>CAWGBF010000001.1:0-521198 GCA_963820775.1 uncultured Alphaproteobacteria bacterium
GCTCGCGGGCACCAAGGAAGGTCGGGATGGCAATCGCGATCAAGATGGCAATGATCAGCACGACGACCATGAGCTCGATGAGCGTGAACCCGTCCTCCCGGTCCCTGCGGGCCTTGAGGTTGTTCAACACGATGGGGTGACCTCTTTCTCTTCACTGGGGGGATCGGTTGGGCGAGTGGGCCTCGTGGTACGGGTGCTCGAGAGCCATTTCGCTTCCGCAGATATCGGCCGCGAATCCGTCACGCTTGAATGCGTGCGGACATCAATCCGCGAAACTTCGGGCGTTCAGCCCCACGAGCCCCGCGGCTCCGGAGCGAACTAAGCTCGGCGTTCCGGTCGGCGGCGAGAGCGAGGGAGACGGCGATGCGGGCACCGGTCGCGACGATCGTGCTGCTCGGTGCGCTCGCGTTCGGCGCCGCGTGCGGGGGCAAGAGCGAGCCCAACGTCGCGCCGCAACCGAAGGGCAAGCAGGCGCACGACGCCGAGCTCGTGACCGGCCGTCAGGTGTTCGTCGCGAACTGCCAGCGGTGCCACGGGCCACGCGGTCAGGGCCTGGCCGGCCCGAGGCTCGCCGGCGTCGTGACGAGCTCGTTCCCGAACATGCAGAACGAGATCAACGTCGTGACGAACGGCTACGGCGCGATGCCGGCGTGGAACGGCAAGCTCACGCGCCGCGGAGATCCGCGCGGTCGTTCGCTACACGCGCGAGGTGCTGTGACGCGCGGTTCAGCCAGCGGACCGGCACGGTGGTCCGTCACGTCGACCTCGTCGATCTGGGTCACCAGCGCCTTGATCTCGAGCTGCCACTTCCCGCTGAACGGGATCGTGAGCGCGTTCGACGTGTAGTGGCCCGGTCCGAGCTTGATCAAGCGTCACCTTGATCGGCGCGATGCCCTTCGCCGGGGTTGCTGAGCTCGACCGTCGAGCGCGAGCACGTTGGCGAGCGACCCCGCTCGGCTTCAGCGCGGTGACGTGCAACTCGTTCGGCCCGCCGCGAGCGGGGACGAGCAGCACCTCGAACTCGAGGCCCTTCCCCTGCATCGTCGTCGAGTACGGCGCGTTCACCGCGCTGCGGGCCGGCGCGGCGTTGACGAGCAGCGCGGTGGTCGCGAGCACCGCGACGAGGAACACGACCTCGAGCGCGACGCTCATGCGCAACCGGCGCGCGGTTACGACCCGATCTTCGAAGTCGAGGTCGGCGAGCGCGGCACCCGGACCGACCGGCAGCGGCTCGCGCGTCTCGGTCTTCGCTCGTCGAGCGGCTCGTCGTCCGACGCCGAAGCGCTGGCGCACGCGTGTCGCGGCTGACCGCGGCGACGAGCACGACGACGGCGACGAGCGCGAGCTTCACGAGCAGCAGCCGACCGTAGGTCGTGCCCTTGAGCGCGCCGAACGAGCCGACCTGGCGCCAGCCCTGGTACACGCCGGTGCCGGTGAGCACGACCACCGCGCCGAGCGCGAGCGTTCGAGAACCGCGAGACCGCGGGCTCGAGCTCCGACGGGTCGTCGGGACGCAGCACCGCGACGACCATCACGACGAGACCACCGAACCAGAGCGAGAACGCGGCGAGGTGCGCGAGGTCGGCCGGCGATCGCGCCGGCGATCTGGATGCCGCTGCGCGCGTGGCCGGCGTAGCGTGAACGTGGCGAGCGTCGCGAGACCGAGCACGACCGCGGTCGACGAGTGCGCGGCCGCACCGAGCCGGCTCGACGCAGCAACGGGCGCCCGAGCACCGCGACGACGAGCAGCACGACGACTGCGCAACACCAGCACGTGACCGATCGGCGTGTCGATGTAGTCGTGCACGATCGACGGTTTGACGGAGTCGGCGAACCCGAGGCCGGCGGTGTAGCTCGCTTCGATCAGCACCGCCGCGATCGCACCGACGAACGCGACGATCCACGACCGACGGAGCAGGCGGAGCGTCGCGGCGCGACGCCGGCCCGCGGGCCAGCACATCGCGAGGAACGCGAAGCCCGCCGAGCATGATGCCGACCGCGGCGAACTCGATGAACCGCAGCGCACCGTTGATGACACCGACGACGCGGCTCCCGCCTGCTGCGTCGAGAGGAGCTGGTTCGCGAGCGCCTGCGCACCCGTCGGCAGCTGCGACACGTCGCCGACCGAGAACGTGAACGCGTTCTGCACCGGGTGGCCGTCGGCCGAGATCACCCGCCAGGTCGCGACGTAGGTGCCGGACGTCAGCTTCGGCACGCGACACGCTCACCGTCGCCGCGTTGCCGTCGACCTGCGTCGGCGGGCCGGTCTCGATGCGGTGGCTCTTCGAGTCGAAGAGCCGGATCGCCGCCCAGCCCCACCTGCACGTGCTCGTCGAAACGGAGCGTGATCACCGTCGGCGACGTCGGGTAGGTCTGCCCGGCGTCGGGTTGCGTGTCGAGCAGCACGGCGTGCGTGCCCGCGGGCGCGGCCGAGCAGCGACCAGGGCCGCCGACGGCGATACCGGCGAGCGATCAGGGCCCTTCGCACAGCGAGGACGGTAGTCCGTCGGCTCCGCCGCCTCCCGGGCGCCACGGTCGGCCTCGCGCGATCGGGCGATCCGGCCGGGCACCGCGTCGGCGCGACGATGGCGTCATGCTCGGAGGCCGGTCGCGACGGCCGGCATGGGCGGCTCGGCTCGCGATCGTCGTGTCGCTCGGTGCCGGTTACGTTCGCGGCTCGCGGCCCTCGCCCGCGGCCGCGCCACGGCCTGGCGGGCACCCAAGCCGACCAACTACGCGTCCCGAGTGCGGTCCGTGACGCCCGCGATCCCCGGGCTCACCGTCGAGGTGCGCGATCTCGGCAGCCGGCTGAAGTCCGGAACGAGACCGCGTACGACGTCGTCGTTCTCGGGTACTCCGGGCGAGCCGTACCTGCGCGTCGGGCCGGCGGGCGTGTACGAGAACCGCCGTTCGCCTGCCGTGTTCCTCAATCGCACCCAGACGATCGTCGCGGAGCGTGCCGTCGTCGTACGACGCCGCCGCGCCTACCGAGTGGCATCGCATCGGCGGCGGCCGGGTCGTGTTCTGGCACGACCACCGCGTCCACTGGATGGGCGCGTCCGGAACCGGCGGCGGTGCACGCCGACCCCGGTCGCAGTCCACCTGGTCGCGACTGGCTCGTCACGCTTCAGTACCACGGGCCGCGCGTGCGGTGCGCGGCGACCTTCGCTGGGTACCCGGTCCGTCCGTAGTCGGACCGTCAAGGCCCAATCGCGTCGGTCCATTGAACCGCGCTGTCTTAAGCCTTGTCGCCCATTTAGCCGGGGCGGCTTGAGCCGCCGGTGGGACGCCCGACGGCAAGCCGATCCCGATTACGCGCTGGACCGGGCTGCTGAGACCCTTGAACTCTTCCCGGCTGCGCGCGTGATCCCGAGGCCTCAAGGCCAAACCGCGGTCTCCGTTTCTCTTGTTTACAAACTATGGTTTAGGTGAGTTCTAACGACTTCAGGCCACGTCAGCTACGAAGGTATAATACGCCTATACAAAGCCGAAAATGACCATCGTAAGAGTGCGGCATAATATTCATCTTACCGGCGTAACGGTCGCGGCTCGTTTTAACCAAGCGGTCCGCGCATATCACCCCTGATCCGCGCGCGAAATTTGATCGTTTGCGGGTTGCACATAGAGCCAAGAGAATGAAACATTTGTTCGCCATAGTCCTGTCGACGGCGGCGATTTGCGCCTTCGCATCTGCAACGCCAGCCGCTGCACAGGATACGCAGGATCAGACACCGTCTGTGCAGCAGTCTGATCGCACTCAAGCCTATACCGCCAGTTCGGCCGACCCAGCCAATGACGGCTGCAAGGTCATTGAGGAGTCCCGGGCCGAGGGCGGGCATCCCCAGGAGACGGTCGTCTGCCCCTCAATCCCGTAACCGACCTGTCGCTCAACCTAAGCGCCGCCCTCGTAAGGGCGGCGCGAGGTTCAATAACAATCGACCCTCATCCATTCGACCCCAGGCGCTTCTGCCGCCCCAAATCCGAGTGAGCCGGCACCGAGCCGAGCCGCTTTAGACGCATCTGGAATTCATTCGCTCCAGGAACATTTGCACCGGTTGCCGAGAGTTTCACCAATTGGTGAAGGTTTCCCAGCCTCGCCGGTTAGTCGCCGTTAGTCGCCCGGAAACCGGCAGAATCCCGCGAGGGGCAGGGCCGAAAGTCTCACTATGCCGCTCCCGGCATCGCCTTTTCGGAAGCGCGGGTGAGATCCTCGCTCCTGCGGCGCGGGGGGACGAGGGCCGTTTGGACGGCGAGCCGAGTTGCTTGGATCGACGCGGCCAAGAGCGCGCTGTGTTCGGACCGAATCCTCATTGCGAGGAGCGGAGCGACGAAGCAATCCAGAGAACATGGGTGCCCAACGTTCCCCTGCATTGCTTCGCTTCGCTCGCAATGACGATCGCGGTTCCGACCCAAATGGAACTCGCTCGAGGAAGAGCCTCACTGACAATTGGGCTCTTATAGCGCTAGCCGTTGTTTCGCCTCCTCCCCATTGTGCGCCGAACTTTTCTCGTCCTGGCCGGGCTTGACCCGGCCATCCACGCCACGCCGCCGGCAGAGACAAGTCCGCCATCCCCGCGACCCTGCAAGACCTACAAAGGCAATGCTCTGTATTGCTTAGCTTTTCCGCCCATCCGCGGGCGGCTAACGCGCCCGATCGCGTGGATGGCCGGGTCAAGCCCGACCAGGACGCCTTACGGCCCGCCCACGAAGCTCCGAGATTTCACTCCCAACACCTAGCGCTATAAGAGCGACAATTGATTGCAGAAAATCAGAAATCAGGCTAAACTTGCTCTATGAACAATATCGCGCCTTCGCCTTCCAAAATCGTAGGTTCGCGTCTCCACGCTGCGAACGCCGGGAAAAAACCGCGAGGAAAAAATTTCCAGCGAAAATCGCGCGTAACCCATTGATAAGTCTAGTTTTGGACGAGAGAATCCAAGGAAATCCAAGGAAATCCAAGGAAATCCAATAGCCTGAAATAGCGAAACTCGCTGCGAAACGGGTAGGGGCCGAGTAAATCCAAACTCACCGCGCCCGCTCCCAGCCGCCCTCGTCGCTCTCGCGCCAATAGGAGATCGTCCCGCCCTGGTCCTTGAGCCGCCGCCATTCGCCCCGCGCGTGTCCAAGCGCCGCCTCGTCGCGTCCGTCGAACATGAGGACGACGAGATCGAACGCGTCGTCGGCCTCGCCGGCTTCGACGCCGGAAAGCCTGACCAGCATGGTCGCGCCGTTGGGGTTCTCCCGTTCGCTGGTCAGGAAGATCGGCTGGGTCATCGGATCGCCGTCGCCGGGCGCGCCATGCGGAAGAAAGCTCGCGTCGTCGTAGGTCCATAACCGCTCGTTGAGCGCGGCGACCATTTCATCGGAAGCGGCGCGCACGAGGACGCGCCGGCCTTCCTCCAGCGCGCGCTCGAGCAAGCCAGGCAGCGCCTGGTCGACGCGTCGCTGCTCGAGATGATAAAAGCGGACCTCCGTCACTGGCCCGCGGGGCCGACGATGACGAAGGTGCGGTCGGAGCCGGTCGCTATCAGCCCGAGGCTCACGCCGCCGGGCACGTGCTCTTCGGTCTTGCCTGCGACATAGACGTCGCCGCGCTCGCGCGAAGCGGCGAGATATTCGCCCGCATCGCTGCTCATCCCGCGCAGGACGCCGTGGCTCTTGGCCGCGTCCCAGCCCAGCGCCGCCTTCAGCGCCGCCGCCTGAAAACGCTCGAAATTGGTGGTCGTGCGGGCGTTGGCCGGTTCGCCGATGCGCGCCTCGAAGCGCAGGAATTGATCGCCGCGACAAGAGAGCGTCGCGTCGACGTCCACTTTCGTCGTGATGTCGAACATATCCGAACCGGAGCGGGTCCGGGACACGACGACGGCGCGACCGAACTCGACCTGCATGTCGCTCGCCTCGGCGCGCAGGGCGTTGGAAAAGGCGTCGCATCCGGCGATCGCCCATGCCGGCTCCTGCGAGGCGGTCCAGACGGCGGCAAGCGCGAAGATGGTCGACCCAATCCGCATCCTGACCCCTCCGCCCGATTTTCGAATCAATTCGTCAAGGAGAAGCTAATCTTCGTAGGAGTCGGCCATGAGACGGTTGAGAAGGCGCACGCCCCAGCCCGAACCCCAGGACTGATTGATGTCGGAAGGCGGCGAACCCATCGCCGTGCCGGCGACGTCGATATGCGCCCACGGCGTCTCCTTGACGAATCGCTGGATGAACTGCGCGGCGGTGATCGAGCCGCCGTGCCGGCCCCCGGTATTCTTCATGTCGGCGAATTTGGAGTCGATCAGCTTGTCGTAGGCCGCGCCGAGCGGCATGCGCCACACCTTCTCGCCGGACGCCTCGCCCGCGGCGGTGAGCCGCTGGGCGAGCTCGTCATTATTGGAAAAGAGGCCAGCCACCTCGGTGCCGAGCGCGACTATGATGGCGCCGGTCAGCGTCGCAAGATCGATGATCGCCCGCGGCGAATAGGTCTCTTGCGCGTACCAGAGCGCGTCGGCCAGAACGAGCCGGCCTTCGGCGTCCGTGTTGACGATCTCGATCGTCTGTCCCGACATGGAGGTGATGATGTCGCCCGGCCGGATCGCATCGCCGTCGGGCATGTTCTCGACCAGGCCGACGACGCCGACCACGTTGACTTTCGCCTTGCGGGAGGCGAGCGCGTGCATGAGCCCGACAACGCAGGCCGCCCCGCCCATGTCGCCCTTCATATCCTCCATACCGGCCGAGGGCTTGATGGAGATCCCGCCGGAATCGAAACAGACCCCCTTGCCGACAACCGCGATCGGTTTTGTCCGTTTGGACCGCGCCCCGTTCCATCGCATCGCGACAAGCCGGCTCTCGCGCGCCGAGCCTCGTCCGACGGCGAGCAGCGCGTTCATCCCCAGTTTGCCCATCGCCTTCTCGTCCAGCGTTTCCACTTCGACGCCGAGTTTCTCGAGGGCTTTGGCGCGATCGGCGAATTCGACGGGAAACAGGACATTGGGCGGCTCGTTGACCAGATTGCGCGCCAGTTCGACGCCCTCAGCGACGGCGAAGCGCTCCTGTCCGGCCACGCGCGCGGCGGCAGCGTGGCTCGAGCCGATGACGAAATCGGGCGCCTCGGCGCCATTGTCCTCCGAGTCCTTCTTGCGCGTCTTGTATTTGTCGAACCGGTAGCCGCGCAGGCGAAGGCCGAGGGCAAAATCGGCGGCCGCCGAGCCGTCCCACGTTCCCGACGGGCGCCTCGAAGGCGACTTCGACCCGCTTCGCGCCGGTCACTTTGCCGAAGGTGAAACCGCCGAGCGTCATGAAGTCGACCGGCGCGTTGTCCTTGCCGGGAGCGACGCCGACAACCACCAGCCGGGACGCGTCGAGGCCGGCAGGCGCCAGGATGTCGAGCGCGGTGCGCTGAGCGGCGCGAAAGTTGGAGGCCTTGGCCGCGGCGCGGATGAGCGGTTCGAGATCGCCGAACTGGGCTGTGACGGTCGGGGCAGGTTTCATGTCGGCCCCGACAAAAACCACGAGCGCGCTGCCTTTGGGCGCGGACAGAGACCCGAAGGCGATCTTGACAGCTCCGCTCATAACCAACGCCTATCCTTTGTTCGGATTTGAGGACTTCGGGCCAACCGACGCGGCGTCGCGGGCGGCGGGCGCCGACATATCAGGGGGTTTGCCGCGCTCGTCAATAAGCCGCCGCGATTGGGCGACATGTTTCAGCCGGTTAGGCTCTCACGCCGGTGAAAGGAACAAGTCGCCTTGCAACGACACGATGCATCGGGCAAGCGCAACGGGCGGACGGGCGCGCCCTGACGCGCGCGGGCTCTTCACCCTCGGGACAATACGGCGGCAATGTTCAAGATTGAACGCTATCTGCTCAGGACGGCGACCATCGCCTGTGTTTCGGGCCTGGTGGTTCTGACCGGCGTCGTCTGGGTGACCCAGGCCCTGCGGCAGATCGACCTGATCACCAGCAAAGGCCAGACCATTTTGTTGTTTCTCTGGATTACCGCGCTTGCGCTGCCCTCGCTCGTGGCCTTCATCGCGCCTGTGGCGCTGTTCGCCGGCATCCTTTACACCCTCAACAAGCTCAATGGCGACAGCGAACTGGTCGTCATGGCGGCTTCGGGCATGTCGCCTGCCCGGCTGTTGCGCCCGATGGCGCTGCTCTCAGGGGCCGTGTTTGCGGTCGTGGCCTTCCTCTATATCCAGGTCCAGCCGTGGAGTTTCGGCGCGATCGAGACTCTGACGACGTTCGTTCACGCCGATTTCATCGCCAACTTCGCCCGACCCGGCGCTTTCTCCCAACTCGAATCTGGGTTCGTATTTCACTTTCGCGAGCGCACTCCCGATGGAGCTCTTCACGGAGTGTTTATGCAGGACCAACGTGATCCGACGCGGGTCACCACGTATATCGCTGAGGCTGGAAAAACGATCGATCGGGACGGAGCGAGCTATCTTCAGCTGTCCAAGGGCGTCTTGTTGCGGCCACAGTCGGCCAGCGACTCGGCGATGGTGACTTTTGATGACTACACCATCGATCTGTCGCAGTTCATGCATGCCGTCAGCACGATGAAAAGGCCGCGCGAACGCTCGACAGCGCAATTGATGGCGCCGAACGCCAAGGATCAGGCGGATCCAACCCTGTCTGGCCATATCCGCAGCGAACTGCTCGACCGCCTGGCCAGCCCGCTCTACGCTGTCGCCGGCGGTCTCATCGCTTTCGCGGCGCTTGGGGAAGCGCGCACCACCCGCCAGGGGCGAGGCGTTGCGATCGCGGGAGCGATTCTCGCATTTGCCGCCGTGCGTATGCTCGGGATTGCAGCCACGACCCTCGCGGTTGGCGCGCCATCCGCCGCGATCTTCGTGTGGGCAATTCCGGTCGCCGCCTGCTTGGGCGCCTTGGCGGTGATCTTCCGGCGATCGATCCTAGCGCTCGCGCAGCCGCTGGCAAGGATGCCCGCGTGATCGGCCGGACGCTGTCATTCTATCTCGCCGGCCGCTTTGCGCGCTCGGTGATCGCCGCTTTCATGCTGGTCTTCGTCCTCATCTACGCCGTCGATCTGGTCGAGCTCTTGCGTCGTTCCGGCGATTCCCAGCGCGCGAGCGGGATTCTTATGGCCGGCCTGTCGTTCCTGCGAACCCCGACGGTCGCCGAACAGGCGTTGCCGTTCGCGGTTCTGTTCGGATCGATGATCGCATTCCTCAACTTGTCGCGCAAAATGGAATTGGTCGTGGCGCGCGCGGCAGGGCTGTCCGTCTGGCAATTTCTGACGCCGCCGCTCGCCGTGATCGTCCTCATCGGCGTGTTGTCGGTCATCGCCTACAATCCAGCATCGACATGGATGAAAGAGAAATCGGACGAAATCGAGAGTCGAGTGTTCGGCGGCCCAGCCATGGGCTCGATCGGGATGTGGATTCGGCAAAAGAGCGTCGACGGCCAGGCGATCGTTCGCGCCGCCGCGAGGAGCTTGAACGGCGCCGAGTTCGATGGGATCGAGGTTTTCAACTTCGACGACCAGGGTAATTTCGTCGAACGGCTGGAGGCGGCCTCGGGCGAGTTACACAACGGCTATTGGGTGTTGCACGACGTTGTGGTCGTGACTCCGGGTTTCGAAGCCCTTCGAGTCTCGACCTACCTCCTGGCGACAAATCTCGACCGCAGGGAGGTGGCCCAGGCGTTCGTCGCGCCCGAGACCGTGTCGTTTTGGCGGCTGCCCGCGCTCGCCGAACAGACCGCGCGCGCGGGACTGGATCCCACCGCCTACCTACTGAAATATCAGGAGCTTCTGGCGCGCCCGCTGATGTTGGCGTCGATGGTGCTGGTGGCCGCGTGCTTTTCGTTAAGATTCTTCCGAATGGGCGGGATCGAATATATGGTTTCCGGTGGCGTCGTGGCGGGGTTCATGCTTTATGTGGCGACCAAAGTGGTCAGCGATCTCGGCGGAGCAGGCTTCCTCAGCGCCTCCGTGGCGGGGTGGTCGCCTGGAATCGTCGGTTGCATGTTTGGCGTGTATGTGCTGCTGCAACAAGAGGATGGTTGATGGGTTTCGCCCTCAGCTTTTCCTTTAAGTCCAATCCCCGCCGTACGCGGGCCGCGCGGATCGGTCTGCCGCTCGCAATCGCGGCGGTTGCGGCGTGGGCTCAATTGTTCGCCGGACCGACGGCCGCGCAGACGCCTCCCGTCGCCGCCCAATCCACCCAAGCCAAGCCGCAGGACAAGCTGGTCATCGACGCGGATCAACTCGTCTACGACAAGGACAAGAACACGATCTCGGCCGTCGGCTCCGTTCAGCTCTTCTATCAAGGCCGCCTGCTTCAGGCCGACCGCGTAACCTACGACCGCGCCTCCAAGCGCGTTTACGCGGAAGGCCACGCCAAGATGACGGACGAGCACGGCAACCTCGTCTACGGAAGCCGGTTCGCGCTTAGCGACGATTTTCGCGACGGTTTCATCGACAGCGTCCAGCTTCTGACGACCGACAAGACGCGCTTCAGCTCGCCGCGGGTCGAGCGCTCGAACGGCGACGTGACGGTGCTGGAGAAAGGGGCCTATACCGCCTGCGAACCGTGCAAGGACCATCCGGAACGGCCGCCATTCTGGCAGGTGCGCGCAACCAAGATCATCGAGAACCAGCAGACCCACACAGTCTATTACGAAGACGCTCAGCTCCAATTCTGGGGCTTTCCGGTTTTCTACATGCCCTATTTTTCCTCGCCCGACTCGACCGTCAACAAGCAGACCGGCTTATTGGCGCCGGCGATCGTTTCCGGCGGCAACCTCGGCTACGGGTTCAGCCTACCCTATTTCATCAACCTCGCGCCCAACTACGACCTCACGCTGACTCCGACCTATCTCTCGAAACAGGGTCTATTGGGAGATGTCGACTGGCGTCAGCGCTTGTCCAACGGCGTCTACCACATTCGCGCGACGGGCATCGATCAGCAGCAACCTGGAGTATTCCCGGCCTTTCCCTATGGCGCGGGGGATACGCGCCTGCGCGGTTCGATCGAAACCAGCGGCAACTTCTTTCTCAATGACATGTGGCAGTTCGGCTGGAATGGCACATGGCTGAGCGACAAATTCTTTCTCAACGACTATCGGCTGCAGGGCATCAACTTCGATAACTTCTACTTCCAGGACGTCATCTCGACGGTCTATCTGCGTGGCCAGGCCGCCCGGAGCTACTTTGACCTCAGCGCCTACCATTTCGAGGGCACGACGGCGAACGACGATAACCGCACGCTGCCGGTCGCGGTCGCGCCGGTTTTCGACTACAATCGGGTGATCAACGTCCCCGCCGACCGCACCAACGGGCTCGGAGGCGAACTGACCGTCGACGCCAACGTCGCCAACATCAACCAGACCAACGCCGCGTTCCAGTCGACCGGCCTGCAGACCTTCGACCAAGCCTATCATCTCTACAATGTCTGCGAGACGCAGGTCGGAACTACGGTCGTCAACACGTATGTCCCGGGCAAATGCCTGTTGCGCGGTATCGCCGGCAATTACACGCGAGCGTCGGGACAGGTCTCGTGGCAGCGCGGCTACATCGATACCATCGGCGAGGTGTGGAAGCCGTTCGTGTTCGCTCGCCTCGACGGCGAGGCGACCGAACTCAACGAAACCGGATCGATCACCTACGCCAGCGTGCTCGGCGTGAGCACGGTCGCCAATTCGAATCAGGCCGCCTTCTTTGCCGGCTCGAGCGATGGCGCTTTCGCCCGCGGCATGGCGGGCGCCGGCCTCGAGTACCGATACCCGTTCACGTCCACGTCCTCGTGGGGAACGCAGACGATTACGCCGATCGCCCAGTTCATCGCCCGCCCGAACGAGATCATCCCGAGAATCCAGCCCAACGAAGATTCGCAGAGCCTCGTGTTCGACGACACGACGCTGTTCGCCTGGAACAAGTTCTCCGGCTACGATCGGGTCGAGGGCGGCACGCGGCTCAATTACGGGCTCCAGTACGCCGCCGACTTCGCCAACGGGGGCCACGCCAACTTTGTCGCCGGGGAGTCGATCCAGGTCGCCGGGCAGAATTCCTATACCCTGTTTGATCCCACCAACACGGGGCTCGAATCCGGCCTGGACAGGAAGTACTCGAACTTCGTGTTCGGCGAGACGCTGCAGCCGTTCTCGAGCCCGATCACGTTCATGAGCAAGCAGCAGTTCGACAGCTCGACGATGCAACTCGCCCGTTTCGACGGGATCGCCAAGGCGAACTACGCCGGCGTCACCGGCAGCGTCGATTACGCGCTCTACGCCGCCCAGCCGGCGCTCGGATTCGAATTCCCGCGCGAGGGCCTGAGCGGCAATGTCAGCTACAGCTTCCAGGATCGCTGGTCGGTCGACGGCTCGCTTGTCCTCGACATGTCGCGTCACTACTACGACACGTTGGGGCAGACGACGCCGATCTTCTATCCGGTCGGCTATTCGTTCGGCGTCGGCTATAAGGACGATTGCACGACGCTCACCTTCAGGTATTCGTCCAATGTCAGTCAGCCTGCGATCTTCACCACGTTCCCGGGCGGTCCCGTCGGTTTGAACCCTGCGACGCGCAACCAGACGCTGATGATTCAGCTCGTGCTGCGCACGCTCGGCGACGTCAGGACGAACGTCGGCCTTTGATCGTCTCGGCGTCCAGCCGGAACCGGCATTGGAGCCTCGAGCATGACCGGCGACATGGCCCCGCTGGCGATGACCATGGGCGACCCGGCGGGGATCGGCCCGGAACTGGCGCTGGCCGCGTGGCGCGACCGAACGCCCGGCGCGCCGTTCGTGGTCTTCGCGGCGCCCGGCGTCCTGGCCGCCGCCGCCAAGCGCGCGGGGCTTACAACGCCGATCATCGAGACCGATCCGGCGGGGGCTCGAGCCGCGTTCTCGAGCGGCCTGCCGGTCGTCCCGTTGAAAAACGCGGTCGAAGACGCGCCCGGCCGCCCCAGCGCCGCCAACGCCGCGGCGACGATCGAATCGATCGAGCGCGCGGTCGAAGCGGTCCGTCGAGGCGAGGCGCGCGCGGTGGTGACCAACCCGATCGCCAAGGCCACGCTCTATCAGGCCGGCTTCAAACACCCCGGGCATACCGAATATCTCGGCGCGCTGGCCGAGGCCTGGGGCGCCCCGGCCTTTCCGGTGATGATGATCTGGTCGGAGGTTTTGGCCGTCGCGCCGGTGACCATTCATATTCCGCTCGCCGAAGCGCCAAAGGCGCTGACCGCCGAGCTCATCATCAAAACCGCGCGCATCGTCGATCGCGACCTGCGCGCCCGCTTCGGCGTGACGCGGCCGCGTCTGGCGGTCGCCGGCCTCAATCCGCACGCGGGCGAGGGCGGGGCGATGGGGCGGGAGGAGATCACGATGATCGGACCCGCGATCGAGACGCTTAAGGCCGAGGGGCTTGACGTCGTCGGGCCGCTCCCCGCCGACACGATGTTCCATCCAAGAGCGCGGGCGCGCTACGATGCGGCGTTGACCATGTATCACGACCAGGGCTTGATCCCGGTCAAGACCCTCGCCTTCGACGAAGGCGTCAATGTCACGCTTGGTCTGCCGTTCGTGCGCACGTCCCCCGATCACGGCACGGCGTTCGACATCGCCGGAAAGGGGGTCGCCAACCCGGCGAGCCTCATCGCGGCGCTCAAGCTCGCCGACCGATTGACGCGATGAGGCGAAAAGCCACCTCCCTCATCCTGAGGAGCGGGGCGAGGGCCCGCGTCTCGAAGGATGATCCAGCGGTCCCACCCGGTTCGGCGCGTCTCGGGACGAGGGAGGCCGTCGCCGCGGACGGCCTGCCGCGTTTGAGCGAAGTGGTCGCAGCGCATGGGCTTGACGCCCGCAAGGCGCTCGGGCAGAATTTCCTCTTCGACCTCAACCTGACCCGAAAGATCGCCCGCGCCGCCGGGCCCCTCGCTGGCGTCGCCGTGGTCGAGGTCGGGCCCGGCCCCGGGGGTCTCACGCGCGCGCTCCTGTCGGAGGGCGCCGAGAAGGTGATCGCCATCGAGCGCGACGCCCGCGCGCTCGGCGCGCTTGGCCAGATCGCCGCGCATTGGCCGGGACGGCTCGAAATCATCGAAGGCGACGCGCTGCGCGTGACGCCCGCGACGCTGATCGCCAAGGCTGGGCCCATGCCGCTTCGCATCGTCGCCAACCTGCCGTACAACGTGGGGACCGCGCTGTTGACGGGCTGGCTCGAGGCCGAGCCGTGGCCGCCGTTCTACGATCGCCTGACCCTCATGTTCCAGCGCGAGGTGGCGCGGCGCATCGTTGCGACCCCAGCCGAGCGCGCCGATTATGGGCGCCTCGCGGTGCTGGCGGGATGGCGGACAGAGGCGCGCATCCTGTTCGACGTCGCGCCCGCGGCCTTCACGCCGCCGCCGAAGGTCACGTCGAGCGTGGTCGAGCTCGTTCCCCGCGCCGCGCCGGCGCCATGCAACGCCGCGACGCTGTCGGCGTTGACCCAGGCCGCATTCGGCCAGCGGCGCAAGATGCTGCGCCAGTCGCTGAAGGCTTTCGCGGCGGCGCGCGGGCTCGACCTTGCCGCGCTCCTCGCCGCCGCCGCGCTCGAGCCGACAATGCGGGCGGAGGAGGTCAATGTCGGCGGGTTCGTGGCGTTGGCGCAGGCCGCAGGCCGAGAGAGTCGAATTATAGTACGGCCAACCGTCGCCCCATCCTCCGCCCCAATTGCGTCTTCCGGTGCGCGGACGGTTGAGCCCTGGCGGCGATAAGAGGGCCGGATGGGAGAGCCTGGCAGCGTTCCCGGGTCCTGAATACCGCGTCTTTGGCGGATTGGAGGAAGAACGTCTAAGACAAGACCGACTTTGGGGCCGTAGCCCATACTGGTGTTAGCGGCGCCCGGTTGGTCAAAAGTGGTCCAGTTCACCACTCGTAGCTTTATTCCAATCGGGACAAAAAAGAACTTGCGTACGAGAACAAAACATGTACATAATGCCCACACCAGGGGGCCGCAAAAAACCGCGATTGCGGATCGGACGCCGCCCGTGAGAGAAGGACGATGGTTATGAGTCAACCCAATCTTCGCCTCGTGGAAGGGACCAGCGTGGACAAGACCAAGGCGCTCGACGCCGCCCTGTCGCAGATCGAACGGGCGTTCGGCAAGGGCTCGATCATGCGCCTGGGCAAGAACCAGAAGGCGGTCGAAATCGAGACGGTGCCGACGGGGTCGCTCGGCCTCGACATCGCGCTCGGCGTGGGCGGCTTGCCGCGCGGTCGGGTAATCGAGATTTATGGGCCAGAATCCTCGGGCAAGACGACGCTCACGCTGCATGTGATCGCGGAAGCGCAGAAGAAGGGCGGCGTTTGCGCCTTTGTCGACGCCGAACATGCGCTCGATCCCGTCTATGCGCGTAAGCTTGGCGTCAACCTCAACGACCTCTTGATTTCCCAGCCCGACACCGGCGAGCAAGCGCTCGAAATCACCGACACCCTGGTGCGTTCGGGCGCGGTCGACGTGCTGGTCATCGACTCGGTCGCGGCGCTGACGCCAAGAGCCGAGATCGAGGGCGAAATGGGCGAATCGCAGCCAGGACTGCAGGCGCGGCTGATGAGCCAGGCGCTGCGCAAGCTGACCGCCTCGATCTCGCGCTCCAACACCATGGTGATCTTCATCAATCAGATCCGCATGAAGATTGGGGTCATGTATGGCTCGCCCGAGACGACATCGGGCGGCAACGCCCTCAAGTTTTACGCGTCCGTCCGCCTCGACATTCGACGCATTGGCGCGATCAAGGAGCGCGAGCAAGTGGTCGGCAACCAGACGCGGGTCAAGGTGGTCAAGAACAAGGTCGCGCCGCCCTTCAAGCAGGTTGAGTTCGACATCATGTATGGAGAGGGTGTTTCCAAGGCGGGCGAACTGATCGACCTCGGCGTCAAGGCCGGCGTGGTTGAGAAGTCTGGCGCCTGGTTTTCTTTCGACAGCGTACGGCTTGGCCAGGGGCGGGAAAACAGCAAAGCGTTCTTGAAGACCAATCCGGAGATGGCCGACAAGATCGAGCGCGCCATTCGGGAGAATGCCGGTCTGATCGCCGAGCGTATCCTCGAACAGGACGGCCATACGGAAGACGGCGACGCCGAAGAAGCCTGATTTCTTCGGGCCCGCCTCCTGCCGCTGACCCGAATGGACGCGCAGCCCGCCTGGGAAGTATTCTTGGCCTCCCGGCGTCCGCGGCGGGCGCGGGAGCGGTTCTCCTCCCGCCGCTCTCGCGCCCCATTTCGGCTCCGGCTCGGCAGAGAGGCTTCGACCCGTTTCGGGAGCGTTCGAAAGAGCCCGCCGCTTCTGAGCGCGTCGGCGCTGGCGCAACGGCGCCCCTCACGGTCGGCCGCCTCTGGACCGCCGGGAGTGAACGGAATCAAGCCGGTCTCCGCGTTAGAGGGGCGCGCGCCAGAAAAAGTTGGAACCGGTTTTTCGCCTAGAGTGCGCAAAATCGCGAAGATATCGCAAAGATATAGAGCCCTCAGCGATTCGACCGAGCGGCCCAAGAGCTCTTAGGGTTCGAGCGTCGGCCTCTCCCTTTCGGCTGCGCCTCATGATTTCAGCCTCGACCAATCATGGTCCAGCAAATCGCCGATCTTCTCGATCGTCCTATCGACCGGCGCGCCGTCTCGCGGCGGCTCCTGGATCGCGAAGTGGCCCTGCTTCGGGAAGATAGTGGTGACCCGATCGCCCCACGCGGCCTTCACGGCGGCGAGGATGCGGGTCTTGTCGTCGATGAGCACGTAATGAGCAGCTGGGTAGCAGCGCTCAACGTCCTCAAGTTCCTTTTCCTTGTGGACGTAGATGAGAGCCTCGCCCGCGAACGCATTCCATAAGCCCGAGCGCGCGATCTTTCGCGGCTGAAGGACGGCGTCCCCATCGGACAGGATGACGGCGGATCCCCACTGCCTCACATGCTGCACGGCATCAAGGGCGCTGGGATAGAGGCGGTCGGCGAACGGATAGTCCAAGAGCCAGTTCGCGGTGACGGGAAGCTCCCGATCGTGGCGCTCCTCGAGTCTCAGGCGCGCAAGGGCCCCGAAATAATCGGCGTAGCCCAGAGCGCCCCACTGCTCCTGAAATATCTCCCAATATCGCGCGCAGGCGCGATCGCCATGGGCGGCTTTGAGACGTTCGCGTAGGTCCGCCTGAATCCGGTCGTTGTCGAGCAACGTATTGTCGACATCGAACAGAAAGACGGTGTTAAGCGCTGCGTTCATTCCGTTGTCCCCGCTGGCAAGCGATCTTATTCGCCGACCCGCCCGCCCGGTCTCGACAATCGGCGCGCCGCGCCCGGTCAGCCGAACCGTTTCATTTCCAATGCGGCGGCCGGGTCCGCTGAACAATGGGAAATATCTGCATGCGATCGATCCGGGCGGCAAGATGCGGTCCGATGACATCGTCTTTGGCGAAATCCGCCCTGCGGCCGGCTACCCCACACGACGATAGGCATGAACGGATAGACCGCGAGGTCAGCCGCCGAGAATTCGCCGGTCAGATATTCGCCGGCCGTAGCGTCCTCCCGTAGTGCCAGCTCCCGCCGCACGTCGCCTAGAGTGAGCGCGTGCTTCAGGCAGCTTTCGAGCCCTTGGCCTGAGCGCCTGAACCCGCTGGGGCTGCGTCCGGTCAAGTGCTATGAGTTCAAGTCATGGAACTCGGACTCGAAGGCAAAGTCGTTCTCATAACTGGCGGCTCGAAGGGCATCGGCCTGGCTTGCGCCCTGGGCTTCGTGGCCGCCGGCGCGCGGATCGGCATCTGTTCTCGCTCCCGCGAGAATATCGACAGAGCCAGCGCTGAGATCAAAGCAGCGTTTGGCGTCGTCGCCGATCTCGTGGACGCCGTTGCGGCGGAGAGAGCGATCGAAACGGTTGAAGACCGCCTCGGACCGATCGACATCCTGGTCAATTCGGCCGGCGCCGCGAAGCGAACTCCCCCGGATGAATTGAACCCGGCGGTATGGCGCGAAGCATTTGACGCCAAGTTCTTCTCTTACATCAATGTCATCGATCCGTTGGTGAAGCGCATGGCGAAGCGCGGGAGCGGCGTCATCGTCAGCATCATCGGCGTGGGAGGCAAGGTCGCCTCGGCAACCCATCTCGCCGGCGGCTCGGCCAACGCCGCCTTGATGCTGGCCACGGCCGGGCTGGGCGCGACCTACGCTGGCAAAGGGGTTCGCGTTGTCGGGGTCAGTCCGAGCTTAACCGAAACGGACCGAGTGACGGAGGGGCTCGCGGCCGACGCCCGGCTCGCCAACATCTCTGTCGAGGAGGCGCGCCGCCGCGCCGTCGCGCGGCTCCCGCTCGGCCGGATGGCGTCGGCGCAAGACATCGCCGACGCGGTTCTTTTCCTCGCCTCGGCGAAGGCGGGCTACATCACCGGGGTGACTCTATCCATGGACGGCGGCCAGAATCCGGTTGTGCTCTGAGCGAGCGCAATCCAATCTTCGCGTTTTGGCGGATAAAGTTGGGTGATCGGCTGCGGCTGCCGCTGCGAAGCGCTCGACCAACCGTTGGATTAGAGCATACTGCAACCGGATCGAACCAGCGGCGTCATCGCGAGCGAAGCGAAGCAAACCAGGGGAACTGAGGGCGCCTTCCGACTCCTGGATCGCCACGTCGCCACAGCTCGTTCGGAAGGACGGGCGTCTCTCGACGCCCTGTCGCTCCTCGCGATGACGATTCCGCCCGAACGCGGCGCGCCGTAAACGGCAAGTCGGCGAATCAGGAGGCCCGGCGGCGCGCGGCCCATGGAGCCATGCGTCGAATCTGAGCCACACTGGCTTGTTTCGGCAGCTTCTCAGCGATGCCGTAGACGCGCTCCCGACGGTCGATTTCCCCCATGACGTCGGCGGGCGACACGCCACATTCGGCCCAGATCACGGCGAGGTGATAAAGAACGTCCGCGCTCTCCAGGATCACCGATTCGCGGTTCATCTGCACGGCGTCGAGCCCGACCTCGATCGCCTCCTCGACCAGCTTCTTGGCCATTTTCTGCACCCCGTCGCGGAATAGCTTGGAGGTGCGGGACACCGAGGGACTTCGGTCCCGGGCCTCGTGGACGGCGGCGAACAGCCTATCAAGCGAATCAGTCATGGGTTCGGATTATCCTTATTCAGACCAGATAATGCCGAACAAGAGTTCACGCACTATGACAAAAAGGCCGAGACGGAAATTTTTTTACAAAAGCCTGGGGATTAGTTGTGGACGGCGTCGCTTCGACGGCTGTCGGACCCCCTAGCAGGCTGTTGAAAAAGTCCGCCGCGTGGGGTCGAAACCGTGAACACAATAGAATCCAACGGAGTCCGGAACGGAATCGAACTACGGCGGAAATGAGTTTTTCAACAGCCTGCTAGACAAACCCTTTCAGGCCGCAAGGGAGGCGAAAAGAGCGCGTCCGTCTATGCCGCCGACCAGTGGATCGATCAGGTTTTCTGGATGCGGCATCAAACCTAGCACGTTGAACCGGTCGTTGAACACGCCAGCTATGGCATTCATGGCCCCGTTCGGATTCGAGTCGTCCCCGACTCTGCCCTCAGGGTCGCAATAGCGGAATGCGACCCGGCCTTCCGCCTCGATTCTGCGCAGGGTGTCGTCATCGGCGACGAAATTCCCCTCGCCGTGGGCGATGGCGAATTTGACCACCTGTCCCCGCGCGTAACGGCGGGTGAATGGAGTTTGCGTATTCTCTACGCGAACATGTTGCATTTTGCAGATGAAGCGGAGATCGGCGTTGCGCATCAAAACGCCGGGCAAAAGGCCGGCCTCGCACAGGATCTGGAAGCCGTTGCACACGCCCAGGACCAGCCCGCCGCGCGCCGCATGCTCGCCCACCGCCCGCATGATCGGCGCCCGGGCCGCGATCGCGCCGCAGCGCAGATAGTCGCCATAGGAGAATCCGCCCGGCAAGACGACCAGATCCAGACCCGTCGGCAGTTCGTGCTCGGCGTGCCAGACGATTGCGGGCTCGGCGCCTGCGGCTTGCCGAAGCGCGCGCGCGATGTCGCCTTCGCGATTGATTCCAGGAAACAGGATGATCGCCGCTCGCATGGCGCCTACGCGATTTCGATGGCGTAATTCTCGACGATGGTGTTTGCGAGCAGGCGCTCGCAGGCTTCGCTCAGCCTCCGTCGCGCCGTCGCATGGTCGTCGCCGTCGAGCTCGATGTCGAATATCTTGCCTTGCCGCACGCTTTTGAGGCCGTCGACGGCGAGCCCCTTGAGCGCGCCCTCGATCGCCTTGCCCTGCGGATCGAGCACGCCAGATTTCAACGTCACGATCACACGCGCTTTCATGCGGCAGAAGGCTCCTGGCGGCTCAGGCCGCGTTCGAGGTCGGCGCCATGGTCAGAAGCGCGTAAAGCGCCGCTGGATCCTTGGTCGCGCGCAATTGGGGGGCGATCCCGCCGTTGCGCAAGAGGCGAGCGCTCATGGCCAGCGCCTTGAGGTGGTCCGCCCCCGCCGCTTCCGGGGCGATCAGCATGAAAATGAGGTCCACGGGGAGACCGTCCGGGGCTTCGAAATCGATCGCGCGCTCAAGCCTGGCGAAGACGCCGAAAATCTGTGGGCATTTGGCGAGCTTGCCATGCGGAATGGCGACGCCGTCGCCGACCCCGGTCGAGCCGAGCCGCTCGCGCTGCAGGATCGCATCGAAGATCTCGCGCGCCGGCAGGCCCGAGACCAGCGCGGCGCGCTCGCTCATCTCCTGCAACGCCTGCTTCTTGCCATTCACTCTCAGAGCCGCCAGCACGGCGTCCGGCCTAAGGAGTTGCGATAACGACATCTTCGTCCCGATTATACAGCGCGCGACGGTTCGCGAGGGGCCTGGGGATCGAGCCAGCCGATCGCGCCGTCGCGGCGACGGTAGACAACATTCACCCTGCCGCTGCCGGCATGCTGAAAGACAATGACCGGAGCACCAGTGAGATCGAGCTCGGCAACGGCCGAGGCGACCGAAAGGGATTTGAGCTCTTCGGTTCCTTCCGCCACGACGACGGGGTCGAGTCCCCCGGCGGGCTCTTCCTCTTCCTCGCGCGGCTGCTCGATAAGATAGTTCTCAACCTTGCCCCACGCATTCGCCGCGGAGGCGGCGGTATGACCCTTGAGGCGCGTCTTGTAACGGCGCAAACGGCTTTCGATCTTGTCGGCCGCCTGCTCGAAGCAAAGGTAGGGTTCGTGCGCTCGGCCCTCGGCGTGCATGCTAAGGCCGGAACTGAGACGCAAAGTGCAGTCCGAACGATAACCCGAGCCCTCGCGCGTCATCACCACATGACCGCCGACCGAGCCGTTGAAATAGCGGGTGACCGTCGCCTCGATTTTTTCCAGGACGTGCTGACGCAAAGCTTCCCCGATGTCGAGGTTCTTGCCCGATACCCTCAAGGTCATCGAACGGTGGCCTTACCTTTCAGGCGTGGCGGCAATTCCCGCCGCCGCCCTTTCCGCCGCGCTCCTGCCCGCCTCTTCCCTTTCGTCTCGGCCGCTTCCCCGTCGGCCGAGTCGGAACTAGCGTTAGGAGCCTCCCCGCCGCGTGTCAATCGTCGGTAATAAGTCATTCATATTAATGGTAAAATTGCTATTACGCTTCGACCGGAAGGGAATTGTCGCGCCGAACCCGCGGGCGCGCCGACGCCATCTTCATCTTGCGCCTTTCGATCGACGAAGGGATTCTAAGGCTGTCACGATATTTAGCGACTGTGCGCCGCGCTACAAGGACATCCGCCTTGCGCAGGCGTTCGACGATCACGTCGTCCGACAACACCTCTTCCGGGTCCTCCTCGTCGATCATCTGGCGGATGCGCTGGCGCACGGCTTCAGCCGAATGGGCTTGTCCGGGTTCGCTCGACGCGATCGCGGCGGTGAAGAAGTATTTCATCTCGAACAGGCCGCGCGGCGTCTGCATGAACTTGTGCGCAGTGGCGCGCGAGACCGTCAATTCGTGCACGCCGATCGCTTCGCCGATCATCTTCAGGTTGAGCGGCCTTAAGCCCGAGACGCCCTCGAGAAGAAAGGAATCCTGCCGGCGCACGATCTCGCTCGCCACGTTGAGGATGGTGCGCGCGCGCTGTTCGAGGCTCTTGGTCAGCCAGTTGGCCGCCTGCAGCTGGGTGGAGACGTATTGGCGGTCCTCATCCCGCTTCGCGCCGCGTCGGATCTCGGCCGCATAGACCTCATTGACGAGCACCCGCGGCAGCGCCCTTGTGTTGAGCTCGACCCGCCAGCCGAAATCCCGCGCCGCGGTCACATGGACATCGGGGATCGCCGGCGCCACCGGCGGATCGCCGAAGGCGCGTCCGGGCTTGGGCTCGAGACGCCGGATCTCGGCGATCATGTCGCGCAGATCCTCGTCGTCGACGCCGCAGGCGCGGCGCAGCAGCGGAAAGTCGCGCCTGGCGAGCGCCGGCAGGTTCTCGATGAACGCCTGCATGGCCGGATCGAAGCGGTCGCGTTCTTTGAGCTGGAGGGCCAGGCACTCCGCGAGCGAGCGCGCGAACACGCCTGTCGGCTCGAGGCTTTGCATGCGCACGAGCACGCGCTCGACGAGCTCGACGTCGGCGCCGAGCCGTTCGGCGATTTCGACCATCGAGCCGGCGAAGTATCCAGCCTCGTCCAGCGCGTCGATCAGCGCGACCCCGATGATGCGCTCGGCCGGGTCAGGGAGCAGGATCGCCGCCTGACGTTCAAGGTGGTCGCGAAGCGACACGGACTCGGCGATGTAAGCTTCAAAGTCCGGGGCGTCGCTGGCGTCGGGGCCTGCGCCGACGCCTGACCAGGCGTTCGCGCTCAAGCCTTCGGACGGGGCGGACTGGATCGCCGGCGCGGTGCGGTCGGCGTCGTAGGTGTTGTCGACCTCGGTGCCAAGATTGACTGCAAGGTGGCCGGCGTCCGTCTCCAACGTCTCACGCGCCCAATCGCCGGGTTCCGGCGGCGCTTCGGCAAAGCCCGCGCCTTCGGCCTCGGCCTGCTCCAGGCTCGCTTCCTCACGCTCCTCCGCCCGCTCGAGCAGCGGGTTGCTCGCCAATTCGTTCTCGATGAACTGGGTCAGCTCGAGATTGGGCATCTGCAACAGCTTGATCGCCTGCAGAAGCTGCGGAGTCAGGACCATTGTCTGGCCTTGCCGCAACATCAATTTGGCCGAGAGCGCCATACCTACCGCCAGCCCTTCACCACACCCACCAAAAGCCGCGTTCGCCGCGGCTCGCTTTTCTGCCCTGCCGCGGCGCGTAAAGCTACGGCTCGCTTCTTGCTTGAGGCCCTCGCTTCATAGCACGCGACGAACCGACCTCAACATCCTTGGCCAACAGCGCTGACCGTTGTTAACGACGCTCACTTCGTCTTGCAACTCCGGTTGTCAGGTAGCATTTGTAGATTAAGCAAATAACCGCAGGCGGCGCGAAATCTGCGAGCCTAAAATTGATATAAAGATTTGTTTATATGTTTATTGCGCGTTTCCGGCCCTGCTGGTATGAGACCCCCATATGAACAAGGATTTTCGCCGCCCATGACCAAAACCGCCACTACGCTCGTGAGCAACCCCCACGATTACGCCATCGCCGACATTAAGCTTGCAGACTACGGCCGCAAGGAGATCGCGATCGCCGAGACCGAAATGCCGGGCCTCATGTCGACCCGCGCCGAATTTGCGCAGCAGCAGCCGCTGAAGGGCGCGCGCATCGCGGGCTCCCTGCACATGACCATCCAGACCGCGGTGCTCATCGAGACCCTGAAGGCGCTCGGCGCGGATGTCCGTTGGGCGTCGTGCAACATCTATTCGACCCAGGACCACGCCGCCGCTGCGATCGCCGCGACCGGAACGCCGGTGTTCGCGATCAAGGGCGAGGGCCTCAAGGACTATTGGGACTATACCCACCGCATCTTCGAGTGGGCGGACGACGGCGCGCCCAACATGATCCTCGACGACGGCGGCGACGCGACCATGCTGATCCACCTTGGTCAGCGCGCCGAGAAAGGCGACACGAAATTCCTCGACACCGCCTCGAACGACGAGGAGGAAGTGCTTTACGCCGCCATCAAGGCGCGGCTGAAGAGCCATCCCGGCTGGTACGGCAAGAACGCCGCGTCGATCCGCGGCGTGACCGAAGAGACGACGACGGGCGTCCATCGCCTCTACATCATGGCCAAGGAAGGCAAGCTTCTGTGGCCGGCGATCAACGTCAACGACAGCGTCACCAAGTCGAAGTTCGACAATCTCTACGGCTGCCGCGAGTCGCTAGTCGACGGCATCCGGCGCGGTACCGACGTGATGATGGCGGGCAAGGTGGCGATGGTCGCGGGCTTTGGCGACGTCGGCAAGGGCTCGGCTGCGAGCTTACGCAACGCCGGTTGCCGGGTGATGGTGAGCGAGGTCGATCCGATATGCGCGCTTCAGGCGGCGATGGAGGGCTATGAGGTCACCACGATGGACGACGCTGCGCCGCGGGCCGATATTTTCGTCACCGCGACCGGCAATGTCGACGTCATCACCCTCGATCACATGCGCGCCATGCACGACCGCGCCATCGTCTGCAACATCGGCCACTTCGATTCGGAGATCCAGGTCGGGGCGCTGCGCAATTACAAGTGGAGCAGCGTCAAGCCGCAGGTCGACGAAATCGAGTTCCCCGACGGCAAGAAGATCATCCTTCTGTCGGAAGGGCGCCTGGTCAATCTCGGCAATGCGACCGGCCATCCGTCCTTCGTGATGTCGGCTTCGTTCACCAACCAGACGCTGGCGCAGATCGAGCTCTTCACCAAGCCCGGCGAATACAAGAAGCAGGTCTACACCCTGCCCAAGCATCTCGACGAGAAGGTCGCCTCGCTGCATTTGGCCAAGATCGGCGTGAAGCTGACCAAGATGACGCCGGAACAGTCGAAATACCTCGGCGTCCCCGAGCACGGCCCGTTCAAGGCGGAGAGCTACCGGTACTGAGGAATTCTGCGGCGCGTCCCCCCACAGCGGGTCTTTCTAGGCTTGCTCGAGCCGCTGCGATGCGGCCTTCGCTTCTTCGTGTCCGTTGTCTGCGGCTTTCTGGTAGCAAGCCTTTGCCTGGCTGAGGTCGCGCGGGACGCCAAGGCCGTTCTCATGCAGTCGGCCGATATCGTAGTACGCCCATTTCCAGCCACCCTCAACATTCTCGCGGTACAATTCCATCGCTTTTGGGTAGTCTTGGGCCAGCCCGGGCCCCCCCTCTTCGTAAAGCCGAGCGGCGTCGCTTAGCGCGTAACTATGACCGTGATCGGCGCTCTTCCGGTACCATTCGACGGCCTTGGCGTAGTCCTGTTGGACGCCGCGTCCGGATTCATAAAGTTCCGCGATTTCACATTGCGCGTATTCATCGCCTTGGTCGGACGCCTTCCGAAACCACACCATCGCCTCGGCATAGTCCTGTTCGACGCCGTCACCTCTCTCATAGAGCCCGCCTATCGACGCTTGAGCCGACGCATAGCCACGGGCCGCAGACTTGCGGTACCACTCCATCGCTTTGACGTAGTCGCGCATCACCCCGTTGCCGTGGCTATAGAGCGTCCCGATCCTTTCTTGAGCTTTCGCGTCGCCCGCTTCGCCGGCCATGCGATACCACATCATGGCCTTGGCGTAGTCCACAGGCTCTCCCTGTCCGCCAAATTCATGCAACCACCCTATTTTGCATTTCGTCGAACTGTCGATAAGTTCAAGTGCGGCGGTGCGCTCCGGAGGCTGGCTGGCCAGGCGATCGTAAAGCTGACTGATGGCCAGAAACGCTTTATTGGCGTACGCATGAGCGGCTTTGCAGTACCACTCGATCGCCTTGATGAAATCCTGCTTAACGCCCTGACCGTCGCGATAAAGGTCACCAAGTCTTACTTGCGCCCATTCATCATTCTGTTCGGCGGCTTTCCTGTACCAAGCTATCGCTTGGTGCAACTCATTGTTGACTCCGAAGCCGTTCTCGTGGAGTCGTCCGATCTCAAATTGCGCCCTGGGTAGGTCATCGGCGGCCTTGCGGTACCATTCCATGGCCTTGGCGTAGTCCGGCGCCACACCTTCGCCCTTCTCATAGAGGCCGCCGATAAGCCACTGCGCGACCGAGTCTTTTTGATCGGCGGCTCTGCGATACCATTCCATCGTCTTGGCGAAGTCCTTCACGACGCCATGACCTTCGTAATACATTTGGCCGATACTTCTCTGTGCTTCCGAGTCGCCCTGATCGGCCGCCTTTCGGTACCACTCCATGGCCATGGAATAGTCCTGATCGACACCCCAGCCGAGCTTGTAAAGAAAGCCCATACTCCGTTGGCCGGACGCGTTCCCTTGAGCGGCCGTTCTTCGAAACAACTCTATGGCCCCGGCCTGATCCGTCGCCACGCCCTGGCCATAGAAGTAAAGCCAGCCAATCCTCGTTCGCGCTTCGGCGTCTCCCTGATCGGCGGCCTTGCGATACCACTCCATGGCTTTGACATCGTCTTTCTCAACGCCCTTGCCTTCGGAATACATGCCGCCGATACTGACCTGGGCCGCCGGATGCCCAGCATCGGCGGCCTTTCGGTACCATTCGATAGCCCTGCCGAAGTCCCGCTCGACGCCGTCGCCCTTGCGGCAACGATCGCCCATCCGGGCCTGAGCCGCCGCGTCGCCCCGATCAGCGAGGGTCTGATCGTTCAGGAGATGGGACCGAGTCCGCATCCTTGGCTTCTTGCGCGCTGGCGTCGTTCGGTTGCTGCGCAGCTTCGGCCTCGGGTCGTCTTGACGTGTCCCCAGCATCTTGACGCGGGGCTGCCGCTTTCCCCGCGCCGAGCGAGGACAACGTTTTCGTTAGTCGCTCGACATCGGAATCAAAGCGCGTGTGGGAGATCTCGATCCCTTGTCGACGGACGAGCATCTTCAAGCTGTCGGGCAGGTCGTCGGACTTCGGCATCGAGGCGCCGTCGAGGAGGACGGGAATCACCCGAATGCCGCGCTTGAGCGCAGCCTCGATCTCGATGCGCACAAAATCATTCGGATCGTCGAGACGCCGTTGATTGTTTGGGCCGACGCTCGAAATCCAATCTCTGCCGATGACTGCGACAAGCGCGTCGCATTCGCCGACGTGCTGGTTCAGCACCTCGAAGAAGTCGAGTCCGGGCTCGATGTTGTCGACGTCGAAGAATACGCCTTCGTGCCCGAGCTTGTTGGTCAGGCGATCATAAATCAGCCGCGCAAAACCGGCCGTCTCCTCACGTCGATAGCTAATGAAGACGCCGCCCGACATGCCGATGTCCTCGCGCCTGGGGAAAGTTAGCGCGAAACGCCCCAGTCTTCAATTAATTGTGAATTTCGGCGGGCGCTGTGATCTCCCTCACAAATCACGACGCTTTTGGAGTCAGGGAAGGCCTTTCGGTGCGACCGGCGTCACGGGCGGCGCGTCAAAATGCTGAAATAGGGTTCAGGACATTGCTGGGCGACGCCTTTTGCGTCGAAGGTAAATTCGTGACCGTGTAGCGCCTCGGCGATTGCGGGATAGGCGCGAGCGGTTGCGGCCGGCCAGGTCATCAGGTCGAGTGAGGCGCCATCGCGCATGGTGACGATGAATTGCTTTGTCCATCCTGAATAGCGCCCGCGACGATAGTGGCAGGTCGCCGTCACCGAGGCGACGTCCTCCCAGCCATATTGGCGAAATCCGCTCCACGGCGCAGCTTGGTAGGCGATCGCCTGCGGCCCAAGGCAAAACTGGCAGAGGCTGGCGGCAAGACTGATCGGCAGCGCAAAAGCGAGCAGGATCAGGCTCAATTTGACCATTTGCCCTCGTTCGCGCGCCGAGGTGCCCGGATTTCCCGATTGCGGCGAGCGCTCCGGGAGAACCCAGCTGGCGATCAAAAACCCTATGCTCAGAGCCGGAAGGGCGAGCGGGATCACCTGCAACGCGGTCGCCGCCTGGTTTGACGCCCAAAAAAATGCGCCATCCGGACAGCGCGCCGCCTGGAGCCGCTGCATCACCCAGGCCAGGGCGAACCACGCGAACCCCCCGAGCGTGAGGCCGAGCGCGGCGAGGACAAGATTTCGCGCGCGTCGTCGCTGCGAAGCGGAAATTTGACGGGTTGCCACGGCGCTCATGATCCGGCGGGCGGCGGAGGAATCCCCGCCTCGGCCAACCATAGTATTTGCCGGGTGAATAACTGTTCCACAGGAATTACCGGGGCGTCGGCGTCCCGCGTCCTTCAAGGAGCCTCCCGCCTTGCCGGCCGAAAAATTTTTCGCGCCATGTCTTTTCATAATCCAGAATGTGTGCTATAGCTATTTCTGTTGGCCTGTTCGAACGCGCGGCTGAGGCAGCGCATAGCGAGAGTGTGCGAAGGAACGAAGAAAGCGTTTGTGACATTTGAGGCACAGTGTGACACGGGGGAAGCATTTCTTATTTGGATTCGCTGTAACCCATTGAAAAGTCCCGATTCGGACGAATAAAACCAAATAAAACCAAGCAATTTTGCTTGGATTTATTTGGTCGGGCTTGGTTTTGCTTGGATTTATTTGGCCGTTCGCTCGGAACGGATTGGCGCGTCCAGCGCTAGCCGGCCGCCAGCAGTTCATCGAGACGCGCCCGCCATTCCTCCGGGTCATGCGCCGGCGTGCGGAACTGGGCGCGGGCGGCGCGGCCCCCGGCGGCGAGGTCGAGGCCCTCGGCGTCGACCCCGATCGCCCGCCACGTCGGACGCGACGACTGGCGGCCGGCGAGCTGCGCGAGCGCCGCCTCGCCCAGCGCGTTCGCCTCCGCGATGAGCCGCGCCTCGGCCTCGGCCAGCGTCGCCTCCCCCTCGCGGGGGCTGAGGACCTCCCCCGGCGAAAGCGGGGCCGCCCGGCCAAAGCCGCCGTTGAAATGCACGTCCTCGATCAGGAGCTGGCAGAGAGCGAAATCGGCGAAGCCGGCGTAGAGGCCGGCCTTTGGATTACGCTGTAAATACCGGACCTTGGCGCGGGTGGCCATGCATCGTTCGACCCGCCCGCTCAACGTTACGCGCGGACGGTTGAGCGGGTCGCCGCGCTCGTGGCGCCCGGTCAACAGGAGGGAAGCGCGCGGGTCGTTGGCCAGGTTCCTGGTGTGGCGCGACAGCGTCGAGAAGAGGAACAGGGGCGCGCCGTCAAAGTCGCTGGCGACGCCGACGAGCGTGGTGAGCGGCGCGCCACCCGCCTCCAGAGTCGCCAACGCGCCGGTGCGGGCGAGCCGCATCAGCCGCTTGGCGTCGGCGACGGCCTCGGCAGGGACCTTGTTGGGATCGGCGGGGGCGTTCGCCATGGCGGCCTTGACGCTTCGGTCGGATTGGAGTGAGACAAGCCCGACGGGCCCGAGCGGTCAAGGGCGCGACCAGGCGTCCCCGCCGCCATGGCTCCGATTGCTGGCCAATGCCTGCAACGTCATGGTAATCTTGCACAATTCCCGCGGTCGTCCCATCTGGGAGCGGCCGGCGGGAGGATCGCCCTCCTCGGAACACATTCAGTCGATCAATGGTTTCAGCTTTGAGCCAGCCAGCCCAAGAGGCGACAGCAGATCAAAACGGGAGCTTCATGCCCACAATCGCGCTGGTCGATGACGACCGTAACATACTGACCTCCGTCTCTTTATCGCTCGAGGCCGAGGGGTATCGGGTGCAGACCTACACCGACGGCGCAAGCGCCCTCGAAGGCCTGAAGGGCAATCCGCCCGATCTCGCCATTTTCGACATCAAGATGCCGCGCATGGACGGAATGGAGCTCCTGCGGCGCCTGCGGCAGAAGTCGGATCTGCCGGTCATTTTCCTGACCTCCAAGGACGAGGAGATTGACGAATTGTTCGGGCTCAAGATGGGCGCCGACGATTTCATCCGAAAGCCCTTCTCCCAGCGTCTGCTGGTCGAGCGGGTGAAGGCGATCCTTCGCCGCTCCAATCCCAAGGACGCAGCGACGCAGAAGGAGACCGAAGCCAAGATTCTCGAACGCGGCCGGTTGAAGATGGATCCCGAGCGTCATACCTGCACTTGGGACAGTACTGCAGTGACCCTGACGGTCACGGAGTTTCTTATTCTCCAGGCGCTTGCGACCAGGCCGGGCGTCGTCAAGAGCCGCAACGCTCTGATGGATGCGGCCTATGATGATCAGGTCTATGTCGACGACCGCACCATCGACAGCCACATCAAGCGGCTGCGCAAGAAGTTCAAGGTGGTCGAGCCGGACTTTGAAATGATCGAGACCCTCTACGGCGTCGGCTACCGATTCAAGGAAGGCTAGGCTGCTCAACGAGGACATGAGCGCCCAAACGCAGCTTCAACATAGCGCACAGGCGGCGCGGGGGAGACTTCGTTGGCTGCGGGTGCGCGCGCGCGTCGCCTGGCGGTTTCTGACGGCGCGATTCTCATCTTCGCTCACCCGGCGCATCGTCGTCCTCAATCTGGGCGGCCTTGTGGTGCTCGTGGTCGGCTTCCTGCTCGTCGACCAGTTTCGCGCCGACCTGATCGCCGCGCGGGTGCAGAGTTTCACCATCCAGGCCGACATCATCGCCGCCGCGGTTTCGGCTTCGGCGACGGGCGACACCGATTCCATCACCATCGATCCCGACAAGCTGCTGCAATTGGCGCCTGGCGAGAGCGTGGCGCCGTCGCCAAGCGATGAGGACGCAACGCAGTTCTCCATCAATCCGGCGCTTGTCGGGCCTTTCCTGCATCGCCTCGTGACCCCGACCCGCACACGCGCGCGCATCTATGACAGTGACGGCCGGCTTTTGCTCGAACTCGCGATCGTTTTCGGCCCGCGGGGCGGTCGTGCGCTCGGATTTGCCGGACGCGCCGGACCGGCGCGGATTTGCGGATCGGATCGTCGCCCATCTGCGCCGTTTGTTCCTGACCTCGACAACGCCGCAGGCCGAAGATCCGTGGGCGACCAATGGCAAGACCATGCCCGAAGTCGCCGGGGCGCTGCAGGGCAAAACGCAATCCCTGGTGCGCGTCAACCACCAAGGCGAGACGATCGTATCCGTTGGCGTGCCGATCCAGCACATGATGGCGACCCGTGGCGCGCTTCAACTGTCGACGCAGGGGGGCGACATTGACGGTGTGATCACCTCCGCGCGGTTGGCTCAACTACGCTTTTTTTTGGTGCTCGCTGTGGTGATGCTGGTTTTGTCGCTGTCGCTCGCCAACACGATCGCTGAACCGGTCCGACGGCTTGCTGATGCGGCGGAACGCGTGCGGCGAGGCATTCGGTCGCGACAGCAGATTCCCGATTTCACTGCGCGATCGGACGAGATCGGCCACTTGTCCCGCGCGCTGCGCGATATGACCCAGGCGCTCTATAACCGTCTCGACGCAATTGAGAGTTTCGCCGCCGATGTCGCGCATGAAATCGAAGAATCCGCTGACGTCGCTGCGCAGCGCGCTCGAAACGCTGCCGAGGGTGAACGCCGGTCATTCGCGCGACCGGCTTATCGCCGTCATGCAACACGACGTGCGGCGCCTCGACCGATTGATCAGCGATATCTCCGACGCCTCCCGCCTCGATGCGGAGCTGGCGCGAGGCGACGCAGGTCCTGTCGATATCGCGGCGCTATTGCGCGCGGTCGTGTCAATGGCGCGGGATTCCCCTCGCGGCGCCGCTCAAGTCGAATTGTCCATCCCCGTCAGGCGCGGCAAGAACGCCAGCGCCGACTATTTCGTCCTCGGGCATGATTCCCGTCTCGCGCAAGTCGTCACCAACCTCATTGACAACGCTTGCTCTTTTTCCGAACCCGGCGGCGGCGTGCGCGTCGCGCTCCAGAGGACGTCTGCTCGGAGCAAGCCGGAAGGAGAGGGGCCTTTCGATCGTGTCGTCATCACCGTCGATGATGACGGGCCCGGCATCCCGCCGCACGCGCTGGAGCGCATTTTCGAGCGATTTTACACCGATCGGCCAAGCCAGGGTTTTGGCCAGAATTCAGGTTTGGGACTGTCGATTTCCCGCCAGATTGTCGAGGCCCACGGTGGTCGAATCTGGGCGTGCAACCGGCCGGCCGAGGCGGCCAGCGCTCCTATCCCATCGGCGGAAGGCGACAATTTCGATGAGGCGGCGCGGCACGGCGCCGGCGCGCGCTTTGTCGTCGAATTGCCTGCGTTCTCGGCATGACTGGCGGCGCTTTTGCAGGGGGGACGAGCCTCCATGCGACGGCCGTGATACATGGCGAAAGCGGTATGTTGATCCTAGGGCCATCGGGTTCAGGCAAAAGCGCGCTGGCGCTGGCGCTGATGGCCCGCGCGACCGGCGCGGGCGCTTTTTGCGCGCTGATCGGGGACGACCGCGTTTTTGTCCGCAAGACGGGCGATCGCCTCGTCGCTTGGGGAGCGGCCAATATGGCGGGGGTTATCGAGCGGCGGATGGCGGGTCTGGTCGCAGTCCGACACGAGCCCGCAGCGATTGTGCGGCTGGCTGTCGAGCTCTGCGAGCGCGGACGTCGATGGCCGAGAATCCCCGATGATGACGCCGGGTTAGTCGTCGGCGGGGTCGCGCTGGCCCGTCTGGCGCTTGATTCCGGCCTGAGCATTTGCGATCAGGCGCTCGCGGTCGAAGAGCGATTGGCTGAGTTGACAGCAGAGAAGCCGACCCAATTGGGGATTTCGCTTGAACATTGCGCCGCAGTGCACAAAAATGAGCGCCATAAGATTTCACCGCCGGCCTGATCACCGCCGGAAGCGTGAGCCGATCGACTGATGGATAATTGATGATCGGAATGGTCCTTGTGACTCATGGCCAGCTCGCCACTGGTTTTCGGGCAGCGTTAGAGCATGTGGTTGGGCCTCAGTCCCAGCTCGAAACGATAACAATCGGTCCCGAAGACGATATGGAGCAGCGGCGCTCGGATATCCTCAGCGCGGCGGCGCGCGTTCAGGATGGCGGCGGGGTCGTCATCCTGACCGACATGTTCGGCGGCACCCCGTCGAATTTGGCGATTTCCGTGATGGACGGAGGACGCGTCGAGGTGATCTGCGGCGTCAACCTGCCGATGTTGATCAAGCTCGCGACGATGCGCGAAAGCGCCGATCTCGACCACGCGGTGGTCGAGGCGCGCGACGCGGGCCGCAAATACATCACGATCGCGAGCAAGGTGCTGGAAGGGAAATGACCCAGGCCAGTTCCGAAGAAGATTGCCCGCCGCCTCCTGCGTTCGACGGGGCGATTTCGCGGGAGTTGCAGATTGTCAACCGAAAGGGTTTGCACGCGCGCGCCACCGCGAAATTTGTGCAGTGCGTCGACCGGTTTGACGCGGACGTCAAGGTCACGCGCTGCGGCGAGACGGTCGGGGGCGATTCGATCATGGGCATCTTGACGCTTGGCGCGGGCCCGGGATCAACGATTACGGTGTCGGCCTCAGGCGCGGAAGCTCGAGAGGCGTTGGACGCGCTTGCAGCTCTGGTTTCCAGCCGCTTCGGCGAAGACGAGTGACGCTTGCGCTCGTTTCGCCGATTCACGCCCGACGCTACATCTTGAAGTCTTCGCCCAAATAGAAGCGTCGCACGTCGGGGTGCGCAATGATCTCGTCTGGCGGGCCCTCAGTCAGGACTTGGCCGCTGTGAATGATATAGGCTCGATCGATCAACCCGAGGGTCTCCCGCACATTGTGATCGGTAATCAAGACGCCGATGCCTCGCCCTTTGAGGTGACGCACGAGGTCCTGGATGTCGCCGACCGCGATCGGGTCGATACCCGCGAACGGCTCGTCGAGGAGCATGAAAGACGGCTTCCCGGCGAGGGCGCGGGCGATCTCGCACCGCCGTCGCTCGCCGCCCGACAGGGAAATTGAGGGCGCCGAGCGCACACGCGCGATGTCAAACTCCTCCAGCAGAGATTCCAGCATCGCCTCGCGCGCGCGACGGTCAGGTTCGTTGACCTCGAGCACGGCGCGAATATTGTCCTCGACGTTAAGCCCGCGGAAGATCGAAGCTTCTTGAGGCAAATAGCCGACGCCGAGCCGCGCCCTTTGAAACATCGGCAGGCCGGTGACATCATGGCCATCCAATTCTATCTCGCCCTTGTCGGGTTTGACGAGCCCGGTGATCATGTAGAAGACGGTGGTCTTGCCAGCCCCGTTTGGCCCCAACAAGCCGACCGCCTCGCCCCTTCGCACCGAAAGGCTCACGTCCTGCACCACCATTCGGCCGCGATAGCCCTTGCCGAGGTGATGCACCGCGAGAACGCCCTGCCCACCCGGCGCAACCCATGATTCGGAAGCCGGTCCGTTGTTCTCGCTGCGCAACCATTTGCGCCAGCCAGCAGGCGCGCTCTCGCGCTCTCGCACGGAGTCGTCGCTCACTAGCGACCGCTCACTTCAAATACATCACCGGGTGCGCGAAAGATCGGCAATAAGCGGCTCCTATTTCGGCTTCGCAGCGTCCGCCTTTGCAGCGTCCGCGCCCGGTTTGGCGGCGTCGGCGCTCGATTTCGGGACGAATTGTCCGTGGACTCGACCCGACTTAGCGCTGGTGTCGACGGTCGCCAGGCCGTTCTTGAGGTCATAGGTCAACTTGTCCCCCTTAGTGACGTTCTGGCCGTCACTGAGGGTGACATGACCGATGAGCCGCACTTTATCCTCCGCCTTGTCATAGCTCCCGCTGTCGCCAGTTGCGACCTGGGTCTTTGACACCACGGTGATAGGTCCCGCGGCGTCCAGGTGCTTGACGCCCGAGTCCGCCGAGGGTCCGGATTGGCCGTTCGCAGATTGTGGCGCGACTCCCTTCGGTGGAGAGGCAGCGCTCTGCGTTGGCGCATGATCCAGGAAGACAGTCATCGCCGAGCAAGTCATTTTTGTATCGCCCTGAATGACGACGACATTGCCGGAATAGACCGCCTTGTGTTCCTTGTCGTAGTAAACGAGCTTATCCGCGTCGATCGAGATGGGCTCTTTTGAACTTGTCCCGGGAAAGATCGCGGCCGAATCGTTCGGGCCCGAAGGCTTTTCCCCGGCCGCGCCGGCGCCGCTTGAGCATAGCAGCGCCGCAGCTATCGCCGCCAGCCATTCAGGAACGCGAGACGGCAACGTCACGGATTTGTCCTTTTTGCGTCACTCGTGGGTTCTTGGCTGGTTGGCGGAACAATGTTGGTTCGGACATGACCTTCGAAAGTCACTTCCTGACCGTGGTTGAGCGCCGAAGCCCGGTCGGCGGATATGGTCGTGCCGTCGGCTCCTTGGACTTCGACACGGTCGTCGCTTCCGTAAACTCCGGATTTAAAATCGAATTTAGCGCTGCGCAATAGCACGGTGAAGCGTCCATTCTTGATCCGTATATTATCCGAGAGCTCCATGTGTTCGGCCGCGCTGTCGTAAACACCCGCGTCGGCGACCAGGTGGGTCGCCTCCCCGCCCGCCATGCCGATCTCGCCGTCAACCTTCTGCAGCTGCACCATGGTCGGCTGCTTGATGTCCTGCAGCGCCCGCTCGGCCGTTAGAACATAGGGCTGCCCATCGCTCCGGAACCCGGCCAGCTTCGGTCGGTCCATCACGATCTTGGCGCCGTCCAGTGAGAGGGCGGCGAAACCGAGCGAGCCGAGTTTTGTCGCGAAAGGGTTGAGAAAGGCGACCACCAACATCGCGGCGATCGCGCCGAGGCCGCCAATCAGAATCGCAAGGCGCAACAGTCTGACGCGCGCTGAGCGGCGCTTGGCTTTGGCAAACGCCTGTTCTCGGTCCGGAGGCGGCGCAACGCCAATGCGGCGCACCGCGGAGGGAGGGGCGAAAATCGGCATTCGCTCCCCGCCGCCGACGCCGGTCGGAATTGCGTCATTGTGAAACGCTGGCATTGGTTCCCTGTTCGGCCGCCAAACTCTGCGAAAAACCCAAATTACGTGGCGAAGTTAGGGCCGGGGATGCAGCAGAGCGAATGCTACGGAGTTCTGGTCACGCGAAACGCAGGCAAATGAACGCATTTCCTGCGCCCAGGGCAAATTCTAGGATCTCATTTAGTTCAGCGCCTTAAGGATCTGCGGCTTAATCTCGCTCTCGAGCGTCGCGGCGGTGATCGGCCCCACGAGCTTAAAGATCAGCTTGCCGTCTCCCCTGACGATGAAGGTCTCCGGCACGCCATAGACGCCCCAGTCGATGCCAGCGCGGTTCTCCGGGTCGAGGCCCACCTTGGCGTAGGGGTCGCCCTTGGCGCCAAGGAAGCGGCGAATGTTCTCGGCCGAGTCCTTTTGCGCGACGCCATAGATGGCGACGCCTTTCGCTTTCAGCTCGGGATCGGCGGCCAGCGCCATCAGATATTGGTGCTCGAAATGACAGGGCTCGCACCAGGAGCCGAACACGTTGACCACGCTGACATGGCCGGCGCGTAGGTCCGCGTCGGTCAGGCCTGGGGCGGCGTCGAGGCCGGGCAAACTGAGCGGCGGAGCCGTTTGCCCGATGAGGACCGAGGGAATGCTTGCCGGATCGCCGGCCCCCAGCCGCTCGAACAAAAGCCACGCGAGCGCCATGAAGGCGACGAGCGGCACATAGGCGAGCCAGCGTCGCCCGGGCCGCGAAACGGCGGCTTCGGCCTCGACGCTCATTGGCGCTCGGCGTCCCTTCCGGTGGCGCGCGCGCCGTCGAGCGCACGCGTCGCCTGGTCCAGTTGGGCGTTCAAACGACGGGAATCCAAGACCACCCAGGCGATCATCGCGCCGATCGTCGCCGCCGCGACCGCGTAAGCCGCGACAATAAAGCCGATGTGCGGATCGCCCATCACGCGCCTCCGGCGGCCAGTTCCGGCGTTAGCCGATCGCCTTCGACCGCCGCCAGCATGGTCACCCGAGCGATCCGCCGACGCAGGATTTCGTTGCGGATCGCCATCAGATGCAACGTGAGGAAAAGGCAGGTGAAGGCGAGCGACATGACGAGCAACGGCATGAGCAGTTCGGGCGCGATCGTCGGCCCGTCCAGCCGGAACACCGACGCCGGCTGATGCAAGGTGTTCCACCAGTCGACGGAGAATTTGATGATCGGCAGATCGACCGCGCCGACGAGCGTCAGGATCGCCACCGCCTTGGCGGCGCGGCCCGGATCGTCGATCGCGCGCCAGAGCGCGATGAGGCCGAGATAGAGGATGAACAGGACCAGCACCGAAGTGAGGCGGGCGTCCCACACCCAATAGGTCCCCCACATCGGCTTGCCCCAGAGCGACCCGGTGACGAGACAGATGAAGGTGAAACCCGCGCCAAGCGGCGCGGCGGCCTTCTGCGCCGCGTCGGCAAGCGGGTGGCGCCAGACGAGCGTGCCGAGCGCGGCCGCCGTCATGACGGCATAGACGATGGTCGCCATCCAGGCCGCCGGCACATGGAGATACATGATCTTGACCGTCTCGCCCTGCTGGTAGTCGGGCGGCGCGGCGAAGGAGAGCCACAGACCTGCGACAAACAGAATGGCCGTCGCCGCCGCGGGCCAGGGCAGAACGCGGCGCGTCAGCTCGACGAAGGCCGTCGGATTGGCGAGATTGACCATGGGCGGCCTCTCTTATGCCAGAGCGAACGGGGCGGCAATGCGGCGCGGCGCGAGCATTCTACATTCGCAATGCTTAAAAGAGGGCGCCGTTTCCTCGCCTGCGTCTCCGGATCGAACTGGCCCCGAGTCCGGCTCTGGCTCATGACCAAATCCGGATCGTGGCCAACGTCCCCGACGGCAAGATCAGGACCAAGAGCAAGGGGGGCTCGAGGGGAACGGCGCGGCTCGGTCAAGGCGCCCGAGGCGCTGAAAGGAGGCCCCGCAGCCCGAGGCCATAGGCTCAGCCAAACTTCGCCAAAAAATCGTCGTCCTGCCTGGGCATAGTCAGCTCGGGAGCGTGCTTCAGCTCCCGAAGATGGACCAACCTTTGGAGATCGTTGTGCAAAAGGTTCGTACCGCTGCTCTCATCGGCGCCGTCGTTCTCGCGGCGGCCGGGCTCGCCAGGGCAGGCGCAGGCGAGCTTGCCAAGACCCACATTCTCACCGTCCGCTTGCCCGATGGCTCGATCGAGCAAGTCCGCTACGCCGGCGACCGGCCGCCGCAAATCAGCTTTGGCCAAGCGCTGGATCCGTTCTTTTCGCCCGGCTTCGATCCGGTCGGCCTGGATTCGCCATTCGTCGCTCTCGACCGCATGTCGGCCGAAATGGACCGTGAAGCGCAGCCGCTTCTGAATCAGACGGCGCGTTGGCGGGTTCCCGCCTTTGGCTTCCCCGATACCTTCGCGGCGGTCGAGTCGGGCAGGCTCGCGCCGGGCGCGCGCAGTTTCTCCGTCGTCTCGACGCTTTCCGGCGGCCACGTCTGCACCCGCAGCGTCGAAGCCTACGCTTCGCCCGACGGCGGCCAGCCGAGGATCGTCACGCGGACATCGGGCGATTGCGGGTCAGGCCATCGCGGCGCGCGCTCCTCGGGCGCCCAACGACCGGTCGAGCCGAACAGCACAAGGCCCGGCCTGATCGAGGTCAAGGCGGGCCCCGAGGATACTCTGGCGCCGAATGCGGCGGGCGACCGGATCGCCCTCGGCTTTCGTTGACGCTCGGACGCGGCTGAGAGCGTTCGTAATATCGTACCGAATTTAGCGCCGCCGCGACTCACTCGGAACTCGGAAATGGCGCCGCAAGATCTTGAAAAGCTACGATGGCGGCCTGAAAATGGGGCGGGCCGCCGAGGCCTCAGGTGATCACTGTCGGAGCCTTCCGTTCCGTGCGCTTCTCGATCTCGGCAAGGCTTCTTGAAAGCCCAATGAGATCGGCGAGCGCCGTCTGCGTTTCCTGATCGAGCTTGCCCGAGGGCGGCTCGTAATGCTCGATATAGACGCGCAGCGTCGCGCCTACGGTCCCCGTGCCCGAGAGGCGGTAGACGATGCGCGAGCCGCCTTCGAACATCACCCTGATGCCCTGATCGGGCGTGTCCGAGCCGTCGACCGGATCATGATAGGAGAAATCGTCCGCCGCCTCGACCTTATGGGAGCCGAACGTCTTGCCCGGCAGGGTTGTCGTCGCGCCGCGCAAGGCGTCCATCAGGCCGCGAGCCGCAGTGAGATCGATCGCCTCGTAGTCGTGGCGGGTGTAATAATTGCGGCCATAGGTTCGCCAATGCTCGCCAACGAGACCGGCTACCGATATCCGTCGCTTGGCCAGGATATTGAGCCAGAACAGCACCGCCCACACGCCGTCCTTCTCGCGAATATGGTTCGAGCCGGTGCCGAAGCTTTCCTCGCCGCATAGCGTAGCTAGGCCCGCGTCGAGCAGGTTGCCGAAGAACTTCCATCCCGTTGGGGTTTCGTACGACTTGATCCCAAGCTTGGCGGCGACGCGGTCGGCGGCGGCGCTGGTCGGCATGGAGCGCGCGACGCCGGCGAGGCCCTTGGCGTACCCAGGGGCGCAATGGGCGTTGGCGGTCAGGATCGCCAGCGAATCCGACGGGGTGACGTAAGCCCCCTTCCCTAAGATCATGTTGCGGTCGCCGTCGCCGTCCGAGGCCGCTCCGAAATCCGGCGCATTCGCCGACATCATGAAGTCGTAGAGGTTCTTGGCGTAGGTCGGGTTGGGATCGGGGTGATGGCCGCCGAAATCGGGCAGCGGCGTCCCGTCGACCACCGTGCCGGCGCCGGCCTTCAGTTCACCCTCGAAGATCGCGTGCGCGTAAGGGCCGGTCACCGCATGCAGGGCGTCGTAGCGCATGCGGAAGCCCGAGGCGAACAAGGCGCGGATCGAATCGAAGTCGAACAGCGTCTTCATCAGCGATAGATATTGGGTGACGGGGTCGATGATTTCGATCTCGGTCGCCTCGACCTTGATCGTCCCGAGGCGGTCGATGTCCACGTCCGGCGCATCGGCGATTTTATAAGAAGAGATGGTCTTGGAATGGGAGAAGATTGTCTCCGTGACGTTCTCCGGGGCCGGCCCGCCGGCGCTGATATTGTACTTGACGCCGAAGTCGCCGTGCGGGCCGCCGGGATTGTGGCTCGCCGACAGGATGATCCCGCCATAGGCCGAGCAGCGCGCGAATCAGCGCCGAGACGGCGGGGGTCGAAAGAATGCCGCCCTTGCCGACGAGGATGCGGCCGAACCCGTTCGCCGCGGCGATCTTGATCACGACCTGGATCGCCTCGCGGTTGAAAAAGCGGCCGTCGCCGCCAAGAACGAGCGTCTTGCCCTGAAAGCCCTCGAGCGAATTGAAGATCGACTGAATGAAGTTTTCGAGGTAGTCGAGGCTCCTGGAAGACCGTGACCTGCTTGCGCAGACCCGAAGTGCCGGGCCTTTGGTCGGCGAACGGCTTGGTGGCGACGGTCCGGATCATCGGCGTTCTCCCAATAGGCTGCGGGAATTGTCGAGCGCGGGTTCAAGCACTCTAGGCGCCAGGCGCGGGGTGGGCAACGCGGCTCCGCATCGTTAACGTCTATCAACGAATTGTGAAACTTTTGCCCGCACATATGCTATATGACGGCCGCGCAGCGTTCGAATAGCGGCAACTCGCCCGGGGAGCCTTCACAAGATGGCGCGCAGATATTTCGGCACCGACGGCATTCGGGGTCGGGCCAACAGCCAGATCACGGCGGACATGGCGCTCAAGGTCGGCCAGGCGGCGGGCCTGGCGTTTCGCCGCGGCGACCACCGCCATCGGGTGGTGATCGGCAAGGACACCCGGCTCTCCAGCTACATGATCGAATATGCGCTGGTCGCGGGCTTTGCTTCCGTCGGCGCCGACGTTCTGCTGCTGGGCCCGGTGCCGACGCCGGCGGTGGCGATGCTGACGCGCTCGATGCGCTGCGACTTGGGCGTGATGATCTCCGCCTCCCACAACCCTTATGAAGACAACGGCATCAAGCTGTTCGGACCGGACGGCTATAAATTGTCCGACGAGGTCGAGGCGCGCATCGAAGCGTTGATGGACGGCGACGTTGCGCCGAAGCTCGCCAATTCTCCCGACCTCGGCCGCGCCAAGCGCATCGACGACGTCGAGGCCCGCTACATCGAATACGCCAAGCGGACGCTCTCCCGCGAAGTGTCGCTCGAAGGCTTGCGCGTGGTCGTCGATTGCGCCAATGGCGCGGCTTACAAGGTCGCGCCCGAAGCGTTGTGGGAGCTCGGGCGCCGAGGTGATCAAGATCGGCGTCGAGCCGAACGGGCTCAACATCAATTTCGAGGTCGGCTCGACCGCGCCCGAGGCTTTGGCGCGCAAGGTGCGCGAGATGCGGGCCGACGTCGGCATCGCGCTCGACGGCGACGCCGACCGGATGATCCTGGTCGATGAGAAGGGCCGCCTGATCGACGGCGATCAGGTGATGGCGGTCGTCGCCGAGAGCTGGCGCGACGAGGGGCGATTGTCGAAGCCCGGGGTGGTCGCCACGGTGATGTCGAACCTGGGCCTTGAGCGGCATCTCGCGAGCCTCGGGCTCACGCTCGAGCGCACTGCGGTCGGCGATCGCTATGTGATCGAGCGCATGCGCGAGAAAGGCTTCAACGTCGGGGGCGAGCAGTCGGGCCACATCATTCTGTCCGACTATTCGACCACCGGCGACGGTCTGGTGGCGGCGATGCAGGTGCTGGCGGTGGTGCAGAAGCTGGGCAAGCCGGCGAGCGAGGTCTGCCGCCGGTTCGAGCCGGTGCCGCAGGTGTTGCGCAATGTCCGCTTCAACGGCGGCAAGCCGCTTGAGAATCCCGCGGTGGCGAAGGCGATCGCGGAGGCGACCGCCCGGCTCGGCGACCGCGGCCGGCTCCTGGTCCGCCCGTCGGGCACCGAGCCGGTCATCCGGGTGATGGGCGAAGCGGACGACCAGGCCCTGGTCGACGCCCTTGTCAGCGACGTCTGCGAGGCGGTCGCCGGCGCAGCTTAGGGGGCCGGACCCGAGCCGACCTCGCCAAGGCTAAAGAATTGTAAAGAATTGTTAACCGCGCGAAAAAAATTCCTGCTTTCAAATTTCTCAAATCACCGTAACATGCGAGTGTCGTCAACCAGCCGAAAGGAGGTGATCCAGTGTCTCATTGTCTTACGTTCCGCGTGATCGACGAGGCCTGGGTTATTGTCCCTGCGAAGGAATTTCGCGCATAGCGTTCGCTAGGCAAGAACTCTAGGGCGCCGGCGAGCTTGCGTGGGCGCGACAATGGAAGGGCTGTTCTCCAAAGGAGCGGCTCTTCTCTTTTCTGATGGCGCGTCAGTCGATGCGACAAGCATAGAAGACGCCGGAGCGAATCCGCGCCTAATACCAGTCCCGCTGCGGCGGGCTCACGGAGGCGAGCGGCCCAATCCCGGCGAGTTACGGGGTCGTGCGCTGGCGGATCGTCGATCTCCGCCAATGGATTTTCGAGGAATTCCGCGCCGTCGTCTCCGAGCAGACATTGAGCCGGGTGCTGCGCAAGATGGGTTATCGCAAGCTCTCGGCTCGCCCTGGCCATCACGCCGAGGCGGAAGGCGCAATTGAGGACTTTATCTGCCCCACGGACGCTGAGCGGCCCGAGACATGGGTGACAGGTTGTACCGGACACATGGGTGACACCTCCCGCCAGGCATGCCCGGCGGGAGGTGTCGATGCCCTGGAAGGAGTGTTCGGTTATGGATGCGCGTTTGCGGTTTGTCGCCCGGCTTCTGGAGGGCGAGGCGATGACGGATGTCTGTCGCGAGTTCGGCGTCTCGCGGAAGACCGCTACAAGATCTTCGATCGGTACAAGGAGCATGGGCTCGAGGCGCTGACCGATCGCTCGCGCCGGCCGGTGCGATACGCCAACCAGTTGCCGCCGCAGATCGAGCAACTCATCGTCGCCTGCAAGCGCGAGAAGCCTCATTGGGGCGCTCGCAAGGTCCGAGAACTGCTGGTTCGGCGGTTGACGAAGGCGATTTCCGGCCGCTCCGTCTTGAGGAACTCGCGGAATATCCCCATGACCGCCATCGGGTTTTGCGTCCGCAGACGAAACCAGTCGCCCATGTTCTGGCGCCACAGATATTCGCCCGGACGACGCAGCATGATCGAACCATGAGGTTGCGAGGCAAGATCGCTGCGCGCGAGAAAGACCGAATCACTATATCCGGAGCGACCCTTAAGGTTCCGGAAGAGGTTATAGGCCGCGATCTCCGCCCCGCCGACGCTGAAGTCGGGATGCGCGTGCGCGATGACGATCGCCTTCATTTGCTGTTCGTCCGCTGGTTGTCGACTGCGCAAAGTTTGGAGATCGCCGCGCCGCGGCGACCTGGCGCGTGTGGTTCGACTGCACGCCGCCGATCGACACCAGCGTATCGGCGTTCGAGGCGATCGCGTCCGGGATGATGTATTCGAGCTTGCGCAGCTTGTTGCCGCCGTAGGCGAGGCCGGAATTGCAGTCCTCGCGCTTGGCGTAGAGCTCGATCTTGTCTCCCAGATGCGCGCTCAGGCGCTTGAGCCTCTCGATCGGCGTCGGGCCGAAGGTGAGCGGATAGCGTTCGAACTTTTCCAGCATGCGCGGGAGCCTGCGGTTGGGTGAGGGCCGCGATGCTAGACCAAGACGCGTTTGGCTGAAATCGTCATGACGGAGGGTTAAAGACAATCCCCGCCATTGCGAGCGAAGCGAAGCGATGACGATGGCGGAGACTTGGCGCGCAATAACGGTTGAAAAGGAAACTTCTGCTCTCGGATGGTTTCCTGCTATCACGTGCGCGGTCGAGTTCGGACACATCCTCCGTCCGGGCGTTTCATAACGCGGCGCGCGGGGCCGGGGCGATATGGCAAGTTTGAACGTTTTCCAGTGGCTGCGCTACGGCCCTTGGCTCGCCCAGGTGGTCGTGACGCGGCGATGCAACCTGAAATGCGGTTACTGCACAGAGTACGACCGGACGTCCGATCCGGTGCCTTACGACGAACTCGCGTCACGCCTCGCGAAGCTCGCGGAGCTCCGCGCGTGGGCGGTCTGCCTGACGGGCGGCGAGCCCACGATGCACCCGCGCCTGCCGGACCTTGTAGCGGAGATGAAGAGGCTGGGTTTCAAGCGGCGCATGCTGATCACCAACGGATGGCGTCTGACGCCGGCGCTCATCCACGCCCTCAATGGCGCCGGCCTCACGGACATGCAGATCAGCGTGGACGGGGTCACGCCGAATAAAGTCACAGCGAAAACCTTAAAGCCCCTGCGGAAGAAACTGGAGCTCCTTGCGGAGAAGGCGACTTTCAAGGTGGTCATGAGCGGCGTCATCGGCAGCGCGCCGCCGGAAGAGGCTCTCGAGGTCGTGGACTTCGCGAAGGCCCACGGCTTCACGCCGCGCATTCTGCTGGTTCATGACGAGAACGGTCAGTCGCAGCTGTCGCACGAGGAACTGAGCGTTTACGACGAAGCCAAGCGCCGGATTGGCGACCGTGCGAACGAGGCGTTTGGATACCGCGGGAAAATAATCGAGTCCGGCGAAGCGCCCTTCAAGTGCCGCTCGGGCTCCCGCTATCTCTACGTCGACGAGTTCGGCAGCGTGCACTGGTGCTATCAGACGCGGGAGGCTTTCTCCAAGGACCTGCTCGCCTACACCTACGCGGACCTTCGCGAGCAGTTCTACACGCCGAAAGACTGCAATGCGCATTGCACGATCGGTTGCGCCCGAACCGCCTCCGCAACGGACCAGTGGCGCTCGCAGGCGCGCCTTGCCGAGGCCCCTGTTGCGGCGCCTGCATCATAGGGGTTCCGAAACTTCGCTGACTGCGCGGGCGTCGAAAACGTTGAAAACTACGGAGGCGCGTGCTTATCTTGCAGCGCTCAATTCTCCGGCAGCATCCGCTGGAGAACGCGATCGCCTTTGACGAGCCAGTGATGGAGCGCGCCCGCGATGTGGAGCGCGACGATCACGCCGATCAGAATCCCGCAGACAAGATGCCAGACGAAAATTCGGTCCGACAGCGGCTGATCCTTGCCGAGAATCGTGGGAAAGTCGAAGAGACCGAAGACGTTCACCGGATCGCCGTAGGCGTTGGTTCCTGCCCAGCCGAGCACGGTCGTGATGAAGAGAAGGACGTAGAGCGCGTATTGCGCCCAGAGCGAGGCGCGCTGCTCGACGGGCGGCATGGACGTATCCGGCGCCGGGACGCCGAAGGCCGCACGCCTGACGAGCCTTACGACCATGACGATCAGGACAAGCGCGCCCAGCGCTTCGTGAAAGGTGTAGAGATTGTCCCTGAGCGAACCCTCGGGGACGAGCCGCTTCATCACCGGGCCTTCGGCCAGGAGCACGATGACCGCAGCCGCGACAAACCAGTGCATCCATTTCGCCGACGCTGAATAGCTGATCGGCGACGCGCGGGAACTCCATGCCGACGCCATGAGGCCCCTCCCCGTCGAGGCGACTGCCACGCAAACATCGCCAGGCTAGCAGATCGCCGGCGGCGCCGACGACAGAAAGACGCCAAGCTTGGAAGAGGCGATCAGGCGTGAATCGGCGTCGCATTTTTTGACCCCGCCTGATCAATAAGGAATCGCCTGAACTAGGCGGCGTCCTGGATGTCGAAGCGAGCCACCTTGCCCTCGCGAAGACGGAAAACATGTCCGACCGTCTTGTCTCTAAGCGCGTGCGTCTGCCCCTCAAGCGGCCTGCCTTCGAGATCGCCGATGGACTGCCGGACCTCTGCGACGATCGCGCCATCCCGAGTTCGATGAAAGCCCACCGGCTCGACATGCGGGCTGACCATGGTCCACTGGCGCGTCCAGTACGCGCGCAGCGCCTCGCGGCCATGAACGTGGCCGCCATCCATACCATTCGCCCAGGCGACATCATCGGTGAGCGCGGTCAGCACGCCGTCTATGTCCCGCGCGTTGAAGCGATCGTAGATGCGTTCAAGGATTTTGACGTCATCGTCCATTGGGTCTCTCCTTGCGCGGCGCGGGTGTTGCATTGGACGCGCGCCAGATGATTTACATATGCACGTATGTATCAGCACGACAATGAGCGCAAGGGGTGAGGCGCCATGGATCTGGATGCGCTCTCGACGCCCGGACACCTGATCAGTCTCGCGGCGCGCGGGTTCGCCCGCCTCAGCGAAGCGCGGCTCAAGCCGCTTGGCTTCGGCGTTGGACATCTGCCGGTGCTGGTCGCCCTTCAGGATGGCCGGGCGAGCACGCAACGTGATCTCGCCCGCTTCGCCAGGATCGAGCAGCCGCCGATGGCGCAGATGCTCGCCCGCATGGTGCGGGACGGGCTGATTCAGCGTGAGCCTGACCCCGCCGATGGGCGCATGAGCCGCGTCACATTGACAGATGCCGCGAGAGCGCGCCTGCCGGACGCAGTTGCTGTCTTGCTCCGGGGTAATCGTGAGGTGCTGCGCGGCTTCACGGACGAGGAGGCCAGTTTGCTTGTTGCTCTGCTCAAGCGCCTGATCGCAAACCTCGATCGGGTCGCGAGCGTCGAAGCGTCGCCGGGCGCGCCGATTTCCGAGAAGGGGGACTGACCGGACGTCCATCGGCCGGCTGATTGAGTCCGAACCCCTAACGGGAGAATCTGGCCCGGTCGAATGAGCGGGCGTGGGACACAGGCGCTTAACCTAAGGAGCAAACGATATGGACGCCCACGTGAAGGATGTCGTGCGCGAAATGAGCCAAGCTTCGGACGAGGAGCGCATCACGTTTCCGGAGGTGGTGAAGGCGTTGATGGAGGTTGGGATCGAGCGCTATCACGCCGATCTCGTTACGGGTCGGAAGACCTACTATCTTGCCGACGGCGATTTCGAAGACTGGAGGGCCACAAGTTCGGCGGCGCCGCGATGACGTTCTCTGCAGAGGGGTTGAGAAGGCGGTCCGCGCCATCCAGCGCCAGGAGATTGCTTACCGAAAATTCTGCCGCCTGATCGCAGACGCGGGCTGAGTTGGCTATTTTGTCAGCCTCGCCGGCCGCCGTGCGGTCTATTATAGCCGCACCTTGGACGAGCACGTCGAATGGTTTCCCGGCGCCAAGCCGTGACCCTATTGAGGCGCATTCGCGCTTAACCTAACATCGAACCGGTGCGGACAAAGCTGGCAGAGGCGCATGCTCACCGTCTTCTTGAGTTCGACGAGCAAGGACCTGGGGCGATGCCGTGAGGCTGCTTTTCGAGCCATCGAAGGTCTGCACGGGTACCATTGTGTGCGAATGGAAGATTTCGGGGCGGCCGACGAGGCGCCCGACGATTTCTGCCGCGCCAGGGTCGGAGAGTGCGATCTCTTCATCTGCATCGCCGGGCCCCTTTACGGTTCACGCAGCCCGGCCGGCCTCTCGTTCACAGAGCGCGAGTACGGCGCGGCCGTCCTCGCCAAGAAGGCCTGTTTGGTCTTCATGACCTCGGACGATTACCCGATCGCTGCCAATCTCGTTGAATCCGATGAAAGCCGAGAGCGGCAGCTCGAGTTCCGGAAGAAAGTCCGGGCAGGCAGGATCATTACGCTCTTCTCGACCGCCGACGAGATGTCGGTGAAGGTGGTTCAGGCAATCCGCAACTGGGAGGCCGCGCGTGCGGAGAACCGCCCGAGCCAGGAGGCGCTGCTAGCCTCGCAGATCCGTTCTGTGTCCTATCGCGTTGCGGTGATGAACGAGAGCTCGACCGTCTCGGATCAAGAGGTCAGGGCGGCCCTAGCGGCTTTGCAAACCCAGCTCGACCAAGATTTTGCGCCGGTTTGGGGCGTGGGCGCGGAACTCGTCTTTGTCGCCAAGGGCGAGGGCGCGCCGGCCGGTTCATGGCGGCTCGTGGTCGAGGACAACTCAAGCTTCGGGTCCGTCGCTTACCACACGCTCACCGAGGAGGGCCTTCCGGAAGTTCGCGTGGCGGTCCGCAACGCGAAACAAGCCCAATGGCCGTGGACTATGGCGGCGAGCCATGATCTCATGGAGATGCTTGCCAACCCTCGCCTCAATGTGACGATTTTCGATTCCGCAGACGGTCGGACCGGCAGGCTGTATATTCGCGAGATCTGCGATCCGGTTTCGAGTTCTGCGCTCGCATATGAGATCGACGGGGTAACCGTCTCGGATTTCGTCTACCCGGCCTGGTTCGAGCCATCCCGCTCGCCAGACGGCGCTAAATTCGATCACCGCGGTCGCCTGAGCGCGCCTTTTCAGGTCGCGCCGGGCTCCTACGTGAACTTTTCCGAGGTGACCAAAAGCTCCGGGTGGCGACCGCATTTCGAGCCAGAAGAGGCAGTCGAGCCGGTTTCGAAAGCCAAGGCCAAAGAACTGCTTTCCAGGAGAAGCCGGCCATGACGCCAGCCGTCTTTCCACGCCACCGCTGCCGCACTCGCCCAAGGACCATCCCATGTTCGACCACATCATGCTGCGCACCCAGCAATTCGACGTCATGACCGCCTTCTATGAAAAGGCGCTCGCTCCGCTCGGGATCAAGAAGCTCATGGCTTTTGAAAGCGGGGCGGGATTTGGTCGCGATGCGCCGGCCCTATGGATCAGCAAATCGAGCGAACCGCGCTCCAGCGTGCACTTAGCGCTGTCGAGTCCGGACCACTCCGCCGTCCGCGCGTTTCACAATGCGGCGCTGGCGGCCGGGGCGAAGGACAATGGCGCTCCGGGCCCGCGCGATTTCGCCCCCAACTATTACGCCGCCTTCGTCATCGACCCCGACGGCAACAACATCGAAGCGGCGTCTCGCGGCGCCTGAGCCGGACGTCCCTTGGCCTGGCGATAAATTGCTTCGACAATTCCTTGCGTAAAACCAGAAATTAAGTTATCTTCTCCTTCAGACGCCAGAAGCGGCCGACCAAGCGCAGGCCAGGGAGTGAAATGGCCGACGCCGTAGGTTTGTCAGGTGGATCGAGTCCGCCCGGCGCGACTGGGGGCTGAAAAACGCCACGGAGGCGGGAAAGGATTTTTTTATTTGGATTCGCTGTAATACCAAGACTTGGTGATCATGACCGATAGGCCCAGTCCCGAAGGCCGATCGACATGATCCTCCAGGGCTGGTTTATGAGCTTGTTCCATGCTTCGCAGCAGTGATCGACGATGTCGTCGAAGCAATTGAAGATCCGATTTGAGAGCCAGTTGTCGCGCAGGAACTGCCAGATGTTTTCCTGCGGGTTGAGCTCTGGGCACTTTGCGGGGAACGGGATCAGCGTCATGTTGGGCGGGACGATCAATCTGCCGGACAAATGCCAGCCGGCCTGATCGACCAGCAGCACGGCGTGCGCTCTCGGCGCGATCTGGGTGGCGATTTCGGCGAGATGGAGGTTCATCGCCTCCGTGTTGCAGCGTGGCATGACCAGGGCCGCGCCTTTGCCGTCCTTGGGACAGATCGCGCCGAAGATATAAGCCGAGGCGGTTCGCTGATCTTCGGGAGCGCTTGGACGCGCGCCGCGCTTGGCCCAGCGCCGGGTGATCTTGTTCTTCTGGCCGACGCGCGCCTCGTCGGCGAACCAGACCTCTATGGCGCTGGGCTCGACGTCCTTCTCGCGCCCGATCGCTTCCAGGCGCGCGGAAAAGCTTTTTTAAAATCTTCGATCGCGCCTGCGGCCTGAGCATGATGGCGGGGACGGGCCGAGAGCTTGCGATAACCCATGGCGCGCAGTTCGCGGCTCAACGTCTGCTTGGCGACGACGACGCGAAACTCCTCGAAAATCCATTGGCAGAGATCGACAATCCGCCAGCGCACGACCCCATGAACCGCCGGGATCGGGCCGCTCTCGATGATCGCGGCGAGCGCGGCGCGGTGTGCGCCGTTCAGCCGGGGAGCCTGTCCGGGCGGCTTGCGATCAATCAAGCCTTCCGGTCCATGGGCGTTGAACTTCATCACCCAATCGCGAATGATTTGAAGCGTCACCCCGCCGATCTTCGCCGCCTCGGTGCGCGTCGCGCCTTCGTAAACCGCCGCCAGAGCCAAAAGCCGCCTGGCCTGCGGCCCGTCCTTCGACCGCTTGGCCGCAGCTCTCACCATCTCAGCGTCATAATCGCCCCGAAGCGGAATGGGCATGGCGAACCTCCTCTGTTCGCCACCTTGAATCAGACGCCAGGCGATTCGGCAATTCCGAACCGAGTCATCCCTTCAGAGATTTGGTATAACCCATTGAAAAGTCCCGATTCGGACGAATAAAACCAAATAAAACCAAGCTATTTTGCTTGGATCTATTTGGTCTTGCTTGGTTTTGCTTGGATTAATTTGGGCGCGGAAGCCAAAGCCGAGACCGCCGCCTGGCGCGTTGCTCAGGGACAGGCTTCGGTGATCAGCGTCCTCGCGCCGTCCAGTGCAGCAAGCTCAACCGGCGCCAAGCCTTGCGCGCCGCCGGGCGCGTCGGACGCGATGGTCGCCCCGCCATGAGCGAGCGCGCAGAAGCGCTCGCGCGGGATGAGCGCGCGCGCCGGGGTCGCTCCGGCGGTCCGCAGCGGCACGGCTTCGACGTCGGCCGCGCTCAGGCTTAAGCCCGGAGAGGATGGATCGGCCGCCCGAGGCGCCTCGAGACCGCGGTCGATTGCCTCTGCCTCCACCAGGCCGCCGCCACGCCGATAGCGGAAGGCGATTTCGACCGTCGCGCCGCCTCCGGCGACCGGCCTCACGACGCTCGCCTGCATGAGATCGGCGCGCGGCGGATCGCCGTCGAATGCGCGGCCGTTGAGGCCGTTCGCGCCGCTAGCGAGGATCGGCTCGGCCGGGTCGAGCGCAAGGGTCGCGAGATGCGAGTCCTTGAGCTCCGCGAGGCTCAGCCAGCGAATGCTGGCCGCCGCCGTCTTGCGCATGAGCGTCATCACCGGTTCGTCTACCCCCAATGCGGCGAGATAAGCCTCAACCGCAGCGTCGACCCCTCGCTGCTCGTAGATCTTCCGCGTCGACTTGAGATGCGCCAGCCCTTGGGTCTCACTCACCAGCGTGGTGGTCTGATGCACCCCGATCCTCGCCGAGGGGCCGGCAAGGCGTTCGACCCCGCCGGCGAGCACGAGCACGCAAGCCGAGGCGCAGATCGCGCCGCCGGTGATCGCCTTGCCGGGTCCATCCGGACATTTCGGCGCGGCGTCCCGACAGTTGGCGATCAAGGTCCTGGCGACGGCGACAGCGAGACCCTTGGCTCGAATGAGTTCGCCCATGGCCGCCGCGTCGGGGACCGAGCCGCCAGGAGAATGAATGAGAATCGGCAGCCGACGGCCTTTGAGGTTCGCAATCGCATCGGCGAACGCCCTCGCCGAGCCTGGGGCGATCCGGCCCTCGACCGACAACCATTCGGGACAATTAGGTTGACAAGCGGGGTCGGCGCTCACCACGCGCACGAAGCGCATGAGCGGCGCGCCGCGCGGGCGGGCCGGGGGCCTCAGGTCGGCGGACGCGGCCGCCGCGAGCAGACCGAGAAGCGCGAGGGCGAAAACGCGGGCGCCCGGCCTGCGCCCTCGCCTAGGCCTCCGGCTCTCGGCCATCCCGATTTACGACGCAGCCCTTCGGCCTTCCGGGTATTCGCGGCCCTGTTCGCCGCGCAACCGCTGATATTCGAACGCGACCACGCTCGCGCCGTGCCGGCGCTCGAGGCGCCGCACGATGAAATGCCCGCGGGCCAGCGTCTGGAAATGGTCGGCGAAGGCGGCGTTGACCGCCGCGCCGCCGATCGCGCCCAGAATCGGCGCGGCCTGCGCGGCGACCTTCTCGCTCACCACGATACCGAAGCGCGCGGCGATCTGCGAGATCAGCCGCGCGATGACCGGCGCGGACTGGGCGGTGACGCCCTCGGTGGCGACAAAGCGCGCGCTGTCGCTGACAGACTTGGCGAGCGCGGCCCGGACGGCGAAATAGCCGCTCTCGAAGGCGGCCTCTCCGCCCCTTTGTCCGCCCAGGGCGAACACTTCGACGCAGGCGAAAGCAGCCTCCGGGGCGCTCAGATCCTCTCCCTCCTCGCGCGCGATCTCGGCGATCGAGCGCAGAAGGATCGTGGTCGAGATCGGCAGCTCGATCGGCAGCGCCGCCAACCCAAGCGCGCCTCCAACGGCCCCGGACGCCGCGGCGGCGAGCTGATGAGCGCGGTTTGCGGGCTTCGCCGACGCGTTCAGATCGAGCGTGCGCAAGGCGAGCTTGAGCGCGCCCCTGAGAGCAGTCTCGCTCACATGCGCGATCAGCCGCCGGGCCGATTGCGGCATGGCGCCCCTCAGCATTCCGATCGGACGTCCGACCGCGTCGGTCAGCCGCTGAGCGAAACTCGTCCCCTCGAGGCAAGCGACCGCCTGCCTCAGCTCCTCGGTTTCCTTCGGCGTCAGCCGCGCCGGCATGTACTCGATGGTCGCCATGACGCCCTCAAGCGCGGGGCTTTCCGCGCGCCAGCAATGAGATATGGGGCCCCAAGGCCGAGGGCCAAGAGGCCGCCGTCAAACGAAGGCGATAATCCCTAAGCTTATGACGCCGGCCGCCCAGCAATAATAGGCGAACGGACTCATCGCCTCGAACTCGTGTTTGTGGAGATAACGCATCAGGAGCGTTAGGCTCAGATAGGCGAAAATGCCGGCGACCACCCCGGACAAAATCGCCATCCCCCCCAGGGTCGCCCCCTCCTTCATGAGTTTCGGCGCCTCGTAGACATTGGCGGCGAGAATGATCGGCGCGCCCATGAGGAACGAAAAGCGCGCCGCTTCCGCATGCTTGAGGCCCGCTACGACGCCGGCGACCATTGTCGCGCCCGAGCGCGAGATTCCCGGGATCAAGGCGAAACACTGGGCGAAGCCGACCGCCAGCGCGCCCTTCCAGTTGAGCTGTTCGAGCGATCCAAGGGATTCCTCGGCGATTCGGTCGCCAAAATAGAGGACGAAACCATTGACGATGAGGAACGCCGCGGCGATTGCGGGCGCGGCGAAAGCATCGCCCAAGAGCTTGCGGAACAGAGCGCCGACCACGACCGCCGGGATGGTCGCCAGGATGACGTAGAAGAACGTCCTTCTGTCGGTCGTCGCGCTTCCAGAGGCGCCAATGAGCGAGCGCGCGAAATTCAGCCAGTCGCGCCAGAAGAAGGCGAAGAGCGCGATCGAAGTGCCCAAATGCATGACCACCAGATAGGCGAGCCAGTCCGGGGCCTTCTCGTCAACTCCCCAATTTAAGAGCCGCGGCAGGACGACCGCATGGCCAAGGCTGCTCACCGGAAAAAGCTCGGTCACGCCCTGCAGCACGGCCATGATGATCGCTTGCAGTGCAGTCAAAGCGGCCCCTCGCCGGTCAGTGAGAGTGACGCCCGGCGGGCGCGTTCATGAGCGTTCATGAATTCAGTCGCGGAGCGCCCCGCCGTCAGCAGGTGGCGTGGCCGCACTTGTGCACGGAATCGACCTTGTCCCTGAGCTGGTCGTAACCGACCGCGCCGACGACAACGTCCTGGCCGACAACGAAGGTCGGCGTGCCATTGATTTGCAGCGCATCGGCGAGCTGCATCACTTCGCTCAAGCCCGACTTGACCTCGGGGCTTTCCATGTCCTTGGCGAGCTTGTCCATGTCGAGGCCGAGCTCGCGGGCGACAGCCAAAGCCTCGGTCTTGCCGACGGGCCCATGGGTCGCAAGCAGCTTGGAGTGGAAAGCCCAGAACTTGTCGCCAGGCAATTGATTGCGCGCGGCGCTCGCGACCTTCGCCGCCTCGACCGACCCCGGCCCCAAGACCGGATAATCCTTGAGAACCAGCTTGAGGTTCGGATCATCCTTCATGAGCTTGGTGACGTCCGGCAGCGCGCCCTTGCAGAAGTGGCAATTGTAGTCGAAGAATTCGACCAGCGTCGCGCTGCCCTTCGGATTGCCGAGGGTCGCCTGATATTTCGAGCTGAACAGAGCGCTCGACTGTGTATCGACGACTTTCTGGCGCTCCGCGTCCGCCGCTTCCTTGTCATGCTTGTCGAGCGCTTCGATCGCCTGACGCAGCACGTCCGGATTGTTGACGAGATAGTCCTTGATGAAGGCGCCCAGTTCCTGCTTCTGCGCCGGCGTAAACTCATCGGCGCTTGCGGGCGCGGCCAAGCAAGCAGCCCCGACGAAAGCGGCCGCAAGGCCAAATGCGGTAGTGAGCTTCATACAACTCTCCAGACTGCGGCCGAGGCTCAGGGCCGACCACCTAGCTTCATAAGCGGTGCCCATAACGCCGACAATTACAACTTTGTTGTGGGCCCTGGAAGCTGTTCTTAGCGGATTTCCGGGACCGTGTCTTCCCGCGCGATGGTGCTGAATCGGGTCACCTCCGCGTCGAACTGAAGTTCGACCGTGCCGGTCGGCCCGTGGCGCTGCTTGCCTATTATCACCTCCGCTCGGCCATGCGCGCTCTCCATCTGCGCCATCCAGGCGATATGTTCCTCCGTGCCGGGCCGAGGCTCGCGGTTCTTGAGGTAATATTCCTCGCGATAGACGAACAGGACAACGTCAGCGTCCTGCTCGATTGAGCCCGATTCGCGCAGGTCCGAGAGCTGCGGCCGCTTGTCGTCGCGTTGTTCAACTTGCCGTGAAAGCTGCGAGCAGGCCAGGATCGGGATGTTGAGCTCCTTGGCCAGCGCCTTGAGGCCGGTCGTGATCTCGGTCAGTTCCTGCACCCGGTTCTCAGATCGCGTTCTCGAGCCGCCGAGAAGCTGGAGATAGTCGACGACAAGGAGGTCGAGCCCCCGCTGGCGCTTGAGCCGCCTGGCGCGGGCCGTCAGTTGCGCAATCGAAACACCGCCGGTCTGGTCGATATAGAAGGGAATCTGCTGCATCTCGCGCACAGCATCGGCGACGTGGTGGAAGTCGCTCTCGGTAATGTCGCCGCGGCGGATCTTGTAGGAGGCGACGCCTGATTGTTCAGCGATGATGCGGGTCGCCAGCTGCTCGGACGACATTTCCAGCGAAAAGAACCCGACAATGCCGCCGTTGGCGGCCTCGATTGCGCCGTCGGCGCGCGTTCGCCCCTGGTAGACCTTGGCGATGTTAAAGGCGATGTTGGTGGCGAGCGCCGTCTTGCCCATGCCGGGACGGCCGGCGAGGATGACGAGATCGGACGCCTGGAGGCCGCCCATATAGCGGTCGAGATCCGTCAGCCCGGTGGCGATTCCGCTGAGCGAGCCTTCGCGCTCATAGGCGCGGGCGGCCATGTCGACGGCGATCTTCAAGGCTTCGGAAAAGCGTTGGAAGCCGCCGTCGTAACGCCCGGCCTCGGCGATCTGGTAGAGGCGCCGCTCCGCCTCCTCGATCTGCTCGCGCGGGCTCGAATCGACCGGCGCGTCATAAGCGACGTTGACGACGTCCTCGCCGATCGAAATGAGCTCGCGTCGCATCGCGAGGTCGTAGACCCCGCGGCCATAATCATAAGCGTTGATGATGGTCGTCGCTTCGCTTGCCAGGCGCGCGAGATATTGCGGCACCGTCACGCCGCCGAGGTCATGGTCGCCGAGGAACGTTTTGAGTGTGACCGGCGTCGCCAGTTTGCCCGCGCGGATCAGCGATCCGGCGATCTCGAAGATGCGGCGATGGATCTCCTCGACGAAATGCTCGCTCCTGAGGAAGTCGGAGACGCGATCGAACGCGTCGTTGTTGATGAGGATCGCGCCGAGCAGCGCCTGCTCCGCCTCGAGGTTGTGCGGCGGCGTGCGATAGGGCCGGTCCTGAGCTTGGCGTTGGGGGAATTGTTCGATGGTCGCCATGGCGATCAGCGTGTCCCGTCCGGTTAGAGATTGAGGCGAACGCGAATCGACGCGAATCGGGACGCATCATGCGACACGCGACGCCGACGCGGCAACCCGCGTTTCGCCCACGCCGGTTTGCCCGGCCCCGATTCCAAGCGTCCTCTAATCGATCGGCTGGCTCCCTGCGAGGGCGCCGTGCATTTATCCCCGCTATCCAATGGGAGAAACAGCGGAAGGAAACTCCGCTTGACTTTGACGCTGCCGACGGGCGCGAGTGACCCAGGCGGCGTTGCTCCACTAAATCTGAAAATCGAGGAAAACTATTTCCTATTTCAGAAATATCGCCTATAATGCGCAAACGGTCGATCCTGGATCCGATGCTTAGCTAATTCCACCCCGTGCTGCGCTGGAACCGGGCCTTTTGGGGTTGGAAGGGCGCATGGTGAAAAAGCGCGAAACGAAAAGGCAGTTAAGTCATTGAAAACAAACAATTACGCGAAATCACTGATTCGGCGCTAGTAATGATTTCAATGACTTATGACCAGCGGTGCGAAACCGTTCGTTTCGTTTGGCGAAAGATTCGTTTCGTTTTTGCTGTTTTTGGCCCCCTCGACGCACGAAACGAAACGAAGAGGCAGCCTCATGTCTCAAGGAGCGATGTGCAGCATCGCGTCTCGAAGGAGAGCAAGAAACAACCAGGCTTTCGTCCCCTTGCGACGCTGGAGCGTTCTTCGAGGCCGCTTCGCGGCGCCTCGGAACGAGGTCTTTGGGAAGGAGACCGAGGAGCGAATAAGTTGCACAAAAGACCAGCTAAGCCTATGAAATAATTGGCGCGCGTGAACTTGTGCGCGGGCGCAGGCCTAGCCGCAGATTGCGCGCTTCGCCTCGGCGTACTCGCGCTCAAGGCGACCGACGAGTTCGGCGACCGGCGCAACCTTCTTGACCGCGCCGATGCCCTGCCCGCTGCCCCAGATGTCGCGCCAGGCCTTGGCCTCCGACGAACTGCCGGAGGAAGCAAAGCTTATCGTCTTCGCGTCGCGCTCGGGCAGGCTCTCCGGATCGAGACCGGATCTGACGATCGATGGCTTCAGGTAATTGCCGAACACGCCGGTGAAGTAGGTGGACCCGATAATGTCGGAGGCGTCGCCGTCGACGATCGCCTGCTTGTACTCGTCAATCGCTCGCGCCTCAGTCGTCGCGACAAAAGCCGAGCCGATATAGGCGAGGTCCGCGCCCATGACTTGCGCAGCGAGAATCGCCCGACCAGTGGCGATCGCGCCCGACAGCAAGAGGGGTCCGTCGAACCACGCGCGGATGTCCTGGATGAGCGCGAACGGCGAGGTCGACCCGGCGTGGCCGCCGGCGCCGGCCGCGACCGCAATCACGCCGTCGGCGCCCTTCTCGATCGCCTTGTGCGCGAAGCGGTTGTTGATGATGTCGTGCAGCGTCACGCCGCCGTAAGCATGCACCGCCTGGTTCACGTCCTCGCGCGCGCCGAGGGAGGTGATCACGATCGGCGCCTTCCACTTGACCGTCAGCGCCATGTCCTCCTCGAGCCGCGTGTTGGACTTGTGGACGATCTGATTGACTGCGAAGGGCGCGGCGGGCCGTTCCGGATGGGCGCGGTCATGGGCGGCCAGCGCTTCGGTGATTTCATGCAGCCATTCATCGAGCTGGGAAATGGGCCGTGCGTTAAGCGCGGGAAAAGCGCCAACAATCCCCGCCTTACATTGGGCGATCACCAAAGCCGGGTGCGAGATGATGAACAGCGGCGCGCCGGCGACTGGCAGCCTGAGCTTGTCTCTAAGAATGTCCGGCAGCGCCATCGAAGCCCCCTCGTGGCTGCGGGCAAATGGCCGCTGCCGATCCGCACTCATCGTTCACACATAAACCGATGCCGACGACGCGGGCAAGCCCGTGTGCGGCGCGCTTATCTCGGCTCCGTCAGCCAGACGCAGAGATGTTGGCCACCTCCGCCTCGACCGAGAAGTCTGCGCGAGCCACGGCAGCAACGCCCGCGCTTCATCGAAGAGCGTATGCGGCGGATTGACGACGAGAAGCCCGGCGCGCGCGAGCGGCTGCTGGCCGTGCGCGCCTGGCGGTCCCGGACCCACATCAAGTTCGAGCCGCAGGATGTTTGGCGCGCCGAGCGCGGCGGCTGAGTTGAGAAAGCGGGAAATCGGCTTGAGCTTCGCGGATTGGTCGCCACGCGATGTAGGTTCCGGTCGGCCATTTGCGGAGCGCGCGTTCGAGCGCTCGCTCGACCGCGCCGGCTTCGTCGGGCGCTTCGAACGGCGGGTCGATCAAGACGACGCCCCTGCGCTCTTTGGGCGGCACATAAGCGTTGAGCGCGACGTAGCCGTCCGTGCCTACAATGCTGAGCCGCGCATCGCGCCCAAGCGCGGCGACCAACGTCTCGCGTTCGTCCGGGTTCGCCTCGCAGAGCGCGATGCGATCCTGGGCGCGCATGAGAGTTTGCGCTATCGCCGGCGAACCCGGGTAGCAGAGCGGTCGGCCCTCGACGTCGCGCGGGCCAACGGCTTCAAGATAGGGTCGCAGGAGATCAGCCACTGGCGCGGGTGGGCGGGCGGTCAGAACCCGCGCGATCCCGTCACGCCATTCCGGCGAGCGCTTCGCCTCCCCGCTCGCCAGATCGAATCGGCCCGCCCCGGCATGGGTGTCGATGAACCGGAAGGGGCTTTTCTTGCGGGTCAGATAAACGAGGACGCGGGCCAGAACGACGTGTTTGAGCACATCGGCGAAATTGCCGGCATGAAAGGCGTGGCGATAGTTGATCTGAACGATCCTTCCATTCCAGGTCCGCCAGGCCTAGCTCCGAGGCGGCGGCGCGTCGATATCGACGACCTCGCTGCGCTTCACGCCAATGGCGCTCGCGAGCAGGGTGAGCCGGTCGCTCACCACTTCGCTATCGGGCGCGCGGGCCGCAGCGGCGACTTCAAGCCGGACGCAATCCGGCTCGATGCGTAAGCGCGCGCTTTCCAGCACCGCCGGGACGCCGCCGGAAAAGCGATAGGCAAGCAGAATGGCGCGGCCGAGTATTTGCGCCCGGCGGCGTTCCGCTGGCGTCAGCAGCTTGATGGCGGGACTCAGCCATGGCGCGTCCGGTCGGCCGACGTAGCGGGCGTGAATGGCCTTAGCGATGAACACGCGCTCCGGATGCGTGACGCCGATAAAAGGAAATTCGAGCAGCCGGCGAAAGCTCTCTTCCGCCCGGAGGTCGGGCGCGTCTCTCCAGGCGATGTCGGAGAGTGCGCAGACAGCGACGCGCAGCCTTTTCTCGGCCGCGCTTTCGCCGAAGAAGAGGCTTTGGGTCCACGCAACCAGTTCGGGCGCGAATTCGGGCACGCGCGCAAGCGGCAACCCGATCAGCTGCGCACCCTCGACCAGCGGGTCGAGATATTGTTCCTCGCGACTGAGCTGCGAATAGAGGAAACCCTCGCGCAGGCCGAGAGCGGAGAAAACAACTCGTTCGGGCTTCAGGTATTTCAGCACCCGGTCCAAGGTCAGCGCCGCCGCCGGCAAGGTGCGCACCCGGCGTTCCGACACGCCCGGCGTCGCCGTCAATTTCGCCGCGGAAAGCCGAGCAATCGCGCGGGCGAATTCGCGCGCCTCGGCGGCGCCGAGCGTATATCCGTGGACGACTTTGACCGGCGCGCAGGCCGCGACCATGTGCGCATTCGCCAGCGCCCGCCAACCGCCGCCGACCGGATAGAACACCGGCCTTGCCAGCGCCCGGGACAAGCTCCGCTCCAGAATCTCGTCGATTTGCCGCTTCGCCGCTGACCATCCCTCCGACATCATGGCTTCGACCGGCAGGGCGCCGAGCGGCAGACTGACCCAGCGATCCCCCACGTGATCATCGATCGCTTCCGCGACTTCGAGGCTGCCGCCGCCCATGTCCCCGACCGTCCCGACTGGCCGGAAGAAGCCGGAAATGACGCCGAACGTCGCGAACCGCGCTTCCTCAGCCCCGCTGAGGACACGCACCTTCAAGCCAGAACTCGGCCTCGATCGCCGCCGCGAGCTTCGGCCCGTTCGAAGCGCGACGGATCGCTTCCGTAGCCACGGCGTCGATTCGGCTGACCCCCATGGCGTCGGCGATGGCGCGAAATCGCCGTACGGCTTCAATCGCTCGATGAAAATGGTCGGACACGATCTCGCCGGTCTCGGCGAGCCCTTCAGCGAGACGGGCGAGCGATTTTTCGTTGAAGCGAGGCATCGGCGCCCGGCCGAATTGGTCGTAGACCAGGAGGCGGATCGAGTTTGAGCCGATATCCACGATCGCGTAGGGCCGCCGGTCGACCCGCCTCATGCGCACGGGGTCGAGCTCGAGCGGCCGTAACGGCTCTTCGGATGGTTGAACGTCTTCCTTCGCCATCGCGTTCTCTCCCGCTCCGCGACTTTATCATGAGGCGACGGCGACGCCGCGCTGACGGCTCACATGGAGTTCGCTGATGACTTCGCTCGGCGTTCCCGTGGGCCGCGAAAGCATCCGGTCGAGGCCGTCGCAATGCGGGAAAAAGAAAAATTGACAATTTCTTGCCCAGGCGGACGGAGTACTGTATTGTTTTTCAGAATGTTCTCCGAGACGCGCCGTCGGCGCTCCTCCAGGCGCCAGGAGGTTGGCAGTATCGAGTGACAGTTTTTGGCGCCTAACTCGTTGGAATCGCCCGATCGGCGCCAAAAGTTGGCGCCAATTCCTCCGCTGTCGCCGCGCCTCGAATTTTGATCTTCGGGAAGGCGAATCGATCTGGCGAATTCCGTATTAGACAGGCGACGGGATGCCGCTCTCAACCGAGCGAAGGGCAGCGAGGCAGAGCTTAAGCGACAGGAGATTGCCGCGCGCCGAGTTCAACGGCTCCCTTTTGTCTTCGATCGCGCACAAAAGTTCGCCCATCGCGCCGGCGAAGCCGTCGTTGAACCAGGCGCCGGTGAGAACCGGCCGCGCAACTCCGGCTTCTGTATAGAGCTCGACCGCCTGATGGCCAACGTCGGGGCCGTGGCTGGAAGCGACGCCATTCGCCCCGATGACTGAAGTCGAATCCCGCGCGCCGTATCGGGTCGCGCCGTCGAAGACGAGCAAGGCCTGACCCCCGTCAAAGGCGATCAGCGCCTGAGCCAGCGGCGGCGGTCGAGCGGTCTGTCCGGTGGCTCTAGCGGTCGTCGCATGAACGAAACGGGCGCGGGCGCCGATGACGCTCGCGAGAAAATCGAACCAATGAATGCCGAAATCCCAGAGGACGAGATCATCCATGGCTTCGAACGATGTCCCCGCGATCCAGGCCGTGATTCCAGCGGATTTCGACATGAACGCCGGTGACCTCGCCGATGAGGCCAGCATAGACGGCCTCCCGGATATAGGCGAGATGCGGCGCCCAGCGGCCGTTCTGGTTGACCGCGAGCTTGAGCCCGCGCCTCTCCGCCAGCTCGACGAGTTCGCGGCCGTCATCCAGGTTCTCCACGAAGGGTTTTTGCGATAGCACGTGCTTATCGGCGTTCAGCGCGCGCCGCATGAGATCGAGGCGGATGTCCGGATGGGCCGTGAGGTCGAGAACACGTATGTTCGGGTCGCGCAACACGGAATCGAAATCGTCAATGACACGCGCGTTCGGGAAATGGGCGTCGCAGCGTGCGCGAGCGCGCTCGAGATCGCGCGAGCAGATCGCGACCACGTTGAGGCCATAAGGCGCATAGGCGTCGAGATGGGCAGCGCTGATACCGCCCGCGCCGACGAGCGCGATCGGCGCGCTGCGGTCGCGCGGCATCGGCGGACGATACGGAAGATCCGGCGCTTCGACGTCGGCCGCCGCCTTGGCGACCAAAGCATAGTCGTCCTGTGAAGGTTCTAAGCCCTTCCCCGTCTGGGCCGCGGTCATGGCAAGAGACTCAACGTGCGCCGCTCGCGGGCCGAAAGCGCCGCAGTGTCAACGATGCGCTGAGCCGTGCGGCACAGCGCAGGATCGAGAGGTCCCTCGAACGGCAGGTCGCGCTCCTTGCAATGGAGCACGTATTCGACCGGCTTGCGGAACGGCGCCTTCAATTCATCCACGGGGACTTGGCGGATGGTCGGCTGCGAGCGGGTCTGTACGCCGACATGCGCTTCGTAATCATAACTTGAAATCGTGCCTTCCAAACCGACGACGACAAAGCCACACTTCGGCTGCGGCTGCGTGGTCCACGGGTCGGTGAAGGTCCCCCAGCGCGTTTCAAGTTTCGACAGGCCCCGGGCGTAGCGGCAAATGGTGATGGAATGCTCGTCGACTTCGAGCCCCCGCGGCTGATCGACCACCGCGGTCACCTCGATCGGCGCCTCGCCGTTCACGAACCAGGTCCCGAGCGTTGCGCCATAGCCGAGGTAGTCGAGAAGGCTGCCGCCGCCGGCAGCCTTGCTGTACCACCACGATGTAGGCTTCTCGCGCCGCACATCCTCGTCCGACACGACGACCTTGTCGGCGCGATGATAGAGCGGACCACGATTGCCGTCGTAAAAGTGAACCTCGATCACGTCGCCGATAACGCCTTCGCCGATTAGCCGCGTGGTCGTCACGTGGGACGGATACCAGCGCAAGGGCCAGTTGATTGCGAGTCGCACTCCAGACTTCTTGACGGCGGCCAAGATGCGGTCGGCGTCGGCGAGCGAAGCGGCGAACGGCTTTTCGAGCAGGATGTCAACGCCGAGCGCGGCGACCTCCTCGACCACGTCCGCATGCTTAGCGGTCGCCGAACAGAGGATGGCGAGATCGGGATGCGCCTCCCGCACGCATTGCGCGATATCTCGATAGACGCGTTCTTCAGGAATGGAAAAGGTGGCGACAGCGTCCGCCATCCTCGCCTTGTCGTTGTCCCATATTCCGGCGATTTCGGCGCTGGGGTGCTCGTAGACCTCCCGCAACAGGTCGCCCATATGCGCATGCTCGAAGCTCAAGCCGACAATTCGCCATTTGCGCATCTCAAATCCTCCCGAAAGGCGCGGGCCTCACGCCGATCAATCGTCTCCCGGCGTCCGGGCTCGCAAGGTTGGGTCCGGCCCAGCAGGGTCCGACATGTCGCGCCCGCGTGCGCCCGCTTCGCTGCGCCGCTGCTCGACGCGCAACACCAGCGCCATCGCCACGGCGAGCGTCGCCGAAAGCGATTTGAATCCGGAGAAGCTTTCCTCGACCACCTCGACATAAGCCTTCGAAACAGGGGCCAATGGACTGAAGGCGCTGTCGGTCAGCGATACGATGGGAACGCCACGCTGCGCGGCGGACGCGGCTAGTTCCGGAGTAATGGAATTGTAAGGCGTAAAGCTGATGGCGAGGACTGCGTCAGAGGTCGATGCACAGCGCAGGAGCTCGAACGCGGTCGAGCCGACATTGTCGAGCGCAAGGTTGCGCACGCCGAGATTGGCGAGCGCGAGCGAGACATAGCTGACCAGCGAGAAAGCGCGCTTCGAGCCGATAATGTAGATCAGGTCCGCGGCCGCCAGCGTCTCACTCATGATCTCGAACTGGGTTAGGTCGAGCCGATCGCGCACGCCGGCGAGCGCGGCCGTGGACGAGCCGATGAACCCGTCGACCAGCCGCGCCGGCTCACTGCTCGAGGCGCTCTCCCAACGATCGCGGCTCCGGCCCCCACCCGCCAGGTGAGCTTTGAACACGTCTTGCAGATCGGAAAAACCCGAATAGCCAAAAGCCTGCGCGAACCTCACCAGGGTCGAGGGCTGGACGCCGGCTTCACTGGCGACGCTGGTTACGGTGCCCAGCGCGACGCCGGTCGGATGCTGCCAGAGATGGATCGCAACCTGGCGAAGCTTCTTGGGGAGCCGCGCCGTTCCGGACGACAGCACCGCCCGAAGCTCCTCATAGCTGCCGGGCCGCGAATAGCCCAGCGCGGCGCCGACATCGGCGTCCGCGACCACGTCGGCGCGATCGGTCCGTTCGACGGGCTTGCGGCTAGCCATCGCGGAGGCGTTCCGCGAGGTAGGCTAGCGCACCGCGACCCAACAGACCGTGCAGATCCCGCGCGATCGGATCAATCACCTGGGGGCGCGCCATGTCCCCGCCGAAAATGGACGTGATGCCGAGAACGGCCTGAGCCAATTCGGACCAGTCAGCGGTCTTTTCGCCAATCGCGATGACCGTCTCCGCATAGGGGTCTGACGGCGTCCAGCGCGCGCCGAAGCGACGCGCGCCGCTGAGACCATAGGCGATCCAACTGGCGACCGCGAGGGTGAGCAAGCCCGCGGGCTGGCCTGCTGCGAGACGCTCGCGCAACGGATCGATGAGCCGCTGGACGATCTTCTGCGATCCATCCGTTCCGATCTGATGACATCGATGACGGATGGCGGTGTTGCGGATGCGCGCCGTCGACTGATCGATATACGGAGCAACTTCCATACCCGCGAGCTTCGGCAGCGTTGTCGCGGTTTCCTGCTCGAGCATCTTGCGCGTAAGCGCGGAAAGCACCGGATCGGCCGCAGCCTCATAGGTGAACGCATGGCCGACGAGCGTGCCTTGATGCGCCAATGTCGATTGCGCGGCGTTAAGCACGCGCATCTTGATCTGCTCGTAAGGCTTCGCGTCGGCGACGAACGTCGCCCCCGCGAGGTCCAGCGGTGGTCGCTCGTCAGCGAACTTGTCTTCAATGACCCAGTGCCGGAATGGCTCGCCGACCACCGCAGCAGGGTCGTGGGCGCCGAGCGTCTCGGAGACCTTGTCGACGTCTTCCGGCGCCGTCGCCGGCACGATCCGATCGACCATCGTCGATGGAAACGTGACGCGGTCCTCGATAAAGCGCGTGAGCTCCGCCGATCGCAAAGCTGCGAACTTGCGCATCGCCGCGCCGAGCCGCGCGCCGTTTGACGGAACGTTGTCGCAGCTGATGAGCGTCAGCGGCGCGCCACCGTTTTGGCGCCGCCGATCGAGCGCGAACGCAAGCAGGCCAAGAAGCGTGCGGGGCGGGAAGCCGCCTTCAAGGTCTGCGTGCAGCGCAGGATTGTCGAGATCGAGCGCGCCGGTCGACGGCGTCAGGCGATAGCCTTTTTCGGTGACCGTCATCATCGCGACGGAAATTTCAGAGCCGCCGAGCGCACCGATAGCGGCGTCGGCGCTCGCCTTGTCCGCAACATCGATCACTTGCCGCATCGAGCCGATGATGCGGGTCTCGGCGCGCGCATCTTGTCTCAGCGTGCGGGAATAGAGACAGTCCTGGGGGACAAGGAGATCGGCGAGGCTTGGCGCCGTGAGGTTCACGCCGAGCACCCCCCATCGTCCGAAGCGAGCCTCGAGCATGTCGTCAATGAATTCGGCCTGGTGACAGCGATGAAAAGCGCCAACGCCGATATGCGCTATGCCGATCATCAGGCTCTCGCGGTCATATTGCGGCTGGCGCACCGATGGCGGCAGCTCTGGCAAGAGGTTGCGGGACATACGACGCATCGCCCAGGCCTCAGTCCAGTCCGCCAAAGACGTTCTGCGTATAATCGATCAGCGCGCCGGACATCGGCTCCGAGGCGTCGGAGAGCAGGAACAGCGAGAGCCGCGCGACATCATCCGGGTTGAGCAAGCGCCCGAACGGCATGCTTGCGGCGGCGGCGGCGAGCCATCCCTCGCCCTTGCCGAGCGTGACCGCCTGCATATGGCGCTCAGCGGGCGTATCGACCCAGCCCGGGATGACGCCATTGACGCGAATGCGATCGAAACGATGCGCGTGAGCGGTATTCTTGGTCAGCCCGGCCAATGCCGATTTGGAGGACGCGTAGACCGCAAGCTCCGGCGCTCCGCCGCGAGCGTGCACGGAGAGGATATTGACGATCGACCCCGGCGCCTCGCGCTCGCGCAGGTGATTGACCAGCTTTTGCATAAGAAAGAACGGCGCTCGCGCGTTGACCGCGAAGAGCCGGTCCCAGAATTTCATGTCCGCTTCAGCGAGCGATCCCCTGTCTGTCAGGGCGGCGGAATTGACCAGACCGTCGACATGACCAAACCGCTTGAGCGCGGCGTCGAAGATCAAATCCGGCGCGTTGGATTGTTCGAGATCCGCCGCCACGAAGAGGGCGGGCGCGCCACTTTGCTCGACCTCACTCGCCGCGGCCGCTCCCTTGTCCGCATCTCGACCGGTGACCACGAGACCTTCGACGCCAGCACGTGCGACCGCCTGGGCAATGGCCAAGCCCACGCCCTGGGTCGACCCGGTGACCACGACCACCCGCCCTTTCACGCTGCGCCCTTCCCACAGATTTTCAGTTGCGACTATTTTTGATCAGAAATTCTAATTGTCAAATTTTGGAAATATCACCGCTACGATTCTGGTCGCAGTGGTTGAAGAAGAGTTGACAAATAGAATTTTTTTGCCAAACAACTACGATGGCATAATAATTCTGCTCTAAAGGCAGCGTCAATCACAGTGGGAGAGAAGCGCATGCGAACGATGAAGGGCCCAGGCTTGTTTCTGGCCCAGTTTGCGACCGATGCTCCACCTCATAACACCCTCGCCGGGATCGCGAAATGGGCGCGGGATTACGGATATAAAGCAATTCAGATCGCGACCCGAGACCGCCGCTTCCTCGATCTCGACAAGGCCACGGAAAGTCAGACCTACTGCGATGAAATCAAGGGTCAGCTCGCAGACATCGGGCTGGAAATCAGCGAGCTTTCAACACACGAACAAGGGCAGATGGTTTCCGTCCATCCCGCTTACGACGCGATGTTCGACGGACAATGCCCGGCCGCGGTGCGCGGAAACCCGGAGAGGCGACGTCAATGGGCGGCAGAGGAAGTGCGCAAGGCCGCAAAGGCGTCACGCAGACTTGGATTGACCGAACACGTATCCTTCACTGGCTCGCTTGCGTGGCCCTATCTCTACCCTTATCCGCAGCGGCCGGAGGGGTTGATCGAGGAATGCTTCGCCGAGCAAGGCCGCCGCTGGAAGCCGATCCTCGACGAATTCGAGGACAACGGCGTCGATCTATGCTTTGAGATTCATCCGACCGAAGACGTCTTTGACGGCGACACCTTCGACATGTTTCTCGACGCGGTCGGCGGCCACAAGCGCTGCAACATCAACTACGACGCCAGTCACTTCGTCAAGCAATGCATGGACTATCTGGGCTTCATCGACGCCTATCACGACCGCATCAAGATGTTCCACGTCAAGGATGCCGAGTTCAATCCGACCGCGAAGCAGGGCGTCTACGGCGGCTACAAAGGTTGGCTCGAGCGCGCCGGACGGGACCGGTCGCTCGGCGACGGGCAGGTCAATTTCAAGGGCATCTTTTCCAAGCTCGCGGCCTACGATTTTGCCGGCTGGGCGGTTTACGAGTGGGAATGCTGTTTGCAGCATCCTGAAGTGGCGGCGCGCAGGGGCGCCCAGTTCATCGCTGATCATATCATCGAAGCGACCGACCGCGTGTTCGACGATTTCGCCGCCACCGGCGCGGATCGCGCGACCAATCTCAAGCTGCTCGGCATTAAAGGCTGAACCGATGGTTCACGCGACGGCTGTCGACGGACTTAAGGGCGAACGCCTGCGTGTCGGCATGGTCGGCGGCGGCCGCAACGCCTTCATCGGGGCTGTTCATCGCATGGCTATGCGGCTCGACGATCTGATAGAGCTGAAAGCCGGCGCGCTATCCTCGGACGCCGAAAGCGCGCGCGTGTCAGGCGCCGGCCTTGGCCTTGCTCCCGGCCGGACGTACTCCGACTATCGCGAAATGGCCGCCCGCGAGGCCGCGCGTTCGGACGGCGTCGAGGCCGTCGTCATCGTCACCCCGAACCATCTCCACTTCCCCGTCGCGAATGCGTTCCTCGAGGCGGGAATCGACGTCATCTGCGACAAGCCGCTGTCGACGACACTCGCCGAAGCGTCGGAGTTGGTCGATGTCACGCAGGCGAAGGGGCTCATTTTTGCGGTGACCCTCAACAACACCGGCTATCCGATGGTGCGCCAGGCGCGCGAAATGATCGAAGCCGGCGAACTCGGCGACGTCCGGGTGGTCTACGCGGCTTATGTCCAGGATTGGCTGAGCCTGCCGATCGACGGCGGCGGACACAAACAGCCGGAATGGCGCACCGATCCCGGTCGCGCCGGGGCCTCCGCGTGTCTTGCCGACATCGGCGTCCACGCGCACAGTTTGGCGCTCTTCGTGACCGGACTCGAACTCGACGCCGTCTCGGCAGACCTCACGACCTTCGTGCCGGGCAGGCGACTCGACGACAACGCTCACGTGCTGATGCGGTTTCAAGGCGGCGCGCGCGGCGTGCTGGCGGCGAGCCAGGTTGCGGTCGGCAATCTCAACAATCTGAGTCTCAAGGTCTACGGTTCGCGCGGCGGCCTGGAATGGGCGGGCGAGGAGCCAGAAACGTTGCGCTTCACGCCCTATGGCGAACCGTCGCGCATCTTGCGGCGCGGTGGCCCCGGAAATACTTCGCTAGCGGTCGAAGGCTCGCGCATGCCGGGCGGCCATCCCGAAGGCTATGTCGAAGGCTTCGCCAACTTGTACCGCGGCGCGGCGGAACTGATTTCGGCTCGCCGCGCTGGGCGTACGCCCGAAAGAAGCGCGAAACTAACCCCCACCGTGCTGGACAGCGCGCGGGGCGTGGCGTTTATTGGAGCGGCGGTCAAGTCTAGCCAGAAGGATGGAGCCTGGACATCCGCCCGCCTCTGTTGAGCGGATTTCGCGAGGGCGCTTGATTGCGAGGAAGCAATGAAACTGACTTGGATTCTAAGTAGCGCCTCACTCCCGCGTTAGCGATGTCGGGCGGAGCGCGGGCTGCGGACAAGTAGGTCGTCGGCGTCTCCAACACGCTGATGGGCAACGGCTGGCGCGAGGAAATGATCTGCTCGATCAAAGCCCAGGCCGAGGCGGCGGCCGCGTGCTCTATGCCGTCGGCGACAACCGTAAGTCCTGCCGCCTAGCCGGAATCCGCGTCTGGCGGGTGCTGTTTGCGGACTATCTCTTTTGCGCTGTTCTCGCGGCGATCACCGGCCTCGTGCTCGTCGGCGGGACGAACGCCGCCGACCTCAGCCTTGCCCGATGGCTTTCTCCTGCCCGCGGTCGCCGCGGCGGTGATCGGCGGCACGTCCATTTTCGGCGGACGCGGCGGTTATGCGGAGACCATAATCGGCGCGCTGATCCTCACCGTTCTTACCGGTCTCCTCACGCTGCTTGACCTCTCGGAGCCGATCAAGCAGATCCTTTACGGGACGATCATCCTCTCACTCGCCGCGGCTTACGCGCGTCTGCACCGAGTGATTGGCGGTTCGCCGGCTCCGGGCTTTTGCTCCGCGGGGCCGGCATTTTGGAGTCGGTTTTGAGCGATTCCAATGGGTTGCGGCGCCATTTACGATCGCTCTATCGACACGGCGACGAAGGTTCAACCTAAATTACATATGTATATAGTATTTAGTTGCCGCCTCCCTCCTCACCGTCTTCAGGAACATGTGCCGCTCGCGCCATTCCTCCGGCCCGGTGTTGTGCGGCGTGTCCAGCGTCATCACCGGGCTGCCCTCGCTGCGATAGGACGGCCAGCGCGGCAGCCCTGGTCCGTTGGGGTCTCCGGTCATCACGAAATTGACCCAGTAGCTCGAAGCGAGCTGAGCCAGCGCGCGATCGGCGTCGTCGACCGCCCACGGATGTGCGTGGAGATTGTCAAAGACATAGAGGAGTTCGCCCGCATGGAAGGCGCCGGCGTCGCGGCTCAAACGCTCGCCGAACCAACCTTCCGGAGTGAGAGGCGCGCGGTCGAAGCGGAAGCGAAAAATGTCGGCGCGGCCGCTTTGCTTCTGGGCCTCGATCCAGGCCCAGGTCGAGTGGATGATGACGAGGTCGCCGCCGAGCGCGCGGGCAGAAGCGGCAGCCGCATCCGGCGATCCGTCCGGGTAGTGCCGTAGCGCCTCCTCCGTCCGCTCGCCGAAGATCGCGCGCGCCAATTCGGAATAGGGACGCCTCGCGTCGTCGCCCTGAGCCAAGGTGAAGTTGAAGCCTTCGTCCTTGTTCCAGTCGGCCAGCAGCGGAACGTCGCTCTGCTCGCCGGCGACGAAAATCTCGGCGGCGGAGCGTGGAGAAACTATCCGTCGATGATGGGGCGAACGCCGAGCCCCGGCGCGGCCGCGAGAATCGCATCCGCAGGAGCGGCGCGCAATTCCTCCAGCGAACTGGCTCCGACTTTGCGCATGAAATCGACGCCTGCCGCCTCGGCCTCATCGAGCGATGCGGGGACGGGTGGGCGAAGCGAACATCGCTCCGCTCTCGCCAATGACGCAGGCGAATAATCCCTTGGCGAGCGGCGAGGCCATCAATGCGCTCGCCGCTATCGAACCGGCGGATTCGCCCGCGATGGCGACCTTGTCGGGATTGCCGCCGAAGGCGGCGATATTGCGCCTGACCCATTGCAGCGCAGCGACAAGGTCGAGCATGCCGTAGGCGCCCGACGCGCGATGATCCAATTCTGCAGTGAGTTCGGGATGGACGAGAAACCCCAGCGCATTGAGTCGATGGTTCACGGTGACGACGACGATGCCACGCGCGGCGAGACGCGCGCCGTCGTAGCGTGGTTCGGCCCCGGAGCCGGCGACAAATCCGCCCCCGTGGATCCAAACCATCGTAGGCAGGGGGACGCCCGCGCCCGGCGCGGCCGGCGTCCAGACATTGAGATAGAGGCAATCCTCGGAGGTTGCGGCGCCCTTGAGGTCGATGTCGTCCCACACGACCCCCTGCACGGAATGGGCCCAAACTCATGCGTCGGCCTCGCCCCTGTCCAGGGCGCAACGGGCTGAGGCGGGCGCCAACGCAACGGACCGATCGGCGGCGCTGCATAGGGAATGCCTTTGTAGACGCGGACCCCGCTTGCGTCCGGCTCTGGAATTGCGAGCGCGCCGCTCTCGATGGAGAGATTCGCGGCCGTCAAACTCGCCATCCAGAGCTCGTTTCGACCGGTTTCGCCGCCTGGCGTCGCATCGGCATTTCATCAAGGCCCGCGAAGCGCGCCTTCGAACCGAGCGCCTCCTCGATGCGCAGGGCTTCGTTCCATTTCGCCATCCGTTCCGAGCGCGCGAACGAACCGACCTTGAGCTGCCCGGCGCCCCAGCCGATCGCAAGATGAACGATCGACGCGTCTTCCGTCTCGCCCGAACGCGCCGAGACGATCGTCCCAAAGCCGGTGCGGCGAGCTTCGTCGCAGGCGGCTTTGGCTTCGCTGATTGTTCCCGCCTGGTTGACCTTGATCAGCGCGGCATTGACGCTGCGCCGCCGCGCCGCCTCGGCGACCCGGCTCGCGCTGGTGACGAGATAATCGTCGCCGATCACCTGAATGCGATCGCCGACCACGGCGGTGAAGCGCTCGAACCCTTTGTCGTCATCCTCCGCAAACGGGTCTTCGATCGACAGGATCGGATAGCGGGCGCACCATTAAATCAGCATCTCGGCCAGCGCGTCGCGGTCGAGCTCACGCTGTTCGAGGCCCAGACGATAGCGGCCCCCTTGACCGAATTCCGACGCCGCGACATCGAGCGATATGGCTGCGTCGTCGCCCGGAACAAAGCCGGCGCGCTCGATCGACCGCATTAATGTTTCGAGCGCCTCCTCGTTGCTCGAAAACGCTGGCCACCAGCCGCCTTCATCGGCCACGCCCTGCAGAAGGCCGCGCTCGGCCATGATCGCGCCTGCGGCATGATAAACTTCCGCAGTAACCTCGAGCGCCTCGGCGAAGGTCTTGGCGCGCGTCGCGATCACCATAAAGTCTTGCACATCGGTTCGCCGTCCAGCATGAGCGCCGCCGCCAAAGATCTGGATCTCCGGCAGCGGAATGATCGCCGGATTATCGCCGAGACAGTAGCGCCACAGCGGAAGGCCGCGGCTTGCCGCCGCCGCATGAAGCACGCCAAGCGAAACCGCAGTCAGCGCGTTTCCCCCGAGCCTTGCTTCGTTCGGCGTGCCGTCGAGGGCGACGAGCCTTGAATCGATCGAGGCCTGATCGAACGGATCGAGGCCCATGAGAGCGGGCGCGATTTCCGCTGCGATCCCCTGAAGCGCGTCCTGCACGTCAAAGCCGCCGAAGCGGCGCCCTCCATCGCGCTTGTCGATCGCCTCACGCGAACCGCGCGATGCGCCGGCCGGCGCAATTCCGCGCCCCACCGCTCCGTCGCTCAGCCGAACCTCCGCCTCAACCGTCGGCCGGCCGCGCGAGTCCCAGATGCGACGCGCGACAAGCGATTGGATAACCGGCTCGCTCATCGCAACCTTCCCCTCGTTCTGAGGAGCCCGCGAGGCGGGCGTCTCGAAGGACGTTCCAGTCTGGGCCGGCAGGCTGGGCTCTCTGGACCATCCTTCGAGACGCGCGGCTTCGCCTGGCTCCTCAGGATGAGGCGGTGGTTTGCGTCGGGATAGATGATCCCTTGGCCGTTACCGCTCATCGCGCATGGCTCCACGCGTCGACCACATTCGTCAGGCGACGCGGCGAATTGGCGATCAGCGGTTCGGCGCATCGGCGCACGGCCGCACGCTCGCTTTCTCGGGCGAGGTACTCGACCGGCGACTTGCCATCGACCCTGGCGAGGAACAAAGCTGGAAGCAAAGCGGCCGCGCGCTTTTCGATCTCCGTTGCGCTCTCCCAATCGACGCCGGCGAGATAGGCGCCGACCAGCGTCGAAAAGGCGGCGCCGTAGCGCGCGCGATCCGCGCCCTCGCGCGCGCCCTTGAGCAGGAGATGATTGAGACAGAAGGCGAGATCGAAGGCGGGGTCGCCGAACCAGGCGCATTCGGCGTCGAGGAACACCGGTCCGTTGGGCCCATGGAGGATGTTCTTCGGACTGATGTCGCCGTGAACAAGCGCGCGCTTCGTCGCCAGCGTCACGCGGGCAAGCTCGTCGAAGCGCGACGCAAGCTCGGGGTGCGCGCGGCCGGTCGCGCGCAGATAAGGCTCGATGCGGATCGCCTCGAACGTGTCGTCGTAGGCGAACGCCGCCGGAATGTTCGGGTCGGCGGCGCTGCGCGCATGAATGGTTGCGAGATCACGTCCGACCGCGGCGGCGAAATCCTGCTCGACAATTCCCGCGAGAAGCTGCGCCTTCCATAAAAGATGGTCCTCGGGCGCGAGATAGTCCATCGCGAACCAGCCGGCCTCCGCGTCCTCGCCGAGGACGCGCGGAACGGCGCGCGGCAGCCAGCGCGCAACCGCGCGCATATAAGCCGCCTCCGCCGCGTTGCGCTCAATCGGGGCCTCCCACAAGGCGGCGACCTTGAGCCTCGGCAGCGCGCGTTTGACGCAGAAGCGTCGGCCGCCAGCCTCGACAAGCGAGATGTCCGAGGACACCCCGCCGATCAGAGGGGTGAGGCGGGCGGATTCTCCGGCTTTCACGAGGCCCATGCTGCGCAGCGCCTCAATCAGGTCGCCGGTCTCGACGGACGCATTGTGCACGCTCGCGCCCACTCCGTTGCCATAGGCCTTAGTAGGTGGCGCGGCCGCCCGAGATATCGAAAACCGCGCCAGTCGTAAACGAGCATTCGCGGCTCGCCAGCCAACAGATAAGCGAGACGACTTCATCGACCAAGCCGAAGCGCTCCATCGGAATCTTCGAGCGCATGTAGGCGATATGTTGGGCGTCGGCCTGTTGAAGGATTGGCGTGTCGACTGTCGCCGGCGTCAGTGTGTTGACGGTGACGCCATCCTTCGCGAGCTCCTTGCCAAGCGACTTTGTAAGGCCGATCACCGCCGCTTTGGAGGCGCTGTAAGCCGAGGCTCTCGGATTGCCCTCCTTGCCGGCGATCGAAGCGACATTGACGATGCGGCCGTAGCCTCGCTCCTTCATGAGCCTGGCGACAAAACGGTTGCAGTAGAAGAGACCATTGACGTTGATGTCGAAGACGCGTTTCCATTCGTCGATCGGGTAGTCGATGACCATGGCGTTCTGGCCCGCCACCCCGGCGCTGCAAACGAGAATGTCGATATGGCCCATCTCCCCGGCGGTGGTGAGAGTTCGCTCGCTCGACCGCGTTCGGGTCTGTGACGTCGACTTGGTCCGCCCGAGCGGCGCGAACGCCGACCTCTGCGACGGCAGCCTTCAAACGCGCCGGATCCTGGTCCCAGATCGTGACCCGCGCGCCTTCCGACGCGAGCCGCTTTGCAACGCCAAGCCCGATGCCGGACGCCCCGCCCGTCACCACCGCCGTCATCCCCTCAAACCGTTTGGCGTCCGACACTTTCAACCCTCCTGATGCTCGTTATTGGCGGTCTCTCAGCCCGGAAACAGCGTCTCGCCGCCGTCCACCCTGAGAACCTGTCCACTCATATACTTGCTCCTCGGCCCGGCGAGGCGACTGTGTCGGCAATCTCGTCCGGCTCTCCATAGCGGATGAGCGACTTGATCGACGAATCCATTTTTTTCGGATCGACGACGCGGGTCGCCTCGAAGCGCGCGGTCTTCGTCGCCCCCGGGCTCACCGCGTTGATCCGACGCCCTCCGTCCGAACCGAGGCCGCGAGGCAGCGAGTATAGTGGATGACGGCCGCCTTGAGCGCGGCATAGATAACCCCGTTGGTCACGCCGAATTGCGCCGCGGCGGAACCGATGTTGATCACCGATCCGCTTCCCGCCTCGACCATCGGCGGCACGAACGCCTGGCAGACAAGGATCGTGCCATAGAGGTTGTTCTCGCTCAGCGCCCTGATGTCCTCGAGCGGAATGCCGAGCGCGTCGTTGGGGTCAGGCTTGCCGCCCGCCGCGTCGATATCGCCGCCGGCGCAATTGACCAGGATGTCGACGCGCCCGAGCTTGGCTTCAATCTCTTCCTTCATTTTCGCGACCGCCGCCTTGTCGCCGATATTGCCGCTCACCGCCGCGACTCTTCCGCGGTGCCTGGCGAGCACCTTGGCGACAGCGTCGAGGTCGGTCGCCTCGCCATACTTGGCCGGCGCGGGTCCAAGACAGGTCATGGATCGCGACGTCCGCGCCAAGCTCGGCCAACCGCTCCGCCATCACGCGCCCGAGCCCACGGCCTGAGCCGGTGACGAACGCGATCTTGCCGGCGAACTCTTTGGTCATGCCTTGGTCTCCAATGTTACGCCCGAGGCCGACCGCGCGCATGTTGCTGGCGCTGCGGCGGATCATTTTGAGCTCGTAGTCGGCGATCGCCGCGTCCTCGCCGCGCTCCCAGGACGTGCGATAGTCGGCGTCGTCAGCGAGTTGATTGACCCTCGCCGCGGCGAGGCAGGCGGCGAAGGCCAGCGCGCCGGGCTCGAGCACCGCATTCAGCTTCCGGCCCTGCCCTGCGAGAATGTCCAGCATGGCGGCCATGGGGACGGCGCCGGCGCCGATGGCGCAGCGCACCAGGCGATAGCCCTCGTCGGTGAACTGCACCCGGTAGTCCTTCAAATGCACGTGCCGCACGTGCGGAGCGACACGGCGGACAAAGTCGAGCGGCGCCTCGGCGACAGGATATGTGTTGCCCGTGTCGAGACAGATGCCAAGGCCGCGGGTCGTCTCGCAAAATTCGGCGAGTTCGTCGCTGCCGAAATCCTGGTGATTCTCAATCAACAAGAACACTGCCTTCGTCAGACGCGCGCGGACCGCGGTCGGCGAGCTTAGCGCCCACGTGAGCGACGAGCTCTTTCCACTTGTCGCCAAGCGCGTGACGATCGCCGCACAACACCGTAGTCAGGCCGTGGCGGATGACCTTGGCGTCGAGAATGCGGGCCGGGCGCAAAGCGCTCTCGAACGGACCCATCATCAGCCCGGAGCTGACGATCGGAGTCATGCCAAGGCTCGCGAGCCGATCGCGCAGCGCGCGGAGCTCATCGTCGCTGAGCGCCCGAAGCCATGGGTCGTAAATCTCCAGAACGGTCGCGCCAAGCTCCGTCGCAATGGCGATGAAACCTTCGAGGCCCACGCCCTTGAGGTTTGCGCGCGGACCGCCAGCGCCCTGCAGTCCCACGTGATAGGTCAGGCCGTAGGGATTGAGCCCGAAGGCGAAGGCCTGCCTACGCGCGTGCAGCTGAAGCCCCTTCACATTTTCATTCATCGAAGCTCCGCGTCGACAATGATCGACCGCTTGGTGACCATTCGGCTGTCGTCGGCGGCAAGAAACAACGCCATCCGCGCGATGTCCTCGCCCAACAGCGTCGCCTTAATGGATTGACGCTGGACGATCGCGTCGACGGATTCCGGCGGTTTGTACCACAGCCGCCGCTGCCGGTCGGTCATGACCGCGCCGGGCTCGATCGCGTTCACGCGAATGTTATCCGAGGCGAATGCGCGCGCCAGCGCATGGGTAAGCCCAATGATCCCGGCCTTGGCCGCAGCATAAGCCGGCATCTCAGGCGCGCCGCGCCAGGCGATCGACAAGAGATTGATGATCGAGCCGAAGCCGAGCTCGCGCATTTGCGGATGGACGGCCTGGGCGGCAAAAAAGTGACGCCTGAGATTCACGTTCTGCGCGCGGTCCCAATAATCAGCGGTCACGTCGGCCACCGCGTGGCGCTCGTCGTTGGCGGCGTTATTGACCAGGACCGCGATCGGCCCGAGCTTCGCCCGCGCCTCCGCAATTCGCGCCTGCAGCGCAGGAATGTCGGTCACGTCGCAGGAGAGAAAGAGCGCCGTCCCTCCCCCGCTTTTCACCATCGCCGCCAGCGCTTCGCCCTCTGCGCGCTGGACGTCGACAAAAGCGACTTGCGCGTGATTGGTCGCGAAGGCGCGCACGATGTCGGCGCCGATGCCTGTCGCGCCGCCGCTGACGAACACATTGCGTCCGGCGAGGCTTGGATAAACGGCGAACGTCAAGCCGCAGTCCGCGGAATAAGCGCCTGGGTTTCGGGATCGAACAGACACGCATGCGCCATGTCGATCCCAAGCGGCAAGAGTTCGCCAAGACGAGGAGCGCCGTCGGGGTCGAAGCGCCCCACGATCTCCTGCTCGCCGAGTTTCAGCACCGCATGGGTTTCGCCGCCGGTCGGGTCGACCCCCTCGACGGGCGCGGTCACCATCGCAAGCCCGGCCTTCTGCGCCTTCAAGTTCGAATCATAGCGAAACAGCTGCTCGGGCCGCACACCCAGCACAACCTTCCCGTTCGCGGGATAGCGAGCGGGCGCCGGGGCAAGCAGCAGCATCGCCGTTTCGCCGGCGAACGCAATCGTAATCGCTGGGCGGCCGTCGACCCTCGCGAGCTCACCGGGTATGAAATTCATCGATGGCGATCCCATGAAGCCGGCGACGAACATGTTGGCGGGCCGGTCGTTGACGGCCTGCGGCTCGTCGAATTGCTGGATCGCGCCCTGATGCATGACCGCGATGCGCGAAGCCGATCATCACCGCAGCGCTCGCTACGTCATAGGGGTGGGCGTTCATTTGACTGGTCGCCAGCGCAACCAGCGTCGCGGCGATCGGCTGCTGAATTCGGCCGGTGAATACGACCCCGAACAGGAATTCGTTCCAGATGCCGGTGAACTGCCAGATCACGGTGACGATCAGGATCGGGGGCGACAAGGGAAGGATGATCTTGAAGAAGATGCGCCAGAAGCCGGCGCCGTCGATGCGGGCCGCCTTGATAAGGTCGTCGGGGATATTGACGTAATAGTTGCGGCAGAACGGCGTGGTGAACGAGAGGCCCTGGATCACGTGAACAACTATGAGGCCATAGACGGAGTTCGAGAGACGCAACGCGCCGAGGACGTAGGCCCAGGGCAGAAGCGTAATCTGTCCCGGCATGAAAACGCCAAGAACGATGCAGATGAACAGCGTCTCCGATCCCGGGAAGCGCCATTTCGAGAGGACATAGCCGTTCATCGCGCCGATGAGCGTCGAGAGGATGGTCGCGGGGATGGTCATGGTGAGGGAGTTGAAGAAATTGCGTTTGACGCCTTGGCAGGTGCCGGCGACACAATAATGCGCCCTGGCTTGCGGCCACGCCTTCAAGGAGAAGCTGTGCGGCAGCGCGATCAGTCCGTTCTGTGTGATCTCCGGCAAGTCACGAAACGAATTGGCGACGACCACGAATAGCGGCAACAGATACATGAGCGCGAACAGCGTGAGGAAGGCGTAGATCGCCACTCGCTGCAAGGAATATCGAAGGCTTGCGCTCCGAGCCTGCGAGGCGAGCACCAGATCGAAGGTCACGTCAATGCGCCTCCGGCGAAAAAGTAGGCGATCGGCTTGTTCTCAAGGTCAAGCCGGCAGGCGCTGGTCATTGGTCGGGGAACGCCTTCGATCCGCAGCGCGAGCAGACCTACGCGATCAACGTTCGTGTCTCCAACAATCATATGACCACGGAAAGGGTGCGTGATGGGCGGCCTTGTGTGTGATAGCATGAACTGGAAGCGCCTTAATCGGCCGAGCTGAAAATCAACCCCCGCGCCTGAGACACGCGCGCAGCAATCGCGGTCACCAATTCACGAACAACAGGACCCCGGCAGCAACGAGCGTCCCAATCGAGACGAGATAGGCTGTCTGAAGGGTTATGTTCTTCCAGAACAGAATGCGCGACAGCAGCGCGCATCGAACCGGCAGCTCCTCAACGTCCAAGACCGGATCGGCGATGAACTCGAAATCCTCCGGATTTGAATGGCGCCAGATCGGGAACCGTCTTCGCCCCGCGCGGGGGAATCGCGGATAGACTGAGGCCAGCAGATTAAAGAAGATGACGATGAACGGCGCAAGCAGCATCGGAACGTTCAAATACCGAGGATAGTGGTCGCGAAACTGCAAGACTGTTCCCATCATGATGGCGACGAACAGAACCGCGATATTTGCCTTGATGTCGCTCAGACGAATTGAATCGCCGTATCCGGCGATCAGATTGCGCAGCTGAGCCTCGTGATCTTTAGACATCGCCGTCATTTGGACTCACGCCAAGCGGCGCGCCCGGCTGCAACCATTGGCAAACTGTTGCCCCCTGTAACCAAATGGGCTTTCATCAGTCGCTCGCCTAAACATACCAAACGTAGATGAGCAAAAAAATGCTTGCGATGATGCTCGCCATGGCGACAAAAAAGCTGATTCGAATGTACAGGGTCTTCCACCACAGCAGCTCCGACAGAACCGAGCAGCGCAGTTTCAACTGCTCGAGCTCATCCTCGGCTTCGACGACTTTGGCGAAATCGCTGATCGTAGCGTTGCGCGAGACGATGAAATGCTTGCCGCCGCGCTTGGGATAGCGAGGAATGAGCACCGCCAGCAGGCAAATATACACAACCAAGAATGGCAGCATAACAAAGGGAATCGGCAAATAGTGAGGAAATCGGGGATAATTGCCGAGGACCGGCCCCATCATGAAGGCGACGAACAGGATCGCGATATTGGCCTTGAAATCGCTTTGGCGGATCGCGTCGGTATAGCCCGCGATAAGGCCGCGATAAGGTTGAGCGGAATCGACAGCGATTTTGTTCATCCGACAGTCGGGACACTCCACAAGGCTGCCCGGTGACGAGCCCTGCGCGCCGGTCCTGGGCCTCGGCAACCGAACTCCTTCGGTTCGACTTGGCGTGAACTGCGACGGCCTGTCAAGATTGGTTGAATTGCGGCTTTGGACGCCTTAGAGCCGCTCGGTCAGTTGCGTCAGAGCGCAGGAAGATCAGAAGCCAAAGAATTCGCGACGCAGCGCGTCTTCATAGAGGCGCTTCCGGTAGTCGGCTTCCCTGTGCAGCTTGTGCTCGCGGAAATGGGCCTCCTCCCATTGGTCGAGCTCTGCGACATTGTGGTTGCCGGAGGCCAGCGCCTCCTCCTCACGGATCGCCGCGACCCAATTTTCCACGGCCTCCTTGTAGGCTGCCCGCAATTGGTCGAGTTCCCGCTGAAGATCCGCTGAAATGTCCGCCATGGGTTCCCCCTGCCTCGCTTCGATTAACTGCCCTCTGTGAACAAAAGACGACACTAGAGCTCTCGGCAGATAGGTTCTCGGCTTTGACCGATCGGATCAAAGACTTGCCTTACGGGGGCGGTCGCGTCCGTAGCGGTGTCAGAACGGATGGTACTGAAACATCCAGGTCTCGGTCACGGTCTCGCCGCCGGACTTGAGGAACGCACGCAGTTCGACCGGGTCGGTCCCCTCGACGATGAGGTCGAATTGCGCCCGCCAGTGGCCAGCGACGCCGTCAGGAACCGCCTCGATGAGCTGGTAGGGTCCGAAGCTTCCGCGCGAGGCCGAGACGACGAGTTCGGGTTTGACGCCGAAAGGAAGCTCGCGCAGCGGACCGCCCAGGAACTCGACCATGAATTTCCTGACCCCCTTCGGGCGCGGCAGGCCGGGCTGGCCCCCGCGGCCGAGGCGGGTCGCCCACACCGACGCGAGCTTGCTCGGATAGGGTTCGCTGGCGAGCCAGTGCAGCCGGTAGTTCAGATTGACCTCGGCGCCCGCGAGGACCGGCTCCGCCGGCACCCACATCGCGACCACGTTGTCGTGGATTTCATCATCGGTCGGAATCTCGCACAGCTGGATCGATCCCTTGCCCCAACCCTCGCCGCCAGGGCCCGGCAGCGGCTCGACCCACAGGCTCGGGCGCCGATCGTAGAAAACGCCATCGAGATAGTGGTCGAAGACCCGGTCGCGCTGCAGGAGGCCGAAACCGCGTGGATTGTTGTCGGAGAAGGCCGAGACTATGATGTGGGGGGGATTGTTGAGCGGCCGCCACAGCCGCTCGCCGGCGCCCGACCACATCGCGAGACCGTCCGAATCATGGACCTCCGGGCGCCAGTCGATCGCGGTTTCCTTCTTGGTCTCGGAGAACCAGTACATTGAAGTGAGCGGCGCGATGCCGAAGCGCGAGACCTGGGCGCGCATGAACATCGCCGCCTCAATGTCCATCACCACGCCCTTGCCGCGGGTCATCAAGAACCTGAACGCGCCGACAATCGACGGGCCTTCCATCAACGCATAGAGCGTGATCGTGTCTCCGCCGGGCGCCGAATCGATGTAGAAGTCGGTGAAGTCGGGAAACTCTTCCGGCCGGTCAGCGACCGCAACATCAAGCGCGACGCCGCGAGAAGACAGGCCGTATTGTCCGAGCTCGCCGATCGAGCGGAAATAGGCGGCGCCGAGGAAAGCGACCCAGTCGTTCTTGTGCCAGTCGAGTGCGCCGTCCCGCGCCTCCTGGACCCGCAGCCCGGCGAAGCCGGCGCCCTTCGGCAGATCGCGCGCCGGTGAATTCGCTGGCATCTCGAAATAGGACTGGTCGTAGATGATCTGGCGTGACGCGCCGCCGTCGACGACGTGCATCCTCACCGCCTTCTGGAAAAACAGACCGAGATGGAAAAAGGTCACCGGAAACTGGCCCGGTCCATTGGCGAACAGCGCGAAGTCGTCCCGGTAGCGGATTTTTCCCCACTCCTCGTAATTGATTTTCTGCAGCACTTCGGGCGCGGGACGGGACGGAGGAACATAGGGTCCGCGGGCGCGCTCGCGCGCCTGCGTCCTGAAAAGGTCGTAGGTGAATGGGACCGGCGGATCGAACTGCAGGCCATCTGGCTGGGCGCCGAACGCCTCTGCGAGCGGATTTATCGCGGCTGCGGACGCAGCGGCGCCTTTGAGCAGCGCGCGGCGATCTAGGCTTTCGGACATAAGGACCTCTTCGATCGAGCGCGCTGCTTACGTGATTCTGCTGGACCGGAAAATCCGCCTGTACTCACAGGCGCGCAAAGGTGAGGTAAACGGACCGCCGGCTCTCCCGGCGCGCCTTGGCCTCATAGCGTGTCGGGTGCCATTCGGGCCAGGGTCGGCGCCAATCGTCGGCTCGAGTTGCGGCCCAGCGGAAATGCGGCGAAGCGAGAAAGCGCGTCAGCGTCCAGCCGGCGTAGTCGTCGACGTCGGTGGCGAAGCGCATCTCCGCGCCGGTCTGCATCACACGCGCCAGCGCTTCGATCATGCCGGCCGCGACCACGCGTCGCTTACGATGGCGCCGTTTTGGCCAGGGATCGGGATACAGCATGAAAACGCGCGAGAAGAATGCGTCAGGGGCTGCCTCGATAAGGGACTGAGCGTCGCCGCGCCGCAGGCGCACGTTAGAGAGCCGCTCGCGCTTGAGTCCGGCAAGCGTCGCGACGACGCCGTTGAGAAACGGCTCGCAGCCGATGAACTCAACGTCCGGGTTGGCCTTCGCCTGCTCAATGAGATGTTCGCCGGCGCCGAACCCAATCTCGAGCCACACTTGGCGCGGCGGCGAGGCGAAAGCTCGCCCTGCGGCCAGCACCTCCGGTTCGATTGAAAATAGCGGCAGCGCTTCTGCGAGCAGACGCTCCTGGCCTGCGCGAAGCGCCTTTCCGCGGCTGCGTCCATAGAGCCTGCGAACTGGCGCAGGACCGTCGCCTCCCCAATTCGCAGTCATCTGCCTCGCAATGCGGCGGCAGTCAGGCGAGAGCGCGCAGGGTATCCGCGAGATCGATCTTTTCCCATGAAAAGCCGCCGTCCGCTTCCGGAGCACGGCCGAAATGACCAAAGGCCGACGTTCGGGCGAAGATCGGACGGTTCAATTTCAGGTGCTCGCGAATTCCGCGCGGGGTCAAGTTCATGACATCCATCAGCGCCGTCTCGAGTTTCGCCTCGTCGATGCGTCCCGTCTCGTGCAGGTTCGCGTAGATCGACAGCGGGCGCGCCACTCCGATGGCGTAGGAAAGCTGCAGGGTGCAGCGATCGGCGAGGCCGGCGGCGACCACGTTCTTCGCCAGATAGCGGGCCGCATAAGCCGCCGAGCGGTCGACCTTGGTTGGGTCCTTGCCGGAAAAGGCGCCGCCGCCGTGCGGCGCCGCGCCGCCGTAAGTATCGACAATGATCTTTCGGCCGGTCAAGCCGCAGTCGCCGTCAGGGCCGCCAATAAAGAATTTCCCGGTCGGATTGACGTGCCAAACTGTCTTCGGCGTGATCCAGCCCTCTGGCAGCGCCGCCTTGACATACGGACGCACCAAGTCGGCGACTTCCTCAGAGGTGAGCGATTCGACCAGGTGCTGATGCGACACCACAATTTGGGTGGCCTCGACCGGCTTGCCGTTTTGATAGCGAACGGTCACCTGGCTTTTGGCGTCAGGACCCAAGGTCTTTTCAGCGCCCGCGTGGCGCGCCTTCGTGATCCCCTTTAGAATCTCGTGCGAATAATAGAGCGGAGCCGGCATGAGTTCCGGCGTTTCACGGCAGGCGTAGCCGAACATGATGCCCTGATCGCCCGCCCCCTCATCCTTGTTGCCGCCAGCGTCGACGCCTTGTGCAATGTCCGCTGATTGCGCGTGCAACAGCACTTCGACCTTGGCGTTGCGCCAGTGAAAGCCGTCCTGCTCGTAGCCGATTGCCTTAATCGCATTGCGGACCGTCGCCACCATTTCCTCTTCGGAAATTTTTGGCCCGCGCACCTCGCCGGCAATGATGACCCGGTTGGTCGTGGCTAGAGTTTCGCAGGCGACGCGGATTTGATAAGGATCGACACCGGCTTTTGCGCCCTCGCGGAAGAACAGATCGACAATTTCATCGGAGATCCGGTCGCAAACCTTGTCGGGATGCCCCTCAGACACGGATTCACTGGTGAACTCGTAATTTTGACGAGCCATATTGACAATCTCCTACCGGCGCCTTTCGCCACGACTTTGCGGCCCGGTGGTTGCCTATAGCCGCGCAGACGCCGCTTTTGACAGCGACCGTTCGGTCGGTCAAGCCGTTTTGGCGAGTTTGTTCGATTTATCGAACGGGCGGGTCTTCGACTCCCGCGTCTTCCGGCGACGCCAACGAAATCACCAGATCGACGATGCGCCGTCGCACTTTGGGGTCGCGAACCCGCAAAAACGCCCGATTGAGCTGAAGACCTTCAGTTGAGGCGAGGAAGTCGACGACGTAGGACTGCGATGATTCTTCCGCAAAACCCGGCTCCGCCGAATCCGCCGGGGCGCCTTCAAAGAAATAGCCTGGCGAGACTTCGAGCACGCGGGCGGTATGCTGAAGACGACTGGCGCTGATGCGGTTCGAGCCTTTTTCGTATTTCTGAATCTGCTGGAATGTCACCCCGAGAAGCTCGCCAAGCTTGCTCTGGCTCATGCCGAGCATCGTCCGCCGCATTCGCAATCGCGCGCCGACATAGACGTCGACGATGTTGGAAACCTTGGACATCATCATAAGCTCTTGCCCCCTGGCCGTCGCAAGCGCTAAGGCGCCTCCGCGGGGAATCACTGACCTAAGGGAAATGAGATAGCGGACACTCGGATAGCGCGCAAGGGAGCAATTTTACAATCGGCGGTCTTCGTTTACGCCCGACGCTTTCCGGCCAGCGCCGCCGCAAAAAAGGCCGATCCGATCAGCATCGCCGCGGCCGATCCGAGGCGGGATTGCAACGTGGGCGCGAGCGCCTCGGGCAGTTCGGCGTCCAGGACGCCCTCCGCGCCGAGCGGAGCGACGGCGATTTCACGGCCGAGGCCGTCAAGCACCGCGGAGATGCCGGAGTTGGCGTCGCGTACCAGCGGCAGGCCCAGTTCGATCGCCCGCAACCGCGCTTGGGCGAAGTGCTGATAGGGCCCTGGGGTCAGACCGAACCAGACGTCGTCGGTCACGTTCAGAAGCCAGCCGGGGCGCTCGGCGCTGGATAAGAGGCTGCCCAGCTCGATTGGAAAGATCGCTTCGTAGCAGATGAGCGGGATGGCGTCCGGCAAGCCCGGAATACGGAGGATACGGCGGCCTGAACCGGCCTCGAACCCGCCCGGAATGTCGACCATCTGGGTGATATGCGCGCGCTCCAACAGGCTCGCGAACGGCATATATTCTCCGAACGGCACCAGATGCTGCTTGTCGTAGCGCTGCGCCGACAACCCGTCCCGGCTGACGATTTCGATCGAATTGAAGTAGCGGGGCGGGGCGCCGTCGTCGCGCCGCGCCGCGCCCGTGATCAGCGTCGCGCCGGGCCCAAGAAAGTCGACGATTTCGGAAAGCGCCTGCGGATCACGCGACAGAATGAACGGAAACGGCGACTCGGGCCAGATGAGATGGGTGACGTCTCGAACCCCCGATCGATCGGGCGAGGTCGCGCGCTCTGACAGGTCGAAGTAGCGGCGCAGGATCGCCTGCTTGGTCTCTGGGGAGAACGAGGCGTCGTCCTGGCCGATGTTCGGCTGGATCAGTCGCAGTTTCACGCCGGGAAGCGTGGCGCTCGCGGGCGCCATGAGCCTGAACTCGCCGAAGGCGGCCATGAGGACCAACGCCAGAGCCGCGGCCACCGTCGGCGCCAGGTTGAGCCGGCTTTCGCCCAGCCGCCATAGAGTCGCCGGGGCGGCGAAGATCGCGACGGTCAGGAACGTGAGCCCGTGCAGACCAACGAGCGAAGCGGTCTGGGCGAGCGCAAGATTGACGCCGAGCGCCATGCCGAGATCGTTCCAGGGAAAGCCGGTAAACAGGAGGCCGCGCGCCCACTCAGTGACCCCAAGCCCGAAGGCAAGGGCGAAAATGCGCGCTGGCCCCGGCGACCACGTGAGACGCGCAAGCGCAAATCCAGCCGCTGGAAACACGGCGAGCGCGGCCGGCAGCGCCACGACCGCGAGCGGCAGCGCCCAGGCGAATTTGTCGGCCTCGACCAGAAGGGCCGAGCCGACCCACCATAGCCCTGCGAGAAAATAGCCGAAGCCCATCCACCAGCCGGCGCCGAATGCGGCGCTGAGCGATGCGCTCAACCTCCGTCCAGACCAACGATCCTGCGCCCCGTCGATCAGCCAGACGGCGATGATCAACGGAACGGCGATCAACGGGAACAGGGACAAGGGCGGCAGCGCCAACGCCCCGACCGCCCCAGAGACGAAGGCTATGGCGCGTCTGCGCCAACCCCAGGACAGAATGACTCCCTCGATGAGCGAGGCCACACGATTGACGCGAGGCAGCATCGTAGAATCGGCAACGCTCAAGGAATCGCCTCTCCTCATCGGTTGAATCGCCATCCCCGACCATAGCCCGAAACGCCGGGCGCGTTCGACTCCTCACCGGCGCGACGAGCGAATCGATTCGCGCCCGAGTCTCAGTCGCGAGCCTTGAGCGTGGCCCCCCAACACGCGCCGGGCGAGCCTTCAGTGAGCCGGCGCCGACCCCCGGCCAACCAGGCACGTAAGCGCAAATAGCCGCAACTAAGCGCAACTAAACGAAAATAAAAATGCTTTCTATTACTTACGTTTATTTTTTCGGATTCAAGCTTCTCAGTGGGTTATGAGGGATTCAAGTAAAAAAATCCCGAGTTCGCCTGAGCCTCCACGCGCGGGGCCTCGGGCGCGTTCGCCTCGCCCGCAACCTCCGTCCCGCTCGCCTGCTCCGCCCCCTCCTCCTCGCCCGGCTCATCGGCGGGAATCTGGCCGGTCTTTTTCAAGTGCGCCTGCACCGCGGCTTCGAAGTCCTTGTTGATCCCGAGGTTCTCAGCGAGACGGTTGATCTTGTCCATGAGCTTCTTGCGCGCCTCGTCGTCATAGACCTGGTTGGCGCTGGCGACGGTCTGGTAGCGATCGAGCCGGTCGAGCGCCTTGAGATAAGGCGTGATCGCCGAGACATCGCCCGCCGCGATCGCCTCGGCCGCGAGTTGGATCGCGGGAACGAGCCGCTCCAGTTGCAGCTTGGCGTGGTCAGCGCCGCTGTCGACCGCGCGTTGCTGCAGCTCCGCGGAGACAATCTGCCGGATGCGCGTGATCGTCACGCCTTCCTGGTTGGCGATTTCCTCATAAGTGAAGCCCTCGCGCAGTCGGGCGAAAATCCGCCGCCGCCGGAACATCATGCCATGAGCGCCCAACCGCCGGCGCCGAACGCGCGCCTTGTCTTCGACCATTCAACCTCTCCTTACGCGACCCGGATAATCGGGTAAAAGGAGATATAACAGCAAATCTTCTGCAAAACACAATCAAATGTCGATGCGATTCGCGTTTGTTTTGAAAAATATTTGTAAAATCAATGAATTACGACGCAAGGGCGGAAGGACGGACTTGCCTCCCGACAGCCACCCGCCCTAGGATCAAACTTAATCAGCTTGACCGGTCTCGACGCGAAGCGGCCATCCCTAAACAAAGGAAATTCGCGGGAAGCCACGGTGTCTCCGCTCGATCTCGCCCTCAAGTTTTGACGCATTCCGGCAATCGCTTTGGGTTGTCGATTGTCTTCAGCTCCTCCTCGGTGGCGCAGATGCGCAGGCCAAGCTTGCGAAAGCCCTCGCGCAATAATTCTTGTTCGTTCAACCGCGCATACACCTGGCCTTCGTTGATCCATATCTCCAGCACCTGTTCGCCGTCCTTGGCGATGAGGTCGGCCTTGGCGCTCTCGGCATCCTCGGCGCGGCCGAGAAATGCGTAGCTTGCGGCCCGATAGAATCGATAGAACTTGACTATTGTTTTCCTCCGGAATTCGATCGCTAACCTCGATCGCGCGCTCGAATTTGTGGCCGAAAAAGTAGCTAACAACGAAATATCCGAGCCGACCCCGAGGCATTTGCGGGTCGAGACGCAAAGCCAGGTCCGCCACCGCGGCGCCCTGCTCCGGCCGGCCCAAGGCTGACAGCTGCATCCCAGCTTCATAAAGCACCAAGCCGTTCCTCGGATGTTCTTGGAGCGCGCGATCGATCTCGGCAGACAATTCGGTCCACTGGCCCATATCGGCGAAGTACTGAATCAGACCGGCGTGTGCGCCGACGTTGGACGGATCGAGCGCCAGCGCCAGCCGCATATCTTTCTCGAATTCCTTCTCGTATGTCGCCCAATCGAGACCGAATAGCCACCGCTGTTGGAACTTGAGCCACCCGCGTGTCGCGTAAGCGGGCGCAAAGTTTGGATCGATCCCGATGGCCTTATTTACGTATTCAAAACCTTTCGCGTTCCCATCCTTTGTGACCAATTTCGATTGTTCACTGGCAAGCAACCAGAGGTCGTAGGCCGAGAGACTGGCCGGAGGACGCTGCTTGGCTTCAGCCAGCAGCCGTGCCCGGATCGGTCCGATGTCCGAGCCGCCATTCCCGCCGAGCGCGGCCGCAACTTTGTCGGCCACCTCGGCCTGGACGGCGAACAAATCCTCGGCCGGCCGGTCCCAGCGCTCGGACCACAGCTGAGCGCCGGTGGCGGCGTCGATGAGCTCCGCTGTCACCCGCAGCTGGTCGGCCTGATGTTGAAGGGAGCCGGCCAGCACGTAGCCGACGTTGAGGTCCTTGGCGACCTGCCGCGCGTCGACGGGCTTGCCTTTATAAGCCATGGTCGAGTTGCGCCCGATGACCAATAGGTCCTTGTAGCGAGCGAGGTCGGTGATCACATCTGCTGTCATTCCGTCGGCGAGGCGGCTGGCCTGTTCGTCGCCGCCCAAATTGTCGAATGGCAGGACCGCGACCGCCGGCGCCGCGACGGCGGCGGATCGGTTGGCGTCGAGGAAATGCCAGGCTCCCGCCACAGCCGCAATAAGCGCGGCGATCCCCGCCACCACGAACGCGAGCCGGGCACGCCCTTTCGGCTCTGGCGGCTTCGCCGGCGCGGGTTTCGCCCGGGCGGGGACGCCGACTTGCAGCGAATAGACCCGGATCGGCCGTTCGATGTTCTTGAGCTGGGTCGGGCCGAGGTCGGCGACCGCCATGTCGAGCCTGCCGCTCACTTGGCGATAGGCGTCCTCGGACAGGCAGATCGCGCCCGGCTCGCAAACGCCCTCCAGCCGCGCGGCGATATTGACGCCGTCGCCCATCAGGTCGCCGTCGGTCTCCTCGACGACGTCGCCGAGATGAATGCCGACGCGGAACTCGATGCGGCGCTCCGGCGGCAGGCCCGCGTTGCGCTCGACCATGCCGTTCTGCACTTCGATCGCGCAGCGCACGGCGTCGACCACGCTGCGAAATTCGATGAGGCTGCCGTCGCCGGTGCGCTTGACGACGCGGCCGTGATGGAGGGCGATGGTCGGATCGATCAGGTCGCTGCGCAGCGCCCGGAGCCGCGCCAGAATGCGATCCTCGTCCGCTCCCGCGAGCCGGCTATAGCCGACAATGTCCGAAACCAGAATCGCCGCAATCTTCCGGGTCTCGCTCATGGCGCACCCTCGGTATTTATGCAGCCTATCACAAAACCGTGAAGACCGCGCATTTATTTGAATAAGCCGATTGTGGGGGGCCAGACTTACCGCGGCTAGCGCGTAAATATCGCCGCAAATTTGTCTGATCGCCGCCGCATTTGATTGGCCGCCTCGCCCGATTGACGCCAGTTGCCTTTGCGACTGTCGTCGTGTCCGCCGCCGGAATTGGCAGCGCAGATGGCCATGACCCCTTCACGTATGGAGGATGCTCGTGTCTCAAACCGAACACGTCGACGTTCTCATTCTCGGCAGCGGAGGCGGCGGCAAGCTCACGGCCTGGCACATGGCGAGCTCGGGACGGCGGACCGCGGTCGTCGAGCGCAGATGGATCGGCGGCTCCTGCCCTAATGTCGCGTGCCTGCCGAGCAAGAACGAGATTCGAAGCGCCGAGGTCGCGCATATGGCGCGCAGCGCGGCGCAGTTCGGGACGCTGACTGGTCCGGTCAAGGTCGATATGGCGAAGGTTCGTCAACGCAAGCGCGACATGGTCCAAGCGCTCGTGGACGCGCATTTGCGCAATTACAAAACAAGCGGCGCCGAATTGATCATGGGCGACGGGCGCTTCGTCGCGCCGAAGACGCTCGAAGTGAGCCTCAATGACGGCGGGACACGCACCCTTGTCGGCGCCCAAGTCTTCGTGAATGTGGGAACGCACGCAGCCATGCCGAACATTCCGGGCCTCGAAGCCGCCAAGCCGCTCACTCATATCGAAGCGCTCGAGCTTGACGTTTTGCCGGCGCATCTGATCGTGATCGGCGGCGGGTATGCCGGCCTTGAATTGGCGCAGGCCTATCGTCGCTTCGGTAGCGAAGTGACCGTCGTCGAGGCCGGGACTCAGCTGATGGGCAGGGAAGATCCCGACGCCTCACAGGAGATCCGGCGGGTTCTCGCCGACGAAGGCCTTGCGATTTATGTCGGGGCTCAGCTTCTCAGAGTGGAAGGCCAGTCCGGAAACGCGGTCAGCATAACGCTGCGAACGAGCTCCGGCGAGCAAACCATCGAGGGCAGCCATATCCTCGTCGCAGTCGGGCGCGTTCCGAACACCGAAGGCATCGGGCTCGACACGGCCGGCGTCAACCTGGACGATCGCGGTTTTGTTAAAGTCAACGAGCGGCTGGAGACCAGCGCGCCGGAGGTCTGGGCCCTCGGCGATTGCGCCGGCAGCCCGCTGTTCACCCACATATCCGAAGACGACTTTCGCATCGTTCGCGATAATCTGGCGGGAGGGCGGCGAAGCACGCGCGATCGGTTCGTTCCCTATTGCATGTTCACCGATCCGCCGCTGGCGCATGTTGGATTGAGCGAACGCGAAGCGGAGCGTCAGGGCGTCAAGACGCGCGTCGTCAAGCTGCCCATGAAAGCCGTGCTGAGGGCGCAGGCGACCGGCGAGACCGAAGGCTTCATGAAGGCTCTCGTCGGAGAGAATGACGACCGCATTCTCGGCTTCACCATGATCGGCGCTCAGGCGGGCGAAGTGATGGCCGTTGTGCACACGGCGATGATGGCGGACTTGCCGTACACGAAACTCCGAGAGGCGGACTTCGCCCATCCGACCATGGCCGAGGGGCTGGGCTTCCTGTTCTCGAACACGCCGGCTCGGCGAACACAATAGCTGAACGAACAGGCGGTCCGGCGGGATCGTCTGAAAGAGTGCGGCGAATTCCAAGGAGCGTGGCGATGTCCTCGAAGGGTGCAAGCGCGGTGCTTGTCCATGGCGCCTGGGCTGACGGGTCGAGCTGGGCGAAGGTGATCTTGGCCCTCGCGGCGAGCGGCGCCAAAGCGGTCGCCGCGCCTTTGCCTCTTACGTCGTTCCACGACGACGTCGCAGCGCTCGACCGGACGCTCGAGCGGGTGGAGGGGCCGGTCGTCCTCGCCGGCCACGCCTATGCCGGCGCGGTCATCGGGGCGACCCGCAGCGAGAAGGTGAAGGCGCTCGTTTACGTGGCCGCGCTCGCCCCGGACGAAGGCGAGACGGTCGCGGACGTGTTCTACCGCGGCGCGCCGCATCCCCAGGCGCCCACGCTCGCGCCGGACGCGCACGGGTGGATCTATCTGCCCGAAGGGGCCTTCGCCGGCGCCTTCGCGCAAAATGCTTCGACGCAAGAGCTGGCGGTGTTGGCGGTGGTCCAGCGGCCGATCTCGCTCGCCTGCATCACGGTCAAAGTGGAGCGGCCGCTATGGAAGGACCGCCCGGCCTGGTTCCTGGTCGCCGAGCAGGACCGGATGATTGTCGAAAACAACCATCGCTTCATGGCCGAGCGAATGAAGGCCCAGATTCGCTCGCATCCCGTCGATCACACGCCGCTGGTGACCGCGCCCTCTACGGTTCTCGACATCATCCGCGAAGCGATCGCCGAGGTCGTCAAGGACTGAATACCTGTCTTAGTTCCGAGCGAAAGGACAAGCGTCATGACCGCCATCCATTATCGGACCGCCAAGGTCGACGGCCGCAATGTCTTCTACCGCGAAGCGGGCGCGTCAGGCGCGCCGAAGCTATTGCTGCTGCACGGCTTCCCGACCGCCGGCCACATGTTCCGTGACCTGATCCCGCTGCTCGCCGACCGCCTCCATATCGTCGCTCCCGATCTCCCGGGTTTCGGCAACTCCGACATGCCGGATAAAGGGAACACATTCGCGCGTATTGCGGAGACCATCGACCGTTTCACTGAGACGATCGGCTTCGACCGCTTCGCCGTTTACGTGTTCGACTATGGCGCGCCGACCGGGTTCCGGCTTGCGGTCAAGCATCCCGACCGGATCACTGCGATCATTTCCCAGAACGGCAACGCCTACGAGGAGGGACTGAGCGACGGTTGGAATCCGATCCGCGCCTATTGGCAGGATCCTTCTCTGGCCAATCGCGAGGCGCTGCGCGCCTTCCTCAAGCCGGAAACGACCGTGTGGCAATATACGCACGGCGCGCCCGATCCGACGATGGTGTCGCCGGACGGCTACTCGCTCGACAATTTTTACCTTGCCCGGCCGGGCGTGGCCGAAGTGCAGCTCGACCTGTTCGGCGACTACAAGAGCAACGTCGGGCTCTATCCCACCTTCCAGCGCTATTTCCGCACCCACAAGCCACCCTTACTAGCGGCATGGGGCAAGAACGATCCCTTCTTTCTGCCGCCGGGCGCCGAGGCGTTCAAGCGCGACATCCCGAATGCGACAGTGCGGTTCTTTGACACCGGACATTTCGCGCTGGAGACGCATGCCCCCGAGATCGCGGCGGCGATCCGCGACTTCCTTCCCGGCTGAAATACATTGCGAGGGAGACGCGAATGGAGAAGTCGGTTGCGATCGTCACGGGCGCAAGCCAGGGAATCGGCCGGTCGACCGCCATTCGCCTAGCGCGCGATTTTGGCGCGCTCGTTCTCGTCGCGCGCGACCGGGCGAATCTGGACGGCACCGCGCAGGCGGTGAAGGCCTCGGGCGCAAAAGCGCTCGTGATCGACAGCGATCTCTCCCAGCCTGAGGCCGCCAAGAGCGTCGTCGATCAGGCTCTCGCCGCGTTCGGCCGAATCGACGCGCTTCTCAACATCGCCGGCGCGGTTCCGCAGATTGACCTGTTCGAGATGACTGACGCGCAATGGGAGGCAGGGCTGGCGCTCAAGCTGCACGGGGCGCGGCGTCTGACGATCGCCGCGTGGCCGGCTCTGAAGCAGGCCAAGGGCGCCGTGGTTATGATGTCGGGTAACTCGGCGCTGTTTCCAAAAGCGCCTTACGCGGCTGTAGGCGCAATCAACGCCGCCATTGTCGCGCTGGCCAAGGCGTTCTCGGACCGCGGGATCGCCGACGGCGTGCAGGTGAACAGCGTCCTACCCGGGCCGGTGATGACCGGACGCCGCCGGTCCTATCTCGAGCATTGGGCGCCGCTGCACAACATGACGGTTGAAGAGGCGACGGCGAACTTCCCCAAGGAAGCGGGCATCGCTCGCTATGGCGAGCCGGAAGAGATCGCTGAGCTCATGGCTTTTCTTGTGTCGCCCGGCGCCCGCTGGATGACGGGCTCGACCTTGCGGATGGATGGGGGCGAAGTGAAGTCGATCTGACAAGATCAACCGGCGCCTTACGCACATTCGTCCGGTTTCGCCTTGGGGGTCAGCAACGATAAGCGCGGCTTCGCCTGTCCGGCAAGCGGCTGAAATCCTCACTCGCTTGATGCGGGCGCGCGTCGGCCCTGGCCGCGTCGCTCGGGAACGTTCAGTTCTCCTCGGGGAACCGGTGGCGAGCGACAACGCTTTGAGCGCCGATGTGGGCGACCGCTTTAGCAATCGCCGCTGCTTCCCCACTTCTTCGTGAATTCCTAGTCGACGCTGCGCCTCTGCGGAGCTCGCGTGCGCGAGCAGCCCTTATACACGCCTGCGATCGCGCGAACCTGACGAGTGCGACTCGATTTGGGATTTGATGGAACGCTCCGGCGTCGATGGAGTTGTGGGCAGGTCGACCGCAACCGGCGTAACCACGGATTGGATTCGAATGCTCGCAAGCGGCTTCTCACCTGCCCTTCGGCACAGGGCTTCAGCCCCCGCAATGCGCAATGATAGAGTTTCCCCGACCCTGCGCGCGATTGTTTTAGCCGTGCTGATGCTTGGCGCCATCATCTGTGGACTATGGGCGGGAGTGAGTTTGGCGGAGGTCCTTTGTCCACCAGAACGAGGCGTAATGGATACGCCATATTGAGGGCTCCAGCCCCTTTCGGCGACACCAGGCGTCCGCTTACGCCGGATCGCCTTCCTTCGCCTCCGGGGATGGCAACGGCAGACGCGGCTTCGCAGCCTCCGCGGCAAGCGGCCGGATCTTCACCCGCTTGATCCTGCGCGGGTCGGCGTCGAGCACCTCATATTCGAATTCCCCCGGGCCGCGGAGGATCTCACCCCGGCCTGGAACGCGTCCAGCCGCCGCAATGATGAGGCCGCCGATTGTATCGACCTCCTCCGCCTCCGGAAGCGACGAGAAATCGAAGCCGGCCGCTTCGGAGACAGCGTCGAGCGGCGCGCGAGCTTCCGCAATCCATGCGCCGTCCCCCGACTGGTGAAGCCCGTGGGTCTCGTCCTCGTCATGCTCGTCTTCGATATCGCCGACGATCGATTCCATCACGTCCTCGATCGACACCAACCCGTCGGTCCCGCCGTATTCGTCGATGACCAGCGCCATGTGGGTGCGGGACGCCTGCATCTTGAGCAACAGGTCGAGCGCCGGCATTGATGGGGGCGCGTACAGAACGGGTCTCAGGATTTGCGCCGCCGAAAGAGGCATGTCGAGCCCTGGCTGGCCCTCGCCGTTGGAAGGCGCGTCATGCCGCGCTTTCATGAGCCCGAAACGAGGGTCGGAGGCTAGGAAGACGACGAAGTCGCGGATGTGGATCATGCCGCGCGGATCGTCGAGCGTCTCGTCATAGACCGGCAGGCGCGAGTGGCCAGCGATGCGAAAGCAATCCAGCACTTCGCTTAAGGGCGTATCGAGCGAAAGCGCGATGACGTCCGCACGTGGCACCATCACGTCCTCGACCCGCACGTCGTGAAGCGCCAGCACATTCTTGAGGATGGCGCGCTCTTGCGGGGTGAACTCCTCGCTTGCGCTTTCTTCAATCGCGTCCTCGATATCGTCGCGGGCTGAGGCCGGCGCCAGGCCAAACAGCGTCCGCAGGCGCTCAAACAGCCCCGAAGACTGTTCACGTGAAGCACTGGCCGGCGTTTCCGGCGCCGGTCCGACCTCATTGGTCACGGTCATCCGCCAACAACTTCGAGCGCGTAAGGGTCGCCCGTCCCGAGCCGCGCCAGAATTCTTGTTTCGAGCGCCTCCATGCGCTCCGCTTCCGCGTCAGTCTGATGATCGTAGCCGATGAGGTGCAAAAATCCATGGGCGAGGAGGTGGCGATAGTGGTCGGCCAGCGGGAGGCCAAGATCATCGGCCTCGCGGGCGAGCGTCTCGAAGGCCAGCGCGATATCGCCAAGCGTCGTCGCGGCGCAGAGAGAGCCGCGCGGGGCCGAGGGGAACGAGAGGACGTTTGTCGGCTTGTCGATCCCGCGCCAGCGCAGGTTGAGCGCCCGCAAGGCGGCGTCGTCGGCGAGGCATAGGCTCAGGTCTCCGCCCTCGCTCGGCCCTCCGTGCTCCGCGGCGGCGGCGGCGATCGTCTCGCGTGCGAGGGCGCGCGCCCGAGGCAGTCCCCGCCAAAGGGGCGATGGGACGCTGATGTCGAGGGACAATTTCATTTGGCCGCGGTGGGCTGCCCCTGTCCGCCCGCGCGCCCGTAAGCCTCGACGATCTGGCGCACGAGATCATGGCGGACGACGTCGACATGGGTGAAGCGGACGTGACCGATGCGCGGGTTCGCCTTGAGAAGCCCGATCGCATCGCCCAGACCCGATTTCTGTCCGGGCGCGAGGTCGATCTGGCTCGGATCGCCGTTGACCATCATCCGCGAACCCTCGCCGAGGCGGGTCAAAAACATCTTCATCTGCATCGCGGTTGCGTTCTGCGCTTCATCCAAGAGGATGGCGGCCTTGGACAAAGTCCGCCCGCGCATGAAGGCGAGCGGCGCGATCTCGATCATGCCAGTCTGCAGGCCCCGTTCGACCATGCGTCCGTCCATGAAGTCGTAGAGCGCGTCATAGATGGGACGGAGATAGGGATCGACCTTGTCGCGCATGTCGCCAGGCAGGAAGCCGAGGCGCTCGCCGGCTTCGACCGCGGGACGCGACAGCACCAGCCGTTCGACCAGACCCTGTTCGAGCAGCGACACCGCATGTCCCACCGCAAGCCACGTCTTGCCGGTGCCGGCGGGGCCTTCGGCGAAGACCAGCTCATACTTGCGCAAGGCCGCCAAATAGTGGTCCTGGGCCGCGCTGCGGGCCCGCACAACGCCGCGCCGCCGCGTCTTGACGACGCCGAAACTGTCCTTGGACCCCTCCTCGCCTGGGAACAGAAGCCCCTGGTAGGCGCTTTCGGCGATGACGCCTTCGACGTCGCCTTCGCTCGCCGGCTGGCCCAGCTTGACGCGTTCGTAAAGCATCTCGAACACGCGCCGGGCCTGCTCGCTGGCCTCGCGCGGGCCTTTGATCACGATCTGGTTTCCGTTGGCGTAGGCCGATACGCCGAGACTCCGCTCGATGCGCGCGATGTTCTGGTCGTAATGGCCGAAGACCACCGAGGCTGCGGCGTTGTCGGGGAAAGCGATGGCGAGTTCGGCAGGTTTGGATTCGCGGAGCGTCGGGTTAATGACGGAGGGTGCGGCGGCTATGCGCGTCGGCGAAGTGTCCTGCGGCTTCAAATTGGCTCTCTCCGTTGTATCCTGTCCAGGTGCAGAATCATCTCTCACGCCACTAAAACCTCAATTTAAGACGCTGGCGAGACAATGCGCCCACGCAGCGAATGCGGCTCGGCGGCGACGATTTCGACCTCCATCAGTTCGCCGATCAGCGACTGCGGCCCATCGGCGAACACGGATTGCATGGTGGGCGACCGTCCGATGACCTGGCCATCGCGCCGACCGGGCTTCTCAAACAAAACCTCGAGGCGCTGTCCCACACTCGCCCGGTTGAAGGTCTGTCTCTGAGCCTCGATCAGCTCTTGAAGCGCGGCGAGGCGCCGAACCTTTGTTGCTTCGTCAATCTGGCCCGACATGTCGGCGGCGGGCGTCCCCGGCCGGGGCGAATATTTAAATGCGTAGGACGAGGCGAAGCCCACCGCGGAAACGAGCGCGAGCGTCTGATCGAAGTCCACGTCGGTTTCGCCGGGATAGCCGACGATGAAGTCCGACGAGAACGCGATGTCCGGACGCGCGGCGCGCACGCGGGCCGCAATGTCGAGATAGTCGGCGACGCGGTGGCGGCGATTCATCGCCTTCAGGACGATGTCGGAACCGGACTGGACCGGCAGATGGAGATAAGGGGCGAGCGCCGGAACGTCGCGATGGGCCTCGATGAGATCCTCGCTCATGTCGTTGGGGTGCGAGGTCGTATAACGCACGCGGCAAATCCCGGGCACGGCGGCGGCGGCGGCGATCAATCCCGCGAGCCCGATCGCCCGGCCCTGGCGGTTGACCGCATGATAGGCGTTGACGTTCTGTCCGAGCAGCGTGACCTCTCGCACGCCCGCACTGGCAAGACGCGCGATCTCGTCGAGAACGGCGGCGAGGGGGCGCGAAGCCTCGCCGCCGCGGGTGTAAGGCACGACGCAGAACGAGCAGAACTTGTCGCAGCCCTCCTGCACGGTCACGAAGGCGGAGACGCCGCGCCGGCGAATTGCTTCGGCCGACGGGTCCGGCAGTCGAGCGAATTTGTCCTCCGCCGGAAATTCAGTGGCGACGACGCCAGGACGGACGCGCGCCTCGCGCAGGAGCTCTGGCAGGCGATGATAGCTCTGTGGGCCGACGACGACATCGACCGCCGGCTGGCGGCGCAGGATTTCCGCCCCCTCGGCCTGGGCGACGCAGCCGGCGACAACCAGCGTCATCCGCCGGCCCTCGCGCCCGCGTTCTTCCTTCAGCTCGCGCAGCTTGCCGAGCTCGGAATAGATTTTCTGCGAAGCGCGTTCGCGGATGTGGCAGGTGTTGAGAACGACCAGATCGGCATCCTCGACGCCGACAGCCTCGCGGTACCCAGCCTCGGCGGCGAGGTCGCCCATGCGCTCGGCGTCATAGACGTTCATCTGGCATCCGAATGACTTGATGAGCGCCCGTGGGTGCGATTCCCGTGAGGGACTTGCAATCCCATCCGCGTCTTCAAGCACAATCGATTCGGACAATTAGGGGCTCCAGAAGGGTCCAATGCCAATGTAGGCGCTTTCCGGCCGCGGAGAAATAGCCGGCGGGCGAGATCGCCCAGGCCCGAGCGTAAGCTTACACCATCACTACGGCGTGATATAGGCGCTCATCTTAGCGACTTGCGCATCACGATTGCAGTGGCGCGGGTCCCGTCGGCGCGGCGATAATAGCCGGCGCGCTCCCCGACTTTGACGAACCCGAAGCGCTCATACAAGGCCAAAGCTGGCGCGTTGTCCTTGGCGACCTCGAGGAACATCGCCTTTGCCCCCGCGTTCGCGGCCTGGCGCAGGTTCTCGCTGAGCAGCGCCCGTCCCACCCCCCTGCCCTGGTGCGCGGCGTCGACGGCGATGGTCAGGATTTCCGCTTCGTCCGCTGCGAGACGCGACAAGATGAACCCGCGCAATCGGCCGCTTATCGGAATCGAGCGCCGCCGCGCCGACGGTCGACGAACTGGCGATGAGCGCAGCGATCTCCTCCGGCGACCAGGGGTGGGCGAAACCCTGGCCATGCAGGCGGGCGCAGGCCGGCGCCCGGTCCGGCCGAAGAAGACGGATGACGGGCGGGGGAGATCGGCGCAGGCCGAAGATCATGGGCTGGATCAGGCGCTCAGGCCGGCGCCCTGGCGATGGGCTCGGCCGCATTCGGCCGCGCGTCCGGCGGCTTCACGTAAACGGGGCGCGCGGGGCTGGTCGAAGGGTCGACAGCGAGACCAACGCGAGCGAGAGCGACAATGTCCGGCGCAACTCTCACGACGTCGAGGTCGTACGGAAGCCCGGCGCGCTGGGCTTCGCTCGCGACAAGCGCGGCGGCGTCACCCGCGAACCAGGCTGGCCCGGCGCCAATCGCATGCACACATTCGCGCGGAGTGTCGCAACGCGGCGGCCCGAGCGGACGGCCGGACGCTTCGAACAGCTGAAAATAGACCGAGCCGTGGCGAGCGTCGATCGTGGCGGCGATGATTCCAGTCCGGGGCTCGCTCAGGAGCGGCGCGGCGAAGGCGGCCAGCGTCGAGACGCCGACCACGGGAATGGCGAGCGCCAGCCCCATCGCCCGCGCCATGGCAAGGCCGATGCGGATGCCGGTGAAGGAACCGGGACCCATCGCGACCGCGATGCGCGCGAGCGAAGGAAAGCCGCCCTCAATGCCGCGCATGGCCTCCTCGACCATCGGGGCCAAAGCGTCGGCGTGGCCCCGCGCCATCGGCCGGCTCATCACCGCCAGCGGGCCAACCCGGCCGCCTTCGACGACCGCGACCGACGCTGCTCCACAGGACGTGTCGATCGCAAGAATACGCATGTCTACCGCCTTGAAGGCCCGCTATCGCGTGATGAGCGTTCCCGCGCCATAGTCGGTCAAGAGCTCGATCAACACCGCATGGGGGACTTTGCCGTCCAGGATCACGACGCCTTCGACGCCCCTCTCGAGCGCATAGATGCAAGTCTCGACTTTGGGGATCATGCCGCCGGTGATCGTGCCGTCGGCGATCAGAGCGCGAATGTCGTCGATCCGCAATTCCTTGATGAGCCCTCGGTTCTTGTCGAGCACGCCCGGAACGTCGGTGAGGAACAGGAGGCGCTTGGCGCCGAGCGCGCCGGCGACGGCGCCGGCGAACGTGTCGGCGTTGATGTTGTAGGTCTGGCTGTCGGCGCCTTGCGCGATCGGCGCCAGGACCGGGATCAGCTCCCGGCCGAGGATCTGCTCGAGCACGGTCGCGTCCACCTTGTCGGGCTCGCCGACGAAGCCAAGATCGACGACGTCTTCGCCGAACGCATGCGGGCGGTGGACCTTGCGCGCGGTGACCATATTGCCGTCCTTGCCGCAGAGGCCGACCGCGCGGCCGCCCTCGGCGTTGATCGAGCCGACGATCTGCTTGTTGATTGAACCGGCGAGCACCATTTCGACGATTTCCATCGTCGGCTTGTCGGTGACCCTCAAGCCCCCGGAAAAGTGCGATTCGATGCCGAGCTTCTTCAGCATCGCGCCAATCTGCGGCCCGCCGCCGTGCACGACCACCGGATTGATGCCGGACTGCTCCAGAAGCACCATGTCCTTGGCGAAGTCGCGCGCCTTGTCCTCATCCCCCATCGCGTGGCCGCCGTACTTCACCACGACGACCGCGTCGTCGTAGCGCAGCATGTGCGGCAGCGCCTGCATCAGGATTTCGGACTGCTGCTGCGGAGTGGGGTTGAGGGGCTCGGCCATCGGGGCTCCCAGGGGCGGGTGGCCCGCTTCTAGCCGCTCGCGGGGCGAAGCTCAAACGGTTTGGAAATCAGGCGCTCCCTTGAAATTATTGGATTTGACCGCGCTTCGCCTCCCGCCGATACTCGCGTTCAGGCTCGGTTGGGTGCGGAGGTCGACCGCACGATCAAGGGAGAAGATGATGAGGTTTTCAGCGGTTCTGGCGTTATCGGGCGTAATCGCGCTCGCTGGCTCGGGCGCGGCGTTCGCCGGCGATCCGGAAAGTTGCAAGACCGTGAAGTTCTCCGACGTCGGGTGGACGGACATCACCGCGACGACGGCGATCGCCAACGAAATCCTGAAAGGGCTCGGCTACACGCCGAAGATCACGGTCCTCTCTGTGCCGGTCACCTACGCGTCGATGAAGAACAAGGACATTGACGTGTTTCTGGGCAACTGGGAGCCGTCGATGGAGAACGACCGCAAGCCTTATGTCGCGGACAAGTCGGTGGTCGTAACAGGCGCGAACCTGCCGGTCGGCGCGAAATACACGCTCGCCGTGCCGCAGTACACCTATGACAAGGGCCTTAAGGACTTCGGGGACATCGAAAAATTCAAGGATTCGCTCAAAGGCAAGATCTTCGGCATCGAGCCGGGCAACGACGGCAACCGCCTCGTCCTCGACCTCATCAAGGGCGACAAGTTCGGCTTGAAAAATTTCCAGCTCGTCGAGTTCGAGCGAGCAGGGGATGCTGTCTGAAGTGCAGCGAGCGACCAGTCACAAGGAAGATGTCGTCTTCCTCGGCTGGGCGCCCCATCCGATGAACGTCAATTTCAAGATCCAGTACCTGACCGGCGGCGATGACAGCTTCGGCCCGAATTTCGGCGGCGCGATTGTCTACACCAACGAGCGCGCCGGCTGGGCCGAGGAATGCCCGAACGCGGCCAAGCTTATCAAGAACCTCATCTTTACCGTCGATATCGAGAACTTGGTGATGAACAAGATCCTCACCGACGGCGACGAGGGGCCGAAGGCGGCCCAGGAGTGGCTGAAGACCAATCCGCCGCAACTCACAGCCTGGCTCGATGGCGTGACGACGTTTGACGGCAAGCCGGGCCTCGAGGCGGTCAAGAAGAGCCTCGGCCTGTAAGTGTAGCGGTCGACTCCTGAGCGAGCCCCTTCCGTCCGCGCGACGCGCGGACGGTCGCCCTCAAGGCGCGCGCTGGTATTCTTGTTGGAGGGACGGCGTTGGAGAGTTGGTTCACCGAGCCGAAAGTGCCGCTCGGACGCTGGGTTAAGATCGGGATCACTTGGCTGCAGGACAACGCAGCCGGATTCTTCGACGCGGTGACGGCGGTGATCGACTTCCTGGTCGACGGCTTCACGGCGATCTTGCTCCACATCCCGTTTCTCGTCGTCGTTCTCGCCCTCGCGGCGCTCGCCTATTGGATGCATCGGTCCTGGCGCCTGGCGGCGTTCGTGGTCATCGCGTTTATCGCCATCGCCAATCTCGGATACTGGCAAGCGACGGTCGAGACGATTTCGCTGGTCGGGTTCGCGACCATCGTGAGCGTCCTGATCGGCGTGCCGCTCGGCATCGCCTCGGCCCATCGGCCATGGCTCTACGCCTTGCTGCGGCCGGTGCTCGACCTGATGCAGACGCTTCCGACTTTCGTCTACCTGATCCCGACCCTGGTCCTGTTTCATCTGGGTTCCGCGCCAGGCTTGATCTCTACGGTCATTTTCTCCATCGCCGCGCCGGTTCGCCTGACCTATCTCGGCATCGTCTCGGCGCCGACGCCCCTGAAAGAAGCAGGCGAGGCCTTCGGGGCGACGAAGCAACAATTGCTGTGGAAGGTGGAACTGCCTTACGCCCTGCCGACCATCATGGCGGGCGTCACCCAGTGCATCATGTTGAGCCTGTCCATGGTCGTCATCGCCGCTCTCGTTGGCGCGGCGGGACTCGGCGTGCCGGTGGTGCGCGCGCTCGGAACCGTGAACATTCCGATGGGCATTGAGGCTGGCGTGTCGATCGTCCTCTTGGCGATCGTGCTCGATCGCGTCTTCCGTAACCCCGAGCGGAAAGGAAGCGCGTGACATGTCCGCGGTCGTTTTCGAGAATGTCGACATCGTGTTTGGCGACAAGCAGGCCGAAGCGCTCTCGATGGTCGATCAGGGCGCAACGCGCGACGAGATCCTCAAGTCGACCGGGGTCGTTCTCGGCGCCGCCGGCGTGAATCTTTCGATCGAGCCAAGCGAAATCTGCGTCCTGATGGGCCTGTCGGGATCGGGCAAGTCGACGATCCTGCGCGCGGTCAACGGCCTCAACAGGGTCGCCCGGGGCAAGGTTCTGGTCCGCAACGGCGACGGAGCGATCGACGTCGCCGATTGCAGCGCCGCCGAACTGAGGATGCTGCGCACGAGCCGCATCGCCATGGTGTTCCAGCAATTCGCTCTGTTGCCGTGGCGCACGGTCAAGGAGAACGTCGCCTTCGGCCTCGAACTTCGCCGCATGCCGAAGGAGCAAATTGATAGAATCGTAGCCGACAAGCTCGCTATGGTGGGCTTGACGCAGTGGGCGGGCAAATTCGGCCATGAATTGTCGGGCGGCATGCAGCAGCGCGTGGGTCTGGCGCGCGCCTTCGCCACCGACGCCGACATCCTCCTCATGGACGAGCCGTTCTCAGCGCTCGATCCGTTGATTCGAGACAAGCTGCAAGACGAGTTGCTCCTGCTACAGAAGGATCTGAAGAAGACGATCATTTTCGTCAGTCACGATCTCGACGAAGCGCTGAAGATCGGCAACCGGATCGCGATTCTCGAGGGGGGGCGGATCGTTCAATGCGGGACGGCGGAGGACATCCTGTTGCGCCCCGCCGACGCCTATGTCGCGGAATTCGTCAAGCACATGAATCCGCTCAACGTGCTGCGCGGCGGCTCGCTGATGACGCCTGCGGCCTCGCTGCGTCGCAGCGACAATGAAGTGATGCTCGACCGGGGCGGCCGGGTCCGCGTGCAGCTCGACGCCGAAGACAGGCCGGTCGGCGTGACTCTCGATGGAAACGCTGGCGCCATGGCGGTCGCCGACCGCGCGACAGGCGAGGTGAACGCGCGGCCCGAGGACGTGGATATCGTCGTCGCGCCGATCGACTTGAAGATGCGCTCGGCGATCGCGCTGCGCAGCCTTTCGGGCAATCCGATCGTGCTGGTCGACGACCTCGGCCGGATGGCGGGGTTGTGCGGCGACGACGAGATCTATCGCGCGCTGCTCCAGCAGCGCCGGGCGGCGGGGGAAGCTTAGGAAGCGCGCCCCTGGCCGCTCAGTCGGCGCCGGGAAGCCAACCCTCGGCAAGCGCTTGGTCGGTCGACCAGGGCCACTCATTCGGAAACGCCTCGCCCGAAAAGCCCGTGTCCGTCATCGCCATGACGCGCGCATCCGACCATACGGCGGCACGCCATCTCGGCTCGATCAGGGTCGTCTGAAGGCTCGGCGTTTCATCAAGCGCCAGCGCGATGCGTTTACGCTGCTCGTTGATTGTGCTCTGCCAGCTTCGGCTACGCCGATCAGGCTGAGCTTGCCATTTCAACAAATGCGCCATGAGAACGGCCATGCGGCTGGCAAGTTCGCGCTTTTCGGTCTTGCCCACGTCCTCAATCTCATCGGCGATATGTTCGAGGTCGAGCTTGGAAAATTGGCCGGAGCGCAATAGCGCCGCCTGTTCCTGAGCCCATAAAACAACGTCCTTATCGTAGCTGTTTGCGCCCATAGCTCACCTTCGAGAGCGAGAATAACCGAATATGTGGGCCACCGCATCCCTCTGAGTCTCGCGGGTAAGCGCGCCGGTGAAGCGCCGGTTCGCGCCGTCCGACGTCAGGCCCGCAACGCTGCGTTCTTCGGGTCATAGGGACTGTCGGGGATCACAATCGCACGGCGCGTCTGGCCAAGGATGCGCACGTCGACCTCGTCGCCAACGTTCGAGAACTCAGGCTTCACCATCGCCAGCGCAAGGGACTTGCCCACCCTCCAGCCGTAGCCGCCGGAGGTGGTGCGGCCGATCATCGCGCCGTTCTTCATCACCGGCTCAGAGCCGCGCGCGTCAGCGTCGGTCACGCCCTGGACCTCGAGCATGACCAGCTTGTTCTCAAACCCCTTGCTCGTCCAGGCGCCCAAAGCATCGCGGCCCAGGAACGGACCTTTATCGAGATCAACGAACCGTTCAAGGCCCGATTCCAGCGCGGCATATTCGATCGACAGTTCGCGCCCAATGAGCTTGTAAGACTTTTCCAGCCGCAGCGAATCCATGGCGCGAATGCCGAATGGCTTGACGCCAAACGGCGCGCCCGCCTCCATCAAGGCGTCGAAGACGGCGTTCTGCATCTCGATCGGATGGTGCAACTCGTAGCCAAGCTCGCCGACGAAATTGACTCGCATGGCGATGACGCCCGCAGCCTTGATCGATAGGCGTCGGGCCGTCAGCCACGGGAACGCCTTGTTCGAGACGTCGATGTCGGCGACCTTGGCCAGCACCTCGCGCGAGCGCGGGCCGGCGAGCACCAGCACGCCTCGCTGCGTCGTCACTTTGTCGAGGCGGACGCTGTTGTCGGCTGGCAAGAGTTTCTCCAGCACGTCGAAGTCATGCGTCTCGAGCGCTCCTGCCGAGATGAGATAGAAGCGCTCGGGCCCGATGCGCGTCAGCGTAAACTCCGCCCGCACCCCGCCGCGTTCGGTGAGAAGATAGCTCAGGGTGACGCGGCCGGTCGTCGTCGGCGCGCGGTTGGTGAGGATGGAATTGAGCCAACCCTCCGCGCCGGGACCCGAAACCTCGCATTTGGCGAAGGCCGACATGTCCATGAGGCCAACGTTGTCGTGCACATTGCGGCACTCGTCGCCGACGAACTGAAAATAGTTCGAACGGCGGAAGCTCCATTTCTCGCGCGGCTTCTCGCCTGGACCCACGGGGGGATGGTTCTCGTTGAGAAGCACATCCGGCTTGGAGAGATCCGCCTCGCTTAAGCCGTAGCCTTGCGGCGCGAACCAGTTCGGCCGCTCCCAGCCGTAAACGGACCCGAACACGGCGCCGAGGTCTTTCATCCGCGAATAGCAGGGCGTCTGGCGCAACGGGCGTGCGGCCGCGCGCTCCTCGTCGGGATAATGCACGGTGAAGACCTTGGCGTAGGCCTCCTCGTTCTTCTCGATTAGATAACCAGTGTCCGCGTAGGGGCCGAAGCGGCGCGGGTCGACGCCGAGCATGTCGATTGTCGGCTCGCCTCCGACGATCCATTCGGCGAGCTGCCAGCCGGCGCCGCCGGCCGCGGTGACGCCGAACGAATGGCCTTCGTTGAGCCAGAAGTTTCTGACCCCCGGCGCCGGACCGACGATTGGCGAACCGTCGGGCGTATAGGCGATGGCGCCGTTGTAGACCTTCTTGACGCCGACCTCGCCGAAGGCGGGAACGCGTTCGATCGCGGTTTCGATGTGGGGGCCAAGGCGATCGAGATCCTCGGGAAAGAGCTCGTATTCGCTGTCCGACGACGGCCCGTCGATATAGCAGGCGGGCGCGCCCTTTTCGTACGGACCCAGCAGCAAGCCGCCGGCCTCCTCGCGCATGTACCAGGAGGAATCCGATTCTCGTAGCACGCCCATTTCAGGCAGACCTTGCGCCTTGCGCTTGACGATCTCGGGATGCGCTTCGGTCACGATATATTGGTGCTCGACCGGAATCACCGGCACGTTGATTCCGACCATGCGGCCGGTTTTCCTGGCGAAATTGCCGGTCGCCGAGACGACATGCTCGCAGGTTACGTCGCCCTTGTCGGTTGACACCTTCCATTCGCCGCTCGGCAGCCGCTCGATCGCAGAGACCGTCGTGTGGCGGTTGATCTCAGCGCCGCGATCGCGCGCGCCGCGCGCCAGCGATTGCGTCAGGTCGGCGGGCTGGATGTAGCCGTCCTCGGGGTGCTGGATCGCGCCGATGATCCCCTCGACATTGCAGAGCGGCCAGATGTCCTTGACCTCGCCGGGCGTGAGGAACTTGACGCTCACGCCGATCGTCGCCGCGACGCCTGCGTAATAATTGTACTCGTCCATCCGGTCGCGGGTGCGGGCGATGCGGATGTTCGACACTTGGCGCAGGCCAGGGTCGAGCCCGGTCTCTTGTTCGAGAGTCTGGTAGAGCGCGACCGAATATTTATGGATCTGCCCGACCGAGTAACTCAAGTTGAACAACGGCAAGAGACCCGCTGCATGCCAGGTCGAGCCGGAGGTGAGTTCCTTACGCTCGATGAGCACGCTGTCGGTCCAGCCCTTCCTCGCCAGATGGTAAAGCGTCGAGACGCCTACAACACCCCCGCCAATGACCACTGCCCGCGCGTGCGTCTTCATTCATTTCCCCATGAGCCGCGAGTGCGTCGACTCGCCATTCGTTGACAACGCAACGCGTCCTCCTACGATAGCATCACAATCAAGGGGGAACGCCAATCATGAACACGCTGAGGGTCACGGCTGTCACTTGCCTCGTGATTGCGAGCGCGGCGCACGCGGACTGCCTGAAAGGAAACTCTGGCATTCCGCCCGGCGCGAACACCACCGATCCTTCGGGGCCGTTCTACATCGACATATCGGGCCTCGATTTCAAAACCTCGCCACCGACCCGGGACCCCAAGAATCCCAACTATCCGCCCGCGACCGAATTGCCTGACGGAACGCTCCCTCCGATCAAGGCAGAAGGCAATTTCATCATTGGGCCGACGCATTCTCCGGCGCCGGAGACGACCGCTCAAGACGGAACGCCTTCCGGCAAGGTCTATTCCTTCACCATGTCGTCGAACGACAGCACGGTCTTCAATCCCGGCCTGATCCGCGATGATGCCGACGGCTGCCGCAATGCGTCGATCTTCACCGCGCAGACGGCGCCCGGCGACAAGTCGAACCTTCTTGTCCCCACGTCTCACGCCGGGATCTGGACGCGGGCCGTCGACGTCTATGTTCCGGCTAACTACGCCGCCGGAAGCGAAGCTCCGTTCATTGTCCTTGGCGACAGCGGCTACCCTGATGAAAAGCAGTTTTTCACCGTCCTCGACAATCTCATCCAGAAGCATCGCATCCCGCCGATCGTCGCTATCAGCATCGGCGCCGGGGGGCAGGATGCACAGGGGAGCGAACGCGGGTTCGAATACGACGCGGTCAATGGCGCCTATGCGGAATTCGTCGAGAACGAAGTGCTGCCGCTCGCCGAGAAAAACGCGAATATCAAGCTCACGAAGGATCCGGACGGCCGGGCGACGATGGGCATCAGCTCGAGCGGAGTGGCCGCCTTCACGATGGCCTGGTTCCATCCCGAGCTCTACCACCGCGTGCTGGCTTACTCGCCGACGGTGGTGAACCAGCAATGGCCGCACAACCCGGCCCTGCCGGGCGGCGCTTGGGAATACCACAGCGCGTGGACCGGGCCGGCGGTCGCCACTCTTAGGGTCGAGGGGGGCAAGGTTTCGAAGACCGATAACCACTTCGGTTCGCCACTGATCCCCAACAGCCCGACGAAGCCGATCCGTATCTGGTTTGAGACGGGAGACGGCGATCTGTTTTACCCCGCCGCAACAATCGCCGACGGCATGCACGACTGGGTTCTGGCGGACGAGCGTTTCGGCAAGGTCCTCGGCGACAAGGGCTACCACTACCAATTTCTTTTCGCCCGCAACGCGCAACACGTGGACAAGCCAACCGTAGCGCAGACGTTGCCAGCGGCCCTGGAATGGCTCTGGCAAGGCTATCCCGCGCAATAGGAGCGCCCGTTTCTTCGCACCGTTCGAACTAGTAGGTCGCGTCCGGCATAGACGCCTTGCGTTTGTCGATAAATTCGCGGATCGCCTCGTCCTTGGCGAGGTCGAGAGGCGGCGATTCGTACTCGGCCAACATCGACTTCCAAAGCGCGTTGGCGCGGGTGGCGGCGTCCTTCGAGCCCTCTTCACGCCATTGCTCGAACGAATTGTTGTCGGCGATATTCGATCGATAGAAAGCCGTCTCGAAATTCGCCTGGGTGTGGGCGCAGCCCAGGAAATGCCCCCCTGGCTCGACTTGATGGAAGGCCTCCATCGCCTGGCCGTTGTCACTGAAGTCGACGCCCTTGGCGAGCACGTGCATCGCGCCGAGCTGATCGAAGTCGAGCACGAACTTCTCATAGGACGCGGTGAGGCCGCCCTCCATCCAGCCGGCGGCGTGAAGCACGAAGTTCGCGCCCGCCAGCACCGTCGGCAAAAGCGTTTGCGCGCTTTCGTAGGCCGCCTGCGCGTCCGGGATCTTCGAGGCGCAAAGCGAGCCGCCGGTGCGGAACGGCATTTTCATCCGTCGCGCAAGCTGGCCTGCGCCGAAGATCGCCAGCGCCGCCTCGGGCGTGCCAAAGGTGGGCGCGCCGGATTGCATCGAGAGCGTCGAGACGAAGGTTCCGAACACTACCGGCGCGCCGGGCCGGGTGAGCTGGCAGAACGCCGTCCCAGCCAGCACCTCGGCCAAAACCTGGGTCAGCGTGCCGGCGACCGTCACCGGGCTCATGGCGCCGGACAGTATGAACGGGGTGATGATGCAAGCCTGATTTGAGCGCGCGTAGACTTCCGCCGCGCCGAGCATGCTCGCATCCCAGACCAGCGGAGAATTGGCGTTGATGAGGCTGGTCAGCACCGTGTGGTCGCGCACGAACGCCTCGCCAAACAGAAGCTCGCAAATGCGCACGCTGTCCTCGGCGCGTTCGGGCTTCGTCACCGAGCCCATGAACGGCTTGTCCGAATATCTGAGATGCGCGTACACCATCTCGAAGTGCCGCTTGTTGACCGGCAGATCGACCGGCTCGCACACCGTGCCGCCGGAATGATGGATGTACGGGCTCAGGTAAGCGAGCTTGACGAAATTCTGGAAGTCTTCAAGCGTGCCGTAGCGGCGGCCCTTGTCGAGGTCGTGGACGAACGGCGATCCATAGTTGGGGGCGAACACCATCGCATCGCCGCCTATGAGCACGTTGCGCTCGGGGTTGCGCGCGTGCTGCACATATTGCGACGGCGTGGTGGCGCAGAGCTGCCTCGCCAGGCCGGGCGGAAAGCGCACCCGCTCGCCCTTGATGTCGCAACCCGCGCTGCGGAAAAGTTCGAGCGCGCGCGGAAACTCGCGAAACTCGACGCCGACTTCCTGAAGCAGCGTCTCGGCGTTGCGCTCGATCGTCTCCAGCCCCTCCTCGCTGACCATGTCGGTGAGCGGAATTTTGCGGGTGATGTAGGGGATGGAAGCGAGCGAGGCTTTCGCGCGCGCGCTTCGGCGCGCCTCGCGGCCACGACGCGGCTCTCTGGCGGCGGCCGGCGCGGCGTCAGACATCGGCGTCTCCTCGGGCGCGATCATGCGCGGTAATTCATGTCAGAACCCTTGCGCCAAGGCATTGGAGAATTGAACCCTCAAAATTCCGTTGCAGGCATCAAGTTCGGAAACCAAATGCCCTGCTATTCGACGAACCGGGACGAGCCGCAACCGCGTAGGCTATCGCGCCTGCCAAGGGTCGAGAAGCAGGACGCCGCTGGACTCGAAGTCCCGGGTGTTGCGCGTGACCAGAGTGAGATCGCGGGTGAGCGCGGTCGCGGCGATCAGCATACCAATTACAGGAGGGTTTCCGCCTGCCGACAATTCGCCCCAACGCAAGGCTGTCGCTGTATCGATGGGCAAAATCCGGTCCGCGAAGTTGGTTGCGATGCCCTCGACCCATGTGCCGAGCTCGCTAGCCGCCAGAGGGTCGACGCGCCTCTTTAGGGCAACGCCTTTGCGCAGCTCTCCCAGCGTCAAAACGCTCAGAAACAGTCCTTCAGCGCCGGCCGCGGACAAGAACGCAATCACTCCGGCGTCGGGGCGAGACCTGCAGGTCTCAGAGATGACATTTGTATCGAGGAGATACCCCGTCACCGAAATTCAAAGCTCAATGTTCCGGCCCACATCTTGAGTGCGCTCGATCGTGAAGTCATCGACCTTCGGACCATCCAAGAGGTAGGATTTGAAATCCGGGCGATGCGCGGCAAGGACTCGATAGTCTTCGATCGACAACACGACAGCACGCTCCTTGCCGTGTTTAGTGATCATCTGAGGTCCCTCGGCCCGCGCACGCTCAATCACTTCGCTGAGCCGAGTTTTTGCATCCTGGACCTGCCACGTCGCCATGCGAGAAAACCTTCCGTCCTGTCTGACTAGAATAACGTTGATCTAGTTGAAATGCAATCTTTATCGCGCGAAGCCAACCTCACCTCTGCTTCGTCTCCCATTCCGAGGCGACATAATACGGTGCGTTCGAGGCGGGCAGCGGGTCGAGGCCACGGATGATGTCGGCCGCTTTCTCAGCCAGCATGATCGTCGGCGCGTTAAGATTGCCGTTGGTGATCGAAGGCATGATCGACGAATCGACGACACGCAGCGCCTCGACGCCAATCACTCGGGTTTCGGGATCGGTGACAGCGAACGGGTCAGCCGGCGACCCCATCTTGCAAGTGCCGGATGGGTGGTAGGCGGTATCGATATGGTCGCGCACGAAGGCGTCGATCGCCTCGTCGCTGACGCGATCGGCGCCTGGCTGAATTTCGCGGCCCCGATAGGGATCGAAGGCGCGCTGGGCGAAGATCTCGCGCGTCAGCCGCACGCAAGCGCGCGTCTCGATCCAGTCCTCGGGATGGCTCATGTAGTTGAACTGGATCCGCGGCGGTTCGGCCGGATCGGGAGACTTCAATCGCACGGAGCCACGGCTTTTCGACCGCATTGGCCCGACATGCGCCTGGAAGCCGTGCTCGCGCGCCAGCAGCGAGCCGTCATAGGCGACGGCCATTGGCAGGAAATGGAACTGGATGTCGGGATAGCGGACCCCGGCGCGCGAGCGGATGAAGCCGCCAGCTTCGAAATGATTGGAGGCGCCGAGACCGCTTCCGCGCGCGAGCCACTCAGCCCCGATGAGGGCGCGCCTGAAGAGGCCGGTATGCGAAAACAGCGTGATCGGTTGCTTTGATGCGACCTGGAAGGTGAATTCGAGATGGTCCTGCAGGTTTTCGCCAACGCCGGGCCGGTCGGCAATGACGTCGATCCCAAGAGCGCGCAGTTCCCCCGCCGGCCCCACGCCCGACAGCTTCAACAATTGCGGCGAATTGATCGGGCCGCCGCACAGGATGACCTCGCGCCGCGCCCTCGCCGTTTGCTCGCGCCCGCGCTGCCGGTAGCGGACGCCGACCGCGCGGCGCCCATCGAAGGCGATCTGGGTCGCGAGCGCGTGGGTGGCCACTTCGAGGTTGGGGCGTTTCATCGCGGGCCTAAGATAGGCGTTGGCGGTCGACCAGCGCACGCCGTCCCGGATCGTCATACCAAGTGGGCCGAAGCCCTCTTGCCGCTCACCGTTGAGGTCGGCGGTGACGGCATAGCCCGCCTGTCGCCCAGCCTCGATGAAAGCGTCGTAGAGAGGGTTCCGTTTATGCCCGTGCGCCGTCGTCAGCGGTCCGGCGTCGCCGCGATAGGCGTCGCCTGGCCCACGAAAGCTCTCCGCCCGACGAAAGTAGGGCAGCACGTTTCGATATCCCCAGCCCTTCGCGCCCTCCTCCTCCCAGCGCTCGAAATCGAGCGGATGCCCTCGAACGTAAACCATGCCATTGATCGAAGACGAGCCGCCAAGAACCTTGCCGCGGGGACAGGCGATGCGCCGTCCGCCCAGATGCGGCTCGGGCTCGCTTAGGTAGCCCCAATTGTAGGTCTTGGAGTTCATCGGGATCGATAGCGCGGCGGGCATCTGGATGAACAACGAGCGGTCGGATCCGCCATATTCAAGCACGAGCACGCTCGAGCGGCCGTCTTCGGTCAGCCGGTCGGCGAGCACGCAGCCCGCGGAGCCCGCGCCGACGATAATGTGATCGAAAGCCTCACCATCCATTCGAGAAACACGCTCATTCAACCCGTCGCTTCAGTTCCGAATATGCTTCGGGGCCAAGCAATGCGACATGATTTTTCTGATGGAACCCCAACACGAAGATTGCGCCCGACTAGGGGGTCAATCTCGGGCGAGAGTGACGCGGCGCTATTGCGCCGTCCGCTCGCCGCTATTGAGATTTCTCGCAATAAACGCCATTCGCATGAGATGAGAAATGTTGCGGGCTTGCATCTTCTGGATAACGGCGGCCCTGTGATGTTCGGCCGTCCTGGAGCTGATGCGCAACTGGTGCGCGATGAGCTTGGTCGGCAACCCCTCCAACAGAAGGGCGAGCACCTCCCGCTCGCGCTGTGTCAGCAACGCTTGCCGGGCCTTGAATCCCTTCATTTCGCGTGGGGGATCACCAGTTTCGTCGCTGCGCGACAAGGCTTCCTCGACGGTCGCCAGCAGCGCCTCGGCGTCGAACGGTTTTTGGACAAAATGGAAGGCCCCGGCCTTCATCGCCAAGACTGCCGTCGGCACGTCGCCATACGCCGTTATCATGATGATCGTCGAATCTGTGGTCGCGGCGACGATACGCCTTAGAAGTTCGATGCCGCTCATACCGGGAAGCTGGTTATCGAGGAGGATGCAAGCCGGGTCCTTCAGGGGATTTGAGGTCATGTAGTCTTCGGCCGAGCCATAGGTTCGCGAACTCGATCTGAGCGGTCGACAGCAACAAGGTTAGCGCGTCCCGCACCTCGGCCTCATCATCGACGATATGCACGCAACGTTCATGCAGCATTGTGTTCGCATCCATTGATCGGCAGCTCGACCACAAATCGCGCACCCCCGGTCGTGATAGGCTCCCACCAGAGGCGGCCAGCGTGCCTCTGAACGATCCGCCGGCTTAGGTGCAAGCCTAACCCCATGCCTCGCGGCTTGGTTGTCTGATAGGCGTCAAAAATGTTGTCCGCGAGGTCCGGGGCCACCCCATAGCCATTGTCCTCGACCCTGAGCGTGATTGCGTTGTCTTTGGCGGCGACCCGCATGGTCACGCGCCCGCGCGCGTCCGATCGCTCTGCAGCAGCGTCAATCGCATTGGCGACGAGATTGATCAGGACTTGCTCAATCTGGACCCCGTCCGCCTCGACCAGAGGGACGAGACCCTGGCTTTCAACCTCGACCAGAACGCCGCGCGCGGCTGCTTCCTCTCGACACAGCTCGCCAATCTTGTCCGCAAGCGCGCGGACATCGACCGCCGACAAGTTCAAGTTGCCATTCGAGACGAAATCGCGAATGCGCTCCAGAACCTCGCGAGCCCGCTGCGCCTCCGCCTCCGCCTTGATCAGCGCATCCATGACTGGCTCACTCGCAGGGCTCGCCTGAAGCAATCGCCGTGCGGCATGCAGGTATGTCCCCACGGTCGACAACGGCTGGCTGACTTCGTGAGCGAGCGCCATCCCCATCGCGCCGGCCCGGGCGTTGGACACCATTCGAGCCAGCTCCCTCTTTTGTTCACGCAGGCGCAGGGCGGCGTCCTGGCGCTCCGTGGTGACCGCGCCAAGCAGCAAGCCGGTGATCGAAAGCACCAGCATCAACAATTGGAGTATGGCGAAATCCGTCGTGTTGTAGCCGACGAACGCGGTGAGAACGGCAAGGGTCAGCTGAATCGTCACCAACGCAAGCGCAACGCCCGCGTACCCTTCCCGCATCGCCACCCAGATGACCGGCAAGAAAAGAAGATTAAACAGATAGTATAGTTTGTCACCGACCCCCACGAGCGCCGCGAATCCAAGACCTATTCCCAGTACGAAGATGAAAATCGTGAACAACGTATAGCCGGACCAGCGCCACGGCGGCGACGAGTATGCGAGGGCGGCTGTCGTCGCTGGTATGACCGTGACGATCCCAAGCGCCTCGCCGATCCAGCAATGGACCATCGCGACAAAGACCTTATCCGACGACAATCCACCGCCCAGATACAGCACCCCACAATAGATAAACGCCGAGAAAGCCGCGCCCACTGGGACAAGAAGCAGGAACGCCACCACATCTGGCAATCGGAACTGCCTGATGTTGAATTTCAGCGTATTCTTGAGAACGAGAGCAAGACCGACATAGGTCATGGTCAAACTGAGTTCCGCCGCCATGGTCACGCCAAGGCCGCGATGAAGCCCAGCGATCGACAAGTCGACCAGAACCGCGGCCAGGAAAACGAAGGGAGCAAAGGCAATGTTCTCGATCAGCAGCGCCAGACTCAAACCATCGTCGGGGCTCCATAACGTAATCCCGAGGCGATCGAATTCATGCCACTCTGTCAGAAGGTTAAGCGAAAAATAGACGGCTATGAATGCGACGCCGATCGCCCAAAACCTGGAACGACCCACGGCCAAGCCGGCCCAAGACCGGTGAGACTGCAGCGGCATGTCATGCGCATTCATGAGGGCCATTTCCATCCCCGAACTGCAGGAGAATGATATGGCGCTTTGTTTCGAATTCAAACTCGCTTGAGATAGGTAGTTTTACTTATCGCCATTCTTTTTAACCTAAGGGCGCCGTAACCTGCCGGGCGGTCCACGCCGCGCGAGCGCGCGGTCCGCGGTCGATGGCGCCGAGCGCTCGGCGGCGCCCAGCGCTCGGCGCCTTGCCCATCGCTTGCGCTGACGGGCTCATCGACGCCGGTTGACCAATCCCACCCCTTTCGGCGAAGTCCCGCCAAACGGCTTGATTCGGAGATCGCGACATGGCCGAAAGACTGCGCGTCGCACTGCTGTTCGGCGGCCGCTCAGCCGAGCACGACGTGTCCGTCATGTCAGCGGGCAACGTATTCCGGGCGCTCGACCCGGCGCGCTATGACACAATTCCGATCGGCATAACCCGGCGCGGCGCCTGGCTCCTCTGCTCACTTAAAGGCGGCGCCTTTCCGGCCTCCGTTCCCGAGAGCGGACCGGCCGTCGTCCTTGTTCCGGGCGGCGCCGGCCGCCTCGCCATCCTTCCAGAGACGGATGCGGAGGCGCCCGACTTGTCGCGCTCGGCCGACGTCGTGTTCCCGGTTCTGCATGGCCCCTTCGGCGAGGATGGAACGATCCAGGGCGTCGCCGAAATCGCGGGCGCGCCCTATGTCGGTTCCGGCGTCCTCGGCTCGGCCGTTGCGATGGACAAGGATGTCGCCAAACGTCTGATGCGCGACAGCGGCCTGCCAATCGCGCGCTTCTTAAGTTTTGCGCTGGGGGACAAACCGGCCTTCGAGGCGGTCGTCGCCGAGCTCGGCGGTCCGGTGTTCGTCAAGCCGGCTAGCCTTGGCTCGTCAGTCGGCGTGAGCAAGGCAGGGACGGCGAAGGAATTCGCTGAGGCGATCGCTGAGGCGTTTCGGCATGACCGCAAGATCCTGGTCGAGGAATATGTCCGCGGTCGCGAGATTGAGTGCGGCGTTCTCGAGGACGAGGACGGTTCGCTCACCGCCTCGCCGGCCGGCGAGATCGTGCCAAGCAACCGCCACGGCTTCTACACCTACGAGGCCAAATACCTCGACGATGAAGGCGCCGCGATCAAGGTCCCGGCTGACCTCGCCCCCGACGTGAGCGACAAGGTTCGCAAGCTGTCGATCGAGGCTTTTCGCGCGCTCGGCTGCGAGAGCATGGCCCGCATAGACTTTTTTTTGCGCGAGGACGGCGGCCTGATCGTCAATGAGGTGAACACCCTGCCCGGCTTCACCAACATCAGCATGTACCCGAAGGTGATGGAGGCGCTCGGGATCAGCTATTCCGAGCTGGTCGACCGCCTCATTCGTCACGCTCTGGCGCGCGCAGGCTTGAGGGCGGAAAAGGCACAGGCGCGAATGCGGGCTTGATTGCGCTCTCGCTCAAGATTCGATCTCGAGACCGCGGCCTCGCTGGCGCTGTCTCGACCGATCATGAGCAGCGAGCCGAGCACGAATCGTAACAAACGCCCCCGTCCGCGTCGAAGCCATATGGTGACGTTCGCCTCTGCATTCCGCCGACTGGCTTTCGCTCCGCTTCCGGGGCCGCCGGGTTTGTTCGCGTTGCCGCTTCGGCTCATCGTCGGCTACGGATTTCTCGAGCATGGCTCCGCCAAGCTCGCTCGTGGTCCAGACGTCTTCATTGGCATCTTGCACGCGATCGGCATGCCATTCGCATTTTTTCTGGGCTGGGCGACGATCGTCGTAGAGATGGTTGGCGGAGCGCTTATCCTCTTGGGAGCCATTGTGCCTTTAGCCTCCGCGCCGATGATCGTCGTGCTGCTCGTCGCAATATTCACCGTCCATCGTCCCAACGGATTCAGCTCGATCAAACTGCTCGCCTACGACGGCTCGGGCGCGCATTTCGGACCGCCCGGCTACGAGACCGACCTGCTTTATATCGCCGCTCTGCTCGCGCTATGTTTCGGCGGCGCCGGGCCGCTCTCCCTGGATGGCTATGTCAGCGCGCGCCGGACTGTTAATCGGAACACGGAGGCGGGACCTGCCGCTATCCTCGACCGCACGTAAGTCGAGCGCTTCGCTGATCGGCGCCTTGCGCTCGCGATGAAGCGCGGGAATGTTGTCACAAGACCTGGAGGAGGAAATTTGGTGAGCGACAGCCTGGCCCACATGTCGAAGGGCGCGTCGAGTGATCTTGCCGGCGTGTTCGTCGCCATGCCGGAAGACGCGCTCGATGGGTCGATTGACGCCGTCGTCGCGCTCGGGCTTGGGCGCGAAGGATTGCAGATGCGGCCTGAACGGCGCTGGTCACCGCCCAAACCGGAGGCGGACTCGCCAAGGAAGTCGACATCGTCACGGTCATTCCCGCTCAGACTATGCGAACGAAAGGCGGCGAGCTCTCCGTCCTGCCGATGGGCTCGCTGTTCGAGACCGCACTGATGATCGCCTTCGAACTGGCGATTCTCAAGGTTCGACGGCGCTTGGCCGAGACTTCAGAGACGATGCGCGCGCGGCATACGGATCTGGAATGATCCTCTCGCCAGCTTGCGAAAGGGGTGAGCGTCGGCGCGCCTCGATTGCGACCATAATCTCTCGCAATTGCAGCCACAATTCCTTTTTAAGCCGTCAGGGTCGACCACGATCAGGATACGCGCCATGGCGATTCGCGTTCTCGACTTGATGGCTAAGGTTGCGTCGAGGTTCGTCCACGAGATCCTGCCGGTGGCGCTGGCGAGCGTGATTGGGGCGCTGCTGGTCAATCATTATAGTCGTCAGCCACCCTCGCCCTCCATAGTCGTTCAGGCGCAGCCGTCGGCGTCGGAGAACGCGATCGCGCAATCGCTGCGCGAGGATCATGAACTGATCGCGAGCTTTATGAAGCGCACTCAGGAAAGAAAGATCGACGACAAGCGTTCCGAGAGCGTGGGCGCGCAGGTCGCATCGGTCGCCCCGACCCCCGATTTTGTCGCGGATCCGCCGTTGCCGGAGCCACGACCGGCGGCGCCGCAGAAGGCGGCCGCGCGGCTCGCGCCAAAAGCCGCCGCCAGGAAAAAGCCCGCGCTGATAGAGGCGCCGGCGCCTCAGCCGGATCCTCCCCCGGTTGCGTCAGAGACCCCAGTGCTCCTCGGCTCCCCACCGCCCCCAACTGAGTTTGAGTTCGAGCCACGAGCGCGGCCGATCCTCCGCTTCGCCGGCGCCGTGCGCGAGTGGGCAACGGACGTAGCGCAGGCGCCTGGCCGCGTAACGTTCGCGCCCCGCTGGCCTGATTGGCCTTCGGCGCCGCCGCTCATCCGACCGCTGGCCTTCTTCCGACTGAACTGATCGTGAAGGCCCGCTACGCGTTCTCGTTCCACGTGGTCACGAACACTTGCGCGGCGCGCGCAACCTCTTCGACGCTTGCGCCTGGCTTATAGAGCGCCGAGCCAATGCCGAAGCCGCTCGCCCCGGCCCGCCGGTAGGGACCCATACGCTCGGGCGTTACGCCGCCGACCGGATAGAGTTGCGTTTCCTTCGGCAAGACAGCGCGCCACGCCTTCACGACATCAGGGCCAAGCGCTTCGCCGGGAAAGAGCTTCAGGCCTGAGGCGCCTGCCTTGAGCGCCGCAAACGCCTCGGTCATCGTTGCGACGCCAGGCACGGCGATGAGCCTGAGCTTCGCCGCGCGCTCGATCACAGCGGGATCGGCGTTCGGCGCGACAACGAGCTTGGCGCCGGCTTCAGCGACCTCATCGACCTGACCCGGTTCGAGCACCGTGCCAGCGCCGACCAGAACCTTGTCGCCGAACAGCCGCGCAATGAGTTCGATGCTCGCCAAGGGATCGGGCGAATTGAGCGGCACTTCGATGGCGCCGAAACCCGCCTCGACAATCACCGCCGCGATCGAATCCGCTTCGTCCGGCGTGACGCCGCGCAGGATGGCGACGAGCGGAGTCGGGGCGAGCGTCAAAGTCATAGAAGACCCCCATTGCGGGCGATGCGAAAAAGCCCGCGCGCTGCGGCGCGCATCGGCGCCGCACGAGCGGAAACGCCGAGCGCCGCGAACGCGGCGAGATAGCGCTCGACCAGCGCCTCAGCGCCCGCGACATGCGGCTCCTCGCCGGGGAACAGCCGACGCCCCTCACCGATCTCGCCGCCGATCAAGAGGCCGGAGAGATATTCACCAGCGTCGTCCTCCGGAAGCGCGCCTACGAGCGGCAACGAGCGAGAGCCAAACAGGAGGCCGATGACGCCCGACTTTCCTTCGCAGGCCCCCGCCGCGCCGCCGCGCCGAACCCCAAGCGCGAACGCCGCTCCGGGACTCTTCGCTGGCGCGGCCCTGGCGAAGGCGCCGGCAACCGTATAGTCCCGCAGCGCCGCAAACAATTCGCCGGTGATGAAGGTCTTGAAGGCGACGATGCGATCGCCGTCGACCTTCGCCCATTTCGAATGCGAACCAGGCAGCACGATCAGGCGAGCGCCCGCATCGGCGACGCCGAAGATTTCCGTTTCCTCGCCCCGCATCACGTCCGGCTGACCGGCTTCATCGACATAGGAAAGGCCCGCCGCGAGCACGACGCGCCGGCCGTCTGCCTCGACCTGGGTGAGATGCGCAGCGACCTCGCGCGGGCCCGCCGGGCACTTGACATAAGCCGCCTCGCGCCAGCCATGACGGCTGCCGACCATGCCCGAGGCAACGATCGGCAGAGACGGATGGGCTTCGAGCCACCGCCCGACCAGCCGCTTGAGAGTCCCCGGATAGGCTCCCGCCGCGACGCTCCCGATCCCGTCGCCCGAAGCGACCTGATCGAGGACCTCGCCGTCCAGCGAAACCAAATAAGCGCGAAAGCTCGACGATCCCCAGTCGATGGCGATGAGCGTAGGCGACATGGCGGCGATTGAACACGGGCCGTGAGCAGGGTCAATGCGGCCTCGATCATTGACAATCGGACGGGTCGGCTTTTATGCGCGGACGAGCGATGCTGATTGGGGATGCCAAATCGATGAACCGTCGTCAGTTCGGTCGCATCGCGGCTGCGGCGGCCGCGTTGCCATTCGCCCCGGCGCTTGCCCAGCGTGTCGATAAACACGCCGAAGAGCTCACCAACGGCGAGTTCAACTGGTATCCTGACCGATCGACGAGCGGCCCGATTATCGCCATCGTCTCGCTCCCCGACCAGCGGGTGTATGTCTATCGCAATGGGTGCGCATCGCCGCCTCGACCTGCTCGACCGGAAAGCTCGGTCATCGAACCCCGACGGGGGTGTTCAAGATCCTGCAAAAGGACAAGAACCACCATTCGTCGACTTACAGCAATGCGCCCATGCCTTACATGAACCGGCTCACCTGGTCGGGCGTTGCGCTGCATGCGGGACAATTGCCGGGCTACCCAGCGTCGCACGGATGTGTGCGCCTGCCGAAGGAATTCGCCGAACTCCTGTTTGGCGTCACCAAGCTTGGCATGACGGTGGTCATTGCTGACGACAAGTCTCAGCCGGAAGAGGTGACCCATCCGGGTATGGTGCTCGGCGAATATGCCGCGCGCGAATTCAACGCCGTCGACACGGCGATCAAGGCGACCGAATATTCGGAAGGTCACGAGCGCGCGCCAAAATCGCCGAGTGTCGTCATCAGCAGCGCCGACAAGTCGATTAAGATATTCGACAATGGCGCGCTGGGCCACTTCTGGCAAGGTCGAGATCCGGAATCCGGAGAAGCCGCTGGGCGAGCGCGTGTTCACGTTGAGCGGCGCCGACGACCAGTCCGGCCTCCTGGCGTGGCAGGCCGCTGAGGTCGGAGATTCGGCGAAGACGACTGGCGAAGACAACGGCGCGGCTCTGCGTCGGATCAAAGCCGACCTGACGGCGCGCGAGGCTGTCCGCAAGCGGCTCAAATTCGGCATGACGATCGTCACCACCGATCAACCCGCGGACGCCAAGACCCGGTCGGGCGACGGGTTCGTTGTTTTGGATTCGCAGAGTTGAGGCAAGACGCGATGAGCGCTCCGACCCAACGCATCATGCCGCCGGAGGCCGACAGCGAAGGTCACACCAGCCGAATCGGTCCCGGATATTTCGCGACCGTCGGGTCGGACGTCAGAAGCGTCAGTCCTTCGACAGCCGCTTGAGCGACAAGCATCCGGTCGAATGGGTCTCTGTGAATCAGAGGCAAGCTGCCGAGCGCCGCGGCATGCGCGCCCGTCACAGGCAGCTCCGCATACGCGTTGTCGAAAAGGCTGCGACGAAGCGAACTGACGTCGATGCGAAAGTCGGCTCGGCCTTGCTCAGCCTTGACGGCGATCTCCCACAAGCTCACCGAACTGAACGTCAACTGGTTGTCTGACCCGCCGATCAAAGTGTGCGCTGCGCGGGATAGCCTTCGACTGTCCGCAATCGTCCAAAGGAGGATATGCGTGTCGAGCAAGAGCCTCATTCGTCGCCGTAAAAGAGGGCCTCGATTTCCTTCTGATCCATCGTGTCGAAATCGTCTGGCACGATGAATTGACCCCTCATGAAATCGAACCGCTTCGGCGCGGCCGGCGCTTCGACCGCGGTCACCTTAACCAGCGGCTTCCCCGCCTTCGCAATGATAAAAGACTCACCCTTCGCCGCGGCCTCAACCAGCCTGGAAAGGTGAGTCTTGGCCTCGTGGATATTGAAGGTTTTCATGGTTGGCCAGTGTTAGTCCACTGGACTTAGTTCAATTGTCCATCTTCGTCAAGCAAAGGACAGGCTACCTGACAGAGGGCCCGCTTAGCGCTGGCTCATCCGCTCCCGCGACTCCTGCTCCCGTAACCGGAACCTCTGGATCTTGCCTGTCGCGGTCTTCGGCAATTCGCCGACGAAGGCGATGGCGCGCGGGTACTTATACGGCGCGAGGCGGTCCTTGACGAAGCGCTGAAGCTCGGCCTCGTCCGCCACAGCGCCCTCCTTCAGGACCACGAACGCCTTGGTCTTGACGAGTCCGTCGGCATCGGGGGCGCCGATCACCGCGGCTTCCAGCACGGAGTCGTGCTGCATCAGCGTCGCCTCGACCTCGAAGGGGCTGACCCATATGCCGCCGACCTTCAGCATGTCGTCGGCGCGTCCGGCATAGGTGTAAGAGCCGTCCGCGTTGCGCACGTACTTGTCGCCGCTCTTGGTCCAGCGGCCCTCGAAGGTCTCGCGCGACTTCAAGCGATCGCCCCAGTACATCAGCGCCGCCGAGGGCCCGTGGATGTAGAGGTCGCCCGGTTCTCCGTCCTTAATCGGCGCTCCCTGGTCGCTGCGCAGTTCGATGTCGTAACCCGGCACCGGCCAGCCGGTCGAGCCGTAGCGCACCTTGTCCGGGCGGTTAGAGATGAAGATGTGCAGCATCTCGGTCGAGCCGATGCCGTCGACGATGTCCACGCCGAAATGACGCTTGAAACGCTCCCCAATCTCGGCCGGCAGCGCTTCGCCTGCGGAGGAGGCAAGCCTTAAGCCAACATCCTCGTGCTTCGGCAGCAGGTTCGAAGCGAGCATGCCGGCGAAGCCGGTCGGCGCGCCATAGAAGATCGTAGGCTTCACGCCGCCGACGCCGCCTAGCCAGCGCTTGAACACCGCCTCGGGCGTCGGGCGCTCGGCCATGAGCAGCGCTGTCGCGCCGACAGCAAGCGGGAAGGTCAGCGCGTTGCCGAGGCCATAGGCGAAGAAGAGTTTGGCGGCCGAGAAGCAGACGTCGCTTTCCTTCAGGCCCAAAATGGCCTTGCCGTAAAGCTCGGTCGTCCAATACGGATTGGCGTGCGAATGCACCGTGCCTTTCGGCCGGCCGGTTGACCCCGACGAATAGAGCCAGAAAGCGGGATCGTCGGCGTGCGTGCGGGCGGCCTTCATCAACGGCGCCGCGCCCATCAGAAAGTCCTCGAACGCGATTTCGCCGAAGTCGAGAGGCTGAGAGGGACGCGACACGACAAGCGTCTGGACCTCATGATCCGCCTTCGCGAGCGCGGCCTTCAGCACCGGCTTGACCGCGCCGCTGACCAGCGCGGCCTGGGCGCGCGAATGTTCGAGCATGTAGGCGAGATCGTCGGCGGTGAGCAGTGTGTTGATCGCAACCGGAACGATTCCCGCCAGCATCGCGCCTAAGAAGGCGACCGGCCAGTCGGCGCAATCCTGCATCAGGATGAGGACGCGCTCTTCGCGCTTGACGCCTCTCGCCTTGAGCGCCGCGGCGAAACGTCGGACCCGTTCGTCGAGTTCTCCGTAAGTCGCCATACCAATGTCGTCGATGAACGCCGGCTTGTCGGGACGCCCCACATTGGCCTCAAGCAGATGCGCCGCGAAGTTGAACGCCTCCGGCGGCGGTTCAACTGGATTCACGGTCATCAGCGCCTCCCCGGGGCCGGGGCGCCACAGAAGGCTTGCCCACCCCGGCGTGATGCAATATTATGCTTATTATCCTTCTAGGGAGGGGCTCAAATCTTGTCAAACACGCTGCCCTCTTCGCCCAGTGGCTCGGAAGCCTCCACGCATCGAGGGTTGAGCAAAAGTGCGCCTGCCGATCTGCCCGTCAGGGCGGGCGATGCGGCGCCGAACGAGACTGCCGAGGAGGCCAGGGAGCCGTTTTTGGCCGCGCTCGGCGAGCGCGCGAAAGCTTTGCGCGCGCGCCGGAGTTTGACACGCAAGGCGCTGGCCCGCGCGACCGGCGTCTCAGAGCGGCACTTGGCCAATCTCGAATATGGCGTCGGCAACGCCTCGATCCTGGTTCTCTCGCAGGTCGCTCAGGCGTTGCAATGCTCGCTCGCCGAACTTGTGGGCGATGTCACCACGCAGTCGCCGGAATGGCTCTTGCTGCGCGAGATGCTCGCCGGCCGCGACGAAGCGACGCTTCGGCGGGTGCGGCGCGCGGCTCTGGAACTAACAGGCGGGGCTTCACCGCCCGTCAACGAGGCGCCCGTCCGCTCGTCGCGAATTGCGCTGATCGGCCTGCGTGGCGCGGGGAAATCAACGCTGGGCCGCATGCTGGCTGAGGATCTCGACTTTCCGTTCGTCGAACTCAGTCGCGAGATCGAGAAGCTCGCCGGCTGCAGCATCAGCGAAATTCTCGGGCTCTACGGCCAGAACGCCTACCGTCGCTATGAGCGCCGCGCGCTTGAGGAGGCGATCGACGCATATCCCGAGGCGGTCATCGCCACGGCGGGCGGGCTGGTCAGCGACCTGGTCAGTTTCAACCTTCTGCTGCGCAACTGCACCACCGTCTGGCTAACGGCCGACCCCGAAGACCATATGAGCCGGGTCGCGGCCCAGGGCGACTTGAGGCCCATGGCCGCGAGCCGGGAGGCTATGGAAGATTTGAAGTCGATCCTCGCCGGTCGGGCGGCGTTCTATTCGAAGGCCGACATGCGCGTCGACACCAGCGCTCAGCCCTTGGCGGAAACGTTTCAAATCCTGCGGGTGCAGGCCTGCGAGGCGATTGGCCGTTCGATCGAATAAGCGGCAAGCCGGCCTTGTCAGTGAATGGATAGCGCACTATGATGCAGTTCCTGCAATAAATTGCCTGTGAATAGGAACGCCATGGACCGGGTCGATTATCAAACCGAGCCGTCCCGCTACAAACACTGGAAGCTCAAGTTCGAGGGGCCAGTGGCGACGATGCTTGCCGACTTCGACGAGAACGCCGGCTTGCGTCCCGGCTACAAGCTCAAGCTCAACAGCTACGATCTCGGCGTCGATATCGAGCTCCATGACGCCGTCAACCGCATCCGTTTCGAGCGCCCGGAAGTGCGCGTCGTGGTCATCATGAGCGCCCGCGAGCGCGTGTTCTGCTCGGGCGCCAACATCTTCATGCTCGGCTTGTCCAGCCATGCGTGGAAGGTGAACTTCTGCAAATTCACCAACGAGACCCGCAACGGCCTTGAGGACTCGTCACGGCACGACGGCTTAAAATTCCTCGCCGCCGTCAACGGCTCGTGCGCCGGCGGCGGCTATGAACTGGCGTTGGCTTGCGACGAGATCATCCTCATCGACGACCGCTCGAGTGCTGTGAGCCTACCGGAGGTCCCGTTGCTCGGCGTCCTGCCCGGGACCGGAGGTCTCACCCGGCTGACCGACAAGCGCCACGTCCGCCATGATCTCGCGGACGTCTTCTGCACCACCAGCGAAGGCGTGCGCGGGGAGAAGGCTGTCGCCTGGCGTCTCGTCGACGCGATCGCGAAACCCGTGGAGTTTCACGCCAAAGTGCAAGAGCGCGCCCAAGCGCTCGCCGCAAGCAGCGACCGCCCATCGTCCGCGAAGGGCGTCGCGCTGGCGCCGATCGAGCGAGAGATTCAGATCGACGCCCTCATCTATTCGAACGTCTTGGTGACGATCGACCGAGGCGCGCGCGCCGCAACGTTCGTGATCAAGGGGCCGAGCGGGGCCCAGCCGCGGGACGTCGCGGCGGTCGAGGCGAAGGGCGCGAGCTGGTATCCGTTGGCGCTCGCCCGCGAGCTTGAGGACGCGATCTTGTCGATGCGCACCAACGAGCCCGACATCGGCGTGTGGCTCATGAAGACCGAAGGCGAGCCCAAAGCCGTTCTCGCTATGGACGCGACGCTCCACGCGCTTAGAGAGCATTGGCTGGTGCGCGAAACCGTCGGCTATCTGCGCCGCACATTCAGCCGGCTCGACGTCACTTCGCGCAGCCTGTTCGCGCTCGTGGCCGAAGGCTCCTGCTTCGCGGGTCCGCTCCTGGAGCTGGCCCTCGCCTGCGACCGGATCTACCATCTCGCCGGCGGCGAAGGGCGTGCGCCCTGGATCGCGCTCAGCGCAGCCAACTTTGGTGATTACCCGATGGCGAGCAGCCAGAGTCGTCTCGGGCGGCGCTTCTACGACGAGAGGCCGGCGCTCGAGCAGCTTAAAGCGAAGATCGGCCAGCCGCTCGACGCCGAAGCCGCGCTCGCCCTTGGCCTCGCCACCAGCATTCCCGACGACATCGACTGGGCGGACGAGATCCGCATCGCGGTCGAGGAACGCGCATCGACGAGCCCGGACGCCTTGACTGCGATGGAGGCGAACCTGCGCTTCGACGGTCCCGAGACTCTCGCCACGCGCGTCTTCGGCCGCCTCACCGCCTGGCAGAACTGGATCTTTCAGCGTCCGAACGCGGTCGGCGAAAAGGGGGCGCTCAAGGTTTACGGCAAGGGCGAGAAGGCCGCGTTCGACTGGAACCGGGTGTAATCGATGTCGCCAGGTGGCATTGCAAGGAGCCATAGGGCGTTCGTTGGAACGCCAGTCTTTCGACGGGCTATGCGACGAAGCAATCCAGGAGTCGAGGGCGCCCTACGCGCCCCTGGATTGCTTCGCTCCGCTCGCAATGACGACGACCCGCCGCCAAGGCGCTCCGGCCTGTTCTTCGCAGGGATGAGTGCGTGATGGGCGCGACCGAGGCCGCGGTCATCAGGCAGCACCTGATCGATCCCGAAATCTGCATCCGTTGCAACACCTGCGAGTCGACCTGCCCGGTCGGCGCGATCACCCATGACGCGCGCAACTACGTGGTCGATGCGAGCATCTGCAATCTCTGCATGGCCTGCGTTCCCCCCTGCCCGACCGGCAGCATCGACAATTGGCGCTCCATGCCGCGCGCACAGGCCTACAGCACCGAGGCGCAGTTCGGCTGGGATGCTTTGCCGGCGGAACTGAGCGCGCAAGACCTCGGCACCATGGGCGCGTCCGTAGAAACGCTTGCTGCGGAGCCGTCTCCTCGAGCTGCGCCTAACGGAGCGGGCGAGGAAGCGGCGTTCGATGTCGGCGCCTATGCAGCCGTGATCCCGCCTTGGTCGGCCGCCAGTCCTTACGCCAACCTCTACGGCCCCAAGGCCGCGACGCGATCGGTGACCGCGTCGGTCGTCGGCAATGTTCGCGTCACTGAAGCCGGCAAGGACTACGACACCCATCACATCGTGCTCGATTTCGGGGCGATGCCGTTTCCGGTGCTCGAGGGGCAGTCGATCGGCATACTCCCTCCCGGCGTCGATGCGGACGGACGACCGCATCATCCGCGCCAATATTCGGTCGCGAGCCCGCGCAACGGCGAGCGGCCCGGCTACAACAACGTGTCGCTCACCGTGAAGCGGGTGCTGGAAGATCATCAAGGCCGCCCCACGCGCGGAATCGTCAGCAACTATCTCTGCAACCTCGACGTCGGCGACAAAGTCGAAGTCACCGGGCCGTTCGGCGTGAGCTTCCTGATGCCCAACCATCCGAAGAGCGCAATCGTGATGATCTGCACTGGCACCGGAAGCGCGCCGATGCGCGCGATGACCGAGTGGCGGCGCCGCTTGCGCAAGTCGGGCAAATTCGAGGGCGGCAAGCTGATGTTGTTCTTCGGCGCCCGCACCAAAGAGGAGCTTCCGTATTTCGGGCCGCTCGGCAATCTGCCCAAAGACTTCATCGACATCAACTTCGCCTTCAGCCGTACGCCCGGCCAGCCCAAACGATACGTGCAGGACGTGATGCGCGAGCGCGCGGCCGATCTCGCACCGCTGATCGCTGATCCGGACGCCTATTTCTATGTCTGCGGCCTCAAGGCGATGGAGGAAGGCGTGGTGCTGGCGCTGCGCGAGATTGCTTTGCAGGCCGGGCTCGATTGGGAGACCAACGGACCGGCGCTCAAGCGCCACGGACGGCTGCATCTCGAGACCTACTAGCCCGCAACTTTTCGAACAGGAGACACTCATGAGCGCCGAAGACACCGTTAGCGACGCTGCCGGCGCCATCTCCGCCGACCGTTTCGTCGACATCAGCTACGACGATGTCATTCCTAACAATGTCGCTCTCGGCTCCGACAAGCAGCTTCAGCGCGCGCTCGAGGGCTGGCGCCCAAAATATCTGGACTGGTGGACCGGCATGGGTCCGGTCGGATTCCAGCAGTCGGAAGTCTATCTGCGCACCGCCGTCGGCGTCGATCCGGCCGGCTGGGCGAAGTTCGGCTATGTGAAGATGCCGGCCTATCGCTGGGGCATTCTGCTCGCCCCCAAGGTCCAGGGGCGCACGATTCCGTTCGGCCGCCATAAAGGCGAGCCCGCGTGGCAGGAAGTGCCTGGCGAGCACCGCGCGCTGCTGCGCAAGCTCATCGTCGTGCAGGGCGACACCGAGCCCGCCTCGGTCGAGCAGCAGCGCTTCCTCGGCGCAACGGCGCCCAGCCTCTACGACATGCGCAATCTGTTCCAGGTCAATGTCGAGGAAGGCCGCCACCTGTGGGCGATGGTTTATTTGCTGGTCAAATATTTCGGCAAGGACGGCCGCGAGGAGGCGCAGGCGCTGCTCGAGCGCCAGAGCGGGCAGATGGACAATCCGCGCATTCTCGGCGCCTTCAACGAACGCACGCCCGACTGGCTGAGTTTCTTCATGTTCACCTTCTTCACCGACCGGGACGGCAAGATGCAGCTCGCGGCGCTGGCCGAAAGCGGCTTCGATCCGCTCTCGCGCACCTGCCGCTTCATGCTGACCGAAGAAGCGCACCACATGTTCGTCGGCGAGACCGGGGTGCAGCGGACGATCGAGGCGACCTGCGCGGCGATGGTCAAGGCGGGGATCAAGGATCCCAATGACGTCGAGGCGGTGCGCAAGCTCGGCGTGGTCGACCTGCCGTTGCTTCAGCGCAAGCTGAATTTCCACGCATCAGTCACCCGCGACCTGTTCGGGAGCGAAATCTCCAGCAACGCCGCCGAGGTGTTCGGGGCCGGAATCAAGGGGCGCTTCAACGAGGCGAACCTCAAGGGCGACGATCACGTGCTCAAGGACGCGACCTATCCCGTCACGCGAGTCGTCGACGGCAAGCTTGTCGTGGAAGAGGCGCCGGCGCTACGCGCCCTCAACTCACGGCTACTCGACGACTTCATCGTCGACTGCCGGGGCGGGATCGACCGCTGGAACAAGTCGGTCGAAAAGGCCGGCGTCAATTTAAAGTTCGTCCAGCCGCACAAGGGCTTCAACCGCAGGATCGGCGAATTCGGGGGCAAGCGCATCAGCCCGGCGGGCGAGGTCCTCACCGAAGATCAGTGGAACGCGAAAAGCGGCGATTGGCTGCCCAACGCAGACGACATGGCCTTTATCGTTTCGCTGATGAAGCCGTGCCACGAGCCGGGCAAATATGCGAGCTGGATCGCCCCGCCGCGCGTCGGCGTCAACAGTCAGCCCGGCGATTTCGAATATGTGAAGATCGCCTGACGGGACGCACGCGACTACGCGAGCCCCTCGCTCTTAAGCGCGCGTTGGACAGCCGGGCGCTGGGCCATTCGGTCGCGGTGGTCGAGCACGCTCGGGAATGCGGCGGGGTCGACGCTGTCGACCTCCATCCATCGGGCGATGGTGAAGAGGTACGGGCCCGCGACCGTGTAGGCCTCGCCCATCACCCAGGGGCCTTTGAACATCTTCCGCTCAATCAGGTCGAAGCAGGCGCCGACGGTCTCGGGAACCTTCTTCTTCATCGCCTCATGCGCTGCAGGGTCATCCGCCCAGCGGTATCCGCGCCTGCGGTGCGCATGCGCGACATGCACTGTCGAGCACAGGTAGTTTAGAAACGCCTGCAATTCGCCGAAGGCGAACGGATCGTCGAGCGGCGCCAGCTGCGCCGCGGCATGCGTTTGCGCGATATAGGCGAGGATGGCCGGCGTCTCGGTCAGCACGCCACGCTCGGTCGCGAGCGCTGGCACGCGGCCTTTCGGGTTGATCTTGAGATAGTCCGGCTTCCTCTGCTCGGCGGCGCCGAAGTCGACCCATCGGGTTTCGTAAGTCGCGCCCGCTTCTTCGAGCGCGATATGCGAGGCAAGGGCGCAAGTGTTGGTGGCGTAATAGAACGTGAGCATCGGCGCTCCGAAGGCATGGGGCGCGGGATATTCGCCCCCCGCCCTATAACGCCACGATGAGTCCGCGTTGTTCAAGCGCCTTGACGACGCGGTCGGCGAGCGCCTCGGCCGTGGCTTCGCCGGATTTGAGAATAAGCTCCGGCGCTTCGGGCGCTTCGTAGGCCTGGTCGACGCCGGTGAAATTCTTGATCTCCCCGGCCAAAGCGCGCTTGTAGAGGCCTTTGGGATCGCGGGCGATCGCCGTCTCGAGCGGCGTATCGACAAAGATCTCCAGAAACTCGCCCGGCGCCGCGGTGTCGCGGACGAGCTGCCGTTCCGCCCGGAATGGCGAAATGAACGAGCAGAGCACGATGAGGCCGGCGTCCGTCATCAGTCTCGCCACTTCGCCCACACGCCTGATGTTCTCGACGCGATCGGCGGCGGTGAAGCCAAGATCCTTGTTGAGGCCATGACGAACGTTGTCGCCGTCAAGTAGCGTCGTGTGCACGCCACGCGCGTGAAGCTCGGCCTCGACCAGATTCGCGATCGTCGACTTCCCCGCGCCCGAGAGCCCGGTGAACCAGAGGATCGCCGGCTTCTGGTGCTTGAGCGCCGCATGCGCCTCGCGATCAATTGTCGCGCCATGCCGATGCACGTTGGTCGCGCGTCTCAGTCCATGCGCGACCATGCCCGCGGCCGCCGTCTCGTTCGTCTGGCGGTCGATCAGGATGAAAGCGCCCGTCTCGTGATTATCGGCGTAAGGATCGTAGGCGATCGGCGCCGTCGTCGCCAGATTGCAGAAGCCAACCTCGTTGAGCTCAAGGCTCTTGGCGGCTAGCTTATCATAGTTGTTGACGTCGATGCGGTGCTTGAGCTCCGTGACCTGCGCTGGCACGGTGCGGGCGCCTATCTTCATGAGGTACGAGCGGCCGGGCAGCATGGGGTCGGCGCTCATCCAGATGACGTGCGCAGTGAACTGGTCGGCGACCTCTGGCCTGCTCGTCGGATGCGCAAGCACGTCGCCCCGCGCGATGTCGACCTCGTCTGCGACGGTCAGCGTCACCGCGTCGCCCGCCTCGGCGCTATCCTTCTCCTCGTCAGCAACGAGGATGGACTTCACGGTCGTCTGCTTGCCTGATCCCGCGATGATAATCGCCTCGCCGCGCGCCACGCGGCCGCTGGGAATCGTTCCGGCGAAGCCGCGGAAGTCGAGATGCGGCCGGTTGATCCATTGCACCGGCAACCGGAAGGGCCCGCTGCGGCGGTCCTCTTCGACCTCGACCGTTTCGAGCTTCTGCAGGAGATGCCCGCCCTGGTACCACGGCGTCTTCGGGCTGACCGACGAGACATTGTCGCCAAAGCGCGCCGAGATCGGGACTGCGAATAGCGAGCGGAAGCCTAACGGTTCGGCGAATTTTCGATAGGCGATGACGATGTCGCGGAAGACGCGCTCGTCATAGCCGACGAGGTCAATCTTGTTGACCGCAAGCACGACGTGCCGGACGCCCAGCAGCGACACGATGATCGAATGGCGGTGCGTTTGCGCCAGCAGCCCTTTGCGCGCGTCGACGAGCACGATGGCGACGTCGGCGTTTGAAGCGCCGGTCGCCATGTTGCGGGTATATTGCTCGTGGCCGGGTGTATCAGCGACGATAAAGGAGCGCGCTTCGGTGGCGAAATAGCGATAGGCGACATCGATGGTGATGCCTTGCTCGCGCTCAGCCTCGAGGCCGTCGACGAGCAGCGCGAAGTCGATCGCGTCTTCGGTCGTGCCGAACTTTTTCGAATCCTTTTCCAGCGCGGAGAACTGATCGTCGAAGATGAGCTTCTTCTCATAGAGAAGTCGCCCGATCAGCGTCGACTTGCCGTCATCGACCGAGCCGCAGGTGAGGACGCGCAACGTAGGCAGCGCGGAAACGCGAAGCGGGGCATTCATGCCAGGATCTGCCCGGCGCTCGCTCCCACCGTCCCCGTCCTGCGGAGCGATGCCATAGCCCGGCTAGAGACGGGCGTTCTTCCGAACGCCCTATGGCATCGCGTCTCGAAGGATGGTTCAAAGGGCGGCGTCGCTAGTGCGAGGTGGAGCGTCCTTCGAGACGCCCCGCCTCCGGCGTCGCTCCTCAGGACGAGGGATGGGGGACGGTTTAAGGCCATCAGAAGTACCCCTCGCGCTTCTTTTTCTCCATCGAGCCCGCCTCGTCGGTATCGATGAGCCGGCCCTGCCGTTCAGAGGTGGTGGAGGCCCTCATCTCGGCGATGATGTCGTCGAGACTCGTCGCGTCGGACTCGATCGCGCCGCTCAGCGGATAGCAGCCGAGCGTGCGGAAACGAACCTTGCGCATCTGCGGCGTCTCGCCGGGCAAGAGCGGCAGTCGGTCGTCATCCACCATGATCAGCGTCCCCGAGCGCTCGACGACAGGCCGCTCCTTTGCGAAATAGAGCGGCACAACCGGAATGTCTTCCGCCTGCACGTATTCCCACACATCAAGCTCGGTCCAATTGGAGAGCGGGAAGACGCGCATCGATTCGCCTTCGCGGATGCGGGTGTTGAACAGCCGCCACAGCTCCGGGCGCTGGTTGCGCGGGTCCCAGGCATGCGCGGCCGAGCGATGCGAGAAGATGCGTTCTTTCGCCCGGCTTTTCTCCTCGTCTCGCCGCGCCCCGCCGAAGGCCGCGTCGTAGCGGCCGCTATCGAGGGCCTGCCTGAGCGACTCGGTCTTCATCACCTGGGTGTGGAGCTGGGAGCCCGAGGCGACTGGCGAAACGCCACGCTTCAACCCGTCCTGGTTGATATGCACGATCAGATCGAGACCAAGCCTTCGCGCCGTTTCGTCGCGGAACGCGATCATCTCGCGGAACTTCCAGGTCGTATCGACGTGCAACAGCGGAAACGGCGGCTTGGCCGGATAGAAGGCCTTCATCGCAACATGCAGCATGACGCTCGAATTCTTGCCGATCGAGTACAGCATCACCGGATTGCGCATCTCGGCGACAACTTCCCGCATGATGTGAATGGACTCGGCCTCCAGCCGCCGGAGGTGGGCTGGCAATACGCTCGGCATCGAGGATTCCCTGGACAAGGGGGGCTACATAAGCGGCCTCCAGGCCGAAGGCAATCATTTAAGCTATATAGATAAGTTGTTATTATAGACATGCATTTCTGGCTTGTACTTTCTCGCTGCGGGGCGGATTGACTCTGCACCGGGCGGCGACCATCGATAGCGCCGCGTTCGTCCGGCGGTTCGAGAGGAGATCCGCGCATGACCAATCCCGTGATCATCGCGCCGTCGATTTTGTCGGCGGATTTCGCCAAGCTCGGCGAGGAGGTGCGCGCCGTCGCCGCGGCGGGCGCGGACTGGATCCATCTCGATGTGATGGACGGGCACTTCGTCCCCAACATCACCTTCGGGCCGCCAGTCGTCGCGGCGTTGAGGCCACTGACTGACAAGCCGTTCGACTGTCACCTGATGATCGAGCCGTGCGATCCTTATCTCGAAGCCTTCGCCAAGGCGGGCGCCGATCACATCACGGTCCACGCCGAGGCGACCCGTCATCTCGACCGCTCGCTCCAGGAGATCCGCGCGCTCGGCAAGAAGGCTGGCGTCGCGATCAATCCCGCAACGCCCGAGAGCGCGATCGAATACGTGCTCGACCGCCTCGACCTGATCCTGGTCATGACCGTCAATCCCGGCTTCGGCGGCCAGGCGTTCATTCCCGCCATGCTCGACAAGATCGCGCGGGTCAAACGCATGATCGGGACACGCAAGATTTATATCGAGGTCGACGGCGGCGTCTCGCCGGAGACAGCGCCACTCCTGGCGCGCGCGGGCGCAAATGTCTTTGTCGCTGGCTCCAAGGTGTTCGAAGGCGATCCGAAAGCCTACGGCGCGCACATTGAGGCGATCCGCGCGGCGGCTTAGAAAACAAAGAAAAGGTCCGTATCAGGCTCTTATAGCGTTAGACGTGATGTTCGGGAGCTTGAGCAAACGGCCGAAAACTTAGATCTCGTCGCCGCTGGACATGAATGTAGTGGTGGATAGCGCGGATAAGCATTTGGACGCATACCGGACAATGCGTGGCGACGGATCGCAGCTTCAGGAGCTTCGGGAGTTCTAGAGAGATGACAACTCGCATTGGGAACCGCTTCGCCCTTTCCCAAATGGCTTCGGTCGCGATGGCGGAGACGAGACTTGTGGTGCGTGCAGCGCCCAACGTCCTTCGCCACCTTGCGCCGATTGTCGCCTGGGCAGTCGCATCCATAGCTTTGGGCCTCGTTGTCGGGCTCGCGGCAGTTATTCTGCCCCCGCTCGGCTCCTTTGGAATAGTCGCGGCCGCCGGGGTCGTCCTGCTCTGGGTGATGCCGGATCTCCCTCTCGTGTCTCCGGGTCTAATTCGCAAGGCGTTCTTCGTCATGATGATCGCCGATCTTTCCGTTCCCTTTTATTATATGGTCCAGTTCTCCGGCCTGCCCTGGATTTCAGCCCGTCGCCTCGCCACATTCGCGCTCATCGCGCCATTCTTTGTCGCCGTTGCAGTATCGTCTGACGTCAGACGGTTGATTACTGAACGTATTCGTGCCTCCACGCTCATTTTTATTTGCGCGGCCGGATATCTTGTCATCGCAGTGCTATCAATTATCACGTCGATGGCTCCAACGACATCCATGTCAGGCCTAGTCGACCTAGTCCTATCGTGTTATGTGCCGTTCTTTGCGATGATTTATATAGCTAGAGATAAGAATGATGTTATATTCATATTAAAGATCATATGCGTCTGCGCTTTGTTCAATACAGCGGCCGGAATCGTGGAATTTCGCCTCCAGCATCGATTCTTCATCGATATTTTTCCGAGGGGTATGCTAGAAACTCTTATTGAGAATAACCCCGCGTTCCAAAACCTTCTGCCGTCTGCTGCCGACTACAGAAATGGTTTATTTCGAGCAGCGTCGATTTTCGTCACTCCGCTTTCTTTCGGGGAGTTTGAAATCGTTGCCATTCCCATTGGTCTATTTTTTGCTTTGCACCGGGAGGGTTTATTTGAGAGGATGCTCGGTTGGACGGTCGTATTGGGTGGAATCCTCGGAATTTACATCTCAGGGTCGCGGGGCGGATGGGTCGGAGTCATCTTGTCCGTGGCTGTATTCGTCGCCATCTGGTCGATTCGCAAAGCGATGAACAATAAGGCCAGTCTGGCCCCGGCAATCGCCGGTTTGGCGGGCGCCTTTGGGCTTGCCGTTGTTCTTGCATTGATCACTTTCTCGCACACCGCGCACGATAGGGTCCTGGGGGGCGCCGCCCAGGCAGGTAGCACGGAAGCGCGGTACGTTCAGTGGGTTGCCGCAACTCCCTTGATTAAGTCAAATCCGATCACCGGGCACGGTTTCGGGCTGGGCGGCGCCTTGATCGAAACCTCAATCGACAGCTACGTGGTGTCGCTCCTGGTCGAGACGGGGATCCCAGGACTTGTATTCTTCGCCGGGTTGCTCCTGGTTCCAATCTGGTACGGCCTAAGGAGTTATCTGTCCGACGTATCGGAATCTGGCGCCGTGGCCGGCGCCGTGGCCTGTAGCTTCGTCGCGTTCACCGCCAACAGACTTGTCCTGTCGCAGAAGGAAAATCACATGTTGATTTTTTCTCTGCTCGCGATCGTCGTTGTCCTGAATTACGAGTATGCTCGGAAACGACTTCCACAGCGGCCGAGCCATAAACTAACGGGTTTTGTTCGATTGAGGGCGGGGACTGATCGCGCCGAAGATACGCGCCCGTCGGCTGGACGATGGACGGCCGATGAGAGCCGCCGCGAGGCTTTAGCGGCGCGCATGGCCAGCCTGATCGTAGCGGTTTTCATTTTGTTTTTGCTGCTCACTTGCGTGCACATGTTCAGCCACCGGCTTTAGCGGTCTTGGAACGCGCCCAGCGAGAGGCGGTGGTGCAGTCGGCGACAGGGCTAGCGTCTCTTGCATAAGCTCCAGACCACGACATCCCACGCGAACGCGGCCGGCCGTTCTTGCCCGCCCTAGGGGTCTGGCGGAAGCGCAACCTGCGGCGGGACGCGACGTCACGCACGCGGGCAGAGACCGAACACTTCACAAAAAGCCCTCAAGAGCGCCGACGAGGCGACGCGCGCGGCGATCAAAGGATCGAGATTCGGGACGCGCGAGGGCCGCGTCCTGTCGCGCAGAAGCCCGTCCACGCCTTCGGCGGCGAAGCGTTCCCGCCAGCGCCAGACGGACGTCTTGGACTTGCCGGTTTCACGCATGATCGCGTTCGTGCCGGCTCCCTCGGCGCCAAGCAAAACGATCTGCGCCCGCCAGACCTGCTTCTGCGGGGCGTTTCGGTCTCTAACCCGATCGCGAGGCCGATCAATGTCGGCCGGGGTGACGGAAAAGGAAATGCCGGTTCGCATGCCGCAGACTTGCACGCCGCCAGTCCCACGGGAATCCCAGCGGGGATTCAAATGTCAGATTTCATCCGCTAGCTCGCCTCGACGATCAAGCTGGAGGAATCTTTTCGGCTGCGGGACCCGAGGGAGTGTCGGTTTGTGAACACATGAATACAGTGAGGCGATCTGCTGCCCCCCGCAGTACCGCGCGAATGGGCATCGCCTCCTCAGGGCCGGGCTCGAGCGCGGTGGCGAAAGTGGCGAGCTTCGCCTCGCCCTGGATCTCGAGCGCGATGGCCCTCGCGCGCAGGATCACTCGCCCGGTAAGCGTAAGGCGCGGTTCGCCTGCGTTTGCTGCTCGAATTGGAGCGACAAGCTGCCGAGCCGCTGGGTCCATCGCTTCGGCGAGCCCCTCAGCGCCGGGAAACCAGGAAGCGGTGTGTCCATCGTCGCCCATTCCGAGCACCACGACGTCGGCTGGCAACGGCAAATTGGCGACGCGCGCGCTCGCCGCGGCGAGCTCTCGGTCTTCCGACAAGCGGACATCCGCAAGCGGCGTAAAGCTCGCCGCTTCGGCGCGATTGCACAGCAGCCTCTCGCGCGCCAGTCGAGCATTGGACCGCGGGCTGTCGTCGCCCACACGCCGCTCGTCGGCAAGAGTGATCGCAACCCGTGTCCAATCGAGGTCAGAATTCGAAAGGCGGTCAAAGAACCGAGCCGGCGACTTGCCACCGGAGACGATGAGCAAAGCGACCCCCCGCGCTGCGATCGCTCCGCGCAGGCGTTCCGCAGTCCAGTCGGCCAGCCCGAGAGCTAGCTCTTCGCCATCGGCGAATTCGCGGCGATGGAAATCAGCCTCAATCATTCGTATTCCTCATTCCAGGTCCGTCCGTCGCGCTCGATCAAGGCGACAGACGCGTTGGGCCCCCATGTGCCGGCGGCGTATGGGCGCGGCTGTTCACCCGACTGCGCCCAGGCATTGCGAATGGGATCGATAAATTTCCACGCCGCCTCGACTTCGTCGCGGCGCATGAACAAGGCAGCGTTGCCGCGGATTGCGTCCATCAGCAGCCGCTCATAGGCGTCGGCGGGGGCGACGCCAAAGGCCTTGGCGAAGCTCATATCGAGAGGCACGTGTTGCAGCCGAATTTCGCCGGGGCCTGGCTCCTTCACCATCATCCACAGCTTGATCCCTTCGTCCGGCTGCACGCGCACAACGAGGCTGTTGGCCGGAATGCCGTCCGGTTGCATGGGAAAGATGATATGCGGCACACGACGGAATCCCACGACGATTTCCGAGAACCGTTGTGGCAGGCGCTTACCGGTTCGCAGATAGAACGGAACTCCAGCCCAGCGCCAACTGGCGATGCCGAGCTTGAGAGCAACGAAAGTTTCCGTGTCACTATGGTCCTTGCTGATGTCCTGCAAGTAGCCCGGAACGGGCCCGCCGTCGGCGAATCCCGCGCGATATTGGCCGCGCACGGTGAGACTTCGAGGCGTTCGTGTGGTCGATCGGCTGCAGGGCCTTCAGCACCTTCAGTTTCTCGTCGCGCCAGGAGTCGGCTTCGAGCGAATTGGGCGGCTCCAACGCAACGAGACAAACGAGCTGCATCATATGGTTCTGGACCATGTCGCGGATGGCGCCCGCCTCCTCATAGTAACTGCCGCGTCCTTCGACCCCAAGCGTCTCCGCGACGGTGATCTGCACATGATCGATGTGCGCGCTGTTCCACAGCGGCTCCAGCAGGATGTTGGCGAAGCGCAACGCCATAAGGTTCTGCACCGATTCCTTGCCGAGATAGTGGTCGATGCGGAAAATGTTCCGCTCCAGGAAGACAGAGCCGATCACATCGTTGATGGCCGCGGCGCTTTCGCCGTCCCTGCCGATTGGCTTCTCGACGATGATGCGCGAGCGCGGAGTGACCAGCCCTTCGGCGCCGAGGCGCTTCGCCAGCGGACCGAACAGGTCAGGACCGGTCGCCAGATAGTACGCGCGGATGCGTTCGTCGGCGCCAAGCAACGCCCTCAGGTCCGCCCATCCGCCATCCCTCGTAGCGTCGACCGCGACATAGTCGAGCCGAGACAGAAATCGCTCCGTCGCCGCGCCCGCCTCGTCGTCGATGATGCTAAACTTCATCAAGGTGTCCTTGACGGAGGCGCGGAACGACTCGCGATCAAGCTGACGACGCGACGCACCAATGATCCGGGTCGGCTCAGAGAACTGGTTGCTGCGCTCGCGATGAAAGAGCGCCGGATAGAGCTTGCGATGAGCCAAATCGCCAGTGCCGCCAAAGACAACGAGATCGAATGGCTCGACCTTGACAATGCGTGTGGCCATAACGCCTCTGCTCGGTGATTGAAAGAATTGGCAGTTGCTCGGGGAGATTTCGCCGGCCCGAGCGCCAGAAGACTATCCGATCAACACGCTCTGAGCCAAGCTCGCGCGATGCGCGAGCCCTTTCCGACTCAACTCGCCTGCTTCATCGCATCCTTGAACAAAACTTCTCGATCGCGAGCGAAATGCTTGATCAGCGGTAATGCCGCGCCTCCGATCGAGCCCGCGTCGGCGCCGATCGAGCCCGAGACAATGTCGACGTCGCTCAAGCCGCGCCGATCGAGGCTGGAGAAGACCTGGGCCGTACGGGCGGTGAGGCGCTCGCGCACCGTCGCCGGAAGCGCGCCGTCGATCACGATCGCCTCAAAGTCGATGACAGAGATCGCTGCGACCGTCGCATAGGCCAGAGCTGAGGCCGCGTCTTCAATCCAGCCGTCGAGTTGCGCGCCGAATTCGCCCCACGATTCGGGAGTCGTACAAATTGACGAGGCGTCGATTCCGGCTGCTTCCAGTCGGCGCTCTAGTTGATAAATTGACGCGCACGCGATCAGCTGGGGAGCGACGCCGCCATCGCTCTTCGCCATGATCGGCATTGATCCGAGCGCGGCTGCGTTGCCCGTGCGCCCCAGACGCAGCGCGCCGTCGAGCACCAATCCGCCGCCGAGAAACTCGCCGATGAAGAAGTAGAGGAAATCCCGATGGCGCCAGCAGCGACCGAAGAAGAACTCGGCCGCGCAAGCGGCTGTCGCATCATTGCACACCGTCGTCGGATAAGGGCACACGGCCGCGATTTCACTTTCCGCGTCGAAGTGCTGCCAGTCTTTCATTGCGCCTTGCGGCGCGCCGATCTCCGATTCCCAGTTCCACAACTGAAACGGCGCCGCGACGCCCAGGCCAATGACCCGCCGCTTCTGCGAGAGGGTGAGCGAACTGGCGAGCGACGGCAGTGAATCTCGGACAAAATCGAGGATCATGATCGGTGTCGGAAACGAATAGGCGCGGTAGGCGCGCTGACAAATGGCGCCGCGAAAATCGACCAGCACCAAATCGCAGCTGCGCCGCCCGACTTTGAGCCCGAACGAATAGGCGCCTTCGGGATCAATCGACATAGGGATCGTCGGCTGCCCAACCCGGCCACGGAGCGGGGCCTCCCGCTTCAACAGTCCCTCCGCTTGCAGCCGGTTCATAATTGCGGATGTCGATTGTACTGACAGTCCCGTCAGTCGCGCGACCTCAATCTTGGACAGCGGACCGAAGCGGCGCACGAGTGAGAGCAGCAATCGTTCATTGTAGAGACGCACGCCCGCCTGATTCGCGCCGCCAGCGTTCGTCGCGGGGACAACGACAAGCGGCGAGTCGAACGCCACGTCGCCGCCCTCGAGCCCCTTCGCAGCATACGCGCGTGGGTCATCATGCGCCTCCTTCATCCCCCGCCTCTGCATTGTTGTAAACGAAGTCGAATGTATCATTGTGCCGAACAGAGCGCCTGTCAAGGATAATTCAAGCGGATGTAGTTATCCTTGAGACTCTCGGCCAAAAGTCTGCCCTATGGGGAGTACGACGGCGCGAAAACGGTCGCAGAGGGGCAAAGCGCTTACCTCCAGTCACCTGGGACCGTGGCGATCGACGTCGTCGTATCGACTCATCGGGAGGAAACCTGTGTCCAAGATTTCAGGATTGTTCACGTCCATCGCCGCCGCGGCGCTGTCTCTCGCCCTTATGGGCGGGCCTGCCCGCGCCGGCGACATCGTCGGACTCGTCACGAAAACCAACACCAATCCCTTCTTCGTCAAAATGAAGGAAGGCTTCGAGGCCAAAGCCAAGGAGCTCGGTCTTACCCCGCAGGCCTACGCCGGCAAGTTCGACGGCGACAATGATGGCGAAGTGAGAGCGATCGAGCAGCTCATCGCGGCCGGCTCCAAGGGCATTCTCCTCGTGCCTAGCGATTCGACGGCCATCGTGCCTACGGTCGAAAAAGCCCGCAAGGCCGGCGTTCTCGTCATTACGCTCGACACGCCGCTCGACCCGATCACGGCGGCAGACGCCAACTTCGCGACCGACAATTTCAAGGCCGGTCAGCTGATCGGGGAGTGGGCCAAGGGCACGCTCGGCGATAAGGCCAGCAGCGCCAAGATCGCCACCCTCGACCTCGCCCCCAACGAGCCGACCGTTGACTATCTGCGTCACAATGGCTTCCTCGACGGCTTCGGCATCAAGGTGAAGGATCCGAAGCACTACACGGCCAGCGACAGCTCCCAGATCGTCGGCTCGGACGTGACGAAGGGCGCGACTGAAGGCGGCCGTCAGGCGATGGAGAACATTCTTCAGAAAGCGGACCACATCGATCTCGTCTACGCGATCAACGAGCCCGCCGCCTATGGCGGTTATGCGGCCCTTAAGGCCGCTGGCAAGGAAAAGGACGTGCTGTTCGTCGCCGTCGACGGCGGCTGCCAGGGCGTCAAGTGGGTCAAGGAGGGCATCCTCGGCGCGACTTCGCAGCAATATCCGCTCTTGATGGCGGCCGACGGCGTCGAAGCCGTCGCGCAGTATATCAAGTCGGGCAAGAAGCCGATGAGCATGGATACCGGCGAGAAGCTGGTTACGGACAAGCCGGTTGCGGGCGTTCCTTCGATCACATCCGACCAAGCCATGAAGATCTGCTGGGGTTGATTTCCCCCCACGTTCGGAGCTTTAATCCGCTGAAATAAAACGGATCCGCCGCGGTCGTGCCTGCGGCGGATTCAAAATGACAAAGGGCGACCGGGAACGAACGAGGCAGCGATGAGCGAAGCGACTGGCCGTCCGGCGCCCCAGGAGTTTGAGAATGTTCTAACCGGCGCGGCGGCGACGGTCGCCTCCTTCGACGAAGAGCATCTCACTCTCCTCCAGCGAACGCAGCGTTTCCTCCACGCCTACCCGACTGTTGTGCCGTTCGTCGTGCTCTTGCTTGGCGTGCTGTTGGGGGTTCTCGTCAATCCTTCGCGGTTCACCGCGGCCAGCAATTTCTCGACCATACTCACCCAAGTGGTGGTCATCGGCATTGTCGGCGTCGGCCAGACCCTCGTAATCCTGACGGCGGGCATCGATCTCTCGATCGGCGTCATCATGGTAATTTCTTCGGTGGTGATGGGGCGCTTGGCCGTTTACGCCGGCGTTCCGACATTTATCGCCTTTCCGATCGGCCTCTTGGTCGGCGCCGCCTTCGGCTATCTCAATGGAGTTTTGGTGACGCGGCTCAAGATGCCGCCGTTCATCGTCACGCTCGGCACCCTCAGCATCATCGGGGCGCTCAACACCTATTATTCGCAGAGCGAAACCATCGGTATGCAGGACATCGAAGAGAAGGCCTGGTTCCTGCAGATCATGGGCAATCAGATCGCAATCGGCGGCGCCCGCATCATGTGGGGCACGTTCCTGATGCTCGCTGTCGCAACCGTCGTCTGGTACGTCCTCAACCGCACCGCGTACGGGCGCCACATCTACGCCACGGGCGACGACCTGGAGGCGGCGCGGCTCGCGGGCATCAATACCGATCGCATTCTGCTCAGCGTTTACGTGCTGGCGGGCTTTATCGCCGCGATCGCCGGCTGGGCGCTGATTGGCCGCGTCGGCGCCATCAGCCCGACGGCTGGCGAGAACGCCAATCTCGACAGCATCACCGCGGTCGTGATCGGCGGCACCTCGCTGTTCGGCGGCAGAGGGTCGATCATCGGCACGCTGGTCGGCGCGCTGATCGTCGGCGTATTCCGCTCCGCCGTCTCCCTCGCCGGATTGGACGTGCTTTGGCAGGAGTTCGCTATCGGCGTCCTGATCATTGTCGCGGTCGCTCTGGACCAATGGATCCGGAGGGTGTCGAAATGAGCGTCGAAACGGTCCTCAAGGCGCGCAGCCTCGTCAAGCGTTACGGGCGGGTCATCGCGCTCGACCACGCCGACTTCGACCTTTTTCCAGGCGAGATCCTCGCCGTCATTGGGGACAATGGCGCGGGCAAGTCGACGCTGATCAAGGCCCTTTGCGGCGCGGTCATTCCCGACTCAGGCGAGATTCGGCTTGGTGGAGAAGTCGTTCACTTCACCTCGCCGATCGCGGCGCGCGAAGCGGGCATTGAGACCGTGTATCAGACTCTGGCTCTTTCGCCCGCACTGTCGATCGCCGACAATATGTTCCTAGGCCGGGAGCCGCGAGCGCCCGGCGTCATGGGACAATGGTTCCGGGCGACCGATCGCGCTCGCATGGCGAAATTCGCCCGGGAGAAACTGAACGAACTCGGCCTGATGACGATCCAGAATATCCATCAGCCAGTCGAGACGCTCTCAGGCGGCCAGCGCCAGGGCGTCGCGGTGGCCCGCGCCGCCGCCTTCGCCAAGCGCGTCGTCATCATGGACGAGCCGACAGCCGCGCTTGGCGTCAAGGAGTCGCGGCGCGTGCTGGAACTCATCCTCGACGTCAAAAAGCGGGGCCTGCCGATCATCCTCATCTCGCACAACATGCCGCACGTGTTCGAAGTCGCCGACCGTATTCACATCCACCGACTGGGCCGCCGTTTGACAGTCGTCGACCCGAAGGAGGTGACAATGTCGGACGCGGTCGCGATGATGACGGGCGCGATGGCCCCGCCCGTTCAAGCGGAAGCGGCCTGACGCGAACTTTCATGCGCCAATAGCGCTGGGCGCGCGCGCCCCGCGCGGCGCTGGTCACGAAACCGCGATTTGCGTAAACGAGCCGCACGCGGTTGAATAGGGCTGCGCTGCCGATGCGGCGCCTTCCAAAAAGGAACTGACGTTTCATGCGCTATCGACCGCTTGGCCGTACCGGCCAATATGTCTCGGAAATCTGTCTTGGCGCGATGACGTTTCACGGCGGGAGCGCCGGCGGAATGTGGCGCAATATTGGGACGCTCGATCAAGCCGCCTCCACCAAGCTCGTGGGCCGCGCGCTCGAAGCCGGCGTCAATTTCATCGATACGGCAAATGTCTATTCCGAAGGCCAGTCCGAGGTTCAGGTCGGCCAGGCCTTGCGTGATCTCGGCGTCAAGCGCGAGGACGTCATCGTCGCGACCAAAGTGCGCAGCCGCATGGGGACGGGCGTCAACGCTGTCGGCCTCTCGCGCGGCCACATCATGGACCAGATCGCCGGCAGCCTGAAGCGGCTCGGGCTCGATCACGTGGACCTCTATCAGATCCACGGATTCGACCCCGTGACGCCGCTTGAGGAAACCTTGCGCGCGCTCGACGATTGCGTGAGCCGCGGGCTCGTCAACACGATCGGCTGCTCGAACCTCGCCGCCTGGCAGATCATGAAAGCGCTCGGCATTTCCGACAAAAGCGGGTTCGCTCGCTTCGAGACGGTGCAGGCCTATTACTCTATCGCGGGCCGCGAACTCGAGCGCGAGATCGTGCCCGTAGTCGAGGATCAGGGCCTTGGCGTGATGGTGTGGAGCCCGCTCGCCGGTGGATTTCTCTCCGGCAAATACACGCGCGACAAGCGCGGCGACAACGATTCGCGCCGCACGGTGTTTGATTTCCCCCCGGTCGACAAGGAGCGCGCCTACGACATCATCGACGCCATGGCGCCGGTCGCCGATGCTCACGGCTCTTCGGTGGCGCGCGTCGCGCTCGCTTGGCTCTTGCAGCGCAAAGGCGTGATGAGCGTCATCATCGGCGCCAAGTCCATTGAGCAGCTCGACGACAATCTCGCCGCAGCGGAACTCAAGCTGACGCCGGAAGAGCTCGCGAAACTCGACGAGGCGAGCGCGCTCAAGCCCGAATATCCCGGCTGGATGCTGGCGCGGCAGGCCGAAGGCCGCGTGCCGGCGGTGAAGACGTAAGGATTTCCGCCGCCCGCGACCGGGCAGCGATCTCAACGGAGAGGAAGCGATTGCGCAAGGTCAAATGGGGCGTGATCGGCGTCGCCAAGATCGCCGTCGAAAAGGTCATCCCGGCGATGCAGCGTGGCGAGGCGTCGCACATCGCCGCGATCGCCTCGCGCGATCTCGGCAAAGCGCAAGCGGCCGCGAAGACACTCGGCATCGCGCGCGCGTTCGGTTCCTACGAGGACCTGCTCGCCGATTCCGAGATCGAGGCGATCTACAATCCGCTGCCCAATGAGGGCCATGTCCCCTGGACGCTTCGCGCGCTCGCCGCTGGCAAGCACGTGCTGTGCGAGAAGCCGATCGCGCTCGACGCAGACGAAGCGCGCCCGCTGATCGACGCGCGCAATCGCTCCGGCAAGCTGGTCGCCGAGGCCTTCATGGTGCGCTTCCACCCCCAATGGCGCCGCGCGCATGAGCTTGTGCGGGACGGGTCGATCGGCGACGTGCGCGCGATCCAGACCTTCTTCTCCTACCGCCTGCTCGACCCAAACAATGTGCGCAATCGGCCACCCGGCGGCGGCGGGCTTTATGACATCGGCTGCTACGCCATTCTCACCGCCCGGTACATTTTCAGCGCGGAGCCCACGCGGGTCGTCGCCGCCATCGACTGGGACCCGAACTTCCAAACCGACCGCCTGGCGAGCGCTCTGCTCGAGTTCCCCGGCGGACGCCATCTGACCTTCAGCGTCGGCACGCAATTGTCGACGCACCAGCGCGTGACGATCGTCGGCGATGAGGGGCGGATCGAGGTCATGATCCCGTTCAACGCCCCGCCCGACCGGCCGACCGAGATCGCTATCGACACTGGCGCCGATCTCTTCGACGGCGGACGGCGGGTTGAGCAATTCGCAGCCTGCGACCAGTACACGCTGCAAGGCGACGCCTTCTCGCGCGCGATTCTGGACGGCTCGCCGCTCGAGTTCGGAATCGAGGACGCGATCGCCAACATGGCGGTGATCGACGCCTTGTTCCGCTCCGCCAAGAGCGGATCGTGGGAGAAGCCCTGAGCCCGCGCACCGGCGGGGTCGAGCCTCTTCGCCGCCGCTTAAACGCCACGAAACGCTCTTAAATGCGAATAAGCACTAGCGCTTATTTTGCTAAATCTAGATTTTTCAATGAGTTACGGCCGATTCAAATAAAAAGGGTAACTCCCCAAGGGTTGGAGGAGAGGGATTTTGCGAGACGATCGGATAGGAAATGTAAGTCAAGGTTGGGATGATTCTCCCGACCGAGATTGGCGAGCTGATCGAGGCGCTTGGGAGCGAGGTCGCCGAACTGGGGCGCGAGAATGAAGCGCTGCGGGTCGAGAACGCCGCCCTCGGCGCCGAGGCGGCCGGGCTTCGGCGGCGCTTGGACCAGGCCAGCTTGACGAGTTCGAAGCCGCCGTCGAGCGACAGGCCGAGAAAGAAGCCACGCCTTGCGGGAAGCCTTCGCGAGCCCACTGGCAAGCCTTCGCGGCGGGCGGAAGGGCGACAAGGGCGACACGCTGCGCCGGGTGGCCGATGCGGGCCGGATCGTTCGGCGCGAGACGCAAGCGCGCCGTCACCGCCGTAGCGCGCTCACGGCTTCGATGCAGACCGGCTTGGAGGCGCGCCAGGCGTTCGCCCGAGCGGCTGATCGAGGTGAGCGAGCATCAGGCCGTGATCTACGCCTGCGCTCATTGTCGCGGCGTGACGCGGGCGCCGTTCCCGCCCGGGGCGCGAGCGACGGCGCAATATGGCGCGCGCTTGCGGGCGGCGGCGGTCGATCTCAACGTCCAGCAACTCATCCCCGAGGACCGGGTCGCCCAGACGCTCGCTGATCTGTTTGACGCCGTCTGCTTCCGCCCAGACGCCTTGGCGGACTGGGCCGAGCGAAAGTCCCGAGCGTTCGAGCCGGTCTTCGCTCGCATTGCGGCTTTGACGTGGGCCCGCGCCGGTGCGCGGCCTCGAGGAAACCGGCTTCCGGGTCGACGGCAAGACGCAGTGGCTGCATACGGCGGCGACCCCGGGCCTCACGCTCTATCGCGTGTCGGCCAAACGGGGCGAGACGCCCCAAGACCTCGCCGGCGGCGTCATCGTCCACGACGGCTTCAAATCCCACCGCAGTCTTGACGGCGTCGCTCATGCGCTCTGCAACGCCCACCCCCTGCGCGAACTGAAGGCGCTGATCGAGTTCGACCAGGAGCCTTGGGCCGCGCCGATGCGCGATCTCCTGCTTGAAGCCAACCGGGCGGTGGATGAAGCGCGCCAGCGGGGCGAAACCGCCCTTTGTCCAACCTTGGCGCAGAGACCTTCCACAACCGCTGTTGGGAACTCCTCAAGCTCGGGCTTTCCGATCATCGCAAGCTGCCCCGACTGCCCTCCAATCGCGGCCGGACGAAACATCGCCCGGACACAATCTGCTCATCCGATTGCACAGGCTCAAAGGCGATGCGCCGTTCCCTTCACCAACAACCTTAGCCCAAACAGGCGTTGCGCATGATGAAAGTGAAGATGAAAATCTCCGGCGCTTTCCGAACCCTCGCCGAGACGCTGCGCGTTCTCCTGTTCATGACGCTGGCGATCGTCGTCTTCAAATTCTATCCCCTGACCGCCATCATGATCGTCATGCTCGCGCTGCTCAACGACGGCGCCATCCTGTCGATCGCCTATGACAACGTTATCTACCGGAACAAGCCCGAAGCCTGGGACACGGTTCTGGGCATATCGACAGTTCTCGGCGTCGTGGGCGTCATCGCCGCATTTAGCCTCTTCTATCTCGGCGAGCGCGTCTTCCATCTCGACCGGGCCCATATCCAAACGCTGATGTATCTCAAGCTTTTCGGTGGCCGGTCATCTGACGATTTTCCTGACGTGCACGCCCGGTCCTTTCTGGTCCATACGCCCCGCCAGAATCACCCGAGATGGCGGTGGTCGACCCATCGAAGCGTATCCCCGAGATCGGCTCGTTCTGCGATGTCGATGAGGGGTGGTACTTCCAGAGTGAAATGCCGCCCGACTTGCCGGCGATGCAGGCGGAGCACGACGCGATGGTGGCGGCTCTGACGGCTGCCGGCATCGAGGTCTTTCACGCCGAGGGTGTCGAGGGCGCGCGGCTGAAATCCTGCTACACCCGCGACCCGCTGATTATGGTCAAGGGAGGCGCTATCGTTTGCCGCATGCGCGCGCGCATCCGGCGCGGCGAGGAGCTGGCGACCACTCGGACCCTGGCCAAAATTGGCGTGCCCATCCTGCGCACCATTTCAGGCGCAGGCGTCATGGAGGGCGGAAGCTTCGCCTGGATCAACAGCACGACGGCTGCGATCGGCGTCGGCGTGCGTGTCAACCGCGACGGCGCGCTCCAGGTCGCCGAGGTCCTGAAGCGGCAGGGAGTCGAGCTCCTGATCGTCGAGCTCACGGGCTACGACATCCATCTCGACGCGTCGTTTCTGATGGTCGACAAGGATCTGGCTTTGGTGAACCCGTTCGGTCTGCCCTTTTCCTTCATGGAGGAATTGAAGGCGCGCGGCATCCGTCTCGTCGAGATCAATCCGACGGACGATCCATGGATCAACAACTCGCTGGCCACCGCCCCTGGTCGCCTCTTGATGCCGGAGGGCGCTAGCAACCGCACGCTCGACTCTCTTGCTCGGTACGGGGTGACCTGGACAACGATTCCCTACGCCGCGATGCATAAGAACGGCGAGGGCGTCCAATGCTCGACAACACCGCTGCGGCGGGCCAAGGTCTGAGGTCTTTTGAGCATCGGAGGGCGAGCATGGCCGATCTGCCGCAGCGCGCGCAGGTTGTCATTGTGGGCGGAGGGATCGTCGGGTGCAGCGTCGCCTACCACCTGACCCTGCGCGGCTGCACGGACATTCTGCTTCTGGAGCGAAAGAAACTCACCTGCGGAACGACGTGGCACGCCGCGGGGCTGGTCGGACAGCTTCGCGCCACCCGCAATCTGACGAGGCTCGCGCAATATACGACCGAGCTCTACGCAACGCTTGAAAAGGAAACAGGCCAATCGACGGGCTTCCGTCAGATCGGTTCGCTCGCCGTCACCACGAGCGACGGCCGCATAGAGGAATTGAAGCGGGGCGCCTCCATGGCTCGCTCTTTTGGTCTGCAAGTCGATGTCGTCAGCGCGGAACGGGCGCGCGCGCTCTGGCCGTTCCTCAACACCGAAGATCTTTTGGGCGCGCTGCACCTGCCCAAGGACGGGCAGACCAATCCGATCGATACGACACAGGCGCTGGCGAGAGGCGCACGGAGCCGCGGAGCGCGGATCATCGAGGACGCCAAGGTTGACCAGATCGTCATTGAAAACGGCAAGGCCGTCGGCGTGCGCGGGGCCTTCGGCGACATCCTGGCCGACGTCACTGTCAATTGCGCTGGCATGTGGGCGCATGAACTCGGCGCGAAAGCCGGGGTCGCCGTGCCTTTGCATGCGGCGGAACATTTCTACATCGTCACCGAACCGATCCCGGAGCTCCCACGCCCCCTGCCCGTCCTGCGGGACGCCGATGGATGCGCCTACTTCAAAGAGGACGCGGGTAAGCTTCTGGTCGGATGGTTCGAGCCGGTCGCCAAGCCCTGGGGAATGAAAGGCGTCCCCGAAAGCTTCGCGTTCGACCAGTTGCCGGAAGATCTCGAGCACATCGAACCTCTGCTCGAGGCGGCGATCCGTCGCGTTCCGGCGCTTGGCAAGGCGGGGATCCAACTCTTCTTCAACGGTCCCGAAAGCTTCACGCCGGACGACCGCTATCTGCTCGGCGAGACGCCGGAAGTCCGCAACCTGTTCGTGGCGGCGGGATTCAACTCGATCGGCATTCAATCCGCAGGCGGCGCGGGGAAGGTGCTGTCCGACTGGATCGTCGACGGGCGTCCGCCCATGGATCTGTGGGACGTCGACATCCGCCGCATGATGCCGTTCCAGCGGAACCGCGCCTATCTGCGCGATCGCACGACGGAGACCCTGGGCCTGCTCTACGCCATGCACTGGCCATTTCGTCAGCCGGAATCGGCGCGTGGCGCGCGCCGTTCTACGCTGCACGATCGGCTCAAGGCGGCGGGCGCCTGCTTTGGCGAGGCCGCGGGGTGGGAGCGCCCGAACTGGTACGCGCCCGATGGAGAGACGCCGCAATACCGGTACAGCTATGGGCTGCAGAACTGGTTTCCGTTTTCGGCGGAAGAACATCGCGCGGTTCGTGAGGCGGTCGGCCTGTTCGACCAATCGTCATTCGCCAAATTCGTGGTCGAGGGTCCGGAGGCAGAGAAGGTCCTCAACTGGATCTCGGCAAACGATGTCGCGGTTCCTGTCGGCAGGATCGTCTATACACAGTGGCTCAACGAACGCGGCGGCATCGAAGCGGATTTGACGGTCACAAGAGAGGCCGACGATCGCTATCTCGTCGTGACAGCGGCGACCTCTCAAACACGCGATCTCGCTTGGCTCAGGCGCAATATCCCCGAGGATGCGCGAGTCGGCGTTCATGATGTCACGTCTGGCCAGGCGGTCCTCGGCGTAATGGGGCCGCGGGCTCGCGACCTGCTGCAGTCCCTCACGAATGCCGACCTGTCGAACGAAGCTTTTCCGTTCGCCACGTCGCAGGTCATCGATCTCGGCTACGCTCGCGTGAGGGCGAGCCGCATCACCTACGTGGGCGAACTCGGTTGGGAGCTGTATATCCCCACGGAATTCGCTCAGGGCGTTTACGATGTGATCAGCGAGGCCGGAGGCTCGATCGGGGTCAAGCTTGCGGGCTATCACGCCCTGAACTCCCTTCGTATCGAGAAGGGCTATCGTCACTGGGGCCATGACATTACGGACGAGGACTCGCCGTTCGAAGCGGGCCTCGCTTTTGCGGTCGCGATGAATAAGCCGGGAGGCTTTATCGGGCGCGAGGCTTTGCTCCGTCAGAAAGAGCGGGGGCTGACCCGACGGCTCGTCCAATTCGTGATGGAGGACGTCGAGCCCCTGCTCTATCACAACGAGCCAATTCTTCGCGACGGCGAGATCGTTGGACGCATCACATCAGGCATGTTCGGGCACACGATCAGCCGCGCGATTGGTCTCGGCTATGTCGAGAATGGCGGTGAGCCCGTGACGCCGGAATTTATCCAAAGCAGCCAGTTCGAGATCGAGGTGGCGGGGGCGAGGCTCCGCGCAAAGGCTTCGCTCAAGCCGCTCTACGATCCCGAAAACCTTCGGGTGAAGGATGTCGAGGGGCGACCGCTGAAGCACGTCGCCTGGGCCTGAACCGCCAATACGAAATCCGGTTGGATCGGGCTTTGGCTCATCGCCACCCCCGGCAGGCCGCAGGTCTGACGGGGAATCCAGCCATCCTGACAAGCGGCTGACGGCGCACTGGATTCGCGATCGGCCGCGCTGCGGCCGTCGGGAATGACAACCGGAATCGATTAGGCGGATTCGGTGTAAGAGATTGAAGATGGCGATGCTCGGGAGCGGGCGGAACGGTCGGAGCGTGCAAGCGGACAAAAACATGGCCGACGCTATCGCACCTGAAAGAAACAAGCTGCCGCGCAGCCTCTATGCCGAAACCGCGCGGGACGCGGTCGCGACGCCTCCGCTTCGGGGCGATAAGCGTGTCGGCGTCGTTGTGGTTGGCGGCGGCTTCACGGGTTTGTCCACGGCTCTGCACCTTGCCCAGCGCGGCGCCGATGTCGCTGTGTTGGAAGCTCGAGAGCCGGGCTGGGGCGCGTCGGGCCGCAATGGCGGCCAAGTCAATCCGGGGCTCAAGCACGAACCCGAGGAGATAGAGCGCCATTTCGGCCGCAATTTGGGGCAGCGAATGGCAGCGCTGTCCGGCGGCGCGCCGGACCGAGTTTTTTCGCTGATCCGAGAGCTTCAGATCAGATGTGAGGCGAACCAGGGGGGCACGATTCGCGCAGCCTTCTCGAAGGGCTCGGAGAAGTTTCTCCGCCGCGCCACGGCAGGTTGGAAGGACCGCGGCGCCCCTGTCGAATTGCTGGAGCGCGAGGCGATCGCGCGCGCGACCGGCGCGGACCGTTACCTCTGCGGCGCGCTCGATCGAAGGGGCGGTTCGCTCAATCCGCTTGGCTATGCGCGCGGGCTGGCCGACGCGGCGATTCGCGCTGGCGCCGCCATCCACGGGAGCACGAGCGCGATCGCGGTGGAACAGCGAGGCGCTTCATGGGCGGTCGTAACCCCAGGAGGGATCGTTACGGCGGACTGGCTCGTGCTTGCGACAAACGGCTATACAGACGGGCTTTGGCCTGGCCTCCGGCAGACGATTATCCCCGTCTACAGCGGCATCGTGGCGACCGAGCCCCTCCCCGAGCACATCGCCAAGCGAATCTTGCCGATGGGAACCGTCCTGTACGAGCATGAGGACATCACAGTTTACTACCGGCTTGACGTTTCCAACAGACTGCTGATGGGCGGGCGCAGCCGACTGCGGACGCTCGAAAGTCCGAACGACTTTCTGGATCTGATCGCGTATACGGAACGGCTTTGGCCCTTTATCGGGAATCCTCGTTGGACGCATGGCTGGAACGGCCAACTGGCGCTCACCTTGGATCACTACCCGCATCTCAACGAGCCGGCGCAGAACGTGATCGCCTGCCTTGGGTACAACGGTCGCGGCGTCGCGATGGCGACCGCAATGGGGGCGGAAATAGCCCGCCGCATAACGGGAACGCCCGCGGCGGAACTGGATATGCCCGTGAAGTCGGCCCTGGAGCCGATCCGGCTGCATCGGCTTTGGCCAATCGGTGTGACGGCGAGGATTGCGTATGGGCGCTTCGTGAGAGCTTTCGGAATGTAGATCGCTCGAACTCGACGCTCGAACGGATAGCTCTCGACGCGTCAGGCTCCAGCCGGCAGCCACCATTCCGCGCCCCGAGGCGTGCTGACATATTCGGGCCAGCGGTAATGGATCGGCGCCTGAAAATCCTTCGGCAGGAGCGGCGCGAGCCATGTCTTGCCGCCGACGCCCCCGCCCGTGCGCTTGCGGAACTCGGCCTCAGCCGCCGCAAGCGCCTGCGGATCGGTCATGAGGTCGACCAGGCTGCCGGCGATGGCGCGGGCGGCGGCCTGAACCGTCGGATCGATCGTCGCCGGGAAACCGCCGAGCGCGTTCCACACCCAGGCCGGATATTGATAGTCGGGCCGCGGCGACGCCAGCGTCGCGCGCCCGACATAGAGGCGCGCTGTCGGACAGTGCCAAGTGTAGTCCGTGTAGTCGTCGGACGTGTAGTTCTTTTGCCAGGGCGGCAGGATGGCGCGCAGGCGCGCCTCGTCTTCTTCCGGCGTGGTGAGCGCCGCCATCGCGGGATGGATCGGGTCCTCCATCGGCTCGAGCTTGAGGTTCTTCTGGATCTCGCGGCCGAACCGCTTGGCCTCCTCGCCCCACTTAGGCGCTCCGCCCAGCGCGAGATTGCGGTAGACGAGCGCGGAAATCGCATGGTTGGGAAGGCCTGGACGGGTCTTGGTCACCCATTCCTTGCGCATCGTGCAATGGGTGATCCGCGCGACATTGTCGGCGTTGTTGTCGAGGATGGCGTAGATGCGCTCCTGCATCTCGAGCGTCGGGCAACGGCTCGCATATTGGATCTGGCTGAAGTTCGGAGCGAGATTGTCGGCCGTGGCCTGGCCCGCGGCGAGAATCGCCTCGTTGATCGTCCAGGTGCCGGTGTGCGGCAGCATGGACTCCTTGGTCATCTTGCTCGTCATGTACATGAGACAGACGGCGTCGATCGCGCCGGGCGCCCGCGCCATCGTATGGGCTGAGGCGGCTTCGCCCGCCCCCATGCCAGACCATTGCTCGGGGTGCGGACATTCGAAGCTATACATCCGACTCCAATAGCTGCCGCAATGCGTGTCCCAGGTCACCGTATTGGCGTGCGCGGTGCTGAAGGCCGGGTGAAACGCGATGGCCGCGTCGAGCTCATCGTAAAGCCCATGCGCCGCATGCACGGGCTTCGAGCCGCATACTTTCTCCGCCGGTTCGCCGAAGAGGACGAGCTTGCCGGGGAGGCCGTGCTTCTCCGTCGCCGCTTTGGCCGCCAGCAGGCCGGCCAGCGCGCCGAGCCCCAGCGCCGAATGCGGGTCGGTATGGCCGGCGGCGTATTTGTGCACGCCGTCGCGCGGCTTCTCAAACGGGACCGGGTCCTGGCTGTTGCCGGGGACGGCGTCGTATTCGGCATAAGTCGCGACGACCGGCTTGCCTTTGCCGAAGGCGGCGCGGAAGGCGGTCGGCATGGTCGCCGTGCCCTCTTCCACCTCGAAGCCCTGCTCGCGCAACAGCTTCACATACCAGGCGGCGAATCGATATTCCCGCCACGCAGGCTCGTGGAAGTTCCAGACTTCCGTGTGGCGTTCCGAGAGCCAGGCCGCTTGCGCCTTGATCCAGTCCAGGGCGGTCTGCTTGGCGGGCGTCAGCGCGGCCGGACCCCAATCATGGGTCGCGGCCGAACGGTCGGTCGGCATCAAGGGCTCCATGGAAGCTGGGATGGGAAGGGCGCCGGCGGGCTTGGCCGCCCCCGGCGCCGGTCGCATGAGATCAGCCGACGATGAAGGCGCTCCAGCGCTTGACGATCTCGTCCATGTTGTCCGCCCACCATTGGGTGTTGAAGTTGATGAGCTTGCTCTTGATCTCCGGCGCGGTGGGCAGGAGCTTCAGCCTTTCCGGCGACAAGTAGCCCGCCGACTTGTTGTTGACGAAGCCGTAAGGGATCAGCGAGGAGAGCCGCGCTTGCGGCACGGCCATCGTGATGAAGGCCGTGAACTTCTGGGCGTTCCCGGCGTTCGCGGCGCCTTTGATGACGGCCCAGCAGTCGTTGCGCAGCAATTGGTCCTGCCAGACGATCTCGACCGGCGCCTTGTTCGCCTGGATCGCCGCGATGCGGCCGTTCCAGGCGGTCGCCAACACCACCTCGTCGTCGTTCAAGAGCTGCGCAGGGATCGCGCCGGCGTCCCACCATTTGGTCACATTGGGCTTGATCTTGGCGAGGCTGGCGAAAGCCTTGTCGAGATCGATCGGATAGACCTTGTCGGGCGGGACGCCTGCAGCCATGGTCGCGACCTCGAGGTCCGCGTTCGATCCGCTCGCGCCCGATTGCAGGGAGCGAGGGCCGGGGAAGTTCACCGTGTCCCACAGATCCTTGTTATCCTTCGGCGCCTTCCCTTTGAACGCGTCGGTGCGATAGGCGTAGATCTGCGCATAGGGCAGCATGTTGACGTAAAGTTTCTGGCGGAACACCGGATCGATATTGTCGACGTCGAACAGCGAATAGTCGATCGGCTCGAAATAGTCGCCGTGCCTCGAGAGGTTGATGACATCGCCCCCGTCCAGCTCGGTCACGTCGTATTCGATGGCCTTGCTGTCGACCATCGCCTTGACCTTGGCCGGGTCAGGCCCTTCCGCCTCGATGACCTTGATGCCTGACAACTCCTCGAACGGCTTGAAATAGGCCTTGCGCTGCGCGTCCTGGAGGGCGCCGCCATAGGAGCATATGCGCACCGTGCCGCTGCCTTTGAGCTTGTCGGGAATCGAATCGATCTTGGGCAGTTCGACATCGGCCGCGAGCGCCGCCGACCGGAAAGGCGAAGGGCTGGGTCAGCGCCGCCGCGGCCGCCATGGTCAGCCCATAGCGCCCGGCGTTTGCGATGAACTGGCGCCGCGAATAGTCGGCCTTATGCGGCGGCTGCTCCGCCATGGCGGAAAGCGCCTTCTTGATTGTCTCGTCCATCCTGTTCTCCCTTTCACGCTGCTGAAGCTATCGGCCAACTGGAGCGGTGCGAAGACGCTCGGACCGGCGGCGCAAGAGCTCGGCGCCGACCATCAGGCCGGTGGTGATCGTGATCAGTAGGGTCGAGACCGAGGCAAGCGTCGGGTCGATATCGAAGCGGATCTGCTCCCACATGCGGCGCGGTAGGGTGACCGCTGTCGTGCCGGAAAGAAATAGCGCGACGAGCAACTCGTCGAACGAGGTGATGAAAGCAAAAACGGCGCCGGCGAGGATGCCGGGCCTGATCAGCGGCAGGGTGACTTGCCGGAACGTCGCCCAAGGGCTCGCGCCCAGACTGAGCGCTGCATATTCGAGGCGGTGGTCGAGGCCATAGAGCGTCGAGGAGACATTGATCACCACGAAGGGCACGGCAAGCGCGGTATGGCCGAGGACGAGAGCCAGCGGCCGGCCCACCAAGCCGTAACTTGCGTAGGCGAAATGGAGGCCAATCGCGACAATGATGCCCGGCGCGATCACCGGCGACAGGATAAGAGCATTCACGAGCTTCTTGCCCGCGAACTTGCCGCGGACGAGGCCAATTGCGGCCGGCGTTCCCAGAAGCGTCGAGAGCGCGGTGACAACAAGGCCGACCCAGATGCTGAGCCAGGCGGAATCCGTCCAGGCCGAGCGGGTGAAGAAATTGGCGTACCATTGCAGGCTGAAACCCGGCGGCGGAAATGTCAGATACTTGCCCGAGGAGAAGGACAGCGGGATCACGATGAAGATCGGGAACAGGAGATAGGCGAAGATCAGGATCACCAGGCCATAGAACGCCGTGCGCCAGACGGCGCGCATCAGCGTTGACCCTGGAAGATCTTCTCGATCCCCATGACGCGGGTGAAGCCGGCGAAGATCGCGAGTACGACGATCAGAAGCATCACCGCCATCGCGGCTGCCTGGGGCCAGTCAAGAATGTTCACCTGATTGGCGATCAGCATCGAGATCATCAGGTCGCCGGGGCCGCCAACCAAGGCGGGCGTGATGTAGAAGCCGATCGCGAGCGTGAAGACCAGGATGCAGCCGGCGGAAATACCGGGCAGGGATAAAGGCAGCAGGACCTGGCGGAAGACGGCGAGAGGCCGAGCGCCGAGGCCTTCGGCGGCGCGAATGAGCCGCCAGTCCAAGCTTTTCAATGTCGAATAGATCGGCAGCACCATGAAGGGCAAGAGGACGTGCACCATAGCCACGCAGACCGCGAAGCGCGTGTTGAGAAGCTGCACCGGCCGCTCGATCAGTCCGCTGGCGATCAGCAGATCATTGATGACGCCGCGCCTGCCGAGCAACACCATCCAAGCATAGGTCCTGACCAGGATGCTGGTCCAAAACGGGATGAGAACAAGGATGATCAGCAGGTTGGCGGTAGACTTCTTTGAGCGGGCCAGAAACAGGGCGACCGGATAGGCCAGCAGCAGGCAGGCGATGGTGACGATCAGGCTGATCGTTCCCGTGATCTGCATGACGCGCCAGAAGACGCCATCGCGCAGGAGCTCGCTGAAGACTTCAAGCGTCCACCCTCCCTTGTACACGCTGCGCTCAAGCATGAGGAGGACGGGATAGGCGTAGAAGACGACCAGATACAGCACGAGGGGCGCGGCGAGAAGGGCGCCGGACGACGGTCTTATCGCGGAGGCGCCCAGGGAAAATCTGCGGTTCAACATCGCCCTTCGCCACCCAATCGCGGCATGACGGCAACGGCGGAAGCCTATCGGCAATCGAGCGGCCGCGTCAAAGGTCTTTTCAGGCGATGCCGGCCGCTGGCTCGACAATTGCATCGCAGCCTCATACTCATCACTCCGACGAAGACACCAAACAAAGTCGGTTTGCATCGCGGATGAAGGTCATGCCTCCTTATGAGGTTCGGTCCGGATCGTCACGACAGGCCGGCGCGCCGGTCGCGCTGCGCCATATCGTCAAGACTTTCGACGCTTATCGCGCGATCGACGATCTGAGCCTCGATATCGAGGCCGGCGAGTTCATCACCTTCCTGGGCCCCTCTGGCTCCGGTAAGTCGACGACGCTGATGATGATCGCCGGCTTCGAGCAGCCGACGGCGGGCGACATCCTGATCGGGGGCTCGGTGGTCACGCACGTGCCGGCCTATCGGCGCAATATCGGGATGGTGTTCCAGAACTATGCTTTGTTCCCGCATCTGACGGTAGCAGAGAACATCGGCTTCCCGCTCAAGCAGCGCGGCGTCGCCAAGCCCGAGATCCGCGAGCATGTCCGGCGGATGCTCGATCTCGTCCAGCTCTCGGGCTACGAGGCGCGCTTTCCCCAGCAGCTCTCCGGCGGCCAGCAGCAGCGCGTCGCCATCGCCCGCGCGATCGTCTTCAATCCGCCGGTGCTGCTGATGGATGAGCCCTTGAGCGCGCTCGACAAGCAGCTGCGCGAGGGTCTGCAATTGGAGATCAAGCGGCTGCATGACCGCTTAGGGATCACCTTCATCTATGTGACGCATGACCAGAGGGAGGCGCTGGTGATGTCGGACCGGGTCGCGGTGATGAACGAGGGCCGGATCGCGCAAATCGGTTCGCCCACGGCCCTCTATGACATGCCGGCCAATCGCTTCGTCGCTTCCTTCGTTGGCGAAGCCAATCTCCTGGAGGCGACGATCGTGGGCGAGGAGACGGATGGGCTCATCGTTCTCAAGATCGGCGACGTCCTGCTGCGGGCGCCGGCATCCAGTTTGAATGACTCGAACGATTGCCTTTGCATGATCAGGCCCGAGAAGATCATGGTCGGGGCGTTTCCTTCAGCCGAGGGAAGGCCCGTGAACTCCATAAGGGCGACCGTGCGGGAAACAGTCTTCATGGGAGAGATGATCCGCTATGTGGTGCAGATTGGCGCCGGCCCGCATTTGACCGCCAAGCAACAGCACCGCGCCGAAACGCCCATCCTCGCGCCTGCCGAAGTCGCGACCATCGAATGGGCGATCGCCGACACGAGGCTGGTGTGAGGGGGCAGTCGCGTTTCTGCGGACGAAATTATTTGCGTCCCGGTTCGTGCGTTGTCGCGAGCCCGACCGGCCCTCAGTACGCGGGCGCGGCCGCAGAAGGGCCGATCGCCCGCCCAGGCGGCGGCTCACGGCCGAGAGGCGAGATAGCGATCGACGATTTCGAGCATTTGAGTTCGCATCATCGGAGCGTTGTGGCCGCCGAAAACCTTTGCGACCGGGAGCTCCGCGAGCCGCTTCATCGTCGCCCGATAAATCCTTACGTCCGACCCCGGGAGGCTATCGACGATAACGCCGTCATAGATGGCGTCTCCCGAGAAGAGCGAGGCGCTCGAACGCTCCCAGAGCGCTACGCTTCCCGGAGAGTGCCCCGGCAAATGCAGGACTTCGAACTCCCGATCGCCGGTTTCGACGATGTCGCCTTCCGACACGAGCCGTGTCGGCTTCACGGGCGCGCGCTGGTGCGTCTCCAGATTGTAGCCGGCGGACGGAACGGCTTCGACCATGAAGTCAGAAGGCTCGATTCCGGAGCGGCGAAGCTCGGCGATCTCCTCCGCGCCGCGTTTCGGAAAACGGAGGCCTTGCCGACCAGGCTGCGCGAGTTCGGCAGCCTCGGCCGGATGGGCGAGGATCTCACAATCGCCGAACTCCGCATGCGAGCCGACATGGTCGAGGTGCGCGTGCGTCGTGAACACGAGTCTCGGCCGCGCGGACAGGCGATCGAGGACCGGCCGCAGCAGCGCCACGCCCATCCCGCTGTCGACCAATATATCGCGCTCCCTGCCCAGGATCAGGAAACAGTTTGCTCGGACCCACCTATGGCAGCGGGGCTCGGTGATCCGGTAGAGGTCCGGCGAGAGTTGCGTCACCTCGAACCACGGGTTCTGAACCGGCAAGACCACGCTTGCAGGTTCGTCTGCATCTCTGGCGCTTTGTGTCATTCCACAACCTTACGCAGCCCGAGGGCGCGAAGCCAGGCGGCGCGCCTTCAGGCGCGCCAGTCTTTTCGGACGTCAGCTATGCGCCAGCGGACCGGAATCCAGGATCGGTGCCATCGCCCGCCAAGATCCCTTTTGACTCTTGACGGGAACCGACAGGGACCGATTTATTGGCTCCGGGTTGTTTCTCGAGATCACATGATGGCGGCGCTCCCTTCCTTTGACCTTGAGGGGCGCGCGGCGCTCGTCACGGGCGGCAGCCGCGGCATCGGGAGGGCCATTGCTGGAGCATTGGCGCGGGCGGGATCTTCCGTCGCCGTGACGAGCCGCTCGTTGAAGGCGTCGCTCGACGCGACATTGGCCGAACTTAACGCGTCCGGGGTCGAAGCTTGCGCTATCGAACATGATGTGGCGTCGGTGGACGGATGCCGTAGGGCGGTCGCCGAAGCGGCCACGCGCTTTGGCCGGCTGGACATCCTGATCAACAATGCGGGCGTCGAACAGGTGTGTCCATCGGTCGATGTTGACGAGGCGCTGTGGGACCGCTTCCTCGGCACCAATCTCAAAGGCGCTTTCTTCTCCGCTCAGGCTGCGGCGGCCCGGATGAAGGCGGACGGGCGCGGCGGCGTCATCATCAATGTGTGTTCGCTGACATCGGAGGTCGGCGTTCCGACCGCCACGCCCTACGGCTTGTCGAAATCAGGCCTGCTCGGCATGACGCGCGCCCTAATCGCCCCGGGGTATTTTCAGACGGACATGACCGAGGTTTTCTACGAGAACTCGGAATGGCGGACCGGAATGCTCCGCCGGATTCCGCAGGCGCGCTTTGGCGAAATGAGCGACCTGCAAGGGGTGGCCGTCTTTCTCGCGTCGGACGCGGTTAAATACATTACTGGACAGTGCATCGCGGTGGACGGCGGCTATCTCGCGTCGATCTAAAACCGTGCGACGCGCCGCTGGCGCCGGCGGGCGTCACGCAGCATTATGCCGGACGTGTTTCAACTGCGAAGAGAGGGCAGTCAATGATGATCCATGAGTTTACTAGGCGCGCCGCAGCGATCGCGATCCTGTCGCTCGCGGTCGGAATCACGGCTGCGGCGCCGGCGCACGCCGCCGATGCAATTCCCGCCAAACCCGAGTCTGGGACCTTCAAGCTCGGCATCGAGCCCTGGCTCGGCTATGGCCAGTGGCATATCGCGGCCAAGAAGGGGCTCTTCGCCAAGGAGGAGCTAAGCGACGTTCAGATTGTCAACTTCACCGAGGATAAGGACATCAACGCAGCGCTGGCGAGCGGCCAGCTCGACGCAGCCAATATCGCCACTCACACCGCGATGGGCATGGTGGCCGCTGGCCTTCCGGTCAGGATTGTAACGTTGCTGGATTTCAGCCTCAACGCCGACGCCATTCTCGCAGGCAAAGACATTCAATCCATCGCCGATATCAAGGGCAAGGAGGTTGCCTTCGAGGAAGGCACGACCAGCGACATCCTGCTGAATTATGCGCTCGCCAACAATGGCATGACGATAGCCGACGTGAAGCCCGTACCCATGCCGGCCGCCGACGCGGGAAGCGCGCTGATCGCCGGGCGCGTTCCTGTCGCCGTCACCTATGAGCCCTACATCTCGGGGGCGCGGAAACAGGACCCGAATATGCGCCTGCTCTTCACCGCCGGGAAGGATCCAGGCTTGGTCAGCGACGTGCTCGTCGTGCGCGAGGACGTGATCAAGTCGAAGCCCGGGCAGGTGCTGGCGATGCTGAAGGCGTGGGATGCGGCGCTGAAGGACTATCAGGCGCACACGGACGAAGGCCAGGCGATCATCGCCGACGCAGTGGGTTCGCCTGTCGCCGACCTCAAGACGGCGTTCGACGGCGTGCGCTACTATTCGTTGGCCGAGGCCAAGGCGGCGCTGGCGGGCGACTTCCGCACAAAAACCTTCGCCGACGTGCTGAAAGCCGCCGAGAAGGCGAAGCTCGTGACGAAGGATGTGACCCCGGAGTCGATGATCGACGCCGACTTCGTCAACGAAGCCGTTAAGTAACGGCCCGGATGGCCGAGGAGAACGAGACCGTTTCCCGCTTCGAGGAAGCGGTCTCGTCCGGCCTATCCTCGAACGGGGGGCTCATTTCCCGTAGGAGTTCCACGCGCCGGCGCGCCGCCGGGTTCCGCATTGGCGGAGAGGTTAGCCGCGCGGTCTATCTTACGACCTCCATCGCTGTGTTCGCGGCGCTTTTCGCGACGTGGTGGGTCGCAACCGGGACCGGGATCATCAAGCCGATCTTCCTGCCATCTCCCGGCGCCGTGTGGCGGAAGATGGCGGACCTGGCTGTTAGCGGCACGCTATGGCAGGACGCAGGGGTCAGCATCTATAGGATGCTCGCGGGCTTCGCGATCGCTTCTGCGATGGCGATCCCGATCGGAGTGATGATCGGCTGTTTCCGACTCTGGGAGGCGGCGATTGAGCCGCTGGTCGATTTTGTCCGCTATATGCCTGTCGTCGCCTTCGTGCCTCTGACAATCCTATGGGCCGGCACAAGCGACAGCCAGAAATTCCTGATCATCTGGATCGGCACCTTCTTCCAGCAAGTTCTCATGGTGATGGACAACGTGAGGCGCGTGCCGCACGACTTCGTCGGGCTCGGCCGGACTCTCGGCCTCTCCGAGACACGTATCTTGCTTCGCATCGTGCTGCCCTCGTCGCTGCCCGGAATCTGGGACACTTTGCGGATTAGCGTGGGCTGGGCCTGGACGTGGCTGGTGCTCGCCGAACTCATCGCCGCGACCTCCGGCCTCGGCTATCGCATCACCGTGTCGCAGCGCTATTTCCAGACCGAGACGATCATCGGCTACATCCTGTTTCTTGGGCTGCTCGGCCTCGCGACGGACCAAGGCATGAAGGCGCTCGAGCGCGTGCTGTTCCGCTATTCCGAGGCCCGCTGACGTGGCGGAGCCGAAGCTCAGCATCGCCTCGCTCGACAAGCGGTTCTCCACCAAAGCGGGACCGATCCAAGCCTTGCACGCGATCAACCTCACCCTGGCGGACAACGAGTTCGTTTCGCTCGTCGGCACGTCCGGGTGTGGCAAGAGCACGCTGCTTTCGATCGTCGCCGGCCTTCAGGACTTCGACAGCGGCCTTCTCCTGTCCGATGGCGCGCCGATTGCCGGCCCTGGACTCGACCGCGGCGTCGTATTCCAGTCCTATACGCTGCTGCCTTGGCTCACCGCGCAGCAGAATGTCGAATTCGCCCTCAAAGCGGCGGGCCTTCCGAGGCGGCGGTCCCTCGAGATCGCGCGCGAGCATCTCAAGCTCGTGAAGCTGGAAAAATTCGCCGACGCCTATCCTTCGCAGCTTTCTGGCGGCATGAAGCAGCGCGTGGCGATTGCGCGCGCGCTCTCCTATCGGCCAAAGATGCTGCTCATGGACGAGCCGTTCGGCGCCCTCGACGCACTCACCCGGCGTCAGATGCAGGAGCTGCTCACCCGCATCTGGGAGGAGCATCGCCTGACTGTGCTCTTCGTAACGCATGATGTCGAAGAGGCCGTGTATCTTTCCGACCGGATCGAGGTCATGGCCACGGCGCCGGGACGCATACGCGAGACGTTTCCCGTGTCCCTGGCGAGGCCGCGCCATCCCGATATGGCGGCCACGACGGAATTCATCGACCTCCAGCGCCGCGTGGTCGCCTCGATCCGCGAAGGCTCCGCGCGAGCCGAAGCCGATGTTTGAAACGGACTGCATCTTTCTAAGGCTGGAACTCATGACCGATCCATGCAATTTCCGTGAACTCGCCAAGCTGAACGCCGAGGAACGCGCGGCGTTGCTCAGGCGCTCCGAGGCCGACCTTTCCGTGTTCACCGAGAAGACGAAGCCAATCATTGAAGCCGTGCGGCGCGAGGGCGACGCGGCGCTCGTCCGCTTTGCACGCGAATTCGACCAGGCGAACTTGCGCGCCGACGCGCTAAGGGCGTCGGAAGCGGAGTTCGACGCCGCCTTCAAGGCGGTCGGGCCGGATGTGATCGAGGCCATCGAATATGCCGTCGCCAACATCCGCACGTTCCATGAGGAGCAGCGCCCGGAGCCCATGTGGATGAAGGAGGTGCGTCCCGGCGCCTTCGCAGGCGACCGCTGGACGCCCCTCACTTCCGTCGCGCTTTACGTGCCGCGCGGCAAGGGCGCCTTTCCCTCGGTCACAATGATGACTTCCGTCCCCGCGGTCGTGGCTGGCGTCAAGAAGATCGCGATCTGCACGCCGCCGACCGAGGACGGCGGGATCGATGCGGCCACACTCGTCGCCGCCCGCACCGTTGGCGTTTCGACTGTCTACAAATGCGGCGGCGCGCAGGCGGTCGCTGCCGTGGCCTACGGCACCGAGACGGTCAAGCAGGCGGTCAAGATCGTCGGGCCGGGAAGCCCGTGGGTGGTGGCGGCGAAGCGGCTCCTCTCCGGCGTGATCGACACCGGTTTGCCCGCCGGCCCGTCGGAGGCGCTGATCTTTGCAGACGGCACGGTTGACGGGCGCCTCGCAGCGTTGGACGTGCTGATCGAGGCGGAGCACGGACCTGATTCCTCAGCTCACATCGTCACCCCAAGTCGCGAAGTCGCGGAGGCCGCCCAAGCGGCGTTGCCCGGGTATTGGGCACGCATGACGCCGCAGCGCGTCGCCTTCTCGCAGGCGGTGCTGCGCGGCGAAAGGGGCGGCGTCATCCTTACGGGCTCGCTGCAGGAATCCTATGACTTCATCAACGCCTATGCGCCGGAGCATCTCGAAATCCTGTCCGCCGAGCCGTTCCGGCATCTTGGCGCGATCACGGAAGCGGCCGAGATTCTCATGGGACCGCATACTCCGATAACGATCGCGAATTTCGTCCTTGGGCCGAACTGCGTGCTGCCAACAAGCCGGTGGGCGCGCTCCTATGGGCCCCTGTCCGTAACCGATTTCCTCAAGCGGTCCTCGGTCGGCTACGTGACGTCAGACGCCTATCCGGAGCTGGCTGCGCGCGCTAGCACGCTGGCGCATTACGAGGGCTTCAGTTCACACGAAAATGCGGTGTCGGACATCAGGGACAAGATTTTAAATCGCGACGGAAAACTCGCCTAATTGCGCCGCCGCTTCGCGCGTCCGAATTTGGAGTCCTATCGGCGCGAGGCCGAGAATTGCCCGCCCGACCGCTATGCCGGCCTTGCCGTGCATGCGCGCATGGTGCAACTTCATAGGTGCGGTTGCCAGAAGGCTTGGTAATGTTCGTCGCGCAGCATTGGTGTCCATGACAAAATCCGAGGTCTGCAGGGGAACTCTTGGTCTTCGATGTTCACGTTGGCGGGCTATCAACGCGCGGGAGTGGTTCATCTTCGTCGAGCGGGAGCGTCAAGTCTAACGCAATTCTCAGGGAGGAAACGGTGGGAGCTTTCGTCAAATCAAGCTATCTTGGGCTCGCGGTTGTCGCGGGCGCACTTGCAGCCGCGGGTCACGCTAATGCCGATGACAAGAAATACGTTGTCGGTGTTTCAAACACCCTCATTGGCAACGGCTGGCGTGAGGAAATGGTCTGTTCTGTCAAGGCCGAGGCTCTTGCGTCGGGCAAGGTCTCTAAAGTCATTCTGGCCAACCGCAACGGCGGACCTTCGGAGCAGATCGCTGATATTCGCAATCTGATCTCGGCCGGCGCGAATATAATTATTATTAATCCGTCCGATCGCAAGGCACTTGATCCCGTCATCAAGCAGGCGACTGATCGCGGAATTGTCGTCGTGACGGTCGACCAGGCGGTCGATGCTCCGACAGCCCATGTCGTGACCAATGATCAGAAGGCGTATGGAAAGCTTGGCGCGGAGGCGCTGTTCAAGAAACTAGGCGGCAAGGGTAATATCGTTGAACTACGCGGCATCGATGGGGTGCCCGCCGACGCGGATCGCCACGAGGGTCTTACCGAAGCATTGAAGGAGTATCCGAACATCAAGGTGGTGGCTTCCGTGTTTACTGCATGGTCTCCTGACAAAGCTGCCCAGCAAATGAAAGAGTTGCTGGCCTCAGGCAAAGAGATCCATGGCGTCTGGACCTCGGGAACCGACAAGAACGTGATAGACGCCTACAAGGCGGCGAACCTCAAATATGTTCCTGTCGTCGGCGCCGATAACAATGGTTTCATGGGACAGGAAATCGAGATGAAGGACGCGGGAGTCGTTGGCATCAATGTCACCAATCCACCGGCGGTCGGCGGCGCAGGACTCTCAGTCGCCCTTGACATCCTTGCCGGTAAAGACCATCCGCGAGTGATTCATCTTGTGCCAGAAGTTCACGACAGCTCGACTTCGGAGGGGCAGGCATGGCTCAAGGAGCTTTACGATCCGAAGGTGGACCCGAACCTCGCGGCCTACAGCCCGGTGAAGCCCTACACGCACTATACGGTGGCGCAAGAGAAGGATTGCAAAGGGCCGGGCGAGTGACCGCCGGCTGAAGTCGAACCCTCTTGAAGACCTGGCGTTCCGTTCGGCCGTTTTCGGCGGCGCGCCAGAAGTGCGGTCCATCAAGCCGAGAGTGATGACCGAGCCGTTTGTGATCCTCGCTGCGACTGACGTTTCGAAGCGATTCGATTCGGTTGTCGCCTTGCGTGCGGCCTCGCTCGAGGTGCTTTCCGGCGAGGTTCACGGGCTAATGGGCGCAAACGGCGCCGGCAAGAGCACGCTGGTGAAGATCATCACCGGCGTCTTCCCGGCGACCGGAGGACAAATTTCCGTCAAAGGTCGACGGCAGTCCTTTCGCTCGCCGGCGGAGGCGCGCCAAGCTGGCATCGTGTCCGTATATCAGGATCCGGCGCTCGTGCCGGACCTGACGGTGAGCCAGAACATGCGGCTGGCCGGGGTCTCGAATGAGGCCGTCGGCAAATGGCTCGGCGAGCTCGGCGTCCCGCGCCTCGATTCTCGGGAGCTTATCCGCGACCTCCCCTACCCGCTGCTGCGCCTGGTAGACCTCGCCCGCGCACTCGCCTCAGAGCCAGCAGTCCTGCTCCTCGACGAGATCACGGCGTCCCTTCCCGCGGACCTGTCGGAACGCATCTATGCGATGGTGCGGCGCTGGCGCGAGCGGGGCAACGCCGTCATCTTCATCTCGCACCGGATGGCCGAGATTTCCGCCCTATGCGACCGGACGACGGTCCTGCGCGACGGCGTGACTGTCGGCGTCACCGAGAGCGCACGCGGACATGAGGATCGCATTGTCGAACTGATGCTGGGTGAGGCGGCGGCAGCGGCTTCGGCGGCGGGCCCGTCTTCGTCCCAGCGGAACTGGACGCCGCCAAGCAGCGCTGAGCCAGCGCTCGAAGTGCGGGACTTGAGGCGCGGACCTCTTCTCAACGATGTCTCCCTTAAGCTCTATCCCGGCGAAGTCCTCGGCGTCGCAGCGCTCGAGGGGCAGGGCCAGGATGAGCTTTTCGAATGTATCGCCGGCGTCCGGCGTTACGAAAGCGGCTCGATTCTTGCGCGCGGCAAGGAGCTGACGCTGCGCCACGCTGCTGATGCGATCGCAGCCGGCGTCGTCCTGGTGCCCGCCAACCGAATGCTCGCCTTGCTTCAGCAGCGATCGATCCGGGAGAACATCGCCCTGCCAGCCTTCCGCCCGGTGGCTAAATGGGGTGTGGTCAGTGCGCGCGCAGAACAGAAGCGGGTGCAGTCTGCGATTGATCGGCTCCAGATCGATACGCGCGCCGCTTCCGAGCTTCGGCGCCTGAGCGGCGGCAATCAGCAGAAGGTGGTCATCGCGCGCTGGCTTGCGGCCGGCTTCGACACCCTGCTCTGTTTCGATCCGACGCGTGGCATCGACATCGGCACCAAGCGGCAGATCTATGCCTTGGTGCGCGAGCTCGCCGCCTCAGGAGCAGCGGTGCTCCTCTTCACCTCCGAACTTCCGGAGATCGCTCTCACCTGCGACCGGACCATCGTCCTCTTCGGCGGACGTGTGGTCGCGGAAATGCCGGTCGAGCAGGCAGACGAGGCGAGCTTGCTCCGCGCCGCACACGGCCTTGCTCCGCGCCTCGAGACGGTCGTATGACCGCGCCTGCCGAAACCAAGGCAATGGCTTTGGCCGGGGCGCTCAACCCAGATGAACGCCTGCCGACGCGAATGGCCCGGGTCGTGCGGCGCAATCCGGCTCTATTTGGCATGCCGGTCCTGTTGATCGCCGCGCTCGCGATCACAATCCTCATCCATCCGACTTTCTCTGATTTCGACGTGGAATCGTTGGCGATGGGAGCGCTGCCGCTCGCTTTTGCCGCGGCTGCGCAAGCCGTCGTCGTCATTGCCGGCGGCATCGATCTCTCCATCGGCTCCATGATCGCGGTCGCCAATGTTCTGGCTGCCCGCTCGATGGAGAATGCTTCATTCGAACAGTCCCTGCTTCTCGCCGTTGCGGTTCTTCTCGCGGGCGCGGCGATGGGCGCGGTGAACGGCCTCATCGTCGTCTTCTCCCGCGTTCCCGATGTCGTAGCCACGCTCACGAGCGGGTTCATCTGGGGCGGCGTCGCGCTTCTCATCCTGGAAAAGCCGGGCGGCGGCGCGCCGTCTGAATTTCTGAATCTTGGCGCCGGGACGACTTTCTCGACCTGGCTGCCCAATGGCCTGATCTTGCTAGCCTTGTCTGTCGCCGTCATCTGGACGCCGTTGTCCAGGTCGAAGCTAGGGCTTGAACTCTGCGCCATCGGAAGCGACCGCAATGCGGCGTTCCGCAGCGGGGTTGGCGTCAGTCGAGCGCGATTTACGTCCTACGTCTTTTCAGGCCTGTTCAGTGCGGTCGGCGGCCTTGCGCTGACGATGACGACGGGCATCGGTTCACCGCTCGCGGGCGTCTACTACACGCTGAGCGCCCTCGCCGCCATCGTGGTGGGCGGCGTGAGCCTTGCGGGCGGTCGCGGGGGCCTCGTCGGCCCAGTGCTAGCGGCCTTCGTTCTGAACTTCTGATTCCGGCGGATCTCATCTTCCTGAACATCGACCCCAATTTTGGACAGGTGATCCAGGGGATCCTGATCGTCGCAATCGTGATGATCAGCGGCCTTCCGGCCCTGATGGCGGATGCGTCGATTACCGGGACCCCGCGCGCATCCTCGGCTTCCTCGTCCGGCGCCGGCGGGGTTCTGTCGTTGCTGCGGCGCCATACCATCCTGGCGCTGCTCCTGATCCTCGTTTGCTTCGTGCTCACCATTCAGCTCGCGCGGCCCGGCACGGTCAATGCGGTCTGGCTGTCGAATATGGTCATGTTCGCGACGCCGCTTGGGATTATGGCCGGTGGGCAGACGCTCGTCATGCTGATCGGAGGAATCGACCTTTCGGTAGCGAGCGTCGCAACGGCTGCGGCGTATTTCATGGCGACACATTCGTCGCTCGGCGGAGCCGTGGCGGTCTTTTACGGGCTGGGCGTCGGCGTCGGCGTCGGCGTCCTCAATGGGGTCGGCGTCGCGCTCCTGCGCGTCCAGCCGCTCGTCATGACGCTTGGAACGGGCCTCATGACCGAGGGCGTGCTGGTCGTCTACAGCCAGAAGATGATGGCCGCGGGACCGCACGTGCCGCAGTTCATCGACGATCTCGGGGCCGGCAAGATGTTCGGATTCGTGCCGAACAGCCTGTTTCTCTGGGCGCCGGTCGCTATTGCGATCATCTTCCTGTTGCGCCGGACCGGATACGGACGTCTGCTCTACGCGATCGGCGACAATCGAGATGCCTGCGAGCTGTCGGGCATCCGCGTCTGGCGGGTCGTCCTCGTGACCTACGCCGCCTGCAGCGTGCTCGCCGCCGTCGCGGGCCTCGTGATTGTCGGCGCCGTCGATGCGGCCAATCTCAGCCTCGCGGACGTCTATTTGCTGCCGTCCATCGCCGCTGTCATCATCGGCGGAACCTCGATTTTCGGCGGCCGAGGCGGCTACGCCGGGACGGTGATCGGCGCGTTGATCCTGACGGTGCTGAACAGCATCCTCACGCTGCTCGACGTGCCGGAGCCGGTGCGGCAGATCCTGTACGGGGCGATCATCCTCCTGCTCGCCGCCGCCTATACGCGGCTCACCGAGTAGCGGCCGCGCATGACGCCCGACGTCACGACGAATTTGTATTTCTGCGTCGACGCCGGCGGGTCCCGCAGCCGGGCGCGGGTCCTCGATGCGCAGGGGAAGTCCCAGGCCGAGGCGGCGTCTGGCCCCTGCAATCCGGCGACGTTGTTCGATCAGGCGGTGGGGAGCATCCGCGACCTGTGGCGCCAGTGCGCCGCTTTACTCGGACGGCGAGAGGATGAGACTGGCGATGTCGTCTTTGCAATCGGCGCGGCGGGGACATACCTGCACGGGCGCGACCGCTTTCTCGCCGCGTGTCCACCGTTTGTGCGCATTTCGGCGATGAGCGACGGTTACGCCGCGCTGATTGGCGCTGGGATGGGTGAACCTTGCAGCCTGCTCATCATCGGCACCGGTATCGCGGGTCATCGTCTTTATCCGAACGGTTTGTCTATCCAACGCGACGCATGGGGCTGGATAGCTGGCGATCGCGGCAGCGGCAGCTGGATGGGTCAGCGGGCGCTCCGGCATTTCTTCGCCGTCCTCGACGGCGTCGTCGCGTCGGATGACCTCAGCCGAGCGATGGACAAAGCGATCGGCGGAGTTGACGCGATCCGAACGGGGTGGATGCGCGATTTGGGGCCGAGCAAGCTCGCATCCCTCGCGCCTTATGTTCTCGCGCAGGCTGACGCGGGCGTCCCTGCAGCCGCGCGGATTCGCGACCGCGCAATTGAACATCTCGCAGCGCTGATCGGCGTGATCTCGGACCGCGCTACGCCGCTTTATGCCGCGGGTGGGCTTGCAGCGACGTTTCGCGCGCGCCTTGAGCAAAAGGCAGGCCGCCAAATTCTGGAGCCCAAGGGCGACGCGTTGATTGGCAGCTGGCTTGTAGCGAGCGGCGGGGCTCCCGAGGAGCGCGTGCTGCTTTTCGGCGAAACTGCGGAGCAAATCTCATGACCAATCCGAACGAAACGCTCGAAGGCTCGATCCTTACGCCAAAGGGCTGGGTCAGCGGCCGCGTCGTCCTAGAAGGGCCTATCGTCAAGGCGATCGAAGGGCGCGCTCTCCCAGGCGGCGCCAGGCCAGAGGCGCCGTACGTCGTTCCCGGCTTCATCGACCTTCATGTGCACGGAGGTGGAGGGTCCGACTGGACGAGCGGCGAAGCAGGCATTCGGACCTTCATCCGCTATCATTCTGCACATGGCACGACGGCCATAGCCCCAACTTCGGCGACGGGCGCGGCGACCATGATCGAGGAGGCCCTCGCCGCCATCACGAGGATCGCCTCGAACCGCGAGCCGGGTGAAGCGGTCGTGGTGGGCGCCCATCTCGAAGGGCCATTCCTCAACCCGAAGCGGCCTGGGGCGATGGACGTCAGGCTTATGCTCGAAGGAGACGCGGAACTGGCGGCGCGATGGGCGCGGCAATATCGGATCGCGGTTGCGACTGTCGCGCCCGAAATCCCGGGCGGCCGTGGCGTCATCGAGGCTTTGAGCAAAACCGGCTGCCGCGTCCAAATTGGTCACAGCGTCGCAACGCCAGAGGAAGTCGGCCGCGCCTTCGGCTGGGGTTGCTGCGGCTTCACCCACCTCTTCAACGCCATGACGGGGCTTGAGCATCGCGCGCCGGGCGTCGCGACCTATGCGCTGGCGAAGGCCGAATATGCCGAGATGATCTGCGACATGATCCACGTCGATCCGCTTGTCGTGCTTGCGGCCCGCAGGGCGATCCCGCGCCTCTACGCGATAACCGACGCGAGCGCGGCGGGTCTGCCGGACGGAGAGTTCGAATGGGGGGGCCGCAAGGTGGTCAAGAAGGGCGGGCGCATCACCCTGATGAACGGCTCGACGTTGGCCGGTAGCGCCATCACGATGCTCGACGCCTTTCGGAATCTCGTCCAGCTGGGACTGGGCCTCGAGGAGGTCGTCGAAATGACTTCGACCCGGCAGGCGGACTATCTCGGCCGGCGCGATCTGGGCCGCATTGAGCCGGGCGCACGAGCTGGGCTTGTCAGGCTGGGAAAGACGCTCGAGCTGGAAGGCGTCTGGATTGAAGGCGAGAGCGTCGCGACATCGGCAAGCCAGCCCGAGCCCGCGCCGGCTTGCTGACGAAGTTGGACTTAGCCGGATGGATCGGCTAGTCGGCAAAACGGCCGTCGTCACCGGGATCGGCCCCGGAATTGGGAGCGCTATTGCGCGGACGTTTGCGCGCGAAGGAGCCGCCCTCGTCCTCGTCGGCTTCGCCAATCCGGCGTTCGAGGAGACGGCCGAGTTTCTGCGGAAGTCCGGCGCGCGCGTCGCCGTTGTGCACGGCGACGTCGGACGCAAGGTCGCCTGGGACCAGACCGCGGATGCTGTAGATGCCGAATTCGGCCGGGCGCATATCGTTGTCAACAGCGCGGCGACCGGTCGTTTCGCTCCTATTCTGGACATTTCGGAAGACGAATGGGACGCGACGATGCGGACCAATCTCAAGTCCGTCTATCTCAGCTGCCAGACCTTTATCCCGCGTATGGTGGCCGCGGGCGGCGGCGTCTTCGTCAACGTCTCCTCCGTCAATGCAGCGGTCGCCAACCCGAGTTTGGCTGCTTACGCGGCAAGCAAGGCCGCGATCAATGGGCTCACCCGAAACATCGCGCTGGAGTACGGTCCCAAGGGTATTCGCGCCAATGCGATTGCTCCTGGCGCGATTTTCTCGCCGGACGCCGCCGCTCGGCTCGACAAGGAGGAGGCGAGGTCCATTCGCGACAACTACCCCGTGGGACGATGGGGAGCGCCTGAGGACGTCGCAAGCGCTGCATTGTACCTCGCTTCGGACGAGGCATCTTTCGTCACAGGCGCAGTTCTCACGGTGGATGGCGGCCTCACGATCCAGAGTCCCGAAGCCGCGGTGCGGAAATCTTTTCGCGCCCGCTGGCGGAGCAGCCGCGTGAGCCTGGAAGACGACTGACCCGCAGATGGATAGGCTAAGCGATGGCTAAGAAGGTTCGGTTTGGATTGGTGGGATGTGGAGGGATCGGCGCCGTTCACGCCAAGGCGATCGAGCTTGTCGACGAAGCCGAGCTGGTCGCCGTCTGCGACGTCGATCTGGCTCGCGCCCGAAAGCTCGCAGAGGAGCATGGCGTGGCGCACGTCTTCCCGGACGTCAAATCCTTGCTCGATGCTATCGCTCTCGACGCCGTTACGATCGCCACGGACCACAAGCAGCATTTCGCCCCCACGATGGCGGCGATGGCGCGGGGCGTCCACGCAATCGTCGAGAAGCCAATCACCGTCTCTCTCGCGGAGGCGCACAAGCTGCTTGAAGCCGCCCGCGGGAATGGCGTGAAGCTCGGCGGCGTGTTCCAGCGCCGCTTCTTTCCCGCCGCGCAGCGCATGCATTCGGCGATCGACGATGGCCGCATCGGTCGCGTGACCGTCGCCGAGTGCGTCGCGCTTCTTGGTCGAGACCGCGCCTATTTCGCGCGGGACGCATGGCGCGGCACCTGGAAGGGCGAAGGCGGCGGCGCGCTCATGAACCAGACGATTCATATGATCGACATGCTTCTCTGGATGGTAGGCGTTCCCAATGAAGTTTATGGGCGCTGGGGCACGCTGAAGCACGGCGAGTACATCGATGTCGAGGACTCCGCCTGCGCAGTCGTCGGATTCGAGAACGGCGCCATGGCCTCAATCGTCGCGACCACCACGCTCGAATCGATCGAGAAGGCCCCAGGCTTTCGCCTCGCCGTCCACGGGGCCAAGGGATACACCCTAGGGCTTTCCGAGCGGCCCGAGCTTACCCAGGCGATTACGGACCAATGGCCGTTCGACTCGGGGGAGACGGTCAGCGCTTGGGCGGCGGCCGAGGGCGGCGAATCCGGATTTCCAGGCTTCCACTCGGACCAACTGCGCGATTTCGCGCGCGCGATCATCGAGGACCGCAAGCCCATAGTCACGGGCTTCGACGCAGTTCAGGCGCTCGAGGTCATCAAGGCCGTCTATCTCTCGGAAGCGCGGCGCCGCCGGATCGTCCTGCCGATGTCCGCCGAGGACAGGGCGGAGGCCGACCGGATAACGATGGGCGTCTCGTAGGCTGTCGCCGAACCGGGACGCGAGCCAGAGCAATGTCCACGATTTCTTTTCTCGTCGGCTCATACAGCATCCCCTCCCCATGGGCGGGCGCCCCGGCCGCGCATGGCGCAGGGATCGTCACGGCGGATCTAGATACGGCGTCCGGCGCGGTCCATGTCCGAGACGTCCGCTCCGAGGTCAATCCCTCCTTCCTCGTGCGCGCGCCGGCGGGTCTCGTCTGGGGGATCACCGAGCCGAAAAAAGGGGGCGAGTTCCTGGCCTTTCGCCAGGATGCCTCCGGCGGTTTAAATCCGATCGGGCGGCTCGAAACTGGGGCAGATGCCCCGTGTCACGTCGCGATCCATCCCACAAGACAGTTTGCTTTCGTTGCGCACTACCATGGCGGCGTGGTCGCGTTGCTGGCGCTTGACAACCTCGGCAAACCGGCGGCGGTCCTCGATCTCGTACGGCCGCCGGCGGCCGTTGGTGACGAGGATCGCAGCTCGGCGCCGCCGCGTCCGCACGCCGTGCTGCCGCTCAGCGAGAGCGAACTGATGGTCACGGACGCCGGTCGCGATCACGTTCTGCTCTATCGACTTGTCGCGGAAGTAGCGCGACCGCGCCTCGAGCTTCTCCAAGGCTTGGCGCTTCGGACAGGAACCGGGCCGCGCCATCTGGCGCCCGCGCCAAGCCAAAGCGCCGTCTATGTCAGCAACCAAAACTCAAGCGGTGTCTCTATCATCGAGCGCGTCGGGGGTGGTGAAGGACCGCGTCTCGCGCTGCGCAAGTCTTTCTCTGATGCAGGCCTCGGACGGGCCGTTGCCGTTCCCTCGGAAATCGCAGTCCACCCTTCAGGCTGCGCCTGCTACCTCGCCAACCGGACTGACGACTTGCTGTCGATCTTCTCGATCGAGGCCGGGAGCAGCGACCTTCAGCCTCACGGCGGGGTCGATGTCATGGGCAGAAACCCACGGCACTTCGCGATCGCGCCGGGAGGTGAATGGCTCGTGGCGGCCAGTCAGGACTCCGATGAACTGACGATCTTCCACATCGAGGACGACGGTCGCCGGCTGCTCTGGACCGGCCAGCGGGTAGCCGTCGCCAGTCCGACGGTCATCGCCTTTTAGAATTCTCTGTTTGAGACGCGCCGCCCACCGATTTATTGGCGGTTACTTGGCCTCGATCGCTTCCGCTTGACCGGAAGCGGACGAGAGGTAGATCTTATCGATCACCTCGATGACATGCCGCGCGCGGGAAAGATTGCCGCGGCCTTTGCCGAGTTGAATCTCGGTCTCGAACGTCCGCATGATCTCCAGATCGTCATCGAGAGAGGTCAGTGTGGGGCGATAACAGCTTGTCATACCGGCGTGCTCGCCTGGCGCAGCGCCGGAAATCTCATGATCGGGCGAGAAGACGACGAGCCGGTCAGGCTTGGACGCTGGATTGATGAAAATCATCCCGGTCGTTCCGTGGATGCGCGTCTGACAGATGACATTGCGGTGGTCAGATGGCGAGCACCAATTGACGCGCACCGTCCCTAAGACGCCATTGGGCAGTTCGAGCACCGCGGCGGCGTTGTCGTCCACCGTCGCTGCAATCGGCCTGTCATTGTCATCGCGGCGCTCGGGGAAGATTGTGTCGATCTTTCCCCGGACTGTGCGCGCCGGCCCGAAGAGATAGGTCAACTGGCTGATCATATAGACGCCGAGATCGGCCAGCACCCCCCAATGCGCCTTTTGTGCGTCGAAGAACCAGGGCGCATGCTTGGGCCCGCGATGCGCCAGAACCGCGTCGGCCATGCTCACCCGTCCGATGGCCCCGGAGTCAATGAGGCGTTTCGCCTCCTCCATCGCCGGGCTCCGGTCAAACGGGAGCGCCATGAACACCTGTTGAGATCGCTCTGCGGCCTGTTCGATGCGGAGGGCGTCGCCGAGGGACGTCGCCATCGGTTTCTCGCAGAGGACATGCTTCCCCGCCTCCAGCGCGCGGATAGCGAGACCGGCGTGGGAAGGGTGCGGGGTGGCGATGACGACCGCTTCCACCTCGCTCGCCCGCAGCATCGTATCGAGGTCCAAGTAGACAGCGCCGCCGTACTGATTCGCGAGCAGCTGACAAACAGCCGAAGTCCGGGAATGCAGTCCGCGGAGCGCAAGCCCTGGGGAGCGGGCGATCACGGGAAGGAAGCGCGCGCGGGCGATGTCCCCGCAGCCTATCATTCCAATTCCAATCGGCGTCATCCGCACACCCTCCAAACGTCGCCATCAGTTCCGCTCGACTGGCTCGGCTCTCCCGGATCGTGACGAGCGCATTCCGGCGTCGAGGATGGCCATCGTCGCGAGATTGAGCGGCAGATCAAGCAGCGGATGCAACGGCTCGCCCGTCTCGATATGCCGGATCATTTCCTCGGCGATGGTCGATCGTCCTTGGGGAAATGCGTCACCGCTCTCGACCCGGCTCGGCTTCGAACCGCGTTCGCGATAGACAAGAATGCCGCCGTCTTCGATGGCGATGGTTCCTTGCGTCCCATAGAGGGCGAGCACCGGCGCGCCGCCATTGTGAACCGTGCTCCAGCTTGCTTCGAGGATCGATAGTCCCGCCGGAAAACGGACGATCATCGCGGCATTGTCGTCCGCGTCGCCATAGAGGCTTTTCAGATTGACGGTTGTGCCGAGCACCGAGGTCGGCGGATCGGAAAAAAGCCAGGCGCAAAGACAGGCGCCATAGCAGCAATAATCAAGGAAGGCGCCGCCGCCGGCGGCCGACTGATGCCACCACTCGGAGCCTTTCTCCGGATCGGAAACCGCGCCCGATATGACGGTGTCGCCAGGGTGCAGGCTGCCATGCGCCAGGGGGCCAAGGGAGGCGGGGTTGCGCCATTTGAGCTCCCACAGGTCGCCGATCGCTTTCTCGTCTACGAGCTTCTTGAGCGTCCGAAACGCGGGCGACCAGACGATCGGCCAGTTGACCGCGAGCTTGACGCGAGCTTTCTTTGCCGCATCCGTCATTGCCCGCGCGCCGTCGAGACTGGCCGCCATCGGCTTTTCTGTCAGGACGTGTACGCCACGTTCAGTTGCGGCCTTCGTGATCTCTTCATGGCGGGCGTTCTCGGGACAAAGGATCACGATATCGAGCCGTTCGACAGCAAGCAGCTCGCGGTAATCGTCATAACGGCGCGGACGGCTCTCAAGCGCCAGTGTCCGCTTGAGGTTTGCGTAGCGACTGCCTTCAACGGTAGTCAGAGAGGGTGTGATCGGCGTGGTGTCCGCGCAGGCGACGATGGGCGAGCGGCCTGTGGCGGCGAAGCGGTCGACGAGTTCGTTCACGTGCATGTGGGCGAACCCGATGACGCCGACGCGGTAAGACCTTTGCTGTGGCCCGCTCATCCTGCATTTCTCCCTTGATCGAAGCTCAGCTCAATTATGCGTGTCATGGGTTGAGGTTCCCGGCGTTCTCTTCGCTCTCGCAAGGCACGCGTCCTCGAAAGCTTTCGCCAAAACCGCGTAGGAGCGCGCCGCAGCGTCGTACGGATCATAGCTGGGCGCGCGCTGACGGAACACGCTGATCTCGACCGCGACGCTGCCGTCGTAACCGGATTGAGCCAGTTCGTTTAGGAACGTTGGATAGTCGAAGTCACCCTCGCCGGGGACCAGGAACTCGAAATCGGGCGCAACGCCGCGATGATCCTTGACCTCGCAGGCGATGGCGTGCGGGCCGAGCGCTCGCACCGCTCCCGCGATTGGCAGCCCCTGAACCGCAAAATGGCTGACGTCGAGGTTGAAGTCCGAGCGCCTCATCACTGACCACTTGGAGAACATCAAGCGCGCGGGGCGCGTTGCAGACGACGGTCGCAAAATGCGGCTCGAGCGCGACCTGCACGCCAAGCGGCGCGGCGATCGAGGCAAGCTCAGAGAAGCGGTCGATGACGAGCGTACGATTGTCTCGCCATGCGTTTTCTGAGGATACTGGCGCCGAGGGCGGGTGATCCGGCGGCGCAGAAGCGGTGAGGCTCACGGGCATGCGCTGCGCCGGCTCTCCAAGCTCCGCGGCCAGCGTCAGGCTTCGCGTCAGACGCTCACGGACCCCGCGCCACCTCTCGCCGTCGACGAGCACCGGGACATTGGCTGTGAGGCTGGTCATGGCAATGCCGTTTTCGGCGGCGATCCGCTTCCATCGCATCGCATCGCCCGGCGCGAGAAGCATGACGTCGGTCCGCCAGCCTTCGCTCACCGTCACCTCGACCGAGTTCGAACCCGAGCCGCGCGAGATAAGGAACTGCCTCATCAAAGGCGAGGCTCGGCATCGACCAGGTATTGTAACCGAGCTTCATGAGACCTCCTGATCCAGAAGATTGGCGCCGGCGGCGCCCTCGAGCAATTCTATGGTGACCCCAAGCCGGCGGGACTCGCCCGGCTCCAGCATTGGAAACCAGACCGGGCCCGCCTGATTCTCACGAAGCGCCGTAGAGGGCTCTAGCCCTAGGGCGTAATGGCCCGCGATCCGCAGCCATCGCCTGTCGCGCGAGGCCGACGCCGTTCGCTTGCACTCCGACGGGATCCATCTTGTCCATGCGGAGCTTGTCATCACGGAGGCTCGCCGAGTTGCCGCGCCCGCGCGCCCGAGTCGGCTTTCAGCCCAAAGTTTTTTCGCCTTCGCCCGGGTTGATCCCAGCGATCGCATCGGCATTCAAACGATCCATCCTTGACCTTCATGCTGTCCGCGCCCTCGTCCAACGGCTTCGCAACGACTCGCACAGGCCGCATTAGGGTGTCAGGAGAACGGGCTCGCGCTTTTCTTCCCTAGACGGTGGGCAAGTCTATCACCCCTTCAACGCGCCCTCCGTCAGACCGCCAATGACGCGCCGTTGTTTCTGGCTCCATTGCGGCTCGCGCTCGGCGCCGCCCCTGTGAGATCATTTTTGCGATGCCGGAGACTTGCACAAGCAGCTCGGCTACGAGGCAAAACCGCACGAGTGCGAGGGGAGTCTATGCCCAATCGTCAACGTCGGCATAGAGGGAACGAGCGGCTTTCCAGATCGCGAGAACCAACAATATGGCGTTCGATTCTTTTGCGGTGGAACGCCCTCGACTTTGACTTGGAGCTATCGGCTACGGTCGATAGCTACGTTTCGCCGACAATATCCGGTACCATCCCTCTCGTATCCCGCGCTACGCCCCGTCACTCCCCGCTCGATGATGCCAGGCGGCTTGGCTTGTCACGTCGTCGACGACGCGGTTGACGCCCCCTTGACCTCGTTGATGGCGCCGGTCGCGACGCGGTGAGGAAGGCCATTTCGAACGGAAAGAAAGTCGGCCGTCATGCCATCGACCGAGGTCACGACGCGGAGCGCGCAGACGGAATCTTTTGGGCCCCGACAATGTGCTCTTCTCACGCCCCGCGGCCGTGCTCGCTGGCGTCCAGAATCCAGGTCCGCTCGGCGAACGCGACATAGATGCGTTCCTGGCCCAGCGCGGCGCCGAGTTCAGCGGCCAGTTCGTTGAGCATCGCCTCGATCGCGGCGTCTGGCAGGTGACCGAGATAGGCATGCACCGCCTCGCCCGTGAACAGGGCGACGGGTTCACGGTCCGATCCCACCGTGCCGTCCTCGCGCGGCCAAGCGTAGGTCACCTCCGCGCGGGTGAACATGCCCGAAAGCGCTGGCTGGCCCGCTTCGACCCGACGCCTCATCCAGCCTCGCGCGGTGCGCACCGCTTCGGAGACGTCAAAGACCCGGCCCTCCGCGTCCCAACCCTCGCGCAGACCGACGCTGATCCGAAAATCGCGCCGCGGCCCATCCGAGCCGCCGACAACGACATAGTCCTCGGGTTTCGGCGGGAGCGTCTCGGGCATGTCGGACTCTTCAGTTTGCCGCAGCTGTGGGGCGGGCTAGTTGTTTCGCGCCCCACAGCAAAGCTGAAATTTTTAGTTCCCCTCACTCCCACTCGATCGTGCCCGGCGGCTTGCTTGTCACGTCGTACACGACGCGGTTGACGCCCTTGACCTCGTTGATGATGCGCGTCGCGGCGCGGCCGAGGAAGGCCATGTCGAAGGGATAGAAATCGGCGGTCATGCCGTCGACCGAAGTCACCGCGCGCAGCGCGCAGACCGAATCGTAGGTGCGCCCGTCGCCCATCACGCCGACTGTACGCACCGGCAGCAATACGGCGAACGCCTGCCAGATCGAATCGTAAAGGCCGGCCTTGCGTATCTCGTCGAGAAAAATCGCGTCGGCCTGGCGTAGGATGTCGAGCTTCTCGCGGGTGACGGCGCCGGGGCAGCGGACGGCGAGCCCCGGTCCGGGAAAGGGATGACGACCAACGAACGCCTCCGGCAGTCCCAGCTCGCGGCCTAGAGCGCGCACCTCGTCCTTAAACAGTTCGCGCAAGGGTTCGACCAGCTTCATGCGCATGCGCTGAGGCAAGCCTCCGACGTTGTGGTGGCTCTTGATCGTCGCCGACGGACCGCCGGAAAACGACACGCTTTCGATGACATCGGGATAGAGCGTGCCTTGCGCCAGAAACTCGACCGGCCCTTTGCCATCGCTGGCGATGCGGCGCGCCTCCGCCTCGAATGTGTCGATGAACAGCTTGCCGATCGTCTTGCGCTTGGCCTCGGGATCTTCGACGCCCGCTAGCGCCTCGATGAACTCTTGCGCCGCATCGACATGAACGAGCGGGATGTTGAAATGACCGTGGAACAAGTTGACCACTTCGTCGGCTTCGCCTTGCCGCATGAGGCCGTGGTCGACGAATACGCAGACGAGCTGATCGCCGATCGCTTCGTGGATCAGCACCGCCGCAACTGTCGAGTCAACTCCACCCGATAAGCCGCAGATGACGCGAGACTTGCCGACCTGCGCACGAATCCGGGCGATCTCCTCATCGCGAAAGGCGGCCATCGTCCAATCGCCTTTGAGGCCGGCGACCTTGAAAAGGAAATTGGCGAGGAGCTTCGCGCCGTCCGGCGTGTGGACCACCTCGGGATGGAACATCGTCGTGTAGTACCGCCGCTTTTCGTCGGCCGCGACCGCGTAAGGCGCGTTCTCCGACACGGCATAGACCCGGAAGCCCTCAGGCAAGCGGGTCACGCGATCGCCGTGGCTCATCCATACGGGGTAGCGCCCACCCGCACGCCACACGCCCTCGAACAGCGCAGAGGCCTCAAGGATCTCGACATCCGCCCGGCCGAATTCCGCCGGATGCCCGCTTTCGACCTTGCCGCCAAGCTGCTCGCACAGGGTCTGCTGGCCATAGCAAATGGCGAGGATTGGGACCCCGCTCTTGAAGATTTCCTCTGGCGCGCGGGGGCTGCCCGGCTCCGGAACCGACGCCGGTCCGCCGGACAAGATCACGGCCTTGGGCTTCAGCCGCGCGAACGCTTCGCCCGCCTTTGAGAACGGGTGGATTTCGCAATAGACGCCGGCCTCGCGCACGCGCCGGGCGATGAGCTGCGTCACCTGCGAGCCGAAGTCGACGATGAGAACGAAGTCATGGCTCATGCGGCTCATGTGGCGGAAGAGGCGTAGGAGCGCAATGGCAAACACGCAACGCTTCTTGCGCTGCGGAGTTCACAGCAGGCGCCACCCTGGACCTAAGTGCTGCCCGCTTTTGCCTCAAACGCTTCAAAAAACGGAGTGTGATCTCTGTCACAGCTTGGCCACCGGGCTCCCATTAATGATTTGTTATTACGTCGGACGGCGTCCGCAAAATTAACGGACGAACCGAGCCCGGCTCCTTTGCTGGGAGAATACCATTTTTCATTTGTTCTTCCGAATAGTTTCGGCGCTCGCGATTACCCTATCGCTCAGCCTTTCGGCGGCCGCGCAGGGTGGCGAATCCGGCGGCGCAATTCCCTATTCCTTCTGGCTTCGGGTCCTGCTTGTGGTGGTCGCCCTCAGTTTCGCGTCCTACTATGCTCGCATCGCCTTCGAAGCGCCGATCACGACCCCTGAATATGGCCCGGCGCCGCCGCGTTATATGACCCAGCCGCACCAATACCAGGTAGGACTGATCATCTACGTCGGAATGTGCTTGGCGGCGTATGTTCTGATCGTTGGCTACTACAAGGATCTGGCGCCGTTTCTCGAACTCGTGGCGCCGCCCGAGCTTCGGCCGATCATCGATACCGGAATTAAACAGAACGCGATGTCATTCCCTGTGGTCGTGGTCCTGGGAGTTGCCGCGCTCGTCGCTCTCCTGCAGATCGAGCACGAATGGAACCCCCTGTCCGCTTTCCGCCGTCAGGTGTGGGGCTGGGTTTCCGTCCCCGAGCTCGCGAACCAGATCAAGGCGGCGGCGCTGAATGATCTGATGGCGCCGACGGAAGCGCGCGAAATGCTCGCGAGCGACCCCCGGAATCATGTCGACATCGGCGATTTCGAGAAGGACGGAACGAGCATCGATCGCAGATGGGCCGAGCTCTGTTACGCGCGGCTATGGCTGACGCGCAATCTCAAGCAGGGTTCACACAACTCTTTCTTCAACGAACCGAGCTTCTCGTGGCAGGCCATGGAATCGGACTTTGCCGACGTTCGCGACAGAATTACCCGCATCAAGCAGGAGCCGAATCCGCAAGACCTTGTGGAACGCGACATCATTAAAGCGACTGTCAACAAGGCCGAGGCGCTTCGCAGAAAGTATTGCCTGCTCGCCGCCTGTTTCATCCTGTACAAGAACGCTACGAAGAAAGCAGCGATCCGCGACGCTGCCGCGTTTGGTGTGAAGATCGGGGCTAACGAAGCGCGGGCAAATCCCATGCGCTATGTCGCCCTGTTCATCGTCGCGGTCGTCGCCTCAATCTATCTCGGGGTGTGGATATCGGCAATTCTCCGGGATCTCTTCCATCCTGCCCTGGAAGCGACCGGCGCCCAGCACCCGGTCGAGGGGATCGACGTCATCGCGACGCGCTGGGTCTATTACGGTCTCGCCACCTTCGGCGCGCCGATCGCTGTCGCACTGATGTGGCGCTACCTCGGATGGAGCCATGACCCGGAGCAGCCCGGTTCCTACCCCGTTTCCTACGCGACGATCTTCGGGCTTGCGCTGTGCGTCTCGGTCGCTTCGCTCATGCTGGCGACCAAAATGGGCGGTAGCCCACGTGCGGGCGACGGATGGGGCGCCCTTTTCTACTGCGACTTCAAATGGGCCTGGTCGCCGGCGCTGATCTCCGTTTACATCGTCTATCACATCGACCGGCAGATTGATCCTCTGCTGCCTGATATCGGCAAGTTCGGCGGCGAGAGTGTCTTCCACCGCGTGTTCGCATGTTTCTCGTTCGCGATCCTGATCACGCTCCTTACCGTGTTGCCTACCGCGACACTCGAGGCCAGGCGTGACTCGCCATGGTCGGTCGACGAGCTGCACGCCGTCGTGATCGGAACGGTTTTCACGATCGGATTCGTGATGGCTCTCGTCAGCCAGTTCTGTCTCATCAAACCGACGCCACGGACTGACCCGGGCGCAGGTATGGCAAGTACGGCGCTCCAGGTGCCTTGAGGGGAGACGGACGAGCGAACTCAAAGCGCCGCCGCGTGGCCGCTCCCCACCTTGGCGCCGAGTTGCTCGCATAAGGCCTGTTGGCCGCAGCAGATGGCGAGGACCGGACGAAGATTTCCGACGGCGCACGCGCCGGGCGATCAGCTGCGTGACTTGCGAGCCGAAGTCGACGATAAGGACGAAGTCATGGCTCATGCGGCCTCACGTGGCGCAAAGAGCACGAGGACGCAATGGCCGGCGAGCGGCAACCGGCTCTCGCAAGCGCGCGCCCGACCAGAGACAGGCCCATCTACAGTGCCGCAGCCGCCGCTTTGATGCGCTTCGACATTTCGGCTCGGCTGGCCACGGAAGACGACCATCCCCTTGTGACCGCCGTCTGACCGCCATCGATGACGAGGTCTTGCCCGTTGACAAATCCGGAGGCGTCGCTGGCAAGAAACACCGCCGCCTGCGCGATATCGTCCGGCAGACCCGCTCGCGAGATCGGCTGGATTGTCGCAAATATCTCTTTGACGACGCTCGCGACCTGGTCAGCCTTCGAGCCCTCAAGCCCAGCGTTTTTGCCGAAGATGCCCGTGACAATCGCTCCGGGCGAGATTGTGTTGACGCGAATTCCCTTTTCGCCAAGTTCCGCCGCAGCGGAGCGGGTAAATGCGCTGACGGCCCCTTTCGAGGCTGAATAGACATGGGCTGAGAGGCCTCCGCGGTGTCCGGCCACGCTGCCGATATTGATGATGCTGCCGGAGCCCGTCTTGAGCATGCCGAGCGCGGCATGTTTGGCGCCCAGGATAACTCCACGGACGTTGACGGCGAGAACCTGATCGATGGCCGTTGCGTCTGTCTCGGTGATGCTGATCATCGGCGAAGGAATTCCGGCATTGTTGACCAAGCAGTCGAGGCGCCCGAACCACTCCAGAGTTCGATCGACCATCGCCTTGACGTCGACCTCATTAGCCACGTCCGCGCGAACGAACCGGACGCCGATTTGTTTCTCGAGCGCGCGGCCTTCCTCCTCGCGTCGCCCGGCGATCACGACGCTTGCCCCTTCCGCGACAAAGGCCTTGGCGATGCCTTCGCCGATGCCGCTCGTGCCCCCCGTCACGATTGCGATCTTCCCGTCCAACGCGCCCATGTCAGCCTCCAATCCAGGTGAAGAGCTTTGCCAGCCGCTTAGCCGGCTCTCGTCGCGGTGATAAGCGCCTCGAGCAATTCCGTAAGCCTCCGCGCGCAACCGGAATCGGTCAAGATATCCTCCACTGTCACCGTCTTTCCTGTCAGCGAGACCGACGCGAACGCCTCAGGTATGAGGCGCGCGGCCATCGTGGACAGGATCTCGCGCAGTGACGCCTGGGCGTGAAACGCGCGGGGCGACGTATTGATGAGCGCGGTGGGCTTGCCCGCGAAGGTCTCGCTCGCCACCAGCCAGTCGAGCGCGTTCTTCAGCGCGCCCGGGAGCCCATGGGCGTATTCCGGGGCGGCGATGATGAGCGCGTCGCTCGCATCGACGAGCGCGCGAAGCGTCTCGACCAGCTCGGGTTTAGGCTTATCCTCGACGTCATCGTCGGGATTGAACGGCGGCAGCTTGGCGAGATCGCGATACGGGAGCAGTTTGACGCCCTCGGGCGCGAGCCGGGCCAACGCTTCCAACGCCGCCGTGTTGGTGGACGCGCGGCGCAGGCTTCCGGAGATTGCAAGCACTCGCATGGGTTTGGCCTGGGATGGGAAATCGCTCATCGGGTCGCCGCCTAGGCTTCGCCGGCGGGATCGATCTTAGTCGCCGTCGCCCGGCCAAACGATCGGACGCTCCATGACCTCGGCGTGCTCGAACGGACGACGCGCGGGAAAGATGCTTAAGGGCAAGCCGGTGTCGCTTGCTTCAAGCTCCGCGTCTTCGTAGGCAGCCTCCAGAGCCTCGTCGACCTGGGATTTTCAGTCCCGGATTCTTTCGCAACCGCCGCTCGGCGCGCCGTTGTCGCTCTCGGATGGTCAGGGTCCACGAGCGGCTTCTCATGGAGGGCTGATGGTCCCACTTGAGCAGATGGAGCATGAGGACGCGCAGAGCGCTCTCCAATTTGTCAGATTGCTCCTCGCCCACGTCATCGATCTCCTTCGCGATCGCCGCGGCGTCGATTTCCGTCAGCCGGCCGGCGCGCAAAAGTTCGGCCTGACGGCGCGCCCAGGAGTAAGGATCGGCCTCTTTCGCGACGGGTCGCTTCGTTGCCTCACGGACTGCGCTCTTGACCATCGCTGTTTCTCAAGACCTCAGCTCAGGGCGACGTTCAGCGCGCTCTCTGGCAGCTCCTGGCCAAAGCACCGCTGGTAGAACTCGGCGACCAACGCGCGCTCGAGCTCGTCGCACTTGTTGAGGAAGGTCAAGCGGAATGCGAAACCAATATCCTTGAAGATTTCCGCGTTCTCCGCCCAGGTGATGACGGTGCGCGGGCTCATCACGGTCGACAAATCGCCATTAACGAAGGCGTTGCGCGTCAGGTCGGCAACCCGAACCATTTTGTTGACGATATCGCGCCCGTCCTTGCGCGCCCGGTACGCGGGCGACTTGGCAAGCACGATATCGACTTCCTTATCGTGCGGCAGATAGTTGAGTGTGGCGACGATCGACCAGCGGTCCATCTGGCCCTGATTGATCTGCTGCGTCCCATGATAGAGGCCGGAGGTGTCCCCGAGGCCGACCGTGTTGGCGGTGGCGAACAGACGGAACGCTGGGTGCGGCCGAATGACACGCCGCTGATCGAGCAAGGTCAGGCGCCCAGACACTTCCAGCACCCGCTGGATGACGAACATCACGTCGGGACGGCCCGCGTCATACTCGTCGAAGCACAGGGCGATATTGTTCTGGATCGCCCAAGGCAACATGCCGTCGCGGAATTCGGTAACCTGCTTGCCTTCCTTGAGCACGATCGCGTCCTTGCCGACGAGATCAATGCGGGAGACGTGGCTATCGAGGTTGATGCGAACGCAAGGCCACTTAAGACGTGCGGCAATCTGCTCGACGTGAGTCGACTTGCCTGTGCCGTGGTAGCCGGTGATCATCACGCGACGGTTGTGGGCGAAACCCGCAAGGATCGCGAGGGTGGTGTCCCGGTCGAACAAATAATCCGCATCGAGGTCGGGCACGTGTTGATCGGCTCGCGAATAAGCCGGCGCCTCCATGTCGGAATCGATGCCGAACACCTTCCGCACCGATATGCGGGTGTCGGGCAGACCGGGCGCAGGTTCGGATCCCACCAGAGCTTGTATCGAATTCATAAGTCCTCCACGCTCTTCCGCGCGCGGAAGAGAGCGTCTTCGTCATACCCGAATTCCGAGCGCGCGCAAAAAAACGAGCGCTCGCAGTAGGTCTTAACGCCGGGATGGCGCGCTGTTCCGCCGCGCCAAACCGCGATTTAGACAAGCTTGTTGGCGCGCAGAAAATTGTAGGCCTGGATGATCTCGCGCAATCTCTCTTCCGAGGAACGATCGCCTCCGTTCGCGTCCGGATGATGGCGTTTGACCAGCTCCTTGTATCGCGCCTTGATCTTCGTTGGGGTCGCGTCGCCGCCAAGTTCGAGCGTCAATAAGGCTTTGATCGCCAGAGCGTTGTACCGCGGCGCCGCCTCGGTCTGCGGCGGCTTGCCTTTCGCTCCGCGCCGCCGCGCCGCGCGGGCTTCGGCAAAAACAAATTCGTCCACCGGCTGACCGGCCGCCGCCGCCCGCGCGCCCATCTTCCAAGTTGGACGGTGGCCGACCGCGTCGGCTTGACGAAACTTGGCCATCGAGGCGTCGTCCATGCCGCGAAAATAGTCGTAAGAGGCATTGTACTCGCGTACGTGATCGCGGCAAAAGCTGAAATACTCACCCTCCCGCTCGCGACCCTTAGGGGCGCGGAACACCCCTTCGGCCGCGCAGCCGGGATAAGAGCAAGGGGTCGTCGGCGCCTTTTCCGGCGCGCGCTCGACCCGCTTTACCCGGATACGGTCGAACAGACGAGAATTCAAATCCATGCCATGACCTTTATGACCGCCCACGCTGTCGGGCAAGTCCCAAACACCCGACGCTGGCAAAAGCCGCGCCAATCGGCGCGTCAGCGTATGAGGAGATTGAGCCCGCAGCCCAGCATAGGATACGTGGGGTCGCGATCCGCTTAACGGGAGTGCTCAACCGTGCTCATGCAAGAGAGAATTGCCGCGCGTCTGACGGCGGCGCTCGATCCCATTCTTCTCGACATCTTCGACGAGTCCGACCGTCATGCCGGACATATGGGGGCGCGCGAAGGCGGCGGCACCCATTATCGCGTCCGTGTGGTGTCGGCCCGGTTCGAACGTCAAAGCCGCGTCGAACGGCACCGTCTGGTCTATGACCTTCTGGCGGCGGAATTCGCCGATGGGCTGCATGCGCTGGCGCTGGTCGCCAAGGCCCCGGGCGAGCCATGACGGCTGATCGGCGCCCGGCTTCGTTCGGACCCTATGCTTTCACGCTTGCGCCAGCGGAAGCCGAAGCCGCGGCTGCCCGCGCGGGGCTGCGTACGGCGCTCAGGGGCGGATTGCTCACCAGTGACGTGGCGCCGCTTGCCGCCTTCGCACTCATCATGGCTTTTGCTTCCGTGCTGGCGTTGAGCGGTCTCATCAGCCGCCGCGCCGGTGAGGCGACAATCATCCTGGCCGCTGCGGCCTTCATGATCCAGCGACTGGCCAGCCATTGGCGGATTCGCCGCGCGCGCAGCGACGGCAAGGCCGCGATCGCGCGCCTTCAATTCGCAGACGCGCTGACGGCGACTTTCGACGACGAAACCGTGTCGCTTGACATCGACGGACGCACGCTCTGCGTCCGCTACGCCGATTGCGAAGAGGCCGAAGACGCCGGAGGTCTCATTTACGTGTGGCCACGCGAAGGCGGCCCGGTCGTCCTGCCGACGCGCGCGCTCCCAGACGCCGACGAGGCGGCGCGCCTCGTTTCCCGCCTCTCGGGCCATATAGGGGTTGGGCGGCGCATGGGTCTCGCAGGCTGACAGGCCGCTATTGCGCGGAAGTCGGCGTCGTTTTCGCCGAATCGGGTGCATCGGCTTGAGTCTCGGCGGGGTTGGGCCGCGCGGGCGGGGTCGGCGACGCATGCAGCGACGCCATATGCACAGCCGCGTCGCGGGATGGCGGCAGCGGCGCGGCGGCAATCGACTGTTCGGAATCGGGCACGGTAGCCTCAATCGGCGGCGCAGCTTCCTGGCCGCCAAAATGGAGCCATTTCTGGACATTCTTGGCGCCGCCGGTCAACCCGCCAAAGACGCCGCCGGATGGGCTTGTGGGCGCTGAGGCGACCGCGATCGCCGCTGGGGCCCGCTGTGCCGCCGCGGCCTCAACCGGCGCCGGCGCTACGCTCGCCGCCCGCTTTTTCTCCGCGTCGGCTGTGGCGATCTTCACCGCCGCCGGCGCCGGCTTGGTCCGGTCGGCGAGAACGATCTCTTGCGGTCCGCTTGCCAGCGCCTCCGGGTCGCTCACGTCTTTATAGCCCGTGAAAACCGGATTTTGGCCGCCGTCAGCATAAACGAGGCGGATGGGCTTCACGCCAGAAGCGACCAGGTCGGCGACCTTCGTCTCGTCCTTGTCCTCCTTCTCGGCGACTAGCGCCTCGACGCTCTGATCACGCTTGAGCGTGGGGCAGGGTTCGCTGCCAGAAACCTCGCCAGTCGCGGTGGCGTCGAACACGTAATGCTTGCCACAGACCATCACAGACGGTTCAGCCTTGGTGACCTCGAAATGGTCGGAGCCGTTCTTGAGGTTCTTCCAAAAATCGATGTTGGGATCGAACCGGAACTTGGCCATGTTCTCGGCCGTCATATGGAACGGATAGGATTGGAGCTGGATTTCGCGCTGGCCGCCGCGGAACGAATCGCGCGCGATCGCATAAATGTCGGCGACCTGCTCGTCGGTCATAGAGAAGCAGCCGGCGGACGAGCAAACGCCGTGCACCATGACATTACCGCCAGTGCGGCCATAAGCCCGGTCGTAGGCGTTTGGATAGCCGACGTTAAACGCCAGATAGTAGTGCGAGTTGGGGTTCATCTGCCCCGGCGCAATCGAGTAAAAGCCTTCCGGCACCTGCATGTCGCCTTCGCGCTTCTTCGGACCGAGTTGCCCCGACCACCGGCACATCGGATAGGTCTTGAGCAGCGCATATTCGCCGTTCGACTTCATTTTCCAGATTTCGAGCTCAGCCTCCTTCTTGTAGGTCCGGATGACTGTCGGCGAAGACGGCGTGGTGTCGAGCTTCTCCATCTCGGCGAGCGTGGCGCTGGAAATCGGCTGCTGGGATCGAGCAGAGCTCTGATCGAGGTAGGAATCGTCGCAGCCGGCGATCCATGCACAGGCTGCAACGGTCAGTCCAACGGCGGTCCCGCGCCGGATGATGGAGTTCATCGATCTCCCCGCATTCCACCCAACTCTTAATCGCGCGGGCCCCAAAAGTCCACCCGGCAATGAAACGCAGCTGTCCTTACCTGCCCGTTAACGGATTGTCCTCATGACCGAAATTGCAGCTCGAAATCAAAGCAATAGGGTTAAATTGCGGGTGGGCGAGCCATCCGGCCCGACCATTGTCACCAGCGGTCGGAGAGCGGCGCGGAATCGAAGATCTCGGCGAGCCTCGCCCGAGTCGCCCTTGTCATGCCTTCCGGCAGCGCGTGGCGCGGGAAAAAGCGCGCCTCGAGGATTTCCCAATCGGGCCGCCGTTCGCCTAAGACCCGGAAACTGCGGACAACATAAGCGGCCACATGGTCGCGCCGCGATGTCTGGTTGTTGAAGAAGATGCCGTGCAGGATAGGCGGCCCTTCGATCGCGACCCGCGCTTCCTCCTCGAGTTCGCGCTTTATCGCCTCGACGCAGGTCTCTCCGACTTCGACCCCGCCGCCGGGAAAATGCCATCCGGACACGTAGCCGTGTCTCACCAGCAGGACCTCGTCCTCCGCGCCGACCACGATCGCGCGCACTCCCAGCGACATCGGCCGCGTCAGCAGGAAGCTCCAGTGCAACAAGCGCAGCCTCAGCCTTTCTCCGACCGATGCGGCCATATTGCAATTGCTCCGGAGACCGTCCAAGGGTTGTCTTTCCGTTCAAGCAATCTTATTGCCGCGCGGTCAATGGCTCGAGGCCTCATCGCCTTGGTGGGCCGCCGAAAGGGCGCTTGAGGATGAGCTTCACCATCGCGCACATCACCGACCCCCATCTGAGCCCGGCGCCCATGCCGGGCTTCGCCGATTTGCGGCTCAAGCGCGTCATGGGATTCATCAATTGGAAGCGGGGTCGCGAACGGCTCAATGACATGGGCCTGTTGAAGCGCCTCGTCGAGGACTTGCGCGCCCAGCGTCCCGATCATGTCGCGGTCACCGGCGATCTGGTCAATATCGGCATGGCGGCCGAGTTCCAGCGCGCGGCGCTATGGATGGAGACGTTAGGCGAGCCAGCCGACGTCAGTTTTGTGCCTGGCAATCACGACGCCTATGTGCGCGCCTCGATGCCCTTGCTCGAGGCGACATTTGCGCCTTGGGCTACGAGCGACCACGCGCAGGAAAGTAAGGCGACTTATCCCTACCTTCGCGTCCGTGGGGAGATCGCGATCATCGGCTTGAGTTCAGCCGTACCGACCGGTCCCCTGATGGCGACCGGCAGGCTCGGCAAAAAACAGGTCGAGGCCTTCGCCGAATTGCTGCGCCAAACCGGCACCAAGGGCTTGGCGCGGGTCGTCCTCATCCACCATCCGCCGATGGCCGGGGCCACGCCGGCGCTGCGCGGTCTTTTGGATGCGCCCGCGTTCCAGCGAGTTGTGCGCGACTTCGGCGCCGAGGCGATCCTACACGGCCATACCCACCGCCAGGCCGTCCGCTCGCTTCCCTCACGCGCCGCGCGAACCATCGGAGGCGCGGTTCCGGTCCTCGGCGCGCCCTCCGCCGCCGCGGCCACGCGCGATCCGCGCCGTCGCGCCGCCTATCATCTGGTCCGGCTCGATCGCGAGGGCGAGCGCTGGCGGGTCGGCGCCCGGGCCCGGGGGCTCGCGCCGGAGAGCCAAGCGATCGGCGAACGCGAAGCGCTCGGCGTGTGAGCGTCGCCGGGCCGATTGCCGGCGCCCCATGCGTCCAATGCGCGGGCGCCGCCGCGTGCATTTCTGCAGCGACCCCGCCTTTTCAATTGCTTAGGCTCTTTTTTCTGCAACCGACGATTTGATCGCGGGCGAAGGGGACTGCAAGCAATGCATAGCTGCGCGTTGGGCCCTTTTCTGCACCGCCGAACAAGGGCCTAGCCGCGACCTGCCGCCGCCCCGACTTGCCAGCGCCAGCGGGGCAGGCGAAAAGCTGCGAGATCTGTCAGCGCTAAGACCGATCGGCTGGGCGAGCGCGTCTTAGCGCTTATGCAAGACGTCCGAAAGAATCGCCGACTGTGGGAGAGGCAATCCATGTCTGAAGCCACGGACTCCGCTGTCGAGGCAAAAGAAAAAAATCAGGCCGTCGCCCTCGTTATCGCGGTACTCGCCCTCTTGTTGGCTCTGGCGGAAGCTGGCGCAAAAAACGCCCAGCACCTGTCGACGGAAAAAAATATCGAATCCTCCGACCTCTTCAATTTCTACCAAGCCAAGCGGATTCGCTCGACGGTGGTGGAAACGGCCGCGGCCACGCTCGAGGCGCAAAAGAGCGCGGTGACTGATCCCAAAGCGCAAGAGGCGTTCGAGAAGCAAATCGCCGACTTCAAAGCGACCGTGGCGCGATACGAAAAAGACCCGAAGAAGCCGGAAGACAGCATGGACGCGATCCAGGATCGCGCCAAGGAGGCCTCGGAAGCTCGGGAATTGGCCAATCGACAACTCGGACATTACGAACTCGGGAGCGGCCTGACCCAGATTGCGATCGTGCTGGCGTCCGCCGCCATCATCACCGAGATCGCCGCCCTCGTATGGCTCAGCGTCGCACTCGGGGCGATCGGCGCAGCGCTCATTGCTTTCGGGTTTTTCGCGCCGACGATATTGACGTTCATAGGCTAGATTCGGACGGGTCGCTGACCCCGCCGCTCGCGGGCGGTCGGCCGGGACAGGCTTAAGGCAGCGAATGCACGATCACCGGGCCGGCGGTCGCGCTTGCCTGCCCGATGACCAGGGGCCTGAGATTCTCCTCGATGAAGGTTAGCGCCCGCCGGTTGGACTCTTGCGCTTCTGCGACGGTGTTGAAGACGCTGATTGCGGTCACTGTGTCGTCCGGCGCGTAGATCACATAATACCCCATGAACCCGGAGACGTCGCTGATGATGGAGATCGCTTCCTTGATCTTCTCGGCGAGCGCGTCGGCCGAGCCCGGCCTGGCTTTGAACTGACGAATGGCGGCGTACATGGCGTCCCTCTCGGCTGATTGTCTTTAGTCCCCCTACTCCGGCAGACCGAGGATGCGCGCACCGGCCAGGAATTTCTGGCCAAGCACGGGCGCGAACCAGGTTTCGTGCACAATACGGGTGCTGAAGCCCAATTCCAGCGCCAGGCCGCGCCGGATGGACGGCCTCGCTTCGGCCACGTGTCCACCGAGGGCCAGCGACAGGCCCTGGAAGAAATATCCCGTGCTGAAATTCGGGCTGCGATGGATCACCCTGCCAAAGCAGGCGGCTGCGTCGTCGAAACGCTCCTCCGCCAACGCCGCCTCGCCCAGCGCCATATGGGCCTCGAAAGCGAGAGGGTCGAAAGGGCTAAGCCCAAGCGCGCGAGACCCAAAGGCGGCGGCGCGGACAACATCGCCCGCAAGCCCACGGGCTTGGGCGCCGAGATAAAGCGCGGTCGCACACGCGGGGTTGAGAGCCAGCGCCCGGTCGATGGTTGCAAGTCCGCTCTCGTGCTCGCCGTCGAAAAACCGGGTGACGAAACCCGCGACGGCGAGCACGATTGCGTCCTGAGGATTGCCGGCGATCGCCGTGCGCGCATGGCGCAAGGCCGCGTCGCGGCGTGCTTTGTCGAAACCCTCCCGGGTGAAACAGAGCTCGTGGCACCAGGCGGCGAACGCGTGGACAGTAAGGTTGTCCGGATCGAGCTTGAGCGCCTTCTCCAGAAGCGTGAGCGCTGCCTTGGCGTCGCTCGGCATATGAGCGACGACATGCGGTAGCGCGCATAGATAAAGCTGGTAGGCGTCGAGGTTCTCTACCCTCTTCCACAACGCCCGCTCGATCTCCGATTTTTGCACGCTGGGTTCGACAATACCGACGACGCGCTCAGCGATCTCATCCTGGAGATCGAAAATGTCTTCGAGCGCGCGATCGTATCTGTCGGCCCAGAGAAGCCTTCCGGTTTCTGCTTCGGTAAGTCGCGCCGCGATGCGAATGCGCCGCGCGGCGCTGAACACGCCGCCCTCCAGAATGTAGCGTGCGCCAAGCGCGCGTCCGGCGGCGCGAACGTCCGTGGGGCGGCGCTTATCGTCAGGCCTTGAATGGCGCGCAATAACCACAATCGACCCGAACTCGCGAGAGCGCGTTGACGATCGCGCTCGCGACACCCTCGACGAAGAATTCCTCGGCTGGATCGCCGGTGAGGTTCTGGAACGGAAGCACCGCGACAGAGGGCTTTGCGCGAGAGGAGCGCGGCTCTAATTGCGGTCCCGCGGGATTGGGCGCTTTCGCCGCATCGGTTGGCAAACCGAGCATGAACTCGACGATATCGTCGTTGAGGGAAATCAGTTCTTGCGCGCGGGTCAGAAGATAGACACCTTGCAGCGTCAGCTGCGCGCTGGCGCCGCTGCCACGCTCGAGCAGTCGATGACCGACCAACAATTCGAGCCGCCGTATTTGCTGCGAGACCGCCGATTGCGTGCGCCCAACTCGCTCAGCCGCCCGCGTGAAACTTCCTCCCTCCGCGATCAGCACGAAGCTGCGCAGCAGATCGATGTCGAGGGCCGAAGTCGAGCCCATGGGTCATAATATCCGCTAATGGGCCATAAGCACTATTCGTTTCCACTCACCTCCGAAAGAGGTTCATCTAGCTGAGCGACCCCACCCGCGGCGAGACGCCGCGGACGAAGTCGAGGAAACGAGAGGAGGACGATGGGCGGCACGGCGCAGACCGAGCCTGCTGATAAACTTCCGGGTTTTAAGTGCGCCATTCGCACGCTGCGGTTTTCCCGCACTGTGATGCACGTCACACTGGCGCGGCTGGTCTTGTGCTTGGGTTATTTTTGAGGTGCCCATTGCATTCCACCGCGCCTGCCTCAAGAGCAGCGAACTGAAAATGTCAGGCATCGATCCGCAGATCGCTTGACTTCATCCGGCCGCAGCCCTGCGGTCGACATTGAAGCCAACTTAAATTTGAAACCGAGGAGGACACGATGGTCGACGAGACCAAACTGAACACGTTCATCGGCAAAATTTTGGGCGATCTCGGAGGCGTGTTCAGCGCGCCTCTGGTGCGCATGGGCGAGAAGCTCGGCCTCTACAAGGCGCTCAAGGAGCAGGGTCCCCTGACGCCGGCTGAGCTTGCGGCAAAGACGAATGTCGCCGAGCGCTATGCGCGCGAATGGCTATCGCATCAGGCAGCGTCCGGATATCTCGAATACGACGCGGCGACGGGCAAGTTCACCTTGCCGCCGGAACAGGCGATGGTGTTCGCCGACCCTGACAGTCCCGTCTATCTGCTGCCCGCCTTCGATATGGCGGCGGTCATGCTGGAGAACCAGCCGTTGGTCGAGCCTGCGTTCCAGTCGGGCAAGGGCGTCGGCTGGGGCAATCAGTCGCAATGTCTGTTCTGCACGACCGGGCGCTTCTTTCGCCCAGGTTATCAAAACAATCTCGTCGGCTCCTGGCTGCCAACCTTGGACGGCGTCGCCGCGAAGCTCGAAAGCGGCGCGAAAGTGGCTGACGTTGGTTGCGGCCACGGCTTTTCGACCATCATCATGGCGAAGGCCTTCCCGAAATCGACTTTCGTCGGCTACGATTTTCACCCCAACTCGGTGGCGCAGGCGCGGGTTCATGCCGAGCAGCATGGAGCGACCGCGAACACGAAGTTCGAAGTCGCCATGGCGAGCGATTTTCCAGGCAAGGACCTGGACCTAGTGACATTCTTCGACTGCCTGCATGACATAGGCGATCCGGTCGGCGCGGCGCGCCATGTGCGCCAGACGCTGAAGCCCGACGGCAGCTGGATGATCGTCGAGCCTGCGGCGGGCGATCGGTTGGAGGACAATCTCAATCCGGTGAGCCGAATGTACTACGCCGCCTCCACCATGATCTGCATCCCGACCTCGCTCGACCAGCCGGTCGGAGCGGCGCTCGGGGCGCAGGCAGGCTTCGCCAAGCTCTCGTCAGCGATTACGCAGGGCGGATTCGGCAAGGTGCGCAAGGCGACCGAGACGCCGTTCAACATGGTCCTGGAGGCGCGTCCTTAGTCGCGCCTACGGCGCTGAGGCGTTCGAAGCCAAGGCTCCCGGCAAAGCTGCGCGCAGACGCGAAGGCGCGGCGGGAACGAGTTTCTTCACCGCGGCCGAAGCGGCGATCTGGCCGCGGTTGACGAAGGCTTCGTGATTGCGCTCGATCTCGTCGAGGTCGTAGAGATAATTGACCATGATGCCGAAGGACTCGGCGAGCCCCTTGGGCGACAGGTCCCCCTCCCAATCGATACGCTCGAGCCGCGCGCCGTTGCCAAGGTGAAAGCGCGCGACCGGGTCCATGACCCGGCCATCGGGACGGCGCGCTTTCAGGAAATAATAAGCCGCCAGCGGCTCGAGCGCGGCGCGCAGCCGCGACGCGACGCCGGGCGCCGCCGGCCAATCGTCCTCGGCCGCCAACTGGAGCGCAACGCCCTTCATGGGCGCGATCGCCGGATCTTCGGTCGTCTCGAGCCAGGCGCGAAAACCGGGGGCCGGGGACAGGGTGACGAAAGTCTCGATCGCCGGCAGCTCGCGGCGGATCTCCTCGACCACCTGTTTAATGAGGAAATTGCCGAAATTCACTCCCGCGAGTCCCTGCTGACAATTGGAGATCGAATAGAACGCCGCCACATGCGCTTTGTCCGGCGCGATATGCGCCCGCTTTTCCGCCAATAGCGGGGCAATCGCCGCCGGGGGGCTGAGCGTCAGCGCGACTTCGACGAAGATCAGCGGCTCATCGACCAGCCTCGGATGGAAGAACGCATAGCATCGCCGGTCGGCCGGATCGATGCGCCGCCTGAGTTCGTCCCAGTCGCCGATTTCATGCACCGCCTCGTAGCGGATGATTTTTTCCAGAAGCGCCGCCGGCGAGGACCAGTCGATCCGGCGCAACACCAGAAAGCCGCGATTGAACCACGAACCGAACAGATGCAGAAAATCACGATCGACGATGGCCAGCGACGGGTTCTGGTTGACGAGCTGGAGGAGGTCCGCGCGCATCGCGACCAGCGCAGCGGTGCCCCCGGGCGCGCGATTGAGCCGCCGGAACAGCTCATGACGGCGCGGCTCGGAGGCGTAGTGGATTTCGCTCGCCGCGGCTTCGTCGCCATCCGAACCGAAGCTGGCGATCGCGTCCCGCACCCGCTCACGATCGGGGCCAAAATCTTCGGCGAGCGCGCTGAAGAACGCAGCATGGTCGGCCGGATCGAGCGCGCGATAGCGCCCAACGATCTCGGCGGCGAGCGCGACCCCCGACGCTTCGCCGCGCCCGGCGACCAAAGCACGGCAGTCCTCGACCAACTGCTCGGCGTGATTGTCCGCGTCCTTCAGCCAGGGCTTGATCTTGAGCATGGAGCGGCCGCGATCGGCGATCGAGGCCAGGAGATCGTAGAAAAAGGCGTTGCTCATGATTTTCCGTCGGCCTTAAGCGGTGGCCAGCGATCGGACAAGACGCATTGTCGTGCGCGGGCGGATGCAAATCAAGCCCGCGCCCGTAAATTTAGAATGGCGGCGCGCCGATCCAGTGAGTCCAAAGGTCGCGCAGGCGCGTCGTCCAGGCCCAGTAGGCGCCAAGCCCGAGCAGAAGCGCGAGCGTGATCGACCCCAGAAGCATCAGAAACATGCTCAACGCGTCGGCGAGCCGCTGAGCGATCCCACGCCGGGGCGGCGCCTTTGGCTGCTCGACGGCCGGGGCCGGGGCGTCGCCCGCGCTGGCAGGGGGAAAGGACAGGGGGCGCACGCGCGGCCTGGAGATTGGCCAAACGACCGGCCCGTTGGTCTCCGGCTGCGGTTGCGGCGGCGGGGTCCCGGCGGCGCGCCAATCCATGGTCAGCGTGCGCTCGCGCTCGACCAGGCGGCGCGCGACGTAATCGGCGACAGCCGCGACGATCGTGTCGGCCGATTGGCTTTCAGCCATCAGCAGACGGCCCTGGCGCGTGTCCTGAAAAAATCGATAGGTGCGCTTGTCATACGCCATGTCGACGAAGGCGATCATGTCGAGAAAGAGCCGCGGATGCTCGCTCTGCGTCACCGCCATATCGAACAGGTCGACGCCCTGAGGCACCTGGTCAACGATGGGCTCCAGAGCGCGCTCTAGCGCTTTGAGACGGCCGATTTCGAGCTCGCGCACCTCCGCGATCGCCTCGGCGCGCTCGGCGTTCTCGACCCGAGCCTGCCGGATCGAGGCGGCAAGGTCCGGCTGGACCGGAGCGTCGTCTGGCTTGTCGTCCATCTAGCTATATTTTGTCTGCGCTTTCGGCGGGGAGCGTAGCGTGAATCCGGCGGACCGCAAGCTGTTCGAACCGTAAAGATTTTTGCGGCCGCAACCGGCGCGATCGGCGCCATTGATCATGTATGGAGATTGCCGATAACCTTGAAATGGCCGTTTCACGGCCGCCCGCGACGAAAGCGACCGAGCGATGAGCGCCGCCGATCTCCTGGATTTTTCCCCCGAGGTCGCCGATGCGCGATCGGCCAAAAAGCCGATCGTTGCGCTCGAATCGACGATCATCACTCATGGCATGCCCTACCCGCGCAACGTCGAGACGGCGCGATCCGTCGAAGAGGCGGCGCGTGAGATGGGGGCCGTGCCGGCGACGATCGCGGTCGTCGACGGCCGCTTGAGAGTGGGCCTCGAGCGGCGCGAGATCGAACGGCTGGGCCAGCTTTCGGGCGGCATGGTGAAAGCCTCGCGGCGCGATCTGGCCCTGGTCGCCGCCCGCAACGGCTCGGCTGGCACGACAGTCGCGGCGACGATGTACATCGCCTCCCTCGCGGGCATCAAAATCTTCGCCACCGGCGGGATCGGCGGCGTGCACCGCGGCGCCGAGGAGACATTCGACATCTCGGCCGATCTGGTCGAGCTCTCCCGCACACGCGTCGCGGTGGTTTGCGCCGGCGCCAAATCGATCCTCGACATCGGCAAGACGCTCGAGTTCCTCGAGACCCAGGGGGTGGCGGTCGTCGGCTACCGAACCGACGAGTTCCCCGCCTTCTACGCCCGCTCCTCCGGGTTTAAGCTCGAACATCGCTGCGATGGCCTTCACGATCTCGCCCGCATGATTCGGCTTCAGCGCGACATCGGTCCCGGCGGGCTCCTGATCGCTAATCCCATCCCGCAGGATCACGCGCTCGAACAGGCCGCGATCGAAGAGCGCATCGCCGAGGCCGTCGCGGAGGCCAAGGCGCAAGGCGTCGGCAAGAAGGAGGCGACGCCCTTCCTGTTGAAGCGGGTGGTCGAGCTCACCGGGGGACAAAGCCTCGAGGCCAACATCGCGCTGATCAAGAACAACGCCATGCTCGCCGCGCAAGCCGCGGCGGAGCTCATGAAGCTATAAGTCGCTAGTCCGTGGCTGGGACCGAGTGATGTTCGTGCGCGATCATCCACCGCCCGTCGACTTTTCTCAGGCACATCGTCAGGCGAAAATCGAGCGCCTCAGGCCTTCCGTCGGACCCCGGTCCCTCGCAGCGCATGGCCGCAAAAGCGAAGGCGACATCGGCGCCAGCCGTGACATCCATCTCTTGAATCTCAAAACGGACCGGATCGCTCGACCAGGAAAAGAACAGATCCCAGGTCTTCCGGTACGCGTCGAGCCCAACGCTTTTGAACGGCGGCGGAACATCGAACATCACGAAATCCGGGGCATGGCTTCGGAGAATTCCGGTGGTGTCCCTCCGCCGCACTGCGTCCGCCCATGCTTCGATCAAATCGCGCACGGCCACTTCATCGTCTGAGACGTTTTGCTTGTCCGCCATCGTCTGCTCCAATTAAGCTCCATTGTTGGCGCATGATGCTGCGGGAGGCGCGTGATGAAATATTGGCGCCCCGTTGCAGTGGCGGCTGGTCATTCGGGAAGGCCATAGCAAGATAACGCGTGCGCTGGAATCGCGGTCGCGCCGTGAAAAGACCGATTGAGCAGGGAGATGACAATGCCCCCGTCCTATAAGGCGGCGACGCCGGAAGACGCCCGATTCATGAAGCTTGCGATCGATCAGGCGCGTCAGGGCCTCGCCGAGGGCGGGGTGCCGATCGGCGCCGCACTGGTCGCGGATGGAACGGTGATCGCGGTCGGCCGCAACCGCCGGATACAGCAGGGCAGCGCGATCCGGCACGGCGAGACCGATTGTTTGGAGAACGCCGGCCGCCAGTCGGCGTCCGTCTATGCCAGAGCGACGATGTACACGACGCTTTCCCCCTGTTCGATGTGCAGTGGCGCTATACTCCTCTACAAGATTCCCCGTGTCGTCATTGGCGAGAGCGCGACCTTCACGGGGGCCGAAGATTGGCTGGCCGCGCATGGGGTCGAACTGGTCCAAATGGACGATCCCGAGTGTAAGAGCCTCATGAAGCAGTTTATCGCCAAGCACCCGGACGTCTGGAACGAAGACATTGGCGAGGAATGACCTGCAGCGTCGCCACGGCCACATGATCGGCGCTGCCGGCGATCAACGCCTCCAGGCGAATCGCCAATCCTTGCTCGCTCCATGATCGGCGAGCTCCGCCGAGTGCAACGGGCGCTGTCGGAGGCCCTTGGCCCATGCAGAAAGAAGATGGGATCGTCAAAATTCCGAGCCGTCATTCCGTGGATGAGACGGTCGACAAGCTGAAGGCCATTCTCAAGTCCAGAGGGGTGACGCTGTTCGCGCTGGTCGACCACAGCGGCGAAGCCGAAAAGGCGGGGCTAAAAATGCCGTCAACGAAGCTCTTGATCTTCGGCAATCCGAAGGGCGGCACGCCTGTAATGCTGGCCGCTCCGAGCATCGCGATCGATCTTCCGCTGAAGATTCTGGTCGCGGAAGATTCGCAAGGCAACGTGTCGATCTCGTACAACAGCCCTGAGTACCTCAAAGAGCGGCACGGTTTGCCGGAAACTCTCATGGCAAATATCGGTGTCGCGCAAGCGTTGGCGGCCGAGGCCGCAGAGTGACGACATCGGCCCCGGCGGACGTCCGCCGCTCGAACCATCATTGAGCAGGGACGCCCTTGTGATCCTTGTCGGGAGCCTTGTTGCTGTCTGGAAGCTGAAAACCATTGTTTTTGAAAGCCAGACCGGTGTCGTTCAGCCGCGGGGGCCCGCTGTGGCAGAAATTGCAATTCTGCCCCGTCTGCCTGGCGAACTGAGGGGTGGCCTCAGCTCTTGACGCGGCCAGCGTCAACGCCAAACCCAGAGGAGTGGCGGCCAAAGCGCTTCCCAGCGCGATAGATTTGAGCTTGAGAAGACCATTGTTGGCGGAGCAGCGTGCAAACACGATTGTCCCCTGCATCACTGCCAACCCACGTTAATGTCGGCCGCCGATGCAATCTGCAACCTACCCAATGGCAGCGCAAGAGACAGACGAACGGAGACCACGTAGCTCTTCTCTCCTCCGCATCTTAGCGACAGGCGGTCTCGCTTTCGGTAACGTTGCTGTTTCATTCGGCCGACGCGAGTATCCAAATGATTTTGCGCGCTTCTCGCGCCCTCGTCATCGGCGACGTGATGATGGACGTCATCGTGCGGCCGGAAGGGCCGGTCGCGCGCGGCTCGGACCGGCGCGCGGCGATCACGGTTCAGCCCGGCGGCTCAGCGGCCAATCAGGCGGCGTGGCTCGCCCACTACGGCGCGGGCGTCGATTTCGTCGCCCGCGTCGGGGCCGCTGACGTCGAAAGCGAGACGGCGCGCTTCACGGAAATCGGCGTTACGCCGCATCTGGTCGGCGATCCGGATCGCGAGACAGGGCGGCTGATCGCGCTCATCGATCCGGACGGCGAACGCAGCTTCCTCACCGATCGCGGCGCCAACGAAGCGCTCGAAGCGCGCGACATCTCCGACGCGCTGATCGCCTCCGCCGCTCACATCAGTCTCTCCGGCTATTCATTTTTTGCTCCCTCCCCGCGCGCGGCGGTTCTCGACGTCATGCGGCGGGCGGGGGACAAGCCCATCAGCGTCGATCCGGCGTCTGCCGAGTTCCTGCGCGAGGTCGGCGCCGACAATTTCCTAGCCTGGACGCGAGGCGCGACAATCCTGTTCCCCAATGAAGAGGAAGCTGCGGTTCTCGCCGGCTCGACCGATCCCGAAATACAGGGCGAGCGCCTTGCGAAGCATTATCCGGTCGTCGTCATCAAGCGCGGCGCGGCCGGCGCAGAAGCGCTGGAAGGGGGGCGCCGCTGGCGTATCAAGGCGGCCAAGAGCGAGCCGGTCGACGTCAGCGGCGTGCGCGACCCCGGCGTCGCGGCTCTTCTCGCCGATGGCGCGCGACGCTACGGTATCAAGACGCCGAAGGTCGAGGCGGTCGACACCACCGGCGCGGGCGACGCCTTCGTCGCCGGCTTTCTTGCCGCGCGGCTGACCGGCGCGGACATTCGGACGGCGCTCGGGCGCGCTGCTGGAGCCGGCATGGCCGCCGCGACAATCATCGGCGGACAGCCAGAGAGGTCGAAGGCTCATCGCGGCTGATAGCTACCATCACCTCTTTTGATAGACTTGCGGCGTTTGCGAGCTATACCTATCTTTGCCTCCAGCATGGTTTCCGACTAAAGAATTTGCCGCACTTCTTCAGTCTCAACATTCAACCGCGGCAGTATTTCGGAAGCCAAGACATATCAGTTCGATCAGGAGGGCTAAATGTCCATTCGTCCCGTTAAGCGCGTCAGCCAGTCCGTTCCGACCATGGAGGGGGCGGGCGTCAAGCTGCGCCGCGCCTTCGGCTTCGGCGACACGTCCGATTTCGACCCGTTTCTCATGATGGACGATTTCCGCGGCGATCGGCCTGAGGACTATCTGGCCGGCTTTCCTTGGCATCCGCATCGCGGCATCGAGACGATCACCTATGTGCTGGCGGGCGAGGTCGATCACGGCGACAGCTTAGGCAATCGCGGCAAGCTCGGCTCCGGCGACGTCCAGTGGATGACCGCGGGCAGCGGCATCCTGCATCAGGAAATGCCGACCGGCGACGCCAAGGGCCGCATGCATGGCTTCCAGCTTTGGGCGAATCTGCCGGCGCATCTCAAGATGACCAAGCCGCGCTACCAGGACGTTCCTGCAACGGCGATCCCAGAGGTGATCGACGATGACGGCACGCGCGTGCGCGTCATCTGCGGCGAGTTCTGGGGCAAGACGGGTCCGGTCGACGGCGTCGCCGCCGAGCCGCGCTATCTCGATGTGACGGTTCCGGCAGGCAGGAAGAAGCGCCTCAAGGTCGAGGATTTCCGCCAGGCGTTCGCCTATATCTTCGACGGCTCGGCAATGTTCGCCGACTCGTCCGAACCGTTCGGCGTGCTGCGCGAAGCGCAGGTCGACGGCGAGGAGGTCTTGGTGCGCGATCGGGTCGGCAACCGGTCGCTGGTCGTGTTCGGGGCGGGCGACGAGGTCGTCGTCCAGGCGGGCGAAGACGGCGTACGCTTCCTGCTGGTCTCCGGGCGGCCGCTGCGCGAGCCGATCGCCTGGCACGGGCCGATCGTGATGAACACGCAGGACCAGATCCGTCAGGCGCTGAGCGATCTCCGCAGCGGAGCGTTCATCAAGAACTAGGCCAGCAAGCCAACCGCCCGGCGGCGCCAACAAGGAGACGAAGATCACGAAGAGTCGCGGCTTTCTTCGCGCGCTTGACGATCTTCGTGGTGAACCGGCTCCCTCGATCCGTTGGCGGAAAGAGAATTTCTGCTCAGCCTCGCCCATGCGGCGGTTCGCCGGCTCGCGCTTTGGGCCTGCGAAGCTTGTGGACAGGCTTGCCGCCAATAGCTTGCGCCCGTGGATCGGCGAATTAGACTCGGAGCTTCCGATTCGCCTGACGAAAGACATCAGCATGAAGAAGCTCGCCAGCAAACCGCGGAAACCGGCGCGCCGGAAAGGCCGCACGACAGGGACGGGCGTCTCCTTTCGCGACGTCGACATGACCGCTCTTCGACGGCTCCTGGCCGAAGAATTGCCGCCCAATGACGACTTGGCGGACATGATCACCGAAATCCTGTCGGCTGATCTGGATGACCCCGACGACATCCAGGACGCCGAGATGCTGGCCGAACTCAACGAGGCGCTGAACCAGGCGCGGCTCCATGCTGCGGGCGGCGACATCGAGGCGCGCAAAACGCTGACGAATATCCGCGCGATGATTGACGAGGCGGCGGCGCGCGACGCCATCCATCCAGCCGTGCTGATGATGCTCGGACGATTGCTCGCAGGCGCTCAGATAGAAATCGGCGAGCCCGCGCGCGCGGCGTTGGGCCGGGCGCTGGACTTGGGAGCTCTCGAGGGCTCCGCGGCAGACGCCTATGAGGCGCTTTTGCGGCCGGCGCTGTCGCAGCGCGGGTCCGATCCGTTCGAGCTCTACGAGCAGGTGGAGGCCCTCATCTCGATTTTTCCCGTCGCTTACAAGTCGGCGTTCGTCGAGCGGATGGCGGTCGATTCCCATGCGCTCACGCGCCGGAGCGCGATCGGGTTCCTCCTCCATCACGACGAGGCCCTCGCGGAAGCGGCCATTCGCGGCCTTGGCGCCGCGCCGAACGGCCTCGATGACGAGCGCCGCCGCTGGATCGAGGCCATTCGCCCCTGGCTCGCGCCAACGCGGCGGAGCGCGCTCGACGCTGGGCTTCCCGGCGCGCGCCGCCCCGCTCCGCGGCGGGCCGCGAAGATTGTGAAGACGATCGCCTCGGTCTGCGATGGATCGGGCGTCAGCTTTCTGCTCGCGACAGTGAAAAGCGGCTCCCGCTTCCTCCTCGCCTCGGTGATGATCAAGCCGACGGGCGTGAACGACTGCATGTCCTACAAGGACGTGTCGTCGAACGACGCGACGATGCTGGAACACGCGCTCCGCTCGTCGGCCCAATCGTCTGAGATCTCGTTCGCGGCCTGGGAGAAGCTGCTGCGGCTTGCGCTCGGCCGCAATCTCAGCTGCGACGAGCCGCCGCCCTTCGCCCTCGTTGGCGTCGTCGAGGCGCTCGGCCTTGATTCGCTCGCGCCCGATTTCGCGACGCCGGCCGAGATCATCGCGTCTGCGCTCGCCGACGTCGCGGACCGCGATCACCCCGAAACCATCCGCGCGGCGCATGAATTCGCGGCGAAGACCGAATTGACCGACAACTGGTTCGAGGCCGGCGAAGAGGTCGAGGCGGTCATGAGCGCAACGAGGTCTGTGAGCGCAGGCGCGGGCGCGCTGATCGAAAGCTACCTGCCCAGCCGCCGGGAATTCTGGGTGACGCAATGCGTGCGATCGGCGCTCGCGCTCAAGGACGGCGCCCGCCCGCACGACGAGACCTGGAAACATCTCGTGCTCGTGGGCCGCGACCTTGCTGACGACATGCCGTTGAGCCGCATTCCGTTGATTCACCGCATCGCCGAGATGAGCGCGCACGCTTATTCCCTGCGGAGGGCGCAGAGCTCGGCGGCGGCCTGAACGGCTGACGGCCACCCGCCCGGGCCGGCGAAGAGGCGTGCGCTTCCTTCTTGTCTCCGGGCCGGCCACTGTGCGAACCGATCGCCTGGCGTGGGCCGATCGTGATGAACAGGCAGGCGGAAATCCGCCAGGCGCTGACGGATCTGCGCACCGGCGCGTTCATCAAGAACTAACGAGAGCCGGCTGGAGTGGCGATCGCTGCGGCTCTCGCCGAGAATCTGCTAAGGCTGCTCCGCGCTGGATGGAACGCCGACCCTGACTTGCGCGTTCTCTCGCTCGGGAAATGGCGTACTATGCCGGGCGGAGCAAAGCACGGATGGCCGACTCAACGATCACGACGCAGTGCTGCATCGCCGGCGGCGGCCCCGCCGGGATGATGCTCGGATTCCTGCTGGCGCGCGCCGGCGTTCATGTCGTGGTGCTGGAGAAGCACGCCGATTTCTTCCGCGATTTCCGCGGCGACACGGTTCATCCTTCGACGCTCGAACTGATGTTCGAACTCGGGCCTCATCGACAAGTTCCTGAAGCTGCCGCATCAGGAAGTCGAAACGCTGTCCGCGCAGATCGGCGCCGAACACCTTGCCAATGGCGGATTTCCGCCATCTGCCGACGCACTGCAAATTCATCGCCTTGATGCCGCAATGGGATTTCCTCAATTTCCTCGCCGAGCAAGGCAAGCGCTACAAAACATTCGACCTGCGCATGCAGGCCGAGGCGACCGAGCTCGATCGAGGAGAACGGACGCGTCGCCGGCTTGATCGCCAAGACGCCGGACGGCGCGCTCACGATCCGCGCTGACCTGGTGGTCGGCTGCGACGGGCGCCATTCGACCGTGCGCGAGAAAGCCGGGCTCAAGAGCGACGACTACGGCGCGCCGATGGACGTGCTTTGGTTCCGCCTGTCGCACAAGGCGAGCGACAGCGCGGACACCTTCGGCCATATCGAAGCCGGCAGGCTGATGGTCATGCTCGACCGCGGCGACTACTGGCAATGCGCCTACGTCATTCCGAAGGGCGGGATCGAGCGGGTGAAGTCGGAGGGCCTCGAGGCCTTCCGCGCGCGCGTCGTCGAAATGTCGCCGTTTCTGTCCGACCGCGTCGACGAACTGAAAACCTGGGACGACGTCAAGCTGCTCAGCGTCACGGTCGACCGGCTGCAGAAATGGTGGCGCCCTGGGCTCCTCTGCATCGGCGATGCGGCGCACGCGATGTCGCCGATCGGCGGCGTGGGCATCAACATGGCGGTGCAGGACGCGGTCGCCGCCGCCAACCGGCTCGCCGGCCCGCTCCGCGCCGGCAAGGTGACGGACGAGGATCTTCAGGCCATCCAGCAGCGACGCACCCTGCCCGTGCGAATTCACCCAGTGGCTGCAGCTCACCATCCAGCGGAGGATCATCAGCCGCGTTCTGGCGAGCCATGAGCGGCCGAAGCCGCCGCTGTTCTTCAAGCTCTTGGACGTCTTTCCGATTTTGCGCCGCATTCCCGCCCGGTTGCTCGGGATCGGCATTCGCCCCGAGCACGTGCGCACGCCGGAAGCGGCGCCGAGTTAAAGCCAGCTGCGGGCCTCGCGTCTATCGCGCCAGCGCCTCGGCATAGACGCTGAGCGTGTCGCGCGTCATGCGCTCGAGCGAATAGGCTTCGGCGATCTTCGCCCGCGACCGGCGCCGGACAGCCTCGCGGGCGGAGGCGCCGAGCGAAAGCGCGGCATGGATCGCCTCGGCGAGCGCGGCCGGTTCGCGCGGCGGAACGAGCCATCCGGTGCGCGCCTCGGCCTCCTCGTGCGGCGGCGCGGCGATAATCTCGCGCGCCGATCCGACATCGGAGAGGATGGTGAGCGCGCCCATCGCCGCCGCTTCGATCGAGGCGCGGGTCACGCCGTCGGCGTCGGCGGCCGGAAACACCACAACGGCTGCGCCGATGAACGCCGCGGGCGGATCGGCCAGGGCGCCGACGCGCGTGAAGATGGACTGGACGCCGCACTTGATTGCGAGCGCGTCAAGCTCGCGCGCGTACACCGGCTTCGCCGCTTCGCCGGCCAGCACGAATCGAACATCGTCGACGCCTTGGCCCTTGATGAGGGCCGCGGCTTCGATGAGCGTTTGCTGGCCGCGGCCCGGCGCGAATCGCGCCGGCATCAGAACGACGCGCTCATGCGCCGCCACGCCCCAGCTCAAGCGAACGTCGGATACGCGGCGCCCGCTCACCCGTTCCGGCCGAAGTTTCGAGAGATCCATTCCCGCTCGCACGATCCTGAGGCGCTTGGGCGGCGTGGGAAAGAGGCTTTCCGCGCGGCCGGCGGCGAATTCCGAGGAGGCGATCACATAGTCGCCCTCGACGACGGCGGTCTCGAAGCTCGAGCGCGGCCGCGTACGGCCGCCGTCGCCCGGAAGCGAGGTGACTAGCGGACGTTTCGCCTTGCGGCAGGCCTTGACCGCCGCCCAGGCCGCCCAGCGCGAGCGCGCATGGACGAGGTCGACCCGTTCCGAAGCGATGATGCGCTGAAGGCGTCGCACGTTGAGCGCCATCGCGAGAGGGTTCTTGGTCGCCGCTGGAAAGCGGATGAAGAGGCCGCCGATCGCCTGCAGTTCGCCGGCCAGCTCGCCGGAATCGGTCGCCACCAGCGCCCGCGCGCCGGTCTCAGCCAGCGCCGCGGTGACGGCGAGCGTCGCGCGTTCGTCGCCGCCCGCCGCGACCGGCGGGACGATCTGCAGGATCGTTCGGCCGGCGAGCGGCGCGTTCGCCCCGCGCCCGAACGGAGAGGGCGCGTCGATGCTCACGGCGCGCCGCGCCCTGAACACGGGAGCGTGACGCGCGAGCTGTTGACTTGCGCCGAGGGCTCCGCCAAGTCCGCTTCGCCGTGCGCGCCCACAGCGAAATCGAGCGAGCCGCGCCGCGCGAGTCGAAGCCTTAGCAGCGAGCTCAATGTGCCGGACGGACAGCCGCAGGTCTTCATCGTCGGAATCGCCCCGAATCAACGGCGTATCGCCTTTCGCCGCCGTGCGCCAGTGCGCAAAGGAGGTCCAGGCCTCGTTTGGCTCAGCGGTTATCGTTCCGACATGGACTCGACCAAGGCGACCGCGCTCGACGGCGAAGCTGAACGGCTGGGTCTTGGCCTGCTGCGGTTCGACTATTCCGGCCATGGGCGATCCGAGGGGCGGCTCGAGGACGGGACGATTTCGCGCTGGCTCGAGGAGACGCTCGCGCTTTTGCGGGCCGAGAGCGAGGGACCGCAAATTCTGGTCGGCTCCTCTATGGGAGGCTACCTTGCGCTGCTCGCGGCCAAAGCGCTCAAGCAAGCCGGCGAGACGGAGCGCGTCAAGGGCCTCGTTCTCATCGCCCCCGCGGTCGACTTCACCGAAGCGCTGATCTGGGGCAAGGCGCCGGACGAGGCGCGGCGCGCGATCATGGATGAAGGCGTGTGGCGAAGGCCATCCGCCTATTCGAGCGAGCCCGATTGCTACACCCGGGATCTGATCGAGGACGGGCGCAAGCACCTTCTGCTCGGCGGCATGATTCGCACCGGCGCGCCAACCGCCGTGCTGCAAGGCATGCGGGACGAAGACGTGCCGTTTTCACATGCGCTCGCGCTCATGCAGCGCTTCGGCGGCGATCCCGCGACGCTGACGCTGATCAAGGACGGCGATCATCGCCTGTCGCGCCCACAGGATCTGCAACTGATGTTCGCGGCGGTGGGAAGGATGGTGTGAAGAGTCGAGAAAACGGCAAGGCTCCTCAATTCGATTTCACTTCCCCCTCCGGTAGCCCCGCTTTGCGCAGGCCTTCGACCATGCGTTGGATTTGCTGGCTGAAGATCGGGTTGTCAGAGAAATTCGCCGCGAGGCCCACCCAGGTCTGCACCGTGAAGCCAGGCTTCAGCTTAAGAAGTTCGGCGATCGCGGCTTTCGCCTCTGCATCGCGTCCGAGCCAGGCATTGGCGGCCACGAGATCGATATAGGCCCACCAAAAACTCGGGTCGCCGATTACGGTGTTCCTGCACCGCTCGATCGCCTGTTCCCATTGCGCGAGATGGCTGTGCAAGTGGCAAAGGTAAAACTCCCAACTGGGTCGATTAGAATCGTGGGGACTGAGGCGCAGCGCAGTTTCGATGTCTGCGAACCCTGAACCGCTCCGATGCACGGTCGCACGGCTGATGCGGGACATGGGTCTTCGGGGAGCCATCCGGGGCAAGCCTTTGCGGACAACGATCAGCGACAAGGCGGCCCCCTGTCCGCTGGATCGCGTGAACCGGCAGTTCCACGCTTCCGCGCCTGACCGTCTGTGGCTGGCCGATTTTACGTATGTGGCGACCTGGACCGGCTTCGTCTATGTCGCCTTCGTCATCGACGCCTACGCCCGGCGGATCGTCGGCTGGCGGGCCAGCAGGACGGCGCACGCCGACTTCGTCCTGGACGCCCTCGAACAGGCGCTCCATGACCGAAGGCCTGCCAGCCCCAGCGGCCTCGTCCATCATAGTGATCGCGGCGCCCAATATGTCTCGATCAAATACACCGAGCGTCTCGCCGAAGCCGGGATCGAGCCCTCCGTCGGCAGCGTCGGCGACTCTTACGACAACGCGCTGGCCGAGACGATCAACGGCCTCTACAAGGCTGAGGTCGTCCATCGACGGGGACCGTGGCGCACCTTCGAGGCCGTCGAGTTCGCAACCCTCGAGTGGGTGGACTGGTTCAACAATCGCCGGCTTCTGGAACCCATCGGCTTCATCCCGCCGGCCGAAGCCGAGGACCGCTACTTTGCCATGCTGAACGACCCAGCCATGGCCGCGTGACTCAAACAATATGGCCTCCGGCAATGCCGGAGCGGTTCACCCCTCGCCGGCGCGGCCAAGATATATTGGCCAGAAACCGACATTCGCGTAGGCGTCCGCAAGATTTCTGTCACCGTCGCGAGCCGCGGTCGCCTCGCCGATCGCCGCGTCCCATTGGCGCCTTCCCAAGACAAGAGCCATTCCGTTCAAGACGTAGGCCTTAGTCAAATGCGCTTGCGGGTTGTCCGGTTGAGTCGCCAAGCCCTCTGCCCTCCACTCGAGCGCGGACGACAAGCCGAGAAGGGCGCGCGGCGACTTCAAGTCAATCTTCAGCGCGCGCTCGAAAATGTCGACTGCTTTATTCATGTTGGCCTGACTCCACTCGCCATTGAGGGTGGCCCAGCCTTGCATCGCGAGATCGACCGCGTCCGGATTGTCGGGTCGTTCGCGCATCGCGCGCAGGCTCTCGGCCTTGACAAGCTCCACGCCAAGGGAATTGGCGAGTCGGGACACGAACTCCACCTGCAATTGGCCGAGCCGACTGCGCTCGCCGTCAAACCGATCGGCCCAGACATGCGCGCCGGTCTCGGTCGAAATGAGCTGGGCGTTGACCGTGATCTTGTCCTCGAGGCGGCGTACGCTGCCTTCGAGCATGTACCTCACGCCAAGCTCGCGCCCGATTTGCTTCGCGTCGACTGGCTTGCCCTTGTAAGTGAAGGCCGTATTGCGCGCGATGACGAAGCTGTCGGGCAGGTGCGAGAGGTCGGTGGTCAGATCGTCGGTGATGCCGTCGGCGAAATAGTCCTGCTCCTTGTCGCCGCTCAAGTTCTCGAACGGCAGCACGACGATAGAGAGGCGGGGCTCGGTCGCGAGCTTGTCACTCGCGGCAGTTAGCGCCGCCGTCTGCGGCGGCGTCCATGCCCGCCAGCCGAACCACCCCGCCGCAATGAGCGCGGCGACGCAGGCCGCGATCGCCCCGATCCAACGACTGCCGCCGCCAAGCGCGCTCACACGCGTCGCGCGCGGCCCTTGGTTCTTGGACCCAGCGATTACCGCCGCGGGCAGGGCATAAGCCCGTACTGGCCGCGCGATGTTCTTGAGCTGTTTCTCGCCAAGGTCGACGAAATTCTCCGTGAGGCGGTCGCGCACCTGCCGGTGGGCGTCTTCGGAGAGACAGACACCTCCTGGCTCACAAAGACCTTCCAACCGGGCGGCGATATTGACGCCGTCGCCCATAAGGTCGCCGTCGCTCTCCTCGACGATGTCGCCGAGATGAATGCCTATGCGGAACGTAATGCGGTTGTCCGACGCGATGCCCGCGTTGCGCTCGACCATGGCGCGCTGCACCTCGATCGCGCAGCGCACAGCGTCGACCACGCTCTTGAATTCGATGATGCTCCCGTCGCCGGTGCGTTTGACAATTCGGCCGTGGTGGAGAGAGATTGTCGGATCGATGAGATCGCTGCGCAGCGCCCTGAGCCGCGCCAAAATTCTTTCTTCGTCGGCTCCCGCTAGCCGGCTGTAACCGACCACGTCCGCGACCAGAATCGCCGCAATTTTCCGGGTCCCGCTCATGGCTGGCCCCTTCCTGGCCTTACACTAGCACAATGGTCTGTTTTTGTCCCGCCCGGCTGGATATGGCGGTACTCGGCTTAAGCGCTCGTGCGTGAAAGCCCTTGTGGCGTGCGCGCTAGTCAGGGATTGCCGATGCCCGGAATGACCATCGACGAGCGAGCCTCTTTCCACTCTCTTTCCGAGAGCGCCCTACTCCCACGTCGCGCCGAAGCGGTGCAGGCTCGCGCCGTGAACCTTGAGCCAGACTTCGGCGCGGTCGGTTCCGGGGTGCAGACGGCGGGTAAGCTTCCAGAATAGGGCCGAATGATTCATGTGCACGATATGCGCCACCTCATGCGCGGCCAGATAATCGAGCACGAAGGGCGGCGCGAGAATCAGGCGCCAGGAGAAATTGAGCCCGCCCGTCGACGAGCACGAGCCCCAGCGGCTCACCGTATCGCGCAGCACCATGCGGCGCGGCTTGACGCCGAGTTGCCTGGAATGCCGCGCGACCGCAGCCTCGAGGTCCTTGCGCGCCTCGCGCTTGAGGAAGTCGGTGACGCGCCGCGCCACATGCGCCCGCTCGCCGGAAACGCAGATCAGCGGCCCGCGCTCGCTCGATTCGAGCCAGACCCCGCCGCGCTCGCCAGGCCTATGCACGATGCGATGATCGACGCCGCGCAATGGCGTCACCGCCCGCGGCTCGAACGCGACCGGTTCTGGCAGACGCGCCAGCCGCGTGCCGATCCATGCGGCGTGACGCTCGGCAAATTCGCGCGCCGCTTTGAGCGATGAGCGCGACGGCATCGTCAGCACCACGTCGCGCGTGGCAGTGCGAACCCTCAGCGTAAAGCGGCGTGATGTGGCGACGCGCTTCAGCGCGACGCGATAAGTCTCGCCGTCATGGGCGATGTCGAAATGCGCCGCTTGCTCCGGCGCGTGGCGTTGGAAAAGACGCAACATCCCGCCAAATCCCCAGCGCGAACGTCTTGAGGCGATTGCCGAAACCCGCGCAGCCGGCAAGCCCGATCCGCCGCTGGCGAATCCTAGTCCAGGCCAGCCCTGAGTCGCCAGAGGTTTTGTGAGGAAAAATCGCGCCTTCAGCCCAATTGCACGCTCGGGGTTGCAGCTGGCTTCAATTGCAACGGCAGCCCGGCGGCGACGAAGATCACCGCGTCACAGGCGGCGCCGATTTCACGGTTCACCCTGCCCTGCCAGTCCCGAAACTCGCGGCCAAGCTTGTGGTCCGGCACTAACCCCATGCCAACCTCGTTGGACACCAGGATGGCCGGGCCAGCGAGCCCGCCAATGGCTTCGGCGAGAGCCGTGACCGCAGCGGCTGGATCCCGCCCCGCCAGCATGAGGTTACTGAGCCAAAGGGTCAGGCAATCGACGACAACCACCTGCCCTGGGCGCGCCTCGGCGCCAAGCGCGCGGGCGACCTCCAGCGGCTCCTCCAGCGTTGTCCAGCCTTCGCCCCGGTCGGCCTGATGGCGGGCGATGCGCGCCGCCATTTCCTCATCCCCCGGCGCCCCGGTCGCAAGATAAAGCCGCTCGGGGCTTGAGGCCTCCGCCAGCACTTGCGCATAGGCGCTCTTTCCAGAGCGCGCGCCGCCGAGAATCAGCGCGCTTCTGATGGTCTGAGGATCATTGCTGCGCGCCATTGCGTTTTCCAGCCGCGCCGATCTGCTGGGCAAGCCCGACGGGCGCCCTTCCTTCGGCCGAGTCCGATTTGCTTTCGGGCAAGCCCATCGGCTTCAAGCCCGGCTTGCAGACCAGAAAGCGCTCGTTGGGCATCCACCAGACCTCGTCGAGGGCATATTTCTCCACCTCGCCCCAGTTGAACCCGCAGGACTTATGGTCCACCCAGATCACACGATGCGCGTGCTGCAAAATCATTGCTGGAAGGTATCCGCCGGTGAAGGAATCGCCGAGGATCAGAATCGTCGGGCCGGCCTTCTCCGACGTCTCAGTGAAGTCTCCAAACGGATCGGAAGAATGAAGAACCTTCTTTCCTTGGGGGAGGGTCAGGTCCTCGGCATATTCGCTGACCGCGTCGCCAACGCCCAACATCCGCGCCAGATCGCCGCCCTTGCGCAGATTCATCGGCCCAAGCGCCAAGCCTGGTTCGATCCGCCATTCCGGGTGAGAGTCGGCTTCGGCGATGGCGTTATACGCGGCCAACGCGCCGCGGAACGTCCAATGCGTATCGTGCATGTAGAAGACTGGGCCTTCGGTTCGCGCCTTCTTGACCGCCGGCCGCAGGTCGACGGCCGGCACGCCCTTCGCCGCGAGGCTCGCGAGAAGCAGGTCGTACTCGGTCGGCCTGCCCGGATTTTGCGCCCAATGAGGCAGGTCGTCCTGGAAGATTGTCGCCCCGTTGGGCGGCGGAGCGACCAGGAACCGGATTCCACGCGCGTGAAGCTCTTCGTTCATGCGTTGAAGCATGTTTGTCGCCTCGGCCAGCCTCTGGTCGCGAACCAGAAGTCCGGCGCTTTGACGCACCGTCTCCTCGCCGAGGTAGAACATGCGTCCGTCGCGGCCGATCAGCACCGTGTCGTTGCCGAACCCGAGCAGCGGACGGGTCACATCCTTGTGCGTGCGGATAAGCGCCTGACGAAGGCCGAAATGGTCTCGCAGATAAGCGTCGATCAGCTTCGGAAGCCTCAACCAATCGTCGCCGCTCGCCGGCGCCCTCGGCTCGGGCGCAAGCGTGCGCCCCTCCTTGAGGATCGCCTCGGGGCTGTCCGGCCTGACGATCCCAACGACCAACGGCGTCGCCAGGAGCCCGAAGGCGAGAAGCGCGAAGTAGCGGCGATGTCGACGCAGCATGCCGAATCAGGACCGCAGCCGAACCCAGCCGCCGCGGACGCGGCGCAGGGTCTGTCGGGATGAGCTTGAATTCACGAGCGAGACTTCTATTCGCAGTCTTTGCGGTTCGGAAGCGGCAATCTCGACATGCCGGCGCCGGGCAAGCTTGCCCGATCAGGGTCCGTCAGGAGCGGGAAGCCCAGCGTTCACGGCCCTTCCGCCTCAAAATTTAGCGGCGTCACGCCAGGGTCGCAGACCAGGTATCGTTCGGTCGGAACCCACCAGACTTCGTCCGGGCGAAATCTGTCGATCAGCTTCCAGTCGAATCCGCATTCATGATGATGGATCCAGATCGCCCGGCCGCCATGTTGCGACAGCATCAGCGGAAAGTAACTCGCGGTGAAGGAATCGCCGATCACCATGATCGTCGGGCCCGGCCGCCCCGTGTCGACCACATGGTCGGGCATGATCCCCGAGGATATCGCCTCATCGGTCCCTTGGACCGTCAGCCTGAGGGTCTTGGCTTCTTCTCTGACCTCATCCTGAACGCCGAGGATCCGGGCGACGTCGCCCCCCTTTCGCTCTTCGAGCGGCCCCATCGCGGTCGCCGGATCGAGACGCCACTCGGGGCGCCCGTCGGCTTCCACCACCGCATTGAATCCGGCAAGCGCGCCGCGCGGGGTCCAATGCGCATCGTAGAGCAGATAGGCTTCCTCGCCCCGCGCCCGAAGCGCTTTCATGACCGGCCTCAGGTCGACCGTCTTCACGTCGTAACTCCTTAAGCTCCTCGAGGAGGAGATCGTATTCCGTCTTTCTGCCGTTGGCCTGAGCCCAGGCCGGAAGCTCATCCTGATAGATGGTGGACGAATTCGGCGGAATCGCCACCCGAAGGCTGGCGCCGCGCTTGGCCAGATCATCCCGCATTTCGGCGATCAGGCGCGCAGCTTGCGCGACCCGCGCGTCCCTCAGAACGAGGCCAGCGCTTTGCCGCACCATCTCATTGCCCTCGTAGAACATCCGCCCGCTGCGGCCGGTCAGGACAGCGGTGTTGACCTTGAGCAGCACGGGATGAGTGAGATCCTTGTGCAGTCGGATCATCCTCTCTCGAAGGCCGAAGCGGTCATCGAGATACGCGTCGATCCGTTTCGGGAGCCCGAGCCAATCGCTGAAATTGTCGGGCGGTTTTGGCGCCGGCGCCGGATAGCGCCCCTCCTTCAGGATCGACGCGGCGCTGTCCGGCTTGACGATCCCGAACACCAGCGGCGTCGCCAGCAGTAGGAATGCCGCAACGGCGAAATACCGGCGCCAGCGCAGGAGCATGCCCGCTCACAACCAGCCGGGGGCGTTGAACTCGACGTTCATCGTCCGACCTCGTCCCCGCTCAGACCGTGCGGATATTGTCCCGGTCGACAGACGAGATACCGTTCAACCGGCATCCACCAGACTTCATCCGGCCGGATCTTGTCGATCGAAGCCCAGTCGAAGCCGCAATAATTGTGGTGGAGCCAGACGGCCCGGCCGACGTGCTGCGAAAGGAACAGTGGAAAATATCCGTCAGTGAAGGAATCCCCGATCACCATGATCGTCGGACCGGACCTGCCCGACACAATGGCGTGATCGGGCATATCACGCGCGGCCTCGATGCGACCCTCGACGCCGTGAGACAGCAGCTCGTCGCGCCCGACCGGCTTCAAGACGAGGGACGGGGTCATCTCCGCGGCCTCGTCCGCCACGCCCGCCAGAGTCGCAATGTCGCCCCCCTTCCGTTCCGTGAGCGGGCCAATGGCGGAGGAAGGATCGATCGCCCAGTCCTGATGACCGTCCGCCCCAACGACCGCATTGAAGCCCGCGACCGCGCCACGTACGTTCCAATGCAGGTCATTGAGGAGATAGGTCGCCCCCGAGTCCCGAGCCTTTTTCAGCGCGGGACGCAGATCGACGGTCTTGACGCCGCGGGCCGCCAACTCCTCCAACAACAGGTCATACTCGGTCTTCTTGCCGGGATTTCGCGCCCAGTTCGGAAGATCGTCCTGGTAGATGGTCGAGGAATTCGGCGGCACGGCGACCAGAAACTTTATGCCTCGCCGCGCGAGCGCGTCGCTCATCGCCGCGATCATGTCGACCGCCTCGGCGACCTTCTGAGGACGGAACGCGTGGCCTGCGCTTTGCGCGACCATATCGTCGGGCAACGCATACATTCGCCCGCTGGCGCCGGTCACCGTTATGCCGTTGCTGTCGCCAAAGAGCGGCTTTGTCAGGTCCTTGTGCAGACGGATCATTTTCTCCCGCAGGCCAAAGCGGTCGTTGAGATAGGCGTCGATCTCTCTCGGAAGCGTCAGCCAATCGCCGAGGCTGTCTGGCGCGTTCGGCGCCGGCGCCGGATTGCGCCCCTCCTTCACGATCGACGCGGCGCTGTCCGGCTTGATGAGCCCGACCACCAGCGGCGTCGCCAGCAAGAGAAAAACAGCAACGGCGAACAATCGACGATGCCGGCGCAGCATGCCCGACGAGAGTTGCGCGGCATCGAGGCCGCCGCCCGACGGGCGGTCGTGAGGAAGCGATGACCAGTTCAGGGGGGTGTTTTTAGCCGCGATCTGCGAAGTCGAAAGCATTGATCTTACGCCCATTCGACTCTCAGCACCTCGAGTCCGTGAAAATGGAACGCGTCGCGATAGCGCGACGTCCCGGCCAAACGCAAGCCCTTGAGCCGGGCGAATAGGATTGGGAGCGTGACCGCGAGCTCGAGCCGGGCCAGCGGGGCGCCGACGCAGAAATGAATGCCGGCGCCCAAACTCAGATGCGCGTTCGGCGTCCGGGCAGGGTCAAAGACATCAGGGTCGGGAAAGCGCGCCGGATCGCGGTTGGCGGCGCCGAGCAGCAGGCCGATCTTATCGTTCCTCCGCAATCGCACGCCGGCGAACTCGACCTCTTCGAGCGCATAGCGCGCAAAGAGATGCAGCGGCGGGTCGAGTCGCAACAGTTCCTCGACTGTCGCAAGCGTCGCGCTTTCGCCCGCGAACGCCAGGCGCGCGTCGACCCCTTGCTGGAGCATGGTCTTCGCGCCGTTGCCGATCGCCTGGACCGTCGCTTCGTGACCGGCGTTCAGGAGCAGGATCACGGTTGCGACCAGTTCCTCCTCGCTCAACTTGCCGCCATCGCTTTCGGCGAGGAGAAGCTGACTGACGAGGTCGTCGCCAAGATCGCTCTGTCGCGCGCGGGCGAAGCCGCGCACATAATCGGCGAAAGCGCGCGCCGCCTCGGCCGCGCGATCCTCGACGGCGCGCGTCACTCCGAACTGGTGCATGGCGACCATACGATGCGACCAGTCTGCGAACTCACGGCCCCTGTCGCGGGGAACGCCGAGCAGATCGGCGATCACGGCCACCGGAATGGGGCCGGCGAACTCGGCGACGAGATCGGCCGCGCGCCTGGAAGCGAACGCGTCGATCCGCTCGTGCGCCAGGCTTTCGATCTGTGGTCCGAGCCTTTCGATCCGGCGCGAGACGAAGGCGCGATTGACGAGATTGCGCAACCGCGTGTGCTCAGGCGGCTCGAGCTCGAGCATCGAATGGCGCTCGAGCGCGTCGAAGGGCTCAAGATGCGGTTTTACCTCCCGCGGCTCTGACTCGACCGCCTTCCGGCCAAAGCGGCGGTCGCGCAACAGCGCCGAGACGTCGGCGAAGCGGGCGAAGCACCAGAACCCGTAGTCCTCCCAGAAGAACGCCGGCGAAGCTTTGCGGATCGCCGCATATGCCGGGTAAGGATCGTTGAAGAAACCGGGGTCGCGAGGGTCTAAGCGCACGCGCCGCCGCGCGACGTCGATGGACGGCGTCATGAGGGAAAACGAGCCGACGACGACACCGTGTCGAAAGCCGCCGGGTCAATCCGGGGGCGAGGCCAACGCGGATCGGCGACAGCGCTGGCCTCTTCTATGATTTAGATCACTGGACCGGCAGCATGAGGTGTTCATACGGACTGCCTGGCCACATTACATACGGCTTACTCGGGTCGGGCTTCGGATTGCGTGGATAGGTTTGAGTTAGGGCCTTCGCGTCGGCGCCGACAATCATCACGTGGGAACCTGTCTTGACCCAATTGTTGTCTGGCTTTTCCTCGGTCGCATAAGGGTCGGTGTTGCTGGCGCCATTATCGCCACGCAGCATGTAGATGAAACCGAGTTTCTGCGGGGCTGGGCCCTTGCTTATGAGAGCGTGAAGCCATTCCATGGCGTTTCCGTCCGCGCACATTGGCGCGGTCCCGTCCGGATCCATGCAAGTCCAGCCGTTCGCGCCCTTGCGCAGCACAGCCATGCTGCCGTCTTCCTTCATGTCAAGGACGGTCGCCCCCTCAAAAACAGCCACGGGAGCGGCGGCCTTAAGACGCTCCATGAGTTCCTCGGGCGTCTGATGCTTAGCCTGCGCGAGAGCTGAAGCATTCGCCATTGCGAAGGCGCCGAAAGTCAGCCCAATGGCAATGGCTCGCGTTCGTAAAATCGACATGCTCTACTCCTTTTTCAGTACCCTCCCCAAGCTCGAAATGATCAATTCGTGCATCGATACTCCACCTCGGCGCGTCGGCAATAGGTAGAACTACCTATGATTTGAGGGCGCACCTCGCCTGCGCCTCAGCATATGTGGATAGCTAGCTCAGCGGATAAGCCGCCTCAACGACATAAGGCCCGCCGCCCGACCCTTCCCGGGCCGAATAAAGCACGAACCGCTCGGCGGTGAACGAGTCCGCCAAAAGCAGGCCGCGCGACGCGAGATAGCTTGCGACCGCCGCTTGGCCGGCGCCGCGCAGCCGCGCCAGCGTCACGTGGGGCGTATACTTGCGGGTCTCGGGCTCAATTCCAATCCGCCGCAGGCGCCGCTCCTGTTCGGCCTGCAGATCCATCAAGGCCGGGTCCGCCTTGACCTTGGCGACGATCGCGCGCGGCTTGTCGCCGCCGAACCAGCTCAGTCCCTCGAAGCGCACCAGCGCCTTCGGCCGGCGGATGTCGCTGAGCGTCTCGTTGATGTCGCGCGCTACGCCCCCGTCGACATCGCCAATGAATCTAAGCGTGATGTGGTAGTCCTCGGGCTCGAGCCAGCGAGCGCCGAAGATTCCGCCCCGCACGAGCGCGAGCTGGCCGACGACCGCGTCCGGCAGCTCCAGTCCGGTGAACAGGCGAGGCATTGTGCCGTTTTCCTTCGTGAGCCCGACTGTCGCGGATTTAAGGCCACGTCACGATCCGCTTAGCGAGCGGGCAAGAACGGTTATCCGGCATGGAAAATCAAGGCTGCTCCCAATGCTTCCGACCAGCGCGGGGCGATCCTAAGCAAGCGGCTGGTAATCGGCGACGCGGCGGTTGCTGCACATGGGCATAATTACGCATTGCCGACAGCTCTCTTTCATGGATTACTGTGGGCAAGTATTTAGTTAGCATCCTCATCCATACGTTGATTCACGTATTCTATATTATGCGTGAACAAAGTAATTCGTATTATGCATTGGGGTCATCATGAAATCGTCACTCATCTGGCCTCGCCGCTAACCGCCGGTCTCGAAACTCACAAAAGTCGAAGCCGGTTACCGCCACCACCCCCTGGAGACGCCCCATGCGCAAATCTATGTTGACCGCCGCCGTAACGCTCGCCTTCGCCGGCTCCTTCGGCGCTCTCTCTGTCGCCACGTCCGGCGAGATCCCGGCCGCCATCTCCACGGATCCGACGCCCGACGCCGCCCATCCCGCCCGTATGGACGTATTGCACATCCCCAGCCACGGCGAGACCATCAACGGCATCGCCTATGTCGCGGCCGGGGCCGGCGAGCACCCGGCGGTGGTGTTGCTGCACGGCCTACCCGGCAACGAGAAGAATCTCGACCTGGCCCAGGCCATCCGCCGGGCCGGGTGGGCCGTCGTCACTTTCAATTATCGTGGCTCGTGGGGCAGTCCAGGGACGTTCCGCTTCGAGCATACCCTCGAGGACGCCGAAGCCGCGCTCGCCTATCTTCGCGATCCCGCCAATGCAAAGGCCCTGGGCGTGGACACTCGGCGCCTGGTGATCATGGGCCACAGCATGGGCGGTTGGGTGGCGGCCAACACGGCGGCGCACGACAAGGGACTGATCGGCCTCGTTACTTTCTCCGCCTGGGATACGGCCAACCTGGACCCGGAGGCGACCCGGGAGAAGGCGATGAGCGAGAATATGGAGTCCTTGGCGGGCGTGACAGCCGCGAGCATGGCCCAGGACGTCACGATCACCGGGCCGCAGCACCCCATGCCCAAGGCCGCTCCGGGCCTGGTCGAGACGCCATACGTCGCCCTTACGGTGGATGACGACCTGAAGGGCGACACCGATGCTCTCGTTGCAGCAATAGGCGCTCAGGGCGGAGCCAAGGTCATAACGCAGCACGTCGCCACGGACCATGGCTGGAGCGACCATCGCATCGCGCTTCAGGCGACGGTTATCGCGTGGTTGCAAAAATTGGGCGGCTCTCCGTGACGCCTTGAGAAGGCGTGGCCACGCGTCGTAGTTGGAGCGAACGGCCAAAGAGGAGGTGCCCAACCTCAGTGGCGGGCTCACGATGTGGCAGGCTCGAGCCAGCGCGCGCCCACGATTCCGCCGCGTTGAAGCGCGAGTTGACCAACGACGACGTCGGGCAGTTCGAGGCCGGTGAACAGACGAGGCATGGAACCGCTCCGAGCAGGGTCGGCGAATTGAGCGAGACTTTATCTCGCGCGGTTTGATGGCGAAGGGAAAAAGGCCCGTGTGGTCGCAGGCAGGTCGCGATTTCTGGACGAGGCATAAAGCGACCTGCGGCGAGCACCATTCCGATCTCATGAATCCGGCCGAGGTCTACGAAGCGATTCGGGCCTCTTTCCGCGACGACAGCGCCGAATCCTCCTCAAAGCCAGTGACAAACTCGCGGAGCGCTTTTATGGGCGCTCCCTGGGGAACAGGCGAGCTTGCGGCCGCAGGGATGAGTGCCCGTCATCTCCTCATTCCCACGCATACTTTTACTCATAGTTCCGGGTTTCCAAACATCCTGGCTCGCCGTAACAGGGTCTGCCGGGCAAGACGCCGCCATCGACGGAAGCGTAAAACAGCCCCAGGCCAAGGTCGCCGCAGCGACCAATACGAAACCTTTCATCCTATCTCTCCCATTTTACAGCCAGAAACAGATTACACGGTCGCGATACTAACGCAAACCGCACCCGAGTCGGTCTCTCGGTCGAACCGCGCAAGTGAAGCCTGGGCTCGCAACAACAGCGCGGCGCAGACGGCCATCGTCTGGAAGGGCAAGCCGCGACTCGCCTCTCAGCGCCTCCCGACAATCAGCCCCGTTCCGTCGAGATGAACTGACGAAAACGCTCGGAGGTCGAGCCGGAGAATAGCGCCTGCGGCGGTCCCTCCGCCTCGACCAGCCCCTGATGCAGGAACATCACCCGGGTCGACACGTCGCGGGCGAAGCTCATCTCGTGGGTCACGACCAGCATCGTCCGGCCTTCCTCGGCGAGCGCGCGCATCACGCGGAGCACTTCGCCGACGAGCTCAGGATCGAGCGCTGAGGTCGGCTCGTCGAACAGCATCACCTTAGGCCGCATGGCGAGCGCCCGCGCGATCGCCGCGCGCTGCTGCTGGCCTCCCGAGAGATGCGCCGGGTAGTAGGTCTCCCGCTCGGACATGCCGACTTTGGCCAGCAGCGCGCGCGCTTCCTCGATGCATTCGGCTCGCGGGCGTTTCTGCACATGCACCGGCGCCTCGATCAGGTTCTCCAGCACCGTCAGATGCGACCACAGGTTGAAGCTCTGGAACACCATGCCGAGTTCGGAGCGCATGCGGTCGACCTGACGCCTGTCCGCTGGCTCGGCCCGCCCATCGCGGCGCTGACGCATCTTGATGGTCTCGCCCGCGACCGTCACCACGCCTCGGTCCGGCGTCTCGAGCAGATTGATGCAGCGGAGAAACGTGCTCTTCCCCGAGCCGGACGAGCCGAGAATCGAGATCACGTCGCCGTCGTTGGCGGTCAACGAGATTCCCCTCAGCACTTCAAGCTGGCCGAAGCTCTTGTGCATCTTCTCGACCGTGAGCGCGGGCGTCTCGGCGGGCATACGCGCTTCCTTCAGCTTGGCCGAGGCCTGAGATGCGCCGACAGGCGCCGCTCGAGCGCGAGAAAGCCGGCGCCGATGATGGTGTTGACGACAAAATAGATCGCGCCGGCAAGGATAAGCGGCAGATAGGTGACCAGCGTATCGTTGCGGATCTTCAGCGCCACGCTCATTACGTCCCACAAAGTGATGAGCGAGACCAGCGCCGTCGACTTCACCATCGAAATCATCTCGGTCGAATAGGCCGGAAGCGCGTGCCTGAGCGCAATCGGAAAGATGATCCGGCGAAACATCAGGAGCCTGGACATGCCGCAGGCGCGCCCCGCCTCGACCTGACCATGCGGCACGGCGAGAAGCGCGCCGCGAAAGATCTCCGTTTGATAGCCTGCGGTGCAGAGCGCGAGCGCCAGCACCGCGCAGTTGAAGGCGTCGCGCAGGAATGGCCAGACGAAGCTTGCGCGCACCGCGGGCAGCGAAGCAAGGCCATAGTAGACGACGAAGAGCTGGATCAAGAGCGGCGTGCCGCGAAACACAGCGACATAGGCGCGGGCGAAAAGCTCAAGCGGCTTCAGGCCGCTCATCCTCATCCATGTGACGCCCGCGGCGACGAGCGCGCCGAGGACAACTGAAAAGAACCAGACGGAGAGCGTGAGCGGCAGCGCGGCGAGCAGGCGGACGAAGGTTTTGGTGATGAAATCGAAGTCCATTCGCCCCTCAGCCTGTCGCCCTGCGCATGCCCCGTGTGGCGCGCGCCTCGGCGAGGTCGAAGAAGCGGGTGGTCGCCAACGTCATCACGAAATAGAGCGCGGCGCCGCCGAGATAGAAGGCGAAGGGCCGATGGGTCGAGCCGGCGCCGACCTGGCTTACGCGCATGAGCTCGGTCAAGCCGGTGACCGAGATCAGCGAGGAATCCTTGAGCGCCACCTGCCAGAGATTGCCAAGTCCCGGCAGAGCGAAACGAAGAACCTGCGGCGCGATGATGCGGCGAAACAACAGCGCCCGATTCATGCCGACGCTGACCGCGGCCTCGAGTTCGCCCCGCGAGATGGCCAGATAGGCGGCGCGGAACACTTCCGCCTGATAGGCGCCCGAGATGACGCCGACGGCGAGCGCGCCGGCCGCAAAGGACGGCACGCCGACGAAGCCCTCGTGACCGAGAGCGTGGGCCGTCTCGGTCAGAAGCGTCGAGGTGCCGAAATAGACGAAATAGACGATGAGCAGTTCCGGCAAGCCGCGGAACAGAGCCGCGTAACCCTGCCCGACGCCGCCCGCGAGCAGCCTTCCCGAGAGCCGGGCCCAAGCGACGAGGCCGCCGATCGCCGCGCCGATAAGGAGGCCGCAGGCGGAGACGAGAAGCGTCATCGCCGCGCCCTGGAGGAGCGCCAGGCCCCAGCCGCCCGGACCGAAGCCGAAGATCGTGAGGTCGCCCACCCCCGCGCCCGAACGCGCGCTCTTTCAACGCAAGAGCGCGCACAAGTTCACGATTGGGGCGTCATGTCGACCTTGAACCACTGTTCAGAGAGCTTCTTGACCGTCCCGTCGGCGATCGCCGCCGCCAGAGCCTGGTCGAACTTGGCGGTCAGATCGGCGTCGCTCTTTCGGATGCCCATGCCCGTGCCGAAGCCAAACGCGCCGCCGATGAATTTCGGCCCGACAACGGCGAGTTCGGAGGCGTCAGGCTTGGAGGCCGTCGCGACCATAACGGGATAGTCGTCGAGCGACGCGTCGATGCGGCCCGACTTGAGGTCGAGATCGCGGTCGTCCGCGGTCTTGTACTCTTTGACGGTCGCGATGTCCTTGAGATATTGGCTGGCGAAATTGGCGTGCGTAGTGGAAACCTGCACGCCAAGCGTCTTGCCCTTGAGCGCCGCCTGGACGCCCTTGATGGCGGCCTCGCCGCCGGCGGCGTCCTTGTCGAGATTGACGAGCGTGCCCGCGGCGGGCGCTTTCGTGAGCGGGCTGTCCTTCGGCGCGAGAAAAGCTCCGGGCGACACCGCGTAGGCCTTCGAGAAGTCGATCTCCTTCTTGCGCTCGTCGGTGATCGACATGCCGTCCATGATGACGTCGAACTTGCCCGCCTTCAGGCCCGGAATCATGCCGTCCCAGTCCTGGGCGATGATCTTGCACTCGAACCCGGCGCGCTTACACAGATCCATCACGAGATCGGGCTCGAAGCCGACGATCTTGCCGCTCGAGTCGGTCAGGTTCCAAGGCTCGTAGGCGCCTTCCATGCCGATGACGACGGTCTTCCAGTCCTTGGCGAGCGCGCCATGCGCAAGCGAAAGGCTTGCCGCGAGCGCCGCGCCGAGAACTCAGCGCCTTCAAAGATTTCGATGCCATCAGCTTTCCTCCACCGCTTGCCTTGACGCCAATCGCCCCGCGGAGAACCGACCGCAACGCAAAGGCGAGCAAAATTCATGCCGCCGCTTTGATCGAAGCTCCGACCTTCTCCATGATCTCGCCGATCTCGTTCTCGCTCACGATGAGCGGCGGGGTCAGCTCGATCGTGTCGCCGGCCGGACGGATCATCACCCCAGCATCAAAGAACGCGTGATCGAGCGCGCGACGGACACGCTCGCCGGGGCTGCCTTGAACGGACGCCAGATCGATCGCGCCGGTCAAGCCGACGCAGCGGATGTCGAGGACATTGGGCAGACCCTTGAGGCCCATGATGGCGTCGTACCACTTCGGATTCGAGCGCCTTGGCGCGCTCGAACAGGCGCTCGTCGCGATAGAGGTCAAGCGTCGCCAGGGCCGCGGCGCAAGCGAGCGGATGCCCCGAGTAGGTATAGCCGTGGAAGAGCTCGATGGCGTCCTCCGGCCCCTGCATGAAGGCGTCGTAGATGTGCTTGCGCGCGATCACTCCGCCCATCGGCACGGCGCCGGACGTCACGCCCTTGGCGAAGGTGATCATGTCGGGCTGAACGCCGTAGCGCTCGGCCGCGAACGGCGCGCCGAGACGGCCGAAGCCGGTGATGACCTCGTCGAAGATGAGCAGAATGCCGTATTTGTCGCAGATCTCGCGCAGTCGCTTCAGATAGCCCTTGGGCGCCGGCAGAACCCCGGTCGAGCCCGCCATCGGCTCGACGATCACCGCGGCGATGGTCGACGCGTCGTGCAGCGCCACGATGCTCTCGAGCGCGTCGGCGAAATGGGCGCCCCATTCCGGCTCGCCCTTGGTGAAGGCCTGATGCTCGCGGTTGTAGGTCGCGGGCAGATGGTCCACGCCGGACAATAGCGAACCGAAGAACTTGCGGTTGTTGACCATGCCGCCGACCGAAATGCCGCCGAAGCCTACGCCGTGATAGCCGCGCTCGCGTCCGATCAGACGCTGGCGTGAACCCTGTCCGCGCACATTGTGATAGGCGAGCGCGATCTTGAGCGCCGTGTCGCAGGCCTCGGAGCCGGAATTGCAGTAGAACACGTGATCGAGATCGCCCGGCGCGAGCTCGGCTAAACGGGACGCGAACTGGAACGCCAGCGGATGGGCGAACGAGAAGGTCGGAGAAAAATCGAGCTCCGCCGCCTGGCGCTGGATCGCGGCCACGATCGAGGGCCGGTTGTGTCCGGCGTTGCAGCACCACAGGCCCGCCGTGGCGTCGAGGATCGCGCGCCCCTCGGGGGTGTAATAGTGCATGTCCTTGGCGCGCGAGACGAGCCGCGGCTTCTTCTTGAAGGCGCGATTGGGCGTGAACGGCAGCCAGAAGGCGCTCAAGTCGTTGGGGACCTCCGCGCGCGGAGCGGGCTTGACGGCGGCTGCGGTGTTCATCGGATCGATCTCCTAATGGGCGATTTCTTGACGCGGACAATGGCGGCGGCGCCCCTGTTTGTCCAGTTTTCCGTGAACAATCGCCGGTTCTCCTGAGCAAGCGCCGCTCCAGGTCCTCCCAGTAGAAGAAACGGCGCGCCTCGATTCGGGGACGTTCGGCGGCCCCTGAGTCGCTTCGCCGGCCAGCGTGACAAATCCTGACAAATTCGCTATTGCCATACGCAACGAATGGTTGTATTAACTATGATATACAACCTGTGAGGAACAACCGATGACGGTGCTGGAACACATAGGGCTCAGCGTAACATCGGCCTGGGGGCGTAGGGGAAGCGACATTTTTCACCAGGCTAAACTCACACAGCAGTAACGGAGGGCGTGGGACATGTGGACCGATGCGGCGATTGAGAACTCTAAGGCAGATGGCGCTCGAAGGAAAAAGTGCGAGCACCATTGCGGTGGCGCTCGGCGCGCCCTCGCGCAACGCCGTGATCGGCAAGGCGAACCGGATCGGCGTCAAGCTCACCGGTCATGTCCATTGTTCGGCGTCCCGTGCGCCACGGTCGGTCACGAGCGGCCACGTCGACCGACGATCGCCCGCACAGAAGTCGTTGTGGAAGCGCGCCGCCGTCCCGGCCATCCCGCGCGAACGGAAGCCGGCATGGCTTTTCGCCGAAGCCCAGGTCGGCGAGATGTTGAAGATTGGGCTCGAGGAGATCAGCGAAAGTGCTTGCCGATGGCCGATTGGCGACCCAACAAGTGAGGAATTCGTCTATTGCGGCATTCAGACCGCGAAGGGCCGCTCCTATTGCGCCGGCCATTGCCGGATGGCCTACAAGCCGCCGAATTCGCGGGTCTGGGACGGCCAGCGTTACGTGGCCATCGAGTCCATCGCCGCCTGAAGCCGCAACTCGCGGCTCGATTTCAGAAAGAGGGTTGGGGGCGCGCGCCCGCGCGAGCGGCGAAGCTTTCGCGCGGGCGCGATCTTTCCCGTTTTTTGCAACCGCGGTCCCTCGCCGCACAGGCCGTTTCGTTGAGCGACGTCGACCAGGCGCTATTTGGGAGTTCAGTCATGTCGAACGCCTCCTTCACCAGCCGCCCGCTCGGAACGGCCATGGTCGGCGGGGCGATCGCGATGGCGATCCTCGATGTTCTGGTTCGAAAGAATGTCCTCACCGTCGACGATGTGCAGGGCGCGCTCACCACAGCCCAAAGCTCGCTCATCAGCTCCCCCGCGGTCCACGGCTCTCTCGACGGCGCCCGCGTCATCGGGGAGATCAAAGACCTGTTCGCGCGCCGGGAACGCGGCTTCCTTAACGAGCTTCGCCGATAGGGGGCCTCTCGAGCTGGCGTCCCTGGCGCGGTCATCTCGCCGCGGCGGTCTCCTTCGGTTTGGACGGGACCACGGCGGGCAAGTTTGCTTCGCAGATGGGACGGTCGAGCGTTCGACTGCCCGCCAAATTACTCAATCCTGTGTTTCCGTTCAGCAATATGCAGGCGATGCGAGCGATGTCGCCGGCGGGGATGGCGCTGACGTCCCAGAGGCGAGCGGTTTTATCGTCAGAGGCCGTCACGACTGTTTTTCCGTCCGAACTGAATGCGACAAATTCAACGCCGCCGTTGTGCCCCGACAGAATGGCGATCGTCCTTCCGGTCTGCGCATCCCAAACTCGGGCCGTACCGTCTTTCGAGCCGGTGACAATGCGCGTCCCGTCCCCATTGAATGCGGCTGAATTGACCCAATGCTGGTGCCCGACAAGCTTTCGACGCAGGTCGGACGTCGAGATGTCCCAGACATAGCCAAGATTGTCCTCGGATGCGGTCACCACACTCTCGTTGTCGGGGCTGAAAGAGGCGGAATAGACCTTCTCCCGGTGTCTAAATATGCTGACCACGTCTTTTTCTTCGAGATCCCAGACGCGAGCCGTCTTATCGTCGGATGCGGTCACGATCCGACGGCCGTCTGGACTGAACTCGACCGACCAGATCTTCCCGTTGTGTCCTAGGTCGATGGGCTGCGTCATCGGCTCGCCGTTGGCGGTTTTCCAGATGCGGGCCTTCCCATCTTCATAGGCTGTGCAAATCAGGGCTCCGTCGGGACTGAAGACCGCATATGTCGCCCCCGCGTCATCAAAGCGCCTCTTCAATTCCCCTGTCGTCGCGTCCCAGAGTTGCGTGCCATCAACGGCTGAGGCGGTCACGAGGCGGTCTCCAGCCCTGTTGAACTCGGCATATGTCGCCTCCCCAGTGTGTTGCATCGGGTCGCCGACCGGCAAGCCTGTTTTTGTGTCCCAAATGCGCGCGACGCCGTCTTTCGAAGCTGTGACGACGCGGGTCTTGTCTCTATTCAGCGCCGCCGACCAGAGCGCGTCTTTCGGACCTGCAAGGGTGATGATGGCGCGACCTCGAACATTGTCCCAGATGCGAACAGTGTCGTCGTCGGACGCTGTCAGGATACGAGTCCCATCGAGATTGAAACTTGCAGAATTGACCCTTCCTCCGTGCCCGGCCAAAGTTGCGACAAGCACGCCTAGCGACTGATCTGACGAGGCGTCCCAGAGACGGGCGGTTCCGTCGTCGGACGCCGTGACGATCTGCGTCCCGTCTGGACTGAAAGCGGCGAAATTGATGCGTCGCTCGTGGTTCATCTCCTGGCCGACGGGTTTGCCGTCGGTGATCTCCCAAACTCGCGCGGCGTCGTCATCCCAGACTGTGACGACGCGCTTCCCGTCGGGACTAAAGGCCGCGTACAAACCTCGATCCGGAAGGTAGAGCGTGCGCTCGCACTCCCCTTTCGTATTCCAAATCTTGGCCGTGCCATCATCTGAGGCGGTTACGACATGTGTCCCGTCATCGCTGAAGGCGACTGAATTGATTCTGCCGGTGTGCTCCTCGCCGGGGCGCCCTCGCAGCTCGAGCCGGAGGCTCGCTCGCATCGCGCCGGTCGAGGCGTCCAAGTCCCAGAGCTGCAAAGTCGGTCCCTCGGCGCCAGGCTTCAAATCGGCGCCAGTACCGGAGACCCAAGCCGCGGCCGCTTGTTTTCCGTCCCGACTGAGGGCCACCCAAGTCAGCTCGAGGTCCTGCGTCGCGTCTTCGAGCTTGGCCAGTTGACGCCCAGTCGCAGCATCCCAAAGGCGCGCCGCATCCTCCGACCTGGTTAGTAGGAGTTTACCTTCGTCGCGGGACGTCGCGTATAGCGCGCGCCGATAATCGAGCGGCGCGCTCAACAAACTTCCGGTTTCTGGATCGAGGACCTTGAGTTTGAAGCGATCCGACGCAACGACGATGCGCTTTCCGTCCGAAGTGAATTCCGCGTAGCGTCCCACGTTCTGGAGAAGCTTCAATTCGCGAAGGTTCGGCACGGAGTGCGCAAGGACGTCGTAAATAGCCGACTCGTCCGGCGGTTGGCGTTGGCCAAGCGCAAAATTCTCAAGGCCGGCGCGGACCTGCTCCAGCATCGTCGGCAAGACGCCAAAACTGCTCGTCCCAGGAATCACATATTCTTCCCGATCTGCGAGAAGAGCGAGGGCGATCTTTGTGGCCTCAAGGGGATGCCGGTCCGACTGCGCGTCGGCCAAACGCAAGAGCGCGATAGATTCATTTCTGCGCGCCAGCTGTTGTTGATTGATCGCCCAAACCGCGACAAGGGTCGCGACGACAAGCAGCGCCATGACCACAAGCGCGAAGATGCGAGTGCGGACTGCGATCTTATGGGCCTCCGCCAACTCGCGCCGCTGCGCCTCGGCTTCGCGCGCCTGCGCCGCCTCCCTGTCGGCCAGCGCCCTTCCGCGCTCCGCCTGCGCGTCCGCGATCTCTTGCAGCCTCTGCGCCTCCGCGCTCTGCTGTCGGACCACTTCCGCTTCGCTTGCCTTGATGAAATCGAGTTGCAGCGGCGTCAGCTCCGGCGCATTCTTCGGCCGTCCCGCCGCCCAGTCCTTGGCCGCGGCGATGTCCGGGCCGGACAGAAGCCGGTTGGCGGGCTTGCCGCCGGCATCCCACTCGGTCGAGCGTTGCAGATAGCGCGTATGTTCGCGCAGCCAGTCGAGGTTGGTGTTGAGCCCTGCGACGAGCCCCACCAGTCCCGTCCCGAATCCCGAGCCCGGCGACCTCAGCTCCTTGTAGAAGTAGATGTAGTTGAGGTCGGACAGCTCATGCGGCGGGGTCACGCCATCAAGAGGGCGGCAAAGCACGGGCAGGATGCGCTTGCTGAGCCGGACTGCCTCCGCCACCTCCCAGGCGCAGGTTTCAGAGCGCGCCGACGAGGGAGACAGCGCGAAAACGACCGTGTCCGCATGAAGGATGAGGTCGCCAAGACGCTTCTTCCAGTCCTCGCCGGCTGAAATGCCGTGCCGGTCGATGGTCGTCTCGAAGCCGGCTAAGCCCAGGGCCGCGTCGAGCTGGTCCGCGAAATCGAGATCGTCGCGGCTATAGGATATGAAGACGTTTAGCTTTCCGCTTTGCGCGGCCGCCCCGACCATCGAACGCGCCCTCTCAGGCGAGGTTAGCCCACTCCTTCGCTGAATCAATCCCCAAATCCGGAAAACCCAGTCGGCGCGTCGCCAAAGCGGCTGGCTTGCGACGAGCAGATGCAACGGCTTTCGCTGGACTATCGGCTCAATGCGCGGCGGCGCCGGGAGGCTCCGCCCTCGGGCTCAGTCGGCCGCCAGCGCGAGCCTGGCTTTCAGGCGCGGCGCAAGCCAGTCGAGGAAGACGCGCAGCTTGAGCGGCATCGGCTTGCGCTCCGTGTAGAGGATGTGGACCGGCAATGGGTCTTTCTCGAAATCCTCGAGCACGAGGACCAGCGCGCCCGACCGCCTCGCCGCCTCCATCTTGTAGGACATCACGCGGGTGACGCCGGAGCCGAGAACCGCGGCCTCGACTGCGGCTTCCGAAGTGTTGACGGTCAGCCGCGAGCGGATCGGCGCCGCGATTTCCTGTCCGCCCTCCATGAACGCCCAGCTGTGCGGAACGCCGATTTCGTCGATCGTGATACAATCGTGTCGAACGAGGTCGGCAGGCGTGAGCGGCCGGCCGCGCGCGGCGAGATAGTCCGGGCTTGCGCAGGCGACCACCCGCACCGAGCCGACGCGCGTCGCGATCAGGCTGCTATCGGCGAGCGGGCCGATGCGGATCGACACATCGATGCTGTTCTCGACCGGATTCACGACGCGATCGGTGAGCAAAAGACGCAAGCCGATATCCGGGTAGGCTTTCTGGAACTCACAGGAGAGCGGCAAGAGGTGAAGGTGGCCGACGCCCCAAGGCGCGGTGACTGTCATGTCCCCGGTCGGAGCGCGATATTCTCCCGACACCTCCCGCTCGGCCTCGTCGACCTCATCGAGAATGCGCCGGCACGCGTCGACGTAAGCGCGCCCGGCCTCGGTGAGTGACAGGCGCCGGGACGACCTCTGAAAGAGCTGCGTCCTCAGCCGCGCCTCGAGCTCGGACAATTTGCGGCTGACCGTCGGGACGGGCATTCGCAGCTTTCGCGACGCCGCCGACAGACTGCCGGCGTCGGCGATGCTGACCGCCAGCGACATCAGCTCGACGCGGTCCATGGGCGGGGTCTCTTTCGAACTTTGAAAAGTTCTGTTTCAAACATATGGGCTGCACAGAAGGCCGGCAATCCTTCATCTGTCGCGTGAGACTTCGGGCGACAGGAGAAGCAATGACGCCGTCAGCAGCCGAGAGCGGAGCGCAAGAGGCCGCCGTTCCAGTCGTCCATTATCGCACCGCCAAGGTCGATGAGGTCGACGTCTTCTACCGCGAGGCGGGGCCTAAGGACGCGCCGGTCGTGCTGCTGCTGCACGGCTTTCCGACTTCGTCGCACATGTTCCGCAATCTGATCCCGGCGCTCGCGGATCGCTATCACGTCATCGCGCCCGACTATCCAGGATTTGGCGAGAGCGGCGCGCCCGACCACAAGGCGTTCGCCTACACATTCGCCCATTACGCGGACATCGTCGACGCTCTTCTGGCGCAGCTTGGCGTCGGCGGCTATGCGATCTACCTCATGGATTACGGCGCGCCGGTCGGCTATCGGCTGGCGCTCAAGCATCCCGATCGCGTGACCGCACTGATTGTGCAGAACGGCAACGCCTACGAGGAAGGGCTCAAGGCTTTCTGGGACCCGATCAAGGCTTATTGGGCCGACCCATCCGAAGCGCGCCGCGCCGCGCTCTCCTTCCTCGTCGCGCCGGAAACGACAAAGTTCCAATATGTCGATGGCGTGGCCGACGTTTCCCGGATCGATCCCGACAACTGGGGTCACGATCAGCTGCTGCTCGATCGCCCCGGAAACAGGGACATCCAGCTCGACCTCTTCCTCGACTATGGAACCAACGTCCCGCTCTATCCAAAATTTCAGGCGTTCTTCCGCGAACGGAAGCCGCCGACGCTGATCGTCTGGGGCAAGAACGACAAGATCTTTCCGGCCGACGGCGCGACGCCCTATCTGCGCGACCTGCCGGACGCCGAGCTGCATCTCTTGGACACCGGGCATTTCGCGCTGGAAGACAAGGCCGACGTGATGATCCCCTTGATCCGGGATTTCCTCTACCGCAAGCTCGTTTCGCGATGACCGACCGCTCATCGCCTCGACCCGGCGATAGACATATGCGAAAATCTACCCAGGAGGGCGCGGGCGAGACTTCGCCCGCGCAGACTGGAGGAGAGGGATGACCGCCACCCAATCCTCAGGCCTGTCCAGGCGCGCCTTCTGCCTCTGCTGCCTCGCTGCGAGCGGTTTCGCCGCGACGCGTGGGGTGAGCCCCCGCCAGGCCTTCGCTGAGGCGCGCGGCCTCGTCAGCCTGATCAAGGACAGCGCCGCGACCTCGCCGATCGTGGCGCACAAGCTGCGCAACAATATCACCGCGCTCGAGGGCTCCGGCGGAAACATCGCCGTCCTCACCGGTCCGGACGGCAAGGTGCTGGTCGACGCCGGCATCGGCGTTTCGCGTCCGCAATTGTTGAAGGCGCTCGCCGATCTCGGTCCCGAACCGGTCGCCACGCTCATCAACACGCACTGGCACTTCGACCATACGGACGGAAACACGTGGCTCAACTCCGTCGGCGCAAAGATCATCGCCCAGGACAACACCCGCAAGTACTTGAGCGAAGTGCAGCGCGTCGAGGACTGGGACTATAATTTCCTTCCCCCCGCGCCCGGCGGAATTCCGAGCGAGACCTTCGCCGACGCGCTTGATCTCAAGCTCAACGGCCTGTCCCTCAAACTCAAGCGTTATGCTCCCGCCCACACCGACAGCGACATTTCGGTGAACTTCGCCGAAGCCAACATCGTGCATGTGGGGGATACGTTCTGGAACGGCGTCTATCCGTTCATCGACTATTCGACCGGCGGCAGCATCGACGGGACGATTGCGGCCTGCGACGCCAATCTCGCGGCGGCGACGGCGGACACCATCATCATAGCCGGGCACGGTCAGCCGGTCAGCAACAAGTCCGAGCTCAAGAAGTTTCGCGACATGCTGGTCGGCGTGCGGGAGAATGTTGCTACACTCAAGCGGCAGGGGAGAACCCGGGACGAAATCGTCGCCGCGAAGCCGACCGCAGCCTATGACGCGCAATTCGGCGCCTTCGTCATCGATCCCGGCTTCTTCACCCGGCTCGTCTACGAGGGCGTCTGAGCGGCTCCATCTGCCCCAAACCGGCACGCCCTGCGCTTCCTCACGGTAACCTCCCGGCAACCTTAAGTCCCGATAAACGAATTGGTTCGCATTGTTCGCTTTTTGTTAAGCGGCGACGCGGGGGACGTGACCTCTAAGCACGGGCGCTGGCTTCTCGTATGGGTCGTTCGCGTATCGGATGGGCTCTTTCGGTCGCCGCGCCGTGGTGTGTGGCCTTCGCGGTGCTCGTCTCGATCACCGCGGAAGCGGAACAGGAGCCGCTCGAATTCATGAGCGCCTTCGCGCGCAGCCAGTTGATCAGCGCCCCGGGCGGGCTCGACGGAGCGATCCTCGCGGGGCGCCCGCCGCAAGCGGTGGACGAAGACGGCGCGCCGCTGCCGATCATCCAGGCCCGCTACATGGTCGGCGATCCGGGACGACCTCGCGGCGGAATCGGACGAGCTCGAGCCGAACGCAGCGCTAAAGCGGCCGGGACAGAACGTTTCCCGCCGTCGACCGCGGCGCCAAGGGCGATCCGCTCATCGGCTTTCCCCCGGGCTTCAACGCCAGGCGCCTGAACGGCAAGCGAACCCAAGCCGACCCCTTCGCCATCAGTTCCTGGCCCCATGAACTCGAAGATCCGCGCGACGACGCATTCGATCCCGGCCACACGATGAGTCCACAGCGGCCGGCCGATGGCGGTGAGCCGGAGACCGCGGCGCTCAGTTTCGATGACGGCGCAACGCCCGCGCCGCCGCTCGAATTCGCGCTCAACTCCTCCTCGCCGACTTCCAGCGACGGGGTCGTGGTGGTCGTCGAGACCGATGACTCGGGGCTGACGACGGTTCCGCAGTTGTCAGCCGCCGACGGCAAGCCGAACTACGCTGCGCTCATCGATCCGAAGGATAGCGCGCGCCAGATGCGCTGCCTCGCCGAAGCCATCTATTTCGAATCCCGCAGCGAGCCCGAGGAGGGTCAGGCGGCCGTGGCCCAGGTGGTGCTCAACCGGGTGCGCAGCGGCATCTATCCGGCCACCGTCTGCGGCGTCGTCTATCAGGACCGCAACCGCCCATTCGCCTGCCAGTTCACCTTCGCCTGCGAAGGCAAGTCGCTACGCATCGAGGAGCCAGCCCCGTGGGCGGTCGCGACCCGGATCGCCCAGAATGTGGTGAGCGGCGCGAACTACAATCCCAAGGTCGGCGAGGCGGTCAATTACCACGCCAATTACGTCGCGCCGTTCTGGGTCGGCTATCTGAAACGGGTGGACCGCATCGGCGCCCACATCTTCTACGCCATGCGCGACGGGGTGAACTGGGCGCCGGGAGCGCTCAACGGGCGCGGCGATCTGCCGCCGGTCGCCAATTGATTTCTGGCCCGCGCCGGCTGAAACGATCAACGCCGGTCTCACGATGACTGGCCGGAATTGGATCGCGGGTTCGGCTTCGGCGCCCCTGTTGAAGAACGCTGCTATTTCGGCTGCGCGCCCGTCTTGATGATCGTCCCGACATGCGCGCCGCGCAGCGCCTCGGTGAGCCGGCCGGGAACGAGGCCGTTCACCACTTGCACCCGTTCGAGGTGGCGCGCGGTCGCCATGATTTCGAAGAGCGCCCGATCGAACGGCAATGACCCTTTATGCTTCGCCAGGTCGGCCGCGCTCGTCTCGCGCAGCAGCTTCGCCTTCTTGCCGTCGGCGCCCCTGGGGTCGGAATCGTACACCCCATCGACATCCTCGACGATCGTGAGGCCTGCGGCGCCGAGCGCGTCAGCGAGCAGAAACGCGCCCGCGTCGGCGCGGTGAGTGGGGATGCGCGAGCCAGGAAACTCGTGGTGATGATAGGGAGGAAAGGCGCTGCCCACGACCGCGCGGGCGGCGGAGAGATGGATCGCAAGCTGGTTCGCGATCGTGCCGTGCTCGATATAGGAGACGCCTTCCGGCGCGAGCAGCGATGCGAGGATGTGGCCGTTCTGACCGGCTTCGCTCGCAGCCAGAGGCGCGAGAGACCCAACCGGAAGGCCGAGGTCGAGAGCGACGCTGTAAAGGTGACGCGCGCGGATTCCGGCGCCCGTCAGAATCAGCAGACGATGCTCCTGCATCACCTTGCGGAGCTCGTCCACCATCGGAAGGATCGCCTCCGCGCCGCGATCCATGATCGAGCGGCCGCCGATCTTAACCACCTGCACCCAGGGCAGGAGTCGGATCGGACGCCCGTCCCGCGACAGGGCGGGTCAGATCGGCGTCGAGGAGCGTCTGGCGGGCGAGCGGCGAGGCGACGTGCTTGGCCGTGCTGGTGGGTTTGGACATGGCCGTCGCCTCACTTCGCGGTGATGATGGTGCCGACGTGTTCGCCGGCGAGCGCGCGGGTCAGGGCGCCGGCGACGAGGCCGTTCACAACCTGCACCTCGTGGATGTGGCGCGCTTGCTTGAGGAGGTCGAGCATCGGGAACTCGAGGATCGAATCGTGCAGCCCCTTCGCCTTCATTTCGTCGACCGTGATCTTGGGGATGAATTTGGCGTTCTTCGACGTTTTCGGGTTGGCCGTATAGAGGCCATTCTCGTCCTTGACGAAGATCATCGCCTTGCAGCCGAACTGCTCCGCGACGAGGAAGCATCCAGCGTCGGTGCGGTAGGGCGGGATCACGCCTTCAGGGGCGACGCGCGTCCATAGGCCATAAGGCGGCATGCCGCTGAAGATGACTGCGTTCACCTCGGCGAGGTAAAGCGGCACGGCCGACAAGCCGGCGCCGCTGACGGCGGAGACGCCGTGTTTCGCCAGGAGCTGCCCCAACATTTCCGCGTTCTGATCGGCGACCGAACTGCCCAGTTGCGAGAGCACCCCGGCGGGCAGGCTCAAGCCCGCCGCGATTGAATAGAGGTGGCGCGCGCGCGTGCCGGCGCCCGTGCCGATCAGCATTTTATGGGTCTTGCGAGCGGCGAGGATCTCGTCCACGAGCGGGTAAACGGCCGCGCGGCCGCGGTCGATGACGCTCTGGCCGCCGATCTTGACCACGTTCGCGTCCGGCAAGATTCTGAAAATCCGCCGCCGCATCCGCCTTCGCCTGAAGCTCGGGGTCGGTGAGCGATCGCTCCATCAGGAGCGTTTCGAGCTCCGACGCGGCGCTGGTCATGGGATCTCCCTCTAGCCGCGGGAAGTCATGCACAGCCCGGGCGCGGGCCGCAAGCCCCCGGCGCGGATCAGACCTGCGGCGGAGCCTTCTACGTCGACGCCCGCGGCAGGCTGCGCGCAAGCGCTGCGCCGATTAGGTCAGAAGTGGTAGTTCACGCCAGCGGTGACCACATTGGCGCTGAAGTGCGACGCGTTCGAGATCGGCGGGTTCAAAAGATACGTCGTCGTGCGGCTGCCCAGATCGACATAAAGATATTCGATCTTCGCGCTCCAGCCGGCCATGAGTTCGACTTCGACGCCGCCGCCAAGCGTCCAGCCGCCTCTCGTCTGGCTGTGATTATTGGTCGCAACGAACGAGCCGACCGCCGCAGTCGCGTTCGTGTCGACTTGGCCAAGCGCGCCGCCGCCCGTCGCGTACAGGAGCCAGTTCCCGAGCGCATAACCGATCCGCGGCCGCAGCGTTCCGAACCAGGGCAATTTCTGCGTGTAGCTCGCCGCCAACGCTGCGCATAGGGGCGGGATGCACGGCGCCGTGCGGCTGCCGCTGAGCCCGCTCCCGTCGAAGCTCGCCTCGAGCCCAAGGACCCACGAACCCGTCTGCCAGTTGTAGCCGGCCTCGCCGCCCCCAACGACGCCCGCAAGCGACGTGTTGAAGGTCGGAAGCCCAAATCCAGCGATAGAGAAGGCGTTGCGGCTCGAGCCGAAGGCGCCGCCGACATTGAGCCCGGCGTAAAATCCGGTCCAGGCCGGCTCGGCTTCAAGGGGCGGCAGTTGCGGCGCCGGCGGCAGGTCGGCTGCGGCTGCGGCGCCTCCGAGCGCAAACAGCGACAAAGCGGTCGTGAGTAGGCGGCGCATCGGAATTCCCTCTCGCACCCAGGTTACGGGCCGGAGGTTTAAAAATCTGCAAACATGGCTAACGAATTGCGAACGGAAGAGACTGAGCCCACGCCAAGTCTCCGTTCTACCTTATGCGAGAATGAACCCGGCGGCAGGCGCGGTTCAGTAAGTGAGCCTGATCGGGACCGACTGGGCGCCGCCGGCATAATCGAAGGCGGCTGAGGCGAAGGCCGGCGCGCCCATGCGAGCGGGCGGATTGCGGGAGAATCCATAGCCTTCCTTCGGCTTGCCGAACAGGCCGTACTGCATCTCAGTCTCGTTGTTCTCGGCGTGGAACGCGGCCACCGCATAAGTTCCTGGCTTGAGGCCATTGAAGACGCAGGTCGCCTGTCCCCCTTTGATCTTGGCGGTGACCCCTCGGCTCTCCTGTCCGGCTTTGAGGAAGGCTTGCGCGCCAGCGTAAAGCCCGCAGCGCACGACCCCGCCGTCGCTGCGAAGCCCGGAAACCGGGATGGAGACCCGGTCCGCCGCTTGAGCGCTCGCCGCGCCCATAATCGCAGTCAATCCGAAAAGCAGGGACGTGATGACAAAACTGCGCATGGAATGGCCCTTGCCTGAAGTCCGACCTGCGCTTGTTCTAGTTCGCTCCGATTTCGAAACAGTGAAGAAAGGTTCAACAATTCTGGCCAACACTGACGCCGGTTGCTTCGGCGCCTGCGGACGCCTACGAGGTAGCGGCTTACGTCCGCGTCAAGGCGCCGCTCGCCTCGGGCCTCACAGCCTGGGTCTATCTCGATGTCCGCGGCAAGGCTCCGCCCGCGTGAGCGAAAAATCCGCTAAAGCCTGGCATGATACGCGCTCGGACGGGGGGCGATAAGGCATCGGGAGTTATCGGTATGTGCAAACGGTGGATCCCCAGTCCGCTCTCCGCGATCGCGATTTTGGCTTTCGTCCCTTCCCCGCATTCCGCCGGCGCCACGGTGATCATAAAAACCTTTCGCTTCTCGATTTGCGTGACGGGCGAGAAACATCCGGACGGCTGTAAAAACGCGCATGCCGACGCTCACCTTGTCGTCCCCGACAGTCAAATGGAGGACCTGGACGGAGAAGTCGGTCAGGGCGCAACCATCATGGCGCCCTCGAGTTCCGGCGGGTCCGCCCCAGCTCAACCCGCGCATCGCGGGCGCCGTCATCAGAACGATCCGCCGGACATGTGAAGGGCCGCTCAGCCGCGTTTCAACAATGCCAGGCAGGTCCTCGTGAGCTTGAGCGATATGTGTTCGCCGCCGGCCCCCATCTGCTTGGCAGTCGGATCGAAACTCCGCGGCGCTCAAGATCAAGGCGCCGGGCCCGGCTAGCTCGGGCCTCGAAGCCCGGGTCTATGTCGACGCAAAGGGCAAGCCCCCGCTCGTGTGAGGGCGGACGGGCGGACGAAGCGAATGCAACCCATAGATTGTTGCGTTTTCCGAGCCCAAAAGCGTAAATTCGCCCACAATCCGGATGAAGTGAGAACTCATCTCGGGAATGTGGGAGGGACCAGCCCATGAGCGCGACCCTGACGACGCTGGTCAGCTTCAACGGCGACGTCGTCTCCTTCGATCCGGGCGACCTGATCGCCGATGCCAACGGCGACCTTTTCGGCGCGACACAGTCCGGCGGCGCGAACGACCTCGGCACGGTGTTCGAGATCGTCAAGACCGCTGGCGGTTACGCGAGCACCCCGACCACGCTAGTCAGCTTCAACGACGCCGATGGCGCGTTTCCGACGGGCGACCTAATCGCCGACGCCAACGGCGACCTGGTCGGCGCGACCTTCGGCGGCGGCGCCGGCGATGATGGGACGATGTTCGAGATCAAAAAGACGGCCGGTGGTTACGCGAGCACCCCCACCACCCTGGTCAACTTCGACGGCGAGGACGAGGACGTACTTGTCGCCGACGCCAACGGCGACCTTTTCGGCGTGACCGAAGAGGAGGGTGGCGCTTACGACCTCGGCACGGTGTTCGAAATCGCCAAGACCTCGACAGGCTATGCGAGCACGCCGACCACGCTGGTCAGCTTCAACGGTGCCGACGGCGCGTTTCCAGACAGCCTGATCGCCGATTCCAACGGCGACCTGTTCGGCACAACCAGCGCCGGCGGCGCGCACGACGACGGAACGGTGTTCGAAATTGTGAAGACCGCAGCCGGCTACGGCAGCACACCCATCACCCTGGTCAGCTTTAACGGCGCCGACGGCGCGGAGCCGGTTGGCGATCTGATCGCCGATTCCAACGGCGATCTGTTCGGCACGACCTTCAGCGGCGGCGCGAACAACGATGGTACGGTGTTCGAGATCGCCAAGACTGCCGCTGGTTACGCCAGCACGCCGACCGCGCTGGTCAGTTTCAACGGCGGCGACGGCCAGTGGCCCCAGGCCGGCCTGATCGCCGATGTCAACGGCGACCTGTTCGGCGCCACGTTCGAGGGCGGCGGCGCCAACGACGGCACGGTGTTCGAGATCAAAAAGACCGCCGCGGGTTACGCGAGCGCTCCCACCACACTGATCAGCTTCAATGGAACGAATGGCGCAAATTCTGCTGGGAGCCTGATCGCCGACGCCGACGGAGACCTGTTCGGCACAACCCTCCGCGGCGGCGCGCACGACGAAGGCACCGTGTTTGAGATCACCGGCGGCGGCTTCGTGACGATCGCCTCGGCGACGCCGGCCAGCGACGGCATCCTTTTTCAAGGCGCCAATGGGCAGGCCGCGATCTGGGGCATGGACGGAACCCATGTGATCGCCGGCGGGCCCGTGAGCCCCAATCCGGGGCCTGCTTGGAAAGCGATCGGAACCGGCGATTTCTTCGGCAACGGCCCGACCGACCTCCTGTGGCAGAATACGAACAGCGGCCAGGCCTCGATCTGGGAGATGGACGGAACCCACCTGATCGGCGGGGGCCCCGTGACCCCCGATCCTGGGCCGAGTTGGCACGCCATCGGAACGGGCGACTTCAATCACGACGGCCATTCCGACATCCTGTGGCAGAAGGCGAGCACCGGCCAAGCCTCGATCTGGGAGATGGACCGGAACAGCTTGATCGGCGGCGGACCCGTCAGCCCCAGTCCCGGGCCGGCATGGAAAGCGATCGGAACGGGCGATTTCAACAAGGACGGCTTTTCCGACATTCTGTGGCAGAACACGAGCACCGGCCAGGTCTCGATCTGGGAGATGAGCGGCAACAGCTTGACCGGCGGCGGGGCGGTGAGCCCCAATCCCGGGCCGAGCTGGCACGCCATCGGGACGGGGGATTTCAATGATGACGGCCGGTCCGACATCCTGTTCCAAAACGCGAACAGCGGCCAGGTCTCGATCTGGGAAATGAACGAGAGCCATCTGATCGGCGGCGGCCCGGTGAGCGCCAATCCCGGACCAAGTTGGCACGCGATCGGGACGGGCGACTTCAACGGCGACGGCTTTTCCGACATCCTTTTTCAAAATAGGATCAGCGGCCAAATCTCGATCTGGGACATGAACGGGACCAGCATCATCGGCGGCGGCGCCGTCAGCGCCAATCCCGGGCCGAACTGGCATGCGATCGGGCTGACCTGACCGAGCTGGTGTAATCCACGAATTGGTCGACATTTTCTTGCGCAAAGCAGAGCCTGCGCTATGATGTCGCTATGATAAAATCCGCCCGCCGAAAGTTCCGCGCCGGAGCATCGGATGTCTGCGCCGCGAGTTTTCCCGCGTCGGTTGTGCCTGCTGGATGGGACATTTTTTTCTGTTTGCATCGGTCGTAACCCATTGAAAAATCTCAATTCGAAAAAATAGACGTAAGTAAAAGAAAATAAAAGAAAGCAATCTTGCTTACGTTTATTTGCGTTTGCTTTCTTTTATTTGCGCAAGCTCGCGCATCAGGTTGTATTTCGCCGCTTAGCGGGAAAGGCCCGAGCCGGCTCGGGTCACGCCGCCAGCACGCTCTCGGCCGGCGTGCAGGCGAGCCCGTGCGCCGCCGCGACCGGCTCGCAGGTGAGCTTGCCGTCGTGCACGTTCAAGCCCGCGCGCAGGTGCGGGTCGTCCTTCAAGGCCTTCCGCCAGCCCTTGTCGGCGAGCGCCAGCGCGAACGGCAAGGTCGCGTGGTTGAGGGCGAAGGTCGAGGTCCGCGCCACGGCGCCTGGCATGTTGGCCACGCAATAATGCACGATGCCGTCGACCACATAGGTCGGATGCGAATGGGTCGTCGGCTTCGAGGTCTCGCAGCAGCCGCCCTGGTCGATGGCGATGTCGACGATGACCGCGCCTGGGCGCATGGTCTTGAGCATGTCGCGGGTGATGAGTTTGGGCGCGGCGGCGCCGGGCAGGAGCACCGCGCCGATGACGAGGTCGGCGTGTTTGACGAGATCGGCGATCGAAGCGCGCGTCGAATAGACCGTGCGCAGCGCCGAGCCGAACTGGCTCGACAGGCGCTTCAGCGCCTCGTGCGAGCGGTCGACCACGGTGACGGACGCGCCCATGCCGACGGCGATCGTCGCCGCATGGGTTCCCGACACCCCGCCGCCGAGGACGAGCACGTTGGCCGCGGCGACGCCGGGCACGCCGCCGAGCAGCACGCCGCGGCCGCCTTGCGCCTTCTCCAGGGAATGCGCCCCGACCTGCGGCGCGAGGCGCCCGGCGACTTCCGACATCGGCGTCAGCAGCGGCAGACCGCCATAACGGTCCGTCACCGTCTCATAGGCGATGCAGGTCGCGCCCGACGCCATGAGGTCGCGCGTCTGCTCAAGATCCGGCGCGAGATGCAGGTAGGTGAACAGGATCTGTCCGCGTCTCAGCCGCTTGCGCTCTTCGACAAGCGGCTCCTTGACCTTCACGACCATCTCGGCTTCTGCGAACACGTCGGCCCCGGTGGGCATGATCTTGGCCCCGGCGCGGACATATTCCTCGTCCGTAGACCCCGAGCCGAGGCCGGCCGACGCCTCGACGATGACTTCATGCCCGTGATGGACGAGCTCGGCGACGGCGGCCGGGGTCATGCCGACCCGGAATTCGTTGTCCTTGATTTCCTTGGGAACGCCGACGAGCATGGGCCTCACTCCGAAAGCGCGCTTTAAATCCAACTGCATGGAGGTTATCGCAGGAAATGCGCCGCCGGGACACTCGCTTTGGCTCTTCACCTTTCTCTCTGTTATAAGCGGCTTTCGACTCGCGCCGGCGCTCGAAGGGCCCACGAATCCGCGAGAATTTCGAGGGGAGAGCGCATGAGTTCGGTCGGGCGGCGGCTCAGAGCCTTGTCCTTCGTGGCGGCTGTGTGGGCTTTGGGGCCGGCTGACGCTGGAACCCTCGATAAGGTCCGACAGGACAAGACGTTGCGCATCGCCTACCGGGACGACGCCCCGCCTTTCTCGTTCACAGACGAGGCGGGCCTGCCTGCCGGCTTCATGATGGATCTCTGCCGCTCGGTCGCCAAGCATATCGGCGAGCAGCTCAATATCAACGACCTCAAGGTCAATTATGTGCTGGTGACCGCCGCCAACCGCTTCGACGCGATCGAAAACGGTAAGGCTGATCTTCTCTGCGAGCCGACCTCGGCCACGCTCTCCCGCCGCGAGCAGGTCGACTTCTCGATCACGACATTCGTCGACGGAGCAAGCCTGCTGGTGGCCGGCGATGGGCCCGGCGACTTCGGCGCGCTCGCCGGCAAGAAGATCGGGGTTCTGGGCGGGACCACGACCGAGCAAAGCCTGAAGGACACCCTGGCGAGCGCCAATATCACCGCGGAAATCGCGCCTGCGAAAACTCACCTCGAGGGGCTCGCCATGCTCGACAAGGGGGAGATCGTCGCCTATTTCGGCGATCGGGCGATCCTCTCCTATCTCGCCTCCAAGAGCAGCGATCCGAGCAAGCTGCGGCTCGCCGACAACTATTTCTCCCTCGAACCCTATGCGCTCGCTCTCCCGCATGGCGACGAGGATTTCCGGCTCGCGGTCGATCGGGCGCTGAGCCATATCTACCGCTCGGGCGAGATCGCCATGGTGTTCGCTCACACGTTCGGCAACGAGATGCAGCCGAGCGACACATTGAAGACCCTTTATTCGATCTCGGCCTTGCCCGATTGAAGCGCCGTCTCAAGGGTCAAAAGGTGGTGACGTGACCGAGGCAAAGCCGGACATCGCGACCATGCCGTTCGAAGCGGCGCTCGCGGAACTCGAACAGATCGTCGATCAACTCGAAAAAGGCGCGGTGGCGCTGGATGAATCGATCCGGCTTTACGAACGCGGCGAAGCGCTGAAAAAGCGCTGCGACGAACTGCTCAAGAACGCCGAAATGCGCATCGAGAAGATCACCCTCGCCGCCGACGGCGGGTTCAAGGGCGTGGCTCCCCTCGACGACGACTGAGCGGCGCTGGAAGTCGGGCCGCGCGGCGGAACGATCCGCGGCAAAACGCCGAACAGAGCGCGTTTGGGAACCCCTTGTTAACTGGTTTCCGCTCAACTCGTTGAACATTCCTTAATTCCCGCCTGCCCCTTGATCCCGGGGCGGGCGCGAATCGTTTTGAGCGCGGAATTGATGCGGACGATAGCGTTTGTGAGTCAAAAAGGCGGCTCGGGGAAGAGCACGATCGCCTCGTCGCTGGCCGTAGCGGCGCGTGAAATGAAAGAGGAAGTCTGCGTCATCGACATGGACCCGCAAGGCTCACTCGCACATTGGGGCAAGACCCGCGCAGCCGGCGACATCGACGTCATCGCTTCGGGAGCGGCGCGCCTGCCGGCTCTCCTCGCCTCCCTCGACCGCAAGGGCGTGACGCTCGCAATCCTCGACACTCCAGGCGCGGAAGGCGCGGCGTCCTCGGCTGCGATGCGGGTTGCCGATCTCAACATCGTCCCTTCCCGCCCGAGCATGTTCGACTTGTGGGCTAGCGCCCGAACCCGCGCCGCGATTGAGGAGATCGGGGCCAAGTTCGTCTTCCTGCTCAACCAATGCCCGCCCGCTGAGCAAACCGCCCGCGTCCGGGACGGCGTCGAGGCGCTTGAAGAAATGGGCGGGCTGATCTCCCCGATCATCCTTGCGCGGGTCGACTACCACGAGGCAGCGCGCCATGGTTGGGGCGTGACCGAGCTCAACCCATACGGCGCAGCCGCCCAGGAAATGCACGGCCTTTGGCAATCCATCAAGCGCCGCCTGGCGCACGCCGAGGTTGAGCGCCTGGCCAGCGAGGCGGCTTAAAGTCTGAGGCGAGCCGAGTTCGGCTTGTGAGCAGAAACGCGCCAGCGGCGCTCCCTCCCTGCGCACAGATACGCGAGACGCCTCGCTGGCGCCCCGGCGTTTTTTGAGGTCCCGGAATCGCGGCGGTTGCGAAAAACCCGGGAACACAATAGGAAATAATCCGTGGGGCCGAAATCGCCGTCCTTTCGAGGTCGCCGGCCGTCTCATGAAGTTCCCAAACGGGTTGCGTCTTCGCCTGGAATTTGCCGCGCTCTGGCTGGCGATCGTCCTTGCGCGCGCGATGCCGGTGCAGACAGCTGCTTGGCTATCCGGCAACGTTTGGCGCCTGATCGCCCCGCGGCTTGGCCGACAAAAGCGCGCGCTTGCGAATCTCGAACTTGCGTATCCCGAAAAATCGCCGGTTGAGCGAACGGCGATCGCCGCCGCGATGTGGGAAAATCTTGGGCGAACCTTCGCTGAAAGCCTTCACATCCAAGCGCTGACGAAGAGCGACCGCATCGTCTTCGAGCCGTCGGAGAGTTTCGACGAAGCAGCGCGCGGCGCGAAGCCCTTCATCGTCTGCGGACTTCACTTGGGAAACTGGGAGATTCTAGCGCATGGCGGACAGCGGCTCGGCGTTTCCCTCATCGGCGTTTATCAACGCATGTCCAACCCTCATGTCGAAGCCTTGCTGCGCAGCATGCGCGAGCCGCTCTACAAGGCTGGTCTGACGCCCAAGACCCCCATGGCCGCCCGGGTCCTCTTGCGCGCCATCAAGGCTGGCGCCTCCCCATGCTTCCTCGCCGACCTCCGAGACGACCGCGGAACGTCTGTGCCCTTCTTCGGAAGGCCCGCGCGCTCAACCGTCTTCCCCGCGCTCCTGGCGCGCACGACGGGTGTGCCGCTTTACGCGGGCGTCGCGTTTCGCCGGCCGGGGTCCCGTTTCAGCATCCGCATCGCGCCCATTTCGATGCCGCAGACGAACGACAGCGCGGCGGACGCGGTCGTGGCGACGAAAACGCTGCAGCGCCAGTTCGAGGCGTTTATCCGGGAGGCGCCCGAACAATGGACGTGGGCGCACGGGAAGTGGGACTAATCGCGAACCGCACAAGCGCTGCTTTCTTACCCTCCGAGTTGGGTGCGGATTGTCTCCCCGCCGCGCTGGATCGTCAGATCCCATAGCCGGGCGCGTTCCGCGCACGCCTTCTCCAGATCGTGGGTCGTTGCGATCTTCTGGCCGTTGACCGCGACGACGACGTCGCCTTTTTGCACGCCGACTTGCGCTGCGGTCGAATTGTCTCCGACCGCCGTGACCACGACCCCTTGAGAAGCGCCTTCGAGCGACAGCTCCTCGGCGACCGCCGGCGACATGTTCATGACCTGCGCCCCCTCGAAGGGCGAGCGGCTGTGTATCGTCAACGCGTCACGCGAGGGGACTTCCGGCGCGGCGGCGAGCTTGAGCGGCAGGGTCAGGGCGCGCCCGCTGCGCAGGATCGACAACCGAGCCGAGCCGCCGAGCGGCTTGACGGCGAGCCGAAAGCCGACGCCCTCGGCGTCATCAACGCTCTGGTCGTCGACCGCGGTGATGAGGTCGCCGCGCTTGAGACCCGCCTCGGCCGCGGGACCGAAAGAAGCGACTGTCACGACCAGCGCGCCCGTCGGACGATCGATGCCAAGATTGTCGGCGATATCCTTGGTCAGGCTCTGCAGCGTGGCGCCGAGCCACGGCCGTTTGACGGTGGCGCCGCCGTGCAGCGCCGCGGCGATGACGCTTTTGACCATGTTGACGGGAATGGCGAAGCCGATCCCAATGCTGCCGCCCGTGCGCGAGTAGATCGCTGAGTTGATGCCCACCAGCTTGCCGTCGAGATCGACCAGAGCGCCGCCCGAGTTGCCTGGGTTGATGGCGGCGTCCGTTTGAATGAAGAAGCCGTAGTCGCTGATCCCGACCTGCGTGCGCGCAAGCGCCGAGACGATGCCTTGGGTCACCGTTTGCCCGACTCCGAACGGATCGCCCACCGCGATGACGAAATCGCCGACTTCGAGCGCGTCCGAATCGCCAAGCTCAAGCACAGGGAAATTGCCGCCCGCCCTTGATGCGCAGCACCGCCAGATCGGTGCGCGGATCGCGCAAGCACGATCTCGGCCTCAAACTCGCGCCTGTCCGAGAGCGCGACCTTCACCTGGGTCATGCCTTCGATCACGTGATAGTTGGTGACGACAAGTCCCGAGCGGGTCGACGATGACTCCCGATCCAAGCGCTTTCGACACTCTGGACTCGTCGCCGCCGCCGAAAAACCGGCGGAAGATCGGATCGTCGAACAGCGGATTGCGCGGCGCCGTCTCGACCCGCGAGGCGTAGACGTTGACGACCGCCGGAGTGACCTTCTTCACCACCGGCGCGAAGGACAGGCGCACCTGGCTCGGATTCTGCGGCAGGACTTTCGGCGTCGTCTCGGCGAACGCGGCCCCCCATATGAGGGCGAGGGCGAAAGCAAGCGCCAAGCGTATCAAACCGAACCTCCGATCTTCCTGCGGCCGCTCATATAGGCGGGCCTGCGCGCACTGCAAAGCGTCGCCGACGCGCGCACGCGTGGAGACTCGGCCTGACCATCTGGCGAGGTGGGCATGTGCCTCCTCGGGAGGCATGTTACGCGGCAAAAAGGAGCCTCCCGATGTCAGACAAATCCGCCTCTTCCCTGTTGTTCGCCTTGTCGACCGAGCTCGCCGGTCTCATCCGCGACGTCGCGCCGAGCCTCGTCTCCATCCAATCCGGGCGCGCGCCATCGAGCGGCTTCGTCTGGCGGCCGGGGCTCATCGTCGCCGCAGAGGACGCGCTTGCGGACGAAGGCGATTTCTCGATTGTCGCTCATGACGGCGTCTCGAGCCCGGCTCAGATCGTCGGCCGCGATCCGTCAACCGACGTCGCTCTGCTGCGGGTCGAGCGGACCGATCTGCCGAACGCCCCGCCGGCGGCCGCAGCTCCGGCCGCCGGGGCGCTGGCCGTCGTCACCGGCGCGCGCGAAAGCGCAGCGACCGCGGCGCTGGGCGTCGTGTCGTTCGTCGGTCCGCAGTGGCGAAGCCTGCGCGGCGGCGTCATCGACGCGCGCATCGAACTCGACGCGGCGCTCGCTCCCTCGAGCGAAGGCGGCCTTGCGCTCGACGCCTCAGGCCAAGCCTTGGGCATGACCGTTTTTGGCCCACGGCGGCGCACGCTGGTCATTCCGATGGCGACGATCGACCGCGTCGCCGATCTGCTGGCGACAAAGGGCAGGATCGCGCGCGGCTATCTCGGCCTTGGCCTGCAACCGGTCAAGCTCGATGGCGGCGGGACCGGCGCGATGGCGATCAGCGTCGACCCCAAGGGGCCAGGCGCCGGGGCTGGCATCCGACAGGGCGACGTTATCGTTGCCTGGAACGGCGAGCCGATCCGCGGCGTCCATCAGCTCGTGCGCGCGTTGGGACCTGACAGCGTCGGCGAGAGCGTCAGGCTGACGTTGCGGCGAGCGGGCGAACCGATCGAGGCGACGCTGACGATCGGCGAACGGCCGGAGAGCCAATGACCGGCGAGCCGCCCGTCGTGGTGGTCGCGGTCGAGATCGGCCTGCCGGAGCTTGCCGATCGGCTGACGGCGCTTTTGGCCGATGTTCCAGGCTTGAGGCTCGCGGCGCCTGGGGAGCCCGCCGACGCGGCGCTCGTTATTCCCGGCGAGCCCGAGCCAGGGCCCGACGTCGCTTTGACGCCGCGCGAACTCGACGTGCTGGCGCTCATCGCCGAGGGGGCGTCGAACAAGGCGATCGCGCGACGCCTGGCGATTTCGGTCCATACGGTCAAGTTTCACATCGCCTCGCTGCTCGACAAACTCGACGCGCAGGGACGGGCCGAGGCCGTGGCGCAAGGGGCGCGGCTCGGGGCGATCCGGCTTTAAGCGGACGTCGGCGCGCTCCCGCCGGCGCAGGCAAGCAATTCGCCCGCGCGCTTCACAAAGCGGGTCAACCCTCGTTCGCGGCCCTGGACCGGGCCGGAATCCTTACCCTTGGCCTCGACGTCACGATCGACGAATTCGATCACCGCCATGGCGGCGTTGTCGCCGGGCCGGAATCCCGCCTTCATGATCCGCGTGTAGCCGCCGTTGCGATCCTTGTAGCGCGGGCCCAGCACGTCGATCAGCTTCTTCACCAGATCGGCGTCGCGCAAGCGGGCGATCGCGAGCCGGCGCGCGTGCAGATCGCCGCGTTTGCAGAGCGTCACCAGCTTCTCGACCACTGGGCGAAGGTCTTTGGCCTTTGGCAGGGTGGTCGTGATCTGCTCGTGCTTGATGAGCGCCTGCGCCATATTGGCGAACATCGCCTGGCGATGTTCAGCGGTGCGATTGAAACGCCGTTTGGCGTGTCCGTGATACATTTGGCTTGTCTCCTATGCGGGTCTGCGGCCGCCGTGCCAAGGAACGGCCGCTTTTTGTTTTCCTCTCCCGTCGGGAGAGGGCTAGGGTGAGGGAAAGCCCTCAGCCGGTGGGCGACCGCCCGCCACCTTCTCCCACATAGCCCGTCGAAAGACGGGCGTCCTTCCGGACACCCGATGGGGAGAAGGGTTAGTAGTGCTCCTCGAACCGCTTGGCGAGATCCTCGATGTTCTCCGGAGGCCAGCCGGTCACCTCCATGCCGAGGTGCAGGCCCATCTGCGCCAGCACTTCCTTGATCTCGTTGAGCGACTTGCGGCCAAAGTTCGGCGTCCGCAGCATTTCGCCTTCGGTCTTCTGGATGAGATCGCCGATGTAGGTGATGTTGTCGTTCTTGAGGCAATTGGCGGAGCGGACGGAAAGCTCGAGCTCGTCGACCTTCTTGAGCAGCGCCGGGTTGAAGGCGAGCTCGGGGATCGCGTGCTGGGCCTCCTCGCGGCGCGGCTCCTCGAAGTTGACGAACACCGCGAGCTGGTCCTGCAGGATGCGGGCGGCGTAGGCGAGCGCGTCCTCGGGCGACATTGCGCCGTTGGTCTCGATCGTCATCGTCAGCTTGTCCTTGTCGAGGTCCTGCCCCTCGCGCGTGGCCTCCACCCGATAGGAGACTTTCTTCACCGGCGAGAACATGCTGTCGATCGGCAACAGCCCGATCGGGGCATCTTCCGCTCGATTGCGGTCGGCCGGCACATATCCCTTGCCGGCCGTCACGGTGAATTCGATGCGCAAGTCCGCGCCCTCGTCGAGCGTGCAGATGACGAGGTTCGGGTTGAGGATCTGAATGTCGCCGGTCGTCTGGATGTCGCCGGCGGTGACTGCTCCCGGACCGCGGCGCTTGAGCACGAGGCGCTTGACGCCGTCGCCCTGCATCTTGACCGCGATGTCCTTGACGTTGAGGACGATGTCGACGACATCCTCGCGCACGCCGGGAATCGACGAGAATTCGTGCAGCACGCCGTCGATATGAATCGAGGTGACCGCCGCGCCCTGCAGCGACGACAGTAGCACCCGCCGCAGTGAGTTGCCGAGCGTCTGACCAAAACCGCGCTCGAGCGGCTCGGCGACGACCGTCGCCACCTTACGCGACGCCTCGCTCAGAACGATATCGAGCTTCTTCGGCTTGATGAGTTCTTGCCAGTTCTTCTGGATCACGGGGCTTAGCCTTCTCTCTCGACTATAAGCGGACTCAATCGAGCGTGGGTCGATGACGCTCTCAACCGCAAACCGCGCCTTGAAAACGGTCGGCGCGCGAAACCTGCCTAGACCCGTCGACGCTTGCGCGGACGGCAGCCGTTGTGCGGGATCGGCGTGACGTCGCGAATCGAGGTGACGTTAAAGCCGGCCGCCTGAATCGCCCGCAACGCAAATTCGCGCCCCGAACCCGGTCCCGAAACCTCGACCTCGAGCGTCCGCATGCCATGTTCGGAGGCCTTCTTCACGGCGTCCTCCGCGGCGATCTGGGCGGCAAACGGGGTCGACTTGCGCGAACCCTTGAACCCCATGGTGCCGGCGGAGGACCACGAGATGGTGTTGCCTTGCGCGTCGGTGATGGTGATCATCGTGTTGTTGAACGTCGAATTCACATGGGCGACGCCCGACACGATATTCTTTCGTTCGCGACGGCGGACACGAGTCGCATCTTTTGCCATTGGGACTATCCTTCAATCGCGCTTCGAGCGAGCGCGTCCTGATCCGGAATTCGTTGAAACGATGCGGCGATCACTTCTTCTTGCCGGCGATCGGCTTCGCCTTGCCCTTGCGGGTGCGGGCGTTGGTGTGGGTGCGCTGACCGCGCACCGGCAACTGCTTGCGATGGCGCAGGCCCCGATAGGCGCCGAGATCCATCAGCCGCTTGATGTTGATCGAGACCTCGCGACGAAGGTCGCCTTCGACCATGTAGTCGCGGTCGATCGTTTCGCGGATCTGCATCACTTCCGCGTCCGAGAGCTGGGAGACCCGCCGCTCGGCTGGGATATGCACCTTCTCGACAATCTCTTCGGCCTTCTTCGGCCCGATGCCGTGGATATACTGAAGCGCGATGATCACGCGCTTGTTGGTGGGAATATTGACGCCTGCAATGCGAGCCATTCACCCATCTCCATTTCGGCGACGCCTCGACGCGCAAAGTCGAGAGCCGCGGGGGTCGCCTCGACGTCCGGTGGAGGCCGGCCCTTGTCGAGATTCCGAGAGAACGCAAAAAGTCCCATGCGCTCGGAGATGGCGCCGGGACCCAGAAACGACTTCGGGATGAGGGGCATGTATAGCGTTATTGGGGCTTGTCAAGGGAAAAGTGGAGTTTCGGCAAGCGCGGTCCACAGCAACGTCATCGCGGTGTCTGGCATGGCGTTCGGGCGTGAGCCAGTCGCCAAGGCGTCGCACAAGATCATTCCGGCCGCTTTTTTGGATGGGTCGTCCGCTGCTTATCCCTCGCAATATCGCCCGATTCCCTCTATAGCCGCCCCCAAGTAGACGGAAAATCACCGGCGACCGCGTTCCGCTCGCCTCAAAGGAGTCCCCCAATGACGACCATCTTTTCCGCGCGCTCGCGCACGGCGGCCGCGGCGTTCGCGCTCGGGATCGGCGCAGCTATGAGTTTCGTGAGCCCGGCGCTGGCCGATCCGAAGGTCTTGGCCAAGGTCGACGGCCAGCCGATCACCGACCAGGACTTCGCCGACGCAATGGCCGATATCGGCCCCGGCCTGCCGCAGAAGCTCGAAGGAGCCGCGCGGCAGAAGCAAGTGCTCGACTATCTCATCGACCTCAAGCTCGCGGCCAAGAAGGCCGAGGCCGACAAGCTGACCGCGACTCCCGAGTTCGAGCGCAAGTTGGCTTACTATCGCGAGAAGCTGGCGATGGAGGAGCTGCTCGGCTCCGTCGCCAAGGCCGCGACGACCGAGGAGGCGGAACGGAAAGCCTATGACGAAGCCGCCAAGGCTCAGCCGCCGCAACAGGAGATCCACGCCCGCCACATCCTGCTGCCGACCGAAGACGAGGCAAAAAAGGCTCTGGCGCGAGTGAAGGGCGGCGAGGACTTCGCCAAGGTCGCGACCGAGCTATCCAAGGACCCGTCCGGCAACGGCGGCGATCTCGGCTGGTTCACCAAGGACCGCATGGTGCCGGAATTCTCTGACGCCGCCTTCAAGCTGAAGGAAGGCGAGATTTCCGAGCCGGTCAAGACGCAGTTCGGCTGGCACATCATCAAGATCGAGGGCGCACGGACCAAGAGCTTCCCGCCCTTCGAGCAGGTCAAGGATCAAGCCGCCCGCTTCGTCTCGCAGAAGGCGGAGCAGGACGCCCTCGCCCAGCTCCACAGCGCGGCCAAGATCGAGCTGTTCGATGCCGATGGTAAGCCTATGCCGTCGGCGACGGAGGTCCCGGTGGACCCGAGCAAGGCGGCCCCCGCCGGCGCTGACAAGCCGAAGACGCCGTGATCCAACGATAGGTCCTCGCGAGAGCGGCCCGCCCGCTCCATTCTGCTTCGGAAAGCTCATGGCCGCCCCCGCCCCGCTCTCGCCGCTGGCGCCAAAGACCTATCCCGCCCTGCCGCCGATCGCCGGCGCCCGTTTTGCGACGATCGCCGCAGGGGTGCGCTATTCGGGGCGAACCGACGTCATGATGGCGCTGTTTGACCGCCCAGCGGCGGTCGCCGGCGTGTTTACGCGCTCCAAGTGCCCCTCGGCCCCGGTCGACTGGTGCCGCGCGCATCTGAACGGCGGGAAGGCGCGGGCGCTGATCGTCAATTCCGGCAACGCCAACGCCTTCACCGGCGGCGTCGGCGCGGCCGCGGTCGCCCATGTCGCCGAGGCCGCCGCCAAGGCGATCGGCGCAGCGCCAGACGAAATCTTCATGGCCTCGACCGGCGTTATCGGGGAGCCGCTCGACGCCAGTCGCATCACGCGGGTCATCGACGCGCTCATCGCCGACGCAAGCGAGGACGGGCTCCTCGCCGCCGCCAAGGCGATCATGACCACCGACACCTATCCAAAGATCGCGACCGCCCGCGTCAAGCTCGGCGATGGCGAAGTCGTCATCAACGGCATCGCCAAGGGGGCGGGCATGATCGCGCCCGACATGGCGACGATGCTGGCCTACGTGTTCACTGACGCAGCCGTGGCGCCCGACGCGCTGCAAGCGATGCTGTCGAAATCGGTCGAGCGTTCGTTCAACGCGATCACTGTCGACAGCGACACCTCGACCTCCGACACGCTGATGCTGTTCGCGACCGGCGCGGCCGAGCCCGCGACACGAATTGAGGACGCCGCTGATCCGCGCGCCGCCGAGTTTAAGCGCGCGCTTGACAAGCTTCTGCGCAATCTCGCGCATCAGGTGGTGCGCGACGGCGAGGGCGCGCGAAAGTTCATCACGGTCAACGTGGACGGCGCGGCGACCCGCAAGGCGGCCAAGCGCATCGCGCTCTCGATCGCCAATTCCCCCCTGGTCAAGACCGCCTGCGCCGGCGAAGACGCCAATTGGGGCCGCGTGGTCATGGCGGTCGGCAAGGCGGGCGAAAAGGCCGAGCGCGACAAGCTCGACATCTACTTTGGCAAGACTCGCGTCGCCCGTCAGGGTCTGCGCGATCCCGATTACGACGAAGCGGTGACCTCGGCTTACATGAAGCGCGACTCGATCGAGATCACCGCCGATCTCGGCATCGGCCGCGGGCGCGCGACCGTGTGGACCTGCGATCTCACCAAGGAATATGTCGCGATCAACGGCGACTATCGTTCGTGAGGCTCGCCTTCTTGGCGCCCCCTCGTCCTGAGGAGCGACGCCTAAGGCGTCGTGTCTCGAAGGACGCTCCAGCCTGCAACTCCGGCGCCGCGCGCTGGACAATCCCCTCGACAGCCTCGGGGCAGGCTCTTCGAGACGCGATGCTCCCCATCGCTCCTCAGGATGAGGCGGAGCGCTACGCCGACATTCCGCTGCGAGGCGGCTCGTGAAGCTCGTGCTCGTCGTCGCAGCGGCGTTGATCGACGCCGACGGACGCGTGCTGCTCGCGCAAAGGCCAAAAGGCAAAGCCCTCGAAGGCCTGTGGGAGTTTCCCGGCGGGAAGGTTGACGCCGGCGAAGGGCCGGAGGACGCGCTCATGCGCGAACTTAAGGAAGAGCTCGGCATTACGGTCAAAGCGGACTGCCTCGCGCCGCTGACCTTCGCCAGTCATGCCTACTACGACTTCCACCTCTTGATGCCGTTGTACGTCTGCCGACGCTGGCAGGGCTTGGTTCAGCCGCTCGACAATCAGGCGCTGAAATGGGTGCGTCCGAAGGACCTGAGATCCTACCCTATGCCGCCGGCGGACACGCCGCTGCTTCCCCATCTCGAGGAGCTGCTCGGATGACGGCGGCGCCTAAGGGGACGCGGTCCAGGCCTTGTATTCGTCGTCGGATGTGGACGGAAGCTTTTTGATGAAGGCGACGATCGACCACATGTCCTGCTCGGACGCCCCGGCCAGACCGAAACTCGGCATGCCGGTGAACTTGATGCCGTTCTTGATCGCCCAGAACAATTGGGGTGCGGTGCGCTCTTTCGCCATCACCTTGAGATCGGCCGGCACCGGCTTCAGCCCTTCAGACCACTTGGCCCAATTGGCGTCCGGCGGCCCGCCGTGACAGTTGACGCAACCGATCGTCGAATAGGTGCGAGCGCCGGCTTTGACCGTCTCATTGTCATCGAGATTGCCCGGCGGCGTTTCGGTCCCGTGCGCAATGACCGAAGCTCCCCTCACGCTCGCCAGCGCCCAGTCGATAATGGCTGGATTGTCCTCGCTTTCGGCGACGTTGTAGAAACCGCCAAAGAAATAGATCGCCGCGCCAATGGTCGCGATGATTGCGAGGGCGCCGATGAGGGCAAGGAAGCGCATGGTGCCGTCTCCAGCCTGGTCGATCGCCGGCGCGCAAGATGCTTGGCGACCCGCATACCCGGCAATCGCAGCCTCAGCATCCGCCTACGCCCCGCCGGCGGTCAAGCCCCGAACAGAGCGACGCCTTCGGCGACCGCCGCCTTTTCAAGGGCGCGATCAAGGGTCGCCAAGGGCAATGCTTCACGCTTGGCGAGTTCCAGATAGGCCGCGTCATAGACGGTGAGCTTCCGATCGCGGGCGAGAGTCTGGAGGCTGGAGTCATCCCCCGGCGGCTGTAGTCGAATTGGCGACAGGGCGAGATCACGAAGGATCTCGCGGTCCAGGGCAATGGCCCGCAACACCCCCGCAACCATCGCTTAACCCTTCCGCGAGCATCGTCCTTCCGTGCAGAAACCAGCTCCCCCCGCCGAAATCCTGGTTCTCCCCGCCGCGCCCGACCTCGCCGCGGCCGCCGCTGCCTGGCTTCAACATCTCGCCCACGAGCGGCGCCTGTCGGCGCGCACGATCGAGGCATACGGCCGCGACGCCAGGCAATTTCTTGCCTTTCTTCAAGAACGCTTCGGCGCGCCGCCGGGCATAGCCGATTTCACCGACTGCGCCCCTGGCGATCTGCGCGCGTTTCTGGCCTACCGGCGGGCGGAAGGCGTCAACGGCCGCTCGCTGCAGCGCGCGCTCTCGGCCCTCAAATCGCTCGCTCGCCATATTGCGCGCGAAAGCGGGGCAACAGCGGCGGCGCTCGGCGCCGTCCGCGCGCCCAAGGCTGCGCGGCGCCTGCCCCGACCCTTGGGCCCGTCCGACGCCAAGGCGGTGACCACGACCGCGCCGCGGGAAGGCGAGGCGCGCGAGCCTTGGGTGTTGGCGCGCGACGCCGCGGTGCTGGCTTTGTGCTACGGCGCGGGCCTGCGCATCTCGGAGGCGCTGTCGATCCGACGCGCCGACGCGCCGGTCGGCGAAACGGACGCAGTCACGATCGTCGGCAAAGGCCAGAAGTCCCGCTCGGCGCCGATCATTTCTCCAGTGCGCAAGGCGGTCGAGGATTATTTGTCGCTTTGCCCCTTTGCGCTCAAGCCCGCCGGCCCATTATTCGTGGGCGCGAAAGGCGGTCCCCTGTCGCCACGCATCGTGCAGCTGGCGATGGCGCGGATGCGCGGCGCGCTCGGCCTGCCCGACAGCGCGACGCCGCACGCGCTTCGTCATTCGTTCGCCACTCATCTTCTGGCGCGGGGAGGCGACCTGCGAACCATCCAGGACCTGCTCGGCCACGCCTCGCTGTCAACGACGCAGGTCTATACGGGAGTCGACAGCGCGCGCCTCCTCGCCGCCTATCGCTCCGCCCATCCACGCGCTTAAGCCCGCACATCCTCCTATCGACGACCTCGGGCGCGGGCTTTAAGAAGGCGGCGCAATTTTCACAAGGATCAAAATCCATGTCCGGCAAGCGCATCGTGTTCACCGGGGGGACAGGCAAGGCAGGCCGGCACGCCGTTTCGCATCTGGTCACTCACGGCTATTCCGTCCTGAACGTCGATCTGAAGCCGCTCGACAATCCCCGCGTCCCGACCCTGATCGCCGACTTGACCGACAGTGGCCAGGCGTTCAACGCGCTGACCACCCATCCGTCTTTCGCCGGCTTCGAACTTGGCCATCCGCCCCGCCCGCCCGACGCGGTGGTGCATTTCGCCGCCATCCCGCGGGTGCTGATCGAGCCGGACAACGTCACCTTCACCACCAACGTGACAAGCACCTACAACGTCATCGAGGCGGCGATGAAGCTAGGCGTGCGCAAAGTGGTGATCGCCTCGAGCGAGACCACCTACGGCGTCTGCTTCGCCGAGGGGGACAAGGACTTCCATTCGTTCCCGCTGGAAGAGGACTATGACGTCGATCCGATGGACTCCTACGGCCTGTCCAAGGTCTGCAACGAAAAGACCGCGCGCGCCTTCGCCATGCGCTATTCCGCCGACATTTACGCGCTGCGTATCGGCAACGTGATCGAACCGCACGAATACGAACAGTTCAAGCGCTTCGCCGCCAATCCGCCGATGCGCAAGCGCAACGCCTGGAGCTATATCGACGCGCGCGACCTTGGCGAAATCGTCCGGCTGTGCCTGGAGAAGGACGGCCTCGGCTTCCAGGTGTTTAACGCCACCAACGATACGATCACCCTCGACGAGCCGACCGCGAAGGCGCTGGCGAAGCTCTGTCCCAATACGCCAGTGACCCGGACGATGGGCGAGTTCGAGGCGCCTTTGTCGAACCGCAAGATCCGCGAAGTGCTTGGCTTCACGGAGGCGCATGACTGGCGGAAGCACGTGAGCGGTTGAATCCGGCATTGCCGCAAGCTCGCGGGATCCCCAGAGTTTTGTCCTCCATCGCAAGCCTTTACACCAGCAAAACTCAGGTTTCCCACGATCTCCGATCAACGCTGACCTAAAGTAAAATTCCAGAGCCTTGGTTTGACCTTCCTGTCATGACGGCGATATATTCGCGTGGTCGGTTGTATTCTGAGCGATCGTTTTGCACATCGCTATGGAATAGTCAGGGACGGCGCCAATGGGTACGGTTTGGGAAAAGCTGTTCCGTAGCCCGCCGGCAAATGACTCGCGGGCCCTCCCCATTCGCTACGAGCCGGGGGACGAGGCGCCCTCGACCAATTCCGGCTCCGCCATCACCAGTTTGGGCGCGCTCGCGTCCGGCGACCAAGGCCGAAATGGCGAAGCGAAGTCGCTTAGGGTCGCGCGCACTTTCGACTCGATCGGCCGGCGCAACGAAAGTCTGCGCACTCACCTGGATGCAATCGAGTTCTCGTTCCGAAACATCGAGGCCATCCGCTCTCAGTTCTATGATGTCTTGTCACCAATTGATCAAACGCTCATCGAGATCGAGCGCACGAAAGTGGCCCATCTCGAGGCCGAGCGGAAGTTGGAGGCCTTGACCGAGACGCACGAGCGCTTGCGAAGCGACCACGCCGCTTTGACGGTCGAACACAACGCGCTGGCCGTCAGGCACGAGGAGTCGTCGGAGCGCGTCAAGGATCTCGAGAAAGCGATCGGCGCGGCCGAAGCCGCTGCTTCGGAAGCCCGCGCCGCGCTCGCGGATCGAAGGGCGAAGCTGGAGCGCACCGAGCGGGAATTGGAGGACAACAAGCGACGTCTGCACACGGTGAGCGAACAATTGCCCGCGCTGCGGGCGGAATTCGCGGGCAAGGAGAAGCGTCTTCAGGAGGTCGAACAGCAACGGGCCGGGCTGCAGGACCAGAATGTTCTCATGACCCAGGAGAACCGCTCGCTGCGGACAAGAATTGAGGAGTTCGTGGCCAATGGCTCGAAACTCAATCGGCAAGTGAGCGACTTGGAGAGCCGGCGCGACGACCTGACCCGACGCGTGGAGGAGCTTGAAGCAACGCTTGCTCAGGAGACGGCGGCTCATGCGAAGCTCAAGGGCGCGCATCTCGATGCCGCCGAGTCGCACCGGCTGATCACTTCGAACCTGCTGGAAGAGGTTGGCGCGATGACCTCGCGTTCGGAGGCGGCGGAGCGCCTGCTGGCGGAGGCGCGCGAGAAGTTGCGTGAACGCGACGCCGAGATTCGAGGCTTCGAGCAGCGGGCGCTCGAAACCTCGCTTGCGCTGAAATCCAAAGACCTTGCGCTCGCTGACCTTGACAAAGACCTGACCTCGGCGCGCGCGCTGCATGGGGAAGTCGATGCTGTCCGCGCAGCGCTCGATCAGCGGTCGACCGAGCTCGCCAAGGCGTTGGAGGCCAAGGACGCCGCGCTGCAGCGCGCCGAACAGAAGAACGTGATGGTTGAAGGGCGAATCGCGGAGCAGACCAAGGCGATCGACGCCGAGCGGGACCTGTTCGAGGAGAGGCTCGCCAAACTCAAGGAACAGCTGGAGGCCGAGCAGGCGGCGCGCGCCTTCGCCGACGGAGCGTTGCAAGCCGCGCGGCAGGAACGCGGCTCCCGTCGCCACGACGCCGAAGCCGCTAGCGCTGCGGCGCCGAAAGACCCGCCGGCCCCAGTAAATGAGGGGGCGCGTGACAAGATCGCTCGTCTGCGCGGATAACGCGCGTCGCCCCAGGCAAGGGGACGCTCGAAGAAAAATCGACAATCTCTTGCCAAACCGGCTGAGACTCGGTATTGTTTTTCAGAAAGTCGGTAGACCCCTCACCCTTCTCATGGGCGACGCGCTACTGAGGTTTCGGCGTTAAGAAGACGGAACCACTCGGGGAATGGCACAGCAAGCCATTGAAATTGCTCAAAACGGACTCGCAGGTCCGCCGGCTCTCGGCTGCGAAGGAGAATCGATGAGGCCAGTCGGGGATGAGGCGAATTCCGTGTGACAGCCGAGGTGCGCTTCCGAACCGCGGCGCCCACGGATTTCATGGCTCAAGGAGCCGCGCGGCAGCGCGGCGTTTCGCGACGGGTGATTGGAGTTATTGCGCGAAATAAAAATCGAGTCAACCCGTTTGCTGCTTTTGGGCCGAGACGGAGGACGCGAAAGGTTGCGTGAAAGAGCAGTTAAGCCACTGAAATAATTGATGCGCGTAACTTCATGCTCGGCCTCGCCGGAAGAGCCGGACTCGAAAATGGCATGGGCCCCGGCGCGCTTCGCAGGAACGGGGCCCTGTTTCGCTGCTCGCGAAACTTCTGGGATGTTGCAGATGATATTTCGGCTCAGGAACTGCTTGGCCTTCGCTGTCCCGTGGCCGCGGATGTTGTCAGCGATATTCAGAACGCCCTTCCGCTCTGGCATGTCGAGCGGCTACGGCGTTTGACCCTGGTTAGGCCAGGATCATCCCTGGTGGTCCGGCGGAGTCATGGCTACCCCGACTTTCTGCCGCCCGTGGGGATCGGGTGGCGGTTGCGTCGCCTCCGTGTTGCCTGTTCATGACGACGCCGTGACATTGTGCCGGCCCGGCCGCGGCTGTCAAATCACAATTCGCGCCCCGCCGGGTCTGGGATACGGGCAAGCATCGCCTCCGCGTCCGCGGCTTCGACCGCAGCAATCGCCGTCATGTTGACGATGCCGCGCGCCGTCACCGTTGGCGTCAACACATGCGCCGGCTTGGCCGGGCCAATAAGAATCGGCCCAATCGGCAGCGCGTCGGCTATGACGCGGGTCAGCTGCAGCGCCGTGCTTCCCGCGTCGAGGTTCGGAAAGATCAGCACATTGGCCTCGCCTTCGAGGCGCGAGTCGGCGATCACACGCTGGCGAGCGACCAGCGACAGCGCGGTGTCGGCCTGCATTTCGCCGTCGACTTCGAGGTCGGACGCGCGCTCCTGCAACAGACGCAGAGCCTCCCGCATTTTCATCGCCGATGGCGTATCGGCGGAGCCGAAGTCGGAATGCGAGATCAGCGCGATCTTGGGCGCGAAACCGAAGCGGCGCACATGCACGGCGCAGGCGACCGCCGTCTCGGCGATCTCTTCCGCGCTCGGATCATAACGAACATGCGTATCGGCCAGGAAATAGACGCCGGTAGAAGCGACGACAACCGACAAAGCCGACAAGTCCTTCACCCCCGGCGCGAGCCCGACAATGTCGCGAATATGGTCGAGACGCGAGGTGAAGCGACCTTCCAGGCCACAGATCAGCGCGTCCACCTCGCCGCGATAAAGGGCGAGAGCGCCGATCACGCTCGGCGAGGTGCGGACCACCGTACGCGCGACGTCCGGGGTCACGCCCTTGCGGCCCGCGACTTTCAGATAAGTCGCGACATAGTCGCGATAGCGCGGATCGTCCTCCGGATTGATGATCTCGAAATCGGCGTTGGGATGAATGGTCAGGCCGAAGCGCTTGATGCGGTCTCTGATCACGTCCGGCCGGCCGATCAGGATCGGCCTGGCAAGCCGCTCCTCAAGCACCACCTGGATCGCCCGCAGCACGCGCTCGTCCTCGCCTTCGGAATAGACGACCGTCTTCATCGCCGCCCGCGCCTTGACGAACAGCGGCCTCATGATGAAGCCGGAACGGAAGACGAAGCGGTTGAGCTGATCGGCGTAGGCGTCGAAATCGGCGATCGGCCGGCGGGCGACGCCGCTCTCCATCGCCGCCCGCGCCACCGCTGGCGCTATGCGCAGCATCAGTCGCGGATCGAACGGGCTCGGAATGAGCGAAGTTTTCCCGAACAGAACGGACTGGCCGCCATAGGCTTGCGCCGCTACCTCGGATGGCGTCTCGCGCGCCAGCGCCGCGATCGCCGCGACCGCCGCCTTCTTCATGGCTTCGTTGATCTCGCTCGCGGTGACGTCGAGAGCGCCACGGAAGATATAGGGGAAGCAGAGAACGTTATTGACCTGGTTGTGATAGTCGGAGCGGCCGGTGCAGATCATCGCATCCGGTCGCGTCTCGAGCGCGAGCTCCGGCATGATCTCCGGCGTTGGATTGGCGAGCGCCATCACCAGCGGGTCGCTCGCCATCTGCTTCAGCATCTCTGGCTTCAGCACGCCGCCGGCCGACAGGCCGAGGAAAATGTCGGCGCCGGGAATAGCCTCGGCAAGAGTGCGCGCGCTGGTGTCGCGCGCGTAGACCGCCTTCCAGCGGTCCATCAGTTTCTCACGCCCTTTGTAGACGACGCCTTCGATGTCGCAAACAACGATGTTGTCTCGGCTGGCGCCGAGCGAGACGAGAAGATTGAGCGAAGCGAGCGCCGCCGCACCAGCGCCTGAGCAGACGATTTTGACCTCGCCAATCCGCTTGCCCGTAAGCTCAAGCGCGTTGACGATGGCGGCGGAAACAATGATCGCCGTCCCGTGCTGATCGTCGTGGAACACGGGAATGCCCATGCGGGCCTTCGCCTTCTCCTCGACCTCGAAGCATTCCGGACCCTTGATGTCCTCGAGATTGACGCCGCCGAACGTCGGCTCGAGGGCGACGATGATGTCGACCAGTTTGTCGACGTTCGTTTCGGCCACCTCAATGTCGAACACGTCGATGCCAGCGAATTTCTTAAACAGAACCGCCTTGCCCTCCATCACGGGCTTGGCGGCAAGCGGACCAATCGCGCCGAGGCCGAGCACCGCAGTGCCGTTGCTGAGGACTGCGACCAGATTCTGGCGCGCGGTATAGATCGCCGCGGTGTGAGGATCGGCCGCGATCGCCTCGCAGGGAAAGGCGACGCCGGGCGAATAGGCGAGCGCGAGATCGCGCTGGTTGGCGAGAGGCTTCGTCGCCCTGACCTCGAGCTTGCCGGGCCGTGGCGCGCTGTGAAACATGAGGGCGTCCGCCTTAAGATCGGCCTCCCCTTCCAAGGGCATGAAAGCTCCCGTCGATCTTGAGGCCGGGACTGTCGCAGCATCTCGCCGCCCCCGGAATAAGTCCGCGCAAACCCGACGCGCCGCCGCGTCCTTCGTCGCCTCTAGTCTATTGGTCCGACGCGCCCGAGACCGGCTGCTGATCGTCGGCCCGTTGCGCGGCGGCTTGCTGCTCACCGGGAGACTGAGGCGCAGGCGCATGGTTGGGCGCGGCCAGTTGCTGGGTCAGAGCCTGTTGTATGGTGTGCTGCCGCGGACCCGAGGGCTGCTCGCGGAGGAAAGCGTCCCACTGCTCCTTCGTCCCGTAGAACACGTCGCGATCGACGGCGCCATTGATGCCGGGCGTCTGTCCGTCGGATTGATACTGCCAGAACGCCCACGCGCGAGACCCGTACTTGACCGCCGGGTGGTGTTTGGTCGACCGGACCCAGATCGGATAGTCGGAGAAGGCGCCATCCGACAGGATCGCCTCATAGAAATCGACGGTCGTATAGATGACCGGCCGCTTGCCGTAGTGACGCTCCATTTCTTGCAGCATCACCCTCATGTCCGCAATTGCGCCGTCTTGAGTAAGGTGCTTATGGCAGGTCTTGGAAGTTGGCGTCGCCTCGACGTCGAGCACCGGCGGCAGCGCGTCGTCCTCGACCGGCGCGTTCTGCTCGAAAAAGGCCATCTCCTCCATCGGCGGCCGGCACCAGTAGACGAAATGATAGGCGCCGTGCGGCACCCCTGCCGCCTTCGCGCCAGTCCAGTTGGCCTGGAAGCGGTCGTCCGCGTGATCGCCGCCCTCGGTCGCCTTGATCCAGGCGAACTTCACGCCGCTGCTGGCGACCGCGTTCCAGTCGATGTCGCCTTGGAACTTGGAAACGTCGATCCCGTGAACCGGGTAGTCATGCGGCCTGGGAAAACTCGAGTTAACCATACCCCGGGGAAGATCGGCGACATCCAGGGGACCGCCGCCACCGCCGCAACCCGATAGAACGGCGGCGAACGCAAGGGCAGCGGCGCGCAGCGTGTAGGAAATGAGAATCTTGCCGTCCGGCATCGTCACCCTGTTCCAATCGGTCCGAAAACTGTAGCCACACCGGACGATCGAATTAGAGGAATCCTCGTAACAATTCGTTAAATGCCCGCCAGGCGCTCCGCCTCGCGCCGGGCGACGCGCAACCCGCCGGAACCCGTCTATGTCTTCCCGGCTGGAGCTGTCAATGCGGATGGTGATTGCGCTGATGGCCTCTTCGTCGCCGTCAGGCGTCGAGGTTGCGCAGTTCGCGCTGCGTGACCGTGCGGGGGACCTTGCGCCCGAGCTGGGCGGAAGGACAGGATAGCGCTTGGGTCGACCGCCGCTGTCGTCCGCGCCTGTCGTCGTGTTCTCCGTGCGTGTCCTATATGGTGGCGGTTGAGGGCCGCTCTCCTGGCGCCCGTCGAGGAAACAGGGTTTCGCGCCCGAAGGTTAGAATAAGACTGTGCTCACGAAAAAGGGAAAGTACGGGCTCAAGGCCATGGTCCATCTGGCCGGACTGGCGCCTGACAAGCTCGCTCAGGTCGCGGATATCGCCAGAACCAACGCGATTTCGAAAAAGTTCCTCGATCATATCCTGACCGATCTGCGGCACGCCGGTCTCGTCTACTCCAAGAAAGGCAAAGGCGGTGGTTACGCTCTCGCGCGCCCGGCCCATGAGATAAAGGTCGGCGCGATCGTGCGCGCTCTCGATGGTCCTTTGGCCCCCATTCCGTGCGCCTCGGTCACCGCATTCCGAGCCTGCGAGGATTGCGGCGATCTCAAATCCTGCTCGGTCCGCCTGATCATGGTCGAAGCGCGCAACGCCATCGCCAACGTGCTCGATCGTTGCACGCTCGCCGAAATGCGCGCGCGCTCATCCGCAAATGAACGGGAGTTGATGTACCACATATAGGCGTGGGGAAGATTGCGTGATTGGTAAGCCCGCGCCTGTGGCGGCTCAGACGAACGCACAACAGAGCTGGCTCGATGGCCGGGAGGCTGGTTTCATCACCGGCGCCGGCGTGACGATCGATGGCGCGTATTTTGTCTGGTGGCCGAGATCCGACTATAGCCCGGCCCTGATTGCCTGGAGCAGCTGGAAGCGCGTCTCGTCATTGCCCGCAAGCGAGATTACGAAACGGACCCGTCCGTGGGTGGAGGTGTCGGCATAGCCGGCGAGCGTGCGGATTCCGTCCATGGTTCCGCTCTTGTTCAAGCCGCCGTCATGGCCATGGAGCAGGTCGGCATGAGACGCGAAGAGCTCGAGCACCTTGGCGAGACCGCGAGCTGTAAACCTTGTATCGCGGCTGATGCCGGAGCCCTCCTCCAGATGGATGGCGTCAGCAAGACCTTGCGCGGCAAGCATCTTGTTTGCAACCTCAAGCGACTTCTCGAGACTGACCGGGCCGCCCAACTTATGGGCCCCGATCTCCAGGAAGACCTGGTTGGCGGTATAGTTGTTGGAGTCGAGGAGGAGTCCGACCAGGATCTCCGAGAGGGTGCGCGACTGTCGGTGAACGTAGATCGGCTCCAGGCCCTTGGGCACGGCTCCAACCGAGATTTCGCCTTTCAGGTCCCCTCCGGCCTGCCGGATGAATGCGGCTATTAGCTCGCCGGCGTATCGGAGGCCGACCGCAGGGTCCAGGCCAAGACTGATGCGGCCTTCCCCGTCCGGGGGGCCTTTCGCGCGGAACCGAGCGATCGCGAACGGGGTGATTGGAGTCTGCTCCTCCGCGGAGACCACCTTATTGCCGATGCGCTCGGCGTAGATCGTGTTGAAATTCACCCCCAGCGCCGAATTCAGCGCGTCGTAAGCCGTGTCATCATCCTCGATGCCCGGGATGCGTAGGTTCGAAGGATAGTAGCTGGCGTCAATGAGGAGGCCGGTGATCGGCGCCTTGCCGATCTTTGCGATGAGCTCGGTCGCGAGCGGCTTGAGCTCCTCAGAGATCAGGTAGGGATCGCCGCCTCCGCGCACATATAACACCCGTTTGTCGTCGAGGTAGAAGCGCGTTTCGAAACGGTAGTCGCCGCCCAGCACCTCCATCGCGAGCCATGCCGTAACGATCTTGGTGACTGAGGCCGGGACGAACGGCTTATCGGCGTTTTGGGCGACGAGCTCATTTCCCTTGGTGTCCATTACGAGCACGATCCCTGAGGGAGCGAGCGCCGCGACCGTCTCTTTGACGCCGGCCAGGGCCGGAGCGGGCAGCAGGAGCAAAGCAAGAGCGAACAGGCGAGACCACATGGCGACTCCGGCGCGCGGGCGCGCGCAGCATCTGCAACTTTGCGGACCTGTGCTAGGCAGACTCAAGCGCTAAGTCGGTCCGATCGCAGAATTTCCACACATCAGGCGAGCAACCGATCCCAAACGGTGTGACCGCGCGCTTTTCACGGGTGAGGACGAACATGAACGAAACTTTGCCATCCGCGATTGAGAACTATTTCTCCGGCAAGAACGCCAGGGACTTCACGCTGGCCGCTTCCGGCTTTTCCTCTTCGGCTGTCGTCAAAGATGAAGGTCGCGATCATCACGGCCCAGACGCAATCCGCACATGGATCGGAGCAACGACCGCCAAATATGATGACAGGGCCGAAGTGAGAGCGGTGTCTTCCAACGGAGCGCAAGTGGAAGTGACGGCCGAGGTCTCGGGTAAGTTCCCGGGAAGCCCGACTGTCTTGCGGTTCAAATTCACCCTCGACGACGGCCAGATCAGTCGCTTGGAGATCGCTCCGTGACCTAATGGCCGCGGCTCGGCGCCATCTTCTCGCGCAGGAAAAGCTTGATTCCCGGATCGACGGCGTCGATCAGGATGTCCGCCTGGCCGATTTCCACGTCCTGTGCGATCGCCGGATCTGAGCTGAAGCCGACGATGGCAGCGAGGGTCGCAAGCCCCATGGCGAAAGCCACTCTCGCAAGGCGCGGTCTGATTTGAACTCAATGAGTCTTCATACTTTTTATCCCGGCTTTGTTGACCGCCTCGACGCGGGACTAACCCTTGCCCTGCGCCGCGTGATGGAATCAAGATGGGGAAGCCCGAAGCGAACAGGGCGTCCACTCGAGCGGGCGCTCAAGCCACGCGCATTTTCGTGAAAGGACAACTGATGCACTCCGACACGCAGCTCTACATCGATGGACACTGGCGCCCCGGCCGCGGCGGCCAGGCCCCGGTGCTCAACCCTGCGAACGAGGAGACGATCGGTTCGCACGCGGTCGCCGACAAGGCCGACCTCGACGACGCCGTGGCGGCTGCTTTGCGCGGATTTAAGAAATGGCGCACCACGTCGGCGTTCGAGCGATCGAAGCTCATGCGCCGGGCGGCCGAGCTTTTGCGCGAGCGCAGGGAAAGCGTCGCGCGCGCCATGACCATGGAGCAGGGCAAGCCGCTCGCCGAATCCCGGATGGAAGCCGCGGCAGGCGCCGACGTCATCGATTGGTTCGCGGAGGAAGGCCGACGCGCTTACGGCCGTATCGTCCCCGGGCGGGCGGCTAACGTCGCGCAATTGGTGATCAAGGAGCCGGTCGGGCCGGTCGCCGCCTTCTCGCCCTGGAATTTCCCGATCAATCAGGCGGTGCGCAAGATTTCCGCGGCCCTTGCGGCGGGATGCTCGATCATCATCAAGGGCCCGGAGGACACGCCCGCCAGTTGCGCGGCGCTCGCCGCCGCTTTCGCCGACGCCGGACTGCCGCCCGGTGTGCTCAACCTGGTGTTCGGCGATCCGGGGGCGATCAGCACCTACCTCATCCCGCATCCGGCGATCAGGAAAATCTCCTTCACGGGGTCGACCGCTGTAGGCAAACAGCTTGCGTCACTAGCGGGTCTCCACATGAAACGGGTGACGATGGAGCTTGGCGGCCACGCGCCGGCAATCGTGTTCGAAGACGCCGACGTCGATCGCGCCATCAAGGTTCTTGTCCCGTCGAAGTTCCGCAACGCGGGCCAGGTCTGCGTCGCGCCAACCCGGTTCCTTGTGCACGAGAGCGTCTATCCCAAATTTCTCGATGGCTTCGTCAAGGCCGCGAAGTCGATCAAGGTCGGCGATGGACTGGCCGAAGGCGTGACGATGGGCCCCGTCGCCCATGCCCGCCGCATGGACGCGATGGAAGCGCTGACGGCGGACGCCGTTTCTCACGGCGCGAAAGTCGCGTGCGGCGGAGAGCGCATCGGCAATCGCGGCTATTTCTTTGAGCCGACTGTGCTGACTGACGTTCCCATGGGAGCGCGGGTTATGAACGAGGAGCCTTTCGGCCCCATTGCGATCATGAGCCCCTTCAGCGAATACGATTCCGCAATCACCGAAGCCAATCGGCTGGACTACGGCCTTGCGGCCTACGCCTATACGAAGTCGGCGAAGACGATGGCGGATGTCGGCCGGGACGTCGAAAGCGGAATGGTCTCAATCAATCACCACGGGCTCGCGCTGCCGGAATTGCCGTTCGGCGGGGTCAAGGATTCAGGCTACGGCTCCGAAGGCGGCGCCGAGGCGCTCGAAGCCTATCTCAACCCGAAACTCGTCACCCAGATGACGTGACCCGGCGTTTTGCGATGACGTTGCGCCGCATCGTGGGGCGCGAGGCGGCCCGAGCGTCATGCGGAGGCCAGCCGTGAGACCGAGGTTTTCGCTCGCGCATTTGACAGTGATCCGCCTTAGCCCCCCGCAGGTGATCGAGGTTGCCGCTCGCACTGGATACGACACAGTAGGGCTGCGTCTGATCGGAGGCACGGATATAACCCCTGCCTATCCGCTCATGGACGACAAGCCGTTGATGCGAGCTGCCAAGGCCGCAATGTCGGCGACCGGCGTCGGCGCGCTCGATATCGAGTTCGTCAGGATCACGCCGGAGACCGACGTTCCGTCGCTCGAGCCTTTCATGGCGGCTGGCGCGGAGCTGAACGCCCGATACTTGATTACCGCCGCGTATGATCCCGATCTTAGCCGGTTCACGGACCGGCTGGCCGCGATCAGCGACTTGGCTTCGCGCTATGGACTGCGCGCGGTGCTCGAGTTCTTTCCGTGGACAGTGGTCCCGGATCTCAGCGCGGCGGTGAGGATCGTCGAGGCGGCCGAGCGTCCCGCGCTCGGCATCCTGGTGGACACGCTTCACTTCAACCGATCGGCAAGCAGGCTCGATGACCTCGACCGGATTTCCGCATCACGCCTGCCCTTCGTCCACGTAGCCGACGCGCCGGTGCAGGCGAGCTATACGACTGAAGAGCTGCTGCACGCCGGCCGGGTGGAGCGCCTGCCGCCCGGCGAGGGCGGCATCGATATCAAGCGCATTCTTGGTCATATGCCTCAGGACATCCCGGTGGCGCTGGAGGCGCCAATGACAGCCATGGCTGCGGCGGAAGGAGAAGAGGCGGTTGCGCTTCGCGTCCGTCAGGCGGCGGAGCTTTTCCTCACGACCTGAGCGGCGGGGTGAGCGCCCCCACTCGCGCGCCTACCTACGCAAGTTCGTGCGCGCGAGATCGACGATCTCGTCGCCCCGCCCGCTCAAGATCGCCTTCAGCATATAGAGGGAGAAGCCCTTCGCCATCTCGACGGTGATGGCCGGCGGCATGGCGAGCTCATCGCGCGCCACCACCGCATCAACCACGACGGGCCCTTGATGAGCGAGCGCTTCGGCGACGCCCGCATCGACGTCCTTGGGGTCCTCGATGCGAATGCCCCTGATGCCGATCGCTTCCGCCATCTGCGCGAAATTCGGATTGACGAGATCCGTGCCATAATTGAGGAAGCCGGTTGATTTCTGCTCGAGCGCGACGAACCCGAGTGAGCCGTTGTTGAAGACAAACACCTTCACCGGAAGCTTGAGCTGGCTCAGGCTCAAAAGATCGCCCATCAGCATGGTGAAGCCGCCGTCGCCGGAGAGCGAGATGACCTGCCGGCCGGGCGAGGCGGCTTGCGCGCCGATGGCCTGCGGCATCGCGTTGGCCATCGAGCCGTGCCAGTACGAGCCGATGAGCCGGCGCTTGCCGTTCATCGCGAGATAGCGCGCCGCCCACACAATCGGCAGGCCGACGTCGGGGGTAAAGATGGCGTCGTCGGCCGCCTTCTCGTTGATGACGCGCATGACGTGTTGCGGATGCAAGAGGCCGCCCGGCCGGCCGCTCGCGAGTTCGTCGAGGCTCTTGCGGGCGTTGGCGTAGTGCTTCCGAGCCGCGTCCAGATGACGACGGTCGCTCTTGACTTTGATGCGGGGCATGAGCGCGCGCAGCGTCGGCGCAACCTGGCCGACAATTCCAAGGTCGACCGGGACGCGGCGGCCGATCGCCTGGGGGCGGATGTCGACCTGAGCGATGCGCGCGTCCTTGGGATAAAATGGCCGATACGGGAAATCCGTGCCGAGCATTAGCAGCGCGTCGCAGGATTCCATCGCGTGATAGCCGGAGGAGAAGCCGATCAGGCCGGTCATGCCGACGTCATAAGGATTGTCCCACTCGACGTGATCTTTGCCGCCCATAGCATGAACGATTGGCGCCTTCACTGCTTCGGCGAACTGCATCAGTTCATCGTGCGCGCCCGCGCAGCCGCTGCCGCAAAGCAGCGTGACGCGCTCAGCCAGATCGATGAATTGTGCGAGCTCGCCAAGCGGCTTGTCCGACGGCGTGATCACAGGCTCTGCCGGCGCGAGGCCAGCGAGCTTTGGCGCGGGCGCGGCGACGGCGGGTTTCAGCGCCACGTCGCCGGGGACGACGACGACGCTCACGCAGCGCTCCAGGATCGACCGGCGCACCGCGATCTCGAGCACGCGCGGCATCTGCTCGGGGCTAGACACGAGTTCGCAATAGCTCGAACATTCCTGGAACAGGCGCTCGGGGTGCGTCTCCTGGAAGAAGTGCGAACCGATCTCGGGCGAGGGGATCTGCGCCGCGATCGCCACCACGGGCACGCGGGTGCGCTGGCAATCGAAGAGACCGTTGATGAGGTGCAGATTGCCAGGGCCGCAGCTGCCGGCGCAGACGGCGAGCTTGCCAGTCACATGGGCGTCGGCGCCGGCGGCGAAGGCGGCCACTTCTTCGTGACGCACGTGCAGCCATTGCATCCCGCCGCGCCGGCGCATGGCGTCGGTGAAGCCATTCAGACTGTCGCCGACGACGCCGTAGACGCGCTGCACGCCTGCCGCGGCGAGAACCTCGACCATCTGGTCAGCGACGGTTTTGGCCATCGTTTTCTCCTAGGTCAACAGATGCAGTTCTGCAACGATAGACGAAACCCGGCGGCGAAGGATAGGGCGACGCGTGTTCACAGCGCGAACCCGTGGCTCATGCGAAACCGGTTGCTGGCAAGATGAGGATGCGCAACCATGAACGCTGCGACATAGAGCTTGACGGGTAAACCCCTCTCCCGACGGGAGAGGGGTGAAGAAAGGAGCGCGTCCGATGACCGGCGCCGAACTCTTGGTTGCCGCGCTCGAAAACGAGGGCGTGCGGCGCATCTTCGGGGTTCCCGGCGAAGAAAATCTCGATGTGGTCGAAGCGTTGCGCTGCTCCAGGATCGAGCTGGTGCTGACGCGTCACGAGCAGGCGGCGGCTTTCATGGCGGCGACGCATGGGCGCCTCACCGGCAAGCCCGGCGTCTGCATCACGACGCTTGGCCCTGGTGCGCTCAATCTGACAACCGGCGCGGCATACGCGCTGCTCGGCGCGATGCCGATGGTGATGATCACCGGGCAGAAGGGCATTTTGAGCCGCAAACAGGCGGGTTTTCAGGTGGTCGACATTGTGTCGGCCATGACGCCGTTGACCAAGATGGCGGATCAGATCGTGAGCGCAGCAACCATTCCGACCATGGTGCGGGAAGCGTTCCGCGTCGCGCAGCTTGAGCGGCCGGGACCGGTTCATCTTGAATTGCCGGAAGACATCGCCCACGCGGCGGGACCGGACATGGCGCCGATTCCGCCCCATCCGATTGATTTGCCGATCGCGTCGAGCGTCGCGCTTGATCGGGCGGCGAAACTCATCCTCAACGCAGAGCGGCCGCTGATCATGCTTGGCGCCGCCGCAAGCCGGCCGCGGCTTGCCGACGCGCTGTCGGAATTTGTTCGACGGGTGCGGATCCCGTTCTTCAACACCCAGATGGGCAAGGGCGCCGTCACCGGCGAGTCCCACCTCTACATGGGAACGGCGGCGCTGTCGGAGCGCGACTACGTCCATCGCGCGATCGATCGGGCGGACCTGATCATCGCCATCGGCCACGACACGGTGGAGAAACCGCCTTTCTTCATGGGGCCAAATGGGCCGACGGTGCTGCATGTCGGCTATCTTCCGGCCACGGTCGAGGAAGTATTCTTTCCGCAAGCCGAGCTCATCGGCGACGTCGGGCCCAGCCTCACGCTCCTGTCCGACCGGCTCGAACACAAGCTGCCGAGGGCGAAGGCGTTGCTTCCCCTGCGCGAAGACATCCTCGCCCACATCGCCGACCGGGCGGAAGAAAGCCGCTACCCTCCGACGCCGCAGCGGATCGTCCACGACGTGCGCCAGGTGACGCCGGAGGACGGCATCGTCTGCCTCGACAACGGCATGTACAAGATCTGGTTTGCGCGCAACTACCGCACCCATGTCGCCAACACGCTGCTGCTCGACAATGCGCTCGCCACCATGGGCGCTGGCCTGCCGTCGGCGATCATGGCCGCTTGCCTCAACCCCGACAGACGCGTGCTCGCCGTGTGCGGCGACGGCGGCTTCATGATGAACTCGCAGGAGCTCGAGACGGCGGTGCGCCTCAGACTCAATCTCGTTGTGCTGGTGCTCGTGGATCACGCCTACGGCATGATCCGATGGAAGCAGGCGGTGGACGGGTTCCCGGACTACGGGATGACCTTCGGCGATCCTGACTTCACGGCTTACGCTCGGGCGTATGGCGCGAAGGGCAGCCGGGTGGAGAGCGCCGACGGGTTGGCGCCGGCGCTCGAAGCCGCGTTCGCCGGCGGGGGCGTGCATCTGGTGTCGACGCCAATCGACTATTCGGAGAATAAGCGGGTCCTGGTCGACGAGTTGCGGGCTCAAGGAGCGATCGGCGCCGACTGATCGGGGCGAGGCGCGTCCTGAGCGCAGCGCCGCCCCGATTTAAAAATCCACCTCAAGCCTAAGCTTGGCGAGCTGGCGCGGGAATTCCTCGAAGTCGAGTCGGCCGGCCGGCGCCTGGATGAGGAATCCGGCGGACAGATCAATCTTTTCGTTGATCTGGTAGTGGAAGGTCGGACCCAAATAAAACGCCTGCCCCTCGAATCCGCGCGGAACCAGCCCGTTATGGGCCCGATCGTAGTCCGCTTCCCCGCCGACCATCAGCGGGGGCGTGAGGCGATAAGAGAGCGCAGCGGACGCTGAAAGCAACGCGGTGTTGTCCCACAACTCGCCCTGAAGACGCGAGGCGTCGGGCGCGTAGACGAGATTGACTGCGCCATAAAGGCGTCGATCGCTCGATATGACGTCTGCGATGGCGCGGAAGGTCGCGGTGAAATCATTGGCTTGCCTGCCCAGCCTCGGCGATGGAATTGTATTCGGGCTGCACCGTCAGCGTGACCTGGATCGGAACATCCGCGGTCCGATGCATCACCACGTATCGCAGCTCCGCCGAGACGCCCATGAAATTGACGCCGACGAAGTCGGGCAGGTCGGGCACGCGCCGGATATCCTGGCCAAGCACATGCGCGCCGAGCTGAAGTCCAAGCGAATTGGTCAGTGTGTTCTCGAAGATGAATTCCTGTTCGATCGAACGGTAGAGGCCCTGCGCCTCGCCGAAGGATCCAGTGGTCTCGAATTCGAGCGACCGGTCCCCCTTCTCGCCAACGTCCGCTCCCTCGAGGAAGCCGAACAGGTTCTTGGTGTCCAGCGCATAGAAGGGATTTGCCGTCTGTCTGGCTTTGGCCGGTTCATCATCGTCCGCCGCAGCGAGGGACGGGGCGCAAGCGATCGCAAGCGAGACGCCAAGACGCTGGAGCCCGCGGCGCAGGCGTGAACGGCGAGCCCCCGGCATCCGCCCCCTCTTACGTCGGCCGTCCCGACGACTAGCCGTGCGGTTTCACGCCGGCCTGTCGACGCAACCGTGCGTCGGCCTATTCCTGTCGTGCTCGCCCTAACTGAGTTGCGCAGATCGGGAAGTCTTGGAAGAACGATCCCGGCCCATTGTCATCGTTAGAAGGAATTCTGGCGCCGGCAGCGCGAAAAATCCAGCAAATTCAGATGGTCTGGTGTGCGTAAGCTGCCGTGGGTAACGGGAACAATTCCCGGCTTCAAATACGATAGACCTCGCGCTGAACTCGGCGAGGCTGCGCATGTGGGGCTGGTCGAGGCCAATCGCTTCGATCTGGCGCTCGACGATACGGCGGTCAACCTGCAACGACGGCGGGGACGCGCCGCTGGACGGTCGCGCTCTAACCGGCGTGGCGCTTGAGAAACGCTAAGCTCTTCTCGTTGAACTCGCTCACTCTCTCGTAGATCGGAGTGTGGGCGCACATCTCGAATATGACCAGCTCGCTGTGCTTGATGCCGCTCGTGAACGGCTCCACGAAGCGGGTCGAGGTCACAGTATCGTGGTTGCCGAACGTGATTTGTGTCGGCGCCATGATCTTGCCGAGCTGGCCCAGCGCGTCATGGGCGATGACCGCCTCTGACTGACGAAGGAAAGCATCCACCGGCTGTTTCGGCCGGCTGCGCACGAAGGCGGCGAGCTGGTCGATATATTCGGGCTTGGCCGCGTAAAGCTCCGGGGTGAAGCAGAAGGGAAAGATCCCCTGGATGATCATCTCCTGGACGCTGCCGAGGCCTTTGGCGATGATTTGCCAATTCCCCACGACAACCTTCAGAAACGGGTCGCTCTTCGGCCAGCAGGAATGCAGCGATAGCGTCTTGACCCGCTCGGGATATTTGCTCGCGAGCCACAGGCCAATGGCGCCGCCTAATGACAAGCCGCTGACATGGGCTTTCTCGACCCCGATCGTGCCCATGAAGGCGGCCACGTCGTCGGCGAGCAACTCGGTCGAATAAGTTCCGTCTGGCTTGTCTGTCTCGCCCGCTCCGCGTGGATCGAGGGAAATGCAGGTGAAATGCTTGGCGTAATCGGCGACCTGGAAGGCGTAACAGGCGTTGTCGGCGGCCAGATAAGGAATGAGGACAAGCGGCTCGCCCGATCCTTGGCTCCTGTAATTGATCGTGATGTCGTTGACTTTGACCTTGGGCATAAGACCTCCCCCGCCGACGCCTCTCTTCGCTAAGCTGAAGCCTCGGCCGAGGTCAATGCGTCGCGCCGCCCGCTTTTTTCCAGGCCGACATTCCGCCCTCGATGTGCCGGGCGGAGGCCAAGCCCTGATCCTGCGCCGCCTGCACGGCCATCGCCGACCGCTCGCCGAATGCGCAATAGAAGACGATCGTCTTGCCCGACCGCGCGAGTTCGTGAATGAGGCCGCCCTCGCCGATGTTGTCCTGAAGCTCGCCGTACGGCGCGTGCAGCGAACCGGGAATGGCGCCCGTCCGCTCCCGTTCCGCTTTCTCCCGCAGGTCGATCAGCGCGACGTCCGGCCGCCCGGCGAGAGCCTTCGCCTGTTCGGCCGAGAAGGCCCAGCCCTTGCGCGCCACATCCTCCTGATGCAGCCCCTGATGGATGTTGGCGGGGACGGCGACGTCCATCATCTTCGGATTGGACAGGTTGAGGCTCGCCATCAGTTGCGCATAGGCGTCGGCGTCGCGAACTTGAAGGCGCGGATTGAAACGCCTTTCCTCGCCGATGGTGCTGACCGTGTCGCCTTTATAATCGTGCGCGGGAAAGACCAGCGTCTCTTCAGGCAGGCGCATCAGGCGCTGCAGGCTCTCGTATTGGGCGCGGGAATTGCCGTTCTGGAAATCGGTGCGGCCGGTGCCGCGGATGAGCAGCGTGTCGCCGGTGAACACTCGGTCACCGAAATGGAAGCTGTAGGAATTGTCGGTGTGGCCGGGCGTGTAGAGCACGTCGAGGCTCAAGCCTTCGACGCCGAGCTTGTCGCCGTCGGCGATCCGCATCGAGACCACATCGACCTTGCTCTGCTCGCCCATCACGGTGATGCAGCGCGTGCGGTCGCGCAACGCGCCTAAGCCGGTGATGTGGTCGGCGTGCAAATGCGTGTCGACCGCCTTCACAAGTTTAAGATCGAGCTCCTCCATCAGCTTGAGGTAGCGATCGACCTTCTCCAGCACCGGATCAATGATGAGCGCCTCGCCACCCTGACGGCTGGCGAGGACATAGCTATAGGTGCTCGAAACGCTGTCGAACAATTGCCGGAAGATCATTGAGGCCTCCCAGTCGCGTAGGCTGCGACGAGCTGTCTTTACCGGCCCGTTATAGTTATTTTGCGGCGGGTTTAGAAGCACCCTCTGGCAGCCCGGCCTGCTGCAGGGCCATGAACGCTCCCCCGATCACGGTGGGGCCAAACTTGTCCTCACCGTTCGGCGGCCGGCTGTTGACCGACCCGGTGATCAGGAGGTCGTACTGCGGCCAATAAGCGAAGATCGTCCGGAAGCCGAGGGTTTCGCCCTCGTAGAACCAATAGGCGCCGCCAAGCTCCTTGCGATAAAAGCGGCCGAGGCCAAGGCCAAAGCCGGCCTGCTCGTCGGCGGAGACCTCTTGAAGAGGCAGGCCCGTCTTGTTCGAGACGAGCGTGGTCATCTCCTCGAGTTGCTTTGCGGGAATGACGCGCTTCTCAAAAAGAGCGCGAATCCATGAGCCGAGATCGCGCGGATTTGAAATGATCGCTCCTGCGGCGCCGGCCCAGGACAAGTTCCCCGTCCGCATGTCCTTGCCGATCAGCGGCGCGATCGTCGATATGTGGCAGGGCTGCGGCTGGTAGGTCAGGCAGTCCTGAAGCAGGAAGAGAGCGCGGGGCACGCGCGACAGGACGGGCCCGGCGGAAGCGGGCCCCGGATGCGGTCCGTTGGCGTAGTACGTGTCGCGCAGCCCAAGCGGCTCGAGGATCATCGTCGTCAGCGCCTGCTCATAATTCATGCCGGACGCGGCCTCGATGATGAGGGCCGCAAGGACGTAGTTGGTGTTGGAATAGAACCATCCCGAGGCCGGCGGGAAATGCTGGCCATTGGCGGGATCGACGAAGCCGATCAGGTCCTTGTCGCTGAACTGATGGTGGATGTCGGCCGCCTGGATCTCGCCAATCGCGACCGTCTCCGAATAATTGGGGATCGGGCTCGTCATCTGGAGCAGCGACCGGATGGTCACGTCCTTCCACGCCGGATATTGCGGCAGCCATCGCCCGATCGTGTCGTCGAGCCTGAGCTTGCCGGCGGCTTCGAGCTTGAGGATCAGCGCGGCGGTGAATTCCTTGGTGTTGCTGCCGATCTGGAACAACGTGTCGGGGCCGATCGGCTTCGCGTCGGCGAGCCCGTCATTGCCGGCATAGACGGAGATGATCGGACGGCCGGCGCCGCGATCGATCTGCAGCGCGGCGCCCGAAAGCCCCTCGATCGATGCGCGATCCTTGACGTAAGAATCGAGGACTTGCTGCAGTTGTGCGGTGACGCCCGCGTCATCGGCGTGCGCCGTTGTCGGAGACAGCGGAACGGCGCCGAGAAGCGCCAGAATGACGCACAGCCAAATCCGCATTGTCCCTTGCCCCGCTTGCGATCGGCCGACGCCGCTCACGACAAGAAGCACGCTATCAGATTCGTTGGCTGCGTTGAGTGAAGCCGACGATCTCAGAGCGGAGGAACTTTACGAATTCCATGCCTCGCGAAAGACGCGCATCCGTGAGCGCCAAAAATGGTCGCGACCTCTTCGGCCGAATGGCCGCCGCGCTTCGCTCGCCCGCGGCCCGGGCAGAACTGGCGTGGCCGCGAGCCTCTTGCAGTTCAGCCAGGCTGCTTGACGATGCGGATGTAGGGCTTCGGCGAGCGCCAGCCTTCGGGGAACAGCTTCTTGGCGTCCTCGTCGTTGACGGAACCCGCAATGATGACGTCGTCGCCGTGCTTCCAGTTCACCGGCGTGGCTACCTTGTGCTTCGCCGTGAGCTGCATGGAATCGAGCACCCGGAGAATCTCGTCGAAGTTACGGCCCGTGGTCATTGGATAGGCGAGCAGGAGCTTGATCTTCTTGTCGGGGCCGATGACATAGACTGTGCGCACGGCCTGGTTGGTCGCCGCTGTCCGGCCCTCGGACGTGCCCGGCTCCTCGGCGGGCAACATGTTATAGAGCTTGGCGACCTTGAGATCGTGGTCGGCGATGATCGGGTAGTTGACCTTCGCGCCCTGCGTCTCCTCGATGTCCTTGAGCCAGCGCCCATGGGCTTCGCTCGGGTCGACGCTCAAGCCGATGAGCCTGGCGTTGCGCTTGGTGAACTCGGGCTCGATCTTGGCCATGTAGCCAAGCTCAGTCGTGCAGACCGGCGTGAAGTCCTTAGGGTGGGAAAACAGGATCGCCCATTTGTCGCCGATCCAGTCGTGAAAGCTGATCTTGCCCTGCGTGGTTTCAGCGGTGAAGTCGGGAGCAGTGTCGTTGAGCCGAAGGGACATGGATTCCTCCATTGAGCTGGGATAAGTCCAGTAAAATTATATAACTTGTCAACCTAAAAAGCACAGCGCCCAGGCAGCTTGAGGCTGGAGAACAAGCTTCGTCGCCCCACGGCCCGGAAGCGTTAGGGCTTCGCAGGCGCAGGCGCAAGCGTCGGGCGTCGCGCATTGGCCTTCTGTTCCCGCCGATTTATGATCGTCCCATGACCGAAGCCGAGATCGCCAAGCTTGCGAGCTGGCTCGCGAAAGCGGGGCTCGAAGGACGGACGGAGACCGCCCTCGTCGAGGGCTTTTGCAGCCGCGCAGTCGCGGGCGGACTGCCGCTCGCGCGGGCGATGATCCTCGTCGACACGCTCCACCCCATTCATGAGGGGCGGGCGTTTCGCTGGGAAAAGGAAAAGCCGGACGCGACGCTGACCGAGTACGGGCGAACCGCCGAGGGTGAAGCGGCCGAACGATGGCGAACGAGCCCGCTCTACCGGCTCTTGACGAGCGGCGAATCGCTGTTGCGGCTGCGTGTGAACGCGGAGGCCGAAGCTGACTTCCCTTCCTTCGGGGAGTTTCGCGAAGCGAAGTTCACAGACTACGTCGCGATCATCAATCGCTTCGCCGAAGACGGCGTGATCGGCGACATGGATTGTGTGTATTCCTATTGGACGACGGATCGAGCCGAAGGTTTTTCCGACGATGAGATCGGGGCGCTGAAGCGCCTCACCCCTTTTCTCGGGCTTGCGATCAAAGCCGCTTCCCTTGGCCGCATCGCCGAGACGCTTGTCGAGACCTATCTCGGACGCGACGCCGGCCGGCGAGTGCTGCGGGGTCGCATCGAGCGGGGCGTCGCGGACCAGATCAACACGGTGCTGTGGTTCAGCGATTTGCGCAACTACACCCGCCTCTCTGAGACCTCGCCGCCGGAAGAAATCATTCCGCTTCTTAACGACTATGCAGAGGCCGTCGTCTCTTCCATCCACCAGCATTCCGGCGACGTCCTGAAGCTGATCGGCGACGGCGTGCTTGCGATATTTCCAGCTGAGGAACGAAGCCGCGCTTGTGCGGCGGCGCTCGACGCGGCCGGGGCGGCGCGCGAGGCGGTGGCGGAGTTGAACGCGCGCCGGTTCGAGAAAGGCCTGCCGACGACTGAAATGTATCTGGGCCTTCATATCGGCGAGGTCTTCTACGGCAACATCGGCAGCAAGGAGCGCCTCGATTTCACCGTCGTCGGACCGGCGGTCAACGAGGTGAGCCGCATCGCGGCCATGTGCCGGTCGGTGGATCAGCCGATCCTCCTCTCGGCGGCGTTCGCGGAATCCTGCGCCGGAGGCCCGCGCACGTTCGCTTCCGTGGGACGCTTTGCGCTCCGCGGGGTCGGCAAGCCGCAGGAACTTTTTACGCTCGATCTCCTTGAGAGCCCTTTGGCCGGTTAACGCTGTCGATTGAACGCGTCTGCAACAAACCGCAGGCGCGGGCGTTCTCTCGTCAGTCGTGGAGATCGCACATGAATTCAGACGAACGCTTTCCCTATTCCCGCCGCGCCATCGTCAGCACTGGAAGCATGGGTCTCGCGGCCACAGCAGCGCCGGCCTTTGCGCAGAACTCGAAGGAGCAGCCCCTCTCGAAGCAAAACGAGACGCCAGCTCCTGAAGGCCTGCAAGATCCGCGAAGCAAATATCCCAAGCCGCCGTTTCGCCGACAGCAGCAACCTTGGCCGGGGCTCGCAAGCCGAATGGATCCGCGCCCGGACCACGGCGAGACGTCCTATCGCGGGTCGGGTCGGCTTGCCGGCCGCAAGGCTCTAGTGACCGGCGGCGACTCCGGCATGGGCCGCGCCGCCGCGATCGCATTCGCGCGCGAGGGCGCCGACGTTGCGATCAACCATCTGCCGGCCGAGGAGGAGGACGCGCGCGAGGTCATCGAGCTCATGAAAGCCGAAGGTCGAACAGCGCTGTCGATCCCCGGCGACATTCGCGACGAGGCTTTCTGCAAGCGCCTCGTCGCGGAAGCGGTAGACGGTCTCGGCGGCCTCGATATCCTTGTCAGCAACGCAGGGCGCCAACAGAGCCGCGCCTCGATCCTCGATATTTCGACTGAGGATTTTGACGCGACGATGAAGACGAACATCTATGCGCCGTTCTGGATCATCAAGGCGGCATTGCCGCACATGCCGCCCGGTTCGGCCATCATCGGGACCGCGTCCGAGCAGGCCTATGACCCATCGCCTGACCTTTACGACTATGCCCAGACGAAGGCTGCGACGATGAATTATGTGAAGTCGCTGGCGAAGCAGCTTGCCTCGAAAGGCATTCGTGTGAACGCGGTCGCCCCGGGGCCGATCTGGACGCCGCTGCAAATCAGCGGCGGCGCGACTCAGGAAAAGGTGGAGAACTTCGGCGGCCAGACTCCCCTTGGCCGCCCTGGTCAACCTGCCGAGCTCGGATCCATCTACGTTCAGCTAGCCATGTCCGATGCGAGCTTTGCAACCGGCCAAGTCTATGGCTCCTCTGGAGGAGCAGGGCAGCCTTAATTGCTTGGCGCATTCGATGAGCGCGCCAAGCAACCGTAGCTTGACGCGCCCTCCGGGCCGCCTGATACGACGGATGGATGATTCCGCCTGTTCCCTGCGTCCTTAAGGTCGAGCGCCTCGAAAAGTCGTTTGGCGACGTGCGGGCCGTGGACGGCGTCAGTTTTCACGTTGCGCCCGGCGAGATCGTCGGGCTGGTCGGACCGAACGGCGCCGGCAAGACGACGACGATCAACATGATCTTGGGCGTTCTCGAGCCGAGCGGCGGGCGGATCGAGATCGAGGGTGTGGATCTTGCCGCCGAACGCAGCAAAGCGTTGTCCTGCACCAACTTTGCCGCCGTCTATGCGCCGCTGCCAGGCAATCTCACCGTCGAGCAGAACCTGCGCGTGTTCGGCATGCTCTATGCCGTCCGAGATCTCTCAGCGCGAATCGAGAAGCTGCTCGCTGTCTATGATCTCCTGCGTTACCGGAGCACCAAGGCGGGTGTTCTCTCCTCCGGCGAGCAGACGCGCCTTTCTCTGGCCAAGGCAATGCTCAATCTCCCCCGGCTGCTTCTCCTCGATGAGCCGACCGCCTCCATTGACCCCTCAAACGCCCGCAACATTCGCGCCGGCATCGCCAAATTCGTCGACAACGGACTCTGCGGCGTGCTGTGGACCAGCCACAACATGTACGAGGTCCAAGCTGTCTGTGATCGCGTGCTGTTCCTGTCGCACGGGCGCATTGTGCTCGAGGGCGATCCGAAGACGCTGCCCGAGGAACACGGCGCCGCGACTCTCGACGATTTGTTCGTCAACGTGGCGCAAGAGGCGCTGCACGACGGGGGCGCCCGATGAACGTTTCGCGCATCGGCGCAATCGTGTTGCGGATGTTCTATCTCTATCGCGGCAGCCCGCAGCGCGTCTTTCCTATCTTTATCTTTGTCGCGATCGATATTCTGGTATGGGGGTTTCTCACCCGCTACCTCAATTCGGTTTCGCACGCGGATTTCAATTTCGTGCCGGCGCTGCTTGGCGCGGTGCTGTTGTGGGATTTTCTGACGCGGGTGATGCAACAAATCACGATGACGTTGTTCGAGGATGTCTGGACGCGAAATTTCCTCAATCTGTTCGCCTCGCCGTTGAGCACGTCCGAATATCTTGTCGGACTCCTGATCGTCGCGGTGATCACCAGCGGGTTGAGCCTGATCGTCATGCTCGTGCTTGCTCAAATCGCGTTCGGGTTGTCCTTTCTCGTTTACGGGGCGGCGCTCGCCCCTTTCCTCATGGTGCTGTTCCTCACCGGCATCGCGCTCGGCGTCGCGGCCTCGGCCTTGGTGCTGAGGCTCGGGCCCGCCTCCGAATGGCTCATCTGGCCAATCCCGATGCTGATCTCGCCGTTCGCGGGGGTGTTCTATCCTGTCACGGTCTTGCCGATGTGGATGCAGGCGATCGCGTTCATCCTGCCGCCGTCTTATGTGTTTGAAGGTATGCGGTCGGTTGTCGCCGGACAGGGGCTTCCTTGGGATCGCCTCGCGATCGGAGGAACGCTCGCGGTCGTCTATCTCGCGCTCGCCTGTGTGTTCTTCTTCGCCGTCTATCGCACAGTGATTCGCAACGGCCTTATCGCTCGTTACAGCGCTGAGACGGTGAGCTGAGGAGCTTTCCACTAAGCGCCCGCGCCAACATCCGGACGCAGACACGGTTCGGACATCATGTGACGTTAGCGCTTGTTCGGGAGGAACGAATCGGAGAGCCAGTGGTTCTTCGATCGAGAGGGTCAGTATGTCGCAACGCTTAAGGGCGCTTTTCGCCGCTATTGGGGTTCTGGTCTCTGGTCTTCTTGCGCTGGTTGCGCTGGCCGCTGAAGCTCAAGAACCCGCGCCGAACCCCCGCATCGCACTTGTCATTGGAAACGCGACCTATCGTGACGCGGCGCTCGCGACCCCCGCCAACGACGCCGGTCTCGTCGCCCAAACTTTGCAGGCGGCGGGATTCGACGTGGTCGGCGCGCGCGACCTCGACGGTCAATCCCTGCATACGGCCTTTCGCGATTTTCTGCAGAAAGCCGCGGCGGCAGGCCCCGATATGCAGGCTTTCGTCTACCTCGCCGGCCGCGCGATCCAGTACAACGGCGACAATTATTTTGTGTCGGTCGACGCTCAGATCAATCGCGACGCCGACGTGCCGATCGAAGCGCTCCGCCTTTCCGATTTCACCCACGCTCTTGCTGCGACGCCTGGAAGGGCGCGCATCATCGTTCTCGACGCGGCGCGGGCAAATCCCTATGCGACCCAGGGGGCGCCGCTGGCGCCGGGGCTTGCTTTGGTCGATCCCGAACACGGCGAACTGATCGCCTTCAACGCGGCCCCGGGCACGCTCGCGGGCGATGAGGAAGGCCCCTACGGGGTTTATGGCAAGACGTTGGCTGGCGCGATCCGACAGGGCGGCGTCGACATCGTCCAGGCGTTCGATCAGACGCGCGTGTCGGTCAACGCGGAGACCCAAGGCGCTTTGCTGCCATGGAGCGCCTCCAAACTTGGCGGCCCATTCTACGTCTTCGAACGCGCCGCGGACGCTCCTGCTCCGGCTCTGTCGTTCGCGCAGACAGAGAGCCGGCCCATATCCAGTTTCTCCGCGGAGGACGCCTACGCCGCCGCTGTTGAGCGGGACACGATCAAGGGCTATCGAGAGTTCCTTGCCGCCTACCCGAATTCTGACCAGGCGCGACGGGTGCGGGCCATTCTCGCGGTCCGGCGGGAAGCGGCTTATTGGCGACGCACCGTCGGCGCGGATACGCCCCGAGCCTATTGGACGTATTTGCACACCTATCCGAAAGGCCCGCACATCCCTGACGCGCGCCGCCGCCTTGCGATGCTCTCGGCAGAGTTTCAGCCGCCGCCGGACTTTCGGCCAGAGACCTTCGCGGACCTTCCGCCGCCGCCCCCGGACGAACTCGTCTACGACGACCGGCCGATCTATGCGTTTGATGATTTCGGCCCTCCGCCTCCCCCGCCGCCCGTCCAATACATTTATGTCGAAGACGACGATTGGCGCGACTTGCCCCCGCCTCCGCCGCCTGCCGAGATTGGCGTGCTCCCCGTGCTTGGCGTCGCCCTTCCGATCGCCATTGGCGCGGTTGCGTTTCAACACGGGTTTCACCACGATGGCGTCGCGCCGCGCGGGCAACCGCGGTTGCGTCAGGCGGCCTTCGCGCCGCCGCCGCTGCCCGCCAACATCAAACCCGTGGCGCCCCCCGCGCCGGTAGCCGCCGCCAGTCCTGTCGCCAACGCGGCCGTTGTGAAACCGCTGAGGCCGTTCGGGCGGCGCGGCCAACCCGGCGGGCCGGGCGCACCTCAAGGGAAACCCGGCGGCGCCCCGTCCGCGCCCGCGCCGGGTGCGCCGACTGCTGCGGCGCCCACCGCCTCGGGCCAGGCGCCGAAGCCGCTTCCCGTCCCGCCAGCCGCTGGCAATCCGCCAGCTGCGCCTCCGTCGACGGCGGGTGCGAAGCCGCCCCCAGGCGGTGCTGCGCCGGCCGGTGGCAATGCGCCAGCCATTCACGCAACTCCCGGCGGCAAGCCTCTGCCTGCAGTCCCCTCGCCAAACGCAGCCAGTCCCGCTGCGACGCCGTCGTCGCCAGTCGTGGCCAAGCCGCCGGGCGCGACACCCGGTGTTGGCGCGACAACCGTCCCCGGCGGCAAGCCGCTGCCTGCACCCCCTTCGCCGAATGCAGCCAAGCCGGCCGCCGCGCCATTGGCGCCGGGGCTGGCCAAGCCTCCGGCGACGGCGCCCGCTCTTGCAGCGCCAACCGTCCCCGGCGGCAAGCCGCTGCCTGCACCCCCTTCGCCGAACGCAGCCAACCCGGCCGCAGCGCCGTTGGCGCCAGTCGTGGCCAAGCCCCCGGTGACGGCGCCCGCTGTCGCCGCCCCAGCCGTTCCTGTTGTTCCCGGTAAGCCCCTGCCGGCTCCGGCGGTTCCCGCTGCGGTCAAGCCTGGCGGCGTGGGACCAGCGGCAGTCGCTCCCGCATCGCCAGGGGCCAAGCCGGCGCCAGCGGCGCCGGTCGCAGCGCCAGGAGCGCCCAATGCGGCGCCGAAACCGCCGGCGCCATCGCCCGCAAGCGTTCCAGCGCCGAAGCCGACTATCATCGCGAAACCGCCAGCTCCAGCGCCGTTGAAGCCAGCTTTCGCTTCTCCGGTGGTCCGCGCCCCAGCGCCGCCACCGGCGCCTGCGCTCATTGCGCCACGCCCGCCACCGCCCGTGGTTCACGCCCCCGCGCCAGCGATGGCCCCCATTGCGCCGCGCCCAGCGCCGCAAGTGGTTCACGCCCCTGCCCCAGCGATGGTCGCGCCGCCCCGTCCACCGCCAGCGGCGGCTGCGCCGCCTGCGCTTCGGCAGCCGCCGCCGGTCGTTCGCCCCCAGCCGGCGCCAGCGCAATTGCGAGCCTGTGGAAGGCCTGGCCTGCCTCCATGTCCGAAATAGGACCCCGCATCGCTGGGACGATGGCCTGAGCCTGCCAAGCGGCTTTGCAATTCTGGCCGACGCCGTGCGAAGAGTCAGGGATGGGAACGAGCACCCGATTTGCCGTTGGCGTTCATTTGCTGACCGCGCTAGCCGCCAGCCCAGGCAAGGCGGTGCGCTCGGAGGATATAGCAGAGAGCGCCAGCACCAATCCGGTCGTGGTGCGCCGCCTCTTCTCGCTGATGACAAGTGCGGGATTGATCCGCGCCCGGCTCGGTCCGGGGGGCGGCTTCGAATTGGCGCGGCCGGCCTGCGACATTACTTTGCGCGATGTTTTCGCCGCGTTGGAGAGCGGCGAACTCTTCACTGAGCACCGGTCGCCACCGAGCGCTTCCTGTCCGGTGGGCGCCCATATCCTTCCGGTTTTGCGCGAGGCGACGGTGCCAGCGGTCGAGGCTCTGCAGGAAGAGCTGGCGCGCGCCACAATCGCTGATATCGCGACCGCAGTTCTTGCCCGAAACAACGAAGCAGAGAGCGCAAAAACGCAACCGCCGCGAAGAGGCGTGGACGCCGAGTGACATTGCGTAACTAGCGCGGTTACGCTACTAGCCGCATCGCGCGGCATCACCGCATGGTTTTCGGAGCCTCCCCATGATCAAGTTCTATTATCACCCGTCGCCAAACCCGGCGAAGGTCGCCCTATTCCTTGAAGAATCAGGCCTCGAATACGAGGTTGTTCCGGTCGACACGCGCAAGGGCGAACAGCACTCGCCGAGCTATCTCGCGATCAATCCGAATGCGAAGACGCCGTCGATCGCCGACGGCGAAGCGACCATATTCGATTCGAGCGCCATCCTGCTTTATCTCGCGGAGAAGACTGGGCGCTTTCTTCCCGAAAATACGCCGAAGGCCCGGGGCGAATTGTTTTCGTGGCTCTTCTTCGTTGCAAGCGGGGTTGGTCCGTTTTCCGGCCAGGCGTTCCACTTCAACGCCGCCGCCCCCGAGAAGATCGAATACGCGATCAATCGTTACAATTTCGAAACGCACCGGCACTGGAAGATCCTCGACGACCGGCTGGCCGGGCGGAAATATGTGCTCGGCGACGTCTATACGATTGTGGACATGTCGATTTGGGGTTGGAGCTCCGCCGCTCCTTACCTCTTGGGCGCGGAGACCTGGTCCAAGATGGCCAATGTCAAGGGGCTCGTCGACGAGATCAACGCACGCCCCGCCGTGGCCCGTGTCAACAAGTTGAAAGAGAAGCACGTCTTCAAGCAAGAGTTCGACGAGGAGGCGCGGCGACATCTCTTTCCGCATCAGACAAAAAAGGCAGGCTAGACCCGCGCTCGCTCCGGCAAGGCTAAATAGCCTTGCCAATCAACGCGCCGATCCCAGCCGTCACCGCCATGGCCAGCGCGCCCCAGAAGCCGACTCTGAGCGCCGGTTTCACCATCGGCGCGCCGCCCGCCCAGGCGCCGAGCGCGCCGAGCGCGACCAGGAAAACCAGCGCCGCGGCGGGGACCGCTTTCACGACGGCGCCTTGCGGCGCGAGAAACGCCGCCAGCGTCGGCAGCGCGGCGCCAACCGAGAAGGCGAGAGCCGAGGCGAAGGCGGCCTGGATCGGCTTGGGTTGCGACTCCTCGCTGAAACCGAGTTCGTCGCGCGCGTGGGCGCCAAGCGCGTCCTTGGCCATCAGCTGATCGGCCACCTGTCGCGCGAGCGTCGGCTGCACGCCACGATCTTCGTAGATGTGAGCGAGTTCGCTTTTTTCCTTGGACGGCTGCTCTCGGAGCGCGCGCCGCTCGCGCGCCAGATCCGCGGCCTCGGAGTCGGCCTGCGAGCTGACGGACACATATTCGCCCGCCGCCATCGACATTGCGCCCGCCGCCCATCCCGCGACCGCCGCAGTCAGGATTTCGGCGCGGCCCCCCGCGGCCGCTGCGACGCCCATGATGAGGCTTGCAGTCGAAATGATGCCGTCATTGGCGCCGAGCACCGCCGCCCTGAGCCAGGCGGTCCGGTGGACGTAATGCGATTCCGCTCCCGGCATTGCGCCGCCCGTCGTTAGCCCTTCACCTTGTCGCGTAGCACACGGTGGGGCCCGGCTCCATGTCGCGGAGAGGCAGCGCAGCTTCACCAGAGCAGACGCGCGCCGTATGCGCCAAAAGCTTGCTCATTTGAAACCAGAACGAGATCGTCAAGAAGGGCCTGCGCGATCAGCATGCGATCGAAAGGATCGCGATGCGGCCCTGGCAATGCGCCCGCCGTCTCTCCGTGACGAACCGCGATCGGCAAGCCCACAAAACCTTGGCTCTCGATCACTTCGGCGAGGTCGCCGACGATTGCGCTTGCTGCGGGGAGCTTGCCCAACCGATGCTTCGTCGCAATCTCCCAGATGGAGGCCGCGCTGACGAAGATGGGATCCAATTCCTCGCCTATGGCCTCACGGGCGTGGACGCTCAGCCTCTCGTCTCCGGCCAACCACCAGAGAAAGGCGTGCGTGTCGAGGAGGAGGCGCGTCACTTCACTCCCATTCCGCCAACTCGGCGTCTGTCATCGGTTCAAAAAATTCCGGCTCTACGCTGACCACCCCCCTGAATGCACCAAACTGACGCTTGACCGGCGGCGCATGGATCGGCGTGAGCCGTGCGATCGGAATCTTGCCGCGGGCAATCACGATCTCCTCACCGGCCTCAACTCGGGCGAGAAGCTTGGAAAGATTGGTCTTTGCGGCGTGTATGGTGACAGTGGACATCATGCGCTCCAAACTTAGTCCATACGTTAGCTAAGATCGCCGTGCGTGTCCATCGCCCTTGCGAACAAAGCGCGAAACATGGTTGCGTCGAGCCATGTCGCTCGCTTTGATTCGCTCGAGCCCGGCCGTCGATCTCAATCCCGAGCAACAGCTCGCGGTCGAGCATGGGATCGGAAAGCCGGAAGGTTCCGGGCCTCTCCTCGTCATCGCCGGCGCGGGCTCGGGCAAGACGGCGATGCTGGCGCATCGGGTGGCGGCGCTCATCCTCGCCGGCGCCGATCCAAAGCGCATCATGCTCGCCACCTTTTCGCGCCGCGCTGCGGCGGAGCTTGGCCGCCGCGTCGAACGCCTGCTCGCCCGCCGTCTCGCGCCTGAGGCGGCCGCCGCGGCGACGCCGGCCTATGCGGGAACGTTCCATGGCCTTGGCGCGCGGCTTTTGCGCGAGCACGCGACCCGTCTCGGCCTCGATCCGCAATTCACCATTCACGACCGCGAGGATTCGGCCGATCTCATGAACTGGGCCCGCCACGAAGCGGGCCTCGGCGACGCGAAGGACCGTTTCCCGACCAAGGCGACGTGTCTTGCGATCTATTCGCGCGTCGTCAACGCGCGCGGCGAACTGAAAGAGACGCTCGGCAAATGGTTTCCGTGGGTCGCGGCGCATGAGGAGCGCTTACGCGCGCTATTCGCATCTTACGTCGAGATGAAGCAGGGCCAGAACGTGCTCGATTACGACGACCTTCTGCTCTATTTCGCCCAGATGCTGGCGGAGCCGGCGATCGCGGCGGAGATCGCCGCTCGCTTCGATCATCTGCTGGTCGACGAGTACCAGGACACCAACGCGCTGCAGGGCGAGATCGTGCTGGCTCTTAGGCCCAAGGGGCGCGGTCTGACCGTGGTCGGCGACGATGCGCAGGCGATCTATTCCTTCCGCGCCGCAACGGTGCGCAACATTCTCGACTTTCCCGCCGCGTTCGATCCGCCGGCGCATGTGGTGACGCTTGAGCGCAACTATCGTTCGAGCGGCGCGATCCTTGCCGCGGCCAACGCGGTCATCGCGCTGGCGCCGGAGCGCTTCGCCAAGACTCTTCGCACCGATCGGCCGCATGGCCCCCTTCCCGTGCTGGTCACGGTCGCCGACGACGCCGACCAAGCCCGCTTTGTCACCGCCCGTGTGCTCGCCAATCGCGAGACCGGCGCTGCGCTGAAAGCTCAGGCGGTGCTGTTTCGCGCCTCCCACCACAGCGCCGCGCTCGAGCTTGAGCTCACCCGCCGGAACGTGCCGTTCGTCAAATACGGCGGCTTGAAGTTTCTCGACGCCGCGCATGTGAAGGACGCCGTCGCGCTCATGCGCTTTGCCGAAAATCCGCGCGATCGGGTCGCGGGCTTTCGCATCGCGCAGCTCATGCCTGGCGTCGGGCCGAAGGTCGCCGAGACCATCGTCGCCGCGGCGGCGGCCGACGACGGCTTTGTGGCGATGGCGGCGCTGTCGACGCCGGCGAGAGCGCGGGATGGCTTTCCCGCTTTCGCCGACCTCATGCGAAGGCTTGCGTCGCGCGCCTCGCCGTGGCCGGCGGAGATCGCCGACGCTGTCGCATGGCTTAAGCCCCTCATGGAGGCCCGCTACGACGACGCGCGCGTGCGGATGGGCGATCTCGAGGCGCTCGAGCGCATCGCAGCCTCGTTCCCGTCGCGCGAGCGGTTCTTGAGCGAGCTCGCGCTTGATGCGCCTGATGCGACCAGCGACGAAGCGGGGCCGCCGGTGAGGGATGAGGACTTTCTCATCCTTTCGACCATCCATTCGGCCAAGGGGCAGGAATGGCGCTCGGTGTTCGTGCTCAACTGCGTCGACGGCTGCATTCCCTCCGACCTCGCCACCGGCTCGTCGGAGGAAATCGAAGAGGAGCGCCGTCTGCTCTATGTCGCGATGACGCGGGCGAAAGACGAGCTCGCGCTCGTCGTTCCGCAGCGCTTCTATGTCCACGGGCAGCCGAGGAACGGCGACCGCAGCGTCTATGCGGCCCGCACCCGCTTCATCCCCCCGCCGCTTCTCAAGCACTTCGACCGCCAGACCTGGCCCGAGGCCGAGCCCTCGCGACGCCGTGCGGCGAGCGACGGTCCGCGGGTCGATCTTCAGGCGCGCATGCGGGCGATGTGGCGCTGAAAAACCTGCGGGAGCTAGAATGATTACACGATCAATCCGAATTATTAACTACAAGTGTTTTGGTGATTCAGGGGAGATAACTTTTGGCGACCGAGTCAATTTGGTGATTGGTCAGAATAACTCCGGTAAGAGCTCGCTACTTGAGTGCCTTGACCGGCAAAGATTTAGTAATAAACCGCACAGAGATCTACGGATAAAAGAAAATGATCCCCTTAATCCAATGTCGAGTATCGAAACGACTTTTATTTTTTCTGGAAGCGAACTGTACACTATTTTGATGGGAAGTGCAGCTCAGATTTCGATAAGAATGAAGGTTGACAACTCAAGCTTAGCAAAGACGCAGATAACCAATCTATTTGAGTCACAAAAAATAGAATTTACGCTAAGATACCCAAATGGACCATGGATTAAATCGACGCAAAAGTACTGTAATGAGCTTGCGTTTGATAATCAAGGAGCTATGTTTTCTTTTGTGCCCGCGGCTGATAAACAAAGCTGGGATATTGTCGGGCCAACCAATGCTGTGCAGGATGGCTTACCCATTACTTTAGGAGACTATTTCTGGCGGTCGACTTACGTATTTAGAGCTGAGAGATTTGGCCTAGGCCGTTCGTCAATCTCAGATCGACCACCGTTGCAGACAAACGCAAGAAATCTGGCGACTTGCCTTCTCGAATTACAAGGAAGAAATACGTCCCGGTTCAATCGTTTTGTCTCGTTGATACGGGAAATATTCCCCTCAGTTAGAGGTATACCTGTCGCCCAAGCCCTTAACAATTCTAACGAAAATGAAATTCTTGTATGGAACGTAGACCCTTCCACTGAACGCGCAGAATTGACGGTTAGCTTAGAGGATTCCGGCACTGGAATTGGTCAGGTTTTATCCATTCTATATGTTGCAATTGTAGAAGATACTGGTAAACTGCTCGTAATCGATGAGCCGAACAGTTTTCTGCACCCCTCGGCGTCTCGGAAGCTTGTATCCATATTAGAGCAATTTGATCAGCATCAATATATTATTTCTACACACTCACCCGAGATAATCGCGCGAAGCCGCCTCGATACTGTCCACATACTGAAGAGGGGGGATTATCAAACAACTGTACAAATGATGGATTCAAAAGACATTTCCTCACTGAAGGAAGTTTTGGGTGACCTAGGTGTTCATTTGTCTGATGTGTTTAGTCCTGACGCGATCACTTGGGTTGAAGGTCAGACAGAAGAAAAATGTTTTCCGCTTCTACTTAAGGCTGCGGGAATTGAGCTACCACGAGGAGTTTCGGTTGTTGCTGTTCTGCACACCGGGGATTTCGACATCCAGGAAGATCGGGCAGTACTAGTCTTTAGACTGTATGAGCGACTTTCGCATGTAAATGCATTGGTGCCTCCTGCGCTCGCCTTCGTATTTGACCAGGAAGGGAGGAGTGAGCAAGAACTTGCCGACCTTAAGAGGCGGGGATCGGGCCGCGTCAAGGTGTTGCCGCGAATGATGTATGAGAATTATCTACTCGACCCAGAAGCGATTTCGCAGGTTCTTTGTAGCGAAGCAAATGGTGCGATAGTAACGGAGGAGAAAATCACTGAGTGGCTGAGAGATAATGGCGGCAAGGCAAAATACTACCCTTATAAATGGGACAAGAGGATTGCTGACGAACAATGGTTGACGCGGGTTAACTCAGCAAAGCTGCTGCATGACATGTTCGGCGATGTGACCCGTGCTACGTTCGCATATCGAAAAACCTCTCATTCGGTGGCCCTAACAGAATGGTTGATTGAGCACCGCCCCGAGCGATTGACCGAACTGATGGAATTTGTTCGCGGCATCAGCCTCAACTAATCGCCGGCCATCTCGCCGTAATTGCGACCACGTTCGTGGCAAAGCGTGGTGCAATCGCGGAGTTATTCTTCATGCGCCCCACCATCATTTGCCATATGGGCACGTCCATAGACAGCGGCCTTCATCCGAGCCGATTTACACGGCCCGCCGCCGGCGTGTCGGTCGACGCGCTGCGCCGACACTATGAATCAATTCACGACCGGTTTGAGGCCGAGGGCTGGATCGTCGGCCGTAAAACCATGGCGGAAATGGCGAAGGGGCGCGAACGAACCGCCGCTGTCGATTCACCGCTGGCGCGCAAGCCTCACCTCGGGCAAAGGAACGGCAGGAACCTGGCCGTCGCCATCGATCCCTCGGGCCGCGTCCACTATGGCCAGGACAATGTCGGGGGCGATCACGTCGTAGCGGTGCTCGGGGAGCAAGTGTCGGACGCTTATCTGGCTGAACTCCGCGAGGATGGGGCGTCCTATATTTTCGCCGGTCGGAAGGGCGAGGATCTCCCTGGCGCAATGGCGCAGCTCGCCCATGTTTTTGGCGTCAAGAAACTCCTCCTTGAGGGCGGCGGCAGGATCAACGGCGCGTTTCTCAAGCATCGCCTGATCGACGAGTTCAGCACCCTGATTTACCCAGCGGTCGATGGCTTGGCCGGAAGGGAGACCATCGTCGACTATCATGGCGCAAACGGTGAACGGCCCGGCGTCGGACAGTCACTGCGACTGATTGGCTGCGAGACTCTGGAAGGAGGCATGCTCTGGCTGCGCCATCGCGTCGAAGAGGCGCCCGCCCCCGCGCCGCAAGGGTGACTGCGGACGCGCCGCTTCTCAACCGCTTCGACCGACAAACCTGACCCGAGGCCGAGGCCGCGCCCCGGCGCGCGGCGATCGACGGTCCGCGGGTCGATCTTCAGGCGCACATGCGCGCGATGTGGCGGTGAGAGGGGACACGGCGCCCAGAGGCGCTAATTCACGACATGCGTCGCCTTTGGCCTGCCCGGCGAAGACGCTCGGCGCGGCTCGCCTTATGACTGCACCTCGATCGTCGCCGTCGTCCCCGCGATGAGGCGGACGCCGTCCGGCGCGGAGTCGATCGCAATACGCACCGGCACGCGCTGCGCGAGCCGGACCCAGGTGAAGGTCGGATTGACGTTAGCGAGCGTTCCCGCCGCGTCCGTCCGCTCGCGATCCTCGATGCCTCCTGCGATGCTTTCGACATGCCCGCGAATGGTGACGGCCTGCCCTGGGAAGGTGACGACCGCCGGCGCCCCGATGCGGATCCGCGGCAGGTTGGTTTCCTCGAAATAACCCTCGACCCGCAGCGAGTCCGTGTCGATCAGAGCCAAAGCGGGTCTTCCGGCGGACACGTAGTCTCCAGGGCGAAGAGACAATTTCGAGACAATCCCGTTGACGGGAGCGTGAACTTCCGCTTGCGGAGCGCAGTCGACGTCGCAGTGCAAACCGCCATCCAGATGGCGAGCGCGAGGAAAAAGAGTTCCGGCGTCTGTGCGAACAGGGCGATGAGAGCGGCGCCGGCCGCGGCGCCGACGACTGTGCCGACCAGGCGATACTGGCTCTTCGACAGGCTCATGCCGCGGCTGGCCTGAGCGACGATCCAGACTGTCATCGGCGCCCATTTCGGCTCCTGGAGGTCGAACCGGAAAGCAACATAAAGAGCGGCTAGCGACGCTGCTGTCGTGCGCAACGCGAAGCCGACCGGCTCCCAGGTCGCACCCGCCGGGAGCGCGGGCGGGACATCGACGAGCCCAAGCCATTGCTTTTGGGACGCGGCCGCCATGGCCGTGGATATGAAGCCCAAACGTTGCGGGGAGGCGACAGTCCATTAGAAACTGGGCCGGCCGGCGAGCGGAGAGGCGCCGCCTGAGCCCCTTCTGGTTTCCCCTTGCGCTTCGGCCTGATCTGTGGTGGTGACATGTCAGAAGAACAGACGGACGGGCGAAACGTTAGCGGCGGTCGGGTCGAGCGCGGAGGAGGCATGTTTGCCGATTCTCGAACTGAGCGCGGTGTCGAAGCATTTCGGCGCGATCCATGCGCTGAACGAAGTCGATATGGCGCTCGAAGCCGGCGAAGTGCTCGGGCTCATGGGCGACAACGGCGCCGGCAAGTCGACCTTGGTTAAGGTCATCGCCGGCAATTTCCCCCCGACCCACGGCGAGATCCGCATCGGCGGCGAGGCGGTGCACTTTCACAAACCCGTCGAAGCGCGCGAGAAGGGCGTCGAGGTCGTCTACCAGGACTTGGCGCTCTGCAACAATCTGTCGGCGGCGGCCAATGTGTTCCTGGGGCGCGAAATCAAGCAACGTGTCGGACCGCTCCGGTGGCTCGACCATAAGGCGATGGCCAAACGCGCTGGCGAATTGTTCGCCGAGCTCAAGTCCGAGACACGGCCCCGCGATCTCGTCCGGCAGATGTCGGGCGGGCAGCGGCAGGCGGTCGCCATCGCCCGTACGCGGCTTTCGAGGGCGCGCATGGTGCTGATGGACGAGCCGACCGCCGCGATCTCCGTCAGGCAGGTGGCTGAGGTTCTCGACCTGATTCGGCGCCTGAAGGATTCCGGCATGGCGATCATCCTCATCAGCCATCGCATGCCGGACGTGTTCGCCGTCTGCGATCGGGTGATGGTGATGCGGCGCGGCAACAAGGTTGCGGACAAGGCGATCAAGGCGACAAGCCCGGAAGAAGTGACTGGCTTGATCACCGGCGCCATCCACACGGCTTGAGAGCGCAGATGTCGACCGACGCCGCCAAGCCCCCGCCGCAGGCCAACGTTTCAATCGAATCGGTCCTGGGCGTCCAGCAGCACAACCTGTGGCAGCGGATCGCCGGCGCGCAATCGTTCTGGGTGACGATCGCGCTCATCCTCATCTGCGTGGTGATGAGCTATCTGCAGCCGGCGTCGTTCGCCACGACCGATAATTTCTTCAACATCACGCGCAATTTCTCGTTCATCGGCATCATGGCCCTCGGCATGACCGCGGTGATCGCGACGGGCGGAATCGATCTCTCGGTCGGCTCGATCATGGGCCTGACGGCGGTCGCGAGCGGACTCACGCTTGAGGCCGGCTATCCGGCCTGGGCGGCGATTGTCGTCGGGCTTTTGGCGGGCGCCGTGACCGGGCTCATCAATGGCCTCATCATCGCTTACGCCGGCATTTCGCCTTTCGTCACCACCCTCGGCATGCTGGCGATCGCGCGCTCGTGCGCGGTCGTGCTGTCCGGAAACCGCATGATCTATAAATTCGGCCCCGGCGGCCCGGCGTTCAAGGCCCTCGGGAGCGGCGCGGTCAATATCGGTCCAACGCTACAATTGAGCTATCCCCTGCTGTTCCTCGTCGTCCTGACCGCGCTCCTGGCCATCGTCTACAAGATGACCAGCTGGGGCCGCCATGTGCTGGCGATCGGCGGCAACGAGCACGCGGCTTTATTGACCGGCGTTCCAGTCAATCGGATCAAGGTGGAGGTCTACGTCGTCTCGGGCCTGGCCGCGTCCTTCGCGGCGATCCTGGCTGTCGGCTGGGAGGGATCGGCGATCAACGCGCTTGGCGTCACCTACGAACTTCTCGCGATCTCGGCGGCGGTCATCGGCGGCGCGAATCTCATGGGCGGCGAAGCGAGCGCCTACGGCGCCTTCATCGGCGCGGCGCTGATTTTCGTCATCCGCAATTCGCTCTTGATGGCGGGCGTCGATTCGAATTGGCAGGGCACGTTCGTCGGCCTGTTCCTCATCGGAGCAGTCTATCTCGGTAAGATCCGAGGAGCGAAACGCGAGTGACCCCCAAGGGGGCCGCGTCAACTGGGAGGAGTAAGGTAATGTTGAAAGTGTTGTTGACTGGCGCTGTGGCGCTGGGGGCCTTGGTCGCCGTTTCCGCCTCGGCGCAGGCGGCTGATCCCTATACCTTTGCGCTGGTGCCGAAGAACACCAACAATCCATTCTTCGACCAGGCGCTCGCCGGTTGCAAGAAGGCCGAAACGGAACTGAAAGGCGCGGTCAAGTGCCTCTATATCGGGCCCGGAGAACACGGCGGCGGCGACGAGCAGGCGCAGATGGTCGGCGATCTTATCACCAAAAAGGTCGACGGCATCGCGGTTTCCGCCGCAAACGCTCCGGCGATCGCCAATGCGCTGAAGGGCGCAGCCGCGGCCAAGATCCCGGTGCTCACCTGGGACTCGGATCTGTTGCCGCAGGACAAGGGATTGCGCGCCGCTTATGTCGGAACGCACAATTATGACATCGGCGCGAACATCGCCAAGCTTGTCATGCAGATCAAGCCCAAGGGCGGCACGATCTGCATCCAGTCGGGCGGCGCGGCGGCGGCCAACCACAACGAGCGCATGCAGGGCATCCGCGACACGCTCGCTGGCAAGAAGAGCGCGGAGTCACCCGGCGAACGCCTGACCGGTCAGAACGGATGGACCGAGGTCGCCGGCTGCCCGCTTTACACCAACGACGACTTCCCGCTGTCCGTGCAGCAGATGGAGGACATCCTGGCCAAATATCCCAATCTCGACGCGTTCACGCCGACCGGCGGCTTCCCGCAGTTCGTGCCCGACGCCTATGAGAAGGTGGCGAGCAAGTACAAGGACAAGATCGCTTCCGGCGCGCTGGCGCTGGTCGTCGCCGACACGTTGCCGGTCCAGATCGACCTGATGAAGAAAGGCCTGTCCTCGGGCCAGGTCGGCCAGCGGCCATTCGAGATGGGATACAAGGCGATGTACTTCCTCAAGGACCTCAAGGACGGCAAGCCGGGGCCGAGCGATCCGTTCTACACCGGTCTCGACGTCTGCACGCCGAAGACCGCCGACACCTGCGTCGGCGGCGGCAGCTAAGCTTCGGGAAGAGGAAGTTGACAGGGGCCGGCCTCGCGCCGGCCCCTTTGTTTGATGCGGCCGGTGAGCCCGGCAGCCGGAAAATCCGGCATGCGGCCTTGTCCGAATCGCGCGGTTGTGACATTGTTGCACTGCAGCATTGCGGCGCCGCGTCGGCGAGCGAGCGCGACGCGAGCGATCTTACAGGCGAAGGAACGCGATCTCATGATCATCGGCGTTCTCAATCAGAAGGGAGGCGTCGGCAAGACGACCGTCGCGATCAACCTGGCCGCGAGCCTGGCCAGTTCCGGCGCCCGCGTCATGCTGGTTGACGCCGATCCGCAGGCCAGCGCGATGGCGTGGTCGAGCACCCGCGAAAGCGAGCCGCCGTTCGCCGTCGTCGGCATGGCGAAGCCGACGCTGCACCGCGACTTGCCGCGCCTTGCCGCCGACTACGACGTCGTCATCATCGACGGAGCGCCGCGCGTGAACGAACTCGCGCGCTCCGCGATCCTCGCCAGCGATATGGTGCTGATCCCCGTCCAGCCCTCGCCCTATGACGTTTGGGCCGCCACCGATACGGTGCAATCGATCCGCGAGGCGCGGCAGATGAAGGAAAACCTCAAGGCGGCGTTTGTCATCAATCGCCGCATCGCCAGGACCGCGATCGGCCGCGACGCCGCCGCGGCCTTGGCGCAGTTTGAGGAGGTTCCTGTCCTCGCCGCCGTGCTCAATCAGCGCATCGTCTACGCCGAGAGCGCGGCCAGGGGGCTCTCGGTGATCGAGGCGGCGCCGGCGAGCGAAGCGGCGCGCGAGATCGACGCGCTCGCGCATGAGGTCTACGGCGCAAGGAAAAGGAAAGCGGCGTGAGCAAGAAGACGATCGCATTCACGATGCCGGCGACCGGACGGCGGCCGCGCGAGCGCACGCCGGTGGTTCTCGACGGGCTTACTGGCGAGAGCGTTCCGTTCGCCGCTGATGAGCAAGGCCTCCGCGACGCGGGGAGCGATCGGAGGTCCGACGAATGGGTGCGCGACAGCGCGCGCGCCGCTGAGCCATCGCCGATTCCAGCGGCGCCGCCGTTTCGCGCGTTGGCCCTCGGCGCAAGCGTGACGATCGATCTGTCGGCTGAGCGGAGTCTCGTGGAAGCGATGACGCTGAGCTTCACGCTGCCGTTCGCGCTCGGATGGTTCTGGTGGGCCAATGCGATCGCCCGGCGCCAGCGCGTCTGGGGCGGCTGAGGCCGGTCGCGCTTCCCATCCCGTCAGAACGTCTCGCGATGAGGCCGCCGATCTCCTTATGGATTGCGTTGCGCGCATCCATCGGCGCCGATGAGTCGGTGTAGTAGACCGTGGCGATGATCGGCGCGCGCTCGGGCGGCCAGATGATCGCGATCGTATTCGCCGTTCCATGATCGCCGCTGCCGGTCTTGTCGCCGATGCGCCACGAGGGCGGCAGACCCGCGCGCAGCCGCTTGTCGCCGACCTTGTCGTCGATCAGCCAGGCCTCGAGCTGGCGCCGGGACGCTTCGGAGAGCGTGTCGCCCAACAGCACTGCCCCATGTCCTCGGCCATGGCGCGCGGACTTGTCGTATCGCGCTCGTCTCCGGGCGTCGCGCTCGTTCAGGCTCGGCTCGTTCCGGTCGAGCCGGGTCGTCGATATCGCCGAGCGAACGCGCGAATTGGGTGAAACCAGGCCGGTCCGCCGATCGCCTGCAGGATCAGGTTCGCGGCGGTGTTGTCGCTCCAATCGATCGCCGCGGCGCACAGCATCCGCGAGCGTCATGCCGCCTTCGGCGACATGCGCCTTGGCGATCGGCGCGTAGTCGAGCAGATCGCTCGGCCCAAAGGCGATGGTTCGGTCGAGGCGCTCGGCGCCCTCGTCCACGCGCTTGAGCGCCGCGGCCGCGGCCAGAAGCTTGAACGTGCTGCACATCGGGAAACGCTCGTCGGCGCGATGCTCGAGCGTCGAGCCAGTCCCTGTGTCGCGCGCGAAGACGCCGAGGCGGCCGCCCTGCGCGCGCCTCGATCTCGGCGAGCCGTTTGCTGGCGAGGTCCAGGCGCTCTTCGGCGCGGGGGCAGCTCGCGCGCGAAGGGACGCGGCGGTCGCCGCGAGGCCGGCAAGGAACGAACGACGGCCGTGACGATGCATGATCTCCCTCGAATCTGCTGCGACGCGATCCACCTTACGAATGAGGCGCGCGAATGGCGCGGCTTGATCGGAGCGCGCGCATCTGCGATACGCCTTGAGCGATGCATCGGGTCTGGTTCATAACCGGCGCTTCGAGCGGCTTTGGCCGCGCGCTCGCCGAGGCCGTGCTGAAGCGCGGGGACGACGCGGTCGTCTGCGCGCGGCGAAAGGCGGCGCTCGACGCACTCGCCGCGCCTTACGGGAAGTCCGCCCTCGCGATCGAGCTTGACGTCACCGACGCGGATGCTCGTCTGCGATCGGTCGACGCCGCGCTCGACCGCTTCGGCCGCATCGACGTGCTCGCCAACATCGCCGGGCGCGGCTCGCTCGGCGCGGCCGAGGAGTTCTCGCCCGACTCAGTTGCGGGAGCAGATGGAGGTGAATTTCTTCGCCGCGGCCGAGATGACCCGGGCGGTGCTGCCGGCGATGCGGGCGCAGCGAAGCGGGCGCATCCTGCAGCTCACCAGCATCGGCGGTCTCGTCTCGGTCGGCGGGTTCGGTCCCTATTGCGCTGCGAAATTCGCGCTTGAGGGCTGGAGCCAAGCGTTGCGGGACGAGGTCAAGCCGCTCGGCATCGGGGTCACCATCGTCGCGCCGGGCGCTTTCCGCACCGAATTCGCCGGTCGCGGTCAACATGCGGCCGGCGGGGCGCATCGACGCCTATCGCCCAGTGACCGATCCGGTTGAAGCCTATCTCTACGGCGGCGACGGCAGACAGCCTGGCGATCCGGTCAAGGCGGCGGAGGCGATGATCGCGGCGGTCGAGAGCGACGATCCGCCGTTGCATCTTCTGCTCGGCCAAGACGCGATCGGCCTCTGGGAGCAGAAGCAGGCCGATTTCTCGACGGAGTCGCGCGCTGGAAGGCGGTCGGCGAGGCGACCGCCTTCGGGGGCGCCGCAGGGCGCCGATTGGCGGCTAAAGGCGTGGCGCCCCGCCTATCTTGAGCGCCCATGGTCTGGCGCGACGCCGGCGCCTCGTCTATCGCACACCGATCATAATCGCGCGCCAACACTGGCGCAAGACGCGCCAACACTGGCGTAAGAGCGGTCTGGGAAGCGGGGAGAAAACGAAAATGCGCTTACTTGTCGCCGGCGCCGCCATCGCGGCGCTGCTCGCAGTTTCAGGCTGCGCAAAGGGCGACAAGGGCGACCAAGGCCCGCGCTGGACCCCAGGGGCAACAAGGTCCCGCGGGGCCGGCTGGGCCAAAGGGCGAAGCTGGCGTGGTCGGCGCTCATCGGACCGATGGGGCCGAAGGGCGATACGGGGGCGGACGGTCCGCCAGGCCCGAAAGGCGAGACTGGCTCCGGCTGGACCGCCAGGCCCGCCAGGCCCGCCAGGTCCTGACGGGCCGCCTGGACCGAAGGGCGACATCGGCGCCGTCGGCGCCGCCTGGGTTGCAAGGACCAAAAGGCGAGCCGGGGCCCGAGGGGGCGGCTGGACCGCAAGGACCGAAGGGCGTTTCCGGGGAGCGATTGGACCGGCGGGACCACCTGGACCGGCTGGGCCGAAGGGCGAGACCGGCGCGGTGGGCGCGGTCCAGCGGGACCGCCCGGACCGCCAGGGCCGACACCGGCGCGCCCGGGCCGAAGGGTGAAGTCGGCGACGCGGACGCGATCGGGCGTCGGGCCGCCGGACCGAAAGGCGAGATCGGAGCGCGGGCCGCAGAGGGGCCGGCCGGCCGCGCAACGGGACCGAAAGGCGAAGTGGGCGCGATCGGGCCGGCGGGACGAACCGGACCGCCCGGGCCGAAGGGCGAGATCGGCGCGGCAGGGCCAAAGGGACGAAGCGGGCGCGATCGGTCCGTCGGGGCTGGCAGGACCGCCTGGGCCGAAAGGAGACGCTGGCGCGCCCGGGCCGAAGGGCGAGACCGGCGCGATTGGGCTGGCTGGGCCGGCGGGATCCAAGGGCGACACGGGCGAGCGCCGGGCAAGGGCGAAGTCGGCGCGATCGGGCCGGCTGGACCAACTGGAACGAAGGGTGACGTCGGCGCCGCGGGACCGCCTGGGCCTAAGGGCGAGGTCGGAGTGGCCGGCGCGCCAGGACACATCGGCTCGCCTGGGCCGCAAGGCCCGCCGGAGAACCAGGACCGCAAGGCCCGCCCGGAGCCGGCGCGAACTTCCGAGTGGTCAGCGATTTCGCTCAAGCCGCGTGCGGCGCAGGCGAGATCATGGCGAGCGCCTATTGCGCCGGAGGAGCTGCCGTGCGTATCGACGGAACGACGGGCGCAAGCTGCGATGGCGGCGCCAAGGCGGTGATCGTCTGCGCAAAACAATAGTCGGCATTTTTCCGGCGCCCACGACGCCCGCAGCTCGGCGCAACTTCGACCGGTGGATCGGGGGCGGCCGACGCGTTCAGCATAGGTTCATCCGATCCGCGATAGCTACCGCGCGGCGCCCGGCGTCCACGGGGTTCGCCATTGGTATGATCACAAACCGTTGCAGGGAGGATGTTTATGTCGCGTTCAAAGTTGGCGCTCGCCGCTACGATGATGGTTCTCTCGATGGGCTTCCTGCTTGATGCGCAGGCTCCAGCCAATGCCGCCAAGTTCTGCGCGCAGCTAAGGGGGTCCACAGCCACAGGACATCCAGACTGCTCGTTTTCGACGCTTGAGGCCTGTCGCGCGCGGGTCCGGCATAGGGGCGGCGGGCACTGCTATAAGGTCCACTGACAGGTCAATCTCTATCCAGACGCGCCGTCGATTAGCCTTGTGACGGCGCGTCAACGGAACGCGGGGAGCCGTGCTCCGCTGAGACAGTTTGCGCAAAAATTGGAACGCTGAGTCGCCTCAGCGGACCATGTTGATTTGGCGATGTGAGCGACGCTGCGAGCTGTCCGGCGAACAGCACAGCCTTGCGGTGCGGCGGCGGATTCGATTAACGAGGGCTTGGCGGCGAGGAATAAGCGCCTGCGCCTCGCCAGCAGGAGGAAGCGATGCATCGACTCACGGTTCTTTATCCGGCGAAGGACGGCGAAGCGTTCAACTACGATTATTATTTCAACAATCACCATAAGCTCGTCGTCTCGCGGCTGAAGCCGGAGGGATTGGTCAGCTGCGAGTTCGATAAGGGCGTGTCCGATCCGGCGGGCGGCAAGGCGCCCTATCTCGCCATCGCCTATCTCAAGTTCAATTCCACCGATGACACTTCAGAAAGCGCTGGCCAAGCATGGCGCGGAGATCATGGGCGACATTCCCAACTACACGAAGATCGAGCCGATCATGCAAGTGAACGAGGTGATGGCGAGCTGACGTCGAATCCTCGTTAGCGTCAGCGGCGCCGCGCCACTACCGCCCCGGATACCAGTAGGCGGCCTGCGGCTTCGTGCGGTCGACGACAACGAACTGGTTGGCGAACACGCGGTAGGATGGGCTCTAGTCGCCGTCGGGCCATTGCACTCGGATTTCGGCGCGCTCGGCGGTGCCGAGGCCGACATGGATGAAGCCCGCGTGGCCTGAGGCGTCGCCGCCGCCGACGTCGACGAATCGCGGTCTGGCTGCGGGTTCCGGTCTTGATCGAAATCCGGGCCCCGACCGCGTTGCGATTGGGGTTCGGCTCGATGAGCCTGATTTCGCTCCAGTTGCCCATTGGCAGCGGCGGATCGTCGCCGCTCCTTGGCGCCCAGATTGCGCCAGAGCAGGACGTTCGAGCCGCGATTGATCTGTAGGATGTCGAGCTGCCCATCGAGGTTGAAGTCGGCGATGAGCGCGCCGCGGCCCTTGGCGTTGCAGGCGATGCCCGCTCTGTCGCCCGCCTCGGCGAATTTGCCGTTCCATTGGCCGAGCAAAAGATTGCTCGGATCGTAGGCCGCGAAGTCGGGCATCTGCTCAAGGTTGCCCTTGGAGACGAAGATATCGCTGAGGCCGTCGTTGTTGAAGTCGGCGAATTCGGCGTGCCAGGCGGTCGAGGGCCGCTTGTCGCCGCCGGCATAGGGAATGTGCGCGGTCACGCCGACTTCGCCGGCGATGTCGCGATAGACGGGCGCTTCGCCGCGCGCCCGCCCCGTCGGGATCGAGCTTCTGCAGCTTCTCGTCGCCCATCGAGGTGAGGAAGTATTCCGGGTAGCCCGAGCCGTCGAGATCGCCTTCGGCGATGCCCATGCCGTAGATCGACAAATGCCGCCAGCCGTCGGCGCGCGAGTAAAGTCGGGGCGTCTTGTCAGGCTCGATGCGCCACATCTGCTCCTCGCCGCCGCGGTAATATTGCCGGTCGTTGGAGACGCGCAGCGACGGCGTGCCCGACTTGTTCCAGTCGGTGAACAGCATCGAGAGCGCGCAGAAGCCGGGCGCGAGCGGCGGCGCGCACGGAATAGTCGGGCTTGTCGCCGGCTTGAGGTCGATAGAGCGAATTGTCCTCGCACGTGCCCCAGGGCGAACCCGGCGCGTCGCGATCGACGTAATGGCCGATCGCGAGGGTCGGAAATTTCTGCCCAGGCTCCCATTCGGCGGCGAACGAAGTGGTCCAGCCTGAATCGCCGTCGAAATTCCATTCGTGGTTGGCGAGCGTGAACGTGCAGTCGGGACCGCCCTTGAGCAGGAGGTTGCCGCCGACCCTCAGCACGAATAGGTCCATGTGGCCGTCGCCGTCGATGTCGAGCGGATAGGCGCCGATGACATTGGTGAGCAGCTTCGGATCGGCGCCGATGTCGAGCGGCTTCTCCTCGAATTTGAGCTCACCCCCGGCCTTGGACTTGTTGACGAAGAGCTTGCGCCGGATTCTTGCCGCCCGCGAGGAACACCGAGGGAAAGCCCGAACCGTCGCAGTCAAACGCCGCCCCGCCGCCGCCGACGAAGAACTCCCACGGACCGTCGTAGACGCTGTGGAGGCCCGCCGCCTCCGCCTCTTCGTGCATGAGGGGCACGTCGCCGAGCGGCTTTTGCCGCTCCTCGCCGGCGCGCGCTCCCGCGAGGCCGAGGAGAAGCGCGAGGACGCAGACCACGATCCGCATCATGGCGCCTCGATGACGAGCGACCGCAGGAAAGCGATGACGCCGTCGCGCTTCTCGGGGTCGAGCGCCTTCGTACGCGTCGCGTGCGAATCGCGCGTCTCCGCCATGCGCCGCGATGATCTCGTCGAGCATGCGGAAAGGCGCCGTTGTGGCCGTAAGGCGCGGTCGAGCCGACGCCCCATAGCCTCGGCGTCAGGAACACGTCGCGCTCGACGAATCGCTGCGCCTGCAATTCGTTGCCGAGCGCATTGACTGTCTCATCGACGATGAGATGGCGCTTGAGATCGCTGTAGAGAGGGATCAGCCACTCGCCCTTGTCGTTCTTCTGCAGCGTCTTGGCGAAGGGCAGGGCGCCAAGGTCGATGCGGATCGGCTCCTTCACTTCTGCCGAAGCGCAGCGTGCCCGCCATGTCATAGGGCGCGGGATCGGTGAAGACGAGCGACTTCAGCGGCAAGGTCTGCATGTGGCACGAGGCGCAGCCGATCTCGTTGAACGTCTCAGCGCCGCTCTTGGCCGCCCGGCGCCAATCGTCCGGCAGGTTCGCCTTGACCGTGGGCGGCGGCAGGGTCGCCTGAAACGCAACCAGGGCGGAGACGTCGCCGGCGGTGATCGCGTCGGGCACGCCGCTTTCGGCGAAATCGTGGCTGCCGGTCCAGCGGACGCCGAACCGTCTCGACCGCCTCCATGCCGTGATGGATGTTGAGCGCGTTGATGGTGAATTGCCTGAGCGACGTGAACACGCCCTTGCGGCTGAATGGCCTGACGATCAGGTCGGCGTCGACGCCGTCGATGGCGTCGAGATCGACGATGCCGTCGGGATGAGCGACGATCGAGCCGAACCGCACGCCTTTGGTCACGAGGTCTGCGTGTGCGTCCTTGCCCGTCGCGCAGGCTTCCGCAATCGCCGCGGCGCGGATCGCCTGCAGGTCCGCGGTCATCTCGCGCGCCAGAAGTTCGACGAGCCCTGCGCCCATCAACGCGATCGTGTGCCGCTCGCTCGAGAACGACGGGTCGATCGAGTCGAACTGCGCGCTCTCGAACCCTTCGGATACGAACACATTGGCGACGTCGTCGCCGGAGCCGCCGATGACCGGGTCGTTGTGGCAGCCGAAGCAGGAGTTCGAATCCGGCCCGCTGGTGCGGCTGAACGGCGGATTGACGCCGTTCTTGCGCTTGGTCGGGATGATCGCCTGGGTCGCTTTCGGCCGCCCGGCGCCGTCGACGGTGGTGAACTTCGCCTTGAATAGCTCACGCCCGCGCTCGATGAGGGCGGGCAGGGCCGATGGGCCCGCCGCGGCGATCTGATCGAAATCGAGATGCGAGCCGGGGGGAAAGACGCGCTCGTCCCAGCTTGCCCCCGAGTGCGGCGCCGAGTGCGCTGAGCGCCGACGCCGCGCATAGGGCGATCGACACGCCCAAAAGCCGCTTCATGGTCCTCCCGTTACTCTTGTCGAAGGGGCGCGAGCGCCCGAAGGACAATCATTCTCATGTCCAGGGCGAGCGCGCAAGCGCGTTTCACACGCCTCCGAAATCCGCCCGCCGCAGCGAGACGTTAGCCCCATGAACCAAGTTGGTACATAGTCCATTTGTCGCATTGACAGTCGTGGCGACGCTGACCATTGTGCCGCTCGCGGAAATTGTCCGGCTTCGGCTGGAGGGGCGCGCGTGTCTGTCGCGTCGCCGCCGGGTCCGTGGATCATACGGGAGGAAAACGATGAAACTCTTGAGAAACTGGCGATCGGGGCGGTTTTGCTGGCGTCGGCCAACGTCGTCTCTCGCCGCGATGGCGAAAGACCTGACGGTCGGCGTGTCGTGGTCGAACTTCCAGGAAGAGCGCTGGAAGACCGATGAGGCGGCGATCAAGAAGGCGCTCGACGCCCATGGGGCCAAGTATATCTCGGCCGACGCCCAAGGGTCGCCGACCAAGCAGCTCACCGACGTCGAAAGCCTGATCTCCAAGGGCGCCAACGTGCTCATCATTCTCGCCATGGACTCGGAGGCGATCCTTCCGGCGGTGAAGAAGGCGTCGGACGAAGGCATTCCGGTCATCGCCTACGACCGCCTGATCGAGAGCCCGAACGTGCTCTACATCACCTTCGACAATGTCGGCGTCGGGCGCATGATGGCGAAAGCGATCCTGGCCGCGAAGCCCGCTGGCAACTATGCCTTCATCAAGGGCGACAAGGGCGATCCGAACGCCGACTTCCTGTTCTCGGGCATCACCGAAGTGCTCAAGCCCGCGATGACCGCCGGCAAGATCAAGAACGTCGGCGAATCCTACACCGATCAGTGGAAGCCGGACAACGCCCAGAAGAACATGGAGCAGATCCTCACCAAGAACAACAACAAGGTTGACGCGGTGGTGGCCGAGAACGACGGCATGGCGGGTGGCGTCGTCGCTGCGCTCTCGGCGCAGGGCATGGCGGGCTCGGTGCCGGTCTCGGGACAAGACGGCGACCACGCGGCGATCAACCGAATCGCGCTCGGCACCCAGACTGTCTCGATCTGGAAGGACGCGCGCGATCTCGGCAAGACGGCCGGAGAAGCGGCTGTTGATCTCGGCAATGGCAAGAAGATGACCGCCGTTCCCGATGTGAAACCGTTCACCGGCGGCGCCAAGGGCCTCAAGGTCAATGGCATCCTCCTGACCCCGCTCCCCGTCACCAGGGCCAACCTCAACGTGATCGTCGATAAGGGATGGATCACCAAGGCGGAGGTCTGCGCCGGTGTGAAGCCCGGGACGGTGAAGTTCTGCGGCTGAGTTGACCCCGCCACTACGGAGTGAAACAAAAGAAGCCGCGCCGTTCTTAAACGCGGCGCGGCTTTTTGTTGCAATGGCGCCCGCCCGGATGACGGCGGCGTAAGATAAGATCGGGAGGGAGAATGACCTCTGCGGCGCCGAGTGCGACCAGCGCGGCTCACAACGAGCCGGCTATCCGACGGTTCCTCAGAGCCACCGAAGTCGACACCCGCATGCTCGGCATGATCGGCGCGCTGGCGCTGATCTGGATCGGCTTTCACGTCTACACTCTGATCTCGAGCGGCGAAGGCTTGTTCCTGACGCCGCGCAACTTGTGGAATTTGAGCGTCCAGACGTCGTCGATCGCGGTCATGGCGACCGGCATGGTGCTCATCATCGTCATGCGCCATATCGACCTTTCGGTCGGATCGATCGTCGGCTTCGTATCGACGATCATTGGCGTGGCCCAGGTGCGTATCCTCCCGGCCTATCTCGGCCTCGACAATCCGACGATCTGGATCATCGCCGTGCTCATCGCTCTTGCGATCGGCGCGGCGATCGGCGCCTTCCACGGATCGCTGGTCGCCTATCTCGGCATTCCAGCCTTCATCGTCACCCTTGGCGGCCAATTGTTCTGGCGCGGCGCCGCGTGGTGGGTGACGACAGGTCAGACGATCGCCCCGCTCGACGACCGCTTCGCGCTGATGGGCGGGGGCCCGCATGGCTCGATCGGAGCGACGGCGAGCTGGGTTTTGGCGCTGATTTGCTGCGTCGGCATCGTGTTCGGCCTATACGCCGGCCGTCAGCGGCGGGCGCGGTTCCGTTTCCCCCAGCGGCCGATGTGGGCCGAATATGTTCTCGCTGTCGTCGGCTGCTTCTTCGTCCTCGGCGCAACCCTCATCGTCAACTCCTATCCGTGGCCTGAACGGGTCGCCGCGGCTTATGCGGAGGCCAACAATATTCCAGTGCCGGAAGGCGGACTGATCATTCCGACCGGATACGCGATTCCGGTGCTCATCGCCGTCGCCACCGGCCTTGTCATGACCTTTCTCGCGAGGCGGACCCGGTTTGGCCGCTACGTCTACGCCATCGGCGGCAATCCGGAAGCCGCCGAGCTTGCTGGCGTCAACACCAAGACGATCACCATTCTCGTCTTTGCGCTGATGGGCGCGCTGGCCGGGATCGCCGCCTGCATCGATTCGGCCAGGCTCAACTCGGCGACCAACGTGCTCGGACAGTTCGACGAGCTTTATGTGATTGCGGCTGCGGTCATCGGCGGCACCTCGCTTGCCGGCGGCGTCGGCACGATCTATGGCGCGCTGATCGGCGCGCTTGTGATCCAGTCGCTGCAATCGGGCATGGTGCTGCTCGGCTTCAACTCGGCCTTCCAGCAGATGGTGGTCGGCGTGGTGCTCGTCGGCGCGGTCGGCATCGACACCTTCTACCGCCGCAGAACCGCCAAGGGTTGAGCCATGGACGCCAACGCCCAAACTCCGCTGGTCGAGATGAAGGACGTCTCGATCGCCTTTGGCGGCGTGAAGGCCGTCGACCACGCCTACATCGATCTCTTCCCCGGCGAGGTGGTTGGCCTGCTCGGCCACAATGGCGCGGGCAAATCCTGCCTGATCAAGATCCTCAGCGGCGCGTACAAGCGCGACAGCGGGCAGATCTTCATCAACGGGCAGGAAGTGAGAATCGACAACCCGCGCGACGCCAAGCACTATGGCATCGAGACGGTGTATCAGGCGCTTGCGCTCGCCGACAATGTCGACGCCGCGTCGAACCTCTATCTCGGCCGCGAACTGCTCACCCGCTGGGGCACGCTCGACGACGCCTCGATGGAGGCGGAGGCGCGCAAGGTGATGGGGCGGCTGAATCCGAATTTTCGCCGCTTCAAGGAGCCGGTGGTCGCGCTCTCCGGCGGCCAGCGCCAGTCGGTCGCTATCGCGCGGGCGATTCATTTCGATGCCAAGGTGCTCATCATGGACGAGCCGACGGCGGCGCTGGGGCCAGCCGAGACCGCGCAGGTCGGCGAACTCGTCAAGCAGCTCAAGGCGCAGGGCCTCGGCATCTTCCTCATCAGCCACGACATCCACGACGTATTCGACCTCGCCGACCGCGTGACGGTGATGAAGAACGGCCAGGTCGTCGGATCGGGGCGCGTCGAGGACATGACCAAGGACGAGGTGCTCGGCATGATCATCCTCGGCAAATGTCCGCCCGGCGCGGTCCCCGGGCCGGGCGCGATGGCGCTGGCCAGCTGAGACGAGGCGAGGCAAAACTCAGTCAGCGGTGACTGGTTTCGACCCTGAGCTGCCCTTCCCGCTTGGTATCCGGTACGGAAGGAATGCGCGCATGAGCGATCCTTCCCGTCTAAAACACGCAGACAGAGGCTGGCATTTCGGCTAGTGTGGCGACTGCAAGAGGGGCTCAATGAGCGAGACCCGGAAGCTCGCGGCGATCCTGGTCGCAGATGTCGTCGGCTATAGTCGGCTCGCCGGCGCTGACGAGGACAGGACCCTTGCGCGCCTACGGGGCCTCCGCAGCGATCTGATCGACCCTGCCATCGCCGCCCACCACGGCCGCATTGTCAAGCGCACCGGGGACGGGTCCATCATCGAGTTTCGCAGCGTGGTCGACGCGGTCCGCTGCGCAATCGAAGTGCAGACCGGCATGGTCGAGCGCAACGCCGGGTTGCCGCCCGAACGTCGCATCGAGTTTCGCATCGGCATTCATCTTGGCGACATCGTCGAGGAAGCGGACGGCGACCTCATGGGCGACGGGCTCAATATCGCCGCGCGTCTCGAAGGCGTGGCGAAGCCCGGCGCGATCTGTCTTTCCGAGGACGCCTATCGTCAGGTGCAGCAGCGACTCGATCTCAAGGTCAGCGATCTCGGTCCAACCCAACTCAAGAACATCGCCGAGCCGGTCCGCGTCTATTCCCTAGAGGTCGGCGTCAGCCGGCGCAAGCGAAACCTGCACCTTCAGCCACGCCGGCTGCTCAGGCGAAGGCGGTGGCGACCAAACTGCGCATGGGTCGCCTCGTCGCTCGCGGCCGCCATCGCCGCCCTGCTCCTTCTGGCCGCCGCGCGAGCCGGTACATCCTCGATGGCACGACGCGCCAACACCGGTTGAAGCCGCTCGTCTGTCGATCGTCGTGTTGCCCTTCGCCAATCTCTCCAGCGATCCGGCGCAGGACTACTTCGCCGACGCGCTGACCGACGAATTGACCACCGCTCTCGCGCGCATCCGCGACAGCTTCGTTATCGCCCGTAACACGGCCTTCACCTACAAGGGCAAGCCGGTCGACGCCAAGGCGATCGGCAAGGATTTGGGCGTGCGCTATGTGCTGGAAGGCTCGGTGCTGCCCAGCGGCAATCGGGTGAGGATCAACGCACAGCTCATCGACGCCGACAGCGGCGCCCATCTCTGGGCCGATCAATTCGACACCCCCCGCGCCGATCTGTTGCAGATGCAGGACGAGATCGTCACCCGTCTGGCGCGCGCGATGGATCTTCAACTCCCTGAGGCCGAGGCCGCCCGTTTCAAACGGACGCAAGCGGCCAATCCCGACGCCGAGGACTTGGCTCTCCAGTGCGTCGCCGCCGTACAGAAAGCCGGATATATCGGGCAAGGATGCGGATGCGGGATCCCGTCTCTGCGAACAGGCGCTCGCCGCCGATCCCAACAATGTCCGCGCCCTGACCTGGTTGGCCCTCAGAAACTATTACTCGGCCGTTCACAATCACCTCGGCAGCGCCGACCCCAAGGTCGAGCTCAAGCGGGGCGACGAGTTGGCGTCGCAGAGCGCTCGCCCTCGACCCGAATTACGCAAGGGCCCACTGCGCGAAGGGACTTATACTCTTTGGTCAGGGGCGCCTCGACGAATCGATCGCGGAGTACGAACGGGCGCTCGCTCTGGACCCGGCCAGCGTGAGCGCCGTCATCGGCCTGGGCTGGGACTACCTGAACAGTGGGCAAATTGAAAAGGGTCTCGAATTTCTTGACAAGGCGATTCGCCTCAGCCCGCACGATCCAGCTCTGGACAGTTGTTACAATGGGAAAGCGTGGGGCCATTTCGCGCTGAAGCAGTACGATCAGACGATCGAATGGGCGCGCCGGGCGATCGCGATCAGTCCCCGCGGCAATCCGTGGATCCATCTCAACCTCATTGCGGCGCTTGCATTGGCCGGTCATGAGGCGGAGGCGCATGACGCCCTCCAGAATTACCTTGCATCGGTTCCGAGTTGGCCCCAAGACGATCGCCGCCTGGAAGGCGGCCGGCGCTCCAGACCGGTATTACGACGGCCTGCGCAAGGCGGGCACGCCGGAGCAGTGAAGCGTCGAGCATCATCGCCGCCCCATTTCTCGGCTAAATCCCCAACCGGTCCCAAGAAGGGAGCTTCCGCTTGGCGTCGATTCTTCGCCTTTCCCCGGCGACCGCCGAACGGCAGGACTCCGCCCAAAGCGGTTTCGCCGCGCGCGCCTATTGAGCTTTGACCCTAGACCAGCCAAGCACACCTCCAGCGAGCGCCGCTGATCCGTTATAAGCTCTCCTTCCATGTCAGACTTGGCGCTCTCCATTGTTCTGGGCATAGCGCTCGCCGCCGCGACCGGCTTTCGCGTCTTTCTGCCGATGCTCATCGCCAGCGGCGCGGCCTATACCGGGCATCTTCACCTGGGCGATGGCTTCGCCTGGCTTGGCTCGCCATCGGCCCTGATCATGCTGAGCGTGGCGGCCCTCGTGGAAGTCCTGGCTTATTACATTCAGGTCGTGGATAACCTGCTTGACGTTGTGTCGGCGCCTGCGGCGTTCATAGCCGGGACCATCCTGTCAGCCGCCGTCATGACCGACATGCCGCCAATGGTGAAGTGGACGGCGGCCGTGATTGCTGGCGGCGGCGTCGCCGGATTGACCCGAGGATTGACCGGGGTTCTCAGGGCGCACTCGACCGTCTTGACCGGGGGCTTAGGGAACTTCGTCGTCTCCACTGCGGAACTTGGCGGCGCGGCGCTCATATCCTTTTTGGCCCTTGCCGCGCCGGTCGCCGCGATCGCGCTGGTCGCGCTGTTCCTGTACGTGGCGACGCGATTGCTCCGCCGGTTGCTTCGAGGCGCCAAACCGTCGAACGGCCGGACGTAGGCGATTCCCGGCGCTTGCCTTGCTTTGCCCTCGCACGACGCCTGAGATTCGGACGCCCCGCATACCCAGCCCCCCATAATCGACAACCCTGTCCGCCCGCTAACTCCGGATTCTTGGGCTCGTCGCTGTCAACCCATTGGCAAGGCGTGATCTTTTCGTATGCGTCGCGGGTTGCAGCGAACAAAATCTTGGCTTCTCGGCGAACCCTTCGTATACTTTCGGTCGATCGAAACGGAAGTGAGCATGCGGGAAGGAGAGAGCGGAGCGATTGAGAGACCGTCGGCGCAGAGCCCGAAGCAGGGAGAGGAAATTTTTTATTTGAATTGCTCGTAACTCATTGAAAAGTCTTATTCCGAAAAAATAAACGTAAGCAAAAGAAAGCAATTTTATTTGCGTTTACTTGCTTTTATGAGCGTTTATTTTCGCTTATTTGCGTGGTCCCGTGCGCGGGCTCAGCCTCCCCAGGTCGCGAACATGCCGGCCGCCGCGGCGGTCATGACCGCGGTCGCCAGCCAGCCGAGAGCTTTCAGCCACGGTTTGAGGGCGAAGTCCCCCATCACCTTCCGTCGCGAGGCCATGTGCATGATCAAGATCATGATGGGAACTGCCGCGACGCCGTTGACGATGGCGCTGAAGATCAGCGCCTTGATCGGATCGATCGGGGAAAAATTGAGCAGCGCCCCCACAAGCGTCGCCACCGCAATCGCCAGATAGAAGGCCGGCGCCCGGCGCGCGCGCTCGGCGAGCCCGATCCGCCAGCCGAGCGTCTCGCCAAGAGCATAGGCCGCGCTCCCGGCCAAAACCGGGACCGCGAGCAGTCCCGTGCCGACGATGCCGAGCGCGAAGACCACGAACGCCAGATCGCCCGCAATGGGCTTGAGAGCCTTGGCGGCGTCCGCGGAGGTCTCGATGTTGGTCACGCCATGCGCGTGCAGCGTCGCCGCGGTCGTCAGCACGATGAAAAGCGCGACGATATTGGATGCGCCCATGCCGACCATGGTGTCGAGCCGTATGCGGGCAAGCTGCCGCGGCGCCTGGCTTGGCGTCTCGAGGAGCGGCTCCGCCGCCGGATCGTCCCTCTCATCCTCCGCCTCCTGAGAGGCCTGCCAGAAGAAAAGATAGGGACTGATCGTCGTGCCGAAGACTGCGACAACGATAGAGAAATAGGCCGCCGTCCATTCGATATGCGGAACGACGAGATGGTAGGCGACGGTTCCCCATGGCGCGCCAACGACGAACACTGTGGCGACATAAGCCAAGAGCGAGAGCGTGAGCCAGCGCAGCACGGAGACATAGCGCGCGTAGCGCATGAACACTTCCAGAAGCACGGTGAGAAAAGCAAACGCCGCTACATAGAGCCATTGCGGTCCAGGCAGGACGAGTTGCAGCGCCGCGCCCATCGCGCCAAGGTCGGCCCCGATGTTGATGACATTGGCGAGCACCAGCAGGCCGACCAGCGCATGGAGCAGAGATCGAGGATAGTAGCGTCGCATATTGGCGGCGATGCCCTTGCCCGTCACCCGCCCGATCTCGGCGCTGATCATTTGGATCGCGCACATCAGCGGATAGGTGAGAAGGAGGGTCCAGGAGAGGGCGAAGCCGAAGGCCGCGCCGGCCTGGGCGTATGTGGCGATGCCGCTCGGGTCGTCGTCCGAAGCCCCGGTTATAAGCCCCGGGCCGAAAACGTCGGCAAGCTTCGGCCGGTCAGACCGCTTGATTTGACCAGCGTCGGGAAAGTCTGTGATCGCCAAGGTGGGCCCCCGCTCCGCGCCTGAATAACGGGCGATAGCCCGTTTCGTTCCTTAAGGATTTGCCATCTTTCGCGCGTCGATGACCGCCTGCGCCCATTCCTCCGGCCGCTCCTGCGGCAGGTTATGCCCGGCGCCTCTAAATATACGATGCTCATGGGGACCGGTGAATTTCTTCGCGTGATCGGACGTCCCGGTGTTTACGCCGTCGGCATCGCCGTCGATGGTGATCGCCGGAACGGCGATGCGCGGCTGAGCCGCGAGTCCCATTTCAATCTCATCATACCGAGGATCGCCGGCGCTGGGCGCGAGCCCGTAACGATGCCGATAGGAATGGATGACGACGTCGACGAAATCAGGGTTATCGAACGCCTTCGCCGTACGCTCGAAGGTCGCGTCGTCAAACGCCCAGTTCGGCGACCACATGCGCCACAAGAGGCGCGCGATCTCTCTCCGGTTCTTCGTCAACCCGCGCCGCCCCCGCTCGCTGTGGAAATAGTACTGATACCAGAACGCCGCCTCCTCCGACGGGCTCGCCGGCTCCATCGCATGCGCGATGCTCTGGATGTTGTACGAATTGCCGGAGACGAGGGCGATGACGCGCTGAGGCAAAAGAGCGGCGACGATGCAAGCGGCGCGCCCGCCCCAATCATACCCGCCGAGAACCGCGCGCTCGATCTTGAGCGCGTCCATCAGCCCCAGAAGGTCGGCGCCAAGAGCCGCCTGCTCACCGGAGCGCGGCGTCTGGGCGTTAAGGAACCGCGTTGGCCCGTAGCCGCGCAGATAAGGCACGATGATCCGCGCCCCGGCTTCGGCCAGCATCGGCGCCGCGTCCGAATAGGCATGCGCGTCATACGGGAAACCGTGGCCGAGAATGCACGGCCAGCCCGAGGCAGGCCCGCCCTCTTCGTACGCAATGTCGAGGGGGCCGGCTTTGATCGTACGAAGGGTCGCGGGCATGTCGGCTTATCCTCTATCAAATGTCGAGCGCGTCCTTACGTGCGGCGGACCGCCGCTCCGAGTCCTTGAACCGCCTTGTGGGAAAGTTCCAAACAACAGCTGTGGGGATAAGCGAAACGCCGAACCGGTTCCCGGCCGTCTCAAGCATGTACTGTTCTGCGGAGAGGCAGAATCTTCACAAGCCCGGAACGGAGCCAGGTTGCGCTGGCTCTTGCGCCATCTCCAAGACGGCCTGCGCATTCGGCCATGGCGGGAGCGGCGGCAGACCGAGGACGGTGCGGACTGGCGCGAAAGAGCGGCGATGAACAGGCGAGGCGCCGAGCCGTTCAAGAGCGGCCAAATGCTCGCGGACGGGATAACCCTTGTGCTTCGAAAAGCCGTACCCGGGATATTTCGCATCCAGCTTGCACATGAGGGCGTCGCGAGCCGTCTTGGCCAGGATCGAGGCGGCGGCGATGGTCAAACTTTTGCCGTCGCCGTTCACGATGGCCTGCTGAGGCGTCGTCAGTTCCTTGAGGCGGCGCGCGTCGAGCAGGATATGCTGCGGGGCGGGGAAAAGCCCTTCGACGGCCCGGCGCATGGCCAAAAGGCCAGCCCAGTAGATATTGACGCGGTCGATCTCCTCGACCTCAGCGAAGGCGACCGACCACGCCACAGCGCGCCCCTTGATCTCGACTGCGAGCTTGTCCCGAGTTCCCGCATCGAGCTTCTTCGAATTGTCGACTCCCGGAATCCGCGCCCCTGGCTCGAATATGACCGCGGCGGCCGCCACCGGCCCCGCGAGCGGACTCATCCCGGCTTCATCGACGCCGGCGACGTGCAGCACGCCGGCGGCCCAAAGCGCGTTCTCGAATTGCAGCAGCTTGCGCAATCGCTGCCCCTCCGAGCGGTTTTCGGCGCGCCGCCGCGCGATGGCGTCCAGAATTGTCTTTGCGCCCGGGCGCGGATCCGCCCTCAATGCGGCTTCTGTCTCCGCATCGAGCCTGCGGGCCGTGATGACGTAATCGCGACGGATCTGAGCAAGCATGAGGCGTGTCACGGGCGACAATCTAGCCCGGATTGCGTCGGAAACAATCGGGAAACCGAGTGGTCGGCGCTCAACGCAAAGCTTGGCCGGCTTCGGCGACGAAATGTCGTGATCCGGCGGCCTTGACGCCGCCGCCCGGTTTCTCTAGTGTTGCGGCGCTTTTGAATTCGGGCGACACGACGTGGCGAAGCTTATTGTACCTTTGGCGCTGGAGGGCGGGCAGACCTAGGATCTGCACCCGTTCACTGGCGCTTACCCGAAGGCCCTCTGAGGGCCTTTTTTGTTGCCTCGGATTCCTGATCGACGAGAAAAAGGCGGAGAGTTGCGATTATGGCCAAGCAAATGACTGGCGCGGAAATGGTCGTCGAGGCCCTGAAGGACCAGGGCGTCGAGATGGTCTTTGGCTATCCGGGCGGCGCGGTGCTTCCGATCTACGACGCCATCTTCCACCAGAATAAGCTTCGCCACATCCTCGTCCGCCATGAGCAGGGGGCGGCCCACGCTGCTGAAGGTTACGCGCGCTCGACCGGCAAGGTCGGAGTCCTCCTGGTCACCTCAGGACCTGGCGCGACCAACGCCATCACCGGGCTCACCGATGCGCTCATGGACTCGATCCCTCTGGTCTGCATCACCGGCCAGGTGCCGACCCATCTGATCGGCTCCGACGCCTTCCAGGAATGCGATACGACCGGCATCACCCGCAGCTGCACAAAGCACAATTATCTCGTGCGCCGCGTCGACGATCTGCCGCGCATCCTGCACGAGGCCTTCTATATTGCTTCGCACGGCCGGCCCGGTCCGGTGGTCGTCGACATTCCCAAGGACGTGCAATTCGCCACCGGCGCCTACACGTTCCAGAAGAACGTCTCGCACAAGACCTATCAGCCGCAGCTCAAAGGGGATCTGGAGCGCGTTCGGCACGCAGTCGAGATGATGGCGGCGGCGAAGAAGCCTGTTTTCTACACCGGCGGCGGCGTCATCAATTCCGGCCACCACGCGTCCGCCCTGCTGCGCGAACTCGTCCGAGCGACCGGGTTTCCGATCACGTCGACGCTGATGGGGCTTGGCGCCTATCCCGCCTCCGACAGGCGATGGCTCGGGATGCTCGGCATGCACGGTTCCTTCGAAGCCAACAACGCCATGCATGATTGCGATCTGATGATCTGCGTCGGCGCGCGCTTCGACGATCGCATCACTGGCCGCCTTGACGCCTTCTCGCCGAAGTCGAGGAAGATCCACATCGACATCGATCCGTCCTCGATCAACAAGAATGTCAAGGTCGATCTCGGCATCGTCGGCGACTGCGCGCATGTGCTGGAGGACATGGTGCGGCTGTGGCGGGCGGATCCGCACCAAACCGAGCCTGCGGCGCTTGCCAAATGGTGGGACGCGATCGACGGCTGGCGGGCGCGCAACTCGTTCGGCTTCCGCAATTCCGAGAAGATCATCAAGCCGCAGCACGCAGTGAAGAGACTTTACCAGCTGACCAAGGGACGCGACGTCTACATCACGACCGAGGTCGGCCAGCACCAGATGTGGGCCGCGCAGCATTTTGCCTTCGAGGAGCCGAACCGCTGGATGACCTCGGGCGGCCTCGGAACCATGGGCTATGGGTTCCCGGCGGCGATCGGGGCGCAGCTTGCACATCCGAAGTCGCTGGTCATCGACATCGCCGGGGAAGCCTCGATCCTCATGAACATGCAGGAGATGTCGACGGCGGTTCAGTATCGCCTGCCGGTCAAGATCTTCATTCTCAACAATCAGTACATGGGCATGGTGCGCCAATGGCAGGAGCTTCTGCACGGCGGGCGCTATTCGGAGAGCTACACCGATTCGCTACCCGATTTCGTCAAGCTGGCCGACGCCTATGGCGCGCATGGGATTCGCTGTGCGGATCCAGGGAAGCTCGATGCGGCGATCATGGAGATGATCGAAACGCCCGGGCCCGTCATCTTCGACTGCCTCGTCGATCAGAAAGAGAATTGCTTCCCGATGATCCCGTCGGGCAAGGCGCATAACGAAATGATCCTGGCCGAGCTTGAGGACGACGCGGGCGTCGAGATGGAAAACATCATCGACGAGAAGGGCAAGATGTTGGTCTGAGGCTGAGGTCGAGCGGCGTGACCGGCGCTAACTTCCTGGCGCCTGCCCGGGCGTCATGGCCGGGCTTGTCCCGGCCATCTACGCCGCTCGTCTCGCCGAAAGCCAGACGCTGACATGCGATGCGTGATCGTCCGGCAACCCCACGGTGAGGATCGCGGGCGCCTGAACTGGGAGAGGTTATTGCCGCATGACCACGTGGATGGGCGGGACAAGCCCGGCCATGACGCCGTCAAGCCGGTCGGGGAGTTATGTCGATGTTCAGTCTGCATGAGATGCGTCGGGCGCACGAAGTCGTGCTTCAAGCCTTGCGTCCGACGCCAGCGCTGAACTGGCCGCTTCTCGACGAGCGGCTCGGCGCCGAGGCGGTCGTCAAACACGAGAATCATCTGCCGACGGGCGCCTTCAAGGTGCGCGGCGGCCTCACTTATGTTGATGCGCTGATCAAGCGCGAGCCGGCGACGCGCGGAATCATTTCCGCCACCCGCGGCAATCACGGCCAGAGCCTCGCCTTCGCCGGTAAGCGCGCTGGCCTGAGAGTGACGATCCTCGCGCCGCACGGCAATTCGACCGAGAAAAACGCCGCCATGCGCGCGCTCGGCGCGGACCTCATCGAATTCGGGCGCGACTTTCAGGCGGCGCGTGAGGAGGCGATGCGGCTCGCGAGCTCGCGCGGCCTGCATATGGTTCCATCCTTCCACCGCGATCTGGCGCTTGGCGTCGGAACTTATGCGCTCGAGCTTCTTAGCGAACGCTCGGACCTCGACGTGCTTTATGTTCCGATCGGCCAAGGCTCGGGAATTTGCGGTTGCATTGCGGCGCGCGACGCTCTCGGCCTCAAGACGGAGATCGTCGGCGTGCAGTCGACAGAAGCGCCAGCTTACGCGCTCTCCTTCGCCGCCGGCCATGTCGTGCCGACCAACAGCGCCGACACCCTCGCCGACGGCATGGCGACGCGCGTTCCGGACGAAGAGGCGCTGGCGCTGATCAGGAAGGGCGCGGCCCGGATCACGCGGGTCAGCGATGACGAAATCGCCGCGGCTGTCCGAGCCTATTGGACCGACACGCACAACCTCGCCGAGGGCGCGGGCGCGGCGCCGCTCGCCGCGGCGATGAAGGAGCGATCGCGTCTCGGGGGGCGCAAGGTCGGGCTCGTGCTGTCGGGAGGCAACATCGACTTCGATCTCTTCCAGCGATGGGTCCTGGCCGCGCCGAGCGCCGTGGCCGCCTGACGGAAAAGACATCCCGCCGTCCCCAGGGCCGGCGCAAACAAGGACATGACGCCTATGAGCAAGACCTCGATCCTCCAGCCGCTGTCGCCGTACACTTCCTCTACAGCGAAGCACAATATCGAGACCCACACGCTTTCGGTGCTGGTCGACAACGAGCCCGGCGTGCTCGCGCGCGTCGTCGGCATGTTCTCGGGGCGCGGCTATAACATCGAGAGCCTGACGGTCGCCGAGGTGGCGCACGAGACGCATCTCTCGCGCATCACCATCGTCACCTCCGGCACGCCGGAGATCATCGAGCAGATCCGCCATCAAACCGAGCGGCTGGTTCCGGTTCATGCGGTGACCGACCTGACCCTGACCGTGCGCGCGATCGAGCGGGAGCTGGCGATGATCAAGGTTAGAGGCAAGGGCGAGAATCGGGTCGAGGCGATGCGCCTCGCCGACGCCTTCCGCGCCAAGGTGATCGACGCGACCACCGAGAGCTTCATCTTTGAACTGACCGGCGCGCCGCGCAAGATCGACGATTTCGTCGAGCTCATGCGGCCGATCGGTCTGGTTGAAGTCTCGCGCACCGGCGTCGCCGCGATCTCGCGCGGGCCGGAGCCGATCTAGCTGGCCTCGCAAAGCGCGCGCTCTTCGCAACCCATGCCGAGCTGCTCTGCAGCCCTGACGGGGGAACGGACAAGGCCGGCGCCATGGACGGGGGTCCGCAGCCTCGCCGGCCATGCCGGCGCCGCGTCCCATGGCCGCGTCCGTTTCGTGATCCCCCTCGCCGGCGATGACGAAAAGCGCTTTCCCTGCTGCGCGCAATGAAGGCCGTCCTATAACCCAACCTTCGTCATCCTCAGGAAACATGAATGACCGAATATCCTTTTGCCGCCCAGGATCTTGAAGCGCTCAAAGCCTGGGATACGCCAACGATCTGCAACGGGCTCGAGATCGTCTTGCCGGAGAGGCGCGCCACAGGTTTCACCGTCGAGCCGGTGGTCGTGGTCGACAGGAAGCTGGCGCCGATTGTCGGTCTCGCGCGCACCGGCATGATCCGGGCCAAGGAGCCGCCGCGCGGGCCCATCCCTCCGCGCGAAGACTGGTACGACTATGTCGCCGCGGGTCCCATGCCGACGATCGCAGTCATTCAGGACGTGGATGACCGGCCGGGCTTCGGCGCCTTTTGGGGCGAGGTGCAGACGACCGTGCACGCCGCCCTCGGCGTCAAGGGCTGCGTGACCAACGGCTCGTTTCGCGACGTCGACATGCTCGCCCCCGGCTTCCAGATCGTCGGCGGCCGGATCGGGCCAAGCCACGCGCATGTGCACATGACGCAAATGAAATGCGACGTAACCATCTTCGGCATGCTTGCGCGCCATGACGACGTCATTCACGCCGACGTGCATGGCGCCGTCGTCATCCCGGCGGAGGCCGTGCGCGCTCTGCCCAAGGCGATCGACCTCCTGACCCGGCGCGAGAAGGTGATCCTCGATCGGGCGCGCGCTGCCGGCTTCACGAGCCGCGACATGCGCGAGGCGCTCAGCCAATCTCGCGAAATCCACTGATCGAATCCAGTCGCAGGTCGCGCGGCCCATAGGCCCTTTCCGGCGAGGCGGGGAGCATGAACAATTCAGTCGCGAAAGTCGGCCTCAGCGCCGACCTCTTCAATTCGCAAGGCGAGCCCATGTTCGCCGCGGCGGCGCTCGCCCTGTTGCCTGAAGCGGAGCTCCCCTGGGCGATCGTGCCCACACAGCAAGGACGCCTGTCCCCCTCGGCATTCACGGACTACGAGGCGCTGATGATTGGCGGCGCCCGCGTCTCGGAGGCGGAGCTGGCCGGCGACAGCGGCAAGCTGCGCCTCATCGCTCGCAACGGCGTGGGCTACGATGCGGTCGACACGCAGGCGCTCTCGGGCCGTGGAGTTCTTCTCACCAACACGCCTCTCGCCGTGAGAAACCCCGTGGCCACCACCGCGGTCGCCTTCATTCTGGCCTTGAGCTTGCGCCTTCCGGTCAAATCGCGACTGGCGCGTGAGGGCCGATGGAGCGAACGCGCGGATCATCCTGGCGTCGGACTGCCGGGGCGCACTCTGGGCATTATTGGGCTCGGCGGAATTGGACGGGAGCTGGTCCGTCTGATGCAGCCCTACGGAATGAAAATTGTGACCGCCGACCCTCACATCGACAAGGAAACCGCAGCGCAGGCGGGCGCTCAGCTCACCGAACTCGACGATCTCCTCGAGCGTTCGGATTGGTCAAGGCGCGGATTTGCTGGAAACGCGGGGCTGGGATGACCGGGCCAGTGGCGTGGTGGAAGTCTGATATTCGTCGTTGAGATCCTTTCGAACGGCGGCGATCTGGCGCAGTTCGAACTCGGTGAAGCGCAAGCCGCGCCAGCGCTCGGCGGCTCGAATGAGCGCGCCGAACATAAGCTGGACGCTTCTAAGAACCTCGCGCCTTCCAGCATTTTCTGATTCACTCCCAGGTGGAGTGGGAGGCGAATCGATGCGCGGCCAGGGGGGACTTTTCGACATCGACGAGCGGCTGAAGCGGCTGAGCGATCTCGGCGATCAGTTGCAGGCTTTCGCAGCGGCGGTCGATTTCGAGATTTTCCGGTCCGAGCTGACGCGGGCGCTGGCCTACTCGGACGGCTCGCAGGGCGGCCGACCGCCGTTCGACCCTGTGATGATGTTCAAGATCCTGGTGATCCAGGCGGCCAACACCCTCTCGGACGAGCGTACCGAGTTTCTGATCAACGACCGCCTGTCGTTCATGCGGTTTCTCGGGTTGAGCCTATCCGATCGGGTTCCCGACGCTCGCACGATCTGGCTGTTCCGGGAAAAGCTGACCAGGGCCGAGGCGATTAAGCCACTGTTCGACCGGTTCGACGCGGCGCTGCGCGAGGCTGGCTACGTCGCTATGGGCGGCCAGATCGTCGACGCCTCGCTGATCGCCGCGCCCAAGCAGCGCAACACCGAGGAGGAGAAGAAGGCGGTCAAGGAGGGGCGCATTCCGCAGGCCTGGAAAGCCCAGCCAGCCAAGCTCCGGCAGAAGGACCGTGACGGGCGCTGGACGGTCAAGTTCAGCAAGGCCAAGGCCAGGCCGGATGGGACGGTTCCTCCGGTCGACATCGCCATTCCGACATTCGGCTACCAAAACCATGTCTCGATCGACCGCGAACATGGGCTGATCCGGCGGTGGGAGGCGACCGACGCTGCGGCCTACGAGGGCGCGCGGCTGCGTGAGGGGCTGCTCGACAAGACCAACACCGCGAGCGCCGTCTGGGCCGACACGGCCTACCGTTCGAAGGCCAATGAGGCGTTCCTCGAAAAGAACGGGTTCGTCAGCCGCGTCCATCGCAAGAAGCCGGCGGGCCGGCCCATGCCGGAGACGACGCGGCGCGCCAACGCGCTCAAGTCCAAAGTCCGCTCCGGCGTCGAACACGTCTTCGCCGTGCAGAAGGACAAGATGGACCTCTTCGTCCGCACCATCGGCATCGCCCGGGCGAAAACCAAGATCGGCATGGCCAACCTCGTCTACAACTTCCGCAGGCTCGTCTTCCTCGATCGTCTCGCTGCCGCCTGACCCCCGCGCCGGGGGCCGCCCGGTCGCCGCAGCATGCGGCGCCCTATGCCGCATCCAAAACCGAGATCCCGCACCTCAAAATCGCGTCACTCGACCCGTCTCCGTCCGGAAAAACGCGTTTATAGAACCGTCCAGTTCCGACGCGCCCTCCCGGGTTGGCCGCGTCCGACGCAAAGCGGACCTTGCAACAGGCCGACGAGCGCTTATCAGGCGCTTCGCAAGGCATACGCCAAGCGCCCCAGCAGCGTCTGCGCCTTGGCGATCACAGGCATCTCCGGCGTCGGCGAAAAGCCTTCGAGCGCGGGCTTAAGGACAGCGTGGGCTTCGCCGGGACGGTCGGTCGATTGATAGAGCTTAGCGAGCGCAAGCGCCGCAAGCAGCTCGAAGGTCCGGGCGCCCTGTGGTTTCGCGACAGCGAGGGAGGTTTTGAAAGCTTCTTCGGCCTGCGCAGGGTTGGCGGGATCATGCTTCAGCAGGATATTGCCGCGCAGTCGATGCAGGTTGGAATCGTAAAGCCGATCCGAGCCTCCGTGACTCATCGCCAATGCTTCGTCGATCAACGCCAAGCCCCGCTCATAGTTCTGCGTAGCCGCTTCAAGCCTCGCAAGAGCGCCAAGAAACCCAGGAACGACGACCCGATGGCCTTGATCCCGATAATCCGCTAGAGATTTGCGGAAGTTGTCTAAGTCTTGTTGCGTATTGCCTAGATGAGTGCGACCCAAGCTCAGATACAGGCGCGAAAGCGCAAGATAATACTTAATGCCATGCTGTTCGCTGATCTTCAGAAAATTCTCAGCATCGACGACAACGCTCTCGAAGTCATTTCGTGCAGTCTCAATCGCGATTTTGTACATCAGCACAGTCGCGGTGGTCGGCGGGTGGCCCACCTCGCCGGCGAGACGCGTCGCCTCCTCGATCAGTTCACGAGCGCGCGGGAGATCTCCTGACAGCCAAATCGTAAGCGCGAGGAAAGCTCTCGCGCTCGCTCCGCCGTCAAGGCCGAACTTTTGTCTGAATTCGCTGCCGGCGCCCTCGAAACGGCTAAGCCCGAGTTCGAGTTGGGTTCGCGCCTCGCGCAAGTCTCCCAGTTGCATGCAGGCCACGCCAAGAATTACGCGGGCCACTCGGGCCTCGGCAATTCCTTCCTCGGCTTCCGCCTCTCGAAGAAACCGTTCGGCAGTATCTCGAGCCGCGCGGAATTCCCCGCGCGACCAACTCCAGAGATACCGACCGTAAAGTGCAGAAAACCGCTCAGCTGGAATCTCGGCGTTCGCCGCGAGCGCACTGGTGCGTTCGAACGCGGCCTTGGTCTCGTCCGCCGCGTAACCCTTCGACCATAGAACCGCCTGAGCGTAATCGCTCTGCAGCTTGACCCGCTCGCTCGCCTCCGCCTTTGAAATCGCGGCCCTCGCGGCGGGCTCCGCCGCCTCGTCCGCCATGGCGATCGCCTTGCCGAGATGGGCGGTCGCCTCCTGGAACGCCGAGCGGCGCAAGGCTTGATCGCCCGCTTTTCCCCACCATTCGATCGCGAGTTCGTCGAGGCCGGCCTGAGTGAGATGGTGCGCGACGACTTCCGGCTCGACCGCCGCGGGCTCTGGCTGTCCGACCAGGATTTCCGCCGCACGCCGGTGCAGCGCCTGGCGGCTGCTCTTGAGCAGGCTCTCGTAGGCCGCGTCCTGGATCAGCGCGTGCTTGAAGCGGTAGCTCGCTTGCGAGCCGGCGCCCTCGGAGCTGAGGAGGTCCGCGTCGGCGAGCCGGTCGAGCGCGGACTGGAGGAAGGGGTGGTCGATTCCGCTCACGGCGCGCAACAGCGCATAAGTGAAATCACGGCCCAAGACGGCGCCGATCTGCGCGACTTCGCGCGCTTCGCCAAGCCCGTCGAGCCGCGCCGCGAGCGACTGCTGAAGCGTCGGCGGGATCGCCTGCAGGCCGCCGCCCGACTGGCCGCGCTCAAGCACCAGGCGCGTGACCTCCTCGACGAACAGTGGCACGCCGCCCGCGCGCTCGCTGACGCGCCTCATCACGTCCGCCAACAGCGTGCGGCGGACCGCCAGTTCGGCGATTATGCATTGAACCTGCGCTTCATCGAGCGGCGCCAGCGAAATGACTTTATGGTGCGGCTGCGAGCGCCAGGGCGGCCGGAATTCCGGCCGCGCCGTCGCCAGAACGAGCATGGGCGCCGCCGCGCAGCGATCGCTGAGCGCATGCACGAGATCGATCGACGTCGGGTCGAACCACAGCAAGTCCTCAAGGACGAGAACGAGCGGCTGGTTGCGGGCGCCGGCGATCGCCCATTCGACCATCGCGGCCAACTGTCTGCGACGAGTTTCCTCCGGCGAAAGGCTTGGCGAGCGCTCCGGCGGGACCGGGATGCCGACCAGCGGCGCAAGCAGGGGAGCGTGTGTCGCGGGATCGAGCTCGACGGCGGCGAGGAGCGATTCGAGTTCGGCCAGCCGCCGCTCGGGCGCGACATCAGGACCGCCGAACCTCGCGCGCGCCCATCCGAGGACAGGATGGAGCGGCGTGTTCTGCAACAGCTGCGACGAATTCCATTCGATCCATGAATGTGGCCTCTCGGCCAACTGGCTGCGAAACTCTTCAACCAGCCGGGATTTGCCGATGCCGGGCTCACCAACAATCAGGACGAACTGTCCGGCGCCGGCAAAAGCGCGTTCAGAGCAGCGAGCCAGGATTGCGAGGTCTTCTTCGCGGCCGACGAAAGAGGTGAGAAGCCGGGCGCCTCTTCGGCGCCGTCCGCCGCTTACCCGCAGGATGCGATAGAGATTTATTGGCGCAAGGTCGCCCTTGAGCTCATGGGCGCCCTTGTCCTCAACGATGAACAGCCCAGCAACCTGCCGCAGGACCGTCGAGGTGACCAGCACTGACCCAGGCTCGGCGGCTTCCTGAACTCGCGCGGCGATGTTGGGGGCCTCGCCGTACACTTCGCCGGTCGCCTCCACGACGACAGGGCCGGACTCGATTCCGATGCGCGCCTTGAGCTCCGGCGCGCCCCTGGCCGCGTTCCTGGCGCTGAGTTCTGCAAGCGCCCGCTGGATCGCGAGCGCCGCCCGAACGGCGCGCTCGGCGTCGTTCTCCTGCGCCCGCGGATACCCGAAGACGGCCATCATCCCATCGCCAAGCATCTTCAGCACGTGGCCGTCGAGCTCCGTCACCGCCTTTGAGGCCTCGTCGAGATAGCTGTTGAGCAGATTGCGCCAGTCCTCAAGGTCGAGAGCGGCTGCAAGTTCGGTCGAGCCGACAAGATCGCAGAACATGACTGTGATCGGACGTCGTTCGGCGGAATCCAGCTGCGCGAAAGACTGCGCCGGGGCGGGAGCAGCCGGCGTCCGTCGGGCTTGAGCCGTTAGCGGTTGCTCTGCGCCGAGCTCCGCTATCGCCCTTAGCAGTCGTCTACGGTCGCCGAGAGGCACGCCGAGTTCTTGGAGGTCGCCGTCAGTAAGATCGGCGAGCACGTCGAAATCGATCTTGTTCTCTCGGAACCTTATCTCGTGTTGACCGAGGTTGAGACTACAGAGCCACGCGCGGACATTCATGATCGCGCTCCCCCTCCGATGAACGGATCCCTGATCTTATGGTGAACGTAGGGAGAAAGAATGAAAGCCACGCATGAAACAGATTGCTCTGCAATGCGTAAGAGCGCCTATAGACTATTGATATCCGCCGCGCACCTTGACGACCGATCCGCAGTCGTTCGATCAAGGCCTCTGTTTGCGTTGCAGAAACGAGACAACGCGAGGCCATTTCAGGTTGGCCAGGTCATTTTGCAGCCGCTTTCCTCCACCGTGCCGGCGACATCGGCGCCGTCGACGACGCTGGTCACCTTGAAGAGGTCCTCCGGTTCGTCGCCGCTCGGCTGGGCGTTGCCGATATAGAGGGTGGGGATGAGCTGGTTTTGGCCAGCCCGGTAGAAGGGCGCTTTCGGCATCAGGCCGATTTCCGGCGGCAACCCGAATCCCTGTACGGCCTTGGCCATCGCCATCGCATCGAGGGACTTGGCCCTGGCCGCCGCCAGTGCGCAAGTCCAGACTGAGACGAATCCGAACCAGGTCCGCGCGGTAGGCACGCGGCCGGTGCGTTTCCTGACGATGTCGACGAATTCGGCCACGTGCGGCACGCCCGGTTGCTTCCAGTACCATTCCATCACCCAGATGCCGATGCGCGCTTCCGGCGGCAGTCCCTCGAGCGACTCCAACTCTTGCTGGGCGCCGGCAAGATGAAGCTTCTTGTCCAGCCCGAATTGCACGGCCTGTTTCAGCGCGTTCACCATGTCGTCGCCGCCCAACAGGAAGATGATGACGTCGGGGTTCGCCGATTGCGCACCGATGAGGTAGGATGAAAAATCGACCGTGCCGAGCGGCGTCAAAGCGCCGCCGACCCGCGAGCCGCCGAGCTTCGTGGCGGCCTTCACCATGGCCGCTTCGAGCGTGTGCCCGAACGCATAGTCCAGCGTGATATAGTAGAATTTCTTGCCGTAAGTCTTGATCAGCGTTGCGGTGATCGCCTCCGCTTCCATCTGCGTGGTGTTGCAGACGCGGAAAACATTCCAGTGACAGCTGGCTCCGGTGACGGCATCGGTATGGCCGCCGGGAACGATATGCAGGATTTTCTTTTCGTTCGAGACCTCCGCCATCGCGAGAGAGAGCGCCGAGTTTGTGTTGCCAAGCAGGAAATCGACCTTGTCGCCATCGATCAGTTTGCGGGCCTTCAGCACGGCCGTGCCCGCATCGCCGCTGGTGGAATCCTCCACGATCAACTCGACCTCGCGGCCGAGAATGCCTACCTTCGCATTGATCTGTTCGACCGCGAGCTGACAGCCGATCAGTTCGTTTTTGCCAGCCCCGCCAAGGGTGCCAGTGAGCGGATTGTCGAGGCCGATCTTCACGACGTCCGCGACGCGTGCGCGAAGGACGAAAGGACTAGCGACCTGCAAGGCGCCGGCCGCAAGACCCGCCTTTAGAAGGGTTCGGCGGCGGATACCGACCGCCAATCTGGTGATGGGCATAAGATCCTCCGAGCGACAATCGAAGTAAAGGGCGCTAAAATTATTCGGAGCCAAAATTATTCGAAGCGAGGCGCGCGGAGCGCATGAAAATCCGGGCGACGAGCCGCGAGCCGCGCCCTCGGACGCCGTTCGCTCAGCCGCTCACGACGTCGCCGAAGAGCTTCCAACTCTCGCCGTGAGGCGGCCAGCCCGGAAGCAACATCGGCAGTTCGCCACGTGCCCGCGGCGCTGCCAGCCGCCCGAGGGGTAGAACAATTTCTCCCAGCGCCGTGATGCCGCCATGGCGCGTTCACAAAAAGTTGATCAGACTTGGGCTGCGCTGTCAAGGTAAATCGAGCTTGCGCGCAATAGGCTTATGTCGTTTTTGTTTAGTCAAGCCTGGTCGTTCACGCTCCGCACTAATCGAGATGCCGGGCGAGAAAACTTCGACCGCGAACCACGTCTTCTCGTTGCGCTATCATTACCGTCTTCGAGCTGAATCCTACTCCAGTGTGCCTTCCATCACGCGCCCTCGCGTCGCGTTCTCAAGGAAATCCTCGAGTAGCGCAATGCAGTCGCGATCTCGGTATATTATATGCTTATTTCGAGCGATCTCAAGGCTAATTCGCCTGCGTTCCTCTGAGTTCACCGCGAATCGAATCGCAATCGAAACGTATTCGTCAATCGAGTCCGCGACCGTTTCTCTAACTCCGATTCTGTTCAAGATAGCGCTGCCATGGCGACCTCGCATAAGCGCCCCTCTCAACGTCACAACAGGCAGATTGTGGACGAGGCCCTCCAAGGTCGAATTGCAGCCAGACCATCCGATGCTGTCGAGGAAGATGTCGCAATTGCCGATGGCGGCGACGTAGCGATCAGCGCTCAAACTCTCGATAAACAGGCAATGGTCTGAAGCGGCTAGACCCCACTCCGAAAATACAGAGTCCAGACGCCGACGAAATAGATCCGCGACCGCAGCTTCTTTGGCATGCTTTATAAACACAAACTGACAGTTCCCCGCCAACTTCGCAATTTTGGCGAAGACGAAATCATGCTCCGGAAGATACTTGTACAGCGACTGGCCGGACCAGAATACAACTGCGTTGGGCCTCATTCCCAACTCGCCCCTGGTTATCCTCGCCGGCGAGAATGCGATGGGCTCATAATAGATCGAGAGGTTCGGTAGGCGCACCAAGCGCTCGGTATAATGTTCGGCCGCGTCAGGCGGCTCCATCATATCGCTGCTCAGAAAGTAATCGAGCGTGGGAAGACCGCTCGTTTCCGGGTGCCCCCAGGAATTGCATTGAATTGGCGCAAGCCTTTGCGCGGCGAGTTGCAGACACAATTCATCCATCAGAAGCCCTGGATAGATGAGGACATGCGGCGCGTCTGCGAGGATTGCATCGCGCCAGGCTTCCAGAGGCATAGAGCGGTGCACAAATCGAGAGCAGAGTTTTGCCGCGACCTCGGTTTCCTCGTCCCGGCGCCGACCCACGTAGTAGCCGAATATTTTGAAACGCTTGCGATCCAACTGGCTCATCCAGCCTTTGAGCGGAACTTTCCAGTTCGAGTGCGCGTAGAAATGGCCGCTCACGAAGCCCACTCGGATCGGTTCCGCGGCTTCGGGGGACGCAGGCGGAGCGCCTTGACGAAATTGAGCCCCGATCGCCCGGCAGGCCAGCGTCCCGTACAGCGCCTGCAAATCCCGATCATTGCGGTCTTGATAGGCGAGATAAAAGGGTTTGCAGTGCGCGACCGCCTCGATCATGTTTGTTCTCAGGCGTCCGGCCTCATAGTCGCTGCAGATCGCCCGAAGCTTGTTTTCATAGGCCCTGCGGCGGGCTTCGACATCGCGCTCGCTGTCATACAAAATTCTCAGTTCGCAAACGCAGCTTAGAAATCGGCACAAGGCGTTCTCGGGATCGATATCGATCGCCGCTTGCGCGCTTTTGACAGCCTCGTCATTGCGGTTGCTGGTGAACAGAGCCTCGGCGCGGGAAATCCATGCGTCGACGTAGTGCGGTTTAATCGCTATCGCCCGGTCGAAGCTCGCCAGCGCATCGGCAAACCGATTGAGGTTTGCGAGGGCGTCGCCGCGCCCGCGATGCGCCTCGGCAAAATTCGGTCGGATCGCAATCGCTCGGTCGAAACTGGCCACCGCATCGTCGAATTGCTCCAATTGGACGAGCGCATTGCCACGATTGCAGTGCGCCTCGGCAGAATCCGGTCGGGCGCCAATCGCCTTGTCGAAACTGGCGAGCGCCTCGTCGAAACGCATCAAGGCGTTGAGCGCATTGCCGCGGTTGTTGTGCGCGTCGCCGAAACCCGGCTGGATCGCGAGCGCTTTATCGTAACTGGCCAGAGCCTCTGTGAACCGCTTCAATTTCGCCAGCGCCAACCCGCGGTTGTTGAGCGCTGCGACGAATTTGGGATGGAGCGCGATTGCCTTTTCGAAATGGACGAGCGCGTCCTCAGATCGATTTACAAAATGGAGCGCGGTCCCGTAACTGAACTGCGCATCGGCAAAGGTTGGCGCAAGCGCGATCGCGCGTTCAAAATGGACAATCGCCTCGTCGAACCGACCTAGGTCTTTCAGACCCTTGGCCAAATTATTGAAGGCAATCGCCGAATTTTGGTTCAGCGCGACCGCCTTTGTAATGATTTCGACCCCCTGTTCGAGGCGGCCCTTTTGGAGCGCGATGACGCCCAGCATATGCAGCGCCTCGAAATTGTCGGGCTGGCTCTTCAACGCCGCCTGGTAATGTCCTTCCGCCTCGGCGAGATTGCCCTGCTGATGGCGCGCAAGGCCCTGACGGAACTCATGAGCGCTCGCCGATCGGTCGAAAGTCATATCCGGCGATTCGCGCCTGTCGCCTCGAGACAACGCCTGCTCCTGGATGGCTAAGGTTCGACATTTTGCGCGCGGACGCGCGACTTGATGAAGTCGCGGTTCGTCACCCGCAGCGAAGGCCGGAAACTAGATTTCGTTGAGAGGCCGGTCAAACCGGTCGACACCGGGCGGGCCCAACCAGAGACCCCCGAGACTTGCGGCGCATGGCGCTGGCCTCGCGCTGCAGGGAATCTTGGCCCTCGCGCGCTGCTCACGCGTTTCCGCTTGACCGACGCATAGCTCGTGGGTTATGGAATAATCCATAGCCGAATGGTTATCGATCCGACATGACCGACGCTCAGAATACGTTGTTCCGCACGCTCGCAGACCCGACAAGGCGCGCCATCTTCGAGCGCCTCTGCCGCGAAGGCGAGCAGACGGTCGGCGCGCTGACGGCTCAAGCCGGCATCTCGCAACCGGCCGTCTCGAAACATCTTCTGGTGCTGAAACAAGCCGGGCTGGCGCGCGACCGCCACGAAGGACGTCAGACGCATTACAGCGCCGAGGTCGGCGCCTTGGCCCCGCTGGTCGATTGGACAAGCCAGATGAAAGGGTTCTGGCAGAGCCGGTTCGACGGCCTCGAAGATCTGCTCAGAAGGATCGACAAATGAGCAAACTCGCGACCAAAGCGAACGCAGCCGTCGAACTGATCGACGCGCGTATCAAGGAGCTCGGCGACTGGCGCGGCGAGACGCTGGCCCGCGTGCGATGTCTCATCAAAGAGGCAGACCCGGAAGCCATCGAGGAGTGGAAATGGAGAGGCGTTCCGGTGTGGTCGCACGACGGAATCCTCTGCACGGGCGAGACCTACAAGGCCGTGGTGAAACTCACCTTCGCCAAGGGCGCGCAGCGCTCGAAGACCCCTCGCGCCTTTTCAACTCGAGCCTCGATGGAAACACTCGACGAGCCGTCGACATTCATGAGGGCGAGCAGATCGACGGAGAGGCGCTGAAAGCGCTCATTCGCGCCGCCGTAGCGCTGAACACGTCAAAGTCAGCCGCCGCCCGCCCCGCTCGTTCCAAGAAATGAGGATGGACCCATGACTGGCGCCAAGACCGAAACACGCACCGTCGTCGTCGAGCGCGAGATCCATCATCCGCCCGAAAAGATCTGGCGCGCGCTGACCGAGCCGCATCTGATCGAGGAGTGGCTGATGAAGAACGACTTCAAGCCCGTCGCCGACCACAAGTTCAATCTTCGCGGCGATTGGGGCGCCGTCGACTGCCAGGTCCTCAAGGTCCAGCCGCTGACGACGCTGTCCTACAGCTGGGCAGCCCATGGACTTGAGAGCGTGGTCACCTGGACGCTCACCCCGACGGGCAAAGGCACGAATTTGCGGATGGAGCAGTCGGGCTTCCGGACGGACCAGGAGCAGTTCTACCAGGGCGCGAAGATCGGTTGGGCGAACTTCTTCGCCAAGCTGGAGCAGGTGCTGGCGCGGAGCGATTGAGGGCGCCTGCATCGTGCACCCCGCGTGTCGCTGACCAGCATGAGGCCACGTACGGCGACGTTCGTGCGGGATCGTAAGCTTTCGGGACGGGTGGCTGCGGGCTTTCTTCGTGGAAGACGTGCGATCGCCGCGGATCCCTTCGGATATCGAAAGCCGGCTTCCGCAAGCTCCAGATACCGACGACGCGACGACGGACCGGGACCTGCGGTCGCCGCCCAGCAACCGCTTTGAGAAGCTCCGCGGCGAGCTCGCGGGCCTTCACTCAGTCCGTGTCAGCGATCGTTGGCGGCTCATCTTCCGCTGGGACGCTGGCCACGGCTAGGCGGAGGGCGTCTATCTCGACGACCACAGCCACAAATGAGGCGACGATGCTGACGACAAAACGCAAGCCGGCGACGGTCGGCGAAATCCTGGTGGAGGAGTTCATGCGGCCGATGGGGCTGACGCAGACCGCGCTGGCTGAGGCGATGGGCGTTCACCGCAAACATGTCAACGAGTTGTGCAACGATCGGCGCGCCGTGATGGCGGCGACGGCCCTGATCCTGGCCCGCGTGTTCGGAAACAGTGCAGACTTCTGGCTTAACCTCCAGCGGCGCGGCGATCTATGGGAAGCGATGAACAGCCCCCGCGAGCGGAAACGGATCGAGCGCGCAAGGCCGCTCCGTCGTGCGGCGTAGGCTCCGCTCCGCGAAGAACAGCGGAACCCGCGAGATCCTTGCTCTTCCGCCGAGGGAACGAGGAGATCAAGCGGTTTATCCTCACCGGGCGCGTCTTCGGAAGGGCTCTGTGAGGCGCCCAAGCGCATTCGTTGATATTGACGCGCGCGTCCTGATGATGTCTATCAATCGTAGATATCATCGCCCTTACTCGTTGAGCCGCCAATGGCCGCAAAAGCGAAGATCTTCATGCACAGGCGGAGTCGGGCCGTACGCCTGCCGAAAGGATTCCGCCTGCCGGGTAACGAAGTGCGGGTCACCAAGGTAGGCGACAAGGTGACCTTCGAGCCGCTGAAGAAAGCGCCCTTCGACATCGAGGTTTGGCGCGCGGAGCTCGTCGCCGCTGGCGCGAGAACCTTCCTGCCCGAGGGACTGCCGGAAGACGAGCCGACTCCGGCGATTGCGTCGATATAAACTTGGTAGAGCGCTACAAGCGAACCAGCTGCATAGCCTTGGCGAAACGTCCTCTGCTGAGGTTCCAGGCCCTCATCGGCCGACCACAGGGCCTTCGGCCACCTTCTCCCGGACGGGAGAAGGGAAAGTGGCCGCCGCGCGTGCTCCTCACCTCGCCCGGTTCTCGTGGAAAAAGTCGTAGACCAGCTTCGCGGTGGCGGCGTTGAGGCCCGGCGTCTTTTCGAGGTCGGTTAGGCCAGCTTTGGCGACATCCTTGGCCGAGCCGAAGGCGAACAGGAGCGCGCGTTTGCGCGCCGGCCCGATTCCAGGGATCTCGTCGAGCGGGCTTTTCACAAACTCCTTCTTGCGCCGCGCGCGGTGGGTTCCGACAGCGAAGCGATGCGCCTCGTCGCGTAGACGCTGGATGAAGAACAAAGCCGGATCGCGGGGCGAGAGCTTGAACGACTCTTGCCCCTCGACGAAGAAGGTTTCGCGGCCGGCGTTGCGGTCGGGGCCCTTCGCGATCGCGGTAAGCCTCACGCCTTCGACGCCGAGCGAGCTCATGACTTCGCGCGCCGCCTCGAATTGTCCCCGCCCGCCGTCGACGATGACAAGGTCCGGCGTATCGGGAAAGCCGCCGGGCTCCGCCGTTTCGCCGTGCCGCTTCAGGCGAGCGAAGCGGCGCGTCAAGACTTCGCGCATCATGCCGTAATCGTCGCCGGGCGTGAGGTCTGCGCTTTTGATGTTGAAGGTCCGGTACTGGTTCTTGACGAAGCCTTCGGGTCCGGCGACGACCATCGCCCCGATCGCGTTGGTCCCCATGATGTGGGAATTGTCGTAGATCTCGACCCGCCGGATCGGATGGTCGACGCCGAAGGCCGCGCCCAGCGCGGTGACAAGCTTTTCCTGGGTCGCCGATTCCGCGAGCTTGCGCGACAAAGCTTGTTGCGCGTTGCGCATGGCGTCGTCGACCAGATCCTTTTTTTCCCCGCGGCGAGGGGCGCCGATGGCGATGCGATGTCCGACGCGCGCGCTTAAGACTTCGCACAAGGTCTCGGCGCTCGGAACCGGATGGCTCAGCAGGACCAGCCGCGGCGCCGGCCGGTCGAGATAGAATTGCGCCAGAAACGAGTTCGAGCACTTCCTCGCAGGAGAGCGCCCGGTCGGCGCGCGGGAAATAGGCGCGGTTGCCCCAGTTCTGGTAAGTGCGGAAAAAGAACACTTCGACGCAGAACTGTCCCGCCTCCTCGGTGACCGCGAACACGTCGGCTTCGGCGATCGAGCGAGGATTGACGCTCTGCTCGCCTTGGATCGCGGAGAGCGCGCTGATGCGGTCGCGGAGCCGCGCCGCGCTTTCGAAATCGAGCGCCGCGGCGGCTTCGTTCATTGCGCCCGCTAAACGGGCCTTGATGGCGCGGCTGCGGCCGGAAAGGAAATCGCGCGCTTCCGTCACCAGATTCGCATAGTCGTCGAGCGCGATCTCACCAGTGCAGGGCGCCGAGCAGCGCTTGATCTGATAGAGCAGGCACGGCCGAGTACGATTTACGTAAAAACTGTCGGAGCAGGTGCGCAGGAGAAACGCCCGCTGCAGGGAGTTGAGGGTGCGAAATACCGCGCCGGCGCTGGCGAACGGGCCGAAATAGTCGCCGGCGAGATTGCGCGCGCCGCGATGCTTGATGAGCCTTGCCGCCGGATGCCCGGTGCAGATCAGGATATAGGGAAAGCTCTTGTCGTCGCGCAGCGTGACGTTGTAGCGCGGCTTCAGTTGCTTGATGAGATTCGCCTCGAGCAGCAACGCCTCGGCGTCCGAACTCGGTGGTGACGAACACCATCGAGCGGGTCTGCGCCACCATGCGCTCGATGCGGCTTGGCTGACGCTCGGGCGCCATATAGGCGGCGATGCGCTTCTTGATCGAGCGCGCCTTGCCGACATAGAGCACCTCGCCCTCTGCCCCGATCATGCGATAAACGCCTGGCCCGAGCGGCGCGTGGCGCCAGAATTCCCGGATCGCCTCGGCGCCGCGCGCAACGCGCGCCGGCTCCGCCGGCGGCTCGTCGATGGCGATGTCGAGGGGAGCGGAATCGGGCGCGAGCTCGCGCGCGAGCGCGGCTTCTTCCCGCGCCTCGGCCGCGGGCGCTTCGCCGGGAGGAAAGGTTTTAGACGCGCCGCTCATGAGCGACCTATCTAGGCGCAAGGGGCTGCGGTGGGAATAGCTGGGACGCGGCGCTGGGTCGCCGCTGGCCGCGCGCTAGACGTTAAGCGCGTTTACGACTAGCTGTTGGCGCGGGCGGCTTAACGGATTATTAACCTTGCCTCGCGGCGGCGGATGGGCCGCGGGCGGGAGCTGGTTGAGAGTGAGTTCAAGCATCGAAGACCCGGTCAGAGCGTTTGTCGCGGGTCTCAGTTTGCTGTTGGCGTGCGTGATGCTCGGCGGCTGCAACGATGTCGCCGCGAACCCGCCGAATGCGGACGCGCGCCCAGAGTTCGTCCTGCGCGACGACGCCAATATGGCCGGCGCAACGGTCGCGATCGTATCAGTCGACGGCGCGCCGGCCGACCTTTCGGAGAGTTTCCGCCAGAGCCTTGACCAGGCGGCGTCGGCCCGCCGGATCGCGATAGCGCCGCCGGCCAAGGCGCGCTATCTCGTGCGCGGTTATGTTACCGCTTCGCCGATCGAGGGCGGCGCCGAGGTCGATATCGTCTGGGACGTGTTCACGCCGGACAAGCGCCGCGCCCAGCGACTTAGCGACGCAATCGCGGTCAAGGGCTCCGGCGACGAGGCCTGGGCGATGATCGACGACGCGGCGCTTAACAGCGTCGCCGCCAAATGCGCTGATGACCTCGCCGCCTATCTGTCCAATACGCCGGAGGCCGCGCCCGCGAGTGCAGCTCTCAGCTACGCCCAATAGGGCTTTTTTCTTGTGGACATCCGGGCGGCGCACGCCCGCCGCAATACCAGGGTCATGTTGTTCGAGCGTCGAGCGGCTGCTATGACCCGCCGCGTCCGCGCGCTCAAGCGCGATCTGAAGCGCGCCTTTGGAGAGCGGCCGTGCCCGGCAAGATGAAGATTTTGGCCGGCAATTCCAATCGACCGCTGGCCGAGGCGATCGCCGCCTATCTCGGCGAGCCGCTGACCAGCTGTCACGTTCGGCGCTTCGCCGACCTCGAGATCTTCGTCGAAATCCTCGAGAACGTGCGCGGACGCGACGCCTTCATCATCCAGTCGACGTCCTATCCGGCGAACGACAATCTGATGGAGTTGCTCATCATGATCGATGCGCTGCGGCGCGCCTCGGCGCAGCGCATCACGGCGGTCATCCCCTATTTCGGCTACGCTCGCCAGGATCGAAAGCCTGGGCCGCGCTCGCCCATCTCCGCCAAGCTGGTGGCCAATCTCATCACCCGCGCCGGCGCTGACCGGGTGCTGACGGTCGATCTGCACGCCGGCCAGATCCAGGGATTTTTCGACATCCCCACCGACAATCTGTTCGCCGCCCCGACCATGGTTCGCGACATCCAGGCCCATCATAACGGCAGCAAGAACGTGATGGTCGTTTCCCCCGACGTCGGCGGCGTGGTGCGCGCCCGCGCGCTCGCAAAGCGCCTCGACGCGCCGCTCGCCATCGTCGACAAGCGGCGCGACCGGGCGGGCGAATTGGAAGTGATGAACGTGATCGGCGATATCGCCGGCCGCAATTGCGTGCTGCTCGACGATATCGTCGATTCGGGCGGCACGCTGTGCAACGCCGCTGACGCATTGCTCGAGAAGGGCGCGGCGAGCGTATCGGCCTACATCACCCACGGCGTGCTGTCGGGCGGGGCGGTCGCCCGCGTCGCCGCGTCGAAGCTGAGCGAACTGGTGCTTACCGATACGATCCAGCCGACCGAAGCAGTGCGTGTGGCGCGCAACATCCGCGTGATCTCAATCGCCCCCCTGATTGGTGAGGCGATCGGCCGTATCGCGAAGGAAGAGAGCGTCTCGTCACTGTTCAATTAGCGGACTTATCCCCACCGAATGGCGTCGTGCGGCTGGCGTCGACGCGATGGCGGTTATTCGAGTCGCGCTCGGTCATTTCGGCGTCATGATGTGGGAGCACATCCTCGCCTACTGCGATTTCGCGCGGGAGGGGATGAACAATGCTTCGTTCAACGACATTCAAAGCCGCTTTACTGTTGTCTGTGGGCGCCGTCGCTCCAGCCCGGGCCGGTGTGAGTTTGCTCGCGATTGGAACTTTGGACGGAGCCAGCGATCTGTCAGGCCTGACCGGAACTCTGGAAAACGGAGTGCCCGCGAATATTCTAGGGGGCCTTGGCTCGGGCATCGCTTTCGCGGGGGGGCGACACGTTTCTCACGGTTCCTGACCGTGGTCCCAACGCCGTCCCCTTCAATTCAAATATCGACAATACGGCCTCGTATATCAATCGGTTTCAGACGCTGAAGCTTAACCTTACGGCGAACCCAGGGAGCGCGCTTCCTTTCACGCTTACGCCCACCCTCACAAAGACCACCCTGCTCTACAGCTCTACGCCGCTCATCTACGGAACCGGCGCCGGCCTCGGCGTCGGGCCAGGCGCGCCAGGTCAGAACACGCCGGACAAGTTCTATTTCACCGGACGGTCCGACAATTTCGGACCCGGAGGCTCTTTGGTGACCACGAACGCGCGCTTCGACCCTGAATCGGTTCGCGTCTCCAATGACGGAAAGAGCGTCTTCATCTCCGACGAATACGGGCCGTATGTGCGGCAGTTCGATCGCGCCACCGGGCAAGTGATCAAGACCTTCACTCTGCCCAGCAATCTCTCTGTCGCGTTTCAATCCCCTCAGGGCGCCGTCGAAACGAGCACCAACACGAGCGGGCGCACCGACAACAAGGGCATGGAAGGCCTCGCGCTGACGCCGGATGGCAAGACGCTGGTAGGCGTCATGCAGGCTCCGCTCATCCAGGATTCCGCCAAGGGCGACCCCGCCAACAAAACCGTTCGCCTCGTGACGATCGACATCGCGACCGGCGACAACAAGGAGTTCGCCTATAACCTGACAGCGGGGTCAGGCGTGAGCGATATCGTCGCGCTCAACGATCACCAATTCCTGGTCGACGAGCGCGATGGGCACGGCCGCGCTGACGGTAGCGACGCGGTCGCGAAGCAGTTGTTCATCATCGACACCGACGGGGCTACGGACGTGACGGATCTCTCCGGACAGGCCCTCGCTGACGCCGCTATCCCGAAGAGCGGGCCGTTCCTCGATATCGTTGCGGCGCTGGGAGAGGCTGGCATTCCGCCATCGGAAGTGCCCGCGAAGATTGAAGGGCTGGCCTTCGGACAAGATGTCACGGTCGATGGCCAGGTCGAGCACACGCTCTACGTGTCGAACGACAACGACTTCCTTTCGCAAGTCGCGCCGGCCGATGGTTCGATGGTCGACAATCCGAACCAGTTCTTCGTGTTCGGCTTCACCGACGCCGATCTGGCGAAGTTCGGCGTTGACGAGTTCGCGCGCCAAGATTTCGCCGCTGTTCCTGAGCTCTCCCACCTGGGCGATGATGATTTTCGGCTTCGTCGGGTTGAGCTTCATGGTCGCTCGCCGCAAGCGCGAAGCCCTGCGCGTAGGCTAATCTAACCATTCGCCGAGGGCGTTGGCGAGGAATTACCTGGCTGGAAAAGGCTGCGCCCTGACAGCGCGGCCTTTTTGCTTTGAAGGGCTCGGGATCGCCAGTCCGGCTTCATGTCCTCGCTTCCGCTTGCTCTCGGTAATTTGCCCGCATAGTCTTCGTTCTGCGCTGGGAACGGCTCGACCGTGCTTGACAGTCAAGTTCAGGCGGACCTGCTCGGCCACCCGGTTAGTTTGTCGGCGCGAGCTTGGGAGCGGCTCGCGCCAAACGGAGGTCAGATATGTTCGGTCGCATCACGCTCATGACGACAGCGGCTCTTGCCGGAAGTCTTCTCTCCTCCGTCGCGGCCTATGCGGCCGACACCATTAAGCCCGCGGTTCTTTATGATCTTGGCGGCAAGTTCGACAAATCGTTCAACGAGGGCGTGTTCAACGGCGCGACAAAGTTCAAGAAGGAAACCGGGATCGATTTCCGCGACCTCGAGATCCAAAACGAGTCACAGCGCGAGCAGGTTCTTCGCAAGTTCGCCAAGGACGGCTTCTCGCCGATCATGACTGTCGGCTTCGCCTGGGAGACCGCGCTGAAGAAAATGGCGCCGGAATACCCCAAGACGAAATTCGGCATCATCGATGACGTTGTCGACCTGCCCAATGTCCAGTCGGTCGTGTTCAAGGAGCAAGAGGGCTCGTTCGTTGTCGGAGTGATCGCGGCCGATACGTCAAAGACCGGCAAGGTCGGATTCGTTGGTGGCATGGACATTCCGTTGATTTCGAAGTTTGAGTGCGGATATGCGCAGGGCGTCAAATACGCCTCCGACGGCAAGGTGGAGGTGTTCGCCAATATGACTGGCACGACGCCCGCGGCCTGGAACGACCCGGTCAAGGGCGGCGAGCTCGCCAAGTCGCAGATGGATCGCGGCGCCGACATCGTTTACGCGGCAGCCGGCGCGACCGGTCAGGGGGTGCTGAAGGCGGCGGCGGACGCAGGCAAGTTCGGCATTGGCGTCGATTCCAACCAGAACGGTCTCTTCCCGGGCAAAATCCTGACTTCGATGCTGAAGCATGTCGACGTCGCGACGTACAAGTCGTTCATGGACGCCAAAAACGGAACCTGGAAGCCAGGCGTCCTGGATCTCGGCCTGAAGGAAGATGGCGTCGACTACGCGGTCGATGACAACAACAAGGCCATTCTCACTCCGGAAGTCAGAGCCAAGGCGGACCAGGCGAAAGCGGATATCATCTCGGGCAAGATTCAGGTCCACGACTACATGTCCGACAACAAGTGCCCGACGTAAGTGGGCGCTTTCATATCCTTCGAGACACGATGCTTCGCATCGCTCCTTGAGGCATGAGGACGTGAGGGATCGACCCTGCCTACGCCCCTCATGCTGAGGAGCGCCGCGCAAGCGGCGCGTCTCGAAGCACGGTAGGGGTCGCTGAACTGAATGTCGGGGAAAGCGCGTGACCATTGAGGCCAGCAAAGCGCCTCCCGCTATCGAACTGATCGGGATCGACAAAAGTTTCGGCCCGGTTCACGCCAACAATAACGTCAATCTGGTTGTCGAACGCGGAATCATCCATGGGATCGTCGGCGAGAATGGGGCTGGCAAATCGACATTGATGTCCATTCTGTATGGCTTCTACGAAGCCGACGCCGGCGAGATCCGCGTCAACGGCGCGCCGGTCAGGATCCGTTCCCCGCGGGAGGCGATCAGCCATGGTATCGGCATGGTGCATCAGCACTTCATGCTGGTGCCGCCATTGAGCGTGCTCGAAAACGTGATGCTCGGCGCCGAGGGCGGGGCGCTGCTCGCCGAAGGCGCCGGCGAGATCCGCAAGCAACTCGGCGAACTCGCGCGCGAATACGGCCTCATGGTGGATCCCGACGCCATCGTCGGCGAATTGTCGGTGGGCCTGCAACAGCGAGTCGAGATCCTCAAGGCGCTGGTGCGCGGCGCCGAGATCCTGGTGCTTGACGAGCCGACGGCGGTGCTGACGCCGGCGGAAGCCGATCAGCTGTTCGAGATGCTGCGCGTGCTCAAGGGCGAGAACAAAACCATCATCTTCATCACCCACAAGTTGCGCGAGATCATGAATCTGACGGACCGCGTGTCGGTGATGCGTCGCGGGGAGATGGTCGCGACGTTCGACACCGCCAACACGTCGCCGCCCGAGCTCGCCGACGCGATGGTCGGGCGCAAGGTGATCCTGAAAATAGAAAAGGGGATGGCGCATCCGGGCCCGGTCTCGCTTGAGGCGCACGACATTGTGGTGCGCGACGATCGAGGCGTCATGCGTGTCGACGGGGTTTCCTTCGTTCTGCGAGAAGGGGAGATTCTGGGCGTGGCGGGCGTCGCTGGCAACGGCCAGTCGGAGCTCCTTGAAGCGCTTGCCGGCATTCGCCCCTTGAGCGGCGGAAACATTGTCTTCTATGGCGACCCGCTTCCGCCCGCGGAGCGCAACCCGCGCGCCGAACGCCTCCTCGGCATCGGTCACGTGCCTGAAGATCGCCACCGCGTCGGGCTGGTCATGCCGTTCGAAGCCTGCGAGAGCGCGATGCTCGGATTTCATCGCGAGCCAATCTACGGCAAGGGCCTCTTCTATAGCCGCAGCGCCATCGTATCCGACGCCGAAAAAAAGATGGACGCCTTCGACGTCCGGCCTCGCGCTCCCTTGCTCAAGACCGCCAATTTCTCCGGCGGCAATCAGCAGAAGATCGTGCTGGCGCGCGAGATCGAACGTAACCCCAAGATCCTGCTCGTCGGGCAGCCGACCCGGGGCGTCGACATCGGCGCGATCGAATTCATCCACAAGCGGATCGTCGCCCAGCGCGACGCGGGCAAGGCGGTGCTGCTGGTGTCGGTCGAACTCGACGAGATCTTCGCGCTCTCGGACCGCATCATCGTGCTGTGCGGCGGCCGCATCACCGGCGAGCGCCGGCCCGAAGAGACCAACGCCCAGGACCTGGGGCTCTTGATGGCGGGCGTGAGCGAGCGCGCCGCGTGAGCGCGCCGCTGAAGCCCTTGCCCGCGTGGGCGGACGTCGCGCTCATCCCTCTTGTCAACGTCGCCGCCGCTTTCGTGATCTCCGGCTTCGTCGTGCTGGCGATCGGCGAGAACCCGCTCGACGCCGTCCGGAGCCTGGTTCTCGGGGCGCTCGGCGATCTCGAAGGGATCGGCTACACGCTGTTCTACGCGACGAGCTTCATCTTCACCGGGCTTTCCGTCGCAATCTGCTTTCATGCCGGCCTGTTCAACATCGGCACCGAGGGGCAGGCCTATATCGCGGGCCTCGGCGCGGCGCTGGTTGCGCTGCATTTCGGCTTCCTGCCGGGCTACACGCTCGCCATCGCGGCGATCATCGGCGCCGCATTGTTCGGCGCCGCTTTCGCGGCCATTCCCGGCTATCTGCAAGCCTATCGCGACAGCCACATCGTCATCACGACGATCATGTTCAACTACATCGCATCCGCCATTATGGGCTACCTGCTGGTCAACGTTTTGCGCAAGTCCGGGCAGATGAACGCGGAGACGACGCCGTTCCGCGACACGGCCCTCGTGCCCCAGTTCCACGAAGTGCTCGCCCATTTCGGAATCAAGTGGCCAGTGACGCCCTTCAACCTCTCATTCCTCCTCGCGCTCATCTGCTGCCTCGCAGTCTGGCTGCTCATCTGGCGGACCCGCCTCGGCTACGAGATTCGCACCGTCGGCGCCAACCCGACCGCCGCGGTGTACGGCGGCATCTCGCCTGCCCGCGTCACCGTCATCACCACGCTGCTGTCGGGCGCGCTCGCCGGCGGAGTCGCGGCCAACGTCATCCTGGGCGACCAGCACCGGCTCATCCTTGAGTTCGTCGGTGGGTTTGGTTTCGTCGGCATCGCGGTCGCGCTGATGGGGCGCGCGCACCCGGTCGGCATCATCCTCGCCGCGATCCTGTTCGGCGTCCTCTACCAGGGCGGGCAGGCGCTCTCGATCGATATGCCCAAGATCAGCCGCGACATGATCGTCGTCATCCAGGGCCTGGTGGTCCTGTTCGCGGGTGCGCTCGAGCACATGTTCCGGCGCCCTGTCGCGACCCTGCTCGCGCGGCGCACGACGCAACCGCCGATCTGACGGGCGGTGGGCCATGGAATGGTTCGACGCCTTCATTGTCGTTTTCGCTTCCGGAATGCGTCTTGCCGTCCCACTCATTCTCGCCTGCCTTGCGGGCCTCTGGTCGGAGCGTTCGGGCATCGTCGACATCGGGCTTGAGGGCAAGATTCTCGTTGGCGCGTTCGCATCCGCCGCAGGCGCGACATTCACCGGCAACGTCTGGCTCGGACTTCTAGCGGGCGTCGCGGCGGCCGTAGTCTTCTCACTCATTCACGGCTACGCCTCTATCGACCAGCGCGCCAATCAGATCGTCTCGGGAACCGCGATCAACATGGTGGCCGACGGCCTCACTGCGCTCATCGGCAATGCGATCTGGTCGCAGGGGGGACGAACGCCGCAATTGCCGGAGACCGCCCAGTTCCGGGAAATCGCACTGCCCTTCGTCAGGCAGATCGGCGCCGTGCCGATTGTCGGACCGATCTACCAGGGACTGATCTCCGACCACGACCTGATCGGTTACATCGCCTTCGCGATGGTGCCCGTCACCTACTGGGCCCTCTACAGCACGCGTTTCGGACTGCGTCTGCGGGCGGTCGGCGAGAATCCCGCCGCTGTCGACACCGCCGGCATTTCGGTGCGCGGGTTGCGCTATAGCGCAGTCGTCATCTGCGGGGTGCTGGTCGGCTTGGCCGGCGTCTATCTCGCGCTCGGCCAGACCGGCTATTTCCAACCGCACATGAGCGCGGGGCGAGGCTTCATCGCGCTCGCCGCGCTCGTCTTCGCCAAATGGCGGCCGTGGCCGGCGTTGGGAACCTGCCTTCTGTTCGGCTTCCTCGATGCGCTAGCGATTCGCTTGCAGGGGGTCGAGCTGCCGGTCATCGGTCCCGTTCCGGTGCAGGCGATCGAGGCCTTGCCCTATATTCTGACCGTCGTGTTGCTGGCGGGCTTCATCGGCAAGGCGATCCCACCCAGGGCGTCGGGGATTCCCTATGTCAAAGAGCGCTGAATCGGCGCTTGCCGAATTGTTCGTTGCCGCCAAGACCGCGCAGGCGAACGCCTACGCGCCCTATTCGCGGTTTCAAGGTCGGCGCGGCCCTGCGCACGAGGTCGGGCGCGCTCTATTCGGGCTGCAACGTCGAAAACGCCGCTTATCCTCAAGGCGCTTGCGCCGAAGCTGGCGCGATCGCCGCAATGGCGCTCGCCGGCGAGCGACGGATCGCGGAAATCCTCGTCATCGGCGACGGCGACGCCCTATGCACGCCATGCGGAGGCTGCCGCCAGCGCATCCGCGAATTCGCCGATCCGTCGACCTTGATCCATATCGCGGGCCCCGAAGGCGTGCGGGCGAAGTTCACCCTGGCTGAGCTTCTGCCGGAGTCCTTTGGCCCGGATCATCTGGCCGTTTAGAAAGCGAGATGAGGTCACGGCGCTGTTGATCGAGTTCGACCTCTCGAAGTTTCCATCGTGTCACGCCGGGTGTTAGGGTCGGCCGGCATGAAAGCGAACAAGATCGCCGTGATCGGACTTGGCGCCATCGGTTACGGGGTCGCCGCCAACTTGGCGCGGAAAGGATGGTCCGTCGTCGGCGCGGACGCCAATCCCGCAGCGGCGGAGCGCTTCGCCAGGGAGTTCGGAGGTGCGATTGGCTCTTCGCGTGAGGCTGCGTCTTGCGCTGACGTCGTTATCCTTGTCGTCATCAGTGCTGCGCAATGCGAGGCGATTCTGTTCGGCGACCCTGGCGTTCTTGCGTCAACCGCTCCGAACGCGCTGATCATATCCTGCGTGACAATGGATCCCGCTCAAGCTCGCAGTATCGGGGAGAGAGTCGAGGCGAGCGGGCGCGCGTTTGTCGATGCGCCCACCAGCGGCGGCACAGCACGGGCCACCGAGGGCGCGCTGACCCTTCTCGCGTCCGGCCGCGAAGAGGCAATGAAACGGGCCGAGCCCATCTTCGACGCGATCGCCTCCAAAGTTTATCGTCTGGGCGATGAAGCGGGGGCGGGTTCCGCTTTCAAAATGATCAATCAGCTCCTCGCGGGCGTCCATATCGCGGCCGCTTGTGAGGCGATCGCTTTCGCCAGGAAACTCGGGCTCGACCTGTCGAAGGTCTATGAGGTCATCACCGCTTCGGCGGGCAACTCATGGATGTTCGAGAATCGGGTGCCGCACATCCTTGAAAACGACTACGCGCCGAAGAGCGCCGTCGCCATCTTCACCAAGGATCTTGGGATCGTGTCTGACATGGCGCGCGCCGCATCCTTTCCCACGCCGCTTGCAGCTTCAGCCCTACAGATGTTTCTCATGACGGCAGCGTCCGGAATGGGACGCGACGACGATGCTTCTGTCGCTCGCCTCTACGCGAAGATCGCGGGCGTCGAGCTCGAGGGGAGAGGGTTGCGCAAAGAGTAGGCATGAAAACTTGGCAACTCGACCGCCTCGGCGGAACTCTTCGTCTCGAAGACGCGCCAATTCCGAAACCTCGCCCCGGCGGCGTGGTGGTGAGGATCGAAGCCTCCGCTCTCATGACCTATCTGAAAGCCTACGTGGAAGGCCGGTTGCCAACCTACAGCCCGCCCGACGGCCCGTTCACGCCGGGCGGCAACGCGATCGGAACTGTGCACGCGATCGGCTCAGAGGTCTATCACCTCAAGGTTGGACAACGGGTCGTTATCTCCTCGCACATCGTCGCAACCGAAAATGCGCCAGAGCCGGCGCAGTTCCTCCTGGGCATTACCGCCGGTCCCGCAGGCAAGTCGCTTCAGGCGGACTGGCGCGACGGAACGCTCGCCGAATATGCGCTCGTTCCGAAGTCGTGCGTGACGCCGATCGCCGGGCTGGAAGCGCTCAGCGCGGCTGAGCTGTCGGTTCTGCCGCGATTCGCAGTGCCTTACAGCGGCCTTTTGCGCGGACATCTCGCCGCGGGCGAAACGATCGTCGTCACGGGCGCGACGGGCGCATATGGAAGTGCGGCCGTGCTCCTCTCGCTTGCGCTCGGCGCCGGGCGTGTCGTTGCGGCTGGGCGCAACAGGACGGCGCTTGAGGCGCTCGCGCAACTGGGCGGCTCACGCGTCGCGACCGTTGCGCTCTCGGGAGACGTCGAAGCTGACGCCAAGGCGCTTCGCGCCGCTGGAGACGGCGGCGCGCGCATGGCTTTTGACATGGTCGGCAATGCTCAAGACCCCTCCGCAACGCTCGCGGCGCTCAAGAGCCTGCGCCGCGGCGGTCGGCTTGTGCTGATGGGAAGCATGGCAGTCCCGCTGCCGATCGCCTATCTCGAGGTGATGCTGAACAATCTCGAGATCATCGGGCAGTTCATGTACTCGAGCGATTCCTTCATCCGCCTTATCGATTTAGCGAGAGCAGGCCTGCTGGACCTCCACGCCATTCGCGTGCGCTCCTTCCCCTTGGAGGCGTTAGGTGGAGCGGCCGCGATGGCTGACGCTCTCGAATGCGTCGTCGTCACGCCGTCCTGAACGATTCCCCGCGACCCAGGACCGCTCGCCCGGCGTTCTCACACCTCCCGCCACGCCGGCTTCGATGGATCGCTGAGCTTGAAGTTGATCGGACCGATGCCACAAATGGCGATCACCGCCGGCTCGTTGTGCCCGCGGATCACGCCATCATAGTGCGGCGTCAAGGCGACGCGGCGTACGTAGCTGCCGGCTTGGACAGGCACGCAGGAGGCAGGGTCGAAATCCGGGCCGCTGTTGCACCACCATGTGCCCGACAGCACCATACAATAGCGATCGGTCGAATAGAAATGCGGCGCGCTCATGTACCCCGGGTGCCAGCGTATGAGCGTGTAGTAGAGGCCAGCCTCGGTGGTTCGTCCAATCAGCGGACAGGACTCGACGGCCTCTGGAGGAAAGGCCCCCTCTGTTTTCCACTGCAGCGCGTCCGGCGCCTTGATGATCGTCTGCTCTGGATTGAGCGGACTGGCGCCAGCGGTCGCGACGCCGAGCGGCAACGTCGCCATGAGCGAGGTCAATAGCAAATCACGTCGGCTTGCTTGGTGCTGCATGAGCGATGCCTTCCCACGTCTTTCCCTATTCCGGCGGCACCCCTATTATCCTGCAGTGTCGGAAGTGGGTCGACCGCCCGGCTCGTCCATCATACCTCGTGAGGCCCGATGAATGAACACTGGTCCTGACGCGGCGATCGGCGTGCTCAGGAGCCGCGGACTTGCCTCCCTCCCGCCGCTCGCCATTGTGCTCGGCTCGGGCCTCGGCGCTTTCGCCGACGAGGCGCGCGACGCGACCGCGATCTCCTATCTCGACATTCCAGGTTTCCCGATCCCGAGCGTCGAGGGCCACGCTGGGCGATTGGTCATCGGCGTGATTGAGGGCCAGCGCGTGGCGCTGTTTCAGGGCCGCGGCCATTACTATGAACGCGGCGACGCGAACGCGATGCGGATCGCGATCGAGACTTTCCGCAAGCTCGGCGGCGAGACGTTACTTCTCACCAATGCCGCGGGCGGGCTCAAGACGGAATGGCGGCCGCCGGCGCTGGTAGCGATCACCGATCACATCAACTTTTCTGGGACGAATCCGCTGATCGGTCATCTCGGATCGGATCGCTTCGTGCCGCTGACCAAAGCCTATGATCCGGCGCTTGTCGCCGCGCTGCACGAAACGGCGAGCGGCGCGGACGTCGAGCTCAACGAGGGCGTCTACATGTGGTTTTCCGGGCCGAGCTTCGAGACGCCGGCCGAGATACGAGCCGCACGCATCTTGGGCGCCGATCTCGTCGGCATGTCGACCGTGCCGGAGGTGATCCTGGCTCGCCGCGCGGGCTTGCGCTGCGCCGCAGTCTCGGTCGTCACCAATTATGCCGCGGGTCTCGCCGGCGGCGACCCGAGCCATGAGGAGACGCAAGCGGTCGCGCATGAAGCCGCCGACCGTTTCAAGCGGCTGCTGCGGGGCTTCGTCCGTCAATATGAGCCTAAGCGCGCATGAACCTTCCGCGACGCGTCATCCCCTCCACCATGCTTCGCATGGTCCCCCTCCCCCGCTTTGCGGGGGAGGATGCGCCGCCGCTGCTTTCCTCCCCCGCGCTTGCAAAGCGCGGGGGAGGGGGAACGTCCGAAGGACGGTGGAGGGGGCGGAGGCCCTCAACTCCACAATGATCCTGCCCCAGGAAATCATTCGCGCCAAGCGCGACGGCGAGACCTTGAGCGCGGGCGAGATCAGCGACTTCATCGCCGCGCTGACGAGCGGCGCGGTCACCGAGGGACAGGCGGCCTCCTTCGCGATGGCGGTCTACTTTCGCGGCATGTCGCTCGATGAGCGGGTGGCGCTCACGCGTGCGATGACCCGCTCCGGCACGAGTCTCGATTGGCGCGCCGCGAACCTGGCCGGCCCGATCCTCGACAAGCACTCGACCGGCGGCGTCGGCGACAACGTCTCGCTGATGCTTGCGCCCATGCTCGCAGCATGCGGCGCCTATGTGCCGATGATTTCCGGGCGCGGTCTCGGCCACACCGGCGGCACGCTTGACAAGCTCGATTCGATTCCGGGCTACAACTCGCAGCCCGACCTGGCTCTGTTCAAGCGGGTGGTCAAGGAGACCGGCTGCGCCATCATCGGCCAGACGGCCGATCTCGCGCCGGCCGACCGGCGCCTCTACGCGATTCGTGACGTCACGGCGACGGTCGAGTCGGTCGCGCTCATCACCGCCTCGATTCTATCGAAGAAGCTTGCGGCGGGGTTGCAAGGGCTGGTCATGGATGTCAAGACGGGCTCCGGCGCCTTCATGGCCACATTGGATGGAGCGAGGGAGCTCGCGACCAGCATCGCGACGGTCGCCAGCGATGCTGGCCTGCCCACAGTTTCGCTCATCACCGACATGAACGAGCCGCTCGCCAGCGCCGCCGGCAACGCGGTCGAGATCCGCAACGCTGTCGACTATCTGACCGGAACGAAGCGCGACGAGCGCCTTGACCGGGTGACGATGACGCTCGGCGCCGAACTGCTCGCGCTCTCTGGCCTAGCGCACGACGTCGACGCGGGCGCCGCAGCGTTGAGACGCGCGCTTGAGACGGGCGCGGCGGCGGAGCGGTTCGAGCGCATGGTCGCCGCATTGGGCGGGCCGAAGGATTTCATAGCGCGCGCGCACGAAGTTCTGCCGCAGGCGCCGGTGCTCATCGACGCAACGCCCGACGCGCGAGGCTTCGTCACCGGCATCGACGTTCGCGCGATCGGGCTCGCGGTGGTCGAGCTTGGCGGCGGCCGGTCGCGCGCCGCCGATCAGATCGACGCGGCGGTTGGTCTGACCGAACTCGCCCCCATCGGGGCCGAAGTCAGCCCCGATGCGCCGCTCGCCCGCGTGCATGCGCGCGAACCCGATCGGGCCGATGCCGCCGTTCGGCGCGTCCGCGCCGCGTATCACCTCGACGAAGCGCCGATTTCATCCGGCGACCCGGTGATCGAACGCATCGTCGGGACGCCGCAGTGAGCGTGCTCATCGCCATTTCCGGATGGGACCCTAAGCCCTGGCGAGCGTGCTTGGAAGCGCTTCTGCCCTCGCAGGAGGTCGTGACGCTTGATCAGACGTTCGATCGCGCCTCGATCCGCTATGCGCTCAGTTGGCGCCATCCCCCGGGCGCGCTCAAGGATCTTCCCAACCTTCGGGTGATTGTCTCGCTCGGCGCAGGCGTCGATCATCTCTTCGCCGATCCCGCTTTGCCCGATAAGCCGATCGTGCGGGTGGTCGATCCCGATCTCACCGACCGGATGAGCGAATGGGTCGTCATGCATGCGCTCGTCCATCTGCGCCAGTTGCGCCGCTACGAACGCCAGCAGCGCGAGCGTGTCTGGGAAGACGACGACCAGCAGCCCAAGGCCAGCGACGTCCAGATCGGCGTGTTGGGATTGGGCGTCATGGGCAGGGACGCAGCGGCCAAGCTGAAGGCGCTGGGCTTTACGGTCGCCGGCTGGAGCGCGAGCCTGAAAGCGTTGCCCGATGTCGCCTGTTTTTCCGGGGCGCAGGGGCTCAGGCGTCTTGCTGGCGCAAACCGACATGCTCGTCGTGCTTCTGCCGCTGACCCCAGCGACGCGCGGGATCGTCAACGCGTCGCTTCTATCGCAACTCAAGCGAGATGGGCCGCTCGGCGGGCCGATCCTGATCAACGCGGGACGCGGCGGCTTGCAGGTCGAAGCCGACATCTTCGCCGCGCTCGATTCCGGCGCACTGAAAGGCGCCTCGCTCGACGTGTTCGAGCGCGAGCCGCTGCCGAGGGACTCGCGCCTGTGGTCGCATCCTGCGGTCTATGTCAGCCCGCACAATGCGGCGATCTCCTCGCCCAAGGCGATCGCCGCGCTCGTCGCCCGGCAGATCGAGGCGCTGCGAGCACGGCGAGCCGCTCGCGCATGTGGTTGACCGGCGCCGAGGCTATTGAGGCGCACCGCCGGGCGGTCCCAGACATTCGCCAACCTCCAGAAATCCCGCTATCGTCAGGCTCGAAGGCGTACGGACCGAGGGAGGAAAACATGCTTTGGGGGATCGATCCGCTGCTTACCGCGGACTTGCTTTACGCATTGCGGCGAATGGGACACGGCGACGAGATCGTTATTGTCGACACCAATTTCCCCGCCGACTCGACCGCAATGTCCACTGTCATTGGCGAGCCGATCCCATTGGCCGGCGTCAACGCGGCGCGCGCGGTCGAGGCGATCCTGTCGGTGATGCCGCTCGACACGTTCGTCCCCGATCCTGCATGCCGCATGGAAGTTGTTGGCGATCCGGACGCGGTGCCGCCGGTGCAGCGCGAAGTGCAGCAGGCGCTCGACCGCGCGGCGAGCAAGCATGTGCCGCTGCTGGGCGTCGAACGCTTCGCCTTCTACGAGCGCGCGAAGAACGCTTTCGCCATCGTCGCCCACCGGCGAACGTCGGTTCTACGGCTGCTTCATCTTCAAGAAAGGCGTCGTTCCGCCGGAGTGAGCGCGCCGTGCTCCTAGAGGATTCCACCGGCGCGAGACGCCCGATCCGCGCCCCGGCTGATCGTTGGTCCGCCGACGGATCAAATCTTGGCTAAGGAGTATCGTGGCCAGAATCAGCATCGTCCACTCGACCGAATATGCCTATCGCAAACCGGTCGGCCTAACTCGCCACCGGGTGATGCTGCGGCCCGACGACAGCCACGATTTGCGGCTTCACCATGCCGCCCTCGATATCGATCCCAGGCCCTCTCTCGTTCATTGGACTGACGACGCCGTCGACAATTCGATCTGTTTTCTGGAATGGCCGGCGAAGTTGAGAACGGATCGCCTCAGCATCGTTTCGACGCTCGAATTGACCCATCACCCGGACGGACCTCCGGCGCCGGCCTATAGCCTCGATCCCGGCGCGGAGACCTTTCCGTTTGCTTATGCCGCGGAAGAGATTCCGGATCTCGCCAGTCTCGACGAACGGCAAGAGCCGGATCCCGACGGGACGGTCGACACATGGGCGCGGCGCTTCATCGGCGATAGGGGCAAGGCCCGAACGCTCGCGGTCTTCGAGGCGATGACGCACGCAATCAAGGCTGAATTCCACTACGAGGCCCGACACGAGGAGGGCACGCAGACGGCGGCCAAGACGATTGGGCTCGGATCGGGCGCCTGTCGCGATTTCGCCGTGCTGATGATGGAGGCGCTGCGCTCTTTCGGCGTCGCCACGCGCTTCGTCACCGGATACCTGTACGACGATAAGTCGGGAACGACGCGAGGCGGCGGCAGCACGCACGCCTGGTGCAACGTCTATTTGCCGGGGGCCGGATGGATGGAATACGATCCGACCAACGGGTTGGTCGCCGGCGCCAACCTCGTTCGCGTCGGCGTCGCCCGGTCCGCATCGCAAGCGCTGCCGATCTCAGGGGGATATGTCGGCGCTCCTGATGATTCGATCGGGCTTAATGTGGACGTCGCTGTCCGCGCCCTGCCGATCTGACCCGGCGCGTTGGGCGGACGAGGGGAGCGAGGGGTGAGTTCCGACCGGTCCGCTGGCGGTGTTGTCGAAACGCGTTATGTCTCGACCGGGCGCCTCCCGGCTCCGGATGTCGTCAGGGCGCTGGTGTCCGAAGCTCGTGAGCGCTTCGGGAAGAACAGAGACGGCCAAGTCTCCGATGTTTATCCGGCGCTGGCGAACGTTCCCAAGGATCTATTCGGTCTCTGCGTGGTCGGCGTCAGCGGGGCGAGCTATGCCAGCGGTGATTGGGACATCCCGTTCTCGATCATGAGCGTGTCGAAGCCGTTCGTGTTCGCGTTGGTCTTACAGGTTCTGGGCGCGGACGCCGCGCGCCGGCGATTGGGAGTCAATGCGACCGGCCTGCCGTTCAACTCGCTGGCGGCGGTCGAGCGCAGCGAGGACGGGCGAACGAATCCAATGGTCAATTCTGGCGCCATCGCTGCGGCAAGCCTCCTCCTGGTTCGACGCTCGAGGAACAACGGCGATTCATACTCGACGGCTTGTCGCGATTTGCGGGTCGCGGGCTCGCGATGAACGAGGCCGTCTTCACTTCGGCGAGCCAAAGCAATTCTCGCAATCAGGCGATTGGCCAATTGCTTCGCAATTGCGGGCAAATCTCCGTGGAGCCCGCCCATGCGGTCGAGCTCTATACAAGGCAATGCTCGCTCAACGTGACGGCGAAGGATCTCGCCGTCATGGGCGCGACGCTCGCCGATGGCGGCGTCAACCCGCTCACCCGGAAGCGCGTCGGCGATGCGGAGACCTGCAAGTTCACCTTAGCAGTCATGGCGAGGACGGGCCTGTACGAAACGTCGGGGGACTGGCTCTACGACGTCGGTTTGCCGGGCAAGAGCGGAATCGGCGGCGGGATCGTGACGGTCTCCCCAGGCAAGGGAGGGTTCGGCGCCTTCGCGCCGCCGCTCGACGAGGCAGGCAATAGCGTCAAGGGGCAATTGGCCGCGCGCTACCTTTCGGAGCGCCTGGGCCTCAGCCTGATTGCATCGCAGGCGGAAGTATGAAGTCCGCGTTCTTTGCGCCTAAACACGCGACGGCGACCCCGCGATGACGGCCATTCAAGTACCCGGGCTGCTCACGTTCACAATCGCCATTCTCGTGTTCTTCGCCGGCGCCGGGCTCAACAGTGTGATTGAGCCGCTGCGGCGCTGGAACATTCCCGAGCCGGTGACGGGAGGTTTGCTCGCGGCCGCGGCGACGCTGCTGGCCTATGTTGTGCTCGGCGTTAAGATCAGCTTCACGCTCGACGCGCGCGACATGCTGCTGCTCTATTTTTTCACCGGAATCGGCCTCAACGCCAGACTCGGCGATCTCATTTCCGGCGGCCGTCCGCTCCTCGTCCTGCTTGCCCTGACCCTGGTATATCTGGTGATCCAGAATCTGATCGCGGCTGGGAGCGTCGCCGCGCTCGGTCTGCCCAAGGGGATCACGCCGTTCGTAGGTTCCGCCTCGCTCATCGGCGGCCACGGCACCACGATCGCCTGGGCGCCGATCATCACCCAACGCTTTGGCATCGCGAATGCGCTCGAAGTCGGCATCGCGACGGCGACGCTCGGGCTGGTCGTCGCAAGTCTGGTCGGCGGCCCGATCGCGGGCTTCCTCATCTCGCGCCATCATCTCAGCGGACCGCCAGCGCCCGACCCAGTCGTCGGCCTGCCTGACGACCACGAAGACAAGCTCGTCGACGATCTGAGCCATGTCACCCTTCTGCGCACGCTGCTCACGCTCAATGTGGTGATCCTGATCGGTTATGCGTTGGACGAGGTGGTCGCGGAGACCGGGATCAAACTGCCGTTGTTCGTGATCTGCCTACTGGTCGGCATCGTCGCCACGAATACGATTCCCCGCCTCGTTCCAGGTGCCGAATGGCCGACGCGGTCGCGCGCGTTGGCGTTGATCTCCGACCTGTCGCTCAACGTCTTCCTGGCGATGTCGCTGATGAGCATGCAGCTCTGGACGCTTGGCGGGCTCGGACTGGCGCTGGTCATGGTGCTGGCGGTCCAGACAATCACGGCGGTCGCCTATATCGTCTTTGTCGTCTTCCCTGCGATGGGCCGAAACTATCAGGCCGCCGTGATCTCGGCCGGATTCACCGGCGTCAGCCTCGGCGCGACACCGACCGCCACCGCCGATATGACGGCGGTGACCAAGTTGCACGGCGCCTGCGCGCAGGCCTTCATCATCCTGCCGCTGGTCTCGGCTTTTTTCATCGACATTGCGAACGCGGCGGCAATCGGATTCATGGCGCGCTGAACGGTGGAAGCTACCCCGCCTTTTTCCGTGCGCCGGGTTTTTGCGCGGTCTGTTTCTCTGGCGCTTCCTTGGCGGGCGCGCCGCCCGCAATCGGCAGCAGCATCTCGCGTTGGTCCGAGTTGCCTTTCGCCCCCCGCTTGCTCTTTGGCGCGGCAGCAGGCTTTGTCGCCGCGGCCGGCGCCGCTGGCGCTTGCTTGATGGCTGCCGTGTTCGGCGCCTCCTCTTTCGCTTTGTCGATGCTCTGGCGCAGCGCCGCCATCAGGTCCGTGCCGGCGACAATCCTCGGCATGGGTCGCTGCTTGGCGATCGGCATCCCCGCCTTCTTCTCGTTAAGCATGGTCACGATCGCCTCTTCATAGCGGTCGTGGAATTTCGAGGGGTCGAACGTTGCCGCTTTGCTTTCGAGAATATGCTCGGCGAGAGTCAGCATGTCCTTTGGAATTTGGATCTCGCCGATGTCGCCGAAATAGATCGTCTCGTCTCGAATCTCGTAAGGGTACCTAAGCGTGGTGCCGAGCAGGCCCTTTCCCCGCGGCTGGAGCATGATCACGCGCTCGCGCTTGGACAGCACCACCCGCCCCAACGCGACCATGCCCTTGCCGAGCATGGCGTCGCGGATGACCGCAAAGGCCTCAAGCGCAACCTTGTTCTCCGGAACGAGATAATACGGGCTGTCGATATAGCGTTCGTCAACTTCGGATTTCGGCACGAAGCTATCGATGTCGATCGTGTGGCTGCTCTCGATCGCAATGGCGTCGAGTTCTTCGTCCTCAACCTGCAGATAGACGCCTTTATCGACTTCGTAGCCGCGCCCCTTGTCGTCGGGATCTATAGGATCGCCCGTGCCTTCGTCGACCAACTGCTGACGAAGGCGATTGCCAGTTTTCTTGTTGATTTGCCGGAACGCGACTCGGTCGCCCGATGATGTCGCCGTGTAAAGCGCGATCGGGCACGAGACGAGGGAAAGCTTGAGGTATCCCTTCCAGTAGGGGCGCGGGGGGGCCATGGGAACTCCTACTCAACGCTAACAACGATCCCTTTATAACACGCCGAACGCCGCTCCGGTCCAGCTTGGAAAGGATTCTTTAACCAAGGTCCCGCAGCGAGCCCGGCGGCGGGCGCAGCGGCCAGCGCCTCGCCGTACCGGCGCAGCGCGTTCGAATGTTCAACGAACCGGAGCGACCACAATCGATGTGCGTTGGCAGGTGTGACGCGCGACCTTCCGACAGACGGCGTAAGACGAGAGATCCTTCGCCAGGCAAAAGCGCACGTCGACCAGTTCGCCGTTGCTGCAGCTGATCGCCATACTGTCAGGATGCAGATTGGCGTTGGCCGTCATGAAGGCCTGCTCGATCTCCTCAGGAGCCATTTTCAATTGTTCGCTCGGCGCCTGGAACATTGGAGGGATATTCAAGCGCGTCCGCACGCTGCGCACGGTCCCGAAATAGTCATGCGCGCTAAGGCCCGTGCAAGTGCCATGCTTGCGGTATTCGTAGGCCGCGAGGCGATCGTTGGGGTAGACGCCATGCTGGTCCGCAAGATCGTCAGGCGTGGCGTCATGGCCGAGGCAAGACTCGGGGTTCGGACGATATTCATTATTCGGCCAAAGGCCGTGGACGACGAACCCGTCGCCGGAGCCTTCCGCGCATTCTGGCGACGATGTCTCTTTACCGCCAAGATCACAGAAGCCAGGCGCCCATGACAGCGTCATCACGTAATAGTCGAACTGTGTGGTCGCGACGGGCGGAGAGGAAGGGGCGGTCTGCGCGATAGCCCCTATTGGCGCGCCAGCCGACGCGAGCGCCAAGCTCAAAGCCAAATTGAGCGCCAAACGCGGCATCCGACGTCCCGCCTTCAGCCTGGGCGTCGGTCAGTAGTGCGCTCTGATGCCGTATTCGGCGAGCCACTTGGACTTGCCCATTTCCCGCTCGAGGATGGGCCGGATGACCTCGCAATCGGGCGCATAGGCGAAGGTCGGATCAATGCCGACGACGCACCACTCGACGCCCCAGGTATTTCCGATGATCCCCAGTTGCGTTCCCACGGCGTAAACGACGGTCCGCTCCTTCCGATCTGACATTGCGGCGCGAGCGACGCAATAGCGGCGTGGAATGTAGGACAGTCCGTTGGATCGGAAACCGATCTCGCGGACGTGATCGAAGCCGGCGATCGCCAGGTCTGAATTCCAAAATTCGCGCTGGGTTCCAAAAAACCGTCCGCTGATCGTCGACAGGACGCCGCTGTCGTCGCAGGGAGGCATATCGTTGAAAAACGGCGCCCAACGCGCCTCAGCCGGCGTGTCGTACAGGTTGAGCTGGGCCGGGCCGCCCCCGGCGCGCGCGAGCGGAACGAGCAGAAAAAAGGCCATGAGACCGAAGATCGTTCTCTTCAACGCCGTTGCTCCCCTCTGCGAATCAACTCCCCGGCGTGCGCCGCTTGAGCTTCGCCACAATGACGCTCGGCGCGCGGCAAATCAAGCCAGAGCGAAGGTCTTCGACCGCCCGATCCGGTCCCGCCTCCCCGGCAGATCAAGTGGGGTCGACGCCTTCGCTCCCGGCGCCTCAAGAGAGGCGGCGCTTGATCTCGCTAATTTCGTGCGCCACCAGATCAGCTCCGGCGGACCCCTTCATCTGGTCGGTAAGCAAGATTTCCGCCGCCTTGGCGGCATACTCCGCCGCAGCGCCGCGAACCTCGGCCAACGCCTGCGCTTCAGCGAGCGCGATCTTGGCCTCGGCTTGCTTGGTGCGCCGGGCGATGAATTCCTTCAGCCGCTCGGCGGCCTCAACGCCCAATTGCTCAGCTTGGGCCCGCGCTTCGGCAATGATGGCGGCGGCGCTCGCCTCCGCTTCGGCGGACTTTTTCTCGAAGCTCGCCAGTAGCGCGGTCGCCTCCTGGCGGAGCTTGGCGGCTTGAGCAAGTTCGCCCGCAATCGCTTCGCCGCGAGCGTCGAGCGCCTTGAGCACCATCCGAGGGACGCCAAGATAAATGAGAACGCCAACGAAGACGAGGAAGCCTAGAAGGACGAAGAACTCCGCATCATAGTCCATCATGCGGCTCCGCTTAGCGAGCTGACGGAACTGACGGCGGCCGCGATCGACGATGGATCAGCAGGACGTCCTCCAAGACGCTCAACGATCGCCCCTGCAGCGTCGCGCGCCACCTCCGCGACATTCGCCATAGCGTCGGCGCGCGTCTTGGCGATCTCGCGCTCAGCGTCAGTGAGCTTGGCTGCGAGCTCGTCCTCGAGCGCCTGCCGCTTGGCCTGCGCATCCGCCGCCGCGGCGTCACGAGCAGCCTGGGCGAGGCTTTGCGCCTTCGCGCGCGCCTCGGCCAATGTTTTTTCATGCGCAGCCGCCGCCGCGTCGGCCTTCTGCTGCATCGCCGTCGCTTCGTCGAGGTCGCCCGCGATCCGGGCTTTGCGGCCCTCGATCACGGCGCCGAGCTGCGGCAAGCCCCGCTTGGACAGGTACCAATAGAGAAAGCCAAAGGCGATCGCGAACCATACGAGTTGCGACGGAAACGTGCCGGCGTCGAAGGGCGGAAAGTTCGAATGCGCGCCGCCGTCCTGACCGACCTGCGTCTGTGTCGCGTCAGGGCCCGTCGCCGATCCCCCGGTCAAATCCTTGGTAGTCACGCCAAGCGCCCTCTCACAAAGCGAGCCGAACTCTGGCCTGTCACACCGCGAACAGCAACAGGAACGCGATCAGAAGCGCGAAGATGCCGAGCGCCTCGGTCACTGCGAAGCCGAAAATCAGGCGGCCGAACTGGCCTTCAACCGCCGACGGATTGCGCAGCGCGCCGTTCAGGAACTGGCCGAACAGCGTGCCGACGCCGATGCCGGCGGCCCCGGTTCCGATGGCGGCGAGGCCGGCACCGACATATTTTGCGGCGATGGCGAGTTCATGCGGTTCCATTCGTCACTCCTTATTTCGTTTCTGGAAGCATTCCGATTGATCGGAAGGTTAATGCCCGCCGGGATGGACCGCGTCGTTGAGATACATGCAAGTCAACATCGCGAACACGTAAGCTTGCAGGAAGGCGACGAGGAGTTCGAGGGCGAACAGCCCGATCGTCATCAAGAAGGGCAGCACCGCGAAGGCCTTGAAGACTGCGCCCGCCCCAAGAAGCATGACGACAAACGCGCCGAAAACGTTGAGCGTGATATGGCCGGCGAGCATATTGGCGAACAAGCGCACCGAGTGGCTGACCGGGCGCACAAAAAAGGAAAAGACCTCGATCGCCACCACCAACGGAAGGATGTAGATCGGCACATCCGGCGGCACGAACACTTTGAAAAACTGCGCTCCGTGATCCGTGATTCCTACGATCACGACGGTGAAAAAGACCATCAGCGCCAAGGCGGCGGTGATGATGAGCTGGCTCGTGACCGTGAACGAGTAGGGAACGAAGCCGATCAGGTTGGACAACAAAACGAAGAAAAAGATCGCGAACACAAACGGAAAAAACCGCATCCCCGACTCGCCGGCGGAGGAGCGCACCATGCCGGCCACGAATTCATAGGCCATTTCGGCCATGGCCTGCAGGCGTCCCGGCACGCCGGAGCCTCCTCGCGCGCCGATCGCGACCAAAAGGCAGGTGAGTGCGACGGCGAGCAACATGAAGAGGCCCGAATTGGTCAGGGAGACATCGTGGCCCGCGACCTGAATCGAGACGACAGGGTGCAGGGCAAACTGTTCGATCGGATTGATCGCCGGTCCCGACTTTGTCGCCACGTCCTCTAGTCCTCGTCGTCGTCCGCCTCGTTGCGAGGCTAAAGCGCCCCGCCAGCGGCTCCGCGCCCCCCCAACGAGGCGTCGTCCCGTTCGGCTCGGAGAGCCGAGCGCCGCACGTCTTTATCCGGCGAGTTTGCGCGAGACAAGGGCGAATCGCGCTTCATTGAGGCCGTTTTGGCGAAGTCAGCCGGATCACGTTCCAGATCCCCGCCGCGACGCCAATCAAAAAAAAACAATCAGAAACGCAGGATTGGTATGGAGCGCGCGATCGAGAACCCAGCCGATCCCCAGGCCGATGATCACCGCCGAGACGAACTCGCTGCCAGCGCGCAGGCCGAGCGACATCGCAGAGCCCGTCCCATCGGGCTTAGTATTGGACTCCGGCGCTGCGCTTGGTTGTGCGGTCGGACGCGGCCCGGCTCGGCCCTTCAGTTCGGCCGACAGCCGATTCAGTCGCGCACGCAGCGCCGCGGCCTCATCGTCGGGATCTCCCGGGTCCGAACTCATCGCCTTTCCCTCCCGGGAACCGAACAGGTCGAGCGTTTCCCGCGCCTTGTCAAATGGGCCTCCCTTGCCGCGCCGCAAAGCGAGCGCCGCCTCAAACTCGCGGCGGCGAGCTCTTGTCCACCCCGCCGATCGGACGGCCGTGCCGGCCGGCGCCGCCCTTGAAGCGCGCCGAGCCGGCTGACACTTCGCCGCTGGCGAGGGTCTTAAGCCCTAACCCGACTTCATTGGCGATCGCCGCAGGCCCGTTCAAATCCCACTGTTCGATCGCGGACATACGGTCGTTGCGCATCGCCGTCTGCGGAAAGCCGCTGAGCGTCTGGGCCAGCGCCAAGGCGCGGGCGAGCGCCTGGCCATCCTCGGTCACCTCATTGACGAGGCCGATGCTAAGCGCCTCCTCGGCGCTGACGACGCGGCCGGTCAGGATTAATTCCAGCGCCCGGCCATGGCCAACAATACGCGGCAGGCGGATCGTGCCAAGATCGACGAGCGGCACGCCGAAGCGCCGGTTGAAGACGCCAAAGATGGCGGAGCGCGCGGCGATTCTGAGATCGCACCACAGCGCAAGCTCCAGCCCACCCGCGACCGCGGGGCCTTCGATGGCGGCGATCACCGGCTTTCCGAGCGCAAGACGCGTCGGGCCCATGGGACCGAACTCGCCGTCCGCCTCGATCGGCCGCGTCTCGCCGTCGGCGATCGCCCTGAGATCGGCCCCGGCGCAGAACGCGCCGCCGGCGCCGGTCATCACCGCAACGTCAGTGCTCGGGTCGGCGTCGAAGCGCTTGAAGGCGTCAAACAATGCGCGGGCGGTCGGGAGGTCGACGGCGTTGCGCCGCTCCGGACGGTCGATCGTCACCACAGCCACACGGCTCTCGGCGCGGGCGGAAACGGTCCCTCGTCCGTGGGTCGCCTCTTCCATGGCCTTTTCTAGCACCAAAAAGGGCAGCGCCGTTAGCGCCGCTTGACCCTCGTCGCCGGCTCGGGCAAGGCAGGCCTCTTCTGGACCCGAATGGCCTTCGCATGCCCAAGTCGCCGCCCCCGCCAAGAGCCGACAAGGCAGCCGGAGCGCCCAAGACGCCGGCTCAGCCAAGAACCGATAAGACGGCAGTCAAAGCTCCCATCGGCCTTCTGGGGACGTTTGCACATCGACCGCGCCTCCTGGCGGGCGCGATCCTGATGGTCGTGGCCTATGTCGCTTTGCGCCTCGGGGTCGAGATCCGCGAAGCGACGCGCCTCTTGATCGCCTGGAATGTCGGAGCATGGGCGTTCCTCATCCTGATTCTACATATGGTGATGGACCCGAGGCGCGAGGCGAGCGTTTTCTCGAGGCCGGAGGACGAGAATCAATGGGTGCTGGTGGTCCTCGGGATTGTCGCGTCTCTCGCGGCCGTCGCAGCGATCATCTGGGAGCTCGGGCCGGTCAAGAGCATGGCCGGTTGGGAGAAGACCGGACACCTGGCCCTGGTCGCCGCGACGGTGCTCAGCGCCTGGGCGTTCCTGCAAGCGATGTTCGCCTTGCATTATGCGGGCGTCTATTTCGGCCGCCGGAAAGGTGGGTATGAGGCCGGCCTCGAATTTCCCGGCTGCTCCCAGCCTGGGTGGATGGAATTCTTCTATCAGGCCTTTGTCATCGGCTGCACGTTCGCCTCTTCGGACGTTAATGTCACCTCGATGCGGATGCGGCGGATCGTCGTCATTCAGGGCGTCGCCTGCTTCTTCTTCAACGCGATCATCCTCGCCCTGACGATCAACGTCGCCGCGAACCTCTTCTAGCCGCCGCTTTTGCCGGATATAGAGCGGCAATGACCGAAACCGCCGACGTTTCCCCCCACGCGCGCCCGACCCTGCCGCGCGGATTTGCCGACCGCGACGCCCACGACCTTGCCGCCGCAGAAGCCATGATCGCCAAGATCGGGGAGGTGTACGCGCTCTATGGGTTCGAGGCGGTCGAGACGCCGTTCGTCGAATATACCGACGCGCTCGGCAAGTTCCTGCCCGACCAGGACCGGCCGAACGAAGGCGTGTTCTCGTTCAAGGACGACGACGAGCAGTGGCTGTCGCTGCGCTATGACTTGACCGCGCCGCTCGCGCGCTATGTCGCCGGGAACTACGACCGGCTGCCGAAGCCCTACCGCTCCTATCGCGCGGGCTGGGTGTTCCGCAACGAAAAGCCGGGGCCCGGGCGCTTCCGCCAGTTCATGCAGTTCGACGCCGATACGGTCGGCGCGTCGTCGCCGGCCGCCGACGCTGAGATCTGCATGATGGCCGCCGATTGCCTCGAAGCGCTCGGCATCAAGCGCGGCGACTATGTGGTCAAGGTCAATAACAGGAAGGTGCTCGACGGCGTGATGGAGGCGATCGGCCTCGGCGGCGAAACAAACGCCAGCCGGCGGCTCACGGTCATGCGGGCGATCGACAAGCTCGATCGGCTCGGCGTCGAAGGCGTGCGCCTGTTGCTGGGCGCGGGCCGTAAGGACGAGAGCGGCGATTTCGCCAAGGGCGCGGGGCTGGAGACCGGTCAGGTCCAAGACATCGAGAGACTTCTCGCCTTTGCAGGGTTCGGCAATCTCATCGACGGATCGAACCAGTCGACATTGGAGGAATGGGAAAAGCTTCGCTTTTCCGTGAATAGCACTTTCCAATCGGGCCTGAGCGAACTCCGGCAGATTGCTGAACTTACTGAAGCTGCCGGATATGACACTGAGCGAATTCGGATCGACAACACCGTCGTGCGCGGGCTCGAATATTACACCGGTCCCGTCTTCGAAGCGGAGCTGACCTTCGAGGTCAGGGACGACGACGGCCGTCCGGTCCGCTTTGGCTCGGTCGGGGGCGGCGGGCGCTACGACGGCCTGGTCGCGCGCTTCCGCGCCGAGCCTGTGCCTGCGACCGGCTTTTCGATCGGCGTGTCGCGGCTGCTCGCGGCGTTGCGCGCCATCAAGAGCCCTATCGTCGCGGCGGCTGAAACCCCCGGCCCGGTGGTCGTGCTGGCGCTCGACCGCGACGCGGCCTCGATGGCGAATTATCAGCGCCTCGTCGCAGGCCTGCGCCAAGCCGGGATCGCGGCCGAGCTCTATCTGGGCTCGGCGGGCATGAACGCGCAGCTCAAATATGCGGACCGTCGCAGAAGCCGCGTCGCCGTCATCCAGGGCTCGAATGAGCGCAACGCGGAGGGCGGGGCGCAGGTCACGATCCGCGACTTGAAACTTGGCGCGGAGCTCGCCAAGACGACCAAGGACCGCGCCGACTATCTGGAGCTGCGGCAGCGCGCCCAGTTTTCCGCGCCGGAGACGGAGCTGGTCGAGCGGGTGCGCGAGGTTCTCGCGAGGCGGTAGCGCGGCCGGCTGGAGGGCGCCCTTCGGCCGCGCACAAGTTTACGCCGCGCGAATGAATCCAAGGGCTTGACTGCTCTTTTGCGCAACTTTTGCGCTCCTTGGATCTCCTCTCAAAGACCTCGTTTTGAGGCGCCGCGAAGCTGCCTGGAAGCCTGCCCTGAACTTGTCGAAGGGAACGCTTTTCTGATCCGCGACCGAAAGGCGCCCACTGAGCGTCCTTCGAGACACACCGCTTTTGGCGGCGTTCCTCAGGACAAGGCCTTCGGGACGGCAGCTGGACGACCATTTCGCTTTGGCGTCCTTACGGCCCAAAAGACCGCGAAAACGAAACGAATCTTTCGCCAAGCGAAACGAAACGTTTCGCATCGCTAGCAGTAAACCATTGAAATCATTTACAGCTCGGAATCAGCGATTTTGCGGGATTGTTTTTTTTTCAACGGGTTAACCGCCTTTTCGTTTCGCGCTTTTTCACACCTGCGCTCTTCGACCCAGACGGCCTGGGCCCGAAGCAACTTCCGATCATAACGGCATTTTCTAAAAAAGTACATCAATTTCTCAACTTTCTGTGTTTACGCATTGAATCAGGCCCGAGGGCCCGCAGTTTAGCCGACGCGCGGGCTTGCGCAGCCTGTCGCCAAGTTGCGGCGGCCGGTCCGCGACTGTCGCCAGTACGCAGGTGAGCTCCGCTCTGCCTTTGTGAAATGATTTGACAACGGCGCAAAAATAGTCTCCCGTACATTTACGTGAAAATAAGGCGACGATTTTGACACCTGATGTAGAAGACGCCGACCTGACCTCGCGCCGCACCCGCCGCAACATCATGGCGATGGGCGCCATTTTTGGGTCTGTGGTCTTGGCCAAGGCGACCACAGCGTTCGCCTGCCCGCCGGCTCAGTGTACGTCTAACTGTTTCTTAAAAGGCACGACGATCCGGACCGCCGAGGGCGAACGCAAGATCGAAGATCTCGCGATCGGCGATTTACTGCCGACAATGTTTGGCGGATTGCGCCCCATCCAATGGATCGGGCGCTATCCAATCAAGAGAAGCGATCCGTCAAAGCCATGGGTCAAGGACGCGCTGCCGGTTCGCATTGCCCCCTCCGCTCTCGCGCCCAATGTTCCGCATACCGATCTCCACGTGACGGGGGGACACGCCCTGTTGATCGATGGCGTGTTGGTTCCGGCGGAGCTGCTGATCAACGGCGCGACCATCACCCGCGATGAGACGCGAGAGTATGATGAACTCGAGTTCCTTCACATCAAACTCGAAAGCCATGACGTGATTTACGCCGAAGGCGTTCCGGCTGAAACGCTGATCAATGTCCAGGAATCCGCAGTCAATTTCGCCGACTATCTGCGACGATACGGAACGGCGGCGACGGACGAGGAGCATTGCGCCCCGCATATTCATATTTGGGGCGGCCGTGAGGAATTGGTGTCGAGACTCCGCAGCGCTCTCTCGCCTTGGATTGATCTCCGCGATCGGGCTGAGGCGCTTCGCGACCGGTTGGAGGAACGCGGGTTCGTCTCCTCTTTTATGGACGCTGACTAGAGGCTTGCTCACTGACGCTAACGCCTCGCCCCACGCTTCTCGGTCGGTGAATCCGCGAAGCGCGAAAAATCCCTAAAGGACAATTCGCAGTGTCTAAACGTAATCTTGTCGCCATGATTGCTTCTTTGACTGCAGTCATACTTGCAACTGGGTCGGCCGCGAATGCAACGGTTTATCACTTCACGTTCGATTCGCCCTCCGAATCGATAATCGGACAGTTGACCGTCGACTTGTCCGACAACCAGGTGACAAACATAACCGGAACGCTTTCCGGGCTCGTCAACGACACGATCAATGGGTTCATCGCCAATCCGTCCTTCCCCAATCCCGTCTCTCTCCCAGGCGACGCTTTCATCTATGACAATGTGTTCTACCCCGGCCAGGACTCGCTTGTGGACCAGTATGGCGTCGCGTTCACCACCGCTGGGAACCCAGGCGGTTACTGGAACATCTGGAGCAGCGCGCCGGGCGACTATTCGCTCGACGAGTCGAACCTTGCCGGCGACTATCCGATCGCTATAGACGGCGGACGCATGGATCCAACCGCAGTTCCCGAGCCTTCGACCTGGGTGATGATGCTCCTTGGTCTTGCCGGCTTGGGTTCCGCGGCCTACCGCCGAGGTCGGAAGGACAGTCTCGCGCCGACATTCATATAGCTTCTCAGCGCCTTGATAGCCTGAGGGGGCGCCCAGCGCCTTTCTCTCGCTTGCATCCGCTTCTGCTCGTTTTGCCCGATGCGAAAAATTTTGATTTTGGCGCGGGGGCCTTCCGACCGCTTTCGGGGACGAATTGACGCTTTCCAACGGCCGGTATTTGCACATTCCTGCCATTTGCGTCGCGATCGCCGAAGGGCAGGATTCCACCCCAAAGCAGCCGCTAACCGACTGGGTTTTCACCCTAGGCCGGTATGCGCACCGGCAATTCGCTGATCCCGCGGACGAAGGCTGAGAAGACCCTTTTCGGCTCGCCGACGACCTCGATCCTCGGCAGCCGGTCGAGGATTTCCTCCCACAGGATCTTCAATTGCATTTCGGCCAGGCTCTTGCCGACGCAGCGGTGAATGCCGAAGCCGAACGACAGATGCTGGCGCGGGCGGGCGCGATCGATGATGAACCGGTCGGGATCTTCGATCGCCTCCTCGTCGCGGTTGCCGGAGATGTACCACATGGCGACCTTGTCGCCCTTGCGGATGGTCTGGCCGCCAAATTCGACGTCGGCAAGCGCAGTGCGGCGCATGTAGGCGAGCGGCGTCTGGTAGCGAATGATTTCCGGCGCCATCGAGTCGATGAGTTCGGGCTTGGCGCGCAGCTTGGCGAACTCGTCCGGATTCTGACTGAGGAACAAGAGGCCGCCGCTCATCGAATTGCGCGTCGTGTCGTTGCCGCCGACGATCAAGAGGATGACGTTGCCGAGATATTCGCGCGCGCTCATGTTTCGCGTGGCTTCGCCATGGGCGAGCATCGAGATGAGATCGGGGCGCGGCTCGGCGTTGACCCGCTCGTTCCATAAATTCATGAAATAGGCGAGGCACTCGCCAAAAACCGCCTCCTTCTGCTCTTCGCTTTCTATGAGCCCGCCCTGATAAGGGATGGCGGTCGAGACATCCGACCAGTAGCTCAGCTTGCGCCGGTCCTCGAACGGGAAGTCGAACAGGGAAGCCAGCATCTGGCAGGTGAGCTCGACCGACACCTTGTCCACCCAGTTGAAGGTTTCGCCGCGCGGCAGGCCGTCAAGCGTCTGGCGCACGCGGGCGCGGATCAGCCCTTCAAAATTGGCGAGGTTCTCGGGCGAGACGATTGGCTGCACCACCTTGCGCTGGACGTCATGCTTGGGCGGATCCATGGCGATGAACATCGGCAATTCGAGTTCGGCCGGCCGGTCGCGCAATGTGATGCCGCCGAGCGCCGAACTAGACGAGAACCGCCTGTGGTCGACCTCGAGCGCGATAATGTCCTTGTGCTTGGTCACCGACCAGTAGGGTCCGAGCGGGCTTGTCGGGCAATAGTGGACCGGCGCCTCGCGCCTCAGCCGGCGGAAATAGGGCTGCCAGACGTCCTGCTGATACAAAGCGGGATTGCTGACGTCGATCTCTTCAAGCGGTATCGTTTCGGCGAGCGCCGCGTGATCGACGGCTTCGGATGAATTCATGACCGATACAATCGTCATTGCCGACCTCCCTTCGCCCGTTTCGACGGGGCGCGCCTGGCGCAGCTAATGCGTCGCTTCTTAGCACGGATCGGGCCGATGTTCCATCGACGCGGTCATTGTCATTGCGAGGAGCCATGGGGCGTCGAGAGACGCCCGTCTTTGAAGGGTCTGCGGCGCCGGCCCTGGGTCGCCGCGTCGCGCCCTACGCCTGCTCGCGATGACGTGGGAGGAGGGCTCACCCCTCGACAAAATCCCCCCGCGGAATCCCCTGCGCGTACAGCAGCGCCGTGAGGTCGGCGTGGGCGACGCGGGCGTCGGCTCCAGCGGCGACCTTGGGCTTGGCGCGATAGGCGACGCCGAGGCCGGCGGCTTGCATCATCGGAAGATCGTTGGCGCCGTCGCCGACCGCCAGGGTGTCGTCAAGCCTGAGCCCCATCGCCGCCGCAATCTCCTTGAGCGCCGCGAGCTTCGCGTCCTGGCCGAGGATCGGCTCGATGACCTTGCCGGTCAGCTTGCCGCCTTCGATCAAGAGCGTATTGGCGCGGTCCTCGTCGGCGCCGAGCCGCTCGCGAATCGCGCCCGTGAACTGGCGAAAGCCGCCGGATACGATGGCGACATAGGCGCCGTTCGCCCGCATGGTCTGAACGAGCGTGCGCGCGCCAGGGTTCAGCGTGATGCGCTCTTTCAGCACATCGCCGATCACGGTCTCGGGCAGGCCGGCGAGGAGCGCCACGCGCTCAAGCAAGGCCGGCGCGAACGCCACCTCGCCTCGCATCGCCCGATCGGTGATGGCGGCGACGTGGGCGCCCACTCCGGCAATATCCGCGAGTTCGTCCACGCATTCCTGGCCGATCAGCGTCGAATCCATATCCGCGACCAGCAGGCGCTTGCGGCGCCCCGCGAGCGGCTGCGCGATGACATCGACCGGTTCGTCCGCCAGCGCCTTCTCGAGCGCGGCGCGCTTGGCGTTCAAGTCTCCGGTGAAAACAAGATCGGCCGCGACGCCCTCGTCGAGCCAGCGCCGGCGCTCGACGCCGCCGAGGACTTGCGCGGCGCGGTCCAGTGTTGCTTCGCTAAGCGGCGTCTTCGCTGGATCGGCGACAAGCGTGGCGACGAGGACGGACGACATGACGCTTCCAGACGGGGGGCCAAACAATTGAGGCGGGCGCTTCTCATCGCAGGACCGACGGCGAGCGGCAAGTCGGCGGCGGCGCTTGCGCTCGGGACAAGGTTCGGCGCGACGATCGTCAACGCCGACTCGATGCAGGTCTATCGAGACCTGAGGATCCTGACCGCGCGTCCGACGCCGGAGGAGGAAGGGCTTGCGCCGCATCGCTTATTCGGCGCGGTCGACGGCGCGGTCAACTTTTCCGCTGGACGATGGGCGCGGGCGGCGGGCGAGATTCTGGCCGAGATCGGCGAACGGCCGGTTATTTTCGTCGGCGGCACGGGGCTCTATTTCCGCGCCCTGACCGAGGGCCTGTCAGACATCCCGCCCGTGCCCGAAGCCGTGCGCGCCAAGGTCCGAACCAAGGCCGAAGGTCGCGCCACACCCGAGCTTCACGACGAGCTTCAGGCGCGCGATCCCGAGACCGCCGCGCGCCTCAACCCCAGCGACCGGCAGCGCATCTTGCGCGCGCTCGAAGTCATCGCTTCGACCGGACGCCCGCTCGTCTCGTTCCTCGGCGCGCGAGCAGCGCCGGCGCTTGGGCAAGGCGAATGGGCGGGCCTCTATCTCGCGCCCGATCGGGCGGAGCTTGGTCAGCGCATCGACGCGCGGTTCGACGTCATGCTCGCGCGGGGCGCGCTCGACGAGGTCGCGGCGCTTAAGGAACGGCGGCTCGATCCGGCGCTGCCGGTCATGCGCGCGCACGGCGTTCCGCATCTCATCGCCCATCTCGAAGGCCGAATGAAGCTCGAGGAGGCGGCGAAGCGCTCGAAGCTCGACACCCGCCATTACGCCAAGCGGCAGTTCACCTGGGCGCGCCACCAACTCAGCGGCTTCAGATGGGTCGCGCCCGAAGAGGCGGTGGACGAAGGCCTCCGCACGTTCGCGGCGATAGGCTAGGCGGCGCACGCTCGGGTTGAGACGAGCGGCGTCTCGGCTAGACTGGGCCGAACACAGGTTGCAGGAGACCGCCATGCCCAGAGTCCGAGCCAACGGAATCGACATCGAATATGAAAGCTTCGGACTTGAGCGCGACCCGCTCATCCTGCTCATCATGGGCTTCGCCGCCCAGCTCATTTTCTGGCCGGACCCGTTGTGCGAAGGGTTGGCGAGCACAGGGTTTCGGGTCGTCAGGTTCGACAACCGCGACATCGGCAAGTCGACCCATCTCGCGGGCCAGACAGCTCCGGACCCTCGCGCGCTGTTTGCGGAGGTCATGGCCGGGAGACGCCCCCAAGTTCCCTATTCTCTCGATGACATGGCTAACGACACTGTGGGTCTCATGGACGCGCTTGGCGTCAAGCGCGCCCATATCGTCGGCGCCTCTATGGGCGGCATGATCGCCCAGCTGGTCGCGATCAACCATCCGGACCGGACAAAGAGCCTCACCTCGATCATGTCCACCACGGGGCGTCGAGATCTACCGTCGGGGAACCCTGAAACGCTGTCAGTGCTATTTCGACCGCCGAACAGCACGAGCCGCGACGATCTCATCGAGGCGAACATTCAAGTGCAAAAGGCGTTGTCCGGTCCGGGCTTTCCACTCAGCGAAGCGGAGATGCGCGCGAGGGCCGAGCGCCGCACGGATTACGCGCCTTTCGACATGGACGGCATCGCGCGTCAGTCGGCGGCTTTGATCGTCGCCCAGCCGCGCAACGCGCTCTTGAAAGAGCTGCGTTGTCCTGCGCTGGTGATCCACGGCGCCGATGATCCCGTGATCCCCGCAGCCGCCGCCAAGGACACCGCCGGGAGCATCCCCGGCGCCGAATTGGTCGTCATTCCCGGCATGGGCCACGACTTCCCCTCGGCGCTTGTCCCGGTTTACCTCAAGCGCATCGGCGATTTCGTGTCGAAGGTGGAGGCCGGGGCGTCCAGCGTCGCGCCGTCCTAATTTGCTGGCTCGAACGCTGTCGCAACTCGTTAGCCTTTTTCGCCATGCGCGCCCGGATGGGCGCCGGCCCTCTGCGGCAACACTGCAATCAAGGCGACGATAAGCCCGGCGAGGATCACCGAGGCGAGATAGCGGCTGATCTCGAAGCCGCCGTTCGTTGCTGGCTTATCGAGTAGATCCCCCAATGTCGCTCCGAGCGGCCGCGTGAAAATAAAGGCGGCCCAGAACAGCGTCACGCGAGAGGTCTGCGTGAAGGCGTAGAGGGCGAGAATGGCGACGAGCGCGCCGGCGAACAGGATCGCGCCGCCTCCATAACCAAGGCCGTTGGTGTCCGCGACCCAATCGCCGAGCGCGGTGCCGAGCGTTTGGGAGAACAGGATCGTGACCCAGTAGAACGATTCGGCCTTCGGCGTGACGATCGCGTTGACCGAGACCGTGCCTTCCGACCATCGCCAGATGGCGAGCGACGCCATCAGACATGCCAGCAGAAGCGTAGAGCCTCCAAAATATCCGATCCCCAATGAGCGATCGACAAAGTCGGCGATCGTTGTGCCGACGGTCGTTGTCGCAACGATGGTCAGCCAGTAGAGGCAAGCGTTGAAATTCTTCGAGCGAATCTGGGCGGAGACAACTGCCAGGAAGATCGCCAAAAAGATCAGTGTCCCGACCGCATAGCCGAGATTCATGGACATTGTCACCGCGTCGCCGCCGGTCTCTCCGAGCGTCGTCGCGAGGATTTTGATGATCCAGAATCCGAGAACAACTTCGGGAACCTTGCTGAATCGCGGCGCGCTGTTGCTTGCCGCTGAAACTTGGCGCAACGGTTCGTCTTGTGGAAAACGCACGGGCTCGCTTGCGCCGATCATGGCTGCTCCTAAATGACCAAAGCTGTATTGGAGTTGGGCGACGCAAGGCCGCCGAAGCGGCATTGAGGGAGACTACATGGGCGATAGCTGGGCAGACGCCCGGCGCTTTTAAGGCGAATGAATCAGGCTCGCGGGCCCGCTAAGGCCGCCGCAATCAGCTCTTGCCGAGAGCCCAGCTGTTCACGGCGCCGCGGCCGTCAGGCGTCGGCGCGATGTACACAAGGAGCTGGTTGCCCTCGCAGCAGCCGAATTTGAGGACGTCGCATGGCCACTCGTATCCCGTGAGGACGCCGCAGCTCGTCGCCTTGGAGGAGATGGGCCTCGAGCCAATAATCAGGATGGCGACGTCCGTCGGCATGCCGACCGCAAGCTTCATACCCGCCTGGAAGGCGTTGAACGGAGGCTGGTCCGCGCTCCACACGGGGGGATAGCCGCCGACGCAGCATCCGGCGAGCAAAAACGCAGCAAAGAACATGGCGATCAGGGGGCGCATCGGCGATCTCGGCTTATGGGCAGGCGGATCGAGATCTCATGACGTACGGTCGCCCCAGACCGGCGTCTCGCCGAGGTAATAATCGGGCAAACGGGTTAGCCGCAAGTTAAGCCCATCGCCTTTCACCAAAATCCGCGCTGCGCTACCTTTACGTCATGAACGCCGCCGAAAAAGGATCGCCCAAGCTCACACTCCCGAAGGCGCGGGTCGAGCACGCGCGCCTTCAAGCCGAGATTGCCGAGCACGACCGCCGCTACCATGGCGAGGACGCGCCGATCATTTCCGACGCCGAGTATGACGCGCTGCGCCGGCGCTACACTGCGCTCGAAGAGGCGTTCCCCAAACTTGCCGACGAGGACTCTGCGAACCGCAAGGTCGGGGCGGCGCCGTCGGAAAAATTCGCCAAAGTCCGCCACCGCGTGCCGATGCTGTCGCTCGGCAATATCTTCGCCGACGAGGAGGCCGAGGAGTTTTGCGCCCGGGTGCGCCGCTTTCTGGGATTGAGCGACGGCGCGCCGCTCGACGTTGTTGCGGAAGCGAAAATCGATGGGCTTTCCTGCAGCCTGCGCTACGAGAACGGCGAACTCGCCCAGGCGGCGACGCGTGGCGACGGCTATGAAGGCGAGGACGTGACCGCCAACGTGCGCGTGGTGGAGGCGATCCCGAAGCGGCTCGACGGCGCGCCCAGGATCTTCGAGGCGCGCGGCGAGGTCTACATGCGCCACGCCGACTTTACCGCCCTCAACGAGCGCCAGGCGGCCGCCGGCAAGTCGGTCTACGCCAATCCGCGCAACTTCGCCGCAGGCTCGCTGCGCCAGCTCGATCCGCGCATGACCGCCGAGCGGCCGCTGCAGTTTTTCGCCTACGCCTGGGGCGAAGTCAGCGAGCCGTTCGCCTCGACCCAGTACGGCGCCATCGAGGCCATGCGCCGCTTCGGCCTGCCGACCAATCCTTTGACCAAGCTTTGCCACTCGACCGCGGAGATGCTCGCGCACTATCGCTCGATCGAAGAGAAGCGGGCGACGCTCGGCTATGACATCGACGGCGTCGTCTACAAGGTCAACGATCTCGGGCTTCAGCAACGGCTCGGCTTCGTCTCGCGCTCGCCGCGCTGGGCGGTGGCGCACAAGTTCCCGGCCGAACAAGCGATGACGATCGTCGAGGCGATTGGCATCAACGTCGGCCGGACCGGGGCGCTGACGCCGCTCGCGAAATTGAAGCCGGTGACCGTCGGCGGCGTTGTCGTCTCCAACGCCACACTGCACAACGAGGATGAGATTAAGCGCAAGGACGTGCGCGTCGGCGACACGGTGGTGGTGCAGCGCGCCGGCGACGTGATCCCGCAAGTCCTCGCGGTCGTGCTCGACAAGCGACGAGCGGATTCAACGCCTTATGTCTTCCCCGAGACCTGCCCGATCTGCGGATCGGCGGCTTTGCGCGAGATCGACGAGAAGACGGGGGAAAAGGACGTCGTGCGGCGCTGCACCGGGACGCTGATCTGTCCGGCGCAGGCGGTCGAGGGCCTGAAGCACTTCGTGTCGCGCAACGCCTTCGACATCGAGGGACTGGGCGAAAAATTGATCGAACTCTTCTTTTCCGAAGGCCTGATCCGCACGCCGGCTGACATTTTCACGCTGAAAGCGCGCGACGGGCAAGGCCATCCGCCTTTGCGCGAGTGGGAAGGCTTCGGCGAGACTTCGGCGCGCAACCTGTTCAACGCCATCGACTCGCGCCGCACGATCGCGCTCAACCGCTTCCTCTATGCGCTCGGAATCCGTCATGTCGGCGAGACTAACGCGCGGCGGCTGGCGCGCCATTTCGGCGACTGGGAGTCCCTGCGCGCCGCCGCGCGGGCCGAAAACGCAGCCGAGGAACTGTCCGGGGTCGGAGGAATCGGACCGGTGGTCGCCGAGGCGATCGCGGATTTCTTCGCCGAGTCGCGCAACGAAGCGGGGCTCGACGCGCTCATCAAGCAAGTAACCGTGGAGCCGATGGAGGCGATCGCCGCCGGCCACCCGCTCGCCGGCCAGACGATCGTGTTCACCGGTTCGCTGGAAAAGATGACCCGCGACGAAGCCAAGGCGGTCGCGGAGCGCCTCGGGGCAAAGGTCTCGGGCTCGATCTCGGCCAAGACCAACCTCGTCGTCGCCGGACCGGGCGCCGGCTCGAAACTCGCCAAGGCGCGGGAACTGGGCGTCGAGACAGTCGACGAAGAGGAGTGGATCAGGCGCTCGGGGTCGGGGTAGGCGCCTGCCGTGGACCCGCAATCTCCGGCCGAATGGATAGCCCTTGCGCAGTAGCATGAAAAATCAGCGCGACTTCTCGCCACCGACCGAGTTGTAGCCGGGCAGGCCTACTTTCATGTCGGGATTGCGGCAGAATGCGCGTTGAAGGCCTACATTATGTGGAAGGAGAGGCTAAATAGCTGGCCGGACAGCGCGTTGCGACCGGAACTTTATACCCACGATTTGAGGAAGCTTGTGCGAATTGCGGGCATCCCGCTGACGACGAAGGACCCGGTGGGGCCTGGCTGGAAGGTGGTGCTCGATTGGGACCGAAAACCCAAGCGTATGATCCAAATCCGACGCCCAGAAAGGTGGCGCGGTCTATGATCGAAGCCGCCTTCGGGCCGAAGGGAGCTGTGACGTGGATCAGAGAGACCTTGGCGTAGCGCGTTACGATGCGGGAGCCGAGTATCTGGACGCATTGCGCCGATTGAAACTCGAGCCGGAAGCGCTGTTTTGGGCTTACGACCGGACGCTAGGGCAGTTTGTGCTCGTCATCGTCACTTCGCTCTTTGACTTCGCGGGGCCGCTTGCTCTGACGAAACTTCTGTTTGATGCGTACAACGCCTCGGCCACGCCGAGCGAGATTGACCCCTTCATTCTGCGGTTGCACAGCCCAAAACACGCCCTCTATCGCGCGGCTCAATTCCATATCGGCAATAGGTTTGACATAGCGGACCTCAAAGGGCGCGCATTGGACCGGGCCACGATTGCCGGCGAGGTCACGCCGCCTTTGGTTATGTCTTTTCGGGCAGGCGACCTGGAGGGTTTCGGAACCTGGACCTACAAGAGCGCTCCAGTTTCTCCAAAGGCCAAGACTGCCGACACCGAGCGACGCTGGCGCCGCTTCGAGAGCGCCGTTCATGCGCTCGCGGCATAGTCTGCCGGCCCCGGTGCGGGCTCCACACTCGCCAAGGCGCGGGAATTGCGAGTCGACGGTCGACGAAGAGGAGTGGATCAGGCGCTCGGGCTCGGGTAGGCGCCGGCCTCACCGGTTCCTCTCCTCGAGGAATAACGGAATTGCGTCGTCGCAGGCGCGACTGAGCCCCGTTCGATGGTCATAGCGCGTTCATGGCCCTGAGCCACGCTCACTTGCGCGCCCTTGCGCTAGCCGGCATGCACCCCCGCCGATGAGGCGCTAGAGTTATGTCGTCGGGGGCGGGGCAAGTGGGGAGCCGATCTTTTCAGCATGAACAACTGGCGCCAGGGAGGCATCGTCGTTCGCGAGGCTCGTCCCCGCGATCTCGACGCCATTGCGAGGATCGAGAACGAATCGTTCGAAGGCGACCGGGTTTCGCGGCGGTCCTTGCGCGAATTCCTGCGGGCGGCGCATCGGCCGGTGATCGCGGCGACCATCGACGATGAGGTAGCGGGCTACGTGCTGGTGTCGCTGCGCAAGGGAGCGCGCGCTGTGCGCATCTACTCGCTCGCAGTCGGCGTGCGGTTCGCCCGCCGCGGCGTCGGCCGGGCGCTGCTGCAGGCCGCGGAGGCTTACGCGCGTCGCCACCGCCGCACGGCTCTGACCCTCGAAGTGCGCTACGACAACGCCGCGGCGACCGCGCTCTATGAGAGCTGCGGCTTCCGCCAGTTTGGCGAGCACACGCATTATTACGCGGATGGGGCGACCGCGTTGCGCTACGAGAAGTCCTTGCTCACCGCCCCGCAACATGAGACGGGGAACAATTTCCCACGTCAGCGGGTTAGACCGTTGCGCGGCGCACCGCGCCCGCGCTAGGGAAGCCACAGAAGCGCGGAACTGAGTTCGCGCCCCCGTCTTTGCCGAACCTTCTCGCCGAACTTCAGGGACGCTTGCGCCCGTCATCATGCAAACGCTGCCGCGACCGTCCGCACGGCCCCAATGGCGCTCTCCATGAACGGCTGGGTGATTCTGGTCGATCACGCGCGCGACTTTCCCAACGCCGACACGCCGCACAAAGTCATCACGACCGGCGACTATTTGGCGCGGCCGAAACTGTTCGCCGGCCTTGGGCGGGCGAAGATCATCAATCTGTCGCGCTCGTATAACTACCAGTCCAAAGGTTATTACGCTTCTCTGCTTGCCGAAGCGCGCGGGCATCGGGTGATCCCGACCGTCGAGACAATGCTCGATCTGCGGGAACTTAAACTCTACGAACAATCGCTGCCGGAACTGCAAGAGGCGCTGACCTCGGCAGCGATCAAGGCGCATGCGACCGACGATACAACCTTCGACCTTCTGTTCTGCTTTGGCTTCGCCCAGGATCCTCGCTTCGAGGCCTTCGGTCGGCTCTTGTTCGACTGGTACCGCTGCCCGGCGATCGAGGTCACCATCACGCCTGGCAAACGCTGGAAGATCGATCGGCTGCGCGCCCGGCCGCTCGCCAAGCTCGGACCGGAAGAGACAGAATTCTTCCGGACGAGCCTGCATAGGCACACCCAGCGCGACTGGCGCAATCCGCGCGGCCGCCCGATCGCCCGCTATTCGCTGGCCGTCTTGCATGATCCACAGGATGAGCTACCGCCATCCTCTCCAGAGACGCTACGGCACTTCCAGCGGGTCGCCGAGAAGCAGTCGGTTGCGGTCGAACTCATCACCCGCAGGCAGCTTGCGGAACTGGCCGAATTCGACGGGCTGTTCATCCGCGCGACGACGTCGATCGACAATTTCACCTATCGCTTCGCCCAGCGCGCCCGAACCGAGGGCATGCCGGTCATCGACGACCCGCAGTCGATGATCCGATGCACCAACAAGGTCTACCTGCACGAGCTTCTGGAGGCGCATGGCGTCCCCGTGCCGCCGACATTGATGCTGGCCGACGACGACGACCTCATCAAGGCCGAACGCCTGCTCGGTTGGCCAATGGTGGTCAAGATTCCCGATGGCTCGTTCTCGCGCGGGGTGCACAAGGTCGAGACGGGCGAGGAGCTGAAAAAGCTGTCCGACCAACTGTTCGAAGACACCGACCTCTTGCTGGCGCAGAAATTCATGCCGACCAAATTCGACTGGCGGGTCGGCGTGCTCGAAGGCGAGCCGCTGTTTGTCTGCCAGTACCAGATGGCGCGCGGCCACTGGCAGATTATCAAGCACGGGCCGAACGGGGCGCGGGAGGGCGGATCGAAGACGCTTCCCGTCTGCGACGCGCCACCCGCGGTCATCGACGCGGCGCTTAAGGCCGCGCGCGCGATCGGTCCTGGTCTTTATGGCGTCGACATCAAGGAAACCGACGGTTCGATCGTCGTCATCGAGGTCAACGACAACCCCAACCTCGAGCACGGGGTCGAGGACCTGATCGGCAAGGACGAGATCTGGGCGCGAATCCTCAACTGGTTCATCAAGCGGATCGACGCGTGAGACGCGCCGCCAGCGCGCCGGGGACTGTCGCCGCGAGCAGCCAAAGTCAGGAGGCCCGCCTGATTTTTGGCCGGACGGGCGGCTCTGCTATAAGCCGCCATCCTGCTAGGCGTATTGATCGCCGCACGATTGCTCCAGAGGGAACGCTCAATGAATCCAAACAAAGCGCTTTGGGAAAAGGGCGACTTCACCCGCATTGCCGAGAGCATGAGAGAAAGCGGGGAGGAACTCGTCCAGAAGCGCGGCTTGACGAAAGGCATGAAGCTCCTGGATCTCGGCTGCGGCGACGGAACGACTGCATTGCCGGAAGCCCGACTTGGCGCAGACGTGCTTGGAGTCGATATCGCCACAAACCTCGTTGAGGCCGGGAATAGGCGTGCGAAGGATGCGGGCTTGGCGAATTGCAAGTTTCAGGAAGGCGACGCCACAGACCTGCACGATCTCAAGGACGGCGCCTTCGATCTCGTCATCAGCATCTTCGGGGCCATGTTCGCGCCAAAACCGTTCGACGTCGCCAAGGAGATGACCCGGGTGACGCGCCCGGGCGGCCGGATCGTCATGGGGAACTGGATCCCGAACGATCCGACGCTCGTGGCGCAAATCCTGAAGATCAGCGCGACCTATTCGCCGCCTCCGCCCGAGGGCTTCGTGAGCCCCATGACCTGGGGGATCGAAAGCAACGTGATCGAGCAATTCGGCGCCGCCGGCGTCCCGAAAGACAAAATCTCGTTCGTCCGAGACACCTATACCTTCAACTTCGCCTCGCCGCCGGCGCAGCTGGTCGACGCGTTCAGAAAATACTACGGGCCAACGATGAACGCGTTCGACGCCGCCGAGAAGAACGGCCGCAGCGGCGAACTTAAAAAGGAGCTGGACGATCTGTTCAATAGCCAGAACAAGAGCCCGGTCGCGGGCGCGACCTTAATCCCCGCGACTTACCTGCGCGTGACCGTGGCGCTCTGAGGAGGGCCAAAGGAGCTCGCGATTGCGCATTCGGGCGAGGACTGGTAACGGTCGCGATCGCGTAAGCGGCTGCTGCAGGGCAAATTCGGGCGGCCGTAATCTCGCGGGGAGCTGAGACATGCCGGATATCGCCACACGCCGACGGTTTCTGCTGTTTCTTGTCAAGCCGTCGCATTACGACGACGAAGGCTACGTAATCCAGTGGTGGAAGTCCGCCCTGCCCTCAAATTCGCTCGCCTGCCTATTCGGCATTGCTCAGAAATGCATGGAAGATCAGGTCCTTGGCGAGGACGTGGACATCGAGATCTTTCCCGTCGACGAGACCAACACCCGCGTCAGGCCGGACCAAATCGCTCGCCAGATTCGGGACAACGGCGGCTTCGGCATGGTCGGATTCGTCGGCGTCCAGTCGAATCAGTTTCCGCGGGTGATGGACTGCGCCCGGCCGCTGCGGGCGGCTGGCGTGCCGGTGGTCATCGGCGGCTTCCATGTTTCCGGATGCCTTTCCATGTTGCCGGAGACGCCTGATTCGCTGAAGGCGGCGCTCGACCTCGGCATTTCGCTTTACGCAGGCGAGGCCGAAGGGCGGTTCGACGAGGTGTTGCGCGACGCTGCGGCGGGGACGCTCAAGCCGATCTACAATTACCTCCACGACCTGCCGGGGCTCGAGGGCGCGACCGGCCCCTACATGCCGCCTGAGCGCGTGGGGCGCACGATCGGCATGATCTCAAGCTTCGACGCCGGACGCGGCTGTCCGTTCCTCTGCTCGTTCTGCACCATCATCAACGTCCAGGGCCGCAAGTCGCGCTATCGCAGCGCCGACGACATCGAAGCTTTGGTGCGGATCAACGACGCCAATGGCGTGCGCTACTTCTTCATCACCGACGACAATCTGGCTCGCAATCGCAACTGGGAATCGATCTTCGACCGGCTGATCGAGCTGCGCCAGCAGGGCATCTACTCGCGCTTCATCATCCAAGTCGACACGGCGTGCCACAAGATTCCCCGTTTCATCGAGAAGGCGGTGGCAGCTGGGGTCAAGCGGGTGTTCATCGGGCTTGAGAACATCGATCCCGACAATCTGGCCTCGGCGAAGAAGAAGCAGAACCATATCTCCGACTATCGCGAGCTTCTGCTCGAGTGGCGCAAGCACCGCTGCATCACGTATTGCGGCTATATCATCGGCTTCCCGAACGACACGCAGGAATCGCTGGTCCAGCGCATCCAGATCATCCAGCGCGAACTGCCGCTCGACATTCTCGAATTCTCGATCCTGACGCCGCTGCCTGGCAGCGAGGATCACGCCAAAGCGGTCGCCAAGGGCGTCGATATCGACCCGGACCTGAACAAGTTCGACCTCGAGCATGTCACAACCGACCACCCTCGGATGTCGCGCGAGGAATGGCAGGAGGCCTATCGCCTCGCCTGGCGCACCTATTACACCCCGGAGCACATCAAGACGGTGATCCGCCGCGCCGTCGCCGGCGGGCCGCGGCCCGACACGGTCGCCTATCTCTTGACCTGGTTCTGGGCGAGCTTCCACTTCTACAACATCTATCCGCTCGAGACCGGCATGATCCGACGCCGTTACCGTCGCGACCGCAGGCCCGGCATGCCGCTCGAGAACCCGCTCGTGTTTTACGCGCGCCACTGGGGCGGGCAGGTCGTCACCTACGCCAGGATCCTGGCGATGTTCGCCAAGATTCACCTATGGACCCGCAGGCTAGAACGCGATCCGAACGCCAAGAACTACACCGATGAGGCGCTGCGGACTTCCGACGATTACGACCATCAGGAGATGTATCAGCTCTCCGAGGCTGCCCGGCAGGCGGGCGCGAAGGCCAAGCGCATCGAGGAGCATAAGCACGCCCGGGCTCATGTCGAAGCGCCAACCGTGGAGGCCGTGAAGTAAGGCCAGCCTTTCGCCTTCGCGAGCCCCGAACACAACCAGCGCGCGAATTTCGCCCAAATAAATCCAAACAAGTCCAAGCCGCACCAAACAAATCCAAGCAAAATTGCTTGGTTTTATTTGGTTTTATTCGTCGGAATCTGGACTTTTCAATAGGTTAAGGCGAATCCAAATAAGAAATTTCTGTCGCGCTTTCAGTTCGCGTTCCAGGTTGTGGAAAGAAACGTCTCCATCCGCTTTCTCTCTTCCTGCTACCGCGGACGCGAGCCGATCGCCATGCGCAGAGTTCCTCAATGCCGAGCATCATAGCGTCGACTTCGGTTTAGCGCAAGAAAATGTTCGTGAATTCTGATGGCGAGCCCTGGCGGGCGGCCGTTGCACGGCCGTGCAGATTGCGCGGCGCTCAGTAGGCGGGCGTAAGACGACTGCCCACTCTCCTATCGCGCCAGCTTCCTTTTGCCGACGATCAACAGAGGCACGGCGATCGCTGTGACGAGCAGCCCCAGCGATATCAGGCCAGCGGGCGTCGCCCGCGCCGTCGCATCGATAGACACCAAGCTCCCGATCCGAAACCGAACGGTCCCGCGCATCTCTTCTGGATGAGGGGCCGCCGTAGAGGCGTCCAAAAGGCTTCCGGAGTCTGGAGGCGGCGCGTTTGCCGGATCACGGGTCATTTTGCGGCCGCGTTCCTTGTTAGCGAGCATCATAGCGTTGGTTTCTGCTTAATGGAAGAAAAGCCGGCCAACTTCATTCGCTATCGACAGCAGACAGTCGGCTCACGAGCAGCCGGCGCTCTCTTTCGCAGGCCGGGCGACGACGTCACGCAGCCGCTTCGCAGCCGCCGCGTCGGATGGGGGGTTACCGCGCTCGCCGGGCGTCACTCGGCCGCGGCTGCGTGAGCAATCGCGACTTCGACCAGCGTGTCCGAGAATGTCGGCGCCCGGCCGAGATCGGCGTAGGCGCTGGGATTGAGGGCGTTGACCGTGGCTTTCGCACGGCTCGGGTCGCGCCAATATCCAAGCGGCGCCACAACAACCCCCTGCATGACCTCAGGGCTCACTTTGGCGATCGCCTCGAAGCTGCCGCGGTCATTGAACACGCACACCGCGCTTCCCTCGCCGATATTGCGCGCGATTGCGTCTTTGGGATTGACAAGCACGAGTTGCTCGCCCGCGTGATGCAGTTGAACCGGCAGATTGCCGTAGCAGGAATTGAGGAAAGCATAACTCTTCGGCGAGATGACGTTGAGGGGGTATTTCGCCGCCAATCGCGCGTTGGTCGCCGGCGATTCTCGCGGCGGAATGTAGTTTGGCAATGGGTCGACCGGCTCGCCCCCCTGAAACTCGTTTGAGCCCTGGCGGAACAGCGGGAGGACAAAGTCGCCGCCCGCGGCCGCCGACGCCTTGAACTCGCACTTGCCCGATGGCGTAAGGAAATGGCCCTCGGCGTGCGGCGCATAGGTGTCGGGCGTTCCGACGTTGAGACGCGCCCATCCTTTCTCCTTCAGGAGATCCATTGTGATTCCTTGCAGAGCCGGATTCGTCCAATCCAGAGCGTCCAACGCCATCTCTTCGTCGCTGCGGCCCCATTGTCGGTCGTCAAAGCCCAGCGCGCGGGCAAGTCGCCGGAACAGTTCCGTATTGGGGACCGCCTCGCCGAGCGGCTCGACCGCCTTTTGATTCAGCGACAGATAGAGATGCCCCCACGAGAACATGATGTCGAACTGCTCGAGCTGGGTCGTGGCGGGGAGCACGATGTCCGCGTAGCGGGCGGTGTCGGTGAGGAACTGCTCGCTCACCACGGTGAACAGATCTTCGCGCTCGAGGCCTCGGATGACCTTGTCCTGTTCCGGGACGACCACTGCAGGGTTGGAGTTATAGACGAACAGCGATTGAATGGGCGGATCGAGCTTCTCCTCGCCCAGGAGCGCGGGGCCGAGGCGCCACTGATTGAGCACGCGCGTTCCGGGCTTGATCCAATCGGGTCGCATCAGGCCTTCCCATTTGACCGGGAAGGCCCAAATCGGCAGCTGCAACATGCCGCCGCCGACGCGCCGCCAGGCGCCGACGAGGGCCGGAAGACAGGCGGCGGCGCGCACGGTCTGGCCGCCGCCGGCGTGGCGCTCGATCGCGACGCCGATGCGGATCACGCTCGGCTGAATGGTCGCATATTCGCGCGCTAAGGTTCGGATGTCCTGCGCCGGAATTCCGGTGATCTCGGCGACCCGCTCAGGCGAGTAGGCCCGCACGCGCGCCTTGAGCTCCTCGAAGCCCTCGGTATAGTTCTCCACATACTCGCGATCGATCAGATTTTCGCTAATGATGACGTTCATCATCCCCATCGCGAGCGCCGCGTCCGTGCCCGGCCGGATGGGAATGTGCCAATCGGCTTCACGAGCCGTCCGCGTCTTGATCGGATCGATCACGACCAATTTTGCGCCCTTGCTCTTGGCCTCCGCGATGAACGGCCAATGGTGCAAATTGGTGCTGATCGTGTTGCACGCCCATAAGATGATGTACTTCGAATGCTTGAAGCTTTCCGGGTCCATGCCGGGCGACGGACCTATCGTCATGAAATAGGCCGTGCAGGAGCCCAAATCGCAGAAGGTCCGTTCGCTGATGGTGGCGCCAAGCCTGTTAAAAAAGGCGTCGCCGACATTGAGCCCGTTCAGGATGCCCTCAGTGCCCAAATAGCTGTAGGGCAAGATCGCGGTTGGCCCATACTTGGCGATGATCCCAGTCCAGCGGTCGCGGATGATTTCGACGGCTTCGTCCCAGCTGATGCGCTCGAATTGTCCAGTCCCCTTCGGTCCGGAGCGTTTCAACGGGTGGAGCACCCTGTCGGGGCTATAGACTCGCTGTTCGTAGTTGTTGACTTTTACGCATAAGCCGCCGCGGGTGAAGGGGTGCTCAGGGTCGCCGCGCACCGCGATCGCGCGTCCGTCCTCCACCGTCACCAGCATAGCGCAGGTGTCCGGACAATCATGCGGGCACGCCGCGCGAACCACCGTCCTCTCGGGAGCGGTCGCCATCTTTTCCTCCTGGGCTTGCTTTTTGCCGTTCCGCGAGCCTCGCCATCAGCTCATGGCGCAGCGTAAACTCTATCGTCGGGAGGTCAGCTTGCCGCGGATGAGCGCTGTCCCAACTCCCTCGCTCATCGCGCGGGATCGGCTGGCGTTGCTGAGTCACACACACCGACGACACTATACGTAACAGGAAGTATTGGTCACGGCAAGACGATGTCAGACGCTCGGCCGATATATTCCAACTAATACTTCGCTCGACTGCGCCACTTCAATAAGAACAGATGTAGTCGGACGTTGAACAGCGTGCGCCAATATCGGCGTCAGTAACGTCGCAGGACGAAACCGCCGAAGCCTCGATGGGCCCGGCGGGATTGCGGCGAGGCCGCCGGCGCAATATCCAGCGCCAACGGCTTTATGAAATCCTGCTGCAACGGCGCAGGACTGACTTTGGGGGCCGGCGCATCCTTATCTATCGCGATCTCTCGGCGTCACCAGTTATTCTGGGTCCGGCGCCCCTCAACGCCCCTATGCGTAGCCGGGCGGGGCTACGAAACCGCCGAATTCGCGCTCGACCGCGCGGGCGAAGGCGAGCGGCGTCCGATCCTCGTATTGCGGGCCGATGATCTGGACGCCGACCGGCAACCCCCCGGCAATCCCGATTGGAATGACAGTGGCCGGCAGCCCGCAGGTCGTCGCGAGTTCGGCCCACGCCAAGAGATGAAGGTAGGGATATTCCTTGTCTCCGACAGTCATCGTCCGCGCTTCCTGGGGCGTCGACGGATCGTGTCGAAAGGCGGGCGTGGCGGCGGGCGGGCAGATGACGACGTCGAAGTCGCGAAACAAGGCGAGCCATTGCTGTCTGAGGCCCTGACGCGCGAAATCGGCCCGCAGCCATTCGCGATGGCTCATCACCGCGCCACGCTCGAGCTCCGCGACCAAGCTTTGATCGTCGGCTGGGATTTTCTCGACCGCAGCGCGAATTTCCTGATGTCGATCGTCCGGGAGTCGCGCCGACACGACGGCGTTCAAGAGCTTCACATAGAGCCGGGCCGAGGCCGCCAGATCCGGCAGGATCCGCGTCTCGCGTTGAACGTCGACGCCGGCGCCGGCCAGTTGTTTCGCCAAAAGCTCGAGCGCAGCCCCGACTTCGGGCGATGTGGGCAGAAGCGGATGCTCGGCGATGAACAGGACACGGAACTGCGCCAGTTTCTCGCCCCGCGCGGGCGGCAGGCTCAAGCGATAGGCGCGTCCTTCGCCCGCCTCGTCGGGGCCGGCGATAAGATCGAGCGCCAGGGCGAGGTCGTCGACCGAGCGCGCCATCGGGCCGATCACGGCGAGATCGACGCCTCCCGGCCAGGCAGGCACGCCCGGCGGGACGTGACCGCGGGAGGGAACAAGCCCGTGGGTCGGCTTGTGCGCGCAGACCCCGCAGAAATGGGCGGGAACGCGCAAGGAGCCGCCAATATCGGAGCCGAGCGATAACGGACCGAAGCCGGCGGCGAGCGCCGCGGAGGATCCGCCGGAAGAGCCGCCCGGCGTCCGGGTCCTGTCCCAGGGATTGTTGGTCGCGCCGTGAATGTCGTTGTAACTTTGCCAGTCGGCGAGGACGTGGGGCACGTTGGTCTTGCCGAGGATGACGGCGCCGGCGCCCTTAAGGCGCGCGACCGCGAGGGCGTCCTCTTGAGGAATGAAATTCCGGGCGGCGGGTATGCCCCAGGTGGTCGGCAATCCGGCGACGTTGTAGGATTCCTTGATTGTGACCGGCACGCCGAGGAGCGGCCGCCGCTCGCCCCGCGCCAAAGCGGCGTCCGCCTCCCTCGCCGCTTCCCGGGCGCGGGCGAAATCGCGCACCGGCACGGCGTTGAGATCGCCGTCAAGCGCCTCGATTCGGGCGATGAATTGGTCAGTCAGCTCAAGCGCCGAGATCTCCCTTGTCATGAGGGATTGCGCGAGCTCGCCAGCGCTGCGATAGGCCCATCGCGCGGCGGGATGCGAAGACGTTTCGGTCATGTGCTTCCGGCGGGTTCTCAGATTTACGCGGCAACCGCGCTCGTGCAATATCAGGAAGCCCGTGGTCATCCTAATCTCTCGATCTGCGCCCCCCAAGAAACGCGCTGGTTGGGGTGGAGGCGAGGGCGCTGGGAGCACGACGACGGGTCACATGCATTCTCTTCATCGGGCGATCGCGGTCGCGGCGATCACATTTGGCGCAAGCATGGTCGGCATGCTGCTGCAATGGGTGGTGCCGGCGGATGTGCTGACCGCATCCAAGGGCTCGGTCGGCGCGATGGTTGGGCTCGTCACGCTTTTGCTCGCCCTCGTCCTCGGCCTCCTCGTCTTCACCGCCTTTTCGGTCTTCACCACCCAGCGGGACGAAGCCTATTCGCTTGGCCCCATGGTGGCGGAGATCGATCTGGCGCTCGACCTTTACGGACCCGAAGCAGCCGGAGGCCGCGCTGGTTTGCGCGCGGCGCTTCAGCGTTCGCGAGCCCGCTTTTTCGGCGACAAGGAGCGCGGGCCGCAGCCGTTCACGTTCGAGGAGATGCGGGCGGTATTCTTAAGCCAAGGCAGCTTTTTCGACCGCCTGAAGCCTGAAACCGAAATCCAGCGCGGGCTCCTGGCCACGGCGAGGGATCAGGTGCGCAAGCTTGCCGACACGCAGATGCTGATGGCGCGCCAGCTCGCCAATCCGTTTCCGCCCCATGTTCTGACCGTGGTGATCTGCTGGGCCTCGGCGCTGTTTCTCGGCAACGGCCTCGTCGCCGCGCCGAACGCCGTCACCGTGCTGGCGCATTTCGCCGGCGCGGTCTCCATCGGGATTGCGATCTTTCTCATCCTCGAACTCAGCCATCCCTATACCGGCCTGATCCGCCTTTCATCGGCGGGGATCGACCGGGTGCTCGAGATTCTCGCCGAGGTCGAACGGAAAGAGACGGCGGCGGAGTAGGACGGGACGGGCGCGATCCCAGGACTTGATCGCACAGGGGCCGCGATGCGGCCGGTATCAGGCTTCAAGGCGGCGGGCTGATGGACGAGATCGAGCGGCTCGAGCTTCGGATCGAAGAACTGCGCGAGGCGATCGCGCGCAGCCGCAGGCTGCGGTTGGCCGGGCGAGCCTCGGCTGTGATCGGCCCGGCGCTGCTGGCCGGCTTCGCGCTGGGTCTCGTCGCCTACACGCCGACCCGCATGATCGTCGCCCTCGCCCTCGCCATCGGCGGGGTGGTGCTTGCGGGATCGAGCCGCTCCAGCACCGAGGAGCTGGAGCGTGCCCTGAGACAGGCGGAGGCTGAGCGAATGGCGGCGATCGACGCCCTCGATCTCGTCCAGGTCGATGATGGGCCGCGCTGAACCGTCGTATGTCGACGGCTTCGGGAATCACACCCGCCAGCGCAGCGCCGAGACCAGGGCGAACAGCCGCCGCGCGGTCGCCTGGTCGATGTCGATCGTCCCGGTCAGGCGTTGGGCCATGAGGTCCGCGCCTTCGTTGTGCAATTTCGTGCGTTCGCGGTCGATCGCCTCGATCTGCCGCGGGCTCGAAGCGCGGATGGCGGAATAATATGTCTCGCACACGAGAAAATAGTCCTTGAGCAGCGGCCGGAACGGGGTCATCGACACCACAATCGACGCCGCAAGCTCGCCATTGCCGGCCCTGACCTCGAAGGTCAGCTTCGACTCCTCCTGGCTGACCCTGAGCGCATAAGGGCCGTCGTCGCGGCCGGGGACGGCGAATGTGTTCTCTTCGATCAGGTCGAAGATCGCCACCGCCCGCTCATGATCGACGTCGGCCGCGCCGCGCGGAATCGTCGCTTCGTCGAGCACCACTTCAGCGAGGCGATTGCGGCTCCTGGCCGGTTTGCGGCTCATGGTCGATTGGCGCGAAGCCGCAACGCGACGGAGCGCGCATGCGCCTCGAGCCCCTCCGCTTCGCCGAGCGCAATCGCCGCTGGGCCGAGAGCCTCCAGCGAGCGGGCGTCGCATTTGAGCACCGAAGTGCGCTTCATGAAGTCGAGCACGCCCAAGCCCGAAGAGAAGCGGGCCGAGCGCGCGGTCGGCAGCACGTGGTTCGAGCCGCCGACATAGTCGCCAATCGCCTCGGGCGTATAGCTCCCAAGGAAGATCGCCCCCGCATTGGCGATTTTGTCGCTTAGCGCCTCGGCGCCGTGCGCGATGATCTCGAGATGCTCCGGCGCCAGCCGGTCGACAAGCGGAATGGCGGCTTCGAGCGAGGGGCAGAGGATGACGGCGCCGTTCAAGCGCCAGCTCGCGCCGGCGATCTTGGCGCGCGGCAGGTCCTGAAGCTGCCGGTTGAGTTCGGCTTCCACCTCGCGCGCGAGGCTCGCATCATCGGTGATGAGGATCGACTGCGCGGCCTCGTCGTGCTCGGCCTGAGCCAAGAGATCGGCGGCGACAAAGCGCGGATCGGCGCTGCGGTCGGCGAGGACCACCACTTCGCTCGGGCCCGCAATCATGTCGATGCCGACGACGCCGAACACCCGGCGCTTTGCCGCCGCGACATAGGCGTTGCCGGGGCCGGCGATCTTGTCGACGGGGGCGATTGTTTCGGTGCCGAAGGCCAGCGCGGCTATCGCCTGCGCGCCGCCGACCCGATAGATCTCGTCGACGCCCGCGATCTGCGCGGCGGCCAGCGCCAGCGGATTGATATGGCCGTCGGGCGTCGGCATGACCATCGCCAGCCGGCGGCAGCCCGCGACCTTGGCCGGCACGGCGTTCATGATGACCGAGGACGGATAGCTCGCCGCCCCGCCCGGAACGTAGAGCCCGACCGCGTCGATCGGCCGCCACCGCCAGCCGAGCTCGACGCCGAGCGCGTCGGTGAAGAACAGGTCGGCTGGCTTCTGGCGCAGGTGAAAATCCATCACCCGGGCGTGGGCGAGCTTGAGCGCTTCGAGCGCGGGCTTGTCGCAGGCGCCGACGGCGTTTTCGATCTCGGCCGCGCCGATCTTCAGTCCGATCCGGCCGATTTCGATCCGTTCGAAGCGCAGCGACAATTCGGCGAGCGCCGCATCGCCGCGCTGGCGCACGTCCTCGATGATGTCGGCGACCGTGAGGTCAACGTCGGCCGACCACTCACGCTTGGCGGCGAGCAGCGCTTGAAAGCGCTGCTCGAAATCCGCCGACTGCATATCGAGCGCCATGGACATGGCTAAACGGAACTCTCCAACCTGCCCTCGAGCAATTGTACCTTAGGTCGACGCTACCATTGTAGCCGCGCTCGATGGGCGCGGCTTTTTGCTCGCAAGTTTACGCGCGGGTCGCCCCGCCGCGTCTCCTCCCCCCTTGTGGGGGGAGGATCAAGGAGGGGGTCGCGCCGTCGTATGCAACAAGAGAGCACGGGCGACATTCCGATAATCTCTTCGGCATGGCCCGACCCCCCACCCCGGCCCGCCCCCACATAGGGCGTTCGCCAGAACGCCCGTCTCTCGGCGGGCTATGGGGGGCGGGTGCGCTAGCGCCAAAATGCGCCACGCGCTAGACGCCCGAAGTGTCGGCCAGGGCATGGCCAGGGCAGGCCTGGGCAGGGACGCGCAGCTCCATGTCGCGGAGTTCGACCTCGACGCACTCGACGTCCAGACGCACCAGCGCGCCATCGGCGAAGGCGAGAAAGATGACGCCAGCCGGCGGATCGGTCTTTTCGAAGGTTACCGCCAACAGGTTGAGCGTGTCGTCCCCATCCCTGTCTTTAAGACCCAGATGAGAGACCTTCGACACGCGGTCGAACCTCAGCACGCTGGAGACTCGCTCCTCGGGCCCGGCCTTGGCGCCGACCCAGTCGTAGCGCATGCCGGCGACGATGAAGCGCTGCTGCCCCGGCAACCAAGCCATGTCGGCGCGCTTGACGCAGGTGTTCTGAATATGCGCCGAAATGACGCCCAGGCCTTCCCGGTCGAGCGCGATCAGCTTCAGCGCCTGCGCGAGACCCGTCATCGATCTAGCTCGCGAGCCGCGTGATGTCGGCGCCGCAGGCGCCGAGCTTCTCTTCCAGCCGCTCGAACCCGCGGTCGAGGTGGTAGACGCGGTTGACGATTGTCTCCCCCTCCGCCGCAAGGCCCGCGATAACGAGGGAAACCGAGGCCCGCAGGTCAGTCGCCATCACTGGCGCCCCGCGCAGGCGCTTGACGCCGCTGACCACGGCCGTGTCGCCGTCGAGCTTGATGTGCGCGCCGAAGCGAGCGAGCTCCTGCACGTGCATGAAACGGTTCTCGAAGATGGTCTCCTTGATGCGCGAGACCCCCTTCGCGCGCGTCATCAGCGCCATGAACTGCGCTTGCAGATCGGTCGGAAACCCGGGAAACGGCGCGGTTGAGATGTCGACCGCGCTGATGCCAGCCCCATTCCGTCTCACGCGCACGCCTCGATTGTCACTGCTCACCGTCGCGCCGGCTTGGGTGAGCGCGTCGAGAGCCTCCTCCAACAGATCCTCGCTCACGCCCTCGAGCACCACGTCGCCGCCGGTCATCGCCACCGCGGTCGCGTAGGTTCCCGCTTCGATGCGGTCGGGCAGGACGCGGTGATGCGCGCCATTGAGACGGGCGACGCCGTCAATCTCGATTGTCCGCGTGCCCGCGCCCCGAATGCGCGCGCCCATCTTGTTGAGGCAGGCGGCGAGATCCGCGACTTCCGGTTCGCAGGCCGCGTTGCGGATCAGCGTGCCCCCATGCGCAGTCGACGCCGCCATGATCGCGATGTGTGTTCCGCCAACGGTGACCTTGGGAAACTCGATTTCCGATCCGGTCAAACCCTTCGGCGCTTTGGCGATCGCGTAGCCCGCGTCGATCTCAATCTGGGCGCCGAGCTTCTCGAGCGCCATCAGCAACAAATCGACCGGCCGGGTGCCGATCGCGCAGCCGCCCGGCAACGACACGCGCGCCGCGCCCGCGCGGGCCAGCAGCGGCGCGATCACCCAGAAGCTGGCGCGCATTTTCGCCACCATCTCATAGGGCGCGGTCGTATCGACGATGGTGCGGGCGCGCAAGTGAGCGGTTTGGCCCGTACCGGCGTCCTCGCCGGCGCGCTTGCCGTCAACCGAATAGTCGACCCCTTGATTGCCAAGGATGTAGGCGAGTTGAGCGACGTCCGCGAGCCGCGGCAGATTTTCCAGCGTCAACGTCTGATCGGTCAGCAGCGACGCGATCATCAGCGGCAGCGCGGCGTTTTTTGCTCCGGAAATCGGAATCGCCCCGTTCAGCACCGCCCCGCCGCGAATTTGTATGCGATCCATCCCCGTCCCTCTCGCTCAAACTCACTGACCGAAGAAAAGTCGCCGCCCGCGACCCCTTTCGTCAGTCCCTCGGCTCGCCGGACAGCGTCGTCGGCCCGTCCGACGGCTGAGCGTCGCCCTGTCGCGCCCTGCTCTGCGCCTTGCGGCGCTTCAAATTCTCCCTGAGCGATGCAGCGAGGCGAACCTTCCGGAGTTGCTCGCGCTTGGCTCGGGCTTCATCCGGGCTCATGCCGGGTCCTTGGTCGGTTGGCGCCGCGGTTCACGACGGGGCTGCCCTAGGCTTGATAGGGCCAAGGCCGACGGCTAGGCAAGCGTCGATATCTTCATTGTCCTGGCGTCGTTCGGCCTTTTCGATCAGGCTGTCTGCAGCGGCGCGAGCCTCCCGGGTGATTTCGGCGCCGGCAAGCATGCGGGCGATCTCCTCTCGCCGCTCGGGCGAGCCGAGCCTAGAGACGCCGGTCGCGACCCGCTCGCCCGCTCCGACATCGCTTTTGACGATCCGATAGTGGTTCTGCGCCCGCGCGGCCACTTGCGGCGCATGCGTCACCGCCAGCACCTGAGCCCGCGCCGAAAGCCGCACCAGACGCTGACCCATCGCATCGGCGACAGCGCCGCCGACGCCGGTGTCGATTTCGTCGAAAACCAGGGTCGGGGCGGTGCCGCGCTCGGCCAGGCGCACCTTGATCGCAAGCAGGAACCTCGCCAGCTCCCCGCCCGACGCGACCTTCATCAATGGGCCGGGCCGCGACCCTGGATTGGTGCGGACGAAGAATTCCGCCCGATCGTAGCCGCTCGGCGAAACGAGCGCCTCGTCGCGCTTCAGGTCGACGCTGAATTCGGCGCGCTCGAGCTTGAGCGGCGCCAACTCCTCGCCCACCGCCTTCCCGAGTTCGCGCGCGCTTTTGCCGCGCGCGGCGCTCAACCCGCGCGCCGCCGCGCCATAGGCCTCAGCGGCGCTTTTCACGTTTGTCTCGAGGCGGCCGACCTCGCTGCGGCCGGCGGCGAGAGCCGCAAGGTCGTCGGCGAATTTTTGCGCCAGCGCGGGGAGGTTTTCGATTGGAACGTTATGCTTGCGGCCCATGGCCCTCAGCGCGAACAGGCGCTCCTCGCAACGCTCGAGCTCCTGGGGATCGAAGGCGCTCGCCTCGAGCGCGTTCTCGACCTCGCGGGTTGCCCGCTCGATCGCGTCGATCGCCTCTTCCAGCGCCTTGACGCTCGGCTCGAGCAGCGACGGCGCCTGCGGCAGGCGACGCTGCAGCCGGCGCGAGAGGGAAAGCATGAGCGGCAGGATGGCGGCCTCGCCGGTCAGGTGATCGCGCGCGTCGCGGATGTCGGCTGCGACCTTCTCGCCCTGCATCATCGCCTGCCGGCGCGCGGCGAGCGTCTCTTCCTCGTTCGGCTGGACGGCGAGTTTCATGAGCTCATCGTGCGCATGAGCGGCGAATTCCGCTTCGGCCTCGGCGGCCTGAACCCTCGCGCGCTCGGCCTCGAGGGCGCGCTCCGCCTCGCGCAAGGCGACGTAGGCGCGCTCGGTCTCGGCCGCGAGCGGCCCGAGCCCGCCATAGGCGTCGACCAGCGCGCGATGGGTGGAGGGATCGGTCAGCGCGCGCTCGTCGTGCTGGCCGTGGATCTCGACCAGCGCCGAAGCAAGCCCCCGCAGCGCCTGAGCGCTGACACTCCGGTCATTGACATAGGCGCGGGTGCGTCCGTCGGCGAGCTGGACCCGCCTCAGGATGAGCTCGTCGCCGATCTCGATGTCCTGCCCTTCGAGCAGCGCATGGGCGGCGTGTCCCGGCGCCAATTCGAACGTCGCCGTCACCTGGCCTTGGCTCTGGCCGTGGCGCACCAGACCCCCGTCGCCGCGCGCGCCAAGGGCCAGCGACAGCGCATCGAGAAGGATGGATTTTCCCGCGCCGGTCTCGCCGGTGAGGATGGTCAGTCCGGGGGAAAACTCGAGGTCCAGCTGATCGATCAGCACCACGTCGCGAATGGAGAGGCGCGAAAGCATCCAATGACCTGATCAGGACGGGACGACCGTGCGCCAGATCGTCGAAATCCACGAGCCGCCAAAGCTATGGGGCGAGAGTCCCTTGCCCTTCAGGAGGTCGTAGGCGTCATGGTACCACTGGCTGTCCGGAAAATTGTGCCCGAGGACGGCCGCCGCGGTCTGCGCTTCCTCGCTGATTCCGAGACCGAGGTAGGCCTCGACCAAGCGATAGAGCGCTTCCGGCGCATGCCGCGTCGTCTGATAATACTGGAGCACGTTCCGAAATCGGTTGATGGCGGCGGTGTAGTTGCGGCGGTTGAGGTAGAACCGCCCGATTGACATTTCCTTGCCGGCCAGTTGATCCTGGGTGACGTCGATCTTGTATTTGGCGTCTTCCGCATATTCCGACTTCGGGTATTTCTGCACGACGGCCTGGAACGTCTCGAGCGCCTTCGCCGTCTTTTCCTGGTCCCGGGAAATGTCGGGTATTTGCATGTAGTATGAGTTCGCCTGCAAATACAAAATATAGTCCGCTTCAGGGGAGCTGGCGTAGTCCTTGAGGTAACGCTCGGCCGAGGTTTCGGCGCTGGTGTAGTCGCCGGCCTGATATTGCGCGTAGGTCGACATCAACAGGCCCTTGCGCGCCCAATCCGAGGTTGGGTACTGCTTGCCGAGATCGGTGAATTTTTTCGCCGCCTCAGCGGGCGAGCCGTTGGCCAGTTTCTCCAGGCCCTGGTCGTAGGTCTTGCTCGCCGGAACATCCGGCGTGACCTCCATCTTGTATTTTTCGCCGCCGAACGGATTGAACTGGTCAATCATCGAGCAGCCCGAGGCGGCAAGCGCGATGGCGAAGAACGCCGCGCCGGCGACTGAGCGCCGCGCCAGTCGCTGCTGGCCGTTGGACGAGGAAGCGTCAAATTCGACGTCGGCCATTGCTTCAAAGACTTGGGTTGCGGGCGGCGGAGCGCCGTTTACGCCGTTCGGCGGCGAAGCGGCTCATTTAGCGCACTCGCGGCGCGCGCGCCAGATTTTCGGCCAAGCGGAGATGGCGGCGGCGGCGCGTCGAGGCGAGAAAACGCGGCAAAAGCGCGGCCGCCGGCCGGCCGCCGAGCGATCAATCGGCGGCGGCGAACGCGGCGGCGCCGGCGGGCACATGCGCGCCCCCGACCCGCGACCTGATCGGGGCTGGCGCGTCGAGAAACTCATAGGCTGAGCGACGCTCGAACAGCGCCTCGAGCGCCAGCGCGTTGAGCTTGTGTCCCGGGCGGTAGGTCCGGTAAAGGCCGATGATCGGCGCGCCGGCGAGCGACAGATCGCCGACCGCGTCGAGCGCCTTGTGGCGCACGAACTCGTCGGCGTAGCGCAACCCTTCCGGATTGAGGACGGCGTCGCTATCGATGGCGACCGAATTCTCGAGCGAAGAGCCCAGCGCGTAGCCGGCCTGCCACAACGCCTGGACGTCGCTGACGAATCCGAAAGTGCGGGCGCGGGCGATCTCGCGCCGGAAAGTCGTCGGGTCGAGATCGAACACCCGGCGCTGGCGCCCAATTGCCGGCGATTTGAAGTCGATCTCGACGTCGAGGCGGAATCCGCTTTCGGCCGGCAGGAACTCGGCGACGCCGCCGTCATGGTCCACACGAACCGGCTTGACGATCCTGAGATGGCGGCGTGAGCGGGCCTGCTGAACGACGCCGACCGAATCGATCGCCCGGACAAAATCGGCGGCGGAGCCATCCATGATCGGCGTTTCCGGCCCGTCGATCTCGACCAGGACATTGTCGATCCGGAGACCCGAAAGGGCGGCCAGAAGATGTTCGACGGTAGAAATGCTGGCGCCAGAGGCGTCGCCGAGCGTGGTGCAAAGCGAGGTTTGCGTCACATTGGACCGCTTCGCCTCGAGCAAGCGCTCGCGTCCGCCCGGCAATCCAGTGCGGAGAAACGTGACGCCGGTGTCGACGTGGGCAGGATGAAGGACAACTTGAGCCGGTGCCGCGGAGTGTACGCCGATCCCTTGGATGGCCGCGCGGTCGCGCAATGTTGTCTGAAACCCAAGCCGCATCTTCAACTGCACCCGGACTTTCGCCCGGCCCTGATTCGCGCCGTCGGCGGCAATGCGAAGCGTTCACGCTCCACACCGCGTCACTACCCAAAGCTGCCGATCGCCGTCCGCCCGCCGCCGTCAAAAAGCCTGACGACAGCTCCTGAAAAGCCAGACTAGGGACGAGGCGCCCCCGCGACAAATCACCTTTGGTGAACAAAAGTTACAACGCCCATGCAAAAATTGTCCGATATTTTTCAAGGCTTTAGTAAGTTTACCAACCGTTAACCGTATCTACTTGTGACGCCTTCAGACTCCCCCGGCCGCAAGGCCGGGGCTTCTCGAGATCCCGAATCAGTTCTGCTGCCGGCGCAAAAAAGCCGGGATGTCGAGATGATCGTCCTCCGAGACTGGAGCCCGCGGAACGGCCCGGACATATGTGTCAGGCGCGCTTGAGGGACGGGCCGGCTGCGGGCGCGCCTGAGCGCGGCCAGGATCGGCGGGAGCCAAAGCCTGGGGCCGCTGAATCGGCGTCACTGGCGCTGGAGGCGCCGCGGCGCCAGGCGCGGGAGCGGCCTCGCCCTCGTGACGCGTGATGCCGAATGCGGCCAGCTTCTCCAGTAGCGACCGCCGGCGCGTTTCGGGCGCGGGGACGCCATTTTGCGCGTCGCGCAGCGCGCGCAACTGGTTCTGCGCCAGTTGCGGCAGGTCTTCGATCTGCGGCATGCGGGGCGACCGAACCACCGGCTGCTCGGGCGCAGGCGGAATGAATTCCTCCTGCTGCGAACTCTTCCGCTTCCTGGCGGGGCTCGATCGGATCGGGGAAGGCCGCGACGGTCGCGACATCCTCCTGGCTGACGAACGCAGTGGGCGCGTCCGCCTGATTAAGCGCGGGGCGAGCCGAACGAAGCGGCGTGAAAGCGCGCGCGCGAGGCAAGGGTTCCGGCCTCGCGTGGACGTTGACCTGCTCGATCAGTCCGATCGCCTCCTGATCGATGCCGGTGGCCACGACCGAAACGCGCACTACGCCATCGAGCGCCGAATCGAAGGTGGCGCCGAGGATGATGTTGGCCTCCTCGTCGACCTCCTGGCGAATGCGGCTCGCCGCCTCGTCGACTTCGTAAAGCGTGAGGTCGTTGCCGCCGGTTATCGAGATCAAGAGGCCGCGCGCGCCGCGCATCGAGGTCTCATCGAGCAGCGGATTGGCGATCGCCGCCTCGGCGGCCTGAACCGCGCGCTTGTCGCCCGCCGCTTCGCCGGTGCCCATCATCGCCTTGCCCATTTCGCTCATGATCGAGCGGACGTCAGCGAAATCAAGGTTAATAAGTCCTTCCTTCACCATCAGGTCCGTGATGCAGGCGACGCCGGAATAGAGAACCTGGTCGGCCATGGCGAAAGCGTCGGCGAAGGTGGTTTTCTCGTTGGCGACGCGGAACAGGTTTTGGTTCGGAATGATGATCAGCGTATCGACCGCCTTCTGCAGGTCGGAGATTCCGGTCTCGGCAATCTTCATCCGCCGGCCGCCCTCGAAGTGGAACGGCTTGGTGACAACGCCGACGGTGAGAATGCCGAGTTCCCGCGCCGCCCTGGCGATGACCGGCGCGGCGCCCGTGCCGGTGCCCCCGCCCATGCCGGCGGTGACGAACACCATGTGGGCGCCGGCGAGGTGATCGCGGATCTCCTCGAGCGCCTCCTCCGCAGCGGCCTTGCCGACTTCGGGCTTGGATCCAGCGCCAAGGCCCTCGGTCACCTGAAGGCCCATCTGGATGATGCGTTCGGCGCGCGAGGACGTCAGCGCCTGCGCGTCGGTGTTGGCGACGATGAAATCGACGCCTGAGAGACCGGACACGATCATGTTGTTGACCGCGTTGCCGCCGGCGCCGCCAACGCCGCACACCATGATTCGGGGCTTCAATTCCCTGAGTTCCGGCGCCTTCAGATTGATCGACATGCTAGCCTCATTGGTTGGACGCCCGCCGGCGCCGATTGGAATGCGTGTTTTCCCTTCACCCACGCCCTCGCCTGCGGCGAGCGCCTCCTACGCGCCTCAAAAACTCTCCTTGAGCCACCGTCCGACCCGCGTTGCGTAACCGCCTTCGCCTCGACGCTGATGGGTGACCGATCGGGTGATTTCGAAATATTCGAGGCCAGCCATCTGCGGATAAACCATGAGACCGACCGCGGCGGCGAAGGACGGGCTCTTGCCGGATTCCGGCAGCCCTTCGATCCCAAGCGGCCGTCCGACGCGCGCCTGGGCGGAAATCGTGGCGCGCGCCAATTCCGCCAGCCCGGTCAGCTGGCAGGCGCCCCCAGTCATCACCAGTCTGCGGCCGGCCTGAGCGGCATACCCTGACGCCTTCAGCCGGTCGCGCACCAGTTCGAGGATCTCCTCAACCCGCGGACGGATGATTCGCACCAGCTCCGACTTCGGCAGGTGGCTTGGATGGTCCGGGTCGTCGCCAAGCCGCTGCGCTGTTATCGTTTCTCGGTCGTCGGAGGGCGAGGCGATGCAGGCGCCGTACAAAGTCTTGAGGCGTTCCGCGTCGCTCACCGAAACGTTGAGCCCGCGCGCGACATCCCTCGTCACATGGATGCCGCCGATGGCCACCGCGTCGACATGGATGAGCCGCCCGCCGGAGAACACCCCGACCGTCGTCGAGCCGCCGCCGAAATCGACCACCGCGGCGCCGAGGTCTGCCTCGTCGTCGACGAGCGTCGAGAGGCCCGCTGCGTAGGGCGTCGCCACCATCGCCTCGACCCGCAAATGGCAACGTTCGATGACCAGCATCAGATTGCGGGCGGCCGCTGAATCACATGTGGCGAGGTGAAGATCGACGCCGAGATCGTGGCCGATCATGCCTTTCGGATCGCGCACGTCCTTGGTCGAGTCGAGCCGGAAAGCGGTCGGAAGGGCGTGCAGGATTGTCCGCCCGGGCTCAGCATTCACCGCGGCGGCGGCTTCGAGCACGTGGTGCACGTCGTGCTCGGCGACTGTCTTGCCGCGCAGCTTCGCGTCCGCGCCGTGGCGACGCGAAGCGAGCCGCCCGCCGGACATGTTGATGATGACTCCACCGACCTCGACGCCGGCCATGCGCTCGGCCGCGTCGACGGCCAGGCGCACGGCATGCTCCGCCGCCTGGAGATCGACCACCGCGCCGCCCTTGACCCCGCTCGAGCGCTGATGGCCGATGCCGAGCACCTTGCATCGGTGGGTTCGCCCGCGCAGCGCGTCGGACGCCTCCATCGGCGTCAGGCGGGCGATCAGGCACACGATCTTGGAGGCGCCGACGTCAAGCACCGAGAGAATGGCGCTCTTGCGCGCCGGGATCTGGCGCATGCGGGGGGCGAGCGATTTCAGGCTCATGGCTGGGCGCCCTTCTTGGCCGTGTGGGCTTCCGCCCAGGCGGCGGCCGCATCGTCGGTCAACCGCACGAACACCTTGCCCGGAACGCGGAAATCGAGCGCCATCGCGTCCTTCTCCAGAATCCGGGATTGGCGTTGAAGGGTGAGAAGCTCGGCGATCGCGGCTTGAGGATTGTCTTCGGGCAGCTTTAGGTCGACGCCCGACTTCAGCCGGAGATTCCACCGCCGCTGACCGACCAGGACGCCCGCCTCGACGCGGGGCTTCAATTCGTCCATCGCGTCCAATAGCCCGACATATTCGCGCACGCGCCCGTTCGCGCCCTCGCCGACGACAAACGGCAGATCGCCGTACCGGCTGTCGCTCACCTCGTCGATCGGCGCCCCGTCGGCGGCGATCGCGCTGACGTCTCCGTCCTTTTGCCAGACGGCGTAAGGCGTGCGCTCGACGATCTCGATGACGATCTGGTTGGGGTAAAGCTTGCGCACGCTCGCCTGTTTGACGAGCGGATCGGCCTCGAGCCGCGCCTTCGCCTGGGCCACGTCGAAAAACGGCAAAGATCGGCTGGCGTCGATGCCGGCGATCGCCAGGATCCTCAACTCGCTCATGTGCGTCGCGCCGGAAATCGTCACCACAGTGACGCCCAAGTTGACCGAACGCGCGAGCCAATCGCCGGCGCGGCTCACTTGCGCCTCGACCCCGTCGAGCCGGCCACCTCGCTCGGCGCCCAGAAGCGCCGCGCCGAGGAGAACGAAGACCGTCAGCACGATATCGAGCTTGTGCGGCGTGGGACGGTCCAGGCGAACGCGCCAGCCGAGCTGAGCCCGCGCCGCCCGCTCGGCGCGCAGCAGCACCTTGTGCGGCGGCCCTTCCACCGCAACCGCAGTCAGCGACCGCCGCGCGGCCTGTCCCCATCTGAGCATTGCGCTCAACGTTCGCACGACCCGTCCTCCACCATCCGGGCGCCCGGCTTACTCAACGAAAAGCCGGCTTGGGCGCCCGTTCCGGCAGGGGCGACGTCGCCGTCGCGCCCGACCGGGAGTTGACTCCGAGACTGGCGAGTTTGCCTGCTTGGCCCGCCGTCCCGCGGAGATAAAAGTTGGCGCGGTTCATGGCGCGACAACTTGGAGCCGACAGGCCCCGGCGCGAAGTTGTGGGCCTTATAGTAAATATTCGGTTTAAGAATCCCCGACGGGATGGCGTACGAGTCGCGCCTTGAGTCTTTTGCGTCATTTTCGGCCAACGTTTGGGAAGCGGGAGGGCGTTTCCTTGGAGCCGGCGGCCGCCGCAGGACCCGGCGCGGCCGTGATTCGGACCGAGGCGCGCCGCCCGCTCGGTCCGCCGGTCAGCGCCCATGACCGCGAGTGGCTTCATCGCCCGCCAATTCCCAAACCTTGCGCACCGACGCAACGTTAAAGCACGATTAAGTCCAAGGGCTTAACGATGCGTTAACCTCAGCAAATCGCGAAGCGAAAAACCGCGCCCAGCCGGCCCGATTATCCATAAGGCTTAAGTTTTTCCCTGTAGCGTCCGCGCGCGCCAGCTTGTGGCGAGCCCGCGTCGCTATCGACGGGAAATCGATGTCGGAACAAGTCGACTTTGCGCTGAAATCCCGCGCGCAGCCAGGCGACAGCGCCTTCCTGCTCAATTCAGGGCGCCATCGGTTAGCCTTCGATCCTTTCCCCGGCCGCGCCATCGCGCTCGCGTTCCTCGGATCGACCGCCGACCCCGCCGCGGAGGCCGCGCTTGCGGCGCTCTCAGCCAACCGAGGCCTGGTCGACGATGGCAGGGCCGCCTTCTTCGCCGTGGCCGCCGAATCCGGCTCTGGGCCGGAGATCGCGCTCGAGGCTCGATTTCCCTCGATCGTGTTCCTGTGGGAGGGCGACGAGATGGCCCGCGCCTTCGGGGCCGACCGATCCTGGGTGATCCTCGACCCGATGCTGCGCATCATCGACGTTGCCCCGCTGGACGAGGCCGATCGGGTGCTGGCGCATCTCAGTGCGCCGCCGGCGCCGAATCCCGCTTTCGCTTCGTGCCCGCCGGCGCCAATTCTCACCTTGGCGCATGTTTTCGAGCCCGAGCTGTGCGCCCATCTCGTCGCCTCCTTCGACCGCGCGGGCGGTAAGGACAGCGGCTTCATGCAGGATGATTTGGGCGGCCGGGCGGTCGAGAATTTCGACGACGGCTGGAAGCGCCGGCGCGATTTTCATCTGACCGACTCCCGCCTCATCACTAATCTCCGAGCGCGCATCGGCCGACGGATCTGTCCGGAGATCAAGAAGGCGTTTCAGATTCGCTTAACCCGGATCGAGCGCGACCTGGTGGCGCGCTACGACGCCGAGACGGGCGGGCACTTCGGTCCCCATCGCGACGACACCGGGCTGTCGGTGGCACATCGCCGGTTCGCCGTCTCAATCAATCTCAATGCGGATTTCGAGGGCGGCGAGATTTCGTTTCCCGAGTACAGCCCACGAACCTTCAAGGCGGCGCCCGGAACCGCGGTCGTCTTCTCCGCTTCGATTCTCCACCAAGTGTCGCGCGTGACGCGCGGGCGCCGCTATGTGTTCCTCACCTTCCTGTTCGACGAGGAGGCCGAGCGGGTGAGGCAAACGAATTTGCGGGCGGCGCAGGAGGCGCAACGTCAGCCTCAACGGCAGGTGGCGGCATAGGCGAGAATCGCCGCCTACCTGATCCATTGAAGGGGCCGCACTCGCGTCGCGAACTTTCAAGGACGGAGGAGCGGTCGTTTTCTCCCCCATTGCGCAACGAGTGGCGGTGATCCGCGGGTCGCGTTAAGTGTCCCAACGAAGAAGCTGAGCCGTTGAGAGCGCGGCGGGCCGGTTCGGCGGCGACCGCTGATGCGCAAGGCGAGGGCTAACGAAACTTTTATGCCATGAGCGCGGCGGACACCCGTTCTGCGAACTCGGCGCCTGACCGCGGGCAGGCTCGAGAGCGTCCGCCCTATGTCCTGGTGCATGGCGCGTGGCATGGCGGCTGGTGCTGGGGAAAAGTCGCCGAGCGCTTGCGCGCCGCAGGCCATCGCGTGTTCACGCCGACCTTGACCGGCCTTGGGGACCGCGCCCATCTCATCGCTCCGAATGTCGGGCTTGCGACCTTCGTCGAGGACGTGGTTTCGACCATCGAGATGGAAGATCTGAGCGACTTGGTTCTCGTCGGCCATTCTTTCGGCAGCGCCGTGATCGGCGGCGTCGCTGACGGGCGGGCGGACCGCATCCGCCGTCTTGTCTTCCTCGATGCGTTGCTGGTGCAATCGGGCCAGTCGCCTTTCGACCAGCTGCCGCCCGAAATGGTCGAGGCGCGCACGGCGGCGGCGATTAAGACGCCAAGCCTTTACGGGGAGACTCTCGCGATGCCGGCGCCGGCGCCGAGCGTCTTCGGCGTTACCGACGCCAAGGACGCCGCGTGGGTCGCGAGCCGGCTCAAACCCCATCCCATCAAATCTTACCAGGATGTGCTCAAGCTCGAGCGCCCGCTCGGCGCGGGCCTTCCGAAAACCTACGTCGCCTGCACGAACCCGAACTATCGAGCCAATGCGGCGGCGCGCCAATGGGTGCAGGCGCAGCCCGACTGGACCTATCTGGAGCTGGAAACCGGCCACGACGCGATGATCCTCGCGCCGGACGCGCTGACCGAGATGCTGATGCGCGATCCATGAGACGGCGGGCCGCCTCGCCGCGACGCGGACGACTCACGCCGCGCTCGCCTTGGGCCGAGGCCCCCCCGTCGCCCAATCGAGAAGTTCGACGGTGTGGACGACCGGCACCTTGGTTCCGCTGGCGATCTGAGTGAGGCAGCCGATGTTGCCGGCGGCGATCAGATCGGGCGAGGTCGCGCTGATATTCGCGACCTTGCGATCACGCAGCCTGCGCGCGATCTCCGGCTGCAGCAGGTTGTAGGTGCCCGCCGAGCCGCAGCACAGGTGCCCCTCCGGCGGGTCAAGCACAACGAACCCTGCTTCCTTCAGCAATTGCTTCGGCTGCTCGCGGATTTGCTGCCCGTGCTGCAGCGAGCAGGCGCTATGATAGGCGACGCGCCGCCCCGTCGAGTTGATGGGGGCGTGAAGCCCGATCTCGCTCATGAGCTCCGTGACGTCGCGCGTGATCGAGGACACGATCCGAGCGGGCTCCGCGAGTTCGGGATCGCTGCGGAACATGAACCCATAGTCCTTGACGGTCGTGCCGCATCCGGACGCGTTGATGACGATCGCATCGAGACCGCCATTGGCGATCTCTCTCGTCCAGGCCAGGATGTTGGCGCGCGCGTGATCATGCGCGTTTTGCCCGAGGTGGTGATTGAGCGCGCCGCAGCATCCCGCGCCCGCGGCGACGACCACCTCGCAGCCATGGCGGGTCAAGAGCCGGACCGTCGCCTCGTTGATCTGCGGCGCGAGAACCTGCTGGGCGCAACCATTAAGGAGCGCGACGCGACGGGTTCGCCGCCCCTCGCTCTTGAACACCTGCGGCCGGTCGACCGGCGACGCCGACGGCAGCCTCGACGGCGCCAGCGCGAGCGCCGCTTTCAACTGCGCGGGCAGGAGCCCGGCGAACGGGGCGCCAAGGCGGGCCGCCCATATCGATGCGCGAAACAAGCCTGGGCTTGGCAGCACGGTCCCGAACACCCGCCGCAATAGCCTGTCGAACCACGGCCGCTTGTAAGTCTTCTCGATATGATGCCGGGCATGATCAACAAGATGCATGTAATTGACGCCCGATGGGCAGGTCGTCATGCAGGAGAGGCACGAGAGGCAGCGGTCAATGTGCTTGACCACCTCGGTCGTGGCCGGGCGGTCGTTCTCCAGCATGTCCTTGATCAGGTAGATGCGTCCCCTCGGACTATCGAGCTCGTCGCCGAGCAGCACATAGGTCGGACAGGTCGCGGTGCAGAACCCGCAATGCACGCAGGCGCGCAAGATCTTTTCGGACACGCTGGTGTCCGGGTCGGCGAGTTGAGCGGCGGTGAAGTTCGTCTGCATCAGTGCGCTTCCTGCATGCGTCCCGGATTGAGGACGCCGCGAGGGTCAAACCCGCTTTTCACGCGCGCGGTCAGCTCCCCGAGCCCCGCGCTCAGGGGCTCGAACACCGGCACCGAGGCGCGAACAGTCTCCGGCGCTGCGACCAGCGTCGCATGTCCCCCCGCCGATTTGACCACAGGACGGACGATGCCGGCGCCGGCGTCGGGCCCCGCTTCTAGGGGGTCGAGGCTCAACCAGATCAGCCCGCCGCCCCAATCGAAGAAAAATTCCGCCGACGCCAGCGTGGAGCGTATCGAAAGCGCGACCATTGGAGCATGGCTTGGGGTGGGACAGAGCCGCCAAACGATGCGCGATCCTTGTGTGAGAAACGGCTCAACGGCGCCGATCTCGGACCAGAAGGCCTCGGTCTCCGCGTCATCAAGGCGCGCGCCGCGCCCGACCAGGGCTTCGAGGGCCTCGACCCGATAGGCGACCGATGGTCGCGGGCCTTCCAGCCGCAGAGCGGTCGCTGCGCCGGGGCCCGCCGCCACCGCGCTGATCTTCGAACGGCGCGCTGCGGAGGCAGGCAAATGCGCCGCGCCCGAAACCTCGAATGGCGAGTTCAGCGCATTCGCCAGCGCGGGAATCGCGACCTCATCCGCAAGACCGCGCAGCACGACGGTGCACGCTATCTCAGGTTTGGGCATGACTTTGATGGTCAGCTCGGTGAGCGCCGACAATGTGCCGTAGGCGCCCGCCTGCAACTTGCACATGTCGTAGCCGGTGACGTTCTTGACGACCTTGCCGCCGGCCTTCCAGATTTCACCGAAGCCGTTCACGGCGGAAAATCCGAGGACGTAGTCTCGCGCCGATCCTGCGCGCACGCGCCGCGATCCGGCCAGATTGCAGGCGATCACACCGCCCAGTGTTTGCTCGCCCTCAGCGCCGAGCAGGGCGCGCCAGTCGGGCGGCTCGAAAGCCAGCATCTGCCGTTTTGTCGCAAGCTCGGCGTTGATCGAGGCGAGCGACGTCCCCGGTCGTGCGGTCAGGACAAGTTCGGCGGCCTCGTATTCAACAATTCCGCTTAGTCCCGACACGTCGAGAACGTGATCGGTTTTCATCGGGCGGCCGAGCGCACGCTTGGTGCCCCCCGCGACGATTTCGAGCGAGTCTCCCTCTGCAGCGGCCCAAGCGACAGCGTCGGCCGTTTCCTCAGCGTTTGACGGTTGCAACAGCGACACGTCTCGCCAATCTCAGAAACGCGGAAGATCGGGAAACGCGACCTTGCCCGCATGGACGTGCATGCGGCCGAGTTCAGCGCAACGGCAGAGCTGCGGAAACACCTTACCCGGATTGAGCAGGCTTTCCGAATCGAAGGCGCATTTCAGCCGCATCTGCTGATTGAGGTCGATCTCGTTGAACATCGTGTCCATGAGATCGCGCTTTTCGACGCCGACCCCATGCTCGCCTGTCAGAACGCCGCCGACGTGAACGCATAGCCTGAGGATCTCCGAGCCGAATTCCTCCGCCCTGTCGAGTTCTCCGGGCTTGTTGGCGTCGTAAAGAATGAGCGGGTGAAGGTTGCCGTCGCCGGCGTGGAAGACGTTGGCCACGCGCAGCCCGAAACGCCCCTCCATCTGTTTCATCTGTTGAAGAACGCGGCCGATCTCTCGGCGCGGGATCGTTCCGTCCATGCAGTAATAGTCGGGCGAGATTCGGCCCACCGCCGGGAAAGCCGCCTTTCTGCCTGCCCAGAATAGAAGGCGTTCGGCTTCGGACTGGCTCGTTCGACAGCTGGTCGCTCCATGACGCTGCGCAAGGGTCTCGACCTCGGCGATCAGATGATCGACTTCGGCCTCGCAGCCGTCGAGTTCGACGATCAACAACGCTTCACAATCGAGCGGATAGCCGGCGTGAACGAAGGCTTCGGCCGCGGCGACCGCTGGCCGGTCCATGATTTCCATTCCGCCGGGAATGATCCCACCGCCGATCACCGCTGCGACGCAGTCCCCCGCGCCCTCGACCGTGGAAAAGCCGATGAGCAGCGCGCGCGCCCCCGGAGGTTTCGGCAGGATGCGGACGGTGACCTCGGTGACGACGCCGAGCATGCCCTCGGAGCCGACCATGACGCCAAGCAGGTCATAACCTTCGGAATCGAAATGCTTGCCGCCGAGCCGCACGATTTCGCCCTCGATCGTCACCATTTCGATGCCGATGACATTGTTGGTGGTGAGGCCGTATTTGAGGCAGTGAACGCCGCCTGAATTCTCGGCGACGTTGCCGCCGATCGTGCAGGCGATCTGGCTGGACGGATCGGGCGCGTAGTAGAGCCCCAGACCCTGCACCGCGTGGGTGATGCCGAGATTGGTCACCCCGGGCTGCGCGACCACGCAGCGATTGGCGACATCGATGTCGAGGATCTTGTTGAATTTTCCCATGCCGAGAAGAACGCCGTCGGCAAGCGGCAACGCGCCGCCGGAAAGCGACGTTCCGGCGCCCCGCGGGACGACCTTGATCTTGTTCGCCATGCAATAGCGCATGACTTCTTGAACTTGCGCCGTCGTCTGCGGAAGCACGGCGACCATGGGCGGCTGCCGATAAGCCGTAAGCCCGTCGCTTTCGAAGGCGCGCAATTCGCTCTCGTGGTCGATGACGCCCTCGCCCGGCACGAGGCGCCGGAGCGCTTGGACGATCTCGGCGCGGCGGCCGAGGACGGCGCGATCGGGTTCCGGCATGGCGATCATGGGACGCCTCCAAGGACTAAAACCTTCATAAGAACAGATACTGTCGCGCGGCGGCTGAGCAAGTGCTCATTCGGCATTGATGAGCACGGCGCGGAAGTCGTTGACATTGGTCAGCGTCGGCCCGGTGACAACCTGATCGCCGAGTGCGCGGAAGAACCTATGGGCGTCGTTGTCGGCCAGCAATGTTCTGGCGTTGAGACCGAGACCTCTCGCCCGTTCGAGGCTGTCGGGGGTGACGATGGCGCCCGCGACCTCCTCGGCCCCGTCCGTCCCGTCGGTGTCGCCCGCGATTGCGAAGATTCGAGGCCGGCCGTCGAGTTCGACCGCTAGCGACAGCAGGAATTCGACGTTCCTCCCTCCCCTGCCCGCGCCCGCGACCGTCACTGTCGTTTCTCCCCCCGAGATGAGGACGCATGGCGAGGGAACCGGCTGGCCGTGGACGGCGACCTGGCGCGCGATCCCGGCCATCACTTTCCCGACTTCCCTCGCCTCGCCCTCGAGCGCGTCGCCGAGGATGAGCGGGCGATAGCCGGCCCTGGCCGCCAAATCAGCCGCAGCCATGAGCGAAGCTTGCGGGGCGGCGATGATGCGCGTTTCGCTGCGAGCGAAGGCCGGGTCGCCGGGCTTGGGAGTTTCAGACTTGCTGTCCTCGAGAAGCGCCAGCACCGAAGGAGGCGGGACAATGCCATAACGGCGCAATATCTCCTTGGCGTCGGCGAGCGTCGTCGTATCGGGCGTGGTCGGACCGGAGGCGATCACCGACGGATCATCGCCGGGCACGTCCGAAATGATCAAGGACACGATCCTGGCGGGAGCGGCCGCGCGCGCCAGCCGTCCGCCCTTGATGGCGGAGAGATGCTTGCGGACGCAGTTGATCTCATTGATGTTGGCGCCGCTCCTGAGCAGCGCCTTGTTCAAAGCCTGCTTGTCGTCGAGCGTGATCCCCGACGCCGGGAGGGAAAGCAAGGCGGAGCCCCCGCCCGATATCAGGCAGAGCGCCAAGTCGTCGGGGCCGAGGCCCTTGACGAGATCAAGGATCCTCTGCGCCGCCTTCTGCCCCGCCGCGTCCGGAATGGGATGGGCGGCCTCGACGACCTCGATCCGCCTCAAAGGCCCGACGCCATGGCCATAGCGCGTGACGACCAGGCCTGAGAGAGGTTTGCCGTCGGGCCAATGCGCTTCGACCGCGCGCGCCATCGAGGCGGCGGCCTTGCCGGCGCCAACGACGACCGTGCGCCCCGCCGGGGGTGGAGGAAGGTTCGCAGGCACAGCCCTGTCGGGCGAGGCCGCGGCGATCGCGGCCTCGAACATTTCCCGCAGCAATTGCCGCTCTTTCATCGGCTGCGCTCCTCCCGCCTCACGGCCGGTTTTCCCTCAGGCCGGCGCCTTCGCCTGGGCGATTTCGTGGTGGGCGAGCCCCTCGAGCACGCGCGCCATGCCTGAATGGTCCCATGCGGCACCGTTTGCCGCCACGGCGGCGTTGAACAGCTCCTGGCACGTGGCCGTATTCGGCAGGCTGACGCCGAGCGCGCGCGCTCCCTGCAACGCGAGGTTCAGGTCCTTCTGATGCAGCGCGATTCGGAATCCGGGCTCGAAATTGCGCTTGATCATCCGTTCGCCGTGGACCTCGAGTATGCGCGAAGCGGCGAATCCGCCCATCAGCGCCTGGCGCACGCGGGCCGGATCGGCACCCGCCTTGGAAGCAAAGACCAGCGCCTCGCCGACGGCCTCGATCGTCAAAGCGACGATGATCTGGTTGGCGACCTTGGTCGTCTGTCCGTCGCCGGCGCCGCCGACGAGCGTGATGTTCTTGCCCATGAGCGCGAAGATCGGCTTGACCTTCTCGAACGCGCTCTCCGGGCCGCCAACCATGATCGTAAGACTCGCCGCCTTCGCGCCCACCTCGCCGCCGGAGACCGGCGCGTCAAGATATTCGCAGCCAAGCGCGTTGATCTTCTTGGCGAACTCCTTGGTCGCGATTGGCGAGATCGAGCTCATGTCGACGACGATCTTGCCGGGTGAAAGTCCTTCCGCGACGCCTTCGGGGCCAAAGAGAACCGTCTCGACGTCGGGTGTGTCGGGGACCATCGTGATGATCACCTCGGCCTTCTCACCGACTTCCTTGCCGTTGGCGCACGCAACCGCGCCCTTGTCGATCAGCTCCTTCGGCGGTGCGCGGCGGGTGTGAACAAAAAGCTGATGACCGCCTTCCACGAGGTGGCCGGCCATCGGGCGCCCCATGATGCCAAGGCCGATGAAACCGATCTTTGCCATGTCTACGTCTCCAGCGTCGGTGAAATCATGGGTTCAGGCTACGTCTAACACGCACAGGTCATCGAGGGCGATCTCGGCAACCGGCTTCAAGTGGCCATGTCCATAAGATTGTGATTAGACTGAGCCCGAGCCGGCGTGTCGACGATCGGCCGAACTTCCGAATTTTGACGCCGCAGGAGGTGAGATGGAGGCCGCCCAGTCCGACGCCCTGGTGTTTTTCGGCGCCTCCGGCGATCTCGCCTTCAAACAGATCTTCCCTGCGCTTTTGGGCCTCGTCGGCGGCGAAGGCGTCAATGTGCCCATCGTCGGCGTCGCCAAGGCTGGCTGGACAGTCGAACAGCTGCGGGGGCGGGCCAAGGACAGCATCGCGCAGCACGGGCCCGCAGGCGCCGCGGGGCTCGACAAGCTGCTGGGGCTTTTGCGATATGTTGATGGCGATTACAACGATCCGCAGACCTTCGCCCAACTGAAGCAGGCGCTCGGCGGCGCCAAACGGCCGCTGCACTATCTTGCAATTCCTCCCAGCCTGTTTGGCGTCGTCGTTTCCGCGCTCGCCCAGAGCGGTCTCAACGCCGACGCGCGCCTCGTGGTCGAGAAGCCCTTTGGCCGCGATCGCGAATCGGCGCAGGCGCTCAACCACACCCTGCTCGAGCATTTCCCGGAAGGGGCGATCTTTCGCATCGACCATTATCTAGGCAAGGAGCCGGTCCAGAACATTCTTTATACGCGGTTCGCCAATGCGATGTTCGAGCCGCTCTGGAACCGCCATTATGTTCGCTGCATCCAGATCACCATGGCGGAAGCTTTCGACGTTCAGGACCGGGGGAGCTTCTACGACGCCGTCGGCGCCCTTCGCGACGTGGTCCAGAATCACATGTTGCAAGTCCTTGCGAACGTCATGATGGACGCTCCCACCGGCGAAGAGCACGAGGCGCAACGAGACCAGAAGGCGGCGCTTCTGAAGGCTGTTCGCCCGCTGGACGCCGCAAGCTTAGTGCGAGGGCAATATCGCGGCTATCGCGCCGTTAAAGGCGTGCGTCCGGATTCAACGACCGAAACCTATGTCGCGGTGAAACTGTTCGTGGATAGCTGGCGATGGGCCGGGGTTCCGATTTACATTCGCGCCGGCAAATGCCTGCCCTTGACCGCCGCCGAGGTCACGGTCGAGTTCAGGGCGCCGCCGCGTGCGACATTCGATGACGTGACGGACGCACGGCCCGGTTACATGCGAGCGCGAATCAGTCCGGACGTTGGCGTCGCCATAGGCTTGCGGATGAAGCATCCGGGAGAGCGCATGACGGGCGATAATGTCGAGCTCATGCTGATGGAGCGAGCGGGGTCGGATATGCCTCCGTATCAGCGCCTGCTTGGCGACGCCATGCGCGGCAACAATGAACTGTTCGGGCGCGACGACGTCGTCGACGCCCAATGGCGCATCGTCGAGCCGATTGTGAAGAATCCTCCGGCGGTGCAGGAATACGAGCCCAGAACTTGGGGACCGGACGCCGCGAACGCGCTCATCGGCGCCGACGGCCCATGGCGGAACCCCGCGGCGCCGAAGGCTTGAAGTCCTCGGCGCCCAACGCTCCGTGGTCAACGCTCCACGCGCTGCAACGCCTCGCGCTTGAGGTCCGCGCGGGTCGGATACCCATTGACCGCCATCAGGAGATCAGCCTCGGCCAGCAGAGACCGCAGCACGTGAACGATTCCGTCTGTCCCGCCCAGCGCCAATCCGTAGGCATACGGCCGACCGACTCCCACGGCCGCAGCGCCCATCGCCAGGGCCGTAATGACATGGGTCCCGGAGCGGATTCCGGAATCGAACATGACCGGAATCGCGCCGGCGGCCTTCACCACCGCGGGCAGCATGTCGAGCGCCGGAATGCCGCCGTTGGCCTGGCGGCCGCCGTGATTGGAACAGTAGATTCCATCGACCCCGCCGTCGATGGCGCGGCGCGCATCGTCGGGATGACAGACGCCCTTAATGACCAGCGGCAGTTTGGTCAGCGAGCGCAGCCAGGGCAGATCGTCCCAGGTCAGCGGATTGCCGAAGATCGCAGCCCATGTCGCAACGGCGGCGCGCAGATCCTTCTCGGGCTGACCGCCCATTAATTTCGCGAAGCGCGGGTCGGAAAAGTAGTTGATGAGGCAATGACCGCGCAGTTGCGGGAAGTTGGCGGTCGAGAGATCGCGAGGGCGCCAGCCGGTCACCCAGGTGTCGAGCGTCACCACGATCGCCTTGAAGCCGGCCCGCTCGGCCCGCCCGACGAGATTCGCCGCCAGCTCGCGATCGGTTGGGGTGTAGAGCTGGAAGAATCCCGGCGTCGCTTTGAACTCGGCGGCGACCGCCTCGAGCGGATCGACCGACAGCGTCGAGGCGACCATCGGCACGCCGCTCAGCGCGGCGGCGCGTGCGGTCGCGAGATCGCCATGGCCGTCCTGGGCGCAGAGCCCGATGACACCGATCGGGCTCATGAACAGGGGCGACGGAAGCCGCATGCCAAAGAGCTCGACAGACAAGTCCCGCTGCTTGGCGCCGACGAACATCCGCGGCGGCAAGCCCCATTTGTCGAATGCGGCGACGTTGGCCTCTTGGGTACGCTCGTCGCCGCATCCCCCCGCGACGTAAGAGACGAGGCCGGCCGACATCGCCGCGTGCGCCTTGGCCTCAAGAGCGTCAAAGCGCATGGGGAATGAAGGCAGACGACCGCTCAGTCCGGCCAGGTAGATTTCGTTTTGATAGGCCCCGAAGTCGGGCATCAGTCCAAATCACCGTTCATGACGAACCGCGAGACGATCCGCATCGCCCGCTTGAGCGGGCCGGGCTGTTTTCCGCCCAGGCCAAGCTCGACCTCTCGCGCACGATTGCCTCTCCGCATGATCTCGGCGAGTTCCGGTCGCTTCGCGAGTTGGGTCGCGTAGATGCCGGCGGTCGCGGCGAAGAGCCGGCCGTTGCGATCGAGCAGCTCGTCGGCGAAGGAAATCATCCGCGAATTCGGCCACGCCTGCGGCCTCGTCTGCAGCAGTCGCTCAGCGAGTTCATCCTCGCCTTCGCGGGGGTGCGCCTGCGCCAGGATCATGAGCGTGGCCGCCGTCGAGCGGGAGATTCCGGCGTGGCAGTGGATCAGCAGGCTCCCTGCTTCGGCCGCGTCGCGGCCGAAAGTCAGAATCGCTTCGACGTCCGCTTTCTGCGGCAACAGAACCTCTGGATCAGGCTCGATCGCATCGTGAAACCGGAGGGTCGCGCGAAAATGCGGATCGAACGCCTGGAACGCGGCCGGCTCCGGCCACTCGGGGTCAAGGATCGAGAGAATATGGGTGACGCCCCGGCCCTGGTGGCCGATGAGTTCGTCAAGTCCACAAATCGCGAAGGCTGGGAAGAATGAGGGCTTCATGGCGAAGGCCCTTAACATGAAACTGTGACCGGCGCCTTTCACAGCGGTGGCGAAGCCGGCGTGAATTCATATAAAATTGCTGTCGCGCGGCGTCGCGTCCCAATGGAGAAGCGGCATGAGCGATGCAACCCTGGGGACGGGCGTCCGCGACGATTACTCGGCTGTGGCGGGCGGCGCGCATTTCGACGTTCTGATCATCGGCGCCGGCCTTTCAGGAATCGGAGCCGCGTGCCGCCTCGCTCAAAAGCGTCCAAGGACGACTTTCGCCATCCTCGAAGCGCGCGACGCGATCGGGGGCACCTGGGATCTCTTTCGCTATCCGGGCATTCGCTCGGACTCGGACATGTCGACATTCGGCTACGCGTTTCGTCCATGGGACGATTCAAAGGCGATCGCCGATGGCCCCTCGATTCTGCGCTATCTCGCCGAAACCGCGAAAGCGTACGGCGTCGACCGCCACATTCGTTTCGGCTGCAAGGTCATGCGGGCGTCGTGGCGGTCCGCGGATGCGAGCTGGACCCTCGACGTCGACGGTCCGGAGGGTGAGAAGCTCAAATTCTCATGCAACTTTCTCTTCCTATGCACGGGCTACTACGAATATGCCCAAGGCTACACGCCCGGCTGGCCAGGCATCGAGAAGTTCGCCGGCCGCATCGTGCATCCGCAGAAATGGCCGCAAGACTTGCGCTACGACGGCAAGCGGGTCGTCGTGATCGGCAGCGGCGCGACGGCGGTGACAATCGTTCCGGCGATGGCGGCAAAAGCTGCGCATGTCGTCATGCTGCAACGGTCGCCAACTTATGTCGTCGCTCGTCCGGCCGAGGAGGCGATCGCCAAGCGGCTCAGACAATGGCTTCCGGCGCGCCTCGCGCACGCCGCTGTGCGCTGGAAGAATGTTCCTCTTGCAGATGTACCTTTATCGACTTTCGCGGCGCAAACCGGCCGCGGTGCGAGCGCAAATCATCAAGCTTGCGCAAGCCGAGATTGGCCCAGAGTTCAACGCCGCTGACTACTTCAATCCCCGATATGAACCTTGGGACCAGCGGATGTGCATCGCCCCGGATGGGGACCTGTTCGCCGCGATGCGCGCAGGCAAGGCGTCGATCGTCAATGGCGAGATTGGAACCTTCACCGAGACGGGCCTGCGCCTCACGTCGGGCGAGGAGATTGAAGCCGACATCATCGTCACAGCGACCGGACTCAAGGTGCGGCTCCTGGGCGGCGTCGCGATCGAGGTCGACGGCGCGCCGGTCAATATCGCGACCACGACCGCGTACAAGGGCGTGATGTTCAGCGACGTCCCGAATTTGGCGTCGATCTTCGGCTACACCAACGCCTCCTGGACGCTCAAGTCCGATCTGATCGCCGAATATGTCTGCCGGCTCCTGAGCCATATGGATCGGCGAGGATACGCGATCTGCACCCCGCGCCTGGGCGACGTCGCGATTGCGGAGGGACCGACGCTGCCGCTCACCCCGGGCTATATCGAGAGGGCCAAGAATTTTTTGTTCAAACAGGGGACGAAGAGGCCATGCCGTTTGAATCAGAACTACGCCCTCGACGTCATGGCCCTGCGCTTTGGCTCGATCAATGACGGCGCACTTGAGTTCAGGCGACGCGACCCGATCAGCAGCGCGGCGTAGCGAGCGTTCTATCGGCCAACGCCGGCGCGCCATGATCGGCCGCTGCGCGTAGAGACCGATACGCGTGGATAGGCGACATCCCGTCAGGTGCCGCGGCAGACCTCTCGCCTCACCTCACGCAACGCCTCTCGCGCCGCGGGGCGTTGTTCCTTGCCGTAGCGCGAACACACCTGCCGCGATCAGCCCGAAGACCGCGCCGAGAGCTGCGAGAGTTGGGCGGTGAGAGGGGACCATGCCCCAGTGCGGCCAGATCACCTCGTTGGTGTTGAACGGCTCGTCGCTATAACGACAGAGGTTCATCGAGGCCCCGTCCGCCAGCATTTCAACCTCGATTTTGCCGATCAGCGCGTCAATGGCCTTGTGATCGGCGCCGGGCTCACGGGCAAGCTGCAAGAGGAGCGCCCACCCTGCAGCAAGATAGGCGTGGGCGCATTCGTTGAAGGGGCTCTCCTCGTCCGTGACGCTGCCGGGAACGATTCCCCAGAGACAGGCGAAAGACTGAAGGTTCAGGTAGTCCTCCAACCGCCATGTCGTAAGGTCGAACCCGATCCGGGCGCTGGCGAGCGCCCGGATCGCGGACAGATTGTCGCGGATCACCGCCATCTGGCCATGCGTGAGGCTCGGTATCGAGACGCCCTCCGGGGGCGGCCCGCTGCGCGTGGAGATCCGATGCGCTTGGCTGGGCGACGTCCCCAGCATGAAGAGCGCCGCAAGGAGGGCGACCAAAAGGCGTTTCACGACAGGGCTGCCAAAGGCCCGAGCGCCACGAGATTCCAGCGTCCGTCGTGACCGCTGCAGTCTGGCAAGCGAGAGCGGCGCGACATCGATCCGCCAGAAGGCCGCAGGAACCGGCGCCGAGCGCGTCGACGATCGCCGCTCGAACGACCGAGGCGTGGGTGACGGCGAGCGTCGCGCCTTCGCGCGCCAAGCGATTGCGCGAGCCAGGCGCGGGTCCGCTCGATCAGGGCCGCGAGCGACTCGCCGCCGTGCGGCGCGGCGGCCGGATCGCCGAGCCAGGCCGCGAACGCGTCCGGTTCGCGCGCGCGACGTCCTTCGAGGCGAGGCCGCGCCAGCGCCCATAGTCGCAGTCCCTCAGCGCCATCTCGACTTCGGCGTCGAGACCCAGCGCCTGAGCCGTCTCGCGCGCCGCGCGCGCGGGCGCGGTCAGCACCTGAGCGTAGGGGCGCTAGCCGCGCCGCTCAAGGCTTCGAGGGCGCGGATGGCGGAGGCTTCGAGCGCTTCGTCGTCGGGAAACCGGGCCGCGCGCGTCGCCGCCGACGCGCCATGCGCGAGCAGGTCGAGGCGCGCGGTCACAAGGCCGCCGCGCGCCCCGCGAGCTTAGTAGGCCGTCTGCAGCCGGCCTTGCTTCGGCTCGGCGAAATCGCGTTCGACCCACGCGCCGAAGCCGAGCCCGAGCACCGTCCACATGATCGCCTGCGCGCCGAGCGAGGCCATGCGGAACTGCCACAGCACGACGGCCGGGAAGCCCTCGGGAACCTCGTCCAGCGGCGGCATCGCAAGGGCGAAGATGACCACCGCGACAAGAAAGACGGCGGCGCCGACCAGCGTCGCGTTCCAGGCGCCGAGCTGATCGACGAGGCGATTGCGGACGTTCCAGGCGGCGATCATGGAGCCGAGCGACAGCAGGATCATCCCGAAATAGATCGCGGTGCGCAGGCCGATCGTGTCGGGGTTGCCGATCGACGGCGGGTTCGCCGGATACTTGAGGATCGGGACGGCGTAGATGGCGAGGAAGCCGCTGAGCGCGAGCAGCGCCGCGGTCACGCGAGGGCTCCAGTTCCCGATCCGGCCGTAGCAGAATCGCGAAAGCCGAGCGCGAACAGGCCGCCGAAGGCGAGGCTGTAGACGGCGACGCCGGTGAAGAGGCCGATTCCGGCCTGAACTGGCCGGCTGACCAGTCTCCGGTCTCCTCGACGACGGACCCGGGTTTCGCCTTGCGCCACCGCGGCGTCGTGCTCGGCCTTGGCTTTCGCCTCGTCCATCGCCGATTCGAAGGCGATGGCGCGATCGACCGCGGGCTCGCCCACGATCTTCAACAAGCCGAACGAAAGCAGGGCGGCGACGAAGCCGACGATCATTCCCCGCCACAACAAAGATCCTGTCGTCATCGCGATCATCCCTCAAGGCGAAGCCGGCCCGCGCCGTCATGAGACGTCCGGCGCGGCCTGCTCAAGGCCAACATGTTTCCCAGCATTGAGCGACTCGCCGGATCGGAGTCCGAATTCGCTGGACGCCTTCAGTGGCAGGGGAAGCCGAGCAGATGGCGGCTGTCGTGCACGAATTCATGCACGTACATGCCCTTGATGATCGAGGTCGCGCCTTCCTCCGCGCCGACGAAATAGACGCCGAGCAGACAAATGAGGCCGGCGAAAATGACCCAGGGCAGCAATTCGCGAATCGGGATCGCGGCGGGCCGTGCGGCGGCGGGAGCAAATGTCGAAGTCGTCATGTCGAACTCCTTGGGGATATCGCGTCCCCGTTCAAGACGAGGCTTCGCCGCGGAAAGGGTCTGACTTTCGGCCAAACGGCCGATTACAGTGGCGCGACCGTGCCGGACTTGCACCGGCTTCCATCCGCGACGCGCGCCGATTCACAATACGAGCCTTGGCGGCGCTGTCAATCGAGCGCCCTGGCGTTGCGACGGACGAGGTGACCGCCTCACAGGAAGATCGACCGGTCCCGCGTGACCGCTTTCGCCAGATGCTCGGCGACGGCGCGGATGCGTCCCAAGGCCGCGCGTGTCCTCATGCGTGACGAGCCAATAGGCGCGCGTCGCGCGGCGCTCGGGCAGGACGCGTTTCAAGTCCTTGAACCGGCGGGCGATGAAGTCGTGGACGACGCCAAGCCCGACGCCGGCGCGCACCGCCTCGAGCTGGGTGACCGCGTTCGCGCTTTCGAAGCTGGTCGGCGCGCCGCCGTAGAGTTCGCGCACATAGTCGAGCGCGGTCGAAAACGCATGCTCCTCGACATAGCCGATGAGCCGGTGCGCTTTCAGCGCCTCGACGTCGGCCGGCGCGCCGTTGCGCTTGAGATAGGCGGCGCTCGCGTAGATCCCGAGCGAATAGTCGGTGAGCCTGCGGGCGACGAATCGTCCCGCCTCCGGCTTGTCGAGACCGATCACGACGTCGACCTCGCGACGCGCGAGCGGGGTCAGTTGCGGCAGCGGCATCAGTTGCAGGCGCACCGCCGGATGGCGCTCGGCGAAGTCGCGCAGCGCGCCTGTGAGGTAATAGGTCGAGAACCCGTCCGGCGCGCCGATGCGCACGTCGCCCGAAAGCTCGAGATCGACGCCGGAGATTTCGCCCTGCGCGTGCAGGAAGGCGCTCTCCATCTGCTCGGCGGCGCTGATGAACCGCTCGCCCGCGCCGGTGAGCTTCGCCCCGGTCGTGCGCCGGTCGAACAGCTTGGCGCCGACCGTTGCTTCGAGCGCCGCGATGCGGCGGCTGACCGTCGCGTGGTCGAGCTTGAGCCGCTTGGCGGCGGCGACGAACTGCCCGCCGCGCGCGACAGCGAGGAAGACGCGGACGTTGTCCCAATCCATGACGAAGCCTACCTAGAAAAGCGCCTCCGCGCTGCATGACCTCTCGCCGCGGGGAAGCTTGCCGTTGGTACCGGTATCCGGTACGACACCTCGCGTGCAATATGAATGGGATAAAGTCAAAGCGGCTAACAACATTCGTAAGCATGGCGTAGATTTTATGGACGCGATCGAAGCCCTGAAAGATCCGAACCGCCTGGAGGAAATCGACACGCGATCCCGCTATGACGAGGAGCGAATCCAAGTCATTGGGATGGCTCGGGGAGGCTACTTTTCGCGGCCGCGACATTCCATGGCGAGCGCATCTGCAGGATCATATCGGCCCGAAAGGCCACGAAACATGAGCAAGGCCGGTACTACGCGGGTGACCGTGAAACCTGGTGAGTCCCCTTCCAAAGGCGGCACCGATTGGCGCCGGATAGACGCGATGACCGACGAGGAGGTCGTAGCCGCCGCGCTGGCGCGACTCTGACGCGCAACCCCTCCCCGCCGAGCAACTGGCGACGATGCGCCGAGTATCGCGGATCAAAGCGCTGCGGCAGCGCCTCGGCATGACGCAGACTGAGTTCGCCGAAGCCTTCCATTTGCCGATCACGACACTGCGGGATTGGGAGCAACGCCGGAGCACGCCCGACGCGCCTGCACGCGCGTTGCTTCTGGCGATTGAACGCGATCCCGAGGTCATGCGGAGATTGCTTTCGGATCGCACGGCGGGCGGCGTAGTCGTCTGAGAACGACGCCGGTTAGCACATTTTCGCACAGCCGATGCGCGATCTCTCGAATTGCTGTGCGCAAAATCGTGGCGCATAAAGGGGAGAGAGCAGAGACATCAGGGAGCGGAGCGATGATCGAATACGGGCATTTCATCGGCGGCAAGATGGTCACCGGCAAGTCAGGCCGAACGGCGGAGGTCTTCCAGCCGATGGACGGCGCGGTGCGCGCGCATGTCGCGCTCGCCTCCAAGGCCGAGATGCGCGCTGCAGTCGAGAACGCCAAAGCGGCGCAGCCAGCCTGGGCGGCGGTCAATCCGCAACGCCGCACGCGCGTCTTGATGAAGTTCATCGACCTCATCGCACAAAACAACGACGAGCTCGCCGAGACGCTGGCGCGCGAGCACGGCAAGACGATCGCCGACGCCAGGGGCGACATTCAGCGCGGCGTCGAAGTGGTCGAATTCGCGCTTGGCGTTCCGCATCTGATGAAGGGCGAATATACCGACGGCGCCGGCCCCGGCATCGACCTCTATTCGATGCGCCAGCCGCTCGGCGTCGTCGCCGGCATCACGCCGTTCAATTTTCCGGCGATGATCCCGTTGTGGAAGCTCGCGCCGGCGATCGCCTGCGGCAACGCTTTCATCCTCAAGCCCTCGGAGCGCGACCCCGGCGTGCCGATGCAGCTTGGCGAGCTATTCGTCGAGGCGGGCGGACCTCCAGGCATCCTCAACGTGGTCAATGGCGATAAGGAGGCGGTCGACGCCATCCTCGATGATCCCGACATTCAGGCGATCGGCTTCGTCGGCTCGACCCCGATCGCCGAATACATCTATTCGCGCGGCACCGCGACCGGAAAGCGCGTGCAGTGCTTCGGCGGCGCCAAGAATCATATGGTGGTGATGCCCGACGCGGACATGGACCAGACGGTCGACGCCTTGATCGGCGCGGGCTACGGCTCGGCCGGCGAACGCTGCATGGCCGTCTCGGTCGCTGTTCCGGTCGGGCAGAAGACCGCGGACGATCTCATGCGCCGCCTCATCCCGCGCGTGAAGTCATTGAAGATCGGACCATCGACGAACTCCGGCGCCGACTACGGGCCGCTGGTGACCAAGGCGGCGCTCGAGAAGGTGCGCGGCTATGTCGATATCGGCGTCAAGGAAGGCGCCAAGCTCGTCGTCGATGGCCGGGACTTCAAGATGCAGGGCTACGAGAACGGCTTCTATCTGGGCGGCTGTCTGTTCGATAATGTGACGAAGGACATGCGCATCTACAAGGAGGAGATCTTCGGCCCGGTGCTCTCGGTCGTCCGCGCGCACGATTACGGCGAGGCGCTGGGCTTATGCAACGACCACGAATACGGCAATGGCGTCGCCATCTTCACTCGCGACGGCGATGCGGCGCGCGACTTCGCAAGCAAGGTCAGGGTGGGCATGGTCGGGGTCAACGTGCCGATTCCGGTCCCGGTCGCCTACTACACGTTCGGCGGCTGGAAGCGCTCCGGCTTCGGCGACTTGAACCAGCACGGGCCGGATTCGATCCGCTTCTACACCCGCACCAAAACTGTGACCGCCCGCTGGCCGTCCGGCATCAAGGACGGAGCGCAGTTCTCGATCCCGACGATGAACTGAGGGGCTTGGACGAGGGCGGCCGCGGGCCTATGCTGGCTCTCGTCCCGCTTCTCCGCGGGCTCTCGAGAAGCCTCAATGTCCACCGCGCTGAAACAGATGACGGTCGACGAGTTCTTGCCCTGGGCGGAGGGCAAGGAAGGACGTTGGGAGTTGCACGACGGCGTTCCGGTGATGATGTCGCCCGAACGAGCGGCGCACGGTCGCGTAAAGTTCAGTGCGGCAATCGGGCTCAGAAACGCCGTGCTTGCGGCTGGCCTGCCGTGTGAAGTTTTTACAGACGGCATGGCGATCAGGATCGACTCAAGGGCGACATACGAACCGGACGCGTCGGTCGTCTGCGGCCCCCGAGTCGCCCCCGACGCTATCGAAATCGACAATCCCGTTATCGTGGTTGAAGTCCTCTCCCCAATCACGGCTGCGATCGATCATGACCGCAAGCTCAGCGGCTATTTCTCGCTTCCGAGCGTGCAGCATTATCTGATCCTCGATCCCGATCGGCGCGTCGCCATTCACCACAAGCGTGGCTCTGGCGACGCGATCGAGACCCGCGTGCTGACAGACGGCGCGGCGCGGCTCGACCCGCCGCGATTTGAGGTTGCCGTCGAGGCGCTGTTCCCGCCGCCGTCATCGGCGCTCGCAAGCGCGCAGCCGAAATCAGAACCTGAACAGGGTCAAGCCCGGCCCGGCGTTGCCGAGCGGATCGATGAGCCTCTCCCGGCCGCGCATGCCCATGAAGGTGCCCTCGATCGGCGCCGGCTGGTTGAACGTGCTGTAGACATAGCCGTTGCCGACCGTGCCCACGGGCGCCTGCGTGCCAGCGGTCAGCCAAGACGGACGAGCGTGCACGGTGATCTGCCTGCCTGCCGGAGCCGCCGGGCGCTTTGCGGCGCGCTTTTTAAGCGCTGTCTGGCGCGGCTTCGCCTTCTGCGGCGTCGCCCCCAGAGGTCCCGTCGTCTGAACGGCGCCCTCGTCCTGTGGCCCTGTCTGGGCGTTCGCGGCTGGCGACGCCAGCGCAAGGCCGGCCGCGAGCGCAACGGCGGCCAGAAGCCGAACGAAACGAACCATAATCACTTCCTTTCGCTCGACGCAGTCAGCTGGATATAAGGCGGCGCAGCGAAAGCAAAAGAGCGAGGTCTCGTCGATGGTTCGGGGCCGCTTGAACGATCGCCGCCGTCAATGCCCCGGCTTTCGCGGAAAATCAATGCCGGCCGGGCGGGGGCGGCGTCGCCGCGCTGCTCGTCTATCGTCCAACGCCATAACGACCGAGGCTCGCGTCACGATCCGCACGCAACCGTTCCGCCTCTTCCGTTCTTCTGCTACCCTCTCCAGCATCCACGGGGACCTTCATGCAATTTCGCCGCCTCGGCCACACCGATCTATCCATCGCGCCGCTCGTTCTCGGCGGCAACGTATTCGGCTGGACGGCGGATAAAACGACCTCGTTCGCCGTCCTGGACCGCTTCCTCGCTGCGGGCCTCAACGCCATCGACACCGCCGACGCGTATTCCTCGTGGGCGCCAGGCAACTCCGGCGGCGAATCCGAGACGATCATCGGCGAATGGATGAAGGCGCGGGGGAATCGCAACCGCGTCATCGTCATCACCAAGGTTGGCTCGCCGATGGGCAAGGGAAAGGAAGGCCTCAAGGCCCACTATATCGCCGAGGCGGTCGAAGCGTCGCTCAAGCGTCTGAAGATCGACGCGATCGACCTCTATCTGTCGCACTGGCCCGACATGGCGACGCCGATCGAGGAGACGCTCGGCGCCTATCAGCACCTGATCGAACAGGGCAAGATCCGCTGGTGCGGCGCTTCGAACCTGAGCGTCAAACTGCTTGAGTCGGCGCTCGCGGCGGCCAAGGCCAAGGGGCTTCCGTGCTACGAGGTTTTGCAGCCGGAATATAATCTCGCCGACCGCTGGGAGTTTGAAAGCGGCCTCGCCGACCTGTGCAAGCGCGAGGAGATCGGCGTCATCACCTATTTCAGCCTCGCCAAGGGGTTCCTCGCGGGTAAGTACCGCAGCGAGGCCGACCTCTCCAAGAGTCCGCGTGGCGACGAAGTCAAGGCCTATCTCAATCCCCGGGGATTTCGCATCCTCGACGCGCTCGAGGCGGTGGCGACGAGCCACGAAGCCAAGCCTGCGGAAGTCGCTCTCGCCTGGGCCATGGCGAGGCCCGGCGTCACCGCACCGATCGCAAGCGCCACCTCGGTCGAACAGACTGAGAGCCTCGCGCGGGCAACCGAGCTTGCGCTGACGAGCGCGGACATGGACGCGCTCAACGCCGCGAGCGCGCCGTAGCGCCCCTCCTCCCTGAGGCGTTCGGAAGAACCCCCTATAGAGGAGGGGCTCAAGGGCAAGGAGCCCAGATCTTGGGGGTTGGCCGCGCCCGAGGCCCAACAATTTTGGAGCGCGAATCGAGGTTTTTCAATCGCTTGCGGCGCCATTTGCGATCCGGCGCTTGCAGGCGCCATCGCGGCCCATCGGGCCCGGAACGTGGTAATAACACCGTCGTTGTGTTGTACTTATGCAGACGTCACGTAACAGAAGGAAGGCCGCTTCACTGGCCGGCGCGTAATTCGCGGCGCAGGATCTTGCCAACTGTCGTGTGCGGCAGCGCGTCGCGGAACTCGACATGGCGCGGCGTTTTGTATCCCGTTAGATATTGCCGGCAGTAAGCAACGAGATCGGCCTCGGTTAGCTTCGGGTCCTTGCGCACGACCACGAGCTTGACCGCCTCTCCGGTCTTGGCGTCCGGCACGCCGACCACGCCGGCCTCGAGCACGCCGGGATGGCCCATCGCCACGTCCTCGATTTCGTTCGGATAGACGTTGAAGCCGGAGACATTGATCATGTCCTTCTTCCGGTCGACGATATACACGTAGCCGCGTTCGTCCACCCGCGCGATGTCGCCGGTGCGCAAGAAGCCGTCAGCGGTCATCACCTTGGCGGTCTCGTCAGGCCGGTTCCAATAGCCGGCCATGACCTGCGGCCCCTTGATGCAGAGTTCGCCGGCTTCGCCGACCTTGAGGTCGCGGTCATCGTCGCCGCGAATGGCGATGTCGGTCGACGGCAGCGGCAGGCCGATCGCGCCGGTGAAATGATCGACGGTCATCGGGTTGGTGATCGCTCCCGGGGAGGTCTCGGTCAATCCGTAAGCCTCGATCAGCGGCTGCCCGGTCGTTGATCGCCACCGCTCGGCGACCGCTCGCTGCACCGCCATGCCGCCGCCGATCGTCAGATGCAGGCGCGAGAAATCGAGTCCAGCGAAGTCCTTATTGTTGAGCAACGCGTTGAACAGCGTATTGACGCCAGGGATGGCGGTGAAGGGCGCCCGTCGCAACGCCTTGACGAGAGCGGGAATATCGCGGGGATTGGCGATGAGCAGATTGGAGGCGCCGATCATCAGCGGCACGAAGCCGTTCACCTGCAACGCGAACACATGATAGAGGGGCAAGGCCGCTACGAACATTTCGCCTTCAGTCCGGATCGCCGGAGCGATCCATGCGTGAATCTGGCGTAAGTTCGCGACCATGTTGCGATGGGTCAGCATCGCTCCCTTCGGCATGCCGGTGGTGCCGCCGGTATATTGAAGAAAGGCGATAGCATCCGGCTTGACCGCCGCGTCGGTGAACGGCTGCCGCGATCCCAACGCGAGCGCGCGATTGAAGCGCACCGCTTGCGGCAGGCGGAAGGCGGGCACAGCGCGGCGAACGTGGCGCATGACCGAATTGACGATGAGCCCCTTGGCGCCGCCAAGTTGGTCGCCGACGCCGGTGACGACAACAACCTTAACCGCCGCGCTGTCGATCGCCTTTTCGAGCGTGCCGGCGAAGTTTTCCAAAACGACAATCGCCTCGGCGCCCGAATCGGCGAGTTGGTGGCGGAGTTCGCGCGGCGAGTAGAGCGGATTGCAGTTGACGACCACATAGCCCGCTCGCAGGGCGCCGAACACGGCGATCGGATATTGCAGCAGGTTCGGCATCATCAACGCGACGCGGGCGCCGCGCGGCAGGCCCGCGATGTTTTGCAAGTAGCTCGCGAACGCGCGCGACTTCAGGTCCAATTCGCCATAGGAGATCGCCTTGCCCATGCTGATGAAGGCGGTGCGAGCGCGAAACTTCTCGACGCTCGTCTTGATGAAATCGCCGAGCGAGCCAGACGCGGTCGCGTCAATCTCGGCCGGCACGCCCTCAGGATAGGACTTGAGCCATATTCGTTCCATCGCATCCCCGTTGCAAACGCATCCGCGCCTTTAACGGAGGACGGCCTTCAGGCCCGGAGGCGCCCGTTCCGGGCCGCGGTTCAGGCCTCTTGCCTCGCTGGACCCCCGCCGACCGAGGTTACAGCAGCGCCTTTGTGGGGTCGCCGACCAAGAATTGCCGTGTCTCGGGGTCGACCGAATTCAACAGATCGTGAATGAATCTGTCCTGGATCTTGAAACTCAGTTCTGCCGGGACGCCGATGGTCGAGACCCGGAACAGCGCTCCGTCGGGAACCCATCCCCGGAGGCCATATTTGAGCTTGAGCGCCTGACGGGTCCAATTGCTGTTCGAATTGTCGTAGCCGATCCGCATCCAATAGCTGATCGGTTCAATCCGATCCTCGCGCTGGGCGACGAGCCTCGTCAACTTGAGCGGCGGCGCCGAGGGTGAATAATCGAGCTTGACGGGACTCGTCCGCGACACGCGGAAGCCCTGCGCTGTGTAGCATACCTCCGGATGATGCAGCTGCAAGCGGTCGCTCTGGCTCTCGCCATAGGCGACCAGGAGCATGACTACGTGCCCGTCGGGGTCGACAAAGCCGCGCGAGGCTTCCTGATTGTAGATCGTGGCTTCGAGCGAATCCGCCGGCGGCGGCGTGACGACATTGAGCCCCTCGACCGGCTTCCAGTCCCCGAATTTGGTCGGCAGATGCCGGTCGATATTGAACACGTCGTGGGTGCGCGCCATCAGATTGTGCGGCGTCATCTCAACCGCGAGCAGCATCGCTCCGAGCATCGCGATGCAGGCCAGAAGGATATTGGTCGAACGCGCCATCCCAAGCTCCAACCCGCGCGGATCTCCCGCGCGCGACTGGAACATAGTGGCTTGGCCTCATCCGCGCAACGCCACGGGGCCCAAAGGGCGGCCGGCCCGCCGCCGAAACCCCAAGCGTCGCCGAATTTACCCTAACGCCGGTCCTCCCTGATGGGGACCGACAAAGGGCTGATCCGCTTGGGGGACGGCTCAAAAGCGATAGGTGACGCCTGTCGAGAACAGCCACGGTTGGATCGTTGTCTTGATGGTCGCGGCCCCGTGAATCGCGCTGATCGGCGGACCGAGATCGAATCCGGTCGACTTCCCTGTCGACCAAATGAAGAGCTTCTTGACGTCTAAAAAGACGCCCCAGTTTCGGTTGAACATGTAATCGGAGCCAGCCTGAGCGACGAGACCGACCGTGGGCTCGAACCAGCCGCCGGTGTTAAAACCGTCCTGAACCGCTAATTCGAAGGCAGGAACGATCCCCGCTCCGAGATAAGGCTGGACCGCGCCAAACTGGGTGAAGTGATAAACGCCGGTTACAGAAACCACGGCCGGCAATAGCTTGCCTAGAACCGTCCCTGAAAATGGCGGGGTCGAGGAGAAACCGGTGATCTTTATGGTCAGCCAAAGAGGAACTCCACTCGAGACCTCCAACGACCAGTTGGGCGTAAAGAAATAGCCGCCCTGGAAGGTCGCGGAAAAGCTGCTCGAATAAGTCCCGCCGCGCCCGATCAACGACAGCTGGGGGCCGAAACCGCCGACGGGAACCAGTCCAATTCCCGTGACTGGGACCGACGTTACGGATTGGGCGTAAAGGCTGGACCAACTTTGATTGAGCGCGCCCAACGCGCCGAGCCTCACGTACCAGCGGGGCGCGGGTTCGGGGACCGGGCTAGGCGGCGGCGCCGGCGGGTTCGGCAGGTCCGCGGGGTGGACGGCGCCCGCGGAGAGAACGAAAACCAAGGACCTCAAAACGAAGGCTTTGACGATCGTCGTTGGCCTTTTGCGACGCGCCATCCCGTGTCCTCCGCCAGGTCCGGGTCGGCCCGTCTTTCCGTTCTGCGGGGACGCAGTCGTGAAATTAAATCGACAAGTCCACCGAAGGCTGGACAATTTAGCCGACATCCGCTGGATGACCTCCAGTCTCGTCGGAAAATCTGGCCCATTTTTGTGAGTCGTACAAGCGTGAGGCCCGGCAGGGCCCTCGCCAAAGCGGGGCTTGCCGGCTGTGCGAATTTCGGGTCGAAGAGAGGCGCGGCCACGCGGCCCGAGCGCCAATGCGCAAGATCCGAACGAAGGCGAGGCCTATCCGATGACCAGTGAGGACATTCTCGAGCGCGCAGGCTTCACCGCCGCCGAACTTAACGGCGGCTCGCTCTCCGTCAGTTCCCCGATCGACGGCGCCGAGATCGCCCGCATCCGCGAGACGCCGGCCGCCGACATGGCACCGATCATTGAGCGCGCCCACAGCGCCTTCCTCGCCTGGCGCGAGGTTCCGGCGCCGCGGCGGGGCGAGCTCGTACGCCTGCTGGGCGAAGAATTGCGCGCTTCGAAAGAAGCCCTTGGCGCGCTGGTCACCCTCGAGGTCGGCAAGATCGTCTCCGAGGGCCTCGGCGAAGTGCAGGAGATGATCGACATCTGCGATTTCGCCGTCGGCCTGTCGCGGCAATTGTACGGCCTCGCCATCGCCTCCGAGCGCCCCGGCCATCGGATGACCGAGACCTGGCATCCGCTAGGACCATGCGCGATCATCTCGGCGTTCAATTTCCCCGTCGCGGTCTGGTCCTGGAATGCAGCGCTGGCGCTCGTCTGCGGCGATCCCGTGATCTGGAAGCCGTCGGAAAAGACGCCGCTCTCGGCGCTGGCGACGATGAAAATTTTCGAACGCGCCATCAAGCGCTTCGGTCCCGACGCGCCTGAAGGCCTGGCCCAGGTTGTCATCGGCGGCCCGGCGATCGGAGAAGCGCTCACCTCCTCGAAGCGCGTGCCCATCCTCTCCGCCACTGGCTCGACCCGCATGGGCTCGATCGTCGGGCCCAAGGTCGCGGCGCGGTTCGGCCGCCCGATCCTCGAGCTTGGCGGCAACAACGCCATGATCGTTGCGCCCTCGGCCGATCTCGACATGGCGGTGCGCGCGATCGTGTTCTCCGCCGTCGGCACGGCGGGGCAGCGCTGCACCTCGCTGCGCCGGGTGATCGCGCATCGTTCGATCCGCGCCGACCTCACGCACCGGCTGGTCAAGACCTATGCGAGCCTGCCGATCGGCGATCCACGCAAGGATGGAACTTTGGTCGGTCCGCTGATCGACCACGCGGCGCGCGACAAAATGCAGGCGGCGCTCAAGCGCGCGGAAGGTGAAGGAGGCAAGGTCCACGGCGGCGGGGCGGTCGCCAAAGGCGTTCCGAACGGGGGCGCCTATGTCGAGCCGGCGATTGTCGAAATGCCGGACCAGTCAGGAATCGTGCGCGAGGAGACCTTCGCGCCCATCCTCTATACGCTTGGCTACGACGCGCTCGACGAAGCGATCGCGATCCAGAACGACGTGCCGCAGGGCCTGTCGTCGTCGATCTTCACCCTCAATCTGCGCGAGGCGGAGGCGTTCTTGTCAGCGTCCGGCTCCGACTGCGGCATCGCCAACGTCAATATCGGTCCATCGGGCGCCGAGATCGGGGGCGCTTTCGGTGGCGAGAAAGAAACCGGAGGCGGGCGCGAGAGCGGCTCCGACGCATGGAAGTCGTACATGCGCCGGCAGACGAGCACGGTAAATTATTCGGCCAAGCTGCCGCTTGCGCAAGGGGTGAGATTTGACGTTTAGCGCGACTGTAGGCCCTCATCCGGCGCTCCCACCTTTCCCCGCGCGCTGATGCCTGACGTCATCGTCATCGGTGCCGGCCATAACGGCCTCGTCGCCGCCGCCTATCTCGCCATGACCGGCCTCAAAGTGACGGTGCTCGAGCGCCGGGGGCAAGTCGGCGGCGCTGCCGTCACCGAGGAATTTCATCCCGGCTTCCGCAACTCCGTGGCCGCCTACACCGTCTCGCTTCTGAACCCGACAATCATCCGCGATCTCGAGCTTTACCGCCACGGACTCCGCATCGTCGAGCGCCCGCTGTCGAATTTTTTGCCCCTCCCCGACGGGCGCTATCTCAAGGTCGCGCCGGGACGCACCAAAGCCGAAATCGCCAAATTCTCCGCCCGCGACGCTGAGCGGCTCGACGCCTACGAAGCGCGGCTTGAGCGCCTGACCGACGTTTTGCGCGCGCTCGCGCTTCGTAGGCCTCCCAATCTGGCCACCGGACTGGGGCCCGCCGCCAATCTCAGCGCCCTCGTCGACGCCGCCAAAGTCGGAAACCGCCTGCGTTCGCTCGACCTCGAAGGACAGCGCGACCTTCTGGAGCTTTTCACCCGCTCCGCCGGCGACGTACTCGACCAGTGGTTCGAAAGCGATCCGATCAAGGCGATCCTCGGCTTCGACGAAATCGTTGGAACCTATGACAGCCCCTATGCGGCCGGCACGGGCTACGTGCTGCTGCATCATTGCTGGGGCGAGGTGAATGGCAAAAAGGGCGTCTGGGGCCATGCGGTCGGCGGCATGGGCGCGATCACTCAGGCGATCGCGCGCGCCGGCGCCGTGCGGGGCGTCGACATCCGCACGAATTGCGCAGTGAACGAGATCCTAATCGAGAAGGGTCGCGCCACCGGCGTCGTCACAGATAAGGGCGAGTGGATCGCCGCGCGTGCGGTCGTCTCGAACCTCCACCCGAAGCTCACCTTCGAGCGGCTGCTCGATCCGGCCGCCCTGCCCGCCGACTTTCGCTCCCGCATTGCGTCTTATCGCAGCGGTTCGGGCTCGTTCCGCATGAACCTGGCGCTAACCGAACTGCCGAGCTTTTCCGCCCTGCCCGGACGCGAGGCGGCCGAACATCATGGCGCGGGCATCGTGATCGCGCCGAGCCTCGCCTATATCGAGCGCGCGTTCATTGACGCCCGGCTCTCCGGCTGGTCGTCCGCGCCCATCGTCGAAATGCTGATCCCCTCGACCCTCGACGATTCGCTGAGCCCTCCGGGCCAGCACGTCGCGTCACTCTTCTGCCAGCATGTCGCGCCGAAATTGCCGGACGGGCGCTCATGGGACGAGGCCCGCGAGACCGTCGCCGATCTCATGGTCGACACGGTCGAAATCTTACGCGCCCGGCTTCAAGGCCTCAGTCATCGCCCGACAGATCCTCTCGCCGCTCGACCTCGAGCGCGAGTTCGGCCTTGTCGGAGGCGATATTTTTCACGGGCGCCTGAGCCTCGACCAGCTCTATTCGGCAAGGCCTATGCTTGGCCACGCCGACTACCGCTCGCCCATTCCCAGCCTCTACATGTGCGGCGCCTCGACCCATCCCGGCGGCGGCGTCACCGGAGCGCCCGGCCGTAACGCCGCGCTAGAGATGATCCGCGATTTCCGCGCCCGACGATGGTTTAGCCGGGCCTAAGACCGCTCTTACTGTTCTCACTTCCGTGGGCAGGGCTACATTGTCCTGACCAGACCGGCTGACATTTTTCCGACATTGTTTTGCGAAAAACTGGATCCTGTGTTAAAAGCTTTCCATTCGCCGCATCGTATCCACGGTGTGACTGGGGAAAGTGGAGATGGGAAACACGCGCCGGACCCTGATTGAGAGGCCATTTAGACGGCGGATGAGGGGACGCAAAAAAATTTTATTTGAATTGCGCGTAGCCCATTGAAGAGTTTCGATTAAAAAAATAAACGCTAGTAAATGCCAGCAAATTTACTAGCGCTTACCCCCATTTATGTGCATTTATCTGCGTTTATTTCCGGCTCGGTCGAGGCGGTGACCGCGGGCGGTTCGGTCGGGCCGGGCGTCTCAGCGTCGGTTCCTCGCTGGCTACGCTCCAAACCGCTCCGCCTTGAACGGGGCGGGATCGACGAACGGCGCCTCGCCGGTGATCAGCTCTGCGAGCAGCCGCCCCGTGATGGGGCCGAGCGTGAGTCCGAGGTGGTGGTGGCCGAAGTCGAGCCACAGGCCTGGTTTGCCGGGGAACGGCCCGATGATTGGCCGCATGTCCGGAAGGCAGGGGCGCCGGCCGAGCCAGGGCGCAGCGTCCTTTCGGGCCCCAATGGGGAACAATTCGCGTGCGTAGGGCTCGACCCGCTCGAGATGCGCGGGCGAGGGCGGGTCGTCGCGCCGGGCGAATTCGGCGCCCGTCGTCAGCCGTAGGCCCCCCGCCATCGGCGTGACGAGATAGCCGCGCTCGAGGTCGAGCACCGGACGCGTGAGGCCGGCGTTGCCCTTGGCCTCGTAATGCATGTGATAGCCGCGCTTGACGAAGAACGGCAGGCGAAGGCCAAAGCGCCGGGCGAGCTCATCCGACCAGGGTCCGAGCGCGACGACCACGTCGCGGGCGGCGAGGCGGCCGGAATCGGTCGTGACCATCCAGCCGGTGCCCGAAGGCTCCAGACCCAGCGCGTCGCCCCTCTCCATGCGTCCGCCGCGCTTGACGAACAGGGCCGCGTAACTCTGGATGAGCGCGCCCGGATTGGAGGTCGAAAGCGGATCGGCATAGTGGACGCCGCCAATCGCCTTTTCGCCGACATGCGGCTCGAGCGCGGTGAGCGCGGCGCGGTCGAGGGCGACCGGCTTGACGCCGAACCGCTTGAGCTCCTCGGCCTCAGCGTGCGCCAGATCCTGGCCTCGCGCGCTGCGGTACGCCTTGATCCACCCGCCGGCGCGCAGAAGTCTAGAGGCGCCGGCGTCCTGCGCAAACCTTAGGTGCTCGCTGGCGGCGGCGAACAGGAGCGGGGCCATGATCCTCCCAGTCGCCGCTTTCCTCGCCGGGGTCGAGGCCTGGAAATAACGCCAGATCGAGGGCGCAATCGAGGGCAGCGCGCCATAGCGCATGTGGGCGCGCGGATCGCGGTTCAGGACCGCCCGGGCGACCTCGCCGAGCGCGCGCGGGAACAGATAGGGGAGGACGCCTTCGCTCTGCACGATGCCGCTGTTGCCGAAGCTCGTCTCGCCCGCCGCCTTAGGCAGACGGTCGACGAGGGCGACACTTCTGCCCCGCGCCTGAACCGCAAGCGCCGCCGAGACGCCGACAATTCCGGCGCCAAGCACGATGGCGTCGACCGAGTGCGAAGGCATTAGACGGTTGTTTTCCTGATTGGAGGCGCGTCGCGGCGCCGTAGCGCGCTTGGCTCGATTCTCAAGTTCCGTTCCTATAGACCCCGGCCGGAAGGAACAAACAGAAAGCGTCGCCGCCGATGATCCCGCGCTATTCCCGCCCAGAGATGACCGCCGTCTGGTCGCCCGAGACGCGATTCCGAATCTGGTTCAAGATCGAGGCTTATGCGTCGGAAGCGATGGCTGAGATCGGCGTGATCCCGAAAGCGGCGGCGAAGGCGATCTGGGATAAGGGATCGAAGGCCAAGTTCGACGTGGCGCGGATTGATGAAATCGAAAAGGTGACCAAGCACGACGTCATCGCCTTCCTCACTCACCTCGCCGAATTCATCGGTCCTGACGCGCGCTTCGTCCATTTGGGACTCACGAGTTCGGACGTGCTCGACACATGCCTCGCCGTGCAGCTCAGGCGGGCGAGCGATATCCTCATAGCCGACATTGACGCGCTGCTCGCGGCGCTCAAACGTCGCGCTTTCGAACATAAAATGACGCCGACTGTCGGCCGGTCGCACGGAGTGCATGCCGAGCCCACCACCTTCGGACTCAAGCTCGCCTTCGCCTATGCGGAGTTTGCCCGCGCCCGAGCCCGGCTTGTCACGGCGCGCGAGGAGATTTCCACCTGTGCGATATCCGGTGCGGTCGGGACCTTCGCCAACATCGACCCGAGAGTCGAAGCGCATGTCGCGGCGAAACTGGACCTGAAGCCCGAGCCGATTTCGACGCAAGTGATCCCGCGCGATCGCCATGCGGCTTTCTTTGCGGCGCTGGGCGTCGTCGCGTCGTCGGTCGAGCGACTGGCGACCGAGATCCGGCATCTGCAGCGCACCGAAGTGATGGAAGCGGAGGAGTTCTTCTCCGAGGGTCAGAAGGGCTCGTCCGCCATGCCCCACAAGCGCAACCCGGTCTTGGCCGAAAACCTGACCGGGCTAGCGCGCATGGTGCGCTCCGCGGTGACGCCCGCGTTCGAGGACGTGGCGCTTTGGCACGAGCGCGACATCTCTCATTCCTCGGTGGAGCGTATGATCGCCCCTGACGCGACAATCACACTCGACTTTGCCCTCGCGCGCCTCGCGGGGGTGATCGACGAGCTTGTGGTTTATCCGGAGGCCATGCAGAAAAACCTCAACCGCCTCGGCGGCCTCATCCATTCGCAACGCGTGCTCCTGGCGCTCGCGCAAAAAGGCGTCGCCCGTGACGACGCCTACGCGATCGTCCAGCGTAACGCGATGCCTGTTTGGCGCGGCGAGGGCGAGTTTCTTAAGCTGCTCGAGGCTGACAAAGACGTCGCGAAGGTCTTGAGCGCGCGGGAGCTCGAGGGGCTATTCGATCTCGGGTATCACCTGAAGCACGTGGATACGATCTTCGAACGGGTGTTCCGGACTTGATACCAGGCGCACAAGCGCCAACACGTCGTCTCTCGCTGGCGAGCTTGCGCTGACTACGGACCTCGGATTTCTGCGGTAGCGTTCTTCGAAAGAATTGCGCGACTCCGTCAGGAGACGGCACTGGGTTCTTGTCCGGCTGACGCCGTTTGTGGAATTGAGCGCTCCTGGCGATATGGCTGGACGCGAGTCAACCTCACGGCCGCCATGACATCAGAATTGCCCAGCGCATCGTCGGCGTAATCCTGAAGGCGCAGCAGCGAGAGAGGCGCGCCTCGTCTGGCCTCGGCAGAACTCCAGTCGTCAAACATGAGGAACTTGAGATCGGGTACGCCGCCCGCTTCTTTCACCCACAGGGCCGATGCAATCTGCACCGCGTCGCTAAATGACATCATTCGCGGCTTTTCGTCCTCCCCACGCATGCCGGCGGCCCTTTGCCACTTCGCGTCTCGGAGGCGCGCCACCCGCAGCATGGTGTTTGGATCTGGCGTCACCAGCGTCGCCAACGAGCGGATGTATCCCGCCAATTCTTGAAGAGTACCGAAGCGGCCGGGAACAAACATTGACGGCCTTAGCTCCGCAAACAAGAGGCTGCTGATCCAAACTCGGCGTTTCGCAACGGCAGCCTAAGTCAAGATCCTATCGATGTGCTCTCCGGCCTCGCCCGAGGCGCCGCTCGCGTGGCGCAGAAAGACATTTATATGGAAGAAATGATGATCGCTGTCGGATCGACCGACGCGCGCATCCGTTTGGGAGAATGGGTGCATCTCAAGTTCCATTTATCACCGGCCGGGGCAAGTTCGCGCGCAGGCGAGTCGACAAAAGCAGCCTGCGGCAATCTCATTAACAAGGACCAACCGCGGCTATTTTTTATCGCAGCCCAATGAATTAGACATGAAATGAAGATGACGTAGCGTGAGCTGCATCACACTGCACCGCATGCGATGACGACGCTGCATATCGCGCGGGATACCAGCCACGCGAACTTCGTTCGTCGAAGCTGGCCGCGACTTCACCAGATAGATGAAAACCCCGCGAGCCCGCCGGCAGGCCCGATAACCTCCTACCCAGAAGGGCTCCCGGCCTCACGTTGGCGGTTCTTCGCCGCGCGATATCCGGCGGCGCGCGCGTCAGCCTCGCACATATACGCGCCGTTGCGGGTGTGTCCGAAATACCGGGTTCCCGTGTAGTGATAGATGCGCGTCGGCATGTTGGCCCATACGATTGTGTCCGACGGACAATGCGCGCGCGCTGCGAGCTCGGTGGTGTATTCGCCTACTCGCGGAGTAGGGGTCGCGCCCGGCGCAGAAGTTGGAGCCGACGGCTGCCACCATGGGAAAAGAGAGCCAGATTGAGAGGGGGGCGCAGGGGCCGGCGCGGGCGCCGGCGCAAAACTCCCCGAGGGCGCGGCGGCGGAGCCTTGTCGCGTCCGGCACTGCGCCAGAAACTGTGGCCAGCTCTGGCCGCCGGTTGTTCCTGCGGCCTTGGCGTCTTTCCATTGGCTCGCGCAGAGCTTCATGACGCTCTGGCCGCCCGAGGGCGCGCCGAAATTTGAGGCCGCCGCGGGCTGTGACCATGGGAACAGGGAGCCTGACTGAGGGGCAGGCGCGGGAGCGAGCGTCGACGGGGATGGCGCGGCTGAGCCTTGGCGCGTGCGGCACTGGGCGAGAAACTCCGGCCAGCTTTGGCTGCCGGTCGTTCCCGCCGCCTGCGCCTGTTTCCATTCGCTTGCGCATGTTCTCATGACGCTCTGGGCGCTCGCAGAGGTTGGCCCGCCAATAACAAGCCCGAACGTGATCGCCGCCGTCAGCCAGGAAAGGAGCGAATTGCGCATGTCATTCCTCAAACCGCATCCCAGGGTGGGCGGCCCAAGCCTATAGCGAGCAGGACCGCTCCGCCAAGCGGCTTTTCGGCGCGGCGCGGGCCATCGGGCGCTTATGAAGCGACAGCTTGCTTGATGCGATCGCCCGGAGCGGGCGCGGACAGGCGCTCCGGCGTCCCGCTCGGCGCCGCGCGCAGATATTGTCTCGGCCATGCCGCGACTTGCCCAAGCTCCTGCGCGGCGTGTAGCGGCCAGTAAGGGTCGCGTAGCATTTCGCGCGCGAGCAGCACGATGTCAGCCTGATCGTTGCGGATGATCTGGTCGGCCTGAGCGGGCGAGGTGATCATGCCGACCGCGGCGGTGGCGATATTCGCCTCACGCCGAATCCGTTCGGCGAATGGCGTCTGATATCCGGGTCCTATCGGGATCTCCGCCTTCTCGAGATTGCCGCCCGACGAGCAATCAATCACATCGACGCCGAGAGCGAGCAGAAGGCTCGCGAGCTCGACCGATTGGTCGATGTCCCATCCGCCTTCAGCCCAGTCGGTCGCCGAGATTCGAACAAAGAGCGCGCATCGCTCGGGCAGAGCGCGCCGTACGGCCGCGACGCACTCCCGAAGGAATCGCGTTCGATTGCCGAACGAACCGCCGTACGCGTCAGTGCGGCGATTGCTGAAGGGCGATAGAAACTCGTGGATGAGGTAGCCATGAGCGCCGTGAATCTCGACCACCGCGAAGCCCGCGGCGGCGGCGCGTTCAGCCGCTACCGCGAAAGCGGTCTGCGTCGACTTGATCTGTTCGATAGTCAGCTCGTTCGGCTTAGCGTAGGTGTCGCTGAACGCAATCGCGCTCGGAGCGACCGGCCGCCACCCGCCGTTGTTTTCCGCAAGCGCGCCTTGCCCGGCGCCTGGCCGATAAGTGCTGCCCTTTCGTCCCGCATGCGCCAGCTGTATGCCGGCGCGCGCGCCTTGAGAATCGATGAAGCGAGCTATGCGCTCGAGCGGCTCGAAATGCCGTTCGCTCCAAACGCCGAGATCCTGCGGGGAGATGCGACCCTCCGGCGTCACCGCCGCCGCTTCCGTGAGCACCAGCGCGGCGCCGCCGACCGCCCGGGCGGCGAGGTGCGCGAAATGCCAATCGTTCGCGTAGCCGTCGACTGACGAATATTGGCGCATCGGCGAAACGCCGATGCGGTTGGCGAAGTCAACGTCGCGCATACGAAGTTTGCTGAACAGATGGGCCATGGGTCAATCGTCTCGATTGCGAATGAGGGGGGTCAACTGTTAGTTTGGCGCGCACGGCTTTGTTCAGGCAGCCGCGATGAACGGCGCGCTGATGGACCATATCTTGTGACGCCGGGCGGTCAAGCCGACCAGCCCCTCGGCGGCCCTTGATCCTGCCCCTACCGATAACCAAGCCGATCGGGCAGCCAGAGCGTCAGATCGGGGACGAACGCGATGACCAAGAGGCACAAGAGAAGCAGGCCAAGATAGCCCAGCATCGGCCTTACCGTCGTTTCGATCGGCACCCCGCCTATCAGGCATGCGCCGTAAAGCCCCAGCCCGAGCGGCGGCGCAAACAACCCAATTCCCATCGCGATCACCAGAACCACGCCAAAGTGTAATCCATTGACGCCAATCTGCGCCGCGACCGGGACCAGCAACGGGCCAAAGATGATGAGCGCCGCCGCGCCCTCTAGAATGGAGCCCATGACTATCAAGATGAGGATGGACAAAAGCAGGAACAGCCATGGGCCGGCGGTCTGCGACAGCGCGACCATCGCTTCCGCGAGGGCATGGGGGACCTGTTGCAGAGTCAGGACAAAAGCAAGCGACTGCGCTGCGGCGACAATGAACAGTACGAGCCCCGAGCGGGTCGCGGCTTTGACGAAGCTTCGCGCCGCCGCGCGAGGTCCAAGTTCACGGAACGCCGCACCGCCCACCACCAGCGCGTAAAGCGCGGCGAAAGCGGAAATCTCGGTCGCGGTCGCCACACCAAACCTGAAGCCGGCAAAAATGATCGCCAGAAGTCCGAGCGTAACAATTGCGCCGCGCCATAATTGCCCCAGCGAGGCCGTGGTGAGCGGAGCCTCGTCAGCCAATTGTGCGCCGCCGCCAAGCAGGATCACGGCGCCGATCAGCGCAAGAGCCATGAGGCCGGCCGGCAACAATCCCGCCATGAACAATCCGCCGATCGAAAGATTGGCGACGAAGCCGAGTATGATCAGGTTGATGCACGGGGGAATCGTCTCGGCCATGACCGCGGAAGCCGCCAACAACGCTACCGCGCCGCCGGGATTCTGACGCGACCGGCGCGCCGCCGGGATCAGCACCGAGCCCACAGCCGCGACATCGGCCATCTTCGAACCGGAAATGCCGGAGAAGATCACCATCGACAACACCATCACGACGTTGAGGCCGCCACGCACCCGTCCGACCAGACGTTCAAGCAGCGCGATCAGGCGGACGGACATGCCGTTGGCCTCCATCAGATAGCCGACCAGGATGAAGAACGGGATCGCAAGCAGCACGAAATTGTCGATGCCGCGCGCCATTTGCTGAGCGAAAATGAGGCCGGGCAGGGCGCCTCCGATCCAGATGTAAATGAGCGCGGTGAACGCCAGCGCAAATCCGATCGGAACGCCGCCGACCAGGCTCGCGACGAAACCCACGAGCATGGGCAGACCCGAACGGACTGCGCCCGGCCCAATGAACCGCCAGCCGTACGCCGCTCCGGCCAACGCCAGTGCGCAAATGACGGCGAACGCGATGTCGGACGGCTTACGGCGACAGAACTGCGCAAGCGCGAATATCGTCATGCACAGCGCGCCTGCACCCATGGGGAAAAATGTCAGTTCCAGCGGCAAGCCGGAGCCCGTCGTCTGGCCTGTGGTGAACCGGCCTAGCGCAATTGCGTACCATGCGACCGACTCGGCCGCCGTCAAGACAACCAACGCCGCAACGGCGTCGACGCGCCGCCGGGCTTTGGCCCCAAGTTTCTGTACGAAGAAGGCGACCCCGGCGTTCTCGTTACGAGCAAGCGCACTCGCCGCGCCGAAGAAGGCCATCGCCACCATCAGTCCGCGCGCGACATCATCCGCCCATTCGATGGGCGCAGCCAGCACGTAGCGATAAAATACGGACAGGGACACCACGATCAGGTCCGCCGCCAACAGGATCGCGGCCAGTGCGTCGACCAGAACAAGCAGCCAGGCCAGCCCGTTCGGGGCTATCGGATCCGGGTCATCCAGCGCCTCGCGCGCGCGCGTCGACTGGGTCACGCGCCGTCTCTCGAGGGCCGAAAATCTCTCATTGGTCTACGGCGCGCCGCGAGCGTCTCTCAAATTTCAAAAACACGCTCAGCCAATCATGCTTTGGTGCTGCGGATGATGTCGATGATCGGCTTCGCCTCTGGGCGCGCCTTGATGAATTGGTCGGTCTGCGGCAGCGTGAGCTTGCGGAACGGCTCACGATCGCAAGCGATGACTTCGACGCCCTTCTGCTTCAGAGTCTCGATCGCCTCCTTTTCCGCTTCAAGCCCGCGGGCTCTAGTGTCCACTGCCGCTTGCGCCGCCGCAGCCAAGAACTGATCGCGCAGCGGCGCTTCCATCCGGCTGAGCGTAGGCCCACTGCAGAACACGCCGAGAGCAGAGAAATTGTGCTGGGTCAGCGAATAGAATTTGGCCGTCTCATAAAACTTGCTCGCTGCAACCGTAGGCGGATCATGTTCGAGCCCGTCGAGCACGCCTGCCTGGAGGGCGGTGTAAATCTCACCGAACGCCATCGGCGTGGCGGCCGCGCCCATGAGCCTGAGGCATTCGGTGATGATCTTGTTGGGGAGGGTTCGAATCCTTTTGCCGGCCAAATCTGCGGGCGCGTTGACTGGCGATTTGCACAGCACGCTGCGCGAACCAAAGTTGTAGGCCCAGCCGATGATTTGCACGTTGGCCCCGGTCTTCAGCGCCTGCTCGAGAGGTTTGGCCGCACCCGCGTCCAAGGCCTAAGTCTGCTGCGGGAAGCTTTCGAACAGATAGCCAAGGTCGAGCAGGCCGATCAAAGGCACCACGTTCGCCCAGATCGAAGTGCCCGTGACCATCAGGTCGATCACGCCAAGGCTGACCGAATTGACGACGTCGATCTCCTGGCCGAGTTGATTGTCAGGAAAGAATTGCACGTCGATGCGGTCGGCGAGGCCATTGGCCGCGAGGCGCTTGACGAGGTTGTCATAATAGACCCGGCCGTTAGCGAACTTCGGATTGTTCGGTAATGACGACGACAGGCGCATCGTCATCGGCGCCGCCCGCGCGGCGCGCACAATGGCTGGAGCGACCGCCATGCCGACCAGCAGTGATCGACGATTGACGCGATAGGCCTTCATGGCGAATCCTCCGGCCCCCGCCTCATCGGCGTCGTTCTGGCTTCGACCACGTTAGTCCGATCAGCGGACAACCCGCAAGGCGCGGGCTAGATCGAAGCCGTCGCTCTCCATCTATCAGCCTGCGGTGAGGGCCGCGCCTGTTTGCGCATCGAAGAAGTGCAACGGACCTTCGAACGTCAGCGCGACGGTGTCCCCCGGACGGCCCTCCAAACGCTCGCGAAACACGCAAACGATGTCCTGCCCGGCGAACTTGGCGATCAGCTGCGTTTCGTAGCCCGTCGGCTCGATGACCACGATCTCCGCGGGCATCGCGTGCGGTCCCCCAAGGCTTACGCTCTCCGGCCGGATGCCCATGATGACCTCCGAACCGGGACCCGTGCGCGGCGCGGCGGCGTAAAGCGGGATCGTGACTCCTGAAGCGGTGGCGAGCGTCGGCGGCTCCCCGCCTTCGAGGCGCCCCGTAATGAAGTTCATTGCCGGCGAGCCGATGAAGCCGGCCACGAACACGTTGGCGGGCCGGTCATAAAGTTCGAGCGGCGAGCCGACCTGCTCGACCGCGCCGTCGTGCATGACCACGATCTTGTCAGCCATGGTCATCGCCTCGATTTGGTCGTGGGTGACGTAAAGTGTCGTGGACGCGAGCCTCTGCTGCAGCGATTTGATCTCCGCGCGCATCTGCACGCGCAGCTTCGCATCGAGATTGGACAACGGCTCGTCAAACAGAAACACCGCCGGATCGCGCACGATCGCCCTTCCCATGGCGACGCGCTGTCGTTGGCCGCCCGACAATTGGCGCGGATAGCGGTCAAGAAACGGCACGAGGCCGAGGATATCAGCCGCCTTATTGACCTTTTCTGTGATCTCGTCCTTCGGCCGACGCGCGAGCTCCAGCGAGAAGCTCATGTTTTTCGCGACCGTCATTTGCGGATAAAGCGCATAGTTCTGGAACACCATTGCGATGTCGCGTTCTTTCGGCGGCACGTCGTTGACGACACGCCCGTCAATGCGAAGTTCACCGCTGGTGACCGATTCGAGCCCGGCGACCATCCGCAACAGAGTGGACTTGCCGCACCCGGAGGGTCCGACAAGAATAACAAATTCGCCGTCCTCGACGCTGACCGAGACGCCGTGAATGACCTCGAAGCTGCCGAAACTCTTGCGCACATTGGAGACTTCGACCGAGGCCATGAGCGTTCATCCTGTTGCGGTTGGCGCGGCCCTGCGGCGCGACGTTACGGCGTAGATCGGCCACGTAAAGTCTCGGGGCGCCGCACGACACAGACTATGCCGGGCCCCGCGATGACACTACCTGGTTTCGCAAATGTGGTTTGGCCGCGAAGCAGCGCCCCCAGCGCGGTTAGCGCCCCGCCGTGCGGCGAGCGGCGGACGAGGCCGGGACCATCGCGAATACGATTGGACGCAACTATTGTCCTCCCCATGGTCGCTCGATCGCCGCGACAGCGATTGGCTGATCGCGGGTTCCTTGTACTGTAGGGTAATAAGCGGACCGTGAAAAGATTTGCCAACCTCAGCGTCGGGACCGCGGCGCGCTTGGCCGGGCCTCGCGACGACGCCGGGGGCCCGATGAACTTGGGAGGCGGCGGATGAACCCAATTTCAGATCAAGTCGCGCCGTTCGCGCTCGACGAGGCGAACGCGCCGCAAGAGGGTTGGGACGATCCGGTGCGCGGCCGGCTTCGCTGGCGCACCCTGTTTTCCAAGGGACCGACCCCATCGGAGGGCATGACCTGCGGCGTGGCCGAGTTTCAGCCGGGCGACTGGCTGGGATTGCACCGGCATGCGCCAGCGGAAGTTTATTATGTGCTCGCCGGCGCCGGCTTGATGAGCCTCGACGCCCGTGAGTTTCCGGTCAAGGCCGGGAGCGCGGTGTTCATTCCGGGCCTGGCCGAGCACGGAATCCGCCAGACGGGAAACGAGATCCTACGTCTCTTCTATGTGTTCCCCGTCGATTCGTTCGACGGCGTAGAATACCTTTTTTCCACGGCGCCCCAAAGCTGACCGCCGTCCCAACGAAGCCGGATCAATTGCGCGTCGACGCCGGGCTCGCCCATTGACTTGCCAGCCTACGCTGGTCGCGATAGCGGTCCGGGAAATCAATTTCCGCTGGGCGACGACCAAATGTCCTCAACCGCCATGGTTCTTACGTCTTACGCGGCCGCACCGGGACGCGAGTGCGGCAGCTGCACACTCTGCTGCAAGGTCTATGCGCTGCCCGAATTAGCAAAGGCGCCTGGGGTGTGGTGCAAGCATTGCGCGCCAGGAAAGGGCTGCGCGATCCACGACGCGCCGCCCGATCAGTGCCGACAGTTTTTCTGCCTGTGGATGACGGACGGGACGATGCCGGCGGAGTGGAGGCCGGACCGGGCGCGGTTCGTGCTGTCCATCTATCCGACGAACGGATTCATCTATGGTCAGGCCGACCCCGGCTCGCCGGGCGCGTGGCGTAAGGCGCCCTACTTCGACGCCTTGCGCGCGATGGCGAAAACGCTGCTCGAGCAGAGGCGCCATGTTATCATGTTTGTTGGCGATCAAGCGACTCTCGTCATGCCCGACGAGACCTTGTCTCTTGGCGCAATGACGGCCAACGACAATTTTCGCATCGAGCCGGCCTTCGGCCCGAACGGGCGGACGTGGCGCGCGACAAAAATATGAAAAGGATTGTGCGTTTTTGTCTTGGGTTTGGTGTTTCCGTCGCCCTTGTTTCACCGGCGGTCGCGGAACTGGCGATGACCGGCGCGCCCGTTACGATGCGGGTCGGGCCCACGGGTGTGTCCGAAATCGTGCAGCGCATCCCCCAAAGTGCAGAAATCCGCCTGGAGAAATGCGTCCGCAACTGGTGTCGCGCGTCGTGGCGCGGCAGATCTGGCTACGTCCCGTCGGAAGCAGTCGTACTCGGGCCTCCTCCGGCGAGCCTCTCTGGTGACAAGATGCCGCCGCCGGTCGTCAATGCGCCCTCGATGGACCCGACACGCCCGGCGTGGCGATGGGGAGGGCCCTACATCGGCCTCAACGGGGGTTTTGGGTCCGGCTCCTGGTAGCGCCGAGCCCGAAGCGGGCCTACCCATGAGCGCCGCCCAGCCTTATATGACGTTTGATCCCTTTCTTACCGAGGAGATGAAGCGCGTGACCCCAAGCCACGAGCCGGAGAAAATTCCCGTCACCGTCCTCACCGGCTATCTAGGTGCCGGCAAGACGACGCTGCTCAATCGCATTTTGAGCGAACCGCACGGCAAGCGCTACGCGGTTGTCGTCAACGAATTTGGCGAGATCGGCATTGACAACGAGCTCGTCATCGGCGCGGACGAAGAAGTGTTCGAGATGAACAACGGCTGCATCTGCTGCACAGTCCGCGGCGACCTCATCCGCATCATTGAGGGCTTGATGAAGCGCAAGGGCCGGTTCGACGCCATCATCGTAGAAACGACCGGGCTCGCTGATCCGGCGCCGGTGGCGCAGACCTTCTTCGTCGACCAGGACGTGCAAAAGGCGGCGCGGCTCGATGCAGTGGTGACGGTCGCCGACGCCAAGTGGCTCGCCCAGCGCCTGCGCGACGCGCCCGAGGCCAAGAACCAGATCGCCTTCGCGGACGTCATCATCATCAACAAGACCGATCTCGTGACCCCGGCGGAATTGGGCGAGGTCGAAGCGCGCATCCGCGCCATCAACCCTTACGCGTCGCTGCATCGGGCGAAAAAGTGCGACGTCGCGCTCGCTGATGTGCTGGAGCGCCGCGCCTTCGATCTCGACCGCATCCTCGACATCGAACCCGATTTCCTTGTCGCGGAGGATCATGACCATGACCACCATGGCCACGATGGCGACCATCATCATCATGGCCTCAAGCACTATCACGACGAGGACATGCAGTCGGTGGCGGTGAGGCTCGATGGCGACGTCGATCCGGCCAAGTTCATGCCCTGGATCAATCAGCTCACCCAGGAGCACGGCCCGAATATTCTGCGCTCCAAGGGCATCGTGGCGATGAAGGGCGACCCCAAGCGCTTCGTTTTCCAAGGCGTGCATATGATGCTCGACGGCGACTCGCAGCGCGAGTGGAGGCCGGACGAGAGGCGGGAGTCGAAGGTGGTGTTCATCGGCCGCGATCTCATGGAGGAGGATATCCGCAGCGGATTCCTGGCCTGCGCGGCTTGATCGCGCATCGCGTTCCATGACCGACGCCCAGGCCGGCTCTTCGCTCATCCAGCATGCGCGGCTGTTTGACGCGGGCGCGCATGTCGTGGCGGCGACGTTCGTTGACGGCGCGCCGGCGTTGGCCCTGGCGGATGGGGGCGTGCTGATTGGCGAACCCGACGAACAAAAGCGCATCGTCGTCCATCCCGATGCTGCGATGCTGACAGCGATCAGCGACGGCAAGACGCTGCTCACTGGCGGCGACGATGGACGCGTGGTCGCGGTGCGGGCCGACGGGAGCCATGAGGACATCGCCGACGAGAAGGGCAGGTGGATCGACGCCCTGGCGCTGCGCGGCAAGGCCTATGCGTGGAGCGCGGGCAAGCAGGTTCGCGCCCGCGACGAAAGCGGGGCCGTCAAGACCTGGAGCGCGCCCACGACCGCGCGCGGCCTCGCTTTCCAGCCCAAGGGCTTTCGCCTCGCGGCGACCCACTACAATGGCGCGACGCTGTGGTTTCCGAAGGTCGAAGGAACGCCTCAGACCCTGGAATGGAAGGGCGCGCATCTCGACGCGACCTTCTCGCCGGATGGCCGCTTTCTCGTCACCTCGATGCAGGAGAACGCGCTGCACGGCTGGCGGCTTCAAGATTCGCGCAACATGCGCATGACCGGATATCCGGCCAAGACGCGCTCGCTGTCCTGGTCTCACGACGGCCAATGGCTCGCGACCTCCGGCGCCGACGCCGCCGTCATCTGGCCGTTCAGGGACAAGGACGGGCCAATGGGCAAGGCCCCGCGCGAATGCGGCGTGCGCCAAGCGCGGGTGACCCAGGTGGCCTTTCATCCGAAGGCGCTGGTCGTGGCCATCGGCTACTCCGACGGCCTCGTTCTGCTGACGCGCCTCGCCGACGCAGCCGAAATTCTGGTGCGCCATACCGGCGATGGCGCGGTCAGCGCCCTTAGCTGGAACGCCACGGGCTCTGAACTCCTATTCGGCCTTGAGTCCGGCGCGGCTGGCCTCCTGAGCCTGCCCGCCTGACCTGAGCTGACCACGTCCCGCCTCGCGCCCACAATCGCCCTGCGCACAAGCTTACGCGCGCCAAGGATTCCAACGGCTTAACTGCGCTTTCGCGCAACTTTTTGCGTTCGTTCGAGCCCATTGCCGACATCCGCTGCTGACGCGCCGCGAAGGAGAAGCGCCCGCTTCGGGCTTCCGCCGAAAACCAAACCCGCAAACCCAAAAGGAACGTTTCGCCCCGCGAAACGAAAAGCGTAATCCGGGATTTCGCGTGATCACTTCCTCCTTTTCGTTTCGCGCCGCGAAACGAAACATTTCGCATTCCTGATCTTAAGTCATTGAAATCATTATGACGTATAAATCAGGCATTTCGTGGGATCGTTTGTTTTCAATGGCTTAGCTTCCTTTTCGTTTCGCGCTGTTCGCAGCATGGGCTCTTCTCGATCCAAACACCGAGTCCAACGGATCACAAAGCGCTCTCTCGTTAACATTGCGAGCTAGGAGCCTGTCTGAGTAGTCCCTAGCAGGCTGTTGAAAAAGTCCGCCGCGTGGGGTCGAAACCGTGAACACATTGGAATCCAACGGAGTCCGGAACGGAATCGAACTGCGGCGGAAATGAGTTTTTCAACAGCCTGCTAGCCAAATTGGAGCAAGTCTAATTCTTTGCTGGTTCATGAGCAAGGACTTTCGCCCCTGGAAGATTGATGAGGCCCAGCTTCTGCCGCCGAGCGTGCAGGACTATGTGCCCAGAGACCACCTGTCGCGGCTGATTGTGTCGCTGGTGCGGGAGGAGCTTGATCTTTCCGCGATTGTAGGAAGCTACAGAAGCGGGCTGGGTCAGCCCCCGTTCGATCCGTGGATGATGACGGCGCTGCTTCTGCATGGCTATGCGAGCGGGATTTACTCCTCGCGGCGGATTGCGCGCTCGGCGGTGGAGCGGGCGGATTTCATGATGATTGTGGCGGGAGACCCGCCGGACTTCCGAACGATCTCGGAGTTCCGCCGTCGGCATCTGAAGGCGCTTGCGGCTCTGTTCGTGCAAGTGTTGAGGCTTGCCGAGAAGGCCGGTCTGGTGAAGCTGGGGCACGTTGCGCTGGACGGAACCAAGATCAAGGCCAACGCGTCCAAACACAAAGCGATGAGTTACGCGCGCATGAAGAAGCGGGAAGCGGAGCTTGCGGCCGAGGTGGACCGCTGGCTCGAGGCGGCGGAGGCTGCCGATCAAGAGGAGGACAAGCTCTACGGCGCCAAGCGCGGCGACGAGATGCCCGATTGGGTGGCCGACAAGCAGAAGCGGCTTGTGAAGATACGCCAGGCCAAGGCCGAGCTGGAAGCCGAAGCCAAAGCCGCCGCCGAAGAGGAGATGCGCCGCCGCGAGCAGGCCGAAGAGCAGCGCAAGGCCGAAGGGCGCAAGAAGACCGGTCGAGCGCCGGCGCCGCCCAAACAGGAGCCCGACGGCAAGACGCAACGCAACTTCACCGATCCCGAAAGCCGCATCCTGAAGACCAGGGAGGGCTACATTCAGGGCTACAATGCGCAGGCCGCGGTCGATGCGACCGCGCAGATCATCGTGGCCCATACCTTAACGCAGAGCATGAGCGATCAAGACCAGCTTGTGCCGCTCATCGATGGGATCACAGAAACTCTTGGCCGCAAGCCCAAGGAAGCCTCAGCCGACGCCGGCTACTTGAGCGAAGCGAACCTTACAGCCTTGGCCGAGCGCAAGATCAACGGTTATGTCGCAACCGGACGTGCCAAACATCCCGACCAAGCCAAACGACAGATCAAGGCCCCGTTGACCTTGGCGATGCGCGACAAGCTCAGGCGGGCAGGATGGCGAAGTCGCTACAGACTGCGAAAGCAAACCGTGGAGCCGGTGTTCGGACAAGTCAAAGAAGCAAGAGGGTTCAGGCAGTTCCTCTTGCGCGGCATCGAGAAAGTGAGAGCTGAATGGGCATTGATCTGCACCGCACATAACCTCACCAAGCTCGCCCATGCCGCATGAGCGGGCTATCCTTCATCAAACCGCCTGATGCAAAGCCTATTTGGACAGGCTCCTAGCGCTATAAGAGCCTATTTCGCTATCTTCCGAGTTAGAGAGCATTCGGCAATTCGATCGAACCGCCGTCGGACTCTCGAGCCGCCAGCCGCCACTAGCCCGCCTCAGCCGCCCCTCCGCTTGCCAGCGGCGCCGGAACGGAGAATTCTTCCGCCCAAGCGACGCCAGGGATTGCATGCACGAGGCCTATATCGGAGTGGACGTCGGGACGCTCAGCGCCAGGGCCGGCGTCTTCGATTCTGTCGGAAAGCTCATCGCCAGCGCCAGGCGACCCATCGCCATCTGGCGCGAGTCGGGCGAGATCGTCGAGCAATCGTCCGACGACATCTGGCGCGCGGCGACGTCGGCGGTGCGCGAAGCGGTCGAGGCGTCGGGTCTGGCGCCGGAGACCATTGGCGGCATGGGCTTCGACGCAACGTGCTCGCTGGTTACGCTCGACCGCAATGCGCGTCCCCTATCGGTGAGTCCGACCGACGCACCCGAGCGCGATGTGATCGTGTGGATGGATCATCGCGCCGTCGACGATGCCGGGCGGATCAACGCCGGCGGGCATGAAGCCCTGCGCCACGTGGGCGGCAAGATCTCGCCCGAGATGCATACGCCGAAGCTCGCTTGGCTCGCCCGGTGCAAGCCCGAAACGGTTCGCAAGGCCGGGCATTTCTTCGATCTCACCGATTTCCTGTCGTTTCGCGCGACCGGGTCGCTGACCCGCTCCATCTGCCCGGCGACCTGCAAATTCGGCTATCTCGCGCATGAGAGGCGCTGGCCGGACGAATTCTTCGACAGCGTGGGCCTCGGGTTCCTCAAAGACGACGATTACGCCCGCATCGGCGCCGAGACGGCGCCCCCGGGCGCGTCGCTCGCACGAGGATTGACGGCCGAGGCCGCGGCGGCGATGGGCCTGCGGGCGGGGACGCCGGTCGGCGCTGGGCTGGTCGACGCGCATGCAGGCGCCGCAGGCACTCTCGGCGCTCGAGCCGCGGGCACGTTGGGCGCGCGCGGGGACGGACGGTCGGCCGATCCGCGCCGCCGCCTGGCGCTCATTCTTGGCACGTCATCGAGCTGCATGGCGCTCTCCGACGAGCCGCGGTTCATCGACGGAGTTTGGGGACCGCATTTCGGCGCCCTGACTGCTGATCAATGGCTGATCGATGGCGGGCAGTCGGCGTTCGGCGGAGCGATCGACCATCTGTTGCGGCTGCATCCGGCGTTTGGCGAACTCAAGGCGCGGGCCGGGCCGCATGCGCTCCACGCGCTCGAGAAAGAGATCGTCGCGCGCGCCGGCGGTCTGTCGGAGGCTGCGCTGATCGCTGAGGGCCTGCATGTCCTGCCTGACTTCATCGGCAACCGATCGCCGTCGGTCGACCCCGAGGCGCGCGGCGGCGTGATAGGAATGGACCTGCGCGAAGATGCCGCGAGCTTGCAGGAACTCTATGCGGCCGGGCTGTGTGGGCTCGCCTATGGCCTGGCCGACATCGTCCGCAAGCTCGAGCGGTTCGCTTACGAATTCGATACGATCATTGTCAGCGGCGGCGCCGCGCGCAGCGGATTGGTCCGCCAGATCATCGCCGACGTGTGCGGCAAGACGGTTGAATCCCCGGAGAGCCCGGAGCCGGTGCTTCTCGGTTCCGCCATGGTGGGCGCAGTGGCGGCCGGGGCGCAGACCATGGCCTCCGCCATGTCGGCGATGTCGACGCTTGCGAGAGGCGCCGCGGCGCCGGCAGGCGGGCCGATTGCGGCGTTCCACGCGCGAAAGGCCCGCGCCTGCGAGATGCTGCGCCGAACCGAGCGGGAGATTCGCGAACTCGATCGCAAGTCGCGCTGGCCTGAAGTCGTCATTTTCGATTGTGACGGCGTGCTGGTCGACAGCGAACTGATTGCGCTCGGCGTGACGCGCCGTAGGCTTGGCGAGGCCGGGCTTAGCCTGACCGAGCAGGAGACGCGCGCGCGCTTCCTGGGACTTCGGCTCGATTCGGCTATGCGTAGAATCGAAACCGAACTTGGGGCACCGTTGCCCGAGGCGTTTCCCGACGATCTTTCGCGCGAGATTCTGTCGGCGTTCGCGCGCGAACTGAAGGGCGTCGAAGGCGTGCGGCAGGCGGTCGAAGGCTTGCGCGCGCGGGTGTGCGTCGCCTCTTCAAGCGCGCCTGAAAGACTGCGCCACTCGCTTCGACTGGCCGGCTACGAGACCCTATTCGCGCCCAACATTTTTTCCGCCGCCGAGGTTGCGGAGGGAAAGCCGAGTCCGGATCTCTTCCTGCACGCGGCGCGCGTTATGGGCGCGGAGCCCAAAGATTGCCTGGTGATCGAGGACAGCGTCGCCGGAGTCGCCGCCGCACGGTCGGCTGGAATGACGGTGTTCGGGTTTGTCGGGGCGAGCCATTTCTCGCCCCCTGACGAAGGAGCGCATTTGACCGCGGCCGGCGCGGAGCTCGTCTTCGACGATATGGCGCGGCTGCCCGACCTCGTCGTCGCCCGCGCGGCCCGGGCCGACGCCCAGGGCGCGGGCTGAAGCCATGGCGCGCAAGTCGGATCATGACGGTTTGCGGCTGGACGAGGCCGCCCGCGCCGGATGGCTCTATTATGTCGCCGGCAACACCCAGGACGAGATCGCGCGCAAGCTCGGCATTTCGCGCCAGGCGGCGCAGCGCCTGGTTTCGCTGGCGATCAGCGAGCGGCTGATCAAGGTCAGGCTCGATCATCCGATCGCGCGCTGCATGGAGCTCGCCGCGGCGCTTAAGCTGCGCTACGACCTGAGGTTCTGCGAAGTCGCCCCGACCGATCCGGCCTCGACGTCGTCGACGCTGGGCATCGCCCAAGTCGCCGCGACGGAGTTCGAACGTTGGTTGCGCCGCTCCGAGCCCGCGATCATCGGCATCGGCACGGGACGCACGATGCGCGCCGTCGCCGACCAATTGCCGGCGATGGAATGCCCGCAGCACAAGCTGGTGGCGCTGGTCGGCACCACCAAGATCGACGGTTCGGCTTCCTTCTACGATGTCATCATTCGCGTGTCTGACAGCGTGCGCGCGCCGCATTACCCGATGCCGCTGCCGGTCATCGCCCGCTCGGTCGAGGAGCGCGAACTGCTGACTAGCCTCGCCTCGGTGAAGAGCATTTTCGACCTCGTCGAGCGCACGGACGTCAGTTTCGTCGGGGTCGGCGCGGTCGGCAACTCGTCGGCCCTGGTGCAGGACGGCATCATTACCCGGCAGGAAGCCGAGGCTCTGCGCCAGGCCGGCGCGGTTGGCGAGATCACCGGCTGGGCGTTCAACTCGGCGGGGAAGGTGCTTGGCGAAGGGACGAACCAGCGGGTCGCCTCAGCGCCCTTGCGGAGGGCCGACAACCGGCTCGTGATCGGAGTCGCGATGGGGCCGTCGCGTCGGGCGCCGCTGCGCGGAGCGCTCGCCGGGCGGCTCATTTCCGGTTTGGTGACTGACGAGGCGACGGCGGAGCATTTGCTGCAGCGGTGAGGCGAGGCAAAAAAAGGCTTTAATTTCATTTTATTCGCCTGCGGGCGCCCCGTTTTTAACGGCGTGGCGCAAATTCGCATTGACTTAGGCGGAAGGATATGGCGAATATTCGCCCGCTTAAGTGGCAAATGCCCGTTCCCGGCATTGCCTCATGGAGGAAACGCTATGAAGGTTCACATGATGGGCCTGCTCGGGGCGGTCGCGCTCGCAGGCTTCTCGCTCCCGGCCTTTGCCGACACCACCCTGACGATCGCCACCGTCAACAACGGCGATATGATTCGTATGCAGGGGCTGACTGAGGATTTCACCAAGGCCAATCCCGACATCAAGCTTAACTGGGTCACCCTCGAGGAGAACGTGCTGCGCCAGAAGGTGACGACCGACATCGCCACCAAGGGCGGCCAATTCGACGTCTATACCATCGGCACTTATGAGACGCCGATCTGGGCAAAGAAGAAATGGATACTGCCCCTCGACAAGCTTGGCGCCGACTATGACACCGACGACCTCATCCCCGCCATCCGCGCCGGCCTTTCGCTCGATGACAAGCTCTACGCGGCGCCCTTCTACGGGGAGAGCTCCTTCGTCATGTACCGCACGGACCTGATGGATAAGGCCAGTCTCAAGATGCCGGAGAAGCCGACTTGGGAATTCATCAAGCAGGCGGCCGACAAGATGACCGACAAGGCGGCAGGCGTCTATGGCATTTGCCTCCGGGGCAAGCCGGGATGGGGTGAGAACATGGCCTTCCTCACGGCGACGGCGAACTCGTTCGGCGCCCGCTGGTTCGACGAGAAATGGAACGCGCAATTCAACACGCCCGAGTGGAAAGCGACCCTCGACTATTACGTGCCGCTGATGAAGGCCGACGGTCCGCCGGGCGCATCGTCGAACGGCTTCAACGAGAATCTGGCGCTGTTCAACGAGGGCAAGTGCGGCATGTGGATCGACGCCACGGTCGCGGCGGGATTCGTGACCGATCCGAAGCAGTCGAGGGTCGCCGACAAGGTCGGCTTTGCGCTCGCCCCCGACAACGGCCTCGGCAAGCGGGGCAATTGGCTTTGGGCGTGGTCGCTGGCGGTTCCCGCAGGGTCGAAGAATGCGGACGCTGCGCAGAAGTTCATCTCCTGGGCGACAAGCAAGCACTACACGGACCTCGTCGCGCAGAAGGAAGGTTGGGCCCGCGTTCCGCCTGGCACCCGCACGTCGCTCTACAAGAACGCCGACTATCTGAGGGCGGCGCCGTTCGCGCAGATGACGATCGAATTCGATCAACTCGGCCGATCCGCTCCATCCGACGGTGAAGCCGGTGCCTTATACGGGCGTGCAGTTCGTGGCGATCCCCGAGTTCCAGGGCATCGCAACCGATGTCGGGCAGGACTTCTCGGCCGCGCTCGCAGGAACGATGACTGTCGACCAGGCGCTCGCGAAAGCCCAGGCCTCCACCGAAACGGCAATGAAGAAGGCCGGTTACATCAAATGAGCTAAGCCGCTCTTCCGCGCCGAATCGCGTCGCGTACTTCGCGCGAAGGCGTTAGGAGGGGGTGTCCTCCCGCCCCGCCCCCCTTCTCGCTCGCGAGAAGGGGGATGGCGAGGGGTTCAAAAATCGAGAATGAACGCGCGTCGGCGACCCGAGCGGGCGACCGAAGCGCAAAAGGGAGGAGAGGGCCGCAAGGATGGCGACACAACAAACGGCGACAGCGGGTCGCGCTCTCGTTTCCCCATCGGTCATCCTCCTCTTCATCTGGATGATCGTGCCGCTGGCGATGACGCTCTATTTTTCGACGCTGCGCTACAGCCTGCTCGATCCCGAAAGCAGTGGGTTTGTTGGGCTGCAAAACTATGCGTCGTTCCTCTCTGATCCGGATTTCCTGACTGCGCTTCTCAACACGTTGATCCTCGTCGCTTCGGTGCTCGTCATCAGCGTCGGCGGGGGCATCCTCGTGGCTTTGCTGATGGACCAGCCGGTGTTCGGGCTGAATATACTCCGAACTCATGGTCATCGCGCCGTTCTTCGTCATGCCGACGGTCAGCGCGCTTGTATGGAAGAACCTGCTGATGAACCCGGATTCCGGGCTGTTCGCCTGGATCGCCCGATCCTTGGGGTTCGAACCCATTGTCTGGTTCACCAACTGGCCCATGCTGTCGGTGATTATAGTCGTGTCTTGGGAATGGCTGCCGTTCGCAAGCCTGATCCTTTTGACTGCGCTGCAGTCGCTTGACGAGGAGCAGAAGGAGGCGGCCTCGCTCGATGGCGCGGGCGCGTTCTCCTATTTCGGCTATATCGTCCTGCCGCATATCGCACGCGCCATCACCGTCGTCATCCTGATCGAGACGATTTTCCTTCTCAGCGTATTTGCGGAAATCTACGTCACCACTTCCGGCGGCCCGGGCGTCGCCACGACGAACATCCCCTTCCTCGTTTACAAGCAAGCGCTGCTCAACTTCGATGTCGGCAGCGCTTCCGCGGGCGGCATCGTCGCGGTCATTCTCGCCAACATCGTTGCGATCTTTCTGATGCGCATCATCGGCAGGAACCTGGAGGGCTGAACGATGGCCATAAAGAAATCCGCGAGGCAGCGCATCGGCGTGACGATCGTCGCCTGGATCGTCGCCTTTCTGATCTTCTTCCCGATCCTCTGGACGTTCCTGACCAGCTTCAAGAGCGAGCTCGACGCCATCGCCATGCCGCCGAAGTTTCTGTTCTTCAACTGGACGCTGGAAAACTACGTCGAGGTCCAGCAGCGCTCGAACTATCTCAAGTTCGCCTTCAATTCGGTCGTGCTCTCGATCGGCGCGAACCTGATCGGTCTCCTGATCGCCGTTCCGGCCGCCTGGTCGATGGCGTTCGCCCCGGGCAAGCGAACCAAAGATCTCTTGATGTGGATGCTGTCAACCAAGATGATGCCTGCGGTCGGCGTGCTGGTGCCGATCTACCTCCTGTTCAAGAACCTGCATCTACTCGACAGTCTCATCGGCATTGGGCTCGTCTTGATGCTTCTCAATCTGCCGCTCTTGATCTGGATGCTCTACACTTACTTCAAGGAGATCCCGAACGACATCCTCGAGGCGGCTCGCATGGACGGGGCTTCGCTCCTGAACGAGATCGTGTATGTGCTGACGCCGATGGCGGTGCCCGGGATCGCCTCGACCATGCTGCTCGCGATTATCCTGTCGTGGAACGAGGCGTTCTGGACCCTCAATTTGACGACTTCGAACGCCGCGCCGCTGACCGCCTTCATCGCCTCCTACTCGGCGCCCGAGGGGTTCTTCTGGGCCAAGCTTTCCGCGGCCTCGACGCTCGCCATCGCGCCTATCCTCATCCTAGGCTGGTTCTCGCAGAAGCAGCTGGTCCGAGGCTTGACCTTCGGCGCCGTTAAATAATCCCGCAATAAGGAATTGCCGCCATGGGAAGCATTCAACTGAAGGACGTGCGCAAGGCGTTCGGCGCAGTCAGCATCATCAACGGCGTCAATCTCAATATCGAGAACGGCGAGTTCGCGGTGTTCGTCGGGCCGTCCGGTTGCGGCAAGTCAACGCTTCTGCGCCTCATCGCCGGTCTCGAGGACGTCACCTCCGGACAAGTGCTGATCGACGCCAAGGACATGACCACTGTCGGTCCCGCGCAGCGCGGGCTCGCCATGGTGTTCCAGTCCTATGCGCTCTATCCCCATATGAGCGTGCGAGGGAACATCGCCTTCGCGCTCAAGATGGCGGGACAGAGCGCCGACGTCATCGAGCAGAAGGTGCGCAAGGCGGCGACCACCCTGAACCTGACCGATTATCTTGATCGCAAGCCGCGCCAGCTTTCCGGCGGCCAGCGCCAGCGCGTCGCCATCGGGCGCGCGATCGTGCGCGAGCCGAAGGCGTTCCTGTTTGACGAGCCGCTCTCCAATCTCGACGCCGCGCTGCGCGTGCAGATGCGGGTGGAGATCGGCGAGCTTCACGAGGCCCTCAAGACGACCATGATCTATGTCACCCATGATCAGGTCGAGGCGATGACCATGGCCGACAAGATCGTGGTGCTCGACCGCGGTTCGGTTGCGCAGGTCGGCTCGCCGCTCGAACTTTATAACAAGCCGAACGGGCTATTCGTCGCTGGCTTCATCGGTTCGCCGACCATGAATCTGATCAAGGGTCCGTCGGCGATGAAACGTGGCGCCGAGACCATCGGCATCCGGCCCGAGCACGCCGACGTGTCCACCACCGCGGGCGAGTGGCCGGCGACGGTGCGCCTCGCCGAGCATCTCGGTTCCGACACTTTCGTCCATGCCGAGGCCGACGGCATCGGGCCCCTCACGCTGCGCCTCGAGGGCGAGGCCCCGCTGACGCCAGGCATGAGCATTTTCGTCACGCCGCGAGAAGGCAACCTGCATCGCTTCGACAAGGACGGCAGGAGGATGAACTGACGGCGGACGAGCGGCGGAAGCGCCGATGGCGGGTTTGACTTTGATGAGCGGGATCGAATCATGACCGTCAAGCTGTCGGCCGCGGCGCTCGCACGCTTGCCCTCCGGCGTCGCCGCTCCGAAATATCGACGCTCCGATTTGACTGCCGGCATCGTTCACATTGGCGTCGGGAATTTTCACCGCGCGCACCAAGCCGTTTATCTGGACGACCTGTTCAACGCCGGCCGCGATCGCGATTGGGCCATCGTTGGAGCCGGGGTGCGCGACCCGGACGTGACGGTCCGCGAAAAGCTCAAGGAGCAGGACTGGCTGACGACGGTCGTCGAGCAAGAGGCGGATACGACCCGTGTGCACGTTACTGGCCCGATGGTCGATTTTATCCAGCCTTACGATATCGTGACGTTGGTCGACACGCTTTCCGCGCCCAATATTCGCATCGTCTCGCTGACCGTCACCGAGGGCGGCTACTACATCTCGCCGGCCACCCAACATTTCGATCCCACACATCCCGACATCGCCTACGACGCTCAGCACGCCGAAGCGCCGAAGACCGCTTTTGGGCTTATTGCCGCTGGACTCAAGCGTCGCCGCGCGGCCGGCGTTGCGCCATTCACGGTGATGTCGTGCGACAACATCCCGGGCAATGGCCACGTCACTGAGAACGCCGTCGCTGGTCTGGCGGAGCTTGCCGATCCCGACCTCGCGCGCTGGATTCGCGCCAACGTCGCCTTTCCCAATTCGATGGTCGACCGCATCACGCCAGCGACGACCGACCGCGAACGCGCATTTCTGCGCGGCAAGTATGGCCTCGAAGACAATTGGCCAGTCTTCTGCGAGCGGTTCCGGCAGTGGGTGGTGGAGGACAAGTTCCCGGCCGGGCGGCCGACGTTGGAGACCGTCGGGGTGACGTTTACGTCCGACGTCGCGCCCTACGAACTGATGAAGATCAGGATCCTCAACGGCGGTCACGCCGCGATCGCCTATCCGGCCGGGCTTCTCGACATCCATTTCGTTCACGAGGCGATGGCGGATGAACAGATCCGCGCGTTCCTCGAAAAGCTAACCAAAACCGAGATCCAGCCCGTTGTTCCGCCGCCGCCCAACACCAGCCTCGATGACTATCGTGAGCTGATTGCGAGTCGCTTCGCCAATCCAAAGATCGGCGACACTATCCAGCGCCTGTGCTTCGACGGCTCGAACCGGCAGCCGAAGTTCATTCTTCCCTCGGTCGCCGATCGCTTGAAATCAGGCGCGTCCATCAAGGGTTTGGCGCTCGTGTCAGCTTTGTGGTGCCGCTATTGCTACGGCGAGACCGAGAGCGGCAAGCCCATTGCCCCGAATGACCCGAACTGGGAACGGCTGCAAGAGGCGGCGAAGCCGGCGCGCAACGACCCGCAGGCCTTCCTCAAACTGCATCACATATTTGGCGATCTGGCGTCCAATCCGGGCTATGTCAGCGCGTTTTCCGATGCGCTCTCCGCCCTTTGGGGGCGTGGCGTTCGGTCGACTCTCGCTGATTACCTGTCGGACAAGCCTTGAGCGGACGGGGCGCCGCCCGCCCATGTAAGGCGACGCCGGGTGATGACGACAAGGGCGATTCAGCGACCGCGTCGTCGCGCAAACGCTCAACGTCGACCGCGGCGAGTGGATGAGCTGACGGCGTCGCCGCGGAGGCTTTGCGTCAATGTACCTGGAGCGCTTCAATCTCAAAGGCCGCGTCGCCGTCGTTACCGGGGGCGGGCGGGGAATCGGCCTCGCTTGCGTGGAGGCGCTGTCGGAGGCGGGCGCTTATGTCTATATCGCCGACCGCAATCTCAAGGTCGCTCAGGAAGCGCAAGCGGCGATGAAAGCCAAAGGCTACACTGCCGAAACGATCGGGATGGAGGTCACCGAACTCGAAGCAGGTCGACGCCGCAGCGGCGCTGGTGATGGCGGACAAGGGCCGCATCGACATCCTGGTCTGCAACGCCGGCATCGCGCGATCCGAAACCCCGGCGGAAGACGTCACCGACGAGCACTGGCTGAATGTCATCGACGTCAACCTCAACGGCCTTTTCTGGTGTTGCCGGGCGTTTGGCCGACCCATGCTGGCGGCGGGGCGCGGCTCGATCATCAACCTCGGCTCGATGTCTGGATTCATTGTCAACAAGCCGCAGCCACAGGCCTATTACAATGCTTCGAAAGCGGCCGTGCATCATCTGACGAAATCGCTTGCGGCCGAATGGGGCGCGCGCGGCGTTCGGGTCAACGCTGTTGCGCCAACCTACATCAACACGCCGATGACCGCCCTCGGCAAGATCAATAAGCCAATGTTCGACGCCTGGATCGACGGCACGCCGATGGCGCGCATGGGCGAACCGGATGAGATCGCCGCCGTCGTCTTGTTTCTCGCTTCCGACGCAGCAAGCCTGCTAACCGGGTCAATCGTGCTGGCTGACGGCGGCTATACGTGCTGGTAAAGGCATGACGACGTCGATACGCGGGTAGGGGCAATATGGACCTTGGACTTAAGGGGAAAGTCGCTGTCGTCACCGGCGGCAGCGTCGGCATTGGCCTTGCGATCGCCGAGGGGCTCGCGGCCGAGGGCGTCGACATCGTCGTCGCTGCCCGCAATGTGGAGCGGGTTCGGGGAGAGGCGAGCCGGATCGCAAAATCCTTCGGCGTCCGCGCTGAAGGGGTCGCTTGCGACATCGCCACCCGCGAGGGCACGGACCACCTTATCGCCGACGTCAAGCGGCTGTTCGGCGGCGCCGACATTCTGATCAACAACGCGGGCACCGGCAGCAACGAGACGGTGATGGAGGCGCCGGACGAGAAATGGCAGGCCTACTGGGACCTGCACGTGATGGCGGCGGTAAGGCTCGCGCGCGGCCTCGCGCCGCTCATGAAAGAGCGAGGCGGCGGCGTCATTCTGCACAACGCCTCGATCTGCGCTGCGCAACCGCTGTGGTACGAGCCGATCTACAATGTCACCAAAGCGGCGCTGATGATGTTCTCGAAGTCGCTTTCGACCGAGCTCATCGGCGACAATATCCGCGTCGACTGCGTCAATCCCGGCCTCATACTGACGCCGGATTGGATCAAGACCGCAAAGCAACTCACCGCCGACAAGGGCGGCGACTATGAGGCCTATCTCGACAGCGTCGCGCGAGAGCATGCGCCAATCAAACGCTTCGCGACGCCTGAGGAGCTGGCGAACTTCTTCGTCTTTCTTTGCTCGGAGCGAGCGAGCTATTCCGTCGGTTCAACCTATTACGTCGATGGGGGAATGCTGAAGTCGGTCTGAACGCTGTTGTCCTGCGACGGCGCCCGAGCCAGCGGACTCAATGATGGATCTGCGCCCTCTCTTCCGCTTGCAGATTCGTGCGTTCGGCGTCCGCCAGGCGGATCAGGTTGGTGACGCCGACCACGCCCGGAACGCTTTTCGCGTCGGATTCGGCGCAACTCCTTTGATAAGCTAGGTCCACCATTCCGGAAACCGTCACCCAGCCGTTTTCGACGTCGACGCTTAGGCGATCCCTGGGGACCGCCAGGTCCCAATAGAGCGCGTTCAAAACGCGCACGCGCACGTCTTCTCTCTGCATCCACATCTTGACCTCCCCGCGTCCAAGGAATCTTTGAGTTTTTTAAAACCTTGCGGCTCCCGACGATCTCATTATCGCGAGCGGCGCTCGGTCTCCTGACGCTGGACAAAACGATAGCGCGTCAGTTGAGCGGAATTTTGACGGGGTCGCCGACAGAAGAGCGCAAACGCGCCTAGTCAGATCTGTGGCCGCGGTTCGGACTCGGCTTGCAGGAACACGCCGTCGTCGACATTCATGGCGTTGCCGCGCCAGACGACGTTGCGGCCGGACCAGCCGCGCGCCCAGAGGAACGGTAGCACGAGGTCGCGCACGAGCCAGGCCGCGGGACTTCGCCACGACAGCGGCCAGCCGGCGGCGAAGGCGAGGACGGCCTCGGCGCCGTAACAGAACACAGCCGCCAGTACACCGCCGACGACCGGATCGATCCCGAAGTCTGGAGCGGCGACCGCGGCGGCGACGAAGGTGAGAAGGCTGGTCGTCAGGAGTTCGGGAGCGAAAAAGAATGGGAAGGTGGCGCGCCTCAGCCGCGCCCAGCGAAGCTGCCGCGACCAGACGTCCCGCAGACGTCGTCGGCCGAGCGGCTGCTGGAACGGCCGGTCGACCAGATGGGCGTTGAATCCCTGCGCCCGGATGAGTTTCGTGGCCGCCGCATCTTCCGCGATCTCCGCGCCCAACGCCTCAATGCTTCCGCCCGCTTCCAGCGTCTCCCGACGCCATAGCATCGTCTTGCCCTGGGCGAAGCCGTAGCCGCAGGATTCGCCCGCATATTGCCAGCGCGCCTGATAGGTGTTGAGAAAGGCGCACTCGATCTCGGCGGCGAAAGACTCGGGTCGAGAGCCGATCGGCGGGGCGCAGACGATGCCGGTGTCGGGGCGCCAGCGTTCGAGCAAACGCTGAATGTAGTCGTCTGGCATCAACACATTGGAATCGGCGATGATCACCCAATCGTAGCGGGCCGCCTTCCATCCCTTGACGACGTTATTGAGCTTGGGGTTGGCGCTGATCCGGTCATCGCCGATCAGCAGGCGCGCGGGGCGGTTTGGGTTGGCCGCGATCGCGCCGCGCACCAGGGGCGCGATCGGATCGTCGCCGCTGGCAAGGCAGAAGATGATCTCATAGCTTGGATAATCGAGCGCGAAGATCGACCGCAGCGTATCGCGCGAGAACGTCTCGACGCCGCACAAAGGTTGCACGATTGTGACGCTCGGGGCGTCCTTAGGCGGCGGCAGCGCTCCGCCCGCTCGCCGCCTGCACCGCATCGTGGCGAGCACGACGCTTAGGCCATGAATCCCCGCGCTGGTAGCGCAAATCCCCGCCGCCAGGGCGCCTATAGTCATGGGTCGAGATTACCCGAATCACAAGGCCATGTCACACCATATTGCGGCGCCGGCGCGACGCTTCTATGAAGGCGAATGGCCCCTCTTCCGGTGGTCCGGTTCGCGCCTTCGCCGACCGGCCGCATTCATATCGGCAACGCCCGCACCGCTCTGCTCAATTGGCTCTTCGCCCGCCCCCGCGGGGGCAAGTTCATCCTGCGCTTTGACGACACGGATCTCGAGCGTTCGAGGGCGGAATACGCCGACGCGATCGAGGCGGATCTGGAATGGCTCGGAATTCGGCCGGACCTGGTGCGCCGCCAATCCGACCGGATGGCGGCGTATGGCGAGGCCGCTGCGAAACTCAAGGATCTGGGCCGGCTGTACCCAGCCTACGAGACGGCGGAGGAGCTCGACCGGCGTCGCAAGCGGCAACAGGCGCTCGGCCGGCCGCCGATCTATGACCGCGCCGCCTTGCGCCTGTCCGCTGACGAGCGGGCCGCGCTCGAAGCGTCAGGCCGCAAGCCGCATTGGCGTTTCCGCCTCGAACCGACGACCGTGCGCTGGAACGATATCGTTCGCGGCGACAGCCATATCGATTGCGCCTCGCTCTCCGATCCGGTCCTGCGCCGCGCGGATGGAACCTATCTCTACACGCTGCCCTCCGTGATCGACGACATCGACTTCGGCGTGACGCATGTCATTCGCGGCGAGGATCACGTCACCAATACTGCCGTGCAGATCCAGATTTTCGAAGCACTCGCTGGCGCGGCGCCAAGCTTCGGCCACCACAACCTTCTGACCGACGCTGGCGGCGGGGGACTGTCGAAGCGCTCCGGCGCGCTGTCGATCGCCGCGTTGCGCACTAAAGGAATCGAGTCGCTCGCCGTCGCCGCGCTCGCGGTTCTGGTTGGTTCGGCCGAGGCGGTGCGTCCGGTCGGCTCGCTTGACGAACTGGCGGACCTCATCGACCTTTCGCACCTATCCCATGGCGCGGCCCGATTTGACGAAGCCGAGCTCGAAGCGCTTTCCGCGCGCATGCTGCATCGGACGCCATATACGGCGGTCGCCGACCGGCTGGCCGCGCTCGGCATCACGGGACCGAGCGCCGAGCCTCTGTGGCTGGCGGTTCGGGGCAACCTTTCGCGCCTCGACGATGCGTCGATCTGGCGGCAAGTGGCTGAAGGCGAGGTCGCGCCGATCGTCGAGGACGCCGACTATCTGAGCCTCGCCGCCTCATGCGCGCCCGAGGGTCCGTGGGACCAAACGACCTGGGGCGCTTGGACGGCGCGGCTCAAGCAGCTCACCGGCCGCAAGGGGCGGGCGCTGTTTCACCCCTTGCGCCTGGCCTTGACGGGCCAGGAGGCAGGGCCGGAGCTCGCCGTTCTCCTGCCGCTGATCGGCCGCGCTAGAGCGCTGGCCCGACTATCCGCACCGGGCGCTTGACTCCGTCGGGTCCGGTGACTTCCACCCTGCGCCCCTGATTCACGCTGAAGCTCTTGGCGCCCTCCATGTCGTCGCCGGCGATGCCCGAGGTTTCGCGGCTGACTGCTGCGGCGGCGGCGCTGAGCTTGGTGTCGGCGCCGTTGGCGTCGAGGACCGGCGCGATCGCCGTGTCGGACGAAGGCGCCCCGGGCGTTGCCCCAGGTGTTGCGCCTAGCCCAGGAGCAGGCGCGGCACCTGGCCCAGCGACCACAGACGCGTTTGGCGCGCCGGGCTTGCCCTTCGAATCTGTGGCTGGTTTGGCCTTGGGATCAATTATTGGCCGGGCCATCTCCGCCGACTTCTCCGGCGTCACCAGAATGTCGTGCTTCTCGTGGCCATACCGCGCTTCCGCGTCGGCCAGCGCCTCCGCCCAGCTCTGCCCCTTGCGCCGGCAGGAGCAGCTCGGATCGTAGGCTTTCTCGAATTTGCCGGCGTTGGGCAAATTTGCGTAAGGCTCCCCCGTCGGCGAGGCGGCCTCGTCGACAGTGCCGCCGAACGGAAATGAGTAAAGGGCCATGTCGGCGTTGGGACACAAGGACCTGCAAACGTCCTCCAGGCTGTCCGCCCGGCTTCCGGCGCCCGAATAGGAAACGGGGAAGAAGCTGCCGTCGCAGGTCCGCACGCATACCGCATACGAACCGGAGTGCGCGACAACGCCCCCTTCCCCTTTCTCGCCTGGTTGCCCGGACGGCTCATTCTGTTGCCCGCGATCCTCGAACCGGGCGTCCGTCTGGCCCTGGTCAGGAGGTGGAGCCGCGAGCCTCGCTAGGCCGCCGAACAGAGCCTCGAAGACATTGCCGGGGCCCGATGGCGCGTGGAGGCATTCGGCGTTGTAGCGGGCGACAAGATCGCCGGCCCCCCCGCCCGCGCGCGCCTGCAGGTCGGCGAGATTGGCCTGCATGCGCGCGATTTGGCCATCGAGCTCGCCGCATTGCGCCGGCGGATCCGATCCGAATATCAGGAACTTGCGATTGCCGCAGCCGAGCGAGCGCGCATAGGCGCTGGTGCGCCCGAGTTCGGCGCGCTGACGCTCAACGGCGGCCTGCGAGCCGCTCGACCCGCGGCGAGCCGCGATGGCTTGCTGCAAGCGGGCGCATTCGCCGGCGTTTTGCGCCACCGCAACGTCGCCGCCAAAAGCGACGATCGCAGCCGCGAGCGCGGCTAAAGCGCCGGCCGAGGCCAGAATGCTGCGCTGTCCGAGCGCGCGTCGCATGCGTGTGTTCGCCGCCGCCTTCATCCCGACAATCGCCTCCGCGCGCTTTGTGATCCCGAGACGCCCAGGCCCGTGATTGGGCGGGATGCGGTTAGAGACCGACATCGCGGCGTCAACAAGGCATGCGCTGGCCAGGTTGCGCCGGGCCTTCTACGTCGTTTCGACGCACGATGCCAGAGGCCTGATGCCAGAGGCCTAAAGCCATCCCGCGCCGCGTGTGGCTTCGGCTGGCGGCGTCAGGCATAGTGAGGCGATGGCAGAAACGGACGCGCGCGGCGCCAATGCGCCCGAAATCACCGTCAGCGAACTGGCGAACGCGCTCAAGCGCGCCATCGAAGACCGGTTCGGCTATATCCGTGTGAGGGGCGAGATTTCCGGCTATCGCGGCCGCCAATCGTCGGGCCACGCCTATTTCTCCCTGAAGGACGCCAACGCGCGGCTCGACGCCGTCATTTGGCGCACGACGCTGCAGCGCATGCGGCTCAAGCCCGAAGAGGGGCTCGAGGTCATTGCGACCGGGCGATTGACCACCTTCCCCGGCAAGTCGACCTACCAGATCGTGATCGAAGCGCTCGAGCTCGCCGGAATCGGCGCGCTGATGGCGCTGCTCGAGGCGCGGCGCCGGAAACTCGCCGAGGAGGGGCTGTTCGACGCCGCGCGCAAGCGTAAACTCCCGTTCCTGCCGAGAGTAGTGGGCGTGGTGACCTCGCCGACCGGCGCCGTCATTCGCGACATTCTGCATCGCCTCGCCGACCGCTTTCCCGTCCGCGTTATCGTCTGGCCGGTGCGCGTTCAGGGCGAGACCTCGGCGGCCGAGGTCGCCGCCGCGATCGACGGCTTCAATGCGCTGGCCATAGACGGAAGAGTGGCGCGTCCGGACGTGCTGATCGTGGCGCGCGGCGGCGGCTCGCTCGAGGATCTCATGAGCTTCAACGACGAGGCCGTGGTGCGCGCGGTCGCCCGCAGCGCGATCCCGCTTATCGCTGCGGTCGGCCACGAGACGGACTGGACCCTGATCGATCACGCGGCCGACCTGCGTGCGCCCACTCCGACCGCGGCGGCTGAATTCGCCATGCCCGTCCGCGCCGAACTCCTCGCTGCGATCGCCGACCTGGACGCGCGCCGCCGCGGCGCGGTCCTGCGCTTTTCGCACCGCCTGCGCAGCGACCTGCGCGCGGTGGCTCGCGCTCTGCCAGGGGGCGAGGCGATGCTGGCCGGTCCGCGCCAGCGCCTCGACCGCGCGACGGAGACGCTCGCTCAGCGCATGCGCGGGGCGATCGACCAGCGCGCGCTCAGGACGGCGGGACTGGCCCGAAGTCTTGCGCGCCATTCGCCACGCGCCCATCTCGCGGGCTTGCGCGAGCGGTTGAGAGGGCTCAGCGGGCGTTTGGCGAGAGCGCGGCCGCTTCTCATCGAACGGCCGCGCCGGTCAGCGGAGGCCGTGACCCGGGCCTTCGTCCGCGAGGCGGCGCTCTTGGCGAGGCGGCGCGGCGAACAGGCGGCGGCGCTGACCCGCCTCGCCGCCCGCATGACGCGCGCCTATGAGGAACGCCTGAAGAGCCTGCGCGCGGATCTCGTTTCCAAGGAGCAACTCCTCGGCGCGATGAGCTATCGGGGCGTCTTGTCACGCGGCTTTGCGCTTGTGCGAGATGAGACGCAAAAGCCTCTGTGGCGCGCGGACGAGGTTAGGCAGGCGCAGCGCCTCGAGATCGAATTCGCCGATGGGAAGATCGGCGCCATAGCCGGAGGGCGCGTCGGGCCGCCCCTGACGCCGCCCGCCCTGCTGCCCCGCAGACGCCCAAAACCGGACAAGGACGCGGGAGGGCAGGGGTCGCTGTTCTGAGGCGGCGCCGGCTAATTAAACTGGCTTAAGCCGTATTTTATCCAAACAAATCCAAGCAAACCCAAGCAGCACCAAATAAATCCAAGCAAAATAGCTTGGTTTTATTTGGTTTTATTCGTCCGAATCGGGGCTTTTCAATGGGTTACGGCGAATCCAAATAAGAAATTTCTGTCCGGCCTCCAATTCGCTTTCCGGGCTGCGGACGAAGTGTCAAAGCCGCTCTTCCTCCTCTTGGCGCCGCCGCCCGCCTACCATCATGGCCGCGCTTCATCTGCCGAACAGCATAGCGGAGGATTCGGTTTAGCGCAAGAAAATGTTCGGCTCGTATAGCGCTAGGTGTTGGGAGTGAAATCTCGGAGCTTCGTGGGCGGGCCGTAAGGCGTCCTGGCCGGGCTTGACCCGGCCATCCACGCGGTCGGGCGCGTTAACCGCCCGCGGGGTGGGCGGAAAAGCTAAGCAATACAGAGCATTGCCTTTGTAGGTCTTGCAGGGTCGCGGGGATGGCGGACTCGTCTCTGCCGGCGGCGTGGCGTAGATGGCCGGGTCAAGCCCGGCCAGGACGAGAAAAGTTCGGCGCGCAATGGGGAGGAGGCGAAACAACGGCTAGCGCTATAAGAGCCAAATGTTCGACAGAAAATGCAGAAAAAAATTGCACGGGTTCCCGGCCGCCGGCTGGGCCATTGCGAGCCTAATCGATGGCCTCCTTCGATCGATTTCGAAGTCGCGAAGGATATCTCATGCCACGCGTAACTCCGCAGTCGCGTCGACGGTTCCAGACTGCCCCGGCAGACAATCGACCCGGCGGCCCGGAACAAAGACGAGAAACATAGCGTTGGCCGGGCGCGATCCAATCCAACGTATCGGGAAGACCCAACCAAGGGAGTTTCCGATGAAATACTTTTTGATAGCTGCGCTCTCGGCGACAGCAATCTCTGGGCTTGCAGCTGCAGCGCCCGCCGCCGCTCAAGCAACGGCGCCGGGTTCGCCGAGAGGCACAGCGCCAGTCACGATTGAGGGCTACGGCCCTTCGTCGGCCATCGTCTGCGATCGGGCGGGCACGACCTGCTGGCATTCGGTGGAGCGGTATGACTATCCGCGGAGGCCGTGCGAAAAGGCGATGTTCAAGAGCCTATGCGGGAGCGCAGGAAGCGCGGTTGGGTTTGCTGGCGGTTTATATTTTCATACGGAGAGGGGCTCAGGCGCCCCTCATCGCCTGGATGAGCGGCTGCACCCCGAGGATTGCGATCATCCGCTTCAGATTGTAGGCGAGAACGTGAAGGCTCATCTCCGCGCTGACCTTTTCGAGGGTGCGCAGCCTGAAGTGGGTCGCGCCCATCCACGCTTTGATGGTTCCGAATGGATGTTCTGCGGTCTGGCGTCGGATGCGCATGGTCTTGGGCGCACGGTCTAACCGCTCCTGCATCGCGTCGAGCACGGCTTCGTGCTCCCAGCGCTTGACGCGCCGCTCCTTTGCCGGCGTGCACTTCGATTTCAGCGCGCAGCCGGCGCATTTCGTCGTCCAGTAGTTATGCAGCTTTCGCCCCGCCTCGACATTCCAATATCGCCAGGTCAGCTTCTCGCCGGCAGGACAACGATAGACGTCTTCGCCCGCGTCGTAGACGAAATCCTGCTTGCCGAACCGGCCGTCCGCCTTGGCGCCTGAGGTCAGCGGCTTCGGAACGAGCGGCGTCACGCCCGTCGCCTCGCAGGCCAGAATCTCTTCGCCTTTGAAGTAGCCGCGATCGGCGATCGCCGTCAGTTCGCGCACGCCCGTCGCTTCTTGCGCCTGCTTGGCCATCGTTGACAGCTGGCTGCGATCGTTGCCGATATTGGTGACCTCGTGCGCAACGATCAGGTGATGCTGCGCATCGACCACGGCCTGCACATTGTAGCCGACCAGCCCCGTGTCCTTGCCGCTCGTCGCCATGGATCGCGCGTCGGGGTCAGTCAGCGAAATCTGCTTGTCCGGCGCGGCGCGCACGGCGGCTTCCAGCGCCTTGTACCTGCGCATCTGCTCTCGCAATGAGGCGATCTTGTCCTTCAGCCGCGCCGACTTGGCTTCAGCCACCTCGCCTTCCTGACGGTCCGCCGTCTCCAGCGCCGACAGATAGCGCTCGATGCTCGCCTCGACCTGCTCGATGCGGCGCTCAATCGAGCCGCGCGAGAACGATCTGTCGCGGGAGTTGACGGCCTTGAACCGGCTTCCGTCGATCGCCACCATCGCGTGGACGAAGAGGTTCAGGCTTCGACACAGCGCGACGAATTGCCGGCAAGCGGAGCGGATCGCCGGGCCGTTGTCCTTGCGAAAATCGGCGATCGTCTTGAAATCCGGCGCCAGCCGGCCCGTCAGCCACATCATCTCGACGTTGCGCGCCGTTTCGCGCTCCAAACGTCGGCTCGACTGGATCTGGTTGACGTAGCCGTAGACGTAGATCTTCAGCATCGTCGCGGGATGGTAGGCCGGACGGCCCGTCGGTTCCGCCACCACGCCCTCAAACCCCAGCCCCCGCAAATCCAGCTCGTCGACGAAGACGTCGATCGCCCGCACCGGATTGTCTTCAGCTACGTAGTCGTCAACGAACTCGGGGAGCAAAACGCCTTGCGTTCGGTCCTCACCCTCGACAAAGCGCTTCATCAAGAACCCCGACTCAATCCTTCAGGATTCTAACCCAACCAACCTTTTCACACAGCCTGCGCCCAAAGCGAACGTGTTGGTTCATCCGTACGACTGGCAAGCGGACAACGGCGCCAACTACGCCTGGCGGGAGCACCCCGGCCGTGGACACTGGCAGGCTGAACAGTGGCGGCAGTTCTAAAGCCGAAAAATGCGGCACTAGGGCGATCTCAACGACCGCCTCGTCGCCGCCACGGCGGCTCAAGCAAAACCCAGCCCTATAAGTTGCGCGCCGGAACATAAGGGTCGGCGCCGACGTTCCCGTGAAGACCGGTTGCAGCCGCAATCCCCGAAGTTCGAGACCACAAGGAGTCGTAGTCATGGGCCTCTTTTCCAAGGACATCGAATCGATGGACGATCTGTTCGTTCATCAGTTGCAGGACATCTATTATGCCGAGAAGCGAATTGTCGGCGCATTGCCCGACATGATCGCCAAGGCGACATCGCCCGAGCTGAAGTCGGCTTTCGAGGCTCATCTCGGGCAGACCAAGAACCACGTCAAGCGTGTCGAGCAGGTCTTCCAGATGCACGGAGCAGAGCCGAAGCAGGTCGATTGCCCGGCTATAGACGGCATCATCGAAGAGGCCGATGAAGTCGGCGGCGAAATTGAGGACAAGAATGTTTTGGACGCCGCGCTTATCGCCTCAGCGCAAGCGGTCGAGCATTACGAGATGACCCGCTACGGGACATTGGTCGCCTGGGCGAAAACATTGGGCCGGCCGGACTGCGCCCAAATCCTGCAGCAGAATCTGGCCGAAGAAAAAGCCGCGGACGAGAAGCTGACGACAATTGCGGAGAATGAGATCAATCGGGCGGCGGCCTGAGCGGCCTGGCGAAGCGCTGGCTCGAGATGAACGCTGGCGGTGGTTGAGCCATCGCCAGCGTTATGCAGGCCAACTTCACTTCTCGTCGCCGAAACTTCCCATGGCGCCGAGACGCACTGTCAATAACTCCACAGCGGTGAGAGCAATATGCGGCCCTTGGCGCGTGCCGGCCGGTGTCGACCAAAAGGCGCCAGCCTCACAGCGATGGCCGCCCGTCTCGACAATGCCAGACAGCACGAGCACGAACTCGTCAGCAGGATGTGTGTGGGCCGGAATGACCGTTCCTTCCGCGAGGCGAGCTTTGTGAATCGAACCGTCCTGCACCGGTTCGGCCAGCGCCAGCAGTTCGACGCCGGGCAGGAAGTCGATCTTCAACCATGAGTGGTCCTGGGGCGAAGTGAACGTCTGATGGGTCATTGCGGGCCGCTCCTGCTCGTTGGTAGCCTTAAGTTCAGGTTAGAAAGTAACCCAAGGTTACGATATGAAGCAAGGGGACGCTCGCGGCGTCGTGGGGAAAGATCGAGACACGGAGCACGCCAGGAGTCGGAACATGCGACAGCTCCTGCTCCGCGCCTCCCGGATCGTGAACCGGCATGTGGTCGAGGGTCTCCGGGCGCGTGGCTACACGGGCCTGAAGTCAACGCACACAACGCTTCTCTCGAATATGCCTTTGGCGGGTGGCGCGGTCACCGAGACGGCGGAGCGAGCCGGCATCAGCAAGCAAGCCATGGGCCGGCTCGCTGCGGATCTTGAAACTGCTGGTTATATCCGCGTGATTGTCGATCCGGCGGACGCAAGGGTCCGGATCCTTGAATTGACCGAAATTGGAAGAAAGCTGATGTTCGATAGCCTGGACATCATGGCGGAGCTCGAGAAGCGCTACGCGAAGTGGATCGGTTCGGAAACGCTTCGGGCCACGCTCGACGGGCTGGAGGCCTTCAACAACGCCGAGGACAAGAGGGCTTAGCAAGAGGGCTTAGTATGTGTTGATGGGCGCCGCGCCCTCTCGCCGGAGCTGGCGGCTGAGAACGAGCAAATGGTAGTGCATCAGACAGCGGATCACGTAGAGCCGCAACAAGACGCCGTCAGGCCGGCGCCGGATCGCCCCAATGAATCGGCGGAGGTAGAAATTTCGTAAGGCTCTGTCTGGCATTTGCACGGCGAGCCGCGCCGCCAAAACGCAGGCTTCGATCCAACCGCGCGCCTGTTTCAGAATCCGCGCCTTGGGCCTCGTCGACGCATACTGACGCCATCCGGGTTCGGCGCGAAGGGGACCAGCCAGCCACATCTTGTCCACGCGCGCGAAAAAAGTCTCGGGCTCGTACAGTCTCGCCATCAGCCCCGCATAGCCGCTGCTCAGGCGCTCCTGATTCATCTGGAGCGGGATCACATTCGTGCCGTGGAGCGGCGGATCTGTGAGATCAAGCCGGCCTTCCTTTTCAAGACGGGCGTAGAGCGGCGTCTTCGGAATGGCGGACAGCATGCCGACCATCACCACGCTGATCTGGGCCGCCTCGACGAATGCGAGCTGGTCGTCAAACACGTCTTCAGCATCGCTGTCGAAGCCGACGATCATGCCAGCCCACACCTCAAGCCCCGAGCGGTGAATCCGCTCGACCTTTTCCGCCATTGTCCCGCTGTTGCGCATGTTTTGGGTTTTTTTCGTCTCGCGCAACGCCCGCTCGTCGATGCTTTCGATGCCGACGAAAACGCCGTTGAAGTTGGCGCGGACCATCAAGCTCATCATCTCGGAATCATCGGAGAGGTCGAGCGACGCCTCGGTGACGAACGTAAACGGATAACCGCGCTCCCGCTGCCAATCCCCGACATGCCGGAGAATGTCCTTCATCACCTTCTTGTTGCCGATCAGATTGTCGTCGACAACAAAAATGAGGCTTGCCTTGGTCTGAAGCAGAGCGTCCAATTCGCTGATGATTTGCCGGCGCGTCTTAATGCGTGGCCTGCGCCCATAAATCACGATGATGTCGCAGAATTCGCATTGAAACGGGCAGCCCCGCGAAAATTGGATGCTGCCGAACGCGTAGCGGTTCATTTTGAGGAGATCGAATCGCGGCGTCGGGACCGTGGACATGTCGGTCTTCTCGTTCTGCTCATAGCGAGCCTGCGCCGCGCCTCCGCTCCAGTCAGCGAGAAATCGAGGCCACGTCTCCTCAGCCTCGCCAACAAAGACGACATCGGCGAGCTCGCCAAAATCCTCTTCACTGACGCTGATCCAGGGCCCTCCGACAACGGTGAAGCAACCCATGCCTTTGAGGCGGACCAGGACGCCGCGCATGCGATGGCGTTGAACGCTCATTCCGGTCACACCGACGATGTCGGCGCGACGGCAGCGCTCATAGTCGATCTCCTCGACGTTCTCGTCGATCACCGTGATCGAGTGGGCCGAGGGCGTTAAGGCCGCCAGCAACGGCAGCGCGCCGACGGGGAGGTTCGCCCGTTTGCCCAAAAACGGCAACGCCGCCTCCAGTCCCCAAAAGGACATTTCAAATTTCGGGTTGATCAAAACAATGTCGGCCACGGCTCTTGATCCTGCGCGGCTTTGAGGGGAAAACTATGAAAGCAATCTTTCGACCTTGGGCGCGGCGCCTGCAAGCGCCAAATGAAATGCGCGTCACAGACTAACTTGGCTGTCAGAAACTGCCCGGAACTCACTTGAGTCGCGCAGTGCTCAAAGCGAACGGTTCATCCTCGTTTTGCGTTACAAAGCAAGCGCGACTTGAAATCATCCGAGCCCGATGTCTGAGCCTGCCCGACAACGCCTCGACTTCAGGCGCCGCAGCCATCAACAGGAATGGCTCGACCGCGACGATATCGACCCCTCGGAACTTAAGGCGGTATTGCACGATCTCGCCAGGTTCAACACCGCATTCTTCGGTCACAGTCCAATCTTGAGGTGGCTCGGCCGAATTCTTGGCCGGGAGAGAAGTGGCCCTGGTCCTACGATCCTCGACATTGGTTGCGGATATGGCGACCTGCTCCGCGCCATCCGGCGGTGGGCGAACAAACGGAATCTGAAACCCACGCTCCTTGGCGTCGACCTGAACCCAGAGACAATCCGGATCGCCCGGGATGTGACGGATCAAGCCGATCGGATCGATTTCGCGGTGATGGATGCCTTTGACCTGCCTCCGGGGCGGACGTTTGACATCATCGTGAGCAGTCTCGTCGCGCATCATCTTAGCGATGAAAAGCTTCGCGACTTTCTTGTTCTGCTCGAGCGTTCATCGACCCAAGGATGGTTGATTTATGATCTCCAGCGGCATCGGCTTCTCTATGAAGTCATAGGCGGGGCCAGCCGCCTCGCAAGGCTGCATCCGATGGTCACCAAGGACGGTCAAATCTCCGTGATGCGCTCGCTAACTCGCAAAGAGTGGGCCGACCGGATCGCCGCCGCCGGGATCGAATTGTCGGACGTCAAGATACGCTGGTTCTTGTTCCGCTTCGTGATCGAGAGGCGGAAAGCTTCGCCGCCCGCAACACAATGAATTCCGACGCGACGACTGGCGCATCGACGCCCGCCTCGTTCCGCACGTGGCTGGGATTTTCCATGATGTGCCTCGGCATGTTCATGGCGATCCTCGACATCCAGGTGGTCGCGACGTCGCTGCCTACGATCCAAGGCGCGTTGCACATCGCTCCAGATCAAATGAGCTGGATTCAAACCGCCTACCTGATCGCTGAAATCATCTCGATTCCGTTGACGGGATTCTTGATCCGCGCGGCTACCATGCGATGGCTGTTCACGGTCGCAACCGTCGTGTTCACTTTGGCGTCGATCGGCTGCGCTCTCAGCCCGATCTTTAAGGTTCTGATCGCGTTCAGGGTCTTGCAGGGCTTCTCCGGAGGCACCTTGATTCCGACGGTCTTCTCGGCCGTCTTCCTCATGTTTCCCATGCGACTCCAGACCATCGCAGCCACCATAGCCGGCGTGCTCGCTGTGCTCGGACCGACGATCGGGCCGGTTGTCGGGGGTTGGATCACCGATGCTTACTCATGGCCCTGGCTCTTCTTGATCAACGTGCCCGCCGGACTGATCGCGTCTTCCGTTGGGTTCCTTTCCCTGCCCAGGCACAAGCTTTCCATCGATCAATTCCGCCGCCTGGATTTTCTTTCCTTCGCGCTCGGGGCGGCAGCGTTGATCGCGCTCGAAATTGCGATCAAAGACGCGCCGAAGCAGGGCTGGACCTCGCTGATCAGCATCGCCCTTGTCGCGCTCTTTCTCATCTCGGCTGCTCTGTTCGTTTGGCGCACATTGCGCGCCGACAATCCTCTCGTTGATCTCAGCTCATTCGCCAGGCGCAACTTCTCAATCGGGTGCTTGTTGAGCTTCGTCCTCGGCATGGGTCTATACGGCTCCGTCTACCTCATTCCGATCTTCCTCGCCTATGCGCGATCGCATAACGCCTTCGATATCGGAACGACAATGCTGGTGACCGGACTCAGTCAGCTGGTCTTCGCCCCACTGGCCGCGGGTCTCACAAGACGCGTCGACGAGCGCCTCCTCACCGGGCTGGGCTTTGCCGTATTCGGCGTCGGGCTCGCCTTGAGCGCGCACCAAACGACGACGACGGACTTTAATGAAATGTTCTGGCCGCAAGTCGTGCGCGGCGCAGCGATCATGTTTTGCCTGCTTCCACCGACTGAGTTCGCGCTCGGGGAGCTCGCGCCCGGGGCTATTCCAGACGCCAGCGCGTTGTTCAACCTGATGCGCAATCTCGGCGGCGCCATTGGCATCGCGATCATCGACACGATTATTTTCAGCCGTTCTCCGCAATACGCCCAGACCCTGGTCAGCGAGCTCACTTCGGGCAATCTCGACGCCGCCCGGTCCATCGGCGCTTCAATGGATCTGCTGAGTGCGGCGCTCGTGGATCCAGAGAAGCGCGCCGCCGTTGCTGCTTTGGTGCAGAAATCGGCTTTCGTTAAGGCGACCAATGACGCGTGGGCCTTTGTCGCTGCGGTCACGCTCATCGCGATGGTCTCGATTCCGTTCGTGAGGCGGCAGGCGAAAAGTGGAGCGAAGAAACTGGATAAAGCTTTCCGGGCCTAAATCCGAGCCGGCGAATCTAACATGGATCGCATCTTGCAAAACTGACGTATCTGACAGATTGTAACGCAATCGTCATTTGAGATTCCGCAGGCGCGCGGGCTTACTTGTGCAGCAAGCGTCCGGCGGCTTGGTCACCGCCATCCAAGCGTCGTCGTCGTGACGTTTTCGGCTCCAAAGTCAGACCGTGGGCGCCAGTTCATGAGCCACGCCTATCTAAACCGTCTCGCCGTCGCCACTCCCGACCATGACGTCCATTCCACGTTCGTCGAGTTTGCCGAGCGCATGATGACGGATAGGCGCACGCGGCTTCTTTTCCAGCGAATGGCTGCGCGCGCGGACATACGACGTCGCTGGTCGACGCTTCGTCCCGCCAAGGTCGGGTTCAATGAATCGCTCGACGATGAGGGGTTTTACGCCAGCGGCAATTTCCCCTCGACAGGCGCGCGTATGCGCAAATACGAAAGAGAGGCGCCAAGCCTGGCCGCAAAGGCGGTCAATCGGCTTATCGGCCAGGGGGGAAGCGAGAAAATCACTCACCTGATCGTCACCTCCTGCACTGGGTTTGCCGCGCCGGGAGTCGATTTCGAAATCATTCGACTTTGCAAACTTGAATCTTCGATTGAACGGACGGTGATCGGGTTCATGGGATGCAATGCGGCCATCAACGCGCTTAAGCTCGCCCGACATATTGTTCGCTCCGAGCCCGACTCCAGGGTTTTGATTGTCAGCGTCGAACTCTGCACGCTTCACCTCCAAGAGTCGGAGCGAATCGAACAACTTCTGTCATTCCTGTTGTTCGGCGATGGGTGCGCGGCGGCGATTGTGAGCGCCGACCCTCACGGTTTCTCGCTCGAACTCTTTCCACGCCGAACTCGCACAAGACGCCGCGGACCAGATCACCTGGGACATCGGCGATTCCGGTTTCGACATGGTCCTCTCAGGCCAGGTTCCCACGACGATCGCCGACGCGCTCAGAGGGGGTTCGGAACGCATCCTTGCCGGGCAGGCGAGCAGAGAATTTCAGATGTGGGCAATTCATCCTGGAGGCCGGAGCGTGCTCGACGCAGTTGAGGACGCGTTCGAGCTTGATGAACCGGCCCTTGCCGCCTCCCGCAATGTTCTCCAGGACTATGGAAACATGTCGTCGCCAACGATCTTGTTTGTCCTGGAGGCGCTTATGCGAGAGAAGCCGGCGAAGGGCTCGCAAGGCTGCGCAATGGCTTTCGGTCCGGGACTCAGCGCCGAGTGCATGCTGTTCAGCGCGGCGGCCTGACGGTGAACCCGTGATGGCCGGGCCGTGCGCGCTCGTCATCGGCGGCGGACCAGCGGGTGGCGCGCTCGCCGCATATCTGGCGCGACACGGCCGGCGGGTGATCCTAGCCGAGCGGAGCTCCGGTCCTCATGACAAGGCGTGCGGCGAATTCTTGAGCGAAGAGGCTGCGCGCTCGCTCGGTGAGTTGGACATTGATCTGGCCGCACTCGGCGCCGGTCAGATTTCCGCCGTGAGGCTGCACGAGAGAAGCAAGAGCGTCGCGGTGGAACTGCCATTTCGCGCCTACAGTTTGTCTCGGCGGGCTCTCGATGAAGCCATTCTGGCGGCGGCTTCATCGTTCGGCGCCGAGCTGCGTCGCGCCGTTCACATAAAGTCGTTGGAGCGCAGCGGCTCGATGTGGCTCGCGCGAAGCGCTGGCGGCGACGCGTTGTTTGCAGAGAGCGCTTTTTTGGCGACAGGGAAGCATGATTTGCGCGGATGGCGACGGCCGCCCAGTCGCAACGATCTAGTCGGCTTCAAGCTACATCTATGGTTGGCTGATGATCAGCTTGCGAAGCTGAAGTCGTTTGTCGAACTGTTCGTGTTTCCGGGCGGCTATGCCGGGCTTACCCTGGTCGAGAACAACATGGCCAATCTCTGTTTGGTCGTGACTCGCCGGATGTTCGCCCGTATTGGCGGGTGGGACCTCCTGTTCGCCAGTTTGTGCGATATGCCCACCCTTGGGGAGCGCCTCAGGGGGGCGCGGCCAATGATCACTCGGCCTCTCGCGATTTCAGCAATCCCCTACGGCCATGTGCAATCCGACAGCGAGGGGATTTGGCGCCTGGGTGATCAAGCGGCGGTCATACCCTCGTTCTGCGGCGAAGGGATTGCGATCGCCCTGCAGTCGGCGCTTCTAGCCTCTCAATACTACATCGCTGGAAAATCGGCTGGGGATTTCCAACTGTCCTTAGCCCGGCGCATACGCGCGCAAGTCAAGCTGACAACGTTGCTGTCTCCGATCCTCACGCATCCCCGGGGACAAGCTCTTGCTATGATGCTTGCGACGGTCGCGCCAAAGCTTGTTAGCCAGATCGCGCTCAGATCGAGAGCTCCGCAACTCGCTGCGTAGGATTCGCTTTTATGGGCGCCTGGCGGATGGAGGCCGGAGCGGCTTCGGCGCGGCTTCTCGCATGGAAAATGATTGACCGTGGAGTTTCGCGTGAGGAATGTTTGTGTCTTGGACCACCTCAGTCGATTCAACAAGCGCGTGGGCGTGTGCTCGCCGCGGACACATCGGTCATGCCGTTCGTTCCGTCCAGCAACACCACTGCGCCGACCATGACGGTGACTGAGAAAGATCGGACCTGATCCTCGGCAAGGCGCCGATCGCGCGCAGAAACCTTTGGACTGCATCGCGACCGCGGATGTCCGCTTGACGTCGACTCCAGCCGTTTGGGGAGCGCAAGGAGCGGCCATTCCCGCCGACGACATAGGGCGCGACGCCTCAATTCCTTCAAGCTCCGATCCTCTTTCGCGAGGTGTCGATCCACAGAGCTTCCTTGTGTCGGTGGGCGCCGCGCACACCGAATAGGAGAGCTGCGATCGAAGAGAAGCCTGCTCGAAGTCGGCCCTCGGCCTTCGCCCTATCCGACCCGCGCGCCATCCTCGTGCCGGGCCGAGCCGATTTTCCGGTTTGTTGGGGCGCGCGCTTTGATGTGAAGCGGGTGGCGCAGATGCTGATTGTCGAGACTATCGGTCGGCTACAGTGCGAGCATTTTGTCCAAGGCAAGTCGCAAAGGGAAAGACGGCCAGCTTTTCCTAGCTTGTCGTCACGACCTGAGATGAGCCGCGCCGATCGAGAACATTGACCACAACTTGCAACCCCGAGCGGCGCAAAGCGACATCGACGGTTGCTCCGTCAATGGCGAGATTGAGCAGCGTAACCTCGCCAACGAAGTCAGGCAGGACGGGCCCCTCGAAAGTGATGTGAGACTTCTCAACATCGAAACCGAGCCCGAGACAGGACTGGAGCATGAAGAGCGGGGCGGCCGCCGCCCAGGCCTGAGGCATGCAGGCGACCGGATAAAAGGTCGGGCCCCGCGTGCGGCGGCGCACGAAGCCGCAGAACAGTTCGGGCAATCGCCGCAGGTCGATATAGGTCGAAGCGGCGAAAACACCCTCAAAGATGCGCGCCGCCTCGCGCTTGAAGCCGTAGCGAGCGAAGCCCGCCGCGATCAGCGCATTGTCGTGCGGCCAAACCGAACCATTGTGATAGCTCATTGGATTGTAGCGCGCCTCCGTCGCGGCGACCGTGCGCACGCCCCAGCCGCAAAAGGAAGCGGGCCCCATGAGCGTGTTCACCACCGCCTCGGCGCGCTCAGGCAGAGCGAGGCCAGTCAGGAGCGCATGGCCTGCGTTGGAGGCGCGCACTCGACAAGGACGCTTTTCGCCGTCCAACGCGAGCACATAGGCGTCCAGGCTCGGGTCAAAGAACGCCGCATCGAACGCCGTGCGCAGCGCTCCCGCGCGCTCGTCGAACGCAACGGCGCGCTCCGGGCGACCCACGGCGCGAGCGATCGCGGCGGCTGCCCGCCAGGCGCCGAAGGCGTAGGCCTGGACCTCAACGAGCGCGATTGGCCCCTTCGCCAGAGCGCCGTTGGAGTGGAAGACGGAATCTCGGCTGTCCTTCCAGCCTTGATTGGCAAGCCCGTCGTTGCTCCGACGCCCATACTCGATAAAGCCATCGCCGTCGCGATCGCCATACTTCTCGAGCCACGAAAGCGCTGCTTCGATGTTTGGCCACAGTCGCCGAAGCGTCGCAACGTCCCCGGTGCGCTCCAGATACGCGCCTGCCAGCACTACGAAGAGCGGCGTCGAGTCGACGCTCCCGTAATACCGGCCAAACGGCACTTCCTTCAATTCCGCCATCTCGCCGTAGCGGACCTCATGGATGATCTTGCCCGGTTCGGCGTCGCTCGCGGGATCGAAGGTCATCGCCTGGTTGACGGCGAGATGGAGAAGCACGCCACGTGAAATCGCGGGATCGAGCCAGAGGGTCTGGAGGGAGGTGATCAGCGCGTCGCGGCCAAACACAGTGCTGAACCACGGGATTCCAGCGTAAGGGAAAGGCCCCTCCGGCGTGTCCGTGATCAGCGTGTAGAGGTCAGAGACCGACCGGCGAAGGGTTTCGTTGAAGATGTCATTGGAAGTAATCATCGCAGCGGCGCGGGAGGACGATGTCCGGAGCGCCCGCCGCGCCTCACGAAGCGCGCGGAAGATAGCGCGGTGCAGCGCTTCACTGACGCCTGCGCCATCGCAGCTGATCTCGAGCAAGAGAGTCTTCTGGCCTTTAGGGTCGAGATCAAACACAAAGGTCGCCAGGTTCGAGCTCAACCGGTCGGGCGCCGGTTCGAAGCGCAGCGTCGTGGCGCGGCACCGATCATCAAGCCCGCAATATGCGAGCGTAACGCGGTCGGCGCCGACGTCAGGCGCTTGCATGGTCCCGCGTCGAAGGCGCCGCGCGCCGCGCACCTCGAAGAGGTCCGCGAAATCCGCAGCGAAACTGATATGTATCCTGACTTGCTGCGGCCGCTCGTCGAAATTGCGCACCGCCAGCCGTTCATAGCATGCGCCGTTCCACAGGAAGCGGGAGCGGCTCAGGTGCAAGAGGTCGTGCTCCAGAATCAGCGTTCCCCGAGAGTTGAACAGATCGGGATTTGTGAGGTCGCTGGTGAATGTCGCATTGTCGTCGCGCAGAGTGGACGAGAGCAGCAGCGGCGGTTGGCCGTCCACCGTCAGATAGAGGTAAGACAAGTAACGCGTATCGCGATGGAACAAGCCATCGGCGATGCCCGGCCCGGACAGCACGTCGCCGTTGTGGCCGAAGACGGCGAAGCTGTCGCCGTGCTTAAGCGTCCGCGGCCGCCGTTCCTGTAGCGACGCGGCGGCCGGAACCGAGAACTGCTCCGGGGGCGCGCCCGATGCTGTGGGCGCATCAGAGATCGGTCCGGGTTTCACCCTTTGCATTGTCGGATCCTATGCGTTGTCCAGGCCTCCGGCCTGGAATGGTCCGAGGCGCACCGTGGGGCGGCATGTTGCTCCAAACGGCGAAATAGTCTCGGGCTATCCGTTCGCTCGTGAGCGCGCTTGTCGAACGTTACGGACGCCTCGATGCAATCAAGCCGGCGGCTGCGTCCTCGATCACGCTGCGCAGCGGAGATCGCTCAAGCGGCTTGCCGGGAGAGACGTTTGACTTCCTGCATCACAAGCGTTCGGTACGGCCCAGCCACCTGCAGCAGGCGCTCGGGCTCGCCGTCTTGCACAATCCTTCCATTTTGCAGGACGACGATTCGGTCAAAATTCCGTAGCGTCGACAGCCGATGCGCGACGGCGATGACGGTCCGTCCCCGCATGAGCCGCGAAAGCGCCTCGCGGATCGCCTCCTCGGCTTCGATGTCGAGAGCTGAGGTTGCTTCATCGAGCAGAAGGATGGGCGAGTTCTTCAAGAAGGCGCGAGCAATCGCGACACGCTGACGCTGACCGCCGGACAATTGAGCGCCGCGGTCGCCGACGATCGTATCCAGGCCGGCCGGCAAGTTCTCGATGAATTCACCGCATCGGGCGGCAACGGACGCACTCCAGGCCTCTGTATCTGTCGCTTCCGGACGTCCATAGCGGATGTTCTCCATGAGCGAACGGTTGAGAAGCGCCGCGTCTTGCGGCACGACGGCGATCGCTTGTCTGAGGCTCTCCTGCGTCGCACGTGAGATATCGTGTCCATCGATCAGTATGCGGCCGCCCGGCAAATCGTAGAATCTCTGCAGCAGCGCAAGGAGGGTTGACTTCCCGCCTCCCGATGGCCCGACCAGGCGATTTTCTGACCCGGCTCGACCGCCAGAGTGAACTGGTCGAAGACTTGGCGGTCCTCGGCATAGGCGAAGCTGATCCGCTCGAAGACAATTCTCGCCCCACCCTTCGGCGCGAGCGCGGCCGCTTGCGGATGATCTGTCAGTTCGTGTGGAGAGAGCAGCGTGACGAGCGCTTCCGAGAGACGGGCAAAATGTTGCGTGATGTCGACCAGCGCCACGGCGAAATCGCGCGTCGCGCTAAGCACCGATATACCCAAAGTGCAGACCAGAACGACGTCGCCGACGGTCGCCTCATGGCGCTGCCAGAGACGGATCGCCCAAGCAAGAAAACCGACAATGAGAATGACTGTGACGAAGGCGTGCGTGAGCCTGAGCCTCTCCAGATAGAGCAGGCTCCGGTGGCGAGCTTTCAACTCCCGCGCCACGGTTGTGTCGAAGCGATGATGCTCGCGCAACAGCCCGCCGAACGCCTTCACCATGGAGATATTGCCGATGACATCCGCCATTTCGCCGTCGACCACCGCCGCCTTGTCAGCGAAATCGCTATGCAACGGCTTGCCTGCGGCGGCGATGCGGAAAATTGCGGCGATCATGCCACAAGAGACCACAGCGAGCAGGGCGGCCATCCAGACATTGACCATGGCGAGAAACCCAATGGCGCCGACGGTCGCCAAGCACGGCGGAGCCACATTCCATACGAACATGTTTTCGATTGTGAAGACGGCATTGGACGTCGCCGTCACTCGGCTCGTCAACACGCCCGCATGGCCCGTCAAATGCCTGAACAGATCGGCGCGAATGTCGCCGGTCACCCGCACGAATGTGTAACTGCCCATAAGGCCCGCGGCGCGCCATGATAGGTTGTCCGCTGCAATGAAGAACAGCAGGACGCAAAAGGCGAACCAAGGGCTTCCGGCGCGCGACGGCGCTGACAGCGCGTCGACCAGCCTCTTGACGCCATATTGCGTACTGACCGAACATCCCACCGCCGTAAGCACCGCGAGCGCAATCGCCAGATGAGGCGCTGCGCGCGCACGGATGTACCGGCCGAGGAAGGCTAAGGTTCGAGATCCATATTTGGTGAGGTCGGCTTCGCCCATACCCATCGACGTCGGAATGTTTGGGCAAAAATGGGTCAAAGTTGGGCGAGGCGATCACCGCGGAGGATTCAGGGAGCGAAGACGAAAAAAAGAAACGATCGCTGGAACCTATTTCGCCGTGAAGCGTTCAAAATCGTTTGCGCCCATTGTCGGCGCTTAAACCTAATGTTCATCACGCAGTTGCGGCGTCGTCGCGCCGACTGGAGGGAAATTTGCGCATTGCCCAGATATCGCCGCTGACTGAAGCCGTGCCGCCAAAACTTTATGGCGGAACCGAACGGGTGATCTCGTGGCTGACCGAGGAGCTTGTCGCGCTTGGGCACGAGGTTACGCTCTTTGCGAGCGGCGATTCTGTCACGAGTGCGCGGCTCCAACCGATGTGGCCGACTGCCTTACGACTTGACGGCTCGGTGCGTGATCCTAACGCTCTTCACGTGAGCATGATCGAACAAGTCACCCGGCGGGCGAAGGAATTCGACTTGTTGCATTTCCATCTCGACTACTACCCTTTTTCGGCGATGTCTCGGCAGTCGACGCCCTTTCTCACCACGCTGCACGGCCGTCTCGACTTGCCCGAACATGAGCCGGTCTTCTCGACCTTTCCAGCAGTTCCTGTCGTGTCGATTTCAAACGCCCAGCGCCGGCCCGTGCCGAATGCGCATTGGATCGGCATGGTTCATCACGGGATGCCCGAGGGCCTCCTCAAGCCCGTCCCGGCGGACCCCTGCTATCTCGCGTTTCTGGGTCGCATTTCGCCGGAGAAACGGGTTGATCGCGCAATCCACATCGCCGAACGCTGCGGACTGCCGCTCAAGATCGCGGCCAAAGTCGACGCCGTCGATCACGACTATTTCGAGGAGATGATCAAGCCGCTTCTCGCCAAACCGCACGTCGAATTCATCGGGGAAATCTCCGACGCGCAGAAGTCCGAATTTCTGAGCCGCGCCCTTGCGCTGATCGTGCCGATCGACTGGCCGGAGCCTTTCGGACTGGTCATGATCGAAGCCATGGCTTGCGGCGCGCCGGTCATCGCTTTCAATCGCGGCGCCGTTCCGGAATTGATCGAAGACGGCGTGACTGGTTTCGTTGTCGAGGACGAAACCAGCGCTGTCGGATCCATCCGGCATCTCTCGCGATTGTCGCGCACGGCGATCAGGAAGCGCTTTGAAGATCGCTTCACGGCGCGCCGCATGGCGAAAGATTATTTAGTGGTTTACCGAGACTTGCTCGGCGCCGCGGCGCTTCGCCCGAGAATCGCTTCCTCCGGCTGATCGGTTAGTCCCTCTCTGCTTTCGGGCGGGTTTCCGGCATCGCCAGCCACACGGCGACCAGACCTACGAGGCCGAATCCGGCCATCATCAGAAAAGCCGTCGGGCTGTCGAAGCGATCGCTGACATATCCCACAACGGTGGTGCTGATCGACGCGCCGACTCCAACCGCACAGCCGACCGCGCCTTGCGCTAGATTGAAATGACCGGTTTTGCCAGAAACATCAGCGATGATCAGCGGAACCAGCACCGCGAGCGCCGCGCCTGAAACACCATCGAGGAGTTGCGCGGCCATAAGCAGATAAGGATTGATCAAAAACGCAAACAACAGGCCGCGGACCGCTAAGGCCGCGAAGCAAAGAACAAGCAACGGGCGCCGCCCCCATAGCTCGGCCCTGCGGCCGACCCAAGGCGAGAGCACAGCCACGATGAGTTGAGGCGCGACAATGGAAGTGGCGACGAGAATGGTGGCGAACTTGCTCGAGCGCAATGTCATCATGCTCGCCGCCAACGGCAGCATGGCGGCGTTGGCGAGCTGGAACAGGGCGACACAGCCGGCGAAGATCAGGAGCGGACGGATCTCAAATAGGCTGAGCAGACCGGCTATCGCGTTTCTCTGCTCCGGTTTCGCGATACCGCCATGGGCCCTCGTCGGATCAATTTCGTCGGTTCGCATACTGAAGAGAGCGAACAGCGCCGGCACAGTCATGCTCGCCGCGAGAATAAAGGCCGCGCGGTCCGAAATGTAGTATGCGCAGGCGCCCATGCCCGCCGCGGCGAGGCCGGAGCCGAGTGACGCGAAACTCGCGTTTCGACCCAGGCGCGCACTGATTCCTTTACTCCCAACGAGGCCGAGGCTGATCGCCGCAATCGCAGGGCCGAGCACACAACTCGCGCCTGCCTGCAAAATCCTGGAAGAGAACACGATGACAAAAATCGGAGACATCGCGAGGGCAAACGCGCTAATTCCAACAGCGGCGACGGCAGCCGCCGCCACCCAGCGCTCCGAGCGCGCCGCGTCGACAATCGCGCCACCTGGGATCTGACCGGCCAAGCCGACGACAGCGCCGGCCGTCAAGACAAGACCTATATCGGTTTGGGTCCATTTTTCAGTTGTCAGATAGACGGATACGAAGGCGCCAAATCCGGTCTGCACGTCCGCTAAAAAAAAGACGAACCAGTCGAGGGCGCGGCGGCTCGTGAGCGATGGACTCGGAGAGCCGATCCTTTGACGATCGAGGCCCGACGGGGCCGGCGACCCATTCTGGGCCCTGGATGGAAGTTTCTTTCTCGGCGGTCCGGCTCCTAAGAAATCGGACATGAGTGCTCTAAAGCGTCCTCGCCGGTCCGAAGGTGGTCATGACGTCGAAACGAGCGATCGAGTGCAGCTTCTCTAAGGCTTCGCGTCGGGACCGCCAATCATGACGACCGGCTCGGCCGCCTTGTAAACTGGCGCGACCCGCAATTGATCCTTCGTCAGATTCACGACGACCGACCCAGCCTTCTCGGGGTCGAAATGCAGCGAGCGCCAGTCGACCGCAATCTTGCGTGAACCCATGCCCAGGAATCCGCCAAAATCGATGATAGAGGCTCTGATCTGGCCTGAGCGGTCGACGATAATGTCGACAATGCGCCCCATGTTTTCGCCGGTCGAGCTGAACGCTTCGATACCGAGAACACTTTCAAGTTGCTCCCCGTCGACGACAGTGGCAGGCACGCCCGCCTTCTCCGCTTTGTTTTTTTCATCGTCTCCCGCTGGGGTGGCGGCGTTCGGCTGCGAGTCGGGCGCCGCCTGGGCCAACTGCCAAGATAAGGGTCTGACGAGAGGTCGCGCGTCGCGCATCGCTGCGTTCGCCGGCGTTTGCGCGCCGAGCAACGCAAGAGCGACGAGGACCACCGCCTCCTCTTTGCCACGGCGCCAGCCGGAAAGGAAACGCCGCGCCAAGGCGCCGAGTTTCGGCGCGGCATTCGCCCTTGTCGTCCCGGTCGACAAACTCCGACGCTGCAGACGCCGAATCCATTGCGTTGACGATCGCACTTCAATCATCTGTGCCTCGCGGCGACCCATTGCGGCGGCGATCAGCCGTCACTGTGACCGTGGCGCTGGCATTTGGATGAGGTTTTTATGAAGGTCAATGGCCGGCTAGAACAAGTTACCCTACGCGCTTCGCGTGCCGGGGAAGCCTTGATGAAGAGGTCGCCGCTCCAGCGGGCTGAGCCTGCGGGTCGCAGTCCGAGCGAAGCCTTGGCGTGATGACCGGCGAGGGCGCTGTCACGTGAACTTTGAGGCGGTCGCTCGCTCGAACCAGAGGCGTGCGACTGGGTTGGGCAGATCTCGCGCATCGTGGGCGCTTGAGACAGCCCCGTCGTCCGAGCTGAAAGGGACTGCTCCCTCGCCCGCCCAGGAAGCCCTCACGGGGCATTGTCACGTCTAGCAAGCAAAGGCTCTCTGGCCGTCAGCGTCGAACGCCCTCTTGTATCCCGCAACACGCTCCGCGTCCTCAATGGGAAGCGTTGCAGAACTGGCGGGCAGCGACTGCGGCCTGAACTCGAGCCAAGTCCTTCGGACCTTCGTTTGGCCGGAGCCAACTTCTCGTGACAACTCCCCGAGGGGTTCTGCGCTACTGATATTTCTCCATCAGCCCGGCGAGGGCCGCCGACACGAATTCCTTCAGCATTGTCCTCACCCGCGGGCGCTTTTCCGGCGGAAGCTCGCACCCGAGTTGAAGCGCGCTCCAAACGCCCTCGATGATGACGAGCGCAAGGGCCTCTACGTCCTCCGCCGGCGCGCGCGGGAGGAGGGCGCCGATGGCGTGGGCGAGGATTTGCGCGTTGCCCTCCGTGTCTGCGAGATCGAGGGCGCGCAGTTCCGGCGCGCCGCGCATCGCGCCCCAGACAGCGGGCAAGGTCGGGCGGCTCTCCATGAAGTCTCCCGCGGCGTCGATGATGGCGACAAGCGCGCGCTCCGCCTCTCCCGGGTTGGCTCCCTCCGCGCGCGCGACGCCTTGCGCCAGGATCGCGCGCAATTCGTCGAGCATCCGCTCCACCAGCGTGCGGATGAGGGCGGGGGCGCTCGGAAAGTAGTGATAGACGGAGGCGATCGGCAGATTCGCCCGGCGCGCGACCTCACGCATCTTGAGGCCGTCGGCGCCGACCGCGCCCAGGATCTCCTCGGCCGCGTCGAGCAGCGCCCGTTGGCGCGCCCGGCTACGCTCCTGCTGGGGGTCGCTTCGGCGCGACATCCGATCCTGCGGACGGATCGCCAGTCCTGCCTTCCCCGCCAATTGCGTGCCCCCCATGCGATTTCCGCTTGCATAGTCGATCATCGCTCGGTATTCAATCCGATCAATGATCGAGTTACACGTAGCCGCACGCGGGACGCGGCCGCGGACCTCGCCCTGAGGCGGAGGGTCTCGAAGGGTGATGGTTGGGAGACCCCTTCGAGACGTCGCCATCGCGCGACTCCTCAGGGCGAGACCCCCTGCTAGGACGGACGAATAGAAGACGCGGCTGCATTTGACGCGGGCCGCCGGGAGGACAAGCATGGCGGCGAACGGAGATTCCGACGCGCTGATGGTCTATCCGTCGGGCAGGAAGCGACTCCTGTCGACGGGCATGGTCGTGTTCCTGGTGGTTTCCGCAGCCGCGCCTCTGACCGCGATGGCCGGCAACATGCCGATCGGCCTCTCGTTCCCGGCGGGCCTTGGCATGCCGATGGCCTTCGTCGTGGTCGCCGCCATTCTCGCCTGCTTCGCCATCGGCTACGCAGAGCTCAGCCGCGTGGTGAAGGGGACAGGCGCCTTCTACACTTATATCGGGCGGGGCCTAGGCAAGCCCGCCGGCGTCGTCGCCGCCTATTGCGCGGTGCTCGCTTACGCGGCCATGTCGGTCGGGCTCGCAGCGGCCTTCGGCTATTTCGGCTCGGTCCTGTTCGACCAGCTCGGCGTCAAAGTTCCGTGGATGGCCTGCGCGGTTGCGGGCCTCGCGATCATCGGGATCATGGGCTATCTCGCGCTCGATTTCTCGGCGCGTGCGCTCGCCTTCTTCATGACGGCCGAGTTCCTCGTGCTCGCGGCATTCGACCTTTCGGTGCTCGCAGCAAAGGGTTGGGCTTCCTTCCCGATGGAGGTCTGGCGGCCAGAGAACTACGTCCGCTGGGATTTCGGCGCGATCCTGCCTTTCGCGGTCACGTCCTTCATCGGCGTTGAGGCAGCGGCGCTCTATGGCGAGGAGACGCGAAGGCCCGAGCGCTCCATTCCGGTGGCGACCTTTTCCGCACTTGCGTCGGTGGCGGTATTCTACTTCCTCACCGTCTGGATCATGATCGGCGCTGTCGGCGCCGAACATGTGCAGGCCTTCGCAAAGGAGAAGAGCGGCGACTTCCTTTTCGATCTCACGACGCAATATGGCGGCGACCTTCTCACGACCTTCGCCGGGCTCTTCTTCGTCACCAGCCTGCTGGCCGCCTATCTCGCGCTCCACAACGCCGCGAGCAAATACATGTTCGCCCTCGCGGCCGACGGCCTCTTACCCACACATCTGACGCAGGTCCATCCGCATTATCGGTCGCCGACCGCCGCAAGCTTCCTCATGACGTCGATCGAGACGCTGATCGTGATCGGCCTTGGGTTCGCGGGGGTCGCGCCCTATCTCGGCATCGCTTCGGGGGCGATCGGTCTCGGCACCGTCGGCATTATCGCGATGCAGCTCGTCTGCGCCTTTGCGGTCGTCGGCTTCTTCTGGAATTCGGAGCGGGCGAACCGGCTCACGACACGCATCCTGCCCGCGATCGGCGGGGCGGGGCTCACGCTTTGTCTCATCGGCATTATCGCCAACTACAGCGCGCTGACCGGCTCGGACAACCCGATCGTCAATTCGCTGCCTCTCGTTCTCATTCCGGTTGTGATCGGCGCGCTCTTCTATGCGCGCTGGATGAAGGGCGCGCAGCCCGCGAAATATGCGGTGCTGGCGCGCGGCGAGCTTCGGCCGTTGCGGGCGCGTCTCGCGCCGCGGGTCGATTACGCGCGCCGTTATTGCATCGTGGGGGCAGGGCCCGCGGGTCTCATCATGGCGCGGGCGTTGCGGGCGGAAGGCGTTCCCTTCGACGTCTATGAGCGCAATCCCGACGTCGGCGGCATCTGGGACCTCGATCACGCCGGCACGCCGATGTACGAGACGGCTCATTTCATCTCCTCGAAATGGTGCTCCTATTTCTACGGCCTCCCATTTCCGGATGACTATCCCGACTATCCATCGAACCGCCAGATCCTCGACTATATCCGCGCTTTCGCGCGGACTTTCGACCTCTATCGCAGCATCACGTTCAGCACGGAAGTGAAGCGCGCGACATGCGTCAATGGGCTCTGGCGCGTCGAGCTCAGCGACGGGCGCGTGCTCGAATATGCGGGCGTGATCGCGGCGCCGGGCGTCACCTGGCATGCGCGGCTGCCGGATTATCCGACCGCGGACCGGTTCAAGGGCGAGATGCGCCATTCCTCCACCTACCGCAGCCCGACGGAATTCGAAGGCCGCGACGTGCTGATCGTCGGGGCGGGCAATTCCGGCGTGGACATCGCCTGCGACGCCGCGCGCTCGGCTCGGAAGGCTTACCTGAGCGTGCGGCGCGGCTATCGCTTCGTGCCCAAGCACATTTTTGGCGTGCCGACGGACGTCCTCATCAATGGAATGGCCGACCCGCCGCGCGGCGTGCCGATCACGCTCGATCCGACCGTGATGCTCGACCGGCTGAACGGCGACCTCACTCGGCTCGGGCTTCCGAAGCCGGATCATGATGCGCTTGCCAGCCATCCGATCATGAACACGCAAGTGCTGCATCATCTGTCGCATGGCGATCTCGTCGCCAAGCCCGACATCGCGGAATTCCGCGCGCAGGGAATCCTCTTCAAGGACGGTTCGGAGGCGCCGGTCGATCTCGTGCTGTTCGCTACCGGCTACGACTACCGACTGCCATTCCTGGAGGAGAATATCTTCGAATGGAAGGACGGGCGGCCGCAGCTCTATCTCAACCTCATTCACCGCAAGCTGCCGGGCCTCTACGTCCTCGGCTTCGCCGAATTCGCCGACGGCGCCTACCGCCGCTTCGAGGAAATGGCGCAGATGATCCTGGCCGACATTCACGCGCGCGAGTCCGGCGTTCGGCGGGACTTGCTCGACCGGTTGCGCGAGAGCCATTTCCCCGACTTGCGCGGCGGCAAGGCTTATATCGAGTCGCCGCGCCATGCGGCTTACGTCGACAAGGACACGTATCGCGACGTGCTGATGTCGCTCCTGCGCGACCTCGGCTGGCCCGCGCCGACGGACCGGAGTTTTGAGGCGCTGAAGGTTAATGGCGTCGCCACGACGGAAGCGGAGGCGCGGCGCCACACCCCGTCCCGCCCTCACGAGGGACGCGGAGGCGCTGACAGCGACCGGGAGAGCGTGATGGACCGCGAGCCAAAGGTATGAGGATTATCAAGAGCGCTCGCATTTCCTCCGTTGAGGTCCAAGCGCGCGGATCACTACGTCCAGTTCACTTTGTGTGTTCGACTTGAAGGAAGCTTTCATGGCCGAAGCGGCGACAAAGACGGCAATCGTTACGGGCGCCGCAGGAGGCGTCGCCCGCGCCCTCCTGCCGATGCTAATCGGCGACGGCTATCGGGTCGCGCTCATTGACATAAACGCGATCGGCCTCGGCAAAATGGCCGCGGAGCATGGCGACAACGTCATCGCGCTGCCGTGCAATCTTGCCGATCTTCCAGCGCTGACGGCGGCGCTGGAGAAGGCGCGCGCGGCCTTCGGGACGCTCGACCTGCTTATCAACAACGCTGGCGTGACCACGACAGGGCCCTTCGTCGACATCGATCCGGCATCAATCCCGCGCGACATCGGGATCAATCTCGTCGCGCCTTTGCACGTCATCCACACAGTCGCCCCCTGGATGCGCTCGCCGGGCGCGATCGTGAACACGATCTCGCTGGCCTCGATCACCCCCCTTGCCGGCAGCTCGGTCTATTCGGCGACCAAATTCGCGTTGCGCGGCTTCAACATCGCGCTGCATATGGAGATGAAGCCGCGCGGGATCACGGTTTCCGGCGTGTTGCCGGGCGCCATCGACACGCCAATGCTTTTGAAAGAGACGCGCGAAGGCGCGACTGCCCTTAATTTCCTCGGCGATCCGCTACCGCCCGAGAAGGTGGCGAAGGTGATCCTGCGCGCCGCGAAGGAAGGCAAGGTCGAATATTACATCCCCTACAGCGAGCGCATCCTGTCGAGCTTCGCGCTGCTCTTTCCGGCGCTCATCCCGGCCGTCTATCCTTGGTTCGAAAAAATGGGCGTCAAGCGCCAGAAGGCCTATCTCGCAAGCCGCGCCAAGGAGACGCTGCCGGAAGGCACGCCTATCCCAGAGCGAGAACGGGCGGAGCCCTTGTAGGGACAGGTCGCTGACCCCGCCGGCAGGCTCAGCGCGCGCGCCGGACAAGGACCGGCGCGTGGTTCTGCTCGGCTATCGGGTCGACAACCGGGCGCTCCATGCCGTCGAGGAGCATTCCGCCTTCGTGCGCGATCTCTTTCGGCGCTATCTCAAGGCCGGCAGCGTCATGCGGCTCAAGGCTGCTTTGGACCAGGAGAACTCGGACTCCCCCCATTGCAGTTGTCTTGCGGCGTATCGGGAATTCTGGCGGTCCCGTCAGAGCATCCCGTCGCGCAACATCTCGCGCAGCCTGAACTTCTGGATCTTGCCTGATGGCGTTGCCGGCAGCGCGTCGCGCACGATCAGCTTCTCGGGAATGTACTGAAGCGAGACCCTCTGCTCTTTCAGGAAGTCGCTCATCGCGGCGATGTCGATCGTCTTGCCCGTCTTGGCGACGATCACGGCGCATGCGCGCTCGCCCAGACGCTCATCGGGATAGGCGACGACGGCGACCTGCGCGGCGGCCGGATGCTTGTAGAGCAGCGATTCGATTTCGACCACCGGAATGTTCTCGCCGCCCCGAATGATCACATCCTTGTTGCGCCCGCTGATGCGGATGTAGCCGTCCGCGTTCATATAGGCGAGGTCGCCAGCGTCGAACCAGCGCCAATAGCCGCGCGCCTTGCTCTCTGCGCGGCGCGGCGGCAGCAGGACGGCGTCGAACTCCATGTTTCCTCTCCGGCTTCCTGTTTCCTCGTTGGTCTTCTTTTACGCCGTCGCCGCCACGCGGCCGACTCGAGCGCGCGCGATGATGGTTTTCATGATCTGGGCCGTGCCGTCGCCGATCTCAAAGCCAAGCACATCACGAAGCCTTTGCTCCATGAGCCCGCGATCGTAGCCGCCGTGGCCGTGCATGAGCAGGCATTGGTGGACCGTGTCGTAGGCGAGCTTCGGGGCCCACCATTTGCACATGGCCGCTTCCGCGCTGTGGGGCGCTCCCTTGTCCTTGAGCCAGAACGCCTGGAGGCAGAGGAGCCGCGCGGCCTCAACCTGCGTGTCGCAATCGGCGAGCGGATGCGACACGCCCTGGAAGGCCGAGAGCGGCTTGCCGAACGCCTGGCGCTCAGCGACATAGCCCCAGGTCTCCTCGAGCGCGGCGCGCGCGACCGCGAGCACCTGCAGGCCGATCAGCGCGCGCGAGAAGTCGAAGCCCTGCATCACCTGGACGAAGCCCTTGTTCTCGGGCCCAAGGCGGTGCGAGACCGGCACGCGGACACTTTCGAAGAACAGCGAGCCGCGGCCAATGGCGCGCTGGCCGTGGCAGTCGAATCGGGTACGGGTGATTCCAGGCAGATCCATCGGGACGATAAGGGCGGTGACCCCATGCGCGCCGGATTCGGCCGAGCCGGTGCGCCCGAACACCACGGCCGCGTCGGCCTGGTCGGCGGCCGAGATCGAGGTCTTCTCGCCGTTGAGGACGTAATGGCCGCCGTCACGCTCGATGCGCAGACGCAGGTTGGCGGCGTCGGACTCGCCTCGCGGCTCGGTGAGCGCGATGGCGAACAGAGCTTCGCCCGCCGTCAGGCGCTTAAGCCACGGCTTCACGACCTCAGGCGCGCCGTGGCGGGATACGATCTGGCCGTTCAGCGAGCCGAGCAGGTTGACATAAGACATGCTGAGATTGGCGCGCGCGATTTCCTCGTGGATCACGCCGGCCGCGAGTGAGCCCAGTCCGAGGCCGCCGAACTCCTCCGGTAACTCGGGCGCGATCAAGCCCATGGCGCCCATCTCTTTCATGATTCCGCGATCGAGGACGCGCGTCCGGTCGCGCTCCTGAAAGCCAGGGGCGACGGGGTCGGCCGCAAATCGCCGCGCCTCATGGCCAAGCGCGACGAGATCCTCGTCGAGATAAGGATTCACACAACGTCCTCCCTTGAAGGCTCCTTCCCCGCGAGGGTCACTTCACGTATTTGCGGAACTGGGGCTTGCGCTTCTCCTTGAGCGCATTGACGCCTTCCTTCGATTCCTCGGTGTCGTAATAGAGCTTCAGCGCGTACATCCCCATGCCGGCGATGCCGGCCTGATGGGCGGTGTCCATGTTGAAGCTGCGCTTGGCGATGGCGAGAGCGGTCGGGCTGCGTTCGCACAGCTCCTCGCCCCATTTCTGCACCTCGGCGTCCAGTTGCTCATGCGGCACGCAGACATTGGCGAGGCCCATCGCGACCGCCTCCTCACCGGAATAGCGGCGGCAGAGGTACCAGATCTCGCGCGCCTTTTTCTCGCCGACGACGCCGGCGAGGGACGCGGTGCCGTAACCGGGATCGACCGAGCCCATCTTCGGTCCGACCTGGCCGAAGATCGCCTTTTCCGAGCAGATGGTGAGGTCGCAGATGGTGGCGAGCACGTTGCTCCCGCCGATGGCGTAGCCCTGGACGCGTGCGATCACCGGCTTCGGCGCGTCGCGGATGGCGGCGTGCAACTCTTCCATCGGCAGGCCGATCGTCCCTCGCCCGTCGTAAGCGCCGTCGTGCGCCGACTGATCGCCGCCGGTGCAGAAGGCCCGGTCGCCGGCCCCCGCCAGCACGATCGCGCCGATGTCCTTGTCGTAACCCGCGCCTTGTGGAGCGCCTTGATCAGTTCGTCGCAGGTCGTGCCGCGGAAGGCGTTCATCTTGTCCGGGCGGTTGATGATGATCCAGGCGACCGTCTCCGGCGGCCTGACCATGGCCGGCTGATCGAACCGGCAAGCGAGGAGGACACAAGCTATGCAGTTCCAGGACTTGATCTACGAGGTGCGCAACGGCCGATCCGGCCTAGCGGGATCGAGCGGGTGAAAGCCTCGACGAGCTTCTCCGGATTGCCGGCGCCTTCCTTGTATTCGGCGAACAGCGCAGTGTCGGTCGGGCCGGGACAGACCACGTTGACGGTTACGCCATGTCGCGCATGCTCGCGCGCAATCGTCTTGGAGAAGGCGACGAGGCCGCCCTTGCAGGCCGCGTAGACAGCCTCCCCCGACGAGCCGACGCGCGCCGCGTCCGAAGCGATGTTGATGATCCGTCCGGACTTGCGCGCCGCCATCCCCGGAAGCACGGCGTGATGCATGTGGAGCGCGCCGGTGAGATTGACGGCGATGAGCTTTTCCCACTGCGCCGGCTCTGTCCTGACGAAGGGGCGGAAAACGTCCCAACCGGCGTTGTTGACCAAGACGTCGATCGGGCCGAGTTGCGTCTCGGCGGCGCCAACCGCCGCATCGACTTCGGCCCGCTTGGCGATGTCGCAGGCGAACGCCGCGGCGACTCCGCCGGCCTGCTCGATCTCAGCCGCGACCTTGCTCGCCGCAGCGAGATTGAGGTCGAACACGGCGACCTTGGCGCCTTCGCGAGCGAACCTACGGCAGGTCGCCCCGCCGATGCCGCCGCCGCCGCCGGTGACCACGACGACCTTTCCGGCAAAACGCGGCATTTTTCCTCCCTTGAGCGGGATTGCGTCCGCGGCTGGTTTCGGCGAAATCGGGCGCCAGTTATGTAACTATATTGACATATATATCAACCAGTGGCACACTGCGCAACAGGTAAAATGAGCATAAGAACTCACGATAGGCCCGCCAGCGCGGTCGCCGCAAAGCTCGAATTGGGCAATAGGTTGTTCTTCCGTCTTTATCAATGCGCCAACATGTTGCATAAGACCGGAAGCCGTGCGGTAGTGGCCGAAGGCCTAACCACTCAGCAATGGGCCATCCTCGGCGCCCTGTCGCGCAAGAAAGCCGAAGGCGGGATCAGCGTCGGCGATCTCGCCCGCTATCTGATGGTCAGCCGCCAGAACCTCGCCGGCCTCTTGAGCCGCATGGAGCGCGATGGCCATGTCGCGATCGCGCCCGACGCCCGTGACCGCCGCTCCCGGCTCGTCACCATGACGGACGTCGGCCGCCACGTCTGGAACGACCTCGCTCTCCCCAAGATCCACGCTTATTATGATCGGATCCTGACCGACTTCTCGATCAACGACACCGCGCACATGCTGCACTACCTGCTCAAGATCCTGGACAACGTGCAGCGCCTGGACTCCGCTGCATCGGCCGAGACGGTCGAGGACGCAGCGGAATAGCCGGATCGGGCATTGTCACATCAACCATTTTTTTACTGATTAGGAGTTGCCCGCTCGGATTCAATAATGCACTTCCCGAACGCTCTTTTTGTGTCGTTTAAAGTTGGACGGTTCTATAAACGCGTTTTTCCGGACGGAGACGGGTCGAGTGACGCGATTTTGAGGTGCGGGATCTCGGTTTTGGATGCGGCATAGGGCGCCGCATGCTGCGGCGACCGGGCGGCCCTTTGGCGCGGGGGTCAGGCGGCAGCGAGACGATCGAGGAAGACGAGCCTGCGGAAGTTGTAGACGAGGTTGGCCATGCCGATCTTGGTTTTCGCCCGGGCGATGCCGATGGTGCGGACGAAGAGGTCCATCTTGTCCTTCTGCACGGCGAAGACGTGTTCGACGCCGGAGCGGACTTTGGACTTGAGCGCGTTGGCGCGCCGCGTCGTCTCCGGCATGGGCCGGCCCGCCGGCTTCTTGCGATGGACGCGGCTGACGAACCCATTCTTTTCGAGGAACGCCTCATTGGCCTTCGAGCGGTAGGCCGTGTCGGCCCAGACGGGGCTCGCGGTGTTGGTCTTGTCGAGCAGCCCCTCACGCAGCCGCGCGCCCTCGTAGGCCGCAGCGTCGGTCGCCTCCCACCGCCGGATCAGCCCATGTTCGCGGTCGATCGAGACATGGTTTTGGTAGCCGAATGTCGGAATAGCGATGTCGACCGGAGGAACCGTCCCATCCGGCCTGGCCTTGGCCTTGCTGAACTTGACCGTCCAGCGCGCGTCACGGTCCTTCTGCCGGAGCTTGGCTGGCTGGGCTTTCCAGGCCTGCGGAATGCGCCCCTCCTTGACCGCCTTCTTCTCCTCCTCGGTGTTGCGCTGCTTGGGCGCGGCGATCAGCGAGGCGTCGACGATCTGGCCGCCCATAGCGACGTAGCCAGCCTCGCGCAGCGCCGCGTCGAACCGGTCGAACAGTGGCTTAATCGCCTCGGCCCTGGTCAGCTTTTCCCGGAACAGCCAGATCGTGCGAGCGTCGGGAACCCGATCGGATAGGCTCAACCCGAGAAACCGCATGAACGACAGGCGGTCGTTGATCAGAAACTCGGTACGCTCGTCCGAGAGGGTGTTGGCCGCCTGGATCACCAGGATCTTGAACATCATCACAGGGTCGAACGGCGGTCGGCCGCCCTGCGAGCCGTCCGAGTAGGCCAGCGCCCGCGTCAGCTCGGACCGGAAAATCTCGAAATCGACCGCCGCTGCGAAAGCCTGCAACTGATCGCCGAGATCGCTCAGCCGCTTCAGCCGCTCGTCGACGTCGAAAAGTCCCCCCTGGCCGCGCATCGATTCGCCTCCCACTCCACCTGGGAGTGAATCAGAAAATGCTGGAAGGCGCGAGGTTCTTAGAAGCGTCCAGTTTCATGCGCTCTTGAAGCGTCTCCGCATTCAGGCCCGTATCTGCCCGTCGCCGCGCACGCGATATTTGAACGTGCAGAGCTGCTCGACCCCGACCGGGCCGCGCGCGTGCATGCGCCCGGTGGCGATGCCGATCTCGGCGCCGAAGCCGAACTCGCCCCCGTCGGCGAACTGGGTCGAGGCGTTGTGCAGGACGATGGCCGAATCGACCTCCTTCAAGAAGCGCTCCGCCGCCGCCTTGTCCTCGGTGATGATGCAGTCGGTATGGTGCGAGCCATAGGTCTCGATGTGGTGGATCGCCGCATCGAGACTGTCGACGACGCCGACGGCGATGATCGCGTCGAGATATTCGGCGCCCCAGTCCTTTTCGGTCGCCGGCGTCACCCGCGGGTCGGCCTCGCGGGCGGCCGCGTCGCCGCGCACCGCGCAGCCAGCCTGGATCAGCGCGCCGATCAGCGGCCCGAGCAGGAATGGGGCGACGGCGCGATGCACCAGCAGCGTCTCGGCCGCGCCGCAGACTTCGGTGCGCCGCATCTTGGCGTTAACGACGATTTTCATCGCCTTGTCGAAATCCGCCGCCCGATCGACGTAGACGTGCACAACGCCTTCGAGATGAGCGAACACCGGGACGCGCGCCTCGCGCTGAACCCGCTCGACCAAGCTTTTTCCCCCCCGCGGCACGATGACGTCGAGCGCGCCGCCGAGGCCCTCCAGCATTTCGCCGACCGCGTCGCGCGCGGCGAAAGGCGCGCGCGAAATCGCGGCCTCCGGCAGACCGGCCTCTTTTAGGCCCGCGGCCAGGCAAGCGTGGATCGCCGCCGACGAACGAAGACTGTCCGAGCCGCCGCGCAGCACCACCGCATTGCCGCTCTTGAGGCACAATGCGCCGGCGTCGGCAGTGACATTGGGGCGGCTCTCGTAGATCACGCCGACGACCCCGAGCGGCGTCGCCACGCGCTGGATGATGAGGCCGTTCGGGCGGGTGTAGGTCGCGAGCACGCGCCCGACGGGATAGGGCAAGGCGGCGACCTCCTCGACTCCCCGCGCCATCGCCTCGATCCGGGCCGGATTGAGCGTCAGCCGGTCGATCAACGCCGGGCTCACGCCCTTGGCCCGGGCCGCCGCGCAATCGAGCTCATTGGCAGCGAGAATCTCGCCCACCCGTTCACGCAAGATTCGCGCCGCAGCGAGAAGCGCGCGGTTCTTCTTCTCCGCCGGCGCGTTGGCGATCTCGCGCGCGGCGGCGCGCGCGTTCGCTCCGACTTCGCGCATCGCGGCGCGGACATCGGTTTCCGGCTCCACGATCTGAACAACCGACATAGGGCTCCCACCGCGCTGCGGAGCCTTTGACTTAGTAAGCCGACCGAGAAGAGACCATTCCCCCAATTTGGCGCCCCAGCGCCGGACACTGGGAAGCTCGCCGAAGCTCGCTAAGCTCCGTGATCGTCGCGAATGAAGGGCTCCTGACAAGAGGGTGGAAATACCCATTTCATTTCACCCCTTGGGCCGGAAGGCCGTGCAGAACTCAGGATTCGTCTCGAGGCGGGCGCCGCCGATGAGGTCGATGCAATAGGGCACGGCGGCGAACACCGCGTCGAGGCAGGTGCGAATCGCCGCAGGCTTGCCTGGCAGGTTGATGATGAGGCTCGAGCCGCGCGTGCCGGCCGCCTGGCGCGAGAGAATGGCCGTCGGGACTTCGGCCAGGCTCTTGAGCCGCATCAGTTCGCCGAAACCGGGCAGCATCCGGTCGCAGACCGCCTCCGTCGCCTCCGGCGTCACGTCGCGCGGCGCGGGTCCCGTCCCTCCGGTCGTTAGAATGAGCGAGCAGCGAGAGTCGTCGGCCAGCGCGATCAAAGCCGCTTCAATCGCCGGCCGCTCGTCAGGCACGACGCGGCGTTCAGGCCGCCATGCCGTGGCCAGAAGCTGCTTCAGCGCCGCCTCGACGCCCGGGCCGCCCTTATCCTCATAGACGCCGCGCGAGGCGCGATCGGATATGGTGACGACGCCGATGGGAATGTCCGCCATGGGACGCTACGCTCGCGACTTGAAGATCCTCAAGCCGCGCCGGCGTCCGCGCCCCAGCGCGCTACGCCCGTACACGGCTTCGACCCATCATAGCGCTGTTTTGCCGACGGCAAAATCGCGGCTCGCGCGAGCGCATCACTCGGGGCCAGACCTCGCCAGCGCGTCGATCGCCTCTTGCACGCTGCGGAACACGTGGTCGCGGCCGATCAGCGCGAACAATCCGAGCCGGGCGAAGCTTTGCTGCGCGCGCACCGATTCGAGCCGCGCGACGGCGACGTCGACGCCCTTGCCGCGCAGCCGGCGAACGAGTTCGTCGAGCACCGTCGCGCCGGTGTAGTCGATCTCCACCAGCGCATTCGCCTCGATCACGATCAGCCTCGTGGGTTTGTCCTCGCTGACGAAGCGCTCGATGGCGCGGAGGAAATTGTAGGCGTTGAGAAACGACAGCGGCGCCTGCAAGGCGATCACCCGCACGCCCGGCTGGAGCTCGCCTTTCGCTTCCCGGTCGCGCGGCCACCAGATCGACGTGCCGGGAATGCGCTCGAACTCGACCGGCTTTACGCGCGTCGTCGTCCACACGCCATGCAGCACCGACAACAGGACGCCGACGCTCACGCCCTGCTCGATCGGGAGAGCGAGGATCGCGAGCGCGGTGACCAGGATCAGCAGAAACTCAGCCCGGCTTCGTAAGAAGACGTCGCGCATCACGCCGACTCGCGCCAGACGCGTCGCGACGAAAAGAAGGACGCCCGCAAGCGCCGCGCGCGGCGCATGGCCGAGCGCCTGGCCGCCGACCAGAAGAACGGCAAGCGCGATCGCCGCCGAGATGAGCCCGGCGAGCTGCGATGCGCCCCCGGTCTCCGCCACGATCGCGGTGCGCGGCGGGCTCGCATTGACCGGGAATGCGCCGATCAGCCCTGCGAGCGCATTGGCGGCGCCGACGCCGATGAAGTCCCGGTTGACGTCGGGCCCTTCGCCGCCGTCTGGGAAGGAGCGCGTCGTCGCCGCCGTTTGCACCATCGCCACCAGCGCGATGAGCACGGCGAGCGGCGCGACAACCCAAAATTCGTCCCAGGAAATCATTGGCGCCGAGAAACTGGGCGCGGCGCCGTCGAGGGATCCAAGCGTCGCGACCCCTCGCGCCTCGAGGCCAAGCGCGACCGTCGCCAATTCGGCGAGGCAAAGGCCGATCAGCGCCCCGGGAAAACGGGGGCTCAAGCGTTCGCCCGCCAGCATGATCGCCAGCACACCCAAGCCGATGGCCAATGTCCAGGGACTGGCCGCGTGGGCCCGCTCGATGAGAGACAGAGCTTGTTGCGCAAACGGGCCCTGGCTCGGTTCGACGCCGAGCACTGACGGCGCCTGCGAGACAAGAATGTGGCCGGCGATGCCGAGAAGAAAACCGGTCATCACCGGAATAGACAAAAGGTCGGCGATGAATCCAAACCTGAGCGCGCCGCCGCAAACGAGGATCAGGCCAACCAGGAGCGCGAGCGCGGCCGCAGCCGTGGCGTAATGGGCCGGCGCGGCCGCAAGCACGGCCAGCGCGCCGGCGAAAATGGGCGCGATCGTCGAGTCCGCGCCGACCGAAAGCCGCCGGCTGGCCCCGAAGAAAGCAAAGCCAATCGCCCCCGCCATGAGAGCGAAAAAGCCGATCCGCGGCGGAAGCCCGGCGAGGCGGGCGGTCGCCATCTGCTCAGGGATTGCGATGGCGGCTAGCGTCAGGCCGGCGACGGCGTCGGCGCCGAAGTCGCTGGGGCGCCAGCCGGCGAAAGAGCGCAAGACTGCCCAAGGGCGCGGAGCGTCGGCGGGCGAGGCGGAGGTCTCTTTGCCTGGCTGCGTCACGTTATTCCGCCACCCTGAATCGTCTGAAGGTCGGCGGAACTTAGGGCCTAAGTCGGCGCGCCCCGTCAACGCCGGCAATGAGGGCCTCGCCAAGGGCTTTGCTTCTCGGTCGATGCGGCGGCGGGTATTGAGGCTCCCCGGTTCGGCGATTCTCGCTGCCGAACCGCATCGCCCGCGTTAGACCTGAGGCGCCGGCTCGTTGGCGCTCGCTTCTCGCTGCCGCTGGCCTTAGTTTCGCGCCGGCGGAAGGAGCTTTCGATCAATGAACAACTGAAGGGCGCCGCAGAAGGCGTCCCGAGTGTCGAGCGCGGCGTTGAAGCCGGCCTTGCGAAGCTTGACAGTGCTTACAAAAGCCACGGGGCCCGCGGGGGCGCCGTACGCAAACGCAAAGTCGGCGTGTTGATCACCCTGTCCGACAAACGAGCGCAGGTCACCGCTCGCCAGGCCGTACTTGGCGACGATCTTCTTCCAGACTTCCGCGGTGTCACGAATATACCCTGCAAGGCTAGTGGGCTTATCGGCCCCCACATTCACCCCCAGCGTCTCCGCCAACGCCGCCCACACGCTCCGCCACTCGAAGACGTCGCCATTGGTCACGTTGAAAATCTCGTTCGCCGCCTGGGGCGCGTGCGCCGCCCATGCCATGGCCTGGCCAACGAGATCAGCGTCGGCCGCTTCCCAGACGAACGATGGGCCGCCGGGAAAGCTGAACGCCTCGCCCTTCTCGCGGCGGATAGCAGCATACACGCCGATCGCCGGGAGGACGTTCAGGGCGCCGGGTGTCTTCCCGGTAACAAGCTGGGGACGCAGCGCTGTGTAAGTAAACCCGTGCTTGGCGCCCGTGTCGCGAACATAGTCCTGCTGATCGAGGAAAAAGTTTGGGTGATTGTCGCGCGGGTCGCTTTCACGGGCGGGGATAGCGATGGGGTGAAGGTGGACGCCATAGGCCTTCGTTCCCTGCACGATAGACACGTGTTTGAGGGCGGACTTGCCCGAAACAAGGGGTTCGATCACGTTGCGCAGCATCGCATCGTTGGCCTCGATCTGCGCTGCGTTCGACCAACCGCTGACGAGATCATCCGCATTCTCGTAAATCGCCGCATACGCAACGTGCGTAACGTCGGCGAGCGGGGAAAGCGCCTGGCGGGCGGCTTTCTCATCTCGCAAGTCCAACGGAATGAACCGAAAATCTCGCCCACTCGGCAGTTCCGGTTTGCGCCTCGAAACGCCGACGACATCCCAGTCCGCAGACAAGAATGACTCAATAGCAGCAGCGCCGATGAGGCCGCTCGCGCCCGCAACCAGAACCTTATTCTTCAAATCTCTGCCCGTTCTTACTTGATTGGCCGTGGGGCCGCGCCCCGCTTCAAACTTGGACGTTAAATCGATCGAAAGCCATCTTACCGACGCCCAGCTAGCTGGGCTAATAACTAGATTTGTGCCGGCGTCTCTGTAGGGTCGCTCGCGGCATAATAATTATTCGGCAGCGGAATGAGTTCGCCTGCACCTATAGCCGGGGCGCGAGATCCTGAAGGCAATCGTCCATGTCCTGCGCGGCGGCTCCGCCTTCCGTCGCCGCAAGCTGTGATGAAAGCAATGGCTCAGCGGCGCGCGTTCAACCGCCGAAACGCTGTCGATAGTCCTGTGGGCTCACGCCCTGGAGCCGCACGAAACCTCGCCGCATCGTCTCTTCCGAGCCGAATCCGCAGCGCGCCGCGATCCGCTTGGCGGGCAGGCGGGTGTCGGCGAGCAACTGACGGGCCGCCTCGACGCGCAGACGCTCGATCGCGCGCGCGGGCGTCAGGCCCGTGGCCTCGCGATAGCGGCGCAGGAAGGTCCGCTCGCTCATGCCCGCCTGCGCCGCCAGGCGGGAAAGCGGCAGATTCTCGGCGAGATGTTTGGCGAGCCAGCCGTGCAGCTCGCCGAAATAGTCGTCCCCCGATTGCAGCGAAAGCGCGGCGCTGAACTGCGCCTGTCCGCCGGGCCGCTTAAGGAACATCACCAAATGTCGCGCGACGCTGAGCGCGACTGGGCGCCCGAGGTCTTCTTCCACCAGCGCCAGCGACAGGTCGATGCCGGCCGTCACGCCGGCCGAGCTCCACACGGGGCCATCGTGAACGAAGATCGGGTCGGGCTCCACTGTCACCGCGGGATGGCGCCGACTGAGCTCATCGCAATATTCCCAGTGCGTGACGGCGCGGCGCCGATCCAGGAGGCCCGTCGCCGCAAGCAGGAAGGCGCCGGTGCAGACCGAAGCCGTCCGTCGTGCGGCGCTGGCGCGGCGTTTAAGCCATTCGACCAAGCTCGCATCCTCGGCGGCCTGCATTACGCCCTGTCCGCCAGCGACGATCAGCGTGTCGAGCGGCTCGGCCGGGTCCGGCAGGGGCTCGGTCGCGAATGTCAGTCCCGACGTCGCGCGTATCTCGGCGCCTTCCGGAGCGATCACCCGTGTCTCGTAAGGCAAGCGCGCATGAGGCGAAATCGCCCGTTCGTTGGCCGCTGTGAACACCTGGATCGGCCCCGCCACGTCCAGCATCTGAACGTCCGGGAAGGCCAGCACCTCGATACGCCGCGAGACGATTGGCGGGATTTGTGGGGTCTTTGGCGACATCGCCAAATCGTGCCCGACTAAATTGGCGATGTCGAGGTCAATTCGCGAAGCCAAGGAGCGGCGATGTCCATCTTCGAGGTTCAGACGATCGACCAGGCGCCCGAAGGGTCCAAGGCGCCGTTGGCGAAACTGCAGCAGGCCTTCGGCATGGTCCCGAATGTCGCCGGAATCATCGCCAATTCGCCGGTTCTGGCCAATATCTTCGTCCCCCTATTCGAGGGCGTGCACGGTGGGACCTTCACCGAGGCCGAGATCCAGACGCTGCTCCTGACCAATGCGGTCACCAACAGCTGCGCCTGGGCGGTCGCCTTCCACAGCTATCTCGCGCTCAAGGCGGGCCTTACTCCAGCCGATGTCCAGGCGATCCGCGAACGCCGCGCGCCGCGGGAGCCGCGTTACGCGGCCCTTTCGGCCTACGCCCGCAACCTGATCGAAAAGCGGGGCCACGTGGGCGACGCGGCGGTTACGGTGCTCCTCTCTGCCGGCTTCAGGCCGGACCAGGCGCTGGAGGTGCTAGCGGTCAGCGCCGCCTCCACGATCACCAACTACACCCTGAACATCGCCGAGCCGCCGCTCGAGCCGATGTTCCAGGCGCACGCCTGGCGGTCCGACACCGCCGTGCTGGTCGCTTTCTGACAATCTGATAAGAAGAGGAAGACGTGATCCCTGAAACCGCTCACCTGAGCATCGGATCGCTGCTGTTCGAGAACCTCGACCAGATCGACCTCACCGGCCCGTTCGAGGTGCTTTCCCGCCTCCCCAACGCAACCCACCGCATCTATGCAAAGTCGCGCGACCCGGCGCGCGACTTGATGGGGCTGCGAATCATGCCGGACGCGACGCTTGCGGAAGCGCCTCAGCTGGACATTCTGCATGTTCCCGGCGGACCGGGCCAAGAGGCTCTGATGGAGGATGAGGAAGTCCTCGGCTGGCTGCGTGGGCAAGCGGATGGCGCCAAGAAGGTCCTTTCTGTCTGCACCGGCGCGCTGCTCTTGGGAGGAGCGGGGTTGATCCGGGGAAAAAGGGCGACCACGCACTGGGCGTCGTTCCACCTCCTGCCCTGGTTTGGAGCCATCCCGGTGGACGAGCGGGTTGTGGTCGAGGGGAAATGGATCTTCGCGGCCGGCGTCACGGCGGGAATTGACGGCGCCCTTCAGCTCGCCGCCGAGGTGCGCGGCGTCGCAGCCGCGCACCGCATCCAGCTCGACATCGCCTATGCGCCAGAACCACCCTTTCAGAGCGGGACGCCCCAAACGGCGCGCCCCGAGATTTTGGAAGCGGCGCGTCGAGACGTGGCCGAGCTGATCGCGCGGCGCGAAGCGAGCGCGCGTCGGGCCGCCGCCAGGCTTGACGTCGTTGAGGTTCATGAAAGGGCATAAGCCGGCGCGGAAAGGAGAGGACCGCACCGCGCCCGTAGCGCTCAGTCAGCTCGCGCGAGTAGCGAACTCGATCCTGACGCCGCCGGGTATGGCGCAAATGAAATGATGCGTGGCCGAGCCCGGGCGGATCGGCTGCGGCGTGAACTCGACCACGACGCCGGGATGGCTGCGAACGCGCTCGTAGACATTAGCGAGCCCCGCGTGGTCCGCGACCGCGAGCGCGAGGTGGTGCAGGCCGATATTGGTCTTGCGGTTGAAAGCCAGCGCGTTTTTAGGATCGACGACGCGCCAAAGCGTGAGCGTCACGCCTCCATCGGAGACGAACACGGCCGGGTAGGCGTCGTTCCGGCCGACTTCCTTGAAGCCCAGAGTCCCGCAGAAGAAGCCCGTAGCCTCGTCGAGGTCGCGAACGGCAAGGCCGACGTGGTGCACGCCATGGGTCAGAGCGTCGGTCAAAGTTCTATCCTTTTAAGCCTGGGTGATGACGCCGAGACTCAGTTCCAGCTGACCGTATCATTGACGGGAAGCGGTCCCGAGGACGGCACGGCTAGCGACCGATTGCCGCCGCAATTGTTGCTGTCGGGGTAGCATTCCCAGGTGACGGAGCCGTCTGCGTTTTTTCGGTAGTATTTGTATTGGATTGTGCTGCCGGCGGCGAGATTGACCGCGTTTTTCCACACCGGGTAGCTCGCCGAATCGACCGGAAGACCGAGGTTCGGGTTCCAATCGCCGAGCGCCGCATTGTCGCCCGTCACATACATGTACTGGCCCCACTGCGTAGTCGCGCTGACATTGATGTCGACCTCGACCTGACCGGGCGCCGGAGCGAGGGGGCAGGCGTAATAGCGGGAGCACACGGCCTGCGGGATGTCGAGCACCCTGCCCGCAGCGATATCCGCCATGAGATTAATGTATTCCCCTTGCGCCCAGTTGAGCGGCGCCATCGAGCCTGTGGCCTCACCGGGCGTCTCCCCCGGCGGAACGGTTACGGCCCAACCGGCTGGCGTGGCGGCGTCCGCCGGCAGCGTGGCGCTCGGATTCCAGATCTGCTCGGAGATGAAGCCCTGGGGCGTGGAGAAGGCCTTCAGCGCCGCGAGGTAAGGCGCGCCTGCGGCGCCGTTTCCCGCCGCCGCGATCGCGTAATTGCCGCGCTCGGCGTCGAAGATCGGCCAGAGCCTCCCGCGGCCGGAATCGCCGTCCTTGTACGGACCGCCGGCGTTGGTTTCGCCGTAGCCGTCAAAATTGTACCGGAACCATGCCGGGTAGGCGTTGGCGCCGATCGTCTCTTCGATGACGCTGTCGTAGGCGGCGAGACTGCTGGTGATGGTGGGATCATTCGGCCTCTTCACCCCCATTCGGACCAGCTCGAGGAATCCGCCGTCGATGATGTCGACCGCCCGATGAACGCCGCCGCCATTGTTGATGGCGATGGTCATATCCGGATTGGGATTGGCGGTGGGGTTCCAGCTCTGAGGCGGCGAGCCGCCCCGCGCGCCGGATGTGTTGACGCGCATATAGGTCTGCGTGCTGTTGCAGTTCGAATTGCGGTTCGGACAGCTCTCTGTGGTGTACGTCCAGGCGGCGATATTCTGCTGCCAATAGTCGGCCGCGTTCAGCCAGTTCGCCGCATCGGCGGGATCGTTATTCGCAAGAGCGATCTGCGCGGCGTCGACCAGACCGGCGATTTCCGCCGCGATCGTCGAGGGCGAGTAGCCGCTCGTTTCCTCCCAGCGCTCCTGGGCGGTCCAGGGGCCGGCGGTGGCGATGAAATTCGCGATCCTCTGAATCTGCGGCCAGAGCGGATTATAGACCGCCGGACCCAGCCGGTAGGCCAGAACGATCGGCATCGCCTGCTCGTCCATTTGCACAACGTTCCTGAACGGCGTTCCGTTCACGAAGGCGTTCTGCGGGAAACGTCCGGTGTTGGGATCGATGTCGTGATTGAAGAGCCAGTTCACGGCGCTCGCGGCGGACGCGCTGTCTCCGGCGGTGACCAAGGCGTTGGCGAATTTATACATGTCGCGGGACCACACGAGGTGATAGCCCAAGTTGTCATCCCCTGAGGCGGAACCCCATGGCGTTCCGATCCCCGCGATCATCGCCCCGTTGGTCTTGTCCTGCATGGTTTTGAGCGTCATCGCGGACAAGTAATATTGATCGTCGGCCGTCCCGTTCTGATCGCTGAGCCTGGAATCATAATCGCGCCAGGCCTTATCATAGGCGCCCCGCTGGACGGAAATATCCTCGCCGAGCGTGTTGCTGGCGGAGGCGATGGCGTCCGCTTGCGTCGGTCCGAAACCAACCACCACGACGAAGGTGATTACGGTTGCGGTCGCGGAATTTCCGCCCGTGCTCAGCCAGCCCATTTGCGCGACATTGCCATTACCGGTCGAACTGTAGGCCCATCTCATCGAGAACGGGTTGGGGTTGTTCGCAAAGAGGTCCTGCCAGCCGTCGTTCACTCCGTAATAGCCGTTCGACGCCATGACGACGCCATTCTGCACATTCCAGCCGAGCGACGCGCCCATCGCGGAAAATGCGGAGCCGTCGCCGCTGCTTGCGACAAGGTAGGCATTGCCGCCTGAGGCCACCGTCATCGCGCTATTGTTCGCCGCGACATTCTTCAGGTAGGGCTTGTAGAGAAGGTAAAGGTTGAAATCTCCAACTCTCTTGCCGTTCAGAGCCTCGAAGGTGGTCTCTTGGATGAGGGTGTTGTTTGACGGGTCGGCGAAAATCGTTTTGGCGATCCGCCAGTCGTGGCCGGCGTTGCTGGTGACCGCCAGCCAGCGCATGGATCTGCGGTCAGGCTGCGTGACGGTCCAGCTTTGGTTCTTTTCCTCGTCGAGGAATGTCCTCGCCGTATTGCCGACCAGGAATTCCATGTTGGCCGTCGCCAGCGTATCGACGGTTGGGTAGTAGATCTCCGAGACATTGCCTTTATAGCCGGTGAAGTAGACGAACGAGCTCGTGGAATTGACTGCGGTCCCGACCATCGACTTCTGAGAGAAATCGTGGACTGGAGCGGCTCCGCAACACCCGGGAGCCGGACCTGTCGTCTGCGCGACGGCGTCCATGCCGAGGCTTGCCGCGAGCCAGACGCCAACCCCCAGCGGGATGAGTTTCATAGGCTTCCTCTTGGCGTCTCGCCGCGGCCGGCCGGTCGCGGATACGCTTCAATTCGAGTCGATCTCTTAGCTGAGAGCGACGCCCGTCCGATATGGCTTTTCGCGCAAGCGCATTGCGCTGTTTGACCTTGGCCCCATCGAATTTGAGAGGTTCCACGTCCTGGCCTGGCTCGCAGTGATCCGCGTCACAGTAGGCGCAATTCTTGGGCCGGACCGCTTTCGGTAGGACGGAGGCGAACCGCTGACGCCTGAGATCGCCGTCGCCACATTCTGCGCCACAGTCGCGCTCGAAGGCGCGCTGATCGACGGCGACCCGTTCACTGTCACCGCTACCGTCTTTGCGCCCTCAGTGTTGCCGAACCCGTCGTGGCGTTGACGGTTAGCGTATCCGGTGCCGCCGTCGAGTCGGCGTCGTCGAGATTGGCCAGCGCGGCGTTCACCTGAGCGAGCGTGCCCGTCAAAGTGAGATCCGTGGTGCGGCTGCGCGATACGCCGGCGCCGCCGGCGTTGCTGGTGGACAGGAGCCCGTTGACGTCGGACACCGTGACCGAGTATTGCTCAGTGGCCCTCCCGCCGCTCTCGCTGACGCTGATCCCGGCGATATTGGCGGACTTGCCCACACCAATCACGGCGCTCGCAGGCGCCGCGATCACCGGGCGGTTGGCCACCGTCACCGCGATCGACTCCTGAGTCGCGGAATTGTTGAGACTGTCGGTGGCGGCGAGCGCCTGGAGTTCACCTGCGTCAAATTGCCGGAGATTGACAAAGTGTTGGTGCCCGAGCCGCCGATGCCCGCGCCGACAGGATTGCTGCTCACGGACAAAAGACCGTTCGTATCGGTCACCGCCACGCTGAACGATTCGCCCGCGGTGTTGCCGGACTCGGCAAGGCTTACTCCGCTGATCGCGGTCGCCTGGCTCACGCCGAACGGTGACCGCGGTCGGCGTGGTTAGCGTCGGCTGGCCGTTCACGGAGAGCGCGATCGTCTTGGTCCCCGTCGAATTGCCGAAGCCGTCGGCGCCGCTAATGCTCAACGTGTCGTTAGCAGTCGTGGATTCGAGATCCGTCAGCCCGCCCGACAGGGCCGCTTGAACCTGCGCGAATGTGCCGCTGATCGTGACGCTCGCGCTGTTGTTGTTGGTCACGGTCTCGCCGAAACCGGTGTTGACGCCAATCAGGCCAGACGTGTCCGTCAGCGGCACGGACATGGTCGCATTGGTGGTGTTTCCGGTCTCTCCGAGGGTGACGCCGGTGATCGGCGTCGCATGGTTCTGCGCCAAGAGCAGCGACGTCGGGACGTTCAGCTGCGGCGGGCCATTGACGGTGACCGAAATGGTCGCCGGAGTGGCGGCGGCGCTAGACGAGTCCGTCGCGTTGATCGTGATCGTGTCGGCGGCCAGCGACGAGTCGGAATCCCGGAGGGATGTCAGCGCATTATTGATATCGGTCAGCGTGCCCTGAACGGTAAGCGACATCGTGCCGTTGCCGCTGACCGTGGCGGCGCCGGACTTGGTGGCGGTGAGATCGCCATGGGTGTCGGCGAGCGTGATCGCGAAGACCGCATTCGACGCCGCGCGGGCTTCGGCAAGGGTGATCGTTCCCAGCGAGTCGGGCTGCCCGACGCCGATCACGGCGGACGTGGGCGCCGTGATCACGGGGCCGCCGCCGACGTTGACGGCGACCGACCCCGTCCCGGTATTGTTAAGCGAATCGACAGCGCTGATCGAAATCACGTCGCTCGGCGTGACACTGTCGGTATCCGACAGCGTCGCCAGCGCGGCGTTCACTGCGACCTCACTGCCGCTGATCGTCAGATTTTTCGTCCCAGACCCGGTGATGCTCGCGCTGAGCGGATTGCCGACAGTCAGGAGTCCATTGGTGTCCTTGAGCGTGGCTGTGAACGTCTCGCCCGCTGCGGTCGAAGCGCTTGACGGGGCCGTCACCACGGGCGGTCCGTTCACCGTCACGGCGATGTCGAACGGAGTCGCCGTGCCGCCGGAGCTGCTGGTCGCAGTGAGGTGGATGGTGTCCGACCCGGCCGTCGTGTCCGTGTCGGTGAGGGTCGTCAGCGTGCTTTGGATCGCGCTGAGCGAGCCGGTGATGGTGACGTTGTTCGAGCCCGAATGGGTGACCGTATCCCCGCCCTCGGGGGTGAGCGACAGCAAGCCGTTGGTGTCGGAGACGGTGACCGTATAAGTCACGCCCCTCTGGGAGCCGGACTCGAACAGGCTCACGCCGCTGATCGGCGTAGCCGGAGACACGCTGATGATCTTCGACGTCGATCCCGCAAAGACCGGCGGTCCGTTGCCGCCGGTCGCGCCCAGCACGATCTCATCCGCGAACCCGGCACCGGGGGTGCTGGTGACCATCGTTTCGGTGACCTGCACCGTCAGCCTGTTCGTCTGACTGAACGAGCCGAGGTTGATCGCGTTGTTGGTGAAGAAGGTGTTCGCCGCGGCGAGCGTCGCGAAGGTCATCGTCCCCGCGGCGATCGTCGTCCCGCCGACCTTGGTCGTGATGCTGAACGTGCCGGTCACGTTCGCGGTGATCGGCGACGCCAGGCCAAGGATCAGATTCCCAGAGAGATTTGCGGCTTTCAGCGTGAACGTCTCGGAGCTGGTGAGGGTCTGCGTCCCGGTTGCGTTCGATTCGCCGAAGGCGCCGCCGGCCGGCCGTGCTGCTTGGCGACGACGAGGCGGAATTCTTCCCATACCCATTGGCGGAGATCGACGATCCGCCAGCGAACGACGGCGTGAGCGGCTGGGATCGGACCGCTCTCGACGATCGCGGCCAGCGCGGCCCGATGCGCATCGTTCAGCCGAGGCGCTTGTTCGGGCGGTTTTCGATCGATCAAGCCGTCCGGCCCGTGAGCCTTGAACTTGAGAACCCAGTCGCGAATGATCTGAACCGTCACGCCGCCGATCTGGGCCGCATCGCCGCGCGAGGCGCCTTCGTAAATCGCCGCCAACGCCAGCAACCGCCGCGCCTGCGGCCCGTCCTTCGAACGCCTCGCCGCGGCTCTCACCCTCGCAGCGTCAACATCGGCCCGAAGCGCTATCGGCATGGCGAACCTCCTTCGTTCGCCACCTTGAATCAGCTCGCTGACGATTCGCAAAGCCGAGAGCCACGCCTCCAGGGATTTGGTAAGACGTAACGCTCTCCAAGGCGATCGTAGAGCTGGTCGCGCTCGCCGACGCCGACGCGCCGCCGCCTACCCCGCCCGCGCCCGTTCCGGCGCCGCCGGAACCGCCTGTCGCAGTTGAACCCGCATTGACGCTTTTGGCCCCCGACATACCTTGAGGTTGACGAGCCCGCGCCGCCCCGCCGCGCCGGCAACGGTTCCCGTTCCCCCTGTGCCGCCGCCGGCGTCGCCGTTCGCCGTGCTGTAGCCGCGGAAGTTCACCGAGGTGGTGTCGGCTCGACGTCGCTGCGCCGGCCGCGCCCGGCGCGCCGCCGCCGTTGGCGTAACCGCCGGCGCCGCCGTTCGCGGTTTGGCGCAGGTAGAGCGTTCCGCGAGCCGTTGAGCCGTTGACCGCATTGGTCAGCGAGCTGCTCGCGCCGGCGCCGCCCGCGGCGCCGCCGTAGCCGCGGTCGCCGCCGCCAGTTTCCACTGCGTACGCACTCGCCGTACTGCTACCAGCGGCCTTCGCGTAGACGTGGCTCTGCGTGACGACTTTACCGCTAATCGTGCCGATATAGGCCTTGCCGCCCGCGTCACCGGTGAATCCAACGCCGGTCGCGCGGCCGCCGGCGCTCGGCGCAAATTGGACGCTTCTAAGAACCTCGCGCCTTCCAGCATTTTCTGATTCACTCCCAGGTGGAGTGGGAGGCGAATCGATGCGCGGCCAGGGGGGACTTTTCGACGTCGACGAGCGGCTGAAGCGGCTGAGCGATCTCGGCGATCAGTTGCAGGCTTTCGCAGCGGCGGTCGATTTCGAGATTTTCCGGTCCGAGCTGACGCGGGCGCTGGCCTACTCGGACGGCTCGCAGGGCGGCCGACCGCCGTTCGACCCTGTGATGAAAGATCCTGGTGATCCAGGCGGCCAACACCCTCTCGGACGAGCGTACCGAGTTTCTGATCAACGACCGCCTGTCGTTCATGCGGTTTCTCGGGTTGAGCCTATCCGATCGGGTTCCCGACGCTCGCACGATCTGGCTGTTCCGGGAAAAGCTGACCAGGGCCGAGGCGATTAAGCCACTGTTCGACCGGTTCGACGCGGCGCTGCGCGAGGCTGGCTACGTCGCTATGGGCGGCCAGATCGTCGACGCCTCGCTGATCGCCGCGCCCAAGCAGCGCAACACCGAGGAGGAGAAGAAGGCGGTCAAGGAGGGGCGCATTCCGCAGGCCTGGAAAGCCCAGCCAGCCAAGCTCCGGCAGAAGGACCGTGACGGGCGCTGGACGGTCAAGTTCAGCAAGGCCAAGGCCAGGCCGGATGGGACGGTTCCTCCGGTCGACATCGCCATTCCGACATTCGGCTACCAAAACCATGTCTCGATCGACCGCGAACATGGGCTGATCCGGCGGTGGGAGGCGACCGACGCTGCGGCCTACGAGGGCGCGCGGCTGCGTGAGGGGCTGCTCGACAAGACCAACACCGCGAGCGCCGTCTGGGCCGACACGGCCTACCGTTCGAAGGCCAATGAGGCGTTCCTCGAAAAGAACGGGTTCGTCAGCCGCGTCCATCGCAAGAAGCCGGCGGGCCGGCCCATGCCGGAGACGACGCGGCGCGCCAACGCGCTCAAGTCCAAAGTCCGCTCCGGCGTCGAACACGTCTTCGCCGTGCAGAAGGACAAGATGGACCTCTTCGTCCGCACCATCGGCATCGCCCGGGCGAAAACCAAGATCGGCATGGCCAACCTCGTCTACAACTTCCGCAGGCTCGTCTTCCTCGATCGTCTCGCTGCCGCCTGACCCCCGCGCCAAAGGGCCGCCCGGTCGCCGCAGCATGCGGCGCCCTATGCCGCATCCAAAACCGAGATCCCGCACCTCAAAATCGCGTCACTCGACCCGTCTCCGTCCGGAAAAACGCGTTTATAGAACCGTCCAGCTTGCGCGTTTGCGGACGCTCCGCCTGAAGCGTTCATGTCGGTCGCCAGAGCCGCCGCCTTGCCCCCGGCCCCGCCGTTCGCGCCCCCGCCCCCGAGCCAGGCGTCCCGACGGAGCCGCCTGTGCCGCCATCGGCGCGTGCGATCGCCGAGGTAGAGGAGCCCGAAGTCAGAGTCGTGGAAACCCCGACGGAAGCGGCGCCGCCCGCTCCCCCGGCGCCCGCTGCGCCGCCGGCTCCACCGGTTCCGCCCATGCCGCCGCTGCCGCCCGTGTAATTTCAGCCTGCTGTAGGAGTCGGTCGGGACGCCATAGCTGTTGTTGTAGAGGGATTGACTAGCGCCGCCGGTGCGCGCGGTCGACGAGGTGACGGAAGCGGCTCGGCGGCCCCGCCCAGCTGACCCGCGCCACCGTTGCTTCCAGCCCGCCGGTGGCGCCGCTCAGACTTTTGGTGCCCATCGCTGTCCCCTCCTAGCTGGCTCAGCAGTGTCTTTGAGTGCGGAGCCGGTTCAAAAAATTGGACGGTTCTATAAACGCGTTTTTCCGGACGGAGACGGGTCGAGTGACGCGATTTTGAGGTGCGGGATCTCGGTTTTGGATGCGGCATAGGGCGCCGCATGCTGCGGCGACCGGGCGGCCCTTTGGCGCGGGGGTCAGGCGGCAGCGAGACGATCGAGGAAGACGAGCCTGCGGAAGTTGTAGACGAGGTTGGCCATGCCGATCTTGGTTTTCGCCCGGCGATGCCGATGGTGCGGACGAAGAGGTCCATCTTGTCCTTCTGCACGGCGAAGACGTGTTCGACGCCGGAGCGGACTTTGGACTTGAGCGCGTTGGCGCGCCGCGTCGTCTCCGGCATGGGCCGGCCCGCCGGCTTCTTGCGATGGACGCGGCTGACGAACCCATTCTTTTCGAGGAACGCCTCATTGGCCTTCGAGCGGTAGGCCGTGTCGGCCCAGACGGGGCTCGCGGTGTTGGTCTTGTCGAGCAGCCCCTCACGCAGCCGCGCGCCCTCGTAGGCCGCAGCGTCGGTCGCCTCCCACCGCCGGATCAGCCCATGTTCGCGGTCGATCGAGACATGGTTTTGGTAGCCGAATGTCGGAATAGCGATGTCGACCGGAGGAACCGTCCCATCCGGCCTGGCCTTGGCCTTGCTGAACTTGACCGTCCAGCGCGCGTCACGGTCCTTCTGCCGGAGCTTGGCTGGCTGGGCTTTCCAGGCCTGCGGAATGCGCCCCTCCTTGACCGCCTTCTTCTCCTCCTCGGTGTTGCGCTGCTTGGGCGCGGCGATCAGCGAGGCGTCGACGATCTGGCCGCCCATAGCGACGTAGCCAGCCTCGCGCAGCGCCGCGTCGAACCGGTCGAACAGTGGCTTAATCGCCTCGGCCCTGGTCAGCTTTTCCCGGAACAGCCAGATCGTGCGAGCGTCGGGAACCCGATCGGATAGGCTCAACCCGAGAAACCGCATGAACGACAGGCGGTCGTTGATCAGAAACTCGGTACGCTCGTCCGAGAGGGTGTTGGCCGCCTGGATCACCAGGATCTTTCATCACAGGGTCGAACGGCGGTCGGCCGCCCTGCGAGCCGTCCGAGTAGGCCAGCGCCCGCGTCAGCTCGGACCGGAAAATCTCGAAATCGACCGCCGCTGCGAAAGCCTGCAACTGATCGCCGAGATCGCTCAGCCGCTTCAGCCGCTCGTCGACGTCGAAAAGTCCCCCCTGGCCGCGCATCGATTCGCCTCCCACTCCACCTGGGAGTGAATCAGAAAATGCTGGAAGGCGCGAGGTTCTTAGAAGCGTCCAGCTTCTTCCTCCGCCCGCTCCCGCACATTCGTCTTCATGCCGGCACCCGCGCCGAGGTCTGGCGCCTGGCGGCGGTTTGACTGGGACGCTGATCAGGACCCTGATCAGGAGCCGGGGTGAGGGTTGCCGTTGCCCGCGGTGGTCTTATGACGCGCAGGGAGTTGGATTCCCGATATCTGCTCAAAAACTGAAAGCCTGTTGCGCCGCTTCTGGCGGCTCAAGGCGAACACCCTCCAGTTCGAGCATGCGCATCTTTGTTTTCGAGCCGCCGGGCGCGGAGAAACCGCCGATTTTGCCGCCCGCGCGCAGCACCCTTGCAGGGAACGATTAAGGGCGCCGGATTCTTCGCCAGTGCTTCCCGACGTCGCGGGCCGCCTGGTGGCCGGCGGCGACTTCTTCGACAGCGCGCCTGGTGGTGGTGCGGCCCCAGCCGACCCGGCGCAGCGCGGTGTAAATCCGGGTGAAGAACGCGTCCCCGGCGCCGAGGTCGAGCCGGACGTGGGAAAAGTCCGTTTCCTCGCCGGCAAAGTATCGCTGCGCCGCCGCGACGACCGCCGCGATGTCTTCCGGTGGCGTTCCCGGCTCTGCGCCAAGGGCGCGACGGCGCATCAACCGCTCGGCGGACTTGGCGCTCTTCGCCGGCAATTGAAAGCGCGCGACCCCCGCGTCGCTCCAGGCGATCGCGCAGAACCCCATAGCCGTCTCAAAGACGTGATAGGCGCTCGCAGTTTCGCTCATGGCCTCGCTTCCCGTTTGGTCATGAGCGAAAGATGCGCCGCCGGGCCCCAAATTCAACCCGATTCCTGCCCTTGCATTCCCGGCCACGCGTCCCACGGCGCGAAATCACACTAAGCCTCGCGCCTCAGCCGCCGGTGCGCATCATATCGGCGAGCGCGTTGCGCATCGCGGTGCTGGGCACACCGAAAAGTCCGCCGTAAGGCTCATCCATATCAAGGATGACAAGGACCGCGATTGTGATCGAGAGCGCGCACAAAACCGTCACCGTCGCTACCATCGCATTGGGCCGCGCCGTCAGGCCAAACGATCCAAACAGGATCGAAAGCCAGATCACCAGCACCCAGTAAAATGGCGACGAGATGGAGGGACGGGCGCCCTCAATCACCTTCCACCTGGCGTTCAGCAAGTCGCCGTATTGTTCAACGCAGGCGGCCATCTGAGTCCGGTGGAAGGCGTCCGCAGGCTGAAGCCCTCGAACCCCGCGCCCGACCTCACTCAAAACGTCGGACAGGAGCGGCGATTCCCCGAGCCTTGGCATCTTGGCTGGGTCCGGGAAATCGAGGCCGACAGGACGCGGCTCGTCAGGCCATGTGCTAGCGATGACCGCGGCGACATATCCTCGCAATTGGTCGCGAAGCGGCGCCGTCTCGGGACCGTAGTCGCGCAAGCAGCGGTCGAGCTGGGCGAGTTGCGCGGCGTCGTCGCCGCGAGCGCTATAGGCGGCGTCGAACCCGGCCTTGACCGAGGTCGTGAGAAGGCCGAGCACGATGGCCGTGAAGGTCACAAGCAGGGTGATCATAAGCTGCACCAGCGCGATGGACTCGGGCGACCGATGCCTCTCGGGTAGGCGGGAATGAATGACGAAGCCGATCGCGGCGCTCCCGCACATGGCGATGAACACGACGAGGGAGTTGATGGGGTTTTGCATGGTCGGCCTGCCGCTCAAATTGCGCCGGCCGGCGCGGCGGAAGCCTCAGCCGCGCCGGTCGAGGCCACCGCGCCTCGAGTTCGCGCCCGGCCGTCAATAGCCGCCGCCTAAACGCTCGCACAATTTCGGCGACTTCGCGAGTTGGCTGGGCGCCGGTCATGCGTTGTAGGCGATAACCCTCTCAACCTTGGCAGGCTCACAACCCACGTCACCTCCGCAACAGCGTCGGACGATACAGGGAGTTGGATAAGACACGAGCCTTGGACGGCGCTTTTGCCGGACGCTTGCCCTTCCCCCGCCGCCAGAATCGCCCCATATTCCGTTCATGCCAGCCCCCCGAAAATCCGCCCCTGGGCCAAAGTCCAAGGCCTCGCGGCCCGAGGTCCATCCGCTCGGCGAGCATCTGGCCGAGCTTCTCAATCCGGCTCTGGTCGAGCCCAAGACGCAAGGATTTGGCGAAGCGCCGCAATCCAAGTTCGAAAGCCCGGCGCCCGAAAGTCATCCGCGGGGATTGACCGGAGCGGCGGTCTCGGCCGATTCGTTGAAAGCTCTACTGGAAGAGGGCGATCCGAACATCCGCAACCGGCCGCCGTGGGTTCCGCACCGGCCGCCGCGGCCGGACAAATCTGAGGGCGGGCGGCGCTTTCGCGTGGTGTCCGAATTCGAGCCACAGGGCGACCAGCCGCAAGCGATCGAGGAAATCGTCAAGGGCGTTCGCGCCAATGAGCGCGACCAGGTGCTGCTCGGAGTTACCGGTTCGGGCAAGACCTTCACCATGGCCAAGGTGATCGAGGCGACCGAGCGCCCGGCGCTGATCCTCGCGCCCAACAAGACGCTGGCCGCGCAGCTCTATGGCGAGTTCAAGAGCTTCTTTCCCGACAACGCGGTCGAATATTTCGTCTCGTATTACGACTATTACCAGCCCGAAGCCTACGTGCCGCGCACCGACACCTATATCGAGAAGGATTCGACATCAACGAGCAGATCGACCGCATGCGCCACTCGGCGACGCGCGCGCTGCTCGAGCGCGACGACGTCATCATCGTCGCCTCGGTCTCCTGCATCTACGGCATCGGCTCGGTCGAGACCTACACTGCGATGACCTTTTCCTTGAAGCTCGGCGACAAGGTCGACCAGCGCCAGCTCGTCAAGGATCTCGTCGCGCTGCAATACAAGCGCGTCAGGCCGGCGATTTCTCGCGCGGCCTCTTCCGCGTGCGCGGCGACACGATCGAAGTGTTCCCAGCCCACTATGAGGACCGCGCCTGGCGGATCGGGCTGTTCGGCGACGAGATCGAGTTGATCGTCGAGTTCGATCCGCTTACGGGTGTGAAGACGCAGGACCTCGAATTCGTCAAGGTCTACGCCAATTCCCACTATGTGACGCCGCGCCCGACGCTCCTGCAATCGATCGAGGGGATGAAGCAGGAGCTTAAGGTGCGCTTGGATCAGCTCCATGCGCAGGGGCGTCTGCTGGAGGCGCAACGAATCGAGCAGCGCACTTTGTTCGATCTCGAAATGCTGGAGGCGACCGGCTCTTGCGCCGGCATCGAGAACTATTCGCGCTATCTGACGGGCAGGCCGGCGAGCCGCCGCCGACTTTGTTCGAATATCTGCCCGACAATGCGCTCGTGTTCACCGACGAGAGCCATGTGACGATCCCGCAGATCGGCGGCATGTATCGCGGCGACTATCGGCGCAAGGCGACGCTGGCCGAGTACGGCTTCCGCCTGCCGTCGTGCATGGACAATCGGCCGCTCAGCCCGTCCGGCAGCCCGTCTACCGCGACGCCGTCGTCGCCGAAGCTGTTATAGGACGCGCCGACCCGCTCCCAGTCCAGCTGCGCGGCCAGCCAGTGCGTCCGCGCCTGGCCGAGGTTCCCGCGGTGCAGATCGGCCTGGATCGTCGTCACGGCGCCCGCCAGCGCGGCCAGCTGGCCGGCCGCGTAGGCCTGGTAGGCCCGGTTCGGGCCGGTCAGTTCCTGGAGCGTCACCGGCTTGACGGCCGGCCCGGCCCCAGGACCCGTGACCTGCCCGGTGATCTGCACTGGCGCGGAGCTGATCACGGCCTGGCCGGACATGCGGCACTGGAACGTGTAGCTGCCGCCGCCCAGCGTCGCGGTCATCGGCGCGGTCGTGGCCGGCCCGAGGGTCTCGATCTCGGCCACGATCCCGCCGGCCGCGTTGACCAGGGTGATCTCGCCGGCCCGGCTGGAGGAGTTGGTCACGGTGAACGTCTGGGTCCCGGCCCGGGCCGACGTCCAGTCGCGGGCGCACCCGCTGCTGGTCACGCTCACCGCGGTGGTGGTGGCCGCGCTCGCCGCAGGCAGCGCCGCGATCACGCTGCCCGCCGCCACCGCAGGCACCGCGACAAGCACCCCGGCCACCGCCCAGGTCCGCTGCCCGGCTAGCCGCTCCCAGCGGGCCACGGCGCTGCTGGCGGGCCGGGCCGGGGCCGGGGCGGGGGTGGGGGCGGCACGCCCGGCGCGGATGAACATGGGGATGACCACGACCAGGTACGTGACCCAGGCGACAGCCTGCAGGACCGTTATCCGCGGGGTCAGGTCGGTGATCCCGGTCAGCAGCGAGACCCACCACGAGTTGGGATCCAGGTTCAGGTCGAACAGGACCCAGTGCTGCCCCGGCAGCAGGCCGGCGTCCTGCAGGTCGCCGAGGCCGGCCGACAGCACGCCCGCGGCGATGACGATCAGCGCCAGCGCGGTACGGCTGAAGAACACGCCGACGTTCAGCCGCACCGCCCGCCGGTACAGCAGCCAGCACAGCGTCACCGCGGCGGCCAGGCCGAGGCCGGCCCCGACCAGCGGCGCCACCGTCGATCCCGACGCGCGCACCGCGGCCCACAGGAACAGGGTCGTCTCCAGGCCCTCCCGGCTCACGGCCAGGAACGCGGTGACGGCCAGCGCGCCCGTCCCCATCGCCACCGCGCGCTGCACCTCGCCGCGCAGGTGCGCGGACAGCCCGGCCGCGGCGCGGCGCATCCAGAACACCATCCCGGTGACCAGCCCCACCGCGAGCACGCTCAGCAGGCCGCTGACGGCCTCCTGCGCCCGGCTGGACAGGGCGCTGGCCGAGTAGGTCAGCACCGCCGCGAAGCTGCCCGCCAGCATCACCGCGCCCAGCACGCCCAGCCACACCGGCGCCGAGGAGCGGGTCCCGCCGGCCGGCCGTGCCTTGCGCAGCGCGGCCAGCAGGATGCTCACGACCAGTCCCGCCTCCAGGCCCTCGCGGAGCCCGATCAGCAGGTTAGGGACAGCATCAGCCCACTTCATCCAGATAAGGTAAGGCTTACCTAAGTTATTTGTCCAGTAGCCTCACCAGTATTTCCCTGGCACATTGCTCGTGCAGCCGCGCCGCCGGGGGACCGGCGGGGGACCGCTGATCCGGCAGACTGATGGCAAGGCAGTACCGGATCTTGGAGGGGCGATGCGGAGACGGCGGTGACGGAAGGTCACCTCAGCTTCGTCCTGCTGGTCGCGGCGGCCACGGTGATCGCGGCGATCGTGGCGGCCAGGCTGGCGCACCGCCGGCCTGCCCGCGCTGCTGCTGTTCCTCGGGCTCGGCCTCGCGCTGGGCGAGGCCGGGGCGGGATCAGGTTCGACAACGCCGGGCTCGCGGAGGCCCTCGGCCTCGGCGCTCTCGTGCTGATCCTGGCCGAGGGCGGCCTGACCACGAACTGGGAGCATGCCAGGCGGGCCGCGGCTCCGGCCGCGGTGCTGCTGGCCACCGTCGGGTGACGGTCAGCATCGGGGTCGTCGCGGCGTGCACGCACTGGCTGCTCGGCCTCGGCTGGCGGAAGGCGCTGCTGCTCGGCGCGTCGCTCGCGCCGACCGACGCGGCCGCCGTCTTCTCCGTGCTGCGCAGGCTGCCGCTGCCGCCCGCTGCTCAGCCGGCATGCTCGAGGGCGAGTCCGGCCTCAACGACCCGCCGTCCGTGCTCGGCGTCACCCTGCTCAGCGAGCACGCCGTGCACCGGGACTCGCCCTGCTGATCGCCGGGCAGGTGGCCTGGCAGCTGGCCGGCGGCGTCGCGATCGGGTCGCGGCCGGCCTGCTCGGCGCGCTGTTCCTGCGGAAGGTGGCGCTGCCCGCGACCGGCCTGTACCCGGTCGCGGTGCTCGCGCTGATCGTCGCCGGCTACGGCGCCGCGTCCCTGGCGCGGGCGAGCGGGTTCCTCGCCGTGTACGTCTGCGGCGGTGCTGCTCGGCAACGCCAGGCTGCCGCACGGCGCGGCGACCAGGGGCTTCGCCGAAGGGCGTCGGCTGGCTCGCGCAGATCGGCCTGTTCGTCATGCTCGGCCTGCTCGCCGTCGCCGTCCCGGCTGCCCGCGCAGGTGCTGCCGGCCCTGGCCGCCGGGCTGATCCTGGTGCTGCTCGCCCGACCCGCCGCGGTGCTCGCCAGCACGCTCCCGTTCCGGCTGCCGCTGCGGCAGCAGGCGTTCCTGTCCTGGGCCGGGCTGCGCGGCGCGGTGCCGATCGTGCTGGCCACGATCCCGCTCAGCGCGCGCGTGCCGGGCGCGGCCCGGCTGTTCGACCAGGTCTTCGTCATCGTGGTCGCGTTCACCCTGCTCCAGGGCGCCGACCCTGCCCTGGGTCGGCCAGGCGGCTCGACGTCACCGCGCCGGCCGAGCCGCTCGAGATCATCGTGGACGCCGCGCCGCTCGACGACCTGCACGCCGACCTGCTCCAGGCGCAGGTGCCCGACGGGTCGAGGCTGCACGGCGTGGAGATCTTCGAGCTCCGGCTGCCCGCCAGGTGACCTGATCGCGCTGATCGTCCGCGACGGCCACGGCCTGGTCCCCGGCCCGACCACGGTGCTGCGGACCGGGGACCGGCTGCTCATCGTCGTCCCCGCCGCCGCCCGGCGAGCAGACCGAGCGCCGGCTGCGCGCGGTCAGCCGCGCCGGGCAAGCTGGCCGGCTGGTTCGGCGAGCACGGCCTCTAAAGGCCGGGCTCGCGCATGGCCTCGCCGACCTCGGCGTCCCGCGCCGACCTGGTGATCGCGCCCGCGCCCGCGAGCCGGGCCGCGAGGACCACCGGGACGATCGTCAGCAGGATGATGACGGACACCACCGCGTTCACCTCGGGCAGTTGCTGGCCGAGCCGGATCGCGCCGAAGATCCACAGCGGCAGCGTGTTCTGCGCGCCCGCGGTGAACACCGTCACGATGACCTCGTCGAAGGACAGGCCGAAGGCCAGCAGCGCCCCGGAGACCAGCGCGGTCGCGGTCAGCGGCAGCGTGACGTAACGCAGCGTCTGCCAGCCGCGCGCGCCCAGGTCCATCGACGCCTCGGCCAGCGATCCCGGTGTCCGGCGCAGCCGGGCGATCAGGTTGTTGAACACCACCACGATGCAGAACGTGGTGTGCCCGATGACGATGGTCAGCGTGCCGAGCGGCACCGCGGTGAACGAGAAGAACGAGTTCAGCGCGATCCCGGTGATGATGCCGGGCAGGGCGAGCGGCAGCACGAGCAGGAAGGAGATGGCCTCGCGGCCGAAGAACGCGAACGTGTGCAGCGCGTACGCGACGGCGGAGCCGAGCAGCAGGGCCAGCGCGGTGGCGATCAGCCCGACCCGCAAAGACAGCAGGAACGCCGACCGCACCTGGGGGTCGTGCCACGCCACGCCGAACCAGTGCAGCGAGAAGCCCGCGATGGGCCAGCTCTCGATGTTCGAGGAGTTGAACGCGTACAGCACGATGAGCACGATCGGGACGAACAAGAACGCCAGGACCAGGACCACCCAGACCCACAGCGCGGCGCGCAGCCCCCGGGATTCCATCGCCTAGATCTCCTCGAACGCGCCGAGCGCCCGGGCGCCGAGCAGGTAGGCGGCCATGATGACGATGGGGACGACGCCATGGCCGCGGCGAACGGCACGTTGTTCGCGATCCCGATGTTGGTGTAGATGATGTTGCCGATGAAGTTCGCGCTCGTCCCGCCGACCAGCAGCGGCGTGATGTAGTCCCCGAGGGTCAGCGAGAACGTGAAGATCGACCCGGCCACGATCCCCGGCAGGGCCAGCGGGAGCAGCACCAGCCGGGTGGTCCGCCAGGTCCGCGCGCCCAGGTCCTGCGACGCCTCGATCTGCGAGGCCGGGATCCGCTCCAGGGCCGCGTACACCGGGATGATCATGAACGGCAGCCAGAGGTAGCAGAACACGGTGTACACGGCCCAGTTGGTGTAGATCAGGTGCACCTTCAGGGCCCAGTCGAGCAGGCCGCCGCGGGTGAAGATCAGCAGCCAGGAGTACACCTTGGCCAGGTAGCTGGCCCACAGCGGCAGCAGGATCGCCACGAACAGCGCCGTCCGGGTCCGCGGGGACGCGACCCGGGCCATGAAGTAGGCGAACGGGAAGGCGACACGGCGTCGGTCACGGTGACCGCCGCCGCCATCCCGACCGTGCGGCCGATGATGCCCCGGTAGGCCGCGCTGGTGAAGATCGTGGTGAAGTTGTCCAGGGTGAAGACCCGCTCGATGTTGGTGGTGAACGGGTTGATCTGCCAGAAGGCCGTGATCAGCAGGACCACGAGCGCGGCCAGGTAGAGCAGCACGAACCAGGCCAGCGGCGGGGTGAGCAAGATGGTGGCCCGCGCCCACGGCCGGCGCCACAGTGCTGATGAGAGCCGTGCGCGCCGAGGCGCGGGACCCCCGGAACCCTACTTGACCTGCGTGTTCCACGCGGACACCCACTGGGCGTAGGGCACGCAGTCGGACTGGCCGTTGTCGCACGTCGCGAGCGGCGTCTTCCACAGGCTGATCGAGTCGAAGTAGCTCTGCGGCGCGTTGGCGTGGTACTCCTCGCACGACCCGGCCTGCAGCTTGTTCATCTCCGCGCAGGCCAGCTTGTTGTCCGGGGTCTCGCCGTAGTTGACGGCCTGGGCGGCCTGGACCTTCGGCGTGCTGATGTACTGCATCCACAGGTAGGCGCAGTTCGGGTGGGGCGCCTTCGCCGCCAGCATCCAGGTGTCCGCCCAGCCGGTCGCGCCCTCGCTCGGGATCGTGGTGCCGATGGTGAAGTGGTCCGCCTTCAGCGTGCTGACCTGGTAGGGCCACCCCGCGCCGACGACGGCGTTGCCGTTCTTGAAGTCGAAGATCTCCTGGGAGGCCAGGCTCCAGTACTTCTCGATCAGCGGGCGCTGCGAGGCCAGCAGGCTCACCGCCGCCTGGAACTGCGGCTGGGTCAGCTCGTACGGGTCGGTGATCTTCAGCGACGGCTGGTGGGTCTTGAGGTACAGCGCCGCGTCGGCGATCTGGATCGGGTTGTCAGGGACCGTCACCTGCCCCTTGTACTTGGAGTTGTAGATGACGTCTCCACGACGTGCGGGGCGGCCGGGAAGTCCTTGGTGTTGTACATCAGCACGTTCGGGCCCCACTGCAGCGAGACCCCGTAGTGCACGCCGTTGATGGTGTTGAAGGCCGGCGACTGGAAGGCGGGGAAGAAGTCCTTCCAGCTCGGGATCAGGTTGACGTTCACCGGGTGCGCGTCGCCCGCGTACAGGATGCGCAGGTCGGCGTCGCCGGAGGAGGACACCATGTCGTACTGGCCGCCGCCGCCGTTCTTCATCAGCGCGACCATCTCGTCCGAACTCCCCGCGTACTTCGCGTTCACCTGGCAGCCGGTCTGCTGCTCGAACGGCTTGACCCACTGCGGCTGCAGGTAGCCCTCCCAGGCGATGAGGTTGAGCTGGCCCTCGCCCTTCCCGACGCTCTGCGGCACCGGCAGGTTCGCGGTGGGCACGGTCTGGCCCGCGACCGCGCCGCCGCCGTTTTGGGTGGCGCCGTTCTGGGTGGCGTTCCCGGTGCTGCTGCTGCCGCCGCTGCTACTACTGGCGCTGCCGCCGCTGGAGCAGCCGGCCGCGATGACGGACGCGACCGCGAGTCCGAGCGCTATGGTCATCGGGCGAGTCCGCCCGCTGGTTCTCCTCATTGGTTACCCCTCCCGGGACGGGATCGTGAATGCCTGCTCGGGCCGCCAGGCGATGCGCACCTGGTGGCCCCCCCTGAGATCACCGGGAGCGGGTGCCTCGGTGTTCTGCCTGCTGACGACGAGCTCGCCGCCGCCGTCCAGGTCGACGACGTAGCGGGTGAGCACGCCGGCGTAGATGATGCCTGGAGATCCGGCCCGGCTCCACGTGCGTGCCGGGCGGGTCCGGCTCGCCGTCGGGCGACCAGGGTGATCTTCTCCGGCCGCACGGTGATCGTGCGGCCGTCCCGCTCGATCAGGTTGGAGACGCCGATGAACCCGGCCACGAACGGGGTCCGCGGCCGCTCGTACACCTCGACCGGCCCGCCGGTCTGCTCGATGCGGCCGCCGCTGAGCACCGCGATGCGGTCGCTCATCGTCAGCGCCTCTTCCTGGTCGTGCGTGACGTAGACGAACGTGATGCCCACCTCGCGCTGCACCCGCAGCAGCTCGAGCTGCATCTCCTGGCGGAGCTTGAGGTCGAGCGCACCGAGCGGCTCGTCAAGCAGCAGCACCTCAGGCTCGTTGACGATGGCCCGGGCCAGCGCGACGCGCTGGCGCTGGCCGCCGGATAGCTGGGCCGGCTTGCGGCCGCCGAGCCCGGGCAGCCGGACCATCTCCAGCGCACGGCCGACCTTCTCCCGCCGTTGCGCCCGGGGCACCCGCCGCACGCGCAGGCCGTACTCGATGTTCTGGGCCACCGTCATGTGCGGGAACAGCGCGTAGTCCTGGAACACGGTGTTGACGTTCCTGGCGTACGGCGGCACCTGCGTGACGTCGCGGCCGCCGAGCTCGATCCGCCCGCCGTCCGGGCGCTCGAACCCCGCGATCAGCCGCAGCAGGGTGGTCTTGCCGGACCCGGACGGGCCGAGCAGGGTGAAGAACTCACCGGGCCGCACCGCCAGGTCGACGTCGGCCAGCGCCACCACGCCGCCGTACCGCTTCCGCAGGCTGGCGACATGGATGGCTGACGCCGCGGCCGCCGGATCACCTGCAGCGGCGGGCTGCGCGGGGCCCGGAACCGTGATCATTCGGCTCGTTGTACCACGCTTGCGCCAGGACCCGCAATGAGGCTCCGCGCTCGCGCCCCGGCCTAACCTGGACCTCATGGAGTGGACGGGACAGGTATACGCGGACACCCCGAGCGGTGGCGGCCCGGATCTACATCGAGGCACCGCCCGAGCGGGTGTGGGTCCTGGTGAGCGACATCTGTCTGATGCCGGGGCTGAGCGCCGAACTGCAGGAGGTGGCCTGGCTGGACGAGGTCGACCGGCCCGGCCGTCGGCCACCGGTTCACCGGCCGCAACGCCAACGCCTACCGCGGGACGTGGGAGACGGTCAGCACGGTCGTCGAGTGCGACGCGCCGCGCTGCTTCGCCTGGGCGGTAGGCGACCCCGGCCACCCGATGGCGACCTGGCGGTTCACCCTGCGGCCCGACGGGACGGGCACGGTGCTCGAGCAGTGGGCGCAGCTGGGCCCGGGCCGCTCCGGCCTGAACGTGGCCATCGACGCGATGCCGGACAAGGAGCAGAAGATCGTCTTCGTCCGGCTGCGGGAGTGCGAGGCGCGGCATGCAGCACAACCTGGCCGCCATCAAGGAGAGGGCCGAACGGCCCGGGTGATGCGCACCGCCACCACCATCGAGGCGTCGGCGGGCACGGGAAACCGCCGAGTTCGCCGTCGAGGCCGAGAAGCTCGGCCTGGACGTCTGCTGGGTGGCCGAGGCCTGGGGCGCGGACGCGCCCTCGCCGCTCGGGTACCTCGCCGCCCGCACCGAGCGCGATGCTGCTCGGCTCGGGCGTGATCCAGGTCGGCACCCGCTCGCCGGTCACGATCGCGCAGACCGCGATGACGCTCGCTCACCTGTCCGGCGGCCGGTTCCTGCTCGGCCTGGGCGTCTCCGGGCCCGCAGGTGATCGAGGGGCTGCACGGCATCCCGTTCGGTCATCCGCTGGCCCGGATGCGCGAGACCGTCGAGATCGTGCGGAGCGTGTTCGCCGGAGAGAAGGTCTGCTTCGCCGGGAGCCAGTACCGGATCCCGCTCGGCGAGGCCGGCCGATGCGGGTCAGCCTGCCGCCGGTCTCCGTGCCGGTGTACCTGGCCTCGCTGTCGCCGAGGATGCTGGAGCTGACCGGCGAGATCGCCGACGGCTGGCTCGGCACCAGCTTCGTCCCCGAGGGCGCCGGCGCCTACTTCAGCCACCTGGACGCGGGCCTGGCCCGGGCGGGCCGCAGCCGGGCCGACCTGGACGTCTGCCAGGGCGCCGAGATCAGCCTGGTCGGACGAGGCCGACCTGGCCGCCACGGTGGCCAGCCGCAAGAAGGAACTGGCCTTCTCCCTGGGCGGCATGGGCTCGGCGACGATCAACTTCTACAACGACGCCTACAGCCGCCAGGGCTGGGCCGAGGTCGCCGCCCGGGTGCGCGAGCGCTGGCAGGCGGGCGACCGGGACGGCGCGGCCGGCCTGGTCACCGACGAGATGGTGCTGGCGACCACGCTGATCGGCACCGAGGATATGGTGCGCGCCCGGCTGCGGACCTGGCGCGAGGCAGGCGTGGACACCGTGCGCCTGTACCCGGCCGGCGACACCCTCGCCGCCCGGCTGGACAACTCTCGGCCGGGGCATCGAACGGGGAGCCTGGGCCGAGCGAGTCGAGGCCGGTCGCGCGGCCGTGGGTCACCAGGGTAATCCGCCGGTTCGTCGCTGACGTGCAGGTACATGTTGAGCCCGGTGAGGCTCAGCAGCCGCCTGACGATGGGCTGGCAGCCGGTGATGATCAGTTCACGCCGTGCCTGGCCAGGATGTCGTGGGCCCAGACCAGGACGGACAGGCCGGCGCAGTCGGCGAAGCCGAGCGCGGACAGATCCGCCACCAGGGTCTTCGGCGCGTGGTCCAGGGCAGTGCCGATGGCCTGCCGCAGGATGGTCCGTGCCGGAGACGTCAAGCTCGCCCTCGAGCCGCAGCCAGTGACCGCTGGCCATGGTGTTCGGTGACGATAAGGAAGGGGTTCATCTCTGGCGCTTTCGCTGGGCCGCCACCCGGTGGCGGGACTCATGGCGACGCACGCAGAAGGCCAGATCGCATGCCGCAGATCGTCACCTCCTGGGTGCGATCCGCGGACACACGGCGGAACCAGGAAAGGTACCACATTCGGGCCGTTAGGGTCAGGTCGCCTCGGTAGGGCGCGGCCCGGCGAATGCCGGTCACGGATCTGATCGGCGTCCGGGCCGGTGCTCCCGCCGAGTACCTCGGCGGCCACGTCGGCCACGCGCCGGCGCGAATCGCGCGCCTGCTTGCGCAGCAGGTTGAACGCGGTCGTCGCGGTCAGCCCGTGGGCGCCCATCAGGTAACCGACCGCGCGCTCGATGACCACGCGGTAGTCCAGGGCGTACTGCAGCTGCTCGGCCACGGCGCCGCGGTCGGCCGCGGCCAGCGCGGTGGCCAGGATCTCCGCGATCAGGCCGCTGTAGCCGCGCAGCGCCTGGACGTCCGAATCGTCCCACTCGGCGGGCTGGTCTCGGTAGACGTTCAGCGTGCCGACGGGACTGCCGCCGAGCAGCAGCGGGATGCCCGCCACCGCTCGCACCTGGTCGGGCAGGCGCAGGTCCGGCCAGCGGTCGTCGGTACGCAGGTCGCCGCTGACGATCTCCCGGGCGTAGACGTAAGAGTCGTAGCACGGGCCTTGCCCGGCCGCCGCCTGGGCCTGCTCGAGTTGCCGGCCGCTCTCGTCCGACGCGGCCACGTAGGCCAGCTGCCCGGACTCGGTGATGAACATGATCCCGGCGCCGCTGTAGCCGAACACGTCATCCACCGCGTTGACCGTCCGCTTCAGGACGGCGACCACATCGGCGTCGAAGGCCGCCTGACGCAGCCGCTGTAGGCTTGACCGCAGCGCTTCCTCGTCGATGTGGACCATGCCTGGCAGGCTACCGGGTCAGCGCGCTGTCGGCGGCGCCCGCGTACAGTTCGGCGGCCCGCCAGCAGTACCAGGCCGCCACCGACCGGTAGGGCCGGAACGGATCGCCGAGCGGGCGGAGCTCGCGCGCGGTCGGCGTCGGGACCTGCCAGGCCAGTCCGTAGCCGTGCCGGACGCCGAGGTCGCCGACCGGCCAGACGTCCAGGCGGCGCAGCTGGAAGATCAGGAACATCTCGGCCGTCCAGGGCCCGATGCCGCGCACGGCCGACAGCCGCGTGACGATCTCGTCGTCGCTTTCCCGGCCAGGCCCCGCGGGGACAGCACGACCGTCCCGTCGAGCACCTTGGCCGCCAGGTCGCGCACCGACGCCATCTTGTTCCTGGACAGCCCGACCGCGCGCAGCGCCTCGTCGGACAGCGCGATCAGCGTCTCGGGCCGGACGTCGCCGTCGAGCGCGGCGATCAGCCGGCCGTGGATGGCGGCCGCCGCGCGGCCGGCCAGCTGCTGGTAGACGATGGCCCGGACCAGCGTGGCGAAGTGCGTCTCGGCCGGGCGGGCGAGCTTCGGCGGGCCGGTCTGCGTCGAGCAGCCGGGCGATGACCGGATCCCGCTCGGCCAGGATCCGCGCCGCCGCCGCGTGGGTCACCTTCTCGGCTAGGATCCGTCACCGGGCACCTGAGGAACCGCTGGCCTAGCCCGCGGCCTGCGGCCTGCGGCCCATGTTCAGCAGCCGCCCCTCAAGATCTGCCCACGTCCTGCTCCACTCCGCCAGCGGGCCGAGGAGCTGCTCCATCACCGCGAGCTGCTCCTCGAACGAGGACAACTGAGCCTGAAGCGCCTCGATGCTGCGCCGCTGCGCGGCGATGCTGTCGGTGATCGAGGCCATCTGCGCCGCGGAAAGAGCGCCGGGCAACGGCAGCGCGCCCGGTGCCCGGGGCGACCGCCCGCCGAACCCGGCCATGTCCTCCAGCCGTCCCGAGGCCGCGCGGAGCTGAGCGATGAACTCCTGGACCATGCCCGGCACCGCGCCGGATGCGCCCTGCTCGTCATCGGCCATCGGCGTGCTCCTTCCCCGCGGGCCCGCAGCAGCTGCTGTACCCGCATCCGATCATTCCCGCTCTCCCGCAGATCACGCTCGCCACGGCCAGATCCGCCGTACCGTCAGCCACGAGATCGCCCACCATTTCGGCATTGACCACAACCTGCAAGGGCTGCAGGCCCCTGCCGGGAGGACCGATGGCCCGGGTACGAATGCCGAATGCCGCTGCCCTGGCTGCGGGCCGTCCCCCGATGTTGGGTGCCAGGGGTGCGATGAGATGGCTGTCAGCTTCTACGATGCGCTGTTGCCGGTACGCGAGCCCGGGGCCGACCTGCGGGACGTGGTGGCCGGTATCGGGGTTCCCTACCGG
>CAWGBF010000002.1:0-370660 GCA_963820775.1 uncultured Alphaproteobacteria bacterium
AGCCAGTCACTCCTGCCCCATTCGACAGGGACCCGCTCCCGCGTGCGTTCCTCCAGCGCGGCGCGAAAGGCGGCGACTGCCTCCTCAAGCCGCGCCGTGCCGCTCTCCCGCTCACCAAGGCTTTGGAGCGCGTTGCCGAGTTTGTTCTGCGTCGCCGCCCATTCGATAGGAACCCGCTCCCGCATGGTATCCTCCGGGCGCGCGGCGCGAAGGCGGCGACTCCTCCTCAAGCCGGGCCGTGCCGCCCCCTCCCGCTCGGCCGAGCCTTTGGAGCGCGTTGCCGAGGTTTGTTCTGTGTCGCCGCCCATTCGAGCGGAACACGATCGCGGGTGTTGTTCCTCCAGGGCGGGCGCGCAAGGCGGCGACTGCCTCCTCAAGCCGCGCCGTGCCGCTCTCCCGCTGGCCAAGCTCTCGAGCGTCGCGTCCGAGGTTGTTCTGCGTCGCCGCCCATCGGAGCGGAACCCGCTCCCGCGTGCCTTCCTCCAGGGCCAGCACGGTAGGCGACGACTGCCTCCTGCCAGCCGGGCCGTGCCGCCCTCCAGCTCACCCAAGCCTTTGGAGCGCATTGCCGAGGTTGTTGCTGCGTTATGCGCCCATTGGAGCGGAACACGATGGCGCGTGTTATACCTCCAGGGGCAGCGCGGTAGGCGGCCACCGCCCCCTGCAGCCGGGCCGTCCCGCTCTCCCGCTCGCCCAGTGTTTCAAGCGCAAGGCCGAGGTTGTTCTGCGTCGTCGCCCAGTCGAGTGGAACCCGTTCGCGCGTGCGTTCCTCGAGGGCGGAGCGATAGGCGGTGACTGCCTCCTCCAGCCGCAAGGTGCCGCTCTACCGCTCGCCGAGCTTTAAAGAGCGCGCACCGAGGTTGTTCTGCGTCGTCGCCCAGTCGAGCGGAACCCGCTCGCGCGTCGTTCCTCCAACGCGGCGCGATAAGGCGGCGACTCGCCTCCTCCAGCCGCGCCGTCCCGCCCTCCCGCTCGCCCAGCGTCTGCAGCGCATTGCCGAGGTTGTTCTGCGTCATCGCCCCAGTCGAGCGGAACCCGCTCGCGTGCGAGTTCCTCCAGCGCGGCGCGATAGGCGGCGACGGCCTCCTCCAGCCGGGCCGTTCCCGCTCTCCCGCCCCCGAATGCCGTTCGAGCGCATTTCCGAGGTTGTTCTGCGTCACCGCCCATTGGAGCGGAACCCGCTCCGCGTGTCGCTCCTCCAAGGCGGCGCGGTAGGCGCGACAGCCTCCTCCAGGCCGCGCCGTCCCGCTCTCCCGCTCGCCCAGCGTCTGCAGCGCATTGCCGAGGTTGTTCTGCGCTATCGCCCATCGAGCGGAGCCCGCTCGCGCGTCTGTTCCTGCAGGGCCGCGCGGTGGGCGACCACCGCCTGCTCCAGACGCGCCGTCCCGCTCTCCCGCTTGTCCAGCGCCTCGAGCGCGGCGCCGAGGTTCTTCTGGGTCGTCGCCCAGTCGAGCGGAGCCAGCTCACGCGTGTTCCTCCAGGGCGGCGCGGTAGGCGGCCATCGCCTCCTCCGGCCGCGCCGTGCCGCTCTCCCACTCGCCGAGCGTCGCGAGCGCTGACCGAGGTTGTTCTGGGTCGTCGCCCATCGGAGCGGAACCCGCTCACGCGTCCCCTCCTCCAGGGCGGCACGGTAGGCGGCCACCGCCTCCTCCAGGCGCGCCGGGTCGCCCTCCGGTCCAGCGAGTCGAGCACGTTGCCGAGGTTGTTCTGGGTCATTGCCCACTCGAGCGGAACCCGATCGCGGCCAGAGCTCCGACGGTTGCGGCAGCGATCTATGGCCGACGCAACGCCACGTTGTCGGCGACTTCATCGCCCTGCAGGTAAAGCGCGTTTGCCTCTTGGCTCAGGTAATCGAACCGCGCGTTCGAGTACTCGTCGGTCTGCGGAAGGACCGCCGTCGCGTTGGCGAAATGACCAGCGGCCTCACCATACCGCAATCGTCCAGCGCGACCTCGCCTCGCCGGGCCAACGTCTCCGCATAGTCCACAGTCTGACGTTGCAGAGACTGTCTTTGTTCGGCTCCGATATCAGCGAGCAATTCGTCTGCTGATGCCAGATCGCCTGCGTCAATCGATGCCCGGATGTCGTCCTTAAGACCCGCGATTTTCGAGGTGTCTCCGAAGTGGCGATCGACGTCGTCGAGAAGCGCCTTGAAACGCTCGGCGATCTCGATGAGCTTAGCGCCGTGCTGCTCCGCCGGCACGTCCGCCTCGTACACAATCTTCAGCGCAGGCTCGCATTTGACCGTCTTTGAGCTCGAGCGCTTTGGCCAGTCTCCCGATTTTTTCCTCCAGGAGCTCTGAATGGTCGGCGTGTTGCTTGACGAGCGCGGTTACGACCTCTGGTTGGCGCCAGAAATGTTCTCCTGGCGCGTCGTGCCGCCAATATTGATCGAGAAATTACCGAGCGGCACGCGGCTCGCTCACTTCGACAGGTAGCCGAAGACTGCAGAAACCACCCCTAGCGCGGCGATGATCACGCCGCTCCAATCGAACCCCTTGCTGTTGGGGGGGTCGAACCGACGTTGCCCTGTCTGTTCACTTGCGTGATCGAGCCGCCGAAATTGATGCCGAAATTCTTGAGGAGACGTTATTTGACGCCCACCGCCTGACCCGCGCCGATCTTGGCGAGCCCAACAACAAATCACACTACGCCTATGGAGTCGAGAGTTCCATGACGGACACCCGCATTGCCGTAATCACGATAGGCCGGAATAGGCGCGGAAGCAACGGTTTTCGGAAACGCGATCGACCGAAAGGCGCTCCTCGTTGCAAGGTACAAGCAAGGTCTGCGACGCCCTTTTTTGGGTCACCAAATATCAAGCAGCACAACAATCGCACCAACTATGGGGTTGGACGAGCTGTCCAAAATAGCGTTTTGAATTGACTTAAGGTGCTGATTTCCCAGCCAAAAAGATCGAAGTCCCATCCGGTCCGCCTCCGAAGTTTTCTGCGACCAAGTCGGTCGAGTTCTCAATCAGTTACTTGGTCGCCCCGGCCAGGAACTCGTCCATCGGGATCGTCTTGCGCTTCTTGATCCGAGGCTTGCTCCTCGCGATGCCGATGGCGACTCTGATCGCGGCAGCTGTCTCCTCAGTCTCAGGCACGCCATCGATTCCGACCAAGCCACCGAAGCAGCCGATGTCAGGGACTGCGGGATGCGGCCCACCGACGCCAGGCTTTGGCCCACTCCGCTGATGTCGTGCAGGCCAGATAGAGTTGGTATCCGTCTCGCCGACGTAGATGCAGCTATGCCGTCCCACTAAGAACGGGCCGCAATCGCCATCGGTCCTGATCTGCGCCCGCGCAGCAGCCCAAAGCCTTCTTCAGCTTCTCTAATGCTCAGCAATCGTCATATAACATGCTCCTTGGGTAGTCTGTCCCAACCCTGCAACTCCGTCCGCACGGGACCAAGGGCTGAGCCAGCACCGTCGGTCGCGCGTACACCCACAACGAGCGGTCCCAATCGCGACCGAGGACCGAGCTGCGCCATCGCCGCGTCCTCGGCCGGTGCGGACCTGCAAGGGCCGCACATGGTGACCTCTGTCGGCATCCTTCTGTCCGTACCGCTTCACGTCCGTGGCTACAGGGGTCTGAGCCGCTCCAGTGTCCGCTTGGGCAAGCGAAAGGTGAATAGCCAGGCTGCTGCGCCTCCTGCCGACGTCCGGAGAGGCCACTGCCGCCTGTGGTGAGCCACCGACCGAGGCGAGGTTCCTTCCTTCGGCTGCCCCTTGCCGCACGGCGTAGCAGCCCCTGACAGTCGACATTGAAGCGCCGGCCCATGACCCACATGACGCACATGACACACATTTCCATAGAGGGCTGCTACACACGCACGCGATAGGCTCTATTGGAAAATGCGTCATTGTGCGTCATGCGTCATGCCCCTTGGAGTAAAAGCGGCCATTCACATCTCGGCCCGCCTGCCATCCCAAGGAGATCAGAACCCCCACAATTCTGCGCTGCTCCGAGGTTCCGATCCTACTCACGTCGAGGCCTATCGCCTCGCGGCCAACGTCGGTGACGCGAACCCGTGGTCTGCCCTCGATGTACGCGGAGATACTTTGCTCCCACGCGTCGACCTCGAACCTCGCCTCCTGCTCTGGACGGATATGGACACGCTCGAACTCGGTATCGGGCCAATGGGGCTGACCCGCTCGGTACAGGAACACAGCCTCGGCAAAGAGCTGGTCCCGGCATCGCTTAAGGGCCTCGACGTCGATGCGGCCGACCTTGACCGGCCAGAAGCGTCGTCCACCTGTCTCGTCTTTGAGATAGCTCGGCCTATTCGTCGTGCCGACAAAAACACATTGCCGGTGCTCCTCGACGTCGCGCCGGCCGTATGCTGGGCGGTACCGCTCGGTTCGGACGTGAAATGAAGGCTTTGAGCGCCTCGGCGTCCGCCTTCCCGATTGCAGAAAGCTCCGCGATTTCGATGAGCCACTTCCCGCGCAGGTGCTGAGCAGCATCCTTGTTGTGGATGTCAGGCAGGGCGTCGGAGAACCACTCGCCTGCTAGCGCGCGGCAGGCGCGAGATTTCCCTGCGCCTTGTTCGCCTTCCAGCACCAGGACGTAGTCTGCCTTGCAGCCGGGCTTGAAAACCCGCGCGACCATGGCAGTGAGAAACAGCCGTCCAATCTCCCTGGCATAGGCCGAGGGCTCAGCCCCCAGATAGTCACTCAGCCACGAAGCGAGGCGCTCGCGCCCGTCCCACCGGAGCCGGCTGAGATAATTTCGAACCGGATGAAAGGCATTCTCAAGCGCACGCTGGTCGACCGCTTGGTGCGTGACCTCCCGGCCGACTTTCGGCAGCCCGGCCTGCTGCAACCATTCCTGCAGCTGGCTCACGTTGGCGTCGCTGATAGGACATGGAAGCCGATCCTTAGTTACACCTCCGCCGGGCAGCACTCCGGTCAACACGGACGTGCGCTGCATCTCGTCATAAGCGATGCAGCCGGCCAGCTCCGGCGCTGAGCGAAGGGCGACAAGGATGTTTGCTAGGTTAGGAATGACCCGTTCGTGGTCATCTTTGATGCAATCGCCTAGCCAGAACGCGCCGCTGGACGGCCGCTTGCGCCTGGTAGTACTCTTGGTCGTCGCTGGTGCTGGCGTCCCCACGACCCTGCCGTCGATGATCGCGGGCTCGTGTACGGCTACCTCCCGCCGCCCAACGTGTTCCCCGATCTCAATCTGGCGCTTGGCTGCTGATGAAGTGGCCGGTGCCAAAGATTTCGCTTGACGCGGCCGTGATGTTGCTGTTTCGTTCTCTCCCGCAGCATCTCCCAAGCCGCGTTGAATGAGGCCCTCGGTGTCGCACGCACCGAGGGTTTCGTTTGCGCAGAGCATGGCATCAGGCCTCCCCGCGCAGAAGGGCTTCCATAGCTTCGCGCGGGATCAACCGCCGCCCAGCGATCTTGATGCTAGGGAGCCGCTTCTCTTTGAGAAGGCGGTAAAGCGTGCTCCTTCCCAGGCCGTATGCGAACGCTGCATCGTTGACGCGAAGGGCTCGTCGTTCATCTGGCGCGAAGGTGATGCTTCTGGTCTGTGTCATAACGGAACCTTCTCTTGGTGTGCCTAACACGATCACCATGGCTCCGCAGGTCCCAATAGTCGCTCCCACAAAATCGAGCTCGGAATTGTTGGGAAGAATTATGTGGCTCAGCATCAGTCGGGGGCCTCTTTCGGCTGCAACCGCGTAGGAAATTTGGGGACTACTTGGGACCTCTCTACCCAACGAAGGCCAGAGACCTTAGACTAGAGTTTGGGGGCAAATCGACTAGTCGAGACCGAAACTGAACCTTCTTGGCCCGGGTCCAGGGTACTGCGCGGAGGGCTCTTTTGATTGATCTTCCCGGTGACGAAGACGGCGGCATGTTTGGCCTACGTCGAGCTTTAGAGACGCGGCTAACGCCCGCCGAGAAACTGGCGACAGCGCTTCTGCATGTGCGCCTCCTTGGCAAGGGCAAGACAGCAACGCGCGGCCGAGGACGTGCACCGGTCGAATGGCGAAGAGTTCTAGCTGCCTTTATCGCGCAGACGATGCGCGATGCCCCCCACATCACCAATAGGATGCTAGCTCAATTTCTTCTCGACGATGCAGACGGGCCGCGCCTGGAAAAGGAGCGGAACATCTCCCAAAAGACCATCGAAAATTGGCTTGTCGACGCTCGGAGGCTGGCAGAGAGTGGCGAGCCGCTTGATGATGTGGATATCAAAGCGCTTGAGGCTGTGTGGCCCCAGTTAATCGCGACATCCCAGCGCGGTTAACGAATGCGCCCCGCTGGTGTCGGCTAAGCGTGTATGCTCCGAGCCGCGAGCCAGGATCGACGTATTCGAGGGAACAGAGGTCTTAAGAAATACGGGGACCATTCTCGACCCCGCGCCAAGCAGGCCGGCTGATGGTCGGCCTACCGGCCCTCCGACAATGCCGGTGGAAACCGAACCGCCGCCCGAGACGGAAACCACGTTTGGCGATCCGCTCGCGAGATCGCGATTTTCGCCCCGGCCCGGACAGAACGCTCGCGCGCCAAGTGGGGAGCCAAGTGGCCAGCTAATGCGATTGGTCAGAAATTATTTGAATTAAATCATGAGGTTAACCGTCATGTCTGGTGCCCCTAGCCGGAATCGAACCAGCACTCCTTGCGGAATCCGATTTTGAGTCGGACGCGTCTACCAGTTCCGCCATAGGGGCCCGCGACGAGGCGGACGGCGCCGATATAGAACGCGTCACGGCGCAGGGTCAATGCGCCTGAACCCCAACGCCAAGTCGGGCGCGTGGACGGCGGCGCCGCAAGCGCGTAAAAGGTCGCTGCACTGCGAAGGACCTGCATGTTCAATTCGCTCTATCCCAAAGTCCGAGCGCTCGCCGAGGGTCCGCACGCCGAGCGGGCGCTGGCCGCCGTGGCGTTTGCGGAGAGCTCCTTTTTTCCGATCCCGCCCGACGTTCTGCTCGCGCCGATGGCGCTCGCCAATCCCAAACAGGCCTGGCGCTATGCGCTCATCGCAACCATAGCCTCGGTGATCGGCGGCATGCTCGGCTACGCCATTGGCGCGATGCTTTACAATACGGTCGGGCAGTGGCTCATCAACTTGTACGGCTATGGCGCAAAGATGGACGCACTCAAACAGACCTACGCCCAATGGGGCTGGCTGGTGATCCTCGTCAAGGGCGTAACCCCGATCCCCTATAAGCTGGTGACCATCACCAGCGGCCTGCTCGGCTACAATTTTCCTCTGTTCGTCGCCTTGTCGGCGGTGACCCGAGGGGCGCGGTTCTTTCTCGTCGCCGGCGCCTTGCACTGGTTCGGTGAACCCTTGCGCACGGCGATGGAGCGCAATTTCGCCGCAGTTCTGGGAGCATTCGTTGCGATGGTCGTCGCCGGCTTTGTGATTGCGATCAAAGTATTTTGATGACGCTTGCCGAGACCGCGCTGCCACCCTTGCAAGAGACCCGAGCGCTTTTGATCGCCGCGGCGTCAATCGCCATCCTCGCCGCGGTCTGGATATTTCAGGGACTGGGCTACGCGCCCTGCGAGCTCTGCATTACTCAGCGCTACGCCTTTTACGCCGCCATTCCGCTCGCGCTTCTGACCGCGTTCCTCGCCGGCCGCTCGGCGCATGGCTCGGCGCGTGTCGGCTTCGCCCTTCTCGCGATTCTCTTCGTCGCCAGCGCCGTACTCGCGGCCTACCACGTCGGGGTCGAGCACCATTGGTGGCCAGGGCCGACCGCCTGCACCGGCGGCCTCACCGGATCCCTCGACGTCAACGACCTGGTGAATACGCTGAACTCCGTCAAGGTCGTGCGCTGCGACGAAGTCCAATTGCGCATCGCCGGATTGTCGCTGGCTGGCTGGAATGTCGTAGCCAGCATTGTGTTGGCTGCCTACGCCGCGCTCGCCGCGCGGCTTTAGGGTTCAAGACGCGATCGCCGCTGCGCGCCCGGCAGAGCCCGCGCCAGACCCTATGCCGCAGACGCCTGCGGCCGAGCGCCAAACTTGTCGCACGGGATCTCGACATCGATCTCCAGCGTCGAGACCGAATCCGAGCGCTCCATCTTCACCGACAGCTTCTCCGGATCGAATTCGATGTGGCGCGCGATGGTGGCGAGCAGTTCGTCGCGCAGGATGGCGACAAGATCGCGCGGCCCAAGGGCGACGCGCTCATGAGCAAGCAGGATCTGAAGCCGCTCGCGCGCGACCGGCGCGCTACCGCGCGCTTTAAGGAATCCGAAGAGATTCATGCTGCCCTCCGGCCGAACAGGCGGGTGAAGAAGGTCTTCTTTTCATCCGGGATCGCGACTGGGGAGGTCGTTTCGCCGCCAAGACGTCGAGCCGCTTCGAGATAGGCCAGCCGAGCCGGGCCCCCGGCGGCGTTGGTCGTCACGGGAGCGCCGATGTTCGAGGCCCGCAGGATCTCTCGGCTTTCCGGGATCACGCCGAGGAGCGGGATGGACAGAATCTCAAGCACGTCCTCGATGCTCAGCATCTCGCCGGAGTTCGAACGGGCGGGATCGAACCGAGTGAGCAGCAGGTGCTTCTCCATCGGCTCGCCGCGCTCGGCGCGCAGGGTCTTGGAATCGAGAAGGCCGATGATCCGGTCGGAGTCGCGGACGGAGGAGACTTCCGGGTTCGCGACCACAATCGCCTGGTCGGCGTGCCGCATCGCCAGGAGCGCCCCTCGCTCGATGCCCGCCGGGCTGTCGCAAAGGACGTAGTCGAATGTCTCGCGCAATTCGCCGATGACCCGCTCGACGCCCTCGGTGGTCAGGGCGTCCTTGTCGCGCGTCTGCGAAGCCGCGAGCAAGTGCAGCGTGTCGATGCGCTTATCCCGGATCAAAGCCTGCGCGAGCTTGGCGTCGCCCTGCGCCACATTGATGAAGTCAAAGACGACGCGGCGCTCTGCGCCCATCACCAGATCGAGATTGCGCAGTCCGACGTCGAAATCGACCACGCAAACCCGCCGTCCGCCCTGCGCGAGCGCGGCGCCGAGCGACGCGGTCGAGGTGGTTTTGCCTACACCACCCTTTCCTGATGTAACGACAATCACCTTGCTCATGCGCGTTGTCCCCTTAGGAGCCCTTCAGTTGAGAATTCGGAGTTTGAGTTCGTCACCGTCCAGCCGGGCTTCGAGGCTGCGGCCCTCCATCTCGGACGTTATGTTTTCCGCCGTGACATAGGCGCCGCCGATGCAAAGCAGTTCAGCCCTTGCTTCGGTGCAGAATATGCGGGCGGAGCGCGAGCCCGAGATCCCGGCGATCACCCTGCCCTGCAGCGCTCCGTAGATGTGAACGGATCCGCCCGCGACGATCTCCGCGCCTGAGGCGACCCGGCCGACGATCGTCACGTCTCCCTGAGCATGCATGATCGTCTGGCCGGAGCGCACGTTGCCTTCGACGATCAGCGATTCGGCTTTTTCAGGCGGGGTTTGCGCGACTGCGGGCGGCTCTTCCTCCCGAGTTGATGGCCCCTCCTCTGGGAGCGTCGGCGGATCGATTGGCCGCCCCCCGGAGACGACCGGGGGCAGGTGCGGCCCGACCAACCCGCGGTCGACGTTCTCCGCGCCCATGACCCTGATGTGGCGCCGCGCGAGGCCGTTTAAGAGGTCGCGATATTCCTTGAGGGTGATGTCGAGCGCCGCCATGTCGAGAATGACGGGCCTAGCGATAAAAAAGGTTGGAGAGCGGGCGAGCCAACCGTCAAGCGCCGAAAACCATTCGTCGAGCGGTTGAACCGGCTCGAGGACGTAGGCCAGAAGGGATTGCGCTCGAAACTTGAGGGTCTGAGCAGGGCCTACATGCGCGTTCATCGCACCAGTCCGTTGGCGTTTCGTTAACCATGTTTGCGTCGGAATGGTTTATGAATGGTTAAGAACGCTGACTGCCTCTGCTGTTTGTCGTTGGAAAAAGGGCCCCTGCTCTCTCCGATCTGGAGGATCAACTGCGGAAGACCGAACCCGATACAGACGATTGGCCGCTATGGCGCTAGTCGATCTACCGCATGTTTCCTGTATGCCCGAGGGAGTAGCGCCCAGGCTGCGGCCAGACGGTGAGCCCGTGCGGCATGCCGCCGACTGGAATGGACTTCACCGAACCGTCGTCGGTGTTGAAGGCGTAGATGACGCCGTCATAGCGGCCCGACAGCCACAGCCATTTGCCGTCGGCGGAGAGATTGCCCATGTCCGGGCTGCCGCCGCCCGGAACGGTCCAATTGCCGACGACTTTTCGGCTCATGAAGTCGATCACCGAGACGCTGCCGGCGCCTTTGCGCGCGCCGCCGAGACTGTGGGTGCCGCGATTGGTGACGTAGAGCTTCGTTCCGTCGCGACTCGGATAGAGCCCATGCGCGCCGATTCCGGTCTTGATGAAATCGACCTGGCCGAACGAATCGCCATCGATCACCATGACGCCATCGCCGATGAGGTCGGCGATGAAGAAGATCTTGCCGTCCGGCGCGACCCGGATGTCCTGGGGCATGTGGCCGGGAGTGAGCGGCAACGTCTCCACGAGCGTATGGTGGACGAGATCGATCTTGGCGAGCGAATCGTTGAACTCGCAGGTGAAGATCGCGTACGAGCCGTCGGGCGAAAAATCGGCGTGATTGATCCCCGCGCATTGGGGAGTCGCAATATAACCCTGCAGCGCCATCGTATGCGGGTCGCGGAACTCGAGCCGCCGCATCGCCTCAGCGACCACGATCGCCGATTTGCCGTCTGGCGTGAAATAGATGTTGTAGGAGTCAGGCACGTCGACCACCTTGCCGACCTTGCCTGTCTTTGGATCGATCGGCGCGACGCCGCCATGACCGCCGCGAGCGCTCACGTCCGCAGAAACCCACAACGTCTGCAGGTCCCAGGACGGAACGATATGCTCCGGGCTCGGCATCGCCGCCAGGCTGTCGATCACCTTGAACGTCTCCGGATCGATGACGTCGACCTTGCCGGTCACGAGGTTGGGCGAATAGACCCGCGACGGCTGGCCGGCGACGGCGGGACTGAACATGCCGACGCCAGCGCCGACATAGACGTTGTGCGGATCGACGGGCGCCGGCATCGACAGGTTGGCCGGCGGCAGCGGAATCGGCCGCTCTGGTCCGAGCTGATAGGCGGCGAGCGCGATGAAGTCGGCGGGCGCATGGCTCTGATCGTCGAGGCTGCGGCAAACCTCGGCGCAAGCAGCGCCGCCGAGCGCGCACGCGTCCGGAACGGTGAATGACTGCGCGCTGCGCAGTTCGAAGCCGGCGCCGATCGCAATCGCCGCCGCAGCGGCGGCGAGGAAGCCGTTGCGAGAAGCCATTCCCTGCCCTTTTCCGTTGAGCCGCCGGCCGAACAGCGATTCGGCGCAACCCGACAAGCGAAACTGCAACTGCGACAATGACTGTTCGATGAACGGCGGGGCCCGAACACTGCAGCCCCGGCGGCCTCCGACGGAAATCGACGCGCCTGTCTGATCGCCGTCGATCCCATGACGCCGTCGCCGCGGAGGTTGGCGATGACCTCCTGCCTGTTTCGCGGGTCGAGCGGAAGTCTCGCCCTTGAGGCGAACCATGATGATTTTCGGATTTTCACCGATGCGCTCGACCTCGGCAATGCCGGAAGCCTCGACCAGATTGGAGAGGCGTGGAAAACCGTAGTTGCGTGGGTCGAAGTCCGGAGACTGTTTCGCCAGATGCGCGCCGACGCGACCGAGATTGGCGCGGCCATCTTCGTCGGCCGAGGCCGTCACAGCCTTGGAGAGCATATCGAGCGCCGCGCGATCCAGAGGTGTTTTCGCCGTCGCGGGTTTGGCCGCCGGCGCCTTTGCCGCGACGGCGGCTTCCGCTTCCCTTCGTTCGCCGGCGACATTGAGCACGTCGAAATAAACGAACTTGTCGCAGGCGGTGATGAAGGGGCGGGGCGTCTTGCGTTCCCCAAAACATAGACGGTGACGCCCTGCTCCCGGATGCGGGCGGCGAGGCGAGCAAAGTCACTGTCGCTCGAGACGATGCAGAAGCCGGAGAAGCGGCCGGTATAGAGCAGGTCCATGGCGTCGATGATCATTGCGCCATCGGTCGCGTTCTTGCCGGTCGTATAGGCGAACTGCTGGACCGGCTGAATTGAATGTTCGAGCAGGCATTCCTTCCAGCCGTTCAGGCTCGGGGCGGTCCAGTCGCCATAGATACGCTTGAGGCTCGCCAGGCCGTAATTCGCGATCTCGGCCAGGAGGCCAACAACGATTTTAGGCGAGGCGTTGTCGCCATCGATCAACAGCGCCAGGGTTCCAGAATTATCGGTCGCCATCGCCATCGCCTCCGTTCTGTTTGTATCCAGTGGATTTCGCCATTCACGCGCCACCTCACCGGCGGCCCACGATGGCGCTTCTAGGCCGCATCGCTTATGTGATGGCCATGACCCAGCCCCTTCGTCCGGTCGGCCCAGGCGACCACGTTTTTCTCATTGACGGCTCGTCGTTTGTCTTTCGCGCCTATTACCAGTCGATCCGGCAGGATCAGAAGTACAATTATCGGACGGACCGCCTGCCGACCGGGGCGGTCAGGCTGTTCGCCACCAAAGTGCTGCAGTTCATCCGCGACGGGGCGGGCGGATTCAAGCCGACCCATCTCGCCATTGTCTTCGACAAGACGGAGAACTCGTTCCGGCGCGACATCTACCCGCAATACAAGGCGCACCGGAAGGATCCTCCCGACGAGCTTGTGCCGCAGTTCCCGCTGATGCGCGCCACGGTGTCTGCGTTCGGCATGGTGCCGATCGAGCAGGGCCGCTACGAGGCCGACGACATCATCGCCACTTACGCTCGACAGGCGCGTGCGGCCGGCGCGGATGTGCTCATCGTCTCGGCCGACAAGGACCTCATGCAGCTCGTCGAGCCGGGCGTGTCGATGTACGACCCAGCTTCCGGCGACCGCGAGGAGCGGCGCTTCGGCGTCGGGGAGGTCAAGGAATATTTCGGCGTCGGCCCGGATAGGGTGGTCGACGTCCAGGCGCTCGCCGGCGATTCGACCGACAACGTCCCGGGCGCGCCGGGCATCGGGCTTAAGACCGCCGCGCAGCTCATCGCCGAATACGGCGACCTCGAGACGCTGCTGGCGCGCGCGGGCGAGATCAAGCAGCCCAAGCGGCGCGACGTCTTGACCAATCCCGACATTATCAAGCTGATCCGGGTGTCGAAAGAGCTCGTCACCTTGGATCGGGCCGTGCCGGTCGAGACGCCGCTCGACGTCCTTGCGACGCCTGAGCTCGATGGCAAGCGCCTCATCTCCTTCTGCAAGGCGATGGAGCTCACGACGCTGACCCGTCGCCTCAGCGAGATATGCGGCGTGGATGTGGCCTCGATCGAGCCCGACCCGCGCTTCGTCGGTCCCGCGGCCTGGCCGGGCGGCCAAGGCGTGGCGCTGCTAGAGAGAGAAGGAGATGCGCCGGCGGAAGGCGCGACTCCCGCTGTGGCGACGCCTGCTCCCGCGCCCCGCGAGCCCAAGGCCGCGCCGCAGGGCGCTACGCCCGCTGACCTCGCGGCCGCGCGGGCGAAGGAAGCACGCGCGCCGATCGATCGCGGTGCCTACAAGATGGTGCGAACCGCTGCTGAACTTAGCGCATGGATCGCGCGCGCGGAGGACGAGGGCGTCGTCGCGATCGACGCGGAGACTTCATCGCCCGACCCGCTGCAAGGCGAGCTCATCGGCCTGTCGCTGGCCGTTCGCCCAAGAGAAGCCTGCTACATCCCGATCGGGCACAAGACAGGCGCCGACGATCTCTTCGACGGCGGCGGCCTCGCGCCCGACCAGCTGGCGGAAGCAGAAGCGATCGCGCTTCTGAAGCCGTTGCTCGAACAGCCGGGCGTCCTCAAGATCGGCCACGATATCAAGTTCGACATGCATGTGTTCGCATTGCGCGACATTCGCGTCGCGCCGATCGACGACGCGATGCTGCTCTCCTATACGCTCGACGCGGGCGCGACCGGGGACGACCACAGCATCGTTACGCTCTCCGAACGCTTTCTCGGCCACAAACCCATACCCTTGAGCGAAGTCGCGGGCTCAGGCCGAAACTTCCTTGGGCTTGCGCGCGCGCCGATCGAAAAGGCGTGCGAATACGGAGCGGAGAAAGCGGACATCGCCTTGCGTCTCAGGCGCGTTTTGCAGCCGCGCATCGTCGCCGAGCGGATGACGACCGTCTACGAGCGGCTCGAGCGCCCGCTGGTCGAGGTTCTTGCGCGCATGGAGCGGCGCGGGATCGCCATCGATCGCAACATCTTGTCCCGCATGACGGGCGAGTTTTCCCAGCGCATGGGCTCGCTCGAGGATGAGATTAGCCGGATCGTCGGCGGCCCCTTCAACCCCGGCTCGCCGAAACAGCTGGGCGATATTCTGTTCGGGCAAATGGGCCTGCCCGGCGGCAAGAAGACCGCAACCGGTGCCTGGTCGACCACCGCGAGCGTGCTCGAGGATTTGGCCGCCGAGGGCCATCAATTGCCCGCGCGCGTGCTCGAGTGGCGACAGATCGCGAAGCTCAAGTCGACTTACACCGACGCCCTGCCGGGCTTCGTCAATTCACGAACCGGCCGCGTCCACACGGCCTATGCGCTCGCCTCGACCACGACCGGGCGCCTATCGTCATCTGAACCGAATCTGCAGAACATTCCGATCCGCACAGAGGAAGGGCGCAAGATCCGGCGCGCGTTCGTCGCGCCCGAAGGGCGCAAGCTCATCTCGGCGGACTACAGCCAAATCGAATTGCGCCTTCTCGCGCATCTCGCCGACATCCCGGCGCTCAAGCGCGCTTTCGCAGACGAACTCGACATTCACGCCATGACCGCCTCGGAAATGTTTGGCGTGCCGATCGAAGGCATGCCGAGCGAAGTGCGCCGGCGCGCCAAGGCGATCAATTTCGGCATCATCTACGGCATTTCGGCTTTCGGCCTCGCCAATCAGCTGAGCATCGCCCGCGACGAGGCGGGCGCCTACATCCGGAAGTATTTCGAGCGCTTTCCCGGTATTCGCGACTACATGGAGGCGACGAAGAAGATTGCGCGCGCCAACGGCTATGTCACCACTTTGTTCGGCCGCAAGTGCCACTATCCGCGCATCAACGCCTCCAATCCATCGGAGCGCGCATTCAACGAGCGAGCGGCCATCAACGCGCCGCTGCAGGGCTCGGCCGCCGACATTATCCGCCGCGCCATGGTCCGCATGGACGAGGCTCTGGCCAAAGCGGGCTTGAGCGCGCGGATGCTGCTCACGGTCCACGACGAACTGGTGTTCGAGGCGCCGGATGACGAAGTGGAAGCGACCTTGCCGGTGGTCGCGAGGGTGATGGTCGATGCGCCGGAGCCGGCGGTTAAGTTGCATGTGCCGCTCAGAGTCGACGCGCGCGCGGCGCAAAATTGGGAAGAGGCGCATTAGTCCTCCGAGCTCAGACTCGGGCGACGCATCGCCAGCACAGGGCCGCTCCCCTCTCCCCCGGGCAGAGAGGCTGGGGGTGAGGGCCTGGCGCCGCTGCCAAGCCCCTCATCCGACCGGCTTCGCCGGCCACCTTCTCCCAAGGGGAGAAGGGGCGCGCGCATGACCCCCGTCGCCGACCGCTACCGCGCGCTCGTTGCGGAGCGCGGGTTCGAATCCGACCCCGCGCAGGTGGAGCTCGTCAGCGAGCTCGATGCGCTTGCCCTCAAACTGAAAGCCTATAAGCCGGAGGGAAAGCCGAACGGCCTCTCAAGACTGTTCGGCGCGAAGCCCACCGCGCCGCCGCGCGGCCTTTACATCCATGGGCCCGTCGGCCGCGGCAAGACGATGCTGATGGATATGTTCTTCGACGCCGTCGAAGGGCCGCGCAAGCGGCGGGCGCATTTTCACGCCTTCATGGCCGACGTGCATGCGCGCCTCAATCTTTGGCGCCAGGCGCGGAAACGCGGCGAAGTCGCTGGCGAGGATCCGATTGCGCCGGTTGCGGCGGATCTGGCGCGCGAGGCCTCGCTGCTTTGCTTCGACGAGTTTTCGGTCCGCGACATTGCGGACGCAATGATTTTGAGCCGGTTGTTCACGGCCCTCTTCGCCGCCGGCGTGGTGGTGGTGGCGACGTCGAATGTCGCGCCCGATGATCTTTACAAGGACGGGCTCAATCGGGCGCTATTCTTGCCGTTCATCACGCTCATCAAAAAGCGGCTCGAAATGATCAAGCTCGACGCGCGCACCGACTACCGTCTGGAAAAACTTCAACGCGCGCCGATCTATTACACGCCGCTTAGCCCGAAGGCAGATTCCGCGCTCGACGCGGCTTTTCTGACGCTGACCGGCCACGACCGGGGCCCAGCGATGAAAATCGAGTTGCTCGGCCGCGAGCTCGATGTGCCGCAGGCGATCGATGGTGTCGCGCGGTTCGATTTCGACGCGCTCTGCCGCCGCCCGCTCGGCCCGGCCGACTATCTCAGGCTTGCTCAGCGCTTTCACACAATCGTGCTCGACCGCATTCCGGTGATCGGCGCCAGCGACCGCAACGAGGCGAAGCGCTTCGTCATCCTGATCGACGCCCTCTACGACATGCGCGTCAAGCTGATCGCCTCGGCGGCCGCCGAACCGGAGGCCCTTTATTCCGGCGCCGACGGCGCCGAGGCGTTCGAATTCGCCCGCGCCGCCTCCCGTCTGCATGAAATGCGCTCGGCCGAATACCTCGCCCTGCCGCACGGGCGCGAAAGCGGCGCGCAAGCCGGCGATCTCGGCGGCATCGCGGAGACGTGACGCTCGCACGGGCGTGGACGAACGGTTCTCCCGTGTCATGCCCGCGGACGCGGGCATCCAGATCGTACGCTCGGACCTCTCGAATTTACGTCGGCCAGCGGCGGATGTGGGCCCCCCGCTTCCGCGGGGGGGACAAACTCGACGCCGCGAACGGCCTTTGCTATCACGCGCGCGGAAGTGCGCATCCAGACTGCAGGCTCGGACCTCTCGAATTTACGCGGCCAGCGGGCGGGTATGGACCCCCCGCTTTCGCGGGGGTGACAATCTCGGCCCGCGGACGCCGGCATCCAGACTGCTTCCGCCCTCTCAAATTTTGCAGCGCCAGCGGGCGGCTGAGGACCCCGCTTTCGCGGGGGTGACAATCTCCCACGCAAGCGCGGGGCGAGCGCCTATGCGAGCTGCGGGTAGCCGGCCGCCGCCGCGTCGCGCTCAATTTCCATCACCCAATCATAGTGGGCCGGCGCAACGATGCGTGCGCCCTTGAGGCCGAGCGTGGTGCGCGTCTCGGCGAGGTCCGGGTCGGCGAGGGCGGCGAACAGAGCCTCGCGAACGACGTCGATCATCGGCGCTGCAAAGCGCGCGGAAGCGATAAACGGCAAGCAAGGCGAGAGCGGGCCTTCGGCGACGATGGCGACCCGCTCGATCAGTTCCGGGCGGCCGCGTTCCAGCAGCGCAAAGCTCACGCAGTCGATTGAAGCCAGATCGGCCTGGCCCTCGGCGACCGCGGCCACGCTCGCCTCGTGCGAGCCCGTCTCGACTATCGAGGAAAAGAAGGGCCCCCCGTCTGCAATCGGAGCGATCGTTGCGCGGAAGAGATTCATGCCGGTGTTGCTGTCGTAAGCGTTGAGCGCGGCGATCGCGCCGCGCAATTCACTGAGGCCGCCACGCGAGTCGGTTGCGCGGCGAATGATGAAGCTTCGGTGTGACGCGCCTTCGCAGCCGGGAAATGAATATTCCGGCGCGGCGACCAGCGTGACCGTGTCTTTGAGACCGGTCACATAGGGATAGCCGCATATCTGACCGAAGATGAGGCCCAGATGTCGCCAGAGCTCAGCAAGGTCGCCCGCTCGGGTCAACCGTATCGGCGCTTGAACGCCACCCTCTGCGAGTCGAGCGGAGATCGACGCCCACAGCGCATCGTTGGCCGCTGCCGTCCAAGGGAAGTCGTACATCGGAAGAATTGCGATCAGCGTTGCGGCGCCACGTTTAGAGCCCTCTGCTCTTGAGCTTACGCGCGGATCGCGCCGCCGCATCTCCTCCCCCTTGCGGGGGAGGATTGAGGAGGGGGTCGCGCAGTCCTACGCAACAAGAGAGCAGCGGCGCATTCAGTAATCTCCTCGGTCCGCGCGAACCCCCACCCCTACCGCCCCCACAAGAGGGGGCGGGTGCGCTAGCGCCGTCAATTCCGAGCGGCACCGAGGCAGCCGAAGCGACGTTCCGTGTTCCTCCTGGATTCACTCTTCGAGGCCGTTTGCTCTGGCAAAAGGCGCCTCTGGATGAGGCGGGAAGTTGCGATCGCCAATATTGACGACCGGATTGGGAGCACCGTTCACGCCGTTGATCGGTCCCAGCCTGGATGAACTGGGCTGTCGTGCGGCCTCCACAGATAGCGGCGCGCCACGTCGAAATAGCCGCTGTAGACGAGACCGCCGTTGCGCTTGATCAGCGCCGCCCGGTTCAGCCGATAAAACTTTGGAATCTGGTACCAGGGCAGCCGATGCCGCAGGTGATGCGCCGCGTGCAGGTTGTTGAACAGGAAGAGCGGGCCGAGGATCCAGGCGTTCTCGACGATCGCCGTGCGCCGCTCCGCCTCCGGCACGGCGCGATGCTCGGCGAAGGACCGCACCATCGCCAGGCTCGCGCCGGGATAGACGAAGCAGGCGAGATAGACCCAGAGCGACATATGGCAGATCGCGATCACCCAGATCAGCACGGGGGCGCACAACATGAGATGGCGCCCAAGAATGGCGCGGGCGCCGCGTTTGCCGTGCCACGCGTCGCGCATAAGATCACGGACGAAGCCCCCGATCAAAAAGGCTGGGCCGAGCGTGACCCGCCCAAGCAGCGTCGTCCGCGCATAGGCTAGCGCGCGCCAGACCGGCCCTAATCCACCCCATCCCGACGCCGTCCAGTAGTAGCTCTCCGGGTCCTCGAATGGATCGGTCAGATTCTCGTCTCGATGATGGGCAAGGTGGGTGGAGCGGTAAATCGAATAGGGAAGCCAAAGCGAAAGAGGCCAGCAGCCGATCGCCTCGTTGAGGCGTCGGTTCCGCGTTGGATGGCCATGAATGGTCTCGTGCTGGAGGTTCAGTTGCCATGTGACGGTCCACGCGCCCAGCGCGGTCAGCGCCCACCACGGCAAATCGCGGTGGAAAAAAGTCGCCGTGAACCACAGTCCGTATATGGCGAAAGCGAGCGCCACTGTCGGCCACTCGACGCCGCGCTTGAGAAGCGGAAGTTCCACGATCTCCACGAGCGTCGTTCCCAGCTGACGCGCAGCGAATCACCTAGCTGAAGTGATGATAGCCTATTTCGCGACGCCAATAGCTATTTTCACAATATATACTGATTCTATAGATACTATTCTATAAAGCTTTTCCCGAGCTCGCGCGCCCCGTTCGGCCGGGCTGCTGATTTCTCCGCGGCTCGCCGGAAAGGAGGCCGGATCGATCGTTCGAGACGGATTCGCCGCCGCCAAAGCGGCGCTGGAAGGACGGCCCCGCTTGCAGAATTCTTGCCTACCTTGTCTTGACAAAAACAGAAGCTTATGATATTTATTTCTAATAGTTGGACTGGCGCGCGCGTCATCTGCGGAGAGAAGAGGAGGCATCAGACCTGGCGCGGAGGGTGCGATCAGGAACAAAATTTTTAATTTTTATAAGTCGCGCAAAAACGCAGCCAAGACCCTGGAATTGTGAGCGCGCGTAACTTTGTGCGCGGAGCTTGCGCCCTGTCGCCGTCGGTCTTCGTGCGTGTCCCGTCTAGCGGAACGCCAACGGCCCATTCTCCGAGGACACGCCGAACAGAGCGCGTATGCCCTCGAGCAGACGGCGGGTCGGGGCCCCTTCGACGAGTGTCGCCAGATAGTCCTCCGCCCATTTCCTGACGTCGTTTTCCAACAGATGTTCGAGCATCGGCGCATGGCGCCCACGGCGTTCGGCTAAGGGCATCTCCAAGGCGCGCTTCAGCGCCGCCGCCACCGCATCGGTTTCGTGCGGATTGACGATTAGTGCGTCGGTGAGCTCTTTTGCCGCGCCGGCGAATTGCGACAGCACAAGCACGCCGGGATCGTCCGGATCCTGAGCCGCCAGATATTCCTTGGCCACCAGATTCATGCCGTCGCGGAGCGGCGTCACCATGGCCACATCGGCGGCGCGATAAAGGCCCGCGAGAACTGTGCGCGAATGGGAACGGTTGACATAGCGGATCGGCGTCCAGGCCGCATCGCCGAAATTGCCGTTCACCTTGCCTATGAGGGCGGTCAACTCGCTTTCGATGTCGCCGTATTGTTTGATGTCGGAGCGGCTCTTTGGCGTAACCTGCAACAGAGTCACGTTGCCGCGCCATTCCGGGTTGTTCTCAAGCAGCCGCTCGAACGCCTTCACCCGGTCCGGAATGCCTTTCGAATAATCGAGTCGATCGACGCCAAGGATGAGCTTGTTCCCACCAAGGCTCTCGCGCACCAGGGCGACCATCGCCGAGCGGCCTGCGTTCCGGGCGAGGCGCATGTACGCCTTGGTCTCAATGCTCACCGGGAAAGCGCCGAGCCGCACTTTCTGTCCTTCGAATTCGTAACTGGATCGGTTCTGGGAGGCGCCTTGCGACGTCAAGTAGTGAGCGAAGTTCTCCCGATCGTTTTCCGTCTGGAAACCGACCAGATTGTAATAGGCGAGGCCGCCGAGGATTTCTCTGTGGTGCGGCAGGGTCTGCAGAATGTCGGGCGGCGCACAAGGCGTGTGAAGGAAAAATCCAATAGTGTTGCGGTGCCCGCGCGAACGCAACTCGCGTCCCAGCAACATCAAGTGATAATCGTGCACCCAGACGACATCATCTTCCCTGAGCAGCGCGCTCAAGCGGTCGGCGAACATGCGGTTCACCCGGATATAGCCGCTGGCGTCGGCGCGGGAGTACTCTTGCAGATCAACCCGGTAGTGAAGAATTGGCCACAGCACGCTGTTGGCTAGGCCGTTGTAATATTCCTGAATGTCGTTTTGCGACAAATCGATGAGCACGTAGCTCATCTTGTTGATATCGACGACGTGAGGCATTTGGTTCGGCTGCTCAGCGACCTTGCCGCTCCAGCCGAACCACATTCCATTCCGATTTTTTAGCGCAGCCTTCACCGCGACCGCCATTCCCCCTGCGAGGGGAGTCCGGGGAGAATCAGGAACCGCCACGCGGTTGGAGACGATTATCAGTCGCGCGCCCATGCTTCCTCCCAACTCGACGACAGCCGCGTTGCGCTGTTGATGATGCCCGCCATGGAGTATGTCTGGGGCAGATTTCCCCACAGCTCTCCCGCGTCAGGATGGATGTCCTCGGAGAGAAGCCCGTAGGCGTTGCGGCGCGCCAGAATCGATTCGAACAATTCGCGCGCTTCGTCCGCGCGACCGATCTGATAGAGAGCGTCGATGTACCAGAAGTTGCACGCCAGAAAGGCGGTCTCCGGCGCGCCGAAGTCGTCCGGCGCGGTGTAGCGCATGATCCGGCCGTTGCGCGTAAGCTCGCGGCCGATGGTGTCGCAGGTCTTGATGAATTGGGGATCGCTCGAGGACAAGAGTCCAAGCTCTGCGACCAGCAAGACGCTGGCGTCGAGGTCCGGCGAGCCGAAGGCGCCGGTCAAGGCGCCTCGCTTTTCATCCCACCCTTCTTCGAGAATCCGCTTCCGCAAAGAGCGCGCGTTGCTCGCCCAGTATTTGGCGCGGTCGGCGATCTTGAGCCTGCGGGCAATGCCCGCGAGCCGGTCGCAAGCCGCCCAGCACAGCGTCGCCGAATAGGTGTGAGGCTGCGCGCGGGTGCGATATTCCCACAGACCCGCATCCGGCTCGAAGGCATGCACAATAGCTCGTTCGCCAAGACCCTCGAGCAGCCGGAACAGGGGCTCATCTCCGATTTTGGGCAGACGTTCATCCACGAACATCTGCGTCGCGGCGAGGACGACGCTGCCATAAACGTCGTTCTGCGTCTGGCTCGCCGCCTGGTTGCCAACCCGAACCGGACCCTGGCCGAGAAAACCTTTAAGGTCCGGCGCGATCCTTTCCTCAAGCGACGAAAACGGCACAATGCCGTGCAACGGCCGTATCTCCCCGTCGACCGACGCGATCGTTGTGATGTAGTTGATGTAGGATTCCATAATCTGCGTGGCGCCGAGCCGGTTCAGCGCGTCGACGACGAAATAAGCATCACGCAACCAGCAGTAGCGATAGTCCCAGGTTCGTGACGATGAAGGCGCTTCCGGGATTGACGTCGTATGCGCCGCCACGATTGCGCCCGTCTCGGCGAAGCTGCAAAGCTTGAGCGTGATCGCCGCGCGCACCACCTCCACTTGCCATTCGTAGGCCAGCGCGAGATAGCGCACCCAGGCCTGCCAGTAGTCGCGCGTGCGATCGAGGAACTCGCGCGACGTCGTGTCTATGGCGCTGAGGAAAGGATCGTCCTGGCCGAATATGAGGTTAACCGGGCGGTTCAGCGGAAACGAAATTTCTTTGACGATGTAGGAAAGCGGGGCGTCTGACGTTAGGCGCAGAACTTGAGCCCCATCCAGGTAGCGTATGTGATTGGAGCCGACGACGAAATTGGTGGTCGGACGCCCGTAATTGTGGGTTGGGCGCACCCGGATCGTAATCCGAGGCAGGCCGGCGATCGGTTCGATCCGCCGGATGATTTGCGGTGGCCTGTATACGCGCTCGAACCGCTCGAAATTTGGAGCGAAATCGGAGACCCGCATTTTAGCGCCATTCGCGTCGGTTAGGATCGTCTCGACGATCGCCGTGTTGCGCATGTAGTGCGAATCAGTCTCGACCAGATTCGCAAGCATGACGTCGCAGAACCCTTTCTCTTCGTCGCCAGCGAGCAGTCGCGAAAACACCGGATCGGAATCGAAATGAGGGAAGCACCACCACACGATTCGGGCGTTCTGGTCGACGAACGCCGCCGCGCAGCTGTTGCCGATCAAGGCCAGGTCGAGATTCTGCTTTTTTGTTTGACTGCCCTCGGTCATGCGCTGCTTCCTCGACCGGCGAATTCGGCGAGCCACTCGCGCACCGCTGCCGGCTTCGAGAACGCGCCGATCGCGCCCGGAAGCGGACGGCCGACTGAATAGGCGAACCCTCCGCGCGCACTGACGAGGGCGAAACCGCTTTCATCGGTCGTATCGTCGCCGACGAAGATCGGCGTACGCCCGCGAAACGTTGCGGTGGAGAGAAACGTCGCGATCGCGCCGCCTTTATCGAAGCACGGGCTCTTAATCTCAATCGCGTAATGCGCGTCCATAACGTCTACAGCGATCGGAATCGAATCCACCAGCTGCTTGACGATATTGCGCAGCGGACGTTCGGCGGACGGGGCAAGTCGATAGTGGAGGGCGAAGCTGAAGCGCTTGTCTTCAACGAATACCCCCGGGAGTGGCTCGACCGCGCGTTTTAATGCGGCCAGCAGCGACTGAGGCAAGTCGCCTCCCGCCGTCTGCGTTGTCGGCGCATCGGGATCGAACCGCATCTCTGCTCCATGAACTCCGCTCGCTCTCAACCGCAACGGAGCGAACAAACGGTCCACATCGTCAATGGAGCGGCCGCTTATGAGCGCCAATGCGCCTGCGAGCTTGCGCTCAGTGCGCGCCAGCGTCGTAACCAGGCCTGCGGGCGTCACGACCTCGTCGGGGCGCGCCGCCAAGTCGAGCAGAGTTCCGTCGACGTCGAGAAAAAGAGCGAGCGGGGCGTTGCTTAACGCCGCCACGCTACCTGCTGTCGCGCCCTCTATGCTCGGCGCGTTCAATTGGTCCACCCGCAACTCCTGACGCCCCCTCGCCCGACCTAAGCAGGTTTTGGGGCGGCAACGTGGTCATGGTGTGACGGCACGTCCCGCCGCCATCGTTTTCCCCAGGAAGGCCCAGATCGTGGAGCCTAAAACGCGCCACAGTCCGGTTTGTTCCCAGTAAGGCGAAGAAATCGCCTCGACTTGGCTGTCAAAACTTGGACGTGTGGACGACGCGCAATCCTTGCTGATCTTCTGGCACACGGCTAACCGCGTAGCGGAGCGGTCGCTTCTTCTGTAGAATTTGAACCTGCAACCTCGTCGCGCGACTTTGTTTTCAGCGTATCGCCGCGCTGGGACACAGCCCTGCCGCAGCGCCGTCAGTGGAGAACTGGATATCAGAGATGAGCGCGCCTTCGACCTCCGTCACCCCCGACCCTGGGGCGGGCTGGTTTTCGAGGTCATTTGTCCGTGACACACACGGCGAAAGCCGGCATCAGGTGGCGATGCAAGCTGACGAAGCCCGGCGCTGGGCCAAGCTCGGCGCCGAGCCATCGCATTGCGTCGAGGCTGTGATGCGGTTTCTTCTTGATCGCGAGCCGAAGGAATCGATTTTGAGCGCGTTCGACATGCGGGTCGTTCGGCGTTACTTTCCGGAGTTCGGCGATGCGTTCCCCGGCTACCTCATCCGTATAGCCGGCGAACCGCGAAGCGGCGCATAGGCGTCGCCTAAAACACGGAAGGATGCTATCATGACCGTCGCCCTCGCCCGGCCGGAGGCGACTCTCGAACTCCCGGTATACCGCGTCCGAGGGCTGGGTCTATATGACCGGGACGCAGGCGCTGGTGCGCCTGCCCATCCAGCAGCGCCTGCGCGATGCAGCAGCGGGCCTCAACACTGGCGGCTACATTTCCGGTTATCGCGGCTCGCCGCTCGGGCGCTATGACATCGAGCTGTGGCGCGCGGCGCCGCAACTCAAGCAGCACAATATCGTCTTCCGCCCAGGCCTCAACGAGGACCTCGCCGCGACGGCGATTTGGGGCGCCCAGCAACTGAACAACTTTCCCGCCGCGACAGTCGATGGCGTGTTCGGCATCTGGTACGGCAAGGGACCGGGCGTCGACCGGTCGGCCGACGCGCTGCGCCACGCCAATTTCACCGGCGCCTCGCCCAAGGGCGGCGCGCTCGCGCTGGCCGGCGACGACCACGGCGCGAAATCCTCGACCGCTGTGAATTTCTCCGACACTTTGTTCATCGCCGTCGGAATGCCGGTTATCTACCCCTCCAATACACAGGAGCTGCTTGACTTCGGTCTGCACGGCATCGCCATGTCGCGGTTTTCAGGCTGTTGGGTGGGCATGAAGGTGGTGACCGACGTCGCCGAAGGCGGCGGCACGGTTTATGTCGGGCCCAAGCGTCCTGAGATCGTCATCCCCGAACGGCCGAGCAATCCGCCCGGGGGCTTTTGGGCGCGCACGATCGATGCGCCGGTCGCACAGGAAGAGCGGCTCTACCATCATAAGCTCCCGGCCGCGCTCGCTTACGCGCGCGCCAACGGCCTCAACCGCATCATCGGCGAAGGCGAGGACGCGAGGATCGGCGTGGTCGCGGCCGGCAAGGCCTGGCAGGACCTCTTGCAGGCGCTCGGGAATCTGGGCCTCGCCGACAACGGCGCGGCGCTCGGGCTGCGTCTCCTCAAAGTCGGGATGGTGTGGCCGCTCGATCCTGTGACCGTGCGCGACTTCTCTCACGGCCTCGATCTCATTGTTGTGATCGAGGAGAAGCGTCCATTGCTCGAGGATCAGATCCGCTCCGTTCTCTATGGCGATTCGCGAGCGCCGCGCATCGTCGGCAAATATTTCGATGGGCTGGCGTTCGACCTTTCGCCTGGCGCGACGGCCTTTCCCAATTTCGGCGAGATTTCGCCTGAACTCGTCGCCAGGGTGCTGGTCAAGGCGGTCTCGCAGCACGATCCGAACTGCGAACTGAGCGCGCCAGATGCGCCGGGCGCGATGCTCAGCAACCGCCCCGCGCCGATACGTAGCCCGGGCTTCTGCGCCGGTTGCCCGCACAACCGTTCGACCCCGGTCCCCGAGGGCAGCCGGGCGCTCGCCGGCATCGGCTGCCATTGGATGGCTACGCTGGTTAATCCTAACCAGACCGCGACCGCTTCTCACATGGGCGGCGAAGGGACGATGTGGCTCGGCCAGCAGCCGTTCACCCGTCAGGACCACGTGTTCGCCAATATTGGCGACGGCACCTACGCCCATTCCGGTTCGCTTGCGATCCGTCAGGCGATCGCAGCCGACGTGCCCATCACCTATAAGATCCTCTTCAACGGCTTCGTCTCGATGACGGGGGGGCAGCCGATCGAGGGCGGCATGAGCCCCGTCCAAATCCTGGCCGAACTCGCAGCGGAAGGGGTGAAGAAAATGGTGCTCGTGGCCGACGAGCCCGAGCGCTACGCCGGCGTCCCGCTGCCCCAGGGCGTCAGCCTTCGCCACCGCGACACGATGGACGAGACGCAACGCGAATTCCGCGAATTCAAGGGCGTCTCGGTCATCCTCTACGACCAGCCTTGCGCGACCGAGCGACGGCGCCTGCGCAAACGCGGCAAATGGGCAGACCCGGCCATTCGCACCTTCATTAATCCCGAAGTTTGCGAAGGCTGTGGGGATTGCGGGCGCGTCTCGAACTGCATGGCGATCGAGCCCCTGGAGACCGAATTCGGGCGCAAGCGGCGCATCAATCAATCGAGCTGCAACAAGGATTACTCCTGCGTGGAGGGGTTTTGCCCAAGCTTCGTGACCGTTCACGGCGGCCGCCTACGCAAACCCGAGGCGACCGCCCCGTTGAGCCGCTATCTGCCGCCGGTCCCGGAGCCAATCCTGCCGGAAATAAAGGAGCGCTTCAGTCTGCTCGTGGCCGGAATCGGCGGCTCCGGCGTCGTCACCATCAGCCAGACGGTCGCCGTCGCCGCCTATCTTGACGGCCTCTACAGCTCCAATCTCGATCTGACCGGGTTGAGCCAGAAATACGGCGCGGTGACCGCGCATGTGCGCATCGCGCGTGAACCGGGAGCGCTGCATGCGACCCGCATCGCCGCTGGCGAAGCCGATGCGCTGATCGGCTGCGACCTGATCGTCGCGGCGGGCGACGAGTCGATCTCCAGGCTGGAGCGCGGCAAGACGCGCGCGGTGATCTCGGCCGATCTGACGCCGACCGCTGATTTCGCCCGCAATCCCAACTGGAGCGTGGACTCCGACGAGTTGATCGAACGTCTGAAAAACGCACTCGGCGACAAGGCGCTCGTCCTCGACGCCCAGCGCCTGGCCGCGGCGCTGCTTGGCGACCCAATCGCCTCCAACATGTTCATGCTCGGCGCGGCTTGGCAGAAAGGATTAGTTCCGATTCGCCGAGAGGCGATCGATCGCGCAATCGAGCTCAACGGAGTCGCCATCGACGCCAACAAGCAGGCGTTCGAATGGGGCCGACGTGCTGGGCATGATCAGGCCAGCGTCGAAACGTTGGTCGGCCTTGAGGAACCGGCTGGCGAGCCGGCGTCGCTCGTCGCGCTTATCAACCGTCGGTTCACGCATCTTAAGGACTATCACAACACCACCTACGCTGAGCGCTATGCCGCACTCGTTGAGCGTGTCCGCGCGGCGGAGAAAAACGCGGGCCTCGGCGAGGCGCTGACCACAGCCGTTGCCCGCGCCTATCACAAGCTGCTCGCCGTCAAGGACGAGTGGGAAGTCGCGCGCCTGTTCGCGGCGCCTGAGTTCCAGAAAGCGCTAGAGCGCGAATTCGAAGGCCCCTATCAGCTCCACTTCCACATCGGCGCCTGGCCGTTCGCGCGCCTCGACCCAGCCAGCGGCCGCATGAAGAAGGGCGAGGTCGGCCCGTGGGCGATGACCGCCTTCCGCGCCATGACGCGGCTGAAATTCCTGCGCGGCACCTGGCTCGATCCGTTCCGCAACAGCGACGAGCGCAAGCTTGAGCGGCGCCTGATCGCCGAATTCGAAGCCGACGTCGCGGATCTGACCCAGCGCCTGAGTCCCGCGTCCCATCCGATCGCCGTTCATGTGGTCGGCGCCTATGAGACGATCCGTGGATACGGACATGTGAAAGAGGCGAGCGCCGCAGATGCGGCGAAGGCGCGGGCGAGCGCCCTCAATGAGCTCAAGGGCAGCAAGACGCTGGTCGAGAAGGCGGCTTGAGACCGTGATGCAAGGCAAGACGATCGTTATCACCGGCGGCTTGGGCGCCTTGGGGAGCGTCGTGGCGGAGACAGCAGCGAAGCGCGGCGCCTCGGTCGCGTTGCTCGATCAATCGCACGCTGTTCCTGAAGGCTTCGCCGAGCGGCTCGGCGCTGACGCGCTCCTGGTCGGCGGCGTCGATCTGACGTCGCTCACGGCGGCCGAGACGGCGATGGCTGCGGTTAAGGCAAAGTTCGGCCGGCTCGATGCGTTGCTCAATATAGCCGGCGGTTTTCAATGGGACACGATCGCGGACGGTAAGGTCGACAGTTGGGACCGGATGTACGCGATCAATTTGAAGACCGCTCTCAACGCCTGCAAGGCCGCGCTTCCCTATTTGCTGGAGAGCGGCGCGGGCCGCATCGTCAATGTCGGCGCCCAGTCGGCGCTGCACGCCGCGTCCGGATTTGGCCCCTACGCGGCCAGCAAATCCGCGGTGCATCGGCTGACCGAAAGCCTGGCCGACGAACTGAAGCTCAAGGGCGTGACGGTCAACGCCGTGCTGCCGTCGACCATCGACACCGCGGCGAATCGGCGCGACATGCCGAAGGCGGACTTCAGCCGCTGGGTCGCGCCCGCCGACCTTGCCGCGGTCATCCTGTTCCTGGCCTCGGACGAAGCAAAGGCGGTCACAGGCGCGCTGATTCCGGTCTCGGGGCGGGTGTAGACAATGCGGCGGCGCAGCCATGGCCGAAGCGCCGTCTCGGGAGGGCAGGCGCGGACGGCGCACTCGCCTAACCGCCATTTTACCGCCACGCCCTAATGTTTTCAGTCGGTTACGACCCCGTTTAGTTCCGCCCCTCAATATTGGACTCTTGGCCCTTGGCGTGACGGCGCAGACCGGAAGACGGCACGAGCAAGACGGCTCGGTGACGCACGACCTTCGCGCATGTATTGGCCAAAGCGGGCACCAGCTTGTAGGTTAACTCGCTTCCCAAGCACGGGGAACAGCAGAATTGAGAAAATGGGGTTAGCCATGGCCAAAAGGGCTAGAAGACTCGAAGTCGGAAATGTTTGGACCGAGTACAGGAGGCAACCAAGTGATGTTCTTGGCGCGTTTTTGAGGGGCACTCAGACCGATAAAGCAGGAAATCAAATACACAGCATTATGCGTAGTGCAAGGCCAGGCGATCTGGTTGTTCATTTTATCAAGGAAAATAATCAACAATTTATCGCCGGATACTCCTATGTAAAGGAAAATTGGAAGACTCAGATTCTTAGTCACAAGAAGATGTATAGAATTGATCTCAGAGGATTCGTCGATTTTGGCGAACATAGGCCACTTTTGCAAGATTTTATTGAAGCGAACTCGACGAAAATTAAAGAGGAAATTATTAAATTAAAGCAAGATAAGAAGCCGCACCATTATCCTTTTGCACTTGCAGAGGGTGAGGTGCGACTGTACCAGAAGGGATACTTCAGCAGGGCCTCTGCAGGCTTAAAAGCCGCGTTGCTGGAGGAGTTATCCCGTCTGGGACGGAACCGACCAGCCGTATCTCAAACCGATCTCGATGACGAGTTAGCAAGCGAGGTGAAGAAGTCCCTCACTAGATCCCCGGACGAGCGAAGACGCCGACTTGATGAAGCGGCCAAAACACCGTCGCGCGAGTTGTGTCAAGTTTGGGTATTCAAAAGAAATCCCGACGTGGTTGCGGAAGTCTTAAGCACAGCTGCGAGATGCCAAGAGGACGGTTGTAAGAACCCAATTCCGTTCGGTAAGACCGACGCTCAACCATTCTTGGAGGTCCATCACGTCGTCCCACTTTCTGACGGTGGAGAAGATACTGTCGAAAACGCAGTCGCGTTGTGTCCAAATTGTCATCGAAAGCGGCATTACGAGTTGCGGCCGAGGTATTTCGAACCTGTATCACATATATAAACAGTGACTCTGGGTTGGCTAGGAGAGGGCCAGAAGCGCGCCACATTCATCGCCGACTACATCTTATTGGGTCGGCGATTCAAAGAGGACGGAATGAGCAAGACGGCTCTCATCATTGGAGCAACTTCCGGCATCGGCGAAGCCGCGGCCCGCACCTTCGCGGCCGCCGGGTGGCGCGTCATCGCCACTGGCCGCCGGACCGAACGACTCAAGGCGCTAGTCGAGGCTATCGGCGCCGATAAGGTGCATCCGGCGCCATTCGACGTGCGCGACGAGACCGCGCGCGACGCGGCGTTAGCTCAGCTTCCCAACGGATTTCGCGGCATCGACCTCCTGATTAACAACGCCGGGCTTGCGCTTGGCCGCAATCCTGCGCAAGCGGCCGATCTTGCTCAGTGGAAAACGATGATCGACACCAATGTGACGGCGCTCGCTTCGCTCACCCACAAATTGCTGCCGGGGCTGATCGCCCGGCGCGGTGCGATCATCAACGTCTCATCGGTCGCGGCGACCTATCCCTATGCCGGCGGCAATGTCTATGGCGGCTCCAAAGCGTTCGTGAAGCAATTCTCGCTCGGGCTGCGCAGCGATCTGCACGGCACCGGCGTGCGCGTCACGTCGATTGAGCCCGGCATGGTCGAGACCGAGTTCACGTTGGTGCGCACAGGCGGCGACCAGGCGGCGTCGGACACGTTCTATCGCGACGCGAAGCCGATGACCGGCGATGATATCGCGGCGACCATTTTGTGGGTCGCCGAGCTGCCGCCCCACCTGAACATCAACCGACTGGAGCTGATGCCGGTCAGCCAGTCTTTCGCCGGCTTCCAGATCGCTCGCGCCAACTAGGCCACAATCTCAATTCAAACAAGGACGAGACATGGGCCAATTCATCAATGGAACATGGCGAGAGGGCGACTTCCCTCACGACACGACCGGTCGCTTCGTGCGGCCTGACGCGCCGTTCCGCAATTGGGTCACCGCGAATGGAGAAGCGGGCCCCAGCGGCGCCGGCGGCTTCAAGGCGGAGCCGGACCGCTATCACCTCATCATCTCGCTCGCCTGCCCGTGGGCGCACCGCACCCTTATCTTCCGCCGGCTCAAGGGCCTCGAGAGCATGATCTCGCTCTCTGTCGTCCACTGGCTCCTGGCCGAGCGCGGCTGGACCTTCGATCCCGGCCCTGGCGTCATTCCCGACCCGATCTTCGGCGCGAGCGAGCTCCGCGAGTTCTATGTCAAGGCGCGGCCCGACTACAGCGGTCGCGTCACGGTGCCGGTGCTCTGGGACAAGAAGACGAACACGATCGTCAACAATGAATCGTCGGAAATCATCCGCATGTTCAACAGCGCCTTCGATAGGGTCGGCGCGGCCGAAGGCGATTATTATCCGAGCGGCCTGCAGCCGGAGATCGACGACGTCAACGCGCGCATCTATCGAACAGTCAACAACGGCGTCTATCGCGCCGGTTTCGCCACCTCGCAGGAGGCCTATGAAGAGGCGTTCCGGGAGCTGTTCGAAACGCTCGACTGGGTCGAGGCGCGGCTCGCCGGCCAGCGGTTCCTCCTCGGCCAGCGGCTGACGGAAGCCGACTGGCGCCTGTTCACCACCGTGATCCGCTTCGACCCCGTGTATTTCGGGCACTTCAAGTGCAATCTTCGCGAAATCCGGGACTATTCGGCGCTAAGCCGCTATCTGCGAGAGCTTTACCACTTGCCGGGCGTCGCCGAGACGGTCGACTTCTTCCACATCAAGCACCACTATTACGCCAGCCACCGCCGCATCAATCCGACCGGGATCGTGCCGCTCGGGCCTGAGCTTATGCTTTGATCGCGCCAATGGAGCGCTTGCCGCCGGCGTTGCGGCATGGCAATCGACCGGCGTGACTGACATCGCCCGAACTGAGCAGCGTCCCGCGCCACGCATTTCTTTCGTTTCGCTTGGCTGCCCGAAAGCGCTCGTCGACAGCGAACGGATTCTCACCCGCCTGCGCGCCGAAGGCTACGAGCTTGCGCGCAATCACGCCGGCGCCGACGCGGTGATCGTCAATACCTGCGGCTTTCTCGACAGCGCCAAGGCCGAATCCCTCGCCGCCATCGGCCAGGCGCTGAGCGAGAACGGCAAAGTGATCGTGACGGGCTGCATGGGCGTCGAACCGGACGCGATCCGCGACGTATTTCCCAACCTCTCGGCAGTCACCGGTCCGCAGGCGTTCGAAAGCGTGATGGAGGCCGTGCGCGCCGCAGCGCCAGCGCCGCGTGATCCGTTCGTCGATCTTATCCCCGGCGAGGGCGTGCGTCTCACGCCGCGCCACTACGCCTATCTCAAGATTTCCGAAGGCTGCGACCACCGCTGCACGTTCTGCATCATCCCGAGCTTGCGCGGACGGCTCGCCTCGCGCTCGGCGGGCGACGTGCTGCGGGAAGCCGAGAGGCTGGTCAAAGCCGGCGTGAAAGAGCTTATCGTCATCGCGCAGGATACGAGTGCGTATGGCCTCGACCTCAGATACGCCGAGAGCGCGTGGCGCGACCGTCAGGTCGCCGCCCGCTTTCTCGACATCACCCGCGAACTGGGTACGCTCGGCGCCTGGATCAGGCTGCAATATGTCTACCCCTACCCGCATGTCGACGAGGCGATCCATCTCATGAACGGCGGCAATGTGCTGCCCTATATTGACGTGCCCTTCCAGCATGCTTCGCCCGCGGTGTTGAAAGCGATGCGGCGGCCGGCGACTCAGGAAAAGACGCTGGAGCGCATCCGCGCCTGGCGCGCCATCTGCCCGGACTTGACGATCCGCTCGACTTTCATCGTCGGCTTTCCCGGGGAGACCGACGAGGACTTTCGCCTCATGCTCGATTGGCTGGATGAAGCCAAACTCGACCGCGTCGGCGCGTTCCAGTACGAGCCGGTCAAAGGCGCGGCGGCCAACGATCTCGGCCTTGAGCCCGTGCCCAACGACATCAAGGCGAACCGTCACAAGCGCTTCATGGAGCGCGCCCAGGCGATCAGCCAGAAGAAGCTCGCCGCCAAGGTCGGCAAGCGGCTTGACGTCATTGTTGACGAGGGTAGCACGCGCGAGGCCAAGGGGCGCAGCAAGGGCGACTCGCCGCAGATCGACGGCGCCGTGCACATCGCGACGCGGAGGCCCTTACGCGCAGGCGACATTGTAACGGTTAAGATCGAGCGCTCGGACGCTTACGATTTTTGGGGAACGGCGGCTTGAGGACGGCGCGCCGCGTGCGCAAGGATCGCGAACCGCCTTGAATCGTCCAGAGCCGATAACCGCGCCTCACGCCCCCCACGTGCGAGACGGCCTCCCCAATCCGCAGCGCCTGCTGGCGTTCACGACCCTCGCCATGGCGATCAGCATGGCGGTTCTCGACGGCACCATTGTCACCGTGGCGCTACCGACGATGGCGCGGCAATTCGCCGTCTCGCCGGAAAATGCGATCTGGATCGTCAACGCCTTCCAGCTTGCGGTCACCGTCTCGCTTCTGCCGCTGGCGGCGCTCGGCGACATATTAGGCTACCGGCGCGTCTATTGGTGGGGGCTTGCCCTCTTCACGGTCGCTTCACTCGCCTGCGCGCTCGCGCCGACATTCGCCGTGCTCACCTTCGCGCGGGTGGTTCAGGGCCTGGGGGCGGCGGGGATCATGAGCGTCAACATCGCGCTTATCCGGTTCATCTATCCGCACGCGCGCCTTGGCCAAGGCGTCGGCAACATGGCGGTGGTGGTCGCGATGTGTTCGGCCGGAAGCCCTAGCGTCGCGGCTGCGATCCTTTCGGTCGCCTCCTGGCACTGGCTGTTTCTCATCAATGCGCCAATCGGCCTATTGGCGCTGGTGATGGCGGCGCGGACGCTGCCGGCGACGCCGCGCGCGGCCGGGCGCCTCGATCTTTTGAGCGTGCTCCTCAATGCGCTCACGTTCGGCCTCGTCATCGCCGGCGTTAACGGGATTGGCCAAGGCGGGGCCCCCGCGTTGGCGCTGATCGAGATCGCCGCCGGCGTCGCATTCGGCGTGGCGCTCGTCTGGCGGCAGCTCAAGCTTCCAGCTCCGCTGCTGCCGGTCGATCTTCTGCGCCGTCCGGTGTTCGCGCTTTCGCTGGCGACGTCCATCGCCTCGTTTGGAGCGCAGAGTTTGGCCATCGTGTCCTTGCCGTTTTACTTTGAGAACCGGCTGGGTCACTCGGCGTCGACTTCCGGACTGCTGCTTACGCCTTGGCCGGTCGCCACCGCCTTGATCGCGCCAATCGCCGGACGCCTGGCTGACCGATTGATCCCCGGCCTCCTTGGCAGCATCGGACTTTTGGTTATGGGAGGAGGACTGGCCCTGGTCGCTCTTGGTATCGGCAATTCCAGTCCGGCCTCACTCGCATGGCGCCTGGCGATTTGCGGTCTCGGTTTTGGGTTTTTCCAGTCGCCGAACAATCGGGTTATCATCGGCAGCGCGCCACGCGAGCGAAGCGGCGGGGCTGCGGGCCTGCAGTCGTCCGGACGACTGATCGGCCAGTCGTTCGGGACGGCGCTGGTGGCGGTCGCCCTCGGACGCGCGCCTGGGCACGCGACAGAAATCGCGCTGTGGGGCGCTGCGGCGCTAACATTCGCCGGCGCGATCACCAGCGGCTTGCGCAAGGCAAACTGAGGCGAAATTCGCGTCTGCGCGTGGGGTAAGGCCTGCCCCTTCAAGAGCTATGAGGCGCCGGCTCGATTCCATCCCCGCCCGCGATCGCCAAAGGCTTCCCAACCCTGGTCAGTTACGGCGACTGTGTCCTCCAGTTTGATGAAGCCCCGACGTGGATGCGCGATCGTCGTTTCAATCGAGATGACCATGCCGGCCTCAAGCGGACGGTCGGCGTCGTAGGCCGGATAGGGAATTGGCCCGTGGCTGGTGAGCCGCGGCGCCTCGTGGCTGATGAGGCCCATCCCATGCGCCACAAACTCAATCGAATTGGCGCGCGAGGATCTCTTCAACACCTCGCCGGCGCTGGCGTAGATTTCGCCGCCATTGGCGCCGACCCGGATGGGGTTGCGCGCCGCCATCTGGATTGCGTCGACCTCGCCAAGCAAGTCCTCGAGTTCGCTGTCGGGTTCGCCTTGGATCGCCATGCGGCAGAGATCGCCAATGTAGCCTTTATAGTTGCCGCCGGAGTCCAGCGACAGGATATCGCCCGCTCCCCACACTTGGTCGGAAGGCGCGCGATTGAAGCTCGTCCCTGCCGTAATGAGACAATATTCAAACGTCAGGCCACGGTTCACCTCTTCGCGACGAAGCGCTTCGACAAGCTCCGCTTTCGTCGACCCTGGCCCATGCGAGGCGATCACCGCCAGCATGGAATCGACCACGAGTTCGGAGGCGGCGCGCAGCAAATCCAGCTCTTCTCGGGTCTTGCGCGCCCGCAATCGTTCGAGCGGCATGTGGGCTTCGACGAACGCGACCTCAGGCAGCTCGCGCGCCATCAGCTCCGCCGCGTCGGCGGGCAAGAACGCGCGCTCGACGCCGACGCGCTTCACCTTCGCGCCCAGCTTTGCGAGATGATCCGCCGCGAGCCGCGCCGAATCGAGGCTCGTGCTCGAAATCTGGAAGGCCGAAGTCCAGAACTTGCCGAGCTCCCTCTCGTAGGATTCCATCCCATGCCCGATATAGGTCGATTGGTCCGGGCGGCCTTTGACGTAAATGAGCATAGGCAAATAGCGGCTGACGCCGATCGCGTCGAAATGATCGAAGAAGAAGAACCGATAGCCGCCGAAGAGGTACTGAATATTGTGCTTGGATGAGATCAGCACCGCATCCATGCCGGCCTCGTCGAGGAGCGCATCAAGGCGTGCGCTGTCAAATGACGCCGCGGTTTCAGCCTTCGCGAACGACTGTGCGGTCGGTCTCTCGGTCATGGTTTCCACCCTCGCTGATCTCGCGCGCTCGAAGGCGCCGGCCCCATTCTAGCTCAAGCAAGCTAAGCTGTCGCCGGTCGCCTGCACTTGCCAAAGGCGCAGGCCGTCCCTCATCATTGTCGTCGCCATTCGAGCCAAGGCGGATTTCCATGCTTTCGGTCGACGCCAAAGGCGTCTTTCCCATCGCGCCTACGCCGTTTCTCGCTGACGGCGGGATCGATGACGCTAGCGTCGACCGCATGATCGACCACTATGTCGCCGCGGGCGCCGACGGCTGCACCATTCTGGGCATCATGGGCGAAGCGCCGAAGCTCGATCACGACGAGGCGATCGGGTTCGTCGCCCGCTGCGTTGCGCGCGCGCCAAAACTGCCATTCATCGTCGGCGTCTCCGCGCCCGGATTCGCGGCGATGCGCACACTTTCGCACGCCGCTACGGCCAAGGGGGCGGCCGGCGTCATGATCGCTCCGCCGCCCTCGCTGCGCACCGACGATCAGATTGTGACTTACTACGCGCAGGCGGTCGAAGCGATCGGGTCGGACATTCCCTTCGTCATCCAGGACTATCCGCTGGCGCTCAGCGTCATCATGACGCCGAACGTCATCCGCCGGATCATCACCGACAATCCGTCCTGCGTGATGCTGAAGCACGAGGACTGGCCTGGCCTGGAAAAGATTTCGGCGCTCCGCCGGTTTGAGAAGGAGGGCAAGCTGCGCCGCGTCCCGATTCTTACCGGCAATGGCGGTCTGTTCCTCGATTTCGAAATGGAGCGCGGAGCCGACGGCGCGATGACCGGCTACGCCTTCCCGGAAATGCTGATCGACGTGGTGCAGCTATCGCGCGAGGGGCGGCGCGAGGAAGCGCACGATCTGTTTGACGCCCATTTGCCCCTCGTCCGCTATGAGCAGCAGCAGGGCGTCGGCCTGGCCACGCGCAAATACGTGATGATGAGGCGCGGCATTATCGCTTCCGACGCGCAGCGAAAACCGGGAACTGGCCTTAGCGCGACCGCGCGGGCGGAAGTCGACTATCTTCTCGCACGCCTTGCGCGTCGCGACGCGCGAGCCGGAGCAATCGCCGATGCGGCGATGCGTAAGCAAGCATGACGCTCAGAATCCCACCGCCTGACCGTCGCGACGGCTTTCGGAGGCGGCGGCGTAGCCGCCTCCTTCGAGGCGCCAGATGATCTGCCCCGCGCCGACATCGAGGAGACCCGCATCAACAAGCTTGTGGCCGCGAGCGGCGAGCGCGCTGCGAAAAGCGTCGCTCCAGCTGGGTTCGACCATCAGTTCGCCGCTTTCGATGCGCCAGCGAGGGGCGTCGATCGCGGCTTGCGGATTCTGTCCCTTGGCGAAAAGCCTGAGCGCGACTTGAACGTGGCCTTGCGGCTGCATCGAGCCGCCCATCACGCCGAAGGCCGCGAGCGGGGCTCCGCCGACGGTCGCGAAGCCGGGAATGATGGTGTTGAACGGCCGCTTGCGCGGTCCGACGCGGTTCGGATGACCGGGATCGAGGGTGAAGCACGTCCCGCGGTTGTTGAGCGCGACGCCAGTTCCCGGAACGACGATCCCTGAGCCAAAGCCGCGATAGTTCGACTGGATGTGGGAGACCATCATGCCCTCGGCGTCGGCGGCGGCGAGATAGACTGTGCCTCCCTCGGGCGGCTTGCCGGGCTCCGGCGCCTGGGCGCGGTCCCGGCGGATGAGCCCCGCGCGCTCGCGGAGATAGCCGTCGGCGAGCAGCGTTTCAGCCTTGATGCGCATCGCAACGGGATCGGCGACATGAGCCGCCGCATCGACCATGCCGAGCTTGGTCGCCTCGACCGCCAGGTGCTGAAGCTCGGCGCTGTCAACCTCGAGGCCGGCAACGTCGCTACGATCGAGGATTCCAAGCGCAATCAGCGCCGCCAGCCCCTGGCCGTTCGGCGGCAATTCATGGATGCGGACGCCCTTGAAATCGACCGCCAGCGGCGCGACCCATTCCGGCACGTGTTCGGCGAGGTCGGCGAGCGTCATTGCGCCGCCCTCGCGCTCGGCCGCCGCCGCGATCGCCTTCGCGATAGCTCCGCGGTAGAAGGCGTCCCCGTCGCTGGCGGCGATCGCCTCCAAAGTCTCCGCGTGCTCCGGGCAACGGAAGAGCTCGCCAGCGGCAGGCGCCCGGCCTTGAGGCAGGAAGACCCGGGCGAACTCGCCATAGCCGCCGAGCGTGGGGACCTGGCGCGCCCAGATCTGCGCGATGAACGGGGAAACGAGAAATCCTCGGCGGGCGTAGCCGATGGCCGGCTCGAACAAAGTCTTGAAAGGCAGGCGGCCGAACCGCTTGTGCAGCGCGACCCAGGCCGAAACCGCGCCGGGCACGGTGACGGAATCCCAGCCGGTCGCAGGCATCGATCGACGATCGGCGAAGCGCGCCTCAGTCCAGGCCGCTGGCGAACGGCCTGAGGCGTTGAGCCCGACGAGCGCGCCGCCGGAGGCGACAATGGCGAAGGCGTCGCTGCCGATGCCGTTCGTCACCGGCTCGACGACAGTCAGCGCCACCGCGGTCGCGATCGCTGCGTCGACCGCATTGCCGCCTTTGGCCAGCATGGCGAGCCCCGCCTGCGCGGCGAGCGGCTGGCTGGTCGCAACGCAACTGGCGGCGAGAATCGGCTGCCGGATCGAGGGGTAGGGAAGGCGCCAGTCCACGTGCAAGCTCCGCGTCAGGCCCGCCCGGGCGTGGCTGGCGTCCGACCGCCGACGATCAACCGAGATACTCCATAATGTTGAGCCCCGCGCCGCTCCAATCGGTGCAGTAGCAGAGGCCGTTCTTGTCGACGAAGACGTCGGCCGAATGCAGCACGACTGGCCGGTTAGGCCGCGGATCGACGAGTTTTTTCGGGGCGGGCGGCACGCAGGCGCCGACTTCGACCGCCCTGAACGGATCGGCGATGTCGTAGACCCTGACGCCGGCGTTCTGATAGGTGGCGAAGATCAACTTCGAGCTCTGGAATGAGCCCGGCCGGTTCTCATGGATGTTGTGCGGGCCGAAATGGCCGCCGACGGCGACATAGTCGCGATCGTTCGGCAACGGGAAGGTCCCGATACTGATCGGGTTCGACTTGACCTGGTTGTCGAACACCCAGATCGGCTTGAAGCCGTCCTCCATATTGTCGAGCACCGCCTCGTCGAGGACGATCAGCAGATTTCGATCCGGCAGGGGCAGGCAATTGTGGGTGCCGCCGCCGAACGGCGGCGACCAGACGCGATGGACGATGAGCTTCGGGTTGGCCTTGTCGGACACGTCGACGCTCGCCAAGCAGCCGTCGCGCCAGGCGCAATAGGCGATGTCTTCGGCGACGACCGCGTGGTGGAGGCCGTAACGGCCGCGCTCGAGCGGCCAATCGGCCTTCTCGCCCGCCGCGAGATTCATGCCGGGCAGCCAATAGCGGCCGACGATCTCCGGCTTGGTCGGATCAGCCATGTCAATGGTGACGAGGATGTAGTCCGAAAAGCCGTCGATCATCGCCGACGCGTAGGCCCAGCGTCCGCCGACATACCAGATGCGATGAAGCCCGGCGCCCTCGACGGGCATGAAGCCGATCTGGCGCGGCGCGGTGGGCTTGGAAATGTCGAAGACCGCCATTCCCGCCGACCAGTCGCGCGTCTGATCGGACACATGCGCGCCGTGCGAGCCGGACTGCGGCTTATAGTAGTTGCGCTCGTCCGCCATCTCCGGTTGGGAGAACATGTCTCGGCCATGGACGAGCAGCAAGAGATCGTCGTGGACCTGCAGATGCAGGCTCCACGTGTTGGGCGGGTTCTGGACATAGGCGACCGCCTCGGGCTTGGTGGGATCGCGTACGTCGATCACCGAAAAGCCCTTCGAGCAGACATGGCCGATATAGGCGTAGCCGTTCCGCACCATGATCTGCTGGCCGTCCGAGCGGCCCGCCTGATCGGAATGCCCGATCAGACGCATGTTCCTGGCGTAGCTCGGTTTGAGCTCGTCGGCCGCGGTCATCGGCGCTCAGCCCTTGTATTCGACGATGTAGAGGCCGGCGTTGAAGTCCGTGACGTAGCAGAGCGCGTTCTTGTCGACGAAGACGTCAGCGGAATGCAAGACGATCGGGCGATTCGGCCGCGGGTCTACCCACAGGGCGGGCGGCGGCGGCACGAAGGCGGCCACTTCCTTTGGCCGGAACTGGTCCTTGATGTCGTACACCCGCAAGCCCGCATTCTGGTAGGTGGAGAAGATCAGCTCCTCGCTGATGAAGCTGCCCGGCCGATTTTCGTGGACGTTGTGCGGCCCGAAATGACCGCCGACCTTGAGATAGTCCTTGTCCGAGGGGGGAGGAAAAGTAGAGACGCTGATCGGGTTGGCCTTCACCTGGTTGTCGAAGATCCAGATCGGCTTGAACCCGTCCTCCTGATTGTCGAGCACCGTCTCGTCGACGACGACGAGCAGATTGCGCTTGTCGAGCGGCAGCGCGTTATGCGTGCCACCGCCGAACGGCGGCGCCCAGACCTTATGCACGAGAAGCTTCGGATTGGCCTTGTCCTTGACGTCGACGACGGCGAGGCAGGCGTCGCGCCAGCTGCAATAGGCGATGTCGTCGTGGATGATGGCGTGATGGAGCCCGAAGCGGCCGTTCTTGGTCGGCCAGTTCGCTTTCTCGCCGGCCGCCACGTTCATGCCCGGCAGCCAGTACTTCCCCGCCAGGACCGGCTTCTTCGGGTCCGCGAGGTCGATGGTGATGAGGATGTAGTCGGAGAAACCGTCGAGCAGCGCCGAGGCGTAGGCCCAGCGCCCGCCGACATACCATAGGCGATGCAGACCCGTTCCATCGACCGGCATGAAACCGATCTGTTTGGGATCCTCGGGCTTCGAGAGGTCATAGACCACCATGCCAGCAGACCAGTTGCGCGCGGCGGCTTCGGGCTTGGCATGATGATCGACCGAGCCTTTGTAATAGGCCTTTTCGTCGGCGAGCTCGGCTTGAGCGAACATGTCCTTGTTGTGGATGACCAGCAGAAGGTCGTCATGGGCCTGGAGATGAAGCGTCCACGTGTTGGGCGGCGCGGCGACGTGCTTCACATATTTGGGATTGGCGGGATCGCGGACGTCGACGACGGAGAAGCCCTTGGAGAAGATGTGCCCGATATAAGCATAGCCGCGGTGCACCATGATCTGCACACCGTCGGACCGCCCGCCCTGGTCGCTATAGCCGACCAGGCGCATATTGCTGGTCGCGTAGTCGGGCTTAGGAAGGGTCGTCTCAGCCATCGTGCGTCTCCGTGTCGTACTCGTTGAGCAACTTGGCCGCGTTCCGTCATGGCGGAGCGCGAGCCACGCATTAAAGGCGACGCGCGAGGCGCCGCCCCCATCGCTGGAATATGCCGGTCTGGCGGCTACTTCACGCCCCAGATCGCCTTGTAGTGGTCTTTGTAACCGTTGTCGGGGTCATAGCTGTTGTGGGCGCCGCCATCCTTGTCGATATTGGCGTTGATGAACAGGTGGACATGCGACACGTAGCCGCTCGGGGGCTGACCCGCCAAAGCGCGGTTCATTTCGTCGATCGTCTGCCAACCCTGGAGATTGAGAGGCTCGGCGACGGTCGCGAGCTGGAACTGTTTGCCGCGAATGCGCTCGAAAGCCGGCACCGACCCGTCGCCTGCGGAAATCTGCCGCGGAAAACCGGTCGCCGGATCAACGCCCGCCGACTGCAGCGACGGCGCGGAGAAGTCAAAGTAGAGGTCGTTGACGGCGATCGAATAGGTCCACGCCTTGCCGTACTTCGACAACAGCGAGGTCGTGAGCTGCGGCATTCGGTTGGCGAGGTCGCCGATCGGCGTGTCCTCGATCGCCAGCACCTTGCAGCCGGAGCATCCTTCGATCGCGGCCTTTTCCGCATTCGTTTTGGCGGTGGCGATCCCATAGATGCTGTCTGTGAAGAGGATCACGCCAGCCTTGCCATCTGAATCGACCACTGCGTAAAGAGCTGAAGCCTTCGCGACTTCATTCGGGTCCGTGGTAATGTTGGTGAAGACGTTTGGATTGGCCTCGATCTTGCCGGGCGCCGGACCCGAATGCCAGCCGACGACCTTGATCCCTGCTTTGACCGCTTCCTCGATGGTCGGCGCCTGCTCGACAGCGTCGGGGCTGCCGAGAATTATGCCGTCAGGCTTGAGCGCAATGGCCTGGGTCATCGCCGAGGTGCGTCCGGGAACCGATCCCTGTCCGTCGAGAATGCGGAAGTCCCAGCCAAGCGCTTTCGCGGCCTCGGCCGCGCCGTCGCCGACGCCTTGCGCGCCGCCATTGCGTTGGTCTGTGGAGACATAGATCACCAGCTTTTTGCCCTGAGCCTTTGGGCCTGTGGTCGGGCCGTCCCATTGCGTCACCGGCGCGGTCGCCTGGGCGATATAATCCTTGGCCGCTTTCATGTAGGCGTCGTCGTCGGCCAGCGCGCTTGTCACGCTCAGCGCCGTCAAAGCCGCGGAAGCCATTACGCTCCCGGCCACAAGGTGCGATTTCGACATATGGTCCTCCCGTGTATGACCGCGGGCTCAAGGCCCGTCAGGTTGGTTGCTCCGGCGTTTCTATGACGGCGTCATGAGCCGTACATCCGAAAGGCGAACCCAGAGTTCAACGCAAAGCCCTTTCGGAATCGTCTCTGGCCCCGCGGCTCAGGGCCCGCGTCGGACGCACGACGCGGCGCTGCCGCTGAGCGAAGGCGGCGAGCGCGATCGAGATGACCAGCGTGGCGCCGTTGAAAAGAGGCTCGACAAAGAACGCGCCGCCGAGCTGCTGAATGCCGGAGATTCCGACCGCGAGAATCAGCACGCCGCAGATCGTGCCCCAGATATTGACCCTCCCAGGCTTGATGGTGGTCGAGCCGAGAAACGCCCCGACGAGCGCGGGCAACAGATAGTCGAGCCCGACATTCGCCTGGCCGATTCTGAGCTTTGCGCCGAGCACGCAGCCGGCGAAACCCGTAATCACCCCTGCACCCACAAACACGCCGATCACATAGGCCCGTACGGGGATGCCGTTGAGCGCGGCGGCCTTCTCGTTGGCGCCGATGGCATAGATATGCCGGCCTATGGGCAGGCGCTCGCTGACGATCCACAGCACGATCGCCAGGATGAGGACATAAATCGCCGGGATCGGGATTCCGAAGATAGAGGTCGAGTTGATCGCGAGGAAGCCGGGCGACAGCGATCCAACAATCTGGCGTCCGTCCGTATGCCAAAGGGCGAGCGCGTAGAGAATCGTGCCGATGCCCAGGGTGGCGATGAACGAGTCGATCTGCGCCACTTCGACCAGCAAGCCATTGATGAGGCCGGTCAACGCCCCGCAGGCTATGACGATCACGATCGCGAGCGGCCAGGGAACGCCGTACTTCACCTGGAGGCTGATGGCGAGAATGTGCCACATCACGATCCCAAAGCCGACCGTGAGATCGATGCGCCCCGCCATCATCGGCAAGGTCGCCGCCAACGACAGAATGGCGATGATCGCCTTGTCGGCCAGGATCGACCGCGCGTTGAGCCAGGTCGGAAAGGTGTCGGGCAGCAGCAGCGAGAAAAAGATGATCAGCGCCAGGGTTAGGATCGGCAAGCCGTAGACCGATGCGAGGCGCACGATCGCCTGCCCGCGCGAGAGTGTCGCCCATTCCGAACGAGTCGGCTCCAGCGCGTTCGACTTAATGGACTGCATGAACGTCGCCGGGGCCGCTGGACGAAGCGTCAAGGAGCGGCTCCGAGCGCCGAACGCTCGCCGAAGCCGCGGCAAGCAGATTCTCCACGGACAGATCATCAGCAGCCAGCTCGGCGACGACCCGGCCCCGATCGAAGATCAGCGCGCGATGGCAGACCTTCGCCACCTCCTCGAAATCTGTCGACACGATAATGATCGCCGCCCCTGCCTGGAGCGCGACGTCGAAGAGACGATAGATTTCGGCCTTGGCCCCAACGTCAACGCCCGCGGTCGGGTCTTCGAAGACGTAGACTTTCGCGTCAAGGTGCAGCCAGCGCCCCACCACCACCTTCTGTTGGTTGCCGCCCGACAAAAATTCGATCGGCAGCGTCGGATCGTTCGGCCGCAATCCGACCTGGGCGCCGCGCTCCGTGGCGGCGCAATTCTCGCGGCCGGGGGAGATAAACGAAAACAAGCTCAAACCGGCCGCAACCGGGTTGAGGAACAGGTTCTCGCGCACCGACAAATTTGGCATGATGGATTCGCCGACGCGGTCGGCGCAGACCAGATTGATCCCTCGCGCCATCGCCTCGCGTGGCGACGAGACGGCCACATGACGGCCGTCGAGCAGGACGCGTCCACCTGTGATCGGCAAGACCCCGAATAACGCCCGTCCAATGCTTTCCTGCCCCGCGCCCCGCAGCCCGACCAGCCCGACGATCTCGCCAGAGTGGATCTCGCATTCGATGGGTCCGACCGCCTCCACGATGACCGACTGCAGGGCAAGGCGCGGCGAGCCATGGCGAACAGGCGGCCTGCGGAAGAGCTGGGATGGCTCACGCCCCACGATCAGAAGAATCGTTTCGTCTGGCGTCGTCTTCACAACTTCTCGTTCCCCTGCGACGCGCCCGTCGCGCAACACGATCATGCGATCGGCGATCTCGAAAACCTCGTCGAGACGATGCGAGACGTAGATCATCGCGACGCCGCGGGCACGCAGCCAGCGCAATGCCGAGAACAGCCGCGCCACCTCATCGGCGGGCAAGCTTGCGGTCGGCTCGTCGAGGACAAGGATCTCGGGCTCGGCGGCGAGCGCACGCGCGATCGCCACTAGGGACTTTTCGGTGCGGCTCAGATTCTGGATGCGCGCGTCGGGATCAATATCGGCGCCCAGCGCGTCCAGCGCAACGGCGGCGCGGCGGAGCGCCGCACCCGCGTCGATCATGCCGAGGCGGCGCGGAAAGCCGAGCGTCATGCAGATGTTTTCGGCCACCGTCATCCAGTCGATCAGGCCAAGGTCTTGATGGATGAAGGCGATCGGCAGGCGGCGCAGCGCATGAGTGACGTCGACGCCGCGAAAGCTTACTTGGCCAGCATCGAGCGCATAGACTCCGGCCAAAATCTTGATCAGCGTCGACTTGCCGGCGCCATTTTCGCCCAGCAGCGCAAGAATCTCGCCGGCCTTGAGGGTCATGCCGACGTCAGCCAGCGCTTCCGTGCCACCGAAGCTCTTGAAGACGCCGCGCACCTGCAATAGCTCGGGTTCGTTGGACTGCGGCCGTTCGTCGGCCGAGCCGTTCACGCAGGCGCCGCGCCCGATAGCCTCCATCGAGTCGCTCCTCCCGCGAAGCGTTCCGCTTTCGCCGGTTGGCGCCCGAGCCCAATCCCGGGCTTAACCAACTCGGTCGAGGCGCTTCCGAGCTCCACCAGAGGCTTCCGCAGCCGCAGCGAGCCGCTGGACATTCGCTCCGTGCTTACGCCCGCTACGGCATTGACCTAAGGGCAATTCGGTAAATCTGTCAATCTCGCGTGCTGAGGCCGAAGAAGCTATATCGCCCACGATCGCGACGACCATCAATCAGTCTCCTGCTATTTTCGCCCCGGGAACTTCGCCAGTGCGCGCCGCTGTCGGAAGCAAACAATCGAGCCTACGCGCCGGGGCGCCGTCGGATGAGTCTGGCCGGCACAATGCCGGTCCAACACTTGCCTCTTGTTGCGCCCAGTCCGTGATAGCCGATACTCTGGTGCATTGCGGGCAGCAAAACGAGTTCACCCGCTCATCGACGGTGGCCCGGCATTCCGTTGGCCCGATCGTCATCAACACGAGCCTCGAGCCCGGCGCGCGGGCGGGGATCGAGCTAACGCTGGAGACGGCCAAGGAGCTACGCGCCGCTCTCGACCGGGCGATTGCTGCCGCCGAGTTCGAGGAGGCGGAAGTGCGGGGCAAGGGCGTCACGTTCAACCTCGTTCCAGCCGCGTGACGACTTGGCCGCGCGGTTCTTCTGGGCAGGGCGCGTGTCTTGCGCGCGGGTACCTATTCACCCCCGAGACTTATACCAAGACTCGGTGATCATGACCGATAGGCCCAGTCCCGAAGGCCGATCGACATGATCCTCCAGGGCTGGTTTATGAGCTTGTTCCATGCTTCGCAGCAGTGATCGACGATGTCGTCGAAGCAATTGAAGATCCGATTTGAGAGCCAGTTGTCGCGCAGGAACTGCCAGATGTTTTCCTGCGGGTTGAGCTCTGGGCACTTTGCGGGGAACGGGATCAGCGTCATGTTGGGCGGGACGATCAATCTGCCGGACAAATGCCAGCCGGCCTGATCGACCAGCAGCACAGCGTGCGCTCTCGGCGCGATCTGGGTGGCGATTTCGGCGAGATGGAGGTTCATCGCCTCCGTGTTGCAGCGTGGCATGACCAGGGCCGCGCCTTTGCCGTCCTTGGGACAGATCGCGCCGAAGATATAAGCCGAGGCGGTTCGCTGATCTTTGGGAGCGCTTGGACGCGCGCCGCGCTTGGCCCAGCGCCGGGTGATCTTGTTCTTCTGGCCGACGCGCGCCTCGTCGGCGAACCAGACCTCTATGGCGCTGGGCTCGACGTCCTTCTCGCGCCCGATCGCTTCCAGGCGCGCGGAAAAGCTTTTTTAAAATCTTCGATCGCGCCTGCGGCCTGAGCATGATGGCGGGGACGGGCCGAGAGCTTGCGATAACCTATGGCGCGCAGTTCGCGGCTCAACGTCTGCTTGGCGACGACGACGCGAAACTCCTCCCTTCAGAGATTTGGTATTAGGCTGTCGTCGGACCGAGCGACACGCCGCCTCGCTACGGCCGCCACGCGCCCGATGCGGACATTCAGGAGCGGGCAGACGTTTTCCGATGGCGGACGCTGACTGATCCCAGAGGGCGCGGCCGTCGCGCGATGAACTCCGTTCAGTCCAGCGCCATCATGGCGCACGTTCCCGTCACTGTGAGTCGAACGCGTCACGCTTGTTTCGTTCCACCCGATAGATGCGGTCGGCGGAGGCCTCAACTCCGCGATCATTTATAGAAACTCAGCGACGGGCTATTCGAAATCGCGACGTCGGGCCCTTGGAACGCGACATGGCGCGCGTGACCGATGACCTTCGCGCCGATCCCAAACGTCGCTAGGGCATCGTTGCGAGATCGAACATTGGAACGTCGTTCGGGGCGAATCTTGCCGTAGCAATCGGCTTGCAGGACTTTCCAACATCCAGCAGCGATCCGCTATGTCCGCTCTACGTCGATCCGATACGTCGCTTAAACGTCTCGAGTGCGCAAACTGGGGCGATTCGCGGCCAGCCGGTGAACGAGTCAAGTCCGACTGCTAGCGCGCATTCCTATTTCGGTCCGGATACGGATTGGTTTGCCAATTGTGCGCCCCTTCTTGTTGCCGCAAATTGGTCACGAGGCTTCGTGGCTCTCGCGTCTTCTGTCCCTCCGCCCGGTGCTTCCGCAATTTTGGCGCCCGGGGAGCACCTCGCCCACCGTTGGGCGACATAACATCCGACCGGTCGTGGCGAACGACTTCAGGTTCTTGCCGACGACGCATCGAGGATGACCGCGGCGGCCTTTTCCGCGATCATGTAAATCGCGCAAACGATGAAAAAGCCGGGAATCCTCGGGAAGGCGCTCGCGTCGACGACCCGCAGGCCTTCGGTTCCATGGACGCGGAAGTCGCTCGTGAGAACGGCGTCGGGACCGGTCCCGATCTTGCAAGTGCAGGAGGCGTGGTGGCCCCAGGCGCAGTCGCGGATGAACTGCGCGACGGAGCTGTCGCCGGTGACGTTTGGACCCGGTGTGTCCTCGGATTCAAGCTCGCCGCCGACGCCGGCCTTCGTCATCTTGCGTAAGCGCGCGACGCCCTCAACGACGGCGGCAAGGTCCTTGCCCTCCGTGTCAGTTCCCTCCTCGAAGCCGCGAAAGTCGATTAGCGGCGGGTCGCGCGGATCGGGCGAGCGCAGGGTGACAAAGGCGCCATGATTGAGCGTATGCGCCTTAAGCAGCGCGAAGCTGAGGTCGTTGCGGCTCGCGCGGATGTCTTTCGAATAACCGGGGAAATAGCCGCCGAAGCGCGTCAGCAACGCCATCGCGAAGAGGTCGGGCGCCTCGCGTGCCGACGAGGAGCGTCCGATGAACGCGACCGCCGCGCCGTTCGAGCAATACATGCCCCGCCCGAGCCGCCATTCGGCGAACATCGGGTCGTCGGTCGAGAACTCGACGCCCGCAAGGCACGACCACGGCTTCGTCGTCCGGTGGATCGCGCTGATCTCGTAGCGATCCTGCAGGTTCCGCCCGACGCCTTCGAGGACTGAGACCGGCTCGATGTCGTTGGCGCGCAGGACCTCGGCTGGGCCCACGCCGGACAGCATGAGCAACTGAGGCGTGTTGAAGGCGCCTGCGCACAGGATGACCTCGCGGCGCGCCTTGGCCTCGCGGCGTTCTCCTAGCGCCGATGATGGTTCGGGGCACGCGCGATAGAGATTGCGGCCCTTGAGGTATTCGACACCGGTCGCGCGCTTGTCCTCGAATATGACGCGCGTGGCGAGCGCGTCATATTCGACTTTGAGCGCATATTCTCCGGAGGCGATCACCCGCTGAACCCGCTCGCGCGCGCCGCGCCGGCGGCCTTTCTCCGTCGACACCGGTGTCTTCGTGAGGCCTATCCCTTCGTCGCCGTCGAGGCGGATGTCGTTGGGGTCGCCTTCGCCCAGAACAATTCCGATCCAGCGGTCGATCATCCGTGCGGCGCCATGAATGAGCCGTCCGGCGAGCGACGGGGAATCGCCGAAAAGGTCAGCGCGGGCCGCGTTGCGGATGGTGTTGATGAGCCGGTGATCGCGGATCGCCTCGATCGGCATTGGCCATTCGACGCTGAGCCAGCCGCCGAAGCCGTGGCCGGTCGGATTGATCCGTCCAGCCGAGAGCTTGTGGATGAAGCGCCAAAACCGGCGGTACTGGCAATTGTCGATCTTCTGGAAATAGGCATGCATCGCCGCTGCGCGCCACGACGGGTCGCCAGTCTCGTCCGCGATAGCGTTCCAGTCCGAATCGGGCGGGCGCATGAAAATCATCGCATGATGTGCGGTGCAGCCGCCGAGCGTTGAGGCGCGCGGATAAAGCACGCCTTCCTGCATCGACCCAGGCGGCCGCGCGCGGCGCTTCGCGTCGTCGCCGAAGTCGTGGACCCAGTAGTTCCACGCCATCGCCCGGTTTTCGGAGGCGAATGCATGGAACGCCGGGACGTCGTAGTCCTCTGGCAAGCCTTTGGCCGGCGCCGCCGCGGGATCCGCGCCGGCTTCGAGGATGAGGACGCTCACGCCGCCTTCGGCGAGCCTGGCTGCGACCGTTCCTCCGCCGGCGCCGGAGCCGACGACAATATAGTCGTAGGTCTCGCCGCCGGCCTCGGGCATCGATTTCAGAACGTCTTGATGAATTCGATCAGCGCGCGCTTGTCGTCGTCGCTCAGCGCCGGCTCGGGTCCGAAACCCCGCTCGTCACTGCTGAGACCGGCCGTGTCGTTGAACTCCGCCGTTCCGAAATAATGGCCGCGGTTGACCACAAAATCCGGGCATTTGAGGAGCTTGAGCAGCGGCCCGCGGAACTGCTTGCCCCATTCGAGCAGGGCCGCGTCGTCGGCTTTCGGGTCGAGCGAGGGCGCAGCAGCCGCGACCTGTCCGACCAGCTCCACGACAGCGGCGTCGTGCAACACGCGCCGGGCGCTGAAGAGCGGCAGATCCACCGCCGGCTGCACATTGGAAGCGAGGTTAATCGGGAAGCCTTTCGGGATCGGCGCGATCGTCAGGCCGCCGTCCTTGTCGAAGAGCTTGTTCAGAACCGGCAGGTGAAGGCCATGGATGAGGCTCGAAAGCTCGGCGGGGATATTGCGATAGGGAACATAGACCGCGCTGCGCTCGGTGGTGCGCGCGATATAGCCGTCGAAGCCAGGCTCCTTCTGGCGCTTGTCTGGCCAGAGCAGCTGTTCGATCGACGCGTTGAATACACTCATCCGCGAGTCGACAGACGGGTCGGTCGAGAACGGGCCGAGCCGATTGTTGAGCAGCAACGGTGCCGTCGACCAAACGCCGACGAGCGAGGGCACTCGGGTGAATCCGAGACCGCCATCCGGCATACGGAACTGCCAGCGCTCGGCAGTGAACGGATCCTGCACTGTGATCTTTCCGACCGAGGGCAGGGTCTTGTAGGTGTCGGACGAGAAATTGTCCCAGATGTTGCCGCGGATCGCGTTGGTGCCGAGCGGGCTGCAGGCATTGGTGCGGAGCAGCGTCACTGGGATGCGCGCGTCGGTCGAGAGGTAATTGTCCTTGAGGAAGTCCGGCGCGGCGACGATGTCGCGCATCTTGGCCTTGTAGTCGTCGGTCTTCGTGTAGGCCCAGTAGCGCATGAAGCACTGCAGATAGTTCGCGCCGGAGCAGCCGTCCGGCATCATCTTGAGCGCTTCGGGCGGCTGCTTGCTTGAATGGCAGCGCGCGCAGGTTTCGGCGAAGACGCGCTTGCCCCGGGTCAGCGTGTCTGTTTCCGCGTTGAGATATTTGCCGCCCCCCGGCGCGTCGGCGAGCTTGTCCGGCTGGCCCGCGGCGACCAGGAAGGCGGCCATCGATGGCGTGCCCGCCTCGGTCGCGCGCCAGTAGGAGGAATATTTCTCGGCGGTCGGAATGAAGATAGGGGTGATCGCTTTGAACCCGAAGAACGGATTGAAATGAGTCGTCCAGTCCTCGCTGTCGAGCCCAATATTGATGTAAACGCGGTTCAGTGCGCCGAGCACGCCGACCAAATCCGCGCCGTCCTTGAGCACGCGCGGCGACCACGAAGTCGCGGGCGGATCGAACGCGCCAGCAAGCTGCTTGTTCTGGCGTTCGTTGCCTTCTAGCCGCTCCTTGCCCCAGATATGAGCCTGTCTTAGTCGCTCGCCGAGAAGGTACACCGCATTCATGGTGCGGGGGTTGTTGATGTAGTCAGTCGAGACGAGCGAGGTGTCCATCGTGCCTGGTAGGTAGGAATGGACGAGCTGGTAGACGAAATTCTTCTCGTCCGCCGACCACACGAAGACGCGATCCATCCAGAGATATTGCGCGCCCACTGTCGAATTCAGGTTGGAATATTCGGGATGCGACGCGTCGGCCGGCGGATGGATCGGGCTCGGACCGACATGGCAGAAGCCGCAAGACATGCCGACTCGATACGGCCGGACGAGCTTCGGGTCGGTGTAATATTTGTAATCGCTGTAATAGCGCTCTGGATCCCAGCGCGCCTTGGCTGCCTCGTCAAATTCTGGGTTGGGAAAGAGCCGCAGACCAAGAATGCCGGTCGCCTCGCCGAAATAGGAGCCGACGGGCAGCGTGGTCCCGTCTTTGAAGGCCCGGCCGCGTTGGCCGATCCTCACGCCCGGATAATTCGTTGCGTTCTCGAACGGGTCGGGCGCGCAGCCGGCGCTGCGATGGTCGAGCCAGAGGCCGAAATGCGCGGGGTCCGGCGCGCTTGGCTTCTCGAAGCACGGCTCGTTGATCGCGCCGAGCCATTTCCAGCGGGAGTCACGGTCACAGCGCTGGCCGTCGCAATAAGTTTGGGTCGGGTGCGAGGTGATGATCTTGAGCAGGTCGAAGGTGGCGAGGCTGTTCTGGGTGACCTTGTCCCAGAAGCGGTCATTGCCTCCGGTCCACACGATCCACATGTTACGCCCCTTGACCTGGTCGGCGTTCAGGGGGGCGCCATTGTCCATGTCGTGGAAATAGTCTTCTGAAGCCTGAGGAAAGCTCGCCGCCGGGCGGCCGGCGAGCTGCGCCTCGTCTGGCTGGGGGGCCGACGCCGCCGATGCAGCGGATGCGATCGCGAAGCTGAACGCGCAACGCAGAAGGCTCGAAAGCAAAAGCCGCATGGCCGTCTCCCCACCGACGGCGCCTGACGACTCGCTCGCCGCCAAGGTGCGCGTCCGTCGAATCTTTTCGATCATTCTTCGCCCCTTTCCGGATGGGGCGCAATAGTTGCGCGACGGAGGGTTTACCGCAGCGCGTTTCATTTCGCTGTGCGCTGTGTCACATTGCGACGCAGCCAAGCGCCGCCGGCGGCCAGAAGGGCAGCGGGGCTTTTCGATGTTCCTCAGATTCCCGCATCGCCTGCTCGACATCTTCCTTCACTTCGAGCAACCGTTCCTCCGTCTGGCCCTCGAGCGGCAGTCCGCATGCCGACCGCCCTGTTCGTAACAAAGATCCAGAATTCGTTCCTTAGGCCGTCGTGTGTCGACGCTCACAGCGGGAAGATCCGGTAGTGGTTGCCGTATACCAATACCGAACGCTGGTGGTCGATGAAGCCGGTCTCGTTCTTCACGAGCTCAAAATTGGCTAACTCGGTCCGCGGATTGAAAATCCCCTTTGCCAGGACCCACTGATTGGTGAAGCACAATTCGGCAACACCGTCGTATTCCTCCGTGTTACCGCCACCAAATCGCCGGGTCACTGTCGTAAAATCGAGAGCGCTTCGCACGTGAAGCTGATTATATGCGCGATACTCTAACGGGCTCTGAAGTGAAAGGACCAGTTGCTTATGAGTCTCGCCCCAATATGCAAGCATTTCATCGCGAGTCAGCTCCGGGCGGCGCCGCAGAAAAAAGTCGACCCTCAGATCTAGGGGCTGCGGCGCCGGATCCGGGGCATCCACGAACTCCTCCGTGATCACAACGGCGGTTTGGCGCACAAAGGATGCTTGATCTTTGAGAAGGCTGCCCGCGGCTGCCGCCCCGGCTTCCGACATAATAGCCTGGACGAACGACTCCTGCGAGGAATACTCAAACTCGTCGGTGACATCCCAGTGCTCGTTGCTGCCAACCGGCTGCGTTTGGGAAAGCTTCTTCGCCGCCAGGAGCGAGGTGACTAACCGGCTTCGGGAAAAGAGCAGCGATAAATACACGAAATCCAGCCGTGATGACTGGTGGGTTTGACCGTAGCTGTCGTACCTCAAGGCCGGCTGAAGCTCGCGCACGAGCGCGCTACGCGCCTGCCGCCAGTGGTCGTGGAGCGCATGATTGCCGACTCGGGCCTGGATCCGATGGCACAAAACAAGCTTGAACATGCTCTCACCTCCGGGACCGGTCCTGCCATTTGAAATACTCTATCAGCGCCCTTTTCTCGCCGGCGCTTAATTCTGTTCCGTAGACAGGTCCGCTATGCCCCTGGCTGCTATTTCCGACGAGTCTTGTATCGTAAACGAACTCGCTTCCCGTGTACGGCGTACCGTCCAAGCGCGTGTAGCCAGCTTCGGCCGTGCCCTGCAACGCCTCGTGGACAAATCCCATATTCTGCTGGTCGTAGACGTCGCTTCCACGAGTGAACACTTGCGGACGCTGTTCGGCCGGTGTCAGCAGATCCCGCATGGAGGGTACAGAACCGTTGTGCAAATACGGTGCTCGCGCCCAGATACCGTCGAGCGGCTGGGTGGCATAGCCATAGGTCTTGGTAAAATGCGTAAAGGCCCAGAAATAACCTTTCGTGTAATCCTTTTGGGCTTCGAGCAGGAACTGGGTATAAGAATCCATACGGTGACGATCGGTCTTAATGTGTTCCAGCGGTATCACTTGCCCAACCTGGCTGCCCTTGAAATCATGGCACCCGAAGCACATCCTGGCGTAGACACCGGCTCCCTGCTTGGCGAGTTCTTCATTTGTGGAGAAAGGATACGCGGGCGGCGGGAGGGTCTTCAGCCATGCTTCTATTCGAAGCATGCGATCGACATCGACGGTAGGCGGGGTAGCTCCGGCGCCTATTGCGGCGCTAAAGTCCCGCTCCCGGAGCGATGTGTTATTGCCATCCCAATGCAGCCGGAGGCCCTCGCGCGGGTTCTGATTCCAGATGGACGGAAAATCCACCGTGCCGTAGATCTCCTCCGGGCTGATCGGCTGATTGTGTTCCTTATAGTAATAGGCGAACTGATCATATTTGAAGCTGTCGAATGTGTTCACCCGTCCTTTTCCGAACTTTGGGTAGCCCGGCTCGAAGAAAACAGCGAGTTCCTTCGCGCGGGCTACCAGACCCTCCTTCATCCGCGGGATCGCGACGCGATAGATCAGACCATCGAGCGGTTCGCGCAGGCCGGCCCGATCCACTGCGGCCAGGATGTTATCCGAGTTGAACCGGTTATCAGCAGCGCAGTCGAACAGAAATTTGTAAAACGCGAGAAGGTCCACGCTGATGGCCGGCATCGCCGGGATGATGATCGGCGTAGTTTGAGGAGTTTCCCTTACCGAACCAGTGTGACACGCAGCGCAATTGATCGCCGTCAGATCGATGATCTGCCGGCGAATCGAAAACCCAATCGGCATTCTCGCGCCGGGTTCTTGAATAAATCCGAACCGGGTGTAATCCGGCGGCCCCTCCCCCTTCGGCAGATACTCGGGAAACATGGCCGGCAGGACCTGGACAACCTTCACCGGCAGTCCGCCGGAAACATCCGACCCGATGGAACCGTAATAGAAGTGATCCCGATCGCTGCGGTAGTCAACAGGACGATTCGGCGCAAAGCGGTACAGGAGAAGCAACAACGCGGATGCGATCAAAACTGCAATCAGGCATCCTCCTGCGAAAGCGCGCGCCCGGCTTCGGCTTTCCGCAGCCGTCAGCCGGTTGAAATTTTCCATAATCAACCCCCAAGCGTTGCGCCCCTCTGCTTCACACCCCTGGGGTCGCCTGCCCGCAGGGTGAAGTACAACAAGACCGCTTGAAGCGTTGAAAGGCTCAGATCGCTGGCGGCGAGTAATCGGAAACCGGAAGGGAAATTCATTGTCAGGAGTCCCGTCAGAAACAGTACTCCGGCGGCGAACCGGCCTGCCACCAGCAGGTAGGAGATGAACAAGTAACGGAACGGATCCTGAATGGCCGGAATGTACATCGTGGAAATAATGACCAGCAAGATTCCGACATTCTGGAGCCAGTACGGTGTATTAGTAATGCCCCAATCGGCCCAGCCCTCGAGCGACCGGGGCGCAAACAGAGCCGGCAAAGCAAAGATCAGGTTGATCACAAATCCTAGCCCGACCGCGATACGGAATAAATTAAGCGCCTTGTACATGGGTGCCCCTCCTGAATGCGCTCGTACGGCGCCCCACCTCGGCTGACCGTGCGAGCATGTTCGAGTCGAATAGAGAAGGTTCAACCAGCCTAGGTAGCCGCCGCCGCGCCGGTCAGTACTTCGCGAAAGTAATCGTTCAGCAAACGATTGCCCGGATCAAACTTCTGGCGCGCTTCTTCAAATTTCCGCAGCCGGTCGCCAAAGGCTTTTTCCGCAATCGCATGCGTCACACCGAAAGTCTGGTTCAACAGCGGGCTGCCGCCATGATCACTGCTGAACTGATTGTATGCCGCCAAAAACTGCTTCCATCCCGTATTTCCTGTCGATACCGGATCGATGGTCATGACGTTGCCATCGTAGGAATAAGACAAAAGCGCATTCTGATCTCGGGCGATTAGATACCCGACGTTGCACGTGTTGGAACGGTAGCCTTGCTGATGATAGTAATCCTGGCAGAACTTGACGTATGCCGGCAGGACCGTTGGAAAGGACTCCTCCGGGAACGCGAATAGGCTGAAGGTATACCGGCTGTCATCCGAGACAGTCGGGTATCGAATAATCTGGTCGGCTGCAATTGTGTTGTCACTGCGAACTAGGTTCTCCAGTTTGAACCGAAAGATCGCCATGAAGCTGTCGATCACACTGTAGCGAATGGCGGGAACAGCGATCGTAGACTCGATGTCATGCGCAAACCGCGGCCCGGCCTTGCTCCAGATGTAGTTGCGGAGGACCCACACGTGCCGGTCCGGGTCCCCGCTTGCGCCTGGATTGTCGCGCCGGAATTCCACCGTAATCATGTTGTCGAAGGGAAACAGATAGTACATCAAAGCTTCATTGCGAGCCTTCAGCTCGGGCAGCTTCGCAACGAAGTCATCGATCTTGAACGTTTCATGGTGAACGGCCATGGGCGTCATCGGCCGGACACGGTATGTGACCTCATAGATGATTCCGAAGAGCCCATAACTCGATCGGATCTGTCGCATCAATTCCGGGTCCTTGTCTTCGGTCACCTCCAAAAGATCGCCCGAGGGAAGCACCATTTTGACCCCGGTGACGTAAGAACCGACCTGGCCGAACTGGCCGGGAAAGGAAGCATCCTTGGTGCCGGCGCTCGCCGCGGCCCCCGCCGTCAGCATGCCGATCTCGGTGTTCACATAAAACTGCAACTGCCGTTTGCCGAGTTCCTCGGCAATGTCGATGTAGATAGCTCCCGCTTCACACGTGACGGAGTCCGCGCGAATCTCCAGGATCCGGTTCATCTTCATCTTGACCACGGTCCCGCCATCGGCGACGTCGCACCGCGCCGTCGAATGGAAGGAACCCGCGGCGCGGACCGGGGTTGGGTACCGGTCCGGATTCTTCATCACTGCAACAATGTCGTTAACCGAATTTGCCTCAACGACAGCTTGTGGATTCCATGCAAGATCGCCAAACCAGTTAGTAACCGTCAGCGTTGCCATGATGCGCTCCTTTCTCCCGTCAATTATCCGTATCGATGCCGCGTATCCGGCACAATGAGATCAGCGGGAGCCACCGCCCGCCGCGGACGCAACGGCAACCAGATCCCGCTCTTCCATCTTCCTGCCGCGTCTGCTCATCTCACAGCTGTTCTCTTTTGGCTGTGACGACGATCACACAACCTAAGAGTAGCTGGTCTCAACCGACGATGAAGGAGCCTGAGAAGCCTGTGTCGGACGACCGACGCTACAGGTTCAGCCTGTTTGCGTTCCCGGAGGCGAAATTTCCGGCGGCCTTCTCGAAATTTATTGCGTTCGTTCGCGACTACCATGAGCGCGTCGGCTACCGATCGAATCTTGCCTATGCCGGCTCCCGCATCGCCCAGGACCAGAACGCGCTTCTCTCCCATTCCTATGACGGGACAGTCATGACGATCGATCCGGTGTCGACCGGCAACCCGGGCTGGCAGCCTTTACTCGAGGCCTATGACCAATTCTGCAGCGACCGCAGCGGCATGCCGCTGCTCAACCAGACGTTCGGCCTCACGCCCGCGGTCGCTCGCAAAGCCTATGGCGACCTTCTAAAGACCTTTGCCAAGGCGCGTCGAAAGTTCGATCCGGAAGACCGGCTATTGAACGATTATTTCCGGATGCCTGTTGGCCTGAGAGGGTAAGTCCGCGGCGCAGGCCTACTTCTTCTCCACCGACTCATCGTGGACCTTCTCGATCTGCGGCGGTGACTTGATGTGGTCGGCCTCAGGCTAGAAGAGTTTCCAGCAGCGAAGTCAAATGCGAGCGCGGCGGCGCTGGAACCTGGTCGCGCGCGGGGCCTCATCAAAATCTAGGAAGCGGCCGATCCACCGACCGACCCGGGCGCAATCGTCTGGCTCCGAGTGAGATTGGATCGCCGAGCTGGCCAAAGCTTCGTAGCGCTCGCGGTGAGCTTCGATGAGCGCGGTCGCAAACGCGGGCGAGAACTCCGGATGGAATTGGAAGGAGATGGCGCCGCCGTAGTCCAGCGCTGCATAAGGAGTGAACTCGCTGCTCGCGATCACCCGAGCATCGGAGGGCAATGCGACGACCTGATCCTGGTGAGACGCAGGAGCGGCTACGGCGGGGGCGTCATCCATCCAGTGCGGCCGCGCGCGCAACTCGTAGCGATGGAGACCTACTCCCCACCCCTTCGGCGATTTGATGACAGAGCCGCCGAATGCTTGAGCCATTGCCTGATGACCGAAGCAAATGCCGATCAGTTTGGAACTACGACGGGCATTTCGAAGAAAAACCATGAGGTCGTTGATCCACGGCAAGCCGTCATACACGCCGGCGCTGGAGCCGGTGATCACATAAGCCTCGCAACTGGAGACTGATCTGGGCAGTTGACCGTTCTGAACGTCGAAGACACTGGCCGAACGCGAACCAAGCAGCCTGCGGATCATACCGCTGTATGGCCCAAATTCTGCGTGCAGCGTCGCGGGAATGTCACCGCAAAGCAGGATGCCGATTGTCATCCGCGTTAGGTAACCTTGCCGGAGGGAGACGTCCAGAAGTCCACGCGTCGGAGGCCGGTCAAGGCGAGGCCTCTCACACAAGCGACTTGAGTATCTCGTCCACCGTCTGCACGCGGCAGTAGCCGCCGAAGGCCTTGAGCGCCGTCTCGTGGCGCTCAACTGTATAGGTGGCGCAGGCGTCCGCCGCGCAGATCATGTAGAAGCCGCGGTCGGCGCCGTCACGCACCGCCATATCGACGCACTGGTCGGTGAGAATGCCCGAGACGATCACGTTCTCGACGCCGAGGTTACGCAGTACATAGTCGATATTGGTGGAGTTGAAGACGCCGGACGAGGTTTTGGGCAGCACGATGTCGTCGTCGGCCGGCGCAAGCATCGGAATCATGCTGGCCTCCTGCGAGCCGCGCGGAAAGAGGATGCCGGAGAGCTTGTGGTCGAGGGAGCGGTCTCGCCCGTCCCTGGTCAGCGCTTCGATCACCGTATAGATGATCTCGCAGCCTCGCGCTCCTGCCCTCGTCGATCAGGCGCTTGGCGGCGGGCAGCGTGCGGCCATGCATGACCTGCCAGAATTCGGGATGCTCGACCCGTTGCTTTTCCGTCAGCTCCCCCTGCTGCATGTCCACGATCAGTATGGCGGTGACGGAGGGCCCGAGAGGCTTGTCGCGCTTGAGACGAAGGGGGTCGAAGGCGACGGTCATGGCCGTTTCCTCGCAAGGATTTCCCGTCTGCTGACTTGCATGCCTAATGCTCCCTGCAACCTGCCTCGGCTGATCAGTAAAGCTCGAGATACTCGTTGACTTCCCAGTCGGTGACGTGGCCATGGAAGCGGCCGAGCTCAAACCGCTTCACCGCAGTGAAGACGCGCACGAACTCCTCCCCGAGAGCTCCTTGAAACGCCTTGTCGCGGCCGAGCGCGTCGAGCGCGGCGTCCAGCGTCTGCGGGAACTTCTCCAGCGCCTGGTTGTCCTCGCTGGTGGTGTCGCGTGACTGGTCGCGCAGGGTAGCGGCGCCTTCGACGCCGAGCAAGCCCGCGGCCAGAACGGCGGAGCCCAGAAGATAAGGATTGCTGGCCGCAGAGCCGGCGCGCATCTCGATATGGGTGCGGTCGTCGCGGGTCGCCTTCACCCGCACCATGGCCGAACGGTCCTGATAGCCCCAGCTCACATTGGACGGGGCGAAGGTATAGGGCTTCACACGATGGTAGCAGTTGGGCGTCGGGTTGACGAGCGGCATCACGGCCGGCGCGTGCGAAAGCACGCCCTCGATGAAGGAGCGCGCGACGCCCGAGAGTCCGTCCGGCGCGGCGGCGTCGAGAAACGCGTTCGCGCCCGTCTTGCGGTCCCACAGGCTGACATGCAGGTGGCAGCCGCTGCCCGAATGTCCGGCGAAGGGCTTCGCCATGAAGGAGGCGATCAGGCCGTTGCGGTGGGCGATCTCCTTCATGCCGTTCTTGAAGGCGAACGCCTTGTCGGCGGCGGCGACATTCATGCCGGCGCCATAGACCGTCTCGAACTGCGATCCCCCATATTCGCAATTGTGGGTGATGACATCGACGCCATAGGCTCTCAGCGTGGGCACGAGCTGGTCGAGAAAAGGCGTGTATTGATTGCGCACCGTGTGGAAGATGTGGACGCCCTCGAACAGCCTGCCCTTTGTCTCGGCCGACAGCAGGTAATATTCGTATTCGTGGCCCATCATCACGTCATAGCCCAGCGCATTGGCGCGCTTGACGAGTTCGGAAAACACCCAGCGCGGCGCGGCGCGCTGCGGCTCGCCATCCCCCCAGTAACCGAGGCACAGCACGCTCGCTGTCTTCTCCAGCCACGGGATGATGCGCAGCGATTCCGGATCAGGAAACAGCGCCTGGTCGGCGAAGGCCCTGTCGCCATGCAGGCCGCTTGCCGGCACCACGTTCGACGACGTGTCGAGGCCGAGCACGCCGCCGTAGAAATTGAGGCCGCTGCGCGCATAAGCCTCGACCTTGTCGATCGGCACGGTCTTGGAGCGCGACACGCCATGCATGTCGGGAAGCTCGAAGCGCAGATACTCGATCTGCTTGCCCTCGAGCTCGGCCATGAAGGTCGCGATCCTGTCCTCGGCCACGATTTTCCCTCTTGTCTGCTTTTCCTGTGCCAGCGACCGCCGTCCGGGCCGGCGCCGGCGCAGCGGAGCCGTCCGCTGGGCCGGAGCCGTTGGCTCGATATTATGGCGCCGGTATCCAGCTTCGGCGTCACTTCGGCCCCGAGCGTCAGCTGGTCGTTCTTCACGCCGATCATCGTCACCGTCTTCTGCGGCACGCGGCTGTCGCCCGGATAGGTGATCGAACCGGTGATGCCCGGATAGCCCTTGGTCGCAGCGAGCGCGTCGCGGATCTTGGCCGGATCCTCCGAGCCGGCGCGCTTGATGGCGTCGGCGATCAGCCCCACCGTGTCGTAGCCAAGCGCGGCGAAGGCGTTTTCCGGCTCAGTGCCGTAGGCGGCTTTGTAGTCGGTGTAGAATTTCGCGATCGCGTCCGTCGAGCCGGTGGGAGCCATGAAGGCGTGGGTGGAATAGTAGACGTCATTCGCCGCCTTGCCGCCCACCGAAAGCAGGAGCGGCGTGTCGTAGCCGTCGCCGCCCACGATCGGCTGGGTGACGCCCGCCTGGCGCATCTGCTTGACGACCAGGCCGATGTCGTCGGGCATGGCCGCGATGTAGAGCACGTCGGGCTTCTGCGCCGAGGCCTTCAGCTTCGTGATCTGCGCCGTGAAGGACTTGTCGCCCGACTTGTAGTCATCGCGCCCGACAATGGCGCCGCCGCCCTTGGTGAAGGCCTCATCGAAATATTTCGCCAGCAGCGTCGTGTATTCGGTCGAGTTGTCGCGCAGTAGATAGACGTTCTTGCCGTTGAGCTTGTTCAAGACGAACTCCGCCCCGGCTGCGGCCTGCACATTGTCGCCGAAGCAGGCGAGGAACATGTCCGTGCCCACCTGCTCGGGCAGCTTCGGCGAGGTTGCGCCGGGCGTGACGAAGGGCACGCCGGCCTGCTGGAAGATCGGCCCCAGCGCCAGCGCGGAATCGGAATCGGTGAAGCCCATCGCCACCGGCACCTTGTCCGAATTCAGGAGCTGGCTGGCGACGGAGGCGATCACGGTCGGGTCGGTCTTGGTGTCGTAGACGACCAGCTCTATCGTCTTGCCGTTGATGCCGCCGGCGGCGTTGATCTCCTTGGCCTTGAGCTTGGCGCCATTAAGCGCGGGCGCATCCAGCGACGAGAGCGACCCCGTCACGTTGAATGGCGCCCCGATCTTGATGCTGTCGGCTTCCGCTACGCCTGAGCCGGCCGTCAAGGCCAGACCAAAACTTGCGGCGAGCAACGCGCCGCATCCGAAAAGTCGAGTCCGTTTCATTGCAGATGCTCCTCTGGTGGTCTTCGCTTTCGGGAGTAAAGAAGCCCGGGCGTGAGCTCCCGATCGCCCATGATGCCGCTCGGGCGGAAAATCATGACGAGGATGAAGATGATCCCCAGCACGATCTGGCTCGCCCCGTAGAGAGGCGGGACGGAAAAGGCGCCGAAGTCGACGCCGCGCTCGAGATTTCGCAGCACCTCGCTGGCCAGCGTGACCACGATCACGCCCACCACCGCGCCTGTGAGGCTCTGCATGCCGCCGATGACGAGCATGGAAATGAGCGAGAAAGTATACGCCATATAGAAGCTCGCCGGCGAAAACGAACCGAGATAGTGGCCATAGAGCGAGCCGCCGACGCCGGCGAAGAAGGCGCCGACCATGAAGGCGGACAGCCTGGTCGGCAGCACGGATATGCCGATCGCTTGAGCGGCGATCGTATCTTCTCTGACCGCCCGGTAGCGCCTCCCGTAAGGCGAATAGACGATACGCGAAAGCACAAGAAGCGTGACGGCCAGCCAGCCGACCGCCCATGGCAGCGTAGGTCTCCAACGGCACGCTGGTGAAGGTGCGGGCGCCGCGCGTATAGTCGGACGCGTTGATGAGGATGACGTTGACGATGATGAGAAAGCCAAGCGTCGCCACCGAGACGAAATAGCCGGAAAGCCGCATCAGTGGAGCGCCGACGACAAAGGCAAGCGCGGTGCAGACGAGGCCCGCCACGATCGTCGCCGGCAGGAAGGGCAGGCTGAAGGAACCCAGCCAGTGCGGCAGGTCGGAAAGATAGGCATGCTTGGCCGCAAGCGGCAGCGACAGAATGCCGGACGCGTAGGCCCCCACCGCCACGAAGCCGACATGGCCAAGTGAGAAGACGCCGGTGAAGCCGTTGCCGACGCCCATGGAGGCGACCAGCACCGCGTTGATGCAGATGACGATCAGCACACGAACCGCATAGTCGTTGACCAGACGCGGCGTGGCGGCCGTGACGGCCGCCACAAGAACGAGCAGCGCAAGCAGGGACAGGAGCGCCGCTGGACGGATCACAGCTTCACCTCCTGAGTGCGGTTGAGCAATCCGTTCGGGCGGAAGAGAAGGAAGGCGATCAGGAAGGCGAACACGATCGCATCGCGATAGGGCGAGATTTCCGAGGGTAGGAAAGCGACGATCAGCACTTCCAATGCGCCGAGCACGTAGCCTCCGACGAGCGCGCCCGCGATCGAGCCGAAGCCGCCGATGATGGCAGCCACAAAGGCTTTGAGCAACGGCGTGAAACCCATGTCGGGTTCGACGATGCCGGCCTGCGCGGCCCACAAAACCCCCGCCAGTCCGGCAAAGCCCGAGGCGATCGCGAAGGCGGTGACGATCAGCCGGTTGACGTCGAGCCCCACTAGCCTCGCCGCGCCGAGATCCTCCGCCGTCGCGCGCGTGCCGAGCCCGGCGTCGGTGCGCGTGACGAACCAGCCGAGCGCAGCCAGTGACACGGCCGTCAGGACGACCGTGACTACATTGATGGCGGTAAAGGTGATCTGCCCGTCCATGAACTGGATCGACGAGTTCATCAGGTCCGGGATCGGAAAGTTGCGCGGCGAGGAGGTGAAGATCAGGATGCCGAGATTTTCGAGGATGTAGGTCACGCCGAGACTTGTCAGGAGCAGCGTGACGTCGGGCGAACCGCGAACCGGGCGATAGGCGACGCGCTCGACCGCGATGCCGGCGATCGCGGCCATCGCGATGCCCCCGAGCGCGGCCAGCCAGAAGGGCAAGCCGGCTGCGCCGAGCACAAGCGCGGCGAACGCGCCTACCATCATCATGTCGCCATGGGCGAAGTTGGTCATCCTGAGAATGCCGAACACCATGGAAAGGCCGATGGCGACGAGCGCATAGAGGCTTCCGAGGCTCACAGCGTTGATGACCTGCTGGGCGATGTAGAGGCCCATACTCATCCGCGCCCTCCCCTACTCATCGACGCGCTCCGAGATAGGCTGCGGCCACCTCCTCATAGTTCGTCTTGAGTTCGCGCGCGTCGCCTTCGAGGCTCACCTCGCCCGCGCGCAGCACATAAGCGCGATCGGCAAGATCGAGCGCCATGGACATGTTCTGCTCGACCAGAAGCATGGTCACGCCGGAGGATTTGAGCTCCGCAAGGCTGGCGAAAATCTGCTGCATAATGATGGGCGCAATGCCAAGCGAGGGCTCGTCAAGCAGCAGCAGCTTCGGCCGCGCCACCAGGGCTCGGGCGAGCGCCACCATCTGCTGCTCGCCGCCTGAAAGCGTGGCCGCCTGCTGGCGCGCGCGCTCCTTCAGCACCGGGAAAAGCGCGTAGAGCCGTTCGCGGTCGGCCTCGATGTCAGAGCGGTCTGAACGCGTCGAGGCGCCGAGGCGCAAATTTTCGGCCACAGTCAGCGAACCGAACAGGCGCCTGCCCTCCGGCGAATGAGCGAGCCCCAGGCGCACGATGCGCGCCGGCGGGATGCCGTCTATGCGCTTGCCGACGAAACGGATCTCGCCGGATTTTGGCAGCATGAGCCCGGAAATAGTGCGCAGCATAGTGCTCTTGCCCGCGCCATTTGCGCCGAGCAGCGCCACCACCTCGCCCCTGCCCACATGCAGGCTCACGCCCCGCAGCGCCGCGACCGCGCCGTAGCTTACGACAAGGTCGCGCACACGAAGAACCTCGGACGCATCGGCGATGGGGGCTACGGCGGCTTCAGGCATGGCCGAGATAGACCTCCCGGACACGCGGATGCGCCTGCACCTCGGCGGGCGAGCCCTCGAAGATGAGGCTGCCATGCGCGAGCACCTGGATGCGCTCGCACAGGTTCATGATCAGGTCCATGTCGTGCTCGACAACGATGACCGCCAGGCCGAAGCGATGGCGGATGTCGTCGATGAGGCGCAACAGCGAGCGCGTCTCCGAGGCGTCCATGCCGGCCGCCGGCTCGTCCAGCATTAGCAGCCGCGGTCGCGTGGCGAGCGCCCGCACCAGTTCCAGCCGACGCTGGTCGCCGTAGGGCAGATCCCGGGCGCGCTCACCGCGCCGATGGGTGAGGCCGACAAGATCGAGGAATTCGCTTGTCATCGTCTCGACCTCGCGCTCGGCGCGGGAGCGCCGGGGCGTGCCGACGAGAGTGTCGAGCAAGTTGGTCCGATGGCGCAGCTCCGCCGCCGCCCGCACGTTCTCCGCCACCGTCAGCGCGGGAAAGAGCCGCGTGCCCTGAAAGGTGCGAGCAATGCCGAGGCGCGCGATCTCCGCCGCCGGACGGCGCGTGATGGGCCTGCCGCCGAACAACACTTCTCCTCGGTCCGCCCGAAGAAAGCCGCTCACCAGGTTGAAGAAGGTGCTCTTGCCCGACCCGTTCGGACCGATCACCCCCACGATCTCGCCGGCATGAACGGCGATTTCGTGATCCCTGAGGGCGACTAGGCTGCGGAAGGACTTCGTCAATCCCCGTGTGGCGAGCAGCGGCCCGGAGGCGGAGGAGGCCATCGCGCGCCGCCTCTCAACCGATCCGGTTCGCCCGCGCCAAAAGCCGCACTGCCGCCGCCGGATATGTCCGGCCCACGATCTCGGGATTGTCCATGCGCGCAGCCTGTTTCCCTGTCTTTTGCTTTTGTAACAAAAATTTCCATGCTGCGTCGAATATGTCAATGCTGTAATATGTGCGTTGAGAGATTCGGGCAGCGACGATGGACGACAGCGAGGGCAGCTCCCGCTCGGTGGCGGCGCGTATTCGCCGTCGCCTCGGCCGGCTGACGCCGACCGAACGACGGCCGGCGCTGGCATTGTTGGCCAATTATCCGGTCGCCGGGCTGGAGACGGTGGCGCAGTTCGCTGCGCGCGCCAATGTCAGCGGCCCGACCATCCTGCGCCTGATCGCCAAGCTGGGATTCGACAGCTATCCCGATTTTCAGCACGCGCTGCGCGACGAACTGGAGCTTCGGCTGCAGACACCGCTCGCGAAAGCCCCGCCGGAGTTCGGCCATCCACCGCAGGGCGATTTCCTCTCCACCTACACGCGCGCCATCATCGACAATATCGAAGCGTCAATCGCCGATCTGCCCCGCCCGGAGTTCGAGGCGGCTGTGGCCCTGCTTGCCGATCCCCGCCGGCGCATCCTGCTCCTTGGCGGTCGCTTTACGTCCAGCCTCGCGATCCATCTCTACCTGCATCTGCGTGAACTCAGGCCACGCGTGCAACTGGTCGAGGGCCAGACCGCCACATGGGCCGAGCACCTGCTCGACCTCGGCCGTAACGATGTGCTTGTCGTCTTCGACATCCGGCGCTTCCAGGAGGATGTGGTTCTCTTCGCGCGCGAAGCGGCGGCGGGCGGGACTCATGTCGTACTCTTCACCGATACCTGGGTTTCGCCGGTGGCGGCGGTGGCCGACCACGTCTTTTCGGTGCGTACTACCATGCCGTCCTCCTGGGAGAGCTTCGCGGCGCTGTCCGCCCTGTCGGAGGCGCTCATCGCGCGCCTGCATGCGCAACAGTGGAAGGACAGCAAGCGGCGCATGGAGAAGCTTGAATTGTTGCGTGCGCATCTTTCGGACGAGGAGACTCGGCCATGATCAGCGAACCGATTGCGCTGGTGTGCACGTGTGAGATCGCGGGCCGCGTGCGAGGCAAGGGCTTTCCCGTCGCCGACTTGCCGGCCAGGCTGAAATCGGGCGTCGGCTGGGTGCCCACCAACACGATGATCTCGGCGCTCGGACCGATCGCCGATACGGCCTTTGGCGCGACCGGCGACCTGATCCTCGTCCCCGATCCGGCGACCGAGCTCAAGGTGGATTTCGAGGACGGCTCGGCGCCCGAGCATTTTTTCCTGGGCGACATCCGAACCACCGCCGGAATGGCGTGGGAATGCTGCCCTCGCGACTTCCTGCGCCGCGCCCTTGCGGCCCTGAAGGATGTCGCCGGGCTGGCGCTTTATAGCGCCTTCGAGCACGAATTCGTCTACACCGGCGTCGAGGACCATCCGGGCTCACCGTACAGCCTGGAATCCTTCCGCCGGCAGGGGTCCTTCGGCGGGGCCCTTCTCGCCGCTCTCCGAGCCGCAGGGCTGGAGCCAGACTCGTTCCTGCCTGAATATGGGGCGCGTCAATACGAGGTGACGACTGGCCCCGCCACCGGCCTCGCCGCAGCCGACAACGCCATCAAGGTGCGGGAAATGGCCCGCGCGGTCGCCCACCGACTGGGCCACCGCGCCATTTTCTCGCCCATCCTCGACCCCGCTGGCGCCGGCAACGGCGTGCACATCCATATGAGCCTGAGAAGTGCGGACGGCCGGCCCGCCGCTCATGATCCGGCCCGCCCCTATCGACTGGCGCCGACGGCGGAAGCCTTCATGGCCGGCGTCTTGAGCCATATGCGGGCCCTGGTTGCCGTCACCGCCCCCAATCCCATCTCCTATATCCGGCTAACCCCCAATCGTTGGGCGCCGACCTGGGCCTATCTGGCCGAGCGGGATCGCGAAGCGAGCCTGCGCGTCTGTCAGGCGCTCGATCTGCCAGGCTTCGATCCGGCCAGTCAGTTCAACGTCGAATTCCGTCCGGCGGACGCCGCCGCAAGCCCCTATCTGGCCCTCGGCGCAATTGTTTGGGCAGGCGTCGATGGCATAGCCAAGGGCCTCCGCCTACCGCCCCCGCGCAACGTCGCCGCCATGGCGGCCGAGGAGCGCCGGGCCGCAGGAATCGCTGAGCTGCCGCATTCGCTCGGCGAGGCGCTGGACCTTCTGAAGGCAACCCCGGAAGCAAAGGACTGGTTCGGCCCGACCTATCTTGACGCATATCTGCGCCACAAGCGCGCCGAGATCGCAATGGTGGGGGACCTCACCGAAGAGGAAAAGTGCGCCCAGTACGCCGAGAGCTATTGAGGGATACGGTCTTGCCAGCCGCGGCGTCGACCACTCGATCACAGCGCGTTCGGACGAAACTATCCGGGCGGAGCCGCCGCTTCGCGCTGCTACGCTGCCTCCCCCTTTTTCAGCAAAGCCAGCCATTCGGCCGCGGTCATCATGCGGCAGTAGCCGCGGAAGCAGGCCTGCGCCGCCTCGTGGCGCTCCCAGGTGTCGGCCATGCAGCCGTCGGTAAGACAGGTGACGTAATAGCCGCGGTCGGCGCCGTCTTTCACCGTATGGTCGATGCATTGATCGGTGAGGAAACCAGTCACGACGAGATCCTCGATGTCGATGTTGCGCAACAGGTAATCGAGATTCGTGGAGTTGAAGAGGCTCGAGGAGGTTTTCGGCAGCACGATCTCGTCCTCGCCGGGCGCAAGCGCATCGATCACCTTGGCCTCCCACGACCCTCTGGCGATGAAGAAATCCGAGAGCTTGTAGTCGAGGCTTCGGTCGCGCCCGTCGCGGGTCAGGTTCTCCATGACCGTATAGATCACCTCGACGCTTTCCCGCCGGCAAGCATCGACCAGACGCCGCAGGTTCGGAATGACGATGTCACGCGCGGCGGCAAAGAATTCCGGCCGAATCTTTTCCTGCGCGTCGTTGAATGTGGCGTTCTGGATATCGACGACCAGCAGCGCCGTGCGCGCCGGGTCCACGGAGCGAATGCGGCTGAGCCCCCTGTCGCGGGCGCGGATCGGCGGTTTGGGGGGACCGGACATGGACGGCGCGGCTCAAACGATGAAACGCAGGGACGCAGTCATAGCGTTCGGACGGGAGGAAAACCATGAACTCGTTGAAACGACGGCTGCTTGAGCCAGGCGAACCTGATCCGGTCATCATCAGGCATGCGGATGGCGCCTCGCCCTTCTTCCTGACCTGCGACCACGCCGGCCGGCGAATCCCGAAAACCCTCGGCGACATGGGGCTGCCTGCCGCCGAATTCGACCGGCACATCGCTTGGGACATAGGAGTGGCGGGCGTCTCGCGCCTAATGTCGGACGCCCTCAACGCGCCGCTAGTCGAACAGGTCTATTCGCGCCTGGTGATCGACTGCAATCGCGATCCGACCGTTCCCAGCGCTATGCCCGAAATCAGCGAGCTGACGCCAATTCCGGCCAATGTCGGCATTTCGCCAGCCGAGCGGCAGGCCCGGATCGAGGACGTTTTCGCGCCTTACCAGACCGCGATCACCGGCCTCCTAGACCGGCGGGCTGCCGAAGGGCGCGAGACGCTGCTAGTGGCCATGCATTCCTTCACGCCGGCGTTCAAAGGCTTCGTCAGGCCCTGGCATATCGGAGTGCTCTATAACCGCGATCCGGGCCTGGCCCTCATCCTCTTCGATCTGTTCCGGAAGGAAGGCGACCTCATGGTCGGCGACAATGAACCCTATCATGTGAGCGACGCCACCGACTATGGCATTCCCGTTCACGGCGAGCAGCGGAAAATCCCCCACGTCGAAATCGAAATCCGGCAGGATCTCATCGCGGACGAAAAGGGCCAGCGGGCCTGGGCCGAGAGGCTGATACGGCTCCTGCCCCAGGCCAGACGCATTCTGCTCTCGGCCGGTGCGGCCTGAACAGGCCATAGGACGGCGGGGCGGGACCCGGTTGGATACAGTTTGTGCGCTCCAAAGCGATTCTTTGTTCATTACCGACAGCCTGCCACGAGCAGGGTGGCGCAAGAACAATCGGGCCGAGAATTCGCATCAACCGACTGGACGGCGCGAGCGTAAGATGCAGCGTTTCAAATCGGCCGGATCCTCCCAACGGTTCCTGTCCGTTCACGCCGCCATCCACAACACGTTCAACATCCAGCGTCATCTCACTTCCCGCCGCACACTTCGTGTCCTAAGAGACGAAGCGTTCCGGACGTGGCGAGTCGCCGCCGCGGCCTGAGGTCAGCACGCCTTCCAAATCTTCGCGCCGCGCCGATCCAAGTTGGCGGGACAACGCCCGGCAGGATCAATTATAATTAGGCTGTGCGTGGACGAGTACATTCTCGGGAAGTGCAGTCTTGTACTTGACCTGCTTAAGGGCGAAGCTCGAACGGATGTTTGCGACGCCGCGCGTCTTCGATAACCTTTCGATGATGAAATGCTGGAGCGCGATGGTGTCGCGAACAACGACTCGCAGCAAATAATCTGAGTCACCCGTCATAAGGTAGCATTCCATCACTTCAGAAAGACGGCCAATAGACTGCTCAAAGCTCTCGAGCATGTCCTCCGTCTGCTTTTCAAGCGTCACTTGGATGAACACGCTCAGACACGGACCCAGCTTGGCGGCGTCGAGAAGGGTCACGCGGCGTGCGATTATGCCGGCCTCTTCAAGCGCCCGAACGCGGACGAGGCAGGGCGAAGGCGACAGGCCGACCCGCTCGGCGAGCTTCACGTTGGTGAGGCTTGCGTCTTCCTGGATTTCCGAGAGGATCCGAAGGTCTATCGAGTTCGAGCGGTTTTTTCAGCAGACTGTGCCTTAAAAGGGGCGTCTTACAGCATTTTGAACCGATATTTGTCCAAAGCAAGCGCTCTTTGGCGCCGTCTGCCGCTCGCGACGCCATAAGCTTCGATGCGGATCGCCAATCGGAATTGGTTCTGCAATGAACTTTGCAAATGTTGTGCAAGCAAACCGCCCGGGCGACGCCGATCCAGAGGAGACGGCTGAATGGCTGGCCGCGCTCGAATCGGTCATCCAGGCAGCAGGGTCCGAGCGGGCCGAGTTCATCCTTTCAGCGCTCGACCGCAAGGCCAAGGAACTCGGTGTCGGAGCCGATGTCTCTCCCTACTGGCCCTATCGCAATTCGCTTCCGCTTGAACGGCAGCCGCTTTTTCCCGGCGACCTTGCCATGGAGGAGCGCATCACGGCGATCATTCGGTGGAACGCGCTTGCCATGGTTGTTCGCGCCAACAAGGCCTACGGCGAACTCGGCGGCCACATCGCGAGCTATGCCTCCGCCGCCGAGATATTCGAAACGGGCTTCAACCATTTCTTCCATGCCGACAGCGGCTCGGATGACGGAGATTTGGTGTTTTTCCAGCCGCATTCGGCGCCAGGCGTCTATGCCCGCGCCTTTCTTGAAGGGCGGCTTTCCCAGGAACAATTGAAACACTACCGCCAAGAAGTCGGCGGAGGAGGCCTCAGCTCCTATCCTCATCCCTGGCTCATGCCCGATTTCTGGCAGACGCCGACCGGCTCGATGGGCATTGGACCGATCACCGCAATCTATCAGGCGCGCTTCCTCCGCTATCTGCGACATCGAAACCTCGCTAACACACAAAAGCGTCACGTCTGGGGTGTGTTCGGCGACGGCGAAATGGATGAGCCGGAATCTGATCGCCGGCCTGTCGCTCGCGGCGCGCGAAGGCCTCGACAATCTGACCTTCATCATCAACTGCAATCTCCAGCGCCTTGATGGGCCGGTCCGCGGGAACGGCCAGATCATCCAGGAGTTGGAGAGCCTGTTCCGCGGCGCGGGTTGGAACGTCATCAAGGTTCTGTGGGGCTCCGAATGGGACGCGCTGTTCGCACGCGACGCCAAGCATGCGTTGCTCCGCCGTTTCGCCGCCACTGTCGACGGCAAATATCAAACGCTGGGCGCAAGAGACGGGGGTTACAATCTCATTCACTTCTTTGATGAAGACCCCGAAGTGCATGAGCTCGTCGCGCACATGTCGGACGGGGACATCGACGCTCTGAAGCGTGGGGGCCACGATTTCCGCAAGCTCTTCGCCGCCTTTGAAGCCGCGCGGACGACCAAACAACGGCCGACCGTCATCCTCGCGAAGACTAAGAAAGGTTACGGAATGGGCGGAGCGGGCGAATCCCGCATGACCTCACATCAGGCCAAGAAGTTGGACGTCGAGGCGCTCATCGCTTTCCGCGACCGGTTCGCGCTGCCTCTTACCGACGAACAGGCGGCGGCGCTTGAATTCTACAAGCCCGGGGAAGACAGCCCAGAGCTTCAATATCTTCGCTCGCGTCGTGAGGCGCTCGGCGGCTATCTGCCGCAACGACGGAGGAGCGGCGAAAGAGTGGCCGTGCCTGTGCTGGAATCCTATGGACAGTTTGCGTTGAGGGCCGAGGGCAAGGAGATGTCAACGACCATGGCCGCCGTCCGCCTGTTCAGCAATCTCATCAAGGACAAGACGTTCGGCACGCGCGTTGTGCCAATCGTCGCCGACGAGGCGCGCACCTTCGGCATGGCGACTTTATTCCGGCAGGTCGGCATTTATTCGCCGCACGGGCAGCTTTATGAGCCCGAGGACGCGGGCTCCATGCTTTACTATCGCGAAGCGCGCGACGGGCAGTTGCTCGAAGAAGGCATCACGGAAGCGGGCGCCATCTCCTCTTGGGTTTCCGCCGCCACCTCCTACAGTGTCCACAACGTTGCGATGCTGCCCTTTTACATTTTCTATTCCATGTTCGGTTTCCAGCGAGTTGGCGATTTGATCTGGGCCGCAGCCGACCAGCGGGCGCGCGGCTTTCTTATCGGCGCAACGGCCGGGCGAACGACGCTCGGCGGCGAAGGGCTGCAGCACCAGGATGGCTCAAGCCATTTGATCGCTGCGACCATTCCGAACTGCCGCGCCTACGATCCTGCCTTCGCCTACGAGATGGCTGTCATCTTCGACCACGGCGCGCGCGCGATGATGGAGGAGGCGCGAGACGAGTTCTACTACGTGACGGCCATGAACGAGAATTACCCGCAGCCTTCGATGCCGGAGGGAGTCGACGCTGACATCATTAAGGGCTTGTACCGTGTTGGGACCCACTTGCCTCCAGCACCCGTCGGTCGCGCGCGACTCATTGGCTCGGGCGCAATTTTGTTGCAAGTGTTAGAAGCCGCGCGCCGGCTGGAAGCGGACTGGGGCGTCGCGTCGGAAGTGTTCAGCGCGACCAGCTTCTCCGAGCTCGCGCGCGACGCCCGCGAGGTGGAGCGGCGTAACCGGCTGAACCCAAGCGCGCCGCGGCAGACCAGTCATGTCGCCAGCAGCCTTTCCGGGCGCGCTCCGATCATTGCCGCAACGGATTACGTTCGCGCTTATCCGCAATTGATCGCCGCCTACGTAGACGCTCCCTTCACCGCGCTCGGGACTGACGGATTTGGGCGCAGCGATACGCGCGCGACGCTTCGCAGTTTTTTCGAGGTCGACGCTGGCCACATCACGGTTGCGGCGCTCGCTGCCCTCGCCACGGCAGGAAGCGTGAGCAAAGAGACCGTCGCCCAAGCTATCGCACGCTATGGCATTGGCGCGACGTGTGAAGCGCCCTGGTCGCGCTGACTTTAGGCCGTGACCTCAGAGGAATAGCGCCGGTGTCGGTGGGCGGGAAGACGCCCAAGGCGCTTGTGCTGCCCAGGGGCCGGCCAGCAGGAGCGGGATTCGCACCCTTCCGGCCGATTCTAGGCGCCACCGGCTCACCCGGTAATCCGATCGCGGTGTTGCAGGTCGATCCAGGAGCGTACGCCGATCGTGGCTATCGCAATCGATATCAAAGACCTACTTGGGCGGTGCGCGGCGACAACTTGGACGCTGCGAAGGATATCGAAACGGTTGCGCAAACGTTTCGATATGCTAGCTTCACCCACGGAAAGCCGCGCCGCGCAATGCGCGCCGCTGAGGAAGCCCGGGGAGGCGACGTGTCGACGATTGCCGACGTGGCGCGGGAGGCGGGTGTCTCGGTCTCGACGGTTTCGCACGTCATCAATGGCACGAGGCGGGTTTCGCCGGCGACCGCAAGCGCGGTCAGGGCGGTCATCGACGCGACCGACTATCGCCCCAATGTTGTCGCGCGGTCGTTGAAGACGGCCTCGACACGCTCGGTCGGGATCGCCATTTCGGCCATCGCTAATCCCTACTTCACCGATATCATATGCGCGATCGAGACCGAATGCGCGCGGCTGGGCATGATGATTTTCCTCTCCGACACCCAGGATGACCCGGCTCGCGAACTTGCGGTCTTGACCGCGCTGCATCAGCGTCGAGTCGACGGGGTCATCCTGGCGCCGAGCGCCGACCCTCAACACCGCGCGCTCGCTTATCTGCGAGCGACGCGCCTCCCCTGCGTCCTCGTCGACCGCACGCCAGACCCCGAGTTTGATCAGGTCGGCGTCAACAATCGCGATGCGATGCGCGAATTGGTCGACTATGTTGCTCAGCTCGGGCATCGCCGTATCGGTTATATCGGCGGCCATCCAGGTTTTGAGACCACGCTCGAGCGCATCGTCGGCTACCGCAACAGCCTTGAGCGCCTTGGCCTGAACTTCGACGAGCGCTATCTCGTCACCGGCAACGTGTCGACCGCCAGCGCCGAGGAGGCTGCTCACGCGCTGCTCTCGCTGCCGGATCCGCCGACCGCGATCGTGACCGGCAACAATATGGCGACGATCGGGGCGATGCGGGCCGTACGCACGCGGGGTTTGAGCGTTCCCGCCGACGTCTCGATTGCCGGCTTCGATGATTTCGAATGGGCCGATTGTTTCGAGCCGCGCCTCACGCTGATCGCTCAGCCGTGTGAGGAGATCGGCCGAAGAGCGGCGTTTCTGTTGATGGAGCGGATCGCCGCGCCGGAAGGCGCGCGACGCACGGTGCGCCTCGACGCCACACTGAGATTGCGCGATTCCTGTGCGAGGCCGCGATGAGCGGATCCATCGAAACTGCGGCGCCGCTGCTGGTGATGGAAGGCGTCGTCAAGCGCTTTGGCGGCGCTCAGGCGCTCCGGGGCGTGGACTTCGATCTGCGCCCGGGAGAAATCCATGCGCTGCTCGGGGAAAACGGCGCCGGCAAGTCGACCTTGATGAACATTCTCTCCGGGGTCGTCGAACCCGACGCCGGCGAAATGAGGGTCGACGGCATGGCCGTGCGCTTCGCCGATCCGCGCGCGGCGCAGGCGGCGGGCGTCGCCACCATCTTCCAGGAGCTCGACCTCGTGCCGAGCCTCGACGTCACCGCCAACCTGTTCCTCGGGCGCGAGCTCACGCGCGCAGGCGTTCTCGACCGGGCGGCGATGCGGCGAGCGGCGCGCTCCCGGCTCGAAGCCGTCGGCGTCGAGATCGACGTCGATCAGCCGGTCGCTGAGCTTTCCGTCGGCCGGCGGCAAATCGTCGCCATCGTCAAGGCGCTGACCTACGCCTCGCGCATCCTGGTGATGGACGAGCCCACCGCCGCGCTGACCGCGGCCGAAGTCGAGCGGCTGTTTGCGGTGATGCGCGATATCGCCGCGCGCGGCGTCGGCATCGTTTACATCTCCCACCGGCTCGAGGAGGTCCCGCGCGTCGCCGATCGGGTGACGGTGTTGCGCGACGGCCAGGTGGCGGGAATCGCGTCCGCGCGCTCGCCGCAATCGGAGCTCGTCCGCCTTCTGGTCGGCAGGCCGCTCAACGAACTCTATCCGAGGCGCGCCACCGCGTTCGGGCGGCGCGTGCTGCATCTTGAAGGCGCGCGCTACCGGACGAAGCGCGCCCGCGCCGGCTGGCAGGCGCCCAATGGCATCTCGCTTGAGGTGCGCGCCGGGGAGATCGTCGGCCTTGCCGGGATCATGGGGGCAGGACGCACGGAGCTCCTGACCGCGCTCTATGGCGCGGCCGGACCCGGGCGCTGGTCAGGCGTGGTCGAAATCGACGGCGCGCCCGCGCGCCTCGCCTCGATCCGGAGCGCGCGCGCGGAGGGCCTGGGTTTCGTCACCGACGATCGGCGCGGCGGGGGGCTCATGTTGCGCGACAGCGTCGGGCGCAATCTCGTGATGTCCGTCCTGCGCAAAGTCTCGCCGCTGTTTCTCATGTCCAAACCCAAGGAAGACGAGCTTGCTCGCAAAGCCATCGTTTCGTTCGACGTGCGCCCGGCCTTGCCCGAAATTCCGGTCGGGGCGCTGTCGGGCGGCAATCAGCAGAAGGTCGTGCTCGCCAAGGAGGTGCTTGGCGGACCGCGGCTCCTGCTTTTGGACGAGCCGACGCGCGGCGTCGATGTCGGCGCAAAGGGCGAGATATACGCCCGCATCCGCGAACTCGCCGCGGAGGGGCTCGGCGTTCTCATCGCGTCGAGCGAAATGCCGGAGCTGCTTGGTCTTTGCGATCGGGTTGTGGTGTTGCGGCGTGGCCGCACGGTCGGCGAATTTCCCGGCGGCGCGGACGAGCATGAAGTCCTGGCGGCGGCCGAGTTGAGCGCGGATGAAGCCCATGAATGACGCAGCGTCCGCGCGCGCCTCCTCCGCCTCAGCCCCCGCTGCGTGGCGTCGCATCGATCTCTTCGCCATCGCGGTTCGCTTTCAGAGCGTGATCGGCCTCGTTCTGGTGGCGATCGGCGGGATCATCTTCTCGCCACGCCGGCATGGCCTCATCCTCTTTCTCGCTCCCGACAACATCGCAAATATCGTGCGCGCGGTGTCGGAGACGGGCATCATCGCCGTCGGCATGACATTCGTCATCATCACCGCAGGGATCGATCTCTCCGTGGGCGCGCTTCTGAGCCTGTCGAGCGTGCTGACCGCGACCATCATGACGACTGCCGGTTGGGGATTGATCCCAACCATTCTGTTCGTCGTCGCCTGCGGCTCGGCGTTCGGCGCGATTTAGGGTCTCATCTCGACCCGTTTCCGCCTTGAGCCATTCATCGTCACGCTGGCCGGGCTGCAGGTCGCGCGTGGCCTTGCGCTGGTCATCTCCGGCAATCAGTATATCAACATTTCCTACGGCAATGGGCCCGGTCTCGCCCCGCCTGTGTTTGCGATCCTGGGAGATCGCCTGTTCAACAATATCGTGCCGGTGGCGACGCTCGTATTCGTGGTCGTGGCCGCGATCGCCACCTTCGTCCTCAACTTCACACGCTTCGGGCGCTATGTCTTCGCGGTCGGCGGCAACGAACGCGCCGCACGCCTCTCGGGTGTCCCGGTGACGGCGGTCAAGATTTCGGTCTATGCGATCACCGGGCTCGTCTCCGCTATCGCTGGCGTCGTCCACGCCGGGCAATTCAATTTCGGCAGCGCCAATGACGGGACAGGCTACGAGCTGACCGCAATCGCCGCCGTCGTCATCGGCGGCACCAGTCTGTTTGGCGGCGCGGGCTCCATGGTCGGAACGGTCGCCGGCGCGATCATGCTCGGCGCGCTCGCCAACGTGCTGCAGCTCAACAACATCAACGCGGCTCTGCAATTGCTCGCGACCGGCGCGATCATCGTGCTCGCCGCGGTTCTTCAGTCTCTCGTCCGTCGCCGCGAGGGGCTGGGTCGATGAAAGCGAGGCGACGCAACAACGAGATCGCGGGATTGGCGGATACGCCCCGCCGCGATCAACCCGACGCGGTGGAAGCTTTCGATCGGGACACGTCAACCGAGGAGTGAAAGTCATGGCATTCGTATTCGCAAAACAACCAGCCGCGCTGATGCTCGGCGCAGGCGCTTTGGCGTTTGCCGTCGGGACGGCGAGCGCGGCGCCGCTCGTCAAGGAATGCGGCAAGAACGGCAGTTTCGTCATCGGCTTCTCGCAAGCCAACAACGCCGAGCCCTACCGCCAGCACGTCAATGACGAATTGACCGCAGCGGCCAAGAAGGTCCCGCAATTCACGCTGCAGATCGCGGACGGCGCCGGCAACGTGAATACGCAAACCTCGCAGATGGACAATTTCATCACCCAGAAGGTCGATCTGATCCTCATCTCGCCCTTCGAGGCCTCACCGCTGACCCCGGTCGTCGCGCGGGCGATGAAGGCCGGGATTCCGGTCATCGAGCTCGACCGCAAGACCGTCGGCGACCCCGGCAAGGACTACACGGCCTTCATCGGCGGGGATAATTTCAAGATCGCCCAGGAAGCGGGCAAATATGTCGCGGGCAAACTCCTGCCGGACGGCGGCGAGGTCGCGGTGCTCGAAGGGTTGCCGAGTTCGACCCCGGCAGTCGAGCGCTTGAACGGCTTCAAGGACGGCGTGAAGGCCAACGCGAAGATTCAGGTGGTCGCCGAACAGGCGGCCGACTGGCTGCCGGACAAGGCTCAGACCGCGTTCGCCGCGATGCTGCAGGCCCATCCGAACATCAAGGCGCTCTACGCCAGCAACGACATGATGGCGGCCGGCGCGCGCCTCGCGGCGAAGGGCGCGGGCAAGCAGGACGGCGACATCAAGATCCTCGGCACCGACGGCCTGCCGGGACCGGCGGGCGGCATCCGCGCGGTCGCGGAAGGCCAGTGGGCTGCGACGTTCACCTACCCGACCGGCGGGCCGGAGGCGATCGAGATGGCGAAAAAGATCCTGCTCGATTGCGCCGAGAGCGTGCCGACCACGGTCACCGTGCCGACGACGGCGATCACGCCCGACAACGCCAAATCGCTGATGGGGAACTGAGGAACAGCGAGAAGCAAATAGCGGCCGGCCTTCGGGGTCGGCCGCCATCGGACTGCAGGAGCGTGGCTCGACGGGCGTGACGACGATCGACGGCAAACCGGGGTTGCTGCTGTCAGGAGCGGTCTCGGGCTGTTATCGGCGGTGGACAGGGCTCCTTCCCTTACAGTCTCGCACGGCGCGCTGCGGACGGCGGCGCGCCGAATTGCCGCTTGAATGCGCGAGAGAGGGAAGCGATGGCGGAAAAGCCGCTCCGCTCCGCGACCTCGGCGATAGGAAGATTGGTGTCGAGCACGAGGCGTCTCGCCGCGTTGAGGCGCAGCGCGACAAAATACGCCCCAGGCGAAGCATCGACGATTTTCAAAAACAGCGTCTCCAGAGCTCGCGTCGAGACGCCGACGCGGCGAGCGATCGCGGCAATCGTCAGCGGTCGGTCGATATGCGTCTCCATGATTCGGATCGCCTCTGCGACGCGCGGCTCGTGCTTGCGTATGCGCCCAAGCGACACGATCGGCTGCGCGTCCGAGCCCGTTCGCAGCTCTTCGTAGATGTAGAGGCTGGCGACATCGAGGGCCGCCGAATAGCCGTTGCGCGCGCGGATCAGCGAAAGCAGGCAATCGAGCGCGGGCGTAGCCCCTCCCGTCGTGAAGACGGGCTCATCCACCACGAAACGATCGGGCTGGACGTCGACATTCGGAAAGCGCGCGGCGAAGTCCTCGAGATCCTCCCAATGGGTTGTCGCGCGCCGTCCGTCGAGCAGCCCCGCCATTCCCATGAGCCAGGGGCCGGATTCGACGCCCCCGACAAGGCCCGAACGCTTCGCGCCGGCGCGCAGCTTTCTCAGGACCGGCGGCGTCCCATACCGCATCGCTTCGAAGGCCGCGATCAGGATGAGAGCGTCCTGCTGGTCGGCCGAATCGAAGGCGCCGTCGACGGGAATCGGCAGCCCGCAACTCGCGACCGGCATTTTGCCGTCGATCGACTTGAGCTTCCAGCAATAGGCAGGGCGACCCAGCACGCGATTGGCGCCGCGCATAGGATCGAGCGTCGCCGCGAGCGAGAGGAGCGAAAGGCCGGGGAACAGCAGCAGCGTGACGTTCAAAGGCGCATCGGAATGGGCAAAGATCATGGCTTCGCAAAAAGGAAAATGGACTGCGCAACGAGTTGCGTCACGCTTCGCCTTTCCCGTCAAGTTTCGCGCATCGATCGGAGACCGCCATGCCCTTGTCGATGAATCGCGATGTCTTCATCACCTGCGCTGTGACTGGCGCGGGCGATACCGTGCGCAACTCGCCTCACGTGCCGATCACGCCGAAACAAATCGCAGAATCCGCGATCGACGCGGCCAAAGCAGGGGCGGCCGTCGTCCATTGCCACGTCCGGGATCCGGAGACCGGCGCCGCCTCGCGCCGGCGGGATCTATACCGGGAGGTGACCGACCGGATCCGCTCGGCAGACGTCGACGTGGTTCTGAACCTGACCGCTGGCATGGGCGGGGACCTCGTCTTCGGCGACGTTGAAGCGCCCTTACCGCTCAACAAGACAGGCACCGACATGGCGGGGGCGACCGAGCGTGTCGCCCATGTCGCGGAGTGCCTTCCGGAGATCTGCACCCTCGACTGCGGCACCATGAACTTCAGTCTCGGCGACTATGTCATGACCAACACGCCCTCGATGCTGCGAGAGATGGCGCGGCAGATGACGGCGCTCGGAGTGCGCCCGGAGATCGAGGCGTTCGACACCGGCCATCTCTGGTTCGCGCAGCAGCTCGCGACCGAAGGGCTCATCGAAGACCCTGTGTTGATCCAGCTTTGCATGGGCATTCGGTGGGGGGCACCGGACGACCTCAACACGCTCATGGCGATGGTGAACAACGTGCCGGCAGGTTGGACGTTCTCGGCCTTTTCCATCGGCCGCAACGCCCTCGCCTATCCGGCCGCGGCTGTGCTCGCCGGCGGCAATGTCCGCGTTGGACTTGAGGACAACCTCTACATCGGCAAAGGCCAACTCGGCACAAACGCGCAACTCGTGGAAAAAGCCGCAAGCGTCGTGACGGGCGTGGGCGCACGGATCATAGGTCCGCGGGAAGTCCGCGAGAGGCTCAAGCTGGTGAAGCGCTAAGGAGGCCTCACGATGAGTTCGATGAGTGCGCCGTTAAAACCCCTCGCCCCCATTTCGAGCGCAGCCTGCATCGGCGGCGGCGTCATCGGAGGAGGCTGGATCGCCCGCTTCCTGTTGGCCGGCGTCGACGTTAGGGTGTTCGACCCGCATCTGGAGGCGGAGCGCATCGTCGGCGAGGTTATCGCCAATGCCGAACACGCTTACGGGCTCTTGACCGATGCTCCTCTACCGCCCCGGGGGCGCCTGACCTTCTCTCCAAGCCTTATGAACGCCGTGTCGGGCGCAGAATGGGTGCAGGAGAGCGTGCCGGAGCGTCTCGATCTCAAGCGCCATGTCCTCGCCGAGATAGACGCCGCCTGCCCGCCGGAGGCGCTGATCGGCTCCTCGACGTCCGGTCTTCTGCCCTCGGGCCTCCAAGCAGGACTCGCTCATCCCGAGCGGCTGTTCGTGGCCCACCCTTACAATCCGGTCTATCTCCTGCCCCTGGTCGAGATTGTCGGCGGCGCGGCGACGACGCGCGGAACAATTGACCGCGCTCGCGCGGTTCTTGATGCGATTGGCATGAAGGGCGTGGTCATCGCCCGCGAGATCGAGGCTTTCGTCGGGGATCGATTGCTCGAAGCTTTATGGCGCGAGGCCCTCTGGCTGATCAAGGACGATATCTGCGACGTCGAGACGCTCGACGATGTGATCCGCTATTCCTTCGGCCTGCGTTGGGCGCAGATGGGCCTCTTTCAGACCTACCGCATCGCCGGCGGCGAAGCCGGAATGCGCCATTTCCTCGCCCAGTTCGGCCCCTGCCTCAAATGGCCGTGGACCAAACTCACCGACGTCGTCGACCTCGACGAGGATCTCATTGAGAAGATCGCCACCCAGTCGGACAAGCAGGCGGCCGGCCTGTCGATCCGCGAACTCGAGAGGATTCGCGACCAGAACCTCGTCGGGATCCTGCAATCGTTGAAGGCCGGCCACCACGGCGAGGGCTGGGGCGCCGGAAAACTGCTTGCGGAGTTCGAGCGGCGACTTCTCGCCAGCGCGCCGCCGCCGGCCGCTCCAATCTGACGACGCCGTTTCGACACAATGCGCGGGTGATAAGGACGAGGCCGGGAGCCACATAGCCTCCCTAGCGCGATGATCCCCCCGGCCCCCACCCTCTGTCACGGCAGGTCAGGTGGCGGGAAACGCCCTCTTCACGCGAACGCGATTTGGCGAAGGGCGGGTTGTCCACTAAGGTGACGGGCAACCTCCCAAGAATCCCCATGCCCTCCCTGACGACTCACCGTCCGCTCGTGCTCGCCGCTGTAATGGCGGCGAATTTCATGATCGCGATCGAAGCGACCATAGTCTCCACCGCCATGCCGCAGATCGTCGGCCAGCTAGGTGGCCTGCCGCTCTACAGCTGGGTGTTCGCGGCGTTCCTGTTGACTCAGACCGCGACCACCGTTGTGTTTGGCAAGCTGGCCGATCTCGCCGGGCGCAAGCGGGTAATGCTGGTCGGAATCGCGATCTTCCTGTTTGGCTCGATCTTATGTGGGTTCGCGTGGTCGATGCCGTCGTTGATCGCCTTCCGGCTCGTGCAGGGCGTGGGCGCAGGCGCGGTGCAGCCGACCGCCATGACCATTGTTGGCGACCTTTATTCGGTGCATGAGCGGGCGAAAATCCAAGGCTGGCTGGCCAGCGTCTGGGCGCTGTCGGCGGTCCTCGGGCCGCTAGCGGGCGGTCTCATCATCCAGTATTTTTCCTGGGCCTGGATCTTCTGGATGAACTTGCCGATCGGCGCGCTCGCTGTCGCGGGTTTCTGGGCCTATTTGCACGAAAAACGAGTCCGCGGCCGCGGCAGAATCGACCACTTGAGCGCCGGCATATTCACCGTCGCCATCGCAGCGATCATGGCCGATCTCACGGCGCTTTCGACTTCGGGGCGGCTCGAAATTGGGCTCACCACCCTGGTCGCGGTGGTTGCCGTCGTGCTGTTCGTCCTGCAGGAGCGCCGATCTCCGGAGCCGATGATTTCGCTTGAGCTTTGGGGACGCCGGCCGATCGCAGCGGCCAACGCCGCCTCGCTTCTCGCCGGCATGGTGATGATCGGGCTGACCACGTTTCTGCCTGTGTTCGTGCAGGGTGTGATGCAGAGGTCGCCTTTGGTCGGCGGTTTCGCCCTCTCGGCGATGGTGCTCGGATGGCCGGTTGGCGCGACCGTTGGCGTGCGCTTCTTCCGGCGCTTTGGCGTGCGTTCCGTGTTGCGCGTAGGCGGCGTGCTCATTCCGCTAGGCTCGCTCGTTTTCCTCGTCCTCAACGGGGGGAGTTCGCCCATAGCGGCCGGTCTGGGCTCACTCGTCATCGGGCTCGGCATGGGCCTTTCCAGCAGCGCCTCGATCATCCTGATCCAGGAAATCGTCGATTGGTCCGAGCGCGGAAGCGTGACCGCGTCCTATCTCTTCGCCCGCAGCCTCGGCAGCACGTTTGGCGCGACCGTATTCGGCGCAGTGCTCAATTTCGGCCTCCTGCGATCCGGCCATGCAGGCGCGAAGTCGGATCAGCTCCGCCAGCTCCTGGAGCAAGGTTCGGAAGCGGTGGGAGAACCGGGGCTTCGCGCGGCTCTCGAACAGTCGCTTCACCTCACTTTCGTATCTATGTTTGGAGTTGCGCTCCTCGTCGCGGCCACCTTGTTTCTGGTGCCGAAGGTCGTATTCGCCCCTAGGCAGGCGCTCGCCGAGTGAGCTGAGTCACGTGGCTTTCGCCCGCTTTTCGCCAACCGCTACGGCGAGCGTCATCGCCAGGCAAAATGTCGCCGACAGCGAACGGAACGAGCCGAAGTCGCTTTCGACGACCTCAAACCGGGCGTCGGCGAGGCCAGCGAGCGGCGACAGCGCGCTGTCCGTCATCACGACGATCGGGACGCCGGCGCGCCGCGCGCGCTTGGCGAGGTCGACGGTGAACGGCGCATAGGGCGAGAAGCTGACCGCGATCAGCGCATCGCCTGCGCCAGCTTGCGCCAACTGTTCGGGTCCGAGCCCGCCCACATTGTCGATGAGGGAGGCTCGAACGCCGAGCTGGGACAGCGCATAAGTTAGATAGTGGGCGACGCAGAAAGACCGCCTCTGGCCGAGGCAAAAAATCGTCCGCGCTTGAGCCAGAAGGCTCACCGCCCGGTCAAGATCGCTGCGCTGGACATTGTCGCGCAAGCGCGAGATCGAGGCCGATGCGGAATCGGCGAATCCAAACAAGAGCTGGGTGGGATCGCCGCTGTCGCGGGCGTCCTGCTGCAGCGCCCGGAGGCGTTCGGAATAATCGGGCCAGCGGTTGCGAAGGCGCGCGCGAAACAACTCTTGCAGCTCAGAAAAGCCGGCGAAGCCCAACGTCTGGGCGAACCGCACAAGAGTCGAAGCTTGCACGTCGGCATTGCGAGCGAGCGCCGAAGCGGTGCCGAGGGCGAATTCGTCCGGATGCTCGAGCGCGTAAGCCGCGGCCTGGCGGAGACGCTTGGGCAGATGCGGCTCAATCTCGATCAGACGGCGCTGGAAGTGGTCGAAGCTCTCCGGCGGTTCGATTGGCGCCTGGTCGCTCATCGTTTCCCCTTGCGCGACGCGTCCGCTCGCCTGCGCTATTGTCGTCAGGGCCGGCATGAATAGAACAGATATTCCAATCTGTGTCGCGTATGAAATATTTGAATTGGCGGTGGGGCGCTCGATCGGGCGGCGAGAAATCGGGGAGCAAGGGATGCGCACGATTGGCGTCGGACTCATCGGCACCGGCTATATGGGCAAATGTCACGCGCTCGCCTGGACGGGCGTCCACGCGGTGTTCGACGACACGCCGATCGTCAGGCGGGTCATGCTGTGCGAGGTCGAAGAAGGACTGGCGCGGCGCCGCGCCGACGAGTTCGGTTTTGAGTCTTCGACCGACGACTGGCGCGCGCTGATCACGGACCCGGGCGTGGAAGTCGTTTCGATCACCACTCCCAACGCCTTGCACGCTCCGATGGCGATCGCGGCGCTCGAAGCGGGCAAGCATGTGTGGTGCGAAAAGCCGATGGCGCCGTCGCTCGCAGATTCCGAGCGCATGGCGGCGGCGGCGCGCGCCTCGGGCCGCGTCGCTATCCTCGGCTATAATTATATCCAAAGCCCCGCGGTCCGCTTCATCGACAAGCTTCTTAAGGGCGACGCAATCGGCTTGCTCACCCATTTTCGACTCGAAATGGACGAGGATTTCATGGCTGACTCCGAGGTGCCGTTTTCCTGGCGCAGCCAGGCGAGCTCAGGCTACGGCGCCTTGGATGATTTCGCCGTCCACCCTTTGAGCCTGATCGCGACCCTGATCGGCGCCCCAAACGAGGTTTTCGGCGAGATGAGCAAGCCTTACCCGAACCGCCCGGACGGCGGCGGACGTCGCGAGGTCGAGACGTTCGACATCGCGACGGCGCTCTTGAGAATGGCGGATGGCGCGTCAGGAACGATGCAGGTCAGCCGCTCCGCCTGGGGCCGTAAGGGCCGCCTCCAATTGCAGCTCTTTGGCGCGGGCGGCGCGATCGTGTTTGACCAGGAGCGGTTCAACGAGGTCCAGGTCTATGTCGCGGAAGGGCGCCCGGAGGAGCAGGGGTTCAAGCAGGTCCTGATGGGCCCGGCGCATCCGCCGTATGAGCGGTTCATCTCCGCGCCCGGCCATCAGATGGGCTTCAACGACCTCAAGATCATCGAAGCCCACGAGCTCTTGAACCGCATCCTCGGCCGGCGGGCGCTGACCATCGATTTCGACGCCGGCCTCGCCATCGAACGAACGATCCACGCGATCGCGCGCTCCGCCCATGAGGGGCGGTGGGTGAGCGTGGGCTAGAGGCTTGGAGCCAGCGACGTCCGATTAGACAGCCGGAATCGACCCGAAGCGGACCACGCGCGCGGTGCAAAATTCAAGATTTTTGCACCAGCCGTGCACCTCCGACAGATCGAGATCGCGCTACCGCCACGCCTTTAGGTCTTTCCAGAAAAGTTAGCTACTTCTCCCGTATGAAGTCTAGTCTGCTGATATGATTTTTGAACCGATCGAACGGCATCACGCCCCGAATCTCAATGTTCGGGTCATAACCACGCATCCACGACAGATGCTCGTCAATTCCTTTGCTCAGCGGCTCATCCGTCGCCTCTAGCGTCATTGACCGCCAGGACACCCCCGGCCCAAGCGTCACGCTGAGATTGTTGGGATCAACCAGCATCACGCTTTTTGGATTGTTGACGTCCCCAAAGGTGACAAGGTCGGGTAGATCGGCAGGTGTGATCGCGACGGGTCGTCCGCATTTGCGCGTCGCCTTGACCTCGTCGAGCAAGTCCTCTGGTTTTTTAGCGCCTAAGCACTTGGCTGCGAGAGCCTCGCCCGGGGCGTCCTCGCCCCAACCTCGGAAGGTCGGCCATGGGTCAGTCGCGCGCCGGATGCAAGTCAACAGCGCAATCAGCGGGCGACGGCCAGCGCCGAGATCGACGTAGAGCGCTTGTCCGGTAGTCTTGTGGCCGATGCCCCGAGCGGGAAGGATCACGTCAAAGGCATTTATTTCCACTACGCTTGATGCGGTCTTCACTCCGTCCCGCGTGTCCAAGGTCAGCGTCAGTTTGTAGCGGTAGCTCGCGCTGCGGCCGCAGCCCGCCAAAGCCAAGGCTGCGCAGAAAAAAGCCATGATGCGAAGCGGCATGCTTATCTCACCGCGCCTTAAACCAAGGTATTGCTGGGAACGGAAGATAGACGCTGAGGATTAATTACATATGTAGACTGGCCGATTATCGGTTCGTCCCTCCCGGCCTCAACCGTAAAAGTGCAAAACTCAAAGACAATTTCTCAAAGACAATTTCTTGCGGAAAATCGGAAGTCAGCCTAAGCTTATCCCATGACCAATCCCGCCTTCCGACAGGCCAGACCCCGCTTCGCACGCGGGGAGGGGCGCGAGAAATTTTGTTCGCGGAAAATCCCGTGTAACCCATTGAAAAGTCACAATTCGGACGAGAGAATCCAAGGAAATCCAAGGAAATCCAACCCTCCTGGGAGGGGTTTTCACGGCGAAACGGCGACCTCCCAAGAAAACCCAAAGCCGATCGACCGCAATCGCAGCCGACGAAGGAGCCAGACCGACCCCACCAAATTGCAAAGTGTTTTAGTGAAACTGAGCCCCAAGCCGCTCCATCGTCGGGCGGAACGCCGGAAAGCTGGTCGCGATCATCGCCACGTCGTCGACCGCCATGGGCTCAAGACTGGCAAGCCCCATGACGAGAAAGCTCATGGCGATCCGGTGGTCCATGTGGGTCGCGACCATGGCTCCGCCGCGCGGCCGGCCGCCTTCAACGATCAGATCGTCGCCCTCGATGGCGCATTCGACGCCGGCGGCCTTGAGCCCGGCGGCGACCGCGGCGAGGCGGTCGCTCTCCTTCACCTTAAGTTCGCTTAAGCCCCGCATGCGAGTCGCGCCGGAAGCGAAGGCGGCGGCGACCGCCAGGATTGGATATTCGTCGATCATCGACGGGGCGCGAGCGGCGGGAACATCAACGCCTTTGAGCGTGCCCGCGCGCACTCTCAAGTCCGCGACCTCCTCGCCGCCCTCGCGGCGCTTGTCGAGCGTCTCGATATGCGCGCCCATTGCCTTCAGCGTCTCGAGGAGCCCAGTCCTCAGCGAGTTCATCATCATCCCCTCAATGATGACGTCCGACCCCGGAACGATCAGGGCGGCGACGAGGGGGAACGCCGCCGACGAGGGATCGGCAGGAACGACCACCGTCGCGGGGCGCAATTCCGGTCGGCCGACCAGCGTGATCCGGCGGCCCTCGCCCTCCGCCGCGACAGCCACCTCCGCGCCGAAATGAGCGAGCATCTTCTCGGTATGATCGCGGGAGGCTTGGTCTTCGATCACGGTGGTTAGGCCTGGCGCGTTGAGGCCGGCGAGAAGGACGGCCGATTTGATCTGCGCGGATGCGACGGGCGTGCGATATTGGATCGGCGCGGGATCGCGAGCGCCCTTGAGCACGATCGGACAGCGGCCCCCTTCGGCTTCGGAGAGAACCTGGGCCCCTATCAGCCTGAGCGGATCGAGAATGCGCCGCATCGGGCGCTTGCGCAGCGACGCGTCGCCGTCGAAGGTCGCGGTAATCCCGTGGCCGCCGACGACGCCCATCATCAGCCGGCAGCCGGTGCCGGCATTGCCGAAATCAAGCGGTTCGCGCGGGGCTAAGAGCGCGCCAAGCCCAGGCCCACGAATTCGCCATTGGCCCGGCGCGAGACGCTCGATCTCAGCGCCCAGCGCTCGGCACGCCTTGCCCGTGCCAAGCACGTCGTCGCCCTCGAGCAGCCCCTCTACTCTCGTTTCGCCGCAGGTCAGAAGGCCAAACAGAAAGGCGCGATGGGAGATCGATTTGTCGCCCGGCGGGCGGACCCGCCCCTTCAGCGGTCGCGCGCGTTCCGCGCTGAGCGGCGACGCCGCGGAAAGATGCGACGGGCTGGCGGACACGAACGACCTTCCTTGCCGGGGGATGCGGCCGCGCGAGGCCGCGGCGGCCCGCGCTCGTATCACCGACAATAGAGCCTGTCGACCGTTGAAAAAGCACATTGACACGAGCGGAAGCGGTCACTAACCGGAGCCCTCCTGAACACCGGCCTCAACCACGGGGAATTGATCGCAGTGGCCAAACCCGAACTCGGAACCAAGCGTCAGTGCCAGAACTGTAGCGCCAAATTCTTTGATCTCAACAAAGATCCCATCATCTGCCCGAAATGCGGGACCGTGTTCCAGGGCGCAGCGGCGCGCGCGCGCCCAACCGCCAAACCCGAGGAAGAGGAAGCCGAACTCTCCACACCTCCGGACGTGGAGGTCGTGTCGCTCGACGAGGTCGAGGCGAGCGAGGAGAAGGCCGCCGAGCCGGTGGTCGACGACATCGATGTCGAGGAGGACGACGCCGAGGCGCCGGACGACCCATTCCTGGAGGAGGAAGAGGAGGATGACGACGATGTCACCAACCTCATCGATGGCGACATCGCTCCCGACGAGGAAACCTGAACGGCGTTGGAGTCTGGGCCATTTTACTGAAGATGGCAGGCGGAGGGTGGTGGTCTTTTTTGGCTGACGGCCCTTGTGGGGCTTGCAAGTTTGCGGTTATACCCCGCGCTCGGATAGCGGCCCGCTTCGTCCCAATCGAACCGGCCGATTACCTTTTGGAGAATGGGGCCATAGCTCAGTTGGGAGAGCGCTTCAATGGCATTGAAGAGGTCGTCGGTTCGATTCCGTCTGGCTCCACCAACCAACCTGTTGATATCACAGGGTTGTCAGTCTGTCTGAATATGCGCGACATATCCGGTACTTGCGTACAGGGAGCGCACAAGAAGTCCCATAGAGACTGAGATCTTCAGCCTGCGGCGGCGGCGCCCGCCTCCTGTCTCCAGGCACCGCATTCCTTTTACGCGGTGAGTTGTAGTGCGTTCTGGGGAGACCGGTTCGCACCACCGCGGTGAACGGTTCCCTAGCCGCCAGTCGGAGATGTCGCCGAATGCCGACGAGTCGGCCGCGCGCTCAACGGCTCGGTGCGATTCCAATTGTGGAGCGTTGATCGGCCCAACTTGGCGGCATGTCCATGAGACGCGAAACGCCGAGGCCGCGCGGAAGGGTTCCGTTGACAGCCGCCTGGACGATGGCCGGAGCGAGGAAAGCGAGGGAGATTCCCAGGCAGGCGGAACGTTCGCTGATGCCTTCGCGGGCTGCGATCGCCTCGGCGCCGACGACCTTGCGAGCAGCTACTTCGTCGAGCCATCGCCGCCCCTTGGCGATGGCGGATAAGAGTTCCTTCTCCCTTCAGCCCGGATCGGCCTCGCGAAGCTGGACGGTTCTATAAACGCGTTTTTCCGGACGGAGACGGGTCGAGTGACGCGATTTTGAGGTGCGGGATCTCGGTTTTGGATGCGGCATAGGGCGCCGCATGCTGCGGCGACCGGGCGGCCCCCGGCGCGGGGGTCAGGCGGCAGCGAGACGATCGAGGAAGACGAGCCTGCGGAAGTTGTAGACGAGGTTGGCCATGCCGATCTTGGTTTTCGCCCGGGCGATGCCGATGGTGCGGACGAAGAGGTCCATCTTGTCCTTCTGCACGGCGAAGACGTGTTCGACGCCGGAGCGGACTTTGGACTTGAGCGCGTTGGCGCGCCGCGTCGTCTCCGGCATGGGCCGGCCCGCCGGCTTCTTGCGATGGACGCGGCTGACGAACCCGTTCTTTTCGAGGAACGCCTCATTGGCCTTCGAACGGTAGGCCGTGTCGGCCCAGACGGCGCTCGCGGTGTTGGTCTTGTCGAGCAGCCCCTCACGCAGCCGCGCGCCCTCGTAGGCCGCAGCGTTGGTCGCCTCCCACCGCCGGATCAGCCCATGTTCGCGGTCGATCGAGACATGGTTTTGGTAGCCGAATGCCGGAATAGCGATGTCGACCGGAGGAACCGTCCCATCCGGCCTGGCCTTGGCCTTGCTGAACTTGACCGTCCAGCGCCCGTCGCGGTCCTTCTGCCGGAGCTTGGCTGGCTGGGCTTTCCAGGCCTGCGGAATGCGCCCCTCCTTGACCGCCTTCTTCTCCTCCTCGGTGTTGCGCTGCTTGGGCGCGGCGATCAGCGAGGCGTCGACGATCTGGCCGCCCATAGCGACGTAGCCAGCCTCGCGCAGCGCCGCGTCGAACCGGTCGAACAGTGGCTTAATCGCCTCGGCCCTGGTCAGCTTTTCCCGGAACAGCCAGATCGTGCGAGCGTCGGGAACCCGATCGGATAGGCTCAACCCGAGAAACCGCATGAACGACAGGCGGTCGTTGATCAGAAACTCGGTACGCTCGTCCGAGAGGGTGTTGGCCGCCTGGATCACCAGGATCTTGAACATCATCACAGGGTCGAACGGCGGTCGGCCGCCCTGCGAGCCGTCCGAGTAGGCCAGCGCCCGCGTCAGCTCGGACCGGAAAATCTCGAAATCGACCGCCGCTGCGAAAGCCTGCAACTGATCGCCGAGATCGCTCAGCCGCTTCAGCCGCTCGTCGACGTCGAAAAGTCCCCACTGGCCACGCATCGATTCGCCTCCCACTCCACCTGGGAGTGAATCAGAAAACGCTGGAAGGCGCGAGGTTCTTAGAAGCGTCCAGCTCGTCGATTCGCTCGGCGGCAGAGCGCCGATCGTCTCGAGGACAATTCGCTCGATGGCCTCAGCTACGACCCGCGGGATCGATCCGGCGTCTTCCTTCCGACCCTGGGCGAGGACGCAAGAGGCGTAATAGCAATACCGCACTCCCTTCTTGATCGCATAAGTCGGCGTCATCGGGTTACCCCGATCGTCGAACAGCTTTACCCAAAAGCAGGGCGTTGGAGCTTTGACGTCGCAGGCGTCGCCCCCGAAGATTCCTGGTCAGCTTGGCCTGGACCGCTTTGAATAATCTCTCATCGATGATCCGCTGGCGCTCGCCGGGATAACTCTTGTCGCGATGGTTGATCTCGCCGAGGTACATTCGGTTACGCAGCATATAGGCCAACGGCCCATTGGTGAGCGTTCGGCCGCCGATTGCCCGGCCCGAGGAAAGCGTTCTCCTTCGGCTTATGATCCCCGCTCGCGCAACTCCCGCTGCAGCGCAGGCAACGATCCGAGGTCGAGATAGCGCGCGAAGATCAGCCGCACGGTCTCAGAGTCGGGCGTCGTTGCAACGTTGGCAGCCATTTTTGCCACTGCGTCATTTGCCATTTGCTCCAGCAGTCGAATAGTTTTCCGATCCAGATCGCCGAACGCCTCAGCCTGAAGGCGATAGGCCATGACGCGAAAGAGTAGGCCTCGGGGGAGATGGGCCGGCGCAAGCCGGCCCCAGTTGTTCCGCCAACGAAGGCGCAGGTCGTCGAGAGAAAGACGCTTCAGCTCGGCGAGTTCCGCTTCGAGACCTACGGCGGTCGTAGTATCCTCGGCGTGGACAGACCCCGCGGCCACCTCTTGACGACGGCGTCGCGCAGTCTCTATCGCGCTCGAGCGCAATGCCTTGCGCATGGCGGCGTCCTCACCGATCCGCAGGATTCGGGTTATCGACGATGACATAGGAGCCCGCGCGCGCACCTTTCGCCTTGTGCCGATCGATCTCGAACCCGCGCTTTCGCAACCCGGTGAGCGCGGCCCGGATGGTATGGGGAAGCCCAGCCCATTCCCGCGGCGACCTGGTCGATCGTCGCGCCGCCCTCACGTCGTAGAAGGCCAACGACTGCCGAGAGTTTTGAGCCATCCCTCGGCGTGGCGATTACCGTCGACGGCGCAACGCACGCGCCGCCCGTCAGTCCTTTGGGCTTCCTCCGGCCTTCGTTGGCGGGCGTTGGCGAGATCTCCGCGGGAGCCTCGATGACTTCTGTTTCTTCGACCCTGATCGTTTTCAAGCCAACCGTGGTCAATTTCAGCGCGTAAGCCTCTCCCGTCGCATCGTCGCGCCGCCACACATGCGCACCTGGTTTCGCCTTGATCTCCTCAACAAGTCCCGTGGCGACCAACTTTGCCGCGAACTTCTGCGCTGACGCCCCCTTCAGATTCGGCAGAGCGGCGATGCAGCGGTCCTCGCGCTGAGCTGATGCGCCGAGCGTCAGGAGCTGCGTGTCGGTGAGTTTGACGGACATGGTTTAACCCTTCGTCTCTGGGAGCGCGGCCTATCCGGCCCCCTCACCAGGACGAGCCCCGGATCGATGCGATCGACAGCCCCGTCGAAAGGGAACTTCACCGCGCCGCGGTGAAGAACAAGAAGGAACGCTTGGCTGGCATCCACAACGAGGTCTGCCTCGGATGCGGATGCGACCTGGCTCAGGGAAAGGAGGACGATCACATGATCGGCCGCAAGCACGGCGACCTCGTTTGGCCGCTGTGCCTCCCCTGTCATCACAAGCGTACCGAGCTCCAGCGCGAGGAACCGCCGCCGACCGATAATCCGCGCAACGTCTTCGAGGTCATTGGCCGATGGCTCTTGTCGGTCGGCGGAATATTTTGAGTTGATGTGCGAGACGTTCAGGCGCTTCGGCGAATTTCTGATCGAGCTCGCCAGACAGGGCTATGGAGCGGAGCTCAAATTCCCTTGACGATCGCCAAGGACGCCGTTCCGGAAGCGGAGCGGCGTTCAATTCTTCTCAGGGCCTATGCCGAAGTTCCCTACGAAAAGCAGCGATCAAAAGCACCAACGACACCGGAATTGTGCTCGTCTTCGACACCGAGACGACGCTCGACGAAGGCCCAGCAGCTGCGTTTTGGGACTTATCAGCTCCTGCAAAAGGGTCGGCTGAGACGAGAAGGGTCTGTTTTACGATGAAGGTTAAGCCCAGCTGAACTTGAGACGCTGAAGGCCGAAGCGCCGAAGCACGGATGCGTCGAACCGCTCAGCGTCTTTGATTTTGTCCACAAGAGATTCTTGCCGACCGCCTTCAAGGCAGGAGGCCTCGTCGTCGGCTTCAACCTACCGTTCGATCTCTCACGCCTCGCTATCCGTCACGAGGCCGCGCGGGTCTCGCGAGCGCCCGCGCACGCCAGAAGAAATTGCTAGCCGGCGCGCCTCTGAAGGACGCGGATCGATCCATGGTCGGCGGCTTCACCTTCCAGCTCTCCCCGTTCGACGATCAGCCATTCCTCCGCATCAAGCACCTCAACAGCCGCTCGGCCTTCTTCCGGTTTGCCAAGCCTGCGCAACAGGAGGCAGCGCGCAGCCAGCGCCGTCGGGGCGAGCGAGTTCAGTTTCAACGCGGCAATTTTCTCGACGTGAAGACGCTCGCCGCGGCCCTGACCAGCAAGTCCCATCGCTTGGAGACCTTGGCCGATTATCTGGGGGTCAAGCACAAGGGGAAGTTCACCGACTTCGCCCGACCAATCGACGCTGAGTTCATCGACTATGCAGTCAATGACACCGAGACGACGCGACAGTGCTTCGAGGAGCTGGTGCGCCGCTATCAGAAGCATCGGCTCGGCATGACGGCTCCCCAAGGGATCTACTCGGAAGCCGGCCTTGGTAAGGCGTATTTGAAGCAGATGGGCGTCCGACCATGGCGAGAGGTCCAGAGCGACTTCGACCCGGCGACGCTCGGCGCGATCATGAGTTCGTATTTCGGCGGCCGCGCCGAGGTTCATATCCGCCGCACCGTCGTTCCGACGCTCTATTGCGACTTCGCCTCGATGTACCCGACCGTATGCACGCTGATGGGCCTTTGGCGCTTCGTCATCGCGCAAGGCGTGGACGAGGAGGACGCGACGGCCGAGACGCAGAGCCTTTCTCGATGACGTGCAGCTCAGCGATCTTCAAGACGCCGAGCACTTGGAAGCAGCCTGACGACGCTCGTTCAGGTCAAGCCCGAGGCGGACATCTTTCCGGTCCGCGCCCGCTACGCGACGCGGATCAAGGAGCGAGACCAAGTCAGCCGACATGCCGACCATCGGCGTGAACTATCTCTCCGCGAACCGCCCGCTTTGGTTCACGCTCGCCGACTGCGTCGCGTCGAAGCTCTTGAGCGGCAAAGCGCCAAAAGTGGTTCGAGCGATTCGGTTCTCGCCGAAGCCGCCCCAGGATGGCCTACGAAGTCGTCAAGATCGCGGGCGAGGCGGAATATCGGGTCGATCCCGTACAAGAGACGACTTCTACAAGCGGGTCATCGAGCTCAGGCGACGCGTCAAGGCCGAACTGAAGGAGGCCGAGCAGCCGCGATCCCGACAGCCAGGAGGCCAAGAACCTGGACATGAACCAGCTCGCGCTGAAGATCCTCGCCAACGCCACGAGCTACGGGATCTTCATCGAGCTCAATGTCGAGGACGCCGACGAGGAAGACGCGCCGATCTCGATCTTCACCTCGCAAGGACAGGCGAGCTCGTCGAACGCTCGAAGCGCGAGCAGCCGGGTCGATATTATCACCCCTTGCTTGCCACGCTGATCACCGGCGCGGCGCGGCTCATGTTGGCGCTGACCGAGCGGCTCGCATTCGAGCACGGTCTGAACTGGGCGTTCTGCGACACCGACAGCATGGCCTTCGCCAACACCGAGAAGTTGCCTTTCGACGAGTTCGCCGGTCGCGTGCAGGAGCATCTGCGATTGGTTCGTCCCGCTCAACCCTTACGAGCCCGATCCGAAGAAGGGCCGGTCTCGATCCTCGAAATGGAGGACCAGAACTTTTCGACCGAAAAGGGGAAGCAGGAGGAGCTTGAACCTCTCTTCTGTTTCGCGATCTCCGCCAAGCGCTATGCCCTCTTCAATCTCGACGGCGACGGACAGCCGATCATTCGTAAGGCGTCAGCGCACGGGCTTGGCCACTTCGTCTGCGCCCTATGGCGACGAGGAGGAAGCCGCGACGAGCGAGGCAGCGGCGTCAGGCTGTGGGAAGAGGACGTTTGGAAGCAGATCATTTCTGCGGCGCTCGGCGACAGACCCGCGAGGTCGATTACGCATTCCGGCGCGAAATGCAGACCGGCGCATAGCCGCTACGGCGCGACCCGGCCCGCGGTGCTCAATTGGTTCAAGCGCTACAACGAGGGCCGGCCTTACGCCGAGCAGGTGAAGCCGTTCAATTTCCTGCTGACCTTCTTCACTCGTCGCCAGGAGGACATCGCGACCGAAGACCCGACACACGAGTTGGATCCCAAGCTCGACGAAATCCGACCGGTCGCGCCCTACGAGAAGGACAGCGAAAAGGCGCTTCGCCGGTCTTCGACCGCAATTCAGAGAACATGGATCCTGTGCCGCTCAAATGGCTGCGCACCGTCGCCGACGTCCTTCGCGACTACCACCGACAGCCCGAATACAAGTTTCTCGGCGGCGGCTGGAACGAGGAAGGCGTGCTGCGACGCCGACACGTCTTCGGTCGACACCATCGAGGACATCGGCAAGGAGAGCGACGGTTGGGAGGAGGATGAGGCGCGAACCGAGGGTCAGGATACGGTGCTGACCTATCCATCATCTTCGTTTGATCGCGACCGCATGATCGCCGCTGATCAAGTCGGTCGGAAAGCGGGAGCTGATGCGCGAGGCACGCATCGCGATGCGGACGATTGATGCGGCTTGGGACGGTCAGGAGGTCGCAGACGAGGACCTCAAGCGCATGGCGGATGCGGCGGAGCGGATTGCAAGCCAACGACGAAAGCGTGAGGATGAACAGGCGGCGGCCGTCGCGTGGCTAAAGGCAAAGCGGGATGAGATTGGGTTGACGGCGCTGGCGAAGATGCTGCGGGGTGGATGCGGCGAATTTGGGGAAGGTGATCGAGGGGAGAGGTAGGAAATTATCGCGCGCTCTCCTTTATGAGATTGCCTTATGTAAATCTCTCAAACGCGCATCTTGATTCTGTATCCTCCAAGCGGTCCGGACAAGTGCTCTGCTGGCCTCGAATTAGACGCTTCATTTACTGTGATTATAAAGTATGGTAGCGTTTTGTATACGATAAGCCTAATAATCCTCCATAGATGGATAACAAATGACGCTTGTTGCTGGCATTTTATCTTCAGCAATCCGATTGACTATGTCACCGATAATATCGGAATCCTCGTAGGAGATGGAGTGTTTCCATCTCCGATTTTGAACAACAGAAAGGAGGCTTCTCTTCCTGCGATACTCCACAGTTCCCGGCCAATGGCGCTCAGCAAATTTAAATCTATGGTACCAACATTCCTTGGGCGTCCAACTGATAGTTGGTTGATGAGAAATATAGACTCTTATCAGAAAATACTCACGAATGCTCTTATCCCACCACAACAGTCGCCAGAATATCAAGAACACAATAAAGATTATTGTTGCCCGCAATTGCGATTATAGATACTATGGTTAGTTCCATAAGAATGCCAAATATGCCACCTCTCATTGAGTATTCAAACTTGTTCTGCACCTCACTTACGTCGGGAGATGATGCGTCGCCCTCTATGTTAAAAATAAGCATCTCAACGAGAGCAAGTCCTTGACTTTATTTGTCAATGTCTACGGCGAGTGAGGCTATCTCAGAAAGAATTGTGTGCCAAACAGAGCCCCTTAGTAAAAGAAAAAATTAGTTGGTCTAAAGCGATTGATATCAATAGTTGTAAAGGCTGTGCTTTAACAAAGATAAATGGAGTACTTAAAGTAATTAGGCAAATGCTTGATAATTGTGATATTTTGATAGCGTATATACCGCAACATTACCACCATGGCTATGGGCTATAACAATCTGCTGATGATCGGGCTTATTTGATGCAATATTGACTAAATGGGTTGCCAGGTTTTGCGCTGCTTCGAGCCTAGCCCTGATTTGACTTCCGCCCAGACCAAGAAAACACCTGAAAGACCGCCATATTATTGGTTCCCTGATCGATCAGCGCCCGAAGCTTGGACCCTCTGCAGTCCAAGCTGCAATGCGAGCAAAAGTGCCGTGTACTAATGTAATGGAGTAGGGTTGGGAGGCATCACAGTCCCCCGGTTTGGGTTCACTTTGTTCCTCGGACTCCATCGCAAGGATCGGACACAATCGTCGTTGCGCCAATTAAAACAACTTGAGTTAACTAAGGTAAAGTGATAATCGCGCTCTACAAGCGTTTTGTCGGTCCATTTCGTCTTCAACGTCTTGTCTTTATACCTGCTCCGTGCCGCCATGGGAAGTTCAGACGCGTACAGAGTCATAATAGACGGGTATCTATCGACGCCTCATCGACGTTGAGTTGACCAAGTATAATTCCTGCTCTTGGAACTTTTTAGTTTGGTATACATTAGTGGATGAATTTTCCACTTTTCTCGAAAAAAGCAGACCTGTCTCGACCCCGATCAATACGGGGCAATCGTAAGACAATATTGCTGCGGCCCGAGGGGGGTTACTTGCCGCAACAGCGTAGCGGCGGAGGTGGCGAGGAGCATACCCACAGTTGTAGCCACGTATCCCGACATGGAAATTATGCGCCACCGACGTTGAAACCTCAAATGAAAGTCGAGGTCTTTTTCTAACGCGCCTTTGTAGTCGTCATCCAAGCTGTCCCCACCGATGTGTTTTTACCACCCCTCCGGTGTCCGTATCGCCATAGCGAGCATGTGGGCTTGCCGCAAATTGGGCTAGGGATTTTCGCGCACGCCCGATAAGGGTGCTGGTCTTCAAATGGTCACGGTCGTGCTCAAAATCTCTATTCCCTATACCCCGCGCCCGTTAACGTCGGCGCGCCTCCCACTCGGTCTTCAGGATGGCCATCATGACAAGGTCGCTTCGCCCGCCGTCGGCCAGCCGGTAGGCCTGGCGCAGCACGCCGTCGCGGCTCAAGCCCAGCTTCGAATAGGCGCGCTGGGCGCGGACGTTGCCGGCGAAGCAGTCGAGATAGAAACGCTCGGCGCCCAGGGGCCCGAAAGCTTCGTCAAGGACGAGGCTCAGAAATGCCGTGCCGAGGCCGTGACCGGGGCGGGCGACGGCCACGCGCTTGAGGTAGAGGTTCAAGTGCGGATCGCCGAGACCGCGCAGGATGGCGAAGGCTTCGACCGCGCCGGATTCCCCGACGCCAAGCCGGTAGGCGTGCGAGGGCGAGGACAGCATCGCGCGATGCTCCTCCGCCTCCGAACGCGCGACGTAGAGTTCGTAGTCCGGTGAACGTTCGATGGCCATAACGACGGCGATGTCGGCGACCGCCGCCGGGCGCAACGTAAGCGGGATGGGTTCATGTTGGGCGAATGATTTGCCGACGAATCGAGGGTCGCCTTCGCCATTGCGCGCAGCGGCGCGAGCGTTTATACCCCACCGTCCCTCGAGCGGGCCAAAGGTCGCTCGAGATCATGGAGATGGGCGCTTAGCTCAGCGGTAGAGCACTACCTTGACATGGTAGGGGTCAGAGGTTCAAGCCCTCTAGCGCCCACCATCTCCTCGCTCCTGCTCCGCCTCATTCTCGCGCCGGTTTTCGGCCATGAGCCGCCAGACGGCCTTCTTCCCTGACCCTTGCGCCCTCACTGACGGATATAAAGAATTGCCATTGCCGACAACGACGGCGTTCACTCACGCGAAACGATGGAGAGCCGCCTGGGCGCTTCTGAGCCTAGTCGTCGGCCTGCTGTTCGTCGCCGCCCGCGCTTCCGCGGCCGGGCCGGGTTCGCAGGGCGTCGTGAGGGATAAACACGGCGATTGGGTGACCCGTTGTGAAACTCCGCCCGGCGCCGCCCACGAGCAATGCGCGATCGTGCTAAGCGTGGTCGACCAGGAGCGGCCGAACTTGATTCTGGTTGTGATCGTGCTCAATACCGCCGACCGCAAGGCGCGCCTCATGCGGGTCATCGCGCCGCTGGGGGTGCTGCTCCCTCCTGGCGTAAGCTTGCGGATCGACAATGCGGAAGCTGGGCGCTTGAGTTTCCTCCAGTGTCTTCCGAACGGCTGCGTCGCCCAGTTGGCCATGGACGAAGCTCTGATCGACAAGCTCAAGAGCGGAAAGACGGCGACGCTTGGCGTGTTCCAGACCCCCGAGGAGGGCGTCGGCGTGCCGGCGCCGCTCGCTGGCTTCAAGGAAGCCTACGAACAATTGCCTTGAAGCCGTGGTCGGGGTAAGCACCGCGCCCGAATCCCAACCGCCCTTGTCGAAGTCAGAGGCAATGATCGTTCGCGCCACGCTGATTCGTATCGCGCTTCTTTCGACCGCGCTTGGCGCTCTAACCGGCTGCGACACAGTCGGGGGCGCGGTCAGTTCAGCCGGCAGCTCAGTCGGCGGGTTTTTCTCCCATCGCGATCCGAACGCCGAAGGCATCAATCTCGGGGCGAGCCCTGACGCGAAGGCGGTGGTGGTCCAGCCCACCGCCCGTTCGAGCGACAAAATGAAGGTTCTGCCGGTCGCCGCGCAAGACATCAATTGCCCGGAGGTGACCGTCGCCGACGGCGGCGCGGCGCTTCGGGTCGGCGGCCCAGAGAATGCCTCGGTGCGCTATCAGTTCAATATCGGCGATACGGCGCGCCAATGCGATCCAGCCGGCCCGGGGCAGGCCGGCGTGAGGATCGGCGTCGCGGGCGAGGTGGTGATGGGACCGGCGGGGCAGCCGGGAACCTTTAACGCGCCGTTGAAGATCACGGTGACGCGTCTCACCGACAACACTTCGGTCTTTTCACAGACCTATCGGGCCGAGGCGACGACGGACGGGGTGAGAGCCGGGCAGTTTCGCATCGTGACCGATCCGATCAATCTGCCGATGCCGACCCTTCAGCTCGCGGACCTCTATTCGATCACCGTCGGCTTTGAAGGCGGGACCGGGGGCCCCTCGCCAACGGCCCACAAGACCAGGAAGAAAAGGACTGCGGGGTAAGGGTCCGGAAGCTGAGGCCGGAGGTGCGCCAGGGCAGATGCTAGCCCACGCCGCCAAAGACTCCTCCCTCTTCCGCGCGGCGCTCGATAGCGCACTCAGTCCAGGCGGGCGCTCAAGGGCGGGGAAGCCCCGTGCGGGCGGCGTCTAGCCAGCCAGCAAGAGCTTCTGCACCCGCCAATTCAGAAGCTCGGCGACGAACAGCACATTCGGCTCCGGACACGCCATCTCGTGAATCCAGCCGAATTGTTTGAGGCGTTTCCCAGACCGCCCGAGCATTCCCAAAAGCTTGCCGTCGAGGGTCAGCTTATAGATGCGGCCGGGAAAACCATCAGCAGCGTAAAGAACCTGGTTCGGTGGCGGCGATAGGCAGATCGCCCACGGCGCGCCTGGCGCAAAAGTGCCCGCAGCAATCTCCGCCTCGCCGGGCGCATTACCGATTGCAGGTTCGGCGCCCGGAGGCACGGGAGCGTCGATCGTGAACTGGCGCTGGAAAGCGCCCTCGCCGTCGAACACCTGGATGCGGCGGTTGCTCCGGTCCGCGACATAAACCAGGCCGCTCGCATCGACCGCGATGCTGTGAGGCGTGTGGAACTGCCCTGGACCCGTCCCGCGTTGGCCCCACGATTTGAGCCAGTCGCCGTCCTTGCTGACTTTGGCGACCCGCGAATTGATGTAGCCGTCACTGATATAGGCGTCACCCGCGTTGTCCCAGGCAACGTCGGTCACCTGGCGAAAATATCCGTCGCGCGCGGGGAGCGGGGTGTTCGGATGCTTGAGCGGCGCCGTGTCCTCGTCTGAGGCCTCCTGCTTGCGCCCGAACACCATGTCGACCCGGCCCTGCGGAGTGAATTTGATCACCATGTCCGAGCCCTTGTCGGTCACCCAGACATTGTCCTCCCGATCGACCTTGACGGTGTGGGCGAAGGACCAGGCGTAGAGGTTGTGGCCGATCTCGCGCAGATAGTTTCCGTTGCCGTCGAACTCCAAAAGCTGCGCCGCCGCCGCGGCATATGCCGGTCCCGTCGAATTGCCGCGATGCAGGACGAAAATATGGCCAGCGGAATTGAGCGCGACGCCCGAAACTTCGCCAAGATAGAGGTCGGGAGGCAGGCGCAGGAGGTCGGGAACGGATTCGTAGGCGATCGACGGGACGCCCTGCGCGCACGCGAAACGGGGAGCCATCAACCCGACCGCGCCTATCCCCGCGGCGGCGAGAATCTTTCGTCGGCTCCACGCTTGACGGATGAAGCCGCCGCAACAGGGGCATGCCGATTGCGCATCGTCCATGGCGTCCTCCGTGCGAGCGACTCGAAGGCCCGGAAGGCGCCCCAAGCCGGACAATCACAGTAAAGCCGCTCGACCGGCCGCGACAAGGCCGATGAAAGGTGATCCGAGAGAGTCCCCTTGCCCTGAGTGGCGCGGCGTCTCAAAGGATGCTCTGGCGCATATCGTCCGCAAGTCAGGTCAGCCCGTTCCCGCCCCTCCGGCGACTCCGGCCCGACATTGGGCGCAAACAGGGGGACGTTCGCCGAGAGCGTGGCGAACGGGTCGCTTACCTGAACGTTAGCGTGCGATCCCGAATCCGGAATTGCGGCTTTCCCTCAAAGCTCACAAACCCAGCCGGGAGCTAAGCGATATTCATTGTTGCAAGGTTCATCGTGGCGGCACCTGTCACCGACATACAACGCCTTTGCGAGAAATCCGCTACGCACAACATTTCCGGGCTGATTTCGGCCGTCGACTCGTGTATGTGTTGTTGTCTCGCGCGGATCTTAGCCCGCAAGACGAGGTTGGGCGCGAACTCAAGGAGGCCGGAATGAATTCGATTCGACGCATTTTCGGGCTCCGTCGCTTGCCCATCCGCCTGTCCGCGCCGATGCGTTCCAGCTTCACGTGCGGCAGGTTCTCCTGGTGAGCGCCGCCTGACCCGACGCCCTGACGTCTGAGCGGCGAAGACCGCTTCGTCAACTTAATCCCGTTTTTCCCCTTTGGCCGTCGGCGCGCCTTAACCCGGCGGTGTTCGGGCCATCGCTTTCGAATCCGGCTTTTGCCGCGATTCCCATTGGACCAAGGCTCATGCTCCGTTTTATGGAATGGCCCGCCCCTCCTTCCGGCACCGTAAGGTCGCCGGCGGTTCAAAAGGAGGAATGGGTATGGATATTGCGGTCCTTGGCGTCGACATTGGCAAGAACGTGTGCAGCGTCGTCGGGCTGGATGGGTCCGGTGCGGTGGTTATGCGGCGTAAGGTAAGACGGGAGACGTTGGTTGCTCTGGCGGAGAAGCTTGCTCCATGCGTTGTCGGGATGGAGGCCTGCTGCGGCGCCCATCATCTCGGTCGGGTGTTCGCCGCTCACGGCCACGATATTAGGCTGATGTCGCCCGAATATGTGCGACCCTATGTCAAGGCCCAGAAGAACGATGATCGAGACGCCGAGGGGATCGCGGAAGCGGCGACGCGGCCGACGATGCGCTTTGTCGCACTGAAGAGCCAGGACCAAGTCGACATGCAGACGCTTCATCGATCGCGAGACCGGCTGGTCGGCGAGCGGACGGCTCTGATCAATCAGTTGCGCGCCATCCTTTTGGAGCGAGGACTGGTCGCGCCGCAGGGCAAGCGAAAGCTTGAGCGGTTCCTGATCGCGCTGATGGACGAGCAAGGCGGAGCAGGCTTGAGCCCACGGATGATTGTGCTCGTCGCCGACGCTCGGACGCAATGGGCGGAGCTTGATCGACGGATCTCTGCCTTCGACGCCGAGTTCGTCCGCTGGGTGAAGGAGAACGAAGAGGCTCGCCGGTGATCACGATCCCCGGGATCGGCGCGATCGTCGCCTCCGCCCTTGTCGCCGCCGTTGGTCAGGCGGAGAGCTTCGACCGTGGGCGGGATCTCGCCGCATGGCTCGGTCTGGTCCCTCGACAGTTCACCACCGGCGGCAAGCCAAAGCTGCTCGGGATCAGCAAGCGCGGCAACAAATACCTACGCCGACAGCTGATCCACGGAGCGCGCGCGGCGCTGCCCTATGTGGTCGAGCGCGATACTCCGCTTGGACGATGGGCCAAAGGGCTCTTGAGCCGCGTCCACCGCAACGTTGCGATCGTCGCCTTCGCCAACAAGCTGGCGAGGATCGCCTGGGCGGTGTTGAGGCGCGGAGAACGGTTCGCCGTCACAGGAATGCCAGTGGCGGCATAGAACTCGGCCGGTCGCGCTCAAAGCGTCCATCGGTCAACAGGTGTTTGCGAGAGGGTGACGACGGGATGGCCTGACAGTCGAACGGCGCTTTGGAAGCCTGGTTCAAAAGACGGCGCGATCGACGCCGGGAGTTTTATGAGGCCCGAAGTGCGCGTATCTCCATCATGGCCGGGAGGAGACCCTTCGAGGCCGGATACGTTGAAGCAGACTGATCAGACGCTGATCTCGGCAAACCTCTTGCAGACGGGGCGGGCCATACGTTTTTTGAAGAAAGCCTCGACCCGTTTCGCGAGCACGACGAAAGCATGCCGCCGGCGAGCCTCGTCGGCTACTATGGCGCTATTGCAAACAGGTTTGGCCTTTTCTCGTCGCGCTGATGACGATCAGCCTGGTCGTCTCGCTGATCGAGGTCACGATCCTGCGCTTCGTCGGCGCGCTCGTCGACATGCTGCGCGCGACGAGCCCGGATGAAGTAATCAAGGCCCATGGGCTCGAGTTTCTCGCGATGGCGCTCCTGATCCTGATCGGGCGTCCGCTGGCGAGCTTCACCCATGACCTCATCGTCCAGCAGGCGATCGCGCCGGGGAATGACCAATCTCATCCGCTGGCAGACGCATCGCTATGTCCTGCGCCAGTCGGTTTCCTATTTCGCCAATGACTTCGCCGGCCGCATCGCCTCCAACATCGTGCAGGCCGCGGCGTCGCTGCGCGACTCCGTAGTGCAGATCATTGACGCGCTCTGGTTCGTGACCGTCTTCGCCTTCAGCGCGCTATTCATCTTCGCGCAGACCGATGGCGGCTCGCCTGCCCGCTGACCTTGTGGATCCTGGTCTATGTGTCGGCGCTCTTCACTTTCGTGCCGCGCATACCGCGCCGGTCGGAAGCGCTCGCGCATATGCGCGCGACGCTGACCGGCCGCATCGTCGACAGCTACACCAACATCCAGACGGTCAAGCTGTTCGCTCACCTCGAGCGCGAGGACGAGCACGCCCGCGAAGCGCTCGCCGATCACACCCATGCGTTTCATCGGCAGACCCGGCTGATCACCTTCCTCAACCTGACCGTTTCGGTCAGCAACGCCATTCTCTTGGTCAGCGTCGGCGCGCTTGCGGTCTGGCTCTGGGCGCGAGGCGCCGTGTCGCTTGGCGACATCGCGGTCGCGACCGGGCTCGCGCTCCGCGTCGCCACCATGTCGGGCTGGGTGATGTGGACCTCGATCGGCATCTTCGACAATATCGGCCAGGTCCAGGAGGGGATGCGGACGATCGCGCGCCCGCGCGCTTTGGTCGACCGCGCCGACGCCCGCCCGCTTGACGCTTCCACCTAGAACGCAAACTCGAACCTCGCCTCGACCAAAGCTATAATACCAACGTATATTTTTATATTAGCTAATTGGTATCGCCGGCAATACGCCAATAAGCCTTGCCTTGCCTTGCCTTGCCTTGCCTTGCCTTGCCTTGCCTTGCCTTGCCTTGCCTTGCCTTGCCTTGCCTTGCCTTGCCTTGCCTTGCCTTGCCTTGCCTTGCCTTGCCTTGCCTTGCCTTGCCTTGGCTTGGCTTGGCTTGGCTTGCGTTGGCTTGCCTTGCTGGCCCTGGCTCTCTCCCTCGCTCGCCCGACGAGCCCACGGTTCCACGCGACAAGAGAGCGAACCAGGGCCGGGAACGGATCGGCGGACAGAACGAAGCCGGACTCGTGCGGAGGGACAGAAAAAGGCGCCTAAGGAATTGAAAGCATTGCGTCGCGCCCAGAAATGCACGCCCCGAAAACCCCGCGCGGGCCGATGTTTTCACGTGAAACCCTTGGCTCGACCTAACGCCGACATTGCCAACAATTCATCGTCGCGAAAGCCGCCCGCCCTTCTAATGCCCCGGTCGGTCTGCTAGTGCGCGTTCTCCTTTTTTCCCGCCTGCTCAAGGTCCTGCATCCATGCGCATGTTGAGCCTCGCCGCCTTCGCCGTCCTGGCCCTCGTCATCGGCGCCTACCATGAGAACGGGATGACGCTTCTGATCGGCGTCGCCTCGGGGCTGGCCGCGGTCGCCGCTCTGCCGCGCTGGAAGATCTCGACCTTTCTCACCCTCCTTTGCGATCTGTTCTCGATTGAAACGGTGCTGTTCGGCTTGGCCGATCTTGTCGCGCTCATGGGCTATTGGCCTAAGAGCCTCGCGGAATATGAGCTGCCCAGCTATCTCCCGCTGGCGACAGCGCTATTCGTTCTGGCCATTTTCGCCGTCTCCCATTTTCGCCTGGTGCGCAAGATGATGAGGATCGCCGATCCGTTCTTCGCCGCTCGGACCCCGATCTCGATCCGGCCCTTGCCGTATCGCCCGTTCATCCTGCGGCAGGACGTCTACGCACGCATCAACGTCTTCTTCCTCATCCTGATCAATCAGTTCCAGGTCGCGCTGGCGCTGCGCTTCAACTTCTTCCAGCGGGATTTCGGCAACGCCATCCAGGTCGCCGACGAAGCGCATCGGGTCGCGTTCTGGTACCAGCTGATGGTCGTCTTCATACCGCTGGCGACGATCGCCATCGTCGCCGGCATCGTCGAGTTCTTCGTCGCCTCGAATTTCGTGCTGCAATGGCGCCGATGGATGACGGCCTCGTTCACCTCGCGCTGGCTCATGCACTCGATGCATTACAAGCTGGCGCTCACCGCCAATACCGCCGACGGCCCGGATCAAGACGTAGCGGAAGAATTCCCGGGCCAGCACATCTCGACCGACAACCCCGATCAGCGCATCTCGCAGGACATCGGCGGCTTCATCAACGGCACCGGCACGGGCATCAATTCCGGCAACGTCGGCATCTACAACTACACCATCCAGGCGATCGCCTCGGCGACCAATCTGGTCTCGTTCTCGATCATCCTGTGGGGGATCTCCAACTCGCTGAAGGCGCCCATCTTCGGCTTGCAGATCCCCGGCTTTCTGTTCTGGGTCGCGGTCCTCTACGCCTGCATCGCGACGGGCATCACCCAGCTTATCGGCCGAAGCCTGTCCAGGCTTTATTTCCGCCAGCAGGCGGTCGAGGCGAACTTCCGCTTCGATCTCGCGCGTATCCGCGAATACAGCGAACAGATCGCGCTCCTCAAGGGGGAGGAGCGCGAGATCGACCGGGCCGGCAGTGTGTTTGGCGAGGTCGTGCGAACCATCCGTCGCATCATCCATGTGCGCACCTGGCTCATCGCCTTCAACCAGTTCTACAGCCAGATTTCCGTCATCATTCCTTATGTGGTCGTCGCGCCGTTCTACTTCGCCAAAATTGTCGATTTCGGCCGATTCAATCAGTCGGCCGACGCGTTCGCCAATGTCAACGGCGCGATGAATTTCTTCGTCGACCGCTACATCGGCCTCGCCGATTTCCGCGCCACCATCGAGCGTCTGACTTCATTCGAGGAGGCCTTCGACCGCGCGCTCGCGAACGACAAAAAGACGCCCCGCCTTACGACGGAGCCCTCGCAAGCCCCGACCATGTCGTTGAACGATGTCGATCTCGCGTTGCCCGATGGCCGCAGGCTGGCTCACATCGCCGACCTGGCGCTGATCCCCCAGGAGTCCACCCTGTTCGTCGGACCCTCGGGGATCGGCAAGTCGACGCTTTTTCGCGCCATTGCGGGCTTGTGGCCCTACGGCTCGGGCGAAATCCGCCAGCCCGCCTACGCCAAGCTCATGCTCTTGCCGCAACGGCCCTATATCCCGATCGGGCCATTGCGTGAGGCGCTCGCCTATCCGGCGGCAAGCGCAAGTTTCTCCGACCAGAAGCTGACGGAGACGCTGGTCAAGGTCGGCCTTCAAGCGCTTGCGGACCGCCTCGACGACAACGAGAACTGGCAGATGCGGCTGTCGGGCGGCGAACAGCAGCGACTCGCGGTCGCGCGCGCCCTGCTGGCCGAGCCGGACTGGCTGTTCCTCGACGAATCGACCGCCTCGCTCGACGAGAAGAGCGAGGCCGATCTCTATCGTGCGATCATTGAAACCCTGCCCGGCACGACGATCGTCTCGATCGGCCACCAGGCGACGATAAACCAGTTCCACAAACGACGAATCGCTTTCGAAGCCCGCGACGGCGCTCCGGCCACAGTCAACGCCGAGCCAGAGCCCGCGGCGTGACCGACCAGGCCTAAAGCGAGCGGCCGAGCCGAAGGGCGCCGCGCGGTCCCTTGATGACAAGGTCGCCGTTAACCAAGTCCCACTCTGGGTTGCCGACTAGCGCGGACAGGAAACCCAGTTCGAGCTGCATAATGTCCTTGGGGCACTGTTTTTTGGTCAGCGCATAGGGGCCAACCGCGAGATGCTGGTCTTTAACCGGATACAGCGTCGCGGACCACGAATTGCAGCCCGTGAACCCTGAACCGCGGAGCGTCCCGTCGATTTTCAGGCTGATGTCCAATCCAGGTGGCACGGGCTTGCCGTTGAGCTCCTTGAGCGACCATGTCTGGTCGAGCGGAAAATTCTTCTGCAAAGGCGGCAGCGGCTTTGGGGTGTCATCCTCGTCGCTTTGCGGGCCCTTGTGCCCGGCAGCGTAAACAGTTGTGGCGAAACACAGGGCTACGGCGACCGCAGCCACGACTGAGATTGATTTCAGCATGTGCGTTAGACCTCGAGATCCGGAGGCTATACGGCCCCTCTTTCACGATCCCCGGGCGCTCGGCGGGGCGCCCGGCGATGGCTTGCTTTGACCAAAGAGCTAGCATTTTTTGTGGCGAAGGCTCCAGCCCGCCCCTTGAAATTTCGCCGTCCAACCAAAAATTATTGGCATGAGGCCAAGGGCTTCACCGCGGTGGGCGCAGCCAATGTCTGGTGCGCAAGCCGTCATATCGCTCAACACAGAGGATGTGATCATGTCCAATTACGATCTTTCACCGTTCTACCGTTCCACCGTCGGCTTCGATCGTCTGTTCTCGATGCTCGACCGGGTCGCTGGAGGCGACCAGAACGCGCCGACCTATCCCCCGTACAACATCGAGCGGACCGACGAAAACGCCTATCGCATCACTCTCGCGGTGGCCGGGTTCGCCGAGAACGAATTGTCAGTCGAGACGCGCGAGAATACACTTACCGTGCGCGGCTCGAAGGAGACTGACGCGAAGGTCGACGGCAAGCGCGAAGTCCTCTATCAGGGCATCGCGGCGCGCGCGTTTGAGCGCCGATTCCAGCTCGCCGACCACGTCGTGGTGACCGGCGCCGCCAGCGAGAACGGTCTGCTGCACATCGACCTTGTTCGCGAGGTCCCCGAAGCGCAGAAGCCCCGCACCATTGCGATCAACAAGGGCGCCAACACCATCCAAGCCGTCAAGGCGCCTTCCGCCCAGGCTGCGTAAGTCGAACGGCGCTAGCGCAGAGAAATCAGGGCGTCCCAGTGGGGGCGCCCTTTTTTCGTCTATTCGAACAGCGCCGGGGGAACGATGCTCACCTTCGGTTTGTCGCTCGCCTCGGCGGACGAGCCTGGAGTCGCTGGGGCGGCCGGCGGGATGTTGTCGACCTCGCTCGGAGGGGAGGCGATCTTCCGCTGATCCGAATCCGGCTTCTCGCCCGGCTTGGATGCTGGCGCGTCCGATCCTTTCGGCTTCGTTGCTTCGCGCGGCGCGGGAGGCGGCAAAGGCGGGTTTGTGATCGGCGCACTGGTCAGTTCGGTCGAACTGGACTTCGACTTGGGCTTCGTTGCGACCGGCGCTTCCCCCCGCCCCATCCGGACTGATAGCGGCTGGAATACGGACATTGGGTGGACCGCCGTAAGCCGATTTCGCCGCTGGCGCGGCTTCGGGTGCGCCGGAGAAGTCGGGACTCAGCGGCGGTCCGACCCGGGCGGCGGAGGCTCGCCAAACTCTTCGTCGCGAGCGGCGAAGGCGGTTCCCCACGTTCGGCCGGGGGCGATAAAACGCTCGAGGATCCGCCCGCTTCTGGCGTCGATGACGAGACGCTGGCGATCCGTGGGGGCCGGCTCTGAGGTCGGCGGGATAAATCCCCGGCCGGCGCACGAGCGGCGCAATCAGCCCGTACCCTTGCGCCTCCAGGCTCCGTTCGATCTCGGCGGGCGACGCTGCTCGCCAAGGCGCCATCCACTGGGCCGTGGCCGCGGGGATGTACGCGAAGGCGACGAGCCCGCCAAGCGCCGAACCCGCCAAGCAATGGCGCAGCGATCCATTCATCCAGTCGCCATGCTTGGTCGCTCCAGAGTCTTCCCGAAGGGCGATCTGAAGCGCCGATGCGGCGTGCTTACTGCGCCGCCGCGGCCGGGTCTTGGACCTCGGCGCAAATGCTCAAAAGCCGATTAATTTCGCTTGATTCGGTTTCGAACGACGCAACCAACCTCACCAGCGTTTCGCCGTCTCGGAGGGCGCGCTCCGGCGCGAGCGATCGCGTGCTCCACTCGTGGAACACCGCCCCGGCGGCGCGCCATTGCTCGACCATCGCGCTCGGCGCCGCCACAAAGACTTCATTGGCCTCGGTCGGCCACGCCAGGCGCACGCCTGGCGTCCCGATCAGGCCGCGGGCGAGCCGACGCGCCGAGGCGTTGGCGCGCTCGGCCAGGCGCAACCAGAGTCCCTCGGCTAGGTAGGCCTCCATTTGCGCGCCAAGGAAGCGCCCCTTGGACAAGGTCTGGCCGCCGCGCTTGCGCTGAAAGGCGAAATTCGCCGCGCGTGCGGCATCGAAAAACAGGACGGCTTCGCAAGCAAGCGCGCCGTTCTTCGTCGCGCCCAGCGTCAGAATGTCGACCCCGGCGCGCCACGTCATGTCGGCGGGTCCCGCTCCTGCCGAAACAAGAGCATTGGCGAAGCGCGCGCCGTCCATATGCACGCTGATCCCGTTGCGGTGGGCGATCGAACTGAGCTCCGCAATCTCGCTCACCCCGTAGACCGTCCCCGCTTCGGTCGCCTGGGAAAGCGACAGCGCGCCCGGCTGTGCAGATTTTACCAGCCCGCGCGGAAACCTCTCCAAGGTCTCCCGCAGGCCTTCGGGAGTGATCTTGCCGCCATGCCCCGCGATTCCGACCAGCTTCGCCCCGCCGGTGAAAAACTCCGGGGCGCCGCATTCGTCGTCGTGGATATGGGCCTCCTCGTGGCAGAAAACCGCATCCCAAGGATTGACGAGCGCCGACAGCGCGAGCGCGTTAGCCGCGGTCCCTGTCGCTACCAGGAAAGCCGCGACCTTGGTCTCGAACGCTTCACTGAGAAGCGCTTCTGCCCGCTCGGTGTATTCGTCGGCCCCATATGCGGGGGCGTAGACGCGCGACGACGCCACGATCGCGTCCAGAATCTGCGGCACCACGCCGGCGCCATTGTCGCTGGCGAAATTCATCCTCGCTCCCCTCGAATTCGAGGCGACAATCTGCGTCAAGTGGCGCCGCCCTGGCAATTCGCGCCGGCGCGGCGCCGAGGCGCAAAAAATTGCGCGTCGACCGCTTGTGTCGGCGATCCATTTCTGTCATGGTCGCGGAATAGGACAGTCGTGCTGACCATTTTTGTGCGGTGAGGCTAAGGCCTCGGCGCCGACCGAAGAGCGGGGCTCAAGCGTTGTCGGATCGAACGACAAAGACGGATCGAAAAAAATCCGACGCGTGACGCCCTCGAGCTGCGCGTTAGCAGCCGCCTTTGTCTATGATACGCCTAAAAATTTGCAATAGGTCGCACCAAATTTGCGACTGCCCGGGGAGCGGAGACATGAACCCCATAACTCGATCGACGTTCGATAAGTCGCGCGGCGACTTCGCGAAGGCCAATCCCGGTCGGGACCCGCTGACACCGCCTGCCGAAGCGCTCTACGACCCGTCCAAAGAGCACGATTCCTGCGGGGTCGGCTTTGTGGCCGACATGCGGAACCGCAAGTCGCACGGTATTCTCGAAAAGGGCCTGCAGATTCTGGTCAACCTCGACCACCGGGGCGCGGTGGGCGCAGATCCCTCGCTTGGCGACGGATGCGGCGTGTTGACCCAAATCCCGCACGCATTCTTCGCACCCGAATGCGCCAAACTGGGCTTCGACCTGCCAGCGCACGGCCACTACGCGATCGGCCAGTTCTTCATGCCGCGGCAGGCCGAAGCGCGCTGGCAGGTGCGGGAAATCGTTGAGGAAGTCGTCGCGGCCGAGGGCCTGAACGTGCTCGGCTGGCGCGACGTTCCTGTCGACAATTCGGAGCTCGGCCAACGCGTCAAGGCGGTCGAGCCGGTAATGCAGCAGATATTCGTCGGACGCCCTGCCGAACTCGCTAGCGAAGACGACTTTGAGCGGCGGCTGTATGTCGTCCGCAAGGTCGTGTCCAATCGTGTTTTCGCAATCGGGACACGGGAGATCCTGGAATTTTACCCCGTCTCGATGTCGTCGCGCACCATTGTCTACAAGGGCATGGTGCTGGTGCGGCAGCTCGCGCCTTATTACCGCGATCTGTTGGACCCGCGTTACGAGACCGCGCTGGCGCTTGTCCATCAGCGGTTCGCGACCAACACATTTCCGTCGTGGCGGCTTGCGCACCCCTATCGCATGGTCGCGCACAACGGCGAAATCAACACGCTGCGAGGCAACGTCAACTGGATGGCGGCGCGCCAGGCGAGTGTCGAGTCCGAACTCTTCGGCGCCGATATCTCGAAGCTCTGGCCGATATCCTATGAGGGCCAGTCGGACACGGCCTGCTTCGACAACGCGCTCGAGTTTCTCGTTCAGGGGGGCTATTCGCTCAGTCACGCGATGATGACGCTGATTCCGGAGGCCTGGGCCGGCAATCCGCTGATGAATGACGAGCGGCGCGCGTTCTACGAATATCACGCCGCGCTTATGGAGCCGTGGGACGGCCCGGCGGCGGTCGCGTTCACGGACGGGCGCCAGATCGGCGCGACGCTTGATCGTAACGGGCTGCGCCCTGCCCGCTATTTTGTCACCGACGATGACCTTGTCGTCCTCGCGTCGGAAATGGGCGTGTTGCCGGTGCCCGAAGAGTCCATCGTCACCAAGTGGCGTCTGCAGCCCGGAAAAATGCTGCTGGTCGATCTCGAGCAGCACCGCATCGTCTCGGATGACGAAATCAAGCAGACTTTGTCGCGCGCCCACCCCTACAGCGCCTGGCTTCGCGAAGGCCAGATCGTGCTCGAGGAGCTCAACCCTGTCGAGCCGCGCGCGCTGCGCACCGACGTGTCGCTCCTCGATCGTCAGCAGGCTTTCGGCTACACCCAGGAGGATCTCACGATCCTGCTTTCGCCGATGGCGGCCACCGGACAGGAAGCGGTCGGCTCGATGGGCACGGACACGCCGATTTCGGCGCTGTCGTCGAAGTCGAAGCTGCTCTACACCTACTTCAAGCAGAACTTCGCTCAGGTGACCAACCCGCCGATCGACCCGATCCGCGAAGAGCTGGTGATGAGCCTCGTGTCATTCATAGGACCGCGGCCAATCTGTTCGACCTTGACGGCGCGGCCAGACGCAAGCGCCTCGAGGTGCGCCAGCCGATCCTGACTAACGAGGACCTCGAGAAGATCCGAAGCATCGGTCATTTGGAGGATTCTTTCGACACCAGAACCCTCGACATCACGTATCCGGTGAAAAAGGGCGCTGCCGGCATGGGCGAAGCGCTCAGGCGGCTTTGCGAACGCGCGGAATCGGCGGTTCACGGCCGCTACAACATCATCATCCTTTCCGACCGCATGGTCGGTCTGGACCGAATTCCAATTCCGGCTCTTCTGGCGACCGCCGCCGTGCATCATCATCTCATCCGGAAGGGACTTCGCACCTCCGTCGGCCTCGTCGTCGAAACAGGCGAAGCGCGCGAGATCCACCACTTCGCCTGTCTCGCGGGCTACGGCGCCGAAGCGATCAATCCCTATCTCGCCTTCGAAACGCTGACGGCGATGGCCAAGGACCTGCCTGAGCCGATCAGCGGTTACGAGGTCGTTAAGCGCTTCATCAAGTCGGTCGACAAGGGCCTACTCAAGGTGATGTCGAAAATGGGCATTTCGACCTACCAGTCCTATTGCGGCGCGCAGATTTTTGACGCCATAGGCCTGTCGCGCGCGTTCATCGACGAATTCTTCTTTGGCACCGCGACCGCAATCGAAGGCGCGGGTCTGGCTGAAATCGCGAAGGAGACACAGCGTCGCCACGCGGATGCGTTTGGCAATTCGCCGGTCCTGAGCACCGCGCTCGACGTCGGCGGCGAATATGCCTATCGAGTGCGCGGAGAGACTCACAATTGGACGCCGGAGACGGTCTCGCTGCTCCAGCACGCCGTTCGTGGCAATGCGCGCGAACGCTATGACGCCTTCGCCAAATTGCTCAATGAACAAAGCGCGCAGCTGCTGACGATCCGCGGGCTCTTCCGCGTCAGGACCGCGGAGGAGGATGGGCGAGCGCCGGTTCCGCTCGACGAGGTTGAGCCCGCCGCTTCGATCGTCAAGCGCTTTTCGACTGGGGCGATGTCGTTCGGCTCCATCTCGCGTGAGGCGCATACCACACTTGCCATCGCGATGAACCGGATCGGCGGTAAGTCAAACACCGGCGAGGGAGGCGAGGAGTCCGATCGCTACAAGCGGATGGCCAACGGCAACTCGATGCGCAGCGCCATCAAGCAGGTCGCATCTGGCCGCTTCGGCGTCACGGCGGAATATCTCATCAACTCCGACATGATGCAGATCAAGATGGCGCAGGGCGCGAAGCCCGGCGAAGGTGGCCAGTTGCCCGGCCATAAGGTCGACGCGGTGATCGCCAAGGTGCGCCACTCCACCCAGGGCGTGGGCCTCATCTCGCCGCCCCCGCATCACGACATCTATTCGATCGAAGACTTGAAGCAGCTTGTCTACGACCTGAAGAACGTCAATCCGCAGGCACTTGTTTCGGTGAAACTGGTGTCAGAGGTCGGCGTCGGCACGGTCGCAGCAGGCGTGGCGAAGTGCCGGGCGGACCACGTCACAATCTCTGGTTTCGAGGGCGGCACGGGCGCCTCGCCGCTGACCTCGATCAAGCATGCCGGAAGCCCATGGGAAATCGGTCTCGCCGAGACCCATCAGACGCTCGTGATGAACGGCCTGAGGTCCCGCATTTCGGTGCAAGTCGACGGCGGCGTGCGCACCGGCCGCGACGTCGTGGTCGGCGCGCTTCTTGGCGCAGACGAGTTCGGTTTCGCCACCGCTCCGCTGATTGCGGCCGGCTGCATCATGATGCGCAAGTGCCATTTGAACACCTGCCCGGTCGGCGTGGCGACCCAGGACCCCGTCCTGCGCAAGCGCTTCGTCGGCAAGCCTGAGCACGTGATCAACTATTTCTTCTTCGTCGCCGAGGACGTGCGCGCGTTGATGGCCCAGCTGGGCTACCGCACGTTCGAGGAGATGGTCGGCCAGCGGCAGATGCTGGACCGGGACAAGCTCAACGAACACGCGAAGGCGCAGGGGCTTGACTTTTCGAATCTGTTCTTCAAGCCGACGCCCTGGCCGGAGGACACCATTTACCGAAGCGTCGATCAGGATCATGGGCTCGAGAATGTGCTCGACCGTCGCCTCATCGCCGACACAAAGGACGCGATCGAGCGCGGCAAACACGTCCGTCTCGACCTTTCCATCCGCAACGTTGATCGATCGACCGGGGCGATGTTGTCGGGCGTCATCGCCAGGCGATACGGCCATGCCGGCCTGCGTGACGAGGCGATCCACATCAAATTCAAGGGCACTGCGGGGCAAAGCTTCGGGGCATTCCTCGCGAAAGGGGTCACGCTCGAGCTCGAGGGAGAGGCCAACGACTATGTCGGCAAGGGGCTGTCGGGCGGTCGCATCGTCGTCTACCCGCCGCAGGAAGCCAGAAAGCTGACGCCGGAGACCTCGATCATCGTCGGCAATACCGTTCTTTATGGCGCGATCGCGGGCGAATGCTACTTTCGCGGCGTGGCGGGCGAGCGCTTCGGGGTGCGCAATTCCGGCGCGATCGCGGTCGTCGAGGGAACGGGCGACCATGGCTGCGAATATATGACCGGCGGCGTCGTCGTGGTCATCGGTGAGACGGGACGCAATTTCGCCGCAGGCATGTCGGGCGGCATCGCCTATGTCCTCGATGAGGCCGGCACGTTTGCCGAGCGCTGCAATCTGGCAATGGTGGAGCTCAATCCGGTTGCGGCTGAGGAAGAGGTGATGCAGCGCTATTTGCATTCCGGCGGCGATCTCGAGCACCACGGCAAAGTCGACGTGATGCGCGACATGAGTCGGTTCGACGCCGAGCGCTTGCATCAGCTGATCGTCAACCACGCGCGCTACACCGGTTCATCCCGCGCGCGGTGCATTCTGGAGGAGTGGGAGGCCTATCTGCCGAAATTCCGCAAGGTGATGCCGGTCGAATACCGACGCGCGCTGGCCGAGCTCGCGGCGCAGAGCAGACCGCCGATGCTGGCCGCGGGAGAGTGAGGCGACTGCGGCCACAGGTTTCGCTGAGGGCCGATCGAACTGCCAGGCATCAATTCCGGTCCACCCTGAGACTGCGTGGACCGCCGGTCGGAGCAACCCCCAAGGGTCCGGCCGGCAAGGTTCTTGCAAGATAAAGTCGGCGCCTTATTGAAGCGGACCGGAGCTCGGTCCGCGAGATCGGGAGCGGCGACGCGGCTCTAGGGTGGCAAGATGGGCAAGGTCACGGGATTCTTGGAGATCGACCGCGCGGACCGGCGTTATGCGCCGGCCTCCGACCGAATCCGCCATTATCGCGAGTTTGTTCTCGCGCTGAGCGAGGAGGCGACGCGCAATCAGGCGGCGCGCTGCATGAACTGCGGCATCCCCTATTGTCACATTGGTTGTCCGGTCAACAACCAGATCCCCGACTGGAATGACCTCGCCTATCGTGGCGATTGGCAGGAAGCGGCGCACAACCTGCTGTCGACGAACAACTTTCCGGAATTCACCGGCCGCATCTGCCCCGCGCCTTGCGAAGCGTCCTGCACGCTCAACATCCAGGACACGCCGGTGACCATCAAGACCATCGAGTGCGCGATCATCGACCGCGCCTTCGAGGAAGGGTGGGTGACGCCGGAGCCAGCCGATCGCAAGACAGGCAAGACGGTCGCCGTCATCGGGTCGGGTCCGGCGGGTCTCGCTTGCGCCCAGCAGCTCGCGCGCGCCGGTCATCACGTTAACCTCTATGAGAAGAACGCCAAGGCGGGCGGCCTGCTGCGCTATGGCATCCCGGACTTCAAGCTGGAGAAGCGCCACGTCGACCGCCGCATCGAACAGATGGAGGCCGAAGGCGTCGTCTTTCACTATAACGCTCATGTCGGCAATACGATCAGCGCGCGTGAGATCCTCGACACCCACGACGCCATCGCGCTCGCCGGTGGAGCTGAGGCGCCGCGCGATCTGCCCGCGCCCGGCCGCGATCTTGCGGGCGTTCACTTTGCGATGGACTTCCTGCCTCAGCAGAACCGGCGCGTTTCCGGCGAGCCGATCGGCACGAATGAGCCGATTCTGGCGGGCGGCAAGCATGTCGTGGTGATCGGCGGCGGCGACACCGGATCGGACTGCATCGGCACGTCAATCCGCCAGGGGGCGCTCAAGGTCACCCAGCTCGAGATCATGCCGATGCCACCGAAGGCCGAGGACAAGCTCCTTACCTGGCCGAATTGGCCCCTCAAGCTGCGCACTTCGTCAAGCCATGAGGAAGGCGCAGAGCGCGATTTCGCGGTGACCACGCTCGCCTTTGAAGGCGAGAACGGCGTCGTCACCGGCCTCAAATGCACCCGCGTCGACGAGAAGTTCAAGCCGGTCGAGGGAACCGACTTCACGCTCAGAGCGGATCTCGTGCTGCTAGCGATGGGCTTCGTCTCGCCGGTCAAGGACGGCATGCTGACGGAGCTGAGCGTCGCGCTGGACAAGCGCGGCAATGTCGAAGCCGACACCAACCGGTATGCCTCATCGCAAGCCAAGGTCTTCGCCTGCGGCGACATGCGACGTGGCCAATCGCTGGTTGTCTGGGCGATCCGGGAGGGGCGCCAATGCGCGGCGGCGATCGACGAGGCTCTGATGGGCTCGACGGTCTTGCCGAGGTAGCTGCAGACTAGGGCGCTTTACTCGGTGACGTCATCGCGACCCCCGGGGTTTGAGCCTGGGTTTGAGCCCGGGGAAGCGACCCACAAATGAAGAGCCGCAGAGCCGGCCCTGGATAACCACGGCGGTCTTCGCTTCCATCAAATCGCGAAGCGACCTTACGCCTTACGCCGGAATGCGGTCGTCGTTGGGCGACGGCTCGCGCAGCACGTAGCCGCGGCCCCAGACTGTCTCGATGTAGTTGCGCCCGCTCGACGCCGTGGCCAGTTTTTTGCGCAATTTGCAGATGAAAACGTCGATAATCTTGAGTTCCGGCTCATCCATGCCGCCATAGAGATGGTTGAGAAACATCTCCTTGGTCAGCGTTGTGCCCTTCCGCAGCGAGAGCAGTTCCAGCATCTGATACTCTTTGCCGGTCAGATGCACGCGCGCTCCGTCGACTTCGACCGTCTTCTGATCGAGGTTGACCGTGAGGTCGCCGGTGATGATGACCGATTGCGCATGTCCCTTTGAACGACGGACGATGGCGTGGATCCTGGCGACGAGTTCGTCCTTGTGGAACGGCTTGGTGAGGTAGTCGTCGGCCCCGTGGCCAAGTCCTTTGACCTTATCCTCGATGCCGGCCATCCCGGACAGGATCAGAATAGGCGTCTTTATCTTGGTGACCCGGAGCGAGCGCAGCACCTCGTAGCCGGACATGTCGGGCAGGTTGAGATCGAGCAAAATGATGTCGTAATCATAAAGCTTGCCGAGGTCGATGCCCTCCTCGCCGAGATCGGTGACATAGACGTTGAAGTTCTCCGACTTCAACATCAATTCAATGCTCTGTGCGGTCGCCGTGTCGTCTTCGATCAAAAGTACCCGCATGTTAGGCTCCCCGCCTCGCCCGTCGCTTCGTGACCGCGGTTATGTACGTCGCTTTCGTGCCCAATCCTCGCTGGCGAGAGCTCGAGCCGATTCGAATTGAACACTGACCGACATTGGTTAACAAACCCTGATTCATTTGCGCAAGTCCCCTGACCGTATGCCGAATGACATTAGTAACAATTTGATAAGAAACAGTATTTCCCAAGCATAAAAATTAATGTATCACATCAACAATCGGATCTAACAGATTCATCAGACTCGGGGTTCGGCACGCGGTTAAAAAGCTATGTCGCGTCGTGGAATCTCAGGAGAGGAGCGTCCGGTCCTTTCGCTCCGCGCTTCGACCCGATTGTTAATGACCCGCGTAAAAGAACTGCTAACGCCCAAAACCCGCATGCCGACTTTTGCGGCTTGTCCCGACCCAAAATCGGCCTCGGCAGTCGAGCCGTCGGACTCTGCCCTCCGCCTGACGTAAGAAAGGAGAAACCTTCCTCATGCATCGTCCAGCCGTTTGGTAGTTGTGAGCAGGGGATCTGACGTCCTCTCGCGTTGGGGACTGTTAAGGAGTGCGCCGGAATGAAGTCGCGGGACACGCTTATGCGTCTGAAACGCTTCCAACTTGAGGAGAAGCGCCGCCGCGTTCGGCAGATCGAGATGATGTTGGCCGAGTTTACCCGCATGATCGGCGACCTCGATCGCGAGATCGCCAACGAGGAGAAGCGCGCCGGGATCGCCGACCCCACCCATTTCGCCTATCCGACCTACGCCCGGGCGACGTCGGTCAGACGCGACAATCTCAAGAGCTCGATCGCAGAGCTTCTGGGACAGATCGAGGAGGCAAAGGCCGGGCAGGAGGAAGCCGAGGCCGAACTCCTCAAATTCGAGACGCTGGAAGTGCGTGACAAAACCAACGATCGCTTGGCGGAGGCCGTGGCGCGGGCCTGAGAGCGACGACTCACTTCGGGGAGCGAATTAGGACACCGTCGACGAGGGCCGTGTCGCAATATTCGATGATGCGAACCGCTTTCCCATCCCACATCTCGAAAATCCAGCAATAGCTGTTTGGATAAGCTCGGCCGCGCCTCGTTACGCTGAGATTTCGGCCCTCCACCGCGACCAAGTTCCCTTCCGCGATGAAGCGTGTGGGCTCCACGGTGTTCGAGCTCTCAAACTGCTCCGCCAAATGACGCAGCAGATCAGCCATGACGCTGCTTTTCCCCGGTAGGCTCCCGACCATTCCGTCGACCCGTGATCGACCATTCGACGTCATCAGCCAGCATGTCGAGGAATGGGCGCCCGTTCCCATTCGCCGTTTCACGGAATGCGCGTAGAACCTCCTTCCCGGTCGCCATTTGCTTTCCCCTCCTCTCATGTTCGACGTTACTCGCGTTGCGGTGTGAGAGCCAATGCTCTAAGGCTTTCGCGGCGCGGAAGCGGCTCGCGGCTTCGTTCGGCAAGCGGTGGGCGAAGAGGCTGTTCGGCCGTCAAATGAAAGCTTGGCGCTCGCGGGGGACAGTCTCATGCTGATCGGAGTGCCAGCGGAAATGGACCCGGGGGAGACGCGCGTCGCAGCGACCCCGGAGACGGTTAAGAAGTTCGTTGGACTAGGGGCGGAAGTCACAGTCGAACATGGCGCGGGCGCCCAAGCCGGGTTTCCCGACGATGACTATCATGCAGTGGGTGCAGCGGTGGTCTCTTCCGACGAAGCGTTGGGCGCCGATGTTGTGTTGAAGGTTCGTCGCCCGAACCCGGGCGAGATCTCTCGCCTCAAGCCTTGCGCGGTCGTCATCGCGACGATGGATCCCTACGGCCATCGTGACGCTGTCGAAAGCATGGCCAAGGCGGGCGTCTCCGCCTTCGCCATGGAGCTTCTGCCGCGCATAACCCGCGCCCAGGTCATGGACGTGCTGTCGAGCCAAGCCAATCTGGCTGGCTATCGCGCGGTGATCGACGCCGCGGCCGAGTACGGTCGGGCCTTGCCGATGATGATGACCCCCGCCGGCACGGTCACGGCCGCGAGGCTGTTCGTCATGGGCGTTGGCGTCGCCGGCCTGCAGGCGATCGCGACCGGCCGGCGCCTCGGCGCAGTGGTCACGGCGACCGACGTGCGTCCGGCGACCAAGGAGCAGGTCGAATCGCTCGGAGCGAAATTCATCGCCGTCGAGGACGAGGAGTTCAAGCAGGCCGAAACCGCGGGAGGCTACGCGAAGGAAATGTCGGATGCCTACAAGGCGAAGCAGGCCGACCTGATCGCCTCCCATATCGCCAAACAGGACATCGTCGTCACCACCGCGCTGATCCCTGGCCGTCCAGCGCCGCGTCTCGTCAGCGCCGACATGGTCAAGTCGATGCGCGCTGGCTCGGTTATCGTCGATCTCGCCGTCGAGCGCGGAGGAAATTGCGAGCTCTCGAGGCCCGGCGAACTGGCGCTCAGCGACAACGGCGTCAAGATCGTCGGCTATTCCAGCGTGACGCGGATCCCCTCCTCCGCCTCGGCGCTTTATGCGCGCAACTTGTACGCCTTCGCAGAGACGCTGATCGACAAGGCGAACAAGTCGCTCGCGGTCAACTGGGACGACGAGCTGGTGAAGGCGACATGCCTGACCCGTGATGGCGCGATTGTTCACCCAAACTTCATGCCGCAAGAGACGCCTGCGCGCTCTTGAGCGCCGGAGAGCCCGATGGACAACCTTGACGCCGCGATTGAAAAACTCCGGGCCGCCGCCGAGGCAGCGAGGCAGGCCGCCCAAGCGGCGCAAGCCCATAGCGACCAGCTTGCGGCGGCTGGCCACGCGGCTAGCGGCGGCGCGATCGATCCGTTCGTGTTCAGGTTGGCGATTTTCGCCCTGGCGGTCTTTGTCGGCTATTACGTGGTCTGGTCGGTGACGCCGGCGCTGCATACGCCGCTCATGTCCGAAACCAACGCCATTTCCTCAGTTATCATTGTCGGCGCCCTCTTGTCGGTCGGGGTCGCGGCGATCGACAGCGGATCGGGATTTGCCCGCTTTGTCGGCTTTGTCGCGCTCATCCTCTCGTCGATAAACATTTTCGGTGGCTTTCTGGTCACCGAGCGCATGCTGGCGATGTACAAGAAAAAGGGCTGACGCCGGTGAACGCCAACCTCGCCGCCCTCCTCTATCTCGTTTCCGGCATTCTGTTCATCCTCGCGCTGCGGGGCCTCTCCTCGCCGGCGACCTCGCGTCAGGGCAACCGCTTCGGCATGATCGGCATGGGCGTCGCGGTCCTGACGACGCTTGCGGTTCGTCCGCCGTCGAGCGCTCTCTCCTGGCTACTCATCATCCTTGGCGTCGCCATTGGCGGGGGCGTCGGCGCATGGCGCGCCCGCACCATCGCCATGACCGCGATGCCGCAGCTCGTGGCGATGTTCCATTCGCTGGTCGGCCTCGCCGCGGTGCTGGTCGCGGCCGGAGCGTTCTATGCGCCGGAGGCCTTCGGCATCGAGGAGGGCGGCGCCATTCACCCGGGCAGCATCATCGAGATGTCGCTGGGGCTTGCGATCGGCGCGGTCACATTCACCGGTTCGATCATTGCCTTCCTGAAGCTCGACGGCCGCATGTCCGGCGCGCCGATACTTTTACCGCAGCGCCACGTCATCAATGGCGGGCTCGGCGTCGCGCTCATCGTCCTGATCGCGCTCTTCTACGCAACGCAATCGGCGGTCTTCTTCTGGCTCATCGCCCTGGTTTCACTCGCGCTCGGAATCCTGCTCATCGTTCCGATCGGCGGCGCGGACATGCCAGTGGTCATCTCGATGCTCAATTCCTACTCCGGCTGGGCGGCCGCAGGCATCGGCTTCACGCTCGGCAATCTGGCGCTCATCATCACCGGCGCGCTGGTCGGCTCCTCGGGCGCGATCCTGTCCTACATCATGTGCAAGGGCATGAACCGCTCCTTCATATCAGTCATCCTCGGAGGCTGGGGCGGCGAGGTGGCTGGTCCAGCGGGCGCCAAGGAGACCCGCCCCGTCAAGCAGGGCTCAGCCGAGGACGCGGCCTTCATGATGAAGAACGCCTCCAAGGTGATCATTGTTCCCGGCTACGGCATGGCGGTCGCGCAGGCGCAGCACTCGCTACGCGAGATGGCGGACATGCTCAAGAAGAGCGGCGTCGAGGTCAAATACGCGATCCATCCTGTCGCCGGCCGCATGCCAGGCCACATGAATGTGCTGCTCGCCGAAGCGAACGTTCCCTACGACGAGGTGTTCGAGCTCGAGGACATCAACAGCGAGTTTCCGCAGGCCGATGTGGCCTATGTCATCGGCGCCAACGACGTCACCAATCCCGCCGCCAAAACCGATCCGAAGTCGCCCATTTACGGCATGCCAATTCTCGACGTCAACAAGGCGAAGACGGTCTTGTTCGTCAAACGCGGCATGGGCTCGGGCTACGCCGGCGTCGAGAACGAACTGTTCTTTCGCGACAACACGCTGATGCTGTTCGGCGACGCGAAGAAGATGACCGACGCGATCGTGAAAGCGCTCCAGCACTGAGCGTAGCGCGAGGGTCTTGCCCGTGGTCGTCGCCATTGCGATCTGCGCCGCGCTCTACGCCGTCGTGTTCGTTGGCCTCTATTTCGGCCAACGGAGAATCCTCTTTCGGTGCGACGCCGCTGAGGTCGACCCGGCGACGCTCGGGCTTAACGCACAGACTCTTCGCCTGAAGACCGAGGATGGGGAAAGTCTGCTCGCGTGGAGCATCCCGCCCGCGCCCGGACGGCCCTTGATCCTCTACTTTCACGGCAACGCCGGCGGCCTCGACCTGCGCGTCGAACGCTTTCGCGCCATGGCTAAGGCAGGCATCGGGTTGTTGGCGATCGAATATCGCGGCTACGCCAGTTCAACCGGCTCTCCAAGCGAGCGCGGGCTCAAGCTCGACGGCGAAGCGGCTTATGCAGCGGCGATCGCGAGCGGCGTTGCGCCGGAGCGCATCGTCCCCCTCGGGGAGTCGCTTGGATCCGGGGTTGCGGTTGCTCTCGCCGCGCGGCACAAGGTCGGCGCGCTTGTGCTCGACTCGCCCTATTCGTCGATCGCCGACGTAGCGGCGGCCGCATACTGGTTCGTCCCGGTTCGCGCGTTGCTCCGCGATCCGTTCCGCAACGATTTGCTGATCGGCTCGGTCAACGCGCCGACCCTGATCGTGCACGGGACCAAGGACGCTGTCGTGCCCATCCGCTTTGGCGAGAAGCTATTCGCGCTCGCCAATTCGCCCAAGGACTTTTGGCGCGTCGAGGGCGCCGTCCATCTCGCGTTGGGCGAGCGCCTCGCTGACGTTCTCACTTGGATCGCGCAGACAGTTCGGTGAACTTGAGGGCCTGACCCCGACTTCGCCCGCGCGCCGAATGGAAGGAAAATTTAGGCGGCGATGGCGACTTGCGCGGCGGCGAGTTTGAGCTCCACGGGAACGGGTGCGCGAAGGATGTCCAAGACCGGGCAATGCGCGTCGACCACCTCTTTGAGCTTCGCCAATTCCTCTTGGCTGGCCGAACTCTTCAACGTCACGGTCCCCTCTACCCCCGTGAAACCCGAACGCACCCGTTCGTCGACGGCGAAAAATCCGCGTAGGTCGAGAACGCCGTCGAGCTTGACCGAGACGCTATCAAGCGGGATTCCGAGCGCTGTCGCGTAAGCGCGGTACGTGATCTCCTGGCATGTCGCCAACGCCGCGAGGACCAGCTCCACGGGGTTCGGGCCAGCGTCCGAGCCGCCAAGAGTTGGCGGCTCATCGACCGTCAGCGAGAACTGGCGAATCTTGGCTTCGCTACGGAGGTTCTCCACCTGGCGCGAATCGACTGAAAAGACCGCCTTCGCATTGGCCGCATCCGCGCGCAGGTTGGCCTGCGTTTCCACGATAATCTCCTTGAGCGCCATCCCAGTCTCCCGATGCCTATCTGAACAGATTTAGACTACTAAGATACTAGACTATGTCAATATCTGCCTAATATTTGCGCCGCGTCGCCGTGTCCGTTATCACCCGCGGCTTTCCGTCTCGTCAGGTCGACAAAATGTCCGCCGCGCCGCAATCCGTGAGAGCGACGCCGGCCGATCGCTCGCTCAGGCGCGAGCTTGGCGCGACGCTTGCGCTCGGCTGGCCGATCATCCTCGCCAATCTCGCGATCAACGCGATGACGGCGACGGACTTCATCATGCTCGGGCGGCTTTCCCCACACGCCCTCGCTGCGGGATCGCTCGGATTCTTTCTTTATCAGCCGCTGTTCCTCTTCGGCCTCGGCGTCGTCGGAGCGCTGTCGCCGATCGCCGCCGCCAAGATCGGGGCGGGCCAGGGCAAGGACGCGCTACGGCGCGCGACGCATCAAGCGCTTATCTTTGCGGTCTTCTTCTCGGTCATCGTGTGGATTGCTCTCGTCGGCGCGGGCCCATTCCTGCTCGCGATCGGCGAGCCCGCGGACGTCGCTCGGGACGCCGCGGTTTATCTCAGCGGATTCCAATGGAGCCTGGCGCCGAGCCTCGTGTACACTGCGGCGCGGGCCGCGTTTTCGGCGCTCGAGCGTCCGCGCCCTGCGCTGATCGCGGGGCTTCTGGCCGTGGCGTTCAACGCCCTCGCCAACTATGCGCTGATCTTCGGTCAGCTCGGCATGCCGGCGCTCGGGATCATCGGCTCCGGCTTCGCCACGACCCTGTCGCAGACGCTCATGTGCGCCATTCTGCTCGCCACGTCGCTGATCGATCCGCGCATGCGGTCGCTGCGGCTCTTCGCGCTGCCCTGGCGCCTCGCCGGAACGGAGCTCGCTGCGCTCTGGCGGCTTGGCCTGCCGATCGGCGCAATGATCGTGGCCGAAGTCGGTGTGTTCGCCTCCGCGACGCTGGCCATGGGCCTTTTCAGCACAGCAGCGATCGAGGCGCACACGATCGCGCTGCAAATCGCCTCGCTCGCCTTCATGGTCCCGCTCGGCCTCGGCCAGGCTGCGACGGTTCGGGTCGGCCTCGCCTACGGCGCGGGCGACGCCCGTGCGATCTCGCGCTCGGGGTGGTCGGCGTTCGGCCTGACGGCGTTGTTCGCAGTCTTTTCGGCGGCGGCGATGATCGGCGCGCCTCGCCTCTTGATCGCGCCTTTCATCGATGTCGATGCGCCGGCCAATGCGGCGACGGTTGAGCTGGCGGTCGCGCTCCTTCGCGTCGGCGCCTTCTTCCAGATCGTCGACGCAAGCCAGGTGGCGCTCGCCAACATGCTGCGCGGGCTGCACGATTCGCGCGCGCCCCTCATCATCGCGCTTCTCGGCTACTGGGCGATTGGCGCGCCCGTCGCCCTGGCCTTGGGATTTGCGACGCCGCTTGGTCCGGTCGGGGTTTGGATCGGGCTTGCCGCCGGTCTGGCCGTCGTCGCCGTCCTTCTCTTGTTGCGTTGGGTCGGCAAGGAGCGCCGTGGTTTTGCGGATTGACCGTTGGTCCTGCGCCGCGCTTTCGGCTGATGTTGTGCAAGCATACGGAACAACTGGCGGAGGCCCTGAATTGCGGACGTTCCAGATTTCCGACTTTCGCGAACAGCAGCGTTATGGCGCAATCATCGCGGACAAAGTCTGGAACGCCTGGTGGAGAAAGGCGGGGCGCCCGGTTTCGGACGTCGAGCGCCACGTGGTCGAAATGGCGCGCGACCATCCGCTGCCGATGGCCGTCGTGGCTCACAACGACCACGGCTATCTCGGCTCCGCCTTTCTCATTCATTCCGACATGGAGGAACGACCGCAATACAGCCCGTGGGTCGCAGCTGTGTGGGTGGAGGCCGCGGAACGGAGACGTGGCGTCGGCCGCGGGCTGATCGCGGAGGCGGCAAAGATTGCGGGCTCACTAGGCTATCAGGTGGTCTATATCTGTTGCCGCCGGGAACTGGAGGAATTTTACTCGAGGATCGGCTGGGAGATCATCGAACAGAACGTTAGCGCAAAGCGCCTATCCGTTCTGAAGCTCGACCTTGCACCGAGAGCCGGCTGACTGTCCCTACCCCTCGTTCAAGGAGATCTTGGGCTTCGTTTGACGAGCGATAGATCGCCCCACCAGTATTGTTGGCTGCCTCTGAACAAGAACACGCGTGTTTCCCACACCGCCGGGAGATTGCCTTCATGTCCGAGCTCACCGAGCCCCTCGTCCTTGACGTTGACACCGGCATCGACGACGCGCTGGCGCTGCTCTACGCCTGCGCGCATGACCGGGCGCAAATCCTCGGCGTCTCCACTGTAGTCGGCAACGTTTCCCTCGCAGCGGCGACACGCAACACACGCGCGGTTCTGGCGCTTGCAGGACGGGCGGATATCCCAGTCTGGCCGGGCGCGGCGACGGCGATCTCCAACGCGGTGAGGGACGCGAGCGAGGTTCACGGCCAGACCGGCCTTGGCCATGCGGTCTTGCCTGAGCCCGAAGAGCTGTCGGACGCGCTACATGCGGCGGATTCGATCATCGGGGCGGCGCGCTCGCACTCCGGGCGCCTCATCCTGTGCGCGACGGGACCGTTGACGAATATCGCGCTGGCCGTAATGCGCGAGCCCGAATTGCCACGCTTCGTCAAGCGGTTCGCCATCATGGGCGGCGCCTATTCGGAGCCGGGCAATGTCACGCCCGCGGCCGAATTCAACATCTGGCACGATCCGGAGGCGGCGCGCGTCGTCTTTCGCGCCTTCGGCGGCGTCGGCGCGGCGCCGGTGATCGCCGTCGGCCTCGACGTCACGCGCGAGACGATCATCGACGAGAGCGACGTTAAGGCGATCGCATCGCGCATCGCCGGCAAGCCGCATGGGCCCAAGCTCATCCGCTTCCTGGAGGATGCGTCGCGCTTCTATTTCGAGCGCATGGAAAAAATTCTGGGCAAGCGCATCTTCACCATGCACGACCCGCTTGCGGTGGCGGCGGCGCTCGATCCGACGCTGGTCGAGACGCGCCGCGCGGCCGTCGATGTCGAGACCTCTGGGCGGCTCACGACCGGCGCCACGATCGTCGACTGGCGGGGCCAATGGGGCCGGCTCGCCAACACCGAGGTCGCCGTCGCCGTCGAAGTCGACCGCTTCCGCCGCCTGTTCTTCGACGCGATGGCGCGCCTCGCTGAGGGGAGCGGAAGCGACAGGACGTAGGTCTTCTTGTCGCGAGTTGCGCGCGACGGGACCCTGCACGCGAGCGCTCAAGGCTGAAATGTCCGGCAAAACCTTGGCGCTTGTGTTTTCGCCTATAGTCGTTCTATCTTTGTTCTCGCTCTACTTTTCGCACGCATAGGAGCGCCGCCGCCGTGATCCGGCTTGAGCCGCGGTTCGCCGAACTGGCGGCGATGACGAATTTCTCCTTTCTGCGCGGAGCCTCGCATCCCGAGGAGATGGTTAAGCGCGCCGCCGAACTCGGACTCGCCGGTATCGGGATCGCCGACCGCAACTCGCTCGCCGGCGTCGTGCGCGCGCATACGTTTGCGCGCGAGAACGCAGAGGCGATGGCGGGCGCGCGGGTCGTTCCCGGCACGCGGCTCGCATTCATCGACGGCGCGCCGGACGCGCTCGTCTATCCGAAGGATCGCGCGGCTTACGGCCGGCTCTGCAGGATCCTGACCGAGGGAAACAAGCGCGCGCCGAAGGGCGAATGCTGGCTTAAGCTCGATGACCTTCTGGAGCGGAACGAGGGGTTGCAGGTCGTGGCGCTGCCCCCTGCCCATCCCCTCCCTCCAAAGGGCGTTCGAGAGAACGCCCGGCTTTCGACGGGCTATGGTGGGGGAGGGGTAGGGAGGAGGGTCGCACGGACCTCTCAAGAGAAGCGCAGTCAAACCGAGACTGCCAAGGGCGGCGCGCGCCCCCACCCCAGCCCGCCCCCACAAGGGGGGCGGGAGAACGCGCCTCTCCTCCGTCTGCGCGAGGCCTTTGGCAAGCGCCTCTGGATTGGCGCGAGCCTCACCTATGGCGCGGACGTGCGCGGCGGGCTGGCGCGGCGCATGGGCCTCGCGCGCGCCATCGGCGCGCCGCTGATCGCGACCAACGACGCGCTGATGCACACGCCCGAGCGGCGGCCGCTCGCCGATGTCCTCACCTGCATCCGGGAGAAAACCACGCTCGAGGACGCAGGGCGCCTCACGCAAGCCAACGCCGAGCGCCATCTTAAAGCTCCGCACGAAATGGCGCGGCTGTTCGTCTCGGCGCCTGAGGCCCTCGCCGAGACCATCCGCTTCCTCGACGGCCTCGCCTTCAACCTTGACGAGCTCAAGCATTGCTATCCGGAAGAATTGCGTGAGGGCCATACAACGCCCCAGGCGGCGCTCGAAGCCTTCGCCTGGGAGGGGGCAGAAACGCGCTATCCCAACGGCGTTCCCGAGCGCACGCGGGAAGCGCTGACACACGAACTCAAGCTGATCGCCTCGCTTGATTACGCGCCTTACTTCCTCACGGTGCACGACATCGTGCGCTATGCGCGCTCCAAGGACATCCTCTGTCAGGGTCGCGGCTCGGCGGCCAATTCCGCCGTCTGCTATTGCCTCGGGATCACCGAGGTCGACCCGGTCCGCGTCGACCTCCTGTTCGAACGCTTCATCTCGCCCGAGCGCAATGAGCCGCCGGACATCGATGTCGACTTTGAGCACGAGCAGCGCGAGGAGGTGATTCAGTACATCTACCAGCGTTACGGTCGCGAGCGCGCCGGTCTCGCGGCGGCCGTGATCACCTATCGCACGCGTTCGGCGATCCGCGAGACGGCCAAGGTCTTCGGCCTCTCGGACGATGTCATCGCCGCTCTCAACGGAACCGCCTGGGGCCAGGAGACAGAGCCGATCGGCGAGACCCGTGTGCGCTCGGCCGGGCTTGATCCCGCCGATCCGACGCTCAAACTTGCGCTCTCGATGGCGAAGGAGCTGATCGGCTTTCCGCGCCATTTGACCCAGCACAGCGGCGGCTTCGTCATCACCCGCGACCGGCTCGACGAGGTTGCGCCGGTGATGAACACGGCGATGAAAGAGCGCACGATGGTCGAATGGGACAAGGACGATCTCGACGCGCTCGGTCTACTCAAGGTCGACGTGCTGGCGCTCGGCATGCTGACGGCGCTGAGCAAGGGTTTTACGCTTCTCGACAAACATTACGGCGAACGCCTGACGCTCGCGGCCATTACGCCCGAGGAAGCGTGCATCTATGCGATGATCCAGCGCGCCGATACGATCGGCGTGTTCCAGATCGAAAGCCGCGCGCAGATGTCGATGCTGCCGCGGCTCAGGCCGGCCAGTTATTACGACCTCGTGATCGAAGTTGCGATCGTGCGCCCCGGCCCGATCCAAGGCGACATGGTGCATCCCTATTTGCGCCGCCGGCAAAACCTCGAGGAGGTCTCCTACCCCTCAAAGGAGCTTGAGGCGGTGTTAAAGAAGACGCTCGGCGTGCCGCTGTTCCAGGAGCAGGCGATGAAGATCGCCATCGTCGCCGCCGGCTTCACGCCTTCGGAAGCCGACCAATTGCGCCGCGCGATGGCGACGTTTCGCCGATCCGGAACCATCCAGACGCTTCAAGCGAAGATGATCGAAGGCATGGTGGCCAACGGTTATCCGCGTGAGTTCGCCGAACGCTGCTTCCATCAGATCGAGGGCTTCGGCGAATACGGCTTTCCCGAGAGCCATGCGGCGAGCTTCGCGCTCCTCGTCTACAATTCCTCATGGATGAAATGCCGCTACCCGGATGTCTTCGCAGCCGCGATGCTGAACGCCCAGCCGCTCGGCTTCTACGCGCCCGCCCAGCTCGTGCGCGACGCGCGCGAGCACGGGGTCGAAGTACGCGAGGTCGACGTGAACCTGTCCGATTGGGATTGCACGCTTGAGCCACTTCTTCCTCTCCCCGTGCACGGGGAGAGGGGCGGGGTGAGGGGCGAGGGCATCCACCCTCGCCACGCCGAGATGGCGCCTCACATTCGCACGACGCATGCGGTGCGTCTGGGCTTGAGACAAATCGTCGGCGTCAAGGAGAAGGACATGCGCCGGCTCGTGGAGCGGCGCGGCGAGGCTTACGATTCGGTGCGCGACTTATGGCTGCGCAGCGATTTGGGTTTGCCCGTACTGGAGCGGCTTGCCGACGCCGACGCCTTCCGCTCGCTCGGCCTCGATCGGCGGCAGGCTTTATGGGCGGTGCGCGGCCTCGATCGGGTCGGCGACCAGGACGATCTGCCGCTGTTCATGAGCCGGCCGGGGCGCGACACGGAGCCCGACGCGCGCCTGCCGCCGATGCCGCTCGGCGCGCATGTGGTGGAGGATTATCGGCGCCTGTCCTTGTCGCTCAAGGCTCATCCGGCCTCGTTCATGCGCGCCCGCCTTTCCGCCCGCGGCATCCTGCGCTCTGAAGCGCTGCGCTCGGTCAAGAACGGCGAGCGCGTCACAGTCGCGGGCCTTGTGCTGGTGCGCCAGCGGCCGGGCACCGCCGGGGGCGTCATCTTCATGACGCTCGAGGACGAGACGGGCGTCGCCAATATCATTGTCTGGCCTAAAGTCTTCGAACGCCTGCGCGCAATCGTGCTCGGCGCCCGTTTTGTCGCGGTGACCGGCAAGCAGCAGAGCGAGCAAGGGGTCATCCATATCGTCGCCGAACGCATGAACGACCTGACGTCGATGCTCGGGCTTCTGTCGGAGGCGGGCCCCACGATCGGCGCTCTTGCGCGCGCCGACGAGGCGCACCGCACCGAGCCGACGGAGACTCGGAAGCGGCAGGGCAATTGCTTCGCCGGGCCGCCACGTCTTGACGATCCGCGCGCCAAGCCGCCAAGTCCGCCGATCGAGACAACGGATGTCGTCGAGGCAATGCCCGCGGGGCGGAATTTTCGTTGACCTCCTCGGGTCGAACCGTCTAGTTCGCGCCTTCCAAAATCTGAGAGCTTCATGGCAGCATATGCGGGGCTGGCTTTTCTGTCGTTTCTCTGGGGCTCGTCCTTTCTGCTAATCAAGATCGCCTCACGCGCCTTCGATCCGTTCGATTTCGCGCTCGCGCGCGTGAGCGTCGCGGCCGTGGCGATGCTGCTGACCAGCGTCCTTTCGGGGAAGGTCTGGCCGGGATCACGACCTGGACTATGGGGTAAACTCTTTGCGCTCGCGCTGATCGGGCAGGTCATTCCCTTCTTGCTGCTGGGCCAAGCGGCGACGCTGACAACGAGCGCCTACATGGCTCTGATGATGGGCGCCCAGCCCATCTTCGTCTTTCTATTCGGCCGCTTTCTCGGATCGCGCGACCGCTGGACCTGGCTTGCCGCCCTCGGCCTCGCGGTCGGCTTCGCCGGGGTCGGCTTCGCCTTCTGGTCGCCGGGAGCGGAAACCGCCGGCCACTCCGTCCTGGGGCGGGCCTTCGCCCTTGGCCGCGGGGGTCGCTCACGGAACAGGGGCGATCATCTCCGGCGCGACAACGCGGGAGATCGGCGCCGTCAGAGCGGTGACCGCCTCGATGACGATTTTCGACGCTCGCGCTCACGCTGATCGCGCTCGCGTTCGGGAAACCTCCGCCGTTTGCCGCGGTCTTCCACACGCCTCTCGCCCCGATGCTCGCCATGGGCGCGCTCGGCGTCTTCAACACTGCGCTCGCCTATTACGTCTATTTTTCCGGCTCGTCCACGACGAGGGACCGACTTTTGCTAGCCTAAACAACTACATCGCGCCCGTGATCGGCGTCATCGGCGGGGCGATCGCGCTCGCTGACCCCGTCACATCCTCCGCCTGGGCAGGGCTGGCCCTCGTGTTGGGCGGCGTGGCTCTCACCGGCGCGTCGCTGCGGCCAGCGAAACCGCATTTGACCGGCGCGGCCTCGAGCGACGCTCGCTCGAATTGCACGGTGACGCCTCACCGCAGGTTCTGATACGGATTCTACCGCCCTGATTTCTCGCTGACCCGCCGGACCGTCCTGGATTCAAAAAAATAGCAAACAAATATGCAGGGTCCCCGACGAGCGCTGCGGAACGCAGAGGATGGTCCAGAGCACTGTCACGGGTGAATATCACGGCGGCCGGACCTCTTGGCGCCGGGGCGCCAAGTCAGGAGCCAAAGCTGCGCCGCGGACAAAAAAATACACCCAAATCTTTGAAAAGATGGAGTCGAAGCCAACGTGCAAAGCAGCCGCGAAGACCTGCGAATGGGTGCTGGTGGAGATCGTCTAACGCTTGCCCTTAAGTGCGTCCGCCAGGGAGATCCTCGCCGACCCCGGCTCGAGCGGCTTCGGCTGGCTTTCATGCGGCGCCCAGGCTGCAAGCCACACGAGGTCGAAGGTCGCGCGCAAGCGCCCGTCCGAATCGGCGAAGCGCTCGGCATAGACGGCGGCGGCGCGCACAAGAACTTCGCGACGCAGCGGTTTGCGGCTGCGTGCATGCAGCGCGTTCGCAGCCCCCATGGCGCGGAGGTCGGCTAAAAGCGCGAACATGTCCGGGTAGCGGACGACCGCACGATCGAGATCGACGACCGGCAGCGCCAGGCCAGCGCGCTGCGCCAGGCCGCCAAGGGCGCGCACGTCGACGAAGGGCGCAACGCGCGGCGACGCGCCCCCGAGGATCTCGCTCTCGGCGATCGTCAGGCTTTGCCTGAGCTCGGTCAGCGTCTCGCCCCCGATCATCGCCACGATCAGGAGGCCATCGTCTTTCAACGCGCGCCGCATCTGCACCAGGGCGCCCGGCAGATCGTTCACCGTCTGCAGCGCGAGCAGCGAAACGGCGAGATCAAGGCGGCCATCCGCGACCGGGAGCCGCTCGAGGTCGCCAACGGCCGGCAGAAAATCGCCAACTCCCCGGCTCGCCTCGGTAGGGGCGACCCGGACGACGCAATCAACCTGTCCGGCGGCTGCGAGCGCAGCCGCGCCATGCGGGCCGGGCGAGCCGAGGTCGGCCGCTAGAGCAAAGCGCCGTTTGACCAGTGACAGCCGATCGCGAAGGTCTTCGGCCACCCTCGCGAGCAGGAAGTCCGCTTGAGCCTGCCCGCCGGCATGCGCCCAGGCGCGACCGAGGCGCCGGTTGATCAAACCTCGATCGAAGATCTGCGGCGGCGCCGGATGCGACATGGGCGCTCCTTATGCGCCAGATGGCCCCTCGCGCAAAGCTTCGGTTCGCGCTAGCGTACGCCTATGAACGCCCTTCCGGCGCTGGACGCGGATGAAGCTCACGGCTCGCCTTGGGCCCGCCGCGCTGCCGCGCTCGCCTTACGCCTGGCTCAAGCCGCGCTCGACACCCTTTATCCGCCGACGTGCCTCGCCTGCCGCGCCGCGACGGACAGACACGGCGCGCTGTGCCCGCGCTGCTGGAGCGCGATGCGCTTCATCGAGCGCCCCTTTTGCGAGCGCCTGGGTACCCCGTTCGAGCACGACCTTGGCCAAGGCCTTATCTCGCCGCAGGCGATGGCCGATCCGCCGGCGTTCGGCCGGGCCCGAGCGGTGGCGCGGTTCGAGGATGGACCGGCGCGCACGCTCGTGCATCGGCTTAAATACTCTGACCGCGCCGAGCTCGCCCGGCCGATCGCGAACTGGATGGCTCGCGCCGGTGCCGACGTGCTGGCCGACGCCGATCTCCTGACGCCCGTGCCGCTGCACGCCTTGCGGCTTTGGCGGCGGCGGTTCAACCAGGCCGCCGCGCTGGCGGCCGGGATCTCCCGCCAAACCGGAAAGCCTTGCGATCTGGCCGCGCTTCGACGGATCAAGGCGACGCGCAGCCAGGTAGGCTTGAGCCGGGCGCAAAGGGCCGAAAACGTCCAAGGCGCGTTCCGCATCGCCGAGGGCGCGGGGGTGCGGGGGCTCAATGTTGTGCTCGTCGACGATGTTTTAACTTCGGGCGCGACCGCCAACGCCGCCAGCAGGGCGCTCTTGAGGGCGGGCGCGAAGCGGGTGGACGTGCTCGTCTTCGCAAGGGTTGTTACCGCCGCATAACTGCACATATAGTAGTGGAAATGCGCGGATTGACGCGTAAAGGGTCCCTCAAGCGTGCCACCGGTCGTCATCTACACCAAATCCACTTGTCCCTTTTGCCACGCGGCCAAGGCGCTGTTGCACGACAAGGCGGCTCCCTTCGAAGAAATCGGCGTTGACGGCGATCGCGCCGCGCAGGCGGCGATGGCGGCTAAGGCGAACGGTCGCTGGACGGTGCCGCAGATTTTCATTGGCGACACGCACGTCGGCGGCTGCGACGATTTGCATGCGCTCGAGGCCACCGGCGAACTCGATGCGCTTCTCGCGGGCTGAACGATGATCAAATACGCGCTCGGCTGCGCCCAAGGCCATGCGTTCGACAGTTGGTTTCCCGACAGCGCCGCTTATGACAAGCAACGCAAGCGAGGCTTTGTCGCCTGCCCCGAATGCGGCTCTACCCGTGTCGATAAAGCGATCATGGCCCCGGCCGTCGTCGGCGGCGAGCGCGGGGCGGTCGAAGCGGGCCCAGAGATAGTCGTCGATGATCGGCGCCGCCAGGCGCGCGAATTCTTCCTCCGCATGCGCCGCGAAATCGAGGCCAACACCGACGACGTCGGCGCCAAGTTCCCGCAGGTGGCGAGAGCCATCCATCTCGGCGAGGAGCGGGAGCGTGCAATTCGCGGGCGCGCGAGCCTCGCGGAGGCCAAGTCGTTGCTGGAGGACGGCATCGGCGTGTTGCCGCTGCCGATGCTGGAGGACGAGCTCAACTAATCTGGCCGCGCGCCGCCGTTTATCCGTCGTCACGCCAGCCGCGTTTCGGATTGCGTACTGGCGATTCGCCGCCTACTTCTCGTCGATGCGGAATTCCTGCGCCTCGACGACCGTCGTGCCGATCATCGTGCGCACCGAGACACGGAAGGGAAACAGCACGTGGTCGCTGGCGATCGGCGCAAGCCAGACTTCCAGGTCCTTGTTGTCGGCCATGAATTTGGTCGCCGGCCGGTCGCGACTATGACCGGATATCGGGACGTAGCGGGCCGCGCAAACCACGACTGGGCCGTCGTAGCCTTTCGCTGACACCGTGCGCTCGCCAACATAAGAGAGGGTGATGTCGAACCGCGTATAGCCGTCGAAGATCGGAACCGTGCGGTTGCATGCGGCGGGCGACAGGATCGGTCCAGAGGCCGGGGCCGGAAGGATGACCGCGCCGACTGGATCGACGACGCCACGCTTGTCGCCGGGTCCAAGCGGAACGCGGTCGGGCTTATCCTGGAATGGCGGCGAAATGTCGATTCCGGTGACGGTGTTGCCGGCAAGCGCCATGCGAATCGTGCGCGTCATGTGCGAGTCCGCGGCGATGGTGGCGAAAGTCGCCGGCGAGACATGGCCCTGGACGATCGCGCCCTTGCCGGCCGAGGCGCCGTGCGCGTTGGCGACAAAGAGCTTGGCGATGCCGGTCACCTTCGCGTCGCCCGCGATCGCGTAGCTCGTCGGGGTGAGGTCGGCGTAGAGGTTGACCGCGCCGATCGGAAGGCCGATCAACGACACGCGGTAGGTGGCGTGCAAGCACGTCGGCGCGCGCACCTGCGGTCCAGACGAGCGCAGCCGTTATCCCGACGGCGGCCAGTCGCAAGCGGGCCTGAGGCGATCGCGGCGCCATCGTTTCGAATCTCCAGGTCGGGCGTTTGCAGCGCATTGAACGGCGATTGCGCTCAAATTCCGGCGCCGACGCGCCGACTCAACCGGGCGAGCCCGCAGGAGCAAAAAAGTCATCCGCGACTGCTGTCAAGACCTTGCGGCGGGCCCGCGCGCGGACTTAACATCCCCCTCCATGGTCGAGACGGTCATATCCATTCGCGCGGCGCGACTCGGCGACGAGGGTGAAATCGCCACGGTGCATGACGCGGCTTGGCGCGAGGCCTATCGGGGCGTCATCCCCGGCCGGGAGCTCGAGCGGATGATCGCGCGCAGAGGCCCGGCGTGGTGGCGCCTCGCGATTGCGCGCCGGACGCCGCTGTTGGTGCTCGAATTCGGCGATTCCGTCGTCGGCTATGTCAGCTACGGGCGCAATCGGGTGCCGGCGCTTGGTTACGGCGGCGAGATCTTCGAGCTTTACTTGGCGCCGGAGTGCCAGGGCTGCGGCTTCGGGCGGCGTATGTTCGAGGCGGCGCGCAAGGATCTGGCGGGCCATGGATTCTCGAACCTCGTCGTCTGGGCGCTGGCGGACAACGAGCGGGCGGTCGGGTTTTACCGCCGGCTGGGCGGCCGGGTCCTGCGCCGCGCCCGCGAGACCTTTGGCGGTCAGCAACGCGATCGAATCGCTTTCGGCTTTGGCTGAATGTTCGTTCCTCCTGTAAGAGGGGAATGACCCGCCGCCGATGTCGCCTATGACGTCGACCCGGGGCGGACGCGATTTGGGAGGGCCGACGTGAACTTGAACGCTGTGCCGATCGGCAAGAATCCTCCCCACGATGTCAACGTCGTCATTGAGGTGCCGATCGGCGGCGAGCCGATCAAATACGAGATGGACAAGGAGAGCGGCGCGCTGCAGGTCGACCGGTTTCTCTACACCTCGATGCGCTATCCGGGAAATTACGGCTTCATCCCCCATACGCTTTCAGGCGACGGCGATCCCTGCGACGTGATCGTCGCCAACACGCGCGCGATCGTTCCCGGCGCGGTCATGAGCTGCAAGATCGTCGGCGTCTTGATCATGGAGGACGAAGGAGGCGGCGACGAGAAGCTGCTGGCCGTGCCGTCGGCGAAGCTTACCAAGCGCTACTCGCACGTGAACGATTACTCCGACCTGCCGTCGATCACGATCGAGCAGATCGAGCATTTTTTCGCGCATTACAAGGATCTGGAACCCAATAAATGGGTTAGGATCGTTCGCTGGGGCGACGCGAACGAGGCCCGCGCGCTCGTCTTGGAAGGCATAGAGCGGGCCAAAAAGGCGAAGAGAGCCGAGAAGGCCGAGAGCTGAACGAAGTCGCCAGCGAACGCAAAGGCGGCGCGAGGGAACCGGTCACTCGAGGGAGGAGAACGACATGCGTAAGCACCTAGGTTTAGCCTTGGCGGCGGGACTCGCCACCGCTTTTGCGGCCCATGGCGCCGTGGCCGAGAAGCTCAAGATCGGCTTTCTGCCCGGGGTCGTCGATCCGTTCTACCAAGTGATGCAGCTCGGCGTGGAGAAAGCGGCGAAGGACCTCGGCATCGAGGTCGTCACGCAGATTCCGCCGACCTGGGGCGTCGAGGCGCAGACGCCGCTCCTCGACGCAATGGTCGCGCGAGGCGATCTCAACTATCTCATTACGGCCCCGGTCGATAAGGATCAGATGATCGGTCCGCTTCAGGCCGCGGTCGATCACGGCATCAAGGTTATCACCGTCGACACGTTTCTCGGCGACGGCGACTACGTCAAGGGACCCGTGACGTTCCCGATCAGCTATATCGGCTCCGACAACATCGAAGGCGGCCGCATCGCGGCGCGCGGCTTGGCCAAAGCGATCGGCGGTAAAGGAGCCGTCTACATCAACTCCACCAACCCTAACGCCAGCTCGGTGATGGGTCGTGCGCAGGGCTTCAAAGAGGTGATGGCGAAGGACTTCCCCGGCATCAAGGTCGAGGGGCCCGACTTCAATCTCGACGACGCCAACAAGGCGACGCAGCAGACCGCGGCGGTGCTGGCGCGCGACCCCAATCTTGCCGGCGTGTTCGGCACCAACGTGTTCAGCGCCCAAGGCGCAGGCACGGCGGTGGTCAACGCCGGCCTGGGCGGCCAAGTGCAAGTCGTCGCCTATGACGCGACCAAGCAGGCGATCGAACTGATGGATAAAGGCGTCGTCAGCATGGTGCTGGCGCAGAAGCCGTTTGACATGGGCTACATGGCGGTGATGTTCGCGGTGGCGGACGCCGCTGGCGTGACCAGCCTGCCGCGCCGCGTCGAGACTGGCTTCGCAATTATTGACAAGAACAATGTGAAGGATCCTGCGATCGCCCGCTTTATCTACTCAGTGCCGGGCAAGTAGCGCTGCGTGCCTGTTGATGGTGCGCGTTCCCCCCTCGCCTCACCCGTCAACGAAAGAGGCGAAAACCTTCTCCCGGGACGGGAGGCGGCGGCGCCAAGCGCCGGATGAGGGCCGGCGGATGAAAGACCTGTGACCGAACGCGCCTCGAGGGTGATCCTCGCCCGCGCGCGCCGCCGCCTCCCCAGGCGTGCGTACGCGGGCGCAACAGCTCATTCTCTTCCTGAGCCGCATCTGGGCCTGGTTGTTTCTCGCGCTTCTCGTCTTATTCTTCGTTGTCGCCGTGCCGCTGACGACAGACGGCGCAGTCAATTTTCTCACCGTGCGAAACTCGCAGAACATCCTCGTCGCGATCATTCCGGTGCTGCTGCTCGGGCTCGGTCAGACCTTCGTCATCATCGCCGCCGGCATCGACCTCTCGGTCGGCTGGGTCATGAGCCTCGCCTCGGTGCTCTCGGCGCTGGCGCTGCGCATCGCCTTCAATGCAGGCGCGCCCCTCTTTCCCTCGGTCCTCATCGGACTAATCGCCGCCGTCGTCGGCGCAGCTGCGGTCGGCCTCGTCAATGGCGTCATCATCGCAAAACTGAAGGTGCCGGCGTTCATCGTCACGCTCGGCACCTCGTTCATCGTGCGCGGCGTTGCTTATCTCATGAGCGAGAACACGACTGTCATCGGCTTGCCCGCCGGTATCCGCGCCTACGGCAACGACGCGCTCATCTACTACATCTCCGGCGAGGGCGGCGGGCTCTATTTTCTTCATCGACCGGAGGTCAGCGGCGACCTTCTGCGCCGCATGGACATCATCCTGCCCTATCCGGTCGTGGCGACGGCGTTCGTCGTCGCCTGGGCGATCTTCCTGCTCCACAAGACCCAATTCGGGCGCCACACCTACGCCATCGGCGGCTCCATGGACGCGGCGGTGCGCAGCGGCATCCCGGTCGATCGCCACGTCATTTTGATCTACATCCTGTCGGCTGCGACTTCGGGCATCGCGGGCTTTCTCTCGACGCTGCGATTCACAGCCGGATCGGCAGTGATCGGGGATCCGCTGCTTTTAAGCTCGATCGCCGCAGTCATCATCGGCGGAGTCAGCATGTTCGGCGGCGCCGGAACCGTCATCGGCACGGTGATCGGCGCCCTCATCATCGCCGTGCTCACGACCGGGCTCGTGATGCTCAACGTCGACGCCTTCTGGCAGTTCATTGTCGTGGGAACCGTGGTCATTGTCGCGGTGCTGATCGATCAGTCGCGCGACCTCGTCATGGGCCGCGCGCGCGGAGGCGCCGCGCAATGAGCGAGGCCCTGCTCTCCGTCCGCAACCTCACAAAAATTTTCGGCGGCCTCGTCGCGGTCGACAACATGAGTTTCGACGTCGCGCGCGGCGAGGTGGTGGGTCTGCTCGGCGACAACGGGGCGGGCAAGTCGACGCTCATCAAATGCATCTCGGGGGTCCATGCGCCAGATGACGGCGAGATCGTCTTCGACCGCGAACCCGTCGCGTTCGCAAGCCCGATGGACGCTCGCCGCGCCGGGATCGAGACCATCTACCAGGACCTCGCGCTCGCCAACAATCTCGACGTCGGCGCCAACATCTTCCTCGGCCGCGAAGCCAAGAGGCGCCATTTCGCCGGCCTCATCCAGACGCTCGATGACAAGCACATGCGGGAACAGTCGCGGCGGACGCTCGAATCGCTGCAGATCCGCTTTCCCAGCATGACCGCGCCGATCGAGAAGCTTTCGGGGGGCCAGCGCCAGGCGGTGGCGATCGCGCGCGCGCTCTATTGGGACGCCCGGCTTATGATCATGGACGAGCCGACCAACAATCTTGGCGTGCCGGAGCAGCACAAGGTGCTGGAGCTCATCCGCTTGCTCAAGGGCCGCGGCGTGCCGGTCATCCTCATCACCCATGTGATGCCGGACGCGCTTGCGGTCACCGACCGCATCATCGTCATGCACCGCGGCCGGAAAGTCGGCGTGAAAATCACCGCCCGCACCAACGCGGAGGAGTTGGTTCAATATATGGTCGGCGCGCGCGAAGACGCGGTCGCTTGAGGCGCCGGCCCCGATGGCCGGCGCGCTTCACTTTTGTCCGTAAAGAACTCGGCTCTAGGCCGCGACGCCTGCGAGGCGCGACTTTCGCCGCCGACGAAAGGCCGCAAAACCAAGACCCGCGAAGCCTGACAGCATCATCGCCCAAGTCGCTGGTTCTGGGATGCCGGCGATTCGGGCGCCGCCCGTGAGTTCAACCGCCTTGACAACGCCGCCAGTCGGCGGGAACCACTCGACCAACGTCAATAGGGGATGCGCGGGGCTCAAGTCCAATTTTGGACTGAAGAAGATAAACAAACTGCTCGTAGAGCTAGTGCTATCATACGCAAGGGCCCCGTCGAGGTTTTCTGCTGGCTCATACGTCCCCGCTTCCTGGCCACCTCCAGTGATGACAATATCGTCGGAGAACAAGCCGTCAGCGGGAGGGTTGATCGTCACAGTCCCTTTGAGATCCGCGGTATCGCCGTCCGCAAAGGTGAATGTTGTGCCGGCGTCGTAAGTGTAAGTGATTACCCCCGCGCTTGCTGGCCCCACCACTATCGCGGTAGCAAGCGCGGCGAGCCCGAACAACAATGTGCGAAGCGCGATCCGGCTGCCGCTGGTCCGCGGCCTCGCATGGTGGCGTTCGGGCGTTGTCTCTCATATTCAGATCCCCTTTTTCCTAGGCTTGTACAAGCTCGCTATATAAGTCTTCTATGACAGGTCTTTCCCTGCCTTCACCCGCGTGCCAACCATGCACCAGCGTACGCCCGAACCAATCCCGTTGTGAAGCGCCGGGTAGAAATTTAGTAGAAAATCACAGGAGGTAGTCGGGGAGACACCCCCTGGGAGAGGATCGGGGTAAGCACTAAGGCGGACCAAGGTTGACCAGGCTCCGGCCCCAGGATTCACGGCCGAGGGGCTGGCGTTTTGGGAGGGGCGAGAATGGCCAATTCATGCGACGCCATCATCATCGGCGCGGGTCCCGCCGGTCTCGCCACGGCGGCGGCGTTTGGGGCTCGGGGCCTCAATGCCGAAATCCTTGAAAAATCGGATGCCGTCGGGGTGGTCTGGCGGCGGCATTACGACCGGCTGCATCTCCATACCGATCGCGCCCGCTCCGGCCTACCCGGCTTGGCGATCCCGATGGCTTGCGGCCGCTATCCCTCGCGCGCTCACGTCGTCGAATATCTCGAGGCCTACGCGGCAAAGTTCGAACTGAAGCCGGTCTTCAACGCGCCTGCTCGCGAGGTGCGTCGCGATAGGCGGACATGGCGCGTCGAGGCGGGCGAGAACTCGCGAACCGCGCCCGTCGTCGTCGTCGCGACAGGTTGGGCCGACTACCCTCACGCGCCGACATGGCCCGGCATGGAGACGTTCGGCGGCCCGGTCCTGCACTCGAGCCAGTATCGCAATCCGGCGCCTTTCGCGGGAAAACACGTGCTTGTCGTCGGCTATGGCAATTCGGGGGCGGAGATCGCGCTCGACCTCGCCGAAGCCGGCACTGACGTGACCCTCTCGGTTCGCAGCCCGGTCAACATCGTTCCGCGCGAACTGTTCGGCCTTCCGATCCTTTTCTTTCCGACCGCCGAGCGATGGCTGCCGCCGCGCGTGGCCGACACGGTGAACGCGCCGTTCCTCAAATTTGCGATCGGCTCCATCGAAAAGCTCGGATTGAAGCGCTCCGCCAAGGGACCGATCCAGGCGATCGAGGAGGACAAGCGCGTGCCGCTGATCGACGTCGGCACGCTTAACGCAATACGCGACGGACGGATTAAGCTTCGCGGCGACGTCGCTAGCCTTGCCGGCGAGAGCGTTGTCTTCAAGCAGTCCACCGGCGAGCGCTTCGACGCGATCATTCTTGCGACCGGCTTCCGCCCGGATCTGCGCGCTCTGCTGCCCGACGCCAAGGGCGTGCTGAACGAAGCGGGAGCGCCCCTCGTCAGTGGCCGGCCGACGGCGGAGCCTGGCCTTTTCTTCTGCGGCGCCATTCCCTCCGCCATCGGCCAATTTCGGCAGATTGGCATCGAAGCGCGACGCATCGCCGAGGCCGCGCGCGCCTAGGTGACGCGTGCGTCCCTTCGGCAGCCAGCCTCGAAGCCCGCATCACAACGGCCAAGTCGTCACTTCTTCATCTTGAGCGCGCCGCCGTCGAACGTCGTCACCATCGCCTGCATCAGTCCGTTCTTGGTGATGTAGGCATCCGAACCCCGATATGGTTCGGCGAGGAAATCCGCTGTCGCGACCCACTGAGTCGCGAATGTGTCGCCTATCGTAGTGCTGTGCTCAACCTTGAAATTGATGCCTTTCAGGCCGCCGTCTTTTGAATCCTTACAGAACCCGGCGAACATCTCGCCAATCGCCTTCCGCCCTGAGACGACAGCCCCGCCGGGCAGGTTGATTTGCGCATCGTCCGGATACTGGGCGACGATGCGGTTCCAGTCACAATGATTGAGCGCGTCCATATGCTCGTCCAGCACTGCCTGAGCCGTGGCTTGGCGCTTGATTTCCGGCAGCGCCGACTGCGCGATGGCAATCACGGGCGCACCGACCGCGAAACCCATCCCCGCAAGCAGAATGATCTGATGCCTCATGTCATCCTCCCGAGATAATTTTTTGCACGATCTTTAGGCGAACTGGACCAGTCAGATACGCCGTAACTCGGAGAAACGCCCCAATTCGCCCAGAGCCGACGGTACTCTTGGCCAAATGCGTCTGCAAGTTCGTCCTATTCTGCCCAGTCTCGGACGAGCTCCTCGACCCAGGCCGGAACCGTCTCGCTCGCCGGACCTAACCGCTGCTCGTCGAACAGGTTCGCGTTGTCCGCCGCGTCGAGGTTGATCTCGCAGGTGCGCAAGCCATAGGCGCGCGCCTCGGCGACAAAGCCGGCCGCAGGGTAGACGGCGCCCGAGGTGCCGATGGCGACGAAGAGATGGGCTTTAGGCAGCGCGCGGTCGATCAAGTTCATGGCGAGGGGCATCTCGCCGAACCACACCACATGGGGACGCATTATCCCAGCACGCCCGCAATCCGGGCAAACGTGCAACACGGTCAGGTCATCGAGCCACGGGCGGATCGCCTCGCAGCGACCGCAATGCGCTTTTAGAAGTTCGCCATGCATGTGGACGACGCGCCGCGACCCCGCGCGCTCGTGCAGATCGTCAATGTTCTGCGTCACGAGCGTAAGGGTCCCGCCCCGCTTGGCGAGCGCGTCCTCCAAGCGCGCCAGCGCGAAATGCGCCGCGTTGGGCTTGGCGTCCCGCAGGTTCCGACGACGCAGATTATAGAACGCGAGCACCGTTTCAGGATCGCGGGCGAACGCTTCTGGCGTCGCCAGCTTCATCGGGTCGAACCTCGCCCAGATTCCCTCGCCTTTCTTGTCGCGAAATGTGCCCAGACCACTTTCGGCGGACACTCCAGCGCCGGTGAGGACGAAGACGTTCCGCGGCATCCCCCTACCGCCTACCGCCCGTGCAGCGCGAGCGCGATCTGCACAAGGGCGGCGATCAGCTCGAGAACGATCAGGATCACGATCGCCGCTTCGAGCCGCGTGGCGCGGTCGGCGTCGATGATGTCGGTCAACGCCTGCGCGGTGTCGCCGACGACCTCCAGCTTGCGCTTTAGGACGTCGGCGCGCTCAGTGAGCTCGTATTCGTCGGCAAGGCGCGCGTAGAGCCGTTCAAGCTCGGGGTGGTCCCACAGCACGTCCGGCTTCTCCTCGACCGCGACGCGGCCCGACACGCGGTGCTGAGCGAGCAGCGCCTGGCCGATGAGCCGCAGCATGGCGCGGCGGCGGAAAGGCGGCCGGCCGGTCGCCGCCAGCTTTTCGGCGAACGGCTCGACCACATCGAACACCGCGTTGACCTCGCGCTCGTCGCGCGCCAGCGCCACGGTCTTGGCGAGCGCGTCGGCGATGACCAGGAAGCGCGGTGGCGACAGGTTCTTGATCTGGATCGGGCCGCTCGAGGACTTCTGCTCATCGCTGTCAGGCGCGATTTCGAGCACCGCCGTTTCGTCGTCGCCGAGCGCCCTGAACCCGCTGACGCGCGATCGCAGTTTCGCTAAGAGGTCCTCTTCCTCGAGCGGGGTCAAGCCAACCATCACCGCGACGCCGAAGCGGAACAAAGCCGTCATCCCCCGCTCGCCGACGCGGAAGGCGAGCGGCAGCGACGAGATCATATCAGGCCGCTCAAGCCCGGCGGTGTCGATGCGCTCGCCGACAATGAGGGCGCGCGCGGTGAGGCGCGTCGGAGCCGTCGCAGGCGAGACCTCGGTCATGGCCGCAGTCTACGGCGGCGCGTAAGCCATCGCCAGCCGCCCGAGCCCGCAGGGACCGAGCGGGATGCGGGCCCTGTCCGAACGGCTCCTTTCCCGATAGATTGCCCGGAAGCCTTCGGCGCTCGGAGAGAGCCCGGGCTTCGAAAACGCATTGGGAAAGGCGGCCCATGGACAAACACAGCGACGCCCGATGGCGGCTCGACGGCGTCCGGGTGGTCCGTTCGAGCGAACTCGATATCAACACTGCCCAGACGCCCGGCATGAATCGCGCCGCGGCCATCACCCACGCCCGCGCCGGGGCGGAGAAATTATGGGCCGGAACCGTCGTCATTCACCCGAAGGCCAAGACGGGGGCGCACCATCATGGGCCGGTGGAGAGCGTGATCTATGTGGTCAGCGGGCGCGCCCGCATGCGTTGGGGCGACCGGTTGGAATTCATCGCAGAGGCCGGCCCGGGCGATTTCATCTACGTGCCACCCTTTGTCCCCCATCAGGAGATCAACGCCAGCGACGAAGCGCCTCTGTCCTGCGTGCTGGTGCGGAGCGGTCAGGAGCCGGTGGTGGTCAACCTCGATCTGCCGAACGTCGAGCGAAACCCCGAAACGGTCGAATGGGTCGACGACCTGCATCCGGCGCGGAGCCACGACTGACCAGCGGCTGACGACAGCCTACCGGCGCAGCACGGGATGGGCCTCTCGAACCTGCCAGCCGACGCGCTCGAGTTCCGGGATGAGATGCTCCTCCCGGGCAAAGCCCACGCAAAGATAGGCGATGAACGTCCAGGCGGACGGAACGTCGAGCGCCCCCGCGATCGCCGCCGGATCGAGGATCGACACCCAGCCGACGCCCAGGCCTCGGGCGCGCGCGGCGAGCCAGAATGTGTGCAGCGCGCAGACGGTCGAATATCGGCGCGTTTCGGCCATGCTGCGGGCGCCGAGACCGTGGCCCTGCTCCGTCGCCTCGTCGCAAAAGACCGCGAGCTGGATCGGCGCGTCGCTTAAGCCCTCGAGCTTGAGGCGCGCATAAAGCGCCGCCTTTTCGCCGGCATAAGCCGCGAGCGCGTCGTGGTTGGCCGCCTCGAAATTGGCCCGGATGGAAGCGCGGCGCGCCCTGTCGTCGACGCGCACGAACCGGGTCGGCTGGCAATTACCCACCGACGGGGCGAGCGCGGCGAGGTCGAAGAGCTCCGCCAGCGTCGCCTCGTCCGGCATTTCCTCGGCGCGAAAATGGCGAACGTCGCGCCGCCAGGCGAGCAACTCGGCGAAAGTCGCCCGGAATGCCGCGTCGAACTCGGGCGCTTCGCTGAGGGCAAAGGCCAATTCCGCTTTTCGCCTCCTTTGTCCCCGAACGCTCGACCTGGCTCGTCTGGCATAACGCGTGAGAGGGGAACTCCGCAAAGAGAAATCGCGCCCTTTGCGCTTCGCCCGGGATCTCACCCGGCGCCAGCGGTCGGCGCGCGGCGGCGCTCCGTCCCTTCGTCGCCGGACTGGAGAGCAAACTCGGACACGAGCGCGCATGGGTAGTTTTGCCAATTGCGGGGTTCGTTCGAGACTGGAAAGCTACCGCGTCCGGGCCGGCGAGGGCCGTGCGACCAACGGCTCAAGGGGGTCGCCAACCAGGACACATCAGCGTGCGCGGCACGATCTCCCTGCCGCGCACGCTTTTTAATTTGCCGTCGCCGTTCGGGTTTACGGACGAGTCCCAATCCTGAGGCCGCTATCTCTCTTCCCGGGATCAAGCCGCCGTGACGCGAGCCAGGTGATGAGGGCGGGAGCGGTTGCTCGAGATCGCCACGTCGCGACAGCCCGTCGCAACAAAGGCGGCTTTTCGGCGCCCGGCGGCTCCTCGCAATAACTCCGGCGGAGTGGGGCCTCCTCGGCAAAACAGGCCCAATTCAGATCCGCCAATTTACGGCAATTCATTCTATTTTCAATGCTTTACGACCATGTAGGAAAACAAATGCTTTCCGCAAAACAGAATATGGGATATATTCTCTCTTTTCGCCGCCTTTGCGGCAACGGAGACCCCCAATGACCGACGATCCCGCCCCCTCCACGCCGGCGCCAGATGTTCGCGCCCAACGCCACGCGCGCCGCGAGACCAGGATCGCGCGGCGGGAGCGCTATTTCAACCTGATGGCGTCAGGCTACAGCTGCAGCCAGATCACAAAAATGGTGCGGACCAGCGCCGCGACAGTCCGGCGTGAAGTCGACCGAGCGCTCGCCGAACGGCGGCTCGACGCGCCGGAGCGTTTCGCCCAGGTGCAGGTCGCGCGGCTCGCGAAGGCGCTGAGGCTCGCCGAGGCTGCGATCGAGCTTGGCGAACTGAAGGCGGTCGCGATCTATTTGCGGGTCGTCGCCGCGCTCGACCGCTATCATGAACTGGCGTCAGGGAGCCCGCCGCGCCGCGGGTCGAGCGAGGCCCCGCCGCTTGCACTGCCTACCCCGCCCAAGGCGCTGACCTTCGCCGCCCCACCTGTTGGCGGCGAGCCACCCACTGTCGACAAGGCGGCGCGAGACGCGGCGGATGAGATGTCCCGGTGACGTTTGCGAAGCTGCTTGTCGGCCGTGAATGCCTGGTCGGTCACGCTGGCGGCTTATGAGGGACGGGACCGGTGGCGGTCCCGATCGGCCATGTCCGGCTGGGATCGCTGTTCCCCACACCAGCGAGGTGATCCCGCGAGGCGTCGCCGCATTCCCCCACCGGATCAACAAGTGCCGCGGAAGCTTTTTCCTGCGAGGCTTCCCGCGGCCTTGACTTCCTGACGCGCGCCTCTAGCGTGCTAATCTTCTCTGCGAAAGCCATCGCGCACCACGATAAGGGACGAGATTCTCGCGAAGAGGGACCGGGAGGGCATTAATGGAGCAGCCACCGCAAAAAATCCCCAACATCGATTTCCTTGGCAAGTGCTACGATGTCGTCGAGATAAACCCATTGAATCTCGGGGGCTCGTCAAAAAACCAGATGGCCGTCGATATCGACGCCTCTGGAGAAAATGTCCAGGCGACGCCGGATGCCCATTGGCTGGTTCCCAAAGGTGTAAACCACACCGCTCCTTTTTCGATGACCTATGATTCTCATTCAGCCGTTGTCTCGAGCGCCCACGACTTTCAGCAAGAATTCAAAAAGTCTGTCGCGGTGGACGCGGGTGTTGAGGGCGCTTTTGAATTTAGCGGCAGCGCAAGCGTCACGGAGATAGAACGTCAGACCGAAACCCGCCAACACAGCTTCGAGTACTCGCGGGCCTATCAGGAAGATCATCAGTTGGCCCTGGATCTCCTGAACGAAAAGGCGCCTTTGTCGGTTACGCCGCAGTTTCGAGACGCAGTGGCAGCGCTGGACGCGCGCCCAAGTGAGGAATCGGCTTGGATCGATGAATATCGAGGCTTCTTGAGCCGCTTTGGAACCCATTTCACAAAAGCGATCGTCCTCGGGGGACTGGCCTTTCAGCGAACCAGCGGATTGTCGCAAACCTGGTTGAAGTCGCGGTCCACGGAGGAGGATTTCAAGGCGAAGGCAGGCGTCGAAATTGAAAAGGTGAAGCTAGGGCTGAGCGGCGGGGCCGCGAGAGCGGAGGCAAACAAGGTCGACGCCGCGTCCGCTCTGGAACGAACCTTCCTTGAGTTTCGCGGGGGATCGGGCGATCCAAAGGAGATCACCTCCGCCTGGACCGGTAGCCTGCGCGAAAAGCCGGCGATCGTGAAAGCGAGCCTCGAGCCGCTCGGCAGCTTATTGACAAGGCGCTTCTTTCCCAGCGAAACGCAACCGATCCTTGACATCAAACGGACGCGTCTCGAGCTCGCAACCAGAAGTTGGGTCCTGGAGAAGGGCTCGCCCGGCTGCATCACACCACCGCTGCTCTATGGCGAGCCTCTCATAATGATGCTGGACAATATTTCCGCGACACTCGCTGATAGTAAAGGCACAGGTCTCTGGTTTCCGTCCCAACGGCCGGAAACCGCCCTTGGGCTTGCTAGCGCGGCTGTCTGCCTGGAAAATGCGGATGGCGGCTCCGCCCGGAAAGACTGTCCAATCTTGGCGGGCGACCGGGTCAAGATCAAGGTGCTTAGCACAGCCTCCTACCTTTTGATTGGCACCACAACTGGTAGCGGTTTCCATTACTCACAGTTCAAAGTCCTCCATCCCGGGGACAACCCCCAGACGCCCGGCCGGATAGGCGAATATTTTCTGGAGGCCGATCCTATACAGTTCATCACCGCCACTCCGGGATCTCCTGAAATAAATCTCTTTGCCTCTACGACGCAGTCTCGGCTGGTGTATAGGAGTGACGTGCCTGCGCAACAGTTCGGCCTTAAGCGTTGCGAGACGCCAGGATCTGACTCGGGGAGCAACTGATTATCGCGAAGGCGCTGATGCGGCGATCACAGGTTCCAGGCGATCATGCGCGGTTGATAAAGCGCGTCGCCGCGGTGAAAAGGGAGAAGCACTATGCCAGCATCGTTTCGCTTTGTGAATATGGCAGGAGGATGCTTTTCGCCAGATGGTCAGAAGGTTAAATTGCTGATAGAAAGGAAGGGTGCCTTTAAGAAGAATGAAGAATGGGAGCTTGCCTTTGGCCAGCAAATGTCTTACGTTCAGCAAAAAGAAGATATAAGTATCAAAGCTTTCCCGAAGGGATTACCTGACATGAAAAGTTCCAAGTTGACCTTCACCGGACAACTTGGTGAGGATGTCGTTTTATTCATCATCGAGCACCCAGCGGCAGGGAGAATCTACCAACTTGCGTTTGGCGACAAGAATGGGGCCGCCGCAATGTCCAAGAGATACCCACAATTGGCGCCGACATTTGCAAAGTACAGATGATATAGGCCAACGGGGAGTTCGGCCAAAAGGCGGCGGCCGTACCAAATGTCCGCCTGCTGCGCCGCTCACTCGGAGCTTCGACTCAGAGACCTGAGCGCCCTGCTGTTGGCGAGGGTGAGGCACTTTAGCCGTTTGCATCAAGTCATTACGGACAAATACTAAGAAATTAGATTTGATTCTAGATCGACCCCCTGCGCGGATTCGATTCGAGTTGCAGAAAAAGAGGCCTAAGCCTTTGAAATCGCTTCGACGCGCGCAAACGTGCACCCCCGTTTCCAGCCTTATCCCCGCCTCCGCCCTGCTCAAGCCAGCCGCTACGGCGATGCCGCAAGGAAGGCCGGTCGCCGCTATTGAACGCGCTCCAGCCCCTTGATCGCGGCCAGGAAATCGGTCGTGAAGCGGGCGCGATCGACAGCCATGCAGACTTGCGCATTGCAAAGAGGTTCGGCCGCGCGCCGGCGGTCGGCCACCGTCTGCCCTCGCGTGAGCGCGCCATTCAACTCGACGTCGACGAGCATGCGCTCCGTCTTCGCCAAGCTCGGGATCTTCGGCGACCGCGACGGCCAGCGGGTCGTGCAGCCCGCAGCCCTGAATTCCAGGATACATCGTCCGGTAAGAACGTGCGTAGAAATCGGCCATCCGCATGAGAGTCTTAGCAGCTTCATCCCCTTCCCGGGTCACTTCGTCGATCATGTCGGTCGAGAGCAGCGTGGTCATGGTGACGTCCATGCCGACCAGCGTCACGTTCGCGCCGGCCTGAAGCACGATATGCGCCGCCTCGGGATCGTTGGCGAAATTCGCATCCACCATCGGCGTCGCGGGCCCCTGAATGCCTGGATGGAAGATCGTCGAGCCCATGATGACGATCTTGCGGAGGAGCTTGGCGGTCTCCGGCGCCTTCACAATCGCCAGCGCGACATTGGTCAGCGGTCCGACGGGGCAGAGCACGATCTCTCCCGGGTTTTCCTTCGCCAAGCGAATGATGAGATCGGCGGCGTGCTCTCCCGTTTCCCGGATCTTCGGCGCCGCGAGCTCGATATCGCCGATTCCATTCGCGCCATGGACATGATCGGCGCGGCGCACGTAGGGGTGAATGAGCGAGCGCCCGACCCCCTTGGCGACCGGAATGTCGGGGCGCTTGAGCAGCTCAAGCACCCGCAGCGCGTTCTCGGTCGCAATCGCCGTATCCGTGTTGCCGAAGGTCGTGGTGAGCGCCTCGAGCTTTATTCCCGCGCGCCGGACAGCGTAAAAAATCGCCATCGCGTCGTCGATGCCAGGGTCTACGTCAATGATCATGCGGCAAGGTTGAGTCACGAACAAAGTCCTTCAGGAGCGAGCGGCAAGGTTAGTACGAACAAAGTCCTTCAGGAGCGAGCGGCGATCGTTTCAACATAGACCTGACCTTTGCGGCGCCAATGGCTGGCGGCGAGGACGGCCAGAGTCACGACATAGGGCAGAACATCGGTCAGTTGGTTCGGCAGTCCTTGTCCCTGCAGGCGCACGGAGAGTGCGTCGGCGACGCCGAACAACACGCAGGCCAACGACGCCCACAGTGGATGATTGCGTCCGAGCATTACGGCAACGACGGCGATCCAGCCCCGGCCGGCGCTCATGTCCTCCGAGAAGACGTCGACTCCGCCAAGCGAGAGTTGCGCGCCGCCCAGGCCCGTCAGAGCGCCGGCGATCAGGACCGCGGCGATCCGGTAACGCTTGACGTCGACGCCCATGGCTTCTGCGGCGCTCGCGTCCTCGCCGACGCCGCGTAGCCGAAGGCCGACGCTCGTGCAGAACATCACGATCGTCACGAGCGCGACAAGCAGCCACGCTATCCAGGTGATCGCCGTCTGGCGCGAGAAGACCCAGCCGATCCAGGGCGTCGCGTTGATCGCGTCGATCCGGATCTTCTCGAGGCCGACGATGCCAGGATCGCTGAACGTCCCGGACACGCCGAACATCTCACGGAGCAGATAAGCGGTCAGCCCCGAGGCGAGCAGATTCATGCCGATGCAGATCACAACCGGATCGCCCCGGAAGAGCGTCGCGCCATAGGCGAGTATCAGTGAGAAAACGACCGTCGCGACGACTGCAACCGTCACGCCGCCCCACGCGCTGCCGAGGAAATAGCTTCCGGCGACACCTGCAAACGCGCCTATGAGAAGCTGACCTTCCATCGCCATGTTGAAGACGCCGACCCGACCACAAAGGACCCCGGCCAGTGTGGCGAGGAGAATGGGCGTCATCGCCTGCACGGCGGAATTGACCAGCGCCGGGGTGATGAAACTCATCATGGCGCACGGCGGCCGACGCCACGGCGGATCGCCAGAAACAGGATGATAATGGCCTGCAGCACCATGGTCAGGACACGCGGAATCGACGTCTCGCGCTGCATCGCGAAGCCGCCAGTCTGAAGAGCGGCGAAGAAGACGCCGGCTCCGATCGCGCCAAGCGGATCGCCACCGGCAAGCAGCGCGGCCATAAGACCAGACCACGTGTAGCCTGGAGAGATGAGCGCGCCGTCGTGAAAGCGGAATTGGGAGCCGAGGACGATGATCGCACCGACCAAACCCGCGACGGCCCCGCTCGAGAACATCACGCGCACCGTCTGCGAAGCGAGCCGAACGCCGCCATAACCCGCAAAGCGCGGGTTGAGTCCCCTTATCCTCAGTTCGTATCCGCCGACCGTCCTGCGGTCATAGAGGACAACCATCGCCGCCACAGCCGCCATCAGGATAAGCCCGATGTTCAGAGGACCAAGGATCGTCGCCAGCCGGGCCGCTCGGGGAATCATCGCGGTCTGCGCCAGGCCGGTCGTCGTGTCGCGCAACGGGAATCCGACGATGTAGGAGGTCAGCCCGACGGCAGGATAGGAAAGCAGCAGGCTCGAAATCAGCATCGGCACGCCGAGGCGCGTCTCTCCCCAGGCCGCAAGCGCGGCGTAGAGACCTGACGCCAGCATCGCTGCGACAATCGCGGCGGCGGCGGCGATTGGCCCCGGCGCCGAAAGATAAAGCGGCGTGAGCGCTGCGACGAGGCCGCCAATCACGAGTTGTCCGTCCCCGCCAAGATTGATCAGGCCGCCGCGAAGAGGCAGCGCGGCGACCAGCGTCATGCCGACAAGCGGCACGGCCCAGTTCAGAGTATCCGGCAGGTTCCCGGGCGCGAGCGCGCCGCGCAGGATCGCCCAATAGGCGGTCAACGGATTCCCGCCGGATGCGAGAATGAGAAGCGCGCCCACAGCGACGCCGATCACAATCGCCAGCGGCGCTGCTGGAACTCGCGAAGGCCGGCGAGATGTCAGGACGCTCATGCGAGCGGAGCGCTCACGCCGCTTCGCGGATTCGGCCAGCCATAAGAAAGCCGAGCGTCTCCTCGTCGGCGTCGCCGCTCGGCATGTCAGCGAGAACCCGGCCTTCGAACATCACCAGGATGCGGTCGGAAAGCGCCATGATCTCGCTGAGCTCTGCCGATACGAGCAAGATGGCGCGACCTTTGTCGCGCTCCGCGATCAGAAGGCGATGGATGAAGTCAGTCGCGCCGACGTCGACCCCGCGCGTCGGCTGCTCGGCGATCAGCAGCGGCCCCTCATGCGTGAGCTCCCGGGCGACGACCAGCTTCTGCAGGTTGCCGCCTGATAGCGAGCCTACCCGCTGGGCTTCACCGCCGATCCGAACGTCGAAGCGGGCGACGAGGCGTCGCGCATGGGCCGCGACGGCGCGATGGTCGAGGAGCCCGCGACGAGCGAGCGGCGGCGCGCGATGGAAGCTCATCGCCAAATTGTCCGCCGCCGAGGCTTGCAGCGCCGCGCCGGTCGCCGCGCGATCCTCGGGAATGTAGGCCAGGCCCGCGCGGCGATGATGCTCAACGTCGGTCCTCGTGACGTCGCTTCCAGCGATTTCCACCCGGCCTTCGTCGGGCGCGCGCAAGCCCGCCAGCGCTTCGATGAGCTCGGTCTGGCCATTGCCGGCGACGCCGGCGATCCCAACGATTTCTCCGGCGCGGACGGCGAAGCTCACTCGGTCGACTGCCGGCCTGCCCGCGCCCCGCACCGTCAGCCCCTCAACCTTAAGCATGACGGCGCCAAGCTTCGCCGGGTCCTTCTCGACCATTAGATTGACGGCGCGGCCCGTCATCGCGCGGATGATTTCGGCGGGAGAGGTTTCCTTCGTCGCCATTGAAGCTGCGACACGTCCGTCGCGAAGAACGGTCACGCGGTCGGCGATCGCCATGGCCTCGTGCAGCTTGTGCGTGACGAAGATGACCGTGCGGCCGTTCGCAGTCAGATTGCGGATCACGGCGAAGAAACCATCGCGCTCCTGAGGCGTCAGCACGGCCGTGGGCTCGTCGAGGATCAGGATCCTTGCGTCGCGATAGAGCGCCTTCAAAATCTCCACCCTTTGCCGCACGCCGACCGAGAGCCGGCCGACGATCGCGCTCGGGTCGACTTGAAGATGATAGCGTTCAGCGAGCGCGCCGACTCTCGCGATTGCCGCTGATCGATCGAGGAGCCCGGAGCGCTGCGGCTCGCGGCCGTAGACCACGTTCTCCCAGACCGTCAGCGAATTGAAGAGCTTGAAGGCCTGGTGAACCATGCTTACGCCCTCAGCAATGGCGTCAAGCGTAGAGCGGTAGCGGACCTCCCTGCCCCGGAGCAGGATCCGTCCCTCGTCTGGCGCTTGCATTCCGTAGAGGATCGACATCAATGTCGATTTTCCGGCGCCGTTCTCACCCATGACCACATGCACTTCACCGCGCTCGACCGCGAGGTTGACATGGTCGTTGGCGACAAGCGAGCCGTAACGCTTGACGATGCCGATCGCTTCTAACTCGGCCGCCATCGAACGGCGCAGCTCACTTCGCGAGTTTCATCGGATCTTCGATCTTCAGCTTGCCCGAGACGATCTCGTCGCGGATAGCCTTCACCTTATCGATGACGTCCGGATATTTGGCGATGAGGCAGCCCGACTTGTCGACACCGGGCTCGAGGCCGGTCAGCGTCATGCCGCCCTCGGACAGGCCCAACGCCGCGACCTGTGGCTGGCCTCCCTTGAATATGCCGGCGACTCCCTTCTCGACCACGACGTCGGTGCGCTTCTCGACATTGTCCAGCACCAGCCCCGGCGCCTGCGGGCATTGGTTGGTGTCAACGCCAAAAGCCGCGGCGCCCGGCAAGTCCGCCATCGCTTTGAAAATGCCGCCGTTCGAGCCCGAAGCCGCGGCGAAGACGCGATCGACATTGTCGGACACCATCACGCTTGCGCGCTGCTGGCCCCTCGCCGGATCGGAGAATGGATTGGCTCCGCCAACCCAAAGGCTCGGCGCCACCGTGACGTCTGGCTTCGCATGCTTCGCGCCTTCGTTGAAAGCGTCAGTGAAGCGATGGATGAAGGGAATATCGAGCGCGCCAATGGCGCCGACTTTGCCGGTCTTGGTTGTCAGCGCAGCCTCCGCGCCGGCAAGGAAGCTTGGCTCGTATTCGCGAAACACCGAGCAATAGATGTTCGCATGCAGGGTCTTCGGGCAGGTGTCGACGACAAGGAAATTCACCTTGGGATAGGCCGCGGCGACGTCCGGCACGATGTCGTTGAACTCGAAGCCGATGGCGACCACCACTTTCGCGCCTTCCTTCGCCGCCGCTTCCAGATTCTGGCGTTGTGTCGTCGGATCGGCGCTCTCAAAGACCTTGGCGACCGCGCCCAGTTGAGCCGCGACCCTCTCCGTTCCGACCTTTCCCAGCTTGAGAAAGTCGTTCACGCCAATCGGATTGGGTGAGACATAGACGATGAGCGGCTTGTCGTCCGCTTTCGCCGCGTGGGCCGTCACGATCATCGCCGCGCCAGCCAGAAGCGCCCCAAGCCTCATCGTTCGCCCTCCGGACCTCTGACGCTGCCGCCCTACGATACCCACTGGGCCCAAGGCCGACAACAGCCATCGGCCGCATAATGGACAACAACATTTCGGGGATACGCAGCTTGCGGGGCCGGCGGATCGCTGCGGCGGCTCGCGCATCGGGGACGATCAGCGAAAAAGTCGATTGAGCGGAAAGACGCGGCGAGCCCCCTTTTGGGGGGCCGGCTCGGTGCAGACCTTCAGCTCGAAGAATGGCGTTTTACGCCCAAAGAGCGCCGCTTCCTTCCGCGAACGTAGCGGTTTCTCCATGCCTAGGCAGCTCAGAAGAGCGCGCCGCATACCTCATGAACGCCGGATATGCGTAAATACAATGCGGACGGCTTAGAGTGCGCGCACCCGCGCTTTCGGCGGTCTTTCCGTGGTGAGCCGATTGCGTAGCGGCAGGCCGAAGGTCTCGGATTCAATTTCGAACACGTCGCCCTTCTCCGTCTTCACCCCTTCGCTGAACGACAGGGTCGCGGTGCCGAAGAAATGGACATGGACGTCGCCCGGGCGGCGGAACAAGCCATATTTGAAGTGATGGGCCTCGAGATTGGCGATCGAATGCGCCATGTTTTGCTCGCCCGATAGAAACGGCTTTTCCCAGATGACTTCCTTGCCCCGACGGATGCGTGACATGCCGTTTATGTCGGCGGGCAGATCGCCGACCAGCAACTCCGGGCCGACGCTCGCTGGCCTGAGCTTCGAATGCGCGAGCCAGAGATAGTTGTGCCGCTCGGTGATGTGGTCGGAGAACTCGTTGCCAAGCGCAAACCCGACACGGACGGGCGCGCCGCCGTCATCGATAAGGTAAATGCCGACGATCTCCGGCTCCTCGCCGCCGTCGAGCGCGAAAGCCGGGCTGGGCAAGTCGCCCTCCGGAGCGGCGAGGGATGAACCGTCGCCCTTGTAAAACCATTCGGGCTGCGTGCCGATCTCACTCTTGCCCGGCTTGCCGCCGTCCAGGCCCATCTTGAACATGCGCATCGAGTCGGTGAGCTTGGAAGGATCGGCAAGATCCTTATGCATCTTGTCGCGCCCTTCCGCCGAACCCAGATGCGTGAGGCCCGTTCCGGTCACGATCACATGCGCGGGATCCTTGTGGTCAATCGGCGCGAGCACACGTCGCTGCTTCAACGCCCGAGCGAGATCGACCGGCTTGCCAACCCCACGGTCCGCAATAAGCTTGCGAAATGAGAGGCCCTCGGCAATCGCCTGGCGCGCAAGATCCAACGTCGTGCGCGCCCCCTTGACCAGACGGCTCTCGCCACGCGCCGTCACCGCGAGCGCTCGCTTGCCGCTCTCATCGATGAGTTGCGCCAGTCTCACGCTTCTGTCCCTTCTTCAGCGCCAGAACTCAGGCGCGTTTCTATCAATTCAAAGATGCGCGGATCGGTGAAATTGCTCGCCGCGAATGTCGCGCCGGCCCCGATCAACGTTCGCAAGTCGAGCGTGGTCATCATGCCCACCACGGCGAGCCCCGCGGCGGCGGCGGCCCGAACACCCGAGAGCAAGTCTTCGAAAGCGATCGAATGAGCCGCCAGCGCGCCGGTGTGCTCGAGCGCCGTCAGATATGGCAAGGGATCCGGTTTCGAGCGCGCAAGCTCGCCGCCGATCACTAGGATCGGCAAACGCTGCCCGATCCCCAACGCCGCGAGGACCTTTTGAGCATTGGCGCGCGGCGCGTTGGTGACGACTGCGCGCTTGAGCCCGCGCCGGTCGGCAAAGTCGAGCAGCGCGAGGGCGCCCAGAATAGGCTCGAGCGCGCCCAAATTATCTCGGTAGTCCGCTTCCTTGGCGTCCAGGGCGGCAGCCTGCTTGAGGGGCGACAAGTGCGAGAGGTAACGAGTCGCGATCATTGCGTTGGAAGCGCCCATAATGTTCGCCGCGTATTCGGAATGATCGAGCTCGATCCCGTGCGGCGCAAACACGCGCTGGAAGGCGACGAGGTGCTCGGGATCACTATCCACAAGCGTTCCGTCGAGATCGAACAGAAGCGCGGTTTTCATAACGTCTCGGGTGTTCTGACTCGCGTCCCGATTTCGAAACGCGGCGCTTGTCACATCGTCGCCCCGATCTGCCAGGGCGTGAACTCCGCGTCGCCATACCCTAAGGTTTCTGACTTGGTCCGCTCGCCCGAAGCTACCGCCAGAACCTTGTCGAATATCTCCTGGCCCTTGTCTGCGATCGAGACGCCGTCGAGGACGTCGCCGCAATTGATGTCCATGTCCTCGATCATCCGGCGGTAAACGTCATTGTTGGTGGCCAGCTTGACCGAGGGCGTCGGCTTGCAGCCATAAGCCGAGCCGCGCCCGGTGGTGAAGCAGAGAACGTTCGCGCCGCCCGCAACTTGGCCCGTGGCCGACACCGGGTCATAACCAGGCGTATCCATGAACACGAACCCCTTGGCGGTGACCGGCTGCGCGTATTCATAGACCTCGTTGAGTGCGGTCGTGCCGCCCTTCGCAGCGGCGCCCAAGGACTTCTCGAGTATCGTCGTCAAGCCCCCTGCCTTGTTGCCGGGCGAAGGATTGTTGTTCATTTCGCCGCCGTTGCGCGCGCAATAATCCTCCCACCAACGGATGCGCTCGACGAGCTTCTGGCCGATTTCCGGCGTTGCAGCGCGCCGGGTCAGCAGATGCTCGGCCCCATAGATCTCCGGGGTCTCCGAGAGAATAGCCGTGCCGCCGTTGCGCACCAAGATATCGACCGCGGCGCCAAGCGCGGGATTGGCGGTGACGCCCGAATAACCGTCCGAACCGCCGCACTGGAGCGCCAGCGTAATTTCGCTCGCGGGCGCGGGCGCTCGCTCAACGCTGTTGAGGGCGGGCAGCATAGTGCGGATATGGTCGACGCCGGCCGCAACCGTTTTGCGCGTTCCGCCGGTCGCCTGGATCGTCAGGCTGTGGAACGAGTCGCTTTCGACGATCCCGTATTCCTCCTTCATGCGGCCGATCTGAAACACCTCGCAACCAAGGCCCACCATCAGGGTCGCGCCAATGTTGGGGTTTCCGGCGTAACCCCATTGCGTACGCATGAGCGCGTCGAATCCTTCGCCCTTGGCGGCGATGCCACACCCCGTGCCGTGGACGAGCGCGATGATTCCGTCGACATTCGGATAGTCGGCGAGCATGTCCGAGCGTTCGACCTCCTTTGCGATCAGTCGCGCGACGGTCGCGGAGCAATTCACTGAAGTCAGCACCGCGAGATAGTTGCGTGTCCCGACCTTGCCGTTTGCGCGCCGATAGCCCTCAAAAGTCGGCTGCTCCTCAGCGGGGAGGATGTTCTCGAGACGCGTATCCTCACCAAAATGATAGTCGCGCGCGAAGTCTTTGACCGCGCAATTGTGCTCGTGCACCCATTCGCCAGGCGCGATCGGGCGGGAGGCGAAACCAATGATCTGCCCGAACTTGCGGATCGGCGCGCCTTGTTCGACCGAGACTACCGCCATCTTGTGACCCTTCGGAATCCGCTGCCGAGCGGCGACGCCTTTCGCTGGCTCGGAGCCGGCTGAAATGTCGTCGATCGCGATGATTACGTTGTCTGAAGGGTCGAGGCGCAGAGCGCGTGGTGTGGTCATGATTGTCGTCTTTTGGTTATGAGGGGAGGTCTTATGGGGAGAAAAGTTCCGGCTGTCGTTTGGCGAGATCTTCGAGCCGCGTGGCCGTAATCCTGAGGTGCTGCTTCATAGCATCGCACGCGGCGGTCGGATCTTCAGCCTCAATCGCCGCAGCGATCGCGGAATGCTCGTTCAGGCTGGCGCGAAGCTGCTCGGACGACAACATAGTCAGTCTGCGGGTCCTTTCCAGATGGACACGCAGAGACTGCAGGACATCGGCGGACCGAACCATTCCCAAGCTTGCGGTCAATATCTGGTGGAACGCCACGTCGAGTCCGTAAAACGTCGCTCGGTCCTTCTCGGCGACCGCCGCGACTTCCTGCCGGAGGTTGGCGCCGAGCGCATCCTTGTCGGCGCGGCTCATCCGGCGGGCGGCCTCTGCCGCGATCTCCCCCTCAAGCGCGCTGCGGATGAATAGCCGCTCGCGCGCGTCATTGAGCGAAATCCGCGCGACGAACGATCCGTGTTGCGGCGCAACGTCAACCAGACGATCGTAGGCTAGGCGGCTGACGGCGGCGGAAACGGGAAAGCGGGAGACGCGCAGTTTTTCGCACAATCCCGTTTTGTCGATCAAGCTCCCCGGCTCGAGTGCGCCGGAGAGAATCGCTTCCTTCAATTCGCCGTACACGGCGTCCGCCTTCGAATAGGCGCCTTTTGTCAAATCCTGCCCGCCGCTCAAAGCGAAGAGAGACGCTTCGCCTCCTCCCGCTAACATGTTAGAGGCTAGAGATGCGGCGCGGCCACGTCAATCCTCAAACGCCGCGCAAGAGGACGCCCATGCCGATGCTCGACTTGCGCGAGGAAACCACGCTGCCCGCGGACGGCTACGCCGGCGCTCTGGCTGCTCGCGTTTGGAGCCCCGAGGCGAACGGCCCTTCGGTCGTCGCGATCAGGGAGAAGGGCGTTTTCGACATCAGCGTCGCTTTTCCGACCGTGCGTGATCTTTGCGAAACGCCCTCGCCTGCCCAAGCGCTGCGTGCGGCGGAAGGTCCGTGCCTCGGCGCGCTCGGCGACATTCTCGCCCATACGCCGCGCGACAGCGGAGGATCGAACACCGCGCGTTTTCTCGCGCCCATCGATCTGCAGGCGATCAAGGCGGCGGGCGTCACATTCGCAGAATCGCTGCTCGAGCGCGTGATCGAAGAACGTGCGCGCGGCAGTCGGGAAGGCGCGGCGAAGGCGCGCGAGGAGATCGTGAGCGTTCTGGGCGATGATCTCAGCACACTCAAGCCGGGCTCGCCCGCGGCGATGCGGCTCAAGGATGCGCTGGTGAAGGCCGGCGCCTGGTCGCAATATCTGGAAGTCGGCATTGGCCCCGACGCGGAGGTGTTCACCAAAAGCCAACCGATGTCAGCCGTCGGAATCGGCGACGACGCAGGGTTCCACAAGGCCTCCCTCTGGAACAATCCCGAACCCGAGGTCGCGCTCGCGGTCGCCTCTAGTGGGACGATTGTCGGCGCAACGCTCGCAAACGACGTCAATCTGCGCGACTTCGAGGGACGCTCGGGCCTCCTGCTCGGCAAGGCAAAAGACCAGAACGCCAGTTGCGCGATTGGTCCCTTCCTGCGCTTCTTCGATGAGACGTTCACGCTTGACGACGTACGGAAGGCGACAATCTCACTCGTGGTCGAAGGCGAGGACGGCTTTCGTCTTGACGGTGGCTCGTCGATGGCCAAGATCAGCCGTGATCCGAGCGACCTCGCCGGGCAAACGATCGGCGCAAGTCACGCCTACCCGGACGGGTTTGTTCTTTTGCTCGGTACGATGTTCGCTCCCGTGGCCGATCGCGGCGCTCCCGGCATGGGTTTCACGCACAAGACAGGCGATATCGTCACGATCAACTCGGAGAAACTCGGACGGCTCGTCAATCGCATGCGGCCATGCGAAGAGTGCGAACGATGGACATTCGGCGTTGGAGCGCTGATGCGCAATCTTGCCAAACGGGGCTTGATTTAGGCGCTCACACACCGGAAATTTGGTCGATAAGTTAGGACAGAGCATGGGCGCGCACCAGAATTTTATCTCTGGAGAATGGGTCGACGGCTCGAGTGTGACTCGCGACATCAACCCGTCAAACACAAACGACCTTGTCGGCGAATACGCGCAAGCCGACGCCGCACAGACAAATGCCGCGATCGAAGCCGCGCATGCCGCGTTCCCCGCTTGGTCACGGACGACGCCGCAGGAGCGGCATGACATTCTGCTGCGAGTCTCGACCGAGATCCTCGCCCGGCGCGAGGAGCTCGGGCGCCTGCTTTCGCGCGAAGAAGGCAAAACCCTTGTGGAAGGCATTGGCGAGGCGACCCGGGCCGGACAGATCTTCGACTTCTTCGCTGGCGAAGTGTTGCGGATTCCGGGGGAAAAGTTCGCCAGCGTACGGCCGAATATCGACATCGAGATCACCCGCGACCCGCTTGGCGCTGTCGGCATTATCGCGCCTTGGAACTTTCCGCTCGCGATCCCCTCCTGGAAGATCGCGCCGGCGCTAGCCTATGGCAACACGGTGGTGTTCAAGCCCGCGGATCTCGTTCCCGGTTGCGCCCACGCGCTGTCTGAAATTATCGTCCGCGCCGGCGTTCCCAAGGGCGTGTTCAATCTCGTCGTCGGGCGAGGCTCGGTGGTCGGCCAGGCCATCCTCGAGCATAAGAAAGTCGATGCGGTCACATTCACGGGCTCGGTCGCGACCGGCGCCAAGGTCGCGGCCGCCTGCGCGAAAGCCATGCGCCGGTTTCAACTAGAAATGGGCGGCAAGAATCCGCTCGTCGTACTTGCCGACGCCGACCTTAAGAATGCGGTCGAATGCGCGGTCAACGGCGCCTATTTCTCGACCGGCCAGCGTTGCACCGCGTCGTCACGCCTCATTGTCGAGGAGCCGATTTACCGACGCTTCGCGGATGCGCTCACGGAGCGGATGCGCGGGCTCGTCGTCGACGACGCGCTGAAACCTGGAACACACATCGGGCCGGTAGTCGACGCATCGCAGTTCGAGCAGGACCTATCCTATATCGGAATCGGTCAGGGTGAAGGCGCCAAGCTGGCGCTCGGCGGCGAACGGCTCAATCGAGCCACCCCCGGCTTTTATATGGCCCCTGCCCTCTTCCTTGACGCCGACAACACGATGCGCATCTCGCGTGAGGAGATCTTCGGACCCGTCTCGGCGATGATTCCGGCGCGCGATTACGATCACGCATTGGCGATCGCTAACGACACCGAATTCGGCCTCTGCGCCGGCATCTGCACGACAAGCCTGAAGCACGCGTCGCATTTCAAGCGCAACATTGAAGTTGGCATGGCGATGGTCAACCTGCCGACGGCGGGCGTCGACTATCACGCGCCCTTCGGCGGCCGTAAGGCTTCGAACCTCGGCCCCCGCGAACAGGGACGCTATGCGGCCGAGTTCTACACGACGGTGAAGACTTCTTACACGCAACCGTGAGCGGTCGAGCGGCGGGTCGCTGGGACGATAACGACAATGATCCTGATCTCCGGCGAGGCGCTGATCGATCTCATCCCCGATCCGATAAAGGCGAGCGCCTACGATGCGGTGCTCGGCGGCTCGCCCTACAATGTCGCGATCGGACTCGGCCGGCTGGGCGCGCCGACGGGGTTCATCTCGCGCATTTCCGCGGACGGCAACGGCGAGGCGCTCGCCGCCTCGCTTGCCGAAAACGGCGTCAACCTTGGCTACGTCGCCCGTGACTCGCGCCCGACCATGCTCGCGTTTGTGATGCGCGGCACCGCGAAGACTGGATCGCGCTATTCGTTTTACCTCGACGCGACCGCCTTCGATGGCCCTTGGCCCTTTCCGACCGAATGGCCCAAAGGCGCCCGTCACTTGCACGTCGGCTCGGTTGCAGCCGTCGACCCCCGCCACGGGCAATCCGTTGTCGCGGCGCTAACTGCGGCGCGCCCGCACGCGACAATCAGCTTCGACCCCAATATCCGCCCTCTCGTGACTCCGGATCGCAACTCCGTGGCGCCTCTCGTGGAACGCCAAGTCTCGTTGGCGTATCTGGTGAAGGCAAGCCAGGAAGACCTCGAATGGCTCTATCCGGGCCGCGGCCTTGAGGAGAAGTCTCTCCGCCTGGGCAAAGTCCGACCCGCGTTTTTGTGTCGCGACGCTGGGCGAGCGCGGCGCCCTCGCCATGCTTGGCAAGGAACGAATCGAGGTTCCGGCGCCGCGCGTCGAAGTCGTCGACACAGTCGGCGCCGGCGACAGCTTCATGTCCGCCCTGCTCTCGGCGATGGACCGCGACCACGCGCTGGGGGCTGAGGCGCCGGCGCCGTCTCGAACCGAGCTCGAGAGGTGGCTGCGCTTTGCTGCGACCGCCTCCGCGATCACCTGCACACGAAAAGGCTCCGATCCGCCGACACGGAAAGAAGTCGAAGCGGCGCTTCCGCCGTGATTGAAAATTCACTCTGGAGACCCTAAGAACTCGAGCGTTGCGGGCGCCAGGCGAGGGGTCTAAAATCCAACCGAGCACGAATAGGAATCAAAGTCATGGCGTCGAGTGACGCTCTGCCCGGTCCGCGCCGCCCGCGGCCGCTTTCGCCGCATCTGAGCATCTATCGTCTGACAATGACGATGGCGATGTCATTCGCCCATCGGGTCAGCGGCGCCGCCTTGTACGTTGGCGTCCTGCTATTGGCTTGGTTTCTCATCGCCGCCTCTACCGACGCTTCGAGTTTCGCCGTATTCTCCGATTTCATCGGCTCATTCATCGGGCGGCTCGTCCTGTTCGTCGTAACTTGGGCGCTCTTCCATCACCTCGTGGGCGGTCTTCGTCACATCTTATGGGACGCCGGCTACGGCCTGGATGCGCCGTTGCGCGATCAGATGGCGTGGGCGACATTAATCGGCGGTTTTGCGTTGACGATCCTCGCATGGATCGTGGGCCTCGCGACCCGGTAGGGAGCATCGCAATGGCCAATCATCCAAGCGATCTGCGTACCCCTCTTGGAAGAGTCAGGTTTCTTGGCTCGGCGCGGATGGGAACGACCGACGCATGGCTTGTGCACCTGACCTCGGTGGCGCTCGTGCCGCTCAGCCTTGGCTTTGTCTGGCTTATGCTCAGCCTTTTGAGCAAAGACTACAATGGCGTGCGAGCGGAGCTTGCACACCCAATTCCTGCAATCCTGCTCCTGGCTCTCGTCCTCACTGGCATCGTCCATATGGAGCTCGGCATGCGCTCCATCATTGTCGATTATATTGGCGGACAGTTGCGCGCATGGGCGCTGGCCGCCAACACCTGCTTTGCCGCGCTTCTGGCGCTGGCCTGCCTCTACGCGACTCTGCGCGTCGCCTTCACCTGAGCAAACCTTAGAAGACGGACCACCGATGGCGACCAATGGCTCTTCCACGCAGAGCGCGCCCGCGCTTGGGGGCAAGGCCTATCCGATCACCGACCACACGTTCGATGTCGTCGTGGTCGGCGCGGGCGGGGCCGGCTTGCGAGCGAGCGTCGGCTGCGCTCGAGCGGGCTTGCGCACGGCGTGCATCACGAAGGTTTTCCCGACCCGCTCGCACACCGTCGCGGCGCAGGGCGGGATTTCGGCTTCGCTCGGCAATATGGGTCCGGACGACTGGCGGTGGCATATGTACGACACCGTCAAGGGCTCCGATTGGCTCGGCGATCAGGATGCAATCGAATATATGTGCCGACAGGCGCCCGCTGCGGTCTACGAACTGGACCATTGGGGGGTCCCGTTCTCCCGTACTGAAGAGGGCAAGATTTACCAGCGCCCATTCGGCGGCATGACCACCGACTATGGCAAGGGAGTCGCGCAACGCACCTGCGCCGCGGCGGACCGCACCGGCCACGCCATCCTGCACACCCTGTACGGTCAGGCGCTAAAGGCGAAGTGCCAATTCTTCATCGAATATTTCGCCATCGACCTCATTCGCGACGTCGAGGGCTCGGTACGCGGCGTCGTCTGCCTCAAGCTGGACGATGGCACGATCCATCGGTTTCGCTCCCAGACCACTGTGCTAGCCACCGGCGGCTATGGCCGCGCTTATTTCTCAGCCACTTCCGCCCACACCTGCACCGGCGACGGCAATGCGATGGCGCTGCGCGCGGGCCTGCCGCTGCAGGACATGGAGTTCGTACAGTTCCACCCGACCGGAATCTATGGCGCGGGCTGCCTCATCACCGAAGGCGCGCGCGGCGAAGGCGGCTATCTGGTCAATTCGGAGGGCGAGCGTTTCATGGAGCGCTACGCGCCCTCCGCCAAGGATCTCGCCTCGCGCGACGTCGTCAGCCGCTCTATGACGATGGAGATCCGAGAGGGCCGAGGCGTCGGCAAGGACAAGGACCACATCTACCTGCACCTCGATCATCTCGATCCCAAGGTGCTGCACGAGCGGCTGCCCGGCATTTCCGAGAGCGCCCGCATCTTCGCCGGCGTCGATCTGACCAAGGAACCCATCCCCGTGCTGCCGACGGTCCACTACAACATGGGCGGCATTCCGACGAATTATCACGGTGAGGTCCTGACCAAGATTAACGGCGATCCCGACGCGATCGTACCGGGACTCATGGCGCTGGGCGAGGCGGCTTGCGTGTCGGTGCATGGCGCCAACAGGCTTGGCTCCAATTCGCTGATCGACCTCGTCGTCTTCGGCCGTGCGGCGGGCCTGCGCGCTGCCGAGATGCTGAAGCCCGGCGACAAACAACCCGAGCTCGCCAAGGACAGCGCCGACTTCGCGCTCTCCCGCCTTGACCGGTTCCGCAACGCCAACGGCAAGACGCCCACGGCTGCACTCCGCCTCGACATGCAGCGCGTCATGCAAGCCAATTGCGCCGTATTCCGCACCGGCGAAGTGCTTGCGGAGGGCAAGGAGAAGATTCACGCCGCCTGGCGCGCCGGCGCCGATGTCTCGGTCACCGATCGTTCGCTGATCTGGAACTCCGATCTCATCGAGACGCTCGAATACGACAATTTGATCGCCCAGGCGGTGGTGACGATGGAGGGCGCGCTCAACCGCCTCGAAAGCCGCGGCGCCCATGCGCGCGAGGATTACCCCAAGCGCGACGACCTCCACTGGATGAAGCATACGCTGGCCTGGATCGATCCCTTAAAGCAGACGGTGACGCTCGACTACCGGCCGGTGCACGCCTACACGATGAGCAACGACGTCGGCTACATCGAGCCGAAGGCGCGGGTGTATTGAGGCCTTGTTGGCGCGTCGGGACATCTTTCGGGAATGGATAAGCCGCTATGGTCCAACTGACTCTGCCCGATAACTCCAGGGTTAAGCCGGGCAAGACCTGGCCGAAGCCGGCCAACGCGAGGCGGCTCACCGAATTCCGCATCTATCGCTGGAACCCGGACGACGACGCCAATCCGCACATGGACGCCTATTTCGTCAACCGCGACGATTGCGGTCCGATGGTCCTCGACGCCCTCATCTGGATCAAGTCCAAGATCAATTCCACGCTGACCTTCCGCCGCTCCTGTCGCGAAGGCGTGTGTGGGTCGTGCGCGATGAACATCGACGGGTCCAACACCCTCGCCTGCACGCGCGGCATCGACGACGTCGCGGCGCCGGTGACGATCTATCCGCTGCCGCATCAGGAGGTGATCAAGGATCTCGTGCCGGATCTCTCGGTCTTTTTCGCCCAGCACGCCTCGATCGAACCGTGGCTGAAGACCCTCAGCCCGGCGCCCGAGAAGGAATGGCTGCAGTCGCCTGAGGAGCGATCGAAGCTCGACGGCCTTTACGAGTGCATCCTGTGCGCCTGCTGCTCGACGTCCTGTCCGAGCTATTGGTGGAACGGCGATCGTTATCTCGGGCCGGCGGTCCTGCTGCAGGCCTATCGCTGGCTCATCGACTCCCGCGACGAAGCGCAGGGTGAACGACTTGACAATCTCGAGGACCCGTTCCGCCTCTATCGCTGCCACACCATCATGAACTGCGCCCAGACCTGCCCGAAAGGCCTGAACCCCGCCAAGGCGATCGTTCACATCAAGGAGATGATGGTCGAGCGGCGATTGTGAAACGCAGGCTCGACGCTGCCTCTCCGATCCTCGGTCGTTCCGCCAGGCGCCTCCTTGTGTGACTTGCGCGGATTGCGTTATGGCGGCGATATATCGAGGCGGCTTGCTCTCGAATCGAGCCGTTGATCTGAACCTCGATCGTCGCAAGGCTGAGGAGGTCCTCAGCCCGAGCCGGCAAGGTCGTTCTCGAAGGGCTCGCCAATGCGCGGACTGCCTACGATCATTGCATTGACGCTTGACTCTGGATTGCGCGGGCGCGGCCTCGGTCGACGTGATGTGGCCTCAATGCGTCTCCTGCAGTTCTTCCACCGCCGTCACGGCCAAGCGTGATAGCTTTGTGCTCGCCAGAGGCGGAATGGGGGGAGGCGGCGGCGGAATGCATTGCGGGCCGAGTTGCGGCGGCTCGGGTGGCAGAATGGGCGGCGGCTCGGGCGGCGGAATGGGCAGTAGCTCCGGCGTCGGCTCGGGCGGCGGAATGGGCAGCGGCTCCGGTGGCGGAATGGGCGGAGGCTCCAGTGGCGGAATGGGCGGCGGACTCGGGAGGTGGAACCCCTTCATGGCTGTTCCCCGGGCGAACTGTCGGGCGATCGCCGCAAGCCCGACCGTCACCGCACGAGGCGCAACCTCAGAGAGGCCAACTCTGAACTGTCGCAGTGCCCCGACAGCCGCTAAATCCGCATTGCGCCGCGCGTGCAGCGCGACCGGGCGCGTCCCTCGGCGAGGTCGCAAGATAACCAGGTCGAGAGGCGCCGCGGTTGAGCGGGATTTTCATCAGCTACCGGCGGGAGGATGCCGAAGGCCAAGCGAGAGCCCTGTCGATCGAGCTCGCGAGATATGTCGGCGAGGACTCGGTGTTCCTGGATGTCGACAGCATCTCGCTTGGCCGTGACTTTCGTGAGGCGCTGCACGAACGCCTGGAAACCTGCGACGCATTGCTGGCGCTCATCGGTCCGGCGTGGCTTGACGCGAAGAATCAAGCCGGCAAACGCCGGCTAGACGACCCCGGCGATTACCTGCGCCAGGAGATCGCCGTCGCGCTGGTCCGCAACATCCCGGTCACACCGGTGCTCGTCCAGGGCGCGACGATGCCGGCGGCGGAGCGCCTGCCTGGCGATCTGAAGGAATTGGCGTACCGGAACGGATTCGAGCTCAGCCACACCCGATGGCATTCCGACGTGCGGGAATTGGCGCATCGGCTCGGCCTGGACGACGCCCAGGTCACGTTGGGCGAACGGCGGGCGAAAGCCGCGCCGGCGCGACCGGCGGCGGCTCGATCTGGGTCTCCGGGGCGGGTGACGCGGAGGCGAGCGATCGGCGCAGGGGCGGTCGCGGTCGCGGCGGCGGGCCTTGCCGTCGCCGCGCCCTCGGTTCGCCGCTGGCTCATGAGACCGCCGAGACCTTCCCTGCGTTCGATCAGCTTCGACTATGCGACCGTCGATCAAAAGGGGACGCGGCTGCCGACGGCGAAAGCCACCGCCTCTCTGTTCACCGAAACGCTGACGGCCGATATCGGTCTCGACATGGTCGCGATTCAGGGCGCGACGTTCCTCATGGGCTCGCCGATTTACGAGCCTGAGCGCCGGCCGAACGAGGGGCCCCAGCGCCAGGTGACCGTGAAGCCCCTTCTTCATCGGCGCAGGACCCATCACCCAGGCGCAATGGGCGGCCGTGGCGACGGCGCAACCGGACAAGACGTCCTACGGCCTCCAGCCGTTCCCATCGTTCTTCAAAGGGGATGGCCTGCCGGTCGAGAGCGTCACCTGGAACGAGGCGGATGAGTTCTGCCGCCGTTTGTCCGAAATCGCCGGGCGCGGCTATCGCCTGCCAAGCGAAGCCGAATGGGAATACGCCTGTCGCGCCGGGACGACCGGCCCGTTCAATGCGGGGCCGACGATCACGACGGAACTCGCAAACTACTGCGGAGCGGGCGGCGCTGTATGCGGCGACAACAACGGCAGGAGCATCGCTTCCGACGTCTATGACGGCGTGACTTACGCCTCGGGCGCCTATGACCAAGGCCCGACGGGCAAATTCCGCGGGACGACGACGCCTGCGGGGACGTTTCCGCCCAACCGCTTCGGTCTCTACGACACGCACGGCAATGTCTGGGAATATTGCCTTGACCTAGCGAGCGCCAACTATGCCGACTCTCCGTCGGACGGGGCCGCCAACCTTTCAGGACCGTCGGACGGCGAGAGGGTGTTGCGGGGCGGTTCGTGGTCGCACAACCCGGCGATCTGCCGGTCCGCCTATCGCGATTTCATCGCTCCCGATAACCCCGGCTGGCAGGGCCGCATCGGTCTCAGGGTGGTCTGCGTGCTCTGATCGCGCGACGCCCGAGCCTTGCGGCTGGAATCGCGCGGCGAGGCGTGCGACCATTAGGCCGAGGCAGCGACGTGCAGGCGGGTCTGATTGCAGGCTCGCTCATCGGACGCCCCTTACGCTTTGCGACGATGATGCGGAAACGAAGACGAGGAGGCCGGAATGACGAAGACAACATCGGCGAAAGAGACCCACGCGCAAACGCGCCAAGGAGGCCCACCTGCGCGAGCGCCTTGGCACGCCGACCGACCTCAAGTCGGAGGCGACGCGGGATATCTCGGCTGCGCTGGCGGGATTGCTGGCCGACGTCTTCGCGCTGTACGTGAAGACCAAAAATTTCCACTGGCACATGAGCGGGCCGCATTTCCGCGACTACCATCTGCTTTTGGATGAACAGGGCGACCAGATTTTCGCCATGACCGACCCGATCGCCGAGCGGGCCCGCAAAATTGGCGGCGCGACCTTGCGGTCGATCGGCGACATCGGCCGGCGCCAGCGCATCCTCGACAACGACGCCGAATATGTCGATCCGAAAGATATGCTGGCGGAGCTGCGCGACGACAATAAGAGCCTGACCACGACAATGCGCGAGGTCCATAACGTGTGCGACGACTACGGCGACGTCGCGACCGCTAGCCTGCTCGAAGTCTGGATCGACGAGACCGAGCGGCGGACTTGGTTCCTGTTTGAGGCGACCCGCAGCGGTCCGGGTCAGAACGACTGATGCGGACGGCGACCCACACGCGCTCGCGGAGATGCTTGGCTTATCCGCTCAAGGAGACCCGGACGCCGCCCACGACGCTCGACCGCTGAGCGGCGTCGATCAGCCGGGCGCATAGGATCGCCTGGTCGAGATTGCTCTTCGCGCCGTCTCGTCGCTGCGGCCACAAAGTCGGCGGCCACTCCGCCGAACCAATCGGGATGGTGCGACCCCTCCGACAGCGATGGCGACGGGCCAGCGGCGCTCCTGCGTCTTCGTCTGCAAGACCACCGCGTCGCCAATGGCGCGGATGTCGCCTTCATCGCCCTCGATCTCGATCGCGTTCGACCGCTCATCGGCGGCCCAGGTCAGAAAGATGTTGCTCACGCCGGCGGCGGTATCGAGGTCAACGCTCGCCGTGTCCTCGAGCGGGTGCTCGTGGAAGCGGCGCGTTTCGAGCCGCGCGGCGACACCCAAAGGCGTCCCCGGCCCAGCGCATGACGCAATAGATGGCATGCCAGCCGTGATCGAACAGGATGCCGCCGCCCGCCATCGCCGGATCAACGCGCCAGTTCGCGACGCCATCCGCGCTGACCGCGATCGCCGGCTGAGTCCTGAGCGTGCGCCAGCGAACAGATCGCACAGCGCCGATTGCGCTTTCGTCGATCAAGTTGGAGATTTTTCGGCAGATCGGCGCCTCGAGCCAATTATGCACCGTATGCACAACTCTCCCGGCGCGCGCAGCGGCCGCGGCGATGCGCTTCGCGTCCTCAACTCGCGTGACCAACGGCTTCTCGCTCAGCACATGCAGGCCCGCGTCGAGCGCCCGCTCGATCAGCGCCGCATGACTGCCCGGCGGGCGCGCAGATGTCGACAAAATCGAGCTTTTCGCCGGCTAGCAGATCATCGACGGTCTCATGCCACCGGCCATCGGGACAGGCGGCGAGAAAGGCCTCGCGACGCGACGCGGTGGCGTCGGTCGCAGCGACAATCCTTACGTCGCTCACGGGCTCGCCAGCCCGACAAGTGGCCGTTGGCCGCGACGTTGCCGAAGCCGATAAACGCCCCTTTGAGCACTCCGCGGCTCAGTCGAGGTTGAACCGGCGCGCAATCGCGGCAAAGGACTGATCCAGGATATCGACCCCGCGCAGCGCTTCGTCTTCGGTGATGACCAAGAGGCGGATTGATGCGGATGACGTTCGAATAAGACATGGTGATGAGGCCGCGCTCCAGCGCCTCATGGAAAAGCGCGCGGGTGATGGTCTTATCGAGTGGCGCCTTCGTCTTGCGATCGGCGACCATCTCGACTCCGATCAGGAGGCCTCGACCGCGGACATCGCCGATGAAACGGTACTTGTCCTGTAACCGCTTGAGCGCCTCGAGCATTTTGGCGCCGACGCGCGCCGAATTCTCGACGAGCTTGTCCTCAAGGATCGCCTCGACCGCGCCGAGCCCCGCCGCGGCGGCGAGCGGATTGCCGCCGTAGCTGGACGAACTGCCGCTCGGCTCGCCGAAGGGCGCGGCCGACATACGCTCGAGCGACGAGGCGACGGCGCTCAAGGGAAAGCCGCCGCCGATGCCCTTGCCGATCGTCATAATGTCGGGCTTCAGCCCAAAATGGTCAGAGGCCCACATTTTTCCGGTGCGGCCGAAGCCGACGAGAATCTCGTCGGCGATGAGAAGGGCGCCGGTCTCTGTCGCGATCTCGCGCACCGCGTGGATGAAGTCGTCAGGCGGAATCACGTTGCCGGCCGTGCCCTGCATCGGCTCGATGATGATCGCCGCAAGCTCGCCTTGCGTGTCGTTCTTGATCACGTTGCGCAGGTGCTCGGCGCACGCGATACCGCACGATGGATATTGAAGATTGAACGGGCAGCGGTAGCAATTCGCGTAAGGCGAATGATGCATTCCAGGCGGAAACGGTCCCTGGTGGTTGCGATAAGCGCCGCCGAGCATGCCGATAACGCCCTGGCTCTTGCCATGGAAACCGCCCCAGAAGCCGATGAACTCGAATTTCTTGGTGACCGACTTGGCGAGCCGGAACGCCGCTTCGACCGCCTCCGCGCCGCCCGAGAACAATTGCAGGTGGGTGATTCCTTCCGGCAGCAGCGAGGCCACCATCTTGAGGAAGCGCGCGCGAGCTTCGGTGGTGAAGCTGCCAAAAGTCGATCGCTCGAGCTGCTCCCTAAGGCGCTTGATGTAGTGAGGATGGCTATGGCCGACGCTGCCGACGGCGATGCCGGCTATGAAATCGAGATATTCGTTACCGTCGACGTCGGTGATCGTGCAGCCCTCGGCGTGGTCGACGACGATTTGCGAGAAGAGCGCGATCGACTGCAGCCCCGGCGCCATGACCTTCGCCTCCTCGGCGAAGATCGCCTTGGACTTCGGGCCAGGAACGGCGCGGCGTTTGAACGCGTTGTTCGGGGACGGAATTTCGTTCACGAGATCAATTCCTTGCTGAGGCGACCAAGCGAGGACGCCGCTGGAAGCGCTCGGTCAGGCAATCGGCGATCGCCTCTGCGGCGCGATCGCGGTAGAGCGCGTAGCTCGGCCACGCGTTGAGGTCGATGATCATCGGCTCGCCGTTGGCCTTAATGACCGCGTCGCCGCCGAAGACCTCCAGTCCGAGCGCCGCGGCCGCGGCAAGCCCGGCCTTGCTCAGGCGAGCCGGATCAAATGAATGACCCAGCATTCCCTTGTCACGATGATAGAACCATTGGAACCAATTGGCGTCCTTGGCGCCCGCGCCATTTCGCACGCCGTAGAATTTGACCAGATCGCCCGGCACATGCTCCTGCGCGATAACGAACGGAATTCCGCGCTCGGCGAAGCGGCTCAGCGCGTCGCGCCATCCAACCTCTGACGCCGCGTAGAGAACATCGTCGGTTTGGGTCGCGTGGAAATCGTAGCGCTTGACCCAAGCGCAGTCGGCCGGCCGCGGCTTGTTCGCGTCGGTGGCGACAACCCAGCTGACGGGCGCCGACACGCGGTGGCGCGCGAACAGCTCGACCATGCGGTGGCGATAGGTGTTGCGAATGGCGGCCGGCGCATTGACAACGATCGCGCCCGCCTTCTCCATTTCCGCCAGGCGATCAAGAACGGCCGTGCGTTCGCACATGATGAACAGGTTGGCCCCACGCGCTTCAACCACGGCGTCAGCGGTGACCAATTCAACTCTAAAGCCCCGCTCGGCCAAAGCGTCGCCAACCCGCTTCATGATGGCGGCGTCATCATCGATGCGGCCAGGCGAGTGGGCGGGCTCGCGCAACACGCCCACACAGGTCATGGAATTCATGCTCGGGCGCTCTCAGGCCAGCCGCGGAACCCAGCCTGCTCGGCCGCCCGAACGTCGTGCGCCCGATCGATATCAAACACGAGAGGCAGGACCACGCCAAAAACTGGCCAGCGTTCGTCGACCAGCCATTTGAGATAGTCGCGCAGACGGTCGAAGCGCGCCTCCGGCTCCGCGCCCCGGTGGGCCGGAAGCCAGTAGAGTCCAGCCGTGACGTGGCTGCCCTGATCGCCGCCGAGCCGAAGAACGCGCCCGTGCTCGTCCAGGATCGCCCACAATGGATTCTCGTCATCGACATGACCGGTCAGGCCGAGCACGAATGCGTCATTCGGGAGGTGGGCCGCCAATTCTACAAAACGCTGAAAGGCGTCGACAGGCATCACAGCGTCGACCGTCGTGATGATTGCCGGCGCGCCGGCAAGCCGAGAGGCGACCAGCTCAAAGCTCGCATACGACGACGGAGTCGTCCGCACGATCAGGTCGAGATTAAAATCCTGAGCGTGGTCGCGAAGCCACTGCCTGCAATCGTCGCTCCCCTGGTTGACGATGACGGTCGTTTTGCGAACGCCGACCGCGCGAAAGCGATCAAGGGCATGGCCGATCAAGGGCTGTCCGCCGACCGGCGTCATCGGCTTGCTGACGCGATAGCCGTCAGCCCGCAGGCGTGTCCCATGACCGGCGGCGATAATTCCTCCGCGTAGAGCGAGAGAGTCTAGCGCGATTGTCATGTCAGGATGTCGAGAAGACCCGGCAGCTCGCTCACGGTGGCGAAAGCGGGTCGGTCCGCTGCGCTGCGCTCTGCGGCCTGGACGTCTTCGGGCGCGATCCAGATGAAGCCCATGCCGGAGCGCCGCGCACCCTCATAGTCGCGCCGCAAGGAATCGCCGACCATCACAGTCGTCTCCGGTGCCGCATGCAGCGCCGCGAGCGCCGCCTGGAAGATCGCTGGCTCGGGCTTCTCGGCGCCGACACACTGACTGTCCGCCATAGCTCCAAATAGAGGAGCAAGACCAGAGCTTTGGCAGGCAGCTTCGAGATTGCCATAGAAATTCGACACCACGCCAAGTCGGTATCGCTCGCCGAGCGCCTCGAGGACCAAGCGATTGCGGGCGAACGTTGCGGATGTTTCGGACAGGAAACGCGACGCGACGCGCTCCCTCCGCGCGCCGTCAATCCCACCCGCGCCATTTCCAGCAGTCCGGCGGGCGAGTTCGGTCTCGATATTGGTTGTCAATGCGTGGACCGTCTCCTCGAGGCCGGTCGTCGGCGGAAGCGCGCCAACGAGCGCGTCATCGGCGGCGTAAAAGGCGGGCGCGAAAGCCTCGGCGGAAAGCTCCAATCCTTCGGCCCGATAAAATGCGTGGAAGCGCTCCTTCCACGCCACCCCGTCGGAGTCGAGCGTGCCGCCAAAATCGAAAAGCAGGGTTTCGATCGCTTGCACTATAGGCGGCCGCGGCCCGCGACTTTCGCGCCCTTCGGCGCCTCTACAGGAAGGTCAAAGCGCTCGCCGTCGATGAACGCGTTGCACGCGTCGCGCGCGACGCTGTCGCGAAGCTGACGCGGCGGGCTTTTCATATAGTAGGCCGAGGGCGCTTCGAGCGGTCCGCCGACGCCGCGTTCCAATCCCAGCTTGGCGCAGCGCAACGCATCGATGACGACGCCGGCGCTGTTCGACGAATCCTGGACGGACAGCCTGAGTTCGACCTCTAGAGGCGCATCGCCAAAACCGCGCCCCTCCAGGCGGATGAAGGCGACCTTGTTGTCATGCTGCCAGGGAATGTAATCGGACGGCCCGATGTGGATGTCCGCGTCTTCGAGCCGCTCGTCGAGCTGGGACTGGACGGATTCGGTCTTGGAAAGCTTCTTCGACTTAAGCCGCTTGCGCTCCAGCATGTTGAGGAAGTCGGTGTTGCCCGCGGTGTTGAGCTGGTAGGTCCGGTCGAGGGCCACGCCGCGGTCGGCGAACAGCCGCGCGAGCGAGCGATGCACGATGGTCGCGCCAACCTGGCTCTTGATGTCGTCGCCGACGATGGGCAAGCCGGCGTCACGGAACTTCTGCGCCCATTCGGGGTCCGAGGCGAGGAAGACGGGCACGCAATTGACCATCGCGACGCCCGCCTTCAGGCAGGCTTCGGCGTAATGCTTGACGGCGGTGTCAGATCCGACTGGCAGATAGCACAGCAGCACCTCGGCGCCCGACTTGCGCAAAGCCTCGGCGATATTCGTCGGCTCGAGGTCGGCCGGGCGAAACGCGACGTCGTCCTCGTACTCCGCCATATGCGGCGCCACGCCGTCAAACTGGGGGCCCATTTGGACCACGACGTTCGACACGGGCAGCGAGCTTTGGAAGATCCGCGTATTGTTCGGCTTGGCGAAGATCGCCTCCTCGAGCGGCCGGCCGACCTTGCGCACGTCGACGTCAAAAGCGGCGACGAACTCGACATCGCTGGCCCGATAGCCGCCCACCGTCTGGCGCATCACGCCGTCTAGCGCCGCGTTGCGGCGGCTCCGGTAATATTCCACGCCCTGCACCAGCGCGCTGGCGCAATTGCCGACCCCGGCGATGGCGACCTTGATCTTCTTTTGCATTTGGTCAGAGATCCCCGCAATGCCTGCTGACGGAGTCAACGGAATCCGCCCCTTATCCACAGGCGTGACGAAAACGTAAAGTATATATGACCGGACTGCGACAGCAAAGCCGGATTTTCATGTACGCGTGCGGGTAATTTAGGTTGTCGTCTCTAGGCAAAGCGGACGACGCGACGTGTCACATGCCAAAGGCGGGCGTTCGGCTGTTGCCGCGCTTGAGATTGCGATAGCTTGCCATCGCCCATAGCGGAAAAAACTTCGAGTAACCGTGATAGCGCAGGTAGAAAACCCGCGGAAAACCTGTGGCGGTGTGGAACGGCTCGTTCCAGAAGCCGTCGTCCGCTTGGGTCGCTGCGAGAAAGGCGATCCCGCGCGCGACCGCAGGATGATCAACTTCGCCCGCCGCCATGAGGCCAAGCAGCGCCCAAGCCGTCTGCGAGGCCGCGCTGGGCGCGGGTTCGTAGCCTTTGTAGTCGAGCCGGTAGCTGCCGCCGCTCTCCCCCCAGCCGCCGTCCGGATTCTGGATCCGCGCGAGCCACCCGACGGCCCGGCGCATGGGCTCCGATTGCGGATCCTGGCCGGCGATCGCCAGTGCGCATAAAGACGACCAAGTTCCGTAGATGTAATTCATGCCCCAGCGGCCGAACCAGCTTCCGTCCTTCTCCTGATCGGCCAAAAGGGCGTCGATCCCGCGCGCCAAAACCGGGCTGGCGTCGCGCGTTTCGCCAAGCTGGGCGAGCATGGACACGCAGCGCGCTGTCACGTCGGCGGTCGGCGGATCGAGCAATGCGCCGTGGTCGGCGAACGGAATGTGGTTGAGATAATAATAGGTGTTATCGGCGTCGAAGGCGGCCCATGCGCCGTTGCGGCTTTGCAGTCCTTCGATCCATTCGCGCGCACGGGCGACGGCTGGCGAATGCGCGTGCGGACTCCGCGTCACGCCGCCGCGATCGGCGCGGTCCATCGCCATCGCCACCACCGCGGTGTCGTCGGTGTCGGGATAATGCGGATTGGCGTACTGGAACGCCCAGCCGCCTGGCCGTACGTTTGGACGCTGAACAGCCCAGTCGCCCTTGACGTCGAGGATTTGGAGCGGCGCCAGCCAATCAAGCGCCGCCCGCACCGGCTCTCCGCCTGCCTCTCCGCCCGCCTCCAGCAGCGCATGAGCGGCGAGCGCGGTATCCCAGACCGGCGACAGGCAAGGCTGGCAATAGGCCTCATCCTTGCCGACCACGAGCAGTTTTTCGATCGACTGTCGCGCCGTCACCACATGAGGATGATCAGGCGGATAGCCGAGCGCGTCATACATCATTACGGCGTTCGCCATGGCGGGATAGATCGCGCCAAGGCCTTCTTCGCCATTGAGACGCTCGGTCACAAAAGCCTCGCCCGCGTCGATCGCGCGGCGCCGTAAGGACGGCGGAAAGTAGGGCTCGACGCGCTTGAGCACCCAGTCGATCGCGCCGAAAATTTTCACGCCCGCCCATGCCTGATGCGTGCCCTTTGGCCACTCGCGCACAGTTTCGGGCGGCGCGACGAACAGCTCCGGGATCGTGACGCCGCGTGGATTGGCAGGGCGCGGCTTCAGCGCTTGCAGCACCAGCAGCGGGACCATCACGGTGCGCGCCCAATAGGAAACCTTATCGATATGGAAGGGAAACCAGCGCGGCAGGAGCATGATCTCGACCGGCATGGTCGGGACTCCGCGCCATGGAATGGCCTCGTAGAGCGCGAGCAAGAAGCGGGTGAAGACATTGCTTTTCGCAGCGCCGCCCTTGGCAAGAATCGCTTCTCGCGCGCGACGCATGTGCTGCGCCTCGGGATCGTCGCCGATCATCTTGAGCGCAAAATAGGCTTTGACGCTGGCGCTCATGTCGAACGGGCCGGCGTGAACAAGCGGCCAGCCGCCATGATCGCCCTGAATGCGCCGAAGGTAGACGGCGATCCGGCGCTCGAGTTCGAGATCGGGCTTCTCGCCGCGGAAATGCCTGAGCAGCACGTATTCGGCCGGGATCGTCGCATCGGCCTCGAGTTCGAAACACCAATGGCCATCCTCGTGCTGACGAGCGAGCAGAGCCTTCGCGGCGCGCGAGATGTGAAGCTCGAGCGCATCCAGCGATGGCGGGTCTTGAGAATGATCGAGAGCGACATTCATTGCGAAAAACTCATGGCTCGCCATCTTGGCGTATCCGCGCCCGAGGCGACGACGATTGAAGCAGCCTTATAGCCCGAACGCACCGCGCCTTCGATCGTGGCCGGGAGGCCGGTCTGGATCCAGTCGCCGGCGAGCACAACATTTGCCCATCGGGTGCGCGAATCCGGCCGTTTAGCGTCTTGCGCTGGAGTCGCCGCAAAGGTTGCGCGCTTCTCCTTGACGATCTGCCAGGGTGGAAGATCAGCAGCAAGTCCCGTCAGAGCCGCGGCTTCGCGCCAAATCTCGGCCGCGAGTTCATCGCGCGGACGGTCGATCAGCCGGTCGGCGTTGCTGATCGTGACGGAGAGCCGGTCTGGAAAAGCAAACAGCCATTCAATCTCAGCGTTGACGACGCCGAGGATCGGCGGTTGCCCGCGAGGCGGCGCGATCTGGAAATGGACGTTGAGGATGGCTCGAAATTCGTCCGGCGTCTTGAGGCCCGGAAGGAGGTCCTTTGCGATCCATGGCGGCACGGCGAGAATCACGGAATCATCCACGCCAAGCTCCTGCTGCGCCCGGTCAAAGTCGAGCGCGACGGCGCGCTCACCCACAAACCGGACCGCCTTAAGGCGCTCGCCGAACCGAACTGGACAGCCCCGTCCAGCGAGAAACGCGAGCGCCGGATCGATGAAGCTGTTCGCAAGGCCATGGGCGGCGAACAGCGGGTGGCAGGCCTTTCCGCCCGCGGCAAGCGTCTCACGCAGCAGAGCCGCGGTGAGCGCTGCAGAACTTTCCGGGGGATCAGTATTGAGCGCCGAGGTCAGCAGGGGACGCCAGAGCCGCTCATAAAGCGGTCCCTCGCAACCCATGGCGTCGCCGACCGTCGCGCTCCGCCCCTTGATGAACACGCCGAGCGGAGCGAAATATTGGCCGAGCGCTGTCCCCGGCACGCGTTTCTTCGGATCGAACAGCCACCAGGGGAAACGGCCTTCGCTGAGATCGAGCCGCCAGCGCTCGCCGCCCTTGCGGTCCGCGAAATCGAAGACCGCCGCGCCGGGATCGCGCAGCGTGTCGCCCGCTCCGATCCGATCGAGATAGTCCAGCGCCTCGTGGTTGCCCGACAGCAGCAAATGGTTGCCATTGTCGATGACGAGGCCAAGCGCCGGGTCGAGATAGGACCGGCAACGGCCGCCGGCGAACGACGCGGCCTCATGCACAATGGCTTTGAGCCCGACGTCGACAAGACGCACGGCCGCGCTCAAGCCCGCGAGCCCGGCGCCGATAATATGGACCGCGCCAACGCTCACAGGATGCCGTATCGCAAAAGAGCGCCAAGCAGACGCAGCCGGCTTGCCCGCGCGCGCCGCCTTGGCGGAGCGAAGCCCTCTTTCACCATCCTGTCGAGGATCGAACCATATGCGGTGGCCATCAATCGCGGCGCTTTCACCGCCGCCCGCGGCGCCGCCGCCATGATGGATTGCGCCATGTCGAAATGCTCGCGAGCGCGCGCGGCGACCTCGAGGCAGGCCTGGGCGAGCTTCGGGTCCGCCGCCGCCGCCAGCGGTTCGTCGGTCGGCACCCCCGCAGCGTGAAGCGCCTCGCGCGGCAGGTAGAGTCGGCCTGCGCTTGCGTCCTCGTCGATGTCGCGCAGGATGTTGGTGAGCTGGAGCGCGCGGCCAAGGTGGTGGGCAAGCGCCACGCCCGGTTCTTGAGGCAGGCCGAAAATGCGCACCGAAAGCCGGCCGACGGCCGACGCCACTCGATCGCAATAGAGGTCCAGCGTCGCCCAGTCCGGGGCGCGGATGTCCCGTTCGGCGTCCATCGCCATGCCGTCGATGACGGCGTCGAAATCTTCACGGGCCAGACCATAGCCGCGCGTCGCCTCATCGAGGGCGGCGAGGCGAGCAGGCGACCGGCCCATGAACATATCGGCAATGTTAGCCCGCCAACGCTCCAGCTCGGCCAGGCGCTCAGCCGCAGTCGCCGGCCCGCGCTCGTCGGCGATGTCGTCGACGGCGCGGCAGAAGCCGTAGAGGGCGAACATCGCCTCGCGCCGGCGCTCGGGCAAAATGCGCATGGCGGTATAGAAAGAGGAACTGTGCGCCACCGGCGCCGCTTGCGAACTCATGCGATCGCTTTCGCCCTGCCGCGCCCCAAGCGCATCATAGCTGAGCCCAGGAAACGCGCTGCGCCCAGCCCGCCGACCCACGCGAAGCCAGCCTTGCCGAGATGGACGCGCTCGCTCAACGGATCACGGCTTTCGAGATCGCGCGCGAGGCGGCGCGCGAGCGCGTGGATCGCGGCGATCTCCGCGCCGAGCCGCACGTCGCGAATCTGCGGGATGAGCGGCGCGCCGCGGTTCACGAGTTCGCCGGCGCGGCGAGCCAGCCCGGCGAGCGCGCCCCGCAACGACGGCGGCGCCTTCGGCGCATCCAGCATCTCCACCGAGGCCTCGTGCGCGGCGAGCGTGTCGAGCGGGAGATAGACCCGGTTGAGGCGCCGGTAGTCCTCGCCGCAGTCCTGCAAATGATTGATGATCTGCAGCGCCGAGCACAAGGCGTCGGAGGCCGGCCACATCGACGGGTCTTCTTCGTGGACGTCGAGAACGAAACGGCCGACAGGCGCGGCGGACAAGGCGCAATAATCCATGAGCTCCGACCAGTTGGCGTAGCGGTTCTTCCGCGCATCCAGCCGGAAGGCCTTAAGCAGATCCAAGGCATGCTTCGCACTCAAGCCGGTCTTGGCAAGCTCAAGCCTTAAAGGTTCGGCCTCGTCAGACGGCTTTCCGCGCCCGGTGAGCGCGTCGTCGAGATCGTCGAGAAGATTCAACTTCGTTTCTGGCGACAGACTCGGATGATCGGCGACGTCGTCGGCCGCGCGCACGAAGCGATAGAAGGCGAGGATCGGACCGCGCCGCTGCTCGCTCAGCAGCCACGAGGCGACCGGAAAATTTTCGTCTCTGTGGCCCTTGCCCGAGAGGGCCTCTTTCACCGTCGTCACGCGCGCCCCGTCTCCCGCATTGGCGCTTGGAATCGACCTTTCCAGTAGCCGCCTCGCCCCCGCCAATATTGTAGCGCGGAATTGAGGGTAAAGGCGACATAGGCGGCCGCGATCGCCGGAAGCACGAGGCCGCCGACAATAGCGCGCCGATAAAGCCGCAACGTGGGCATGAGCGCGAGCGTCATCATCGCCCACGCCAGCGCGCCGGCCAACTGCGCTCCACCCCGCGCAAAAATGGCGAACAATGGCGGCGCGACATAGACGAGCGCCATCCCGCCGATCGCGCCAGCGAGGCGAAAGGCCGAATAGCGCAATTCAGCGAAGGCCGAGCGCGACACCATCCGGCTGAATTCGGCGAAGGTGGAATAAGCGCGCAGGCTATCGACCCTGTCGGTTAGCCCAAGCCAGATAGGCCCCTGCCCCTTCATGAGCGCTCCCAAAGCGCAATCGTCGATGAGCGCGCCCCGCACGGCCTCGAGCCCGCCTGCTGCGAGAAGGGCCTCGCGCCGCACAAGCATGCAGCCGCCCGCCGCTGCGGCTGTCGCCCGCCGCGGGTCGTTCACCCAGGCGAATGGATAGAGCATCTGAAAGAAGAACACGAAGGCCGGCGCCAGCCAGCGCTCGGCCATACTCTCACAGCGCAGCTTCACCATTAACGACGTCAGCACGCTGTTGTTCGCGTCGGCGATCGCGACCAGGTGAGAGAGCACATGCGGCTCATAGGCGATGTCGGCGTCGGTGAAGAGAACGAATTCCGGCGCCTGCGCGTCCGCGCTCGCTTCGACCTCGGCCAATCCCAGGCGCATCGCCGACAGTTTACCGGTCCAACCCGGCGGCGGGCCAGTACCGGTCACGATCTGCAACCGATCAGGGCCTTGAGTGGCGCTGGCCGCATCCAATGCGGCGGCGGCGGTGCCATCGGAACTCTGGTCGTCGACGACAACCACCGAGAACGGCCCGGGATAGTCCTGCCTGAGCAGGGAGCCGACGGTGTGAGCAATCACGTCGGCCTCGTCGCGGGCGGGGATGATCGCCACGACGCTCGGCCAAATGTCCGGCGCGTTCCGAACACTATTCGCCGCGGCGGCGGAATCGTCCCGCTCGCCGCACAGCCAGAACCATCCCCTGCCGAACAGAAGATAGGCCCATATGGCGAGCGGAACCAGGGAGACAGCGACGAGAATCATTTGAGATAGCCGTGTGTGCGAAACCAGGCGATCGCATCGGCAAGGCCCTCCCGATAGGGCCTCGAAACGTAGCCCAGTTCGCGCCGCGCCTTGGAATCGTCAAAGAACATATGATGGCGCGCCATCCGCAAGCCATCCATCGTGATGAAGGGTTCGACGCCGCGCAGGCTCGCCAGCAATTCCGCTCCGTATGCGATCGGGTAGAGCATTTTGCGTGGCAGCTTGACCGTAGGAGGACGCCTCCCGACCAAGCGAGCGATGTCCGCCAGTATGTCGGCGAGGAACACGTTATCGCCGCCGAGAATATAGCGCTCGCCGATCCGGCCGCGTTCCAGCGCGGCAAGATGGCCGGCCGCGACGTCGTCGACATGCGCGAGGTTGAGCCCTGTTTCCACGAAAGCCGGCATCCGTCCCGACGCGGCCTCGACGATGATCCGGCCGGTCGGCGTCGGCCGCACGTCGCGCGGACCAATCGGCGTTGATGGGTTGACGATCACCGCCGGCAGTCCATCGCGCTGGATCATCGCCTCGACCAGCCGCTCGGCCGCGACCTTGCTGCGCTTGTAAGCGCCTATCCCCTCGCCTTCGGCGAGAGGATTGTCCTCAGTCGAGGAGGCGCCATCGGCGAGTTTCAGGGTCGCCACGCTGCTGGTGTAGACGATGCGCTCGACGCCGGCGCGGAGCGCCTCCTCCATGACGAAGCGTGTTCCCTCGAGATTGTTGCGGAGAATCTCTTCGGGGTCCCGCGCCCAGAGCCGATAGTCGGCGGCGGCGTGAAAAAGGTAGCGGGCGCCTTTCAGCGCCGCCGCCAACGAAGCGCGATCGCGCAGATCGCCCTCGCACAGAGTGTCGGCGGGATTGAGATTGGCGCGGGGGCTCGAGGGACGCACAAGCACCCGGGCGTCATCGCCGCGCGCTCTCAGCGCGGCGGCAATCGCCGAGCCGAGAAAGCCGCTTGCGCCCGTAATCAGGACGGGCGAAGGACGTGCTTCGAGCGCGCCCTTGTCCTCCCCAGCAATTGCGCCTGCCTCGCCGACCGATTCGATGTCCGCCGAAGCAACGTTTTGTCCGCCTTCACCATCCATGTGTAAAGCTTATCAAATTAGGGAGCGTTATCGAAGCGCTCGCTTATATTTCTTCTTAAAACTGTTTATTCGATCGCCGCCGCTCAGCGTTCAGCGGGAATCCGGATGATTCCTTCCCACGCGATCATCCAAGTCTTTGCTCGAAGGTGGCGTCGCGATTCTGGCGATCGTCTCCGACGTGTCCGAAAGCCACGCAGAGAGATCGCCATTATAACATGATAGTTTTGTTATAAACACGGTCACGCCAAGGCGAAGCGGGCAATTTTGAGGGCCGGAACTAAACGGGGTCATAACCTACTGAAAATATGAGGGTGCGCCGGTAAAAATGCCGTTAGAGCAGGCGCAGGGGTCTGAATACGTCCGCTCCTCAAGCCGCCCGAAGGTCCAACTCACTCGGTCAGTTCGATGGCGCAGCTCAAAAGCTCGCCGGGATCAGCGCTCTGGCCGACATGGATCTCGAACCGCCCCGGCTCCAGGATGCGTTCGAGGCTTTGGCCAACGAATGACAGATCCTCGACCGGGATTCGCCACGTCGCGTCCTTGCGCTCGCCCGCCGCAAGAACGGCCTTCTGCATGCCCTTGAGCTCCAGCAGCGGTCGAGCCACGCTCGCCACTGGATCGCGCACGAACAGGAACAGCGTCGCCTCGCCGTCCACCGAACTCTCGTTCTGGACGGCTAGCGACACTTCGAACGTGTCGCCCGCCCTCGCACGCGTCGGTTCGCAGCGAAGATCGAAGAGCGCAAAGCGGCTGTATGAGAGCCCGTGGCCAAAGGGAAATTGCGGCGTCGGAAGCTGATCGAGATAGGTGCTCGAGTAATGCACCCCGGGAGCGTAGGGCCGACCAGAAGGAAGCTCATTGTAGAAGATCGGGACCTGCCCGACGTGGCGCGGCCAGCTCACCGGCAATCGTCCCGTCGGATTGAATTTCCCGGTCAGAACGTCGGCGATCGCGCGCCCAGCTTCGCGCCCAAGAAACCATGTCGCCAACACTGCGTCAGCCCGCTCGAACAGCCATGGCAGGGTGAGCGGCCGGCCCGAGGAGAGCGTCACCACAACGGGCTTGCCAAGGCCCAGGATCGCCTCGCCGAGCGCCCGCTGACGCCCAGGCAGGCCGAGATCAACGCGGCTCGCGGCCTCTCCGCTCATCGCCGCGCTCTCGCCGAGGCAGAGCACAACCGTTTCGGCGCCGGCGCAGAGATGAACCGCAGCCGATATCCCATCCGTATTTTGTCCCTCGATGTCGACGCCGCCAACGTGATCGATCCGGCATTGCGGCAGAGCGGCTCTGAGACCCTCCAGAATGGACACAGCCTCCTCAGGATGGCCCGCCGAAGCCCATGATCCCAGCATCTCGCCCGGCGCCGCGGCCAAGGGACCAACGAGGGCGATGCGCCGGATTTCACGGGAAAGGGGCAAGATTTCCGCGCGGTTGGTCAGGAGGACCATTGCCCGTCGAGCCGCGTCTCGCGCAAGCTCACGGCGTTCCGCCGCCCGGCTTGCCGGCAACGGCACCGACCCGCGGCGATAAGGATCATCGAAGAGGCCAAGGCGCTCCTTCAGCTCGAGCACCCGCCGGACGCTCGCGTCGATCGCAGCCATCGTCACCAGACCGCGCTCCAGCGCCTCGGGGAGGCACTGGATGTAGGCGCCGCTCGTCATATCAATGTCGACGCCGGCGTTGAGGGCGAGCGCCGCGGCCTCGACGAGATCCGCCACCACGCCATGATTGAGGAGCTCCGCGACGGAGTTGTAGTCGCTGATCAAGACGCCGTCGAAACCGACGTCTCCCCGCAGCCAACCTCGCAGCAGCTTGGCGTTGGCGGTCATCGCCATGCCGGCGATATCGATGAACGCCGGCATGATCGCCGCAACCCCCGCAGCGACGGCCGCCGCGAACGGCGGTAGGTAGATCTCGCGCAACGTTCTTTCGGAGACGTCGGCCGAGGCGTATTCGCGGCCGGCGGTCACGGCGCCATAGGCGCAGAGATGCTTGGCCACTGCGGCCAGGCTATCCTGGACAGCAAGGTCTGGGCCCTGGTACCCCCGCGTCTTGGCCGCCGCCATCTGGCAAGCGATCCAAGTGTCCTCACCCGGGCTCTCGATGATGCGTCCCCACCGCGGATCGCGCGCGACGTCGAGCATCGGTGCGAACGTCAGGGCGACGCCATCCTCCGTCGCCTCTTCCGCGGCGGCGCGGGCTGTTTTTTCCCAAAGGTCCGGGGCGAATTGACAGGCTTCCGCCAGGGAGACGGGAAAAATCGTGCGGTGGCCATGGATGACGTCGAGGCCCATGAGCAAGGGAACGCCGAGGCGCGATTCTTCGACCGCGAGACGCTGGACAGCGCGCGTTTCGTCCGCGCCCCAGAGATTGAGCAGATTTCCGATCCGCCCGGCTCGAATCCCCTCTTGCAGATCGCGAAGCTCGCCGGGGCCGGTGACCACCCGCGACGCGGCGACCATATTGAGCTGCCCGATCTTTTCCTCGAGCGTCATAGAGGCGAGCAACGTCGCAATGCGTCCCATGCTCCTGCTTTGTCCTAAACCGCGAGCCGATGGTTTCGATCCGGATCTTCTCTAGATCGGAAACAGGCTTCGCAGGCGGCGTCCGCCGATGCAACAGTCAACCCCGGGACCCCGAACTACCGCCAAGACGGCGAGGCCGGATCATGCGAAAATGAGCGGCGGGAGAGCGAATTCGATGGCCCAACACAAAGAATCACCAAAGAGCGGGGAAAGCGCGGAGAACGTGGAGAGCGCGACACTGGCCAGTCTATTCTCCGACGTGATCTGGATGGCTTCGGCCTTCTGGGTTTCGCGCCAGCGCAACAAGCTTTTGGCGTTGGCCGTCGCGTTAATCGGGGTCGTCGGGACCACGGCCTACATGCAAATCAGGCTCAATTCCTGGAACCGTCCATTTTACAATGCCCTGACCCATAAGGATATGCCCGCCTTCCTATCGCAGCTCGTCGTTTTCGGCGAGCTGGCGGGAATACTCCTCGTCCTCAACGTCGCGCAGATGTGGCTCAATCAGAGCTCCAAGGTCGTCTTGCGCCAAGGCCTTGTGAACGATCTCCTAGGCCAGTGGCTCAAGCCGAAGCGCGCTTTCCGCCTTTCGAATTCGGGGCCGCTCGGCGCCAACCCTGACCAGCGGCTCCAAGCCGACGCTCAGCATCTGACCGATCTTTCCACCGACTTAGGCATCGGCCTTCTGCAGTCGAGCCTTCTTCTGCTCACGTTTGTCGGCGTCCTTTGGGGGCTCTCTGAGGGCCAGTTTCTGCCAATCGCGGGCCGTGATTTCGCTCCGCCCGGCTATCTCGTGTGGTGCGCGCTGGTCTACGCGGGCTTAGCGTCGTACCTCAGCTGGCGCGTCGGCCGTCCGCTGATCAACCTCAATGCCGAGCATTACGCGAGAGAGGCGGATTTTCGTTTCGCGCTCGTGCGGGTAAACGAACACATCGACGGCATTACGCTTTATGGCGGTGAGGCCGACGAGAGGCAGCGCCTGAACGGGGTGTTCGGCAGCGTGCTCGACATCTCATGGCGGATCGTCAACGCCGTGACACGGCTGACCTGGGTCACCGCCGGCTATGGCTGGTTTACGATCATCGCGCCGATTCTGGTCGCCGCCCCGGCCTATTTTCGCAGCAATATAAGCTTCGGCGAGCTGATGGTGATTGTCGGCGCCTTCAACCAAGTGCAAACAGCGCTTCGATGGTTCGTCGACAATTTCTCCAACCTTGCGGACTGGCGCGCGACACTCTTGCGTGTGGCCCGGTTCCGAAAGGCGATCCTCGGCATGGATGACCTCGGCCAGGCGGCGAGCCGCATTAAATTCGCCGAGGCGGATGATCAGTCGATTAAGATCGACGATCTTCACGTCGCTTCACCGGCAGGCTGCGTTATGCTGAGCGAACCCCATTCGGACATCGACGCCAAGGAACGGGTTCTGATCGCTGGCGAAAATGGCGAAGAAAAAGCCTTGCTGTTTCGAGCCATCGGGGGCTTGTGGCCGTGGGGGAGCGGCCGGATCACCCACCCGGCGCGCAACACGATCATGTTCATGCCGGTGCGAGCCTATATCCCACCCGGCTCGCTGCGCGAGATCGTCGCTTACCCACACCCCGCTGAGTTTTTTGACCATCCAGCTGTCGTCAAAGCTCTTGCCGGCGTCGGACTTGAGCACCTCGAGCCACACCTCGACAAGGTGGATCGATGGGACCGGGAATTGACCGACGACGAGAAGCAATGCCTCGCCTTTGCCCGGGTGGTCCTGCAAAGGCCCGGCTGGGTCGTGGTGAACGACGCGCTCGACGTTCTCGACCCGACCTCGCGCGAGCGCATCAGGACGCTGTTCTCGAACGAATTGGCCGAAGTCGGCATGATCAATATCGGGCATGACCAGCCCGAGACTGGCTTCTATCTCCGCAAGCTGCATCTGGTCATGGATTCCGGTGGCCAGAAGTTCGAACCGGAACGCGAACACCCGATGGCTGAACCGCCCAAACCAGACGCCGAATCTCTTCCCGCCCAATAGACAGGACTTCAATGCCCCATTCCGCCAAAAGCAAGCCGCACCTCAAGGAAGTCAAGCGCAAGGAGACGCTATCCGACGAGGCTTTGCTTGACCTTGTCCAGCGCCAGACCTTCCAGTTTTTTTGGGACGGCGCCGAGCCCGTGAGCGGCCTGGCGCGCGATCGCGTCGGGCGGCTGGCGGACCCGCCAGACGACGATGTGGCCATTGGCGGCTCCGGCTTTGGCGTGATGGCTTGGATCGTGGCCTGCGAGCGCGGATGGGTGACCCGAGACGAGGCGCGCGCTCGCCTGTCGAAATCGCTCGACTGCTTGGAGAAAGCGACCTGCTATCACGGCCTCTACCCGCATTTCATGCATGGCGACACCGGCGCGACAAAGCCATTCAGCCGCAAGGACGACGGCGCCGATCTGGTCGAGACCGCATTCCTGTTCCAGGGGCTTTTGTGCGCGCGCGCCTACTTCGACCGCGACACGCCTACGGAGAAGCGCATTCGCGACCGCATCACCTACCTATGGCGAGAAGCGGAATGGGACTGGTACACTCAGGGCAGCCGAACCGCGCTGACTTGGCACTGGAGTCCGACCAACGGCTTCGCGCTGAACCATCCCGTCCGCGGCTGGAACGAGTGCCTCATCGCTTACGTGCTGGCCGCCTCCTCGCCGCGCTATCCGATCGCGATCGAAGCCTATCACGAAGGCTGGGCCCAGAGCCGTCAGTTCATCAATCGGCGCAATTTCGAGGGCGTCGAGCTTCCTCTCGGGCCCGACTGGGGCGGACCCCTCTTTTTCACCCACTATTCCTTCTGCGGCATCGATCCACGCGGGTTGAGCGACGCCTACGCCGATTACTGGCTACAGAATGTCGCTCACACGCGCATCAACTACGCCTACTGCATCCGCAATCCGCATGGGTACAAGGGCTACGGACCGGACTGCTGGGGCTTGACGGCCGGCAACTCGATCAAGGGCTATGATGCGCATACGCCCGATAACGACAAAGGCGTCATCACGCCGAGTGCGGCCTTGGCGAGCTTCCCCTACTCGCCGACAGAGGCGATGGCCGCGCTGCGGCACTTTCACGAGGATCTCGGCGACAAAATTTGGGGGCGCTTTGGCTTTATCGACGGGTTCAGCGAGCAACACGACTGGTACGCCGACAGCTATCTCTCGATTAGTCAGGGGCCGATCGTCGTCATGATCGAGAACTATCGCAGCGGTCTCATCTGGAAGCTGTTCATGGGCATTCCCGAGATCCGCGAAGGGATGACGCGGCTCGGTTTCCACAGTCCCCATTTCGCTTCCCCGGGGTCGTGAGCGCGCTCGACGACTGGATAGACAAAGAAGCGCACTTCGCCGCAGGCGCGATGTTGCGCGCGGTCTCGGCTGCCAATCTGGTCAAGGAACGTCCAGGCTTCGGACAGCGCGTAATTCCGCAGCCAGGATCGGTGCTGGCGTCGCCGATCCCTGCCGCCTACGATCCCGACCCCGACTATTTCTTTCACTGGTTTCGCAATTCGGCGATCGTCATCGACGCGTTGCGCGCAGCTGAGACCGAGGGACTCGCGAAGCCAACCGTTGTCGGGCGTTTGCAGGAGTTTGTGGACTTCGGTCGGTCACTCCGAGAGCTGGACGGGCGGGAGCTTGTTCACCACGCAGGTTTCCGAGGAAAAGATTCAGCCTTCGTTCCTGCAATATATACGGGCCGACGACGAAATCGCGGCGGTCGTTGGCGATTCAGTTCTGGCCGAGGCCCGCATCAATCCTGACGGCACGCTCGATTTCACCCGTTGGGCGCGTCCCCAGAATGACGGGCAGGCGCTCGAAGTCCTTGCGCTTATTCGTTGGCGCGACGCTCTGTCGGACTGGACGAGACCCTCCGGGCGGCGATGCTGGAGCTCGTCATCGGCGATTTGGAGTTTATCCGTTCGCGCGCGAGCGAGCGTTCGTTCGACATCTGGGAGGAGGAGAGCGGGTATCATTACTATACGCAGCTCGTGCAGGTCGAGGCGCTTGCTCGCGGCGCCGAGTGGCTTGCGGAAGCCGGCGACGGCGCCCGCGCACGCGCCTCCCGTTCCGCGGCGGACGACCTCGCTCCGAGCCTCGATGCCTATTGGAGCGCGGCTGACGGTCATTACCGCTCAAGGACTGGCGTTGTTGGCGGCGTCGCGGGAAAAGCTCTCGACATCGCAGTCGTCCTCGGCGTTCTCCACGCTGGACGCACGCAAGGAGCCCACAGCGTACTCGACCCGAGAGCGCAGGCTACATTGACCGCACTGGAAGACCTGTTCGAAGCTGAATACGCCATAAACCGCGAGCGCCCGCCTGAGCGGGCCCCGGCCCTGGGGCGCTACGCAAGCAACTCGTATTACGGCGGCAACCCCTGGTATCTCGCGACGCTCGGCGCGGCCGAGTTCTACTTCAGGCTGGCGATTGCGCTGCTGTCAGGCGCCGAGTTGGCGGAAGCCAACGAGAATGCGCGTTTTCGGGAACGCCTGGGCGGCGAAAATCCGGCGAAGGCCGCCTTCGAACGCGGCGATATGCTCATGCGCACTGTGCAGGCATTCACTCCCGCAAGCGGCGATCTTTCGGAGCAATTCGATCGCACGACCGGCGCCCAGACCTCAGCCAAACACCTGGCCTGGAGCTATGCCGCCTTTATCACCGCCGCCGCGAACCGCCGCCGGGCCGCCCAAGCCATTCGACGCTAAGGTCCTTGCGCGACTTTCTGAGGCCCGGCGCCACGACTCGCTTGCCGAACTCGCGTCGTAGCCCGAAGGCATGGCGAATGAGCATGTTGGCGTAGAGGCCGGGCCCGCTCGAATAGATGCGCCAGCCGCCATCGACGGCGATCGAATCCGCTTTGACACGCGCCCACTCGTCGCTCGCCTGATAGCGGTCCCGGAAGGCCGCGTCGCTACTGCTGAAATAGGCGTTGCGCTGCCTCAGTGAGGCGTTCGGAAGCTCATCCGTCACGGCGATCGGATTTGCGACCAACAGCGCCTCCCATAGAGCGGCGAATTCGCCGATGTCGCTCATCGCCTCGCCGTAGCGCAGATGCGAATGCGTATACATGAGTCCAATTTCACGGCCGAAAAAGGCAGCCGATTCCGCCCGCTGAAAAAATGTCTCCGGGCCGCCGTGATAGGCGATCGGCTTGTCCATCAGCCGCGCACCGTCGGAAAAAAGAAGATGCTTGCGGATGAGGCTCAAGTGCTTGCGCGCTTGAGCTTGAGTGAAGAGGCCGCCGATGATGCTCTGGGTCATCGGCAAGAGCGAGTAAGCGAGACCCGTTTGCTTATCGCTTGGGTGGAGCAAGAGATCGGGCTCGCCGCCTTCCGGCCGGAACACGCCATAGCCGGCGACGACGCCGTCGCGGATGAGATAGGTGTTGAAGTCCTTGCGCACCGCGGCCGCAAGCGCGTCGAGCTTCTTGGCTTGGCTCGACGGGCGCTTCGCTCGGCGAAGGATTTCGGCGTAGCGGCGAAGCTGTTCATAGAAGAGAACGACTGTCCAGGCGCTCGTCATCCAATCGCGCTTTGTCGGGTCGACCGGCCGCAGCGAATCATTCCAGTCGCCGTTGCCATACCGAACGAGGTGCGTGCCTGGGATAAAGCGCGCGCGCACCGTCTCGATCAGCTTGTCGATATGAGCGGTCACGGGGTCGGCATGCGCACTCTTCTCGAAATTGTCCGCGCGGCGCCAAGCGATCGTCTCATCGAGGAAGGCAAAGTCGCCCGTGGCCTCGATATAGTCGCACAGAGCCTTGAGCGGCCAGACGATGATGTCGCCATGCGACTCCTTATCCTGCACGACGAAATAGGGTTCGAGCATGAACCATTGTGGCCAGTCGCCGCTCTCCTCGTATTGTTGAGCAAAGAGGAGGCGCAGAATCTCTTCAACGACCTGATCATGCTCGAGCGTCAGCAGGAGTTCGACCGAGCCCTGGCATACGTCGCGGGTGCCCCACGCGCCGCCGGTGTATTGCTCGAGACCGTGCGGCGCGGTGAGATGGATTATCGCGTCATGCGCAAGCCAGGGGAAGATTGTGTCGACGGCAAGCGCGTCGGCGGAACCCTTTGCGCTCTTCACCCGAACGCCGCGCGTGAGGTTTCGCCAGAAGCGATCCGCGGGTTTGAGCATCTGAGCTTCATCGACCGGCTTCGAATATTTTGACGTGAGCGCGGCGGCCTGCTTTGCGTCGGTCATCGAGCCGACGACCGCAAACACGAATTCATTGGTCGGGCGGGTCCGAATCGCAGCATATCCGCCGCCGCGGCGCTTTCCGTCAGCATAGAGCAGTTCGTCGCCACCTACGGCTTCAACGCGTCCCGGCGTGCTCGTGATAAGGCGATAAACGGCCTCAGGATATTGCTGTCCCCAGCGAACATTCAGATCCGGCCGGAAAGTAAAACGCTTTCGCTTCCAGTCGATCTCAATGCGGCTAGCGTGCGCGAATTCCTGCTCGCCGACGACGAGGTGGCCAAAGACGAGAAAGCGACATCTTGGCCCTTCCACGGTGACGCGCCACTGCATGGCAGGCTCGTCGCCGGAGACGGTGGCGGAGACCGTGACGGTTCGCCCCGTTAGCCGATAGACCCAGCGGCAATCATTGAGGCCCATTTCGAAAGCGGAGGGGACACTCAACAACCGCCATCCGTCCCTTGTCTCCATCAGCATCCGCAGCCCGCTGGCGCGGGTGATGTTGTAGGGATCGCGCGAGACGGAAAAGAGCTTGTGGAAGGACGTGTTGCCGATGGTGAGCTGCGCCCCGAACACGCCGTGCATCCAGGCGGTGGCGCAAAGAATTCCCTCGTCCGGCAGCATCTCCTCTCCGCTGCGCACCATGGATCCGTGGCGGCGCGGCACGATGTGCTCCTTTTCGCGCAGGACGACGTGGCGGCTATGCGTTCTTCCCGGAACAAAGAAAGACACAGCCTGGTCGCCGGCCCTTTCGACGTGCGTGCGCCGGCGATATCGCGCTCGGATCGCCTTCTCGTCGAGCGTCTCCGCGACGGCGCAGTGAGCGCCATGCAGCAGACTTCGTGGCGGCTCGGACAGGGAGACATCGCGCGGCGCCCAGTCCTTGCTGGCGCGTTCGACTATCTCGACCTGGCTCAGGTCGGCGTCGCTCGACGCCGCGGGATGATCCGGCTCATAGACCCCAAAAAACGTCCAGGACGTCTGGCCCCCGGGCTCGCGCCTCACAGCCTTTGACTGCAGAGCCGCGCATGCGGTTTCGTATTGAAGGCGTTCGGACGGCAGGCTCGTCCCGAATGGGACGTCCATTTGATCGGCGTCGCGATATTCCGGCCCCATCAGCTGGCGGAAATCGGTCGCGAAGCCCTCGGCGCCCTCCAGGCAGCCATGCGCGGCCCATGGATACGCTCCGCCTTGTGACAGATTTTGCCTGCTCATCAGAACGTAGTTCAGACGCGGATGGCGCGCGACATAGTGGTCGGTATACTGGCTGGCGTAAGCCTCGTTATTCATCAGAAAGCCCTGATCGCCGAGCCCCAGATCCTGGATCAGGACAACGTCGCAGGGGAGTTCCTCGTCGCGGTCGTTGACGGCTTCGACCCGCCAGAACCACGCGCTTACTCGCGGGTGCAGCCAGAGGGTGACGCGATGGCGGACGCCGCTCTCTTCTCCCTCCCAGACATAGCGATCGTCCGAAGCGCCGACGCGAAGCCTTGCCTCGGGACCGATCATGGGCAGAATCGTGGGCCGAGGTCCGCCTACGCGCAGATAGAGGCGCCCCATGCCGTTGGCGATCGGCAAGGCGAGCGTCTGATTGATCATGATCCGACGATTCGCTTGGGTGTGCTCGATGGCGAAGATCGCGCCGGTTGGCAGGAGGCTGATCGAAAGGCCTGACCCGTTGGCGATTCGCAGAAGGCCGAGATCGTCTCGGCGGGGCGTCGTCAGGATCTCAATCGATGAATGCGGCATTCCCCTCCCCCTGGCGCGTTACCTCTCCAACATCGGCCGGGCGACAGCGTCTGTAAATGGCGCTCCAATCCCCTTTTGGCGGCTTTGGCCGCCCGAAGGCCATTTTGATCCAGACAAGGCGCCCCGCAATGGGTGAACGCCGGCCGGAATTACGCTATTGAGCATCGACAGGGCTGGATCAAAAACCGACGGCGCTGGTTCGGGTGAGGCGATGGAAACAAAATTTCCGAGCTATTGGATGTGGTCGGAGGCTTTCGAGGTGCTTGCGCGCGCCGAGCGTATGCATCGGCAATTTATCCAGCCGTCCGGGTCGCGCTCCACGGTCGCATGGGAGCCGCCAGTCGACATACTCGAGACCGAACGCGCGGTGCTGGTGCTGGTCGCTCTGCCGGGGGTCGATTTCGACGAGGTCAAGGCGGTCATCAATCAGGGGGAGCTGTTGATCTCAGGGTCTCGGACTTATCCGCAGGAGATGCGGACCGCCATCATCCACCGACTCGAGCTGCCGCAAGGCCGATTTGAACGCCGCATCCGTCTGCCTGCGGGGCGCTACAGCGCCATTCATCGGTCGGCCTCGAATGGCCACCTGTTGATTACGCTGCAAAAATCGGAGGCCTCAAATGGCTGACGCCGCAACAGGCTCCGAAGAGACCCTCGGCGCCGCGCCTTCGCCGCCGTTGCCGCCTGATGCGCTGATCATCGTTCCGGTGCGCGGGATGGTGCTCTTTCCCGGAACAGTGTTGCCGATCACCCTCGGCCGTCCCCGTTCGGTGCTGGCGGCGCAGAGAGCAGTCAGGGAACAAAAGCCGGTCGGCATTTTGATGCAGCGGAGCGCCGAGGTCGCCGACCCCCTTCCAATCGATCTGCATCGAATGGGGACCGTCGCCAATATCGTTCGCTATATCACCGCGCCGGACGGTACGAACCATCTCATATGCCAGGGAGAGCAGCGGTTCCGGGTCGACGCCTATCTGACCGGTTGGCCGTTCTTCGTCGCGAGGACGGAAAGAATTCCCGAGCCCAGTCCGACCTCAAACGAGATCGAGGCCCGTTTCCTCCACCTCAAGGGCCAGGCGATCGAGGCGATCCAGCTCCTGCCCCAAGCGCCTAACGAGTTGCTGTCGACCATTCAGGGCGTCGATTCGCCGGGCGCGCTCGCGGACTTGGTGGCGACCTTCATGGATGCGACGCCCGACGAGAAGCAAGAGATCCTCGAGACGGTGGACATCGGCGCGCGGATGGAGCGGGTCTCGCGACTGCTCGCGCATCGGATCGAGGTGCTTCGGCTGTCGCAGGAGATCGGGCGGGAAACCAAGGCCTCGCTCGACTCCCGCAATCGCGAGGTCCTGCTGCGCGAGCAGATGGCGGCCATTCAGCGCCAGCTTGGCGAGGCGGATGAGGGAAAATCGGCCGAGATCGCCGAACTCGAGAAGGCGATCGCCGACGCGCATATGCCGAAAGAGGTCGACGATCAGGCGCGCAAGGAGTTGCGCAGGCTGCAGCGCATGCCCGAGGCCGCGGGCGAGTACGGCATGGTGCGGACCTACCTCGACTGGCTGGTCGACCTGCCGTGGGCGCTGCCCGAGGAAGCGCCCATCGACATCGCCGCGGCGCGGCGCATCCTCGACGAGGATCACTTCGGGCTTGAGAAGATCAAGCGCCGGATCGTCGAATATCTCGCTGTTCGCAAGCTCTCGCCGGACGGCAAGGCGCCGATCCTGTGCTTTGTGGGGCCTCCCGGCGTTGGCAAGACGTCGCTTGGTCAGTCGATCGCGCGCGCCATGAGCCGCAAGTTCGTCCGGGTCAGTCTCGGCGGCGTGCACGACGAAGCGGAGATCCGCGGCCATCGGCGAACCTATATCGGCGCCTTGCCGGGCAACATCATTCAGGCGATCCGCAAGGCCGGCGCTCGTGACTGTGTCATGATGCTCGACGAGATCGACAAGCTTGGCGCCGGCATTCAGGGCGACCCGGCTTCCGCGATGCTGGAAGTGCTTGATCCCGAGCAGAACAACACCTTTCGCGACAATTACCTCGCCGTGCCCTTCGACCTCAGCCGCGTCGTGTTTATCGCCACGGCGAATATGCTCGACACTGTTCCCGGCCCGCTTCGCGACCGCATGGAGATCATCAGTCTCTCCGGCTACACGGCGAGCGAAAAATTTCAGATCGCGCGCCGCTATCTTGTTCGGCGCCAATTAAACGCCAACGGCCTCAAGCCGGAACAAGTTGAGATCGCCGATGACGCGCTTAAGGGAATCATTGAGCGCTATACCCGCGAAGCTGGCGTTCGAAGCCTGGAGCGCGAGATCGGCCGGGTGCTGCGTCAATCCGCCATGCGGGTCGCCGAGGGAGAAACCGGCCCGATCACGATCACAGACGGCGATCTCTTGAGCATTCTAGGGCCACCGATATTCGAGGACGAGGTCGCCATGCGCACCAGCGTCCCCGGCGTGGCGACGGGGCTGGCCTGGACGCCGGTCGGCGGCGACATCCTGTTCATCGAGGCGACCGCCACTCCCGGCGGCGGACGGCTGATTCTCACCGGCCAGCTTGGCGACGTGATGAAGGAAAGCGCGCAAGCTGCGCTCAGCATCGTCAAGAATCGCGCGGCCTCTTACGGGATCGACCCGGCGCGGTTCGAGAAGACCGACATTCACATCCACGTGCCGGCGGGCGCGACGCCGAAAGACGGCCCGAGCGCCGGGGTGGCGATGTTCATGGCGCTCGTTTCGCTGATGACCGATCGCACCATTCGCAGCGACACCGCGATGACCGGCGAGATCAGCCTCCGGGGTCTCGTGCTTCCGGTCGGCGGCATCAAGGAGAAAATCGTCGCCGCGCACAGGGCTGGGCTTAAGCGCATCATGCTGCCGGCGCGCAACCGGAAAGACTTCGAAGACATCCCCGAAGAGGTGCGCCAGCAACTGACCTTCACATGGCTCGAACGCGTCGACGACGCGGTTGCGTCGGCCCTCGAACCGGCCAAGCCGAGTTCGACGGCGAACGAGTTCCCCGCCGATCGCGAGGCCGTGTCTTAGGGCGGTTTGTGTTTGGGCGGAGTTGGCCTGACTCCGTCTCGGCGGCGGGGCGCAAGGTTCATCAGACTCGGTTTGGATGTTCTTGGCGGCCGGCTGTTTTGCCGCGAAACGTCCCGACTATGCCTATTGGATTCTCTTGGATTTCCTTGGATTCTCTCGTCCGAATCAAGACTTATCAATGGGTTACGAGACGTTTAGCGCGAAGAATTTTTCTCGGGCCCCTTCCCCTGCATTGAGAGCGCCGGGGAAGGGAGCATCCTGTCCAGGGCATACGGAAGCGCAGAATTATTCATCGAGCTAGCTTAAGCTAATTCATGATTTTCTGCAATCATTTGTCGGCTCTTATAGCGCTAGCCGTTGTTTCGCCTCCTCCCCATTGCGCGCCGAACTTTTCTCGTCCTGGCCGGGCTTGACCCGGCCATCCACGCCACGCCGCCGGCAGAGACGAGTCCGCCATCCCCGCGTCCCTGCAAGACCTACAAAGGCAATGCTCTGTATTGCTTAGCTTTTCCGCCCACCCGCGGGCGGTTAACGCGCCCGATCGCGTGGATGGCCGGGTCAAGCCCGGCCAGGACGCCTTACGGCCCGCCCACGAAGCTCCGAGATTTCACTTCCAACACCTAGCGCTATAAGAGCCCATTTGTCGTCCGAGCCGCTCCTTCGCCGGCCTCCATCCACCACGCCCCAATTTTCTTAGCTGTCTCGACAAACCGCTTATGGCGCTCGGCGTCGGTGAGCAGCGTTTTTAGGGCCAAGCCGATTAGTCCATAGGCCAACGACGCCGATTTGGGCTTTTAGCGGTCCGCAGCCATTTTGCTCTAAGCGCCTCGGCGGAAATCAGGGCGTCGCTCGTCGCCGCGCCGCCGCAACGTCCGCAACGGAGAGCGCATCCGGGTAAGCGTTGCCGAAATGAGTGCGGACGTAGTTGATGACGTCCGCGACTTGCGCGTCGCTCATCATGTCGCCGACCGGCGGCATGTCCCTCAGCCCACCAAGCAGCACAGCCAGCACAAAGTCGGTCGAAACAAGGTTCTTGTCCTGCGCGAGCGGCGGATAGGCCCCGGCGCCGACCGCGCCCTTCGCGTCGGGCTGATGACAGGCGGCGCAGACGTTTCGGAACAGGTCCGCTCCGCCCTGCTCGCTGAACTCCCAACCGTGGCTCATAACCGAGCTTTTCGCCGGGCCGTCCTCGGCCAACGCCGACATGTTAACAGCCGCCGACGCGACGAGCGCCGACGCGCCGAGCGCGATACGTCTCATGATGCGACGACCCGCTTATGCAGCCGCTGGATCGCGTCCAACGCCGATAAGATGGCGCCCTCCTGCCAGGCCGGAATGTAGGAGGCGTGCTCGCCGGCCAGAACGATTCGGCCGTCGATCTGACAGAGGTCGTTGTAATGCGCTTTTCGCGCTTCATCCGACCAATCGCCCGCGCAGCCAAGGGTGAACGGGACGCGGCTCCACGCGACCGAGATTCCGTTCTCGAACTCGGTCAGATATTGCGGGTGGATCTGGGCGCCGAACTCGACCGCTCGCCTCACTCTCTCGGCCGGCGGCATCGCCGTGAACTCATAAGAGTTCGGTCCGTCGAACGTGTATCCGCCGAGCAGCACGCCCTTGCCGCCGACGTTGAAATTCGTGCAGGGATAGGAGATCTGGCGGATCGGCAGATCGGTGTAGCTGATGCCGCCAAAGATGTGCTCGTCCTCCTCCCAGAACCGGCGCGAGAACTGCAGCCCGAATTTCACCGCGGAGGCATACGGCACAGCATCGATCGCCGACTTCATGCGCGCGGATACGTTCACGGGGATCTGGCTCAGAATGCTGAGCGGAAGCGCACACACGCACCAGTCGGCCCTCGTCTCTTGCGCCGCGCCTCCAGCGACGAGATCCTCGAAGGCGACGGTCACGCCTCTGTCGTCCTGTCGGATGTCGATGACTTTCGCGCCGTAACGAATGCGATCCGCGATCTGCCGCGCAAAGGCTTCGCCGATCCTTCCCATGCCGCCGACCGGCTGGAACATCGTCGTTTGGAAGTCGTACAAGAGGAAACTCTGCAAGCCCCGCCACAGCCGGGACGTCAGAATATCGTGCAACCCGATCGGCTCGCCCGCGACCGGCTCCGCGCCGAGGCCTCCTCCTGAATGCTTCGCATAGCCCCGATGAGCCGCTGAATCGCCGCCGGCCCGGTAGCGGAAATCCTTGTCGAGCGCGCCCAGCGACCGCAGCGCCTCGAGCAGGATCTCCTGATCCTCCTTCGACACCGCGTCGTCGAGCGCGCCCTTTCGCGTCGCCTTGGCCAGGAGCTCGGCGACGCCGCCGTCGAAATCGGCCTTGATGTCCCGGATGCGCTGTGGCTTGCCCCCGAATGCATTGGCGGAGTGCAGATAGGCGTTGTGATTGAGCTGGATGAAGGGCTCGAGCATCACGCCGAAGCGGCGGCAATAGTCCAGGATCGCGTAATGATGGTAGGGAATCCGCCACGGCCCCGGATTGAGATAGAGGCCGGCGTCGAACTCGCACTTTTGCGTGGCGCCGCCGAGCTCGGTATAGACATCGCCGCCTCTCAGCGTCCAGTTTCGTCCCCCCGGGCGGGCGTTGTATTCGAGCACACTGACGCTATAGCCCGCGTGTTGAAGCTCGATCGCTGCGGTCATTCCGGCGAGGCCAGCGCCCAAAATAATGACCGAAGCGCCCTTGGGGTCGCCATCAAGCCTGATCGGACCTCGGTACGGCGATTCCTCCGCATATCCAAGGCGAGTCATCGCCCGGTAGGCCGCCGCGCCGCCGGCGCTCGCGCCGATGATCTCGAACAATCTTCGCCGGCTCAACCCCGGCGTGGCGTCACGCATCGCTCACTCTCGATTCCCGTCAGGAGCGATGCATTGTCGCATCGTCGAATGAGGCGCGCAAAGCGGCGAAAGTCAGGCGCTAAGACTGTTACTCAAGTTCGGCGAGAACCGTCGCGAGCGGCTTCGCATGCGCAAGCACAAGATCCGCCGCGGCGGCGATGTCGTCGATCGAGGCGTACGGCAGACCGCTGGCGCACGGGGCGGCGTCGCTGATCACCGCGACAATGTTACGGTCCGTGGGATAAAGCTGCGGCTTGCCGTTGGCCGTGCGAAAAACCTCGATCTTGGGCAGGGGGTCGCGCTTGAAGCCTTCGACGAGCACAAGGTCGACGTTCCTGAGCAGCCGGAAAAGCTCGCCCAGCGAAGGCTCGGGCGCTCCGCGCAATTCCCGCATCAGCGCGACCCGATTGGCGGAAGCGACCAGCACTTCCTCCGCGCCGGCGGCGCGATGCTCATAGAAGTCCTTGCCCGGCTGGTCGAGGTCGAAATTGTGGTGGGCGTGCTTGACCGTCGAAACGCTGAAGCCGCGGCGGTTCAATTCCGGAATGAGCCGGACGATGAGGGTGGTCTTGCCTGCGCCGCTCCATCCGGCGAAGCCGATCACGCGCATGCCCAAATCCCTCGCATTCCGCGTCCCCATCCCTATGTAGCAGTCGGCCGTGGGAAGCGCGAACAAAACTCTCGAAATGCAAGACCGCGCGTCGCCGCGTCCGACCTCATCGGATGACATAGGCAAAACGCTTTTCGCGAGTCTAAGATCGCGCCGGCCGCCTTGCACCTGCGCGCAAGGTCGGGACTGGCTTCCGGGAGCCTGACATGAACGACGCTTTCGCCGCGTTCCGTTCCGAGGTCGTGTCTCAAACGCCGCTAAGGAGCGCGATCACCGCCGCCTACCGGGCGCCCGAGCCCGAGTGTGTGCCGCCGCTCCTCGAGCTGGCGACCGCGAGCGCCGACGAAGCGAACCGCATACGGAGGCTCGCCGGCAGCTTGGTCGCCAAGCTCAGGGCGAAGACGCGATCGAGCGGGGTCGAAGGGCTCATCCACGAATATTCGTTGTCGAGCCAGGAGGGCGTGGCGCTGATGTGCCTCGCCGAGGCTCTGCTGCGCATCCCCGACGCCGCAACGCGCGACGCGCTGATCCGCGATAAGCTCTCGCCCGGCGATTGGCGGGCGCATGTCGGCCACAGCACGTCGCTGTTCGTCAACGCCGCCACCTGGGGCCTGGTGCTGACGGGCAGGCTCGTGACCACGACCAGCGAGCAAGGTCTGTCGGCGGCGCTGACGCGCCTTATCGCACGCAGCGGCGAGCCGATCATCCGCGCCGGCGTCGACGTCGCCATGCGGCTCATGGGCGAGCAGTTCGTGACCGGCCGCACGATTGAGGAGGCGCTCGCAAACAGCCGCGAGCGCGAGGCGCGCGGCTTTACGTTCTCCTACGACATGCTGGGCGAAGCGGCGACCACCGCCGAGGATGCGGCGCGCTATCTCGACGAATACGAACGCGCCGTCCACGCCATCGGAAGGGCCTCGCGTGGTCGCGGCATCTACGAAGGCGCCGGCATCTCGATCAAGCTCTCGGCGCTCCATCCGCGCTATCAGCGGATCAAGCGCGTCCGGGTGATCGATGAATTGCTGCCGCGCGTGAAAGGGCTGGCGGCCCTCGCCAAGTCTTACGACATCGGCTTCAACATCGACGCCGAGGAAGCCGACCGGCTCGACCTGTCGCTCGACCTCCTGGAGGCGCTGTCCCTCGAGCCAGATCTGAAACGTTGGAACGGGCTCGGTTTTGTCATCCAGGCCTACGGCAAACGCTGTTCGGCGGTCGTCGACTGGCTGATCGATCTCGCGCGCCGCTCGGGCCGCCGGCTGATGATCCGCCTGGTCAAAGGCGCCTATTGGGATTCGGAGATCAAGCGCGCGCAGGTCGACGGCCTAGACGGCTTTCCGGTGTTCACCCGCAAAATCTACACCGACGTCAGCTATCTCGCCTGCGCGCGCAAATTGCTCGCGGCGCCGGACGCAGTCTATCCGCAATTCGCCACCCACAATGCGCAAACGCTCGCCTCCGCGCTCATCTTCGCCGGACCCAATTTCTATCGCGGCCAGTACGAATTCCAGTGTCTGCACGGCATGGGGGAACCGCTGTACGAGGAAGTGGTCGGCCGCGGCAAGCTCGACCGGCCTTGCCGGGTCTACGCGCCGGTCGGCTCGCACGAAACTTTGCTCGCCTATCTCGTGCGGCGGCTGCTCGAGAACGGCGCCAACACTTCATTCGTGAACCGCATCGCTGACGCCAGCGTGGCCATGGACGACCTCGTCGCCGATCCGGCCGAAGTCGCCCGCACAATCCAACCGGCCGGGGCGCCGCATGACAAGATCGCGGCGCCGCGCGACCTCTATGCGCCGGATCGGGTCAACTCGCGCGGGGTCGATTTCTCCGATGAAGGTCGCCTCGCCAAGCTCGCCAATGGACTGAATGCAAGCGCGGAGACGCAATGGCGCGCGTTTCCGCCAGGCGCGACAGACGACGAGCCGGGCGAGCCGGTCTTCAATCCCGCGAACCTGAGCGACGTCGTTGGCTTTGTGCGCCACGCGCGCGCTGACGAAATTGCTGCGGCGCTCGACATTGGCGACCGCGCCGCCCCAGCTTTCGCCTCGATCCCACCCTCGGAGCGCGCCGCGATTCTGCGCCGCGCCGCCGACCTCCTCGAAGCGCGAAATGATCGGCTCGTCGGCCTCATCGTGCGCGAGGCCGGCAAGTCTTACGCCAACGCGGTCGCGGAAGTGCGCGAAGCGGCCGATTTCCTGCGCTACTACGCTCACGAGGCGGCGCGGACGTTGTTGCCGAGCTCCCCTGCTCCGCTTGGCCTCGTCGTCTGCATCAGTCCCTGGAACTTTCCGCTCGCGATTTTCACCGGCCAGGTCGCCGCCGCGCTGGCTGCTGGCAATTCCGTGATCGCCAAGCCCGCCGAGGAGACGTCGCTGATCGCGGCCGAAGCCGTGCGGTTGCTGCATGATGGGGGCGTCCCGCGCGAAGCGCTGCAGCTCATTCCGGGAGCCGGCGAAGTTGGCGCAGCGCTCGTCGGCGATCCGCGCGTTCAGGGTGTTGTCTTCACCGGCTCGACCCCGGTCGCGCGGCTCATCGAAAAGGAGCTTGCCGGCCGCCTTACGCGTCGCGGCACCCCCTTGCCCCTCATCGCCGAAACCGGCGGGCTGAACGCGATGGTGCTTGATTCATCGGCGCTCGCCGAGCAAGTGGTCGTCGACGTGCTCTCGTCGGCCTTCGACTCGGCCGGCCAGCGCTGTTCGGCTTTGCGCATTCTCTGCCTCCAAGACGATGTCGCCAATCGGGTGCTCAAAATGCTGAAAGGCGCGATGGCCGAGCTTGAGGTCGGCGATCCGCGCCAGCTCTCGGTCGACGTCGGCCCGGTCATCACTATGGAAGCGCGCGATATGATTTCGGCGCATATCGAGAAAATGCAGGGCCGCGGTCATAAGGTGAGCCAGACTCCGGTCGGCGAGAGCGCCGCACGCGGTACATTCGTCCCGCCGACGCTGATCGAAGTGAACAAGATCGCGGACGTCGAGCGCGAGGTGTTCGGGCCGGTGCTGCATGTGCTGCGCTACCAGCGCGCCGCGCTCGACAAGTTGATCGACGACGTCAACGCCGCCGGCTACGGTCTCACCTTTGGCCTCCACACCCGCATCGACGAAACGATCGCGCGCGTCACCGAACGCATCGAGGCCGGCAACATCTATGTCAACCGCAACATCATCGGCGCGACGGTCGGCGTGCAGCCATTCGGCGGCTCGAGGCTATCGGGCACGGGCCCGAAAGCGGGCGGCCCGCTCTATCTTTCGCGTTTCGTCGCTGAGCCGGCGCCGGGCGCGCTTGACGGCGTGGAAGGCGGGGGTGCGCCAATTCGGGGCATACGCGCCTACAGCGACTGGCTCGCGGCCCATGGCCACGCTGTGGAGGCCGAGCGTTGCGTGGGAATGATGGCGCGCTCGCCCATCGGCGGGCGCGTAGAGCTCAAAGGCCCGGTCGGCGAGCGCAACCTCTATACGCTTCGGCAGCGCGGCCGGATCGCGGCGATCGCAACGAGCGAAAGTGGCCTTCTGATCCAGGTCGGCGCGATCCTGGCGACCGGCAATGACGCGGCGGTCACGGCTGCGCTGGCTGCGCGCGTCTTCTCGGGATTGCCGGTTGAACTCGCCCATCGGATCTTTCGCGTCGAAGATCCATTGAGCGCGCCTGCCCTCGCCTTCGCCCTTCTCGAAGGCGAAGGCGACGCGACGGTTGACACCCTTCGCAGGCTCGCGAGCCGCCCAGGACCGATCGTGCGGCTGCAGGCGCTGTCGAGCGCCCGCCTCGCCGCCGGCGAGGACTACAACCTGGCCGACCTCGTCGAGGAATGCGCGATCGCCACCAACACCGCCGCGGCGGGCGGCAACGCGAGCCTGATGACGATCGGATAGGATGCGTGAAGCGGAACTGGAGGCGCCCAAATGGCCGACTATCTTACGGACTCTCAAATCGCGCTGCTCTGTGCCATCGAAGAGTATGACCACTCTGAGTCTACCAGCGACAAGAGACGCGACCTGGGACGGCTCATCTCAGGGGGATACGTGCAGCCAACGGCGGACCATCCCGGCTCGGCATTTGAGCTCACCGCCAAGGCTGTCGCGCTTCTCGGCGAGCGCGGGGGCCGGGCTGAACGAGGCGTAAAGGCGGCTCGGGCCAACACGCCGCTGCGCCGCAAAGCAAGGGAAGGCGGATCGCTGCCGCCGATTCGCCCTCAGCGCGCGCGCATCTCGCGCAGATAGCCGCACACCATGGCGTGCATGTGCGCGCGGATCGTCTCCTTGTCAGCGGAATATTCGACGAACGCGGCCTGCAACATCGAGGTGCAAGCCATAACGAGAAAGACGGCTAGCGGTTCAACGTCGACGCCGCCAATCTCAGGGCAGCTTTTCAACAGGTCGGCGACGAGGGAGGCGCCTTTGGCCGCCGACGCGCGCACAAGCTCGGCGCCGCCCACTTCGACCAGCGGCTCGTGCATGGCGCGCGAGACTTCGAGCCGCCGCCACTTCGCTGCGATCATTGCGTCGACCATCCCTGTGGCGATTTCGTCGAGAGAACTTCCTTTGAGCGAGCGGCAGTCCGCTTGGATCGAAGCGGACATCTCGGCCAGGTATCGCTCGAGCACAGCGCAGATGAGCGCCTGCCGGTTGGGGAAATATTGATAGAGCGTGCCGACCGACACCCCAGCTCGTTCAGCGACGCGTGTCGTCGTGAAACTGCGGTAGCCGACCGACAGCAAAACCTGAATGCTCGCTTCGTGGATCGCCAGCACGGTCGCTTCGGAGCGCGCCTGAACCGGCTGTTTTCTGGGCTTTAGCGCGGCTTGTGCGATTGCGGTCACGAAAGCGAATTCCCTGAAGCTGAAGGAACCTTCATATTAGCTGCGAACCGTGAACCGGCAAACGATGAGGATCGCGATGCAGTCTGGCCCCGCTGAAAAATGGATTGTCGTCACGGGCGCGAGCGCCGGAATCGGCAAGGCGCTCGTCGAGCGCCTTGCGAGAGACGGACGCAACGTGATCGCGGCGGCGCGCGATCCGGCTCGTATAAGCGTCCCGAACGGACCCGGACGCGTGGAGGTCGTTCGGCTTGATCTTGAAGATCCGACGGCCTTGGAGGCGGCAGCTCATGACATCGCGGGGTTGGCCGGCGCGGCCGGACTGGCCGGCCTTGTGAACATGGCGGGGATCATTATCGAAGGACCGCTCGAAGCGATCCCAACACGGGCGCTGCGGCGCCAATTCGAGGTCAAGTCATTGGTCCCGTCGCGCTGACCCAGGCGTTGCTGCCGCTGCTCGCCAAGTCGCGGGGGACGGTGATCAATATCGGAGCCGTTTCGGCTCATCTGACGCCGCCCTTCTATGGCCCGATCGCCGCGTCGAAGGCGGCTCTCGCCTCGCTCAACGACGCGATGCGGCAGGAGTTCGCGCCGCTCGGAATCAAGGTCTTCCTGATCGAGCCCGGCGCGATGAAGACCGGCATCTTCGCGACGTCGAAGGCGGCGCGCGACGCATGGCTTGCGCAACGTCCCGACGTCGAGCGTCGCTATCGCCCCCGCGCTTGCGGCGATGGAGCGCGCCTTCGAGAAGGCGGGCGCCGATGATCCCGAGGTCGTCGTCAAGGCGGTCATGGCGGCGCTGTCGGAGCGCCGAGCGAAGCCAAGAGCCGTTGTCGGCAAAGGCGCAGGCGCGCTCGTGTTGATGTCGCGGCTCCCCATTCGCTTGCGCGATCGGCTGGTGAGATCGGCGCTTGGACTGAGCGAGGCGCTTAAACCCGCCAATTGAGAGGAGCTCGCCCCCGAAAGCAAATCTACGGGGCGAGAACCGCCGGGAACTTGGCGCCATAACCTCGCGCGCGTATGACCGGCGTCGAGCTCCCTGCGATGGCTCAAGTGAACCAACGGTGATCCAAGGTGCCCCTCAGTGTCGACCGCTTTCTGACCACGCACACGGGCAGCCTGCCGCGCCCGGACGACCTCGTTCAAATGATGTACGGCAAGGATGAGGGCAAAAAGGTCGACATCGCAGCTTTGCATAAGCGCACGACAACCGCCGTGCGGGAAGTCGTCGACAAGCAGAGACGGGCGGGCCTCGACATCATCAACGACGGCGAAATGTCCAAACCGAGCTACGCGACCTATATCAAGGATCGCCTATCCGGATTCGGAGGCTTAGGAAACACCTTCGTCTATCAGGACCTCGTCGACTTCCCCAATATGGCGAAGCGCGTCTTCGGCGACCCCGGACGGTCGCGCAGGAAGACGCCTGCGTGCAACGGCCCCATCGCCGTTTTGGATCCCGACGATGTGCGTCGCGACATTGAGAACCTGACGGCGGCCGTAGGGGGCGATCAGGCCCAGCGGCCATTTATGACGGCCGCGTCTCCCGGCGTCATATCTTTGTTCTTCCGCAACGACTATTATCCGAGCCAGAGCGCCTACCTTGCGGCGATCTCCGCGGCGATGAAGCCGGAATACGAGGCCATCGTCGCCGCGGGTTTCGATCTCCAGCTCGACTGCCCCGACCTGGGGATGGGCCGTCATATCCAGTACGCCGATCTTGAACTCAGCGAGTTTCGCAAGCGCGCCGCCGAACACGTCGAAGCGATGAACGGCGCGCTGCAAAACATTCCCCCCGACCGGCTGCGGATGCACCTCTGCTGGGGCAATTATGAAGGGCCGCATCACTGCGACGTTCCTTTGGCCGACATTGTCGACATCGTGCTCAAGGCGCGACCCGCCATGCTGTCCCTGGAAGCGGCCAATCCTCGCCACGCTCATGAATTCGCCGTGTTCGAAAGGGTGAAGCTGCCGGACGGCAAGGCGCTGATTCCGGGTGTCATCGAGTCGAAATCGAATTTCATCGAACACCCCGAGGTGATCGCGAACCGGATCTCCAATTACGCCAGGCTGGTCGGCCGCGAAAATGTCATCGCCGGAAGCGATTGCGGCTACGGCACCTGGGTCGGTCAGGCCGCGGTCGATCCGGACATCGTGTGGGCGAAACTCGCCGCGCTGTCGGAGGGCGCCCGCTTGGCAAGCCGGAGATTCTGGCCTTAAGCAAGAGCCGCCACGCGGCCGGGTCGCAGCCTATCTCGTCAAGACCAAGGCTACGCCCCGCCACCGGACCAAGAGTTGGAGCGACACGAAATGCGAGCGATTGGCTATCGCAAACCAAGCCCCGATCTCGATCATCTCGAGGCGTTCGATATCCCACGGCCAAACCCGGAAGGTCGCGACCTTCTCGTCGAGGTGCGCGCGGTTTCGGTCAATCCCGTCGACTACAAAGTGGCGAGCGGCGGCGGCCCGGTCAGCGCGGTCGGGGAGACGGACGAAATCAAGGTCGTGGGCTATGACGCCGCTGGGGTCGTCGCGGAAGCCGGCAGCGAGGCGAGACTGTTCAAGCCGGGCGATGAAGTGTTCTACGCCGGCAGTGTCGGACGCCTAGGCGCGGACATGGAGTTTCATCTGGTCGACGAGCGGATCGTCGGCCGCAAACCGCGCACGCTCGATTTCGCCGCCGCGGCGGCTTTGCCCTTGACCTCGATCACCGCCTGGGAGGCGATGTTCGACCGGCTCGATGTTACGAAACCCGTTCCCGGCGCCGCGCGCGCGATCCTGATCCTCGGCGGCGCCGGCGGCGTCGGCTCGATCGCCATTCAGCTCGCGCGGCAATTGACCGACCTGACGATCGTGGCGACCGCGTCGCGGCCCGAGACCGTGCAATGGGCGAAGGACATGGGCGCGCATCATGTCATCGACCACAAAAAGCCCCTTACGCCACAGATCGCGGCGCTGGGTCTGGGCAGCCCCGCTTTCATCTTCGCGACCTCGCCGATGGGCGGTCTCATCGCCGACCTCGCGGAATTGATTGCGCCGCAGGGGCGCGTCGCCCTCATCAATGGTGAAGCGGCCGATCTTTTCGTCTTCAGGCCGAAGAGCGTGTCCATTCACTTTGAGCTGATGTTCACGCGGCCCTTGCTTCAGACCGCCGACATCGAGGAACAGCATAGGCTCTTGAACGAGGTCGCCGATCTCGTCGATTCCGGGCACGTTCGCTCCACGATGCGGGAAAACTACGGACGCATCGATCCCGCCAATCTCATGCGGGCGATGACCTTTCTCAAGACGGGCCACGCGATCGGCAAGATTGCGCTGGCGGGGTTTTAGCCGCGCGAGCAGCATGCCCTCACGCCGTCTCGAGCGCGAGGCCGACCGTGACTTCATTCACAATCGCGACTGGCGCGACGTGTGCCGGATCGCCAGAACATTGATTTCGTTGGATTCAACGCTGTAGAAAAGCCGATAGGGAAAATCGGGAAATGCGACCACGCGTACGCCGGACCGTTGCGTAACTTGGGCGCGCTCAGCGGAAATTCAGCAACGCGTCGCTCAATCGCGATCAAACGCCTCGAACGGTGCGCGGGAGTCCGGCCAATGGAGCCGCTGGTAGCTCTCGATCGATTTGCGGTCAGCGAGCGCTCCGGCCGTCCAGCGAACGATCATTCGGCGCGGAATTTCGCGCGCACTTCCGCCAGGTCTTCAACCGCAGCCAAACGGCCGCCGCGCACATCGTCGAGGCCGCGGTCGATCGCCGCCAGTTCCTCCGCCGTCGCCTGGTAGACGCCCGTTCGTTCCGCCTCGATTCCACGCGCCGCCCCCACCAGCGCTTCCTGATCCTCCGAGGGCCAAGCGTCGATGCGCGAAAGCAGGTTTTTCAATGCAGCGATCATGACCTGTCTTATAGCACAGCGCGCGCACGGGACGACAGGAACATGTCCCCCGTCACGCCGCCTCGAGCACGAGGCCGTGCGCGGCCTTGGCGATGCGCAGCCTCCCGCCGCGGACGAGGATGTTCACATGCGCGAGCGCCTCGCTGAAGGCGAAGACGAGCTGGTGCGGATCGTCGATATTGCGCCCGAAAATGACCGGCACGAGTTCCGCGACCGTCTGCGGTCCCTGTTTGCAGGCCTCAACAACGGCTATGCAGCGAGCCTCATGGTGGGCGATGAGCTCGTCAGCGCGCGCGTGCAGGCCTACGAACGGCAACCTGTGCCCCGGCAAAACCAGCACGTCCTCCGGCAGCGCGCGCTTCAGCCTCTCGAGCGAGCGCAGGTAAGCGCCGAGCGGATCCCCTTCCGGATCCATCGCCTCGACGCTGACATTGGGCGAGATCTTGGCCAGCACCTGATCGCCGATCAGAACGAAATTGTCGGCTTTCGAGTAGAGCATCACCTGCTCGGGTGAATGGCCGGCGCCAGTTATCACTTCGAACTCACGGCCGCCGATCTTCACCCGCTCCTCGGCGATGAGACGCAGAAAGGTCCTCGGGGGCGGAAAGACCATTCTCAAATATTGCAGGCCATTGCCGAGCAGGAGCTCCGTGCTCTCCTCCGTCAGCCCATGCGAGCGATAGAAGCTGCGATAGGGCTCAGATCTCAGTCCCTGCGGGTCGAGACGAATGTTGAGCGCGATCAGATATTCCGCCTCGCTCATCGCAAGCTGCAGGCCGAAGCGCTCGCAGAGCCACCCCGCGAGGCCTACGTGGTCAGGGTGGAAATGGGTGGCGATGATCCGCGTCAGTTTGCGGCCCCGAAGCGGCCCGGCGAGCAGCGCCTCCCATGCGGCGCGCGACGGCGCGTCATCGATTCCCGCGTCGATTAGCGCAAATCCGTCACCATCCTCGATCAGATAGACGTTGACGTGATCGAGCCTGAACGGAAGGGGAAAGCGCGCCCACAACACGCCCGGACGGACCTCGATCGCTTCGCCTGGTTTCGGCGGATCGGGGTTGGGAAACACAAGCGGTTCGGGCATTGCGCGAATCAACATCGTAAGGTTTCGTCCTTCGTATCGCGCCGCGAGCAGCCTCACTCGAGCGGCAAGAAGCGTGGCGCGCCGGTTGGCTCGAGTTCGCCCTCCGGTCCGCGTCTATAGACGCCGCGCGCGGCGTTGTGCGGATGGGCCGCGGCCTCGGTGAGGCTCAGTACAGGAGCGAAGCACGCATCGCTGCCCTCGAGCAGCGCCCGCCAATGCGCGCTGGGCTCGCTCAGGAACAGCGCGCACAACCGCGCTTTCAGCGCCGGCCAAGCGGCGCGGTCGTATTGCGCTTTCGGATCGACGTCTGCAAGACCGAGCTTATCGAGCAACAGCGCGTAGAAGTGCGGCTCGAGCGCGCCGACGGAGACATAGCGTCCGTCGGCGCACGCGTAGAGGTCGTAAAACGGCGAGTCGTGGAACGCGCTCGGGATTGGCGCGTCCAGCATTCCTGCCGCCCGGGCCGCCAGCGCGATGCCGCCTAAATTCGTCACGACATCGAGGATCGAACAATCGATCACGCAGCCCTTGCCGGTGCGTCCGGCGGCGAAGATTGCGGCGACCACGCCGAAAGCGAGGCCGAGCGCGCCGCCTCCGTCGCCGAGAACCGTCGGCGGGACGCCCGGCGCCCGCCCATCGCGGGCGGCGAGCGACAAGACACCGCTGAGCGCCAGATAATTGAGGTCATGGGCCGCGACTTGAGCGAGCGGACCGTCCTGCCCCCAGCCAGTCATGCGCCCATAGACCAGCCGCGGATTGCGTCTCGCGCAGTCGGCGGGGCCAAGCCCCAGCCGCTCCATGACGCCTGGCCGATTGCCTTCGATCAGCGCGTCGGCCGTCTCGATCAGCGTCAGCGCCCCCGCCACGGCTTCAGGAAGCTTCAAATTAAGGGAAACAACTCGCTTTCCCCGGCGCAGGGGACCGTCGGTGAGCCGGCGCTCCGGATCGCCAAGCTTGGCTTTGTCCGGACGGACGACCGCGACAACTTCGGCGCCGAGATCCGCCAGTATGCGCCCGGCCAGCGGACCTGGACCGATCCCCTCGAACTCGACCACCTTCAGGCCCGCAAGCGGACGGATCATGCAAAACTCCCCGGAACGATTCTACACGGCCGCTGGTCCCAAAACAGAGCCGGCCTGCCCGTTCAAGACCGCTCCGGAAACAGCGCCTTGAGCCCCTCAGGCGACGCCGCGGTCACGCCGCGCTCGGTGATCAGCCCAGTCACCAGCCTCGCCGGAGTGACGTCGAACGCCGGATTGGCCGCCCGTCCCCCTTCCGGCGCGATTTTCACGCGTGTGATCGCGCCGTCATCGCTTCGCCCTTGAACGAAGTTGACTTCATCGGCGCTACGCTCCTCGATCGGGATTTCCTTGACGCCGTCGCGAACCGTCCAGTCGATGGTCGGCGAAGGCAGAGCGACGTAGAACGGAACCGCATTGTCGCGCGCCGCGAGCGCTTTAAGATACGTGCCGATCTTGTTGCAGACATCGCCGTGGGCGGTCGTCCGGTCGGAGCCGACGATCACCATGTCGATCAGGCCGTGCTGCATGAGATGCCCGCCCGCGTTATCGACCACCAGCGTGTACGGCGCGCCGTGGTGAGCGAGTTCCCAAGCGGTCAGCGAGGCGCCCTGATTGCGCGGGCGAGTCTCGTCGACATAGACATGAACGCTGACGCCCTCCTCCATCGCCATGTAAATCGGGGCGGTGGCGGTGCCGTAATCGACGGTAGCCAGCCAGCCGGCGTTGCAATGGGTGAGGATGTTGACCGGTTCGCCGGGCTTCTTCTCGGCCGCCAGACGGCGAAGGATCTTGAGCCCATGTGCGCCGATCGCGCGGTTGATCTCCACGTCCTCGTCGGCGATGCGCTTGGCCTCGGCGTAAGCCGCGGCGGCGCGCGCCTGGGGGGCGAGGGGCGCGAGACGCTCGCGGACCGCGTCCAGAGCCCAGTGCAGATTGATCGCGGTCGGGCGCGTGGCGGCAAGCCTCTTGTGTGCAGCGTCGAGCGCCGCGTCGCTCGGATCGTCGCGCATGGCGAGCGCGAGCCCGTAAGCCGCGGTCGCGCCGATCAGCGGCGCCCCGCGCACCCACATGTCCCGGATCGCGATCGCGGCCTCGGCGACATTGCGCAGCGTCGCGACCTTGAACTCATGCGGCAGCCAGCGCTGATCGATGACGTCGACGCTCGCGCCGTCTCGGTTGAGCCAGATCGTTTGGTACGGACGCCCATCCACCTTCACCCCGCTATCCCCTTTTCTCGCCTCGACCCCATTTTCGGGGCCCGGGCGTCGATATCACAGTCAGCGAGCGCACGGAATTGCGCGAGCCCGGCGCTTGACGCCGCGTTGGAAGCGGGCATTGTCGCGTCCCGTGAAGGACGTCGCCGCCTGCATCGAAGCCCTGAAGCGCATGGAGCGCACGTTCGTATGACGCGGCGGTTCACTCTCGAGGCGGCGACCGACTTCGCCGCCCGTGCAATCCGCGCCGCCGGCGCAAGCGACGCAGCGGCGTTGTCGCTCGCCCGAGCGACCGTCTCCGCCAACGCGCACGGAAAAGGCTCGAGCGGCTTCTCCCATCTCATGGATTATCTGGCCGCCTTGAAAGCGGGACGGATCGTCGGCGACGCTGAGCCGGTCGTGACTTCACCCACTCCCGCCGCCATCCATTGCGACGCGAAAGGCGGCGTCGCGCAAACGGGCTTCGATCGAGCTTTCGACTCGCTCTCAGAGCGCGCGCGGACCTTCGGGATCGCGCTGTTCGCGCAGAACGGAAGCTACACCACCGGCGAACTCGGCTATTACCCCCGCCGCTTGGCCGACGTCGGCTTGGTCGCCTTTGCCGCGACAAGCGGCCCGGCGTTGATGACAGTCGCCGGCGCCAAGGCTCCCGTCTATTGCACCAACCCGATCGCCTTCGCTGCGCCGCTCGACGAGGGCCCGCCGTTGCTGATCGACCAGGCCTCCAGCGCAACCGCGTTCGTCCAGCTCAGACATTATGGGGAGCGAGGCGAGATGTTGCCTGCCGGATGGGCGGTCGACGGCGAGGGACAGCCGACCACCGACCCGCACGCGGCGCTTCGCGGCGCGCTTCTCGCGTTCGGCGGCGCGCGCGGCGCCAATATTGCCCTGATGGTCGAAGTCATGGCCGCGGGATTGGCCGGCGCGAATTGGGCTCTCGACGCGCCCTCTTTCACCTCGGGAGAAAGCTCGCCCGGCGCCGGCCTCCTCGTCATCGCCATCACGCCCGCGTTGCTGGCGCCGGACTTGCCGCGGCGCCTCAGGCTCCAGCTCGACCGGCTCGCCAAGCTTGGCGTTCATATTCCCGGACGGAGGGCCGCCGCGGCCGAAATCGAATTGCCCGACGCGCTCGTCGCCGAGATCGAACGCGCCGGGGCGGCTTGAAACGACCCCGGGCAAACGGCTAGAGAACCGACGGTCCGACGGCCAAGGAGCGGAAATGGCGAAGCGACTGAGTCGAAGGCACCTGCTTGGGACATTGACGGGACTTCCATTCGTGAGCGGCCTTGCGCGCGGCGCCTCGGCCGCGGTCCAGCCGCAGGCGCGCGTCCGTCTCGGCGATCCTGCATGGCCTTCGGAAGCGAGCTGGGATCAGCTCGATCACGACGTGGGAGGACGCCTCATCAAAGTGCGCTCGCCCCTTGCCGACTGTGTGAGCGGAACGCCTGACGCGAAATGCGAGCAACTGTTCAAGGAGCTCAAGAATCCCTACTACCTCGGCGACGAGGTCGGGCTCACCCAGTCGCTCGGCTGGGTCGGGGCGTGGACGTCGGAGCAAAGCGTCTACGCCGTCTCCGCCAAGACGACGCAGGATGTGGTCGCGGCGGTCAATTTCGCCCGCGCGAACAATCTGCGCCTGGTGGTGAAGGGCGGCGGCCACAGCTACCAGGGAACCTCCAACGCCGCCGACTCGCTTCTCATCTGGACGCGCCACATGAACGCCGTAACGCTGCATGACGCGTTCGTCGGCGCCGGCTGCGCCGGAAACGCGGAGCCGCAACCGGCTGTTTCGATCGAGCCCGGCGCGATTTGGGGACACGTGTACAACCGGGTGATGACCAATGCCGGCCGCTATGTGCAAGGCGGCGGCTGCATGACGGTCGGGGTCGTCGGCCTCATTCTGGGCGGCGGGTTCGGCAGCTGCTCGAAGGCCTTTGGACAGGCCGGAGCGAGCCTCATGGAAGCGGAAGTCGTAACCGCCGACGGCGAGGTTAAAATCGCAAACGCCTGCATGAATCCCGATCTTTTCTGGGCGCTCAAAGGCGGCGGCGGCGGGTTCGGCGTCGTCACCCGCGTCACGCTGCGCACGCATACGCTGCCGGAATTCATGGGCGGCGTCTTCGCGACAATCAAGGCGTCTTCGGACGCCGCCTATCGCCGCCTTATCTTGAAAATCCTCGAATTCTACGCCCAAGGGCTTTTCAACCCACACTGGGGCGAGCAGCTGGGCTTCGGCCCAAGCGGGGTTCTGTCGATCGCGATGGTGCACCAAGGCCTCAGCCAGCATGAGATTGAAGAGACATGGCGTCCCTTCTTCGACTGGGTCGCCCAATCGCCGCAGGATTTCACCATCGTATCGCCGCCAAGGATCATCAGCGAACCGGCGCGGCTTTTCTGGGACCCCGCCTCGCTCAAGGAAGCTCCCGGTTTGGTCATCGCCGACGACCGTCCCGGCGCGCCGGCCGACAACATCTTCTGGGCGAGCAACCTCGGAGAGGCGGGGGTGGTCTGGCACGCCTACCAATCCGCCTGGCTGCCCCAATCGCTGCTCGCGGACAATCAGCGCGAACGATTGGCCGACGCGCTGTTCGCGGCGGCGAAGCATCGGGGCTTTTCGCTGCATTTCAACAAGGGGCTTGCGGGCGGGACGCCGGAGGCGATCGCCGCGGCCCGGGATACGGCGATGAATCCCGCGGTCGTCGACGCCTTCGCGCTCGCGATCAGCGGCGCCGGGGGACCGCCAGCCTATCCGGACGTTCCAGGCCACGAACCGGACATAACGCTCGCGCGGAGCGAGGCTGAGGCGGTGACTGCGGCGATGAACGAGATCCGCAACCTCCTGCCGCGGGTTGGCTCCTATGTGTGGGAAACGGATTACTTCCAGCCGCATTGGCAGGAGGCGTTCTGGGGCGACAACTACGAGAGGCTTCTCGCAGTGAAGGCCAAATACGATCCTGACGGCCTCTTTTTCCTCCATCACGGCGTCGGCAGCGAGGACTGGAGCGCCGATGGGTTCACGCGCCTGAACTGACGGTCTTCGCGGTCCTGCTGTCGCCGCGCAGTGACTTGAATCCGGTTTCGACCTAATAAACTGGCGTTTGGGCGCGCCACCCGAATAGCGCTGTTCGTCGCTCAACGCGCAGAGGCAAAGAAGGACGCATGGAGCGAAGCAATCATATAGCGCCGGAGGCGACGAACCGGCTCAAGGCGGGGTCAAAGCGAAGGCGATGACGCAGGAGACGAATCAATGGCGCACGACAGGCGCGCCTATCATGACGTTCGAGCAGTTGCGTGTGTTTGTGGAAGTCGCCGAGCGGCTCCATATGACCCAAGCGGCGGCCGCCTTGAATCTGACCCAGTCGAGCGCCAGCGCAGCGGTTCAGGCGCTCGAGGCTCGGCTCAACATGGCCTTGTTTGACCGAATTGGCCGGCGGCTCGAACTCACCGACGCGGGACGGGTGCTGTTCCCCGAGGCGAAAGCCGTTCTTGCCAAGGCGCTGGGGGCCGAACAGGCGCTTGCCGAGCTTCATGGCCTCTTGCGCGGCCGATTGCGTCTATGGGCCAGCCAGACCATCGCCGGCTATTGGCTGCCGCCATATCTCCATCAGTTCCATGTCGCACACAAGGGCGTGACCATCGAGTTGCAGATCGGCAACTCGTTGCAGGTCTCGCGCGCTGTGCTCAATGGCGACGCCGATCTCGGCTTCGTCGAGGGCGACGTTGACGAACCAATCCTGGTCCAGATCCCGGTGGGCGCCGATCAACTACAGACGGTCGTCAGCAAGAACTCACGAGCTTGCCGCCGTCGACGTCGTCGAACTCAGCGACTTGGCGCGGGCGCGCTGGGTGCTGCGGGAGAAAGGATCTGGAACACGCCAGGTCTTCGAGGACTCCTCCGCCGTTCTGGGATCGACCCGGCTCAACTCGATGTCATCATGGAATTGCCCTCGAACGAGGCGGTTAGAAGCGTGGTCGAGGCTGGCGGCGGGGCAACGGCTCTCTCGCAAATTGTCGTCGCGGACAAATTGTCGACCGGCGCGTTGGTCGCGCTTCCATTTCGTTGCCCGGGCCGACGTTACGTCGCGCTGCGTCACGGCGACCGCCATCGCGGCCGCGCCGAATCGGCTCTTCTCGACATGATGAGGCCGCCGCTCGCCTAGCGACAATCCGCCGGCGCCCATCGGCGGCCGGGGGGTCTCGCGATTGCGCGCGGGACGCGCTGGGACCCGCCATCGATAGCGCGGCGCGTTGATCCGCAACATCCGCAACGCCTGAACGCCGATCGGTCGGCGACCGCCAACGATCGAACGGCTCTATGGAAATCATCGCATGTTTTCGTTGGAAGAGAGCCTGATCAGAGCGCATTTCCATTGCCATGAACACCGCACGGCTTGTTGAGGCCGGCGGTGTCTGAATGGAGAATGACATGAGACTTCCCCGCATTATGCTTGCAATGGCAGGAGCTCGCTTACGGCTTTGCGCTGACGGTCCCGACCCCCGCCTTTTCCGAGAACGCCGCGGCGATTTATCGGCAAAGCGCTGAGGGGCACGGTCATGCACGCCCGGTGATCCCGCTGAATGCGACAGCCTTGGCGCCCGCGACTTTTTTCTTCGGGACGCTGTTCGGAGACTTAAGCGGACCTGCCGCCTACTCCCAGCCCGGCGTGAGAGAAACGGATACCCTCAGCCGCAACGTGGACGACTGCAACTACGGCTGCATCGACAACGGCCGTTGACCCGGGCCCGCGGGTTGCGCCGCCACTCTGAGCGCTGTGATCGTAGACAAATGCAAAAATTGTCAGATCCATCCTCGGTTTGGCGGCGCCGGTCGAATTCAGCTCTCGGCAAATTGGCGTAAGCGCGGGAGAAGGCGCTGCGCGACGTCGCCAACCTCGGCGCGGAACCGGCGGCGGCGCCAGCTGGAGCGGGCCCGCTAACGCGGAGAGCTTCAAAATGAGATAATGAGAACGTCCAAACGCCGATTTGCGTTAGCGCTGCTTAGCGTGAATTGAAACGTGCCGAGGGGGAGGAGCCATAGATGATAGAAAAGCGCCCGCGGATCGGAGTCATCGGCTCGACCAATATGGATCTGACCACCACGGTCGAGCACATGCCGGTCTGGGGCGAGACGGTCCTGGCCAAGCACTTCGAGACGAGTTTCGGCGGCAAGGGCGCCAACCAGGCGGTCGCCGCGGCGAAACTTGGCGCCGAAGTCGTTATGGTGACGAATCTCGGCGACGATGCGCTGGGCGAGAGCGCGCTCAAGAATTTCGACAGCTACGGGATCGGCACCCAGCACGTCCGCCGCATTCCGAACCAGTCGACCGGCACGGCGACGATTCTGGTCGACCAGAAGTCGGGGGACAATTCGATCCTGATCGTCGCCGGCGCCAACGGCGACCTCAGCTCCGCCGACGTCGACGCGGCGACCGAGGCGCTCAAGCTCTGCGATCTCATCCTGCTGCAGCTCGAGATCCAGCTTGAAACCGCCTATGAGGCGATCCGTTTCGCTCGCAAGAACGGCGTCAGAACTGTGCTCAATCCGGCGCCCGCCCGTCGCAACCTCGACATGGGCGTCGTCACGCAGGCGAGTTTCCTCATCCCCAACGAGACCGAACTCGCCATCCTGACCGATATGCCGGTCGAGTTGGACGACGAGGTTTCAGCCGCCGCACAAAGTCTCGTCAGCCAAGGCGTCGAGACGGTCATCGTGACGCTCGGCGCGCGTGGTTCGTTGCTCGCGACACGGGACGGCTCGCAGCGCATCGCTCCGGTCAAGGTTCAGGCGGTCGACACCACCGGCGCCGGCGACGCCTTCATCGGCAGCTTCGCCCGCTATCTCGCCGGCGGCCTCTCGCTCGCGGCGGCGCTGACTGAGGCCAATCGCTATTCCGCCTTCTCCGTCACCCGTCACGGGGCGCAAAAATCCTTCGCGACCGAGGCCGAGTTCGCTTCGTTCAGCGCCAAACCTGGGTGAGGGCGCGACGGCGCTCCGCTCGAGGCTACTTGCGAACCTCCTTGCAGATATTCATGCGGTGCGGATCGCGGGACAGCTCGCATTGAAATCCACATTCGTAGTCGCCGCCGCTCTTGATCTGAATCGCCTTCATCCTCTCGATCGCCTGGTCTCGGCAGTAGCTGAATGTCTTGAAGCGCGGGGTCACGTCGAACCGGGTCCGATCGGTTCGATCTGGATAGACGATCGCCGCCCACTCGCCGGGAGCATCGTCGCATCCAGCCAGCAAGAGGAAAACCAAAAATAGCGGGCTCTTTATGGTGGCGACTCCGGCTCCGGTCATGAGGCTTCACGCCCTCCCCCGGGCAGCTTGCCGCAGGCCTGATCCTCTTGCAAAACGATCGTGCAACATAGGAGATTTCGCGGGTCTTGGCGTTCTGACACTAAATCCCTTCGCGATCAAAACCGGCTAGCGAAGCCCTTGCATAGACGGTGTCCTGATCGTAGTCGGGCTTGCCCACGCCTACGCCTTGCCCACGTCTCGCGATGGCCTTAGGGAAGCGGCGACGACCAAAATGGGGGAGCCCGCGATGAGCGAGGGAGTCTTGGACAAGGTCCGCCTGGGGCGCACCGATCTCATGGTCACGTCCATCTGCTTCGGCACTTCGGGCCTCGGCGACATGCCCGACACCTACGGCTACGGCGTCGACGAAGCGCGCGCCAGGGCGACGATCCACGCCATCTTCGATGGCCCGGCCAACTTCATCGACACGGCGCGCAATTATGGGCTCGGCCGCAGCGAAGAGCGCCTCGGCGCCGCCATCCGCGAGCGCGGCGGCCTTCCGCAAGGCTTCATCATCTCGACCAAGCTCGACCGCGATTTCGAGACCAGCGCGTTCGACGCCTCACGCGCCCGCCGCTCGCTCGAGCAAAGCCTGAAGGCGCTGGGGATCGAGCAGATCGACCTCCTGCATCTGCACGATCCCGAGCACGCCCGCTCGTTCGACGAGGCGACCGCCAAAGACGGCGCGCTCGGGGAACTGTTCAGGATCAAGGAGGAAGGCTTGGCGCGAGCGGTGGGGCTCGCGGCCGGCCCGGCTTCCATGATGATGCCGCTGCTCAGAGATTGGAATTTCGATGCGCTGATCACCCACAATCGCTTCACCCTCGCCAACCGCAGCGCCGACGCCATGCTCGATCTCGCGGCGTCGCGGGGCATCGCCGTCCTCAACGCCGCGCCCTACGCCAGCGGCGTGCTCGCCAAGGGATCGACCGTCTACCCCCGCTATGCCTATCAGGAAGCTTCAGAGGAAATGCTCGATCCGATCCGCAAGATCGAAGCGATCTGCACGATGCACGGCGTGCCGCCGGGCGCGGCGGCGCTGCAATTCTCGATGCGCGATCCCCGGATCGCCTCGACCATCTGCGGCGTGACCAAGCCCGAGCGAGTCAAGCAGACGATCAACTGGGCCCGCTTTCCCATCCCCGAGGAGGTCTGGGCTGAATTGATGGCGCTCAGCTACGCGACCGAAGACCCAGAAGCGGCGCGCGACTACAAGCTGGGGTAAGCGAGGACCGCCGCGTACAGCGGCGCGGCGTTGCAAGCCTGACCCACCGTTCACCAAACGGCCATCACGCTTTCTGCGGCCCGGAAAGCGATTTGCATGATTGTGAGCGTCGGGTTGGCGCTGCCGGACGAGGGAAACACGGCCGCGCTCGCGACGAACACATTCGGAACCGCGTGACAGGCCAGACGCGAATTCACAACAGACGTGCGCTGATCGGCTCCCATGCGAGCCGTTCCGGCAGGATGGCGGCTGTCCGTGGTGTGCTCGATCAGATCGTCCTGGTCCGGATCGATCGACCAGACGATTGGGCTCGCAGCATCAAGAAAAGTGGATCGCCAAAACCGCCGCGCGCGCAACAAAACGGACCGAAGGGTGTGCTTGTCGAGAGCCGTCTTCCGCCAGTCCAGCTGCAATAACGGCGCGCCAAGCTCGTCCCGCTGGGCGGAAAGCGTCAGACGTGAACTCGAGCTTGGCATTTGCTCGATCCGCGCATCGACGAACAGGTCGATGGCTGGACTAAAGTACATCTGTTTGTGTCGAACCCTCCAATAGAGCGCTGGGCCCAGGCTGCCTAGATCCTTCGCAATCTCGCCGTTTGGCGCAAGCTCGAGGAAACGCTGGGCCTGAGCCGACTTTCCCAGGTTGCGCACATAATGATGGATCGAGAGCGGCGGAAACTCGGCGCGTATTGTAATGTAGCCGCTCGCAGCTTTGTCTTCGCGCTGGGCGCTGGCGGTGGTTTCCAGGTGGAGCCCTCGGCGAGTTCGAGCCGCCGATATGATAGCCGAAGGCAAGATTGGTTCGGTTGCGATCGAGCGGCTGAATGCGCCCCACCTCGATCTTGAGATGGTCGGTGAAGTATCGACCGAGCGCGTCGCATTCTGAAAACGCGCGACCGGCGGACCGCTCGTTAAGCTGAAGCAAGAGCCTTGTTGTATCGAAAGTCCCGGCCGCCAGGACGAACCAATCGGCCATGACCGTTAGGCGCTTCCCATTAATGCTCCTGGCCTCGACTCCAGTGAGGCGACCGGCGGCGCCGTCGACGAGCAAGTCGCATGCGGTCGCATTAAGCCAGATCTCGGGGTTGCGCTTAATCGCGATCATGTCTCGGAGAAGGTGGACGACATTGCGCCGGCGAAAGGTCGGCCACTTCGACCACCGGGCTGTCATGTCCGAGTGACCATAAGGCAGCCGGCCAGCTTGACGCGACAGCGAAGGGGGCAATTCTTCGTAGGAGCTCTGATCCAACCGAAACAGGCGTTCGATTTCCGGAACGAAGCGGTCGAGATCGGCTCTCTCGATTGGCCAACCGCTCAAACCGAGATAGTCCCTCGGGGCCATGTCATGAGGCGCAAGCGGCATTATGCGCCCGCCCCAGGTGTTCGAGGTCCCACCGAGCGCGCGCACCCGGCCGGCGAAAATGTTCTGATAAGCTTCTCCCACTTGCTCGACCACGTTCAAGGCGTCGAATTGATCAAGTGGCTTGCGATCGCCGCTTTCGAGAACAATGACGCGGCGTCCCGGCGCGCTGAGACGCGAGGCGGCGGACAACCCCGCAACGCCGCCGCCAACGACGCATACCTCGCATTTCAAGGTCAGCTCCGGGGCGTCCGAGGCGGCGAGGTCACGAACCATTGCAGCCTTGATGAGACCATTTCGGAGGGGCAGCAACCGGAATGCTATTTGCGAGTTCGATTTAAGCGCCAATCGCCAAATTGGCGGATCGACGCCTCGCGCCTGTGCTTGCGAGGCGCGATGGCGGTTCGCGCGACCCCTTGACCTAACCTCTCCGTTTCGCGCACCAGGGTCCCCGCGCCGGGCGGGTTCGGCGCGAATGGCCCTCTCAGGATCCGACATGTTTGAAACCACCGTCGCCGGCAACCCGCCGAAACCACTCTGGCTTACTGAGCCGGAAAAACTCTGGCCCGCATGGAGGCTTGAGGGCGGCGCGCTCGCGGCAGCTGAGATCGACGCCGCGATCCTCGCGGTCAAGCGGGAACGGCGTCCGGTAGCGCGGGCCGCCCTCTACCCGCTTGGAGAAGGCGGACGCCGATCTGGTCGAGGCGCCGGGCCGTCGAGCCTATGTCTGAGCCTCGCTGAACCTGAAGATTGACACGTACGATTGGAGATGGTGTATTTGCTTTGGTCGCTGTTTTGACCGCTGCCGCCTTGTTCTAGTTGGGGCCTTGAAAGAGGGCCTTCCATCCAGGACGATCGATAAGAGGGGAAAAACATGACGAGCATCAATCGCAGTATGCTTTGCGCGGCGGTGTCTGGACTGGCGTTTGCTCTTGCACCAGTCGCGGCGAGCGCCGCCGTTACCTTTACAAGCTCGTCGGCTTTCGACGCCGCGACATCCGGCTTGAGCGTGGAAGATTACAGCGCCTATGCGGCCGGGACATTAATACCCGAGGGTTCGAGCCTTGGGGCACTCACCTACAGCTTTACCACCGGTGCGGGTCTGGGTGGAGTTGTGACGGACTTTTATAACAGCTTTTCCGGAAATAGCCTTGCGGCGAAACAGTCGGCAGGCCCGCTCGACAACTCGGATTTCTTTTTCTCCGGAGAGGGATTTACAGTTACATTTCCGACGCCTGTAACCGCGGTTGGAATTTTTTCTAACACCAATCTCCCTGTTTCCGTGACGCTAGACACGTCAGCTGGTTCGGCCGCGACCACATTTGTCGTCTACGACACCTCGACTTTCGGGTTCTTGGGATTTGCGTCTTCCACTCCGTTTTCCTCGGCGACCTTTACTGAGTCGGGTTCAAACTTCAATATTCCGAAGATCGAATACGGCGCCTTCACCGGGACGGTCCCGGAACCGTCAACTTGGGCCTTGACGTTACTGGGCTTCGCCGGCCTCGGCTATGTCGCCTATCATCGACGACGAAAACAGATGCTGTTTGGGATTGTCTAGCAAGAACCACGTCGCCCCACGAGGCGATTTCACGATCGGTTCCGACCGGCGCCCTGGATTTCCCTTCGGCGCTCGGTGCGGAAGCAAATGGGATCCGCGACGGAACCACCTTCCGGGCTGCTCTTGAGTATGCGGCGGTAAGGCGGGCAAAGTTTTGATCAGGCGCCGAGTTCGAGCCCCACAGCAGACCGGCTAAGCACGCGCGAGACCAGCCTGCGTGATTGTAGGCTGAAAGGAGCGCCCGCGGAATTGCGCGTTCAAAGGACGATTCAGTTCTTCCGACCACCACTCGATAGGTGGAGAGCGGTCTTTTTTTCCGCCAAACGTCGCCTTGTATCTGAGCGCCGGGGATGATTCTTTGCGGGGGCGGCACTATAGATTGTCCTGAGGTGTTGCGAAATGTCGGCCTGCGCCGGAGGGGGGCTCGCCGGGAACCGCCTCTCGGGATCTGAAATGTTCGAAACCACCGTCGCCGGCAGCCTGCCGAAACCCCTCTGGCTTGCTGAACCGGAAAAACTCTGGCCCGCATGGAGGCTCGAGGGCGACGCGCTCGCAGCCGGCAGAATCGACGCCACCATCCTCGCGGTGAAGCGGCAGGAGGACGCGGGCATCGACATCGTCAGCGACGGCGAGCAGGCGCGCATCCACTTCGTCCATGGCTTTCTCGCCAATCTCGACGGGATCGACTTCAACCGCCGGCAGACGATCGGCATTCGCGCCGACCGGTACAAGGCCGAAGTACCGACCGTGACCGGCCCGATCCGCCGCAAGGGCCCGGTGCATAAGCTCGAGGCGAGCGCCGCGCGCGCCCACACAAGGCGCAAGCTCAAATTCACCCTGCCCGGCCCGATGACCATCGCCGACACCATTGCGGATGAGCATTACCGCGATCGCCCCGCCCTCGCCCACGCCTTCGCCGCGGCGCTGAACGAGGAGGCGCGCGAGCTCGAAAAGCTCGGAATCGACGTGGTGCAATTCGACGAGCCCGCCTTCAACGTCTACATGCGCGATGTCAAGGATTGGGGCGTCGCCGCGCTCGAGCGCGCCGCCCAAGGCCTCGCATGCACGACCGCCGTCCACATCTGCTACGGCTACGGCATCAAGGCCAACACCGACTGGAAAGCGACGCTCGGCGAGCACTGGCGCCAATATGAGGAGACCTTCCCCGCTTTAGCAGCGAGCAAGATCGACCAGGTCTCGCTCGAATGCCGCAATGCGCGCGTGCCGATCGAACTGATCGGGCTCCTCAAGGGCAAGGACGTGCTGGTCGGCTGCATCGACGTCGCGTCGAATGTCGTCGAGACGCCGGAAGACGTCGCTGCGACCATACGCGCGGCGCTGCCTCATGTCCCGCCGGACCGGCTCTATCCTTGCACCAATTGCGGCATGGCGCCGATGGCGACGGACATCGCCTACGCCAAGCTCGCAGCGCTCGCAGCCGGCGCTGAGCTCGCGCGCAAGGCGATCTCCCCCTCTCCATCATAGCCCGTCGAGAGACGGGCGTTCTGCCGAACGCCCTATGGGGAGAGGGCTGGGGTGAGGGCGGCGCCCTTCAATTCGCCTGCAATTCCCTTCCGCGCGTTTCGGGCAGCGCCAAAGCGGCCAGGATCACGATCGCGTAGGCGATCGCCGCGAAAACGCCAATCGCCGCGCCAAGCCCCACGGAGGCCGACACAAGACCGACCAGCGTGGGGAAAAACGCGCCCAAGCCGCGGCCGAAGTTGTAACAGAAGCCTTGGCCCTCGCCGCGCACGCTTGTGGGAAACAGCTCCGTGAGAACGGGCCCCATGCCGCTAAAAATGCCGGATGCGAAGAAGCCGAGCGGAAATCCCAGCGCCAGCATCATCGAGTTCTGAGATCTGGATCTCCGTGTAAGCGACCACGATCACCAGAGAGCCGATCGCGAAGATGAAGAAATTCTTCCGCCGGCCGATCATGTCGCTCCAATAGGCGCTGGCGATATAGCCGCACCATGATCCTATGATGATGATGGCGAGATAGAAGCCGGAGCCGAGCACCGTCAGATGGCGCTCCGTGCGCAAGAATGTCGGCAGAAAGGTCGTGATCGCGTAATAGCCGCCTTGGGCGCCGGTGGAGAGCGCCGCGCCGAGGATTGTGGTCGCTATGAGTTCGCGCCGGAATATGTTGAACAGACTGCGTCGCCCCACTTTCTCGGTCGCCGCTTTAAAGATCGCGGGCTCGCGGACTTTCGCTCGGATATAGAACACCAGCAGCGCGGGCAGAATGCCGACGAAGAACAGCGCGCGCCACGCAATTTCCTGGGGGAAGAGCTGGAAGATCACGGTGGCCAGTAGCGCGGCCGCGCCCCAGCCCCAGGCCCAGGCGCTTTGCACCGCGCCCACCGCCTTGCCGCGATCAGCGCCGCGAATCACTTCGCCCATCAGCACCGAGCCTGCGGCCCATTCGCCCCCGAAGCCAAAACCCTGGAGGCCGCGCACGACAAGCAATTGTTCGAAATTCTGGGTGAAGCCGGAAAGAAAGGTGAAGAACGCGAACCACGCGATCATGATCTGGAGGAGGCGCGCCCGACCGACACGATCGGCGAATATGCCCGCGATCCAACCTCCGAAGGCTGAAATCACCAAGGCGCTGGTCGCGAGCAATCCGGCCTGAGTCTTGGTGATGTGCCAAAGCGCGATCAACGCAGGGATGGCGAAGCTGTAGATCTGCACATCGAGGGCGTCGAGCGCCCAGCCGCCGAAACACGCCCAGAACGTTCGGCGCTCATCCGCTCCGAGTTCGCGGTACCAATCGAGCATGGCTCAGTATGGCCGGATTCGGCGGCTAATCAAACCGCTCCGGCAGACTCGTCATCGCGAGCCATAGGGCGTCGAAAGACGCCCGTCTCTCGACGAGCTATGGCGAGGCGATCCAGGGGCTGAAGAGCCCGAGCGGCTGCTCCGGATCGCCGCGTCCCTCGCTCACGCTCGGTCGTCGCGATGCCGATTCCGTCCAAAGGCGCCCCGCCCTCACTTGGCCCGCGCCCAGTCGAGCGGAACCCGTTCGCAAGTCCTTTCCTCCAGCGCCTCACTATAGGTGATGACCGCATCGCCGAGCCGCGACGCCTACTCGTCAACGCCGCGAATGGGAGCGTCCCGTGATTGAGACGCCGGCTATTTCGCCGGTTCTCTTAGCAGCAGTCCCAGCGGCCAGAGCGGGCCCATGGGTATGAGTTCGAACGTCATCATGTCAGCTTGACCGAGTGGCAGCTTTTCGAGCAGCGCATGCGCTTCGGCCGGATCGGTCACGTTCATCAGGAACACCGCGCCGGAGCCGTCGCTCTTGGAAAATGTCGATCGTGCGTATGGCCGGGCGGCCGTCGCGGCATAGTCCTGATAGGCCCTGAGCGGCGTCGTTTCGCCTTTGCCGATCGCGGCGATGATCGCCGCCGCGTCGAATGGATCACATCGCGGACGCCCCATGGCTTGCCCCGTCTGTTTCTCGTCAGATAGGAAAGCCGAATTGCCGACGCCCGTCTATCTCACATGCTTTAATGTATTTAGAGGCGATCCATCAAGCGCACCGTTGCTTCGAGAGGCGACTCTACCGTTTGCGGCCCCGACGGCGTTCAAGGACCCGCGGGGCGGCCCGCCGGAAGGATCAAATCGACGCAAGCTGGCCTTCCGGCTAACGGTTCGGACCGCCTTGTCCGGCTCGATCGCCTCAAGCAAATTACGCGCTGCCCCTAGGGTTTAGTGCTATTCTGCATGTCGCGTGAGGGCGCGCCATGAGCGAGACCCGGAAAATTGCGGCGATCCTAGTCTCGGATGTGGTCGGCTATAGCCGGCTCGCGGGCGCGGACGAAGATCGAACTCTGGCGCGACTGCGCGCGCTGCGCAGTGATCTCATCGATCCCACAATCTCCGTGCACCACGGCCGCATCGTCAAGCGCACCGGCGACGGCAGCGTCATCGAGTTCCGCAGCGTCGTTGACGCTGTGCGCTGCGCCCTCGAAGTGCAGCACGCCATGGTGGAGCGCAACGCGGGAGTCGCGCTCGACAAGCGGATCGAATTTCGCATCGGCATTCACCTCGGCGATGTCGTCGAGGAGAGCGACGGCGACCTTATGGGCGACGGTGTCAACATCGCCGCGCGGCTGGAGGGCGTGTGCGAGCCGGGCGCGATCTGCCTTTCCGAGGACGCCTACCGGCAGGTCAAAGGGCGGCTCGATCTCGCGGTGAGCGATCTCGGCCAGACTCAACTCAAGAACATCGCCGAGCCGATCCGCGTCTATTCGCTTCGGGTCGGCGTCCCCGCGGAGCCGAAGCCCACGAAACCGGCGGAACCAGCGAAGCCCGTGGCACCGAAGAGGCGTTCGACGCTAGCGCCGTTAGCCGTCGGGACCGCCGCATTGCTGGTCCTGATCGGCGGCGCAGCCTGGTGGTTTCTCGACGTGAACCGTCCCGCGGCCGTCGCTTCGAAGACGCCGGGCGAGGCGGCGCAAATCTCCATCGTCGTCTTGCCCTTCGCCAATCTCTCCAACGATCCTGCCCAGGAGTACTTCGCCGATGGCGTCACCGAGAATCTCACTACCGAACTATCGCGTCTCCACAACAGTTTCGTCATCGCCCGCAACACCGCCTTCACCTTCAAGGGCAAGAGCCTCGACGCCAAGGCGATCGGCAAGGAGCTCGGCGTGCGCTACGTCCTTGAAGGCTCGGTGCAGCGCGACGCCAACCGGGTGCGCGTCAACGCCCAGCTCATTGACGCGGAATCTGGTGCGCATCTCTGGGCGGATCGATTCGAGGAAGGCATGGCCGACCTGTTCAAGCTTGAGGACGAAGTGGTCGCGCGCCTCGCCCGCACGCTTCAGGTCGAGCTGGTGAACGCCGAAGCCCGGCGTAGCCTACACGATCGCCAACAAAATCCCGACGCCATGGATCTAACGATGCGCGGTTTGGCGCTTCTCAACCAACCCTACACGAAAGCTATTCGCTTCGAAGCCCGAGACCTCTTCGAGCAGGCGTTAACTCTCGATCCAACCAACGCCGACGCTCTCGCGGGTGCCGCTTTCGTCGACGCCTCAGACTACGCCTTTGCTTGGTCCGACCAGGGTGCGGACGTGTATGCGCGGGCGATGCAGCGAGTTAACCAGGCTCTTCTGCTCAATCCGGACCAAGCCAGCGCGCACTATACCAAGGCCCGCCTCATCATGTTCAAAGCGAAACCGAACGACGCGGCGTCAGCAAACGAGATTATTGCCGAGGCTGAAGCAACGCTTCGCGCCGACCCCAGTTTTGCCCGGGCCTACCAGCCGATGGCCGTGGGGGAACTGCTGCTCGGCCGCTATGAGCAAGCGATGTCTCATCTCGACCAGGCCATGAAGATAAGTCCACGCGATTCAGATATCGGAATCTGGCACTTGGTCATGGGCAGAAATCTCCTGGGGCTGCGTCAATACGATGCGGCGGTCCAGGAAGGTCTGAAAGCCATCGATTTAGGGTTTCGACAGGCGACCGCTTACGCTGGCCTTGCGGCGTTCTACGCGGCGGCGAACAAGTCGCCGGAGGCGGGGGCCGCGCTAGTGGAGGCGATAAAATTAAATCCCAAACTCTCCGTGGCGTGGTTTAACGCGCACTTCCCGACCTTTATCGCCTCGCCGCCGGGTTTCCGTGAAGCCATGATCAAGGCCGGGTTACCGGAGGAGTGAGCGCCGCCGCGGCGGCCGGGGCCGGGCTTGGCCCTGGGCCTGCGCCGACAGAATCGCTTGATAGGGCGTGAATCAGAAAACGAGTGCAATTGTTTGCGGCGAACTGAAATTTGTGTTATACGTACTCCTGTTCGCCGGATCGAAGGATGGCCTTGCAGGCGCGAGAGCCGGAGGGAGACTTTAAGACGTTGTGTATCGGGCCCGAGACAGAGGAAGAGATTTTTATTTGGATTCGCTGTAACCCATTGAAAAGTCTTGATTCGGACGAATAAAACCAAATAAAACCAAGCAATTTTGCTTGGTTTTTATTGGTTGTGCTTGGTTTTGCTTGGTTTTGCTTGGTGTTGTTTGGCTGGGGGCCGAACCCGCTGACTCGCGCGTCGTCCTTGGCTTAAGCCCGGGCGACCGCGGTTCTGTCGCCCGCGCTGGCGGCTATGATCCACCCGGGTCCATCAGACGGGTCAGTCGATGTTTGCGCGCAGACTTGCCTTGGCGATCGCCGTGCTGGCCGGACTGATCGGCTCACAAGGCCCCGAATTCGCGCAACAGTACCGCCAGCGCCTAGGCGGCGCGCTTGAAGAACTCAACCGGATCGTGTCCGAGTTCGACGCCGAGGTTCGGGGCCAGAACCTGACCCGCGCCGAGGGTTTGAAACGGCTCGAGGACAACGCCGACCCGTTGGCGCGCAAGCGCGGCGAGGACATGGACAAGGCGATCGAGCGCGCCAAGCGCCTCGGCGAGCAGATTCAGGCCATGAACTCCGCTGGCCCCCTCATGCGCCTGTACGTCGTCGCCAGGAGCTTCGATCCTCAGATCGCACGCAGCACGCTCGACAGCTACGAACCGGCCGAGCCGCTGTCGCTCGGCGCCGTGACCGCGGGTGGCCTGGCTGCGCTTTGGGGATGGGCGGCCGCGCGCCTCATCGCATGGCCGTTCAGCCGCCGCTCCCGCCTTCGCGCCGCGCGCGCGTAAATCGCAGGCCGCGACGCCGGGCTGTCCGCGCGATAGCTTACGCCTGTTTCGGCGAGGTTACGTGAAGGTAAACATGGCAGGGTTGGCGGCGACCGTTGAAGGGGTCACTCCCGTAAGGGTGAGGCTATCGCCCTGCGTGTCGAAGATCGTGAGGCCGGACGGGCCCCTGGCGGCTTGGGACATCACGGCCGCCAGATCCTCCGCCTGAGTCATGCCGGGGGTCAGATAGGAGAAAGCCGACTTCGCCAGCTGGATCGAATCCGGGGTCGCGCCCGAGGGGGAATAGCCGTTGATCGTTTCCTTGCCAAAGCCCGCGCTAAAGATGAAGTGCTCCCCGCTGCTGGTGGTTGCGTCGATGGTCTCCACGGCGTGGTAGGTGAGCGGATCGCTGCCCATCCCCGCCACCTGCAGAGCTTCGCCGCCGCCGCCCCTGGTGACCGTCAGACTGGGGTCATAGAGGACGAGTTCGTTTTCCGTCGAACTGAGGTTCAAATTATCCGCCGCAAGGCTGTACGTGGAGACGTAAAACGATTGGTACGATGTATAGGCTCTGCCCTGAACGTGTGAATATGCGTATTCTGCCGGCGCGCCGGCCGCTGTATGAACCTTGCTAAAGGTCAAGGCGGCGCCCGCGGCCAGATCGGCCGAGGACTGAGACGGCGTGAGCGCGAAGTCGGCGGCGCTGAGCGACACGAGTCCCACGAGCGTGATAGTGAAATCGGCCGAGGAATCGCCGGCGAGGGCGGCCTGGACGACGGTGGTGGAATTCGCCGGATTCAGTTGATAACGCACCTGAGCCCCGCCGCTGAATGGGGCGGAGCCGATGAAGGTGAAATTCTGGACGCCGGTCTTGGTTACGTCGGCGTCGATGTGGCTGAGATCGATCACGTCCTTCGCCGGATCGAAATCGGACACCCGGTCCCAGCCGTCGCCGATGGCGAGATAGGTGAGAATGTTCGCGGCCTGACCGCCGAACAGAACTTGTGAGCCGGCGCCGCCGACGAAATTCATTTCGCCGGAGGCCGCGTTCAGGTGCGCGGACGCAACGCCCTCGCCCAAGATCGTCGTCGGCGCCGACCCGCTGGCGGCGGGCCCACCGTAGACGACGACCTTGGCCGTCGGAACGCCTGCAGCCTGATAGGCCGCGAGGGCCTGAATTGAAGCAGTGGGATTGGTGAAGTCGACGATCGTGGTGCCGGTGACGGTCGCGACGGTCGGGGTGGCCGGGGAATAGGGTGCGAACGACCCAAAGCCGATGTCATTGTTGAAGATCGACACATTGCTGATCGTGTAGGCGCTACCCCCGGCGGCGGCGACCTGAACCGTATATCCGCCGCCAAGCAAGTAATTTCCCGAAACGGTCACATTATCCGCGTTGCCGAATTCATCCGTAATCCGAATAGCGCTGTTGGCGGCCCCGGGTGCGTCGGGGTTCTGCGTCGCGTCGATGAAATTGTCAGTGATGGTGATGGGCCCCGTCGAGTCTGGCACGTAGATGACATCAGCGTGAGCTCCCGGCGCATATCCCTCACCGGAGAAGTAGTTGCCGGTGACGACGCCCGATTGAATCGCGATCGAATCGGATGGCGAATTAAGAAAGGTATTGTTCTCGATGGTTATGCTCGAACTGGAATTGATCCAGGTATTGGTCTCGGTCGGCGATTTGCTGCCTACGAAGGTGCAGTTCTCCACCGTGGCGCCGCTAGCGGCGCCGTTCTGGGATATAGCCCAAAAACTGGCCGTGCCGGTGAACGTGCAGTCCTTGATCGTGACATTGTTGGCATTGGCATTGATAATCACCGTTGCGTCGCCAAAATTGATGCCGCTGAGTACGGCGCCGGCCTGATTGACGAACACCATATTTCTGGATGGGGAATAATAGTAGGGCGCTTTGGTATTCTGGGTGATCTTCGTGACGTCGAGCAGCGAAGAGGCGGCGTACGGGTTGCCAGTCATTGTGTCGATGCCGGGCAAAACGGCGCCGGGATCGTTGTCGCGGATCGTTTGGATCATTGCGGCGGTGATCATGCTATTGTGCCTCGGCCACAGCGCGGGAGCGCCCGGCGTGGCCAAGCATTAGACGGCCGCCATTGTCAGCAGCTAAACTGGACCGTTAAATTACTGTCAGAGATAGAGTTTCTCCGCGAGGCAAGCTCTTACGCGCGCCGGCGTTCCCAACAGCGGCTCTTTTCCAGGACCTTTTCCGTTAGAATCCGATCGCTTAGGTCAAAGCGACCGCAAGGCGGCTTCGGAGTCCCCTTTCGGGGCCGACGAAGCTGGACGGTTCTATAAACGCGTTTTTCCGGACGGAGACGGGTCGAGTGACGCGATTTTGAGGTGCGGGATCTCGGTTTTGGATGCGGCATAGGGCGCCGCATGCTGCGGCGACCGGGCGGCCCCCGGCGCGGGGGTCAGGCGGCAGCGAGACGATCGAGGAAGACGAGCCTGCGGAAGTTGTAGACGAGGTTGGCCATGCCGATCTTGGTTTTCGCCCGGGCGATGCCGATGGTGCGGACGAAGAGGTCCATCTTGTCCTTCTGCACGGCGAAGACGTGTTCGACGCCGGAGCGGACTTTGGACTTGAGCGCGTTGGCGCGCCGCGTCGTCTCCGGCATGGGCCGGCCCGCCGGCTTCTTGCGATGGACGCGGCTGACGAACCCGTTCTTTTCGAGGAACGCCTCATTGGCCTTCGAACGGTAGGCCGTGTCGGCCCAGACGGCGCTCGCGGTGTTGGTCTTGTCGAGCAGCCCCTCACGCAGCCGCGCGCCCTCGTAGGCCGCAGCGTCGGTCGCCTCCCACCGCCGGATCAGCCCATGTTCGCGGTCGATCGAGACATGGTTTTGGTAGCCGAATGCCGGAATAGCGATGTCGACCGGAGGAACTGTCCCATCCGGCCTGGCCTTGGCCTTGCTGAACTTGACCGTCCAGCGCCCGTCGCGGTCCTTCTGCCGGAGCTTGGCTGGCTGGGCTTTCCAGGCCTGCGGAATGCGCCCCTCCTTGACCGCCTTCTTCTCCTCCTCGGTGTTGCGCTGCTTGGGCGCGGCGATCAGCGAGGCGTCGACGATCTGGCCGCCCATAGCGACGTAGCCAGCCTCGCGCAGCGCCGCGTCGAACCGGTCGAACAGTGGCTTAATCGCCTCGGCCCTGGTCAGCTTTTCCCGGAACAGCCAGATCGTGCGAGCGTCGGGAACCCGATCGGATAGGCTCAACCCGAGAAACCGCATGAACGACAGGCGGTCGTTGATCAGAAACTCGGTACGCTCGTCCGAGAGGGTGTTGGCCGCCTGGATCACCAGGATCTTGAACATCATCACAGGGTCGAACGGCGGTCGGCCGCCCTGCGAGCCGTCCGAGTAGGCCAGCGCCCGCGTCAGCTCGGACCGGAAAATCTCGAAATCGACCGCCGCTGCGAAAGCCTGCAACTGATCGCCGAGATCGCTCAGCCGCTTCAGCCGCTCGTCGACGTCGAAAAGTCCCCCCTGGCCGCGCATCGATTCGCCTCCCACTCCACCTGGGAGTGAATCAGAAAATGCTGGAAGGCGCGAGGTTCTTAGAAGCGTCCAGCTTCCTCGACCGGGTGGCCTTCCGACCGCGGAGAAGAGTCTCCGAGCGCGGCGGCGTGTCTCGGATCAAACGGGGCTATGCCTGACGATAATGAAGGTGTAGCCGATCCCAGCAATGATCAGGATGACAGCCAGAACGTTCATCATCACGTTATCTCCGGCATGATTGCCGACCTGATTGGCGATCGCAAAGGCCGCGGCCGGCAGCATGAAATGGGCTAAGACTTTCATGCCGCCTTCGGTAAACATGAAGTAGGTCACGACAACACATAAAAAACATATGACGGTAACGAAATCGTACACGGTTTGCATTCTGAACGTCCAATTTTTTCGGCCCGAGCGCAATGATTAGTTCGGCCGTTCCGCTCACTCGCCGTGATCCAAAAAACCTAAAGCAACATGCTATCCGGGTTGAGGCACAAAAAACTTAGCCTGCCCCCTTGCCCGGCCCCGCGCCTCAGCGCACTGCCCTTTTGATCGCGCCAGCCTTCAGCCGGCACTTCGCGCGCGACGCCTGGATTCGAGAGCCCTTCCGGTCAGGAATTCGACACCTATGAGGACGCGATCCAGAAGGAAGAACAGCACCAGTGCGAAAACGAACAAGGCTATGCCGGTGAGGTCATGGAACAGGCCCTCGATCGTATCGATGCCGATGTAATAGGCTCCCAGGACCAGGGTCACGACTCGAAAGATGTTCGCCAGAATAGTGATTGGAACAATGGACAGGATCAAGACCAACTTCCTGATCTGGTGGTCACGCACAAACTCATGGATGTAGAAAACGCCGATCGCAGAGAGCGCGAAAATCGAATTCATGCCAGAACAAGCGTCTTTGACCATGAGCTCGTAAGAACCGATCATGATCATTGCGCCGTTCTGCGCCACCGGATAGCCGAGATCGTAAAGAAAGTTCGACACGATATCGGAAATCCATACCTTCAGCGGCACGGTGAACGCGTCGAGCAGCCAGGTGGGCGGAGGTATCGAGAATACAAGAAAGGCGAGCGGAAAGGCGAAGACGCGGGCCAGCGGCCAGCCGCCGATGAGGAGCAGGCATCCCAAAAGCACCGGGATCTGGGTGGCAACCTCGATCATCGGGATGTCTTGCGACCGCGTCACAGCCATCAGCAGCAGGGAAAGGAGCAAAATGATCCAACCGGCGACAAGCGCCGGGCGCAATTCGATGGCCCGGAGCCGGTCGCGCTGCTGCCAGGCCAGCCACGCCGCAGCCAGCATGATGAGGGGACCGTGTCCCTCCTGTTCGGTGCGCCACGCGCCCCCCGCGAGCCTCAGATAGGTCGGCAAGTAGGCGACAAAGAATGACGCAGCAAGCGCTGCGAGGAAGGCCAGATTGACGCCGCGACTTTCGGCGCGGGTCGCCAGGGAGGCGGGCCGAACAGGCCCGGTTTTTAGCGACTCGATTGACATGCCTGTCTTCTCTCGCGTCCCCTCACGACTCAAACCGCGCGCCTTCGCCGCCCGGATGCGCGGCGCCGCTTATGTCTTCAATGCGCATTGTCGCCCGTAAAGACGACAAGAACGGTCCTTATCATGACGGAGAAGTCGAGCCAAATACTCCAGTTGTTGATGTACCAAATATCGAGCTCGACCCGTCGCTGCATCTTATCGAGTGTGTCCGTCTCGCCGCGGGCGCCATGAACCTGCGCCCAACCCGTCATACCGGACTTCACGTGGTGGCGGAACGCGTATTTCTCGATAACCGAGGTGAAATGACGTTCGTGCGCCGATGCGTGCGGCCGCGGCCCCACCAGCGACATGTCGCCCAGGAACACGTTGAGCAATTGGGGGAGCTCATCTATGCTGTAGCGACGCAACCACCGGCCGACCCTCGTCACCCGCTTGTCGCTCTTTTGCGCCTGCTGAACGATATCGCCATTTTCCATCACCGTCATGGTGCGAAACTTGTAAATCCGGAACGGCCGCCCATTAAAGCCGTGCCGGGTCTGCCGAAACAGCGCCGGGCCGTGCGAGTCCAGCCGGATCGCAATCGCGGCGGCGAGCAAGAGGGGCGACAAGACAATCAGGCCGAGCAGCGACAGAACAATGTCGACCCCCCGCTTGACCGCCTGCTCCGTCGGCGACAGCGCCGCGCGTTGAAGCTCGATCGCAACCGTATCGCCAATGTCGGAGCGAGCGCGTTGAAACAGTTGCGCGAGCGTTCCGAATGGAACCAGCGTTACGGGCAACGGGAGAACCCTGAGCCGCCGCGCGAGCCACCGGACGTTCGACATGTGCTCGGGATCGACGAACAGCATGACCTCTTCAACATCGGAGGTGCGGCAGAGCGAAATGACGCTGTCGATGACCTCGTCGGCGCCTGCTCCGCCTCCAGGAATGTGGAAATGGCCCACCGAGTGATAGCCGTGCCGGGTCAAATTGTCGGTGAATTCGGGCGGAACCCTCTCGTCGCACGTCAGGCTGATAATCGTGCGGCCCCGCAGCGCCCCGCTTTCCAGGGCGCGCGGCAGCGCAAATCTCCACGCCGCGCGGTGCCCGAGAAGCGCGACGACGCCGGTCGCCCAGAACAGCAGGACGTCGCCGCGCGAAAGATCGTGGCTAACCCCCCAGCTAAAAACGCCCGAAGCCAGGATCAGGAAAGCCCCGCACCAGGCGCCCAGCACGCTGCGAGCCTGGTCGTCCCATATCATCAGGCGGGTGGGGCTGTAGAGCTTCTGCACCTGCATCGCGGCGACGAACAAAATGGCGACAAAGATGGCTGCTGCAATGGTGTGAGAATATTCACCAGCGAACTCTTCGGGAATGTTGTGATAGATCGTCTCGGCAAACGTCGCGCTCCCAAGGATCAGCGCCAAGTCGACGCCCAGCGCAGTCGACGCAATCGACCCATAGGCTATGGGCAGGCGCCAGCGGCGTCCGCCCGCAATGAGGGGCCGGCTGCTCGCGCCCGGGAGCCCACTCGCCGATTCAGGCGCGGTTCGACTCTCAGTCGTCATTTACTGGCTCACTATTCATTCGGGAACGCGCCCAACGACAGTCTTCGCACATCCCCGGTCCTTAGTTGATAAGATCGGTGGCGACGGTAAACTTCGCCCCCGCCCCGCTACTGACCAGGCGGCCGCGCAGATCCGCAAGCCGCGACGCTCATTGATCGCGCCGCAAGTGACGCAATCCACTTTAAGCGAATCTCCGTCCAAGACAAGCCGATAAGGAGAGCGGGCGAGTCTTCGCGACTATGCCGCGCCCGATTCTCGAACCGCCAGAAGCGCTTGGGCCGCGGCAAATTTTGTCAGTCGGCGCGCGGATGTCTAGACAAGCAAATTTTGCCGAGCTATGGGATTGTCCCGTCGCCGTCGGCGGTTTGATTAAGAACAATATGAACACAAACTGGTGCCCCCATGTTTAGCGTGCTGGTAGTTCTGTTTCGACTAGTCGCCGGACTGGTTATACTAGCGGGGACGTGGTTTGTTTTCGACAGGATCCACGACCGGAATACGGAAATTATCATGGCGACAATTGGATTGCTGTATTCATTCATATTCATTATTTCAGGTCGACTGCAGTACTTTGGCCTGACGGTATTCTCATTTTTCGGAAGAGCGTCCTCATATGTCCAGAAGATTCCTTACGACCATGTGATGCGTGACGAGGTGGGACTGCGAACTCCCCAAGGATCTACATTCCTCAATGTCCTTTTTGCGGCGCTGATCGAGATACTCTGTCTGTTTCGGCTCTTCTCCTCGCTTTTGGGCTGGGGCTGGGATAGGCTGTCCGAACCGATCCGCGCGCTCCTCCAGTCAGCTAATCTCTAGATGTCAACTTAAGGTCCTCGTGGATTGGTTTTGTTGTCTCTCGGCCCGCGTCCCCTGTCATGAGGCCCGCGCGGCGCGTGGCGGACAACGCAGGACCATGACGATCGCAGTGAAAGTCCTCAGCCTCGGCGCGGCTCTCGCCGTCGCGCTCACGCCAAGCCTGGCTCGGGCGCAATCGGATGAGGCCAACCTCAAGGCGTTCGCCGTCCACATCAACCGCACGCCGCAGCAGCCATGGCCCGGCTACGGCGTTTATCTCGGCCATGGCCTCGTCCTCACGGCCGCGCACGTGGCTGGAGATGTTGCGCAAACGAAGCCCCATGTCGTCATCGCCGGGCAGGATCTGCCAGCCACGCTCATCAAGCAAGGAAGCCTCGAAAGCGTGGATCTGACGCTGTTGTCGATTGACGGGACGAAGCTGCCAGTCGGTCTGCAGATGCGCCGCACGCCGTTGTGCGAACGTCCGCCCTACGCTGGCGAAAGGGTCACGGTCGCCACTCCCGAGGGAACGGCCCCCTCGAAGGTTCTGCCTCGCGAGGCGATTCCGGCCGACCTGCGCGGGCGGTTCGATACGGACATTGCCGACGTCGCCACCACCGGGAATTCCGGCTCGGGCGTGTTTGACGCCAACGATCTGTGCCTACTGGGGATTATAAGCCGCAAGATTTCGATTCTTCAGCGCCCGTTGAAATCTGGCGCGCCGGGCCGCACGATGGACATCGCCAAGTATTTCGTCCCAGCGGCCGAGATTAGAGCCTTCATGCCGCAGAACGTCTCATTTTAGACCGCCTCGCGCCCCATGATGCCGATCGGCAAATAGAACACGCGCGGTCAAATTTGGTTGATGATGCCCCGCGCCGACTAAAAGGATGGTATTGGCGGATTTCCCACGAGAACCGACGCGTCTGAAGGCGCTTCGCGCTGGGAGTCCGCAGCGCCCGCCGCCACGCGTCCCCTCGCATGAAGGCGGTTAGTCTCCGCGGTTTGCTAGGTTGAATAAAGGGTTTCGACCATGAGATTCGGCCGGTTCGCGTGGATTGCCCTTGTGGCGTGCGGCGCGGCCGCCGCCTATGGCGTTTATGCGCCGGTGACGGCAGACCGTTGGCTCCCGGCGGCTGGCGGGCTCGCCCACCAGCTGCATGAGAGGATCTGGAGCCCGCCCGCCCAGACCGCCTCGGCGCCCGGCCAGGCTCAACAAACGACAGGCCCGACACCGATCGTCGTCACTGTGACTCCGGTCAAGCGCGCGGATTTTCCAGTCGTTCTCCAGAGCATCGGACAGGTCCAGGCCCGCAACACCGTTCTGGTCCGGGCCCGGGTCGACGGCCAGATCATGAAGATCGGCTTTGACGAAGGCCAAATGGTCAAGCAGGGCGATCTCCTGGCGCAGATAGACGCCAGACCGTTCCAGGCCGCGCTCGAGCAGGCCATCGCCAAGAAATCTCAGGACGAGGCCAATCTCGCCAATGCGAAGCTCGATCTTGCTCGCTTCGCCACGCTCGCCAAGCAGGACTTCGCCACCAAGCAGCAGCTCGACACGCAGAACTCCATGGTGCTGCAGCTCACCGCCTCGATCGCCGCCGACACGGCGGCGATCGACGCCGCGAGGACGCAACTCGACTACACGACCATCCGCGCCCCGATCTCCGGCCGCGCGGGGTTTCGCCTTATCGATGAAGGCAATCTCGTCAACGCGGGCCAGCAGACCGGGATCGTCTCGATCGCGCAACTGCAGCCGATCTCCGTGATCTTCGCCGAGCCGCAGGAATACGTGCCGCGCATCAACCAGGAGCTGGCCGCCGGCTCCCCCCCGGTCACGGTCATGGACGCGGAGGGCCACAGGCTTGCGATCGGGCGCTTGTCGATCAGCGACAATCAGGTGGATCCAGCGACCGGGACTATCCGGCTCAAGGCCGAGTTCGACAACAAGGACGATGCGCTCTGGCCAGGGTTGGCGGTCACCACGGGGTTGCAGCTCGGAGTGGAGAAGGATGTATTAATTGTCCCCACTGAAGTGGTGCAACATGGCCAGAAAGGGTTATACGTGTTTATCATCGACGATCAGAACCGCGCGCAGGTGCGTCAGGTGAAGATCGCGCACCAGAACACGGCCATGGCCGTCATTTCCGATGGCCTGAAGGAAGGCGACCGCGTGGTGACGTCCGGTCAGTTCCTGCTTCAGCCTGGCTCGGTCGTCTCCGTTGACACCGGGAGCGGAACCTAGGCGATGTACAAGGGCCTCTCCGCCCCCTTCATCCACCGCCCGATCGCGACCACGCTCATCATGGTCGCGGTGCTTCTGGTCGGCCTCGTCGCGTTCCCGTCGCTGCCGGTCGCGCCCTTGCCGCAGGTCGACTTTCCGACCATCACCGTCTCGGCTTCGCTCCCGGGCGCTTCCCCGGACACGATGGCGACCTCGGTCGCGCAGCCGCTCGAGCGGCAGATCGCGCAAATTCCAGGCGTCTCGCAGATGACGTCCACAAGCTCGCTCGGCGCAACCGCGATCACCGTTCAGTTCGATCTCAACCGCAACATTGACGCCGCCGCCAACGACATCCAGGCGGCGATCAACGCCGCCGCGGGACAGCTGCCGAAGATTTTGCCCAGTCCGCCCACCTACCGCAAGGTCAACCCGTCGGACACGCCGATCCTCATCCTGTCCGTCCAATCGGACGTCGCGCCGGTTATCGACGTCGACGACGCCGCCGAGAACATCCTCGCCCAGCACCTCAGTCAGATCTCAGGCGTCTCCCTCGTGCGCGTGGGCGGTCAGCAGACGCCGGCGATCCGCATCCAGGTCGATCCAGCAAAGCTCGTCGAAAAGGGACTGCAGCTCGAGGACGTGCGGGCCCAGATCGGCATCGCGACGGTCAACACTCCCAAGGGCGCGCTCATCGGTCCGAAGCAAACCTTCACGGTCCAGGCGAACGACCAGCTGACCAAGGCCAAGGACTGGAACGACGTCATCATCGCTTATCGCAATGGGGCGCCGGTGCGCGTGCGTGACATTGGCCGGGCGGTCGCGGGACCCCAGGACTCGACGCAGGCGGCCTGGAGCAACGGCAAGCCGAGCGTCTTTCTCGTCGTGTTCAAGATTCCCGGCGCCAACGTCATCACCACGGTCGACGCGATCAAGGGCGCGCTGGCGACTCTGCAGGCTTCCATTCCCCCGACCATACACGTCAGCATTCTTTCAGACCGCACTACGACCATCCGCGCCTCCGTGCGCGACGTCGAGCTCACCCTCGCGCTCACCATTGCGCTCGTGGTGATGGTGATCTTCGTCTTTCTGCGGAATCTCTGGGCTACGATCATCCCAAGCGTTACGGTCCCGCTCGCCTTACTTGGCGCCTGTGCGCTCATGTGGGTGGCGGGCTACAGCCTCGACAATCTCTCGCTCATGGCCTTCACCATCTCCGTCGGCTTCGTCGTCGACGACGCCATCGTGATGCTCGAGAACATCACGCGCCACATCGAAGAAGGGGAAAAGCCGTTTCAGGCGGCGCTCAAAGGCTCCGCCGAGATCGGTTTCACCATCATCTCGATCTCCGTCTCGCTGGTCGCGGTGCTGATTCCGCTCCTAATGATGAGCGGCATCATCGGACGCCTGTTCCGCGAATTCTCGGTCACCATCGCCATGACAATCTTCGTCTCGGCGTTCGTTTCGCTGACCCTGACGCCGATGATGGCGTCACGTTTTCTCAAGAGCCACGATCAGGAACGGCACGGTCGCCTCTATAACCTCAGCGAGAAGGGCTTCGTCGCGCTCGCCAACGGCTATGAGCGGGGCGTCGATTTTGTGCTGCGCCACCGCTTCGCCACGCTGCTCACCTTCATCGGGACGGTGATCGCCACCGGCTATCTCTTCGTCGTCATACCCAAAGGATTCTTTCCGCAGCAAGACACCGGCATTCTGTTCGGCACGACGGAGGCGGGCCAGGACGTCTCGTTCCACGACATGTATCGCCTGCAGCAGGAAGTCGGGCGGATTGTGTTAGCCGATCCGGCCGTCGACACAATGGCGATGGGACTTGGGTCCGGCGTCGGCAATTCCGCGCAGAACAACGGGCGCATGTTCATCACGCTCAAGCTGCGCGACGAACGCGACGTCGATGCGTCGCAGGTGATCGCCCGGTTGCGTCCGAAGCTCGCGCAGGTGCCGGGCATGCGCGTTTACCTGCAGGCGGCCCAGGACGTGACGGTTGGCGCACGGTTCGCCAAAACGCAGTTCCAGTACACCCTCCAGGACGCCAATTTCGACGAGCTCAGCGCCTGGGCGGCGAAGATTCTCGACAAGCTGAAATCGCTGCCGGAACTGCGCGACGTGGCGACGGACCAGCAGAGCTCAGGCACGACGCTGACGCTCAAGATCGATCGCGACATGGCGTCGCGCTACGGCATCCAGCCGCAGCTCATCGACGACACGCTGTACGACGCTTTCGGCCAGCGGCAAGTGACCCAATATTTCACCCAGGTGAACACCTATTACGTTATCTTGGAAGTTCTGCCGCAGCTCCTTGGCGATCCGGCGACCCTCGACAAGATTTACATCCGTTCGCCGACGACCAATCAGATGGTGCCCGTCAGCGCCTTCGCCAAGTGGACGACGGCTCCGGTCGCGCCGCTGTCGATCAGCCACCAGGGGCAGTTCCCCGCAATCACCATCAGCTTCAACCTCGCGCACGGGGTGGCGCTCGGCCCCGCCACGCAGGCGGTCCAGCGCGCGATGGAGGAACTCCAACTGCCGCAGGGTCTGACGGCGACCTTCCAGGGCAACGCGCAGGCGTTCCAGGATTCCTTGACCAGCGTGCCGCTGCTCATCCTCGCAGCGCTCGTCTGCGTCTATCTGATCCTCGGCGTGCTCTATGAGAGCTTCATCCACCCGCTGACCATCCTGTCGACGCTGCCGTCGGCGGGCCTTGGCGCGCTCGCCACCCTCATGCTGTTCGGTTACGAGTTCAGCCTTGTCGCCCTCATTGGCACGATCCTGCTCATCGGCATCGTGAAGAAGAACGGCATCATGATGGTCGATTTCGCCATCTCGGCCGAGCGCGAGGAAGGCCTGACGCCGACCGAGGCGATTCGTAAGGCGGCGCTGATGCGATTCCGCCCGATCATGATGACGACCATGGCCGCTTTGCTTGGCGGCGTGCCCTTGATGCTCAGTCACGGCACCGGTTCGGAGATGCGCCAGCCGCTCGGCTACACGATGGTCGGCGGGCTGATCGTCAGCCAGGCGCTGACTCTATTCACCACCCCGGTCATTTATCTCTATCTCGACCAGGTGTCGAAGTGGCTCTCGGGATCGAAGAGGAAGGGCAAGCCGCCGGCGCCGAAAGCGAAACGCGAGGAGCGCGAGCGCGAGTGGGAGCCTGCGCAAGCGGCGGAGTAATGTGTAAGCCTCGGACCGCCTCGGGACGAGCGGGGCGCGGAGCCGGAGGCAGCGATACGACGTCGCGGACGTGCAAAGCCTCTTCTGAGGAATAGACAAGCGAGCCGCAATGACTTCCCCCTCTGCAATTCCGCCCGACGACCCGAACCGTCGTTGACCGTCGCCGATCCTGACGGCGCCGGAATCCGGCATGTCTCGGTCGCCGGCGGCACGTACACCATTCTTCTGTCGGGGGCGGAGACTGCCGGGCGCTATTGCCTCATCGACATGCTCGTGCCAGACGGCGGCGGTCCGGCCCCGCACCGTCACGACTTCGAGGAGATGTTCACCCTTCTGGAGGGAGAGCTCGAATTCACCTTCCGTGGCCAGAGCCAGACTGTCCCCGCCGGGTCGACCGTCAATATTCCAGCCAACGCTCCCTATGCGTTCAAGAACAGGTCGGGCAAGATGGCCCGCATGCTCTGTCTCTGCGCGCCGGCGGGACAGGAGGAACTGTTCATGGCCATCGGCTTCCCCGTCGACAGCCGCACAGCGCCGCCGCCGAAAGTCAGCGCCGAAGCGCAGGCCGAGAAGGGCAAACTGCTGGCGACTCTGGCGCCGAAATACCGGACCGAAATCCTGGCGCGGTGACGCGGCCGCGTCATCCCGATCCGCTTGACTGCCTCAGGAAGCGCCGCGTCGGATCAGAGATCTCGCGCAATCCAGAACGCCAGCGCCTGCACCGCCGCTGAAACACGGGCATGATTGGATCGCGCGATCGTCGCAGCATCGATCGCCGAGGCCCAATATCTCGATGTCGCCCGCACTGGCCGCGCGACACCCCCGACCGTCGCGACGCCGCTGATGTCGTCCCAAGCGCGGCTGTCCTTGTTCGGCCCGAGAGTGGAGAAAGTCGACCCGCACGGTGAGCGTCGCACCCTTTGGTGTCAGGCGACCGGAGAGCGCCTCAGCGAGCTGGCGCGGCAGCTCCTGCTGGACCCAGGTCGCGGTGGGGTCGCCGGCGTTGGCGCGCAGCGGCGCAACGTCGACCCGGATATTGCGCACCGGAAGGCCCGACTGCGCCCGCGCTGCCCCGTTCCCCATCGCCGTGACAAGCGCAGTCACGCCGCAGGCCGCAATCGCGGCGCGACGGTCCCATTCAGCAGTTGACATAAGGCGGTTCCCCGATCAGCGCACGGCCCCGCCCGACTGCGGAACCCTCCGGCCAGTTCTCCTGTATACGCCGGGCACCCCTTCGCGGTTTCGCCGCGGTCGACCGTAGAAAGAGAACCGCCCGATTTCGGGCGGTTCTTATCGTCGCTTTGGCGCTTAGCCGACGGCCACAGACACGCGCCGCCGGGCGGCCCATAGCCCGAGTCCGCCAAATCCGATCAGCATCATCGCCCAGGTCGATGGTTCGGGAACGGTTAGCGCCCCGAACAGCCCATCCGTCTCGCCGTTGATGCCGTCGGTGAAAAAGAGGGTCCTTGGGTCGCCGTTGGGACCCCCGGTCCCGAACATCAGGTCCCAAAGGCCTCCCGCGGTGTTGCCGGCGCCGGGGTCGACGTGGATCGTGGCCACGAACGCTCCTGTCGTCGCATTGAAGGCGTTGATTTCGCTGTCCACGAAGCTGAAGTTGCCGACAAGCAAATCGCCGCCGAACTGGCCAAAATTGGCTGGCGCAATGGCCATGCCCCACGGCGAGGCGAGCGGACCACCCGTCACAAGATTATCCAGCAGGGTGCCGCTTTCATCAAAAACGGCCACCGCTCCCATGCCCGCCGTCGCCGTTGTCTGCAGATCGTGCGTGGCCGGCGCGTAGGCGACGTAGACCTTGCCGCCTATGTCCTCGACGTTGAAGGGCACCAATCCGGCGGGAAGACTCGGATCGTCAAATCCAGGGGCAGTCGTCGGCGGGTTGAATGAGCCATCGAAGGTGTCAATTTTGCCGGTCGCTCCATTGGCGGCAAAGAGCATGGGAGTCTTGTTTGTCGGGTCGGTAATCGCCAGCCCGGTGTACACTGCGCCCGGCGTGGTCACCTTGACCGTCGCGGCGTTTTGAGTGGCGGGATTTAGGTTGGATCCATTCCATGCGGAAATTGTGCCGTTCAGATTGGCGAAAATGAACGCGGCGGGCGTACCGTTGGGCGCGGCGGGCGTGGGGTTTATCAGGAACGACGTCCCCAGATTTGCGACCTGTCCGGTCGGTCCTTGGGCGGGGCCCCCTCCGACCATCGGGATGGCCACGAAATTCGTGTTCGCGCCGGGCGGGTTGGGAAAGCCATTTGCCGCGGCGACGCCGGTGCTGCCGGTCACTGTGAACAGGCTTGAGGTGCTTGTGCCCTGGTTCGAGATCCAAAACGGGCTCGCTCCCGGTCTTGCGGAAACGCCCCAGGTGTTTTTCAGATTCGGGTCTTCTATGGCGGCGAGGCCGGCGATGTCCGAGACAAGGTTAGTTTGCTGCAGTTGCGCTTGGGCGGTTCCACCGCCGGCGCACAGCGCGCCGAAGGCGACACTGGTCAATATGACAGCTCGAAATGATGATGATCTGGTCATTACTGTAGTTCCCCTGTGAGGTTGGCGTAAAGGCAACCAACACGGGCGGTCTTGTACAGACCGTCCACTGTTCTATTAGCGCCAGGTTGCTATGCGCCTGTTTGACCCCGCAGTGAACACTGCGCGGGCGGATTTATTCGCGGCAGTAGTCTAAGTAAGGCAGGTAACGATAGCGTGATCACCTTGCTTGGATAAATAAACTTTGGCTAGTTGTTATAAAGAGAAGCGATCAACTGTCAACAAATACGAAGACAACTGAGCTTCACAGCGTTAACAATTCCCGAATTGTAAAATACTCTCCATATAAGTTATATGCACTCATTGTTCGAGTTGCAGAAAAAGCGGGCTAATACCAAAACTTGGTGATCATGACCGATAGGCCCAGTCCCGAAGGCCGATCGACATGATCCTCCAGGGCTGGTTTATGAGCTTGTTCCATGCTTCGCAGCAGTGATCGACGATGTCGTCGAAGCAATTGAAGATCCGATTTGAGAGCCAGTTGTCGCGCAGGAACTGCCAGATGTTTTCCTGCGGGTTGAGCTCTGGGCACTTTGCGGGGAACGGGATCAGCGTCATGTTGGGCGGGACGATCAATCTGCCGGACAAATGCCAGCCGGCCTGATCGACCAGCAGCACAGCGTGCGCTCTCGGCGCGATCTGGGTGGCGATTTCGGCGAGATGGAGGTTCATCGCCTCCGTGTTGCAGCGTGGCATGACCAGGGCCGCGCCTTTGCCGTCCTTGGGACAGATCGCGCCGAAGATATAAGCCGAGGCGGTTCGCTGATCTTTGGGAGCGCTTGGACGCGCGCCGCGCTTGGCCCAGCGCCGGGTGATCTTGTTCTTCTGGCCGACGCGCGCCTCGTCGGCGAACCAGACCTCTATGGCGCTGGGCTCGACGTCCTTCTCGCGCCCGATCGCTTCCAGGCGCGCGGAAAAGCTTTTTTAAAATCTTCGATCGCGCCTGCGGCCTGAGCATGATGGCGGGGACGGGCCGAGAGCTTGCGATAACCCATGGCGCGCAGTTCGCGGCTCAACGTCTGCTTGGCGACGACGACGCGAAACTCCTCGAAAATCCATTGGCAGAGATCGACAATCCGCCAGCGCACGACCCCATGAACCGCCGGGATCGGGCCGCTCTCGATGATCGCGGCGAGCGCGGCGCGGTGTGCGCCGTTCAGCCGGGGAGCCTGTCCGGGCGGCTTGCGATCAATCAAGCCTTCCGGTCCATGGGCGTTGAACTTCATCACCCAATCGCGAATGATTTGAAGCGTCACCCCGCCGATCTTCGCCGCCTCGGTGCGCGTCGCGCCTTCGTAAACCGCCGCCAGAGCCAAAAGCCGCCTGGCCTGCGGCCCGTCCTTCGACCGCTTGGCCGCAGCTCTCACCATCTCAGCGTCATAATCGCCCCGAAGCGGAATGGGCATGGCGAACCTCCTCTGTTCGCCACCTTGAATCAGACGCCAGGCGATTCGGGAATCCCAACCGAGTCATCCCTTCAGAGATTTGGTATAAGCTCTTGAAAAGATTTCGTCGCGTGCAAAAATCAACACGTCCGCAGACGGTTGAATTCCCAAGGAACGGTCAGGTCCGTCCCGCCCCGCGTCGCTGGCGCGCCTTGGCCGTTGCTGCGGCACGAAGCGCCGTCCCGGCGTCGACGATGGTCGCGGTCTCGCCCTTAAGATGCGCCAGCACAAGCGCGCGCACGTCCTCCGCCGGCCAGAGCCGGCCTCGGAAATCGACCGTATCCGTCGCCCAGCACGCGTCGGCGACGACAAACACCTGATAGCCAAGGTCGCCCGCGTGCCGGGCCGACGCTACGAGCGCATGGGTCGCGAGCGTCCCGCAAAGGACCAGCGTCGCCGCACCGATTTCGTCGAGCCTGGCTTCAAGGTCGGCCCCAACGAAGGCGCTTGTCGCGTTGCGGACCATGACGATCTCGCCGTCGAGCGGGCGGAGCGCGAGCGCCAGAGGCGCAGCGGAGGCGGTTGGTTCTCGACCGACATGGGCCAGCGGCAGACCCTCCGCCCGCCACGCAGCGATAAGGGCTGCGATGTTGTTCTCAGCCTCCGTGACGTCGGCAGCGCCATGGCGCGAACCATCGACCTCCGCCTGCGCGTCGATGATGAGGAGTACGGCGTCCGCGGGCAACCGCATGGTTGTCAGGGCCGTCGCGGCGCAAGCGCCCAATAGTCAAGCTCGAGCACGACATGCGGCTCGTACCCCTCGCCCTCGCGCCAGGGGAAGTCGGAGCATGAGCGGTTCTTGGCCGCGATCGTCCGCACTCTGAGCGCGCCAACGTCGTCGCGCCCGGGCAGCGCCGCGGTCTCGAGAACCTCGCTCCAAGCGAACAAAGTGTCGCCGGCGAATAGTGGCGCGACATGCCGGCCGCCATTGATCGCCGCGATATGGAAGGCGTTGGCGAGGCCGTTGAAACTCAACGCGCGGGCGAGCGAAATCGCATGCCCGCCGTAGATAAGCCGCCGCCCGAAGCGCCCCTGCCCCTCGCTGAATTGGTTGAAATGCACCTTGGCCGGGTTCTGGTAGAGCCGGGTCGCCGTCTGGTGCTCCGCCTCTTCGACGGTGACGCCGTCGACATGATCGATCCGCTCGCCGGCGCAATAGTCCTCGAACCAATCGGGCGATCCGCTGAGCTCTAGGTCGAACGCGGCGCGGTCGATCCGCGGACAGGCTGCGCCGAGACTGGCCACGTCGACCGCCTCGGGCAGTTTGGGAAGGTGGGTCTCAGGCGCGGGCGCGCTCGCGTCGCGCTTTCGCACCATCACCCAGCGGACGTAGTCGATAACCGTCTCCCCGTGCTGATTGAGGCCACGCGAGCGCACGTGGACGACGCCGGTTTGTCGGTTGGAGTTTTCCCTTAAACCGATGACTTGCGAAACGGCAGTTAGCGTATCGCCGGGAAAAAGCGGCTTCAAGAACCGGCAATCGGCGTAGCCGAGATTGGCGACTGCGTTCAGCGAGACGTCGGGCACCGTCTTGCCGAATACGACATGGAAGGCGAGCAGATCGTCGATCGGGCTCGCCGGGTAGCCAATCGCGCGAGCAAAGGTTTCCGCGCTTTGTGGCGCGAAGCGCGCCCCGGTGAGAGCCGAATAGAGCGAGGCGTCGCCGCTGTTCAGCGTGCGCGGCGTCGGGTGACGGATCGTCTCGCCGAGGCGAAAGTCCTCGAAGAACCGGCCTGCGGCGGCCTTGGCGGCGCGCGCTCCCCGCATGGCGCGTCAGTAGACGAACGGATAGACGTAGTAGATGATGATGCGCTCGAGCAGCATCACCGCAAGCAGCAAGATGATCGGCGAAATGTCGATGCCGCCGGTATTGGGCAGAAAATTGCGGATCGGGCGCAAAAACGGCTCCGTGAGCGCCAGGAAAAGGTTCCACACAGCGCGCACGAAATCGTTACGGATGTTCACGACGCCAAACGCGATCAGCCAGGACAGCACCGCGCCGGCGACGATCACCAGCTTGTAAAGGTCGAGCGCGTAGATGACGATGTCCAGGACCGCTCGCATGAATTCTCCAACCTTTGAGAGGCCGCCGTTGAAGCGGAAAAGGCCCCGACCCTCCGCGCCGACGTCGTTGACACGCATCGGACGTGCACGTAAACAGCCGCGCGACGGGGCTGTAGCTCAGATGGGAGAGCGCTGCAATCGCACTGCAGAGGTCAGGGGTTCGAATCCCCTCAGCTCCACCATCCAGTCCGGGCAAACCGACGTGACTTCCCAGGGTTAGAAATAGCCCGACATTTCCGTAACCTGTGCGCGGAGAACCGGTCTCTGCGGTCGGTTTGGCACGTTCAGGTGACCTTTCTCGTCGCGTATCGCCTAAAGTCTCTGGCCGCACATTTCTGTTTCCAAGGTTGCTGTTTGCCAAGTGTCCACCGCGCCCGATTTCGAATGGCCATTTGGGGGCGGAACCCCGACACTTGATCGGGTTGGGATGGATAGATCTCGCCGGCGGGAACACAAATGAGCAGGGCGGATCCGTTCCCTACGCCTTCGGCGGCGCCTGGAGTCCAAGCGTGCGCCACTGATCCGCCCAGGCCATCGGCAGGTCGACGAGACGCTTGAGACCAAAGCCGCGCGGCAGGCGTCCTTCGACTGCCGCCTTGACGATCTCCGGCGTGAGGAAAGCGAGCGACAGGGTCATCCGGATGGAACGCCCAGTCTTGCCCTCTTGCGTAGCGATCGCCTCGGAAGTGAGACGGGAATCGGAGAGAAGTTGGTCCAGCCAGCGATGCGCGTCGCGGAGGGCCTCGATCAGGGTCGCGCGCGCGTTGGCGGGCATCGGGCGGGCACAGGTCTTCGCGTCGTTTACTGTCTGGATGATCTCGCGCTTGCGATAAGGCGAGAGCGGCGTCCAGGGAACCGTCAGAATGCTCGCGCTGGCATTTGCCTCCGCAACCTCCGACAGTTGGATCTGGATCGTCGAACGGCCGATCACGACACGATCAATCAGGTCGCGAATGTCCGTTTGGCGAAGCAGCGCCGTCCGGGGACAGCTTGCCGAGGGCCTGCGACACGAGAGTTTCGACATGGGCGGCTGGAACGCGCACGATCGATCCCGCTTTGCTCTTCTCGCCCTGCAGAGCCGCCCGCGAGACATAATAGCGCCAGCGCTTGGGCCCCTTCCTCGCCCAGGTCGGGCTCATCCGGTTGCCGTGATCGTCGAAGAGCTTCGCAGCGAGAAGGGCCCCGGACGACTGGCGGGTTCTCTTGGTTCTCGTCGCTCCAAGATGGTCGCGCAGGTTCTGCTGGACCCGATCCCATAGGTCTTGGATCACAATCGGCTGATGCTGGCCTTCATGGACTTGGCCTTTGTGGGCGATGCGACCGACATAGATGGGGTTCGACAGGATCTTGTAGATGTGCCCCCGGCTGAAAAGGCCGCCGCCGGTCGAGCGGCCCCCGCCCTCAATGCGGATCGGAATCCGAAAGCCTTCAGCGTCAAGTTGCTGTTTGAGCCGCACCACGCTTCCCGCCTCGAGATAGCGGCGAAACAGGGACCGCACGATCCCTGCATGATCCTCGACGATATGCAACGCACGGTCCTCAACTCGGTAACCCAGCGGAACCACGCCGCCCATCCACATTCCCTTCTTTTTCGAAGCAGAGATTTTATCTCGGATCCGCTCGCCGGTGACCTCTCGCTCGAACTGGGCGAATGACAGCAGCACATTCAGGGTTAACCGTCCCATGCTGGTCGTGGTGTTGAAGGACTGGGTCACCGAGACGAAGGAGACGCGATGAGCATCGAATGTCTCGACGAGTTTGGCGAAGTCCGCGAGCGAGCGGGTCAGCCGATCGACCTTATAGACGACGATCACGTCGATCCGTCTTGCCGCTACGTCGTCGAGGAGCTTCTTAAGCGCCGGCCGATCCATCGACCCGCCCGAGAAGCCGCCGTCGTCATAGTGATCCCGAACCAGTCGCCAGCCCTCATGCGCCTGGCTCCTAATGTAGGCCTCCGACGCCTCCCGCTGGGCGTCGAGGGAGTTGAAATCCTGTTCGAGGCCTTGATCTGTCGAGACGCGCGTATAGATCGCGCTGCGCAAGCTGCGTCTGGTCATGTGATCCTTCAAAGCGACGCATCCCTTGCCGACGCGCCATTCGCTCTACAGGAGGCGGTCCTATCTCTGCTCTTTCGGCGATCCCCGCCCGCGTCTGCCGCTGGAGTGTCTTTCCCTGGCGAAGCCCGAAGAAGCGATGGCCGTTCCAATTGGTCCCGGTCATCGCTTTGGCGATCTGGGACAGGCTGCCGAAGGTCCGGCCATTCCAAGCGAAGCCCTCTTCCAAGATCATGACCCGCTCGAGCTGGCCCTTCCATTGACGCACGAGCAGCGCGCCGATCCTCAAACTAACCCCTTCTCGCGTTTGAGGCGCGCGGCAGTCGAAAGGAGCGCCGACGCCATCCTCGTTCCCAGAGCGAAGGATCCTTCGGATCGTTTTGTCGAGATCGCCGAACGCGCTGGACTGGAGCCGGTAGGCCAGCACTTTCATCAGGAGCCAGCGTGGAAGATGGGCGGGCGGCTCGCCCCCTAAGTGGACGCGCCATTGACGGCGCAACCCACCGAGATCGAGGCCTTCGAGGTTGGCGATGATCGACGGAAGAGAAGCATCGAGCGGCAGCGAAGTTCCCGTCGCTGCCGCCACCGGACGCTTCGGCGCCTGCCCGGAGTTGGTGCGCGCTTGGATCATGCCGACTACGCCGCTTGCGCCGCCTTCTGCTTGGGCCCGCGGCCCTCCATCGCCTCGGGCTGCTGTACGGTAGGATCGCCGGTGTGAGCAGGGGCGTTCGAGATCCGGTAGGCTGAATCTCCATCGCCGATCCGTTCGCGGATCACGGCATACCCTCGTTTGCGCAGCCCGGTGAGCGCCGCCCGCGTCGTGTGCGGCAGCCATCCCATTGCTTCGGTCAGGTTGGGGATGGTCGCGCCGTCCGACCGCTGCAGCAGATCGATGACCCGCGCCAGCTTGCTGCCTTCTCGCGGGATGGCTATCCGACCCGGGAGTCCGCCTTCGTCCGGACTGGCGCCATTCTTCGCCTGCGGCTGCGGGGCCTCGCTGGACTCGATCGCCTCTTGCGATCCCTTGTCGACGGCGATGGCTTTCAAACCGGCCGCCGTCAGCTTGAGCGCGTAACCTCGCCCAGCATTATCGCGGCGCCAGGTCGGCGCTCCAGGTTTCGCCTCGATCTCGCGGGCCCAACCAAGCTTCGCGAGTTTGGCGCTGACTTTGCTGAGAGCCGCGCCCTTGATCGTTGGCGGCGCCAACAAGCAACGATCCTTGCGTTGTGCCGCAGCACTCATCATCACTAGTTGCGCGTCGGTAAGTTTGACACTCATGATCCAACCCTTCCTCTCAGCCTGGAGGTCCGGGCGATCCGGCCCCTCACCAGGACGAGCCCCGGATCGGCCAGCGCCGATGGGGCGGTTGGATCACGTGCGCTCGCCGCGCCGTCGGGGCTAAGGGTCTTGCGCGCAATGCTTTGCGCCGCGGAACGTCCTACACACATGCTCGATTTCGAGCCGAAAGCCAGTCCTTTCTTGGCGGACGGTGAACTGGTGGGGCACCGATCAGTAGATGAGTGATCGTGGGCTTGCCGCGATCCTCGCCTTCATCGCCATGTGGTGGCAGGACCGCATGGCTGCGTGGCTTTTCGCCCTTACGCCGCCTGGGAGGCCTTTGCCTCTGCGCTGAACGGGCCGATCCTTGTGCTGAAATGACAGGAAGGCCGGATGCGCCGCGTCGTGATAGTCAACGACAAGATGCAGCAAGGCTATCGCTATGAGCTGTCGGCGTCGGTCGGCCGCGATTTCGACCCGCAGTTCCGGCCCGACCTCACCCCGAAGCAAATGCTCGAACTTGGCGTGTTCTGCGGCAAATACCTCAGCGATTGCCGAGATGAATATCCCGCGAGCTGGTTCGCGCGCGCCAAGCTCTCGCGCTCCGGCCGCGACTGCTCCTTGAACTATTTCGGCGTGGACGCCAGCCAACCCTTGTCGGAGTGGCGAAGGAAGGGCTGGATGCATGCAGACGATCCGTGCGGCTGGTTCCAGTGGTATTGCCGCTACTACATGGGCCGGCGGCTGCCCGACGAGGACGCCCGCCAGATCGGGCGCTGGAAGGCGATGAAGCGCCACGTGTCGCAAATCAGGAAACATTGCGAGCCGGGCGATCCGATGTGCCGGCCGCGCCAGCGCCAAGCACTCTTGCACTGGGCCTATGACAGCCGGAGAATCTCAGCCGACGTTCCCCGGATGCCGTCTCCGACGACGGTTTGCGACCAGAGGATTGCGAGGCCCTTCGTCGCGTCATCCTGAGAGACCACCGCGAGAAAGGGGCGACGGAGGAACTACAATCAAACAGCGGCGTTGGAATCCTGCCTGAGAGCCGTGCTGGAGGAGACGGCGCGGTGGCTTGGGTAGGGGACGCGGTGGCCGGCCCGGTGGACCCCCTCACCAAAGCTGGTTGCCGCGCTCCCGCCTGCCTACCCACTGCATCATTGGGAACTCCACTCACCAGGTGAGCGTTGATGGACGCCCAAGTGTTAGGCCGCCAAAAGGGGGTGGTGGATTGGGCGGGAACGCAGAAAGCCAGATCGGTGATTTCTCCTACCACCGCCACCGCTTCTGCGTTCCTTTTTTTGCAATGGTGACACATTGCCCACCGCCGTCCGCCTCGAACGTGACCATCAGCGTGTTTTGGGAGCGCAATTCGCTTCACCGTCCTCGGCGGAGCCGCGCCGCAAGCCCAAGCACTTCGAGGTTCAACTATGGCTGGTCGAAGATTCCTTGAGGCCGGCGCGCCTCGTGACCGCTAACGCTCGGCTTTGATTTCCGTTGCCATTTTGGATCGTCGTCACGAACAGGACGTGTCTTTCGTAACGAGCCGTCCAGTTCGACGTACAGTTCGCCGACGTCACTCGCCCTCACCGGCACAATGATCCACTCCGTTGAAGGACATCGGGCCGAGGTTCGGGGCAATACGAGCTAATCTGCATCGGCCGTCGCCGTTTGCGCGGGCGCAGGGGCGGGCGCGGGCCCTGCGGCGCCGGTCTGGACGGGGCGCACACCGGGCTCCCTCAGGAAGGCGTCCCACTGCTCATTTGTGCCGTAGAAGGCATCCTTGTCGACGTTGCCGCCGATGCCCGGGACCCGGCCGTCGGATTGATACTGCCAGAAATGCCGGGCGCGCGAGCCGTACTTCACGGCAGGATGGTGTTTGGTCGAGCGCACCCAGATCGGATAGTCCGTCAACGCGCCGTTGGAAAGATTCGCCTCGTAGAAATCGACGGTCGTATAGATGATCGGCCGCTTGCGGTAATGGCGCTCCATCTCCTGCAGCATGACCTGCATGTCGGCGATGGCCTCATCTTGGGTGACATGGCGGCGGCAGGTCGGTGAGGTTGGCGTCGCCTCGGCGTCGAGCACCGGCGGGAGCGCGTCGTCCTCGACTGGCGCATTCTGTTCGAAGATTTGGATCTCCTCGAGCGGCGGGCGGCACGGCCTTGTCAGACGAAACGCTCACGGTGTCTGGGCCATGCTAGCGTCAGGCCATGAGCAACCCGTTCCGATATTTCAACAGCTCGCCAGGAGTGATCCGTCTGGTCGTGATGATGTACGTGCGGTACCCACTGTCGCTGCGCAACGAGGATCTCTTGGCCGAGCGCGGGATCGACATCAGCCATGAGACCATCCGATTTTGGTGGAACCGGTTTGGCCCGATGTTCGCGGCAGAGATCCGAAAGAATCGGGTTGCGCGTCTGCGCCGCTTCCCCCAGTGGCGTTGACATCTGGATGAGGTGTTTGTGAAGATCAACGGCAAGCTCTGCTATCTGTGGCGGGCTGTCGACCACGAAGGCGAGGTTTTGGAAACCGTGGTCACGGCGAAGCGGGACAAGGCCGCCGCGCTCAAGTTTCTGAAGCGCATCATGAAGAAATATGGCCAACCGCGGAGCGTCGTCACCGACGGGCTTTGCTCGTATCCTGCAGCGACGAAAGAGATCGGCAACGCCGACCGTCACGAAGTTGGCCGTTGGCTCAACGATCGCGCGGAAAACTCGCATCACCCTTTCGACGACGAGAACGAGCCATGCAACTCTTTCGGAGTGCGAAGACACTACAAAAGTTCAGTTCAGTTCACGCTCAGGTCCACAATCATTTCAGCCAGGAGCGTCATCTCGTGACCCGCGAGGTTTACAAACAGAGACGCTCGGCTGCGCTGGTCGAGTGGCGCGGCCTCGCGGCTTAGCGACTGACTGGCCCTCGGAATGCCATGCCATTCGTAGACCGCGTGTCGTTACTATGACAAAGCCCGTGCAGGCAAGGACAACCAAGGGCAATCTTTCGTACACGAAACGCCCGCGGCCGCTCATCGCCGCGCCAGAAGCTTGCGGCAGGTCGTGGTAAGTTCTGAAACGGCTAGCGGCTTGCTGAGAAAAACACTCCCCGCGACGCGGCGATGATCGTTTGCAGGGTTTCCCGATGCATAGATCACCGGCACCTCTGGGTGGGAGGTTCGGAACGCTTCCGCGATATCCCAGCCAGTCAGAGCGTCGGCCAGTCCGATATCGGTAATCAGAAGATCGACTTTCTTGGCTTCATGGAGCGCTCGCAGTGCACCGACGCCCGTGGCCGCCTCCAATACCGCCCATCCCTCCTGCCGGAGGTCCGTCACTATGTCCTCGCGGATTATCCAATCATCCTCGACCACGAGAACGGTGACGACTTTGCGGGCAGTTTGCAATGCGCGCACTCCAACTTAGCCTTAGGTCGCCAATAGTGCCGAAACGCGGGAGGGGCGCGAGCGTTCCCGACTGAGTGTACGAAATCGTACAGTGGCAGATTTGGAGGAAGGTCGCCAGCGGAAGTAGGCCGGCGAAGTTTGGTCCGGCCGATAATGATCGTATGACCGATATTCCCCGTGGCGCGTCTCGTCCCATGCAGTCGGTTCGAATACGTCCAAACTCGACGTAGCAATTGCGCTTCCGAAAGCGTACACAGGGTTCATCACCTGCTGAGGCCCTGCGCCGCAGGCGTCGGTGGCTGAGAGACTGGTGCTCCCGTCGCCGTTCAACGCAACGGCAAGCAGGTCGAGATAGGGTTGATTGGCCGCGAGGACATGACAGGTTTGCCTATCGTGCTTGGCGACCACCGCTCGCCGCATGCGACCTATATTCAAGCGCGTGGAACGGGCAAGTGCATTCCCGCGAGCGAGTTGCGCCAGGCGATACAGGCGAGCGTGTCTCTTCGTGACTCCCTGTTGAAGTTCGTTCAGGCGTTCGGGGTGCAAACAACCCACACCGCGATCTGCAACGCAAAATCCAAAATTGACGAGCGACTTGCCCGCTGGCTCCTCATGGCACAAGACCGAATCCAGGGCGACACCCTGCCGCTCACGCACGAATTTCTAGCGCTCATGCTCGGCGTGCGCCGACCGGGGGTGACGGAAGCGTTGAAGGCGCTGCGGCAACGAGGACTGATTTCGTATCGGCGAGGGGAAATCACGATCAACGACCGCAAGGAATGGCGCGCGTCGCCGGGGAAACTTACGGCACTCCGGAGTCCGAATATCGGCGACTGATCGGGTGAGGGGGTGCAGCGTGCGCCACGGGGCGCTGTCCGCCCTTTCGTCGTGCAGTTGGGGATGACTGCTTCACGTGAGCGCCGTGCAAAGGCGGCGCGTTCCAGTGGGTGCAAGCCCCACCCGGCGAAACGCTCCAGCCGGAAGCAACCGGAGCAGTCATGGAGGTAACAAAATGGCTGAAGCCTTCGGTGTAGCAGGTCACATATAGGTGACCGCGCGAGTGTGCGGGCCGCAACGCGAGTGAACGCTGAGCATTCCTCGAAAAGGACGATGTGCAGGCCGACCCGACAACGTTATCGGGGAAGGCTGATACGGCTGGGTGAGATGAGCGGCGACGACGCCCAGCCGCTGCACCGGGGTAGTGGCGGCAGCACGTACACAAGGAAAGCGCACGCAACACGGGAAGCCTCAAAGCGTGGTTAGGTCAGGGATGACAGGACCAACCGGACGCCCGTGAGGGACAGGCCGGGCGCTCTGGGGTGGCGGAGAGGTTCGTAGTACCGCGGAAACCGGGTAACTCTGGTGGAGGGAAGGGACCTCAGTTCAAGACAGACGCAGAACGTAGCGAGGGACACGGAGATTGGGCGACCTATCAACTCCAATCTTCAGAAGCCGCCGATGGCGTCGCATGCGAAGACGGCGTGAAGTCTTGTCCGAGAGCCGGATGCGGGAAATCTGCATGTCCGGTTCGATGAGCGGGGTGTGGAAACGGAGCTACGGTTGAGCCACTAAGGCACCGCCAGACGAAAGGGGCGGAAACAGACATGCTCAGCCTAACGTCACCGCGCCACACTTCGACTCTACCGATTTTGTTGAAAAACTCGAATTTCCGCATCGATCACAATTCAGACGACCGCTGGCAGCCTCGATGGAAAATTGCTTAGAGTTTGTCCGAGAACATCATGCGGGATTGCATAGTTTTCGCAGCATGAGGCGGATGGAGGCGAGGCGCAGGAAGGCGAGGGCCTTGTGGTTGAGACATTCCCAGTCCTTGGCCAGTCGTCGGCAGCGGCCGAGCCAGGCGAAGGTGCGTTCGACGATCCAGCGCTTGGGCAGTGCGACGAACCCTGTGGCTTGATCCGATCGCTTGACGATCTCGACGTTGACGCGCGCCAGAATCCGTTTCACCGCGCTCTGGAACTCCGGTCCCTGGTAGCCGCCGTCGGCATAGAGCTTGATCAGGAACGGAAAGCCGCCGAACAAGCTCGCCATCAGCAGCGCGCCGCCGTCGCGGTCCTGGACGTCGGCGGCGTGCACGATGGCGTGCATCAGCAGGCCCTGCGTATCGACGAGGATGTGCCGCTTCTTGCCCTTGATCTTCTTGCCGGCATCGTAGCCCGTCGGATCAATCGCAGGCCCCCTTTTTCCGCGCTCTTGACGCTCTGGCTGTCGATGATCGCGGCGGTCGGGCTCGCCTCGCGCGAGGCGGCTTGGCGGCACTGCACATAAAGCGCGTCATGGATGCGATCGAGCGTGCCGTCCCAGCCCCACAGGTCGAAATAATCGTACAGCGTCGAGCGCGGCGGCAGGTCCTTAGCGATCGCCCGCCACTGACAGCCGGTGCTCAGGATATACATCAGGCCGTTGACGACTTCGCGCACGACCACATGACGCCGATTGCCGCCGCGCTTGGCCGGCGCAATGAGCGGCTCCACAAGCGCCCATTCCTCGTCCGTCAGATCGCTCGGATAGCGCAACCGACTTCGGTCATAGCGTCTGCGATTCTTGCTCGTCCACATCGGCGACCCCCCCCAACGAATCAGGCCGCCTCCCTTGAATCACAAATGATTCCGACGATTTAATATGTTCCCGGACGGGCTCTTAGGGGTTCGGCGGAGCGACCGGTATTGCCGCGTACGCCCCTCCTACATGCCCTGCCATGAGGACTATCGGCTGAGACGAAGCGACGCGCCCGAAAGCGAGATTTTCGCTGTGGCTCAATTTCGGAGGTTTTCAACAAAATCCGTCGAATTCGGGACACTGATTCGGTTGCGGCGACCCCTACGGGCATCGCCCAGGGTGAGAGAACCGATCGGCTCTCCCTGCTTAATAGCATTAGGGAGTGGACGGAGGTGGAGAGAGCTGAAGCGTCTTGGCAGCCCAAGCCAGCAGCGGATTTTGGTAATACGCTCTCGCGACGGGCGATGGGCTCGGCGTACGGGTTTGACGATCAGGGTGCCTTGGTATGGTGCGCAGTAAATCGAAGATGGGACGCGAGGCGACCGGAATAGATGCGGCCGCCAAACGCGCAAAGCGCTTGGCGAGTTTGGTTACGTTGTCCTACGAACCGATGTTCGCGTGGCGTCTCGATGGGCCGATCGAATTCTGGAATGCCGGAGCTGAGCGACTTTACGGGTTTGCATCAGACGAGGCGATCGGTCGCAGCAGCCACTCCTTATTACAGACCAAGTTCCCAACCGAGTTCGCCGTAATGAGATCGCAGCTTCGAAACGACGGCTATTGGTCCGGCGAACTGCGACATGTCTGCAAGGACAGCCGCGAGGTCATCGTTGATAGTCGTCAACAGCTGCTTGCCGACGGGACCGTGCTCGAGGTCAATCGCGACGTTACCGAACGCAAGCAGATCCAAAGGGCGCTTTACGAAAACGAAGAGCGACTGCGTTGGGTGGCGTCAATTGTCGATTTCAGCGACGATGCGATCATAAGCAAAAACCTCGACGGCATCATCACAAGCTGGAACAGGGGCGCCGAACGGGTCTTTGGCTATACGGCGGAAGAGGCGATCGGCCAGCCCATCACCATTGTGACTCCGCGAGACCGGCATGCTGAAGAAAGAACGATCCTGACACGAATTCGACGTGGGGAGCGCATCGACCATTTCGAGACCGTTCGGCAACGCAAAAACGGAAGCCTGATTGTCGTTTCCCTCACAGTCTCGCCTGTCAAGGACGCCAACGGTGAGGTCGTTGGAGCGTCGAAGATCGCAAGGGACGTCAGCGAGCAGAAGCGGACTCAGGAGCAAATCGTCACTCTGGCTCGGGAGGCCGAGCATCGAAGCAAGAACCTGCTTGGGAACGTGCTCGCCACCGTCAAGCTTTCTCAGTCCGACTCGCTTCAAGGGCTGAAGCAGGCGATCGAAGGACGCGTTCGGGCCCTTGCCAATGTCCATTCGCTCTTTGTCCAGACGCGCTGGATTGGCGCTGAACTGTCGGCAATCGCGAGGCAGGAGCTTGCGCCCTATTTTGAGGAGGGCGAGACACGCGCCCAAATCGACGGTCCACAAATTTTGTTGGAGCCGAACGTCGCCCAATCCACCGCCGTGATCCTGCACGAGCTGGCGACCAATGCGGCGAAGTACGGTTCACTGTCTTTAGCGAGTGGTCGAATTGACCTATGTTGGTCGCATGAACCGGACGGGAGACTTGAACTTCGCTGGACTGAGACGGGCGGACCGCCCGTCCACACGCCGACACGGGAAGGGTTTGGCGGACGGATCATTAAACAAATGGCTGAACAGCTGAAAGGCGCGGCGCGGTTTGAATGGCGTGCGGAAGGGCTTGACTGCGAAATCAACCTTCAGACGTGAAGCTTTGACTGCGCTGATATCATGCGGCGGCTTTAATCGCCGCATGATCAGACCTCAGTTTGCGCGATCCTCCTAGCGCTCCCGCGCCGTAAGCGGCGAGCGACATCTTCGGCCCGAAGTCCGCTTTCTTGCGCTTTCCGTCCGTTGACACCGCCGATCTTAAAGGCGGCAAAGGGGCGAACTCCAGCGTAGCCGTCCGGCGTAGGCCGCAGGGGCTGGCGCGCGCGGCTGAGATCAGCGCTCCTCGCGCGGCGTCGTTTCCCGGTGGATCTTGATCAGCTCGACGAGGCTGTCGACGCCGTCGTCGGTGAAGGCCATGACGCTTTCGTCGCCGAGGCCCAGGACCCAGATGAGGCCGTCCTCGGGCTCCATTTCGATGGCGACGTCGAACAGGAAGTCGACGTCTTCGCCGAGGTCTTTGGCGACGCGGTCGATGGTCCTGACGCGGGAGACCTTGTTGACGTGCATGGGTCAGGCCGCGAGGGCAGTGGCGGCTCGAGGCTGTGGCCGCCAGTTCCAGGGCAGCAGCTCATCGAGCCGATGCGCGGGATGGCCGGCGATGCGCGCGAGGACGTCGGCGAGCCACGCCTGCGGATCGACGCCGTTCATCTTGGCGGTGACGATGAGGCCGTACATGTCTGCGGCGCGCCGGCCTCCGCGGTCGGATCCGCAGAACAGCCATGATTTCCGTCCGAGCGCAACGCAGCGCAGCCCACGCTCGGCGGCATTGTTCGACATGCACACGCGCCCGTCGTCGAGGAACAGCGTGAAGGCCGGCCAGCGCTTGAGCATGTACTGGATCGCCTTGGCGAGGTCGTGCCCGCGCGACAGCCTCGCCGCCTGCTCGCGCATGTAGGTCATGAGATCGTCGACCAGGGGCCGGCTTACGGCGCGTCGGACCGCCAGGCGCTCCTCGGGGCTCTTGCCGTTGATCGAGCGCTCGATGGCAAACAGCGCGTCGATGCGGCGCACCACCTCGATGGCGATCGGCGAGAGCGGGATCTCCTTCTTTCCCGCAGCCTTGCGGCGCGCGTTCTCCTCGATGTCGGCCATGGCGAAGAACGGGCGCCGCGCATGCACCCAACACGCCGCCTCCCGGATCGGACCGGGCTTGCGGTCCGCGAGATAGAGCTTGTTGTAGCCGTCATAGGCGTCCGCCTGCAGGATGCCGGCGTAGCCCGCGAGATGCGCCTGCGGATGCTCGCCTCGCCGATCGCGCGAGTAATGGAAGATCGCGGCGGGCGGCCCGGCGCCGCCGAACGGCTTATCGTCGCGGACGTAGATCCAGAGCCGGCCGGTGTCGGTCTTGCCTTTCGCCAGCACCGGCACGGTCGTGTCGTCGCCGTGCAGGCGCTCGGCCGCCATGACATGGGCCTCGACCAGGCGCCGGAGGGGATCGAGCGCCGCGCAGACGGCGCCCACCGCGTCGGCCATGGTCGACAGCGCGATCGGCGCGCCCTCGAGCGCGTAGCGCTCGGCCTGCCGGTTCAGAGGCTGGTGCTGGCCGAACTTCTCGAACACGATCATCGCCAGCAGGCTCGGACCCGCCCACCCCCTCGGGATCACATGGAACGGCGCCGGCGCCTGGCTGATCGTCTCGCAGTCCCGGCAGGAGAACTTCTCCCGCACCGTCTCGATCACCTTCCACCGCCGGGGCGTCGTCTCGAGCGTCTGCGTCACGTCCTCGCCGAGCTTGCGCAGGCGAAGGCCGCCGCAGCACGCGCAGGCGGTCGGCGGATCGATCACCACGCGCTCGCGCGGCAGGTGGTCGGGGAACGTGTCGCGCTCGGCGCGCCGGCGGGTGAAGGCGCGGACCGTCGTCGTCTTGGCGGCCGCCTGCTCCGCCGCCAGTTCGTCTTCCGTGGCGCTGGCTTCCAGTTCTTCGAAGTCGAGCGCCAGCTGATCGATCAGCCGCGCCGAGCGCTCCGACCGCTGCCCGTAGACCTGGCGCTCGAGCTTGGCGATCCGGAGCTTCTGCGCGGCGATCAGCGCCATGTCTTCCGAGGCTTTCGCCCGCGCGACCGCCAGGTCCGCGGCGACTTCCAGGCTCCGCGCGCGCTCGGCGATCAGCGCCGCCTTCAGGGCGGCGACGTCGTCGGGAAGAGCCTCGGAAGCGGGATCCATGAGACGAAGGGAATCATAGTTTTCGCGATTCGAGGCGCCCTAAAATGCGTGTGACCCCATGTTTTTCTTCGCTTGCCCAGCGCTCGCCCGGCGCGCTCACCCCGCGCTCTTGGGCCGCCACGTCAGTTGCGGATTCCGCCAGTCGATCCCTTCGAGCATGTAGGCCATCTGCGCCGCCGAGATCGACACGACGCCCTCCTTCGCCGACGGCCAGATGAACTTTCCCCGGTCGAGCCGCTTGGCGTAGAGCGACAGCCCGAGGCCGTCGTGCCAAAGGATCTTCGCCAGATCGCCCCTGCGCCCGCGGAAGATGTAGAGATCGCCGCCGTGCGGGTCGCGCTTCAACTGCTCCTGAACCTGAAGCGCCAGACCCTGCATGCCGCGACGCATGTCGGTGTGGCCCGCCGCGATCCACACCCGCACCCCGCTCGGCATCGGGATCATCGTTCGCTCAGAACACTCAGAACCCGCCGAAGCGCATCGGCGTCCACCTCGTTGTCGACGCGCACGCGGTCTCCCGGAGCCAAGCTCGATTTCGATCACCCGGACTTCGCTCGTCGGCTGCTTGCTGCTGCGCGCGACTGTCTTGCCGCCTCGGACCCCGAGGGCGTCGCCGCTCCGATCTCAACCGGCAGCAAAATCGAGCCGTCTCTCCCGCCCGGTTCCGCAGTTCGCGCCTGCCTTCGCCATGTGAAGAGCAGGCTCTGCGCCACGCCGTGTCGCCGCGCCACCTCGCACACCACGGCTCCCGGCATCAGCGTCTCTTCGACGATCCGAGCCTTTTCGTCCCTGCTCCAACGCCGTCGGCGCTCGACCCCGAGAACCTTCCCATCCATCTCTGCGTGACCTTAAAGCTAGCTCTACGGTCACACCCTTCGAGACGCGCGCCCTCACAGCAAGGCGGCCGCCGCCGGACGGATACACTCCAGCCGTCCGGTGAGCGTAGAGTAGGAGTGTGGCGCGGTGGCGTTAGGCCGGGCATAGCCGTTCCCGCCCCTTTCGTCTGGCGGTGCCTTAGTGGCGCAGCCGTAGCTCCGTTTCCACACCCCCCTCATCGAACCGGACATGCAGATCTCCCGCATCCGGCTCTCGGACAAGACCTCACGCCTTCGTCCACGGCACGTCGTGCCCAAGCCGACTCAGGCGTACGAGCCCGAAGTGCCCGTAGAGGTGCGAGAGTGGATAGCTCCCGCCCCTTCGTCGCCTGACTTTGTGCTTGGAGCGCAACCACCGGCGCAACCGCACGGCTGTGTAAGCGTCGAGCGCCCGATACGCCTTGTTGACGGTCCCTACTTGGAAGTAGTTCGCCCACCCGCGCAGCGTGCGGTTCACTTTGCCCACCAGCGTTGTGGTCTCTTGCCATGTGTCCGATCGGCCGGTCAGCGCGTGGACCTTCTCGACCACCCGCTGAATGCTTTTCTTTGACGGCCGGTAGCCGATACGAGCTTGGCCGGTCCTCGCCGAAAACATTCGCCCGAACGTGTATCCCAGGAAGTCGAACTCTCCTTCCGGCACTGTGCAGATGCGCGTCTTTTCCTCGCTCACCGTGAGCTTCAGCTTGCCCATGATCTCCCGCAGTCTCTGCAAGGCCGCTTCGGCTTTGCCCCTTCTGCACAGGATCACGAGGTCATCGGCGTAGGTCACGAGCCGCGTGCCGAGGGTTCGCTCAAGCCCGAACATCTTCCATCCCAGCACGAACCGGCGCATGTAAATATTCGCCAGCAAGGGTGAGATGGGCGAGCCCTGCGGAATGCCGCGCCGCTTGTCTCGCGCTTCGGTCGTGCGCGTCTTCCGACCTCGATCGTCGGTTTCTTCAACAGGGCAATCCAGCCACATCCTGATCAGATGCAGCACGCGCCGATCGACGATCCGACGCGCAACCGACTTGAGGCTGGAGCGTTCGCCGGGTGGGCCTTGCACCCACTGGAAAGCGCGGCCTTCTCACGGCGCACGCAATTAGCGGTCATTCCTGAGCATGGACGGCGCGGGAGGACGCCTGGCTTCATTGAGTCATATCAAAGGCCTAGTCTAAGTCTAATGTTCGTTTCTCAGGCCCCAATGAAAAAGGCTGCCCGAAGGAGGCCTTGCTCTAAAGTCGAGGGTGAGGGGTTTTTGGTCACGCCGATCGTGCGAAGGGAATGGCCTTAACGCTCCGCCGCCAGCCGGCAAAGGCGAGGCCCACGAACCCGAGCAGCATCATCGCCCAAGTGGAGGGCTCGGGCACGGTTGCACCATCCGAAACGAGCGCGATTGCCAGGAGGTAGTTCCTTCCGTCTGCTTCATCCTTGGTCCCAGCCGGGGGTTCCATATCGGGATCCGACTCGAATGAGATGGTGAAGGAGTTCAGGTCAACTGCGTCTCCCCTGTCTCCGAATTTGTCTCGGGTGATGGTTTTCGCCGGCAGCATGATGCTTCCGCTCTCGCCGCTTGCGGTTGCGCCCCTCCCCGTCGCGTTGTCTACCACCTTCAAGTTGTCGGTTTCTCCTGATGTGAAGGTTACGTCGAGACTCCACAGAGTTACGGTCTCCCCCCGATCTACGCCCGGTTCCCCGGTTGGCGAGTCGGAAGTGATAATCCCGTTGATCGTGCCTATAACTAGGTTGTCGCTGAATGCCATACGGCCCGTCGTTGGATCGATGAAGGGTTCGTTGATAGGTACTGTTATAGAATCCAATTTTCGGTTCGCTCCGCTAGCGGTCTCGTCGAACTCAAATACTGGATCGGAAGTAGTGGTAGTGACAATTGTGTGATCAGCTTGGTTCGTTATGGTCAATTGAAGGAAGTCGCTTGCTTGAGCTTGCGCTGCGGTCGCGCCCACTGTGCACCACAGCAGAAGCATGCTGACGATAATCGATCGCGTTAACTGTTGGACGACTTTCGCCTTACTCGGTGTCGTTCGAGAATTTGTCCGAACGCCTCTTTCAAGTCCGATTTTAGTGTTGTCGCTGAACATTATCGCCTCTCCTTTCATCAGGAAAAGCCCCTAGCCCGCGGCAGGGAGTTCCAATAGACCTCTTCTCCAGATGGCGCACACTCCCCGTCGATCTAGCAACGCCCTTGGGCAGATCAAAAGTTGCCCTACAACTACCCAGATTAAACAGCGTCGGAAGCAGGAAATTCTGTTGGTTTACAAACTAAACTTGCTGTAGGGGGCCCGTAGTTTATTAGGTGTGTTTACGGTGCGTCAATTAGTAGAAGTACTCAGATTCAGCTGGACGCTTCTAAGAACCTCGCGCCTTCCAGCATTTTCTGATTCACTCCCAGGTGGAGTGGGAGGCGAATCGATGCGCGGCCAGGGGGGATTTTTCGACGTCGACGAGCGGCTGAAGCGGCTGAGCGATCTCGGCGATCAGTTGCAGGCTTTCGCAGCGGCGGTCGATTTCGAGATTTTCCAGTCCGAGCTGACGCGGGCGCTGGCCTACTCGGACGGCTCGCAGGGCGGCCGACCGCCGTTCGACCCTGTGATGATGTTCAAGATCCTGGTGATCCAGGCGGCCAACACCCTCTCGGACGAGCGTACCGAGTTTCTGATCAACGACCGCCTGTCGTTCATGCGGTTTCTCGGGTTGAGCCTATCCGATCGGGTTCCCGACGCTCGCACGATCTGGCTGTTCCGGGAAAAGCTGACCAGGGCCGAGGCGATTAAGCCACTGTTCGACCGGTTCGACGCGGCGCTGCGCGAGGCTGGCTACGTCGCTATGGGCGGCCAGATCGTCGACGCCTCGCTGATCGCCGCGCCCAAGCAGCGCAACACCGAGGAGGAGAAGAAGGCGGTCAAGGAGGGGCGCATTCCGCAGGCCTGGAAAGCCCAGCCAGCCAAGCTCCGGCAGAAGGACCGTGACGGGCGCTGGACGGTCAAGTTCAGCAAGGCCAAGGCCAGGCCGGATGGGACGGTTCCTCCGGTCGACATCGCTATTCCGACATTCGGCTACCAAAACCATGTCTCGATCGACCGCGAACATGGGCTGATCCGGCGGTGGGAGGCGACCGACGCTGCGGCCTACGAGGGCGCGCGGCTGCGTGAGGGGCTGCTCGACAAGACCAACACCGCGAGCCCCGTCTGGGCCGACACGGCCTACCGCTCGAAGGCCAATGAGGCGTTCCTCGAAAAGAATGGGTTCGTCAGCTGCGTCCATCGCAAGAAGCCGGCGGGCCGGCCCATGCCGGAGACGACGCGGCGCGCCAACGCGCTCAAGTCCAAAGTCCGCTCCGGCGTCGAACACGTCTTCGCCGTGCAGAAGGACAAGATGGACCTCTTCGTCCGCACCATCGGCATCGCCCGGGCGAAAACCAAGATCGGCATGGCCAACCTCGTCTACAACTTCCGCAGGCTCGTCTTCCTCGATCGTCTCGCTGCCGCCTGACCCCCGCGCCAAAGGGCCGCCCGGTCGCCGCAGCATGCGGCGCCCTATGCCGCATCCAAAACCGAGATCCCGCACCTCAAAATCGCGTCACTCGACCCGTCTCCGTCCGGAAAAACGCGTTTATAGAACCGTCCAACTGCCTTAGGACGAGGTTATACCTCGACTTGCAACAAGGCCGCGGTGGCATCCGGCGGTCCGATCGTGGATACCGCGCCGCTTCTGGCGCGGGCGCGGTTCCTGAACGTCATCGAATCGATCTTTAGACCAGATGTTCGCCTGAGATAGGGCGACCCGTCTCACAATATGCAGGTTGACGAGGGTTGCGCTGGATGGACCAGCGCCGAGCCTCACGCATAGGAGACGGGTCATGGAGCAGCGTATCATCTACGTCGGCCTGGATGTGCACAAAGATACAATCGCGGTGGCGCTTGCCGAGGCGGGCAAGCGGGGGGAGCTGCGCGAGTATGGCAAGATCGCGAACACGCCGGCGGCGCTGAGGACTCTGGCGGCGAAGCTGGCGAGTCATGGCTGGCGCCTTCGATTTTGCTATGAGGCTGGCCCTTGCGGTTACGGCGTTCAGCGCCAGCTGAGCGAAGCCGGGCACGAATGCGTCGTAGTCGCCCCGTCGTTGATTCCGCGCAAGCCCGGCGATCGGGTCAAAACCGACCGACGCGACGCGATTAACCTGGCCAAATTGCACCGAGCGGGTGAACTGTCGTCGGTGTGGGTTCCAGACCCAGCCCATGAGGCGATCCGCGATCTGGTGCGCGCGCGACTGGCGGCGGTGCGCGTGTTGCGGCAGGCGCGCCAGCAACTCTCCGGCTTTCTGCTGCGCCATGGCCGTCATTATAACCGGCCGGCCTGGACCCTGATGCACCGGCGCTGGCTCGCCGGATTGTCGTTCGAACACGCAGCGCATTACATCGTGCTGGAAGATTGCATCGCGGCCGTCGAGGCGGCGACGGCTCGGCGGGATCATCTTGAAGCCCACATCGAAGCCGCGCTTCCGGACTGGTCGCTGACGCCAGTGGTGAAGGCGCTGCAAGCGCTGCGTGGCCTCGCGCTGGTGGCCGCTGCGACGCTGGTGGCGGAACTCGGCGACATCACCCGTTTCGCCAATCCGCGGCAGTTCATGGCCTATCTGGGTCTCGTTCCTTCCGAGCATTCCAGCGGAAGCACGCGACGCCAGGGCGGAATCACCAAGGCGGGCAATGGCGCGGCGCGGCGCATGTTGATTGAGGCGGCATGGAGCTACCGGTTTCCAGCCCGTATCGGTCGCGATCTCCTTCTGCGCCAAGAAAAGTTGAGCAAGCCAATCCGAGACATAGCCTGGAAGGCCCAGGAGCGACTCTGCCGTCGATATCGCAAGCTCGCCCATGCGGGGAAATTGAAGACCGTGATCACCGCCGCGATTGCGCGCGAGCTTTCGGGCTTCGTTTGGGCGATCACGAAACAGACGCGACCGGAAATCGCGTAGGGCGTCGAAGCTGAAGCCGAGGGATTGCGAAGAGGAGGCCATCGACCACAACTCATCCAAAGTTAGGCAAGGCTGGAGGCACGGTCACGGCCAGGAGAACCCTCGTTTCCACTAACAGCCGGATTCTATCCGACGCTGGATCCTAGACAGAGGAAGCTCCGCGACGCATTACCGGTCCGGCGGTAACCAACCCGCATATCAGAGCATGATCAACCGTCGTTCTCATGATCGTGCCTCTTGCCCTGCCTAACGGCGGTCGATTTGAAACGCTCGATCGCGAGCAAAAGAATATTCGCGCCTGCAGCTTGAAACGGCGAACATGAGAGTGGTATGGCACGGGCGATCATCCACAACAGCAACTACCGGAGCGTCGGGGAAGCCAAGGGCGCAATCAATCGCTACTTTGATGAACGAAATCGCCATTTCCGTGAACACCCGCGCCGCGTTGGCAAGAGAATCTGGGGCAAGGAGCGAGTGCCGCCTGAGTTCGCCGGGAATTGCTGCAAAGACCCGCGATCCGGTGAACGGCTCCGCTCGAATGTACGCTCATCTGAAGGTCCGCCCATTCGAGGGCGACCTCTGTCCCTCCTGAAGCCACCTTGGGTCTGTTTCCGCGATCCGCGATGTCCCCTAAACGTCGAAACCAGACGGATGCGCGCGCCGCGTTCGCGCGCGTCCACCCTTGCGCCGCGGACGGCCGAAGTCGACCTGACGTGGATATTGCGTCCGCGGCGGTGAACGTCGAGTTGGGCGGGAAGCGGCTCTCGGGCCGGAGCCGGCGGGATAGCGGATGAAGTGGCTGCGACGCCAGGACGCGTGATCAGCCGGCAAGTTGTTCGAGAAGCGTTAGGTAACGCTACTGGAGGTCGATCCAGCCGGACATCACCGGCTTGCAGCAGCGGCAGCCAGTCCCAACGGCGAACACCGTATCGTCGCGCGGGTCGATCTAGCACCAGACGTGATGGTTACGGTCAGCCTTCGTCACGTTCAGCACAGCGCCTCCACAATGTCGCTGCGGCGGGGAGATCGGTGCTCCCACCGTTAGACGTATTCCATCATCCTCTCGTCATCCTCGGCTTCCACTTCGCCACGTCCCGGATGCGAGACAGCCAGCGCCAGTTGCGCGCAGATATTTGTCGGTCCCAGTCGAGCGCGACAGCGGATGCCCAATCTCGTTTCTTAACGTCCACGCACTCGAATTTCATTTAGACCGCCGCCCACGCCGCTGAACCTCTCAACGGCAACCACGATCCTGTCGATGGCGCCCGCGCTGCCAGGCACTGCGACATTGGCCCAGCGCGGGGGGGGTGGAATGGCCACGACCTGTTCCATGACCAACGCGTCGCCGGCATACGCCCTGACTTTCGCTGTCGTGGTCGCCTGATTTCCATGTAGGCCGCCGGTCGTGTTAAGAATCTCAATAGTGGAAATCGCCTTCGCCTGGCCGAGGTCCAGCGTGATGTCTCCGAGTTGGCCTGGCGGCAGCAACCAAGCGTCGGGGCAGGTATCGAAAACCACGCCATCAATAACATTTGGCGCAGTCTCCGACGACGCGGACGCGAAAACGCGGACCGGCGTTATATATCGCCTCGCGATTTCGGCCATCGTCGCGCCGCTTGCATAGACCCGTGGACACGCGTCTCCAACAGCGCTTCTCGACAACAACACGTAATTATCCGAGACAAAATTTGCCAATTCGGGAAAACTCGCGATGCTGTCCTTGTTAGGATCATCGTATCCGAAACTGTTTTTGGCGACAGCGTCGATTATGTATTCGGGCGGGTTACGACGCAGATCCGACATCAATCGATTGCGAAAATACTCGCGCTGCGGGCTCGGTGCTATTTGTGGGTAGACGATTGTGTCCCGCGTCGCCGGAGTCCGGCCTGACCAATCGTAGAATTCGGGCATCCATCCCCATACGAAGAGCCGTCCGTGCGACTTGCCGACATTGGGCAGGAGCTCGTCGCTCGCCTGGAAGGTGCTTTGCGGGTCGATTCGCTGAGGGAAACCGGGTGGGTTTACAAAATGCTCGAACGCCGCAAGCCCGGCCGTCCCCAGTACAAGCAATCCACCCGGGACGCCAGACAGTTGCGCGCCGAAGCTGGTCTCAGGACGCGCCGCCGACCATAGGAGGCCGGTGAATATAGTCGCCGGCCAAATGATGAAGAACACGTAGTGCCAGAATGGTCGTGCGGGTAGAGCAACCACGAGCACGCTTGCCGTCAGAACCAGCGCGGCCACACTGCAGCGAAGCCCATCCGGTTGGGCGAGCTTTGTGCGCCAATTGTTCGCCGGCGATGCGGCGCTTGTTCGCAAAAAGAGGCTGATTACAGCGATGCCGGAAATCCCGGCCAACATAGTCAGGTAGCCGCTGATCAACTTGGGCCGCAGGAGTTTGACAAGCGCGTGAATCTGCGGAGGCAGCGCATCGGTCGAGACGACCTTCAACCAACCTCCTGCAGTGTAATTTGAAGCAAAAACAATATAACTGTTCCAAAAATCGGAAAACCCGCCTGCGACCGCGAGCGGCGTCAGGAGAAGTGCCGCCGGCAGACATGCGCTGATCAGGAGCAGTAGGCTCGCGCGCAGCGGCCTCTCTCGGTCGCGAAGCGTCAAAGCAAGCAGGGTGAACCCGATCACCAAGGCTATCCCGATACTTTGCAACTTTGCGAAGGGCGCAGCGCCGAGGCAAAACCCCGCGAAACACACACTCGCAAGGGGCAGACCCCTCCCAATTGAGGATAACGTGATCGCCACCGCGCCCACTAGCAGGCAGTTCGGCAGCAATTCACTCGCGTACTCAATCAGCTCCCCGTATCGCGCTCCGCCAAGGAACAGGATCAGTGCGCCACCGAGATAGACTCGCATGTTGTTCGGCGCTGTTTGTAACGCAAACAGGGTGAACAGCCACGTCGCGGCCAGAAGCACAACCGCCGTCAGATGGGCGACCGCCAAACCATTATCGAGCCCAAAGAGGAACGGCCACATCAGCGGAAAGGCGTTCAAAGGGCCGCTGGTGCTGAGGTCCGAAGACGCCCAGGAATTCATGTTGCTGCGAAAGCTCATCGCGGCGGCGAGATACTGAGCTTCGTCTGGATTCAACGCGGCGTTGACGAATATTGATGGAAGTCTGAGTAGAGCCAAAAATATCAAGGATGCTATGACGAATGTAATCGGCAGGCGCCCCGCCGGCTCATCTTTCTCCTGCGTAACCCGCCAACCGACAATCAAGACGTAAATCGCGTACCCAACGAGGAGAACGACGTGACATCGTGCGGCAAAGGCAATGACGCTCAGCAATCTCGCCCCCAGAGCCTCTCCCGCCCAGCACAATGTTACGGAGGGCGGCCGAAGGCTTATCTATCGCCTCACAGCTTCGGATCACGTCCGCGCTATACCCACAACGGACAGGCCCGCCACGCTGTTGATCGGAAAGAGCACTCGGCGCTCTGCCCCCAGCACGGTCTTAAGGAGCCATCCGACAACCGCAGGCACCGGGCGTAGGTCGCTGCCTTTGGCTGGATCGCGCGCACGCGTTACGAGTCGGACTAGGGCAACCAACGGAAAAATTGCTGCATAGAAGTAGCGGATTCGATCCACGGTCAGCCTTGCGTCGGTCATCGTGCGGGCCAGCATTGCCGCGGTATAGCGCCGCCGGTGATCTAGGAATACGTCGTGCGCCGACCAAAGAAAGCCGAATGCCGGTACCGTGACAAAGACCGGGGTGCCCGGCCTCACGGAGGACACGACGCTGGAGAGAAGCCCGACGTCATCGTCAACGTGCTCCAGCACATCCATCAGCAGGATCAAGTCAAAGTCCTGACCCGCGTAGCCGCGCCGGAAGCGCAGGGTTTTGCCGTTTACCGTTTCATCGTGATCACTCTCATAAGCGGGGTCGACGCAGACGGCTTCCTGACAATCGGTCCGCTCGAGCAAGAGACGGGCAAAGAACTCCTGAACCCGCGCCGACATCGACAACGCTCCGCACCCTCAAGACTTCTTACAGTCGCAGCAAGGAGGTCAAACTTGGCGGCATAGTACCAATGCTCCTCCGGCGGCCCCAAGATTTGACCCAGCTCTTTGACATCCATTATCTCTACCCTCGAAGCTGCTTACTCTCGCGATCAAACTCTGTCATTCCGTGCCCCTACACAGGATGGCGTATACGATCAAATTAACGGCTCCGCGCCCCGCGCAATGGTTGTCGCTCGCATTGAGCAAGTAGCGCTGAATAAGATTATAGCGTCGGTTTCGCGATATTTGGCCCGCGAACTCACCAGCGGCCGGCGCGCTCTCGGCTGTTTGGGCGGCATGATGGCTGCGATCAAAAGATCTCCGGTGTTCCGGCGACACGTCGCCAGAGGAGCATTGCCACAGATTCCGTCATTTGTCGCGATTTGCGTCGTTGGCCACATCGTCGACGCCGGAATCACCTAGGTCTGCGCGAAATATCTCTCGCGTCCGCCAGGTTTCCTCGTCGCTCCTGTGGTCAATTTCCTGCTCAATCGAGTGATAGCGTTCCGAGGTAGCCGTGCGCCCGTTCTTCGCACGTTTTTGCGCTACTGCCGTGGCGTCAGTGGGCTTGGCCGTCAACTACCGTCTCTATTCTGCCTGCGACCTGCTGAGTCCACGTTTCAGCGGCACAGTTACGCTGGCGTTGATGCCGGTCTACGTGGCCGCTCGCGCCCGCCCGGCGATAGCGGTCACCTTCCTCGGTTTCCGCCCCTTTGCGTTTCCCCGATAAACCCCATGTTGCGCTGTCCATCGCCCCACACGTGGCCGTGCTGTCACTGCTGCCTGAACGTCCATTGCCGTCAGTTATCCCGCATGGCATTTACGCCTATGGCCGAGAATCCGGACATCAGCCTCGTTGTCCCCGCCTACAACGAGGAACCTGTGCTGCCCGAATTTGTAAAGCGGGCCCGCGCCGCTTTGGACGCCACTGGGTTGTCCTGGGAAATAATCTTTGCGGACGACGGCAGCAAGGACGCCACTGCGGAACTCATTCGCGCGCTTCGACGACAAGATTCCCGCATCGGGCTGATCTCATTGTCCCGCAATTTCGGCAAGGAAATTGCCCTGACCGCGGGTCTGGACCACGCGCGAGGACAAGCGGTCGTTGTCATTGACGCGGATCTTCAGGATCCACCCGAGATCATCTCCGATCTCGTTGCTCGCTGGAAGGAGGGCTATGATGTGGTCTACGGCCGGAGAACCGAGCGCGAGGGCGAGGCTGCGCTCAAGCGGTGGACGGCGTATTTGTTTTATCGCACTATTAACAAGCTTGCCGACCGGCCCATCCCGGCCGATGCCGGTGATTTTCGCCTAATGAGCCGTCGGGCGGTGGATGCATTGGCTCAACTGCGCGAACGCCATCGCTTTATGAAAGGTCTGTTCTCTTGGATCGGCTTCCGCCAGATCGAGGTCCCATATCAGCGCGCGCGGCGCGTGGCGGGCAAGACCAAGTGGAGTTACTGGGGGCTGTGGAATCTCTCGATCGAAGGCATCACTAGCTTTTCCATTCGTCCATTGCAGTTTGCCGCCTATTTCGGATTTTTGATCTCCATTCTAGCAGCGGTTTACGGGTTTTTCATCATTCTGCAGACTTTGATCCGCGGTAACCCGGTTCCCGGATATCCCTCTTTGCTCGTGGTAGTTCTTTTTCTTGGGGGCATTCAATTGATAACACTCGGCGTCATTGGAGAATATGTTGGCCGAATCTTCAACGAGACGAAGGAACGGCCTCTCTACTTGGTCGCCGAGGCGTTACTTGCTGATCGGGAACCTGATCAAGCCCAGCAGCGCTGACTTGGGGTTGGTATGAGCCTCGCGTTGCGTACCTCTAGATAACCGCCAAAACTCCTGCCGTCGGAGGTAACAGCTCGATCTCGCCCTTCTAGACGTCAAGAGGGCGACCCAACTCACTCCACTTCATGGGCCATGGCCGCACCCTCGATCATATGTTTCTCGACGGCCTCGAAGACGCCTATGACAAGGGGCGCCTGATGGGGACTTTCGCTGAGGATTGCGCGGAAGCCTATCAGTTCACGCACAAGGAGCAAGACGCCTATGCCGTAAGTTCGCTTGAGCGCGCCAACCGCGCCATCGCGAGCGGCGATTTCGCCTGGGAAATCGCGCCGGTGAGCGTGAAGGCGGGCAAATCCGAGACGCTGGTCGCGACCGACGAGCAGCCGCCCAAAGCAAAGCCGGAAAAAATTCCAACGCTCAAGCCGGCGTTCCGTGACGGCGGCACAGTGACGGCGGCCAATTCGAGCTCGATCTCCGACGGCGCAGCGGCGCTCGTCATAATGCGCGAAAGCGAGGCCGAGAAGCGCGGCGTCGCGCCGCTTGCTCGGGTCGTCGCGCACGCGACCCACGCCGCTGCGCCGAAAGACTTTCCGACAGCGCCGATCGGCGCGCTGACAAAGCTGTTCGAGAGGACCGGCTGGAGCCCGGATTTCGTCGACCTGTTCGAGATCAACGAGGCTTTCGCCGTCGTCGCCATGGCGGCGATGCGCGACCTCGGCCTGCCGCACGACAAGGTCAACGTGAACGGCGGCGCCTGCGCGCTTGGCCATCCGATCGGCGCGTCGGGCGCGCGCATTCTCGTGACGCTCATCGCCGCGCTTCGGGCGCGTGGGCTGAAGCGCGGCGTCGCTTCGCTTTGCATCGGCGGCGGCGAAGCGACAGCTATGGCGATCGAGATGGCTTAATCGCTACCGCGTCGGATTCGCTTCTGGCCCCTCGCGGCCAAGACGCTCAAACTCAGCCACGATTTCATCGATCTCTTTTGGCTCGAGATGCATTTGCGGCATGGGCGTTCCGTTGGCGAAAGCGGCGGTGTCGGAAAGGAACCGACGCACGGCGTCAGCGGTCCAGACGCCGCCGACCTTCCTGAGGCCTGCCGAGTAGAGGAAGTGATCCGATGCGATCGGCCGGCCGAGCACGCCAGTTAATGAAGGCGCCAAATCCGAGTCGTTTGTTGGGCCGAGATGGTGACAAGGCAGGCATTGGTTGACGAGAACGGGCGATAGCGAGGATGGTTCGCGATGGTCCGAATCCAGTTTTTCCTGATCGATCGACATGAGGATAATCTGCCCTTCGTCGGTCCATAGCGCGAGGACGCCCGGCTTCATGACGACGAGATCGCGGATTCTTTTCTCCATAAAGATGGGCTCAGAATAGATGACCCGCGACTCGTCGACCCTGAGTCGGAACAGCCTCTGCGCTTTGAGCGAGGCGACCAGCAAATCGCCGTCCCATCGTTCGTCAAAGCCGCGCAGTTCGATCAGCTCCGAGGGAGCGATCGAGGGAACCCAGGCGTAGAAGGGCGAGATGTAGCCATTGAATCTGCCGCCGTCTTGGCGGCCGTCGAACGAATATTTGTGGTAATTGGTCCCGAAACTGGCGTTAGGCCAGCCGTAGTTGCCGCCCTCGACAAGCTTGTCGAGAGGATCCCCGCCTTGCGGGCCGTTCTGGGTCGACACCAGCCCAAGCGATTTCGTCAACGCCAGGCCCTCGGGGTTGCGAAGGCCAGTGCTGAAGAGCCGGTGGCTCCCCGAGCGGACATCGATCTCAAAAGCCTTGCCGAAAGAGGAGTTCGGATCCTGCGGCGCTTTTTGCGCTTCTAACTTGAAATCGCCCACAGCCAGGAACAGCTTCCCGTCGGTCCCCCACGCCAAGGCGCCGCCGGCTTGGTCGTTGCTGCCGTAGGGAAGAGGCTCGGTGCGGAAAACAGTGATCCAGGATCCGCTGGCTTTCAGCGTCGTCGGATCCAAATCGATGACGGACACAGCAAGCCGAGTGCCTCTAGCGTCCGGATCAAACACGTCGTGCGACACCGCAAGCATGTGCATGTCGCTGGAATATCTCACATTGTGAGCGCGGAATGTCCTTTCGTTCAGCGTCGAAACTGGGTCCAGAACGTATTCCCGGATATCGTTTGGAATCGGCGGGAGAGGAACTTTCGTGAACTCTGTGCAATCGCCGATGCATTGGAAAAAGTCGCCGAGCCGGTCCATCACCAGCAGGCGCTCGCCGACCATCGTCACGCCGCCGGCCTCATTCGGAACGCCCCCCGCCGGGTTCACTGGAACGCTTCTCAACCGGAAGGGCAGCAAGGCCGTATCCAGCGCCCTGTCAACCTTGCTTCCATTCACCTGGTATTGTTTCGAGACGAGTTGCGCTGCGGCTGACTCGGGACGCGTGGGCCGCTTGGAGAGGTGGAGCTTGTCTTCGATTTTTAGCGCGACTCTCCGGAGCCGCGCAGTCGGCAAGACATGGAAATACGCGATCGCGTAGCCACTGAACAGACCGAGGACGGCTGCGAACGCGATCCAGAAAATGCGGGCCTTACTGTTGCTCATGAGTGCGTGTGTCCTGTCGTCTCCAATCGCGAGCGTAAGGCGCCCGCCCGTCATGTTGTGTAATATCCCCCACGCTCCACCTCGCCGAACCATTGCTCTTAGCAATCATGGAGTCCATCACGGTCTATCGGCACATTCTTGCGCTTTCAAGCTTCTTGACGCTTCGGGCGCGCGCATCCCGGCGCCGCTCATCCCACGCTGCGCGCGCAGCTTACATCGCGGCGTCGCGTCGCTTTGAATCGCCAGAGGCGAGGCGACAGCGATGACGATCGAGATGGCGTAGCGAGGGCCGCGCTTAGACGCCGAGCTGCGCGCTTGGCGTCGACATTTTTGCGCGCCGAACTTCCCGGCAAATCGGGGAGCCATCCGCTAATTGGGCGGTACGGCGCAACTCCGTGTGTTTCAGAAGGATCAGCTTCCCTTGCCGCCGCAATCGCCAGTCCGCACCGTTGCGACTTGTCGAGGTTTTCGTAGCTCGCGAGCATCAGGTTATCCGCAGTCTGCCGTTTTCAGCCAACCTGCTTCACCAAAGGAAGAGCCAGCTGTCCTGTCGAGGATCGAAGGTCGCTCTCGTTCACGCAGCCGGGCAATGACCGCTAATTGCGTGCGCCGTGAGAAGGCCGCGCTTTCCAGTGGGTGCAAGGCCCACCCGGCGAACGCTCCAGCCGGAAGCAACCGGAGCAGTCATGGAGGTGACGAAATGGCTGGAGCCTTCGGTGTAGCTGGTCACATATAGGTGACGGCGCGAGTGTGCGGGCCGCAACGCGAGTGAACGCCGAGCAAGCTCCGAAAAGGTCGATGTGCAGGCCGACCCGACTGCAACTTCGGGGAAGGCTGATACGGCTGGGTGAGATGAGCGAAGACGACGCCCAGTCGCTGCACCGGGGTACTGGCGGCAGCACGTACACAGGGAAAGCGCGCGCAACACGGGAAGCCCCAAAGCGCGGTCAGGCATGACCAACCAGACGCCCGTGAGGGAGAGGCTGGGCGCTTGGGGTGGCGGAGAGGCTTGTAGTACCGCTGAAGCCGGGTAACGCCGGGGGAGGGAAGGGGCCTCAGTTCAGGACAGACGCACGACGTGGTGAAGGACCTGGAGATTGGGCAACCTAACAACTCCGGACAGCGTTCAGAAACTGCAGACGGCGTTGCACGCGAAAGCGAAGGCAGAACCCGGCTACCGCTTCTACGCCCTCTACGACAAGATCAGCCGCGAGGACATTCTGGCGCACGCCTATGCTCAGTGCCGCTCCAACAAGGGCGCGCCGGGCGTGGACCGTCAGGACTTCGAGGCCGTCGAGGCGTATGGGGTCGAGCGATGGCTGGGCGAACTGGCGCTTGCGCTCAGGCAGGAGACTTACCGACCGGATCCAATCAGACGCGTTTTCATACCGAAGGCCAACGGCAAACTCAGGCCGCTGGGCATCTCAACCTTGCGGGATCGGGTCTGCATGACAGCAGCGATGCTGGTGCTGGAGCCGATCTTCGAAGCCGACCTTCCATCGGAACTCTACGCCTATCGTCCCGGGCGAAACGCCCAACAGGCGGTGGTCGAGGTGGAAGAGTTGCTGTTTCGCGGCCATCCGGAAGTGGTGGACGCCGACCTCGCGGACTACTTCGGGAGTATTCCCCATGCCGACCTGCTCAAGTCGGTTGCGCGTCGGATCGTCGATCGGCGCGTGCTGCATCTGATCAGGATGTGGCTGGATTGCCCTGTTGAAGAAACCGACGATCGAGGTCGGAAGACGCGCACGACCGAAGCGCGAGACAAGCGGCGCGGCATTCCGCAGGGCTCGCCCATCTCACCCTTGCTGGCGAATATTTACATGCGCCGGTTCGTGCTGGGATGGAAGATGTTCGGGCTTGAGCGAACCCTCGGCACGCGGCTCGTGACCTACGCCGATGACCTCGTGATCCTGTGCAGAAGGGGCAAAGCCGAAGCGGCCTTGCAGAGACTGCGGGAGATCATGGGCAAGCTGAAGCTCACGGTGAGCGAGGAAAAGACGCGCATCTGCACAGTGCCGGAAGGAGAGTTCGACTTCCTGGGATACACGTTCGGGCGAATGTTTTCGGCGAGGACCGGCCAAGCTCGTATCGGCTACCGGCCGTCAAAGAAAAGCATTCAGCGGGTGGTCGAGAAGGTCCACGCGCTGACCGGCCGATCGGACACATGGCAAGAGACCACAACGCTGGTGGGCAAAGTGAACCGCACGCTGCGCGGATGGGCGAACTACTTCGCGGTAGGAACCGTCAACAAGGCGTATCGGGCGCTCGATGCTTACGCGGCGATGCGGTTGCGCCGGTGGTTGCGCTTCAAGCACAAAGTCAGGCGGCGAAGGGGCGGGAGCTATCCACTCTCGCACCTCTACGGGCACTTCGGGCTCGTACGCCTGAGTCGGCTTGGGCACGACGTGCCGTGGACGAAGGCGTGAGGTCTTGTCCGAGAGCCGGATGCGGGAGATCTGCATGTCCGGTTCGATGAGGGGGGTGTGGAAACGGAGCTACGGCTGCGCCACTAAGGCACCGCCAGACGAAAGGGGCGGGAACGGCTATGCCCGGCCTAACGCCACCGCGCCACACTCCTACTCTACGCACAGCGGGCGACTGGAATCGACGGATTGTGTTCTCTAACACGGCCGCCAAACCTCGGATCTGACTCTCCAAGGTCGCTCGCTGGCCCACCAGTTTTCTTACGCGCGATGATCAGCGAGCGGAGGGCGTGCGCTGATAGCGACTTCATATGCACGGGCTTGAAAAAGCCAATGCGAGCCAGATACGTCAGCCCTGGCGCGTCATTGCGATCGGTGCTGTGGGTCAGCGTCCGCGCGTGTTCCTGATGTGCGCCGGGGTGCGCCCGCTGGTTCGGGTACCCCGCGGTGCGGGTGCGGTGCGGGGAGGGTGACCGCGGCGCGGCCGCGAGCGTGGACGCGACGACCTCGACCCCACCTCGTCCTCTACCTCCAACCCGGATCCACAAACTTTACGAGCGGGTGGTCGCGTCCTATTTGAGGAACGCGCACCTGGAAGAGGGAGATAAGCGGTGGACCGGGCTGAGCTTGGCGCACTGCGCGACGCAATCGACACGATCCTGACCTGGCCCGATTCCGTGCGCGACCAAATCGCCCAATGGCTTGCAAACGGACGTCTCAAAACCCAACCGCGCCGATGCCGGTCGCCTATCTCGCTCTCGTTCTAACCGGCCCGCCGGTTTCAAGCCGGGCGTCGAAGAATCGGCGGCGCGCGAGTGGGCGCTACTAGAAGCTATGCGCGACGAACCGGAGGCTGGCGTCGTGCAGTGGGCGAAGACGACCCGCTGCGACAAGAGCGCGGTCTCCATGCGGCTCGGCCGATTGGCCAAGCGCGGCGTCGTCGAGCGTGACGGCAACGGTCGGTGGAGGCTCGCCGGGGTAAACCCTACGATGCCGCCGTCCCTTTGACGGCGGAGGTGGAAGCCGAACTTCTGGCGCCCGTTGTCGGGAGCCATTTTGACCTGGTCAAAGCCGGCGATAACACCGAGCTCGGCCATGCCGATGTAATCGGTCGGCAGGAACGACATGAATCCAGCGGCGGCGGACGCCGCGGCCAATGTCAGGGGAAGCCCCACGCTTAAGCTGGTAAGCGCCACCGCTTTCCGCAGTTCTCCGCACGCTTGCCGCTCAGCGCGGTAACGGACGCTGAACTGGATCGCAAAATCGGCTCCCAGGCCGACGCATAAAACAGCGAAGGCGAGCGAGATGGGGTTGAAGGCTCCCACGATCAGCAGTCCGACTGCCGCGATGATCGCAAGGCCGGCGCCCAATGTCAGTGAGACAGCCAGCACGATCTTGAACGAGCGTAGAGCCAACCACAGAATCAAGAGGACAAGCGCCGCGGTGACGACCCCGTTAAGCAAAGCGCCCTGTTGAAGGGTTGCGAATTCCTGGTCGACGATTGGAACGGGGCCGGTCAGTCTGAGCCGAGCACGAAACTCGGATGCGAGATTCGCTCGCTCGCCGGCTTCGCGGATGGCTGCAGTTGCTTGCCGGCCGGGCTCTAATGAACTGAAGTCGAGTTTCGGCCAGATCGCGATCAGCCGACGCCTGTCGCCCGGCTTCGCCGGCTCGCTCTGCAGAAAGTCCTTCCAGGAAAAGCTGGTGGGGCGTCCCGACAGCACGCTCTCGACGGTGTCGGCGAGTTGATTCAGCGTTTGCGGCATGCTGTCGAACATGCCCATCTGAGCGGCGCCTAGACTCAGCGAAAAAGCCTGGATCAAACCTCGCAGACTCGGGTCCGCCGCCAGTATCGCGAGACTCGGAGTGACCCCCTCAAGCTGGGTCAGAATGCCTGCGAGCTGCGGCATGTCGAGGAACAGCAGCGAATTGCTCTCAAAAAACTTTCCTCCGCCGAGTTCCTCGACCGAGCGGAAAAGCCCATCGTGTTGCGACAGCTGATCGGCTAAGCCGGTCGCAGCGGCGTCAGCCAGTTCCGGCGTGGGGGCATCGACGACCGCGAGGATCCCTTGCGTGCTTTGCGGAAAAGCCGCCTCATGGCCAGCTCACGTTGTCGCCAGGGCAGATCGGCCGAGATCAAGGCATTGACGTCGGTGTTGATAGAAAAATGCCGGACGACGTAGAGGCCGGCGAGCGCGGTCAAAAAGCCGAAAGCGATGATGACAGTCAGGGGATGACGTGAAGTCCACTCGACAAATAACTGAGCGAGATTGGTCAAAGGCGCGTTGCGCCTGTCACGGCTAGGCGAATCCGCCTCGGGTAACCTCCCTTTTGCGGACATCGTCAAACTCCGAAAATCCGTTCGCGGCCGGAAGGCGCCAGCGCGACAAACCGGGCCAGTCTAGGAGCCATCCCCCTGTCCGTGAACGGGTTTGGGCGCGGAATGATCCTTTCTTGACGGCGTTGCGTGGATTTCCGGGCGGGGGCTAGGCTTTGAATACTCGCTGTCCGTTTCGTGCAGCCGCTTCCATGTCTGGCTCTGGCCGAGGAGCGTTATCCCGAGATATCCGCGAACCGTGAGCGTCTCGTTATCGGGCGCTAGCGTCAGCTCGACGCTGTACTGGGAGCCGTTCCGAGGATCGAGAATGGCGCCGCCTTCCGTCGCGCTTCGCGTTTTGGATGAGCCGCAGCCCGAGGACCGGTTGGTCTTTGCGGTCATCGGTGCAGCCCGAACAGACCGGGTCCACCGGATCGCCGGGCTTCGGATACATCTTGACGATGTATCCTTCCCACAATCCGTTTTTTTCTTTGAAGCTGATCAGACCGCCAACGAAACCGCTGCCTGGATCGATTTGCTGCCAAACTCCTGCAATGGTCGGCTCGCTGGCATATGCGGAAGTCATAAGAGACGCGCACAGAACCGCCGCCGCGGCCCGCAGGCTCTGCTTGCAAAACTCGATCATCGCCGTCTTCCGTTCTTAGTTCGGCATGTTGTCGGCACGGTGACCAAGAGGTGTGGCGGCATCGCGGCGCTTTTAGCGGCGCGCCAGGGTGGAACCGCGCCGGGCCTGAAAAGTTCATGATGACTTGGGCCTGCGATCCGAGCGGACGCGCGGCCACACTCGCAGCTAAGTTCGTTGTTGCTGCATTTGGCGTTGTTTTAGGAAGCCAATGAAAAACTTGCCGCGCTTGACCCTCCTATGTTTGCTGTTGCTCCCGCGCCCCGCAATAGCCCAGGAGCAGGGAACAGCGGATGAGCGTGAGGCCTGCGAGCCCGATGTCAATCGCCTGTGCAGCCAGTTCATACCCGATCGGGACAAGATCATTCTCTGCCTCAATCAAAAGGTCCGAGAATTGAATCCGTCGTGCCGGAGCGTCATCCTGTTTTACGCGCAGCAGCAAATCTGCGCCGGCGACAGCAGTCGCCTTTGTGGCGAGGCCGGCCAAGACCGGGAAAAGGTGCTCGCCTGTTTGAGCAAAAAAATCCAGACGGTGAGCGCCTCTTGCCGGCACGCTCTCGGCGTCTATGAGCGCGAGCGCAAATAAAGATCAAAGCGACGTTTGCTGCGTCGAACCGAAGCCGCAGATTGCGGTGACACGTTAGTCACACTGTCCGCCGTCAGGTGATTTGAGACATATTGGTGGCTTCCACAAGGGAGGCACTGGATTACCTGGGATTGAGATTATGGGGCAGTTGATGCTGCAAGCGACGATTGGCGATTGTTTGCCGTTTGATCCTTTCGCGTTCGGGGAGGATGGGTCTCCGCCCTCCGAGGTAGACGTCGGCCGGGGTGAGATTGGCCAAGCTTCCGTGGTGTCGTGCATGGGTGTAATGCGCCACGAACGCGGCGACCTGGCGTTCGAGATCGCCGGGCAGGTAGTAGTGCCCAAGCAGGCATTGTCACGCCGCGACGGACTTGCGGTCCTTCTGGTGACCCGGTAGCCAGCGGGATGGAGAAGATCAGCTACGCTGGATACCGGTTCCCGCCGGAGATCATTGACCAAGCGATATGGCTCTACCTCCGGTTCACCCTCAGCCTGCGTGACGTCGAGGACTTGTTGGCGAACGCGGAGTTGCGGTGTCCTACGAGACCGTTCGGCGTTGGGTGAATCATTTCGGACCGATGATCGCGGCCGACCTACGAAAGCGTCGCCTGAAGCCTCATACGACTTGGCATCTCGACGAGGTCTATCTGAAAATCGATGGGCAAATGGTCTACCTTTGGCGAGCCGTCGACGCCGAAGGCGAGGTCCTCGATGTGCTGGTCCAATCCAAGCGAAACAAGCACACCGCGTTGAAGCTGATGCGCAAGCTCCTCAAGAAGTATGCTTTTGTTCCTGAGCGATTGATCACCGACGACTTGCGATCATACAGCGCGGCGGTCCATTTTCTTGGGATCGAGCACTGCCACCAGCGCGGGCGATGGAGGAACAATCGGGCCGAGAATTCGCATCAGCCGACGGGGCGGCGGGAGCGCAAGATGCAGCGGTTCAAGAGCACGGGTTCAGCCCAGAAATTCCTGTCAACGCATGCCGCCGTCTACAACGTCTTCAACGTCCAACGTCATCTCACTTCAGCTCAGACGCACCGCGCGCTTCGGGCTGTGGCGATGGACACATGGCGGACCGCCGTCGCAGCAGTCTGAAATTTCCTGAGCCACCGACGCTTCGCGCTCGCTCCATGGCAATGTGACAATCTCGACTGTCTCGATCTCTCTCAGGTCCTCGGTTCAGTCATGTCTTCGAACTTGTGCGCGGAGAGAAATAATCCGACGGCCCCGAAGTTTCAGCGAAGCGAAAGGTGCCGACACTTCACGCCCGTCGCACGACGACGTGACCCCGGGCGAACGAAAGAGCGTTCCAACGTGTGCAAGATATTGTGGTGATCGTCCGCGAAAAGGCTCAGAGGCCCTATGAAGCCCGACGAAAATGGCGGCACGTTTCGTTGTTCGGCGCTTCTTTGACTTGTCAGGGGTTCCCAATCAGCTCGATACAAACAGGAGCGAGCTTCGGCTGGTTTCCAGCAATTGATCCGCGGTGCTTCCGAAGAGGAGGGCATCGCTCGTTCGGGCGGCGACGCCCAGGACGATCAAGGTGTCGTGCGCTCTGTCCGCCTCATTGAGGATTGCGACGTGAGGGCCTGTCGGAAATCTTGATCTTCGTGCGCAATCGCACGTCATAGTGATCGGCGACTTTCGACGATCTCCTTGAGCACAGCCTCTCCGTGCCTTCTCGCCAGGAGGCGACGTCTTTGCTGTATCCCATTGGGCCGGGTCTTCGAGGGGGAAACATAGAGAACGGTTATTTCAGCGTCGGCGGCGCGCGCAAGTTCGATACTGACCTCCGCAGCGCGTCGGGAAATGGCAGTGCCAGTAATCGGCGTCAGAATCTTGATGGCCCCGCCAATCGGATCGTCATTGTGCACCCCGCGCGCCACGACCACCGCTGAAGGGCCCTCATAGGCTCGCGCGGCTTTGGCGATTTCCGGATTGAACCCGCCCGCGGGCGTCGCGGGGTCAAGGCCCACGATCAGAAGATCATAGCCTTTGGGGGCTTCGTGCGAAACCGCTTGTTCGGGATCCGAAAGTTCTGCGCTTGTCTTGACTGCGACCGGCGGCCCTTCCTTGGCGCGGGTCGGCTGGGCGCTGCGCGCTTGATTCGCGCTTTGCTTTACATCGTCCGGCAATCTCGCTCGCTTTTGCCGTCGCCGCAGTTCGTTCCTCGGTCGACCGGGACTCAGGGTCGACATGGAGAACCGTGGTCGGCAAGCCGCGTGGGCCCGCCAGCAGGCCCGCCAAGCGCGACGCCAAACGTCCATTCTGACTATCGCTGACCATGAGAAGCAGACGCTCCATATTGGCGACGAAACCCTTGGCCTCGAAGGCCTCGCGTTCGAGCCTCTCCTTCTCACCTGGCCGCAGCGGCACCCGCGATAACGCCCAACGCAACGTCGGCGGCATTGCGGAGGTGGTTAACACAGCCATTGTGACGATCATCGTATAGAGATTCTGGCTCAGGGCGCCGATTGAAAGGCCGATGCTGGCAACGATGACCTCCGTCGAACCGCGCGCGTTCATGCCGACGGCGAGCGCCAAAGATTCGCGACGCGACAACCGGCCGATCGCGCCGCCGAGAAATGCGCCAGCGAATTTCCCGACGCTCGCGATCAATACGAGCCCAAAGGTGAGCGCCGCGAGCGCCGGCGATTTCAGCACCGTCAAGTCGGAAGTTAGCCCGGCGAGGGCGAAAAAGATCGGCGCAAAGAAGGAGGTAACCATTCCACGCAGCTGAATATTGATATGCTTGGTCAGGATCGGCGACTCGCCAATCAGCAGCCCGGCTACGAAGGCGCCGAGAACGCTCTGCACACCGAGCGCGTCGGTGATCAACGCCATCGCCCCCATGATGATCAAGATCAGGGTAATGACCGGGAGTTCGCTCACGAAATTGTCATTGACGAACCGGATCGCGAAGGCGACTGCTGGGCGACCGACCGTCAAGCTTAGAAGTAGGAACGCTGCAACGCCGGCGACACTTTGCACGACCTGACCGATTTGGATCGAACCTCCGCGCGCAATGCCAAAAACAACGGCGATGATGATCCAACCGATCGAATCATCGATGATGGCGGAGGCGACGATGATCTGCCCGAGATCACGGCGCATGAAATTCATCTCATGCACCACCATCGCGACGATCTTGATCGATGAGATCGACAAGGCGACGCCGAGGAAGAGCGCGGTCGCCAACCTTTCCTCTACATGGGGAATCAAGGTGTCCGGCAGGAAGAAGGTGAGCGAGACGCCGCATGCAAAGGGGATCGCGATGCCCGTGAGCGATATGGCGATTGCCGGACGGCCGACTTTGCGGATCAGTCCGACATCCGTGTCCATGCCTGTCAGAAGCAACAGCAGCAACACGCCGAATTGAGCGATGCCATCAAGCATAGCCCTTTGCGCTCCCCCCTGAGAGAAAAGGGTTCGCTGCATTTCGGGCCAGATCAGGCCGAAAAAAGATGGTCCCAGCAGAATGCCAGCGATCAGGTGGCCGATCACCGCTGGCTGGCCAAGGCGCTGCATCGCCTCGCCGAGGACGCGCGACGTTAAGAGTATGACGAGGATCGCCCCGATGAACATCGCTTCCGACGGCGGCGATGAGGCGTCCCCGGCCGCCGAGACCGGTGGAACCGCAAGGACACTCACAATCGCGCTGATAACAAAGATGGGGAAGTTTAGTGCCGGTCTGCAACTCAACGGCGCGACCTTTCGATTGAACCTCTAGCGCTGCTCGCTTGAGCTGTTAGGAGGCATTATCATATCGGTCGTTTTTACTGATCAGTACTCACCCTTGGCAGAGGTCGATTTCAATAAAAGTGGAGTTACCCCGCTTTGATGGACGGGTTGGGGCTTAGTTAGGCGGGCTTGCTTAGGCCATCATGCTTCCTTTCGTATTCGATGGGGCAGAGATAGCCCAGGGCCGAGTGGCGGCGCGAGGGATTGTAGAAGCCTTCGATGGGCTATGTCAGAGCAAATTCTCGGGCGGTCCCGGCTGTGTTAGCCTCGGCGCATGAGCAATCCGTTCCGATATTTCAACAGCTCGCCAGAGGTCATCCGCCTGGTCGTGATGATGTACGTGCGATACCCATTGTCGCTACGCAACGTCGAGGATCTGTTGGCCGAGCGCGGGATCGACATCAGCCACGAGACCGTCCGGTTTTGGTGGAATTGGTTTGGCCCAATGTTCGCCGCGGAGATTTGTAAGCGACTTGTCGCGCACATGCGCGGCTATCCACAGTGGCGCTGGCATTTGGATGAAGTGTTTGTGAAGGTCAACGGCAAGCTCTGCTATCTGTGGCGCGCAGTCGACCATGAGGGCGAGGTCTTGGAGGCTGTGGTCACCGCGAAGCGAGACAAAGCCGCAGCGCTGAAGCTTCTCAAGCGGATCATGAAGAAATACGGGGCTCCTCGTAGCATCGTCACAGATGGGCTTCGGGCGTATTCGGCGGCGATGAACGATATCGGTGTTGCAGCCGACTGCCACGAGGTTGGCCGTCGGCTCAACAACCGCGCGGAAAACTCGCATCAGCCCTTTCGACGACGAGAGCGAGCCATGCAGCGCTTTCGAAACTTGAAGACGCTGCAGAGTTCAGCTCGGTCGGTCTTGTCTTGCCGATGGCCCCTGGCGAGGGCGTGCCGTGTATGCCGTAGGACGAGGCGGTGAGGTCGATCCAGACGAGGCCTACGGGGTTGTTCGGTCCCGCCGCGACCGTGAGCTTGCGTTTGGTCTTGACCTGTTTCCATGCGAACCTCGGATCGTAAACATAGGCGGGGTTCCAGTCGACCCGTCTCACCTTGAAGGTCCCGCTCGGCGCAGGTTTTCCTCGCTGCCAATCGAGGCCGGATAGAAGGCGAGCTAGGTTTCCGTTCTGGTCGTAGGCGCGCACCCTACGCGCCGGCTTGTCCACCATGATCGTCGCCGCAACCGGACCCTTTTTGTCGTTCGGCGGAACCGCTTCGACCGCATGATGCGAGGGCGCGAGCTTCATCTCCGGCACGTCGGCGACGATGATCTGGGCCCCAGCGCGCTTGAAATCGGCGCGCGGATTGAGCCTATGCAAGAGGTCCTGAGACATGCGGAATTTCTCGGCGAGCTCTGCGAGCAGGCTCGTGTACGAAGGGCCGGGAAGTCGGGCCATCGCTTCCAGTTGCGCGGGGATCGCCTTTGTGAACGGTCCGGCGAGGTCAGCGTAAGATATCGTATAAGACTTCAGGACCGGCGCAGAATCATGGGACGCGAGCGCGCTCCAGGCGGCGGCGTCCAACTTTCCTGTCACCGCAAGCCCGTGGCCCTCTTGAAACGCGCGGACGGCGTTGCGGAAGTTGTCGCCGTCCAGGCCATCGATTTCTCCGGGCGAGAAATGCGCGCGCTCGAGCAGGATCTCGGCCCGGGCGACGGGCGAGGGAGCCGTGTCATCTGCGCCGTTCGGCGCGGCGTCGCTGATCGAAGCGGCGGTGATCGGGGAGGCTGCGGACGGACCAGGATGGCCGGCGGCGGCCAAGGCGGCGGCGAGGACGGCGACGAGCAGGCGAATCATACTTTAACAACCGTTCTACCCTCAAACCGTTCCGCCAGGTCGCTGCCGTAGTCGTGTTCGGGCTTCACGGCCGTGGGCTGCGCGTAGGCGTTGGCGCCCGCGCATCGGCCGGCCCGAGGCTCAGCGCGGGCTCAAGGGGCCATTTTCAGAGGCCATCAAAATGCAGGGCCGGATGGATCTCTCGATGCTCCTCGGCTTGGAGCCTGATTTCGGCCTGCGCGGGGGCGCCGGCACCAAACAGCCTGTCAGCCGTCTTTTGGAAGGAACAACGCGCGTTCTTCCAGGATTACTTGTCGGCGGGTTTGTTGCGCGCTGATGCCGGCCCTCATTCAGGGCGAGCGGAACAAGGAAATGGCCGAGCACCGGAGGATATGGCCGCTTTTGGTCTATGGGGCCCTCGCCGCAATAGCCTCGGCGCGGCGCAAAGAAACCGAGCGAACGCCTGATAGCGAGGGCTACGAGACGGTCCGCAAACCTTGCCGGGCGTTTTACCCCGCGCCCGATGAGAACAGCGACGAGAAACTTGTCCGACACCGCAGGTTGATCTCGACAAAAGGCCGAAGGAGCAGGTCGAAAACGATCAGCCGATTTCCGCGCAACTGCGCCGAGCAAAGGAGTCGGGCAGGGGGCGGCGCGCGACGGCTCCGTGGCACATTCCCTGGAGAGGTTGGAAAGATATCCTTTGGCGCGTTTATGCAAGCTTCAATGATAATCGACTGCTCGCTGTGGCGGCTGGGGTCGTTTTCTATTCATTGCTGGCGATCTTTCCTGCAATCGCGGCGCTCGTCTCGCTCTACGGATTGATCGCCGACGCTTCGACCATTGATGCGCATCTTTCGTTGGCGGCGGGCATTTTCCCCGCCGGCGCGGTCGACATACTTCACGAGCAGATCGCGCGGCTCACGGCAAAAGGCGATGCAAAACTCAGCCTTGGCTTCATAACCGGACTCGCCGTGGCCCTGTGGAGCGCCAACGCCGGAATGAAGGCGATCATCGACGCGCTCAATGTCGTCTACGACGAGAAGGAAAAACGAAGCTTCGTCAGATTGAACCTTCTTTCCCTTCTGTTTACGCTCGTCGCGATCCTGGCGCTCATGATCGCCCTCGCTGCAGTAGTGATCGCCCCGATCATCTTTTCGGTCATCGGTCTTTCGTCTTTCTTCAGCTTGGCTATCGTCGTTCTGCGGTGGCCTTTGTTGTTGGTGCTGGCAGCGGTCGCCTTGGCCGCAATCTATCGGTATGGGCCAAGCCGCACAGAACCGCGCTGGCAATGGCTTTCGATCGGCAGCGCGGCCGCAGCCATCGGGTGGTTGATCACCTCGGTTCTCTTCTCCTGGTACATCGCCCATTTTGGCGCATACAACGCAACCTATGGGTCGCTCGGGGCCGCCGTCGGCATGATGATGTGGATGTGGATCTCAGCCATTGTCATCTTGCTGGGCGGCGAACTGAACGCTGAGATCGAGCACCAAACCGCGCGGGATTCGACGGTGGGCTCCGAAAAACCGCTCGGCCGCCGGGGCGCGGTGATGGCCGATACAATCGGTGCGGCAAGGAGCTAGTGGGCTATCTCAGGAGCAAGAAAAACCCCGCCGGGGCGGGGTCGAGAAGCACTGCAATCACAGAGTTCCAATAAGGTCCAACCTCGTAATAGTCGTGTATCTTACTTTCGTAAGCGCGATCGCCCCGCGCAGGTTCGTCGCCGCCGTCGTAAGCCGGCGCGCCTTCCAATTGGCGCTTATCGAGATTGACCACATAGCCGCCCAGGTTGGTGTCGTATTTCAGGACCGACCAAGGCAGTCCTGGATCGCCTTCATCGCGATCTTGGGGCCTTTCCATCCGATAATTTCCAGTTTTTTGTCTTCAAGCTCGTCAGTTGCGATGAAAAACTTCTCCAGCTCTTGCTGAATCGGCTTCGAGAGGTCCAGGACATCGCGCAGACCCTGCTCCGAGTGTGAGCGCCGGGGTACGGCGAACAGGCGGTCATTCCTCTGGGCCTTCCCTTTGCTCTTCTGTTCGATCTGCAAAATACCGATGATGCGGCAGGTCAGGACGACGCCCGGGAAAGTCGCCGCATCGTGGATCACCATGATGTCGAGGGGATCGCCGTCATCGGCTCTGGTCGATGGCACGAAGCCCCAGTCATGGGGATAGGTTAGTCCGGTGAGGAGCGATTTCGAGAGGATGAAGGCTTCCAGCTTCGGGTCGTATTCAAATTTGGCTCTGCTCCCGCGCGGTGTTTCTACGACGACATGCACGTCATCGTCTTCTGTAAAGGGCGGCAAGTTGATGAAGTTCGGCATGGCGAAGATCCGAGAGGTAGTTTTGCGGCGCAGCTCAGAAAGCGCCGAACTGACGCCACAGGATAAAACCATTAGCTCTCGGATGGTTCCCACAAGGGGCAACGATGCTTGAATATGGCTTGCGGTTCCTTGCCGGCGGGATCGCGGTCTCTGCCTTCGCGACGCTTGGCGACACTTTGCGCCCTAAACGCTTCGCGGGCCTGTTCGGCGCTGCTCCCTCGATTGCCCTCGCGACGCTTCTTATCACCCTGTCGCAAAAAGGCGCTCCGTTCGTGGCCATGGAAGGCCGCTCGATGATCGTGGGCGCCTTCGCGCTTGTCGCTTACAGCTGGACAGTGTGCGTGTTGCTCAAGAAATTCCTGCTGTCCTCGTGGACCGCGACGATGGCGGCTCTGGTTGTCTGGTTCGCTATTGCGCTTGGTGTATCCGTGGCCCTCTTTCAATTCCCATGATCGTTCAGTTCAAGCCTTCCGCCCTTCGTCAGACGCGCTGGTACGAGTATCTCGTCAAATTCGTGCTCGGCGGGGCGAATGACCGTAGTCGCAGGCCTCATCGCGGCCCGCTTCGGGCCGGTCATTGGCGGCCTGTTTCTCGCCTTTCCCGCGATCTTCCCCGCAAGCGCGACTTTGATCGAAAAGCATGTCCGGGAACGCAAGGAGAAAGCGGGTCTGCCGGGAGCGCGGCGCGGCAAGGAAGCCGCGGCGCTCGATGCCGCCGGAGCGGCGCTCGGAAGTTTCGGACTGGCGGCTTTCGGCCTCGTGATCTGGCTGATGATCGTGCGGTCTCCCGCCTGGGCCCTCGTCCTCGCGGCGGTTTCGTGGCTCGCGGTCGCGATGCTCGCATGGCAGGTGCGGCGATGGCTGTAGAAGGCTGAGCGTGACATGGGCGATCAGCTGTTGCCTCTTCCCCTGACCGAGCGCAGCGTCCACTCTGTGCGTGGATATGCAGCGGATTTTTTCGGCCGAAGGCCCGTGGCCGACGCCATGGATGGACAGAGGTCTTGCCAGTCGTGGCGGCGCTCGCGAACCGTCATCCGGAGAGAACTGTTTTTACCCGCTTCATTCCGCCCGAGCGTCCAGATCAGATGCCGGGCATGTGGCGACGCTACTACATGCGCTGGCGCGTTGCGACCCGCGAGCGCCTCGATCTCCAGCTGCTGGAGTTGATGCCGCCGCTGGCGGCGCTTTGCCCGCCCGCGACTGTTATCGACAAAACACGCTATTCCGCCTTCGCCGAACCAAGGCTGATCGAGCATCTGCGCCAGCGCGAGGCGGACGCGCTGATTGTCTCGGGATCCGAGACCGATGTTTGTGTGCTGGCGACCGTGCTGGACGCGGTTGATATCGGCTATCGCGTCATCGTCGTGCGCGACGCAATATGCAGCTCGTCCGACGAAGGGCACGACATGCTAATGCGGCTCTACCATACCCGATATACGGAGCAGATCGAGACCGCAGACGCCGCGACAATCCTCGCGCGGTGGGAATGACTTCCGATCGGACGTCAAGCCGCCTGCGCGTGCTGATTGACCTCGCTCAGCGCAAGCTTGGTGAGCGCTTCGTCGGTCTTCTTTTCCTCACCAAGGGTCATCTCCAGAAGCTTCACCGCCTCGTTCAAGCCGAGCTCTCCGGCCCACGTCTTGAGCGTCCCGTAGCGGGCGATCTCGTAATGCTCGACCGCCTGTGCTGCGGCCAGGATGCCTGCGTCCAGAGCGGGCGCATCCTTGAACTCCTTCATCACCTCCTGGCCTTCCTCGATGATGCCGACGATGGCGTCGCAGGTCTTCCCGCTCGGCGTCTCGTCGATTTCTTTGAACACCTTCTCGAGCCGCGCGACGTGCTCCTCGGTCTCGGTCTCGTGTAGTTCGAAGGCGGCTTTCAACTCTTGTAACTGTGCGGCCTTCGCCATCTCGGGAAGGGCGCTCAGGATTTTCTTCTCCGCGAAGTAGATGTCCTTGAGCGTTTCGTGAAACAGTTCCTGAAGGTTCTTTTCGCTGGCCATAGCCCGTTGCTCCTTATGCTGCATGAAGAACAGGGCAGGTAATATTTGGTTCCGGGCCATCAGACGGCCACGGATGATACGTAGAGTGGAGTCATATCATTGACATGCAGCAAATCTCGCGCTCATCAACGCATCTGGGAAACAGTCCAGGCGATACTTGTCCGCTTCATTTTCAGGATTGCCGATGATTCGGTTGGCGCCAAAGGTGCGTCAGCGGACCGTCTTCGCCGTAGACGGGGTCCTTGCGCGGGCGTGCGACCCTGGCAATTGAGGGAAGCGCTTTCTGGCGATCTTCCAGTGACGTGCATTCGTTGTAGGCGCCGGAGGGCGGGTAGGCTCCGACCACCAGAAAATCTTCGCTCGCCCTCAGGCGTTGGTGGCCCGTGCCCGCCGGCAGGATTGCCACATCCCCTGCCTTGAGGGTGAGAGCGCGTCCTTTGGTTCCGCCAAACTGCACGCGACCGCTGCCACGCGCGATGCCGAGGACTTCATGGATGCGCGAATGATAGTGAACATAGTCATAGATCCCGTCCCGCCAAGAACTCCCCCAGCCATGGCTGCTAAACAGCTCTTCAAATACGGCCGCGGGGTCGAGAGATTGCGGTAGCCGGACGGCGCTCTTGTAGATAATAAGCGGCCACCTTGGGTGATTCGGAATGACGCCGTCATCCGTAAATCGGTGCGTTTGCGGCTTTCGCTCGCGAATGAAGGCTTCAACATCATTGCGCCGTCTCCAGCCCGTTGCCTTCTCCGCGACGCGCTTAATATTTTCCAGAACGATCATGAACCTTGCCCGGGAACTTGTTCAAGCGCTGACCGCGTCCCTCAAGACGCGGCGCACAACAACAGACCATGCCTCAGAAAAAACCTCCCGGTTTGGAGCGCGGGCGCGAAGCCAGCCTTCACGCCGACTTCTTGCTCGGAACCTTCTTGCCTTTCGCACGGGCCTCGGAGAGTCCAATTGCGATGGCTTGCTTTTTAGACTTAACGGTCTTGCCGCTTCTACCACTCTTGAGCGCGCCAGTCTTGCGGCGCTTCATAGCGCGTTTGACGTCGCCGGATGCCGATTTGGAATATCGAGCCATAGTCTTTTCCTCCTGTGAATCTCAAAACGCCGATTCCGAGAGGAGGTTCCGCAGACAGGGTATCCTTACGGCTGGGTCTCGCCGTCGCCGGCTTGGCAGCCCATTAGCCTGTTCTCTAATCATTGCGTCGTGGACTTCCCGCTACGGGCGGCATCGTCCGCGCCTTCCACCATTCCCTTGCTTTCCACATGCTGCGCGAAATGGCGCGTCCACTCGTCAAATGCCGCCAGCGCGGCCGGCTCGTTTTCAACGCTGTCCGCTTGCGTGTCCGCGTACAATTTTCCGACCCCGATCTCCGCATAGCTCCAAAGCGCGTCTGGAACCTCGACGCCACTATAACGACATTGCCAGACCAAGCCTTGGTACGCGTTGCACTCGCTGTCGTGTCGTTCTTCCTTCGGATCGAACCATTCCTTGTGCATCAGTATCTTTGGTCGTCCGCCGGCATCCAGATCGGCCCCACCGCGATCGCCGTAGTGGAAAAGCCGGCTGAGCGGCCTTCGAGATGATTCCTGGACAGTTCTCTCCATTGGGACGAACGTTCGAGGGCCTGAGCCAACACCGTGCTCTTTTGTCGATCAAATCGGGCCGAGGATTCCCGCGGTTCATGCAGACGAGCCGGTCGAAAAGCAGCTTGAAGTTCGAAGTGGGTCCGTACCAGTTGATGGGTCCGATAAATGCCCAGGCGTCAGCGCGCGCCAGACGGCCGTAGAGATCCAAGTCCCAAAGAAGGTCAGGTTGATGATCGCTATCCGGTCCGTAGCAATTGCAGGGTCAAACGCACAAAGCCATGGAAGAGGAAACGCAGGCATTGCGCGGCTGAATTTTCGCCTTGCCGTGTTCATTACCCAGGTCCTCAAGATCGATCTGCCATCCAAGCGGCAGACCGGCGGCCATGCGGTGCATGAGGGCGCGAGCCTTGGAATCGAGTCCCGGGCAACTGTTCAACCTGCGCTGCGATCCGGCAATGAGAAGGACGCGCAAGGGTCGATCAGTTGTCACTGTTGGCCGCTGCATAATGGTTGTGCGGCGTTAAGCCTTCGACGGCGCTGCTCTAAGATGCTGTCAAAAGAACGGGTCTACGTGCCGCAACCATCCTGCTCTTACCACGGCCACCAACTGCAACTACGTCAGTTGGTTCCTGCGGTATGTGCCCCGAGCATCTCCGATAGGAAGATGCCTGGGCACGCTCTCTAGAGCGGCGAGCCGCCTCGACAGTCTAGTATGTTGTCCTAGCGCTCTTCCGGCCGTGTGGCATCGTTTCCGCCAAGGTCGCCGAGTGAGCAGCGCGTTCGGTCACGGAGGTACGATCTGTTCGAATCGCGTTGCAATCGATGGATTGTAAGCGGTGGTTCGATCGCACCTACCGCGGGTTGGCGTGCGCTCGATAGTCTGACGTCGCTGAGTCGAGAGCGAGTTAGACACGTGTCGGATACTGAGCTTTAGCATAAGTCTAAGGGGGGCCGGTTCGTCGGCTTGAGATTTTCACCGGGTCCGGACGGAGGCGCGTTTGGACGTCGGAGCAAAAGGCGGAGATTCTTGTAGAGAGCTATGAGAGCGGGGACAAAGTCTCGGCAGTCGCTCGGCGACATGGACTGACGCCGCAGCAACTGTTCGGCTGGCGGCGCAATGCGCGGCGACGAACTGTCCGCCGCCGAGGCGCTTCTACCGCCGCGGGCAGCGTGACTTTCGCGCAAGTGATGGTTGAGGCTCCAGCGCCGTCTGCGGCGGCCGGCGGGCGTTCGGATTCTGGTGGCGACGAAGCCTGTCGACTTCCGACGCGGCGCCGACAGCCTCGCGGGGCTGGCGAAAGAAGAGCTTCAACGCGATCCGTTCTCCGGGACGATCTTCGTCTTCCGCTCGAAACGGGCGGACCGGTTGAAGATCTTGGCCTGGGACGGGTCTGGCCTGATTTTGTATTGGAAGCGGCTCGAGCAAGGCTCGTTTCGCTGGCCGCCGATCAGCGACGGCGTGATGCGGCTGTCGGCTTCGCAACTCGCCGCGCTCGTCGACGGCCTGGACTGGTCGCGTCTGCATGCGCGGGATATTCCAGCGCCGGAGACCGCGTCGTAAAGCCTGTGCTCAGAGGCTGATTTCTCCCCACAAGCACGCGCAAATCTGATTCTCTTTCGCGCGTGAGCGCCGACGCGAATCAGTCTCCGCCCGACCCCCATGCGCTTGAAGCGCGCCTGGCTGCGGCGCTGGCCGAGCGGGACGCCGCGATTGCGGAGCGGGATGCGGTTCTCACCCAGAACAACCGCCTCATGCATCTGTTGCGCCAGCTTCAGCGGATGCAGTTCGGCCGCAAATCCGAGAAGCTCGATCCAGACCAGTTCGCTTTGGCGCTGGAGGATATTGAGCAGGCGGAAGCGGCCAGCGAAGCGGCGGACGACAAGCGGAATAAGGCAGCCGCAGCGGCTCAGGCCGAGAAGCGCCGGGCGAACCGCGGCGCGCTGCCAGTCCACCTTCCGCGCGTTCACGTCACGATCGAGCCCGAGGACCGGAAGTGTCCGTGCTGCCGCTCGCCGATGCATGCGATCGGCGCCGACATCTCGGAGCGGCTGGACGTGATCCCGGCGCAGTTTCGCGTGCTCGTGACGCGCCGTCCGAAATACGCATGCCGCGCCTGCGAGGAGACGGTGGTTCAGGCGCCGGCGCCCGAGCGGCTGATCAAGGGCGGCCTGCCCACCGAGGCGATGGTCGCCTCCGTGCTTGTCTCTAAATACGCCTGGCATCTGCCGCTCTACCGGCAGGCTCAGATGCTGGCCGCCCAGGGCCTCGACATCAAGCGCTCGGTGCTGGCGTTCTGGGTCGGCTACGCGGCTGCGGAACTCAGGCCGGTCTATGACCGCCTTCGGGAACTCATTCTGACGTCGGGCAAGGTCGCCGTCGACGAGACGAAGGCCCCGGTGCTCGATCCGGGCCGAGGCCGGGTCAAGGAGGGCTATTTCTGGGCGGTCGCCCGCGATGATCGGTCATGGGGCGGCAAAGACCCCCCGGCCGTCGCTTTCGCCTATGCGACCGGCCGCGGGGCGATCCATGGCCTGAAGCTGCTCGACGATTATCGGGGCGTCGTCCAGTGCGACGGCTACGCCGCCTACAAGACGATCGCCGCCAAGGCGCCTGACGGCCGGATCACGCTCGCCTTCTGCTGGTCGCACCTGAGACGCCGGTTCTTCGACCACGCCAAGGGCGAAGCGCCGATCGCCCGCGAGGCGCTCGAGAGGATCGCCGAATTCTACGCGATCGAGAAGACGATCCGAGGCCTGAGCGCGGACGAGCGTCGTCGCGTGCGTCAGGTGAAGAGCAAACCGCTTGTCATGGCGTTTAGGCCATGGCTTGAGCATCAGCTGGCGCGCGTCTCCGGCAAGTCGGGAATCGCCGAGGAGCTCCGCTATGGTCTGAACCACTGGGAAGGGCTCGTCCGCTTCCTCGACGACGGCCGCATCGAGCTCGACACGAACATCGTCGAGCGCGGCATCCGCCCGATCGTCCTCAATCGTAAGAACGCGCTCTTCGCCGGCCATGACGAGGGAGCGGAAAACTGGGCCTGCGTCGCCTCGCTCATCGAAACGTGCAAGCTCAACGACGTCGAGCCGCAGGCCTACATCACCGGCGTTCTCGACAGGCTCGTCAATCTCTGGCCTGCCTCGCGCATCGACGAACTCATGCCGTGGGCATGGGCGAAGGCGTCCGCACCCGATCGAACTCGCCGCCTGACCCGCAGCGTCAACTCACCAAAGCCGTGGGACCTAACCGCCGCTTACGATGGATTCGGCGAGCGAGCCAATCAGATGGTCGAGTTGATGTCCAGCCCGGGCGGCCTTTGCAGCCAGATAGCGGGCATTGTCGGAATTGACCGGCGCCTCGACCGGCAGGCGTCCGGTGATCTCAATCCCCGATCTAGCCAAGCCGTCGAGCTTGGTCGGATTGTTGGTGAGCAGCACGATGCGTTGAATTCTGAGCATTTCCAGCATGCGGGCGGCGACGCCGTAGTCGCGCTCGTCATCGTCGAAACCAAGCGCGGTGTTGGCATCGACTGTGTCCAGTCCGGCTTCCTGCAACTGATAGGTGCGTAGCTTGTTGCCGAGACCGAGCCCGCGGCCTTCCTGCGCGAGATAAAGGATGACGCCACCGCCTGTTTCACCCAAGCGTGCAAGCGACAGTTTCAATTGATCGCCACAATCGCATCGTCGCGAGCCGAACACGTCGCCGGTCAGGCAGGCCGAATGCAACCGCACGCGCACCGGTTTTGTAAGGTCCGGATCGCCGACGATGATCGCAACGGAATTTTCTCCAAGGGCGTCGCAGAATGCCACAAAACGCGTTTGCGTCCCTATGCTGAGCGGTATGCTTGCCTTACCCACCACCTTGAGCGAGCGGACGATATCTTTCCGGCAGTGTTGAACCGCCGACGCCTCAATCGTCACGAGCGGTGGATCGAAGATTGCAGTACCTGCACGATAAGCGCGACTCGCCAGCACCGCCGGCAAGCTTTGCGCCAGTTTGGCAAGTTGAATCGCGGCAACTGCAGCTACACCGGCAGGTTCAGCATCAGGTGCATGGTCGACCTCGGAATCGACCACCAGCTCAAGCAGCTGCTTAACGCTGGTTCTGGCGGCGACTGTGAACGCCATCGGCACCGACGTTTGAAAGCCGAGCCAACGCACTCTTGGCGCGGAAAGAATCAATTTTGGTCGATGGGGCGAACATAGCTTCTTGAAAGCGGTAAGCCGGCTTGAATCGACGCCATCTACCGGTAGCGCCAGCACCGTTTCGCTGTTCGCTGTTACTAGAACCGGACGCCGCGCTCGAATCTCGGCAAGTCCGCGCACTAAACCGACCTGGTCGGGTGTCCCGAACAGGGAGGTATCAAATACATCGCGCCTCATGTGCATAAACTTTCGAAATGCCGGTATAGCAAGTCGTAAACCCCAGTAGCCAAGCTATGGAACCTCACGACCCCCTTTCGCGTTCCTGCTCGTGAGCGTAAAATTTTCTGTTTCCCTCTGTTATTTCCAACAAAAGTCTGTCCAAGCAAATCAGACGCCGTTGAAAAGCCAAGGAACACAGAAGAGAACTGCCTCCGGCGCTGATCGCGATCGCGAGGTTCAGGCTGTTGATTCTTGGGCTCTCGTGCCCGAATTGATCCGCACCAAGATGGTTCCCTTGCCGCCGCACTGGGACGCCATTTTTGGGCCGTTGCGCGGAGATGCGCCGGACGAGCTCTTTGTGGTGGGCCAGATCGGTCAATCGCTCGATGGGCGCGTGGCAACGGCCAGCGGTCATTCACACTACATCAATGGCCCGGCGGGCCTCGCACATCTGCACAGATTGCGGGCAATCGTCGATGCAGTTGTGGTCGGTGTAGGTACCGCGCTGGCCGACGATCCGCAACTCACTGTGCGACACGTGGCCGGTCGCGATCCGGCGCGCGTGGTGATCGATCCGGGCGCGCGCTTGCCGGCGGCTGCGAAGATGTTCGCACGCGACGGCGTCCGACGTTTGGTAATGACAGCACACGATGTAAAGCCGCAGCTCCCGGCCGGTATCGAAATTGTGAGAGTTGCAAGCATTCCAACGGCGTATTGCGCCGGAGGCTATTCTCTCCGCGCTGCACGAACGCGGATTGCGGCGCATTCTGATTGAAGGTGGGGCTGAAACGGTTTCACGCTTCCTCGTCGCCAACTGTCTCGACCGGCTGCACGTAGTGGTTTCCCCCATCATCATCGGCAATGGGCGGCCGAGCTTCAATCTTCCGCCGATCGAGCGCGTGCAAGAAGCGTTGCGCGCACCAACGAAGATCCACCAACTGGATGGCGACGTGTTGTTCGATTGCGATCTGAGCGCTCAGCGTCGGGCAATCGGGGCAGCGAAGACATCGATGCGACCGACGCGAATTGACGATTTTTCGCGACAGCGCATCACGGCGATGCGTGAGCCGAGTTGCGATTTCGGGCAGCGACTGTTGACCGCGCCGGCCAGCCGTCGACTAAGGCCGCCAGCCGTCCCGATCGTGTGGCTTCATCACCAGTCGGCCGCGGCGTTACAACGAAATAACGCCAGGCTTCGAACATCGCGATTGTTCGTATTGCGGCATCCGGCCGAATGGGGTCCAAATCCCTTGTCGCGACGATGATGGTTGCCAACGGCCGCGATGATCGCCGCATTCGAGGGGATTGGCAGGCTCAAAGGCGACGTGACCCCTGTAAGCTGCATAGAACGGAGGTCCGCTCCCGCGACTTCGGTCGCGCGTGCGCAAATCGCGAGGCTCGCGCGGTGAAAGCTCATTTTGTTGCCGCCTCGATTGCGCCCGCGAAAAGTGCGGCGGAGTCGCGCCAGGTCGGGAGATGCACTGCGGCAGCACGCGCGGCAGAGGAAATCTTCTGACGTTCGTTGCTGTCGGCGATCAGCCGGCGAAGCGCATGTGCGAGTGCCGCGGCATCGTCGGGTTTCACTAGAATGGCGGATTCGCCTGGAAGTGTTTCCGGGATCGCACCCGCGGTGGTTCCGATGGTCGGCAGGCCGTAGGCAATCGCCTCCGCATAGGCCATGCCGTAGCTTTCGAAACGCGACGCCAGCACGAAAAGGTCGGCCGCGCGATAAAGTTCTGCGAGACGCGCGGGGGCTACGGCGCCGAGCAACGCAATTCGGTCTGTCAGCTTAAAACGCGCGATGTCGTCTTCGATTTTTGCGGCAGTCGCGCGGTCGCGTCCGGTGTCACCGGCAATCTTGAGCTGCCAGGGCAGATCTGTGAGCGTTGTGAGCGCCGCGATCAGCACATCGTAACCCTTGCCTGGCACAACGGAGCCAACCGCGAGTAGTCGCACGACGCCATCGCGGCTACCGACGGCGGGCGCAACTGGATCGCTGCCGGGCCGCGCGACCGTAATGTGCTCAGCTGGGACGCCGTAATCCGTTGTCAGAAGATTTTGCGGTTGATGGGCTGGTTGCGATCACGCGGCGCGCGAATTCCAGGGCAGCGCGTTCGCTTGCGCGAAACTTATTCGCGTCGGCCAGGGATAGTCCCGACTCCAGCGCTAGCGGCTGGTGCACGAGTGCGATTAGCGGGTTGCGCTGATGGAGCGAAGCGGCAGCTGCTGGCAATACTCCGAATGCAAGTCCGTCGATCACGATCGGTTGCCCTTGCGGCATTCTTGTCAGCAACTCGGTAGCGCAGCAGCCCGATTCGCTGCGTCGGGACGCGGATATCCTTCGCCAAGATCGATTACGTCGATGGTCCAGCCGAGTGTCTTGAGTTCGGCGATTATGCGCCGGTCATAGCCATAGCCGCCCGTCGGCGTCGCGAGATCGCCGGGTACGGCGAACGCTAGCCGTTTCACCACAAAGGCGCCTCGTACCACGCCCGCGCCACGTGCGATTCCGAAATCGTGACGCGGATCGCCGCAAGCTCTCGGTCGGCGCGTCCGAGTTTGCCCGCGCGCGCGGCCTCCGCCAACCGGTCATAGATGTGGCGCGTGAGAAATTCAGTCGTCGTGTTGGCGCCCTTGAATTCGGGCAGCCTCGTCGAGATTGCGGTAGTTGAGCGGGCCGAGTACGCCTTTAAGCGCCTCGTGCGCCCGGCCAATGTCGACGACCACGCCGTTCGCATCGAGCTTCTCCGACATGAAGGCCGCATCGATCACAAAAGTCGCGCCATGCAGCGCCTGCGCCGGTCCAAACAGCTCGCCGCGAAAGGAATGAGCAATCATGATGTGGTCGCGAACTTCGACGGCGAACAAGACTGACCTCCCGCTTTAAGGATAGTCGATACGTTGGCACAAAACGCCGCTTGAAGGCGCAAGAATTTGCGGTAGGCGCGCCGGCAGATCGGCAAATGCCACCGCAGGTGCGAGCAACGCGTCGAGTTGCGGGTCGGCGGTGTAGCCAAGGGCTGCTTCCAGGCGTGCACGGTGGGTCCAGCTACCGCGGTGCGAGGGCGCGACCTTGCCGACTTGGCTGGAGATCAAGCGCAAGCGCCGGCTGTGAAATGCGCCGCCGAGCGGAACCGGGACGTCGCCGGCGCCGTACCAGCTCAGCTCCAGCACGATTGCTTCATCGCACGCCAGATTGAGTGCGGTGGCCAGGCCGCTGGCGGTAGCGCTTGCATGCACGACGAGATCGCATTCTGTTGGCGCGGCATCGGGCATTGCGAAATTCAAACCCAGTGCGCGCGCGATTTGCTCGCGGGCAGGATTGACATCGATGAGCGTCACATGGACATCGGGAATTGTCCGCCGGCACAGGTAGCCGACCAATGCGCCGACGACACCCACGCCAACGATCGCGATGCGATCGCCGCGTTTGGGGCTGGCATCCCACACGGCATTGAGTGCGGTCTCCATATTGGCGGCGAGTACCGCACGGGTAGGCGGTCAAGCTCTCGGGCAGCGGGACCGCTGCGCTGTCGGGAATGATGAAACGGGTTTGATGAGGGTGGAGTGCAAAGACTGCGCGGCCGCGCAGTTCGCTCGGCCCGGTCTCGATCTGCCCAACAACCGAATAGCCGTACTTGACCGGGAACGGGAAGGCGCCGGCCATGAACGGAGCGCGCATGCGGTCGAATTCGCTTTTCGGGACCTGGCCGGAAAATATCAAGCTTTCAGTGCCGCGGCTGAGCGCGCCATGCAGCGCGCGCACGCAAACTGAGCCGGTTGGAGGCGGTAAAAGCACCTCTTCGCGCAGTTCGGCGCGACCCGGCGCGACGTACCAGAGCGCCTGCGCAATGTCGTTTCGATCGCTAGACACCTCGGTCAGACGGTTGGCGGAGGCGAGGAGACTGCCAGGTGCGTCGGCAACTGTCCATCAGCGATGGAGGGCGACAGACGGTCGCCGGGCCGCGGAAGCGCATATCGGGTTATCGAATGATGAAGGCCCGATTCACTTCCCAGCGACGCCAAAACTGGTGAACGACCGCGCTGTCGCGGTGTTGGCCGCCAGCAGCCGCCGCCAACCAAGCCGCGGGCAGGCCCAGCAGAAGCGAGCAGCCGATCATGAACGCCAAAATAACCGACCCATGGCGAGCTTTGGCGATCGCGTCCTTCGCCTGAGCGATGACCTGATCGACGCGGTGTTCGGCGTCAGGCTGGGCTAGACCAGTCCTCGCCTGAACCAGACGAACCAGATAGTCGCGGTCGTCCTGCTGCATTCCGGTATGCCCAACGGCGGTGGTGATGATCCTCGCCGCCTGGGCCCGTATCTCGGTGTCGTTCCCGAGCTCGGTCGGCGAGCGGTCCGATCGAAATAGCCGATCAAGTTCGAACGCCAGCAGAGGTTCGGCGGTCGCCGCGGTCGGAGCCGTCAAATCCGCTCGTCCGGTGACGGTTCTCGAGGCGGAGAGGGTTAGAAGCCCTCCTATGAGGATTGCGAGACCCCAAACCAAAAGGCCGTGGATTCCATCACGAAGTTCGACTGCGTCGGGCGGAGCGGCACTCCACGCCTCGCGCAGGTGACCGGCCAGATATCCTCCTAGTCCAAACGCGGCAAGCGAGGTCAACAAGAGCCACAGACCCGCCAGTAGGGCCAGTATTGATGACGTATCACGCCAGCTCGACGACGGCGAAGCCACCGCCAAACCAAGACCCGATCCGAAAGAGATGAGGACAAAAGAAACCGCCGCGGCGACAATTGCGCCAGCGAAGATCGGACTCCAATGCAGATAGGTGGGCGCGACGATGGCCGTGTCAGTATCGATCAGACGATCGTCCGGTCCTTCGGTCGCGACGCGCGGCACCATCAGCGAAGTCCCAAAAAGGAGAGAATGAACATGATCACGACGACCAAACCAACGAGATAAATCAGCCCATTCATCGTCGCCTCCGCGCGGTGGTGCAAATCATCCCTTAACTCGCTGGCGCGTAATAGGTTCCTCCGTGTGCGCTCGTGCAGAACTTGGCAGTGATCGCCGAGAAGGCCGCGCGCGAGAAACGACTAGCCGAAGCGCGCGAACGAGAAGCTGAGCGACGGCGAGAGGCAGATCGACAGAAAGCGGCGGCCCATTGCGCCCGCTTGACCCTCGCGAGGCCATCAAGGCAGTGTAGGGACGAGGGGTCCAGCTCGGGGCCTCTGCGGCGTCAGGCGGCATGTCGCCGCCCACCCGCGGCCTTGAACAGCTGGATCATTTCGCGGACGAAAGCGGGAATGTCATCAGGGTTGCGGCTGGTGACCAGTTTCTGGTCGACGACTACCTCCTTGTCCACCCAATTCGCTCCGGCGTTCCTCAGATCCGTTTTGAGCGACGGCCAGGAGGTCATCTGCCGGCCGCGAGCCGCCCCGGCCTCAATGACGGTCCACGGCCCGTGACAGATCGCCGCCACCGGCTTGCCCGCGTCGAAGAAGGCTTTGGCGAACGCCACGGCCTTCGGCTGCAACCTGAGCGAGTCCGGATTCATAACTCCGCCCGGTAAAAGCAAGGCGTCGAAGTCTTCCGGTCTGGCCTGATCGAGAGGCGCATCCACCCGGGCTTCGTCGCCCCAATTGGTAAATTTCCAGCCCCGGACGCGTTGGGCCTTCGGCGAGACGACCCGTGTCTCAGCGCCGGCCTGGTCCAGCGCCTTCCGGGGCTCTATCAGTTCGACTTGCTCGAAACCGTCAGTCACCAGAATCGCGACCATCAATCCTTTCAGCGTCTCGTCGGCCATATCGATCTCCAATGTTGAGCCCTAGGCCCGCAAGGCTTCGCAACTTGTGCAGGGTAGACGCCGCCCCTCCTCGACGATCGTCTGCGCTGCGGTTCTTCAGGCTGCTAGCGTCTCAATGCGCGGGCGCCGGTCATTGTTCCGGGAGCCCGCCTTGCATGCCTTCGAGAGCTGGGCCCACCTGGCGACCAAGTTGGCCCGAAAGCGGGAGACGGCGAAGGTCGGGTCGAGTACGAGGCCGGCCTTGACGGCGGAACGCCGCCTCGCCCAAGCGGCCAAGCCGCGCTAGCGAGGCGCTCATCGCAAAAATTGATGTGGAAAATTTCGATTGGCCTCGACCGACCGTCGAAACCACGCGATCGCTTGCTCCCAATGGCCGAGGTGGTCCTTCGCTACGCCTGCGTGCGTCATCCAGAGGTAAGTCATCGTATCGCGCGGACTGAGGCGCAGGGCCTCATGGTCCGCGTCCCCATCTCTTTTATTGCCGCCGCTGCTACTTGCGAGCGGACATCAGCCACCGTTCTGGCGGTTGCAGTCTGCGCGCTCTTGATGAAGCTTATCCCCGCCGATTGGCTGGAACGGTGGCAAGGCGACCGGACGAGAGAACATGCAGAGCGTCATTATTTCCGTGGAGGTTGGTCTCCTCGCCTTCGCCATGGGACTGGTTGGCCTTTATCTCAAGCGGCGTCTGCCCGAGCGCCACATGTCGACGGGCTCGCGCGACATGATCGGCGCGATTATGGGGCTCCTCAGCCTCCTGCTGGCCCTGGTGCTCGGAACCCTGGTCGGCTCCGCGCACCAGTTCTTCACGAGCCAAAAGGCCGAACTCGAATCGCTCGGCGCCCGGTCGCTCGAGCTCGAGCTGGCTTTCCGCCAATACGGACCAGAGACCGAGCCCTTGCGACAGATGATGAAAACGTCGGTGCAGGAAGCCTCTGACGCGGCGCAAGGCAACCGGAAAGCGTATGAGCAGCATTTCGAGATAGGCGACTATCTGTCCAAGTTCGAGAAATGGAATGACATGGTCGCTTCTCTCGCACCGCGCACCCCACAGCAGACTGCGCTTCTCTCCTCCATCCGTTCAATTTCAGCCTCGTTCCAGCAGACCAGGCTCTTGATGTCCGAGCAATTGGCGAGCTCCATTTCCTGGCCGCTCCTCGTCATCGTCGTTGGGTGGGCGCTTCTGTTGTTCTGCGGCTTCGGCGTAATGTCGGGCCTCAACCTGACGAGCGTCGTGGCTCTTGCCTTAGGCGCCCTCGCGGTGGCGACCGCGATCTTTCTCATTCTCGAGCTCAACCAGCCGTTCTCTGGTCTCTTACACGTTCCGACGATGTCGATCGAGGCAACCTTGAGGGCTTTGGAGACGCCGCTCCTGAAGGATTGAGAAGCCCCCGTCCGGAGGCCCACGAGCGAGCGGCCCCATTCTCACTTTTCCAATGCCTCAGCGGCTCTCATGGCCCAATAGACCCCTTACGGAGGTCGATATCACAAACAGGGCGCTAATTTTAATTACGGGCGACAGGTATCGGAGAGGCACTCAAACCCCGTGGCGTCACCACCGGCGGGGCTGCAACGGCCGCCGGTCACAGACGTTCGGTCGTCAACAGAGTCCTGCTATGCCGCGGTGGAAGAGGATCAACACACTGGTCTCGTGACGTGTTGACCCCCCTCCCTCGCGGTTCTTCCCTTTCGTCACTGCGTGCGGATAAAGCGACGCCGGAGGTGAGTTGCGAACAAGCTCATTCAGCAAGCGCTAGGGCTGCTTCTCCCACCAGTTGTCAATTGTCACCCCGAACAACGGTATGTACTTCGGATGGGCGAGCTTGTTGGAATAGGCGACCCATTGCTCGCGTGCGTAGAACAGCGGAACGATATAGAAGCCCGACAACAGAACGCGGTCGTAAGCTCTCACGGCATCGACGAATTGCCCGTGAGTCTTGGCTGCGACCATGGCCGCAATCATCGCGTCGATCGCAGGTGAGCGCGCGCCGGCGAAGTTGTAAGACGCCTCTTGATCGGCGCTCTGCGAACCCCAAAGGAAGCGCTGCTCATGGCCCGGCGATGGACTGGCGATCCAGGCGGCGATCAGCATGTCGAAATCGAATTTTTGGCGGCGGCGCTCGTACTGCACCTCATCGGCGAGGCGGACGTTAGCGTAAATGCCGATGCGCCTGAGGCTGTCCGCATAGATCCGCGAAAGCCGTTCCTGTGTGCGGCTCTGTACTAAAATCTCGAAGGCGAACGGCCGGCTGCTCGTCCACTCGACGAGAACGCCGTCCTTGATGGAGTAGCCGGCTTCGCCAAGGAGCGCCAGCGCGCGCCGCGCCATTGTCCGGTCGCGCCCCGAACCGTCGGTAATGGGTGGTTCCCAGCGCCCTTCGAGGATGTCATCGCGCACCGCGCCAGGAAAGGCCGCCAAGAGCGCCCGCTCGCCGGCATCCGCTGGGCGGCCGGCGGAGGCGAGCTCAGAATCATCAAAAAAGCTTCTCGATCGACGATAGAGCCCGCCGTAGAAGTTGGCGTTGATCCACTCGAAGTCGAACATCAGGCCGAGCGCTTCGCGCACTCGAATATCAGCAAATATCGACCGGCGCGTGTTGAAGGCGAAGCCCTCCATTCCCTTTGGCAAGCCATAGGGCAGGCTTTCCTTGACGATGCGGCCGTCCCGCACGGCAGGAAAGTTGTAGGAGCTCATCCAACGCGCAGCGTCGGTCTCCTGGCGAAAATCGCAAAGTCCCGCCTTGAACGCCTCGAACGACGAATCGGCGTCACGATAATAATCGATCTCGATCTCGTCGAAATTGAACAAGCCACGTTGGACGGGCAGATCCTGCGCCCAATAGTTCGGATTGCGCCGCAGGATCAGGCGCCGGCCTGGCTGCACGTCGGCAATGGTGTAGGGACCTGTCCCGACCGGCGGCTTGAGCGTTGGATTGTCGAAGTGCTCGACATCCGTGCCATGCTTCGGCAGCACCGGCATCATGGCGAGCGTCAGCGGCATTTCGCTGTCGAGCCCGCTAAGATCGAAGCGAACCGTCATAGGATTGAGCGCTTCCGCCCGTTTGACCCGGCCGAAGGCGTCACGTTGCTGCGGCCGACCCTTCTGTTTGAGGAGATCGAAGGTGAACAGCACGTCGGCTGCGCTCACCGGTACGCCGTCCGAAAACCGCGCCCGCGGGTCGAGGCGGAAGATGACGTAGGAATGGGCATCGTCGGTCTCGATCGATTGGGCGATCAGGCCATAGAGTGTGAACGGTTCATCGAGGGAGCGCAGCATCAGCGACTGGAATACGTTGCCGATGAGACCCTGTGCCGTGGATCCCGCACTCAGGTTATAAGGATTGAGGCTGTCGAACGTCCCTTGGTAGGCGAGCGCCAGATGGCCTCCTTTCGTCGCCTTCGGATCAGCGTAGGGAAGGCGCGAGAAGTCGGCGGGCAGCGCAGGCTGGCCATGCATAGCAATGGCGTAGGTCGCCAACCCTTTGTCCCCAGACGGGTCCTCTGCACGGACGGCGCCCGCCGCAAGCAGGAGAAACATGAGTCCAGAAATCAGGGACACAGACATGCTTGACCCAATCGAGGGCGGCGCCGCAACCTTCTCGGGCGATCCTCAATGCGCCGGCGCGTCGCTACCGATTATCTGAGACTGGAAATGTGACGGCAAATGGCTCTTCCTTCTGTGTGATACCCGCGATCTTTGTGGTCTTTTAACGCAGGTAAAACGCAGGAGGATTTCGCGGCGCATTTTCCGATCGCGTCGGCATCGCGCCTTGTTGACGATCGCCGGCATCGCTCGGAGGTCGGAACGGCCGGTCATTGTTCTTGCAATAATCCACAACAAATACGCATTGTAATTCAGTTTTTAGGCCCAGGGTCGCTCGGCCCTCCGCCCCCGGACGCCGCATGGTGGGGGCGCGGCTCACCCCATTTTCCATTTCAAGCGTCAGACAATTGTTGCGACCGTGTTGCTGTTGCGACCGTGTTGCGATGCGCGCGGTTTCACGCCGCTGCCAATTGAAATCCTTGCGAGACAAAAGCTGACGCCGGCCTTTGAGCCACAGAAAGGGCGAGCGGAAGGAGGGCCCCAGCATCCCAGTGCAATGCTATGGATGCCTCAGGTCCAACCAAGTTGTCGCGCTGCCCTTGTTTTCAACATGAGGCTTGCGGCGATTATTCGAGCTCGCATGTCGTCTGATCGGAGAGCGTCCAGGATAGCTATTTGAGCTTGATCTGGGGCTTGTTTCCACGATGTGAACAGTCTTCGGCGCTCGAACGGCAATCTGGGCCTAGACAGCGCCTCGGTAGCGTTTATTAGGATTTTTGGGTTGTCATACGCCATCATTTCACCGGCTTAAGGCCGATCGCCGCGCCGCTCCGCGGCTCGCAACCAGATGCTGTCGACGGTGCTGGGCCTCGCCGACTGAAAGCGGCTCCGTACTCTCCTCCGCTCAGGAGCTGACGCACAATCGCCGATAGACGGACGGCTTTCCGCAATACAACAATCGCCGCGGCTTAAAGCTCGCCGACTGGATAGAGGCGCGCTTAAGCTAAGCCCGGCCAGATCGGCGCCGGCCGTCTCTCGCCAACGGCGCGTTGACGGGAATTCCCCGATCAGCGCGCCTGCGCCTCTCGGCCAGCCGCAAGATTACGTCGCTGCTAGGTTTGGGGCCTCCGCCAACCTCACGGCGAGATGCGGTGAAGGCCCCCGCCGATGGGGACTACGGGGCCCGCTTGGGAGTGGATGGAGGAAACCATCTTCATGCCGTCGTCGCCGCGATAGACAACCGTCACCTTTTCACCGACTTTAAAGATTGAGAGATCCGCGCGAGGCGGGACCCTAAACTTCGAGCCGGTGTCCAGGGTGATCAAATGCTTGGTCTGGTTGATGTTAGTGATTTGACCGGTGGCGGTCCCTGCGTAAGCAAGGGAAGCCGTTCCCATGAGAGCCACCGAAGCGATCGCGCTTGCGAGTATTCGCATTTTGCATCTCCGCTGTTCTTCTCACGCGGGGCGCGATCGGCCCAACGGTCGCCCTCGCAGGTGCATAATACCCCGCGCGGATCGAGCGCCTGACGCGGGGCCTGACGCGCCTTTGGGCCGTGACCGACTTAGGCGCGTCTAGATGAAGAACGCGGCGATACCGCCCCTTGTTTCATCGCCGCGGCGGCAATTTGCGTTAGCGTTTTCCGCCTCGCGGCTTGGCGCTCCTCACTGAGCGGCGGCAACGGCGGCAGCCCCGGCCGATCGGCGCGTCGGTCGCTTGACATGCCTGCCCGGCCGGTGGGCAGATGTTCACGACTGACGAATAACCGATGGAAACTGCCTCATGGACCATGCTGGCGCCGAAGCGCGCGCTTGATGTCGCTTCGCGGCGCGTGAGCGGTTTGACCCATCGTTCGCATGGACTCGCCGAGCCGGGCGCGAGCAAATCGGCGATCTCCTCGGCCGTCAGGCCGGCGCTCGCCACCCGGCGCTGGCATCGTCGCGCTCGATCAGGCCCTTCGCCTGAAGGCGCTTCAGCCGCTCGTCCGTCGTCGACCTTTGCGTCGCCGCCGGCCTGGCGATCGCCGCCGTTCGCATCCCCGGCGACGACTGCAGGAGCTTGAGGATCGTCTCTTCGACTTGCAGCCCCCGAAGCGCCTTCGGGGGTCGTTTGGCCGGCGTAGGGTGTTCGCTTGCGGCCGCGACTCCGTTCATCAGCAGCCGCTTCATGGCGGCGCGGGTTGAGTCCAGTTTCCCCGACGGGGACGAACCGCTGCGCAAGCTCGACCAAACTCCCGTCCATGATTATCTTCCTCCTTCATTGGAAGACTTAGCGGCCACTGCCTAGAACCCGCAACTTGCCGATCGCAACGAGCCGCCCGTCGCCGGTTTCGCCCCAAATGATCTCGGTCAAGTCGGGCAAGGGAATATCCGGCGCAGGCGGCGCAGGCGCGGCTTGAGCCTCCGGGCTATCGATCGGGCAAGGGGGCTGAGGAAAGTTATAATGCCAAATCGAAATCGCCTGCACGCCGCTGGCGGGCTCGGCCAGCGCGAAAAAAGATGAGGATGGCAAGGAGCGATCTCATCCCAGCCCCATATCGGCGGGTTGCTTGAAGATACTCTTGAGCAGGGTTTCCCGCCAGACGAGAAAACGGGCCTGGCGCGCGCCATGCGTCGAGCTTCAAAGTCGCTTCGCGCGACTTTGATTTTCGATCGCCGCCGTTCGGGTCAATGCAGCCGGCACTCGCCGCGAGCGATCGCGATGAGCCTGGCGACGTTCAATGGCGGTGGCCGCTCGCCGCGCTGGTTGGCGTCGCGCACGAGCGCTTCTCGGGTCGGGGCGGCTTCGGCGATCGCGGCCAGGATGACGGGCCAATCCGCGGCCAGAGACTTTCGGCGAGACGCGCCAGGAATTGCCATTAGAAATCGCCGAACCGCCTACTGAGACCGGTCCTTGGCGAGGTAAGCTACGGAAATGTCGTCCTATCCTGAGGCGTAGGAAATCACGTGGGTTTGGGCGGACTACTTGGTGGAGCTGAGGGGATTCGAACCTAGAGCCGTCCGCAAGCGATCTGCAATGATTCGCCATCGACCAGCCCGGGCGTTGCCCGCCGTCCAGCCCCGAACGGAACGCTCGACATCTCGACCAACGACCGCAAAGTTTGTAGGCTCGTCTCGGCTTATCTGCCGGGCACTCGACGATGGAGGCGGTAAAGATGGCCGGTGTCACCGATCATCCTGATGATTTCGATCGCGAGTGGGCCTACCGCAGAGGCTACGCGCATGGCGCGGCGGCGGTCGTCGCAGCGCTTCGCGCCCATTTACTCGAAGAAATTAGGCGCAGAGCGGAAGCGTGGCTTGCTAGCGAGATGACGCCCTGGCGGGCGCAGTTCCAGCCAAAAGCGACTCGACACCCAGACGCCGTGGCATTTCACAAGGCTCGATGTGCTCGACCGCTTGCAGAGCGGCTTCGCCCGGTTCGCCGCGTCGATAGCAGTGAGCTGTCCTGAATGGAGGTCAAGGAGGGGGGCTTCGCTCGAAAGCGAGGTACGTGTGTACGTCGACCTTCCTATCAGACGCGAAGCCAGGCGACGCCTCGGCTTTTGGCTACTCGGGCCAGATCTTCCCGGCGACGGCGGCGTTTCCTTTGAGGTTAACCCGACAGAAGGGCTTCGGGAGCAATGGCGTCGGATCGGAATGGTCTTTCGCATCAAGATCCGAAAACGCACGTAGCCGATAGAGAGCGGCTACCATCCGCCGTATCGAGAACGCCCTGAGATGGGGAGGCTGCTGGACGACCTCCACGGTCGCGAGGCCATTTTTATGATTTCATCGGTGATCTCCATCGGCATATTCCGATCCCCGTCGAAGAGCGCTTGACTGATGGAATTGCACTGATCGTCGTGGCGGCCGCCGGGAAAGGCGAAGAGCTCGGCCTCAAGATCAGGCAGCCAATTGGCCCGTTCCGGCAAGAAAACCTGGCCCGCCTCAATTTTCGCCGAGGCGACCGCCATCCGGCTCGCCTTATCCCCGACGGGTTTTACGGCAATGATTCCCCAGATCTCTTGTCTCAGCTCCTGAACGAGAGCGGTCCCAGTGACTGCGTCTTCAACAAGAACACGCCGCGCGCTCCATTGCTTGGCGAGGCTTCGGACGGCCGCCTTCAGCGTGGGATAGTCGACCCGCCGCCGCCAGACGTCGAGGAGATACCAACGCTTTCTGCGGGTCAGGATCCAGGTCGTGCAGACCGACCAGTCGTTGTCGGGACCTCCCTTGCTGGCGGTGTCCCAACTTTGGAGCGTCATAAGCCGCTCGGCATGAGACGGGAGTTCGTCGCCGTAGCGCCGGATCCAATGGCGCTTAATCATTGCCCCTCCGGGTGGAACGGGCGCCTGCTGATACTGGGCGGAGAAAGCGTCGCTGCCGATCTGAAGTTTCAGGGCTTCCAGGACAGGGACCGGCTCGCGTTCAGGAGACAGCGCCTCGCCAAATCGCCGACGATGCGAGCGTCCATTTCCCAGCGCGACGATCTCCTCGAATTCCGCGATCGCCCGAAGACTCAGGAGCTCCCATTCATCGGATTGGCTCAGCAAAAAGCCGGTCAAATCGTCCATATGAACGCGTTGCATGACGACCACGATCGCACCGGTGCGCTTGTCGTCGAGGCGCGACAGCAACGTGTTCGCGAACCATTGATTGGCCGCCGAGCGCTTCGTTTCCGACAAGGCGTCATCAGGTTTCAACGGATCGTCGATAACGATGATGTCGCCCCCGCGCCCGGTTAGCGTGCCGCCGACCGAGGTCGCAAGGCGGAAACCGCGCGCGGTGAGTTCGATCTCGGTTTCCGAGTTCTTGTAAGGCCCGATGCGGGCATTGGGGAACGTTCGTCGATACCAAGGCGATTCGAGCAGGGCGCGAAAGTCATTGCTATGCTTTCGGGACAGATCGCCCGAATAACTGACGCAAATGATGCGGCGCGATGGATCATGTCCAAGGGCGAAGGCTGGAAAAGCGGCCGAAGCCATGATCGATTTCAGAGACCGCGGCGGCATGTTGATGATCAGGCGCCGTATCTCGCCTCGGCGAACACGTTCGAGCTGCCAAGCGATCGCCTCGACGTGCCATGTTCTGACGTAGTCTTGGCCTGGGCAAAGGGTCGTGAACGCCTTATGCACGAAGGTTCTGAAGTCGGCGCGCAAAAGGGCCTGAAATTTGCGTTCTTCAGATACCATCGCCAAATCCCGCGATCCCGAACTCCTTGGCCCAGTCGGAGACGGGACCCGCCGGGCTGGACAAGTATTGCGACAGGATCGCCTGATCTTCAGCCAAGAGCTCGCCCAGCCGCAGTTCGGTCTCAGGCGACGCCACATAACGATCGATGAGCGGGAGCAGGAGTTTTAGGGCTGCCGCATCGCGCCGCAGGGCGTCGTTGACGAGCCGACGAAACATGACCTCAAGAGTGGGAATGCGGCGCGTCTTTCCGTTCTCGGTCACGGCAATTTTTTGCCCGAGAATGTCTTGCAGGATCGCGCCGACCGTTCGGCTCCCTTTCGGGCGACCCTTTGGATTACGGCTTTTGCCGGCCACAAATTGCGTCGCTTTCGGCGGCCGGCCGTACCCGACGACGTAGTCAGCGGCGTCGAGGCCCTTTCGATCATTCATAGGGGCCCTCCTGGTCCGGGGCGGCCTGATCGCCTTTCGCCTTGTTGACGTCGAAGACGATGGTCCTTCGATCGTCCGTTCCGCTGTTGAGCAGCGATTTGTCGCCCGTGGCCTTCCAATGACCGGGACTGGGCTTTGCTAGCTCTCCGGCGCGTGCGGCGCCGACGTCTTCGAAACTTCGCTCATCGCCAGCAAGGATCGCTTCCAGCTTCGTCATCCGCTGCCATCTGAGGATCGCGACGTCGACGTATCGTGCTTCGTATTCGATGCCGATCGCGACGCGCCCGGCTTTCTCCGCTGCCAGAATGGTCGTTCCCGAACCCACGAATTGATCGAGCACCACCTCACCGCGCGCGGTGCAGTCGAGCAACGCATCGGCCACGAGGGCGACCGGCTTGACCGTCGGGTGAGCGGCGAGCGCTTCCATGCGGCCCTTCCCGAACGTGTTGACGCCGGCGTAGGTCCAGACGTTCGACCTGTTGCGTCCGAAGCGGCCCAGTTCGACGTTGTTCCGGTGCGGTTCTTCGCCGACCCGGAAGACGCCAATGAATTCATGCTGGCTCCGGTAGAATGAGCCCTGACCAGCGTTCGACTTGACCCAGACGACGATATTCAACATCTCGCCGTAAAGTTCACGGCCGACCTCAATCAATTCGCCGACGTGGCGCCAATCGATACAGATGAAATGAACCGCGCCTTGAGCAGAGACGCGCACTCCGTTGCCAAGCGTCTGCGACAGGAACATTCGAAACTGTGCCTGCGACATCTCTCCCGAGGCGAAGGCGAATTCGGGATGTTGAACGCGACCCCGGCCCCCGATCGCGCGCACGCGCAAATTATAGGGCGGATCGGTAATGACGGCTGCTGCCTGCGCCCCGCCCATCGCTCGGACGAAATCCTGCGGCTCGCGCGAATTGCCGCAAAGCAACCGGTGCCTTCCCAGGAGCCACAAGTCGCCGCGTTGGGTGACCGCTGTGTGAGGAAATGCGGGAATGGCGTCTTCAGGATCCGGTCGCGAGGACGCCATGTCAGCAAGCAGCAAATCAATCTCACCCGTCTCGAATCCGGTGATCGAAACGTCGAGCCCCTCGACCGGCAACAGCTCAATCAACTCGCCAAGCTCGATCGAGAGGAGCTCTCGGTCCCAGCCGGCCTGTTCTGCGATCTTGTTGTCGGCGATCACATAGGCCCGCTTCTGGGCCTCGCTGAGATGCCCAGATCGGACAATCGGCACATGGGCCATGCCCTCTAGGCGCGCCCCCTCCAATCGCCCATGACCCGCAAGAATCATGTTCTCGTCGTCGACGATCAGCGGATTCAAAAAACCAAACTTACGGATGCTGGCGGCAATCTGGCGGATTTGTTTTTTCGAATGAGTCCTCGGATTTTTGGGATTGGGACGAATGTTCGCAATTGGCGCCCATTCCATTCGAGGCAAGTCCGCCAATTCCAGGCGAACCTTCGAGGAAGAAGAAATACCAGCAGCACCCATGGCCGTTCTCCGCGAATCAGCTTGTGATCGCGGATTGTTGGCGATTCCCCCGTTCGAGCGCCAAGGGACTAATTGAGGTTGTTTCGAAGTTCTGAAGCAGTCAGTCGCGCCGGCGCGACCCTTCACCTCGACCTTAGCCGGCGCTTCTTTTGCCGCCGGCGAGCCGGGCTCGGATCGAAATCCGGCTCACCAAACGCCGATCGCGTCGAATCGGTCAGCGCGTCCGTGTAATCTCCAACCACGGGGTCATAGGTGTAGGCCTTGTTGCCGAGATACGTAAGCAACAATTCGTGCGCGAGGCTCGCCGCGCTTGCTTTTGGACCTCGGCGAGCAGACAATCCTGGCGCCAAAGCCGCCGCGATTTCTCTTGCGCGCTGAAAAGCAGCGAAATCGCCTCGAACCGCGCCCTCGAGCGTCGCGACAAACTCGAATACGCTGAAGTCGACGCCGTAAAAAACATCGCTCAGATTGGATGATGTTGTGTTCCATTCCTCAAGCAGGATCGCCGCCTTGCGCGAAATCGAGCGCGGCGTCCGCCCGGGCTTCGCCAAGTAGCGGAGACCGTCGACAACGATCCGCTGCATTCGGGCATTGTTAGCCTCGTCTTTGCCCGCGCGGATGATCCCATGAGCCAACCCTCGCGCCATAAGCGGGTGTTGGCCCAGCTCGATTAACACTGGCTCGTAATATGGCGCGGGCGGAAGCTTCTCGAGCTGTTCGTGCATTTCGCAGACCGGTACAAGCACCGGCTCAAAGATGGTCGTAGCAAAGCGTTCGACCACTTCGAAGATCTGTATAACCATCGACTGAACGACGGTCTTATCGAGCCGGGCGACCGCCTCGCAGACCTCTATAGCCACCGGCTCCACGACGGCTAATATCCGATTGACGAAACTTTCGAGACTTTCGAGAAAGGTCTGGACGCGCTTTAAGTCCGCAGCGATGTCGCGCCCAGGGAAAAACTCCTCAAGGAACTCACCGCTCGTTGGACTGCTCGCTTCCACAAAAGGCTCCAGCTCCTGCAAAGGCATTCCGTTCGTCTTTGCGCCCCACGCTCGTGAGGGGCAAGCTGCCATGGTGGATTCGAAATCTTCAAAAAGAGATTATCGAGCCTTCCCTAACGGCGCCTCAAAATGGCTCAGCGTGTGAGTTGACGGTGAAAGCAGCTCGACGAAGGCAAAACGACGGCGGCCAATCGTTGCCGGTTCGCGCAAAAACTTTTCCCTCATGTGCCAACTTCATTCCCTGTTCTTAAGAATTAATTCCCTGCTCCAATTCTTAGGGAATTTGCTCGCAACCAACTGAAATGATAAGCAAATCTAAGGGCGATTTTCGAGAGATCGGCCGAAAATTGAAAACTTCCCTGTTCTTTTCCCTGTTAGCAGGGAATTCGACCGTCGGAGACCGGTTTGGCAAGACTGCGTCCACCACCAGGTAGTCCGCGCAAACCGACGTGACTTCCCAGGGTCAGAAATAGCGCGACATTTCCGTAACCTGTGCGTGGAGAACCGGTCTCTGCGGTCGGTTTGGCACGTTCAGGCGACCTTTCTCGACGCGTATCGCCTAAAGTCTCTGGCCGCACATTTCCGTTTCCAAGGTTGCTGTTTGCCAAGTGTCCACCGCGCGCCCGATTTCGAATGGCCGTTTGGGAGGCGCGAACCTCGACACTTGATCCAGTTGGGATGGATGGATCTCGCCCAGCGGAACACAAATGAGCAGGGCGGATCCGTTCCCCACGCCTTCGGCGGCGCCTGGAAAAAACGGGCAAGAACGGATCGTTCCTTACGCCTGCGCCGGCGTCTGGAGTTCCAGCGTGCGCCACTGATGCGGCCAGGCCATCGGCAGGTCGACGAGACGCTTGAGGCCAGAGCCGCGCGGCAGGCGTCCTTCGACTGCCGCCTTGACGATCTCCGGCGCGAGGAAGGCGAGCGACAGGGTCATCCGGATCGAACGCTCGCTCTTGTCCTCTCGCGAAGCGAGCGACTCCAACGTCAGGCGGGAATCGCACAGAAGTTCACCGAGCCAGCGATGGGCATCGCCAAGAGCCTCGATCAAAATCGCGCGCGCGTTGGCGGGCATCGGGCGGCCATGGGCCTTCGCATCGTTTGCTTTCTGGATGATCTCGCGCGTCCGATAGGGTGAAGGCCGCGTCCAGGGAAACGTCAGGATCCTCGCGCCGTCGCTTCCATCCGCAACCTCTGACAGGTGGATTCGGATCGTTGCGTGGCTGATAACGACACGATCAATCAGGTCGCGAATGTCAGTTTGCGAGGCAGTGCGGTCGAGGGACAGCTTGCCGTCCGGGGACGACTTGCCGAGGGTCTTCGCCACGAGAGTCTTCGACATCGGCGGCTGAAATGCGAACAATCGATCCCGCTTTGCTCTTGTCACCTTGCAGAGCCGCCTGCGATACATAGTAGCACCAACGTTTGGATCCCTTCCTCGCCCAGGTCGGGCTCATCCGGTTGCCGCCGTCGTCATAGAGCTTGCCTGCGAGCAGCGCATCGGACGATTGGCGCGTTCTCTTGGTCCTCGTAACGCCCAGATGATCTCCCAGTCTTTGCTGGACCTCGTCCCATAGGTCTAGCGTCACGACCGGCGGGTGTTGGCCTTCGTGCACCTGGCCCTTGTGGGCGATCCGGCCGATATAGATCGGGTTCGATAAGAGCTTATAGACATGTCCCCGACTGAACAGTCCGCCGCCGGTCGAGCGGCCGGCACCATCGATGCGGACCGGAATCCGGAAGCTCTCAGCGTCGAGTTGCTGTTTGAGGCGTACCACGCTTCTCGCCTCGAGATAGCCGCGAAACAAGGATCGCACGATTGCTGCATGATCCTCGACGATATGCAACGCGCGGTCCTCGACCCGGTAGCCCAACGGGACTACGCCGCCCATCCACATCCCCTTCTTCTTCGAAGCGGCGATCTTGTCCCGGATCCGCTCGCCTGTAACCTCCCGCTCGAACTGGGCGAAGGACAAGAGCACATTGAGGGTCAACCGTCCCATGCTCGTCGTGGTGTTGAAGGACTGGGTCACCGAGACGAAAGAGACGCCATGGGTATCGAACGTCTCGACCAGCTTGGCGAAATCGGCGAGCGAGCGGGTCAGCCGATCGACCTTGTAGACGACGATGACGTCGATCCGTCTCGCCTGCACATCGGCCAGAAGCTTCTGCAGCGCCGGCCGATCCATCGACCCGCCGGAGAAGCCGCCATCGTCGTAGCGATCCCGAACCAGTCGCCAGCCCTCGTGCGCTTGGCTCTTAATGTAGGCCTCGCACGCCTCCCGCTGAGCGTCGAGGGAATTGAAATCCTGCTCAAGTCCCTGCTCTGTCGAGACGCGCGTATAGATGGCGCTACGCGAGCTGCGTCTGGCCGTCTGATCCTTCATGGCGGCGCTCCACGCGACGCGCCATTCGCTGTACAGACGGCGGTCCTATTTCTGCTCTTTCGGAGACCCACGCCCACATCTGCTGGGCCAGTCTTTCCCTGACGAAGTCCGAAGAAGCGATGCCCGTTCCAAGTGGTCCCGGTCATCGCTTTGGCGATCTGCGACAGGCTGCCGAAGGTCTGGCCATTCCAGGCGAAGCCTTCCTCGAGGATCATGACCCGCTCGAGCCTTCCATTCCACTCTCGCACCAGCAGCGCACCAGCCTTCAGGCTAACGCCGTCTCGCGTCTGAGGCGTGCGGCGGTCGAAGCGAGCGGTAGGATCATCGTCCTTTCCGGAGCAAAGGATCCGCCGGACCGATTTGTCCAGACCGCCGAACGCATCGGCCTGCAGGCGATAGGCCAGCACTCTCATCAACAGCCAGTGCTGGAGATGAGCAGGCGGTTCGCCGCCCAAATGGGCGCGCCATTGGCGGCGCAGCCCATTGAGATCATGCCCCTCCAGATCCGCCAGGATCGACAGAACCGTGGCGTCGAGCGCAGGCGAAGGACCTGACCTCGCCGCTGTAAGACGTTTCGCCGCCCGCCGCGCGCGGGCCATGTCGATTACGCCGCTTGGCCCACCTTTGGCGTAGGCTCGCCGCTGCGATCGGCAGCCGCTTCACCTGGGATGACCGGGCACTCTCCGCACCCGGCGACGTCCGAGATCCGGTAGACTGAATCTCCAGCGCTGATCCGTTCGCGGATCACGGCATACCCTCGTTTGCGCAGCCCGGTGAGCGCCGCCCGCGTCGTGTGCGGCAGCCATCCCGTCGCCTGAGTCAAATCGACGATGGTCGTGCCGTCGGCGCGCCGCAGAAGTTCGATCACCAGCGCCAGCTTGCTGCCGTCTCGCGGGGCGGCGACCCGAGACGGGTGGCCGCCTTCGTCCAGACTGGCGCGATTCTTGGCCTCCGGCTGAGGCGCCTCTCCGGGCTCGATCGCGTCTGGCGATTCCTTGTCGACGGCGAGGGCTTTCAAACCGGCCGCCGTCAATTTGAGCGCGTAACCTTGTCCAGCGTTATCGCGGCGCCAGATCGGCACTCCAGGTTTCGCTCCGATCTCGCGGGCCAAACCAAGCTTCGCGAGTTTGGCGCTAACTTTGCTGAGAGCCGCCCCCCTGATCATTGCCGGCGCCGACAAGCAACGGTCCTCGCGTTGTGCCGCGGCGCTCAGCATCACAAGTTGCGCGTCAGTAAGTTTGACACTCATGACCAAGCCTTCTCTCATCCTGGAGGTCCGGACGATCCGGCCCCTCACTAGGACGAGCCCCGGATCGGTCGAAACCGAAGGGGCGGTTGGGTCATTCGCGCATTTGCGCCGCGCCTGACGACGACACCAATGCTTCCTTTCGAACGGAAAGCCAGTCGTTTCTACGGAGAGAGCGCAAACTGTAGTGAATGGCCGGATAAGCTGCTTCGCTAGGCTCATATCTAAGCAGAATCCGATCACTGCCTAAGAGCGCTGGCCTGCGTTGCGCTTCCAGCCGGATCAAACCCAGCTATCGATCGCGTGTCTGTGCGCCTTCCGTTCTCGTGAGCAGGTTCCTCATCTGTCCCGACGGGGATATAGCGATCGCGCCGGTGAGCCGCATTCCGGGCACCCAAGGTGCATTTTTGATGTCCGCTGTGCCCCGGCATGGGACGGACATTGCGGAACTCCCGCTTGAGGTCCGAGATAATGCGTTCACACGTTGTTCTACGGACGGTAGTTCTTCGAGCGAAGCGACGATCGGTCGAGAAAAGGCCAGCGACCGCACGTACGAGGGACTCTACCAGCGTGTGCCAGCTGAGGGCGATTTCCGAAAATCTGTATCAATGTCTGGTAGCGTCGGCTTGTTGACGGGAGTTAGAGGAAACGCTCTCGATTGCCCCGAGGGCGTGCGACGGACACAACGCATCTCGCCCGTGGGCATCTCGAGCTTCACGAGATGTTCGGTGCTTTTACTACCCTACTACATAGAACGGCGCCCAGTAGAAAAGGTGCGCAAACGGCCGCTCATCCGGGGACAAATCTGAAGCGGCCGCAGAGTAGATGTCACCATGATTTTTCATGAGGGTTGCGTGGGTGCTATCACGCAGCCAGCGTTGTGCTTCGGCGAGCGATTCGGCGGGAGACATGTTGCGATCAAGTTGATTTTGATAAAAGCGAACCATAAGTAGGGCAGTACTTTCGTCATCGACAGACCAGAGGCTGCTGACCACGGCTCGCGCCCCCGCTTGTAGCAGCACGTGTGTAATGCCCTCGAATTCGTCCCACGCTCTGGAGAAATCGACCACACCGGTATCACAAGCCGAAAGAGTCACCAGCCTAGTGTGCTCGAGATGCCACCCACTCAAGATATCCTGGAATGAAACGCCAGAATTGGATAGGCGCAAGACCGGTTCGGGTTCCCAGGACATCCGAAAATTGGGTGACTCCGCCCAATTACTGCCATGGCAAGCCAGATGCACTATTGCCGCGTGAGCAACACGCTGCGACAACGCGTCGACGGTAACTTGGTCTTCCAGTAAGGGGTCGGTCTTCAGATCCCGCGCGACAGCTTTGACTTCCGTAACTACCCCTGGGAGGCTCGGTAGGTCGGCGTATTCGCTTACGCCGGCAACCAGCAGATTTGCCATCGGCGGTCCGTTTGAATCAATGTCCGGCCTGAGGTAAGGCAAGATACCTGCTGATGGGACTATACGTACCCGAAAGTTGTCGATTAGGCGGGTCGCGCCACATCCATCTGTTCTCGTCAAACCTGCGGAGTGAACCGGCAAAAATTGCATCCCCCCACTCGGTGATAGAATGATCTCCTTTACGTTGAACTCGGCCAGACGCGTGCATACCGAAGCAAAGACCGTATCCCAAAGGAACGAGGCAACGCGCTCCAGGATGTCCTTGAACTTCTGGTCCGTGTCTTGGTCTTTTGTGCGCTCGCTATATGCGGCAAACCAGCCATCCGATTTGTTGAACAAAGTCTCGGCAACCGTATTCGTACTGAAATTCTGGAGTTCCACAACACAAGCCGGCTGCATCGTGTTAACCCCCGGCAAGACAATATAAGCCACCCCCCCATGGTCAAAGGCGAGTGGCATGACGATAGCCGCGTCGCTGGCAATCTCGGACAGTGTGCTCAACGTCGAGGCGTCCTTGTTCGAAGGAGCCCCGCAAGCGACAAGCGCTTTGAATTCTCGTCGTGCGGTAATCAACCGATTCGTGTCTTCGAGGTAGGCCATTCCGCCATAGGCCCTCGACTTTAGTTCTCTAATTTCCGACCGGAGCCGTTGGGCGTTTACGCGGGTCGTCTCGTCGCACGCGCTCAAATCCATGCGCCATATCTGAAGGCAGTCCCTCAGCAGTCGGCATTTGCCGGAATCCAGCGCAATAACCGCCTCGGTGAGGCGGCCTGCTCTGAAATTGCAATAAGACAATGTCCGAGATAACCCCTCCATCATCGAGATCGCAACATGTCGAGCATTCATGCTGTCGCTGTTGGCGAACCTATGCTCGCCAACGTCGATGGCCCGCTCGAGCGGCTCGAGCGCCCTCTCATAATCCCGGCAGGCAACATGGACATTCGCCAGTTCGATCAGCGCTTCGAGGCGTTCCTGCGCCAAGTCTGGAGAAGCCTCGGCGCAGTTTTCAAAATGCCGCGGCGCGCGACGTCGGACCTCCTCCTTGGCGGAGGCAGCACACAGACGCGCGATTTCTAATTCGATTCTGCCCCACAGCGCCGGGTGACTTACATCCGTCAAATAACGTTGCGCGCTACGCAGAATGTCGATGGGATACTCGCGAAGCCCTTCAACCCGATCGTTTTTCAATGCCTCAGCGAGCCGAGCGCGGCACAACTGGATTGCGAGCCATTGCTCTGGATACGCCGCTGGCGTGAACGTGTCTTCAGCGACCATCAGCATGTCGACCATGGTAAGCTTGTGAGCGATTTTGGTATCCGCGGGAATGTGCGCGGTCAGGCATCTCGCAAGGTGTACCTCTGTCAATCTGCGATCCCATACATAGCGGTCGTCCTTGAAGACACCGAGGGCACTATAGAAATCACGCTGCGCAACTTGGGAGTCCATTTGTTCCCAGAATGTATTCGCAACTGCTCCAGAATGCAGTTTTAGTTCCTGACGCGTCAAGCGAGCTACGCCACGGTATAGCTTTCCGATCGCCCAGTAGTATGGTTCCTTACTCTCACTCAGTTCCAGACTGTCTGTATGCACCAGGATTTCGTTCGCGTTGTCTTCTCGCTCCCCTCCGATCCGGTTACCGAACAGCTCCGCCAACTGCACGCGCGCGATATCTTTGCTTTCCTCTGTTATAATCTCATCGCTGCTGTAATAGACGTTGAGAAACGCATTCAAATATTGAATTGCTCGATCTTGGCAAATTTGGATGTCGCGACTGGCGCGGGAGGCGTGAAGACACGCGAGCGCCCTGAAAGCTGGCAGCAACGCCTCGTTGCCCGCTTTTTTGGGCTCGACGCCGCTTTTAATGATCCATGTGTCGATGCCCGGGAAGCCGAGTTCGTTGATCGAAGTTTCGAGAGTCGATATCGCGCCTTCGATCGAGCTCTCGAGCTGCGGAATAGGTACTGCCGCGAGCTTTGTGACGATCTCGCGGGTGCGCTGAAGGAGCACCGGCCCGACACCGGGCGTAGCTTGCTCACGTTTAGACTTGCCGAATAACCCCCATCCTACACGCGATTTGATAACATTAAACTCGCCGTGTTTGGAGATCGTGTTAATATCCGCAATAATTACCTTTAGATCAAACACCAACCGATCGAGCACGCGTTTCCGCTGGGCATCGGGCTCGGGCCAACCAAGCCAGCGCGCCTCACGTTCCACAATCTTTATCTGTAGTGCGTCGTCGTCCCAGACTTCCCTGTTGAGCGGCAAAAGAACGTCTTTGAGTAGTGCGGCGGCGCCCGATCGATCGTCACGCGCAATCTCAATGGCAAGGGGACGTCCGATTTCGCTCACCAGATAGCGTATGACCCCCTTCTTGGTCTCGCGGGCGACCTTGACCATGCGTCGATAGATTTCAACAGCGGTGAGCGTCGCATGAGTATCGGTTGCGTCCCGGAAGGCGTTTGGCGCGACGCCCCCAACCAACGCGCTCACGGAAAACGTCTCTGCGCGATCCTCTTCAAGAATGCCGACCAATACTGCAACGGCCGTAAGCAACGTCGCCAGTCCGCGCGCGTTCGGCTGCGAGACCTCGTTTAGGAGCGTTCGCGCCTCAGCAACGTACGGTTTTGCCGCCTCCGGGTCGTACCGCCGTCGCCAGTAGAAGAGTGCCGCATTTATTAACGCCTCGACGTGTAATGGATCGGTGTCTCCAAATGCGCTCGCGGCTTGCCGGCAGGCGTCGACAGCCGTCTCCTGAACGTACTCCAAATCATCAAACGATGCGGCCCGCGGATTGAAGATGTTAGCCAAAACATGATCGTTCTCTTGTCGGCCATATTCACGAAGTTTGGCGTCCTGCTCCGGCACTGGTGCGTCCCTTTTGACTCAGCTTTGGTGATCTGGTTGCTCAGGTGTTGCACGCTGCGAGGATTGCGTCACCGACGCGCCCGTCGCCGATGTAACCCTTGAGGGAATGTGGATCGTCCTTGATATTGTGGATGTCGAGCAAGTTTTGGATCCCCGCGGTGAAATTGGTTGCGTCGAGACCGCGCCCAAGCGCGATGAGATCGTCTGGATCCACGGCGTTCACCCAGCGGTCGACGCCGGAAGGGATTGCAAAAGCTGGTCCGAGAGCGGCCTGCACAGCCAGCAGCGGCAAGGGTGAGCCCAACGTTACATAGAGTGGAACCCGGACAGGGCGTCCTTCAAGCGCGAATTGACGCAGCAACTTGAAGGTGACTACTGTGCCAAGCGAATGCGCCACCACGACGGCTGGTGCGGCGTCGAGGACTGGGCGCATGATTGCGTCCACGACATTGTCGACGCCCGGCCGCTTTAGATAGGCGTAAGCCTGGTTCAACAGGCTCATGCAGACTTCGCCGTGCAGCGGCGACAGCCGTTCAATAACACGTAAAATCGCGTTGAGCCGCCGGTCCATGGGGAACCCTTGTGTGACTACGGCGGTGCCAGATTCCTGCGCCAGGGCGCGCTCCTCCGCCGCGATCGCCCTGGACCCGGCGCCGGCCGCCTGAGCCTGTTCGGAGAGGGCGGCCGCAATAAAGGTCGTTTTGTCGCTATCGGCGCTCGTCCCTTGCGCCACGACGCCCGCGAACCGGGGTCCTGAGGATTGCGCCAGCGTGTCCCCGTAAAACGGCGCCCGGACGTCGAGCGCCCGTGTCGCTCCGGGCTTGCCAAGTCCCTCGTCGAGAGCGTCCAACCACTCCTTCTTGATTAAGTCCTCGCTCTTGCCTTCCTGATTGATGCCATGGACGAGAACCAGCCGCATCTAGGCCTCCTCAATTATCGCCTTGAGCCGCCGACCGCCTAGGGCAGTCAAAGTGGTGAAGGGGCTCGACAGAAGCTCGGCTCGCAGCTCCGCAACACCTTCGAGAACCAGGGCCGAGGGGTCTTCGTCTTCCAGCAGAAACCAACCTTGCCGTAGCCAAGGAAAGACGCCTGCGACGGGCGCGCGCAATCGCGGAGTGGCCGCGAACGTCCATCTTCGGCGTTCCTCCTCCGGCGATCGCGACGTCCTCTCATGGGTCTCGGGAATGTCGACCTCTATGAGCCCCGCACGGGCCTTGCTGGCCGCGATCCGCCCGAGAAGGGCGACGTCATAAGGCACCGCAACGCCGGCCATCGCCAGGTAGAAGGCGATTCGGCGCACGCTCTCAACGTCGCCGAGCGAATCATAGATATAGGCGGCGATAACGCCGCGCACGGGATCCTGCGCTTTCTCATCACGCAGCCGAGCCGCGAGATCATAACCCGCCTCCGAGGACAGGACGCCCGCGCGCAGTTGCGCAACTGCGACTTCCGTTTCTCGAGACTCGTTTGGAGAGGCGGCTATTGGCCGGTAGATGACGCTCACGACCAGCTCTTCTTGGATCGTGAAGGTCACAATGTGGTACGGCAGTGCCGCCGCGCCGCCCCAGTTGCCGTTCTCGAACTCAATCAGCAGCGGTGCCGGCGCGTCCAGACGGCTCGATCTAATCGAACTCGACGCGCCACCAGGAGGGGACTTGGTCGGGCATCGCCACCGCAAAGCGGCCCATGACCGCTTGCGCCGCATCCGAGCCCGCGATGTTGAAGCCGGACCCGGTTTCGAAATGCGTCGGACGGAGGCCTTCGTCGGTGTAGCTTTCTAGATAGCGCCGGACCTCGTTTTTCTGCTGTTGGCGTTTTAGCGCAAGGTTCTCAGCATCGCGCTCGAAAACCGGCTTCGAGAGCGCCATGGGTCCTTCGCGAAAGGGCGGCGGGGGAGCGAGCCCGTGAGAGTGAGGCGAGGGCACGCCGCCTCTGCTTCGGCGCGTCGGTCGTGCCAGCGATTCCTCGGATTTGGTCGACCAGCCTCGCCGGATTGCGGAGCCGCTCTCGGCGGCGCTCATGGCACCGACGGAGCCCGCCGCGGGCCAAGGCAAAAGAGCGGGGGGCGTTGCGGGGCGGTTTGCGAGGTAAATGTTGTTCGGCGGCTGCAGGCCTGTTGTAATGTGCGGCTGTAGCGCGACTTGATACTGAGCTGCGCAAAGTGGGACTTCCCGCTTCAGGAATTTGTCCAGGCTGAAGTTGCTGATATGGAGCCGATCGGGCTCCTCGAAGGCGGACTCGTGCGCTCCGGACAAGGCTTCGTTCAGCAGGCCGCTGAAAATGCAGCGGTCCTCCTCGGGCTTGCTGCCCCTAACCATGTAGGCGGCATGAAAGGGAGACGAGGCGCGCAGCATGTCGATGAGAGGCGGTGATGCGTCGAACGGGCCTCTGTCCAACACGGGATCGGAGACGAGATCCGCGCTGTCCTCGCCTGCGGCGGGCGAGCGGCACGCGTCAGAGACGATCGTCAGCTGCTCGATGCCATACCGCTCGAGCCGGCGGCTCAGCCCTTGAACTGCGACCGCCCTCTGTGTGGTGAACCATTGCGACAAGAGCCAGAGATCCTCGGCGGCAGCGCGGGACAGGCCATGCCCAGCGAAGTAAATTAGCAGTCTTGAGATCTTTGGCGCACCTGAGAAGAGTCGCTCGAAGGCGGCCTTGACAGCGTCGAAGCTGACCGCCTTCTCTTCGTCTGTGAGGATCTCCGTCGGAATGCCAAGGCTTGCCGCCCAGGCGCCGAACACCTTGGCACCGTTCTCAGCGCCTTGGAGGTATTCCAGCGGAGGCGCGTCAGAGACCCCAATGGCGAGGCAGCGCATATTTTCCATAGAACCCGCAGCAGTCCGGACTTATAAATTCGGTACTATCTTGAGCTTATCGAGTTGCGCAATCTGTGAAACCCAGCACGCCAACGTCAAGGCAGACCTGCTCCATCGTGAAAAATCACGGTGCCTCGAGCGACAAGTGCTCCTCGACCGCATAAACCTAGGGGGACCGACGCTGCTCGTGCATCGGAACGCCTGCGCGCAAAGCGGCTACGATAGCGGTTGTAGTTGGGTCCATGAACAGCTTCCCTGTATTTGTCCTGCTTCATTTTTTTATCCAGAACATATTTGACGTCTTGTCTGTGACGCCGATCACACTCCCCCTAAGCCTGCGCGACCAGACCCCTAAGCGTCGCGCCATTTCCGGATTGAGCCGGCAAACACCGTCGGTACGAATGACAAAATCGGCTGGATCGAAGACGTGGCCCTTGACGAAATCCAGCACGGCGCGATCGACCTTCGGCCGTTCGGGCTCCATTAAATCGAAAATGAATTTCGACGATCCGTCGTTGCCTTCGTGCATAATTCCGATGGTCGGGTCATAGCCATCGGAAATGGCTTTAATCCGAATTTCGCTTTCGAGCGCGGCATAGGCATAATTCAATATTGCATTTACCGGGTGAGCTGCATTGCGGTTGCCGGCCAAATGATAAGGCGACGAGCGCACTCCTATGGAATGCCAATTGTCGGGAATTGGCCTGCGGCTTATGCCGCGCCATTTAATTGGCATGCCGACCCAGCTACGAAAATAAGAGGCGGCGCAATTGGCCTCCAAGGCGCGCAATTCGGAAATGTTTTCGGGCGGATTTTCTTCGAGGCGGGACAATGCGGCATAGGCCGATCTCATCGCCCGCTCCCATTTGTCGGAGCGAGGAATTGATTTTTCGAGCGTGATAATTGTCGCCTCGATTTTCCGCGTAATTATCGAGCGGCAAAATTCATTTCTCTGCTCAGGATTTTCGCGGGTTTCCAATTGCCAGCGCACCCGAAAAGGATTGGCCGAATATCCCGATGCGCCGGCGACGCAGACAATGTCGCCTTTCCAGTCAATTCGAATAAGGCTGACCTTTTGTTCGGCGAGCCACGATAAAACATCAAAGGAAATGCTGCCGCTGCCGTCCAATAGGATAATGCGCTCCGGCAGTGCGACGTCGCCGCGGAAATATCGGATGATCTCGCGCTTCTGCGGGTAGTGCGTAAATCCATTTTGGATGGTCAGCGCGCCATTTTCGACGCGCAGCGAGACGCCGTGTCCCGCCAGAATTAATGCCGGCTGCGGCTTGGCTCGCTTGGTCCGTCGCGCCGACGCCTTGGCCACTCGGCTCTGCCACATGCCGGAGCGGGTCGCCCAGGCAATATCGTCTTCCTCCAATTCCATGTCGGCTGGCGTCGGCTCGGCGTATTGCAGAGGCGGCTGCAGCTTGATGACCTTTGCCGACCTCTTAGCTTTCATCATTGGAACCGATCGGAGGTTTTGCCGTCGCCTGAACGATAATCGCATTCAATTCATGCTGCCAGCGTTTCAACGCAATTTCATCGGCGAAAGCTGTTCTTATTCGTTTGGGATCGAGGATTTTTGAGAAGCCGCGGATCGTTGCGCCAGTAGCCATTCTAGCCTTCTTGAATCGATCCAGACTCGCGAGCCTTGCTTCGCCATTTCAGCGATCTCGTCTGACGGCAGGATCGCGTCAGGGACCTGCCGAAGCCGGAACATCAAGAGCGTCATTCCGTCGATCATGGAACGTCAGGCGCTTTGCGGGCGATCCAGGCTATCAGGCGTAACCCGAATGCTCCGTCGCCATAGATCCATCGATTGGCTTCGTAGAGGTAGAAGCCGATTAGAACACCATTCCTAACATCATCGCGAGCCTTCGCGATCTCATCAGCAGGTGCATCGGCAATATCCGCGAAGTAGCCCCGGCTGATCGCCGTCGATAAGTCAGCGAGGCTGGTCGGCAACAACTCTAGAAGATTAAGCTTTTGTCCGAGGATCAAATCGCTTCCGGATCGTTTTAAATCGAGTGCGTCGATGGTGGTTGCTCGACCGCCGATGTGCTCCTCGCCGGCGACGACATGTCCGAAATCTGCCAAGCGCGGAAATAACTCGCGGCGCAATTGGCCTCCAATGCGCGCAATTCGACAATCGAATTGGGTTCGCATGCATCGAGGCGCGTCAATGCCGCATAGGCTACCGATATTGCGCGCTCCGATTTTTCAGAGCGGCGAATTGATTTTTCTAGCGTCAAAATGCTCGCCTCGATTTTCTGCGAAATTAGCTTTCGGCAATATTCAATGCGAAGGCCCGGATTATCGCGGGTTTCCAATTGCCCTTGAACTCGAAATGGATTGGCCGAATATCCCGAGGGTCCTGCGACACAGACTGACCTGCCACTGAAGTTTCATCCAACGGCTCTTAGAGCCTGGGCTGGTTTTACGCCGTGGGGCGCGGGTGGAGCAACATGCGACCGGCGGAGCTGGTCCGGGTTGCGCAGCCGGTCGCATGTTGCGGAGAGATTGGCGCCATAGGCGGTCGGCGTGAGATAGCCCAGCGCCGAGTGCGGACGTCGCTGGTTGTAATCGTCGACCCAGTTCGTGATCTTGGTCCGGGCATGATCGAGGCCGAGGAACAGGCTCTCGTTGAGAAGCTCGTCGCGCATGCGGCCGTTGAAGCTCTCACAGAAGCCGTTCTGCATCGGCTTTCCTGGCGCAATGAAATGCCAGACGATCCTGTTGTCCTGCGCCCAGGCGAGCATGGCGTTCGAGGTGAACTCGGTCCCGTTGTCGGACACGATCATGCCCGGTTTGCCGCGGCGCTCGATCAAGACAGTCAGTTCGCGCGCCACGCGCCGCCCCGAGATCGACGTGTCGGGGATCGTCAAATTCCTCGCCGAGGTCGAGCCGTGCGCGATCGGCATGGAGGCTTGCGGCTCGGCGCATTATTGGGCGCGGCTGTTTCGCGCGATGGGCCGTGAGGTAAAACTCACGCCGCCGATTTACGTGAAGCCCTATGTCAAGCGCGGCAAGAACGACGCGGCGGATGCGGCGGCGATCTGCGAGGCGATGTCTCGGCCAAACATGCGTTTCGTCGCCGTCAAGAGCGAGGACCAACAGGCCACGCTGATGGCGCACAAGACCCGCGAACTCCTGATCAAGCAGTGCACGATGAGCGTGAACGCCTTGCGGGGTCATCTGGCGGAGTTCGGTGTCATCGCCGCCAAAGGGATCAGCCACGTCGAGGAACTCGTCGAGAGAGCCGCCGCCGCCGACCTTCCGGCGATGGTCCAGGCGACGCTGGGGGTTCTGCTTGCGCAATTGCGGTCTCTCGACGCGGCGATCGACAAGCTCGAGCGCGCGATCGTTGCCGACCATCGACGCGATCCGGTCAGCCGGCTGGCGGCCAGCGTCCCCGGCGTCGGCGCGCTCGCCGCTTCGGCGATTCTGGCCAGCGCGCCAGATCCGCAGGCCTTCAAATCCGGCCGCGATTTCGCTGCCTGGCTTGGCGCGACGCCCAAGCAGAACTCGACGGGCGGCAAGGAGAAATTCGGGTCGATAACCAAGCAGGCAATCGGTATATCCGACGGCTTCTGGTGTTGGGCGCCATCTCGGTCTTGCGGGCGGCGCCAAAGCGCAAGGGCGCGTTGTGCGACTGGCTGGCCGCGCTCAGAGCGCGCAAACCGCCCAAGGTCGCGGCGGTGGCGTTGGCCAACAAGCTCGCCCGGATCGTCTGGGCGATCATCACCACCGGCGAGGTCTTCCGCACCTCCACCTACGCCAAGGCCTGATCCCAATCGGGGGCAACGCACTCGAAAGGAGAACGCAGGCTCAAGAGTTTGGCGAGCGCGACGACGACGTGATGAACGACACGGCTAGACGATCGAAGACCATCGGACACTCCGCAATGGGTCAGGAGCCCAAAGCTCGCCCCCTTGATGGGGAGCCGAGGGTCGTCGGACTTCATCAGGGCCAGCGGACTCAGTCCGCGCCAACAGGCCGGACATATGACCGAAGACCGCCAGCCGTTCACCGCCGAGATAAAAACGCTTGCCAAGGGGCCGTCCACATATGACCCATTAGAGAACAATATCCGTCGATTCGAGACGTCCCCCGAACGTCTCGAATGCGTAGAGTAGGAGTGTGGCGCGGTGGCGTTAGGCCGGGCATAGCCGTTCCCGCCCCTTTCGTCTGGCGGTGCCTTAGTGGCTCAGCCGTAGCTCCGTTTCCACACCCCCCTCATCGAACCGGACGTGCGGATCGCCCGCATCCGGCTCTCGGACAAGACCTCACGCCTTCGTCCACGGCACGTCGTGCCCAAGCCGACTCAGGCGTACGAGCCCGAAGTGCCCGTAGAGGTGCGAGAGTGGATAGCTCCCGCCCCTTCGTCGCCTGACTTTGTGCTTGGAGCGCAACCACCGGCGCAACCGCACGGCTGTGTAAGCGTCGAGCGCCCGATACGCCTTGTTGACGGTCCCTACTTGGAAGTAGTTCGCCCACCCGCGCAGCGTGCGGTTCACTTTGCCCACCAGCGTTGTGGTCTCTTGCCATGTGTCCGATCGGCCGGTCAGCGCGTGGACCTTCTCGACCACCCGCTGAATGCTTTTCTTTGACGGCCGGTAGCCGATACGAGCTTGGCCGGTCCTCGCCGAAAACATTCGCCCGAACGTGTATCCCAGGAAGTCGAACTCTCCTTCCGGCACTGTGCAGATGCGCGTCTTTTCCTCGCTCACCGTGAGCTTCAGCTTGCCCATGATCTCCCGCAGTCTCTGCAAGGCCGCTTCGGCTTTGCCCCTTCTGCACAGGATCACGAGGTCATCGGCGTAGGTCACGAGCCGCGTGCCGAGGGTTCGCTCAAGCCCGAACATCTTCCATCCCAGCACGAACCGGCGCATGTAAATATTCGCCAGCAAGGGTGAGATGGGCGAGCCCTGCGGAATGCCGCGCCGCTTGTCTCGCGCTTCGGTCGTGCGCGTCTTCCGACCTCGATCGTCGGTTTCTTCAACAGGGCAATCCAGCCACATCCTGATCAGATGCAGCACGCGCCGATCGACGATCCGACGCGCAACCGACTTGAGCAGGTCGGCATGGGGAATACTCCCGAAGTAGTCCGCGAGGTCGGCGTCCACCACTTCCGGATGGCCGCGAAACAGCAACTCTTCCACCTCGACCACCGCCTGTTGGGCGTTTCGCCCGGGACGATAGGCGTAGAGTTCCGATGGAAGGTCGGCTTCGAAGATCGGCTCCAGCACCAGCATCGCTGCTGTCATGCAGACCCGATCCCGCAAGGTTGAGATGCCCAGCGGCCTGAGTTTGCCGTTGGCCTTCGGTATGAAAACGCGTCTGATTGGATCCGGTCGGTAAGTCTCCTGCCTGAGCGCAAGCGCCAGTTCGCCCAGCCATCGCTCGACCCCATACGCCTCGACGGCCTCGAAGTCCTGACGGTCCACGCCCGGCGCGCCCTTGTTGGAGCGGCACTGAGCATAGGCGTGCGCCAGAATGTCCTCGCGGCTGATCTTGTCGTAGAGGGCGTAGAAGCGGTAGCCGGGTTCTGCCTTCGCTTTCGCGTGCAACGCCGTCTGCAGTTTCTGAACGCTGTCCGGAGTTGATAGGTTGCCCAATCTCCAGGTCCCTCACCACGTCGTGCGTCTGTCTTGAACTGAGGCCCCTTCCCTCCCCCGGCGTTACCCGGCTTCAGCGGTACTACGAACCTCTCCGCCACCCCATAGCGCCCGGCCTCTCCCTCGCGGGCGTCCGGTTGATCATCCCTGACCACGCCATGGGGCTTCCCGTGTTGCGTACGCTTTCCTTGTGTACGTGCTGCCGCCAGTACCCCGGTGCAGCGACTGGGCGTCGTCTTCGCTCATCTCACCCAGCCGTATCAGCCTTCCCCGAAGTTGCAGTCGGGTCGGCCTGCACATCGACCTTTTCGGAGCTTGCTCGGCGTTCACTCGCGTTGCGGCCCGCACACTCGCGCCGTCACCTATATGTGACCAGCTACACCGAAGGCTCCAGCCATTTCGTCACCTCCATGACTGCTCCGGTTGCTTCCGGCTGGAGCGTTCGCCGGGTGGGCCTTGCACCCACTGGAAAGCGCGGCCTTCTCACGGCGCACGCAAATACCGGTCATTCCCGACGGCGCGGCGAGCGGGTCAAATCGACCGAGGCTGTGTAAAAAACTTCCGCGCGTTTTCACACGACCCTGTTTCGTTCGCTTTTACGGGGCCTGAGCGTTCAGAGTTGAAAAAGTCGAGAAAAATCTTGCTCTGCTCGATCGTTTGCAAAATTTCGCCGAGTTTTTACACGGCCTCGGCCCTTTTCGGTCGTACGACGCCACCCTTGATACCCGTTCGCGAGCCGTGGCCGGAGCTTCGCTTGCCCGCAAGCGGCGTTGCTCGCCTTGCTCGAGCGTCGATCGCAACACTTGGTCAGCCAACCGGCCAAGTCCTGTTCGCCCGGCGGATTGACTCGGGCCCGGATGAGTGATGCATCGAAGGTCGGAGCGCCGGCTGGGCGTGGCCGCTCTGACAGCCTGGCCGATAAAGCCGATCGCTTCGGCGAGCAGTGCGGATGGCTCCGCGATCCCGAGTGCGGCCAGCCGAACGGCAAACGTTGACAATAGTGTCTTCGGCAATAAAGTCCTCCCAATGCTGCCATGCCCGTCGACCATAGCCGTGAGATTGTCATGGAAATGCACCAGGTTCGTTATTTCCTCGCGGTGGCCGAGGAGCTGAATTTCACGCGCGCAGCCGAGCGGTGCAATGTGACGCAACCCTCCTTGTCGCGCGCCATCAAGCTTCTCGAGGAGGAGCTTGGAGGGCTGCTTTTTTACCGCGAGCGAGAATCGACGCACCTCACGGATCTTGGCCACATGGCCCGACCACATCTTCAGTCGGTTTACGACCAGTCGAGGTTGGTGAAGCGCCTGTCTCAGGAGTTTGTGACGAAGTGGCCGCTCAAACTGGGGATCATGAGCACGATCTCGCCAGACGAGATCGTAGATCTCATCGCCAATATTCGAACCCACCATCCTGACGTGGAGCTGAGACTTTGCGATGCGAGTGCAGAGGATTTGCGCGCGCGTCTTTTGGCTGGCGATCTCGAGGTCTCCATCTACGCCTTACCGGGCGAGGAAGCCGATGAGCGCATTCATTCGATTCCGCTGTTTCGCGAGCAAATGGTTCTCGCCGTTCACCGCGACCACCGTCTCGCCAATACGGGGGCGTTTCCCGTTCGAGAGATGAATGGCGAGGACTACATCCATCGCATGAACTGCGAGTTCGCCGGTTATGCCGACCAGATTCTCCAGCAGAGGGGAGTCACCTGCAAGCCCGTCTATTGGAGCGAGCGCGACGATTGGACCTTGGCTATGGTGGCCGCCGGGTTGGGATTTGCATTCATGCCTGCAAATGCAGTCAAACACCCCGGCGTCATTGGTCTGCCGGTCGTCGAGCCCGAATTTTGGCGAGAAGTGAAACTGGTGAGCGTGAGAGGGCGTCGCTATTCGCCGGGGGTCGGCTCGCTGGTGCGCGAGGCGATGCGGAAGACATGGTACGGCAAAGAGCCGAAGCGAGTGATGGATTCCGAGGGCGCGCTTGCGGCGCCGGGCGCCGGCAAGGCGGCTGCATACGCCGCGCGGATCGGTTGAGCGATGAGGAGCCCTCGCAGGCGGTCAAGCGCTAGTTGCGCTCAATTGCCCCGGCGCGCCGGTTCCGCTGTATAGACGACGGCTATCGCATCGATAGCCAATCGGCATTTCAACTCGAAAACCGTCCCTGCGCCTAATTGACGCTCGCTCACGGCCGCGAAGCTGCAGGAGACAACTTCAACGAATTCCGCGAAAGCCGCTGTTTCATCGGCTGGCGGTCTCGCCGACACTCTTGCAGCGACTGTCTGCGAGGATGTTTCTCTACACTTTCGCCCGGCGTTTGGTCGATCATGCTCAATCATCGCTCGGCAGGAGTTCCAGACGCAAAGGCGCTACCGGCATGGACGAGCCCCCGATTTCCCGCGGTTTCAGGTCGAGACGACAAGAGGAAGGTCTGACCAACCGGGTGCCGCCCGGACAGTATGTGACGACGGATTTCCCGGTTCTGTCAGCGGGACCGACTCCGCAGATCACTCTTGAGGAGTGGACGTTTTCGCTTCAGCTCAACGGATGGGTGTTCGGCAAGTGGGCATGGACTGAATTCCAGGCGCTTCCCCAGACCACAATCAAGACCGACATTCATTGCGTCACGAAATGGTCGAAGCTCGACACGATCTGGCGGGGGGTGACATTTGACGACCTGCTCAAGGCCGCGGCGCTCACGGAAGCGCCGGCGCCTTACGTCATGGCGCACTCCGAAGGAGGCTACACGACGAATGTCCCGGTTGCCGATCTTGTCGGCGGCAAGGGCATGATCGCGACTCACTATGATGGGTTGCCGATTTTACCCGCGCACGGCGGTCCGGCCCGGCTGCTTGTTCCACATCTCTATTTTTGGAAGAGCGCGAAATGGGTGCGGAGATTGCGGTTCATGGAAGAGGATGAACACGGCTTCTGGGAGTTGTTCGGCTATCACAACCACGGCGACCCCTGGAAAGAGCAGAGATATGACGGCGATTGAGCGTTCTGCCGCCCCCGGGCGCAGGCTTGAGTGGCGGCGAGCCAAAGTGCGTCAAGTCGTCGTCGAAACGTCGCGCGTCAAAAGTCTTCTTCTCGTAGTCGCCGGATGGCAGGGACACCTGCCGGGCCAGCATGTGGACATCCGGCTCACGGGCGAGGATGGCTACCAGGCGCAGCGCAGTTATTCGATCGCCTCGCCCCCTGAGGATGGATTGATCGCTTTGACAGTGGAGCGAGTGGAGAATGGCGAGGTTTCGCCATATCTCGTCGATGAGCTTCGGGAGGCCGACCAATTCGAATTGCGGGGGCCGATCGGTGGCTACTTCGCGTGGACCATCGCCATGGGCGGTCCTCTATGTCTCATCGCAGCCGGATCCGGAATCGCGCCCCTCATGGCGATGTTGCGTCACCGGGACAGGCAGAACAGCCGCATCCCCGCCGTGCTCTTGCATTCGTCCAGGAACCTGGAAGATGTGATCTATCGAAGAGAACTTGATGCGATGGCGCGCCGCGATCCCGATCTGCGCCTGGTCACGACGCTCACCAGAAAACAGCCGGAGGGATGGACGGGCTACCGTCGAAGGATCGACAAGTCGATGCTGGCCGACGCGTGCTTTCCACCCGACCGAAATCCAAAGACATATGTCTGTGGCCCCACGCCTTTCGTGGAAGACGTCTCAAGTTTTCTGGTGGAGCTTGGGCATGACGCTCTCAGGATCAAGACGGAGCGGTTCGGACCCACCGGAGGATGAAGGCGATGACTGAGAACGATTTGGACTTCGTTCTGGACGGCAACGCCGCCGCAGGCGCTCTTCGCGAGGTCTTCGCCGCCGACGTGACGAGCGCCCATATTCAATGCGACGCATGCGGCTCGGTCGGAGCGGTGGGTTCTCTGCGCTACTATGCGGCCCCGATGGGAGTCGTGCTGAGGTGCAGCAATTGCGCGGCCATCCTCCTGAGGGCGGTCCGCACTCCACATGGTCACTGGCTCGAAATGAGGGGCGCCCGCCACCTCAGAGTGGCTTGAGGCCGAAGACCTTCCGCGGTGAAAGGGGGGAAAGGGCCGCCATTTTCGAGTCCGTTTCGAGCGATTCCAATGGTTTGTGACGCCGTTTCCGAGTCCGTCATCGCATGTTTTTACACGTTATACACGTATGTATGACAGGCTTGTGCCTGGAGCATTCTCGAAGCCCGCTGGGTCGGCTCTAAAGACGGCGGCTATCGCATCGATTGCGAATAGGCATTTCACCTCGAAAACCATTCCAGCGCTTAGTCGCCCGGCGCCAATCGGCGCGAAGCGGCAGGAGACGACCTCACCCACCGTCGCTGGCTTAGCCGACCGTCTCATTGCCGCTCCTGCCGTTCGAACACGACGGCTTTAATAGCAGCCGGCCAAATCTATGAAAATCGCTTTGGCCACTGCGGCCGAGTGAGTGCAACACCAGGAGCACCCCATGAACACACCCAGTCCAGCTCTCACTGATCGTCCCTGTGAGACGAGAGCCAAGGCAAATCGGGTCAAGACCGCGGCATTGGCTATAGCAGTGTTCGGCACCGCTACGGCTTCAGCACTGGCGCAGAATCTCGAGGCCCAAGAAATTCAACCGGCGCCGGCGGCGATCGGGGCCGATGTGCCGGCAACCTACTTCGGCCCGCAGCCGTCGCAGGTGCAGCGTGAACTCGTCGGCGAGTATCAGAACCTGAAGTCTGGCAAGATCGATTTCGACAAGGGAACCATCACCCTCCCTCTCTACCAGGGTGCGATGAAGAGCGGCGAGACGGTCTGGTACATTGTCACCGACACCGACGACAAGGGCAACGCTGAGCAACTCGGCCTCAATTATTCGCCGAAATTGACCTTTGCTGACATCGGTCGTGCAGTTCGAAAAGCGACTCTGGACAGCAAGTTCAAACTGATTTTCGACGTTGGTACGGTCGATTTCTCGCCGAGACGGAGCGTGACGCCGGGCGACGCTCCCAATTTCTTCCCCCCCAAGCAGTTTCAGCCAAGCGGCGTTGGGGACAAGGATTACACCCCGCTCGTCAAGATCACCAACGCTGGCGAACACATTTATAACGCGCCAGTGGTCGCCTACAACATGTCAGCAGATACCCTCAACCAATTCTGTGACGGAAACCCGGACCATAGTCTCGTTCATCAGAAGGTCGTGAGGATCTGCCCGCGCGACCAGACGGTCACGATGATGCTCACCACCGGATTTAGTTTCGCCAAGCCGGTGCTTTACCTTTCGACCGAGACCAACAACAAGCTGACCGCGACGTTGGAGGGCGCGACCTACGCACCGGGGCTGGAGGACATCAACGGCGGCGCCGACGACAGCCTTTTCAGCCCGGTCGAGCGTATTTTCGTGTTCGCCAACGGTCCAACCGGCAAGGACAACCCGCAGCGTCAGGGCTTGAACAGCGCGCTGTCCGACGGCGGCTCTCCGCTCAACGTGCTTGGCGGCATTCCCACTGTCGCAACCGATTACAGCCCGATCTGGGATCTCAATCCATCGGTATGGACGCAAAGGGCGATCGAACTCGGCTACCGCTCCCGGATGACCGAGGAATTCTCGATCCTCGGCATGGTGCAGAAGGGCTGGGTCACCGGGCTCGACGGCAAGAAGTTCGGATCGGTCGGCTTCGTGGTGAACTGCCCGATCGTCTACCGCTTCCTGTGAGCGGGCGCCTGAGCTCGGGAGCCTGGCGCCTCGCCGGGTTCCTTGGTCCCTTTTCGTGGAAAGCCGCTGGAAAAGCTGTCATGCACATCGTCGGGCGCCGCCTTCTCATCTCCTTTGCCGTCACTCTTGCCGCTGGGCTCGCGCAGAACGCGCTGGCGAGCGAGGCGATCATGCTTCGCGCCGGGCAAGCGACAGGACCGAACGCGATATTCGCCTTCGACAGGGACGCGAAGCCCCACAAGATCGTGGTGCGCACAACCCAGGTTGGGGTCGCTGGCTCGCGAATTGAAGTCTTCGTCGATAAGGCCGAGACGCCCGCGTTTCGCCACCTTTTTGCGGCCGGCGAATGCAAGTTCGGCGTTAGCGGCAGCAAGTGCGAGGTGATCGTCCCAGCGTCCAACCCCGCTTACGCGGCCATCCTCGCTCAGTTTAAACGCGGCCGTGTAGCCAGGGTCAGCGTTGACGACGCGGGTGTCATGAAGATGGACCAGACGGCCTCGCTCACAGGCTTCACCAAGTCGCTGCGCTGAAGTCGGGTTTGACGAGGGCGAGGCACGCCGGCGAATGGCCGGGCCGTCGCATCACCGGGAGAAGAGACATTGATCAGGGCTCTTTTGTGCGCCGCGCTTGGCCTGATCCTCGTGACGCGCGCGTCGACGGCAAGCGCCGCCTCGATTGTAACCGAGTGGCTCGACCAGGCGCTGCCTTATGCGCAGGAAGTGGCCTGGGAGCCGACGGTCGGTTCGCGGTTTTTCTCTATCCTTCATACGGCGATCTATGACGCCTGGACCGCTTACGATCCCATCGCCGTAGGGGTGGTCTCGGGGATCGCTCTCAAGGGACGGGGCGGCGCGAACAACGAAGCCAACAAGCGCGAAGCGATCAGTCACGCCGCCTTCACCGTTTTGCGAACGTTTGCGCCACAGCATCGGCGCGCGCTCATTGAACGGATGCAGGAGCTCGGCTATGATCCGAACGCCGACACGCCTCCGGCCAGGGTCGGGCGGCGGGCCGCTGAGGGCGTTCTCGCCGACTGCCGCGACGACGGCGCCAACGAAGCCGGCAACTTCGCCGACACGACCGGTTACGCACCACCGGCGTCTGCGGCACCGGACGCCTGGCGGCCGATCGAGTTGTTCGGAAGGCCGCAGCTTCCGACGACCCCGCAATGGAGCCGCGTCATGCCTTTCTCACTGGCGCGTGCCGATGAGTTCCGCCCCGTTCCGCCCCCGGCTCCCGGATCCGCCGAATGGTCGCGGCAAATCGATGTGTTGCTCAAGACCAGCGCCGCGCTGACCGACAAAGAGAAGGCGGAGGCGGAATATTGGGGGATCTTTGGCATGGCTCCCGCGCCGGAGCTGATCGAAATGACCAAATTCGTCTCCAACACGAATGATCTGCGCCTCGACGACGACGTCAAGTTGTTCCTTATCGCCAGCGACGCGATCTTCGACGCCTCGATCGCCGCATGGGACGCCAAGTATGCCTATGATTATGTGCGCCCGATCACCGCGATTTGCGCGCTCGGCGACGCGACCATAAGCGCATGGCGACCCCGCTCTCTATCCGAAGCTTTGGCCTCTTCGACGCCGGCCGCGAAGGAGGACGCTGAACATTCCGTCGTCCTTCCGGCGGGACTTGGAGAGACGCCCGCGGCCGACTGGGAGCCGTATTTGCCCACGCCGCCATTCCCCGGCTACATTTCCGGGCATAGCGCTTTCACCGCTGCCTGGGCGCGCGCCATGGAGCTGGCGATCGGAAAGCCGGACTTCAATTTCAAGACAACAGTGAGACATCTCTACGTCGAGCAGCGCGAACTGGCTGAGCCGGTCACGCTGTCCTATCCAACCTTCGCGGCCGCCGCGGAAGCGGCCGGAATATCGCGCATCTGGGCCGGGGTTCACTGGCCGGCGGACAACGAGCGCGGCCTCGAGCTCGGCCGCGAGGTCGGCGAGAGCGTCTGGCGGCGCGCTGAGCAGTTCGTACTCGGCACGGCGTCCCCAGCCTCCGCCGTATTCGCGGCGCAGCGCCCGCCCTTCTGGTTCCACGACAATGAAACTTTGGACCACCCCGCCCATTTTGACGCCGCTTCGGGCCTCGCGATCGACTTGCCACCTCAAGGAGCGGGCGTGTGGCGGAGCATCGTGGCCGACGCGATCCCCGCCGGCGCATACGAACTGAAACTCAAGGCCAAGGCGACCGGGGATGCGCCAATTCGGCTCAAGGTTGCGATCGAACCGGGCGAGAGATCGCAAGCCCCTCTCGCAGCGGCCGAGGCGGCCATTCCCGCGACTGGCTCCGACAGCGTCGTGACCATTCCGTGGACGAGCGACGGAGCCCAATCGTTCAGGGTGTCGATCGAAGCGCGCGCCGATGATGGCGGCGCTCGGCTGCTCGTCTCAGCCATCAAGGCTACACGGGTGTGGCCGATTGTGGCCGGGTCGCCCCGTTACTACGAGCCGAATTCTGCCGGTCAGCCCAGCCAATAGCGACCCAGTCCAGTGACTATGCGGATGCGAATCCTGAAGGAGTTTGTGGGCGTTCGGGAAGAGCGGTCGGGAAAAGCTCCGGCGGATTGGGGGTTACGGTCGCAGGCTGAGGAACGAATGGCGCTTCTTTTACAGGAGAGTGGCGTTTCAAAAGGAGAGCAGCCATGTTCTCGAACGATGTGAGCGCCACAAAGACAGCAAAATGAGCGTTTTACCTTCACTCCTGGAATTTGCCGACGCTCGGTTGCTTCAGGTTGCGCCGACTCGGCGACCAACACCGGCCGCCGAACACAAAGCCGAAGACCGAGAACTCTCAGCGTTGATGCGCGCCGCTCAGCATGGCGACCGGGCTGCCTACACGCGCAGCGGTGTCAGAGCAAATTCTCGGGCTGTCCCGGCTGTGTTAGCCTCGGCGCATGAGCAATCCGTTCCGATATTTCAACAGCTCGCCAGAGGTCATCCGCCTGGTCGTGATGATGTACGTGCGATACCCGCTATCGCTGCGCAACGTCGAGGATCTGTTGGCCGAGCGCGGGATTGACATCAGCCACGAGACCGTCCGGTTCTGGTGGAACAGGTTTGGTCCGATGTTCGCCGCCGAGATTCGTAAGCGACGCGTCGCGCACATACGCGGCTATCCGCGGTGGCGCTGGCACTTGGATGAGGTGTTCGTGAAGGTCAACGGTAAGCTCTGCAATCTGTGGCGCGCCGTCGACCATGAGGGCGAGGTCTTGGAGGCCGTGGTCACCGCGAGGCGGGACAAAAGCGCGGCGCTGAAGCTTCTCAAGCGGATTATGAAGAAACACGGGGCTCCTCGCAGCATCGTCACCGATGGGCTTCGGGCATATTCGGCGGCGATGAACGATATCGGTGTTGCCGCCGAGCGGCACGAGGTCGGCGGTCGGCTCAACAATCGGGCGGAGAATTCGCATCAGCCGTTTCGGCGACGCGAACGGGCGATGCAGCGGTTTCGAAGTCCGAAGACGCTACAGAAGTTCAGCTCAGTTCACGCCCAGGTGCACAACCAATTCAATCAGGAGCGCCATCTCGTCACGAGGCAAGTCTACAAGCAGAGACGCTCTGCTGCCTTGGCCGAGTGGCGCGCCCTCGCGGCATAGATCGCCGCTCGCGAGATGGCGGTCGCGCTGCACGTCGACGAACCTCCGTTACTTTGACACCGCCGTCAATTGGGAGCTCTTCGGGGTGTCGAAGCCTCCCGCTATTTTCTGCGCTAGAGCATCGGACGGTCAGATTGAATTGTCGGGATTCCGGCGGGGATGAGAATGTGATTCACTTCCGGTTGGAGGTGATTTGCGATGCCGAAGCCCTATTCGATGGATCTTCGCGAGCGTGTGGTGGACTACGTCGAGGCTGGGCATTCGCGGCGCGCCGCGGCGGCCCGTTTCGGGGTATCGCCCTCGTTTGTGATCAATTTGATGACGGCTTTTCGGGAGCGCGGGGCGGTTACGCCCAAGGCGCTCGGCGGCTGGCGACACAGCAAGCTCGACCCGCACCGCGTCTTCATCCTGCGTCGCGTGGCGGAGAAGGACGACATCAGTATGCCGGAACTGGCCGGCGAACTCCATGCCGCCAGCGGAGTGAAAGCCGATCCCGCCTCGCTGTCGCGCTGGCTGATCCGCAACGGCCTGAGCTTTAAAAAAAAGCCTTCAGGCCAGCGAATGCGATCGGGACGACGTGCGCCAGGCGCGCGAGGCGTGGCAGGCTGAACGACAGCCCAAGATGCGGACCGAGCCGCATCGGCTGGTCTTCATCGACGAAACGGGAACCAACACGAAGATGACTCGTGCGCGCGGACGCTGCGAGAGGGGCAAGCGCCTTCGCTCCAAGGCCCCCTTTGGCCATTGGAAGACCCAGACTTTCGTCGCCGGACTGCGCTGCGGCGCCCTGACCGCGCCGTGGGTCATCGACGCGCCGATGGACCGGACGATCTTCGAGACCTACGTGCGCACCCAACTCGTCCCAACGCTGCAAGAGGGCGACATCGTCATCCTGGACAATCTGCCCGCCCACAAAAGCCCGACCGCTGAACAAGCCATCCGGGAGCGAGGCGCTTGGCTGCTGTTTCTGCCGCCCTACAGCCCCGACCTCAACCCCATCGAAATGGCCTTCGCCAAACTCAAGGCGCATCTCCGCGCCATGGCCATGCGCACCATCGACGAACTCTGGAAGGCCATCGGGCAAATCTGCGATCTGTTCCTCCCAGAGGAATGCGCAAACTACTTCGAAGCCGCAGGATGTGGATTCAAATGACCGTCCGAGGCTCTAGCCTTAGGCTCCTTTCTCCGACGGGCAGCTGAGGTGACGACGAAGGTCCTTTCCTCTTCCCCGATATCGAGAGGCGGCCCGGCGAAACGCAACTGCTCCGCCGTGCGGGCGAGCCCCAAGCGGCGGATCCAGCTCGAGATCTCCGCACCGAGATGGCCATCAGTTCGAATCCCCTCAGCTCCACCAGGAAGTCCGCGCAAATCGACGTGATTTCCTACGCCACAGGATAGCACGACATTTCCGTAGCTTGCCTCGCCAAGGACCGGTCTCAGTAGGGGTCCGGCGATTCTCGAGGGCAATTCCTGGCGCGTCTTGCCGAAAGTCTCTGGCCGCAAAATTCCGTTTCCAAGGTTGCTCTTTGCCAGATGTCCACCGCGCCCGATTTCGAATGGACCTTGGGGGTTCGAACCTCGACACTCGACCGGTTGGGATGGATGGATCACCCCTCGCGTGAAGACAAGCGAGGAAGGGCGGATCGTTTCCTTACGCTTGGGCCGGCGCCTGGAGTTCGAGCGCGCGCCACTGGTCCGGCCAGGTCATCGGCAGGCCGACGAGACGCTTCAGGCCAAAGCCGCGCGGCAGGCGTCCCTCGACTGCCGCCTTGACGATCTCCGGCGCGAGGAAAGCGAGCGACAGGGTCATCCGGATCGAGCGGTCCGTCTTGCCCTCTCGCGAAGCGATCGACTCCAAAGCCAGACGGGGATTAGAGAGAAGTTCGTCCAGCCAGCGATGCGCGTCGCGAAGATGTTCGATCAGGATCGCGCGGGCGTTAGCACGCATCGGGCGGCCATAGGCCTTCCCATCATTTGCTCCCTGAATGATCTCGCGCTTGCGATAGGGTGAGGGCCGTGTCCAGGGAAGCGTCAGAATCCTCGCGCTGTCGGTCCCCTCCGCAACCTCCGACAGTTGGATTCGGATCGTCGCGCCGCCGATCACCACACGATCGATCAGGTTGCGAATGTCGGTTTGCGACGTGGCGTGGATCGAGGACGGCTTGGCAATGGCGTCAGTGACGAGCGCTTCGACGTCGACGGCCGGAACGCGGGTGACCGAACCCGCTTTGCTCTTGTCGCCTTGCAGAGCCGCCTGCGAGACATAATAGCGCCAGCGCTTGGAGCCCTTCCTGGCCCAGGTCGGGCTCATCCGATTGCCGCTGTCGTCATAGAGCTTGCCTGCGAGCAGCGCATCGGACGATTGGCGCGTTCTCTTAGTCGTCGCAGCGCCCAGATGATCGCCCAGGCTTTGCTGGACCCCGTCCCATAGGTCTTGACTCACGATTGGCTCATGTTGTCCTTCGTGGACTTGGCCCTTATGGGCGATCCGGCCAACGTAAATCGGGTTCGACAAGAGCTTATAGACATGCCCCCGGCTGAGCAGGCCGCCGCCGGTCGAGCGGCCACCGCCATCGATGCGGATCGGAATCCGAAACCCCTCCGAGTCGAGTTGCTGTTTGAGGCGAACGACGGTTCCCGCCTCCAGATAGCGGCGGAACAAGGACCGCACGATTGCTGCATGATCCTCGACGATGCGCAGGGCGCGATCCTCGACCCGGTAGCCCAGCGGGACTACGCCGCCCATCCACATTCCCTTCATCTTTGAAGCGGCGATCTTGTCCCGAATCCGCTCGCCCGTGACCTCCCGCTCGAACTGGGCGAAGGACAGCAGCACATTGAGGGTCAGCCGGCCCATGCTGGTCGTGGTGTTGAAGGACTGGGTCACCGAAACGAAGGAGACGCCATGGGCATCGAACGTCTCGACCAGCTTGGCGAAATCGGCGAGCGAGCGGGTCAGCCGATCGACCTTATAGACGACGATCACGTCGATCCGTCTTGCCTGCACATCAATGAGCAGCTTCTGCAGAGCCGGGCGAACCATTGAGCCGCCGGAGAAGCCGCCGTCGTCGTAACGATCCCGAACCGGTCGCCACCCCTCGTGTGCTTGGCTCTTGATGTAGGCTTCGCACGCTTCCCGCTGGGCGTCGAGGGAATTGAAATCCTGCTCAAGCCCTTGGTCGGTCGAGACGCGCGTATAGATGGCGCTACGCAAGCTGTGTCTGGCCGTGTGATCTTTCATGCCGACGCCTCCCCAACCGACGCGCCATTCGCTCGATAGGAGGCGGTCCTATTTCTGCTCTTTCGGCGATCCCCGCCCGCGTCTGCCGCGGGAGTTTTTCCCTGGCGCAGCCCGAAGAAGCGATGGCCGTTCCAGTTGGTCCCGGTCATCGCTTTGGCGATCTGGGACAGGCTGCCGAAGGTCTGACCGTTCCAAGCGAAGCCCTCTTCCAAGATCATGACCCGCTCGAGCTGGCCCTTCCATTGACGCACGAGCAGCGCGCCGATCCTCAAACGAACCCCTTCTCGCGTTTGAGGCGCGCGGCAGTCGAAAGGAGCGCCGACGCCATCCTCGTTCCCAGAGCGAAGGATCCTTCGGATCGTTTTGTCGAGATCGCCGAACGCGCTGGACTGGAGCCGGTAGGCCAGCACTTTCATCAGGAGCCAGCGTGGAAGATGGGCGGGCGGCTCGCCCCCTAAGTGGGCGCGCCATTGACGGCGCAACCCACCGAGATCGAGGCCTTCGAGGTTGGCGATGATCGACGGAAGAGAAGCATCGAGCGGCAGCGAAGTTCCCGTCGCTGCCGCCACCGGACGCTTCGGCGCCTGCCCGGAGTTGGCGCGCGCTTGGATCATGCCGACTACGCCGCTTGCGCCGCCTTCTGCTTGGGCCCGCGGCCCTCCATCGCCTCGGGCTGCTGTACGGTACGATCGCCGGTGTGAGCAGGGGCGTTCGAGATCCGGTAGGCTGAATCTCCAGCGCCGATCCGTTCGCGGATCACGGCATACCCTCGTTTGCGCAGCCCGGTGAGCGCCGCCCGCGTCGTGTGCGGCAGCCATCCCATTGCTTCGGTCAGGTTGGGGATGGTCGCGCCGTCTGACCGCTGCAGCAGATCGATGACCCGCGCCAGCTTGCTGCCTTCTCGCGGGATGGCCATCCGACCCGGGAGTCCGCCTTCGTCCGGACTGGCGCCATTCTTCGCCTGCGGCTGAGACGCCTAGCCGGGCCCGATCGCCTCTTGCGATCCCTTGTCGACGGCGATGGCTTTCAAACCGGCCGCCGTCAGTTTGAGCGCGTAACCTCGCCCAGCATTATCGCGGCGCCAGGTCGGCGCTCCAGGTTTCGCCTCGATCTCGCGGGCCCAACCAAGCTTCGCGAGTTTGGCGCTGACTTTGCTGAGAGCCGCGCCCTTGATCGTTGGCGGCGCCAACAAGCAACGATCCGTGCGTTGTGCCGCAGCACTCATCATCACTAGTTGCGCGTCGGTAAGTTTGACACTCATGATCCAACCCTTCCTCTCAGCCTGGAGGTCCGGGCGATCCGGCCCCTCACCAGGACGAGCCCCGGATCGGCCAGCGCCGATGGGGCGGTTGGGTCACGCGCGCTCGCCGCGCCGTCGGGGCTAAGGGTCTTGCGCGCAATGCTTTGCGCCGCGGAACGTCCTACACACATGCTCGATTTCGAGCCGAAAGCCAGTCCTTTCTTGGCGGACGGTGAACTGGTGAGGCGTCGATCAATAGATGAGTGATCGTGGGCTTGCCGCGATCCTCGCCTTCATCGCCATGTGGTGGCAGGATCGCATGGCTGCGTGGCTTTTCGCCCCTACGCCGCCTGGGAGGCCTTTGCCTCTGCGCTGAACGGGCCGATCCTTGTGCTGAAATGACAGGAAGGCCGGATGCGCCGCGTCGTGATAGTCAACGACAAGATGCAGCAAGGCTATCGCTATGAGCTGTCGGCGTCGGTCGGCCGCGATTTCGACCCGCAGTTCCGGCCCGACCTCACCCCGAAGCAAATGCTCGAACTTGGCGTGTTCTGCGGCAAATACCTCAGCGATTGCCGAGATGAATATCCCGCGAGCTGGTTCGCGCGCGCCAAGCTCTCGCGCTCCGGCCGCGACTGCTCCTTGAACTATTTCGGCGTGGACGCCAGCCAACCCTTGTCGGAGTGGCGAAGGAAGGGCTGGATGCATGCGGACGATCCGCGCGGCTGGTTCCAGTGGTATTGCCGCTACTACATGGGCCGGCGGCTGCCCGACGAGGACGCCCGCCAGATCGGGCGCTGGAAGGCGATGAAGCGCCATGTGTCGCAAATCAGGAGACATTGCGAGCCGGGCGATCCGATGTGCCGGCCGCGCCAGCGCCAAGCGCTCTTGCACTGGGCCTATGACAGCCGGAGAATTTAGCCGACGTTCACCGGATGCCGTCTCCGACGACGGCCAAGATGCCCGGTCTTGGTGACCCGAAGCATCTAGGCGCGCGCTTCGGCCTCACTGTCGTGCTGCGAACATGGGGCTCACGTCATCGCGCCGGGCAGCACCATATCGACCCTGCGGTTATGACGCCCAGCGTACCGGTGGCAACACGGCGCGCTCTACTGGGGCTGGCGGTGCCGCCAGTGAGACGCGCCTTTTTACAAGTATCGCCGGTGCGCTGACGCCGGCAGGTCCGCCCGCGCAGGCTCAGACGGTTCCGCCAAGCTCGCCCGAGAGCTGCTGCAGCTCCTTGCCCCCCGCCATCAGGTTTTGCAGATCGTCCATCGGGATTTCGGCTTTCGTGTAGGTGCCGAGGGTCTTGCCGCGGTTCAGCACAGTGAAACGGTCGCCAGCGGCATAAGCGTGCCGGACGTTATGGGTGATGAAAATCACACCGAGCCCCTTCTGGCGGACCAGATGAATGTACTTGAGCACCATCGAGGTCTGGGCGACGCCAAGCGCCGAGGTCGGCTCGTCCAGGATCAGCACCTTCGCACCGAAGTACACCGCCCGCGCGATCGCCACGCATTGGCGCTCGCCGCCCGACAGCGTGCCGACCGCTTGGTGGGGGTCGCGCACGTCGATTCCGATCTTCGTGCATCTCCTCGCGCGTGACCTCATTGGCGGCTTTGAAATCGATTTGCCGGAACGGCACAACTCCGACGAGCGGCTCCCGCCCCATAAAAAAATTGCGGGTGATCGACATAAGCGGGATCATCGCCAGGTCCTGGTAGACCGTGGCGATTCCGGCATCGAGCGCGTCGCGCGGACTGGCGAAGGAGACTGGCTTGCCTTCGACCAGATATTCGCCGCTGGTCGGACGGTGAACGCCCGCCAGCGTTTTGATCAGGGTGGACTTGCCCGCGCCATTGTCGCCAAGCAGACAATGGACCTCGCCCGCCCGGACCGAGATTGAGACGCCCGAAAGGGCGATGACCGGCCCAAAATGCTTGACGATATTGCGGACCTCGATGATGGGCGGCCGCCCGCTCACGTTCGTGTCGCTCATGATCACTGCTCCCGCTTAGCGCTCGCCGGTGACTTTGCGGCGGATGTAGTTGTTGAACAGCACGGCAATGAGAAGCATCGCTCCGAGAAAAACCTGGAACCAGTCGCTGTCGAATGTGGTGTAGGTCAGTCCAATCGAAACGACGCCAAAGATGATTGCGCCGACGAAGGCACCGATCGCCGAACCATATCCTCCCGTCAGAAGACATCCGCCGATCACGGCGGCGATGATCGCCTCGAACTCCTTTTGAACTCCGCGACGCGCGTCGGTCGAGCCGGCGTCGAGGACGGTCAGGATCGCAACCAACGCCGCGGCGCAGGCGGTTAACATGAAAAGGCTAGTCTTCACACGGCTTACCGGAACGCCGGAATTGCGCGCCGCGTTCGCATCGCCTCCCGCGGCGTAGATCCAGTTGCCGACCCGCGTCCGCAACAGGACCCAGGTCGCCACGATCGCAAAACCGATAAACCAGATGATCGATACGGGCACGCCGCTGACTTTTGGCAAGGCCGGTGTCGAATTTCTCGATGAGACCCTGGCCCGCGAGCCACGAGAAGAATCCCTGGAAGGCGACGCCCGAAAACAGGCTCTTCACCACGCCGTCCTGAACCACCTCGTCGACACCCCGCAACTGGGTCGAACCGCCCGTGGCGAACTTCAATCCGACCAGGGTGAGGCCGCGCAGGATGAACAGAAACGCCAGCGTGACGATGAAGGACGGAAGCCTCGTCAGGATGACGAGCTGTCCGTTGATCGCGCCGAGAATGCACGCGAACGCGAGCGTCGCAACGATGGCAAGAGAGAGGGGCCAATGCGCATTCACTAGAAAGGCAGCGAATGCCAAGCCAGTAAAGGCGATCATGGAGCCGATCGAGAGATCGAACTCGCCTCCGATCATGAGCAAAGCGGCGGCGATTGCGAGGATGCCGAGCTGCGAGGCGGGCGCTAAAATTGTCATCACGCCGCTCAGCGTGAACATCGACGAATTGGCGGTGAAAAGGAAAAAGATGATGACAAGGACCAGGCCGGCGAGGGCGCCGAGCTCCGGCCGGCGCATGGCACCGGTCAGAAAGGACGTTTTGCGCAGCCGTTCGTCGACGATTTGAGCCGGCTTCATCGGCTGACCGGGTGGCGCAGTTTGTGTCTCTTGGGCGCGGCTCATTGCGCATCTCCTCCCTCGAGCGGCCGTTGCGGCCAGCAAATTCTGGGCAGTAGGGGACGCCGGGCGTGGCGGCCCCTACCGAGTGCGAAGGTCGGCTTTGGCCGAGCTCCGCGGGTCAACGGATGCCCTTTGCGGACAACTCGATCACCTGCGCAGCCTTGCCCTTGGTGATCAGGTTAGGGCCGGAGGCGACGTTGCTGCCGGGGATCAGTCCATACTTGGCGTAATTCGCCAGAAATACGACCGGCAGGTAGCCCTGCAGGAACTGCTGCTGATCGATCGCGAATGCGGCTTCGCCCGCGGCCACCGCCTTGAGGAACCCGGGCGAGAGATCGAACGTTGCTACATTAATCTTGCCCTGTTTGCCCGAGTCCTTGACTGCGGCGAGCGACGGCTCGCCAGCTGTTCCGGCTCCGAGCGCGAGGATCGTGTCGACGTCGCTATTGGAGGCGAGCGCCGCCTTCACTTTCGCTCTGCCCTCGGCCGGTTCGTTCGAGACAGGCAGCACGGTCACCTTGCCGCCGAAGCCTTCGGTGAAGCCCTTGCAGCGAAGATCGAGGGCCACGTTCCCGACTTCCTGGTTGACACAGAGAGCGACTTTCCCGCCCATTTCCTTGAGCTTCTCGCCGGCCGCCTTTCCAGCGGTCTCCTCGTCCTGGCCGACGTGAAGGAGCGCGCCCAGAGACTTCGACACGTCCGATCCAGAATTCATCGATATGACCGGAATGCCGGCGGCGACCGCCTTCTTGATTGAGGGACTCAGCGCCGACGCGTCGGGAATCGAAACGATGAGTCCGGACGGCTTTTGGTTGATGGCGGCGTCGATCAATTGGGACATTGCGACCATGTCGAAAGTTTCGGGAGCGCGGTAGTCGACTGAGACGCCCGTGTCCTTGGCGCCCGCGACGACCCCGTTCTTGACCACCGACCAGAAAGGATCGTTGGCCTGTCCGTGGCTCACGACGATGATGTGGACATTGTCGGCGGCGATCACGGGCGCCGCGATGGCGCCCGCGGCTATGAACGTCACTGCAGCGACGGTCGTTTTGATCAAGTGTTTCATGCCATTTCCTCCTTCATGGGCGAAATTGCCCTGCGCGAGCCGCGAAGCCCGGATTGATTAAGCGGTCGCGGCTCGAATCGTTGAACGGCGACCGCCCTGACGGTTTCTAGGTCTCTTGGAGCTCGCCAGCGAGAAGCGCTGTGATGAAGGGAGGCGGCGCACCGCATACGCCCGACGGCGAAGTCCTGCGCTTAGGACGGCTCTCATGGCTCGTTCCTCCCATGACGGCCGCTCGACCGGTGGGTGCGGTTTCGAAGCGCGCAAGCGCTTAAAGACGCGCCGCGTTCGCCGGCTCAGGGCGCCAAAGGTATTTCTACAGCGCGACTCCTCGATTGTCGAAGCCGAAGTGGCCGATCTAGCCAAGGCCGGTCTGCCAGAAAAATGAAGGCTTAAAGATTCAAAATACTGGCTTTGTCTCGGGCGACGGTGTCCGCGTGTCGGTCGCGAAAAATTCTCTCGTCCCTCGATATTGGGCAAGCGTGAACGATCATCCGCACATCAAATCCGACGCCGTAGGTCCAAGCGAAAGCGACCCAATGCCTCCGCGTAAGCACTGATCGAGCAGTCCGACTGAAGACTTCACGGTCAACGTCACAATGGCATCTGGATGAGGGTGTGCCGCGAAGGCTTCCGCAGTGCTGTGGTGGCCGAGCTGCATGGAAGATGAGGGCAGGCCCCTCGAAGCCGACCGTCAGGGGTAGGCTTCAAACCACTGCAAGCTGCGACGGTAAAGAGCCGTGGTGGTGAGCGTTGCAGGAAAAGGCGGACTTCAGTCCGTCAGGTGAGGGTTAGAGAGACGAGCGCAAGCGAACCGCTGATGAAGTGTCGAAAAGTGCAAGACGATGTCGAAACCAGGGGGAATTCGTTAACCTGGGACGAGCCTGGGGGGCGGCCTGATTTCTGCCCAGGCGGCATCCGGCATGAAGGCGGCGTGACTCTTAACCAGGCTTCCGTGCGGAACGCGGGAACCTGTCGCCCCGATGCTAAGGGAGAAACCCAAATAGGCGGTCCCTATGAGGGTGAGATTACCGAGGCGGGGCACAGGGGCGGAGCAACCCGTAGTAGTGTTGAAGGTCCTGTAAGGGGGCTGGAGCGAAGGGGTTGCGTTGTTCAGCTCTGGAATGAGGACAACCGGCGACGGGAGGATCCTCGTGGATAGAGCAAAGCCGTATTCAATTCCGAAAAGGGAGGTATGGGAAGCTTACAAGAGGGTCAGAGCAAAGCATGGGGTGGCTGGCGTAGACGGTCAGACGATTGCGGACTTTGAGGCTGATCTTGCGAACAACCTCTACAAGCTCTGGAATCGACTGACGTCGGGCAGCTACTTTCCGCCGCCGGTGCGGCGGGTCGATATACCGAAGAGCGATGGCAAGACGCGACCGCTGGGCATCCCCACGGTGGCGGATCGCATCGCGCAGATGGTGGTCAAACGCCACCTGGAACCTATGGTGGAACCCAAATTTCACCCGGATTCTTATGGATACCGGCCCGGCAAATCGGCGCTCGATGCGATCGGCGTGCCGCGGCAGCGATGCTGGCGTCACGACTGGGTTCTTGATCTCGACATCAAGGCCTTCTTCGACAGCATCGAACCGGAACTTCTGATGCGGGCAGTGCGCAAGCACACCGATTGCCCGTGGGTGCTTCTATACATCGACAGATGGCTGAAAGCGCCGGTGCAGATGCCGGACGGGAGGCTCGTCGGGCGAGAACGAGGAACGCCGCAGGGCGGGGTGATCAGCCCCCTCCTGGCAAACCTCTTTCTTCACTATGCGTTCGACATGTGGATGGGTCGGAACTTCCCGGACATTCCGTTCGAACGCTATGCCGACGACGCGATCTGTCACTGCAGGACGGAGGGCCAAGCGGTGGCGCTTCGGGCAGCTCTGGGCGCGCGTTTTGCTGACTGCGGACTGACGCTTCATCCTGACAAGACCAAAATTGTCTTTTGCAGAGATGAAAGCCGACGGGACACGCACCCGATCATCAAGTTCGACTTTCTCGGCTATACGTTCAGGCCGAGGCTGGTGAACAAGAGGGCCGGAGGCATGGGCGTCTCGTTCAGTCCCGCCGCCAGCCCGACGGCGCTCAAGGCGATCCGCGGAACCATCCGTAGTTGGTCGATGCACCTGCGTAGTGACAGGGCCCTGGATGATCTGGCGCGGATGTTCAACTCGAGCATACGCGGCTGGGTCAACTATTATGGACGGTTCTGTCCCTCGGCACTCTATCCCACCCTGTATAACATCGAGCGATACTTGGCGCGATGGGCCTCCGGAAAGTACAAGTCCCTACGCAGACACAAGCGGCGTTCCCGACACTGGCTTGCGCGCATCGCTCAACGTCAGCCTCGGTTGTTCGCCCATTGGCCTCTGCTCCATGGACACGGCCGAACAATGGGACCCGGATGATGCGAGAGTATCACGTCCGGTTCTAAGAGAGCGCGGGGGTGAAACTCCCCCGCGCCACTCGCCTGGCCGTAGTGATCGCGGGCCGGCGGTTCTGGCTTTGGCGCGCGGTTGACGACGAAGGCGAGGTTCTCGACCTGCTCGTGCAACGACGGCGCGATCGAGCTGTAGCTGTGAAATCGATGCGCAAGCTGATCAAAAAACAAGGCTTCGCACCTGACGTTTTGGTGACCGACAAGATACGTTCGTTCGTGCGGCGCGGCAAGGTCCGAGACCGGATTGTCGGCGCGTCATGAGCAGGGGTTGCGCAAAACAATCGGGCTGAGAATTCGCATCAACCGACACGACGGCGCGAGTGCAAGATGCAGCGTTTCAAATCGCCGGGATCAGCTCAGCGCTTCGTGTCTGTTCATGCCGCCGTCCAAAACACTCACATGGGGAGGGTCGGGTCAAGAGTGATGTTTAGTTTCTCATGAGGAAGACTCCAATCCGTGTCTCCCTATCCAAGGTCTGAGCCCGATCGCGCAACCTGGTCGTTTCCGCACCAGATCAACCTCACATTCGGTCGCCGTTCGCGACGGCTGCACCAAGATCCCGCATGCGGCGGGTGGGGCTCAAGAGGACGAAACCATTCTTCAACGCGGCTTTTTAGGGCCATAGTGTTTTGCGGTTCGTCCGCCCGGATCGACCAGAAATGATCAGGTTCTGGAAGATTTGAGAATGCGGTCAATGTCTATCATCAGGCGGCCCGCACCACGGCTCCATCAATGACGACGCCGGCGGTCACATACTTCCAGAGCGCCACCAGCAGCTTTCGCGCTAGCGCCACGATCGTTGACTTGCGCAGGCGCCCGCCGTTGCGCCTGACGCGCTCGTGAAACCAACGCGCCAGCGCTGATTGCGGCTGGTGGCGCAGCCATAGCCAGGCAAGTTGTAACATTGTCGTCCGCAGCCTCGGGTTGCCCGCTTTGGACACTCCTTGTTCGTGGGCAACCGATCCGCTTTTGCCACGGTGTCGGGGCCAGCGCGGCGTAGGGCCGCCACCTGCCTTCGGTTGGCAAAGCTTCGATAGAATGTCAATCGGCGCGGAAACGGCCCCCCGGATCGGCGTGCAAAAGGGACCCCTTGGTGGTGACGGATCGAGGCGGCAGCGCTCGCCCCGGCGGAGCTGGTGGGGGTTGCGCAGCCGGGGCGAGCGCGGTTCGGTTAAGTTGAGAGTTTTTTGGCGTCAGGCGCGGTTCTTGAAGCGCCAGCTGTCGTTGCCGGTCTCGACGATGTCGCAGTGATGGGTGAGGCGGTCGAGGAGCGCGGTAGTCATCTTGGCGTCGCCGAATATCGCAGGGCGCCAGCATTTTTGATCGGGTAGTGTCGCACGTCACGATCACGGACCCGCGCCACTTCCTATTTGGTCATCGACTTTCGGTCCTCGATGAGCGTTCTGGGCGCGGCCCTTCCTACGTGGTTGTCGAGCTGGGCGACGGACGCAAACGTTCGGTTCGGATCGCCGCAACGGACCTCGTTCCGCCAGGAAACTCGTCGAGCGCAGCGGGGCCCATCCTGCCCCGTATCAGTGTTCGTACGTTGATCCCCTTGGCGCGGCATTTGAACAGGATTCTAACCCTCCTCACCGAGGAGGTGATTCGCGATGAGCCTGCAGGCCCTTCCGCGTCGTCGCGTTGCGTCTCCACCATCGATCCCGGCCGTCAAGATCAACCGGTTTTCGGTAGCCCCTCCGTATCTGTGGCCGAACCTGTCGCCAGAGACTCAAACCCAGATAGCCCGAATATTGGCGGAGCTGTTGCGGCGGATGCTGCCGGCGGATGTGGCGCCGGCAAGGGAGATGGCCCGTGCTGATCGCCGCGCGCGTCGCTGATGAGCGGGTGACGACGGCGCATCGCGCCAAGCTGGCCTATGTTTATGTTCGGCAATCGTCACTACACCAAGTGAGGCAGCACCAAGAGAGCACGCAGCTGCAATATCGGCTGGTCGATCGCACCATTGCTCTGGGGTGGCCCCACGAGCGCGTGCAAGTCATAGACGAGGATCTCGGCAAATCAGGCGCTGGCAGTGTGGAGCGCAACGGCTTCCAGAAATTGATCGCCGAGATCGGCCTCGGCAATGCCGGGCTCGTAGTCAGCCTCGACGCTTCGCGGCTCGCCCGCAACAATCGCGATTGGCATCAGTTGCTTGAGCTCTGCTCGGTGTTCGGGGTGCTGATCGCGGATGGCGAGCGCCTCTACGACCCGCGCGCCTACCACGACCGTCTGCTGCTCGGTCTGTCCGGCATCATGAGCGAGGCCGAGCTTCACCAAATCCGGATGCGCCTTCATCAGGGAGAGCGTCAGAAAGCGGCACGCGGCGAATTGCGCTTGCCGTTGCCCGCTGGACTTGCTCACGACCGGGGCGGGACCATCATCCTTAATCCGGACGAAGAGGTGCAGGCGCGCCTCAACCTCGTCTTCGCCAAGTTCAGGGAGTTGCAAAGCGCGCGGAGCGTGATGGGCTTCCTGCGCACGAGCGGATTGCCACTGCCGGTCCGACCCGTGCTCGGACCATCACCGCACGACGTCGTCTGGCGCGACGCTGACAGTGCACGGGTTCGCGGCGTTCTTCAGAATCCGGCCTATGCTGGGGCTTATGTTTACGGCCGTCGGCAGAAGGACGCGAGCCAATGCCGCCGCGGTTCGGTTGGGGGAACCGTCAAGGTGGCAATCGCGGATTGGGCGGTTTGCCTGAAAGCCGCTCACCCTGGTTACATCGGCTGGGAGGAGTTCATGGCCAATCAGCGCCGCTTGGCGGACAACGCCAACCGCTACGAAGCGGGACACACCGGCGTGCCGCGCAAAGGTTCGGCGTTGCTACAGGGCATCGCAATCTGCGGCCGTTGTGGACGTCACATGAGCCTGCGCTACACGGGGCCGAATGGCGACTACCCGGTCTATTGCTGCCGGTTCGATCGCGATCAGCGAGGCGGCGCGCTGTGCCAGGAAGTGCGCGCCTTGCCGGTCGACGCGCTCGTTGAGCGTCTCCTGCTCGATGCCCTCGTCCCGGATCAAATCGCCATCGCGATCGCCGCGATGGGGCAGCTGGAGGAGGAGAGCCGGCAGCTCGAGCGGCAATGGACTCTTCGCCGAGAGCGCGCCCGCTACGAGGCCGAGCGGGCGCGCCGCCAATATGATGCCGTTGAGCCTGAGAATCGTCTCGTCGCGCGCTCGCTCGAGCGAACCTGGGAGGAGAAGCTGCGTGACGTCGACGCTATCGAGGAGGAGCACGCGCGCTGGCGTTCGCAAGAACCACTCGGCAACGGTGCGGCAGACCGCGCAGAGTTACAGGCCTTGGGTGAGAACTTGCCGCGGATCTGGCATGCCGTCACCACGGCGGCAGCCGACCGCAAGCGCATTCTGCGCTTTGTTGTGCGCGAAGTCGTGCTCGATCAAAGGCGGGCGCAAGGTCAGGTCTGGCTGAAGATTGTCTGGCAAACCGGCGCAACCAGCGAGCACTGCTTGCAGCGGCGCGTTCACACCTACCATGACTATATCGATCTTGAACGGCTGCGGCGGCGGATCACGGAGCTCAATAACGCCGGCAAGATGGACAAGGAGATCGCCGCATCACTAAACCAAGAAGGCTTCGTCGCCGCCCGCTTCTGACGGAGGCTCTTTCGCGGAAAGTCTCGACTTCGATCCGGAAGGAGGCGCGCCATGAGCCGGGTCGAGGCTGATCATCTCGCCCGGGAGGCGATTGTCTACGTCCGCCAGTCGACGATCGACCAGGTGAACAACAACGTCGAGAGCCGTCGACGGCAGTATGGACTGGTCGAGCGAGCCCGACAGCTTGGCTGGGCCAACGTCAGTGTCATTGATGACGATCTCGGCCGTTCGGGCTCCGGCGTCAGCCGCCCCGGGTTTGAGAAGCTTCTGGCGGCGATCTGCGACGGCCGGGTCGGCGCGGTGGTGTCGATCGAGGCGTCGCGCCTGGCCCGCAACGGACGAGACTGGCACACGCTGCTGGAGTTCTGCGGCCTCGTCGGGACGCTGATCGCCGACGAGGACGGCGTCTACGATCCCCGTCTTCCAAACGACCGGCTCCTGCTCGGCATGAAGGGAACGATGAGCGAGATGGAGCTGACCATCCTGCGCCAGCGCGCCCATGAAGCGCTCAAACAGAAAGCGCGACGCGGCGAGCTCTTCACATCGGTCGCGATTGGCTATGTGCGCAGCAAATCGGACCGGATCGAGAAGGATCCGGACCTTCGCGTGCGCGAAGCGCTCGCATTGGTCTTCCGCAAGTTCGCCGAGATGCAGAGCGTGCGGCAGGTGCATCTTTGGTTCCGGCAGGAAAGTATCGCGCTGCCCGCCGTCGACCATGGACCTGAAGGCCGACATTTGCAGTGGAAAGCCCCGGTCTACAATACAATCCTTCACATCCTAACCAACCCGATCTACGCCGGCGCCTATGCTTATGGTCGGTCGATGAGCAAGACGAGAATCGAGAATGGCCGAAAGCGGGTCATGCGCGGTCTTCCGGTCGAACAGTCTGAATGGGATGTTTTGATCCGCGATCACCATCAGGGTTATATCGGCTGGGACGCCTTCGAGAGGAATCAGCGCCTGATCAAGGACAACGCAAACGGCAAGAGCTTTGCGAGCCGGGGCGCTGTGCGGCGGGGAGAAGCCTTGCTCGCCGGCTTGTTCCGCTGCGGCCATTGCGGTCGGAAGCTGCATGTCGCCTACGGCGGAACGAAGGGCGATGTCGCGCGCTATCACTGCCGAGGCGCTTCCATCAACCACGGGACCGAGCGCTGCATTGGCTTCGGCAGTCTTCGCGTCGACGCCGCAGTCGCCGCCGAGGTCGTGGAGCGCATTCAGCCTCTCGGCGTCGAAGCGGCCCTGGCGGCTCTTCAAGCGCGAGGACGCGAAGACGGCGAGAAGCATCGACAGGTCGAGCTGGCGCTCGAGCAGGCGCGTTTCGAGGCTGTGCACGCTCGACGGCAATATGACGCCGTCGATCCCGACAACCGTCTGGTCGCGGGCGAACTCGAGCGGCGCTGGAACGAGCGCCTGAAAGAAGAGCGACGCCTTCAGGATGAGCTCACAGCGCTCAGTGTTGCGCCGTTGAATGGCGTAACTCCAGGCGAGCGAGAGGCGCTGCTCCGGCTCGGCGCTGACGTCGAACGCGCCTGGCATGCGGAAGGGGCGACCATAGCCACGCGCAAACGGATCGTTCGCATGCTGATCGAAGAGATCGTCGTGCGCACGGAGGATGACGGTCTCGATCTCGTCATCCGCTGGGCGGGCGAGGATCATACGGCTCTACGCGTCCGCAAGAACCGCACGGGCGAGCACCGCTGGCGCGTCGACGCCGACGTTGTCGATCTGGTGCGGGCGATGGCCCGGCAGATGCCGGACATGGGGATTGCGGCTGCTCTCAATCGGGCTGGCAAGACGACGACCAAGGGGCATTCGTGGACCCGAACGCGGGTGGCCTCCCTACGCAAGGATCACAACATCGTCGTCTATCGAGAGGGCGAACGTGCCGAGCGAGGAGAGGTCACGCTTGACGAGGCGGCAGAGGTTTTGTCGGTCAGTCCGGCGACTGTTCGTCGCCTGATTGTCGAAGGCGCATTGCCTGCGAACCAATCCTGCAAAGGCGGCCCCTGGGCCATTCGAGCCTCCGATCTTGGGCGCGCGGAGGTGGCCCGGGAGGCCGAGCGACGAAGAAAGCGCTCTCGGATAGGTCCGCCGTCTGAAGACGAGCCAGAGCTAGCCCTGAACTTTCAATGACATGGTGAGGTGAGCATTATGAGTCGGGCTCGGGTCCGCCGACCAGGACGACGTTGCGCTGCTGGGCGATGAATTCGCCGCCGGCCAGATCGCGCACGAGAGCCTCGTTGATCGGCGTGTTCTTGAACGTGAAGTCGTCGACATCCTTGGCCAGCGGCAGCTTGGCGACGGTGAGCTGGTATTTGATCGAGCGCGCCTGCTTCTCTGAGATCTCGGCATTCAGGAGATCGCCGACGAAGCGCTGCGGCTCGTGCTTGCGCTTGATCGCCGTGGCCAGCGTCTCGTCGTAGGCGCTCCTCATCCCGTAGAGCTTGAGGCTGCTCATCATGTCGAGGACTTCGGTTCTTTCCATGGGTCAGGCGCTCCTGAGTTGATCGTAGCGGGCGCAGTCGGCGATCGGTGCGTGGCGGAGCCGCAAAGCGTCGGGCGTCATGATCGTCGCCGCCGGTCCAGGATCGCGCTGACGCGCGAGGATGTTGATGACGACGTCGGCCGAATGGACGCCCTCGGACAGCGCCTGGAGGCAGGCGGCCTCGACCGCGGGCAATCCGTCGGTGAGCACCGCGGCGAGGATTTTGACCATCTGCCGGTCGCCGTCGTCGGACCCGGCAAGCTTGCGCCGCACGCGGTCCAGCGCCGTCGGCAGCACCCAGTCCTTGAACGGCGCGCCGTTGCGCAGAGCGCCCGGCTTGCGCGCCAGAACCGGCACGTAATGCCAGGGATCGTAGACCGTCTCGCCGCGCCCGTAACAGCGCGGATGCTCCGCCACAATGCGCCCGTCCTGGCGGATCACGATGCGATCGGCGTAGGCATGGATTTCGACCGGGCGGCCGACCGCGCTGGCGCTCACCGAGTATTTGTTGTTGTCGAACCGCACCAGGCAGGTCTTCGACACCGAGGCCGGCAGCGCATGGAACCCGTCGAAGCGGCCGCGATAGGGAATGAGCTTCGGCCGCTCCTCCTCGAAGACCTCCCAGATCGTTGTGTCGGGACGTTCGGGATGGGGATGCGCCTTGGCCCAGGCGATGCATTTGTCCATGAGCCAGGCGTTCAGCTCGTCATAGCTCTTGACGCGCAAGCGCGGCGTGAAGAAGCGCTCGCGCACGAGGCCGACCTGGTTCTCGACTTGGCCCTTCTCCCAGCCCGACGCCGGCGTGCAGGCGACCGGCTCGACAAGATGGTGCGAGCACATCTGGAGGAAGCGGCGATTGTATTGCCGATCCTTGCCGATGAAGATCGTCTCCACCGCCGTCTTCATGTTGTCGTAGATGCCGCGCGAGCAGGCGCCCCTGAAGAATGCAAACGCCCGCTCATGGGCGTCGAAAACCATCTCCTGCGTTTCGCGCGGATAGGCGCGCACCAGCATCATGCGGCTATGGCAGAGGCGAACGTGCGCGACCTTCACGGTCGTCGTCACCCCGTCCATCACAACGATCTCGTGGCTCCAATCGAACTGGTAGGCCTCGCCCGGCGCAAACGACAGCGGCACATAGGCGCTCGCCGTCGCGCTCGCGCGCTCCTTGCTCCAAGCCCGGGCGTAGCGGCGAACCGCGTCATAGCCGCCCTCATAGCCGAGCGCACGCAGCTCCTCGAAGACCCGAATGAGCGTCAACCGCTCGCGCGCCGGCTTGCCGTCATTCTCCAAAAGCAATGAATCAAGCCGCTCGCGCCAAGGCCGGATTTTCGGCTGGGGTTGGACGTCGCGCTGATAATGGAACTCGGTGGCGTTCGAGCGAATGACCTTCCGCACGACCTTGCGCGATAAGTGCAACTCGCGGCAGATCTCCTTGATCGGCTTGCCAAGAAAAAGTACGCCCGGCGTATCTTGGCAATCGTCTCCACAACCAGCATCTCGAACTCGGCCCCCTAAGAAATCAGGAGGCCTGTGTGGACCCTTATCCCCGGGGTTCCGATTGGATGCCGATCACCCCGAAAACGGGGTCCTTATTCCATGCCGATTCACATTCTGTCATGCGCTTCGCCGCGCGGCCTGTGGGGGCGCAAAGCAATAGTGGCACGCCTTTGGCCGCGAGGATCTTAAGGATTTGAATTGACGATCGTCGTCTTGCCGACACCCGGCTCGCCAGTAATCACCAGTGCCTTCGCCACCAGCGCCAAGCGGATCGCCGCCCTCTGACTGTAGGCGAGTTGCAGTTCGCTGCGCTTTTCGATCCAAGGGACTGCCTTCTCTTCGTCAATCCATGGCCAGGGCAGCCTACCGTTCACGATGCGGATCAGCCGATCGGCGATCACCTGCTCCGCCCTGTAGAGGCCAGCCAGGAACGTGCAGGCGGTGTCGCCGACCTTGTCGGCAATCACGGCGCCCTCGGATTGTTCAAGCTCGAGGGCCGTTAGGATCAATTCCTTCGGCGCTTCGAGCAGTTCTTCGGCAAGCGGAATCAATTGATCCGTCGGCAATCCACGATGACCCGCCAAACCCGGCCGCGGCAGCAATCAGCACGAGGATCGGTTGCGACCCCTCGTCCATTGCCTCGGTCAGGGCGTAGGATATTCCGGCGCGCAGTCGAATCATGGCGGTCTTTTCGATGCCGAGCTTCATCGCGATCGCGTCGGCGCTCTTGAAACCAATCCCTCGGATGTCTCGGGCAAGCCGATAGGGGTTCTCGGTCATCACCTGCACGGCGTCCGCGCCGTAGGTCTTGAAGATGCGAACCGCCCGGGCGGTGCCGACCCCGTTGCTGTGAAGGAAGGCCATGATCTCCCGGACGATCTTCTGCTCGGCCCAGGCGTCCGTAATCCGCTTGGCTCGAAGCACGCCAATGCCAGTCACCTCCCGAAGCCGATCGGGCTCGGCCTCGATGACGTCGAAGACCTTGTCTCCAAAGGCCTTGACCATCTTCTTGGCGTAGGCCGGGCCGATGCCCCGGATCATCCCGGAGCCGAGATATTTCTCGATCCCGTCGATCGAGCTCGGCGCCGAGGTCTTGAGAAACCGCGCCTTGAACTGCTGACCGTGAGCGCGATCGTTAATCCATTCGCCGGATGCGGTGATCCACTCGCCAGCGGAGATGACGCCCGCGTGGCGGACGACGGTCACCAGATCGCGCTGGCCGCGCGCTTTCGCCCGGAGAACGCAAAAGCCGTTCTCAGCGTTGTGGAAGGTGACGCGCTCGACGAGTTCGGCGAGCACTTCCTGGGTCGATGGCTCAGATCTGGACCTCATGCGGATTGCCAGAACATCCCTTCTTATCTCTCGGTGTGCAGTTGTGACATCGCGAGCCGAACACGTCAGCCTCCGTGACCCTTGGACCATAGTTTTGCCAAAGCCGGTTGCAATCGGGGAGCCCATGTACGTCCGGACATGACAATGTCCCCGCGAGGCTGCAGCCATGTCCACCAGTCAGAGCATTCAGGGACTTATCAAGTGGTCGCAGCGCGGAGAGTGGCGTGACAACTTCGAGACGGCGCTGGAGCGAAGAGCATTTCGACCTTCTTTCGTTCGCGACATGAGACGGCGTAGCCCTCCGTCTTTGCGATCGCACGGGCCTTGTCGCGAGCGACTTCATGAACAGAGCGCGCGATTTTGCGCGCAGGCACGTTCGGGCAGCACTGGGGCTTGAGCGCGCAGGCGTGGCAGTTCTGCTTGCGCGCGAAGTAGATCATCGTGCCGTCCTTCGTCAGCCCGTCGCGTGGCTTGGGGAATGAGCGATGATATTTCTTCAGCTCTTTGCCGGCGGGACAGACATAGAGGTTGCCCCCTGGATCGAAGGCGAAGTCGGCTCGCGGGAGAAGGTTCCGTCCGTGCGCTCGGACTTGTCCATCAGTTTCACATGCGGCTCGATTCCGCGCTCGTCCACCAGCCACCCAACCATCTCGGCAGAGCCGTAACCCGCATCGGCGACCAGGCGCGACGGAGCGACTTCAAACTGTTCGGCCGTGCGGTCGAGCATCGTCTTGGCCGCGCCGACTTCAGCCTGGCGAATGGTCGTCGTCGCCTCGACGTCCATGATCACTGCATGCTTCAGATCGATGAGGTAGTTGTCGGAATAGGCATAACCGGCGACGGAGTTGGCCGAAGCGGTGTAGCGGGCGGCCGGATCGGTCGGAGAGATCGCCTTCGGCTCGATGGGCGTCGCCCCGCCGAACGCCGCGTCGTCCAAGACCGACAGATATTCGGCGACTGCACGACTGGAGGTCGGATCGAGGTCTTCGACCTTGGCGACGCTTCGCCGTCGATGCGCGTCCGCCACGATAATGCTGGCGTCGACCGCGAAAGCCTCGCCTCCCACGATCCTTTCTTTCATACAGCGCGCCACGACGGTCTCGAAGAGCTTGCGCAGGAGATCGCTCTCACGAAACCGGCCGTGGCGGTTCTTGGAGAAGGTCGAATGATCGGGGACGTCGCCATCGAGTCCCAATCGACAGAACCATCGGTAAGCCAGATTGAGGTGGACCTCCTCGCACAATCGACGCTCGGAGCGAATGCCGAAGCCGTAGCCGACGATCAGCATACGCATCATCAGCTCGGGATCGATCGAAGGACGACCCGTCTCGCTGTAATAAGGCTCCGGATGCCTCCGGACCCCCGAAAGGTCCACAAAACGGTCGATCTTGCGAAGCAGGTGATTGTCCGGGACGTGCCGCTCGAGGCTGAAGCCGTAAAACAGCGCCTCCTGCATCACGCGCCGCCCGCCCATCATCGGCCGAATCTCCTGCTCCAAAGAGAAGAGAATCAGCGACCGGCGAAGCGATCAAGCAGAGTTTATGGAATGGCCCGCCCCTCCTTCCGGCGTCCTATGCTCGCCGGAGTTTCAGGAGGAGGAAGGGATGGATATCTCTGTGCTTGGCATCGACCTCGGCAAGAACGTCTGCAGCGTGGTTGGGCTGGATGCGTCCGGCGCGGTTGTGATGCGGCGCAGGATGAGACGCGAGACGTTGATCGGGCTGGCGGAGAAGCTGCCTGCTTGCGTTGTCGGGATGGAAGCGTGCTGCGGCTCCCATCACCTCGGCCGTGTCTTCGCCAGCCACGGCCACGACGTCCGGTTGATGTCTCCTGAATATGTCCGACCCTACGTCAAGGCGCAGAAGAACGATGATCGCGACGCCGAGGGGATCGCGGAGGCGGCGACGCGGCCAACGATGCGCTTTGTCGAACTGAAGGGCCAGGACCAACTCGACATGCAGACGCTTCATCGATCGCGAGACCGTCTGGTCGGTGAGCGGACGGCTCTAATCAATCAGCTGCGCGCCATTCTGCTGGAGAGAGGGTTGGTCGCGCCGCAGGGCAAGTGGAAGCTCAAGCAGTTCCTGAACGTGCTGATGGACAAGCAAGGCGGAGCGAGCTTGAGCCCACGCATGATCCTGCTCGTCGAGGACGCCCGCGCGCAATGGGCGGAGCTCGATCGACGGATCGCAGCCTTTGATGCTGAGTTCGTTCGCTGGGCGAAGGAGAACGAAGAGGCTCGTCGGCTGACGACGATCCCTGGCTTCGGCCCGATCGTCGCGTCGGCGCTCGTCGCCGCTGTCGGTCGAGCGGAAAGTTTCAACCACGGTCGCGATCTCGCCGCATGGCTGGGCTTGGTTCCGAGGCAGTTCACTACCGGGGGTAAGCCGAAGCTGCTCGGAATCAGCAAGCGCGGCAACAAGTATCTGCGCAAACAATTGATTCACGGGGCGCGCGCCGCGCTGCCCCATATCGCGGAGCGTGACACGCCGCTCGGCCGATGGGCGAAAGCGCTGATGGTGAGGGCCCATCGCAATGTCGCGGTCGTCGCCTTGGCCAACAAGCTGGCGAGGATCGCCTGGGCGGTGCTGCAGCGCGGGAAACCGTTTGACGCCAAAGCGGTATCCGTGGCCGCGTAGAGGTTCGCTCGGTCGGAGCGAAAGCGCTGGTCGTGCAAGCGGGGTTTGCGAGAGGGTGACGACGAGATGGCCTGACAGTCAAACGGCGCTCAGGAAGCCTGGTGTTGAAAACGGCGCACGACGCCGAAGAGTTTTATGAGGACCGGGGCGCGCGTATCTCCATCTTGGCCGGGAGGAGACCTCCGAGGCCGGATACGTTGAAGCAGACTGATCAGCCGCCGATCTCGACAAAACCCCTTGCAGACGGGGCGGGCCATACGTTTTCAACGCAATTCGTCGACTCCAGCCGTCCGGTGAGCGCAAAGAGCGGCCGTTCGCCGATGGCATGGCGAATAGAGCGTCACGGATGCACCGCCTCCACCTGCGGCGTCTCGAACGGCTTGGTCCTGTGGACGATATTTTGCCGGTAGAGGTCGGCGATTTCGTCCTCGGGCAGGCGGAGCAGCCTGGTCAGGACCTCGGTGGTGTCTTCGCCAATCGAAGCCGCGCCGCGCCAGATCCGGCCGGGCGTCAGCGACATTTTCGGTACCACGCCGAAGACACGGATCGGGACGCCCGACTGGCGGTCGAGCACCGGCACCGTCATCTCCCGCGCCTTATAGTGCGGGTCCTCGTACTGGTTCTGCATATTGAAGACGCGGGCGCAGCCGATCTGCGCGGCGTTGAGCGCGGTTTCCACCTCCAGCGCGGTGTTTGCAGCGCAATATTCGCGAAGTTTGCGGTCCAGCTCGCGTCCCTTCTCCGAATTCACCGCCGCCGCATCGCGCGAACAGGCCTCGAAGCTGTACTCGTTCGGGTCGAGCCCGAGGAATTTCGGCACCCGCGCATAGATCGCGCCGCCGAGCGCGCCGATGAACACCCAGCCGTCCTTGCATTTGAAGGTGTCGTAGGGCTGGAAGCCGGGCGCCTTATTGCCGGTGTGTCCATAGGCGACGCCTTGTCCAGTGTAGAGCGGCATCGTGTTGCCCTGCGTCTGCGCGACCGCCTCGTATTGCGCGAGATCGATCACCTGGCCACGCCCTGTCTTCTTCACCTCCCACAACGCCATCATCGTCGAGGCCCAGCCTGTCAACGCGGTGAGGTAATCGCCGGTAAACACCTTGGCGCGCTGCGGCGGGCCGCTGGGATCGCCGGTGACGTTCATCATGCCGCCGACGGCCTGCGCGAGCGCGTCATAGCCGGGGCGGCCGAGATAGGACGGCTCGCCATATTGGCCGTAGGTGCTGACGCGGACGATCACCAAGCTCGGATTGATCGCGAGCGCGAGTTCGTTGGTCAATCCGCAGCGCTCCATGGTGCCGGGCGCGGAGGATTCCATCCAAACGTCGGAGATCTTCCACAACGCCATCAGCAGTTCCACCCCGCGCCGATGCTTTAGGTTGAGCCCCATCGAAAGCTTGTTCTTAGCGACCTCGGCTTCGTCGGCGCCGTGTTCGCGGGGTCCTCGGGTCAGCAATGGCGCGGTAGTGCGGAACGTATCGCCGCCCTGGCGCTCGATATGGATCACTTCGGCGCCGAACTCGGCAAGCTTGGTGCCGATGTAGGGCTGCGCGATCAGGACCCCGGTCCCGACGGCCCGGATGCCCTCCAGCGGGCCGAACCTCGGCATGAGCGTCGGCGCCGCGGGCCGCTCCAGCTTCTTGATCCAGCCCGGTATCTCAAGGCGAAGTTCTTCTATTTGCGCTTCGTTTTTCAATATTTTTGGGTCGTGTTGCATCTCGTCCCCCCTCCCGAATTCTCGCTATGACCGACCAACGCCGTCGCCGGCACCGGCAGGATAGTCGTTATTTCGACCGGCCGGCAACGGGAGAGCGCGCGAGCCCCGGCGGGAGACTAGCTGACCCGTGTCGCGAACTGCTCTAGCGGCGCTGTCACGCGAACTGAATTTGGCCGGACAAAGATTGGAAAGCCCAGTTCGGACTCAGACCGCGGTGGCGGCTCGCCACGTCCGGAAAGCTTCCGCGCGCAGGGTGCGGAGCGTGCGACGGGATGTGAGATAGCGCTGGACGTTGAAAGTGTTGTGGACCGCGGCGTGAATAGACAAGAAGCGCTGACCTGATCCGGGCGATCTGAAACGCTGCATCTTACGCTCGCGTCGTCGCGTCGGTTGACGCGAATTCTCGGCCCGATTGTTCTTGCGTAAGCCCCGCTCGTGGACGCAGATCGCGAGTTTCCCCGCGGTGAACCTTTGGACAAATTGCCTGGCACAGCCGGGGTTGAGCTAAAACGCGCCGCGCAATTGGTGCGACGCTACGGCACGCTTGATGGGTCCTTGAGGCCGGTCTCTTTCAAACTCAGGCTGAGATGCTCCGACTCGATCGGTTGATCGCGACGACGGAGGCCTCAGCGCCGCTGCCCTCGCTCGCCGATCAGGAACGGACATGGGACTCAGCATCGAGCCTTGCCGGCGGTTGGGGACTAAAACAATTGGCCGACCGCTTGGCGGAGAAGGCATGACCGTTGTGGTCAGGAATGTCGCGGGAAATGGGTCTTGTCGTCCGACAATGGGCGGACGATAGGGCACCTCAAAGAGATCCGACACGTTTGTCGTGCTTCCGGGCAGAAATACGCAACCACATGTCGAAGCCATAGCCGCTTGCCAGTCTCCGTATATCTGGTAAGCTGGATATATGGATGATACCGAGGTCATAGCCGCCATGGCCGCGCTCGCGCAATCGACACGGCTCCAGACCTTCCGTCTGCTCGTTGCCCGTGAGCCGGAAGGGGTGCCCGCCGGCGAGCTGGCGCGTCTTATCGAAGTCCCCCAGAACACGATGTCGGCGCACCTCGCCATTCTTGCCCGCGCGAAACTGATAGGCGGCGAGCGACAAAGTCGCTCAATCGTCTATCGCGCAAACCTCGATCGCTTCCGCGAGGTCGCGCTGTTTCTGCTCAAAGACTGCTGTGGCGGACGCGCTGATCTGTGCGCTCCGCTGATCGCCGACCTGACCCCATGCTGCCCACCCAAGGAGGCTGCTCATGGCTGACCCTATTTTCAATGTCTTGTTCCTGTGTACCGGCAATAGCGCGCGCTCGATCCTCGCCGAAAGCATCCTTAGGAAAGAAGGGAGGGGGCGCTTCCGCGTCTTCTCGGCCGGAAGCCACCCCAAGGGCGCGGTCAATCCCTTCGCCCTCAAGGTGCTTGAAAGCTAGAAATATCCGACTGACGACCTGCGGTCGAAAAGCTGGGACGAATTTGCAGCGCCAGGCGCGCCCGTGATGGATTTCGTCTTCACGGTCTGCGATACCGCGGCCGCGGAGACCTGTCCCGTCTGGCCTGGCCAGCCCATGACCGCCCATTGGGGTATTGAAGATCCCGCTGTCGTCGAGGGAACGGATATCCAGAAGGAAGCCGGGTTCGTATTGGCGACGCGTTACCTTAGAAATCGGATTTCCATTTTCGCGAACCTGCCGATCCGAAGCCTCGACCGGATGGCGCTGAACGCGAAGCTGCGCGAGATCGGGCAGCTCGAAGGCGCGACAAGGCCAAGACCGCAGGTCGCATGATGGATGTCATCATCTATCACAATCCGGCATGCGGAACGTCGCGCAACGTGCTTGCGATGATCCGCAATTCGGGGGTCGAGCCGCACATCATCGAATATCTGAAGTGTCCGCCGACGCGATTGCTGCTCACCCAATTGCTCGCTCGCGCGGGCCTGACAGTCCGCCAAGTCTTGCGCGAGAAGGGAACGCCGTATCACGATCTCGGCCTCGGCAATTTGTCTCTCTCGGATGACGCGCTGCTCGACGCGATTGGAGCGCATCCGATCTTAATCAATCGTCCGCTGGTCGTGACGGCTCAGGGGGTGCGCCTCTGTCGCCCCTCCGAATTGGTTATCGACTTACTGCCACCGCAGCGCGGACGGTTCATCAAGGAAGATGGTGAGCGCGTGGTCGACGATGCTGGGCGGCCCGTGGCGAGCGTGTGATATTTTCTCTCACAAAAAGGCTGGCGGCTGAATGTCTTGGAACCGGCCTCCTTGTGACGACGGTTGTAGGCTCGGGCATAATGGGAGAGCGGCTCGCTGGCGGCAATGTCGCTCTCGCCTTGCTCGGCAACACGCTTCCGACCGGAGCCATCTTGGTCGTGCTGATCTTGGCGTTAGGACCGATCTCTGGCGCGCATTTCAATCCGGCCGTATCGCTGGTGATGAGCCTGCGCAAAGACCACCCGTGGCGAGAATTCTTTCCATACGCAGGCGCGCAAATTGCTGGCGGTTGCATTGGGACTCTAGTCGCGCACGGAATGTTCGAGTTGCCTTTGCTCGAGCTTGCGATCAAAGCGCGCACGGGCCCCGCGCAATGGTTCGCGGAATTTGTCGCCACCTTTGGTCTCATCGTCACCATTCTCGCCGTGTCGCGTTTCAAGAGCGAGGCAATTCCCGTCGCGGTCGGTCTCTATATAACGGCGGCTTATTGGTTCACCGCATCGACCTCGTTCGCCAATCCTGCCGTCACGATCGCCCGCGCGCTGACGAACAGTTTTTCGGGGATCGCGCCAGCCGACGTGCCGATGTTCATTGTCGCACAGTTCGTCGGCGCGTTGGCGGGGCTCGGCGTCATGAGCTGGTTTTTCAGCGCGTCAGGGGTTCCCGAGCGTCCGGCGCCGTTGGAGCGGACCTAGTGCGCTGGGCGCTGTGGTCGACCTCAGCGCTTTTATTGGCGACTGTGTCCTTTGCCGCCGGCAGGTTCTCCAGCTTTCGCCCTCTTCCGGAGATCGTTGCAACGTTGCCGGGCGACGAATCCGACTTTAGCCGCGAATTCGATGGCCGCATTCGCGAGCGCTTCCCGATCGGGTCGAGCGAGGACAAGTTGCTCGCTTTCCTCGCAAATGAAAATTTTTTTCCCGATTGGCGGCGTCGCGATAATCCCAACTCAAGCTTCTTCGTTCAAAGCGGACTCATCTGCCAGAAAATCGTTCGTGTGTTCTGGCGCGCCGACGCGGGCGGGGTTCTCACGGACGTCCGGGGCTCATACGAAAGCCAGTGCATATGACCGCGTTCTCGCGAAGTCGAAAGCTCGGTCGTCGCGACTGGGCGCCTCGCCACGACGAGCACAAAGGGTCTCGAATACCAGCCCCTTTGCAATGCTTCGTAGAACATCGCTTTCGGAGTTGGTCATGCACTTAGTCGTCATTGGCGGAAGCGACGCCGGAATAAGCGCCGCGCTCCGCGCCCAGGAGCTGGAGCCTGGCGCCGAAATCACGGTCCTGGTTGCGGACGATTATCCCAACTTCAGCATATGCGGTCTGCCTTATTTTCTCAGCGGCGAAACGCCCGACTGGCGTGCTCTTGCTCATCGCTCCGAGTTTCCAGGTTTAAACATTCTACGACGACACCTGGCTCGGCGAATCGACGCCTCAGACAAAACCATTTCATGTGTACACGCCGGAACGGAGAAGACGGTGCGCTATGATCGCTTGGTCATCGCGACCGGCGCCAAGCCGGTCAGACCAGATCTCCCCGGAACCAAACACGAGGGTGTGTTTCTGCTGCATACGATGGATGACAGTTTCGCGGTCCATCGATACCTGATGGAGCGAAATCCGCGGGCGGCGGTCCTCGTCGGCGCGGGCTACATAGGCCTTGAGATGGCCGATGCTCTGACTCAGCGCGGCCTTGAGGTGACGCTGCTCTGCAGGCCGGACACGGTGCTGCCTACAGTCGACCCAGTGCTCGGCGGCTTGGTCCAAGAAGAATTGGAACGCCACGGTGTTCGGGTCCTGACCGGCGTCAGCGCGGCAGAGATAAATCAAACTGAACCCGGGCACCCATCGAGGCTCTCAGTTCTGGACTCCGCCGGCGCCAAGCACGAAGCGGACCTCGTGCTTCTTGCGGTCGGCGCTCGCCCGGACAGTGAACTTGCAGAACAGGCCGGGGCGAAGGTTGGCGCTCAGGGCGCCATTGTCGTCACGAGGCAAATGCGCACGAACTTGGCCGACCTATTTGCTGCGGGCGACTGCGTCGAGACCTATCACCGCCTGCTTGATGTTCCGACCTACATCTCGCTGGGAACGATCGCGCACAAACAGGGGCGGGTTGCCGGCGAAAATGCGATTGGCGGCAACCGGATATTCGCGGGCGCGCTGGGAACGCAGAGCCTGAAGGTGTTCGACTTGGCGATCGCGCGCACCGGCCTTAGCGAGCGAGACGCACGGGAGGCAGGGTTCGACCCGGTAACTACAGGATTCGAAGCCAACGACCATAAAGCCTATTACCCCGGCGCGGTGCCGCTTCGAATCCGCCTGACAGGGGATCGGCGAACTGGCCGGCTGCTGGGCGGTCAAATCCTGGGCAATCGGAAAGCAGAGATATCGAAACGGATCGACATCATCGCTACCGCGATATTTCAAGACGCGAGCGTCGACTATCTCAACGATCTCGATCTTAGCTACACTCCGCCGTTCAGCAGCCCATGGGATCCGGTCCAGATGGCGGCCCAGGCTTGGTGCTCGAAACTCCCCCAGCTCGTTGGTTCGATCTAATCGGGACAAGCGATCGTCAACTGAACTCATAAGAGGCAGCCATGAAAACCTTGAGCTTTGCATCGTCCGTCTTGATTGGTGTGACACTGGTGACTGGGGCCTACGCGCTCGACGTTGATCCGCAGATTCCGGCGTACAAGCCCGTAGAGACCAGGAGCGCCGATATCAAATCGGTTGGCTCTGACACCATGGGTGATCTCATGCGCAACTGGGCAGCTCAATTCACCAAGTTGAACCCAGCAGTGAAGATCGAAGTGGAGAGCAAAGGGTCATCCACAGCGCCTGCTGCGTTGATCGACGGCGCGTCACAGCTCGGCGCGATGTCGCGCCCGATGCGAAGCGACGAGTACGAGCCTTTCGAGAAAAAATACGGCTACCATCCAGCTTCTTTTCCAGTCGCGCTCGATGCGCTCGCGGTCTATGTAAACAAGGACAATCCAATCGAATGCCTGACCATCGAGCAGTTGGATCAGATTTTTTCCAAGACCCACCTCTATAGCGGCGGAAAGAATGTGATCACGTGGGGGGAGGCTGGACTGACCGGCGAATGGGCGGCGCACCCGATTTCGCTTTTTGGACGAAATTCGGCTTCGGGCACTTATGACACTTTTGTAAACGCGGTTCTCCACCGGGGAGAATTCAAGGACGAGCTCAAGGAGCAGCCGGGGTCCGCCGAGGTCGTTAAAATGGTCGCCGACGACAAATACGCCATCGGATACTCCGGGATTGGGTACCTGAGGGACGGAGTGAGAACTGTACCTCTCGCGGCGGTGTCGGGCGATAAGTGTTACGACACGTCGCCGGCATCGACCTACTCGGGTAATTATCCTCTTTCACGCTATCTGCGTATTTATCTCAATAAAGCGCCGAGCAAGCCACTTGATCCCGTGATACTGGAATTCGTCAAATACGTCTTATCGCGGGACGGGCAGACAGATACGGTCAACAGCGGCTTTTATCCGATAACCGAACCGATCCGAGCGAAAGCCCTCACGACGCTCGGCATCTCAAACGATTCGAACTGAAGGGATTGGTTCGGAAGCGGCGCTCGCACCTCAGCTGTACTACGGCGGTCAACGCTTCCACGCGAAATTCGGGAGGGGAGAACGAAGGCCTGCCGCTCTTAGCAGTATTGATGAAAAGCTCAGCTCGAACCAAAACCTTGTCTACGTAGGCGACTTTTAGGCTGGCTTAAGACGATACCTAATTTCGAACATTATCGAAATATTGTTTGACGTTCGTCGCGCCACGGGTTATTGACTATTTCCATGAAAGTCGAAAAAGCTGCAAAACAACTCGAAGCGCTCGCCCCGAAGCCAGAACCGGCGACCCATGCGCCGTGCTGCGGGATTGAAGCGGCGGGGAAGGATCGCATAACGCGGGTGCGGGAACTGCCGGACCCTGACCATCTGCCTGCGCTCGATCCGCGCTATGCGATAGAACGCCCAGCGCTTGACCTCGGGCCGCTCGATCATCCGCCGCGCATCCTGTTGCTCTACGGCTCGCTGCGAAGCGTGTCCTACTCGCGGGCGGCCGTCGAGGAAGCGGCGCGGCTGCTGCGGTTCTTCGGCGCTGAACCGCGCATCTTCGATCCTTCGGACCTGCCCTTTCCCGATCAGGAGAACGGCGACAAACACCCGGCCGTGCAGGAACTGCGCGAACTGTCGATCTGGTCCGAGGGGCAAGTTTGGTGCAGCCCGGAACGGCACGGCCAAATTACCGGGCTGATGAAGGCCCAGATTGACCACTTGCCGCTTGCGCTCGGCGGCGTGAGGCCGACGCAAGGACGGACGCTTGCCGTCATGCAGGTGTCGGGTGGATCGCAATCCTTCAATGCCGTGAACACGCTGCGCCTGCTCGGCCGGTGGATGCGCATGGTCACGATCCCGAACCAGTCGAGCGTGGCGAAGGCCTACGATGAATTCAAGGGCGGCCGGATGAAGCCGTCCGCCTACTATGACCGGATTGTCGATGTCATGGAGGAGCTGGTGCGCTTCACGGTGCTGACGCGCCCGCATGTCGCGCAACTGACGGACCGCTACTCTGAAAGGAAAGAGGATGCGGCGAAGCTGGAGGTCAGGACGAGGATCAGCGCAATCTAGAACGCGGCGGAAACGAGGGGCGCATAATTTCGATCTTCATGGAAATAGTTGTTTACTCCGGTCAATTGCGAGCTTATAGCTATTTCCATGAAGATCGAAAAAGCCGCAAAACAGCTCGAAGCGCTCGGCAACCCAACGCGGCTCCAAGTATATCGCGCGCTCGTGCGAGCCGGTGATGTGGGACTGCCCGTCGGCCGATTGCAAGAGAAGCTAGGGATCGCCGCTTCGACCCTATCGCACCACCTGCACCGGCTGATTCTGACGGGCTTGGTCACTCAGGAGCGTCACGCCACGACGCTGATCTGCCGCGCCAACTATCCGGCGATGAATGGTTTGGTCGGATTCCTGGTGGATGAGTGCTGTGTCGACGCGGGATGCACCGCGACAAAAAGCGACGTCGCCGCATGACGACGGCCCTTTTGTTTTGCTGTAAATTTCTATAGTCCTGGAAGGATAGAATATGGACACGCTGGCTTTGGAATCTCTTCCGGTTGCTGTGATCGGAGGTGGCCCGGTCGGGTTAGCGGCGGCCGCCCACCTCATCGCGCGCGGCTTGCCGGTGAAGGTGTACGAAGCCGGCTCTGGGGTCGGCTCCAACATCCGCGATTGGG
>CAWGBF010000003.1:0-187747 GCA_963820775.1 uncultured Alphaproteobacteria bacterium
GCCTGTTGTTTTCTACTGAGAACTGCCCCACTAGGCGGGGGATTTGAGGCCCGACGGCTAACATACCAGTACTGCTCACGAGCGCATCGATAACTGCATCGCAGTTCGAATCCCCTCAGCTCCACCATGTAGTCCGCCCAAACCCACGTGATTTCCTACGCCTCAGGATAGGACGACATTTCCGTAGCTTACCTCGCCAAGGACCGGTCTCAGTAGGCGGTTCGGCGATTCTAATGGCAATTCCTGGCGCGTCTCGCCGAAAGTCTCTGGCCGCGGATTTCCGTTTCCAAGGTTGCTCTTTGCCACGTGCCCACCGCGCCCGCGTTCGAACAGCCCCTGGGGTTCGGACCTCGACGCTTGACCCGGTTCGGATGGATGGATCAGCCCATCGCGGGAAGACAAACGAGCAAGGTTGGATCCGACCTTACGCGTGCGCTGGCGCCTGGAGTCCCAGCGCGCGCCATTGGTCGGGCCAGGCCATCGGCAGGTCGACGAGGCGCTTCCGGCCAAAGCCGCGCGGCAGGCGTCCTTCGACTGCCGCCTTGACGATCTCCGGCGCGAGGAAGGCGAGCGACAGGGTCATCCGGATCGAACGCTCGCTCTTGTCCTCTCGCGAAGGGAGCGACTCCAACGTCAGGCGGGAATCGGAGAGAAGTTTGTCCAGCCAGCGATGCGCGTCGCGAAGGGCATCGATCAGGACCGCGCGCGTTGGCGGGCATCGGGCGGGCATAGCTCTTCGCATCGTTTGCGCCCTGAATGATCTCGCGCTTGCGATAGGGTGACGGCCGCGTCCAGGGAAGCGTCAAAATCCTCGCGCTGTCGGGTCCCGCTGCAACCTCCGAGAGTTGGATTCGGATCGTCGCGGCGCCGATCACGACACGATCAATCAGGTTGCGGGTGTCGGTTTGCGAAACAGCGCGGTCCGGGGACAGCTTGCCGAGGACCTCCGTCACGAGAGTTTCGACATCGGCGGCTGGAACGCGAACGATCGATCCCGCTTTGCTCTTCTCGCCTTGCAGAGCCGCCTGCGATACATAATAGCGCCAACGCTTGGACCCCTTCCTCGCCCAGGTCGGGCTCATCCGGTTGCCGCCGTCGTCATAGAGCTTGCCTGCGAGCAGCGCATCGGACGATTGGCGCGTTCTCTTGGTCCTCGTAACGCCGAGATGATCGCCCAGTCTTTGCTGGACCTCGTCCCATAGGTCTAGCGTCACGACCGGCGGGTGTTGGCCTTCGTGCACCTGGCCCTTGTGGGCGATCCGGCCGATATAGATCGGGTTCGATAAGAGCTTATAGACATGTCCCCGACTGAACAGTCCGCCGCCGGTCGAGCGGCCGGCACCATCGATGCGGACCGGAAATCCGGAAGCTCTCAGCGTCGAGTTGCTGTTTGAGGCGTACCACGCTCCTCGCCTCGAGATAGCGGCGAAACACGGACCGCACGATCGCGGCATGATCTTCGACGATGCGCAGGGCCCGTTCCTCGACCCGGTAGCCCAACGGGACTACGCCGCCCATCCACATTCCCTTCTTCTTCGAAGCGTCGATCCTGTCCCGAACCTACTCGCCCGTGACCTCCCGCTCGAACTGGGCGAAGGACAGCAGCGGCTCTGTCAGACCAAATGCTCATGGCGCCTCCGACCGTGATAGGGTTGGGCCATGAGCAACCCGTTCCGATATTTCAACAGCTCGCCGGAGATCATCCGCCTGGTCGTGATGATGTATGTGAGATATCCGCTGTCGCTGCGCAACGTCGAGGATCTCTTAGCCGCGCGCTGGATCGACGTCAGCATGAGACGGTCCGGTTTTGGTGGAACCGGTTTGGCCCGATGTTTGCCGCGGAGATCCGCAAGAGGCGGGTAGCGCATATTCGCGGCCATCTCCAGTGGCGCTGGCATTTGGACGAGGTCTTCGTGAGGGTCAATGGCAAGCTCCGTTATCTTTGGGGCGCGGTCGATCATGAGGGCGAGGTCTTGGAGGCGGTGGTCACTGCAAAGCGAGACAAGGCTGCGGCGACGAGCTTCTCAAGCGGATCATGAAGAAATACGGGACTCCTCGAAGCATCCTCACCGATGGGCTTCGGGCATATTCGGCGGCGATGAACGGGATCGGCGTTGCAGCCGAGCGGCACGAAATCGGCGGTCGGCTCAACAATCGAGCGGAGAATTCGCATCAGCCGTTCCGACGGCGAGAGCACGCCATGCAGCGGTTTCGAAGCTTGAAGACGCTGCAAAAATTCAGCTCAATTCATGCTGAGGTCCGCAACCAATTCAATCATGAGCGTCATCTCGTCACTCGCCAAGTTTACAAACATAGACGAGCCTGCGCGTTGGCCGAGTGGCGCGCACTCGCGGCCTAGTGGTCGCCGCTCGGTCAGGACGCGCTGTGCCATGCCAGAGGACCAGTTGTTACTCTGACGTTGCCCTCGCGACGCTCTCGCAAGCGACGCCGGAGACCCTCGTCTCGTGGTCGGCGGCAGCGGTAGCGAACGGTCTTCCGATCGGCTCTTGCCAGGCGACACGCCCGGCGCTCGATCATCTCGTAAGTTCCCACGAGATGAGCGACAGCCTCACGCTTGGCGTCGGGCGGCGGTGTCAGAGCAAATTCTCGGAGTGTCCCGGCTGTGTTAGCCTCGGCACATGATCAATCCGTTCCGATATTTCAACAGCTCGCCAGAGGTCATCCGTCTGGTCGTGATGATGTACGTGCGATACCCGCTGTCGCTGCGCAACGTCGAGGATCTCTTGGCCGAGCGCGGAATCGACATCAGCCACGAGACCGTCCGGTTCTGGTGGAACCGGTTTGGCCCGATGTTCGCCGCCGAGATCCGCAAGAGACGCGTCCCGCGCAGGCAGGGCTATCCTCAGTGGCGGTGGCACTTGGATGAAGTCTTTGTGAAGGTCAACGGGCAGCTCTGCTACCTCTGGCGCGCAGTCGACCATGAGGGCGAGGTCTTGGAAGCAGTCGTCACTTCGAAGCGTGACAAGGCGGCGGCGCTGAAGCTTCTTAAGCGGATCATGAAGAAATACGGGGCACCTCGCAGCATCGTCACCGATGGGCTTCGGGCCTATTCGGCGGCGATGAACGAGATCGGTGTTGCTGCCGAGCGGCACGAGGTCGGCGGTCGGCTCAACAATCGCGCAGAGAATCCGGATCAACCGTTTCGGCGACGCGAACGGGCGATGCAGCGCTTTCGAAGTCCGAAGACGCTGCAGAAGTTCAGCTCAGTTCATGCCCAGGTGCACAACGAATTCAATCAGGAGCGCCATCTCGTCACGAGGCAAGTCTGCAAGCAAGGACGCTCTGCTGCCTTGGCCGAATGGCGCGCTCTCGCAGCATAGATCGCCGCTCGCGAGATGGCGGTCGCGCTGCATGTCGACGAGCCTCCGTTACTTTGACACCGCCAATCCGCATAGTGCACGCGCGGCGAAACGCCGGCGGCGTGCGCGGCACGGCTCGCGGCAGCTTCCGTCGAGCGAACGATATTGTGCGCGGGGATGTCGCCGCCCACGCGCACGACGTAACGGTCGCCGCCGTCTTCAACGAGAAAGTTGTCGTCGGTCAGTCCGCCGGCGAGAGGAATGGGCGATACACGCCCGCCCCCAGCAGGGCAGCGTGGCAGCCAAGGCGATGGGATCTTGTCGCGCCATGGGCGATTCCGACCGCAGGCGGGTCAAAGCTTGCCATCGAGCGCCGCCGTGAAAACCTGCCTGGCGGCCGCGCGATCGAACTTGATCGGGTTGCCGCCCGCGGTCGGATCGACTTCGGCAGCGGCAGCGATTTCATCAATCCGGTCGCCGGCGACCTCGAGACCCGCCAGCGTGTGAGGAACGCCCACGCTTTCGCGCAGGCGCAAGACCCAGTCGATCACGCCGGCCGTGCCAGGCGTTTCGAGTCCGAGCCACACCGAGAGCCGCATCATTCGGTCCGCAATGGCCTTGTCGTTGAATGCAAGGACGTAGGGCATGAACACGGCGTTCGTCATGCCGTGATGCGTGTTGTAAATGGCGCCCACCGGATGGGCGAGCGCGTGAATGCCGCCAAGGCCCTTCTGGAAAGCAGTGGCGCCCATCGCGGCCGCCGACATCATGTGTCCGCGCGCCTCAATGTCGGATCCGTCGGCCACCACGCGCGCCAGGTTTTCCTTCACGAGGCGGATGCCTTCGACAGCGACGCCATCGGCCATCGGGTGATAACCGGGCGCGCAATAGGCTTCGAGGCAATGCGCTAGGGCGTCCATGCCCGTGCCCGCGGTCAGATGGGGCGGCAGGCCGATAGTCAGCTCGGGATCGCAAATCGTGATCACCGGCATCATCTTCGGGTGAAAAATCACCTTCTTGGTATGCGTCGCGGCATGTGTGATAACACCCGCACGACCGACTTCGGAGCCGGTGCCCGCGGTCGTCGGAACCGCGATGACGGGCGCGATGCCCGCGGCGTCGGCGCGGGTCCACCAGTCGCCGATGTCCTCGAAGTCCCACATCGGCCGAGTTTGACCGACCATGAACGCGACGACCTTGCCCACATCGAGCGCGGAACCGCCGCCGAAGGCGATGACGCCGTCATGTCCGCCCGCGCGATAGGTGGCGAGACCGGCCTCGACGTTGTGATCTACCGGATTGGCCTGCACCTGGCTGAAAACGGCGGCCGGTCGCCCGGCGCCCTCCAGATTGGCCAGCACCCGGGCCAGCATCGGCAAGTTCCGGACGCCCGGATCGGTTACGAGCAAGGGCTTCGCTATGCCGGCAGCCTTCAGGGCGTCTGGCAATTCCGCAATTCGGCCGACGCCGAAACGGATCGAAGTCGGATAGTTCCAGTTGGCTTTCACGGGCATTCCGGTTTCCCGGTCCTGAATGCGAGTCGACGCGCCGTGGCTGAAGGTCAGCCGCTTGCGGACAGGCGCAGATGGTAGCTCTTCGGTCGGGTCAATGGACCATAACCCAGGGAGGACAGCGAAGCGCCATAGCCAGTCTCCTTGACGCCGGTCCACGCCAGCCCGGGATCGAGATAGTCGCAGCGGTTCATATAGACGGTGCCGGTCTCTATCCCCTCGCCGATACGCTTGGCCGCATTGGCATCCTCCGTCCAGACGGACGCTGTGAGGCCATAAGCGCTATCGTTCATGAGTGCGATCGCCTCTTCGTCGTTGCGGACCCTGGCGATGCCGATGACCGGACCAAAACTCTCGTCGCGCATCACTCCCATGGTGTGATCGACATGGGTAAGAACCTGCGGCGCGAGGTACGGGGAACCGGGCCGATCGCGGATAAAGGATCTTGGATCGATATGCGCTTTCGCGCCCTTCTCAATCGCCTCCCGCGTCTGCGCGCGCACGACTTCGGCGAGGCTGGCGCGGGCCATCGGCCCGAGGGTCGTCGCCTGATCGAGCGGATCGCCGAGGACATATTGAGCGGTCAGCTCGACGAAACCCTCCACGAAGGCGTCGTAGCGCGATTCGTGGACGTAGATGCGCTCGATGCCGCAGCAGCATTGCCCCGAATTGAAGAAAGCGCCATCGACCAGATTTTCGATCGCGAATTTCAAATTGGCGTCGGGCGCCACATATGCGGGATCCTTGCCGCCGAGCTCGAGGCCGAGCGTCGTGAAGGTTCCGGCCGCCGCGCACTCCATCGTGCGGCCGCCCTCGACCGATCCGGTGAAAGCGACATGATCGACGTGGCCGCCCGAGATGATGGCTTCGGTCTGGCTGTGCTCCAGCACGAGGTGGCTAAGCAGGCCCTTGGGCAAACCGATCGAGTCGAACGCCTTTTGGAACCGGTCGCCGACCAGCAGGGTTTGCGCAGCCTGCTTGAGCAGCACGGCATTGCCCGCGATCAGCGCTGGCACGACTGAGTTCACAGTCGTCAGATAGGGGGAGTTCCAGGGCGCGATGGTAAAGACGAGCCCGCGCGGCTCGCGCGCGACATAGCGCTCAACTCCTGGCCGCGTGTCGATCGGAACGACAGGCGCGAGCGCGATTGGCGCGACCTGGGCCATGTAGCGCCCGCGCTCCTCGACGCCGCGAAGCTCCCCCTGTCCGTAGCGGATCGGGCGGCCCATCTGCCAGGCTAGTTCCTCCGCGATCTCGGCGCCCATGCCCTTGAGTGCGTCCACGACGCGCACGGTGAGCGCCGCACGCTCGCTCAAGGGGACATGACGCCACGCCTTCTGCGCCGAGCGCGCCTGCTCGATCGTGGCCTTGATCTCCGCTTCGGTCGCGGTCGGCCGGTCGACATAGACCCGACCGTCGACCGGCGAAATGCATTGAATATGGCGCATCAGATTCCCCCGAACGCCGGCGCATGATGACGCGGTGCACGTGTAATCGCGATTAGATGATTTCGAAATAGCGATCCATCTCCCAGTCGGTGATTGCCTTCCGGAATTCCCGTTCCTCCCATTCGCGAGTCGCCGCATAATGATCGACGAACGCGTCGCCGAACAATTCGCGCGCCGGCTTTGACGCCTTGAGACGCTGGGCCGAATCCCAGAGGGTGCGCGGCAGCTGGCGCCTGGCCGAATGCTTCTTTTGATAGGCGTTGCCTTCGATCGGCCTGTCGGGCTCGATGCGGTGCTCGACGCCCCAGAGACCGGAACCGATCGCCGCCGCGAGGGCAATGTAGGGATTGATGTCCGCCGCGGCGATCCGATACTCGACGCGCTGCGACTTTTCCGACCCGGTTATGACCCGCAAAGCGCAGGTGCGGTTCTCGTACCCCCAGGTCGCGCCGGTCGGCGCCCAGAATCCCGGAATCAGCCGCGTGTAGGAGTTCACCGTGCAGGCGATCATCGCCAGCAGTTCGGGCATCAGAGCCTGCTGTCCGCCGATCCACCAGCGCATGACGTCGGAGACGCCATGATCCTTGGCGGCGTCATGAAAGACCGGCTTGCCCCCTTTGGTCAGAGAGCAGTGAATGTGGCCCGACTGGCCCGGCCAGTCGCGCGACCATTTCGCCATGAAGGTCGCCATCCAGCCGCGACGTTGCGCCAGAACCTTCGTCATCGTCTTGAACAGCGCGGCCTTGTCGGCCGAGCCGAGCGCATCGCACACCTTGATGGCAGCCTCGAGCACACCGGGACCGGTTTCCGTGTGCAGGCCCTCGAGCTCCATGTCCATCGCGCGACAGGTGTCCAGCAATTCGCGATAGAATTCCGCGTGAACCGTCGAGCGCAGCATCGAATAGCCGAAGAATCCCGGCGTGATGTTCCTGAGGTCGCAATAGCGCTTTTCGCGAATGGAATGCGGGGTCTCGTCGAACAGGAAGAACTCGAATTCGATGGCGCTCAGCACGTCGTATCCCATGTCCCTGGCCCGCTTCAGCACGCGGCGCAGCGTCCCGCGCGGGCAGACGCCTTCGTGCGCGCCAGCGAATTCGCTGAGCACCAGCGGCAGATCGCCTTCGAAAGGGAGCAGCCGCGTGGTCTCCGGTAGAAGCCGCACCGCCGCGTCGGGATAGGCGGTGTGCCAGCCGGTCACGCCGACGTTGTCATACAGCTGATCGTTGCTGTCCCAGCCCAGCACCACGTCGCAAAACCCGTAACCCTTCTCGAGCGACGAGAGGAATTTTTCGCGGCCCATGTATTTGCCGCGCATGACGCCATCGACGTCGAACACGCCGACCTTGACGTAGTCGAGGGCCTTCTGGCGGACGTAGTTCGCCAGGTCCTTGGCGCTCTTGATGTTGAGATCGGTCATGAGAATCTCAGCAACGTGTTCCGCCAAACACGAAACCCGCGATGGAATTCGGGAGGCCGCCGGGCAGCGGTGCCGCCCGACGCCCGCTGGATGAAGGTCAGGCTTCGCCGACAGCCTTCTCCGCCGCCGCGATCGCGGCCTGGCGCTTGGCGATCATGTCGCCGATCGGCGGGCCCTGGAAACGGCGTTGTTCGTACACGACCCATATGATCCCGGTCAGAATGAGAAATCCGACGGTTATCCAGAGCGCCCAGGTGTTCGGGGGCTGAACGCCGATGAAAAAGATCAAAATCGCCGACAGGATCGAAAGAACTGCGACAAGCTTGAACAGGGGCTCACCAAGATCCCACGGTCCCATCCTCGTCCAGGTCTTGCCGTACGCCAGCAGCCCCAAAGCGATCGGGATCGCGAACGAGAAGAACAGGAAAATGACCGTGCAGGAGATAACGATCGTGTAGGCCGAAGCCCCCGCAATGGTGACGAGCGAAGCGCCCCAGACAAACAGAACGGCGAGAGTCGAAGCCGTCCAGATCGCCGCATTCGGCGTTCGGTGGACAGGGCTCACCTTCTTCAGAAAGCTCGAGCCCACGAGGCCATCGTCCCGGGCGAAGGCGAAGATCATACGCGAAGCCGAAGTCACGGTGGCGAGGCCGCACAGGAATTGCGAGACGAAGATCGCGACATACAACGCGTCTTTCAACCATACCGGAAATCGCTGGTCGAGCGCCCAGAAGAAGACATTCCAGCCTTGCTTCGCGGCGTCCTTCATGTCCGGAATGAGGACGAGGAAGCCGATGAGCATGGCATAGCCGAATATTGCCGACCACCACACCGAACTCACCATGCCGCGCGGCGCGGACATTGCGGCCTTGTGGGTCTCCTCCGAGGTATGCGCCGAGGCGTCGTATCCCGTGATGGTGTAAATGGGCAACAACAGGCCGAGCAGGAACACCATGAGACCGCTGACTTTGTTCGGCCAGACCGGATCGCCTTTCAGTTCGTTGGCCGCGTTCAAAGTGGGATCGCCGGAGAAGTTGTCGAATGTCCAAAGCCTCGTGAAATCCCAATGCTCCGCGAAAGCGAAGCAGGCGAGCGTAAGGACGATTGTCGTTGCGAAGATGAGATAGCCGGAGAAGTCCGTCAGCTTCGCCGTCAGCCGGATGCCGAAGTGGTTGATCAGCGCCTGGATGCCCGTGATCGCGGCAACGAAGACGATCTGATTGCGGAATCCCTCGGTCGTGCTCGTGTCGATACTGATCGAAGGGAACCAGGGGGCGATTGCGCCGGAGAAAAAGCCCCAGGTGCCGACATTGATCGCGCCCAGCACCGTGACCAGGCCGAGCAGATTGAGCCAGGCCGTCAGCCAGCCGGTGAAGCGGTTTCCGAGAATAGAGCTCCAGTGATAGAGCCCGCCAGCGGTCGGATAGGACGACGCGATCTGGCCCATCGCCAATGCGAACACGCCGGAGATGAAGCAGCCGAGCGGCCAACCGATGCCGATTGAGGCGCCCCCGCCGCCCGCGGTCGCCTGGGCGAGCGAATTGATGCCGCCGGAGAGAATACAGATGATGGAAAACGAAACCGCGAAATTGGAGAAGACGCTCATGCGCCGCTCCAGTTCCTGGGCATAGCCCATGGAGTGGAGGACCTTCATGTCCTCCTTCTTGTCGGATTCCGTATAGTTGCTCTCAAATAAGTCCGTCATTGCCCGCTCCCTCTTTCCGCGTTGGTTTTCCGCGTTAGGCGATTGCCTTGTGATCGGGCGGTTCCGCGCCCCCGGCATCGAGACTCGTTTGCGCCGCTGATTGCAGGATGGGCGCGAGGCGCATTGCCCATGCCGCCTGGCCATCGCCATCTGCAACCAGATCGTTTCTGACCTCGATCATTGCGGCCGGATTCCCGTTGGCCTCGCCGTGCCTCGACATCGTGTGGTAGACCCGATCCGAAGGCGCGTAGGGTTGATTGACTCCGACGACGAGCCCGTCCTCTTCCTGCAAGCCTTTGACGAGGGCCTCGCCCAACCGAGAATCCGACGCAAAAATCACGCCACAATGCCAGGGCCTCACGGCCCCTTGCAAACTCGGCGCAAAGCTGTGAATCGCGACCAGCGCGCTACGCCGACCCCGCTGCGCCCTCTTTGCCAACAGATCCTCGACCGCCGCGTGGTAGGGCGCGTAGATTTCCGCGGCGCGCCGCTCGCGCTCACCTGCTGTAAGGCCCGAATTGCCCGGCACGATGCCGCCATCGGCGGTTTCGACGATGGAATCGACGTCCGAGAGATCGCGATTGACGTCAAGAACGAGGCGGGAAATGCAGCCGTAAATCAACGGCGCGTCCATGAGCGCGGAGAGGCGGCGGCTGATCGCCAGCGCGCCCGGGTCCCAAGCGGAATGTTTGGCGAGATCGTCCGCGGTCAGCCCCAGCAATCCGTAACGAGCGGGCAAATGATTGGAGGCGTGGTCGCAAACCAGTACGACGGGCGACGGCGCCTCGGCTCGTTCGATTGCGACCGCAGCCTCTGGAACGCGAGTGGACAACGCCTCGTCCATAAAGACTCCCAACCGTCGGCGCTGTCCCTTTCTTCGTTCGGAACGCAACCGATCGAGCTTGAGATTTTAATTCCATGACAGCGGTACCTGTCAATATTGTAATTGTCGTTACAGCCGCCCGCATGGGATAACTTCGAGGCAGGCATGCGATGGAGGATAGGCCGTGACTGAAACGGCGTTGGTCGACGATCGCGCTTCCATCGCGGAGCACGTCCGCGCATCAGTCGGCCGCCTGACGGTACAGGAGCGCAAGACCGCTCAGGCCCTGCTGGCGAACTATCCCACAGCGGGATTGGCGCCCGTGGCCGAATTCGCCGAACGCGCTGGGGTCAGCGCGCCGACGGTCCTGCGGTTTATCGCCAAGCTCGGCTTTCTCGGCTATCCGGACTTCCAAAGGCAATTGCGCGAGGAACTGGAGGCGCAATTGGCCTCGCCGCTCGCCAAGCCCGCGCCCAAAGCCCGGCCGCGCAGCCCCCAACGCCCGTTCATCGATCCGTTCGCCGAAGCGGTCGTCGCCAATCTGCAAGGCACGTTCCGGAATCTTCGCGAGGACGATTTTTCGGCGATTGTCGACCTGCTGTGCGACCGGCGGCGCAGCGTGCATCTGATTGGCGGCCGTTTCACCGACGCGCTGGCGCGCTACCTCGCCGCGCACCTCAGCCTTGTCCGGCCCGACGTCCGGCACGTTCCCTCAGGCATCGGCGTCTGGCGCGACCGTCTGCTCGACATAAAGCGACGCGACGTGCTGGTCGTTTTCGATATCCGACGCTATCAGGAGGACGTCGTCGCTTTCGCTCGGGACGCGGCGGCGCGGGGGCCGGAGATCGTGCTGATCACCGATCAATGGATCTCGCCTATTTCCCGTCAGGCGAAACATGTGTTGGCGTGTCGAGTCGCGGCGCCTTCGAGATGGGACTCCAGCGTCGCTCTATTGGCGGTCGTGGAGGCTTTGACCGCGGCCGCGACCGATCGGCTCGGCGAATTCGCTAGGAAGAGGATCGAGGAGCTGGAAAGGCTGCGGTGAGGGGCAACTCTTGGGTTGTGCAACAGCTCTACCGCTGTCGTTGCCGCAGAGGGCGTTGTCACGCGAACGTTAGCGCGCATCCGGTTGTCGGGTAAGATGGCACATGACGTTCTCGTTTGCCCGCCATCAGTTTCCGCCTGCGATCATCCGGCACGCCGTTTGGCTGTATGTGCGTTTCCCGCTCAGCTATCGCGACGTCGAAGATCTGCTTGCGGAGCGCGGTCTGGATATCTCCTACGAAACGGTGCGACGATAGGTATCGAAGTTCGGGCCGTTGTTCGCCCGAGAACTTCGGCGTCGACGCCCGCGGCCAACCTCTCAGTGGCATCTCGATGAGATGGCTGTGACGATCGCGGGCCGGCAGTTCTGGCTCTGGCGCGCGGTTGACGACGAAGGCGAGGTTCTCGACCTGCTCGTGCAACGGAGGCGCGATAAGGCTGCAGCGGTGAAACTGACGCGCAAGCTGCTCAAGAAACAAAGGCTTCGCGCCCGGTGTGCGTGAGCGACAAGCTGCGCTCTTACGGCCCGGCAAGGTACAAAGTCTGATTGTGGTTAGCCACGACAAGGGCTTACGCGCGAACAATCGGGCTGAGAATTCGCATCAGCCGACACAACGGCGCAAGCGGAAGATGCAGCGTTTCAAATCGCCCGGATCAGCTCAACAATTCTTGTCCATTCACGCCGCCGTCCAAAACACATTCAACGGAATTGACACGGGAACTTTGGCGGGTTTCGAACCGGCGGCTATGATGGCGAATGACAACGATTTCATTCGCTCGTCACCAATTCCCGCCTGACATCATCCGGCATGCGGGTGTGGTTGTACCTTCGCTTCACTCTCAGCTTCCGCGATGTCGAGGATTTGCTGGCCGAGCGCGGGTTGGATGTCTCCTATGAAACGGTAAGGCTGTCGATCAGCTGGACGGTTCTACAAACGCGTTTTTCCGGACGGAGACGGGTCGAGTGACGCGATTTTGAGGTGCGGGATCTCGGTTTTGGATGCGGCATAGGGCGCCGCATGCTGCGGCGACCGGGCGGCCCTTTGGCGCGGGGGTCAGGCGGCAGCGAGACGATCGAGGAAGACGAGCCTGCGGAAGTTGTAGACGAGGTTGGCCATGCCGATCTTGGTTTTCGCCCGGGCGATGCCGATGGTGCGGACGAAGAGGTCCATCTTGTCCTTCTGCACGGCGAAGACGTGTTCGACGCCGGAGCGGACTTTGGACTTGAGCGCGTTGGCGCGCCGCGTCGTCTCCGGCATGGGCCGGCCCGCCGGCTTCTTGCGATGGACGCGGCTGACGAACCCATTCTTTTCGAGGAACGCCTCATTGGCCTTCGAGCGGTAGGCCGTGTCGGCCCAGACGGGCTCGCGGTGTTGGTCTTGTCGAGCAGCCCCTCACGCAGCCGCGCGCCCTCGTAGGCCGCAGCGTCGGTCGCCTCCCACCGCCGGATCAGCCCATGTTCGCGGTCGATCGAGACATGGTTTTGGTAGCCGAATGTCGGAATAGCGATGTCGACCGGAGGAACCGTCCCATCCGGCCTGGCCTTGGCCTTGCTGAACTTGACCGTCCAGCGCCCGTCACGGTCCTTCTGCCGGAGCTTGGCTGGCTGGGCTTTCCAGGCCTGCGGAATGCGCCCCTCCTTGACCGCCTTCTTCTCCTCCTCGGTGTTGCGCTGCTTGGGCGCGGCGATCAGCGAGGCGTCGACGATCTGGCCGCCCATAGCGACGTAGCCAGCCTCGCGCAGCGCCGCGTCGAACCGGTCGAACAGTGGCTTAATCGCCTCGGCCCTGGTCAGCTTTTCCCGGAACAGCCAGATCGTGCGAGCGTCGGGAACCCGATCGGATAGGCTCAACCCGAGAAACCGCATGAACGACAGGCGGTCGTTGATCAGAAACTCGGTACGCTCGTCGGAGAGGGTGTTGGCCGCCTGGATCACCAGGATCTTGAACATCATCACAGGGTCGAACGGCGGTCGGCCGCCCTGCGAGCCGTCCGAGTAGGCCAGCGCCCGCGTCAGCTCGGACCGGAAAATCTCGAAATCGACCGCCGCTGCGAAAGCCTGCAACTGATCGCCGAGATCGCTCAGCCGCTTCAGCCGCTCGTCGACGTCGAAAAGTCCCCCCTGGCCGCGCATCAATTCGCCTCCCACTCCACCTGGGAGTGAATCAGAAAATGCTGGAAGGCGCGAGGTTCTTAGAAGCGTCCAGCTTCAACGCGGCGTGCTTGTTTCGCTTGGATTGGACCAGCACATCGAGGACCTCGCCTTCGGCGTCGACGGCCCGCCAAAGGCAGACCATTTGCCCATCGATTTTCAGATCATGACCTCGTCGAGATGCCAAGTCGTATGAGGCTTCAGGCGACGCTTTCGCAGGTCGGCCGCGATCATCGGTCCGAAATAATTCACCCAACGCCGAACGGTCTCGTAGGACACCGCCACTCCGCGTTCCGCCAACAAGTCCTCGACGTCACGCAGGCTGAGGGTGAACCGCAGGTAGAGCCATATCGCTTGGTCAATGATCTCCGGTGGGAACCGGTATCCAGCGTAGCTGATCTTCTCCATCCCGCTGGCTACCGGGTCACCAGAAGGACCGCAAGTCCGTCGCGGCGTGACAATGCCGTTTGCGGTCCTACAGCGCAGCGGCCGGCGATCTGGCATCGGCCACGTGCATGAGCGCTGCGATGGAAGAACAATCGAGCCGAGAATTCGCATCAACCGACCCGACGGCGGGAGCGCAAGATGCAACGCTTCAAGAGCGCGGGCTCAGCCCGGAAGTTCCTCTCAACCCACGCCCTCGTCTACAACACCTTCAACGTCCAACGCCATCTCACGTCAGCTCAATTACACCGCGTCCTACGCGCCGCGGCGATGACGGCGTGGCGCGAGGCCGTCGCGGCGGCTTGAAATCTTCGGGAGGGCAACCTCACCACGATCTTGATCTCACAATGTGACAAGGCCGGCGTCGGGCGTTGGGGACGAGATTAACGGCCTCGGTCACGCTGGTGGAGGTGGCCCGGAAGTCATGTCCTGGACATTCTTGATGCGGTTCCAATCGCCTAAGATCGGCGCGCCAAGCTTGCCGGTCGGATCCTGCTGGGAGTAACGGACCTGCAAGGCGCCGTATTCGAAAGTCACCTGTTCTTTCGGGGACTCAGCGTCATAGCTCCAGGAAATCGTCTTGACCGCGACAAGCTTGAAGTCGAAGCGGAGAAAAATCACGCCTGCTGCGGATTTGACGCCGCCCGCGGTCGCTCCGCCACTGCTCTTGGCCAGCGCAAGAACAACCGTCTCGAACGGCGTTCCAGAGCAGGCCATTTGGAATAACAGTGGCGAGGCCTTGTCGATCTTACGAGTGATGGAGAACGGGTTGAAATTAACCTTGCCTGCACCGGCGCCGCTCGCCTGGCTGCCGATATTCAGGGTCTGTTCAATATCGAAGCTGAAGTCCTCGACCTCGAAAATTTTGCCTTGAGTCAACCTCGATGGCGTGTCCATCAAGGGTTCATTGTTTTTCGAAAAGTCCACCTGCAATTCCGCGTCGAGCCAAGTCCCGCCCGCGACCTGCTCGAACGCCATATAAGAGTCGATTGCCATGATCTTTAATCCCTTTGCCTGTGTATGACGAGACCCGTTGCCTGGTTCGAAGAGGGTCGAACGTCGACGTAAGGCCAGCGGCTTGGCGGCTCAGTGAAGCGTTTCACACGCTTCGTTTAGATAGACGACCCGTGGCCGTCCGCCAAGCGCAGGTCGCCGTTCGGCGTTGTCAGACAAAGAGCCCGCAGTGCGGCTCGCCGTGGTAGCTTCAGACCATGAGCAACCCATTCCGATATTTCAACAGCTCGCCGGGGGTCATCCGTCTGGTCGTGATGATGTAGGTGAATTTCCGCTGTCGCTTCGAAACGTCGAAGATCTCTTGGCCGAGCGCGGGATCGACATAAGCCACGAGACCGTCCGGTTCTGATGGAACCGGTTGGCCCGATGTTCGCCGGCGAGATTCGTAAGCAACGCGTCGCGCACACGCGCTGCTATCGGCAGTGGCGCTGGCACTTGGACGAGGTGTTTGTGAAGATCAACGGCAAGCTCTGCTATCTTTGGCGCGCCGTCGACCATGAAGGCGAAGTCTTGGAGGCGGGCGTCACCGCGAGGCGGGACAAGGCTGCGGCGCTGAAACTTCTCAAGCGAATCACGAAGAAGTACGGGCGACCGCAGAAGATCGTCACCGACAGGCTTCGTGCGGGCCTTGTCAGACGAAACGCTGACAGTGTCTGGGCCATGCTGGCGTCAGGCCATGAGCAACCGTTCCGATATTTCAACAGCTCGCCAGGAGTGATCCGTCTGGTCGTGATGATGTACGTGCGGTACCCACTGTCGCTGCGCAACGAGGATCTCTTGGCCGAGCGCGGGATCGACATCAGCCATGAGACCATCCGATTTTGGTGGAACCGGTTTGGCCCGATGTTCGCGGCAGAGATCCGAAAGAATCGGGTTGCGCGTCTGCGCCGCTTCCCCCAGTGGCGTTGACATCTGGATGAGGTGTTTGTGAAGATCAACGGCAAGCTCTGCTATCTGTGGCGGGCTGTCGACCACGAAGGCGAGGTTTTGGAAACCGTGGTCACGGCGAAGCGGGACAAGGCCGCCGCGCTCAAGTTTCTGAAGCGCATCATGAAGAAATATGGCCAACCGCGGAGCGTCGTCACCGACGGGCTTTGCTCGTATCCTGCAGCGACGAAAGAGATCGGCAACGCCGACCGTCACGAAGTTGGCCGTTGGCTCAACGATCGCGCGGAAAACTCGCATCACCCTTTCGACGACGAGAACGAGCCATGCAACTCTTTCGGAGTGCGAAGACACTACAAAAGTTCAGTTCAGTTCACGCTCAGGTCCACAATCATTTCAGCCAGGAGCGTCATCTCGTGACCCGCGAGGTTTACAAACAGAGACGCTCGGCCGCGCTGGTCGAGTGGCGCGGCCTCGCGGCTTAGCGACTGACTGGCCCTCGGAATGCCATGCATTCGTAGACCGCGTGTCGTTACTCTGACAAAGCCCTCAGGGGGCGCGCGGGTCCTTCTGACCGGCCAGATTCAGAATATCCCCGACGTTCAAGCGGACGAGGACTATAGTCTGGACCTAAGGTCGGCCGCTGAGCGGACGCGGGCGCTGCTCGGCGTGCCGCTGTTGAGGGAACAAGCGAGCGTCGGCGCGATCGTCCTCAGTCGCCCGCAACCCAGAGCCTTCACCGTGCGCCAGATCGAGAGCGTCCAGACCTTCGCCGACCAGGCCGTCATCGCGATCGAGAATTCGCGGCTCTTCGGCGAGGTGCAGGCGCGAATGACCGAGCTCGCCGCGTCGCTCGACGACCTGCGCAAGGCGCAGGACCGCCTCATCGAGTTCGGAGAAGCTCGCCTCCCTCGGCCAGCTCACGGCGGGCATCGCGCACGAGATCAAGAACCCGCTCAATTTATCAACAATTACTCGGCGCTGTCGCGCGAGCTGGTCGACGAGCTTGCCGACCCGATCAAAGGCGCTGCAGGCAACGAAGCCACCCACGGCGAGGCGGACGAATTGATCGGCGTCATAGGGGGCAACCTCGACAAGATTGTACAACACGGCGAGCGCGCCGATTCGATCGTCAAGAACATGCTCCTGCATTCGCGCGAGGGGTCGGGCGAACGAGCGACGACCAACGTCAACACGATGGTCGAGGAGGCGCTTAATCTGGCCTATCGCGGCGCACGGGCCGAGAAGCCTGGATTCAACGTGACGATCGCCAAATCGTTTGCCCCGAACGCGGGCACCGCCAAGGTCTATGCCCAGGAGATGAGCCTAGTGCTCCTGAACTTGGTTCTACGCGACGACCAAGCGCAAACAGAACGCAGGAGACGGCGCCTATGAACCCACGATCGCCGCCTCGACGCGCGATCTTGAGCGCGGTCTGGACGTCTCATACGAAGCGGTGCGGAGATGGGTCCTGAAGTTCGGGCCGTTGTTCGCCCGAGAACTTCGCCGCGGTCGTCCACGGCCAACGGCGCGATTGCACCTCGATGAGATGGCCGTGATGATTGTGGGTCGGCGATTCTGGCTCTGGCGTCCCGCGACACGTTCCGCGTCCTCAGGGACGAAGCGTTCCAGACATGGGAAGCCGCTACCACTGCCTAAGCCCGAGCGGGACCTCCAGATTGCGCACGGCCAATTTGAGTTCGTGTGACAGTGCCCTCTGACGGTCTGCCGGCCTCAAGGGCGTCCGAGCAGCTCAGCGCCCCCGCCGCGCGCCGGACCGGCGGTGATGTCGTAGTCATCCGGCTTCTTGGCGATCAGGGTTTGCGTCGTCAGGATCAGGGCGGCGACCGATCCCGCGTTGCGGACGGCGCAGTAGCTGACCTTCACCGGGTCGATGATGCCGGCTTTGACCATATCGACGGTCTCTCCGCTGCGCGCGTCAAAGCCATGGCCGTTACTGGCTTTCGCAACCTTGACGACGGCGGCTGCGCTATCGCGGCCGCTATTGGCGACGATGCAGGCGAACGGGTGGCTCAGCGAGCGTTGCACCAATATGGCCCCCTGCTGGGCGGCGCCTTTCAACGTCTTGATCAGACCGTCGAGTTCCGGCGCAACGCGCATCAGAGCGACGCCGCCGCCCGGCACAATGCCCTCTTCGATTGCAGCGCGCGTTGCATTGATCGAATCTTCGATCAATTGCGCTTTGCGCTTCTGCTCGACCGGGGTGGCGCCGCCCGCCAGGATCATCGCCGTGCCGCCGGACAGCTTCGCGAGACGCTCCTGGAACTTGTCGCGCTCGACATTTTCCGGCGCCGCGTCGTACTGACGTGACACCTGCTCGCGGCGGGCCTGAATTTCCTTGGGTCTGCCGTGCCCCGCCGTGATCAGCGTCTTCGTCGACGAGATTCGCACCTGACGCGCCGAGCCGAGATCTTCCAGTCGCGCCCGCTCGACCGCGCCGCCAAGGTCCCGCGATATCACCTTGCCGCCTGTCGTGACGGCGATGTCGTCCAGCATCGCCTTGCGCCAATGGCCATATTCCGGCGGATGAATGGCGGCGACCTTGAAGTTGTCTTTCTCACGCCGCGACAACAGCATCATGATCACCGGAGGCGCCACTTCCTCCGCAATGATCAGCAGCGGCCGACGGCTCTTTTCGATGAGAGAGAAAACGCCGCTCAGCTCATCGATCGACTGTATTTTCTGATCGGTCATCAGGATGTAGGGGTTGTCGAGAACGACCTGCATCCGCTCGACGTCCGTCACCATGTGATGCGAAAGATAGCCGCGCTCGAACGCCATGCCTTCGATCACTTCCAGCGTCGTCTCGACGGTCGCTCCGAATTCGACGGCGACGATGCCGTGGTTGCCGGCGCGCTCGAAGGCTTCCGCGACGATCTCGCCGAGCTTGGCGTCATTGGCCGCGATGCTGGCGATGGCGCGCAGGCCCTTTCCGCCATCGAGGCTCCTGGCCGAGCGCTTGAGCGCCTCGATGGTCTCGTCGACAGCCAGTTCAAGCCCCTCGACCAATTCGACGGGATTGGCGCCCTCGGCAAGCAACGCAAGGCCGTTCTGCACCAGGAAATTGGCGAGCACGGTCGCGGTGGTGGTTCCGTCGCCCGCGACTTCATTGGTCTGCTTCGAGACTTCGCGAAGAACCTGAGCGCCCATATTCTCGAACGGGCATTCGAGCTCGATCTCGCTCGCGATGCTGACGCCGTCACGAGACACGATCGGCGTGCCGATCGGGCGGTCCATCACCGCGTTCATGCCCCTGGGACCAAGCGTGCCGCTGACGGCCTTGGTCAGCTTGGCGACGCCGCGACCTAAGGCCTCTCTGGCTTCAGCATCGTGCAGCATGATCTTGGGCATCGTCGCTTCCTCGTGAAGTTATAGGTCTTGCGCCGAAACCTGGGACGGCTCAAAACGTCGGGCGCTCTTCGTCGATAGCGGCGTCTCCATATCAAAGCGTGCATGCAACAGGCCGCGGCAAAGAGCGCTGTTGAATTCAGCATTGACGTCGACACGCCGCAGCGCGCGCACATAAGTCGATAGCGTTTCGGCCTGCAGCGGATCGCCCTCCGTATCGACAAACGCCCGCGACGTCGCGAGCGGATCGGACACGGTTGGGCGCCGTTCAAGATAGCGCGTCCGCAATCGGGCGCCCGCCTCGTCAACCTCGAGCTCAACAAGCTCCGTCGAGCGTCATTTCGACCAACCCCGCGGCGTCACGGCCCGCTTCGATGAGATGGGCGAGCAGCGCCGCCTGGCGACGCTGGAAAGCCTTCAACAGGAAGGTCCGCCGCAATTCGTCAAGATCGCCGTCGGCCTCGGCGCCGAACGTCTCCTGGAAGTTCAGCCCGCGCGCGAGCCCAGCATTGATCTTGTCGGCGTACATATGCTCGCCGAGCACAATGCTGACATCGGCGACCCACGGCAGCTCCTTGACGGCGTTGCGCATGTCGTCCGCCATCAGGAACGAGAAATTCGCCGCGCACCAATAGGTCGGCAGGCGAAATTCGATGTGGACGCAATTGTCGGCGTCCACATCGGCTCGGGTGACGAATTCGAGCGCAGTGACCGGCTCGTCCAGCTCCGGGTCGGTGACGGTTTCCAACCGCCTCCAGACCTCGGCTTTGCGGTCGGCGGTGATCGAGTCCCGCATGGGTTTGATCACTTGGGGGCGTGGACGGATTCTTCAAGATGCGCGTATCCGCCCGCCGCCTCGATCTTCTTCTTCTGCGCCTCGACGTCGATGCCATACAGCCGGGCCGCATTGAGGCCGAGGATCTTCTTCTTCGTCTCGAGCGTCAGAGCCGACCCGGTCTCCTTCGCCTCCTCCTCCGGAATTTCGAAGGCCATGAATTTGTCGATCAGCCATTTCGGCGTCCAGATGCCGTAGTCGCTGCCGTACAGGAGCTTGTCCGGCCCAAGCCAGAACAGAAGCTCCGACATCACGTGGCCGAAATAACCGGGACGGGTGTGAATGAACGGCAACGCGACGGCGAGGCCGCCATAGACGTTGGTCTCCTGCGTGGCGATCCAGCAGAAATCGTCAAGGCGCGGCAGGCCGCAATGTTCGACGATGAAGTTGAGGTCCTGGAACGATGTTGCGACATCGTCGATGTCGGCGACGTCGAACGCGTCCCTGTTCAAGGGAATGATCGTCGGACCCTTGTGGACGTGGATGTTCTTGATGCCGTACTTTTGCGCCGCCTCAAGGAACTTGTAGGACTCCTTGTCGGTGAGCTTGTAGCCCTTCGAGTCGCCCTTCCACTCCGCGGTGTAGAGCTTGACGCCCTTGACGTGATACTTCTCGCAATTGGCGTGCAGCGCCTCCAGACCCTTGGTGCCGTCGCGCGGATCAAAGGCGCTGTTGAGGATGAAGCGCTCGGGATGACTCTTCTTCATCGCGGCGTTGCGCTCGGTCGTGTTGAAGCCGTGCTTGTAGAAATCGCCCAGATAGGTCGGCTGCAATATCGCCATGTCGTCGTAGCCGTGGACGAACAGGTCGTCGTGCATCGTCTTGGCGTCGTATTTCTCGAATTTCTCCAGCGTCCACTTCTCGGACGGCGGGCTCAGATTCGAATGATAGGCGTAGAAGCATTCGATGAATTGCTTGCCGTGAATGTTCTTCTGGTTGGCGGGGCTGCCGTCCCAAAAATGCGTGTGCCCGTCGATGACGAAGATCTCTTCACCGCTAGCGGTCCTGTACATGGCGATTTCTCCCTACCCCGTCATGCGGGCTGTACTTGCATCATAGAAGACGGAGCGCGTGGCCCGCCTTCGTCGGAAGAGGGCCGGCGCTCGGGCCCGGCCTTCAACAGCTAGTGTTCGATATAGGCCAAGGCCTCGTCCATATTGCCGAAGCAAACGACCGTGTTGTCGTCGACCATGACCATGCGGCCGTAGTGGGTCGACGTCGAGATTTCGAACAGATGCGGGGTCATCGGTCGGCCAAGCGCCTCGCTGATCTCGTCCATCTTGAATTCCAGCTTCGGGTCGCCATCGATCCGGATCATCGCCGGCTGATAGGTGACCATGACGTTCGGTTTCTTCTCCATGACCTCGGCGATGGCGCGCGCCTCGACGCTGTCGTTCATCGTTATCCCGCATTGGTGGGAAATTGTGTCCTCAAACCGAATGTCCTTCATCGACTTGAAGATATTCTGGTGCACAGCCATTTTGGTCTCCTGAACGGGTAATGGGACTCGCGCTCGATTGAGCTTCCGGGGGCGCCTTAGAGAGGCGCCCTCAGGTCGACTTCCTTGCAGATTGCCGCGATGCGATTCTTCGCCGCCGCCTGAGCTTCCGCGAAGCTCGAGACTTTGACTCTCGGCTGCGACCAGATCGGCTGCAGGTTGTTGGCGGCTTCGTGCGCGAGCTCTGCGTGGTGCGCCATCCAGCCGTTGAACAGGCCCTTGTTATGCGCGCCATGCTCCTTGTCATGGGTCAGCATATGGATGAGTTCGACCGTATTGGCGAGGTTGCGCTCATAGTCGGCCTCGGCGGCGGAGACGACCGAGGGCGTGGCGAAGTCGCCCTGCGACGCCGCGACCTGCATGATGAAGCCGCTGCGGAACAGCTCGCCAACCAGCGGCTCGAAAACAAGATTGGTCGCGAGATACTGCTCGAGAAAGTCGGTCGCGCCCATGATCGATTCGATCGCCTTGCGCGTTCCCTGCCAGACGGGATCCTCGAGCCAGTGCTTCTTGCCGGCGTTCTCGTCGAAGCCTTCAAGGTCGAGGCCGATCTCGGCGAGGTAGAGGGTAAGGTCCTGGGCGAAACGCAGCTTGTAGGATGAATTCGTGAGGATCGCGGTGTTGATCATCTGGGTGTAGCCATACCGCTGCGCCTGCATCATCGATGTCCCTAAGCCAAACTCGGCGTGCTTCCAGGCGCCCAGATTATCTTGCAGGATCTTGACCCAGGTCTTGTCCATGCGCTTTGGCGCGCCGGATTTCCGCGCGTTTTCGATGACGCCCTGAACCATGCCGCAGATCGTCGACTGCCGCTGATAGTGGGTGCGCTCCCATTCCTGATCGACCGAGCGGAACTGATGCCAGTTCGAGCTCAGCGCCTTCGTCCAGTTCTTGGAATAAGTCGGGGTGCCGTCCGGGAATGAAATGATCCAATCCTGGAGAAGGTAACGCTCCGGATCGGGTTGCACGTCAACCGTCATATCCTCGTAGTGGGTCGCCTTGCGGCCCTTGGGCTCGAAATAGTTGAACTTGCGGCTGTCCGAACCAGGAAACGTGGCAGCGCCGGCGGCGCCCGACTTGACCGGGTTTGACTGTTGTGTTGCTGCGTCCATCGCTTCCTCCTTTGAAATTGCTGCTGTCGACTTCTCGTTTGCACTTTGGTTGACGCCGCGTTCACCGCACGGCTGGAGTAAACCGGTCGAAATGGATGTGATCGAGGTCGACGCCGTTCATCTGCAAAACAGGCAAGACCGCGTCGATCATCGGCGGGGGTCCGCAGGCGTAGGCGTCGATCGACTCCGCTGAGCGCGTCAGCGCGCAGATGGCGTTGAACGACCTCATGCACGAAGCCGACGCTCGCCGCTCCAGTCATCGTCCGCCGCGGCGTCCGACAAAGCCGGAATGAATTTGAAGTCCGGCAAACTCGCCGCAATGGCGGCGATCTCGTCGAGCATGAACAAATCCGCCCGCGTCCGCGCGCCGTAGAAGAAGCGGATCGGCCGCTGCTCGCCGCTCTCGACATGATCGGAGAGGATCGACCAAAGCGGCGACATCCCCGAGCCGCCGCCGATCAGCAGCATCGGGACCGGTGCGCGCCTCGCGCCGGAAACAGGTCCCGTACGGTCCCTTGGCCTTGAGCAGACGCGCCGGGCTGCAAATCGCCGTCAAGCTGCGCGGAAAAGGCGCCGGCGGGATACTTCTTGATGATGAACGAAAGATGCGTTCCCTCGGCCGGCGTATTGGCCATCGAGAACGCGCGGGTGACGCCAGCTTCGACGATCGTCAGGTCGACATACTGTCCCGCCCAGAATTTGAGGGGCTTGTCGAGATCGACTTCAAGGAGGCGAATATCGTGGGTCAGCGGCGTGACCTTGGTCAGACGCGCTTCGTAGTCCTTCACCGGGATCGCGCGCGACAACAGGTCTTCGTCGAAATTGAGCAGCTCGACCTCGAGGTCGCTGTAGGCGTGCGTTCTGCACAGAAGGATGTGCTCGGTCTCCCGCTCATAGTCGGGCAGAGCGAAGGTCGAATATTTGAGCAACTCGATATCGCCGCTGATGAGTTTCGACTTGCACGAGCCGCATTGACCTTCCTTGCACCCGTGCATGAGCGCGATGCCCTGGCGAAACGCCGCGTTGAGCACGGTCTCGCCTTCCTCGACCTCCATCTCGAGGCCGACGGGCTCCAACCGCACCGTATGAACAATCGCGTCCGTCATGGTCGTCTCAACGCTCGAAGCATAGGCCGCCAGCAGCGTCGGCATGCTTCTCGCGTGCCGGCGGTTTTTGGGAGGGGGCCGCGCGCGCGGCCCCCATCGACCGTCTGGTCTAGTGGACGGGATTGATCTTGAAGCCCTTGCGGTACTCCGCGACCGCCGCGTCGCGCTCCGCTCCGGGTTTCAAGGCGCGGAAGCCCTGCAGCGGGCTCCCGAGCGTGTGGCCGCGAACGTCGTCGAGCGTCCACATGTCCTTCGCGTCGAAGCGCAGGTGGGGCTGCGGCACCAGAGTCTTGCCGTCATTGCGGACGAAGCCGAGGTCCTTGATGGCGTCGGCGACGTCCCAACCGTGGTAGCAGTCTTCCCATTCGCGGCGACCGCTGAAGCGGCCCATCGCCGGCGTCGGGCGCCCTTCGTATTCGGCGGCGAACGCCACCTTATGCGTCCAGCGGCAGCCTTCCGAGCAATAGGTGTACATCTTGCCGTCGACTTCGTCGCAGACGAAGTCCTCGCGGATCAGACACGGCACCATGCAGCTCCAGCAGCGGTGCGGATAAACGTAGCCCACGTCGCTGTTGAAGAGGATGCTGCAGTTCGCCCGGCTTCGACAGCTTGGCGTACCACTTCCAGTAGTCGCCGAATTCGGCGTACCAGCCCGGGATACTTGTGCTCGAACCACTCGAAGTCCTTCTCGGTCTGCGCCTCGATGCGCCAGAAATTCACCGACCAGCCGACCGAGAAGAATTGCGCGGTCTTGTGGACGTAGTTTTTCTTGACGATGCGGTCCCATGCCGCCGCGACGTCGTCGTGATGGATCTTGATGCCGTATTTCTCGAGCGGCAGCATGTAGGTGCGATAGTAATCTTCATAGATCCAGCGGTGCCACAGCTCGGCGTAGGATTCCTTGTTCTTGTCGCGGTTGGTCGTGCCGTATTCGATGAACGTCCCGATCGCGGCGTCGACGATCGCGTGGTTCTGCCAGAAGGCGTATTTGAGATCGCGCTCCAGCAACTGATGGTTCGAGGGATCGTGCAGCATCGCCATCAACATGGAATGGCCGTTGCCGATATGGCGCGACTCATCCGACTGGACGGACAAGAACACGGTCGGCAGCGCGTAGTCGCCGTTGCGCGCGGCTTCCGACGGCATCGCGACGAAGAGCGTGTTGGTGAAGGCCGTTTCGGCGACCACTGTCAGATAGATGTTGGCGGCGGTGATCGCGTCGCCGGTCAGGAAGCCTTCCGCAAACTGGCGCCCGATCGTGGAGGCGTAGCACTTGCCGAACGCGGCTTCCGTGATGTCGAACCCGGCCGGGTCGATATAGTTCTCCATGTACCACTTCTTCAGATTCATCTGAATCGTCGAGTGGCGCAGTTCGTCGACCATCTGCATCGTGAAGCCCGTGCGCAGCTCTTCGCCGGGCGACAGACGGCCGACCATCGCCATGGAGCGCGCCGCCGAGATTTCGGGGAACGGAATGATCGCCAGGAACAGCTTCATCCATTCGATCCAGCGCGGCTCGACGTTGCGGAACATGTCGCCGCGCAGCGCCGCATCAAGCGCGCCGTAGACGCGGTTGTCCTTTTCTTCCTGCATCGGGAAAGTAGGAACGCAGCACCTGCTTCATCGGATCGCGAGGAACCCTCGAGATCTTGTAGTCGGTCGGGAAGGTCATCGCCTCCTGGACGTAGCTCGGCGTCCAGCCGAGATCGGCGACGCGATTGGCGGCTTCGCCAATGCTGATGCCTTTCTGCGCGGTAATCTTGTTGAGCGTCAGACTTGCGGTCATTGCGTTCTCCTCCGTGTCAATCTTCCGTTCCGGATCGCTCGTCGATCCTGATCGGCTTTCAGTGCGCCCCACCGTTCTCTCCGGGATAGTCGGGGCGGATTCCGCGACGAGTGGCGGCGTTCATTCAGTCGCTCATCGCGCGTCCGGTTTGGTGAGCGGCTTTCCTTCTGCGATGAAGCGGGCGGTCAGAACCAGCGCGCCCATCGCAAAATCTTTGCCGTGCGCAGCGATCATCGCTTCGGCGACATCCGCCAGCCTCACGAAAAACTCGTCCTTCGAACGATCTTCCTCAGTCAGCTGCGCCGGCGTCGCGAACCATCGACTCGCTCGCGGCGTTCATGTGAGAAACCTCCCGATTTGCGGCCGCCTGATCGTCGAATTCGAGCAGGGACCTGTTGAGCCATTCGCGCTCAGCGACGAGAGCTCGATGCTCGTCCTCAAGCCGCTCGATGCGGCGATCGATTTCGGCGAGACGCTCCGCCGGCTCAGCGTCGCCGCCGCCGCGCTCAATGTCGCGCAAAGCGCAGGCGCGCTCGATGTCGGCGCCGCCGCGCGCGCTGTCGAACTTCAGTTGCCGCAAGTTGTTGTCGATCATCGCTTCGATCAGTTTGTGTCTGGCCAACATGCTCTCGCGGCCCGCCCGCGAAGCGTCGGTCTCCGGCTCCGCAGCGGTCGCGCATCGTTGCTGGCCATCGCGCATCGTCAGTCACGGGATCAGGACCGCGCGGCCGTTGACGCGGCCGTGGTGCAGGTCATGCAAGGCGTCGTTCGCTGCGCTCAGCTTGTATTCGCGGGTATGCAGCTTAACGAGCCCGCGATCCGCCAGCGCCATGAGCTCGACCAGCTCGGCGTAGGTGCCGACGAGATTGCCGACGATCGTCTTCTCCGACGTGATCATGTCGATCGTCGGAATGTCGATCTTTCCGCCGTAGCCGACGACGTAATAGCTGCCGCCGTTTCGGGTCATCGCGAGGCCCTTGGCGACTGCGTCGCCCTCGCCGACGAAATCGATCACCGCCTCGGCGCCCTTGCCCTTTGTCAACGCCAGGACCGCGTCGACCTCGCCGCCATCCGCCTTCACCACGTGGTTCGCGCCGCACTCCTTGGCGAGCGCGAGCGGCTTTTCAGCGCGGTCGACGACGATGATTTCGGCGGCGCAAAGCGCGCTCAACACCTGGATGCCGATATGGCCGAGACCGCCGGCGCCGACGACGACGGCGTATTCGCCCGGCAGGAGATGCCGCGACGCTTTCTTGGCCGCGCGATAGGCCGTGAGGCCCGCATCGGTGTAGGGGGCGACGTCTTTCGGCGCGAGCGTCTTCGGCAGTTTGATCAGCGTGCGCTCGCCCGTCAGCAAAAACTGCGCGTAACCGCCGTTGGCGTTGATGCCGGGAAAGCTGCTGTCCTCCGCGTGCATGTCGTCGCCGCGCCGACACGCCAAGCAATGGCCGCTGGTGACCAGCGGATGGCAGATGACCGCGTCGCCGACTTTCACGCCCTGCACGCCTTTGCCGATTTCCTCGACCCAGCCGGCGTTTTCGTGACCCATGATGTAAGGGAGATTGACCTCGACCTTGCTGCGCCAAATGCCTTCGACGATGTGCAAGTCGGTTCGGCACACGCCGGCGCCGCCGATGCGCACAATGACGTCTGATGGTTGGTCAATCTTCGGGATCCGCCACGTCTTCGTATTTGACGAATTCCTTGGCCGTCAGCTTCTCGTCATACGCGTGGAGGACGGCGGCCTTCATGTTTCTTCCCGATGTTGAGGTCTGATGGCGACGCGCAGTTGCGTATTTGGGCGCAAGGCGCGTGCCAACGGGATAAACCGCTGATATCAATCAGTGTCTTGCTCACCGGCTCATCCTACGCTGTTCCGTTGAGGAACAGATCGCTGAACAGCTTTGTTGCGACACGAAACAGTCTCGTATCCGCATTCGCCGTGCGGAATCATGGGGGCCGGTCATCGCGGAGGGCAGGCCGTCTGTCGCGCCCAGCCGAACGCCGAACCTGACAGCAAGGCTCCGTTAAAGCCCCGCGCCGGTCCGCCGCGCATCGGGACGCGGGGGCCGCGCCGTAGACGCGCGTCGCGGAAGGGTTGCTTTCAGTTTCCAGTTCGCTATCCTCCGGCGCTCAAAATTGCGCAACGAAAAGCCGTTGGGGGATTCGCGTGAGAGGGGCCGCAGGGCCTCGCGACCTATGGAGGTCCGATGCAATTATCCGTCGCAGAGCGGGCGACCCAGGCGCATGGCATCCTGCGGCAATCTGGCGCAGTCCCGAGCGAATCTTCTCGCCGCCGAAATCTATGAGAGCTGGCTGCGGTGCGTCGCGCTTGGCCTTGATTCGACAAGGCCGCCGTCGATCGACTTCGGCGAGCCCCAAGGTCCTGCGATCCGAGCAGGAACAACGTGTCCTGGTTCGCGGTCTGGCGCTGGCGGAAATGCGAACGTTGCACGACCAAATTGCAGGTTCGAATTTCCTCATCGCCTTTGCGACGCCCGAGGGCCTGCTGCTCGATATCGTCGCCGACAAGAGTTTCGCCGACACTCCCGAGGCCAAGAACATCCGCCCGGGAAGCCTCTGGTCGGAGACGCTTTGCGGCACCAATGGGATCGGCACGGCCGCGTTCCTCAAGCGCCCGGTCGTCGTGCACGGCAGCGAGCATTATTTCCCGAGCTTCGGCTCATTGACTTGCGCTGCGTCTCCGATTTTTGCGCCCGATGGCTCATTGGCGGGCATCCTCGATGCTTCGTCCGATTGCGTCTCCCGTCAAACCCATACCGCCGCGCTCGTTTGCATGGCCGCAACGCAGATCGAGAACGGACTGTTTCGCGAGCGCCACCATCGCGACATCTTGATCGCCTTTCACAATCGCGGCGAGTACCTGCATACGCTCACGGCCGGCCTCATCGCGGTCGACGATTCGGGCCGCATATTGGCCGCCAATCAGGCGGCGCGCATTCTGTTGCATGGTTTGCCGACCACGCCAGGCCGCAGCTTCACGGATATATTCAGGACGCGATTTAACTCCTTCATGGATGAGGGGCGGTTGCGCGAACGCCAGCGCCTGCAGGACGAGGTCGGCAGCAGTTTCATCGCCACGATCGAACATCCGAACGTGTCCCCGATGTTACGCGCCGTCGCGAGACCACGGGTCGCGGCTCCTCCCGTTACGCCCACGCCATTCATCTCGGTCGACCCTGTCGTCGCTCGCATCGTTCGGCAGACGGAGGCCGCGGCGCAGCGCAAGATGCCGATTCTGATCAGAGGCGAGACGGGCACGGGCAAGGAGCAACTGGCGCGTCACGCGCATGCCGCGAGCGGGCGCAGCGGCTCGTTTGTGGCCGTCAATTGCGCCGCCTTGCCGGAGACTCTGATCGAGGCCGAACTGTTCGGTTACGGCGAAGGAGCCTTCACCGGCGCCCGCAAAGGCGGATCCTCCGGGCTGGTCAAGGAGGCGGATGGCGGGACGCTGTTCCTCGACGAAATCGGCGACATGCCGGTGACGCTGCAGGCCGTTCTGCTTCGGTTTCTCGACGACTGGACGGTGCGGCCGGTCGGCGGCGCGAAGCGTCAGGTCGATGTGCTCCTGATGTCGGCCACCAACGCCGATCTCAGTGAATCGATCGCCAAAGGTCGTTTTCGCTCGGATTTATTGTTTCGCCTGAATACGCTCGAGGTGACTTTGCCGCCGCTCGCCGAGCGATCCGATTTTCAGGCGATCGCCGCGCACCTTCTGGCGACGATCGACGCCCGACGAACCCTTAGCCCCCGCTTGGTCGAGCATCTCGCCAAATGCGCCTGGCCCGGCAATATTCGCGAATTGCGCAATGTGCTCTCTCGCCTCACCCTTCAGACGGAGGATTCCGTCATTGACTATCCGGAAGCCGCCCTGATCGCAGGTCCGCAAATCGAGGAAAAGCGCAGCTCGACCCTACAAGGCCGGCATCGCGCACAGGTCCTGTCGACCTATGCCGAGACAGGCAACAACGTCAGCGAGACAGCTCGGCGGCTTGGCGTGTCGCGCAATACGATTTATCGCGCGCTGGACGATCGATCGGCCAAGCGATGAAGGCAAATTCGGAGCAGAGAGCTTAGCCATGTTTGAGCCCGTCAACGCGCTTGAGACGCTGATGCAGTCGGCGGCTTCGAATCCAGCCAAGATCCCTGATTTCTACCGCGCGCTGCTCGACAGCGAACTGTACATTCTCACGCCCGAAGCCGCGCTCGAACTCGGAGGGCGACGGTCGCTCAAACCCCACGAAACGATCAACGTCGCGACCGTCGAGTTCCAGGGCAAGAAATGGCATCCCGCGTTCACCGCGCCGGAGCGCGTGTCCGCTTATCTGAAAGAACCGGAGACATGCCTGGAAGCGAAGGCGCGCGATCTGTTTGCGTTGCTGCCGCCCGGATCGAACTTCTGGCTCAACCCGCAATCCGAGTGTCAGAAGCCGCTTCCGGGCGACGAAATCGCGTTGCTGCTCAGCGGTAGGATATTCACGATGGACTTCACCGAGCACGACACCCTCTCGCAGGGTTGATAGCTCGACGAACTTGATTTGGTCGCTCGGATTACGCGCCCGCGATTCATCGTCGGGGAATGGCTAGGCCTTCGCCGGGACGCTTCATGTCCGAGCGGGCCCAGCGCGCAAAGAACCTGTGTCTCGTTGGAGCCGAACTCGGTCACGGATTGGGGAAGTGGGGGGACACTTAAATTTGCTTGTTCCGCTGGGCTACGGTGGGTCGCACATCTGGCGCGCGCTCGAACTCCAGGCGCTGGCGGCAGAGGAAAGCGAGCGAGATGCTTGGGCTGATCCAACGTTCAGTTTTACCTTCGCGAGCTGGCGCAGGGTGGCATTGTCACGCCGCGACCGACTTGCGGTCCTTCTGGTCACCCGGCGGCCGGCGGGATGGAGAAGGTCAGCTACGCTGGATACCGGTTCCCGCCCGAGATCATTGGAGTGGCGGTGTCCTACGAGACCGTTCGGCGGTGGGTGAATCACTTCGGACCGATGATCGCGGCCGACCTACGAACGCGTCGCCTGAAGCCGCATACGGCGAGCGATTCGATGGTTAGAGCGCCGGATGTTCATTTGAATCCATATCCGGCGGCTACGAAGTAGTTATTGCATTCCTGGGGTTGGAAGAGATCGCGGATTGTGCCGATGGCTTTCCAGAGGGCATCGATCGTGCGGACGGCCTTGGCGCGCAGATGAGCCTTGAGTTTTGCGAAGGCCATCTCGATCGGATTGAGATCAGGGCTGCAGGGCGGCAGAAAGAGGCCCCATGCGCCCTTGTCGCGGATGGCCTTCTCGGCGACAGGCTCTTGTGAGCCGGCAGATTGTCCAGATGACGATGTCGCCTCGTTCAAGCGTCGGGGCGAGCTGGGTCTCGACATAGGTTTCGAAGATTCGCCGGTCCATCGGCGCGTCAATGACGAAGGGCGCGGTGCGGGTGTCGCAACGCCGTGCGGCGATGAAGGTCTGGGTCTTCCAATGCCCGAAGGGGGCTTTGGATCGGAGGCGCTCGCCTTTCAGGCAGCGTCCGCGCGGGCGCGTCATTTTGGTGGTTGTCCCGGTCTCGTCGAGGAAGACCAGCCTGTGGGGCTCGAGCCCCATCTTCGGTTGCCGCTCAGCCCTCCATTCCTCTCGCGTCCCAAGCGGGTGCGCACGGGCGCCGCAACCGAGGGGCGACGGTGAAGGCTGCGCGGCAGGGCTTGCGCCTCGCGCCCTGCTCTTCGCCGCGCGGTCACCCATGCGCGAGAGGAAAATAGCGCAGATCGCGCAAGAATCAGATCCCGAAAGAAGACACTTGTCGATCACATCAGTCGGTTGCGGGCTCTTGGTCTTGGCGCGCCAATGGTCGATATCCTCGAGCGCCAGGTAGAGCTCATATTCGTGGTGCTCGGGGTTGCCGCAATATTCCGTGCCGCGATCAGTCAGCCCGCGGCAGAGCCTCACCCCCCTCGCGTCATAGAACGGCCCGACGCGATCGTTGACGGGAGCAGCCGCGGTGATCGGCGTCTTGCGATCATAGAGCTTGGCGAGGGCGGCCTTGGCGTAGGTGTCGATGAAGGTCTGCTGGCAGCTGCGGCCGACCCCCTTCATGTTTGCCGACGTGAGACAGGTATCCTGGGCGCCGCAAGAGCCCGGACATTCGCTCTCGAACTCGCCATGCGCCTCCTTTTCGCTCTTGGCCTTCTCCAACGCGGCGAGCTGGCTTTCGGTCAGCCCCAGGCCTTGCCTCAAGCGACCTTGGCTTCGAGCGCCTTGAGCCGTTTCTTCATCGTCTCAAGATCATGGCGTTGCCAGACCCCGCGCACCCCGGCCGGCGAAATCGAATGGCCGAGCTTTGCGAAGCTCGTTGGCGATGCGGATTTGGCCATAAGCCGGCCGGTCCAGCGAAAGCTCGACGATGATCGCCTCGATGATCGCCTCAACGTCGGGCGGCGTGCGGTTCTTCAAGATCGGTTTGCGCCGCGTCAGCTCTTGCCGCGCCAATTCGCCGCCGGCGTCGTAAAGCTCCTTGAAGCGATAGAAACTGTCGCGCGCGTAGCCCATCATTTTGCAGGCCTGGCTGACATTGCCGAGCTGCCTGGCCAACTCCAGCAGCCCTACCTTGGCGCGGATGATCTTCTGTTCCTTGGTCATCGTCGGTGTCCTTTCGAAACGCCGAGGCCGGGCGCTGCGAACCCCGACCACTCCGCGCCCGGCCTCCGCTTCCCCCTCAGCTATGACACCAACTGTCGGATTAAGTCTTAACTACTGCAGCTTGAGCGATTGGCTGTCGATCACGCCCAGAACGTTCGGCGCTCATCCGGTCCGAGTTCGCGGTACCAATCGAGCATGGCTCAGTATGGATGGATTCGCGGTCTGATCAAACCGCTGGGGCCACCAATGCCCCTTGGGACAGGAGGGGCGGCGTATTCCACATCGACAATTAGCACCCGCCCGTCGGCTGTGATAAGTTGAACTCTGCAAAGTGGCGCGGTGGGGGAATTAAGGCTTTTTTAATTGCATTAGGGGCGGGGCATGGCGACCGAGGGCGGGAGCGCCATACTTGATGGCGAACGGCGGCAAGTTACGGTCCTCTTTGCCGACTTGGTTGGCTTCACAGCGTTTTCCGAGCGCTCCGGTGAAGAGGCAGCTTTCGCTCTGATGCGGCGCGTGGCCGCGATGATGACCAGCGTTGTCGAAGAGCAGGGTGGCTCGGTTCGCAACTTCACCGGCGACGGCGTCATGGCTCTGTTCGGCGTTCCGATCGCGCTCGAAGACGCGCCGCTCAGAGCTTGCCGCGCCGCGCTTGCCATTCACGATCGGCTCGCCAATGCCGCGCCCGAGATTGCCGCAACCCACGGCCTTCGTCCGCAATTGCGCATCGGCGTCAATACCGGCCCCGCCATTGTGGGAAAGGTGCCGAGCGGCCATAGCAGCACGGTTACGGCACTGGGCGATACGGTCAATCTTGCATCACGCCTGCAGGCGCTGGCCAAGCCGGAAGGAGTCCTGCTCAGTGAAGCAACTCAACGGCTGGTGCAAGGGCTGACCGAGACCGAACCCGCAGGCGAACACGAGATCAAGGGCAAGTCCGGGCGGCAGCGGGTCTTTCGTCTGCTTCGCCTGCGCGAAGGCGCGTCTCGGTTCGACGCCGCGCTCAGCCGGGGGCTCACGGACTACGTGGGGCGGTCGCGCGAACTCGAAGCCTTGGACCGCTCCTTGGCTGAAAGCAGCGCCGGTCTGCGCGTCGTCGACGTCGTTGGCGAACCCGGCATCGGAAAGTCCCGTCTGCTGCACGAGTTCCGCGGCCGGCTTGGCGACAAGCGGGTCTTTGTTCTGACGGGAAGCTGCTCGCCGGACGGCAGACAGACACCCTTTCGCCCATTTATCGAGGTCGTTCGAGGCTCATTCCGCATCAAGATCGGCGAGACCGAATCCGAAACGTTTCGAAAGCTCGACAAGGGGCTAGAGGTTCTTGGCATCGCCTCGCAGCAGAATTTGGGCCTCCTGCTCAATTTGCTGGGCCTCAATCCGCCGCCGGGAGCCCTCCAAGGTTTGGACGGCACGCTGATCGGCTTGAGGACCCGCGACCTCCTGCTTTCACTCATGCAAGCGCGCTGCCGGATCACCCCGGTCGCAATGCTGCTCGAGGATCTGCATTGGATCGACAAGGCGTCCGAGGAGTTCCTGTCCCGGCTTCTCTCCTTCGACGCGGCGCTCCCGCTTATGGTCGTTTGCACACGGCGCCCCGACTATCAGCCGCCATGGAGCAGCGCCCGAGCCGTCGAGGTCTTGCAGCTCGCGGCGCTCTCGATCAGCGAGACGTGCGAGATCATTCGAGCCCGGCTGCAACTCGCTGAGCTTCCAGGGATGCTCGCCCAGTCGGTCGCCGACAAGGCCGAAGGCAATCCGCTTTTTGCCGAGGAAATTGCTATCTTCCTTTTGGAGCGCGGCAGCATCAAACGCACGAACAGCGGGATCGACTACGACCCCGCAGCCGTCGCGACCGCGCTTCCGGGGACGATCCACTCTCTCCTCGCGGCGCGGGTCGATCGGCTCGAGCCGAATGATCGCGCCCTGTTGCAAGCCGCCGCTGCGATCGGAAGGCGTTTTCCTCGCGAAGTGCTGAGCGCTGTCGCGGGCGCCACGGCGGATGATCGACTTGGCCGCCTACACGATCTCGATCTGATCCACTTCGAAGACAACTCTGGCGAGCTTGTATTCAAGCACGCGCTCGTGAGAGACGCGCTTTACGACAGCATGCTGAACGAGCATCGGGCCTCGCTTCACCTCAAGACAGCCACTGAAATAGAACGCCTGAGTCATAACCGTTTGTACGAGGTCGCCGAGCAACTGGCGCATCACTACCGAAAAACCGAGCGTCGCGATAAGGCGTTTCAGTACATGGTGATGGCCGGCCAAAAATCCGTGCGCGTCTATTCGCTGGAAGCCGCAGGAAAGTACTTCGAGGAGGCCCTATCCCTATTCGAAGCTTCGCCGCAATGTGCGGATGACGCAGCTTTCTTAGGGTTACTAGCCGACCTGTCCACCGTCCTCATGCTTATGTCCCTTCCAGGGCGGCTCGCCGGGCTTGTCGAACGATATCGCGCCCGGGTTGATCGCTTGGGCGCTGTGCAGCTAAGAGTCATCGTGCTGACGAACTATTCGTTCGCCGCAATCTTGACCTGCCAGTATCGTAACGCCCTCTCCTCCGCGGAAGAGGCGCTTCAAGTGGCGCTCGAGCTCGATGATGCGCGAAGCAAAGCTTATGCGCGCGCTGCAATCGTGCTCGCTAACACAGTTATGTCGCGGAATTTAGACGATACGGAGCGTCAGGCCGAACTCGGCGTGGTTGACAGCGATCAGACAGACGATCCTTACTTGCAGTCCTGGGTCAGGTTCAGCGCTGCATGGATTTTTCTATATCGTGGCCTACCCGACCGCGGGCGTCGTGCTGCGTTGGAATTGCAAGAGCGCGGGCGAGTCCGTGGGGACCCGCGCGCTGCGGCTCATGGGCTTTGGATTCTTGGGTGGCTCGATATCATCGACGAGCGATATGAGGACGCGCTCGTTCATGGCAACCAATGCGTAGAGCTTGCACTGACTCCATTTGATCGCGAGGTTGGATTCCAAATAAAGGGCGTCGCCGAAATTTTGCGCGGCAATGTCGTCGAAGGAGCCGCTCTAGTCCGCGAGCACCGGCGGAGGGCGTTGGCGAACGATTTCAACTACTGCCGGGTTGGCAGCGATCCAGCGTTGGGCATAGCAATGGTGCTTGAAGGCGATTTCGCCGGCGGCGTGCGATTCATTGAGAGCGCCATACGATGGAACGACCTGGCAGGGAGCCCGCTCGGCCGTGACTTCGCACGTATTTTTCTCGCTGAAACCTATCTTGAATTTCTCGCTCCCAAGCAAAAGCCGTCTGCATCGGTAATGTTGAAGAACCTTCCATTTCTCCTGAAGACAATGATGACCGGAAGGCGACGAGCCATAGCAATCTTGATGCAGGCCCGTAACAACCCGACGTTTGCTGGAGGATATTTCCAGGCGAGGATCGATGCGGATCTGGGAATCCTTCACGAGCTCGCCAAGCAGCGCGCCGAAGCGCGTTCGTATTTGACGCAAGCGCGGGCGGTCGCAGAATCGCTGGTTGCTGTCGGATTGTTATCCAAGATCGATGCCGCTCTCGCAGACCTGACCTAAGCTGGAACTCGCGCGGGAGGAATCTTGGCCATGCTCAGGGAGATTTGCCATGGAGGACCCAGAAATCCGCGCGGCTCTGGATCGTCACTGGGCCGCCTCCGACGCCGACGACTTCGAGGCGGAGCATGAGATCTACCGGGAGGACGCGGTGCTCGAATATCCGCAATCGGGCGAGCGCATCCGTGGGCGCCGCAACATTCAGGCGTCGCGCGCCGCGCAGCCGAACCGGAAACGTTTTACCGTGCGACGAATCATTGGCGTTGGCGATCTCTGGGTCACCGAATATGTCCTGAGTTATGACGGGCGGCCGTCCTATACGGTGAGCATCATGGAGTTTCGCGACGGCAGGGTGGCGCGCGAGACGCAATATTTTGGCGATCCGTTCGAGCCGGGGCCTTCGCGCGCGCATTGGGTTGAGCGGATGGCTTGAAAGCTGGCCGCCAGAGGCGCGGGCCTACGCCGCTCGCTCGCTCCGAGCTGCCGGTCGATACGGCCGCGCTCGCCGGCACTCTCATCGGCAAGCTCCTGGTGCGGGAATTGCCGGAAGGCGTCGCCAGCGGCCGCATCGTCGAGACCGAGGCCTATGTCATCGGCGACGCCGCCGGGCACGCCTATGGGGGCATGACGCCGCGCAATCGCTCGCTGTTTCTCGAGCGCGGACATGCGTACGTTTACCTCGCCTACGGCGTCTCATTCATGCTGAATGTGTCGAGCGAGGCGTCCGGAATCGGCGCCGGCGTGCTGATTCGGGCGCTGCAGCCGGTCGAAGGCGTGGCGATTATGCGGCAAAATCGAGGCGTCGAGCGCCTGCGGGATCTCACGCGAGGCCCCGGACGGCTCGCCCAGGCGCTCCGGATCGATCGTTCGCTCGACGGGCTCGATCTTTGCCGGGAAGGCCCTTTATGGCTCGCGCGCGACGACCACGAGCCGGGCGAGATCGGCGAGAGCACTAGGATCGGCATTACGCGCGACGCGGACCGCGCGTTGCGATTTTATCTTCGCAACAGCCCGTTCGTCAGCGGGCCGCGCGCGCTCAATCAATGAGGACGCCTCGTCCTCTCGGCCCTCCAGTCGAAGCGACCGCCCGACGCCATCTAAGAAAACATACCATATCTGAAAGCATACAGAAAGCATACAATATCTTGCAGAAATTCAGAATTAATGCTATGACAATCCCTGCCGGCCCGGCCAAGCCGGCGATTAAGTTGAAGTAGGACGTGGCCAGCGGAACCGAGGTTGTACACAACCGAAGACGAGGGGGCAGGAGATTTTTTTATTTGAATCGCGCGTAACCGATTGAAAAAGCCCGATTACGAAAAATAAACGCTAGACGTCATGTTCGCGGGCTGAGCCGGTGGCCCGCCCTTTCGTGCAGGTAAGAACGAGGGTTGCTCGGGCATGCCGAGCCGAGCCTCAATGCACGGAAGGCGGACCATGGGAAAGTATAGCGAAGTCTTCGTGGCTTTCGACGTCGCCAAGAAGAAGCACGCGGTCGCGATCGCGGAAGGAGGGCGGACGGGAGAAGTCCGGTTTCTCGGCGACGTCGAGAACAGCCCGTTGCCGATCGAGCGGACGATCAAGAGACTGGCAGATCGATACGACCGGCTGCATGTTTGCTTTGAAGCCGGACCAACGGGATATGGGCTTTATCGCCAGATCCAGGCGCTCGGCCACGAATGCATGGTGGTCGCTCCGGCTCTGATTCCGAAACGGTCGGGCGAGCGGATCAAGACGAACCGGCGAGATGCGGTTACGCTGGCGCGGCTGCATCGGGCCGGCGAACTGACGGGCGTGTGGGCGCCTGACGCCGCTCACGAGGCTGTGCGCGATCTTGTCCGCGCCCGTGAGGCGGCGGCTGACGATCTTCGTCGGAAGCGCCAGCAGTTGCTCTCCTTTCTGTTGCGGCACAGCCGGATTTACAGCGGAGGCGGCCATTGGACGCTGGCGCATCGGCGCTGGCTTGCCAGCCAGAAGTTCGAACAGGCCGCGCAGCAAATCGTCTTTCAGGAAGCCATCGACGCGATCGAGGACGCGCTCCAACGCCTGCGCCGGCTCGAGAAGCAACTCGCCCTCATCGTGCCGGAATGGTCCATGGCGCCGGTCGTGGAAGCCTACCAGGGGATGCGTGGCGCCTCGTTTCTCGTATCTGTGACTTTTGCCGCCGAGATCGGCGACGTGCGCCGGTTCGATACGCCAAGACAGCTCATGGCCTTCCTCGGTCTTGTCCCAGCGGAACGCTCGACCGGCGATACGATCCGACGGAAGGGCCTCACCTTAGCGGGCAACCGGCGGGCGCGGCGGGCGCTCATCGAGGCGGCCTGGACATACCGCTATCCCGCGAGAGTCAGCGAGACCTTGAGAGCGCGGCTAGAGGGGCTGCCGAAGCCCGTGCGCGACATCGCCTGGAAGGCCCAGGTCCGTCTGTGCGCTCGTTATCGTCGCCTCAGCGCTACAGGGAAGAAGCTGCCTGTCATCGTGGCCGCGATCGCTCGAGAGATGGCCGCGTTCCTATGGGCCATCGGACGCGAGGTCGCGCCAGCGTAAGGGCGACGCTCTTTTTCCCGCCGCTGCGCAGAGCCGGGGGTGGAGCACGAAAGGTGGGGAACTCCCGTCCCTAGTTATGTGGCCGGGTTCGCGCCCGACGCCCGTCCTCTAGACCGAGGAAAGCCCCGAGACGAAGACACGGAAGGCGGTAACCAACCCGCGGATAAGAGTCTGATCAACCGTCGTCTCTCGCTCCACTCCCAGCCTTGCGCAGCCATGCCTCCTTTTGCCCACGGCTGTCTCGCCCCAGCCGGCGCTCAACCGCGCTTTCTCGCTTGACCGCGAACATAAGAGCTAGCCGGCGCGGCTCAAGACATCTGTCCTGGCGGCCCTTGCCGGACCGTAACCTTGTGACCGTCGGTCAAGTCGACCGGCGGATTGAGGATGACCTGGTCTCCGTCTTTAACCCCCGCGCTAAGTCGACGGTCGTGCCGAAGTCGCGCAACTCGGTTACTCGGCGCACGCGGGCGACGCCATCCTCGACCACCATCACGCTGAGACCGTCGGCATTGAACACGATCGCTGCCGCCGGAACGATCAGCGACGGCGTCTTGCGGGGGATTTTAAGCTCAACGGTGCAGTACACGCCTGCCGGCAGCGCGTGGTCGGGATTGGGCACGTCGACCTCGGTGAGCAGCGCGCGGGTGCCGGGCTGGAGCGCATCGGCGATCCGCGTCACCGTGCCGGGAAACTCACCGCCCGGCATCTCCGGCACACGCACCACCGCTTCGACGCCTGGAGCGACCCCGAATGCTTGGTCCTGCGGCACATAGAGCTGAATGCGAAGGACATCGTCATTCATGATCGTGAACATGTCGGTGCCGGTATTGGCGTTGCCCTGCACCAGACTGCCAATATCGACGTTGCGCTGCGTGATGACGCCGTTGAACGGCGCCGTCACCAATGCATAGTTGCGGTTCTGACGCAGCGTCTTGAGCAGATTCTCCTGAGCGGCCACGTTGGCCCGCGCGACGCTGACTGCCGCATCATCCGCCTTCAGGGTCTGGACGTCGACTGTGCCCTGCTGCTGGGTTGCCCAGCCTTCACCGACCAGCGGCCGGTCGCGGTCCCAGGTCACCTGCCGCGAGCTTCAAGTTGGCCTGCGCCTGATCAAGAGCCGCTTGGAGCTGATTGCGCGTCGCTTCGTTTTGGGAAATCTGGTCATCGAGCTCCGGCACCGCGAGCTCCGCCAGCAAGTCGCGTTGTTTGACGCGATCGCCGATGTCGACCTTTCGTGTGAAAATGTATCCGCTCGCGCGAGCGAAGATGTCGGCCGAATTGAAAGCCAGGGTCGAGCCGGGCCAAAAGACCGACGCCGTCGCCGGGCTCGCGCGCACAGGGGCGGTCAGAACTGCCGGAACGAAGTCGCGCGTTTGTTCCGCCGTCGCTATGACTTCGGTATGAAGTTGATAGTGACGCCAACCGCCATAACCCACCGCACCGATCAAAACGAGCAACGCGCCAAGCCCCAGCAAGCGACGCCCGGCCCGTCCCGCGCCGCGGGACGGCGGGCCGTGCTCAACTTCACGCTCAGGTTGGCGAGTAGGCTCGGGTTCGCTAGGCCGGAGAAGCTCGACCGGTCGAGTGTCGTGCTGAATGTTCATCATTCCAATCCTTCGGCGAATACTCCATGTGCGACCTTGCCGTCGGCGCCTCTGCGCAGCGTCGCAAACAAATATGGCACCAGTAGCAGTGTGGTCGGCGTCGCGAACAGAAGGCCGCCGACGACCGCGCGCGCCAAAGCGGCGTTCTGCTCTCCGCCCGGCTCTCCGATCGCCATCGGCAGCATGCCGACGATCATCGCCGTCGCCGTCATCAGCACGGGCCGAATTCGGGTGACGCCGGCCTCCATTGCGGCTTCAAGCGCCGGTTTTCCGGCAAGCTGCTCGTCGCGCGCATAGGTGACCAGCAGAATTGAATTCGCCGAAGCGACGCCGACCGCCATGATCATACCCATCAGCGAGGGAACGCTGAGCGTTGTGCCCGTAACGAACAGTATCGTCAGGGCGCCGCAAAGGGTCGCAGGCAGCGCCAGGATCACGACGAACGGGTCGGCCCAGGTCTGATAATTGACGACCATCAACAGGTAGACGAAAATCGCCGCGAACACGAGCCCGAGCGACATATTTTGGAAGGCGGTGTTCATGCTTTCGATCTGGCCGACCACTTGAATGGTATTGCCCGGCCTCAGCTGTTTTTGTTCGTCCGCGATGATCGGATTGATGTCGCTCGACACTGAGCCAAGATCGCGGCCCTGGGTGTTGGCGAAGACCTCGTACACGGGTTGTATGTTGGCTTGGTTCAAGTTCGTCGGGGTCGTGTCGCGCGTGAACGTCGCGCCGTTGCTCAGCAAGCCGGGCACCGCGCCGGTGGTGGCCACGACGGGGGCCGCGATGGCGCCGATCGGCGTGTTCTTGATCTCATTCAAAGTATCGGCGAGATACTGCGGCGTTTGTACCGCCAGGTAATAGGGTATTCCGCTGGCGGGATCGGTCCAGAAATTCGGCGTTACCTGTTCCGAAGAGCTCAGGGAAATATTGATGTCGTTGGCGATCCCGCTCGCCGTGAGTCCAAATTGGGTTGCCCGCGCCGGTCGATTTTGGCGAGAAAGTCGGGCCCGTCCAGCTCCTGTTGGAGATGGATGTCCATCAGACCGGGAATCGCAGCCATCTTGCGGCGAAGATCCTTCGCGACGGCGAGGTTCTTCGTCCGGTCATATCCGACGGTTCGTACATCAATTTGCGTTGGAATGCCGAAATTGAGGATTTGCGTGGCGATATCGGCGGGCTGGAAATAGAAAATCTCCTCCGGAAAGGCGGCCGGAAGGGCCTCCCGCAACTTCTTGATATAATCGGCTGTCGGCACGTGCCCTTCTTTGAGCGCCACCAGGATCACACCGTCGTTGACGCCGATCGCCGTCCCATCCATGAACGCGTAATTGTAAGTGCGCGCGGGCAGGCCGATATTGTCGACGATCATGTCGCGGTCGCTTTCCCGGACGACTTGGCGAATCTTGTTCTCGATCGCCTGGAAGATTTGCGTCGTCGTCTCAATGCGCGTTCCTGGGGGAGCGCGCACGTGGAGCTGGATCTGGCCGGCGTCGATCGCGGGAAAGAAATCGCGCCCGACGAAACTGAACAATGCACCACCAAGGATCAGAATCAATCCCGCAACCGCCGGCAAGATGAATCGGTGTCGCACCAATCCTTCGAGCAGATCGGCGTAGCTGGCGCGAAAATGCTCGAATCCCCGGTTAAACCCCGCGTTGAAGCGCGCGAACAGGCCGCGTGGAGCGTCCGCTTCGCCGTGATGCTCGCCCTTCAAGAGATAGCCGATTAAAATCGGCGTCAGCGTCCGGGACAGTGCGTAGGACGCGAGCATGGCGAAAACCACCGCAAGGCCCATTGGCGTGAACAGGAATTTGGCCGGTCCGGTGAGGAACACGACAGAGGTGAAGACGCAACTGATCGCCAGTGTGGAGACGAGCGTTGGAACTGCGATGTTTGCCGGGCCGTGGAGCGTCGCTTGAGGCAGCGGCATCTTTTCTTCAGACAGGTAACGATGCGTATTTTCGATCGTCACCGTCGAGTCGTCGACGAGGATGCCGATCGCTAGCGCCAGGCCGCCAAGCGTCATCGTATTGATCGTTTCGCCGAGGAAATAGAGGACGACGAGCGACGAGAGGATCGACAGGGGTATGGAGACCATGACGATGAAGGTCGAGCGCCACGAGCCCAGGAACAGGATGATCATGAGCGCGGTCAGGGCGGCGGCGATCGCGCCTTCCCTCAGCAATCCGATAATCGAGTCCTTGACGAAGACCGACTGATCGAAGAACGACTCGATTTGCAGGCCGCTCGGCGCCGCAGCTCGGGCGGTCTTCAATGCCTCCTTGACCGCGTTGACGACCGCGAGGGTCGAGGCGTTGCCGTTCTTGATGATGCTGAGAAGAACTGATTGCTTGCCTTCCGTGCGAACGACGTTCTGCTGGACCAGCCAGCCGTCGTGAACCTGCCCGACATCCTTGATAAAGACAGTCGCACCGTTGAGAAACTTGATTGGGATGTTGTTGAGATCGTCGATCGTCGACGGCAAGGCGTTGGTCCTGACTGTATATTGCTTGTCTCCCAACTTCGCGGTCCCAGAAGGGACGGTGAAAGCTTGTGCATTCACGGCTTTGACGACATCGTTCGGGGTCAAGCCTTTGGCCTGGAGTTTTAAAGGGTCGATATCCACCATGATCTGGCGATATTTTCCTCCGGCCGGGGTGGGCAGCGTTACGCCGTGAATCGGCGCGAGCTGCTGCCGCATCCGGTAGATCCCGTAGTCGTAAAGCTGGGCGCCGTTGAGTGTGTCTGAGCTCAGTGAGATTTGGAGAACCGGCACGCTTGATGCGTCGTAGCGCACGATGGTCGGAGGCTGAATGCCGGGCGGCATCAGAGCGCGGATGGAGTTCGTGGCCGCGACAATCTGGGCTATTGCGAGATCGATGTCGACGTCGGGCTGGAAATATAGCTTTTGAATAGAGACGCCGTTGAGGGTCTGCGCCTCAATATCCCTCATGCCGTTGACGCTCGTCGATATCGAATATTGGCTGTAGGTGGTGACCCGCTGCTCCATCTCCGGAGTCGAAAGACCGGTTTCTTGCCAAATCACCGTCACGACGGGGATATTGATCTCGGGAAAAATGTCGGTCGGCATGGACGCAATGGCCGACACGCCGAGCACCAGGATAAGCGCGGCCAGCACGAAAAACGTGTGCGGAAACTTCAGCGCAAAGCGGACAATTCCCATGACGCGCACTCGATCGAATGGTCTCCCGCCAGTGGACCGGCGTCAGATTAATGAAGACGATTTCCTTGCCAGGCGCTCTGGCCCGTCCTCGGCATTGTCACATGTACCAAGCAAAGGCTCTCTCTCGCCGCCCTCGAACAATTCTCTAGCCCATTGATTTTATCGAAACCGGCTTCTGCGACTGGGTAAGTGCTGACCAGTAAAGGCGGTTGATGTGACAACGCCGTTGCGCGGAGTACCGAACCTTGGGCCATGGTTTTCTCCTTCTCGTATAGCTCGCGGTTCTGTCGGGGAAAAATCATGAGTTGAGGCCGACTTTGGTCGAGCCACCCTGCTTTTACCAAGCCTGCGGGAGCACCTTTGTGGCTTGGTTCAGACTGCCCGGTCGCACGACCTCGCGGGCGCTAGACAGACGAGGTATAGCTGTGCGTCGAGCCGCTGATGCTAAGGTCAGAGGCTTGGAGCAGCTCCGACGCAAGCCTCCTCACCTCATCGGCGCTTCCGATCAGCCGCCTGAGCATAGTCCGCACGTCGACATCCTGTTCCATCGACGGCAGCCACGACAGGGCAGGCTGCGGATCCTCGGTGGTCGAGATTGGAGCGACAAACCGATAGCCCTGGCCGGGAGTTGTGACTAGGTAGCGATTGCCGGCGTGGCCGTCGCGTAGCGCTCTTCGCAAAGCGGCGATGTGGACCGAAAGATTGGCGTCGACCACGGTAATGCCGGGCCATACACGCGACATCAGCTCCCTCCTGGTGGCCAGCTCGCCGTGCCGCTCTATGAGGGCGACAAGAATGTCGAGGGCTCGGCTGCCGAGAGGAACGGGCTGATCCGCCTCGAGTAAGAGGCGTTGCTTTGGAAACAAACAGAAAGCGTCAAATCGGATCGTCGCCGCAGAGGACACACTGGTGCGGTCTTCCCTCGATGACGCGGGTCGGTCCGCCTGTTGGAGATCGAAGAAGGGTCCAATGCCGCCGGGGCCAACTTCCGGCAGCATGCGAGCGCGGTGCGTCGACAAGGCAACAGCCACGGTCATGATTAAGCTCTCGTTTGCGGTTTCAGGAGACGGGATCGCGGCCTTAGGCCATCTCGTCCTCCATCCCTGTCGCCGACGATAGCACCGTGGGAGGGGCATAGCCGAACGTGCAATGGTCGCTTGCACCTGACTCTATGCACGGCCCAGAGCGCATGGAAGCACAAGATCTCTAATACTTTGGTTTCGGGGTCGCCGACGTTTGGCGCGGCCAGAGGCGACTGGCGTGGCCCTTCGATCACCTGGATTCCCGCGTCGCCGTCGCCCGTCAAACGTAGGGCGTCTTTCAACGCCCACATCGCTCCTCAAAGCGACAGCCCAACTTGATCGGAACGGCTCACATGTAGGCCGAAATAGTTCAACTCGACGGCGCCGAGGCTCACTTGTCTCGCCGACGTCACTAACGGGATGGCAACCGGACAGGCTCTTCCGCGAAATAATACCCGTTGCGGCTGTCGTCCGTGAACGCCGGCGCGCGATCGATTGATATGGTGGCGCCCACGTTGGACCCTTGCGCCGCGATGCGCACAAAGCTTGAGGTGCAGCCGGAAGGTGTAGCCGAGATCGTTTTCTTTATCGGAGACGAACGACGCGCGAGGGCGCCCGCGCAGCCATCCAAAAATTTCGCGCGGCCGATCTCAACGGCTTGGAGGCGGACATCATGCGCGCCTGGGACGAGACTTTGAGCGCGATCGAGGTCAAGACTTCCGACCGCGCGATGGACCTCATGCTCAATGGCTGGCTGCTCTACCAGACACTCGCGTGTCGGATTTGGGCGCGCTCGGCGTTCTATCAAGCCAGCGGCGCCTATGGCTTTCGCGACCAATTGCAGGACGGGATGGCTCTTGCGGCCGCCCGGCCCGACCTGACGCGCGAACACCTCTTGCGTGCGGCCGGCCGCCAGTTCGTCGAAGGCGACGTCCAACACTGGTGGCTGCCACATTCCGGCCAAGGCGTCCGGACCCGAATATCCGACGATCGTGCTTGGCTGGCCTACGCGGCCGCCCAATATGTCGAGACGACAAACGACACGCTTATACTCGATGAGTTGATTCCTTTTCTCGAGGGCGCAGAACCGAAGGCCGGCGAGCCGGATCGCTTTTTTGAGCCGACGCCTTCTCGAGACAGCCTAACGCTGTTCGAGCACTGCGCCCTGGCGCTTGATATGAGTCTGACCCTGGGCCGGCACGGGCTTCCGCTCATTGGCACAGGCGATTGGAATGATGGCATGAACCGCGTCGGAGAAAAGGGAGAGGGGGAGAGCGTTTGGCTCGGATGGTTTCTGTACACGGCGCTTACGGCCTTCGTTCCCTTGGCTTTGGCGCGCGGCGAGACAGCACGCGCCGAGACGTGGAGGGCGCATGCGGCCGCGCTGAGAGCCGCCATCGAGCGCGAGGCCTGGGACGGCGAATGGTATCGCAGGGGCTATTTCGATGATGGGGCGCCGCTCGGTTCCGCGACCAACGACGAGTGTCGGATCGACTCCATCGCGCAATCCTGGGCTGTCCTGTCAGGCGCAGACTCGCCCGAACGAGCGGCCCGCGCGATGACGGCGCTCGACGGGCAGTTGATTCGATGCAAGGACGGATTGGCGCTTTTGTTCGCGCCTCCCTTCGATAAAACTCGGCACGATCCGGGATATATCAAGGGCTATCCCCCCGGCGTTCGCGAGAATGGCGGCCAATACACGCACGCTGCGATCTGGTCGGTGATGGCTTTCGCTACGCTCGGCGAGGGCGACAAAGCGGTGGAGCTTTTCTCATTGCTCAACCCTATCAATCACTCGCGAACTCCCGCCGACGCGTACCGTTACAAAGTCGAGCCCTACGTCGTGTGCGCCGACATATATTCGATCGCGCCTCATATCGGGCGTGGGGGCTGGACTTGGTACACCGGCTTAGCCGGCTGGTTGCGGCGCGCGGGCACGGAGAACCTGCTTGGGTTACGGCTCCGAGGCGCTTTCTTGTCCGTCGATCCCTGCATTCCCAAGGGTTGGGACAACTACGAAGCGACCATCAAGTATCGGACCGCGCGATACTCGTTTTCCGTCGAGAATCCGAGCCGAGTCTGTCGGGGCGTCGTCTTCGCGAGCGTAGACGGAGTAGAGATTGCGGAACGTCCGTTGCTCATGGCGCTGCTGGATGACGGGCGTCGGCACCGTGTGAGCGCGCGACTTGGTTGACCGTCGCCGCATGATCGCGAAATTGAAGATTGACGGTAGGGGACGGCGCGCCTTGCTTCCTTTAGGCGACGCGAACCTGGACGGCCGTTTGCGGCGATAGTCGCGAGATTTCGTCATTTTCCCCCGCTGAGCAGAACCGGAAGCAATTACCGTTACCGCCCTCTCAGGGGGAAGCTAAGGGGTTGATCATCATGCGTGACGCCGGCCGAGGCAGTCATCGTGGTTGATCCGGCGCGCAAGTGGAGGCGGTGTCCTCGAGCATATGCACGTCCGCGCCGCAAATGGTCTTGCGTAGATTCCGATCCTATTCAGCCACTTGTCGCCGCCCCACCTTTTGGTCTTGCGTTTCGGATCGGCGAAGCGACCGGCTACGCGCGGCGCGAAGCCGCCAGGCGCGCGCTGGTCGGCGAAGCTGAGACATTCGCCGACGTCTTCATTTTGATTATGCCGAAACGGACGAGCGTCAGAAGCCGCCTCCCAAGGAGCGACGCGACCGGTTGAAGCGACGACCAGGGCGAAACATATCGCAAAGGAGATAGAAAATGGCCACTGCTTACCCGCTTCCTATCGAATAGACGCGCTTGAGCGACTGGTCGCAAAAACTTGAAGCCCAGTCACAGCCACTCGGCAAGACCTGTCCAAAATGTCACGCGTTTGGCCTAGAGAGCTACGCGCGCCAAGCACCGCAGATGATTACGCCATCGCGAGAGGTTCGTAGCAGGGCTATCTCCGGCGGAGGCGCCAGACGCGTGATTTGGCCGCCGCCGCAGCACAACAATTTTGCGCCGATATCGAAGAAAAGGGGCGTGCCGCGCCAGGCCCCGGTTCAATAGCCCCTCAACCCTCAACGACGACGTTCGCCATCTCCGCTTCACTTCGAAATAAGTCAAGCCGATTGAGGTTTGATCCTAGCCTGACCCGAGGCGAGCGTCGCTGTCGCGTCGCGCAAGCAAGGCGCGAGCCTCGATGACCACAAAGGCCTGGGCGAAGGCCCCCTCGTCGGTGATTGTCAGGTGGATGAACGGTTCCGTCCCGGGCGGCACGATTGCTTTCAGCCGTTCGGCGGCGCCGCCGGTCAACTTCATGGTCGGCTGCCCAGACGGAAGATTGACGACCCCCATGTCGCGCCAGAACACCCCGCGCCTCAATCCGGTGCCGAGCGCCTTCGCGCAGGCCTCCTTGGCGGCGAAGCGTTTAGCGTAGGAGGCTGCGCGCGCGGCCCGCCGATCCGAGCGGCATTGCTCGGTCTCGGTGAAGCAACGGTCAATGAAACGCTCCCCGTACCGGGCGAGCGTCTTTTCGATGCGCTCGATGTCGCAAAGGTCGCTGCCGATCCCCACGATCAACGTCGGCGTTCCGCCGACGCGCGTCCCTCGGTCATCGCCATGCGCATCGCCTTCACGGCCTCGGCGAGTTCGACAAAAATCGCCTCGCCGATGAGGAAATGACCGATGTTGAGTTCGACGATCTGCGGCAAGGCGGCGATGAGGCGCGCCGTCTCATAGTCGAGGCCGTGGCCGGCGTGACACTCGAGCCCGAGCGCCTGGGTCTCGGCCGTTGCGGCCCTGAGGCGGCCAAATTCGTGATCGGCCTTGGCGGCTTCGCCCCGCGCCCGCGCGTCGCACCAAGCTCCGGTGTGGAGCTCGACGACTGGCGCGCCGAGCTCGGCGCTGGCTTTCAAAGCCTCCCGGGAGGGTTCGATGAACATCGAGACCCGGATTCCCTCTCGCGTGAGCTCGGCGACGAACGGCTTCAAGTCCTTAAACCCGTTGACCACGTCGAGACCGCCCTCAGTGGTGCGTTCGGTCCGCTTCTCCGGCACGAGGCAGCAAGCGTGCGGACGAATGCTGAGAGCAATGTCGAGCATGGCCTCCGTCGCCGCCATCTCGAAATTGAGCGGCTTAACGATCGAAGCCTTGAGGCGGCGCATGTCGTCGTCGTGAATGTGCCGGCGGTCCTCGCGCAAATGCGCGGTGATGCCGTCGGCGCCGGCCTCGATCGCCATGAGCGCCGCACGGATCGGATCGGGGCTCGCGCCGCCGCGCGCATTGCGCACGGTCGCGACATGATCGACGTTGACGCCGAGCCTGAGCGCCGCCATCGGGTCGCTCCCCTTTCGTTTGGGATTCGCCGCCATCAGGCCGCGCCGGCGAGCGCGCGGCTCCCCGGCTTGACGGGCGGAAGCGCCGCCAGTTCGGGCGGCAGCGCGTCGGGCGCGTAGGCTGGAATGTCGAGCGTCGCCAGCGCCACGCGGGGAACGCCGATGTCCGCTTGGCCGCCCGACCGGTCGATCAGGCAGGCGGCGCCGACGATCTTGCCCGGGTGCTCGGCCAAAGCCGCCAGCGTTTCACGGGACGAGAGGCCGGTGGTGATGATGTCTTCGACCATCAGCACGCGCGCGCCGGGAGGAATGGCGAAGCCGCGGCGCAACTTAAAGACGCCGCCCTCACGCTCGACGAAGATCGCCTTGGACCTAAGCCAGCGCGCGGTCTCGTAGCCGGGAACGATGCCGCCGAGCGCGGGCGAGGCGACGATGTCGATCGCGCCGAACACTTCGCGGGCTTTCTCGGCAAGCGCGCGGCAGAGGCGCTCGGTGCGAACCGGGTCCTGGAACACGAACATCTTTTGCAAAAACACCGGCGAGTGTAGCCCCGACGACAAGATAAAATGGCCAGTGAGCAGGGCGCCGGCGGCGCGAAACTCGTCAAGCGCCTGATCCGCAGTTAAACTCGGGGTGGTTAGACTTGGGCTCGTCATGCCCTTTCTTAGCAGGCCGCCGATCGCCGCGCCAAGACAACGCGGCTTTCGGGCGCGCCGAACCGCGAGGCGCTAACCCGATGCCGGCGACCGTAGCCAACCTTTATCAAACCAAGGCGCTCGGCGCGGCGATCGACGCCACTGCACCCGACGGAACGGCGGTGCGCCTACTTCTGAGCCTCGCCAGCGGAAGCATGGCTCATTTCGAATTGCCCGCCGGCGCGGTGGCGCACGCGGTCAAGCATCGAACGGTCGAGGAAATCTGGTTTGTGCTCAGCGGTCGGGGCGCCATCTGGCGCCGTCAGGAGGGCGTCGAGCGGATCGACCCCCTTAGCCCCGGCACGTCGCTGACCATCCCACTCGGAACCGCGTTTCAGTTTCGCGCCGAGGCCGGCCGAGCCCTCGCGTTCGTCGCGGTCACTATGCCTCCATGGCCCGGTATGGACGAGGCAGTACCCGCGCCTGGCCCCTGGACGCCGACCGTCGCCGCGGGCTCCGCCTGAAGTCGCACGCCCTTGCGCGCGGCTTGGCTCGCTGATAGCGCAAAAGCGCCCGTGCGCCGGATTAGCTCAGCGGTAGAGCAGCGGTTTTGTAAACCGAAGGTCGGGGGTTCAATCCCCTCATCCGGCACCAATGAAATCAATAGCTTGAGTGAATTAGCTGCGGCGCTTGTCGATAGGCATGATCGGCGATAGACCCGTAGTAGACCGGGCGACCCGAATCCAGGAGTCCGGGGTCGCGGGCTGCGGATCGCGGGGTTAAGGGAACGACGGCGAAGCGGGCGCCACGTAGGCCAGCGACGCCAAGCGTCGGGAGCCCTGAGGCTCGTCGAGGGCTCGATCCTCAAGCGGGCGCGGGCCATCTGCGTTTGAATCCACGCCACCGCAAGCTATGAAGCTCACGTGAGGACAGGCGCCGCCCCGATGCACAGCCGCGCGGACGTCGAGGCGAGAGCTTCAATTTCTGAGCAATGGATTTCATCTGCGAAAGCCACGGCCCCCATCCCACCGGCATATGGACCGGGGGCTGCCCCCAGGGCCGCGCGTTTAGTCAGAACTCCGCAAGGCCGGGATCGAGGTCATCACCATCGTCGGTGCCGAGCTCGGCCGGGGGCGGGGCGGCGGCCATTGTATGACCTGCCCGATCATCCGCGACGCGGTCGACTACTGAGAGCGCACCGGCAGGGCGATCAAGTCTCAAATGAGCAAATCGAGCGGCGGGACGATTTTCGATTTCTGGGGCCAAGCCCGCTTCGCGACCGAAGCGAGCAGGACGCGCGAATCGTCACTGTTCGCGCTGAAGCGGAGGATTGCGGCTGCGACCTTCGCCGCGACCTTCTCGTTCCTTATGGCGCTTACGTCTGCTCAGGCCGCCGGCGACCGCAGCGACGCGGGGATCGACGCTGATGACGCGCGAACGGGAGCGCTGCTTGGCGAGTTCGGTTCTCCCAGGCCGGCTGTCCGGCACCACGGCAACCGCGCGACTTCGAAAGCGTCGCGCAATCGACGGAGCCCGCGGCCGTACCGTCAAGCAAAACCGCTGGCGCCGCATTCATAACGCGCAGTGGGGGCTTTCACAGAAGCCGAGCATTTAAGGGGATCGGGGAAATGCGCGGGGCGCCTAAGAAAAAGCCGAGGGCAGCCAAGAGGTGGAGCGGATACGCGCCCGGTTGCGCATTGGGGCTTGCGCTTGGCGTCGCCTTCCCAGCGGCGGCCCTCGCCCAGGCCGCTGGCGGACGCAGCGACGCGGGAATCGACGCTGACGACGCGCGCATCGACGCAATGCTTGGCACACTCAATCTCTCAACACCCCAGGCTTTCGGAAATCTCTACTCGACCGCGCCGGGCGAAGAGCAGCAGGTCGAGCGGCCGCAGATCCGATTCAATGCGCTGGCGCCCCTCAACTTCGATTCGAACCCGCTTGAGCTCGGCGTCGGGAGTCAGGACAGTTGGGGCACGTTTCCGGTCGGCAACCTCTCGGCGGCGGCGCCGGTCGGCGACCTGCCGTTTCGCGTCTCGGTCAGCGCCCGTTCCCAATTCAAGCGCTTCTTCAACGAGCCGGACGCCGACATCGACCGGCTCACCTTTTCCGGCCGCATTCAATATGCCAATCCGACCAACGACCAGGCCTTTTCGCCTTATTTCGCAATCACGCCGCGTTTCGAATATCTGCCCACCTTTTCCGACCAGACCGAGGCACGGCAGGACTTCAATTTCGGCTTCAATAAGAGCTTCCATCTTGATCGTTCCTTCCAGCTGATCCCCACCGCTGCCGACACCTCCGCCGAAACGGTCTGGTCCTTTGGACTGACCGCCTTCGCGCAAAACCGCCAGCGTCAGCCGCAACTCTCGTCCGACGCTCTAGTCCTGATTCCATCGGCTTCATGGGCGATCTCGAAGAACTGGAACGCGAGCCTCGCCGTCGAATTTCTCGGCCGCTGGTATGAACCCGACCGATTCGACGAGGCCAGCCACGACTGGGAAGCCCTGCCGATCGCCACGGTCGAGTATGTCATTCCCGCCTCGCTGTTCGGCAGCGACGAAGCAGCCCAGCTGCTTGGCGCCCCGGCGATCGACTTGCAGGGCTCGCACCTCAACGTCTGGTCGACCGTGCCCGGCGTCAGCTTCAACCAGTGGGAGGCGAGCGCCACGCTGAAGGTTGGCTGGCGGTTCTGAGCCAACCGGAGTTACGGAGGACGGGTCTTTCATAGCAAAATGCGGCGTAGGCGATGAAGGCGAGGTTACAAGCGGCCTTGCAAGCTTTGACGCCACGACGCCGCGCAGGGTTTTTCTCATGCGCGATCACCGGTGGTGAACGCGTCCCAACCTGGTATGTGGGTAACCGGGTATGTTCGTATCGCAAGGATTGGGGATGGCCGAGCGGAATCAGGCCCGAGCCGATCATCCGCTGTGCGAACTGCGTCAGATGGCCAGCTTTCGCGTTGCCGACGAGATCGCGAAGCTCTACGGATTGAACGCCTCGAGGTCGATATCAATTCGGGGAGTACGTTCTCCTGAGAGACAAGCTCCAGGAGCAGCAGACGTCCACCGGCTCGGATGGAGGCGCTTAGGCCGCAGGGGGAGAATCGCTTGACCTCATTCAAAACTCAAGCGCCTGCGCGTGGAGCGGTTCGTGCGCTCATCGTCGCATCGGCGCTGGCGTTCCTCGCGGCCGGCTGCCGTCAGGAGGCCAAGACCGAGCCGCCGCAGCCGCGCCCGGTCCGCACCGTTACCGTCGAAAACAGCGAGCTCGGCAATTCCGTGGCGCTCACCGGAGATATCCGCGCCGAAAACGAAGTGAACCTCGCCTTCCGCATCGGCGGCCGGATTATCGAGCGGAAAGGCGAGGTCGGCGACAAGGTCGAGCCGGACCAGGCGCTGGCCAAGCTCGATCCGCAGGACGAGCTCAACGCGCTCCGCTCGGCCCAGGCCGCGCTCGCCGCGGCTGAGGCCCAGGAGGTCGAGGCGCAGAACAATTTCGATCGCCAGAACCATCTGATGGAAAGAGGCTTCACCACCCGGGCGATCTTCGATCAAGCCAAGCAAGGGTTGCAGACGGCGCAGGCGCGGGTCGACGACGCGACCGCGCAACTGGACATCGCCCAGGACCGGGTGGGCTTCACGGAGCTCCGGGCCAACGTGTCGGGGACGATCACCGCCCGCCTGGCTGAATCGGGCCAGGTCGTTCAGGCCGGCCAACCGGTGTTCTCTGTTGCCAGGCAGGATGGGCGCGACGCCGTGTTCGACGTCCCGGCCCAAGTTCTCCGCGCCGCGCCGAACGATGCGACCATCACCATTGCGCTCGGCGACGACCCCTCGGTCACCGCGAAGGCGCGCGTGCGGACTGTCTCGCCGCAGGCCGACCCGGTCACCCGCACGTTCCAGGTGAGGCTTAGCCTCATCGATCATCCCGAGGCGATGCGGCTCGGCGCGACGGTCACTGGCCGCCTTCAGCTCGAGGGCGGCAAGGGCATCTCGATCCCAGCGAGCGCGCTGACCTCAGCCGATCGCCGGCCGGCGGTGTGGGTCGTCGATCCGGCGAGCCTCACGGTCAAGCTACGTAATGTCGAAGTTCAGCGTTCCGATCCGGCAACTGTCGTGGTCTCGTCGGGGCTCGAGCCGGGCGACGTTGTGGTGACCGCGGGCGTCCAGGCGCTGCATCCGGGCCAGAAGGTGCGGCTCCTGGGAGCGACTTCGTGAGCTCACTCAATCTTTCCGATTGGGCGCTGAAGCATCGCTCCTTCATCGTCTTCATCATGGCCGCGGTGACGCTTGCCGGCGTCGCCTCCTTTTTCAGCCTTGGCCGCGCCGAGGACCCGCCGTTCACCTTTCGCACCATGATCGTGCAGGCCGCGTGGCCCGGCGCGACCATGGACGACACGCTCCAGCAGGTCACTGAGCGGCTTGAGCGCAAGCTGCAGGAGACCCGCGGGCTCGATTTCCTGCGCAGCTACACCATACCCGGCCGCACCACGATCTTCGTCAATCTTAAGGGCTCGACCAGCCCAAAGGAAGTGCCGGACATCTGGTATCAGGTGCGCAAGAACATCGGCGACATCCGCGGCACGCTGCCCGCGGGCGTGATCGGGCCAGGCTTCAACGACGACTTCGGCGACACGTTCGGTCTGATCTACGGCTTCACCGCCGACGGCTTCACTCATCGGGAACTGCGCGATTATGTCGAGGACATCCGCTCGCGTCTCTTGCAGATTCCCGACGTGTCGAAGATCGAGATCATCGGCGCGCAGGACGAGCAGATCTATGTCGAGTTCTCGACCCAGGAGCTGGCGGGCTTGGGCATCGACCGCGCGGCGCTTCTGGCGGCGCTGAGGGCGCAGAATGCAGTCAGCCCCGCTGGTTCTCTCGAGACTGGCCAGGAGAAGATTTCACTCCGGGTCTCCGGCGCCTTCGGATCGGAAGCGGACCTGCTCAACGTCAATTTCCTGTCGAACGGACGGCTGGTCCGGTTGCGCGACATCGCGACCGTCAGGCGCGCCTATTCCGATCCGCCGCAGCCGATATTTCGCGTCAATGGTAAGCCGGCGATCGGGCTTGCCATCGCGATGCGCGACGGCGGCGACATCCTGGCGCTCGGGCGCAACGCGAGACATGCGATCGACGACAGCGTCGCCAACCTGCCGCTCGGCATTGACGCGAGCCTGGTCAGCGACCAACCGGTCGTCGTCCACACGGCCATCGGCGAGTTCATGGAATCGCTGTGGCAGGCGATCGCCATCATCATGGCGGTGAGCATCATCAGTTTGGGGTTGAGGCCGGGTTCGGTGGTGGCGCTGACCATCCCGCTCACGATTGCGATCGTCTTCCCGATCATGGAGGCGATGCACACCGACCTCCAGCGCATCTCGCTCGGCGCCTTGATCATTTCCTTGAGTCTGCTCGTCGACAGCGCCATGACAACTATCGACGTGATGACGACCCGCCTCGCTCAAGGCGACAGCGCGGAGGACGCGGCCTCCTTCGCCTACAAGACGCTCGCGATGCCGATGCTGACCGGCACCTTTGTCACCATCGCCGGTTTCGTGCCGATCGGCTTCGCCCGCAGCGCCGCCGGCGAATATACGTTCTCGATCTTCGCCGTGGTGACGATCGCCCTCGTCGTCTCCTGGTTCGTCGCGGTGCTGTTCGCGCCGCTGCTCGGCGTGTGGCTGCTCAAGAAGCCCAACAAGCCCGCTGATGCTCCGCCCAGCTTCGTCATGCGCACGTTCAAGTCGATTCTCGTCGGCGCGATGCGAATGCGCTGGATCACAATCGCGGTGACGCTCGCTTGCTTCGTCGCGGCGGTTTTGGCCCTGCCCTACGTGCCGCGGCAGTTCTTCCCCGCTTCCGACCGCCCCGAGCTGGTCGTCGATCTGACCTTGCCGCAGAACGCCTCAATTTTCGCCAGCGAGGACGCGTCCGCCAAGCTTGACGCGATGCTGAAAAACGATCCCGACGTTAAGAGCTGGAGCACCTATGTCGGGCGCGGCGCGATCCGCTTCTATCTGCCGCTCGACGTCAAGCTTCCCAATGACTTTTTCTCGCAAGCGGTGGTGATCGCCAAGGACGTTCCGGCGCGCGACCGGCTGCACGCGAAGCTCGAGAGGGCTTTGGCCGAGCAGATACCGAGCGCGGTCACGCGCGTGTCGCCGCTCGAGCTGGGACCGCCGGTCGGCTGGCCGGTGCAATATCGGGTGAGCGGCCCGGACCCCGCGGAAGTGCGTGAAATCGCGCTCAAGCTCGGCCAGACAATGGGCGAGAGCCTAAATCTGCGCCTCGTCAATTTCGACTGGATGGAGCCGGCGCGCGAGGTCAGGGTCAAGATCGACCAGGATCAGGCGCGGCTGCTGGGTTTGAGCTCGCAAACGCTGGCCGAAACGCTGAACGCCGTCATGTCGGGAACGCCGATTACTCAGGTTCGAGACGGCATCTATCTCATCAATGTCGTCGCCCGCGCGAATGACGAGCAGCGCGTCTCGCTGTCTACGCTGCGCTCGCTGCAGCTGCCTCTCCCCGCCGGACGCACCGTGCCTCTGAGCCAGATCGCAACCTTCGATTTCGATCAGGAATATCCGCTTGTTTGGCGGCGCGACCGGGTCCCGACACTCACAGTGCAGGCGGACGTGCGCGGGGACGCGACGCCGGAAGGCGCAGTCGAATCGTTGAAACCCGCCGTCGAGAAACTCGAGGCGAGCCTGCCGAGCGGCTACCACGTCGCAACAGGCGGCACGATCGAGGAGAGCGCGCAATCGCAAGGCTCGGTGTTCGCGCTGCTACCCGCCGCGCTGTTCCTGATGCTGCTCTTCCTGATGGCGCAGCTGCACAGTTTCGGGCGGGTGGCGCTGGTCGTGGCGACCGTGCCGCTCGGATTGATCGGCATTGTTCTCGCGCTCCTCATCTCCAACCGGCCGCTCGGCTTCGTGGCGATTCTGGGGATTCTGGCGCTGGTTGGTATGATCGCGCGCAACGCCGTCATCCTGATCGATCAGATCGAGACCGAGCGGGCTGAAGGACGCGACATCTGGACCGCGGTGGTTGAGGCGACGCTCTCCCGCTTCCGCCCGATCATGCTGACGGCGATCTCGACCGTGCTGGGCTTGATCCCGATCGCGCCAACGGTGTTCTGGGGACCCATGGCTTTCGCCATCATGGGTGGCTTGTTCGTCGCCACCATGCTCACGCTCCTAGTGCTGCCGGTCTTCTACATCACGCTCTACCGCGCGAAGCAGCCTCAGAAGGAGGCGGTGGCTGCCTGAAATCCGCCAGTTCGCCGCGAGCGGCGGAGCTCAGTGGCTCGCGTAGCCCGCCGCGGCGAGGGCGAGCGCGACCATGAGCAGGGCGAGACCTGCCGCAGGCCACTGCTGCACGGCCCGATCGCTCCGCTCGAACGCGGCGCCGAGAGGCGCCGAGCCGCGGAACGCGGCCTCCTCGGCGATGACGATGTCGCCGGCCGGAATGCGAGGAAGCCGGTCCCGCACGACCCACAATCCGCCCGCCAGCGCGACGCCGACGAGCATCGGCCAGACCGCGTCCCAGAGCTTCGCGGGTTCGAGCGCTCCGTCCGGCCCGCCAGGGCCTAAGAACATGAGCCAGGGGATGAGCACCGAGGCGACCGCCAGCGCGAGCCAGAGCCAGACGCGTGCGGGCGACGCTCCCGCGAGCTCGTCTCGGGGCGATCGCGCGAGCCGCATGAGGAAGAGCAGCATGAGGGCCGTGGTGGCGGCGGCCGACAGTTGCGCCGCCCAGCCGGCGGCGCCGTCGCCGAACAGGTCCTTGACTGCGAGCTTGGCCAGCGCGCCCCCGGTCAGGGGCAAACCGCCAAGGTTGAGCGCGAGCAACGCGGCGACGATGAGCGCCAGCGTTCGAGGACGGCCGTCGAGCGCGGCGACCGCGCCCACGGTCATGAACAGGGCGGCCTTCACCAGCACATGGTTCGCAGCGTAGAAGGCGACCTCCGTCGCCGCGCCTTGCTGGGCGCTGGTGAGGGCCATGCCGAAGGCCGCGGCGATCACGCCCATTTGGCTCACGCTCGAATAGGCGAGCATGGTCTTCGGGTCGCGCTGCGTCACGCCAATCGCGACGCCATAGAAGGCGGAGATGAACCCGGCCCATGCGAGCGCCTCACCACAACTCGGAAAAGCCGCGCCAAGCGGCAGAAAACGGATGAGACCGATGACACCCGCCTTGACCGCGGCGCCGCTCAGCACTGCCGCCGCCGGAATAGGCGCCGCGGTATAGGTGAGCGGCATCCAGCCATGCAGGGGCATGAGCGCGATCTTCATGCCGAAGCCGATGATGATGAGCGCGAGCGCCGCGTCGCGCCAGGGCGAAGCGGGCAAAGCCGCCACAACGTCGCGGATGCTGAGGCTGCCACTCAGCTCGCCCGCCGCCAGCATGACGAACGCGATCAGCAGCACTGCTTCGCCGATGAGCGCAAAGGCCAGATACACGCTGCCGGCGCGGCGTGACGTGGCGTCCTTGTCATGCGCGATGAGGTAATAGGCCGGGATGCTGACCAGCGCGTAGACGAGGTAGAAGGTCAGAAGGTCGGCGGCGATGAAGACGCCGAGGCTGCCGGCCATGGTGAGCAGCCAGGAGACCGCAAAGCGGTCGGCGTTTGGCTTCCCCTGCCCTTCCCTCAGAGCGAAGACGCTGACGATGAGCCACACGAGCGCCGCCGCGAGAAGCAGCAGGCCGCCGGGCTGATCGAGTGAGAAAGTCACGCGCAAAGCGGGCAGTTCGGCGCTAAACGGCGCGCCGCCGATCGCCAGGACCGCGGCCCCGAGCGCAGGCGCGGCCGCGAGCGGGGTTACGGCTCGCGCCAAGCCGCGCGGCCCCGGCGCGAGGAAGATGGCCAGAACAACGAGCGGCGCCGCCAACGCGGCGACCAGCAGCGCTGGACCGAACTGTGCGCCGAACCCGCTCATTGCAGCGCCATGCTCGCAGTCGGACGGCCGATCTGCAGAAAGCTGAAAAACGAGGGCGGCGCGAAGGCGAGCAGAAGAGCGACAATCGCCAAAGCCAGAGCGACGCTTTCGCGGCTGCGCTGAGGCAGCTTCTTCAATTGTGCGCTCTCGCCCGAAAGCGCCGGAGCCAGCACCCGATAAAGATAGCCGCCCGCCAGCAGTCCGCCCGCCGCCATCACCACTGCCCAAAGCCACTGGCCCGATGCGACCGAGGCCTTCATCAAGAGCCATTTGGCGACAAAGCCGCCGCTCGGCGGCAAGCCCATCAGCGACAGGCCGCCGAGGCCGAGAGCGAGGAACGTCACCGGCATCGCGCGTCCAACGCCGCCAAGACCGGCGATCTTGTCGTGGCCGAGCAATTCGGCGATGAGGCCTGCCGATAAGAACATCGCCGCCTTGGCGAAGGCGTGCGAGAGCGCCTGCATGATTCCGCCGCTGAAGGCGTCCGCCGCCCATGGACCGGCAGCGAGCGGAAACATCAGGAACAGGTAGCCGATCTGCGCGACTGTCGAATAGGCGACCAAGAGCTTCAGCCGCTCCTGACGCAGAGCGAGCGCGCTGCCGAACAGGATCGCCGCCGACCCGAGCGCGGCGAGAATGGCGCCCGGAATGACGGTTGGAAGCGGCGCCAACACATCAAACCAGAGCCGGGCAACGACAAAAAATGATCCCTTGACCACCAGGCCGGACAGCACGGCGCTGGCTGCGGCCGGCGCGTTGGCGTGGGCCGGAGGAAGCCACAAATGCAGGGGAAAAAGCGCGGTCTTCGCCAACAGCCCCGCAGTCATCAGCCCGGCCGCCAGCCACACGGCGGGCTCGGCGCGAATGCGCGAGGCGAGCAGCGCGATATCGAGCGTGCCGTAGGCTCCGTAGATCAGAGCGACGCCAAGCAGGTAGAGCACCGAGCCGAACAAAGCGAACAAGAGATAGCGCAGCGCCGCAGCCACCGTCTCCGGACGTCCGTCGAGAGCAACCAGCGGAACCGCGGCGAAGGTGAGAAGCTCGAGCCCGACATAGAGGTTGAACAAATCCCCACCCAGGAACAACAGGCTCAGCGCCGCCTGCAGGCCCTGCAACAAAGTCCAGAAGGCGAGCGGCGCGCGTCTCTCTTCACCCCGGGGCGTCGCGAAATTGGCCCGCGCATAGAAGCCAGCGGCCGGCATGATCAGCGCGGCGGTCACAAGCATGACGGCGGAAAATCCGTCCGCCCTGAGCGCGATGCCGAGCGGCGGCGCATAGCCTGCGAGCGTATAGACGAGCACTTGGCCCGAGCGCCAAACGAACGCAGCGATGGCCAGAGCGACGGCCAATTGCACCGGCATGAGGCCGAGCGCTATGCGCTCGGCCGTTCGGCCGCCGAGCAGAAGCGACAGCAGTACGCCGAGAGCCGGCAAAAGGATCGCGAGCGGCATGAGGCTCCCGCCTGCCGTCGCCGCGATGGCGGCGGAATCCGCCGTCATTCGGCGTCGGCTCCGTCGCTGGAAGGCTTCGTCCAGGCGTCGGGGTTCAGCGTCGCGCGGCCGGTCTCATCGAACAGCCGAAGCACCAACGCGACGGCGAGCGCGCTTGCAGCGAAGGCGACGACGATGCCGGTGATCACCATCGCCTGCGGCACGGGATCGGACGGCAATCCCGCCGCCGCGCCTTTCCGGGCTACGATGCCGAACACCAGGAAGACGCCGCTGCCCATCACGTTGAACGCAGAGAATCTTGCGCAGCGGCTGAGGGTTGGCGATGAGGCCGTAGAGGCCGAGGCCCACCAGCGCCGCCCCGACAAGCCCAGCCAGAGTGGCCGAGGTCATCGCTTGGGCTCGCGTCGCGCCGGCCCCGCCACCAGCATGGGGAGAGCGACCGCGATGGAGAGGACCATGAACGCCTCGATGAACAGGATCACCGGCTTGGCGAACCCCGGCGGATAGGCGAAAAACCCGCCGACGAAAATCGCTCCGGCGATCCCGGTGGCCAGGAACACGAGAGGCCCCGCAATGAGCGCAACCCGCATCCAGAAGGCGCTCGTCGGGGGCGCCTCGGACAGTCTCGCCATCATGACGATGATCCACATGGCGGCGAGAATGGCGCCGCCCTGAAAAGCGCCGCCGGGCTCATCGGCCCCGACCCAGAAGACGTGCACGCCAACCAGGATGCCGAGCGGCGCCAACACCTGTGCGAGGAAAGCGAGCGTCGGCTCGGGTCGCTCCGCGCGCGGCTCTCCCGGCGCGCCGCCCCAGTACCGATCGGCGGCAAGCGACCAGACGCCGACCACCGCCAGAACCAGGACAACCTTTTCCAGCATGGTGTCGAACGCCCGATAGGCGATGAGAACGGCCGTCACCGGATTGCCGAGACCCGTTTCGTGCAGATGCTGCATCGATGGCGGCGCCAGTGACGGACCCTGATCGGGAAACAGCAGCACGACCGCGGCCAGCGCCAGGGCGACGAGAATGCAAAGACCCGCGGTGAAAACCCGCGGCGCGCCGCTCAAGGATTTCTCGTCCTCGGCCTCGGCGCCGCGCAATCGCGCGGCCGCGCCAATGAGCAAAACACCGGTCACGCCGCTGCCGATCGCCGCCTCGGTCAGCGCCACATCGACCGCAAACAGCCGTATCCACACAAGCGACAGCAGCAGTCCATAGACGACATAGCCGACCGTGGCGGCGAAGGCTCCGCGGGCGAAAATCGTCCACGCCGCGACCGCGAACACCAGCAATGCGAGGCCGATGTCGAGCGCCTGCAGAACGCTCATGCGGCCGTTCCCTTGTGCCGTACTGCGCGTCCGACCAGTTGCGCCGTCGTCGCGCCGGCCAATTGCACCAAAGCCCAAATGGCGATGAGCTTGAACGCGGCGAGTGGGCTTTCGGCGCGCGGCAAGAGCCCCAGCACAACGAGGCCGAGACCCAGATTGTCAGCCTTTGTCAGCGCGTGCAGCCGGCTGAGCGCGTCAGGAAAGCGCAAGAGCCCCACCGTGCCGGCAAGAAAGAAGAAGACGCCTGCGCCGATCGCGACGATGCTGAAGAGATCGACGACACTCATCGGCCTTCCGCCGCGTCAGAATCCTCCACCGGCGCGCCGCTGTTGACGAAGGCGGCGGAGGCGAAGGCGGCGAGCAGCGCGAGCCCGAGGGCGACATCTTCAACTCCCCGCGCGCCGGTCGCCACGGCGATGAGAAGCAGAGAACCGATGCCCCCGGTGCCAATGAGCTGCGCCGCCATCATGCGGTCGGCGTCGCCTGGGCCGCTCAGGATGCGCACGAGGCCAACGGCCACCGTGAAGAGGATCACGCCCGCCGTCGCGAGAAGAAAATCAGTCAAAGCCGAACGCCCGGATGAACAGCCCCTCTTCCGCTTCAAGATTAGCCGCGACCGGCTGGCCGACGTCGAGGCAGTGAACCAGAAGCTCGTCCCGTTCGTTCGCGCCCGTCGGCAGCGTTCCCGGCATCAGGCTCGACAGCGCGCAAAACGCGCTTCGCGCGCCGCCCTCGGGCAAACGCAATGGGCAGGCCACGAATCCGGGCTTGAGCTTCAGGTTCGGGTTGAGCGCCCGCCAGGCGACATCCGTTCCCGAAACCACCGACTGGCGCAAGAAACTCGCAGCAAGCGCCCCGAGCGACGCAAGCCTCAACCGCGATCGTTTCGGCGGCAGCAAGCGCAAACTCGCCCATGTCGCCCCCGCGACCGCAGCGAGCCCAACCGGAAGATCAGCCGGCGCCCATCCCGAAATCATGAGCCAAAAGACGAGGAAGAACGCCGCTCGCGCGGCCGCAGCCCGGGCGAGGCCGGAGGAGGCGCTCCCCGCCGTGGCGCTCAACGGGCCGATCCAACACGCGAAACCAACGTGATGCGCGGTCGCACGTGCGAGTGCGCGTTGACCGGCAACAGGGATATCTGGCCAGACCCGCTCGACCGGCTCGGCATCCGAAATCTCAATCCTCGTGCTGCGACGGGCGTCAAAGCTACCATGTTCTGCCCAGCAGCGGAAGCGTAGGCTCGTGTTGGTAGGCTCCCGGAGCCGCAAAGACAAATTGAGACGCGAGGCGGCGTAATCAACGAAGGCAGTCGACTTGGGAACTTCCAAGTTGGGCGGATATGATCTGTCCCGACGCAGCGACGAAGGTCAGCTGTGCAGGCGATTTTCGACTGTTCCCGAACTACTACCGGACGGGGGAAATCCGCCCTTTGCGGCAGCCCGCTGGGATCAAGTTTTAGATGTTGACCACTGTTCCGATTGACGGCAGGTGCGCAAGCTGGGAGACGACGCACATCCCTACGGCGAATTCTGCGGCCTTGCGGACCGTCAGCAAAGCCTCGGTCTGGCATGAAACTGCACAAGGTCCGCCGCACCTTTCGAGCAGGCGGCGCGCGACGCCTGCGCCGAGATGCGCTCACCGCCGCGCTGCTGGACTGCCGGGGGACTTTCGGTTGAGACGTCTGCTTCACCCGCTTGCGCGCCCAAAGCAGACAGACAGCCATTGGCCAACTTTGGTCTTTCCCCCCACACTTGTCGGTTCGGGTCAAACACCGTATGAAACCCCAAATCCGAGTGCGGGCTGGAAATCATCTAGCGCAAACAATGCATAAGAGTGCCCAGTTTCATCCTGTCAGGCGCCGCCATTTCCCGAACTCCAGAACAAGGCTGGGCATCGGGGTCTAGACCTGCGTTGTTTAAGAAGCCTTGACTCGCATGCAACTGCGTCGAGGCCGGTGGCGTCGCCGAAGCGCGCCTGGAGCAGACTCAGTCGGACTCGTGGGCAGGATTTGAACCTGCCGCCTTCAGATCATGAACCTGGCGTGTGTGCGTACTTCCTACTAGCGCTCGCGGTCAGGATCTGGTTCCCTCCCCCAGCTAGGCATGGAATGCGTTGGTATTTTTGTTGGTATGATGGAAGTTAGGTAACAAAAAGCAACGCCATTATAAGCTATTAAGACGGGTGTTTGGGTCCCTCATCCGCACCAATCCCCCTCCACAAGCGTCCATATTCGTCCGGACCAATGCGGAAAACCTCTGATTCCCGGCGGCCGCCGACAGAAGCACTTGGCGAATCCTGCCTGTCCTGGGTCGTGACCTCGAGGACCGCAATCCTCGCCTGCTGCATATAGCGCGGTGGGCCTGCCCCGTAGCTGCCGGTCCACTCAGAAATCCAACCAGTGCGGTCGATCTGCTCCTTGCGCTCTCCGCCGTTCTAGATGGGCTCGTTGAGTTCAACCGGCGAATTACTCCTCCCTGAGTACATTCCGAGTCCGGACACTCCGCAGCTAACATGTTTCTTTCCCCGTTCCGGCTGCACGGGTCGTGATTGCTTGCGCCTTCCGAACCCGCTCGAACCACTTCTCGGTCCGAATGCTCCGGCGGCGACTATGGAAGCGACTCGGCTATGCGAGCCAAGGTCGACCCGCTCAGGGCGCCGGATTCTGACCGGGAGCGGAGACAATTGTGACCGACCTTCTCACGACCAAATCCAAGTCGGGACCAGCGATCGGATCAGGACCGGGGGCGGACGGACGCCCACTTCGCCAACGACGGCGGTCACCGCCAACGCCCCCGACACTGTTTCGAAAGGTGGACTGACGAGCGATGCGGCCCGCCGCCAGCTTGCAAAATTCAGTCCCAACGCGATGCCGGATACGAGCGTACATCCGTTGCTTGTGTCGCTGGAGAAGTTCTGGACGCTGGCGCCGTGGATGCTCGAAGCCGCGATCGTGCTCGAACTTGTGCTCGGCAAATATGACCGGCTCGATCAAACGCGACGGCGCCGGAAGAATAGTTCCCCCCACGGATTTGGCGCCGGGCGATCTGGTGAAGCTGTCGCTCGGCGGCGTGGTCGCCGCAGATACAAAGCTGACGGGGGGCGAAGTTCTCCTCGATCAAGCCATGCTCACCGGCAAATCTGCGCCCATCAAGGCCGGTCCCGGTCTTCAGACCTACGCGGGGGCATTGGTTCGGCGCGGCGAGGCGGAGGTGTCGAGGAGGGGAAGCGGACCTTCGCCAAGATCCTGAAATATGTCCGTATGGGTTCGCGCTCCAACTTCGGCGACATGCTGTCGATGGCTGCGGCGTCGCCATTCCTACCATTTCTGCCCATGCTGGCGACGCAGATCATGCTCAACAACCTCCTCTACGACCTGTCGGAAGTCGGCATCCCGTTCGACGCTGTCGATCTGTCCGATCTCAGCCGTCCCCAACGCTGGAACACGCATGGGATCGTCCGCTAACCGCTCCGTCCTCGATCTCGCTTGATATTGCGCAACGGGTCGGTTAGGGCCCCTGCGGGCGTAACTAGGGCTGCGGGCTAACACCACATGAGTGTTCTTCTTACCTGCGTACTGATTTTCGTCTTGTTCATGGTCGCCGGCTATGCCGGCCTCGCTCTGCAAACAAAGCTGATCGATGAGCACAAGACAGGCGAAACGAAAGCCGTGGTCGGCCAAGTCTCGGGGCTGGTCAGCCTTCTTCTCGCGCTGGTCCTCGGAACCCTCATTGGCGTGAGCTGGGCTTATTTCTCGTCCCAGCGGACGAATCTGGAGAATTTCTCCGCCCAGATCTTGAGGCTCGATCAGGCGCTCGGGCAATTCGGGCCAGAGACCAAGCCGATGCGCGACAGTCTTAAAGCGGGAATCGAAAAAGCCTATGGGGCGATCTGGGGCGGGGGGACGGTCGACCCCGCGATCCTCACGGTTGGCCCGCCCCTCGCCAGCGCCCAGGCCGTCAGCGATTTTCTCGCGACGCTTCAGCCAAAAACTGACGCGCAGAAGGCGGTGCTGGCGACCGCCAACCAATACGCCAGCATGGTCGAACAATCGCGGCTCTTGATCTCTCTCCAGATCGCGAGCGGGCCGGTGTCCTGGGTTCTGATCGCGATCCTGGTCTTTTGGACAGCGGCGCTGTTTTTCGGCATGGGCCTATACGCCCCAAGCAACGCCCTGGTCACCGCAGCCCTTACTTTCGGCGCGCTGTCGATTGCCTTTGCGATCTTTCTCATCCTCGAACTCGGCATGCCCTATACCGGCCTGTTCAGGGTTTCGCCCGCAGCGCTCGAGCAAACAATGGCGTTCATCGACAAGTAGATGGTTTCGGCGGGCGGACTGGGCCGTTCAGCCGCGTGCGGCCGGCGTCACCCGCGCATGGACCTCGCACGTCATCGTGTCGATCCTTTCGACGAGGGTCCGGACCGTCTGGGTAAGTTCGGTGTTCTGCTGGAGCAAGGCTTCGACCCGCTCGGTCAGCGCGGTGTTCTGCTGCACCATTTCGATCAGCACAGCGGCCTGCTCGCGCATCTGCGCCTGCCGCTGCTCGCTGATCTGATGAAGCTCTTCGCGATGCTGGGCGTCGGCGATGCTCGTCACCTTGTCGCGGTCTGCCTGACGGGTCTGGGCCAGCAGGATCAAGGGCGCGGCATAGGCCGCCTGGGTCGAGAAGGCGAGATTGAGCAGAATGAACGGATAGACATCGAACTGGGTCCAGCCGGCGGCGTTGACCCAGATCCACAGCGCGACGATGAGCGTCTGCGCGATCAGGAACCTAGGCGTGCCGAAGAAGCGCGCGAAACCCTCCGCTTTTCTCCCGAACCAGTCGTTTCCGAAGGCCGATTCGAGATGGGCGTGCGGCAGATGAAATTTGCGCAGACGATCGTCCGGTTCATGGCGCGCGCTCATTTTCGCCTTCCCTTCGCCTCAGGCCGCGTGATGCGCCAGCCTGCGATTCGCGCCCCGACAATACAGAAGTCGGAGTGAATTTCGACGCCGCGCGCGACGCCGTCGCCGAACCATGGACAGGCGGAAGGCCCCGACCCCTTGGCTCGACGGACAGGCGTCGGCTTGCGGAGCGGTAGGGGACTCGCTATGGACGCATTCCACCTAACTCATATCGGCTAAAATATAAGCAACTAGACTAAGTAGTCATATAGAATCGTCCTCGTCCGTCGCATCGGGGCTTCGAATACTGGCGACGCAAGCGGCAATAGCAGGGAAGAAACAATGCCTCATAAGGTCGAAACTCTGGCGCTTCATGCGGGTTGGCGCGCCGACCCGGCGACAGGCGCCGTCGCGGTGCCGATCTACCAGACCACCTCCTATCAGTTTCAAAGCGCCGAGCACGCCGCCAATCTGTTCGCGCTGAAAGAGCTCGGCAACATCTACACTCGCATCGGGAACCCGACCACGGACGTGCTCGAGAAGCGCGTCGCCGCGCTCGAGGGCGGCGCTGCTGGGCTGGCGCTCGCCAGCGGCCAAGCGGCCTCGGCTTTTTCGATCCAGAACCTGGCGCGGGCGGGCGACAACGTCATCTCCTCGACCGACCTCTACGGCGGGACCTGGAACCTGTTCGCCAACACGATGAAGGACCAGGGGATCGAGGTGCGCTTCGTCGATCCGGTCGACCCGGAGAATTTCCGTAAGGCGACCGACGCGCGCACGCGCGCCTATTACGCGGAGACGCTGCCCAATCCCAAGCTGATCGCCTTCCCGATCGCGGAGGTGGCGGCGATCGGCCGTCCTCTCGGCGTTCCGCTGATCATGGATAACACCGCCGCGCCGATCTTGACCCGGCCGTTCGAGCATGGCGCGGCGATCGTCGTCTACTCGTCGACCAAATATCTGGGCGGCCATGGCAACTCGATTGGCGGCCTCATCATCGATGGCGGCAATTTTCCGTGGGACGAGCACAAGGAGCGCCAGCCGGCGCTCAACACCCCCGATCCGAGCTACCACGGCGCAGTGTGGAGCGAAGCGGCGAAGCCGCTTGGTCCAGTCGCGTACATTCTCAAGGCGCGCACGACCCTGCTGCGCGACCTGGGCTCCTGCATATCGCCCTTCAACGCCTTCCTCACTTTGCAAGGAGTCGAGACCCTGGCGCTTCGCATGGAGCGCCACTCGGCCAACGCCTCCGCGGCCGCGGCCTGGCTCGCCAAGCGGCCCGAGGTAACGCAGGTGATCCATCCCTCGCATCAGAAAGGCGAAGCCAAGCGACGGGCGGAAAAATATCTCAAAGGCGGGCTGGGCGGCCTGGTCGGATTCGAGATCAAAGGCGGCAAGGACGCGGGGCGCAAATTCATCGATGCGCTCCAGCTCCTCTACCACGTGGCCAATATCGGCGACGCGCGCTCCCTCGCCATCCATCCGGCGACCACAACCCATTCGCAGCTCACTGCGGAAGAGCAGCAGGCAACCGGGGTGACGGATGACTATGTCCGGCTGTCGATCGGCATCGAGCATATCGATGACATTCTCGCCGATCTCGACCAGGCGCTGAAGGCGGCGGCGTGACGGGAGCGGCTGGCGCGACTGGCGAAGTGCGATAAAGTCGCGCCCGCCGGCCGGCCGGCGCCGGACGCCGACCGAAGTCCGGACGATCCGATGATCGAACAGGCGCGGAACGAATATCGCGGCTGGGCCAAGCGTGCGCGGTCGCTGCAACCAGTTCTCCTTGTCACGACAGCCGAGGACCTGATGGAGAGCGAGCACGCCGCTTGGATCGATCGGATGACGAAGACCATTCGAGAGGCGCCTTCGCCGCCCGCAGGCCCGCCATAGAGCGCGCTACGACAAGTGAGCCGCCAGCGATTCGACCGAATCGCCTAGCCAGCCCGAAGCCAAGTCAGGGGGGCGCGATCTGACGAGCAGTCTCCGCCTTCACTGCCTCGACTCCGGCCTCATATGACTTCCTCTGCCAAGATTTGTTCGACGGGTCCTTGATAAGGTTTAGATTTGCGATCTCCTTGGCGGTGTCGTAGGCGACCTTTGCGTTAGGCCAGTCTTTCTGATCTTTGAACCTTTGGGCAAAGCCGAGAATGAGGTCAAATTGATCGATGGCCAACTCTCTGCCTTTGGGATCGGGATCTTCGACGATTCGCTGCCAGATACGTGTCGCTAAGCGATAGGCCTCGTCTTGATCAAACCCTTGCGACCGATCGCCGAGCTTTTTTGCCGCCTCGGCCAATTCTTTGCGGCCTTCAGGGGGGCCCAGCTGATATGCAAGCAACCTTGTCGTTTCCACGAGTTTTTGATAGTACGTGAGCGCCTCTTTAGGTCGACCCAGACGCTCTGAGATTTCCGCCGCCGCAGAGTAACCGCGAGCCAAATCGCGGCGCCAAAGCACATTGCCGGGCGCGTCCCTCACCAGCTGATCGTCGAAGCCTACGCTTTTCCTGATCATCTCCAGTGCGAGCTCGAGCCGCTCTTGTTTCTCCAGATTTGCCCAATGCATGTGTGTCGCGGCGAGCTCAGCCGTCAGCGAGGGGTCCCGCGGGTCGGGACTGTTTCGGACGAGCGCGCTCCGGATATCGAGCGCCTTCTGATAGAAATCTCTGGCCCGGTCATTCGATCCTTGCGCCGCCAGCAACTGGGCCATTCGATCAAAAACTTCGCCTTGGTGGCGAAGAAGGGTCAAATGGCCGGGAAACTTTTGGAGCGCGGCCTCGGAAATCGACAGGCTGCTCCGATATTCGGCTAGCGCGTCCACATGTTGACCGCGATCCTTGTGGATGTCGCCAATCTTGATATGCGCGTCGATGAGGTCGTCCTCGGCGGTTTCGCTATCCGCCACGGAAGTGAGGTTTGCGGCAATGTTAACCGCGCTGTTGTACGCCTTGAGAGCATCCGGCTGCTCGGTTTGGAGACCCGTCAATGCGTTTCCGACGCGGATCGTCGCATCGTATAGAATCCTCAGCGGTTCGGCGCCGCTCGGATTCGACGCCACCAGCGTCTGTGCGACGCCTATCGCTGTCTCGGCGGACTTGCGCGCCGCCTCGTAGTTCTCCGAAGCCGCGTAAAGGTCGGACTGCACGCTGAGAGACTGCGCCCACAGCGGATCGGCGGCCGAAGTCTTGTTCGAATTGTGAACGTCGTTGAGAAACTGTTCCGACACAGTGACGAGGCTCTTTGCACCCACCAGATCGAGGCTCTGATTGTTTCGCGCGTCCAGTATCCGCTCAAGCAGCGTCTTTGCTGACTTCATCGCGGCGTTGTCGATATCTTTCTGCCGCTGTATCACTCCGGCCGCCACGGCCAAAACGGCCGCGACGCCGAGCAGTCCCGCGAATGACGATAGGATGAGTCTCTTGCGCTTTGCGCGCTCCTGCGCCTCTTTCTCACTCCGCTTGGCCTCGATGCTGTCGTCGATCAACTTCTTGACGGCCTCGAATCTGCCGCCGTACCGAGCCGCCCAGACGGCCGTCCGCGGCTGGTTGTCCCACCAGGCTTTCGTTCGCTCTGGATCGTTAAGCGTAGCCTGCTCGCCGGCGTCACCGTCGAGGAGCGACAAAAGAGTGCGATAGCGCTGGCCGTCGATTTGCTCCTCGCCGATCCAACCCGGCGCGGCGTGGCCCGTTTTTGCCTCGACCGTCTCGCAGGTGCCGGCGATCGCCTTCCAGCGACGCAGCAAAGCCTCGTGCCCGATGTCGACCCTGTCCTCCGCTGCAAGTCGCGGCGACGATGACAGCGAGGGCAGCAGGAACGAGCAATTCGCGGCGCGGAACCGGTCCAGCACGGCGCGCAAGTCAGCCTCGGGGATGCCTGTTTCGGCGCGCAGTTTGTCGAACCGAAGCGGGCGGCGGATGGCCCTGCCTTCCCGGTCGAGTTCGGACAGCGCCCGGAACGCCTGCTCGACCGCCAACTCCTTGCCAGCGCATTGACCGAGGACCTCGTCGGCGTGTCGTGACAGCGCCTCTGTCATGCGCCCGATGTCGTCGTAGGTCTGGCGCGTGAGATGTCGCGGCCCAGCCCCGCTTACGGCGCCGGCGTGATCCCACAGGCGCATCAGGCAATGCTGCAGCACGGGAAGCTGATCGAGTTCGTCGCCGCAGTCGTTGAGAAGTCCCTCCACGAGTTCCGGCTCGATCGCTCCGCCCGCCTTTTCGATCGGCTTGGTTATTGCGTCCTCGAGCTGCCCACGGGTCAGATTCGGAACGAGATATTGCGTAGCGCTCACCGCTTCCGACAGCCCATGGAAATAGGCGCAATCGCCAATGAAATCCGAGCGCATGGTGGTGAGCACACGCACGTCCTTGAGGCGCCGCCGGTCGGCGTCGAGGAGAATCTGCACGAACTGGGTCGCCTCATCGCGCGCCGACGCCCGTTCCGCTGCGGCCCGGCGCGAGCTGAGGCCGGCGAGGCCGAAGCGAAACAACTCTTCGAACTGGTCGATGATCAGCAGCAGCGTCCTTCCGCCAAGTCCACCCGCCTCTTCAAGGGCGCTCTCCAAGCTGAAGCTCGACTGGCGAAGGCGCCATTCGATCCGGTCGCGACGGCGCATCGATTCGTCGGAACGCTCATTGGCCGTAAGTCGCGCGAGCGCCTTCGCGAGCTTCGATATCGGCGACGCGCCCGGCCGCATGTCAAGGCAGATCCAGTTGGGGCCACCGGGATCAGCGCGTTCCTCTTCGAGCAATTTTCGCAGGCCGGCGAGGACCAGCGAGGATTTGCCGCTGCCCGAACTTCCGACGACCGCAATGAACCGTCCGTGCTCAACCAGCCGATAGAGCGCGTAGGTCTGACGCTCGCGGCCGAAAAAAAATTCCCGATCGTCGAAGAAGAACGGCCGAAGGCCTGGGAAAGGCTGTTCGGCCGAGAGCGCGGAATTGTCGCCTCCGACGTGCGCGGAGCTCGAATCCGCTTCCGCGGTCAGCCCGGCGGCCGGGATGTTCATGGCCCCGAACCGACGGAGGCCGACGCGATATCGGCAAGCAAGTCGGGCGTCGGCGACCCTTTTTCCACCAGATCGAGGACCTTGTCGAACTGGCCGTCCTGGAAAAGAATCTTCATGAACTGCGCGCGCTTGTGCGCGGCCGGTGGCGGGCCGGCGATCAGGCTTCGGAAAGCGAACTGCTGCTTGCGCCCGAGAGTCTCCCAGTCCTTCAGCCTGTCGGCCTCCGACCTCACCCAGACTTCGGAGGCGTTCGCCCAGCACAAGGTGACGGCGTCGCAGTTCGCGAGAAGATCGTCGTTGTAGCGACGCGTTTCGGCGTCCGAACCAGCGGCCGGAAGTTGGATTTTCACTGGGCTTCCGCGCAGCGCGTCGACGACGGCGCCCGCGTAGTCTTCGTCGGCGCCGTGATAGGCGAGATAGACCTCGAATTTGTCGGTTGCCGGCGTCTTCGGCGCCTGCCTACGCGTGGTTTCGGCCAGATACTGGAACAGGAATTCAATGAACTTGCTTAGGATGTCGCCATCGATCTTGTCGGCCGGAATCTGGCCGTCGAAGCGCTCCAGAACCTTGAGCGGATCGCGCTCGACGGCGGGACCTCCCGGCTGATCCGCGGCGGCCAAAATCTTGGGCGCCCAGACAATCCGGCGAAAGACGGACTCCGATGGCTCTGCGCTTCTGGCCGCCCGCTCTCGCGCGTACCCGAGCTGCAGCTTCACGATCGGATCGAGTTCATCGTCATCCGGAACGAATCCCCGCTTCTCGCCGACAAGGTGGACAGAAACCTCAGCCTTCTCGAGCGCGGTCCTCACGTAGTCGCGAACGGCCGCGTTTTTGGGAATGTCGGAATTGACTTCGGGAACGACAGTGTAGCCCTTCCCCTGAAGCTCGAACGCGAGCCGGCTGTAGGCCGCCTCCATGTCCGCAGCCGGCTTGGCGAGATAGATGGTTCTGCCGTTCGGCAAAGCGATCGGATGGACGGGGTCCACAGCGGCGCCGGTTCCGGCGCCCTCGGCGATGCGATCGACGCGCCGTTGCAGAAAAGCGGCCAGATCGTCCCGCCGATCATAGAAGCGATCGTCACAGGCGTCTCCGCTAGTGAAGAAGGGTTTGACCTCTGCGACGTCGTTCTGGTCATCCCGAGCGTAAAAGAGGAATCCTTCCTGGGTTTGCAACAGCGGCGGGCGTTTCAATCGATCGACGTGCCCCTTTCCGACCACGACCATGCGCTCCGCTACGTTGTCGATCCCCGCCGCCCGCCGGAGCTCGACGAATTCGTCGAGCTCCCTGCGGCAGTAGGGTCGATCCAGCCAATTGTTCGACATAACGACGACCAGGATCTGCGCCTTCTTGAGGCCTTCGCCGATCTTGCCCTCGAACTGGTCGCCGTCGCTAATGCGCTGGCGGTCGATCCAGATCTTGGCGCGAGTGGCGCCAAGATCTCTCAACTTTGCTTTTAGCATTTCACAGAAAAAAGTGACAAAACCTTTTTCGTCCTTCGCAGCCCGAAGCTGCAGGTCATCGTTATGAGCGTAAGAAATAAAGATCCCGACCTCGTCGCTCATCGAATACTCTTTTCTATCCCTGAAAAGCCTGTGCTTTACAAATCCACCAAGCGCCTGGCCTTGTTTCCGGTCAAGATAAATGGCCAACGTTAGGCTGGAATAGACGCCTCGGCCAAGAGGGAAATTCTACCCATTGACCCCAAAGCACGTATTCGAGCGACGGGCTGTGATGAAGATCACACCGTGATCCTCGCAGGGAGCGAAGATCGCGCGAAAGGCGGAGCTTTTCGCGTCCCTAACCCCGCTCGCGCATCAACCTCGACTTGTCGCAATTCCAGTCGCGCACTTTCTCGGTCTCGCGCTTGTCGTGCAGCTTCTTGCCGCGCCCGAGCGCGATGGCGATCTTGGCCCGGCCTTTGGCGTTGAAATAGATGCGCAGCGCAACGATGGTCATGCCTTCGCGCTCGACGCCCTTGGCGAGCTTGGCGATCTCCTTGGCGTGCAACAGCAGTTTGCGCGGACGCTTGGGCTCGTGATTGAACCGGTTGGCCTGCAGGTATTCCGGGATGTTGGCGTTGTAGAGGATGAGTTCGCCGCTGCGGTCGACGGCGGCGTAGCTCTCGGCGACTGTCGCCTTGCCGGTCCTCAGCGATTTGACCTCCGTTCCGGTCAGCATCAAGCCGGCTTCGAACGTCTCGCCGATCTCATAATCGTAGCGCGCGCGGCGGTTGTCGGCCACGACCTTGAAGTTCGGCTTCTCCTTTTCGGCCGCCATGTCAGCTCTTAAGCATTCAAGAGGCCCGCGTGGACCATGGCGCGGCGGATCAGCGCCTCGGTCGCCTGGCCGACCGGAACAAGCGGCAAGCGGGTCTCGGCCTGAATCCGGCCGAGCACACTCAGCGCGTATTTCGCCCCGTTCACTCCGGGCTCGGCGAAAATTGCCGCGTGCAGGGGCGTCAGCCGGTCCTGGATCTTGAGCGCGTGGCTCCAGTCGCCCTTGAAGGTCGCCTCCATCAATTCCGCGCACGGCCCGGGCGCGATATTGGCGCTAACCGAAATGCAGCCGTGCCCGCCGGCGGCCATCGCCGCCAGCGCCGTCATGTCTTCGCCAGAAAGTTGGATAAAGTCCGCCCCCATCGCCTGTCGCTGCCTTGACACCCGACCGACATCGCCGGTCGCGTCCTTGACGCCGACGATGTTTGGCAATTCGGACAACCGCTTCATCGTCTCGACCGACATGTCGACGACGCTTCGCGGGGGGATGTTGTAGATGATGATCGGAATTCCGATCGTGTCGTTGACGGCCTTGAAGTGCTGATAGAGCCCTTCTTGCGTCGGCTTGTTGTAATAGGGCGTGACGACCAGAACGGCGTCCGCGCCGCTTCGCTCGGCATGGCGGGCAAGCTCGATCGCCTCGCCGGTATTGTTGGAGCCTGCACCGGCAATCACAGGAACCCGGCCGCGCGCTTCGTCGATGCAGATGTCGACGGCCTGGCGGTGCTCGTCATGGGTGAGGGTCGGGCTCTCTCCCGTGGTCCCGACCGGCACCAGGCCATGCGAGCCGGACGCGATCTGCCAGTCGATCAGCGCGCGATAGGCGGGCTCGTCGATCTTGCCATCCTTGAACGGGGTGACCAGCGCTGTCATCGATCCGTGAAACTTGGCTCGCTTTTCCATGGCTCCCGCTCGTCTCGTCTCGCGTCCAATCGATTGGTGCGGACACATAGCCCCGACGCGCCGCAGGCGAAAGGGGTTCAACGCCGAACGCCACGGTTTAGATCTTGGTCACCAAAATCGGGCCATCCTCGTATAAGAGGACTGGACCCATGACGATATTGCAATTCGGCCCGCTTCTGGCCATTGCCGGCGCCGCTTGCCTGGTTGCGTGGACGCCGGAAGAACGTCCCCCGCCGCCCGAAGTCGCGACGCTTGGCCTTGGGTCGGGCTCGCACTACGACGCCGCGCCGACAGAGACCGCGAGCGTCACCGGGGCGGCGCCCCAGCTATCGCTGCGCCCCCAACATCTGGGGATCAACGCGTCCCAGCGCACTCTTCCGCCGCTGGCGCGGGGACACAGGAGGCGGGCCTGAGCGCGGTACGCGGGGAGCCCGCCGGCGCCCCCACGCCTCCATTCGGGGCTGCCCGGAGCGACAAGGACGTCGAGGTCCAATTCGCCTACGCCAACATTGAGGGCGCAGCGCCCGCGCTTGGCGCCCCCTCCGGGGCCGCGCCGCCTACGGCCGCGACGGTTCCAGAGCCGTCTGCGTCGACGCCCGGCCCAGCGCTATCTGCGCCGGCGGCTGACGCAGCCTCGCCGCCGCCTGCGCCCGCTTCCCAAGCCGCGATTCTGTACAAGAAGGGCGATGTCGCGGGCCTCATGGCGCTCGCGGCGTCTGCCGCCGATATGGCCGAGCGATCGGCGCTGGATTGGGCGTCTTTGCGCGCTGACGCACACCCGTCCTTCGCCTCACTCTCCGCCTTCCTCGAGGCTCACCCCAGCTGGCCCAGCCGCGGGTGGATTCGCGACCGGCAGGAAGCCGATCTGGTCGCGCATCCGCCGGCGCCGGCGAAGGTCGGCGCATTTTTCGCTGGCGAGCGGCCGCAATCGAGCGCGGGCAAGATCGCCGCGGCGCGCGCCGCCCAGGTGACGGGCCACGCCGAGGAGGCGTCGCAAATCATCCGCAGCCTTTGGGGCGACGGTAGTTTCGACGCCCTGACCGAGACCGTCGTCTTGCGCGAATTCGGCTCTTTGCTCACCAAGGCCGACCACGCTTATCGGGCCGACCGCCTGTTTTATGCCGGTTACCTCGGCGCCGGCGCACGCGCTGCGGCGCTTGCCGGCGCCGACGTCCTGGCGCTCGCCCAGGCCCGGATCGCGGCGGCTCGCGCGCCGATGAGCGCGGGGTTGGTCAAGGCGGTTCCGCCGGCTTTGCGCAACGATCCCGGTCTCCTGTTCTCCAGGATCCAGTACGCTCGGCGCGCGGGCCGCGTCTACGAGGCGGCGGTCATGCTGAGCCTCGCGCCGCACGATCGCGCCGCGGTCGTCAATCCGGATCGATGGTGGAGCGAGCGGAAGATGGTCGCCCGCGCATTGCTCGACCTCGACGAGCCGCGACTTGCGTTTGAAGTCTGCGACCAGACCGTCCGGCCCGATACGTCCGAGGCTCAGGTCGACGCCGCCTTCCACGCCGGCTGGATCGCCTTGCGCTTTCTTGACGACGCTCCTTCGGCGGCGAAGCGGTTTGCGCTCGCGGCCGAGGCCGCCGAGAACCCGTTGTCCGCGGCGCGCGCCGCCTATTGGCAGGGTCGCGCCGCCGAGGCGATTGGCGACTCTCCGGCCGCGAAGACTTTCTACACGCGCGCCGCCAGCGTCCCAATCGCGTATTACGGCCAGCTTGCTGCGCAACGTCTTGGCGAATCTCGTCTCGCCTTCCGCGCGCCGGCGGCGGCGGCCGAGGGCGATCGGCGCGACGAGGCGGTCCGCGCCGTCCAGGCGCTCTACGCCGACGGGCTCGACGATCTCGCGGCGGCGCTGGCCTTCGACGCCGCCCGGCAGTGGCGCGACGAGTCGCAGCTCGCCGCCATGGCGGAGGTGGTGAAGGACCGGGACGACGCAGGGACTCAAGTCCAATTCGCCAAGATCGCCGTCATGCAAGGCCATCCGCTCGAAGCGATGGCGTTTCCGGCCGCCGGCATGCCGGCCTTTGTGCCGCTGCTCCGCTCCGCAGACCTGCCCACCGTCTACGCGGTCGCCCGGCAGGAGAGCGAATTCATCTGGCATGCGTCGTCGGGGGCCGGCGCGAAGGGGCTGATGCAGATGATGCCGGCGACCGCGGTTGTGACTGCGCGGCGCGCCGGCGTCGACTTCGATTACGCCCGCCTCATCGTCGATCCCGCTTTCAACACCCAGCTTGGCGCGGCGCTTCTGGGTCAATTGATCGAAGACGAACGCGGCTCACGCGAACTTGCCTTCGCCGCCTACAATGCGGGTCCGGGTCGGGTGGCGCAGTGGATCGCCGTGCATGGCGATCCGCGCGACGGAGCGGTCGATCTCGTCGACTGGATCGAGCGCATTCCGTTCGACGAGACGCGCGACTACGTCGAGCGGGTGAGCGAGAACCTCGGCGTCTATCGCCAGCGCTTCGCCGACGAGAAGCTGGCGCCGCCGCCCGTGTCGGCCCGAGTGGCGCGCGAATAGATCCGGTTCGGCCGGCGCTCTAGAAGCTCGCCGTCACAACATTCGGATCAATCCGCCAAACTCGAACCGCGCGACGCCGGTTAGGCGGCTGCAACTTGCCGCAGTTCAAGTGGAACTCTTTGCGTCTCATCTTCGTTGCGTGTCTGCGGTCTCTCGAGCAGGAAGGATACGTCGTGGACAAGACCATCATGGGACTCTTAGGCGGCGCGTCGGCGCTGGCTCTCCTCGGCGGATCTCAGGCCTCTGCTGCGCCTACCGTCGACGAGGTCAATCTCTCGCAGCCGGCGCGCTCGTTTGCCGAGTTGTTGGAGCCCATCCCGGATGCCGAGAGGGTTCTGCGCGCGGAGAACGAGCGCAGCAATGATACTGCTGTATCTGAAGACAAGCCGATGGTTGTGACTGACTATTACCATCACCACTATCATCACCACTATCATCACCATCATCACTACTATCATCATCACCACCATCATCATCATTATCACTACTACTAGTGAGATTGCTGGCCGAGGCGGTTCTGCATTTGACGGCGCCGGTTTCCTGCCTTCTCGGTGGCGAACGCGGCGCACTGGTAGGCGGATCCGTTTGGATTTTCTTGGCGGGTCGACTTTCGCTACGAAAACCTGTCTTTTGAGCTATTGGAATAGTTTGGATTTCCTTGGATTATCTCGTCCGAATCTAGACTTTTCAATGGGTTACGGGAGATAAACGCGGAAAAATTTTTCCGGGGGCTTTTGCCGCGGGTTTTGACATCGCCGCGACGGGAGGCCCCGGTCTGGGCATGCGAAAGGGCGAGCTTGGTCATATGGCGAGCTTAGCCTTATTTCCGATTTTCCGCAACCATTTGTCGCCGAGCCGTCGTCCTTCCGGTCGTCCCGTTCCATAAGCAGATTGCTCTACGCCCGGCCAAGGGTCGGGCGTCGTCGCTACGAGTTCACGAAAGACTTGGGGGCGGCGTTCAGAAGGGCCGCCTCGGTCAGTGGCGTTGCTTAGCCTTTTCGGTCGCGGCGCCGAGAATATGTCGATAGGTGCCATCAAAGACCGTATTGGTGGCGGACGTCCACTCCGTGTCCGCCGATAGCGTCGCGCGACTCCGAAAGATTCGCCGCGACTGCAGTTCGCGCTCCGCGGCCTCCTCATCCGACATGGGGATGAGGTCGAACGTGGCCTCTTCGGGCACGACAAGGATCTGCGCAAACGGTTCGCCGGGCCGGAAAATATGGGTCTTGCCCTCGGGCGGCGATTTAAAGACCAGGAAAAAGACCATCGGCCACCAGCGGCGGATGAGCGCCGGGACCGCGATCGGAGTCGTGTCGGTGGGGTCGGTGTAGAAACGCGGGTGCGGCTCGAAACGAACCGCCCATCCCACCTCCACCTTCAGGTCAAGCGACAGCTGATAGGTGTAGTAAAGATCGCCAAATGAACGGAACGGCGGCCATTGGCCGCTTTGTCCCTCCGGCGGAGGGCCGAAATCGCCCTCAAGTCCAAGCTTCCCGCCGCTCACGCTCACCCGCAGCTCGTTCTCATGCCCGTAGAACAACTCGATTCCGTAGCGAGCGCCCTCCGAAAACGGCAGGCAATGCCAGGCCTGCTCCATCGACCCGTCCTTTCGCGGCTGGCGTTCGCCGCCCCAGCCTGGGACTTCGAGCTTGGTGCGTCGTAGATTGAGCCCCGGCGTGAACGATCGATACTTGACCTGCATAGGCGAGCCATCCTGCCGCGTTGCTCAATTCAATGCATTTGACGCGACCGTCGTTCCGAAGGGCGGGCCGCGCGCCGCGCGTCGCCCACTCAGATCAATGCCTTCACCGTTTCGACGAGCTTCGGGATGTCGACCGCATAGGCGAAGGTCGAATCCTTCACATGACGAGGCATGCTGGCCAGCGCCTCGTCGGACTGGCGCTGGAACAGGACGACGTGTTCAAGCCCCAGCATGGCGCAGAAATGCGAGGACCATGGGTCATGCTGGCCTTCGGCGATGATCTCGACGATCTTTGCTTTCGGCGGGCAGAAGTAGGCGTTCGACAGGGCGGCGCCGAACTCGCAGACGATGATCTCCGCCTGAGCGAACAAGAGCGCCTGTTCGTCGAACTTGAGCCTGTCCGGCTGGATCGCGACGAAACCGAGGGCTTTGAGCGCCTCGATCATCGCCGCCCGATTGGTGAGGTTTCGGCTGTTCGACGGGCTACGGCAGACGAGCACGCGCGGCGGCGTGCCCGTCGCAGGGGCATGTTTTCGCACATTGGCGAGAATGCGCCCGAACGCTTCGCGGTTTTGGGGATGCGCGTTCTGGCTGCTTAGGCCCGTAAACCGGTTCGAGGTGACCGCATGTTCGAGAAAGACCGGCCTCGGCCTGACCTCGCGGATGAGGCTGTGTGGGACCTCGAGCCGGGCGATCAGAGCGCGCTGCCACGGCTTCAAGCTCCAGGTCAGCATCGGAACGCCCATTCTCGCGCCGAGGTCGATCAGCGGCGCAATATCGTGCAGATAATGGCCGTAATTGTGCTTGTCCGAGCCAGAAATGAGCAAATGCTCGCCCGCGATTCGAGGCGCGCGCGCGAGTCTTCGAGATGCAGCCGGCGCTCGTGCGTCCCGTCCGGCAGCGGCCGGTCGACGATCGCCTTGATCGACGACAAGTACCCCTCCCGATATGGGAGCAGGCACGAGTGGCGCCAGACTCGGCCCTCTGGCGAGATGAGCAGGCCGAACGCCGGAAACCAGTATTGATCGACCAGATGCTCGAGCGTCATCGCCGGCGCATGGACAGTGTGATCGAGATAGTGGACGCGCTCGGCGTTGGTCGAAATGACGCTGAGCGGGTGTGTCCGCGTCCGGTATTCGCAGGGCGCGACAACCTCGCATTGCGCGAGCGGGGGCGGCGATCGTCCTTCATAGGGGACGACCGTCAGAGTCGTCGCTTCGTCGAGAGCGACTGGAACTCCCGCGGTGGACGCCGGCAGCGCGTTGCGCAATTTGCGGCGAAAATTCCGCCACGGGGTGCGGACGGCGTCTCGCCAGACTGCGTGCAGCGATCGATTGAGGCGAACGAGCTTTTCGTTTTCGATTCGCTCGCGCGCCAGGCCGCTCCGCTGGGTATCCAACAAGTCCAGATCCTACTCCAGTAGCGAGGTCGTCGCCCGCCGCTCCAGTTGCGGGTCTATGCCCGAACGCGCCGGCGCCGACAAGGGCGCCTTATCCACTGCGATCAGGGCCGTCCGCGTGACTTTGTCCATGTCGGAGTCTAGCTCCGATAGGATTATGGGCTTCCAATTCGTTCATGCCGCCGACGTCCACCTCGATTCGCCGCTGGCGGCGCTGGCCATGCGGGATCCTGAACTCGCCGATCGGATTGGCGCGGCGACGCGAACAGCCTCTGTCGCGGCGCTCGTATGAATTTCCGCTTCCTGCACGCCGCCGATCTTCATCTCGGGAGCCCTTTCCTCGGCCTTGCACAGAAGGACGACGAAGTCGCCGCGCGCTTCGCCCGGGCGAGCCGAAGCGCATTCGAAGACCTTGTCACGAAGGCGTTGGAGGAGAGTGTTTCGTTTGTGGTGATCGCCGGTGACGTTTTTGACGGGGAGTGGAAGGACGCTTCCATAGCCCTTTTCTTGAACCGGCAATTGGCGCGTCTCTCAAATCGCGGCGTTCCGACATTCCTCTTGCGGGGCAATCACGACGCTGAAAGCCTCGTCACCAAATCCCTGACCTGGTCGGAGAACGTTTTTGAGTTTTCGACAAGGCGGCCAGAGACCCACCGCGTTAAGGATTTGCGCGTCGCGCTGCACGGGCGTGGCTTTCCGCACCGTGAGGTGGTTGAGAACTATGCTGTCGACTATCCAGAACCCGTTGCTGGCTGGTTCAACATCGGCGTCCTGCATACCGCTTGCGGCCGCACCGGCCATGAAAACTACGCGCCTTGCACGGTCGCCGACCTCGCATCGCGCGGTTATGACTATTGGGCGCTCGGCCACGTCCACGCCTTCGAAATCGTCTCGCGGGATCCATGGATCGTCTATCCCGGAAATCTCCAGGGCCGCAGTATCAGAGAATGCGGAGAGAGAGGGGCGGTCATTGTGGAAGTTGCAGACGGGACCGTATCGGAGGTGCGGCGCGTTGTGACGGACTACGCGCGCTGGGCGGTGGTCTTCGTTGACGCGACGCCGCACGGTGATGAGACCGACCTTTTTCGCGCGGTTGAGGCAGAAGTGCGCCCGCGCGCCGAGATGGCGGAAGGGCGGCTCCTAGCGGTGCGGGTCATCTTGACGGGCGCGACGAAACTGCATGCGCGGTTCATCGCGGATCGGGACCGCCTGCGCGACGAGGTGGAGGCGGCGGCGCAGCGATGCGCCGACGATATATGGCTCGAACGGCTGCGCATAGACACGACGGAGCCGCAGCGGCCGGCGCGCGACGCGGCGCTAGCGGAAATCGATCTGGCCGTGGCGCTGCAGAAATGTGAGGCGGACGCTGCGCTGCGGGCGCGTGTGACCGATCTCGTCAGGACGGTCAAAGACAAGCTGCCGGGCGGCATTGCTGAGGACACGAGCGCAGCGCTGGACCTCGACTCCATTCTGACGGAGGCTCGCGCGCTGGCGCTGGGCCGCTCGGCGGAGGCCTGACAACCCGTGCGGCTTCTCAGCCTCGAGCTGGAGAAGTTCGGCGCCTTCGCGGACCTGCGGATTGCGTTCCGGCCAGACGCCCGCCTGCATGTCGTCTACGGACCGAACGAAGCAGGCAAATCGACCGCGCTCGCCGCCGTAGGCGCCCTGTTGTTCGGCGTGCCCGAGCGCACGCCATATGCCTCTCGCTTCCCCGGCCAGTTGCGCGTCGGCGCAGAGATTGCGGCGGCTGACGGTCGGCGCCTCAAGTTCTGGCGGCGCAAGGGGCGCCGGACGACGCTCCTGGACGGCTCCGGCGCGCCCCTGCCCGACGACGCGCTGGCCCCGTTTCTCGGCGGGCTCAGCCAGCAAGTGTTCGAGCGGTCGTTCGGACTGGATGCGGCCAAGTTGCGCGCCGGGGGCGACGAGATGTTGCAGGCGGACGGCGACGTCGGCGCGACGCTTCTGGCGGCGGCCTCCGGGCTGCGCGGGCTTGTCCAGCTTCGCCGCTCCCTCGAGGACGAAGCGGACGGCGTTTTCGCGCCGCGCAAAGGAAGAGAGCGCCGTTTCTATCAGGCGCTCGAGCGCTTCGACGCCGCCCGCCAGGCAATTCGCGAAAAGGAACTCCGCAGCGATGCATGGATAAAGCTCAACAACGATATCGACGAGCTCAGCCACGAATTGGTGCGGCTTCGCGCGGAGCGGCGGGCATGCGATATCGAGCGGGCGCGCCTGAGCCGGCTGAAGCGTACAGCGCCGCTCCTCAACCCGATCCGGGAGATGGAGGAGGCGCTCGCGTCCTTCGGCGACCTGCCCGTCTTCCCGCCCGGCATGATGCAGGACTTGCAAGCGGCGCTCGATGATTTGCGTGTCGCGGGCGAGGCGGCGGAGCGCGCGCGGATCGAGGAAGAGCGCCTCACCCAGGATCTCGCGAGCATCGAGGTTGACGGGGCGGCGCTTTCCGACGCTGCGGCGATCGAGGAGCTCTTTCAGGCGAGCGGCGGCTACAAGGACGCAAAGCGCGATCTTCCGGCCGTTCAACGCGAGGCCGACGGCTTCCTGGCGGCGCTCGATCGTCATGCTCGATCGCTGGGTTTGCCCGACATCGGCTCGCTTGAGACAGGGCGGCCGACTGAAGCCAAGAAGTCGGAGGCGCGAAAGCTGATCAAGCAGGGGCGCGACGCGGAAGCGTCCGCAAACGCGGCGGCCGCTCAAGTCTTACAAGCGCAGAAATCCCACGACGACGCGCGCGTTGCGCAAGAGACGCTGGGCGCGGACCTTGATCCCGCGCCGCTGCGCGAAAAATACGCCGCCCTCGGCAAATTCGCTGAGCTGGCGCGGAGGGTTGCTGACAATCGGATCGCGCTGACAAAGGAGGCGCTTGAGCTCGCAGACGCCGCCGCAAGGCTCGATCCACCAGTGGTCGACCTCGAAGCGCTCGCCCGGCTGCCCATGCCGCGCCCAGAGGATCTTGTTCAATTCGCGGAGGCGTTCGAGGCGGCCTCGCGTGCGGCGCGTGAGGGCGCAAGGGCGCGAGAAGCGGTGGAGAAGGAGATCGACGAAACGACCGGGCGCCTTGCCCAGCTTGCGGCTGGCCATCCTTTGGCGACGGCCGACCGGATTGCAGACGCGCGGGCGCGCCGCGAGAGCGCGTGGCGGCCGTTGCGCGCTGCGATAATCGGCGCGCCCGAGGCTCCGCCACAAGCCTCGCTCGCCACGCACGTCGCCGAATTCGAGCGCCTCAATGGAGAGGCGGATCGTCTGACGGACGACGCGATTGAAGACGCCGCGCGCCTGGCGGGGCATCGACTGGAAGCCCAGCGGCTCGACGAACAGACGCGCCGGTATGCTTTGGCGCAAGCCGCCGAAGCGCGCGCGGCGGCCTCGCTCGCGGAAACGGAGCAGAAATGGGGGCAGCTTTGGGAACAAGTCTGCGTCCGTCCACGTTCGCCGGCGCGGATGCAGGAATGGTCTGGCCGCATCGAGCAATTCGTGAAGACGCGCGACAAGCTCGCTGCGCGGCGAACCGAGCTCGAGGCGAGGGAAGCCGAACTTGCGCGCCTCGAGCCGGTTCTGCGCGCCCTCGGCCATGAGGCTGGATTGGGTGAAATCGAGGGTCTCGACTGCATCCGGCTGGCCGAACGCTTTGAGCGGCGCCTGGAGGAGATCACCCGCGCCTGGGAGAGATCACACGACCTGGAGACGCGGTTCGCCGAATCTCGCCGGCGTCTCGGGGAGGCGAAAACCGAAGCCGCCGACGCCGCCGCCCTCTTGGGGGATTGGCGTCGTCGCTGGGTTGTCGCAGTCGCCGCTCTCGGTCTTGAGGCCGACGCGTCGATCGAAGGGGCCGAGACGGCGCTCGAGGTCTGGGACAAGGCCTCCAACGACGGTGAAAACCACCGCAACCGGATGCGCCGCGTCGCCGGCATCCAGCGAAACATGAACGACTTCGAGACCGAAGCCCATGCGCTCGTTCAGCGCTGCGCGCCGATTGCCGCGGACTTGCCGGCGGAAGCGGCCGCGCGCCTCCTGAACGAGCGTCTTGTCGCGGCGAGGACCGCCCAAACAAAGCGTCTCGCGGCGGCCGAGCTGAGGGAGACGGCTCGGAGAGCGCTCGACGAGGCGCGGGCTCGCCTCGGCAAGGCCAAGGAGGCAATGACGACACGAGCGGCGCACCTGCCCCCCGGCTCCGATGCGGTGGCCTTGCTCGCGCGCGAGGCCGAGCGCGCCCGCCTCGCCGAGGCGCTCCGCCAGCAGCGGCTCCGTCTCGCCGATCTGGCCGACGGGGTCGACGAAGCGCGGCTGATCGAAGAGATGAATGCGTTCGATCCGGACGCCGCCGCGGCAAGTTTGACGGAACTGGAGCGCCAGGACGAAGACCTCGGCCAGCAGGAAAAGGATCGCTATGCGGAACGCGACCGGCTTCAGCGGAAGCGGGGAGAATTCGAAAGCGGCATTGGCGCCGAGGCGGCGCTGCAGCAGCGCCGCAACGCGGAGGCCGAACTCGTCGAGGCCGCCCGGCGTTGGGCGGTATTGAAGGCGGCTTCCGCGCTGCTCGGCGGCGCGCTCGAGCACCATCGAGCTGCGCGGCGCGATCCCCTGATGACGCGCGCCGGAGAGGCGTTCGCAACGCTGACGGGCGGCGCCTTCGCCGGGCTGGACCAGAGTTTCTACGACGATGACGAGGCCAAGCTCGAGGCTTGCCGGGCCAATGGGGAGAGGGCGCCGGTGGCGCATCTCAGCGAAGGGGCGCGTGACCAGCTCTATCTGGCGCTACGGCTCGCCTATATCGAGGACTATGCCGCGCGCGCCGAGGCGCCGCCATTCATCGGCGACGACATTTTCGCAAGCTTTGACGATTCCCGCACCGGCGCCGGTCTCGAAGCGCTTGCGGCGATCGGCGACCGTATTCAGCCCATCCTGTTCACGCATCATCTGCATGTCATCGAGGAGGCGCGCGTCGGTCTGGGGAATGCCGCGGACATCATTCGAATTGGCTGAATTCGCGCCGAGGCCACGGCGCTTCTGACTGAGCGCCTCACCCCGATCAACTGGAGACGAAGCCAGTGAGCCGGGATGGGCGACAGAGAGCCGGATCCGGTCATCAACGTCACCCGGCGGCCAAGCGTCCTTTAAACGGGAGTGACGGGTTGATCTGTCGCCGCTCCGACCGGGCCGCGGAACCCTCCAGCGCAACGTGCGTTATGGACGATCAGCGCCGCGAGAAAGGAGCGGGCCATGTCCGAAAACCAGCGAAAAAACCGATGGTCGGCGCAGGTGACCGCGCATTCGGATGCGCTCGATCTCGAACCGAAGGTGTTCGAAAAGAAAACCGCCGGGGCAATCGCCGCATCGCTCAAGCGCTCGGCCGAGTTAAGCGACCGGCGGAAAACGAGCGCTTTCCGGTCAGCGATGTCGATGTTGACCTTCTACATCAACCGCGCGGGGCGAAACCTGCCTACCGAACGGAAGCACACCCTCGAAGCGGCGAAAGGCAAATTGCGGGAGATGTTTGGACGCAATCCTTAAACGTCGTTCGGCGCACGAGTTCCGTCACCCTCAGCTTGGGCTCTGCAACGACCCTGGAAGAGGGAGCATCATGATGCCCAAGCCAACCATAACGCCCTCCCGTCCTCAGCCGAGCCTGCCACGCGACCACGATCGGGAACAAAGACAGCCATACGCAACGGAGGTCGAGGACTATGGGCAAGGCGTGGCGACGCCGCCAGAAGAGCAGGGCGGGACGCGAATTCCAGAGCTAAGAGACCGCGGACGAAGACGTGACACGCATCGCTCCGGGGTAGCTGCGCTACGCTCGAACGCCTGACCGCGGACCAGGGTTCCTTCCGATAGATCGGCAACGCACCTCCTCATGTCCTGGCGTGAGAGCGCGCGTTCGCCATTGACCGGACGGATCGCAGGCCGCTGGCGCGGCGCCCGTGTGAGCGTGATGAAGGCCTGGGCGAACGTCGCTGTCGTGAAACTGTCGTCTCCTTGTCGCAATTTGCATATCGAGCGAGCCTACAAAGGGCCGTCGCGCGCGCCCTACGCCGCGGCAGAACTCGATCACTGCAAGCGCTTGAGAGGCGTTCAATGACACTCACCAATTTCATTCGCGCAGCGGCGTTCGCCGTTTGCGCCGCAACGGCCGCTGGCGCGCACGCCGCCGATATTTCCGGAGCTGGAGCGACCTTTCCATTTCCGATCTACGCAAAATGGGCCGACTCTTACAAGAAAGACACGGGGAATGGGCTGAACTACCAGTCGATTGGATCGGGCGCGGGCATCAAGCAAATCAAGGCGAGAACCGTGACGTTTGGCGCGACCGACGCGCCATTGGAGCCGGCGGAACTCGAGAAGGCGGGCCTTGCGCAATGGCCGATGGTGATGGGCGGCATCGTCGCGGTCGTCAATCTGCCGGGCGTGAAGCCGGGCGACATCGTCATCGACGGCCCGACCCTGGCGCAGATTTATCTGGGCAAGATCACCAAATGGAACGACCCGGCGCTCAAGACGCTGAATCCCAAGCTCGCGCTGCCCGATCTGCCAATCGTGCCGATCCATCGCGCGGACGGCTCGGGGACGACCTTCAACTTCACCTACTATCTCGGCGAAGTCTCGCCGGATTGGAAATCGAAGGTCGGGGTGGCGACGACGGTGGACTGGCCAGGCGGCATCGGCGCCAAGGGCAATGACGGCGTCGCCAACAACGTCGCCACGACGCAAGGCGCAATCGGTTATGTCGAGTTCGCTTACGCGGAGCAGAACAAACTGACCTTCGCCAGCATGGCCAATAAGGCGGGCAAGGTGGTCGCCCCGACGATGGAGGCGTTCCAGGCCGCGGCGGCCAACGCCGATTGGGACCATGCGCCGGGCTTCTACCTCATCCTGGCCAATCAGCCGGGCGACAAGTCGTGGCCAATGACCGCCGCCACCTTCATTCTCTTGCCCAAGGATCCGCCGAACAAGGTCGCCGCGAAAGACGCAGTCGACTTCTTCAAATGGGCTTATGAGAAGGGTGACAAGATGGCCGAGGACCTCGACTACATCCCGATGCCCGACAACGTGGTGGCGCTGGTCGAGAAGATGTGGGCCAAGGATGTCAAGCTGAATTAGGCAAATTTAGCGGGGCGGACGGCGACGTTCGCTCCCGCTAGATGCTTCGCGCGCAATGGTTCCGAAACAAGAAGTGTCGAAGCGACAATGACCGCAACCGCACTGCAAAGCCCCAGCGCCGCCCACAGTTCGCCGATCGACCGCTCTCGCGCGCTCGGTCGGCTCAAATTCTCGGACAATAGCTTCCGCCTGCTGACACTCGGCTCGGCGGTTCTGGTTCTGGTGCTCCTCCTCGGGGTTGTGGTCGCTTTGTTCATTGGCGCCTGGCCGGCGTTCCGCGAATTCGGCGTCGGCTTTCTGTTCTCTGACGCCTGGAGCCCGCCGAAAGAGCAATTCGGCGCCGCGACCGCGATCTACGGCACGCTTGTCACATCGTTGATTGCAATGCTGATCGCCGTTCCGGTCGGGCTTGGCATCGCCGTCTTCCTGACGGAACTCTGCTGGCTGCCCCTGCGGCGGCCGATCGGCGTCGCGATCGAGCTCCTCGCGGGCATTCCCTCGATCATCTACGGCATCTGGGGCGTCTATTATTTCCGGCCGGTGATGCAGAGCTATATCCAGCCCTTCCTCATCAGCACCCTCGGCAACGTCCCCGGCATCGGCTTTCTCTTCCAGGGCCCGCCGTTCGGCTATGGCGTGCTGACTGCGGGGCTCGTGCTCGCGTTGATGATCCTGCCCTTTATCACCGCGGTGTCGCGGGACGTCTTCGACACGGTTCCCCCTGTGCTCAAGGAGGCCGCCTATGGCGTCGGGGCGACCACCTTCGAGGTCGTCGGCAATATTGTCATTCCCTACACGCGGGTCGGCGTGATTGGCGGCGTGATGCTGGCGCTCGGCCGCGCGCTCGGCGAGACGATGGCGGTGACCTTCGTCATCGGCAACGCCACCAAGATTCAGTCCTCAATTCTCGCCCAGGGCACGACCATCTCGGCGATGATCGCCAACCAGTTCGCCGACGCCGATCCGGGACTGTTCACCTCATCGCTGCTGGCGCTCGGCTTCATCCTGTTCGTCATCACCTTCCTGGTTCTCGCGGCCGCGCGCTGGATGTTGGCCCGCATGGCGTTGAAGGCGTAAGGTCAATGACGGCGGCTTCCTATTCCAGGCGCAAGACACGCAACGCATCTGGACATTTCTCGCTTACGCCGCGACGGCCCTGGGCCTGAGCATGCTGGCCATCATTCTGGGTACGCTGTTGTGGAACGGCGTTGGCGGATTGTCGCTCGACGTCTTCACTAAGAATACGGCGCCGCCGGGAGTGGTCGGCGGCCTCCTCAACTCGATCGTCGGCAGCGTGATCATGACCGGGATTGGCTTGGCCCTCGGCGCGCCGGTTGGCATTCTGGCGGGCACGTATCTGGCCGAATATGGCGCAAACTCGCGGCTCGCCTCGGTCGTGCGCTTCATCAATGACATTTTGTTGAGCGCGCCCTCGATCATCGTCGGTCTGTTCGTCTACGAGCTGTTGGTGGCGCCGGTCGGGCATTTCTCCGCCCTTGCGGGCGCCGTCGCGCTCGCGATGCTCGGCGCGCCGATCATGGTCCGCACGACCGAAGACATGCTGAACCTTGTGCCGAACACTCTGCGCGAGGCGGCGTCGGCGCTCGGCATGCCGCGGTCGCTCGTCATCCGGCACGTCGCCTACCGCGCCGTCATGTCCGGCTTGGTCACCGGCGTGCTTCTCGCGATCGCGCGCATGACCGGCGAGACGGCGCCGCTGATCTTCACCGCGCTTGGCAATTCGCTGTTCGCCGCCGATCCTCGCGGGCCGATGTCGGCGCTGCCGCTCATCATTTACGAATTCGCTCGCAGCCCCTACGCCGAACAACAAAAGCTCGCGTGGACCGGGGCGCTGATCCTCACGTTTGCGGTGCTTGGCGCTGAGCATCTTGGCGCGGGTTCTTTCGGCTTCGGCAAGACAGAAGTAGGATCCGAAAGGCTTTGAGCATGAGCAGCGAGGTTCAGGCCCAGAGGCCGGCCAAGGGCGCCGGCCGCCGAGACGGATAAAGTGGTCGTGCGCAACCTCAATTTTTATTATGGCCAGACGCATGCGCTGAAAGGCGTGAACCTGAACCTGTTCTCGGGTCAGGTGACGGCGTTCATCGGCCCTTCGGGCTGCGGCAAGTCGACGCTTCTGCGCGTGCTCAACCGCATGTATGACCTTTATCCCGGCCAGCGGGCCGAGGGCGAGGTGATGCTCGATGGGGAGAACATCCTCGCGCCCGACCTCGACCTCAATCTTTTGCGTTCGCGGGTCGGCATGGTGTTCCAGAAGCCGACGCCGTTTCCGATGACGATCTATGACAACATCGCCTTTGGCGTCCGTCTCTACGAAAAGCTGCCGAAGTCGGAGATGGACGCGCGGGTCGAGCAGGCGCTGAGCCGCGCGGCGTTGTGGAGCGAAGTCAAGGACAAGCTGAACGCCAGCGGCTTGAGCCTGTCGGGGGGCCAGCAGCAGCGCTTGTGCATCGCCCGCACGGTGGCGATCAGCCCGGAAGTGATTCTGTTCGACGAGCCGGCGTCCGCTCTCGATCCGATCTCGACCGCCAAGATCGAGGAATTGATCGACGAATTGTCCGGCGATTACACGATCGCGATCGTCACCCACAACATGCAGCAGGCGGCGCGCGGTCTCGCGCTACACCGCCTTCATGTATCTGGGCGAGATGGTCGAGTTCGATGAGACGAACACGGTCTTCACCTCGCCGCGCGACAAGCGCACGCAGGATTACGTCACTGGCCGCTTCGGCTAAAAGGGAGGACATCGCCCGTGGCGGATCAGCATACTGTCAGAGCCTACGACAAGGACCTCGACCTGCTCGAGCGGCGGATCGCCGAGATGGGCGGCATCGCCGAGAAGATGGTGATCGAGGCGGTGGACGCGCTCGCCTCCGCCGACACCGCGCTTGCGCAACAGGTGGTGGAGACCGATCCGCGGCTCGACCTCTTGCAGCGCGAGATCGAGGAGCAGGCGATCATGACGATCGCGCGCCGGCAGCCGGTGGCGATCGACCTGCGCGAGATCATCGGCGCCATCCGGGTCGCGGGCGACCTCGAGCGGGTGGGGGATCTGGCCAAGAACATCGCCAGGCGCTCGGTCAAGATCGGCGTCGAATTGCGGGTGCCGCGCGCCATCGTCGGCATCAAGCACATGAACGATTTCGCCACCGAACTGATGAAGGACGTGCTCGACGCCTACGCCCAGCGCGACGTCGAGCGGGCGCTCGACGTGTGGGAGCGGGACGTCGATCTCGACGCGCTGGAAGATTCGGTGTTCCGCGATCTCCTGACGCATATGATGGAGGATCCGCGCAACATCACCTTCTCCGCCCATCTTCTGTTTTGCTCGAAGAACATCGAGCGGATCGGCGATCACGCCACCAACATCGCCGAAACCGTGGTCTATCTGGTGACCGGTTCGACTCTGCCGATCGAGCGGCCGCACGGCCGGCAAGGGACGGACATCGAGGCCGACGCTCAAGGGGAGCTCAGATGAACCAGGCGCGCAAGGACATGCGTCCTGGGGCCGGGGCCGCGTCCGCGCCGCGCATTCTGATCGTCGAGGACGAATCGGATCTGTCCTTGCTGCTCGGCTACAACCTCGAGGCGGAAGGGTACGTGGTCGAGAACGTGGAGCGCGGCGACGAGGCCGAGTTGCGCCTCGCCGAAAACGCGCCTGACCTCGTGATCCTCGACTGGATGCTGCCCGGCGTCTCGGGCCTCGAAATCTGCCGGCGCTTGCGGGCGCGCGAATCGACCCGCACGCTTCCGGTGATCATGGTCACCGCGCGAGGCGAAGAGGCTGAACGCGTGCGCGGGCTTTCGGTCGGCGCCGACGATTATGTGGTCAAGCCCTTTTCGGTGCCCGAACTGATGGCGCGGGTGCGCGCGCTTGCTGCAGACGCAGCCGGCCCGAGCGGATCGCCGAGCGTCTCAACGCCGGCGATCTCGATCTCGACCGGGAGACGCGGCGGGTGCGGCGCGGCATGCGCGACATCCACCTTGGTCCGACCGAGTTCCGGCTGCTCGAATATTTACTGGAAAAGCCGGGCCGGGTGTTCTCGCGCGCGCAACTTCTGGACGGGGTGTGGGGCCAGGCGGCGGAGATCGACGAACGCACGGTCGACGTCCATGTCGGGCGCCTGCGCAAGGCCTTGTCGCGCGGCCGCGAGCGCGACCCGATCCGAACCGTCCGCGGCACCGGCTACGCCTTCGACGAAACCTTCGGAAAGACGTGAGCTTGCGCCTCAGGACAGGCGCCGAACGCATTCGCCCCCTCGCCAAGCCTGCTCCGGGCTTCCGCCAAATCGCCAAGAAGGCAGGCGAAGTTGAGGACGCGCGGCGCCTCGCACCGCGTCGTCCGGATTGACACCCGCCGCGAACCATGCCCTCCACCCCGGTCTCATGGTCAAAACGGATAGCGCCCCAATCATTGCCGCAATTGCGCGGGTCGTGCGCCTGTCGACCCGACATGCGTGGGTCGTCATCGCCGCCTTTCTCGTCGCGGCGATTCTCGCCGGCGCCTACGTCTCTCGCCACATCGCAATCAACACCGACAGCGGCAAGCTTCTGTCGAGCTCGCTGCCTTGGCGCCAGCAAGAGATCAAGCTCAATGAGCTGTTCCCGCAGCGGACCGACCTGATCGTCGCGGTCATCGACGCGACGACGCCGGAAGCAGCCGATGAGGCCGCGGACGCGCTGGCCCAGGCGCTGGCGCCTCAGACCAATGTGATCCGAAACATCAGCCGGCCGGACGGCGGTGAATTCTTCGCCCGCGACGGCGTCCTGTTCCTCAGCGTCGACGACCTGCGTAAAAACATGGACCAGTTGATCAAGGCGGAGCCTTTCCTAGGCACGCTCGCCCTCGATCCGACGTTGCGCGGGATTCTCGGCGCAATCTCGCAGTCGCTCGAAGGCGTTCGGCTCAAAAAAACGACGCTTGAAGACATCAAGCCGGCAGTCGCCGCCATCGTTGACGCCTTGGATCAGGTCGAGCAGGGCAAGCATCCGGCCTTCTCCTGGCGCAAACTGCTCTCCGGGAAAGCGCCGGAGCCCTCGGATCTCCGGCGGTTCGTCAACATCCAGGCCGTCCTCAATTACGGCGATCTGCAGCCCGGAGGCGATGCGACAAAGGCCGTCCGGGCGGCGATCGCCAAGCTCGGCCTGACGCCGGACAGGGGCGTCACGGTGCGCCTCACCGGCTCGGTGCCCCTGGCGGACGAGGAATTCGCCACCATCGCGGACGGCGCCGCGTTCAACGGCGTGGTGACCATCGTCGTCGTTCTCCTCATCCTGTGGCTGGCCCTCAGGCAGACCCGGATCATTTTCGCCGTCCTGGTCAATCTCGCGGTCGGCTTGAGTTTCACCGCCGCCGCCGGCTTAGCGATGGTCGGAGCGCTGAACCTCATCTCCGTCGCCTTCGCCGTGCTTTTCATCGGCCTTGGCGTCGATTTCGGCATCCAGTTCAGCGTTCGATACCGCGCCGAGCGGTTCGCGGACCGCGATCTCCTCGAGGCTCTCGAAACGACCGGCCTCGGCGTCGCGCGCCCGCTTTTGCTTGCGGCGGCCTCGATCGCGGCCGCTTTCTACTCGTTCCTGCCGACCGCCTATGTCGGTCTGTCCGAGCTCGGACTGATCGCCGGAACCGGCATGATCATCGCGTTCATAACCACCGTCACCCTGCTTCCAGCGCTGCTTGCCGTTCTCAAGCCGGCCGGCGAGGCGGCGCCGGTCGGTTGGGCTTGGCTTGCGCCGCTCGACCATTTTCTCGATCACGCAGCGCAACTGGGTGGTCGGCCTCACCCTGGCCGCCGTCGTCCTTGGCCTGCCGCTTCTCCGCGGCTTAAGCTTCGATTTCAACCCGCTCAACCTGCGCTCAAGGCATGTCGAGTCGGTCTCGACCCTGCTCGATCTCATGCGCGATCCGGACACGAGCCCCAACACCATCGATATCCTGGAGCCCAATCTCGCCAGCGCCTCCGCGATGGCGGATAAGCTGAAGCAAGCTGCCGGAGGTCGCCAAAGTCCGGACACTGGAAAGCTTCGTGCCCAAGGATCAGGACGAGAAGCTCGCGATCATCGACGACGCCAGCTTCTTCTTCGCTAATACGCTCAATCCCGATCCCATCGACCCCGCGCCCACTCCGGCTCAAACGCTGGAGGCGATCAACAAGACGGCGGCCGATCTCTCGACCACCGTCGGCAGCCTGGACACCCCGGCCGCCGCGCAGGCGCGTCGCCTGGCGAGCGCGCTGACGGCTTTGGCGAAGGCGCCGCCTGCGACCAGAGAGGAGGCGGAGCGCGTGCTGGTTACGCCGCTCATGACGATGCTTCACCAGGTGCGTGAGCTCCTCACCGCCGAGCACGTGACGATCGACACCCTCCCGCCCTCGCTCAAAAGCGCCTGGGTCGCGCCGGACGGCGAGGTGAGGATCGAGGCGAGGCCGAGCGGGGACGGCAATGACAACGCCGTCCTGCATCGGTTCGTCGACGCCGTGCGCAAGGTCGCGCCTCAGGCGAGCGGCGCGCCGGTCTTCATCGTCGAGGCGGCGGCGACCATCGTCAAAGCGTTTCTTCAGGCCGCCGTCTGGTCGCTGTTGTCGATCGCGCTGATCCTGTTCGTGGCGCTGAGGCGCTGGCAGGACGTCGCGCTGACGCTCGTGCCTTTGCTGGTCGCCATTATCGTCACGCTCGAAATCTGCGTGGCGATCGGGCTCAAGCTGAATTTCGCCAACATCATCGCGCTGCCGCTTTTGCTCGGCGTGGGCGTCGCGTTCAAGATCTACTACGTCATGGCGTGGCGGGCGGGAGAGCATAATTTTTTGCAGTCGAGCCTGACGCGGGCGGTTTTCTTCAGCGCCTGCACGACCGCCACCGCCTTCGGCAGCCTGTGGTTTTCGCACCATCCGGGCACCTCGAGCATGGGCAAATTGATGGCGCTGTCGCTCGTTACGACGCTCTCGGCCGCGGTGCTGTTTCAGCCCGCTCTGCTGGCGACGCAGAGCAAATCCCATCACGACGAGTGATTAGCGCCCTCAGCCACAAATGGACGGCACTGTGGCAAAAGGGTGATAGTCGCCGGTGAGCGCGCTCTGCTAGCTTGACGTCGGGGCTGGGGTCTGATTTCTCAGAACCGGAGCACGAGGTCCGAAGCAAGTCCTTGGCGGACTTGCGGGGAAACTTTCCGCGTCGCGCGGAACTTCGAAAGGAATCTTCAACGCATGCACGGCGTTGAACGCTGGATTGGACGGCTGAGCGCTTTGGGCCTGGCGGGGCTCGTCAGCGCTTGCGCGGGCGTGCCCCATGACGCGTCGCTGCCGATCGACGATCCCAACGAGCAGTTTAACCGCGGCGTTCTGCGCGTGAACCAGGTCGTGCTCGACCCGCCCGGCGACGGTGGTCAAATCGGTGCCAGGGGTGATTCGGGACCGGTTCCAGGATTTGGATGCGAACCTGAAAGAGCCGCGCGTCCTCGCCAATAACATCCTTGCAGGGACGCTTGAACGCTGCGGGTATCACGCTTGGCCGCATCATCTTCAACACCACTTTCGGACTCGGCGGCCTGTTCGACGTCGCCTCGCAAGGCGGATTGCCGCAGCAGACCGGCGATTTCGGCCAGACCATGTTCGTCTGGGGCGTCCCCGCGGGCACCTACGTGGTGGCCCCCTATTTCGGTCCGTCGACGCAACGCGATTCTGTGGGCGGCGTGGTCGATTCGGTCGGCGATCCCGTCGGGTGGGTTTTGGGCGGGATCATCATTGGATGGCCGTGGTCAGTCGGGACGGGCGCCCTGGGCGCCGTCGCCCATCTCGCCCAGTGGAAGCAAGCCGAGAGTTCGTCTGTCGACTTCTACAGTTTCTTGCGCTCGAGCTTCTATCAGACGCGCCGGGCGCAATTGCGTGAGGCGCAAGGCCTGCCGCCGGAGATCGAATCGCCGGCCACGCCAGGCCCGGTCATCGGGTCGCCGGCGACGGCAGGCCCGGGCGGAGGATCGCCGGCTTACACAATCCCGCCGCCTCAGTAGATCCTTACGAAGAGGGCGAGCTCGCCTTGCCTTCCCGGCGAGAGAGCAAACGGCGGCCTTCCACCCATTGCCAGGCCGCGAGCCCCGGCAGGCCCAACGCCAGCTCGCGAACGCGTTTGGTGAGAGAAACCGCGAGCGCCAGGTCCGCAGGCAGTCCGAGCAGCGCCCCGAACAAGACCATGCCCCCCTCTTGCGCGCCCAAGGCTCCCGGCACCATGAACGCCGCGCCGCGAACGCCGGTGCTGAGGCTCTCCAGGATAAACGAATCGATCAGGCTCAAGGGATTGCCGAGGACGCGCGTCGCCATCCAGACCTCGCCCGTGCCGACCGCCCATCCGACGAGCCGCAGCAGGCCGGAATAAGACAAGGCGGAACGGCGGCGATAGGTCGCGACGATCGCTTCGTCGATCGTCTCCGCGCGACCGGTGAAGCCCGACATCCAGCTTTTCGGCGCCAGCCGGTGAGCCCATCCGATCAATACGGCGAACATGCTGTTGTGTTGGATCCGGACGAAGAGTCCGATCGCCGCGGCGAATGCGGCGACGCCGATCAAGAGTCCCGAGGCGACCGCGGCCGCGTCGTGGGTCCTGCCGGCTTCGAGCAGCCCCACGCCGACGAGGACAAAGACAAGCTGGGTCGCCGCGCCGACGGTAATATCGACCACCATGCTGGCGGTGGCTTGAGCGCCCGAAACGCCGCGCTGATGCGCGAGCCGCGCGCCGATCACGTCGCCGCCGACGCCGGCGACCGGCAACAATGTGCTGACGGATTCGCGGATCCAGCGCATCCAGAGAAAGCTAAGGCGCCCCGGCCGGTTCGCAGCCGGAAACAGCTCCCGCCAGGAGGCGGAGTCAAAATACAACGGCAGGAGATGATAGAGGGTGATCGGCACGAGCCACCAGCCAAGCGCCAGCATGGCGGAAGCCACCTCGGCCGCGCCGCTGTGGATGATCAGAAAGACAACGAGCAGAAAGCCAAGAAACGCGGCGACGATGAGCGAGGCTGAAATGGCTGGGGTCCCCCGTCCGGGCGCGGTTCGCGCCGAAGACTGCGCGGGACTACGATCGCCGCGCGGGATCGTCTATCAGCAATCGTCGCCGAGGTGGAGTGCCAGGCGTCGCCCAGAGGACTTCCTAAGCACATGCCTGACGTCGGTTTTGATCCTTCTTGCCCCTTCCGCGGCCTCACCGGGGACGGCGGACATGCCCAGCGGGCCGGATGGCGATCCGGTCATTCTGGGCCTGAGCCTCATCGAGCGCGCGGCGCTGGCGGCGCGGCGCGCCGGCTATGGGCAGGTCTTTCTCCTCGGCGAAAAAGCCCCGGGAGCGCCCGGGGTCGCCGCCCTGGCCGATTGGCGCAGCCTCGCCGCCAACTTTCCCACTTCTCATGCGGCGCCGGTGGTCATCGCGCCCGCCGCCATCGTCGCCGAAACCGATTGGCTCGAACGGCTGGCTTCGACGCGGATCGAGCCGGCCGCCTGGGGGCGAATCCCGAACCGGATCGTTATGCTCGCAGGCCCTTCGGCGTCGGATGTGCTGGACGAGCTGGATCGGGACGGCGGCGCGCGAAGCGTCGCTGACGTCGAGGCCCGGCTCGCGCGCCGGCTTGGCCCGCCGACGCCCATTTCGGCTGATATCGATCCGATGCTCGTTGAAACGCCCGCGGACGTCCGCGTTGCGGAGCGGCGGCTCATGGGGGCGCTGGTCAAGGACACTGATGGGTTCATGGCCCGCCATGTCGAGCGGCCGATTTCCTTGCAGATCTCGCGCCGCCTGGCGGGAACCGCGATCACGCCCAATCAAATGAGCCTGGTCTCGATCGTGGTCGGCATCTGCGGCGGTCCGTTCTTCCTGTCCTCGCGCCCATTGATGCAAACGATCGGGGCGCTTCTGTTTCTCGCTCATTCGATCCTCGACGGCTGCGACGGCGAGCTGGCTCGGCTCAAATTTCAGCAATCGCGATGGGGCGGCGTTCTCGATTTCTGGGGCGACAATGTCGTTCACACCGTCGTTTTCGGCTGTATGGGCGTCGGCTGGAGCTTGGCCGCGGGCTCCCCCTGGCCGCTTGCGCTCGGCGCCGCGGCCGTCCTCGGCACGTTGGGGTCTGCCGGATTCGTGTATTGGCGGCTGATGCGCGGCAAGGACGGCGGCGACACTTTGTTCACCTCGGTGTCGGATGCGCCCGAGCGGCCTCTGACGCGGCTCCTCGACTCAGCCTCGCGCCGCGATTTCATCTATCTCGTGATCCTGCTTGCGCTTTTTGGCCGATCGAGCTGGTTTCTGGCGCTGGCTGGGATCGGCGCGCCGATCTATTTTTTCCTCGTGCTTCTCGCGGCGCGGCCGCAGGGCTCCTTGGCGGGAGGCGGGTCGAGGGTGGCGCCGGGCGCAAATCGGTGAGGGCTCAGCCTAATTCCTCGGCCAGTGGACGCTGGCGCGCTAGAAACGGGGGGCGGCGACGAGGCAAAAATGGCGCGCTTGCTTTCGGTTAATGTTGGCCTTCCGCGCGACATCCCATGGCAGGGCAAGACGGTCCATACCGGAGTTTGGAAAACGCCGACGCCAGGCCGTCGAAGGGTGCGGCGGCTCAACATCGACGGGGATGGCCAAGGCGATCTCGAAGGCCACGGCGGCGAGCATCGCGCAGTCTTTGTCTATCAGATCGATTCGTACCGCTATTGGCAAGCTCAGCTTGGCCGCAATGACTTTGTTTACGGCCAGTTCGGCGAGAATTTCACGGTCGACGGCTTGCCCGACACAGAGGTTTGCATCGGCGACCGTTATCGGATTGGAAGCGCGCTGTTCGAGCTGACGCAGCCGCGCGTCACCTGCTACCGGCTCGGCATCCGGATGAACGAGCCGCAAATGGCCGCGCTCGTCGTGGCGCATCACCGGCCGGGCTTCTATTTTCGCGTCCTTGAGGAGGGCGAGGTCGAAGCCGGCGATGAGATCGTGAAGGTCTTGGCCGGGCCTGAGCGCATGACCGTCGCCGAGATCGACGCGCTGCTGTATTTGCCCGGGCGCGACAAGAACGGGCTGGAACGGGCTTTGCGCATCCCGGCCTTGAGCGCCGGCTGGCGCTCCTCGCTCGAAACCTTGCTCGAGCACGCACGCCAGGGCGGCTCGACGGCCGGCAATCCCGGGTTGGCGCCCCCGTCTGGGCCGCCGCCGGCATGGGCCGGGTTCCGGCCGCTGCGGGTCGCGGACAAGCGGCCCGAAAGCAGCAATGTGACCTCGCTCGTGCTCGAACCGAGCGATGGCCATCCGCTCGCTGCGGCGACGCCCGGGCAGTTTATCGTGCTGCGACTGAAGCCTGCGCCCGAGGCGCCCGCTCTGCTGCGCAGCTACTCGCTGTCCAGCGAACCGAGCGCCGAGCGCTGGCGGCTCGGCATCAAGCGGGAGCCGAACGGCGCGGCCGGGGCATATGTCGAGACTGAGCTCAAGGTCGGCGACATTATTGACGCCAGCGCGCCGCGCGGCAGTTTTACGCTGAAACAGGGCGATGGACCTGTGGTCCTGTTGAGCGCCGGCATTGGCGCCACTCCGGTCCTCGCCATGCTGCACGCGCTGGCCGCCGGCCGCTCGCGCAGACCCGTCTGGTGGGTTCATGGCGCCCGCAACGGCGCGGAACACGCGTTTGCCGCGGAAGCGCGGGCGCTTCTCAAATCGTTGCCCGGAGGTCACAGCCACATCCGTTACAGCGCGCCCGCCCCGGGAGACCGGCCGGCGGTCGATTTCGATGGCCTTGGGCGCTTGGACGTGCAGGCCCTCATGGAGCTCGGCGCGCCTCGAGAGGCGGATTTTTATCTATGTGGACCCGCCGCATTCATGAGCGGCCTGACAGCCGATCTCACCAGCTGGGGCGTTTCCGCCGAGCGGCTGCATAGCGAGAATTTCGGCGCAGGCGCCGCGCTGACCCCCGGCGTCGCCGCCGCTCCGCCGCGGCCGCCGCATCCGCCAGACCGGCCCGCTGGGACAGGGCCGATGGTGTCTTTCGCCAGAAGCAATTTGGCCCTGCGCTGGGATTCGGCGTTTCAGAGCCTGCTCGAACTGGCCGAGGCCTGCGATGTGCCGGTGCGCTGGGCGTGTCGCACCGGCGTCTGCCACAATTGCGAGACCGGGCTCATCGCCGGCGCGGTCGACTATCTCCCGGACCCGCTCTCGCCGCCTGAGAACGGCAATCTCCTGATTTGCTGCAGCCGGCCGCGCGCCGACATTGTGCTCGATCTGTAACGTCGGCGCGAAAGTTCCAATTTCTTGGCGCGATATATATTGACCGCATGTATTGACCGCGCAGCCTCAGCTTGCCGTCCCGCGCATGCCCACGCCGAGGAATTCGACGTTCACTTTCGGCTCGGTCCGCTCGATGAGGATATCATACCAATATAATGCGTTTATCTTGATCGGCTCGGAGTGAAAGAAACAGGCCATATTATCCGGCCCGCAAATCAGGAGATTGCCCTCCCCCAGCGGCTCGAGCGGCTCGCGGCGATAGTCGACTACGGCGGCGAACTCGGCCACATGCTACGCTGGCAGGCTTAAAGCGGCGCGGCCAGGTGGCTAAGGGTTGATTTGACCCGTTCGCCACACCGTCGAGCCGATGGCCGCTCTTTAGCGCGCACTGGACGGCGGGAGTCGACGTGACGCGGACATACGCGGATTGCGCTCAGGGGCCCATCAAGCTCGCCTCAATTCTTGGCGGCGTAAGGCGCCATGGCGAGATCGAGAACGTCAACCACGCGTTCTAGCCGGACGCGCGGTCGTGGGCGTCGAATTCGCCGTCGCCCTTCAGGTTCACATAGCCCTGCATGCCGTCGACGGCGAACAAATATCGCTCCTAGATTTCTGTCAGCGAAGCGTCGTGATTCGTTGAATCTTCGCCCCGGGGACACCCGCCAGCGGTTCCACAGGCCCGAACGTGAGAAGGGGCTCAGGCGAACCATGCCGGCGTCTTGCGAAGGGTCGGACGGCCAGGCATGGACCTTACGCGCTTGGTGCGGCGCACCTGCTCTAACCCGCGGCTGCGTGCTCGTAGATGTCTTCTTCCTGCGCATTGTGAATGCGTGCGATCGTCTCGATGGATTCGATAGTCCGCTGTCCATCGCGGATCGCAATTGCGTCAATGTCTCCTTCGGAGAGACCTTCGGACATGCGTGAGAGCAGATGCGCGAGATGCAGGAGTTCGCGATGGACCCGGCTCATCGCCGCAAGGCCATAGCCGCTCGCGAGCGATCGGCGCAACCTAGGGTAGACCTTCGTCTCGTCGGCCCGCTCATGCGAGACGAGGTCTTTCGCGACGATGCCGTTTGCTTCGCGGATCAGTTCCACGCCCTCACGCGGTTCGGCCGAGTCGAGAGCGCCAACGATGTCGCGCAGCCGATCGAGGCCCGCTTCGAGCTTCATATGCTCCTCGCGTAACGCATTCGCGTCGCTCGCCGACAGGCTTGCGCGCCTCCAGTTGCGCCCTGAGCCCAGCGCGCGCAGGGCATTGAGAATGACGGCGACGTCGATGGCCTCCTGCGTCAGCGCGCCGGCGATGGGCGTAAGCCAACCAAAGGCGGCGGCGATCATGGCTAGGAACGAGAGGGCCATGCCGCCAGCCATGCTCTGGAACGCGATGGCGTAGGTGCGGCGAGCAATCCCGACGGCATCGGATACGCGATCTACCGCGTCGACCAGGATGACGACGTCGGCGGCTTCAGACGATGCGCTCGCGCCCCGCGCGCCCATCGCTACACCGACATTCGCCGCGGCGAGGGCGGGGGCGTCGTTGACGCCATCGCCGACCATGAGAGTTGGCTGGAGTTCTTGCTCGACCGCGACAGCCGCGACCTTGTCGGCCGGGTCGCGATCCGAAAGGACGGAATCGATATCGAGCGCGGCTCCGATCGCCTCCGCAGTCTCCGCTCGGTCGCCCGTAAGCATAACGATTCGCGAGACGCCAGAGGCCCGCAGGCCCTGGATGGCGCGCGGCGCCTCTCGGCGCAACTGATCGGCAAGCAGGATCGCGCCCGCCGGCGCCCCGTCCGCGACGACGAAAACGGCGAGAGCCGACCGAAACGAGGCCTGGCGAAGGATGCGCCGCGCCGAGGGATTCGCCGGCGAGGACCCGAACACATAGCCATGCGCGCCGGCGCGAACGCGACGCCCTGAGACCTCGCCCTCCAATCCCGACCCCATCGCCTCCCGGACGTCAGTCGGAGTATCGAGCCCAAGGCCGCGTTCGTGCGCTGCGGCGACGATAGCCGCTGCGACGGGGTGCTGCGACGCTTGCTCGAGGGAGCCGACGAGGCGAAGCGTCTCGTCAATGCTCCAGCCGGGCGCGGTCTCGATCCGCAGGATGCGCGCCCCGCCAACCGTCAGCGTGCCGGTCTTGTCGAAGATGACGGTACGCGTCCGCGCCAGCGCCTCGAGCGCGAACCCGCCCTTCATCAGGATGCCACGGCGCGCCGCGCGCGCGACGCCTGCAATATAGGCGACCGGAGCGGCGAGGATCAGCGGGCATGGCGTCGCTGTCACGAGGACGGCAAGCCCGCGAACCGGATCGCCGGAAGAGTCCCATGCGATTCCCGCGAGAGCGAGCGAGACGGGCAGAAGCAGAAGTGCGAACCTGTCCGCCATCCGGATGGTCGGCGCCTTGGCGGTCTGCGCTGCCGTCGCCATCCGCACGATGCCGGCGTAGGTGCTTTCGCCTTCTGTTGTCGTCGCCTGAAGCGAAAACGTCTGTCCTGCGTTGACAGCGCCGCTGCGCACCGCCTCGCTCTGGCGCCGCGTGACCGGGATCGGCTCGCCGGTGAGGGCCGACTCGTCGAGCACCGCGTCCGAGTCCGCGAGGATCCCATCGACCGGCACGACCTCGCCGGCGCGCACGAGAAGCCGGTCGCCGATCGCGACGTCCGCAACCGGAATGTCGCCCACCTGGCCAGCGGTCTCGCGATGCGCGATGCGAGGCGCGCGGTCGATCAGTGATTTGAGGTCGCGCTCCGCGCGGGAGACCGCGAATTCCTCGAGCGCGTTCCCTCCAGCATACATGACTGCGACGACGATTGCGGCGAGGTTCTCGCTGAGTGCAAGCGCCCCGATCATGGAGAGGAGCGCGACTGCGTCCACTCCGAGCCGGCCCGCGAGGAAGTCACGGACGATCGAGGCGACAAGTCCGACGATCACTGGGACCGCGCCCGCCGCCCAGACCCAATGTGCGATCGCCGGGTTGCCGGATGCCCACGCGACGCCGCCTGCCGACAGCGCCGCGAGCGCGATAGCGATCAGAGCGCGGGGGAGAAGTCTGTCGAGGGCGAGGCTCATCGGCGCCCCGCAAATCGGCTACGTCGCCAGGCCGTGTAGCGGCGTTTGCCTTGCTGCTGCTGCATCGCGCTCCGCATCTTCTGCATACGGTCCATCATGGACTTCATCTGATCTATGTGCATTTTGTCGGCGTCACGAACCGCCGTCTCAAAACCCCTCGGCCTTCAGTCGAGCTTGAGCTTCCGCTTCACTGAGACCTGCGATACGGGCGGGTGATTTGGTCGAGTCGTCCATCATCGATCGCCCCGGTCGCGCGAGCTCGAGAGGTTCAATAGTCGACCGGGGCATGCGCTTTGACGCAGATCAATGCAGTGGGCAGATCTTTCTTATTACGCGTGATTTCATCCAGCCAGAATTGGAGGGAACCATGGATGCAATGTCCCCATCGTCGATTCAAGCGACGCGCATCGCGGTCTGGGATCCGATCGTGCGCTTCGGACACTGGGCGCTCGTTGTCGCCTTCGCGGTCGCCTACCTAACCGCCGAGGAAGAGAGGGGTTCGCCGGACGCCCTTCATGTTTGGGGCGGCTATATCGTTGGAGCGATCGTGATTCTGCGCGTGGTCTGGGGATTTGTGGGGCCGAGATACGCGCGCTTCAGCGATTTCATCTGCGGGCCCATCGCCGCCCTGCGATATCTCGTTGACCTGATATCCGGCCGCGCGCGCCGCTATGTCGGACACAGTCCCGCCGGAGGCGCCATGGTCATCGCATTGCTGGCCTGCCTCGCCGGGACCGTCGTCACCGGCGTCATCGCCTATGGCGAGGGCGGCAAGGGGCCGCTCGCGGCCCAAGGCGCCACTGTTCTGAATATGGCCACCGCTGCGGAAAACGAAGCGGGACGCGACGCTGCTGAAACAGAAGGCTCTGAGCGCGGAAGAACCGCCATCGGAGAATTGCACGGCGCGCTCGCCAACATTACCTTGGCCCTCGTGATATTGCATGTCCTGGGGGTTGGGGTCGCCAGCTTCGCCCATCATGAAAATCTCCTCGTCGGGATGCTGAGCGGCAAGAAGCGTGCGGAAGATTCTTCCGAGGGGCGGCGCGGGCTGACCCGCAATTCATAGCAATCGGAAGAAAGCGGCGATTGGCCCCCGAACGATATGCTGCGTGAGGATCGTCTGCAGGAGTAGGACAGAGCGATGTCCAGCGACCAACTCGTTTCTTATCGTGTGTGGGACGCGCCGACCCGGTGGTTCCACTGGATCAATGCTCTCACGGTGCTGGGTGATTCTGGTTGGGATTCTCATCCTGTTTGCCGGCAGCCTCGGCGTCTCGCCTGCGGGACGGGTGACGATCAAGGCGATCCATGTCTGGTTCGGCTACGCGATGACCCTCAATCTGCTATGGCGATTCGTCTGGGCGTTTCTCGGCAACAAATATGCACGCTGGAAGGCCATTCTTCCCGGCGGACCGGGCTACCTGGCGGCGCTGGACGCCTATGCCTCGGCATTCGTCGCCGGCCGTCCCAAGCGCTACCTCGGCCACAATCCGATCGGTCGATTGGCGGGTTTTGATTATCTTCCTGCTGCTCGTCGTTCAGGCGGCGTCGTCTTCGTAAAGCTTGCAATCCTGCGACCGGCCACAGCCGCCACGAAAGCCGGCATTTCGCTATTTCTAGTTTTTCAAACATTTTCTTGATGGTTCTCTAAATCTGCAGTATTCTCTCTGCTTCCGATGACAGAGCCGCCGGCCGGCGGCGCAAAGAGGCGGCATGGTTGAGGGAATAGCGCCAACACGGCGCCGGCGGTTGGGCGCGCACGGCATGATGTTCCGGCGGCGGCGGATTTTCGCCCGGCTGCGCGAGGGCTTCACTTATGAGGAAATCGCCAACCAGGAAGGCGTGACGATCACGCGGATCCGGCAGATTGTCGCCGCGGAGCTGCAGCAACGCTCGGTCGACAGCGGCGCCGAACACGCGAAGCTGCAACTCGAGCGTCTCGCCTCCGTAATGCAGCTTGCGGCCGAAGCGGTCGCCGCCGGCGACGTGACCGCCATCACGCCCTATCTCAAAGTGCTTGACCGGCTCGATCGCTACCAGACGGCCGCCAGCGCCAACCAGGTCTATGACGACGAAGCGCGCAAGAAGCTCATGGACAAGATCAACCGTCTCGCCGAGAACCTCGGCATCAACAAGGACTTCGAAGCCGCGGTGCAGGAGCACCTGAAGAAGACCGGCCAGATTCCCGCCGATGAGCCCGGCGAGAGGGAGGGAGCGGACGTGGCGAGCGGAATGGAGGCGCTGACCGAGGCCGACCCGCTTGAGGCGTTCCACGCGGAGACGGCGGCGAGCCCCGACTTTTTTAGTTTAAATCCCTCGTAACCCATTGAAAAGTTTGAATCCGAAAAAATAAACGTAAGTAAAAGAAAGCATTTTTATTTTCGTTTAGTTGCGCTTAGTTGCGGCTATTTGCGCTTACTTGCCCGGACTTGGGTCGTTGGGGGGCCAGGAATTGCGCCCGCGCGCGGATCGCTGTCCGCATCGCGCCGGGCCGACGGCCGTTTGCCGGGAGCCCGCACCCCCGTCGCCGATGGCTTTCGATCGCGAATGCGATATGGATGGATGAAGGCTTCGCCCCGAATCGAGCTTGGGACCCATGCTTCTCGCCGACACCATCCGCACGATCCCGGACTACCCGAAAAAGGGCATCCTGTTTCGCGACATCACGACGCTCTTGGGCGACGCGAAGGCCTTTCGCCGCGCGGTCGACGAGCTCGTGCAGCCCTGGGCGGGACGCAAGATCGACAAGGTCGCGGGCGTCGAGGCGCGCGGGTTCATTCTGGGCGGCGCGGTCGCCCATCAATTGTCCGCGGGCTTCGTGCCGATACGGAAGAAGGGCAAGCTGCCGCACGCCACCGTCTCGATCCCCTATTCGCTCGAATACGGACTCGACCACATGGAGATGCACGAGGACGCGGTGACGAAAGGGGAGCGCGTGATCCTGGTCGACGATCTGATTGCGACCGGGGGAACGGCGGAAGGCGCCGTCAAGCTTCTCCGGCAGATGGGCGCCGAGGTGGTCGCCGCCTGTTTCGTCATCGACCTGCCTGACCTGGGCGGCGCGGCCAAGCTCGAGGCTTTAAACGTTCCGGTGCGCAGTCTGGTTACTTTCCCCGGCCATTAGAGCAAATTGGACTTGGGTCGAACCACGATCGTCATTGCGAGCAAAGCGAAGCAATCCAGGGATCGTCGTTCTCTGGATTGCTTCGTCGCTGCGCTCCTCACAATGACGATTCCATAGGAACGTAGTAGGAGACTCAGGTGCGCCCTTTCAGGCTTTGGCCGGCGCCGGAATCTCGCACATTTCGGAACGGACGAGGAAGCGTTTCTCGCACCCATTGTCGAGGGAGAACATGCCGCCGCGGCCGGGTATGACGTCGATGACGATGTCGGTGTGAACCCGCGCGCGAAGGGGGTCTCGCCGCGCGTCAGGCCTTACGCGCCTTTCTCCCGCGCCTCCGCCACCGCCCGCCAATGGGCGTCGAACAGGGCGGCGCTGAAGTCGAGCGCGTCGCTCGACGCTTCGCGGATCAGCGAGAGCGCGGTCGGTCGCCGCGCGGTCAGGCGGCCGGTCAGCGAATTCTCCTCGAAAGTGAAATGCGCCTTAAATTTCTTCGCCAGGTTCTGCATGCCGACGTTGTCGGGCAGGCAGACGATCTCGATCGTCTCGACGCCATGGTTAGTGGCGGCGCGCAGGATGCGCTTGAACAGCTTCTCGCCGATGCCGCGGCGCCGATAGAGCTGGTCGACAGAGAACGCCGCCTCGGCTTGGATGTGGCGTCCGAACGGCGCCTGCTCGCTCCAGATCGCTTGATTGGAGCGGAGTTCCGCAGCGCCCACCATTTTGCCGTCGACAAACGCGCCGTAAAGAAGGTCTCCCTTACCGAAGCAGTTTTCCGCATAGCGGACAAGAAAGTCATCCGACATGCCGCCGCCGAAGCGCAAATGCCGGCTGCGCGGGTCAAGGCTGACCAGATGATCGCGGAACGCTTCCTTGTCCGCTAGCCAAAGCCGCCGAATTTCTACGGGGGATGAAATTCCTTGGTTCATAATCAACCTCGCCGAGTTCGTCCTCGGCGCTTCATCCCGCTTTCATATTGTGCCTTGCACCATATTTTTCAATTCGCGACCGCGCCGAGGCTGAGCAAGGTTTTGCCGAGCGTCTGGCGCTTGGCGATCGCCTCGAACGCTTTCCGGTAATCCTCCAGCGGATATGTGGCGTGGACATGAACGCTCAAGACCCTGGATTTCGCCCAGTCCATCAATTGACCCATGTTCTCGCGATTCGCTTCCGGTTCGCGCGCGGTGAATTCGCCCCAATAGACGCCGCGGATGTCGCAGCCCTTCAACAGCGGAATATTGAGCGGTGGGCGTGGAATCTCGCCCGACGCGAAGCCAATCACGAGAAGCCGCCCTTTCCAGGCGAGCGAACGTAGGGCCGCTTCGGTGAGAGCGCCCCCGACCGGATCGTAAACGACGTCGACGCCTTTGGGCGCGAGCTCCTTGAGGCGGGCGCGCATGTCTTCGCTTGCAGTGTTGATCGTCTCGGCTGCGCCATAGCGGCGGGCGAAGGCGAGCTTTTCCTCTGAGGACGCGCCTGCGATCACGCGAGCGCCCATCGCCTTGCCGATTTCGACCGCCGCGAGCCCGACGCCCCCTGAAGCCCCAAGGACGAAAAGGGTCTCGCCGGCCTTCATCTCAGCGCGCTGTTTGAGCGCGTGCAGCGACGTGCCGTACGCGACCGAAAGGCCTGCGGCCTTGTCGAGGGCGAGACCGTCGGGGATCTTCGCCAGTCGGGTCGTGGGGATCGCGATCTCTTCTGCCGCGGCCCCGTAAGAGCAGACGCCCATGACCCGGTCGCCAACCTCAAAGCCTCGCGCTCCCCGTCCCAGGCCGACCACATGACCGGAGAACTCGCCGCCCGGCGAAAATGGCGGCTTGGGCCTCACCTGGTATTTGCCCTCGATAATCAACGTGTCGAAGAAGTTGAGCCCCGCATAGGCGATCTTGACCAGGGCCTCGCCGTCGCCGGCCGTGGGCGCCTCGACCTCCGTCACTACTAAGTTTTCGGCGGGGCCAAGCGACGGACAGATCAGCGCTTTCATCACGGGGCTCCTAATTTTACTCATTTTTCAGTAACCAAATGCAGGATTGCAGCCCCTGCGTCGGCCGGCAAGGCGGAAGGCCGGAATTTTGCCCGGATCGGACGGCAGGGAGGCCCGCCGCCCGGGTCTGGCCATAACGTCAGGCCCGGTTCAAAGGATTGTTGTGATGACGCGTATCGCCATTTCTTTCCTCCGCGCCATTGGATTTGCCGCCGCGGCGCTTTGCGTTGCGAGCGCACTCCTCGCGCCCGCTGTCGCCGCGAGCAAGGCCGCCAAGCCCGCGCCCAAATCGGGCGCCAAGGAGGAGGCGTCCAAGCCATCGCTGGTCGCGACCTTCGGCGATTGGAATGTCTTTGTCGGCCAAGTCGGCAAGGGGCGCATCTGCTATACGCTCGCTCAGCCGAAATCGCGCGAACCCGCGAGTCTGACCCGCGATCCGGGCTATGCGTTCATCTCCGACCGTCCATCGGAAGGGGTGCGCAACGAAGTGTCCTTCATCATGGGCTTCGACGTCTCGGGGGGAGACACGGCCGAAGCAAAGACCGACGCCAAGCCGAGCGAGAAGCCAACGAAGTCGGACGCCAAATCGAAGACGTCCGCCGCCGCCGCCCCGGTCGCCCTGGTCGATCAGGCGTCGTTCGAGATGCTTCCCAAGGGCGGAAACCTCTGGGTCAAGAACGCGGCGAAAGAGAGCGCGCTGATCGCCGAAATGCGCAAAGGCGTGAAGTTGGTGGTCAAGGCGGCATCGCTCAGAGGTCACCAGTCAATCGACACTTATGCGCTTGGCGGGTTCTCGCAGGCGATGGACCGGCTGCAGAAGGAATGCCCCGGGAAGTGACGCGCGGATTGAGGCGCCTAGATCCAACCCCCTGAATCAGGGGTTTTCAAAGCGAAACAGCCACGGGCCAAGAAATTCCAAACGGACCTGCCCCGCTGCCGAGAGGGACGCTAAGCCGGCTCGATCCCTAAGTCACCAGGAACCAGGCGAAATACATCCTTCAAGCCATCTACTGAGGCATCGAAGGGCGGACAGGCGGGGGGCAGTGGCTCTGCAAACACGGAGATCCCCTTTAGCCGCCGTTCTAGAGCGGGCTTAAGGGTTCTTTGTAGTCCGACATCGACTGCTTCTTCAATGAGCATTTATGGCGCGCAGGTAGAAAGCGCGATCACACACCGAATTTCGCAGCTTGCCCTTTGCCTTTCTTGGCGACCGTTCTCCGCGACCGCGCCAGATAGTTGAGTGTCGCCAGGACGCGCCGCTCGGCGTCAGGAATTGCACTTGTGTGCTCGCCGAGCGCAACGACCAACTCTGGCACCGCCATAGGGCGTTCGAAAACCCGTAGAGCGTCGATAACCAAACGGCTCAGCTTTCCGCCGCCGTTCGGCAAGACGCGCTTGTAGGGCCGCTTTGGCTTGACTGGACGGCGATCCGCATCGGGATCGAACATTCGCAGCGTTTGGCTCAGCGCGGCATGGGCTTCCCGGAGGCTACGCCATCGCTTCTCGACGGCTATTAATTCGCCCGAAACTTCGGCGAGACGGTCACGGATCGCGGCAGCGGCGTGCGAGTTCGACGACGAACTTGCCATCGTCCCATATTCCGGCCAAACCGGAACAATGTCCAGATATTTTTGTTTTTTCAGCGGGTGAGCTTGCTACCTAATGCCGTGGATTTCCTTAGATTCTCTCGTCCGAATCGAGACTTGTCAATGGGTTACACGGGATTGTCGCTGAAAAATTTTTCGTGCCGCTTTTTCCCCGTGACGTTCGAAACGCTGGGAGGATGGGCCGGCGAGGCTATGCGGAAGCGCAGAAGTGTTCATAGAGCAAAGTTAACTTATATTCTGATTTTCTGCAATCTAATTGTCGTCGCGACTTTTTCCCAGAGGCCCTAAGTCGGTCTAGGTCAAAACTCGACAACACGGCCGGTCTTGAAACCAAGGCAGACCAACAGCTTGTCCTCGCCGAGGCGCTATCGCCGCAAATAGGGGCGACTGAGCGTTGTGCGCGAGAGCCCTGCTCGACGAGTTCGTCTTGGAGTATTCGGGACATCGGCGTCTCGCGACCTCGGCATCGATCAATCGGCGCGCCCTCGAGCCAACGCTCGCCAAGCTCCTCGTCCACTGCGCGGTAGATCGACGTTCACGCGGCGTGTAGCCTCGCCGACTGCCGCGCGCATGGCGTGACCGACCCCACTCATGCGCCAGCGCGCATCGGCGCAGCCTCCGACCATCGCCATGTGCTGCGGCGCGTAGCGGTCGCCCTCGACCTGGATCCTGGAGGCTGCGTCCTCGATGGCGTTGAGGTCGGCTTTCGTCAGCTCAATCTCTGCGGCGCCTATATTCTCCTCGAGCCGGTGGAGCTTAGTCGTCCCCGGAATCGGAACGATCGACGGCCGCTGGGCGAGAAGCCACGCAAGCGCAATCTGAGCCGGAGTCTTGCGCTTCTCGTCGCCGACCCCCTTCAAGAGATCGACAAAAGCCTGGTTCTTCTCCATCGCCTCCGGTTGGAAGCGCGGAACGTTTTTGCGGAAATCGCGCTCACCCAAATCAGTGACTTTGCTGATTGCGCCGGTGAGGAAACCCTTGCCGAGGGGGCTGTACGGCACAAAGCCGATGCCGAGTTCGTCGCAGGCCTGAAGAATGCCGTTGGTCTCGGGCGCGCGCCACCACAGCGAATATCCATTCTGGAGCCCCGTCACCGGCAGCACCGCATGGGCGCGGCGGAGCGTCTGGACGCCGGGCTCCGACATGCCGAAGTGCTTCACCTTGCCTTGCGCGATTAGATCCTTCACGGTACCAGCGACGTCCTCGATTGGGACGTTCGGATCGACGCGATGCTGGTAAAGGAGGTCGATTGCTTCGATGCCCAGTCGCTTGAGCGATCCTTCGACGGCCTTCCGGATGCGCTCGGGGCGGCTATTGACGCCTCGGTTCTCATGGGTCTCGAAGTCGATGTCGAAGCCGAACTTGGTCGCGATGACGACCTTGTCCCGGAACGGCCGCAACGCTTCACCGACGACGTCTTCGTTGGTGAAGGGGCCGTAAACTTCGGCTGTATCGAAAAAGGTCACGCCGCGATCCACCGCAGCGCGGATCAAGGCCACGCCCTCCTCCTTGGAGAGCGCCGTGGTGTAGCTGAAGCTGATCCCCATGCAGCCCAGACCAATGGCGGAAACTTTCAGGCCGCTGCGGCCGAGTTCACGTGTTTGCATGCGATGTTCCTTTCAATTGTGTGGGTTCTTGGGGCGGGGCCGCAAAGACCTCACGTGCGATCCCAAGCGCCGTGCTCGCCGTCGGCCAGCCCGAATAGAAGGCGAGGTGGGCGATGATCTCGATGATCTCGTCCCGTGTCACACCGTTCTCGAGCGCCTTCCCAAGATGGAACTTGAGCTCATTGCTCCGATAGAGAGCAATCAGACTGGCGACGGTGATGAGGCTGCGATCGCGGGGACTGAGCCCGGGCCGGCGCCAAACGTCGTCGAATAGGACATTGTTGCTGATCTCTGTGAGATGCGGGGCGATGTCGCCCCAGGGAGCGCGCACCGGGGTCTTCCCGTTCGCCATGGCTTTGTTCCCTTTCGTGGAGACCACCATCTAGCGTCGCGGGCCTTTGTGATTAGGGTCTCCAATCCGCATGAACCTGTGAATTTTGTTCAACAATGGCCCGCCAGACCATTAACGCCCTGCTCGCCTTCCGAGCCGTGGCTCAGGCGCGAAGCTTCACCCGAGCCGCGGCGCAGATCGGCGTTTCGCCGTCTGCGCTTAGCCACACGATCCGCGCGCTGGAAGAACGGCTCGGACTTCGTCTGCTAACGCGGACGACCCGAAGCGTTGTTCCTTCGGAAGCGGGAGAGCATTTGCTCGGCGCCATTGGTCCGCATTTCGATGGGATCGAAGCGGAACTCGCCGCGCTCAGCGAGCTGCGCGATAAGCCCGCAGGCGCCATCCGCATTACCACGGGCATCCACGCGGCTCAGGCCATCGTCTGGCCAGCGGTCACCAAGCTGTTGCCCGTTTACCCTGACATCCAAGTCGAAATCAGCGTGCACTCGGGATTCATCGACATCGTCGAGGAGCGTTTCGATGCTGGGGTGCGGCTCGGCGAGACCATTGCTCAGGACATGGTGGCAGTGCGGATCGGTCCGGACATGCGCATGGCCGCCGTCGGCTCGCCCGCCTATTTCTCCGCTCGCAAACCGCCTCGGTCGCCGCAAGATCTCGCCCAGCACAATTGCGTCAACCTGCGCTTTCCCACCCGCGGCGGCCTCTATGCTTGGGAATTCGAAAAGTCAGGGCGGGCGCTCAACGTGCGGCTCGAAGGGCAGCTGATCGTCAACGAGATCGCGCTTGCGCTGCAGGCGGCTCTCGACGGTCTGGGCATCGCCTATCTACCCGAGGACTACGTGCACGCGGACATCGAAGCCAGACGCCTCATGCGGGTGCTCGAATCCTGGTGCCCGCCTTTCCCCGGCTATCACCTCTATTACCCGAGCCGGCGCCATCAATCGCCCGCCTTCACGCTTCTGGTGGAGGCGCTGCGCTACCGCCCTTGATGCACGCCTTTTGTAAGTGTTCACTTTGCGCGCGAGCTTTGAGAATCTAAACGTCCGGCTTCGTCGCCGCGAACAAATAGTTCACGGCCGTATCGGACGACAGGCGCCAGTCGCGCCTGAACGGATCGTAGACCATGCCGCGCAGGCTTCGGCGCCTTAGGCCTGCGGCGCGGGCGAAGCCGGTGAGTTCGAGCGGCGTCACGAATTGCTCCCAGCGGTGCGTTCCAGGCTCGAGCCAGCGCAAGACATATTCGGCGCCGACGATGGCGAGCGCGAAGCTCCTCAAGGTGCGGTTGAGGGTCGAGACGAGCAAAAGGCCGCCGGGTTTGACCAGCGAAGCGGCGGTGGCGATGAAGCGTCTCGGATTGGCCGCGTGCTCGATCACCTCCATGGCGCTCACGACATCGAAAAGCCGCGGCTCCTCCGTCATTTCCTCGACAGCCGCGACGCGATACGCGAGCCTCGCGCCCGTCTCCTCGGCGTGATTGCGGGCGGCCTCGATCGCGGCGGGCGCCGGATCGACGCCGATGACATTGGCCCCAAGCCGCGCCAGGGGTTCGGCGAACAATCCGGCGCCACAGCCGACGTCGAGGAGGTCGATGCCAGCGAGCGGCGCGCCGACCCCCGTCTCAAGCTTGAAATGCCGCACGATCAGGTCGCGCGCCCAGCCGATCCGGATCGGGTTCACCCGATGAAGCGGCGCCATTGGGCCTTCCGGGTCCCACCACGCGTCGCCCAGCGCGTCGAAGCGCGCGACCTCATCGGACATGATGCTCGGCGACGGCCTGACTGACATCGCGACCCTTTCCCGCGCCTCGCGCTGGGCGCCCTGAGCGTTGACCCACCCGGCGCGCGCCTTTATAGGCCGCCCCCACGCATCGCGCGAGCCTGCGCGTATTTCCCCCAAGGTTTCAAGGATCCATGTCGCGTCTGGTGATGAAATTCGGCGGCACGTCGGTCGCTGACATTCCACGCATCCGCAACGTCGCCGCGCATGTGAAACGGGAGATCGATGGCGGCGCGGAGGTCGCAGTCGTCGTCTCGGCGATGGCGGGCAAGACCAACGAGCTGGTCGCCTGGTGCAAGGAAGCGGGCTCCAACTTCGACAACCCCGAATATGATTCCGTCGTCGCCTCGGGCGAACTCGTGACGGCCGGACTGCTGGCGCTGGTGCTCAAGGACATGGGGCTCAAGGCGCGCTCGTGGCAGGGGTGGCAAATTCCGCTCGTCACCGACGACGCGCATGGCTCGGCCCGCATCGCGGGCATCGACGGGACGCGGCTCGGCGAGGGGTTTGCGGCGGGCGAGATCGCCGTCGTCGCCGGTTTCCAGGGCGTCCATAAGGCCACCAATCGGGTGACGACGCTGGGACGGGGCGGCTCGGACACGTCCGCAGTTGCGCTGGCGGCGGCGATCTCGGCCGACCGATGCGACATCTATACCGATGTCGACGGCGTCTACACGTCTGACCCGCGCGTCGTGCCGAAGGCGCGCCGGCTTGCCAAAGTGGCGTTTGAGGAAATGCTGGAAATGGCCTCGCTCGGCGCCAAGGTGCTGCAGGTGCGCTCGGTCGAATTGGCGATGGTGAATAAGGTCAGGCTCTACGTGCGCTCGTCCTTCGACGATCCGGGGCGCCCTCAGCTTGGCACGCTCATCTGCGACGAGGAGGAAATCATGGAGCAGGAGGTCGTCACCGGCATCGCCTTCTCGCGCGACGAGGCGCAAATCACTTTGCGTGATGTCGCGGACAAGCCCGGGGTCGCCGCAGCCATCTTCGTGCCGCTGGCCGACGCCAATATCAACGTCGACATGATCATCCAGGTCGTCTCCGACGACACGACGACAACCGACATCACCTTCACCGTCCCCGCCGCCGAATTTGCCCGCGCCATGAGCCTCCTCGAGGGGCGGCGAGCAAAGATTGGCTACGCCAAGTTGCAAGGCGCTGAGGACGTAGTGAAGATCTCGGCGATCGGCGTCGGCATGCGCTCGCATTCCGGCGTCGCCGCGCGCGCCTTCAAGGCCCTGGCCGAGAAGGGCGTCAACATCCGCGCCATCACCACGTCGGAAATCAAGTTCTCGATGCTGATTGACGACGCCTATACCGAGCTTGCGGTGCGCACGCTCCACACGCTCTACGGGCTGGACGCGAAGTAAGGCTTGTCGCTGGGCGGCGCCCGCGTCGGTTATGTCGACGCAAAGGAAGCGACGCTATTAGCCTCGCCGGCGAGGGCGCTTGCCTCGCGATCGGTTCAGCGGGATCGAAGAAGCCTAAACTTCAGCTCAGCGGCGGGATGCGCAGGACCCGGCCCGGATAGATCTTGTCGGGGTGGGTCAGCATCGGCCGGTCGGCCTGGAAGATGACATCGTATTTTCGCGTCGCCGCCTTCGCCTCACTGGCGCCGAAGAGCTTCTCTCCGGCGCTCTTGACGAAAGTGATCAGTGCCCTGCGTTGTGCTCCTGACGAGAGTGGCGCGTCGGATGTTTGAAAAAGCGCGGCGCGCGGGCCGTCAGCGATCCTAGCTTAAATAACCCGGCCTATACAGTAGTGTTTCCCTAGCAGCGAGAAAGCGCTTAGGCGCTCTTCATGCTGTTCATGACCATGCCGACGATCGCCGAGACGATCGCGCCGGATAAGCCTCCGCCGACCAGTTGGCCAACAAGCGCGCCGATATCCATGCCGCCTGTGGCCCCCTGCAGCACCGGGATGAGCGAAGTCAGGAGCGACCCGCCAGCCGCGCCGCCGAGAGCGCCAGCGATGGTGTTGCCGGCGGTTCCCAGGTTCACGTTCTTCGCCGCGGCGCCAATCGCGTTACCGCCGATTGCGCCAGCAATCAGCTGGATGATGAGGTTGATGATCGTGCCCGACATGGTTTCCTCCGCTGGGTGCGCGAATTCACATGGACGACATCGTCGCCCCTGAGCTCGACTTATTTTGGTCGCGACCTTGCTCCGCTTTGGCCACAAGTCAATTAATTGCCGCGACACCATTTTTCGAACACGTTTGCGCGATTTGCAGCCGAAACGGGCCTTGAGCGCCAAGCCCGACAGGCAGCCCTCATTGGGCGCGGCTGGAGAACCTGGCCGCATGTCTGCTAAGGCTGAGGGGCCTCGCCCGCGACGGATGCGCGCATGAAAGACCCTTACGAAACCCTCGGCGTCGCTAAGACCGCTTCGGCCGAGGAGATCCGCAGCGCCTACCGAAAGCTGGCCAAGAAGCTGCACCCGGATCTCAATCCCGGCGACAAGCAAGCGGAGGAGCGGTTCAAGGAAGTCAGCGTCGCCAACGATCTGCTTTCCGACCATGAGAAGCGCCGGCGTTTCGACGCCGGCGAGATCGACGCTTCAGGGGCCGAGAAGACGCCGCCGAATGCACGATATTACCGCGATTATGCTGCCGAGGGCGGCCACCCTTACGAAGCCCATGGGGCTTACGGGGACTTTGCGCAGGGAGACGATCTGTTCGCGGAACTGCTGAGGCGTAGCGCCGAGCAGGCGCGGCGCCGGCCCGGCGCAGACCTGCATTATGAGCTGCCGATCGATTTCCTCGACGCGGTGAATGGCTCGAGCAAGACCATCACCCTTCCGCAGGGCGGGATATTGAATGTGACCATTCCTGCCGGAGTCGAGGAAGGGCAGATCTTAAGGCTGCGCGGCAAGGGCGCGCCCAGCGCGGGCGAAGGGCCGCCGGGCGATGCGCTGGTGCAGATTATCGTGCGGCCGCATCGCTATTTCAGGCGCGAAGGCGACGACATCCTTCTCGATCTACCGGTCAGTGTGAAGGAGGCCGCGCTAGGGGCGGAAGTCAGAACGCCAACGTCGACGGGAAGCGTCATGCTCAAGATCCCGAAGCGATCCAACACCGGCGACGTGCTGCGCCTCCGGGGCAAGGGCGTTAAGACGCGCGGCGGCGCGGGCGACGAATTGGTCAAGCTCACGGTGATGATGCCGACCGAGCCTGAGCCCAAACTCGACGCCTTTCTCGCCGACTGGAAGCCCGCCGCCGATTACGATCCGCGCAAGGGGATGTAAGCCCATGATCACGGAACGGGAGTTTCTGGAGCGCGCGCGGCTCGACCGGCGCACGCTTTCGGTCTGGATCGAAGAGGAATGGCTCATCCCCACCGGCGCAGGCGAAGAGCGGGCGTTCACCGACACGGATGTGGCGCGCGCCAACCTAATCCGCGATCTCAAGGACAAGATGGGCGTCAACGACGAGGGGCTCGACATCGTCCTGCATCTCGTCGACCAGATGCACGCGCTGCGGCGCGCGCTGGCGGCTGCGCTCGAGTCCGCGCGCGAGCGAGGGCCTTCATCGGGCGGATGAAATCGCGGCGCCGTCCACGCGCTCCGCCGCTTCGCCTTGCCGGGCGCGGGCGACCGGGGCAGGATGGGCGCCGCGCCGGCGGATCGGCCCGAGGGAGGGAAACCCATGCTTCTGCCGACGACGCTGGTCGGATCGTACGCGCAGCCCGAATGGCTCATCGATCGGGCCAAGCTAGCGGGCCGTTTTCCCCCGCGCGTGCGGGCTAGGGAACTCTGGCGCATCCCCGAGCCCTATCTCGCCGAAGCACAGAACGATGCGACCTTGCTCGCGATCAAGGCGCAGGAGGAGGCGGGGCTCGACATCATCACCGATGGTGAAATTCGCCGCGAAAGCTATTCGAACCGGTTCGCGACCGCGCTGGACGGCATTGATATCGACCAGCCAGGGGTCGCGCTTGACCGGTCGGGCCATCCCAATCCGGTTCCCCGCATCGTCGGCAAGATCCGCCGCAAGCATGCCGTTGAAGTCGAGGACCTCAGGTTCCTGCGCGCCCATACGACGCGCAAGGTCAAGATGACCGTGCCCGGCCCGTTTACGATGAGCCAGCAGGCGCAAAATGATTATTACCCGAACCTCGCCGAGGCGGCGCTCGCCTATGCGGACGTGGTCAATGCGGAGATCAAGGACCTGTTCGCCGCCGGGGCGGACATTGTTCAGATCGACGAGCCCTACATGCAGGCGAGGCCCGGTCCAGCGAAGGAGTATGGGCTTTCGGCGGTGAACCGGGCGCTCGAGCAGGTGAACGGAGTTACGGCCGTGCACATCTGCTTCGGCTATGCGGCGATCATCCACGAGCGCCCGAGCGCCTATTCATTCCTGCCTGAACTCAAGGGCTGCCGCTGCCGGCAGATCTCGATCGAGACGGCGCAGGCAAATCTGGATTGCGCGGTGCTCAAGGAATTGCCGGACCAGACGATCATCCTCGGCGTGCTCGATCTGTCGACGCCAGAGATCGAAACGCCGGAGACAGTCGCCGCGCACATCCGCCGCGCGCTCGTCTACCGCAAGCCCGAGGACATCATTGTCGCTCCGGACTGTGGCCTCAAATATCTGCCGCGTGATGCGGCTTTCGGTAAGATGAAGGCGATGGTCGAGGGGGCGCGCATCGTGAGAGCGGAACTGGCGACGGCGTAAACAACGCCTTTAATAACAAGCGCCGCGGCGCGCCAGCGTCGAAACGCGCTCAGATTTGCGGGCCCATCTGCCAGTTGAAGTGCTCGGCGTTGAAAATGTGATTGTGCAGGTTGGCGATCCACTGCCGGCCGGAGGCGGTCAGGCTAAGATATTTCATCCCCTCCTCGAGATGCCCTGAGACGGTATTCCAATAAAATCCTGGAAACTTCTCGACGAGGTCGGCGGGCGAAGCATAGCCAAGCTGCCGGTTGCTGCCGAGTTCCTCGAACTCATAGAAAAGCGCATTCGCCTTTCTCGGATACAAAGGATCGCCGAGCTGTCCGATCAGATCGGCGGCTTGAACCAGCCTTGGCTCGAGCCCGGTCTGATCCGAGTCCGAGTTCGGGCTCGGCGGGAAGCGTGTGAGCTCGATCGCGGCGACAACTCGGGCGGCGTCGATCGTCGTTGATTTCCCGAGCCGCTCGTAGACGAAGAGCTTCGATCGATCGACATGATAGGCGGCAAGCGACGCGTCCGAGGCTCCGCGCGGCAGCGTGACCGTTCGCCCGTTCTTGTCGATGACGAATTCAGTCTTGGTGTCGCCGCTCAGGACGCCGCGCACGAAGCCGATGTCGTGCAGGAGACAGGCGACGATGAGGTGCACGTAGTCCTCCGGCTGGACCGTGTGCGCCAGTGTCCGACCTCGCAAGATGTCGCGGCCGACCATGGATACAAGCATGGTGTGCTCGTAGGTGTGGTAGAGCGCGTCGCTCCTGGCGATGCATTCAATCGTCGTTCGGGCCAGCGCGCCCAGGCGCTCGGCTTCGTCGTTTTGACTTGAGCCGAAAATTTCGCGGAAGTCTTTCGCGAGAAACTTGCCAAGTTTCTTCGCGGCCACCGCCGCAATCATATCCATCTCGTTGGCTCCCAAAGAGGCCAGCCATGGGCAATGTTCTGACGTTCGTGGCCAATCGGTAGATTAGTGCAGGGTCAGCGACTGCGCTAGTATGGCCCACGGTGTTGGCGCGCCAACAGATATGGGGAGCGATTAACACTCGATGAACGCCGCTGCGTCGGGGTCGCCCAGCCGGGCGCCCATCGCGCGCCCATGTCTCGGCGGTCGACAGAGTGAGCGATGGTTGCCTTATCCCGTTCGGCCAGGGACCGCCAGCGGATCGGCGAGGCCTGCTAGATCAAAGCTCAGTGCACGCAGGCGTCTGCGGGCGTCTTCGTCATAGGCCTGTGGATTGGCGCGCGATGCCTGCATGCCGCTGAAATAGAGCCCGCTTCTGCCTGCAAGCGCCGGCGAGTCGACGAGCTGCAGAATCGCTGCGCCGCCTTGCTCGACCGTGCTGATCGGCTGGACGCCGCTCAAGCGCACCATTGTCGTGTCCATGTAGGTCGCGGGATGCAGGCAATTGACCGCGATGTTGTGTCCGCCGAGCTCCTTGGCGAGATCGAAGGTGAACATGATTTGCGCGAGCTTGCTTTGGCAATAGGCGCGCACGCCGCTATAGTCGCGAGTCAGCATCACGTCGGAAAAGTCGATCGGCTGTTGTCCCGCCGAAGAAACGTTGACGATGCGCGCGGATTTGCGGTTTTCGAGCATGGGCGACAGCAGACGCGTCAGCAGGAACCCTGCGAGATAATTGACTGCGAAGCGCAATTCGAAGCCGTCGGCGCTGAGCTCTCGCCGTGCGCCGCTTGTGCCGATCCCGGCGTTGTTAACGAGCGCGTCGAGACCATCGTCATCGCGTTGCACCGCCTCGGCGAGAGAGCGAACCTCGGCGAGCGAGGAGAGGTCCGCGACCAGAAAGCGCGCCTCACCCCCTTGCTGCTTGACTCGCTCGACCACAGCCTCGCCGCGGATCCGATCGCGGCCGTGGACGATGACGCGCCAGCCCCGTGCGGCTAGGCGCTCAGCGACATAGCGTCCGACGCCATCGGTCGAGCCAGTGATGAGAACGGTCCTGCCTTTCGTGGTCATGATCCTTTGTCCCGCGATTGAGCACGAGGCGGCAAGGCGACGCCTCAAAGCTCTTGTCGCTGGCGAGCGCGAGTTTGGGCGACAGTCTCGCAGGCGATCATCATCGTCCTGTGACTGGTCCTCACCATTCAGCCGCGCAACCGTACCATACGGTTGGAGCGATCGTAATCGGTCGCGCTGGGATTGGACGGCCGATCGCCTGACGCGGCGCCGCTAATCGAGATAGGTGACGACCCCGGTTTCCAGGTCGTAGATCGCCGCGGCGATCTTCACTTTGCCCGAGCTCACAAGGTCGGCGATGAGCGTGCTTGCTGCGGTCAGCCGGCCCGCAGTCCGCTTCGCGCTTTCCTTGGCGGCGTTGTTGGTGAAATCGCCGGGGTCGTTGCGCACCGCAAGCGCTGCGGGGACGATCGGCTCGATCATCCCGCCGATTGCGCCAGGAAAGGTTGCATTCTTGGTCACAATGTCGCAGGCGGCTTTCACTGCGCCGCAGGCGGTGTGAGCGAGGATGACGACGAGCGGAGAGCCGAGGACGGCGGCGCCGTATTCGATGGTGCCGAGTGTTTCGACGCCAACCAGATTGCCGGCGTCGCGGGCGATGAACAGTTCGCCCACGCCATGCCCGCCGAAAATCAGCTCCGGCGGCACACGGCTGTCAGCGCAAGAGATGATGGTGGCCCACGGCGCCTGATGCGCGGCGACGGCGCTGCGGCGCTGAGCGAGGTCGACTGTGCAAAGCTCCGGATGGCTTACGAAGCGTTCGTTGCCCGTGCTGAGCTGGGCGAGCGCCTCCTGGGGGGAAAGCGAAGTCGGCGCGGCATCGGCCGCGCGCGCCGCGGGCGACGCGCCTCCGGCGGCGATTGCGAACGCGGCCGCCGCGCCGAACTTCATCAAATCTCGCCGGCCAATCCCATCACTTCCGCAATTGATGCACATCGCGCGCCTCCCTGACCTCCGGCTCGTTGCGAGCCGTCTTGAATATGCGGTCGTCTATTCGAAAAGGTCGATGATCTGCCGGCGCCGAGCCAGCGTTCGCGCTCGCGCCTCTATTGCACGAGCTTGGCTCGCAGGCGGCCGTATTCCTGCTCCGTGATCGAGCCTGCCGTCTTCAGCTTGTCGAGTTTCACGATCTCGTCAGCAGCGCTGAAACCAACGATATGTCGCAATTCCTCCCTCGCCTCGTTGGCCTGCGCCCGATTTCGCTCAGCCATGCCCCGTCCTTGCGTGAGAAGATAGGCGAATACGCCGAGATAGGAGAACAGGACGAACGCGATCACCCACAGCACCTTGGCGAAGCCGGACACGTCATGCCGGCGGAAGAGATCGCCCGACACCACGATAAGCAGCCAAAACCACAATATGAACATGAATATAGTGAACGCGTCGGCGATGAAATTGCCGAACGTAAATCCGCCATCAAACAACATTGTTTTTATTCCCATCCCAACCGAGTCGGGACCATTGTAGATCAGTGCGAGCGCAATGCACAGCGGCCTTCCCCGCTCGGCGCGACCACCGGCGCGAGCGCGCGCTCTCGCCGTCTTCAGCCGGCGCTCGGAATGGCGATCATCCGCCGCGCGTGATTTCGACCTTGTCGGAATAAAATGCGAGGTGGGACCCGATCTCACCCACCTCTGTTTTCGGCAGCTCGTATGTCCAGACGGCGTTGTCGTCGCGAGCCTTGCCATCGGTAATCGAAAAGTAATTCGCCTCGCCCTTGTAAGGGCAGGTCGTGACACGCGCTGTGCGTTCGAGCGCGCTCATGTCCATGTCGGCGCGAGGAACGTAGACGACCGGTGGATAGTTAGCCTCGCGCAGCTCCAACGCCGTTTTGCTGTCGCCGATCGTGCGCCCATGCCAGATCACCCTCACCCGTTCATGGATCGGCTCGATCGTGATGGGATGATCCTTGGTTCCAGCTTGAGTCATTGTGACCTCCTCGAAGGCTTCGAGTTCACGCAACCCCCTACATAAGCAGGAGCATGGCCATCCGCTACCCGTGGCCGGCCACCGGCCTGCTGCTATACGGCTCCTCGAGCTTGGCGATGGTCCGCGCGTCGAGCTTGAGCTCGGTCGCCGCGACGGCGTCCGTGAGGTGATGGGGTTTCGAGGCGCCGATGATTGGCGAGGTGATGAACGGCTTTGACAGCACCCAGGCGAGCGCAACGACGGCTGGCTTGGTGTTGAGCTTTTCCGCTGTCTCGACAACGCGCTTGCGTATGGATTCGTCTTGCCGTGACCCCAGTCCCAAGGTAACGCTGAACGGATCGGTGCGACCGCGGGTGGTCGAAGCGTTGGCGCCGACCCCGGACCCCGCGAGATAGCCGCGCGCCATCGGCGACCAGGGAATGACGGCGATGCCGTCGTTTGCGCAAAGGGGCATCATCTCGCGCTCTTCCTCGCGATAGACGAGGTTGTAATAGTTCTGCATCGACACGAATTCGGCGTGCCCCTTGGCGCGCGCGATGTCGAGCATGCGGGCGAACTGCCAGGCGTACATTGATGACGCGCCGATATAGAGCGCCTTGCCGGCGCGCACGACGTCGTTCAGCGCTTCCAGCGTCTCTTCCATTGGGGTCAGCGGATCGAAGCGGTGAATCTGATAGAGATCAACGTAGTCCGTGCCGAGGCGCTTCAGCGAAGCGTCGATCGCCTCCAGGATGTGCTTGCGTGACAGGCCCTTGGCGTTGGCGCTCGGTCCCATGACCCCGTGCACTTTGGTGGCGATCACTACGTCTGGCCGCTTGGCGTATTCCTTAAGCGCGCGGCCGAGGATTTCCTCGCTCACGCCTTGAGAATAGACGTCCGCCGTGTCGAAAAAATTGATGCCCTTTTCCAGCGCCTCGCGGATGAACGGGCGGGACGCTTCTTCCTCCAGCACCCATTCGCGCCATTTCGTCGAGCCGTAAGTCATGCAACCGAGACAGAGCTTCGATACCTGCATGCCGGTTTTGCCAAACTTCACGGTTTCCATTCGGAAGTCCTCTCGTTTCACGTTTGCTTTGGCTCAATGATAGGACGATCCGCGGGCTCACCGCAAAGAGAGAACCCGAACCGGAGATCAACCAAACGTGAACTCGAGGCGGGGTTCTTCCAAAGAAAAACTGGCCGGCGCATGGGACTTCTGGGTCGATCGCGGCGGCACCTTCACCGACGTGATCGGCCGCGATCCGCGCGGGCGGCTTCATCCGATGAAACTTCTTTCGGAGAGCCCAGCCTATCCGGATGCAGCGGTCGAGGCGATTCGCCGCCTGCTAACGCTCGCCGCGGATGAGCCGATTCCCGCCGGCGCGATCGGCGCGGTCAAGATGGGAACGACGGTCGCCACCAACGCGCTGCTCGAGCGGCGCGGAGAGCGGACGCTGCTCGTGACCACGCGCGGCTTTCGCGATGCGCTCGAGATCGGTTACCAGGCGCGCCCGCGCATATTCGCGCGCAACATCATAAAGCCCGAGCAGCTTTATTCCGGCGTCATCGAGGTCGACGAGCGCGTGCGCGCCGACGGCGCGATCGAGGCCGCGCCGGACCTTAAGCGCGTGCGCGCCGCGCTCGCCGGCGCGCGGGCCCAAGGCTACGACGCGGTCGCGATCGTGTTCATGCACGCCTATCGCTATCCGGCGCACGAGCGCGCGGTCGCCAAGATCGCCCGCGAGCTTGGGTTCAAGCAAGTCTCCGAAAGCCATGTCGCCTCGGCGCTCATCAAGTTCGTTTCGCGCGGCGACACGACCGTGGTGGACGCCTACTTGTCGCCCATTCTGGCGCGCTATGTCAGCCAGGTGTCGCGCGATCTCGACCTCGAGCGCACCGGCGCCCGCGTCATGTTCATGATGTCGTCGGGCGGCCTGACTTCGGCGGACTTGTTCGCCGGCAAGGACGCGATCCTGTCAGGCCCCGCCGGAGGCGTCGTGGCGATGGCGCGCACCGGGATCGGCGCAGGCCTCAAGCGCATCATCGGCTTCGACATGGGCGGCACCTCGACCGACGTCGCTCATTTCGATGGGCAGTTCGAGCGCGCCTTCGAGACCGAAGTCGCGGGCGTCCGCATGCGCGCGCCGATGATGAAGATCCATACCGTCGCGGCGGGAGGCGGCTCGATCCTCTCATTCGACGGCGCGCGCTTTCGCGTCGGCCCTGCTTCGGCCGGAGCCGATCCCGGACCCGCAGCTTATCGCCGCGGCGGTCCGCTCACGGTCACCGACGCCAACTTGATGACCGGGAAGCTCATCCCAGATCTGTTCCCGAAAGTGTTCGGCCTCCGCGGCGACGAGCCGCTCGACGATAAAATCGTGCGCGAGCTTTTCGCCGCGTTGGCGCGCGATATCGGCGACGGGCGGGAGCCGGAGGCGGTCGCCGACGGATTTCTCGCTATTGCGGTTGCGAGGATGGCCGAGGCGATCAAGACGATTTCGGTTGCGCGCGGCTATGATGTCACGCGCTATGCGCTCAATTGCTTCGGTGGGGCGGGCGGCCAGCACGCCTGCGACGTCGCTGACGCGCTCGCGATCACGACCGTGCTCATTCATCCCTTTTCGTCGCTGCTCTCGGCCTATGGCATGGGGCTTGCCGACATCGCCGCTCAGCGCGCGCAAGGGGTCGACGAGCCGCTGCACATCGAGGCGCTCGTTCGGGTCGCCGCCATCGCTGATCAGCTTTCCGTCGCGGCGGTCGCCGAGGTCGAAGGACAGGGGGTCGCGCGGGAGGCGATCAAGGTTCATCGCCGTGCGCAATTGCGCTATTCGGGGTCCGATACGACGATCGAAGTTCCACTCACGACGCCCGCAGCAATGCGCCGCGCGTTCGAAAGCGCGCACAAAGGCCGCTTCGGCTTCATCGACCGAGACAAGGCGATCGTAATCGAGGCGGTGTCGGTTGAGGCCGTAGGCGGCGCGGCGCGGCTCGCTGAGCGAATCCACCCGGCGATGTCCACCGCGCCGCCTGTTCCCGCTCGCGCGACGCGCTTCTTTTCGCATGGGGCCTGGCGTGACGCGAGTGTCTTTCTGCGCGAGGCGCTGCCGGTCGGCGCGGAGGTGGATGGGCCGGCGCTCATCATCGAGCCGCACCAGACGATCGTCGTCGAGCACGGTTGGCGCGCGGCGATCACAGCGAAGAACCATGTGCTGATGACCCGCGTCGCGCCCATAGCCCGGCGCGAGGCGATCGGCTCCAAGGCCGATCCGGTCATGCTCGAAATCTTCAACCATCTCTTCATGTCGATCGCCGAGCAGATGGGCGTGACGCTGCAGAACACAGCCTATTCGGTCAACATCAAGGAGCGGCTCGACTTCTCCTGCGCCTTCTTCGACCGCGATGGGCGTCTCGTCGCCAACGCCCCGCACATGCCGGTGCATCTGGGCTCGATGGATCGTTCGGTTGAGTCGATCATCCGCGACAACCGAGGACGCATCCGGCCGGGCGACGTGTTTGCGCTCAACGCCCCCTACAATGGCGGCACCCATCTGCCCGACATCACTGTTTGCACACCGGTCTTCGACGAACGCGGCGAGACAATCCTGTTCTGGACGGCCTCGCGCGGTCATCACGCCGATATTGGCGGAACGGCGCCCGGATCGATGAGTCCGCTTGCGACCTCGATCCAGGAGGAGGGGGTATATATCGACAACTTTTTGCTCGTCGACCGCGGCCGCTTCCGCGAGCGCGAACTCTACGACCTGCTCAAGAGCGGGCCCTATCCGGCGCGCAATCCGTTGCAGAACGTCAACGACCTCAAGGCGCAGATCGCCGCCAACGAAAAGGGCGTGCGAGAACTCAAGCGCATGGTCGAGATGTTCTCGCTCGGCGTCGTCGAGGCTTATATGGGCCACGTTCAGGACAACGCCGACGAAAGCGTGCGCCGCGTGCTCGACAAGCTTGCCGACGGCGAGGCTGAGAGCGTCTCCGATCAGGGCGCGGTCATCAAGGTCAAGATCAGCGTCGACAAGCAGAAGCGTGAAGCGACGGTCGATTTCACCGGCACGTCGCCGCAGCGGTCGTCGAATTTCAACGCGCCTGAGCCGGTGACGCGCGCCGCGATCCTCTACGTGTTTCGGGTCATGGTCGACGACGACATACCTATGAACGCCGGCTGTCTGCGACCGATCCGCATCATCGTGCCGGAAGGCTCGATGCTGTCGCCGAAATATCCAGCCGCAGTGGTGGCGGGCAATGTCGAGGTGTCACAGGCGGTGACGGACACATTGTTCGCAGCGCTTGCCGCGTTGGGCTCGGCGCAAGCCACGATGAACAACCTCACCTTCGGCGACGCCACCTATCAATATTATGAGACGATCTGCTCCGGCGCGCCCGCAGGACCCGGGTTTGACGGCGCGAGTGCGGTCCATACGCACATGACCAACTCGCGTCTTACTGACCCGGAAGTGCTGGAAAGCCGCTTTCCGGTGGTGCTCGAGGATTTCCACATCCGCCGCGGCTCCGGCGGCCAGGGCCAATGGCGCGCCGGCGACGGCACGCTCAGACGCATTCGTTTTTTGAGGCCGATGCAGGCGGCGATCCTCAGTGGTCATCGCGCCGCGCCCAATCCCGGCGCGATGGGCGGGAGCGAAGGTGAACTTGGACGCAATTCTGTCCGGCGCAATGACGGCCGCGTCGAGACCCTGCCGGGCTGCGCTGAAACTAAGGTCGAGGCAGGCGAAGCGATCGAGATCGTGACCCCAACTGGAGGAGGATGGGGGAAGCTGTAGGCGTCATCGTCGATGTTTGCCGCCCGCACACCTTTTGGCGCTGACGCCATTCAACTCCGGCAGCGACGGCGCGAGCGGGCTCGAACGCCAGGAAACTCCAAATCGCCGGCCTCACGACTGAACGATCAGCGCCAGATAGACCGCGAACAACACGACGTGGACGGCGCCCTGGATCACGTTGGTCCGGCCGCTGCCGAACGTCACGACGCACAGGAACAGGGTGAGCGTCAGCATCACCAAATCCGCGTGCTCGACGCCGAGCACGATCTCAAGCCCGGTCAAGCGGCTGACCACGATGATCGACGGCACCGTCAGCCCGATGGTGGCGAGCACCGAACCAAGGAAGATGTTGACCGATCGCTGCAGATGGTTGGCGAGGGCGGCGCGGACAGCGCCGATCGCCTCGGGGGTCGCGACCAAGACCGCAATGATGACGCCGCCGATCGCCGCCGGGGCGTGCAGCGTCTCAATCAGGAAATCGACGGGACGCGCGAACTGCTCGGCGAGAAAGATCACCGGCAGGAGATAGGCGACCAGCAAGGCCGCATGGCTGAGCGCAGGGCGCGGGCGCGAGAGCGGTTCGGCGCGGCGCGCGGCGGCGACGGAGCCCGCGCCTTCCTCGTGTGCGTTGGCGAGGCTGAAGAAGCCGCGATGCCGGCCGGTCTGCATGATGAGAAACGTGGCGTAGAGGCCGACCCCAATCAGCGCGAGAAGCATCTCCTGGGCGTGCGACAGGGTCGGGCCTGGCGTGGTCTGAGTGAAATCCGGCAGGATCAGCGTCAGCACCACCAGGGTGACGATTACAGCAAGATAGGCGTTGGCGCCCTGAAGATTGTATTGCTGCTCGCGATGGCGCCAGCCGCCGAGGAGCAGCGACAGGCCGACCATGCCGTTGAGGATGATCATCACCACGGCGAACAAAGTGTCCCGCGCGAGGCTCGGATTGTTCGCGCCATGCAGCATCACGGCGGCGATGCTGGCGACCTCGATGAAGGTGACCGAGAGAGTGAGGAGCAACGTCCCCAAGGGTTCGCCAAGGCGCGCGGCCAAGTGTTCCGCGTGGCGGACCACTGCGAGCGACGAGCCCAGAATCGCCGCGAACAGCCATAGGAAGATCACGCAGAGCCCGAGCGGATCGCCAAGGCCGGTGAATAGCGTATCGCCGAACAGCAGCAAGGTGAGCGAGGTCAGCCCGCTGAAACCCAGGAGCCATTCCTGACGCAAGGCCGACATAACTGTTACCGGACGCTCCTATGAGACTCTTCAGGTTCGGGATCGGGGGACGAGGCCCAGCTTCGACGTCTCGATCGTCTGATCCCTCATCCGTCGGCTTCGGCGCCACCTTCTCCCAAAGGGAGACGGGACGCGGCGCCTCATTTCCCCCTCGTCGTCCAGTTCACATCGTAGCTGAACGTGAACGCGAAAAGCTGCGCCGTGTTGCCCGGCGCGTCGACGACCGACCACGTCCCCTTGCCAGTGATGTCCTGGTATTTACCCGTGCCGCCCAGCAACGCGATGGCGCCGCCTTCTGGGCCCTCGTAGGTCATGAAAATCTTGTCGCCGTCGCCGTCCGTCTGAATGCACGTGCCGGTGAACACGTAACCCTTGGGCCGCGCCTCCGATTCCTCTATGCAGCGGATCGCGAGATTGTCCAGAAGCTTGGATCCGTCGAGCGCTTTCACAATGCCGGTGCATTCGGCGGACGAATTTGAGCCAATGGGGCCCATGTCGACGGTCACTGCCGAGCGGCAGACCGAGTAGGCCGCGAGCTTCGCAGCGCCGCTTGCTGGAAACGGGTCGGCGGCGAACGCCGGCGCGGCCGATGCAATGGCCGCTGCAAGAATCGAAGAATCCGCTTAAGGTTCGCAAGATCGCCTCCCCGCCGATAGTCCGAGGTCAATATATCACAATGGGGCTGCGACCGGAGGTTCCCGGAGACGAACTCTCGCTGTAGGCTCGCTTGGACGGAGACCTCTCGCACATGATCGACAACCTGGAAAAGCAATCAGCCGTGGAAATCGGGCGTCTCATCGCGAGAGGTCGCCTTGATCCAGTCGAGATCGCGGAATTCTTTTTGGGCCGCATCGAGCGTGATCGCGAGAATCCTTCGTTCATTCTTGTCACGCGCGAGCGGGCTCTCGCCGAGGCGGAGGCGAGCCGCAAGCGTCACCGCGACGGACGCGCGGCAGGGCCGCTTGATGGCGTTCCCATTGCCTGGAAAGATCTTGTCGACATGGCGGGCGAGCGCACCACCGCAGGCTCCGCGCTCTATGCTGAGGCGCCGCCAAAGGAAAAGGACGCTCCGATCGTCGCCAATCTGTCCACCGCGGGGATGGTGGCGCTCGGAAAGACCAATCTCTCGGAATTCGCCTTCTCCGCGCTCGGACTCAATCCGCATTTCGGGACGCCGAGGAATCCACGCGATCCGTCAACGCCCCGCGTCGCCGGCGGATCCTCGTCAGGCGCCGCGGTCGCGGTCTCCGGCGGTCTTGCTCCTTGCGCGATTGGCAGCGACACCGGCGGTTCGATCCGCGCGCCGGCCAGCTTCTGCGGCATTGTCGGGTTTAAGACCAGCGAGGGGCAAATCGACAAGCGCGGCGTATTTCCGCTTTCGCCTACGCTCGACACGATCGGCCCGCTGGCGCACACGGTCGAGGATTGCGTGCTGATCGACATGGCGCTGCGCGGCCAGTCGACGACGCCCGTACGCCCGCTCGATCTGAGCGGCGTCGAATTCGTCGCGCCCGACAAGAGTGGAATCGACGACGCCGAGGCCGCGGTCGCGGCCAATCTCGAAACCACCATGAAACGGCTTGCTGCCGCGGGCGCCAAAGTCACGTCGAGGCCAATCCCTGAGATCGGCGCAATGCGCGCGCTCTCCGCCCAATTCGGCTCCCTGGTGGCGATCGAGGCCTATGCCGAACATCGCGCGATCCTTGAGTCCGCTGACGCCAGGCGCATGGATCAGCGCGTGGTGAAGCGAGCGATGGGGGGCCGGGTCAGCGAGCGGGACGCGACCAACTTGCAGCGCGGCCGCGAGGAACTGATCGCGGCGCTGGTCGACGAGCTGAACGGAGCTGTGTTAGTGCTGCCCGCAACGCCTATGACCGCCCCGGTGATTGGTCCGCTTGAAGGCGACGACGAATTGTTCCGCGTCACCAATCTGCGCGCCATCCATTACACATTTCTCGGCAACCTGTTTCGCATGTGCGGCCTTGCGCTGCCGTCCGGAACGGACGCCGCAGGCTTGCCCACCGGCGTCCAGTTCCTTGCGCCGAGCGGGGACGACGAACGCCTGCTTTCGATCGGACTGAGCATGGAGAGCGCGCTTTCGCGCTGAGCGAAGCGTCATTTCCCCTTATATGACACGCGCCAGATCGAGCCGCTGTCGTCATCGCTGACGAGCAGCGAACCGTCATGCGTCACCGCGACGCCAACCGGGCGGCCCCAGACGCTTTTGTTGTCGCCGACGAAGCCGACGAGGAAATCCTCGTACACGCCGGTCGGCTCGCCGTTCTTCATCAGGAGGCGCACGACTTTGTAGCCGGTGCGCTTCGAGCGATTCCACGAGCCGTGCAGCGTCACGAACGCGTCGCCTTTGTAGTCGGAGGGAAACTGATCCGCCGCATAGAAGGCGATGCCGAGCGGCGCCGAATGCGCCTGAATGAGAACGTCGGGGGTCGTGATGGCGTTCGCGAGATCGGCGCGCTCGCCCTTGTGGCGCGGGTCCTGATGATCGCCGATATAGTACCAGGGCCAGCCATAAAACGCGCCCTCCGCTACATGCGTCGCGTAGTCGGGCGGCAGGTCGTCACCGAGGCCGTCGCGCTCATTGACGGCGCACCAGAGCGCGCCGGTCCCGGGCTGGACCGCGAGGCCCGAACAATTGCGAATGCCGGTCGCGTAGACGCGCTCGTTTTTGCCATCGGGATCGAAGGCGAGCACGTCGGCGCGGCGCTGCTCCTCGCCGAACGAGGCTCCGAGGATACGAGCGGCCACGGCGCGCAATCCCTCCGCGTCGTTGCTCGCCGACCCTACCGAAACGAACAGGGTCTTGTCGTCGCGCGAGAAAGCGAGGTCGCGCGTCCAATGTCCTCCGCCGCTCGGCAGGCTCGCGATTGTCTCAGCCGGACCGGAGGCCTTCATCTCCCCGCTGCGATAGGAAAAGCGTACGACGGAACCCGGCAACGCGACATAGACAAAGCGCGGATTCTCTCCCGACGGGTAGAAAGCAATCCCATACGGACGCTGCAGCCCGTCGGCGAAGATTTCGCCTTGCACAGGCTTGGCGCCAGCTCCGCCTGGGCGAAAGACGCGCACGCGCCCCGCTCCGGTTTCCGCCACGAAGATGTCGCCGTTCGGCGCGATGCGAATGACGCGGGGCATGTTGAGCCCGCTCGCGAAAAGATCGACTGTGAAGCCCGGCGGCGCCCTTAAACTTTCGCCCCCGGCCCGCGCTTCGCGCTGCGACATGTTCGCTGTCGAGCGCGTCGCATAAGGCGCCGGCAGGTCGGCCGGCGTGATCAGGCGACGTACCCCCGGCGCGTCCGCGCGCCAGTCGCCAAACGCCGCAGCGCCAGTGCGGACCGCCTCGTCGGCAAATGCGGGCGCGGCGCCGATAAGGCACACGAGAACGAGCAATCCGAGTCGCATTCATCCCACCTTTGTGACGATAAACCCGCCTAGAAACCTCGCCTGGGCGGGACTCGCGAACTCGTACTACTGGATCGATCCGACGAAGGGCGTGGCTGGCGTCTACGCGACGCAAATCCTGCCCTTCTTCGATGTGAAGTCCGTTCCCGCGTTCCAGGCGTTCGAGACCGAGGTCTACAGGGCGATCTGAAAACCGAGGCCGTGGAGCGCGAGCGCGTTTTTGCCCGCGCTCCACGGCGAAGGCGCGGGGAGGCCGCGATGCTGGCGACAGGCGCGGCCCGTCCGTCTTACTTTTCGCGTGCCCCAGGTCAGCCCCGGCTCTCGCGGCCTATCCCATAGAATTCATCGTTTGGCCGGATCGAGAACGCATTGGCGAGCCGGTTGGACATCGCGAACATGGCGACGATGGCGGCGATGTCCCAGGCGTCGTCGTCCGAGAAGCCGTGGCTCCTCAGGTGCTCGTAATCCGCATCGTCGATCGCGTGCGAGCGCTCAGTGACCTTGACGGCGAAATCGAGCATCGCCTTGTGCCTCGGCGCGAGGTCAGCTTTACGATAATTGACGGCGACCTGATCGGCGATCAACGGACTTTTCGCTCGAATGCGCAGGATCGCACCATGGGCGACGACGCAATAGGTGCAGGCGTTGACGCTGGAGGTCGCGACCACGATCATCTCGCGCTCAGCCTTGCTTAAAGTCCCGGGCTTCTCCATCAGCGCGTCATGATAGGCGAAGAAGGCGCGGAACTCGTCGGGCCTTCGCGCAAGCGCCAGAAAGACATTGGGGACGAAGCCAGATTTTTCCTGCACGGTTTCGATCCGCTGGCGAATGTCTGGTGGCAGATCGGCAAGTTTGGGCGCGGGAAATCGGCTGATCGGCGGTTTGGTCACGGGCATGCCTCGCTGTTTTGCCTCATGCTAACATCCCGCCTCCCGCGCCGAGAAGCGCATGTTCTCGAGGCCACTCATGCAGTTCGGCGCTTACACCTTCGTCGAGACCCGGCGCGATCCCGCGACCGGCGACCCGGTCGATGTCGACAAGAGCTTCGCCGACGTTCAGGAGCAGATCGAGCTTGCCGACCGGGTCGGCCTCGATGTGTTCGGGCTCGGCGAGCACCACCGGCCGGATTACGCGGTGTCTGCGCCGGCGGTGGCGCTGGCCGCTGCGGCCGCGCGCACCAAGCGCATTCGCCTGACCAGCGCCGTCACGGTGCTGTCGTCGGACGATCCGGTGCGCGTCTATCAGCAATTCGCTGCGCTCGATCTCATCTCCGGCGGACGTGCCGAGATCATGGCCGGGCGCGGCTCGTTCATCGAGTCCTTTCCGCTGTTCGGCTATAACCTCAACGATTACGACGAACTGTTCACGGAGAAGCTCGATCTCCTGCTTCAGATCCGCGCCAAGCCCGTCGTGACGTGGCAAGGCCGGCATCGCCCGCGGCTCAATGGCCAGGGCGTATATCCGCGCGCGCTGCAACAGCCGCTCCCGGTCTGGATCGCCTCCGGCGGCACGCCGCAATCGGTGGCGCGGGCTGGCGCGCTCGGCCTGCCGCTGGCGATTGCGATCATCGGCGGGCCGCCCGTGCGGTTTGGACCGCTGGCGGAACTGTATCGCGAGGCGGGTCGCCGCGCAGGCGTCGCGCCCGACAGGCTCAAAGTCGGAATCAATGGCCACGGCTTCCTCGCCGACACGGCCGAAGCCGCGGTCGATGCGTTCTTCGGCCCTTACGCCGAGCCGCATCGGCCGCGAGCGCGGCTGGCCGCCCTTGTCGCGCGCGCAATTCGATCAGGACCGCGGCCCGCGCGGCCATCTGATGGTCGGAACGCCGGATCACGCCATCGCCGAAATCCTCGCTCAGCACGAAGTCTTTCGCCACGATCGTTACCTCATGCAGATGGCGGTCGGCGATCTGCCGCAGGCTGCGATCCTACGCTCGATCGAGCTCCTCGGCACGGTCGTCGCGCCCAAGGTGCGGGCGGAATTGGCGAAGCGGAAGGTTTTGGCGTGAGGGACGCGGCAATTGCCATAGCAGGATGTTGAAGAAGGGTCGGGTTTAGCTTTGAGGATGGCCTCGTCGCCATTCCGATAGGAGAATTGGATCTGGATGGCGCCGTCGTCGAGAAGTTCGGCGTCGCCCTCGCCCTCGACTTGGTCCGCCTTCGTCGCTACCGGACCAACGAAAGCCGATCGAGTTCGCGGCCGTATTCGACTTCGAGGCCCGGCCTCCAAGGCGCCGAAGGCAATCTCACCGCCTTGAGCGGTGATCGCGAGCCTCGCCGGGCCGCACAAGTCGAGGGACTCGCGATCCCAAAGATCGGCCTCGACGAGCCGCCAGCGGCCGATCAGGCGGCAGTTCGAAACGGCGCCCATGCGGCCGCCAGAAGCTTGGGCAGCCGCGCCAGATTATAGGCGGCGGCCGCGAACGAAGGCCCATCCGACGCGGTCGCGACCACAGAACTTGGTTCGCTCCTGGCCGGCCACCGTCTTCATCCAGCCGAAGGCCTCCTCGATGCGCGTACGACAGCGCTGGCTCAAGGCGTAGCCGACATGGCGCGTTGTACGCCTGTCGATGGCTGAGGCGCGGCCGTTCGTATTCTGCGCCACGTGCGGCGTCGCATTCATCAAGCGCAGCTCATTGACGAAGTCCTCGGTGTCGTAAGCCTTGTCGGCGCCGAGCGTGATGGGCGTCGACCTGTCAGCGCGTGGTTCGATCATGTGCAGCGCAGCGATCCGCGCCGCGTGGCCATTGGCCTCCGCCAGACAGGCGTCGACCACGAGCCCGTTGCGGTTCTCCATCAACGCGTGACCCATGAAGCAGGAGCTTGGCCTCCTTGCCAGGGCCTTTGCGATAGAGCCGCCCCTCCGGGCCGGTCGTCGAAGCGTGCGTTTCGTTCGATCGCTTCTGGCCGTGGAAATCAGCTTCTGCGTTTCGACCACCGCCTGACGCAGGCGGTTCGTCCGACCCATCCTTCGGTCTGAAACTCTTTATCGACGCCCAGGACTTGATGAGGGTGCCGTCGACCTAGAAGTGGTCGGTGCTGAGCAGTCGCTTCACCCGGGGTTGATCGAGCACAGCCTTCATGAACTTCGCGGCTATGCCGCCCTCCAGCAGACGATCGCGGTTCTTGGAGAACGTCGAGTGGTTGCGGGTATAAGGCGTTTGTGAAGGGGTTCGCGCAGACGCCTGTCGAGCGCGTCGTCTTCGAACCGCCCCTCGATCCCGCCCGAGAAACTGCTGCGGGTGACGTTGTTGCAGGCGTTTTATTCGATCCGCTCGGAGCGGCAGTTGATGGAGCGGCTGGAGTTCGACCTTTTGTTTCGCGGGTTACCATCGGCGTCGATGTGTCGAAAGACCATCTCGACGCTCATCGCTTGGCCGACGGCGCGAGCCGCCGCTTCGCCAACGACAAGTTCCCACACCGCGTCGTCGACCCCGATGCCGACGATGTCGTTGTTCATCTTTTCCGCGCCTCTGCTTGTCATTCGGGGCTCTCCCCCGGGTATCCGTCCAGGCCGTAAGGAAAAGACGAGGGCGATCCAACTCTAGCTCGACCCGTCAAACGGTCAGCGTGCTCCCGATCCGACCCTCGCCGCTGACGAGAGGGCAGCCACCCTCTCCCAGCGGTTCCTTCTCGCCTTCTCGGCGCGAAAAGTCATAAGACAAGCGAGATGCGTTCGGGTCGACGCGTATCCTGAGTTCCTTATGTATGCGGCGCATTGGGCGGGCGGGTGCTGGGCGAGGATTTTACCGCTTGCGTCGGAGATCGCCGCGTAGCTTCGCGCTTCGGCCTTTCGCAGCAGAGTCTTGAACTTGGCGAAGACCTGCTCGATCGGGTTGAGGTCGGGGGAGTATTTGGGCAGGAAGACGAGGCGCTCTCCCTTCGGCGCCCAGCCGCGAAGCCGGGTCATGTTGGTCTTGGTCCACAGCCTGCCCCCGCGAAGGCGGGGGTCTCGTCGATGAAGATCAGACGCCTGGGATCGATGCGGCCCTGATAGGCTCGCCAGCGCGCGCGATGGCGGCTTATGTCCGCACGATCCTGCTCGCGCGCGACGAGGGTCTTTTTTAAACGTCACGCCAATCTTGCGAAAAGAAGCGGCTCATCATCGAGGTGTCGGCTTTGACCCCTCGCTCGGCCGAAAGGCGATCGCACAGAGCCTGAAGCGTGATGTCGGTCTTCTCGGTCCGCGCGGCTTGCAGAAAATCACGGTGCGGCATCGCATCGGCTTGGAGCGCGATGGCCGCCGTGTCCGACAGGCTTTCGCGAGCCATGCCGTTCAACCCGTTCAAGCCACTTGATCACCACGGATTCGCTGATTGCGCAGCGCCGCCGCCGCGCGCCGGCTCTTCTCGCCCCTCTCCACCGCGTCAATCACGCGATCACGCAAGTCTTGCGTTTTCGACCGGGTTCGACTCCGGGGCTCGAGAAGGCAGGAAGATCGGCGTGATGTTTTTGGGCGCGTCGAGCTTGCCTGTCGAATGCCATCCGGCGCGATCGAGCGGCAGGACGGCGTGGGCGCCCTCAGCGACATTGCGTGAGATTTCGTCGAGGTGAAGCTGCATCATGTCGGTGTCCGCGTAGGGGAGCGCCAGCGCTGCTCCGACGCCTCGGGCGGGGCAGATCGCGCCGAACAGATAGGCGTTGTCGTAGCGTTGATCGGCAGGCTGTCTTGGCCGCGTTCCGCGCCTGGCCCACTGGCGGACGAGGCCGTTCTTCTGTCCAATTCGGGCCCTCATCCCGAGCTCGTCGAGGGACATCCTCAAACCAGATTTCGACCGGCGTCGTCTCGGAGATTCCTTCGAGATGAGCCTTCAGCGCGCGCGGGAAGTTTTTTTAAACGCCTCGACGATCCGCTCGTCCTGAGCCGGATGACGCGGCCGGGCGCTGATGTGCGAGAAGCCAAGCTTCTGCAGAAGCTTTCCGACATAGCGGGGATGAAAGTCGACGCCCAACCTCTCGGCGATGACATGCTTGAGATCGATGCGCCGCCACCGGACGACGCCATCTTTCTCGCGGTCCGGCCGGCCTCGACGATCTTTGCAAACTGAGCCAACTGTTCCTGTGACAGGCGAGGCTTGGGACCTTCTGTGCGGTTGTCGATGAGGCCCTCCGGCCCCGAAGCGTCGAAGCGATGAACCCAGTCGCGCAGCGTCTGGCGATCCATGCCGCCGATCTTCGCCGCCGCCCGGTCCATTCCATCTCGAACCGCGGCCAGCGACAGAAGACGACGGCTCTGGCTGACGTCCTTCGACCGGCGAGCGAGCGTGCGAAGCTCTCCCGCCGAATAGTCTTCTCGCAATCTCACCGCTGATGGCATGATGGCATGGCGCAAATCTCCCGCGCCAATGGAGTCAGAAAACCCGCCCCAAGGGAATCCCCCTGTGAGTCAGTCAGAGGGGCCCTTGGTAGTATTTGTTTCGGCAAAGGCTCGCCGAACGGTCCGGCCTGCGGTCAAGTCAGTCCGATCGCATGCGAGCTCGAGCCGGGATTGGAGCTGACCGTTCCGCCGCCGGCTATGCTGTTTCCATTCATCTCCCAGATCGAGGCTTGGCCGCTCGCGTTTTGAAGAAGGATGTCCGAACCGCCGCCTATCCCGATGGCGCGCCAGCTTGGCCCGGGATTGGCGCTGACCGACCCGCCGCCGACCAAGTCATCTCGTCCATCTCCTAGATCGACGCTTGACCGCTGCTCGGTGGCGGAGCCGCTGCCGGCGATCTCAAACACCTTGAACCAAGGACGCCCCCGTCAAACGCTACTTCTACGAGACCCACGACCAGCTGCGAGCCCGCCTGCAAAACTTCGTCGACGCTTACAACTTCGCCAGACGCCTCAAAACCCTCAGCGGCCTCACCCCATACGAATTCATCTGCAAAGCCTGGACTTCAGAGCCGCACAGATTCAAGATCAACCCGCTCCAGCAAACGCCGGGACTAAACAACTAACGTTTGAGCTCCGCGCTTACTCCTGGCGCCGCCACCAGGTCGAAAGCTCGACCCCGAACAGCGGCGTCTTATCCGGCCGGCCGAGCCTGGCCGAATAGGTGATCCACTGCTCCGGCGCGTAATACAAAGGCACGGTGTAGCAGCCGGAGATCAGCAGCCGATCGAGCGCCCGCACCGCGGCGACGAAGTCGTCGTTGGTCTTGGCCGCCAGGATCGCCGCGATCATCGCATCCACCGCGGGGGAGGCGACGCCAGAGATGTTGTAGGCGCCCTCGGCGTTGGCCGCCGCCGAGCTCCATCGCCCGCGCTGCTCGTTGCCGGGCGAGGGGGAGGCGATCCAAGAGCCGATCATCATGTCGAAGTCGAAGCTGGTGCGCCGGCGCTGGAACTGCACTTCGTCCACCAGCCGAACTGTGGCGACGACCCCGATGCGGGCGAGATTGCGCGCGTAAGCCAGCGCCAGGCGCTCCTCGTCGCGGTTCTTGACCAGGATCTCGAAGGCGAGCGGCTTGCCCTTGGCGTCGACCAGACGACCGTCGCGCAGGACATAGCTGGCGCTTTCGAGTTCGTCGAGCGCGCGCTTGGGAATCGCGCGGTCGCGCCCCGAGCCGTCGGAGACCGGCGCTCGCCACACTCCCTCCATCACGTCGTCGCGCACCGTCCCGGGAAAAGGCTTAAGCAGCGCCCGCTCCCGCTCCGACGCCGGCCGGCCGATCGAGGACAGATCGCTGTCGTCGAAGAATCCCTCCGACCGCCTGTAAGCGCCGCCGAACAGATTGGCGTTGATCCACTCGAAGTCGAACATCGACGCCAGCGCTTCGCGCACATGGCGGTCGGCGAACACGGAGCGGCGGGTGTTGAAGGCGAAGCCAGAAACCCCCTTCGGCAGGCCGCTCGGAATGGCGGCCTTGAGGACGCGCCCATCTCGGGCGGCGGGGAAATCATATGCGTTGCGCCACCGGTTGGTGTCGTCCTCGACCCGATAGTCGATCAGCCCGGCCTTGAAGGCTTCGAACATCGCCGTCGCGTCGCGGTAGTAATCGATGCGAATCCGATCGAAATTGTAGAGGCCGCGCGAGATTGGCAGGTCCTTCGCCCAGTAGTCGGGGTTGCGCTCGAGCACCAGGCGCTCCCCGGGCTTAACCTCAGCGACCCGATAAGGGCCCGAGCCGACCGGAATCTGCAGCGTCTGGTCCTCGAAATGCTCCGCGTCGGTATGGGCGCGCGACAGCACCGGCATGATCGCGAGCGTCAGCGGCAGCTCGCGGTCATTGGCGCCGGAAAGGTCATAAGCCACGGTCCAATCGTCGGGCGCGTCAATGCCCTTGACCAGCGAGAACGCAGCCCGCTGCTGCGGGCGGCCCTTGGCCTTGAGCAGGTTGAAGGTGAAGACAACGTCGGCAGAGGTAATCGGCGTCACCATCCGAGAACCGGGCCGCCGGATCGAGATGGAAGACGACCTGATCGCGCGCCGCATTGGTTTCGATGCTCTTGGCGATGAGGCCGTAAAGCGTGAACGGCTCGTCGGCGGAGCGCGCCATCAGCGACTGATAGACGTTGCCGATGAGGCCCTGCGCCGTCGACAAGGCCTTGACGTTGTAAGGGTTCAGGCTGTCGAAGGCGCCAAGATAGGCGAGATTGAGCGCCCCGCCCTTGGGTGCCTGCGGATTGACGTAAGGCAGGTGGTCGAAGTCGGGCGGCAAGGCCGGCTCGCCGTGCATCGCGATCGCGCCGGCCGGCGAACCCACGCCGCCGGCGATCGCCGGTGCGCCCGCAAGCGCGATCGCAAGCGCGGCGCTGAAGAGGGAGCGAATCGTCCGGCCGATCATCGCCGCTCTTCTACCATCGGCGGCGGGCGGATTCCCAACGGAAGACGCATTTTGGTCCGCGTCGCCCCGTTGGCCGCTTTTTTGCGCGCGGCGGATGGTCGAATGGACCAGATTGCTATTGGAATGTCGCGTCGAATATGGAAAGAGGAGCGACCAATCCGCGCCTCGCGTCATGAGGTCGCCCGGAGGCTCGCCGGCGCCGAACCTGGGCGCTGATTGGCGTTGTTCGGGCGCAGGGTGAAGCGCAATAGGATTCCGCTTAACGGTTCGAAAGGACGATTGATGAGATTTCAAGTCATGCGCACAGGCGCCGCGGCGCTCGCGATGAGCGTGGCGGTCGCCGGCGCAGCGTTTGCGCAGGCGCCGACGGCAAAGCCGGCGCTTCCAGGAGCGCCGGCCGCGCCAGGCCAGGCGGCCCCCGGCCAGCCGGCTCCGCCGTCGAAGGTCGATCTGGTGTCGCCGGAGCCGCAATGGGCTAAATTCTGCGCCAAGGATCCCGCCGGCCGCGAAGCTTGCGCCACAATGCGCGATTTCTCGACCTCGGCGGATCAGCCGCCGATGATCAGTATCAACTTGTTTGACGTGGCCGGCGAAGAGAGACGCAAGTTGCGCTTCTTGATCCTGCCGATCGGCATGCTGTTGAAGCCCGGCTTCCGGGTCATCATCGATAAGAACGAGCCGATCGAGGGCAAGTACGACATGTGCTTCCAGAACGCTTGCTCCGCCGAAATCGACATTGGCGCGAAGACTCTCGAAACGCTTGAAGAAAGGTCAGAACATGGCCGTCGTCATGCGCGTGCCCGGCGGCGACGTGTCCGGGCGCGAGCTGACGTTTAACCTTCCGTTGAAAGACTTGGGTCCGGCCTTTGATGGTAAGCCGACCGATCCCAAGGTGCTGGAGCAGCAACGCCAGGCGTTGCAGTCGCAGTTGCAGAAGAAGGCGGAAGAACAGCGCAAAGCGCTCGAACAGCAGCAAAGTGGCGCTGCGGCGGCCCCGGCGGCGCCGGCTCCTGCCGCGCCTGCCGCTCCAGCTCCCGCCGCTCCGGCGAAGTAACCCAGCAGGTTCAGGCCTCCGCGACGCGGGAGGCCTGAAGCGACGAAGGAGCGCAATGCGTCAGCGTCGCGTCTCTGGGCCGCCTCACGTTGGCGCCTTCAGCTCAGGCGCGATCGGCCGCGGGCGCAATATCTGCCGTCCTCCGTCCGCTCGAAGGCTTCGGTCACCTGCGGGTGCCGGACCGGCTCTCTGGATTCGTCCGAGATGAGATTCTGCTCAGAGACGTAGGCGACGTACTGGCTATCCGCGTTCTCGGCGTAGAGGTGATAGAACGGCTGTTCTTTGGCGGGACGCACCTCGGCAGGGATTGAACGCCACCATTCCTCAGTATTGGCGAAGACCGGGTCGACGTCGAAGATCACACCGCGGAACGGGTAGAAGCGGTGTTTGACGATCTGTCCAATCCCGAATTTCGCGTTGCGACTCCGCATAGCCTCCGATCTCCCTTCCCCAACGTCAAACAGTTATAGCGCATTGCACCGGCGCGGGAACCGGCTTGTCGACGCGATCACAGAATTTTGCCCGCCGATCGTCGCCTGAACGCCCTTGCGCTTAAGCAAGAATTGAGCCGTTGGGCGCGCGAGCAGGGGCGGTCAAAACTGATAGAACGCCGCATAATCGGCGTCCTTGGCGGCCACCTGCCGGGCAAGATCGACGATGACGCGCGCCTGTTTCCACGTCGCGTCGTCCTGCATTTTGCCGTCGATCATGACCGCGCCCGATCCGTCCGGCATGGCCGCCAGGATCTTGCGCGCGAAGGCGACCTCGACCGGATCCGGCGAGAACACCTTTTTGGCGATCGCGATCTGGCTCGGGATGCAGGGTCCAGGCGCCCGCGCAGCCAAGCAGGAAGGCGTTGCGAAATTGCGCCTCGCAGGCGGCGGGGTCGGAGAAATCGCCGAACGGCCCATAGAACGGCTTGATCCCGTTCGCCGCGCAGGCGTCCACCATGCGGGCTATGGTGTAATGCCACGGATCCTGCTGAGCGGCGGCGCGCTCCGCGTTGGTTTCTGTGGCGTCGGCCAGAACCCGATAGTCGGGATGGCCGCCCGCCGACCCGGGTCGTTTTCATCGCCCGCGAGGCGGCGAGGTCGGCCGGGCCGAGGCTCATGCCCTGCATGCGTGGCGAAGCGGCGGCGATCGCCTCGACATTGTTGACGCCCTGGGCGGTCTCCAAAATCGCATGCACAAGAATGGGGCGCTTGAGACCGTTGCGCGCCTCGAGCAGCGCCAGATACTGGTCGAGGAAATGAATGTCCCAGTCGCCTTCGATCTTGGGGACCATGACCACGTCGAGCTTGTCGCCGATCTCGCCGACCAGCCGGGTCATGTCGTCGATGAACCAGGGCGAATTGAGCGCGTTGACGCGCGCCCAAAGCCCGCTCGAGCCGAAGTCGGTCGCCTTCGCCATCGCGATCAAGCCGTCTCGGGCCGCAAGCTTGCGCTTCGATCGGAATCGCGTCCTCGAGATTGCCGAGGACGACGTCGACCTGGCCGACGAGCTCGGCCGCCTTCGCGCGCACCTTCTCGTTATGCGGCGGTATGAAATGGATCATGCGCTCGAGCCGCGAGGGAAGCTCGGCGAGCGGGCGCGGGGCCCCGATCGCCAGCGGATCGAAATACCGACGAGGGGCTTTCATGAGCGCGGGCCTTATCCGGGCGGAGGTCGTGCGCAGGGCATAGGGCGATTTCTCTTCCGCAGCAATTCGCCAGTCGCGAACCTTCGTCCGCGCGGCGCTTTGGATTCAACCAGGGCGCGAGTTCGGCTGCAAGAAAAAGCAAGTTAATGCAAGGAAAAACCCTTGCATTTGTTTGTTTTTCTTTGGCCGATTTCGGGTCTTTTCAAAGGGTTACGGCGGAAAAAAATAAAAAAAATCGGCTCCCTCTGAACTCGCCTCCCAGGTTGCGAGCCAGCCCTCAGACGGACATCCAGTTGACCGCCCCGCTTTGCTCCTCCGGCTGTTCCTCGGCCAGGCCCGCCGGCTCCGCGCCCTGTTGACCTCTTTCGGCGTCGCCCGGCCCCTCGGCGGGAATCTGGCCGGTCTTTTTCAGGTGCTCCTGCACCGCCGCTGCGAAGTTCTCGTCGATGCCGAGGTTCTCGGCGAGGCGGTTGATCTTGTCCAGAGCTTCTTGCGCGCTTCGTCGTCATAGGCCTGGTTGGCGCTGGCGACCGTCTGATAGCGGTCGAGCCGATCGAGCACTCTCAAATAGGGGGTGATGGCGGCCACGTCGCCGGCGGCGATGGCTTCGGCCCCAAGCCGCATGGCGGGAAGGAGGCGGTCCAATTGCAGCTTCGCATGATCGGCGCCGCTGTCGACCGACCTTTTCTGCAAAACCTCGGAGACGATCTGCCGGATGCGCTCGCGGCTCACGCCCTCCTCGCCCGCGATCTCCTCGTAGCTCAAGCCCTCGCGCAGCCGGGCGAAAATCCGCCTCCGCCGCTGCATCTTGCCGTGAGCATTCGGCCGCCGGCGCATAGCCGGCGCAATTTCCTGAACCATCCAAAACTCTCCTTCCGCGAGCTTCACGCCGCCATGTATCGGAAAACGACACATAATAAACAATATTCTGAAATTCGTAAAGAAAATGTTCGAAAGGCCACTGTCCGGAGGGCCAGAAGCGTCAATAAATCAACTGATTATATCAGATCAAGTCGATCGGTTTTCTCATTCCCGGCAGCCCGATCCGGGGGAAGATCTGTCTAGGGTCAAAACCCAATCAATCAGCGTTCGCTGGTTTCGACCCAGGTCCGCTTGGCGTAGAGTAGGAGTGTGGCGCGGTGGCGTTAGGCCGGGCATAGCCGTTCCCGCCCCTTTCGTCTGGCGGTGCCTTAGTGGCTCAGCCGTAGCTCCGTTTCCACACCCCCCTCATCGAACCGGACGTGCGGATCGCCCGCATCCGGCTCTCGGACAAGACCTCACGCCTTCGTCCACGGCACGTCGTGCCCAAGCCGACTTAGGCGTACGAGCCCGAAGTGCCCGTAGAGGTGCGAGAGTGGATAGCTCCCGCCCCTTCGTCGCCTGACTTTGTGCTTGGAGCGCAACCACCGGCGCAACCGCACGGCTGTGTAAGCGTCGAGCGCCCGATACGCCTTGTTGACGGTCCCTACTTGGAAGTAGTTCGCCCACCCGCGCAGCGTGCGGTTCACTTTGCCCACCAGCGTTGTGGTCTCTTGCCATGTGTCCGATCGGCCGGTCAGCGCGTGGACCTTCTCGACCACCCGCTGAATGCTTTTCTTTGACGGCCGGTAGCCGATACGAGCTTGGCCGGTCCTCGCCGAAAACATTCGCCCGAACGTGTATCCCAGGAAGTCGAACTCTCCTTCCGGCACTGTGCAGATGCGCGTCTTTTCCTCGCTCACCGTGAGCTTCAGCTTGCCCATGATCTCCCGCAGTCTCTGCAAGGCCGCTTCGGCTTTGCCCCTTCTGCACAGGATCACGAGGTCATCGGCGTAGGTCACGAGCCGCGTGCCGAGGGTTCGCTCAAGCCCGAACATCTTCCATCCCAGCACGAACCGGCGCATGTAAATATTCGCCAGCAAGGGTGAGATGGGCGAGCCCTGCGGAATGCCGCGCCGCTTGTCTCGCGCTTCGGTCGTGCGCGTCTTCCGACCTCGATCGTCGGTTTCTTCAACAGGGCAATCCAGCCACATCCTGATCAGATGCAGCACGCGCCGATCGACGATCCGACGCGCAACCGACTTGAGCAGGTCGGCATGGGGAATACTCCCGAAGTAGTCCGCGAGGTCGGCGTCCACCACTTCCGGATGGCCGCGAAACAGCAACTCTTCCACCTCGACCACCGCCTGTTGGGCGTTTCGCCCGGGACGATAGGCGTAGAGTTCCGATGGAAGGTCGGCTTCGAAGATCGGCTCCAGCACCAGCATCGCTGCTGTCATGCAGACCCGATCCCGCAAGGTTGAGATGCCCAGCGGCCTGAGTTTGCCGTTGGCCTTCGGTATGAAAACGCGTCTGATTGGATCCGGTCGGTAAGTCTCCTGCCTGAGCGCAAGCGCCAGTTCGCCCAGCCATCGCTCGACCCCATACGCCTCGACGGCCTCGAAGTCCTGACGGTCCACGCCCGGCGCGCCCTTGTTGGAGCGGCACTGAGCATAGGCGTGCGCCAGAATGTCCTCGCGGCTGATCTTGTCGTAGAGGGCGTAGAAGCGGTAGCCGGGTTCTGCCTTCGCTTTCGCGTGCAACGCCGTCTGCAGTTTCTGAACGCTGTCCGGAGTTGTTAGGTTGCCCAATCTCCAGGTCCTTCACCACGTCGTGCGTCTGTCCTGAACTGAGGCCCCTTCCCTCCCCCGGCGTTACCCGGCTTCAGCGGTACTACAAGCCTCTCCGCCACCCCAAGCGCCCAGCCTCTCCCTCACGGGCGTCTGGTTGGTCATGCCTGACCGCGCTTTGGGGCTTCCCGTGTTGCGCGCGCTTTCCCTGTGTACGTGCTGCCGCCAGTACCCCGGTGCAGCGACTGGGCGTCGTCTTCGCTCATCTCACCCAGCCGTATCAGCCTTCCCCGAAGTTGCAGTCGGGTCGGCCTGCACATCGACCTTTTCGGAGCTTGCTCGGCGTTCACTCGCGTTGCGGCCCGCACACTCGCGCCGTCACCTATATGTGACCAGCTACACCGAAGGCTCCAGCCATTTCGTCACCTCCATGACTGCTCCGGTTGCTTCCGGCTGGAGCGTTCGCCGGGTGGGCCTTGCACCCACTGGAAAGCGCGGCCTTCTCACGGCGCACGCAATTAGCGGTCATTCGCCGACGGCGCGGCGAGCGGGTCAAATCGACCCCGAAGGCGACCTCTAAGGTCGCGGTTTTCCACTGAAGCCATAGGCTGCGCCAAGCCGCCACCAACTCAAATAACCCGCGAGTTGTGTGACCGCGATCACAGACGCTTGCCGCATATTTTGATTCGCATTGAATTTGCCGTCGCAGTAATTTCGTCTCGCCTCGATCGTTGCACTTTGGATCCCATTTCGATGGAAGGATGCGGATTAGACCATACGAAGAACCCTGGCTCCCAGGCCGAACCCGCCAAATCGGCGGACGAGCCCGTGACGCCGGCGACGCTTTCTGCCGGAGGTTGGGCGATTTGGGAATTGGCCGGCTCCATTTGGAGTAGGCTGACGGCCGTATTCGTAAATGTGGCGGCTGCTATAACGGTCGCGTTCATAATCTACGTCGTGTGGGATTCCGTTACTCAGAAGGCCATACTCATTGCCCCGCTGACGGTGCCGAAGACGCTGGAGGAGAGAGGTTACACATCGGATGTTGTCGGAAACCGTTTAGGAAGCGCCATTAAAGACACGATGGAGGTTGGACATGTAATCAAGACGGGTCATGATGGTCTGTCGCAACTTGAGGCAAAATATATTTTGCAGCAAAATGAATCACCGAAAACTGTCGTCCCAAGTACTGGATGGTCGGTCGACGTCATTTCTTCCTATATTAGAACCCTCCTTCACATTGAGGGACCTTGGAATGTCTCAGGCGATATCACTAAAAATAATAACAAGCTGTGGCTCCATCTGCGCATGAACGGACGAGATCTTTTCGAGTTGTCTATTGGCGTTGATCCCCAAAATCCTGATGCTCTTTTTGCTGAAGCGGCGCAACGCGTTATCGAGCGTGTAGACCCCTTCCGTCTGGCACTTTCGATAAATAGAATAGACTCGCAGAAAAGTCTGCAGGTCTTGAACCGAATTATTTCGTATTGGCCCATAACCGATCCAACAGTTGCTTTAGCTCACAATCTCAGCGGCAACATGTTGGGTGAACAAGGAAAAGAGGTCAAGGCGGTCGCCGACTATCTTGAAGCTATTCGGCTTCAGCCGCGCTTTGGCCTCGCTTATACAGACCTCGCCTACGGTTTGCTAAACGAAAATAAGCCTGAGGAGGCGCTCGCTGCGTCACAGAAAGGTATTGACCTTGACCCGCAGTCACCCAGCACTCATTTGGCAAAATGCTACATACTTGAACGCATGAAGAAACTCGACGAGGCGAAGGTTGAATGTGAGAGTTCGCTCTCGATTCTTCGGAACCTCGTGGAGATCGACCCTAACAATGCATCGTCGCTTGTCCGGCTCGGCTTCATCCTTCGCAGAATGGGCAGGTGGCGAGAGGCGATGACGGCGTTTCAAGCAGCGCTAGACCTTGCTCCACATGACGTTCTCACACATATCGACATCGGGAGAAGCTTGCTCTTAGCCGGGGATCGCACCCATGCCATGGCCGAGTTTCGAACCGCTATCACACTCAACCCAAATCTGCCGTACGCTCATGAAGATTTAGGTGCTGTACTCCGCGAAATGGGCGATCACGTCGGGGCGGATCTGGAAGACGACAAAGCTTTGGCGCTCCGTGAACTTCAGTAGTTCGATGACCGCCAGAAAATTCTTCACGCCTCGACGGCCCCTAGCAGGCTGTTGAAAAACTCATTTCCGCCGCAGTTCGATTCCGTTCCGAACTCCTTGGATTCCGCTGTGTTCACGGTTTCGACCTGCGCGGCGGACTTTTTCAACAGCCTGCTAGGTCGTCATGTCGTTTCCTCACCAGCGGGGCCTTGAGAGAACACTTCTCACACTCTGACCGTTTCGCGGCGAAACAGGCAACCATTGATGACCGCTATCGGCGCGACCTACCCCCACTTTTCGTAGGGTCAATCGACAAGGCCCGCGCCGGGGTCGTGAAGCGTAACTAAGGAATGACGCTGTTGCCCGGACTCCGGCCCTTCCGGGGCGTGTCCCTCTCGCCCAACTGCGACATACGCGGCAGCGATCTGCTATGTCCGCTGTACGTCGACTCCAGCCGTTCCTGCACGCCCATTCGGAGGGCCGGAATCCGCCCAAAGCAGAGCAACGCGCTTTCAGATCGAATCGCAGCCGGCCGTGTTGTCATTCCCGCGCACGCGGGAATCTAGGTCTAGTCAAGGCCTTGCTGGATTCCCGCTTTCGCGGGCATGACACGGCCCGGCGTCGGTCGATTGCGCGTTGCTCTAGCCGGGAATCCTGCCGCCGACAGGACAAGCAGGAGCGCGAGCAGAGGCCCTGACACAGGCGTCGGGACAATATATTCAATATATTCAGTCGGGTGTCACACATAGAGGGAAGAAGAGATCAGCTCCAGGGGGCTTTTGAACCGATTGCGATGGGCGTAACAACATCACATTCGCGCATAAATGGCTGAGCGCTGTCATCAACTTGCAATTTGAACTCAATATCTTTGCAAACTGGGGGGCCTGTGCGCCATCGCCCATTTTGCCACGAAGACAAAAGTTGCGAGCTGTGAGGAGGATCAACCGCATGCGCACTCGAAAGTATCGTAAAGCGGCCGCCGCCGCGGTCGGAGGGGTGGTTATGGTGTCCAGCGCAATGGCGTTTGGCGCAGGCTGGGACGGTTCCTACGGTCGCCACTCGGACGGGGACAATCGCGGGTCGCTTCAACAGAAGATCGATCTTCTGCGCAAGAAGGTGAAGTACGTCTTCGTGATCTTTCACGAGAACCAATCCTTCGACCACTTTTTCGGCACTTACCCGGGCGCGAACGGCCTTTTCGAGGCCCCCAGGGGCTTCACTCCTGCCAACAAGACCCCGAGTTTCACCCAGCGCTATCTCGATACGTCGCTCAACGTCACAGCCATCAAGCCATTCCTGATGCCCCAGGCGGTCGTTGGCGCCGGCAAGGTCATTCCCATCTACCCCGCGGACGAAATTTCCGTCGACCACAGCCATCAGGGCATGGCGAACGACCTCGATGTCGACCCCACGACCGGGGTTACAGCCAATGACCGCTACGCGATGGATCAGGAGGGTCTGACGACCAATGCCTCGGGCGCCCTCGTGACGAACATCGGCGCCACACCCACCTCGATCTCGCTGGCGCAGGCGCAAAAGGCTGAAGTCGACGTCGGGCATATCGACTGCGACACGATCCCGTTCATGTGGAGCTGGGCGAAGCACTTCGTTCTGTTCGATAATTTGCGCCAGACGATCGTCGGCCCATCGACGCCGAACGCGATTGCGATCATCGCCGGGCAGTCCGGCGAGACGCAATGGGCCCTGCATCCGGGTGAGGGAGCGGCGGTCAGCTACCCCAACCCGATGTTCCCGAACGTGCTCGGCGCCATCTTTGGTTCGAAGATCACGCCTTCCATCAGCAACGCTTACGTCCCGATCGTCGGCGATCCCGGCCCTTTCCCCGGCTCGAACGTCGACACCAACCAGGTCAAGCCGCCGTACAACTTCGACGAGAACCCGGCGAATCCGGCGCTCAATCTTACTTTCGCCACTCAGCCGCTCTCGTTCATGGGATCCGACATCGAGAAGATCATCAAGAACGATCCGAATCCGGCGGCCGATCTGCTCGACGTGCAGGAGGACATCCGCGAGATCGCGTCCTTCAACCGTCCGGTGAGCTGGGGCTGGTATCAGCAGGGTTTCAACGCCAACGACGCGCTTGATCCTTTCGAGCCGCCGGGGTCGGCGACGAACCCGACCAGCACGCCCTCCGCGAACAGCGGCTACGTCCTGCATCATAACGCGCCGCAATATTTCGCTTATCTCTCCGATAACCCGCAAGTCCTCAACGCCAACCTGCACGGCGCGAAGGACTTCTTCGACGCGGTCGAAGGCCGCAGGCTGCCGAAGGACGGCGGCGTGTTCTATCTCCGCGGCGGCTACGACAACAACGACGGGCTCGTGCCGGTGGACCCGACCCCTGCGGTCGAGCACGCCTTCATCGGCAACGACGACCATGCGTCCTACTCGGATCAGCAGATCTCGGAAGCCTTGGCGGCGCGGGCGATCAGCGACATCGCCAACAGTCCGTACTGGTCGCAGAGCGCCATCATCATCACCTATGATGAGACGGACGGCTATTATGATCACGTCGCGCCGGCGAAACGCACCACGTTCGCTGACGGCTCGATCCTGGAGGCGGGCCCGCGCATCCCGACTCTCCTGATCTCGCCTTACGCCGAGTCCGGCGCGATCTCGCATCGCTATGGCGAGCACGGGTCGATCATCAAGTTCATCAACGAGCTCAAAGGCCTCGTGCCTCTCGCCCGGCTGCCGGACGAGGAGCGCGGTCGTCATCTCGGCAAGATCAATCTCGGTCAGGACAATCTGGGGCCGTCTGACGATCCGGACAACGAGGTCGGCGATCTGACCGAGGCGTTCGACGCCGACAGGCTCGAGGGCAGAAAGCCGCTGATCCCGGCGGCGGAGGCGGCGTTCACCTCGGCGCAGATCAAGAAACTGCCGCATCTGGCGACGCCGAACTTTTCGAAGAACGGCTACACGAACGGCGCTTGCGAGGCGATCGGCGTCCTGCCAACCGACTTCGAGACCTTCGCCGACTACAAGAACGGCAAGCCGATCGATCCGTACCCGGTCGACGTCAATCCGCGGCCGACCGCGTCGCCCGGCACGCCGACTTCTGGCTCCTGGACTCCTTGACCTCAGTCTGGCTCGCGCGCTCCGGCGGGCGGGCCTCAAAAATCCCAACGGACGGAAGCCGTGGGCTTCCGTCCGTTTGTCTAACTGGAAATCGCACAGAAGGATCGCAGATGTTTGGCTGGCTTTCCCGACTTTTCGCTCTCAGCCTCGTGGCGCTCGCCTCCTCGGCGGATGCGCAAATTCTGGCGTCGATCAAGGCTTCTCATCATCTCGATTGCGGAACGGTGCAAAGCGCCGACGATTGGAACGGCGAGGATGTCCACGGCGACCTCTCCGCCCTTGGCGGCGAGATCTGCCGCGCCGTGGCGGTCGCCATTCTGGGCGACTCGGAGGGGCTTTCCATTCAGGCGTTTCCGGCCGAGCCGGAGGCCCTGGCCGCGTTAAAGGCGGGGACGATTTCAACTCGCTGTAGGCATTTCCCCGTCAGCGACCGTCGCCGCCCAATTCGGCGTGGCTTTTGGACCGCCCGTTTTCTACGATTCCCAACGCTTCCTGGTCTCCAAGCAGAGCGGCGTCGCCGATCTCGACGGTCTGCGCGATCAACTGATTTGCGCGCTCGATATGAGTTCGCCCGAGCGGACGTTGCGCGACGAATTGACGGCGAGGCGCATCGCCTATGCGCTCCAGGCCCATTCCGAGCAAGGCGAACTGGACGCGGCCGTCGCGGTGCGGCGGTGTGTTGCGGGAACGGGCATGGAATCGCGTCTCGCGCAGTCGCGCGCCAATTTCCATGCGCACACTAGCGACTTCGTCTTCCTGCCCGAGAGGCTCGCTCTTGCTCCCGTCGTTCCCGCGTACCCCGACAAGGATCCCGCCTTCGGCCGGATCGTCGATTGGACGATCAGCGCGCTGATCGAAGCGGAGGCGCTGGGCGTGACCAAAGACAACGTGGCGGAAGCGAGCAGGCGCGAAGACATGCGGGCCGAGCAGCTCCTCGGTCACGACTTCGCTACGGCGCAGGCCCTCGGCCTGGCGCACGATTGGGCCGCCAGGGTCATCGCGGCGACCGGTAATTACGGGGAGATCTTCGAGCGCACGACGGGCGAGCCCTATTATCTGGACCGGGGCCTCAACGCGCTTTGGACCCAGGGCGGCCTCATGGCGCCGATGCCAATGAAGTAGGCCCCGCGTCAGTCGATTGCGCGTTGCGCCAGCCGGGAATCCTGCACTTGAGGGGCGGACGGCTTCGTGGACTCCCGACCGGCCCCATTTGCGGCCGCCGGGAATGACAAGGGGAGTTGATCAGGCGGACGGGCTCGGATGGCGTTCGGTCGTCGCTTGCGCGGATTGCGCCAGGAGCGAATGGACGAGGCGCGCGAGGTCGCCTCCGTCATAGAGATGCGCCGAGAATCCGGCGCTTCGCGCCGCTTCAATATCGTCGCCGCTCGCGCCAATGTAGAAGGATCGTTCGCCGATGATCGGCCACATGCCCTCGAAGAGGCGGTTGGAGTTGGGCTTCCGCGTCACATCATCGATCGCATGAACGCGCGCAAACCGATCGACATGCGCCCCTTCGGGCGCGAGGCGCTCCTGCATCGCCGCGTTTAACCGCGGCTCGTCGCCGCGCCGATGGCTCGTAACCAAGACATAATAGCCGCGATCATTGAGCGTCCGGATGGCCTCGACTGCGCCCTTCCTCCATTGAAACGTCTCCGGCCGAGATGAATCGCGCTCAGCGAAATCGACGAGCGCGTTCCGGTCCAGAATGGCGGCGGGACGCGCCCGCACGTTGGGCAACTCCCGATGCCCCTGTTCGAGCGTTTCGGGCAGCCCGATATCGAGGAAATAGCCGTCGAACCTGAGGCCCCGAATCTCGCCTCGCTCGACCAAAGCCGGAAAGACGTCCTGTTCGAGCGAGCAAGGCAGGTCGTGAACGAGGTCGAGGATTTCGCGCTTCAGCACATAGATTCCGCCGTTGATGATTCCTGGCCCGGGCCGGTTCGGATCCTTTTCCAGGAACGCGACCACCTTCCCCTGATCCTCGATGACGCGTCCGTAGCGCGCGGCGTCGGGAACCGACCGCAGCGCCAGTGTCGCCATCGCTCCGGTTCGATGCGAGGCTTGCTCCAGGGCGCGCAGATTGATGTCGAAGAACGCGTCTCCGTTCATCATGAGGAATCGGGGATCGAGCGTTTCGCGCGCGACCGTCAATGCGCCGGCCGTGCCGAGCGGGACTGTCTCGCGCAACACCCGAATCGTGGCGTCGCCAATACGGCGGCCGTCGTAAGCCGCCTCAAGAACCTCTCCGAGATAGCCCCCGAGCAGGATGATGTCCTGGTAGCCGTGGCGTTCGACCATCTCGAGGAGATAGTCGAGGAACGGGCGATCGCCTGCGATTGGCAGCATTGGCTTCGGAATGCTTTGCGTGATCGCGCCGAGCCGTGTGCCCTTGCCGCCGGCCAGGATCACCGCCTGCCGGATCGCCTGCCCGCTCATTTCTTGTGGGCCGGTTGCTTCCCGGGCGTCTCCTGCTTTCCCCAGACGCGGTCCGCTTCCGCCGCTGCGAGGAAGACATGATAAAGCGTGCTGGCCGGCATGGCGTCGACGATCGGAGCGTTGTTCGCGTCGACATGGTCGATCCAGCCTCCAGCGACGGGGCGGCCAAGGAAAACCGCCAGCAGCCGATCGATGGTCCGCGCCGCGCGCGCCGCCGCCTGCCTGTCGCCAATTTCGGCGGCGGCGACCTCGGCCTTGATCGCTTCGGTGTGAGGCCAGCAGCGGCGGGAGGTTTTGTGCACGCGCCCGTCATCGAGCAACTCATCGACGATAAAGCCTTCGGAGTCGAAGCCGTGCCGGTCGCCGAACGCCTTCAACGCATGGGCGATCGGCGAGTCCCCGCGTCCCGAAAGCCTGGCGTAGCGGCGAAGAAGCCACGACCATTCGAAATGGTGGCCAGGCTCGCAGATGCGTCCGGCGACGCCCTCTCTCGGGTTCCACGCCCCGTCAAAATATTCGGCCAGGATTCCGGTCTGAGGCTGGAAGAAGCGCGCCGCCATCATGCCGTAGAGTTCCGCGGCGCGGGCCAAAAACATTTCGCGGCCTGTCGCTTCGAACCACGCCAGCATGGCCTCGAACAAATGCATGTGCGGGTTCTGTTCGCGTTTTCCTGCGTCGGCCGGCAGAACGCTGTGGAAGCCACCTGTCGGGGACTCGAAATGTTGGTCCAGGACGCTCAGCGTGTTGAGCGCGGCGGAAAGAAATCGCGGCTCGGGCGCGAGCTTGTAAGCCCACGCGAGCCCGAACAGCGCGAAGGCGTGCGCGTAAAAATCACGCTTCGCGTCGTGGACGGCGCCGTCGGGATGAACGGAGAAGACCCAACCATGCCCGCCATCGGCGCCATGATAGCGGTCGATGAGCCTGTGCGCGGCTTCGAGCGCCACATCCTTGCCCTCAGGCCGCCAGCCGAGCAACGCGGCATGCGAAAAAACATAGATCTGGCGCGCCTGCACCATGGCGCGCCTCGGCGCCGAGTGGAGCGGCGCTCCCTCAAACGTCAGGCGCTCGATGAAGCTTCCGCGCCCCGAATCGAAACCGGTTTCACCCCATAGCGGCAGCGCCTCTTCGACAACCCAGCGCTTGAGGCGGGCGACGGCCTCTTCCGCGGCGGCGTCGCTCGCCACGATCGACCCAGTTGCGACAGCCTTGCCTACCGCGTCCAGCGAGCGGCTCGGAGAGCGGCTGAACGGCATTTCGGCGCTATCCGGCAAGCTGGTCGTTCCGCGCACAATACCAATCCCATGTCTCTTTGAGTCCCTCGCGAAGTGAATAACCCGGTTTGAGCCCGAGACTGTCGATCTTCGATAGGTCGTAAGCGCGATAGCCCTGCCCATTCGGCTTTGAATGGTCCCATTCGATTCGGCCGCGCATGTCTGTGATCTCAGCGAGCGCGTCGACCACATCGCGTATGCGGTAGACGTGGCCGCTGCCCATGTTGACCGGGCCCTCGACGCCATCCATGACGCCGAGCGCGATCCGCGCCGCATCCTTGATGTAGACAAAGTCGCGCTGGGCGGAGCCGTCGCCCCAAACGGTGACGGCGCCGCCGTTCTTCTTCGCGTCGTGAAATTTCTTGATCAATGACGGGACGACGTTGCCGGTCTCGGCGTCAAACCGGTCGCGCGGGCCAAAAAGGTTGGCCGACACGATATACGCCCATTTGAGGCCGTAGCTGTCCTGATAGGCTTCCAGCATGGCGAGCATGGCGAGCTTGGCGTTCGCGTAACCTGCATGCGCAGGATGCGGGCGGCCGAGGAAGATCATGTCCTCCTTGAGCGGCAGGCCGGGCGAAGGAAACGGATAGACCGCCCCGGTGCCCATGACCGTGATCTTGCGCGCGCCGGCGCGGCGCGAGGCCTCGACCACATTCGCGTTCATCACGCTGTTGTCGTAGAATAACGCGCCCTGATTCTTCAGGCTTCCCATAATTCCGTAGACGCGCGCCGCTGCGTGGAAGACGTGATCCGGACGGCGCCGCTCGAACTCCGCAAATGTCGCGGCCGTATCGAGCAAGATCGCAGTCAGCCCGCGCTAACGGAATAACGTTCTCATAGCCCTCGGCGCGCAAGTGGTCGACGAGCGCGGACCCCATCAGGCCAGCGGCGCCGGTCACAAGAATTCTATCAGACTTGTTCAACCGCGCGCCTCTCGATGGCGTTCATCCACGATACGTTCCCGCGCTGCGAAGGCGATCTACCGAGACAGGAAACTCTCTTTGCGCCGGACGCGATCCCGCCAATATTCAAGCAGGTCGCGCATTGTGGTCTCGAACGGAATTTTGGGCTCCCAGCCGGTGTGGGTGCGAAATTTTGTCGTGTCGGGCACCTGCAAATCGGCATCGATGGGACGCAGGCGTTCCGGATCGACTTCGACCTTTATATTCGCGCATGTCGATTGCCCGATCAGCGTATCCAGCATGGCCCGGATGGTGCAGGTGTACTGCCCGCCGATGTTGTAGTAAGCGGCCGGGGTCGGATTGACGGTGACCAGCATATGGTAGGCGCGCACCGCGTCACGGACATCCGCCCAAGTGCGCAGCGAATCGAGATTGCCGACCTTGACGACGGGAGGCAATTTATTCGCCTCGATCATCGCGATCTGCTTGGCGAAGGTCAACTCGGCGAAAACGTCGCCCACGCCGCGGCCCGGTGTGGGTGAACATGCGCGTCGTCATGACGCACATCTTGTAGGCCTCGGCATAGTACCGGCCCACGAGATCGGTGCCCACTTTCGAGATCGCATAGGGCGACGCGGGGTGAAAGGTGCATTCCTCGTTGATCGGCAACTTCTCGCGCGGAACGCGGCCAAAAACTTCCGACGAGGCGCAGACGTGGATGATCGCCTCCGGCGAGAACCGTCTGAGCGCGCCAAGGAGACGCTCCGTGCCCTGGATGTTGGTGTCCAGTGTGTCGAGCGGCGCGGTGAAGGAGGTTTGCGGGTAGCTCTGGGCGGCAAGGTGAAACACGTAGTCGGGTCGCGCGGCCTGAACACAATTTTGTATCGCCATCGTGTCCCGCAAATCAGCGTAATGAAGCTTGATCCTGTCGCCGGTATTGATGCTGTCGAGATGGGAGGAAATGTTGTCCAGCGGGCTTCGCCAGCGGATCATGCCGTGAATTTCCCAGCCGGTGTTATCGAGGAGGTAGTCCAACAGGTGCGAGCCAACCATTCCGGTTATGCCCGTGATCAAGGCGCGCTCTGTCATTTATCCCCTCGTCCGGATGGCCGTCGCGAAGCGTCGGCTTAAGTCAACTTCGAAATTTCATCGGCTGATGATGCTGGCTCCGGCGTCCTCCAGAGAGATTTTAACGAAACTCTTTTGTCCAAACGTCTCGATCATTTTCGATCTGCACATGATCGGGCGCCATGAACAGCATGAAGCCGCCGCCGCCCGCGCCGCAGAGCTTGCCGCCGTAGGCGCCTAGACGCATCGCTTCGTCGTACGCCTCGTCGATCTGCGGCAGCGTGACGGAAGTTGAAAGTCTCCGCTTCGTCTCCCAGCCTTCGCTGACTAGCTTGCCAAGATCGGAAAGCATGGAGTTCGGGATTTCTTCCTTCAAGCAAGGCGAGCCCCTCATGACAAAGCTTGACCAGATGGTTCAGATCCTTTTGAATCTTCTTTTCTTCAGTATTCTTCAACTGCTCGTGCACAGTCGCGGACGCGTGTCGCTGAATGCCGGTGTAGACAAGGCAGAGCGACCGATCCAGCGCATCGCGACACTCCGTCGCCATTTGCGCCGGGCGGATCGTCAGTTCATCCTTATGGAATTGATACAGGTTGAGCCCGCCGAAGGCGGCATGGATTTGGTCCTGAATTCCGACGTTTTCCTTCAGCAAGTCTCTTTCGGTGTGAACGGCGCGCTTGAAAAGATCATACTTTGTGATTGAACGGCCCTGCAAGTATTCCATGAGTGCGATAAAGCCGACCGTAAACGATGATGAGCTTCCCAACCCGGAATTTCCCGGCAGGTCCGAAATAATGGCGATGTTGAGAGGTTTGACGTAGCCCATCTCAAGGAGCGTCGCGCGAATCACATTGTGCTTTATGTCTTCAACTCGATCGACGCCTTCTACGATGCGATACGTGATTCGATATCTATTTTCGGCGAAATCGGCCATCGGCAGCGCGATAGTATAAATGTACTTGTCGATCGAGGTCCCAAGCACCGCGCCCGGATTGTGATGAAAATAGGTCGGGTAATCTGTTCCGCCGCCAAAAAAACTGATCCGAAGCGGGGATCTCGAGATATTGATCACTGAAACCGTCCCCCACCGAAAGGCCAGGATTAGAATCCACAGCGCTTGTGGAATACCCTTCCAGAATGTCAGGCATATCGACGGGCGGCGGGCGCTCCTGTGCGACGGCGCCTCTTTGATCTCGAACGCCGCTAGGAGGCGGCTCGAAATCACCCATCCAAGACGTGATGTTGATTATTGCCAAATGCCTATACCATGGCGATACCCTTGGGTCCAGCCTGGATGATCGCGACGACCAGAGAGGTCTCGTGCCGGTCGCAGGAGCGCCGGCCAAGGATACAGATCTGAATTCGGCAAGATCGACGACAATCGACTGGGTCAGCCAAATCGCTCGGTCGTCTTCAAATTGTGCGCTAAGTCTTGCCGCACGGCAGCGCGGCTGGCCACGCGATCGGCTGGAGCTGCTTTTGCATCAAGGGAAATTCAATTGCGGCGCCGTTGGCGAGATGATTGAAGACCTGCTCGGCTCGCCGTCGCCAGGAATGATGTTCGCGCACGAACGCGCCGCGGCGTCAACCACGCGCTGGTTGTTCAGATTGCTTCGATCCTCGTCGAGGCGTTCGGCCAGATCCGAACCGTCGGGCGACACCTGACAGAACGCATCCGAGGGCAGGATCGAACTCATATTCACCGCTCCGAGGCAACACCCCGAGCAGACGCGCGCCCGCCGCCAGCCCTTCAAAATACCGCATCACCAACGGACTGAACCCGCCCGTGCGCTCAGGAGCGTCCAGATCGGGCGGCGTGACCACATAGTATTGCGCGCTGGAGGTCAGTTGTCCGACTTCCTCGGTGGTCAACCTCACGTCTTTGGAATAGACGTAACGGAGGCCGCGCGCTTCGCAGTACGACAACAGCGCCTGATGCAACGGCTCATAGCGACGGCCCAGCCAAAAGGCGAAGATCGATTTTTCCTCCTTGCGTGGGTAGAAAACGTCGGTGTGGGCGCCAAATGGCAGCCAGACGAATTTCGCCAGCGGAAATCTGCGCGTCAGTTCGTCCATGGCCTCGCGGTAGGCGACAAAACACGGATCAAGGCGTTCGACCGTCGCGACGAGGCCGATCTTGGTCAGCGAAGGCTTCCACGCGTCGAGGATGAAATTGGACCGGCGAGCGCGCAGGTTCAAGTACGAGGCGAGGTGAATTGGACCGATGGGACGCGCGGCGAGCTGGATCCAGAACAGCGCGTCGCAGTCCTTCACCTGGGAGCGAATCTCGCCCCACTCGCTGCGCCGCTCCCACGCGAGCGGAGGAGGAGCGATCGTCCGAACGCCGGGCTGGAGAGCCAGTCCGGAAAACAGCGGCGGCAAGAGCGTCGTCCAATAGACGCTCGGATTAAGCGCCGAGTTGGAAAGCAGACCCAGTTCCATAACACCCCCGGAGCCGCCGCTCGTAAACGTTACTTCCCGAATGACAAAGGCCGCAACGTCGCGCCGTAGTCTCGCAGTGCAACATTGCCCGAGTTCGGCGACTTTGGCAAACCCTTGAGGCAGTTCCCTTGCGGCCGGTCCAAGATCTTCGACCGCGGGAACCCGTGGAATCCTTGGCTTTTGAGCTGAGCCGAACCGACGATTGAAGGATCAGGCTCGCCCCTTCGGAACCGCGCCGACGCAGTTCCCCCTCGCCGGTTCGCGAGTCTATGCGTCGCGCGCGACCGCAGGTTTGACGCGCGAGAAAGGCGGAAAAAGCACGGAGCGACTGCTGACAAAAACTTTAGCATTCCGACAAATCGTTCGAAACCCGTTAGAAGTACATAAACCCGCTGGTTGTTTGATGACGGCAGTTATCACCTCGAGGCGCGGGCTGTTCACGCAGACTCGCGGGCCTCGACAACTGTGGGGTCTTCCCCGTGTCGACACTCGGTCTTGATCGTCTGCTCCGCAACCGCCGCGGCAATGTCGCCATGATGTATGCGCTCGTCGCGCCGGTGCTGGTGTTCGGCGGCGGGGCCGCGATCGACTACGGCCGGGCGGCGCAAATTCACACGAAATTGAACGCCGCGGCCGACGCCGCCGCGCTCGCCGCGCTGACGCCGGCGATGCTGCAGCAAAGCTCGACCGTCGCGCACGACGCCGCCGTGTCCATGTTCAACGGGCTGACCGAAGGCATCCCGGGCCTGACCGCCAACGCGACACAGGTGACGGTCACCATCACGGTCGGCGCCACCGCGCTCACGCGCAATGTCGAGGTCGGCTACTCAAGCTCGGTCAACACCATCTTCGCCCAGGTGCTCGGCAAGAGCGCGTTGCAGGTCGCGGGCCTGTCCGAGGCGAGCGCGCAGGCGCCGCCTAATATCGACTTCTACGTCCTGCTCGACAATTCGCCGTCGATGGCGCTGCCCGCGACGCCGGCCGGCATCACAAAAATGCAGAGCCTGACCACGCAGGAAGAGAGCCCGGCGGCTGCGCCTTCGCCTGCCATCACGCGTCTACCAACGCAAACTCCGATACGAAGGGCAACCCTTGCGTCGACGGGACGGCGCCGACCCTGAGCGCTCCCCCTCCGTCGACTTCGAAGGGCAACTCCTATTGCACGACCGCACATGGCGGACAGATCGACAACTACAAGCTCGCCCGCAACAACAACATCACCCTTCGCCTGGACGAACTGAACAGCGGCATTTCGACCCTGCTCCAGACCGCATCGACGACCGCCAGCTCGACGGTATTCGCAACTCCCCCAAAGTATCGGTTTTCGATCTACTCCATGGATAGCCTGTGGCAGATCGGCATCAACCAACTCATGGCCTTGACCTCCAACTATACCTCCGGCTGGACGACCGCCTCGGCCAATTTCGGCGTGATGGAGATGTATTCGAACAACAACGATTGCGCCAACTCGGCGTGCTCTTCGAGCACGACCTCGCCGGGCGGCGACGTCGCCACCAACTATGACAATTCGCTCGGCAAGCTCAGCCAGACGACCTACATCCCCGACCCCGGCAACGGCACCAACCAGCCCGGCGATACGCCGCAGGAAGTGCTGTTCATCGTCACCGACGGCGTCGAGGACGAAAAGAGCGGCGGCTCCCGACTCGAGCAGGCGATCAACGACCTCGGCAATTCGACTTACGGGAATTCGTCGGGAACCAACTGGTGCACGACGATCAAGAATCGCGGCATCAAGATCGCGATCCTCTATACCGACTATCTGGCGGTTCCGGCCGATAGTTGGTACACGAGCCATATCGCGCCGATCCAATCGTACATCGGGCCCGCTCTGCAGGCCTGCGCCTCTCCCGGGCTATTCTACGATGCGGCGATCGGCTCCGACCTCGGCGCAGCGCTTTCGGCCCTGTTCGCCGCGGTGACGCAGTCGGGCCACCTGACCCAATAGGGCGAGAGGATCAAATTCCTTCAGTCAAGTCCGGGCAAGAATGCCTGGATTTGACTGCTCGGAGGTGAGCCGGCGGGAAGCGACCGACGATCCGATCAGGAGTTCGACGCAATCATTAGTCTCAAAAGCCGGGCTGGTTGGGAGTGCCCCCCTGCAAAGAGCCCCGGCGAGATCGGCCTGAGCCCGCGCGCAAGTTTACGCGCGCCGACGATCTCAGGATCTTAACACCCCCTTTGCGCAGCTTTTTTCGGGCCGCAACCCCAATCCACCGCCGATCTGAGACGCCAAGGAGGGCGGGCGGTGGGACGAGCGACCGCGGCCTGAACCTGAGCTCTCGGACTTCCAATCTAACCCAAGGTCGCCAGCAGACGTTCCGCCGCTTTTAGGTCTGCCGTATCCAAACCCTCCTCGAACCTCTCGAACACAGGCTGCAGAAGCGCCCGAGCGCTCTCAGTTCGGTCCTGGTCAGCCCACAACGCCGCCAGGTCGACTGCAGTGCGCAATTCCCAGGCGCGAGCGCCCTGGCGCCGGCTGAGTTCAAGCGACTGTGTGAAGCACGTTTCCGCTTCGTTGCCGCTGGGCTCTGGCATTAGGACTAAGAGGGCGCCCTTGAGGCGCAGCAACTCCGGCGCGTAGCAGGCGTCTCCATTGACGCCCACCGACCGGATCGTCTCGTCGACTAGCGCGATGCCTTCGGCGAAGCGGCCGGTTGCTGCAAAGCCTTGGACGAGCGAGACGTTGAATGGCGTGGTCAGCAGCTCGTAGCGCGCGGCGCGGAGCTTATCGATACAATTCTGCACGATCCCGATCCCGCGGTTCGCATCGCCGAGACGGATGGCCAGCTCCCCTTTGAAACCATGCCCGATGGCGAGAGACGGCCCAAGCGAGTGGGTTTCGGCACGAGAGATGAACCAATCAATGTGTTCTTCGGCGCGCTCAAGATCACCGGTCCAAAGGAACACTGAAGCGGCCCAGTGCAAAACGATCGTCAGCGATATCGGATGGTCCATCTGTGCGGCGTCGCTGATGGCCTGACGCGCGCGGTCCACGGCCTGAGCGGGATGGCCCTGCAGCCACAAGGTCCTCGCGAGAACGATCCCGGCCCGATTGCGATAGTCGAAGCCGAGATAAATCGTACTGGCCCGTTGGAAGCCCGGCCAATGTTCCAGCGCCGCCTCAAGCTCGCGGCGAGCGCCGCCCAGATCGCCGGTGAGGTGCAATGAAATCCCCAAAATTGAATGGGCCAACGCGGTTGCGATCGAATCCCCCAACGTTTCCGCGGTCGCGGAGCAGCGCCTCGCATAGCGAAGGGCGGATTTGAAATCTCCGCCGCGCAGGTGAAACATGTGCAGCGAACCCAGCAGGCGCACCTGTTCGAGGGCGTCGCCATGCTCTTCCGCAATGGCGAGGCTTCTGTTCAACGCCCCCTGCGCCGCATCGATTTCTCCCCGTATGTGCATCAGGGACGTTCCGAGAGCCGCCTGAAGATGCAACTCCTCGACCCCGCCGCGTGTATCGTCATCGAGAGCGAGGATCGCCCTTTCCGACCAGCGATGACATTCCGGCAGCAGAGACATCGCCAGAAAGACCGGCGCGGCGGCGGCGGCGAGTCCGATGCCGACTTCGACCTTTCCGTTCGCGCCAAAGCACCACTCCAAAGCGGCCCGGACATTGTTGAGCGCCGCGAAGTACGGCGACCGCTCCGTACCTGTTGACAAGCTCTGCCAGTCGGTCCCGGACTGTTCGAGCCATCGCCGGTAATAGGCGGCGTGGCGCACAGCCAAGTCACCGAGCTCGGCGTCGTCGATTCCCGATTCGATTACGTAGGCGCGCGTTGTATCGAGAAGCCGGTAGCGCATCATCGCGCCGATCGGACGGGTCGCGACCATCGACTTGGCGACGAGGCTGTCGATCGCGTCAAATATGCGCGCTTGGTCGACGGTCGCGCTGGTCACGACGGCTAGCGCTGCGTCGAGAGTAAAGTGTCCGACGAACACGGCAAGGCGGCGAAGCACGACTCGCTCGAGTTCGGAAAGGAGCCCGTAACTCCAGTCGAGCGTCGCCTGCAACGTCCTCTGCCGCGACGGCGCGGTGCGCGGCCCAAGCCACAGCAGGGTAAGCCGCTGGTCGAGAAGCGCCGCGGTCTGCTGCAGCCCGTAAGCCTCGACGCGTCTGGCCGCCAACTCGATCGCGAGCACCACGCCGTCGAGCTTTCGGCAGATCGCGACGACGATTGCCGCTTCCGCATCGCCGAGGTCCAGGCGAGCGCCGCTCGCCAGCGCGCGCTCGACGAACAATTGGGTCGCCGGGAACGCCTGAGTCGCCGCCGCAGTGAGTCCCGCATCGTCGGGCGGACAGGCGAGCGGATCCAGCCTGTAGACGTGCTCGCCCTCGACCCGAAGAGCCTCGCGGCTGGTCGCAAGGATGTGCACCTGCGGCGCCGCCATGAAGATTTTCGACGCCAACGCCGCGACCGCCTCAATCAGATGCTCGCAAGTGTCGAGGATCAGAAGAATTCGCTTGTCGCGCAGATAAGCGATCAGGCTGGGCGTCGCGTCGTCGCTCTGAACCGCCAGCCCCAGCAAGGAGGCGACGGTCGTGGCGACCAGACCAGGATCGCTCAGCATGCCGAGATCGGCGAACAGCACGGCGCCCGTAAAGGCGTCAACCAGATGATGTCCGACCGCGACGGCGACCGTGGTTTTGCCGACGCCGCCAACGCCCACGATGCTGACAAACCGGGCGGCGGCTAGTCTGGTCGAGAGGTTGAGAACGTCATCGTCGCGCCCGACCATTCGCGTCAACCGGCCGGGTAGGTTGGCGTGCGGAAAACTGGCGATAGACGCCTCGCGCGCATTATCCTGATCGCGCGACCTTGAGACCGGGGCCACAAAGCAATAGCCCCGCCCTGCGGCGGTGGTGATGTAGCGGGCGCCGCCCTCCCCGTCGCCTAAGGCCTTGCGCAGGGCGGCGATATGGAACCGCAGACTGCCCTCTTCTACGACGACGTCGGGCCAGACCTGAGCCAGGAGATCCCTTTTGCTGACGATCTCGTTGGGGCGGGACGCGAGCGCGATCAAGGCGTCGAGCGTACGGGCGCCCAATTCCACCGGCGCGCCGTCCTTCGTCAGAAGTCTCTCGCTGACGGCCAAGCGAAAGGGGCCAAATGACAGGACGTCCCTAGGTTGGTCCGTAGGCCCCGCCATGGCCATTTCTCGCAGCCGCCCAGCCCGCCTCGCATCCTAGCTCAGGGATTGCTGCGGCGCCATAGACCCTGACCCCACTGCCCTGGGGACGCGGTTCCTGGTCGGAGGACCGACGACGGAAGGTCGTAGCCGGCGATCGCAAGCCGCGATGGCGGTGTCGTTTTGGGTAAAGATAATGCGCTGATTTTTGAGCGCAAAGTTTTCCCGCGCATGTCAGACGATATCCGATCGACGTACAACCCGGTCGTCCGTGGCGCTTCCCGGAGCGAGCGCTTCGCCACACGCGGCGCAACGCATGTCCACATTTAGCACAGCGCCGCACGAATGACGGAAGGTGACGACGTTTTCCAGATCGTTGCCCACGAACCGGTCGCCCCAATCGCGGATCGCATGCAGAACGGCGAAGAGTTGCTCGCCGACTTCATCAAAATGGTACTCATGCCGGGCCGGTCGCTCTTGATAGAGCTTCCGCTGTACGATGCCGGCAGCCTCGAGCGATTTAAGCCGAGCGGCCAAGACGTCGCGCGGCGCGCCTGTATTGAAAACGATGTCGTCGAAGCGGTGCTGGCCAAGGGCGATCTCGCGAAGCGCGAGAAGCGCCCATTTCTCGCCGATCACTTTCAAGGCGACTTCAATGGAACAGATTCTGGGGCAGCAACGCGCGGGGTTTCTGTTCCAGCACTCCGACACGTTCGGCAGGGCCACGCTCGATTTCCTCCGCTGAGGGCAGTCTGCTTTTCTCTCACGGAGTTCGCTCATGGCCATGGTTTCAACATCGGATCGCTCTTCCGCTCCCTGCATTGCCGATGCAAAATTCACACGTCGACTAGCAAGCCTACAGCTGACCGCCTGACCACCAAGGACGGCGCCACGCTCTACTTCAAGGATTGGGGCTCTGGACCGGCGTCGGTCCTTGGCCACGGCTACCCACTCTCCTCCGATGCCTGGGAGGACCAGATGTTTTTCCTTCTGGAGAACGGTTGCCGGGTCATCGCCCACGACCGTCGTGGCTTCGGACGGTCGAGCCAGCCGGCCCGTCGGCAGCAGACGATATGTCCGGTTTAGGTAGCGCGCGACCGGTCCGGTAATCCGAGCCCTTTTGCGAGGGTTTGGATGCGCCGGAGGGAAGCCGAAGAGGCTGTGCGGATGGCGAGGTTTTTGACGCTTTTTCACCGGCGGGAATCGGCGGAGCTCAATCAGGAAGAGGCGGCAGAGTTGCTGGGAGTGAGCGAGCGGACGTAACTGCGCTGGACGCGCCGTTACGAGGAGGGAGGGCGAGGCCGGCCTCAGCGCGGGGCGAAAGCGCGCTCGACGCCGCCCTGCTCAAGCGCTTCGTCACCCGCTTCTGGGACATCTTGCGCGAAGGGCTCGCGTTTTACCGCCAGCTGCCGCGCCTTCCCCAGACCGCCACAGGGAGACCCAAGCGACGGCCGGGAGAGAACCTGTTGCGCCGGCTGCATCCGTTCAAGGACGACGTCCTGCGCTTCCTCGTCGACTTCGTCGTTCCCTTCACCAACAACCTTGGCCCAAACAAGCGCTGCACATGATGAAGGTGAAGATGAAGCGGACTTCGCCTGTTCACTTGAACGTCGCGGGGAATTTTCTCAGTAAGCTGCTCGCATTGTAAGCTGCTCGCATTCCTCACTTATGCGCGACAGAAATCGCGGTCCATGCCAGAACCGCGATGAGTTTCCCTGTCTATTCCTGTTGGCGGGGAGTTTTGGGCTGAGACCGGCTTGTGCAAACTGCGTCGTCAGCCATGCGTTGCCGGAATTGGGAGATATCGTCATAACAAGCGAAGAGCGGCCCCCTGTGGAGTCGTTGGCGACGCTTGGGTCGGCCTTCGACATTGCCGTCATCGGCGGCGGGATCAACGGCTGCGGAATCGCCAGAGACGCCGCCGGACGCGGCTGGTCAGTCTATCTTTGCGAAAAGGCCGATCTCGCCTCCTCGACTTCCAGCGCTTCGAGCAAGCTCATCCATGGCGGCCTGCGCTATTTAGAACATTTCCAATTTCGTTTGGTTCGCGAGGCGCTCATCGAGCGCGAGGTTCTGTGGCGAATCGCGCCTCATATTGTGTGGCCGCTCCGCTTTGTCTTGCCCCACCATACGGATCTCAGACCCGCATGGTTGCTTCGAACCGGCCTTTTTCTCTACGACCATCTCGGCGGGCGCCGGTTATTGCCGCCAACCCGAACCCTGCGCCTGGCCGACGACCCGGCGGGCGAACCGCTCAAGCCGCAATACACGCTTGGGTTCGAATATTCGGATTGCTGGGCCGAAGACGCCCGGCTTGTGATTCTGAACGCGCGCGACGCGGCCGACAAAGGCGCGGTCATCGCGCCCCGCACCCGTTGCATAAGCGGAGACCGCGAGGGCGGTCTGTGGACCCTCACCGTTCGCGACGAAGGCAGCGGCCAAGTCAGCAAGATTTCGAGCGCGCGCGTTGGTCAACGCGGCCGGGCCCTGGGTCAGCGAAGTCTTGCAGTCGGCGCTCCGAATCCCGACTCCCGCCGCCGTCAGGCTGGTCAAGGGCAGCCATATCGTCGTCAGGCGTTTGTTTGACCACGACCGCTGCTACATTCTTCAAAACAAGGACCGGCGGGTGTTCTTTGTGATGCCGTTCGAGCGAGACTACACGCTGATCGGCACGACCGACCTCGATTGCAGCGGCGACCTTGATGCGGCGCGGGCGTCTCCGGAGGAAATCGAATATCTCTGCGACGCCGCGAGCGGCTACTTTCGGACTTCCGATCACCGCCGGCCAGGTGCTGTGGTCCTATTCCGGCGTTCGCCCCCTTTATGACGACGGCGCGTCCGAGGCGCAGGAAGCAACGCGCGACTACGTCCTCAAACTCGACGCATCCGAGGACTCGCCTGCGCTTCTCAGCGTTTTTGGCGGCAAGATCACCACGTATCGACGGCTGGCGGAGGCGGCGCTAGGGATTTTGGCGCCCCGCTTGCCCCCGGCGCGGAGGTCTGCCGGATGGACCGGCCAAGAGGCATTGCCGGGCGGCGATTTTCCGACCGATGGTTTCGAAACGCTGGTGAGCGAAACGGCGGCGCGCTATCCTTTTCTCGCGCGAGACACGGTTCGCCGTCTCGTCCGCGCATACGGCGCCCGGGCGGAAAGGCTGCTGGGCGCGGCCAAGACGCAATCGGATCTTGGCCGGGCTTTCGGCGCCGACCTGACCGAAGCCGAGGTCCTCTATCTCGCCAAAAATGAATGGGCGATGAGCGCCGCCGACGTCGTTTGGCGGCGCTCCAAGCTGGGATTGCGAATGTCGGAGGCCGAGGTCGAGGATCTCGACGCCTATCTCGGAGCCTTGCAGGCTCGCCCGCAGAGGGTCGATTGGAAAGGGGCAAGTCTGGGTGACGTTCGTCCTTGAAGATATCTCGCTTTCGGTCGGGGCGCTCGATCCGGGCTCGATCAGCGTTTTGCTCGGCCCGACATTGCAGTAAGGCTCACACAGGATAGATCGCGAACAGGGTCGGGCTCAGCGCCTCACCCCTTTTCCATCTGGGCAAGGATAGCCCCCATGAACGGGCGCGTTCTCGTCGTCGACCAGGGCACGACCTCGACGCGCTCGATCGTCTTTGGGCCCGACGCGGCGCTTGTCGCCATGGCGCAGGAGGAGTTCCCGCAGATCTTTCCTCAGCCTGGCTGGGTCGAGCATGACCCGGAGTCGCTGTGGCGAACCACGCTCTCGACAGCGCGGCAGGCTTTATCCAGGGCCGGCGTCGAGCCAAGCGCGCTCGCCGGGCTCGGGATCACCAACCAGCGTGAAACGACACTGGTCTGGAGCCGGACGACCGGCCGTCCCATCCATAATGCGATCGTCTGGCAGGATCGCCGGACGGCGCCGCTGTGCGCCGAACTCAAGGATCGCGGATGCGAGAGGCTTGTCTCCACGCGCACAGGTCTGGTGCTTGATCCCTATTTCTCGGCGACGAAAATCGCCTGGATCCTCGACAACGTTCCCGGCGCTCGCGCTGAAGCGGAACGCGGGGGCTTGGCCTTCGGGACCGTCGACAGCTTTCTCATCTGGCGCCTGACCAACGGCAGGGTTCACGTCACCGACGCCACCAACGCCTCGAGGACACTGCTGTTCAACATCCACTCAGGCGCGTGGGACCACGACCTTCTCGCGCTCTTCCGGATCCCGCGGTCGATGCTGCCCGAAGTGAAGGATTGCGCCGCCGAATTCGGCGAGGCGGCGGCCGAATATTTTGGCGCCGCCATTCCCATCCGGGGCATAGCCGGAGATCAGCAGGCGGCGCTGATTGGCCAGGCGTGTTTTCGTCCAGGAATGGTGAAGTCGACTTATGGGACGGGATGCTTCGCCCTCGCCAATACCGGCAGCAAGGCTATCGAGTTCGACGCACAAATTGCTGACCACCATCGCCTACCAGTTCGGCGGCAAGCGCACGTATGCGCTCGAAGGCTCGATCTTCTCGGCGGGCGCGACAGTGCAATGGTTGCGCGACGGCCTTGGCGTTCTCGCCACTGCGGCGGAGGCAGGCGAATTGGCGGCGAGCGCCGACCCCCGGCAGCAAGTTTATATCGTGCCGGCCTTCACCGGGCTCGGCGCTCCCCATTGGGACAGCGAGGCCCGTGCCGCGATCTTTGGCTTGACGCGCGGCGCCACGCGCAAGGAGATCGTGCGCGCAGCGCTCGAGAGCGTCGGCTATCAGACCCGCGACCTCATCGACGCGATGCGCGCCGATTCCCGGGGGCTATGGGGCGCCGAATTTGCGTCGGTCATCCGGATCGACGGCGGAATGAGCGCCAGCGACTGGACGATGCAGTTCCTCGCCGACATATTGGACGCGCAGGTCGACCGCCCCGAGATTTTCGAGACCACCGCACTGGGCGCTGGCTATCTCGCAGGCTGGCAAGCGGGCCTCTACCCCGATCCCGAGCAGTTCTCGCTCACCTGGCGCCGTCAAGCCCGCTTCACGCCGTCGATGGCGCCAAGCGAGCGCGAATCCCGCTATCGCGGCTGGCGCGACTCCGTCGCCCGCACCATTCTGCGACCGGAGGTCTAACATACCCCTGAATAGCCGCTATCCCGCCACCGCGCGTCGCTCGGCGTTGCTGCGCTGAAAGAGATCATAGAGAGCGATCACGCGCCGGCCTTCTTGGGCCGTGAGCGCCTCTTCCGGTTCCCTTCCCGCAAGCACGTCAAGGAAATGGCGCGTGGACAATGCGAAGCTCGCGCCCCAATCAGCGTCGAGGTTGTGGAAGGCGCGCACTTCGCCATTTCGATAGAGCGTGAGGGCGGGTTCGTCGAGCATGCGGTCGGAGCAGCGGGCAACCTGGATTATGCCTTCCTCGCCCTGGATTTCGAACCGCTCGGCATCGGCGTAGTAGTCAGTCCGCAAAGTCATTTTCAGCGCCAGCGAGACATCCCACATTCCATGCACCGGCGGATTGGCATGGCGCCACATCAGGGTCGCAGGCGCATCATAGACGCCGACCGGAGTCTCCGTGCGCTCGATGCATGCGAACCCGTCGCGCACCTCTCCGAAGAGCCACAGGGCGACCGCCATCATATGGTGGCCGTGGTCGAACACCATCGGGCCGCCGCGGCCCTCGGCGGCAAGCGCATGGCGCCAGCGACTCGCCGCATCCGGCACGCGCCACGCCTGCGCGCGGTCGGCCATCACCACCTTCATTCGGAAATGCAGCGGCCTGCCGATCGCGCCCTCACGCAGCAATTCGCGGGCTCTGACCAGCGGCGGGTAGAAAACAAAGTTCTCGAACACCTTTAGCCGCCTGCCGCTCGCGGCAGCGGCTTCGATCATGCGATCGCATTCGGGGAGCGTCATCGCCATCGGCTTCTGCACGCTGACATGTGAGCCGGCGGCCAGCGCCGCCGCAGTCATCGCCTCGTGCAGCGGATGCGGCGTCAGGATTTCGATCAGGTCGAGGTCGAAGCGTAAGAGATCCTCAAAGTCGCGCGTCGCGCGAGCGCCGGAATGTTCGGCCGCCCGACGGGCGAGGATGGCGGGGTCTGTTTCGCACAGCGCGGAAACCTCCGCCTCCGGATGATCGAGGTAGCCACGCACGTTGAGATCAAAGACGCGCCCAAGGCCGACAAAGCCCACGCGTAGCTTGCGCGCCATGCAGGAGTTACTCCACCGTTGGTGGCGAGAAACTGGCGCCGGCGGCGGTTCATGTGTCAAGAGAGATGGACGAGGAGCCCTGCCGGCCTAAGCGCCAACCGGACCACCTTAAGATGGAGGCAGGGAAAGCGGCGGCGTTCAATCCCTACGACGCCGACAATTTGGGGCTCCGAAGCTGCTTGGCGTTTTCCGGTAGGGCGCCTCACCAGCTTGAGAATTTCCGTTCGACCGTTTTGAGGAAACGGATGCGGCGCGCGAGCGTGGTGTGATCCATGTCGTAATGCGCAAGATAGTCGCAGCGCGCGCCCGGGACGCAATTCAACCGCATCGTGCGTTTAAGGAACCGGCGGGGCGGGTCGCCCATGAGAAAGGTCGTCCAGCGAGCTCCGCCATAGGTGCAAACCACGCCGAGCCGCTTGATGTTGTGCAGGGAAGGTGTGTACGCGCCATCGTCTTTCAAATTGAAGCTGACGCCCGGCAAGAACACCTTGTCGACGAAGCCCTTGAGGATCGCGGGAAAGCCCATGTTCCAGACCGGAAAGGAAAAGATGAGCGCGTCCGATTTGAGCAGGCGGTCCACATAAGGACCGACGCGGCGTCGGTTCCCGGGGACATCGTAATAGTCGAGTCGGTCCTGGCGGGTCATCACCGGATCGAAACCTTCGGCGTTGAGGTCGCAATCGTCGACCTCGTGGCCGCGCGTGCGCAAGGTCTCGACGACTGTCGCATGAAGGCTGGCGCCGAAGCTCGTCTCGACGGGATGGGCGAATAGGACCAGCACCCGCACGATGTTCTCCCCTTCTGCCCTGGGCTCGCGACAGCGGCTCGATCCTGCGGATTCCTCGAGACCCGCGCCACCGCCAACGCCGCGGGCGGCCAACGAAGGCTTAGCGCCGAGCTGATTTAGCGCAAAAGATTCGGCAATTAATAGTAACTAAAACACCGCATTATTGAGCAACCGAGGTTGCGCCAAGCAAATGCGCAGAACGATTGTAATCGCGTGAAAACAAAAGTCCAATTTGATGGTGCGGCGCACACGAGATTATGTGACAAAACGTTGACATTGCGCTGTCTAAACGTTGACTTTTGCGCGCCAAAAGAGTTTTTTTGAGCAATGACACGTTGAGAACAAATTCGCTTGGCATACAATGCTGGCAGTTCAGGCGAGAAAGGAGCGCGCCAATGATCGTCCGCGAGATCGTCCAGACTTGCTCCAATCCCCATGTCGCGCGAGCGGCCGTCGCCTCTATCGGTGGTGATTTCGCCCGACGCTTCACCCACGACGCGGCGAAGCGGAACCTCACGAGCGGCCTGTTCGCCGCCGGCCTCGTTCGCCGCTTCTCGCGTCAAGCAGGTGAACGCGACTGGGAGGGGGTGGGGGAAGCGACCCGCGGCGCCGACCAGCCGATCCTTTCCGGCCTGAGGTATATTCTCGAGCGCGGCGTCGAATTGGACGAGAGCGACGCGGAAGGCGAGTGGGGTTGGCTTGCAGCCGCTCCGTTCTCGTCCTGCTGTGAGGCCTGGCAGCATTGATGGGCCGGGCATAGGCGCGGCCTGACCGCTTCACCCTGATCGCGCGCTCCCGCTTGTGAGCGCTCTCGGCGCGGCGCACAGTGCAAGCCCATGTATCTCGGGCTTGACTGCGGAACCTCCGGGCTCAAGGCGCTTCTAACCGACGAAGGCGGCGAACCGGTCGCGAGCGCCGCCCGTTCCTATTCTCCCGACCGCCCGCGCGCCGGCTGGTCGGAGCAGAACCCCGACGATTGGGCGAATGCGATGGCCGGCGCGATCGCCGACCTCGGAAATATCGCGGGCAAGCCGCTGGGCGCCCTGAAAGCGATCGGCTTCTCGGGCCAGATGCACGGCGCGGTGCTCCTCGACCGCGCGGATAAGCCGATCCGCCCCGCCATCCTGCACAACGACGGACGCGCTTTTCTCGAGGCGGGGGAACTGGCGCGCGACCACCCCGACCTGGCGAAAATCGTCGGCGTGATGCCGATGCCCGGTTTCACCGGGCCGAAGCTCAAATGGATCGCCCGCAATGAGCCGGGCCATCGCCGGCTCGTCAATTCGCTTCTGTCGCCGAAGGATTATTTGCGCCTCAAGCTCAGCGGCGAACGGGGCTCGGACATGAGCGACGCGGCGGGGACCTGGCTGCTTGACGAGGCCCGGCGGGACTGGTCTCGGCAAGCCTTCGAGGCTTGCGACGCGGATCTCGCATGGGCGCCCCGCTTATTCGAAGGATCGGTGCCCGTGGGGCAAATCCGGCCTGAGGCCGCGGACGCGCTCGGCCTGCCGCGTGGCGTTCTCTTGGCGGCCGGCGGCGGCGACGCCGCGGTAGGCGCGGTGGGCTTGGGCGCGATCGCGCCGGGCGAAGCCTTCATCTCGCTCGGGACCGCGACGCAGCTCATCGTCGCGACCGACCAATATATGAGCGCGCCGGAGAAGCTGGTGCACGCTTTCGCCCACGCGCTGCCCAACCGCTGGTACGCAATGGCGGCGATGCTCAACGGCGCCGGCGCGCTCGCGTTCGCCGGGCGGCTTCTCGGCGCCTCGCCGGACGCGCTCGAGCGTGAGGCGGCGGCGGATTATCCTGGACCCGGCGCGCTTCTCTTTCTGCCCTATCTCAGCGGCGAGCGGACGCCGCTCGACGATCCTTACGCGCGCGGCGTTCTGTTCGGCATGAGCGAGACGACGTCGCGCGCCGACGTCGCGCGCGCGGTGATGGAAGGGGTCGCGCTTACGCTCGCGGACGCGCGCGATTGTCTTGGCCTCGCCGGCGCCAAAATCGAGCGCGTCGGCCTCATCGGCGGCGGCGCGAAGAGCTCTTCATGGACGCGCATGATCGCCGCCGCGACCGGCTTTACCGTCGTGCGGATGAAGGGCGGCGAAACCGGCCCCGCTTATGGCGCCGCGCGTCTCGCGCGGATGGCCGCAACCGGCGAGCCGGCTGAGGCCGTCTGTGTCAAGCCCGAAATCGCAGACGTCACCGAGCCGGACCGGAAGCTCGCCGACCTGTTCGCCCGGCAGCGCGAGCGCTTCACGGCGCTCTACGCCGCACTGAGGCCAGAGTTCCGGAAATAGCCGCGAGGCGCGAGCCCAAGCCGTAGACGGGCCGCGCATCGCGCTCACGCGGCCGACGCCTCGATCATGAGCATGTCGAGGAGAAACGAGCCGTCGGGCTCGATGGCGAAATGCGTCTTGGTCTCCGTCGAGGCGGCGTTTTGGAGCGCGCGGATCGCCTTCACATTCTCTTCGGGTGTTCGCATGCGCGCCGTCCAGACGGGGAAATCCATCCTGAGGCGCCACGTGCGGCAGGCGTCGACTGTGAAGCGCGCGCGGGCGAGCGCCTCCAGCCATTGCGAGCAAGAGTAGTCGCGGACGTGGGAATGGTCGCGCAGCAATTCGATCGCCTGCAGATGGGTGTCGAACAGCGCCTGGCCCGGAGCATAGACATCGACGAACGCCGCTCGCCCGCCTCGTTTCAATGTGCGGCGCGCTTCCCGAAGCCCGGCGTCGAAGTCTTGCCAGTGATGGGCGGAGAACCGGCTGGCGACAAAGTCAAACACCTCGTCTTCAAACGGGAGATGCTCCGCGGGGGCTTGAGCGGTCTCGATGTTGCTCAACCCCTTTTCGCGCGCTGTCCGCGCCACCGCAGCCAACATCTCGGAGGACAGGTCGGTCGCTATGACCCGTCGGGCATGGCGCGCGAGCGCATAGGAGACATGGCCGCCGCCGGCGCCGAGATCGAGCGCCAGTTCGGCGTTCTGCGCGAGCGTTCCGATCGCCTCGAGGTCGGCGCCCTGACTGTGAACCGCGCTTTCGACATAGGCTTTCGCGCGAGGACCGAACTGCGCCTCGACGACTTGCTCATGGGCCTTGCTCATCACCAGCTCCTCTCCGTTCGCGGGCTTTTGCGCCTCAAATTACACTGTTACAAGATTGAATCTTATCCTATTACAATGGCTGCCATGCTCGATGCGGAACAAAGGCGGCTCCTGGGCGAGTTCGTGCGCGCCCATCGCGGGCGCATGCGGCCCATTGCGGCGACCGGACGGAGGCGGACGTCCGGTCTCCGCCGCGAGGAGCTTGCGGCGCTTTCCGGCATCAGCGTGACCTGGTGCACGTGGATCGAACAGGGCCGCCCGGTGCAAGCTTCGCCCGAGGCTCTGGGGCGTATCGCGCAAGCCCTGTCCTTGTCGCGCGCGGAACGCGACTATCTGTTCAAGCTTGCCGGGCGTCTCGATCCCGAAGGGCCGCGCGGCGCCTCCGCGGATGCGCCGCCCTCGTTGATCGCTGCGGTCGAAGCGATCGACTGCCCGGCCTATGGGCTCGACCGCTTCTGGAACGCGTGCTGCTGGAACGAAGCGGCGGCGCGGCTTTTTTCACGGCTGGCTGGACGGGGACTGTCAACGCAATCTCTTGCGATATGTGTTCCTCGAGCCCGCGGCTCGCGCGCTGATCCCCGCCTGGAAGGACAGGGCGCGACGGCTGCTCGCCGAATTTCGCGCCGATTTCGCCCGCACCTTTCGCGACGCCCAGGTCAAAATATTCGTCGAAACCCTCCGCGGCGAGAGCGTCTTCTTCGCAGAAGCCTGGGATGAGCAGGCCGTTGAGATCCGCGAAGGCGGCCTTCGCCAATTCAATCATCCCCGCGGCGGTCTCGTGACCTTCACACAGCACACATTCGCTCCCGCGGAGCGGCCCGACTACAAACTCGTCATCAATACGCCCGCGGATCCTTGAGGCGAAACCTTCGGCGATTCCTCGCCCAAGTTCATTCCATCGCGTCAATCGTGGCGCCTCGTCGGCTCCGTACCTTGAGAAACCTTAATGCGCCGGCCAAATTCCGGTTAGACTCGAAGAGGCATGGTTGCTCCATCGATCGCTTAATGCGGTCAAACAGCGAATCTGGAGCGAACTTATGTCTTTTTCCGGTCTTGCGACCCCACGCGGGCGCCGCAACACGATCCTCGCCTCGGTCGCAGTCGCCGCCCTTGGCGTCGCGGGCGCCCTCGGCGGCAACGCGTTCACCCCGACTCACCCCGCTTATGCCGCGGCCGTCTCCACCGCCGACCTGCCTCAGAACGCGCCGTCGTTCGCGCCGCTGATCGACCGCGTCAAAGCCTCGGTCGTGTCGGTCAAGGTCAAGATCGCCGCTGAAGACGGCGACTCCGAGGCCAACGCTTCCGGCCAGATGGACAATCTCCCCCCCGAGATCCAGAAGTTCTTCAAGCAGTTCGGCGGCCTGCCCAACGGCAGGGCCATGCCTGAGGGCCGGCATCCGATGATGATGGGCGAAGGCTCGGGCTTCTTTGTTTCGGCCGACGGCTACATTGTCACCAACAATCACGTGGTCGACCATGCCAAGACCGTCACTGTCACCACGCAGGACGGCAAGACGCTCGACGCGAAGGTTGTCGGCACCGACCCGAAGACCGACCTTGCGCTCATCAAGGTGAACGAGTTCGGCGATTATCCCTTTGTCGCGTTCTCGAAGGAGCAGCCCCGCATCGGCGATTGGGTCGTGGCGATCGGCAATCCTTATGGCCTCGGCGGCACCGTGACCGCAGGCATCATTTCGGCTGAAGGCCGCGACATCGGCGATGGGCCCTATGACCGCTTCCTGCAGATCGACGCCCCGATCAACCGCGGCAACTCGGGCGGCCCGACCTTCAACATGAAGGGCGAAGTCGTCGGCGTGAACACCGCCATCTACTCGCCGTCGGGCGGCAGCGTCGGAATCGGCTTTGCGATCCCCGCGACCACGGTCGATAGCGTCATCGGCGCGCTCGAGCACGGCGGCGTCGTTCCGCGCGGCTATCTCGGCGTCAATATCCAGCCGGTGACCGCGGATATGGCCGAGAGCCTGGGAATGAAGACGGCCAAGGGCGCGATCGTCGCCGAGGCGATGCCGGGAACCCCGGCCGCTGAGGCAGGTCTCAAGGCCGGCGACGTGATCACCAAGCTCAACGGTCAGGTGGTTGACGATGCGTCCGACCTCACCCGCCGCATCGGATCGTTCAAGCCCGGCGACAAGGTCGAACTGACCTATCTGCGCGACAGCTCGGAGAAGACCGCCTCTGTCACGCTCGCCGATCAGAAGAACGAGAAAGTGGCCAAGGCTGACGGCTCGCAGGCGAAGGAGCCGGGCGCGCTCGGCATCCAGATCGCTCCCGGCCAAGGACGGCGATAAGGGCGTCGCCATCGTCGGCGTCGATCCGAATGGAACGGCCGCGGAGCAGGGACTGGCGGCGGGCGACATCATCCTTGATGTCGCAGGCAAGCCGGTGTCGAGCCCCGAGGACGTGAAGTCCGGGATCGCGAGCGCCAAGAGCCAGGGCAAGAAGGCGGTCATGATGCGCATTCAGACTGCCGATGGTGCCCGCTTCGTGGCTGTCCCGTTCCCCAAGGCGTAACCGAATCGACGCCTGACGGGACGGGCGGCGGCGCGCTGATTGGGAGGTCGCGCGCCGCCGTTTAGCTCAGGTCACGACGGCCGAGGTGCCCGCCTTCAAGATCCAATTAAAGAGGCTGGAAGCGCGCGACTCGACGTCGCGCGCTTCTCGTCGTTCGAACGTTTTTCGTTCGAGCCCATGCTGTCATTCGCAGCGACCGCGTTTGCGGGCTCAATCGGGACATGGCGAACGTCCTGTTCGGCTTGTGCGCCACGAAACGGGGGTGAGTTGGAATGCGCCGCGCCCTGTTGTTGAACCAAGGTATTATAGCTCTAGACCAAGGCGCTATGGCCGTCATCCGCTCAGATGCACGGGCAAGCCGCACGTCCAATAGAGTGAGGCGAGTGACGCGCATAAGGTCGTTTCTGGGATTGGCGCGCTCTCAAATTCGGAGCGAGAGTCAGCCGACCAGCACGCCCTTCTAACCAAACGGGGACGTCATGAAACGCTTCATCGCCGCCGCGCTCGCGGCGGGTTGCCTTGTTTTGTCCACTCCTGTTTTCGCCGACGACGCCGGCGCGTTCGACAAATGGCTAAGGCCGGATGCGCCAGAGTGCGTGCCCGTCTCCGCGATCAGCTCAGTGGCTACGCTGACGGACCTCACGCCCGAGCAGTTCCAGTTCGTACGCGCGCTCTACATCGCGATTCCGCCAGTTTCGCGAGAATTGCCTCCCGGCGATCATGCGATCATGGCAAGTTCGGGAGACGACGTGATGGTCGCGCTGGTCGCCGACGGTCAGGCGTGTGCGCGGTTTCTCGCCCCCGATTTCGTCAAAACGATGCTGGTCGAGGTTGGCCATGGAATGACCGTCGAGCTGGGCACGCCCTTATAGCCCAACGACGGCCACTCCAGGATCAGAACCGCAACACTCTAGCCTCGTAGCGCCATCGCCGAAGCAAGGAGCCTGGTTTGATGTCACACGTCGAAACCCTCTTCGTTTCTTCGTCGGTTGGCCTCGCGCTCTCCAGCTGGCTGTTCCTCATGATCGCGGAGCGCAGGGCCCGCGCGGCGCAATCTTTCGTGTTCCGCCGCGTTCACGCGAGATCAATTTCGCCGAAGCATGGAGCTTTGTCCGATGCTCGAGCTCGCTAGTCCCTTCATTCTCTGGCCCATCGGCATCGCGCTTGGCGGTTTGTTGTTCTTCGAAATTGCAAAGCACTGCTGACGGGTAGATCCCGCGCCTCGCGGCGTCGAGGCGAGATCAAGGGCGATCCGACCCGAGTAGCCGGACGCAAACGCTCCGCCCCGCCCGACGAGGGCGCTACGGCCAGGCCGACCTCTACAAGCTCAACGAATATCGGCCGGGAACAGGCCCGGCAGGTCGATCGCGGCGGGCAATATCGCCCAGACCCGATGCGAGGCCACAGTGATGGTCAGCATTCGCATGATCGGCGAAGACAATGTCGTTGCCTTCGCGAGCGGCCAGGCGGAGTTGGAGCTCGACGCGATGACTCTGGTGATCTCACCAAGGCCTGGTGTCGGTTACGAAAAGGAGTTCTTCGCGATCATCGATCCGAAAGAATGGTGGCCCCAGGCGTTGGCGGAATCTGACGACGGGCGGCGAGCAGCGCCGTCCGCCGTGCAAGCCGCATCGCACGCTTCAGGTCGGCGTTGTCGCTCCGGCGCCGGTGGGGACCGCGCGCCGGCGTTCATGAAAGTCCTCCCTCGAACTTCGCGATTAGCGCCGCCAAAGCGTCCGGCTGCTCATTCGTAGTCAGGTGCCCACCAGGCAAACGCTCGATCTGCAGGCCGAGCTTGCTCAACCGTTCTTGTGAGAGGTTAATCTGTCGCCGCTCAAAGGGATCTTCGTCGCTGCCGCCAACGAGGAATGGAAACTGGTCCCGATACGCGTTGAAGAGATGGCCGAAGTCCAGACGGTCCCCTTGCGCCTTGTGATCGGCCGCGAAGCCAGCGCCGGCCGCAAGATAGAACAAGCCATCATGGCGGTTCATGGCGTTGTGAAGTTCGCGAACCTCAGCGTCCGTAACCCCATAGCCTTTAGACCACATCACCCCTGCGAGCAGCTTGAACAGGGCAAAGGATCGTCCCACACTCCGGCGCGCTCGGTTGGGGAGGCGTCGCAGGATTGGCGTCGTGAACCACGGATGAGAGTGACCGTCCGTGAAAAGACCCCCATTGAAGATGAAGACTCCCCTTATCGCAGGGCCGCTCGCAGCATCGCCGCGCTCAAGCCGGCGTCGCAAATGCTCCAAGACGACCAGCGAGGAAAAGTCGAAGGCGACCAGCGTTGTGGACTGGACGCTGAACGCGCGCCAGAGCGACTCGACCAGATCGGTTCGTTCAGCGGTCGAATACGAATAGTCTTTGGGCTTGTCGCTGTCGCCCATGCCGACGTACTCGACAAAGAGCTTCGGCATCTCAACCGCATCCGGCAAATGCGGCAAAACTTTCGCCCACCCAAATGAGCCGTCGGGAAATCCTGGGAGAAAGGTCACGGCGTGAGTAGGATCTCCCTCCCTTCTCAGAAAAATCTTTAGCGGCGCGTCGGGTGTCGTGACAGCGCCAGTTCGTGGGTCGTATCCGACGCGCTCGCCACCTGCGAACCAACCTTGGGCTGAAGGCGTTCCCCGGATTTCTCGCGCGGTAGCGGCTCGTATGCCATTGAATGTGTTTGATAGGCTCATTGGTCGATCTCCCTTCTGAGGCCGGTCCCGGGATTTGCTCGACGGCGACCCTCTCGGCAGCGCTCCGGCAAGCGGATTTTCTGTCATGCCGCTCTCGTCCGATGCTCGTCCGCCCAGGCGCGCGTCGCGCCTTCGGTCTTGGCGAGCAGCCGATAGAAAATGACGAGGTGAATGAAAAAGAGGCTCGGAACGAGAAAGCCCGGGATCATGAGCCAGGGCAAACTGGTCATAATCGCGCTCGTCGGCGGCCCGGCGAATGCGTTGAGCGGACCGGGCGCCGACAGGGCGCCAAGCGCAATCGCGTTAACCAGGTCCACGGCGCCGAAGATGTTCCACATGAGCGCCAGCATTCGAACGCGCGCGCCGAACTGGGCGATCGACCATGCAAGCGGCGCAGCGGCGACGCCGGTGATCACGTCGCCCCAGCCTGCGCTTGGAGCGAATGGCGCGGGAAGCCTCCCCGCCGCGTAGAGAATGACGAAGATCACGCCGAGGATTCGGATCGTGTTGACTGCGACCAGCGCGGGCAAAGGCGCAGCCAGCATCGCGGCCCGAATCGGCCCGAACGCGAGAAAGGCGCAAACGAGCGCTGCGACCGGCAGCACGACCGTGAGGCCCAGAGCGGGAACGCCAAGCCCGCGGGTGGGATCGAGCGCGCCGCCGGCGCCGATCGCAAGCACGAGGACAAACCAGGCTGTGAGAACGACGGCGACCGTCAGGCGCCCGCTTGGGCTCTCCGCCATTGCATAAGCGAGGGACCCGATGACCAGCGAGGCGCTGGCGGTCAATCCGATTGTGGATAGAATTTCGAACATGACGCCTTCGCCTTTCTGTGTAGATACACCTACATGCAAAAATTTTAGAATGACTCCGAGGGGCGCGTCGCCGCCAAAGCCGCATCCTGCGCCTTCTTCCAGAACGGATAAGCGCGCCGTGCGGTCTCTTCGCCGGACGGCGTGATCGTCACCTTGCGAACGCGACGGTCGTCGGCTTCGTCGATTCGAACGAATCCATCGCGAACGAGCGGGCCCAAGTTGCGCGTGAGCGTCGTCCGCTCAAGGCCGAGGAAGCCCGCAAGCCGCGTGGTCGGCATTGGGCCGGTTTGAACCAGCGTCGCCAGCAGGGTGAACTGAGTGCCCCGGACGCCCGACCCGCGCATCGCCTTTTCGAAGGCGCGGGTCAGATCCCGGCTCCGGCGGCGCGCCGCGGTGCACAGGCATTGGCGGGTGGCGATGAAATCGATCGGCTCGGGCTTCATATTGCGTGTGTATACACCTTTAGTCGGACCGTCAAGGCCCAATCGCGTCGGTCCATTGAACCGCGCTGTCTTAAGCCTTGTCGCCCATTTAGCCGGGGCGGCTTGAGCCGCCGGTGGGACGCCCGACGGCAAGCCGATCCCGATTACGCGCTGGACCGGGCTGCTGAGACCCTTGAACTCTTCCCGGCTGCGCGCGTGATCCCGAGGCCTCAAGGCCAAACCGCGGTCTCCGTTTCTCTTGTTTACAAACTATGGTTTAGGTGAGTCTAACGACTTCAGGCCACGTCAGCTACGAAGGTATAATACGCCTATACAAAGCCGAAAATGACCATCGTAAGAGTGCGGCATAATATTCATCTTACCGGCGTAACGGTCGCGGCTCGTTTTAACCAAGCGGTCCGCGCATATCACCCCTGATCCGCGCGCGAAATCTGATCGTTTGCGGGTTGCACATAGGAGCCAAGAGAATGAAACATTTGTTCGCCATAGTCCTGTCGACGGCGGCGATTTGCGCCTTCGCATCTGCAACGCCAGCCGCTGCACAGGATACGCAGGATCAGACACCGTCTGTGCAGCAGTCTGATCGCACTCAAGCCTATACCGCCAGTTCGGCCGACCCAGCCAATGACGGCTGCAAGGTCATTGAGGAGTCCCGGGCCGAGGGCGGGCATCCCCAGGAGACGGTCGTCTGCCCCTCAATCCCGTAACCGACCTGTCGCTCAACCTAAGCGCCGCCCTCGTAAGGGCGGCGCGAGGTTCAATAACAATCGACCCTCATCCATTCGACCCCAGGCGCTTCTGCCGCCCCAAATCCGAGTGAGCCGGCACCGAGCCGAGCCGCTTTAGACGCATCTGGAATTCATTCGCTCCAGGAACATTTGCACCGGTTGCCGAGAGTTTCACCAATTGGTGAAGGTTTCCCAGCCTCGCCGGTTAGTCGCCGTTAGTCGCCCGGAAACCGGCAAAATCCCGCGAGGGGCAGGGCCGAAAGTCTCACTATGCCGCTCCCGGCATCGCCTTTTCGGAAGCGCGGGTGAGATCCTCGCTCCTGCGGCGCGGGGGGACGAGGGCCGTTTGGACGGCGAGCCGAGTTGCTTGGATCGACGCGGCCAAGAGCGCGCTGTGTTCGGACCGAAATCCTCATTGCGAGGAGCGGAGCGACGAAGCAATCCAGAGAACATGGGTGCCCAACGTTCCCCTGCATTGCTTCGCTTCGCTCGCAATGACGATCGCGGTTCCGACCCAAATGGAACTCGCTCGAGGAAGAGCCTCACTGACAATTGGGCTCTTATAGCGCTAGCCGTTGTTTCGCCTCCTCCCCATTGTGCGTAATGGCGGTTGGCACGATTGCGCGGATGACGCTGGCGTACACCGTCGTACGCCAGCGTATCCACCACCTTGGCAGGCGCTGATGGACAAGTCGCCGGTGCCGCTTAACGGCCGCATTGTTGGACTCGCACTCGCCGTCGTGACGCTCGCTGTCGCGCTGCGCGTGGCTTGGACAGTTGTCGAACCATTGGTGCCGGCTTTGATCTGCGTCGTGGTAATCGCTGCGATCTACCGTTTCATGTTGCGCGGCGGAAGGCACTGATGGCAGAAAATTGATGTAGCTCAACAGATTTAGATGCCCACCGGTCGCCTGGTGTGGAATGCACAACTTGTCTTGACGGGGTTGTTACTACCCCGCATAGTAGAGCCGGACGACGGGGCTTCTCAAACCCCGCACGGGCGCCTTCCACACCGCCGCCATCGTCATCAATCACTAATCATCAAGGGCTGACGCCCTCCCTCTCGCAGTACACCGACACCCTGGCCACCTTCGTGCGCGGCACAGGTCTCTTCGGTGCGTCCGCGTTCAGGCCAGCGGTCCCGGTCACGCCAGAAAGGAGGAATTCCATGCAAGACAAAATAATCGCGCCATCCGGGGAGGTACCGGTGCGCGTCACCGGCGTCCCCACCGACGCCACCGACCACCCAGCGCTGCGTAAGATCGCCCGGGCGGTGATTTCGATCGCCGAACGCCGTCTTGCCGAGGGCACCGAGACCAACGTCTCTAGCCACGAGGACGGCGATGAATGACGTCCGCTGGTACGAATTGTTCCAGCCACGCGGCATGACGCTCGACACGGTCACAGCATTCCTGCGCCCATTAGCGTCCCGCCCACGGATCGGTCTGCGCAGCACCACGCCGATTGTGGTGTTCGAACAGTGGGCGTCCGGTGGCGATGTGCGCTATCTGATGGGCGTTGAGCGACCCCAGGACAGTGCGCTCGTTGAGCAGCTAACCGCTGCCGTGCCCGGGTTAACGAGCATCGAACTCGCCACTCCGCCAAGGGAATCCCTGCGCTACGGCTGCGAGATCAGACTCACGAGCGTGGCCGCGAGTCTCCGTACCGATGTCGCCGTTGATGTGGCGGTTGCCCAGAGTGCCGCGCTGGTGCAGGCGACGGACGGCGTATTAGTGGTCCAGTGGGTGATTGGCCCCGCACAAAGTCGCAGGCAGCGGCCAACACCCTTCCGACCATTAATCCAGCTGGGCTTCACCGCCTCGCCAACACCCTCAGCGCATGACCAAACCCTGTGGCGGCAGAAGACAACTGAACCCTTGTTCGCCATACGGGGGCGTATCGGCACCACTGGCAGCATGGCGACGCTGCGACCACTGCGTGGTGCCATCCAGCAAGCTGACAGTGCGACCGGCCATTTGGTCATCGGTCCGCCGTCGCCGCGCGCGGCCAACCGGATCATCCGCCTCAATCGATCCCGTTGGGGCGGCATCGTGAACGGCAGGGAGCTGGCCGCATTGCTGGCCTGGCCGCCTTTGACGGCGGCGAATATCGTCACCGCATACCGGTTGGGGACCCGCCACCGGCACCGACCGACAACGGCAGGCCGCTCGGTATCGGCTTGCACCCAGTGGGTATCGGACAGACAGCCGTCATGCCGGAAACTGCGCTCAGCCGAAACATGTACGTCATCGGTCCGACCGGCAGCGGCAAGTCAAACCTGATTGCCCGGATGGCGCTGGCCGACATCGATGCTGGGCGAGCGACGGTCGTGATCGAACCAAAGGGCGACTTGGTGGACGCCATTCTGGAGCGGCTTCTACCTGCGGTACTTCAGCGCGTGGTTGTCGTTGAGGCCGGCGAGATCACGCATCCCGTGGGCAGCAACCCGCTTGGCGGTGACGTCGAAACGGCTGAGCGACGGGCCGATGAGACCGTTTCGGTGTTCCGCAGTCTGCACGGCACCGCGCTCGGACCCCGCAGCACCGACGTCCTGTTGCACGCTGTGCTGCTCGCAGCCAGGACCGGCGGCACCCTCCCTGACGTGCCGATGCTACTGACCAACAACACGTTCCGGGCTCGCGCCGCTGCGATGATCGATGACCCGGACGTGCTGAGCCCCTGGTTGGCATGGTTCGACGCCCTCAGTGACGGGGAGCGTGCCCAGGTAGTGGCGCCCATCCTGAACAAGCTGCGCGGGTTCACTGCCCGTGCCAGTATTCGACGCTTGCTTGGGCAGCCGGATCCTGGGTGGAACTGGGACGACGTGCTCAACCACCGGGGCATCGTGCTGGTGTCACTGAACCGTGGCGTCATCGGTCCGGAAGCGGCAGCGTTGCTCGGGACATTGCTACTCGGGCAGCTGTGGAGCGCCGATTCAGCGGCGCACGCGCTTGCCGGAATCCGAGCGGCGCTTGGCAAGCGTGATCGTCGATGAGTGGCAGTTGTTCACCGGCGGACGGATTTCGCCGACGTGTTAGCAACGGCGAGAGGAATGGCGTGTTCGATCACACTGGCAAACCAAGCAATTTCGCAACTGAGCCCCTCGTTGCGCGCAGCGGTCGGAGCCAATACCCGCTCCAAACTGAGCTTCGCGCCCGCGAAGGACGATGCTGCCACGCTGGCGGGTCTGCTCGGCAGTCCCAATGTCACAGCCGCCGATCTGCTCAACCTCGGTCAGTACGAGGCCGTCGGCACCGTCTACGGGACGCGTGGTGCGTTTCATATCAGGACCGAAGCGTTGCCACCGCCGCGACAAACCGCGGAAACCGTGCGAGCGGCCAGTCAACGCCGCTACGGGCAAGCCGGTGACGAGGTCGATGCCGCACTGGTGGCTCGCTGGAACCAGGCACCGGAAGGCGGTATTGGACGAATTCCTCGCGGAGGCCGGTCATGAACTCGATTCAACAGTCACTAAGGCACACCGCTACCGGTCGCACTGCCGACCGCGTCGAGTGGAAAGCGCAGTCTTCGTGCGGGTTTGGCGCGATCCCGCGGACGAAACTCTGCGCTCATGCACGGGGTTTGGTATGAGTGCGTCGTCGGCCGGGGTTGTCCGAACGCGATGTTGCGGTGTTGCGACTGCTACTCCGGTTTCGGCTCCTAACAAGCACGCAACTCCAACGGTTGGCGATGACAGACGGCTCGGTAGCCACCCGGGCGCGCCGCATGCGCTCGGTACTGCAACGGCTTACCCGCGATCAAGTCGTGGCTCGGCTGGATCGCCATATCGGCGGTATCCGTGCGGGATCTGACGGGACGGTCTACCGACTAACCGGACGAGGTATATCAGTCCTGAACCGGATCGACGGCACCGAGCGTCGCCGGATTAGCAATGAGCCCGGGGAGCGCTACGTCCGGCATGTCCTGGCGGTCAGCGAACAATACGTGCGACTGACCGAGCAAACCCGAAACACCACCGACGAGCTGCTTGCTTTCGATGCAGAACCGGCGTGCTGGCGCTCCTACGCGGCGCCTCACGGTGGTATCGCCACGCTGCGACCGGATGCGTTCGCGCGCACCGCCAGTGGCGACTACGAGCACGCCAGCTTCATTGAGGTAGACCTCTCCACCGAGAGCCTGACTACCGTCGGAAGTAAGTGCCGCAGCTACATCGCGTACCGGCACTCGGGTCAAGAGCAACGCCTGCTGGGCACATTCCCGCGGGTGGTTTGGGTCGTTCCTAACATTCGCCGCGCAAAAGGGATCAGCCAGGTAATTGCACGGCTACCGGACGACGCCCGTGAACTGTTCACCGTCGGCACATCGGAACAGGCAACGACCGTCCTGCTGGGCCAGCCACCGGGGGTCCTCGGAGCATCCCCGTCATGACGCGCAACGAGATTCTCATCGGGGATGTGCGCGAGCGGTTGCATGAACTCGACGACGCAAGCATCGACTGCATCGTCACCAGTCCGCCGTACTTCAATCTGCGTGACTATGGACACGCGCAGAGCTCGGCACCGAATCAACGATCGGCGACTGGGTGGGAGAACTGCGCACGATCGGTCACGAGTGTCTCGCGTGCTGCATCCACATGGCACCTGGTGGCTAAATATCGGCGACGGCTACTCGTCTCATCGGCGCGAAGGGGCTCCGAAGAAGAGTCTGCTGTTGGGACCCCAGCGGCTGGCGATAGGGCTCGTGGAGGACGGCTGGCTGATCCGCAACCAGATCATCTGGGCCAAACCGAACGCGATGCCATCGAGCGTCAGCGACCGGCTGTCCACCACCTATGAGACCGTTCTGCTACTCGCCAAGGTACCGCGCTATTTCTTCGATCTCGACGCCATCCGAGTGCCCGCAGTCAGCCACCGAACGCGTAGTCGTCGACCGGTGAGGGGATATCCGCCACCAGCAGCGATACCGCCAGGCGGAGCGGTCGATCGCAACTATGGGCTAGACCGTATGAAGCGGCGAGGTGCCAGTTCACACCCACTCGGCAAGTCACCCGGTGATGTCTGGACGATCGCCACCGCCAATTATCGAGGCGCCCACTTCGCGACGTATCCCCTACCGCTGGCGGAAAGCGCCATCCTCGCCGGCTGCCCAGAACGGGTGTGCGCGCGCTGCGGATCCCCTTGGCTGCGCGCAAACAAGCGCGACCGAGTCCTCAGTGAACGACTCCTGCGCACTGGCAATCTGCAACCGCAATGCTCGTGCGACAGCGGCTGGCTGCCGGGCCTGGTGCTCGATCCCTTCATTGGGTCCGGAACCACCGCTGTTGCCGCTGTGAAGCACCGACGCGATTGGCTCGGTATCGAGCTCAATCCCACGTATGCCTGCCAGGCGGATGCTCGAATCATGAACGCGTACAGGCAATCTCATCAACAACTCACAACGACATAAGGAGGAACCATGTCATGGAACAACTATCAACCAGCAACAACGAACAGGAGCGCCGACGGCCGACGCCGCAGATCTACGTCGCGTCGCTCAGTGACTACAACAACGCCCGACTGCACGGCGTGTGGATCGACGCCACAGACGAACCCGCCGATATCCACACAGCGATTGCCGCAATGCTGAGCCGCTCACCCGATCCGGGCGCGGAGGAATATGCCATCCACGACTATTCGGACTTCCCGGGATTCGCGGTTGGTGAATACGACGTCATCGAGGCGGTGCACAAGATCGCCTGCGGCATCGCCGAGCATGGTGAAGCCTTCGGCTGCTATGTCGGACTCGTAGGGACGGAGGAGGCAAGCGAAAGTGGCTTCACCGATATCTATTGCGGCACCTACCCGACCTTGCGTGCATTCGTGGAGCAGTTCGTCGATGACATCGGGGTTGCGGACGGGCAGCTCGATCACCTTCGCGGGCGCACTGGACTCGGCCAGTTCCTCGAAATCGACTATGACGGCCTCGAAATCGCCATCCGTTCCGAATGGAACATCACTGAAGGACAACAGGGGGTGCATATATTCGCGCCGTAACGGGCGTCGAAATGTTGAATTTCTGCAACGGGGCTTTCGTTGCCCCGCAACGTAATACCTGCGAAAATGGGATCAGAGAAAGTACCGAGATGACAGACAATCCCACACCCACACCACTATCGCGGCTCCTCATCACACTCCGTAAGCAAGCGGATCTGAGTACGTGGGTGCTGGCGCAGCGCAGCGGTATCGACCGTGCCAATATCCGCAGGATTGAATCGGGGGCAGCCGTTGATGTGACCGTCGGAACCATGCACAAGCTCGCCGACGCGCTGGACGTTGAAGTAGAGCGGTTCTACGAAGCCCATTGGGAGACAACAGGTCGGCCACTGCCGAGCCTGCCCACCTACTTCCGCACAAAGTACAAGCACCTTGACGACGGACAGATCGCTGAGATCGAACGTTTCGTTGCTGACCTTGACGCCAAAGACCGCAATTCAGACAAGAGGACCTAGCGTCACAAGCAGTAAACCCGCAGCAGCTCAACGAAATTCGCCCCACATTCCAGAAACGAGAAAACTAAAACCGACCCGAAAGGAGGTCACCATGTACCCTTCAAAACTTATTACGCTCTCGGGGTTGCGACGCTTGTTGCCAAAGCGGCCCGTCACATTCGCAGAAGCACTGGTCGTTGCCGAATGTCAGGCGAACCGGCTCGCATCCGCGAGCGGCCAGCTCACTGGCAGTGTTGAGGCACACGACCTCCTAAAACTCACCCCGATCACTCTGGAAGCGACAGCGCCGGCCGACATGGAGCACCATTCGGGGGGTAGCAGTTACCAACACGGACGCTGGGTTATCCGGCTCAATACGGGCGAATCATCGACGAGACAGCGGTTTACGCTCGCCCACGAACTCAAACACATCATCGACGCCGCCAACCCCAAGGCATACACCCGGCTCACCGATCGCCAGATTGAGCGCGTTTGCGACCACTTCGCGGCGTGCCTGCTGATGAGCAAGCTCACGGTCTACCGCTTGTGGGGCGACGATTGCGCACACCGGAAGCCTTGGCGCGGGCGATGCGCGTGTCGCTTGCCGCCACGACGATCCGGCTTCAGCGGCTGGGTCTGCCGATCAATTCGGCGCGGAGTAAGAGTTTCTCCTGCCGTCCCAGTCGCCGCTCCTTCCCATCCAGGCCCGTAGCGGATACCCTCGCGCACCCTGCGCCGTTAGCGGCTCCCAACTTGTCAGGGGTGACACCATGACGACTAAGCCGGATCCTGACGACCTCACCGAGGTGCCCGACGCGACCACCGAACGCAGGCGCAACGCGTCGAAATACAAGGGCGGCCGACGTGCGGTCATGGAGCAGCTGCGGCAGGACGGCGCTATCACGCAGATGGTGGCACCCGGAGCCGCCCGCGAACGTCGCCACGGGCAGGCAGCTATCTACCTGCGAGTGAGCACCGAAGAGCAAGCTCGGGTCGGCGGCGGCATCGAGGGATACTCGATCCCCTATCAGCGAGAGGCGTGTCACCGGAAGGCCAAGGACATGGGTCTGGCGGTCGTCGAACGAGTACGTTGACCCCGGTCATAGCGGTCTGACTGTCCGCCGGCCAGATTTTCAACGACTGCTGAATGACCTTGCAGCGCATAAGATCTCACACGTCATCGTTCATAAGCTCGATCGGTTGGGTCGCAGTAAGAAGGTCGATTACGTCATTGATGAGGCAATGGAAGCCGTACAGGCGCACCTTGTGTCCTGCGTCGAGTACATCGATGACACCCCCGCAGGCAAGCTGAACCTGCACAACTATCGCGGCATCGCCCACTACTTCTCGGACAACCTGGCCACTGAGGTCATCAAGGGCCTCACTATGAAACACCAAACCGGGCGGGACACCCGGGCGGGCCCCCTTGGGGTACGTCAACAAGCGCCGCATCGAAGGCATCGCTGATATCCGCTGGGTGGAACCGGATCCTGAACGTGCTGACCACATGCGCTGGGCATTCGAGCAATACGCCACTGGCGATTGGAGCCTCGCAGCCCTCGCCAACGAACTCGCTACACGTGGCCTGCGCACCCGCGCCACACAGAAAGTGCCGAGTCGCCCCGTCACCATCGGAGCACTGCACAAGCTGCTCGTAAACCCGTATTTCATTGGCATCGTGGCCTATCGCGGCGTCTACCACGAAGGCGCGCATGAACCGCTTATCTCGATCGATACGTGGCTGCGCGTGCAGGACGTCATGAAGGCGCACAATTTCGCGGGGGAGAGGACGGTCTGCACTCCCAATACCTAAAAGGCTCGATCTGGTGCAGTGAGTGCAACCAACGCATGATCTTCTCGAAGAACAAAGGACGCGGCGGCACCTACGGAGTTTTTACTTCTTCTGCATGGGTCGGCGTGACAAGACAAATCGCTGTTCGCGTTCCTATATTGCCGCCCAAGCAATCGATGACGGAGTGGTCGATTTCTACCGATCCCTGCAAATGGATCCCATTAAGGCAGCAGCCATCCGCGAAGGCGTGACGCGTGAACTGGAAGGTCAGACCGAGCAGGCCGCACGGGACGTTGCAGAAGCCACGCGCCAGCGCACGCGTCTAGAGAACGAACGGCAGAAACTGCTTGAAGCGCACTACGCGGCTGCGGTTCCGCTGGACATCCTCAAGCGCGAAATGGACCGCCTAACCCGTGACCTGCATGATGCCAATAGCCGTGCCCAAACGGTCAGCAAGTCGCAAGAAGAACAAGCAATGCGTCG
>CAWGBF010000004.1:0-56918 GCA_963820775.1 uncultured Alphaproteobacteria bacterium
CGCTTGCCGAGGACCTATGTCGGCGCGCGCTACCGCGACCTTGTGGCCCAAGGCCGTGCGCTCGACGCCGCGGAATGAGAGACGAACGAAATGACGGACAAGCTCGACCGCCCTCGCCGGCCGGAGTACCGACGTCCTGTGGTTCCTGCCGACCCATGGAGACGGTCGCTATCTCGGCAGCGAGGTGGGCGACCGCCATGTCTCGCTCGGCTACCTATCGCAGATCGCCAGGGCGGCCGATGAGCTTGGGTATTACGGAGTGCTGCTTCCGACCGGTCGCTCTTGCGAGGACTCTTGGGTTATCGCCTCCGCGATGGTCCCCCTCACCCGCCGATTGCGTTTCCTTGTCGCGGTGCGGCCGGGTCTTACAGAGCCGGCCTTTGCCGCGCGCACGGCGGCAACACTTGACCGTCTGTCGGATCCGCTTCCCGATCAAGCGACGCGAGGGGCTGATTGTCCTCGACCATAAGCGGCGCTCTTCGAACAAATCGCAACAGGACGGATTCTTCGTTCGCGGCGACAATCGTGATCTCCCGCCTCGCGCCTTCAAATTCGCGCTGGCTCGTTGTGGAGCCGGATGACCAAGCCGAGCCGCCTTTGTCCAGTTTGCGCCGTGAGACCTCAGCCGTTCTGGTGGGGGGCAGGCGCGACCTCGGGCCGCCCGCCGGAGAGGTCCTTCGACGAATCGAAGAACTGATTTTTCGGCCGCGGCAATCCGGAATTCTCTCGCAGCGTCTTACCCTCGTATTCGCGTCGGAACAGGCCTCGCCGCTGCAATTCTGGAACCACCTTGTCGACGAAAGGTGCTCGTCACCTCGAAGGACGTCGCCGACAAGGGCGCGCCGACCTTCTCCGCCTGGGTCGCCACCGCTGCTTTCGCAAAGGAGCATCCCGAGTTCCTGAAGGCCTTCGCTGGCGTCATCGCGAAGTACCAGACCTCCTTCGTCAACGACAAAGCGGCATGGGGCCCGGACAGCGACAACGCCAAGCTGCTCGCCGGCCTGCTCGGCGGAACACCTGCAGAACCAGGCGAGCGCGCTCAAGAACCTGAACCTGCTGCCGCTCGACGTGCAGGCTCCGACGCCTGGCTCGGCGGCGGCGAGAAGTCGGGGCTGGCCAAGATCCTCAAGGACACCGCGGTCTTCCTCAAGGAGCAGAAGAAGATCTCCGACGTCCTGCCGTCCTACGCCGCTTTCGTGACCCCGGACGTCGTCGTCGCAGTCGAGAAGGGCGCCGGATCCGAAGCACATCTTCCCTCCCACGGGGACGCGTCGCCGGCAAACGCCGGCGGCGCGCTTTTTCTTTGAAAGGCCGCCAATGCTGAGAGTTGACAAAGCGCCTCGGTCTGGTTCGCAGCACGCGACAGGCGGCCCGTCCATGCTCTCGATCGCGTGTCGCTGGACATTCCCGATGGCGGATTCGTCGTCGCGCTCGGAACATCGGGCTGCGGAAAGTCGACGCTGCTGAACGCGATGGCCGGTTTCCTGCCGCTGTCGGAAGGGTCGATCACCCTCAACGGCCGCGCGATCGACGGGCCCGGCGCAGATCGAGGCGTTGTCTTCCAGAAGGACACGCTGCTGCCTTGGAAGAGTGTCGCGGAGAATGTCGCGCTCGGCCTCAAATTCGCCGGCGTCGGCGGAAGGAGCGGCGCGAGCGCGCGCTGAACTGCTGGGCCTGGTCGGCCTTCAGGATTTCGCGGACGCCGCGCCTTACGAGCTTTCCGGCGGCATGCGCCAGCGCGTCGGCATCGCCCGGGCGCTCGCGCCCGATCCGGACATTCTGCTCATGGACGAGCCGTTCGGCGCGCTCGACAGCATGACGCGCGAGCCGATGCAGGAACTGCTGGTCGACGTATGGGCGCGCACCGGCAAGCAGGTGTTCTTCATCACCCATTCGATCGAGGAGGCGCTGTTTCTCGGAACGCAGCTCATCGTCATGTCGCCGCGGCCGGGGCGTATCGTCGCGCGCTACGACCTCGACTATGTCGGCGATTTGCCCGCGACGGCGTGCGCGCGGTCAAGACCGCGCCGGACTTCGCGGACCTGCGCGAGGAGGTCCGCGCCATCGTCCACCAGACGAAGCGCTCGGAGCGGCCTGATGACCGACCTCGCCTCGGACGACGCCGAAAGGTCGCAAGCACGCGCCGCGCGCTCGTCAAGATGCGGACCTTTGGGCCCGGCGAGGCGTCGACGCTGCCGATCAGCATCGCGACGGGGCTTGTGATCCTCGCGGCCTGGTCGGGGCGTCGCGACGCAAGGCTCGTCCCGCATCTTTTCCTGCCAACGCCCGGCGAAGTCTTAACGCGGCCATTTCCTTCTGGCAGGACGGCTACGCCAACGCCTCGATGGCCGAGCATGTTGGCGCGAGCCTGATGCGCATCCTGACGGCCGCGGCGATCGCCATCGGGCTCGGCGTGCCGATCGGCCTGCTCATGGGGCTCAGTCGCTGGGCGAAAGGCGTCTTCGATACGCCGATCGAATTCTACTGGCCCTTGCCGCCGCTCGCCTATCTGCCGCTGATGATCATCTGGCTCGGCATCGGCGAAATCTCGAAGATTGCGCTGCTGCGCTCGCAATGTTTGCGCCGATCGCCCTCTCCGCGCAGGCGGGCGTGCGGTCGGTGTCGCAGGAGCGCGTCAACGCGGCGCTGTCGCTTGGCGCGAACCGCTTTCAGCTCTTGCGCGAGGTCGTGCTGCCCTCCGCGCTGCCCGAAATCCTCACCGGAACCCGCATCGCGCTCGGCGTCGGCTGGAGCACGCTGGTCGCCGCGGAGCTATCGCGGCGACGCGCGGCGTCGGGCATTTCATCATGTCCGCGTCCCAGTTCCTGGCGACGGACGTCGTCTTCGTCGGCATCGGCATGATCGCGGTCTGCGCCTTCGCGTTCTCTTTCGGCATGCGCCTCCTGGAAGCGCTGGCTGGTTCCCTGGAAGGGGCAGAGCTGAGGAGCATGGTTTGTGAATAGACGAGACCTCCTGATCGGCGCGACGGCGGCGCTGGCTGCGCCTGCGATCTCCGCTGAACCTCTCAAGGAATTGCGCATCGGCTACCAGAAAATCGGCGCGCTGCTCATCGTGAAGGCGCAAAAAGGCTCTCGAGCAACGGTTTGAATCGAAGGGGTCAGCGTTCGGTGGGTCGAGTTCGCATTCGGCCCGCCGTTGCTTGAAGCCCTCGGAGCTGGAGCGATCGACTACGGCTATACCGGCGACTCGCCGCCGATCTTCGCCCAGGCGGCCCATGCAAACCTGCTCTATGCCGGAGCGATTTCGGCGCGCGGCTACGGTCAGGCGATCGTCGTTCCGGCGGCTTCGACGATCCAGGACATCTCTGGTCTCACTGGCAAGAAGGTCGCGGTCGCCAAGGCGTCCAGCGCGCATAACCTGCTCGTCGCCGCGCTCGAAAGCGTCAACCTTCCCTGGACCGCGATAACCCCGGTCCATCTCGCGCCTCCCGACGCCGCCTCCGCTTTCGTCCGCGGCGCGATCCACGCCTGGTCGATCTGGGATCCATTCTTCGCCATCGCCGAGCTCAAGCAGAAGGCGCACGCCTTGCCGCTAGATCGAAAAGTCAGCGCGCAGAACTCGTTCTTTCTGGTCAACCGGGACTTCGCCGGTAAGCATTCGGACGTCGTCGCCACGATCAGTGGCGCGGTCGCCAGGGCGACGACATGGGCTGACCAACACCGCGATCAGGTCGCGTCCATCCTCGCGGAAGCGAGCGGCGTTGATCTTGCTGCGGAGCAGCGATCCGTTGAGCGAGCGGAATTCACATTCGGGCCGCTCAACAACGACGTCCTCGCCCAGCAACAGACCGTCGCGGACCGCTTCCAGAGGCTCGGGTTGATTCCGGCGCCGATCCATGTCCGCGACATCGTCTGGCCCTGGAAGAGCGACATCTAGCGCCCCAGCGCGTCCTCAGAGAGCCCGAGAGGTTGGATTGACGGACATTGCCGAAAGACCGGTCGCCGGCGCCCGGCCCCAGCTTTTCGGGGCGCTGCGGCGACTCACGGTTCGACGAGGTTGGCCGTGGGTCGGGTGGCTCCTGCCGGTGCTCTTTCTTGTCGCTTGGCAGGCCGCCGCTTCCTTCGGCTGGATCACCGATGCGGTCCTGCCCTCGCCTTGTGCGGTGGCTCAAGCGGCCTGGCGGCTGACGCTGTCTGGCGAGCTTCCGCAAAATCTTGGCGTGAGCGCGCTGCGCGCACTTGCGGGACTTTTGGTCGGCGGAGGGATCGGCTTGGCGCTTGGCCTCTTGAACGGTCTGTCGCAGCTCTCCCTCTCGGTGACCGACACAAGCGTTCAGATGATCCGCAATGTGCCGCATCTCGCGCTCATCCCGCTGGTGATCGTGTGGTTCGGCATCGAAGAGGGAGCGAAGCTCTTCGTCGTCTCTCTCGGCGTCTTCTTCCCGATCTATGTCAACACGTCGCATGGCGTGCGCAGCGTCGATCCGCAGCTCATCGAGATGGTGGGCAGCTACGGCTTTCGCGGCTGGCCGTTGTTCCGGCGCGTGATGCTGCCGGGCGCGCTTCCGTCTATCTTCGTCGGACTTCGCTTCGCGTTCGGCGTCATGTGGCTGACGCTCATCTTCGCCGAGACGATCGCGGCGCAATCCGGGATCGGCTATATGGCCATGCAGGCGCGCGAGTTCATGCAGACCGACCTCATCGTGCTTTCGATCCTGCTCTACGCGCTCCTGGGCAAGGGCGCCGATTCGCTGGTGAAGGCTCTCGAGCGCTGGCGGCTGATCTGGCACCCGGCTTTCCAAGCCAAGCCGTGACTCCGATGTCGTTCGCCCTTGAACGCGACGCATTTGAGAAAGGCCACGCCGCCGGCGCGGCGTTGACATTGCGCGGGGTGAGAATGGCGTTCCGCGAGAAGACGGTTCTTAGCAGCGTCGATCTTCATGTTTCCGCCGGGCAGTTTCTGGCCATTGTCGGCCGCAGCGGCTGCGGCAAGAGCACCTTGCTGCGGCTCGTCGCCAGCCTTGACGAACCGTCAGGGGGAACGATCGAAATCGCGGGCGAGTCGAAGGGCCGGGCTCGTCTAGCGCGCATCATGTTTCAGGAGCCGCGCCTTCTGCCTTGGGCGCGGATCGACGCGAATGTCGCGATCGGCCTCGGGCCCGACGCTGAGAAAACCCAGGCTTTGAATCGGTCGCGCGACGCGCTGGCGACTGTTGGCCTGCTCGACCGCGCCGGTGAATGGCCGTCAGTTCTGTCCGGCGGCCAGAGGCAACGGGTCGCCCTTGCGCGCGCACTCGTAAGCGCGCCCCGCTTGCTCGCGCTCGACGAGCCGCTTGGCGCGCTCGACGCGCTGACGCGCATCGATATGCAGCGTCTGGTTGAGCAGGTGGTCCTCTCGCAGGGGCTGACCGCGATCCTGGTCACGCACGACGTCGCGGAGGCCGTGGCGGCTGGCCGATCGTATCGTGGTGATCGAAGCAGGCAGCATCGCGGGGGATTTCCCACTCGGCCTCAAGCGGCCGCGTCAGCGCGGGTCGGCCAACTTCGCTCGCATCGAGGCGGCGATCCTTGAGCGTCTCCTTGCTCAGGACGCCTGAGACGCGAAACGTTATCGGCGGAGGTTTCAGCCGCCGCTCAGGCGCCGTCTTCCTCGATGGGAGCGTTCGCCCGCGTCTTCGCTTGAGTTATGCGGCTCCCGGAGGCACGCTTTCCGTCAACCAGATATTGCCGCCGATCGACGAGCCACGCCCGATCGTGATGCGGCCCAGGATCGTAGCCCCGGCGTAGATGACAATGTCGTCCTCGACGATCGGATGGCGCGGATAGCTCTCGCGCAGTTCCCCATCTCCGCCGACTTCGAAGCGCTTCGCTCCCAGCGTGACGGCTCGGCGCGGCCTTCTCCCGCAAGCCCATCGCCGCGTCGATGTCGCGCCGATCGCGGAAACAGAATTGCCGCCGGCAGCGACGCTCGCTCGTTTCTTGCACTGGCTTCGCGCGAGGGCGCGCGACGAAATGCGAAGCGGCGGCGATTGGCGAAGCGTTGTTGATGGTCTGCGCCCACACGTGCAGGCGATCTGGCGCGCCATGCCGAGTGAGTCCCGCCGGAGGTTCCTGGAACACGCACGCCCTTGGTGGGATATCCACCGCCACCGCATGGCGCCTGAGGTCGAAACGAAGATCCGAGACCTGCGGAAGAGCGGCCAGTTGCGAGTTTTGCCGGGCCGCATCCTTGAGGTCAATGCGAAACCAGACGGCGCGAGCGTGTCGATACGTCCCCTTTCGTCCAAAGCTGAGGTCCACCTCGACGTCTCCCTCATAGTTTCATGCCGAGGGTTGACCAGCGATCCACGGCGCAGCGCCAATCCCCTCGTCGCCCAACTCCTCGCCAAGGGCCACGCGCGCGTCGACCCGCTTGGCATAGGCCTCGACGTCGACAACGATTGCGCTCTCGTCGACGCGAAAGGACGCGCTTCAGACCGCATCTTCGCCGTCGGACCGATGAGCCAAGCCGCTTCTGGGAATCGATCGCAGTCCCCGACATTCGGCTTCAGGCCGCGTCTCTTGCCCGCCAGCTGACCGAGCAGGCGCGCCTAGCTGCGCGAGCGACCTGATCTGCTCGCCGCCGATCGGCGGTAGTCGGCGGTCTGCTGTCTTCCTCGGCTATGTCTCTACGCCAAATGTCCCGAAGGCATTTTGGGAACTCAGCTCAGAAACGTTTGCACGAACGGGGTCGACGGGCGACCACGCAATTCGGCGGGGGCGCCGACTTGCTCGATCCGTCCGCCGTTCAGGATCGCGACACGGTCGGCCACATCCATCGCTTCGGCTTGGTCGTGCGTGACGAAGACGGTCGTAAGGCCTGTCCTGTCATGGATCTCCCTCAACCACTTGCGCAGATCTTTGCGGACCTTGGCGTCCAATGCGCCAAACGGCTCGTCGAGCAGCAACACGCGCGGCTCGATCGCGAGAGCCCGCGCGAAAGCGACTCGCTGGCGCTGGCCGCCCGAGAGTTGAGACGGATAACGCTTTTCGAAGCCAGGCAGCTGCATCATGTCGAGAAGCTCCGACACCCGCTCGGCGATCGCCCGTCGCGATGGGCGCATGCGCCGCGGTCGGACGGTGAGACCGTAGGCGATGTTCTCGAACACATTCATGTGGCGGACATGTGGCGGAAGAGCGCGTAAGACTGGAACACGAATCCGACCCGGCGTCGCTGGACGGAATAGCGCGCGGCGTCTTCATCATCGAACGAAACCGAGCCTTCCGACGGCGTTTCGAGGCCGGCGAGCACGCGAAGCAGCGTGGTCTTACCAGACCCGGAAGGCCCGAGCAGCGCCAGCAGTTCTCCCGGCGCAATATCGAGATCGACGCGGTCGAGAATGAGCGCCGGGCCAAACGCCTTCGAAAGCCCCCGAATGGAAATGGCGCGCGGCGCGCCGAATGTGCGCCCTAACGGCCGATCCGCGCGCGCGGACGCGCGATCCGCCGGACCGGCGACATCACGGCCGATGACCGCCGGCGATTCCGCGTCGCTCAAAAACGGTCTTGAGTCCGAGCGTGACCAGAGCGAGGCAGGCCAGGAGCGAGGCGAGGGAGAAAGCCGCTGCGATGCTGTATTCATTGTAAAGAATCTCCACCTGAAGCGGGATCGTGTTGGTCAGCCCGCGGATGTGTCCGGAGACAACCGACACCGCGCCGAATTCACCCATCGCGCGCGCGTTCGTGAGCAAGACGCCGGCAAGGAAAGCCCATTTCACATTTGGCATCGTGACGGTGCGGAAGATCGTCAAGCCGCCCGCGCCAAGGGTCAACGCCGCTTGCTCCTCGGCGGTTCCCTGCTGCTGCATGAGCGGGATCAGTTCGCGCGCAACAAACGGAACGGTGACGAAAAGGGTCGCCAGGACCATGCCGGGCACAGCGAAAATGATCCGCACCCCATGCGCCGCAAGCCATTGGCCGAACAAACCCTGGGCGCCGAACAAGAGAACGAAGACGAGACCCGACACAACCGGAGAGACGGAGAAAGGCAGATCGACCAAGGTTACAAGCGCACCCTTGCCGGGGAAGCGGAATTTCGACACGCACCAGGCCGCCGAGAGCCCGAAAGCCGCGTTGATCGGCACGACGACAGCCGCGACCGTCAACGTGAGCGCGATCGCGGCTCGGGCGTCCGGATCCCCGAGCGCGCTCAGGTACCCGCCGAGACCATTGCGCGAGGCTTCGACAGCGACCACGATTAGAGGCGCGAGCACAGACAGGCCATGGAACCCGACCGTGAAGGCGATTAGGCCCAAACGGGCAATGGGCGACTCAGAGGTGACTGCAGACCCGGCGCGGATGGCGGATGCGTCAGACATGATCAAGACTCCGCCGAGTCCAATCCTGCGCGATGTTGATGGCCAACAACATGACGAAAGACAGCGCCAGCATGATCGCGGCGATCGCCATCGCCCCCGCGTAGTCGTACTCTTCGAGCTTCACGACGATGAGAAGAGGCGTGATCTCGGAGAGGTAGGGGACGTTTCCGGCGATAAAGATCACCGACCCATATTCGCCGACGCCGCGCGCGAAGGCGAGCGCTGCGCCCGTCAGCAGGGCGGGCGTGAGCTCAGGCGCCACCACGCGCCGGATGGTCTGCCACCGGGAGGCCCCCAGCGTCGCCGAGGCCTCCTCCCGTTCGATTTCGAGTTCACGGATGATCGGTTCAAGCGTCCGAACGACGAATGGCAACCCGACGAATACGAGCGCTACGAGAATGCCCCAGGGCGTGAACGCCACTTTCGCGCCGAGCTTGGCCAATGGCGCGCCGAACCAGCCGTTCGGCGCATAGAGTGTCGAAAGGGCAATGCCGGCGACGGCGGTGGGAAGCGCGAAAGGTAGATCAACGAGGGCGTCGAAAATACGCCGGCCAGGGAACTTGTAGCGCGTTAACGCCCATGCGATCGGCAGGCCCACGGCGACGTCGACAAGCGCGGCTGCGGAAGCGATTCCGAACGTCACTCTGAGCGACGCGAGGACCCGCGGCTCGAGCGCAATCGCCAGGACCCCCCCCGACGCCGAGCCCGGAGGCCCGGGCGATCAGGGCGCTGAGCGGCGCAAGGACAAGGAACGCAAGATAAAGCAACGTCGCGGCCATCGTCGGCGCAAAGCCGGGAAGCGGGCTCGGAGCCCTAATCGACCAGCCGAAGTTTATGAAAAAGCGCGTCAATAGAGCGCTTTCACGATCTGATCGAACACGCCGCCATCAGCGAAATGAGTTGCCTGCGCTTTCTTCCATCCGCCGAAGACGCCATCAACGGTGATGAGGTCGATCTTTGGAAAGCGCGCCAGATCCTCCTTGGCGGCGAACTCGGGGCTCGTCGGGCGAAAGTAGTTCTTGGCGATGATCGCCTGGGCCGGTGGCGTGTAAAGATATTGCAGATAGGCCTCGGCGGCCTTCCTTGTCCCTTTCGCGTCGACATTGCCATCCACGATCGAGACTGGCGGTTCGGCTAGTATGGACATGGACGGCGTGACGATCTCGAACCGGTCTTTGCCGAATTCCTCGGAGGCGAGGAAGGCGTCGTTCTCCCAGGCGATCAGCGCGTCGCCGATGCCGCGCTGGGCGAAGGTGATGGTCGAGCCGCGGGCGCCCGTGTCGAGGACAGGCGCGTTGCGATAGATCGCGGTCACGAATTCCTTCGTCTTCGTTTCGTCGCCGCCGAATTTCTTCAGGCCGTAGTCCCAGGCGGCGAGGTAATTCCAGCGCGCGCCTCCCGAGGTCTTCGGATTGGGCGTAACCACCGAGACCCCGGGCTTCGCCAGGTCGTCCCAATCGTGGATGCCTTTCGGATTGCCCTTGCGCACCAGGAGAACGATCGTCGAGGTGTATGGTGCCGAATCGTGCGGCAGCCGCTTCTGCCAGTCGGCCGGGATCTTCCCGGTCTTGGCGGCGATGGCGTCGATGTCTGCAGCAAGAGCGAGCGTGACGACATCGGCGTTGAGGCCGTCGATCACAGCGCGCGCCTGGGCTCCTGAGCCTGCATGCGATGCCTTGATGGTGACCGTCTCGCCGGTCTTGGCCTTCCAATCGGCGGCGAAGGCAGAGTCGATCGCCTTATAGAGTTCGCGCGTGGGGTCATAGGAGACATTCAGCAGCGTTTGCTCCGCGTGTGCTTGCCCGCCGACGAGCGACAGCGCCGCAAGAAACGCGGATCTCCGAAGCAGCCTCGACAACGCGACATGGGACTCCGAAATGCACGCGATCATATGTTATACTATTCTAATGGACTTTATCGACATTTGTCCTATCAATAGCGCCGAGCGGCGTCAATCGCGACCCGCGACGGCGCCCCAGGTTTCTCCCCCCGACGCGCGGAGCAAAGAACAGCTGATCTCAGATGTGATATAAATCCGCGAGCTCTCGCGGATTGGTTCTGGCGCGCAGCTCGGAGAGGGTTCGATTGTCGAGCAGGTCAGCGATGGCGTTTCGCGCTTCGATCATGACCATGCGAACCGCGCAGGCGCTTGGGTCCTTGCAATCGGTGCAAGCCCGGAAAGCGGTTACTGAGGCGCAGCGGATGGGAGCGAGCGGGCCGTCAAGAACCCGAATGATCGCCCCGACCCGGATCTCGCTCGCGGCACGGGCAAGCGCGTAGCCGCCGCCTCTACCCTTTTTCGAAAACACAAACCCGGCATGCCGCAGCTCGGTCAGAATGTGATCCAGGAATTTTTTCGAGATTGAATTCGTCTCGGCGATTTCAGTGACTTGGGCGATCGCGCCTGGTTCAAGCCCGGCCAGGTGGACCATGGCCTTAAGGCCGTATTTTCCTTTGTTTGTCAGCATCTCTTCACCAGAAATTACAACTCGTCTCCTCGTTCAACGAGGGCCGCGCCAGAGACAGCATCGATCGTATACCGAGCGCCACGATCCCGGATGCAGCGGCTAAGCCTAGTAGTTATATCGAGAAAGTTTCAAATCTTCAATAAGTCAGCCAGAATATTCCGTCTAACCCGAGTGGCTGGCTTTCGGGATTGGCGACGCGGCGTGACGCTCAGAGGCCTGGCGGGCCAGGAGCTCGAGGGCGGGCTTTTATTCGGCGGCGATCAGAAGAATTGCGGACTCTTCCTCACCCTCGTCGGCTCCATTCAGCAAGTCGCTCGGACATTTCTGACAAGACGCCTCGCAAGCCGAATATTGTCTAAGCGTGAAGGATTACCCGAGCCGGGATTTGTTCAAGTCCCTCATGAACGACGAGGAAGGTTATGTCGACTTTCTGGAAACCCAGATCGATCTCACAAAGAGGATTGGCGTAGATCGTTACACCCAAGCGCATATCGGCGGCCTTGGCGAGGGTGGCTCTCTCGGTTTCCGAAGTGAGGGATAGCTTCGCCAGATAGGCCTAGCGGGACCTGCTGCGACCTGCCAACCCTCGGATTGGTGCCCAGGAAAGGACTCGAACCTTCACGGCTTGCACCGCTGGTACCTGAAACCAGTGCGTCTACCAATTCCGCCACCTGGGCATGGGCCGCTTCTTAAGAGCGCGGGCGGGCGGCTGTCAACGGCGCGCGGTGGGCCTGGCCGCCGCATGACAATCCCGCTCGGCCGGCGCTAAAGTCGCCCGCAATCAGCGTGGGGGCGCCGTCGCCGCACCGCCGGAGGACTCTCGATGACCAGCGCCGCCCGCCTTTCGCTGCACGTGCCCGAGCCGACTGTGCGCCCCGGCGGCAGGCCCGACTTCAGCCATGTCAGCGTCGCCAAGGCGGGCGAGGTTCCCCATCCGCCGATCGACGTCAGCCCCTCCGACATCCGCGATTTCGCCTACACGATGATCCGCGCGTTGAACGATGACGGCGACGCGGCCGGCGATTGGGCGGGGACACTTGACCCCGACGAGCTGCGCAAGGGCCTGCGCGACATGATGCTGACCCGCGCATTCGACGCGCGCATGCTTCTGTCGCAGCGCCAGGGCAAAACGTCGTTCTACATCACCTGCCTCGGCGAAGAGGCGATCGCGACCGCGCATCGCAAGGCGCTCGCGGAGGGCGACATGTGTTTTCCGACCTACCGCCAACAGGGCCTGCTCATCGCCTTGGGCTGGCCGATCGTCGACATGATGTGCGAGATCTTCTCCAACGAGAAAGACCATCTCAAAGGCCGCCAGCTTCCCGGGCTCTATTCGTTCAAGAAGGCCGGGTTCTTCACCGTCTCCGGCAATCTCGGCACCCAATATCCGCAAGCCGTCGGTTGGGCGATGGCGTCGGCCATTTCGGGCGACACGCGCATCGCTTCAGGCTGGATCGGCGAAGGCTCGACTGCGGAAAGCGATTTCCATGCGGCGCTGGTGTTCGCCTCCGTGTATCGGCCGCCGGTCATTCTCAACGTCGTCAACAACCAATGGGCGATCTCGTCCTATCAAGGCATCGCGGGGGGCGAGAGCGCCAGATTCGCCGCTCGCGCCCACGGCTTCGGCATTCCGTCGCTCCGCGTCGACGGCAACGATTATCTTGCGGTCCACGCGGTCTCGCTTTGGGCGGCGAAGCGGGCGCGCGCCAATCTGGGCCCGACCCTGATCGAATGGGTGACCTACCGCGCCGGCGCGCATTCGACCTCGGATGATCCGTCGAAATATCGCCCAAAGGACGAAGCGGTCGCCTGGCCATTGGGCGATCCGATCGAGCGGCTGAAAGTCCACCTCATCAGGATCGGCGCGTGGAGCGAGGAGCGCCACCAGCAAATGCAGGCCGAAGTCGAGGCCGAGATCCTCGAAGCGGCCAGGCAAGCCGAAAGCCACGGCACATTGCATGACGGGCCGAAGCCGAGCGCGGCGACGATGTTCGAGCAGGTCTATAAGGAGATGCCGCGCCATTTGCGCGAGCAGCGCCAGCAGCTCGGAGTTTAGCGCGATGCCGCGCATGTCGATGGTCGAGGCGATCCGCGACGCGATGGATTGCAAGATGGCCGAGGACAAGAGCGTCGTCGTGTTCGGCGAGGACGTCGGCTATTTCGGCGGCGTGTTTCGCTGCACCGATGGGCTGCAACGCAAGTACGGGAAGTCGCGCTGCTTCGACGCGCCGATCAACGAATCCGGCATCGTGGGCGTGGCGATCGGCATGGGCGCCTATGGGCTGAGAGCCGTCGCCGAGATCCAGTTCGCGGACTATGTGTATCCGGGCTACGACCAGATCGTGTCGGAAGCGGCGCGGCTGCGCTACCGATCGGGCGGCGAATTTTCCGCTCCGATCGTGATCCGCATGCCATGCGGCGGCGGCATTTATGGCGGGCAGACGCACAGCCAGAGCCCGGAGGCTTTGTTCACCCACGTCTCCGGCCTCAAGACGGTCATCCCTTCCAATCCTTACGACGCCAAAGGTCTCCTGATCGCCTCGATCGAGGACGACGATCCCGTCATCTTTCTCGAGCCGAAACGGCTCTACAACGGCCCCTTCGCCGGCCATCCGGAACAGCCTACCGTGCCCTGGGCCAAACACCCATCAAGTGAAGTTCCGGAGGGTCGCTATATCGTGCCGCTCGGCAAGGCGGCGATCCGGCGCGAGGGCAAGGGCGTCACCGTGCTCTGCTATGGGACGATGGTCCATGTCTCGGAGGCCGCAGCCGAGGAGACCGGGGTCGATGCGGAGGTCATCGACCTGCGTTCGCTGCTGCCGCTCGACATCGACGTCATCGAGGCTTCGGTGAACAAGACAGGCCGCTGCGTCATCGTGCATGAGGCGACGCTGACGTCAGGCTTCGGCGCCGAGCTCGCCGCGCAGGTGACGGAGCGCTGCTTCTACGCGCTGGAGGCGCCGGTCCAGCGCATCGCCGGCTGGGATACGCCCTATCCGCATGCGGAGGAATGGGATTATTTCCCTGGGCCAATGCGCGTCGGGCGCGCGCTCGTCAAGGCGATGGAGGCATGAGATGGGCGTGCGCTCGATCAAGATGCCCGACGTCGGCGAGGGCGTGGCGGAAGCCGAGATCGTCGAGTGGGCGGTCAAGGTTGGCGATCTCGTCAAGGAGGATCAGGTTGTCGCCGCAGTCATGACCGACAAGGCGACGGTCGACATTCCAACGCCCGTGGCGGGCAGCGTGCTCGCGCTCGGCGGCGCCGTCGGAGACGTGCTGGCTGTCGGCGCCGAGCTCATTCGCATCGACGCGCCCGGCCAGCCGGATTCGGTTCTCCCCGCCGCGCCGAAATCGCGGCCGCGGCCACAGGAACTAGCGCCGAGCGTCAAACCCGAACCCGAGCCAGCGCCGCGTGCGGCGGAAGCCATACCGCCTCGACGTCTGCCTGAGCCGCAGAAGGCCGCGCCGCGCCCTCTCGAGCCGCACACGGGCGCCCCGCGCCCCTTGGGCGAAAAGCCGCTCGCCTCGCCCGCATTGCGTCTAAAGGCACGCGAGGCCGGCGTTGATCTCAGATTCGTGCACGGCTCGGGACCCGCGGGACGCATCACGCACCAGGACCTCGACGCCTATATCGCCCGCCCGCCGGAGCCGTCGAAACGGCCAATGCGGGCGCCCAACAAAGCCGTCGAGACGATCAAGGTCGTCGGCATGCGGCGGCGCATCGCCGAGAACATGGCCGAGTCGGCGCGCCGCGTCGCGCATTTCTCCTATGTCGAGGAAGTCGACGTCACCGCGGTCGAGGAGCTGCGCGCCTCGCTCAACGCCCGCGCCACTGACGAGCGGCCGAAGCTGACGCTGCTGCCCTTCCTCATTCTTGGGATCGTCAAGGCGGTCGCCGAATTCCCGCAGGTCAACGCTCATTACGACGACGAAAACGACGTCATCACGCGCTTCGGCGCCGTGCATGTGGGGGTGGCGACGCAAACGCCGAACGGCCTCATGGTTCCGGTCCTCCGCCACGCCGAGACCCTAGGCTTGCACGAATGCGCGCGCGAAATACGCCGGGTGAGCGAGGCCGCGCGTCAGGGGGTCGCGGCGCGCGAGGAACTCTCCGGCTCGACGATCGCGCTCACTTCGCTGGGCGCGCTCGGGGGCGTCGCCTCGACCCCGATCGTCAACCGGCCGGAAGTGGCGATCGTCGGCGTCAACAAGATCGTCGTCAGGCCCGTCTGGCGCGACGGCGGCTTCGTTCCGCGCAAGACAATGAATTTATCGTCATCGTTCGATCATCGCGTCGTCGACGGCTATGACGCCGCGACTTTCATCCAGCGCCTGCGGGCGCTGCTCGAGGCCCCGGCCACGCTGTTCATCGAGGAGTGAAGAGTGGAAGTTGTCATACCCGCGAAAGCGGGTATCCAGCGGCGCCTGCGCCGCTTGTGGAGTCCTTTCCGGAGGCGGCGCCTGGACCCTCGCTTTCGCGGGGGTGACAACGCGCGGAATCGCGAGGCGGCAGAGACAAAATGAACGAGCTTCGCTGCAAGGTTCTCGTCATCGGCGGCGGCCCGGGCGGCTATGTCGCCGCGATCCGCGCCGGCCAGCTCGGCCTCGACACGATTCTTGTCGAAGCTAACAAGCTCGGTGGAGCGTGCCTCAATGTTGGCTGCATTCCCTCGAAGGCGCTGATCCATGCCGCCGGCGCGGCGCATGGCCTTCGCGAGCCCCGCGCGCTCAACGCCATCGGGCTCTCAATCGGGCCGCCGAAGCTCGATTTCGCCCGTACGGTCGCCTGGAAGGATGCGATCGTTACGCGGCTCACGTCCGGCGTCGGCGCACTTTTAAAGAAGGCCAAGGTCCGCACGCTCCTCGGGATGGCGACGATCGTCGATGGCAAGACGGCGACCGTGCGCGAGGACACCGGCGAGAGCCGCGTCGCAGCCGAGCATCTCGTCATCGCGACCGGCTCGGAGCCGGTGGAATTGCCGGCGCTCAAGTTCGGCGGCGACGTGCTGTCCTCCACCGATTCGCTGGCGTTGACCGAGGTTCCAGGGTCGCTGGCCGTGGTCGGCGCGGGCTATATCGGGATGGAGCTCGGGATCGGCTTCGCCAAGCTGGGCGCCAAGGTGACGATCGTCGAGGCGCTGCCCAAGATCCTCCCGCTTTACGACTCGGAGCTAACGCAGCCGGTCGCGCGGCGCCTGGCCGAACTTGGCGTCGAAACGCTCGTCGGCGCGCGGGCGCTCGGCTTCGCCAACGGCGCGCTTAACGTCGCAACGGCGGACAGCAAGGAGCGCGCGTTTCCCGCCGACAAGGCGCTAGTCGCGGTCGGCCGGCGCGCCCGCACCAGCGGCTTCGGATTGGAGACGCTGGACCTTACGATGAGCGGCCCGTTCGTGCGCATCGACCCGACCTGCGCGACCTCGATGCGCAACGTCTGGGCGATCGGCGACGTAACCGGCGAACCAATGCTTGCCCACCGCGCGATGGCGCAAGGCGTGATGGTCGCCGAGATCATCGCGGGACAGAAGCGCGCCTTCGACCATGTCGCCATTCCCGCGATTTGCTTCACCGATCCTGAGATTGTGGCGGTAGGCCTCTCGCCCGACGCCGCCAAGGCCGCGCATGGCGAAGTTCGCGTCGGCCATTTTCCGTTCCGCGCCAACGGCCGCGCCATGACGCTGCAGGACGACGAGGGTTTCGTGCGCGTCGTCGCGCGCGCCGACAACCATGTGGTGCTCGGCGTGCAGGCCGTCGGCGCAGGCGTCTCGGAACTCTCGGCCGCATTTTCGCTCGCGCTGGAAATGGGCGCGCGCCTCGAAGACATCGCGCTCACCATCCACGCCCATCCGACGCTGAGCGAAGCTTTTCACGAGTTGTCGCTGGCGGCGCTGGGCCATCCGCTGCATATTTGACGGCCTACGTCTGGTTGACACCCCACGGCCTAATGCTAAACCCCGCTCTCGACTTTGAGGGAGCTACCACATGGCGTCGCAACCGATTTTCTGCATGGGTTGCTGGCAGAACATGAAGCTGCCCATCGCTTTGCGCACCATCGCCGCAGTGCCTTACCGCGCCGTCGGCATCCGCCAAAGCCGCATGAACCCCAACGTCTGCACGATCTGCGAGACGATGTTCGAGCGGGTCATGAAGGCGCGGCAGGTCGAGCTCGACGCGACCATCCTGTTCGCCGATCTCCGGGGCTACACAAGCCTGTCGCAGTCCCAGTCGAGCGGCGCGATCGCCAGGCTTCTCGACGCCTTCTACGATGTTTGCGGCGAGGCGATCTGGGAGCACGACGGCATCATCAACAAGACGATGGGCGACGCCGTTCTGGCTATCTTCAATTTTCCGATCAAGCGTGAGGACCATGCCGCCCACGCAGTCGCGGCCGCGCGGAAAATCCAGGAGCTTTGGCGCGCGCGGCGCGAACAGCTTTCGCACGCCTTCGGCACGGAGGCCGCAACAATCGGCGTCGGAATCGGCCTCGACACGGGCCGCGTCAATTTCGGCGAGTTTGGCCGCACGCACCACGACCTGACCGCGATCGGCACGGTGGTGAACGTCGCCTCCCGCGCGCAGAGCGCCGCGGCGGCCGACCAAATTCTCATGACGGCAGCCGTGCGCGAAAAGGCGGCGGCGACGCTGCCGGAGAGCGCCGGGCGCGAATACCAGCTGAAGGGAATCGATGCGCCCGCGAAGCTCTGGGCGGCGTGAGGGGCGTTTTGTCCACGCGAGCGTCGAGAGGGCCGAGCGAAGCCTTTCATGAGTCGGCGCTGGCGACGCTGGGCCACCCGCCGCATATCTGACGTCAAAGGTCAGGACCGCAGGATAGGTTTTCGCGGCGCAAGATACGTTAGCTCTCTCAGGAGTGCTTATGCGGCAGATTTGGATTTCGAAAGCCGGGCCTCCCGAAACGCTCGTCCTCAAGGAGGCGCCGGATCCCAATCCTCGAGCGGGCGAGGCGCGCATTCGCGTCGAGGCAAGCGGGATCAATTTCGCTGACGTGATGGGCCGGATGGGCCTCTATCCGGATTTGCCTAAGATTCCCGTCGTTCCAGGATACGAGGTCGCCGGGCGTGTCGACGCAGTGGGCGATGGCGTCGATCCCGCCTGGATTGGGCGGAACGTGTTCGCGCTGACGCGATTTGGCGGCTACGCCGATGTCGTGTGCGCGCCCATGGGCAGGATTTTTGCGCGACCCGAAGGCATGTCCGCCGAGGAAGGCGCGGCGATTCCGGTCAACTATCTCACCGCATGGCAACTCATTGTCGTCATGGGCGGGCTCAAGGCTGGCGAAACGATGCTGGTCCATTCTGCGGGCGGCGGGGTCGGAGTCGCCGCAACTCAGATCGCCAAGCATCTCGGCGCCAAGGTCATAGGGACGGCGTCCGTCGCCAAGCATCAAAAATTGCGCGCGCTCGGCGTCGACCATCTGATCGACTATCGGACCGAGGACTTCGAGAAGCGTGCGCGCGAGATCACCGAAGGGCGGGGTGTCGAACTCATCCTCGACGCTGTGGGCGGCGAGTTGCTCAAGAAGGGCTATAGGCTTCTCGCCCCCACAGGCCGACTTGGAATTTTCGGCGCTTCGTCGGCGGCCACGAACAAGACTGGGGGCATGCTCGGCATGGTGTCGATGCTCGCCGGCACACCCTGGCTTCAATTCAATCCGCTCTCCTTGATGAACGCGAACAAGGGCGTCTTCGGCGTCAACCTCGGGCACATGTGGGACGAGGGTGATCGCATCGCCGGTTGGATGGATCAGCTCATACGGTTATGGGAGCAAGGCGCCATCAAACCTCGGATCGCGCGGACGTTCAGCTTTGGCGAGGCCCCGGCCGCACACCATTTCATTCAAGACCGCAGCAACCTGGGAAAAGTGCTGCTCACCCCGTAGGGTCCCGACATCGGTTGGCTGACACCGGTCAAGGAACTCGAATGTCCGCCCTTACCTTCCCATCCGCCCGTCGATTGGCTAGGCGTTTGCCACGTCACGTCGAAGGAGCTGCCCATGACCTACGCCAACATCCTTGTCGAAACGCACGGGGCCGTCGGCCTCATCAGGCTCAACCGGCCGCAAGCCCTGAACGCGCTGTCGGCGGCCTTGATCGAGGACCTCAACGCTGCGCTCGAGGTCTTCGAGACCGACCCGGCTATCGGCGCAATCGTGCTGACAGGCTCTGAGAAGGCCTTCGCCGCCGGCGCCGACATCAAGGAAATGCAGGACAAGACGTTCGCCGAGGCTTTTGTCGGCGACTTCATCTCCCGCTGGGAGAATGTGGCGAAGGCGCGCAAGCCGATCATCGCTGCGGTCGCTGGCTTCGCGCTCGGCGGAGGATGCGAGGTCGCGATGATGTGCGATTTCATTCTTGCCGCCGACACCGCCAAATTCGGCCAACCCGAGATCAAGCTTGGCGTCATCCCCGGCGCCGGCGGCACCCAGCGCCTGACCCGCGCGGTCGGCAAATCGAAGGCGATGGAGATGATCCTGACCGGCCGGATGATGGACGCGGCCGAGGCCGAGCGCGCCGGCCTCGTCTCGCGCGTCGTGCCCGCCGCTTCGCTGATCGAGGAGGCGCTCAAGGTCGCGGCGTCAATCGCCGGCTTGTCGAGGCCGGCGGTCTACGCCGCCAAGGAGGCTGTCAATCGCGCCTATGAGACGACGCTCGCGGAAGGGATCCGGTTCGAGCGCCGCATCTTCCATTCGCTGTTCGCGACCGAGGACCAGAAGGAGGGCATGCGCGCCTTCGTGGAGAAGCGCGCGGCCGCCTTCAAGCACCGCTAGGTGGTCATACAGATGGTATGTGTGTATTATTACCCATGCAATGAATGCAGACCACCCGCCGGTTCAATCGCGCAGCCTGGACAGAAAAAGACACTTAAGTCGTTGGAAATTCACTGTCGTGGTCAGAACTGGAGAGCTGCGTCGGTTCGCTAATAACGCAGACCTCGCGGGCGCCATTGGCTTCGTCGGTCTACGGCCGCTGCGGCTCACCCGGCGGTCCATCCGCCGTCGATCGACAGATTGGCGCCGGTGATCTGCGCCGCTGCGTCCGAGCAGAGATAGACCGCGAGCGCGGCGACCTGCTCGACCGTGACGAACTGCTTGGTCGGTTGGGCGGCCAGGATCACGTCGTTGATCACCTGCTCGCGCGTCATGTTGCGCGCCTTCATCGTGTCGGGGATCTGGCGCTCGACCAGCGGCGTCGCGACGTAGCCGGGCGAAATGCAGTTTGCCGTGACGCCAAAGGTCGCGAGCTCGAGCGCCACCGTCTTGGTGAGGCCGGCGAGGCCGTGCTTGGCCGCGACATAGGCCGATTTGAACGGCGAGGCGACCAGCGAGTGGGCCGAGGCGGTGTTGATGATGCGGCCCCATTTTTGCGCCTTCATCGCCGGAACCGCGGCGCGGATCGCGTGGAACGCCGCGGTGAGGTTGATGGCGATGATCAAGTCCCATTTCTCCGGCGGAAAGTCCTCGATCGGCGAGACATGCTGGATGCCGGCGTTATTGACCAGAATGTCGAGCGAACCCATCTTGGCTTTCGCGTCGGCGATCATGGCCGCGATCTCCGGCCCTTTCGCCATGTCGGCTCCGTTGTAGAAGGCCTTGACCCCGAATTCCTTCTCGATTCCGGCGCGCTCGGCCTCGATCGCTGCCTTGTCGCCGAACCCGTTGATGACGACGTCCGCCCCCTCTTTGGCGAGGGCGCGGGCGATCGCCAGGCCGATGCCGCTCGTCGAACCGGTGACAAGGGCGTGGCGTTTGGCGAGCGACATCGGCGTTTCTCCTCGTGGGACTGCGCGGCGCGAGCGTCCGCGCGGGAGCGGTCATATTGCATTGCGGTGAAGCTTTCGAGGGATTCATTGCAATGCAAACGTCTTGGATGACAAATTCGCGCTGAGCGCTTAGAACCCTGCGGGATTAGTTAGGCCGCGCGGCGCGGCTGGAAAGGTATATGGCGATGAGCCTTGCGATGTCGGAAACGCCCTGCGGGCCGCTCTCCCGCCACGCGACCGTCGGGGTTCGGGTCGGCGACGGCGACGCGTCGGTCACCGTCGGCGGGGGCGCGCCGATCGTCGTGCAGTCGATGACCAACACCGACACCGCCGACATCGAGGCGACCACCCGTCAGATTGCGGCTTTGGCGCGGGCAGGCTCCGAGCTAGTGCGCCTGACCGTCGATCGCGAGGAGGCCGCCGCGGCCGTGCCCCACATCCGCGACCGCCTGCGCGCCAGAGGCATCAAGGCGCCGCTGATCGGCGACTTTCACTACATCGGCCACAAGCTGCTCGCCGAGCATCCGGCCTGCGCCGAAGCGCTCGACAAATATCGCGTCAATCCCGGCAATGTCGGCTTCAAGAACAAGCGCGACCTGCAGTTCGGCAAGATCATCGAGATCGCGATCCGCAACGGCAAGACGGTGCGCATCGGCGCCAACTGGGGTTCGCTCGATCAGGATCTTTTGACCACGCTCATGGACGAGAATGCGGCGAGCGCCGCGCCGCTCGAGGCGGGCGCGGTCACGCGCGAGGCGATGGTGAGGTCGGCGCTTTTGTCTGCCGCGCGAGCCGAGGAGATCGGGCTCAAGCGCGATCGCATCATCCTGTCGGCGAAAGTCTCGTCGGTTCAGGATCTCATCACCGTCTATCGCATGCTTGGGCAACGCTCCGATTACGCGCTGCATCTCGGCCTGACCGAAGCCGGCATGGGTTCGAAAGGCATTGTCGCCTCTTCCGCGGCGCTTGGGATCTTGCTGCAGCAGGGGCTTGGCGACACGATCCGCATTTCGCTTACCCCCGAGCCGGGCGGCGACCGGACGCAGGAAGTCAAGGTCGCGCAGGAACTGCTGCAGACCATGGGGTTCCGCAGTTTTGCGCCGCAGGTTGCGGCCTGTCCGGGCTGCGGGCGGACGACTTCGACCGTGTTCCAGGAGCTGGCGCGCGACATTGAGACCTATCTCGCGAAGTCCATGCCGGAATGGCGCGCGGTCTATCCGGGCGTCGAGCGGCTGAACGTCGCGGTGATGGGCTGCATCGTTAACGGACCCGGCGAGAGCAAGCACGCCAATATCGGCATCTCGCTGCCGGGAACGGGCGAAGCGCCCGCCGCGCCAGTGTTCGTCGAGGGCGTCAAGACCGTCACCCTTCGCGGCCCGCGCATCGCCGAGGAATTCAAGGCGCTGGTCAACGACTATATCGTGAAGCGCTACGGGTCGAACCAGCAGGCGGCGGAATAAAGGGGCGAGAGCCATGAGTCGACCGCCGCTCCCACCCTTCAATCAGGAAACCGCGGCGCAGAAGGCGCGGATGGCGGAGGATGCCTGGAACACCCGCGATCCGGCGCGCGTGGCGCTCGCCTATTCCGAAAACAGCCGGTGGCGAAACCGCGCCGAGTTTTTTCAGGGCCGGCCTGCGATCGAGGCGTTTCTGACCCGCAAGTGGAGCCGCGAGCTCGACTATCGGCTGATCAAGGAACTCTGGGCTTTTCACGACAACCGCATCGCGGTTCGCTTCGCCTACGAATGGCATGACGATTCGGGAAGCTGGTTTCGCGCTTATGGCAACGAGAACTGGGAGTTCGACGAGGACGGGCTGATGCGGGTCCGGCTCGCGAGCATCAACGATCTGCCGATCCGCGAGCAGGACCGCCTTTATCACTGGCCGCTCGGCCGTCGTCCGGACGATCATCCAAGTTTGAGCGACCTCGGTCTCTGAGGCGAAAGCGCCCGCTCTTCACATTCGCTTTGACATCGCCCACATTAGGGGCGACGAGGCCGCCTTGTACGAACCCCCTCTTCATCGAAACGAGAATCTGCCGGAACTGCATGCGCTGATCAAGGAGCGCGCGTTCGGACTCCTGATCAGCAACGGCCCCGAGGGGCTGGTCGCCAGTTCGGTTCCGTTCGTTCTCGACGCGGGCGCCTCGAGGCTCGGCACGCTAAAAGTCCATCTCGCTCGCGCCAACTCCCAGTGGCGCGATCTTCAAGCATCGCCGGATGCGCTGGTCGTGTTTCAGGGCCATGACCATTACATAACCCCGTCCTGGTACGCGACCAAGCGGGAGACCGGCAAGGTCGTGCCGACCTGGAATTACACCATGGTTCAGGCGAAGGGCCGGGCGAAGGTGATGGACGACGCCTGGCTTGGCCAGCAGATCGAGGAATTGACCCGGGCGCTCGAGCAGCGTCGCGAGCAGCCTTGGGCGGTCGGCGACGCGCCCGCCGATTTTATCGCCATGCAGCGCAGGGCGATTGTCGGCCTCGAGATCGAGATCCTGGACATCCGCGGCAAATGGAAGACCAGCCAGAACCGCAACGCGGCCGACCGCGCTGGGGTCGTCGCGGGGCTTGAGGCGATGGGCGACGAGGACTCACGCGCCATGGCCGAGATTGTTTGCGAGACGAGCCGCGACTAAGGCGGCCCGCACGGTTGCCTCGGGCATGAAGGCGTGATCCACTTCGCGTCGTCCGCCCCGAAACCGTCATGAGAAGGAGATCACATGGTCGACGCGATCAAGCCGCTTTACACCGCTCACGGGACCGCGATCGGCGGCCGCAACGGCCATACCCGCTCCGACGACGGCATCGTGGACCTTGATCTGTCGGTGCCGAAGGAGATGGGCGGGCCTGGCAAGCCGAACACCGGGACGCCCGAGCACCTGTTCTCCGCCGGCTACGCCGCCTGTTTCGGCGGTGCGCTCGACTTCATCGCCAAACAGCACAAGAAGGACGCATCGAAAGCGACGGTGAAATGCGCCGTCAGCATCGGCCCGCGCGAAAAGGGCGGCTTCGGTCTCGCCGTCGTGCTCGACGTGACCGATGCGAGTCTGCCGCAGGCGGAGCTCCAGTCGCTGGCGGAAGAGGCGCACGAGAAGATCTGCCCCTATAGCCACGCGACGCGCGGCAACGTCGACGTCAAGCTCGTCACCCACGGAGCGTAAAGAGCGCGCGCCCGGCTATCGTCCGCGCGGCCAGTTAGCGACGCATTCGATCTCGACCTCGCTTCCGAGCGCAAGTCCGCTTACGCCAAAAGCCGACCGTGCCGGTAAACGGTCGGGATCGAAGTAACTGACGTAGACGGGGTTGAACTCGGCCCACCGACGCGTGTCGGCGAGCATGATCGTGAATTTGACCGCGTCGGCGAATCCAAGGCCGCAGGCGCGCAGGACCTCACCGATGTTCTCCATCGCCTGGCTGGCCTGGGCCGCAAGGCCGGCCTCGACCAGCGTCATCGTGCCGGCCCTGTTGCCGATGGCGCCCGAAAGATAAAGGAAGTCGCCGGCGCGCGCCGCAGAGCAAAACGGCAGGCCGAGCGCCTTCATCGAAGGTAGTGTGATGGTTTCCATGGTCGTCTCCCTCCAGGCAGGCCTCGCAACTCGCTTGGAGGTCTCGCCCCTAGCAGGCTGTTGAAAAAGTCCGCCGCGCGGGGTCGAAACCGTGAACACATTGGAATCCAATGGAGTCCGGAACGGAATCGAACTACGGCGGAAATGAGTTTTTCAACAGCCTGCTAGACCTCGTCCCGAGGCGCCGCGAGGGGCCTCAAAGAACGCTGCAGAAGACGTTCGGTCGGGGCCGGCGCGGCCGGGGAGTCGTCGAACATCAGCATCTCGCCTTGGCAGACCACCTCCGGCATACCCGAAGCAAGATTATTTCTCCATGCTTCGATTTACCCGGCTGCCCCCGCGGCGATCCCGAAAAGAAGCAGCGCGCAAGCATTTGCTAAGTCTGCCCTGTGGTTCAGCTTGCCGCTGACCGTTCGTCATTCGCTACGATCGCAACTTGCGGCGCCGGCCAGCCTCGGGGCCCTGCGCGGATCGTCCTTCGCCGGGCAAAACCCGGATGAGAAAGGCTTGAGCGTCGATGATGGAGACCGCGCCGCCGCTCAGCGACGGGACGCCGCTCGACCCCGGCTTGCGCACTCTGTGCGGGATCGCGGCCTATTACCGCATCGGCGCCGATCCGGTGCAGCTCGCGCGCGAGCTGGCGCTGGGCGCCCGTCAGGCCAATGAAGCCGATCTCATCCGCGCTGCGGCGCTCATCGGACTGAAAGCGCGTCTGGTCGAGAAGGTCACCGCCGAACGGCTGGCGACGCTGCCCACTCCGGCGATCGTCCGCATGGGCGGCGCGCTGATGGTGTTTGGCGGGCGCAATCCGTCCGGGCTTTACCGGTTGGTCGATCCGATCAGCCACGCCGCCCAGGAAGCCCCTCTCGAAGACATTGCGCGCTCGATCGGCGGACAGGCGCTCCTCATCGCTCGCCGGATCGGCGGCGCCGGCGTCGATCCGCGCCAGTTTGAGATGCGGTGGTTCCTGCCCACGATCTGGCGCTATCGCCGACCGCTCGGCCATGTGCTGGCGGCGTCGCTGTTCGTACAGATTTTCGGCCTCACGACGCCGCTGTTCTTCCAGGTGGTGGTCGACAAGGTTCTGACCCATCGCGGTTACGAGACCCTGTTCGTGCTCGTCGGCGGGCTCGTCGCCATCGGCCTGTTCGACGTGGCGCTTCAATATCTGCGCACCTACGCGCTGTCCCACACCACCAATCGGATCGACGTCGAGCTTGGCCAACGCCTGTTCGCGCATCTTCTCCGCCTACCGATTTCCTATTTTGAGACCCGCTCGACCGGGCAAACGGTCGCCCGGGTGCGGGAACTGGAGACGATCCGCAGCTTCCTCACCGGACAGGCTTTGTTCTCGGCCCTCGACCTCGTGTTCGCCTTCGTGTTCGTCGCCGTGCTGTTCGCCTTTTCGTGGTCGCTCACCCTGATCGTGCTAGCGGGCATTCCGTTTTACATACTGATCGGCTTTTCGGTCAGGCCGCCGTTGCGCGACCTGGTCAAGGAGAAATTCAATCGCGGCGCGGCCAGCCAGCAGTTCCTGGTCGAGACGATCGTCGGCGTGAACACGGTCAAGGCCGCGGCGGTCGAGCCGATCATGCGCGCGCAATGGGAGGAGAAGCTCGCGGCCTACGTCAAGACCAGCTTCGCCGCCGCGATGCTAGGCTCCGGCGGGCAGCTCGCCAGTCAGTACATCAGCAAGGTGACGACCGCGGCGCTGCTTCTGTTCGGCGCCAAGGCGGTGATCGACGGCGAGCTGACCGTCGGCGGCCTCGTCGCCTTCAACATGATCGCCGCGCAGGCGGTCCAGCCAATTCTCCGCCTGTCGCAGATCTGGCAGGATTTTCAGCAGGTGCAGATCTCGATTGAGCGCCTGGGCGATATCTTGAACACGCCGCCCGAATCCTCGCCGGCGGCGCGCTTGCTGCCGCCGACGCCGCGCGGCGCGATCGAATTTCGCCGCGTCAGCTTCCGCTACCGTCCGGGCGCGCCTGAGGCGATGAAGGACGTTTCTCTCGCCATCCGGGCGGGCGAGACGATCGGCATTGTCGGGCCGTCGGGCTCGGGAAAGTCGACCCTGACAAAGCTTATTCAGCGCCTCTACCTGCCGAACGAGGGGCAGGTGCTGCTCGACGGCGCAGACTTGAGCCATGTCGATCCATCCTGGCTGCGCGGCCACATCGGTGTGGTGCTGCAGGAGAACCTCCTGTTCAACCGCACCGTTCATGAGAACATCGCCTTCGCCAATCCGGCGATGCCCCGCGCGCGCGTCATCGAGATCGCCCGCCTCGCCGGCGCCGACGAGTTCATCGACAAGCTGGCGCAAGGCTACGACACATTGATCGAGGAGCGCGGCGCCAATCTTTCCGGCGGTCAAAGGCAGCGCATCGCCATCGCCCGGGCGCTGGCGACCAATCCGCGCATTCTCATTTTCGACGAGGCGACCTCGTCGCTCGACTACGAGAGCGAGCGCATCGTTCAGCGCAACATGCGCCGCATCGTCAAGGACCGCACGGTCATCATCATCGCCCATCGTCTGGCCGCGGTGCGGGGCTGCGACCGCATCATCGGCATGGCGGACGGCCGCATCGTCGAGGTCGGCTCGCACGCCGAACTCATGCGGCGGCCCGGCGGCCTCTACGCCTATCTCTGGAGCCTCCAGAGCCAGCCGGCGGAGATCGCCGCATGAGCGCGATCCCTGCCGTCCCGCCGGCCGACCCGGCGCCTTCCGGCGCCAAGCTGCTCGCCTGGCCCAAGGTCGCGCTGCTCAGGACTCCGGGCAAAATTCCAGGAATCCATCTTAGCGACCGGGAATTCCTCGCGCCCGCGCTCGAGATCCTGGAGACGCCGCCGTCTCCGGTCCATGTCGCTTTCTTGTGGATCATCTGCGCCTTCGTCGTCGCGGCGCTGGCGTGGGCCTATTTTGGCCGCGTCGACATCATCGCCGCCGCGCAAGGCAAGTTTCAGCCGACGGGACAGGTCAAGGTCGTCGAGCCGCTGGAGACCGGCAGGGTCGAGAATATTCGCGTCGGCAATGGCTCGCTGGTGCGGGCGGGCGAGATGCTGGTCGAATTCGACCGTTCGGCGGCCCTTGCCGAAGCGGAAGGGGCGCGCGCCGAGCTCGCTTCCGCGAGAGCCGAGATCCTGCGCCGCAAGGCCGCGCTCTTAAGCGCGCAGTCGCATCGCTTCGATTCCGTCCCGGCGATCGATTGGCGGAACGACGCAGCGCCGGGCTTACGCGAGCGCGAAAGTCGTGTTCTCGGCGCCGATCTCGGGCAATTGGCGGCGACCATCGCCGCGTTCGACGCCGAGCGGCGACAAAAAACCGCGGAACGCGACAAACTGCGCGACACCATCGCGACGCAGAAAAACCTCGTCGCGACCCTGCAGGAGCGCGTCGACATGCGCGCCAAGCTGGTCGACATGAAGGCTGGCCCGAAGGCCGCGGTCATCGACGCCACCGAGACGCTGCAATATCAGATCACCCAGGAGGCGAAGCAGGAGCAGGATCTGGCTTCCTTGACCGCTGGACTCGAGGTCATCGCCCGCAATTCCGACAAGGGGGTTCAGGACTTCATCTCGGATAATGCCCAGAAACTGGAGGAGGCCGAGCGGCGCGCGGAAGACGTCGCGCAGCGCCTCGCCAAGGCTCAAGCCGAACTCGATCACCTGACGCTGAGAGCGCCGATCGCGGGCCGGGTGCAATCGTCGATCATCACCAATGTCGGCCAGGTGGTCCCCAGCGGCCAGGAGATCATGCGCATCGTGCCGGAGGATTCGGGGCTCGAGATCCAGGCTTATGTGCGCAATCGCGATATCGGCTTTGTCAGCGTCGGCCAGGAGGCGGTGGTCAAGATCGAATCCTTTCCATTCACCCGCTACGGCTCGATCAAAGCGCGTGTCAAACGCATCGCCAAGGACGCCATCCCCGAGCCTGACGCCACTGCGATCGAGGGCGATCCGACGCGCGTCTCCAACGCAGCCGGGTTCGCCGGGGGAGAGCGCACCCAGAATTTGGTGTTCCCCGTAGTGCTGGCGCCCGACGCCGAAACGATCACCATCGACGGCGTCGTCGAGCCGCTGACCTCCGGCATGGCGGTGACGGTCGAGCTCAAGACTGGCGCGCGGCGCATGCTCGAATATTTGTTCGCGCCGCTGGTCGAAGTCGCCTCGAAGGCGATGCGGGAGCGGTGATCTCCCCCTCTCCCCAGAGGGCGTCCGGAAGAACGCCGGTCTCTCGACGGGCTGTGGAGAGGGCCAGGGGGGCGGGCCTGAACCTCGGCCGGATTTCCATTGATATCGAATCCGCCTGATCGAGTTGCGGAATGCGGCCGATCGGGAATCCAGAGCGCCTGCCGCTTGTAGGAAGGGCTGGATTCACGGTCGGACCTGCGGCCGGCCGCAAATGACAAAGAGGCGAAGTGAAATGAAACGGGTTCGTTTGCGACCTACTTGATCACCTCCCAGAAAAGTCCTGCTACGCAGACGAATCCCAGGGTGAAGACCACCGTCCTCAGATACGGGATAGCAGCCCAATATAGGACGGCGTGCGCGAGCCTGAGCCAAAAGAAGTTCATCGCCCAGAAGGCCGTCATCCCGTTCGCTTTTCCGGCGATTTGAGCGACAATCACCAGTGCGGCGAATGGAGCGAAACATTCGACCGCGTTGAGATAGGCGCGGTGCGCGCGCTCACCCCATAACGGCACCGGGCGCGGCGTCGGATCCTTGTAGTTGGCCGGCGTCAGGGCGCCGTTGGTCGTCACCTGGCAGACGATGTACGGAATCCACAGCGCCGCCGTCAGCATCCCCGTGCACGCGAGCCACCAAAGATCGGTTGTCATGGGTTTTCCCCTCCTGGTAGACGGCGCGTGAGATGATTTCTCCGACAACGCCGTCAGCAGATAGACGTACGAGCGCGGGCCTTTTCGACATCGTGACCCAGGCTCGCGATCCAGCCCCAAGGCTTCCGCGGCTCAAGCGCTTGATTTTTGCGCCGGTCCGCCATCCATATGGCCGCTGCCCATCGGGAATAGGGCGGGGATCGGATGAGCGCCGAAGATTTGAGCTCTGCGCCAGCTTTTCGTCCGAGCGACCTCATTCGGCATGGGGCGGAGCCGCCTCCTGTCGGCCTCCTCACGCGCTTGCCCTCATATCCGTGGCTGATTGTCGGCGCGTGCTCCGTCGCCGCGTTCATGGGTCAGATCGACGCGAGCATCGTCCAGCTCGCGCTGCCAACCTTGGGCCGCGTATTCGACAGCACGTTGGAAAGCGTGAGCTGGGTCGCGCTCGCCTACCTGCTCGGCGTCGCAGCGTTCCTGCCGATATTCGGCCAGCTCTGCCAGATGTTCGGCAGGAAGCTGTTCTATCTCCTCGGCTTCGTGGTGTTCACATCGGCCAGCGCTCTCTGCGGCTACGCCCCGGATCTTCTCGCTTTGGTTGGGCTTCGGTTCGTGCAAGGCGTCGGCGGAGCGATGGTTGGAGCCAATAGCCTCGCGCTGGTCGTGGAGGCTACGGATAAGAGCGGGCGCGGGCAGGCGCTTGGCATATACGCCGCCGCACAAGCGGTCGGGATCAGCGCCGGCCCTGTTGCGGGAGGACTGTTGATTGGGACCTTAGGCTGGCCCTGGGTGTTCTGGGTCAACGTTCCCTTCGGGCTGATCTCGATCGTCGCCGGCTGGCTGGTGCTTCCGATCACGCCGCGGCAGGGCTCAAGTCAAACCTTCGACTGGCGCGGCGCTCTCCTCCTCGCGCCCGCGCTGACGTTTGCCGTGCTCGCGCTCAATCAGGTTTCAGCCTGGGGGCCAACCTCGCCACCGCTTCTCGGTTCGGTTGGCGCCGCGATCGTGCTCATTTTTCTGTTCCTGAGGCAGGAGCGCGCGTCGCGTTCCCCGATGATCGATCTTGCGCTGCTTGAGCCGGCGTTTCTCGGCGGAGCGCTTGCCTGCGCTCTGTCGTACGCCATGCTCTACGGTATGTTCTTCCTCGCTTCATTCGCGCTTGTGCGTGGCTACAAGGAGAGCGCCATCGTCGCGGGGCTCAAGCTCGCGATCATTCCAATCAGCATGGAATCGTCGCGCCATTCGCCGGCGCGCTCGCGGACTGGATGGGGACGCGCCTCCTTGCCGTTGCGGGAATGGCGATCTGCTTTGTCGCACTGCTCGCGCTCACAGCGATCGTGATGCAGCCTGTCGCCAATCCCTGGATCGGCTCCGTCGGCCTCGTGGCTTTCGGGGCGGGACTTGGGTTGTTCATTGCGCCAAACAACCACGCGACGATCAATTCGGCGCCGGCCAATCTCTCCGGCGTGGCGGGTAGCCTAATAATTCTGACGCGCATCCTCGGCACCGTCGCTGGCGTGGCCAGCGCGTCCGCCGTGCTGTCCTGGCAGCTACAAGTCGCGCGCGGCTCGACCGAGCGCAGGCTTGCGGCTTTCTCGCCCCATCATTTCGTCCAGGCCGTGGTGGCCGGCTTGATCATGCTCGCGGTCTTCGCGGTGATCGCCGGGGCAGTTTCGTTGATCCGCAAGTCTCCAGAGTAGGGGCAAAAGCCGCCTCACTGTCGCACACTCTCTTTCCTATATAGCCTTTAACCCTGGAGGCTGCCCGATGAAACTCGCTGATCCCTCGCTCCTCAAAAACCAGTGTCTTGTCGACGGAAAATGGGTAGGGGAGGGAACGCGCCCGATCGCCAACCCCGCGACGGGCGAAATTCTCGCCAGGACTCCGCGCTTCGGCGAAGCGGAGACGATTGGCGCGATCGAAGCGGCGCAACGCGCCTTTGGCCCGTGGGCGAAGACATTGCCGAAGGAGCGCGCGCAAATCCTACGCCGCTGGTTCGATCTCATCATCGCCAACCGCGACGACATTGCGCTGATCACGACCAGCGAACAGGGCAAGCCGCTTGCGGAAGCGCGCGGCGAGGTCGACTACGCCGCCGCCTATATCGAGTTCTTCGGCGAGGAGGCGAAGCGCATCTACGGCGAGATCAATCCGACCTTCCGCGCCGATTCGCGCATTGTCGTCATCAAGCAGCCGATCGGCGTCGTGGCTGCGATCACGCCGTGGAATTTTCCCGCCGCCATGATCACCCGCAAGGTGGCGCCGGCGCTCGCCGTCGGCTGCACCGTGGTGGCGAAGCCCGCGGGCGAGACGCCGCTGACCGCGCTCGCGCTTGGCGAACTGAGCTTGCGCGCCGGCATGCCGCCGGGGGTCTTGAACCTCCTGACCGGCGAAGCCCGCGCCATTGGCAAGGCGATGACCGAGCACCCGGCTGTGCGCGTGGTCGGGTTCACCGGCTCGACCGAGGTCGGCAAGGTCTTGATGGCGCAGGCGGCGGGCACGGTGAAGAAGGTCGGGCTCGAGCTCGGCGGCAACGCCCCGTTCATCGTGTTCGACGACGCCCATGTCGACGCCGCCGTCGAGGGGGCCATCATCTCGAAATTCCGCAACATGGGCCAGACCTGCGTCTGCGCCAACCGCATCTACGCGCAGGAGGGGATCTACGACGCCTTCGTCGCCAAGCTGACCACCGCGGTCTCCCGGCTCAAGGTCGGCGACGGAACGGAGGCCGGAATCACCCAGGGGCCGCTGATCACCGAGGCGGCGGTGACGAAGGTCGAGGAGCATGTCGCCGACGCGGTGAAGAAGGGCGCGAAGATCGTGACTGGGGGCAAGCGGCACAAGCTCGGCCGCACGTTCTACGAGCCGACGGTCATCTCCGGCGTCGACGCCTCGATGCTGGTCGCGCGCGAGGAGACCTTCGGTCCGGTCGCGCCGGTCTTCCGCTTCAAGGACGAAGCCGACGTCATCGCCAAAGCCAACGACACGCAGTTCGGCCTCGCGTCCTACTTCTACGCCCGCGACCTCGGCCGGGTGTGGCGCGTCGCGGAGGCGCTCGAATACGGCATGGTCGGGATCAACACCGGCGCGATTTCGAGCGAGCTTGCGCCATTCGGCGGGGTGAAAGAATCCGGCATCGGCCGCGAAGGCTCGCGCCACGGCGTCGAGGAATTCGTCGAGCTCAAATACATGCTGATGGGCGGGCTCGATCGCTGAGAGGCGAGGGGAAACGCGGCTTTTTCTTCGACGCCGACAAATGCTTCCCTTTTTCAGAATTGTCCGTTATGATCAGCAGGTCGGATTTCGAAGAGAGCGGTGGCGAGATCCGACCAGAGAGTGCAAAAACGGCGAAACGAAATGACCCTTAAGCCATTGAAAACTAACGATTCCACGAAATGGCAGATTCAGTTATGTTCATGAAATCAACGACTTAAGACCCCCATTGCGAAACGCTTCCTTTCACCAGGCGAGATCTGTCGTTAATTTACGTCGCAGGCGCAAGCGACGGCGGACGATCCAAAATGGCGCCGCAACCCCTTGAAATCCCTCAAAACCGGCTCGCGAATGGCGGCGGCCGCTCTCACCCCTTCGCTGCGCGCGCCGGCTCAGGCGTCTCGGCCTCGCGGACGATGTCCCTCAGCATGACCAGCTTCGCCTCCAGCGCTTCGAGGTCCGGCTCGGTCATGCGGCCGAGGGTCGAGGCGATCCAGCGGCGCTGGACGGCGATCGCGTTCTCCGCCATCCGGCGGCCGGCGTCCGTGAGATAAATGGCGTGCTGGCGACGGTCGTTGGCCGTCGAGCGGCGCTCGACCAGCGCCGCCTCCGCCAGCCGGTCGATCAGGCCCGAGATGTTGCCCTTGGTGACGTAAAGCCTCGTGGCTAGCTCCTGCTGGCTCACGCCCTCCTGCTCGGTCAGCGTGGTCAGCACATCGCATTGCGGGATCGACACGCCGATTTCGCGCAAGCGCTCGCCGACCGCGGCCTGCATGCGCGCCTCGAGGCGGATCAGACGAAACCAGACCCTTGACGAGCGGTCGGCGTTCTGCCGGTCGGGCATCGGGCTCCTTCCCTCACATTGAAGGCGCAGCGGCGCGGGAAGCTCCATTTTCGGCGCATTGCAAATCAGCGCACCGGGCGCCAGTGTGTTAGTCCCATGAACAATCCGCGCGCCGCGATCAAGCGCGGATCAAGCGAGTCGGGAGAAAACGCATGTTGGGACGGATGCAGGAATGGCCCCTGCTCATGCACAAGGTCATCGATTTCGCCGCCATGCAGTTCCCTGAGCAAGAGGTCGTCTCGCGGACCGTCGAGGGGCCGATGCACGCCACCGACTACCGCGCCGTTCGCCAGCGCGCGCTCAAGGTCGCCAAAAGACTGGAGCGCGACGGGATCAAGCTCGGCGATCGCGTGGCGACCCTCGCCTGGAACGGCTATCGCCATCTCGAATGCTGGTACGGGATCGTCGGCGCCGGCGCGGTCTACCATACCGTCAACCCGCGCCTGTTCCCCGAGCAGATCGCCTGGATCATGAATGACGCGGAAGACAGGATCGCCCTCATCGATCTCACCTTCCTGCCGCTGCTTGAGGCGATCGCCGATCGCCTGCCAACGGTCGAGCGCTACGTCGTCCTCACTGACGGCGCCCACATGCCAGCGACCAAACTCAAGAACGCCGTCGCCTACGAGGATTGGATCGGCAAGGTCGACAGCGATTTCGCCTGGAAGGAATTCGACGAGCGGACCGCCGCCGGCCTCTGCTACACCTCGGGCACGACCGGAAACCCGAAGGGCGTGCTTTACTCGCATCGTTCGAATGTCTTGCATTCGATGATGGCGACCGGCCCCGAGACTCTGATGCTGGACGCCTACGATTCGGTTTTGCCGATCGTGCCGATGTTTCACGCCAATTCCTGGGGCCTTGCGCTTGCGTGCCTCATGCGGGGCGCGCGCATGGTGATGCCGGGGGCGAGGCTTGACGGCGCCTCGGTCCACGACCTTCTCGAAACCGAGAAAGTGACGATGTCCGCCGCTGTTCCGACGGTCTGGCTCGGATTGCTGCATTACATGCGCAAGGAGGGCAAGACACTATCGACGCTCAAGCTTGTCGTGATCGGCGGCTCGGCATGCCCGCCCGAGATGATCCGCGCATTCGAGGAGGACTATGGCGTCGAAGTGCGCCACGCCTGGGGCATGACCGAAATGAGCCCCCTCGGGACGGTTGGCTCGTTCAAGCCGAGCCAGACGGGTCTCTCGCACAAAGAGAAACTTGCCCTCAAGTGCAAGCAGGGCTGGTCGCCGTTCGGGGTCGAAATGAAGATCGTCGACGACCAGAACAACGACCTGCCGTGGGACGGCAAGCGTTTCGGCCGGCTCAAGGTCAAGGGCTTCGCCGTGGTCGAGAGCTATTTCAAGGATGAAGGCGGCAAGATCCTCGACGAGCAAGGCTTCTTCGACACCGGCGATGTCGCCACCATCGATCCTGACGGCGTCATGCAGATCACGGACCGCGCCAAGGACGTGATCAAGTCGGGCGGCGAGTGGATCTCGACTATCGACATCGAGAACCTCGCCGTTGGTCACCCGGATGTCGCCGAGGCCGCCGTGATCGGCGTCGCTCACCCGAAATGGGACGAACGCCCGCTGCTGGTCGTGGTGGCGAAGGAAGGGCATTCGCCCAAGAGCGACGAGGTCCTCGATTTCCTGAAGCCCCGCATCGCCAAGTGGTGGATGCCTGACGATATGCAGGTGGTGAAGGAGATTCCCCATACCGCGACTGGCAAGATCAACAAGCTCAAGCTGCGCGAGACGTTCAAGGGCTACAAGCTGCCGACGGCTTAGCAGGCTGTTGAAAAAGTCCGCCGCGTGGGGTCGAAACCGTGAACACAATAGAATCCAACGGAGTCCGGAACGGAATCGAACTACGGCGGAAATGAGTTTTTCAACAGCCTGTTAGAGTGCAATCGTGCGGCGCAAGTTGGCAGACGCTGGAAAAAGGGCGACGAGGGTGCGGCGCAGGCCGAGCGACGGTTAAACGATGGACGTGCTGAGTTTCGCCAATCCGGTGTTTGCCACCTACGTCGTCGCGGCGACCCTGATGATCCTGATGGTGTCGGCCATGTCGTGGCTGACGGTCGCGCGGATGATTTAGGTCAACGGAGGGTTCCGGTCGCCGGAGGACCTGCGCAAGACGCCGCTCAATCCCAATCCCGACCCGGGCCAGCTCGTCCCGAACGAGAGGGTCGAGCGCATTCGGCGCATTCAAGGCAACAATGTTGAGAACATCCCCTTCTTTCTCGCCGCCGGACTGCTGTACGTTCTGACTGCGCCGTCGCTTCTCGCCGCCCGACTCGCATTTTATGGGTACGTCGCCTCCCGCTTCCTGCATTTCCTCGCCTATCTGACGGCGCAGACCCATGACGTCCGTTCGATCCTCTGGACGGTGGGGTCGTTGATCCTGATCTTCATCACCGTCAGAGCCCTGGTCGCGGCCCTCGGCGTTTGAGGCGGGCGCCGATTTGGCCTTGCGCTATGGCCTCGTTTCTCCTATATGCGGGTCAACGACATCTCATAGCTCTCCGACGGAGAGACAAGTTGAGAGTGGGCCCTGGCCGGGACCCGCTCTTTTTTATTGCCGCAAGGTCGCATGGTCGAAGCCTCGCATGGAACCGACTCTGAGCCTGTCGAGGGCCTCGACGAGGCGCGCCTGATCGAGGACTCCGTACCAGCTGAGCGCGTGGGCCGCATCGCGGCGGCGGTCCTGCGGGATCTGGGCTACCGGCTTGTCCGGGTCAAGATTTCGTCGGCCGCGGGGGCGACGGTTCAGATCATGGCGGAGCGTCCCGATGGGGCGATGTCGATCGAGGATTGCGAACGCGTCAGCGTGGCGTTGTCGCCGGTCTTCGACGTCGAGGAGCCAATGGCGCAAGCCTATCGTTTGGAGATTTCCTCGCCGGGCATTGATCGGCCGCTGGTGCGCGAATCGGATTTTACGCGCGCCGTCGGCCACGAGGCGCGGGTCGAAATGGCCGTTGCTGTCAACGGACGCAAGCGTTTTCGCGGACGTCTCACGGGCCTCGCGGCCGGACCCGAGGGGCCGGCGGCGCGGATGGCGCTGATCGCCGAGGACAAAAGCGAAAGCGAGGTCGAATTGCCGATCCGCGCGATGGCCGAGGCGCGGCTCGTGTTGACCGACGACCTCATCCGCGCCGCGCTGCGGCGAGAAAAGGCGGCGCTTAAGGACGCTAGGCGAGGACCGGAACGCGAGACGCGGAACGGCCGAGAGACCATTCCGCGCGCCAAGCGTAAGACAAACGAACCCAAAGCGGCGGCCCGCGGCGCGGCGTCACAGCCGCTCGGGGCTGATGAAGGAGACAACCATGGCCGTTAGCGCCAACCGACTTGAACTGTTGCAGATCGTCGATGCGGTCGCGCGGGAAAAATCGATCGATCGATCGATCGTGCTCGCGTCAATGGAAGACGCGATGCAGAAGGCCGCCCGGTCGCGCTACGGCCAGGAGACCGAAGTTCGCGCGGAGATCAACGCGAAAACCGGCGAGATCCGGTTTTCCCGGCTCTTGCTCGTCGTCGATGAGGTCGAGAACGACGCGACGCAGATGACGCTCGCCGAAGCGCAGAAGAAGAATCCCTCGGCTCAGATCGGCGACTGGATCGCCGAATCGCTGCCGCCATTCGACTATGGACGCATTCCCGCCCAGGCGTCCAAGCAGGTGCTGGTGCAAAAGATCCGCGAGGCGGAGCGCGACAAGCAATATGATGTCTACAAGGATCGCATCGGCGATATCATCAACGGCGCGGTCAAGCGGGTCGAATACGGCAATGTCGTCGTCGATCTCGGCGGCGCCGGAGCGGGCGAGGCGGTCGTGCGCCGCGACGAATTGATCCCCCGCGAGATGTTCCGGCCCGGCGATCGCATCCGCGCCTACGTCTACGACGTCCGGCGTGAGGCCCGCGGCCCGCAGATTTTCCTGTCCCGCACCCATCCGCAATTCACAGCGAGGCTGTTCGCCCAGGAAGTGCCGGAAATCTACGACGGCATCGTCGAGGTGAAGTCGGTCGCTCGCGATCCGGGCTCGCGCGCCAAGATTGCGGTGGTGTCGAACGATTCTTCGATCGATCCGGTCGGCGCTTGCGTAGGCATGCGCGGCTCGCGCGTGCAGGCGGTCGTAAACGAGTTGCAGGGCGAGAAGATCGACATCATCCCCTGGTCGGCGGACGCCGCTACATTCATCGTCAACGCGTTGCAGCCGGCCGAAGTGATGAAGGTGGTGCTCGACGAAGACTCGACCCGCATCGAGGTCGTGGTTCCCGACGATCAGCTGTCGCTGGCGATCGGCCGGCGCGGGCAGAACGTGCGCCTTGCCTCGCAGCTCACCGGCTGGGACATCGACATCTTGACAGAAGCCGAGGAGTCCGAGCGCCGGCAGAAGGAGTTCGCCGAGCGGACGCAGACCTTCATGGACGCGCTCGACGTCGACGAGACGGTCGCCCAGCTCCTCGCTTCGGAAGGATTCCGCTCGGTCGACGAAATCGCCTACGTGGAGCCGCGCGAGCTGGCGTCGATCGAAGGCTTCGATGCGGATACGGCGGCCGAAATCCAGGCGCGCGCGCAGGGACATCTCGCCCGGATCGAAGCTGAATTTGACGATCAGCGCAAGGCGCTGGGAGTGTCCGACGATCTCAAGGAGATCGCCGGCCTGACCACGCCGATGCTGGTCAAGCTAGGCGAGAACGGCGTCAAGACGCTGGAGGATATCGCCGATTGCGCGAGCGACGATCTCGTCGGCTGGACCGAAGGCGATGTGACGAAGCCAGGGTTTCTGAGCGGCTTCGACGTGTCGCGGGCGCAGGCTGACGCCATGATCCTTGACGCGCGCGTGCGCGCGGGCTGGATCGAAGCGCCTGCGCCCGAGGACGAGCCGCAAGCCCAAGACGCCGAAGGCGCGTAAGTGACGGGATCGATCGATTGCGAACGAGGAGCGACGCAACCGGGTCGGAGCGGACCTGCATCGTTACGGGGACCAAGGACGTTCCCGACGCGATGCTGCGCTTTGCGATCGGCCCCGATGGATCGGTCGTCCCCGACATCCGGCGCAAGCTGCCCGGACGCGGGGTATGGACGCGGCTGAGCTTCGAGACGGTGAGCCGGGCGGCCGCGAAGCGGGCGTTTTCACGCGCGTTTCGCGCCAAGGCGGAGGCACCCGCCTCGCTGGCCGAGACGGTCAACGCGCTCCTCGAACAGGACGCGTTGCAGTCGCTGTCGATCGCCAACAAGGCGGGCCTCGTCGTGGCCGGCGCGTTCAAGGTCGACTCGGCGATCGAGGCGGGCGGCGTCGCGGCGTTGATTCAGGCGAGCGACGGGGCGGCGGACGGAGCGGCGAAGCGAGTCCACGCGCTGCGTGCGAAACTCGGCCCGGAGGCGAACGCTGTTGTGCGCGTCGATCTCTTCAAGTCGGGTCAATTGGATTTGGCATTGGGGCGGGCAAATGTGATACATGCTGCCCTCAAACATGGGGCGGCGAGTTCGGCCTTTCTCGCAAGGGCGGATCGTCTGCGCCGCTATCGCGGCGGCGAAGCGGAGGCGGCGGGCGGGACGGAGCGCGGCGACGCGACGGCCGACGAGGCCGAAACGTTTGGCAGGCCCATCAAATTGGCTAAGAAGCCAAGCGGTTAGGAATTGGCATGAGTGAGACGGGTAATAGCGATAAGACTGTCGGCGTTGCGCCGCCGAAGGCGACGTTGCACCTGAAGCGTCCGGTTGAGCAGGGCACGGTGAGGCAGAGCTTTTCGCACGGGCGCAGCAAGGCGGTCGTCGTGGAGAAGGTGAAGCGGCGCGTTTTGACTCCGGCCGAAGCGGCCGCAGCCGCGCGACCCGCGCCGGCGGCGCCCGCCGTCGCGCCGCCGCCGGCGGCTCCGGGTGCGGCGAAGCCCACGCTTACCGCCTCGGCGCGGCCCGCCCCGATCGCGCCCGCGAAGCCCACCGTTCCGCCACCGCCCAAGACCGGCGTCGTTCTGCCCACCTTGACGGCCGAGCAACGCGAAGCGCGCGCGCGGGCGCTGATCGACGCGCGCGCCCAGGAGGAGGAGGATCGCCGCCGCCAGGAGACGGAAGCCGGGGCTCGGCGCCAGCGCGAGGCGCGCGACCGCCTCGAACGCGAGGCTGCGGAAGCGCGCAAGCGCGACGAAGAGCTTCGCCGCGCGCAGGAGGCCAATTTCAAGCGGCAGTCGGAGGACGAAGCGCGACGGCGCCTTTCCGGCGGCGAACCGGCGCCCTCTCCGTCAATCCCGCGCGTCGCCCCGGCCGCTCCCGGCGCCGTCCTGCCGGGGGCGCTCGCCCGAAGCCCAGGAGCCCCTGCGGGCGAAGAGGAAGAAGCGCGGCGGGTTATTAGGCGTCCGGCCCTGGTGCTGCCGAATCAGAAGGTCGTCGTCCCGACGCCGCGGCCGCCGCGCAGTGGCGAGCAGCGCAATCGTGGCCGGTTGACTGTGACCAGCGCGACCTCGGGCGAGGAGGAACGCACCCGTTCCGTCGCCGCGTTCCGCCGCAGGACGCAGCGGCTCAGAGGCCACGGCGCCCAGGACCAGAAAGAGAAAATCGCGCGCGAGATCGTCCTGCCGGAAGCGATCACGATCCAGGAGCTCGCGAGCCGCATGTCCGAGCGCGCGGTCGACGTGATCAAGTTTTTGATGCGCCAGGGCCGCATGGTGACGCTGACCGACGTGCTCGACGCCGACACCGCGCAACTCGTGGCGGAGGAAATGGGGCATTCGGTCAAGCGCGTCGCCGAATCCGACGTCGAGGAAGGCCTCTTCGATCGGCCCGACGAGGAAGGCGCGTCTGTTCCGCGACCGCCTATCGTCACCATCATGGGCCACGTCGATCACGGCAAGACCTCGCTGCTCGACGCAATCCGCCACGCCAATGTCGTCGCGGGCGAAGCCGGCGGCATCACGCAGCACATCGGCGCCTACCAGGTCATTGCGCCCGGCGGCCAGACCATCACCTTCATCGACACCCCCGGTCACGCCGCCTTCACCGCGATGCGCGCCCGCGGCGCGAAGGTCACTGACGTCGTCGTGCTGGTCGTGGCGGCGGATGACGGCGTCATGCCGCAGACGATCGAGGCGATTCGCCACGCGAAGGCGGCCAAGGCTCCGATCATCGTCGCCGTCAACAAGATCGACAAGCCCGAAGCCGATCCCCAGCGTGTGATGCAGGAGCTCCTGCAGCACGACGTGCAGGTCGAGGCGTTTGGCGGCGACACCCTTGCGGTTGAAGTGTCGGCGACAAAGGGCACTAATCTCGACAAGCTTCTCGAGGCAATTGCGCTGCAGGCGGAGCTGCTCGATCTCGTCGCCGATCCGGACCGCAGCGTGGAAGGCACGGTTATTGAGGCCAGACTCGATCGTGGCCGCGGACCGGTGGCGACGGTGCTGGTGCAACGAGGCACCCTCAAGGTCGGCGCGCTGGTGGTCGCGGGATCGCATTGGGGCCGCGTCAGGGCGCTGATCGACGACAAGGGCGAGACCATCGAGGCGGCTAAGCCATCGACGCCGGTCGAGGTGCTCGGATTCTCCGGCGCGCCGGAGGCGGGCGATCGCGTCGCGGTGGTCGAATCCGAAGCGCGCGCCAGAGAGATCACCGAATATCGAGAACGTCAGAGGCGGGAGAAGCTCGTCGCGCGCGGACCTGCCGTCAGGACCTCGCTTTCCGACATGATGAGCAATCTCAAAGCGGCGGGTCACAAAGAGATGCCGATCGTCCTCAAAGGCGATGTGCAGGGATCGGTCGAGGCGATCACCGCGGCGCTCGAAAAGCTTGGCAACGACGAGGTCATGGCGCGAGTCATCCATGGCGGGGTCGGCGGCATAACCGAATCCGATGTGACGCTGGCCGCAGCCTCGAAGGCGGTCATCCTCGGCTTCAACGTGCGCGCGCATAAGGAGGCGCGCGACCTCGCAGAGCAAGACGGCGTCGAGATCCGCTACTACAACATCATTTACAACCTGGTCGACGACGTGAAGGCGGCCCTCTCGGGGATGCTTGCGCCGACGTTGCGCGAGACGATGTTGGGCAATGCGCAAATTCTCGAACTGTTCGACATTTCCAAGGTTGGCTTGGTCGCGGGTTGCCGCGTGACCGACGGCGTCGTTCAGCGCGGCGCGCACGTGCGCCTCATTCGCGACAGTGTGGTCGTTCATGAGGGCAAGCTATCGACGCTCAAGCGCTTCAAGGATGAAGTCGCTCAGGTGCAAGCCGGGCAGGAGTGCGGTATGGCGTTCGAGAACTACCACGACATGCGGGTCGGCGACGTCATCGAGTGCTACACCGTCGAGGAGATCCGCCGCACGCTGTAGCCGGCGCGCTCGGAACGACGGCGCGCAGCTGATCTCGACCGGCTCGCGCGCGCTTCGGTTCAGACCGGATCGCTCCGAGTCGCGCTCGCGCCATCCGCATGCTGCATTCACGCCGCTCCTCAAAGGAGAGCGCAATGTCCCGTTCCCTCTCTAAGCAGCGCGCCCCAAGCCACCGCAGTGAGCGCGTCGGCGAGCTGATCCGCCATGCGGTCGCCGACATTCTCGCGCGCGGCGAGGTGCGCGACGAGACCTTCGACCGCCATCCGCCGACCATTCCTGACGTACGGATGTCGCCGGACCTCAAACTGGCGACGATTCTGGTGATGCCGCTGGGCGGCAAAGGCGCTGGAGCGGTGCTTGAGGCGCTCGATCGCCACAAGAAGGAATTGCGGGTGCTTGTCGCGCGTCGCGTCAATCTCAAGTTCGCTCCCGATCTGCGTTTCGCCCTGGATACGAGTTTCGACGCGCAGGCGCGTATGGACGAGCTCCTGAGATCGCCGGCGGTGGCTCGGGACCTTAAGGGTCTTGGCGGCGAGGACAAGGAATGACCGGCGACGCCCGCGAAGATAGACAGCCCGGCGCCGAGGCGCGCCAGGGACGCCGCTTAGGCCCGCCGCGGCAGAAGCAATCGTCGCGGCTCGAGATCAATGGCTGGATCAATCTCGATAAGCCGACTGGCGTCTCGTCGACCCAAGCCGTCGGGCGGCTCAAATTCCTGCTCAACGCCAAGAAGGCAGGCCACGCCGGCACCCTCGACCCGCTCGCGTCGGGCGTGTTGCCGGTCGCTTTCGGCGAGGCGACCAAGACAGTGCCAGTCGTTCAGGACGGGGCCAAATCCTACCGGTTCCGCGTGCGCTGGGGCGAGGAAAGCGCGACCGACGACGCCGACGGGGAGATCGTCTCACGTTCGGACCTGCGCCCAGCCCCAGCCGAAATCGAAAGCCTCCTGCCGAAATTCGTCGGCGTCATTCTCCAGACGCCGCCGACCTTCTCCGCTATCCGCATCGCTGGCGCCCGCGCCTACGACCTCGCACGCGAAGGTGAAACCTTCGAGATTGAACCGCGCCCGATCAATGTCTACCGGCTCGAACTGATATCGGCTGAGCCCGATGCGGCGGTGCTCGAGGCCGAATGCGGCAAGGGCGCCTATGTGCGCGCGATCGCGCGGGATCTCGGCCGCGCGCTCGGCTGCTACGGACATGTGGTCGAATTGCGCCGCACCCGCGTCGGACCGTTTTCAGCCAACTCGGCGGTTCCGCTCGATCGTTTGCCGGATGACGCGGATCTGATGGCTCGCGCGCTTCTACCTTTGCAGGCGGGCCTAGCCGAAATCCCGATCCTGCCCGTCGATCGCTCCGGGGCCGCGATTCTGCGGCGCGGCCAGAAACTGCTGCTTCGCGGCGCCGCTCCGACCCAAGGGCGCGCATACGTCGAGTGCTCTGGAACGCCAATCGCTTTCGGCGTGGTCGAGAACGGCTATTTTGTCTCGACCCGGGTGTTCAATCTGCGCGGATAGGCCTTGAGTTTACTTCCACGCGTCGAACGCCTTCTCCAGCATCGCCTGGCCCTCTGGAGATTTCTGGAACACGACCTTGGCGATTCGATCGTCGTTGAGCAGCAGCGGGAAGTCGAACCAGGACCGTGTCTGCATCAGGTCGAGATTGCGGGCGGTGTCAGCTTCGCCCTTGGCCAGGGCGATTAGAAAATAGATGTCGCTGATCTTGACCTTCACGCTAGTCAGCGCTTCTGCGGCGGTCGAAATCCTCCTTGCGCATCTGCGGCAGGCCGACGTCCTTGAAGCCGGTGATCGGGGCGCCCTCCGCGAAGGAGAATTTGAGGTCGATCGTGTGCGTAGCCTGCAGCGTTGGATCGGTGTTCTTCCTCAAGGTCATGGTGGCGTGCATCTTGAGGTCGGGGATGTCCGCTTCAGCCTTTACCCCCACCGTCGCCGGCTGGCCGGGCGCCGGTGGAATCAGGGACCATACCGTCGAGCCCAAGCTGACGGCCGGCTTCTGCGGGTTGTCGGCCGAAGCGACCAGCATCGCGGCCCGGCCGGCCGACGGCGCGGGCCCGGACGCCGCGGACGCCTTCGGCGCTTCGGGCGTTGGGGTTGCTGGCGCCGCGCCCTGAGCGCCCGATTGGCCTGCTGGCTGCGCGCTTGCGGGAGCGGGAGGCGCAGCCGGGGCGGGCGGGTTCGCTTGGACTCGCTCCGCGATCTTCGCCGAGGGCTCCGGCGGCGCCAGTTGCTGCGCCTCGACGGGGGGCTTGATAGCCAGATCCTGCGGCTTCTGACGCATCAGGATCGCGGCTCCGGCCACCGCAAGGACAATTCCAAGGACGACCGCCGCGGCGATCCAGAGCAAGCGTCTCGGCTTGGCGACATCGGCGCCCGGCGCGACCGGGCGCTGGATCTCCGCCTCCGGTCTGGACGCCAAGCTGGGGCGGTCGAATTCGGCCGCCACCTCCGGCGCCTCGCTCGATTGCACGGGTTCGTCGCGGCGGCGCGCGACAATTGGCGGGGCGCCGCCGGCGTCCCCGTCGTCGGTCTTGCTCGGTCGGATGGCTTTAGCTGGATCGAGCGCCGCCACTCCCGGCAGACCCTCATTCTCCGAGCCTCCTGCTCTGACCAAGGGAGCAGGCCGGCCGGCCCTCGATGCAGGGGAGGCCTGGTTGGCCATCGCTGCAGCCAGCTGGGATCGAGCAGGCGACGCAACCGTCGGCGCTCCTGCGGCTGGCCTGCCGGCAGATGGGGGTGGCGCTTGTTGCGAACTCCCAACTGGCTGGGTCCGCCCCTGCGACGGCGGCGGAGGTCGCTGCGTCGCGCTCTGAACTGGCATCGCTGGGGCCCCGGGCTGCCCAGGCACTCCCGTTTGCGAAGGTGATCGGGCTGACGCAGCGGCCGGATCGGGCGCCGAAGGCGCGCTGGGGCGCTGGACCGTCGCGAATTGTGGGGGCGGGGGCGGTGGAACCGCCTTCGCAGGGGCCGCGCCCGGCCTTCCGGCTCCCGGTGAGCTCGGCGTCGGGGACGTGGAAGCCGGGGGTGGACCTGGGTCCGGCGACCCGTATCTCTCCTCGATCTCGGCGATCGCCGCGTCGAGCGCCTTCTCTTCACGCGCGATGTCGCTCTCCGGCAATGGCGGACGCAAGCTCCTGAGCTGTTCGAGCAGCGCCTTACGAGCGCGGCCATAGATCGCCGTGCGCGTCGCCGGCGTACCGGCGTTCGGCAAATTGGCGACCGCTCGCATGAGCAGCGAATGATAATCAGCCATAAAGCTTCCGCTCAACCGCTCTGCACGATGCGGCGAAGCGGTCCCTTAGTCCTGAAACGGATCATGCACAAGAATCGTATCGTCGCGCTCAGGACTCGTCGATAATAAGGCGACCGGCGCGCCGACCAGTTCTTCAATTCGACGCACATATTTTATCGCCTGCGCCGGCAGGTCGGCCCAAGACCGCGCCTTGCTCGTCGCTCCGTCCCACCCCTCAATCGTCTCATAAAGCGGCTCGACGCGCGCTTGTGCCGATTGCGAGGCCGGAAGATAGTCGATCTCCTCGCCGTTCAGACGGTAACGGGTCGCAACTTTGATGGTCTCAAAGCCGTCGAGAATGTCAAGCTTGGTCAGCGCCAGGCCGTCGATGCCGCACGTGCGCACCGCCTGGCGCGCCAGCACCGCGTCGAACCATCCGCACCGGCGCGGGCGCCCGGTATTGGTGCCGAATTCCCGGCCGCGCTCGCCGATCAACCGGCCGACCTCGTCGTCAAGCTCGGTCGGGAACGGGCCGCCGCCGACCCTCGTCGTGTAGGCTTTGGCGATGCCGAGCACATAGCCGATCGCTCTGGGCCCGAGGCCGGACCCTGTCGCCGCATTCGCCGCGACGGTGTTGGAGGAAGTCACGTATGGATACGTGCCGTGATCGACGTCCAGCATGGCGCCCTGCGCGCCTTCGAACAAAATGCGCTTGCCCGCTCGCCGCTCGCTATCGAGGATCTCGAACGTCGGCGCCATGAACGGCAGAACCTTGGGCGCGACCGCGAGCAGTTCGTCGCGAACGGCGGCCCCGCTTGGCGGCGGCAACCCTAAGCCCCGACACAGGGGAACATGGTGGGCGAGGAGGCGGCCGATCATGTTGTCCAACGCATCGGAATCGGCGAGATCCATCAGGCGGATCGCGCGCCTGGCGACCTTGTCCTCATAAGCCGGCCCGATGCCGCGCTTGGTGGTGCCGATCTTGGTTCCGGCGACGCTTCCCGACTCGCGATGCGCGTCGAGCTCGCGATGCAGCGACAGAATCAGCGGGACGTTCTCGGCGATTTTGAGATTGGCCGGCGTGATTTCGACTCCCTGGGCGCGCAGCTTCTTGATCTCCTCGACGAGGTGATAGAGGTCGAGGACGACGCCATTGCCGATGATCGACAGTTTCCCAGGCCGAACAATGCCGGACGGAAGCAGCGCAAGTTTGTAAATCTTGCCGTCGATCATGAGCGTATGGCCGGCGTTATGGCCGCCCTGAAACCGCACCACGACGTCGGCGCCGACCGACAGCCAATCGACGATCTTGCCCTTTCCTTCGTCGCCCCACTGGGCGCCGACAACGACAACATTGGCCAACGTCGATTGCTCTTCCGATTGTTTAAAACGAGCGAAGCCCCGGCGCATCGGCGAAAAGCCGAGCCGGGGCCCCCAACTGCCCATCGCCTAAACGATCGGCAAGCCTGAGTAAAGGCGCGCCGCGGGCGGGCTTCGCGCGAAAAGCGCGCCGCTCGTGAAAAGCGCGCAGGTTGAGCGAAAAACCCGGCCCGAAGCCTTGGATTGGCCGCACGCGTCGCTATATGCCGGGCGCGGCCATCCGGCCGCAGGGAGAGCGACATGACCCCCGAAGAACGCCAAATGCTTGGTGGCCTTTTCCAGCGCGTCAACTCCGCCGCCGCGACCCAGCGTGACCCCGCAGCCGAATCCTTCATCACCGACGCGGTTCGCGCCGCGCCACACGCGCCCTATGTCCTGGCGCAAACGGTTCTTGTCCAGCAGCAGGCCTTGGAGGCCGCGGCGAACCGGATCTCCCAACTCGAGGCGGCCGCACAGCAGGGCGCCGAGCAGAGCCAGGAACACGGCAGTTTCCTCGGCAACCTCGGCAAGTCCATTTTCGGCGGCGGTCCGTCCGCTCCTCCACCTCGGTCGGATCCTGACCCGCAGGCCTATCAGCGCGCGGCGCCCCCGCCGCCGCGGGGCTACGCGCCGCCACCGCCTCAGGGCTACCCGCCCCAGGGCTATCCCCAGCCGCAACAAGGCTATCCTCAGCAGCCGGGCCCGTGGGGCCAACCCCAGCCTTCGGGCGGCGGGGGCTTCCTGCAAAATGCGGCTTCGACCGCGACCGGCGTCGCCGGCGGCGTCGTCCTTGGCAATCTGCTAGGCGGCTTGTTTGGCGGCCATGGCGGCGGCGGTCTCTTTGGCGCAGGAGCGAGCGCCGCCGGGTTGGGCGGCGCTGGCCTTAGCGGTAATCCGACGGAAGTGACGGAGATCAACAACTATTACGACGACCGGCCCGATCGCGGCTCCGATGCCAACTTCCAGCAGTTTGATCCCGGCGCGCCGGGCGTCCAGGACGCCAACTTCGACAATCTCGACAATTCGGCCTTCGATGGTTCCGACGGGTCGTCTTTCGACGACGGCGGCGGCTACGACGACGTCTGAGATCTGGTTCGGTTTTAAGTTATTGGCGAGGCGCGTTCGACCGCGCCTCGCCGTTTTCGTTTCAGAGCACGATCACCTTCGCGCCGACCGGCACATGATTGTAAAGGTCGATCACGTCCTCGTTCATCATCCGGATGCAGCCTGACGAGACGTTGTGGCCGATCGTCGAAGGCTCATTGGTCCCGTGAATGCGGTAGAGCGAGGACCCGAGATAGAGCGCTCTGGCGCCGAGCGGATTGTCGGGCCCGCCCGCCATATGGCGAGGCAGGTCGGGGCGACGCAGCAGCATCTGCGGCGGTGGCGTCCAGTCGGGCCATTCGACCTTGCGGCTGATGCGCTTAACGCCCGACCATGTGAAGCCCGGACGCCCAACGCCGATGCCATAGCGCAGCGCTCTTCCGTGCGGTTCGACCAGGAACAGGAACTTGTCGGGCGTATCGACGACAAGCGTTCCCGGCGCCTCCGGTCCTGAGTAATCGACTTCCTGCCGCTGAAATTGCGGCTCCGGCTCGCCATCCGCCTCCGTTGCGGGCCCGCTCGCGATCGAGGCCACTGCCTGCGGCTGCTGTGGCGCGCCGCCCGTCAGCAGCATTTCGATGAAGCCGCCGCCGTATTGCCCGCGCCCGAAGACAGGCGTGGGAGCCGACGCGGCTTCGGCAGGGGCGAGAATAACGAGGCCGTCGTTGGCGGCCAACGCCGGTGCGGATGTCGCGCAGAGAAGCGCGGGAAAGTAGAGGGTAGCGAGCCGACGCATGCCTGTCTCCGGTCGAACGGGCGGGGATTTCCGCCCCTCACCATGCAGGGCGACGGTTATTTTCACCTGACAATAAATGTTAAAATGTCCGCTGCGCGTGCGCCGCGGCTCACCGCCGATCAGGGCGTGGCCATGCTGGCTCAAGTCAATCTGGTCGGAGGCGTAGAAATCTGTTAGGAAGGCGACAACTTAGCGTCGCCCCAACAGGACTGAGGGCATACGCAATTGGCGCAGCTTCGACCGGAGGAATTCAAAGTTCATCGCCCGAACCCGCCAATCCGCGGGCTGGCGAAGGACAACTCGGAGCGCCGCGAACTCGTCAATGTGGCCGCGCTTCTCGCGGTGGTGGCGCTGATCCTCGTCGGCTACTGGGTGTTCCACGCTTTGGGTCACAGCCGCAGATTTCAGCGCTGCCTGGATTCGGGCCGCAGCAACTGCGTGGACTTCGTCAATCCCGCCAAGTGAACCATCCCAACGAAGTGAACCACCCGCCGCTGGGCAGATCTAAGCTTCGCGCGAAAAGAGGGCGCCTTGCGAGAACTCTGCCGCTGAGCGGATTGTCCGGGTCCCAGGCGTAACGCAGCGTCTCGAACCGCATCGCGCGCGCGTCGATCATTAACAGCCGCCCGACCAGCCCCTGATCGCCGTCGCCGAAGCCGCCGACCAGGACTCGGATCGCCTCGAGCGCCATCAGCGAACCGAGCACGCCGGCGAGCGCGCCCAATATTCCGGCCTCGGCGCAGGTCGGAATGGTTCCGCGCGCGGGCGGGTCGGGGAAGAGGCACCGATAAGTCGGGTTGGGCGCGCCGTCGCTGCCGGTTTCATACGGCTTCAGCGTCGTGAGCGTGCCGTCGAACTCGCCGAGCGCCGCCGCAACGAGCGGCCGGCGCTCATGGAAGCAAGCGTCGGACAGCCCGTAGCGCGTGGCGAAATTGTCCGAGCCGTCGAGAACGACGTCGAAGCGGCGAACGATCGGCCGAGCGTTATCAGCGTCCAGCCGCAATGCGATCGGCTCGACCGCGACATGCGGATTGATGCGGGCGATCGCAGCTTCCGCGCTCTCGGTCTTCGGCCGCCCGACGTCCTCCGTCGCATGGATGATCTGCCGGTGCAGATTGGATAGCGAGACGGCGTCGTCGTCAACGATCCCGAGCGTGCCAACGCCGGCCCCGGCCAGATATTGCAGCGCGGGCGACCCCAGTCCTCCCGCGCCGACGACGAGCGCGCGCGCTGCTTTGAGCTTGTTCTGGCCAGGGCCGCCCAGTCCATGCAGGACAATCTGGCGCGCGTAGCGCTCAATCTCTTCGCTCGAGAGGCTCATGAGGGCGCATCGCTAACACGCCCGCGCCACGCGCGCCAAACATGATCATTGCGCGACTCTGCGCAAGACGAACGTGGAACAAGTCACGACCGACAAAGTTTACACGAGAACGAGGGTGGAGATTATTCCATGTTGCGGCTTGGATTTTCATTAGCGTTGCTCGCTTCGTTCATCGCGAGCACGGCTGTCGCGGAAACACTCTCTCCCGAAGCGGACGCCTGCAAGGCGAGCGGACTGCTCGCGCTCAAGCAGAAGTATCCGCAGGTGAAGGACGTGCTGATCGATCTCGATAGCGCCAAGGTCATCAAGGCCGACACTACGATCGAGAACGTTCCAATCAAAACCGTTGTCATCGGCGACGCTTATGTGGAGCGAACGAAAACAACGAAGCCGCAAACGCTTGTGTGCGTGATTGGGGACAAGGGCAAGGTCCTGCTCGCGGGAGGGCAAGAGCGAGCGGTCGATCCGGATGACCCTTTCGCTCGCTTTCCTCGCGCCGGAGATCGTCAAGGCGGTAGTCGAAGGACACTTGCCACGCGGCTTTGGTCTCAAGCGTCTCGTCGACCTGCCGATGGCCTGGCCGGATCAGTGGCGGGCGCTCGGACTCCAGGCGCCGGCGCAGGCGTAAGGTTCTGTGCGTCAAGTTCTGCAAAGGCGGTCGTGGGAGGGCTGGGTTAGGCGGCTTGGCGGAGGTGGGTTTTCTTGTGCTCCCTGAGATCGTTCATGTTGAGGTAGCGTGGGCTTCGAGCCAGTTTTCGTGGTCTCGACGGCTAGCAGGCTGTTGAAAAACTCATTTCCGCCGTAGTTCGATTCCGTTCCGGACTTCGTTGGATTCCAATGTGTTCACGGTTTCGACCCCACGCGGCGGACTTTTTCAACAGCCTGCTAGGGCGCGGACGAGGCGCAGGCAGGCGTCGGCGTTGGGGAAGATGCGGACAACGTGGGTCCGGCGTTTGATCTCCTCGTTGAGGCGTTCGAGCATGTTGGTGCTCTTGAGATGCTTATGATGTTGGCGCGGGAGCCTGTAGAAGGTGAGCGTCTCTTCGATGGTTTCTTCGACCCATCCGACGAGTTTGGGATAGCGCGCGCCCCATTTGGCGATCCATGCGGCGAGATCCTGGCGAGCCTCCTCGATTGAACGCCTGTCGTAGAGCCAGCGCAATTCCTGCAGGCAATCGTCGTCGGCCTTGCGCGGCAGATGGTCGAGGGCGTTGCGGAGGAAGTGGACGTAGCATCGCTGGAAGGCGGCCTCGGGCAGGACCTCGCGGATGGTTGAGCGAAGGCCTGCGTGATCGTCGGCGACGACAAACTCAACGCCGGCAAGGCCGCGCCGACGCAGGCCGAGAAGGAAGTCTTTCCACGACGAGCGGCTTTCCCGGTTGGCCATTTCGACGGCCAGAATCTGGCGGCGTCCGTCCCAGTCGATTCCAATAGCGATCAGCACCGCCTGGCTCATGACCACGCCGCCATCGCGCACCTTCTCATAGCGCGCGTCAAGGATGAGGTAAGGAAAGGGCTCGGCGAGGGGGCGGTTGGCAAAGGCGTCGAGGCTCTCGTCCAGGCGCTTGTTGATGGCGGAGATGGCCGAGGCCGAGAAGGAATGGCCGCACAGCTCCTCGGTGATCGCCTTCACCTTGCGGGTCGAGACCCCCTGCACATACATCTCGGCCAGGGTCGCCACCAAGGCCTGCTCGGAGCGCTGGTAGCGTTCGAAGAGCTCGGTCGAGAACCGGCCGTCGCGATCCTGCGGCACGCGCGGCTCGAGCTTGCCGACGCGGGTGACGAGGGTGCGCGTGTAAGAGCCGGAGCGATAGCCGAGCCGGGCGGCCGTACGCTCGCCCTTCTCGGCCCCGAGCGCGTCGGTCATCTCGGCTTCCAGCATCTCCTGCATCACCGCGCGAACGATCTCGCGCAGCCCATCCGGGCTCTTCGAAAATCGCTCGTTGACGGCGGCGATCGTTGGCTTAGCTTCACTCTTGGTCATGGCGGAGGTTCTCCCAGGAGAATCAGGTGACTGGACATCGCCAGCCTGCCATGACCGCCTCTCGCCTTCAGCGATTTTGCAGAACCTTCAGCACACTACTGCGTAACAACGATCCGCCCTGCTCGTTTGTCTTCCGGCGACCAGCTGATCCCTCCCCTCCGAACCGGCTCAAAATGTCGAGGTTCGAACGCCCAAGGGCCACTCGAAATCGGGCGCGGTGGGCACGTGCCAAACAGCAACCTTGGAAATGGAATTTCGCGGCCAGAGACTTTCGGCAAGACGCGCCGCGAATAAGGCGTGGAGACGGTGGAATAGACTTGGCAGACCGACTGCTGCCGCCGCAAGTCGCGGGAATGTCGTGCTATTCTGCGGACTAGGAAATCACGTCGATTTGCGCGGACTTCTTGGTGGTGGACGCAGTCCTGCACGAACCGGTCTGCGCGCGGGCAAATTCCCGTTGACAGGGAAAAGAATCGGGAATTTTCCGGGTTCGCGCCCTTTTCGCGTGGTCGCGTAGCTTAAATCGTGCCGCTTTTCCGGACGCTGTTCCAGCACTTCCCTTGTATGAGGATCGGGAATTCTTGGTCAACGAAACGGGAATCTGTGAGCATTGACCGGAAAAAAGCGCCAGTCCCACCGCAAAGGCGCGAGACGCGGCCAGCGCGCAAGAGCGGGCGCGCACGATGAGCGCAGGGTTGCCAACATCAATCGCAGGGCGAGCCCAACCCCAGTGTGCGAGAAAGGTTGTGTCTATACTTGGTATCAACTCCAGTTTGACATCTATTTATTGATTCGGCGCATGCCCTCACCTCCAGGACGTTCACTATGGCCAAACCAAAGGTTTCTGAAGCGCTGACGGAGCGCGACGTCGCTCGCGCTGTCGCTGGGGGCGAGCCGCCGGAATGGCTCGTCGTCCATTTTCGCCATTGGGCGCCGGCGATCATGCTCCAGCGCTCGATTGCGGCTATGGCTTTCACGCGTACGGATGCGCGAGAGCGGCTCACAAACATCGACCGTGCTGCGGAGATCCTCATCTCCGCGGTCGCCCATGCGCCGTCGCGCGAGCTTCTCGAACGGACAGATCTAGGCGCTATCCCTGAGGTCGGCGAGCTCGTGCTGGCGCTTAGAGGAGTTCAGAGTAGGGCGCTGTCCGCTCTACAGTCGCCAGGCCTCACGACGGCAGACGGAACGGCGCCGAGGGGTCGGGGTCGGGTTCGGCCGGAAGGGGCGACGCACCCTAAAGTTATGGTCGCCGGGATGATCGCGCTTGCCTGGGAAGATATTCGGGGTCGGCGCCCTGGTCCGCGGAATACTGGGGCCTGCGAGGCTGCGGACCTCCTCTGGCGGTATACGACCGGTCTCCTCGAAAAGGTGCGCTTGGACAAAAGGCTGAGCTTGAATGAGGAGGCGGCGCGGGGGAATGAGCGCCTGACCCAATGGCGGAGCCATTTCGAGGCGGCGCTCGCCGGGACGCCAATCCTGGGCTCGAACCACAAGGAGTATATGCGTCATTTGCGCGAAGCCAGGGCGCAGGAGGCAAGGATTCGCGAAGATCGAGCTGTCCGACCAGCTGAAAGGCCCCTGCAAAAAGAGAATTGATTTTAGGTCCATTCCGCGGGCCGCGCCTTCGTCCAAATCTGCTCGGTAAGCCGGCGTTCGTCGGCGATGGAGTCGGCCCCAGGCCGGCTTTCGGAGCAGCTGGGGCGACGCGAGAATGGGCAGCGGCGAGCGCAAAGGGCCGGATGGCGAATACGAAGTCGGCAGGGGTCGACCGCCGAAGGCGTTTCGCTGGAAGAAGGGGCAGAGCGGCAATCGCCGTCGCAAGCTGCGCCGGCCGCCGAAGGATGCCGAGCTGATCGAGCGGCTATTTCGTCGCACGTTCGCCGTGATCGAGGGCGGCGAGAAGGTCCGCAAGACCGGATTCGAAATCATCTTCGCGCAGCTGATGGCGAAGGAGAGCGCCGGCGACCGCCAGGCGGCGAAGACGCGCGACCGCTACCAGCGGTTCGCCTTCGCTCACCAAGGCCCGGACGGCGTCCTTCTGCGGTATGCTGAGACCGAATTTACGCGCGCGTTCTCTGCGGATTGGAGGCAGGGACGCGAGAGCAGAGGCCAAGGAGACGCAGAGCCTGCCTCGTCACAAGCGCCGGTCGATCTCGGCGAAGAGGACGTCGAAGCGCCGAAGGCGACGAAGCCATGAGCGACGATCGCCAGGCCACGAGCGGCGAGGCGGAACGCGTGGGCTACGGCCGGCCGCCCAAGCACACGCAATTCCAGAAAGGAAACCGCGCCTATCTGCACCGCCGCGGAACGAGGGACCGCGACGATTTCGCTGAATCGGTGCGCGCGACGCTCACCTCGAATGTCAAGATTCGCGAAGGCGGCCGAAAGCGAACGGTGACCCGCGGCGAAGCCAACATTCTCGCGCTCTTCGACAAGGCGAAACGTGGCGAGGCGGTGGCGGCGAATCGTCTCATCGACCTGCACGAAGCCTCGGCCAGGGGCGCCGGCGAGGGGCCCAAGATCATTGAGGTCCACAATGCCTTGCCGGACGCCAACGGCGAGTACCACGATCGCCTCCTTGCCGAAGGTTCGGCGAAGCGCGCGCCATCGCGGCGCAGGGACGTCCCATGAAGCTTGGCGCAAGTCCCGATCGCAGATTTCCGTCCTCCAGATGCGGTCCATGTCGTCGCCGCGGGGTGCGGCGCGACCTGAGGCCGTAATCGTATTCGTCGCATCGGCCGCAGAAGTACAGCGCGGGGCTTCGATCGACGACAACTCTGACCCGTCGCGTCCCAGCAAATGATTGCGCATCACGAGAAGCCCATCCCATGACGAAAGAACGCAAGAAGAGCGCCCAGTCGCCGGCCGCCTTTGCGAGCCGGTTCAACACCGAGATCAAGACCAGGAACCGCGAAAGGCGTAGCGCCTCGCGACGCCTGGCCGCAGCGCAGGCGGCCGCGGGCTCCGGCCGCAACGACCTGCTGCCGCCTCTCGAACTCGTCGACATCCGCCTCGACGATTTAAAGCTGAGCCAACGTCGTCTGCGTAAGCGCGATCCCGCGCATATCCGGGAGGTCGCCAATTCCATCGCCAGGCTCGGCTATTCGAAGCCGATCCTGATTGGTCCGGATAACGAAGTTATCGACGGCGAGACCGTCATCGAGGGTGTGCGGCTTCTCGGCCTCGATCGCCTGTCCTGCATCCGGGTCGGTCATCTCAACGACAGCGAACGGCGGCTTCTCCGGCTGGCGATCAACCGGCTGGCGGAGAAGGGCGAATGGGACTTCGAGGCGCTGAGGTTGGAGTTCAACGAGCTCACTCTCGTTGACGCGCCGATTGAAATCGGCGGTTTCGCGCCCGACGAGATTGATCAGATTCTTTCTCTCGATCCTGACGACGGCGTCGAACGCGCCCCGCTCGCGCCTGAGGCCGGCCTGGAGCCTGTGGCTCGCATAGGCGACCTTTACCGGCTCGGCTCTCACTACCTCGCATGCGGCGACGCCACGGACGCCGCCATTCTGAGCCGTCTCATGAGCGCAGGCGCGAAGCCGCGCCTTGGACGTCGCGGGCGGGCATCGGCAACCGTTCGCTCGCCCGGATGGTCCTGACCGACGAGCCCTACAACGTCCAAATCGCGGGCAATGTGACCGGCGGGCGGCATCGCGAGTTCGCGATGGCCTCGGGAGAAATGAGCGCGCCGGAATATCTCACCTTCAACGAAACCTGGATGGCCGCTGCTTTGCCCTATCTCGTCAACGGCGGCCTGCTCGCGACCTTCATCGACTGGCGCGGCTATTCGATTGTCGACGCCGCGGCCGTCAATCTCGGCCTCGCTCCTGTCAATCTGGTCGTCTGGTCGAAAACGAACGCTGGCATGGGCAGCCTCTATCGCTCTCAGCACGAGCTTCTGCCGCTGTTCAAAAAGGGCGACGCGCCGCATATCAATAACGTCAGGCTCGGCAAGCGCGGTCGCTGGCGGTCGAATGTCTGGACCTACCCCGGCGCCTCCTCGCTCGGCTCCGACGCCCGCCGGGGCTTGGCGGAACACCCTACCGTCAAGCCGACCGCGATGCTTGAAGACGCGCTGCTCGATCTGACTGAACGCGGCGAAATCGTCCTTGATCCCTTTCTTGGCTCCGGCTCGACCCTCATCGCCGCGCATCGGGCTGGCCGCACCTGCCGCGGCGTCGAAATCGACCCGCTCTATGTCGATCTGATCATCCGCCGCTTCGAGATGGAGACCGGCGAAAACGCGGTGCTGATGGAAACCGGGGAGACGCGCCAGGAGCTTGCCGCGCGTCGCGCAGGGACCGCAAGCGCCGAAAACCGTTCGTCCCACGAGGATTGAGAGGGAAAGCTTGCGTGTCTCGCTTGTCTTCTCCGGCCGTTCAACAGATCTGGCTCGAGCCGCTGCATCCCGGCCAAGCGCGCGCCTATCGCGCGCTCATCGGGCATCGCTTCATGGCGCTTCGCTGCGGCCGGCGGTTCGGCAAGACGGCGCTCGCGAAGAGTTGGGCCGCGCAAGGCCTTCTGCAAGGGGAGGAGGTCGGCTGGTTCGCCCCCGAGCACAAGCACATGGCCGAGGTGTACGCCGATCTCAAGGCCACGCTCGCGTCGCTCCTCGTTGCGAGCGCCAAGACCCCTCCGGCGCTGCGACTCTCGACTCGCGGGCGCGTCGACTTCTGGTCGTTGGAGAACCCGATCTCGGCCCGCGGGCGGCGCTACCATCGCGTTGTCATCGACGAGGCGGCCTTCGCCAAGGACGGCGGCGTCAACTCGGATGATTCGATGATGGCGATCTGGGAGAAAGCCATCAAGCCGACGCTCTTCGACTATGGCGGCACGGCGCTCGTCTGCTCGAACTCCGCCGGCAAGAATCCCGACAACTTCTTCTATAACCTGTGCAACGATCCCCGATATGGCTTCGTCGAGTTCCATGCGAAGACCATGGACAATCCGCTTCTTCCCAAGTGCAACGAAGGCGAAACGAAGAATGCCTGGCGCGAGCGCAGGGCGAGGTTCCTCGAAGATCTGAAGGCCAACAACGATTCGCTGGTCTTTGCGCAGGAATATTGCGCCGAGTTCGTCGATTGGTCTGGCGTCGCCTTCTTCAGCCGCGAAAAGCTGCTCGTCGATGATCAGCCTATACCGCCGCCGAGCCGCTGCGACTCCGTCTTCGCGGTGATCGACACCGCCGTCAAAACGGGAACCGACAACGACGGGACGGCGGTGACCTTCTTCGGTTACGATCAACACGCCCCCATTCCGCTGGTGATTCTCGACTGGGACATCGACCAGATCGAGGGCGCTGTTCTCGAAAGCTGGTTGCCGAGCGTGTTCTCGAGGCTCGAGGAGCTTGCCCGCCTCTGCGGGGCTCGCATGGGCTCGATCGGGGCGTTCATCGAGGACAAGAGCGCGGGCATGATCCTCCTACAGCAGGCCTTGCGGCGGGGAATGCCGGCGCAACCGATCGACTCCAAGCTCACTGCCGTCGGTAAGGACGAGCGGGCTATGTCGGTGTCCGGGTACGTGCATCAGGGCCGCGTCAAGTATTCGGCGCCAGCGTTTCACAAAATCACCACCTACAAAGGTCATTCGCGTAACCATCTGCTCGACCAAGTCGAGAGCTTTCGCATCGGCGCCAAAGACAGCAAACGTGAGGACGACCTCCTTGACGCCTTCTGCTACGGCATCGCCACGGCCCTAGGGAATAGGGAAGGGTTCTAACCGAGAGGGGCCTTTCTACTGAGAACTGGCCCACTAGGCGGGGATTTGAGGCCCAACGGCTAACATCTCGGTACTGCTCACCAGCGCATCGATAACTGCATCGCG
>CAWGBF010000005.1:0-45586 GCA_963820775.1 uncultured Alphaproteobacteria bacterium
CGTCGCGGATGGCCTGGAGAGGGCCGGTAAAGCGTCGGCGGGCGGGTTGGCGGGACGGCGCGATTGGACATGAAGGCGAAGAGATTTGGGCGAAGCTTTTCGATCGTGCTTTTCCATTTGACGGCGGCGGGATGGACGGGGGTCAGGGCGATGATCCGGTCGAACTCGGCTTTCAGGCGTCGTCTGTGCCGTTTAAGCGTGACGTCGTTCAATCTGTCGCGCCGCGCCGCCTCATCGCAGGCCAGAGCGAGAAAGTGGCGCAGCGCCGGGGCGAAGCCGCCGTCGCCCTCGTCAATCACCTATTGCGTGTCGCGCAGGAGATGGGGCAGACCTGCTGGTCCTTCTTCGCTCAGCCGGCCTGGGCGCCGTAGCGATCGGAGACCCAGACGTCCGGACGAACCTCGCCAAGGAACGCCCCGACCGCCTCCTTGGAGCGTCGGGGATGAGTGAGGAAACAGGCGTTCTGGCCATGGTGGAAAACCCACAGCCGCCAACTTCGTTTGCCAACCCGTAAGCCAGTTTCGTCGGAACAGATCACCCCGCCCGACAACAGCCGGGCGCGGATGGCGGCGCTGGCCGCGGCGAAGCGCTGGCGCGCGCCCAGGAGAATGTTGACCAGCGCGCCTTCGCTGGTGGGAAGGCCGAACACGTCGCCCATCAGGCGCGACAGCCGCTCGAAGCCGATCCCTTGGGTGAAGCGCAGATAGAGGACGAAGGCGCGCAGGTTGGGGCCGAACGGCGAGCCGGGCTCAAGGCCCGATGGAGCCTCGGCCTTGAACCGTCCTGCGCAACGGGGGCAGACGCCTGCGTGCCGCCTCACCTGCGTGACCTCGGGCGCAATCGGGGGAATCTCGATCCGGCCATAGATCTCGCAAGGTTCTTGCGGGCTCTGCCAGACGTCGGCGCCGCAATGCCCGCACGCTCGCCAGGATGGCGCGCTCCGGGTTGGGATGCAGCGGCCGATGCGCGCCCGGATGCGGCTTCTTCTTGCGACGGTTCTTGACGAACTCGGTCGCCGTCTTCTGGCCCCGGCTCGGCGGAAGGCTCGAATTATCCGGCGTCTCGGGCGGACGATCAAGCTTGGCCTGCAATTGGGCGACCAAGGCGCTCAGCCGCTCGATCGCCTCCGCCTGCGCCAACGCCGCGCCGATCAGTCCTTCCCGATCCAGCGAATCAAACGCCGCGCGATCCATCCACAGCTTGAATCAAAACCCCAATTCCCCCGTCAAATCCCCCCAGGGTGAGCAATTACCTCGGAAATGGCGCCATAACCCATTGGAATCGCTCAAAACCGGCTCCAGAATGGGCGCCGGCTCGCGATCACTGGGAAGGGGAATCGGTCAGGCGAATTCCGTAGGGCCCTTCGCGTCTCGTCTCGAAGGCTTCACAGCGAGATCTGCGTCGCGACCCAGGCCGCGAACTCTGCGGGGACAGGCGAGCTTGCGACATGAGGGGTCAGGATGACGCGCGGATGGGTCCAGATCGGGTCGTCCGCGGCGGGAGGCTCGACCGGCAAAACATCCAGCGATGCGAGCGACAGATGGCCGGCGTCAAGGAGGCGCAGCAGAGCTGATTGTTCAACCGCATCGCCGCGCCCGACGTTTATGAACCCTGCGCCGCGCGGCAAAAGGCGAAGGCGTCGCTCATCGATAAGCCCCCGTGTCTCCTCCGTGGAAGGGAGCATGTTGATGAGAAGGTCGGGTTCTAGAAACATCGAGTCCAGTTTGCTCCAGCCCGATTGGACATCGACGATCGCGCTTGACTTGGGGGTTCGGGACCACGCGGCGACCTTGCAACCGAACTCATGGAGCAGTTCCGCCGCCGCTTGTCCCATCGGCCCAAAGCCAAGAATTCGAGATGTGGCGACTCGCCACCGGGCCTCTCGGCTCCGGCGCCCAGCGCCTGGCTGGCCCGCGAATTACGCTGTCGGCGATGCGCCGGTGATGCAAGAGCACCTGCATCAAGACGAATTCGGCCATCGTGCGAGTCGATGCCGGTTCCCGACGGGGGAGGACTGGAACGTTCAAAGGACGCGAGGGATCACTGCTGAGATGATCCGTTCCTGCGCCGATTGAGACAATCTGCCTCAGATTCGGAAATTGTCCCAAGAAACCGGACGGCGGCGCCCATACGATCGCGACAGCGACCTCGCGCATTGCCCGCGCGTCAACCTCATCGCTTCGAAACGCTCGCCGATGAGGAAAGGCGGACCGGAACGCCTTGAGCCACGGCGCCGGATCCTCGCCTTCGACGTGGATCACGATTGCCCAATCGTCACCTTCGATTTGCATATTGCCCCGGCGGCGCTCTCAACGCCTATAAATATAGGCAATTTCGACTTCGAATCTCGCCTCGCGGAGGGGGCGATTCATGAGGAAAACAGTGAAGCTCGACCACGGCCTGGGCGCCCAAGCGGCCGGTATGGAATTTATTGTAGTCCAACCCCTTGATCGAGACGTTGCACTGACGACCCGTTCGTCATCCGAACAGATTTCTCAAGTGATCGTTCAGGAAGCAGCCTGCCGGGTCCATTTTGCGGCGGATTGCTTGGAAGTCATGAAAGCGCGGATAGAGCAACGGCATGTCTTCCGCGCGATTGAAGTGCAGCTTGCCCCAATGCGGCCGCGCGCCGTATTGCCTGAGGATCGCGTCGACATCGAGGAGATAGCTCCAATAGTCGATGCCCGGGCCGCCAGAGACGGAAATCGTCACGCTGGCGCGCTGGTAATAAGGGCTCAGCATCCCCGAATCGCCAGCGACGAAGCGATATTCAACCGGATAGATGCAATTCGTGTGCTTGGTTAGCATCAACTCATGGATTTGCAGCAAGACCTCCTTGCCGTTTTCAATCGGTACGGCGTATTCGAGTTCGTGGAAGTTCGGGATGTATTCAATCGGATAGATTTCCGAACTATAGGCGACCCGCTCGAAAGTCCTCTCGTTCGAGTATGCTGGTTCGTCGGTGGCGTTCATCACCTTCATCTCGCAAACGTCGTGCTCGCGCTTGACCCTTGAGACAGAGGCGACATCGGGCAGGCAGTAGAGGTGTCGGGACTCGGCGACCGGACACCAGAAGAAACTGAAATGGCGGTTATTCCTCGCCAGGTCGTCGTGCCTCTCCATGCAGGAATCGAAATCCTCGCGCCAGAGCGTCTCCTTGAGGTTGTATGCGGAGATAGCTTGCAGTGTGATTGTCGAAATTACGCCAAGCATGCCGATGGAAACCTGCGCAGCGGCCATCGTTTCGGTGTCCCGGTCGCCGTCGACTTCAAAGATCGATCCGTCGGGCTGAACCAGCCGCATGCCGACCGCCTGGGACGACAGACAGCCAAGCCCGATTCCGGTGCCGTGTGTGCCGGTCGAGAGGGCGCCGGCGATCGCCTGGGTGTCGATATCGCCTTGATTGGCAAGCGACAGGCCGATCCGTTTCAGATCGCGGCCGATATCGCCGATCCTGGCGCCTGCGCGCACGACGACGCGCTTGCGATCGAGGTCGGCGCTGACGAGCCCCTGCATGTTCTTCAAGCTCAGCAGCAGGCCGCTGGTAACCACCACGGGTGTGAAGGAATGGCCGGAGCCGGCCACGCGGATGGGGAGATTTTCCTTCAAGGCCTCGCGCACGAGAGCAGCCAACTCGTCTTCCGAACCAGGCTCCGCCTTGCACCGTGCGATGAACGATTGGTTGCCAACCCAGTTACGCCAGTGCCCGCCTGGCGGCAGCTGCGCTGACGACATTTGCTTAACATCGGTCATGTCGTCGCTCCCCAGACCGCTTGCATCGCTCGGGCCCACGCGGTCGTCCCGCGCTTACCAACAACGTCGGACGCCGAGAGACCGCGCTGATCACACAAGCGGTATCAAGGAAGCGCTGCTCTGAAAAGAAGTTGTGCGTTGAAATTTCAAGCAGAGATGATCGCCTCGCGCCGCGTGTTTATCGCCGCGGCGCGGAGCGTGCGCGCCGGCCGGCCAGCGAGTACCTCCTTAGCTGATGGTTCAAGCCGACGCCGAGCGCGGCGCGCCGAATCCAGATCATTCGCTGCTCTTCCAGCCATTTTCGCTCGAAGAAAAGCGCTAATGGTCGATAAAGCCTAGGACCGTCTGATTGAACAGCTGTGTCGCCTCGAGATGCCCGAGATGGCCGACGCCATCGAAAACTCTCACGTTGGCGTTGGCCATGCGGGCCGCCAGCGTTTGCGCGAGATCGACGTTCTTGCCCATCTTCGCCCGCAATTCCGGCGGCGCGAACGGACGCCCCGGCGCGTTGTGGTCGTTGGCGCCCATGATGAACAGGGTCGGCCGATCGATGAGCGGAATCTCGTGCGCCACCGGCTGGGAATAGATCATCTGATAGGAAGCGACGAACGACTTGAGCCAGCGTGGATATTCCCCGCTCTCCTTGATCTCTTCGCGCAGCTGGACGAATGGCTCGATCGCGCTCGACGGCAGGCTCAGCGCATAGTTGGTCATCAATTGTTTGCGATAGCCGTCCGCGGTCAACGCGCGTTCGTTGTTCGCAAGCGTTTCGTCGGTCACCGGCGGCGCGTAGAAGCGGTAGTCTTCCAAGCCAATTGGCGAGTAGAGGACAAGGCGATCGATGCGCGGCCCGTAAGCGCGCGCCAATCTGACCGCGAGCATCCCGCCCATCGAATGCCCGACCAGGTCGAAGCGGTCCACGTGGAGACTATCAAGCAGCGCGATGGTGGCGCGCGCCATATCGTCGAAGCTGTAGGCGAAACTGGGCTTGGACGACTTGCCGAAGCCGATCTGGTCAGGGGCGACGACCTGGTAACCCGCCTCGGTCAAGGCCTTGATCGTCGGCTCCCAATAGCTCGAAGGGAAATTGCGGCCATGCAAAAGGACGACTGTTCGCCCGTTCGATGGGCCGACTGGCGGAGCATCCATATAAGCAAGGCGCAAATCCTCGCCCTCAAGCGTTATCGGCATGAAATGGACGGGATAAGGATAAGGGAATGCTTCAAGCCCAATGCCCATCGCCTCGGCGCGGACCGCTTGCGGGGCGAAAGCAGCGAACAGGGCCACGGCGATGAGCAAACAATGGGCGAGCGCGCGGTGTGGTGACATGGCGAACCCTCAACGAAAGGCCAACGTCACTATGGCTGAGATCGCTACTCCCCGAATGACGACAACATCAAGGCGGTTGGCTTCGTGTCGGGCGCTAGGGAGGATGAGTGCATGTCCGCGGTCTTGTCCGACCAGACGATCTGGGCGACGATTGCAGGCATCACTCGCCAGTCGCCGGCGTAAACGGTGGGGAGCACAAAGATGATTCCGCGGACGCCCAAATCGAGGGAGCCATCGCAGACCGCGCGCGAGCCACACGATGGCGACGCTCGTCGGCTCACCCGTCGGAGCTTGTTCGGAGCGAGCGCAGGCGCGGCGGCTGCGGCGATCGTTTCCCGCCCTGCTCTGGCGCAGGAAGCGGACAACCTGCCGCCGTCGGTCCCGGAATGGCAGCTCCACCCTGGCGACGAAACGTTGAGCTCGCCTTATGGGCGGCCGTCCAAGTTCGAAGCTAATGTCGTGCGCCGCTATCGCCAAGGCTTGCCGGAGCCACCATCGCGATTGTCCTCATTCAGCCTGACTCCGCTCCAGGACCTTGCGGAATTATCACCCCGAACGGCCTGCATTATGAGCGTCACCACGCCGGGGTTCCGACCATCGATCCGTCGGAGCACCAGCTGATCGTGCATGGATTGGTCGAGCGGCCGCTCATCTTCACCATGGAACACATGACGCGATTTCCGTCCGCGTCGCGTGTCCACTTCCTCGAATGTTCCGGCAACACCCGGAACTGGGGCGCGCCGAAGGCCGAACTGACGGCCCAGGACACGCACGGCCTCCTCAATTGCTGCGAATGGACCGGCGTTCCCCTCTCGACCGTTCTTGCGGAAGCGGGCGTCAAGCCCGAGGCGAAATGGATGCTCGCCGAAGGCGCCGACGCTGCTGCGATGACGCGCAGCATCCCGATCGAGAAGGCGCTCGATGATGCGTTGCTCGCCTATGCGCAGAACGGCGAGCGGCTGCGGCCTGAGCAGGGTTATCCGCTGCGTTTGCTGCTGCCGGGCTACGAAGGCAACACCAACGTCAAGTGACTTCGGCGGCTCAAACTTGGGGTCGAACCGTTCCAAACGCGCGAGGAAACCTCAAAATACAGCATGCTCATGCCGGACGGCGCGGCGCGCCAGTTCAATTTCGTCATGGAGGCGAAATCGGTCATCACTTTTCCGTTCGGGGGACAACGCGCCTTGGCGGACCGGGATTCTACGAGATTACTGGCCTTGCCTGGTCGGGAGCGGGCGAAATCGCCAAAGTCGAAGTGTCGACGAACGGCGGCGCGTCATGGCGGGAAGCCGAGCTGCAAGAGCCGATCATGTCGAAGCGCCTGACCCGGTTTCGCGCGCATTGGGATTGGGACGGCGGCCCGGCGGCCTTGCAAGCCGTGTCACGGACGAAACGGGATATGTGCAGCCGACCCGCGAGGCGCTAATGAAAGTGCGCGACGTCCGCTCCTACTACCACTACAACGCAATCCAGACTTGGAGCGTCGCCAGCGGCGGGGCGGTAACCAATGCTGGCTAAATTCACCTGCACGGCGCTCGCAGCTGCGCTTTCGGCATCCGGCGCCGCCTATGCAGCGGAGCGTTAGGACCTGGGACGTCCGGCCACGCCGCGGGAGATCGCGGGTTGGGACATCGACGTTTCTCCTGGCGACGCCGGACTGCCGCCTGGCACGGGGACGTGCGGCAGGGCGAAGCGATCTTCGCGGCGAAATGCGCGAGCCGCCGCGGCGTCCATGGCGAGGGCAAGCCGATGGATCGGCTTGTCGGCGGCATTGGCACGCTCCGCGACAAAAAGCCGGAAAAGACGGTCGGCAGCTTCTGGCCTTATGCGACGACGCTGTTCGACCTTGTGCGCCGCGCGATGCCTCTCGACGCGCCGCAATCGCTTACCCCCGTCTACGCGGTTTCCGCCTACGTCCTGTTTCTCAACGGGATCGTCCCGCAAGACGCCGCTCTCGACGCAGACAATCTCGCCAACGTCAAAATGCCCAATCGCGACGGCTTCGTCAGCGCCTATCCTTCGCCAGGCGCCCCCGCCAAACCGTAGCGACGATGAGACCCGCCCCGCGACCGCGTCCAGCACGACGTCTTGGCCCGAGCGGCGGCCCGGTGTAGGACTCGATGGAAAGAAAAGCGGCGCGCGGCATCCTACGCTACGCCGACAAGGGAGGATGAGATGGTCGACATCACCAGGCGGCAAATCCTGCAATCTGGCGGCGCGGCGGGATTGCTGCTCGTGCCGGGCGTCGCGCACGCCGAGCCAACGTGGAATGGCCCCGCGCCGGAATCAGGCGCTTCAATCCGCGTTTTGCGCTGGAAGCAATTCATCCAGGCGGAGTTCGACAGTTTCGTCGCTAACACCAAGAAATTCTCGGAGAAGACCGGCGTCAAAGTCCGTGTCGATGCTGAAAGCTGGGACGACATCCGACCGAAATCGGCGGTCGCCGCCAACGTCGGCGCGGGCCCCGACATCATCATGGGCACGCTCGACGACCCGTTCAAGTTCAAGGAAAAGCTGCTCGATCTCACCGATCTCGCCGAATATATCGGGGCCAAGTCCGGAGGCTGGTACCCAATTGCCCGTAAATACGGGATGAGCGGAGATCGCTGGATCGCGCTCCCGCAGGGCGCGACCGGCGGCTGCATGAACTATCGCATTGGCGCCATGCATGCTGCCGGCTTTGATGAATTCCCCAAGGACACGGCTGGGTTCCTTAAACTATGCCAGGGCCTCAAAAAAGCTGGCAAACCGCCCGGCTTCGCTCTTGGACACGCCACCGGCGACGCAAATGGCTGGGCTCAATGGTGCTTGTGGGCTTTCGGCGGCAAGACCGTCGATGACAAAAACAATGTCGCGATCGATTCGCCAGAAACCGTCGCTGCTCTGGAATACGCCAAGCAGCTCTATGCGACCTATATCGACGGCGTGTTGTCGTGGCTCGATCCGAGCAACAACAAGGCGTTCCTCGCCGATCAGATCAGCCTTACGCTAAATGGCGTATCGATTTACACGGTCGCCAAGAACTCGCCCGATCCAGCGATCAAGGCGATCGCCGCCGATATGGACCACTCGAATATGCCAATTGGGCCAGTCGGGAGACCGACCGAGCAGCAAAACATTCTCAACACCTACGCCTACGCCTACTCAAAATATCCGAACGCAGTCCGCGAATATCTGCGCTTCATGTGGGACAAAGAGCAGGTCGATTATTGGGAGGCCCAGTCGAACGGATACGTCGCGCCTCCGCTGCCGGCGTGGAACGACAATCCAGTCTGGACGGCCGATCCGAAAGTCACGCCTTTCCGCGATGTTCTGAAGTACGCGCTGGATGACGGCTATTCGGGCGCCCTCGGAACTGCATCGGCCTCGGTCATGGGCGATTTCGTGGTGGTCGACATGTTCGCCGAGGCGTGCACCGGGAACAAGTCGCCCAAAGACGCAGCGCACGATGCGGCCGAGCGGGTGAAACGGTATTACAACACCTAGCGGATACGCCCATCGCAAGTTGGCTTCGATTTCTCCGGACGAACGACGGCAGGGACCGCTTGTCGAGGGTAGGCAAGCTGGTCAGCACAAGGGAGGCGAGCATTCGCCGAATTGACTTCCCGCCGCGCGGCGACCGAGGCGGTGGCTGATGGTTTCATTAACGCCCGCCCAACGAACGGCGCGCGCGATCCCGGCGCGGCGGCGGCTCGCGTTTCGCCTGCTCAACGATCGCAACTTTCTCGGGCTCACGATGATCGGGCCGGCGGCGGCGTTTTTGCTGGTGTTTCTCGCCTATCCACTTGGTCTAGGTTTCTGGCTCGGCATGACCGACGCCACCATTGGTGAGCCGGGCCGCTTTGTCGGGTTCGCCAACTTCGTTTCCCTCGCCCACGACCAAATATTCTGGCTCTCGGTATTCAACACCACCCTCTATACCGTCGTCGCCAGCATTCTGAAATTTGGCTTGGGCCTCTATCTCGCGCTCCTGCTCAATCGGCGGATGCCCCTGAAGTCGCTGATCCGCGCCGTCGTGCTGTTGCCGTTCGTCACGCCGACCGTGCTCTCGGCGATTGCCTTCTGGTGGATCTTCGATCCGCAATTCTCGATCATCTCCTGGTCGCTGATCAAACTTGGTCTCATCCACCAGTACATTGATTTTCTCGGTCAGCCCTGGAACGCGCGCTGGTCGGTGATCGCCGCCAATGTCTGGCGCGGCATCCCGTTCGTGGCGATAACCCTGCTTGCTGGGCTGCAGACCATTTCGCCGTCGCTCTACGAGGCGGCGACCCTCGACGGCGCAGGACCGTGGCAGCGGTTCCGCTTTGTCACGCTGCCGATGCTGTCGCCGATCATCGCCGTCGTCATGACCTTCTCGGTGCTGCTCACGTTCACCGACTTCCAGCTCATCTACGCCATCACGCGCGGGGGCCCTATGAACGCCACCCAACTGATGGCGACGCTATCGTTTCAGCGCGCAATCACCGGAGGCCGTCTCGGCGAGGGCGCGGCGATCGCAAACGCCATGGTGCCGTTTCTGCTGGCTGCCATCCTATTCAGTTATTTCGGGTTGCAGCGCCGACGCTGGCAGCAAGGCTCGCGAGACTGACGATGGCGCTCCGCACAGACGCAGCCGACGGGATGGAGTATCTTGAGCGTCTGCCGCGGCGGCTGTTCACGCTCTATCTTCCGCTTGCCGTCTTCCTGTTCGTGTTGCTGTTTCCGTTCTACTGGATGACGACGACGACCTTTAAGCCTGACGACGAGCTTTACGACTACGCGCGCTTCAATCCCTTCTGGGTCCATCACCCGACGCTCGCTCACATCGAGAAGCTGTTTTTTGAGACTAGCTATCCCTCCTGGCTCATCAACACCCTGATCATCTCGGTGGCGTCGACGGCGATTTCACTGTTTTGCAGCGTCTGCGCGGCCTATGCGATTGAACGCCTGCGGTTTTCCGGGGCCCGCTATGTGGGGCTCGCCATCTTTCTCGCCTATCTCGTGCCGCCGAGCATCCTGTTCATTCCGCTCGCCGCGATCATCTTCAAGCTTGGCCTGTTCGACAGCGACTGGGCTCTGATTCTGACCTATCCAACCTTTCTGATCCCGTTCTGCACTTGGCTGCTGATGGGCTATTTCCGCACGATCCCCTACGAGCTTGAGGAATGCGCGCTGATCGACGGCGCGACGCGGCTGCAGATTCTGTGGAAGATCACTCTGCCGTTGGCCGTCCCTGGCCTGATCTCGGCCGGCATTTTCGCCTTCACGCTGTCTTGGAACGAGTTCATTTACGCGCTGACCTTCATCTCGTCGTCGGAGAACAAGACCGTTCCGGTCGGCGCCATCACCGAACTGGTCGAAGGCGACGTCTACCACTGGGGCTCGCTGATGGCCGCGGCGCTGTTCGGTTCGCTGCCGGTGGTGATCATGTACTCGTTTTTCGTCGAGTACTATGTTTCGAGCCTGACTGGAGCGGTCAAGGAATAGCCCCTCGACGGCGGGATGGGCGCGACCGGTCTCACCCCGCCATCGGCCGCGCCAGAACGGGATCTGGCCTCACATCGCCATCGCGTCCTTCGTGCACTTCTTGACGAAAGAGGTCATTGCGGCGCCATGCAGATTCTTGTCCTTGGCCCGGGACTCGCAGCCGGTTCTTTCGCACTTAGTCATGAAGCTGGTCTTAGCGGCGCCGGCGAGTTTCTTATCGGTCGCCTGTGTCACGCAGGCGTCATCCGCATAGGCGAGCGCTGGCGCTCCGGCGATGCCGAACATGAGCGCGACCAGCGCAAGGGTCTTGGTCATGGCGTAATCTCCCGAATCAGACCGCCCTTTTGCGGCCATGAATTCCAGCATAACGGCGCCAGGTCGCGGACGCGAGAGGGGTAGGCCAGGCCCTCCGAGGTACAAATTTTCGCTCTGCTCGTATCGGTCTCGAAGGAAATGTTGCAAAAGGCCCGACCTCGAAACCCTGCCCGAACCGGAATGGAGCGAATGCGGCGCCTGACGAACCGGCTGTTGGTCCTCCTCGCCCTGGCGCTGCTCGCGTTCGGCGCGGCGGCGCAGCTTGCGCTCATTCACGTTCCCGTTCCCCCGCTCGCCTTCCTTGCGGCCGGCGCCATACTGGGGTTGCTGCTCATTATCGCGAGGCTCCCACTTGGCGCGCGTCGCCCGGTCGTATTCCTGGTCACGCTCGCTCTGCTCGCAGCATTGACCGGCGGGCTCGCCTATTTCCAGTTTGTCATCAAGCCCAACCTGGTCAGGGGCTTCATCACCGCCGCGTTCGCGCCGAAGCCGACGGCTGTGGCGGCCGCGGCGGTGACAATCGAGAAATGGCCCCCCGAACTGACGGCGATCGGCACATTGCGCGCGTATCAAGGCGTCCTCATCGCCCCGCAGGCCGCGGGCGTCGTGACCGCGAAGCATTTCGAGTCGGGCGAAGACGTCGAAGCCGGCGCGCTGCTCATCAATATCGACGATTCGGTCGAGCAGGCCGATCTCGCGAATGGCCTGGCTCAACTGAAGAACGCCGATGCGACGCTTGTGCGCCAAAAGACGCTCGTCGCGCAGGGCAATACCCCACAATCGACCGTCGACACGGCGCTCGCGACCCGCGACTCGGCCGCGGCGACCGTTGAGCGGACGCGCGCCGTCATCGCGCAGAAGGCGATCAAGGCGCCCTTCGCCGGCAGGCTCGGCCTGCGCAATGTCGATCTCGGGCAATATGTTGCGGTGGGAACGAGCTTGGTCACGTTGCAGCAGCTTGACCCGATCTACGCCGACTTTCCCGTGCCCGAGGAGGCTTTGCGCTCGCTCGCCGTCGGTCAGCTCGTGAGCATGACCGTCGACGCCATCCCTGGCCGCAGTTTCGAGGGCAAGGTCGAGGCGATCGACGCGCGCGTTAGCGCCGAGTCGCGCAACATCATGGCCCGCGCCGTGTTCGCGAATCCGGATCGCAAGCTTCTGCCCGGCATGTTCGCCAATCTGACGGTCACGACGGGTGAACCCGCTTCCGTCCTGACCGTCCCCCGCACCGCGATCGTTTACAGTCTCTACGGCAACAATGTCTTTGTCGTCAGGGCGGCGCCGCACGCGCGCGAACAAGGAGCCGTGAACGACAAGGGCGGTGTGAGCGGCCTCATCGTTGAGCGGCGCTTCGTACGGGTCGGTCCAGCGCGCGGCGAGAGAATAGCGATCGAGGAGGGCCTTAGGGCGGGTGAGCGCGTGGTGACCGCTGGCCAGATCAAGCTGCAGGCCTATATGCCGGTCACGATCGACGAAACGGCCGCGCTTCCCACGCCTGCCGAAACGCCCCGGCCGTGACGGATCGCCAATGAACGCCTTCACCGATCTATTCATCCGACGGCCGGTGCTGGCGAGCGTGGTCAGCCTGCTCATTCTGCTGGTCGGCGGAATGGCCGCCTTCCGGCTTCAGGTGCGGCAGTTCCCGGAGACCTCGAACACCACGATCACCATCACCACCACTTATCCCGGCGCCGCGGCCGATGTCATCAAGGGCTTCATCACGACCCCGATCGAACAGGCGGTGGCGAGCGCCGAGGGAATCGACACGCTGGTCTCGACCTCGCAGCAGAACACCTCGACCATCACGCTCAATCTGCGTCTCGACGCCAATCCGGACCGGGCGATGGCCGACACCCTGTCCAAGGTCAATCAGGTGCGCGGCCGCCTGCCGCGTGACGCCAACGATCCGGTCGTGGTCAAGCAGACCGGTCAGGGCTTCGCGCTCATGTATCTGTCGTTCAACTCGGACGTGATGACCCCGTCCCAGATCACCGACTATCTGACCCGCGTCGTTCAGCCGCGCCTGCAGACCGTCGACGGGGTCGCCAACGCTCAGATTCTCGGCGGGCAGACCTTCGCCATGCGCATCTGGCTCGATCCCACCCGCATGGCGTCTCTCGGCGTGACCGCGAACGACGTGCGAGCCGCGCTCGCCGCCAATAACTTCACCACCGCTGCCGGCGAGGTCAAAGGCGACTATACCCAAATCAGCGTCAACGCGCTGACCTCTCTCGATAGCGCCAAGGCGTTCGGGCAATTGGTGATCGCGACCCACGGCGACGCGCTGGTGCGACTAGGCGACGTTTCGAAAATCGAGCTCGGGCCCCAGAGCGTCGATTCCTCGTCGGTCTTCGACGGTCTCAAGGCGGTGTTCGTCGGCATCTATGGCACCCCGGAGGCCAATCCGCTGACCGTGATCAACGGGGTGCGCGCGATCATGCCGAGCATCCAGGAGCAGTTGCCGACCGGCCTTAGGGCCACGATCGCCTATGATTCGACCACCTTCATCCGCGCCTCGATCTATGAGGTCGCCAAGACGCTCGCCGAAGCGGCGGCGATCGTGATCGTGGTGATTTTCCTCTTCCTCGGCAATCTGCGTTCGACCTTCATCCCGATCGTCACCATTCCGCTCTCGCTCATCGGCGTGATGATCGCGCTGATGGCGCTCGGCTATTCGATCAATCTCTTGACGCTGCTTGCGCTGGTCCTCGGCATAGGCCTCGTGGTCGACGACGCCATTGTGGTGGTGGAGAACATTCACCGCCATATCGAGGAGGGCATGACGCCGTTTGATGCGGCGATCCGCGGCGCCCACGAGATCGCGCTGCCGATCATCGCCATGACCATCACCCTCGCTGCGGTCTACGCGCCGATTGGCTTCGTCTCCGGCGTGACCGGAGTTCTGTTTCGCGAATTCGCTTTCACTCTGGCGGGGGCCGTCATCGTCTCCGGCTTCATCGCGCTGACGCTGTCGCCGATGATGTGCTCGAAGCTGTTGAGCCGCGACAAGAGCGAGGGCTGGTTCGCTCGTCGACTGGATCAGGCTTTCTTAAGCCTTCGCCGCGCCTACAAGCGCCGCCTCCACAGCTCGCTCAACTTTCGCGCTCTCACCCTCCTCATCCTGGTCGGCGTTCTGGCGCTGACTGGCGTCATGTACGCTTCGACTCCGCGCGAGCTCGCTCCGGAGGAGGACCAAGGCATTCTGCTTTCGCTGGTCAAGGCGCCGCAGATCGGCAACCTCGATTACACCGAGCGTGCGACCCAGCGTCTGGTCAACGAAACGCGCACGACGCCTGAAATCGCGCACATTTTCACCATCAACGGCTCCGCCGGCGTCCGCAACGCTTTCGTCGGCTTTCTCCTCAAGCCCTGGGGCGAGCGGAGCAAGAACCAGAAGCAGGTTCTCGCTCAGCTGGGACCCAAATTCCTGGCGGTGCCGCAGGCCCAGGTGCAGGCGTTTTCGCCCCCCGCGCTGCCCGGCTCGACCGGCGGCGCGCCGATGCAATTCGTCATCCGCACCACCGGCGACTACGCGACGCTCGCCGATGTCGCGCTCAAGATGCAGCAGGCGGCGCGGGAAAGCGGCCTCTTCCTGTTCACCGACGTCGACCTCAAGTTCGACACGCCGCAACTCGAGTTCAAGGTCGACGCCGACAAAGCCAACCGCATCGGCGTCAACATGTCCGATGCCGGCACCGCGCTGGCGACGATGCTGGGCGGCAACTACGTCAATCTGTTCAGTCTTTACGGCCGCAGCTACCAGGTCATTCCGCAGGCGCCGCGCGAGTTCCGCTTCTCTCCCGACTGGCTGACCCGTTATCAGGTGCGCGCCAGAAACGGCGAGCTCGTGCCCCTGTCGGCGGTGGCGAGCGTCTCTGAAAGGGTGCAGCCAAATGCGCTGACCAGCTTCCAGCAGCTCAATTCCGCCACCCTGTCGGGCGTACCTTTCCCCGGCCGCACGCTTGGCGAAGCGCTCGATTTCCTCACGGCGAAATCGAAGGCGATTTTTCCGGAAGGCTACACCTATGACTTCCAGGGCGATTCCCGCCAGTACGAGCAGGAGGGCAACGCGCTCGTCTATGTGTTCGTGTTCGCGCTGATCGTCATCTATCTGGTGCTGGCGGCGCAGTATGAGAGCTTCCGCGATCCGCTGATCATTCTCATCGCCTTGCCGACGGCTTTGTTCGGCGCCCTCTTGCCGCTCAACATCGGCGGATTCCTCGGCTTCGCCAGCATCAACATCTATTCGCAGATCGGCCTCGTCACGCTGATCGGCCTCATCTCCAAGCACGGGATTCTCATGGTGGATTTCGCAAACCGGCTGCAGGAGACCCGCGGCCACTCGCGGCGCAGCGCGATCGAGGAGGCGGCGGCGGTGCGCTTGAGGCCCATTCTGATGACGACTGCGGCGATGGTGGTCGGCATGACGCCGCTCATCTTCGCCACCGGCGCGGGCGCCGTCTCGCGCTTCAACATCGGCGTCACCATCTTCTTCGGCATGGCGATCGGCACCTTGTTCACCCTGTTCGTCACCCCGGCGGTCTACACGTTCCTCGCCCGCGACCACGCGGCGCTGATGGCGAAGGAGAAGGCGCTCGGGCATCTGAAGGAAGAGGTCGAGGCCTGAGCGAGGCGCGCGCGGGGACGCCGTTCCAGCCAAGCCGGCGGAAATAAAAGCCAGTAAACGCAAATAGGCGAAAATAAACGAAAGCAAAATTGCTTTCTTTTGCTTACGTTTATTTTTTCGAATCTAGCCTTTTCAATGAGTTACGGCCGATTCAAACAAAAAATCTTTCCCCATCTCAAGAGATGTGCAGAACAGTTCAGGACCTCCTTATCTACCGCAGGCGGCGCGTAGCGCGCTGGCTTGGTCGGGCGAACAGAAATATTTTAGCATGACTTCTGCTCACAGCAAAGGAAATGTTTGGAATTTTTGGCGCAGGCGGTCCCGATTCCGAAGTTCTCCGTATTTCATCCCAACCCTCGTTGAGGTGTTGCGAAGCGGCCTCGAAAGCCCGCCCTGAGCTTGTCGAAGGGGACGCATCCAGTAATCAACGACCTTCGAATCCGGGGCTAATAAATCTGCGTCGCCGCGTCCTGGCCGCGCGCGAGCTCGATGGTCGTGATCGCGACCAGCATCTCGGCGCGAGACTTGAGATCCTTGGCCTCGAGCAGCGCCTGCTTCTCCTTCGGACCGCAGGGGCTCATCATCGAGAGCCCATTGACCAGCGCCTCGTTGGAGGCCTTGCGGATGTCGCTCCACACCACCTTGATCTCGTTGACCTCGGCGAAGCGTTTCAGGGCCGCGATCAGGTCGTCGCGATCGACCGCCGCTTCGCCCGCGCCTTCCAGAAAATCCTCGGCGAACGGGGAATAATCGGCGACCGCGAGCCGATAGGGCAGGCCGCTCGGCGCTTCCGCCTTCAAGTGGAAGCGCGCCACGCCCATCAGCGTCAGGAAGCAGCGGCCGTCGCCGATCTCCGCATATTGAACGATGCGCCCGGCGCAGCCGAGCGGATAGAGTTCCGGGGCCGGATCGGACGCCTCTTCCTCAGACGAGGGCTGAATGACGCCGATCAGCCGTTCGCCGGCCAGCGCATCGTCAAGCATCTCGAGATAGCGCGGCTCGAACACCGTGAGCTGGATCGGCCGGCGCGGCAACAGAAGCGCGCCCGTCAGCGGAAACAGCGGGATCGTTTCCGGCATCTCGGCCGGACCGGCGAAGGTGCGGTTGAGCTTCATGACGTTCTTTTCACTCTTCGGAGGCCTTTGACGGCGGCTCGCTGTCAAAACCAGACCGCCGACAGCTTGCGCCGCGCGGCGACCGACGCCGGGTCCATCAGACCCCAGGCCTCGAACAGCTGCAACAATTGTTTGCGCGCCGCTTCGTCGTTCCATTTGCGGTCGCGGCGAATGATTTCAAGCAGTTGGTCAGCCGCGGCGTCCCGCTCCCCCTTTGCCGAAAGCGCGACCGCGAGGTCGAAGCGCGCCTGGTGGTCATCTGGATTGGCGGCGATGGCCTGCTCGAGGGGAGCGAGCTCGCCGACCGTCGAGGCTTGCTCGGCCAGGCGCAACGCCGCCCAAGCCGCGACGACCGCCGGGTCCTGCTCCTTGCCGGGGGCCGCCGCCGGGGCCGTCTCCAACAAGGCTTTCGCTTCGGCGAGCCGTCCGGCGGCGACATGGAGCTTGGCGAGACCGCCGATCGCTTTGGCCTCGCCCGGGTCGTCGGCCAAAATCTCGGAATAGATCGCCGCCGCTCCGGCCGCATCGCCCTTGGCGGCCGCTTCCTCCGCCTCGGCCAGCAGCGCCGCCAATTCGTTCTGGAGCGGCCCGACCAGCCGCTCGATGAAGCCGCGGATCTGGCTTTCGGGCAGCGCGCCGACAAATCCGTCCACCGGCTGGCCCTTGTCGAAGGCGATCACGGCCGGAATCGACTGAATGCCGAGCTGCCCCGGAATCTGGGGATGCTCGTCGATGTTCATCTTGACCAGCGCGACTTTGCCGCCAGAATCGGCGACGGCCTTCTCCAAAGCCGGCGCGAGCTGCTTGCACGGCCCGCACCACGGCGCCCAGAAATCGACCAGAACCGGCTGGCGCGTCGAGGCCGTCAGAACGTCGGCGCGGAACGAGGCCGTCGTAACCTCTTTGACCGAACCCGCTTTGGTTTGAGGCGCGATCGCGCCGCTGACATTCGCCATGTCCAATCATCTCCAGCCCGAGGGGCGGGCAAGCCCGCCCTATCCCACATTTGCCGCTCTAAATGGAGGCTTTGGGCTTTTTATTCAACCGCGGGCTCATCCTGCCCGAGAGCCACGACCATGGGCTCATGTCCGGTCGCGCGCAGGAATTTGATGAGATCTGCGCTCTTGAGCCCGGTCGTCCGCGTGTTGACCAGCGGGTGAAAATTGAGCCGCTCATGGCGCATCATCGCTTCATCCAGCACGACCTGAACCCTGCCGGCTTGGTCGTTGATGGCGCCGAACGGCGTGACGGCGCCCGGCTTGACGCCCCAGACCTCTTCCAGCAATTCGGCCGAGCCGAAGGAAACGCGTCCCTGCGCGCCGATTTTCTCGTGCGCGCGCTTGAGATCGACGATCGCATCCTCTTCGAGGACGAGGAGGAAAAGCCGACTCTTCTTGTCCTTGACGAACAGGTTCTTCGAGTGGCCGCCGGAAATGTCGCCGCGGAAAGCCTGCGCGTCCTCGACCCGGTATAGCGGCGGATGGTCGACGGTCTCGGTCTCAACGCCGAGGTCTGCGAGATAGGCGATGAGGTCTTCGGGTGAGGCAGGCATTGCGGCCTAACGTAATGAAAGGTCGCGGGTTCCTAGCCGCTGACGCCGATTGCGGCAACATTCATTTACGGCGCTCCAGGCGCACGCAAAGCCCCCGCCGAGTGTCGGGGCGTCGCGTTGGGCGGCGCCCGGAACATTCGAGTCGCGGTCAGCCGAATTGGCTTCGCGCTCCGCTCGTCCTTCTCGCGCCCATCATTGCCAGGCAAAGTCCGGGATCGGAAGCGGGTCGGCGGGAACCAGCGTCGCGACCGAGACATGGGGCCATGACAAGCCATTGAAGTTGAGAATGACCTTCTGGCTGTACTGGATCTGCGTCGACGTGACTTTGATGATCCTCGGACCGGTCACCTGAACGGGCGGGTCGAGCAGGTACGTCACAACCGGAAGCCCGAACGGCGCGCCCCGCGGCTGGACGGTCGTCGGCGCGCTCCCGTTCGGAAAGTCAATGTGAAGCTGGTGCTCGACGGTCTCGATCCAGAAGATCGCGTCCATCTGGATGGCGTTGGCGTTTGCCGGGTTGCCTGCGGCGTTGCCGAGCAGAAAGGCGATATTGCTCGTTCCCCCGCCGAAAAGTGGCGATTTCGGATTGGTGCTCACGATCATCGTGGTCGTGGACAGGATTTTCTGAACCGAGATGGCCTTTGTCAGCATCAGGTTCGGGTTGTCCAGCAGTCCCTGGGTGATCGTGCCGGCGTTGAGCCAGGGGGTCAGGTCCTGCGGGATTCGCGCCGTGCCCTGCGTCGCCGCGGTCTGACTCGGGAAGCGGATTGGCGGCCCGCCGCCGATCGGGAAGGGCGTGATGTCGATCGGCTGGATATTGGGCGGCCCGTTCGTCGCCGGAAGGACCACGCCCTGCGCGATGATGGTCGTCCCGTGCGGGATCGACGCCATGCGCGCAACCGAGATCGGCTCCTGGGGATTGGTGGTCGCCGGAACGCTGAGCCAAATGCCCGGCTCGAAGTGGATGCCGGTTGGCGGCGCGGGATTGGTCACGTCATTGATCGATTGAATGTAAGGGACGCCGTTCATGAACAGGTCGTCCTGAAGCATCCCGCGATTGGGGATGGAGCCGAGGCTATCGTTAAAAGACAGCGTCTCCGAAGTGAGGTTGAGTTCCAGCAGGTTATCGCCCGGCGCCGGAGTGGGCAGGGGAAACGTCTGATTCTGTGGCCGAAAGATGGTGTTGAAGCCCATGCCGTTCCAAGTCCCGACGAAGGCGGCCAGGGGTCCTAGCGGAGGCGGGGCGGTCGCAGCCGCAAGCGCGGCGGGCCTGGGCGCGCGCTCGAGGACTTCGCGCGTCCTCGGGCGAACCTCATGAATCTTGAAGCCCTTCGGCATGAAAAAGGCGTTTTCGAGATGATCGCGGTCTGCCATGTGGAAAATTCCTTTCATGATATGGAGCGAAGCCCGAAACGGTTTCGGGCTCGAAGGCTGAAAAGCGAAGCGCACGCACCTACTCGACCGACAGAACGGGCCTGCTTATTTCCAAGAACACATCGTTATTTAAACAAGGCGGTCCGTGGGAGGATATGGCCACAATTTCTGGCTTCGATCTGTGATGAGCCTCACAATTCGTCGTTCGTGCTTTGGCCTTGCGCCGAAGATCCCATGCGCCTGGCGAATCTCGCCAAGGCAGGCGGTTCATCCGACCGCTCGGGGAGGATCTCGAGAAAAAGGCTGGCGCCGGGCCATGAAACCTGTATAAGCGCGCGATCCGCGCCCTTAAGAGCGCGGCTTTTGTGTCGCGACCGACCTGGACGACATCCCGGTTCGGCCGCTTTGCGAACGACGAGGCTGGCTTCGGCCGGCCGCAGATTTAAGGACAGTTCCGATGTCGATAACGGTCGAGCGCAAGTCCGCGCTCATCAATCAATATGGCTTGAAAGTCGGCGACACCGGGTCGCCCGAGGTTCAGGTTGCGATTCTCACCGAGCGGATCGCCAACCTGACCAATCATTTCAAAACTCACGTCAAGGACAACCATTCCCGCCGCGGCCTGCTCAAGATGGTGTCGCAGCGGCGGACGCTTCTCGACTACGTCAAGAAGCAGGACGAGGGGCGTTATAAGACCCTCATCGAGCGTCTGGGCATCCGTCGCTGAAGGCGAGCCCCACGCGAACGGGTTGCCTGATCCCGGGCGTCCCGACGTTAGACCGGGCGACGGCGCGGCCGACGCCCTTAACCCAATGCGAGAGCCTCGCGTCATGGCAGGATCGCAAGCGGCTGGCGTTCGCCCAGCCTCTCGCCGTCTTGCCGATGACGAGCCCGATTGACGGGCGGCATGGGCCGCAGGCTGTCGCATCCTCAACTCATGCAGGATGAAGACAAATGTTTGACATTGAACGCGAAGAACTCGACTGGTGCGGGCGCAAGCTCACGCTTGAGACAGGCCGCGTCGCCCGCCAGGCGGACGGCGCCGTGCTGGCGACCTGGGGCGAAACCACGGTGCTGGCGACCGTCGTCGCCGCCAAGGAGCCGAAGCCCGGCCAGGACTTCTTTCCACTCACTGTTCATTACCAGGAAAAGGCGTTCGCGGCCGGCCGGATTCCCGGCGGCTATCTCAAGCGCGAAGGGCGTCCTTCGGACCGCGAAACGCTGACTTCCCGCCTGATCGACCGGCCGATCCGACCGCTGTTTCCCGAGGACTTCCGCTGCGACACGCAAGTCATCGCCACGGTCTTTTCCTACGACCTCGAGACCGATTCGGACATTCTGGCGATGATCGCCTCCTCGGCGGCGCTGACCCTTTCCGGGGTGCCGTTCATGGGCCCGATCGGGGCGGCTCGAGTGGGCGTCATCAAGGGCGAGATCAGGGTCAATGCGACAGTCGAGGAGATGAAGGATTCCACCCTCGATCTTGTCGTCGCCGGCACGGCGGACGCGGTGCTGATGGTCGAATCGGAGGCCCAGGAGCTCTCCGAGGAGACGATGCTGAAGGCGGTGATGGCCGGCCATGCCGCGTTCCAGCCGGTCCTTCAGGCGATTATCCGGCTGGCCGAAAAGGCCGCCAAGGAGCCGCGCGATCTCCCCGCGCATGATCGCAAGGCCGTCGAAACGGCGGTTATGGAAGTGGGCGAGGCCGATCTGCGCGCCGCCTATTCGCTCACCCAGAAGCAGGAGCGCTACGCCGCCGTCGACGCCGTCAAGGCGAAGGTGTTCGCCGCGCTGGCGCCGGCGGGCGCCGAGCCGAAGTTCCCCGTAGGCGAGATCGGGGAGGCGTTCCACAAGGCCCAGGCCAAGGTCGTGCGCTGGAACATCCTCGACGACAAGCGCCGCATCGACGGGCGCGATTTGACCACCGTGCGCCCGATCCTCGCCGAGGTCGGAGTGTTGCCCCGCACCCATGGCTCCGCTTTGTTCACCCGCGGCGAAACGCAGGCGCTGGTCGTCGCCACGCTCGGCACGGGCGAGGACGAGCAATATGTCGATTCGCTCGACGGGACCTATAAGGAGCGGTTCCTGCTCCATTACAACTTCCCGCCCTATTCGGTCGGCGAGACCGGCCGCATGGGCACGCCCGGCCGGCGTGAAATCGGCCACGGCAAGCTTGCCTGGCGGGCCATTCACCCGATGCTGCCGACCCCGGCCGAATTTCCCTACACCATTCGCGTCGTCTCCGAGATCACCGAGTTCGAACGGCTCGTCGTCGATGGCGACGGTGTGCGGATCGTCGCTGGCGTTGATGGACGCCGGCGTGCCGCTCAAGCGCCCGACCGCGGGCATCGCGATGGGCCTCATCCTCGAGGGCGAGCGCTTCGCGGTGCTCAGCGACATTCTGGGCGACGAGGACCATCTCGGCGACATGGATTTCAAGGTCGCGGGCACCAGCGAAGGAGTCACTTCGCTGCAGATGGATATCAAGATCGCCGGGATCACCGAGGAGATCATGCGTCAGGCGCTCGCACAGGCGCGCGACGGGCGCCTGCATATCCTGGGCGAGATGAGTAAGGCGCTCACTGGAGCCAGGGCCGAGCTTGGCGAGTTCGCGCCGCGCATCGAGACCATGAAGATCCCGACAGACAAGATCCGGGAAGTGATCGGCACGGGCGGCAAGGTGATCCGCGAGATCGTCGAAAAGACCGGCGCCAAGATCAACATCGAGGACGACGGCACGGTGAAAATCGCCTCGAGCGATGGGGCGAAGATCAAGGCGGCCGTCAACTGGATCAAGTCGATCGCCTCGGAGCCTGAGGTCGGCCAGATCTACGACGGCACGGTGGTCAAGACGGTCGAATTCGGCGCCTTCGTCAATTTCTTCGGTTCGAAGGACGGTCTCGTCCACATTTCGCAGCTGGCGAAGACGCGGGTCAACAAGACGACCGACGTCGTCAAGGAAGGCGACCGGGTCAAGGTCAAGGTCATGGGCCACGACGATCGCGGCAAGGTCAAGCTGTCGATGCGCGTTGTCGACCAGCAGACGGGCGCCGACCTCGAAAAGGCGCCAGCGGCCGAGCCGGCGCCGATAGCCGACTAGCAAAACCTGATCTGAGCACTACCTATTGTGCGGTGCATCACAGCGCCCCGGCGCTTCGCCAGCTATATGCTGACGGGTTAGTTTCCGAGCCGTAACGCCTTGTTAACGGCTCGGAAAGGCCGAGTGCGCTATGGAGTCTGCGCCTCAGTGTATGGACTGAACCTTATGCAAGTGAGTTTTGCGGCCGCGCTCGACGACGGCCGGCGTACAGTTACTATTGGACGAATCCGGGCGACAGCGCCCTGGCGAGCGGCGATCGGGCCGAGCTTGGAAGCAGATCGTCAGACGGCGGTCGAGGCTTTACGGCGCGAGGCTGAGGAATATGGAGCCGACGCCGTCATCGACGTGCGGTTCGAGGTCGACGGCTGCAAGGGCTACGACGTCAACGGGGTCCAGCTTCAGCGCGTGACGGCGACAGGCCTCGCGGTTCGGTTCGCGCAGGCTGCTTGAGGCCAATCGCCTACCGCCTGCTGGAGTCGAGCAGCCGCAGCACGAGCCAGACCGGGACGACCACCATCGCCCCAGTCAGCAGGATGCGCCCGACTTGACTAATGTCGGCAAATCCGAGTTCGACGATCCGTCTAACGCCGCGTGTGACTTCGGTAAACAAGGTCGCCGGGTCGAAGCCGAGCGTCTCGAGAACGATGCCGACGACAAACGAGACGACGATCAGTCGCACGGCGACCATCGCCGGCGATCCGCCGACGAACCGGCCGACCGTGTTGGTCATGACCGAAGAACCCGCTCAGCCGGTCGTCCCACCGGCTGCCAGCCGCCGTGGCCCCTGGCGGCAAGCTCGGATGTTGGACCGTACGCCGACCTCATCGATCAGGCCTTCGGGAACTGCACCACCGACGGCGATTTCGGCGGCGAGGACTCGGCGGCTTCTTCGCCGATCTCCTTGCCGTTGATCGTCAGGCGCCCATGAGAGGCGCTGAGCTTGACCGTGGACCCGTCGGGCAGTTCACCGGCAAGCAGCATCTGAGCCAACGGGTCCTGCACCCATTTCTGGATCACGCGTTTCAAGGGACGCGCGCCATAGGTCGGATCGTACCCCTTGTCGGCGAGCCATTGGCGAGCCTTGGCGTCGAGGCTGAGGCCGATCTTGCGGTCCTCCAAAAGCCGGTTCAAGCGGCGCAGCTGGATATCGACGATCTCGCTCATATCCTCGCGCCGCAGGCGGTGAAAGAGGATGATTTCATCGACGCGGTTCAAGAACTCAGGGCGGAAATGGCCGCGCACGACCCCCATCACTTCCTTCTCGACCGTCTTCGTGTCCTCGCCCTCGCGCAAGTTGACGAGGTATTCGGAGCCGAGGTTGGAGGTCATGATGATGAGCACGTTGCGGAAATCGACCGTGCGCCCCTGTCCGTCAGTGAGCCGTCCATCGTCGAGCACTTGCAACAGGACGTTGAACACGTCCGGATGCGCTTTCTCGATCTCGTCGAACAGCACGACCTGATAGGGGCGGCGCCGCACCGCCTCGGTCAAAGCCCCACCTTCCTCGTAGCCGACATAGCCGGGAGGCGCGCCGATGAGCCGGGCGACTGAGTGCTTCTCCATGTACTCGGACATGTCGATGCGCACGAGCGCGCTCTCGTCATCGAACAGGAAGGACGCAAGCGCCTTGGTGAGCTCCGTCTTGCCGACGCCGGTTGGGCCCAGGAACATGAACGAGCCGATCGGACGGTTCGGGTCCTGCAAGCCAGCGCGGGCGCGCCGGACCGCGGTCGAAACGGCGTGCACCGCTTCGCGCTGGCCGACGACCCGGCGCATGATCTCTTCCTCCATCTTGAGGAGTTTCTCGCGCTCGCCTTCGAGCATCTTATCGACGGGGACGCCCGTCCAGCGTGACACGACCTGGGCGACGTGGCTCGCGGTCACCGCCTCGTCAACCAGCACGCTGTTGCCCTGACTCTCCGCCTCCTGGAGTTTCTTCTCGAGTTCGGGGATCGTGCCATAGGTTATCCGGCCGGCTTCCGCGTAATCGCCCTTGCGCTGCGCCTGGGCGAGCGCGTTGCGCGCGGCGTCAAGCTCTTCCTTGAGCTTGGCAGCCTGGCCAAGCTTGTCCTTCTCGGCCTTCCAGCGGGCGGTCAGGGCGTCGGACTTCTCCTGCAGTTCCGCAAGCTCGCCTCCGAGCTTCTTGAGGCGCTCCTTGGAAGCCGCGTCGCTCTCCTTCTTCAGCGCCTCCTGCTCGATCTTGAGCTGCATGATGCGCCGGTCGAACTCGTCCAGTTCCTCAGGCTTGGAATCGACCTGCATCCGCTGCCGGGCCGCAGCTTCGTCGATAAGGTCGATCGCCTTGTCCGGCAGGAAGCGGTCGGCGATGTAGCGGTCGGAGAGCGTAGCAGCGGCGATGATCGCTGGATCGGTGATGCGCACGCCGTGGTGGGCCTCGTACTTCTCCTTCAAGCCTCGCAGGATCGAGATCGTGTCCTCGACTGTCGGCTGGGAGACGAACACCGGTTGGAAGCGACGCGCCAGCGCCGCATCCTTCTCGACATGCTTGCGATATTCGTCGAGCGTCGTCGCCCCGACGCAATGCAGCTCGCCCCGCGCCAATGCGGGCTTCAGGAGGTTCGATGCGTCCATCGCGCCGTCGGCCTTGCCGGCCCCGACGAGGGTGTGCATCTCGTCGATGAACAGGATGATGCCGCCCGCGGCAGCGGTGACCTCGTTGAGCACGCCCTTGAGGCGCTCCTCGAACTCGCCGCGATATTTGGCTCCGGCGATGAGCGAACCCATGTCGAGGGCGAGCAGCTTCTTGTCGCGGATCGATTCCGGCACGTCGCCATTCACGATGCGCAAAGCGAGGCCCTCGACGATCGCCGTCTTGCCAACGCCGGGCTCGCCGATCAGCACCGGATTGTTCTTCGTGCGTCGCGACAGCACCTGAACGGTGCGGCGGATCTCCTCGTCGCGGCCAATCACCGGATCGAGCTTGCCCGTGCGCGCAGCGTCGGTGAGGTCACGGGTGTATTTCTTCAGCGCGTCATACTGGTTTTCGGCGCTTGCCGAGTCAGCCGTGCGGCCCTTGCGGATGTCGTTGATCGCCGCGTTGAGAGTCTGCGCCGAGACGCCGGCGTTGGCCAGAATTTTGGCCGCCTGCGTTCCTTTCTCCATCGCCAGCGCGAGCAAGAGACGCTCGACGGTGACAAAGGAATCGCCCGCCTTCTGGGCGATCTTCTCGGCGTTGTCGAACAGGCGAGCCGTCGTCGGGGCCAGATAGAGCTGCCCCGCTCCCGAGCCCTCGACCTTGGGTAGTTTGGCGAGCGCGGCCTCGACCTCTCTCAGCGCCTCTCGGGAGTTTCCGCCCGCCCGGTCGATCAGGCCGGCGGAAAGTCCTTCCTCGTCGTCCAGCAGGACCTTGAGCAGGTGCTCGGGCGTAAACTGCTGGTGGCCCTCACGAAGGGCCAGCGACTGTGCGGACTGCACGAAGCCGCGCGCCCGCTCTGTGTATTTCTCCAAATTCATTGTTCATCCCCTTCGGCGCTAGCCCGCGCCCCGAAGCGACGTGAGCCAAGCCCATACAATCAGATTGCCGCGATTTCACGGCTTGTCGGCAATGTAAGAGCCGCCCGACGGGTACGGAAGGGCAAACGCGAACACGGGAGACGAAAACTGACGACTTTGGCGCCGAGCCCGTCAGGGCTTCGGCGATGCGCGCTTGAAAAACTCCTGCAGCCATTCGGCGTTCATGCCGGCGATCGGGAGCCAGGCCTTGAACAGCGACTCCGGCGAATAGCGCTCGATCTCGGCCAACATGCGTTTCTCGATGTCCGCCATGACGGCTTTCTGCATCGGCTCGACATCCGGCAGCCCCATGAATTGACGCGCCTCGAGAGGCGTGCAGTCAACATCGACGGTGATCTTCATCGGGCGCGGCTCTCCCTTTTCCAATGGCAAGCGGGTGACTTGGCGCGGAACGGCGCGTATGAAGGCCCCCCTCGCGCTCTTAAGGCCCCGGACTATCGCAGGTCTTCGCACAGTGAGCCAGCCTTGAGCGGCTTCAAAGCCTTTATTCTCCATCTGGAGCGCGCGAGTTCGCGCGCGGCCAATGTCCAGTTGCTCAGCGGCCGCCTGCCGATCGAGAGCGAGGTTTTCGGGGCGATCGACGGCGCGCGTCTCACGCCGCAAGAGGTCGACCAGGCCTATGCCCGGCGGCGGTTTCGGCCCGCCTATCCATTCCCGCTGACCAGGACCGAGGTCGGCGTTTTCCTCAGCCATCGCGCCGCGTGGCGGCGGATCGTCGATGACGCGCTCGACTTCGCCTTTATCTTCGAGGACGACGCGCAAATCGAGTCCGCTGCATTCGCGGCGCTGGTCGAGTTCGTAGTCGCCGAGCGGTCCGCCTGGGATTACGTCCTGCTGCCGGCTGAGCCCATCCGAAACGGGACGCCGATCGCGCGCCGGGGCGACTTCATGCTCCTGCGCCCCGACGCGCCCCCCTTAAGAGCGATCGCCCAGATCGTTTCGCTCGGCGCCGCCAAGCGCCTCCTCGACCGCACTCTGCCCTTTGACCGCCCCATCGACACGCTCATGCAAATGGCCTGGGTCACCGGCCAGCCTGTGCTGGTCGCCTCGCCCTCGCCGGTCCGCGACGTTTCGCGTGAGACCGGCGGCAGCACCGTTCAGCGCAAGTCGATGAGCCTCGGCGAGCGCATCCGCCACGAAGCGATGCGCCCGATCTATCGCGCGCAGGTGCTCGCCCGCTACCGGCGGCATATGGGGCAGGGCTCCCGCTAGGCTCGAAGGCCTCATCCTGAGGAGCGATGCGCGGCATCGCGTCTCGAAGGATGGTCCAGTTCGCCCCCCGAGGCGCGCCGTCGGCGCTCCTCAGGACGAGGACCGGCTTGTGAGTTACCTGTTCACTCCGCAAACGGGCCGGCCCGTCAGGAGACCGCCGCCCCCATCAGTTTGCGCGCGGCGGCGGCGCTCATCGGCTGGCCGAAAGCCGCTCCTTGCGCGAACTGGCAGCCAAGCTGGGCGAGCTCGACCGCGTCGGATTCCGTCTCGGCGCCCTCGGAGATGACGTCCATCCCGATCTCCTGGGCCATGGCCACGATCGAACGCAGGATCGGCGACCGCGCGCCGACGGCGTTGGGCCTGACCAGCGAGGCGTCGATCCGCATGGCGTCGAAACGGTACTCCGGCAGATGACCGAGCGAGGTGTAGCCGGCGCCAAACCGGTCGAGCATGAGCGCCGCGCCGATTTCGCGCACCCGCTGCAAGAGGGCCGCGGCGTATTCCGGGTTCTCCATCACCAGAACTCTCCGCCGCGGCAAGCTTGAGCGAGCCGCGCTCGACGTAATGGCGGCCGAGCGCGGAGCGCACGTCGAGCAGCAAATCGTGGCTCAGCATTTGGCGGGAGGACGCCGTGACAGTGGCGAAGATGGGCGGATTGACCTCGAGCGCTTTCTGCCAAGCCGCCAGCTCCCTGGTGGTCGCCTCCAGAGCGTAGGCGCCGATGTCGACGATTGCGCCGGTCGACTCGGCGGCGGAGAGGAATTCATCCTCGCCGAGGACGCCGAGCCTCGGATGGCGCCAACGAATGAGCGACTGGAACCCGGCGACGGTTCGATCCTCCAGGCGCACGATCGGCCGGTACAGAATTGAAATTTCCCCGCGCTCGAGCGCGCGCCGCATGTCGTTCTCGAGCGTCTGCCGGTCGGTGCGGTGCGAGCGCATGTAGGAGGCGAAAACTTCCACCCGATCGCCGCCCGCCTTTTTGGCGTTGGCGAGCGCGAGTTGGGCGTCCGCGAGAAGATCGCCGCCTTTGTCGTGCAGCTTCGGATTGTAGTGCGCCGCGCCGATTGAAACGGAGAGCGTGATTTCGCGTTCGCCGAAGCTGATCGGCGCGGCGAGCGCGGCGTGCAAGGCGTCGATCTTGGCGGCCCCGTCCGTCGACGCCGGTTCGGCGAGCACGATCGCGCCGAAGGTGTCGCCGCCCAGCCGAGCCAGCGTATCGCCTGGGCGTAAATCCCGCGCCAGACGCCGGGCCACGGCCAACAGCGCCGAGTCGCCGATCGAAAGCCCGTAGGAATCGTTGACCGACTGGAATTCGTCGACATCGATCACCATCAGCGTCGGCGCGGCGCCGCCGGGCTTCTGGGCCAGGAGAATCGCCGCGCCCAGCCGATCGCTGAACAGCTCGCGGTTGGGGAGGCCCGTCAGATTGTCGTGAACCGCGTCATGGAGCATGCGCTCTTCGGCCGATTTCAGTTCGGTCACGTCGGACAGCGAACCGATCACTCGCACCACCTCGCCGTCGGCGCTGATCACCGGCCGGGCTTTTAGAATGTACCAGAAGTAATGTCCGTCCGACCCGCGCAGTCTTAAGTCGTGATTGATCCGCCCAGAGCGCTGATGCAAGAGCCCGTCCAACGCCAGCGTGTAGCGGTCGCGATCGAGCGGATGCAACACATCGAGCCAGCCAGCGGCGGGCCCCTCGAGCGCGCCGCGCTTCAAGCCCAGCTGGCTTTCGATCGCCTCGCTGCCGTTCACTTCGTCGGTCAGCACGTTCCAGTCAAAGATCGCTTCGCCCGATCCTGTCATCGCCAGCGAGCGCCGCTCGGCGTCGGGGCCGCTGTCCATGGCCCCGCTCGAGCCGGAGAAGGCGAATTGCATCACCGTGAAGCCGATCAGCATGACAATCAGCACCAAGCCGCCGACCAGGCCCGGCGCCGCAAGGTCATTGGTCAGATAGCCGAGCGCCGCCGCTCCCGCAGCCACCACCCAGACCGCCAACAGATACCAGGTCGGGATCAGCATCACGGCGCGGTCCGACCCGCGCGCGGCCAGGCTTAGGATGAGCAGGAAGCCCACTCCCGCGACGGTCGCGATGGAGATTCGCGCCACCCCCGCCGCGACCGCCGGATTGTAAACCGAGAGCCCGACCACCGCCGCCATCATGACGAGCCAGGCGAGCGCGAAATGGGTGTAGCGCACGTGCCATCGGCGCAGATTGAGGTAGGCGAACAGGAAGATGATCAGTGTCGCCCCGATCGTCGCCTCGACCCCGGCGCGCCAGATTCGTTCCGAGGCGTCCTCTAGGCCGAACATCTTGCGCCAGAAGCCGAAGTCGATGCAGACATAGGCGAACACCGCCCAGGCGAGCGCCGCGGCGGCGGGAAAAATCATCGCGCCGCGCACCACAAAGACGATGGTCAGAAACAGGGCCAAGAGACCCGCGATGCCGATCAGAATCCCTTCGTAGAGCGTGAGGCTGGTCGACTTGTCCTTGAAAGCGTCCGGCTCCCACAAGTAAAGCTGCGGCAGGTTGGGCGCGCGCAGTTCCGCGACATAGGTCACGGTGGTTCCGGGATCGAGGGTCAGGCGGAAAACATCGGCTTCCGCGTTGTCCTCGCGTTCCGGCGCCGCCCCCTGGCTCGCCGTGATCGTGGCGATTCGCGACGAACCGAGATCCGGCCAGATGAGGCCCGAGCCAACAAAGCGGAAATGCGGCGCGACAATCAGCCGGGTCAGCTGCTCCTCGGAATCATTGGTCAGCGCGAACACGATCCAGGCCGGCTGCGCCCCCGGCTCGAGCGCGCTGACCTCGATCCGTCGGACGATGCCGTCGGCGCCGGGCGCGGTCGACACCTGGATGCGGTCGCCCTGGGCGCTGTAACGCTCGACCGCCCGGGTCAGGTCGATTGCGTCCGAATCAGGTGAAACCCTGATCGATTGCACCGCGTAGGCGGGCCGGCAGAGGGTCGTCAGCGCGGCAAGGAGGACCACGGCGCCGATGAGGCGCCGCCATGCGCCCGCGGCGCGCTTCGCCGGCCGGCCCGCGGAACCCGTTCCGCGCTGGGCCCCCAGGCGATCGTTGTGGGTCTGTTCAGTCAAGATTGGTCCACGCCAGCCGTGGACGCGCGTCGCTTTCGACCAGTCCGAACAGGACGTGGTCGCGCCAAGCCCCGTTGATCTTGAGGAATCCTGGCGCGTAGCCTTCGCGTCGGAAGCCGTTGCGCTCAAGCAGCGCGATCGATGGCGCATTTTCGGGGATGCAGGCCGCTTCGATCCGATGCAGCCGCAGTCTGGACAGGGCGAATTCGACCGTGACCGCGACCGCGCGCGTCATGCGCCCTTTGCCCGCATGCGGGACTCCCATCCAGTAGCCGAGCGTCCCGCTCTGCGACACCCCCCGCCGCACCCCGCCCAGCGTGATTCCGCCCAGGAGCTCGTCGGCGACGCTGTCGAAAATGAGAAACGTATACGCCTCGTCACGCACCATGTCGTCGTCTTGACGCTTGAGGCGCCGGCGAAACGCGGCGCGTGTCAGGTCATCATCCGGCCACGTCGGCTCCCAAGGCTCAAGAAAGCTGCGGCTTGCGGCTCTGAGCCTCGACCATGACGAATAGTCCGCGAGCGCCGCCGGCCGCAGATAGAGTCCCTCGCCGCGGAGCACAGGCTCCGGGCTAACGGGTCGCGTCAAGCCGAACAGCGCCATCATACCCCTTTCAAAGCGCGGGCGATCTTCGCCTGGCCGGGGACCTTGCCGACCGCGCCAATCACCGCCAGCGTTGGGGGCGATCTAAGCATGGCGGCGCCGGTTTTGCGAACCTCTTCGACAGTGATGGCGTCGACGCGGGCCAGCATCTCGTCGAACGAAAGCGGGCGCCCATAGACCTGCATCTGCCGCGAGAGCTGGTGGACCCGGGCCGCGGGCTGCTCGAGGGCGGTGACCAGCGAGACCTTCATCTGCGCCTTGACGCGGCGAATTTCCGATTCCTCAAGCCCGTGCGCGGCTTCCGCAAGGCAGTCGAGCGACGCTGCGACCACCTCCGCCACATCCCGGTCGGCCGAGCCGGCGTAGAAGCCGAACAGGCCAGTGTCGATGAAGTCCCAGTGGAATCCATAGATCGAATAGGCGAGGCCCCGTTTCTCGCGCACCTCCTGAAAGAGCCGTGAGGACATGCCCCCGCCCGCCGCGGCGGCGAAGACCTGGGCAGCGTCGTGATCCGGCGCGCCGGCCGGACGGCCCTCGAAGCCCACCACGACATGCGTCTGCTCGAGGCGCCGGCTGCGCTTGGTCTCGCCGCCGCGATAAGCGGCTCGCGCTTCGGCCGGCGCGGGCGCGGGTGGGAGCCTTTCGAGGCGGGATTGAGCGAGGGAAAGGATATGATCGTGCTCCACTGCGCCGGCGGCGGCGACGACGGTGGCGCCGGCGTTGTAGCGGCGGGTGAGATAGCCGTCGATCGCCGGCCGGTCGAAAGCCTCGACCCCCTCCCGCGTGCCCAGGATCGGCCGGCCGATCGGCTGGTCCGGCCAGGCGGTCGCGGTGAGGAGATCGAAAACCAGGTCGTCGGGCGTGTCTTCGACCGCGCCGATCTCCTGGACGATAACGTTCTTCTCGCGTTCGAGCTCCGCCGGATCGAACGCGCTGTCGGTGAGAAGGTCGCCGATGACGTCGAGCGCGAGCTCGGCGTCGTCGCCCAGAACGCGGGCGAAATAGCTGGTTCGCTCGACTCCGGTCTCCGCGTTCAGGTCGCCGCCGACGTCCTCGATCGTCTCGGCGATCTCGCGCGCGCTTCGACGGCGAGTGCCCTTGAACGCCATATGCTCGATGAAATGCGAGAGCCCCTGCTCGGCCGCGCGCTCGTAGCGAGATCCCGCGGCGACGAACACGCCGATCGCCGCCGTCTTAACATGGGGCGCCGTCTCGGTTACGACGGCGAGCCCGGTGGGAAGGCTCGTAACTTGAACGCTCACGCCGCAGCTCGCGCGGTCTGGCGCAGGTAATCGGCCACCGCCCGGCCGTCGTTCGGCAGGACGACGATCGCTTCCTTGCGCTCCATCAGATCCGAGAGGCGCTCCGGCAGCCGCGGCCGCACCCCCGTCGCGCGCTCGACGGCGTCGGGAAACTTTGCGGCATGGGCCGTCGCGAGAGCGACGACCGGGGTCGCCGGCGCGGCGATTAGCGCCTTGCGCGCCGCGTGAACGCCGACTGCGCTGTGCGGATCGATAATCGCGCCGCTCTCGCGGCAGACGCGGCCCATCTCCTCGGCGCAGGCGAGCTCATCGACCCGGAAAGCATCGAAATCGGCGCGTATGCGCGCGAGAGCCGGCGCCGGAACCATGAATGAGCCTTCCTTGGTGAGCTCGCTCATCTCAGCAACCACTTGGTCCGGGTCGCGGCCAGACGCCTCGAACAGGAGGCGTTCGAAGTTCGACGATACCTGTATGTCCATCGACGGCGACTGAGTCGCCTTGACCCCCTTCGGCGCGTAGCGTCCGTCAGCCAGCGTGCGCACGAGAATATCGTTGTCGTTGGTCGCGATGATCAAACGCTCGATCGGCAATCCCATGCACTTGGCGTAATAGCCGGCCAGCACGTCGCCGAAATTGCCGGTTGGAACCGCAAAGGATACGGGCCGGTCAGGCGCGCCAAGCGCGACGGCGGCGACGAAGTAGTAAACGATCTGGGCCAATATGCGCGCCCAATTGATCGAATTGACGCCCGACAGGCGCATATCGTCGCGAAAGGCGAGATCGCCGAACAGTTCCTTGACGATGCGCTGACAGTCATCGAACGAGCCTTGAATCGCGAGCGCGTGGACGTTGGGCCGATTAACCGTCGTCATCTGCCGGCGCTGGACGTCCGACACCCGGCCCTGTGGGTACAGGATGAACATTTCGACCTGGGACTGCTCGGCGAAAGCCTCGATCGCCGCAGCGCCGGTGTCGCCCGAAGTCGCCCCGATAATCGTCGCCCGCGCGCCGCGCCGCCGCAGAACGCGATTCATCGCCTGGCCCAGCCACTGCATGGCGAAATCCTTGAACGCCAGCGTCGGTCCGTGGAAAAGTTCGAGTGCGAACAGGTTGCCGTCGATCTGCGTCAGCGGCGCAATCGCCGCGTGACGGAAGCCCGCATAGGCGGCCGCGGTCAGCGACTTCATCTCTTCAGAATCGAAATCCTTGTCGACGAAGGGCGCCATGAGCCGCGCGGCGGCTTCCGGATACGGGACGCCCCGCAACGCCCGGATGGCGGCCGGTGGCATATGGGGAACGGTCAGCGGCGAATAGAGGCCGCCGTCCCGCGCTAGCCCGGCGAGAAGGGCGTCCGCGAAGCCGAGCGTCGGCGCCGCGCCGCGCGTCGAAACATAATCCACGATGAGGGAATCCTTGGCCAATTGCGGTCGCCGTCTAGCGCAAATTGCGCCAGAGGGAAACGGCGGCGGACTTGGTCGCACGAATGGGGCCAAAACAAGACGCTCCCGGTCAGGGATTTGCGTCACCCGAATGCCCGCCGATCTAGATTTGCACTTGAAAATGCCTCGGAACTTTCCGTAACTTGTCACAGTTGACAGGAGAAGCGACTGACGCAGGCCGGGACAGCCGCGCCAGCAAGACCAGGACGGCGGGTGGGAGTTATGAACGCGGTTTTCAAGGCATATTTGCGGAGACTGGTTCGTAAAGGCTGGCTGGAAGTGGAGAGCGCCGACGGGACTGCAGAGACCTTCGGCGACGGCACGGGGCCGGTTCTTGGCGTCAAGCTTCTTGATCATGCGGCCGAATGGAAGCTGATGGTCAATCCGGCGTTGTCCTTGGGCGAACTTTTCATGGACGGGCGCCTGATCGTGACCAAGGGCGATCTTTACAGCCTGCTGGAGCTCGGCGCGCGCGACCTCGCCGAACTGGAAGGGCGGTTCTGGGGCAAGGCGCTGAATAGGGCGCGCATGGCGTTTCGCGACTTGCACCAGCGCAACGACCGGCGCCAAGCGAGACGCAACATCGCCCTCCATTACGACCTGGATGAGCGCCTCTACAGTCTCTTTCTCGATTCCGACCGCCAGTATTCCTGCGCTTATTTCGAATATCCCGGCCAATCGCTCGAGGACGCGCAAACGGCGAAGAAGCGTCATATCGCCGCCAAGCTCTTGCCAGAGGATGACGCAACCGCGCTCGACATCGGCTGCGGCTTTGGGGGTCTCGGGCTGTATCTCGCCGGCGTCGCCGGCGCCAAGGTCACCGGCGTCACCTTGTCGGAGGAGCAGTTCGCTGTCGCGACCAACCGCGCGCGCCAGACAGGCCTCTCGGACCGGGTCGAATTTCGGCTGCAAGACTATCGCGACGTGGGTGAGACCTTCGATCGCATCGTCTCGGTCGGCATGTTCGAGCACGTCGGGGCGATCCGATACGACGAGTTCTTCACCAAAGTCCGGCAGCTGCTCAAGGATGATGGGGTGATGGTGCTCCATTCCATCGGCCGCAACGGTGTTCCCGGCGTCACCAATCCCTGGATCCGCAAATATATCTTCCCTGGCGGCTACATTCCGAGCCTATCCGAGGTCCTGCCCGCGATCGAGCGGGCGGGCCTTTACGTCACGGACATCGAAATCTTACGGCTGCACTACGCCGATACGCTGCGCGCCTGGCGGGAGCGCTTCACGGCAAGACGAGACGAGGCCGCAAAGCTTTACGACGAGCGGTTCTGCCGGATGTGGGAGTTCTACCTCGCCGGTTCGGAGACCTCGTTCCGCGTCGACGGCCACATGGTCATGCAGCTTCAGCTCGCCAAGCGCCAGGAATCCGTTCCGCTGACCCGCGATTACATTCCCGAGCGGGAGGCCGAGCTTCGGCGCCGCGAGGCCGCGCATTCCCTCATTCGCCACGCGGCGGAGTGAGGAACCGGTTGGCGAAAGGGCTTGACGCGCCCGCGCGGCGCTGATCCCTTACGCTGCGCGGCCGTCACCCCCGGGGCAAATGTTAATGGCATTCTCTCATCCGCTCGCCAGGGCCGCCAAAGTGTGGACCGCGAAGACCAACGACGGCGGCGAACAGCGGATCCTTGTCATCGTCACCACGATCCCGCTTGAGCCTCACAACAAAGGCTACAAGAAGTCGTTGGTCGAGCGCCTTTCGCGCGCGGCGGGCGACTATCTGGCCAACTCGAAAGAAGCTGCTTCGTTCGTGCTCATGAGCCGCTTGAGGGACTGGAGCGGCGCTAAGGCTTGAGGGCGCGACGCTCCCCTCGGCTCCCGACAAGTTTTGGCTCGGGAGCGCCGTCCGTCGCGCCAACAAACGGGCGCTTCTCATCAAAACTGATTGTGATAGATTGCGCCAAGAAGCGCGCTGCAGAGGGGCGTTGAAGCTCCCGTTGCTCCGCGCGGCATGAATTCGGGATGGACGCCATGACCAACACAGCATCGGTATTAGGGCTCGGACCCGGGGCGGGCATTGCGCCGCTCAGGGGCAAATGGGGCTGGATCGTCGCCCTCGGCGTCGTCTACCTCATTGCCGGCGTGATCGCTCTTGGCAGCGTGGTCATGGCGACGGTGGCGACCGTATTCGTTGTGGGAATCATGATGATCGTCGCGGGTGTTTTCGAGGTCATCCACTCGTTCCAGATCAAGACCTGGGGACGCTTCCTGTTCTGGCTGGCTCTCGGAATCCTCTACATCATCGCCGGGTTCGTGGCGTTCGACAATCCGCTGCTGACCGCGGTCTGGCTCACGCTCATTCTTGGCGCGGCGCTGGTCGCCTCCGGCATCATGCGTGTCTTCCTCGGGTTCAACATGAAGGGCGGGACGCCATGGGGCTGGGTCGTCGCTTCTGGCCTGATCACGCTGCTGCTTGGAATCATCATCCTGATCCATTGGCCGGTCTCATCGCTCTACGTGCTTGGAATCTTTCTCGGCATTGATCTCGTGTTCGCGGGCGCGACTTGGATCGGGCTCGGCTTGGGTTTGCGGCAAGCGGCGTGATCGACGAGACCGTGGGCGCAAAGGTGAGTTCGCGCCCAGTTTAAGCGAAGCGGCGACGCGCGGCCGGCCGTGTTTCATAGGCCCGAGGAGGCCTTTCCCGTGCGCTGGCTTTATCTGGCGATCGTGGTTTTATTCGTCGCGGCCCTGATCATCTTCGTGTTTCAGAACACCCAGAGCGTGGGCGTCTCCTTCCTAGCGCTCGGCGTCACGCTGCCGCTCGCCGTGCTTGTTTTCGTCGTCTATGTGCTGGGCGCCTTGAGCGGCGGAAGCCTCTACGCGCTTCTGCGGCGATCGGTCGCCGGCTCGCGGCGCGCCTGAAGAAGGAGCGCCGCTCTGATGCGCGCCATGGTCCTGCATCGGGCGCGCGAACGCCTCGTGATGGAGGAGCGGCCGGACCCGTCGCCGCGACCAGGCCAAGTACGCGTGCGGATCGAGGCTTGCGGCGTTTGCCGCACCGACCTCCACGTCGTCGACGGCGAGCTGCCTAACCCGAAGCTGCCCATTGTGCCGGGACACGAGATTGTCGGCCGCGTCGAGGCGATCGGCGAAGGGGTCAGCCTCAAGCCAGGCGCCCGCGTCGGCGTGGCCTGGCTCGGCCACACCGACGGGACATGCCCCTATTGCCGGAGCGGACGCGAAAACCTGTGCGATACGCCTCTATTCACCGGCTACACCCGGGACGGCGGTTACGCCACCCATACGATTGCGGAAGCGGATTTCGTCTTTCCGCTCCCAGACGACGTCAACCCGGTCGAGGCGGCGCCGCTGCTCTGCGCGGGGCTCATCGGCTGGCGCTCGCTCAAGCTGGCGGGAGACGGGCGGACGATCGGCATCTATGGCTTCGGCGCCGCGGGGCACATCATCGCCCAGGTCTGTCGCTGGCAGGGGCGGCGCGTGTTCGCCTTCACCCGGCCGGGCGACGCTGTCGGTCAGGCGTTCGCGCGCTCGGTCGGCGTCGACTGGGCAGGCGGGTCGGACGAGCGGCCGCCGGAGCTGCTCGACGCCGCCATTCTGTTCGCGCCGGTCGGCGCGCTTGTCCCCGCCGCGCTCGCCGCGTTGCGCAAGGGTGGGCGAGTGGTCTGCGGCGGCATTCACATGAGCGACATTCCGGCGTTCCCCTATTCGCTGTTATGGGAGGAGCGCAGCGTCGCCTCGGTCGCCAATCTGACCCGCGCCGACGGCCACGAATTCTTGGCCGTAGCGCCCCAGGCGAAGGTGCGAACCACGACCACGCCCTGTCCGCTCGACGAGGCCAACGAGGCGCTCGACGACTTGCGTTCGGGGCGCCTGGAAGGCGCGGCGGTGCTCGTGCCCTGAGGCGCAGACCGGCGGCGAGAGACCGCCAGCGCGTGAGCCACCCCTCCGTCGCGTAACGCTATTCAAGCGTCAAACTCAGGCGCCCTTTAACCCGGCGGCAATTTAGAAGGATTCTAAACTTGCTTCGCCGTGGCCTTTAGAACGTTTCTAAAGTTGAACAGGCCGTGCGTGTTTCGTTGACTTCACTAAAGGCGCGGGGCTACCCGATAGGCTTGATGGTAGACGCCTGTGGCGGACGGCCCTTGAAACCGCCTTCTCAACGGATAAGCCTTACCAATGTTCGCCGCCTATTTGATCATGTTGCGCGAGGGCATCGAAGCCGCGCTGATCGTCGGCATTGTCGCGAGCTATCTTAAGCAATCCGGGCGCGCGCGGTGGCTGCCCATGGTGTGGGTCGGTGTCGGCGCAGCGGTAGCTGTCTGTGTCGCCGTTGGTGTCACACTCGTCAGCGCCAACCGGGAATTTCCGCAGCGCGAGCAGGAGCTTTTCGAAGGCCTGGTCGCCCTGCTGGCGACCGCGATCCTGACATCCATGGTTTTGTGGATGAAGAAAGCGGCCCGGTCGATCAAGGCGCAGCTGCACGACTCGATCGACAACGCCTTGCGTCCGGGCGACCGCCAGGGTCTGGCGCTGATCGGCATGGTCTTCTTCGCCGTCGGACGCGAAGGGCTCGAAATCCCTGTTCTTCCTTCTCGCGATCATCCAGCAGAGTGAGGGATGGACCGTGCCGATCGGGGCGGCGCTTGGCCTCGCTTCGGCGGTCGGCGTGGGTTTTGCGATCTACAATTTCGGCGTGAGGCTCGATCTGCGCCATTTTTTCCGTTGGACCGGCGTTTTCATCATTTTCGTCGCCGCCGGTCTGCTCGCCGGCGCGCTGCGCGCCTTTCACGAGGCCGGGCTCTGGAACGGCTTGCAGGGCACGGCCTTCGACCTCAGCGCCTTCATGCCGCAAGACGGCCTGCTCGGCACGCTCTTGTCCGGCGTCTTCGGCTATCAAGAAGCCCCGACCGTCGGCGAGGTGATCGTCTATTTCGCCTTCCTCATCCCCGCTTTGACCCTTTTCTTCGCGCCTGCGCGCCACACGCCGGCGCCGCGCCCGGCTGAACAGCTCTCCAACACCTGACGCACCCGCAACCCGCCAGTCGCATAAGGGAAGAATGACATGCTGGACTGTCGCATAAGCCGGTTGAGGCTCGCCCTTTTCGGGGGAGCCGCTTTGCTTTCCTTCCCGGCGACCATAGGCGGTCAGGCGTTCGGGCAAGCGGACGCCGCCCCAATCGCTCCTGGCCCGATCCTGATCACTCTGACTGATTCCGGATGCGACCCGGCGAAGGTCGACGTCACCGCCGGCAAGACCACGTTCAACATCAAGAATGAAAGCAAGCGCGCGGTCGAATGGGAGATCCTCAAGGACGTCATGGTCGTCGAGGAGCGCGAGAACATCCTGCCAAGCTTCGCTCAGACCCTGACCGCGACTCTCGACGCCGGGGACTACCAGATGACCTGCGGGCTCAGAAGCAACCCCAAGGGGATTCTGACGGTCGCAGCCACCAGCGCTCCGCCGCCGAAGCCTTCGCCGATGGACCTGGTCGGCCCGATCGCGGAATACAAGGTCTACGTCAAGGGCGAGGTTGACACGCTGGTCGCGGAGACGCGGAAACTGACGGACGCGGTCAAGACTGGCAAGCTGGCGGAAGCCCAGGAGGTCTACGCGCCGGCCCATCAGCACTATGAGCGGATCGAGCCGATCGCGGAATTGTTCAACGATCTCGACGGCTCGATGGATTCGCGCGAAGACGATTTCGAGAAGAAGGCGGAAGACCCGAAATTCACTGGTTTCCATCGGCTCGAGAAGGGACTGTTCACCGACAAGTCGACCGCCGGCCTGGAACCGATCGCGGACCAGCTGATGGCCGACGCGCTCGACCTGCAGAAGCGCATCGACGGGCTCACCGTCGCCCCGAAGGACGTTGTCGGGGGCGCGGCCGACTTGATCGAAGAGGTCGCGTCCAAGAAAATCACCGGCGAAGAGGACCGCTACAGCCGCACCGATCTCTGGGATTTCCAGGCGAACGTCGACGGCGCGCAGAAGATCGTCACGCTGCTCAATCCGCTCATCGTGAAGCAGGATCCCAAGCTCAGCGCTCGTCTGCACGACAATTTCGCCAAGGTCGACGCGTTGCTCGCCAAATACAGGATGAAAGACGGCGGATTCGAAAGCTATGAGAAGCTTACGGACCACGACCGCACCGCCTTCAAGGGGCCGGTCACGGCGCTCGCCGAGGATCTTTCCGCGCTGAAGGGGACGCTTGGCGTCGAGTGACCGGAGGCGAGCGAACGCAATGAGGTCGTTTCAGGATCGGGGGGGGTGTCCGTTCTCGTCGGCTTCATCAGAAGCCGGCGAGCCTCGACGCGGGCTGCAACCCGGAAGGCGCGATCTCCTGATGGGCTTGGCGGGCGGCGCGATCGGCTTGGGGCTCGGCTCTCAGGCTCGGGCGACGCCGGCCGGAACGCTGGCGCCCGGCGATGACGGCACGCAGGATTCTCAGCCCTTCTATGGCCTCCATCAGTCGGGTGTGACGACGTCGCAGCCCGCCGCCGCGCTCATCGTGAGCTTCGACGTTCTCGCGGAGGACCGGGCTGGACTTGAGCGGCTGTTTCGAACCTTAACCGAGCGCATCGCTTTTCTCATGAAAGGCGGCGAGGCGGCGGCCTTGGACCCGAGGTACCCGCCGCCGGATTCGGGCCTGCTCGGGCCAAATGTGTTTCCGGACAATCTGACCGTGACCGTCGCGATCGGCGCATCGCTGTTCCACGATCGCTATGGGTTGCAGAGGCTGAGGCCGACGCGCCTGATCGCCATGGAGCAGTTTCCCAACGACGCGCTCGAGGCCCACCTCTGCCACGGCGACGTCGTCCTGCAATTCTGCTCGAACACCGCCGAAACGAACATCCACGCCCTGCGCGACATCCTCAGGCGCACGCCCGATCTTCTCGCGCCGCGCTGGAAGATCGACGGCTTTCTGCCTCCTCACACAATCAAGAAACTCGGCAAGGAGACTGTCCGCAACCTGCTCGGATTCAAGGACGGCACGGCCAATCTCGAAGCCAGCGACGCAACCTTGATGAACAACATCGTCTGGGTGGAGCCGAATTCGGACGAACCCGCCTGGACGTCGGGAGGAACCTATCAGGCGATCCGCGTCATCCGCATGTTCGTGGAGCGCTGGGATCGCGACGCGCTGGTCGAGCAGCAGCAGATCATCGGCCGCGAAAAGGCGAGCGGCGCGCCGCTGACTTACGCGAGCGAGCACGACGTCCCCGATTATGCCGCCGATCCGAAGGGCGAACGCATCCCCCTCACCGCCCACATCCGCCTCGCCAATCCGCGCACGCCCGGAACGCAAGCCAACCGGATCCTGCGCAGGAGCTACAATTATTCGCGTGGGCTGACCACCGCCGGCCAACTCGACATGGGACTTCTGTTCGTCTGCTTTCAGGCCGATCTCGCCGCGGGCTTTCTCGCCGTGCAATCGCGCCTCAACGGCGAGCGCCTGGAGGAATATATCAAGCCGGTCGGCGGCGGATATTTCTTCGTCCTGCCCGGCGTCCGATCGAACAACGATTTCCTCGCCGAAGGTCTCCTGCGCGCGGCGGCTTGAGCCGAACGCGCACAAAGTCACCTGGCTGCGGCGTGCTCTGCATTGTCCCTCCCCGACGCCCAAACCTACTTAGAAAAATTCTGCGCCAAAAATCTCTTCCGCAAATTTGGGGAAAAAAGATCGCGAAAGAGTGCCTTCGCCGCCCGCGACCTGGCGCGCCGCCGTCACCGGGTAGAGGCCCGCGCGCAGGTTTAGTCCCTCGAGACCAGAGCCGAGGCTCCCTCCGGCTTCCACGATTTCGCAAGGATTTAGCAATTCCTTGGCCATCGCGATTGGAGCGATGGAGGAGATGATGGCGGCGCGGGCGCCTGTGGTGAAGCGGTATGTCGTGCGGCTGAGCGCGGAGGAGCGCGGCAGGCTCGAGGCGGTGATCCGCAAGGGCAAGAGTTCAGCGGCGCGGCTTCTGAAGGCTCGCATCCTGTTGAGGGCCGGCATTTCCGAAGCCGGCGAAGGTTGGAGCGACAGCCGGATCATTGAGGCTGGAGAGGAGCGTTTCCATGGTCTACCGGGTGCGCAAGCAATGGGTGGAGGAAGGCCTCGAGGCGGTCCTGAGCCGCAAGGCGCCGCCCCGGCCTTCCGTTCCGCGGATTTTCGACGGCGAGAAGGAAGCCCGGCTGATCGCTCTGGCCTGCTCTAAACCGCCCGCAGGACATGCGCGCTGGAGCCTGCGGCTTTTGGAGAGCAAGGTGGTGGAGCTCGGCCGCGTCGAGGCCGCCAGCGACTCAACGATCCAGCGCGTGCTCAAAAAAACGCGCTTAAACCCCACCGCCGCAAATACTGGGTCATTCCGCCCAAGGCCAGCAGCGCTTTCGTAGCGGCGATGGAGAAAGTTCTGTCGGTCTACACGCGGCCCCGCGATCCCAACCGGCCGGTGGTATGTCTGGATGAGACCTCCAAGCAGCTCGTCGCTGAGACCCGCCTTCCGATCGCAATGAAGCCGGGCCAGCCCACCCGGGTCGATTGCGAATACCAGCGCAACGGCACGGCCAACCTGTTCATGAGGTTTGCGCCGCTCGAAGGCTGGCGCTGCGTCAAGCTCACCGACCGCCGCGCCGCCGTCGACTACGCCTACGTCCTGAAGGATCTGGCCGACGTCCACTTCGCCAAAGCTGAGACGATCGTCCTCGTCCAGGATAGTCTCAACACCCACGCCGCCGCATCGCTTTACCAGGCTTTTCCCGCCGCCGAGGCCAGGCGCTTGGTCGAACGTTTCGAATGGCATTACACGCCCAAACACGGCTCCTGGCTCAATCTGGCCGAATCCGAGCTCGGCGTCCTCGCCTCGCAGTGTCTCGATCGCCGCATTCCCGACAAGCCCACGATCGCCGATGAGGTCGCCGCCGGGTCGAAAAGCGAAACGCATGTCATGCCGTCGCCGATTGGCGCTTCACAACCGACCACGCTCGCGTCAAACTGAAAAGCCTCTACCCCTCAATATGAACGAATCGCGCCACTAGGGCGTCAGCGTGGAACGCGAAAACACGAAGCACTTGAGGTTTGCGCCGGGGGTCGATCGGATTCTCTGATTAGCCGCCGGGCAATTCGGAGTAGGAATTGCGCCTGGGTCCTTTGTGACCATAGCCGCCCTTTTTTGGGAACGGTGGCGGGCGATCTCCTCAGAGCCGCCACGGCGCAGTTTCAACCTTCTATTGCTTACGCTCTGCTTACCCGGATACTACTTGCACGGAGCGATTATCATTTAAGTGTTTGATTTTTTTATGGTGCGCCCGACAGGATTCGAACCTGTGACCTCTGCCTTCGGAGGGCAGCGCTCTATCCAGCTGAGCTACGGGCGCATTGTCTCTCGCCCTTAGCTGAATTCCGCTCGGAGGGAAACGCCCTTGCGTCCAAACCTGCACAGCTGTCGGGTCAGTCGAGATTAGGGATCGTGTCCCCGGTTGTGGTGTAGCGACGACGGGCGTCGGCGTTTTCCGGTGTGGTCCGGATTGGTCAGATGACCATGGCTGGCAATCCGACGATGGGGATCATCGCTCAGGGCGGGGTTTCCAGCGTCATGTAGCGGGCGCGCTGGACCGCCCATTTGTCGTTCTGCTCGAGCAGGATTGCGCCGACGAGCCTGGCGGTGGCCTCGTCGTTGGGAAAGATGCCGACGACGTCGGTTCGCCGTTTGATCTCGCCGTTGAGCCGTTCGAGGCCGTTGGTGGAGTGCAGCTTCGACCAATGCTCGGCGGGAAAGCTCATATAGGCGAGGACGTCGTCCTCGGCCTCGTCCATAAAGCCGGCGAGTTTGGGGAGCTTCGGCCTGAGCTGGTCGGCGACCCTTCGCCACTGCGCCTTGGCGCTGGCTTGCGCGAAGGCGGTCGCCATGAAGGCCGAGACGACGCGCCGGCTGCTCTTGCCAGCGTGGGCGAGCGCGTTGCGCATGATATGGACCAGGCGGCGCCGCCAGGTCGCGTTCATCAGCTTGGCGGCAGCGGCCTTGATGCCCTCATGGGCGTCCGAGACGACGAGCTTGACGCCGCGCAGGCCGCTGCTTGCGCAAAAACTCGGCCCAGAATGTCTCGGCCTCCGAGGGGCCGATGTCCATGCCGAGCCCCTCGCGCCGGCCGTCCGTGTTGACCCCGCCCGCGACGATGACGGCGACAGACACAATGGGGTGGTTACGGCGGACCTTCACGCAGGTCGCGTCCAGCCAGACATAAGGCCAATCGCCTTCGAGAGGGCGATCGAGGAAAGCCTTCACCCGCGCGTCGATCTCCTCGCACAGCCGCGACGCCTGGCTCTTGGAGACGCCGGTTGCGCCCATCGCTCGGACGAGATCGTCAACCGAGCGGGTCGAGACGCCATGGACCCTCGGGTCAAGCCCGAGGGCAGGCGTAGGCTTCCTGGATCACGGCGGTCAGCGCCTTCTCGGCCATGCGCCGCGGCTCGAGGAAGCTTGGAAAGTACGAGCCCTTGCGCAGCTTGGGGATGCGAAGCTCCGCCGTCCCGGCTCTCGTCTCCCAGTCCCGCTCCCGATAGCCGTTGGGCTGGGCGAGCCGGTCAAGCGAGCGTTCGCCATGGGCGAGGCCAGTTCTGACGCCCACTTCCATCTCCATCAGCCGCTCAGCGGCGAGGCGATCCTGTCGCGCAAAATGTCCGCGTCGGGGGCCTTCTCCACAAGCCTGCGAAGCTTCATCATCTCATCGGTCATCGGGGGTTTCCTCGGTTTGCGTTTGCGATTCGCAACCCGAACCTACCGAAAAACCGCCGATGGCCGCCGCAAGCCGCTTCACTCGCTACAGCGCTATGAAAAGCGCGCTTCGCGAGCGGCTTGCTCCGCCTCAGCTACACCACGCGCCGGGACACGACCCCTCGAACCGTGCGGGCGATCCAAAAGTAATTGCTCACCCTGGGGGGATTTGACGGGGGAATTGGGTTTTGATTCAAGCTGTGGATGGATCGCGCGGCGTTTGATTCGCTGGATCGGGAAGGACTGATCGGCGCGGCGTTGGCGCAGGCGGAGGCGATCGAGCGGCTGAGCGCCTTGGTCGCCCAATTGCAGGCCAAGCTTGATCGTCCGCCCGAGACGCCGGATAATTCGAGCCTTCCGCCGAGCCGGGGCCAGAAGACGGCGACCGAGTTCGTCAAGAACCGTCGCAAGAAGAAGCCGCATCCGGGCGCGCATCGGCCGCTGCATCCCAACCCGGAGCGCGCCATCCTGGCGAGCGTGCGGGCATTGCGGCGCCGACGTCTGGCAGAGCCCGCAAGAACCTTGCGAGATCTATGGCCGGATCGAGATTCCCCCGATTGCGCCCGAGGTCACGCAGGTGAGGCGGCACGCAGGCGTCTGCCCCCGTTGCGCAGGACGGTTCAAGGCCGAGGCTCCATCGGGCCTTGAGCCCGGCTCGCCGTTCGGCCCCAACCTGCGCGCCTTCGTCCTCTATCTGCGCTTCACCCAAGGGATCGGCTTCGAGCGGCTGTCGCGCCTGATGGGCGACGTGTTCGGCCTTCCCACCAGCGAAGGCGCACTGGTCAACATTCTCCTGGGCGCGCGCCAGCGCTTCGCCGCGGCCAGCGCCGCCATCCGCGCCCGGCTGTTGTCGGGCGGGGTGATCTGTTCCGACGAAACTGGCTTACGGGTTGGCAAACGAAGTTGGCGGCTGTGGGTTTTCCACCATGGCCAGAACGCCTGTTTCCTCACTCATCCCCGACGCTCCAAGGAGGCGGTCGGGGCGTTCCTTGGCGAGGTTCGTCCGGACGTCTGGGTCTCCGATCGCTACGGCGCCCAGGCCGGCTGAGCGAAGAAGGACCAGCAGGTCTG
>CAWGBF010000006.1:0-113921 GCA_963820775.1 uncultured Alphaproteobacteria bacterium
ATTCATCTCGGCAATCGCTGAGGTATTTGCCGCAGAACACGCCAAGTTCGAGCATTTGCTTCGGGGTGAGGTCGGGCCGGAACTGCGAGTCGAAATCGCGGCCGACCGACGCCGACAGCTCATAGCGATAGCCTTGCTGCATCTTGTCGTTGACTATCACGACGCGGCGCATCCGGCCTTCCTGTCATTTCAGCACAAGGATCGGCCCGTTCAGCGCAGAGGCAAAGGCCTCCCTCGGGCGAAAAGCCACGCAGCCATGCGATCCTGCCACCACACGGCGATGAAGGCGAGGATCGCGGCAAGCCCTCGATCACTCATCTATTGATCGGCGCCCCACCAGTTCACCGTCTGCCAAGAAAGGACTGGCTTTCGGCTCGAAATCGAGCATGTGTGTAGGACGTTCCGCGGCGCAAAGCATTGCGCGCAAGACCCTTAGCCCCGACGGCGCGGCGAGCGCGCGTGACCCAACCGCCCCATCGGCGCTGGCCGATCCGGGGCTCGTCCTGGTGAGGGGCCGGATCGCCCGGACCTCCAGGCTGAGAGGAAGGGTTGGATCATGGGTGTCAAACTTAGCGACGCACAACTTGTGATGATGAGCGCTGCGGCACAACGCAAGGACCGTTGCTTGTCGGCGCCGGCAACGATCAGGGGCGCGGCTCTCATTAAAGTCAGCGCCAAACTCGCGAAGCTTGGTTGGGCCCGCGAGATCGAGGCGAAACCTGGAGCGCCGACCTGGCGCCGCGATAATGCTGGGCGAGGTTACGCGCTCAAGCTGACGGCGGCTGGTTTGAAAGCCATCGCCGTCGACGAGGGATCGCAAGACGCGATCGAGTCCAGCGAGGCCCCGCAGCCGCAGGCGAAGAATGGCGCCAGTCCGGACGAAGGCGGACTCCCGGGTCGGATAGCCATCCCGCGAGAAGGCAGCAAGCTGGCGCGGGTCATCGATCTGCTGCAGCGGTCGGACGGCGCGACCATCCCCAACCTGACCGAAGCAATGGGATGGCTGCCGCACACGACGCGGGCGGCGCTCACCGGGCTGCGCAAACGAGGGTATGCCGTGATCCGCGAACGGATCGGCGATGGAGATTCAGCCTACCGGATCTCGAACGCCCCTGCTCACACCGGCGATCCTACCGTACAGCAGCCCGAGGCGATGGAGGGCCGCGGGCCCAAGCAGAAGGCGGCGCAAGCGGCGTAGTCGGCATGATCCAAGCGCGCGCCAACTCCGGGCAGGCGCCGAAGCGTCCGGTGGCGGCAGCGACGGGAACTTCGCTGCCGCTCGATGCTTCTCTTCCGTCGATCATCGCCAACCTCGAAGGCCTCGATCTCGGTGGGTTGCGCCGTCAATGGCGCGCCCACTTAGGGGGCGAGCCGCCCGCCCATCTTCCACGCTGGCTCCTGATGAAAGTGCTGGCCTACCGGCTCCAGTCCAGCGCGTTCGGCGATCTCGACAAAACGATCCGAAGGATCCTTCGCTCTGGGAACGAGGATGGCGCCGGCGCTCCTTTCGACCGGCGCGCGCCTCAAACGCGAGAAGGGGTTCGTTTGAGGATCGGCGCGCTGCTCGTGCGTCAATGGAAGGGCCAGCTCGAGCGGGTCATGATCTTGGAAGAGGGCTTCGCTTGGAATGGCCGGACCTTCGGCAGCCTGTCCCAGATCGCCAAAGCGATGACCGGGACCAATTGGAACGGCCATCGCTTCTTCGGGCTTCGCCAGGGAAAGACTCCGGCGGCGGCAGACGCGGGCGCGGATCGCCGAAAGAGCGGAGATAGGACCGCCTCCTGTAGAGCGAATGGCGCGTCGGCAAGGAACGCGTCGCTTTGAAGGATCACACGACCAGACGCAACTTGCGCAGCGCGATCTATACGCGCGTCTCTCGACGCCCAGCGGGAGGCGTCGGAGGCCTACATTAAGAGCCAGGCGCATGAGGGCTGGCGACTGGTTCGGGATCACTATGACGACGGCGGCTTCTCGGGCGGGTCGATGGATCGGCCGGCGCTTAAGAAGCTCCTCGACGACGTAGCGGCAAGACGGATCGACGTGATCGTCGTCTATAAGGTCGATCGGCTGACCCGCTCGCTCGCGGACTTCGCCAAACTCGTCGAGACATTCGATGCTCATCGCGTCTCCTTCGTCTCGGTGACCCAGTCATTCAACACCACGACCAGCATGGGACGGTTAACCCTCAATGTGCTGCTGTCATTCGCCCAGTTCGAGCGAGAGGTCACCGGCGAGCGGATCCGAGATAAAATCTCTGCTTCGAAAAAGAAGGGAATGTGGATGGGCGGCGTGGTTCCGCTGGGTTACCGAGTCGAGGATCGCGCCCTGCGCATCGTCGAGGATCATGCAGCAATCGTGCGGTCCTTGTTCCGCCGCTATCTGGAGGCGGGAACCGTCGTTCGCCTCAAACAGCAACTCGACTCGGAGGGGTTTCGGATTCCGATCCGCATCGATGGCGGTGGCCGCTCGACCGGCGGCGGCCTGCTCAGCCGGGGGCATGTCTATAAGCTCTTGTCGAACCCGATTTACGTTGGCCGGATCGCCCATAAGGGCCAAGTCCACGAAGGACAACATGAGCCAATCGTGAGTCAAGACCTATGGGACGGGGTCCAGCAAAGCCTGGGCGATCATCTGGGCGCTGCGACGACTAAGAGAACGCGCCAATCGTCCGATGCGCTGCTCGCAGGCAAGCTCTATGACGACAGCGGCAATCGGATGAGCCCGACCTGGGCCAGGAAGGGCTCCAAGCGCTGGCGCTATTATGTCTCGCAGGCGGCTCTGCAAGGCGACAAGAGCAAAGCGGGTTCGGTCACCCGCGTTCCGGCCGTCGACGTCGAAGCGCTCGTCACTGACGCCATTGCCAAGCCGTCCTCGATCCACGCCACGTCGCAAACCGACATTCGCAACCTGATCGATCGTGTGGTGATCGGCGGCGCGACGATCCGAATCCAACTGTCGGAGGTTGCGGAGGGGACCGACAGCGCGAGGATTCTGACGCTTCCCTGGACACGGCCCTCACCTTATCGCAAGCGCGAGATCATCCAGACAGTAAACGACGCGAAGACCTGTGCCCGCCCGATGCCCGCCAACGCCCGCGCGACCCTGATCGAGGCCCTCCGCGACGCGCATCGCTGGCTGGACGAACTTCTCTCTAATCCCCGTCTGGCTTTGGAGTCGATCGCTTCGCGAGAGGGCAAGACGGACCGCTCGATCCGGATGACCCTGTCGCTCGCTTTCCTCGCGCCGGAGATCGTCAAGGCGGCAGTCGAGGGACGCCTGCCGCGCGGCTTTGGTCTCAAGCGTCTCGTCGACCTGCCGATGGCCTGGGCGGATCAGTGGCGCGCGCTCGGACTCCAGGCGCCGGCCCAAGCGTAAGGAAACGATCCGCCCTGCTCATTTGTGTTCTCGCCGGCGAGATCTATCCATCCCAACCCGATCAAGTGTAGGGGTTCGCGCCCCCAAATGGCCATTCGAAATCGGGCGCGGTGGACACTTGGCAAACAGCAACCTTGGAAACAGAAATGTGCGGCCAGAGACTTTGGGCGATACGCGACGAGAAAGGTCCCCTGAACGTGCCAAACCGACCGCAGAGACCGGTTCTCCGCGCACAGGTTACGGAAATGTCGGGCTATTTCTGACCCTGGGAAGTCACGTCGGTTTGCGCGGACTTCCTGGTGGAGCTGAGGGGATTCGAACCTCTGACCTCCGCGGAGCAGGCGCCCGCGCGCGGTGACGGTGCCGGCGCCGCTTTCAAGGGCTAATACCGCCGAGGCGCGCCTGTCGGATCCGACCCTAGGGCCGGCGCTGCTTCCCTTGGCCTTCGCGTAGCCAGTAGGTCGAACGCCTCGCCTGTCTCGATGAGAACCGCCGGACCGCCTGTCGCGGCCTCGTATCGGCGCACGATGACATCGACATAGAGCGGGTCGAGTTCGACCCCGCGACAGACGCGGCCAGTGGCCTCGGCGGCGATGAGGGTCGAGCCCGAACCGAGGAATGGATCGATGACGATGTCGCCGCGATTGGTGAGGTCGAGGAGGGCGTCCTCGAGCATGGCGGTCGGCTTGACGGTCGGGTGATCCTGCAGGCCTCGGCGGGCGTCGGAGCCGAGCGACGAGGCGCCAGGATAGGTCCAGACGTTCGAGCGCCAGCGACCGCGTTTACCGAGTTCGACATTGTTGACGTGCGGCGCTTCTCCTTTTTTGAACAGCGGCAACAGTTCGTGCTGCGAGCGATATAGGCTGCCCATGCCGGCGTTGGTCTTCGCCCAGACGATAAGATTCAAAGGGGCCAAGCCGAGGTTCCCCACGGCCGAATGCACAGTCGGCCAGCCGCGCCAGTCGATGAACGTGCCTAAGATCCCGCCGTCGCACAGATACGGCAGGACAGTCGCTATCCAGGCTCCGTTGAAGGCAAGGAATTCGGCGCCCGTCATTTCGCCTGACGCCATCGCGAACTCGCGGTGATCGCCTTGGGTCACAATACCGGCGATCTTTACGTTATAGGGCTCGTCGGTCAAGACGAGACGGGCGGGGGCATCGCCTTCCAACAATCGAGCAAGAACAGAAGGGTCAGTCGCGTCGCCACACCCGACTCGATGCGGACCGAGTTGAAAGATATCGCCGACTCTGGCGACCGCAGTCGCAGAATCGGGCTCGAGCGGCGCCTGCTCCAGCGCCTCAGCGGCGTCGCCGAGAATGACATGGTCGATCTCGGCAGGTGAGAAACCTGTGATTTCGATAGGCGCGTCGGTGACGATCAACTCGTCGAACTCGATCTTCAACGCGTCGAGGTCCCCACTCACCTTTTTTCGCGAGACGATTGACCGCGAGCCTCAGCACGCGTTGTTCTTCCGGGCTCAGGTGTCCGATGCGGACGCAAGGCAGCCGATCAAGGCCCAATTGCTTAGCGGCTTCGTAGCTGACTTCGCCGTGGATGATCTCGTTGTCGCGACCCACAAGCAGAGGAACGCAAAAGCCTAGGGCGCTGATCGAAGAAGCAACCTCCCGAATATGAGCTGGCTCGAGCTTGCGGAGTTTTCTGGCGGAAGGTCGAAGGTCAGCGATCCAAATGTAGGAAAGCTGCAGGCGCGGGAGGATGTCGTTTCGCCGCAGGCGCGCGGCCGAAGCCTTGGCCAGTCGCTCCTGCTGGTCGCGGCGCAGGCGGCTCTTTCGGCGCAAGTGCTCAGTAAAAACAGGCCGAAGCGGACTCGAATCTCGCGCCAATCACCACCATCTCCATTGTCGAACCAAAAACAAAACCAGTGACCCCTTTTGTCTATCAGTCCGCAAAGATCGGTTTGGCGCCGATTGTCCTTGAAGGCGGGGACCGGACGAAGATCGGACGACCAAACGATAGTCGGTTCATCCGTAGGGGCCGTCATAGCGCCGCATCCATGGCCTCCGAGTCCTGGAGGCCGCGAGCGCTTCGGCCGATATCACCATCGGCAACCCACATTGTCCTCGGTCAGCGCCTGGCTCACGGAATCGCACTGATCGTCGTGGCGGCTACCTGGGAACGCGAAGAGCTCCGCCTCGAAATCCGCGAGCCATGGCGCGCGCTCAGGAAGAAAAACCAGACCAGACTCGAACTTTGTGGAGACGACGGACATGCGGGTGGTCTTGTCGCAATCCGGTTTGACCGCGAGAATGCCATCGACCTCGCCGAGCAACTCTTGGACAAGCGAAGTCCCGGCGCCGGTATCCTCGACGAGCACGCGGTTTGCAGCGTGTTCGGAGGCAAGACTGCGCACAGCGGCTTTGAGCTCGGGATAGTCGACGCGTTTCCGCCAGACATCGATGAGATACCATCGCCTGTTGTGGCTTATGAACCAGGTCGTGCAGACCGAAAAGTCGTTCTCCGGTCCGCCTTTGCTCGCGGTGTCCCAGCTCTGAAGGATCAGAGAGCATTCGCGTTGCAGGGGCAGTCCCGCATACCGCTTGATCCAATGGCGCTTGATGATGGCGCCGCCGGGCGGGACCGGCATTTGCTGGTACTGGGCTGAGAACGCGTCGCTGCCGAGTTGAGCCTTCATATTTTCGAGAACCGAAAGCGGCTCACGCACTGGTGAAAGCGCCTCACCGACGCGACGGCGATGGACTTCCGTGTCCGATATCGGAATGAACTCGTCGACCTCCGCGATGGCGGCAAGGTTGAGGACCTCCCATTCACCGGATTGGCTGGTCACAAAGCCGGTCAGGTCGTCCATGTGGATGCGCTGCATGACAATGATGATCGCGCCGGTGCGTTTGTCGTCGAGACGGGACAACAAAGTATTCTTGAACTATCCGTTGGCCGCATTGCGCTTGATTTCGGAACAGGCGTCGTCGGGCTTCAGGGGATCGTCGATAATAATCAGGTCGCCGCCGCGCCCGGTCAGAGTGCCGCCGACCGAAGTCGCCAGCCGAAATCCCCTTGCCGTCAGTTCAATCTCGCTCTCCGAATCCTTTTGCCCGATCCGCGTGCCGGGAAAGAGCTCTCGATACCAGCGAGCCTCTGCGACCGCGCGGAAGTCGTTCGCGAGCTTCTTGGCGAGATCGCCGGAGTACGAGACGCAGATTATTCGCCGAGTGGGGTTGTGGCCCAGGACAAAGGCCGGAAACGCAACCGACGCGGTCATGGATTTGAGCGAGCGCGGAGGCATGTTGATGATCAGGCGCTTGATCTCGCCGCGGCGGACGCGCTCCAGCTGGTAGCCGATTGCCTCAAGGTGCCAGTTCGGCACGTACGCTTGGCCTGACTCGAGCGTCGCAAACACCTTGCGCACGAAAGCCGAAAAATCGTGGCGCAGCAGTGCGCGGAAAGCGCGCGCGTCACAGGCTCTCGTCATCGTCGTCGTCTCCCTCCTTCGGGCTAACGTCTGGATCGGAATTCGATGATCCGGTCTTCCGAAGATAGTCCGACAAGATTTCGAGGTCCTCGGAGGTCATTTCTTCGGTATGAACGGTCCCCTCAACCTCTGCGCCATACCGGTGGAGGAATTCCATCAGCAGTTTCAAAGCGCGCTGATCCCCACGCATGGCGTCATTGGTAAGTTGGCGGAGCATGACGTCCAACCGCGAGATACGACGGGTCCGACCGTGCTCAGTCACTGTGACCTTCGAGTTCATCAGCTCTCGCAAGCGCGCCCCGATAGTCTTGCTGCCTTTGCGATACCCCGTCGGATTGCCACTTTGCCCCGGCCGAAATCGAGTGGCCTTCGGCGGGCGGCCATAGCCGACGTCGTAGTCCCATGGGTTGCGGGATTTGCGTCTGGACATCTGCGCTTCCTGTTCGGTGTGTGGGCGTCTGCGGCATGTGGCGCCGCTTGCGTCGTCGTTAGAGGCGGACCGACGCGCCGCGGTCGACGCGGACGGTGAGTTGAGCACGACGGGCGCGTTTGTTTGATCGTTGAATTCGAGGCTTCGAGATTTATCGCCGGGGATCACCTGATCGCGAATCGATCAGCATCACCCTCGGCCACGCGGCGACAAAGGTCTAAGGCACTAATTCAGGTCATTTGGCTGCTGGGAGCCAAGAAATAAAATGTCGCCTATCGAATCAGCGAACGAGACGAGCGGGTCTTTACTAATCCTCGCCGTTTGAGCCTGCGATGGGCGGGCCGAGGGTCAAAGTCGCGGTCGTCAAATTCCAGCCTGGTGGCTTGAGTCCGCGGGTCGGTATAGTCACCGTCGATGCCATTCTGAGTATACCCGGCTGAGAGCCCGAAAGACGCATTAGTCTCAAGGAACCGCTCGTGCGCCGCCGATGCAGCGGTTATCTTCGGCCCTCGCACACGGCGTACCGAGCGAGCGACCGCCGCGGCAATCGCTTTAATGCACTCGCGGTCGATCGCCCCTCCATCCACAAGGGTCTGCAACAATCTTAGGAACTCGCCCTCGTGAAGGCCCGCCTTGCGGAACAGCTCGTCGGGCATCGTCACGTTGCCACGCGAAGAGCGCGAGCGGACTATAACGGGTGCGGATTTTCAAGCGGCTGCGACGACCTCGCGCCACGTGCTCATCGCCGCGGCGCGGAGCACGCGGTGTAATTGAGCTGACGTGAGATGGCGTTGGACATTGAAAGTGTTGTATACGGCGGCATGGGCTGAGAGGAATTTCTGCGCGGAGCCCACGCTCTTGAAGCGCTGCATCTTGCGCTCCCGCCGTCGGGTCGGCTGATGCGAATTCTCGGCCAGATTGTTCTTCCACCGGCCGCGCTCATGCAAGTGCTCGATGCCGAGACCGCGGGCCGCGGGGGTGTATGATCGCAAGTCGTCAGTCACCAACCGCTCGGGAACGAAGGCATACTTCTTCAGAAGCTTGCGCATCAGTTTCAGCGCAGCGTGCTTGTTGCGCTTGGATTGGACCAGTACATCGAGAACCTCGCCCTCGGCGTCGACGGCGCGCCACAGATAAACCATCCGCCCATCGATTTTCAGATAGACTTCGTCAAGATGCCAGGTCGCATGTGGTTTCGGACGGCGCTTGCGGAGATGCGCGGCGATCATCGGCCCGAAGTGGTTCACCCAGCGGCGCACGGTCTCGTACGAGACCGCGATCCCGCGCTCCGCAAGCAAATCCTCGACGTCACGAAAGCTGAGCGTGAACCGGAGATAGAGCCAAATCGCCTGATGTATGACCTCGGGCGGGAACCGATATCCGGCGTAGCTGATTTTCCTCAAACCCCCGGCTATAGCGCCTACGTACATTCAACAAGCTGCCGCCGGCGTGACAAAGCCGAAAGCCGCCGAACAAGCTCGCCATCAGCAGCGCGCCGCCGTCGCGGTCCTGGACGTCGGCGGCGTGCACGATGGCGTGCATCAGCAGGCCCTGGGTATCGACGAGGATGTGCCGCTTCCTGCCTTTGATCTTCTTGCCGGCATCGTAGCCCGTCGGATCAATCGCAGGCCCCCTTTTTCCGCGCTCTTGACGCTCTGGCTGTCGATGATCGCGGCGGTCGGGCTCGTCTCGCGCGAGGCGGCTTGGCGGCACTGCACATAAAGCGCGGCATGGATGCGATCGAGCGTGCCGTCCCAGCCCCACAGGTCGAAATAATCGTACAGCGTCGAGCGCGGCGGTAGGTCCTTAGCGATCGCCCGCCACTGACAGCCGGTGCTCAGGATATACATCAGGCCGTTGACGACTTCGCGCACGACCACATGACGCCGATTGCCGCCGCGCTTGGCCGGCGCAATGAGCGGCTCCACAAGCGCCCATTCCTCGTCCGTCAGATCGCTCGGATAGCGCAACCGACTTCGGTCATAGCGTCTGCGATTCTTGCTCGTCCACATCGGCGACCCCCCCCAACGAATCAGGCCGCCTCCCTTGAATCACAAATGATTCCGACGATTCAATATGTTCCCGGACGGGCTCTAAGAGATCCGGGCACGGCTCCCGCACCGGCTTGAGCCGATGGGCTCCCCCATGACGCTAGGCCTTGGCCATTGGACGGGCGCCAAGCATCGCGCCCCTGCGCATAAACCCGCGCAGGGGCGAACAATTTTTCAGGCGGCTCTTAGGGCGCCATACGATAGACGCTGGCGCGCGCGATGCTGAGGCGCTTGGCATTGGTCGCCATGGCTTTGTCACGCCGGCCGCATCTTGTTGAATGTACGTAGGCGCTATAGCCGGGGGTATGAGGAAAATCAGCTACGCCGGATATCGGTTCCCGCCCGAGGTCATACATCAGGCGATTTGGCTCTATCTCCGGTTCACGCTCAGCTTTCGTGACGTCGAGGATTTGCTTGCGGAGCGCGGGATCGCGGTCTCGTACGAGACCGTGCGCCGCTGGGTGAACCACTTCGGGCCGATGATCGCCGCGCATCTCCGCAAGCGCCGTCCGAAACCACATGCGACCTGGCATCTGGATGAGAGTGTGCCGCGAAGGCTTCCGCAGTGCTGTGGTGGCCGAGCTGCATGGAAGATGAGGGCAGGCCCCTCGAAGCCGACCGTCAGGGGTAGGCTTCAAACCACTGCAAGCTGCGACGGTAAAGAGCCGTGGTGGTGAGCGTTGCAGGAAAAGGCGGACTTCAGTCCGTCAGGTGAGGGTTAGAGAGACGAGCGCAAGCGAACCGCTGATGAAGTGTCGAAAAGTGCAAGACGATGTCGAAACCAGGGGGAATTCGTTAACCTGGGACGAGCCTGGGGGGCGGCCTGATTTCTGCCCAGGCGGCATCCGGCATGAAGGCGGCGTGACTCTTAACCAGGCTTCCGTGCGGAACGCGGGAACCTGTCGCCCCGATGCTAAGGGAGAAACCCAAATAGGCGGTCCCTATGAGGGTGAGATTACCGAGGCGGGGCACAGGGGCGGAGCAACCCGTAGTAGTGTTGAAGGTCCTGTAAGGGGGCTGGAGCGAAGGGGTTGCGTTGTTCAGCTCTGGAATGAGGACAACCGGCGACGGGAGGATCCTCGTGGATAGAGCAAAGCCGTATTCAATTCCGAAAAGGGAGGTATGGGAAGCTTACAAGAGGGTCAGAGCAAAGCATGGGGTGGCTGGCGTAGACGGTCAGACGATTGCGGACTTTGAGGCTGATCTTGCGAACAACCTCTACAAGCTCTGGAATCGACTGACGTCGGGCAGCTACTTTCCGCCGCCGGTGCGGCGGGTCGATATACCGAAGAGCGATGGCAAGACGCGACCGCTGGGCATCCCCACGGTGGCGGATCGCATCGCGCAGATGGTGGTCAAACGCCACCTGGAACCTATGGTGGAACCCAAATTTCACCCGGATTCTTATGGATACCGGCCCGGCAAATCGGCGCTCGATGCGATCGGCGTGGCGCGGCAGCGATGCTGGCGTCACGACTGGGTTCTTGATCTCGACATCAAGGCCTTCTTCGACAGCATCGAACCTGAACTTCTGATGCGGGCGGTGCGCAAGCACACCGATTGCCCGTGGGTGCTTCTATACATCGACAGATGGCTGAAAGCGCCGGTGCAGATGCCGGACGGGAGGCTCGTCGGGCGAGAACGAGGAACGCCGCAGGGCGGGGTGATCAGCCCCCTCCTGGCAAACCTCTTTCTTCACTATGCGTTCGACATGTGGATGGGTCGGAACTTCCCGGACATTCCGTTCGAACGCTATGCCGACGACGCGATCTGTCACTGCAGGACGGAGGGCCAAGCGGTGGCGCTTCGGGCAGCTCTGGGCGCGCGTTTTGCTGACTGCGGACTGACGCTTCATCCTGACAAGACCAAAATTGTCTTTTGCAGAGATGAAAGCCGACGGGACACGCACCCGATCATCAAGTTCGACTTTCTCGGCTATACGTTCAGGCCGAGGCTGGTGAACAAGAGGGCCGGAGGCATGGACGGCGCTCAAGGCGATCCGCGGAACCATCCGTAGTTGGTCGATGCACCTGCGTAGTGACAGGGCCCTGGATGATCTGGCGCGGATGTTCAACTCGAGCATACGCGGCTGGGTCAACTATTATGGACGGTTCTGTCCCTCGGCACTCTATCCCACCCTGTGGAACATCGAGCGATACTTGGCGCGATGGGCCTCCGGAAAGTACAAGTCCCTACGCAGACACAAGCGGCGTTCCCGACACTGGCTTGCGCGCATCGCTCAACGTCAGCCTCGGTTGTTCGCCCATTGGCCTCTGCTCCATGGACACGGCCGAACAATGGGACCCGGATGATGCGAGAGTATCACGTCCGGTTCTAAGAGAGCGCGGGGGTGAAACTCCCCCGCGCCACTCGCCTCTATCTGAAAATCGATGGGCGGATGGTTTATCTGTGGCGCGCCGTCGACGCCGAGGGCGAGGTTCTCGATGTACTGGTCCAATCCAAGCGCAACAAGCACGCTGCGCTGAAACTGATGCGCAAGCTTCTGAAGAAGTATGCCTTCGTTCCCGAGCGGTTGGTGACTGACGACTTGCGATCATACACCCCCGCGGCCCGCGGTCTCGGCATCGAGCACTTGCATGAGCGCGGCCGGTGGAAGAACAATCTGGCCGAGAATTCGCATCAGCCGACCCGACGGCGGGAGCGCAAGATGCAGCGCTTCAAGAGCGTGGGCTCCGCGCAGAAATTCCTCTCAGCCCATGCCGCCGTATACAACACTTTCAATGTCCAACGCCATCTCACGTCAGCTCAATTACACCGCGTGCTCCGCGCCGCGGCGATGAGCACGTGGCGCGAGGTCGTCGCAGCCGCTTGAAAATCCGCACCCGTTATAGTCCGCTCGCGCTCTTCGCGTGGCAACGTGACGATGCCTGTCGGCGAGGTTTCCGCGCGCGCGACCCCGTCCCTATCGCGCGCGATGTTTCACGCCGACTTCAGCACGCCGTAGACAGACGCAACTCCGATCTTGAGCTCTTCATGAGGCGCTTCTTGTTCAGTCGCAAACCGACCGCCTCAAAGCTCACTAACGGGCTTATGAGCCGGTTGGCGCCTCAATCCTGAAAAGTGGGAGAATCTGACGATCGTCAAGGCGTCTCGGCCTGTCGGCATCTAGGTCCCGTTCCTGTTTGCTCGCGCTGTCGGTCGAATCCGCCTGCGCGAGCGTCGCAAGGATCACGGGAGAAAAAGATGAAATCCGACAGCGACATCAAGCGCGACGCTGAGGCCGAGCTGAAATGGGATCCGCATATTGACGCGTCCGACATCGCCGTCGCGGTCAAGGATGGCGTCGTAACCTTGATCGGCTTTGTCCTCATCCGCACCACACATAGCGCTCGCCACGATTTTCCTCGACGCGCGCGAGGCCGATGACAAGATTGCAGTCCCAACCTCAAAGGCGAACAAATTGGGCGCTTCTAGTTCCACGATCGGACCTGGCCATGTCGTTAATCGAAACCCGCCGCGAGCAGATGTTCCCCAAACTGACGTCGGCGGAAATCGACCGACTGCGCGGCTTCGGCGCGGTCCGTCGCTTCGCGGGGAAGTCGCAACTCATGTCGGCGGGTCGGCCGAGCCCCGGGATGATTGTTCTGATTTCGGGGGCGGCCACGGTCGCACGGCGCGACAAACCCGGGCACACGTCGCCGATCGTCGATATGGGCGCCGGCGATTTCATTGCCGAGGTCGGAGATCTCTCCGGCCGTCCGTCTCTGGTCGACGTGCAGGCCGCCTCCGACGTGGAAGCCCTTATCATTCCATCCGAACGCTTGCGCGCTCTGATGATCGCCGAAGCAGAGCTCGGCGAGCGGATTATGCGCGCCCTGATCCTGCGACGGGTGGCCCTGGTTGAGATGGGAGCCGGCGGCCCGGTTCTCATTGGCGACGAAACGAGCCCCGACATCATCAGGCTACAGGGGTTTCTCACCCGAAACAGCTATCCGAACCAGGTGCTCGATCCAGCGGAGGATCCAGACGCCAAGTCCCTTGTCGAACGCTACGCGCCGGGGCTAGGTGAGCTCCCGCTGGTCGTTTGCCCTGACGGGTCGGTGCTCAAGAATCCAAGCGAAACCGAGCTCGCGAGAGCCTTGGGAATGGTTCGCACCGATGCGCCGGATCGAACGTTTGACGTCGCCGTCGTCGGAGCGGGTCCAGCTGGCCTTGCCACCGCGATCTACGCGGCGTCCGAAGGCGCGTCTGTGATCGTGTTCGACAAGCTCGCATATGGCGGACAAGCCGGCGCGAGCGCCCGCATCGAGAATTATCTCGGCTTCCCGACGGGCATCTCCGGGCAAGCCCTTATGGGCCGCGCCTTCGTGCAGGCGCAGAAATTCGGTGTCGAGTTTTCCATTCCAACTGAGGTCGACCGTCTCGTTTGCGCCGCGACCCCGCTTGTTCTGCATTTGACCGACGGCCGAGAGGTTCAGGCGCGCTCCGTAGTCGTCGCGGCTGGAGCGAGATACCGTCGGCTGTCCCTCTCCAACGTCAAGGATTTCGAGGGTCGCGGCGTGTGGTACTGGGCTTCGCCGATCGAGGCCCGGCTCTGCCGGAGCGAAGAGGCTGTCTTGGTCGGCGGCGGCAATTCCGCCGGACAGGCCGCGGTCTACCTGTCCGGCTTCGCCAAGAAGATCTGGATGTTGGTGCGCGGACCCGGCCTCGCAGAATCGATGTCGCAGTACCTGATCGACCGCATCAGCGCGGCCGCCAACATTGAGGTCCTGTTCGAGACCGAGGTGACAGCTCTGACCGCTTCTCACGAAGGACGGCTCAATCGCGTGCGCTGGAAAAATCGAAAGACTGGCGAAGATACGGAACGAGCAATCCACAACCTGTTCCTTTTCATCGGCGCAGACCCAGCCACAGATTGGCTGCTTGATTGCGGTATCGCCCTGGACAAGAACGGGTTTGTGAAAACCGGCTTTGACGCCGGCGCCTCTCCTGATCGATCAGCCAGCGAAGTTCACGAAGGAATGAAGCACCAGTCGAGCGTGACTGGGGTCTTCGCTGTCGGCGATGTGCGCTCCGGCTCCGTCAAACGCGTCGGCGGCGCCATCGGGGAGGGCGCAGCCGTCGTCCCGCAACTGCACGCTTTTCTCCGGCTCGCCTCGACGCCATCACAGCAGGCCGAACCGGCCGCATTTGCGCGGGACCGGAGAGCTCTCATCGGCATTAGTCGACGCTCAACGTTGAAGATGTTTTGCACAGTCGCGTGAAAACGACAGAAGGCGGCGCTGGGCCCGCCGCGTAGGAGATTGTCGCACGGAAGTTCCTGATGAGCAGCGTCGCAACCGAACGGAGATCGCTCCGCTCGCAATTTTCGGAACACAGGGCGCAACTGGGCCTCTCCCTCAGGGTCACAATCGCCGCGCTCTCGGGCTTCGCGCTTTCGCACTTGCTCAAGGTCCCGCTTCCGCTGTGGACGGTGGTGACCGCGGTGGTCCTGACTCAGGCAACTTTCGGCAGGTCTGTGAAGGCGACCATCGACTATCTGGTGGGCACGCTCGGCGGCGCTCTTTATGCAGGCGCCGTCGCAATACTTGTTCCTCATTCAAATGATGTCTCGCTCGCATGCGTCCTGGCGCTCGCGGTGGCGCCGTTGGCCTTTCTGGGAGGGGTTTATCCCAGCCTCAGCGTCGCACCCCTCACGGGGGTGTTGGTGCTCTTGGTTCCTCGGTTCATCCACGTTGGTCCCATCGAATCCGCGGTCGATCGTGTGCTGGAGGTCGCGGTCGGAGGCATCATCGCGCTGGCGGTGTCTCTTCTGGTGTTGCCGGTCCGCGCCCATTCGTTGGTGATCGAGGGCGCGGCTCGGACGCTCGATCTGATGGCGGGGTCCATTCCCGAGTTGTTCGAGGGGTTCATCCGGCCTCGCGATGCGGCTGCGATCGCGCGTATCCAGGACAGCATTGGCGAAGCTCTTGCGCGGACGCAGGCAAGCGCCGCCGAGGCGAAGCACGAGCGCATAGTTTTTCTCGCCGCCGAACTCGATCATGGACCGCTCATGCGCACGCTCAAGCGGCTGCGTCACGACCTCGTGATGATTGGACAGGCCGCAGCCGAGCCCCTTCCCGCGTCTCTCCAAGCGCGGCTCGGACCGCTGCTGGCGGAGGTCGCACGCACCTCAGCTGATCAACTGCGTGGCAGAGGAGAAGCGCTGGCTGGTCGGCGCGAGCCGGCGTCGCTGGAGGGGGTCGAAGCCGCCTTTGACCACTACGCCGAGGCAATCGCATCAATCGGCAGCGAGGGGTTGACGCAAGGTCTGCCGGTAGACGCCCTGGAACGCATTTTCACTCTGGGGTTCGCGCTCGACCAAATGCGCCAGGATCTCCGCGACCTCGAACGCTGTGCGAGCGAGATCGCGCGAAGGCGATAAACGCCGAGAATCTACGCTGGCGCGGTCACGGCAAACTAGCATGGGCGATTTGAGTATCGCTCAGCGCCTGGCGATTCGTGGGGTAAACAAGCGGTTTGCGCCTAACGGAACGCACCCCGTTGGGCGCCGAGGCGATCCTGCTTCGATGACACGGATCGCGCGTCGGGTTCGCCGGTGTTGATCCAATGGCGGCGAACCCGATGGGCTGCCGAGTTCAGGCGCTGATTGTGATTCGATTCTCAACCTTAGCGACGCCCGGCGCCCGCCAAGCCACCCGCTCGGCCTCCTCGCGCTCTGCCCAAGACCGAACGCTGCCCTTGAGAGTCACTTCGCTGCCGTTCGTCTCGACGGTGATGCGGTTCGCGTCGACTTCCGCATTGCGGCGAAAGGCTTCCTCGATCTTGGTCTTGATTTCGGACGGTGTGACGCGCGGTTTCATGACGATCAGATTGGTGACGCCCTTGATGCCTTTGACGCGTCGAACCGCGTCCTCGGCCCTCGTGCGCTGATAATTCCATTCCGCCGCGCCCTCGAGCGTGATCCACCCGTTTCTGACCACGACCTTCATGTTTTCGGAGGAAAACGGGAGCTCGCTCTTGAGGGCGGCCACGGCGTCGCGTGCGATTTCCGGATCCGGGCGTTCACTTCCCGCGGGTAGACGCACCTCGATATCGCTGGCGACGCCCTTCACGCCGCCCACTCGTTTCGCATCGCTCTCCGCTTGCCATTTATGCGTGTAGCTCTTCACGAAGCCGGTCAAGGTCACGACTCCATCCTTAACTGCGACGGCAATATCGGTCGCGTCAATGTCGGGATCCCATTTCAACTCGGCTTCAACATCCCGCTTAATATCGCTGTCGGTTTTCATCAAACTCTCCGTGCATTTCGCCTCACGTGCGCCGACCCTTTCGACTGACAGGGCGGCCACAGCAAACTCGAGGCTAGGCGGGGACGCGCCAGAGCGCCTTGACGGTCGTCAGATTCTCAATCGTTCGCGATCGAGCGCGGGCATGGGGCGCCGCTAGTGAGGCTTGAGCCGATCGCTCTGGGACTGGATGAGGAGCGCCTCATGAAGCAAGGCGAATCCCTGCATCGTGCGCGCGTAGTCTGGTCGCACCGACGCAAAGCCATGCGCCATTTGTAAAAGTTCGGGATTTGCGGCTTCAAGATTGCCGATCGCTTCCCGGCAGAACTGCTCGTCGCCGATCCGGGAGATGCGCGCAATGATCCGGTCGCGTGTTTCGGAGGAAACCTGAGGCAGCGGACTGAGGGCGTCGGATTCGAGTAGCGCCGACGCCTCCGCGGCCAACAATCGATAAAACATCCCGAAAGCGGTAAAGAGCTTTTTGCCTTCTTTGCCCTCCCCTGCCCATTTCACCGCCATGTCCAGCAATTGCGGATTGTGCCGAACAAGATCTCTTCGGATGTCCGCCATGCAGACATCCGGCCCCAAATTGTCGAATTCGCGCGAGATCCGTTCTCTCGTCGGATCGGTGACGCGAGGCAGCATGCTCATCGGTTGTTATCCACGACTATCAAGAATTTAACGCGGACGCCGGGCGCCGAGGCGACCGGCCTGACTCGACTGAATCGGCGACTACGCGCAATTATATGTGGGATGGCGCCGTCATAGAAATTCTTTTTCGCTCGACGTGGTCTACGGCTCAGCCGCCAACGGAAGAATAAGCGTTCGCTGTCCTAGAATTGGTTTGAGTCATGTCGATCGTCAGCGCGACGCGGTGTGCAATTCACCGCTTCTGGACAGAGCGGGAGGCCCTTCCTAGATTGGTTTTGGTTTCGCTGGATGCCAGCATGGAGCGGCGCGATCATTCTGAACCCGATGGTGCGAGACCAGTCTGGGCCTTCTCGAACCGATCGGATCCCTAGAGATGTCGCGTGACCTGTCGCCCGTTCTCGCCAATATTCGCGATTCCGAGCGGGCCGCGGAAGCGTGGCCAGAGGCGCTGAAGTCCATGACGGAGGCTCTGGGCGCCGCGGGCGCCGCCTGCATCGTCGTCAACAAGAACTCAAATAACCCCGACTGGGTGTGCTTCTCGGGCCTGAGTGAACGCTTCAGATCTGATTACGTGGATCACTTCGCCCCATTGGACCCTTTTCTGCCGCACCTCAACGTCGCCGGTCGCTGGATCAAGCTTTCGGACTGTCTTCCGCAGTCGCTGTTGAGACAAAGCGAATGGTACAATGATTTTGTCTTAGCTTGCGGCGTGCGTGACATCCTCGGCACTCGCCTGATCGAAACGCCGTCGCATCTCGTCTATGTCGGCGTTCACCAACAGATCGGACAAAGTCTTGGAGCCGATGTCGAGCCGGCGATGAAAGAGCTGACCTCGCCCTTGAGGTCAGCGATGCTACGTCAGACTGGAGCGTCTGTTTCGCCAATCCAAGCCGAATCCGAAAGTAAGCGCACGCCGAATAAGATATTACTTCCACGTCAGCAATGGTGGCCAATTCTTGGACGAGACGGGCGAGGAGTTCTCCTCGCGCGAGGAAGCGATCGCGCGCGCCTCAGTTCTCGCGGCGGAACTGACGAAAGAAGGGGACTGGAGCGGTTATGCCATAACCGTGACGGACGAAGACGGCGCCATGGTCGCGCGATTGCCGGTGTGAAATCTCCTGCTCTGCCGCCGGTCAATATGGGGAAAACACCTAGTCGACAAAACTCGATTGCGTGCTCCTTCTCTGGACGCCCATCTCGTGCTCGACATCTTGCGCACTCACCCGGTCGCGGTCATCGGCGGAGCTCTGCTCGAGAGTTGATCTTCTCCAGGCGTGAGGATTTTCTGGGCGATGCGACGGCGCGCGGTTCGACGCCCCTGAGCGCATACCGAGGTGACCGGCGTCAGTGATTTAGGCCGCCGTCGCGATGCTTCTCTCGCTCAGAAGCGTCGACTTGCCCAATTGTTGATGGCGGTCAAGGCGACGATTTCCGATGTGATGCAAATTTCCGTGATGAACCTCGACCGCCGAGGGATTGGGAGTGCGGTATGAGCACGAGCAACACGACTAGGCAGTCGGATTTTTCCTTCACTTCAGGCGCCGACCCGGAGATGAGCGAAGCCCTGGCGCGAAACTGGTGGGCGATGGCGCTGAGAGGCTTGCTCGCCATCGTTTTTGGCGTCATCGCGCTTGTGCTTCCCGGCGTCACGATGCTGTCGCTGGTGATTGTGTTCGCCGCCTACGCGCTGGTGGACGGGGTGCTTGCGATTGTCGCGGCGGTTCGATCGGCCAGGCGACATGAGCGCTGGGGTCTTCTGGTGCTGGAGGGAGTGGTGGATATCGCCGCCGGCGTGCTTGCCTTCCTGTGGCCGGGCTTGACGATTGTCATATTCGTGCTGCTGGTCGCGGCATGGGCGATCGTCACAGGCGCATTGATGACCGCGGCGGCGTTTCGCCTGCAACTGGACCATGGGCGATGGTGGCTCGCTTTGGGCGGACTGGCGTCGCTTCGTCTATGGCGTCCTCCTTATTATCGCGCCGCTGATCGGCGCGTTGGTACTGACCTGGTGGCTCGGCGCGTACGCGCTCGTTTTTGGCGTTCTCTTGCTCATCCTGGCGTTCCGGCTTCGCGCCAAGCACGCCGAAGGCCGAGACGCCGGCTTTGCTCAAGGGACCGCCTGAATTCCGCAGAGCGCGCACTTGCTTTCGCGTCTCGGATCGCTGGTTTCCTCCTCCCACGACCAGCGACATTTGCCGGCGCCGCGGTTCGAGTAGCGGCGTCGGCGTTTTCGTTCGCTGATTTATTGAAAAAAGCCGAGCATGTCCGTAATGGCAATTCGCGCAACCGCGTCTTGCGCGTCTTGTGGAATGCTTCAGAATTCGAGCCTCAGCGTTGAGCCTCCCCATTTCGCGCGCGACGCGGCGCCCAAAGGCCGGAACGAAATGGCGTGGAAACCTCTTGCAATCGCACGAAATTGGGCTGAGCATGGAACCCTCGCTCGAATCCTGTTGGCAGGCCTCTCGTCGGTGCGCAGCGCAATCGCTTCCGTTCTGATGCGGGGTTGGCGGAACGTATTCCCGTCGAGCGCGTTGCGCGTGTAAGTGACCGCAGGCCTTCGTGGAAGCGCTTGCGCAAAGTTCTCGAATATCGTTTGCGATTGGAGCTTGGGCGCACTCACTCGTCAACAAATTCAGATTTGATCCCAGCGAGCTGATCGCGCCGATCCAACATATTTCCAGACGAATTCGCGCTTGAGTTGGACTACAGGACTGCGACGCGATGAACCAATGGCGCGAGAGTCCCCAAAACAAAAGAATGCCGGCGCCGGAGCCGTATTCGGAAGCTCTCGAGCTGAGGCGTTGCATTCGCGACCTTGTCGCTCTCTCAGCGTTGCCGGCAATGTGGAAGGGTTATGAACCCGGCCGGATCGCCGAGAGCGCTGCCTCAGCGCTGGTTTCTATACTCGGCGCCGAGTTCGTCTATGTCGGACTTTCCAGCGAACGCGATGACAACGAAGTTGACGTCGTCAGAATGGCGGCGCCAGTTGAAGCGACGCGGCTCAGAGAGATCGCGGCCGCGGTGAAGCTCGAAATTCGAGATGCGGGCGGCCGGGAGACGATGACGATCGCCAATCCACTGTTTCGCAGCGCGCTCCGTGTGGCGATCGCGCCTATCGGTTTCGAAGGTATTGGAGCGATCGTCGCCGGCGCGCAAGCGGCCGACTTCCCAACCGAAACTCAGCGACTGCTTCTCATAACGGCTGCGAACAAGGCGGCGCTGGGCTTGTATCTTCGTGCGCAAAAGAAGTCGGAGTCTGAGCTTCGCCATCTCAACGAAACTCTCGAAAACCGAGTCGTTCAACGCACGGCCGAACTTGCCGACGCTCATAAGAAGTTGCTTACCGAAATGTCGGAGCATAGGCGGCTCGAGTTCGCGCCTAAGAGAGGCGCACCTCGAGCTCGGTCATGCAGGACGCCTTAGCAGCGCCGGCCAGATCGCCGCGGCGCTCGCCCATGAACTCAACCAGCCTCTGACGGCGATCGCAAATTCCTTGGGCGCCGCCAAACGCCTGCTGGCGCGCGGATCGTTTATCGGAATCGACCTCGGCCACGGAAGCAATGGATGAAGCGGTGCAGCAATCCCTGCGCGCCGCGCAGGTCGTCAGCCGATTGCGCAACTTTCTGATCCGCGGCGAGACGGAAACCCGCTGCGAAAATATCGCGGCGATGGTCGATGAGGTGTGCGCGCTCGCCTTAATCGGTCCAACCGCCTCGGGCGTCGAGATCGGCGTCCTTCTGGATCCCGAAGCGCCGAACATCGTGGCGAACCGAATTGAAATTCAGCAGGTCCTGATCAACTTGATGCTCAATGCGCTGGAGGCGATGGCTGGGATGGATCGGCGCAAACTGCGGGTGACGACGACGCTTCGGCGCCCCGACCTGGTCGAATTCGCGGTTGCCGACAGCGGGCCTGGAATTGGCGCGGACATGGCTGAGCGCATCTTCGAGCCGTTCGTGACGACAAAACGCGACGGCATGGGAATCGGGCTTTCGATTTGCCGCTCCATTATCGAGACCCATGGCAGCCGTCTGCAGTTTGAGCCCAACCCCGACGGCGGAACGATATTCCATTTCACGCTCCCAGCAGTTCTGCCTGACAGAGAGCTCGATGCCGGCTGAACGGACCATTCATGTGGTCGACGATGATGCGGCGGTGCGACACTCGCTGGAGCTGCTCTTGGGATCGATGGGATTTATCACCGTCTCTTATGCGGCGCCCGACTCCTTTCTGCTGGCGGCGCCCGGTCTTACCGACGGTTGCGTCCTGTTGGACGTCAAGATGCCCGGCGTCGGGGGACTGGAAGTCCAGGCGAGGCTTAAGGCCATGGGATTCGCACTGCCTATCATCGTGATCACTGGGCAGGGCGATATCCAGACTGCCGTTCGCTCCATGAAAGCCGGCGCGTTCGACTTCCTGGAAAAGCCTTACGAGGATGAGGTTCTGCTGAGAGCAATCGAGGCCGCGTTCGCCACGACGCCGGACGGTCATGACCAGCAAACGCTGGATGCGGTTCAGCGCATCGCCGAGCTGCGCCCGCGCGAGCGGGAGGTGCTGGAGGCCCTTGTTGCGGGAGCGTCGAATAAGGTCATCGCTTTTGATCTTGGATTGAGCGTGCGGACAGTAGAAGTGCATCGAGCTCGAATGATGGACCGGCTCGGGACGCATCAGCTCGCAGAGGCGATCCGGCTCGCGGTGCTGGCGTCGCTGGTGACGGCGCCTCGTAGAATCTCCGAGGATTGAAGCGCGGGGCTTACGCCGCACGCGCCGACCTGCTCACCTCGTGCTGCGTCGCGTGTTCGCCGCACTCCAAGGCCACACGATCGACGATCCACACCGAGCGAGGCCCGAAGAGTTTGATCACTCCGCGCTGCTTGAAATGGGTCAGCGAACGACTGACGGTCTCGACGGACAATCCGAGATAGTCCGCGATATCGTAGCGGGAGATTGGCAGGACGACGCGATCATTGGAGCAATTTGACAGGCGCGCGGCCATTTCGATGAGAAAGGCGCCGACTTTCTCATTTGCTGTAACTCGTCCGACAATGAGCAGTTGTGATTGCAGCCGCCACAAGGCCTCGAAGGTCGCCCGGCGAATTTCTCCCGCCAGTTGTGGATTTGTTTCCGCGACGGCTTCTGCATCGCGGCGAACACATCTGGCTACGTAAGTCTCGCGGGCGATCGCATCGACCAAGTCGTCGTATTCGCGGCCGTTGGTGAACCCGAAGCAATCGCCGGGGAACAGAAGATCGATGATCTGGCGCCGGCCGTCGGGCCTGATCATGCTTCGTCTTGCCGATCCCGCGATGATCCAAAACCAGCGGTCGGCAGGCTCTCCCTGGCGACAAACCTGCTGGCCAGGCGAGCACCGGGAGACCGAGGCCAGAGGGGTGAGAGCTTCGAATTGCCGCGAACGGCCGGCCGCCGCCTGACAAATCTTTGGGCTCATGGAGTCCTCCAAACCGCAATGGCGGACCAAACTCGCGCGCCACTGCCCTCGAAACCTCCAGCCACGGCACATCATCGCCTGAACAGCTTGCGTTGGCCATTGCGTAATTACCCGTAATGGCGATCGCGTAACGTGAACAAAAGTGTCGGCGGATGCTAGGCGTCGCGCGCCCGATTTCGACGTTAAACGACGAAAGCCGCGCGCGGATGCCGCGACCAAAAAGAACAGGCAAATCTTGACCACCGTCAAGGCGATGAAGCCCTTTGGTCAAGTATCCATCCCAGGGCGGCTGACGCAGCCGATTATTTAAAATCCGCCCCGCTACGCCTCCCCACGGGAGTTCCTTTGAAGCGACGGAGAGACGAGACAATGGCCAGCGTTCTGGTTCCTGGGGCGGCAGCGCCAGGCTTCAAATTGCGCGTTACCCCGGACCAATATCTTTCCCTCGGCGACCTCGCTGGAAAGCCGGTCATACTCGCTTTCTACCCAGCGGACTGGAGCCCGGTGTGCGGTGACCAGATGGCCCTCTACAATCAGGTGCTCCCTGAATTCCGCCGCCACGGAGCCGAGCTCATCGGGATATCCGTCGATGGCGCCTGGTGTCATGAAGCCTTTTCAAAGGACCGACATCTGCACTTCCCATTGCTCGCGGATTTTGAGCCGAAAGGGGATGTCGCCAAACGATATGGCGCTTATCGGTTCGACGAGGGGGTGTGCGAACGGGCGCTGTTCGTGATCGACCGGAAGGGCGCGATCTTCTGGAGCTACCTTTCGCCGATTGCGGTCAATCCGGGCGCGGACGGCATTCTCGATGCGTTGGAGCAGCTTCCAGTCAAGGTTTCGTCATGAGCATGTTGAGAACACCGGTCACGTCGGCTGACCACATCGATGGCCCCATGAACGCGCCGGTCACGCTCGTCGAATACGGCGACTACGAGTGCGGCCATTGCGGGCTCGCACTTCCGAACATCAAGTGGGTGCAGAAGCGTTTCGCCAAGAAGCTCAGGTTCGTATTCCGGCACTTCCCATTGACCGAGGCGCACCCATTCGCGGAGGCAGCGGCAGAGGCCGCCGAATACGCGGGAACGCATCACCTCTTCTGGGAGATGCACGATGGGCTTTATGCAAATCAGGACGAGCTCGGCTTGGCCCTGATTCTTAGCTTGGGCAGCGCCTTGGGACTTTCCGATCTCGGGCTACGAGATGCGCTGGCACAGCGGCAATTCGCTGCAAAGATACAAGCCGATTTCATTGGCGGCGTGCGCAGCGGCGTCAACGGAACACCATCGTTCTTCATCAACGGCGAGAAGCACGCAGGCTCCTATTCATACCAGGAACTCGCCGCAGCGATCGACGCGCATTTACAGGTGATTCCAGCGCGGTAGAGCCGCATCCGATTTCGATCGTCAGAGCCCCTTTTGAGGAGCGAGCCGCCATGGAGTCCAAAGCCGACGAAATCGTGGAGCAGAGAGTCGTTCGCGAGGTTGCCGGCGTCGTCCGGACTCCTGAGGTCCTGGAGAAGGTCGTCGATGCGCTCGAACTCAACGGATTCGATCGCGCGGACATTGACGTCATGGCGGACGTCGAGACCATTCGCAAGCGTTTTGGAACGGTGTTCGTCCCCGTGGAGGAATTCGCCGACGTCCCGGGCGCGCCGCGGCGCGCCTTCGTCCATAGCGACGATATCTCGATGACGCGGGCTACAGCGTTCTCTGTGCTGTTCTCGATCGGCGCGACCGTCGCGGCGATGGGTGTCGTGGCGTCTGGTGGCGGCCTGGCCGCCGCGCTTGCAGCGGCCGCCGCGGCGGGAACGGCGAGTGGGGGCCTGGGCGCCCTCGCCGCGCGACATCTCGGAAGAGATCGGGCGAAGCTTATCGAGACCATGATCATGGAGGGCGGTCTCGTTGTTTGGGTGCGAATGCGGACGGAGGAAGCAGAAAGGCGAGCGGAGCAGATCATGCGCGATGGCGGCGCCGAGGCGGTTCGCGTCCACGAGATTACGCTTGATAAGCGACTGAGCGACCTCCCCCTCGCCAGTATCGTCACTGGACGGAAATAGGGCTTGGCCCTTTCGCGGCCGTCGGGTCATCCGGTCAGCACATAGGTGGGACATGAGACGCATTCGCCACGCTTCCAATTCGGTCCTGGCGTTGACGGTCGTCTTCTTTTCGTCGCCCTCGCCGGCATCGGCGCAAGAGGTCGCCCTGGTCGCCCCTGACGCGAAAGAAGTTGCAAAAGGCTACCGCGCCGAGGAGCTGAAGCTCAGATTGGTCGTCAACGACAAGGGCGAGATCATCGGCCGGATCGACGATTTCATCTTTGGCCGGGACAATGGCCCAATCTTCGCGGTCTTGAAAGTGGGCGACTTCGTTGGCCTCGAGGGAGAATTGGTCGCCGTCCCGTTTCGCAGCCTCAAGCTCGATGATTCTTCGGGCCAGATCGTGCTGCCCGGCGCGAGCCGCGCCGCGCTGCAGAAGCTACCTGTCTTCCTCTACAATCGCTGAGCTGAATCTGACCCGATCGATCGACGAGATCGGCGGACGGTGGACTGAGGTCATCGAAGGATGGCGCCGTGGCAAAATGGCTCCTGAAATTGACGGTTATCATGGTCTGATCTGTGGCGCCGATTAGAGTTCCGTAAGGCCGGCTGAAGCGGGAAACGGGCGATGGCCCTAAAGCCGAGGTTGAAGTCGCGCCCGATCAATGAGGCAATGGGAGACAGCTATGGACCTGAAATCGCTTGTTCCATTCCGACCGCGTTCGACTCTCGCGCCGGCGGACCTCTACCCCTTCGACGCCCTAAGGCGGGAAGTTGATGGGCTCTTTTTCGATTTTGCCCGCGCGTTGGGCGTTCCGTCCAACGGCGCGACTATGCTCGCGCCTCGAATAGAGGTTACCGAATCCGATAAGGAAATCGAGATTTCCGCAGAACTGCCCGGACTTGAGCGGAAAGACGTCGACATTTCCCTAGACCGAAATCTCCTTACGATCCGTGCCGAGAAGAAGGTCGAGACCGAGCAGAAGGACAAGAACGTCCACATGACCGAACGGAGCTACGGCGTGTTCTACCGCGTGCTCGAACTCCCTATGGCAGTGGACCCGTCGACGGTTCAGGCGACAATGTCAAACGGCGTCCTCAAGATCGCTATTCCAAAGCCTGCGCCGACCGAGACAAAGAAGATTGAGGTCAAAGAGGCCGCGTGAACGGCAGCGATGCCGGGACGCGTCCAGGCGTCCGTTCCCAACATGAAGGTGCGGACGCCGCCTTTTCGAGTGCGACATTCCCTTAAGGCCCAGCGGCCGCAAGTAATGGGAGAATTGTGATGGCCAAGGCAATCGGCATCGACCTCGGAACCACAAACTCCTGTGTCGCGGTCATGGAGGGCGGCGCCGCGAAGGTGATCGAGAACGCCGAGGGGGCAAGGACAACGCCATCGATGGTTGCTTTTACAGAGAGTGGTGAGATTCTGGTGGGCCAACCGGCCAAACGCCAGAGCATTGTCAATCCGGAAAACACCATTTTCGCCATCAAAAGGCTGATCGGGCGCCGTTACGACGATCCGATGACGCAGAAAGATAAAGGCATGGTCCCTTACAAGATCGTGCCCAACCAAACGGGCGACGCCTGGGTCGAGGTTCGCGGCAAGAAATACAGTCCAAGCCAGATCAGCGCGTTCATACTTCAGAAGATGAAGGAGACCGCGGAGGCCTATCTCGGCGGCTCGGTGACGCAAGCGATCATCACCGTCCCCGCCTATTTCAACGACGCCCAGCGGCAGGCGACGAAGGACGCCGGGCGCATCGCCGGGCTCGAGGTGCTCCGCATCATCAACGAGCCGACCGCGGCCGCGCTCGCCTATGGGTTGGAAAAGAAAGGGAAGGGCAAGGTCGCGGTCTACGACCTGGGCGGCGGCACTTTCGATGTTTCGATTCTAGAGATCGGCGATGGCGTGTTCGAGGTCAAGTCGACCAATGGCGATACATTCCTTGGCGGCGAGGACTTCGATACGCGGATCATGGACTACCTCGCAGATGAGTTCCACAAGGACCAGGGCATCGATCTCCGCAAGGACCGTCTCGCCCTCCAGCGCCTCAAAGACGCAGCGGAGAAAGCCAAGATCGAGCTCTCGGGCGCAAACGAGACCGATATCAGTCTGCCCTATATCACGGCCGACCAGAACGGTCCCAAGCACCTCCACGTCAAGCTAAACCGCGCCAAGCTCGAGGCGATGGTCGACGATCTCATTCAAAGAACGATCGAACCCTGCAAGGCGGCGTTGAAGGACGCCGGTCTCACGGCTGCCCAGATCGACGAGGTCGTGCTCGTGGGTGGGCAGACCCGTATGCCGAAGGTGCAGGAGACCGTGCGGGCGTTGTTCGGTCGCGAGCCCCATAAGGGGGTCAACCCCGACGAAGTGGTCGCCGTTGGCGCAGCCATCCAGGCCGGCGTGTTGCAAGGCGACGTGAAAGACGTGCTGCTGCTCGACGTGACGCCTTTGTCGCTCGGTATCGAGACGTTGGGCGGTGTGATGACCAAGTTGATCGATCGCAACACCACGATCCCGACAAGAAAGAGCGAGACCTTCTCGACCGCAGAAGACGATCAAACGGCGGTCACGATCCGGGTGTTCCAGGGCGAGCGCGAGATGGCGGCCGACAACAAGCTTCTCGGCCAGTTCGACCTTGTCGGCATTCCGCCGGCGCCGCGCGGCGTGCCGCAGATCGAGGTGACCTTCGATATCGACGCGAACGGGATCGTCAATGTCTCGGCCAAGGACAAGTCGAGCGGCAAGCAGCAGACGATCCGCATCCAGGCGTCGGGCGGGCTCAACGAGGCCGAAGTGCAACGCATGGTCCGCGAGGCCGAAGCGCATGCCGAGGAAGACAGGCGCCGCCGGGAGCTCGTCGATATTCGCAATCAGGCGGACGCCGCGATCTACACCGCGGAGAAAGCGCTGAAGGACGCGGAAGGACGCCTGCCTGCGGATGTGAAGAGCGACATCGATGGGGCCGTCTCGGCGCTCAGAGCCGTCATGCAACGAGATCAGGCGCAACCTATTCGCGATGGAATCGAGCGCCTGAGGCGGGCGTCGATGCGGATCGGCGAAGCGCCCAACCGCGCCGGCCAGGGTCCAGGCGGACAAGGTTCTTCCGCGGGCGACAATCCGGATGTGATCGACGCGGAGTTCCGGGAAGTCGACGACGACCATCGCAAGGCAAGCTGAATGCGCGCCTGCGCGTTCGCCCGCCCAGCTGATTGTGCAAGGAAGATAACCCGATGGCGCACAGTGATTCGGATGACAAAGTCCATTTGGCGGCCGAAGGCCTGTCGGCCGACAGCCAGGAGCCTGCCCCGGTCGAGGCTGCGAACGAGAACGCCTCCCTGCGCGACCGCCTGCTCCGGGCTCTGGCGGAAGTCGAGAACACGCGGCGCCGCGCCGAACGAAGCGTGGCGGATGCGCGCGAATACGGGATCTCCGACTTTGCGGCCGAGCTTCTGTCGGTCGCAGATAATCTGCAGCGGGCGATCGCCTCGGCAGAGGATCGGACCGATCAAACGCCCGCCGACGCCGCGCTCCTCGATGGCATTCGCGCAACGCAACGTCTGCTCCTCGCGACGCTCAATCGGTTTGGCGTACGAAAGATCGACGCGCTCGGAGCGCCGTTCGATCCCGCCCTGCATGAAGCGATCATCGAGGTCGAGGACGAGTCCCGTCAGCCCCGAAGCGTCGTCAGCGTTCTCGAGGATGGCTACACGATCCACGACCGGCTGCTCCGAGCAGCCAGGGTGGCCGTCGCCAAGCCTCGACCGTCGCCGGACGCCGAGGGCGCGGCGGCTCCGGAGGCGGGCCAGGTCGCGTGAGTTTGATCGCGGCCAAGGCTTTTCAGCGGGTCAGGAGGCGCGGATGGCGCGAACTGTTGCGGATATGCTGGTTGGAACGCTTGAGCAGATCGGCGTCAGGCATGTCTTCGGTCTCATCGGCGATTCCCTCAATCCCCTCGCCGACGCGATTCGGCGCAGCCTCATCGAATGGGTGGGCGTCCGCCACGAGGAGGGGGCGGCGCTGGGCGCCGCCGGTCAGGCCAAGCTCACCGGACGGCTCGCCGTCTGCGCCGGAACCACCGGCCCCGGCAGCACCCATCTGGTGGCCGGCCTCTATGAAGCCGCGCGCGACCACGCGCCTGTTCTGGCCCTGTCGGGTGACATGCCGCGCAAGCTGCGCGGCCTCGACTACATCCAGTCGACCGAGCCCGATCTGTTGTTCCGCGACGTTTCGCTTTATACGGAGACCGTCTCCTCGCCGGCGCAGGCGCCGCGCGTCGTGCATCAGGCGATCGCCGCCGCGTACGCCGGCCGCGGCGTCGCTCACTTGACACTGCCGCAAGACGTCATTGCCGCGGCCGCAGAAGGCTCCGTCCCGAGCGTCGTCACCCTGAAGCCGCCGTCCGAGCGCGTCGCAAGCGACCACGACATCGACGAAATCGCCGATAGGATCGATCTCGCGGACCATGTCGTCATCCTGTGCGGCGCCGGCTGCCATGGCGCCGTCGATGAACTCCGCGGCCTGTCGGATCGGCTCGGGGCGCCGTTGATCCACTCGGTCAAGGGCAAGGACCTTATGCCGTATGACGATCCGCATTGGATGGGCGGGATCGGCATGATCGGCACGAGAGCGGCATATGACGCGGTGATGAACTGCGATCTTCTGCTCATGGCCGGGACCGACTTCTCCTATTCAGAGTTCCTGCCCGGCATGACTGTGGTCGTTCAGATCGACGAGCGGCCACAAGCGCTCGGACGCCGAACCGAGACGGCGCTCGGCGTCGTCGGCTCCGTGCGGCCAACGTTGCAGCTGCTCCGCAATCGGGTCCAAGCAAAGAGCGGCAGGCAATTTTGGGATCGCGTCGCAAGGGAGCGGCGGAAATGGGATGACATGCTGGATCGCCAAGCGGACCTTGGCCGCAGCACGGATCGCATACATCCGCAAGCGGTGGCGCGCATGGTCGGCGATGTCGCCGAGCACGACGCGGTCTTCGTACTGGACACCGGCCTCAACACGCTCTGGTCGGCCAACTGGATAAGGCAGAGCGGATCGCAGAGGATTCTCGGTTCCCTCAACAACGCTGCGGTCGGAACGGCGCTCGGTCAGGCCAACGGTATCCAGGCGCTGGACCGTTCACGACAGGTGATCGCGCTCTGCGGCGAGGGCGGCTTCAACATGCTGACGGGCGAGTTCCTGACCGCGTCGCAACACCAACTGCCGGTCAAGGTCGTGGTCTACAACAATTCCTGTTTCGGTTTGATCCCGCTGGAGGCGGAGGCCGCAGGGCTGCCGCGCTTCCGCGAAGGCGTCGAATTCCCCAATCCGGATTTTGTCGGGTTCGCGGCCGCCTGCGGCGGACGCGGATTCAAGGCCGAGAAGCCGAGCGAGCTCAGAAGCGCGATCCACGAAGCGCTCGCCTGCGACGGACCGGCGATCGTCGATGCGGTTGTCGCCGCCGACGAGATGCCGAACATGCCGCATCTCGACCTCTCCCTGGTTGGGCGCTTCGCGCTGGCCAAGGTCAAGGAAGCGGTTCTCGCGGCGACCGGCGTCTGACTCGTCCGTCTGACTGCAGGCTGTGCTCGCCGACGCGCGGGTCGCTTGCAAGCAGCGCGCGCCGCGCGGCTTAATCGACGGAGAAGGGCTTGAAACTTCGGGGGATGCCAGTGTGTGTTACGCGTCAGACCGAGAAACCCTTATGTGGCCATTTGGACTCGAGCCGGGCAAGCAACCGCGGTGAAGCGCCTCCACCATCGAGTCTGGCGAGGCTCTGGCGAGGTTGCAAACAGCGGCCGAGCTCGTCGGCCTCGGTTGGTCTTACTGGAGGCCCGGTTCCAAAGATGTTGAGTCGGATGACCGCCTGAGGGCAATCTGGGGGCTATCGCCCGGCGCCCCGCTTGACTTGCAAAGTGCGACTGCGGCCGTTCATCCAGACGATCGGCACAAAGTGGAGGAGATCAGTGTTGCGATCGGCAAACACAAACTACAAGGTCGAGTATCGTGTCATAGGCATCGAAGACAGCATCGAGCGGTGGATCCGGACGCAGGGGCGCGCCTACGGACTGGGCGAGCCCAGAGCTTTCATCGGCGCGGTCCTCGATATCACGGAGCAGAAGCGGATCGAGCAGACGTTACGCGAAAGCGAAGCACGGGTGGAGGCGGCTGTCCGTCTCCTGAACCTAGGGCGCTACTCGTGGAATCCGCAAAACAAATGAGCTGCAATGGGACGACAGGTTGAGGACGATGTGAGGCCTGCCTCCAGGCGAGCCGATCGAATATCGCGAATGGTTAGCATGTGTGCATCCAGACGATCTTGCGCGCGTCAAGGCAGAGGTCCACGGTGCCTCGACCTGGGTTGCGACACGCGGACGGACCAATTTCGAGAAGCAGAAGCCGGTTTCGTTCTACGGCGTCGCACTCGATGTTACGTTTCACAAGCGTATCGAGGAAAAACTCGACCGCCGGGTTGAAGCTCGAACCCGCGAGTTGGAGGAGGCCAACAGGCAGCTTGCACTCTCAGATCGAGCGGCGAGAGTTGGCCGAGGCCGAGGTCCAGCAACTGCAACGGCTCGATGCGATCGGGCAGATCGCGTCAGGGGTAGCGCACGACTTCAATAACCTGCTTAGCTGCATTGTGCTGAACAACGGGCGTCTGTTGTCACACGATCCCGGCGATCTACGATCGCACTTATTCACGCCGCTGCTGAGCGGGGCGCCATCTCACCGCCGAACTCCTCGCCTTCTCGCGCAAGCAGCAGCTGCAGCCTCGGGAGGTCGATCTCAACAACAAGATAGCCGGGATGACGTTTTTGCTGAAAGCTACTCTTGGCGGGACGATACAACGGCGAATGGCGCTGGCAGCGGACCTCTGGCCCGCCTTGGTCGATCCAACTCAGATTGAGTCGGTCATCCTGAACCTGGCCATCAACACCAGAGACGCCATGCCGTCGGGCTGCGTTCTACCCTCGAAACGTTCAATGTCATCCTCCGTGATGGGCCTCTAGAGTCGGCACAGCCAGCGCCAGGCAGTACGTGTCGACACGGGAGGGGGTATTCCGAACGACGTGCTTCCACACGTCTTTGAACCCTTTTTCACCACAAAGGAAACGGGGGCTCACTCTGGCCTCGGACTGGCGCAAGTCTATGGTTTTGCCAAGCAGTCTGGTGGAGGCGTGGGGATCGAGACGCGCGTCGGCGAAGGCGCCTCGGTGAGAGTCTTCCTCCCTCGCGCCTAAGTCAAAGTCCACCCTCGTCGAGCTAGAGCGTCCTGCTTTTGGGTCTGCGCGTATCCTGCGTTCTTGAGGTATGCGGCGCATTCGGCGGGCGGGTATTGGGCGAGGATTTCGCCGCAGGCGTCGGAGATGGCTTCGTAACTTCGCGCTCCCGCCTTTCGCAGCAGGGTTTTGAACTTGGCGAAGACCTGCTCGATCGGATTGAGGTCGGGCTAGTATTTCGGCAGGAACACGAGGCGCGCCCCGACATTGCGGATCGTTCGTCGCACCGCCTTTGCCTTGTGGGAGCCAAGATTGTCGAGGATCACGACGTCGGCTGGCTTCAGCGTCGGCGCGAGGACCTGTTCGACATAGGCGTGGAAGCGCGCGCCGTTGATGGGCCCGTCGAACAGGCAGGGCGCGTCGATGCGGTCGTTGCGCAAGGCGGCGAGGAAAGTCGCGGTCTTCCACTTGGCTTGCGGGACCTTGTCGACGAGCCGCTCTCCCCTTGGCGCCCAGCCGCGCAGGCGGGTCATATTGGTCTTGGTCCAGGTTTCATCGATGAACCAGCCGCCTAGGGTCGATGAGCCCCTGATAGGTTCGCCATCGTTTGCGGTGGCGACTGATGTCCGGGCGATCCTGCTCGCGTGCGACAAGGGTCTTTTTTTGACCGTGACGCCGATCCGGCGAAAGAAGCGGCTCATCATCGAGGTGTCGGCTTTGACCCCTCGCTCGACCGAAAGGCGATCGCAGAGGGCCTGAAGCGTAACGTCCGATTTCTCGGCCCGCGCGGCTTCGAGAAAATCACGGTGCGGCATCAGCTTGGAGGCGCGATGGCCGCCATGTCCGACAGGCTCTCGCGAGCCATCCCGCTCAACTCGCTCAAGCCACTTGATCGCCACGGATTCGCTGATCTCGTAGCGACGCGCTGCTGCGCGGCGGCTCATTTCGCCCCTCTTCACCGCATCAATCACACGGTCACGCAAGTCTTGCGAATAAGGCTTTGCCATCTCCTGCTGGCCTCCGCCCAGCCAACAGGTTGAATCAAAATCTTACTGATTCGGGAATCCCGATCCGATTCGACCAAGCACAGCGCGCTCTAAGGCCTTCGAGGTGCGACCTGGTGGATCGCGTCGATCATGTGAAGCAGACGGGCTGCGGCATTCTCGCTCGATGTCGAAATGCTTGTATTGGCCCGCACGGCTCTCCGCCTCCAACAGACCGCAGCGGTGGACCTTCTCGAATCGCCGTAGGGGAACTCGTACCTCTCCTTGGTCTGCTCGCCCTTCTCATCGTTTATGCCCAGGCGCCACTTGCCGTATTCGGCGTAGCCGTGCCGCTTTGATGAACGCGTTCTCCTCGTCGGCGGTGTTCGCTCCAGTCATCCCGCACGTCGAACACGAACCTGCCCGCGCTGACAAGCTTCTTCGCGTATTCGAACGCAATCCTGTTTAATCGCACTGTCATGACCCGCTACCTCCGTACTCCCATTGCTTGGCAACGCGAAAAGGCGAGGCCGCCGCGTGCCAGGCGGACGGCCCCAATATAGGCCAAGGCGCCGGCGGCGAGCGCGCCTGCCGCCGCGGTCGCCTCGATCGACGCCGAGCAAACAGGTTCGCGACGCTGCAGGGTCGCCCAACTTGGATCTAGAGTTGAGCAATGAGTGCCGCTGCTCATGTGCGGCGCTTTGTTCGGGAACCCTCGCGCTGGCCACGGTCGGCAGCCAATCTAGCGAGTAACGTCACGCGGGTTTCTACCAGCCCCTCGCTCGTAATACCGTAGAAAATCGGTAATGCCAAAAAGCACAATAGCGCAAGCGAGGGCGAGAGGGCCCAGCCTATAACGCCGCCCAAAATGTACAGGGCCACTCCGATCAGCGCTCGATGCCTTTCTTGAGGGAAAAAAGTCAGATCGACATGAGCCTCCAGAAGGTGTGGATTTTTACTGAGGGCGTGGAATACGAACAGCCATGAAAGGCACATCAGACATCCCACCGCTGCGTAAAGCTCAGCGGCGATTCTGGCGTCGACCAGACTTCCATGTTGCAGTGCCATAGACAAAACTGCCGTAGGAAATGGGATGAGCGCAGAGGTCATCAGCAGCAACAGATTTGCCACGTGCAGGCTGCGGTTGCAGTAGCGGACGCGTGAAAAGACTGCGCGATGATTGAGCCAAATAATGCCGACGTAAAAAAATGACGCGAGGAATGCGATGTAATTCGGCCACTGCGCTTGCAGCTTTTCCAACAGGTGGCCGGTCGCATATTCCGGACGCACGATATCAACCACCAAAAGAGTAATCGTTATCGAAAAGACGCCATCGCTGAATGTCTCAAGCCTATCGGTGTCCGATAACCGTATGTTGGGCGGGGAAAGATTCTGACCCGTATCGGTGTTCGAATCTCCGTCTTGCGAGGTCGATGCCATCGTTCGCCACTCCGAGGCTATCAAAACGTAAAATACAGTTTTTCCTCCGTGGCGGATTAGCCGTCATCAGGAAATTTGAGGCGACCCGCGCTGATGCGATTCGAGCGACTTTCGGCCTCCGCGGCGGCGCAGGCGTGGGCGACTGCTCATGGTACTCCCCGACGCGACCCGGGTGAGCCATCGACAGTCATAGAGGGGCATCAGCGCGGTCCGTTCTGCTGATCTCGGTCGAAAACCAAAACCGTGGTTCAAACTTCCTTCTGTCGCGGGGACGGCAGGTATTCGACGCCGCCGCCGCTTTGGGTGCGCACCGGCTGCGGATAGAGCGACATGAGCTCGAGGACTTCGTTCGGCATATCGGTGCGGACCGGCAGGCCGAGCTCCTTCGCCGTTCTGGCCCAAATCGGATAATCGTGCGTCCAAGTCCCGGTCGCGAGCTTTTCCGCCAGCGCTTCCGCCCGATCGGCTGGGAGCGTGCGCTGCAGCAGCTCCGCAGCCGCTTGCTTGACCTGCGCGATCGCCTTCCGCCCTATGTCCGCCCGGATCAAGGTCTGATCGTCGATCTCCGCCACCGGCTTCTGTTCGACGACCTTGATGAGCGACGCGGCAGGCGAATCTCCAAGCTGCGGATCGATAGGGCCGAGAACGGAGTGCTTGCACATGACGATCTGGTCCGCCGCGAGCGCAATGAGGGCGCCGCCGGACATCGCATAATGCGGCACGAAGACCGTGACCTTTGATTTGTGGTCGCGAATAGCCTGCGCGATCTGAAGCGCCGCCAGCACGAGGCCGCCCGGCGTGTGGAGAACCATGTCGAGTGGCACGTCGTCGTCCGTCATGTGGATGGCGCGCAGAACATTCTCCGAGTCGTTGATGTCGATATAGCGGGCCAATGGAAAACCAAGGAACCGCATCGTCTCCAGTCTGTGCACCAGCAGAATGACCCGGGACTTCCGGCTTCGCTCCAATTGCGCGATCTTTCGCGTGCGCATGAAGTCCATCATTTGCTGACGCAAGACGGGTTGCAGCGCGGAAAAGACGAAGAAAAGCCAGAAAAGATCAGAGAAATGCATGATCTCCTCCTGTCGCACGCCCACTTTGCCGGCGTCCCGTTGGATTGAAGCCGTAAATCCCCTCATCGGCGTAGTATGGCCGATAGCGTTGCTCCGAGCGCACCAACAACGGACCGACCAGCAAGCCGGCGAGGAAGCCGCCGATGTGAGCCCAATAGGCTATCCCCCCGCCCGCGGACGTCATGAATAGAGCTCCGGCTCCGTTCAAAACCTGCACGGCGAACCAGAAGCCGATGACGACAAGGGCCGGGAGTTCAAAGAAGAACGGGAAAAAGAGGACGGGAATGACAGTGACGATGCGCGCCCAGGGAAAGAGGCGCATGTAGCATCCCATCACGCCGGCAATGGCCCCCGACGCGCCCAGCGCCGGCTCTGTCGACTCGGGGTTGACGACGGCGTGGGTCACCGAGGCGAGGAACCCGCAGGCAAGATAGAAGACGAGATAGCGGGCAGGGCCCATGCGATCCTCGACCGTTCCGCCGAACAGCCAAAGCGCCCACATGTTGAAGATCAAATGCAGCCATCCGCCGTGCAGAAACATGTTCGTGAAGAACGGCTCCCAGTTGGAGAGCGCGTAGCCGAGTTCGAAATTCGGCGTGAAATGGAGCGCGGGGATGAGCGCAAAGCGCCTGAGAAAGGCCTCGAGCTCATCCGGACTCAGAACTCCGCTCGTAAAGGAAGACCAGGCTGTTCGCCGCGATCAGCGCCCACGTGATGAGCGGCGGACTGCGGGACGGAGCGGCATTCAGGATCGGAAACATGGCGGGCGATGTCGGTGCGGACGACTATCGAGGCACAGGTGCCGGCTCGCCCAAGAAGGCTCTTGCTCCGCGTCTTCACCCCGCCGCCATTGACTGCCCATGCTCGTCCCCGATGCGGTTGTCCCGGAGGACGCAAAGCTCGGTCTCGCGGCTTTCAGCGCCGACGCGAACTCGCACAATTCTGCGCCGGGCGAATGGCCGACGCCCTGACATTCGTCAGTTTTCCGACCCATATCGCGAGGGCCGGCGCACGAATCGCATGAAGGCGGTTCAACGGCGCGAGAAATCTGACCTGCGTCAGCGCCAGGCTATCGGCTTTCATGCATCGTGAGAGACGCTCTCGCAGTAGAAGGAAGTGGCTATGGCGCAAGATGAGTTGGGTCTTCGTTGCGACAGCGATGTCGTCCTCGTTCGTCGGGACGGTGCACAGCCGCGAGGAACTCGACGCTTTAGTGGACAGGTTGACCACGTCCGGGTTCGACCGGGGCGACATCAGTTCAATGGCCAGTCATGACGCCGTCGTCCGGAAGCTGAGAGCAGTCTATCGGGATCCGGTCGAGCTCGCGGAAGCCCCGGGCCTCCCGCGCCGCGATCTGGTTACTCGGGATGATGTCTCGAGCGTTTCCGCCGTCGTGTTCGGGGCGCTCGTCAGCGTTGGCGCCTTGGGCGCGGCTCTTCCGGTGATCGCGTCGGGAGGCGCCCTGGCCGCCATCGTCGCCGCGGCCCCGACTGGTGGCGCAGCGGCGACGGCCATCGGCAAAGTGATCAGGGACCGCATTGTCGAGCGGCTCGACGCGGTCAGCCTTGGAGAACGACCTGTTGCAGGAGGGCTCGTCGTATTCATTCGCGCGCGCGAACCCGAAAGCGAGGAAGAGGGATGGCGATCGTGCGCGACTGCGGCGCCAGCAATGTGCACGTTCACGAGGTCAGGATGAAGCGGTTCGAGGACGCGCCGCTGTAGAGGATCCAGCCAAAAAGGAATGCAGCTCCGCGACCACAGCCGCCCCTCGCCGACGCCTCGACGCGCTTGACCGACCTGTACCGTACATCATCGACGGCGAATATGCCACGGATGCTCGATTCAAGCGGCATCGTGGCGCCCGACCGAGGTGCGACGGAAAAACCGTCTGGGCGACGAGGAAACCGAGCGCCGAATTCGGAACCTATTCTTGTTCATCGGCGCCTTGGCCGCGACCGACTGGCTGCGCTCCTGCGGCGTCACTCTGGACGCAAAGGGGGTTTGTGCAGACCGGCGCCGATCTTGTCCCCGCGAATTTGAGCGCGAACAATCAGAATCCAGGAGTGCAAGCGGCGGTTTTTCCGCAGGAAGAAGGGGCTTTCGGCGCGTCGGAAATCGGGATTGAAGGGCGAGGGCGCTCTGCTGCCATGACGTAGCTCCGCTGCATCAGTCGCAATGAAACGGACCCGAAGGGAATTGTGGAGTTAACCGGGCCGACGCCCAATGAGGATGTCCGCCAAGGATGTCGCGGCGAGGATGTCACGCTATGTCGGTGAAGGGAATGTCGGAGTTTCGCGTATCGTATAAATACGATTAAATACGTAATTGGCGCACATCCACGGTCGAGGTCATGCGGGCCCCGAGCGCGGCGCAATCTACGATTGATCGCGAAGTCGTCGCGGGTTGGCCCCGAACGGCGCCGACTTCGATCCGAAGCGCCGGAATTAAGCCCTCACGTCGTTTCTCGTTTTTGGCGCCGGACTCGCCGGCGCCAACTAAAAACCCGAGTTCGAAGCGCCCTAGCCTATGTGGCGATCGTGAGTTGATTGTAGACCTTTGTGACGCCCGGCGCACGCCACGCGGCTTGCTCGGCCTCTTCCCGCTCCGCCCAGGACCGAACGCTGCCTGTGAGCTTCACCTCGCCACCCGTCGCTTCGACACTGATGCGTTGGGCGTCGATCTCCGCATCGCGGCGAAAGGCTTCCTCAATCTTGGTCTTGATTTCGGAAGGTTTGACGCGCGGGTTCATCGTGATGAGATTGACGACGCCCTTGATGCCTTTCACCCGCCGAACGGCGTCTTCCGCGCGCGTCCGCTGGTAGTTCCACTCGGCCGAACCCTCGAGCGTGATCCATCCGTCTTTCACGACCACCTTCATATTTTGTGACGAATATGGAAGCTCTGTGTGGAGAGCCGCCACCGCGTCGCGGGCGATCTCCGGATCCGGGCGCTCGCTGCCCGTTGGCAATCGCACTTCGATGTCGTTGGCGACCGCCGTCACGCCGGCGACGCGTTTCGCGTCGCTCTCGGCCTGCCACTTGTGCATATACCTGCGCACAAAACCGGTCAGGGTCACGACGCCGCCCTTGACCGCGACGGCGATATCCGTCGCATCAATGTCCGGATCCCATTGCAGCTCTGCCTCCACGTCGCGCTTGATGTCGCTGTCGGATTTCATCAGCATCTCCTATGATCTCTGCCTCGGCCCGCACACGTGGAGGAGAATCCTGCGTGCCAGGCAAAACGAAGCCTAAGCGCGGCAGCGCCGCTGCGCCTTGACGGTCGTCAGGATTTTTTGTCGATCTTTGGCGAGGGAGCGGCCTTCGCGGCTCTGGTAGTGGAAGCCTGAGATCAATAACTCGATCTCTCGCGGGCACCCTCGTTGTCACGCAGGTGAAGCAATTCTCGGTTCAGCGATTGTATGCAGAGCTGCGCGACTCGCGCCGTGTAACACGACGTTGGAAGGTGTTGTCACGGCAACGATGGCGCGCTTCCATTCGATGGGTACGATGGCGCATGACGATCTCGTTTGCCCGCCATCAGTTTCCGCCTGCGGTCATCCGGCACGCCGTTTGGCTGTATATGCGTTTCACGCTCAGCTATCGCGACGTCGAAGATCTGCTTGCGGAGCGCGGTCTGGATATCTCCTACGAAACGGTGCGACGATGGGTATTGAAGTTCGGGCCGTTGTTCGCCCGAGAACTTCGGCGTCGACGCCCGCGGCCAACCTCTCGGTGGCGGCTCGATGAGATGGCAGTGATGATTGCGGGCACGCAGTTCTGGCTCTGGCGCGCGGTTGATGACGAAGGCGAGGTTCTCGACCTCCTTGTGCAACGACCGCGCGACAAGGCTGCAGCCGTGAAACTAATGCGCAAGCTGCTTAAGAACGGGAACCCAGGCCGGTTTGCGCGGACTTCCTGGTGGAGCTGAGGCGATTCGAACCTCTGACCTCCGCGGTGCGGGGCACACTCGGCCTCGAGGGTGCCGCCACTTCCGTCGTGGAGACCGTAGCGTCGAACGCGCCCCGCTGGATCCAGTCTAGACCGGCGCTGCTTCCCTTCCCCTACGAGCGCCCAGCGCTTGGAAGGTTTCTCCGGTGTCGACCAAAACCGCCGGACCGCCTGTCGCGGCCTCGTATCGGCGCACGATGACATCGACATAGAGCGGGTCGAGTTCGACCCCGCGACAGACGCGGCCAGTGGCCTCGGCGGCGATGAGGGTCGAGCCCGAACCGAGGAATGGATCGATGACGATGTCGCCGCGATTGGTGAGGTCGAGGAGGGCGTCCTCGAGCATGGCGGTCGGCTTGACGGTCGGGTGATCCTGCAGGCCTCGGCGGGCGTCGGAGCCGAGCGACGAGGCGCCAGGATAGGTCCAGACGTTCGAGCGCCAGCGACCGCGTTTACCGAGTTCGACATTGTTGACGTGCGGCGCTTCTCCTTTTTTGAACAGCGGCAACAGTTCGTGCTGCGAGCGATATAGGCTGCCCATGCCGGCGTTGGTCTTCGCCCAGACGATAAGATTCAAAGGGGCCAAGCCGAGGTTCCCCACGGCCGAATGCACAGTCGGCCAGCCGCGCCAGTCGATGAACGTGCCTAAGATCCCGCCGTCGCACAGATACGGCAGGACAGTCGCTATCCAGGCTCCGTTGAAGGCAAGGAATTCGGCGCCCGTCATTTCGCCTGACGCCATCGCGAACTCGCGGTGATCGCCTTGGGTCACAATACCGGCGATCTTTACGTTATAGGGCTCGTCGGTCAAGACGAGACGGGCGGGGGCATCGCCTTCCAACAATCGAGCAAGAACAGAAGGGTCAGTCGCGTCGCCACACCCGACTCGATGCGGACCGAGTTGAAAGATATCGCCGACTCTGGCGACCGCAGTCGCAGAATCGGGCTCGAGCGGCGCCTGCTCCAGCGCCTCAGCGGCGTCGCCGAGAATGACATGGTCGATCTCGGCAGGTGAGAAACCTGTGATTTCGATAGGCGCGTCGGTGACGATCAACTCGTCGAACTCGATCTTCAACGCGTCGAGGTCCCCACTCACCTTTTTTCGCGAGACGATTGACCGCGAGCCTCAGCACGCGTTGTTCTTCCGGGCTCAGGTGTCCGATGCGGACGCAAGGCAGCCGATCAAGGCCCAATTGCTTAGCGGCTTCGTAGCTGACTTCGCCGTGGATGATCTCGTTGTCGCGACCCACAAGCAGAGGAACGCAAAAGCCTAGGGCGCAGATCGAAGAAGCAACCTCTCGAACGTGAGCGGGATCGAGTTTGCGGACTTTTCTCGCCGAAGGCCGAAGGTCAGCGATCGGAATGTCAGATAGATCTAGTCGCGGGAGGATGTCGTTGCGCCGAGAGCGTGCGGTGGAAGCCTTGGCCAATCGTTCCTGCCGGCTACGGCGGTGACGGCTCTTTTCGCGTAACTGGTCGGTAAGCAGGGCCCGAGGCAGAATCGAATTGGTGCGCTCAATCACCACGATCTCCAAATGTCAGCTGGATGAAAAGCCCTTCGTGTCTATCTGGCGAAGGACTTAAACGAGAGCCGTCGAGGCACTGCGGGCTAGCCGCCTTCAAGCTTCCCCGTCGCAATTGCCTTTCTACTCTTCAGCATCGTCCTCGCCGCGGATGTACCTCCTGAAAGCCTCCATCGCCTCCTGGGGTGTCCTGCCTACTATAGACCGCTTGAGTTTCTCGCGCGCCTCGAGTGCGCTTACGTCCCGATCTATATCCATTATGACTGGTAGTAACTTTGGATCACCCTTAAGTGCTTGATTCGTAATAGTCATCGCGATAGCTTCTCGCGAAGTAACGGCTCGCGTTCCCTAGACGTCATGTTCGCGGGCTGAGCCGGTGGCCCGCCCTTTCGTGCAGGTAAGAACGAGGGTTGCTCGGGCATGCCGAGCCGAGCCTCAATGCACGGAGGGCGGACCATGGGAAAGTATAGCGAAGTCTTCGTGGCTTTCGACGTCGCCAAGAAGAAGCACGCGGTCGCGATCGCGGAAGGAGGGCGGACGGGAGAAGTCCGGTTTCTCGGCGACGTCGAGAACAGCCCGTTGCCGATCGAGCGGACGATCAAGAGACTGGCAGATCGATACGACCGGCTGCATGTTTGCTTTGAAGCCGGACCAACGGGATATGGGCTTTATCGCCAGATCCAGGCGCTCGGCCACGAATGCATGGTGGTCGCTCCGGCTCTGATTCCGAAACGGTCGGGCGAGCGGATCAAGACGAACCGGCGAGATGCGGTTACGCTGGCGCGGCTGCATCGGGCCGGCGAACTGACGGGCGTGTGGGCGCCTGACGCCGCTCACGAGGCTGTGCGCGATCTTGTCCGCGCCCGTGAGGCGGCGGCTGACGATCTTCGTCGGAAGCGCCAGCAGTTGCTCTCCTTTCTGTTGCGGCACAGCCGGATTTACAGCGGAGGCGGCCATTGGACGCTGGCGCATCGGCGCTGGCTTGCCAGCCAGAAGTTCGAACAGGCCGCGCAGCAAATCGTCTTTCAGGAAGCCATCGACGCGATCGAGGACGCGCTCCAACGCCTGCGTCGGCTCGAGAAGCAACTCGCTCTCATCGTGCCGGAATGGCCGATGGCGCCGGTCGTGGAAGCCTACCAGGGGATGCGTGGCGCCTCGTTTCTCGTATCTGTGACTTTTGCCGCCGAGATCGGCGACGTGCGCCGGTTCGATACGCCAAGACAGCTCATGGCCTTCCTCGGTCTTGTCCCAGCGGAACGCTCGACCGGCGATACGATCCGACGGAAGGGCCTCACCTTAGCGGGCAACCGGCGGGCGCGGCGGGCGCTCATCGAGGCGGCCTGGACATACCGCTATCCCGCGAGAGTCAGCGAGACCTTGAGAGCGCGGCTAGAGGGGCTGCCGAAGCCCGTGCGCGACATCGCCTGGAAGGCCCAGGTCCGTCTGTGCGCTCGTTATCGTCGCCTCAGCGCTACAGGGAAGAAGCTGCCTGTCGTCGTGGCCGCGATCGCTCGAGAGATGGCCGCGTTCCTATGGGCCATCGGACGCGAGGTCGCGCCAGCGTAAGGGCGACGCTCTTTTTCCCGCCGCTGCGCAGAGCCGGGGGTGGAGCACGAAAGGTGGGGAACTCCCGTCCCTAGTTATGTGGCCGGGTTCGCGCCCGACGCCCGTCCTCTAGACCGAGGAAAGCCCCGAGACGAAGACACGGAAGGCGGTAACCAACCCGCGGATAAGAGTTTGATCAACCGTCGTCTCTCGCTCCACTCCCAGCCTTGCGCAGCCATGCCTCCTTTTGCCCACGGCTGTCTCGCCCCAGCCGGCGCTCAACCGCGCTTTCTCGCTTGACCGCGAACATAAGAGACTAGTAAACGCTAGCACTTTTACCAGCGTTTATGCGCGCTTACTAGCGTTTACTCGCGTTTATTGGAGAGGGAATACAACCTTACATTGCAAACCCGCCGTCGACAAGATAGGCTTGGCCAGTGGCGAAGGCGCTCTCGTCCGAGGCGAGGTAGACGGCGATCGCGGCGATTTCCTCCGGCTTGCCGAGCCGGCCCATCGGCTGGCGGTCGATGAACGCCTGGCGCACTTTTTCGATCGGCTCGCCGCTCGAGACGCTCAACGCCGCGATCCGCCCGTCGAGCGATGGGCTCTCGATCGTGCCCGGGCAGATGGCGTTGCACCGCACGCTCTTGCGGATGAAGTCGGCCGCCACCGACTTGGTGAGGCCGATCACCGCGGCCTTCGAGGCGCCGTAGACATAGCGGTTGGGGATTCCGCGCACCGACGAGGCGCCCGACGCGATGTTGACGATCGAACCCCTCCCCTTCTCCAGCATGCCAGGCAGAAAGGCGCGGATGGCGCGGTGCATCGACTTGACGTTGAGATCGAACGAGAAATCCCAGTCGGCGTCCGAAGTGGTGAGGACCGTTCCGTGATGGACGAAGCCGGCGCAGTTGAAGAGGACATCGACCGGCCCGATCTCGCGCGCCAGCGCATCGACCGCCTCGCTCGAGCGGACGTCGAGCTTGCGCTTGTCGGCGTCGAGGCCGGCGAGCCCGGCGACGTCGATGTCGGTCGCGACGACCCGCGCGCCCTCGCGGGCGAAGGCCTCGGCCGTCGCGCGGCCGATGCCCGCCGCCGCCGCGGTCAGTAACGCCACCTTGCCCGTCAATCGTCCCGCCATGTGGGCCGCTCCTTCTAATCTCGTTTCCCTTGGCCATCCCCAGGGCGGCCGAGCGGAGCTTCTAGGCGAGATCGCGGCGCGTTCCTAGCCGAACGACGGTTTGCCGCCGCCCTTCAGCATATTGCCAAGACGGGGAAAACTGGCATAGACAGCAGCGCCGTTGGAGCGGCGCCGCCGGCGCGGCGTCGCTCGACGGGGCCGCAATAGCTCAGCTGGTAGAGCACGTCATTCGTAATGATGGGGTCGGGAGTTCGAATCTCTCTTGCGGCACCAATCGTCTATCTCGCCGTCTAATATCGTCCTCCGGGTTGGGCCGGAGAGGATGCGGTTATCTTAGCGCCGACCCTGTGTTTCGGCATGGGAGGTTGGCTCGCGCGGGACTCGGAAAGCTCCAACAATCGATGGTATAGTGCTCGCGACGCCAGGCCTTTCGCGTGGCGTTTCCAAAGGGAGGAAGACAAGTGAATTTGAAAACTCTGGCCGCCGCACTCGCAGTCGGGCTCCTGACTGCCGGAAGCGGCGCGTACGCGCAGGACAAGGGAACGATCGGCATCGCCATGCCCACCAAGACTTCTGCTCGCTGGATCGCTGACGGCGACAATATGGTCAAGGTTCTCCAGTCCAAGGGCTACAAGACCGATCTGCAATACGCCGATGACGATATTCCCAATCAACTCGCGCAGGTTGAGAACATGATCACCAAGGGCGATAAAGTCCTGGTGATCGCGGCCATTGACGGCACGACCCTGTCGAACGCGCTGCAGAAAGCCGCCGACGCTGGCATCAAGGTCATCTCCTATGACCGTCTCATCGTTGGCTCGCCCAATGTCGACTATTACGCGACCTTCGACAATTTCAAGGTCGGCGTGCTCCAGGCCACCAGCATCGTCCATGGCCTCGGCCTCGACGCGGGCAAGAATGGTCCGTTCAACATCGAATTGTTCGGCGGGTCGCCAGACGACACGAATGCGTTCTATTTTTATAATGGCGCGATGTCGGTGCTGCAGCCTTACATCGACAGCGGCAAGCTCGTCGTTCAGTCGAAACAGATGGGCATGGACAAGGTCGGAACTCTTCGCTGGAAGGCGGAGGTCGCTCAGGCTCGCATGGACAACCTCCTCAGCGCCTACTACACCCAGAAGCGCGTGGACGCCGTTTTGTCGCCCTATGACGGCCTCAGCATCGGCATCATCTCCGCGCTGAAGGGCGTTGGCTATGGCACGGCGGATCAGCCGATGCCGATCATCTCCGGGCAAGACGCCGAAATCCCGTCGGTCAAGTCTATCATCAACCACGAGCAGTACTCGACGATCTTCAAAGACACCCGCGATCTCGCCAAAGTGGCCGCTAACATGGTTGACGCGGTGGTTGCCGGGGGCAAGCCCGAGATCAACGATACAAAGACTTACAACAATAAGGTCAAGATCGTGCCGTCCTATCTGCTGACCCCGGTCACGGTCGACGCCACCAACTGGCAGAAGGCGCTGGTCGACACTGGCTATTACAAGGCTGACCAGCTCAAGTAATCCGGCACGCTGACGAATGGGGGTCTTCGCGCCGATCCTTTCGCGCGCTGAAGCCCCTTGTTCGTTGCCGGCGGAGGCATTCACATTGCAAGGTCTGGCAGGCCAATCGCCTGCCGCAACCGACGAGCCTTGAGTCATGAGTCGCATTCTGGAAATGAGGGGGATCACAAAGACCTTTCCCGGAGTCATCGCGCTGCGCGATGTCAATCTTTCGGTCCGCGAAGGCGAGATCCACGCGATCTGCGGTGAGAACGGCGCCGGCAAGTCGACCTTGATGAAGGTGCTGAGCGGCGTTTACCCTTACGGTTCTTATGAAGGGCAGATCGTCTTTCAGGGGCAGGAACGCCGCTTTTCGCGCATCGCCGAGAGCGAGCATCTTGGCATCATAATCATCCACCAGGAATTGGCGCTCGTGCCGCTCCTGTCGATCGCCGAGAATATCTTCCTCGGCAACGAACCAGCCAAAATGGGCGTGATCGATTGGAGCGTGGCCTTCAACCGGACGCGGGAGCTCCTGAGCAAGGTGGGGCTCAAGGAATTGCCGAATGCGCTCATCACCAATCTGGGAATCGGCAAGCAGCAGCTTGTCGAGATCGCCAAGGCGCTCGCCAAAAAGGTGAAGCTGCTGATCCTCGATGAGCCGACCGCTAGCCTCAACGAAACCGACAGCGACGCTTTGCTGCGTTTGCTCGTCGAGTTCAGGGCTCAGGGCATCACTTCGATCATCATTTCGCACAAGCTCAACGAGCTGGCCAAGGTCGCCGACCAAATCACAGTGCTCCGCGACGGCGCAACGGTCGAGACCATCGACTGCCGTCGCGAGAAGATCAGCGAAAGCCGCATCATCAAGAGCATGGTCGGGCGAGAGATGTCGGATCGTTACCCGCTGCGCGTCCCCAAGATTGCCGAGCGCCTGTTCGCGGTCGAGAACTGGCGCGTCGAACACCCGCTCCACGCCGGACGCGAAGTGATCAAGGGCGTCGACCTGCATGTCAACCGGGGCGAGGTTGTCGGCATCGCCGGATTGATGGGCGCCGGGCGCACCGAGCTCGCCATGAGCATTTTTGGACGCGCATACGGACGAAACGTCACTGGCCGAGCCCTCATGGAGGGCAAGGAGATCGACGTCTCGACGGTGCAGAAGGCCGTCGCCAACGGCATCGCCTACGTGACCGAGGACCGCAAGAGCCTCGGATTGGTCCTGAGCGAGGACATCAAGAACAACGTCACGCTCGCCAATCTGCCAGGCATCGCCTGGCGTGGAGTGATCGACAAGCACGGGGAAAACCGGATCGCGCAACAATATCGGAGCCTGCTCAAGATACGCTCCTCGGGGATCTTTCAAAAGACGCTCAATCTCTCGGGCGGCAATCAGCAGAAGGTCGTCTTGAGCAAATGGCTGTTCGCGCAGCCGAAGGTGCTCATCCTGGATGAGCCGACGCGCGGCATCGACGTCGGGGCTAAATATGAGATCTACACGATCATCAACGATCTGGCGGCGGCAGGAAAGGGCGTCATCGTCATTTCATCGGAAATGCCCGAGTTGCTGGGCATCTGCGACCGCATTTACGTAATGAACGAGGGCAAGTTCGTCGACGAAATGCCGGCGAAGGGCGCGACCCAGGAGATGATCATGGCCTCGATCATGAAGCAATATGGGGTTGCGGCGGCATGAGCACGGAAACGATCATCACCGGGGCGCCCGCCGCTGAGCCGTCTGCCGGGGACGCGAGCTTCTGGAAGAGCAATCTTCGCGACTACGGGCTGCTTGTTTCCCTGCTTCTCATCATGGCCTTCTTCGAGGTCGTCACCGGCGGCGTGCTCTTCCGCGGCGTCAATGTGACCAACCTCATCCTCCAGAACAGCTACATCGTCATCATGGCGCTCGGCATGCTGCTGGTGATCGTCGGGGGCAACATCGATCTCTCGGTCGGCTCCATCGTTGGATTCGTCGGCGGCTGCGCGGCGATCCTGATGGTCGGATTTCATGTTCCCTGGGTCGACATCGACGTCAAGCTTCCCTGGCAACTGGTCATCGTGCTGTCGCTGATCCTGGGAGGCCTCATTGGCGCGAGCCAGGGTTATTTCATTGCTTACAGCAAGATCCCGGCGTTCATCGTAACGCTCGCCGGCATGCTGATCTTCCGCGGGCTCACTGGGAACATGCTGCAGGGCCAGTTCGTCGGACCGTTCGCCAAGGGGTTCCAGTCGATCAGCGCCGGCTTCATCCCGGACTTCAGCGACTTCGGGTTCCTCAAGGCGCCGCCGGGACAACCGCAGTTCTTCTGGCTGTCGATGCTTGTCGGGGTGGTTGGGGCCATCTTGCTGATCTACACGAGCACGCGCCGGTGGATGCGCGACAACGCGCAGGCGATGGAGACGGAGCCGTTCGCGCTGTTCATCGGCAAGAACGCCATTTTCGCGATTCTGACCGTCGGGTTCAGCTATCTGCTCGCGTCGAACAAGGGCTTGCCCAACGTCCTCATCATCATGGGGGTGCTGATCTTCCTTTATACGTTCATCACCACCCGCATGACCATTGGACGCCGCATCTACGCGATGGGTGGGAACCGGCTGGCGGCGCAGCTTTCGGGCGTCCGCACCGAGCGACTGACCTTGCTGACTTTCGTCAACATGGGCGTCCTTGCCGGACTTGCGGGCTTGATTGTCGCCGCGCGCCTCAATTCGGCGACGCCAAGCGCGGGCAATTCCTTTGAACTCGACGTGATCGCCGCGTGCTTCATCGGCGGCGTCTCCGCCTCGGGCGGAGTTGGAAAGGTGATGGGTGTCGTCATCGGCGCGTTTTTCATGGGAGTGATGAACAACGGCATGTCGATTCTCGGCATCGGCATCTTCTGGCAACAGGTCGTGAAGGGCCTGGTGCTGCTCGCGGCGGTCTACGTCGACGTCTATCAGAAGAGCAAAGAGTAGCGCGATTGGCCGCCGGCCATTGGCCATTTCGATGCGTTTGCGCGCGCGGCCGCCGTTGACCGGCGCGCCTGTCCGCTATCGAGCCCCGGAGCGCTCATGTTCACCCTAGGCGTCGATTTCGGAACCAACTCGGTGCGGGCGCTTGTCGTCCGCTGTTCGGACGGAGCGGAATACGGCAGTCGGGTGGTCGATTACCCTTCGGGCGCGCAGGGTGTTCTGCTCGATCCGAAGGATGGCCTGTTGGCGCGGCAGCATCCGGGCGACTATCTGTTCGGCCTCGAGGAAAGCATCACCCGCGCGCTGGCCGAGGCCGGGCGCAGACCGGATTTCGACCGGTCGAAAGTGATCGGGATCGGCGTCGACACGACCGGGTCAAGCCCCATTCCCGTTGACGACAAGAACCAGCCGCTGGGGTTGAGCGCCAGGTGGAAGGGCGATCTCAACGCGCAGTGCTGGCTGTGGAAGGATCACACCGCTTGGCGTGAGGCGGCCAGGATCACTGAACTCTCAGCCAAGCTGCGGCCTCAATACATCGCCAAGTGCGGCGGGGTCTATTCCTCGGAATGGTTTTGGGCCAAGCTCTGGCATTGCCTGAATGTCGCTCCGGAGACGTTCAGCGCCGCGTTCTCCTGGGTTGAACTCGCCGACTGGGCGCCGTCGGTGCTCGCCGGCGTCGCCGATCCGCGATTGGTCAAACGGGGAGTTTGCGCCGCCGGCCACAAGGCGCTCTATTCCGACGATTGGGCCGGCCTGCCGGACAAGGAGTTCCTCACGGTGCTCGACCCGCGGCTCGCCGCACTTCGAGACCGGCTGTACGAAAAGGCTTACGACGCGAGCGAGCCGGCCGGATCGCTTAGCTCCGACTGGGCGACGAAGCTGGGGCTTGAAACAGGCATTCCGATCGCCATCGGAGAATTCGACGTTCACTATGGCGCGATCGGTTGCGGCGTGCGCGAGGGGACGCTGGTCAAGGTGATCGGCACCTCGACCTGCGACTGCGCGGTGGTTTCGGCTGAGAGGCCGGTGGCCGACATTCCGGGCATTTGCGGGATCGTCAAAGGCGCCATTCTGCCCGGCTTCTTCGGCATCGAAGCCGGCCAATCGGCCGTTGGCGACATCTTCAGATGGTGGGTCGAGGTCGTCTTGGGCGGCGACGCCCCGCTGCATGCTCAGCTGACCGCCGAAGCGGGGAAACAGCGCCCTGGAGAATCCGGTCTTCTGGCGCTCGACTGGAACAACGGCAATCGAACCATCCTCGTCGATCAGCGCCTCACCGGTCTCATTCTCGGTCAGGACCTATATACGACGCGGGCGGATATCTATCGCGCCTTGATCGAGGCGACCGCATTTGGCGCGCGCGCCATCATCGAGCGCCTTCGGCAATACGGGGTGCGCACGGACCACGTGGTGTGCACCGGCGGCATTGCTGATAAAAATCCGCTGCTCATGCAGATTTACGCCGATGTCACGGGCTGCGTGATGGAGGTCGCGGGCTCCAGTCAGACCTGCGCTCTCGGCTCGGCGATCGCCGCCTCGGTCTTGGCGGGCGCACATCCTGACTTTGCCGGCGCGGAGACGGCGATGACGTCGCTCAAGCCAGAGTTGTTCGAGCCGATCGCCGAGAATCGCGCGGTCTACGACCAGCTTTACGCGCTCTATCGCGAGCTGCATGACAGCTTCGGGGGACTGACGAAGTCCGCCGATCTGTCGCATGTCATGAAGAGCTTGCTCGATATCAAATATGCGCAGCGCGCATGAAACGGAGGCGACCATGATCAATCTCGCCACTCCTGAGTTCTGGCTCGTTTGCGGCTCTCAGCATCTCTACGGCCCGGTGCCGCTGCAGCAGGTCGCGGCGCACGCGCAGGAAATCGCGAACGCGCTTGCGGACTCGCCCAAGCTCCCGCTCAAGGTCGAATTCAAAGCCTTGCTGACGACGCCGGACGAGATCGCCAAGCTTTGCCTCGACGCGAACTCCGATCCGAACTGCGCCGGCCTCATCCTCTGGATGCACACGTTCTCGCCGTCGAAGATGTGGGTGCGCGGGCTGAATGCGCTTCAAAAGCCGTTCGTGCATCTCCATACCCAGTTCAGTCGTGACCTCCCGTGGGACACGATCGACATGGACTTCATGAACCTCAACCAGTCCGCGCACGGCGACCGGGAGGCGGGCTTCATCCACACCCGCATGCGTCTCGCGCGCAAGGTCGTCGTCGGCCATTGGTCCGATCCGGAAGTTCAGGACCGCCTCGGCGCGTGGATGCGCGCGGCGCGCGCATGGGCTGATTGGCAGGGGGCGAAATTCTGCCGTTTCGGCGACAACATGCGGCAGGTCGCGGTCACCGAGGGCGACAAGGTGGCGACGGAAATGAAGTTCGGGTTCGCAACCAACGGCTACGGCGTCGGCGATCTCGTGGCCCAGGTGAACGCGGTGTCGGACACCAAGGTCAAGGCGCTGGCGAGCGAATATGAGAAGCGCTACGCGGTCGCGCCCGAACTGCGCGACACCGGCGCTCGGCGCGAATTGCTGCTCTATGGCGCGCGGCAGGAATTAGGCCTTCGCGCCTTTCTGGAAGCCGGCGGCTTCAAGGGCTTCACGACCACGTTCGAAGACCTGCATGGGCTCAAGCAACTCCCTGGCCTCGCGCCGCAGCGGCTGATGGCCGAGGGCTACGGCTTCGCAGGCGAGGGCGACTGGAAGACCGCCGCCCTGGTGCGCGCGATGAAGGTCATGGGCGAGGGGCTTCCGGGCGGAACTTCGTTCATGGAGGACTATACCTATCATCTCGCGCCGGGCGGGCATCAGGTTCTCGGCTCGCATATGCTCGAGATCTGCCCAACCATCGCGGCGGACAAGCCCAGGCTCGAGATTCATCCCCTTTCGATCGGCGGCAGGGAGGATCCGGTCCGCCTGGTGTTCGACGCGGCGACGGGTCCGGCGCTCAACGCGAGCCTCATTGACCTTGGCTCCCGGTTCCGCCTGCTGGTCAACGAGGTGACCGCGGTGGACCACCCTGCTCTGCCGAAATTGCCGGTCGCCCGCGCGGTGTGGCAATGCAAGCCTGACTTCAAGACGGCGTGCGCCGCCTGGATTCTGGCCGGCGGCGCGCATCACACAGGCTATAGCTACAGCGTGACTCGTGAGATGCTCGAGGACTTCGCCACGATCGCCGGAATCGAGATGGCGGCGATCGGGCCCGAAACCAATCTCACGAACTTCAAGCAGGACCTGCGCAACAACGACGTCTACTACTACCTTGCGCAAGGGTTCCGCGCCTGAGCCGGAACGAGGCGATGTTCAAGGAACTCAAGCGCGAAGCCTACGAGGCCAATGTCGCCTTGCCGCGGCACGGCCTCATCAATCTCACCTTCGGCAATGCGAGCGCGATCGATCGGGCGCGGGCCGCATTCGCGATCAAGCCGAGCGGGGTCGACTATGCGGCGCTCACTCCGGAGGACATGGTGGTCATCGACCTCGAGGGGCGGACGATCGAGGGCCGGCTCAACCCGTCCTCGGACACGCCGACCCATCGCAGACTGTTCCTTGCCTTCCCGAACATCGGCGGCGTCGTCCACACCCACTCATCGCATGCCACCGCGTTCGCGCAGGCCGGCCGGCCGATCCCAATATTCGGCACGACCCATGCCGACTATTTCAACGGCGAGGCGCCGGTCACCCGCAAGATGACGGCGAACGAGATCGCCACGGACTACGAATGGGAGACCGGCAATGTCATCGTCGAAACAATGCGGAACCGCGATCCAGCCGATTGTCCGGGGGTTCTCGTCAACCGGCATGCGCCGTTCACCTGGGGGCCCAGCGCGGCCAAGGCGGTCGAGGCCGCGGTCGCTCTCGAGTGCATCGCGCAAATGGCGCTGATGTCGCTTCAGCTCAAGCCGGACCTTCAGCCGATCGAGGAGGAACTCCTGAACAAGCACTTCAAGCGCAAGCATGGGCCCGGCGCCTATTATGGGCAGACGCCCGACTTTTGAAGGTGATCGGCGAAGGGAATTGGCCGCCGCCGGGCCCGAGGCTGGTCCTTCCATGCCTCGGCCACGCGGACGCCATTTCGGAGTTTGTTTCGTGCGATTTCAAAGGGTTGGGGCGCCATTTACGATCGTGTCACGCTAGTTATACTAAACATTTATGTTGTTTTGGCTAAAACCCCTGCCCTCGCGCCGCTTCGCCAAGTCGGCGGCGGGCAGAAGCGTCAAACGCCGGCCCGATCGGCCTCCGCCGGTTTGCTCGCGTCTAGACGCATCTTCAGATAGTCGGCGGCCAAGATCGGCGGATAGCGCGTCGCCTCTCCTTCCCGTACGCAGCTCGGGATTGTTTCGACCATCGCGTCCGGATTCGGGTCGTAGAAAAAGGCGATCGAATACCGCTCCCTCGCGCTCCGATTGACGACGCGATGCGGGGTTGAAACGTAGACGTCGTTGGTCCAGCGCATCAGGCAATCGCCGATATTGACGATGAAGGCGCCGGGGACGACCGGCGCTTCGATCCATTGGCCGGCGCGCGTGCGAACCTCGAGCCCGCCGACATCGTCGGTCGCGAGCAGCGTCAGGTTGCCGTAATCGGTGTGCGTCCCCGCGCCCGTCGGCGGGTCGGAGCCGCGGGACGGCGCCGGATAGTGCAGGAGCCGCAGCGGCGCCATCGGGCGATCGAATTTGGCGTCGAAGAAGTCGGTTCTCAGGCCAAGATCCTGCGCGAAGGCGCGATGCAATCGTGCGCCAAGCGCCGCGCAAGCGTCGTAGTAAGCGAGCAGCGTCTCGCGGAAGCCCGCCACGGCGGGCCATGCGTTGAGCGAGCGGAAGGGCTTGCCCGCCAGCAATTCGGGATCGTCCGCGGCGAGGTTGAGACCGGCGTTGAAGGCCTCCTTCATGTCCGGTCCCCGGCCCGGGTCGAGCGCCTCGTGAAGGAGCCCGGAATAGCCTCGGTTGCCGCCAATTGTCTCGATTGCGAGCTTCCGCTTGTCGGCGACGGGCAGCGCGAAGAACTTGTGCGACTGCGCGAAGGTTTTCGCGATCAGCTCTGGGTCGACCCCGTGGTTGACGACGTAGAAGAAGCCCACGTCGCGGCACGCCGCGCCAACCTCTGCGGCGATCCTTGTCAGCGAACCTCCGCCTCCTTCGGCCGATGATCCGAGATCGATAATGGGAAGCGTCAACGCGGCCCCTTCCTGCGCTCGATCGTGTCCCGCAGCGCGCTCAAAAATGGGATGTCTGCGAACTGATCGGGACGAACTTTGTCCCAGTCCACTCCGTTCGGTTGCGGGTGCTGTGTCTCAGTCGCGATCAGCTCGAGTTCCGTCGCGATGAAATGCAAGGCCGAGTCGTGGCTCTCCATGACCACCTCAGAATTGGCGACCACCTGTGAGGAATGGACCGTTGTCGCAAGCGGCGTCGAGGAACTGACGAGCCCGAGTTCGCGAAACACGCCCTGTTCGAGATCCGCAAATCCGGCGCCCTTTCCCGTGCGTCCGCCCGATCGCGTGACCGCGACGCAGCCTACGACACAGAAATCGAGTTTGGGCATGTCCTCAAACCCGATCGGCTCCCCATGCTCCATGAACCCTTGCGCAGTGGCGGCGGTCTCGAAATCCACGCCCTTCGCCGAGAGCTTGTCGGGATCGATACGCAGATACGGAAAGCCTTTGCTCAGATAGGGAACCGGCGAGAACAAGAGCTTGCCGTCGTAAAGCGCGCGCAGGCGGACCGGGATTTGCGGCGGATCGGGGTTGCACTTGACGACGCGAGCGCGCCGCCATTCGTCAAGCTCGCTGAGCCGTTTCGCGGCGAGATCCGCGCCGACGAAATTCGGGATGCGGTCGAAAACAGGGCCGACGTTGACTTGAGCCTCGGCCAGCCCGCTCCATATCCGCTTGCGTATGGCGGCCTTCGCGCCATTGCGGGCGGCCCATCGAGAATCGCCACGCTCGTCCATTTTCGCCTCGTCAGGACAATCTTGCGACCGGCGCGCGCGCAACGCCGCCTCGCTCAAAAGCCAAAACCACGTAAAACCAAATAAAACAACGGGGAACGTCAAACGTCGCACGAAGATGGCCGGCGATGCGACTGCCAATGCCGTGAGAGGACAGAACCGCGCTTCTTTGTTTAGGGATTTTTGGGGACAGGTCATTGCGATTGTGCGCTTCCAGGCGACGTCGGTTCGGTTAGATTTCACCACATGTGACTGTCAACTCGCATGCCGTCACCAGCGTCAGGCGAACCGAAAGATTTGCGATGACCCAAACGCCCGTCTCCACTCTTCAACCTGCGCTCACCCTGACCGAGTTTCTGGATACGACCGGCGTCTTCCCGCCCCGGGACGGCTCCGGATCGGGGCCGTTTCTCGGCTCGATCGGAATTTTTGCCGGCCCATCCTTTCTGTTCAACACTCCCGCCAATGGGCAGATCTTCTCCATTCAGAATAACACGGCCCTGTTCTCAATCCTCGGGACGACCTTTGGCGGCAACGGCACGAGCAATTTCGAAGTTCCCAACCTCGGCGGCGTTCAAACGATCGGCGCCGGCCAGGGCGTGGGACTTCCTTTGGTCGACCTCGGCCAAACCATCGGGCAGACCGGCTACGACCTGACAAAGGCGCAACTGCCGCCGAGCCTCGGCGGAACCAGCGCACCCATCGACGCGCAGCAGCCTTCGCTGGGGTTGAACTATGTCATAAACACCGAAGGTGTTTTTCCCAGCGGTGATTTGACTCTTAATTCGCTGGGGGTCGTCTCCGCTTTCGCCGGAAACTTCGCCCCCGGGGATGAGCTGTTCTGCGACGGGCAACTGTTGCAAATCAGCCAATACGAAGCGCTGTTTAACTTGATTGGCAGGACCTACGGCGGCGACGGCGTCACGACCTTCGCCCTGCCGGACCTACAGGGCCGCGACATCGTCGGCGCGGGCGACGGTTTTACGCTGGGCGAGCAGGTGGGCAGCGCCAATGTGACTCTGACCAACGCCAATTCGCCGCTGGGCTCCGACGCGCCGATCGTCAACCAGCAGCCCGGTCTCGTGATGAACTATTATATCGCATTGTCAGGAATATTTCCTGCGGAGGGCGAGACCGGAAATAGCAGTGATCAAATGACTCCATATCTCGGCCAGATCGTCGCCTGCGCTGAGACAATCAACGATCCCAATGGCTGGGCGCTTTGCAACGGCCAATTGCTTCCCATCAATCAGAACCAGGCCTTGTTCGCTCTGCTCGGCACCACTTACGGCGGAAACGGGGTCACGACATTCGCCCTGCCGGATTTGCGGGGGCGCACGGTGCTGGGCACGGGCGGCGTCAACGGACTGGGCGCGCTGGGACAGGTGAGCGGCGCGAGCGCGATCACTCTGACGAGCGCCAATCTGCCCCCTTTCGCCAACCTCCTGTGGCAGAACGCCGGCACCGGCCAGGCCGCGATCTGGGAAATGAACGGAAACACCTTGGTCGACGGCGGGGCCGTGAGCCCCAATCCCGGGCTAAGCTGGAAAGCGATAGGACCGGGCGACTTCAACGGTGACGGCCATTCCGACATTCTGTGGCAGAACACTGGCGCCGGGCAAGCCTCAATCTGGGAGATGAACGGGAGCGCCCTGATCGGCGGCGGCCCGGTGAGCCCCAATCCGGGCCCAAGCTGGCAAGCGATCGGAACCGGCGATTTCAATCACGACGGCCTTTCCGACATTCTGTGGCGGAACACGAGCACCGGCCAAGCCTCGATCTGGGAAATGAGCGGGAACAGCTTGATCGGCGGCGGGCCCGTGAGCCCCAATCCCGGGCCGAGCTGGAAAGCGATCGGAACGGGCGATTTCAACGGCGACGGCGATTCCGACATCCTGTGGCGGAACACCAGCACCGGGCAGGTCTCGATCTGGGAAATGGACGAGAACAATCTTATTGGCGGCGGGCCTGTCAGCCCCAATCCCGGGCCGAGTTGGCAAGCGATCGGAACCGGCGACTTCAACCACGACGGCTTTTCCGACATACTCTTCCAGAACACCGGCACGGGCCAAGTTTCGATCTGGGAGATGGACGGGAACACCTTAGTGGGCGGCGGGCCGGTCAGCGCCAATCCGGGGCCGAGTTGGCGCGCCATCGGAATCGGCGGCGGCGGTTCGGACATCCTTTTTCAAAACACGAGCAGCGGCCAAGCCTCGATCTGGGAGATGAACGGAAACACGATAGCCGGCGGCGGGCCCGTCAGCCCCAATCCCGGGTCGAGTTGGCATGCGATCGGGCTGAGCTGACCCACAAGACTTGAACCTGGAACTATGGCGAGGAATTGGGATCGAGCGAAATGGTGAGCGAGCGGCTCAGGCTCCTCGCCAGCGCAATCGGCGTGAAGCGCGCCGAGGTCATGGGTGTTCGCGGGGCCGAAGGAGCCTCGTAGATACGGCGCTAAGCGCTTATCGGGAGGACGATTTCAAAGCGAATCCCTAGCGGATCGCTATGCCATTCATGCTCGCCGCCTAGTCCCTTGCTGAGCAGACGAATGAAGCTCATCCCCGTATGACCGGCCTCGTTGATGTCGAACCCCTCAGGAAATCCCACGCCATCATCCTCGTAAACGACCGTGAGGCGGCCTTTTTCGTCAGGGCGACAGGACAGAGTGATCTTGGTCGGCAGACCCGCCGGATGAGCATATTTCAAAGAATTGGAGACAAGCTCGGCCGAGATGAGCGCCAGCGGCAGAGCTGTTTTTGCTGGCAGAGGATAATCCGCCGGGCAGTCAAATGAAAATGCTGTCGCCGCGGACGCCACGGCGTCTCTCAGGCGAGTGCAAACCTCTTCCAAATATGCGCGTAGCTGAACGGAGCCTGTCGTCGACTTACTAAGGAACCGGTGAAGTTTTCCCACCGTTTCTATGCGATCGGCAATTTCTAGAAGAAACGTCTGGGGATCCGGTACGTCGCCACTCTTGGCTCGCCTGCGAACCAGCGCGCTGATTATTTGCAGACTATTTGCGATCCGATGATTGGCTTCTTCTAGGTGAGCCTTGAGATCCTCGGGTGTGGAATTAGCCGCTTCGTTCAGTGATAACATGACGCTCATCCATCGTTTCTTTGCTAGAGCATCACTGGACTTAACACAAGAAGTATTTTCCGATATACTTAAGCATAACAAGGTATTTCATCAGTATAAGTCAGATCTACAAGTCGCTCTTTTTTCTATATGTACTCATGTTACGCTCTTGACAAAAAAGACTAAGTATGAGTAAGTGACGCTATGTGAGAAATCCGGCTGATGGAAAGGAGCCTATCGATGTCGACGGAGCTTCGCGGCGAGCGTCTTCAGATCATGCTGACGGCCGACGAGCTGGCCGCTCTCGACGAGTGGCGATTCAGCCGTCACATGCCGAGCCGTGCGGCCGCGATTCGCGAGCTGTTGCGCCGTGGTTTGGCGGTGGAAGGCTTTGACGTTTCGAACGGAAGGACGAAATCCGGCGATTTCGGCGTGATTGTCGATATCAAGAAGAAGGCGTGATTGTCGATATCAAGAAGAAGGGTTGAGCGGCAGCTAAGCGCTTCGCCGCACGACCCGGCCCTCTCAACACAGTCGGCCCCGCCCCGATCCGGACCGGTTCGATCCGGCCTGCGTCGCCTTCGATATGTCGTTTTTCGATGCCCAAAACGCATCATAAGCTGCCCAAAACCCATCATAAGCTTATGCGACGTCGCCTCGGTCACGTCGCGCGAGAGCCCGGCGTATATGGTCCAGCACGAGAAGGTGATCGTAGGGTTTCGCGAGCGCCGGACCGTCTTTGCAGATGCTTGCGGCGCGATCGACGGCCTTTTCGATCGACCCCGCCAGAATCACTTCTGCGGGATGATTGTGCTCTTTGATCCAGCGCCGTAGCGCAAAGCCGCTTCCTTCGGTCGCCATGTCCGCCAGCACAATCTCGATTTGTAAACTTGGCGTCGTCAATGCGCGCTTCGCTTCGTCGCCGTTCGACGCCTCGAAAACAGTAAAGCCGCATTCGCGCAGATATTCAGCCAAAGGATGACGAACCGTAATATCCCCTTCGACAAGAAGAACGACAGGAGAAGAAGATGTCATCGATCGCCCTCATTTTGTCGTCTGTTACGCACCCGCTCAGTTAGGGCGGTCGCGGTTTCGACGAGGTCGTAGGGCTTTGCGACAATGGGTTCCGACCATTCCCGATCATTGAAATAACCGGAGGTGATGATGACGACAACGATCGGATATTCCCGCCTAATACGGGCTGCGAGCTGAGCGCCGGTCATCGAGCCCGGCATCAGATGATCCGTGAAGACCAAGTCCACCGATCCCCCGGCCGTCAGATAGCGCCAAGCCTCATCCGCTGTCGCGGCTTCCACTACTGATACGCCAAGCTCCCGGAGCGCTTCGGCCAGAGCAAAACGAATAAAAGCCTCGTCCTCCACCACGAGTATCCGCGCAGGCGCTGATTCCGGCGCCGACTCGACCTGGCATTGTGGCATCCGTTACTCCAGCCAAGAACCGAAACGTGGGGCGAGGCAAATGGTTCCGGCTTCCCATGCGACTTTAACCACAACCCAGAACTAGGGCTGCAAGAGTGGCTCCTGCAGAACGTGCACCGACGGTCGCCCGCTGCTATTATCGCTGCTTCACGGCGAAACCAGTCAGGCTGATTAGGTTTCGCCCCTCCGACGCGCTACGGCCCTCAAGGCTTTTCGCGGTCGCGGTTCCCCGCGACAATGCGTCGCGAGACCTGAAGTTCCTAGGTGAACGTGGGTAGCGGCTCGGGCCGATCCGAGCGTAGGCGAGCCCTCTGGCCCCTTCACCACGAAAATGGCGCCGTGCGTGCTAGGATGGGCCATGCCGTCAGATCGGACCACCTGCCCGCCCATGTCCTCCGCCTTCACCGCCCGCGTCGTCCCGTCTATCGCCGCTATCGATACGGCGGCTTGGGACGCCTGCGCCAATCCGCCTGGCCGTACGTTTGAAGAGGCCGAGGGCGAACGGTTCAATCCGTTCCTCACTCACGCTTTCCTGAACGCGCTCGAGGCCTCGGGCTCGGTTGGCGGCCGCTCGGGCTGGACGCCGGCGCATGTGGCGGTCGAAGACGGGCGCGGGCGCATGGTCGCCGCCGCGGCCTGCTATCTCAAGAGCCACAGCCAGGGCGAGTACGTCTTCGACCACGCCTGGGCCGACGCCTATGAGCGCGCCGGCGGCGACTATTATCCCAAGCTTCAGGTGGCCGTCCCGTTCACGCCGGTGACCGGGCGCCGGCTCCTCGTCGCCGCCGACGCGCCCGAGGGCGCGCGGGATGCGCTGATCGGGGCGCTCGGCCAATTGCGCAAACAGACCAAGACGTCGTCGATTCACGTCACCTTCCCGACCGTCGAGGACGCCAAGCGGCTGTCCAAAGCGGGGTTTCTGATCCGCAACGGCGAGCAGTTCCATTTCTCCTGCGACGGCTTCACGAATTTCGACGACTTCCTCGCCGCGTTGGCCTCACGCAAGCGCAAGGCGATCAAACGCGAGCGGCGCGACGCTCTCGACGGCGAGGTCACGATCGAACCGCTGACCGGCCCGGCGATTCGACCCGAGCACTGGGACGCCTTCTTCAAGTTCTACATGCATACGGGCTCGCGCAAATGGGGCCGCCCCTATCTCACCCGCGCTTTCTTCGATCTGATCGGCTCAACCATGGCCGACCGCGTGCTGCTGGTGATGGCGCGCCGCGCCGGGCGGTATATCGCGGGCGCGATCAATTTCATTGGCGACGACGCCCTCTACGGCCGGAACTGGGGCGCTATCGAGCTCCGGCCGTTTCTGCATTTCGAGGTCTGCTACTACCAGGCGATCGACTTTGCGCTCTCGCGAGGATTGCGCCGTATCGAGGCTGGCGCCCAGGGCGAGCACAAGCTCGCCCGCGGCTATCGGCCGACCCTCACCTATTCAGCGCACGAGTTCGCCGACGCGCGGCTTGCCCGAGCGATCACCGACTACCTCGGACACGAGCGGGTCGCGGTCGAGCGGACGATCGCCCATTATGAGGAATACGCGCCCTTCCGCCGTGGCGATGGCGGCGAGCCAGGGGCCGAACGCCAGGGAGAATCCTTTGACGCCGAAGTATGATCCCGACAACATCTTCGCCAAGATCCTTCGCGGCGAAGCGCCGTGCGTCAAGGTCTACGAGGACGACGTGTCGCTGGCCTTCATGGACGTGATGCCGCGCGCTGAGGGACATACGCTGGTCATCCCGAAAGCGCCCGCGCGCACGCTGTTTGAAATGGACCCCGAAGAATTGGCGCGCTTCATGCCGTCGGTGCAGAAGGTCGGGCGCGCGGTCATGGCCGGCATGAAGGCGGAGGGGCTTTTGCTCCAGCAGTTCAACGAGCCGGCGAGCGGGCAGCAGGTCTTCCATCTGCATTTTCACTTGCTCCCGTGCTGGGCTGGGGTCGCGATAAAGCCGCCTGGCGGACCGTTCCAAAGCGCCGAGACGCTCAAGCCTCACGCGGAAAAGATCGTCGCGGCGCTGGCTGGCGTATAAGCATTCGCCGGCCGCCTGCCCGGCGTGCAACCCGGACGCCGACGCCATGCCCCACATGCATTACTTCCCCGTCGGCGCCGGCGTCGCGACCCTCTTCTTCGCGATTCTGCTCGGCCTTCTGTTTTTCATCCAGATCCGCCTCTTGGGCCGCGCTTATTCCGCGCTCGGCCTCGATCCCCGGGTCGCGACGCTGGTGCTGTTCGCCTCCCTGCTCGGCTCGTACATCAATCTGCCGCTGGCGCGGCTGCCGGGGCAGCGAGTCGTCTCGCGGGATGTGGTGGAGATCTTCGGCGTCCCGTTTCTGGCGCCGGTCGCCGTCGATTGGCCTGGCACGATTCTCGCGATCAACGTGGGCGGCGCAGTGATTCCGATCATGCTGTCGTTCTACCTGCTCGTGCGCTACGACCTTTGGGCGGCCGGGGCGGTGGCGACGGCGATCGTCGCCTTTGTGGTCCACCGGATGGCGACGCCGATTCCGGGCGTCGGCATATCGGTGCCGACGGTCGCGCCGCCGCTCTTGGCGGCGGGCGCGGCGCTGGTGCTGTCGCGGCGATTCGCGGCGCCGATCGCCTATATTGGCGGCAGCCTTGGCGTGCTGATTGGCGCCGATCTCACCAATCTCGGCCGGCTGCGCAGCCTCGGCGCTCCCGTGGCCTCGATCGGCGGCGCCGGGACATTTGACGGCATTTTCCTCACCGGCGTGATCGCGGTGCTGCTGGCGAGCCTGGTTGTGGAGAGAAAATGAACAAGTCGTTACCAGGATGTGGCCGTTTTGCCACATTGGACCACAAACACTTGTCGAACGCGAGAGTCAGGTAGACTCATGTGGATCGGAATCCTATAGTCTGGTCATTGTTCATGGCGGCGGGGCGACGCGTGTTGCGTACGGCGTCGCGTCAGAAACGGAGACAACAAGATGATGAATTGCTGGCTTAAGGGTGTCGCGGTTGCGGCGCTGACCGCAGTCGGAGCGGTGGCGGCTCAGGCGGCCGACCTTCCGACCAGAAAAGAGGCGCCGGCGCCGGTGTTCGTGCCGCCTCCGTTCACCTGGACCGGGTTCTACATCGGTCTGAACGCCGGCGGCATCTGGCCCAGCGGCAGCCGTAACGCGACGCTCTTCGACCCGAATGCGGGTATCGATGGCGGGTTTCTCAATGCTGCGTTCCCGGGCGGTCTCGGATCGCAAAGCGTTGGATTCATTGGCGGCGGTCAGGCCGGTTACAATTGGCAGACGGGCGCCTTCGTGCTCGGCGTCGAAACCGACTTCGATGGGACGACCGTCAGCAAGTCGTTCAATAACGTCGGAACTCCCTTTTTAGGCGCGGGCGTTCCGGCGCTCCTCTCGGGCGACTTCTTGAGCATCAACGGCAAGGCGAGCCTGAGCTGGCTGGGGACCACGCGCGGCCGCGTCGGCTTTGTGGTCACGCCGGATAATCGTCTGATGATCTACGCCACGGGCGGTGTCGCCTACGGCGGCGGCAGCGCCAACTTCAGCGCTTTTGACTCGACAACTGGCGCTTTCTGGACCGGCAGCCCCAGCACCACCCGCGTCGGCTGGACGATCGGCGGCGGTGTTGAATACGCGGTCACCAACAACATCACGATCAAGGGCGAATATCTGTATGCCGATCTCGGCAGCAGCACCTTCAACAGCATCGGAAATACCGCGGTGGCGACGTTCTTCCCGGGCACCGTTGTGAGCGGCAAGATTGGCTACAACGCGTCGATCTTCCGCGCGGGCGTGAACTACAAGTTCTAAGCTCAACGTAGGCTTAGAACTCCAAAAATCTTGGCCGGAGGAAAGGCGACTTTCCTCCGGTTTTTTTCGCGCCTGTCTCGCCGGAACGCCGCGAGTTAGAGGCGCCGCATTCAGAATCGCCTGCCGGTCAGCCCGTCTCAGCCGCTGATTCGGCGCCGCGGGCGGAGCGCTCTCGCGATATATCTATCCAAAGCGAAGGGCCGTTCTTAAGGCCCGATCAAGCGTCGGCTTCTACTCTCGGTTGCATTGTTCAGCGCCGAGACAATTCCCATGCCTGCCGACAACGCGCCCGCCCTTGTGCTGCGGCGCCTGACCAAGAGCTTCGGCCGGCCGGCGGTTGATCGCCTCGATCTCACGATCGGCGCCGGCGAATTCTATGCCCTGCTCGGCCCGAACGGCGCCGGAAAGACGACCACGCTGCGTTTGGTCGCGGGCCTCCTGCCCGCCGACGACGGCGACATCCAGATCTTCGGAATCGACGCCCGCCGCTCGCCGATTGAGGCCAAGCGCATCGTCGCCTGGCTGCCCGACGAGCCAATGCTGTACGACAAACTCGACCCGCTCGAGTATCTCGAATTCGTCGCCGGCCTTTGGTCGGTCGAGGCGCGTCGCGCCAAGCGGCTGGCGGAAGACCTGCTCGAAAGCCTTGGCCTGTGGCCGCATCGGCGCGATCGCTGCGAGGGATTTTCGCGCGGCATGAGGCAGAAGCTGGCGCTCGCCGGGGCGCTCATCCATGAGCCGCGCCTCCTCATGCTCGATGAGCCGCTGACCGGCCTCGACGCCGCCGCCGCCCGGCTGGTCAAGGATATTCTGACAGATCGGGTGCGTGCGGGTGCGACGATCATCATGACCACGCATATTCTCGAGGTCGCGGAGCGGCTCGCGGACCGTATCGGCGTCATCGCGCATGGGCGCATGATCGCCGAGGGGACGCTCGACGAGTTGCGGGCCAGCGTCGGCGCAAGCGGCGCGACATTGGAGACGGTGTTCCTCGATCTGACATCTCAGGCGGGACGCGCCGCATGATTCGGCGGCTCGCCGCTTTTCCTCGTTTCGTCGCACACGATTTGCGCCTGAGCGCGCGCAGCCTCGCGTCGATGTTCGGCTCGTTGTCGCCCCGCAGACTGGCGGCTCTGATCGCGCTCGTGTTCGTGGCGCTCCACATCGCAGCTTACCCAGTCGCCGGCTGGCTCATCGGCGTTGAAGACGGCCCCGATGGCGTTGCGCGGACGACGGCGATTCTCGCGAGCGGCGCCGCGCTCGTCCTTCCATGGATCATGGGCCAGTCGATCGCGGACTTCACCCGCACGCTGTTTGGGCGCTCTGATCTCGAGTTGATCCTCGCCTCACCCGTTGATGCTCACGCTCTGCTTGCCGCCCGCGCTTTGTCGATTTCGGTCGGGGCCGTCGCGTCGGTTGGGCTCATGTTGGCGCCGGTCGCCGACGTCGCGGCGCTCAGGGGCCATCCCCATTGGCTGGCGCTCTATCCCGCTTTGATTGCGGCGGGGCTCGCTGGAACCGGCTTTGCGATCATTCTGGCGATGGGCCTGTTCTTGGCGGCAGGCCCGCGCCGCGCGCGCCTCTTCGGCCAGATCGCGGCGACGGCTGTTGGCGTGTCCGCCGTGCTCGGCGCCCAGGTTGTCGCCATGCTCCCCGAAGGAATGCGAACGGCAATTCTCACGACCTTGGCGGCGCCTGCAAACGCCGCGGGTCTCCTCTGGGCGCCGGTGCGCGCGGCGGCGGGCGACCCGCAAGCGGTTCTCGTCTGGACGGCTTTCGGCGCCGCGGTCTTTGCGCTCGCTTGCGTGTTGTTCGGCGAGCGCTTCGCGCGCGCGGCGATCGCCTCCGTGGGCGCGCCGGCTCATGCGGGGGTCTCAGCGAGGGGAGCATCGCGCTTTGGCGCGAGCGCCAGCGCGGCCTTGCGCATCAAGGAGCGGCGCGTCGTCTGGCGCGATCCCTGGCTGATGTCGCAACTTCTTCTACAGGCCGCCTATACGACGCCGCTCGCCGTAATCTTATGGCGCGGCGGCGGCCCGACCGGCACGGTCGGGGTGGCGTTCACGCCGGCCCTGGTGGTGATCGCCGCGCAACTCGCTGGCGCGCTCTCCTGGATCGCGCTCTCGGCTGAGGACGCGCCGGATTTTCTCATGACCGCTCCCCTGCCGCGAGCGGTCATCGAGCGCGCCAAGATCGCGGCAATAGGCCAGCCGATCGCGCTCATTCTCGCACTTCCGCTTGCCGCATTGGCCTTCGCCTCCCCCTGGGCCGGGTTTTGCGCGCTTCTGTTCGGCACCGGAGCGATCGCCTCGGCGGCGCTGGTCAACCTCTGGCGGCAAGCCCCGTCGCGTCGCGGCCTCGTCCTTCGCCGTCATTCACAGTCGAAACTCGTCGGCATGATGGAGCACCTGGTCTCGATCCTGTGGGCGGTGGCGACGACCGCCGCCGTAATCGGCTCATGGGCGACCCTGGTTCCTCTCGCCACTGTCGCCGCCGTCCTGGCGCTCAACCGGAAATGGGCGGCCACGGCGACGCCCGCGCGCGCGTGATCCGCGCCCAGCCAGACTTGTGACGGACAGCAGGCGAGGCGCGGTCTGGGCGAAAGGCCTCAGCAGCGTCATGGCCGCCCCGGACTATGATCCTGACTATGCTCGGGCGCAGCCGGCAAACATTTTGTGCCGAGATAGGTAGAAATACCAATTGACGTCTAACACCCGCGTCGCGCTCTAAATACGTCTATTAGCCGTGTCGGTCACGACCAACATGAGCGAATGCCCGGGCCGAGGCGCCATGGATGTCGGGGTTTGGCTGCGGAGCCTCGGTCTCGAGCAGTACGAAACGTTATTTCGCGAGAATGACATCGACGCCGAGGTTCTGAGCGACCTGACGGACGGCGACCTCGAAAAGATCGGCGTGTCCCTAGGGCACCGCAAGCGCCTGCTGAAGGCCGCCGCAGCACTCGCAGGCCCCGCGCTACCGCCTCCCAGCCGCTAACACGCCGATCCCGCTCGCGACTGACGCCGCCGAGCGTCGCCAGCTCACCGTCATGTTCTGCGATCTCGTCGGCTCGACCGCGATGTCGGCGCGGCTCGATCCCGAGGACATGCGCGAGGTCATCCGGGCCTATCAGGACGCCTGTTCGGGCGCGGTCGCGCGCTACGACGGCTTCGTCGCCAAGTTCATGGGCGACGGGGTGCTGGCCTATTTCGGCTTTCCGCGCGCCCACGAGGAGGACGCCGAGCGGGCGGTCCGGGCCGGTCTCGACATCGTCGCCGTCGTCGCGAAGCTCGACACGCCGGCGAAGGAGAGCCTGAAGGTCCGCATCGGCATCGCGACCGGCATCGTCGTGGTCGGCGATCTCGTCGGACAGGGCTCGGCGCAGGAACAGGCGGTCGTCGGCGACACGCCCAATCTGGCGGCGCGGTTGCAGGCGCTCGGCCGAGCCGGGCAGCGTCGTGATCGCGGAGTCGACGCGGCGGCTGCTGGGCGGCGACGTTCGAGCTGAAGCCGCTCGGCCCTCAAACGCTCAAAGGCTTCGACGCGCCGGTTCCCGCCTGGGCGGTCTTGCGCGAGGCGGAGAACGTCAGCCGCTTCGAGGCGTCGCGGTCGCATGGCATGACGCCCTTCGTCGGGCGCGAGCATGAAGTGGCGCTGCTCCTCGACCGCTGGCGCGACGCGAGCGAGGGCGAAGGCCAGGTCGCGCTGCTGTCGGGCGAGGCGGCATCGGCAAGTCGCGCATTCTGGCGACGCTGCGCGAGCGGATCGGCGACGAGCCGCATGTGACGATGCGCTATCAATGCTCGCCGCACCACGTCAACGACGCCTTCTATCCGATCACGAGCCAAATCTGGCATGCGGCGGGCTTTGTCAGCGGCGAGCCGGCGGCGGCGCGGCTCGACAAGCTCGAGGCGATGATCGCGCGTTCGGGATTGGAGCGCGAAGGACATCGCGCCTTTCCTCGCCGCCCTGCTGTCGATCCCCGTCGAGGGGCGATACCCCTCGCTCGAAATGGCCCCGAGCGAACAGAAGGAGCGGACGATCGCGGCGCTGATCGCGCTGTTCGAGGGGCTGACCAAAGACGCCCCTGTCCTGGCGCTGCTGGAGGACGCGCATTGGATCGACCCGACGTCGCTCGACGTGTTCGGCCGGCTCGTCGATCGGCTGCCCGAACCTGCGCGCGCTGCTGGTGATCACATTCCGCCCCGAGTTCGTCGCGCCCTGGGTCGGCCGCGCGCACGTTGCGTCGCTTTCGCTCAACCGCTTCGGACGGCGTCAGGCGCTGGCGATGGTCGATCGCGTCACCGGCGGCAAGGCGCTGCCGGCGGAAGTGCTAGAGCAGATCGTCGCCAAGACCGACGGCGTGCCGCTGTTCGTCGAGGAACTGACCAAGACCGTGCTCGAGTCCGGCCTGCTGCGCGAGGAGAACGGCGCCTATGTTCTCGCCTCGGCGCTGACTCCGCTCGCGATCCCCTCGACCTTGCAGGACTCGCTGATGGCGCGGCTCGATCGGCTCGCGCCGGTCAAGGAGATCGCGCAGATCGGCGCGGCGATCGGACGGGAATTCTCCTATCGCCTGCTGGAGGCGGTCTCGCCGATCCAAGGACCGGCGTTGCAGGACGCCCTCGGCCAACTCACGGCGGCCGAACTGATCCACGGACGCGGCGCGCCGCCGGAGGCGACCTATGTCTTCAAGCATGCGCTGGTGCAGGACACGGCTTACGCTTCGTTGTTGCGCAGCCGTCGCCAGCGCATCCACGCCGACATCGCGCGGGCGCTGGAGGAGCGGTTCGCCGACCAGATCGAATCCGCGCCGGCGATCATCGCCCATCATTACACAGAGGCGGGTCTCGCCGAGCCGGCGGCGCGCTACTGGCTCAAGGCGGCGGAACTGGCTCTTTCTCGCTCGGCCATACGCGGAGGCAGACCGCTATGTCGATGCCGGCCTTGGCGCTGATCCCGCGCCTGACAGACTGCGCCGGACCGCCAATCTCTCGAGCTGTCGCTGCTGGTCGCCCGCACCAACGCGCTCGTGCCACTGAAGGGCTTACACCGCGCCGGAAACGGTCGCGGCCTTGACTGCAGCAAAGCAGCTTCTCGACGCCGGCGATCGGCACGGATTTGCAGCGCTTCTCCGTGCTCTACGGTCTTTGCTCGGCCAGTCTCGTCGCGGCGAGGATGGAGCCCGCACTCGCCCTGGCGCGCGAGATCGTGGAAGTCGCCGACCGAAAGGACGACACGACCTACCGGCTCGTCGGCTACCGCATCCTTGGCGCGATGCAGCTCACCACAGGGCAGAACCGTGAGGCTCTCGAAAGTGTGCAACGGGCTGAGAGATACCGCGATCCCGTCCGGCAAAAGCTTCTCAGCTATCGGTTTGGCATCGATCCTGGCCTCGACGTGCTTTTCTACAAGATTTGGGCTCTGATGTTCCTTGGCCTCCACGATCAGACGGAGCGAGTTAGAGAGCAGGTGTGGGCCGAGCTCGCAACCCACAGACATGCCCCTACTTTGGCGATTTGTAAGTTATTCGCTGGGGTGTGGCCGGAGTTGGCAATAGGCAATTTTGAAGCGTGCGAGCGCCATAGCGCCGAACTCGTCACTCTCTGCTACCGAAAGGAAGGTGGAGAATTCTCGCCTTTTGGGCGCTAAGTTCTATACTTGTGCGCGCGCGATGCGCGAACCGACGCGGGAAAACATCGCGGCGTTCGCGCGCCGCGATGGACGCCGAGCACCGGTCCGGAACCCGCATCTTTGACTCCGTCGTCATGTCTCGGCTCGCCGAGGCGTCGCTGACGAGCGGCGATGCGGCGGCGGCCGAAATGGCGCTGCAGGAAGCTTTCGCTTTCGTCGATCGATCTGGCGAGCGGTTCTGGCTTGCGGACTTGCACCGCGTTCAAGGCCAGGTCGCGCTCAAGCGGCCGGAGGCAGATCGGACGTGGGCGGAAGCTTGTTTCCTCAAAGCGATCGAGATCGCCCGCAGCCAGGAGGCCCGCATGCTCGAATTGCGCGCCGCGACCGATCTCGCCCGGCTGCGACGCGACACGGGGTCGAACGACGATCCCCGCGCACTGTTGGAGCCGATCCTCGCGCGGATCGAGGGCGGCGAGACCACGAGGGATGTCCGCAACGCCCGCGCGCTTTTGGCGGAGATGGGGTGACGGGAGTTGACGTTCCCTTAGGGCGCCCACGTCTGTTCATTCCGAAGACGACGACCGTCGCGATCCGGATGACCACTTGACCGCCGACTCCGGCCGTTCACTGGGCGCAAATACAATCATTCCGCGATGTGGCCGATGGGTCAAATCGACCCTCCACAGCTTCATTGTGCACGATTTCCTCAGCGAGCGGCGCGGCGGAAATCGCGTCTAGCAAGCCCGTCATCGTCGAATCGACGAAGAGGAGTCGGGCTCGTCCCGGCCGTCCATGCCGCGCCGTCTCGACCTCGAGTCTGGCGCCGTCACAGGCGGCGGCAGCTTGCTGCGCTTGCCACGGATCGGAGCGGCGAAAAGACGGTCGCGGCTCCGGTATCGAGCGTAATCATTTGAAAATATTCTATTCTTGCGAGGCGATACGAGCGCTTTGCCGGCGCCCAGCGTGGATGGCCGCGTCAAGCGCGGCCCCAATGCTGCTGAGGCTTGAGGAGACAGCCGGAGGCTTCGCTCACCCAAACACCTACCGCTATAAAGGCCAAAGCGGGCTTTCTGATTGACAGAATACAGCTTGCGTGCTATAAAATTTCCGACGCCCGGACGGAGGCGGAGGGACCGCGGCATGGACCGGAAAGTGAGGAGCCGCGTGTTTGAGACTCCGTATGCAACCCGTCACGCGAGTTGAGAATGGAGGAGAATTTTTTTGTTTAAATCGGCCGTAACCCATTGAAAAGTCCAGATTAGAAAAAATAAACGTAAGTAAAAGAAAGCAAAAGAAAGCAGTTTTGCTTTTATTTATTTTCGTTTGCTTGGCGCCTAACTCGCCCGCAAGTTGCATTCCCGTCCCGCGGGATCGCTTCGGCGCCTCAAGCCTGCAGCGGCTGGACAAATCGGCGCGCGCTCCCACATGCTGCGATGCGGTAGACGGGCTAAGCCAAGTCTCTTGTCCGGGCCCCGCTCGCCGCGTATGGATGGCGTTCCGGAACGCGTCATCGGCTCGCGGGTTTGGACGCTTGTCATCAGGCGAGCCCCATCGAGGTTTCGGCGAGAAGGCAGGGGAATGAAGATCATTCTTGCCCAGCCGCGCGGGTTTTGCGCTGGCGTTGTTCGGGCGATCGATATTGTCGAGCGGGCGTTGGCCAAGCATGGCGCTCCGGTCTACGTGCGCCACGAGATCGTGCACAATCGCCATGTCGTCGAATCGCTTAAGGCGAAAGGCGCGCGTTTCGTCGAGACGTTGGAGGACGTGCCCGCGGGCGCCGTGACGATCTTCAGCGCGCATGGCGTGTCGCGAGAGGTTGAAGACGAAGCGAAGTTGCGGGCGCTTCCGACCATCGACGCGACGTGTCCGCTGGTCACCAAGGTGCACAACCAAGGCCAACGATACATCGCTCAGGGCCGTGTCCTGGTGTTCATCGGCCACGACGGGCATCCTGAAGTCGAAGGGACGCTTGGGCAGATTGATGGCGACGTGCACCTCGTCGAAGACGAGCAGGACGTGGAAAAGCTTCCGATCGACATCGCGACGCCGATCGCCTACATCACCCAGACAACGCTCAGCGTCGACGATACGCGCGGCGTCATCGCAGCGTTAAATCGCCGCTTCAGCGACGTCGTGGGTCCTGATGTTCGCGACATCTGCTACGCGACACAGAACCGACAGACTGCCGTGCGTGAGTTGTGCCAAGTCGCCGACGTCATCATCGTCGTGGGCGCCCGCAACAGCTCCAACTCTAACCGGTTGCGCGAGATTGGCGACGAGGTCGGGATTCCGAGCTACCTTGTCGCCGACAGCAGCGAAATCGAGCCGGAATGGGTGCGCGACGCTGCAGTGGTCGGAGTGACGGCGGGCGCTTCGGCGCCTGAGATCGTTGTCGAGGACGTGGTTCGGACCTTGTCCGCACTTGCGCCGTCGGAACTGTCGATCCTAGACGGCCCGGCTGAGACCGTGAGCTTTCGCTTGCCCGCGGAGCTTATGGATTGAGCCGGTCCGACCCGTTCATCAAGTTGGCTTTGTAAGGATCGCTCGTGGGCATACCGTTCAGACAAGTTGCGAGAGTAGGCGCCTACATCGTTCGGCAGCACCTCGCCGGCCGCAAGCGCTACCCGCTGGTGTTGATGCTGGAGCCGTTGTTCCGCTGCAACCTCGCTTGCGCGGGCTGCGGCAAGATCGACTATCCCGACGCCATTCTCAATAAGCGGATCTCGGTGGAAGATGCGCTGGCCTCGGTCGACGAGTGCGGCGCCCCCGTGGTCGTCATGGCGGGCGGGGAGCCGCTGCTGCACAGAGATCTGGCGAAGATCGTCGAGGGCGTCATCGCGCGCAAGAAATTTGCGATCGTCTGCACCAATGCGCTGCTGCTCGAAAAGAAGATCGATCAATACAAGCCGAGCCCCTATTTCACCTGGTCGATCCATCTCGACGGCGACCAGGAGATGCATGACAAGTCGGTCTGCGAGCCTGGGGTCTACGACCGCGCGGTCAAGGCGCTGAAAACCGCCAAGGCCAAGGGCTTCCGCGTCACCATCAACTGCACCTTCTTCAACGACGCGGATCCTAAGCGTGTCGCCGCCTTCTTCGATACGGTGACTGATCTCGGCGTCGACGGCATCACGGTGTCGCCGGGTTACGCTTACGAGCGCGCCCCCGACCAAAAGCATTTCCTCAACCGGTCCGCCACCAAGCAGCTGTTCCGGTCCATTTTCGCGCGCGGCAATCAGGGCCGCAAATGGGCCTTCAACCAGTCGACGATGTTTCTCGACTTCCTGGCCGGCAACCAGACCTATCATTGCACGCCCTGGGGCAATCCGACGCGCACCGTTTTCGGCTGGCAGAGGCCCTGCTATCTGCTCGGGGAAGGTTACACCGAGACCTTCAAGGAGCTGATGGACGATACGGATTGGGACGCGTACGGCACCGGCAATTATGAGAAATGCGCCGACTGCATGGTCCATAGCGGGTTCGAGGCGACAGCCGTGCGCGATACGGTGACTCGCCCATGGAAAGCCGCGCGCGTCGCGCTCATGGGCATTAAGACTGAGGGCCCGATGGCTCCGGACATCCCACTGGGCAGCCAGCGCGAGGCTCAGTACGTGTTTGACAAGAATGTCGCCCAGAAGCTCTCAGACATTCGCCGCGCCGAGGCCGAGGAAAAGGCCAGGAAGAAGGCTCCGGCAGCGCTTTAGCGACTCGAACGCCGCGCTGCTCTCGCGCGCGGCGGCGCGCAGTCCGGCGAACTGGCGCGGAGAGCGGATCAGCTCTCCCATGACGGCGAGAGCATCGATCCCCCCGTCCGAATCCACGGCCTTCAACACGAGCAGAGGCAAGTCGCGTTCGGCGGGGTCGGCGACCGCGCGCACAATCGCGAATGGGGTCCGTTGTTCGAGCGCATATTGGCCGGCGATCAGGCTTTCCATATCGACCCCCGCCGCCCCGGTCGCATGGCGCAGTTCGGCCTTGGCGGCGGCGGTGAGGACCGGAGCGTCGGAGGCCGCCAGACGTTCGACAACCACACGCGCTCCGGTGCTGGCGAGGCGCCGCGCAAGCGACGATGTAACGGCTTCGTCAGTTTTGACGGCGCCCTGATCCGAGACGACTTCCGCGCCGAGAATGAGATCGCCGGGACGGAGCCGCGGATCAAGGCCGCCGCATAAACCCCAGCTGACCACGAGCGACGGCCTGAGAGCCCCCGCCAGTTTTGCCCGCAAAGTTGACGCATCGCCGCAGAGCGTCGTGCGCCCGGGGCCGCCCATGATCGCCGCCTCGCGCTTCAGTCCGCAGACGATCAGCACGTTCGCGGATGGCGTCAAGGCGGGAAAGTCGTTCAGCCCGGTAGACTAGCCGGCGAGCAGGCTCTCCGTCCGCTCACGCAATGTCTTGACCAGAGCGTCCGCGCCGCCGCCGCCCGCGAGGATCGAGGCGAATTCGTCGCGACGGGTGGCAAGGTCACTGATCGTGCCATTGAGATAGACATCGATGATGCGGCCGCCGCGGACGAGATAGTTGATCTGGACGGTGCGGCCGCCGGGCTGGAGCAATTTGGTCCTGACGATTTCGCCGCCGCCGCGCGCTTCAGCGCTCGTCTGCGGATCGACGACAAAGCTCTCGCCCGAATAATCGCTCACCTGATGGGCGTATTCGGCGACGAGGAACCGGGCGAAAGCGTCGCGAACCGCGGCCTGCTGGGCGCCTGAGAACTTGCTCCACGCGGGGCCTGTCGCCAGTCTCGCCATGGTGCCAATGTCGAAGGCAGAGGTGATGGCGGGCGAGAAACGACGGTCGCGTTCCCGTACGCTGAGCGATCCGGCCGCGCGCAGCGTCGGCATCAGCTGTTGGTAATAGGCCTCGATCCGGCGAGAGGCCTGCGCCTCCGCTGGCGTCGTGATCGCACCTAGTGCGAGAAGCGCGAGCATGGCCGCGATCAAGGGCGCCGGCAGGCTCAGGTGAAATGGGAAGCGGTTCATATGTGGGAGATTCCATTTGCTCGGACAGAAGGCCTTTCGGACCGCCGAGAACATTGTTTCAGGAGCTGGCCAGCGCAAGCCCTGTGCCGGCTTCTACCGCCATTTTGTGAATTGAGTCGAGACTTGGTCATGCGAGCCGCGTGGATTCGATGACAGCAACAAATTTTTCAATGGCTTGGCGCCCCCTTGTCGGCGACGCGGAGAGGCAAGCTCAGCCTACAGACGGGACACATTGGCGACAGCCTGCTAGGGTGGCTTAGCTCTCCTCAGAACAACAATCGGACATGGACGGCATGAGATATTGCATCGTCGGCGCTGGATTCAGCGGCGCGGTCATCGGCCGCGCTCTCGCGCAGGCGGGACACGATGTCCTCGTGGTCGATGAACGCCCGCATGTGGCGGGCAATTGCCATTCGCAACGCGATCCTGAGACCGGCGTCATGACCCATGTCTACGGTCCGCACATCTTCCACACCGGCGACGAGCGGGTCTGGGCTTATGTGCAACAGTTCGGCGTCATGCGCCCTTACCGGCACCGTGTGCAGGCGGTTAGCAGCGGATTGGTCTACTCGCTGCCGGTCAACCTTCTGACCATCAACCAATTCTTTCGCAAGGCCATGGGACCTGAGGAGGCGGGCGCCTTTGTCGCGTCGAAGACCCGGAAGATCCCCGAACCGGCCAATTTCGAGGAGCAGGCCCTCAGCATGATTGGGCCTGAACTCTACGAGGCCTTCTTCCGTGGCTATACCCGCAAGCAATGGGGCCTGGATCCCGCCCGGTTGCCCGCTTCGATCCTCAAACGCCTGCCGCTTCGTTTCAACTACGACGATTCTTATTTCGCTCACCCGCATCAGGCGATGCCGGAGCGCGGCTACACGGAATTGGTCGCCGCCATCCTGGATACCCCTCGCCTCGAGTTGCGATTGGGCGCGCGATACGAAGATTTGAGCGAGCCATTCGCCCACGTGGTCTATAGCGGCCCGATCGACCGCTATTTCGACTACGGCTCAGGCCGGCTAGGCTACCGCACCCTGGACTTCGAGATCTTCAGGGCGAAAGGCGATTATCAGGGCGCCGCCGTCATCAATTACTGCGACGAGGCTACGCCCTTTACCCGCATCACGGAGCATAAGCACTTCGCTCCGTGGGAGAAGGACCAATTTGAAGGCACAATATTGTACCGCGAATTCAGCCGGTTCTGCGGCCCTAACGACATTCCCTACTATCCAATCCGGCAGACCGATGAAGAATCAATGTTGAAGGAATACGTCGATCGGGCGATGGCTGCTCGCGGCGTGACATTCGTTGGCCGACTAGGCTCCTATCGCTATCTGGATATGGATGTGACGATCGGCGAGGCGCTCGCCGCAGCCGACGCGATGCTCGAACGCATTGCCCAAGGCGCCGAGATTCCCGTATTCTTTGCGCCGCCTTTGAAGAGCCACTGAATGGAGCGCAAGGCGGTCAAGGCGACGCCGATGCTCATGTCAGTCCAAACGACCGAGCGTCTCTTTCTTCGGCGTCGACAACGCGAACGCTACTCCCGAGCACAGACCGTATATAATTGTCTGGCACTTCATCAGCGCGAATTTCTGGTTTCGAATCGATAAGTAGACATCTCTAAACGATCTAAAGATGAACTGCAATGTATTAGTTGACACGAAGCCATCATATTTCAAGTTGACAAAAAGTCTATTCCGGTAAAACCAATGATACTGCGGTATTTTATTACGGTCTTGTTCTTTAAAAAGGCTTTGCGAGGCATCCCCGGACTTTAGGTGCTTTGTCTTGCTCTTCCCGACTTGATAGAGCCTAGTGAATCGAGCGAGCCGGCGTGAATACTCGGTATCGTCACCCCAGATGAAAAACTCTTTCAAAGGGAGCCCAACCTTACGCACCAAGTCGACCGAAACGAGGAATGAAACAAACGTAAGCGCACTCATTTCAAGGAGGCCGTCCGCCAAATGAAGGGGATACTGTGGCACGCAGTTCGTTCCGAGCCGCTGGCTGATCGATTGGACATTGACGCTCTCGCCATTGAGGTCGACGATGTTGCCACCGAGAACGGCGTCCTCGCCGACAATAGCCGCCGCGGCGACCAGTTCCGCTACGGCGTGCGAATCTGGCTCGCAATCATCGTCCATCAACCACATGTGAGTACAGGGAAGGGACAGGCAGGCGCGCATTCCGGCGTGAAAGCCACCGGCGCCGCCGGTGTTCTCTTCCAATCGAATTGAGTGAAACGAGCTGTCGCGACGCTCAGCCTCGAATGCGAGCAAGTCCCGCGTCGGCTCATCAGAAGCATTGTCGACGACCACAAGCTGACTAGCAGGGTAAGTCTGCGAATCAAGCGCGACAAGACATCGTTTGAGGAGCGCTGGACGGTTCCGCGTTACGACGACTGCGGCTACAGTTATCACGAGGGACGTCCCTGACCTATGAAAACGTCGAAATTATTGTCCAGTGGCTCCGTTTTTTTCGGTGGCCTCAGGTTGAGGCGGGACGAACCATGTCACCGCCCACCTTGTCAAGCATGACACACCGCTAGCCGCGCCGTAAGAAGCGCGAATTTTTGGCGGTTGAGTGAATGCCAACCGCCTGCGGCGGCGAACCCGACTCCGGCGCTCCTGAAAGGCGCAGTTCCCTTGCAAGGTTCGCGTCAGCGCGGCGCTCCATCGTGGCTACGCTTCCGCTTGCGCGCGTTTGACGGTTACGGGTTTGGGGCATAGACTTCCTGCGCCGCGGACAATCGCCCGTCTTTGAGGGCGGCCAAGAACCACACGGTGCGGGTTGCGTCCGACCTGATCGGCATAGAGGCGCCAACAACTGTGAAAAGGCGAGTAGCCGACGAGAGCGGTTAATCGCGCGCGTCATGGGGCCAGGGTCATCGAGTGGGTCGAACTATAGTTTGCGTTTTGTCTAGCATCGCGAGTTCTCACCGCGAATCTCGAGTCGCAGGGTAAAATGTCGACAAGACCTATCAAGGTAAATTTTATCGTCAATCTCCTCTCTCCGATGACGCGGATCGTGGTCGCGCTCGTGACCGTTCCACTTTATCTGCATCACATCGGTGATGCGCGCTTCGGCGTGATGTCAATCGTTTGGGTTCTGCTGGGCTTGTTTGGATTTCTCGATCTCGGGCTGTCGCGAGCCGTCACCAATGCGCTCGCGAAGCTGCGTGACGCGCCGCAGGCGCACCGTGCGCGCGTGCTGCTGACGACCTTCGGCCTCAACCTGGGGATGGGCCTGATCGGTGGTCTTGTTCTCTATATATTCGGCGGACTTTTGCTTAAACATTTCATCTCTATGCCGGACGAGATCAGCGCAGAGGTGTCCCGGTCGCTTCCCTGGGTCGCTTGTCTTCTTCCGCTCACGCTTATTTCGGCGGCGGGGGCGGGCGCTTTGGAGAGCCGCGAACTCTTTCTGCTTGTAAATTCCATCCAGATTTTCGCAATGACTCTTGCCCAGGTTGCGCCAGTCGTCGCGGCTATTTTCGTCAGTCCCTCGCTCACAGTTGTGATCCCGACAGCTGCAGCATCGCAGGCGTTGGGCGCGATCGTGGTTCTCGTTTTCGTCTATCGCCTAGAAGGGCCGTTCTCACTTCGTGCGATCGACTGGGGGGAAGCGCGGAAATTGCTCAACTATGGCGGCTGGATGTTTGCCACCCAGGTGATCTATCCAGCCGTCGCCTCCGCCGATCAGTTTATCATCGGGTCAGTAGCGGGGGTCGCGGCGGTCGCTCACTACGCAGTGCCCATGAGCCTTGTCCAAAGGAGCGCCGCTATCCCGACGGCGTTTGGGCGCACCTTGTTTCCCCGTTTGTCCAGTCTGTCCCGCGATGCGGCTCACGCGCTGGGAGCGCGCGCGCTCTCAATGATGGCCTTCGGCTTCGCCGCCATTTGTGCTCCGGCGATGATCCTTTCTCACACCTTCTTCCGATATTGGATCGGCGCTGACTTCGCGGCATCCGCGGCGCCTGTGGCTCAATTGCTCTTCCCGGGCATATGGACGTCGGCGCTTTCCCTCGTCGCTTTCACTCTACTGCAAAGCCAAGGGAGAGCCGATTTGACCGGCAAAGTGGCCATTGTCGAAGCTCTGCCGTGTATCGCAATCTTCTGGAGTATGACGATCGCATTTGGGATTGTCGGCGCGGCTGCCGCTTGGACAGTGCGATGCGCAGCGGAAGCATCGGTGATGCTCTGGCTTTCCGGAATGAAAAGGGGAGATTTTCTTCTCTTGCTGCCCCCAGCCGCGCTTTTGGCGGCCAGCCTAATTATGGCTCGCTTCCTCGGCTCCAGCCCGCTCATAACCTTCCCGATCGCGGCGTTCATCGGAGCGGTATCTTTCGTTCTTGGCTATTTGTTTTCCGAAGATTGGCGCTCACTCACTCTCGCGCAGATCAATCGAGCGCGCGTTTTGCTCAGCAATCTGACCAAGCGAGTGAGGCGGCCTCCGCCAGTCAACACATCCTTACAAAAGTAAACATTAGACCAATCGGATTCGCGTGAGAAAATGGCAATGAACGTAGGCGCTCGCTCAACTGAATCGATAACTTTTCAGCCGAGGCTGTGGTGGGCTCACAAAACCGCCATCTGGGCGATCGGCAAGCTCCCGCAATTCAACAATTGCATGCCTTTCCGCGCTTACAATAGAGCCCTTCGGCTTTTTCGGCAAGAATATATCGGCAAAACCTACTTTGGCGCGCTAATGCATTGCAACCTTTCCGACTTGATACAATTATACGTGTTCCACTTTGGAGTTTGGGAGCCCGAAATTTCGCATCTTGTCGGTCGGATACTCCAGCCGGGGGACGTATTTGTTGATATTGGGGCGAACGTCGGTTACGATAGCTTGCTTGGTTCCTCTCTGGTCGGCCCGCAAGGACAAGTTGTCGCGATTGAGGCCTCGCCCACCACGTTTGCCAAGCTCCGGGAAAACATCGCCCTCAACAAATCAACGAACATCCGCGCCGTTAACGTCGCTGTTTCAGACCGCGTGGGCGCGCTCGACCTATTTAAAGTTTCGAGTTGGAATAGTGGCGCCGCGACCACGCTCGCTGGGCGAGGCGGCAAGCTTATCGCGTCCGTAGACGCGCTCCCGCTCGCCGAAATTCTAACACCGACTGAAATGGGCAGCGTCCGTTTGATCAAAATCGACGTCGAGGGCATGGAAGCGGTAATTTTAAACGACATCCTTGACCATATCGAAGACTTTCCGGCGTCAATGGACATCATCGTGGAATCCTCGCCGGACGAGTTCGAGGCTTCTCAGCGAGCGTTCTATCGCATGAGGCAAATGGGATATCACGCCTATGAAATCGAGAACGATTACGAAGAGGGCCGATACTTGTCGAACCGACCCTTATCTCCCCCAGTTTTCACGGACACATTGCCATCAACTCAATGTGACCTGCTTTACACGCGGAAGAAAATGACGGACGTCGCCGTCAAAAAACAACGAGCGGTCTAAGCGTTCTTACGAACTGGGCGACTGCTCCTAAACCCGCAGAACCCCGCTTGTTCATTCGCTTTCCGACGCTCGTGGCAGCGCGGAACACGAGCCGTCCGGTCAGCTTAGGTCTGGCGGCGAGATAAGCGAGATATTTGGCGTATTGGCCGGAATGCCGGTAGCCTCGAGCAACGTTAGACTGAATAAGAAGGGTCATGGTCTCCCGGAAAGCATTTATGGCTCGCTTGAGCGACGGGTCGATACGATCTTCATACTTTTGACTTAATATGTCCCCTACGCTTTGAATCTTACGGTAGTCTTTTACCGACCGGGAGTGAGGGGAGCGCCCGGACGGCGCGCTGGGAACCGAGTAGATGTAATAAGCTTCATTGATCATGATGATCTTCGCTCCGTTGAACAGACTTTCAACGTAAAGCACCAGGTCTTCGGAGAAATTTATTCTTTCGTCATATTCAAGCTTATGGTCGGCGAGAAACTTGCGGCGCATGATGGGCTTCATGAGCCCAAAGGAAGCTTTTGAGATATTAAAATCGTCTTCCGCGCGAAAGATGTCGAGAAGCCCAATCTGCTTCTGGGGCTCCGGAAGTCCGTAGTAGGGCGGTTTGAATTCCACATCTGCGACGATGTCCCACATCACCAGATCATCGGCGACGAAGTCGGCTGATGTCGCAAGGGCGACTTCCGTCAGGCGCTCAAGTCGGCCCGGCTTCCAGGCGTCGTCGGCGTCAAGCAGGCCGATCCAGTCCGCTTTCGCCGCGCGTAGACCGACGTTGCGCGCAGCTGATGGGCCGCCATTCGCGGGGGTCGAGAGTAGGCGAAGGGAGGGAATCTCCCGCCCCAGCGCCCTCACGACCTCGACGGTATCGTCGGTCGAGCAGTCGTCGATGACGAGAATCTCGAGCGGCGGAAGCGTTTGCGCCGCGGCGCTTCGGATGGCGCGTCCGATAATGCCTGAAACGTTGTAAGCTGGAATAATGACGGAAAAGCCCATCGGCCCTCCTGGTCGATTGCTATCGCTCGCCGAGACCGGCCTCAGGGTGGAAGAGACAGCACATGCTTCGGAATTGCTAGCAGAACTCTCGAAATGAGTAAAGAAACCGCGGCCAGGCTCCACGACGAAACGCCGTCGTCGCGGGCATGCATGCCCGCGACAGAGCGCGCCGCGATAATTGGGACAACAGTACTCAGAACAGCGGGCGGAATTGAAACGACAGAACTCCCGGCGATCCGACCTAATCGACGAGGGCGGCGGCGTTGCCCGCACGATTGGCGCAACAATTTTTCCGCTCAAAACGGGGCAACAATTTGCGCTCAAAACGGGTAGGAATACGCCCCCGCAGTGTAGGGAGCGACGCGCTTGGCGCCAAGGATGTCGACGGTCGGCGCGCCGGTCGCGGCTCCTGCGCCAATGGCCTGCGCGCCTGACTTGAGCATGACATTGTAAGTCAGCGTCGATGGGTTGAAGTTGACGAACTCGCTCTTTGGCCCGCCTGAATCGATGATATTGCCGTTGCCGTAGGTTCCCGGCTTACCAAGAGACTGAGCGAGCCCGTTGACAGACCAGCTTATCAAGACGCCCGAACTCAACATTGCGACATTGTGATCGGCTACAACGCCGCTACCGCCAGTGTCGACGTTGAGCTGGCTTGTGAGATTATTCCGCACGATGGTGTTGGTTGACGCTCCGAGGTCAAGTTGGGCGATACAACCGGGCGTCGCGACAAGACCATCATCGACCACCGTATTGTTGGCGATCACGCTGTTGTGGATGCTTGAAAAAGAGATCGAATGGCAGCCGCTCGTGATCACGACGTTGTTGGTCACAGTCACGTTCGTCCAGTCCGAGTTGAAGTCGTCGATTCCTTGCAGATAAGTGGGGAATGCAAGCTCTGGGTCTGTCTGCCGGATGACCTGGTTGCTGTCGATCAGGACGTTCTGGAAATGGTTCACAGCGACGCCCGGCGTCACGACGCCGATTACCCCCTGCATGGCGTCCTCGTGGTTGCCATCGCCGATGTCCAGGTTGTCGTGGAGGTTGTTGTGGGTGATCGCGAGGTTGCTCGCCGCATAGTCGATGCCGTCGTCGCCGAAATGGTCGATCTGGTTGTTTGAGAAAACCAGTTGGCTGGCCGCAAGCGCAGCGCCGGTCCTCACATTGCTGATGTGCGACCCGGTCAAGGATATGCACTTCGTATTCACGCCGCCCGCGCTGCTCAGGGCATAGAACCCGTTGCGCGCGTTCGCAATCCATTGGGCTTTGCTCCAGGCCTCGGCGTTGTCCTGGGATGAGATCGTCATGTTCTTAAACACAATGTTGGACGTCGGAAGAGCCGCCCCTCCGTCCTTGATCTCGACCAGGGCGTTGCCGCTGAGAGAGGCGGGTTGAAGGCTTTGCACCTTGAGCGCGTTGAACACCCAGTCGTTGGTCCCGGAAACGAAAAGCGATGTCAGGACGGGCGTCTGAAACGGCGCGGCCTCAATCGTTATGAAAGCGGAGTTCGAAACCTCCGCGCCGTTAACGTTGATCCAGATGTTGCCGTAGTTTCCGCTCATCAGCAGGATTTCATCGCCAGGGGCGATTGGCCCTGCCGCTGGACCGGGGATCCAAACCGCAGGTTTTCCGGGGACTGGAACCTGACGGTACGGGACGGTTGTCAGGAGTGGGAAAGAATAGCCAGGCTGCGGTTGAACCAATGCCTGGAGGTTGTTCCACGGCGCGCTCTGCGAGCCGTTGCCTCCGGCCGCCTGCGTCTTTCCATGCACCGGGTCAAAGTACCAGACATGTCTGAATGTCGACGGCGGGACAGCACAGCCACTATAGACTTGGGCCGACGCGCAGACCGGCACAGCGAAGGAGAACAGCAGAATCACAACATAGCCGAGTGTCTTCATCGAAAAACCTCGCTACCTAAACAACCAGGGTGTGTATAATACCCTAGCTAAGCAATATCATGCCTCGTCTATGCTTTCAACCAGCAATATTGTCTACCACAGATAGCTGGAGAAGCTGCGAGTTCACTCAATCGTAGAGCACGTGACTTGGTCGGAAATTGATTTGAAGATCAAGCTCGGTTGCGACTGCTCGCCATTCGGGCGCAAAGGCAGCCAACATCCACGACGATCGCGATAGACGCGGCGCGGCTCACGACGGTCGCGGCGGCCGATGTCGCGGTTTCTCGACTAGGCTCCCGTCCGCGATGGCGGATGGCGGCTCCGGGAGGCGTCTCAACACTGTTGGGCGGCGAGTCGTGTCCTGGCCCGTGGTCTAAGCCGATCAGTTCTTCGGCTGGTCCTTCTGGGTTTCGCCGCCGGGAGTCTCGGCCGTCGCGCCAGACGGCGCCGCGCCCTCCGCTGGCACCGGTGTGGCGCCAGGCAGCGCCGCACCCTCCGCGGGCGCCGGTGCTGCGGCAGCCGGCGCGGGGGCCGACATGATGCGAGCAAAGTCGCCTTCGAACTTGGCGTCCGCCAACGCAGCCTTGGAAATCCCTTCAGCGCCCTTCCTGCCGATATCGACCCGGACTTCGCGTTTCGCGAACTCATCGGCCTGGTCGCTGGTCAGCGGCTTCGGATCGACGGACGTCACCTTGAAAAAGCTGGCGCTCCCTCGCGAACGTATGAAGTAAATGTCGTCGGGCTTCCGGGCGTCCAGCACCTTCAGCATTTCGGCGGGCATCGTAGCGCTGTCCAGGGTTGCGTCGCCGCGGCTGAATTTGATGTTCATTTCGTTCAGCTTCGCTTCCACCTGATCAAGCGACTTGAAATCCTTCGTCGCCGCCGAGAGGGCCTCCACGTCCTTAGGCGCCGTGAGGGAAATCTGGTCGACCTGGAACAGTTCCCGCTCGCCGAACTGCTTAGGATGGGCTTGGATGTAGCTGTCGATTTCGTTCTTCGAGACCGTGCTCATCTTGGACGACAGGTCGCGCTGAACGAAGGCGCCGGCAAGGATCTGCTCCCGTGAGCGCAAAAGATCGAGATGCACGGTCGGTTCACGATCGAGCTTCGCCGCGAGCGCCTGCTGCACCAGATACTTGCGCTCCACAATGCGCGACAGCGCCGCCTTGACGATTTGGTCAGTGCGCTTATCGGCCGGCACATTGGCGAGGCGAAGCTCGTTGTCCAGTTCCTGCTGAGTCACATCATCCGGGCCGACGTGAGCGATGACCTGGCCGACGACGGCCGGCTCCGCTTGCCTCTTGCCGCATCCAGCGAGCAGCATCGCCGCCGGCAGGGCGCACGCGATCGCAGCGATGCGCCACCGGCGCCGAGACATTGGCGTTATGTGCAGCAAAGCTATTCTCCTGAGTTACAGCGGGACGACGCCCAGGCGCGGGACTGTCGCGAAATCATGACTAAGGGCCCGGCGGACGAGAAGCCTGAACCCTGCGCCGCCAAGCCCGAGCCTACGCCCGAACCTGCTACCACATCTTTCCGGACGTTAGCATCGATGAATGTGTCGAGCGGCAATTATACACGATATAGATGATATTTCTAGCGACTGCAACGCTCCTGATCACACGCACACCACCAACGGCCGCGCGCGCTTCGCCTTGCTTTCCCAATCCGACTGTCTACGGCGTCCGCGCGCCCAAAGCGGCCCACGCCATCACTGCGCGTCTGAAACTTACGAAATCCTTACCTCGGGCCGCCCAATTCGCAATCGAAAGCTTACGCCGGTCAGCGCTAAGAGCAGCCCCTGCAAGGAGGCGAACATGCTCGACGTCGCATTCGTGGCGCTCGGTTTGGCGGCTTTGGCGTTGATGGGCGTCTACGCCCTCGCGCTACGTCAACTTTAGGAGCGTCCGATGAGTGAACCGATCATCGGACTGGTCGTCGCCGTCGGGCTCGGCTTCTACCTCCTCTACACGCTGATCCACCCGGAAAAATTCTAGAACAAGAAGGTGATGCGATGACGCTCTTAGGCTGGGCGCAGATCGCGCTTGTGCTCGCTTTGGTGCTGGGCTGCGCCATACCGCTCAGCAAATTCATTGCGGGCGTTTACGCAGGCGAGAAAAACTTTCTCAGTCCCGTGTTCGGACCGGTCGAGCGCGCCTTTTATCGCTTGGCCGGGGTGGACCCGGCGCGCGAGCAGGATTGGTTCGCCTATACGATCGCGATGCTCACGTTCTCCGTTGCCGGCTTTCTGGTTCTCTACGGAGTCCAGAGACTCCAGGGCCTGCTGCCCTTGAACCCGCGCGGGTTTGAAGCGGTGGCGCCAGATCTCGCCTTCAACACCTCGATCAGTTTCATCACCAACACCAACTGGCAGAACTATGCCGGCGAGACGACGATGAGCCATCTGACCCAGATGCTCGGCCTCACCGTGCATAATTTCGTCTCCGCGGCCACCGGCCTCGCTATGGCCTTCGTGCTGGTGAGGGGATTTGCGCGCTCCTCGGCGACCACTGTCGGCAATTTCTGGGCCGATCTGACCCGAGTCACGCTTTACATCCTCCTGCCGATCTCGGTCATCGGGGCGCTGGTCTTCGTCACTCTTGGCATGCCGCAAACACTGGTCGGGGCCGTCGACGCCACGACCCTTGAAGGCGCCAAGCAGACCATATCGATCGGGCCGGTCGCCAGCCAGGAGATCATCAAGGAGCTCGGCACCAATGGCGGCGGCTTTTTCAACGCCAATGCGGCGCATCCGTTCGAGAACCCGAACGCCTGGACCAACCTTCTGGAGATTTGGGCGCTGCTTCTGATCCCGGTCGCTTCGGTTCTCGCCTTTGGCCGCATTGTCGGGGACGTTCGCTCAGGGACGCGCGATCCTGGCCGCCATGGCCGTTTTTCTCATCGTTGGCGTCGCCGTCGCCTATTGGGCGGAGACCGCCGGAAATCCGATTCTGACGGCGCTGGGCGTCGACCCGTCAGCCGGCAACCTCGAGGGCAAGGAGGTCCGCTTTGGTCAGGCGATGTCGGTGTTGTTCGCTGCCGGAACGAGCGGAACCAGTACGGGCGCGGTCAACTCGATGTTCGATTCTTATACGCCGCTTGGCGGCACTTGTGCCGATGTTCAATCTGCTCGCCGGCTGCATCTGGCCAGGCGGGGTCGGCTCTGGGCTCTATGGCTTTCTGGTCGTTGCGATCATCGCGGTGTTCGTCGCCGGGCTGATGGTTGGCCGCACGCCCGAATATCTCGGCAAGAAGATCGAAACACGCGAGATGAAGCTCGCGATGCTGGCGGTGCTGATCTATCCGCTCGTGGTGCTTGGGTTCTCCGGGGCGGCCGTGCTGCTGCAGACGGCCCTCGACAGCCTGAACAACAGCGGGCCGCACGGCCTCTCGGAGATCCTCTACGCCTACGCCTCGACCACCGCGAACAACGGCTCAGCCTTCGCCGGCCTGAACGGCAACACGCTCTGGTTCAACTCGACGCTCGGCATCGCGATGCTGCTCGGCCGCTTCGCCTTTGTCGTTCCCGTGTTGGCGTTGGCCGGCTCGCTGGCCGCCAAAAAGAAGATCCCGGCTTCAGCTGGCACTTTCCCAACCGACGGGCCGCTCTTCGTTGGTCTCTTGGTGGGCATCATCGTCATTCTCTACCTCTTGCAATATTTCCCCGCCCTATCGCTGGCGCCGATCGTCGAGCACTTCCTGATGCTCGACGGCAAGACCTTCTAATCGGAGATTGAGATGGCTGCGAAAGCCAAGCCCCAAGGCCTACTCGATGGCGCGATCGTCGCTACCGCCTCGGTCGACGCGCTGCGCAAGCTCGACCCGCGGGCGCTAGCGAAGAACCCGGTCATCTTCGTCGCCGAGATGGTGTCGCTGCTGGTGACCCTGCTCTTCGTCCGCGATTTCGTGACCCACAATGGGGCGGCGTTGTTCTCGGGCCAGATCGCGGCGTGGCTCTGGTTCACGGTGCTGTTCGCCAATTTCGCCGAGGCCGTCGCGGAAGGGCGCGGCAAGGCGCAAGCCGACACTTTGCGCCGCACACGCAGCGACACTCGGGCGAAGCGCTATCTCGACCTGGAAAGCCTAGGCGGGGTCATCGAGGGTGTGAATGCGCTTGATCTTCGCCTCGGCGATGTCGTTCTGGTCGAAGCCGGAGACATTATTCCCGGCGACGGCGAAATCGTCGACGGCGTCGCCTCGGTCAACGAGTCGGCGATCACCGGCGAATCCGCGCCCGTCATTCGGGAGGCCGGCGGCGATCGATCGGCCGTCACCGGTGGAACCACCGTGCTGTCCGACTTCATCAAGGTGAGGATCACCGCCGCGCCGGGCTCGACCTTTATCGATCGGATGATCGCCCTGGTGGAGGGCGCCGAACGGCAGAAGACGCCGAACGAACTGGCGCTGTCGATCCTGTTGTCGGGACTGACCATCATCTTCCTGATCGTCTGCGTCACCTTGTGGCCGCTCGCTAAGTATTCCGGGACCGTTCTGTCCGCGACCGTCTTGATCGCGCTGCTCGTCTGCCTCATTCCGACGACGATCGGCGGACTTCTGTCGGCGATCGGCATCGCCGGCATGGATCGGCTCGTCCGTTTCAACGTCATCGCGACCTCCGGCCGCGCGGTCGAAGCGGCTGGCGACGTCGATACGCTGCTGCTCGACAAGACCGGGACGATCACCTTCGGCAATCGCATGGCGACCGAGTTCTTGCCGGTCAACGACGCCCGAACAGAGGACCTCACCGCCGCGGCGCTGGCGTCAAGCCTTGCCGACGACACGCCGGAGGGCCGCTCGATTGTCGCCCTCGCCAAGGGCGATTTCGGCCTCGCGGAGCCGAAGTTCGATCCGCAGACAACTGCGGTCGTTCCGTTCACTGCGCAAACTCGCATTTCCGGCGTCGACGTCGGGGGCCGCTGGATCCGCAAGGGCGCGATCGATTCGATCCTTCGTTATCTCAAGCTGCCGATCGAGAAGACGCCGCTAGAATTTCGTCAGGCGGTCGAGAGGGTCGCAATGTCCGGAGGCACCCCTCTCGCGGTCGCCGAGGACGGCCGGTTACTGGGCGTCATCCACCTCAAGGACATCGTGAAGCCGAGCATCAAGGAGCGCTTCGCGGCGATGCGCGCGATGGGCATCCGAACCGTGATGGTGACTGGCGACAATCCCGTCACCGCGGCGGCGATCGCCTCCGAAGCGGGCGTCGACGACTTTCTCGCCGAGGCGACGCCGGAAGACAAGCTCGCCTACATCCGCAAGGAGCAGTCCGGCGGCCGACTGATCGCCATGTGCGGCGACGGAACCAATGACGCGCCGGCGCTGGCCCAGGCCGACGTCGGCGTCGCGATGCAGACCGGCACGCAGGCGGCGCGCGAAGCCGGCAACATGGTCGATCTCGACTCCAATCCGACCAAGCTGATCGAAATCGTCGAGATCGGGAAACAGCTCCTGATGACGCGCGGGTCGCTTACCACCTTCTCGATCGCCAATGACGTGGCGAAGTACTTCGCCATCCTGCCAGCAATGTTCGCGGCGACCTATCCGGTCCTCGGGTCGCTCAATCTCATGCGCCTGACGTCGTCGCACTCCGCGATCCTGTCTGCGGTCATCTTCAACGCTCTTATCATCATCGCCCTCATTCCCTTGGCGCTGAAGGGCGTCGCTTACCGGCCGGTTGGCGCGGCCGCCCTGCTCAGGCGCAATCTTCTCATCTATGGCCTGGGCGGCCTGATCCTGCCCTTCATCGGCATCAAGGCGATCGACGTCGTCGTCGCCGCCCTTCACCTCGCTTAAAGCTCAGGCTTAACCCATGCTCCAGCACCTGCGTCCCGCGCTCGTTCTTATCGCTCTGTTTAGCGTCCTCACCGGCCTCGTCTATCCGTTGGCGGTGACGGGGATTGCTCAGATCGCCCTGCCCTATCAGGCCAACGGAAGCCTGATCAAAAAGGATGGCGTCGTCGTCGGCTCGGCGTTGATCGGGCAGTGGTTCAAGAGCGACCGCTATTTCCACCCGCGTCCCTCCGCCACGACAGACACTAACCCCAACGATTCGACGAAGACGGTCGACGCGCCCTACAACGCCGCCAATTCGTCCGGCTCGAATCTCGGCCCGACCTCGCAAAAGCTTGTCGACCGGGTGAAGGGGAGCGTCGAGGCCTGGCGCGCGATGGCGGGCCCCGGCCCGGTTCCCGCCGACGCGGTCACGACATCGGCCTCCGGGCTCGATCCCGATGTCTCGCCAGCGACAGCCTTGGGCCAAGTCGCCTCGGTGGCGAAGGCGCGGGGCCTCCCGCAGGATCGGATGCGGGCGCTGGTTGAGGGTGCGATCGAGGGTCGGTTTCTGGGATTGATCGGCGAGCCCAGGGTCAATGTTTTGAGGCTGAATTTGGCGCTGGATGAGTTAAAATCGTCGTGACGACGAACGAGCGCCGATGGCCCCAACCAACCGAACAGACGCCACGCGCCCTGATCCGGACGCGCTTCTGGCCGCACTCCGCCGGGAGACCGCCGGCCGGCTGAAGGTTTTTCTCGGCGCCGCGCCCGGCGTCGGCAAGACCTACGTCATGTTGCAAAACGCGCGGCGCCTGAAGAATGAAGGCGTCGATGTCGTCATCGGGCTCGTCGAGACTCATGGCCGCGCCGAGACGAGCGCGCTCGTCGAAGGACTCGAAATCCTGCCGCGGCGCAGGATTGAATACCACGGCCGCACGCTCGATGAATTTGATCTGGATGCAGCGCTTGCTCGCAAGCCCAAGCTGATCGTCGTCGACGAGCTCGCTCACACCAACGCCCCGGATAGTCGTCATCCAAAGCGCTGGCAGGACGTCCAGGAACTTCTTGACGCCGGCGTCAGCGTCTGGACGGCGCTCAACATCCAGCATCTCGAGAGTTCTCGCTGACGTCGTGTCACGCATTACTGGCGTCGCGGTGCGCGAGACCGTTCCCGATCGGGTCTTGCAGGAGGCCGCCGACGTCGTTCTGGTCGATCTCACGCCCGACGAGCTCATCCAGCGCCTGAACGAAGGCAAGGTCTATGTGCCGGAGACGGCGCGGCGCGCGACGCAGAATTTCTTCACCCCCGGCAATTTGACGGCGTTGCGCGAATTGGCCCTGCGCCGCACCGCCAACCGCGTCGACGATCAGATGGTCGACTACCTGCGGGAGAAGGCGATCGAGGGCCCGTGGGCGGCGTCCGAGCGCCTGCTTGCTTGTGTCGGGGCGGACGAGGTGTCGGAACGGGTCGTCAGGCGCGCAAGCCAGCTCGCAACCGGCCTCAACGCAGAGTGGACCGCCGTCACGGTCGAGACCATAGGCCAGGCTGGCGACGCCAAGCGCGCCAACCAGCTCGCCAAAGTGTTTGGCTTGGCCGAGCGTTTGGGCGGCCAGACGATGCGCCTTCAGGGCAGCGACTATCCGAGCGAGATTCTTAAGCTCGCGGCGCGCGAGAATGTCACTCAGATCGTGCTCGGCCAGTCGCGAGCCGGAGCGTTGCGCCGCATTCTCGGACGATCGCTGCCCGAGGCGCTGATGCGCGGCGCCGGCGGAATAGAGATTCATATCGTTCCGGGCGAAGAGGCGCGACGGTCGGTGTGGCCACGTCTGAAGCCGCTTCTAAGCCGGAGGGGCCTCGGACCCGAACTCGCGGCCGCGCTTGTCTCAGTAGCCTGCGCCGTCGCCGTCGCCGAAGCGCTCTCCGCCGTCCTCAAGCTTCCCAACCTGTCGATGATCTTCCTCACTGCGGTGCTGTTCTGCGCGGTGAGATTTGGGACCCGCCCTGCGGTCTTGGCCTCCCTTGCCTCTTTCGCCGTCTACAACTTCTTCTTCATCGAGCCGGTTCATACCTTCACGGTGGCGCAGCCGCAGGAACTGTTCGCCCTGCTTGTTTTTCTCGCTGTCGCCGTGCTCACCGGATCCTTGACCGGGCGCATCCGAGACCAACGGGAGACGGTGGTTCGGAACGCCGAAATTACCCAGTCCCTCTATGACTATTCGCGCAAACTTTCCGGCGCTTCCGGGCCCGACGACGTCCTTTGGGCGGCCGCAGCGCATCTGCACGAGACGTTCGGCGGCCGCATCGTGCTCCTGGTCAGCGAGGGCGACGAACTCCAAATTCGCGCCGCCTGGCCGCCCGACGCGCACCTCGACGCCGCCGCTCTCGGCGCCGCGAACTGGGCGCAGCAGAAAAAGGAGCCCGCGGGCTGGGGAACCGGGACACTGCCGCGCATCGCCTATCAGTTTCGGCCCCTGCTCGCGACGCGCGGGTCGATCGCAGTGTGCGGCTTCGAGCCGCATTCCGCGGATGAGCCGATCACCGCTGAGGACGAGCGGGCGTTGACCGCCATTCTCGATCTGACCGCGATCGCGCTCGACCGCGCGCTGCTCGCGCGCGAAGCGGTGAATGCGGCGACGATGCAAGAAAACGAGAAAGTGCGGGACGCGCTGCTCGATTCGCTCTCGCACGATCTGCGCACGCCGTTATCTTCAATCGCCGGCGCGGCCACGTCGCTGCGATCGCTTGGCGACAAGATGAGCCCGGCCGAACGTCTCGAACTCCTTTCGTCGATCGAAGAGGAGACGGGGAGGCTCGCGCGCTTCGTCGCCAATCTGCTCGACATGTCGCGTATCGAAGCCGGCGGCCTCAAGGTCAATCGCGATCTGGTATCCATCGCCGACGTCGTACAGGGCGCGGTCGAGCGCGGCCGCAAGGCGTTCCCAGGCGAGGCGGTGCGCGTCAGCCTCGCGCCCAACCTGCCGTTCGTGCGGGGCGACGACAAACTGCTCGAACAGGTGCTGTTCAACCTGCTCGACAACGCGCACAAATACGGGGGAGACGCTGGCGCGATCGTTCACGCCCGCCAGGAGGGCGGCGAGGTGGTGCTGACCGTCACCGACGAGGGTCCCGGGATCAAGCCGGCGGAGCTCGAACGCATCTTCGAGAAGTTTTATCGCGGCGGGCGGCCTGACGGGCGCAAGGCGGGCACCGGCCTTGGCCTTTCGATCTCGCGGCGTCTGGTCGAAGCGATGGGAGGCGCAATCGTGGCGCAGAGCCCGGCGGTGCGCCGGCGGGGAACCCGATTTGTCGTGCGCCTTCCCGCAGCCCAGGCAACCCCGATAGCGCCGAGCCCAGCCGCATGACAGGGCCGCGCGTTCTGGTGGTCGACGACGAGCCGCAGATCCAGCGTTTTCTCACCGTGGCGCTGACCGCCGCCGGCTTTCAGGTGCAAACGGCCGAGACCGGCGCCCAGGCTTTGCGGCTGGCCGCGACCGGCGCGCCCGATCTCATCGTTCTCGACCTCGGCCTGCCCGATCGGGACGGCAAGGATGTTCTGCGCGACATCCGTCAGTTCTCGACGACGCCGGTAATCGTGCTCTCCGCGCGCGATCGGGAAGCAGAGAAAATCGAGGCGCTTGACCTCGGCGCCGACGACTATGTCGAGAAGCCGTTCGGCATCGGCGAATTGACCGCGAGGCTCAGGGCCGCGCTGCGACACGCGGCGCAATCGGCCCAGCCGGTTCAGCGGGTGGAGGTCGAGGGCGTCGTGATGGACTTCGACAAACGCCTCGTCACCCGCGACGGGGCGCCGATCAGGCTGACGCCGAAGGAATACGACCTGCTCGCGGTCCTCTTTCGCAACGCCGGTCGGGTCGTGACGCATCGCCAGATTTTGGCCTCTGTCTGGGGTCCGGCGCATCGCGAGGACACGCAATACCTCAGGGTCTTCATCGGCCAGCTCAGGGCCAAGATCGAGCGCGATCCGACGACGCCCGCGATCATCAAAACGGAGCCCGGCGTCGGCTATCGGGCCGCCGAGCCGGAGGCGCGCGCCGCGTCCCCCGACAAAGCCTGCTGATCAATTCTTCGGCGCCCTGCGTGGTTTACGGGCGCCTACCCCCGCGAATCGCTGGAGATTCGTTGGCACGCTCGTTGCGAAGTCGGCTCTGGCCCCGAGGGAGGGGTCGGGACCCGGCCCTCACAAGGGCGCAAGCGACGAGGCTAAAACAATGTCGTGGACGAGACGGACTTTTCTTTATGCGTCCGGCGCAGCCCTGGGAGGGGCGACTGCGCTCGGTGGAGTGCCTGCGCTGGAAGGGGCCGCGGCGCTCGGAGGGGCAAGCGTGCTGGGAGGGACGCTTGCGCTGGGATCGACTTCAGCCTTCGCGGCCGACGAAACGATCAAGATCGGCATTCTGCATTCGCTCTCCGGCACGATGGCGATCAGCGAAACCACGCTCAAGGACGTGATGCTGATGCTGATCGAGGAGCAGAACGCGAAGGGCGGCGTGCTCGGCAAGAAGCTCGAGGCGGTCGTGGTTGACCCAGCTTCGAACTGGCCGCTGTTCGCCGAGAAGGCCAAGGAGCTGATCGAGAAGGACAAGGTCTCGGTCGTGTTCGGCTGCTGGACCTCGGTGTCGCGCAAGTCGGTGCTGCCGGTGTTCAAAGAGCTCAACAACATGCTGTTCTACCCCGTCCAGTACGAGGGCGAGGAATTGGAGCGCAACGTCTTCTATACCGGGGCCGCGCCCAATCAGCAGGCGATTCCGGCCGTCGATTATCTGATGAGCGACGATGGCGGCTCGGTGAAGCGCTGGGTGCTCGAAGGCACCGACTACGTCTATCCACGCACGACCAACAAGATCCTCGCCGCCTATCTGAAACTGAAGGGCGTGCCCGACGAAGACGTCATGATCAACTACACGCCGTTTGGCTTCTCCGACTGGCAGACTGAAGTGTCGAAGATCAAGGCCTTCGGTTCGGCCGGCAAGAAGACGGCGGTGGTGTCAACGATCAACGGCGACGCCAACGTGCCGTTTTACAAGGAGCTCGGCAACCAGGGGATCAAGGCGACCGACATCCCCGTGGTCGCGTTTTCGGTCGGTGAAGAAGAGCTCGCAGGTCTGGACACCAAACCGCTTGTCGGCCATTTGGCGGCGTGGAACTATTTTGAGTTGATCGATACGCCCGCGAACAAAGAATTCATCGCAAAGTGGCACGACTTCACCAAGAAGCCGAAGCGAACGACAAACGATCCGATGGAGGCCCATTACATTGGCTTCAACATGTGGGTGAAGGGCGTCGAGAAGGCCCAGAGCTTCGAGCCGGACAAGGTGATCCCCGCGATGATCGGCGTGGCGGTGCCCAACCTCACTGGCGGCCTGTCGACGATGATGCCGAACCACCACATTACTAAGCCCGTCTACATCGGTGAGATCCAGGCCGACGGCCAGCTCAACACGGTCTGGCAGACGCCCGGAACTGTGGTGGCGCAAGAATGGTCGCCCTACCTCGAGGGTTCGAAGGACCTGATCGCCGATTGGCGCCCGCCAATGTCTTGCGGCAACTTCAACGTCAAGACCGGCAAGTGCGGCGGTTAACGCGAGCCTGAAAAGCGGCCGACCACCGTCCACGATCGGCAGGGGCCCAGTCGGGCTTCTGCCGCGCTCTTAACGGGCGCCGGGTTTTCGCTGAACCGCGCCTGACGACGCGACCAAGATCGCGTGTCGCAGTTGAAAGGAAAATGATGACGTTGCTGAACGCCCGTCGTCTGCTCGCTCATGATTTCGTGCGGGGCGCCCATTTCGGTGTTCTACGCACGCTTGGCGTCATCGCGCTGCTTATGTTCGCAACCGCCGCCCGCGCCAACGCCGTCGACGACACGCTGGCCAAGTTTCTGGACGACAAGTTTCCCCAAACCGCAGCGGCGATCGCCGAGCTGGCCGCTGAGGCCCCTCCACAGGCTGCGGCTATTCTGGACGCGCTCGGCGACAATCGGCTCCTGATCGATCCCGCCGACCATCTGGTCGCCTATAAGACGACCGTTGGCGCTATCCTTAACGCCAAGACGGGCGCGCCGATTGAAGGCGTCGACGCCGCGGCCTTCAAGAAGGTCCGCGTCAACAACGCGCTTCGAAGCGCCATTCAAGGCGCGACGGGATCTCTGACTCTCCGCCAATCCCGATCCCGAGAAGCGCCTCGCCGCAGCGGGGGACGTCTTCAGGACGCGCGACGCGAAGGCCTTGCCGGCGCTTCAAACCCAGCTCGCCAAGGAAAGCGATCCCCGCGTCCTCGCGGCTTTGAAGCTCGCCCAGGCCTCGATCTTCGCCACCAGCGACAGCGCCTCGCCGCAAGACCGTCTCGGCGCGATTGCAACGCTGAAGGAGCGCGGCGACCAGGACGCGCAAAGCCTCATCGACGGGATCGCGCAGAGGGCCACCGACCCGGCGGTGAAAACCGCCGCCGCATCCGCCCTGAGCGCAATCCATGCGCGCCTTGCTTTATGGAACGTGGTGCAGAACCTCTGGTACGGAATTTCGGCGTCGTCAGTGCTGTTGCTGGCGGCGATCGGGCTTGCAATCACCTTCGGCGTGATGGGCGTCATCAACATGGCGCACGGCGAGATGGTGATGCTCGGCGCCTATTCGACCTATGTCGTGCAGACGCTGCTGCCGCCATCGTTGCAGAACTGGTCGCTCGCTTTCGCCATCCCCCTCGCATTCGTCGTTGCTGGTCTTGTCGGCATCGCGATCGAGCGTCTGGTGATCCGCTTTCTCTACACCCGGCCGCTCGAGACGCTGCTCGCAACTTGGGGCGTGTCGCTCATTCTGCAACAATTGGTGCGCAGCCTGTTCGGCGCCGCCAATCGCCAAGTCAGCAACCCTCCGTTCATGTCAGGCGCTTTCGAACTTGGCGGCCTGTCGATCACCACCAATCGGCTATGGATCATCGTCTTGTCCGCGGTCGTGTTCATTGGGCTGCAACTGGTCCTTCGGGCGACGCCTTTCGGTCTGCAGATGCGCGCGGTGACGCAGAACCGCCGCATGGCGGCGTCGATGGGCATTTCGACCGCCCGCGTCGACATGCTGGCCTTCGGGCTTGGGTCGGGGGTCGCGGGGATCGCAGGCGTGGCGCTGTCGCAAATCGACAATGTTTCGCCGAACCTCGGCCAGGGCTACATCATCGACAGCTTCATGGTCGTCGTGTTCGGCGGCGTTGGCAATCTGTGGGGCACGGCGTTCGGCGCTCTTCTGATCGGACTGGCCAACAAGCTGCTCGAGCCGCTGATCGGCGCGGTCCAGGGCCAGATCGTGCTGCTGGTCTTCATCATCCTCTTCATCCAGCGGCGGCCGAGAGGACTCTTTGCTCTGCGCGGGCGGGCGGTGGAAGCATGAGCGCCCGCCTCGACCACCTCGGGATCGTCTTTGTCGTGCTCCTCATCGCCGCGGCGGTCCTTGTGCCTCTGCTCTCGCTGGCGATCTCGCCCGATTCCGTCTTTTATCTGCCGCCCTATCTCGTGCAGTTGCTCGGCAAGTATCTGTGCTACGCGATCCTCGCCGTCGCGCTCGATCTGGTCTGGGGCTATTGCGGCATCCTGTCGCTCGGCCATGGCGCGTTCTTCGCCCTCGGCGGCTATGCGATGGGCATGTATCTGATGCGGCAAATTGGGACGCGCGGCGTCTACGCCAATCCGATCCTGCCGGATTTCATGGTGTTCCTGAATTGGAAGGAACTGCCGGTCGCCTGGTGGGGATTCAATTGGTTTCCTTATGCGATGGCGATGGTGGTGCTGGTTCCCGGCCTCCTGGCGCTGGCCTTCGGCTGGTTCGCGTTCCGCTCGCGCGTCACCGGCGTCTATCTGTCGATTATCACCCAGGCGATGACCTTCGCCTTGTTCAAGGAATTCTTCCGCAACGATTTCGGCTTCGGCGGCAACAACGGCCTGACCGACTTCAAGGACCTGCTCGGCTTCTCGCTTCAGTCGGCCTCGACCAAGGCGGCTCTGTTTTCGGCTAGCGCCATCGCGCTGATTATCGCTTATGCGGTGTCGCGGGCGATCATCGGTTCGAAATACGGCAAGGCGCTGGTTGCGGTGCGCGACGCGGAGAGCCGCATGCGATTTCTCGGCTATCGGGTCGAGAACTATAAGCTGTTTGTCTTCGTCGTTTCGGCCGTCATCGCCGGAATCGCCGGAGCGCTGTATGTGCCGCAAGTCGGGATCATCAATCCGAGCGAATTCGCGCCCGGGAACTCGATCGAAGCGGCGATCTGGGTTGCGGTCGGCGGTCGCGGGACCTTGATCGGCGCGGCGCTCGGCGCGATCGCGGTCAACTTCGCCAAGAGCTTCTTCACCGGCGCGTTCCCCGAATATTGGCTCTATGGTCTCGGCCTTCTGTTCGTGCTGACCACGCTGTGTCTGCCGAAGGGCATACTTGGATTGGCGCTCAAGAGCGGCGAGCGCAAACCGCGCGACATCGTTTCAGTCGAAGCCATCGAGGAAGGCGTCGAGCCGTGAGCCTCACCGAGACGGCCAATCCGACCCTCACCCAGTCGCTGCTCTATCTGGACGGAGTGAGCGTCTCGTTCGACGGCTACAAGGCTTTGCGAAGCCTGTCGCTGATGCTTCAGCCCGGTGAGATGCGAGCCATCATTGGCCCCAACGGGGCCGGCAAGACGACGATGATGGATGTCATCACCGGCAAGACGCGTCCCGACGAAGGCGAGGTGATGTTCGACGGGCGCCATAATCTAACCAAGCTCGACGAAGCCGAGATCGCGACGCTCGGGGTCGGGCGCAAGTTCCAGAAGCCGACCGTGTTCGAGAACCACACGGTTGAAGACAATCTCCTGCTCGCGACGAAAGCGCCGCGCAGCGTGCGCGCCACCCTGTTCGGACGCGAAGACCCGAAAACGCTGGAGACGATCGACGTTATCCTCGCCACCACCCGGCTTGCCGACCATCGGGCGCGCGTCGCCGGATCGCTGTCGCACGGGCAGAAGCAATGGCTCGAGATCGGCATGCTGCTGGCTCAGGACCCAAAGCTTTTGCTCGTCGACGAACCGGTCGCGGGCATGACCGACGCCGAGACCGCGGCGACCGCCGACCTCTTGCGCGAAATCGCGCGCGATCATTCGGTGATCGTGGTCGAGCACGACATGCACTTCGTGCGCGAGCTCGGCGTCAAGGTGACCTGCCTTCACGAGGGCTCGGTGCTCGCTGAAGGCACGCTCGATCAGGTGAGCGCCGACCCGCGCGTCGTCGAAGTCTATCTGGGGCGGTGAACGCATGCTGACCGTCGACAGAATCGATCTTTTCTACGGCGCGGCGCAGGCGCTGCGGTCCGTATCGGTCAAGGCGCAGACCGGACGGATTCTGACCGTTCTCGGCCGCAACGGCGTCGGCAAATCGTCGCTGTTGCGCGCGATCGTCGGCCAGCACATGCCGGCGTCCGGGTCGATCCGCTGGAACGACCAGGACATGACGAAGATGACCCCGTACCTGCGAGCCAAGGCCGGCTTTGGCTATGTCCCGCAGGGGCGCGAGATCTTTCCGCTCCTGACGGTGCGCGAGAACCTCATGACCGGCTACGCCACCCGGCCGCGCAACGAACGGGCGATCGACGACGAGATCTTCGCGCTCTTTCCCGTGCTGAACGACATGCTGGGACGCCGCGGCGGCGACCTTTCGGGCGGCCAGCAGCAGCAGCTCGCGATCGCTCGCGCGCTGGTGACGAAGCCAAAGCTCCTCGTCCTCGACGAGCCGACCGAAGGCATTCAGCCCTCGATCATCAAGGATATCGGCCGGGCGCTTATCCACCTGCGGCGAAAGGGCGAAATGGCGATCCTCGTCGTCGAGCAATATTTCGAATGGGCGCGCGATATCTGCGACGACTATGCGGTGATGGATCGCGGCGTTGTCGTGCTCGCGGGCACGCGTGAGCAGATGGACGAGACGGCCGTGCGCGCGCGCATGACGGTGTGAGCGGCGGGGCGGCCTGCGCGTTCAGTGCGCGGCCTGGGCCGGGACCTTCGCGGGGCCGACGTTGCGCAGAAATGGGACCAGCATCGTGGCGAAGATGAAAGCGACCATGATGGCGAGAAAAGCGTCGGCGTAGGCGAGCGTGGACGCCTCGCGGTAGGTGAGCAGCCAGAGCTGCTTGAGGGCCCCCTGATAGCCGGCTTGCGAGCTTCCCGGGATCGCGCCGTAGTGTTGAGCGACCTCGTTCACGAGCCTCATCATCGCGCCGTTGGCCGGCGTCAGGTTCGACGCCATCGCCTGGAAATGGAAATTGGTCCGATCGTTGAGGATCGCGCCGCAAACCGCGATGCCGACCGCGCCGCCGAGGTTGCGCATCATGTTGAACAAGCCGCTGGCATATTTGAGCCGTTCCGGCGGCAGGCTGCCGAGACCGAGATTGACGCTCGGCGCGACCGCAAACACCTGCGGAAAGCCGCGCAACACCTGCGGCAGGAAAAGCTCCGCCGCGCCCCAGTCGTGGGTGATGAAGCTGAAGCTCCACATCGAAAGGCCGAACGACGCGAGCCCGATCATCATGAGCCAGCGCGTGTCGAATTTTTTCGCGAGCATGACATAGACCGGCACACCGACGAGCGACGCCACTCCAGTCGAGAAAATCGCCATGCCCGTCTGCCAGGCGCTGAATCCGCGCACGTAACCCAAAAACAGCGGCGTCAGATAGATGGTCGAGAAAATGCCGATGCCGGTGATGAACGAGAGAATGCAGCCGAGCGTGAAATTCCGATTTCCGAACGCGCGGAGGTCGACGACGGGCCGCGGAAAGGTGAGGCTGCGGAGGACGAACAGGAAGCCCGCGACGCCGGCGATCATCGCGCAATCGCGGATGGTGGCGTCGTCAAACCAGTTCCACCGCGACCCTTCCTCGAGCACGTATTCCAGGGTTCCGAGCGCCATCGCCATGAGAATGATGCCGGGATAGTCGGCGCCCTTGAGCAGCTTAAGATCGGACTCGTCGATCTTCACCAGGAGGGGCACCAGGATCGATATGGCGAGGCCGGGAACGACGTTGACGTAGAAGAGCCAGCGCCAGTCGAGCGTGTCGGTGATAAAGCCGCCGATCACCGGTCCGAGCGTCGGCGCGACCGTGGCGATGCCGCCGACCACGGCGGCGGAATAGACGCGTCGCGGCCCCTGGAAATAATGAAAGGTCGAGGTGAAGACGATCGGGATCATCGAGGCGCCCAGGAGTCCCTGAAGCGCTCGGAACACGATCATGCTTTCGATGTTCCAGGCGAGTCCGCAGAGCATGCTCGCCAGCGTGAACCCGGCGGCGGAAGCGGTGAATAGCCAGCGGGTCGAGAAGACGCGGGTGAGCCAGCCCGACAGCGGGATCATGATGATCTCGGCGATCAGATAGGCAGTCTGCACCCAGCTGATCTCATCTTGCGCCGCAGACAAGCCGCCGCCGATGTCCTGCAGCGACGAGGCGACGATCTGGATGTCGAGGAGCGCGATGAACATGCCCACGCACATGACCACGAACGGCCCGAGACTCCACACCCAGCTCGTGTTCGAAGGCGCGGCCGTTGCAGGGATGGCCGCGGCGGTCATTGAGGGTCTTCCGAAGACGATCGCGTGTCCACGCCGACATTCGCCGACAGGCCCGGCCGAGACGGCGCAGCATCGGGTCGTCGTCGAGCTTGATGCGAACGGGAACGCGCTGAACGATCTTGGTGAAGTTGCCGGTGGCGTTCTCGGGCGGGATCACGCTGAAGACGGCGCCCGTCGCGGGGGCCATTGTGAGCGACATGGCCGCGAAAGACGTGGTTCGGCAGGACATCGGCGACGACCGTCGCCGCTTGTCCCGGAATCATATGCTCGAGCTGACTTTCCTTGAAGTTGGCGTCCACCCAAAGGTCATGCGCCGGGATGATTGTGACGAGATAGGCGCCGCCAGCGACATAGGCGCCGACTTGCGCGGCGCGATTGCCGACATAGCCGTCGATCGGCGAGCGAATATCGGTGTAGCCGAGATTGAGCTCGGCCGTGTGGAGATCGGCCTCGGCCTGGGTGACGTCGGCCTTGGCGACGGCGATCTCCGCGTCCAGAACCGTCAGCTGTTGCTTTGCGGCGTCGAGCCCGGCCTCGGACGAAATCACGCTGGCCTCGGCCGCCAGGTTCAGCGACGACGCCCTCTCCGAATTTTGCCGCGATCCGGCGGCGGTCTGCGCAAGGTCGCGATACCTTTGGTCGTCCTGCTTGGCGAACGTGGCTTGCGCGGTCTTGGCGTCGAGGTCCGCCTTGGCCTGGCGGATCGCCGTTTGTTGCAGCGTCTGTTTGCGTTCGAGACTGTCGAGGGTGGCCTTGCGCGCCTCGACGATCGCGGCCGCGCGGTCGGCGGCGGCGCGAAAATCGCGGTCGTCGAGACGGATCAGCGGCTGCCCGGCGCGGACATATTCGTTGTCGCCAACGAGGATCTCGGCGACAAAACCCGCCACGTGCGGGGATATCGGCGTGACATTGCCCCCGGCATAGGCGTCGTCGGTGCTTTCGATGAAGCGCCCCACGCTCCAATATTCATAACCGTACCGGGCCCCGGCGAGTGCAATGAGCCCGCCAAGCGTCGCGTAGGCCAGCCATTTGAGCCGGGCTTTCGTCAGCACGCTGGTTGGGGCTGTCTGGGTGCGTTCGCCGGCGATGGCGCTCATCGCGATCTCCTCTTGTTCGTATCTGTTTTGCCGAGTCGCCCAGAAGAGCGTATATACGCCTATGTGGTCCAGCGAATCGAGGCTGAGCGGCGTCCGCTCGGTCATCGTCTAACCAGCCGCAGCGGCTTCGACAGGAAGCTCGGTCGCCGCCACCTCGCGCAGCAAGGCGCGCAGGCCAACGGTTCGCTCGTCGCCGAAGGCGGCGGCAAACTCTCTTTGCGCCTCCTTCCAGCCTTCGTACCCCGCCCGCAGCCGTTCAAGGCCAGCGTTCGTCAATCGCAGCTCCTTGCTGCGACGATCCGTGCGGCCGGGCTTGATGCTGATCAGTCCGTCGCGTTCGAGCGGCAGGATGTTTCGGCCAAGCGTGGTGCGGTCCATCACCATTTGATCCGCCAATGCATTGATCGTCATCGGCCCCCGCCGCCGCAGCCGGGCGAGAATGGAGAATTGCGTCGTTCGCAGGCCCGCCGAGGCGAGATGCCGATCGTAAAACTGGGTCACATGCCGCGCGGCCTGGCGGACTGCCAGGCAGGTGCATTCCCCGAGCGGAGGCAACTTATCGGTCGACATTGCGAACTCTCGTCCTTGACATTAGGAGCACGTACGCGTATTTATGCGCATATACGCATAATGTCAAGGCCAGATCAGGAGTTCCTCGCATGACCCATTCCCCCGGCGCGGCCCTTGTCACCGGCGCCTCGTCCGGCATCGGCGCCGTTTACGCCGACCGGCTCGCGAAGCGCGGCCATGACCTTATCCTGGTGGCGCGCAACGGCGAGAAACTGAAATCCTTGGCGGCGCGCCTGACGTCAGAGACGGGCCGGTCCGTCAAAGCGCTCCCTGCGGATCTGGGCGACCGGGTGGCGCTCGCCAAGGTCGAGGCGATGCTTCGCGACGACCCGAGCCTCACCTTGCTCGTCAACAACGCCGGGACGGCGTCCCGGGCGCCGCTTTTAGACGCCGACGTTGACGAAATGGAAGCGATGATCACGCTGAACGTCACCGCGCTCACGCGTCTGACCTATGCCGCAGCCCCCGCTTTCGTCGCGCGCGGCGCGGGCGCCATTATCAACATCGCGTCTGTGGTCGGCGTCGCGCCTGAGAGGCTCAATGGCGTGTACGGCGCGACCAAGGCCTTTGTCCTTGCGCTGAGCCACTCGCTGCAGCACGAGCTCGCTGACAAGGGCGTACGCATTCAGGCGGTGCTCCCGGCGGCGACGGCGACCGATATCTGGGAAAAGAGCGGCCTTCACTATTCGAACCTGCCCGCTGGGACGGTGATGTCGACGGAGGACATGGTCGACGCGGCTTTGGTCGGCCTTGATCAGGGCGAAGTGGTGACGATCCCGCCGCTTCAGGACGGGGACGACTGGACCCGCTTCGACGCGGCGCGGCGCGCGCTCGCGCCGAAGTTCGCCAATTCCGCTCCGGCGCCCAGATATCGTGTCGCCGAACCTGTGCGGAAGATCGCTTAACGGCAAGCACAGCACTGAGGATCGAGCCATGACGTCACGTTCGGTGGTGATTGCGGAACCCGTCCGCACGGCGATTGGCGCCTTTGGCGGAACCCTGAAGGACGTGCCGGCGCCGGACCTTGGCGCCGTCGCCATCCGCGCCGCGGTCGAGCGCGCCGGGCTCAGGCCCGACGAGATCGAGACCGTCGCGATGGGCAATGTCATTCAGGCGGGGACCAAGATGAATCCCGCCCGCCAGGCGGCGGTCCAGGCCGGCCTGCCGGTGACGGTCCCGGCCATGACCGTGAACCGCGTCTGCGGCTCGGGGGCGCAAGCGATTGTCTCCGCCTCGCAAGAGATCCTGCTCGGCAATGCGAACGCCGCGGTCGCCGGCGGCATGGAGAGCATGGATCAGGCGCCTTACCTCGTCGGCCGCGGTCGATGGGGTTATCGGCTCGGAGACGGCCAGCTCTACGACAGCGTGCTGCGCGACGGGCTCAACGACGCCTTTTCCGGGGAACACTCAGGCTGGCACACCGAGGACCTGGTGGAGAAATATCAGGTCACGCGCGAAGCCCAGGACCAGTGGGCTTTGCGCTCACAACAGCGCTTTGCGCGCGCGCAAAGCGCGGGTCATTTCAAGGCTGAGATTGCGGCGGTCCAGGTCCCCGGCAAGAAGGGGCCGACGCAATTCGTTGAGGACGAAGCCAATCGTCCCGACACGACGATCGAGGCGCTGGCGCGATTGAAACCGGCGTTTCGCCCGGATGGCTCCATCACCGCCGGCAATGCGCCGGGACTGAACGACGCGGCGGCCGCCATGGTGCTCGCGGACGAGGCCTGGGCCGAGAAGCGGGCGCTTCAGCCAGCCGCACGGCTCGTCGCCTACGGCATTGCCGCGGTTGAGCCCGGCATGTTCGGTCTTGGGCCGGTCCCGGCGGTCAGGCAGGCGCTGCAGCGCGCCGGATGGGAAATCGGCTCCATCGAGCGGGCGGAGATCAATGAGGCGTTTGCGGCGATCGCCATCGTCGTCGCGCGCGAGCTCGGATTGTCCGACGAGATCGTCAATGTCGAGGGCGGCGCGGTCGCCCATGGCCATCCGATCGGCGCGACCGGCGCGGTGCTGACCACCAAGCTCATCCACTCGATGCGCCGGGACGGTCTGAAGCGCGGCTTGGTCACTTTGTGCATCGGTGGCGGGCAGGGAATCGCGCTCGCGATCGAAATGCTGCACTGAGCGACGGTCATCCGGCGCGTTCGAACACCTCAGCCCGCGCTTCGACGATGTCCTCGATCATCCCGTCGGCGGCGAAGCGCGCGAGAGCTTTGCGCATGGCGTTCTTCATCGCAGGGACTTGGTCGCCGAGACGCTCCGATGAGGAGGTCGAACTTGACAGCACGCGTTCGACCAGGCGGTCGACGGGAACGGCGTAAGTTCCCTCGACCCGGACCGTTCCGGTCCGGGTGAACTGGCCATCGGCGAAGAATGTATGATAATCGCGCGCCGGCCGATCGCCCTTCCAGCGATCGCGCACCGCGTTGAAAGTCTCGAGCCACCGATTGCGGCCGTCTTTGACGCTCGTTGCGCCGCAGACCAGAACTCTTCCGCGAGGGGCGAGGACGCGATCGAGCGCCGCTCGCGCGGGCTCCGGTTCGAGCCAGTGGATCGCGCGGCCGATGGTGACGACGTCGAAGGCGCCGAGCTTTTCGGCGACGTCCTCGAAACGGCCCTCGATGAACTTCACCGCGACGCCGGCGCGCTCGGCCGCCTCACGCGCGGCCTCGACCATGCCCGGCTCCGGATCGACGCCGATGATCTCCCGGCAGTAGGGCGCAAAGCCGATCGCCAGAATGCCCGGACCGGCGCCGACGTCGAGCAGGCGCTGACTGCGACCAAGGCCGAGTTGCTCCGCGACCGCAGCGAAGAACGCCGCCCCATAAGGCGGACGGGCGCCTTCATAATAAGCGACGGTGGAGGCGAAGCGTCCCATGGCGATCCTTGCGGCGACATCCGCGCGGCACGTAGACATGCGAACACGGCTTGAACGTGGGGGGCGTCAACATCGAGGAGCGGTCGCCGTTCAACTCCGCGCGACTTTTCCGGAACCCATGAGCGGTCTGAAGGGTTTGTTCGCCGAGGGTTGGAAACCCACAGGAGAACACCATGTCACGCTTAGCACTTCTTTCGACCGCAGTTTCGTTGGCTCTCGTCGCGACCCCCGTCTTTGCCCAGACGTTCAGCGACTATAACGGCAACGACACCGTGGCTACCCGCGAGCAGGGCAATACGGCGGCCGTTGGCCAGGTTGGGAACCCTAACTACAGCGGGTGGAATAATGGGGGCATTCCCATTATTGGGCCCCTGTTTGGCGCGGTGACGGCCCCAGTGGCGATTGCGACGGGCAACGGGTGGGTCCAGTCTGGCCCAACGTGCGGCCTCTATCATGACTTCAACGGCCGCTACACGTCCGTCTGCGGACTGTAAGATCCGTCCCCCGGACGCGTGAGAACGCAGGCGCGCCGCCCCTGCATTGGCGGGGGCGGCTGCTTTGTGAGCGCCTTCGCTTTACCCGATCCGCCGCCCGTCGCCGCGGCGGCTACCGCTGTCCGCCGGAGGCCGAGATACGCTCGCCGGTCAGCCAAGATGACTGGTCCGAGGCCAGGAACAGCGCCACGCGCGCGATGTCTTCTGGCTGACCGAGCCGCCCCAGAGGAATCGGCAACCCGATGGCCTTCGCGGTCTCGAGGGTGATGCCCAAGGTCTTGAACCCTTCGGTTTCCGTCATGCCGGGCGCGATTGCGTTGACCCGGATCTTGCGATCCCCTAGCTCTTTCGCGAGGCCTTTCGTGATCGAATCGATCGCACTCTTCGAGGCCGAATAGACGACCGAGCTTGGCACCGGGTTGATACTCGAGATTGTGCTGATATTGATCACGCTGCCGCCGTCACCATTAAAGGCGGTCACGGCCTCTTGAGTCGCCAGGAGCGTCCCCAAAACGTTGGTGTCGAACTGGCGATGGAACTCCTCTTCCGTTACCGCTTCGAGCGGCTGGAAAGTGAACACGCCCGCATTGTTGACGAGGATGCTGGGCGCGCCGAGCTTTGCCTTGGTCTCAGCGAACAGGCGTTTGACGTCCGCGCTCTTAGCGACATTCGCCTGAATCGCGACGGCCTTGCCGCCGCCGCGCTTGATCTCCTCGACCAGCCGGTCGGCGCCGGTCTTGTCCGATGCATAATTGACGGCCACCGCCGCCCCTGCCTCGGCGAAGCGGCGAGCGATCGCCGCGCCGATGCCTTTCGACGCACCCGTCACGATCGCCACTTTCCCGCTGAGTTCGCCCATTGCCATGCTCCTTATAGCCGCGCCGGGATTGGCGCCCGTAGGCTCTGATAGTGAGCTAAGCAATGCGCGTGGCGAGAGGTATTGCGCCAAGATAGATATGATATATTCAATAGCCGTATGAATGATCGGCTGCTTCAGCTCGCCTTGTTCGTACGCACGCTCGAAAGCGGAAGCTTCTCCAAGGCCGCCCGCGAATTCGGCATCTCCCAGCCCTCGGTGTCGCGCGCAATCGCCGCGCTGGAGCGCCGATTGGGGGTCAAGCTTTTGGTCCGCACCACCCGGCAGGTCTCGGCCACCGACGCCGGCGAGGCGTTGCTCGTTCGCGGCCGCGACGCCCTGCTGGCGATCGACGACGCGGAGAGCGCGGCGCGCGGCGCTGACCGTCTCTCCGGCTTGCTGCGCGTCGCCTTGCCGCCCGAATATGGCGTCCGGCGCATCGTGCCGTTGCTTCCGGCGTTTTTCGCCCGGCATCCGCTGCTCAAGATCGATCTGATGATGTCGGATCGCTACGAGAATCTGATCGCGGAAGGGGCCGACCTTGCGCTCCGAATCGGCGACCTTCCGGATTCGAGCTTCATCGCCCGAAAGCTCGAATCGGCCAGGCGCCTGTTCATCGCCGCGCCGTCCTATCTCGCCCGCCGCGGCGTCCCCGTGAGCCTCGCCGACCTTGCCGGGCACGACCTCATCAGCGGGCCGAGCGACACCGGAGACGAGACCTGGGTCGCGCATCGCAACGGACGGATCGAGCGCCAGACCTTGAGCCCCCGCATCCGTTCGCGCTCGGCGACCGGAGTCGTCGCCTGCGCGGTCGCAGGACTCGGCGTCGCCACCGGATCGATCTGGATGTGCGCGGACGCGCTCGCCTCAGGCGAGGTTGTCGAGATCCTGACCGACTATGCGCTCGATCCGGTCCAGGCTTATGTCGTCTTTCCCGCAGGCCGCCGACCCTCGCAAAGGGCACGCGCGTTCAGCGATTATCTTGAGCAAGCTTTAGCCGCGATCGGGGAAGAAAGAGGGCCGCCTCTCGAGCTCGAGCAAACGCCCGCTACACCCGGCCGGTCGGCCTGATCTCACCCGTTGCGGAAGGCGTAGGCGTAGCCGTTGAGCGCCGGCGCGCCGCCGAGATGCGCGTAGAGCAGCTTCGCGCCCTTCGGGAAAAAGCCCCTGTTCACGAGATCGATCATGCCCTGCATCGATTTGCCCTCGTAGACCGGATCGGTGATCATGCCTTCGAGCCGCGCCACGAGCCGGATCGCCTGCTTGGTCTCCTCCGACGGTACGCCATAGATCGGATAGGCGTAGTCCTCGATCAGCACCACGTCGTCGTCGGCGATGTCCTTCCCGAGCTCGACCAGTTTTGCGGTGTTGCGGGCGATATCGAGCACTTGCGCTTTGGTCTGCTTCGGGGTGGCGGACGCGTCGATCCCGATGATCTTGCGCTGCCGTCCGTCCTTGGCGAAGCCAACCACCATGCCGGCGTGGGTCGACCCCGTCACCGTGCACACGACGATATAGTCGAACGCAAACCCAAGCTCGCGCTCCTGCGCCCGCACCTCTTCCGCGAAGCCGACATAACCGAGGCCCCCATATTTATGCACCGATGCGCCCGCGGGAATCGCGTAGGGCCGCCCGCCTTGCGCCTCGACGTCCGCAAGCGCGTCCTCCCAGCTTTTGCGAATGCCGATGTCGAAACCGTCATCGACAAGCCTCACGTCAGCGCCCATGATGCGGCTCAGCATGATGTTGCCGAGCCGGTCGTAGACCGCATCCTCATGTGGGACCCAGGCCTCCTGCACCAGCCGGCATTTCATCCCGATCTTGGCCGCGACCCAGCGCGCCTGATGTCTCCAGGCATTGTAACGGACGACATAGTCGCGAAAATTCGGTGTACCGATTTGGCTTAGTGATTGGCGTTCGAGATGAATGAGCGTCACCGGCAGCGGAAGGCAGGCGATCTCCAGACCCTTTTCGCGGACCTTGAGGCAAAGGTCCGAGTCTTCGAAGTCTCCGATGAGATATTTTTCGTCGAGGCCGCCGATCGCTTCGTACAGCTCGCGCCGGATGAGCGCGCACGCCCCTGTGACGGCCTGGCTCTTGACGAATTTTCCTCGCGGGGGCGTGCCCGGGAGGCCCGATCCCGGATGCTTGTTGAGATAGACCTGCAAGGTCGCATCCCACTCGAATCCCATCCCATCGTGCTGGATGGCGCCGTTCGGATGATGGAGGCGCGCACCGAGCACCCCGATCTCGGGATTCGCCACGAGGATCGACCGCATCTTTTCGAGCCAGCCAGTCGCGACAGGAATGACATCCGAATTGAGGAGGAGCACGAAGCGCGCGCTCGAGTTTGCCACGCCCAGATTGGTCGCGCCCGCGTAGCCGCGGTTCTCGCCGCTCCAGACCGTGCGGAACGGCACGCCGAAGCTTGCTTGGAACATCGGCGCGTCGGCCGCCAAAGCCGAGACGAGGCGATGATCGTCGATGACATAGACGAGCTCAGCCGCGGAGACGAAGTCCGTATCGTCCGAGAAGGCCAGCAACTGATTAAGCATGAAGTCGTGCCGGCCGTAGAGCGGCACGATGACGGCGCATTTCGGCCGTTCCGTCCTGCGCCCGTAGTCGTGGATCGTCGGCGGCGCCTTTCCGCGCCGGCTCGTCTTCCGTTCGATGAGCGCGTCGATGATCGCGCCGTCGTGATTGGCAAGCCGTTCAGCGAAGCTTTCCCGCGGGGTCGGCATCTCGAACGACCAGCGGGCGAAGCTCACCGGATCGAGCGGCGCAGGGGTCCACTTTGTCTCCGCCAGCGAGTACGAGGCTTCGTCCAAGGAGGCGATGAGGCGCATTCTGCCGCCCATGCCGAGCGCGCCGCTCCACCTCTGCAAAAAGCCCGCGTTGAAAGCGTAGTCGTCGAAGTCTCGGCTCATCGTTTCGACGATGTCATGTCGTGTCCAGCGTGCCGCGCCGTCGAGCGACACGACCGCGCCCCCTTCGTCGGCGAGACGGAAACGCACATCCGGCTCGCCGACCGTCCATCCGATGACCAGTCCGCCGACGCCTTCGACGCCGCGTGCGTGTTCGATGTGACCCCCGACGCGATGGAATACTGGCAACGGCTCTTCGAGATGGTTCAGGAGCATCACGATCGCAGCCGGGTTGTGGACGAGCCCCTCGAACAGGAAGCGCGCGCGGGAAAAATTCTCCCGCAATAATTGCACAAGCTCGGCCGGAGGGGTTTCCTCGCGCGCGGGCAGAACGATCTCCAACGGCTGTCCGGCACCTGCATTCAGCCGCACCTGCATGTCGCCACGCGGACGGTTCCGCCAGATCGCCAAAAAGCCTTTCACGAGATCGGGCGAGATTCCGTAGCCGGCGGCGACGTCATCTCTCGTGAAAAAAGTCAGGCAGGGAACCATCGAGACGCCGGCGCCGGCGACGGTGAACGTAAGGTCCTGTCCCCCGATCGCCCATCCGGACAGAGCGAGGAAATTCCCGTCGACCACAACCCGATCGACCGAAAGGCCGGCTGCCACCCCATCCCGAGCCCGCTGGATCACCGGCGAAATGGGCCGCGGCGAACTCGACCGAAAGCGCGGTCATCTCCCGCTCTCCAACACCAGTCGTGCTTCCGTCAATCCAGCCTCCGCCGCTCTCGCGATCCATTTGCGTCCGCTTTCCTCGTCGGCCTCGACTCCGACACCATCGCGCAACATCACGCCCCAGTTGAACATCGCGACCTTATGGCCCGCCGCCGCCGCCGCCGCGTAGAGCCGCGCGCCTTCCGTGACATCGCGCGGTGTCCCGCCACCGGTGCAGCACGCCACGCCGAGTTCGAAGGCCGCATTTGCATGGCCGTTCGCGGCGGCGCGCTGCAGCTGCTCGACGGCGTCAGACAATGACCTCGCGACACCCCTGCCGGCGCGCAGCAGGAGGGCTAAGCGATATTGCGATTCCGCGTCCCCGGCCTCGGCTCCGGTGCGATACCAGCGCGCGGCCTCCTCTAAATCCGCGGGGCAATCGAAATGGCCCGAGCACAGATGGCCAAGATTCCTCGCCTCGGGCGTAAAGCCGGCTTCAGCCGCTTCCCGCAGGAGAAGCGCGGCCCTTTCCGGATCGCGCGGAGCGCCTTCGCCGGTCAGGTGCAGCGAGGCGAGGGAGACTCTGGCTTCGGGACTGCCGCCCGCGACCGCCTTCTCGAGCCAGGCGCGGGCGCCCTCCGCATCCCGCTCGCCGTTCTCGTCGCTCAACAGGGCCTGCGCCAGCGCGACCTGGCTCGCGGCGACGCCCTTTTCCGCCGCCGTCCGGTACCATTGCGCGGCGGCGTCTGCGTCCTTTTCCACGCCATCGCCGCGCGCGTAGAGGCAGCCGACGTTATGCGCCGCGATGGGATCGCCGTTCTTCGCCGATCGCAAAAACCAGCGGGCAGATTCCCTCAGGTTCGCCACCACGCCCGCGCCGGTCGCGCACAGGCGTCCCGTGATGAACTGGGCGCGCCCGTCGCCGAGCTCGGCGGCTTTTCGATACCAGACGTAGGCCTCGCGGAGGTCGGGCTCGACATGCGCGCCGCGGCTATGGAATTCGGCGAGCGCAAGGATGGCGGCGAGGTCGTCCTTCTTGGCGGCGCGGCGAAGATAGCTTTCGGCGCGGATGATGTTGCGCGGCAGACCGTCACCGGAAAGCCGCATGATTCCCGCACGGCAGAGCGCCTGTGCGTCGTTTGCTTCGGCGGCCTTCTCGAACCAAGCGCCAGCGGCCGCCTTGTCCTGCGGCCGCCCTTGGCCAACCATGAGCAGGCTCCCAATGGCGACGGCGGCGCGCACGTGGCCCTGCGCGGCGGCGCGCTCGTACCAGTCCGCCGCGGCGGGAGGATCGGAGGGCTGGCCGAGCCCGCGAAACAACATGTCGCCGAGATGAAACTGCGCCGACGCCACGCCGGCCCCCGCGGCCGCCTCCAGCCGCTGGCGCGCGAGCGCGAAATCGCGCGGACGCGTCCGCCCGTCCAGATAGACCGCTCCGACAACGCCGTCAGCTTCCCGCTCCCCATTGCGGGCGGCTTCGTCGAGCCAGCGCAAAGCCTCGTCCGAATCCGGCCGGACTTCGAAGCCAGAGGGAAACAGCGCCTCAGCGTTGCGCTGCGCGAGCTCCGCGTCACGGGCGGACGCCGCGCTGTGCCATTTGGCGACGCCTCCGCCCTGCGCGCCGTTCAGGAGAACGAGGGCGAGACGGAACTGCGCCCGAGAATGGCCACGCTCCGCTGCCCGCCGATACCACTTCACCGCCTCGGCAAGATTGCGCTGGACCCCCTCGCCCTTGACGTAGAGCTCCGCGATCCGAAAGGCCGCTTCGCTCGAGCCCGCCGAATGGGCCGCACGCCAGCGGCGCAAAGCGGAAAAGAAGCGTTTCCCCGCATAGGCCGCCTCTCCACGTTCGATGTGGCGCGAGGCGAGAGCACGATGGAACTTTGTCCATGGCGAGAGAGACAGAGCGAAGGCGCCGCTCATGGCTCACGCATCGATTCGCCGACGCCGCGAACGAGGCCACCGATGAGATAGGCGCCGAGCGCTCGCGTCCCGACCTTCACGTCGCCAATCAGGGTCATGCCAGGGATAAGCCGGAATGAGCCGGGCACATCAATCAGCTTGATCGCGGTGATCTTGACGCGGACGCGATAATAGGCGGGTGTCGGCAAGGCATTGTCGTCGGTAGTGAAGGCGTCCGCGCTGATCCACTTGACCAAACCTTCGACCGTTCCGTGCTCCGCGAAATTGAAGGCGTCGATCTTCATCGTCACTGGATCGCCCGGCCGGATGAATCCGACGTCGCGGCTCGCGACCCCGATCTCGGCCTCCGCCGGCGCATTCATCGGCACGAGCGTCATCAGCGTGTCGCCCTCCTTCAGCACCGACCCGACCGATAGCTTCGGCACCTCCAGCACCATCGCGCGCTCCGGCGCGATGAGGCGCACAAGATCCTGATGTCGGGCGGCCTTCTCGAGCTGGCTCACCGCAGTGTCCCGATTGTTGCGCGCGAGGATCAGGTCCTGCGAAATCTGCGAGAACCATTGCTGGATGAAGGCGGCTCGATCGGCCTTTGAGCCGTCGAGCTGGTGCTGCGCCTCCTGCAGGCTGCTGTGGTCGAACTCCATGGTCCGCAGCGCCTCGAGCCTGGCGTCCGTCGAAACCAGCAGATTGAGCCGCAATTCATTCCCGTGCTGCGCGAGTGTATTGCGCATGCTCTCGATCTCGCTGGCGACGCCGAGGCGCTCCCGGTAGCGGCTCTCGTCGTTCTGATATTTGTCGATGGTCGCCTGCGTCAGGGCGATCTTCTGATCGAAGCTCTCCAGCTGGGCGGAATATTGCGCGGCGCGTTGATCGAACAGCGCCTTCTGAAGAGCCTCGTAGCGTTGCTGGCTGGGGTCGGATGCGGGGGGGAAATCAGGAGCCTTACGGGCCAGTTCGGCCTCTTCGCGGGCGATCTGCGCGTTCAGGCTGTCGATCTGCTGCCGCAGCTGATGGACGTCGGCCACAGCGAAGGTCGGGTCAAGCGTCGCGAGCAGCCGGTCCTTTTCGACGACTTCGCCTTCGCGCACGTCGATGCTCTTGACAATCGACGGATCGAGCGCCTGAAGCACCAGCGGCGCATCGACGGAAACGATCTTCCCGCCGGTGCTCGAAATGACCCGATCGACGCGCGCGATCATCAGGATCACGGCGAGCGCGAGACAGGCCGCGCCGAAGACGAGAACCGTGGCGCGGACGCTCAGCGGCTCTTCCGCATGACGGATCGAGTCGATCTCCGACTGGAACTGCCGGACCGCGGCGGGAATTCGTCTCGCTAGCCACGGACGCCTCCGCGCAACGGAACAACTGAGGAAGCGGGGGCCGCCACGTGCCGGTTCTGCTGGTGCCAGAGCCCGCTGTATATATCGCAGGTCTCCAGCAATTCCTCGTGTCGCCCGACTGCCGCAACCTTGCCACGGTCGAGCACGAGAATGGCGTCCGAATTCACCAGCGACGAGAGACGGTGCGAAACGACGATGACGGTCCGTCCGGCGGCGATGCGCCGGATGTTCTCGTTGACAATGGCCTCGCTCTCTGGATCAAGTGCGCTTGTCGCTTCATCGAGGATCAGGATCCTCGGATCGAGAATCAGCGCCCTGGCGATCGCGAGCCGCTGCCGCTGGCCCCCGGACAGGTTCGGCGAACCCTCATATATATGCGTCTCATAGCCGCGCGGAAACCGGTCGATGAACTCCTCGGCGCCCGCCAGCCGCGCGGCCCTCACGACCTCGTCGAAGGTCGCGTGCGGCTTGGCGGCGGTGATGTTCTCGCGGATGGTCCCGCTGAACAGGAAATTCTCCTGCAGGACGACGCCCAGGCTGCGCCTGAGATGGCGGACGTCATACTCGCGCACGTCGATTCCATCGACCTTGATGAGACCCTCGTAGTCGGAATGAAGCCGCTGGAGCAGGCGCGTTATGGTCGTCTTCCCGGAGCCGCTGCGCCCGACAATTCCGAATGTGTAGCCGATCGGGACTTCGAAGGACACGTTGTCGAGCGCGGGCGACGTGGCGCCGAGATATTTGAAGCGCACCTTTGCGAATTCGACATGGCCGCTGAGGGGTGTGCGGACGCCATGATCGCGGCTCCCCTCCTCTCTCGGCTGGTTGACCAGCTCGGCAACCATGGCGATGGCGGAGCGCGCTTCGTCATATTGATTGATGAGCTGCGCCATTTTGAGGAGTGGCCCCGACACCCGTTGTGTCAGCATCAGGAAGGCTAATAGCGCCCCGACATAGACGGGATCGTGAGTGGTGATCGCGAGGTAAACGCCGAACGCATAAGCGCCATTGACGGCAAGGCGCTCCAGCGGGCGAACGCCGGCCTGGATGATCGCCGACATATAGCCTTCCGAGAGCTTCAGTTTCGCGATTCGCGCGACATGGATGTCCCATTGCCGGCGCTGCCGGTCTTCGAGCGACAGCGATTTAACCGTCCGCATGCCCTGAAAAGTCTGGAAGAGGAAGGCGCCACGCTCGCCTTCCGCCTGCAGGACGGCGCTTGTCCGTTTCCGATAAGGCGGGAGCATCACGACGAGCCAGCCGACGATGAGCGCGCAGATTGTCAGAACGATCAGCGTCAGCAGAGGGCTGAAGAAGAACATCACTGGCAGGAATACGAAGAGCGTCAGTGAAATCGAGCACGGTTCCGAACAGCTGGCCGGTCAGGAAGGCGCGGACCCTCCAGATCTCGCTCATGTCGCGCGCAATGATGCCCACCTATGTCCGTTCGAAATAGTCGATCGGCAGCGTGATTACGTGATCGAAGAGATATTCCGAGAGCCGAACATCGACCCGCGCCGTGATGAACAGGACGAGAAAGTTGCGGAGATAGGCGAAGATCGTCTAAGACGATGACCACGCCCATTGCGATGCAAAGCACAGTGAAGGTGTTGAGGCTGCCGTAGTAGATCACCTTGTCCGACAGCAGGCGCCAAAAGACGATGGGCGCGAGCGCGAACAGGCTGAGCGCCATCGCGCAGATCGCGAGATCACGGACGCATCGACGCTCTCGCATGATGAGCACGGCGATCAGGCTCAGGCTGAAGGGTTGCTCTTCGTCGGTGAGGTCGTAGTTACGCCGCAGGAGCGCGATCTCACCCGTCCACCCTTCCTCGAAGCTCGGCCGGTCGATCACCAGCCTGGAGGCTTCGCCCGCCTTCGGATCGTGCAGGACGACAGCAGGCGCCTCGTCGGCTCCCTCGAACAATTCGAGGACCATGCTTCCGCCGCTCTTCAGCGTCACAATCACGGGAAGCGCCTTCCTCAGGTGGAACAGGCCGCGCCACGTCAGGCGAACACACTTGGCCTTCATGCCGGCGCGCGTGGCGCAGCGGGCAATCTCTTCCGCCGACAACTCGGTGCCGGAAAGATGATTATCGAGCGTCACTTGCTCCGCTGCTATGTGGAGCCCATGGTGCCTCGCGACAATCGCGATGCACTCGACGCCGCTCGGAATCCGAAGCGCGCCATCCTCCTGCTCCGCCGCCGGAACGACGAGCGCCGAGCCACTCAAGACACGCGCTCCAGCTCGGGTCTGACAACCGTTACTCGGTTCTCCGTGCGCTTCTGTTCATCGAGGCCAATGGCGCGCAGCGCGTCGGGGACGCAGAGTTTTTTGTCGAAACGCAGGGCGATGGTCGCCCTCGCCGCGCGGCCACGATCCGAGGCCTGTTGCCGTCCGGCGAGCGCCTCGGCGACCGCGGCCGCCAAAGCTGACGCATCGGTGAAGGGAACGAGGGCGCCGTTGCGCCGATCCTCTATGACTTCCCGGACGGGAGCCGTGTCCGAAGCGACGATTTGGCATTCCGTCGCCATTGCGTCCAGGAGCGACCAGGAGAGAACAA
>CAWGBF010000007.1:0-144482 GCA_963820775.1 uncultured Alphaproteobacteria bacterium
CCGCCGACAACGGCTGGGCGGTCGGCGTCAACTATCGCGAGGACGGCAAGGCGGCTGACGCAGCCGTCGAGAGGATCGCCAAGGGAGGCGGCCGCTCCGTCGCGCTCAAGGGCGATGTGTCGGTCGAGGCCGATGCGGTCGCGATATTCGACGCCGCGACGAAGGTGCTTGGGCCCCTCACCGCGGTCATCGCCAACGCCGGCATAATCGCGCCTACGGCCAAACTCGCAGACATGAGCGCCGAGCGCATGCGCCACATCTTCGAGCTCAATGTGCTGGGCGCTTTCCTCACCGCCCGCGAGGCCGCACGGCGGATGTCGAAATCGTCCAGTGGCGCCGGTGGCTCGATCGTGCTGATGTCGTCGGCCGCAGCCCGCCTGGGCTCGCCGAACCTCTATGTCGACTATGCAGCCTCGAAGGGCGCGATCGACACGCTGACCTTGGGTCTCGCCAAAGAGCTGGGCCCCGAGGGGGTCAAAGTCAACGCCATTCGTCCGGGCCTCGTCGACACCGAAATCCACGCCAGTGGCGGCGAGCCTGACCGGGTACTGGATTCTGGGCGCGACCGCTCCGCTCGGCCGCCCGGGCTCGGCTGAGGAAATCGCAGCAGCAGCGATTTGGCTGATCAGCGAGGCGGCTTCTTACGTGACCGGCGCGCTGCTCGACGTGTCAGGCGGTCGCTGAGCGCTCCTCATGCGCTCGGCGCCAGATTTGACGCTCGGGATTAGTATGGCCTACTTTGTTGATAACCGGGGGGATTGACGTTTCCGCTTGAGGGTGTCTTGGGGCGCGCCCTCGCCGTATGCTGGCGCGCTCCCAAGTCTCCACGCCGCGCCAATGCGACCAAATCGGCCGCTCAATCGGGTCAACTTTCGCACTCGGAGCGTTCAACGTGACCGGGGAAACAGGTCGGCAAATCTTACCGAGCGCGACGGGGTTCGCCGCGCGGCAGGCGATTGCGATCCTTCGCAAACACAATGTCCCGATAGCGCCCTTGCTGAATTCGAGCGGGCGTTTCGGAAGGCGATATTGACAGCCGCCACCGTCGCATTTCCGCTCTGGCGCAAGGCAAGCTTCTTGAGTACGCGGGGGAGGCGCTCGGAGACCATGTCTTCGGGCTGCACCTCGCGCAGCAGACCAATCCGCGCGAAGTCGGGATTGCTGTTCTATGTCGCTTCAGCTGCCGAGGACGTCGAGGACGCGCTGGCGCTGTTCGCGCGCTACTGCCGCATTGTCAACGAAGCCGTGCGTCTGAAACTCGTTCGATCGCCAGAGGGAGTGATCGCTGAGACCAAGTTTGTCGGTCTTCCTAGACATTTCGCCTGGCAGAACACCGAATTTACGATCGCTGCGCTCATCAAAGGATTGCGGGAAATGGCCGGCCGTGATTTTCGGCCAACGCGGGTGAGTTTTACGCTCGCGCATCACTCCGAACAGCGGGAGTTTGAACGCTTCTTCGGCTGCCCGGTCGAGTTCAGCGCGTCAGCCGATCAAGTGGGCTTTTCGTTTGAAACGCTCGCTGTTCCGCTAGTTACCGAAGACCGGCACTTGCTGGACACGCTTCAGCCTATTTGTGACGCGGCGGCGAGAGAGCGCAACACGGTCCAGGGGACGCTGCGGTCTTTGGTCGAGAACGAAGTGCAAAAGTTGCTGCCGCACGGCAAGGCCAACAGACACAGAGTGGCGAAGGCGTTAGGAATGACTGAGCGAGCGCTGTCGCAAAGGCTGGCGGAGGAGGACACAAGCTACAACGATGTCGTCGATCGCTTGCGACGGAGCCTCGCGCTCGAATACATGAAGGAGCCGACCATTTCGCTCGCACAGATTGCATGGTTGCTGGGCTATGAGGGACCGACCTCCTTTAACTATGCTTTCGCGCGATGGACGGGCAGATCGGCCGTCGGATGCGCGGAAAGACAATCAGCGTTCAAGCGATAAAGTCTCGAAGCTAAGCTGCGCTCCGTAAGCCTGAACCCCAATATTCACGCGGCAGACCCGGCGCAGACGGGGAGGAGGCGCGCCCGGCGAATTGACCGCCAATTCGATGTAAGGTTGACGGTCACGCCGGGATCGCCTCGCGCCAGCGCTCGGCTGAGCCGTTCATCTGCTCGCCCGGCAGCAGCAGACCGCCCAGGTGTCTGGGCGGCCTGTTCCGTTGGGGCAAAAAACGCGCTGGCCGGTCTCCGTGGCGATAGCGTCACTCGTGACGACCGTTTACGCCCGCGCCTGCGCCGAGTAAATATCCGGCGGACGGCAGATTGCAAGCCGTCGATCGACCCCCCAGCGCGCCGGATGCGCAGGATTTCTGTAACACATTGAGCTCTCTGCAGATTTTATAGGCGGTCGAGGCCCTGTTTCGCTGGCGTCTGGCGGTGAAATCGGCTAAATCTGTGAGGGCGCGATTGGCGTCAAGGACCTCTTCCCATTGCCCGACATTATTGACGAGCGGCCCGCCCCCGGCGGCCCGGCCGACATCAAACCCGTTTCGATCCTCGATGAAATGAAACGCAGCTATCTCGATTACGCGATGAGCGTGATCGTGAGCCGCGCCCTGCCCGATGTACGCGACGGCCTGAAACCCGTGCACCGGCGCATCCTCTATGCGATGCGCGAGCTCAACTTCACACCCGACCGTCCCTATAACAAGTCGGCGCGCACCGTTGGCGACGTGATCGGCAAGTATCATCCGCACGGCGAGCTTGCGGTCTACGACGCCCTGGTGCGCATGGCGCAGGACTTCTCGATGAGCGCGCCGCTCATCGATGGGCAGGGCAATTTCGGCTCGGTCGACGGCGATCCGCCAGCGGCGCAGCGCTATACCGAGGCGCGCCTTGCGCCCGTCGCGCTGGCGCTGCTCGACGACCTCGACAAGGACACCGTCGATTTCAAGCCGAACTACGACGAGAAGGAGTTCGAGCCGGTCGTCTTGCCGGCGCGCTTCCCAAATCTGCTCGTCAACGGCGCAGGCGGCATTGCGGTCGGCATGGCGACCAACATCCCGCCGCACAATCTCGGCGAGGTGATCGACGGCCTTCTCGCTTTGATGGACAAGCCCGACATCACGCTTGAGGAATTACTCGAGCTTATTCCCGGGCCCGACTTCCCGACCGGCGGGTCCATCCTCGGACGAGCTGGCATCCGGGCCGCTTACGCGACCGGCCGCGGCTCGATCATCATGCGCGCCAAGGTCGCGGTCGAAGAGCTGCGCAAGGACCGCGAGGCGCTGATCGTCAACGAGATCCCCTATCAGGTCAACAAGGCGACGCTGATCGAGCGCATCGCGGAGCTGGTCCGCGAGAAGCGCGTCGAGGGCATTTCCGACCTGCGCGACGAGTCCGATCGCGACGGCATGCGCATCGTCATCGAGATCAAGCGCGACGCCGTCGCAGACGTGGTGCTCAATCAGCTTTGGCGCTTCACCGCCCTGCAATCGAGCTTCGGCGCCAACATGATCGCGCTGAACGGCGGCCGGCCGGAGATGCTGACGCTCACCGACATGCTGCGCGCGTTCCTCGACTTCCGCGAGGAAGTCGTCACGCGCCGGACCAAATATCTGCTCACCAAGGCGCGCGACAACGCGCATATCCAGGTTGGCCTCGCAATCGCGGTCGCCAACATCGACGAGGTGATCCGCCTAATCCGCACCTCCCCCGATTCGGCGACCGCGCGAACGGCGCTGATGGAGCGAGTGTGGCCGGCGCGCGACATGGCGCCGCTCATCACTTTGATCGCCGATCCGCGCCACGCGCTCGACGCCGACGGCGCCATCCGCCTTTCGGAAGCGCAGGCGCGCGCGATCCTCGAATTGCGCCTCGCGCGCCTGACCGCGCTCGGGCGGGACGAAATCGCCGAGGCTCTCAACCGGCTGGCGGCGGAGATCGCGGATTATCTCGACATCTTGAGCTCTCGCGCGCGGCTGATGGGCATCATCCGCGACGAACTTGTCAAGGCGAAGACCGACTTCGCCACACCGCGCCGCACAATCATCCTCGACAGTGACTCCGACATGGAGGACGAGGACCTCATCCAGCGCGAGGATATGGTCGTCCTGGTGAGCCACGGCGGCTACATCAAGCGCGCGCCGCTCACGACCTATCGCGCGCAAAGGCGCGGCGGCAAAGGACGTGGCGCGATGGCGACGCGCGAAGAGGATTTCGTCGCCAGATTGTTCGTCGCCTCGACCCATCAGCCGGTGTTGTTCTTCTCGTCCGCGGGGCAAGTTTATAAGGAAAAGGTCTGGCGCTTGCCGCTCGCCACCCCGCAGTCGCGCGGCAAGGCTCTCGTCAACCTGTTGCCGCTCGAAACGGACGAGCGCATCACCACCATCATGCCGCTGCCGGAAGACGAGGAAAGCTGGGAGGCGCTCGACGTGATGTTCGCCACCACGCGCGGCACGGTCCGGCGCAATAAGCTCAGCGATTTCGCGCAGGTGAACCGGGCGGGCAAGATCGCCATGCGGCTCGATGAGGGCGAGCAGATCGTCGACATCCAGATCTGCTCCGACAAGGACGACGTGCTACTCACCGCCGCGCGCGGGCGATGCATCCGCTTTCCGGTCGATGACGTGCGGGTGTTCAAGGGCCGCGATTCGATGGGGGTGCGCGGCGTCGCGCTCGCCGAGGGCGACAGCGTCATCTCGCTTGCGATCCTGAAATCGTTCGACGCGACCCCCGCGGAGCGCTTAGCCTTCCTCAAGCAGCGCCGCGCAGCCGAGGGCGAAGCGGCGGAGGAAGCCGAAGTGGACGGCGAGAGCGAGGGCGAGAACGGCGCGGACGTGGAAGGCGCGAGCGCGCTTGAGCCCGAACGCTTCGAGGCCATGCGCACGGCCGAGCAAGTCATCCTCACCATTTCAGAAAACGGCTACGGCAAACGCAGTTCGTCATACGAGTATCGCGTCGCCGGGCGCGGCGGGAAAGGCATCGCGGCCATGGCGGTCAACGAACGTAACGGCTCGCTCGTCGCCTCGTTCCCAGTGGAAGAGAGCGACGAGATCATGCTGGTGACCGACGGCGGACAGCTCATTCGGGTGCCGGTCGCGGGCATCCGCATCGCGGGTCGCGCGACGCAAGGCGTGATCGTATTCGACACCGCAGATGAGGAACACGTCGTCGCGGTCGACCGCATCGGCGAGGCTGAGGAGGAGGAGGAGGAAGGGCGGTAGTCTGTTGGTCGCCCCCCCCCACTCGGGGCAAGGCCGTCGGACCGCGGATTGGACACAGCGACGCGAGTTTGGCTTAAGCCTAGCCAATGGAGCCAAAGTCGATGCGTTTCGAAGGGACGGCCGCCTATGTGGCGGGCGACGAACTGAAGACCGCGGTCAACGCCGCCATCGCGCTCGAGCGTCCGCTGCTCGTCAAGGGGGAGCCCGGCACCGGGAAGACCCTGCTGGCTCAGGAAATCGCATCCGCGATTGGCGCTCCCTTCATCGCCTGGCACGTCAAGTCGACGACGCGCGCCCAGCAGGGCCTCTATGAATATGACGCTGTCTCACGTCTGCGCGACTCGCAGCTCGGCGACCCGCGCGTATCCGAGATCGCCAACTACATCCGCCGCGGCAAGGTGTGGGAGGCCTTTGTTTCGCCGCTCCGCCCGGTGCTGCTGATCGACGAGATCGACAAGGCGGACATCGAATTCCCCAACGACCTTCTGCTCGAACTCGATCAGATGGAGTTTCACGTCTACGAGACGGGAGAGACGGTGCGGGCGCGCTTGCGGCCCATCGTCATCATCACCTCAAACAACGAGAAGGAGCTGCCGGACGCTTTCCTGCGCCGCTGTTTCTTTCACTACATCCGCTTTCCCGACGCCGAGACGATGCGCAGGATCGTCGAATTGCACTATCCGTCGATCAAGCGACGGCTGGTGGAAGAGGCCATGCGGTCGTTTTTCACGCTGCGTGAGACGCCGGGGCTGAAGAAGAAGCCCACAACTTCGGAGCTGCTCGACTGGCTCAAGCTTCTGCTGAATGAGGACATTACGCCGGAGACTTCTGCGCGAGCGCGACGCTAAGAAACTGATCCCGCCTCTGCATGGCGCGTTGCTGAAGAACGAGCAGGACGTGCATCTGTTCGAGAAGCTTGCCTTTTTGAGCCGCCGGGAGCGGTAAGGCGTGGCGCGATATGGTCTAACCGGGATCGTTATTGCAACTCTGGGCTTTTGGACCCCGGGGGGAAGCCCCCAGGGAGCGTAAGGCGCCCTGCGACTTCTGGATCGGCGCGTCGCTTGGCTCCTCGGGATGACGATTCCCGCTGAAAGCAACCTGCCTGGGAAGCAGCGCTCCTGTCTCAGCTTTGGGCGATTGACCAGGGCGATTGACCAGCACTCGCCCAACGTCGGGTCCAGTGATATGCTAAGTTGGAAACACAGGAATGGATGGCAGTGACGCTTGGCCCGGGCATTTTCTTTAAGGCGCGAAGTTCACGCGCACGTCCCTACGAACAGTACCGTTTGGAGGGTGAGTCCGTCGTTTGTGAACGCATTACCCCTAACCCGCGTTCGTCCGGCGCTCCGCACGTAAAGCCCTTGCAGTCTTGGACGGTTGACGGGTTTGTGGCCGCCAATGTGCCGCCGCAAGCCAAGACGGCGCTTCAGGAGTTCTTGAAGGAAAGACATAAGGCCTAGGGAGAAACGGCCGACGTCATCGGCCGGGCCGTCGCCGGTGGCGTGGGGCTACTGGAAGGCGCCCACCGGTCTTTCCCGAGTCGACGACTTGCCAATCCTCGAGCGCTTGCGCAATCTTTGCCGATGCGCCGATTGTTTCTTGTTCGTCATGCGAAGGCTGAGCTCTCCGTGGGGCGCGACGATTACGCGCGCAAGCTGACCGAGCGCGGCCGCTCCGACGCGAGGCGAGTCGCCCAGGCGCTGGCCGCCCGGCGCTTTCTTCCGGATGTTCTCATCCATTCCGGCGCCGCGCGGGCGAAGCAGACGGCCGAGATTTTCGCTACCGAGTGGCGCGGCAAAGTCGCGCTTGAAGAGGACGCGCACCTTTACGACGCGTCCCTCGTTACGCTGCTCGACCGGACGCGAGCGCTTCGCCACGTGCACAAGCGCGTGGGTCTGGTCGGCCACAATCCTGGGCTAGGCGAACTGGCGACGGCGCTGACTGGCTCGGACGCTGAGCCAGAGGCTCAACATCTCACCGCGAAATATCCGACCGGCGCGGTCGCGGTTCTGGACTTCTCGATTGAGCGGTGGGCGGAAATCGAGCGAAATTCGGGTAAGCTGGCGCTTTACCTCACGCCCGCGGAACTCGATGCGGACGCGGATTGACGCTCGCGAGCCCGGATGGACGCGCCTCGCGACGACGAGCTCGCGCGTCAGCCCGTGACAGGTTCAAGCCGGTTCGCGCCGGGGGACTTCTCCCCACGCCCGCTCGGGCGAAGCCGGAGCGCGTGCGGACGCGCGAGATCGCCGAGGTCATCGGCCGACGCCTCAACCTGCCGGTCGTCTCGAAGTCGCCCGCCGAGGCGGGCGAGCACTTCGGCTTTCTCGGCTATTTCTTCGGCGCTGACATGCCGGCTTCGAGCAACCTCACTCAGGAACGTCTGGGCTGGCGCCCGAAGCAGCCGGGGCTGATCGCCGACCTCGATCACCCGCGCTATTTCCAAGCCTGACGCCTAGGCGCTTCCCACGCCGCCGGGGTCCGACGCCCGGCGCCCCACTGTCCAAACCAGCGGGCGCCGCCTAAATAGGCTCCCCGGCCGGCGCGGATTTTTCCTTGTCAGGTTTCAGCGATTTCATCTTCGAGGCGGAGCTCGTCGCCCGTTCGATCGGCGACTATTTCTCCGGCGCCCCCCTGCGCCTCGGGGTGACCGGACTCTCGCGCGCCGGCAAGACCGTGTTCCTCACCGCGCTCGTCAATAATTTGATCGCGGGCGCGAGCCTGCCAGTACTGGCCGCCTCCGCCGAGGGGCGCATCACGCGGGTGCGGCTCGAACCGCAGCCGGACGACGCTGTGCCGCGCTTCGCCTATGAGGAGCATCTGAAAAGCCTCTCGGGACCGGACCGCCAATGGCCGGAATCGACCCGTCGCATCGCCCAGCTTCGGCTCACGATCGAGTTCGAGACCGCGGCGGGCTGGGGCTCGCGGCGCACGATGCTCACCGTCGATATCGTCGATTATCCGGGCGAGTGGCTGCTCGACCTGCCGCTCCTCGACAAGAGCTATTCGACATGGTCGCGCGATACGCTTGCCGCAAGCCAGACTTCGGCGCGCGCGCCGCTGGCTGAACAATGGCGCGCGGCGATGGTTGGCCTCGACCCCGAGGCCGAAGCCAACGAGGACACGGCCCGGCGCATCGCCGAATTGTTCACCGCCTACCTCAAGCGGGCGCGCGACGATGTCTATGCGCTCTCAACCTTGCCGCCCGGCCGGTTTCTGATGCCCGGCGATCTCGCCGGCTCGCCGGCGCTGACCTTCGCGCCGGTTCCGCTCAACGATGACGCGACGATCGCTCCTGATTCGCTTACAGCCATGATGGCGCGCCGTTACGAGGCCTATAAGGCGCATGTGGCGCGGCCCTTCTTTCGCGATCACTTCGCCCGGCTCGACCGGCAGATCGTCCTCGTCGACGCGCTTTCCGCGCTCAATTCCGGCCCCGCTGCGGTCAGGGATCTCGAGAATGCGCTGACCGAGGTCATGCGCGCCTTCCGCGCCGGACGCTCTTCCTATTTCGCTTCGGTCTTCCGACCGCGCATCGACCGCATCCTGTTCGCGGCGACCAAGGCCGACCATCTGCATCATAAGAGCCACGACAGGCTGGAGGCGATCTTGCGCGCCTTGACCGCAAAAGCGATCGCGCGCGCCGAAGGGGTCGGGGCGGAGATCGATGTCATCGCGCTGGCGGCCGTCCGCGCCACCCGCGAGGCTGAGATCAGGACTGGCGGCGAGACGCTCGACGCCATTATCGGTGTGCCGGAAAAGGGCGAGACGATCGGGGGGCAAACATTCGACGGAATCGCCGAGGTGGCTGTCTTTCCCGGCGAATTGCCGGCCGATCCGGACACGATTTTTGAGGGTGACGCGATCGCGCTCGCCGAAGCCGACAACGACTGGCGGTTCGTGCGCTTCCGCCCGCCCTTGACCCAGCGCGGCGAGCCTGCGCCGCAGATCCGGCTCGATCGGGCGCTGCAATTCCTCATCGGGGACCGACTGGCATGATGCGCCCGCTCCCCCTCGTCGTGAGGAGCCGCGCCGCAGGCGGCGCGTCTCGAAAACCTGCCCTGAGCTTGTCGAGGGGGACGCTTGAGAGCGCGCGACCGGCTGCGCGAACTGGACCATCCTTCGAGAGGCGGAGCTCTGCTTCGCTTCTCAGGATGAGGCGTTGCGAGGCAGCTATGCGAGGCGGCTTCCCCGCCGAGGGCCTCGCGTGAGCCAGCGCCCGCCCCGCCCCCGCGCCTTTCGCCTCGACGATCGGCGTGTCGCCGTCGACGATCAGCCGGCGTCGCTTGCGCCCGAAGCGATCATTCGCTCGCAGAATGATCCCATACCCGTCGCCCAGCCAGCGCCGATCGACGAAGCGGAGCTTAAGGTCGAGGCCGCACAGAAATCGGGCCTCATCGCACGCTCGCGCCTCACCCTCGCCGGCCTCGCCTGGACGGGGCTTGGCGGCCTTGTCTCGCTTGGCCTGGGGCTATGGGCGACCGACCTCATTGAAGGGCTGTTCGCCAAGGCAGAGTCACTTGGGATCATCGGGGCCCTGTTCGGCCTCGTGTTTCTGGTCGGCCTCATCGGCGTCGCGGCGCGCGAGATCATCGCCGTCGGCCGTCAGACGCGGATCGCGGAAATCCACGTCGCCTTCGCCAAGGCGCGCGCGGACGACGATCGCGCGGCCGCGCGCCGCCTCGTCAATCAGCTTGTCACGCTCTACGGCAATCGGCCCGAGATGGCGCGAGCGCGAGCGCAAGTCGAAGAAGCGACGCGCGCGATCATCGACGGGCGCGATCTCATCGACGTCGTTGAACGCGCGCTTCTGCGTCCCCTCGACGACAAGGCGCAAGGCGAGATCGCCGCCGCCGCCAAGCGGGTGTCGCTGATGACCGCGATCAGCCCGCGCGCGATTCTCGACGTCGTGTTCGTCGTCGCCCAGATCGTGCGGCTGGTGCGGCGCATCGCCGAAATCTACGGCGGCCGGCCGGGCCTGCTTGGCCTTATCAAGCTCGCGCGCTCGATCGGCGCCCATATCGCCATCACCGGCGGCATGGCGGTCGGCGATAGCCTGCTGCAGCAGCTCGTCGGCCACGGCATCGCCTCGCGCATCTCGGCCCGCATGGGCGAGGGCGTGCTCAACGGCCTGCTCACGGCGCGCGTCGGCCTTTCCGCGCTTGCCGTCTGCCGCCCTATGCCCTTCTCGGTCGACAAGGCGCCGGGCATCTCCGACGTCGCCCCGTTCCTGTTCAGCAAGGGGGAGCCGTCCCCTACTGGTTGGGATCGGGGACGGGGTTGAGGCTGAAGGCGACCGCTGGCCCCCTCAATCCACCGGCTCGAGCCCTTCCGGCCCGACGCTCGCCAGGACGCCGGTGTGGACATCGAACCAATAGCCCTGCAGCGCTAGCCGGCTTGGCGGCGACCACATCGGCGATCCACGGGAAGGTCATAAGATTGGCGAGTGAGTGGCGCACGACCTCCGCCTCGATCCGTTCGAGGCGGCCCTCGGGGTTGTCGCCCGCGGCCTGAACCGCCGGCTTGCCGATCTCTACCCAAGAGGCGATGAAGTCCTGGGCTTGCGGCGGGGGGCCATAGGCCATCGCCTTCACGCCTCCGCACTGCCCATGGCCCAGCACGACCAGGCGCGGAACCTTGAGCACCTTGACGCCGAATTCGAGCGCGGCGCTCGTTCCATGATGGCCGGGGTCGGGGCTATAGCGCGGCACCAGCGCCGCGACGTTGCGAACGACGAACAATTCACCCGGCGTTGCGCCGAACACCGTCTGCGGGTCGACGCGTGAATCCGAGCAGGCGACCACCATCGCCTCTGGGCTCTGCCCCCAGTGGGCCAACGCTTCATAGCGCGCCCGCTCGGCCGGCCACACCTCGGCGCGAAATCGGCGATAGCCTTCGATCAGCGGATCCATGGGTCGGCTTCGCGAACAGAGGAGAATGCTGCACTGCGATAGGGCGCCGGCGCGGGCGGCGCAAGGAGCCGGTGGCGCGCGCTTAACCTCGACTCCGGAGCGCTAGGCACTTTTGGGTTGACGGGAGAAGTCCAGGACGGCAGAGAAGCAGCCGACCCGCCCAGCGACAGGGAGGGGAGTGCGCGGGCCGGCTCTTGCGCGGCGCGCCGTCTCTCGGCGACAAGGGAACGAAATCGTTCCGTCGCGCCAATAACATATGAATTGTCTGATCCGGCTCTGCAGGGCATGACGCCATGAAACACGCAATGCTTTCGCTGGATTATTTCGCTCTGACCAAAGAGGCGAAAGCGCTCAACACTGCGGGAGCCGCGAAGGTCATTCGCATCGCGCTGCTCGCGGACTGCGCGACCCAGCATCTGGCGAGCATCATGCGCGCCATCGCCGCCCGAAATAACGTGCGGGCCGAGATATACGAAGGGAATTACGACGGCGTCGACCTCGAGATCCTCGATCCGAACTCCGCATTATACGCGTTTCAACCCGCAATATGTCGTCATCCTCCTGTCGAGCGAGAAACTGAAGGCGCGTCTTTACGCCAGCGGCGACCGGCGGACGTTCGCCGACGAGACGGTCGGCAGGCTGGAAAATCTGTGGAGCGCGTTCCGGGCGCAGAGCCAGGCGACGATCATTCAGAGCACTTTCGTGCTGCCGAGCGAGCGCGCCTTCGGCAATTACGAACTGAAGGTCGCCGAATCGGTCGGCTCGATTTTCACCGAGATCAACTACCGCCTGGCCGTCAAGGCGCGCGAGGCCAAGAATGTCCTTTTGAACGACGTCGATTTTCTCGCTGCGTCGGTCGGCCGGACGCAATGGTTCGACGCGCGAATGTGGAACATGGCGAAGACGCCCTGCCGGCTCGAGCATCTTCCGCTCCTCGCGCAATCGCTGCTCGACACCGTGTTCGCCGCTTCGGGCATGTTCACGAAATGCGTGGTCCTCGACCTCGACAACACGCTCTGGGGAGGCGTGATCGGCGACGACGGTCTCGAGGGCATTGCGCTCGGCGAATTCGACGAGGGCGAGGCGTTCGTCGCGTTCCAGACGTTCATTCGCGAACTCAAGCGGCGCGGAATCATACTCGCCGTGGTCAGCAAGAACGAACACGCCAACGCCGTGCTGCCGTTCCGCGAGCATCCCCACATGGTGCTGAAGGAAGAGGATATCTCGGTCTTCGTCGCCAACTGGGACAACAAGGCCGACAACATTCGGCTGGTCCAGAAAACGTTGAACATCGGCTTCGATTCGCTGGTCTTTCTCGACGACAATCCGTTCGAGCGCAACATCGTGCGCGAGTTCCTGCCCGAAGTCGTCGTCCCGGACCTGCCCGAGGACCCGTCCCTCTATCTCCAGACCCTGGCCGGCCTGAACCTGTTCGAGACCGCGTCCTTCTCCGAAGCGGACTTGCAGCGGGCTGACCAGTATCGAGAGGAGGCGCAGCGGGAGCTGACCAAGACGCACTTCACCAACATCAACGACTATCTGACCTCGCTCGGCATGGAGATTAAGGCTCGAGCGATTCAACGCCTTCAATCTGCCGCGCATCGCCCAGCTTATTCAGCGCAGCAACCAGTTCAATCTGATGACGCGCCGTTATGGCGAGGCTGCGTGCGAAGCGATGATGAGCGATCCTTCCGTCGCGCCCCTCACGGTCAAGCTTGCCGACAAATTCGGCGACTACGGCCTGATTTCGGTGGTCATTCTTAAGAACGCTGGCGGCGATGTCGAAATCGACGAATATCTGATGAGCTGCCGGGTTTTGCAGCGTGGCGTCGAAAGCTTCACCATGAACAACATCTTTTCCTATGCCGCGCGACAGGGCGCGAAACGGGTTGTCGGCCATTACCTTCCGACCAAGAAGAACGACATGGTGAAGGGCTTCTTCAAGAGCTTCGGCTTCGAGAAGATCGCGGACGAGCGACGGCGGCGGTTCGCAATGGGCGCTCGCGGTCGACGCCTATCGGCCGCGCGAAACCTTCATGACGCCGGTCGTCAATGAGCTGTGAGGAGTGGGGCAAAAATGGACAAGAATGAAATCGTCAAAATGGACAAGAGCGAAATCGTCTCGCACTTGACGCCGATATTTCGCGATGTGTTCAACGACAATGCGCTCGTCGTCACCGAGGGACTGACCGCGGCTGACGTGCCGACGTGGGACTCGCTTTCCAACATCAACATGATCGTTGCGGTGGAGAAGGCGTTCGGCGTCAAGTTCAGCATCAAGGACGTCCGAAACCTCAAGAACGTCGGCGAACTGCTCGAACTCATCAAGAGGAAGGCGGCCTAGGTGAATTTCACCTAGCCGCTGTTCTATCTCGCCCTCGTTCCCGCAGCGGTCGCATTCTATCTGCTCCCCGGCCGATGGCGGGCGATTTATCTTCTGGCGCTTTCCTACGCATTTTACGCGCTTTCAAGCCGAATCTATCTCGTGTTGCTCATCGTCGCCTCGGCCGCAGTCTATGCGCTCGGACTCGCCATCGCGAAGAGCGACAGCGAACGAGCGAAGCAAGCGTTCATGGCCGCCGGCGTCGCCGCGGTGGTCGGGGTCATCGTGGCGTTCAAGGCGGCGGGCGCCTGGCAAGGTCTATTGCTGCCGCTCGGCGTCTCCTATTACTCGTTCAAATTGATCTCGTACCTCATCGAGGTCTACTGGGACGACGAGACGGTCGAGCGCGACCCGGTCGTGTTCTTCCTGTTTCCGGCCTTCTTTCCGCAGATCGTCAGCGGGCCCATTCAGAGGCCGGAGCCGTTCTTCGCCCAGATGCGCGACGTCATGGGGAGAACGATCGATGTCGAGCAGATCGAAACGGGATTTCGGTTCATCCTCGGCGGCCTGATGATGAAGCTGTTGGTCGGCGACCGCCTCGCCGCCTTCATCGAGCTTATCGACAAGTCCCACGCCGACTTCTCATACTCGGTCATGGTGACCACGGTCGCCTGTTATCTGTTGCAGCTCTACGCCGATTTCGCCGGCTACACGAACATCGCGCTTGGAATCGGCAAGCTGTTCGGCGTCGAGGGCCCGCCCAACTTCCATGCGCCATTCGCCGCGGTCAACCTTCAGGAATTCTGGCGCCGCTGGCATATGAGCCTGACCAGTTGGGTGACTGATTATCTGTTTACGCCGCTGTCGATGTCGCTGCGCGGACTCGGTCAGACCGGGCTCGTCCTGTGCTTCATGCTGAACATGATCATCATCGGCTTGTGGCATGGGTTCACGGTGAATTTTCTCGTGTTCGGCGTCTTGCAGGGCATTCTCGTCTCGATCACGGGGCTCATCGTCATGAACCTCAGGCGCCGGCGCGCAAGCGGAAAGGCTGGCTCGGGCGCGCGCTGGCCGGCGGCGCTGGCCGGCATGATCCTGACCTTCGCGCTGATGAGCTTGTCCACGATCTTCTGGCATTCGGCGACCTGGGACCAGGCCATCTCCATCCTTGGGCAGGTTCTGGCCGTCACGCCGAGCGGACCCATCGATTGGACGGACATACCGGCCTATCTCACCGTTCCCGCCTGGATCTGCATGGCGATCGCCCTTTATGTCGGCGCGGGCGCGCCCGGCGCCCACGCGCTGGCCCGGTCGACCGGCGAGTTCGCCCCGAATTGGCTGCAGTACGGCGTTTGCCTATTCCTGCTGTTCGTTTTGTCGACAGGAGTAAGCGGCCGGTTCGTATATGGGCAATTCTGATTGGATGATGACGATGAACGGGGTTCCATCGCCGAACAAATGGGGGCTTGCCTTCCACCACCTCGGATTGGCGGTGAAGGACCCTGAGGCGGCGGCTCATTTCTTGACTGGCCTTGGCTATCGGATCGGTCCGATCGATACATGACCCGCTTCAAAATGTGCATTTGTCGATGTGCGCCCACGACCAGATGCCTGATGTCGAGATCATCAGCCCGGCTGAGGGACCCGGCCCGCTCGACAAGCTGCTCTCGAGCCATAAGGACGGCCTCGTCTACCACATGTGCTACACTTGCGCCGACCTGGACGGCTCGCTGGACGCGCTCGAAGGCGATGATCGTTTCAACGTGCGTTCCATTGCCCCTCCGACCGAAGCCGTTCTGTTCGGCGGCAAGCGCGTGTCGTTTTATCTGGTCGAAGGCGTCGGCCTGATCGAGATCATCGACGAAGCGCCGTAACGCAAAGTTCGCTCCCAGAGTCCAGAGAAAAATAGGCCACCTTGAGGTTGACCGATGCTATTTTCGCCGCTGCTCTGAGACGTTAGCCGAGAAAGACCGGTTATGACCTTAGTTGACAGTTCGAAATACCCTAATCTCTCTAATTTGGTGACGGAAGTGCTCAATGTATGGCCAGAGCACGAGCGGTATCTGGAAAATAGCTTGAGGCCGCGTGCGGAAGGCTTTCTTTCTTTCTCCGAAAAGCTTTCCGAAATGGTTGGTCGTTTGGCCACCACCGTGGATGGCGGAATTGGCGCACTCCGAGACGATTACCGTTTTCTTTGCGAAGAGATTTATCTTCCCGAGGAATTTCACTTCCGTCGTCATGGCTCATACCGGCTCACAAGCTTTGAAGAAGCACTGAATACGGTCTACAACAATGCTCCGTTCATGGCGCGCTACATGAACGGACTGCTTGTGTCCGATGTTCTATGGATTAATCATTGCCAGGGTCTTCAGCACTATGCCGACGTGTACCTGAACAGTCTGCCAGCTAACGCCCAGTTGCTGGAGATTGGCCCTGGACACGGACTGTTGCTCCATCTTGCCAGCCAAAATCCGAAGATTGGCAGCCTTGTCGCCTATGACGTTTCGCAAAAGAGCGTCGACATGGCTGGAAAAGCCCTCAAGGCGCTCGGCGCAGCGAAGCCAGTCCGGTTCGAACTCAAAAATATCCTCGATGACTCGATCATGGAGGCGCGGAACGCGGGGCAGTTTGATGCAATTGTGTTTAGCGAGGTGCTCGAGCACCTTGACCGGCCCGAGCAAGCCCTTCGCGCGCTCCTGCACCTTTGCAAGCCCGGCGGCCGGATCTGGATCAATGTCCCGGCGAACAGCCCGGCGCCGGATCACCTCTACCTTGTCCGCGCACCAAAGGAGGCCGAGGACCTTGTCCGCAAAGTGGGATTTGACGTGATTGATACGGCTCACTTTCCGATGACGGGCGTTACCATGGAGCGGGCGCTTAAGCAGAGCTTGACGATAAGCTGCATCATCGTTGGTCGCCGCCCCTTGGCATGATGGCGCGAAGCGGACAAAGCATCTCATGAGCGATTCCAGCATACGCTCTCACGAAAGCCCGCCGGCGCCCAACGGCGCGCAGCCTCGTCGCCGCGGCGGCCCGCGTTGGACTTAGACGCCAAGGGGACCGGATGGCGGGGCTCAGACTTCTTGGCGTTCTCTGCGGCGCGCTGGTGGTCGCCTTCGTCCTTAGCGCCGCAGTCTGCCTTCTTCCGGAAAACGACTACCAAAAATGGCAGCTGCAAGACGCGACGCGATGGACCTACGAGCGCATCCACTTTGACCCCAAGCCGATCGACGTCGCCATCCTCGGCCCCTCCCGGGCGCAGCTCGGCCTCAGCGCCGCAGCCATCGAGGAGCAGCTCGCCAAGGACGGCAAGCACGCCAATGTCGTCAATTTTGCTCTACCGGGCGCAGGCCGCGACATTCAATGGGCGATCCTGAACGAGCTGTTTAAGGCAAAATCGCCGAAAGTGATCGTGCTCGAGGTGGAGGAAGAGCCCTACCCTTTCGGCCATTTCTTCTTCAAATTTGTCGCCCCGGCGGAGGCGATCGTCTTCCCGCCGACGCCGTTCCTTCATAACTACCTTTACAACCTCGCCTATCTGCCGGTCCGCAAATTGACGCTGTTCGGCGCCAATCTCTTTCCCGACCTGTTCGGCATTCCGAAGCAATTCGATCCGGAGCATTATGCGCAAACCCGCACCGACTACAGCACGAGCTTTATCGGCGAGTTCGGCAAACGGATCGACATGGAGCATCCGGTTCCGCGGGCGACGCTGCTCGCTGAGCCGCGCGTGCCGGTCCCGCGAACGTTGATGGCGCGCGCTTTCGACTGGCTGAACGGTGGCGAAGATCACCTCTTCACGCAAAAGATCGTTCGGGATGCGAAAGCTCACGGCGCACAAGTCGTCTTCGTCTATCTGCCGATGTTCGAGGGTCCGCGGACGATCAGCGACCAGCATTTTCTTCAACAATTGGGTCCCGTCCTCAATTATGGCGACCTCGCGCCACGGGACGAACTGTTCGAGAATTGGTCACATTTGAACCACGCCGGAGCGATGACCGCGAGCGCCAGGCTGGCGAACGCGATCGCCGGTCTCGACCTCTGACACGACCGTGTTTGGCGCGCCTTTTTGCTGGCGAAAGCGAAGTGGGTGAGGTTATCTGCGCGCTGCCGGTCGGCAGGTCGGGCCAACAAGCGAGAAATACAATGATCCGCGTCGTCGCCGTCATCACCGCCAATCCGGGCCGCCGCGAGGAGCTTCTGGCCGCCTTTCGCGCCAACGTCCCCAATGTGCATGCCGAAAAGGGGTGCATCGAATACGCCGGTCATATCGACGCGCCGGATGTCGGTCCGTTTCAAGCCAAATTCGGGCCTGACACGCTTGTCGTTCTCGAATCCTGGGCGAGTGCGGAGGCGCTGAGGGATCACGCCGCCGCGCCGCACATGAAAACCTACGGGCAACGAACCAAGGATTTGATCGCCAGCCGGGCAATTCACGTCCTGTCCGCGATCGATTAGACCGCGCCGCGTTCGGGCGGAAATCGTCATCGCGAGGAGCGATAGGGCGTCGCGAGACGCCCGTCTAATCGACCGGCTACGGCGACGTGGCGGTCCAGGGCGCCGTAGGGCGCCCGACAATTCCTGGACTGCGTCCCCCCTGGATTCAAAGCCCGGGGGGTCGCAATGACGAGCGCGGTTCGATCGGAAATGCGATTTGCTCTGGGGGCTTGCGCGCCCTGCGCCGCGCCCTCCCCTTGGGTCGCAAAGCCGGGGTGGGGCGCGCGATGACAATGCCACCGTTAAGCGCGAGGCGATCCAGACTTCCTCCGGCGCGAATTCAAATCGACATTTTCTTGCGCAAAGCAGAAACACCTATTATGATGCTAGGTTCTAGCGAACTCGATCGCCCGGGGACCCGGGCCGCGGCTTGGAAGAAGGAGAGGAGATGAAGCGCGAAGCCGGCTCGAAATCGTAAGCGCCCCATGCAACCTAAAATTGGAAAGGGAAATTTTTTGTTTTTTTCCGCTGTAACCCCCTGAAAAAACTCGATTCGGAAAAATAAAGGCTAGTAAACGCCAGTAAATTTACTAGCGTTTATTTGCTTTTGTTGGTAGCAATATTCGCGCCAAGATTGTATCACGTGCGCGCGCGGTTACGAATGGCCGCCGGTGCCCAAGGTCTGCTCTAGCCTGCATCGTTCGGCCATCGGCAGCGCGTCATGGTGCGGGCTGCCCGCATAAGTATTGAGCCTTGGCTCAGGCAAGCGAGCGGGGCGCGATCTCGCCGCAGTAGCCGATGCATTGCCGGCGTGGACGGCCCCGGGCGATATTGCGATAATCTCCCGAGCGAATTTGCCGAGACGGTAAGACGCATGGAGACTACGCCGCGGGTCGTTGTTGTGTGGGACGCTCCGATCCGCGTCTTCCACTGGCTTATCGTGGCGCTTGTCGCAGCGGCCTACATGACGTGGCGATTCAACTGGATGGTCTGGCACGGGTTGATCGGCGAAGCCGTGCTCGCGCTGGTGCTGTTCCGGCTGTTGTGGGGCTTCTTTGGCGGCGAGACAGCGCGTTTTTCCCGCTTTCTCACCTCGCCGCTGATGGCCGTTCAGCATCTCAAATACGCGCTACGGCGAGAACCCGATCGCCAGGTAGGGCACAACCCGGCGGGCGGCTGGATGGTGCTGCTGCTGCTCGCGCTGCTTCTCGCTGAGACGCTGACCGGACTGTACGTCGCCAACGACATCGCCGACGTCGGGCCGCTGACCGAGGTTATGCCCGCATGGGCCGCCAACGCAATCGAGTCCGCTCACGCGATCCTCTGGGATGCGCTGCTGGCGGCGATCGTGCTGCACATTCTGGCGATCGCTGGATTCGCGGCGATCAAGGGACAGAACCTGCTGCGCCCGATGATCACGGGGACAAAGGCCATGCCTCCCAGCGTCGCCGCTCCACGCGCCGGCAGTCCGGGGCGAGCGGTCCTGCTGTTGCTCGGCTGCGCCGTCGCCACAGCCTTCCTGGCCAATCTCCTATGAGCCCGCCAGTCCTTCGCCTTCAGCTCTTGGGAGGAATCACCTGGCCACGGATCTCCCCGGCAGGATGGGATTGACTGTGAAGGTTCACATACCACTCCCCGGCGGAAAACTGTTTCGCCTGATCCGGGGTAAGCGTGGCGGTCCCTGTCATCGGGTTCGCGGGCGGGCTGCCCTGCGTGCTGAGCCAGATCACGGGCGGGGCATTCTGGCCTTGTTTCGCCGGGCCGTGGAAATGAGCCATCGTAGCGGGGCTCGACAGCCCACTGTAAGTGATGTTCCAGGTGACGATCCGGGTCGCTGGGTCGTACGTCAGCTCGGCGGTTCCCGATCCTGTCGTGTCCACCGCCGGGACACATTGCGCGCCTGTCAGCGGGACCTTGAAGGAAGTAGCGTCGGCGCGGACGGTCGCCCGCGAAGCCCAGAAGTATAATAAAAGGAATGAGAGCGCGATGACGTTTCATGCATCTTTCCTCCATTCGGCTCATATCAGATCGATCCTTTCGGCCGATAAGGATCGAGCCTCCGTTTCATCGCACAATTTGGCGCTAGTGTAGACACCCTTTTGCTCGCCTGCCAACTATGTGATCATGTTCCGGAGTCGGAGAATCGGCCGATAGACGCCGCGTGACCTGACTTCGGCGGGAACATGGGGTGCGCAGGCTCGACGGCTGGCGCAAACCGACCGCCGCTTTGCCTGCGCCGCACGGGTCTTTGTGAAACTCGATTGATGCCGAATATTTCGATTCGCCTAAGGCTGATCTTTCTGTCGGCGCTGCTGCTGGCGATCCTCGCCGGCTCCTCGGCGCTTCTGATCCGAGAGCTGGCTCGCGAACTCGGAAAGCCTTACCGAGGAGGCCAAGCTCGTTTCGGTAGTGAAGAATGCGAATTCGGCCAGCAAGCATTTCGGCGATTTGAAGTATTGGGCGATCAACTCCGCCGTCACCCAGTTGGCTCGCTCTCAGCAAGCGGCCGATGTCGCCAAGGCGGGGCTCGACGCCGATTTGAAGGCGATTTCCGCGGTCGATCCTGCGGTCGTCACCGCCATCGCAGGGGAGGTCTACACTATGACCGATCTGGCGCGGCAGGCGGGGGTCGCCTATTCAAGCGACGACAGCGCCGCCGGCAACGCTCTGCTGGCGCAAGCCAAGAGTCATGTCATGGCTATCGATGGCCACCTCGACATGATCGTGGACAGAGTCGAGCAGCAGGCCCTTGCCCGGCGCGATGCGTCCACTCGCCAGGCGGAATTCGCCGTGAAGCTCGCGATCGTGGCGGGGATTGGCGCGCTGCTTTTCGGATTGGGCTTCACCGCCCTGACCGTGCGCTCGATCACTGTGCCGCTGCGGCGACTGGACCGGAGCATCGCCTCGATCACGCGTGGCGAAATGAACGTCGCAATGCCGCCCTCGGGCGTCCCTGAGATTGCGGCTATGACCAAAACGCTGGGCATGTTGCGCGACAGCCTGATCGAGCGTGACCGACTCGAACGCGAACGACAACATGCGGAGATGGAGACCCGAGCCGCGCGCGACACCGCCGAGGCCGCGTTGCACGATCTGAAGGCGGCCCAGGCCAATCTTATTCAGGCTGAAAAAATGGCCTCCCTCGGTCAACTGACTGCGGGAATCGCCCACGAAATCAAGAATCCGCTCAATTTCGTCAACAACTTCGCCAGCCTTTCGGTCGGTCTGCGTGGACGAACTGAACCAAGCCGCCGCGCCGGCGCTCGCGTCGCTCGATGAGCGACGGCGAAGCGAAGTCGACGAGGCGAGCGGTCTGCTGGTAGACAATCTCCGACGGATTGTCGAGCATGGCAAGCGCGCCGACAATATAGTCAAAAGCATGCTGGCTCATTCCCGCAGTGGCGGCGGCGATCGTGAAAGCGTCGATCTCAACGCGCTGGTCGACAAGTCGCTCAATCTCGCCTATCACGGCGCTCGCGCTCAGGATCAAAACTTCAACATCACGATAGAACGCGCTTATGGTGACAATATCGCGCCGATCGCGGTTGTGCCGCAAGATATGACGCGGGTGTTCCTCAATCTCTTCGGCAATGCCTTCTACGCCGCCAATAAGCGCCGGCGAGAGGCGAACAATGGGGAATTCCGACCGACATTGACGGTGACCACACGCGATGTCGGCAAAGCGGTTGAGGTGCGGGTGCGCGACAACGGAAGCGGCATTCCCTCGGAGATCAAGGACAAGCTCTTCCAGCCGTTTTTCAGCACCAAGCCAACCGGCGAGGGCACCGGGCTCGGACTGTCGATCAGCTATGAAATCGTCACCAAACAGCATCGCGGGACGATCGAGGTCGCTAGCATAGTCGGAGAGTTCACCGAATTCACCGTCTGTCTGCCGCGGGACCTCGCCGCCAAAGGCGCGCCGGATCCTTCGTCGTGAGTTGGAAATCATGACTGTCAGCATCTTCATTGTCGATGACGAACCCGATGTCGCGGTTCTATTTCGCCAGCAATTTCGACGCGAGACGCGAGAGGGCGTTTACGTCCTGCATTTTGCGCTCTCGGCCTCCGAAGCGCTTGAGCGTCTAGCTGGCGAAATCGAGCCACAGCTTATTGTGATCTTGTCAGATATTAATATGCCCGGGATGGATGGGCTGGCGCTCCTGCGGGAGATCAAGAAGAAACGGCCGGAGCTCCCGGTGATGATGTTAACCGCCTACGGCGACGATGAAAGGCGTCGTCGCGCCGCCGACTACGGCGCTGCGGATTTTATGACCAAGCCGGTCGACTTTGATTTCTTGAAGGTTCGTCTGCGCGCGTTGCACGGACCGTTGATTTAAGGGGAGCCCATTGGTTGCTTCAGCTAAGATCCTCGCTGTAGACGACGAGCCCGATTTCGAAGTCTTGATTAGGCAGCGTTTTCGCCGCGAAATCCGTGACGAAGAATTCGAGTTCCGCTTCGCTCACCACGGCGAGGAGGCGCTGGCGGCGCTGTCAAGCGAACCTGACATCGAACTCATGTTGCTCGACATCAACATGCCGGTGATGGATGGGTTGACCTTGCTCAACGAACTTCGCGAGCGGCAGCTGGAGGTGCAGGCGATAATCGTCTCAGCCTACGGAGATATGACGAATCTGAGAACCGCAATGAATCGCGGCGCCTTCGATTTCGTCACCAAGCCGGTGGATCTGCGCGATCTCGAGATTACGGTCCGCAAAGCGCTGGCCAATGTTGAAAAGCTGCGAGAGATGGACCGGCGGCGCATGGCCGCTGAGCGAGCGCGGAACAATCTTTCGCGCTATTTTTCGCCGAACATCGTCGAGTTGCTGGCCTCCCAGGACGAACCGCTCGGGGCCGGTCGCCGGGAGACGGTCGCTGTGCTGTTTGCCGATATTGTCGCGTTCACGCGAATGTCGGAGCTTATGGCACCCGAGGACGTGCTCGCAATGTTGCGCGAGTTTCACGCCCGAATGACAGCGCAGATCTTCGCCAGCGGCGGTACGGTCGACCAATATATGGGCGACGGGATTGTCGCGGTTTTCGGCGCCCCGGCGGCGAGCCCCAACGACGCTGCTAACGCGCTCTACTGCGCCGAGATGATGCTCGATACGCTCGAACGTTGGAACCACGAACGCGAGGGAAAGGGAGACGCCCGGCTCGATATCGGCATCGGCCTCAACTATGGACCGGTCGTGCTTGGCGATGTCGGCAGTGAACACAGCATGTCGTTCACAGCGATCGGGGATACGGTCAATACCGCAGCTCGACTGCAAGTGCTGACCCGGGCGCTGAAAACGCCGTTGGTCGTCGGGGATCCCGTTGTTCAGGCGATCCGCGCCTTGTCGCCGGAAATCGCCGCGGAGCGTGTCGCTCAGTTGGAGGATCGAGGCGAACATAATTTGCGAGGTCGGGCGAGCCCGGTGCGAATTTGGACGAGCAAGGTCAAGCGTCTTCGCGAAGCGGCGCCGCTCGAGGCGGTTTCCTAGAGCAAGTTTCTTTTGGACGAGGCAGCCGAAAGGGAGCCGCCGGGCCAACAATCTTGTGTCGATAGCGAATTAACTGGACGCTTCTAAGAACCTCGCGCCTTCCAGCATTTTCTGATTCATATCACTCCCAGGTGGAGTGGGAGGCGAATCGATGCGCGGCCAGGGGGGACTTTTCGACGTCGACGAGCGGCTGAAGCGGCTGAGCGATCTCGGCGATCAGTTGCAGGCTTTCGCAGCGGCGGTCGATTTCGAGATTTTCCGGTCCGAGCTGACGCGGGCGCTGGCCTACTCGGACGGCTCGCAGGGCGGCCGACCGCCGTTCGACCCTGTGATGATGTTCAAGATCCTGGTGATCCAGGCGGCCAACACCCTCTCGGACGAGCGTACCGAGTTTCTGATCAACGACCGCCTGTCGTTCATGCGGTTTCTCGGGTTGAGCCTATCCGATCGGGTTCCCGACGCTCGCACGATCTGGCTGTTCCGGGAAAAGCTGACCAGGGCCGAGGCGATTAAGCCACTGTTCGACCGGTTCGACGCGGCGCTGCGCGAGGCTGGCTACGTCGCTATGGGCGGCCAGATCGTCGACGCCTCGCTGATCGCCGCGCCCAAGCAGCGCAACACCGAGGAGGAGAAGAAGGCGGTCAAGGAGGGGCGCATTCCGCAGGCTTGGAAAGCCCAGCCAGCCAAGCTCCGGCAGAAGGACCGTGACGCGCGCTGGACGGTCAAGTTCAGCAAGGCCAAGGCCAGGCCGGATGGGACGGTTCCTCCGGTCGACATCGCTATTCCGACATTCGGCTACCAAAACCATGTCTCGATCGACCGCGAACATGGGCTGATCCGGCGGTGGGAGGCGACCGACGCTGCGGCCTACGAGGGCGCGCGGCTGCGTGAGGGGCTGCTCGACAAGACCAACACCGCGAGCCCCGTCTGGGCCGACACGGCCTACCGCTCGAAGGCCAATGAGGCGTTCCTCGAAAAGAATGGGTTCGTCAGCCGCGTCCATCGCAAGAAGCCGGCGGGCCGGCCCATGCCGGAGACGACGCGGCGCGCCAACGCGCTCAAGTCCAAAGTCCGCTCCGGCGTCGAACACGTCTTCGCCGTGCAGAAGGACAAGATGGACCTCTTCGTCCGCACCATCGGCATCGCCCGGGCGAAAACCAAGATCGGCATGGCCAACCTCGTCTACAACTTCCGCAGGCTCGTCTTCCTCGATCGTCTCGCTGCCGCCTGACCCCCGCGCCAAAGGGCCGCCCGGTCGCCGCAGCATGCGGCGCCCTATGCCGCATCCAAAACCGAGATCCCGCACCTCAAAATCGCGTCACTCGACCCGTCTCCGTCCGGAAAAACGCGTTTATAGAACCGTCCAACTTGTCCGGTTTTGGTAGCACGTGATTTGTCCGCTTCTTCTGGTTTTGTTCTGCTGTGGGCGGGGAGGGCAAGCCTGAGGCTTGTCCATGCCGTCCACAGGGTTTCGCCGCCGAGCGGATTTAAGCGGCGCGTTTTTCATCATGGCTGTCCTTGAGCGCTCCGTTGGCGTCGTAGCGGCCGATGCAGCGCGGGCCGAGGAAGAGGGCGTGCGAGCCATCGGGATAGACGTGCACCTTGACCCGCGCCTTGACGAAATGGGGCCGCATCGGGCTTTCCGGGATCTGCAGCTTGAGCGTGCGGTAGGAGACGCAATTGTCGTTGCCGACCTGCCGCTCCTCCTGAACGCACAGGATCTCGTCGAGATCGACGCCTGGAATGAGCGTGAAGGCCGAGCCCTCGCCGGCCGGATCGACGGCGAACCGGGCGTTGTGGGCTGGCCGGTAAGCCTCGCGGATGAAGGCGTTGGCCGTCTCGATGTCGGTTATGCCGGCGAGCTTGAGCTCTTTGACCAGACGGTCCTGAAGCGTCCCGAATGTGCGCTCCGAACGGCCCCTGGCGAAGGGCGCCTGGAAGGACGCCCGTCTCTCGACGGGCTATGCGGCGAATAGGCTCCGATATGCTCAACCCCGAGCTGTTCAAGGGCCCGCCCGACCTGGGTCGGATGACTGCGATCGACTTCGCCGCCTGCTTTTGGCGTGTGAAAGTAATGCGCCCCGCGATCGGTGTAGAGGCTCATCGGCAGGCCGTGCTCGGAGAAGACCTCCTTCAGCGCCCGGAAGGTCGAGGCCGTGCCCTCCTCCTCGACCAGAAAGGCCGAGTAGATCGCCCCGGTCGCGTCATCCATGGTCACAATCAGATCGAGCGCAGCCTGGCCCTCGAGCCATTCATGGCGCGAGCCGTCTTGATGCAGCATCATCCCCGGCAAGGGCCGCCGCTCGCGCTTACGCCGGTGGGCGCCTTTGCGCGGCGCTTTGGGCACGACCCCCGCCCACTGCAGATGCAGCTTGAGCCAGGTGTAGCCCCAGCCAAAACCGTGGTCCTTGATGAGATGCTCGTGGAAATGCTTGACCGTGAAGCCCTGATAGCGCTCGCGATAGAGCCGCTCCACTTCCTCCGCCCAGTCGCTCGGCACCCGCTTGCCCGACGCCCTGCCTAGCCGCCGGTCGGCGAGCCCGGCCTCGCCCTCCTCTTCATAACGCCGCGTCCAGCGCCGGAACGTCCGCTCGCTCACCCCGAGCAACTCCCGCCGCCTCCTCCTGATTGAGCTCCGCCAATTCCCAACGGCTGAGAAGATTCAAAAACACCGCCATGCGCACCCCCTGAAGGGCCTCCGTCCGGCGCATCCAACCCCTCCAAAAGGGCCGGACCTACCGGACAGATCGTGCGCTACCTAAACCGGACATATCGTCTGCTACCGACAAACTTCGCCGTTCTACTTTACAAAAATCAGAATCCGTGTTATATGTTTTCGCACTGTTAAAATCGAGCCGTCGCAATTCAGGGCGAAAAGCCATGCGTTTCGCGCATTTCGTGGCTGCCCTTTGGTTGGAGACGACATTTTTATTTGGTTTCCTCGTAACCCATTGAAAAGTCCAGATCCTGGCGAATAAGACCAAATAAATCCAAGCATTTTTATTTGGATCTCTTTGGTCATCCTTGGGTTTTCTTGGTTTTGCTTGGACCGTCATATGCAGGCTCAGCATAGCTCCGATAGGTCACCGGGCTATCGCCGCCGCGATCTCCTCCCGGAGGCCGTTAGCGGTTAGGGGCGCCAGCCCGACCGCTTCGAGCGCTTTGGCCGCGGCGCCGACCAGGTCGGCGTTCGAGGCGGCGCGGGCGCCATTGGGCAGGGCGAGATTGTTCTCAAAGCCGACCCGCGCGTGGCCCCCGAGCAGCGCGGCGGCGGTGACGCAGGCGGTCTCGCGGCGGCCGAACGCGCACACGCTCCACGATTCGAACCGCGGCATGTCGGGCGCAAGAAACGGCAGGAGGTCGCGCGGCAGGCCGGTGCGGGTGAGCGAGAACCGCCCGAGCACATAGAGGACGGAGAGCTTGTAGAATGGGATCAGCCCCTGTTTCACCATCGCGCCAAGCCGCTCGGCGTCGCTCGGCGTGTAAAGGATGATCTGCGGCCAGATGCGCATCTGCTTGAGCTTGCCAAGGAACATGCAGAAATCACGCTCGTCGGACGCCTCGGGAGCGAGCTCTCTCAGCGCCAGCGACACGGCTTCGGGATTGGTTTTGAGCACGGCCGCCCTTTGCTCGGCCGGCGAATAGCGGCCGATCGACTCGCTGGTGATCTGCAGCACCAGCCGGTCCCCGACCTCCTCACAGATGCTCGCGATCGTGGCGCGATAGGCCTCGGGGTCGAGACAGTGCTGGCCCTCCGCATCGCGCACGTGCAGGTGGATCATCGAGGCCCCGCGCTCGAGGCACTCGGCGGCGGTGCGGGCGAGTTCATCCGCGGTCAGCGGCAGCGCCGGGTGGTCGGCCTTGGTCTTGCGCCCGCCATTGGGCGCGACCGCCAATACGACCCGTCCGCGCCCTTCAGCCACCGCCTACTGCCTTTCCGCCGATATCCCGGAGCGCGTAGACTGGGCCGAACCCGTCCTTTACACAACTCGACATTGTTGTCGGTCATGACGCATATTCTGCATCGCTCGCCAAACGCCGTGACGCCAGTCGCGGTTTCCGGTTCGGGCGTCGAGATCGTCGATTCCGAGGGTCGGCGCTACCTCGACGCGTCGGGAGGCGCGGCTGTGTCATGCGTGGGCCACGGGCACCCCGACGTGCTGGCCGCGATGCGGCGCCAGCTCGACACGATCGCCTACGCGCATACGGGCTTTTTCACCACCGAGGTCGCTGAGCGTCTCGCCGACCGCCTGATCGAGGACGCCCCGACCGGGCTCAGCCATGTCTATCTGGTCAGCGGCGGTTCGGAGGCGATCGAGGCGGCGCTCAAGATGGCGCGCCAGTATTTTGTCGAGATCGGTGAGCCTCAGCGCCGCCATGTCATTGCGCGGCGTCAGAGCTATCACGGCAACACGTTGGGCGCCCTCGCAGTCGGCGGCAATGCGCAGCGGCGCGCCCAATTCGAGCCGTTGCTGATCAAGACCCATCACATCGACCCCTGCTACGCCTATCGGATGCAGCGAGAGGGCGAGAGCGACGCGGATTATGCGATGAGAGCGGCGCAGGGGCTGGAGGATCGCATCCTAGAAATCGGACCCGACTATGTGGTCGCTTTCGTGGCGGAGACCGTGGTCGGCGCCACCTTGGGCGCCGTCCCGCCAGTTGGCGACTATTTCAAGCGCATCCGGGCAATCTGCGATCGCTACGGCGTGCTGCTCATTCTCGACGAAGTGATGTGCGGGATGGGACGCACTGGCGCGCTGCACGCTTGCGAACAGGAGGGAGTTGCGCCCGATCTGATGGCGGTCGCCAAAGGCCTGGGCGGCGGCTACCAGCCGATCGGCGCGGTCTTACTGACGAGGCGGATTTACGAGGCGTTCGCAAACGGCTCAGGCGCCTTTCAGCACGGCCATACTTATATGGGCCATCCCGTAGCCGCCGCCGCGGCGCTAGCGGTGCAGGAGGTCATCCAGCGGGATGGGCTGCTCGCCAACGTGGTTGAGATGGGCGCAAGACTTGAGCAGCGTCTGAGGGAGCGCTTTGGCCAGCACCCATTTGTCGGCGACATCCGCGGGCGCGGACTCTTTTGGGCGCTCGAGCTGGTCAGCGGCCGCGCCAGCAAACGGCCGTTCGATCCCGCGGCCAAAGTCCACGCGCGCGTCAAGCGCGAGGCGATGACGCGGGGTTTGATGGTCTATCCGATGGGCGGCGCGGTCGACGGCGTCGAGGGCGACCACATTCTCTTGGCCCCGCCTTTCATCGTCGAGGCGGCGCAGGTGGACGCAATTGTCGAGCGCCTCGGCGGCGCGCTCGAAGCGGCTCTCGCCGATGTGCGATAGCCCCGCAATGGCCGCGAGCGCGCCATACAAAGAGCTCAGTGCTTGCGGAAAGCCGGCGCTTTCCCAATATCCGGCGCATCAATCGCCGATTCGCCGCTTCAATCGACAGTCGAAAGGACGTGATTTCTTGGCGAGATGTTTCCGAGGCCCCGCGCTTGGACTTTTAGCCGTCACTGTCGCCGCCGCCGCCTTCGCGCAGCAGGCGCCGCTTGATCTCACCGCGCCAGCTGTGGCGGCGCAAAAGTCAGGCAAATCGTCGAAGGCTGCGCCTGCGCCAATTCCCGTTGAGGAGGCGGTGGCGCGCGCCAACGCCTGGCTTGACGCGGCCCGTGTCATGAGCGCCGACTTTGTGCAGATCGGGCCGAACGGACGCCGCTCCGAAGGACAGCTGAGCGTCGCCCGCCCCGGTCGCATGCGTTTCGAGTACACCGACCCCGCGCGCTTCGAGATCGTGGCCGACGGCCGCAGCGTCGCGATCATCGACCGAAAGCTCAACACGCAGGACGAATATTTCATCGGCCAGACGCCGCTCAAGTTTCTCCTCTCCGACCACATTGACTTGGCCCGCGACACGCACCTCCTGAACGTCTCTCAAGAGGGCAAGACAATCACCATCGAGTTAGAGGATCGGGCCGCGTTCGGGGGCACGGCGCATCTTTCGCTCGTCTTCGACGCTTCGACGTTTGCGCTGAAGCAATGGACGGTCATAGACGCTCAGGGCTTCCAGACGGTCGTCACTTTGTTCAATGTGGACCTGAAGACCGAGCCGGACCCTGCGCTCTTTCACATCGACGAGAACCTGCCAGCCAATCAACTGGGCAATCGCAGGCGCTGACATCGGGCTGTGGGCAACGATCCAATGATGCTTGCGCTCCCCGCTGCTGCCGGGCAAGTGGCTCTGTGCCTCCCCCGGAGCCGCGGATGACCTTTTCCATTACCACGTGGAACATCAATTCGGTGCGTCTGCGCATCGATCTTGTGGTCAGATATCTACTCGAGCACCAGCCGGACGTTCTGTGTCTGCAGGAGACGAAATGCCCTGACGCCAACTTCCCTCACGGCGCGTTCCGGGACGCGGGCTATCCTCATATCGCGATCAACGGGCAGAAGGGTTATCACGGGGTCGCCGTTGTTTCACGCATTCCGCTCGCCACCTCCTCCCGACGGGACTTTTGCGCCAAAGGCGACGCGCGTCATCTGCATGTCGTCTTAGGCGGAAAGGCGCAGGGGCTCGAACTCCACAATTTCTACGTCCCGGCGGGCGGGGACGAGCCCGACCCCGAGATCAACGTCAAGTTCGCCCACAAGCTCGCCTTCGTTGACGAAATGGTGGATTGGGCCAAAGATGATAAGCCGGCGGCGCGAAGATCGATCCTGGTCGGCGATCTCAACATCGCGCCGCTTGAGCACGACGTCTGGAGCCACAAGTCTCTCCTCAGCGTTGTGAGCCATACGCCAATCGAGGTCGACAAATTGAAACGGGTCCAAGCCGCTGGCCCCTGGGTCGACGCGTTGCGTAAATTCGTGCCCGACAATGAGAAGCTCTACACTTGGTGGAGCTATCGTTCGCCTGATTGGTCGAAGGCCAACAAGGGACGGCGCCTTGACCACATTTGGGTCAGCCCGGCGCTCTCCGACTCAGTCAAATGGATGCGCGTTCTGCGCGACGCTCGCGGATGGGAGCGCCCATCCGACCATGCGCCGGTTATGATAAGTTTGGAATTGTAGCGGTGGCGCCGGAGCGGACTGGGCTTGAGGCGGCGCCAGAAAGGGGCCGTTCGGGAGCACGGATGCCTTGGCGTTTGATCAAATGGACGGCGAGCTTGGCTCTCGCGCTGGTCATCGTCACGGGGCTCGCCGGCGTCTATCTGTTTTATCGCGCCATGCCTGTCTATTCGGGGACCGAAAGGCTTCCGGGTCTCTCATCCGAAGCCCGTGTGTGGCGCGACGCCTACGGCGTGCCCCACATCTTCGCCGGCTCAATGGACGACGCGGCGCGCGCGCTCGGCTATCTGCATGCGAGCGAACGGATGTTCCAAATGGACATCCTGCGCCGGGTCGGCCAAGGGCGCATGGCGGAGATCCGCGGCGTGGATCTTCTGCCGGTCGACAAGTTCATTCGCACCGTGGGCTTCTACCGCGAGGCCGAGACGAGTTTTTCGGCGCTTTCACCCTCAGCGCAGAAGCGCCTCGAGGCCTACGCCGAGGGGGTCAACGCCTTTCTAGCAAGCCACGCGCTCCCGCCTGAGTTCCGCCTTGCCGGCGATAGACCCGAGCCCTGGAAGCCGGCTGATACGCTGGCCATCGGGAAGATCGAGGCCTACCAACTGTCGCACAACTTCAAGCTTAAGCTTCTCCGCGCTCGACTTACCGCCAAGCTAGGAGAGGAACGGGCAAACTGGCTCTTTCCCGGCGCGCGGCCTGGCGATCCAATCACGACCCTGCCGGCGATAAGCGACACTCACGCGCGCGGCGATCACATCGATGATGAGCTGGGGGACTTGACCGGAATAGGCAAAGGCGCATCGAACGAATGGGTTGTCGCCGGATCGCGGACACTGACCGGAAAGCCGGTCCTCGCCAACGACCCGCATCTCGAACTCAGCGCGCCAATCCTGTGGTATCTGGCCCGCGTCGTCACGCCCGATTGGTCAGTCAAAGGCGCCACTTTGCCTGGCGCCCCTGTCTTCGTACTCGGCCAGAACGATTCGATCTCGTGGGGACTGACGACCGCGGAATCGAATGTTCAGGACCTTTTCATCGAGACTGTTGACCCACGCGATCCGTCGAAATATCTGGCGCCCGAGGGCCCCAAGCCATTCGATGCTCGGGTAGAAACGATCCGCGTAAAGGGCGGCGCCGACGTCAAGCTCACGATCCGCGCGACCCGGCACGGTCCGGTCCTCTCCGACGTCAACGACGATCTGGCTGACTTCGCCGGGCCGGGAAAGGCGGTCGCCCTCGCCTTCACCGGGCTCGGCGATCGGGACACGACCGCCGAAGCCTTCATGCGAGTCAATTCCGCGCGGAACTGGGACGAATTTCTCGATGCGCTACGCCTCTATCAGACGCCGACCCAGAACTTCGTCTATGCGGATGTCAGCGGCGACATCGGCTTCGTGAATCCCGGTCTCGTGCCGACGCGCAAGTCAGGCGACGGTCTCGTTCCGGTCGATGGCGCATCGGGCGCCTTCGACTGGACCGGCGCGATCCCGTTCGAACAGTGGCCACAGCTGCACAACCCGGAAACCGGCTTCGCCTTCAACGCCAATAACGCCAATTTCCCCGACAATCACAAGCCCAGTTTCGGGCCGGACTCGGAAGAGAGTTTCCGCGCTCGGCGCATCCAGCAGTTCTTCGATAAGATCGAGAAGCACAGCCTGGATACTTCGGCCGCGATGCAGGCTGATCACCTGTCTTTAGACGTCAAGGAGTTGCAGCCGTTCATTGCGATGGTTGCGCCTTCCGACGAACGGGCGCGGAAAGCGCAGGCGATGCTTCTGAGCTGGAACGGAGTGATGGATAAGGACCACGCCGAGCCGTTGATCTACACCGCATTCCTCAGATCGCTCCACAAAATCCTGATCGAGGACAGGACCGGCCTGTCAATGAGAGAGAATGGCCCGTTCGCCGCGACGACTCTCGTTTCGTTGATGCGCAACCATCCGTCGTGGTGCGGCTCTCCAGGCGCGCCTGTGCAAGATTGTCGCGCGACCCTTGGGCAGGCCCTCGACGACGGACTCGCCCTGCTCGTCAAGCGCGACGGCGCCGATATGAGCCATTGGCGCTGGGGCGCGGAGCATAGAGCGCTGTTACGGCACCAAGTCTACAGCCATGTCCCGTTCCTTGACCGTCTGAGCGACCTCAGCGTTTCCTCGAGCGGCGGCTTCTACACGCTCGATCGGGGCGGCGGCTCGGAAATTGTCCCGGATCTGCCGTTCGCCCGAACCCACGGCGGCGGCTTTCGTGGCCTTTATGACCTGGCGGACCCCGAGAAATCCCGTTTCATGATCGCGACTGGCGAGTCCGGTCATATCTTCTCGCCCCACTACGGCGACCTCACGCCGCTGTGGAACGGTGTCAAATCGATCACGCTGGCTGGGTCGGAAGGTCAACTAAAAAGAGCTGGGGCCCAAGAACTGACCCTCGAGCCATGAGCGCCGCCGCCGAGCGCCAGCCGCATGCTCGCCGCAATCCTGCGCTAGCCGCCGTGCCATACAGCAGATAAAGTAGAGTTGATGAGCCAAACGCGGCGATTGTTGATCGTAGACGACGACGCTGACCTGCGTAATGCGCTGGTCGAGCAGTTGGCTCTGCATCCTGAGTTTCAGGTCCAGGCGGTCGAGACGGCGGGAGCGGCGCTTGAGGCAGTCGTAGCCGCAACACCCGACCTCATCATCATGGACGTCGGGCTGCCCGATCTTGACGGGCGCGAGGCGGTCAAGCGAATGCGGCGAGACGGGTATCGGCGGCCCATCATCATGCTCACCGCGCACGATACCGACACCGACGCCGTGTCGGGCCTCGATTCCGGCGCCAACGACTATGTCGGCAAGCCTTTCCGATTCGTGGTGCTGCTGGCTCGGATTCGCGCGCAACTGCGGCAATATGAAGCCAGCGAGGATGCGGAGTTTCAAGTCGGCCCTTACACCTTTCGGCCAAGTTCGAAGAACCTCGTCGACCCGCTGGGGGTCAAATTGCGGCTGACCGAGAAAGAAGCGGCGATCCTGCGCTATCTGCATCGCGCCGAACAACAGCCAGTGGCCCGCGAGACCCTGCTCAAGCATGTCTGGGGCTACAACGCCAACGTAACGACGCACACGCTCGAGACGCACATTTATCGTCTGCGTCAGAAGATCGAGGACAATCCGGCCGAAGCGCAGCTTCTTGTCACTGAAGGCGGCGGCTATAAGCTTATGGCGAGCGCGACGTCCGGGGGGCGAGCCGAGTGACGCTCGACGACGACGTCGCACGGCTCGGGCGGACACGGCCCTTCGACCTTCTTCCGCGCGAAGCGGTGCAACTGATCGCCTTTTCGTGTGAAAAGCGGCGCTTGAGGTCGGGCGAAGCGTTGTTCTTCCCCGGCGAAGCTGCCGATTCGGGGTATTTCGTTCATTCGGGCGCAATCACGCTGCTCAAAGACCGGGCGGAAGCGAAGGACGAGCGCCGCGTCGGCCCAGGCACCCTCATTGGCGAGAGCGCGCTCTATGCTCCGACCGCGCGCCGCGTCAGCGCGCGCGCGGCCGAGGAGACGGTCGTGATGCGGATTCCGCGCGAGACATTCCGCCGCGTGCTGACGGAGTTCCCGGCCGGCGCCGAGAAGATTCGCGCCGCCCTCGCCGCCCGAACCCGTCGCCTGGTCGATGGGCTGGAAGCGACCCGGATCCAATCGTTCGAAGGCTCGGTCGCGCCAAGACCCCGGGCCGCGCAGTGACCGCCGAGACGCTGAGCGGCCTCTCCTCGTTACGCGCCCCAACGTCCGAAGACATCGATGCGCTCGCCCGGGCCACGTTCGAACGGCTGCCGGCTTCGTTCCGGCGTCTCAGCGAGGGTCTGGTCATTCAGGTGGTCGAATTCGCGGATGACGAGACGCTCGACGAGATGGGCGCCGAGAGCGAATTCGACCTCCTCGGCCTGTTCCGCGGCCGCGGGCTCGCTCAGCGGGGCGCGGCCGAGGAGACGGGCGAACTGCCCAACATGATATGGCTCTATCGCCGGCCGCTGCTCGACTTCTGGTGCGACGGCGAGGATACGCTGGACGAGGTGGTGACCCACGTTCTCGTCCACGAGATCGGCCATCATTTCGGGCTCTCCGACGCCGACATCGAGGCGATCGAACAATCGGCGCGCTGATTGATTCGGCCCCCTAGCAAGTCTGGGCAAGGGTGAAAGCCCCGGAAAGGGCCGGATATGGGCGCCTTCACAAGGGCGTCACGCAAGCTGTAGAGTAAGAGCGCGGCCGGATTCGGAGACGGGCCCGCGTCAACGTGCGGAGGACGGAGCGTCGGGTTTGACGGTTCATGTTCGGTCAGTCACGCCGGGGAATTGTCCGGCCCTCGTCCTGAACGCGGACTTCCGTCCGCTCAGCTATTACCCGTTGTCGATCTGGTGCTGGCAGGACGCGATCAAGGCGGTGTTCCTCGACCGGGTCAACATCCTGTCGGAATATGACACCCTGGTGCGCTCTCCGAGCTTCGAGATGCGCCTGCCCTCGGTGGTGTCGCTCAAGAGCTACGTCAAGTCGACCCGCTTTCCCGCCTTCACCCGGTTCAACGTGTTCCTGCGCGACCGCTTCACCTGCCAATATTGCGGCGGTCGCGAGGACCTCACCTTCGATCATGTCGTGCCGCGCTCGAAGGGCGGGATCACGACCTGGCTGAACGTGGTCGCCGCCTGCTCGGAGTGCAATCTCAAGAAGGCCGACATGCTGCCGGCGGCGGCGCGCATGTGGCCCGCGACCAAGCCCTACCAGCCGACCGTGCACGACCTGCACCAGAACGGGCGCCTGTTCCCGCCCAACTATTTGCACGAAAGCTGGATGGATTATCTCTACTGGGACAGCGAGCTGGAGGAGTAGAATCTGGCCGCAGCGTGCGACGCAGCTTGCATGGCCACTGGCGGCCACACGCCCTGAGCCCACTAAAACGATAATAAACGCTCTTAAACGCAAATAAGCGTTAGTAAATTTGCTTTCTTTTACTTGCGTTTATTTTTTGGAATCGAGACTTTTCAATGGGTTACGGCCGATTCAAATAAAATTTTCTCCTCTCCCGAATCGCGCCCTGTTTTCTGTCTTCGCTTTCTCCTCATTCGCAATCCTCTTCGCTTCGAGCGAGCCAGGATAGGTCGATCAATCCGAAGTATACGGCGGATTCCGGTTTTAGCCAAGAATTTGTTTTTTGCAACCGATCATTTATCGTATAATATCTTGTGTTATCAATATGTTGTGATACGATTTGCATGCTCAGCCTTGGGTTACCGTGACGGTTTACTAGAACCCATCACGCACGATCGCTGCGGATGCAAGCTTCAATTGGGGTTTGGTAAAGTGTCACCGATTCCCCACCGATTCCCCCGATTCCCGATTCCACGCCGCTTCCCCCGATTCCCACCGATTCCTGATTCCGCGGGGCGCGCACCTCCATGAGGCCGGCACGTCGGACGAACAACTCCGATTCGTCGAAGAAGCAATGGGGCGAGGGGGGCCTAGATCTACGTTTGATCAGACAAATATTCTATTTCCGGACGCAACAATTCCATTTTATTATTAAACGCACCTATCCAATTTGAGTACTTCGCAAGCATTGCTTCGAAAGCTTTTTCGTGGGGCGCTATTACGAGATCGACTAAATCATTACTCGATCTATCCGGAAGTTCGCGAAGAAAGCGCCAGCAGTTCAATATCCGCGGCATCGCAAGACAGTGGCGTCAGCCCTATCTTCAGGCAATAGCGTCCGTGGATTCCTAAGCGGAAAACGTAATTTTTTGTCGTTGCGGTTGCGCAAATCGAATCACTGACATGACGATTTGCCCGCGAATGGGCCGGCGCGGCCGGCGACGCAGCGCTCTCGGCCTCCCCTTGCGTGCCGCCAATCCGGCCGCCATACTGAACCAGATGGTTCAGTATGCTCGAACCCCCTTCGACGCCTCGTTCGCCGCGCTTTCGGACGCGACCCGACGCGGCGTTCTGGAGCAGCTCGGCCGTGCAGACGCTTCGATCACGGAGCTTGCCGAGAAGTTTCACATGACCCTCACGGGCATGAAGAAGCATGTCGGGCGTCCTGGAGCAGGCGGGGCTTGTCAGCACGGAAAAGGTCGGGCGCGTGCGGACGTGCAAGCTTGGCCTTAGCCGGCTGGAGGAAGAGGCGGCGTGGATCGAGCAATACCGCCAGCTCTGGGCTGCTCGCTTCGACGAGCTGGACAAAATTGTCGAGGACCTCAAACGCAAGGAGACGGTCGATGGACGCAAGAGGAAGTGAGCTTACGAACCGCACGAAGGTGGAACGGAAGTCGGAGCGTGAGCTCGTCATCACGCGCACCTTCAACGGCCCGGCGCGCATCGTATTTGAGGCGTGGACCAAGCCCGAGCTGCTCAAGCTTTGGTGGGCGCCGAAGTCGACAGGAATGTCGCTCATTTCCTGCGAGGCGGATGTTCGGGCCGGAGGCCGATACCGTTTCGAGATCGGCCGCGAGGGCTCAAAGCCTATAGCGTTCTTCGGTTAGTATCCCGAGGTGGCGCCGCACTCGCGCCTCGTCTGGACGAATGAGGAAAGCGACGACGGCGCCGTCACTACGGTGACCTTCGAGGAAAAAGCTGGCAAGACGCTCCTGGTCATGCACGAGCTCTATCCGACGAAGGAAGCTCTCGATGCTTCTATTGCCGGGATGGAGGGGGGAATGCCCGAGACGTTCGCGCAACTGGACGAGCTTCTCGTCGCCTTAAGCGCGAGCCCGGGACGGCCATGAAGTCTTCGATGCGGTATGGGGTCCTTGGGGCCGCCCCGCGTCCAAGGTTGTCTGCAAAACGTCGCAAGGCGCCGGTCTCTCCTTCTCCTGCTGTCTCTCGGCCGGCGCTTGGCGAGCCCACGATTTTCGATCAGCCGAAAACACACCATAGGTTGGCGGAATCGCCAAGATTTTGTTTGCTGCAGCCGCGAATAGCGCAGGGAAAAGGATCGCTTTGCCAATTGCTTAGCGGACGCGAAGCTGGTGGCGCCCCGCTGGGGTCAGCCGTGTTCGCGTTGAATAGCAAGCGGTTCTGACTCCACTTGATCTTCGGTCATAGAGCCAATTTACGCCCATTCACGTCCTGTGTTTGAATGAATTGCACATTACCCAACAATTAGGAGGGAACCTATTTGCTGGTAAAAACTTAGACAGATTACATTTGTCATTTAAAGCATTGATGAGCAATGATATTAGTTATCTATAGCGTTATACATACGATAGTTGTTAGGTAAACAGAGGCTCATCGATGAAAACACTCAGCTACATCGCGCTTCTGCTGCTCTCATTCACTGTTCCTGTACGTGCCGCTCAGGTCTATAGTGGCTGCGCGGCTCCCCCGACGACCTTCAGACATGTCTGGTACTTTGACCCGGTGCACGGAAAGACACAGGCGGCCGGAGGCAACGGCTCACAGGCCAGTCCATGGAACAATCTCCAGGCGTTGATTCAAGCGGAACCTGGCTATTCTTTCCCGCTCCTGACGACCGCCCCCTATCTCCACTCTGTGGGTGCTGGAAAACCTTGGGCCACGACCACTGGCCCAAATGCAGGACCAATCGCGCCCGGCGATGAAATCCTGCTCATGAGCGGAAACTACGGCAACTTCTGGATCAACATTTGGGCTGCGGAGATTTCGAACTCGGCTTTTGTGACGATCGCGCCCGCACCCGGGCAGAAGCCCGTCCTGACGTCGCTTTTCGTCTCCGGGAGCAATGACTGGGCATTCAACGGGCTCAAGGTGCAAAGTCTCCAACCCGCCGCTCTCAGCGGCAACTACCTGGTCGAGGTCAGTGACGGTGGGGCGAGTTTTCCCACGTCCAACATTGTATTTGAGAATATGACCGTCTCGTCCCAGGACAACGCAGAGGCCTGGAGCAAAGCCCAATGGGTCGCCAACGCGCGTAGCGGGTTCTTCGCCAGGAGCACCGCGGGCGCGACGGATACGAAATGCGTTTCATTCACCGGATCGCATATCAGCAATGTCAAGAACGGCGTTGCGCTTGCGGCCAGCCAACTGGTCTTCTCAAACAACCAGATCGACCATTTCGGCGACGACGGCATCGACTATGCGGCGAGCAATATCGCGATCACCCACAACAACCTGCACGACAACCTGGACATCGGCGATGGCAACCACGAGGACGCCATGCAGGGCGTGATCGGCTTCCTGCCGGCCGGCGCCGCCGTGAACCGTTTCCAGAACGTCCTGATCGACAGCAACCAGGTCATCCGGCAGACAGACCCTGAGCTTTCATTTCCGACTTATCTGCAGGGCATCGACGCTTTTGATTCGGACTGGACGAATGTCACCGTGACCAACAATGTCGTCATCACGAGCGGCTGTTGGGGAATTGACTTCTCAAGCGTCCACAACGGCCTGATCGCTAACAATACGGTGGTCGAGGACGGTCTCTTTTCGACGCCTGGTTGCATCGCCAGCGTTTCCGTTGGCGACAAAACCCATCAAGGCGCGTCAAGCAGCAACACCATTGTGCGGAATAATCTTGCGAGCCAACTCAATGTCGACAACCGCGATAGCGGCGTTGTAGCCGATCACAACGTCGCAATGTGTTGCTTGGGTCGTGAGATTTCCTGGTACATGAATGGCGCTATACTATACCTGAGCAACCCGGGAACCTATGCGAACGGAAACATCATCGATTCCGGTGGGGAAAAGGGCGAGTTTGTCAACTTCAATCCGGCGACGCTAACCTATAACGTGATGCTGAAGTCAGGCGCGCGGGCCATTGGCGCGGGAACCGCGACCGGCGCGCCGACCGTCGACATCCTCGGCGTCGCCCGGGCGGCTCCCTATGCCGTCGGCGCTTATTCGTACCCACGGTGAATGCAAAACCACTGCGCTTGAGAGACCTCGCGCGTCCGCCCGGCCTATGACGGGCTGCCCCACGAACGGTGGCGGGCCTGTTTGATCGCGGCCCGCCGTCCTGCCCGTGAAACCGCAGAAGCCGTGACGGAAGGCGCTCGACGTCGGTGCTGATCGCGTCCCCGCTCAGGGGCTCGACGTCGATTCGCCAGAGGGCGCCCGCCCTTTCCGGCAAGCCCTGGATTCGCCTCCTCCGAGGCCGGGCGAAAAGGCGATGTTCAAGAGCCTATGCGGGAGCGCAGGAAGCGCGGTTGGGTTTGCTGGCGGTTTATATTTTCATACGGAGAGGGGCTCAGGCGCCCCTCATCGCCTGGATGAGCGGCTGCACCCCGAGGATTGCGATCATCCGCTTCAGATTGTAGGCGAGAACGTGAAGGCTCATCTCCGCGCTGACCTTTTCGAGGGTGCGCAGCCTGAAGTGGGTCGCGCCCATCCACGCTTTGATGGTTCCGAATGGATGTTCTGCGGTCTGGCGTCGGATGCGCATGGTCTTGGGCGCACGGTCTAACCGCTCCTGCATCGCGTCGAGCACGGCTTCGTGCTCCCAGCGCTTGACGCGCCGCTCCTTTGCCGGCGTGCACTTCGATTTCAGCGCGCAGCCGGCGCATTTCGTCGTCCAGTAGTTATGCAGCTTTCGCCCCGCCTCGACATTCCAATATCGCCAGGTCAGCTTCTCGCCGGCAGGACAACGATAGACGTCTTCGCCCGCGTCGTAGACGAAATCCTGCTTGCCGAACCGGCCGTCCGCCTTGGCGCCTGAGGTCAGCGGCTTCGGAACGAGCGGCGTCACGCCCGTCGCCTCGCAGGCCAGAATCTCTTCGCCTTTGAAGTAGCCGCGATCGGCGATCGCCGTCAGTTCGCGCACGCCCGTCGCTTCTTGCGCCTGCTTGGCCATCGTTGACAGCTGGCTGCGATCGTTGCCGATATTGGTGACCTCGTGCGCAACGATCAGGTGATGCTGCGCATCGACCACGGCCTGCACATTGTAGCCGACCAGCCCCGTGTCCTTGCCGCTCGTCGCCATGGATCGCGCGTCGGGGTCAGTCAGCGAAATCTGCTTGTCCGGCGCGGCGCGCACGGCGGCTTCCAGCGCCTTGTACCTGCGCATCTGCTCTCGCAATGAGGCGATCTTGTCCTTCAGCCGCGCCGACTTGGCTTCAGCCACCTCGCCTTCCTGACGGTCCGCCGTCTCCAGCGCCGACAGATAGCGCTCGATGCTCGCCTCGACCTGCTCGATGCGGCGCTCAATCGAGCCGCGCGAGAACGATCTGTCGCGGGAGTTGACGGCCTTGAACCGGCTTCCGTCGATCGCCACCATCGCGTGGACGAAGAGGTTCAGGCTTCGACACAGCGCGACGAATTGCCGGCAAGCGGAGCGGATCGCCGGGCCGTTGTCCTTGCGAAAATCGGCGATCGTCTTGAAATCCGGCGCCAGCCGGCCCGTCAGCCACATCATCTCGACGTTGCGCGCCGTTTCGCGCTCCAAACGTCGGCTCGACTGGATCTGGTTGACGTAGCCGTAGACGTAGATCTTCAGCATCGTCGCGGGATGGTAGGCCGGACGGCCCGTCGGTTCCGCCACCACGCCCTCAAACCCCAGCCCCCGCAAATCCAGCTCGTCGACGAAGACGTCGATCGCCCGCACCGGATTGTCTTCAGCTACGTAGTCGTCAACGAACTCGGGGAGCAAAACGCCTTGCGTTCGGTCCTCACCCTCGACAAAGCGCTTCATCAAGAACCCCGAACTCAATCCTTCAGGATTCTAACCCAACCAACCTTTTCACACAGCCTGCGCCCATCAACGACATTGCGCTCGCCGCTAACCGGGCCTACGGGGCCTAGAGTGTCGGCGTGAAATGCGCTGGCCTTGACCGCGACGGGCGAACAACCTTCAATTCGACATATTTAGCAGGAGCTTGAGGACAAGCGGCGCGCGCTGATATGAGCGGCTCGTACTAGAATTGTTAACCATCGGCGTGATGGGACGGGCGGGAGTAGGACAACTCTCGGGGGCGAGAGACATCGACACGAGGACTTCGAGCCATGCAAGGCGCCCCAAAGCGGCAAGTGAACGCTGAGGAAATGCTCGCGGAATTGAAGCGAGTGCTGGACTCTTCAACGCGGGCCCCTGACGCTCCGCCGCCCTCCGCGTCGCCGGCGGCCAGGTCCCGGTCCCCGGACCGGGAGAGTTCGCGATCGCAAACTGGCGGTGAACGCGACCGTCCCGCCAAGACGAACGCAAGCAAGTCGATCGGATGGCGGACTGACCTTCAAAAGTCGACCTGGCTCAGCTCCCGAAGCCGGAAACTGATAGCCCGCGGGCTCGCGCTGGCGGGCGCAGCCGCGATCTGTGTCGGCTTTGCTTTCATGAACAGAGCTCCAGACTTGGCCGAGCGCGAGCCCCCTGTCGCGGCGACGGAGAGCCCGGCCAGGCCGCAAAACAAACCGACTCTTGAGCCCTCAAGCTCGCCCGAACTCGGCGGCTCCGGCATTCACGGCGGCCCCGCCGAGCCAAGCCCCCGCGCTGGTGGCCTCGCACAAGATCGGGCCGGACGGGGCGCCAATTGCGACAGCGCCCTCCCCTCCCGCTTCGCCCGCTTCGGCGCCGTCTGTGGCTGAGGCGCCAAGGACGGCGGCCCCGTCGGCAGCTCCGCAAGCGATCAAGCCGGACGGCCCGCCGATTGCAACAGCGCCGTCCAGTCCCGCTTCGCTCGCTTCGGCGCCTGTGGCCGAGGCGCCAAAGACGGCCGCCCCGTCGGCAGCCGCGCAAGCGATCAGGCTAGACGGGGCGCCAATTGCAACAGCGCCGCCCACTCCCGCATCGGCGCCTTTGGCTGAGACGCCGAAGCCGGATGCAACGCCGACGGCGTCTGCGTCGAACGAATCTGCGGAGCCGTCGACGCCGAAGATCAATTCAAAGAAGAAGCCGCCCCGGAAACCATCCCCGCAAAAGACTCGTACGATCGCGAAAGCCTCAGCAAAGCCGCCTGTTCGGGCTGAGCGACAATCGACGGAGCCCGCGCCGCCCAAAGAAGCGGAGGAATCGCCCCCGCCCGCGCAAGCCGCTGGCGCTCCGACTGCACTGGCGCCGGTTCCCGCGCCGTCGGTTCAGCAGCGGGTCGCCGATGGAGTGACGCACGCATTCGGCTACCTGGTGCATTTGCCAGGCGCCCTCGTTCCACACCTGGGCGGTCCAAACCCCGATGCTCATTGAGAATGATGCAGTTCCTGGTGAACCCCGTGCGCGATTCGCGGGCTCTACGGGCAACAGCGCGACATTCACCCATCGCCGTCAGATCGCCGTCGCTTTCCTCGACGCCGCCGCCGGTTAGGGCGCGGCCATTCTTAGTTCGTATTGATCAAGGGTGTTTTGGCGCCCGATGCGAGCCTCTCCGATCGCTTCGCCATTCTGATCAGCATTCCGGCCTATCCACCATCACCGCCCTCGCCCTGCTGATCGAAATGCCCGAACTCGGCGCCCTCGAAGCCGGCCAAGCGGCAAGTCTGGTTGGACTGGCGCCAATCGCGCGCCAGTCCGGACGCTGGAGCGGTCGTTCATTCATTCGCGGCGGTCGCGCCGGCCTGCGCCAGGCTCTCCACATGCCAGCGCTCGTCGCCGCGCGCTTCAATCCTGATCTGAAAGCAAAGTACGCCCAGCTCCTTGACGCCGGAAAACCCGCTAAGTCGCCCTGACCGCGATCATGCGAAAACTCATCATCCTCGCAAACGCCCTCCTAAAGGCCCATCGGCCTTGGGCGCCAAAACACCCTTGTTCAATACGGACACTCTAGGAGCCAAGCCACCGGATAAAGCTGCCTATATATTCATATATCAACTTATTAGCTTTTTTATCTCCGCAGCTGCGCCATTTTTTCCGAATTGCAGAAGAATGAGCTTAAGTGATTGAAATGGCTTCGTCGCGCGCAAACCGCACACCGCGCCGTCGCGTAGAATTTCGGCCGCGGCCGCGAGCCTCGCGGCGTCTCAGCTCAACCGCTGCAAGGCTGCGCGCGCCGCGCTGTTGCTGGGATTGACCGTCACCGCGCGCTGGTAGGATTCAACCGCTTTCGCGTGATTGTTCAGCTTCTCGTAACAGAACTCCGAGGCCTGTCCAGGCTTCCGAGTTGTTGGCGTTGACGTTGAGCGCCGCGTTGAAGTCCTCGATTGCGGCATCGTACTTGCCGGTGGCCATCAAACTCTGGCCACGGGCCTGATACGGTTCGCCCGCGAACGGATCGCGATCAATCGCATTGTTGAAATCGGTGATCGCCTGAACGTTGTCGCCCTGGCGCTGATAGATGAGGCCGCGCGCATGGTACGCCTGCGCGCCCTCGGGGTTCAGCCGGATCGCCTGGTTCAGGTCGTTGAGCGCGCCGGCATAGTCGCCGTGCGAGCGCTCGAGGTTGCCGCGGCCGAGATAGGCGGCCGCGTCATTTGCATTGACGGAGATCGCCTGATTGAAGTCCTGCATCGCCAGATCGTCCTTCTTGGTCTGGCGGTAGGCGAGCGCCCGGTTGGTGTAGGCGCCCGAGAAATGCGGATCGAGCTCAATCGTGTGGCTGAAATCCTCGATCGCGTTCGAGTACTTGCCGAGCTTGGCGTAGACCACGCCGCGAGTGTTATAAGCGGCGGCGTCCCGCGGATTGCGCTGAATGACGTCGGTAAGGGAAGCGATATTACCGGCGTTGGAGGCCTGAGCCCCCGGTTCGGCGTCGACCTCGGCCACATGTGTGTTAAACCCGCCAAAAGTCTCGCTGCATGCCCCAAGCGCCAACGCAATCGCCGCCAATCCGGCCCACGCCAAAATGCTCGTAGATGTCGATCGTCCCGTCATCGCGCGCCAATATCCGCGCCGGGACCGAAGGCTAGCGCGGTGCATGCGCTATGATTGATGATAGCAAGGCCAAACCGCAAATCCCGCCGCTCAACCGGCCGCCGAGGGCCACCGACGCTGGACGCTGAAATCTTGCGCGGCAATGTTGCCGATGGACATCGAACCGGCGCAGATCAGCCGGCCGACCGCGGCGCCCCTGGAACCGGCTTCGGCTTCATCGGAAGCAGGCCCTCGCGCTGCAACTTCTTGCGAGCGAGCTTGCGCGCGCGTCGAACCGCTTCGGCCTTTTCGCGCGCCCTCTTCTCGGAAGGCTTCTCGTAATGTCCGCGAAGCTTCATTTCGCGGAAGATTCCCTCGCGTTGCATCTTCTTCTTGAGGGCCTTGAGGGCTTGATCGACGTTGTTGTCGCGAACGAGTACCTGCACGGATTGTCCTGTATTTTGAGGCCGAGCCTCGAAAAGATCCGAAAATTGTCGCGCCCGCTCGCCGACACGACCGAGCACAAGTTGCCGCGCCTTTACCAGACAGGTTATTTCTTGTCCATAGTGCTTGCGCGTCCGCGACCGCGGTTCCCTTGTCGCATCCATCATGGCGTAGAAACAGTGAAATCAGGACCCTTGCAATGAACAAATTCGAGCGGCGTCCAGTGGACGCAGGCGAAGCGAAGGTTGAATTTCTTGACGGCGATTTTCGAATCCTTCGTCCAGGCGCCTACGTGCGCTGCGCCGTCACCGGCGAGCCGATCCCCCTCGACGAATTACGCTATTGGAGCGTGGATAGGCAGGAGGCGTACGCCAGCCCAGCCGCGTCGATGAAGCGAGAGTGTGAGCGCCGCTAGCCATAGATCCTATCGCGTTCGACATCCGTCATCGAATTGGGGGGGCATATTGAATGCCGCCTTCGTTCCACAATTGATTAAGTCCGCGCGGGATGGCGAGCGGGGTTTTCGCGCCTAGGTTGCGCTCAAAGACTTCGCCGTAATTTCCAACATATCGGATGATGTTGGCCGCCCAGGCGTTGCTGAGCCCGATTTCTTCGCCAAAATCTCCACTCGTGCCGACCAGGCGCTTGACCTCAGGCTTCTGTGACCTCAGCGCCTGATCGAGGGTCCGCGAGCTGACCCCAAGCTCTTCGGCGTTAATCATGGCGAAATAGACCCACCTCACAACACGGATCCACTGCAGGTCATTGTCGCGCACCACCGGCCCGAGGGGCTCCTTCGAGATCACGTCCGGCAGAATTATTTGATCCCTCGGCTTGGCGAGGCGGAGACGCAACGCGTAGAGCTGGGAGAGATCGCTGGTCATAACCGCACAAAGACCGGCGTCGTAGTTCTTGATCAACTCGTCGGTCGACGAGGATATGACCTCCTGAAGAGCCATGCCGTTGGTGGTGAAGAAGTCGGCCAGATTGTCGATGGTCGTGGTGCCGCTCTGCACGCAGACCTTGGCCCCGTCGAGTTGGAGCGCCGAATCGATGTGCAGCGCGCGCGAGACCATGAACCCCTGGCCGTCGTAATAGCTGGCGCCGACGAAAGTCAGGCCAAACTCGGTTTCGCGCCCCATCGTCCAGGTGGAGTTGCGGGCAAGAACATCGATTTTTCCCTCCCGAAGCGCCTGAAACCGAGCGTCCGCCGATAGCGGTGCGAGCTGAACCTTCTTCGGATCGCCAAAAATAGCGGCGGCGATCGCACGGCAGAAGTCGACGTCAAATCCGGTCCATATTCCGCGTTCGTCAATGTTGGAGAATCCGGGCAACCCTTCATTGACCCCGCAGACCAACGACCCCCGCGCCTTGACCGCGGTCAAGGTCGGCGACGATCCGGCCGAACAGGTGAAGCCAGTCGTCGCCAACATATATGTCGCCACGGCCCATCGCAGCGTCGCCCATCCCAGTCTCTCACGTCGGCGCGGTCGATCCATTCGGAAGCTCACCATTGGCGCTTTCGGCGACATTAACTGACAAGGCAGCCGGAGAAAACCGGCGCACCGATGCGCTCGAGACAGCATCTTGCGCCGGTTTTGGCGGCCATGTACGAACCCTCGCAATCACATTTTCTTAAATGCCGCGTCCGTGCGGCCGGGAGCGGGCGATGGTCGAATGGTTCGATGATCTCGTTCTCGGGATGCGCTTCAAGAGCCCAGAAAAGCGCGTAACCCGCGAAGACATCAAGCGGTTCGCGTCCGAATTCGATCCGCAGGCGTACCATCTGGACGAGGCCGCTGCGGAGCGCTCGGTGTTCGGAGGCCTCGCGGCCTCGGGCTGGCACACAGCGGCGATTGTCATGCGGCTGTCGGTCGAGACGCGCCCGTTCGGACCGCACCCGTTGCTCGGGCTCGGCGTCGACGAACTGCGATGGCTCGCCCCGGTCCGCCCGGACGACGTGATCCATCTGGAGGGAGAGGTTGTCGAACTCACGCCATCACGGTCAAAGCCGCAAGGGATCGTGCGGGTCAAATGGACAGCGTTCAATCAGCGCGGCGAGCCGGTCTACACGGTCACTCCGATCGCGATCGTGCCCCGCCGGCCCGCTTGATCGACTCCGGCGTCGCGCTAGATCGAGGCCGGCAATTGGATGCCGGGACGCGGTGTGCGGTCTTGCCCGCGACTCAGTCTTTTCAGTCGCTTAAGTGTATTTTTCTGTCACTCCAACTCGGAACGACCCGCCGGCCCGGCCCCAACCGCTGGTTGCGCGGGCCGCGCCGCAGTGGCCCGCCGCATCAGATTTTCCCTTGAAATCGCCAATAAGATAGTTCATATATAAACCTTATCGCGGCGGACGCGCGCCGCGGCGGCCGCGTGGGCCGGCCTCCGCTTTCTGTTGGAGACGATGATGCCGACTTACACGGCGCCGGTGAGCGACACAGTTTTTCTGCTGAGCGACGTGTTCGACTACGCCAAATACGCGAACTCTCCGGGCTTTTCCGATGCGCCGATCGATGTTGTCGAGACGGTTCTGAGCGAAGGAGCAAAGTTCGTCGAGGAGGTCGTTCAGCCACTCAACCGGGTCGGCGACATCGAAGGTTGCAAGCGGCAGGACGACGGCAGCGTCACTACGCCCAAGGGCTTCAGGCAAGCCTATAAGAGCCTGGTCGAAGGCGGCTGGGTCGGGCTTGCGGGTGATCCCAGATATGGGGGCCAGGGCCTGCCGATGTTCGTAGGGGCGCTGTTCGGGGAATACGAGTGCTCCGCAAATATCGCCTTCGCGATGTATCCCGGCCTCACTCGGGGCGCCGTCGCAGCGTTAACTGTGCATGGCGACGACGACCTCAAGTCCCGTTATCTGCGGAAGATGACGACGGGCGAGTGGACAGGCACCATGTGCCTCACCGAGCCGCATTGCGGCACCGATCTCGGCCTCATCAAGACGAGGGCGGTCCCGCAAGCGGACGGCTCCTACGCGATCACCGGCCAAAAGATTTTTATCTCGGCCGGCGAGCATGATCTGACGGACAACATCGTTCATCTCGTGCTCGCGCGCAGTGAAGGCGCGCCGGCGGGCACGAAGGGCATCTCGCTCTTCCTCGTGCCGAAGTTCTTGCCGGATGGCGACGGCGTCGGCGAACGAAACGGCGTCGTCTGCGGCTCGATCGAGCACAAGATGGGCATTCACGGCAATTCGACGGCGGTGCTCAACTTTGACGACGCCAAAGGCTGGCTGGTCGGCGAAGAGCACCGCGGCTTACCCGCGATGTTCGTGATGATGAACGGCGCCCGGCTCGGCGTCGCCGTCCAGGGTCTCGCGATTTCCGAGGTCGCCTATCAGAATGCTGCAGCCTACGCCAAGGAGCGGCGGCAGGGTCGTTCGCTAAAAGGTCCGGTCGAACCGGATAAGCCGGCCGACCTCCTCCTGGTTCACCCGGACGTGCGGCGCATGCTGCTTGAAGTCCGCGCTTTCAACGAAGCCGCACGCGCGCTTCTGGTCTGGACTGCGCTCGCCCAAGATGAGGCGCGCCACGCCCCAGATGCGAAGACGAGGCAGACCGCCGACGATCGGCTCGGCTTGATCACGCCAGTGCTCAAGGGCGTGTTCACTGACTATGGATTCGCCAACGCGGTCAAGGCGCAGCAGGTGCTAGGCGGCCACGGCTATATCGCCGAATGGGGCATGGAGCAGTTCGTGCGCGATGCGCGCATCGCGATGATCTACGAAGGCGCGAACGGCGTGCAGGCGCTCGATCTCGTCGGCCGCAAGTTGGCGAAGGACGGCGGGCGCGCGGTGATGGCGTTCTTCGGCGAAATCAACGCCTTCCTCGCCGCCAACAAGGATGACGCGGCGCTCGCGCCCTACCTCGCCGGCCTCAAGTCCTCGCTCGGCCATCTGCAGCAAGCCACGATGTGGCTCTCGGCCAACGGCCTCAAGAACCCCGATGACGCCGGGGCCGGCTCCTATGATTATATGCATCTCATGGGCCTGACCGCGCTCGGCTACATGTGGGCGCGGATCGTCAAGGCGGTGCTCGCCCGACAAGCGAGGTCGGAGAGGGCCCCCGCCCTTGACGCGAAATTGATCCTCGCCAAGTTCTTCAACGAGCGTATGCTGCCGGAAACGGCGGCGCATCTGGCCCGGCTCAGCGCCGGCGCCGCGACGCTGATGGCGCTTCCGGCTGAGGCATTCTGAAGGCTCTTCAGGGAGGTTAAGGAGATGGCGATCGATGCGGCCGCTGGCTTGGCCGGAGGTTGCCAGTGCGGCGCGGTCCGCTATCGGCTCATCGCCGAGCCGACCGGCGCGAACATATGCCATTGTCGAATGTGCCAGAAGGCGAGCGGCTCGCCGTTCATGGCCTTTGGCGGGGTCCGGATGTCCGAATTCGTGGTCACCGCGGGAGTCGTCTCAACGTTCGCCAGTTCGGACATTGCCGAGCGTGGCTTCTGCGCCCAATGCGGAACGCCGTTGACGTATCGCGGCTTGGGGAGCGACCGGGTCAGCGTCACGCTCGGCAGTCTCGACGATCCCAACGCGGTTGAGCCCGCGACTCAGCTCGGCGCCGAATCAAAGGTCAGCTGGCTTGTCCGTTCTCTGAGCCTGCCCGTGGTCGGCATTGAACAATGGCTGGCGAAGAAGAAGATCGCGGCAGTCCACAACCATCAGCATCCGGATCACGAAACCTGAACGCCGCGCGGCTCGCGCGGCAGGGAGAACCAGAATGGTCGACGCCTTAATTTATGATCATGTGCGGACGCCGCGCGGGCGCGGCAAACAAGATGGCTCGCTGCATACGGCATCGACGCTCCATTTAGCGGCGACGGCTTTGAAGGCGATCAAGAATCGCAACCATCTCGACCCCGCTGATGTCGACGACGTGGTGATGGGCTGTGTCGATCCGGTCGGGGAAGCAGGCGGCGACATCGCGCGGATGGGCGCGCTTGCGGCTGGCTTTGGCGACACGGTTCCGGGCGTGCAGATCAACCGGTTCTGTGCGTCGGGTCTCGACTCGGTCAATTTCGCTGCTGCCCAGGTGATGAGCGGCCAGCACGAGCTGACGATCGGCGGCGGCGTCGAATCGATGAGCCGCGTCGGCATCGGCGCCTCGGGAGGCGCATGGCCGGCTGATCCCTCGCTCGCGATCCCCGCCTATTTCATGCCTCAGGGCGTCTCGGCCGACCTCATCGCGACGAAGTACGGCTTCTCGCGCGACGACGTCGACGCTTACGCGGTCGAGTCGCAGAAGCGCGCTGCGGCAGCCTGGAAAGAGGGCCGGTTCAAGAACTCGATCGCGCCGGTCCTCGACGTCAATGGCCTGCCGATGCTGGACCATGACGAGCATATGCGTCCGAATACGGACATGCAGTCGCTGGCTTCGCTGAAGCCTTCGTTTGTCATTCCAGGCGAGCAAGGCGGCTTCGACGCAGTCGCCGTTCAGGCCCATCCGGACGTCGAGCGCATCATCCATGTTCATCACGCAGGCAATTCATCGGGCATCGTCGATGGCGCCGCGGCAGTGCTGTTGGGCTCCCGCGAGGTGGGCGCAAAAGCCGGTCTTAAGCCGCGCGCAAAAATCCGCGCTTTCGCAAATATCGGCTCGGAGCCAGCGATCATGCTGACCGGCCCGATCGATGTGACCAAGAAGGTGCTTGCGCGGTCGGGCATGTCGATCGACGACATCGACCTCTTCGAGATCAACGAGGCTTTCGCCTCGGTCGTGCTCCGCTTCCGCCAAGCGTTCGACCTCGACGACAGCAAGGTTAACGTCAACGGCGGCGCGATCGCGATGGGACATCCCCTGGGCGCAACCGGCGCGATGATCCTGGGCACCGCGCTCGACGAACTCGAGCGGACCGGCAAGAGCACGGCGTTGATCACTTTGTGCATCGGCGGCGGCATGGGCACCGCGACAATCATCGAGCGCGTCTGATCGCGAGACGGAGATTTCTCATGAACCTGACCAATTTTCGTTTCGAGACCGACGCCGACGGAATCACGCTCGTGACCTGGGACATGCCGGGCCGCTCGATGAACGTGATCAACGCCGAGGTCGTTGGTGAGCTCGGCCAGATCGTCGACAAGATCGCGAGCGACGAAGCGATCAAGGGCGCCGTCTTCACCTCCGGCAAGGACGGCTTCGCGGCCGGCGCGGATCTCACGATGCTCGAAACCGCTGGCAAGGAATATGCGCGCCGTGCCAAGGCCGAAGGCAAGGACGCCGCGATGCGCGCCTTCGTCGACGGGACGAAGCAACTCTCGCTCGTCTACCGCCGGCTCGAAACCTGCGGCAAGCCGGTCGCCGCGGCGATCAACGGCGTGTGCATGGGCGGCGGTTTCGAACTCGCGCTGGCTTGCCACTATCGCGTCGTTGCGGAAACGGACAAGGCGCGCGTCGGACTGCCGGAGATAAAGGTCGGGCTGTTTCCTGGCGGCGGCGGAACGCAGCGCGTGGCGCGCCTCATGCCGACGCCGGACGCGCTGCAGATGCTGCTCAAGGGCGACCAGATCCGCCCTGCGGCTGCGAAGAAAATGGGCCTTGTGCACGAGGTCGCGCCCGCCGATCAGGTCGTCGCGCTCGCCAGGGCGTGGGTGAGAGCGAATCCGACCGCCAAGGCGCCCTGGGATGACCCGAAATTCAAGGCTCCGTCGGGCAAGGTGTTCTCGCCCGCCGGCATGATGATTTGGCCTCCGGCCAACGCCATCTATCGCCGCGAGACCTACGACAATTATCCCGCCGCCAAGGCGGTTTTGACGAGCGTGTTCGAGGGCCTGCAGCTGCCTTTTGACCTCGCGCTCGCCATCGAGGCCAAACATTTCGCCAACATCCTGTTGTCGAAGGAAGCCGCGTCGATGATCCGTTCGCTCTTCCTGTCGATGGGCGAACTAAACAAGGGCGCGCGCCACCCCGCCGGCGTGCCGCCGACGAACCTGCGCAAGGTCGGCGTGCTCGGGGCCGGATTGATGGGCGGCGGCATCGCCTACGCTTCGGCTAACGCCGGGCTCGATGTCGTGCTGATCGACCGCGATCAGGAATCGGCCGACAAGGGCAAGGCCTATTCGGACAAGCTCATCAGCTCGCAGATCGCCAAGGGCCGCGCCAAGACCGCCGACAAGGAGGCGCTGCTCGCCCACATCACGCCAACCGCGGACTATGGCGAGCTCAAGGGCTGCGATCTCATCATCGAGGCGGTGTTCGAGGATCGCGCGGTCAAAGAGGAGGCGACGAAGAAGGCGCAGGCCATTGTCGGACCGGACGTGGTGTTCGCCAGCAACACGTCGACCCTGCCGATCAGCTCGCTCGCCGGGACATCGCTGAAGCCGGAGCATTTCATCGGAGTGCATTTCTTCTCGCCCGTCGAGAAGATGATGCTGAGCGAGATCATCATGGGCGAGAAAACCGGCGCGAAGGCGCTCGCGACAGCGATGGATTTCGTCCGCGCGATCAAAAAGACCCCGATCGTGGTCAACGACTGCCGAGGTTTCTATGTCAACCGCTGCGTCGGCAACTACATGGTCGAAGCGCACGCGATGGTGATGGAAGGCGTGCCGCCGGCGATGATCGAGAACGCCGCCAAGATGGCCGGCATGCCCGTCGGTCCGCTGGCGCTCAACGACGAAGTCGGCATCGATCTCAGCTTAAGAATCCTTCAGGCAGCTAAGGCCGATCTTGGCGCGAACGCCATCAATCCTGCCCAGGAGAAGCTCATCGAGGCGATGGCGGCTAAGGAGGGCCGCTTCGGCCGCAAGAACAGCAAGGGGTTCTATGACTACCCGGCCAACGGACCGAAGAGCCTCTGGCCTGGGCTTGCCAAGATCGTGGGCAAGCGGCTCGATCCCGACAACGTCAGCGTCAAGGACCTTAAGGATCGCTTTCTCTTCACCGTGGCGCTCGAGGCCGCCCGTTGCATGGAAGAGGGCATCGTCACCGATCCGCGCGAAGCCGATGTTGGCTCGATCCTGGGATTTGGCTTTGCGCCTTATTCAGGCGGCGCGCTGTCCTTTGTGGACGGGATGGGGCTGAAGACGTTCATCGCGCGCGCGAAAGAGCTCGCGGCGAACTATGGGCCCCAATTCGAGCCAAGCGCTAAACTCGTCCAGATGGCGGAGCGCGGCGACACGTTTTACGGAGCCTACGGCGAGAAGCGGAAGGCGGCCTGAACTGTACGCCGCCTCGCCAAGCGGGGCCGAGACGGCGGCGCGCCGCGCGGCGATTGGAGGCGTTGCTTGGACGCATCGGCAGAGTGGGACCATTAGCACTCATGCATTACCGCTGCTAACAGACTGATTTGGCACGACTTTTGCGGAACGAACGGTTGCCAAGAGGCGTTGGAGATGAGACCATCGTCCTTAGGGAATCAGGAGATTCGCATGGCCACCGCCGATTTCCGCCGCCAGCTCGAAGGGTTTGGTCTGACGACCGCCAATATCCTCTACCGCATGCCGGATCACCCCGATATCCTGCAGAACTACATCTGGCAGCAGCACGACCTCCATCCGCACTTCCCTGAACTTAAGAAATTCCTCGACTTTTGGACGCGCGAACTGGACGGCCTGCTGCATTCGGTGACCGTGGCGCATACGCGGCTCATCAAACCGGCGGAGTTCAGGGCGGTCGGCGCGGAATTCCGGTTGAACTGAGATCAACCGCGCGCAAGGAGGCGCGACGCGTGGCCTGCACTGGGCGGGCTGTCTCCAGCGAAGATGCGCCAGCGCGGTCGATCTCAAGCTATCTGATCAAAGGCGCGGAGCGTATAACCTATCGATTGGAGGCGGATCTCATTTGATTACACGGGCAAGTTACGATGATCGAACTCAAGCTGCGCGGCAGCCCGGCCTCGACCATCGCTTGCGCTGGCATCGGGCGCGCTGATGAAAGAACCCGCCGCGCCGAAGCGGCTGGCCCTCATCGATCGGGATGGAACCATCATTGTCGACAAGGTCTACTTGCGGGACCCAGACGGAATCGAGTTTGCGCCAAGCGCGATCGAGGGACTGCGACTGCTGCGGGACGCCGGGTTCGCGCTGGTTTTGATCACCAATCAGTCGGGGATCGCGCGCGGCTATTTCGACGCTGCGACGCTTAGGCGGATTCATGACCGGCTGGAGTCCATGCTGGCGGCGGAGGGTCTGCGACTGGAGGCGATCTACTTCTGCCCGCACGGACCGGACGACGGCTGCGATTGCCGCAAGCCGGCGCCGGGCATGATCACAACAGCGATGCGCGATTTGGGATTTCGCCCCGAAGAGGCCGTGGTCATTGGCGACAGTGACGCGGACATGGGCGCAGCCGCAGCCGCGGGCGTCAGGGGAGTGCGGGTTGCCGCCGGCGGCCGGTCCGCCTCGATCGGCGCCGCGCACGATTTCCTCGCAGCCGCCCGTCGCGCGTGCGCCTTGCTTACCTAGCCTCACGCGCTCCCTGAACAGCGGCGCGCATCATCCCTTGCTCGTCCCGCACCGCACATCCTTGCTGCATGGGCATTCGGTGTGTATGAGCCGCCTACACGGGCGACCCGGAGGTCGGGAAGCAAACCGGGACGATAGTGGCGAGTTCACAGACCGAGAAATGCGCGCCCTGCCGGCCTTTTCCATCAATCGAACGAAACACAGCGATGAACTTGGAGTCTGCAGATGGGGCGGTCAATTTGGCCGCTGAGACCGCTGTGACCTCGAACGCGGCATCCAGCGGTGCGAACGGCAACATTGTGGAGCCCTCGGGCAGCAAGGCCCTTCTGGTCCTGGGCATGCATCGCAGCGGAACCTCGAGCATGGCCGGAGCCATGATCCGGCTCGGAGGGGCTGCTCCTCTCAATTTGTTGCCACCCGCGGACGACAACCCGAAAGGTTTTTGGGAATCCTCAGTCCTGGTGAAATTGAATGATCAGATTCTCGCTGCTGGCGGGAGCCATTGGGAGGACTGGCGTCAATTCGATCCGACACGCGTTGACGCGGCCGCCGCGTTCGCGCTGGAGAGCCAGGCAAGATCAGCACTAGCAGGGGAATTCGGCAACGCCAGGCTCGCGGTCATCAAGGACCCCCGGATGTGCCGGCTTATGCCCTTCTGGTCTTCGGTGTTTCGGGAAGCGAACTGGTCCGTTCGCCCGATCTTGCAACTAAGGTCACCGCTTGAAGTCGCGTTGTCGCTGAATCGCAGGGATCGAAATCCCGTTGGGCCTTGGTTGTCTGATCTGGCTGCGCCACGTGCTGGACGCCGAGGCGGGAACGCGGGGTGCGCCCCGGGCTGTGGTCGACTGGAAGGATTTTCTTGGCGATCCACGGCGCACGCTCGAGCGGGTGGGCGAGCAACTGGGCGTCGTTTGGCCCCGCTGGTCAGATAGCGCCCTTGCGGAGATTGATGAGTTCGTGTCCACGGACATGAGGCGCCAGCGAGCCAGCGACGGCGATTTGCAGGTGCATCCAGCCGTAAATCATTTGGTTCGCGAAGCCTATGACGCCGTTCGCGAACTTGTCGAAAATCCGGCGAGCGAGAAAGTCGAACGAACGCTCGCGGATCTCCGCGGGCGGTTTGACGGCGCCGCGGCGATTTTCGGCCATGCCATGTTTGAGCTGGAAGGGAGCCACCGCGCCCGATCGATGGATGCGACGACGCTGCGCAATGAATATACGACCCAACTCACCGCCGCCCGAGACGAATTCGCGCGTCAGATCAGCGAGGCGTCGACGCAGCTCGCCAACGCGCGAAGCGAGTTTGCGCGCGAACTCGCCGAGGCGCGGGAGGAATTTGCAGTGCGACTTGGAGAGGCGCGGGAGGAATTTGCAGTACAACTTGGAGAGGCGCGGAGCGAATGTCGGCGGCTCGTGGATGAGGGCCATCGGAATGTGGCGCGCGCGGAAGACATCATCGCTCAGCTGGGTCGCCGATACGAGCTCAGAAGCGCCAGCGCACCGAAACGCCGATTTCGCGACTATTTGCGGCGTCATCAAAAAGCAAGGAAGGAACTGACAGCCATCCACAATTCGGCGTTTTTCGACCGGGAATTTTATCTGAATTCGAACCCGGACGTCCGCGCCTCGGGAATGGACGCCGCGTTCCATTACCTGGGTTGCGGCGGCCGCGAAGGCCGGGATCCGGGCCCCTTTTTCTCCACCAACGAATATTTGGCCAGATTTCCCGACGTGGCCGCGTCCGATGTGAACGCGCTTGTCCATTACGAAATGTATGGCCGCCGTGAGATGAGAAAGGTCCCACTCAGGAGACCCTGATCATCCTATACTCAATTTTGAGGCCGGGCTGGAACGCGGCTTGGGGGCAATGGGTTCGACCGCGGTTGCGATCAGCAATGAATCGGTTAGGCGACACCGACGCCAAGATAGGCGCGGCGCCCTTAATCCGAGCGAGAGGAGGTTGGGTCAGGTCAACCCGACCGCTCGCCAATTCGGTCCGGGATAGGGGCTGACGGGCCCGCCGACGACGATCGTATTTCCATTCATCTCCCAGATCGAGGTTTGGCCGCTCGTGTTTTGAAGCAGGATGTCCGAACCGCCGCCGCCGGTTCCGATGGCGTGCCAACTCGGCCCGGGAACGGCGCCAACCGGGCCGCCGCCGATCAAGGCCTTCCCGTCCATTTCCCAGGTCGAGACTTGGCCACTGCTCGCGTTCTGCCACAAGATGTCGGAATGGCCGTCGTGGTTGAAATCGCCGGTTCCGATCGCGTGCCAACTCGGCCCAGGATCGGGGGTCACGGGGCCGCCGCCGATCAGGCTGTTCCCGCTCATTTCCCAAATCGAGGCTTTGCTCGTGTTCTGCCACAGGATGTCGGAACGGCCGTCGTCGTCGAAATTGTCCGTTCCAACTGCTTTCCAGTTCGGCCCCGGACTGGGGCTGACGGGCCCCCCGCCAATCAAGCCGTTCACAATATTGCCCAGATCGACGCCTGACCGGTGTTCGTATTCCGGGCCTTTTTACATGGAACGATTGCCAAGAAACCGAGCAAATCACCAGCGGTTGCCGATCCACGCGCGCAAAGCCACCGTTCTCGCGCCTTGCAAACCGAGCGAGATTCCCAAAAAGACGCCATTTGGGAGGGGCATCGGATTGAGCTGGACAAGGGCGGCGGTCGCGGCTTCTTCGTCAGATCTTTTTGCCAAGACGCGTTTGGACCAAGTGAAGTATTAGCCGCGGAGAACGCTCCACGGAGAGTTGAGGGATGGACTCGGTAGAGTGTCTGGTTGTCGGCGCGGGCGTCATCGGTCTCGCCGTCGCGCGCGCGCTTGCTCGGACGGGACGGGAAGTGATCGTCGTCGAAAGCGAGAGCGGGATTGGCGCAGGCGTCAGTTCGCGCAACAGCGAAGTGATCCATGCCGGCATCTATTATCCGACCGGGCTCGACAAGACACGGCTCTGCGTCGACGGCAAGGCGATGCTGTACGCATTCTGCCAGGAGTTCGGCGTTCCGCATAAGCGATGCGGCAAGCTCCTGGTGGCGGTAAACGCGGGGGAGGTCGACAAGCTCGCCGCGCTTAAAGCCCAGGCGGAGGCCAACAGCGTCGTCGATCTCATCTGGCTCAGCGGCAAGGAGGCGCGCGCGCTCGAGCCCGCGCTGGTCGTGGAGCGGGCGCTATTGTCGCCCTCGACGGGTATCGTCGACAGTCATGCCTTTATGCTGGCGCTGCGCGGCGACGCCGAGGCCCATGGCGCGATGATCGCGTTCGAAACGCCCGTTCTCGCCGGACGCGCCGGTGAGCGAGGGTTCGTCATCGAAACCGGCGGTCCCGCGCCCACGCGGATCGCCGCGAGTATGGTCGTAAACGCAGCGGGCCTCGGCGCGCAGGCGGTCGCGCGCTCGATCGCCGGCGTGCCGGCCGCCAAGATTCCGCCCTTGTATCTCGCCAAGGGCAATTACTTTTCCTTGAAAGGGCGCTCGCCCTTCTCGCGCCTCATCTATCCGATGCCGACCCCAGGCGGTCTCGGCGTGCATCTTACCCTCGACTTCGCCGGGCAGACCAAGTTTGGCCCGGACGTCGAATGGGTGGACGCGATCGACTACGACGTCGATCCGCGGCGGGCCGCGTCGTTCTATGCCGCCATCCGAAGGTATTGGCCGGACCTGCCGGAGAATGCGTTGCAGCCCGCCTATGCCGGCGTCAGGCCGAAGATCGCACGGCCCGGCGGATCGACCACGGATTTCCTCCTGCAGACCGAGAAGGATCACGGCGTCGCCAGGCTGATCAACATGTTCGGGATCGAGTCGCCGGGGCTGACGGCGAGCCTGGCGATCGCAGACTGGGTGGCGCACCGCGTCTGACCACCCTCAGGACACGCTGCATGCGGGGGAGCGCTAGCCCGTCCGGCGGGAGACAAAGCGGCAATTCGACGCCACAGGCGTTCAGGCGCGGACTGAACCGGCGGGCGGGCGTTCTCCAGCCGAATGCGCAATCCCGGTCGTTCCTTCGCGCGCTTGCCTCACCTCATAACCGTCGCTGTCGGCGAGCTTGTAGCCCGCCACCAGAACCGAAGTCGGCAACACGCGTTCAAGCGCATGCGGCAGATCGCCATCGATCAGCCCGCTCTCGTAAGGCATGTCGGCGGCAAGATGCAGGTCCCTCAAGGGCTTCAACGCCTCAGGACGAACCCAGAACATTGTTCCGCCAAAGAAATCGAGTTGGAACTTGTCGGCCGGCATGCCCATGCGTTCGGCAATCTTCAACGTCATGGGCCGATTGGCCGACCAGGAGAGATCCTCGGGATAGCCGGCCTTCGGCAATCGGAACACTTTCGGGCCGATCATCCCGACCGACGGGTCGCGCTCGAACATGTCGATGGCGGCGTTTGCAGCGCCCGGCGCGCCTATGAGATCGAACAGCAGCCGTCGCCGCCACATCTCGCCCGTATACATCTTGCGGCCGCCGTCGATCGATTTCTTGCCGTGGATCTTGCAAATGTAGCGGTAGCGATCGAGCCGACCCCGTTCGAGCAGGGTCAGGAACGGGCCAATATCGCGGCCACGATTTTCCATGATCTCAATTTCGGCGGCAGGATAGCTGCGTCGGATCGTTTCGATCAACTGTTCGCGACCCGCAACTGTCGTGACGATCAGATCGAAAGGAACCGTCAGGCCCCGGAGCGCCCCAGCAATGTCGGACCAAGTGTCCTCATAGTAGATGTGGGCGACGACCGCCACTGGCGCGCCCGCAGGACCGATCCGTGATTTGAGCCGGCGACCCGACCTCCGCCGGCCACCCATAGATAAGTTCGGGATGCTTGGCGGCAAGGTCGCTATCGACCGTAACGCCAATGTTTATCCAATCCTGATTATATCGGGTAAAGCGCTTGCGCTCAGCTTTTGGCCCAACGGAGAAAAGGGAGAACTCATCGTATTTCAGGTACTTCTTCTTCCTGAAGAAAAAGGCCAGACGCAGCCGCGCCCATAGGGACGGCAACGCTCCCAGCGTTTCAACGCGAAAGTCGCGGCTCTCGATCGGAAGCGCCCCGACCCCGCGCGAGACAACGACATATTCCAGATCCGGCGAATAGGGCGCCAGAACGCTTTGCTTGCTGGCGCCGATCGTGACCAGCGAAAGCGCGTCCTCCTCCCTTTGACCGACGGGCTTTAACCGGTAGGCGCGCGGGAACCGGAAAGAAAACTGGGCTCATCGATCTCTGGCCGGGAGTTTCCTGTGCAGTAGGAGCAGCGTTGGCGCCTGCTCTAGCGAGGACGCCCGCGTGGCGCAATCGGAGCCCTAGACTAAGTCCCCCGGCGCTCTTCCGAGGGCCGTATGATTCCGCGCGCGACTCCCTGTTTTCAAGGGCTTAGGCTTATTTTTCCGCAACTCTGAAAACGCGAGATATATCACATAACATTTCAAATATGGTGAACAGTTCAGACGCGGCGGCAAGTCGGCGAAACGGCGGTCGGCAACGACGGCCCGCGCGCAGCTGATGAAGCGGCGTGCGCATAGCCGATGAAAATGAGCGGCTTGGTCGAAACGGAAGACATCGTCGGGTTCCCGCTTTTAAGGCGGAGGCGCCATAGAAGCTCCGTTGGTCAAGCCGGTTTGCCGGCGCGTCCGCCACCCGCCTCTCATGCGAAAGCTGGCATCCAGCGAAGCTTTGACGGGGCTCGCGATCCCCGCTTGCCCGGGCATGACAAGACAGCCGGCTACGATTCAATCTGAGCGCGCGTTCCTGTACACAGAGCTGAGAAGGATCCCGCCCGATGACCGCCAAAGCGCCCAACATTCTCATCGTCATGGCCGATCAGATGGCGCCGGCGTTCCTGCCCATCTACGGCCACGCGCTCGTCCGCGCGCCGAACATGGTCTCGCTCGCGCGAGACGGCGTCGTGTTCGACAGCGCTTATTGCGCAAGCCCTCTATGCGCGCCGTCGCGCGCCTCGTTCATGTCGGGCCTTTTGCCGTCGCGCACGCGCGTCTACGACAATGCGGCTGAATTCGCAGCCGACATTCCGACCTTCGCCCACGCTCTCAGGCTTCGCGGCTATCGCACCCTTCTATCCGGAAAGATGCACTTCTGCGGACCCGACCAGCTGCACGGATTCGAGCAGCGGCTGACGACCGACATCTATCCCGCCGACTTCAACTGGACGCCGGATTGGGATCGCCCCGAGCATCGTCCGAGCTGGTACCACAATATGAGCTCGGTTCGGGAGGCGGGATTATGCGTGCGCTCGAACCAACTCGATTTCGATGATGAGGCCGCCTTCATGGCCGAGCGCGCGATCTTCGACATCGCGCGATCGCGGGATCCTCGGCCGTTCCTGCTGGTCGCCTCGTTCTCGCATCCGCACGACCCATTCGCCGTACCTCAGCGCTACTGGAACCTCTACCGCGACGAGGACATCGACATGCCGGCGCCCGGGCGCGCGCTTGATGCGCATTCCCGGCGCCTTCGCCACGTTTGCGCGATGGATTCCGAGCCGGTGACGGAGGCTCAGGTGCACGCCGCGCGTCACGCCTATTACGGCGCGATCGCCTATGTCGATGACCTGCTCGGCCGGCTCATGGCGGCGCTGCGCGCGGCCGCCTTGGCCGAGGACACGATCGTCATCCTCACCAGCGATCACGGCGAGATGCTGGGCGAGCGAGGTCTCTGGTACAAGATGAGCTTTTTCGAGAGCTCGTGCCGCGTGCCGCTCGTCATCGCCGGTCCCGGCCGCTTCGAGCCGCGCCGAGTCGCGGCGAGCGTCTCGCTCATCGATCTCATGCCCACGCTCATCGAGCTATCGGGCGGAAATCTGCAATCGCTCGGAATCGGCGTCGACGGGCGCAGTCTTGCGCCCCACCTGCGCGGCTCGGGAGGACACGACGAGGCCATCGGCGAGTATCTTGCCGAAGGCGCGATCTCGCCGATTGTGATGATCCGCCGCGGCTCGTTCAAATTTATTCACTCGCCCGCCGACCCCGACCAGCTCTACGACCTGAGCCATGACCCTGGCGAGCGCGACAACCTCGCGGACAGTCCGGCGCGCGCGGCGCTCGTCGCCGACTTTCGCGCCGAGATCGGCAAGCGCTGGGACCTGGCCGAATTGGACGCCCGTGTCCGCTTAAGTCAGCGGCGCCGCCGGCTCGTCGACGCCGCGCTGAGCAAGGGCAGGATCCAGGCTTGGGATTTCCAGCCGTTCCAAAAAGCATCGCGTCAATACGTCCGCAATTCCATGGATCTCGAAGATCTTGAAGCAAGGGCTCGCTTTCCGCCGGTCAGCGGCAGTTCCGAATAGACAGCAAGAATCGGGCGGACAAGGCGAATAGGCCCCGCTAGACGCACGTTCAGACGCCGCCTTCCGGAGAATTGTGATGACAGTTGCCGCACAGCGCGCAATGACGGCGCGCGAATGGGGCCTTCTGGCTTTGCTGTCGCTGCTGTGGGGTGGATCGTACTTCTTCGTCGGCGTCGCCATTCGGGAGATCCCGCCGCTGACGCTGGTGACGCTGCGGGTCGGCCTGGCGGCGGCCCTCCTCTGGGCTGGCGCACCGCTCCTGGGCGTCGCGCTTCCCCGGGACGGTAAGGCGATTGCCGCGCTGGCGTTGCTGGGCTTAGGCAACAACGCCCTGCCCTTTGCGCTCATCACCTGGGGCCAAACCCGCCTACCCGGCGGCCTCGCCTCGATCCTCATCGCCTCGACTCCGCTCTTCACCGTCCTCGCCGCGCATGTCCTCACTGCGGAAGAGAAACTCAGCGGACTCAAGCTATTTGGAACACTCGCCGGAATGGCGGGCGTCGCCTGGCTCATCGGCCCCGACCTGTTGTGGGGCGGCGCCACAAACAAAGCGTGGGCGGAACTCCCGGTTCTCGCAGCGGCCTTCTGCTACGCCCTGTCCGCTATCTACGCTCGCCGCATGCCCTCTCTCGGACTGAAGCCGATCGACGTCGCCGCCGGGCAGGCGACGGCCGCGACCGCATTTCTCGCGCCGCTGGCGCTTGCGATCGACCGGCCATGGACACTCGCCATGCCGAGTGAAGCCGCGATCGCGTCGGTGCTTGGGATCGCCGCGTTCTCGACCGCGCTCGCCTTCATCGTCTACTTCCGCATTCTCGCCGGTGCGGGCGCGACCAACGTGCTGCTGGTGACTCTTCTCACCCCGGCGAGTGCGGTGGTTCTTGGCTTGTTGTTCCTGCACGAGCGGTTGGCGGCGCAGCAGTTTATCGGCTTCGGCCTGATCGCGATCGGCCTCGCCTTCATCGACGGTCGCCTGCCCCGCGCCCTCCTTGGCGCTAACTCTAATCTCACTCAACACAATTCCCAGCTCCCCACCGGTCAGAAACCGCGCTAACCTGTCGCCCGAAGAGGGCCAGGATGGCGGCCGGGACCAAGAAACCGAGCGACCTCGCCGAGCGCGTCGCAAACCGGCGCAGCAGGCGCTCGACCGCGGCCGCCGCAGAGGACGCTTGGCGGCGCGAGACCTTTTGCCTGCCGCGCGATCAAGCGCGCGCCAAGGCGCGCGAATGGTTCGAGCGCTTCCCCAAAGCGGCCTATATGACCGAGATCGAATCCTGGCGCGAGCTCGCCGGCGATCGGATCGAATTTGTCATCCGTCGGTTACCATCCGCTGATTGAGCGTGATTACTTTGTTATTATTTGCCTAGCACGGCTTGAGCCAGGATTTTTCGCGTCAGCCACCGTTGTCGCCGCACTTCCGCCCCCATATAAGGTGAGGCCGCCGCGACCCGGAAGCGGGCTTATTGCGGCTGCGGCAACATCCGGGGGTCGAGTTGTCCTCGTCCAGAATTGAGCATGAACGCCTTGTCATTATTGGTTCGGGGCCGGCCGCCTATACGGCCGCGATCTACGCCGCGCGCGCTCTGCTGAAACCACTGGTGCTGGCTGGCTTCGAAGCGGGCGGTCAATTGATGACCACGACCGACGTGGAAAATTATCCCGGATTCGCCGATCCGATCCAGGGCCCATGGTTGATGGAGCAAATGCGGGCGCAAGCTGATCACGTGGGCGCTCGCATCGAGAGCGAGCATGTGGTGGCGCTCGAGCTTGGACAGCGGCCGTTCATCGTTCGCTGCGATAGCGGGCGCACGCTGGCCGCCGAGGCGATCATCCTGGCGACCGGAGCCAAGGCCAAGTGGCTTGGTCTGGAGAGCGAACACGCGTTCAAAGGCTTTGGCCTCTCGGCCTGCGCCACCTGCGACGGATTTTTCTTCCGCGGAAAGACGGTGGCCGTGATCGGGGGCGGCAATACCGCGGTCGAGGAGGCGCTGCATCTCTCCAACCTCGCCGCCCATGTCACCGTCGTGCATCGTCGCGACTCGTTCCGGGCGGAAAAAATCCTGAGCGAACGTCTGGCCTCCCGTCACAATGTCTCGATCCGTTGGAATACCGTCGTCGAGTCCATTCTGGGGGAAGCGCCGCCGCTCGGCGTCAACGCGATCCGGCTGCGGAACGTGGTGACCGGCGCGCTTGACGATCTCATCGTCGACGGCGTCTTCGTCGCCATCGGGCACGAGCCGGCAACCGAATTGGTGCGCGGCCAGCTCGCCCTCAAGACCAACGGCTACGTTCAGACGGCGCCCGGTTCGACCACGACCAGCATCGAGGGCGTGTTCGCCGCTGGGGACGTCGCGGACGATGTGTTCCGTCAGGCGGTCACGGCCGCCGGTCTTGGCTGCATGGCGGCGCTCGAGGCCGAGCGCTGGCTCGCTGCCCAAGAGCCGAAGCGGGCGGCGGCCGAATAAAGATATACCGGCGACGGCGCCAGTCGAATAAGTGAAACGAAGTCACAACGGGCCTCGTGGGGCCGAGGAAACGTCCATGGACTGGGATAAGCTGCGCGTCTTTCAGGCGGCCGCCGACGCTGGGTCGTTCACCCACGCCGGCGAGACGCTGGGTCTCAGCCAATCGGCGGTAAGCCGGCAGGTTGGGGCGCTGGAGGCCGACCTCGGCGCGCCGTTGTTTCATCGCCATGCTCGCGGCCTCATTCTGACCGAACAGGGCGAAATGCTGCTCGGCGCCGTGCGCGACGTGGTTCTCAAGCTCGACGCCGTGCGCAGCCGGCTCATCGACAGCCGGGAGAAGCCGCACGGCGAATTGCGGGTGACGACGACGCTCGGCCTGGGCGCCAATTGGCTAGCCCCGCGGCTCGGCGAGTTCGTCGATCTCTACCCGGAGATCAAGCTGCACTTGCTTTTGTCGGACGACGACCTCGACCTTGGGATGCGCGAAGCGGACGTTGCGCTCAGGCTGCGCGAACCGATCCAGCCGGACTTGATTCGGCGCCGCCTGTTCACTGTGCATTTCCACGCCTACGCGTCAGCCGACTATTTGCGAAGGCACCCCCAGCCGCGCAAGGTCGAGGATCTGGATCAACACCATTTGGTCGCTTTCGGCGCGCCGACGGCGACCCATCTCTTGTACGATCTCAACTCGCTTCTGAGCCTCGGCCGCGACCCCAAATCTCCCCGCACGCCCCAGATTACGGTCAATAATCTGGCGGCGATGACCCACGCCGTCGAACACGGCGTCGGCATCGCCGTCTTACCTGACTATTGCGTGCAGCCAGAATCCGGCCTCGTGCGCTTGCTGCCGCAGGCGGACATGCCGGAGATGGACTGCTTCCTCGTCTATACGGAGGAGCTAAAGAACGTCGCGCGGGTTCACGCCTTTCGCGACTTTCTCGTCAGCACGGCGCAGCGCTGGCGCTACTGAGCGCGCCAAGACGGCAGGCTCGGCCGATCCGTCTTCAGAACAGCCGGTCCTTCCAGGTCTTCGGCGTCTTCTCGTTGATGATCTCGAGATCGATATGATACTTGAAATCGCGCGTGCCGCGCTTCCTGATCGCGTCGACCATGTGCGCCAAACCCGTATCGAGATCGACCGACGTCTTGTACTGCAGCAGCTTCCTTGCTTTGTCGGATGAGCACGACGCGTGCTCGACTTCCTGCGGCCGCCCTTTCATGAAGATGGGATCGAGATTGAACTGTAGCTGGTTGGCGATCCGTTCGGCGAGTTCGATGATGGTGATCGTCTCCTCGTCCGGGCCGATATTGATGATCTCGCCAACGACGTTGTCGCGGAACGCCATCTCCTTTAGGCAGTAGAGACAGTCATCGATGAACGAAAAGCATCGCTTCTGCTTACCGTTCCCATAAATAATGGGCTGGCGTCCCTGCAGCATCAGATTGATCATGATCGACGCCACGTTGCGGAACGGATCGTCCCATTTCTGCCGCGGACCGATGATGTTGTGGGGCACCGCTATCACGTATTCGACGCCATGTACGGTGCATAGATTGCGCAGAATGTCCTCGGCGGCGAGTTTGCCGATTCCGTAGGGGTCCTGAGGCTTCGGCTTCTGGTCCTCGGTGAAGGGCGGCTTGAGGGCGCCGTAGCGCGCCATCGACGAGCAGAAGACGATTCGCTTGGCGCGATTGGCGACCGCTGCCGAGAAAATCGCCACCGAAGCGCCGACGATATTCTGCGTCACGAAATGGGGCGAGAAAACCGACAGGCCCTCATAAGCCGTCGCTGCGCAATGATAGTAGATGTCACAGCCGCCCGACACTTTCTGGATGTGATTGAAGTCGTTGCAATCGAACTGGTGAAAATCAACCTTCGACGGGACATTGTCGAGTTCCCCGCCGATCAGGTTATCGACCCCGACGACGCTATGCCCTTCGGCAATCATCGCGTCAGCCAAATGGCTGCCGAGAAACCCCGCGACCCCCGTAATGAAAACCTTCATCGTTGACCCTTTTCTCGTTTCAGCGTCGTTTCACGTCTCGATTATGTTCAAGCGAAAGCGTGGTTTGCCAGAAAGATACTTCTTTTTCGTGCTTAGGCCGGAAAAGATCGACCTTTCCGGGGCTGTGAGAGGCGGCGTCTCTTTCCTAATCGGGCCGCCTCAAAAAGACCTTCGCGGCCGATCCCTGAGCGGTTCGCATGAAGCCGGGCATTCCCGTTTCCCCGCGCACGCCCGCCCACCACCCGCTGAGGCCTATGTTGAAAGAGCGCCACGAGCGAAAGCGGACCAGAAATTCCAGGGTCTGCAATAGCGCGGCGGCGGCGAACAGCGGCCAAGCCGCGGGATATCGCTTTTTGGCGATAATCACTCGATTCCTCTCGGTGAGGTAGATGCTGAACCGCGACCGCTTGGAACGCGGTCCTGCGGAGCCCGAGGTCGAGCCGGCCACATGATGAACGACCGAATCGTTTGCATACCCCAGGCGGAAGTTTCCGCGGCGCAGCGACCACTCGGTGTCCTCGTAGTAGACGAAAAAGTCCTCATCCATCACGCCGACAGTCTTGATGTAGTCCTTCGACACAAACATCGAGGCGCCGGAGATAATTTCGAGGGCCGCCTCGACTTCCCTCAGGTCAGGAGTCACCTCGACGGCCTGTCCATGCCCCAGCGATCGGCTGCGGCCAAGCAAGGGCCAGTATTTGAGCCCGCCCCACAACTGAACGCGCCCATCGGCCAGGAAGACGAGCTTGCTCCCGACCATTCCGTAGCCGCCTTCCGCCTGCCGGCGCACCAAAGCCCCCAGAGCGTCCGCCTCCGGAAACGTATCGGGATTGAGCACCCAGATGAAATCCCAGTTGGTCCCGGCGGCGGCGATGCAGAAATTGACGCCGCCGCTATATCCGCGGTTCTCGCGTGACCTGAGAACCCGAACCTCGCGTCTGTCCGCGCCGAGATAGAACAGACAACATTCGGCGCCGCCCAGCCGATTGTCCCCCTCGGCGTCAGCCTCGACGATTCCGGGGACTTTGGCCATTTCCCGGACATCCCGCTCGAATGCGTCATAGCCGCCATTCTCACAAATGACGACGCTGAACTCTCGGTTGATCGAGCCGTTGAGCGCGCCCAGGCAGCCGACGATGTTCTTGGCTTCGTCGGTCGCGACAATCGCAATGACGACGTGGGGGGCATTGCTGATTGCGTCCGCGACTTCCGACACTTGACACCCTACCGTTGGTCGATCTTGGGTGCGCTAGCGAAATGCTATCGCAAGCCTGACCGGCTCTCACGTCGGCGCCGGGGACCGGAGCGCGACTAAGCTGCCGCTCCTTGCAAAGCCCCCCTTCGTGTTTTCAGCTGAACTCGCTGCGCCGGATTCCGAACGCCCCTTACGGCTGTTCGAATCGCCGAACGCGCGTCGCTCCTCACGGCCGCAGCCGGAATTGCAGACGCAAAGGAAAGATGGAGAGGTATCGGACGCATAGGGCAGTGTCAATCGGGAGGCCCGGCGCTCTCGACCCACTTTGAAGAGGAGCACGGCCCCATTCACTTTTCATCCCGTCGCATGACGGCTCGATAGGCGACCAAAAAGCGATAAGCCCGAATGTGCGCCAGCACGCCGACGGCCATGAGGCGGTTTCGAATCCCGCTCAGGCGCTTCGAGGCAAGCGGCAAGAAGGCGTGCGGCGCGACCGCAAGCAGGGCCGCCAATTCACGCAACAATACTGGAACCGGGCCCCTGCCGTTGCGCCGCGCGCCTTCGCACCGTTCGAGCGTCAGCCGCCGCCATTTGCGCTTCAGTTCCGGCATCGTCCGGCGGGCCGGGTGGCCGACGATCGACCTCGGAGCGAAGCGAATGCGATAGCTCTGCCGCCCCGCCCTCTCGCACCAATCCTTATCCTCCGGGACGCCGTTCTTGAAGCCGCCGACCGCGTCGAAAACCGAGCGCCACACGAACATCGACGCGGTGACCGTGAACCTGAGGTCCTTGACATAGCGCTCGTTCTGAAAGGCGAACACGCTCTCGAAGGCTTCGGCCGCCGTCATCCGCCGCGGATCCTCAACCAGGACGTCGATATGGCCGCCGGCGAAATCCGCGTGACGCAGTTCAGCGAGGCCTTCCTCAAGCCAACGCTTATCCGGCCGACAGTCGCTGTCGATGAATGCGATCGCTTCGCCCCGCGAGGCGCGCACCCCTGCATTGCGGGCGGGTCCGGCGCCGCGCTCCGCGACCTCAATGACCTGGCCGCGCGCCCCGACGATGCGACGCACGGCGTCAAGCCCGCGCGAGCTGCCGTTGTCGGCGACGATGATTTCCGTTCGATCGCCCGGGAAGCTCTGCGCTTCCAGCAACCTCAAACAGGCGTCCAAATTGTCGTAATCGTTGAGATGCGGCACGATCACTGACACGAGACTGATGTTCGGCCGCGCGCCGCCAGCATCGAGCGGCGCGGTCCGCTCGGTCTCACCGACCGTCATGAACGGCTCCAGCCGCGGCGCGCCCGTCCCTTCTGTCGCGAATCCCACCACCGCGCGGCCCGCCACGGCCGCTCGGCGTCGAGACCGGGCGAAAGCAACGCCAGCTGGCTTCGATGTGCGGCATTTTGTTTGGCTTCAGGCCTCGTTGGCGTATTTGCTCATGATTGAAACCGTTTTTTCGAAATTGCTCATTTCGAGGATGTCGTCCGTCTCCAGCATCGTATCAAATTCGGATTCAAGAGCCGCCACCAAAATCATATGGCCGATCGACGTCCAAGCCGGGTAGTCTTGATAGACCAGCTTTGACGTATTGGTCTCATCGTCAAGGTCGAAGCTCTCTTTGAACGCGCTATATACCCGGTCCCTTACCGTCATTGACCTCGCCTCCGCAATTACCAAGTTTTTGGTCCGCGGCGCAGCCGGACCAGCCGGCCCGTTACATCGCTCCGGAGGCGCCCAACGGGGCATCTGCTCGCCAAACCTCAGCGTCAGCCTTCGGATCTCCCCTGTGGCCGACAATGCGCGCTGGGTTTCCGACGGCGATCGAACCGGCCGGAATCGACCGCGTGACCACCGAACTGGCGCCGATGATGCAGCCATCCCCGATTTCCACCCCGGCGACCACCACAACCCGCGCGCCAAGCCAAACGTCGTCGCCGATGACCACGCCATGCTCGACCTTGGGCTGATCCATGATCGGCGTTCCTGGCTCGGTCTGATAGTTCGATGCCGTGATGAAAACCTCGGGCCCCAATAGAGCGTGGCGTCCAAGGGTGATCCGGCCAACTGAATCGCCGGCCCAGAGCGAGCAGCGCGCTCCGATATGGGAATAAGCGCCAATCTTAATCCGTTCGCCGTTGCGCAGCGACACATTGGGGGCCATTCGCACGCCCGGTCCTATATCCGCCACGCGGCGGGGACCGACGTGGTCATAATTGTAATAGTGGACTAGGCGGAACAGTTGGAACCAAGCTCGGGGATCCACAAGCGAGAGGCCAAATTCAATCGCTCGGCTTTTCTTCCGCGGAGGGACGCGCGCAGAATGCGGCTCGGAAATTCGACTCATTTCGCCCCTTTCCGCCAACTGCTGCTAAGGCCACGGCTCTCCCCGAACCGCGGCGGAATATGCACGGATGGCCGAGTGGCGCAAGGCCACGACGCGGAGCGGCTTGCGTCACCGCGGCACGCGTTTCGAGCAGATAGAAGCGGAAGAGCCTGGGTTGCCGATCCCACGCCGCCTCGCCAAAACCGGGGCGATCAGACCTTCTCGACCTGACCAAATTCGAGGTCGACCGGCGTGGCGCGGCCGAAGATCGACACCGCGACTTTGACCCGCGAGCGGGATTCGTCGACTTCTTCGACAACTCCGTTGAAGGAGGCGAAAGGCCCGTCCGCCACCCTCACGTTTTCGCCTATCTCGAACCGGATCGCAGCTTTCGGCCGCTCGACGCCATCGGCCACCTGTCCCTTGATCCGATCGGCCTCCATATCGGCAATCGGCATCGGTTTCTTGTCCGCGCCGAGGAAGCCGGTCACCTTGGGCGTGTTCTTGATCAAGTGGTAGACCTCGTCGGTGAGGTCGCATTTGACCAGGACATAGCCAGGGAAAAACTTCCTCTCCGAGTTGATCTTGCGCCCGCGGCGCATCTCGACGACCTGCTCGGTCGGCACGAGGATCTCCTCGAACTTCTCCGCGAGGCCCCGCTGGCTCGCCTGCTCGCGAATGGATTCCGCCACCTTCTTCTCGAAGTTCGAATAGGCGTGAACGATGTACCAGCGCATGTTCATGTTTAGACGTTCCGGATCATGACCAACGCTAGCCGCTCCGTCCGAAGCCGAGCACGAGGGAAACGATCGTGCGCAGCACTTCATCGACGACGAGGAAGAACAGGCTCGTGAACACGACCAGCAGCAGCACCAGCCCTGTGGTGACGAGGGTCTCGCGCCGCGTCGGCCAAATGACCTTGGCGGCCTCGGCGCGCACCTGCTGAACGAACTCGAACGGATTGGCCATTGTCTCGACGTGGGTTTGAAGGTTTAGACGCGGCAGGCGATGACGCCCAGCCAGAAAAATTCGCGGCGCGGAGCCTCCCGGCGCCGCGCCACCCCGGACCTCATATAGGAAAGGGCGCCCTCTCGCCAAGCGAAATGTGACGCCCTGAGATAAAACGGTCACAATGATCCGAGCGAGCGCGACTCCCGGGCCGCTAGGCGCGGAAATGCTTCGACAGCTTGAGGCCCTGGTGCTGATAGCTGGAGGTTGCGTCGGCGCCATAGAGCGCGTCCGGCTGGCCGGCGAGTTTTTCGTACACCAGCCTCCCGACCGGTTGGCCGTCTTCCAGCAGGAACGGCACGTCGCGGCTGCGCACTTCAAGCACCGCCCGGGCGGACGGGCGCCCGTCCCTGCCCTGCCCGAAGCCGGGATCGAAGAAGCCGGCGTAGTGAACGCGAAACTCCCCGATCGCCGGATCGATCGGCGCCATTTCCGCCGCAAGGTCGGGAGGGATCTGCACCTTCTCCCGCGAAGCCAGAATGTAGAACTGATCGGGATCAAGGATCAGCCGCCGGTCCTCGCGGGCGCGTATCGGCTCCCAGAAATCCTCGATCGCGTAGCCGCGCAAGCGGTTGACGTCGATGACGTCGCTGTTCTTGATCGCCTGGTAGCCGACAACGGGCTCGCCCAGACCGCCAAGATCGACCCGCAACACCAGGCCCTCGCGCAAGTCGAGCGGGCTATCGACCAGCGGGCAGGCCAGGTGCCGCTTGCGAATCTCGGCATCCTCCAGGGTGAAAGTGTGCCGGTCCCGTTGCTGAGGATGACGGCTGCGAAACCGGACCTGGCTCAGCTTCGACCCCGCTTTGACGCGGACACTGAAGCTGCGGGGTGAAATCTCCAGCCAGAGCTCGCCCTGGTAGTCGAGCGGCACGTCATCGAACGCCTCTCCCCCGTCGACGATCAGGCGGGTGAAAATGTCGATCCGGCCAGTCGAGCTCTTCGGGTTCGCGGCGCCGGAAAGGTTGGGCCTCAGCTCCAGCCGCTCCATCAGCCGCGCGATATAGACGATGCCTTTCTCCAGCACGGCGCCCTTGCCCGCCAGCGAGACAGGCTCCGCGTTCAGGCTTTTGAGCCGGTCCCGAACGGTGTGCTCGCGCCCGGGCAGAAAGCTCGAGCGAACGCGATAGGCTTCCTTGCTGAGCCTGAGGTCGAGACTCGCGGGCTGAAGCTGCGACGATTCCAATGGAATGTCCGCCCGGATCAGTTTTCGGCCGATCATGGCGCGGATCTTCTGCCGTCCGAACAGACCGAACGGAGCCGAGAACAGGGCGTCCGCGACGCCCGGTTCATGCGCGTCGAGGATATGGGGAAGCGGCGTTCGGGGCGTCAACAGGTTGGCCTCAAAGGGCGGTTTGGCGTTGTTAGCGTCTCCTAACCTTTAAGCCAAGGCTTGTAAGGGAAGGCTTGTAAGGGAAGACATGTGAGGGAGAGGCCTGGCCTTGACGCCATGGCTTGGCCAGCGCTATGGCAAGCACACCCCGTGGTCATTTGAGCCGATCGGCTTGCCGCCACGTTAAACAACGGGCTAAAAGATCGGGGCGCATTTAAAACCGTCGCCTCGTCTCGAGCCCCATCAGGCGCCGTCGGCGCAGAGGACTTGAACGATGACGAGCCCGCGCAAATCCCGCGATCCCAAGACGCTGAGGCCCGCGACGCAGTTGATCCATGGCGGGTCGCTGCGCTCGGCCTTCGACGAGACGTCGGAGGCTCTTTTTCTCACCCAGGGCTATCTCTACGACACGAGCGAGCTGGCGGAGGCGCGCTTCAAGGGCGACGATCCGGGCTTCATCTATTCGCGCTTCGCCAATCCGACCGTTTCGATGTTCGAGCGGAGGATGGCGCTGCTCGAAGGCGCCGAGGCGGCGCGGGCGACGGCGAGCGGAATGGCCGCCGTCACCGCCTCGCTCATGGGCCAGGTCAAGGCGGGCGACCACGTCGTCGCCGCGCGGGCCTTGTTCGGTTCGTGTCTCTACGTGGTCGAGGAGCTGTTGCCGCGCTTCGGCGTCGCCTCGACCCTGGTCGACGGCGCCGATCTTGACGCCTGGCGGGCGGCTCTGCGTCCGAACACCAAGACGGCGTTCCTCGAATTGCCGACCAATCCGACGCTCGAGCTCGTCGATATCGCCGGCGTCGCCGAGATCATGCATGGGGCCGGCGCGACTCTCGTCGTCGACAACGTGTTCGCCACGCCGTTGCTCCAGCATCCGATGAAGCTCGGCGCCGATTGCGTTGTCTACTCCGCCACCAAACACATCGACGGCCAAGGGCGCGTGCTTGGCGGCGTCATCCTGGCGAGCGAGAAGTTCATCGCCGACCACATCCACAATTTCCTCCGCCAGACCGGTCCTTGTCTCTCGCCGTTCAACGCCTGGACGCTGCTCAAGTCGCTGGAGACCTTGCCCGTTCGCGTCGCGGCGCAAACGCGCAGCGCAGGCGCGATCGCGGACTTCCTCAGCCATCATCCCGCGGTCCTGCGCACGCTCTATCCGGGCCGCGCCGATCATCCGCAGGCGGCCCTCGCCCAGCGGCAGATGGAAGGTGGCGGCACGATGGTGGCGTTCGAGGTCGCCGGCGGCAAGGCGACGGCTTTCCGGGTCGCCAACGCGTTCTCGATCATTGGCATTTCCAACAATCTCGGCGACGCCAAAAGCCTCATTACGCATCCGGAGACGACGACTCATCAGCGGCTCAAGCCCGAGCAGCGTGCGGCGCTCGGCATTGCGCCTGGGCTATTGAGATTGTCGGTCGGCCTTGAGGACGTGGAGGATCTGATCGAGGACTTAGGCCAGGCGCTCGACAAAGGGGCGCTGCCGCGCCGCCACGCCGCCGAGTAGACGAAACGCCGGCGCGTGCATGGCCGCGCGGAGCACGACCGGGGCGCGTCGCGCGGTCCTCGCGACGCCGCGGCCCAAAGGAGACGGCGCGGGGCGCTTCCCAAAAAGCGCCGGAATTTTCTCGCAGGGTTCGCGGCCCATGCAATTGATATTTACGTGAATTGAACAGGAAGCGGAGATGACGAAGCCATTTTCGGGGAGACGGATACCCAGGATAGCCACCGTTGCTTCGATTGCGTTGGCGTTTGTGCTCTCGGGCATGACGGCATCTTCCGCCGCATGCGGCGGATATTGTGAAGCAAGACAGGTCCGCGCGATCTGCCATTACGCGCTCACGACGCAAGACCTCGAAACTCATGAGCTCGACGCCGAATTCGAGAAATGCAAGTCCGATCCGCTAAGCTATCTGGCGCAACCCGTCCGACGCGGCGAAGAGGCCGGTTTGGAATAAAGACCGGGCGGCCTGAAATTCGCGCTTCCGCACAAGTTTACGCGCGCCAATGATTTCACCGACTGAGGACCTCCTTTGCGCAACTTCGCGGGGAGCACCAACGCCCTCCGGCTCGGCAAGCCGACGCGCAAACTCACCAGATGGTTTGTAGATATTTTGACCTCGCGTAACCTGGCGTCATGCGTGACAAGCTTCGCGTTCCATACGAGCGCGGTCGCCGCGATCATCCGGTCCGCGGGGTCGCCGGGGAAGCCGTCCCCGAACTGACCCGCGCGCTCGGCGATGTCATCTATAAGCGGCTCAAGCCGATATTCCGGCAGCCTCCGCACATTCGGCTTCGCCGGCGCTCTCTTTGTCACCCGCGACCGTCCGCCGACGCTTGGCGTCACGCGAAACTTGGCGATAGCCGTTCCGCCCGGTCGGTATCGTTTTCGGGCCGTGAGTGGCGGGAGCTTGCAAGAAAGCCGACTTGCATCGCCCAAACCGAGCGCGGAGCTCAAGCCGCGACGTCGGCGACCACGGTGTCGAGCAGAGGCGCGCCCATCGCGGTCACCCGGATGCGCCCGCGCTCGTCGCGCTCGAGAAAACCATCCTCGATCAGGCTCCGAATCCGCTCGGGATCGATCAGGCGGCCGCTCACCTTTTCGAACGCCCGCGGGTCGACGCCTTCGCTGAGCCTCAGGCCCATCAGCAGGAACTCGTCGCCCTGCTCCTCACGGCTGAGCGGCACGCTCTCGACCAGGCCGTGGCCCTCGCTCTCGACCAGCGTCAGCCACATTTCCGGGTGCCGCTCGGTCTCCTGCGCCAGCCGACCCTTCGCCGTCACGAGGCGCCCGTGCGCGCCGGGACCAACGCCCGCATATTCGCCGTACCGCCAATAAATGAGGTTGTGACGGCTCTCGCCCCCAGGGCGCGCGTGGTTCGAGACCTCGTAGGCTGGCAGGCCACGCGCGTAGGTCAATTCTCGCGTCGCCTGGAATAAGGCGGAGACTCAAGTCCTCGTCCGGCAGCTCGAGCTTGCCCGCGTCGCGGAGGCGCTCGAACATTGTGTCGGGCTCGATGGTTAGTTGATAGAGCGAGATATGGTCGCCGACATAGTTGAGCGCCTCGGCGAGCTCGCGCCGCCAGCCGGCGTCGCTCTGTCCAGGGCGGCCGTAGATGAGGTCGAAGCTGTACCGGGGGAACAGAGACCCGGCGAGCCTCACCGCAGCCAACGCCTCGACGACCGTGTGCTTGCGGCCGAGGGCTTTGAGGTCAAAGTCGTTCAGCGCCTGCACGCCGATCGACAGCCGGTTGACGCCGGCCGAGCGATAGCCGCGAAACCGCTCGGCTTCGACGCTGGTCGGATTGGCTTCGAGGGTGATCTCCGCGTCTTTGTCGAGACGCCAGGCGGCCGCAATGGCGTCGAGGACGCCTTGCACCGTCTCAGGGCGCATGAGCGACGGGGTGCCGCCGCCAAGAAACACCGAGCGCACCGTCCGGCCCGGCGCAAGTCCCGCGCGATGGGCGATTTCCGCCTTGAACGCCGCAAGATAGCGCGCCTCGTCAATCGCCGCGCCGCGCACATGGCTGTTGAAGTCGCAGTAGGGGCACTTCGACAGACAAAAGGGCCAATGGACATAGACCCCGAAGCCCGGGTCGGCGGGAGAGGCGCGGTCGGCGCGCGCGGCGGCCGCGATCACGTCGCGAATCATTGGTCCGTTATGCCAGCGAACCGCGTCCTGCGCCAGCGCAGCGCGGGCGTCGATTTCTCGTCACAACGCCTCGTCGCCGGTCTCGGCGGTGCGGATTCGCATCGCCCGCTCGATCGGCAGAACGAAAATCTTGCCGTCGCCGATCTGGCCGGTGCGCGCCGAAGCGCGGATCGCCTCGATCGTCGGTTCGACCTCATGGTCGCTGACCGCAATCTCAAGGCGCACCTTTGGCATGAAGGCGACATTGTATTCCGAGCCGCGGTAGATTTCGGTGTGCCCCTTCTGCCGGCCGTAGCCGTTGGCCTCGCTGACCGTCATTCCCTTGACGCCCAGCCGATCGAGCGTTGTTCGCACCTCGTCAAGTTTGAACGGTTTGATGACCGCCAGAATGAGCTTCATGATCACACGCCCTCGAAAGGCTAAAGTCTTGGTTCTTCGCTATTCTGGCGAAGCCGCCTGCGCAAGCGCGCATTTGCCCTCATGAAGATGTTTTGCCGCCGATCCGCCGAGAGTGGGCCGCCTGGACCGCTGGCTTTGTTTTTGCTTAGTCTTTCGCTCAAGTCTCGACCCGCCGCTGCGCAGGCTCATCGAGACAACGGATCTCGCGGAGACGATCGATGAGACTGCCGAGCGCGAAATCGCTGTTTCTCGCCGCAGTTGGAATCGTCGCGCTTCTGATTCCGGCGCTGGCCGGCGCGGCCGAACCCAAGGTGCTGCGTTTCGCGTTCCAAGGGGAGCTCAAATCGGTCGATCCCTATCAGATCAACGAGAGCTTCAGCCTCAGCGTCAACGGGGCCGTGTATGAGGGGCTGGTGCGGCGCGGACCGGACATGAAAATCGAGCCGTGCCTGGCCTCGAGCTGGGAAGTCCTCAATCCCCTGCATTGGCGCTTTCATCTGCGCAAGGGCGTCAAGTTCCACGAAGGCCAGGATTTTACTGCTGACGACGTCATTTTTTCGGCCCATCGCGTGCTGAGCCCCGGCTCCCACCTCAAGGGCCGCATCCCCGCGGACGCCGAGATCGTGAAGGTCGACGACTATACGGTCGACTTCCTGTTGAAGACGCCGGATCCGTTGCTGATCAACGAGTGGGAGAGCTGGGGCATATTCTCGAAAAGCTGGTCGGAGGCGCACGGCGCGACCGAGGCCACCGCGATGAACGCCACCACCCCGCCCTATGCCGGGTTGCACGCCAATGGGACCGGGCCCTTCATCCTCGTCAGCCACGAGCCCGGCGTGAAGACCGTCTGGAAGCGCAATCCGAATTGGTGGGACAAGCCGAGATCCAATCTGGACGAGGTCGTCTTCACCCCAATCCCGAACGCCGCGACCCGCGTCGCCGCGCTATTGTCCGGCGAAGTCGACTGGATGGATCCGGTGCCGCTCAACGATTAGGCCCGGGTCAACGCCAATCCGGGAACCGAGGTGTTGGCCGGACCGGAGATTCGCACCATTTTCCTTGGGCTCGACCAGTCTCGCGACGAACTCGGCCATTCCAGCGTCAAGGGCAAGAACCCGTTCAAGGACGTTCGCGTCCGCAAAGCGCTTTATCAGGCGATCGACGAGGAGGCGATCATCAAGAAGGTGATGCGCGGACAGGCGACGCCGACTGCGCTGATGATCGCGCCCTCGCTGTTCTCGGTGTCGAAGGACTTCCATCGTCTTCCCTTCGACCCCGCTCAGTCGAAGAAGCTGCTCGCCGAGGCGGGCTATCCCGACGGTTTCGAAGTGCGGATGGATTGTCCGAACGATCGCTATGTGAACGACGAGCAGATCTGCCAGGCGGTTGTCGGCATGCTGGCGCGAATCGGCGTCAAGATCGATCTCAACGCTGAGCCCAAATCGAAGTTCTTCGCGTCGATTTCCGCCGCCGGAGGCTACGACAGCTCGTTCTATCTCCTGGGCTGGACGCCGACGACGCTCGAGAGCTTCAACGTCTTCCAATACATCATGGGCTGCCGCGACCCGAAGACCAATTGGGGCGGCAACAATGTCGGCGACTATTGCAATTCGAAGGTCGACGCCCTGGCCCGTTCCGCCCTGCAGGAGCCGGACGAGGAGAAGCGCGACGAGATCTTCGCCGACGCCTGGCGAATCTCATTGCTCGATGACGTCGGCTACATTCCGCTGCATCAGCAGGCGCTGGCGTGGGGCGTTTCGAAGTCCACCCATGTGATCCAGCGGCCGGACAATTACTACGAATTCGCTTGGGTTAAGAAGGATTGATCGCTTTCCTCCTGCGCCGTCTGCTGGCGTCCGTCGGCGTCCTAATCGCGGTCGGGCTGATCGCCTTCGCGATGTTTCACTATGTCGGCGATCCCGTGAACCAGATGGTCGGGATCGAGACCTCGGCGGCGGAGCGCGCTGAGCTCAGCCATCAGCTCGGCCTCGATCAGCCGACGATCGTCCAGGCGGCGCGGTTTCTTTTGAACGCGGCGCGGCTCGATTTCGGCGTGAGCTACCAGTTCAAGCAGCCGGTCGCTGATCTCATCGGCGCGCGCATGCCCGCCACCCTCGAGCTCGCGCTCGTTGCGTCGATCCTGTCGCTCGCGGCCAGCGTCCCGATGGGCGTCTACGCCGCTCTGCGCCGCGATAGCGCGCTGGCCAGACTGCTCCAGGCGCTGTCGCTCATAGGCATATCCTTGCCGACGTTCCTGATCGGGATTCTGCTGATCTATCTGTTTGCTGTCGTGCTGCGCTGGCTGCCTTCGTTTGGCCGCGGCGACGTGGTGCGCATTGGCCCCTTTTGGACGACTGGCCTGCTTACGGTTTCGGGGCTCAAGTCGCTCATCATGCCTTCGATCACGCTGGCTTTGTTCCAGATGACGTTGATCATGCGGCTGGTGCGGGCCGAGATGCTCGAGGTCCTGCGCTCGGACTACATCCGGTTCGCTCGCGCGCGCGGGCTTTCCGAGCATGCCGTCCATTTCCGCCACGCACTCAAGAATACCCTCGTTCCGGTGATCACGGTCGTCGGCCTGCAGCTCGGCTCGATCGTCGCTTTCTCCATCATTACCGAAACGGTGTTCGCGTGGCCCGGCATGGGCCAGCTCTTCCTGCAATCGATTCAGAACGCCGACATTCCCATCATGGCCGCCTATCTCCTGCTCATCGCGACGCTGTTCGTTATAATCAATCTCATCGTCGACCTCATCTACGTGGCCGTGGACCCGCGGTTGCGCACCCACCTGCGTCGCGCTTGAAGAGCTGAAATGAGCGAAACCGTGGCGCCGCCGGACGGCGCGTCCGAGGTGGACCGGAAGGTGATCGGGCGCCTCAAGGACAATGACCTTCTCGCCAGCTTCCTGTCGTCTAAGGTCACGGTCGCCGCAGGTATTGTGACTCTCATCCTCTTTCTGGCGGCGCTGCTCGCGCCCTTAATCGCGCCGACCGACCCATTCAATCCCGCTGCCAACTACCTGTCGGACTCGCTCGATCCGCCGAGCTTCGTCGCCGGTGGAGATCCGCGATTCCTCCTGGGGACGGACGATCAGGGGCGGGATCTCTTGTCGGCGGTCCTCTATGGGCTCCGCGTCTCTCTCGCGATCGGCTTTTGCAGCGTGGCGCTCGGCGCCTTAATTGGAGTCTCCCTTGGCCTCATCGCGGGATACGCCGGAGGCTGGACCGACTCCATGATCATGCGGATCGCCGACGTGCAGCTGACCTTTCCGGCGATTCTGATCGCGTTGCTTTTGGACGGCGTCGCGCATGCGCTGCTGAAGCCCGCAAACCGCGACGAGTTCGCATTCGCGGTGCTGGTCCTCTCGATCGGGCTATCGTTCTGGGTGCAATACGCGCGCACGGTGCGCGCCTCCACCATGGTGGAGAAGAACCGAGATTACGTGCTGGCCGCGCGGCTGATTGGGCTCCCGCACGCGCGCATCCTTTTCTCGCATATTCTGCCCAACGTGATGGGGCCGGTCATGGTGATCGCGACCATCAATCTGGCGCTGGCGATCATCACCGAGGCGACGCTATCCTTTCTCGGCGTCGGCCTGCCGCCTACCCAGCCGTCGCTTGGGACCCTGATCCGCATCGGGCAGAACTACCTGTTCTCGGGCGAATGGTGGATCGTCACGTTCCCGAGCCTCACATTGGCGGTTCTGGTGCTGGCGGTGAATCTTCTCGGCGACTGGTTGCGCGACGCGCTCAACCCCCGGCTGAAATGACCGGCCCGCTGCTTTCGGTTCGTGACGTCAGAGTCGAATTCGTCACTCGAAAGGGGCCGCTGGCCGCTCTCGACGGCGTGTCGTTCGACATCGCGCCAGGCGAGGTTCTGGGCGTCGTCGGCGAGTTCGGGCGCCGGCAAGTCGCTGACCGGGCTCGCAATCGTCGGCCTTCTCGATTCCCCCGGCCGGATCGCCAGCGGCGAAATCCGGCTTGACGGCGAGCGCATCGACGATCTGCCGCCAGCGCGAATGCGTGAGATCCGTGGACGGCGCATCGGCATCGTCTTCCAGGATCCCCTGACCAGCCTCAACCCGCTCATGCGCATCGGCGATCAGCTCATCGAGACGATCCTCGCTCACAGGCCGATCGGGCGAAGACAGGCGAGGGAACAGGCGATTGCGTGGCTTAGCGAGGTCGGCATTCCCTCGCCGCAGAAGCGCATCGACGGATACCCGCACGAATTCTCCGGCGGCATGCGCCAGCGCGTGGTGATCGCGCTCGCCCTTTGCGCCGAGCCTCAGCTCGTGATCGCCGATGAGCCGACGACCGCGCTCGACGTTTCGGTGCAAGCGCAAATCATTTCGCTGCTCAAGCATCTGACATGCCGGCATGGCGCCGCGGTGATGCTGATCACCCACGACATGGGTGTTGTCGCCGAGACCGCGGATCGCGTCGCGGTCATGTACGCTGGGCGCATTGTCGAGATTGGCGAGGTCCACGAACTCATACGCAATCCTCTGCATCCCTATACGCAAGGATTGATGGCCGCGATCCCGACGCTTGCGGTCCGCGCCCGCCGGCTCATGCAGATTCCCGGCGCCATGCCGCGACTAACGGCTAGTCCGCGCGGCTGCGCGTTCGCCTCGCGCTGTCCACGAGCTTTCGAACGCTGCGCCGAGCGCCCGCCGCTCATCGCTTTTGGCGATCGAGGTGCGGCCTGCTGGCTTTATGACCGGTCGCCCGCCGCCGCGGATGTCCGGAATTGAAAGGCGCCGACGCAATCGTCGAAGTGCGCGGCTTGAGCCGCGTGTTCGACGTTTCGAGCCCCTGGATCTCGCGGCTGGTCAGTCGCGAGCCGCGCCGGACGCTGACCGCGGTCGACGGCCTCGACTTTGCGATCCGCCGCGGCGAAACGTTCGGGCTCGTGGGCGAATCCGGCTCCGGCAAATCGACGCTGGCGCGCATGGTGGTCGGCTTGCTCGAGCCAAGCCAGGGGCAGGTCATGATCGACGGCGTCGACCTCGCTAGGACCAGCGACCCTGCCACGCGGCGCGCGGTTCGCCGGCGCATGCAGATGATCTTTCAGGACCCCTTCGCTTCGCTCAATCCGCGTTGGCGGGTCGGCGACATCATCGCCGAGCCCATCCGCGCGCTCCGCCGGCGCAACGCTGGCGGCAGGCGCGCGATCGCGGCGCGCGTCGATGAGCTGCTCGAACTCGTCGGCCTTCATCCCGCCGACGCGCCCAAGTTTCCGCACGAATTTTCCGGCGGTCAACGCCAGCGCATCGCGATTGCCCGCGCAATCGCCGCCCATCCCGATTTCATCGTCTGCGACGAGCCCACCTCGGCGCTCGACGTCTCGATCCAGGCGCAGATTCTGAACCTGATGCGCGACCTGCAGGAGAGACTCGGCCTCACCTATCTCTTGATCACCCACAATCTGGCGGTGGTGCAGTTCATGGCGACCCGCGTCGGCGTGATGTATCTCGGCCGGCTGGTCGAGATCGGCGAGACCGAGGCGCTGTTCGCACGACCTCGTCACCCTTATACGCGCATGCTGCTCGACGCTGTGCCCGACCTTTCGATGAGCGGACGCCCGCGCAGCGCAATTGGCGGCGAGCCGCCCAACCCGATCGATCCCCCGCCTGGCTGCCCGTTCCATCCGCGCTGCCCGCAGGCGATCGCGATCTGCAAATCCGAGCGGCCTCTCTTCCGCGATAATGTCGCCTGTCACCTCGCCGCTGCGAATGGCCCAGGACCCCCCATCACGGGATGACATAGGGCCACACCACAGCCGTCATTGCGAGCGAAGCGAAGCAATCCAGGGGAACGTCTGGCGCCCTACGGCTCCTGGATCGGCGCGTCGGCCTCCGGCCTCCTCGCGATGACGACGATCACATCCTGTTCTAACGGGATCACTGCGCCTTCATCTTCAGGTGCGCCTTGGGGAAATAGAGTCCCGCCAATTGCCGGTCCCACCAGCGGCCCGCCGCATGCTCGTCACTGCTCGCGTAGGTGTAGTCGTACAGCTCAGCTCGCACATAGGCCGGCGGCTTGTCGGGAAAAGGATTCGTCTTAAGCAACGCCGTCACCGAAGAGTTCGTTTTCCAAGAGGCGCTCAAGAAACCGCGAAAACCACGGCAATCGCTGCGGATCGTCGAGCGCGGCGAACCACATCTGCCAGTCGAGCCGCGGCTGGTGAGGGATGTTCCATGGCGGGCGACGCCCGAGATCGCCGGGCTTGTAGCGGAATTCGTACTCCCGCCATTGCAGGCCGTCGTCGGACCCCTCGACGATGATCTCGTTGCGGGTCGTCGTCATGACCGCGAACAGGCCGTAAGGGCTCACGATATGGAACGGCTCGAACAGGTCGTCGACCGCCAGCGCCGCTCCCGGCGGACTGCCGCCGAACCGTTCGTCCATCTGCACCAGGCTTAAGAACACCATCACGAGCGCCGCTGCGTTGACAACGATTGTCACCGCGCGTCGCGTCGGCTGAGGTTCTGCGCGCGCCCGGGTGAGGGCGAGAAGGGGCGTCGGCAATATCCGTCGCAGCGCCGCGTCGTCGAACAGCGGCAGGCAGAGCAACATGGTTTGAAGATTGAACCAGTTGTAATTCCCGGTCGCGAGAATACAGCCTTCGAACAGCAGAATGCCGAACCCGGCGGCAAACCTTAAGCGCCGCGGGCAGAAGATCAGGAACGGCAGAACGAGCTCGACGATAAACATGGCGCCGGTTGCGGCTTTCAGCACGCCGGCCGGCAGCTGCGCCGCGTACCAGGCGAGCGGCGTCGGCAGCGGCTGGGTCAGAAAGTGGTAGCTGAGCGCCGAGAGATTCCGCCAGTTGGGATCGCCGCTGATCAGCTTGACGACGCCCGACATGAACATGAAGCGGAACAAGAGCCAGCGCGCGAGCCAAACGCCGGTGATCGGCTTGAAGCTCATCACTAGCGCGACGACCGCCGTCTCCAACAGGAACGTGTCCCACTGGAAGTTCATGAAGGTCTGCCCGGCATAGAGCAGGGAGAGATAAAGCGCGTAGATGAGAACGAGGCTGAGACGCGGGAAGAGATTGAGCGCCAGCATGAGCGACAAACCCGCTCCGGCCCAGGGAACAGCGTGAATGGCGAGATCGCTGTCGTTCAGCCAGAACACCATCGGCGCGAGGACAAAACGCTCCGGGCCGAAACGGGCGGCGAGCGCGTCGACGAGTTCGTTCAGCGGGAGGATGCCGCGGCTGCCGATCAGTCCTTGCGCCTGCACCGCAAAGGATACGAAGGCGCAAAGGGTGACGAGCGCGAACAGGCGAAGGAAGAGAAATGAGACAAGCGCGTACCGCGGCGGCTCGTGGTTCCTGCCCCACAGCATGAGACTCAATCGGAAGAAGGCGGGCCGGCGCTTGGCGATAAAGGCGTAAGCAAGTTCGGAGATGGGCGCGAAACCGGGCAGGTAGAGGTAAAGAGCGAGCCAGAAGCCCTTGGCGGGCGCTTGCGCGAGCGTCAGGAAGCTCGCCTCGGCGCCGCTAGCGCGCCTGCCGTCGGGCGCGATGAATTGAACCGCGCGCTGGAACTCGGCTTCAGGGATCGTCGGATATTGCGCCAGGACCTGCTGGTAGGGTCGGTAGTCGACGCTGTCGCCCGTTAGTTTCCGCCAATAGCGTGCCCAATATCCACAAAACCCGCAATCGCCGTCATAGAGGAGCTGCGGCCGCGCGCTCAAGGCTGGCGCTGCAGTGCGATCGACGGACTGATTTCCTGATACCTCTTGCACGACGTGAACTGTGCATTGCGCCCCGCCCACTTTGTCAGTGCTTTTGTTGGCGAAACTGTGGGGTCGTTACCCCTGAGGATGCGTGACGACTGGGGACGCCCAGAGCGGACCCGACGCGCCGAATTGGCAACATAGGCATATGCTGTTTTTGCGCGGTAAGAGCGTAGGTACTTCTACCTATTGCCAAGTCGGCTCGCCGCCTGGGATCATTCGATCCTTGGCAGGCTCCGCGGATTCCGAAGATCGGATTTACCAACTGCCGGCGCCCGGCCGAGCCGTCCATCTTTAGCGCGTTTCGATAACCATGCGTCTCAAAGAGACGCTCACTTTGTCTGGGGAGGAACACATGGCTTATCAGGATAATTGCGTCCGAAATTCCAGCGGCACGGCTGGTTTGGGTGGAAACCTGCGGTTCCTTCGCTCTGGCCTGACGGCACGGTTCCCAACATCCAAATGACAGCCCCCGAGTTTGAATGCGAGTTTGCCGGTGGGGCGTTAGGAGTTCCAGCGCTTTCCAGATTCCTGAGCACTTCTAAGAATCCTGAGCAACTTCTAGGGAGATAACAATGAACCGACGCGCATTTTTGACGACAACGGCGGCTGCTGCAACGGCCGCGACCCTGAAAGCGGCCTCTGCGGCGAGCGTGCCGGCAACCAGCCAGACCGGCGCTCCAACCCTGCAAACCGAGCCGCTGCCCTTGGGACCGCTGTCGGGGAGCCGCTATCCGGACTCTCATCTGGAGTTCGCTCACCCCGCTAACACATTCGGACCTGCCGGTTTCCCGGCCTTCGCCGGCACCATGGCGGTCGAGCGCGTCGCGACCGGGTTCCGCTGGGCCGAGGGCCCGGTCTACTTCCCGGCGTGGCGGATGGTGCTGTTCAGCGACATTCCCAACAACCGCATCATGCGCTTCCTGGAGGATGACGGCCACTGCAGCGTTTATCGCCAGCCGTCGATGAACTCGAACGGCAACACCATTGATCGGGAAGGACGCCTGATCACTTGCGAGCATAGCGGCCGCCGGGTCACCCGCACCGAGCCCGACGGCTCGATCACGATCATCGCCGACTCCTACAATGGCAAGAAGCTGAACTCGCCGAACGACGCGGTTGTCGCGTCCGATGGCTCGATCTGGTTCACCGATCCGGCCTATGGCATTGGCGGCTTTTATGAGGGCGTCAAGGCCCAGCAGGAGCAGGAAAAGCACAACGTCTACAGGGTCGATCCGAGCTCGGGCGAGATCAAGGTTGTCGCCGACGACTTCGTGGAGCCCAACGGCATTGCCTTCTCGCCCGACGAGAAGAAGCTCTACATCATCGACACCGGCTTCACCGACGGGCCGCAGAACCCGTCGCATATCCGAGTGTTCGACGTGGATGTCGCGGCCGGGAAGCTTTCGAACAGCAAAGTCTTTGCGGAAATGCCCAAGCCCAGCATCACCGACGGTCTGCGCTGCGACACCGCGGGCCGCGTCTGGTGCTCGTGCGGTTGGGGCGATCCAAGCAACGACGGCGTGTGGTGCTTCGCGCCGGCGGGCGATCTGCTCGGCAAAATCCACATTCCGGAAACGGTCGCCAACCTGTGCTTCGGCGGCCAGCAACGCAACAGACTTTACATCTGCGGCTCGACATCGCTCTACGCAGTCTACACGAGCGCGCAGGGCGCTATGAAGCCATGACCAACTCCGAGTAGCGCTGGTGGCCGGCCAAGCCGACCATCCTTAGAGTGTTTCGATAACCATGCGTCTCAATAGTCGCCAATTTTATCTGGGGAGGAATACATGGCTTATCAGGATAATTGCGTTCAAAATTCGGGCCGCGGGGTTTCGCGGCGGACGCTTGTCGCAGGGCTAGCGGGGGGCGCGGCGGCGTTCGCTGTCTCTCGCGCGATGGCGCAGACAGGACCAGTCGCACCGCCAAGCACCATAACCAGCCCGCCGCGGGATTTCGGCCCCAACGGACTGCCGAATGTCTATTTCACCGACCCTGACGTGCTCACCGTCGATCCGAGCTTCGACGGCCTCCGCCAACCCAACGCGCCGATCCAGAGACTCTGGACTGGAGCTCTGTGGGCGGAGGGGCCGGCGTGGAACTCTGAAGGTCGTTATCTCGTCTGGAGCGACATCCCCAACAATCGGCAAATGCGATGGTCGGAAGACGACGGTCACGTCAGCGTTTTCCGCATGCCCTCGAACAACAGCAACGGCAACACATTTGACTTCCAGGGTCGGCAGGTCAGCTGCGAGCATCTCATGCGACGCGTCGTGCGCTACGAGCTAGACGGCTCAATCACGATCATCGCCGACTCCTATAGCGGCAAGCACCTCAATTCTCCCAACGATGTCGTTCCTCACCCAGACGGCAGCCTCTGGTTCACCGATCCGCCCTACGGCAGCCAGCTCTATGAGGGCGCTCCCGACGCGCCGGGCGGACCGGGCAATCCGGGACACCTCAATCCCAAGCTCGGCCAACCGGGTGGATTCGTGCCGGGTAAACGAGAATTGCCGACCAACTGCTATCGGTGGGATCCAAGCGGAAAGCTCGATCTCGTGGTCACGGAAGAGCAGGTTCCTGATCCGAACGGCCTATGTTTCTCGCCCGACTACAAGAAGCTCTACGTCATTAGCACGGGCAAGGGTCCGGGGGATACCGGTCCCGGCGGCAAAGGCGATATTTCGGTCTTCGATGTCGGCGCCGACAACAAGCTCTCGAATCAAAAGCTCTTCACCGATTGCGTTGTGGACGGCGTGAAGTGCGGCCCCGACGGCATCCGCTCAGATGTGGACGGCAACCTCTGGGTGTCCAGCAATGCTGGTCGCGCCGTGGGTTACAGCGGTGTGACTGTGTGGAACTCCGCCGGCAAGCTCATCGGCCGTATTCGTATCCCCGAGGTCGTCGCCAACATTTGCTTCGGCGGCCCGAAGCGCAACCGGTTGTTCATGGCCGGCAGCCAATCGCTCTACGCGCTCTATACGGCGACTCAGGGAGCGGCTCCCGGCTGAGGCTGGCCAGCTCCTCTCGCGCCGCGAGGCGGGAAACTCTGGCCGGGCGCTTGCACCCGGCCTTTTTTCATTACTTCTCGAGATCAGCCAGCGTCGGCATGCGACCATTGGGGGTCATATGATTGATGATCTGCGGCAGCACGGTCGCGAGCTGGTTCAAGAGCTCTTGCTGGCTCATGCCGGTGCGCTGCGAAAGCTCGTTGAGGACGTTCTGGCCGAGCGCTGAGCCCAGTTGTCCGGGCTGAACCGGCTCGTTCGCACCATGGCCGACCCAGGAATTGACCTGTGGCCCGACCCCGCCGGCGCTGAGCTTGCCGATGAGGTCGGTGAGGCCGCCCAGAATGCTGCCGGCGGGCGCGTTCGTCGGCGCCGGTTGTGCGGGCGTTGGCGCAGGCGGCGCCGAGGCAGGCGCGGAGCCGCCGCCGAAGATCTTGCCCAGGATCAGCGCGCCTACCGCAACCGCGATCGGAGTCGCCAGATTGCCGCCCGGCACCGCGTTCTTCATTGCGTCGTCAAATGAAGCCATCGTTGTGTCCTCCGAATGCATGCCTGCCGAAAAGCCTTCCCTTCGACCGCAGCGTAGCGCTGGATTTCGAAGATATGACGACCAAGACTACCGGCTTGCGTTTTCCCCGTCCATACCGCACATTCCGGCGCTGGCGGACGACGCACGGGAGGCTACGACATGGGCATACTCAGCTGGATCATTCTCGGCCTCATCGCTGGCTTCATCGCAAGCAAGATCGTCAACAAGACCGGGTCGGGTATGACGATGGACATTGCGCTCGGCGTTGTGGGCGCGATCGTCGGCGGATTTCTGGCGAGCTTTCTTGGCATCGGCGGCGTCACGGGAGTCAACATCGGAAGCATCATCATCGCCGTCATCGGCGCGGTGGTCGTGCTGCTGGTCTATCGCGCAGTCACCTCGCGGGCCTGACGCGAACCGTCAATCGGCGACTCTCCAGCGGGCCGCCGACCGATCGTCCTCCCCCTTCGATTCGATCCAACCCTCGACGGCGCCATCGCTGCGTATGGCGCGCTTCCAGAACGGCGCGCGGGTCTTAAGGTAGTCCATCAGCATCTCGGCCGCCGCGAACGCCGCGCCACGATGCGCCGCGGCGACCACCACGAGAACGATCCGCTCGCCGGGCGCGATGCGCCCATAGCGATGGATCACGGTTGCGCCCTGAAGCGGCCAGCGCGCCTCCGCCTCACCCGCGGCGCGTGCGATCTCTTCCTCGGCCATTCCGGGATAATGCTCGAGCTCAAGCGCGGCAAGCGATCCGCCCTCGTCGCGGCAGCGCCCGACAAAGCTGACCACGGCGCCGACGTCAGTTCGCCCTCGGGCGAGCGCTTCGGCCTCCGCGCCGAGGTCGAAATCCTCTCGCTGGACGCGGACTGTCGCCATCGCTTTCAGCCGCCGGTCATCGGCGGAAAGAACGCCACTTCCTTCGCCCCGGCGATCGAAGCGTCACTACGCGCGTGAACCCGATCGAGCGCAGCGCGAACGGCCATAGGCTTCTCGAACGCGCGCGCGTAGCCCTCTCCGCGTTCGGAAAGCCAGGCGATAAGGTCGCCGACCGTCGCCACCGATGGAGGTGGATCAAGCTCTTCCTCCTCCATGCCGACGCGTTCGCGCACCCAGGCGAAATAAAGCGCCTTCATTCTCGTCTCAGTCGCTCCCGGCGTGATCGTAGCTCGCCTTCATATAGTCCCATCCAGTGTAGAGCGTTACTATGGCTGCGATCCACAACAGCACAATCCCGGTTGTGATCGATCCCGGAAGGACGGCTTCACCGGCTGGCCCAGCGATGAGAAAAGCCAGCGCGATGAATTGGACGGTGGTCTTCCACTTGGCGAGCGCCGTCACCGGGAGCGGAACTCTGAGCTCGGCCAGATATTCGCGCAAGCCCGAGACCAGGATCTCCCGGCAAAGGATGACGATCGCGGCCCAGAGCGTGAGGCCAAAAATGGTCCGATTGGCGGCGAGCACCAGGATCACCGCGGACACAAGAAGCTTGTCGGCGATCGGATCCAGCATTCTCCCGAGCGAAGACTGTTGCGACCATGCGCGCGCCAGATAGCCGTCGAAAAAGTCGCTGATCCCGGCTGCGATGAAGATCGCGAGCGCGGTCCATCGCGCCCATGGCTCGTCCGGCCAGAACAAAAGCCCAGCGACCAGCGGGACCGCCGCGACCCGCGCGTAGGTCAGAATATTGGGCAGGGACCAATTGCGGCTGAGCGGACGGGCGGTCGAGGAAACCATTTGCGGCGCAGCAGACATCCTGCCCGTTCGCCCGTCAATAGCGCCGCAGGCGCAGTCGCGGATCGTCACGCCGTCGACAAAGCTGGGGACGATGACGCGCGCTCCGGCCTCGGCGGCCGCAACTTCGTTTAATGTCAACATCTTCGAAGTCTGGCCAGGACCCGCTCATGTCCAATGTTTATGTCGTCGCCCATCCGCTGGTGCAGCACAAGCTGACGTTGATGCGCGACAAGACCGTTTCGACCAAGGGGTTCCGGCAGCTCATGAACGAGATCGGCATGCTGCTCGCCTACGAGGTGACGCGCGACCTGCCGCTGGAGCTCATCGAGGTGGAGACGCCGCTCACCAAGACGATCGCGCCCACGATTGCCGGCAAGAAGCTGGTGTTTGCGCCGATTTTGCGCGCCGGCGTCGGATTTCTCGACGGCATGCTCGATCTGGTGCCGAGCGCGCGCGTGGCCCATATCGGGCTCTATCGCGATCCGCAAACTCTGGAGGCGGTGGAGTACTATTTCAAGGCCCCGACGGATGTGGCCGACCGGTTGGTGATCGTGATGGACCCGATGCTCGCGACCGCAAATTCAGCGGTCGCCGCCATAGACCGCCTCAAGCGGCGTGGGGTGAAGGAGATCCGCTTCGTCTGCCTTCTCGCCGCCCCCGAGGGGATCGAGCGGCTGACAAAAGCGCATCCCGACGTCCAGATCTGGACCGCGGCCGTTGACGAACGGCTCAACGAGCATGGCTACATCATTCCTGGCCTGGGCGACGCGGGCGATCGGATGTTTGGCACGAAATAGAAGCGACACGTTCCGTGCCCGCGCCCGCACCGCTCGGCCTCGCGGGAACGGGGTCGCCGAGCGGGGATTAGCCGCGCGTCTTACTTGCGGCGCCGGCGCTGCTGGCCAAGGCCCATCTGCTTCGCGAGCGCCGAGCGCGCCTTGGCGTAGGCGGGAGCGACCATGGGGTAATCGGACGCAAGACCCCACTTCTCCCGATACTCTTCGGGGGACAGGTTGTATTGGGTCCGCAAATGCCGCTTCAACGACTTGAATTTACGACCGTCCTCCAAGCAGATGATGTAGTCGCTGGTAATCGACTTCTTCGGCGGGACGGCGGGCTTGGCTGCTTCAACTACGACGGGTTGTGCGCCAGTCGCGACACGCACGATTGCTGCGTGAACGTCGCTGAGAAGCGTCGGCAACTCGCTCGACGGCACGGAATTGTTCGACACATAGGCGGAGACGATCTCCGCGGCGAGTTCAATGTGGTTGGTGGAATTCGCTCATTGTTGACGTTACTCCAATAAGTCGGCCGGAGGAGAGCGCCCAGTTGGCGATCAGCTTCAGGCCATGCTGCTCGCCCGACCACGACGAGCATCCTCATTCTTTGTCGCCTGTTGCGACTTGGACAAACATCCATATAGCGCAAAAGAAAACATAGCACAAGACAAGATACGATGACTTTAACTAGGGCATCGACGGAAATCGGCTGAATACTCACACTGAGCCGGCTCTCGGATGCTGAATTCACATAAAAACACAATTGTCTTCACTTGACAGGCGGGGATGAACGTGCCGCAAACGCTTTGGCCGAATCATCGCGGGCGGTTTCAAGGTCGCCGGACGTCAATGCGAAAGCTTGCTGTTTCGCATAAGTGCAGGCCAGGTACAGTCGCGGAAAATCATTCGCCACGACCGGCGTCTCTTTCACCTGAGCCGCTGCTTGGCGAACAATGATCGAGCCCAAGAATATGGCGGCCGTGAGGATGTCATCGGCGCTAAAAGCGATTATATGCGGTCCGCCGATCCAGTTGATCGACGGCCCGTGAGTTCCAATGCAGCATCAAAAGACGTCAACATTCATCGCCGCGCGCAACAATGCGGCGCGTCGGGCCACGCTGACGGGAACCGTCCGGCTTCTATGGCCTTACATCTGGCCGGCGGACCGCGCTGATCTGAAGCTGCGCGTATTTCTCGCGGTCGCGCTGATGCTGCTCTCGAAGTTGTTCACGATCGCAATTCCCTTTTCCTACAAGTGGGCGACCGACGCGGTCGCCGGCAAGCTCGCGCTCGATGCGATCCCGCTGCCACGCGTTCTGCTCGGAGCGGCGGCGCTGACCGTCCTTTACGGGGTGTTGCGCATCCTGATGGCGTTCACCCAACAGGGGCGCGACGCCCTGTTCGCGGCTGTCGCCATGAATGCGGTGCGCCGATTGGCGATCGAGGTGTTCGAGCATTTGCATCGCCTGTCGCTGCGCTTTCATCTGGAGCGCAAGACCGGCGGACTCACGCGCGTTCTCGAGCGCGGCCGCAACGCGATCGAGACCATCATTCGCACCTCGATGCTGACGGCGGTTCCGACCGTCGTCGAGTTCGCGCTGGTCGTCGGCGCCATGCTGATCTCGTTCGACTGGCGCTATGTCGCCGTGATCAGCGCCACGGTGGTCACGTATCTGATCTATACGACGCTGGCCACCAATTGGCGCATCGGCATCCGGCGTTCGATGAATGAGAGCGACACCGACGCCAACACCAAGGCGATCGACAGCCTGCTCAACTTCGAGACGGTGAAATATTTCGGCGCCGAAGACCGCGAGGCGGCGCGATACGACAAGGCGATGGCGCGATACGAGCGGATGAGCGTGCGCACTTATGTGTCGCTCGCGGTCCTCAACGCCGGTCAGGCGTTCATTTTCACCGTCGGCCTGATTGTCGTCCTTGTGATGTGCGTCGCCGAGGTGAGAAACGGAACCAAGACGGTCGGCGCTTTCGTGCTCGTCAACCTGATCATGCTGCAACTCTACCAGCCGCTCAATTTCATGGGGATGGTTTACCGGGAAATCAGGCAGGCGATCATCGACGTCGAGGCGATGTTCGCCATCCTGGCGCAGAATCCCGAGATCGAAGACATTCCCGGCGCGCAGCCCTTGAAGGTCAGCGCCGGCGCGGTCCGATTCGAGAATGTCGAGTTCGCCTATGATCCCGGCAGGCCCATCCTGCGCGGCGTCTCGTTCGAGGCGCCTGCGGGGCACACGATCGCCATCGTCGGGCCTTCGGGCGCCGGCAAGTCGACGATCTCGCGGCTCCTGTTCCGGTTCTACGAGCCCGACGCGGGGCGCATCTTGATCGACGGACAGAACATCGGCGCCGTCACCCAGAGTTCGCTGCGCGCGGCGATCGGCATGGTGCCGCAGGACACGGTGCTGTTCAACGATACGATCCTCTACAACATCCGCTATGGGCGCGACGGCGCCAGCGAGCTGGACGTAGCCGCCGCCGCCGAGAATGCGCAGATCGACCGGTTCATCCGCTCGCTGCCGCAAGGCTACGAGTCGCCGGTCGGCGAGCGGGGCCTCAAGCTCTCGGGCGGCGAGAAGCAGCGGGTGGCCATTGCGCGCACGATGCTAAAGGCGCCGCCGATTCTGGTGCTCGACGAAGCGACGTCGGCGCTCGACAGTTTCACCGAGCGCGAGATTCAGTCGGCGCTGGAGCGCGTCTCCCGCGGGCGCACGACGATCGTGATCGCCCATCGCCTGTCGACCGTGGTCAACGCCGACGAAATCCTGGTGCTCGACAAGGGCGTCATCGCCGAGCGCGGCTCCCATCAGGAGCTTCTGGCGCGGGGCGGAATTTATTCCGCGATGTGGAGCCGCCAGAGGCAGGTCGACGCGGCGCAGGAATTGTTGCGGCAGGCTGGCCGCGAAGACGATCTCGGCGCCCCACGTCGTATCTCAGCCCGCGCCGTGACATTGAACGTGTTTGGCGCCATGAGTGCGCGCCGTTTGTCTTCGAGCGCCGGTCAATGAGCATCGTCAAATCGCTGCGCGGTCAGCTCGCGCCGATCCACCCCGAAGGCTATCTGTTCGTCTTCGGCTTCGCCGTCGCGACGCTCATCCTGTGGTGGATATGGGCGCCGCTCGGCTGGCTCGGCCTCATCGCCACCTTGTGGTGCGCGTATTTCTTTCGCGATCCGGCGCGGGTCACGCCGGTCCGGAGCGACCTTGTCATTGCGCCCGCCGACGGCGTGGTCAGCTTCGCCGGCTTTGCCGCGCCTCCGCCCGAGCTCGGCCTCGGCATGGCGCCGTTGCAGCGGGTGTCGATCTTCATGTCGATCTTCGACTGCCACGTCAATCGCGCCCCGGTCCAAGGCCGCGTCGCGCAGATCGTCTACCACCCCGGGCCTGTTCCTCAACGCCGACCTCGACAAGGCGAGCGAGGACAACGAGCGCAACAGCATCGTCATCGACGCGCCGTCCGGGCGGTTTGGCGTGGTGCAGATCGCCGGCCTGATCGCCAGGCGGATCGTGTGCTTCACGCACGAAGGCGCGCTGATTGGCGCCGGCGAGCGCATCGGCCTCATCCGCTTCGGCTCGCGCGTCGACGTCTACCTGCCGCCGGGCGCGCACATCGTGGTCGGCGTCGGTTCGCGCGCCGTCGCGGGCGAGACGGTGATCGCGCAGGTCGCGGCCGAGGTCGAGCCGCCACCCTTTCAGCGGAGCTGAGGCGTGAACGAGGCCGGCCCTCCGCCCCGGGCGCCGATCGCGGACGCGCGCGGCGTCGCAGCGCCGCGGTCTCCGCGCGGTGCCGCTCAGGCTCTTGATCCCCAACCTTGTCACGCTGTTCGCGCTCGGCCTCGGCTTGACCGCGATTCGCTTGGCGATGGAGGGGTCGATCGAATGGGCGGTGAGCGCGGTCGCCGGCGCGGCGGTGCTTGACGGTCTCGACGGGCGGATCGCGCGCGCCTTGAAGGGAACCTCGCGCTTCGGCGCCGAGCTCGATTTGCTCGCCGACTTCGTCGACTTCGGCGTCGCGCCGGCGCTGGTGCTTTACGTCGCCAACCTGCACGCGGCCAAAAACTTCGGCTGGGTCGCGGCGCTCTTGTTCGCTATGGCTTGCGCGCTGCGCCTCGCCCGCTTCAACGTCATGATCGACGAAGATCAGCCGGCGTGGCGCAAGACCTTCTTCGTCGGCATGCCGGCGCCGGCGGGCGCGATCGTCGGCCTCCTGCCGATCTATCTTCATTACGCCTTCGATCTCGGCCAGCCGACCTCGCAATCCGCCGTGGTCGAAAGCCTCTATGTGCTGGCGGTGGCGCTGTTGATGGCGAGCCGCGTGCCGCATTTCTCCGGCAAGTCGATCGGCCGCGTGCCGCGCGAATATGTCTCGGTGGTGCTGGTCGGCGTCGCCGCGGCGCTCCTCATCCTGTTCAACTTTCCCATGCAGGCGCTGGTCGCCGTCACCCTCGTCTATCTCGCCTCGATCCCGTTCGCGGTCAGGCGTTATCGCGCGCTCGACCGCGCCGCGCGGTAGCCGCCAAGATCGCGCCCCTCATTCGCTCTTGCGCTCAAGCGCCGGTCAGGCATCATAGGCTGGCGTTGGCCCGGCATGGGGGCGCCGTGCTATCGGGTTCCGCCCGCGGCTATGGTTTTGTTGTTTCCGAGGATCGGCGCTCGCATGGTCGACGCAAAGGTCTTGCTCCTCGACTAAAGCAGCCGGTCGCGTCTCTCGCGCCGTTTGCGTTGTCGCCGCCACCGTCGCGCTCGCGGCCTGCAACGGCTCAAAGAACGCCTACGCGCCCCCGCCGCCGCCAAAGGTGGCGGTCGCGCAGCCGTTGCAGAAGCCGGTGACGCTCTATCTCAATCTGACGGGCAACACGTCGCCGTACAACTCGGTTGATCTCGTCGCTCGCGTGCAGGGCTTCCTCACAGACATCGACTATGTCGACGGCTCGGCGGTCAAGGCGGGCGACAAGCTATTCGGCATCGAGCGCGATCAATACCAGGCTCAACTCGACCAGGCGAAAGCGACGCTTGCGTCCAATCAGGCGACGCTCGCATTCAACCAGGCCGAATACCAGCGTCAAGCAACGCTGGGAAAGCAGGATTTCGCCAGCCAGGCCACGGTGCAGGAATGGAAGTCGAAAGAGGATGAAGCGGCCGCGCAAGTGCTGAACGCCAAGGCCGCCATCGAGACAGCCCAAATCAATTTGAACTACACAACGGTGACTGCGCCTTTCGACGGCATCGTCACCAGGCATCTTGTCGACAGGGGCGCGCTCGTCGGCGTCGGGTCGCCGACCAAGCTCGCGACGATCATCCAGCTCGATCCGCTCTACGTCTATTTCACGATAAGCGAGCCGCAGATTCTTCGGATCAAGGTGAACAACGCCAAGGCCGGTATCGAGTTTCGGACGACGGATCTCTCCACGATCCCGGTTGAGATCGGGCTGCAGGGTGAAGCGGGCTTTCCACATCTAGGCCACATGGATTATGCCGCGCCTCAGGTCGACGCAATCGACCGGCACGCTCGAAGTGCGCGCGATCTTCGACAACAAGGCTCGCGGGCTGCTGCCTGGTCTGTTCGTCCGGGTCCGGACGCCGGTCGAGAAGCTGGACAAGGCGATTCTCGTGCCCGACGTGGCGCTCGGGACGAGCCAGGAGGGCCGCTATCTGCTGGTGGTCGGGCCGGACAATGTCGTCCAGCGCAAAATCGTCAAGACGGGCGACCGGGAGGGCGCTTACCGGATCATCGAATCCGGCATCGATCCCGGCGACTGGGTGGTGACGGAAGGCGTCCAGCGCGCGCTGCCCGGCGCCAAGGTCAACCCCCAGCAGACGAAGCTCAGCGAAGCCGCCGCTGATCAAGGCAGCGCGCCGGCCGCAGCATCGGCGCCCGCAAAGCCGGCCGCGACGGAGCCGGCGAAGTGACGGCGCGGGCGCAACGTTCATGATCTCCCGCTTTTTCATCGACCGGCCGGTTCTCGCCAACGTTCTGGCGCTGTTCTTTGTCGTGATCGGCCTTGTCGCGCTCGCCAACCTGCCGACTTCGCAATATCCAAACGTCGTCCCGCCGACCGTGCAGGTGACGACCCGCTATCCGGGCGCGAGCGCCGCCACGCTTGTCAACACCGTGGCGCTGCCGATCGAGCAGAACGTCAACGGCGTTGAGAACATGCTCTACATGCAGTCGACGAGCGCGAGCGATGGCACTTATAACCTCACAGTCACGTTCGCGATCGGCACCAGCGCCGACGAGGACGAGATCCTGGTGCAGAACCGGGTGTCCGCCGCGCTCTCCTCCCTGCCCGCCGAAGTGCAGCTCCAGGGCGTCACGACCAAGAAGCAATCGACGTCGATCCTCGAATTCGTCGGGCTTGTGTCGCCCGACAGTCGCTTCGACAGCCTGTTCCTGTCGAACTACGCCGTCATCAATGTCGTGAACGAACTCGAGCGCCTCAATGGGGTGGGCGACGTATCGGTGCTGGGCGCGGGCCAATACGCGATGCGGGTCTGGCTGGACCCGAACCTCATGCAGGCGCGTGGGCTAACGCCGCAGGACGTCATCTCCGTCATCCAGCAGCAGAGCCAGGAAGTCGCAGCCGGCCAGATCGGCGCGCCGCCGGCCGTGAAAGGACAAAACTTCCAGTACACGCTGAACCTCAACGGCCGAATCAACGACGCGCCTGATTTCGAGAACCTTATCGTCAAGGTCGAGCCCGGCGCCGGAGGTCGGATCACAAGGATTCGCGACGTCGGTCACGTCGACCTCGGCGCCCAAACCTACAGTGAAGCGTTCGATCTCGATGGCAGACCCGCGGCCGGCATCGCCATCTCTCTTCTTCCCGAGGCCAATGCTGTGGCCGTCTCGCAGGCCGTCTTTGAGAAGATGGAGCAGCTCAAGAAAAGCTTCCCTGACGGTCTCCAATATGTCGTGCCCTACGACACGACGAAATTCGTCAAGGCCGCGATCAGCGAGGTGTGGCGCACGCTGATCGAGGCGGGCATTCTCGTGCTGGTCGTCATCCTCGTGTTCCTCCAGGACTGGCGAGCGATGCTGGTGCCCGCGACGACCGTGCCGGTGACAATCATTGGCGCCTTCGCCGCGATGGCGGCGCTCGGCTTTTCGGTCAATCTTCCGACGCTGTTCGCCATTATTTTGGTGATCGGCATCGTGGTCGACGACGCGATCGTCATTGTCGAGGGCGTCTCGCGCCATGTCGAGCAGGGCATGCCGGGACGCGAGGCGGCGATCAAAGCTATGGAGGAGCTGACCGGGCCGGTCATCGGCATCACATTGGTCCTGATGTCCGTGTTCCTCCCCGCGGCCTTCCTGCCGGGCCTGACAGGACAGCTCTTCCGCCAGTTCGCGCTGGTGATCGCCGCCACCGCCCTCATCAGCGCGATCAACGCGATGACGCTCAAACCGACCCAGTCGGCTCTGTGGCTGCGGCCGCCGAAGCCGCCGGGACAACGGAATTTTTTCTACCGCGGCTTCAACTGGGTCTATGACTTAGCGGAGCACGGCTACGTTCGGCTGATGACCGGCATGACGAACCACGCCCTCATGATGGTCGGCGTGGCGCTGGCTCTTGTCGCGTTCGCCATCTGGTCGCTGACCCGCGTCCCGACCGGATTCCTTCCGACCGAGGATCAAGGCTATATGATCGTCGTCACGCAATTGCCGGACGGAGCCTCGAAGGAACGCACAGACGCGGTGCTGGACAAGATCCAGAAACTTGTCCAGCCGATGCCGGGCATCGAACATGTCGTGACGGTCAGCGGCATCTCGATCCTCGACAATCGCGCCAGCCTCGCCAACGCCGGTGTCGCCTTCGTCGTCATGAAGGATTGGGACGCGCGGCTCAAGGAGCGGGGCCAGGATCAGGAATCGATCCAGCGCAAGATCAACGGCGCGCTGCAGTCGATCCCCGAAGCGTTTTCTTTCGCGGTGCTGCCACCCCCAATCCAAGGCGTCGGCAACGTGGGCGGCTTCACGATGCAGGTCGAGATCCGCAACGGCGATTTCGACTATGACCTTCTGCAGAGTCTCGCCAACACCGTCGTCGCGGACGGCAATGCGCAATCCGGCCTCCAGCGACTGGCGACAACGTTTCGCGCCGGGGCGCCGCAATACTCGGTCGTGGTCGACAGGACGAAAGCCGAGGCGCTCGGCATCACCGTCGGCCAAGTGTTCTCAGCGCTGTCCGGCTATGTCGGCTCAAACTACGTGACGCAGTTCAACAAGTTTGGCCACGTCTTCCAGGTCTATACCCAGGCGAACGCGGACAAGCGCGCCACGGTCGACGACATCCGCAATCTCAAGGTCAGGGCCGGCAATGGAACGATGACCCCGATCGGCACGGCGATCGAGGTCAGCCAGGTGACCGGGCCGCCATTGATCAGTCTCTACAATCTCTATCCGACCGCGACCGTTGTCGGTTCGCCCGCGCCCGGCTTCAGTTCCGGCCAGGCGCTCGATCTCATGGAACAGGTCGGCGCTCAGGCGCTCCCAATAGGGACCGGCTTCGACTGGACCGCTATGTCCTACCAGGAGAAGACCGTCGGCAATCAGATCTATTACGTCTTTGGCTTCGCCATCCTGATGGTCTATCTCGTGCTGGCCGGGCAATACGAGAGCTGGATCCTGCCATTCTCGGTGCTCCTTGCGGTGCCGCTGGCGCTGCTCGGAACCGTCGCCGGCCTCAACATCGCAGGCACCGACAACAATCTTTACACCCAGATCGGCATCATCCTGCTCATTGCCCTCGGCAGCAAGAACGGCATTCTCATTGTTGAATATGCACGCCAGCAGCGCGAGGCTGGCAAGTCGATCGTCGATGCGGCGGTAGAAGCGGCGCGGCTGCGGTTCCGCCCAATCGTCATGACCTCGTTCGCCTTCATCCTCGGCGTGCTTCCGCTCGTTCTGGCGACCGGCGCCGGCGCAGCGGCGCGCCATTCGCTCGGCATCCCCGTTTTCAGCGGCATGATCGCCTCGACCTGCCTTGTGGTGGTGTTCGTTCCCTCGTTCTATGTGGTCCTTCAGTCGCTCGAGGAGCGCAGAAAGCGCAAGCCCGCGGCGTTGGCCGCGCCCCCTCCCCAGCCGAACATCGCCGCTCCCTCAACGACCAGCTGACGATCGGCGTCCTTTTGACGCTCGACGCCGGCGCTCCGGGCATGCCGGCTCTGGTCTTTCAGCGCCGCGCCTTTTATACCAGCGCCCGCTTCGAGCAGGCGCTGTTCAAACATGCGCCTTTGGGAGGAATCGTCATGAGGTTTCCAGCCGTCTGCTGGGCTGTGGTGATGTGTTCAGCTTTGTCCGGCGCCGCTTTCGCCCAATCGCCGCCGCTGACAACCACCGAAGCGATGATCCCCTCGTCCGATCCGGGCATCAAACTCTACCTGCGCAACAAGCACGCGGAGGGTATGACGTCCTTCTCGCCGGACAAGACCCTGCTCTTCATTCATGGGGCCACATATCCTGCGGAAACGAGCTTCGACCTGCCGATCGACGGCGTGTCGATGATGGATCTGTTCGCGCAGAACGGCTTCGACGTCTATCTGGTCGACGTGCGGTCGTACGGACGATCGACCCGTCCGCCGGAAATGGATCAGCCCCCGGAAGCGAACAAACCGATCGCGACGTCGGATGAGGCCGGCGCCGACCTCGGCGCTGCGGTCGACTACATTCTGGCTCGGCGCGACATCGCGAAGCTCGACCTCATGGGCTGGTCGTGGGGCACGTCGATCGCCGGCAATTACGCCGCCGAGCACAATGACAAGATCAACCGGCTTGTTCTTTACGCGCCGGCTTGGACGGTTCAGCCTCCAGTCGGGCAGACGGCGAGCGTGCTGCCGGCCTATCGCCTGGTGGCGAAGGACGAAGCGAAGGCGCGCTGGCTCAGAGGCGTCCCTGAGGACAAGCAGGCGACTTTAATTCCGCCTGGCGTCTTCGACCAATGGTGGGACGCGACCCTCGCCACCGATCCCGTCGGCAGCAAAATGAACCCGCCGAAGCTCCGGGCCGCCAATGGCGTCAGGGCCGAGTTCATCAACTATTGGATGGCCGGCAAGCCGTTTTATGACCCAGGCAAGATCGCCGCGCCGACCCTCCTCATTCACGCGGAATGGGACGCGGATCTTCCTACCTATATGGCCGACGCCTATTTCGCTAAGCTGACCAGCGCGCCCTACAAGCGCTTTGTTCAGCTTGGCGAGGGCACGCATACGGTCATGCTGGAAAAGAACCGCATGCAGTTCTTTCACGAGATCCTCGGATTTCTCGACGAACGGCAAGCCACGGCTGTGAAGTAGCTTGGTTTGACGCGCGTCCACCGATAAACTGGGGCTCGGAAAGCGGACCTGGGCCAATTTCGAGCGGGTAGTGATCTTACAACCTTCCGGTGGTAGGACAGGGCGCCGCCGGCGTGCTAGGGGCCGTCGGGGCTGCCGGTCTCCGTTCGCCTTCGGCGGCGCGGCGCTACAATAAGGAGCCTTATGTCGAAAGAAGAACTGCTTGAATTCCCCGGATTCGTCGTCGAATTGCTGCCCAATGCGACCTTTCGCGTCAAACTCGAGAACGAACACGAAATCATCGCTCACACCGCGGGCAAGATGCGCAAGAACCGCATTCGCGTGCTGGCGGGCGACAAGGTGCTCGTGGAGATGACGCCCTACGATCTGACCAAGGGGCGCATTACCTACCGCTTCAAATGACCTTGGATCTCGGGCGGCGCGACGATCGCTCCGCCCAGCCCTCGGGCCTCCGTCTCGTCCTGGGGTCCGCTTCGCCGCGCCGGCTTGCGCTCCTGGCGCAGATCGGCGTCAAACCCCACGCGGTCCTGCCGGCCGAGATCGACGAGGCGCCACGCCGGCGCGAGGGGCCCCGCGGGCTCGCCGAACGGCTGGCCGGTGAGAAGGCGCTCGCCTCGGCGGCGATTGCGAGCCAGCGGACGGATCTTTCGCCCTGCCTGACGCTCGCTGCGGATACGGTGGTCGGCGTCGGTCTGCGCATCTTGCCGAAGTGCGAGACGCGCGACGAGGCGGAGACGTGCCTCGATCTCTTGTCCGGCCGCGGCCATCGTGTTTTTACCGGTCTTGCCCTGGTCACCCGCGGCGGCGCCGTGCGGCGTCGGCTGGTCGAGACCCGGCTCCGGTTCAAACGCCTTTCGCTCAACGAGGTCGACGCCTATCTGGCGAGCGGCGAATGGCGGGGCAAGGCCGGCGGCTACGCGATCCAGGGCCTCGCCGGCGCGTTCGTCGAGCAGCTGGTCGGGTCCTACTCCAACGTCGTCGGCCTGCCGCTGGCCGAAACGGCTGCGCTGCTCGGCGGCGAAGGCTATCATGTCCACCAATCCTGGGGCGCGAACCTCGTTCAATGACCGCCGACGACAAATCCCCCGCAAGGCGACAGGGCTTAAGCAAGAGCGCGCGGCCCTGCCCGATCTGCGGCAAGCCGCGCAGCGAGCTCTATGACCCGTTCTGCTCGAAGCGCTGCGCGGACGTCGACCTTCATCGCTGGCTGAAGGGGAGCTATGTCATTCCTGGCGCCAACGCCGAGCCGGAGCCCGGCGACGAGGAGGAGTAGCTCTCAGCGAGAGCTCGCTGCCATGCAGGTCGGGCCTGCACCAGAAGACAATGGCATTCTATTTGTACTGTTTCTGTCAGTTCAATTCATTTGGGTTTTCTTGGCCCCGAGCCGGTTCGCCGCGAAAACCCCAATTATCGCTATTGGACTATCTTGGATTTCCTTGGATTCTCTCGTCCGAATCTAGACTTATCAATTGGTTACGCTGGATAAACGCACAAAAGTTTTTCACCTGCTTCTTCCTTGGCGAGCGGCGCCAGAACGAGACGCTGCGGTCCAGGCTGTGCAAATGCGCAGAATTGCTCATGGGGCAAGCTTAGCTTAGTTTCTGGTTTTCGGCAATCGATTGTCGTCCAACCCGCGCCGGGCAGAACGAGCCGGTGTCTTCGCCAAGCAGCTGTTAGGCTTTAGACGCGATATGTTTGTATATCTAGGCTCCCTCGCCTCTTCGAGTTCTCAGCATCCATCCACGCACCACCATCGAGAATGACGAATGTCAGTCGTAAGCATTTTATCCATGATCGGCTGGCCCGCGCTCGTGTTTTATCTGCTCTCGGCGGCGGTAGCTCGTGACCCTTCTAAAGCCGTAAGGGCCGGGTTGCGAGGCGCGCTACTAGGCGCCGCGCTCCTCGTATTAAACGTGCTGTTCCTATTAACTTTCGGTGGTTTGCCCAGCGAAACCTATCGTTACAAGCTGACGCTCAGCGTGGACACGCCGGACGGCGTAAAGACAGACTCCAATGTCGTCGAGCTTCACTATTTTCATGTGAGCTTCCCAGCCCAAGGCGAGATGCACGACACCAGAGGCCAAGCTCTTTACCTTGACCTTGGCCCGGGTCGTCGGCCCTTGATCGCGCTGCTGACGCGCATTCGCCGAAACGCCGAACAGATGCCCGAGTGTTGTCGTTGGTCGGAGGACTCTCCCTCTTTGGTGCTCGCGAAGTTTTGTTTAGGCGGCGCTGGAAACCTCGATTGGCTCGAAATGGCGAGTCAGTTCAACGAACGCTGTCGCCGGCCGCTGTCGATCACCACCCGCCAACTCCCCGATCTCGTCACCTTCGCCGACGTCAACAATCCAAAGAGCATCATGCTTGTCGATCCGGACGATCCCGCAGCAACTCTAGGGCCTGGGGTATCGTTGCGATCGATGACGCTCGAGGTGACGAACGAGCCGCTGACCATGGGAATCGATCAGCACCTGCCCTGGGTTCGCGGGTACGATCCGAACATGTGGATTGCGAATTTTCAGTCGTGGGAGGGTATGCACGATTTCGTTGGTTTCCGGGATTTTATGAGGGGATGTTGCGGTGTGCTAACGGTGCAAAAATCTTGATGCTGCACGCCTTCGACCGTCCACCACGCCCAGAACCAGTCCAGCGGTTTGAGCTTCGACCCTAGACCCGCCGTCGACGCAGCCGATGGCGTTTTCGCGGGCGACGGTTCTTCGCCACGCCGTGGCCGCACGTGACAATCCGTAAGACCCGGGCGAAATCTCCTCCGCGGTCGGCTCCTGCTTATCGCAGGCGAATTGGCCGGAATCCGCCCGCGTCAGCGTTGTGATACAGCCGACTTTATGGCGGCTATTGTTTGAGAGACGATGGCGTCGATGCCCAACATTCCGAGTCTTGCGCTTGCCTTGGACGGATCCCCATAAACGCCGTCGGCGCTCCCAAACTTGGATCCGGCAAGCCGATCTTCGCGGACAAGGCTCGGGTCGAGCGCGAGCATCAGCGACGTGTCGTTCAGACCCGCATGGGTTCCAATCTCCGACGGCGAGAACCCTCGAGTCTTCAGAATCCGGACGAAATCGATTTGCGCCGCATCGTAATATTGCGTGACCGCGTGCGCGCGCACGTTCGATGAAGCCCATTCACGGTTGAGTTTGTTCGCCACATTCTTCTCGTTGGCCTGGTAGCCGCCGTGATCGCCCAGGAAGACGATATCTTTGAATCCGTGCAGTTTGAAGCTCCGGGCCGCGGACTCGAGAATCGTCTCAAACGCGGCTTCCGGCACGCTTATCGTTCCAGGGAAACGCATGTGGCCGGACGGCGGACTTAAATTGCCTTCGGGGACATACGCGATCACCGGAGCGACAAGCGCGTTGCCCAGCGCGGCTGCGATCCGCTCGGAGAGCAACCTGACCCGCCGGTTGTGTTTTCCGAGCGCCATGGCCGGGCCATTCTGCTCGGTTCCGCCGATCGGGATGATGACGGTGGTTTTGCCCGCGCCGATTTCGTCCCTGAGCTCGGTCCAGGTGAGATCCTCGAGGAAGACCGAGGGGCGCTCCCCGGAATGCGCGAACGGCGCGAAGCCCAGAATCAGCAACGGCAGAAGCAAGAGACGCGCAGCCCATCTCATGGAGTTCATTTGCTCGCTCCCGCATCGAATCTCGAATGCAATTTGCCTTGTTTGCGCCACGCGGACCTTGAGTGAAAACGCGCTGTTTGTCCGCTATGGGTCGAACCGCTTCCGCGGATTGATCTTCGACCTAAATCCCGCCCTCGACGCAGCGAAGAGCGAAGGCGTACTGGCGGGCGACGTCATCGAGGCGGTCGTAGCGCCCCGACACGCCGGCATGGCCCGCGTCCATCGCGGTGCGCAAGAGGACCGGGCCGCCGCCGGTCATTGTCGCGCGCAGGCGCGCGACCCATTTGGCGGGCTCCCAATAGGTCACGCGCGGATCGGCGAGGCCGGCAAGCGCCAGGATCGCCGGATAGGTTTGAGGCCGCACGTTGTCGATCGGGCTATAGGCGCGGATAGTCTCGAACGCCGCCTTATCGTGGATCGGATCGCCCCATTCGAGCCATTCCGGCGGGGTGAGCGGCAAGCTGGCGTCGAGCATCGTTGTCAGCACATCGACGAACGGCACGTCGGCGATGATGCCGGCGAACAGGTCCGGCGCGAGATTGGCGATAGCGCCCATCAGCATGCCGCCGGCGCTGCCGCCCTGCGCGACGACACGGCCCCTGCTGGTGAAACCCTCGGCGATAAGGAAGCGGACGGCGGCGAGGAAATCGCCGAACGTGTTCGGCTTCTTGCCAAGCTTGCCGTTCTCGTACCACCGCCAGCCTTTGTCCGTGCCCCCGCGCACATGGGCGATCGCAAATACGAAGCCCCGGTCGACCAGCGAGAAGCGGTTGGTCGCGAAACTCGCCTCGGCCGCATAGCCGTAGGCGCCGTAACCGGTGATGAACAGCGGCACCGACCCGTCGAGCTTCACGCCACGCTTGTAAAGCAACGATACCGGCACGCTCTCGCCATCCTCGGCTTGGGCAAACACCAGCCGCGCAACATAGGTCTGCGGCTCGAAGCCGCGCGGCATCGTCTGTCGTTTTACGAGAGTTCGACGCCGGCTCACGACATCGTAGTTGTAGGTTTCCTGTGGCGTTGTCGGCGACGAGTAGCTGAAGCGGATCAGCAAAGTATCGAACTCATAGACCGGCTCGAGCCTCAGAAAATAGGTTTCCTCGTCAAACGCGATTTCGTGCGATTCCCCGCTTTTCAAGTCGAAGACGACAATATGCGGCCGGCTCATTTCGCGCATGAGCAACACGAGCTGGTCTCTGAATAATGTTGCGTCGGCGATGAAGCGTCCGTCGCGCACGGCGACAAAATCACGCCAGTTCGCCTCCTGGGGCGCATTGCGCGGCGCGACGACGATCTTGAAGTCCGGCGCGTCCGCGTTGGTGCGGATAAAGAAACGATCGCCGTGATCCATCACGTCGTAGTGCAATCCCGGGCGGCGCGGCGCGATGAGCCGGGGGGGCCTGGTCGGATGATCGAGATCGACGACCAAGGCTTCTGAAGCATCGTGGCCGTGCACAGAGATGAGGGCAGCGCGGCCGAAACGAGTTGGCTCAATGCCGATGAACCAGGCCGGGTCGGCTTCTACGAATATCTCGACGTCGTCGGTCTGCGTGGTTCCAAGGCGATGCAGCATGACGCGGCAAGGGCGGTGGCTCTCGTCCTGCTCGACGTAGAGAAACGCCTGCGAATCCCGCGTCCACACAGTGTTCCCGGTCGTCCCGACGACCGAGTCGACTAGGTCCGCCTCGTGCTCAAGGTCGCGGATTGCGATGCTCACCATCTCGGAGCCGAGGTCGTCGGAGCTCCAGGCGAGCTTTGAATGGTCAGGCGAATGACGCGCGCCAGCGAGATGAAAAAACGCCTTCCCCTCGGCGCGTGCGTCGCCGTCGATCAGCACCGTCTCGGCGCCGCCTTCGCGAGGCTTGCGGCAATAGATGCGACGTTGTCCGCCGGCACGAAAGCGCGAGTAATAGGCCCACTGCCCATCGACCTGCGGCGGCTCGCTGTCATCCTCTTTGAGGCGCGCGCGCATTTCGCGCTTGAGCTCTTTCTGCAAGCCGATCGTCGGCGCCAACACCGCGTCAGCATAGGCGTTCTCGGCCTCCAGCAGCGCGCGGATGTCGGCAGGCAACCGCCCCGGGTCGCGCAGCACCTCGCGCCAGTTGTCCGCCCGCATCCAGGCATATTCGTCGGTCCAGGAAAGGCCATGCGCGGAGTGCGTGATCGGCCGGACCGCGGCTCGGGGCGGCGCTGGGATCGGGGCTTGCGAGCCCGGTCCGCGCGCCAATCGCTTGCTGGTCATAACGCTCGCGCGCCCGCGATGCGTGGAAGCGCCCGGAAGGCCGCAGGAACCTGCGATGGCGATTCGCACAGGGCTGCCGCGCCGGCCGCACGAAGCTCATCGGCGCCGCCGTAGCCCCACAGGGCGCCGATGGTTGGGATTCCGTTCCGGCTCGCGGCCAGGACGTCATGCTTGCGGTCGCCCCACATGCAGCAATCTTCGACGTACAGCCCCTCACTCTTGAGAATGTGAGCCACCAGGTCCGCCTTGTCCTGAAAGCGGCCGCCAAGCTCGTCGCCGTAAGTCCCCTCGAAGTGATGCCCAAGGTCGAAGTGGCTGAGGATTCGCTCCGCGTAGACCAGAGGTTTCGCCGTGCAAAGGAAGAGGCGCGTCCCCGCGGCGCGCAAATCGGCAAGCGTCTCCTTCACGCCATCATAAACGACAGCTTCGAAAAGACCCTCGGTCGAATACCGGCTGCGATAGAGCCGGAGCGCCTCCTCGGGATCAGCTTCGCCGTTTAGCGCCTCGGCGAAACATCCGCGCAGAGGCGGGCCGATGATCCAGTTCAGTTCGGCGGCAGGCGGCGCGTTTCGTCCCAACCCCTCGAGCGCAAGGCGGAAACAGCCAATGATGCCCTCGGCGGGGTCGGTCAGCGTTCCGTCCAAATCGACCAGAAGCGTGCTTCGCCGATTGGGTTCCGCTGTCAGCGCTCCAGCATTATCCGACGCTTCGGGCGTTTGTCGCTGCGCAGATGCAGCCCCACGGTCCTCGGCGACGGTCTGGGAAGGCAGTCTCGGCGGCAAGCGCGCGACCGGCTAGCCGCGGATCGGCTCGTGCGCAACCGCGGCGCGCAGAAAATAGAAGAGCCCGGTCAGAGCGGTGAGAATGAGCACGGCTTCCAGCGAGCGGGTGATCGTCTCGCCAAGCTGAAACAGGCCGCCGATCGCCCAGCCTGCAGCGGCGCCGGCGCCAACAAGCTCCGTGCCCACCAGAATGGCGACGCTGATCAGCGTCATCGCATTGGTCCAGTTGATCGGCGCGACGTCCGCCAAAGCGCGTTCTCCTTCAGAAATTCGCGAAGCGGTCGCGGATATACCAACGCGGCCCCCGGCGCAAGCGTCACGGCTTGGCGATCTCGCCGCGCTTCCGCCCCTCCTCATAGGCTTTCACGTGAAGGGTGGCGATCCGCAGCAGCGAAAAGTCGTCCTGCTTCGTAGCGCGACGCAGGAGATCGCCGAGAATCTGGTCGCCTTCGACCGGTTTGCCGCCTTCGATATCGCGCAGCATCGACGCCTTGATCGGCGAACCCGCGGCGGTGATCGCCGCCCGCGCCCGCTCAAGCGCCGGGTCACGCAGCGGGAAGCCCTGGGCAGCCGCGATTGAGGCGCATTCGGTCAGTAGCCCGATCGCGACGTCTGCGGCGCCGGCGGCGACGTAGTCGCCAATCGCCGCCCGCATCAGGCAGGTTATGCCCGCAGCCGTGGCGATGAACACCCACTTCTCCCACATTTCCTGCCGGATCTCCTCGCTGAGCCGCGCATCGAAGCCGGCGTTGAGCATCGCCGAGGCAATCGTCTCGACCCGCTGCGAGCGGGCGCCATCCAATTCGCCAAAGCTCAGCGTGTGCCAATCATTGAGGTGGACGACGGCGCCGTCGGCGCCGAGGGTCGCCGAGATGGCGCATTGCCCGCCGAGGACGCGTTCGGCCCCGAAGCGGTCGGCAAGCCGGTCGATGTGGCGCATGCCGTTCAGCAGCGGCAGAATCGCCGTCGCCGGGCCGACCGCCTTGGCGAATGACGCCATCGCGCCGTCCAGGTCGTAGGCTTTGCAGCTCAGCAGAACGAGGTCGAACGGCTCTGTGAGGTTTTCCTGCAAAACGGTCGGCGGCGAGGCGCGGTCGAAGTCGCCGACGGGGCTACGAATGATCAACCCATGCTTCGCAAGCTCGGCCCCCCGACGCGGACGAACGAGAAACGTGACGTCGCGACCCGCCTGCAGCAGGCGTCCACCGAAATAGCCGCCGACCGCGCCCGCTCCGACAACCAGAATTTTCATTGCGACCGATCCTCTGTCAAAAAGAGCCGATTGCCGACGATCATCCCACGGCTTGGCCTCGAGCGGGAAGACGATAAATGTTCAGGGCACCGCCGAAATGAGCATGAATGCGGCGAAGATAACGAGATGCACCGTGCCCTGCAGCACGGTCGTGCGACCGGCGCCGAGCGTCAATGCGCTGACATAAAGTGTCAGGATGAGGAGCGTCACGCGGTCGGCGAAACGCCGAGCGCAATCTTCCGGTCGAGCAGGAGCGAGACGAGCGCGACCGCCGGAATCGTCAGGCCAATGCTCGCGATGGCCGAGCCGACCGCCAGGTTGATGCTGTTCCGCAACCGATTGCGGAGGGCGGACTTCACGGCTGCGGACCCTTCGGGCATCAGCACGATCATTGCGATCACGACGCCGACGAAGGCCTTCGGCAGGCCGGCTTCGCCGATAGCCATGTCGACCGGATAGGAAAGCCTCTTGGCCAGCAGCACAACGGCGGCGAGCGATATTGCGAGCAGCGCCAGGCTCAGGAGCGCGATCCAGGCGCTGGGAGGCTCGCGCGCTGCCGCGCTTCTGGAAGCGTCGTCCGGCGCGTCTAGGAAATAGTCGCGATGCTTGACCGTCTGCACCAACACGAAGACTCCCCAAAGCAGAGCGACATGAGGCCGATGCCTTCGAGCTGCAAGATGGAATAGGACGGGCCGGATGCGGCCTCGGCGAAGTTAGGCAAGATCAGCGCCAGCGTCGCCAACGTCCCGAGCACGGCCAGAGCCGAGGACGCGCCCTGCAATTGGAAGGTCTGTTCGAAATGCTTGCCAGCTCCGAGGACTAGGCAAAGGCCGACGACGCCGTTGAGGACGATCATGACCGCCGCGAATACGGTGTCGCGCGCGACCACATCGCTGCCCTCGGCGCCTGACAAGATAGTAGACAGGATCAGCCCGACTTCGATCGCCGTCACCGCGACCGCGAGCACAATGGAGCCAAACGGCTCTCCGAGCTTGAGCGCCAGCACTTCAGCATGATGGACGGCGGCGAACACCGCGGCGCCGAGAAGGAGGCCCGCGAGACCAAGGACATATGCCGCTTCGGCAGGGACGACATGGGCGAATTTCAGCGCGAGGAAGACGCCCGCGAACAGCGGAACGGTCCACGCCCAAATCGGAATGGAATTATGGTGCAGCGCCGACATCGGTCCATTCCGTTGGGAAGATGCGGAGTTGCGCACATGAGGTCGCCGCGAGCAACTCGCCGCGCGACGGTGCGCCGCTTGACCTGCTCGTTTTCGAGAGTATTTTCCGAATATGGAACAGCAGGCTCCAACTCGCGACACCGCCGATATGCGCCTCGCCGAACGGCTGCGCGCATTGCGGCGCGCGCGGAGCTGGTCGCTCGATGAACTTTCCGCGCTGAGCGGCGTCAGCCGTGCATCCCTATCGCGGATCGAGAATGGCGAAGTCAGCCCGACGGCCTCTGTGCTCGGGCGCCTTGCCGGAGCGCATCGTACGACGGTATCGCGCCTACTTGCCGATATCGAGGGCGACCCGCCGGCGCTCGTCAGGCGGGGCGAACAGCCGGAGTGGGTCGATCCGGCCACCGGCTTCCGGCGCCGGTCGGTTTCGCCGCCGTCGCTCAGCTTCGACTGCGAGCTTCTGTCTTGCGAATTGCCGGCCGGCGCGGCCATCGACTATCCGCTTCCGCCACGTCTTGGTCTCGAACATCATCTCTATCTCACGGATGGCGCTCTGGAACTGACTATCGAGGGAGCAGTCCATCGGCTGCGCCTAGGCGACTGCCTTCGCTACAAGCTGATGGGCCCGAGCCGCTTCCTTGCGACTGGGCCGCGCGCCGCGCGCTACATTCTCGTTCTTCGGTGAGGGCGTGGACCCGCAAACGATAAAAGTCGCCGCCCTGGACCCCGCCGGGCTCGCCAAAGCCGTCGAGCGGCTCGCCCAAATCCTGCAGGCTTGCGTGCACGAGGGCGCCAGCATTGGCTTCGTCATGCCGTTCGAACGGAGCGAAGCGCGCGCGTACTGGCTGGACAGAGTCGCCGCCCCCCACACCGCCGGCGGTAAGCTCGTCCTCGTCGCAACCCTTGGCGGCGATATCGCCGGCACGGCGCAGCTCGATCTCGATTCGATGCCGAGCAAGCGTCATCACGCCGAGGTTTCCAAGGTCCTGGTGGATCCACGCTTTCGCCGCGCCGGCGTCGGCCTGGCGCTGATGCGGCAGATCGAACGCCTCGCGGCCAAAGAGGGCCGATGGCTCCTGACCCTCGACACTGCGGGCGACGCGGCCGAAGCCCTCTATCGCTCGCTGGGTTATAGCCTCGCGGGCGCGATTCCCAATTACGCGCGCAACGCCTTCGAGGACAGCTATGACGCGACGCGGCTTATGTACAAAGACCTGCGTCGCAGATAGCTTCCATTCCTGAGCGCCGCTGAAGGAGGTCCCTCGTCTTGCCCGCGGAGCATCCGCTGATGAGTGACCGGAACGGCGTGAGCCTTTTCGGCCGCGTCGCCCTGTTGATTTTGACTGTCTATGCGCTGGCGATGATCGCGCCTGACTTGCTTCGGGTCGTTCGCCCTCTGGGTTCGTTCGGTCTGGCGATGGACGGTGACGGACGGATTTACGACGTCCAGGGTCCGTTCGAAGCCGAGCAAGATTCGCCAGCTTGGCGGGCAGGCCTGCGCGCCGGAGACCGGCTCGATCTCGCCGCCATGCGCTGCGCGCCCGTCGACACCAGCGTCTGCGCGAGTCTGCTGTCGCAGTGGGGCGGCGTCACCTACGTCATGCCTGGACGCGAGGCGACCCTTGTTGTCAGGTCGGCGACAGACCGTTCGGGGCGCGAAGTTAGGCTCACCGCCGACCCGCGGCCCATGAATCGTCTGCTCGACGTCATCCTTGTGCTCGACACGATCGCCGGTTTCCTGGTTGTGCTCGGCGCGGCTTGGCTGGTGTGGACACGCCCGGGCCTCATGACCTGGGGTTTCTTCATCTATGTGATTCAGTTTAATCCCGGCCAGGCGTTTCAGTTCTGGGCCTGGCTCCAGCTTTGGCCTCGGGCGCTTCTGGCGCAAAACGTCATTTTTCTGGTGATGCAGGCCGCCGCCTATACCGGGCTCCTCCTGTTCGCGCTGCGGGCGCCGGTCGACCGAGCCGAAGGGCGATGGCGGACCATCGAGCGCGCCCTGCCGGCGCTGGCGATTGTGTTCTTGGCCGTAGCGCTGGCCAGCGTGGCGACCGTCTTCGGCTATGCGGCGGAAATCTGGGCGCGAGGCATGCTGTTGATCGGCTTTGCGGTCAGCGCCGCCGCGCTCGCGATCCTGATCGGACGCCGGCGGGATCTTTCGCCCCGCGACTATCAGCGCATCCGCTGGGTGATCTGGGGCTGCCTGATCGGCCTTCCGGCCTATTTGCTCGCCCAGCTTTCTCAGGAAACCTCGCTGTTCGGCGAGCTGCTCGGTGAGGGTCTGGCGCCGGAGGAAGCCGCAGGCGCCCTCTTCCTCATCAACGGCGTCCTCTGCCTGTTCGTCGTCGAGGCGGTGCGGCGGAAGACGGTGGTCAACGTTTGGATCCCGCTCCGCCGGGCGACCGCCCTCGGCCTTCTGCTCAGCGTGCCGGTCCTGTTCCTGCACAAGCAGATCGAGACGATCGACGAGTACATCCACATGCCCGATTGGGTCTGGGTTGTGGTCGCTTCCGGTCTCGTCTATCTCATTGCGCGCGGACACGAGTTCGCGACCGGGCTGATGGACCGGCTGTTCGACCGCAAGTTCATCCGCGCCGAGCGCCATCTCGCCGAGGTGGGCGAGACCATTCGGAATTCCGACAGCCTCGACGAAATCGAGCGGCTCCTGGTGAATGAGCCGATGGGTGCGCTCCAACTGGCGTCGGCGGCGCTGTTTCGCGAGCAGGACGGCCTATTCAGCCGAAGCCTCAGCGCCGGATGGGCCGCCGACCACGCCGATACGCTCTCCAGCAACCATCCCCTGCTCTCCGCGCGGTTCGATCGAAAGCCCTACACCCTCGACGCGGCGAACGCCGCCCACGCGTCCTATGCCGAGCTTCCGGACGACCTCGAGCGGCCGGTTTTCGTCGTGCCGGTCGGCAATGCGCGCCGCTGCTATGCGCTTGTCCTCTATGGCGGTCATGAGGTCGGAACCGATCTTGACAGCGGCGAGCGACATCTGCTCGGCAGCCTCGCGCGCGACGCCGAGATCGCCTATGCGCAGGTCGAAAGCGAGACGCTGCGGCGGCGGATCGCCGTGCTGGAGAGGCAGCTCGCCAAAACCCTGGAGCCCCGTTGACCCGCGCCCTTGACGGCGTTCAGGCCTGCGTCTTCGACGCCTATGGCACCCTATTCGACTTCGCCTCAGCCGCGGCGCGCTGCCCCGACGTGCCGGAGGAAAAGCGCGCGGCGCTGACTGCGCTGTGGCGCGACAAGCAGCTCCAGTACACCTGGCTGCGCACGCTCGAGAACCGCTACGCCGATTTTTGGCAAGTCACGGGCGATGCGCTCGATTTCACGCTCGACAGCCTCGATCTCAAGAGCCCTCCTTTTCGCGACCGCCTGATGGAGCTCTATCTTAGCCTCGAGCCATTCCCCGAAGTTCCCGCCGTGCTCGCCACCTTACGCGATGCGGGGTTCAGAACCGCCATCCTCTCCAACGGCTCGGCGCCGATGCTCGCGGCGCTGGTCGAGCGCTCGAGGCTCGAGACGCTGTTCGACGCCGTCCTGTCGGTCGACGCGGTCGGCGTCTTCAAGACCCATCCGAAGGTCTATCAATACGCGCTCGATTCGCTTGGCCTGCCGGCGAGAGCGATCGCGTTCCAATCCTCCAATGCCTGGGACGCTTATGGCGCCTCGGACTTCGGCATGCGGGTCGTCTGGTGCAACCGCTACGGCCAGCGCCGCGAGCGCCTTCCGGGCGGGCCAGACTTCGAGATCCGCACGCTGGCCGAACTGCCGGCCCTGCTCGGCGGCGGACCCTCGTGACCGAGCCAGACGCGTCGGCGTCCTGGCGCGAACCCGTATGCAACCAAGGCGCGAACGCCGCGCAAGCCAACGCCAATAAATGGAAATAAACGCCAATAAAAGCGAATAAACGCTAGTAAAATAGCTAGCGTTTACTAGCGTTTATTTTTCCCAATCTAGACTTTTCAACGGGTTACGGCCGATTCAAACAAAAAATTTCTTCCTCGTCTTAGTTCGCGCGCAAGTTGTATCCTGTGCGCCACTCCCTCTCATCGGCTCCGACCCCAGCGCCAAAAGATGTAACTCAGGATTCAGATTTTTGCAAGGAAATTCCGACAGGAAATTCCGCGCGATGGGCCATTTGCGCGAGACTGGGCGCGGTCATACGTGGTCATTTGCAGGCCGCAGAGGCGGGCGCCATAGTTGGGAAAGTGGCCGTTGTCGCCCACTCCCTGGTGTCCATCCGAGGTCTATCAGGCATGAAGGTCGCCCTGACTCGACTGGAATTCGCGCGACGCGCGAGGCGGCTCTACGCACAACGCGAAACCGTCATCGACGCAGACTTGCGCCATACCTACCAGGAGTTTCTCGCGCGCTGCGACCGGTGGTCAGCCGCCTTGCAAAAGCTGGGAATCAAGAGTGGGGATCGGGTGGCCTATATCGCTCCGAACACGCACGCACAGCTCGAGTCCTTCTATGCCGTCCCCCAGATCGGCGCTGTGCTGGTTCCAATCAACTACCGTCTGACCGCGGAAGACTTCGCCTATATCGTCGACCACAGCGGCGCCCGCGTGCTTTGCGTGCACAGCGACTATCTCGACGCCGTCGAGGGGGTGCGAAAACAATTATCCGGCGTCGAACAATTCGTGGCGCTCGAGGGATCCAGGGATGGGTGGCTCGATTACGAGGGGTTGATCGAGTTGGAACCGGGAGCGTTCGCGCCGGTCGAGATCGACGAGGACGATCTGATCACCATCAACTACACCAGCGGCACGACCGCACGCCCCAAAGGCGTCATGATCACCCACCGCAACGCCTACCTCAATGTCCTCGGCACGCTGGCGCATTTTCAGATGTCTCCGGAAGGCCGGAATTTGTGGACGCTGCCGATGTTTCACGCCAACGGATGGACCTTCGTGTGGGCTGTCACGGCGCGCGGCTCGGCGCATGTCTGTCTTCGCAAGGTCGACCCGACGCTGATCTTCGAACTGGTCGAACGCGAGGCGATCACCACCCTCTGCGCCGCGCCCACCGTACTGATCGGGATCGCGAACGCGCCGGAGGCGTTACGCAAGCGCGCCGCGGGCAAGGCCGTGCGGCTCCTGACCGCGGGCGCGCCGCCCGCCGCCGTAACCATTGAGCTCATCGAGCGCGGACTGGGTTGGAATGTCACGCATATCTATGGCTTGACCGAGACTTCGCCTTTCATCCTTATCTGCGAGGAGCTTCCCGAGCATCGAGAACTTCCGCTGGCGGAGCGCGCGATCGTCAAAGCCCGCCAGGGCGCGGAGCTGGTCAGCTCGGGCGAAATCAGGGTGCTGAATGCGTCCGGTCAGGAAGTGCCCAGCGACGGGCGGACGCTAGGGGAAATCTGCGTTCGCGGGAACGTCGTGATGAAGGGTTATTTCAACGACGCCGTCGAAACGGACAAGGCGATCGTCGACGGATGGTTTCATACCGGCGACGCGGCCGTGGTACATTCCGACGGATATGTCGAGATCCGCGACCGGTTCAAGGATGTCATCATCAGCGGCGGGGAGAACATCTCATCGGTGGAGGTCGAGAGCGTGCTGCTTCGCCACGACGCGGTGCAGGAGGTCTCGGTCGTAGGCATGCCGCACCCTAAATGGGGCGAAGCGGCGCATGCGTTTGTGGTGCTCCGCCCCGGCAAAACCGCCACGGAAGCAGAAATCGTCCAATTCGCGCGTGACAATCTTGCCCACTTCAAAGCGCCGAGCTGGGTTTCGTTCGTCAACGATCTGCCGAAGACCGCGACAGGCAAGATACAAAAGTACTTGCTGCGTGGGCGCGGGACAGCGATTTCCAGGCAGTAGACCCGCCTGTGGCGCCAGCGAGTGGAGCGCGCCCCACCGAATGGAGCGCGCCCCAACCGGGGACGTCGCCGCGACGCCCGTAAGCTCGAACGTTCCTGTGGCCGCGCCATCCGTCCCGGCTAGGTCGATTTGATCTCTGGATAAGTCCTGAGAGAACGGGCGCCGCACTCCGGACGATTGGAACGACGTGAAGCGATCGCGCATTCCGGCCCGAGTTCGGCCAGCGGGGGAACCATGGCCAGGCTCGCTGGTTATGTCGGGCTGAGTGTTGCGCGCCGATCATGCCAACGGCAAGGGGAGATTGTGGAAAGTCGCCGACGGTCGGTGGTGTCGCCATTGTGGTGCGCTAGGGGCTGGAATCGGGCGACGATGTCGATGAGCCGCTCATTCGCAAAGGGAATAATAATTATTCGTGTCCCGCCCCTCGTTAACCTCCACCAGCTTCCCATATGCGGCGCTCCGGCGTGCAGACGGCGCCCCTTAAAAAAGGACGAGAATCGCATGCGTGTCTCGAAGCCCCATGGCGCCCCGGAACGAAATCCCGACCTCAGCACGCTCTATCGATCGGTTCGCGAAGCGAGCACGCGGCTCGGCGCGCCCTTGTCCGACGCGGACGCGACCGTGCAGTCGATGCCCGACGCAAGCCCGGCAAAATGGCATCTCGCGCATGCGACGTGGTTCTTCGAGAAAATGATTCTCGAACCGAATCTTCGCGGCTACCGCGCGTTCGATCCGCAGTTCAATTTCCTGTTCAACTCCTATTACGAGAGCATTGGCGCTCGTCAGCCCCGTCCCCGACGCGGCATGATCACCCGTCCGCCGCTCGAGACGGTCATTGTGTACCGCGACCATGTCGACGGCGCGATGGCGTCGCTGATGCAGGATGATCTCGCGCCTGCCGTCGCCGAGCTAGTCGAACTCGGCTGCAACCACGAGCAGCAGCATCAGGAGCTTCTGCTCACCGACATCTTGCACTTGTTTGCGCAGAACCCTGTGCGTCCGGCCTACAAGGATCCTGGCCCGATTGCGGTCGGCGAGACCGACAGTGCGCCGCCTTCCTACCGGAAGTTCGATGGCGGCGTGGTGGAGGTCGGACACAACGGCGCAGGCTTCGCCTTCGATTGCGAGGGGCCGCGCCATCGCGTGCTGCTCGAGCCCTACGAACTCGCGAACCGCCTCGTCACCAATGCGGAATGGATGGCGTTCATCGCCGACGGCGGCTACCGGACTCCCCTGCTCTGGCTATCGGCGGGATGGGCGACGGTGCTGTCGGAAGGCTGGACCGCGCCGCTTTACTGGGACGAGCGCGACGACGGCTACTGGTCGATGACACTGCGCGGAGCGCAGCCTGTCGATCCCGACGCGCCGGTCACCCATGTGAGCTACTACGAGGCCGACGCGTTCGCGACCTGGGCAGGCCGAAGGTTGCCCACCGAGTTCGAGTGGGAGCATGCGGCGCTTGGCGAGCCGCTTCACGGGAACTTCGTCGAGTCGGGGCGCCTGCGTCCCGCCGCGGCCCAAGCCGGGCAAACGGGCCTGCGTCAGATCTATGGCGATGTGTGGGAGTGGACGCGCAGCGCCTTTTCGCCCTACCCGCGATTTCATCCGGCGGAAGGCGCGGTCGGCGAATACAACGGCAAGTTCATGTCCGGACAGTTCGTGTTGCGCGGCGGCTCGTGCGCGACCCCGGCCGATCACATGCGACCGAGCTACCGCAATTTCTTTCCGCCCGACGCAAGATGGCAGTTCTCGGGGCTGCGGCTAGCGGGAGACGCTTGAGATGCTCGATCTCGTCGAATCGAAACTCAGCCAGCACGAAGCGTTGCGAGCCGATGTGCTCGCTGGGCTATCGCACCGACAGAAGACGCTCCCCAGCCGCTGGCTTTACGACCAGCGCGGCTCGGAGCTGTTCGAGGAAATCACGCGGCTCGATGAATATTATTTGACCCGGACCGAGACTGCGATTCTTCGGCGCCACGCCGAGGAGATGGCGGCTCTCTGTGGCGAATGCGTCGTGTTGCTCGAATACGGCGCCGGAGCGGCGATCAAGTCCGAAATCCTCATCGGCGCTCTTCATGCCCCGCGGATGTACGCGCCGATCGATATCGCGGCGGATTTTCTAGCGCAGACCGTAGAGCGCATTCGCAACCGGTTCCCGCAACTGCCGACGCGGCCGATCATCGCCGATTTCACGGTCGACTTTGACATTCCCGCCGATGTTCCCGCTTCCCCGCGCGCCGCGTTTTTCCCCGGCTCGACGCTCGGCAATCTCGGTGGGTCGGAGACCGCGGCCCTGCTTCGCCAGATGCGCGAGCATGTCGGACACGGCGGCAAGGCGATCATCGGAGTCGACCTGCGCAAGGACGTCGAGACTTTGATCGCCGCCTACGATGACAAGCGAGGCGTCACCGCAGAGTTCAATCTCAATCTCCTGACCCGCATCAATCGCGAACTCGAGGGCGATTTCGCCATCGACCAGTTCGCACACGAGGCCCGCTGGAACGAGCGTGAGTCCGCAATCGAGATGCACATCGTCAGTCGCAAGCCTCAGCGTGTCTCGGTGGCTGGCTCCGCCTTCGCATTTGCGCAAGGCGAAACCATCCATACGGAGACGTGCCGGAAATTTGACGTCGCCGCCTTGACGCATGCCGCGCAGCGGTGCGGCTGGCGAGTGGACAGGATCTGGAGCGATCCGGCCGAGCTTTTCGCGGTGTTCGGGCTCAGCGCGGAGGCGTGAGCGCACTCATTAGAGCGTTCACCACTTCTCCGTGATCGGTCGGCTTCGACCTCGAAACTCCACCGGACACGGTTCTGCTTGACGAGGTCGGCAGCCGCAAACCTGCTCGCTCAAAAAGCCGCCGAGGATCCGATCAGACCGAAGCGAGCTGCGCGACCGTCGATCATGCCGCGTGATTAAATCTGCGAGGCTTGCCGGGACGGATCAGGAACGGCCGCCTTCGAATCAGACGCTTAATCAGACGCTTGCTCAGCTTGACCGCGCGGGGCGGCGCCGATCGGGACAATCTCTCGACGATGAGGCCCTCGGCTGGGAGAGCGTTGACGAACTGCGCAGAGCCCGCGAGCTTCTCAAGCGCGCCCCTATCGAGTTCTTCCTCGTGAAAGTCTGGCTCGTCCAAGTCGGGCCTCAATTTAGCCACCGCGGCCAAAAAGAGGAATGCGATCAACGACAAAAGACAGAATGCGCCGTATCCCTCAAAAACCAACGTTATCACTTTACACCTGGCCTCTCCTCCCGCATGCCCAATCGGTAAATAACAGGGTTCATCTCAGCATGTTATCCAACAGAGATGTGGAGGTGCTTGTTCCAGGTATATTTACGCTGCTCGCTAGTTAGATTGGCCTGTTTGGAGGCCGCCAGCGGAGGCTGCGCTTGTCGCGAGATAACATGTGGAACTCATGGGATCGATTTGATACGCGTCACCACTTCTCCTTGAACGGACGCGCTTCGACTTCGAAACTCCAGGCGGAGCGATCCTGTTTGACTAGGTCGGCGGCAATCGCCGCGACGCCAGCCGGATCGATAAAAAAATCGTCGGGACGATCGGTAAATCGCGAGCGCGTCACCGGCCCGCCGACCACGCCGTCGACGACGACGAGCGCGACATGGATACCCGCCGGCCAGAGATGGCGGGCCATCGATTCGGCGAGCGCGCGCTGCGCCATCTTGCTTTGCGCGAACGCCGCCGCGCCGGCGGCGCCGCGCCGCGAGGCAGTCGCGCCGATCACGATGATCGCCCCCTGCCCCTTTCGGCGCATGGCGGGAATCGCCTGCTGGGCGGCAAGGAAGAGGCCGAGCGTGTTCACACGCCAGGAGCGCTCGAGATCCTCCGCCTTGACCTCCTCGACATGGCCCCAGACGCCCGAGCCGGCGTTGTAAATCAACGCGTCCACGTCGCCGAGATCGGAACGCACGGCGGCGAATGCCGCCTCGACCGAGGCCGCCTCGGCGACGTCGCACGCGTAATACTTGGCGCCCGGGAGTTCCGCGGCGAGCTTGGCGGTGAGCTCCGTGCGCCGCGCCATCAGCGCAATGGCGTAGCCGTCCGCGGCGAAACGGCGCGCGATGGACTTCGCCGTTGCCGGGGCCGACGCCGACCACCGCGCAGACAGGGCGCTCGCTTCGATCCACCATCACCGCCTCCTCGCGCTCACCGCGCCCCACGCCTCATCCGGCGGCTTCGGCGCCACCTTCTCTCGGGGGAGAAGGGTTCTCGGCGCCGTCGCGCCCCCTCTCCCCAAAGGGCGTCCGAGAGGACGCCCGTCTCTCGAGGGGCTATGGGGAGAGGGTTGGAGTGAGGGCCTCGCCCCATCCTGCAACGCCAAGCCCCGGCGCGCAACGACGGCCGTTCCCTGCGGGAGAGCGCCGGCGCTTGACGGTTCGCCGAGAACGCGCCAACTGAGGCTCAAGCCGCCGGCCGGCCCGCCGGACAAAGGGAAGCATCGAGGGAGCGCAAGGACAGGCGATGACCATTCAGCCGTGGGTGAAGTCCTATCCGCCGAATGTGCGCTGGGACGCGCCGCTCGAACTCTCGTCCGTGCAGCGCGTGCTGGAGAACGCCGCCGAGCGATTTGGTCCACAGCCGGCGCTCGATTTCATGAATAAGCGCACAACCTATGCTGAGCTCGACGCGCTCGCCAACCGCGCGGCGGCCGGCTTCCGGAAACTCGGCGTTGGGCCCGGCGTGCATGTCGGGCTCTTCCTGCCCAACACGCCCCATTACGTCATTGCGTTCTTTGGCGTGCTCAAGGCGGGCGGCGTGGTCGTCAACTACTCGCCACTCGACGCGCTGCCCACCCTCCAATTGAAGGTCAACGACAGCGAGACCGACCTCCTCGTCACGCTCGACCTCGCCTCGCTCTATCCGCAAGCCGAGAAACTGCTGGCCTCGACGCGGCTCAAGACACTGGTTGTCGGCGAATTCGCGGAGATGGCGCCCGCGCCCGGGCTGGTCAAGGCGCACATGAAGGCGGGCGGAATGCTGGCGCAAGTCACGCTCGACGACCGCCATATCGCGTTTCACGATCTCATCGACAACGACGGCCGCTATCAGGCCCGTCCGCTCGGCGCGCTCGCCGACGAACTGGCCGTCATCCAATATACCGGCGGCACCACTGGTTCGCCCAAAGGCGCCATGCTGACGCACGCCAATCTGACCGCGGCCTGCTCGCTCTATAGTGAAGTGGGGACGCGCAGCGAGGACGGTTGGCGCGCCGGCGAAGAGCGGGTCTTGTGCATCCTGCCGCTCTTTCACATCTACTCGCTCACCGTGGTCATGCTGCTCGGCTTCAAAATGGGGGCGGAGCTCGTTCTTCATCCGCGCTTCGACCCCGCAGCCGCCGTCAAGGACATCGTCGAAAAGAAGATCACGATCTATATGGGCGTGCCGACGATGCATGTCGCGATTCTCAGCGTGCCTGGCGTCGAGACCATGGATTTTTCGTCGTTGCGATACTGCGCCTCCGGCGGCGCGCCGCTTCCGGTTGCGGTGCAGGAGCGGTTCGAGAGCGTCATCGGCTGCAGATTGACCGAGGGCTGGGGCATGACTGAGACCGCGCCGCTCGGAACCTTCACGCCGCGGGAAGGGCCGAGGAAGCTCGGGTCGTGCGGCGTTCCCTATCCCGGCACGGAGATGAAGTTCATCGACGTCGCCGATCCGGCGCGCGACGTTCGGCTGGGCGAGCGCGGCGAAATCTGTGTCAAAGGTCCGAACGTCATGAAGGGCTACTGGAAGAAGCCGGAAGCGACGGCGAACTCGATGACCGCGGACGGGTTCTTCCGCACCGGCGACGTCGGCTACATGGACGAGGACGGCTTCGTCTATATCGTCGACCGGACCAAGGACATGCTGCTGTGCGGCGGGTTCAACGTCTATCCGCGCAACATCGAGGAGGCCATCTACCAGCACCCGTCGGTCGAGGAAGTGAGCGTCATCGGAATTCCGGACGACTATCGCGGCGAGACCCCGAAGGCCTTCGTCAAGCTGAAGGCCGGCGCGCAGCCGCTCACGCTCGAGGAAATGAAGGCGTTCCTGAAGGAACGGCTCGGCAAACATGAGATGATCGGCGCCATGGAGATCCGCGACGAACTGCCCAAGACGCCGGTCGGCAAGATCTCGAAGAAGGACCTTCGCGAATACGAAGCGCGCTCGCACGCCGAAGCGTGACGGCAGAGACTGATAGGACCGCTGAAACGCGATGTCTTGCGACGGGCGACGAAGCAATCCACGGGAACACGGGGAGCCCTATGTTCCCCGGATCGCTTCGCTTACGCTCGCGACGACAACCACAATTCGACCCGTTGCGCCGCGCTGGACAATGCTGATCGAAACGCCTGTCTTTTAGGAGAGCCTGATGAAGGTCACGAAATGGGGCAACAGTCTCGCCATCCGCCTTCCCCTCGCCGTGGTGAAGGCGTTGGGGCTCAAGGAGGGCGATCAGGTTGACATTCGCGTCTCCGGCGAGCGCGCGTTCGTTGTCGTGCGGGAGCCAAGGCCGACAGATCCGCCAACCGTCTCCGGGTTCCAAGTTCCGACCGCGAGGAGGCCGATGACCGGTAGACATGCGCAGCAGCGGGTCGGATTGCCGCGGTGAAACCCGCTGAAAGCGCCTCCGCGCTCAAGGTTCAGGCGGTGCTCGGCGACCGGTTCGAGGTTCTCGAGTTCGACGCCAGCACGCGCACCGCCGCCGACGCCGCAGCGGCGATCGGCTGCGAGGTCGCGCAGATCGCCAAGTCGCTGATCTTCCGCGGCGGGACAAGCGGGCGCGCGGTGCTGATCATCGCCTCGGGCGTCGATCGCGTCGATGAGAAGAAGGCCGCCGCGGCGGTTGGCGAGCCGATCGCGCGCGCCGACGCCGATTTTGTGCGCGAGGCGACGGGCTTCGCCATCGGCGGCGTGCCGCCGGTCGGCCATAAGACCAAGCCGATCGTTCTCATCGAGGAATCGCTGCTGCAGTTTCGCCGAAATCTGGGCTGCCGCCGGCACGCCCAACGCGGTCTTTCGCTTGACGCCGGCGGACCTCGTCGAACTGACCGGCGGACGCACGGTCGCGGTCGCGCGCAGAGTAAGAGGCTCGGACGTGGCTGCAAAGGGAAACGCCGCAGGAAAAATCAGGATCGGCGTCGGCGGCTGGACGTACGAGCCGTGGCGCGGCGCGTTCTTTCCCAAGGGTCTGCCGCAGGCGCGCGAGCTCGAATATGCGGGCTCGAAACTGACCTCGATCGAGATCAACGGCACCTATTACGGCTCGCAGAAGCCGGCGAGCTTCATGAAGTGGCATGACGAGACGCCGGACGATTTCATCTTCTCGGTCAAGGGACCCCGCTTCGCCACCAACCGCCGCGTTCTCGCCGAGGCCGGCGAGTTCGATCGAGCGCTTCTTCAAGACCGGCGTGACGGGGCTCAAGGCCAAGCTCGGACCGATCAACTGGCAGTTCGCGACCACCAAGCGCTTCGACGCCGAGGATTTCGCCGCGTTCCTGAAGCTGCTGCCCAAATCGGTCGATGGCCTCGCCATCCGCCACGCCGTCGAGGTTCGCCACGAGAGTTTCAAGACATCCCGGACTTCATCGCGCTTGCGCGCGAGCATGAGGTCGCGGTGGTGATGGCGGGCGATTCCGACTATCCGCAGATCGCCGACGTGACCGCGCCGTTCGTCTATGCGCGCATCATGGGAACGACCGAAACCGAAGAGCACGGATATTCCGCCGCCGCGCTCGATCAATGGGCGAACCGCGCGAAAACCTGGGCCGCCGGCGGCTCTCCCAAAGATCTCGCGACCGTCGCGCCGGCGCCGAAATCCGACGGCGCGGGCCGCGAGGTTTTTCTCTATGTCATCAGCGGCCACAAGGAGCGGAACCCTGCCGCCGCGATGGCGCTGATCGAGCGGGTCGGCTGACGCGGGCCCTATCGCAAACTTGCATTTGGGTCGAACCGCGATCGTCATTGCGAGCGAAGCGAAGCAATCCAGAGGCCGAAGGGCGCTGACGTTCTCCTGGATCGCTGCGTCGCTTCGCTCCTCGCGATGACGGGTCAACATTGGCGGAGCTTGCCCTAGCTCTTGATGAACGCGAGAAGGTCCGCGTTGATCATCTCGGCGTGGGTGGTGGGCATGCCGTGCGGAAAGTCCTTGTAGGTCTTGAGCGTTCCATGCTTGAGCAGCTTCGCCGATAGCGGACCGGCGGCGACATAGGGCACGATCTGGTCGTCCTCGCTGTGCATGACCAGCACCGGCACATTGATCTTCTTCAGATCCTCGGTGAAGTCGGTCTGGGAGAAGGCGACGATGCCGTCGTAGTGCGCCTTGGCGCCGCCCATCATGCCCTGGCGCCACCAGTTCCAAACCGCGGGCTCGATCGTTTTCACGCCCGGCCGGTTGAAGCCGTAGAAAGGCCCAGCGGGCACGTCGTAGTAGAACTTGGACCGGTTGGCGGCGAGCTGCGTCTGCAGGTCGTCGAAAACGCTCTTCGGCAGGCCCTTGGGGTTCGCGTCAGTTTTCACCATCAGCGGCGGCACTGCGCTGATGATCGCCGCTTTCACCACTCCCTGTTCGCCGCGCCGCGCCAAATAGCGCACCACTTCGCCGCCGCCGGTCGAATGCCCGATATGGATCGCGTCTTTCAGATCGAGACGCTCGGTCACCGCGGCCAGGTCGTCGGCGTAATGATCGATGTCATGTCCGTCGCCCGTCTGGCTCGACCGGCCATGGCCGCGCCGGTCATGGGCGATGACGCGATAGCCGTGGCCTAGGAAGAACAGCATCTGGGCGTCCCAATCGTCCGCCGACAGCGGCCAGCCATGACTGAACACGATCGGTTGGCCGCTGGCCCCAATCCTTGTAGAAAATCTCGAGCCCGTCCTTGGTGGTGACTGTCGGCATGAGTTGTGCTCCCTCGCGCTAATCTGGAAGCGGGCTTCCAGTCGGGCGGACGCTATCGGATGGGGCGCTCGAACGCGACCGACAAAATGACGGCGGACCGCCTCAATCTGATATGGACGAGGTCACGCCCGCTCAGACGGCCTCGCAATGCGGCGGCCTCCGCGCCGGAGCAAAACGCGCCGCGCAGCGCGCTCCGAAGCCGCGCATGAGCGCGCGAACCCCGTCGGTCATGGCGAAGCTCATAGCCGCCAACGCCATAGCGGTCGAGCGGCGCAAGCTGAGCGTGAAGGTCGTCAATCTTAAGCCGCATCGCCAGCGGCGCGTCGCCTCGGTAGAGGTTCGGCGAGCCGAGCATGGACATGTCTCCAAAGATGTTCGTTTGATTCACGAGGATACGAGACGGGTCTGACCTCAATGTGACAGGTCTGCGGCCTCAATAGGATACGAACACGGCGAGTTTAGGTTTCGCGCGCGCCACTGAGTTTCGTGCGCGCGGCGCTGGTCCGGTCCGGCGGCCCGCGGTCCCCGCGCGCCTCAGTGCAGCCGCGACACGTAGTGGGCCAGCGCTTTCATCTCCGTGTCGCCGAGCGGGTACGCCACCTCGGCCATGCCCGCGGCGGCCGGTCGCCGTTCGAGCGCCCGATTTGAAGTCGCGCCGACGAGGGAGATTGTCCCATCGCACACGGGAATATCTAAGCGCAGCACGGGATATTCGCCTTGACATAACCGTTCCGCCGATAAAATAGTCGCCCGCCAAAGTGACCTCAGCAGCAAATAATTTCCCGGGCTCCATCCCTCAGGTCCGGGAGAATTTTCAACGGGGGGACGAGGAGACGCTTCCATGAGAGGACACGCCAAGATTCTAACTATGACCGTCGCCGTCGCGACGTTGCTGTCAGCAGCGCCAGCGCTTGCGCAGCCGGTCGACACCGCGCGCATCGCAGGCGGCAGACCCCAATGACTGGCTGACGTATCACCAGTCCTATAACGGGTGGAACTATAGCCCGCTCGATCAGATCAACGCCAACAACGTCAAGGATCTCGAAGTCGCCTGGATAGCTGTTCCGGGGCATTCGACCCGCGGCTTGCAGTCCATGCCGCTCGTCGCTGACGGCGTGCTGTATTACACTGGATCGTATAGCCGGGTGTTCGCGCTTGACGGCGCAACTGGCAAGCAGCTCTGGTCTTACACGCCGGAACTCGACGACGCGCTGGTCGCGCGACAGACGCATTCGCCATACAACCGCGGGGCCGCAATTGGCGACGGGACGGCTTTATGTCGGCACCGTCGATGGCCGGTTGATCGCGCTCGATATGAAAACGGGCAAGGTGGCCTGGGACACCAAGCTGCAGGATTCCCAGAAGCTGACGGTCGGGTTCACCGGCGCGCCGCTCTACGCCAAGGGCACGGTGGTCATCGGCAGCCAGGGCGGCGAATGGCCCGGCCAAGGCCCGATCTATGGCGTCGACGCCGCGACCGGCAAGGTGAAGTGGAAGTTCAATACCGTGGGTGGCGACTGACGAGTCCAAGAACAGCTATGGCAACGATTCCTGGCGCACCGGCGGCGGCGGCGGCTGGATGCCGGGCACGTTCGAACCAGAGACCAACATCGTGTATTGGGGCACAGCAAACCCGGCGCCTCTGTACGACTGGTCTGGCGACAAATGGAAAACCGAAGGCCCGCGGCCCGGAGACAACCTCTACACCACGCTCGGTGCTCGCCCTCGACATCGATACGGGTGAGTTGAAATCCTACCATCAGGAGCTGCCGCACGACGCCTGGGACTTCGACAGCGCGATTGGCGAGTTTGTGAAAATTGACCGCGATGGCAAACACTACATCGTGCATCCGAACAAGGGCGGCTTCATCTTCGTCTATGATCGCGATTTGAAGGTGCAGAACGTCTGGCCGCTCATTAAGAACTATAATTTCGTCAAGGCGTATTGATCCGAAGACCGGCGAGCTGATCGGCCGACGCGACTTCACGGCCGGGAAGGCCGCCGAACCGCTGTGCCCAGCGATCGACGGCGGCGTGAGCTGGAATTCCGGCAGCTACAGCCCGAAGACCGGACTTTATTACAAGGTGGGCAATGAGTGGTGCATAGCGCTCGAGGTGGTGAAGACCACGCCCGTGACAGAGCCGGTGGTGCAGCTCAATATCGGCGCCAACTTCCACGAGGTTCCGCCTCCCGATGGTGATATCTACGGCCATCTGGATGCGCGTGATCCGATCACCGGCGAAAAGAAGTGGGAGGTGCGCTTTCCAGAGCCGCCGCTATCGAGCGTGCTATCCACTGGCGGCAATCTCGTGTTTCTGCCGGACGCGCGCGGCGTGGTGCATGCTTACAACGCGGAAACCGGCGCCGAGTTGTGGAACCACTCGGACGGGCTCGGTCATGTCGGCGGCATCATCAGCTACTCCGCGGGCGGCAAGCAGTACGTCGCCGTCACTGTGGGCTTTGGCAGCCTAGTCAGCGATGGCTACGGGAAGTTGTTTGGCGAGCCTTTCAAGAGCATGCCGCGCGATGAGGGCTTGCTCGTGGTGTACAGCCTGAAGTAAGCAAATAAGAAAGGGGCGGAGCCCACCGGCGCCCGCCCCCTACTTTTTTCACGCCCGAGCCGGAGTTTATCCCCCTTGAGCAACCGCGCATGGCTTCCGCTGTTTGCGGGAGCGCTTATGGCTCTCGCGCCTGATTTGGCGCTGGCGCAGCAAACAGCGCCGCCATCCGCTGCAGCGCCCGCCTCCAAACTGGATGTCCCGCAGCTGTTCGCCACCACTTGCGGCTGGTGCCACACGGATAGCGGCCGGGTCGCAGGCAAAGGGCCACAGCTGATGAACACCGCTCGCAGCGACGACTTTATCCGCAACCGCATCAAAAACGGCAAGGAAGGCGCAATGCCGGCGTTCGGCAGCACCTTTTCCGACGCGGACATCGATCAGATCATCGCCTATATCCGCAATCTGAAGCCGGACTGAGGAGTAATCTTGCGATGAAGCGCGTCTTCCCGGTTCTCGCCCTGTGCTGCCTTGCCTTCGCTGTCCATGCACGCACGCTCGCCGAGATCAAGGAGCGTGGCGCGATCGGGCTTTGCGCGCATCCGAACTCGCTGCCTTTCGCAAGCAAGACGGCGGAGCCGCCGGGATTTCAGATCGAGCTGGGACGGGCGCTGGCGCGCGAGCTTGGAGTGTCGCTGACGCCTGATTGGATCCTGACGGCGGTCCAGATCTCCCGCGCGGATTGCGACATCATGCTTGATGTCATCGCGGACCCTGAGGCGCAGGAGGAATCGAGACTCAAACTTTCCCAGCCCTACTACCGCTCCGGGGTATCGTTGGCGGTGCCGCAGAACAGCCGAATCAGCTCCTTCGCGAGCCTGGATGGCACGACCAAGGTAGGCGTACAGGTCGGATCGATCGCCGCCATGACGCTCGATCAGCGGCACGTCCGCATCTCCATCTTCGGTTTTGAAGAGGACATGCTGGATGCGATCGGGGCGCATGAGGTCGACGCCGCAGCGGTTACCGCGACCTCGGCCGAATATTACAACAAGCGCCATCCTGGGCACGAGGTGGTGGTGTTGCCGCCCGACGAGACGGCGCCAGCGCTGTCGTGGAACGTAGCCGTGGGAATGCGGCGGCCTGACGCTACCCTTAAGGAAGCGATCGACGCGGCGATGGTGCGGTTGACCAAGGACGGAACGATCACCGCGATTTATGCGCGCTACGGCGTAACCGTGCTGCCGCCGAAGCTGTAGGTCTCAGCTTTTCTGATAGGGCGCTGCGCCTCTTATCAGGCACACGGCGACAGACGACGCGACGGCGATTGGGTATGATTGACCTTCGGGAGGAAGAACCCAATGAATCGCATCGCACGTCTTGTCGCGGCCGCTCTGCTGTTGTCGTCGCCTGCCGCTGCGCAAATTCTGCAAGCGCCCGCGCAGCTCTACAACGAAGGCGATCTTAAGCTGGAGAGCGGCGAAACGATCAAGGATTTCTCGATCTCCTATGTCACTTTCGGAACGCTCAACGCCAAGAAGTCAAATGCCATTCTGATGGTGACGGCGCTCGGCGGCAACCATCACCGGCTCGATTTCATGATCGGCCCCGGCAAGGCGCTCGACCCCGAAAAGTATTTCATCATCTGCACCGACGCGATCGGCAATGGGCTCTCGACTTCGCCGAGCAATTCAAAGGTTCAACCGCGCATGCAGTTTCCGCACTTCGTCATCCGAGACATGATTGAATCGCAATATCGGCTGCTGAAAGAGAAATTCGGCATCGACCATGCCGTGGCGGTCATCGGCCCCTCGATGGGGGGCATGCAAACCTTGCAATGGGGAGTGAGCCACCCCGATTATATGGATGCTCTCATCGCCATCGTGCCGCTTGCCAAAACGCCGACCTGGGGCGTGGCGGTGGTCGAAGCCTCGCGTAAGGCGATCATGGAGGATCCGGCGTGGAGAGATGGCAATTACGATGCGCCGCCTGAGAAGGGCGTGCGGCTGTGGCGCGATATCGTCAATCTTTTGGCTGCGCGCACCCCGGAAATGTATTCGGCCCAGTTCAAGAACCCAACTGACGTCCTGCCTTGGTTGACCGAACAGGAGAACGCCATGATGAAGGCGTTCGACGCCAATGACTGGATTTACCAGGGCTGGGCTTATGAGCGGCACGACGTCGGCGGCACGCCTGGGTTCAATGGCGACACCGCCAAGGCTTTGGCCGCGATCAAAGCGAAAACCTTGATCCTTACCGGCACGAAGGATCTGCTCAATCCGGATTTCGAGCCAAAGGAAGCGGCGAAGAATATCGCAAACGTCAAGGTCGTCACGATCAGCCCAGGCACAGTGAGGGGCCACGCATCAGCCGGCGGATTTTTTCCGGAGGACGTTGAGTTTCTCAACCGCGAAACCGGCGCCTTTTTGAATGACGTCACCGAAGGCGGAAAAAGGCTACAATAGGCAAGAGGGAGGTCGGCCCCTCGCGTCAACACTCTCGCCGCCCAGTCTTAGCCGAAGGGGAAGCCGGGGCAGGCCGCCTGCTGAACGTTACGCCCATTCGCCCTTGCGGAACACCGGCGTGCGGCCGCCGTTCGCATCGAGGCCGTCGATGTCGATCCTGTCCGATCCAATCATCCAGTCGATATGGATCATGCTCTTGTTGCCGCCCCGCTCCGCGATCTCCTCGGGGCTAAGCTTCGCGCCGTCGACGAAGCATTTCGCGTAGCATTGCCCAAGCGCGATGTGGCAGGCGGCGTTCTCGTCGAACAGCGTATTGAAGAACAAGAGACCGCTCTTCGAGATCGGCGAGGAATGGGGCACCAGCGCGACCTCGCCGAGGCGGCGCGCGCCCTCGTCGCTGTCGAGCACTTTGTTCAAGACATCCTCGCCGCGCTCAGCCTTCGCTTCGACGATGCGTCCCCCTTCAAAGCGGACAGCGATGTTGTCGATGAGCGTGCCTTGATAGGAAAGCGGCTTGGTGCTCGCGACATGGCCGTCGACCCGGCGCACATGCGGCGTGGTGAAAACCTCTTCAGTCGGAATGTTCGGGTTACAGGTGACGCCGTTCTTCGCCGTCGCGGCACCGCCCTGCCAGTCGTGGCCGTCAGCGAGCCCGATGGTAAGATCCGTGCCTGGCCCTGAATAATAGAGAGCATGAAATTTTTGGGCGTTCAGCCATTCCGTGCGTTGGCTCAGAGCGGCGTTATGCGCATTCCACGCCGAAACCGGATCGTCATTGTCGACGCGGGAGGCGGAGAAGATCGCCTCCGCCAGCTTGCCGGTGGCGACTTCGTCCTCGTCGCCGGGAAAGACCCTCTTCGCCCACGAGACGGTCGGATAGGCGACGATGTTCCAGTTGATGTCAAAGCCGGTGATCTTCTCGAGCGCCGGCTGATAGGCGATCGAATTGGCCTTGTTGGCGCGGGCGACTTTGGCCGGGTCCTCCTGCGACAGGAGCATCGGATCGTCGCCGACAATGGCGAGCCGCGCCGTATTGGCGGCGAAAGCCTTGCCGACGCCTTCATAGAGCCAGCCTGGAGCGCGGTCGAAGCTTGCGTCCGGCGCGAAGCGATATCGCGAAAGCGTGATTTCTTCGTCGGAGAGGATCGGCGTCACCAGGCCCGCGCCCGCCTTGTAAGCCTCGGCCACGATCCGCCGCGCCAGTGGCAGCGCCGACACCGGCGCGGTCAAAAAAAGGTCCTGCCCCGGTTGAAGCCTGAGGCCTACCTTGACCGCCGTCTCGGCCAGCCTCTCGAGCTTCGCCGGGTCGATCGAGGGGAAATTGCGCTGATGGGTGGTCATTTCAGGCTCCGGGAAGGTTGGCTTGGAGACCCTCTCCTAAGACAGTGGCGGCCCTAGGGCCACAGGGGGTAAATTGGCGGTTGAAACCTAACGTTCGCGAATGCTGCCGTTCCTCGCGCAAGGTGCGGCGCACTGCGTGGAGGACGCGGTGACGCTCGCCGCCGCCGACCGGCTCAAGCGAATCATTTGCCGCTGAAGACGCCATGAGGAATAAAAGATCGCGCCCGATGCCGGCCGATGTGGCCGCAGTTTTCTCCGTATTCCCTGAGCGCGTTCGGGCGCGGCTTCTGGAGGTGCGGGAACTCATCTTTGAGGCCGCCGCCGGCCTGGAGGGCGTCGGCCCCCTGACGGAAACGCTGAAATGGGGCGAACCGGCCTATCTGACGGAGGCGACCGGCAGCGGAAGCACCATTCGGCTGGGCTGGTCGCGGCCTTCGGAGCACGAGTGCGCGGTGCTTTTCAACTGTCGAACGACGCTGGCGGACGATTTCCGCAGTCAGTTTCCTGGCGTATTCGCCTATGAGAAGAACCGGGCCATTCTTTTAGACGCCGGTGAACCATTGCCCCAGGCTCCGCTTTCAGCCTGTCTCGCAAGGGCGCTCACCTATCATCGTCGGCGCTGAGGCTTGCCCTCCCTGCTCGCGGGAACCTTCACACCAGCGTTTACTAGGCGAGGCGCTGCTCATAGTGCGTCGCCTTCTCGTCGAACCGGGCAAGCACGGCACGCGCAGCCGTCGGCACGACCGACGCCTCCCAGTCGGAACCGGCGAAGGCTTTCACGCTGTCCGATGACGCGAATCGCATCAGCGTCATGAACTCTACTTCGGGTTCGATCGGCCGGCGGTAGAGTTCGAGGCTCTCCAGTCCGGCGATGGTCCTTGCGAGAATGCCGGGGAAGATCGTCGCCCTGATAAGCTCTTCATAGCGGTCGGCGTTCTCCGGCGTCGTCCAGCCGCGCCACAAGCGCAAGATCATCTCATCCTCCATGTTTCCGCCGCCTCGTGTCGAGGGATAGTGCCCGTGATTGCCTCATGCATAGTGGAGGCGGGCGCGCGGCTCTTGGGAAAAATTGCGATTTCGAGGCGCTTTCGTCCTCGCGGCTGAAATTGATCGATGCGTCGCCTATATTTCATCTTTGCTGACGCTTCTCCGCGGGAATTTTGCGTTTGGATCAGGACAACGAAGCCAATCGGCTGAGCGCGCGGGCCACTCGCTACGCCCGGCTCGGCGTCAACGCCGGCGCGCTCGCCGCCCGGGTCGGGGTCAACCGGCTGCGCGGGGGCAGGCGCGAGACAGACGCCAAGGCGCTCGCTTCCGCGCTGGGCTCGATGAAGGGCCCGTTGATGAAGGTCGCGCAGATGCTGACGACCATCCCCGACGCGGTGCCCGCGGATTTCGCCGCCGAACTGGCAAAGCTCCAGTCGCAGGCGCCGCCGATGGGAGCCTCGTTCGTGCGGCGCCGCATGCGGGCCGAGCTAGGGCCAGACTGGCGCGAGCTTTTCGCCGAGTTCGACTTCAAGCCTGCGGCCGCCGCATCGCTCGGCCAGGTGCACCGAGCCGTAAGCCTCAACGGCAAGGGGCTGGCGTGCAAGCTGCAATATCCGGACATGGCCTCGGCGGTGGAGACGGACCTCTCCAATCTCGACCTTTTGTTCTCGCTGCATCGGCGCGCCAGCGCCGCAATCGACACCCGTGAGATGGCGCGCGAGATCCGGGAGCGAGTGCGCGAAGAACTCGACTACCAGCGAGAGGCCAAGGTCGCTCGGCTCTATCGCGTGATGCTCGCCGACCGGCCGTTCGTGCGCGTGCCGCGGGTCGAGGACAGCCTGTCGACGCGGCGACTCCTCACGATGCAATGGCTCGACGGAGAACCGCTGGTCGCGTTCGAGACTGCGCCACAGGAAGCGCGCGACGCCATCGCCGTCGGCCTGTTCGAGGCGTGGTGGCGCCCGTTCCTCCGCTACGGCGTCATTCACGGCGATCCCCATCTCGGCAATTATACGGTCGCGGCGTCGGGGGACGGGGAGAAGCGCGGCGTCGATGGCGTCAATCTGTTCGACTACGGCTGCGTGCGCATCTTTCCGCCGCGATTCGTGCTTCGGCGTGGTCGAGCTTTATCGGGCGCTTAAGGCGAACGACAAGGCCCGAATCGCGCACGCCTTCGAGATGTGGGGCTTCGCCAAGCTCACGCCCGGCACGACCGAAGCGATGACCCTTTGGGCGCGATTCATGTGTGGTCCGATTCTCGATGATCGAGTGCGCACCGCCGCCGATGGGGTCAAGCCGTCGGAGTACGGCCGCCGCGAAATCGGCCAGGTGATGCGCGCCTTGAGGGCCGAGGGCGGCGGCCTGCCGGTGCCGCGCGAATTCGTGTTTCTCGAACGGGCGACAATCGGGCTCGGCAGCGCGTTCCTGCGCCTTGGCGCGCGGCTCAACTTTCATCGCATGTACGAGGGCGCGATCGCCGGGTTCGACGAGGAGGCGGTTACGCGCCGGCAGGCCGGGGCGCTCGAGGCTGTCGGGCTCGGCGCGGCTGGCGCGCCGGCTGAACGCCGAGCCTCCGTGGGTTAAGCGAAGCCGGCTCGACGAGCCGGAATTGCGATGCTACCGGCGTCGGGCGGCGCTTCGTCGCCGGCGAGGGAGGAGAAGCATGCGCCGGACTCAGGTCGCGATCATCGGCGGCGGCCCGGCTGGCCTGCTCCTGTCCCATTTGCTGCACGGCCATGGAATCGACAGCGTCGTGCTCGAGCGGCAGACGAAAGCCTATGTGCTCAAGCGCATCCGCGCCGGGGTGCTCGAATACGGCTCGGTCCAGGTCTTGCGCGATTCGGGCGCCGGCGAGCGGATGGATCGCGAAGGTCATGCACATGACGGCAGCTTTATCGTCTGGCAGGACCGCGATCCGTTTCTCATCGACACCAAAACGCACGCGGGCAGGCCGATGTGGTCGCATGGCCAGACCGCGATCACCGAGGAGCTGTATCGGATCCGACAACGCGACGGCGGACGCATCATCGAAGAAGCCGAGAATGTCCGGCTCCACGATCTGACCACCGCGGCGCCCAAGGTGACGTACGAGAAGGCCGGCGCGGCCGAGACGCTCGAATGCGACTTCATCGCCGGCTGCGACGGGTTCCACGGCGTGTCGCGCCAGAGCATTCCGAAAACCGTGCTCAAGATCTTCGAGCGCGCCTATCCGTTTGGCTGGCTCGGAATTATGTCGGAAACGCCGCCGGTCGGAGAGGTCATCTACGCCAGGCACGAACGGGGCTTCGCTCTCGCCTCGCTGCGCAATCCGATGCTGAGCCGCTACTACATCCAGTGCGGCCTCGACACGCGGATCGAGGACTGGCCGGACGATCGGTTCTGGGACGAGTTGAAGCGGCGGTTTCCAGACGACATCGCGCGCAAGATCGTGACCGGGCCGTCGATCGAAAAGTCGATCGCGCCGCTGCGCAGCTTCGTCGCCGAGCCGATGCGCCATGGCCGGCTTTTTCTCGCCGGCGACGCAGCGCACATCGTTCCGCCGACCGGGGCGAAAGGCCTCAACCTCGCGATCTCCGACGTCTTCTATCTTCAGCGCGCGTTCGCGGCGCATTTTCAAAAAGGGGACGACCGCTATCTCGAGAGCTATTCGGATATGGCGCTGAGGCGCGTCTGGGCCTCCGAGCGCTTCTCGTGGTGGCTGACCAAGCTCTTGCACGTCTTTCCCGACGACGACGCATTCGAGACCCGGATCAAGCTCAGCGAATTCGATCATCTTCACCGCTCGAAGCACGCGGAGGCCGTCGTCGCCGAGCAATATGCGGGATTACCGTTCGAGGACTGAAGGGCGCGGGCAAGAGTGTCATGTCGCCGCTATGCCGACAATGAACAGCACGGACGCCGCTGTCGACGCGATCAATCGAACATGATTCCAGAACGTCCAATCCCGGACGTAACCCGCCCATAAAGACGCGCCTTCCGCGCTCGACGGATCGACGGCCGCGAGCGCATTGTTGAGAGGCACGTTGAATGCGACGGTGACGCCGAGCATGCCAATGACGTAGATGGCGCCGCCGGCGAGTACGGCCGTCGATCCCGGCCCGCTCCAGCGGAAAAGGGCGAGCCCTGCAAGGATCCCCGCCGCCAGCGTCGTGCCGAAGAACAGAGGTATGAACACGGACTTCACGATGTCGACGTTGATGGCGTTCATCGCGGCGACGCCCGCGGCCGGCGCGATGCGCGCGAACGACGTCATGATGAAGGTGGAGAAGGCGAAATAGACGCCTGCAATCAATCCGCAGCCGATTGCGGAAAACCAGAGGAGGCCAGTCGTCAAAAGTTGGGCCATGTTTTAGACCCTTCGCCGGAGCGCCTGCGACGATGAGATGAGATCCTCCGGCACGAGATCTCCGCGCACATCAAATACGATAATTCATCGTATTTGATGAATGCGATAAACTCTCTTATTAGACCGGTCAAGACCTTTTGCGAGCTCGATGGTGACGGGAAGTTCGAAGCGCGGTGGATCGGACGCCGAGGGCCGTGCAATCGCTCGGCTTGTTCCGAACTCAAAAACGAAGCCGAGAGCGCTTCGAGCGCATCCTGGCCTGCGCCGTCGAGGTCATGGCGGAAAAGGGCAGCGAAGACTTCCGGATGAGCGACATTGTCGAGCGGACCGGAATCGCCTTCGGCTCCCTCTATCAGTACTTCCCCGATAAGTCGTCGATCATCGGGACGCTAGCCGAGCGCTACAATGCAATCGGGCGTGACTGCGTCCGCCAGGAACTCATAAAGGTGCGGGATCTCGAGGATCTGCACGAGACGCTATGGCGCATAACCACGGCCTATTATCAGTTTTTTATCGATGAACCGGCTGTGCGCGACGTCTGGCAAGCGACCCAGGTCGACCGGACCCTTCAGGAGCTCGACAAGGATGACGGCGCCTTTCTCACGAGGCTGCTCTTCGACGCCTTGCAGCCTATCGCCGCGACAGTTCCAGACTCGTCTCTATCGGTTTTTTGCCATGTGGTGATGGTGCTCATAGCCGCCGCCGTCCGCCACGCGATCACCTTGCCTCCGAGAGAAGGACGACGATTGCTCAACGTGTTCAAAGAGCTGCTGCCGCACGATCTGAGCGCCGCAGCGCGTCGCGGAGGCGACACGCATTCTCGAAGGAGTCTCAAGCCCGCTGCTGGGAATACGAGATAATATCGTATAACGCTCGGGCGCGGCGAACTGCGGCCCGCGAAAAAACGAGAGGCGCCAGAGAATGGGCAGCCTCGGCCCAATCGCCTAGTCGAGCTGGATGAAGGATTGAATCGCCGGGGTTTCGCGATCGCTTCCTGACTGGGCGGCCTCCGCCAAGTGACGGCCAACCTCTCACGTGCTACGCTGATCGCGGCGGCGTCTGAGTCAGCTGGCTCCGCCTTCATTCTCCAGTGCGTCGACCACTTGCCAAGTCTGCGCGCCGACGAACCCGTCGACGTTAAGGTTGAAATCGTGCTGCAACTTTCTGACAGCCGCTTCGGTCTTGGCGCCGAACCTTCCATCGACGCCGCCGGTATCGAAGCCGACTGCGCTCATACGGCTCTGCAGACGGCGTACAGGCAGGCCGGTCGCGCCGGTTTTCAGCACGGGATGGCTCTGGTCGGCTTCGTCAATGTTGATCCACGTCACCCGGCCAACCACACCATCAACCGTGATTTCCCGCGCCTGCTGAAACGCTCTGACGGCACTCTCGGTCTGCGCGCCGAAGACGCCATCGACTGGCCCGGGATGATGTCCCAGAGCCTTCAGGGCTTCCTGCAGGTCACGCACGGCGGGGTCATTGGATCCCTTCGTTAGCACCGGTTCCGCCATGCTGCGCTCCTCCTGTTAGAGACATGGACGCTTTTACCCGCGGCCGGCGCTTCGCGATCGCAAGGCGCCGCTAGAACGATAGCATTCCGCTCACCAACGCCCGCCAAGTGAGCGGGCCGACTATGCCATCCTCAATTACGGAGGGAATGTCGAGCGACAGAGCGCGCTGAAACCCGCGCACCGAAGAGTCTGTAATTGGTCCGAAGATGCCATCGACTTGCGGCCCTTTGCTGGGATCGCCAGACAGGTTGCGGAACTGGAACTCCCCCTGCACGCCTTTGACCGCCTCGCCCTCGCTTCCCTGTTTGACCTCGACGACAAGAGCCGCCCATGTGATCGGACCGACGACGCTGTCGACCGCCAACCCCTGACTTGCCTGGAACGCTTTCACGGCGGCTGCGGTTTGTGGACCGAACGCGCCATCGACGAGGAGGCCGTGCCCGCGCCCCCGAAGCAGATGTTGCAGCGTCTTGATCGGGTGCCCGTCTGAACCGCTCTTGACTACGGGCCATGGGCTGAGACTGCCAGGCATGATTGTCCTCCCAAGCGTCGTTGAATGGAGCGTGAACGACGCTACTGTATTCAGAGCCGCTGAGAAATGGAAAAGTCCGCTCGCCTGAATCCGCTGCGAAGCGCAGCCGTTCGAGATAGCATCGCGCCGGGCGAGGAGCAGACAATGCCGCAACCATTCACATTGCGCGTTCCGGACAGCGATATTGAGGACTTGAGCGAGCGTCTCAGACGCACGCGCTTTCCTGATTCCGCGCCAGGCGAACGCTGGCTCTACGGGACGGACGTCAACTATCTTCGCAGCCTCGTCGAATATTGGCGCTCGTCCTTCGACTGGCGCGCGCAAGAGGCGCGCCTGAACGCCTTCCCGCAATTCAAGATGAGCCGACCGGATCACGACTTGCACTTCCTGCATGTCCCAGGAAAGGGGCCCAATCCCACGCCGTTGCTGCTGATGCACGGCTGGCCGGGCTCAGTGTTCGAATTCATGGACTTCATTCCCCGCCTCACCGATCCGGCCAGCTTCGGCGGCGATCCGGCTGATTCCTTCACGGTCGTGGCGCCGTCGCTGCCGGGCTATGGCCTTTCGTTCCGTCCTGGGCAGAAGCGCTTCGGCGTCGAGGAGATGGCGGATTGCCTCGCTGATCTCATGACTGACACGTTCGGCTACAAGCGCTTCGCCGTGCAGGGCGGCGATTGGGGCGGCATCACCGCCGCGCGCATGGGCTACGCGCATGCGGACAAACTGATCGGCATTCACGTCAACTTTCTCGCCGTTCGCCGCGAGCCGGAGCGGATCAAGAATCCGACTCCCGAGCAGCAAGTTTTTGTCGACCAGGTCAACCATTGGCTCAAGAAAGACGCCGCCTATGCGTCGATTCAAGGCACGCGCCCGCAAACCCTGAGCTTTGGCCTGACCGATTCTCCTGCAGGGCTCGCCGCGTGGATCGTCGAGAAATTCCGCGCCTGGTCCGATTGCAGCGGCGATGTCGAAAGCGTCTTCACCCGCGATCAGATGCTCGCCAACATCAGCTTCTATTGGTTCACCGGCGCCATCGGATCGTCGTTCTATCCCTATTATTTTCGCATGCATCGGCCCTGGATGATCCCCGACGGCGCAGCCGTCACGGCGCCGACAGGTTACGCCGAATTCCCGCGCGAGATCCTGCATCCCCCACGCTCGCTGGCCGAGCCGATGTTTCCGAACATTCGGCGCTGGACAATCATGCCGAAGGGCGGCCATTTCGCCGCCATGGAGCAGCCCCAAGCCCTCGCGGAGGACGTGCGCGCCTTCTACCGCTCGCTGCGAGACTGAGCCACGGCGCCGCCGCGCTCAGCAATCAGCCTTGCGATATGGGCGCGCAAGTCGGCGACGCCGTCCCCGGTGCGCGCCGACGTCAACATCACCTCCGGATAGGCGGCGCCATGCTTGCGCAAACCCTCGAGCGTCGCCGCGATCCGCGCGTTCTGGTCGGCCGCCTTCACTTCGTCGCCCTTGGTCAGCACGACCGCATACGAGACAGCGGCGGCGTCGAGCGCGCGCATCGTCTCGTGATCGCTTTCTTTCAGCCCATGCCGGCCGTCGACGAGCACGAATACGCGCACGAGCGACGGACGGCCGCGCAGATAGTCGCGCGCGAGTTCGCCCCAGGACGCGGACTTCGATTTTGCGACCGCCGCATAGCCGTAGCCCGGCATGTCGACCAGACGCGCCTTGCCGTTGAGATCGAAGAAGATCAGCTCCTGCGTGCGCCCAGGGGTGCGCGACGTGCGCGCGAGCGCGGCGCGGCCAGTGAGCGCGTTGACGAGCGAAGACTTGCCGACGTTCGAGCGGCCCGCGAAGGCGATCTCGGGCGCCCCGACCGGCGGCAAGCCATCGGAACGCGCGGCGGCGAAGATGAATTCGCACGGGCCCGCGAACAGTTTACGCCCAGCTTCCGTCCAGTCGGGCGCGACCGTCGCTTCGCTCATACGCTCGGCGTCTTCACCGGACTGGTTTTCTTGGCGAACAGCCCTCTGAGGTTGTCCCAGAGTTCAACTTTCACCCCAGCCTTGGTCATGATGTAGTACTGCTGGATCACCGTCAGCGTGTTGTTCCAGGTCCAGTAGATGACCAGGCCAGCCGGAAACGTCCCGAGCATGAAGGTGAAGATGACCGGCATCCAGGCGAACATCGACTTTTGAACCGGATCGGCCGGCTCGGGATTCATCTTCATCTGGAAGAACATCGACACGCCCATGATGAGCGGCCAGATGCCAAGGTGGAGGAAATGCCCGAACACCGGCAGCGCCGTGGGCTCCCACGGGACCAAGCCGAACAGCGTGAACACATTGGTCGGATCGGGCGCGCTGAGGTCCCGGATCCAGCCGAAGAACGGCGCGTGCCGCATCTCGATGGTGATGAAGATGACCTTATAGAGCGCGAAGAACACCGGAATCTGGATCACCATCGGCAGGCAGCCGGCGACCGGATTGACGCCCTCCTTCTTGAACAGCGCCATCTGCTCTTGCTGCTGCTTGGCGCGGTCGTCGGGATAGAGGTCCTTCAGCGCGGCGATCTGTGGCTGGATCTTCTTCATCTTCGCCATCGACCTGTACGAGCGATTGGCGAGCGGGAAGAAGGCGAGCTTGACCAGAACCGTGACGATCAGGATCGCGACCCCGAAATTGCCGACGACCTTGTAGATCGAGTCGATAAGCCGGAACATCGGGATCGTGATCATCCAGAACCAGCCCCAGTCGATCATCAGAGAGAACTTCTTGATGCCGAGACTGGCCTCGTAATTGTCGATCGTGCTGACCTCTTTCGCGCCAGCGAAGACCCGGGTCTTCGTTTCAAACGAGGCTCCCGGCGCGACAGTTTGGTCCTTCCCCAGGAAATCGGCCTGGTAGTCCACCGGCTGTACCGTTCCGGTGGCCGAAAACCGCGCTTCGATTGGGGCGGCCTGGTCGGGAATAACCGCGGAGCCCCAGTACTTATCGGTGAACCCGAGCCAGCCGCCGTCGCCCTTGAAGGCGCGCTTCCTGCCCGTGTCCTTTTCGATCGCCGCGTAGGTGACCTCTTGAACTGGCAATGTGAGGCCGACCCCTGAGGGGCCGCCGCCGGTGATGACTCCCACGAAGCCCTCATGCAGGACCGAATATCCGGCGATGTTCGGCCTGCCGTGGCGTAGGATGAGCCCATAGGGCTGCACCGTCGCCGGCGCGGCGCCGGAGTTCACGACCGAATCGGCGATCGTGAACATGTATTTGTCGTCGACCGCGATCACCCGCTTGAAAACGAGCCCGGCGCCATTGTCCCAGGTCAAGGTCACCGGCTTGGCGGGGGTCAGCGTTTTGCCGTCGGCGGTCCAGACGGTGTCGAGATTGGGAGTTTTGACTCCGGCCGCGCTTACAAATCCCGTCTCGGCCCAATAGGCGTCCGGGGCCCCAGGGGGGAGAACAGCCGGATGTTCGGGCTCTTCGGGTCGATCGTCTCCTGATAGTCTTTGAGGACGATATCGTCGATCTTGCCGCCCTTGAGGTCGATCGAACCGCCTATGCTCGGGGTGTCGATCGTCACGCGCGGGCTCGCCGCGAGGACGGCGGCGACCGTCTCCGGCGCTGTCGTCGCCGGGGCGCCAGGCGGGGTGGCGGCGGCCGGGGCGCCAGGCGGCGAGGAGGTCGCGCGCGACGTGGCGCTCGGCTGCGCCTCGCTCGCGGGCGGCTCGGTGTTGGCCTGCATCTGCGCCTGGTGCTCGCGCTGATACAAAGGACCGGCGTAGAAATATTGCCACCCGGCCATCACCACGACCGACAGCGCGATCGCCAGAAAAAGGTTCCGCGTGTCCTCGGACTTCATGTTCGCGTGTCTCTGTCCTTCGCCGTCCTGCCCCCGCGAGTGTCCGCGCCGCGGCGCCCGGCGGCGCGGAAAGCAGCGCGGATATCCTCGACGAGCGCGGCGAAACGACGACCCAGTGCGTCGCGCCGAGCCATCAGCACGTAATCGTGATCACCCTCCGCCTCAAGAGGCGCCGCGGCGCGCAGGGCCTCTTTTAGCCGCCTGCGGACGCGATTGCGCACGACCGCGCCGCCGACGGCCTTGGTCACTGTCAACCCCACGCGCGCCCCCGGGACGACTTCTTCTCCCGTTTCCTCGCGGCGGCGAGATTGCAACGTGAAAGTGGGGACCGACAGGCGCCGTCCGCGCGAGACGCGCTGGTATTCGGCCCGCCTGGTCAGCCGGCCGAGAGGTTCACCCGTGGGGCTAGGGGCGCCGTCCTCATGCAAGGCGTCAAGGCTCCCTTCGGCGGCGTCTTCACCGACACGCGAACGGCCGAACGGCGACCTAAGCCGCGGCGAACCGATCAGGCGGAGAGCTTTTTGCGCCCGCGCGCCCGGCGCGCGGCAAGCACCTTGCGGCCGCCGACCGTCGCCGAGCGGGCGCGAAAGCCGTGGCGGCGCTTGCGCACGAGCTTGCTGGGTTGATAGGTCCGCTTCACGGGCTTGGTCTCCGAATTCTTAATCGTTGGCGGAAAGATCGGGGGCCGCCCGGTCTCGAACGCAAAAACGCCAACTCCGCCGCGACGTTGCAACCCGAGCGGCGGGCCAGAAAATGAACGCGGCGCTCCACGCGCCGCTACAAGGCGCGGCTTATGCCGCGCGGGCGCGTGCAAGTCAATTGCCGGGGTTAGGGAATTTCACCGCACCCAATGCGTGCAGTCGCGGCGCCCGGAATCGAGGCAGTTCTGCAGCTTGCGCTGTTGGTCGATGTAATTGAAAGCCCAGTAGCCGAGCGCGGCGATGACAACGACGGCGATGATCGCAACCATATTGCTGCGCCCGGTCGCGTGCGGCTCCTCGTCCTCGCCGCCGGATTGGCTCATGCAAAGCGGGTCGAGGCGCGATGTTGGATGTCGCCAAGCGCCGCGATCGCCTTGGCGACAATGCCCTTGGCGTCGAGCCCTGCGGCGGCGTACATGCGCTCGGGCTTGTCGTGATCCTGAAATTTGTCCGACAGCGTCATGGTGCGCACCTTGAGCCCGTTCTCGAGCGCGCCGGCTTCGCTCAGCAAGGTCAGCACATGCGCGCCGAAGCCGCCAGCCGCGCCTTCCTCAATGGTGATGAGAAGCTTATGCGTCGCCGCCAGTCTGAGAATGAGCTCTCGGTCGAGGGGCTTGGCGAAGCGCGCGTCGGCCACGGTGGTCGACAAGCCGCGAGCCGCGAGTTCGTCCGCCGCCTTCAGGGCCTCGCCGAGCCGCGCGCCGAGCGACAGGATCGCGATCCGCGAGCCTTCGCGTAAGACCCGGCCCTTGCCGATCGGCAAGGGCTCGCCGCGTTCCGGCAGGTCGACGCCGACGCCCTCGCCGCGCGGATAGCGCAAGGCGATCGGGCCCGAGTTCGTGCGCGGCTGCGGTGGCGACCATGTGGACGAGTTCGGCTTCGTCCGCCGCCGCCATCACCGTCATGTTCGGCAGGCAGGCGAGATAGGCGATGTCGAAGGCGCCGGCGTGCGTCGGGCCGTCCGCGCCGACCAGGCCCGCACGGTCGAGGGCGAAGCGGACCGGCAAGTTCTGGATCGCCACGTCGTGCACGACCTGGTCGTAGGCGCGTTGCAGGAAGGTCGAATAGATGGCGCAGAACGGTTTATAGCCTTCCGTCGCCAGGCCGGCCGCGAAAGTCACCGCGTGCTGCTCGGCGATGCCCACGTCGAACACCCGGTCTGGAAAAACCGTCTTCATCCGGTCGAGTCCGGTCCCTTCGGGCATGGCGGCGGTGATGCCGATGATCTTGTCGTCGCGCCGCGCCGCATCGACCAGCGCATCGGCGAAGACGCGGGTGTAGGTGGGCGCATTGGTCTTGGGCTTGGCCTGAGCGCCCGTGATAACGTCAAACGCCGAAACGCCGTGGTACTTGTCGTCGGCCGCCTCAGCCGGAGGATAGCCCTTGCCCTTCTTGGTCACGACATGCACCAGCACCGGTCCGTCCTGCATGTCACGCACGTTCTTCAGGATCGGCAGAAGATGGTCGAGATTGTGGCCGTCGATCGGTCCGACATAGTAGAAGCCGAGCTCCTCGAACAAGGTGCCGCCGGTCCAGAAGTTGCGGCCATACTCTTCCGTAAGGCGCGCCTTGTCATAGAAAAACTTGGGCAGACGGCGCGCGACCTGTTTGGCGGCGCCTCGCAGCGAGCGATAGGCGCGGCCGGAGACGAGGCGAGCGAGGTAAGCCGACATCGCGCCGGTCGGCGGCGCGATCGACATGTCGTTGTCGTTGAGGATGACGATCAGCCGCGAGTTCAGGGCGCCAGCGTTGTTCATCGCCTCGTAAGCCATTCCCGCCGACATCGCGCCGTCGCCGATGACCGCGACAACATGGTTGGCGCCGTGCGACAAATCGCGCGCCACCGCCATGCCGAGGCTGGCCGAGATCGAGGTCGAGGAATGGGCCGCTCCGAATGCGTCGTATTCGCTTTCGGAGCGCTTGGTGAAACCGCTCAAGCCTCCGCCCTGCCGGAGTGTTCGGATCCGGTCGCGGCGGCCGGTCAGGATCTTGTGCGGGTAGGCCTGATGGCCGACGTCCCACACGATTCGATCGGTCGGCGTGTCGAAAACGTAATGAAGCGCGACGGTCAGTTCGACCACGCCGAGGCCGGCGCCCAGATGTCCGCCCGTGACCGAGACCGCGCTGATCGTTTCGGCTCGCAATTCGTCGGCGAGCCGGGCGAGATCGCTCTCGTTCATCTTACGCAGATCGGCTGGCGAATCGATTTGATCTAAAATCGGTGTGAGAGGCTTGCTCAATCTTGTCCCCAACGCGCGGCGCTTCTTGTTGGTCCCCGCCGCAACAAGCACACGTACACCAAGTCTGACGTCCGCCGCAATTCTGCGTTGGCGCCATTCGGCCGCCGTAAAATCAACCCTTTTTGACCAGGGTTAACGCGCGACTGTCCCAACTGTTCCGACATCGCACAATTGCCATTACCGACCACATGACGCAAATTTGTGCAATGAATCAATTTTCCAGCCTCCCCGAGTCGGCTGACAATTATGCTCCAGACGGCCCCTACGCCTTCACCCGGCTTGCCGTATCGTTGCTGCTCGCCACCCTGATTGGGGCTGGCATGTGGGCGGTGATTGTGGTCCTGCCCCCCGCGCAGCTCGACTTCGGCGTCGATCGCGCGGCGGCTTCGCTTCCCTACACGTTGCTGATGTGCGCGCTGGCCTTCAGCACGATCGCGCTCGGGCGGATTACCGACCGCTATGGCATCGTCCTGCCCTTGGTCATCTCCGCTGTAACCTTGGGCCTGGGGTTTATTCTCGCCGGCTATGCGCCGAACCTCGCGGTGTTTACCGGCGCCCATGTGTTGATCGGAATTGGCGCAGGAACAGGCTTCGGGCCGATGATGGCGGACATTTCGCATTGGTTTGTCAGGCGGCGCGGACTCGCCGTCGTGATCGTCGCGTCCGGCAATTACTTGGCCGGAACGATCTGGCCGCTCCTGATGAGCCTTGCGATGCCGGTGATTGGCTGGCGCGCAACCTATGGCGGCATCGGCCTGGTTGTCGCTGCGATGGTGTTGCCGCTCGCTCTCATGATGCGGCGCCGGCCGGCCGCCGCGGTCTACGAGCAAGCGGAGGCGACGACCGAGGCGGCGCGCGCCGACGTCGGCATATCGCCTCGACTTCTGTTGGTTCTATTGATCGCCGCCGGCTTTTCCTGCTGCGTCGCAATGTCGATGCCGCAGGTCCATCTGGTCGCCTATTGCGGCGACCTTGGCTACGGCGTCGCGCGCGGCGCTCAGATGCTGTCGCTGATGATGGCTCTAGGCATCGTCTCGCGCGTCGGCTCCGGCTTCGTCGCCGACGCCGTCGGCGGTTCAGCGGCGCTCCTCATCGGCTCGTTCATGCAAGGCGTCGCGCTCCTGCTCTATCTTTATTTCAACGGGCTCGAAGTCTCTGTTCGTCGTCTCCGGGATCTTCGGCCTGTTTCAGGGCGGCATCGTGCCGATGTACGCGGTCATCTGCCGCGAGCTTTTGCCGCCTCGCCGGGCAGGCGCGGCGATTGGCCTCGTCGTCTCGGCGACCATCCTCGGCATGGCGTTCGGCGGTTATTTTTCGGGCGTCATCTTCGACCTCACCAGCTCCTACCGCATGGCGTTTCTGAACGGCGTTTTGTGGAACGCGCTCAACTTCGCCATCGTCGCCTGGCTCTTCTGGCGCCGCCGGCGGCGCCAGCCGGTCGGCGCGCTAGCGCCCGCCTAAAGCCGCGGCTGCGGCTCTCAATT
>CAWGBF010000008.1:0-1119597 GCA_963820775.1 uncultured Alphaproteobacteria bacterium
GATCGGAGGGTGAAGGCGTAGGCTTGCTGGAAAATGGGGTTGGGATGCACCCTTCCTGAAGAGAAGCAGGAGAACGGGCTTTCGGTTGGCGCCGGAGGCCCCAGGGAGCATCCCGATGGAGAGACTATCCGCACCCGAACGCACGCGCGAGGAGCTTCGCGCCTTGATGAACGGAGATTTGGGAACGGCGGCGGGGCGAAGCGATCTGGTCCGCCTGGCGCTGCGCCTGATCGTCGAGGAGGCGCTCGAGGGCGAGGTCTCCGATGTCCTTGGCCGCGAGCGTTATGAGCGCGGCGCCGGCGAAAAGGCCGGCTACCGCAACGGCTATCGGCCGGGCAAGGTGAAGACCGCGGAGGGCGCGGTGGAATATTCGGCGCCGCAGGTTCGCGACACGCCCGAACCCTTTGTTTCGGGCGTGCGGGCGGCGCTTTCGGGGCGCACGCGCGAACTTGAGCGGCTGGCGGTCGAACTTTACGCGCGAGGCCTGTCGACGCGCGACATCGAGGATGCGTTCACCGACGAGACGGGCCGACGGCTTCTATCGCGGGCGGCAGTCAGCGAGATCACCGAGCGGCTGTGGGCCGAATATGAGGACTTCTGCAAACGCGATCTTTCCGAGCACGCCATCGTCGACGGCATCGCTGAGCGGCTGCGGCCCGGCCAGCGGCGTGAGGCCGTGCTCGCAGCCTGGGGGATTGGCGAGGACGGGCGCAAGGTCCTGTTGGCGTTGATGGCGGGCTCCAAGGAGGACGTCGAGACGGCGCGCGCGTTCTTCCAGGATCTGCGCGCCCGCGGGCTCGGCGATCCGTTGCTCGTCGTATCCGACGGCGCGCCGGGGATCATCCGGGCGATCGAGGAATGTTTTCCACGCTCGGCGCGCCAGCGCTGCCTGGCGCACCGCATGCGCAACCTCGCGGTGAAGGTCCCGACCGACCTATGGCCCAAGGCGCGCGTCAGCGCCTGCTATCAGGCGCCGTCGCGGGCGATTGCCCGCCAACTGGCGGCCGGCATCCGCGCCGACGACGCCGATCTCCTGCCGAGCGCGCTCGCCTGTTTCGAGGACGATTTCGAGGCGTGCATCGCGCACCTGAGATTGCCGGTCACCCATCGCCGCTTCGTTCGCACGACGAATCTGCTCGAACGGCTGTTCGTCGAGGAGCGCCGACGGCTGAAGATCATTCCCAACGGCTTCGGCGAGAAGCCGGTGCTCAAGCTTATGTTCGGCGCGCTCATTCGAGCCGCCGAGCGCTGGCGCGGCTTGCGCTTCACCGAGTTCGAACTGCGCCAGATCGCCGCCGTTCGAAAGGATCTCAACGACGAATATCAGACTTCCACCACGCCACTGGCCCGGTCATCCCAGCCCCGCGTTTCCAGCAAATCCGCGCCTTGACCCGATCGGAGACCCAGACGTCCGGACGAACCTCGCCAAGGAACGCCCCGACCGCCTCCTTGGAGCGTCGGGGATGAGTGAGGAAACAGGCGTTCTGGCCATGGTGGAAAACCCACAGCCGCCAACTTCGCTTGCCAACCCGTAAGCCAGTTTCGTCGGAACAGATCACCCCGCCCGACAACAGCCGGGCGCGGATGGCGGCGCTGGCCGCGGCGAAGCGCTGGCGCGCGCCCAGGAGAATGTTGACCAGCGCGCCTTCGCTGGTGGGAAGGCCGAACACGTCGCCCATCAGGCGCGACAGCCGCTCGAAGCCGATCCCTTGGGTGAAGCGCAGATAGAGGACGAAGGCGCGCAGGTTGGGGCCGAACGGCGAGCCGGGCTCAAGGCCCGATGGAGCCTCGGCCTTGAACCGTCCTGCGCAACGGGGGCAGACGCCTGTGTGCCGCCTCACCTGCGTGACCTCGGGCGCAATCGGGGGAATCTCGATCCGGTCATAGATCTCGCAAGGCTCTTGCGGCTCTGCGAGACGTCGGCGCCGCAATGCCCGCACGCTCGCCAGGATGGCGCGCTCCGGGTTGGGATGCAGCGGCCGATGCGCGCCCGGATGCGGCTTCTTCTTGCGACGGTTCTTGACGAACTCGGTCGCCGTCTTCTGGCCCCGGCTCGGCGGAAGGCTCGAATTATCCGGCGTCTTGGGCGGACGATCAAGCTTGGCCCGCAGTTCGGCGAGTTCGGCCCGAAGCGCGGCCGCCTCCGCGCTCAGCCGCTCGATCGCCTCCGCCTGCGCCAACGCCGCGCCGATCAGTCCTTCCCGATCCAGCGAATCAAACGCCGCGCGATCCATCCACAGCTTGAATCAAAACCCGATTCCCCCGTCAAATCCCCCCAGGGTGAGCAATTACTGCGCAAAGGAGGTCTTAAGCCTCTGAAAAAGCGTGCTCGCGCACGGAAGTGCGCAGCGCTTTCATACCGCCTTTTCGGGCCCCCGGCCGCCCGGACCGGACTCGCTTAGCGCCTTCGGTCCGCGAACGCCTTGGCGAGAAAAAGCCCACCCTGGCGCAGGCCCTCGGCGTCGATGCCGTGGCCGATCCCAGGCGAGAGATGCCACTGAGTCGGGATCGACGCCCCGGCGAGCGCTTCCGCCGCCATGAACATCGCGTCAAGCGGGATCATCGGGTCCTGATCGCCGTGGATGAGCAGGATGGGCGGAGGGCGCCCATGCGCATCGCGCGCCGTCGCTTCCGCGAGCCGGTCGGGGCCAACCAACAGGCCGGAAAAGCCGAGAATCGCCGCAGGCGCACGAGGACGGCGGAGGCCGACATGCAGCGCCATCATGCAGCCTTGGCTGAAGCCGACCAGCGCCAGCTTCGAATCGTCGAGGCCGAGGCGCTTGAGCTCCGCGTTGAGAAAAGCGTCGATCGCGCCCCGCGCCTTGACCGCGCCGGTCCAGCGTTCCCCACCGCCAGCGGTATCGTCCGGCGACCGGTTAGAAAGCGCGAACCATTGGCGACCCATCGGCGCCCCCGGGGCGCGCTCGGGCGCGTGCGGCGAAACGAAGGCGGCCTCTGGCATCAGCCCGCGCCATTGCCGCCCAAGCTCGATGAGATCATTACCGTCCGCGCCGTAGCCATGCAGGAAGACCACCAGCTGGCTTGTTCGGCCGGCGGCCGCAGGGATGCGGGGTCCGTCGAGGGCGGCGCTCATTGGATATAGGCTCCGGGGCTGATCGGTCTGGCTTATCGCGAACCGTCAGCAAGAGCCATCCCCGAGCGCGCCTTGACGCCTCGGTAATAGGCCCAGAGCATGCGCGCGGCGACGCCTCTGAGCGGGCGCCAACGTTCGGCGATGCGCTCGAGCTTCGCCACGTCGGGGCGCCGCTTCAGGTTCAAGGCGAGCTTAGCGGCCTCCTGCAGCGCAAGGTCGCCGGCGGGGAACGCGTCCGGATGGCCGAGGCAGAACAGGAGGAAAATGTCCGCCGTCCACGGGCCGACCCCTTTGACTGCGACCAGCGCCTTGTGGGCGTCCTCGGCGTCGAGATCGGCAAGGCCCTTCAGATCGAGGCCGCCCTCGACGATCGCTTGGGCGACCGCCCGCAACGTAAGAATCTTGGCGTTTGACAATCCGCAGGCGCGCAAGTCCTCTTCTGTCGCCTTGGCGATTTCAACCGCCTCGAGCGGGACGATGGACGCCTGCAATCGGCCGAAAATCGCGGTGGCGCTGGCCGTCGACACCTGCTGCGCCACGACGATCGCTGCCAGCCCCGCAAAGCCCGCCTCCCTGCGGCGAAGCGGCGTCGGCCCACCGATCGCGATCAGGCGCTCGATGAGCTCCGGGTCTTTGGACCGCAGGCGCTCGGCGGCTTCGCGCAGGGTCGCCTCATCGTCGATCGGGGGACCGGGATGATAGAATTCTTTTCTTCGCTGGACGACGTTTGGCGCGGCGGGTTGCTCGGACCCTTGGCTCAGGTATTCGCTTTGCCCCCATGGCCGATGAAATCCTCGCGATTGCCCCCGTCCTCCGGTTTGCGCCATCGCCGAACGGGGCGCTCCATCTCGGCCACGCCTATTCGGCGCTGATGAACGAACGCATCGCCGCCGAAACCAACGGGCGCATGCTGCTGCGCATTGAAGATTTAGACCGCACGCGTTGCAAACCGCAATTCGAGGCCGCCATCATCGATGACCTCGCCTGGCTTGGGATTCGCTTCCCGGATTCGCCGCGCCGTCAAAGCGAGCATCGCGACGGCTATGCAGCGGCGCTGACGCGGCTGGACCAGCAAGGCCTTGTCTACCCCTGCTTTTGCAGCCGCTCAGAGATCGCGCGCGCCGCCGCTGGCCGACGCGACCCTGACGGGGCGCCGCTCTATCCGGGGACTTGCCGGTTGCTCGCCATAGCCGAATCGCGAGCGCGTCTCTCGCGGGGCGAACGGGCGGCTCTCCGCCTCGACATGCGGCGCGCCCTCGACGCCTGGCCGGCCGGTCTCTGCTGGACTGAATATGGCGAGGGCGCCGTTCCCTCGCAGCATTCGGCGGCGCCGGAGGTTTGGGGCGACATTGTCCTCAGCGGCCGCGGACTGGCGGCGAGCTACCATCTGGCGGTGGTGGTCGACGATGCGTTGCAGGGCGTGACCGACGTGGTGCGCGGGCGCGACCTGCTCGCCGCGACCGCAATCCATCGCCTGCTGCAGGCGCTGCTCGGGCTTCACGAGCCGCGCTATCGGCACCACCGGCTCGTTCTCGATCCGAACGGCGCGAAACTGTCGAAGAGCCGTCAGTCCGTGTCGCTCGCAGAACTGCGTGCGACAGGCTTGGCGCCGGAAGAAGTTCGCGCGGCGTTGGGGTTCGCTTCAGACGCAGCCGCCGGACTTGCGGTTGAGTTCGACTGAAGCTCCGCGGTCCCGGCGACTGGCGCAGACGCAGGCCTCTCCCCCGACATCGCCACGGCGGATGGGGCTTCGCCCATAAGCTGGTCGATGCGGTCGCGCTCCCGCTTGAACGCCGCAAGCATCCTGCCGTCGAATTCGCGCGTGCGGGGCAGCTTGATCGCCATCGGGTCGACGAAGTTGCCGTTGATGATCACCTCGTAATGCAGGTGCGGGCCGGTCGCCAGTCCCGAATCGCCGAGATATCCCACAGTCTGACCCTGAACGACGTGCGCGCCCTCGGCGATCCCGCGGCCGAACGAGGACATATGATTATAGGCGGTCACATAGCCATTGGCGTGCTGGATCTCGACCCGCCGTCCGTAACCGCCATCCCACCCCGCCTTGATGATGACGCCATTGCCCGCAGCGTAAATCGGCGTGCCAATCGGCGCCGCCCAATCGACGCCGGTGTGCATGCGCGCATAGTGCAGGATTGGATGAAAGCGCATCCCGAACGGCGAGGTCATGTCGCCCTCCGCGATTGGTTTGCGCACCAGGAACTTGCGCATCGAGCGGCCGTTCTCGTCGTAGAAGTCGACCATGTTGTCGTCTGGCGTCTGGAAACGGTAATATTTGAACGTCTGGTCGCGAACCGTCATCGAAGCCCGTAGCAGCTCTGGCCGCGGATTGATGTCGTCGGGATCGGAGAAGAACGCCTCGACCGAATCGCCTGGCGCCGTTGCGCGCTGGAAGTCGACGTCGTTGGCGAAAACCCTCGTCATCACGTCAATGATCGATCGGGGCAGGCCCTGTTTGAGCGACGTCTCGTAGAGGCTCTGGTAGAGGCTCATTCCGCCGCCCGCGCCCTCGTCGTCCGGCGCTTTCGGCCTTCGCGGCGTCTGGGCGGAGCGCAGCGCCACCGGCTGGTAGCCGCCGCTGTCGGTGATCGCCACCGTCGACTTGAGCTGATCGTCGGCGTACACCGAGATTCGGGCTATCCCCGGCTTCTCCCCTCGAACGGCCGGCTCCTCGGGCAGGAGAAGGATCTTCTGCCCCTCGCCGACCGGGGATTCGCCGTGCTTCACGCCGAACGCGGCGAGGATCGCCTGAGCGGCCTCCGGACTTGCGCCGTTGGCCTTGAGCACGTCCTCGAAACTCTCGCCATGGCGCATTTGAACGAGCTTCTCGTTCGGAGATGCGTCGTCCGGGTTCGCCTTGACGACATTGGTCACGTTCTCGGGAATCATGCGCACTTCGATCGAGGCGAAGGGCGTGCTGGGACTGACGCTGCCCACCGTCGCATAGGCGGACAGCTCGCCGCAGCGCTTCGCCGGCTCGACTGGTCCGCATCAACAGGATCTGCGGCGGCAAGGATTGAGCGGCCGCCTTTTGGCCGTCGGCGGGGGCCTTCAGCGTTTCCACGACCTGCGCTTCCGCTTCGGCCTGCGTCAATTCTCCCGAGGTGTGTTCCGCGTCGCTCGGACTAAGATCCTCGACGCGAAACGTCACTTCCGCGTCGTCTTGCACTGGGCCTGGATCAGGCGGCGCCTCGGCGACGTCCGTTCCGCCATTGACGATCTTGAGGGGGTTGAAAGGCGGCACCGCATCGGCGAAGCCGGTCGGAGTCATGGTCAAAGTGGTTTCGAGACGGGTGAAGGGTCGCGCCTTCACCACTTCCCGGTCGCCGACCTTGATGATTGTAGGCGCCTTGAATGTCTGTTTGTCCGAGACGATGTCGACGGGCCGCAAGAGCCGATCGCCCTTACTGGGATTGACGCCCCCTTCCTCCGAGTCCGCCGAGCGGGCCGGCGCGGCGAATTCCGGCGCCTCGGCGAAATCGTATTGGCTGTCGAGATCCAGATACAGCGCCGCGCCAATCAGGGTCACGCCGCAGAGACCGGCCAGCGACGCGCCCCGAGCCATCGGAGCGATGCGGTGCGCCGCTCGTTTCGGTCGAGCCGCTCCTCACCCAATCGAATCGGCGGCTCGACTCCGAGGTCGGGGCCGACCGTCGCGCGGTCGCCGCGGGAGCCCAGCCGCGGAAAAGCAGCCGCCAAGGTCGTCAAAACTGTTGTTTCGCTCGCTTTTGACGCCCGTGTCGAGTCGGACGGGCTGTGAGATTAGTTACCGCGCACGGCCTCCGAGCGCAAGCTCTCCTCCCCGACGGCATTGTCCCTCCCCCCTGTCGCCCTTGCGTTTTGGCTGTTTCCTTCCCTAGTAGGGCGGCGCGCCAATGCGGAAACCTCATGCAACTGATCGGAATGCTTGATTCGCCTTACGTGCGCCGGGTCGCGATTGCGCTGATCATCGGCAAAACTCCGTTTATACATCGGCCAATTTCGCTCTTCCGACACATTGATCAATTCTCAAAGCTCAACCCGCTCCTGAAAGCGCCGACCCTCCTCACCGATGACGGGGTGGCGTTGATGGATTCGGGCCTCATTCTCGATTATCTCGCCGGCGTCGATCCGCGCATCGCCGCGCTGACGCCGTCGAGAGCGGCCCGGCGCCTGGAGGCGCTGCGGGCGACGGGTCTCGCGCCTGACGGTGATGGAGAAAGCGGTGCAGCGCCACTATGAGCGCATGCTGCGACCGACCGAAAAGCGGCACCAGCCATGGGTCGATCGGGTTATGGGTCAATTGACCGCCGGTTTGACCGCATTGGAAGCCGAACTGCCAGGATCGGGATGGATTGGAGGGGAAATGGGCGTCGCCGACATCACCGTCGCCTGCGCCTTCGGCTTCACGCGCTCCCTTCTAGCGGACGTCGTGGACGCCGGCCGATATGCCAATCTCGGCGCGTTCTGCGCCCGCGCAGAAGCGCTTCCCGCGTTTCGCGCCGCTCCGCCGGAGGATGGGGCGACCGCCTCGGTGATCGGCGATTGACGAAATGCGGCCCAAGCCAAAGAGCGGCAGGGCCGGAAGTAGGGAGGCGTCAAGTGGCTGATCAAAGCGAGAAGATGCGCGCAGTTGTCGCGCCGCGCCCGGGCGGTCCCGAGGCGCTCGAAATTCAACTCCGCCCGCGTCCGGTTCCCTCGGAGGGCGAGATTCTGGTCCGAGTCGAAGCAGCAGGCGTCAATCGGCCCGATGTCCACCAGCGCCAGGGTCACTATCCTCCGCCGCCTGGCGTTACCGATGTACTCGGCTTGGAAATCGCCGGCGAAGTGGCGGCGCTGGGGCCGAACGCCAGAGTCCACCGCCTTGGGGCGCGCGTGATGGCGCTGGTCCCCGGGGGCGGTTACGCTGATTACTGCGTCGCCCACGAAACCAATGCGTTGCCGGTTCCCGCCGGCCTTAAGACAATCGAGGCGGCGGCCATCCCGGAGACCTATTTCACCGTGTGGACAAATGTCTTCGCCCGCGGGGCGCTGAAAAGCGGCGAAACCTTGCTGGTCCACGGCGGCGCCTCCGGCGTCGGCACCACGGCGATTGCGCTCGCCAAGGCGTTCGGCGCGCGCGTCATCGTGACCGCCGGATCGGATGAGAAAGTCGAGCAATGTCAGCGGCTGGGCGCTGATCTCGGCGTCAATTACCGCAAGGATGACTTCGTCGCGCTGACGCTTGGCGCGACAGAGGGCCGGGGCGCCGACGTCATTCTCGACATGGTCGGCGGCGACTACGTCGAGCGCAACTACGAGGCGGCGGCGTTGGACGGGCGCATTGTCCAGATTGCGTTTCTGAAAGGACAAAAGACAACGATCGATCTGAGACCGATCATGACCAAGCGCCTCGTTCATACCGGTTCGACCTTGCGCCCGCGCTCGCATGCGGAAAAAGCGGTGATCGCCGAAGCTCTGCGCGCCAAAGTGTGGCCGCTGCTGGAAGCGGGGCGGTGCCGGCCGGTCATCAACTCGGTCTTTTCCCTCTCGGAGGTCGCGAAGGCGCATGAGCGAATCGAGAGCGCCGAGCACGTGGGCAAGATCGTGTTGACGATGTGAACACCCTGCCGAACGGCGAACTTGAAATGCGCGGCCGGAGGTCGCATCTTCTGGCGGTGCGGGCGCGAATCGACACCGCGCGGAGAGGAATGCGACGCTGAGCTTAACGCCTCACCCCGCCGCCGCGGCCGCCCGCGGCAGCCCGGCCGCGTCCGGGAGCGCACAAACGGCCGGCGTCTTGTCGCGAATTATCGCCGAAGCACTTGAAGACGCCAAGGCCGAAGACATCGTCTCGATCGACCTCTTTCGGCAGGACTACGCTTGCCGATCGAATGATCATCGCCTCTGGCCGCTCGAGCGTTCACGTCGGCGCTATCGCCGACCGTGTGGTCAAAGCCTGTCGCGACGCCGGCTATCCTTCACCGAAAATTGAAGGGATGCCGCTCTGCGACTGGGTCCTGCTCGACGCGCAGAACGCCATCGTTCACATCTTCCGGCCGGACGTTCGCCGCTTCTATAACCTGGAAAAGATGTGGAGCGCCGATCGGCCCGGAGAAGCGGCCAAGAGCTGAAGCGGGTAGGGGCTGAACCATGCGCCTCGCGCTGGTTTGCGTCGGCAAACTGAAGGCGGGGCCAGAGCGTTTGCTGTTCGATCGCTACTTCAAGCGGCTGACCGAGGGCGCACGGAGCGCGGGCCTCGCCGGCGTCGACTTGCGGGAGATTGGCGAATCACGAGCGCGTCGGCCGGACGAACGGCGTGCGGAAGAGGGCGCCGCAATTCTCGCGGCCGCGCCCAAGGGCGGCGCCCTGGTTTTGCTCGACGAGCGCGGGCCGACGGCGACTAGCGAAGAGTGGGCCGCCGACATTGGCCGGGCGCGGGACGCGTCGCGAGCGGCCTATACGGTGGCGGTCGGCGGGCCGGATGGGCTCGACCCGTCGCTCGCCGCCTTGGCGCATCGAGTTCTGAGCTTCGGCCAAATGACCTGGCCCCATCAACTGGTCCGGGTGATGGCCGGCGAACAGCTCTACCGGGCGATGACGATTCTGGCTCGCCATCCCTATCATCGTCGATGAGCGCCGCGATATTGGCTAGATTTGGTGATCCTTGCCCCGCATGTCGCGACGCTTAAGCCGCATCGGGCGAATGGGATCAGGAGCCGCAGCCCTCGTGGCGTCGTTCGGCGCGGCGTGGGGCGCGTTCGCCGACCCCTCTCCTCCGCCGGCGGCGGGCGCTGATCAGCAGCGCGCGGACAAGGAAACGGAGCTGCGCGGCGTCGAGGACACGCTGCGCCAGTCGGAGGAGCAGCGCCGGGCGATCCAGACCGAAATCGATTCTGTTCGCGCCGATCGGGCGCGCCTTTCCGCAGCGCTGATCGAAACCACGGCCAAAGTGCAGGACGCCGAGCGCGGCGCCGCCGCGGCGGCCGACAAATTGGCGGGCCTCAACGCCACAGCCGATGAGCTATCGCACTCGCTCGAGCGCCGGCGGGCGGTGATCGCAGACGTGCTTGCCGCGCTCCAGCGCATGGGCAGTAATCCTCCCCCCGCCATTCTCGTCAAGCCTGACGACATGTCGGAAGCGGTGCGCGCGGCGACGGTGTTGGGCTCGGTCATACCGGAATTGAAATCGGAGATCGAGGCGGCGCGCCACGATCTCGACGCCCTCGCCAAAACCCGCGAGTCGATCGCCCGGGAGCGCGACGAGCTGACCGAAAAGGGCCGAGCGCTCGCGGTCGACAAAGTGCGCCTTGCTGCGCTTATCGACGCGCGCCAGCAGTCCCTGGCCTCGGCGCAGGACGCCCTCGGCTCTCAGCATGAGCGCGCGGCCGAACTCTCCAGACGGGCGACGTCGCTCAAAGACCTCATCGATCGGCTGGACAGCGAAAACGCCGCCCGCAAGGCCGCGGCGGATGCTGCCCATGCCGCTGACGCAGTTACGGCGGCCGAAATCGAGGCGCGGGCGCAGGGCGCGCGCGCCGCCGACACGGCGCGCCTGAAGCCCGAAATCGCCTTCGCCGACGCCAAGGGCCAGGTGCCGCTGCCCGCCGCGGGCGCGATTCTGAAGGCATTCGGCTCGGAGGACGACCTTGGAGGGATCGAACACGGCGTCTCCTTGGCGACGCCCGTCGGGGCGACCGTCTCCGCGCCGGCGGACGGCGTGGTCCTTTTCGCCGGAGCGTATCGGAGTTATGGGCAACTCTTGATCATCGACGCGGGCGGAGGGTATTATGTCCTGCTTGCCGGGATGGATCGAATCAATGTTCAATCCGGCGAGTTCGTACTAACGGGAGAACCGGTCGGCGTCATGGGCGACGGATCTGCCCGCATGGCGACGGCGGCCGCAGTTGGCGCGGCGCGCCCGGTTCTCTATATAGAGCTACGCAAGGACGGAACTGCGATCGATCCGGGGCCGTGGTGGGCAAAGTCAGACATCGAGAAGGCGCGCGGATGATTCGTAAAGCTGGTTACTTGGGAGTTGGAGTCGTTTTGGGAGCCGCAGCCGCGGCTACGGCGCCGCAGGCGCTAATGTTCGTCAGTCCAGCGGCATACGCTGCGGCCGCTGACACCTATCGACAACTCAATCTGTTTGGCGACGTGTTCGACAAGATCCGCAACGACTATGTCGAGAAGCCGGACGAATCGAAAATGATCGAGGCCGCGATCAACGGCATGCTGTCCTCGCTCGATCCGCATTCGAGCTACATGGACGCCAAATCGTTTCGCGACATGCAGGTCCAGACGAAGGGCGAGTTCGGCGGCCTCGGCATCGAGGTGACGCAGGAGGACGGCCTTCTCAAGGTCGTGACGCCGATCGACGACACGCCGGCCGCCAAGGCCGGCGTGCTCTCTGGCGACCTCATCACGGCAATCGACGACCAGCCGACTCAGGGGCTGACGCTCGATCAGGCGGTCGAGAAGATGCGTGGCTCGATCAATTCGCCGGTGAAGCTCAAGATCGTCCGCGGCCCGAAGAAGGACGTCAAGGATTTCACCATCGTCCGCGATCTCATCCACGTCCAGTCGGTGCGCTCGCATGTCGAGGATAACGACATCGGCTATATTCGCATCACCCAGTTCACCGAGCAGACCGAAGACGGTCTGAAGGCCGCGATGGACAAGCTGCACAGCGAGATTCCGGCCGACAAATTCAAGGGCTACATCCTGGATCTGCGCAACAATCCGGGAGGCTTGCTCGACCAGTCGATCGACGTCGTCAATTCGTTCGTCGACCGAGGCGAGATCGTGTCGACCCGCGGGCGCACCCCCGATGAGACGCAACGCTTCGACGCCAAGCCGGGCGGCGACCTGTCGGGAGGCAAGCCCCTCGTGGTCCTCATCAATGGCGGTTCGGCGTCGGCATCGGAAATCGTCTCCGGCGCGCTGCAGGATCATAAGCGCGCGACGCTGATCGGCACCCGGTCGTTCGGCAAGGGCTCTGTGCAGACGATCATGCCGCTCGGCGAGAACGGCGCGCTGCAGGCTTACGACGGCGCGCTACTACACGCCGTCGGGCCGATCGATCCAGGCCAAGGGGATCGAGCCCGACATCAAGGTGCTGGAGGACGTGCCTGACGATCTCAAAGGCAAGGACGACATGAAGGGCGAGGCCTCGCTCAAGGGTCATCTTGCCAACGGCGCCGAGGATACGTCGGCGTCCCAGGCCTATGTCCCGCCGAACGAGAAGGACGACAAGCAACTGCTCGCCGCCATCGACCTGTTGCACGGGGTCAAGCACCCGGATGCGGCGGTCAAGGCCGATGCGGCCCCGGTGAAGAGCGATCCGCCCGCGGCGGCGGCGACGACCCCCGCTCCGACCGACCCGGGCCAGACGACTCCCGCCAAGCCGAATTGATGCGCTCAACACAAACTATGGAGCTGAGCGTCCACCGATGAGGAAGGGTCTCTCCTATCTCGCCTATGGAGTCGCCGCCGGCGTCGTGCTGGTTGGCGCCTCGCACGATGCGCTGCGCGCCGCCGGCTCCAGCACCAGCGACAAGCTCGCGCTCTTTGCCGAAGTGTTCAACAAAGTGCGCGACAACTACGCCGAGAAGCCTGACGACGAGAAAATGATCAAGTCGGCGATCGACGGCATGCTGGCGTCGCTCGACCCGCATTCGAATTATTTCGATCCGAAGGCCTTGCAGGACTTCCAGAGCAGTATGAAGGGCGAGGAATTCGGCGGCCTGGGCCTCGAAGTGATGATGGAAAATGGGCTGGTCAAGGTGGTGAGCCCGATCGACGATACGCCGGCGGCGCGCGCCGGCATGATGTCCGGCGATCTGGTCACCCGCATCGACGACACGGCGGTCAAGGGCCTGACGCTCAAGGAAGCGGTCGACAAGATGCGCGGCCCCGCCAAGTCGCCGGTCAGGCTGACCGTCGAGCGTGGATCGAACCGGGACGTCAAGGAGGTCACGATCGTCCGCGAGATCATCCACGTTCAATCGGTGCGCTCGCACCTGGAGAGCGGCGACATCGGCTATATCCGCATCACCCAGTTCAACCAGGAAGCGTATGACGGGGTGCGCAAGGCCTTCGATCATTTCCGCACCGAACCCGGGCAGGCGAATTTGAAAGGCTACATCCTCGACCTGCGCAACAATCCTGGCGGGCTGCTCAACCAGGCGGTCGAGATCACCAACGCCTTCGTCGACACCGGCGACATCGTTTCGACCCGCGGCCGGAATCCCGATCAGGGGCAGCATTATTCCGCCCGCCCCGGCGTCAATCTGGCGCAGCAAAAGCCGATCGTGGTGCTGATCAACGGCGGTTCGGCTTCAGCCTCGGAGATCGTTTCCGGCGCATTGCAGGATCTCAAGCGCGCAACGCTGATCGGCACGCGCACATTCGGCAAGGGATCGGTTCAGACCATCCTGCCGCTCGGCGAAAATGGCGCGCTCAAGCTGACCACCGCCCGCTACTACACCCCTTCCGGCCGGTCGATCCAGGCCAAGGGCATCGATCCGGACATCCGGGTGCTCGAAAACATTCCCGACGATCTGAAGGGCAAGGTCTCGAGCATGGGAGAAGCCTCGCTCTTCGGCCATTTGAAGAACGACGGCGAGGAGGAGAAGGGCTCCGACGCCTATGTGCCGCCGGATCATGACAAAGACACGCAGCTCGCAGCGGCCGTGCAATTCCTGCACGGCGCCAAGGCCGAGACGCTGCGCAGCCCCGACACGCCCGCGACCGTGACCTCGCAATGACTTTCGCCCGATGGCTCGTCGCCGTCGCGCTGATCGCGGCGCCGGGCCTGGCTCAGGCGCAGGAGGGTTCGGGCTGCAACGGATTTAAATGGCCGCTTGATCGCGAGCGCGCGGCGCTTATCCGCGCCGACAAGGCTTCGCTTCCCAACGGCGGAGCGCTTGCCTACGACGTCGCGATGACGCTCGAACTGCAGCCGCTCTCGGCCGCCGGATTGCCGAAAGCGCCCGAGCGGGCGCCGAAGTCGCCTTCATCATTCGCCGGCCATTTTGTCCTCGCCGCGCCGGCAAAGGCTGGCGCCTACAGGGTCACGATCTCCTCGGAAGGCTGGGTCGACGTCCTCGACGGCGGGGCTTACCTGCATCCGATCGCGTTTACGGGCGCAAAGGATTGCGAAGGCGCGCGCAAGAGCGTCAAGTTCGACTTGCCGGCTCGCCCACTCGCGCTTCAGTTCAGCGGCGTCCCGCGGGATCAAATTTCCGTTATCGTTTCGTCGGACCAATAGTCTTTCGCCACGGCTTCGCCGGCGCGCTCGCGCCCTCGCCGCGGCCGAGATCTCAGGCGAGACTCCGTCAGTGCCGAAAATGCCGCATGCCGGTGAAGACCATCGCCACGTCGGCTTCGTCGGCGACGGCGATCACTTCGGCGTCGCGCACCGATCCTCCGGGCTGGATGACTGCGGTCGCGCCGGCTTCGATCGTCGCGACCAGGCCGTCGGCGAACGGAAAGAAGGCGTCCGAGGCGACGACCGAGCCCCGCGTGAGCGGCTCGGGCAAGCCCGCCATCTCGGCGGCCTCCTCGGCCTTGCGCGCGGCGAGGCGCGCGGAATCGACCCGCGACATCTGGCCCGCTCCGATTCCCACGGTCGCGCCGTCCTTGGCGTAGACGATGGCGTTCGACTTCACATGCTTGGCGACCGCCCATGCGAACCTCAGGTCGGCCATTTCGCGCGAAGTCGGAGCCCGTCTGGTCACGACCTTGAGCGCCCTCTCTTCAAGCACGCCATTGTCGCGATCCTGGACCAGGAGCCCGCCCGCGACCGATCGCACGGCGAGCGTTGGCGCTCTCGGATCGGGAAGCGAGCCGGCGAGCAGGAGCCTCAGGTTTTTCTTGGCCGCGATAATCGCCAACGCCTCCTCGTCCGCCTCCGGGGCGATGATCACCTCGGTGAAGATCTCGACGATCTTGCGGGCCGAGGCGCGCGTCGAGCCTCCGGTTGAGCGCCACCACTCCGCCGAAGGCCGACACGGGATCTGAGCTCAGCGCCTTTTCATAAGCCTCGAGCAGCGACTCGCCGACGGCGACGCCGCAGGGGTTGGCGTGCTTGATGATCGCCACTGCGGCGCTTTCCGCGGGATCGAATTCGGCGACCAGTTCGTAAGCGGCGTCGGTGTCGTTGATGTTGTTGTAGGACAGTTCCTTGCCCTGGATCTGGCGCGCGGTCGCGACGCCGGGGCGCGCCTCGGCGCTCAGGTACAGCGCCGCGCGCTGCTGCGGATTCTCGCCGTAGCGCAGCGCGCCGAAGCTCGGGTGCAGAACGCCGCCGAAGGCGCGCCATTTCGGCGCGGGCTCGTCAATTTCTTGCGCCAGCCAGTTGGAGATCGCCGCGTCATAGGCGGCGGTGCGGGCGAACGCCTTCTGCGCCATCCTGCGGCGGAAAGCGAGACTGGTCGTCCCCTGGCCGCGCTGCAATTCGTCGATCAGCGCGGGATAGTCATCCACGTCGACGATGACGACGACGTCGTCGTGGTTCTTGGCCGCGCCGCGGATCATCGCCGGGCCGCCGATATCGATGTTCTCGATCCTGTCCTCAAACGAGGCGTCCCGCTTCAGCGTCGCTTCGAACGGATAAAGATTGACGACCAGGAGGTCGATCGGCGCGATGTCGTTGGCGATCATCGCCGCCTGATGCGCGGGCTCGGATCGGATCGCCAGCAGACCTCCGTGCACCCGCGGGTGCAGCGTCTTGAGCCGTCCGTCCATCATTTCCGGGAAGCCGGTGATCTGCGCCACGTCGAGGACCGCGAAGCCGGCTTCGCTGAGCGCCGCAGCCGTGCCGCCGGTCGAGAGGAAGTCGACGCCGAAGGGTTTCAGCGCGCGCGCGAGATCGAGAAGGCCCGTCTTGTCGGAAACGGAGAGGAGCGCCCGCCCGATCCTGACGATATCCGTGGCCATTAGCGCGAACGCCCCAGTTCGGTTGTGCCGCTTTGCTGCAGTGCAATAGCACAGCCTGAGCCGCTCGGGAAATGCCGGGAAGAGGCGCTCCGCTCACCAAAATGTCATGGCTTTCATGCGCCCGTGGAGCATTGTCCGAGCGTTGAACGTTCCTTATGTGAAACTCGAACCACTGGATCGAATGAGGAGCAACCCATGCTCAAGACAATTGCATTGATCGGCCTTGCGGCCGCTCTCGTCGTCCCGTCCGTTCCGGCGTTCGCCGTCAGCGGCAATTCGTCGTCCTATGGCACTGAGGGCTCCGGCCCTACCGTCCCGACGCAGTCTCTGACGCCGTTCCAGCGTTCGTGGAACCACGCCAACGAAAGCAAGGAGCGCGCGAGAGCCGGGGCGGCCTGGATTCGCCATCACCGGCGGCTATCCGCCGAAATAGATCGCGACCCTCTCATCGCGCCAAGCGTCTTGCTCAATCGAATATTCCGCCGCGTCGGGGGTTATATTGAGAGCGTTATCCATCAGCGGCGCCTCAGATTTTTAAAGCCATTCTCGATAGAGGAAAGATCGATGTTCAAAGCTGCTTCGTTCATCGGCCTCGCCGCTGCGCTCGCGCTTTTGTCCAGCGCTGCTCTCGCCCAACAGGGCAATTCGTCTTCCTGGGGCAGCGTCGGATGGGGACCTGTGATCCCGACCCAGTCGCTCACGCCCAAAGAGCGCGCAATGGAACTTCGACAATCAGGCGAAGTACGAGGCCGAGGACAGCGCCGAATGGCTGCGCCAGCATGGGAAGGGTCCATTTCCCTTCTTCCAGTGAGCCGGGCTTCAGGCCCGCTGACCTGTCTTGACCAGCCGCGCGGCGAAAAACCCGTCCAGGCCGGAACGCCGCGGGTTGTCGCCCCACAAGTGGCAGGGCAGCGTGCGCAAATCGCCCGACGGGGTCAGGCACTCGGCGAGGCCGCCGATCTCTGCGGGAGCAACGGGTAAGCGCCGTACGTCCGGGTTGCGGCGCAACACGGCGGCGATCTGCGCTTCGCCCTCCTCGGGTTCGAGCGAGCACACGCAATAGACAATGGCGCCGCCCGGCTTCGCCAGCGCAATCGCCTTGTCGAGCAATTCGGCCTGCAGCTTGACGAGCGGAGTTAGGTCGCCCGGCCGCTTGATCCAGGCGACGTCGGGATGGCGGCGGATGGTGCCGGTCGCGCTGCACGGCGCGTCCAGGAGCACGGCGTCAAACGGCGGCGCGTCGAAGGCGAGCGCGTCCGCGACCACGATCTCGGATCTGAAGGCGCAGGCGTTCGAAATTGGCGGCGAGCAGCTTGAGCCGCTCGGCCGAGCGATCGACCGTCGTGAGATCGACGCCCGCTGCAGCCAGTTCGGCGGCTTTTCCGCCAGGCGCAGCGCAGAGATCGACGACGCGCATGCCGGGAAGGGGCCGAAGAAGCTGGGCCGGGAGCGCCGCTGCGGCGTCCTGCACCCACCATTCGCCGTCCCCATAGCCTTCGAGTTCTGCGACCGGCGCATGCGTGTCGAGGCGCACCGAGCCGGTCGGCAACACGATTCCGCCAAGCCGCTCCGCCCAACCGGAGGCGTCGCTCTTGACGCTGAGATCGAGCGTCGGCTCCGCGCGGTGCGCCGCGGCGATGGCGCGAGCGACGCTCTCGCCATAGGTCGAGCGCCACCGCTGCGCGAGCCAGGCGGGCGTATCGTCGTCCAGGGGATCGGAACTCATCAGAATGTCATCGCGATCGCGGGCGATGGCGCGAAGCACCGCATTGGCGAGCGCGGCGAATGGAGCGCTCGCCGGATCAGCGCGCGTCGCCTTCACCGCAAGGTCGACCGCCGCATGGTCTGGCGTGTCCAGAAACAAGATTTGCGCCGCGGCGACGATGAGCGTCCATTCCAGCGCGCCGCCGCGCTTGGGCAAGCCTTTCTCCAGTCGCCGAGCCAGCGCCTTGCGGATCGTGCCGAGCCGGCGCAGCGCGACGGTGGCGATCGAGCGCGCCAGCGCCCGGTCGCGCGCGTCAAGGCCGCCCCGATGCAGCGTCACGTCCGCGGCGAGCCGCTCTTCGAGCGGGCGCGACAAGGTCAAGGCTTCGGCGACGACGCGCGCCGCAGCGATCCGCGCCGCCATTCCCGGCGGCGAAGGGGCCGGCGCTTCCGGACGGCCCGCATGAAATCCGCCCGATTGTCGCGCCAAACGAGCCTCGCCTCGAATCAGAATTGCCGCCCGCCCACACCGGGCTTATACGCGAAATCTGCGGCGGACTCGCGGCCGGCTGACGGACAGACGCGCGTTTGGGGGATGAACGCGCCCTGCCGGCAAGTTAGGGAGCTGGAGGCGATATGAACGACGACCCTCAGAATTCGGGCGTCCGCCCGGAAGCGGGCGGGTCCGCCGCGCGCGATCACTCCCCAGCGGCTCGAAGGGCTCTCGAGGAAGCGGAGGCAAGGCGCACAAAGGCCAAGCCGACCCCGCCCCGCGAAGTCAATGGCCGCGGCGGCCACGATCCAGCGCGCTATGGCGACTGGGAGGTCAAGGGGCTCGCCAGCGATTTTTAGGGGCGGCCAGCGCGGGGCTTCCAATGCAACCATAGCGGCGGCGGTCGTGCGTCCGAGGCTTGGGACGGCGAGGAGCGCTCAAAATCGCCACGGACCTGTCGCGATGTGCGGCTCGTCACAGCGCACCGCGCCTCCATGCGGTAACCACAACGAACGTAAGCTGCGGGAGGACGCCATGGCTTGGTCGGGTCTGAAGACGCTCGCATACGTTCCGTTGACGCGGTCAAACGTCCCGTCGGACGTTCCGCCGCCCGACTGGGCCAATCAGATCATGCAGCGCGTGTATGATGATATAGATTCGAAAAAAACCCTCGTCGACCGATCGCTGCGCGCCTACATCCACACAGTTTCTTCCGGATTGGCGGATATCCAGGTCGACGTCCGGCCGCAGGAAACCATCGCCGGAACGGGAGCGGGTGGAACAGACGTTGCGCCCGATGCGCTCGAGGCGAGGTTGGGCAATCAATTGCGCGCCCTAGGGTACGATGGCGCGGCGATTGTGATGCTCGGCGGCCCGGGCGGCGGTTCGACAACGGGCTACTGGTCGCGATTTTCCATGTTGGACGACCACGGCGTCTGGGTGGGCGAGATCGTTCATCAGACGAATTTATGCAATCTTCCAGACCTTTTCGATTTCACTGATGAATTCCCAGATGAGAACATGGGCGTTTATGACCAGGAGGCCGGGTACGGCTACACGCATTTCTCAGTCTGGACGAAGCGGGCCATCGGATGGCTCAATCCTTCGACCGTTCCAGTGCACGCCGGGCATTCGTCCAACTACATGCTCCATTCGGCAAGCCTTATCCAGCCGCCGCCGGCGGGAAGGGTCGCCGCCGTGCAAGTCGGCACGCAGGTCCCGTACCTCATGGTCGAAGCCCGTACCCAAGCCGATCAATTTGACATCAACATTCCCAATGACGGAGTCATCGTCTACCAGGTTCAAACCTCGGATCCTCTCGGGAATGCACAGAATAGCGTGCCTCCCCTCAACCTGCTGACCAAAACCGGGCTCTTGGCGGGCCAATCATTCACGTCGGCGAACCAGGTAGTGGTCAAAATTGACGGTGCGGTCGCTGGCGGCTTTTCCATCACCGTCACCAATAACGCGCTGGGGACCGTGCCCGGCGTCCTCGGGGAGACGGAGCCGACGGCGTCGCAACGGATCAAGGCGGCAGGCTTCGTGCCGAAATTCGTCGCGGCAAAAAAGCCTCCAGCCGCTCGCGGCGCAGTCGGCGCGGTCAAGAAAATAGTGGTTGTAGAGCAAAGCCCGGTCGGCGGCACAAGGGCGCATCTCGGGACCGTCGTGACTTGCACGATGGCGGCGGATGATCCGTAAAGCGGAGAACGCGGCGTCGCGATGCGCGCCGTCCGGGCGATGGCGATGAATTCGGCGGACCGTTCGGCGGCTTTGGCGAGCGAGCCGAAAACAATGACGGTGAGAAACGAACGCAATTGATCGGCGTCGAGCGTAACCACCTATCCGAAAACTTCATCGATCATTCTGAAAATATTCGTTGGGCCGATCATTGGCCGAGAAGTAGAGATGATCAACGGCGTCGCGGGCTCGATGTATATCTACCGAGCGCTTCGGCAAATTGGGAGGCTGCGCGATGACGGCCACACGCATTGTCGGATGAACCCTACTCCCCTCCATCTTACTTCTCTGCGTCTGTTCGGCGCATGCTCAAGACATTCGGATTGCGGTCGTCGGCTCAATGACCGGTCCGCTCGCCGAGTTGCGCGATGAGGTCAAGCGCGGCGCGGAGCTGGCCGCGAAAGACATTAACGAGCGGGCGGGGTGAACGGCAGAAAGATTGTCCTCAGCATCGAGGACGACGCCTGCGATCCCAAACAAGCCGTCTCGGTCGCCAATCATGTCGTCGGAGATCAGATCACCCTTGTCGACGGCCACTCCTGCTCGAACGCTTCTGTTCCCGCTTCCCCGGTTTACGCGCGGCTCAAGGCGTCCAACGGACGGCTTTTGGCCGGACAAACAGAAAATTTCAATTATTTGACAAAACAGAAATTGGGTGCTACACATTTATTAGACTGGCCGAGTCAAATCCGGGGGCGGGAGCCAGAACCAGAGGGAGGCGGCTTGAGGCGGTTACAGATGAGGCAGAGAGACGGATCTTTTATTTGGATTCGTTGTAACCCATTGAAAAGTCCCGATTCGGACGAATAAAACCAAATAAATCCAAGCAAAATAGCTTGGATTTATTTGGTCGGGCTTGGTTTTGCTTGGATTTATTTGGCCGGAAAAGCCGGACCGCGGCGGCGTGGTGTTGGCGGCTAGCGTTTGGGCGATGGTTCAGGCGGGAACGACCGGCGCCTTGGTCTTTCTGAGCGCGTCCATGAACTGATGATCAAGCTCGAGGTGCACTTTCATCAGATCCGGCGGGGTCAACGCCAGCCATTGATTCAACGATATATCAGCGTAGTAGCTGCTCTTGAACATTTCCAGAAAGCGCAAGGGCCCCGTGCCCGTGTTTTCAATAAAATGCCCCGTGGCGAAGGGGACGTAGCCGACGTCGCCGCCCTGGAAATCGAACGTTCGCGCCTGGCCGGCCGAGGCGAACACGCCCATCCGCCCCTGGCCGCTGATGTAATATTGCCACTCGTCGGCGTTGGGATGCCAATGCAGCTCACGCATTCCTCCGGGCTCGATCTCGACGAGAGCGGCCGCGATGTTCTTGGAGGCGGGAAATACGCTGGAATCGGTGATCCGCACCGTCCCGCCCTTGGTCCTGATCGGCTCCTGCGCCAGCATGTGATGGCTGAAGGTTTGGGGCACCGGGTCGGCCCCCATGAGCTTGTCGGGACCGAGCGGACCGGGGACCGGCGCCTTGAAGATGTAGAGCTCGCGCGGATCGGGCGTGTGTCCGAACAGCGTCGCCGGCACGGCGAAATTCTTGCCCAGCACCTCAGAGGGGACATGCTTGAACCAGTCGCTGAGCAGAAACGTGCTGTCCTCGTCGAAGTCGCCATCGTCGAAGACGAGCAGGAATTCACATCCGTCGGGACCGAGACCCTGGATCGAATGGGGAATGCCGCCGGGAAAATACCAGAGGTCGCCGACGCCGACGTCATCGACAAAATTACGCCCCTGGGCGTCGACCGCCGTGATGCGGGCTGTCCCGTAAAGCATGTAGGCCCATTCGTCCTGCTTGTGCCAGTGAAGCTCGCGGACGCCGCCTGCGTTGAGGCGCATTTGCACGCCGGCGATCGTTTTCGAGACGGCGAGCTCCCGCGCGGTGGCCTGGCGCGTCCAGCCGCCGCTCGACTGCCGGATATGCGCGTCTGCGAAGGAAAACCGCAGGTTCGGCAGAGTTCCCGAATCGGTCGCCGGCGGATTGACGATGTCGGGATTCTGAGCTTCTCGGACCACGTTGCCCGGGACCGGATCCGTGCCGCCGACGCCAGGGGCTCGGCTCGGCTCGGGAACCTGATCGGCGGCCTGAGCCGCCGAGGCGGTCATCGCTGCGCCCGCGACCATGGCGGTCGAGAGAAGATCACGTCGTGAGAATTCATTCATCGCTTTCTCCTTGTGGCGGTACGGCTCCCTCCAGCCCAGTCCAATGTAGTGCTTTGTGCGCGGGTCCGGGCGTCGACAACCCAAACGGAATCACAACATCGTGATGAATCGGGCTTGCCGCCCGCGCGCGACGGCGCGCGAAAGGGCGGCGGCCTGACGGGCGGCGCGCCTGGCGCCGTATTTGCGGCGATCTGGCGCGATTGTGGTCCCGGTCATTGCGCGGCTCGCGCCGCTCAATGCAACTGCTTGCTCAGGAAAGCCAGCGTGCGCGTCCAGGCGAGCGCAGCGCTCGGCGCATCGTAGCTCTCGCGGTGGTCGCAGTTGAATCCGTGATCGGCCGGATAGATGTGGACCTCGACGTCCGGATGGGCGGCGGCGACCTCTTTCACGCCTGCGATGGGGATATGCTGGTCCTTCTCGCCGAAATGCAGCATCGTCGGCACGTTGGGCTTGAGGTCCTTAAGCCCGATGACGCCGCCGCCGTAATAGCCGACCGCCGCGCTCAAGCCTGGAAGGCGCGCCGCCGCCGACCAGGCGACCGTGCCTCCGAGGCAGAAGCCGACAACAGCGACCTTGCCGCCTTGGCTCGCGACCTCGATCGCGGCGGCGACGTCGCGCAGCACCTGCTCGCGGTCGATCTTGCCGGCGATCGCCATGCCGCGCGTTCTCGCGTCCGCGTCGTAGCCGGTCTCGAACTTGGGCTCGACATGCTCGAAAATCGCCGGCGCCACGGCGAGATAACCTTCGGCCGCGAACCGGTCCGTGACCTCGCGAATATGCGCGTTGACGCCGAAGATCTCCTGGATGACGACGACGCCGCCACGCGGAGGTCCCGCAGGATCGGCGCGCCAGGCTCGAATTGGGCCTGCTCCTTCCGGCTTCAGTTCAATCCACGCGTCCATGTCGATCTTCTCCGGTTCAGACGGCGCTCAGCGTTGAAGGCCGCTCGAGCCTCTTTGCGCAATGGCGATGCCGCCGACAACTAACAATAACGCGAGGACATGATAGGCGGCGAATGGCTCGCCCAAGATGACAACCGCCATGATGGCGCCGAACACCGGCACGAGATTAACGAATACGCCTGCCCGGCCCGGCCCGATCAGCTCGACCCCGCGCATGAACATGAGCTGCGAGACGAAGGCCGGTCCAAGCGCCACGAAGGCGAGCGCGAGAAGTCCGCCCGCGGTCGGCCAGACGAATCCGCCGGACAGGAATTCCCAGATCATCAACGGAATGGAGGTGACGAAGGCGGCGACCGCCATGGCGGCCAGCATGCTGACCCCCGAGACGTTCGGGCGCTGACGAAGGCCGATGGTGTAGCCCGCGTACAGCCCCGCCGCCACGACCATCATGACGTCGCCGCTGTTGAAAGCGAGGGCCGCGAGCCTTGCCGGATCGCCTTGCGCGGCGATCACGACCACGCCCAGCATGGTGACGACGGCGCCGAGCGCCTGCAACGCGCCGAAACGGACCTTAAGGAAAGCGCGCGCCCCGATGAGAACAAGCGCCGGGATCGCGCCCTGGATGATCGAGAGGTTGAGCGCGCTTGTATGATGGGCGGCGACATAGAAGAGCGCGACGAAGACAGTGTATCCGGCCGTCCCCATTGCGGCGAGATAGACCCAGCGCGCGCGCAGCGCCGGCCAGTCCTGCCTTAGCGAAGGGCGGGCGGCAAGAAGAATCGGAATTAGCGCCGCCCCCCACCGCAAGCAGGTCAGCGTCATCGGCCCGATTTGGCCGACGGCCAACCGGCCGACGATCGAGTGCGCGGCCCAGATCAGCGTGGTGAGAACGAGCAGCAGGATCGGGTTGGCCCAGGCCGATTGCATGAGCCCGGTCCTTGGCGCGGTCGCGTCGGTCATGAATATAGTCGCTGGCCTTGACGGATGGTCCGCAATTCGCAAGGCGCTCCTGGCCGGAAGCGGGAGCGCTAGCCTTCTGAACGGGACGGGCGGCACGGCATAGGCGGAGCCGGAGCCAAAGGCAATCCGCCCCTTTTAAGCCGCTTTGGTCAGGCGGCCTGGCGCGTCCTGGACGCCGATGGTCTGGCGGATCGCTTCGGCGAGCGCCTTGGCTTCTTCGCTCGGGCGGCCCGGCGCGTGGATGAGACCCATGCGGTTTAAGGGCAATTCCGGCAATCCCTCGGCGCGGCCGAGAACCTTGAGACCGGGACCAACCAGCGACGCAGGCAGGATCGTCGCCGCGAGCCCCGAGCGCAAGAGCGTGCCGATCGCGCTGAAGTTCTTGGAATAGAATCGCGTCCTCGTGACGCCCGGCGCGGCGGTCAGCGCCTGTTCGGTCGCCCGCCGCCAGCAACAGGTCGGGCTGCCAAGCGCGAGCGGGATCGGCGCTCCCTCCTCCGCCTGGAACCGCTCCGAGGCGACCCAGACGAGAGGCTCCTCGCGCAGAAGTTCGAGCCCCTTCAAGCCCTCGTAGTCCGTGATCAATGCGAGATCGAGCGCGCCCGCGGCGACCTGTGGCGCAAGGTCAGTCGACGCCTCGCAATTGACCGAGACCTCGACCAGCGGATGGCGGCGATTGAAGCGCGCGAGGATCTCGGCCAGGAACGATTCGGCGTAGTCATCTGGAATGCCGAGCCGGGCCGAACCCCTCAGGCCCTTGCGCGACAGCGCTGCTATTGCGCCCGCCTCGACCTGAACCATGCGCCGCGCGAATTCGATCAGTCGCTCGCCTTCCTCGGTGAGCCGCGCGCCGCGCCCGTGCTTGACGAACAGGGCGCAGCCCAGCTGCTCCTCGAGCCGGTGGACGTGCATCGACACGGCCGACTGGGTTTTGTGCACCCGCTCCGCCGCCTTGGTGAACGAGCCGGAATCGATGATGGCGAGAAAGGAGCGCAGCTGGTCGGTGTCGAGCATTGAACCCATCCGAAATTTTGATCGGTTACTCTACAAACATTCGTTGGACCGATCAATGGCTCTTCCTATATAAATAGCTATCCCGAGATAAACATCCCGAGATTGAACGACCTCCACCGGCGCAAGCTTGGCGCCGAATGAGGAGTCGTCGCTTCAAATTGGAGGCGAACATGGTTGATTCCTATATGAGCTCTGGGCCGGCAAAGGCTCTGTGGCGCGTCCTCGCCTGGCCTGCGCGGGTCAGCGCGACGCGGCGAATGATGTCCGAATTGGCGCAGATGTCGGAATATGAGCTCCGCGACATCGGCCTCACACGGTCTGACGTCAACGACGCGACGGCGCTGCCTCTCGACGCCGACCCGTCCGGCCTGCTCGTCAGGCGGCGGGCTTGGCGCGAGCGGCCCGCCGGCGAGCGGGCTAATCTCGCAGCTTGATCGAAAGCCGCTCTCCACAAAGGCGATGAAAAGGTCTAGGACTTGTGTCTCGAACCTTCCAACGCCTTTGCGGAGCCCCTCATGACAGCGCATTCGGCTGTAGCCGGCATCGAGATCAACGCCAAGCCCAGCGGCCGGCGGGACGAAATTCTGAGCGCCGAGCCGCTCGCCTTTGTCGCCGGGCTACATCGGCGCTTCAATAGACGACGCCTCGAGCTGCTGGCGCGCCGCCGGGAACGTCAGGAGCTGTTCGACGCCGGACGATTGCCCGATTTTCTCGCCGAGACGAAATTAATCCGCGAAGGCGACTGGACGGTCGCCAAGATCCCGGCCGACCTGCTCGACCGCCGGGTCGAGATCACCGGGCCGGTCGATCGCAAGATGATCGTCAACGCGCTCAATTCCGGCGCCAAAGTCTTCATGGCTGATTTCGAGGACGCCACCTCGCCGGTGTTCGCCAACATGGTCGAGGGCCAGGCCAACCTGAAGGACCGCTGGGCCGGAAAAATCGACTTCACCGACTCCGCTTCCGGCAAGGCTTACGCGCTGAAGAGCCAGCCCGCTGTTCTGATGGTGCGGCCGCGCGGATGGCACCTGCCCGAACGCCATGTCGTCGTCGACGGCGAGGCCGTGTCCGGCTCCCTGTTCGACTTCGGGCTTTACGTTTTCCACTGCGCCGAGGCCCAGATCGCCCAGGGCTCGACGCCGGCCTTTTATCTGCCCAAGCTCGAGAGCCATCTCGAAGCAAGGCTCTGGAACGACGTCTTCTCCGACGCGGAGCGCGAGCTCGGCGTGCCGCACGGGACGTTCAAGGCGACGGTGCTGATCGAGACGCTGCCGGCGGCGTTCGAGATGGACGAGATTCTCTACGAGCTGCGCGACCATATTGTCGGGCTCAATTGCGGTCGCTGGGACTATATCTTCTCGTTCATCAAGCGCCTCGGCAAGAACCAGGCCTTCCTCACCCCCGACCGGTCGGAAATGACGATGGGCAAGGCGTTCCTCAACGCCTATTCGCTCCTGCTCATCAAGACCTGCCACCGCCGCGGCGCCTTCGCGATGGGCGGCATGGCGGCGCAGATCCCGGTCAAGGGCGACAAACAAGCCAATGAGGCGGCCTTCGCCAAAGTGCGCGCCGACAAGGAGCGCGAGGCGACCAATGGCCATGACGGCACCTGGGTCGCGCATCCCGATCTGGTGCCGATCGCGATGGAAGTGTTCGACCGGCTGATGCCCGAGCCCAACCAGCTCGCGAAGAAGCGCGATGACGTCCACGTGACGCAGGCGGACCTGCTTGAGGTCCACAAGGGCAAGCGCACCGAGGAGGGCCTGCGCGAGAACATCCGGGTCGGGGTGCAATATATCGAGGCCTGGCTCCGCGGCCGCGGCGCCGTGCCGATCTATAACCTTATGGAGGACGCGGCGACGGCAGAGATCTCCCGCGCCCAGGTCTGGCAATGGCTGTATCTCAAGGCCAAGCTCGACGACGGCCGGGAGGCGACGCCGGCCATGTTCCGCGAGGCGCTCTCCGGCGAGATGGAGCGGGTGCGCGGCGAGGTCGGCGCCGAGGCGTTCGACGGGGGCCGCTTCAAGGAGGCGACCGAGCTATTCTCCGACATGTCGCTTGCCGACGCATTCGACGAGTTCTTGACCTTGCCGGCCTACAAGCTGATTGACTGAGGCGGCTCGACGAAGAACGCGGGCGGCCTGGATCAAACCGAGGGGAGAAATCACGATGGCCAAAGCCTATTGGATCTCGACATATCGTTCGATCAGCAACCCGGATGCACTGGCCGCTTACGCCAAGCTCGCCGGGCCGGCGCTAACCGCCGCAGGCGGGCGTTTCCTGGCGCGCGGGACGCCGGCGCAGGTCTATGAGGCGGGCCTCCAGCAACGCGCGGTGCTGATCGAGTTCGACAGCGTCGAGGCGGCTCGGGCGGCGCATGACAGCCCGGCCTATCAGGAAGCGTTGGCCGCGCTCGCCGGGGGAGCCGATCGGGACATTCGCATCGTCGAGGGGGTGTGAGGGGCGGGTACGCTTGACACTCGCAGTAAGTACGCGTTTGTTATGTTTTGAATGAAGGGCTTGTCGCCCCCCCAAGTCTCCACGCTGGAAGTAAATAAACGAAAGTAAATGAAATTAAGCGCTAGCAAATTTGCTTGCGTTTACTAGCGTTTATTTTTTGGAATCGAGACTTTTCAACGGGTTACAGCGGAGTCAAACAAAAAAATTCTCTCTCTCTCCCGTCTCGTGCTCTGTCTCAAGCACTTTGGGCATTCCCTTTCCTCTCATTTCTCACAAACCTAGCCAGCCAATTGGGGCCGCGAGATGGATCGGCGACCCGGAGTGCGTCACAACGAAAGATCGTAGCCTGACATTCCGCTTTGTGCAAGACAATGTCAGAAAATGCGCGAATTCCCCCGGCTCTGGGGTCCGGCCGGGCGCGGCAGCTTCACCGGAACGTCGCAGGCCTCGGCTAACCTACCTCCGAGCGAAGGCCTCGTCGCTTCGCTCCCCCGCTCAGGCCGCGTCGCTCGCTTGGAAACCGTCGACCGCGACGGCGCGCCGTCGGAACCTTCTTTGTCTGGCGAGGTTAACGTAGGACAAGGCGCTTTCGCGGGAGGACGGCCTTGAGGCTTCATCGGCGCGAATTGCTCGGAAGCGCGGCCTCCCTGCTGATCGGCGGAGCGGCCGGCGCGCAGGCGCAATGGCTCCCCTGGCGTCCGGAAGCCGGATCGCCGCCCGCGCCATTCGTCAAAGGACCGTGGATTTTCTTCGACCCCGCGGAGGCCGCAGCGGTCGAGGCGCTGGTTGATCGGTTGATCCCGCCGGACCCCGACACGCCCGGGGGCAAAGACGCCGGCTGCGCGGCATTCATCGATCGGCAGCTCGCCGGCCCCTATGGCCGCCGCGCCGGCCTCTATCTCAGTCCGCCATTCATCAAGGGAACCGAGCAGCAGGGCCCGCAGGACGAAGACGGCCCGGCCGCGCGCTATCGCAAGGCGCTGGCGGCGCTCGACCAATATTGCAAGACAGCGAAGGGCGGCGCCTTCGCTTCCCTGAACGACACGGACAAAGACGCCGTGATTGGCGGCCTCGAGAGCGGCGCCGCGAAGCTCAGCGGGGTCGACGGCCAGGCGTTCTTCGAGCTCATCCTCAAAAACGCGCAGGAGGGATTTTTCGCCGATCCGATCTACGGCGGCAATCGCGACATGTGCGCTTGGCGCATGATCGGCTTTCCCGGCGCCCGCTACGATTACCGTGACTGGGTCAATCGCCACAACGAGCGCTATCCCCGTCCGCCCGTCAGCCTCGAGGGCCGGGCGGATTGGAATGCGCGCAAAACCTGAAGGGCGAAAACGATGGCGCGCAAGCTCCCTAAGAAGGATGTGGCGATCATCGGCCTCGGCTGGACCGGTTCGATCCTCGCGAATGTTTTGACAGACGAGGGCCTGGACGTCATCGCGATTGAACGCGGGCCATGGCGCGACGCTCCGACCGATTTTCCGACCACCTTCGACCAGGACGAACTGCGCTATCGCATCCGCCACGAGCTGTTCCTCCGCCCCGAGCAGCTCACATTCACCTTTCGCAACAAGATGAGCGAGCAGGCTCTGCCGATCCGCGACTGGGGCGCGTTCATGCCCATGACCGGCGTCGGCGGCGGCGGGGTCCACTGGAACGCGGAGACGTTCCGCTTCCTGCCATCCGACTTCGTCCTCAAGACGCATCTGACGCAAAGATACGGCGCGAAATTTCTGCCCGACGACATGACGATCCAGGACTACGGCGTCACCTACGACGATCTCGAGCCGCACTACGACCAGTTCGAATATCTTTGTGGGACGTCCGGCGCCGCGGGCAACTTGAAAGGGCAGATTCTCGACGGCGGCAATCCGTTCGAGGGGCCCCGCTCGCGGCCCTATCCCAATCCGCCGCAGGCGCAGCCTTTCAGCCACACGCTGTTCGCCAAGGCTGCGCGCGAGCTAGGCTACAAGCCGTTTCCCCAGCCGTCCGGCAACATGTCGCAGGCCTATGTGAACCCGCTCGGCGTCCGGCTCGGACCCTGCACCTATTGCGGCTTTTGCGAATGGTTCGGATGCGGCAATTATTCAAAAGCCTCGCCGCAGACGACCATCCTTCCGGTGCTGGTGAGAAAGTCGAACTTCAGCTACCGCACGGATTGCGAGGTGACGCGCATCAATCTCGACGGCTCCGGCAAACAGGCGACCGGCGTCACCTTGGTCGACGCGAGCGGCGAAGAGTGGGAGCAGCCGGCCGACCTCGTCATCCTGGCCGCGTTCACGATTTTCAATGTTCACCTTCTCATGATGTCGGGCGTCGGCAAGCCCTACGATCCGGCCGCCAATCAAGGCGTGATCGGCCGCAACTTCACCCACCAAACGATCTCCGACGTGATCGGCTTCTTCGACAAGGACAAGTTCAACTTCAATCCGTTCATCGCCTCCGGCTCGATCGGCATGTGCATCGACGAATTCAACGGCGATAATTTCGACCATGGTCCGCTCGGCTTCGTCGGCGGCGGATATATGGGACAAGTGCAGACGGGCGGGCGCCCGATTGAAACGACCCACGTTCCGCCCGGGACGCCTCGATGGGGCGCCAAGTGGAAGAGCGCAGCGCGCGACAATTATTTGAGCACCGTGACGCCGGGCACCGGCGTGCACGGCAGCTTCTATTCTTATCGCGACGTCTATCTCGACCTTGACCCGCTCTATAAGGACCGGTTCGGCCGCCCGTTGGTGCGCATGACCATCGACTTTCACGACAACGAGCTGAAACAGAACGCCTATCTCACCGATAAATTCGCCGAGATCATCAAGGCGATGGGCGCAAAGGAGGTCGAGAAGCAAACTCGCAAGGCGCCCTACGACGTCACGAAATATCAGACCACGCACCTGTGCGGCGGCGCAATCATGGGAACCGACCCCTCGACGAGCGCGCTCAATCGCTATCTGCAAAGCTGGGACGTTCCCAATCTTTTCGTCATGGGCGCGAGCGCCTTTCCGCAAAACGCCGGCTACAATCCGACCGGGACGGTTGCGGCCCTCGCCTACTGGTCGGCCGAGGCGATCCGGACCCAGTACCTCAAGAACCCGGGACCCCTCGTCCATGCGTGAGCTGCTCGCGCTCCGGATAGCGGCCGTCGCGATCGCGTCGCTGGTCGTCGCGTCGAGCCTGATCGCGGCCGCTCGCGCGCAGACGAACAAAGTCGGGACGAGCCTCGACCCGCAGAATTTCGGCCAGATCGAGCGGGGGCGGTATCTCGCCATCGCCGGCGACTGCGCGAGCTGTCACAACGCGCCCGGCTCGGGCCAGCCCTTCGCCGGCGGCCGGCCGATCGAGACCCCGTTCGGCGTCGTGGTCGGGGCCAATATCACACCCGATCTCGAGACCGGGATCGGCGCCTGGAGCGACGAACTGTTCGTCCGCGCCTTGCTCGAAGGCAAGGGGCATGATGGCCAGCTGCTCTACCCAGCGATGCCCTATCCCTATTACACCAAGCTCACCGAGAGCGATGCGCTCGCCATCCGCGCCTACCTCAACACGGTCAAGCCGGTTCGCAATGCGGTCGTTTCCAACAAGTTGCCTTTCCCGTTCGACGTGCGGGAGGGAATGGCCGCCTGGAACGCCCTATATTTCAAGAACGGCGAATTCGAGCCCGATTCAACGAAGTCGGCCGAATGGAATCGCGGCGCCTATCTTGTCGAAGGTCTGGGCCATTGCGGCGCCTGTCACACCCCCAAAAGCGCGCTCGGCGGCGACGATCGCGCGCGCGCTTTGCAAGGCTATGCGCTGCAGGGATGGTTCGCGCCCAACATCACCAATGACAACGAGCGGGGCCTCGGCGGATGGAGCATCGCCGATATCGTGGCCTATCTCAAGAATGGCCATAACCCGACCACCGCCTCGACCGGAATCATGGCCGAGGAAATCACGCTGTCGAGCTCGCATATGACCGACGCCGACCTCACAGCCATCGCGACTTACCTCAAAGATCTGCCCGGTCAGATGGCGGCGCCGCCGGCGGCGTTATCCGCATCCGATCCGAAAATGGTCGCCGGAGGCGCGATCTACGCCGACGAATGTTCGGCTTGCCATGGGCTGGACGGAAAGGGCGTCCCCTATCTTTTCCCGTCGCTGGCCGGTTCGCCGAACGTCCGCTCCACCGATCCGGCGAGCCTCATTCGCATCCTCATCGAAGGCGCGCGCAGCGTTGCGACCGCCAGCGAGCCGACCGGTCCGGGCATGCCGTCTTTCGCATGGAAGCTGAGCGACGATCAGGCCGCCGCGGTCTTGACCTACATTCGCAACTCTTGGGGCGCCTCCGCGCCTGTCGTCGACGCGTCGCAGGTCGCGCAAGGCCGCGCCCGCGCCTCGATGGCGTCGGGGCGTTAGTCGTGGCCTCACATCCCGTAGCCGCGCGCCATCGCCGCGGCGCAAAGCGGAATGAGCGCGAACAGTCCAGCCTCGACATAGAGAGCCTGGCGCAATTGCTTGATCTCGTCCCCTGGCGGCCGGAATGAGGGATCGGCGCGCACGCGCCGGCGCCAGCCGATGTACAGCATGGTCGGCGCGACGGAGACGAGCCCGACCCCGACGAACAGCGCCATCTTGGCCCAGAAGAAGATGTTGACCCAATAATATTCGTAGCCCTTGGCGCCGAAGAACACCCGCAACACGCCCGCGGCCACTACGAGCGCCGCCAAAATGCCGAACCAGGCGTCGATCCGGGCGACCCTCAACACCAGGCGGTCGTCGATCGGCCCTGCGGTTAAAAAGATCTCCGCCGACAGGATCGCGGCGAGCGAAAAGACCGCCAGGTGATGGAAGCTGGCGAGCAGCCAGTCGACGAACATTTCGCCCTCCGCAGGATTTCGTGACTGATCGTAACTGCGCCGAGCGCCGCCGACGCCAGCAAAGGCGATTGACTTTGATTCAAGCTCCGCCTATAGGGTCGCCTCGCTTTAAGCGCGGCCGAAAAGCCGCGCTTTTGGTTTTAAGCGCCTTAGCTCAAAACCCGAGCGTCAAGCCGCGGCTCGCGAGAGCCGCATTTTCGGTCAACTGCAAAGAAGCCGGCCGCGCATGTCTCATGCGTAGTGAGTCGGGCGGAACACGGGAAAGAACGATGTTCGCAGTCATCAAGACCGGCGGCAAGCAATACAAGGTCGCCGCCGAGGATACAATCACGGTCATGACGCTGCCCGGCGAAGCGGGCGCGAGGATCGTGTTCGACGAGGTGCTGGCGCTGTTCGACGGCGCGACCAATCATGTCGGCGCGCCGCGGGTCGCTGGCGCGAGCGTCGTCGGCGAGATCGTCGAGCAGGCGCGCGGGCCGAAGGTTTACGCCTTCAAGAAGCGCCGCCGCAAGAACTCGAAGCGCAAGCGCGGCCACAAGCAGGACCTCACGATCGTGCGGGTGACCGACATCCTGACCGGCGGCGACGCCCCGGCGAGAGCGGCGGCTGCTTCGGCGAGCGAGTAGGTAGAACAGACAATTCCCCGGCGCGTTCGAACGCGCTATAGGTAGGCTGAAGGTTGGCTTGCCCTTTTGGGTCAGCCGCGGCAAGGTTTCGGAGCGAAGAATATGGCTCACAAAAAGGCAGGCGGTTCGTCGCGCAACGGCCGCGATTCGGCTGGCCGGCGTTTGGGCGTGAAGAAGTTCGGCGGCGAGCAAGTTATTGGCGGCATGATTCTTGTACGCCAACGAGGAACCAAATTTCACGCTGGTCGAAATGTCGGCCTTGGCACGGACCATACGTTGTTCGCCACCGCCGCCGGCGAAGTCGCTTTCGAGCGAAAAGGCGACGGACGCCAATATGTATCGGTGCGCACGATTAGCCTTTCAGAATAAAGCGGGGAGCAAGACGAGAACCCCGCTTCGGCGACAAGCCCCCGCGGACGTTCTCGAAAGATCAGATATTTCGAGATGAGACAAAAGGCCAAAGAGCCTGCTCAATCGTCCGGTAAGCTCAAGCTTACAAAGGGGATGCGGTCGCCGCGTCCCCTTCGTCATTTATGGCCCCTTGAGCGGGCCGCTGACCGGTGATTTCATGTTTCCCGATCTGGCAAGAGACGATGTGTTCCGGCTTGAGACGCCGCGGCTTTGGCTGCGCTGGCCGAGGATCTGCGACGCCGCGGCGATCCATAAATTTTGCAGCCGATGGGAAGTCGCCCGCTACACCGCGCGCATCCCTCATCCCTATCCCGAAGGCTCGGCTGAGCGGTTCATCTACGCCGCGCGCGAAGCCAATTCCGCCGGACGCGACCTGACCTTGGTGATGACGCCAATCAAAGGCAAGACCGACGCCATTGGGTCGATCAGCCTCGAATTGCGCGGCCGGGACCGCCTGGCGCTCGGCTTTGCGCTGGCGCCGGAGGTCTGGGGCAAGGGTCTCGCGACCGAGGCCGCGGAAGCCATGATCGACGCGGCTTTCGGGCTGACGCCGACGCTCGAGATCCTGGCCAGCGTCAGGGTCGAGAATGAGGCCTCCAAAGACGGTGCTCGAGAAGTGTGGATTCGCGCTTCTCGGCACGGGCCTGCAGGGCGCGCCGGCGCGCGGGGGTCTGGTCGAATGCCATAGCCTGCGCCTTACCCGCGCGGATTGGGCAAGCGCCGCCGCGCCGCGGAGCGAGGCGGAAGTCGAGCCTGGCGCGCGCCCCGTGAGAGGCAGCTGGCGATGAAGTTTCTCGACCAGGCGCGCGTGTACGTGCGCTCCGGCGACGGCGGGGCGGGCGCGGTCTCGTTCCGGCGCGAGAAATTCATCGAGTTCGGCGGCCCTGACGGCGGCGACGGCGGGCGCGGCGGCGACGTCGTGGTCGAATGCGCGGACGGCCTCAACACGCTGATCGACTTTCGCTACCAGCAGCATTTCAAGGCCAAGACCGGAATGCACGGGATGGGCCGCAATCGCGCCGGCGGGCGCGGCGCCGACGCGGTGCTGAAGGTGCCGGTCGGGACGCAGGTGTTCGACGAGGAGAGCGGCGCGATGCTCGCCGACATGACGGAGCCTGGCGAGCGCGTGGTGGTCGCCCAGGGCGGCAACGGCGGCTTCGGCAACCTCCATTTCACCACCTCGACCAACCGCGCCCCGCGCCGCGCCAATCCCGGTCTTCGCGGGCATCGAGCGCACGCTCGTCTTAAGGCTCAAGCTGATCGCCGACGCCGGCCTCATCGGCCTGCCGAACGCCGGCAAATCGACCTTTCTCGCCGCGGTCTCCGCCGCCAAGCCGAAGATCGCCGATTATCCGTTCACCACTCTCCATCCGGGTCTCGGCGTCGTCCGGATCGACGGGCGCGATTTTGTGCTCGCCGACATTCCCGGCCTGATCGAGGGCGCGCATGAGGGTCACGGTCTCGGCGACCGGTTCCTCGGCCATGTCGAGCGCTGCGGCGCGCTCGTCCATCTCGTGGACGCGACGGGCGCGAACGCCGGCGCCGACTATCGCACGGTCCGCCGCGAACTCGCGGCTTACGGCGAGGGCCTTGGCGAGAAAACCGAGATTGTCGCGCTGTCCAAGGTCGATGCGGTCGACGAGGCGACGCTCAAGAAGCAGACCGAGCGGCTTATGCGCGCGATCCGCGACTTCGGGCCGCCGCTTGCGCCGGGGGCAAAGCGCGCGCCAAGCCGCTCATGCTCTCGACCGCGACCCGCGCCGGCGTGACCGAGGTTCTGCGCGCGACGATGGCGGCGATCGAGGCGCGGCGAGCGAGCGAGTCGGCCGCGAACGCCAGGCCAGCCCAATGGGCGCCGTCGATTTAGCGCCGTTTCCTTTCTCCCTCTGGGAGAAGGTGGCCGGCTTCAGCCGGCCAGATGAGGGCCTTCGACGGGAAGGGCGAGACGCGCTTGACCCCTCTCCCGTAGGAGGGGAGCGTTGTCAATCGTCGAGCTTGCGCGCCTCCTCCGGCAGCATGATCGGCACCCCATCCCGGATCGGATAGGCAAGCCGCGCGGCGCGCGAAATCGAGCTCCTGCCGAACCGGATCGTAGGTGAGCTCCGCACGCGTCACCGGGCACACCAGGATCTCGAGAAGGCGAGCGTCGACCTTCGGCCCGGTCGGCATCGTTTGCCGGCGTGCGCTTGTCCGCATCATCGCTCATGGGCGCTGCCCTCATCCGGCGGGCCATAGCGCGTCCAGAAGGACGGGCGTCTTTCCGGGCGGCCCCATAGCCCGCCCCTGGGGGGAGAAGGGGAAGGAGACGCCGCTAAGCCGATCGAAGTCAACTCAGAAGCGCAAAGCCGCGACCTGACGCACGCCGTCGATCTTACTCACTTTCGCGATGACCTCGGGAGGCGCGGCGCCGTCGATCGAGACAAGCGCGATCGCCGATCCGCCTTGTTCGTCGCGCCCAAGCGCGAAGGTCGCGATATTGACGCCCGCGTCGCCCAGAAGGCCGGCGAAGCGGCCGATGAAGCCCGGCTTGTCCTCGTTGGTGACATAGATCATCGAGGGGGTGAATTCAGCGTCGACCTTGATCCCCTTGATCGAGAGGATGCGCGGTTTGCCGTCATGAAAGACGGTCCCGCCAATCGCGCGCGTTTGCTGCGCCGTCTCGACGCGTCAGCGTGATGAAGCTTTCGTAGTCGCCGTCCGCGGCGCGGGTCATTTCCTCGATGACAATGCCGCGACTGGGCGGCGACCGAAGGCGCGGACACGACATTGATATCGACCAGCGAGGGACGCAGCAGACCGGCGATCGCGGCCGACGTCAACGCCTTGATTTTGAGTCCGGCGACCGCGCCCTCGTAAGTGAGCGTGACCTTCTGGATCGGCGCTTGCGTGAGCTGGCCGGCGAATGAGCCGAGGCCCTCGGCAAGCGCGATGAACGGCTTGAGCTTCGGCGCCTCTTCCGCCGTAATCGACGGAAAGTTGATCGCGTTCGAGATCGCCCCGCGCGTCAAATAGTCCGACATCTGCTCGGCGACCTGAAGCGCCACGTTTTCCTGCGCTTCGTTGGTGGAGGCGCCGAGATGCGGCGTGGCGATGAAGTTTGGATGGCCGAACAGCGGGTTGGCTGTCGCCGGCTCCTCGATGAAGACATCGAAAGCCGCACCCGAAACATGACCGCTGTCGAGCGCGGCGCGCAAGGCGGCCTCGTCGACAAGGCCGCCGCGGGCGCAATTGATGATGCGAACGCCCGGCTTGGTCTTCGCCAAGTTTTCCGCCGAGAGGATGTTGCGCGTCTGCGCCGTCAGCGGCGTGTGCAGGGTGATGAAATCGGCGCGCTTGAGGAGTTCGTCGAGTTCGAGCTTTTCGACGCCAAGCTCCTGGGCGCGCTCAACGCTGAGGAACGGATCAAAGGCGACGACCCGCATCTTCAATCCCAAGGCCCGCGAGGCGACGATCGAGCCGATGTTCCCGCAACCAATGATTCCGAGCGTCTTGCCGGTCAGTTCGACTCCCATGAAGCGGTTCTTTTCCCACTTTCCCGCCTGGGTCGAGACGTCCGCGCTCGGGATCTGCCGGGCGAGCGCGAACATGAGCGCGATCGCATGCTCGGCGGTGGTGATCGAATTGCCGAACGGCGTGTTCATCACGATCACGCCGCGAGCGGTCGCGGCCGGAATGTCGACGTTGTCGACGCCGATGCCCGCGCGGCCGACGACTTTCAGCTTCGTCGCGCGCTCGAGCAGCTTGGCCGTGACCTTGGTGTTGGAGCGAATGGCGAGCCCATCATAGTCGCCGATGATCTTGGCGATCTCCTCCTTGTCGAGTCCCGGTTTGACGTCGACCTCGACGCCGCGCTCCTTGAAGATGGCGACGGCGGCGGGGGAAAGCTTATCGGAAATGAGAACACGGGGAGTCATGAGGATTGTCCCGGAATGGCGGCCGTGACGGCCGCGAAAATGACAGGAACGCCGCTTGTCTGGGTCACGCCCGCGAAAGCGTCGAACGGCGGGACACGGCTCGGACTCCCGCTTTCGCGGGGGTCGACAAAGCCTGGCTCAGGCGGCCTTGGCGAGCTTCATCTTCTCGACGACGAAGGCGTAGTCGAGCCAGTGCGTCAGCGCTTCGACATCGGCGGATTCGACCGTCGCGCCGCACCAGATGCGCAAGCCCGCCGGGGCGTCGCGATAGGCACCGATGTCGAACGCGATCTTTTCCTTCTCCAGGAAACTGGCGATCCCCTTCGCGAACGCGGCCTGGGCGTCGGCGGAGAGAGCGGCGACCGCCGGATCGACGACTTTGAGACACACGCTGGTGTTCGAGCGTGTCTCGGGCGCGCGGGCGAGGAAATCGATCCACGGCGTCCGCTCGACCCAGTCCGCGATCGCCTTGGCGTTCGCGTCGGCGCGGGCGATGAGCGCCTTCAATCCGCCGAGCGACTTCGCCCAGTTCAGCGCGTCGATATAGTCCTCGACGCACAGCATGGAGGGCGTGTTGATGGTCTCGCCCTCGAAAAAGCCCTCCGTCAGCTTGCCGCCCTTTGTCAGACGGAACAGCTTCGGCAGAGGCCACGGCGGCGTGTAGGTCTCGAGGCGTTCGGCAGCGCGAGGGCTCAGGATGATGACGCCATGCCCCGCCTCTCCGCCGAGGACCTTCTGCCAGGAAAAGGTGACGACATCGAGCTTCGGCCAGTCGAGTTCCTGCGCGAAGGCGGCCGATGTGGCGTCGCAGATCGTCAGCCCCTTGCGGTCGGCGGCGATCCAGTCGCCGTTCGGCACCCGGACGCCCGAAGTGGTGCCATTCCAGGTGAAGACGACATCGTTGTCGAAGTTGACTTCAGCGAGATTCGACAATTCGCCATAAGGCGCCTTGAGCGTGCGGACGTCCTTGAGCTTGAGCTGCTTGACGACGTCGGTCACCCAGCCTTCGCCAAAGCTTTCCCAGGCGAGAACATCGACGCCGCGCGCGCCGAGAAGCGTCCAGAGCGCCATCTCGACGGCGCCGGTGTCGGAGCCTGGAGTGATCCCGATCCGGTAATCGGCCGGAACGCCGAGCACTTCGCGGGTGAGGTCGATCGCGAGTTTGAGCTTGGCTTTGCCGAGCTTTGCGCGATGCGAACGGCCGAGCGCCGCGTCACTGAGAGCTGTCGGGGACCAGCCGGGGCGCTTTGCGCATGGGCCGGAGGAGAAACAAGGGTTCGCGGGCCGAACGCCCGGCGTTGTCGTCGTCATGATGCGCCATCCTTTCAGATGGAAGCCTCTCGTTGGGGAGAGGTGTCCCGCTGCGGCTCATATCGGAATCGTCGGATAAGAGCAAGCGGCGAAGCGGGATCGCGTTGATGACATACGAAGTTTGAGGAGGGCGGTTAGGAGCTGGCTCACCCGCTCCTCAACGTCGCGCCTTAGCGAAAAACGGCGCCGACTTTCTCGTCACCCCCTGTCAGCGCTGGCTCTTCCGTCCGCCTCCCACCTCGGTGGACTGGCGCTTCCGACGGCCGCCTTCTGGTTGCCGGACTGGCGCGCGCGCCTCTTCGGTCATGCGCTGATACCGCACGCCGGTGAAGAACAGGATCTGAACGCCGCGGTCACCCGAAGCCGTGCGCCGGGAACTATTCGCGGGCCGAAAAGGAATGACATTGCTCATTGCCGCCCCAGTTGAAGAATCGGTCGATCGTTTGCGATCGCCTTTAGTCTCGAAGCGGAAAGGTTAACAAATGGTCAAAAGGCCGGGCCTCCCGTTAACACTGATGGGTTGCACAACGACGCGTTGCAAATTCAGTTTATGGCCCCCCAATTCGAATGCGATGATTTTAATATCCGAACTGTTTGGCGGCCGTAGGGTCGCCCCATGCGATGAAAGGTCCATTGCGCATACCGCTCTCGGTCTTGCCGTACAAAAGCGGTCGTCCTGAAGGATCGAGGACCGCCCCGCCGGCCGCGCGCAGCACCGCGTCCCCTGCCGCAGTGTCCCATTCCATCGTTGGCGCGAATCGCGGATAGACGTCGCCGAGGCCCTCCGCGATAAGGCAAAACTTCAGCGACGAACCCGCGAACCTTGTCTCCCCAATGGGCAATCCTTTGAGGAAGGCGTCCGACTGGGCATCGAGATGCGAACGGCTTGCAAAAGCGACCAAGCTCGATGGCGCGCGACGAGTTTGAATGCGCCGCTGCGATCCTTCGTCGGGCGGCTCCCCGCCGAGGCGCACCTCGCACGCGAAAGCCGTGTCGCCGCCGACCCACAGCCAACCGATTGCGGGCGCATACACGGCGCCAGCGATCGGAGCGCCATTCTCGATCAGCGCGACGTTGATCGTAAACTCGCCGTTGCCGGCAAGGAACTCCCGCGTTCCGTCGAGCGGATCGACCAGCAGGAAACGCTGGGCCAGTCTGAGGCTTTACTCCGGCCGCCGTCGCCTCCTCCGCGCATAGGGGCGTCAAGGGAGTTAGGCGTGTGAGATAGTCGCAGATTATAGCTTCGGCCCGACTATCCGCGGATGTAACTGGACTACCGTCCGCCTTCGACGCGACTTCGCAGCCACGATCGTATTCCTCCATCACCGCCGGTCCCGCCGCCAACGCGGCCTTGGCGAGAAACAGGGCGATTTCGTCGCGGGTGTGGGAATCGAGCGCGAAGGGGTCTGGACGTCGGAGAACCGAGCTCAACTTGTTTCCTTCATTTCAATCGACAGCCTTGAATGGGATGGCGAGCCTGTCGGCTCCAGTCAACGCCGATTGCGCCTGGCGCGCAAATCTGTCCAGTCGTTGAAGGCTATTTTGGACGCTGGCTAGCGGGACACGTTCAAACACTCATCGAGCCTAGCGAGGTCGTCGTCGCAACCGGGGCGCGAATCGGATAGATAGGGATCGCATCGCTCAGGTGCGGCCAACCCGCTTCCGTCTCCGCCAAGGCCCGGACACCAAACCAGGATCAGACCCTTGATGATGGCCTCGCTGACCCCGCTCGACCTCGCCGCCCTCCTTTGCTCGCGCGTATGCCACGATGTGATCAGCCCGGTGGGGGCGATCGTCAACGGCCTTGAAGTGCTCGACGGAGAGCAGGACGAGGAGATGCGCACTGTGGCTATGGAGCTCATCAAGAAGAGCGCAATGTCAGCTTCGGCGCGCCTTCAATTCTGCCGGTTGGCTTTCGGCGCAGCCGGCTCGTTCGGCGCGTTGATTGATACGGGCGATGCGGAGAAAGTGGCGCGGGACATTTTCGCCAACGGCCGCACGGATCTGCAATGGAACTGCGGTCGGCGAATGGCGTCGAGAGCGTCCGTAAAGCTATTGCTCAACCTTTGCCTCATCGCAGCCAGCGCCGTGCCGCGGGGCGGCGTAGTCGCGGTCGACATCTCGGGTGAAAACGACGCACTCACGATGCGCGTCGAGGCCAAAGGCGCAAATGCCCGACTATCCCACAGCGCGGCCGATTTCCTGACCAACGCCGTTCCCAACGAGCCAGTCGACGGCCATTCCATTCAGCTCTATTTCACGACGCTTCTGGCCCGCGAGTGTCAAGCGACGCTCAACGTGTCAACTTCGCCGGACAACGTCACGCTGACGGTCGCGCCAGCGCCTCGAGTTAGCGACTTCCAGGTTGCAGCCTATTCCGCTGACGGCTCGCCTGCAGCGTGACCAGGGGGCGTCCGCCCAATTCAGCCTCAATGAGACGATCTGCCTGACACAGCTATTCCCTGACCGGTGTGTCGTCAGCGATTTCCGGAGTCACGTCCGGTTGCTCTCCGTCAGCTGAACCGGCTCCGCCGAACCCGTATGGCGACCGCAGCCGTCGTCGTCGACCCCGGGCTGGAAAAGCGCCTCCTTCCGACGGCAATTCCAATCCCGCGGGATCGGGGTCAGGCGTCGCGATAGGCGTCGGCGAAGCCAATGTATCGGGTGACGGGACGCCCGCAGTCTGATCCGTATTATTGGGCCGCGGACTCGCCGTTATGAAGGATGGAAGCCCGGGCGCCGCCGCCGCATCTGCGCCGGCTTCACGCGGCGGCTGGGGATCGCGATAGGGGCGGAAATCCCGTGGACGACCGTCGCGTCCGTGCCGATTGTCGCGATAACCCTCGTTGTTGCGGTCCTGGAAAGGGCGATCGGGGCGCGGACCTCGATCCTGAAATCGGTTGCCCTGACGATCCTGCCGCGGCGCAAAGCCCCCCCGATCATTGCCGCCTTGACGGTCGGGCTCGTAAGACGGTCTGTCGCCGAACGGTTGTGGGGCGTTCGGCGCAACGCTTGGTTGTGGTTGAAATCCTTGTTGCGGCTGGGGGTAGGCGTTCTGCCGCTCGGCAGGCGAGGCGAAACGATCCGACAGCCCGCCAAAATCGCCGTCATCTTCGAGGTCGTCGCCCTCGCCCTCTCCCGGCGGTCGCTGCTGACCGCTCTGCGCCAGAGCCTGTGCAGCCTGCGCAGCGGCGATAAGTCGGAAGTAATGTTCCGCGTGTTGCAAATAGTTTTCCGCCGCGACCGGGTCTCCGCCGGTGTGAGCGTCTCTCGCGAGCTGGAGATATTTTTCCGCGACATGATGTGCGTTGCCGCGTATTTTGACGTCGGGTCCATTTAATTCGTAGGATCGCGTCAAAGGATTGGGCCCTCGCCGATTGTTGGTCGGCCGGCCGCGCATCCTCTTGTTCTGACCTGGTCTCATTTCGATTTCCCAATACCCATCCGGTTAGGTTAAGCCCGGAGCTTTTCCGATCGATTTCGGCGCAAGCTTCTCGAATTTGGCGCAAGAGGAGCTGGTTCACGCTTTCGCGTCACTCGAATGGGCTGATCTCATCGCACCCGAAGCACGGACACGAACGGTCGCATTGATCCCGATCCCGTGCGAATTTCCCTTACTAGCGGCACCCCTGGCCGCGCTCGGACCACGTCCTATGTCCGGAAGGTCCTTTTGCAGGCCGCCTCGCCTGACCTTTGTTCCGCGAACTCAGCAACTCTTCCCGTGGTAAATAGTTCGCGTCGGTTCACGGCGGAAGGCTGAAGCGGCGGAATTTATGTTGCCTGCGAATCCTCTGCAACCAGAATAGCGTTTTTTGCTTGGATCGCCAAGCCGGAATTCAACCCAAGCCAGAATTCCGGCGCTCGAACCCTGAAAGCGGCGGCTGAACCAATGGCGTCATCAATTTTTAGCCGAGCCCTGTATCGATCCGACGGGAGCGCGAAAGCCCTGAGGAGGATCGGTCAGCCACTCGCGCTCGGGCTCAGGACCCAGCGACGCAGCCGATTTTCCCATTCCGACCCAGTTCAACGGATTGAGGTTGCCTAGCACCGATGAACCCGATCCGCAACCGCCTTCGCACTTTACCGTTTGTCCGTCCGGAGTTACCGATCGAACGGTCACGGGTTCGTTCGGGGGGAAGGGATGCGTGTAGCGCAGACGCGCGTCGCCTACCCCGGCGATCGTTTTCTTTCCCTCTTCTTTTTGCGCCTTCCGGCGAACGGTCTCCTGGTCCACGGGCCAAGCGGGATCGGCCGTAGCGGAGGAGCCGGGCGGGGGCAACTCCGTATTCGGCGGCAGGACGAGCTTGCCGTGTTCGCGATACTCGATCGGAGGCGGCTTTTCCCCGCCAAATCCAACCGCCGGACCCAAGACCGGAGCGAAGATCGCTCCGATGCCTTTCCACAGCGGCGCTTCCCCATCGTCGCCGGCCCAAGCGGATGAACTCACCAGACTGACGGAAGCCAACGCGACCGCGACCACCGCCGATCGCAAACCGAAGCCCATCGCCCCTAACACTTGCCCTCCGCGAGCTTTGTGACAACCGTTCGACGCGTATGTCGCGACAAATTTCGGCTATTCGATGACATTTCTAACGCTCCTGGCCTGCCGGCGCGCGGGACCGCACGGCGTTCGTTAACGATCTCACATCGCGCCATGGGGCGGGCTTCCCTGGTTTCGGCTCTTCAGCGTCCGCGGGGTGCGCAATAGGTCGAGAATCAATAGCGCGACCCCAATGTTGATCGCCGCGTCGGCAATATTGAAGACGAAAAAGTGATGGCCAAGCGCGTGCAGATCGAGGTAGTCAATCACCGCTCCATGCGTAAGTCGATCAATCGCGTTGCCCAGAGCGCCGCCGACAATCAATCCAAGTCCGACGGCCGGCAGCGCTGATCGGGATCGAAACAGCCACCACGCGAGCAAGCCGGTCGCGGCCAAGGTCAGCGAAAGCAGAGCCGCCTGCGCTAACAGCAGAATCGCTGGCGAACAGGCTGAACGAGATTCCCCGGTTCCGCTGCAGGGTCAAGTCAAGGAACGGCCCTAGCGGCGTCGGATCGACCTCGGAGCGGCCGAAATGCGCCAGAACGCCAATCTTTACGATTTGGTCGACCAGCACAACAGCGAGCGCGACGATGCCGCCCACCGCGGGCAGCTTCATGGCAAGCGACCCAGATCTTTAAGTTCGCGCAGCGCCTGTGCGTCGCGAGGCGTTACGTCGGGAAAGTCGGGCGAAGCCGTTGCGGGATCGAAGTAGCGCCATGAGCGCGCGCATTTAACGCCGCGAGCGCGCTCGACGAGGACGCCGACCTCCGGCGCCTCGGGAAGACGAAACGCCGTTTCGGGCATCGGCGTCCCGAATTCGATCGCAATGTCTGAGGTGATGCAGACTTCAGCAAAATCGACGCCTTCGAGGGCCTTCAGGTGCTCGGGATTGCTCAGATAGATCCGCGGCGCAGCTTCCAGCGAGGAGCCGATCTAGCTTGTCAGCCCGGGCGATTTCGATCGCGCCGGTGACGGCGAGACGCAATAAGCGGATGGTCTCCCAAGTCGTGGCCAACTGGTCGTCCCTCCACGCAGTGGGTATTGGCGGAAATTGTTCGAGATGGATCGAGCGATGAGCGGCGTCTCGCGCTGACCAGGCTTCCTCGGTCGTGAAAACCAGGACCGGCGCGAGCCAAACCGTAACGGCGCGGAAGATGTGCTCGATCGCCTCCAACGCCCCGCGCCGCCTGACGCTGGATGGCGGATCGCAGTAGAACGCGTCCTTGCGAATGTCGAAATAGAAGGCGGAGAGATCGGCGTTCATGAACGCGGTCAGCGTCGCGACGACGCGCGCGAAGTCGAAATTGTCGTAAGCCTCACGAACCTTGAGGTCGAGTTCGGCGAGCTTATGCAGCATCAACCGCTCAAGATCGGTCATCGCCGCATATCCGACCGAATCGCCGGATTCCCGATGGGCAAGGGTTCCCAGCATCCAACGAATCGTATTGCGCAACTTGCGATAGTTGTCGCTTACAGCTTTCAGGATTTCCGGACCAATGCGCTGATCGTCGGTGTAATCGACGCTGGCCACCCACAGACGCAGGATGTCAGCGCCCGAAACGCGGATGACGTCCTGGGGGAAAGTCTGGTTGCCCAGAGACTTCGACATTTTGCGGCCGCTCTCGTCGAGCGTGAAGCCGTGGGTCAGCACGACGTCGAACGGCGCGCGGCCGCGCGTGCCGCAGCTTTCCAGAAGAGACGACTGAAACCAGCCGCGATGCTGGTCCGAGCCTTCGAGATACATCACCGTGTCGGCGCCGCCGTCGATTGCGCGCCGGATGCCGGCCAATCCGGGAAAGTGCTTGGGGTCCTCGAGGACGAAGGCGTGCGTCGATCCCGAAATCGAACCAGACTTCGACCAGGTCGTCGATCTTGTCGTAAACCCCGGCATCATGCTTGGCGCCAAGGAACCGCTCCTTCGCTCCTTTGGCGAACCATGCGTCGGCGCCTTCCCGTTCGTAGGCGTCGGCGATCCTCGCGTTCACTTCGTCGTCGAACAGGATTTCGTGACCGTCCTTGCGGACGAAAATCGACAGCGGCACCCCCCAGGCGCGCTGGCGCGACAACACCCAGTCGGGCTTGTTGGCGACCATGCCCTTGATCCGGTTCTCGCCGGACGGCGGCGCCCATCGCGTCCGTTCGATCGCCTCGACGGCTAGGGTCCGCAGCGTCTTACCGCCGTGCGCATTGGCGAACGGCCGATCCATCGCCAGGAACCATTGCGGGGTGTTGCGAAAGATCACCGGCGTTTTCGAGCGCCAGCTATGCGGATACTGGTGCTTGAGCTTGCCGCGCGCGACGAGCGTCCCGGCTTCGACCAGCGCGTCGATGACAGCCTTGTTCGCGTCGCCGACCTTGCCCTTGTCAGTGATGACGCGCCTGCCCTCGAAGCCCGGCGCCTCGTCGGTGAAGGCGCCGTTCTCGTCGACCGTGTAGGGAATGCGCGTATCGATCCCGCGCTCCTGAAGCAGTCGCGTGCTCGCGGTCCAGAGCTCGAAGTCCTCGCGCCCATGGCCGGGAGCGGTGTGGACGAAGCCCGTGCCCGCGTCTTCCGTGACATGGTCACCGTCGAGCAGAGGGACGACGAAGCCGTAACCATGCCCATGAAGCGGATGGGCGCAGGAGACGTGTTCGAGGACGCCCCAGGGCACGTCGCAAAGACGCAGCACGGACTGCTCATCCAGTCCCGCAGCCTCAAAAACGGTCCTTTCAAGCGAGTCCGCGACGATGAAGCGACTGCCGACTGCAATACGGCTGTCCGCAGGCACCCTTGTGACTTCGTACATTCCATACTCGACGCGTGATGAGAACGCGATCGCCCGATTTCCCGGGATCGTCCACGAAGTCGTCGTCCAAATGAGGACGGAAACGCCCTTCATTAACTCATGCTGGAGCAGGAAGGGCTCGTCGTCTTCTACGTTTTCTGCGTTGAACGGGCGTCCGCCGTAAGAAACGACAGGGAACGCCACGAACACCGTGTCGCTGACATGGTCTTCGTACTCGACCTCGGCCTCGGCGAGCGCCGTCTTTTCAACAACGCTCCACATCACCGGCTTCGAGCCGCGATAGAGCAGCCCGCTCGCGACGAATTTGAAGATTTCCCGGGCGATCTGCGCTTCGGCGGGATAGCTCATCGTTGTGTAGGGATGATCCCAATCGCCAACGACGCCTAGCCGCTGGAATTCTTCCCGCTGCACGGAGAGCCAGTGTTCGGCGTAGGCGCGGCATTCCTTGCGGAAGGCGATGATGGCTTGCGAATCGGAGAAATCGGGCTTGGACTTTCCCTTGCTTCGGTAGAATTCTTCCTCGACCTTCCATTCGATCGGCAGCCCGTGACAGTCCCAGCCGGGCACGTAGTTGGATTCGCGGCCGGTCATCTGATGCGAGCGCATGACAATGTCTTTCAGCGTCTTGTTCAGCGCCGTGCCGATATGGACATTGCCGTTGGCGTAGGGCGGGCCGTCGTGGAGCACGAATTTGGGTCGGCCCTTGCCGCTCTCGCGCAGCTCGCCATACAGGTCCTCCGCCGCCCAGCGAGCCAGAATCTCAGGCTCCTTTTGCGGCAGACCGCCCCGCATGGGAAAATCGGTCTTCGGCAGATACAGAGTGCGGGAATAGTCGAGGGCCGTGACGGACGCGTCGGACATGAGATCAGAGGCCAAATTCGGGTGTCGCTGAAGGGACGCGTCCGATTAGAGGATTTGGGGCCATTCGCCAAATACGTTCTCAGCGTTTGGCCAAGCGTGCTCCGGCGTTGGGTGATTCGGCCACGCTGGTTCGAAGAGCCGTCTTGGGAACGCGTCTGAGCGGCGCGCGGGCCTTAGTTCCTTTTTAGTTCCGCCCCCTCAATGGTGTCAGTGGCTTAGGACCCCGTCGGTTCCGTCCTGCCACTCCTAAGCCGCTGGCGTCTTTCGGGCCTGCGGCCACGCTGGGACCCGCCAGCGCGGTTTTGGCGCCGGTCGAGCCCTTTCAAGGAGTTAGGCGCCAAAACCTGTCACAAAGTAGAGCTTAAGAACGTAATCAATCTGTTATATTTGCCTCACCGCGGCGCGTGACTCCAGAATGGCCCGAGCCCGCTCCTTGTCCCGCATCATTTCGGCGACCAGCGAGGGAATGGAATCGAACTTCCGCTCGTCCCGGATCCGTTCGATGAACTCGACTTCCATCTCCCGACCATAGAGGTCGCCATCAAAATCCAGAAGATGAACCTCGAGCAGAGGCGGGCCGTCATCGACCGTCGGACGGGTGCCGAAGCTGGCGACGGCCAGAAAGGCGCGCCCATCGACCCGCGCTGCGACGGCGTAAATCCCGTGAGCAAGCCGGTTGGTCGGCTCGAGCGCAATATTCGCCGTCGGCACGCCAAGGGTTCGCCCCAGCCGCTGGCCCGAAATTACCTGGCCTGAAACCGAATAATTGCGCCCGAGACCCCGCGCCGCGGCGGCGAGATCGCCGCGCTCGAGCGCTTTACGAATGGCGCTCGAAGAGACGACGCCGGCGGCGTCTTCGACTTTCGCGAGAATCTCGACGCCAAAGCCGTGTCTCAGGCCGGCCTCGGCGAGTGTGGTTGGCGAACCGGACCGGCCCTTGCCAAAATGAAAGTCCCATCCGATGACGACCGCGGCTGCTCCGAGCCGCGCAACAAGAATCTTCGTGATGAAGTCCTCCGCGCTCATCGCAGCCAGCGAGGCGTCAAAGCGAATGAGAACAAGCCCAGTCAGTCCGAGCCGGACGCAAATCGTGGCTTTGTCCCGGGCCGGCGTCAATCGAAACACGACCGGGCGTCCGGCGAAGAAGTCGGCGGGATGCGGTTCGAAGGTCAACAAGGCGCTGGGGCCCGCCCTCTCTTTGGCCAGGGCGACGGCCCGTTCAATGACCGCCCGATGACCCAGATGCAGGCCGTCAAAGTTTCCGATTGCGTAGACTGCGCCTTCCAACCCGTGCGGCGGCAGCATCGGGTCCGTGGCGAGCACGAAGCCGTGCGTCATTGCGTCCTGCCGATCCTCGGATTCCGCCGACCCGTACCCGCGTTTCGTAAGCGGCGCAACTGCCTTGGCGTCCAGACACAGTCACCCGGCGGGGGGCTTAAGCTTGGGCGTTGGCGGCACGCTGAGGACGCCCTCGCCGTCGAGGACGACCCGGTCGCCGACCCGACACTCGCAATGCAAGCGCACGCGGCGGTTCTTCTCGGTCAGCTCAACCACCTCCACGCCGACGTCGACAACGTCGCCGATCTTGACCGGACCGAGAAAATTCAAGCTTTGCGAGATATAGACGGCGCCCGGCCCCGGCAGACGCATGCCAATGACCCCGGAAATAAGGCTCGCGGTATACAGCCCGTGGACAATTCGACCGCCAAAGCGGGTCTTGCGCGCGAAATGCTCGGACAAGTGGATTGGATTGTGGTCGCCGGAAAGTTCGGCGAAGCCGATGACGTCTTCATTCTCGACCGTCTTGCGAATCGTCGCCCGCATGCCGACCGCAAGATCTTCGAAATAGAGCGTCTGAAACAGCGGATCTTGCATGCGACGGGCGAGCGGCTAGGGCCGAAGCAGGGGGATGGCGGCGACGGGCCAGACCGCGCTTTCATCGCACAATCGTTGCAGTTCAGTTGGATCGGCCGGCGACGCCGGGTTCTCTCCATGCAAGGACCGATGAATGCCTCCGGTGACGAAGAGCGCGTCCAACCCCGCTCGCGTCGCGCCCAGGATGTCCGTCTTCATGCCATCGCCGATTGCGAGCACCCGGCGCCTGTCGACCGCCGCGCCCCGAACCTGCTCAACGAGCGCGAGCGCCCGGTCGTAAATCGGCGCATGAGGCTTGCCGGCGTAGATGACCGAACCGCCGAGCTCCTCGTAACGGCGCGCGAGGGCACCCGCGCAATAGATCAAAGTCTCGCCCCGGTGGATCACGATGTCGGGATTGGCGCAGATCATCGCCATGCCGCGGATCGCCATCGCCTGCAGTTCAGGCTCGTAATCATCCGGCGTTTCTGTCTCGTCGTTTCTGAGGCCGGTGCATAAAGCATATTGGGCGTCTTCGAGGGAAACGAGTTTCGGCCGTGCGCCAGTCGCCTCCATGGCGGCGTCGAAGAGGCTCAAGTCGCGCGCCGGCCCGATGTGAAGGACCCGATCGCCGGCCTGCCGCTCCATCAAGCCAATCGTTACATCGCCAGAGGTGACGACGCTGTCGAACGCCTCAGGCGGAACTCCAAGTTTCAGCACTTGCCTGTGAATCGGCGGAGACGGTCGCGGGGCGTTGGTGATCAGAACGACCGCGCCGCCCCGACGCCGGAACGAAACAAGCGCCTCCGAGGCTGCCGCGAAGGAGGCCACGCCATTGTGCAATACGCCCCAGATATCGCAGAGAATCGCGTCATAGCGGTCGGAAATCTCGCTCAGACCGCTAATTTGCCGAACGATCTGAACCTGTTCCTGCCGCATCGCCGACGCTCGGCTAGGCGACGACCCCAACCCTGTCAAGGCCCTCGAAGCCGGAGCTCCACGGTCCGGCGCCGCCGGCCCTGCTTGACGACGCTCGGGTTGGTTCCTAGCTATGGACTTGCGGCAAGCAAGCCGTCTTTGAGGACGCCATGTCAGTAACGGCCAAAGTCACGGACGCCAGTTTCGAGAGCGATGTCATCAAATCCGACGAGCCGGTTGTCGTCGACTTCTGGGCGGAATGGTGCGGGCCATGCCGCATGATCGGGCCAGCGCTTGAAGAGATCGCCACCGAAATGAACGGCAAAGTGAAAATCGCCAAGCTCAATGTCGACGAGAACCCTGGGGTCGCCAGCAAATACGGCATCCGTTCGATCCCGACGCTGATGGTGTTCAAGGGCGGCAAGCAGGTGGCCACCAAGACCGGGGCCGGCCCGAAGAGCGAATTGTCGCGCTGGATCAGCGCTTCGGTCTGAGCTTTCGCGGTCCGGGCGGCGAAGTTAAACGGGAATCCGAACCGCCGCCCTGAGGCCCCCCATCGGGCTGTCAGAAAGCGTAATGTCGCCTCCATGCGAGCGCGCGATGTCCCGCGCGATTGCGAGCCCTAAGCCCGCGCCGCCCTCGTCCTGGTTCCTCGCTTCATCCAGGCGGTAGAACGGCCGGAAGACGTCCTCGCGATAAGCGGGATCAATGCCGGCGCCGTCATCGTCGACGACGATCGACACGAATTGAGCCTCCCGGATGGCCAAAACACGGACGCGTTCGGCGTGACGCTGGGCGTTGGCGACCAGATTGCCGACGCAGCGTTTCATCGCCATCGGCCGAATGCGAATATCGAGGTCGCCGCGGGTCTCGATGCCAAGGCTTGCGCCGTGTCGCTCGGAAGCCGACCGCAAGTCCTCGAGGATCGATCCAACATTGATTCGGGCGGTTGATTCGCCTGCGTCGCCGCGCGCAAAGGCAAGATATCCCTCCAGCATCTGCCCCATTTCATCAACGTCCTTTTGCAACAATTCGCTATCGGCTGAATTGTCGAGCAACGCCAATGACAATTTGAATCGGGTCAGCATCGTGCGCAGATCATGGCTGACGCCGTTCAGCATCGCCGTGCGCTGTTCGCTCGCCCGCTCGACGCGACGTTTCATCTCGATGAAGGCGTGGCCCGCCTGCCGGACTTCCCGCGCGCCGTGCGGACTAAAGTCGAGATTTCTGCCCTTGCCAAAATCCTCCGCCGCCTTGGCCAAGCGCAAAATGGGCCGAATTTGATTGCGGAGAAAAATGATCGCGACCGTCAGGAGGAGGATCATCGCCCCCAGCATCCAGAGCACGAAAATATGGGCGTTCGCCTCATAAGCGAGAGCGCGGCGCGTCACCAGGCGGAGCACTCGGCCCCCGAGATCGACGCGTATCTCCATCAGGCCCGATCGGCCGACGGTGTCGATCCAGAAGGGCTGTGCGACCTGCTTCCTGATCTCTTTCGGAAGGGTCCGCGTAAGCGGATCCAATGCGCCGTAGAAGGAGCGAGGCATGACCGGCGGCAAAGGACCCGCCGGCAGCAATGAAGCGTCCATGCGGAACCTTTCGGACGCCAGGCTCGCTAAAGAAGCATCGTCCTCCCCTGGCGGGAGCCTTTGATAAAGGTCGGTCAGCGCGCCGACGTCACGCGCGACAGCCTCGGAGAGCCTGCGCGTCACCAAATCCCAGTGGTGCTGCATGAACACCAACGTCACTGCGGTTTGGAGCAGGACCATCGGTACGACCACGATCAGGAGCGAGCGTTTGTAAAGGCCCTTCGGCAGTATCTCCGCGAGGCCGCGCGCCGAGCGCCGCCAAAGCATGCGGATCTGCGCCAGCAGCCGCAGCTTGTGGAATGCGAGCCGTTCGCTCATCGGTCCGCTACGAGCCGATACCCCGCTCCTCGCGCCGTCTGCAGGTATATCGGATTGGCTGGGTCTTGTTCGATCTTGCGCCGCAGCCGATTGACGAGGACGTCGACCGTTCGCTCCTGAGCGGCGCCGCCCGACCCCGATAGAGCTTCGCGAGAAACGATCGCGCCGGGGTTTGCGCTGAGTAAGCGCAACATCTCGCGCTCGCGCTCCGTAATGCGGACGGGATCCTCTCCGGCGCGCAGTTCTCCGCGCTCGAGCGAGAATGCGAAGCGTCCGAAGCGAACGACAGTGGTCTCCGGATTGCCCGCTGGCGGGGCTCGGGTCCGGCGAAGCACCGAGCCGATCCTGAGCAGCAGTTCGCGCGGCTCAAAGGGCTTGGCGAGATAGTCGTCGACGCCAATTTCAAGGCCGCGCACCCGATCCTGCGGTTCGCCGCGAGCTGTCAACATGAGAATTGGCACCTGCGATCGCGTCCGCAAATCGGCGGCGAAATCGAACCCGTTCTCGACCGGCATCATGACGTCAAGCACGATGATGTCGAAAGCCAATCCGTCGAGAAACGCGCGCGCCTTGGCGGCCGTCGGGGCGACCGTGACGCGATGGCCGTGTTTGACCAGATAGCTGGACAACAAAGCGCGAAGCCGTCGATCGTCGTCGACCACGAGAACATGGGCGGCGTCGTCCTGGAACGAAGTCAGCGTCGAACTCACCGCGCCTGACCTGCCCGCTTCGTCGGTTCCTGGCGGCCGGCGCCGTCGCTCGTCGCCTGCTGGGGATCGATCATCGCTTTAAGAAACGCTTGCGCCGATGGGAGACCCCACTCGCCCAATTGCTCCAGCGCCAAGGCAAACCGCCGCGTCTGAACCATGGCGAGCCTTAGCGCCAGCCGCTCGCCGTCCGGCGTTGCATAAAGCTGGCGACGGCGACGATCCAGGGCCCCAGCTTGGATCTCCACGAAGTTCTTGTCGACGAGTTCTCGCAATACGCGGTTGAGGCTCTGCTTTGTGATCCGCAATATCTCCAGGAGCTCGGCGATCGTGAGCCCCGGCCGTTGGTTGACAAAATAGAGCACTCGATGATGGGCGCGGCCGAACCCGTAAGCTTCGAGCAGTCGATCGGCGTCTCCGACGAAATCGCGGTAGGCGAAAAAGAACAGTTCGATCAACTCATACATCGGCTCTTCGCCGTGACGCGGTTGCGGCGGCGGACTGGGCTTGGAGACCTCGGACGACATCGATGAGCCTATTAGGTCAGCAATGTTGACATAATGCGGCCCTCTTGCTATCCTATAAATGATCGGCGACGCGCTCCATGTAACTCCAATCGCCAGAAAACCAAACCGATTCGCATCGAACAGAGGAAACGTCATGGCCTCCCAGACTTTTGACAAACGTGATGGCTGGATCTGGATGGACGGCCATCTGGTCGAGTGGCGCGAGGCCAAGGTCCACGTTCTGACCCACGCGCTGCACTATGCGAGCGCGGTGTTCGAGGGGGAGCGCGCCTATGGCGGGCGCATCTTCAAATCGACGGCCCATTCCCGGCGGCTGAGAGATTCCGCGCAAATCCTCGACTTCGAAGTGCCCTGGAGCGTCGCGGAGATCGACGCGGCCAAAGCCGAAGTGCTGAAAAAGAACCATCTCGCCGACGCCTATGTCCGGGCGATCGCCTGGCGCGGCTCGGAAATGATGGGCGTGGCGGCGCAGCACAACACAATCCACCTGGGCATCGCGGTGTGGGAATGGCCGAGCTATTTCGACCCCGCTCAGCGGATGAAGGGCATTCGGCTCGATATCGCCGACTATCGACGGCCTGATCCCGCGACCGCGCCCACCCTTGCCAAGGCGGCGGGCCTCTACATGATCTGCACCATCTCCAAGCACCGCGCAGAACGTCGCGGATATGCCGACGCTTTGATGTTCGACTGGCAGGGCCGGGTGGCGGAATGCACCGGCGCCAACATCTTTTTCGCCAAGAACGGAACGATTCACACCCCGATCGCCGATTGCTTCCTCGCCGGCATCACCCGGGCCACGGTCATTGACCTTGGCCGCAAGCGCGGCTTTGAAGTCATCGAGCGGCGAATCTTGCCCGCCGAACTCGGCGAGTTCGACGAATGCTTCATCACCGGAACCGCCGCCGAGGTGACGCCGGTCGGTGAGATCGGTCCGCACCATTACAAGCCGGCGGCGCTGACCGCAGCGCTCATCGACGCCTATACCGAGGAAGTCAATCCGAGAACCAAGGCTGCCTGACGCTAGTCGCGAGGAAGATTCGAGCGCAAAAAGAGGGCCGCGTCCGATTGGCGCGGCCGTGCGGAGTGACCGCGGCCGACCTGTCGCTCGGTTTCACCTATCCCTCGGCGGCGACAAAACTGTCCATCACCAATTTTCGACCCGCCTTGTCGAAATCGACCGTCAACTTGGAGCCCTCCACGGCCACGACGGCGCCTGGGCCGAACTTGTTGTGAAACACTCGCGATCCGGCGTGGAAGACCGAAGACGGCGAGCTTTGTCGATAAGCTGCGCCCTCGAAAACCGGACTTGCAGCTCTAGGACCGCGCGGGGCCAATTCGCCCCCCTCGCGCTGCCGCGCCTCGGCGCGGCGCCAGCCAGGCGTGTCATAGCGAGAGGCAAAACCCGGATCTCTAACGACGGATGGCCACGAACCATAGGCGCGGTCCGACGATCCAATAAATTCGTCGAATTCGACGTGGTCGGCGGGCAATTCCTGGATGAACCGCGATGGAATCGAGGTCTGCCATAAGCCCCGCACGCGTCGGTTGAGGGCGTAATAGATCCTTGCCTGCCGGCGGGCCCTCGTGAGGCCGACATAAGCCAGTCTCCGCTCCTCCTCGAGCCCTGCAAGGCCGCTGTCATCGAGCGACCGCTGATTTGGAAACAGGCCCTCCTCCCAACCCGGCAGAAAGACGAGGTCAAACTCCAGTCCCTTCGCCGCATGAAGGGTCATGATCGAAACCCGCGCGCCCTCGTCGCCGCTCTCGACGTCCATGACCAGCGACACATGTTCGAGAAACGCCCCAAGATCCGGAAATTCGCCCATCGAACGGACGAGTTCCTTCAGGTTGTCGAGCCGTCCAGCCGCATCGGGCGTGCGTTCCGCTTTCCACATGTCGATATAGCCGCTCTCCTCGAGAACAAGCTGCGCCAGCTCTTCATGAGTGATCTGATCGGCCTGCTTTCGCCACCGATCGAGATCGTCGAGGACGCCCCGCAGAATTTGGCGCGGACGCGGTTTCAGTTCCTCGGTTTCCACCAGCGCGCGCGCCGCGCGCGTGAGCGAGAGACCGGTTCGCCGGCCATACTCGTGCAGGATGGCAAGCGTGGCTTCGCCAAGGCCCCGTTTGGGCTGGTTATAGATACGTTCGAAAGCGAGGTCGTCGTCCGGTTGGGCGATGCAGCGAAGATAGGCCAACGCGTCGCGTATCTCCGCCCGCTCGTAGAACCGCGGGCCACCGATGACCTTGTAAGGCAATCCTAAGGCGATGAACCGCTCCTCGAATTCGCGCATCTGAAAGGAGGCGCGCACCAGAATGGCGATGTCGTCAAGAGAAACACCTTTGTGCTGGGCCGCTTCGATCTCCTCGCCAATGAGCCTCGCTTCCTCCTGACTGTCCGACCCTTCAGCGACCCGCGGCCGATCTCCGAGCGGTTTGTCGGTGAACAGCGTCTTTCCCAGGCGGCCGCGATTGTGGGCGATCAGTCCCGACGCCACCGCGAGAATGTGCCCCGTCGAACGATAATTTCGCTCGAGCCGGATGACCTTGGCGCCGGGAAAGTCCTTCTCGAAGCGCAGGATGTTTTCGACGTCCGCGCCGCGCCAGGCGTAGATCGACTGATCGTCGTCGCCGACACAGCACAGATTGCCGTTCGCCTGGGCGATGAGCCGGAGAAGAAGATACTGGACGACGTTGGTATCCTGGTACTCGTCGACCAGGATGTAACGGAAGCGCCGGCGGAAAGTGGCGAGAACATCGCTATGTTCGCGTAACAGCCGCAACGGCTCGAGCAAGAGGTCGCCGAAATCGACCGCATTGAGCGCCTTCAGCCGAGCCTGATAGCTCTCATAAAGGACTGCGCTCTTGCCGCCGGCAAACCCTGCAGCCTCGCTCGCCGGCACGCTCTTCGGATCGACGCCTCGATTCTTCCAACCGTCGATCAGGCTCGCGAGCGCTCTCGCCGGCCAGCGTTTGTCGTCCAGATTTTCCGCCTGGAGGAGTTGCTTGAGCAGGCGCAGCTGGTCATCGGAATCGAGGATGGTGAAATTTGGCCTCAGGCCCACCAGTTCCGCATTCATGCGCAGGATCTTGGCGCCGACCGAGTGGAACGTGCCGAGCCACGGCATCGCCTGCTCCGAACCCGAGAAGACGGCGACCCGCTGGCGCATCTCCCGCGCGGCCTTGTTGGTGAAGGTCACCGCCAGGATTTCGTGAGCCCGCGCGCGGCCCGTAGAGACGATGTGGGCGATTCGGGTGGTGAGGACGCGGGTCTTGCCCACGCCTGCGCCGGCGAGAATGAGAACCGGCCCGTCCAGCGACTCGACCGCCCGCCGCTGCTCTTCATTCAGCCCCTCGAGGTAGGGAGGATCAGCGTCGTGCGGACGTCGGACGAGCGGCGCTGGACGAGTCACCTCTCGCGACGCGGGCGAGACGACGCGCGACTCGGATGTTTTTGGGAATTGCGACACGAATCGAATCATGCGCCGAGAGGCGAATCAGCGCAACCAGAAACGTGCGCCCGAAGCGGTTGCGGAGCGCCCCGACGCCCAGCTTCCGGGGCCCGCCCCAAAGTTGACAGCTCTGCAGCAGCCCGCAAACCCGACGCTTAGCTCGAGGTCGTGGCCGAAAACAGAAGCCACCGGCGCCGCGGGGAAACGCCGGCTAATTCCAGTTGTTGATCTGAACGATGGCCGGCGTCAGAATCGCGGCGAACAGTCCTGGCAGAAAAAAGAGGATCATCGGAACCGTCAGAACCGGCGGCAGCGCCGCGGCTTTCTTCTCCGCCAAAGCCATTCGGTGGTCGCGGCTCTCTTGGCTCAGAACACGAAGCGCGGCGCCCAGCGGCGTGCCATACTTCTCCGACTGCGAGAGGACCGTGATGAGCGAGCGAATGGACTCCAATCCGGTCCTTAAGCCCAGATTCTCGAACGCGATCCGCCGCTCGGCCAGGTAGGACATTTCCGCGGCCAAAATCCCCATCTCCTCGGCCATCGAGACGCTCTCGATGCCAATCTCCTGACTGACCTTGCGCACCGCATGTTCGATCGAAATTCCCGATTCCGCGCAGATGAGCATGAGATCCAAGGTGTTAGGAAACGCGCGCTCGAGTTCTTTCTGCCGTTTGGCTGTCTTGTTACGCAGGAAGAGCTCGGGGGCCTTGATGCCGAGATAGGTGGCTGCGACCGCGATGCCGATCTTGACCATCGCGGGTTGGTTCCACTTGATGATCAGAAACTGATAGGTGATGGCGATAAGGAAGAAGGCGATCGGGGCGGCCAAGCGAAACGTGAGGAAGGCATATTCTGCTCCCGCGCCGCGATACCCGGCCATGGCCAATTGCATCTTGGACTTTTCGGTGCTGAGCCAGCTCGACAGATTGAGCGTTTCAACCACCTGCTTGACGAGGCCGCTGGGCTTCACCCTCAACGTGCCTTTGTTCTGAGACGCCTGCAACCGCTCGCGCTCGCGCGCCCGGATTCGCTCCCGCTCCGAACTGACCGCCTTGATGCGGCGTGACAAAGTGTCCGGCTGGAGCCAGGGCATCGCAGCGGTGAGAACGGTCGCGGCGGACCCGATCGCCGCGAACAGCATCGCCAGAAAGTGGGCGTCGGAGAATTTAGCGACGATATGGTCAATCATGGGCAGGCTCGATCTAGAAGTCGAATGAAATCATCTTCTTCATCATTGCGATTCCTATCCCCATCCAACAGATCGCAATCACCGAGATCATTTTTCCATGAGTCGTAGTCCACAACAGTGAAATGTATTTGGGAGACGAAACGTAAAGCGCGCCGACGACGAGAAACGGCACGGCGCCGATAATCGCCGCCGAAGCTTTCGCCTCCATCGACATGGCGGTGATCTTCGCCTTCATCTTCTTCCGCTCACGCAGCACGCGGGAAAGATTGCCCAGGGCTTCCGAAAGGTTGCCGCCCGCCTTGCTCTGAATGGCGATGACAATCGAAAAGAAATTGGTTTCGGCGATGGGGACCCGTTGCGCCATCCGCTCGATGCCTTCCGACATGGTCATTCCAATCGAGAGCGCCTCGACAATTCTTCGAAACTCCGACTTCACTGGCTCGGGGCTTTCAGTCGCGGCTATCCGGATCGTATCGCCGAGGGGAAGACCGGATTTGATGCCTCGGACGATGATGTCGATCGCGGTCGGAAAGTTGGAGATGAACTTCTTGATGCGGCGCACACGCAAGCGCGCCAGCGTGAGTTGCGGCAACCCGATCGTCGCCGTCACGCCAACGAGAAGCGTGAGCAACAAGCTTCTCGATTGAAGGTAGGTCAAGGCGCTGCAAATCAGGCCCAAAAGCACGCTGCCGATCCAATATTGCTGTTTGGTGATCGACAACCCGGCCTGTTCGATCTTCGTCGCCAGACTGACGCGCCGCCGATTTCCTTTCATTTCAAGGTCGCGAACGCCGTCGGCGATCTGCTTCTTGCGCGCCGCTCGATCGGCGCCAGCCGCCACACTCGCCTTCGGGTCGGTTCTCGCGACGGCCGCGCGACGCTTGTCGGCTCGCGAGTCTCCGCCGACGAAGGCAAACGCCAGACCGCCGAATCCAAGCGCAAGAGCCGCCGCGATCGCTATCGGATTGATCATGCCAACCACCCTTTACTCACTCGAATGCTAAACCCCGCTCGCTATTTCTGAGATATCCAACGACGCCGCCAGCCGGGCTTCTTCTCCATACATGCGCGCTCGGTCCCAGAATTTTGGCCGCCCGATCCCGGTCGAGCGATGCCGCCCTATCAGCTTGCCCTGGGCGTCCTCCCCCAGAATTTCGTAGACGAACAGGTCCTGCGTGATCACGACGTCGCCTTCCATGCCGAGGACCTCGGTTATGTGCGTGATCCGGCGCGACCCATCGCGAAGGCGAGAGGCTTGAATGATCACGTCGACGGAGGACGTGACCATTTCGCGGATCGTCTTCATCGGCAGCGCGTAACCGCCCATGGTGATCATGGATTCGATACGGCTTAGCGCCTCGCGCGGCGAGTTCGCATGCAGCGTGCCCATCGATCCGTCATGGCCGGTGTTCATCGCCTGGAGCAAATCGAAGGCTTCCGGTCCGCGAACCTCGCCGACGATGATGCGTTCAGGCCGCATGCGCAGGCAGTTCTTGACCAGATCACGCATCGTGATCTGGCCTACGCCCTCCAAATTCGCCGGACGCGTTTCAAGCCGCACGACATGGGGCTGCTGGAGCTGGAGCTCGGCGGCGTCCTCGCAAGTGATGATTCGCTCATCAAGGTCGATATAATTCGTCAAGCAATTCAAGAGTGTGGTTTTGCCGGAGCCCGTGCCGCCGGAGATGATCACGTTGCACCGCACGTGGCCGATGATTTTGAGGATTTCCGCGCCGGCCGGAGATATCGTGCCGAACTTGACCAACTGATCGAGCGTCAGCTTGTCCTTCTTAAACTTGCGGATCGTCAGCGCCGCGCCATCGATCGCAAGCGGCGGCGCAATGACGTTGACGCGCGAGCCATCGAGCAGGCGGGCGTCGCAAATCGGCGAGGATTTGTCGAACTCGGCGTCCGACCTGGCTGACGATCCGCTGGCAGATGTTCATCAACTGCGATGCGTCGCGGAAACGGACGTTGGTGAGCTGGATCTTGCCGCCGACTTCGATGAAGCATCGCGTCGGCCCATTGACCATGATGTCGGCGATGTCGTCGCGGGCGAGCAGCGGCTCAAGTGGACCGAAACCGAGCACGTCGTTGCAGATGTCATCGAGCAGGTCTTCCTGCTCGGCGATCGACAGCACCAAATTCTTGATGGTGACGATCTCGTGGACGATGTCCCGAATTTCCTCGCGGGCGCTTTCGGCGTCGAGCTTGGACAGCGCGGCAAGATCAATCGCCTCGATCAAGGCGCCGAAGATCAGCGACTTGGTCTGAAAATAGGTCTCCGATCTTCGTTCGGTTTGAACTGGTGGGGCCGGAGCAGCCGTGGGTTTGGGCGGCTCGTTCACCGCGCTCACCGATGCGACGCGCGACACGGCGATCTGGGGGCTTACGCTCCCACTACGCTTGCCGAACATCGCTCAGAATCCTTTGCGCTTGCGCGACCGCTCAGCGGAAATGGCGCGATGGGCGTGCAAGCCGATCATTTCTTCTTGCGCCCGAGCTTGGCCATGAGCGGCTCAAGAACACCTCTTTTGGGCTTGCGCGTCTCGGCGCGGCCGGCAAGCGTTGAAGCAAGATCAACGAAGACCTGTGCGGTTTTGCCGTTCGGTTCGATCTCCGCGATCATTTGCCCATTGTTGGCCGCCGCGCCGAACAGCTTCGCGTCGTGCGGAATGACCACGGTCGGATCGGTCTCCACCGCCTTGGCGAATTCCGCGGCGGCGATCTCCGGCCGCTTGAGCATGCCGACGCCATTCAGCACGAGCCGCGAGGGCGCGTCGTTCAGGCGGGCGCCCTTCACGTTGTCGATCAGATTTTTGGTGTTGCGAAGATTCGCGAGATCGGGGCTCGCGACGACGATGACCTCATCGGCGGAGACGAGAATCCGTCGGGCCCAGCCCGACCACAAATGCGGCACATCGACCACGATCCAGGGCGTCGAGGCGCGCATGGCGTCGAGCAGCGAGTCGAACGAGGCCTCGCTGAAGTCGAGAACCCGATCAAGCGTGGCGGGCGCCGCCAATAGACTTAGCTTTTCGCCGCACTTCGAGAGCAGACGCTCCACCAGCACGGCGTCGACGCGATCCGGGGCGAACACCGCCTCGGCAACCCCCTGAGGCGGATCCTGATTGTAGTCGAGTCCCGCGGTTCCAAAGGCAAGATCGAAATCGGCGATGATCGTCGCCATTTCCGTGACCGACGCCAGGCTCCACGCCAGATTGTGGGCGACGGTGGACGCTCCCACTCCACCCTTGGCGCCGACGACCGCGATCACCCGCCCAAGCGGCTTGGCGCCGGGCACGCTGAACAGCTGGGATATCGCCTGGATGAAGTCGACCACGCCGAACGGGGCCACCAGATATTCGCTGACGCCCCGCGCAATCAGCTGCCGGTAAAGAACGATGTCATTGAGCTTGCCGAGAACCACGACCTTGGTGCCCGCGTCGCAATATTCGGCGAGCTCTTCGAGTTGCCCGAGCAGCGCGTCTCGGCTGGCCGGAGCCTCGAGAACGACAACATTCGGCGTCGGCGCGGTCTTGTAGGCTTCGACCGCGGCGGGCGCGCCGCCCATGTTCTGCTTGACATGGGCTTTCGCCATTCTGCGATCAGATATCGCCGCGCCGACGATAGCCGCGATATCAGGCGATTCGCAAAACGCCTGGATCGATACGCGCGGCACCGGCTCGATTTGCCCAATCGGCCGATCCATCGGCGCCTCTCCGTCGATTCCATTGGCGGCGTAGTTGACCCGCATGATCCGTTAGTCCCCGTTGGTTGGGAGACCGCCGCCGATCGGCACGAGTACGGCTTTCGTCCAATCGGTGCTCGGATCAGCCCCATTGCGCACGGCCTCGATCGCTCGGGTGCGCATGTTGACGTCGGATGAACCAAGCGCGCGCGATTGGACGAAATCGCGCGGGTCGTCGACCTGAGCCGCAATCGTCGATTGGGTGGCGCAGCCGAAGTTCGAATAGGGTTCGTTCTTCCACCCTTCGATCGACGACCCCGAGGCCAAGTCCTCCGGCCACTCGCCACACCTCGTCGGAACAATCGCTTTGAGCCCTGTGAACGACACACGCACCGGCGGCGCCGCGCCGTCGATGGGCGGAAGATATTCCCCGATGGCCACTCTGCCTTTGACGCCGGCGGCGAGAAGCGCGCTCCGGACCTCGTGAACGGCTATCGAGTTTGGGTTCGTTCCCGCGGGCGTCTGAATGATGACTGCGCCCGATCCGTAGCGCCGGTAGCGCTCTACGAAAGCGCGGATATTCGCCCTTGAGCGCCCGTCGAGGGCGCCGCCAACGGGATAGAGATCCATGCTCGTGGGCGCGGCGGCGACAACGATCGGATGACGCTCCTGAAAGTTGCCCGGAAACCCGGGGTCTGAAGATGCATAGGGAACGCTGCAGCCGCTGAGAGCGAAAACAGCGGCGGCGGCGAGACTCCCCCTGAAGCCTCGCGCTGCGAACATTGGTCGTCCATCACGAAGAGCCCCCATGAGAGCTGTCCTTCTCAGTTCTGAAAATATTCCTAGCGACGCGCGAAGGCCTACTGTGTGATGAATCCGATCTTGCCCAAGTACCCAGGCATCGGTTGAAGAGACTGCGAGGTGGAATAGATTCGGTTGACGCGGCCAAGGAACCAGCCCTGTGGATCGCTCGCCTCCTGGAAGTTCTGGTCGGGCCGAACGACCTGGTTCGGATCGACCGGATGGACGATGTAGGGCGTCACGGTGATCAAAAGCTCGGTCTCGTTGCGCTGATAGTCCCGCGAGCGAAACAGCGCGCCGAGCACCGGAAGGTTCATCAGCGCCGGAAAGCCGTTGATCGCTTGCTCTGTCTGCGTGCTGATGAGGCCGGCCGAGGCGACCGACCCGCCGGAAGGCAGCTCGACCGTCGTCGTGTTGCTGCGGGTCCGGAACCCGGGGATCGCGATCCCACTGAAGGTGACTTGTGTCGATGGGTCGATATCGGTGACTTCGGTTGCGATTCGCAGTTGGATCCGTCCGGGGGACAAGACGACCGGGGTGAAATTGAGGGTCACGCCATAGGGCTGCTGGACGAATCCGTACTGGCAAACGGGATTGCACTGCACGCTATTGAGAATGGGAACCGTGCCGCCCGCCAGGAATTTCGCGGTTTCGCCGGACACTGCAGTCACCGTCGGCTCGGCCAGGGTGTGAGCGACCCCCTGTCGCTCGAAGGCCTGCAGAGTCGCGCTGAAGCTCTGACCGCCCCTGACCCAGTTCAAAGTTCCTTCGGAAGCAGCGACGGCGCCGTTGATGGCGAACGGATTATCGAGCGTAAAGCTTCCGTTCGGACCGCCACCACTCATGTTGACGCCGAGCTGCTTGATGATCTCGCGCCGAATCTCGGCCACCGTGACACGCAGGCTGACCTGGTCGGCCCCGCGGATCGTCAGCGAGTTGATCAGTTTGCCGCAGGCGCCGCCCGAGCTGCCGCTCGCGCCGCCCGACCCTCCGCCTGAGGCGCCGCTCCCCCCGCCAGAAGAGGCAGAGACCACCGTCCCCGGTGATCCGTTGCAGGAGCTTGGAATGAAGTTCACAAACCCAGAGGCGATGTCGACGGCCTTCTGCGCGTCGGCGGCGGAAGCGACTGAACCGGTAAGGATGACGGAGTCCTCGACCGTGCGGACAGTGATGTCATTTCCCGGAATCGCAGCGTTGAGGATGGCCGACAGTTCACTGGTAGACCGGCCTATGGAAACTGCAAATTTCGCTATTGTTCCACCGTCCCGCGCCAACGCGAGAATGGTGGTCTGGCCATTGGCGACGCCGGAAATGTAGATCCGCTTCGCGGAGCGCACGATGGCGTTGGCGATCTTGGGATCGCCAACGTAGATCTCCCCCGCCTCCTCAGGCAAATTGACAATTCTGGATTCGCCGACGCCCAATTGCAGGCGCTGGGCCGCCGCATCGGAGGCGCCGGCCATCCGAACGGAACCGGCGCCGTCGGCGGCGCGAACGAGCGAAGCCGGCGCGACCGCGAGAAGCGCCGCCGCGACGCAAAGGATGATGTTCGGCCGTCTCTGAGTGCGATCGGACTTCATGCTCCGGCTCCGGCTCTGGAGAACAAGCGACAAAGGAAAACTAGGCGAATCACCGCGTGGCCTGCTGGGGGGCGCCATAGCGGACGACCGTCAATGCGTTATCGGCGCTGACAACGGTCTGCGCCGGCCCGCCGCTATCAACGAGACTGCGGAGAACGAGGTGAAGGTTCGAATTGCCGGCATGCTGAGCAAGGATAATGAGATTGACTTGGTCGGGGTCGAGCTCGAGCGTCGCGTTGGCCCCGGTCACGACCTTCTTGCCATTTTGCTCTTCCACGTTCTGGCCGATGGCGAGGACGCGCACATTGGAGAGGATCGGCTGCGCCGTCATGACTTCGACCCCTCGGGCCTTGGTGGATTCCTCGTCGCGCGCAAGACGGACGACGTCGACGCGGTCATTGGGGAGAATGAATCCGCCGGCCGTCGAATTCCCCTCATTATCGATCTTGATCGCGACCGCGCGCTTTCCGCTCGGCAGTATCGCCGACATGAACCCGCCCTCCCCGGCCTTCACCAGCTTGTCATGCCGGATCGGCTCGCCGCGGAGGAAGGCCACGCGCGTCATCGAGCCTTCTATGTCCTTCATCGCGTCGGGTTTTCCCGATTTCGTGATCATGAGTTCGGAGACGGCGCCCTTTGGCCACGATTGCCAGGCGATCGCGCCCTCATTGACCACCGTGCCCATCGGCAGGTCCTGCCCGGCCACCAGCACCTGCTCGACATCGAGCTTTGGAGCTTCAGCGGCGGGGCTCGGCGCGGCACTCGGCGCTCGTAAGAATATGTATGTCGCGCCGAACGCCAGAATCGCGATCGCCCCCACGATGATCAGCTTCCGATTCATGAATCACGGCCCTCGCGCGCTGACCCGCCACCTGCACGATTTAGACATTGTAATCGTCAAGGTACGGTTAATTTAAAGTATCGAATTGTATCCCAGACCTGCGGCAAGCCTGCTCATCAAAGACAAATCTTTGGTTAAATTCCGTTTCTGCCATGATATTCCCAAGAGATAGGCGTAACAACTTTCGTTACCTAGAGTCTTGACTGAAGAATAACTGCAAATAGTTTGATCAGGCTTCCACAACTGCGCGCCGAGTTCTTGGATGGGCGCGCATCGATTCCTCAAGACGAATATTGCCCGTCCACCAAGGAATGACCGAACGCGGGCGCCAAGCGATCGTGGATCACTCGTCGATGGTCGATGAAACGATGGATGCGCGCGTCGCTGCAGCCGACGGCGCCGTCGGGCGATGAATCCCCCTCGCCGGCAAGCCGTGCAGCTCGGAGGCCGGTTGATGTCTAAGATGACGTTGGCTTAGGCGATCGCCGCCCAGATGGATGAGTTCGGATATTGCATCAACCCCGCCGCCGCCAACGCAATTCCGTAAGGCACGCCCGCGTTGGCATTGTGCAATCGCGCAAGCCAGTTGATACGGCCAAAGACGGTTGGCAGAGGCGCCGTGCGCGCGCCTAAAAGGATCAGCGTGAGAATTCCGCCAAAGAGGGCCGCAGCGAGGCCATAGTCGAGGATCGCCGTCCAGCCCAGCCACGCGGCCGTAGCCGCCGCCAGCTTGGCGTCGCCGCCGCCGATCCAGCCGAGATTGAACATAACGAATGCAGCCATTAGAATCGCCAAGGCGCATGAAATATTGAGAAGAATATCAACAGCCGAAACGCCCAGCAGCACCGCGAAAACCAAGTAGCCGAGCGCGAGCAGCGCGCACAGACGATTTGGTATTGTGAAGGTCAATAAATCCATGGACGCTGAAAGCGCCATGAGAGTCGGAAAGAAGGCCAGGACCGAAAGATGGAGGAGAGTCGAAGCCATTGTTTTATTCAGCGGCCAAGTTCTTCACGGAACTGAACATTATTTGCCCCTACTCCGAACCCACGGCGGCGAGTCGTTATCCATGCCGCCGACACAGACCGAAAAGTAGGCTTGGCGGCTTTCGCCGTCGTTAATTTGAAGGATTTCAGCTGATGCGCGCAGCCGAAGTTGGGCGTCTGGTTAAGCGACAAATAAAGGAGAACGGAGCGTCGTGAGCACCCATTTGAAGCAAATTTGACTCGATGGAACGCCGAACCTTTGTTCCTCGGCAAGGAGGACGGGTCTTGTTATTCTCATGAACAATATCCTTGCGCTCGCTTCCTGCGCTTCGACGCCCGGAGCGAGCGTCGGATGCAGCGGTTAAGGCGCGAGATCGAGCCAGGCGCCGTCCACGCCAGTCTCGACCTCAACGATCCAAAGGTCTGGGTCGAACGCAACTTCGCGTTTGAGTCGCTCCTCAGCCTCGTCGGAATTGATGTGTGGCTGCTGATGCGCGCGAGCGAAGATTCGGTCGACGCCGCGCGGCGCGTCCGCCACGAGGGACTGCGGCGCAGGTCCATAGAGCGTCGCGCGCCCGTTCAAGTGATCGACCTTGACAAAAATGGCGCCGGCCTCCGCGGCGCCTCGCCGGCGCAGGACCGCGCTGACCCCTTCGACTCCGCATCGACGCAAATAGGCGGCGACCCAGATGTCGGAACGCAAGCGCAACGGGTCTAGTGTCCCCCTCCGCGCGCGGCGAGCGTCAGCTGCTTGACAAGTCGCTCATTGAGCTCAGTTGCGGGAGGCAGGCCATGCGCGCGCTCGAATTCTCGCAGTGCTTGCTGCGTGGCGGCCCCCTCCATCCCGTCCGGTTTGACCGCGTAACCCAGCTTGGCCAAGGCGGTTTGGGCGGCCAAAATCAGCCGAGAGTCGCTGTGGGTCTCTTCGGCCAACAGGTTGGCGATCGGATCGGACGATGAGGTCGAGCTCCCTGCGGCCTCAGCCGGCCGGGCCGGCGGAAGAGCCTTGGGGGATTGCGCCGGCGGGGCGTTGTCTTCCGTGCTGACTGGCCTTTGCGGAGCCGCCGGCGCGGGCGCCGCCGCGGGAGCGGCCGGAGGGCGCGGCGGCGCGAATCCGAACAACGGGGCGGGATGGCGCTCGCGCTGCAAGAGAAGCGCGTTGACGCCAATGCCGATTAGAGCGACCGACATGGCCGCTCCGAGATAATACCGCAAATGCGCGACCTTCACGCGCCCGGCGATCCTTCGGCTCAGCGCTTCTTGAGCTGAACGCTGGATAGGCCCTCGGAGTTGGCCAACATTATCTCTTATGCGTGCAAGAGCTAAATCCAAGTCATTTCTCCTAAGACTGCGGCGCCGTCACTTGCAAGCGCTCGGCGTCGCGCTTTTCCTTAAATTCGCAGCGGCCGATTAAATCCATCTTAAGTCTAGACTCAGGCCACACCGTTGAATACGCTTCGATCCGACCGGGCTTCGGCTATGGTTTATGCTTTATTGCGGCGGTTGGTCCGAATCGGAATGACGTAAGGATCGCGGTATTTCGACCAGCCGATGACTTTCGGATAACTTTCGCCTGCCTATCGTTCCCCAACATTTGGCGCTGGTTCCCGGACGCCCATATAAGAGCGCTGGACGACCCAATGAGACTGGCGCATCCCTTGTCGGCGATTGACACCATACGCGAAGATTTTGCCTCTCTCGACGACTGGGAGGATCGATATCGTTATGTCCTCGAATTGGGTCATACGCTCGAGCCCTTGAGCGAGGAAGCCCACAACAGCGCCAACAAAGTGCGGGGCTGCGTCAGCCAGGTTTGGTTGGAATGCGCGCCGAACCCGAACGCCGAAGGCGAAACGGTCTTGCACTACCGCGGCGACAGCAACTCGCACCTCGTACGGGGACTGATCGCCATTGCGATCGCGCTTTTTTCCGATCGCACGCCGGAGCAGATCCTTGCTGTGGATGCGGTCGCCGCCTTTCGCGCGCTCGGCCTTGAGCAACATCTGACCCCTCAGCGCTCGAATGGTGTGCGCGCGATGATCGAGCGCATTCGAACGGATGCGGCGGGGCTCAGACTGGCTGCGCTCTAATACTGATATTGTTCCGTCGTCGCCTTGGCCTGTCATGGCGCCCTTGCAGTTGCAGCCCGGAGGCACTGCGCTTCTGCGCCGAAACCTGGATCAGCGCCCCGAAAGCTTGCAAATTCACCAAGACCGCTGCGTAACCGTCAACATTTCATTAATCCCATTGGCGGAGATTGGAACAAACGCTTCGTTAGCCGCGGATGTTAATCGATGAGTAAATCCGAAGGTTCGAACCCGAGCCTGAAGCCGCCGGCCAGCCCCTCGCGCGAACTCATTGTCATAAGTGAGCATCCGGAAACCAAGCCCGCGGCGCTGGCGACAGCGGCCGCGCATAGGCTTTTCCGGTCTCGATTCCCTTTGGCCGCCACAGCGGCGCTTGCGATCGTCGTCGCCGTCGCGGGCGCCTTGCTTTTGGAGGATCGGCAGCAGGCGAAGGCGCTGGCGGAACGAGCAAGCGAAACCGAGTCTTTGGCTCACACTCTTAAGTCGCTGAAGGTGCGGCTCGACGCGATCGATACGGCAAAGACCGATCTGGCCGATGTGCGTCAGTCGATCGACGAGGTCAGGTCGACCGTGGTTTCGACCCGGGAGTTTAATGGCGCTTTGGCCCAGCTCTCGCAACGGGTCGACAAGCTGGACCGCGAAGAGAGCGCGAAAGTCGACAAGCTTAATGAGCGCCTCGATCACGGGGCAGGCGCTTTGACGGCTGGGCTTTCCAGTCGCATTGACAAGCTCGAGCAGAAAATAGCCGCGCCGCCGCCGCCGGTCGCACAGGCTAAGCAACCCCCAACTCGGCCCAAATTCGCCAGTGTTTCGATGGACGCGACCGGTTCAGTCGAACGACCGCGACCTCTTCTGCGCGGGTATGTCGTGCTTGACGCTCGCGATGACGTCGCGCTGGTCAGCGGGCGCTATGGCGAGCGCGAGGTCCGCCAGGGCGATTTTCTCCCTGGCGCGGGACGCGTGGAGCGTATCGAGCTCAGCGGCGAGGGATGGGTCGTCATGACCAGCGAAGGGCTTATCGCGTCGGCTGATCTTCCCCGCTACTGACCGCATTCATCGCGACGCCGGCCCCGAGCGACGCCGCCTTGCTTCGGTCGCCGCGAAAACGCTTGTCCTCCAGGGCGTTAACCTAACCCCAATTCCGACCGCTTTCGATGAGCGGGCGCGTGTGATACCACGCCCGCTTGAGGCTTCCGCGCGTGGCGCGGTCCAGGGACAGACCGCGGGCATGGACGAACGGCGCACCAGTTTCAGTTATGAGGACCTCATTGCCTGCGGTCGCGGCGAGCTGTTCGGACCTGGCAACGCTCAACTGCCCTTGCCGCCGATGTTGATGTTCGACCGGATCAGCGAGATTTCCGAAGCTGGCGGCGCCAACGGCAAAGGAGAAGTGCGCGCGGAGCTCGACGTCAAGCCGGATCTTTGGTTCTTCAGTTGCCATTTCAAGAATGATCCGGTGATGCCGGGATGTCTTGGCCTGGACGCCCTTTGGCAATTGACCGGATTCTTTCTCGGTTGGCTCGGACTGCCCGGACGGGGCCGCGCGCTCGGCGTCGGGGAGGTGAAGTTCGCCGATCAGGTGCTCCCATCGATAAAAAAGGTCGTTTATGGCGTGGACGTGAAGCGCGTTTTCAAGGGCAAGCTGATCCTTGGCGTCGCTGACGGGTGGCTCGAAGGCGATGGCAGACGGATATATGAGGTCAAGGATATCCGCGTCGGCTTGTTCAGTCCTGCGCCAGCAGCTGTGGCTTAACCTCTCGAAGCTACGCAGGCTAGCAGTGGAGGCGCCAGAATGAGACGCGTTGTCGTCACCGGCATGGGCATCGTGTCCTCGATCGGCAACAACACGCAGGAAGTGACCGCCAGTCTTCACGACGGCAAGTCCGGGATCACGCGCGCCGATCGACTTGCCGAGCTCGGCTTCCGCTCGCAAGTCCAGGGCGCGCCGACGCTTCGCCCCGAAGAGGTGGTTGATCGACGGGCGATGCGCTTCCATGGCGGCGGAACAGCCTGGTGCCATGTCGCGATGGATCAGGCGATCGTGGAGAGCAGTCTTGCGCCCGACGAGATCTCGCACGAGCGCACCGGCGTCATCATGGGTTCGGGCGGTCCCTCAACGCGCGCCATCGTCGAGGCCGCCGACGTCGCCCGAACGAAAGGCCCCAGACGCGTTGGCCCATTCGCGGTGCCGAAATCCATGTCTTCGACAGCGTCGGCGACTCTATCGACCTGGTTTAAGATCAAGGGCGTCAGCTATTCGATTTCCTCCGCATGCGCCACCTCCAATCATTGTATCGGCGCAGCGTATGAGCACATCCGGGCCGATCGACAGGATGTGATGTTCGCCGGGGGCTGCGAGGAGCTCGACTGGACGCTATCGGTGCTGTTCGACGCGATGGGGGCTCTCTCCTCCGCCTATAACGATACGCCGTCGCGCGCGTCGCGCGCCTATGACAAGAACCGGGACGGATTTGTCATTTCCGCCGGCGCAGGCGTGTTGGTGCTCGAAGAATACGAACGGGCGAAGAGCCGAGGCGCCAAGATTTACGGCGAGATCGCGGGCTACGGCGCGACATCGGACGGGCACGACATGGTCGCGCCCTCCGGCGAGGGCGCCGCGCGATGCATGCGCCAGGCTCTGGCGGGGGTCAAAGTCCCGATCGACTATATCAATCCTCATGCGACTTCGACCCCGATTGGCGATCTCAAGGAGATCGAGGCGGTGCGCGCGGTCTTCGGCTCAGGCGATAAGTGTCCGCCAATATCAGCGACCAAATCGCTAACCGGCCATTCTCAGGGCGCGACCGGCGCGCACGAGGCCATTTACTCATTGCTGATGATGCAGAACGGCTTCATCTGCGAGAGCGCGCATATCGATGAGCTTGACCCCGCTTTTTCGGATATGCCGATCGTGCGCGCGCGCCGCGATAACGTAAGATTGAGAGCGGCGCTCTCGAATTCTTTCGGCTTTGGCGGGACAAACGCGACGCTCGTGTTCAAGCACGTGAACGCTTGAACTCTAAACTTTCCGACACCTGACTTGATTGACGAGCGCGCCCCATGAGACCTGGCTTGATGAGCGGGAAACGCGGCCTGGTGATGGGCATCGCTAATGATCACTCCATAGCCTGGGGCATAGCGAAGGCTTTAGCCGCTGAAGGCGCCGACCTAGCCTTCACCTTCCAGAACGATGCGCTGGGCAAGCGCGTCGCGCCGCTTGCCGAAGAGCTTGGTGCCGCGGATCATGTCTATCGATGCGACGTCGAGGACTTGAGCTCGATCGAGGCGATGCTTTCCGCTCTTAAGTCAACCTGGAGCAGCCTCGATTTTTTGGTCCATTGCATAGGCTTTTCCGACCGCAACGAGCTCCGGGGGCGCTACGCCGACACCAGCCGGGAGAATTTCATTCGGACAATGGTCATCTCGGCGTTCTCCTTCACCGAGATCGCCAAACGCGCCGCTCCTCTGATGCCATCGGGCGGCGCGATGCTCACGCTTACCTTCGGGGGTTCGACCCGCGTGGTGCCGAACTACAACGTCATGGGGGTCGCAAAGGCCGCATTGGAAGCAAGCGTGCGATACTTGGCCTCGGACTTCGGCCCAGCAAACATTCGCGTCAACGCGATTTCCGCGGGACCAGTCCGCACTTTGGCGGGCGCGGGGATCGCCGATGCGCGTTTCATGTTCAATTTTCAACGAGACCATTCGCCGCTCCGGCGCCCGGTCACGATCGAAAACGTCGGCGGCGCCGCCATTTATCTGCTCTCGAGCCTTTCGGACGGGGTGACCGGCGAAGTGCACTTCGTCGATGCCGGCTACAACATCGTCTCCATGCCCCGACCCGATGAAATCAACAGTTGACGTTTGATATTCCGCCTGGTTTCTAAGCGCGCGCCGTTGCGTTTTGCTCATTTAGGCGCAGTCTCTAACCCAGATTTCTTCGCGTGCGGCCCGGATATGGCCAGTATCTGTCAGGAATGCCGAACATGCTCGCTTAGAGGCGCGAGTCTTGCCCTGCTGCGGGCCTTCATCCTCGCGTTTGGATTGTTCAGCGTCGCGTTTTCCGCAAGCGCCGCCAGCGGCAACAAAGCCGCTCCGCCTCATCAGGCGACCTTTCGCGAATTCGTTGATAGGCTGTGGCCGCTGGCCGAGAAGCGAGGGGTTTCGCGCATCACTTTCGACAACGCCTTCGCCGGCGTCTCCTTCGATCCCAAAGTTCCGGCTAGCGCGGAATCGCAACCCGAATTCGTCCGTCCGATTTGGGACTACCTCGCCAGCGCCGAATCCGCCGACCGCGTTGAGCACGGCCGCGACCGAGCGCGTTCAGAAGGTCTCTGGCTCTCCCGAGCCAGGGACGCCTATGGCGTCGACGACACGGTGATTCTGGGCGTCTGGGGACTTGAGACAGACTTCGGAGGTTTTGCCGGATCGAACAACATCATTCGATCTCTGGCGAGTCTCGCCTATATCCACTTTCAGGGCGACTATTTCCGCGACGAGTTGCTTTCGGCGCTCGTCATCCTTCAGGAGGGCGACATCGCTCCTTCGCTCATGCGCGGTTCGTGGGCGGGCGCGATGGGACAGACGCAGTTCATGCCGTCGAGCTACTTAACTTACGCCGTCGCGTTCCAGCGGCACGACCGGCGCGATATCTGGACGAGTGAGGCCGACGCGATCGGCTCGACCGCGAACTATTTGGCGAAACACGGCTGGACGAAGGGTCTGCCGTGGGGTTTCGAAGTTCGTCTGCCTCCCAAATTCGCGCTTACGGCAGCCGATTCCTTGTCGCCGGCGCCGTTCCCATCCTTCGCCGCTCGCGGCGTTCAGAGAGCCGATGGCTCGCCGCTGCCGGAATCGGGCGAGGGACGACTGTTGATCCTCGCTGGGCTCAATGGACCCGTGTTTCTGGTCACCAGCAACTTCGATGTGATCAAGACCTACAACAATTCGACCGCCTATGCGCTTTCCGTCGGCCTGCTGGGCGACGCCGTGACGGGGAGCCCTGGGCTTATAGCCCGCTGGCCGACACACGATCGTCCACTCACCACCGCCCAGATCCAAAGACTTCAAGTCAAGCTGAAGAAAATGGGCTATGACGCCGGAGAGGTCGACGGAAAAATCGGCGACGCGCTGCGTTCGGCGGTGCGCGCCTATCAGGAGCGCAATGGCCTCGCGCCCGACGGCTACGCCAATCAGGCACTGTTCCATCGGGTCAGCGCGTTGCGATGATTATCGGCGGCGGCGCGCGCTTGTTTGGATAGTGGGGCCATGCTAGGCGACCAAGCGTTTGCGTCGCCTAAACAATCGCGAATAAGGCGTTCGTAGTCGCGTTCGAGGAGCAGTTGACGATGGCTGAACAGAACGGCAATGGCGCTGACACGCCGCAAGCCGGTCCGAAGTTTTCGGTTCTCGCCCAATATACGAAGGATTTTTCGTTCGAAAACCCCAATGCTCCCCGCACCTTGGGCCCGCAGCAAACGCCCCCCAACATCTCGATACAGATCAATGTGAACGCGCGGCAGCTCGCCCCGTCAGACTACGAAGTGAGCCTCATGCTTGAGGGCGGCGCCGGCCAAGGCGCCGATACGATGTTCAAGTTCGAGCTCAACTACGCGGGCGTATTTCGGGTGGAGAACTTTCCGGCCGAGCAAGTGCAGCCAGTGGTCATGATCGAAGGGCCGCGAATATTGTTCCCGTTCGCGCGACAAATCGTCGCCGACGCCGTGCGCGGGGGGTCCTATCCGCCGCTCTTCATCGACCCTATCGATTTTCAGGCGCTCTATCTACAGAGATTGGGCGCAGCCGGCGGTCAACCGCAGCAACAAACCGCCTGATCGTTCGCGGAGAACGAACTCAGGCGGGCCGAATCAGGTAGCGAAACCAGATCGCGTCGCGGCCAAAACTTTCGATATATCGGATATGTGCGCTGACTTCGGCGGAGTCGATGGGCGATCGTCGTGGCGGCCGCTCGCTATAACGGGGAGCAATCGCGACGGCAGCCGCAGCGGCGAGTTCGGCCGCATCGCCAAATATAAGCGACCGCTGCCGACCTCCAATCAGCTCGCAATAGACCTCGACAAGGATCTCCGCGTCGAGCAACGCGCCGTGCCGCACCCGCCGTGAGCGATCGATGCGGTAGCGGTCGCAAAGAGCATCGAGGCTGTTCGGCGCTCCGGGGTGCTTTTTTCGCGCCAGCGCCAGCGTGTCGACGACCCGATCCATGCCGATCGTGGCGAGCCCAAGCCTCGTCAGCTCCGCGTTCACAAAGCGTACGTCAAAATCGGCATTGTGGATGACGAGCTTCGAGTTGCCGATGAAGGCAAGAAGATCATCGACCACGCTCGCGAACACCGGCTTGTCCTTGAGAACAGCGGAGCTATGACCGTGGACGCGCACTGCGTCCTGGGGGACCTCGCGCTCGGGATTGATCAGTGTGTGAAAGACCTTGCCGGTCAGGCTTTGGTGCACGATCTCGACGGCGCCGATTTCCAGCACCCGATGTCCGTCCGCGGGGTCGAGGCCCGTCGTTTCCGTGTCGAGCACGACTTCACGCATGGCGGATTCGACCTCCCGCCAGCGCCGCGATTGAGCGCATGAATTGAGCGACGACGGCGCGCGTCAACTCAAGCCTGCCGCGCGTGTCGATGACGAAATGAGCCCGACGCCTTTTCTCCGCGTCCGGCGTTTGGCGGGACAGAAGGGCCTCAAGTTTTGCCTCGGTCATACCGGTTCTCGCCAAAGCCCGTGCGCGCTGGACAGATTTGGGCGCGCTCACCACCACCACGAGATCGACATTTGCTTCCCCGCCGGTCTCGAACAGCAATGGCACATCAACGATGACCAGTCGGCGGCCGGCAGCCGCCGCGCGCTCCACGAACTGAACGCGCGCCTGAGTCACTGCGGGATGCACGAGGCCTTCCAGGCGCCGCAGCGCCTCTGCGTCCCCCAACACTCGCGCTCCAAGACGCTCGCGATCGACTTGGCCCGACACCATGACGCCTGGAAACGCCGCCTCGATCGCTTTCGCCCCGTCCCCGGCGTAGAAGTCGCGCACAGCGTCGTCTGCGTCGAATGTCGGGACGCCGAGCTCGGCGAACATGCCGGCGACGGTCGATTTCCCCATCGCGATCGAGCCCGTCAGCCCGGCAATGATCACCGCGCCGCCTCATAGGTCGCGACGACTTCGGCTTCGACGAGCGCGCGTAGCGCCGGCGTCACCTCAGGCCGCCTGCCGAACCAGCGCGCAAAGGCCGGCGCGGCCTGATGGAGCAGCATGCCCAGCCCCTCGACTGTGCGCAGCCCACGCGCGCGGGCGGCTTCGATGAGCGGAGTGCGCAAAGGAACATAGACCGCGTCGGCGACCACCGCCCGTCCGGGGAGAGCGCCGACATCGAGCGCGAGCGAGGGCTGTCCGACCATGCCAAGCGAACTCGCGTTGACGAGCAAGTCAGCCTCAGGCAATTCCGCCGCCAGATCGGCCCAGAACATCGCTGTGGTCGATCCGCCGAAATGAGCCGCCAGAGCTTCGGCCCTGGCTTGGGTTCGGTTGACGACCGCAACACGCTCGACGCCGCGCGAGACCAAAGCGTAGATAATCGCTCGCGCCGCGCCGCCAGCGCCGACGACGATGGCCAATTTCCCCTGTTTGGCCCAGCCGGCCGCGGCCTCGTCCAGATTGGCCAGAAACCCGGCGACGTCGGTGTTGTCGCCCCACAGACGCCCATCTTGCCGCCATAAGGTGTTCACTGCGCCGAGAGCCTCGGCGACCGGCGTTCGGCGGTTGCAGGCGCTGAAGGCCACCTCCTTGTGAGGCGCCGTGACGTTGGCCCCGACGAGTCCGTCTTGGCCGATCTTGTCGGCGAACTGGGGGAACTCTCCGGGTCGAACGGCGAATTTCTCGTAGCTCCCCGGAATGCCGAGTTCCTTGAGCCAGTAGCGATGAATCGTCGGCGACCGCGAGTGGTCGACCGGCCAGCCCGCCACCCCCGCGCGCGGCGCACTTGCTTCGCTCATAGCGAGATCAGATTTTCGCGCCGCAACCACGCAAGAAGGCTCAACATCGGCAGTCCGAGAACAACGGAATGATCCCCTTCAATGCGCTCGAACAGATGAACTCCAAGACCCTCGCCCTGATACACGCCGACGGACGCCAACACGCCTGGCCCGGCGCGCTCGAGATAGCGCGAAATCTCACCGGGATCGAGTGCCCGCATTCGTACATCGGCGTGATCTCTGTGGACGACAAGGGCTCGCCCCGCGCGCGCGACGCAGAATGCGGAGGTCAACCGGTGCGTCTTGCCTGAGAGCGCGGCAAGCGTTTGCGCCGCTTCGACGAAATCGCCGGCCTTGTGGAGGATCCTGCCTTCGAACGTGAGCGTCTGGTCGGCGCCAATGCAGTAGGCGTCCGGACGCCCGGCGCTGACCGCATGCGCCTTGGCCTGCGCCAATTCGCAGGCCACATTTTCGAGCGAGCCGCCTCGCGCCAAATGCCGATCTTCGAGCGCTCGCTCATCGACCTCCGGCGCGACGAACTCAACGTCCAGTCCCGCCGCCGAGAGAAGAGCCCGGCGGCTTTCGCTCCTCGAGGCCAGCAGCAGAGGGGCGGCCCCTCGCCAGATCAGCGGCAGCGTGGTCGAGACCTCTCGCACGGCCGTCAACCTTCAGCGATGAACTTGAGACGGTGGGCGCGATAGAGATCGAGCACCGCCGCAGCCGTTTCTTCGATCGACCGTCGCGTCACGTCGATCGTGGGCCAGCCACGATCGGCGAACAGGCGGCGCGACGCGGCGATCTCCTCGGCGACAGCGATGCGGTCCACATAGTCGGTCTGCGAGTCCGCGTTGAGCGAAAGAAGCCGGTTTTGCCGGATCTGCACAATTCGGTCAGCCGAAGCAATCAAGCCGACAATCAGCGGACGGCGAAGATGGTCGATTGCGCTTGGCAGCGGCAGACGCGGCACAATAGGGACGTTGGCGGTCTTGTATCCGCGATTGGCGAGATAGATGCTGGTCGGGGTCTTCGAAGTGCGGCTCACTCCCAATAAGACGATATCGGCAAGCTCCAGGTTTTCGGCCGACTGACCGTCATCGCTGATCATGCTGAAATTGAGTGCGTCGATCCGTTTGAAATAGTCGGCGTTGAGCATATGTTGCGCGCCGGCTCGAGGCGTCGAGTTCTGTCCGAGATAGGATTTGAACAAAGTCAATATTGGTTCCAGGACAGACAAGCACGGCGAACCTGAGGCTTCGCAACCGCCTTGAAGCCGCTTCGAAAGTTCGGGATCGACCAGGGTGAAGAGGACAATCCCAGGCGCGTTCTCGATCTCAGCAATCACCCGATCAAGTTGGGCCGCAGTGCGCACCAGCGGATAGACATGTTCGATCGAGGCGACGCCTTGATATTGCGCCGCCGCGGCGCGCGATGCGGCGATCAACGTTTCGCCGGTCGAATCTGAGACCAGATGAAGATGGAAATAGCTGCGGCCCAACGCGGTCCCCGGTGGTGAATCGGACGGTTATAACCAGCGGTGAGGCATGTGGACAGGCGTTGATAATCTGACCGGCCAGACGGAAGCCGGCGGCGGATCGCGACGAGGCGCGTTCGACCGCCCACAGCCGTTGTAGTCGGGAGAAATCGAACACGATTGTGAAGACGCATATGAATTGCGGGGATAATTAGAACAGGACACGCCTGCGATTTGGCGACAGCTAGAGTTTGTTAACGAAACATTAACCATGAGAGGGCTCGATCCAGAACGGGCGCTGCCCTTACGTCAAAAGTGACTGTTCAATCGTCTGGATGGAATTGAATTTGCGCAAGCGGCACCCCTAGAAAGAAGAAACAGTTCAAAATCTTAATTGTATATTTTTTAGCGCCACGAAGGCTCCGGCTTGCGTCGATGGACCCCAGCGCCTAATGCCATGGCCCATTCGAGCGGCGAAGCGCGCCGCTCGCCGCCGCCGAATTTCGCATGATCCTCTGGCTTAAGGCTCTGCACGTCATCGTGGTCATCGCGTGGATAGCGGGGATGCTGTATTTGCCCAGGTTATTCGTCTATCACGCCGATGCGCCGAAGGGTTCAGCCCTCTCGGAAACCTTCAAGGTGATGGAACGGCGGCTCCTCAAGGCCATCGTCAATCCGTCAATGATTCTCGTCTTTCTGACCGGCTTTGCGCTTGTCTATCTGACCGGAGATTGGCGGGCTGGCTGGTGGCAGGCGAAATTTATCTTGGTGCTTGGCCTCGCCGGGCTGCAGGGATATTTTTCGCGCTGCGTGCGCACTTTCGCCGCCGACGCCAATGAACGGCCTGCTCGTTTCTATCGGATCTTGAACGAGGCGCCGACTATCCTCATGATCGTGATTGTTGTTCTGGCGGTGGTAAAGCCCTTTTAAGGCGTTTTGAGACAAACGGCCCCTGGCCGCAAATAGCCATTGAAAAATTTTGCAAACGCGACTATGAACCGGCGCCCGCAATCAATCAACGCGGGTTGCTAACGGCTGTGGATCGCCCGATCCAATCTTTGCCGAACGGCCCTGACACGACCGACTTTACCCTCAAATCGTCAGCGCCATCACCCATCAAGTCAGTGGCTTTTCAGGTCTCATGGGACCGGAAGTCCAAGTGAAGGTCCGCCAATGCGGGAAATGAAACTCAAGGAATTAAAGCAGAAATCGCCGACCGAGCTGTTGGCGTTCGCGGAGGAGAACGACGTCGAAAACGCGTCGATCATGCGCAAACAGGAGCTGATGTTCGCGATCCTCAAGCAGCTCGCCAGCGTCGATGTGCAGATTATCGGCGAAGGAGTGGTCGAGATCCTGCAGGACGGGTTCGCTTTCCTGCGGTCGGCCGACGCCAATTACCTCCCGGGTCCCGACGACATTTACGTATCCCCGTCGCAAATAAGGCGGTTGGGGCTCAGAACCGGCGATACGGTTGAAGGCGTCATCCGAAGCCCCAAGGAGGGGGAGCGGTATTTCGCGCTGCTCAAGTGCAACGCGATCAACTTCGAGGACCCCGAAAAGACTCGGCATAAGGTCCACTTCGACAACCTGACGCCGCTCTATCCCGATGAGCGCCTGCGGCTGGAAGTCGAGGATCCCACCCGCAAGGATCTCTCGGCGCGGGTGATCGATATTGTCGCGCCGATCGGCAAGGGGCAACGCGCGTTGATCGTCGCGCCGCCGCGCACGGGCAAGACGGTGCTGTTGCAGAACATCGCCCAGTCGGTCACAGCCAATCATCCGGAATGCTATCTGATCGTTCTTTTGATCGACGAGCGGCCGGAGGAAGTGACGGACATGCAGCGCTCGGTGAACGGCGAGGTCGTTTCATCGACCTTCGACGAACCCGCGGTGCGTCACGTTCAAGTCGCCGAGATGGTGATCGAGAAGGCCAAGCGGCTGGTCGAGCACGGGCGCGACGTGGTCATCCTGCTGGATTCGATTACGCGCCTCGGGCGCGCTTACAACACCGTAGTGCCTTCATCCGGAAAGGTTCTGACCGGCGGCGTCGACGCCAACGCGCTGCAACGTCCGAAGCGGTTTTTCGGAGCGGCCCGGAATATCGAGGAGGGCGGGTCGCTGACCATCATCGCCACCGCGCTGATCGACACCGGCTCGCGCATGGATGAGGTCATTTTCGAAGAATTCAAAGGAACCGGCAACTCGGAAATCATCCTTGACCGCAAGGTGGCCGACAAGCGCACGTTCCCCTCCATGGACATCACCCGGTCGGGAACCCGGAAGGAAGAGCTGCTCGTGCCGCCGGATATCCTGAAGAAGATGTACGTGCTGCGCCGCATCCTCAATCCGATGGGCACGGTCGACGCGATCGAGTTTCTGCTGGGTAAGCTGCGCGAGACCAAGACCAACGCGAATTTCTTCGAGTCGATGAACACCTGACCAGGCCCGACGCGGCCAGGCATCGTCGAATCTCCACCCACGCCAGTCCCTCGAAAGGAGAGGGCCGCCCGTGTCCCAGCCATCGCAGCCGACCCTTGCCGATCTCAGAGTGGAGATCGATCGCATCGATGCGCAGATGCACCAGCTTCTCATTGAGAGAGGTCACGTCATCGACCAGCTGATCGACATCAAGACGCGTCAGGGAGGGGGGTCGGCGTTCCGCCCCGCGCGAGAAGCCTCGATGATGCGCGCGATCGTCGAACGGCATCGGGGTCGTCTGCCGATCGACACCGTCGAAGGCATCTGGCGAGTGATCATCTCGACTTTCACCTATATCCAGGCCCCATACAGCGTTCATATCGACGTATCGGCGGGCGACGCCGCAATGCGGGATTCGGCGCGGTTTCACTTCGGATTCACCACGCCCTGCGTGCCGCGCTTCGGGGCCGGCGAGGTCATCTGCGCGGTCGGCGATTCGGTCGGCGATCTCGGCATGTTCGCGGTCGACGGAGGCCCCGGAGCCGGCGCCTGGTGGACGAGGCTCGCGCCGTCGGAAGCGCCTAAGATCATCGCCCGGTTGCCGTTCGTCGAGCGCGCCGATCACCCCGCGGGCCTGCCGGTGTTCGTGATCTCGAAGCCGCTGGTCGATGGGACGGCGCGGGAAGTCGTGCTCGAGTCCGTCACGCTCGATCGCTGGCGCCCCGACATCCCGCATGCCTTGCGCAAGATTGGAGCCGAAGCGATCGGCTCCGCCGCCGATGGGATGGGGCTTGCGCTGCTGGTCGCGCGGCCGGGCCAGATCGCGGCGGATGCGGTGAGCGCCTCCCTTCGATCCGCTGGCGCCGCAGACGTGCGCTCCTCGGAGATCGGCGCGCATGCGGACCGAATTGACGCCTCGGCGTTGCGCAAGCCGGCAAATTAAGGCTAATCGGACGCGCCATGACCTCTGCTGTTCCTGTCCGCCCTCAGCCTAGGGGGGCGATCCTCGAAATCGATCCCTATGTGCCGGGCAAGAGCCATGTCCCGGGCCTGGACAAGGTTCATAAGCTCTCGTCCAACGAATCGCCTCTCGGCCCGTCGCCGAAGGCGATCGAGGCGGTGCGCGCGCTGGCGGACAGGCTGGAGCTTTATCCAGACGGCGCGTCGACGGCGCTACGCGAATCAATCGGCCGCCGCCATGGCCTCGATCCCTCCCGGATCATCTGCGGCAACGGCTCTGATGAAGTATTGGCGCTGCTGGCGCATGTCTTTTTGCATCCCGGCGACGAGGGCCTCTATAGCCAGTACGGCTTCCTGACCTACCCGATCTGCATTCGCGCCGCGGGCGGAATTCCGGTCGTCGCCGAGGAGACGGACAGAACGGCGAGCGTGGACGCGATTCTCGCGAAAGTGAGCGCCCGCACGAAGATCGTCTACCTGGCCAACCCGAACAATCCGACCGGCACCTACATCCCGTTCTCCGAGGTGAAGCGCTTGCACGACGGCCTGCCGCCGCACGCGCTTTTGGTCATCGACGCGGCTTACGCCGAGTACGTGACCCGCAACGATTACGCAGCGGGCATCGAGCTGGCGTCGAAGGCGGACAACGTCGTCGTGACCCGGACCTTCTCCAAGATCCATGGGCTTGCGGGTTTGCGCATCGGCTGGGGCTATGGTTCGGCGCATGTCATCGACGCGTTGAACCGGGTCCGGGGGCCCTTCAACCTGAACGGAGCGGCGCAGGCCGCTGGTGTCGCGAGTTCTCGAGGACGCCGCGCATATCGAAGGGGCGATCGTGCATAACGCGCGCTGGCTTCCGTGGCTGGCTGAAGCGATCGCCGAGCTTGGGATCGAGGTGACGCCGAGCGTCGGAAACTTTCTGCTGCTGACCTTTCCCAAGCAATCCGGACGGACCGCTGCGGAAGCGGACGCGTTCTTGAGCGCGCGCGGATTCATTCTTCGGGCGGTTGCGGCTTATGGGTTGCCGGAGTCCCTGCGTCTGACGGTCGGCGGCGAGGAGGCCAATAAGGGGGTGGTCGCCGCGCTCACCGAGTTCATGCGAGGCAAAGGTGGTTGACCGGCTCGGGGAGCCGCTCGCCGAGCCGATCTTTGAAGAGCTGGCGATCATTGGCGTGGGGCTGATCGGCTCATCGATCGCGCGCGCCGCGCGCCGGCGCCATGCCGCGCGCCGCATCGTCCTTGCCGACCGATCGGTCGAGACCTTGGAGCGCGCGAAGGCTTTGGGGCTCGGCGACCTCGTCACCGACGATCTGGCTCGCGCCGTGAGCCACGCCGATTGCGTAGTTCTGTGCGCGCCGCTCGGCGCCAATGAGGCGATCGGACGCGCCATCGGGCCGGCGCTTCGGCCAGGGACGATCGTCTCGGATGTCGGCTCGGTCAAGGGCGCGGTCATCGCGGCGCTTAAATCCACGCTGCCCGCTCACGCGCGCCTCGTGCCGGCGCATCCGGTCGCGGGGACTGAGTACTCAGGTCCGGACGCGGGATTTGCGAGCCTGTTCATCAACCGCTGGTGCATTCTGACGCCCCCCGAGGGGACGGACGAACGAGCGGTCGAGAAGGTGCGGGCGTTCTGGCAAGCGCTGGGATCGCATGTCGAAATCATGGGCGCCGCGCACCATGACCTGGTGCTGGCGATCACCAGCCACGTGCCGCATCTGATCGCCTACAACCTCGTTGGCGCCGCGGCGGATCTCGAAGAGGTCACCCGCTCGGAGGTGATCAAGTTCTCCGCCGGCGGTTTTCGCGATTCCACCCGGATCGCGGCGTCCGACCCAACCATGTGGCGCGACGTCTTTTTGCACAACAAGGACGCGGTGCTCGAGATGCTCGGCCGGTTCAATGAGGATTTGACGGCGCTGCAAAGGATGATCCGGCGCGAGGACGGAGACGGGCTGTTCGCCCTGTTCACCCGGACCCGGGCGATCCGCCTCGGCATCGTGGCGCAAGGCCAGGATACCGCGGCGCCAGATTTCGGCCGCAGGGGCACGGAAACGGATGAGCCGATTTCGTGACGGACGCTCTTGCTCAAGACATCCTCGCGCCCGCTTCAGACGGCAGCCTATGGGTGTTCGGGTACGGGTCGCTGATGTGGCGGCCCGGATTCGCCTATGCGCGACGATGCAAGGCGCTGCTGCGCGGCTGGCGCAGAAGCCTGTGCGTCTACTCCCATGTCCACCGCGGCTCGCCGGAGCAGCCCGGCCTCGTGCTTGGCCTGGATCGCGGCGGCGCCTGTCCGGGGGTAGCCTTCGAGGTCGACGCGGCGCTACGCGAAGCAACGATTCGCTACCTCAGAGAACGCGAGCAAGTGACCTCTGTCTATCTCGAACGGGTCACGCCGGTGACGCTCGAATGCGGCGACCGCGTACTTGCTATTACTTACGTCGCAGACCGGCTCCACGACCAATATGCGGGGCGCCTCGACCGCGAGGCGATGCTCGAACATGTGCGCGCGGGCCAAGGACAATTCGGGCGCAATACGGAATATGTCCTTGAGACCTACGATCACCTCCACGAGATGGGCGTGCGCGATCGTGATCTGGAATGGCTCGCGGCGAAATTGAGGGCGGGCCGATAAGGGCCGCCCGCCCCTCAGGCCGGGATGGCCAGATCGGCGACAGTCGCCGTCCGGTCGGCGGGTGACGCAGCCAGCAAATGGAGATGGAACTCAAGCCCCGCGCCAAAGGCGTAGAGCTCGCGTTGAGCCTTCGCGACCACCGGTTCGGGAAAGACGTCCGTGTCGCGCACCAAAATGGCGCGCCGCCGCCCAGTCATGTCGCAGACGGCGGCCAACAGCACGGCGTCGCGAAATGCCGGACAGGTCGCCGCGGGATAGACGGAAAAGACATAACGCCGTCCCGATAGCCCAACCCACGAGCAAAATCGGGAGGAGAAGGGCATGCCAGCCAGCGCGGCCAGCGCCGAGCCCCCGGTCCTGTCCTGCCGATCGCCTACCGGGGCGATCCACGCAGCCACGGGCGGTTCGGACGCGCCACATGCCCGGTCAAGAGTTGAAGTCTCCATTCTCGTATGCCAGCGCCATTGCCTAGACCCTGATTATTACGAGAACGTAAATAGAACAAAACATGACTACCGTCAAGCCGACCGTAGCGTTTCGGCTTCGCTATTCGCGCCTTCCGCAACGACCGCGGTGAGCGACGGGTCGTTGCAGATCGCTTCCGCGTTGAGGCGGTCGCAGGCCGTCTCAATTGTCGATTGCAGGCGCCTGCTGAAGGCGGCCCGAGCAAGCCCCGGCGGAATGACTGGCAGATATTCGATCACCGCGACGCCGGGTCGACGCAAGAAGCCGCGTCGCCGCCAGAATAGCCCAGTGTTGACGGCGACCGGCAGGCAGGCGACCCCCGTCTCGGTGTAAAGCGCGGCTGCGCCTTGCTTGTATTTCGGCGGCGCCCCGGGGAGGCGACGCGTCCCCTCCGGGTAAATGAACACCTGTCGTCCGGCGGCGAACACGGGTTTCGCGGCGCCGGCGATTTGCTGCAACGCCTGTCTGCCCCGGCCGCGATCAATGGCGATCTGCTCTGAGATGATGAGATAAAGGCCGAACAGGGGAACATAGGTGAGCTGGCGCTTGAGGATGATGGCGAAGTCGGGCGCGTATTTGAGCAGCGCGAAGGTCTCGAGAAACGATTGATGCTTGGCCGCGATCAGGACTGGCCCAGGAGGAATATTCTCGACCCCGCGATATTCGAGGCGAAGACCGCAGATCGTTTCTAGAAGCCAGACGGAAATTGAGCCCCAGAGTCGGGCGAGCGCAAAGATCGCGCGCCTGCCGAACAGCATGGTCGGCAGGCCTACGACCATCAGAACCATCAGGTTCAGATAGAAGAGCGTGTTGAAAAGCAGCGATCGCGTTGCCAGCATTGGGGACGTCGAGGGTTGGATTCGCCGCGTGTCTATTGCAGCGCTTGCAAATGGCGCATGACGATCTCGCGTGAAAGAAGACCGGTCAGCAGCGTTACCGCGGCGCACACCACCGCAAGCGCGATATATCCGGAAGAGCCGAGCGTGAACGAGCCGAACATCGCCGCGATCTCGTCGCCGCCCGGCGAATGCGCCCACCAGAAGGACAGCAGTGAAGCAAGGGCGAAGAAAGCGATGGCCGACAGCCCGCCGATGAGTGCGCCGTGAAGCCCCAGGCGACGGAAATGGGCTTGGAACTCCTTGGCGATGAACGCGTCTGACGCGCCGACGAGATGCAGCACTTCGATGATCTCCCGGTTGCCCGCCATCGCCCCGCGAGTGGCGAATCCGATCGCCGTTCCCATCGCCACGATCATGAGCGCGAAAAGAGCGGCCGCAAGAATGACTACAGCATTCGCCATCGTGCCGAGACGCGCCGCCCAAACACGATGGTCGTCGAGATCGGCTTGCGGAACGGCTGAGGCGAGCGCCTTGCGCAGAGTGGCGAGGTTTTGGGAGCCCTCGCCGCGCAGCCTGACGAGGATCAGCCGGGGAATGGGCAGCTCACTGAGGTCGAGCCCGGCGCCGAGCCACGGCTCAAGAAGCTTTTCCGATTCGGCCTTCGAAAGAGCGTGGGCAGAATCGACCTCGTGCGCTTGCGCCGCGATGGCGACGGCTTTTGCGACCAGGCTTTCGACGTCGTCGCCAGGCCGAGACTTCACCTGGATCGTCGCGTCGCGCAATACATCCGAGCGCCAGGCTTGCGAGGCGTCGGCGACCAGCAAGGCCGCCCCCGCGGTCAAGCACGCGAGAAAGGTCATGATCGCAATGACGACGACCAGCGCGCGCCCGGCGACCGAGTCGCGCGGTATGAGCGGGGCGTTGGTCTCGAACGCCGCCTCCGATTCGACGGCGAAGATAGGCTCGACGATTGGTTCGTTCATGACGGCAATCCGTCAAAAATCGTCAGTTTCCCGTCCCCGACGACCAGCCTGCGGGCGAAGCCGAATTGATCCATAAGCTGGAGATCATGCGTGGCGATGACGACCGCCGTGCCAAGCCGGTGAAGTTCGACGAACAACCTGAGCAGGCGCCGCGCGAGGCCCGGATCGACGTTCCCGGTCGGCTCGTCCGCGAGCAGCAATTCGGGGCGAACGATCAGCGCGCGCGCGATCGCCGCCCGCTGCTTTTCGCCTCCAGACAGGACAGGCGGGGAAGCGTTCATCCGATCCCCAAGACCGACCCAGCGCAGAAGCTCGACCACTTCCGCCCGGTAGGCCGATTCCTGGCGTCCCATCGCCCGTAACGGCAACGCCACGTTCTCATAGGTCGTAAGATGGTCCAATAGACGAAAATCCTGAAAGACAGCGCCGATCCGCCGTCGGAGCGTCGTCAGGTCGTTCTTGGTCAGCCCTGAGGCGTCTTGGCCAAACACCCGGATCGTTCCGCGCGTCGGGCGGAGCGAGAGCAACATCAGCCGCATCAGCGTTGTCTTGCCGGCCCCGGACGGGCCGGTGAGGAATTGAAAGCTTTGCGGAGCCACGGAAAAATTGAGGTCGCCGACGACCTCCGGCCCCATTCCGTAGCGCAAACCGACGTTTTCGAACCTTAGCAACGCAATCCCCGGGGACGGCGAGGTGGCCGCTTAACGCGCCTTTAACCGTGTTTCCACCCAAATACCACCATCGGCCATCCCATCGGAACAGCGAGTCAGGCGACATGATTATGGATCACAAGTTTGGCTCAAATTGCGATCAAAGCTCATACCAAGCGATTTGCTCCGCGCCGGCGAGGCGTGAGCGAACCGGCGGCGCGGCGGGCCCAGCCCTTCTCCTCGTTGGCCTGGTGGCCGCGGCCACGACAGCGATCGCGGCTCGGGCCGCGATCGTTGCGATCGCGCCGCCGATGGCGGGCCTCTATGCCCTTGCCGGCATGCCTGTTAATCTTCGCGGTCTGTCGATCGCCGACGTGCGCGTGACGACAACGCAACTGCCCGATAGCGCGGGGGAGCTCATGGTCACAGGCGAGATTGCGAATCTGCGCGACAGAGAAACACCGGTGCCGAATCTGCGCTTGGCCCTGCGCGCCGCCGATGGGCACGAGCTCTACGTCTGGACGGCCCGGGCGCCGAAGACTCGCCTCGGCGCCCGGGAGCGAGTTCCGTTCCGGGCCCGGCTGGCGGCGCCCCCGGCTGGCGTTCGCGAAGTCCTGGTCAAATTCGCCGCGCCGGGAGATAAAGGGTCGTTCACCGAGTCTCCTTGATGAGCGGCGATAGACAGGTCAAGGTTCTTTTCGACGAGCGGACGATCGCCGAACGAACGGAAGCGCTGGCGCTCGAGATCGCCGCAGCGAAGCCGAAGGATCTGCTTGTCGTCGCGATCCTCAAAGGGTCCTTCATGTTTGCGGCCGACCTGTTGCGCGCCTTGCACCGGGTCGGGCTCGAGCCGCAGGTGGAGTTCTTTCACTTGTCGAGCTATTTGAGCGGGACAGTGTCAAGCGGGACGGTGAAAATCCTTCGCGACATTGAATCCTCGGTTCGTGACCGAGACGTTCTGCTGGTTGACGACATCCTCGAATCGGGCCGCACCCTGGCGTTCGCCAAGGATCTTCTGACCGCGCGCGGGGCGCGGCGGGTTCTCGTCTGCACCATGTTGGAGAAGCCCGGCAAACGGATGGTTGAAATCGGCGCCGATTTCGTAGGCTTTGCCTGTCCCGACGTTTTTGTGGTCGGCTACGGCATGGACGTAGCGCATTCGTATCGCGAATTGCCGTATATTGGTCGTGTCGTCACCGCGCAAGACGCAGCCTAGACGCCGCCATTTCGGAAACCGCCCCACGTGTTTGAAAGTCGTTTTCAATCCTTCGTCGCTTTGGGCGATCCTTCGCACGGGGCCGCACGGGTGAGCCAATTGCGCGCCGAATTGGCGAAGGGAGGGCTTGCCGGGTTCATTGTTCCGCGCGCGGACGAGCACCAGAACGAATACGTGCCGGCCAATGCCGAGCGGCTCAGATGGCTGACGGGATTCGCCGGCTCGGCCGGGATCGCGATCGTGCTCAGGGACTCGGCGGCTTTGTTCGTCGACGGCCGATACACGGCGCAGGTGAAGACCGAAGCGGATTCATCGGTTTTCGAGTTCCGCCATGTCACGGAGGAGCCGCCAAGCGAATGGATCGCGCGCCAACTCAAGCCGGGCGACAAGCTCGGGTATGACCCGCGACTTCACACGCCCGACGTCGTCGCGCGATATACGGCGGCTACCGAGAAAGCCGGCGCCGGGCTGGTTCCGGTCGACGCCAATCCGATCGACGCCATCTGGCTCGATCGGCCGCCCGCGCCGCTCGGCGCGATCATGGCGCATAAGCTGCGGTTCGCGGGCGAAAGCGCAGCGGTGAAAATCGCCCGTGTGCGTCAGGCGATGGGGTCGTCGCACGGCCTTTTGATCAGCGATCCTCACAATCTGGCCTGGTTGTTCAACATTCGCGGTTCCGATGTCTCCTACACGCCGCTGCCGCTTGGCTGGGGCTATCTGCCGCTCGAGGGCCGTCCGGTGGTCTTTCTCGACGGCAGGAAGCTCACGCCGGCGAGCCGCCAGAGCCTCAGCCGTCATGCGGACGTGCTGGAGCCTGACGCCCTCCTCGCGTTTGTCGAGGATTTGGGCCGGCAGGGCGTCCGCGTCGCCTTCGACACCGCAACCGTGCCGGCCTATCTGACCCAGGCGATCGAGCGAGCGGGCGGCAAAGCCGACATCGGCGCCGATCCGATCACGCTTATGAAGGCGAAGAAAAATCCCTCCGAGCTCGCGGGCGCACGCGCCGCGCACGAGCGGGATGGCGCAGCGATGGTGAATTTCCTCGCCTGGTTCAGCACTGAGGCGCCCCGGGGCCGCCTGACCGAAATCGATGCGGTCAGGGCTTTGGAGACCTTCCGGCGGGCAAGCCCCGCGCTCAAAGACCTCTCGTTCCCGACCATCGCTGGCGCTGGACCGAATTCAGCTATCCCCCACTATCGGGTCAGCGAAGAATCCAATCGGAAGATCGAGCGCGGCATTTTTCTCATCGACAGCGGCGCGCAATACGAGGACGGCACGACCGACATCACGCGCACGATCGCCATCGGATGGCCGAACGCGCTCATGCGCGACCGGTTCACGCGCGTGCTCAAGGGTCATATCGCGGTCGCCCGCGCCGTCTTTCCTGCTGGAACGAACGGCGCCCAGATCGACGCGCTGGCGCGCGCGGCGCTGTGGCGAGCTGGGCTCGATTTCGACCATGGCACGGGCCACGGCATTGGCTCGTATCTTTCGGTGCACGAAGGCCCGCAGCGTCTCGCCAAGAGCGGAACGACCGCGCTCGCTGCCGGAATGATCGTCTCCAATGAGCCTGGCTATTACGCGGCCGGCGCATTCGGAATCCGCATCGAGAACCTGGTTGCGGTCGAGGCGAAGACGATCGCCGGTGGTGAAAGGCCAATGCTGGGCTTCGAGACACTGAGCTACGCCCCGATCGACCTCAGCCTGGTCGAACCAAAATTGTTGGACGCCGACGAAATCGCCTGGCTCGACGACTACCATGCGCGCGTGCGCAAGGTCCTCTCGCCGCGGGTTGACGCCTCAACCCGCTCTTGGCTCGCGAAAGTGACGCGGCGCCTCGCGACGATGAGGACAAAGCGTCGTGGCTAGCGCGCGCGAAGGGTTTCAGCGCCCCCTATCGCGAGCCGAACCGCAGTTTCGCCGCATCGGTGACCGGCGTATATAGGCTGAGCAGCGTGCCTTCGGGGTCGCGGAATTGCGCCGCACGGTTTCCCCACGGCATCGTTTTCGGCTCCTGCACGACTACCGTCGCCCTTCTTTCAGCCGCGCGAACTCGGTGTCGACGTCCTCGACTTGAAACTCGAGAATTGCGGTGCGATTGGCCCCGGGCTCGGCGCTTCCGGCGCTGAAAAGCGCGATCGTCTCGACGCTCCCGATGGCGAGCGTGGCGGCGGGCGTCACGATTTCGGCGAATACGGGCGCAAGCCATTCAGCCGATTGACCGGTGACGATTTCGTAGAAGCCGACCAACGACTTGATGTCGGCGGCGACCAGGCGTGTAGACGCAAACTTCACGGGGGTTCTCCTTTCGACTGTCGCCGCAAATTGCGAGCGACGTTGCGAAAGTCCTTGTCGCATAGCGCTGCTGACACCATTCTGGCAGTAGGAGTTCAGCAGCTCGTGCGTCGGGCCGACCGATTGTTCCAGATCATCCAGATCCTTCGCCGATCGACCCGGCCGGTGACGGCCGCCGCATTGGCGGAGGAGCTCGAAGTCTCGAAGCGCACCGTCTATCGCGACGTCGCCGATCTGATCGGCCAGCGGGTTCCGGTCGCGGGCGAGGCGGGGCTTGGTTATCTGCTTGGCGCCGATTACGACATGCCGCCGCTCATGCTGACGGCGGACGAAATCGAAGCCGTGGTGCTGGGAGCGCAATGGGTGGCGGGCCGCTCCGACAGGGCTCTTGCGACCGCGGCCCGCGATGTGGTGGCGAAGATCGCCGCCGTCGTGCCGGAACGTCTGCGGCCATTTGTGGCTGAGCCCAGCGTCGGCGCGAAGCCGATGATCGCGGAGCCGATCGAAAGCATCGATGCTTCATGCCTCAGATCGGCGATTCGCGATGGTCGAAAACTGAAGCTCCGTTATCGGTCCGAGGCAGGCGAGGAGACCGAGCGTACGGTATGGCCGGTGATTCTCGGATATGCGGAGACGAGCCGCTTGCTCGTGGCGTGGTGCGAGCTGCGTCAGGGCTTCCGCCATTTCCGCACCGACCGGATCATCGAGGCCAGCGTGCTGGATGAAGCCGTCGGCTTGCGCTTAGGCGAGTTACGCCGCCGCTGGCAGCGTTGGCGCGAGGCGAATGGCCGCTCTCCTTAGCTCGCGCGCCGTTCCCGCCGCGCGCAGTTTGCGCAGATGGGCGACCAGTCCGGCGGTTGACGCATCGAGCGCGGTTGTGTCGTAGCGGCGATCGGAGACGATCGGCGCAAGGCTCAGGGCGAGCTCCTTGCCCAGTTCGACGCCCCATTGATCGAAGGAGTTGATGTCCCAAACCGCGCCTTCGGTGAACACCTTGTGTTCGTAGAGGGCGATGAGCCGGCCGAGCGTGCGCGGATCGAGACGCTGGTAGAGGAACGTGCTCGTCGGACGGCTGCCGGAAAAACTCTTGTGGGGCGCAAGCCGGCGGCGTCGGCCTCGCTCGCGCCCTGCTTGCGGGTCAGCGCTTCGGCCTCCTCGGGGGTGCGGCCATGCATCAGGGCTTGTCCTTGCGCGAAGCAATTGGCGACGAGAAGATCGTGGTGATGCGCGTCGGCGTCGGTCGGCGTCGCCGCGACGATGAGGTCCAGGGGAATGATTTCCGTTCCCTGATGGATGAGCTGGAAGAAGGCGTGCTGGCCGTTGGTTCCGGGTTCGCCCCACACTACCGGGCCGGTCGCCGTATTGGCCGGCGAGCCGTCGAGCTGGACGTGCTTGCCGTTGCTCTCCATCTGCAATTGCTGAAGGTAGGCGGGGAAGCGCCCGAGCCGCTGGTCGTATGGGATCACGCCGTGCGTGGCGTGGCCGAGAATGTTGCGGTTCCAGACGCTGAGGAGGCCCATCAGAATCGGAATGTTCCGCTCGATCGGCGCTTCGCGGAAATGCTGGTCGATCTCGTATCCGCCGCGGAGGAATTCGTTGAAGCGCTCGGGCCCGATCGCGATCGCGAGCGGCAGCCCAATGCTCGACCAGACCGAATAGCGGCCGCCGACCCAATCCCAGAAGCCGAACACCCGGGTCGGCTGAATGCCGAACTCAGCCACCTTGTCGAGCTGGGTCGAGACGGCGGCGAAATGGTCGCCGACCGCCGCTTCGCCAACCCCCTGCGCGATCCAGGCGCGGGCGGTCGCCGCGTTGGTCATCGTCTCCACCGTGGTGAAGGTCTTCGATGAAACGATAAACAGCGTTCGCGACGGATCGAGCCCGCGCAATGTGTCGCCGATGTCGGCACCATCGACGTTGGAGACGAAGTGGCTGCGCAATTGCGGCGGCGCGAAAGGCGACAGCGCACGGGCGGCCATTGCGGGGCCAAGGTCGGATCCGCCAATGCCGATATTGATGACGTCGGTCATCGGCTGGCCGAGGGTGCCCCGCACCCGCCCTTCGCGCACGTCCGCGGCGAAACTCAGCATCTTTTCCCGAGTGCTGATGACATCCGGCATAACGTCATGGCCGTCGACCAGGACCGGCTTGCCGTCGAAATTGCGCAGCGCGGTGTGCAGGACCGCGCGCTTCTCGGTGACATTGATCTTCACGCCGGCGAACATCGCGTCGCGCCGGGCCTCGACCTTGCACGCCTTGGCGAGTTCGACGAGCCCAGCCAGAACGGCGGCGTCGATGCGCTGCTTGGAGAAATCGAACAGGAGATCGTCGAGGGTGACGCTGAACTGGGTGAAACGCGCCGGATCGTCGGCGAAATCCGCTCTCGCCGCTCTCGCGAGCACGCCATCGCGCAAGCTGGTCAGTTTCGCCAATGCCGCTAGAGTCGCCTGGGTCGCCATGGGCCTTTTCCTTTCCCCCGCTTGCCGTTAAGCGTGACGCCGCCGCGTCCGGACTTAATTCTATGCCGCCCCTCCTACAATTGCGAGACATGGTCGTGACGCTCGGCGGCGCGCCGCTTTTGGACGGCGCGGAGCTGTCGATCTCCGCCGGCGACCGCATCGCCGTCGTCGGCCGCAACGGATCGGGCAAATCGACTCTGTTCCGCATTGCCGCGGGCCAAATAATGGCCGACCGGGGAAGCCGGTTTGTCCAGCCATCCGCGCGCCTCGCCTACCTCCCGCAGGAACCGGACATGTCCGGCTTCGCCACCACGCTCGACTATATCCTTGCTGGGCTTGGCGACTTCGACGATCCCTATGCGGCGAGAGCAATGATGGCCGAGCTCGGGGTCGACCCCGCCGCCGATCCCGCTCGCCTCTCCGGCGGCGAGGCGCGCCGCGCCGCGCTGGTGAGGACCCTGAGCCCGGAGCCTGACATCCTGCTCCTCGACGAGCCGACCAATCACCTCGATCTGGTGGCGATCGAATGGCTCGAGGGGCGCCTCGCGGTGAGCCGCTCGGCGCTGGCGCTGATCAGCCACGACAAGCGGCTGCTCGCCGACCTGACCCGCGCCACGATCTGGCTCGATCGCGGCCGCACGCGCCGCCTCGACCAGGGTTTTAGCGCGTTCGAGGCCTGGCGCGACGTGAAGCTCGAGGAGGAGGAGCTCGAGCGCCACAAGCTCGACCGCAAGATCGTCAACGAAGAGCATTGGATGCGCTACGGCGTCACCGCGCGCCGCAAGCGCAACATGCGGCGGGTCGGGGAGCTCGCCGATCTCAGGCGCGAACGGCGCGAAGCGCTGCGGCCGACCGGCGCCGCCGCCATGATCGCCCAGGACGCGAAGGCGTCGGGCGCGCTGGTGATCGAGGCCGAGCGGATCAGCAAAGCCTATGAAGGGCGCGCGATCGTGCGCGATTTTTCGCTCCGCGTCATGCGCAGCGACAGGATCGGAATCATCGGCGCCAACGGCGCCGGCAAGACGACGCTCATCAACCTTTTGAGCGGGGAACTCGCGCCCGACTTCAGGCTCGGTGCGTCTTGGCGCGAACGTCACGATGGCCTCTCTCGATCAAGGGCGCGCCTCGCTCGAGCCGACAACGACCCTCGTAGACGCGCTGACCGGCGGGGACGGCGATCAACTGATCATCAACGGCGAGCGGCGGCATGTCATGGGTTACATGCGGGACTTCCTGTTTCCGCCCGAGCAGGCGCGCACGCCGATCGGCAAATTGTCCGGCGGGGAGCGCGGGCGGCTGATGCTCGCGAGGGCCTTGGCCAAGCCCTCCAACCTGATGGTTCTCGACGAGCCGACCAACGACCTCGACATCGAGACGCTCGATCTCCTTCAGGAGCTGCTCGGCGACTATGCGGGAACGATCCTCCTCGTCAGCCACGATCGTGATTTTCTTGATCGTGTTGCGACCTCGGTCATTGTCGGCGAGGGCGACGGGCGGTGGGTCGAATATGCTGGCGGCTATTCCGACATGGTCGCCCAGCGGAGGTACGGATTGGCCGGTCCGCTCGCCGCGCCGGTCGAGGCGGCGGAAAAGCTGGACAGACGTCCCGCTGACCGCACCTCCCCGAAGCGCAAACTCGGGTTCAACGAGAGACGGGCGCTGGAGGCGCTGCCGCGGCGGATCGAAGCGCTTCGGGCGAACCTTGGCGCGCTCGAGCGCAAGCTCGCCGACGCCGACTTCCCCGTCAGGGAGCCGGCTGCGTTCATGGACGCGACCAAGACCTATGCAGAATTGCGCGACGCGCTGGCCGGGGCCGAGGACGAGTGGCTCGGACTGGAAATCCTGCGCGAGGAGCTCGAGCGGCAATAGGCGACGCGTCAGCGTTGACACGTGGCGGCGGAAGCGGTTTCACTCCGGAATCTTCACAAATCCGGGCGAAATATTCATTCCGATGCCGCCTTCGAGGGTTCTGAGACTAGCGGCAGTGACGATGCTCTTCTGGGGCGCCTGTGAACCTATTGCGACCAGTCAGCCGGCTCAGAGCAGCTCTAAACAGGCCGACGAGAATATAAAGGTAGCGACGTTGGGCGCGAAGTTAGTCTTCACGCGCGTCGAACAAATTAAACGGCCCTTACTGATTAGAGATCAAAGATTGGAGCTGATGAACCTCAACTTGTGGTTCAGGAATGAAGGGCAAGTAGCGGCGCGCCTCCTCGCGGTTGGAACAATGCCGTTATTGACAGACAAAATCCTGACTCCCGCCGAGGAGGAGAATTATTTCAACGTTGCGGCGACACAATGGTCGGTTAAATTAGACGGCGAAGTCGAGCCAGGTCAAACCGTCTCTTTTGCAAGTCAGAATGGTATCGACGATGAAGGCTGGGCGGAATTCCAAGCTAAACGCAAATACCTGTATGCGTTTCTGGCGTGACTTATAGGTCGAAAGACTCAGGCGCTCCGTATGAAATTGTAACAGAGACCTGTGTGTGGTTCCAAAATGGAGACACGAATACTGTGAACGATTGTCAAAGCAATCACAACCAGGCGGTCCTGCGGCGAAGGTGAGCTGACGGCCTGGCTCATAGGCGCGGACATCGCGCAGAAGTTCGAGTTCCGCGGGAGCAAACATGGCCAGGATGGAGGAAGACGTCGTCTTCTCGAATCTACGCGACAGGCTGTTCACGGCGGTCGTGGGCGATGTGCTGGACAAGATGGGATGGCGGCGCCAATTCCTGCCGCAGGCCATCGGACCGCTCAAGCCTGACATGAAGTTTGTTGGCCGTGCGATGCCCGTCCTCGAGGCCGACATCTTCGATGACGGCGGCCACTCGCCTGGCGGCGTCGGCGCGAAGCCGTTCGGGCTGATGTTAGAGGCGCTCGACGACCTGCGCCCCAATGAGGTCTATATCGCGACTGGCGGGTCGTTTCGCTACGCGCTGTGGGGCGAGCTCATGTCCACCCGCGCGCGTTACCTGCGAGCTGCGGGGGCCGTGCTCAACGGCTTCGTCCGCGACGCCGCGGGAATCGAGGCGCTTGGCTTTGCGACCTTCTGCCGCGGACTCTACGCGCAAGACCAGGGGCCGCGCGGCAAGGTGATCGACTTCCGCGTCAGCATTGAGATCGAAGGGGTGCGGATCACCCCGGGCGATATCGTCTTCGGCGACCGCGAGGGCGTCCTTGTCATTCCCTCCCAAGCAGCGGCCGAGGCGATCGAAGCGGCTCTCGCAAAGGCGTCGACGGAGAATAGGGTCGCGACCGCCATCCGAGGGGGCATGGGGGCGCGCGAAGCGTTCGAAACCTTCGGCGTCCTGTGATCGGCCGAGCCCAGCGGCCTCAGTGTTCGCAGCGAGTGCGTTTGTTGTTTTCAATGAGTGGAATTGGTTAGTGGGCTAGTTTGATTGTCACAAGACAATATTGTCTGGCTAAGCGGACCCCATTGGCGCATAATGCGATCATGACCGAGAGCCCCGTATTCATCACCGATGTCGTAAAAGACATCGGCAATCCCAATCGCTTCCGCTGGAATATTTACGAAAATAAGAGGGTGCGAGACAAATCCTTCTATTCCTTTGCAACAAGGCGCGAGGCTCAGAACGACGCGGATAAATTCGTCCGAAAGCTCAACTCGGTTTGGCCAGCAGCCTGAGAAGATTAAAAAGCCGGCGGATTTGATCGTCGCCAGCGCGAGCAGGAGAATGGCCGCGCAGGATTGCCGATCTAGCCCTTGGGCGGCAAAGAAGGGCTAGCCGCGGGATGAACCGAGGCCACGGTGCGCCTTAGGCCCTTATGAAGCGGCCAGGCGACGACGTTGTTTGGGGCGGCGGGCTCGGGATGCCGGATAAGCACGCGAGCACGATCCCACAGCTCGAAGCCCTCGAAATGCTGCTTGCGCTCTGAAAACAGCGCATGAGCTTTCGCAATCGCCTCTTTATCAGTGAGGCCGGGAAGTTCTTCGACCGCCTCAATATGGCCGTCGCGCATGAAATAGCACTGCATGATTGTAACTCCGAATGCAAACGAGGGAGTGAAGGTTGCCTGAAATGGAACGCGCGTTTGCTCTCAGTCATCGACATCGATGACGCCCGCTACACTATCAGGTTCCGGACCGTGAACCTCATCATTGTTGACGCCCCGCGTTTAGGGCGGGGTGCAATCCACGCTCTTCTTTCGCGCAGCTTTGATTAAATCGGCCAGTTGTCGCTTTAGAAGCCGACCCTCAATCTGGTTGGCGGAATATCCCTCGCGATTGAGCGATGTGACAATTTCCGTAAGCCCAGCGACGCTCCCGGACCTCGCCAGCTGAAACGCTCGCTCCAGGGCGGTCATTTTTTGATCCATGCCGCAACGCATATCCGGGATTCGAGGCGCGAGCGAGGCGGGAAGCTTGCCCCGCGCGGGCGATTGGCTCGGGAGTGGCTTCCGGCCAGACCGAACCTTGCGAGCCAGGGCGGGTCGCCCCGGGCGGACGGCGCTCACTCCTCCGGTAACCCGGCCTTGATCAGGGCTTCACGCATACCCGGCGGCGAATCGATAAAACCCGACAAGTGTGCATCAAGCCACGCCGCGGAGAGTTTGGGATTCAGTTTCATCGCCTCGGCCAGCGCGGCCTTCGCCTCCGGCGCCTTGTCCGCGGCAGCGTAGAACGCTGCAAGGGCCGCATAGGACACGACCTCGCGAAACCCCAAGTCGGTGGCTTTGAGACCTTCCTGGACCGCAGCGTCGGTTCGACGCAGCGCCAGGAGGTCTCGGCCCATATCCATGTGCCAGATTCCGATACTTGAATCGCGTGGACTGATCCTCATCGCCTGTTCGAGATGCGCCATCGACTGCTCGTAGCGGCCGAGTAACATTTCCCCTTGCGCCATCGCCCAGTAGGCCGCGGCAAAACTGGGATCGGCGCGAAGCGACGCCTCAGCCTCGGCGATGATCTCGTTTGCCGACGCGGCGTCATTCGGTTTCGCTCTAAACATGGTCAGGCGGGCCTTGGTATAATGCGCGGTGGCTTGGTCCGGGTCGAGCAAAAGAGCCTGGTTAGCCCGCTGCATCGCCCGGGCATACATGTCCACACTCGGGTCGGTCCAACCGAAAACATAGTCTGACGAGTCGACGTACGCGGCGCCGGCGAGAGCGTCGGCGTTGGCCGGATCGAGTTGCACCGCTTGCTCGAACAAGTTTCGAGCTTCAAAGCGATTGGCTTTCGTGAAGGATTGATTGAGAAGCGCCATGCCGCGCATCGCCAGATCGACGGCGTCGGGGTCTCTTGGCCGGTCGTGCAGGCTACGCCGGGCTTCGGCGCTCAGAAGCTCGACCTGAAGCGTGCGGGCGAGGCGCGCGACCACTTCGTCCTCAAGCTTGAACAGGTCGGCCATGCCTTCCTCGAATCGATCCGCCCAGAGATGCGCACCAGATTCCGCGTCAATGAGCTGGGCGTTGACGCGCACCCGGTTGGCGTCGCGCTGCACCGAGCCTTCAAGGACGTAGCGCACGCCGAGCTCCTTGCCGATCGCCTTGGCGTCGAGGCTCTTGCCCTTGAAGGTGAAGGCGGTGTTGCGGGCGATGACGAAACTGTTGTGGAGACGCGATAGTTCGGTAGTGAGATTCTCGGTGACGCCGTCGGCGAAGTACTCCTGGGCAGGATCGTTGGAGAGATTGGCGAAGGGCAAGACGACGATGGAAAGGCGCGCGGCTTGGGCGGGGCGGTTTGCGCCGAGGAAATACCAGGCGCCGCCCGCGATGACGATGAGCGCGACGATCCCGGCGATCAGCGGCAAGAGCGGCGAACGCTTTTTCGGCTCGGGCGGCTTCTCGGAGGGCTTAGGCTCCGTCACAGGCTTCGCTTGGGCGGGGACGCCGACCCGCAGCGAATAGACCCGGATCGGCTCAGCGATGTTCTTGAGTTGAGTCAACCCAAGGTCGCTGACCGCAAGGTCGAGCCGGCCCTTCACCTGACGATAGGCGTCCTCGGACAGGCAGATCGCGCCTGGCTCGCAAACGCCCTCCAACCGCGCCGCGATATTGACGCCGTCGCCCATCAGATCGCCGTCGCTCTCCTCGACGACGTCGCCCAAATGAATGCCGATGCGAAACTCGATGCGCTTTTCGAGCGCCACCCCCGCGTTGCGCTCGACCATGGCGTGCTGCACTTCGAGTGCGCAGCGCACAGCGTCGACGACGCTGCGAAACTCGATGACGCTGCCGTCGCCGGTGCGCTTGACGATGCGGCCATGGTGCACGGAGATCGTGGGATCGATCAGATCGCTGCGCAGCGCGCGCAATCGCGCCAGAATTCGATCTTCGTCCGCACCCGCCAGCCGGCTATAGCCGACCACATCCGAGACGAGGATCGCCGCAATTTTCCGGGTCTCGCTCATGGCCCGCCCTCACGCGTCGTGCAGAATACCACAAGAAGGCCTCGACCCGCGCGTGACTGTTCAAAGCGGTCGTGCCGATTGCGCGCGCTTGACCGAAATCGGTTACGCTGCAAACTTCAGACAATGAGGACGGGCGGAGGAGTTGCACTTGACCAAGGGACAATGGGGTTCTCGCCGGTCTTGGGCGATTGCGCGCTGGATTCCGGCGGCCGTAGCACTCTTTGGCGTCGGCGTCCTGTCGACGCTTGCGGCCCGCGCCGAGGGATGCCCCGGGCCGACCTCGCCGATGCAACAGGTCGAACTTTATTTCGGCTTCTCCGTTAAGGGGCGCCCCTTCGTCACGGAGCAGGCGTGGTCCAGGTTTCTCGACGCGGAGGTGACGCCAAAATTTCCCGACGGACTGACCGTCTTTGACGCCCACGGACAGTGGCGTTCCAGTGACGGACGCATCTATCGCGAAGAGACTCGCGTGCTGCTTATCCTCTATAAGGCGGACGCTACGAGCCAAGAGAAGATCGAGGCTGTGCGCGACGCCTACAAGAAGCAATTCGATCAGGAGGATGCGCCCTTGCGAGTTGACACGACGGTCTGCGCAGCCTCCTGACGCGCAGCGCGTCCCTGTCATTCCGTCCGGCGTGACGGCGGAGGCGGAGGGAAGCGGCCCAAAACGTGACCTGCGGCTAACGCAATGAGAGCCCGTCTTCGGAGCTCGCGCCGCTTCAGCTTCTGGAGGACAATAAAAAGAATCAACAAAAACTTTTCTAAAGTAGAAACCCGTGTTATCGTCTTCCCAGTCACCGAACCAGGCCGGCGCCGCTGGCGGTGATGTGGCGCGGAGAAATGGAGCGGCGGAACGCGAGCGCGGGCTTGGCCCACAACCCACAAGGCGAGTGAAGCTGGAGAGAGCAATTTTTATTTGGAATTGCCGTAACGCATTGAAAAGCCCCGATTTGGACGAATAAAACCAAATAAAACCAAGCAATTTTGCTTGGATTTCCTTGGTCCTGCTTGGATTTTCTTGGATTTATTTGGACCGATTTCTCCCCTAGGTTGCATCTGCCCATCTGCGCGAGTTCGGCTGGCCGGTTGGCCAGACCTACCCTCTCCTACGGGAGAGGGTAGGGGTGAGGGTTCGCGTGAAGCGCTCCTGCACCGGGGGGCGCTTCCCTCATCCGGCGGTCCAAAGCTAGTCCGGGAGGACGGGCGTGCTTCCCGGACGACTTACAGCCCGCCATCTTCTCCCGGCGGAGAAGGGGAGGAGGGCTTCAGGGCGCGAGCGCGGTCTCGACCAGCTCGACCCAGTAGCTCATGCCATAGGGCAGGGCGGCGTCGTTGAAGTCATAAGCGGGGTGGTGCAGCATCGCGCTGTCGCCGTTGCCGATGAAGATGAAGGCGCCAGGGCGCGCCTCGAGCATGAAGGAAAAGTCCTCGGCCCCCATGCTCGGAGGCGTGTTCGGATCGACATGCGATTCGCCTGCGACCTTGCGGGCGACCTCGGCGGCGAAGTCGGTCTGCGCCCCATGGTTGACGGTGGGCGGATAGCCGCGCCGGTATTCGACCCGCGCTGTCGCGCCGCCGGCCGCGGCGACGCCTGCGACAATCTCGTGGGCGCGCTTTTCGACCGCGTCGCGGGTCGCCGCCTTGAGCGTGCGGACCGTTCCGTTGAGCCAGGCCGATTGCGGAATGATGTTGTTGGCCGCGCCAGCCTTGAACTGCGTGATCGAGATAACGCTCGAGTCCAACGGATCGACGTTGCGCGACGTGATGGTTTGAAGCGCGGTCACGATCTGCGCCCCCACCATCACGGGATCGATGCATTGATGCGGCATCGCTCCGTGCCCGCCCTTGCCTTCGATCGTGATCGTGATCTCGTCCGCCGCCGCCATCAGCGGCCCCTTGCGAATGCTGAAGGCGCCAACCGGCGAGCCCGGCCAATTGTGCATGCCATAGACCTGCTCGACGCCGAATTGGTCGAGGAGGCCGTCATCGATCATCGCCATCGCGCCCGCCCCGCCTTCCTCGGCGGGCTGGAAGATGACGATGGCGGCGCCGGCGAAGTCGCGTGTCTCGGCGAGGCGCCGCGCCGCGCCGAGCAGCATGGCGGTGTGGCCGTCATGGCCGCAAGCGTGCATCTTGCCTGGGACTTTCGAGCGATAGGGGAGATTGGTCTCCTCCTCGATCGGCAGCGCATCCATGTCTGCGCGGAGACCGATTGCGCGCGCGCTCGAACCTTTGGCCCCATGGATGACGCCCACCACGCCGGTGCGGCCAATTCCAGTTTTGACCTCGTCGCAGCCGAAGGCGCGAAGCCGGTCGGCGACAAACGCCGCGGTCCCCTCGACGTCGTACATGAGCCCGGGGTTTTGATGGATCTCACGGCGCCAGGCCTGAACGTCGGGAACGAGATCCTTGATGGCGGAGCGGATCGGCATCGGAAGGGGGCTCCCTGCAACAGCCGACAGTTGACGGCGGAGCGACGCCGCTGTCAACGCGCAGGCATTGCTCAACGTTTGCGGTGCAGGAGAAAAATCGCCTGATCGCCCAACAGATTCCACGCCCATGGCGAGAAAATCCGATGCAGCGGGTGGCCCCTGAGATCAAGTGCGACGCTTTTGTCAATCGTCGCGCCGGCCTCGCGCGCCAGCGCCACGAAATCGGCGATCGTGCAGAAATGGATGTTCGGCGTGTCGTACCAGGAATGCGACAGGCCTTCCATCACCGGCATGCGGCCCAGGAAGGCGACCTGGGCCCGAATGCGCCAATGGCCGAAATTCGGCACCGAAACGATCGCCCTCCGGCCAATGCGCAGCATGTGTTCGAGCACGACGCGAGGCTGGCGCGTCGCCTGCAAAGTCTGAGAGAGGATGACATAGTCGAACGCGTCGTCCGGATAGTCGATGAGATCGGCGTCCGCGTCGCCCTGAATCACCGACAATCCCTTGGCGACACAATCGTTGACGCCGTGCTGAGAGAGCTCGATGCCCCGTCCGTCGACGTTACGCTCTTCAGCCAGGAGGCGCAGCAACGCTCCGTCGCCACAGCCGACGTCGAGCACGCGGGACTTGGGCGCGACGAGTTCCGCCACGCGCAAGAGGTCGACGCGCGGCGGGGCTGGGGGGCGAGCAAAGTTCAATCGACGCCCCTGGCGCGGGCGGCCGCGTCGATGAAGCCTTTCGTCGTGTCGATGAGATCGGGCACATCGAGCAGGAAGGCGTCATGCCCGCGATCGGTCTCGATCTCGACGAAGGAGACCGAGGCGCCGCCGGCGTTGAGCGCGCGCACGGTCGCTCGCGAGTCGCTGGTGGGAAACAGCCAATCGGAGGTGAAGGAGACGACGCAGAAGCGGGTGCGCGAGCCTTTGAAGGCGTTCGCCAGCGAGCCGCCATAATCCGCGGCCAGGTCGAAATAGTCCATCGCCCGCGTCATGTAGAGATACGAGTTGGGATCGAAGCGCTCGACGAAGATCGCCCCTTGGTGACGCAGGTAGGATTCCACCTGAAAATCGGCGTCGAAAGAGAAGGTGCGCGCCGCGCGGTCCTGCAGATTGCGCCCGAACTTGCGATGCAGCGCGCTCTCGGAGAGATAGGTGATGTGGGCCGCCATGCGCGCGACGCCGAGGCCCTTGCCGGGCCTCGTGCCCTCGACCAGATAGCGCCCGCGCCGCCAATCCGGGTCCGCCATGATCGCTTGCCGGCCGACCTCGTGAAAGGCGATGTTCTGCGACGAATGGCGCGCCGCGGTGGCGATCGGCAGAGCGGCGAAGACGCGATCGGGATAGGTCGCGGCCCATTGAAGCACCTGCATCCCGCCCATCGACCCGCCGGCCACGCAAAGCAGCGTGTCGACGCCGAGATGATCGATCAGAAGCGCCTGCGCGCGCACCATGTCGGCGATCGTCACGATCGGAAAGTCGAGGCCGTAGGGTTCGCCTGTCTCCGGATTGACGGACGCCGGGCCCGTCGAGCCCATGCAGCCGCCAAGGACATTCGAACAAATCACGAAAAACCGGTCGGTGTCGAAGGGTCGACCGGGGCCGACCATCGTCTCCCACCAGCCTGGGCGGCCGGTGACCGGGTGGGGATTGGCGACATGCTGGTCGCCGGTCAGAGCGTGACAGAGGAGAATGGCGTTGGATTTCGCCGCGTTGAGAGCGCCATAGGTCTGGTAGGCGACGGTCAGCGGCGCCAACGCTACGCCTGAATCCATCCGCAGGGGCGAGTCGGAGTTGAGGCGCAGCGCCAGGCTATCCGGCGAAACGGATTGCGCGACCGCTCCATTCAGAAGCGCTCCTGCGTCCCCCACGATGCGCCTTTCCACATTCAACAACAGACAATGTTCGCTTTGTCGAACAGATCGTTTGTTATAGAGGAAGGAGGAAAGATGCAAGCGTCCCGCGTCCGCGGCGCGAGGCCGTGGGTTCGGCCGGCCGTTCAAATAAAGGCAAATAAACGAAAGCAAACGAAAATAAACGCAAGCAAAATTGCTTTCTTTTACTATCGTTTATTTTTTGGGAATCGGGTCTTTTCAACGGGTTACGGGCGATTCAAATAAAAATTTTCTCCCCCGCCGAAGCTTCGGTGCAAGAGCATCTCAGGCGCGGTTCTTAGCTCCGTTTTTCCTTCCCGGAGCCGTCCAGCAATAACGCGCGACGATCCGGCGACTACAGCAATGTATAGCACGATTTCGGATTCATGTCAAGAAATTGTGTCCCTTTCGGACGTCAATTCCCGAGACGAACTACCGGCTAGTTTTCTTCGTCCGTGAGGCTTTCAGAAGCTTGTTCCGCCAGCTCCTTGACGATGGCGTCGCCCATTTCGCTTGTCGATACAGTCGCACCCTGTTCGCCGCGGATGTCGGCGGTTCGGAACCCGGCGGCGAGCACGCCGGCGATGGCCGCGTCGAGCCGGTCGGCGGCGCCATGGAGTCCGAAGGAATAGCGCAACGCCATGCCGAACGACCCGATCATCGCGATCGGATTGGCGATTCCCTTGCCGGCTATGTCAGGCGCCGATCCGTGCACCGGCTCATAGAGGGCCTTGCGCCGGCCGCTCTTCGGGTCGGCGTCGCCGAGCGAGGCGGACGGCAGCATGCCAAGCGAGCCGGTCAACATCGCCGCGACATCGGACAGCATGTCGCCGAACAAATTGTCGGTGACAATGACGTCGAATTGCTTGGGCCAACGGACCAGCTGCATGCCGAGAGCGTCGGCGAGCTGGTGCTCGAGCTTGACGTCGGAAAACTCGCGTTTGTGCAGAGCGGTCATCACCTCGTTCCACAGAACGCCGGACTTCATCACATTGCGCTTCTCGGCTGAGGTGACCTTGTTTCCTCGGTTGCGCGCCAACTCGAAGGCGGTGCGGCCGATCCGCTCGATTTCGTAGGTGTCATAGACCTGGGTGTCGATTGCGCGCCGCTGACCGTTGCCAAGGTCCGTGATCGACTTCGGCTCGCCAAAATAGACGCCGCCGGTAAGCTCGCGCACGATCATGATGTCGAGACCCTCGACAATTTCGGGTTTGAGCGACGACGACGAAGCGAGCGCGGGATAACAGATCGCCGGCCGCAAATTGGCGTAAAGGCCGAGCTCCTTGCGCAGACGCAAAAGGCCCGCTTCGGGGCGAACGTCATAGGGAACGCCGTCCCATTTTGGGCCGCCGACCGCCGCCAGGAAGATCGCCTCGGCCGCCTGCGCGAGATCCATGTCAGCGTCGCTGATCGCCTTCCCATGCCTGTCATAGGCGCCGCCGCCGACCAAGCCTTTCTCGATCTCGAATTTGGCGACCCCCTCGCTGTTGAAATGATCGATAATCTTCTCGAGTTCGGCCATAACTTCGGGGCCGATGCCGTCGCCAGGAAAGAGCAGGAGCTTGAAAGTCGCCATGTTCCGTCACGTTATGCCAGGGGAAAGCGAGGTCGTGTGCTAGACGATTTCAGACGGGCGCGAAAGCCCGGCTTGGACGCAATCCGGCGCGGAATCTCGTCATTCCCGCGCACGCGGGAATCTAGAGCCTCGGCAAAGGCTTGCGGAATGCCCGCTTTCGCGAACATCCGCTGTAGCGGTTGAGGGCGACCCTATGACCATAGTGAGCAGCGCCGCCGCTGACGGCTTCATCCAGCGTTTGCCGAAGGAGATTTCCTTCTATCTGGTTCACGGGCTCGACGAGGGGCTCACCCACGAACGTGTGAAGGCCATCGTTCGCAGCCACCTCGGCGACGAGTCTGACCCGATGCGGCTCGTGCGCCTCGAGGGCGACGCTGTCGCACGCGATCCGGGCGCGCTGGCGGACGAAGCCTATGCGATCTCGATGTTCGGCGGCGACCGATTGATCTGGATCGACGCACAGGGACGCGATCTCTTGCCGGCGCTTGAGCCTCTGTTCGCCCGGCCGCCGACGGACTGCACGATTGTCGTCAAGGCCGGCCAACTCAAGAAGGGAACGGGTTTAAGGGGCGCGTTTGAAAGCTCGGCGGCGCGAGCGTCGATCGAGTGCTACTCGGACGATTCGAGCGCCCTCGAATCCCTGATCCAAGCGGAAGCCCGCGCCGCGGGTCTCGCCATTGCGCCGGATGCGCGCGCAGCGCTCGTCCATATGGTCGGCGCCGACCGCCGAACGACTCGCGGTGAGATCGCCAAGCTGATGCTCTATGCGCACGGACAATCGCAGATCACCGCCGAAGACGTGGAAGCGATTGTCGCAGACGCAGCCCCGTCCAATCTCGACGAAGTCATCGACCACGCGCTGCTCAGCGACCTGCCCGCTGTCGAGACATCGGCCGCCCGTTTTTTTCACGAGGGGGGTGACGCAGACTATCTGATGATCCGGCTCGTCGCGCGATTGACGCTCCTGCACCGGCTCAGGCTTGAGATGGATCAAGGTCGCCCGTTCGAAGCGGCATGCCAGGCTTTGTTCGTGAAGCTGCCGATATCAGCGCGTCGGGCGCTCGCCAAACAGGCGGAACGCTGGACCATGGCGTCGATCGCTGAGCGGCTGCCTGCTGTGCGGCTGGCCAGCGCGCGCGTTCGCACCGAAACGCAACTCGCCGAGGTTGTGGCGACCCGGGCGCTATGGGCGCTCGCGTCGGCGAGGCGGGGAGGAAGGGGCTGAGCCAGTAGGTTTTGGCGTAATGGCGGAAATCTTGACAGTTTATCCCTTATTTTATCAATTCCTGTGTCGACAGCAACGCCGAGATTGGAAGGCTCGCCTTCTTCGAACGTCTCGAACCAAAATTAGAACTGAAATGTGAGCTCAGTGGGGGGCTATTTTGACTCAAGCAAAGGCGGAATATAGAGACTTAGCCGTGTTTACGATCGTTCAGGATGAACCGGAGTTCATTCATCCTTGGATCAACCACTACCGTAAACAAGTCAGTCAGGCGGGAGACATATACGTACTCACGCATGGCGCCACAAATAATGATGGCGAGCCCGCGCCATCGGTAGAATTGTCGGAGTGGGGCCGAGCACGGACGCTATTACGAACTCACCACTCAGTGGTTCCTATGCCGGTTCATCACAGTACTTCGTTTGATCACCAATGGTTGACTGATACTGTCTCGAGTTTCCAGGCTTTTCTGCTTCAGTCTTATAAATGGGTGGTCTTTGCTGAGGTTGACGAGTTTATTGTACCCAACCAGGAGACATCGTGGCGCGGAAAATCATTGCTCGAGTACGTTCGCTCGCTGGATAATCAGGTCCCAACAGCGGTTGGCTCTCGTGGCTTCGAAGTCGTGCAGCAAGAGGAGGAGGCGCCGCTGCCGGCGCATCTCTACGCAGGGGGCTCGAATTATAATCTGAGGGCAGGTCATTTGCTTCTGGGTAGGGAATGGTGGTGTCCATCTGAACTTTACTCTAAGACTTTGTTGGCAAATACGCCGACAAAATGGGAGGTCGGTTTCCACCGGGCGGTTGCGCAGGGCCTCCAGGATGTCAGCAACACGAATTTGAACTTACCTTTGACTTTAGTCCATCTTCATAAAGTCGATTTCAAACTTGCACTTCGTCGCCTGAACCGGTCCCGGGCACGCAAATGGTCGCAGCAGGATTCAGAAAGTGGATCGGGATATCAGAACCGTCTTCCAGATGAGGAGTCCTTGCGCGCGTTTTGGAAGCAGGATCCGGACACGGGTGAACTAAGGGACCCTGAGCGCTTGACGTTAATACCGATGAGTATTCGGCAGAGCTTATATTAAAAGACTGATCGAATTCGAGGGATGGTCGGGTTCCAATGCGAGACAAACCGAATCCATTGCGTCGCGGGCGAGCATAGCCAGCCGGAAAGCAAATTGAGACGTCGCCTTCGCAAGCTCCGCCGTACCGAACGAGGCGCGCGACCGCTAAGCCTGACGCCCTATCGGCTGACACAGTCGGCGGCAGAAGTCGTCGAGCTGGTCGAGATCGCGGAAAGCGATATGAATCTCGCCGCTCTCGCCGCTATGCCGGATCTTCACTTTCGTTCCGAGCTCAAGGCTGAGTTTGTCTTGAAGGGCGGCCGTGTCGGCGTCGACGGGCGCGGCCCCTCGCCGCGGGCGCGTGGTCTTGCCGGAATTCTCGCCCAAGCGTTCGATGTCTCTGACCGTTAGGCCCTCGGCGACGATGCGGTTGGCGAGCACATCGGGATCGGCGACGGCGAGCAGCGCCCGCGCGTGCCCGGCCGAGATCTGCCCGCCCGCCAGCAGGCTACGCGTGTGTTCGGGCAGATGGGTGAGGCGAAGGGTGTTTGCTATGTGGCTCCGGCTTTTGCTGACGACGCGGGCGATGTCGCTGTGCGAATAGCCGTAGTCGGCGCCGAGCTGGGCGTAGCCTGCGGCCTCTTCCAGCGCGTTGAGATCAGACCGCTGCACATTTTCAACGATGGCGATCTCGAGCGCTTCGCGGTCGCCAGCCTCGACGATGATGACGGGGATCTCGTGCAGCCCCGCCCGCTGGGCGGCCCGCCAGCGGCGCTCGCCGGCGATGATTTCGTAAGCGTCCGCGACGCCGGGAATGGCGCGCGCGACGACCGGCTGAATGATCCCGCGCTCCTTGATCGAAGCAGCCAGTTCATCGAGTTCGTCGTTGTCGAACCGCTTTCGCGGGTTGCGCGGATTGGGGCGCAGAAACTCGATCGGCGTCTGGCGCGCGCCGCGCGAGACCTCGGCGTGCGGCGTGTTCGTCCCGCCCAGCAAGGCCGCAAGTCCACGCCCAAGGCGAGGTCGATTTTCGGTGCGGGTTGCTGCGTCTTCGGCCATGAGTCCTTTCCTTCGAGGTTCAGCCCGGTTGATCAGGCGGCGCGCCATCGACCTTCGCGGCGAATGATTTCCGACGCGAGCTTGAGATAGGCTTGGCTGCCGGCGCATTTGAGATCGTAAAGCAGCGCCGGCTTGCCGTGGGACGGCGCCTCGGACAGGCGGACATTGCGGGGAATGACGGTCTCATAGACCTTGTCGCCCATATAGGCGCGCACGTCCGCCACGACCTGGCCCGCGAGGCTGTTGCGGGGGTCGTACATGGTCAACACCACGCCATGAATGGTCAGCGCTGGGTTGAGCGTGCTGCGAACCTGCTCGACGGTGGTCAGGAGTTGCGACAGGCCTTCAAGGGCGAAGAATTCACACTGGAGCGGAACGACGACCGCGTCGGCGGCGGCGAGCGCATTGATGGTGAGAAGATTGAGCGAGGGCGGACAATCCACCAGGACATAGGTGACAGTTTCCGGATCGGCCGCGTTCGAGGCGCCATAAGCGCGGAGCGCATTCCGCAATTTGTAGGAGCGGTCGGAATGGCCCGCGATTTCGAGTTCGACCCCCAGAAGGTCCATAGTCGAGGGCGCGATGGTGAGGCGCGGCACCGAGGTCGGAATGACGACGTCGCGCAAGGACTTCTCGCCGACCAGCATTTCGTAGCTCGAAGTTGTTCGAGCGTTTCGGTTGATCCCGAGCCCGGTGGACGCATTGCCCTGGGGATCGAGATCCAGGATCAGCACTCGCTCGCCGATTGCGGCGAGCGCGGTGCCGAGGTTGATGGCGGTGGTGGTCTTGCCGACGCCGCCCTTCTGGTTCGCCATGGCGAGAACACGCGGACGCGCGGCGCCGTCGGGCTCGCGAACGAGGGGCTCGGTCCTGGTCTCGGTCATGGGCTTTAAGCCTCAGCCTCGGCGAATGCGCAGGATCGCGGCCTTCGGGTTGACGACGCTCTGAAGCGTTTCGATCGCATAAGCCGTGGCCTCAGGCAGCGCCGCGATTTGCTCCTTAGCTGATTCGCCGCGCGGAAACACGGCGATGGCCCCGCGGTCCATCCACGGTCTCGCCAATTTGAGCGTCAGCGGCAAGGGGGCGAAGGCGCGAGCGGTGACGGCGTCCACAGGTCCGAGGCTTTCGGGGTCGATTGCTTCGACGCGCGAGGGGTGAATCATGGCCGCCGCTCCGGTGGCGCGGGTCGCTTCACGCAGGAAGGCGCATTTCCGGCCATCGCTCTCGATGCAATGGACGATTGCGCCAGGAACATCCGCGAGCTGGATCGCGATGATGAGGCCAGGAAAGCCGGCGCCGGAGCCTATGTCGACCAAGCGTTTGGCCTGCGGTGCGAGGGCGCTGAGCTGGGCCGAATCCGCGATGTGGCGGGTCCAGACCGACGCAAAGGTCGGGTTCGAGATGAGATTGATCTTATGCCGCCAGCGATCGAGGAGCTCGACGAAGGTCGCCAAGCGGTCCTTTGTTTCACGTGAAACAGGCACAAGGCGCAAAGCCGCCCGGCGGTCGTCCGCGAGCCGGTCAGCCAAAGCGTCGTTCGACGGCGGCCGGCTCACGTCCCAGCCGGAAGCCGGTTACGGCTGGAGGACCGTTCGGCCTTGCGCGCATGCGCGGCGATGAGCGCCAGGGCCGCCGGTGTGACGCCTTCGATGCGGCGCGCCTGACCAAGGCTTACGGGGCGAACGGCGATGAACTTCTGCTTGATTTCGTTCGACAGCCCCGAAAGGCGCGCATAGTCGAGGTCGGCGGGCAGGGTCGCCGAATCGTCGCGGCGGTAGCGGGCGACGTCCTCGGCCTGGCGGTCAAGATAAACGGAGTATTTGGCGTCCGCCTCGAGCCGGCGGACAAGATGAGCCGGAATCTCTTTAAGTTCAGGCCAGACGCGCGCAAGAACAGCGAGCGGGTATTGTGACTGAGTCGCCAATTCGAAGGCCGAGCGGCGGGCGCCGTCGCGATTGACGATAAGGTCGTGCGCTTCAAGCTCCCGCGGCGTGGCGACCGCGGCGTGGAGCATAGCCCGCGCCCGCCCCAACTGATCTTGGGTGTGATGGAAAGAGCGCGCCCGAGGCGGTCCGACGCAGCCAAGCGCGATCCCCTTCGCCGTCAGGCGCTCGTCGGCATTGTCGGCTCTGAGCGAAAGCCGAAATTCGGCGCGCGAGGTGAACATGCGATAGGGCTCGGTGACGCCGTGGGTCGTGAGATCGTCGATCATTACGCCCAGATAGGACTCGGCGCGGTCGAACGTGGTGAGCGCTTGGCCGCCAGCTTTTCGCGCGGCGTTGATGCCCGCGACCACGCCCTGCGCCGCCGCTTCTTCATAGCCGGTCGTGCCGTTGATCTGGCCGGCCAGGAACAGGCCGCCGAGCCGGCGCGCCTCCAGCATCGGGTCGAGCCCGCGCGGGTCGATGTAATCATATTCGATCGCATAGCCGGGGCGCAGAATGCGGGCATGCTCGAGGCCCGGGATCGTGGCCACGAGCGCGCGCTGGGTTTCCTCAGGCAGGGAGGTCGAAATGCCGTTCGGATAGACGGTCGGATCGTCGACGCCCTCGGGCTCGAGAAAAATCTGGTGACTGTCGCGATCGGCGAAGCGGATCACCTTGTCCTCGATCGACGGACAATAGCGCGGGCCGCGCCCGGAGATCGCGCCCGAATAGACGGCGGAGCGATGCGCATCCGCCTGGATGATGCGATGGGTCTCGGCGGTGGTGCGGGTGATGTGGCACGGGAGCTGCGGCGCGGTGACCGAGGTCGTCATCGCGGAGAAGAATTCCGGCTCTGGATCGCCGAGCTGAATCTCAAGCTGCTCCCAGTCGATCGTCGATCCGTCGAGCCGGGGCGGCGTTCCGGTCTTGAGCCGCCCGAGCGCGAACCCGGCCGCGTCGAGGCTTTGCGCGAGCGACACCGAGGGCGGATCGCCGAAACGCCCGGCCGGCGTGCGCTGGTCGCCGAGATGGATGACCCCGCGGAGGAAGGTGCCGGCGGTGAGGACGATTGCGCGGCAGGTGATCATGCGGCCGTCGGCCAGCTCAATTCCTGTGACCGCGCTCGCATCGGATGCGATCCGAGCCGCTTCCCCTTCGATGACGGTCAGGTTCGCGGTCTCGGCGATCCGCGCCTGCATTGCGCGCCGATAAAGTTTTCGGTCGGCCTGGGCGCGCGGCCCCTGGACGGCGGGGCCTTTGCGGCGATTGAGGACGCGGAACTGAATGCCGGCCGCATCGGCGGCGCGCGCCATCACGCCGTCGAGCGCGTCAATCTCGCGCACCAGATGGCCTTTGCCTAAGCCCCCGATGGCCGGGTTGCACGACATCTCGCCGATCGTCGCGAAACGGTGCGTAACGAGGGCGGTTCGTGCGCCGCAGCGGGCGGCCGCGGCTGCGGCCTCGCATCCGGCATGCCCGCCGCCGATGACAACAACGTCAAATTTCATTTCGGGGGTCCGCCTGTTTCACGTGAAACACGCAACGATGTGCTCTTGTAAGATTGGGGTAGGAGAAACTTGCGCTCCTAAAGGCGTCATGGCCGGGCTTGTCCCGGCCATCCACGTGTTCGACCCAGTCGCCAGCATCGAAAACATTATTCTCGCACCCGCCGGCGGAGGCATTGTCGGACTTGTCATTGAAACGGCGCGGCGTGGATGGCCGGGACAAGCCCGGCCATGACGACAGCGCCCGAGGCGGCGCTCCAAGAGTCAATGATTTCGATCCTATTTCCCAACACATAGCCGTGCAAAAATCTCTCCGAGCACTTCTTCAACGCCGATCCGCCCGACAATGCGATCCATGGCCACCGCCGCGCGTCGCAGATCCTCGGCGATCAATTCCGGCTCCGACGCGTGCGGCGCCAAAGCCGAGGCCAGCGCCTGGCGCGCGTCCAGAAAACCACGCCTGTGCCTTTCAAGCGTCAACAAAGCCGGCTCACGCGAAGACATGCGCTCTTCAGCCAGTTCGGCAATGACGTCAAGCATCCGGTCAACTCCAGCGCCTGTCTTTGCCGATATCGCAAGGTCCGTGGGCCTTGCGGCCCGCGTGTCAGCCCCCTTGAGGTCGATCTTGGTCCGCACCGCCAAGGTGGGGGCTTCCAGGCTCGGCGGCGCCCGGCCTTGCCCGCCGTCATCCAGCCACAGCATCAGGTCCGCGCTCTCGGCTCTGCGATGCGCTCGCGCCACGCCCTCTTGTTCGATTGGATCCTGGCTCTCGCGGATGCCCGCCGTGTCGACGAGAATGACCGGATAGCCGCGCAGATCAAGAAACACCTCGATCAAATCGCGGGTGGTTCCAGGGATTGGCGACGTGATCGCGACATCGCGGCCGGCCAGAGCGTTCATCAGCGTCGACTTGCCCACATTGGGAGGTCCGGCGATCACGACGGTAAAGCCCTCTCGGAGGCGCGCCGCGGCATCCGCGGTCGCGAGCGCTCGGTCGATTCGATCGATTGCCGCGCGCGCCGAGCTTCTCACGGATTCAAGCGTGAAATCCGAGGCGTCCTCGACGTCGGTGAAATCGATCTGGGTTTCGACCGCCGCCATGGCTTCAACGAGGCTTAGACGTATCGCCGCGCACTCGCGGCTCAGCGCGCCGCCGGCGATGCGTTGGGCCTGTCGTCGCTGCGCCTCGGTCTCGGCTTCCACCAGGTCGGCGAGCCCTTCCACCTCGGAAAGATCGATCTTTCCATTCATGAACGCGCGCCACGCGAATTCCCCCGGCTCGGCGGCCCGCAGTCCGGGAACGAGCGCCAGAGCCCGGACGACCGCGGAAGCGACCGCTCGTCCGCCCGTGACGCTGATCTCCGCCATCTCCTCGCCGGTGAAGCTGCGAGGCGCCTGAAAGCGGGTGATCAACGCCCGGTCGAGCGGTTCCTGAGATTGAGGGTGTCTCAGCGTTCGCAAGACAGCGCGGCGGTCCGGAAACTCAGCCCCAGGCGCGATTGTCTTCAGCGCCTCAGAGCAGCCGGGACCCGACAGGCGCAAGACGGCGATCGCGGCTCGGCCGGCGCCGGAGGCGAGCGCGAAGATCGTATCGTGATCGTTGGCGAACATGGCCGGCCGCTAGGCCATGACGCATCGATCGGAGGAACGTCGGGGGCCCGACGACTCCTGGATTGCTTCGCTTCGCTCGAAATGACGATTGCGCTGCGCGTCAGTCTCGTGTTGGCGCGGCTGCCGGCAATTCGCTGACTGCGCCGCCTGAACGGGCGGGCGTCGCCTGCTTCCACTGCGGGGTGCACACAACATACTGGTCCGCAATCGCTTCGTGATCGCCCTGCTTCTCACGCTGGAAATACAAGTAGCAAATGCTGAGCGCGCCGGTGCGATAATCGACGCGAAACACGCCACCTTCCTGCTCGTGACGCGTGGCGATGAGCCCATAGTCGCTGGGGTCCTGCTTGGTCGCGCCGTCGCCGCTGCGATAACAGGAGGTGACGCCGAACGCGCCCGGGCCGACATCGGAGCGCCCCGGATTGTGCGCGAACTGGCACGCGATGACGTCGCCCGACAATTTGTCGAGGCGGTAGACCAGCGACAGGTTGATTTGCGGCGCCGCGAGAAACTCATACTGGGCGGCTTCCACGCCCGTCGCAAAGAGGCACGCGGCAATCGCCGCAAACCCAAACCCTGAAGCTTTCGCCGACATTGCTGACCTCTGCGAACCGCAAATCACGTGCGGTCAACATGGCGCCGAGCGTCTTCACAAATCGTTAAGGCTAACGGCAAATTACCGTCAGCTTAGGATCTCTTTGCTCGCGACGGTCGAGTTGGGGTTGAGCCGATAGACAAGGGGCACGCCGGTCGCGAGCTCCATCGTCGGAATTGTTTCGGGCGTCAGCCGGTCTAGCACCATGACCAGTGCGCGCAGAGAGTTGCCGTGCGCCGCGACCAGCACGCGCTTGCCGTCGAGGACCGGGGGAAGGATGCTCTGGCAATAATAGGGGAGAGCGCGCGCGACCGTATCCTTCAGACTTTCGCCGCCGGGCGGGTTGATGTCATAGCTGCGCCGCCAAATGTGGACCTGCTCCTCGCCCCATTTCTTGCGCGCATCGTCCTTGTTGAGGCCGGCCAGATCGCCGTAGTCGCGTTCGTTGAGCGCTTGGTCTCGCTTTTCCGGCAGGCCGGTCTGCCCCATTTCCGCCAGCGCTAAAGTCAGCGTGCGTTGGGCGCGGATGAGGGCGGAAGTGAAAACAAGGTCGAAGGCGATCCCATGCGCCTTCATCCGGCGCCCGGCTTGTTTGGCTTCCTCGACTCCGGCGGGGCTCAAATCCACGTCCCGCCATCCAGTGAACAGGTTCTTGAGGTTCCATTCGCTCTGGCCATGGCGCAACAGGACGAGGAGGCGATCGGCGGGCATGGCAATTCGCCTTGGGTTGAGGTCGAGGAGCGGCTTTTTAAAAGCATGGCGCGTCGACGGCGCCAACCCGAAAACCGAAAAGGCCAATCATTCGAAATGATATTGTCGCGGTACGCTTGGCGCGAGCGCGGGTTTGAGGGGAGCAGGGCGCGCTCGGGCGACCGTGCGGACGCCGACCCGGCGGGGAACCTGCTTGATCGCCTCGACAATGTGGACGCCGGCGAATGGCAATCCGACCGCTCCTCCGACCCGCTCAATCGTCGTCGCCGACCGAATCATGAAGGGCCGGGCGACCGGCGGTGCATAAAGCGCCTCGCCCCAGAAGATCGGCGAGAACTCCGCCCGATGGAGCAAGTCGCGAAGCTGCGATTTCGAATAGGGCAGGCCCTGTCCGTAAGGAGTGCTGTCCGTGCGAGCCCAGACGCCCCGGCGGGAGGGCGCGATCACGATCATTCGCCCCTCTGGCGCGGTGATGCGCCACAGTTCTTCAAGCAGCGCGTCCGGTCGATCGGCCGCCTCTAGGGCGTGAGCGAGCAACAGCCGGTCGATGCAGCCGTCAGGCAGCGGCAGCATTTGCGGATCGACCAGCGCTGCGGCGCAGCGTCCGGCTTCCGGCCAGATCGCGACGCCTTGTTCCGCGGGCATCAAGGCCAGGCATCGGCGAGCGCCGTCGCGGAATCGTTCGAGATAGGGCGCGCCATAACCGACCGCGGCGACCGAGAGGCCGGCGCTGCTGTTCCAGCGCTCACGGATCAGGCGCCCGATCAGCCTGCGGGCCACGCCGCCAAGGGGTGAGCCGTAGAAGCTCTGCAAACTGAGGACGTCGAGAGGCATCGATATCGGCCGGACGGAGGCCCATGACTTTGAACGAGCGCCCGACCTTTCGCAATGCGTGACGGTCGCGATCCGCCAATCCTCAAGGCGGCGGAGGAGAGACAGGGATCGCCCGCCCGGTTATAGTGGACCGCGCGGTCCGCGGCAGCGTTGGCCTTAAGCGCCGCGCAAGGCGCCTTAGAACCGAAGATGGAAATCGCCGAGCCACGCCCCATGACGATGAGCATTCATCAGTATCTGTGTCTCACCGACAATTACGGCGCCCTCATCCACGATTCGACGACAGGGGCGACGGCCTGCGTTGACGTGCCCGAGGCGGGGCCCGCGCTCGCAGCTTTGGCGGAGCGGGGCTGGAATTTAACCGACATCTTGATCACCCATCATCACGCCGATCACATACAAGGCGTCCCCGACGTCAGGGCAAAATTTCCAAACGCGAAGGTGTGGGGTCCCGCCAAGGATGCGGCGCGAATCCCCTTCCTCGATCACCAGGTGAAGGAAGGGGACGCGGCCCAGGTCGGATCGCTCAGAGCGAAAGTCATCGAAACCCCCGGGCATACGCTCGGTCATATCGCCTATCATTTTGAGGAAGACCAAGTCGCCTTCTGCGGCGACACCCTGTTTTCGCTGGGCTGCGGCCGAGTGCTCGAGGCGCCTCACGCTGTCATGTGGAGTTCTCTGGTCAAGCTTGCCGCCCTTCCCGCCGAGACCCAACTCTACTGCGGCCATGAATATACCCAGGCGAACGGTCAGTTCGCGATCACCATCGAACCCGACAATCCAATTCTGAAGGCTCGAATCAAGGAGGTCGCAAGGCTGCGCGCCGACCGTCATCCGACGTTGCCGACAAATATTGCAGCCGAGCTTGCCGCCAATCCGTTTCTACGCGCGGAGGAGCCGGCGATTCAGGTCGCGGTGGGGATGGCGGGAGCCGAGCCTGCGGCGGTGTTTGCCGAGCTCCGCACGCGCAAGGATCGGTTCTAAGGCGTCTCGGTCTTCTTGGCCAAAGATTTCGAGGCGCTTTTGCATGTCGGACAGCTGATTGCGCAGTTGGTCGATGTCGTCCTCAGAATTCGCCTTTTTACCCGCCAATTCCGTCGTCGGCGTCGCGGCGACGAACGGCGAGAACATCGCCAGCGCTTGATTGAACGCCGCGAAATTCTTTTTCGTCAATTCCTGCAAAGCGGCGAAGGAGCCGGCGGAGAACGCCTCCGGACCAAACATCCGGCTCGCGGCTTCGCGCATCGCCTGTTGCTCGCCCGAAAAGCGGTCGATCGAGAATTCCAGATAGCTCGGCAGGATCGCCTGCATGCTGTCGCCATAAAAGCGAATGAGCTGGCGCAAGAACGTCGTCGGCAGCAGCGACTGTCCTTCAATTCCCTCTTGCTCGAAGATGATCTGGGTGAGAACCGAACGGGTTATGTCTTCATTGCTTTTGGCGTCGAAAACGATGAAATCTTCGCCGGCCTTCACCATCTTCGCTAAATCAGCCAGGGTCACATAGGCGCTCGACGCCGTATTATACAGGCGTCGATTGGCGTACTTTTTGATTGTCGTCGGAGTGGAATTAGCCATGACGGTCATGATGGTCCAAGTGTGACAACGCCTCGCGTGTCAACACAAGATAGGCGGTTTTTTGCGCAGCCCAAAACACTTTTTTGCGTTGCAGCGTAGGCGCGCCTTGATGGAACCGAAGAGGCGCGGAGATCAGGGCGCGTTTGACAACTCCTCGCTGGATAACAAGGCCGTTGGCGCTCCAGAAGTTATGTCGGCGCGGCGCGAATCCCTTGGCTTGAAATTCCGTAAGCGGCCATTATAACCGGCGCCGGGAATCAGACAAACCATCTGCCTGAAACAGGAACACCTTTGAATACACGGTTCGCGTCCTGGGTTTGCGGCTGCGTCCTTGCTCTTATTGCCTCGGAAACGCTTTTGACCTTCGGCGCAGCAGCGCAGATCGCCGCCGTTGGGATGGGCGGCGCAATATCCGACGGTTCCGCCGCGCCGGTGACGCCGGTCTCGGAGTCTCTCCCTGCCGCCAAGCAGGACCCCGCCGAGCGGTCCGCCAGGTCGATCGAATGTGCGCAAAAGGCCGACGCTCAGGGATTGCAGGGCAAGACCCGAAAACACTTCTTGCACGAGTGCAAGCGAGGCGCATGACCGCCGCGCGTAAGGCGGCCGCCGTTGTCTGAAGATGACGAGCGGGTTGAAACCTTCCTCACTCCGCGGGACTGGCTCCGCTATGCGGTCGGCCGCTTTCTCTCAGCTGACCTTGCCTTAGGCCACGGCGCGACAACGGCGTTCGACGAGGCCGCCTTTCTCATCCTCGAGGGTCTGGGTCTGCCGATCGACACGCTCGATCCGTTTCTCGACGCCAGACTCCTGCGCCATGAGCGGACGAGGCTCCGCGAACTGATCGAAGCCCGGGTGACGACGCGCCAGCCCGCCGCTTACCTTGTCCACCGCGCCTACATCAAGGGGGTGCCGTTCTATGTCGACGAGCGCGTCATCGTTCCGCGCAGCCTGATTGGCGAATTGGTGATGACGGCTTTCGCCGAAGACAACGCGCTGACCGGCGATCCAGAACGCGTGGCCTCCGTGCTCGACCTCTGCACGGGGGGAGGTTCGCTGGCTATTCTCGCCGCGCGGGTCTTTCCCAATGCGCGCATCGAGGCGGTCGACGTCTCGCCGGGCGCGCTCGAAGTGGCCCAGCGCAACCTCGAGGAGCACGGGTTGCGAGATCGCATTGCGCTAAAGCCGGGCGATCTGTTCGCCCCGGTCAGGGGCGCCCGCTTCGACTTGATCCTGACGAACCCGCCCTATGTGGACGCAGGGACAATCGCTCGCTTTCCGCCCGAATATGCGGCGGAGCCGACGCTCGCGCATGCCGGAGGATCGGACGGGCTCGACATTGTGCGCCGCATCCTGAACGAGTCGCCCAAGCATTTGACGGCGACCGGGATGCTTGTCTGCGAGGTGGGCGGGGCGCGCGAGGCGCTCGAGCATGAGTTTCCCGGCCTGCCGTTCGTCTGGCTCGACACTGAAGAGACAACGGGCGAAGTGTTTCTTTTGCGGGCCGCCGATTTCGGGTCAGCGAAGCCGCGGGCATAGGGCAGGCGATAGGTCGGAATGGTGACCGGCCGGCCGGACCCGCCGCTCCCGCCTTTTCCTGGGATCAGGTAGAGTGGTCGTCAATTCGCCGCCCATCCTCCGAGGCGAGGCATGCAAGCCCAGGGAACGCCCAACAGCGCCGTCGCGACGCGGCTCGTCGCGGCCGTCAGAACCTTCGCCCGATCGGAGGTCGGCTGGAAAGCGAAACTGATGTTCGCTGTGATCCTCGTGCTTCTCATCGGTGCGAACGGCCTCAATGTCGCAAACAGTTTCGTCAACAGAAACTTGATGTCCGCCATCGCGGAAAGGCACACCGCTGCATTCGTTTGGCAGGCTGAACTTACGCTTGCGGTCTTCGCGGGGTCTACGATCGTAGCCGTTCTGGCGCGCTTCGCCGAAGAGCGGCTCGGCCTGCTTTGGCGGGAATTCGTGACCGAGCGCGCCGTCGCCGCCTATATGGCCGATGGAACCTACTATCGCCTCGCGACGCCCGGCGAACTCGCGAATCCCGACCAGCGGATCGCGGAGGACACGCGCGCATTCACCGCCACCACGCTTTCCTTCGCGCTCATGGCGATCAACAGCGCCTTCACGATCCTTTCCTTTTCCGGAGTGCTGTGGTCGATCAGTCCGCTGCTCCTCGTCATCTCCGTTGCTTATGCCGTGCTCGGCTCATATCTGACGATCAAGCTCGCTCGGCCTCTCGTCAAGTTGAACAGCGACCAGCTAGACTACGAGGCGAGTTTCCGCTCTGCCCTCATCCATATTCGCGACAATGCCGAAAGTATTATGCTTCGACACGAAGGCGAGCGCGAGTCCGCAGGGCTTAGCGAGCACGTCGGTCGAATTGCCAAGAATTTTCGGCGCATTACGACGGTCAACCGCAATGTCGGGTTCTTTTCGACCGGCTACAATTGGCTTATTCAGCTCATTCCGATTTTGATTATCGCGCCCGCTTTCATGCGCGGCGAGATCGAATTCGGCGTGATCACCCAATCCACGATGGTGTTCACGACCCTGGTCGCCGCCTTCTCCCTGGTTGTCACTCAGTTTCAGTCGCTGTCGACCTATGCCGCGGTCGTCTCGCGACTAGGTTCGCTGCTTGACGCATTCGAGCGCAAACCTCCTGCATCGGCGCCCGGATCGGCCTAGTCGGTGCCGAGGGACGGCTGGAAGCTACTCCGCTGCTTCGCGCATTGTCGCGCGCATGGCGGCGCGCAGATCGTCGATTGAGGTCAGTCGCCCGCCACGCTCGACATGCCAGAAGGTCCAGCCGTTGCAGGCGGGCAACCCTTGCACCAGCGCGCCGATCTTGTGGATCGAGCCGACGGCAGGGCCTGCGGCGAGCGCGCCATCGGCCCGCACGAGAGCGTTGTGGCGTCGTCCCGCGTCGACCAGCCGTTCGCCCGGGCGCGCCAGCCCGGCTTCAACCACGCTCGAGAAAGCCACGCGCGGCTCGCTGCGGCGGGTGGGCGCGATTGCGAGCGCCGCTTCAGGCAATGGCTCGACCGCGCCGATCCGCTGGCGCGCCGCTTCGGCGTAAGCCGGATCCCGCTCGACGCCAATGAACGACCGGCCCAGCCGCCGCGCGGCGACCCCCGTGGTCCCGGAACCGAAAAACGGGTCGAGCACCAGATCGCCCGCATTGGAGGCGGCGAGCAACACTCGCTGAAGCAGCGCTTCGGGCTTTTGCGTCGGATGAGCTTTTCGCCCGCTCTCGTCCTTGAGCCGCTCCGCGCCAGTGCAGATCGGCAGAAACCAGTCGGAACGGACCTGCACATCCTCATTGCCGGCCTTCAAGGTCTCATAGTTGAACGTATAGGCCTTGGCCTCCGGGCCGCGCGCCGCCCAGATCATGGTTTCGTGGGCGTTGGTGAACCGGCGGCCGCGGAAGTTCGGCATCGGATTGGCCTTGCGCCACACGATGTCGTTGAGGATCCAGAAGCCGAGATCCTGTAAGATCGCGCCGACGCGGAAAATGTTGTGGTAGGAGCCGATGACCACGATCGTTGCGGCCGGCTTCATCAGCCGCCGGACGGCGGTCAGCCAGTCGCGCGTGAACGCGTCATATTCAGCAAAATCAGCGAACTTGTCCCAGGCGTCGCCGACGCCATCGACCAGACTCTGGTCGGGACGCGACAGCGCGCCCTCGAGCTGCAGGTTATAGGGAGGATCGGCAAAGACGAGATCAACCGAGGCGGGAGGAAGTCTCATCATTTCCGCGACGCAGTCGCCGATGAGGATCGCGTCGCGCCGAGCAGGGCCGGCCCTGCCGAGCGCCTCAAGCTTTGCGGCCGGGCGTTTCGCCTCGCCGGCCCCAGTACGCAAAACCTGAATCTGGGCGGGGAGGCGGAACGCTCCGGCACGCGCGATACGCATCAACGCAACCACTCGACGCATGAGCCGGATCGTGCGAACCGGCGCGTCGTTTATGCTCGGTTTAAAGTAAAGGTCCGGTTATGCCGCCACACATTCCGCTGTGTCGTTTTCGTACGGCGTAAGTCGCTCTAACGGATATACGATTTCAACCCTTTTGAAACCTTTTTAGGCCGCCTGGTCACTCTTCTTCTGGTTCGAGCCGGAACGAGCGCCGGTGATAGGGGCACGGGCCCGCGGAGGCCAGCGCGCGGCGGTGCCCGACGGTCGCATAGCCGAGATGCTCGGCAAAGCCGTACTGCGGATAATCGCGGCTCAGATTGCGCATCAGCGCGTCACGCATCGTCTTGGCGACGATCGAGGCGGCGGCGATCGACATCGAAAGCGCGTCGCCGTCAATGATCGGGCGCGCCGGGCAGATGAGGCCGTCGGGCGAATCACGGCCGTCGATCAGCGCCGGATGTGGGCGCAGGCTCAACGCCGCTATCGCTCGCGCCATTGCGCGAAGCGATGCGCCGCGGATGTTGAAGAGGTCAATTTCCTCGACGCTGGCGAAGACGACGGAAACGCTGAGCGCCTTGGCGAAGATGATCTGGCACAAGGAGTCGCGCGCAGCCGCCTGGAGTACTTTTGAATCGTTCAGCCCCTCGGGCAGATCCTCGGGATCAAGAATGACGGCGGCCACACCGACGGGCCCGGCCAGAGGGCCGCGCCCGACCTCATCCACCCCGGCGACCCATCGATGACCGTTGGCGAAGGCCTCACGCTCGAAGTCAAAATGAGGCGTGGTCGCTACGGGACGCGGCGGCGGCGCGGCCTTTTTCTTTGCGTTCTTCCCGCCGGTGCCCACGAATCACGCCTTTCGTTGGGCGGCAAATTATCGCAGCCGCGGCGGGCGAGCCAAGGCGGGGAATGGAAATGCCGGTGGACAGCGACGCCATTCACGGGGTCGAAGCACATCGGATGGCGACGGCGCGCGGTGTTGAAACATTCCTCCTGATGAGACGGTCAGGCTCGGGTTCGACGATGTGCGGGGAATGTGGAACCCGATTTCGAGTATGTGGCCGATCCGCAGCCGGAAGGGGGCCTTCCCTCGCCGCCAATCAATGCAGACGACGAAGGCCATAATTCGCAGCCATCGAAAGGGCGGAGGAAGCAAAAGCTGGCGGCCGACCCCAGCCTATAACAAGAGGAGGCTCGATCCAGAGCCCCGCCCGGGTAGGAGGGCTCAGGGGCGGGCAAGGGCGCGGAGCTGCGGGCTCCGCGCGAACGGCGGCTTTTGCAGAGTTCAACGGCGGCAGGACGACGCAAGAAGGGCGGCCCACAGGCCGCCCTTTCCGCATTCAGTGTGTCGCCAACTTACTTGTCGTTAGCGTGCCGAACGGCGTCCTTGGCGTCGCCCAGCGCTTGGCGGGCCTCGCCCTTCGCCTTGTCCATCTTCCCTTCGACCTGCAATCCCTTGTCATCCATCATCTTGCCGGCGGCGTCCTTCACGGCGCCTTTCGCCTTGTCCGCAGCGCCTTTGATGTGTTCTTTGTCCATGACAGCCTCCTTTGAGAACTGCCGGACTAACGCCGGGCGGCGCCATAGGTTCCAGCCATTGGCGTTCCCATTCGGGAATTGCCCGGATGATCGCTGGCGTGCAGAATCTGCCGCTCTCTTGACTGAAAAAATGGTAGGGATGCTCCCACTCGCCACGATTCGCCGGGCGAGCGCCAACGCGAGGAGCGGATGACGGCGGCGCCGGGAAAATCCTGCGGGGCTTGCACGATGTGCTGTTCCGTGCTGGAAATCGATTTTTTCAACAAGCCGGCGGGACCGCTGTGCGTCAATTGCCGCGTTGGCGGCGGCTGCGCCATCTACGCCGAGCGGCCAGAGGTTTGCCGCGACTTCGAGTGCGAATGGCTGACCCGCCGCGACCTCTCCCGGCGATTACGCCCGGACCTGGTCGGCACGATCCTGATGGAGGACGCCGACAGCGACGAATACCGCGCCGTTTGCGCGCCGGAGAAGCCGATGGCCTGGCGGCATCCGATGGTGTTCGCCCATCTCGTCGCCATGGCCAAGTCTGGCCGAATTGTCGTCGCCAAGGCGGGACTCACGTCGTGGCGCATCTTCGGCTCGGGCGAGTGGGGACCGGCGGTCTGATCGGTCGCCCGATTATTGGCCAAGGCGCCTATTCGAACGGCGCCGCAGGGGCGCCGGCGCCTTCCTGACCTCTTAGCAGGCGCCCGGTAGCGCGATCCCGGCTCCGATGCTATTGAGCCCCGCCCGCGCCGGTCCCGCCTGCGCGGCCCAGGGAGCATCGGGTCGGCGGCGCGGACCCGCGGGGACGAGGAGTATCGCGGCACATGAAGAAGATCGAGGCGATCATCAAGCCGTTCAAGCTCGATGAAGTGAAGGAGGCGTTGCAGGAGGCCGGAATCCAAGGCATCACCGTCCTCGAAGCGAAGGGCTTCGGCCGCCAGAAGGGGCACACAGAACTCTATCGCGGGGCCGAATATGTCGTCGACTTCCTGCCCAAGGTGAAGATCGAGGTCGTCGTCTCGGACGACAACCTCGCTTCGGCGGTCGAGGCGATCCGCGTCGCAGCCCAGACGGGCCGCATCGGCGATGGCAAGATATTTGTATCCCACATTGAGGAGGCCATCCGGATCCGCACTGGCGAAACCGGCGCGGACGCGGTCTGAAGGCGTTTCGGGCTGATCAGAGGGCAACCCGCCATCCCCGCGGCGGGCCGACAGAGCTTAATCATCGAGGAAAGGGAAATCATGAAGACCGCCAAGGATGTCCTGAAGGCGATCAAGGACAATGATGTCAAATATGTCGATCTGCGCTTCACCGACCCACGCGGCAAGTGGCAGCATGTCACCTTCGATCAGACGCTGGTCGACGAGGAGGCGTTCGCCGAGGGCCTGATGTTCGACGGCTCGTCGATCGCGGGGTGGAAGGCGATCAACGAATCCGACATGACGCTCATGCCGGACCCGACCTCGGCGTGCATGGACCCTTTTTTCGCCGCTTCGACCATGGTCATCACCTGCGACATTCTCGATCCCGGGAGCGGCCAGCCCTACAACCGTGACCCACGCGGCATCTCCAAGAAGGCCGAGGCCTATCTCAAGTCGACCGGAATCGGCGACGCCGTGTTCTTCGGGCCGGAAGCCGAGTTTTTCGTGTTCGACGATGTCCGGTTCTCCGCCGAGGCCTACAACACCGGCTTCCAGGTCGATTCGATCGAACTGCCGACCAATTCCGACACGACTTACGAGGGTGGAAACCTCGGCCACCGCGTCCGCACCAAGGGCGGCTACTTCCCGGTCCCTCCGCAAGATTCGGCCCAGGACATGCGCGGCGAGATGCTGGCGGCGATGGCGCAGATGGGCGCGGTGGTCGAGAAGCACCACCATGAGGTCGCCTCGGCCCAGCATGAGCTCGGCCTCAAGTTCGGTCCAATGACCACGATGGCCGACCATCAGCAGGTCTACAAATATTGCATCCACATGGTCGCGCAGAGCTATGGCAAGACGGCGACGTTCATGCCGAAGCCGATCTACGGCGACAACGGCTCGGGCATGCACGTGCACCAGTCGATCTGGAAGGGCGGCAAACCGATCATGGCCGGCAACAAATACGCCGACCTCAGCCAGGAGTGCCTCTATTACATCGGCGGCATCATCAAGCACGCCAAGGCGCTCAACGGCTTCACCAACCCCTCGACCAACAGCTACAAGCGCCTGGTGCCGGGCTTCGAGGCGCCGGTGCTGCTCGCCTATTCGGCCCGCAACCGCTCGGCGTCGTGCCGCATCCCCTGGACGTCGAACCCGAAGGCCAAGCGCGTCGAGGTGCGCTTCCCTGATCCGAGCGCCAATCCGTACCTCGCCTTCGCCGCGATGCTGATGGCGGGCCTCGACGGCATCCTGAACAAGATTGATCCCGGTCCGGCGATGGACAAGGACCTTTACGACCTGCCGCCGAAGGAATTGAAGAAGATCCCGACGGTCTGCGGATCCTTACGCGAGGCGCTCTCCAGCCTCGACAAGGATCGCGCCTTCCTCAAGGCGGGCGATGTATTCAACGACGACTTCATCGACAGCTACATCGAACTCAAGATGGCCGACGTCCAGCGCTTCGAGATGACGCCGCACCCGGTCGAATACGAAATGTATTATTCGTACTGACCGTCGACCTCCTTTCAATGTGCGACCAAGGGCGGCTCTCGGGCCGCCCTTGGCGTTTCAAACGCGCCCCACCCGCAAAATAGACGCGAGTAAACGCCAGTAAAAGCGAGTAAACGCTAGTAAAATAGCTGGCGTTTACTGGCGTTTATTTTTCCGAATCGGGACTTTTTAATGGGTTACGGCCGAGTTCAAACAAAAAAAAATTCTGCCGTCTCTCTCAGGCCCGGGCGCCGGGACTTCCCGCATGCGCGGATTGCTCAAAAGCGTTCCCCTTCTCGCCGCAGAGCGGCCGCCATTCAATCCGGCCACGATAAAACATATACCATGGCCTTCGCTTTTTGCCAAGCAATTGTATCGCCCTTTGTCAGCCCCAATCCTGGGAGCGGTCTGAGTTTGAGGAGCGGATCCGGAGCGAGGGTCGTCAGACGTGTGTCCGGTTCTCGGAGCGGGTCGCAGCCAACCGTCTATTCGGGACTCGTGGCCATGAGCCGGCGAGGCCGCGGCGGCGCGCCGGTCGCTCACCGGATCGACGCGCTTTCGCCTCACTGCAAGCGCGGGCGCTTCATGAAGGTCGCACGATCGGCCGATCGCACGCGCAAGCCCATTGCGCGTCCATCCCGAATGATCTCGATCGGAATCTCGACCCCCGCCGCGCCACGGCTCCAGACCTTGTGATAGAAATCGCCGAGGCTTTCGAGCTCCGACCCGCCGACGCCGGCGAGAACGTCGCCGCGGCGGATCCCCGCTTCGGCGGCCGGTCCCTGTTCGGCGACGCTGGCGACTACGATCTCATCGCCATTTTCGGCCGAAAAAACGCCAAGCCAGGGCCGGGCCGGCTTGTTGAACTCGGCCGTAGGTGAGGAGATCGTCGAGAATCGGGGGCAGAAGGTCGATCGGCACGATCATGTTGATGTCGCGCGGACCGCTTTTCTCGCTGAGTTGCTCGACATGCAGTGAACCGACGCCAACAAGCCTGCCCTCCGCGTCGATTGCGCCGGCGCCGCCCCAGAACGGATGGGCGGGCGAGGTGAAGATCGCCTCGTCGAGAAAATATTCCCAATAGCCGGCGAATTCCTGCTTGCCGACAATCATCGCGCGCACCGGTTTGGTGCCCGCGCCGGCTGCGACCGTCACCGGATCGCCGAGCTTGGCCTCGCTCGACCGGCCGAGCTCGAGCGCCGGGCATTTGAGATCGCCCAAAGCCTGAACGAGGCCGAAGCCGGTCTCCGCATCGATGGCGAGCGCGTGGGCCGGGGTGACCCGGCCTTCGGCGTCGGCGAGCCAGACGTTCTCGGCCTCCGTGATCAGATAGCCGATTGTCAGCACCAGTCCGCTCTCGCGGATGACGACGCCGCTGCCCGAGCGATGCTCGCCCAACGTCTGAGCGGTGAAGGCGTCCTCAGGAATTGAGGATTGAACCGTAACGATCGATTTGAGCGCGCGGCTCAGCTTGGAGGCGGGGCCTCCATTCGGCAAGCCGGGTTGCGGTTCGTCGCGTCGCCGCTTCTCGGTCATCGGCCCTATCCTTTTCCCTTCGGCCCCAAGGCGCGGTTTTGACCCATAATTGTGGCGCAGTTCGTTCCATTCACGCCGCGCAGGGTCCTAGAGGCAGGGTCCTAAAGGATCGAGAGCCGCAACGGGGCCTGGCCCGCGCTCATCGAGGACGGATTGGAGATATTGCCCATACGAGCTCTTGCCAAAGCGCGCAATAAGGCGCTTGAACTGAGTGACGTCGATAAGGCCAAGATCGAGGGCGATTTCCTCCGGGCAGCTGATCTTGGTCCCCTGCCGCTGCTCGAGGGTTCTCACGAAGCTTGCGGCGTCGATCAGCGAATCCGGCGTTCCGGTGTCGAGCCAGGCGAAGCCTCGCCCCATCCGCTCGACGCTCAACGCGCCAGCTTCGAGATAGACGCGATTGACGTCGCTGATCTCGTACTCGCCGCGGGCCGACGGCTTGAGCCTCTTGGCGATCTCGACGACGCCGGAATCGTAGAAGTAGAGGCCGGTCACCGCCCAGTGCGACTTGGGAGCGGCGGGCTTCTCTTCGATCGAAATCGCGCCGCCGGCGGAATCGAATTCGACCACGCCATAGCGCTCCGGATCCGGCACGTGATAGGCGAACACAGTGGCCCCGCGCTCGCGCCGCGCCGCTCTCCGAAGCTGATCGCCTAAGCCCGCCCCATAGAAGATGTTGTCGCCGAGGACCAGCATCGCCGGGCCGCCGGCGACGAACTCCTCGCCGATGACGAAAGCTTGCGCGAGCCCATTGGGCTCGAGCTGCTCCGCATATTCGATCCGGATGCCCCATTCCGAACCATCGCCAAGGAGGCGGCGGAACATCGGCAGGTCATGCGGCGTCGAAATGATCAGCGTCTCGCGGATCCCGGCGAGCATGACGACCGACAGCGGATAATAGATCATCGGCTTGTCGTAGACGGGGACCAGCTGCTTGGAGACCGCGAGCGTGATCGGATGCAGTCGGGTGCCCGCGCCGCCCGCCAGAATGATGCCCTTCATCGCCGAATCCGCTCCGTTTGCAGCGCTTCAAGCTCAAAGCGCGTTGCGGTTTGATGGAATGGCGCCGCCACCTTGTCCTGAGGAGCGCCGAAGGCGCGTCTCGAAGGACCCTCCAGCAGGCCCGTACTGGACCGCCCTTCGACACGGCGGCTCGCGCCGCCGGCTCAGGACGAGGTAAGCGGGCGCACCCAATCGCAAGACGTTTTAGGTTCCCGCCTCGGCGATCACGCCGAGACGCTCGCCGGCGTAGGCGTTGTCTCTCAGCGGGCGCCACCACCACTCGTTGTCGAGATACCAGCGCACCGTTTTTTCGATGCCGCTCTCGAACGTCTCGTGCGCGCGCCAGCCAAGCTCGCGCTCGAGCTTGGCCGCGTCGATGGCGTAACGCAGATCGTGCCCAGGCCGGTCCGTGACAAAGGAAATGAGGGAGTTGTGCGGGCGCTCCATCGGGCGAAGGTCATCAAGGATGGCGCAGATCCGGCGCACGACATCGATGTTGCGCCGTTCGTTGCGGCCGCCGACATTGTACTTCTCGCCGATCCGCCCGCGCGACACGATCACGTCGAGCGCCCGCGCGTGGTCTTCCACATAGAGCCAGTCGCGCACGTTCAAGCCCGCGCCATAGACCGGCAGCGGCTTGCCATGGATGGCGTTGAGAATGATCAGCGGAATGAGCTTCTCGGGGAAATGGTAGGGGCCGTAATTGTTCGAGCAGTTCGAGATCACGGCCGGGAAACCGTAGGTTCTCGCCCAGGCCGAGACCAGGTGATCGGCCGCCGCCTTGGAGGCGGAATAGGGTGAGCTTGGATCGTAGCGCGTCTCCTCGACGAACGCGCCCTCATCCTCGAGCGAGCCATAAACCTCGTCTGTCGAGACATGAAGAAAACGGAAGGCGTCCCGCCGCTGCGCCGGCAGCGCCTGCCAATAGGCCCGCGCCGCCTCCAGCATCGAGAACGTGCCGACGACGTTGGTCTGGATGAACGCATCGCTGCCCGTGATCGAGCGATCGACGTGACTCTCGGCGGCCAGATGGATGACCTGATCGGGAGCGAACGTCTCGAACGCCTCCCCAACCGCTCGCCGGTCGCAAATGTCGACCTTGGCGAAGCGATAGTTCGGCGCATTTTCGATCGTCGTCAGGGATTGCAGATTGCCGGCGTAAGTGAGCGCGTCGAGGTTGAGCACGGAGGCGCCGTCGGCCACCAGGCGCCGGCACACGGCGGAGCCGATGAATCCCGCGCCGCCGGTCACAAATACTTTGCGCTGCATGAGGACCCCTGAGTATTTCACCATCGCCGGCCGAGCAGGCGGCCCGTCCCAAGATCATGAGAGAAGGCGAGCGCAACAGACGGCCACCGACTGGCGCCATTCCGGCAGTTTGACGCCGTATACGCGAGTAAGCTTTTCGTTGTCGAGCCGGGAATTGGCTGGCCTCCGGGCAGGGGTAGGGTAATCGGCGGTAGCGATGCGCTTAACCCGTGTCTGTCGTCGGCCTCGCGACGCGGCCTCGCGGAAGACGGCTTCAGCGAAGTCGGCCCAGGTCGCCTCGCCTGAGCCGGTCAGGTGAAAAACGCCACGTAGCGCCGGCGAGGAATCGTTCTTCAACCTGGCCGCCATCGCGATCAGGGCGTCGGCGATGTCGAGCGCCGATGTCGGATTGCCGCGCTGATCGGCGACGACGCCCACCTCGTCGCGCGTCTCGTTGAGTCTCAGCATCGTGCGGACGAAATTCGCGCCGAACGGGCTATAGACCCAGGCGGTGCGCAGGATGACGCTGTCTTCGCAACGGTCCGCAACGAGCTTTTCGCCGGCAAGCTTCGAGCGTCCGTAAGCCCCGGCGGGAGCGGTCGGATCGTCTTCCCGATAGGGTCGGTCGAGCGCCCCGTCGAACACGTAGTCGGTCGAGAGATGAAGGAGCGGAACGCCGAGCCGCGCCGCGGCCTCGGCTACATGTCCGGCCCCTTCGCCGTTAACCCGAACAGCGTCGGTTTCTTCTGACTCCGCTTTGTCGACCGCCGTGTAGGCGGCGGCGTTGACCACGACGTCCGGACGCGCCGCTTCGAGCCCCGCGATCACTGCGGCGCGGTCGGTGAGGTCGAACGCCGGCCGGCCGAGCGCGACGACCTCGGCCTCAAGCCCGGCGCGCTCGAGTAATGACGTCGCCACCTGGCCCCTCGATCCGGTGACCGCGATCCGCATCATTCGAAGAGTTCCGGCGCATCCTCGAGCCGCGGCCACCGGCGATCCTTGTCCGACAGGACCGGACCTCCCGCCAGCGACGGCCAGGCAATGCCGATCGCCGGATCGTCCCAGGCGACGCCCCGGTCATGCGCGGCGGAATAGGGCGCGGTCGTCTTGTACAGAACCTCGACGTCAGGCTCCAAAGTCATGAACGCGTGCGCAAATCCGATCGGGATCAGCAACTGGCGCCAGTTTTCGGCCGAGAGCTCGACCGCGACATGCCGGCCGAAAGTCGGCGACGAGCGGCGAATGTCGACGGCGACGTCGAGAATCCGGCCGCGCGCGACGCGCACCAGCTTGGCTTGCGCGAATGGCGGCGTCTGGAAGTGCAGCCCGCGCAAGGTGCCCGGCGCGGCCGAGTAGGAATGGTTATCCTGCACGAAAGTGAATTCAAGACCCGCCTTGTCCCAGTCGGAGCGGTTGTAGACCTCGGAGAAAAACCCTCGCGCGTCGCCGTGTTTCTTCGGCGTCACGATCTTGACCGCTGGAATTGCCGTATCTTCAACTTGCATCGCCGGCCCCGTCTGGCGCCCGAGACGGTCCGGGCGCCGCTCTTCTGCCAGAAGCCGCGACGCGCGGCCATTCCCGGCAAAGCTTCCCCCCTCACAGCCGTGCGCGCGCAAACTTCTGGAACGCCCGGGCGCGATGCGAGAGCGCGAGCGAGCCGTCGGCGGGAATGCCGTGCTTTTCCTCCGCGCTCATCTCGCCGAAGGTGCGGTCATGGCCGTCCGGGCGAAAGATGGGATCGTAGCCAAATCCGGCCGTCCCGCGCGGCGGAAAGACGAGGACCCCATCCACTCGGCCCTCGAAAGCTTCGTCTGCGCCGTCCGGCCAGGCGAGCGCCAGCACGCTGACGAAAGCCGCCCGCCACGGCGGCGGAGCGCGCGCGCGCTTCAAGTTCGCGCTCGACGCGGGCCATGGCGGCGCCGAAGTCCTTCTTCGGCCCGGCCCATCTCGCCGAATAAATGCCCGGCGCGCCGTCGAGCGCCTCGACGCAAAGCCCGGAATCGTCGGAGAGCGCGACCAGCCCCGAAGCCTGCGCGGCGGCTTTCGCCTTCAGTACGGCGTTGTCGCGGAAGGTCGACCCCGTCTCCTCAGGCTCCTCGAGACCGAGCGCCGCGGCGCCGAGCGGGACGATGCCGAAGGGCGCCAGCAGTTCGTTCAATCTCGCGCAGCTTGCCGGCGTTGTGGGTGGCGATGACGAGGCGGCCCGTCAGGCGCGCGCGTTCGCATGCGCTTCCGACCTCGCCGCTCAACGGACGACGACCTTATAGCGCTGCCCGGGAACGAGGGCGGCGTTTCGCTCCAGGCCGTTGAGAATCAAGAACTGATCGAGCCATTGCGGCAGGAAGCCCATCCGCGCGGCGAGCGTTTCGGCGGTGTCGCCGTTCGCCGCCTCGACGATCTTGATCTTTTCCGGCGAGGCCAGCGCCGAGTCCTGCGCGTTTATGAGACGGAACGAATTGAGCGAGGCCATGAATCGGGAATCGACGGCCGGCGAAAGATCGTGGGCGGCGAAAATGAGCCGATAGAGCCGTCCGTTCAGGCGCACGGCCCCGAGGCGGAAGCTCCACTGGTCGCCCTGAGCGACCGCCGTGGCCGCTTCCAGGCCGTCGATCTTCTTGGGTTCGATCGATGTCGTCTTGACGCCGTCGATCCAGTCCGAACCGATGGCGCTGGTGACCGAGGTCGATTCCGGGATCGCGATGCTGTCGAGGCGCAGCGCCTCGCCGCCCGTTTCGCCGACGCCGATCAGCGCGGCCGACTGATTGTCGAGCGTGAAGCCGTCTGGGGCCTCAAAGGCGAAACCGAGCTTTGGATGAATGAAGGCGTTGTCGCGCACCACGCCCTGGGATGGGTCGTCGCCGAAGGCGAGGCCGTCGATGGCGGCGAGATAGGCGTTGCGTCCGGTTTCGCCGGTCCCCGGCGGCGCCGAATTGCCGCGCCGCTTCGGTCGCCTGGGCGATGCGCTCCGGCGTCGAGGGATGGGTCGCCATCATGTCCGGGCGATTGGCGGAGCCAGCGCCCGAGACCGAAGCGCGAAACGCGCTCCACTCGCCGAGCGCGGTGAGGAATCGCGCCGCGCCGTAGGGGTCATATCCGGCGCGGGCGATGGTCTTGATGCCGATCTGGTCGGCCGCGAATTCCTGCTCGCGAGAAAAACGGGCGATCGCAAGCTTCGAGCGCGCCTCGACTTCGTCCTGGGCTTCGCGCTGGGCGAGCAATTGCGAATTGACGCGCGAGAACAACGCCGTCGTCTTTTCGAACTCGGCCCGCTGCGCCGCGTGGCGCGCGGTGATATGGCCGATTTCATGCGCCATGACGGCGGCGATTTCCGATGTGTCGTCGGCGAGGGCGAGAAGGCCGCGGGTGACGAAAATATCCCCCGAGGGCAGGGAGAAGGCGTTGACGATCGGCGAATTCAGCACGGTGACGCGGTAGGACGGCCCCGGCGGCGTCCGGGCGCCGGCGCGATCTTCATGAGAACGCCATCGAGATAGGCCTGGGTCGCCGGCGCCGAATAGACGCCGCCGAACGCGTCGATCAGCCGCTTGCGTTCCGGATTGGGCTTTTCGACCGAAACGGGGCGCGGCGCGGGCGTCGGGGCGAGGCTGGCGGGCGCAGGCGGCGGATCGATCGAAGCGCAAGCCGCCAAGCCCAGCGCCAACCCGGCCGCCAGCGCGATCAGAACGCGCCGGCCGCGCCAGGACGCAACCATGCGTCCCAGATTATCCGGCTGGCCGCTCATGGATGCGGTTTCGCTTCTCCTGGCGCGTCGGCGCGACGCGCAATTTCGATCATCGCCGGGTCGGCGACCTCGATTCTCGGACCGAACCGGTCATCGAGGGCGCCGCGGGCCCTGATCGTCTGTCCGACCAGCCCGCCGACCGGCCGTCCCTCTCGCGCCAAGGCCGTCTCCAGCTTGCGCGCGACCACGATCGTCGGACCATCGCGGGGGACAAGCTCAAGATAAAGGCGCGAGCGCGCAAATCCAACCCTTCGCACCATGCCTTCGATCACCACAAATCGGCCGGAGCCCGGCGGCGGAGCTCGGCCGAGTTGGACGATTGTATCACGGCGAATTCAGGGTCGCGCCATATTCCCAGTTCCCCTTGGCGCGCTCCGTCTTCGATTGCGAGCCGCTCGGCGGCGCAGCCGCGGGTCTCGAACTCCGGCCGGACGCGCGCGTAGCCCGCCGTCAGCAGCGCCGCCGCGGTCGAGCCCGCGGACCCCTCGCCGGGATCGGCGACGACGAGGTCGGCGACCGTCCTGCCCCAGCGATCGGTTCCGCCGGCCAACAGGATAAGGTCCGCGTCCCGGCCGAGCAGTCGTTCGCTTAAGAAATCGCGCGCGGCATTGGCGATTTCCGGCGCGCCGCGTTCGGCGTCGGGCGCGTCCAGCCCGCCGAGCCTCACGATTCTGCCGTCGCTGAGCTCGATATCGAGGCGCTCATCGACGCTGACCGCTTGAACGCGCCCGGCCGGCCGCCCGCAAGCCGCAAGGCAAGGGAAGGCGAGAACAATGGCCGAGAGCGCGGCGCAAGCGCCACAAAGCCGCCCGCCTCGCGTGGTGGAATGGCGCGCGCCGCGGTGCGCGAAGCGGAAATTCATGCTAAGGGCATGCCGCGCGGGGCTTGCCTTGTCCGAGATTTTGGCCGCCGCGGCGTTGATCCAGGGTCCCGGTAGCTCAGCTGGATAGAGCACAGGTTTCCTAAACCTGGGGTCAGAGGTTCAAGTCCTCTCCGGGACGCCATCCAAATAAAAGACGAAATGGCCGGCGCGGCATGTGCCTGTCGCTTTTGTGTCCGCCGTTGGCGCGAGCGCCGACTGGGCGCGCTTCATCGCGTTGGATAGCCGCATGCCGCCGAAGGGCGCGCCGCAGAGTCGCATTGCCTTTTCCACGATCGCCGCGAACACCGGCGCCAGATTCCCTCGGACGCTTTATGCTCTGGAGCGCTTCCGACGCCGCAGGCTGAGGCTGACCTGGTCACTGATCTCGTTCACAAGACTAGAATCTCAGGGAGCCGGGCGCCAAAGTGGAGTTTGAACTTGAAGAGGACAGCGAGGAGATCTACCTTCGAGATCGGTGCGTGCTCTAACAAGGAAAACGCGGACAACCGGATCGAGGTCGGGTCAAAAACCGGCAGCAAGTTTGGCGTCATCACCGCGAGCGCGATCTTGGAGAATTGGCCACTAGACCTTCACTTCCGGCCCGGGGAGGGGCAGAATTGGTCGACCAGTTCATTCCGCCATCGATGAGCCAACGAGCGGCGCCGGACGGACAATGAAGGAAGCCCAGCAGCCGTCCGCGGACGCGATAGCCGTTGGGGCGGGCGCAGCGAGTTTGGTGATTGCGCTATGCGTTTGCGCATTCACATACGCCTTGAGGACCTTGGATTTCGCTCCGGTTCGCGCGCTCATCATCAAAGAGGACCATCTCTATGACGTGATCCACTCGCCCGACATAAGTCTGCTCACGAACGCGCACCGTGTCGTTTTCATCGATATCGACGATGAGGCGGTCAGGAAGTGGAACGCGCCGGAAGACGCCTCTCCCTCGAGCGGGCCTCTGCTCAATGACACGCCGCGCAAGCTGATCGCTCAGCTTGCCAAGTTCGCGCGCGACGCGCAGGCGAAGGTGGTGTTCCTGGACTTCGATTTTCGCAATTCTGTTCCTGACGACAAGGACCTTCGTGCCGAACTCGCGAAGGCGAATGAGCCTCCGATCCTCATTCCGACGTTCTTCACTTCGGGCAGACTGCCGCCGTGCGATGATCAGGACGGCGCAAATCCGCCGACCGAATTGAACACTGTCTTCTCCGATCTTACGGAGTCTTCCGAATGATCCCCCGCCCGGAAGCCAGTTGCCTTCGATCGTTCTGGTTCATCCGGTTCTCACCCTCGGCGCCTATGGGCTGCCTGAAGGCGCATGTTCGTCCTATCGCGTGCGCTTCGGTCCCCAAGGAGAGATGGTCTCGCGCCAGGCGGCGATGGCGCGCGCCGTCGAATTGGCCATCGCGCGCTCTCCTGCCTGCGGACCGGGGGACAAATGTATCAAAACGCCCGTCCTCGCGAATCCGGAGATCCTTCCGATCCGCTGGACGATCGGGAAAGACACAGACCAAAAACATGACAGCGGAGAGAACAGCCCGAATATCAACGGCGCAAAGGACACGCAAAGCAGCCCGGACAGCGACAAAAGACTGGCCTACGTGCGCTTAAAGGCCAGTAATCTCGTTAAGGACCAAGGCGTCCCCAGTCCTTTGGCCGAGCAAGGCGACGTCCTGAAGGGTTCGATCGTCATCATCGGCTCGACTGCGCCATGGTCGGAGGATACGCTGGTTACGCCGCTGGGCGATCTCCAAGGCGTGCTGGCGCAGGTCAATCTCGCGTTGAGCCTTCAATCTTCCGACGAAGAAGCTCCGCTTTGGGAGCAATTCCTTGCAGACATCCTCTTCATCCTCCTCGCCACGGCCATTACGGTGTTGTTGTGTCTGCGTCCTATATTCAGGGCCGAGGCCCGATTTTCCAGGCGACTGCGGCTTCGCCGGGTGTTCTTCGAGGCGTGCCTGGTGGTGGCGTGTGGAGTTGTTTTCGCGGCCGGCTCCGCCGCGCTGCTGTATTTCGGCGTCCGCTTCCTTGCCGGCTGGCGCTTTGGGATTCTCAGCTTCATTGTGGGGGGGATCGTCGCGCTGATGATCGAGATCTGCTCGGCGGTTGCGGACGCCGCGAGGGACTGGGCGGAGGTCTATTACATGACGCGACGGACTGATGAGCTTCCGAAGACGCCCGCAACAGGAAGGCCCAGCCGGGAGCCCGCCCGGAATCAATCCTGCCATGAGAGCCATCCTAGCAGCCAATTTGCTTGTCGCGGCCGTTGGCGCAGGACCGAACCTCGCGGTTGCGGACGAAAAGGCATGTCCAATTGCCCGGGTCGTCGCGCGCGTTCAATCGGTCGCCGGCAATGCGGAGAAAGCCGAAATTAAACGCGCTCCAACCGGCGACGTTGTCCCGGCCACGCCTGGCGCGTGCGTTCTCTATGGCGATCGCCTTGAAGCTGGGCCCGAAGCGGTCGTCACGATAGAAACGACAGAACGGGGTTCGTCATGTCGGGGGCCAGTATGACCCGGTTTTTGAAGCGCCGGAATCCTCCGAGACCGTCTCGCCGGGGGTCGCGTCTTATGTCGGCGCCCTTTACCGCAGTCTTTTCACTGGGAGCGTCCTGACCGCCTACGCGACCGGCCGGGCGAACCTCGTCGACGCGACTGGCGAAGCGCCGGATAAATGCGTTCCTGCCCAGGAAGCGGCGTCGCCTCTCGCCCCGCTCGATCGGCTCGCCGAGACCCGTCAGCGGATTGGCGCCGATCTCGCAGAGATTGTCGCAGCCTGGAAACCGTCCGGGCAGCCGCATTCGGTGCGGGCGATCTTGCACAGGAAAGACGGCCGTGTGATCGCCCAGGCTGAAACCTGCAGCGCGGGCCACGTCGCTTTGCCGCTGCGGCCGGGCGACATTCATCCCAACGAGACGCTGACGCTTGAAATCGTCGACGGTCAAGGCGGCAGGCTGACCTACGAACTGACTGTCGTTGAACCGAAGAGCCCTTCCGCTCCCGCCGGCCGATATACCGAGCCAGTGGCTGGTCGCAGCCTGGCGGCTCGCGGCGGGTCCGCCGGATACGCGGCTCGACAGCATTGCGAGGCTGCAGACGGCGCCGCCGGACGCTCTGGCGGCTCAAGCCATTTCCGAAGCGGTCTGGAACGACTCGAAGCTCTGACATGTGCTTGGCAGGATAGAGGCGAAAGCGCGCCCGAACGGGCTCCCCTCGCCCGCGACGCCATCGGCGGCGGCCCTGCCTGACCGCGTCGAAATTACAACGAAGGCACCGTCGAATGCGGCGACGTCAAAGGGCGCAAAGCCCCGCGAGCCGAAGCGATGACCGCCGACTACAGCTGATCCGTCGCGCGACCGTACATCGAGGGGTCATCCTTCGGACCGTCGGCGGTCCAAATGACCCGCAGGGGCATCGGGATCTTGCGGCTTGACCTTGCCGTCCGCGCCGATCAATTGCGCGGACACCCACTTTCCGCATTGCTGCTGAGTGACGTCGAGCACGCCCTTGCTGATTTCCGCCGGGGCCGCCATGCCCAACTCGTTCGAGCTGATCGCCTCGACATTGTCGGACAGGCAATCGTAGATGATCCGCTGCGCGCGGTAGCGCAGCGCGAAGGCGTTCTGGTCGCGCCGCAACTTCGGCTCGATCGGCGCCACGCCGTGAAGCGGCGGCGTCCGCCAGCAATTGCTCCGCGCTCTCGCGAACCTCACCGTTCACGAGGTCGCCGTGGGTCTGATACAGACGTTCGACGAACAGGGTGGAGCTGCGATTTGCAGCAAGCAATTCCGACGTCTCGAACAAGCCGCGCATAGACGTTTTTCGCCGCCTTCTTGATCATCAAATCGAGGTCGTTCATCGTCACGGCGCCGCGATTGGTGCCGTCGAACAGGCTGCCGATTTCATTCTGAACGCGATCGAGAATCATGACGCGCAGACGCTCCGGCGACCAATTCTCGCCGAGAAACGTCTCAAACTTGGTCAGGTTGGCTTCGCGTATCGAGCTCTCCAACGCCTCGAGAATCGCGTGCTCGGTGACGTCCCCTTCCTTGGTCGAGTGCTGGGTGTTCTGGGCGATTTGAATGCGCTTGATGAGATCATCGATCCGGCTGGTGTAGTCGCGACCGGCCTCGGCGTTATCATCCCTGCCGATCTGATTGAGATCGTCCGAGGCGCCGACGGTTCCAATCGACTGACTGGACGTCACGGACTTCAGCATCGCCTGCGCCTGCTGGTGGTCGGCGGCGCGAGCGAGGCCAGCGCGCGCGACGAATCGGCCGGGGAAGGCGGGGCCTGCGGCGCCCCGCCGGAAGCATTGCGTGAACGTGAAGGCCCGACCCTCCGAGCGATAAGCGGGCGCGTAACGGTAGCGAGGCTCCACGAGCATGTGGCCGATCACGCCCCCGACGACGCCCGCCGACCACGCCGCCGACGAAACCACCAGGAAACCATTGCCAGCGTAAGCGACGGGCTGGTTAAAGGCGGCGACCGCGACCAATACGGCGGCGGCCGGCAGGAGTTTACGAAATGCGGCGGGACGCTTCGATGAATTGACGCTCATGGAAAACTCCCAATGGCGCGATAAAGCCGATCTAGATCTACAACTGATTTCCGAACCTTTCAACGGCGCGGTTGGCGGGTCGAGGGCGCGCTTGCCTGCGCTTGCGCGGCGATGATCTGCTGATTGATCAAGTCGGCGAACGGCACCTTCGCCTTGCGCGCGGCGTCGAACGAGGCCGACAGCGTCCGGCGCAGAATGTCATTGTCGTAACAATAGGTCTCGCGCTCCAGGCTGCGGAACTGCGGCTCGGTCGGCGATTCCGCGCGCCCCCAATCCCACACCCAGACCCGCCTTCTTATAGGGATAGTTGCAACCGCCAAGCGGAACGTCGAGCTGACGTATCTTCACTTTGTGCGTTTCGGGGTCGACAGTCCCGTAAAAGCGCTGCAGGCGGTCAATTTCGCCCGGATTGAGCAAGCCACGATCGTTGACGTCGACAGCCTGGCCGTTAACCGCCATCTCCGCCAGCAGGATGCCGGCGTCGATTTCGTAGAACGGATTGCCGTCCTCGACTGGCCGGGTCGGCCTGCACCGATAATTTTATCGCGAGAAAGGCGTATTTCATCGCGAGCAAGGGATCCTTGGCCTGATCGAGTTCGCCGTTGCGATAGATGTCCGCAAGCATTTTCGCCGCTCGCGCGGAGCCGTGGCTCAGTGCGCGGTTCAGCAGATCGATGGCTTCGTTCGTCCCGTTCTCGGGCTTGACCAGCATGCGGCCGGCAATCAGCCGTCGCGCCAATTCGATTTCCGCATCTTCGTTGCCGCCATGCGCAGCAAGCCGGTAGTAACGCTCGGCGATCTCCGGCTGCGGACTGGGCAGCCCGATAGCCGCGCTCCATCAGGAGCGCCATGTTGTACTGCGCGGTCGGATTGTTGTCGGCGGCGGCGCGGCCCCACCAAAGCAGGGCCTGGGTCTGGTCGGGAAGCAGGCTCGAGGACGCGAGTTCGCCGGCATTGTCGTAAATCTTGTAGCCGCCGAAATAGTACCATGCCGAGATTGAGCTTCGCCACATCGGAGCCCGAATCCGCGGCGCGTTGCGCCCATTCGACCGCTCTGCGTGGATTTTGCGCGACGCCGCGCCCGTAGAACAAGGCGTTGGCGGTCTCCACCATCGCCGGGATCGACCCGCTTTCCGCCGCCTTCGACATCCAACGGTAGGCCTCGGCGAGGTCGCGCTGCAGACCGAATGCGCCTCGGCTGTAGCGGCGCCCCAGTTCGTACATCGCGAGCGGAAATTCCTGATTGGCCGCCTTCAACAAGAGTTCGTTGGCGCGCGCCTGTTCCTCGTCGTCGGCGTCGGCGTAGTCGGAGAGTGTCGCCAGACTGTAGAGCGCTGCGACATACCCGCGGTTGGCGGCGTCATTATAGGCGGCGCGCGCGTCGACGATCAGCGGTTTACGGGCGGGGTCGTCCAACCGCACGGCGTTTGCGGCGGCGAATTTAGCGCGGCCCAGATTGAACAGGAACCTGATGATGCGCGAGTTGCGTTGAATCGATTTCTCGCAGGCCTGCGGTCGCCGCGTCGAAGTCGATCTTGTCGAGCGCCACCCCCGGGAACCTCGGGCGGGCGGGACTGGATCGCTGTCCGACGCGGCGAGGCGGTCGCAATCGTCGATCTGTTTCGGCCCGGCCGGAAGAACCGGCGTCGCCACTTCAGAGGAGCCGATCAGGCTGACGAGCGCGCGGCGCGCGAGCTCGGCGGTCGGGCAATCGTGGAACCGTCGACGATGTCTCTCCAGCGCCTCTCGCTCCGGCTGCTGGCTGATCTCCGCCCAATCGACGTCGGCGCCCGCGCATTGTTGCTGCGTCAGCTGGAAACGTTCGGCGCCGACGGAATCCACGAGCACGAAATCGTCGCTCACGCCGAGATTTTCGAAATATTCCGGCTCCTGTTGCCGGCCGCCAGCCAGCGCGAACGCCCGGACCATGCGGGTGACCCGCTGGCCAAGTTCAACCAGCGTCTGCCCCGGTCGTTGCAGTTCCGACCTGAGGACCTCGGTGAAAAGGGAGTTGCGCCGATGATCGCCGTAGCCGAAACTCTCGATCGCGGTTTCGCCGAAGGAAGCCGAGAACGTGACGATGGAGCCTGCCGGCAGATCCTTCGTCGGCAGGAGCCGACTGCCGGAACTGACGCCGCGTTTGATTTCCCGCTCGTCCGTCGTCGCCCGGATGATCGAACGGCAGGCGTCAAGGAAAAGAATTGCGACCTTGGGCTTTCTTCGCGCCGATCGCGTTCAGACGTCGGTGACGGAGACGCCGTTCTTGGCGATCTCGTCGGTCTCATAGGCGCCTTCGAACGACGGCATTTTGAGCGAAATGAGGTCGTCCCGGCGACGGTCCGCTTCGATCACCTGCCCGCGCGTATAAGTCCGAAGACTTCTTGATGTCGCCAAGCAGCAGATAATTGGTGTTGTTCGCTTCGACCCCCAGACCATGCCCGGAATAGAAGAAAAGCACGGTGTCGCCCTCTTTCACCGTGGCGAGGAACGCGTTGAACCGTTTGTCGAAATCGGCCTTGCCGCGTAATTCCGTCGCGAGCGTGATGTTCTTCTTGTCGAAGCCCACTTGCTCGAGGTCGGCCGCGACGTCGCTGGCGTCATTGTCCGACCGGGTGAGGCTCGGAATGTCCTGGTCCGAGTAGCGCTGTTCGCCGAGAAGAAAAGCGCGCCGCGTCTGCGCGCTTGCGGGATCTGCGCAGCGCGAGCGCACGGCGATCGCGAAGATCGCCGCGGCCAACGCGCCGGTTCCCCAGAATGATCGTCTTCCTCACGCTGCGCCTCATCGGGTTCGAATCTCGGTTCATGTTCTACCATCGGTCCGCTCAGTCGAGGCCCAGGTCCCTCGCCACGCGGAACCCGATCCTTTCGGATCCTTCGTCGACGCTCTCGTAGTCGCGTGCGGAAGCCCGCAATTTGGCGGGGTCATCCGCCCACGAGCCGCCCCGTGTGGCTCGGGCGGTGCAATCACCGGAGAGAACCGGCGCGCCGTTCGAAGGCGAGGCGGCGGGGGTCGGGTTCCAGCAATCCTGCGGTCCATTGCCGCACATTGCCGAGCATGTTGTAGAGCCCGAACGGATTCGGGGATCCGTTGTCGACAGGAGCTGTTTTGAGCAGCGCCGCGGCCTTGGGGCTCCCGTCATAGGAGCGCCGGGAATCATAAATCGGCCAACTCGGGCTTGATCGCGCCGAACCAGAACGGCGCGTAGGCGCATTTGAGGGTCCGGCAGCCGCGCGCGGCGTACTCCCACTCGGACTCGCTGAGGAGGCGATAAGGCTGGCCGGTCTTGCGTTTCAGCCAATCCGCATAAAGCTGCGCTTCGGTCCAGGTGGCGAAGATCGCCGGATGATTGCCGCGGCCAAAATCGAGATCGCCGAGGCGGCGGTGGCCGCAGCGCGCCCTCGGCGTAGCAGGCGTCCCACTGGGCGAAAGTCACCGCGTAACGGCCGACGGCGAAGGGTTTGCCGATCTCAACCGGATGGGGCGCGGCTTCGAATGTCTGGCGTCCACTTTCGCCGAGCGGCGAGCCGAGCATCGCTGCGCCGGCCGGCACGACGACCATCTCCGGACATTCCTCGCACTCCTTGAAGGCCTCTCCGCCCGGATCATTGACCGCAATCCTCGGCGGCGGGCCGACCGCAACCGTCGCCCCAGCCTTGCTGGCCGCAGGCGGCTCTGCAGGCGCTGTCGGCGTCGGAGAGGATGCGGGCGGTGGGACGAGCGCGGCGGCCGGAACCGGCTGAAGCATGGCTTCGTGCGCCGCGGCGGGCTGCGATGGCGCTTCGTGCGCGACGAGCAGCGTCACGCCGCCGAGGGCAGATCGCTGCGAATGACGTCGGGAACCTGCTCTCCGGATGTCTCCGCGCGCACCTTCTCGCGGATAAGGGCGTAGGCGTCTTCGATGCGCAGTCCCGGCGTCGGCGCCACCGCCGCGAAGGCGCGCGCAAACGGGACTTCCCTGGCCTGTTTCGCCGTCCGCGGCCGTCGTGCCCTCGCGGGTCGACAAGACCACGTAGGCGCCGTCGAGCGACGACCGGTCGATGGGCGCGAACCCTCGCGAGCCGACGCCGCGGGTCGCGAGGGCGGGGACGTTGCGGCACGCGTCGATGAAAATCAGCGTCGCGCGCGCGTGGCCGATGATCGTCTCCTCGATATTCCCGAGGGGCTCGCCGCCCTGCTGCAAAGCTAGCGATGTCTTCGCCTGGAGATTGGCCGACGTCGCCATCAGGAAGTTCTGCTGGCGACCGCCCGCGGCGACTGAGAACCCGTGACCCGAAAAATAGAACAGCGCGAGATCCGCTCCTTTGGTGGTCTCGGCGAAGTCGGACAGCGCCTGCTCGAACCCGTCAAGGTCGAGATCCTTCTTGACGGTCACGACGAAGCCGATCCGCAAGAGGCTGTCTGCGATCAGGCTTGCGTCGACTGACGGGTTGGAGAGCGGCGCCGTGGGATAGTTGCTGTTGGCGATGATGAGCGCGACCCGGCGGCCGGTTGAGGTGGGCGCAGAAACATTGGCGGATGCGTCGCCCACGGCGTTCGAAACGCGTAAGTCTTGCGCTGCGGCTGGAAAGAAAATCCCGAGCGCAAGCATCGCCAGCAGGACGACCGGAGCGGCTCGACCCGCATCGGTCAATCGCCAAAGTCTCATTGAACTTCGAGGCGCTCGCGCACGAGGAAAGCCCGGCATGTTGGGCTTCGCCCTTCCCCCGCCTCCGTGGTTCTTTCGCCGCACCGACCTCACTAAACCGCCCTCCCTCGGGGCGGACGCCCGACGTATCCGGCTACCAGAATGAGCCCGCTATCCCGATCGCGCAATGCATAAATGAAGGGCTTGTCGACGACCATGTGGAGCGTGTCATCGACCGCGAGCGAGCGCGTAACGATCACCGCGGTGGCGGCCGCCGCCTCGGTCCCCTCCGCGTCGACTTCGATCCTCGCGCCCTGCAGAATCTGCCGGTCAGGCGCGAACCCGGCGAGCGCGGTCGGCGATTTGAGACCTTCGGTGAGCCCGGCTTTGGCCAGCGCCGGCATGAGGTTCGCGCTCCCCTCGAGTGAAAAGCGCGGCAGGGCGAGATCGCCGTTGCGCGGCGCGAACCCCTCGCCCGATAGCCAGCTCGCGGTCGCGAATTCCTTGGCGGACTTTGGCGCCCCGCTCGAGGCGACGACCACGAGCGAATAGCGCTCGTCGTCAAACGGCAGCTCGACGCCGATGAAGTCGGCTTCGGCGCGATAGGCGCGCTCGGCCTCGGGCAGCCGCATCATTGCGACCGGCCCCGGCTTGCGATCCGCCCGAGTGAAAGATGTCTCCGCGGTTCGCCGCGAGTCGAACGGCGTCTTCCACTTCGCCTTGAAATGCAGCGCGTTGAGCGCGACGAAGCTCGGCGCTTGCAACGGCTGGCCGAGGATTTCGGGTATCATGCCGCCGGTCGTCGCCTTGACCCAATCGTCGATCTTCTTGATTTCGTCAGGCTTCGTAAGGTCCGCGACGACATAGGGAATGCCGAGCGCGTCCATTCCCTTTGCGGCAAGTTCTCCCGGCGGAAATACAAGGCGATCCCTCGACACGAACACGGCCGGGTCCGCCGACGCGACGGCGGTCCGCGCCTCCTTGAGAGCGGCGAGCGCCGTCCTCCAGTCCTTCCCCTCGAAGCCGGGCGCCTTGGCCATCGCGGCCTTCAGCTTGGCGTCGGCGCCCTCGCTGAGCACGGCGAACAGAGAGGCGAGGCCAGCTGGCGAAACGGTCGCGTCGGCGCCCGGCGCCGCGGCCTCGATAAGCCGCCAAGCGAGCCGGGACTGCGCAGCCGCGAGAGCCTTTCGGCTTTCGTCGGACGGTCGCACGCTCTGCTGCGCTGCATTCGTGGCCGGGCTCCCGGCGGAGAGCGCCTGAACCGAGGCCGCGGGGGCCGAACAGAGCGCCGCCGCCACGGCCATGGCTAGGACCCATTGGCGCATTCGAACTCTTCGTCCAAAGCGATCGGCCTCCAGCGCTCCCGCGTCATGGGTGTGTAGCGCGGGGCGCGGCCAGGGATGTCTCAGCCGCCGTCGGACCGGCTCTCGCCTAGTTGATCTGGTAAGCATGATAGGCGACCGACCAAGGCGGCGCACTCGACCTTGTGCGGTCGAACGGAAGACTGCGCGCGAGCTCGTCGCGCAGGCGGTGAATGGCCCCGACTCCCGCCTCGGGCGAGACGAAGGTCTTCGGGGCCTGCGGCAGGTCGAGGCTGCTCAGCGGTTTGTCGCTCAGCAGTGCGACGATGACGCCGCTTCCGCGCGGCTCGGATATTTCGACGTCGAAGCCACGGTACGGGTTTCGATAATCGGGAACCATCACGGGCTTGCCCGGGCGGATGAGAGTCGACGCGAGGGTCGGGCCGGCGGCCGATCGGAGCGAGACCGCGTTCGGATAGATCTGGGTCAGCTTGCCGTCGGGCGTCGCGTCCAGCACGGTCAGGTAACCGGGCTTCTCAGTGGTCACGACATAGGCTGACGCGCTGGCCGACGCTGAGGTCGTCGCCTTCCTTGAAGGCGATGGTGACGCCCGAAGGATTTTCGAAAGCAGGATCAGCGTGCGCGTCGGTCGAATCGGATCCGTTTTCGGCGCCGCCCTCCGCGGGCGGGGGCCGAGGACGCGGGCGTCGGCTGAACCGGCTCCGCGGCGACGACATCGCCGCTCATCACGTTCTTGATCCAAGCGTTGAACGCGGAAACACGGGTGTAGACGCCGGGATACCCTGCCAGAGCGCAGCCTTTGCCCCAGCTCACGACGCCGATTTGCCGCCATTCGCCCGACTGCGGACTTCGCCATCATCGGTCCGCCGCTGTCGCCCTGACAGGCGTCGACGCCGCCCTGCGACAGGCCCGCGCAAAGATTGCGGCCGTCGATCTTTTGGAGCCCCATCGCCATAAGCCTGGGCGCATTGATCGACTGTCGACCAGCGGGATTTCCGCCTTTCGCAGATCGGGCGATTCGAACTTCTTCAAGTCGACCTGGTTGTTCGTGATCTCCATCGACGAAGATCGACATGACCTGATTTGTCCTCCTTGCGGACCACCCAGCGGGTCATGCCCCAGCCGGTGACCGTCACCGATCGATTGGACCTCCTCGGCTGGATCCGGCTCCAGTTGAAGCGCGATGAGCGGTTCCGGCAGCGTGCTCCGCCAGTTCCATAAGCGCGATATCGTTTTCCTGCGATATTCTTGTCGTAGCCCTCGTGCACCACGAGACGCTTGACCTTCCGCGTCTCCGCGCCGGGCGGGAGTCCGACCATCGTGGCCTTCGCGATATGCGTCGCAACCGTCCAATCCGCCGGATTGTCGCTGCTCCCTTCGCCGAAGCAATGGGCGGCCGACAGCACCCATCCGGGCGCGACGAGCGATCCGCCGCACGTGAAGATTTCCCGCCCATTGGACACGCGGTAGAGCGCGGTCTGCCACGGCCATTCGCTCCATGGCGTCGACTCGCCTCCGACCATCCGGGTGTATTCGATCACGCTCGAGGGTTGCAGTTCCCTGAGCGCGTGCTCGACCGAGTTCGGCTCTCGCGCATTGGGCTCGAAAGGAAGAAGGCGGCGGCGACGCAGACAGCGCCGATCGTTCAGATGCTTCATCGAGCCCTCTTTCAAGGCTGTTGACGCGCGTTCGTGAACACGCCCGCAAAGCCGAGGCGGATTGTGGGATCGGCTTCCATGGCGCTTCTGAGAAGCTCGCGGAATGAGCGCGGCGTCGCGCCTGCCGTGGTGCGCGCGCAGCCACCCTAAAAGTTGGCTCGAGCGTTCCCGAACTCGCGAGCGCGACGATCGTATCGGCGCCGAAGGGAGGCGTGACGGCGAGCGAGCAACGCCAATTGCCGCTTTCCGGATCCGGGCAATGCGCGGCCTCGCCAGGGGCGCTCGGGTAGAGCATTTGCACGGTCGCGTCCGCCCCGATGTTGAACACCACCAGGCGCGCCTCCGCGATGTCGTCGATCTCGACTTGCGCCTCGTCGCCTGCAGTCAGCAGTCGCCCTTGGCTCGTGAGCTGCGTGGGAAGGTTTCGACGTTCCGCGATCTCACGCAATCTCTGAATCGCCCAGGTTCGGTCGATGACGCCGCCCATCAACGATCCGTCGACGGATTGCATCACAAGGTCGCCTCGGGACAGCGCCTCGCTCTTGCCGATGTCCCAGACGAGATCCGCTCCGTCGACCGACAGGAGATTTGGCGAAAGGCGTATTACCCTTCTCGATTGTCTCCCAAGCCTTGTCTGGCCCATCGATCATGGCGACGCGGACGAGCGTCGGTTCGAACATCGGTCGGCGGTCGAGGGCGGATTGGATCGGGCGACGGGCGGCGCCGGCGCGGCGGGAAGTCGGCGAAGGCGCGGGAGGCGTCGCGACTAAGGGCGAGGCCGCGCCGGCCAACGTCATGACCGGCTTGCCGTAGACAAGGAAGGATCCGGACTCTGCGGCTCGACCTGAATCAACTGGCGATCCTGCGTCGCGTGTCGGACATTGGGCTTCAGATAGTCGTAGAGCGCCTCGCGGGTGATCACGCGATCCTTGGCCAAACCTTCGCCGAGCGCGCGGGCGAGATAGATAGCTGAGCGCGCCGCGCGGTCCCTTCGGCTCGAGGCCCCCGGTTTCTGGAACGACGGATTTGCTCGTTGCGCCCGCGAGAAAGGTGACATGGGGCATCAGGGCCACGTTCGCCCGCGCTTCCTTGGCCGTCATGGCGAATGCCGACAAATTGCTTGCGGTCGCTCTCGCCGGCTTTGATCTCTTCGGCGTTGCCGTGCAGAGACGCGCGTCCGCATCTCCCCGGTCCGCGGATCGACCTCTCGCATGCCTCCGCCGAAGCACGAATCCATGACGACGAGCGTATCGACCGACTTGGCGTCGAGCCGCGACAGCCACGCCCGCATTTCCAGATTGACGATGATTTCGCCAGCGCCGGCGCCGCTGAAGCTGAAGCCGGAGAGCGCGATCTGTTCGTTGACCCCGTCACGATCAATCCCTCGCCAACGCGAATATTCAGGCACCTGCATGCCGTGTCCGGCATATGCGAATACGACGAGGTCGCCGGGTTTCGATTCGGCGACGAAAGCGTCCATCTGCGCCACGATCTTGGCGCGAGTGACGTCGCCGTTGAGCAGAACGATCGGCTCGACGCCGTCCTGCCGCAGCGCTCCGGCGATGTCCTTGGCGTCGGCCGCCGCGCCGCGCAACTGCGCAGAGGCGGCCAGATTCGGGTAGGCGTCGACGCCGATGACGAGCGCCCGGATCGTCCCTCCGCCAGGCGCCTGCAGGACATCCGCGGAGGTCGCGCCCACCTGCGCGATTGCCGCGGTCGCCATCGCCGCCCCGCGACCAGGAACCGAGCCACCTTACCCATGATCACCTTCCCCCCGATGCCGAGGCCCCTCAATCCGACGAGCCCTGGCGAACCCATTCGACGCGACGGTCAAGCGCCCATTCCTCCTCCTTTGTCACAGGCCGCCCGAGCAAGGAGACGTCAAAGGGACTGTCCGGTCCTTTTCCGTCCACTTCGATATGCGCGCTCACGCCATGGGACAGCAGATAGTCGCGCACCGCGACGGCGCGACGCTTAGACAATTCGACATTGTAGTTATGATCGCCTCTCGGATCCGTGTGGCCGACGAGGATCATGCCTTCGACTTTCTGCTGTTTGACGGCTTCCAGCAGCTCCTCGATCGCCTTTTCGCCAACCGGTGTGAAGCGCGTTTCGTCGAAGAAGAAATTGATCGGCAGTGGCACCGCCACGGCCTTGAGCGCCGCGCAGGAGTTCTCGGCGAATAGATGCCCCCGAGGCTCCCGTCGGCATCGCGTGTTGTCGTCGCGAATGTCGGCCGAACGCCGGCCTTCGCTGTCGTCGCTCGCCTGATGCTTGGCGGCCTCGGCGCGAGCGAGCAGCTGTTCGCGGTCCTGCGGGGTCGAACTGGTCGAAGCCCGAGAGAGGAAGGAAATGCCGGTTTCGTACCAGGCGAGAGCGTCCACGAACTCGCCGCGACGCGCGTAATAGTCGCCCATCGTCTCCGCCGAGCGCCAGGTGCCGCCTATGCGGATGGCGTTCTGGGCGAATTCGATCATCTGCTTTCGCTCAGCCCTCGGTTGCAGCGGCGCCGGCGTCGCCGATGGCGAAATCGATCTCTTGCAGACGATAGGCGTCAATATCGAAATTGCATGCGCTGTCGTCCGCGATCGTCGCCATCGCGTCCTTCACTTTCGCAATCGACTTGTCGGCGATCGCGTTTTTGAAGTTGGCGGCGAGAGTGTCGCAATCCGAAGCCGAGGCCGTCGCCGCTAAAAACAGCATCGCGGAGAGCGAAATCAGAAGTCGGCTCGATATCGAAAGCATCCTGGGCTTCTCCGTAGGCCCAACGTCAAGCAGTCACGGGCTCGATTGCGTCGGCGACCGAGGCTAAAGCGAAGCGGACGACCGGGTCTCGGGCGCGATTACAAGGCACGATATACCTCTATCTCGATCGGTGTAAACGGCGGAGCAGACCCTGCTCGCCCGGTGTCGGGCGGGCCGCTTGGAGCAGGACGTGACGGCGGTTTCCCTGGGCTCGCAAGGACAAGCTCACACGTGACGACGAAGGCCCGTTTGCTTCCCAAAACCACTGGTTTTCCATGGAGTAGGCGGGCGGTCGTGCCAAGACGGCTATCCTGGCACTCTGTATGGCAGCCCAAGGAGAGGAAAATGGAGTACTTCGCCGGCCTCGACGTGTCCCTGGAAACCGTCAACGTGTGCATCGTGAATGCCGCAGGTGACATCTTGCTCGAAAAGAAGATCGCAGCCGAGCCAGCAGCCATTGTTCATCTGCTGAAAAGCTTCGGTTCGCCATTCAAGCGCATAGGGCTCGAAGCGGGGCCAACCTCGTCCTGGCTTTATGGCGAGCTGCGTGCAGCGGGGTACGGCGCGATCTGCCTTGAATGCCGTCACGTCAAGGCCGGGCTGAGCGCCATGCGGAACAAGACTGACCGCAATGACGCGCGCGGCATCGCGCAACTCGTTCGCCTCGGTTGGTTTCGGCAAGTCCATGTTAAGAGCGAGGAAGCGCAGCGGACCCGTATGCTGTTGGTCAACCGTCAGCAGCTTTTGACCAAGGCCTTGGACATCGAGAACTCAGTACGCGGGTCCCTAAAGGTTTTCGGCCTGCGGGTCGGTGTCGTGGCCCGGCGAGGGTTCGAAGCGAGGGTGTTGGAACTCGTTTCGGACGATCCCATTCTGCTTGCGGTCACCGAGCCAATGTTGCGCGTTCGCCAGGCGCTCTTCGAAGAGTTCGAACGGCTCGATCGACTCTGCCAACAGTTGGCGCGGCGTGATCCCGTCTGCTGCAGGCTGATGACCGTTCCCGGTGTCGGCGTGGTTGTGGCCCTCACCTATCGGACGGGCGTCGATGCGCCCGAGCGCTTCTCGAAATCGCGCGATGTTGGAGCGCGTTTCGGCCTCACCCCGAAACGCTACAGTTCTGGTCAGACTGACTATGACGGCCGCATCAGTCGTTGCGGTGACGAGATGGTCCGCACAGCTTTGTATCAGGCAGCGAACGTTATGCTGCATCATGGCCGATGGTCATCGCTCCGATCCTGGGCCATGCGGATCGCGAAGAGAGGCAGCGTGAAAGGGGCGAAGGTCGCCCTCGCACGCCGGCTCGCCGTGGTCATGCACCGGATGTGGACCGACGGAACTGACTTCCGGTGGTCTGACACGAGCCGAATGACGGCGCCGACCGCAGCTTAAGAAGGGACGCACACAAGCAAAAAACCCGAGTTCCGCCGACCAGGCGGAAAGGAGCGCCCGGAAGGGGGCGAGGGTCGGATGAGCCCGCATCGCTGGTTGCGACAGTTCGGCATTTGCCGGCTGGTCGCGTGGCAGAGCTAGGCCGTCCGATCCTTCTCAACCCATCCTGTCCGCCGACGCCGCCGGGCGTTGAGCACGCAAAGAAGCCTGAACCCTTCCGAGCGCTTCCCACCTGGCCAGCCGAAAACAACGGAGTTGACAACCCATGCCCGCCTAAAGAAGCCTGGGGTAGGGTTTGGCCTGTGGCGAGCGAATGGCGCAGGATATAGCTCGACGGGCGGCCGAACGGAGGGATGCTTTACGAAAGCGCGCCCGCTCAGGATTCCAAAAAACCGGAGTGCGGGCAGAAAGGCTTGTTTAATTCGCGGCATGGAGAGTTTCTCCGAGGCGTGGTCGGAGAAGCTATTTTCGTGTTCGCTATTGCCGCGATTACTTTGAGCGCATGCTCCGTTGTCGGCCCAGCATCGATTGATCATGGACGCACATCTTGTGAAGGGCGGAACAGCCCAGCGACGGCGACAGACTTCGCGCCATAAGACGCCAGCGCCCGAGGCGGAAGGGCGGACTTCGGCGCCTGAGTCCGATGCAATCCACACCCGCCTTGCTCCGGGATCTTGAACGCACTGAGCCAATTCATCAATGCTCGGTTGACGACCGGAAGTGAACGGCGCCCGCGCGGGGATACTTGTCTTGCGTCGCGCTGTTTGCGGCGGCTGCCGGCATTGACGAAGCCGTCTCTGTTCCACGGCTCAAAAACGAAGCGGTCGCCCAGACGCCCTTACGCCGCCTCCATGCCGTGACGGCGTTTTGCGACTTCTGTTTCGACGGACGTCAGATAGGCGACTAGTGCGCGGGCGCCCTCGGGGTCCTCCGACGTTATCGATACTCCAGCTGAGAACAGGGTGACGGCCTGAATCTCCGGCGGCAGAGGACCAGCGATCTCAATGCCCGGCTGGCCAATGAGCTCGGTGAGTTGCTGAAAGCCGAGATCGGCTTCGCCATTCGCGACCAGCGTCGCCACCGGCACGCCCGGCGGCGCCACGAGGGTCCGCGCCGGCGGCATGCCCCATTTCTCGCACAATGCTTTCAAGTGATCGCCGCTCGGGCCGGTCGAGTAGCAAATCTTTCGCGCATCCAGCATGGCCTGCTTAATCGCTTGCTCATCCGCGACGCTTGACAGGGCGAAACCCGCCCTCACCGCAATGCCGATCTCGGATCGCGCGAAGTCCTTTGTGCCGCCCTTCGCGAGATGGCCTTCGGCCTCCAAGGCGCCCATGACTTTCGACGCCAGCACGACGATATCCGTCGCTTCGCCGGCGCGCACCAATTTCGCCGCTTCGACGCCGCCCATCGAGCGGATTTCGACGTGCGTCCCGTTGCGCGCCTCATAGTCGCGGGCGAGATCGGCCAGGATGTGTTGGGTGGCCATCGACGAAAGGCCTGTGAGCCGCGCGTTCATGCGCTTCGCCGAGGCGCAATGCGGAGCGGGAAGACGGTGGTTCGGAACGCGCAATTCATTTGCAGCGGATTCCCTCTGACCCGCAGCGGGCAAGCTCCACCGTGAGGGATATTAGCGAAGGCCGGCCTCGCCGCAAACGTCCCGTTCCTGCGAGCAGGAAGGTGGTTTGCCAATTCGCGCCCTGGCGCCCACGCCGATCATTCATTAACTAGGCGCTCCGCTTTCTCGACGCGCTGATGCTCAGAGCGACCCCATGCCGCATTCAACAATCAGTTCAGGTTCGATCGCCTTTCTCGGCTTCGGCGAGGCCGCGCGCGCCTTTCTTGATGGCTGGCGCGCCAGCCCGGACTTCAAGGCGCGCATTTGCGCCTATGACATCAAGACCGATTCACCCGACACGCAAGTGCGGACGGCGAAGCGAGCTGATTATGCGGCGGCGCACGTGCTCGGCGCTTCGACCGCCGCGGAGGCGGTGACAGGCGCCGAAGCCGTCTTTTCCGTCGTCACCGCCGACCAGGCGCACGAAGCGGCGGTCGCGGCGCTCCCAGGTTTGGCGAAAGGCGCGCTGTTCTTCGATTGCGATTCCTGTGCGCCGCAGACCAAGTCGCACACGGCTCAAGGGGTCGAGGCCGCGGGCGGGCGCTATGTCGACGTCGCGGTGATGGCGCCGGTCCATCCGCGTCTGCACCGGACCCCGCTCTTGATCAGCGGCCCGCATGTCGAAGCTGCGGCGCCGGCGCTCGCGTCTCTCGGGATGTCGGCGAAGATCCACGACGGCCCGGTCGGCGCCGCCTCGGCAGTCAAGATGATCCGCTCGATCATGATGAAAGGGCTCGAGGCGCTCGTCTGCGAATGCGTATTGGCCGGGCGGAAAGCGGGCGTCATCGAGACTGTGCTCGATTCGCTCGACGACACATATCCCGGCTTTGACTGGAAAAAGCGTTCGGCCTATATGTTGGAGCGGGTGATGACCCATGGGCTTCGGCGCGCCGCGGAAATGCGCGAAGTGGCGCTGACCGTCGATCTGCTTGGGCTCAAGGGCGAGATGTCGCGCGCCTCGGTCGGCTGGGAGCAGACGATTGGCGAACTCGGTTTGCGCGCGAACGCCGCGGAGGCCGCCGACTATAGCGTTCTCGCCGACCGGATTCTTGCCGCGCTCAATCTTGCCGCGCGCGAGGGCTGACCGGCCATACCTCCAAGGTCTCTCTTTCGCTTCGCTAGGAGCCTGTCTGAGTAGTCCCTAGCAGGCTGTTGAAAAAGTCCGCCGCGTGGGGTCGAAACCGTGAACACATTGGAATCCAACGGAGTCCGGAACGGAATCGAACTGCGGCGGAAATGAGTTTTTCAACAGCCTGCTAGCCAAATTGGAGAGAGTTCGATTCTTTGCTGGTTCATGAGCAAGGACTTTCGCCCCTGGAAGATTGATGAGGCCCAGCTTCTGCCGCCGAGCGTGCAGGACTATGTGCCCAGAGACCACCTGTCGCGGCTGATTGTGTCGCTGGTGCGGGAGGAGCTTGATCTTTCCGCGATTGTAGGAAGCTACAGAAGCGGGCTGGGTCAGCCCCCGTTCGATCCGTGGATGATGACGGCGCTGCTTCTGCATGGCTATGCGAGCGGGGTTTACTCCTCGCGGCGGATTGCGCGCTCGGCGGTGGAGCGGGCGGATTTCATGATGATTGTGGCGGGAGACCCGCCGGACTTCCGAACGATCTCGGAGTTCCGCCGTCGGCATCTGAAGGCGCTTGCGGCTCTGTTCGTGCAAGTGTTGAGGCTTGCCGAGAAGGCCGGTCTGGTGAAGCTGGGGCACGTTGCGCTGGACGGAACCAAGATCAAGGCCAACGCGTCCAAACACAAAGCGATGAGTTACGCGCGCATGAAGAAGCGGGAAGCGGAGCTTGCGGCCGAGGTGGACCGCTGGCTCGAGGCGGCGGAGGCTGCCGATCAAGAGGAGGACAAGCTCTACGGCGCCAAGCGCGGCGACGAGATGCCCGATTGGGTGGCCGACAAGCAGAAGCGGCTTGTGAAGATACGCCAGGCCAAGGCCGAGCTGGAAGCCGAAGCCAAAGCCGCCGCCGAAGAGGAGATGCGCCGCCGCGAGCAGGCCGAAGAGCAGCGCAAGGCCGAAGGAGGGCTACATTCAGGGCTACAATGCGCAGGCCGCGGTCGATGCGACCGCGCAGATCATCGTGGCCCATACCTTAACGCAGAGCATGAGCGATCAAGACCAGCTTGTGCCGCTCATCGATGGGATCACAGAAACTCTTGGCCGCAAGCCCAAGGAAGCCTCAGCCGACGCCGGCTACTTGAGCGAAGCGAACCTTGCAGCCTTGGCCGAGCGCAAGATCAACGGTTATGTCGCAACCGGACGTGCCAAACATCCCGACCAAGCCAAACGACAGATCAAGGCCCCGTTGACCTTGGCGATGCGCGACAAGCTCAGGCGGGCAGGATGGCGAAGTCGCTACAGACTGCGAAAGCAAACCGTGGAGCCGGTGTTCGGACAAGTCAAAGAAGCAAGAGGGTTCAGGCAGTTCCTCTTGCGCGGCATCGAGAAAGTGAGAGCTGAATGGGCATTGATCTGCACCGCACATAACCTCACCAAGCTCGCCCATGCCGCATGAGCGGGCTATCCTTCATCAAACCGCCTGATGCAAAGCCTATTTGGACAGGCTCCTAGCCGGGAGGCTAGCGTCGGGACATGACAATCGCAGCTCCACCAACACAAAGCCGAGCGGGAGGAGAAGGTTGATGGTGAGGTTCTCGATCTTCGCGGCCGCGTTGACCGCGGCGCTGCTCGCAACTCCCGCTCATGCGGATGACAATACCGTGACCATAGGCATGATCCTGCCGATGACCGGGCAGCAGGCGTCGACCGGCAAGCAGGAGCGCGCCGGCGCTGAGCTCTACATGTGGCAGCACGGCGAGACCGTTGCTGGAAAAACGATTGTCCTCGAGGTCAAAGACGACACCGGCGCCGCCGACGTCACCAAGCGCCTGGCCGAGGAGCTGATCGGCAACGATCACGCCAAGGTGCTGATGGGTTTCGGGCTCACGCCGCTCGCGCTGGCGACGGCGCCGGTCGCCACGGAGGCGAAAGTTCCGGAACTGGTGACCGCGGCGGCGACGGCGATGATCACCGAGAAGTCGCCCTATATCGTCCGCACCTCGTTCACGCTTCCACAAGCCTCGACGCCCATGGCCGAATGGGCGGCCAAGAACGGGATCAAGAAAGTCGTCACCATCGTCGCCGACTACGGCCCCGGAATTGACGCCGAGAAATGGTTCTCCGAAACGTTCGAGAAGAACGGCGGGACGATCACGGAAAAGATCCGCGTGCCGCTGAAAAACCCGGACTTCGCGCCCTTCCTGCAACGGGTGAAGGACGACGCGCCCGACGCGGTGTTTGTGTTCGTGCCGTCCGGCCAGGGCGCGATCTTCATGAAGGAATTCGTCGAGCGCGGCCTCGACAAGTCGGGCGTCAAGCTGATCGGCACCGGCGACGTGACCGACGACGATCTTCTCGCCGACATCGGCGATTCCGCTCTCGGCGCGGTGACGACGCATCATTATTCGGCGGCGCATGACTCGCCCGAGAACAAGGCGTTCCTCGAAGCGTTCGAGAAGGCCAACAATGGCATGCGGCCGAATTTCATGGCGGTCGGCGCTTATGACGGCATGGCGCTCATCTATCAGGCGCTGGAAAAGACCAAAGGCGACGCCAGCGGCGACGCACTGATCGCTGCGATGAAGGGCATGCGCTGGATGAGCCCACGGGGACCGGTCTCGATCGATCCGGACACGCGCGACGTCGTGCAGAACATCTACGTGCGCAAGGTCGAGAAGAAGGACGGCGCGCTCTATAACGTCGAGTTCGCGACCATCCCCGATGTGAAGGACCCCTACAAGGCTGCCAAGCACTGATGGGCGGTCCGCCTGTCATGCCCGCGAAAGCGGGCATCCAGACTTGGCGACAGGCTGCGGGCCGGGTGGATTCTTGCTTTCGCGGGAATGAGAGGGATCCAGCGAAGGGATGCTGACCATCCTGCTTGACGGCGTTGCCTACGGTATGCTGCTGTTCGTGCTGGCGAGCGGACTGTCGGTGACGCTGGGGTTGATGAACTTCATCAACCTCGCCCACGGCGCCTTCGCGATGATCGGCGGTTACGTGACGGCGCTCCTGATGAACCGAGCCGGCGTTCCGTTCCTCGTGACGCTGCCCGCGGCGTTCCTTATCCCGGCGATTCTAGGCGCCATACTCGAGCGCACGCTCTATCGGCGGCTCTACGGCGCGAGCCCGCTCGATCAGGTGTTGTTCACGATCGGCCTTGTGCTGATGGCGATGCCGATCGCGGCCTATCTCATCGGCGACGAGCCGCAACAGGTTCATTTGCCGACCTGGCTTAGCGGGCGCATCGAGATTAATGGCGTCGGCATCGGGGTCTACCGGCTCTTCATCATCGTCGTCTGCGGCGCCATCGCCGCGGCGCTGCAAATGTTCCTGATCAAGACCCGCTTCGGCGCGCGATTGAGGGCGGCGGTTGACGACGCGCGCGTCGCTCAGGGCCTTGGCGTCAATGTCGACCGCATCTTCGCCATCGCCTTCGCGGTCGGCAGCGGCCTGGCGGGCTTAGGCGGAGCGCTGGCCGCCGATGTCGTCGGCGGCGTCGATCCTTCGTTTCCAGTGCAATTCCTGGTGACTTTCCTCATCGTCGTCACTATCGGCGGCTCGAACGGGATTATGGGCGCGCTGATCGGCTCGCTCCTGCTCGGCGTCCTCGACGTTGCAGGCAAATATTACGCGCCCTCGCTCGGCGCCTTCATCATCTATGCCGTGATGGTCGTCACCCTCATCGTGCGTCCGCAAGGACTCTTTGCGCGCGGAGATGGGCGATGAGCGCGCCCGACGCGGCCGAAACGACGCGCCGCCTCGCCACGCATCTGCATCGGCGCGCGCGTTGGCGCTGGCCGGAAATCGTCTTCTGGCTTGCGGTGCTGATCGGGATCTTCGCCTTGCCGTCGCGCGCGGCGATCATCAACGAAGCGCTCATCGCCGGCCTGTTCGCCTTGTCGCTCGACCTCATTCTCGGACTGACCGGGATCGTCTCGCTTGGACACGCGGCGTTCCTTGGCCTCGGCGCCTATGCAGCGGCAATTCTCGCGAGCAAGGGCCTCGCCGATCCCCTGCTTGGGCTGGTCTTCGGCGCCGCCGTCGCCGCTCTCATCGGCCTCGTCACCGCGCCGCTCCTGCTTCGAGGCGGCGACTTGACCCGGCTCATGGTGACGCTGAGCGTCTCGCTCATGCTGGGGGAACTCGCCAACTGCAACGGGTGGCTGACCGGCGGCGCGGACGGGCTCAATTTTTCGATGGCGCCGGTGCTCGGACTGTTCCTCATCGGCTTCACCGGGCAGCGCAATGCGGCGCTCTACAGCTTCGCCGTCCTGTTCATTTTGTTCGCCATCGCGCGCCGCCTTGCGCACTCGCCATTCGGGCTGGCGCTGGCCGCGATCCGGGAGAACCGCCTGCGCGCCGACGCGCTTGGCGTTGGCGCTAGCCGACGCATCGTTGCGATCTATACGGTTGCGGCGGCTTACGCAGGCGCGGCGGGCGCGCTGCTGGCGCAAACGACGCAGATCGTGTCGCTCGACTTGTTCGATTTCCATCGATCGGCCGACGTCATGCTGATGCTGATCATCGGCGGCGCGGGATATCTCTACGGCGGACTCATCGGCGCGGCGGCGTTCATTGTGCTAAGGGACGTGATTTCCGCAGCGACGCCCGAATATTGGGAATTCTGGATTGGGCTCGCTTTGGTCATCCTGGTGCTGTCCGGCCGCGAGCGAATTGCAGCGGCGCCCCGGCAACTCATCGCGCTCGTCGCGCCGCACGCTTCGCCTCGAGGCGAAGCGTGAGCGTTCCCGCGTTGGAGGCGCGCGGCCTCATATGTCATTTCGGCGCGCTGATCGCCACCGACGATGTGTCGTTCGCGGTTCAGCCCGGCGCCCGTCAGGCGCTGATCGGACCGAACGGGGCGGGCAAGACGACGCTGATCAATCTCCTCACTGGGGTGATCAAACCGACCGCCGGCCAAGTCTGCCTAGCAGGACGCGACGTCACTCATCTCGCGTCAAGCGCACGAGTCAGGATGGGCCTTACGCGCACGTTCCAGATCAATCACCTGTTTCCCGGTCTGACGCCCGCCGAGTTGCTTGCGCTCGCGATTTTGGAGCGTAACGGCTCGAGGGCCGATTTTTGGCGGGTTGCGGGCGGCCGGCCGGAAATCGTGGCCGAGATCGCGGAGCTGCTGACGCGTTTCGGCCTTGAGGCCGACATGGACCAGCCGACGCGCGAGCTCCCATACGGCAAGCAGCGGCTTCTGGAGATTGCGCTCGCGTTGGCCACCCGCCCGCAAGTGCTGCTGCTCGACGAACCCGCCGCCGGCGTGCCGGAGGAGGAACGGCGGGACATCCTCGCCGCCCTCGCAGCTCTCCCGTCGGACGTCGCGATCCTTCTGATCGAGCACGACATGGACCTTGTGTTCAATTTCGCGGAGCGCATCTCGGTGCTGGTTGCGGGGAAGCTTATGATCGAGGGCGAACCGGAAACGATCGCCGCGGATGAGCGAGTCCGCGCCGTCTATCTCGGCGAAGACGCGCATGGCTAAGCTCCTGCGGGTCGAAAATCTGAGCGCGGGTTATGGCGCGGCGCGGGTCGTCCTTGACGTCAGTTTCGCGCTCGAGGACGGCCAGTCGCTGGCGCTGCTGGGACGCAACGGCGTCGGCAAGACGACGCTTATCGATTCGCTCATCGGCGTCACCACCCGCTTCGGCGGCCGAATCGAGCTTGGCGGCGAGGAAATAGCGCCTCTTCCACCTTACCTGCGCGCACGGCGCGGCGTTGGCTGGACGCCGCAGGAGCGCAACATCTTCAGATCGCTCACCGTCGAAGAGAACCTGACCGCAGTCGCGATGGCAGGACCTTGGACGGTCAAGCGCGTCTACGGGCTCTTCCCCCGCCTCGAGGAGCGGCGCCAAGCCATGGGCCGCCAATTGTCGGGCGGGGAGCAGCAAATGCTGGCCATCGGCCGCGCGCTGGTCCTCAACCCGCGCCTCTTGCTGCTCGACGAGCCGACCGAAGGACTGGCGCCGATCATCGTCGATGAATTGCTGGTCGCTTTGCGCGAACTCGGCCGCGCCGGCCTGTCGATGATCATCGTAGAACAGAAGCCGAGGAAGATCCTGCCCTTCACCGACCAGGCGATCGTGCTTGATCGCGGCGCCGTTGCCCACGCCGCGCCGAGCGCCGACCTCCTTGCCGATCCGGCCGCCCTCGACGCCCATCTGACCGTGAGGAAAAAAGCGGCGCGATCGCCCGGCGACGGACCTATTGCGCCTGATACTGCGCCGCGCGCACGCGAACCCGAATGAGCGGCGAGATCGTCGCCGCCGGGCTCATCGCGCCGCCTGGGTAATGGTCGTTACGCAAGCTTGAGAAGTCGCGCCGCGTTCTCTTTGAGAATGAGTGGGCGCACCTCATCTTTGATCTCGATCTTGTCGAAGTCGGACAACCAGCGCTCCGGGCTGATCATCGGCCAGTCGGAACCAAAGAGCACCTTCTTCTTGAGAAGCGTGTTACAGTACTGGACGAGAATCTTCGGAAAATACTTTGGCGACCAGCCCGACAGGTCGATGTAGACGTTCGGCTTGTGGTTGGCGACGGCGAGCGCCTCTTCCTGCCAAGGGAAGGAGGGATGCGCCATGATGATCGTCATGTCCGGGAAATCGACTGCGACGTCGTCAAGATGCATCGGGTTCGAATATTTGAGCCGCATGTTGTTGCCGGCGCGCATCCCGGAGCCGACGCCTGTCTGCCCTGTGTGGAACAGCGCCGGCTTGCCGGTCTCCTGGATCGCTTCGTAAAGCGGGTAGGCAAGGCGATCGTTCGGGAAGAAACCCTGCATCGTCGGATGAAACTTGAAGCCCTGAACGCCGAACTCGTTGACGAGCCGGCGCGCCTCGCGCGCCCCCAGTCTGCCCTTGTGCGGATCGATCGATGCGAACGGAATCAGGATGTCGCCGTTTTCCGCCGCGAGTTGCGCGACCTCCTCGTTCTTGTAACGCCGGTAGCCTGTCTCGCGCTCCGCGTCGACGGGAAAGATCACGGCTGCGACATTCTTGTCACGAAAGTGCGCCGCAGTTTCCGGAATGGTCGGCGGATGCCCCCATGGCGCGCCGAAATATTTCGCCATCGTGCTCTGAAGTTCGTCGTAGCCATCATCGGGATGGCAGCCGCATGGCTCTTCCGCATGCGTGTGGATGTCGATCGCCCGCACCTTTGAAATGTCGACCATGTCAGTTCCTCACAAGCGCACGACCGCGGGATCGGTGTCGTCGTAGAGCCGCTCCAGCAACGCCTTGCGGAGCGTCAGCACCTTGCGGGCGTTGATCGTGCCCTTGGCGGTGAGCTCGCCGTCGCTCATCGAGGGCGGCGTTGCAAGCACGAGCGCGCGCGCCACACGCGTCGATGAACCCGCTGCGTGTTTCGCCATCGCGGCGAGGCGGGATTGGATCAGCCGGCGCACGGCGTCGGAGTCGAAGACCCCGCCCATATCGCGCGCGCTGACAACCGCGTCGTTCATGGACCCGGGATGAGGGAACACCAAGAGCCCGATCTCGCTGCGGTCGTGGCCGGTGACGACGACGTCGAACGCGATGTCCGCAAAATGCTTGAGCGCCTCGAGCCGGATCATGGTGGCGCGCACCCACGTCCCGCTCATCAACTTGAAATCTTCGGCGATGCGGCCGTCGAAGCTCAGCCCCGCATTCGCATCGTTCGGATCGACGAACTTCACGGCGTCCTTGGTGATAAGGAAACCTTCGTCATCGAACGCCTCCTTCGATTTCTCCGGGTCGCGATAGTAACCCTTGAGGACGTTCGGTCCCTTGAGACGCAACTCGAAGCGTCCGTCCTCATCGGGGATCAGCTTCAGCGTAATCTCCGGCAAAGGCACGCCGATGTTGCCCGGCCGGTCGACGGGCTGATGCGTCTGCGTCGCGGAGGGCGAACTTTCCGACAAGCCCCATCCCGAGAACATCAGCGGCGTCTCGCCGCGAACCTCTGCCGCGAACTTCGCGAGCGCGGACCAGATCTCCGGCGTGACCGACGCCGCCGCATAGAAGATCAGATCGCAATCGCCGAGATAGGCGCGCTTCAGCCCCTCGTCCTTCTCCATAGCGGCGACGAGCTGCGCAAAACCGATCGGCACATTGAAGGCCAGGTTTCCGGCGTGCTCGCGGATGTTGCGGACGGACGCCGCAAATCCCGCTTTCGTCGGCTTGCCCTCGTCGAGGTAGAGGCTGCCGCCGTTGGCAAGCATGAGATTGAAATTGTGGTTGCCGCCAAAGACGTGACTCCACGGCAGCCAGTCGAGCATCTTCGGCGGACGCGCCGCCACGACAGGCATCGCGGCGACGATCTGCGCCTGGTTGACGCACAGCATCCCGTGCGTTGTGAGCACTCCCTTCGGGTTCGCGGTCGATCCCGAAGTGAAGATGATCTTCGCCAGGGCGTCCGGGCCAACCTTCGCATGGGCGGCGTCGACATCAGCGCTCGCGTCGCCGTGCAGCAGGTCGGCGAACGCAGTCGCGCCGCCCGGCGCGTTGCGCGCGACGACCTCTTCGACGCCGTCGAGGAACGGCAGCGCCAGCGCCGCGCCGTAAGCCGCGCCGTCGTCCGCAAAGAGCATTTTGGGGCGCACCGTCTCGATCGCGTATTGCAGCCGCGGATAGGCGTCCGGCACGAGCGAGTATTGTTCCGCGAGCGGAACGATCGGAACGCCCACATACTGCGCGGCAAGCGCTAAAAGGCCGTGGTCGATGCCGTTGCCGGAGATGATGACGATCGGCGTTTCCGGTCCGAGTCCGCGGCCGAGCAGAGCCGACGCCAGAGATCGGACCTGCTGAAGCGCGTCGGCGTAGTGCAACTCGCGCCAGCCCTGGCCCGAGCGCTCCGCCAGAAGGACGCGGTCGGGCGCGTCCTTGGCCCAGCGATGCAGCCACGCGCCAGTGTTCCGCGCCACGGGGCCGAGCGGCACGCGCGTTCGCAGCAGGATTGCGCCGTCCGGGCGGTCGTCGCGGACGACATCATGCGAGACAAAGCCTGGCATAGCTCGCGTCCCTTAGTTCGGGCCGTCGGAGGTCGTCACTATGCCGAGCCGAGATCGCGCGAATACGGATCTGCGGGCGCGAAGGACGAGAGGACGGACAACGGATCATCTTCATCCTCGCTTACGGCAGCGCGCTTTGCTCGTTTTTCAGCTTGAGCAGCTTCACGAGCGCTTCGTCGCGCTGACGGATGAGCTCGGCGAGGTCGCGCTCCCCAAGCTCGTCGCTCACGCCGGCGACGACGCGCGCGCCGAGATCGGCGTCGACTGTCACGCTGCCGAGGTCACGCCACATGCCCTCGGTCGCCTGCCACAGCGGCTTGCCGAACAGCGCGCCTACGCCGCCCATGCCGCCCGAGAGATGGAGGTTCATGAACGGGCCAAGCAGCGACCAGCGCAACCCCGGCCCATGCGCGATCGCGGCGTCGACGTCAGCGACACTGGCAACCCCGGCCTTTACGAGGTTGAACGCCTCCTGCCGCAGCGCCGCCTGCAGGCGGTTGGCGACATGGCCCTTGATCTCTCGGCGCAGATGGATCGGGTGCTTGCCCATCGCGCGATAGAAGCTCAACGCTCGCTCGATCGCGTCCAGCGCGGTCAGGTTGCCGCCGCCCACCTCGACCAGCGGAATGAGGTGCGGCGGGTTGAACGGGTGGCCGAGAACGACGCGCTCCGGGTGGCGCGTGCATGCGTCTTGGAACTCGCTGATCTTGATCGTCGACGTGCTCGTGGCCAGCAACGCATCGGGTGGCGCGGCCTCGTCGAAGCGGCGGAAGAGATCCCGCTTGATGTCGAGCCGCTCGGGGCCATTCTCCTGCACGAAGCCGGCGTCGGCGACCGCGTCTTCCGGTGAGGCGACGAACCGCAGGCGCTCCATCGACGCGGCGGCCGACAGGCCGATCTGCTGCATCGCCGGCCATTGCGCCTCGATGGTCTTGCGGAGCGCCTCTTCCGCGCCTGGCGCCGGATCGCTCGCGACGACCTCCATGCCGCGCGCGAGAAAAGCGGTCGCCCAGCTCGCGCCGATGACGCCGGCGCCGGCGATCGCGACGCGCGTGATGGGAGTGGTCATGGGCAAATCCTAACCGGTGAAGACCGCGTCGAACGGGCGAGGTCGTCGTGCCGACAGCGGTCCTCCATCTTGACGCGTCCCACGGCCATCCGGCGGCCTTGTCTGTCCGACATGGCCGCGAGCCGTGCGAGATGGCGCTCGCCGAAACACGACGCCTCGGCGAGAATCGCCGAGGTCGTTTCATGATCCGGTCGGCCGACCGCCCCGTCGATCAGGCGGTTGAGGAGCAGCGCGAGGGTCGCGGCGGTGTCCATCTCCGACTGGCCGTCAGCGGTGCTGCACTTTGGCCGCGCGCCCTTCAAGGAATTCGCTGAGCCGCGCCTTGGCGGCGGGATCACCTTGCGCGACGCCGGCCATCAGCGCCTCGAGCAGATACCCCACCGCCGGCGCGCTTTCGGCGATTCGCGGCAGCACGTGCATCAGCGCGAAATTGGTGAGCGGCGCGTTGCCGGCTATCCGCTTCGCGAGTTCGACGCCCTTCTGCAGTCCTTCGCCGTTCGGCGCGACATATTGCGAAAGGCCAATCGCAAAACCTTCGTCTGCGCCATAGGTGCGCCCGGTGAGCATCACGTCCATCATGCGTGCGACACCGATGAGCTTAGGCACGCGCACCGACGCGCCGCCGCCAACATAAATGCCGCGGCTGCCTTCCGGGAGCGCGTAGAAGGTCGATGCTTCCGCGACACGGATATGCGCGGCGGCCGCCAGTTCGAGGCCACCGCCGACAACCGCGCCATGCAGCACCGCGACGACCGGCAGCGCGCCGAACTCGATCCGCTCGAAGGCCTTGTGCCAGGAGCGCGAATGCAGCATGCCTTCTGCGACGTTGCGCTCCTTCAGTTCGGAGAGATCGAGGCCTGCACAGAAATGGTCCCCATCGCCGGCAAGCACAACGGCCTTGACCTGTTCCGGAGGCTGACTGAACCACCGCTCGAGCGCAAGGACGGTCTCGTCGTTCAGCGCATTGCGCTTGGCTGGCCGCGCGAGATGGACAATGGCGACTGTGTCCTGCAGCTCCACACAAACGTTGGCGAGATCATCTGCACCGGCGGCAGGCATCGCACGTTTCCTTCCTCGCATTGGCTCCGTATTCCGCAGCCTATTGGACGCCCATCAACGGCGCTCTCGCAAACTCGCGCATGGGCCGACGCCAAACCGGTGGCTCCCGTATGTCCTTTCGTGGCGGAGATGACAATATCATCCAGTCGATCCTGCATAGCCGTTTGATCCCATCGTACTCACGTGATCGACAAGCGCTATGAGTAGGGGCTCGAAAGTCTCGCCGGCTGCGGCGACGGCGTAGCTGTGAGCGATCTTTGCGCACATGCGCCCGAGATCGCCGGCACCATAGCAATCAATCACGCGCCAGCGTTCAAGGACGAGAGGCGCAACGGGTACTATTTAGCGGAAGAGCCTGTGCGTTTGCCATTCTGGTGCTAACGTCGATGAGACAAATGGGTTCGGCGCCGTCAAATTGAATTCTTTCCCCCAGAATAAGAGTCGTTGCGATCAAAGTGAGCTTTCATTGCGAAGAGCCGTGGGCGTGGAAACACGCCCGTCTTTTGACGGGCAACTGCAACGCGGCAATCTCGGCGATCGAAGCGCTACGCCCAGTCGCCTCACCCGCGCCAAACGTAGGCGACCCGAAACCAAAGTGTTAGAGATCTTGTGCTTTCATCCGAGTTCGGGCGTGCAGATAGTAAGGTGCAAGCGACCATTGCACATTGGGCTAGCCCACTCCCACAGTGTTATCCTCGGCGGCAGGCATGGAGGACGAGATGGCCTAAGGCCGCGATCCCGTCTCCTGAAACAGCAAACGAGGGCTGAATCATGACTGTGTGGCTATTGCCTTGTCGACGCACCGCGCTCGCATGCTTCCGGAAGCTGGCGCCGGCGGCATTGGACCCGTCCTCGATATCCAACAGGCAGACCGCCCCGCGTCATCGAGGGAGGCCGGACAGGAGTATCTGATGCTGCGGCCATTCGGTTCGGCGCCTTCTGTCTGCTTCCTAGCTGTTTAGTCCCGGCATTTGCTGGAGCGGGCTGATTTTGAATCTGTGCGGCTCTGAGGTCCAGGCTTTGCAGATGAATTCGTATGGGGTGAGGCCCCTGAGGGTTTTGAGTCGCCTGGCGAAGTTGTAGGCGTCGACGAAGTTTTGCAGGTGGGCTCGCAGCTGGTCGTGGGTGTCGTAGAAGTAGCGTTTGACAGTCGCGTCCTTGATCGTGCGGTTCATTCTTTCGACTTGCCCATTGGTCCATGGATGCTTGGGCTTTGTCAGCCGGTGATCGATGTCGTTCTGGGCGCAGGCGTATTCGAAGGCGTGCGCCCAAACGGGCTCTCCAGCCTCCAGGGCGGCCTTGATGTCCGGCGCCGCCGAACTCGTATTGCCTGGCGTGGTGAAGTGGGTTCCGTTGTCGGTGAGGACGGTATGGACCTTGTAAGGGACGGCGGCGATCAGGCGGCGCAGGAAGTCCCCCGCGGTGCGGCGAGCCACCTTCCCGTGCATCTCGACGAAGGCGAACTTCGACGTTCGGTCGATGGCGACGAGCAGGTAGAGCTTGCCTTGCGCGGTTCGAACCTCGGCGAGGTCGATATGAAAATAGCCGATTGGATAGGCCTTGAATTTGCGTTTGGCGGAGGCTTCGCCTTCGACCTGCGGCAACCGGGAGATCCCGTTGCGTTGCAGACACCGGTGAAGGGACGAGCGCGTCAGATGCGCGATGGTGGGCTGCAGAGCGTACAGGCTGTCGTCGAGCGGCAGCAAAGTATGCCTTCGGAAGGCAACGACGACGGCCTCTTCCTCGGCTGACAGGACTGTCGATCGGGCTGCTTGGGTCCTGTCGGCAGGTCGGAAACGGAGGACCGCGCTTTCCACTTGGCGACCGTCTTCGGGTTGACGCCGTCGCGCTTGGCCAGCGCCCTCAGGCTCGCTTGACTATGTTGTATCGCTCGACGGACCGCCTCTGTCGTTGTGGCGCTTCCGTGTAGAACTTGTCCCATAGCGCATCCTTCGAATCACTCGATAAGAATGCGCCATCAAAGCCCGGGACGAAACGCCTAGGCAACGCCTCTTATTCGAGGCGGATCAGCCCGTTCCTCTCGGCAGCCGAGCCCTCGATACTGTCGATGCGAAACTTCTGTGAAATACCAAGTTGGATTGTTGAGTTTTTTGAGTAGACTATCTCCCTCCGCCTTGTAGCGATCGACTTCGGCACCAAGTTCTACTTCGTGTTGATCATTCTCAAGAAGAGTTTACGCAAAAGCATCTCGCTCTGCTCGTACACGCTGTCTCGCTCTGCCCGTGCGTTGTCGCGCTGTGCATAGAGACGACGTAAAAAAGGGATGCGGCGATGAAGCTTGTTCGTCATCAGTGATTGGCCTTAGTCAATTTTGATTACAAGTCATCCCCCATACAGGTTGACGGCGGAACGGGACGAAGAGGCGCTCGCCACGACCCCGAACCAACCTTACGCCAGACCTCGGCGCTTGCGCTCGAGATCGTCCCAGACGGTCAGCGGCTGGAACTCGGGGACGAAGCCCAGCCCCTTCGTCGCGTCCGAGGAAACGACCGTCTGTGACGTCACCACATCGACCAAAGCGGGAGCGTTGGCGAGCGCCCGCTCGATAGCGCCGGGAAGGTCCTCCGGCTTCTCCACGCGCTCGCCATGGGCTCCGAAAGCCCGCGCCATCGCCGCATAGTCGGAATGAGCAAGCAGCGTGCCCACCACCCGGCCGCCATAGTTTGTCTCCTGATCGAGGCGCTCGATGTTCCATGCCGCGTTGTTGGACACGATGACGACGATCTTTGCGCCGTGGCGAACCGCCGTATCGATTTCCATGGCGTTGATCCCAAAGGCTCCGTCGCCCGTGACGCACACCACCTGTCGGCCGGGATAGGCGAGCGACGCAGCGACGGCGTAAGGCGTTCCGACGCCAAGGCAGCCGAAGGCGCCGGCGTCCATATAGGCGCCAGCCTCGAGGCCAATGCGGGCGAAACTGAGGAGGTCTCCCCCGTCGGCGATGGCGATGTAGTCTGGCTCGGTCCTGCCGCGCAGGGCTTGAAAGATGGCCCGCGGATCGACCCCGCCATCTGACCCTGTCGTGTAACCCAGTCCAGCCTTGGCGCTGCGCTCGCGGTGGCGTTTCTGCAGCCCTTCCGTCCAGGCCCTGTCGACGGCCGACTTGCGATTGCCAGCCGCCGCCACCATGGCGTCGAGCGCGAGGGCCGGGGTCGCGAAGATTTCCGGTTCGCCACGGCGATTGTCGATGAGTTCGCCGGGCGTGTCGGCGAGACGGATGAACTTGGCGTTTGGGAATACCGCGGGCGAGCCGTAGCCGACCTGATAGTCAAGCTTGCGTCCGATCACGAATACCGCATCAGCTTCGGTCATCGCCGCGGCCCGCATGGCGCCGACGACCGCTGGATGATCTGCCGGCACGAGGCCGCGGCTCTCCTGCGTATCGAGATAGACGGCACCGACCACGTCGAGGAGCCGGATGATTTCCGGCCCTGCGTCGCGAGCGCCGCGGCCGGTGACGACGAGCGGCCGCTTCGCTGACCAGAGGGCCTCGACCGCCTCCGCCACGACCGCTGAGTTGGGAGGAACGGCGCGCAGCTTCTTCCGCGCCATCCACTCCTCAAGGACGAGGTTCGCCGCAACATGCGTGCGCAAGACGTCGGTCGGGATCTCGAGGTAGACGGGACCTGGTTCGCCAAGATCCCCAAACGCGCGGGCCACGCCCTCGTCGAACTCGCGGATCACCTGATCGGGGACGCGAAGCGTGCGCGACTGCCGCGTCACGGGGCGCAGGATGTCGACGTGGGGAATGTCCTGCAGCGGGCCCATGTTGGCCTGCGCGCGCGAGGTGCAGCCGCCGATCAGCAGAACCGGCGCCCGGGCGAGCGAGGCGTTGGCGACCGCCGTGACCGTGTTGGTGACGCCCGGGCCGGCCGTCACCATAGCGACGCCGAGCTCGCCCGTAAGCTCAGCGTGGGCGTGCGCCATATGGACCGCCGCGGCCTCGTGGCGAACGCCGATGATGCGGACGCCAAGCTGCGCGACGTGATCCCAGATCGGCTGGATGTGCCCGCCCTGCAGGCCGAAAATGCGATCGACGCCTCGCGCCTTCACAAAACGCGCGATCCACGCCGCGCAGGAACTATGATCGGCATTGAGATCTTCGGCGCTTGTCGCCATCTCGGCCTCCAATGTTGGTTCTCATGACGACAGGCGGCTTTCAGCCTAAGATCATAGCCTTCAGCTTGCGATGCAGGTTCTTTCCCGTCGCGGTGCGGGGCATCTCCTCGTCGCGCATGAACGAGAAGGAGCGCGGACGCTTGTAGCCGGCGATGCGCGTCTTGCACCATTGGTGCAGGCTGGATTCATCCTGCGGAGCCCCTTCACGCAAGACGATCACCGCATGGACCCGTTCGCCCCATTTGTCGTCCGGCAGACCGACAACCACTACGTCATGAACCGACGGGTGGCGGCTGATCACCGACTCGACGTCGGACGGGTACACGTTCTCACCCCCAGTGATGATCATATTGCTCTTGCGATCGACGAGATGAATGAAGCCGTCGGCGTCGCGGCGCGCCATGTCGCCGACCGTACAATAATCGCCGCGGAACGCCTCGCGCGTTTTTTTCGGCAGCTTCCAATAGCCGTCAAAAATGTAAGGATTGCTGGCGTAAAGCTCGCCGATCTCGCCATTGGGAACTTCGTCGCCATTCGGATCGAGAAGCTTGATCGGAGCCGAACCTACGCATTCGCGTCCGACCGAACCGATCTTGTCGAACTGCTCGTGCGGATGGAGCATTGTGACCCAGCCGGTCTCGGTCGAACCGTAGAGTTCAAAGAGGCCTGCGTTCGGGAACATCTCCATGATGGCGCGCTTGGCGTCCGGTCGCGCGGGGGCTGAAGAGATCATGAGCTTGGCGACCCCGCCTAGATTGAGCTGCGCGCGCGTCGCGTGGGGGAGCGCCAACATCATCGCATAGTGTGTGGGCACCAACGAAGTGAAGGTGGCGACGCCTGCGCCAAGAACACGCGCGCAGTGCTCCGGATCGAAGCTCTTGCGGCTATACACGGTGGTGGTCGCCCCGCAATAGGCGAAGGCGGCGAAGAAGTAGAGCGAGTTGGCGTGGCACATCGGCATGACGAGCAGCGAGCCGTCGTTGCGGTGCAGGCCGAGTTCGATCTCGGTGATGAGAGACAGCATGGCGCCGCCTCGATGATTTCGTATTGCGCCCTTAGGGGCGCCAGCCGTTCCCGACGTGTACATCAGCGTCCATGGGTCTTCCGGCGCCACCGCACCGTCTGGCTCAGTGTCGCACGCGACGCTCATCACTTCCTCGTAGGCGACAAACCCGGCCGGGCATTGACCTTTTCCAAACCAGATTCGGCGCGAGGGCTGCACCGAAAGCTCTGGTCCAACTTCCTCCAAGGCTCCGACAAGCTGGTCCTGCACGATGATAGCCGCGGCCTCGGCGTCATCCACGATGTAGCGGATCTCCTTGCCGACCAGGCGGAAGTTGAGCGGGACGGCGACTAGGCCAGCCTTGGCTGCGGCGGCGTAAATCTCAACCCATTCCAACGTGTTGTAAGCCAAGATCGCCACGCGATCGCCCTTGGCCAGCCCCAGCCCGAGAAGAGCGTTGCCGAGTTGGCAGGCGCGCGAGTTCCACTGGTGGAATGTCATGCTGCGTTCGAGGTCGCGCGCGCCGATCCGTTGCGGAAACAGACGCGCGTGCGCCGTTAGCATTTGACCTAGGTCAAGCACGTGCTTCATGAGCAGGACCCACCAGCTGGCGCGCGCATTGGCTCCCCGCTCGCCTCATCAAAGGCGATTGCCATTTTCCGGCTCGAAAAAACTCACGCCCGCAGTATCGAAGACGAAGGACCGGACCTCCCCAGATGCAATCTCGGCATGTGGGGCAAGCCGCCCCGTGAACTCAGTATCGCCGATGCGCGCAAATACGAGCTTGTCGGCGCCGGTCAATTCCACATCCACAATCTTGGCCCTGATCGCGCGCGGGTCGGTTTCCGCCGCCAGGCGCACCGCCTCGGGCCGGATTCCGAGGATCACCTTGGCGCCGTCAGGCACGACGCCTTTCACGTGATCGCCCGACAATTCGATCGTTTGCCCGCTCGTCGCCAGTCTTGCGGTCAAGCGCGGTCGCGTCTCGGTGCAGAGTGGCGGTGAGCACATTCATCGCTGGCGAACCGACAAAACCCGCGACATAGAGATTGGCCGGGCGATCGTAGATCTCGCTGGGCGTGCCGATCTGTTCGATGCGGCCATGGTTCATCACCGCAATGCGGGTCGCCAACGTCATCGCCTCAATCTGGTCGTGAGTCACATAGACGACTGTCGCGCCAAGCACGTCGTGCAACCGGCGCAGTTCGCTGCGCATTTCCATGCGCAACTTCGCATCGAGGTTCGACAAAGGCTCGTCGAACAGAAATACCGCGGGCTTGCGCACCAGCGCTCGACCGATGGCGACCCGCTGACGTTGCCCACCGGAAAGCTCGGCTGGGCGGCGAGCGAGCAGCGGCTCGATCTGCAGAATGGCGGCAGCTTTGTGCACCGCTTCGCGCCGCTCGTTGACCGGCACGCGGCGCATCTCGAGCCCGAACCCGATGTTTCGCTCGACCGTCATGTTCGGGTAGAGCGCATATGACTGGAAAACCATGGCGATGTCCCGGTCCTTCGGATGAACGCCGATCACCGAACGATCACCAATGCGCACGTCGCCGCTGGTCGGCTCGAGAAGGCCCGCAATGATATTGAGGAGGGTCGACTTCCCGCAGCCCGACGGTCCCAGCAAGACGAGGAATTCGCCGTGCGCAAGCGAAAGGTCGACGCCCTTGAGGACTTCGACTCCCTCGAAGCGCTTGCTCACTCCCTCGATGACCAGAGCGCTCACGCAATTGCTCCGAATGTCGGTCGGCGCCTGCGTAGGTTTGGAGGACGGTTCGAGTGAGACCACTCCCTCTGGGCGCGCGGCCTTGATCTCTCATCCCTTCACTCCACCCTGTGTCAGGCCGGAAACCAGAGCGCGTTGCATGACAAGGCCAATAAGAACGGGCGGCAGCGCGGCCATGACCCCAGCGGCGGCGATCAGCCCGTAGTCGGCGATGCGCCCGCCGGCGAGGTCAGCGATGGCGACGGTGAGAGTCTTGGCTCTCTGATCCGAGGTGAACAGCAAAGCATAGAAGAACTCATCCCACGCCAGGAGGAAGGCGAAGAGCGCGGTGGTCGCGACAACGGGCGCAGCCAGCGGCAGCATGATGAGACGGATGATCTGATCGAGTCGCGCCCCGTCAATCATCGCCGCGCTTTCGATTTCGCGCGGAATGGAATCGAAGCCGGACTTGAGGAGCCAGGTGGTGAATGGCGCAAGGATCGTCAGATAGACGAGCGCCAGCCCGTGGACGGTGTTGAGCAGGCCAGCCGCGGCGAGCCCACGATAAAGCGGCACGGCAAGCGCGACGGGAGGCAGCATGTAAGTCGCGATCACCGCATAGAGCGACCAGCCAATCTTTGACGTTGCGCGAGACCGCCCAACCGGCGGGAATAGCGACAAGCAGCCCGGCGATCGTCGCGAGCGCCGCGACGGTCAGCGAATTCCGCAAGGACGCGAGAAAAGCCTGGCCCGGTGCTATTGGCGGCAACAGCGACGAGCGTCCGGTAGCGCGAGAAGTCGATGGTCTGTGGCCACCAATGCAAGGGTTTGGCGCGTGAGGTCCTGTGGCGAGGAGATGCTCATGACAAACAGCCAGACGAGAGGCGCGAGAATGAACACGCCAAGGAGAAATGCTGCGCAATGAACGAGAAACGCGGCAAGAGGGCTGCGGCGCTCCATCGATCAGGCCGCCATGGCGCTGCGACGGATGGCGGCGATGTAGAAGGCGGCGAGCATCGTGATGATCAGCGTCACGATCAGCGCGAGCGAAGCGCCTGATCCAGCGCGCTGGAATGAGAAGGCTTCCTGATAAACGAGGATCGAAAGGCTGCGCGTGGTGTTGGCCGGTCCGCCCCGGGTCATCACCCAGATGATGTCAAAGACCTTGAACGCCTCGATTGTGCGCAAGACCAGGGCGACCATCAAGGGGCCGGCGAGATACGGCCAAAGGACGAATCGGAACCGCGCGAAGGCGCCCGCGCCGTCAACCACCGCCGCAGCCTTGATGTCCTTCGGCACCGCCTGGAGCGCGGCCAGCCCGATGAGCGCGACGAGGGGGAAGTTCTTCCACGCGTCGGCGACGATCAGTGAAGCCATGGCGGACGACGGCTCACCGAGCCACGACCGATAAGAGCTCAGAACGCCCAGTTGGGTCAGAAGCGCATTGAGCGCGCCGTATTCAGGATTGTAGATGAGCCGCCAAAGCGTGGCGTTGACGATGGTCGGCAGCGCCCAGGGCAGGATCATCAAAGCCCGCAACAGGGTTCGCCCGCGAAATTCCTGGTCAAGCAGGAGCGCGGCCAGGACGCCAAGAACCAACTCGATGCCGACCGACGCCAGCGCGAAGATTGCAGTCGTGATCAGCGCGGCGCGGAAGGGGAGGCCGGTAATCGCCTTCTGATAATTGTCAAACCCGACGAACTGGCCTGGCGTGCCGATCAGGCGAGCGTCGGTGAAGCTGAGACGGACAGTGTCGGCCAGGGGCCAGCCGACAACCGCGATCATCACGGCCAGCAGGGGCAGCATCAGCAGCCAGGCGCGCAGCAATGTCCAGCGACTGCTCACTCGAGATGATGCTCCCTGACACCTTCACGCGCGCAGCAATGCCGCACATCTGAGGACGATCCGGCAAGCTACAGCTGCTCAAGATGATTTGGCGATGGCGCCGGCTCAAGAGAGGCCGGCGGCCCACGAGGCGCCCGCCCGGCCAGTCGGTCACTGCCCCGATTTGTCCGCCGCGGCCTTGAGCGCACTTTCGGGGCTTTCCGTCCCGAGCACCGCCTGCTGGATGGCGACCTGCAGCGCGTTGGAAAGCTCCTGGTAGTGCGGCGTCGTGGGCCGGGGGAACATCAGCGGCAGGCTGACCTTGGCTGCCGCGATCAGTTCCTCCTGTCCCTTCGTGACCGCCGCGTCATCGTACGACGACGCCCAGACCGGAAGACTAAGCTTCGCATATGCGTTCTGCACCGGCTGCGAGGTCATATAGACGAGTATTTCCAAGCCTCCTCCGGGTGCTTGCTGGTCGTCGTGATGCCCAGTCCCATCGAGCCGTTCACCGCGGAAGCCGTGCTGACGCCCTCGACGCCGGGCGCAGGCGCAACACCCACTTTGCCGGCGACTTTGCTTTCCTTGGGATCATTCGCTTGGTTGTACATATAGGTCCAGTTGAGCGCGAAGGCGGCCTCGCCATTCTGGAAGACCTTGCGCACATCCTCTTCCAGGAATTCCTTGGAATTAGGATTGGTTATGCCGTCTTTGACTGTCTGAGCCATGTATTGCAGCGCCTTGAGGCCGCCGCCGGTCTGGAACGACGGCTTGCCATGGTCGTCGAGGAACTTGCCGCCGTAGGCGTCGACCAGAGTGGCGTAGTCGCAAACCGCCGCCTCCGCCTGCGCCCAGCTCCAGACGATCGGTTGTTCGAGGATGCCCTTCTCCTTGATCATCTTGGCGTCCTGGACAAGTTCGTCCCAAGTCTTGGGAGGCGCGGAAATTCCGGCCTTCGCCAAGATATCCTTATTGTAGAAGAGATATTTGGTGTCGAGGATCCACGGCAGACCGTATCTGCGGCCCTGATAGTCGACTGTGGTCCACGCTCCGGGGAAGATCCCCTTATTCATTTCAGGCGTGACACGATCGGTCACGTCCATGAGCACGTGGTTGGTGGCGAATTCGGCCGGCCAGATCACGTCGAACAGCACGACGTCATAGCCGCCCGAGCCTTGCGCGAGCAACGTTTTGTCGCGCAGGCCCTCGTAGGGAACGAATTCGAGATTGACCGTGACGCCAGGATTGGCCTTTTCGAATCCCGCCGTCATGGCCCTGACGTCCGCCTCGCTATAGGCGGCTTGAGCCATGAAGAGCGCATTGATCGTCGTCTCAGCCGCGACAGGCGCCGCGCTTGCCAAGCCAACGACCGTCAAGGCGAGCGTTAGCGACGAGCGTAGCATTGAAGGCATCTGACAATTCCTCCGACTGTTGGCCGCGGCAGCATCGCGCACGGCTGGCGATAACGCGAATCTTACCCCGCACAGACGGCACGACGGCTCTTAGCTAAATGCTTGAGCCACTATAGTCAGCAAATGAAAGGAATGAAAACAACATGTATTGAACGGGACAATCGCTTGGGCTCGCCATCGCCGAGGTCTTGGCGGAACTGAAGTCGCAGCGTGTCCCTGTTCTAAGCCGCACCACCGCAGGCTTAATGATCGACGTCCCTCCAGTTGCCGGCGTCGTAGCCGTCGGGATCCACCGCGGCGACCGCGTTCGCAGCAACCGCGCGTCGGCCGGCGCAACGCCATGCGTAGATCGTGTCGTGACCGGTCGTGGCCATCGGGATGTTGTCCGCGTCGGGATTGGCGCGACAAAATTCGCTCGCGCCAGGCAGCGACCGGCGCGTGTTCGCCTTGCCGCAGTTCAAGTTGGCGCCAACCGCGCAGGCCAGAAGCTTGGTTCCGGAGCAGCGCACGAAGGCGCCGCCACGCACAACGTCGACGCGGAGGCCAAATGTCCTAGCGACATCGGCCTCGAGGTTCCTCGGAACCGGAACCGGGGAGCGGGGTCCCGCGCCTGCGGAGCAAGTGGCGCGGCCAGCAGCTGCCGAGACGGGAACGGCGTGGAGCGCGCCGAACGCGAGCGCCGCGACAATTGCGTAGCGGCTCCAACGCCCGCGCGCGAACATTCAGGCCTCCTTGGCTTTGCAATCGTCGGAGACTGACCTTCCGTGAGCGCGTTCGTCAACCGACCGGCGCGCCTGGGTACCCGACCAAGTCTAGTCGGTGAGCGAGGTCTCCATCGCGGCCGCGACGACCGGGCCCTCGCGCCTCGGCGTCAAATCATGCCTATTTGCAGGCTGGCCGCGCGCATTGTAGGTCTCGGGGCCAAGAAGACAGGGAACATACTAGGGCGCCAGAGGGCGCCGACAGGAGGAAGCGGATGAACGTGAGATCTACCGTCGCAAGGCTCAGAGGCCAGCCGATATCGCGGCGCGGACTGATTGTGTCGGCAGGCGCCGCAGGCGTCGCGGCGGCCGCCCGCCCGTATGGCGCTTTGGCCGCAGGCCCCGAGACGACGCTGAAGGTCGGCTTCATCAGCCCGCGCACAGGCAAGCTTGGCGGGTTCGGCGAGACCGACGGCTATATTCTCGAACTCGCCCGGAAATCGCTGGCCTCAGGACTGAAGATCGGCGACAAGACCTATGGCGTCGATATCCTCGACCGCGACACCCAGTCCGATCCTTCGCGCGCCGGCCAACTGGCGAAGACGCTGATCAATTCTGACAAGATCGACATGATGCTGGTCATCTCGACCCCCGAGACGATCAACCCGGTCGCCGACGCGTGCGAGGCGGCGGGCGTCCCCTGCATGTCGACGGTCATGCCTTGGGAAGCCTGGTATTTCGGGCGCGGCGCCAAGCCCGGCCAGCCCTCACCGTTCAAGTGGACCTATCATTTCGGCTTCGGCGGCGGCGAGTTCTTCAAGGCCTATGTCTCGCAATGGAACCTGCTCGAGACCAACAAGAAAGTCGGCGTGCTCTATCCCAATGACGCCGACGGCAACGCGATCCGCGAGAATCTGGCGCCAGCTCTCGAAAAGGCCGGTTTCACCATCATCGATCCAGGCCCCTATGAAGACGGCACGACCGACTATTCAGCCCAGATCGCGAAGTTCAAGGCGGAGAAATGCGAGATCTTCAACACGTTTCCGATCCCGCCCGACTTCGCGGCGTTCTGGCGCCAGGCGGCCCAGCAGGGCTACACCAAGATGGTCAAGATCGCCCAGATCGCCAAGACTGGGCTCTTCCCCTCCGAAGTGACGTCGCTCGGCAATCTTGGCTATAACCTTGCGAGCGCAGCTTACTGGCACAAGGCCTTCCCTTATAAATCATCGCTTACGGGAATCAGCGGCGACGAGCTTGCAGACGGCTACGAGAAGGCTTCCGGCAAAATGTGGACGCAGCAGCTGGGCGCGACGCTGGCGCTGTTCGACGCCGGCGCGGCGGCGCTGACCGCGAGCGGCGATCCGTCGAACAAGGCGGCGGTCGCCAAGGCGATGTCCACTTTGAAGACGGTCACAATCGATGGCCCGATCGACTTCAACAAAGGTCCGGTGCCCAACGTCTCCCCGGGGCCGATCATCGGCACGCAATGGGTGAAGGCGCCGGCCGGGTCGAGGTTCCCGCTCGAATTTCCAGTGACAGAGAACGCTACCGACCCGAATGTTCCCATCCAGGCGAAACTCAGGCCGCTCAACAGGTGATCGCGGCAGGTGCACGGAATGCCCGGCGCGCGACGCGATGGTCTCCTGCTTGAGGGGGAAGGCCTGACGAAAAGCTTCGGCGCCCTCGTGGTGCTCGACGGGATCGACTTTTCGCTCAGCGCCGGGGAGGCGGTGGGCGTCGTCGGGCCGAATGGCGCCGGAAAGACGACCTTGCTCAGCCTGCTGGTCGGCGCGCATGCGCCAACCAGCGGACGGGTGCGCTTTCTCGGCGAGGATGTCACTCTGACATCGACGGCGGAGCGATGCCGGCGCGGGCTCGCGCGCACGCACCAGATTCCAAGACCCTTCAGCGGCATGACTGCGTTCGAGAATGTCTTCACCGCCGCCGCGCATGGTGGCGGGTTGGAGCGCGAACGCGCCTATGAGGCGGCAATCGAATCACTTGCGCTGACCGGCATGACTTCTGTCGCCAACCGGCGCGCGGAGACGCTCGGACTCATCGATCGAAAGCGGCTGGAGCTCGCCCGCGCGCTCGCGACCGACCCAGCCGTGCTGCTCTTGGATGAGATCGGCGGCGGATTGACGGACGCCGAGGCGCACGAGCTTGTCGACATCATCCTCGAATTGAAAGCCCGCGGGATCGCGATCGTCTGGATCGAGCACATCGTTCACATCCTCCTTAAGGTGGTTGAGCGCCTGGTGTGCATGGACGCGGGACGCATCATCGCCGACGGACCGCCGCAAAGCGTGATGGCCGATCCGCGCGTGATCGAGGCTTATCTCGGCGGAGGCGTCGTGTGACCCTTCTTTCAGTTGAAGGGCTCGAAGCCGGCTATGGGCAGCTTAAGGCGGTGCGCGGCGTCAGTCTCACCATTGAAAAAGCGGAAACGGTTGCGCTCGTCGGCGCGAACGGCGCCGGCAAGACCACGCTTCTGCGCGCCATCGCCGGCGTGCACCGAATTGCGGCGGGTCGCATCACCTTCCTGGGCGAGGATATCAGCGCGACGACCTCTCACGCGCGCGCCGCGCTGGGCCTGGCGCTGGTTCCCGAAGGCCGGCGATTGTTCACCCGGCTCACGGTGGAAGAGAATCTCCTGCTCGCGCGCTCAGCCGGCCGAACGGGAACATGGACGCTCGACGCCGTCATGGAGGCCTTTCCCAACCTTAAGGAGCGGCGCCGCAATCTCGCCGGCACATTGTCTGGCGGCGAGCAGCAAGCAACGGCGATCGGGCGCGCGTTGATGATGAACCCGGAGCTATTGTTGCTCGACGAGGTTTCGCTGGGCCTGTCGCCTTTGGTCGTTGATCGCCTTTACGTTCGGTTCGAGGCGCTGAAATCGTCCGGCGTCGCCATGCTCCTGGTCGAGCAGGACCTGAACCGCGCGATGTCGACCGCAAGCCGCACGATCTGCATGCTCGAAGGCAAGATCGCCGTCGAAGGACCGACGCGAACACTCAGTCGAGAGCAAGTCACCGAGGCGTATTTCGGTCTGAGAACGTCATCGCGCGCCGAGGCTTCGCAGCCTTGATTGTCGTCAACCAAATCATTCAGGGCGTTCTGCTCGGCGGCTACTATGCCCTGATCGCCTGCGGCCTTTCGTTCATGTTCGGCGTCATGGGCGTCATCAACCTCGCGCATGGCAGTCTCGCGGTGCTCGCGGCCTACGCGCTTTACGTTCTGGCCGACCGCTTTGGGATTCAGCCGTTTCTTGGCCTTGGCGTTGTGATCCCGCTCATGGCCGTGATCGGCTGGGCGCTGCAGGGACTCGTGCTCGAGCGCAGCGCGCGGGGCGGATTGCTTGTGCCGGTACTCTCGACCTTCGGGCTGTCGATCATTCTCGACAATCTGTTGTTCCAGGGTTTCGGCGCCGACACCCGCTCGCTTGCGTCTTACATCGGCGACCTCTCCTATGACAGCTGGACGCTCAGTGACGATATTTCGATCGGCAAGCTCGCCGCGCTGACCATGGCGGTTGCGATCGCGCTGCTCGGCGGAATCGAGACTTTTCTCAACCGGACTCTGATGGGGCGTGCGATCCGCGCCACCGCCGAGGACCCTGACACGGTCGAACTCGTCGGCGTCAACGCGCGGCGCGTCAATGCGATCGCCGCAGCAATCGCATTGGCGACGGTCGCTGTCGCCGGCGCTTTTCTGGGCATGCGCGCGACCTTCGACCCTTATGCCGGAGCGCCGCAGCTCATCTTCGCCTTCGAGGCGTCGGTGATCGCCGGGACGGGCTCGCTCTGGGGCACGTTGGTCGGCGGCATTGTGCTTGGCGTTGCCCAGAGTCTCGGCGCGCTCATCAATCCGCAAGGCTTCTTCATCGCCGGCCACTTGGCCTTCCTCGCCGTCCTCTTTGGGCGACTGTTCGTCGGCGATTTCGGCCAGCGAGTCCGGATTGCGCTCACAGGGGGCGCGCGTTCATGACCGCCAGCGCCGTCGTCGAGCGTTGGACGCCCGAGTCGCGCATCGCGGTCGCCGCGGCTGCCGTCATTGTCGCCGTGCTCGCGGTCGGACCGGCCATCTTCAGCGACAACGCTGTCGACAAACTCACGACGCTATTCATCTATGTCATCCTGGCGCTGATGTGGAACGCTTTGGTCGGATTTTGCGGCCTGGTGTCGATCGGCCAGCAGGCGTTCTTCGGCCTCGGCGCCTATGCCGCGATCCGTCTCGCCGACTTGGGCGTGAGCGTCTATCCGTCGCTCTTCCTAGGCGCGCTCATTGTCGGCGTCCTGTCCTGGCCGCTTTCGCTCCTCATGCTCAGGCTCAAAGGTGGCGAATTCGCCATCGGCATGTGGGTCGTGTCGGAGCTGGCACATCTCCTGGTTAATCTCGACACGCTCGTGCGTGGCGAAACTGGCACGTCGCTGATCGAGCTCAACGCCTACGCAAACGACAGCCGCCGGGCGCTCACCTATTGGTGTGCGCTTGGCGCGATGGCGGGCCTGCTCATGATCGTCTTCCGCCTGCTGCGCAGCCCGCTCGGCGCGGCGATCCAGGCGATCCGCGACAATGAGGAGGCGGCGGAATCGGTGGGCGTGCGGGTCATGAGAGCGAAGCGGCTTGTGTTCACGCTCGCCGCCATTGGCGCGGCGCTGGCTGGCGCTCTGTGGGTCGCGACGGCGCTCACTTTCCAGCCGAAGGCCTATTTCAGTCCGCTATGGACGGCGTACATGATCTTCATGGCGCTGGTCGGGGGATTGGGAACGTTCGAGGGCGCGATTCTCGGCGCAATTATCTTCTTCGCCATCGAGACCTGGTTTGGAGACATGGGGGTCTGGTATCTTGTCGGCCTCGGCGCGACCGCGCTTATTTTTGCGCTTCTTTTCCCGCGCGGCTTCTGGGGCTGGGTCGAAGACCGCACCTCGCTGAGGCTTCTGCCCATCGGCTACCGCCTCCGCTTCGCCAGCCCGGAAGGGGCGCTCGCTCGAAATATCAGCGTCTCGCACGTCAAGAAACAGGATCCGGGAGGGCGCTGACATGCTTCTGGGAAAGACGATCGTCATCACCGGAATTTCGTCCGGCATCGGCGCGCGCGTCGGTGAACTCGCCCAGATCCTCGGCGCCGACATCATCGGGGTCGACATCAATGAGCCGACGCGGCCGCTCGACGCTTTCATCGAGGCGGACATCGGCTCTGCCCAAGGCGTAGCCGAGATCGTCCAGACGCTGCCGCAGCGCTTTGATGCTTTGTGCAACGTCGCCGGCGTCTCCGGCATGATCGGCGCCGCCCGAACCCTCGCGATCAACTTTTATGGGCTTCGGGAATTGACTGAAAGCGTCGCGCCCCGGCTGCGCGAGGGCGGCGCCGTGGTCAACGTCGCCTCGATCGCCGGCTACGGCTGGCGCGCCAGTCTCGAGCGCGCCAAGTCGTTTGTGAGCGCGGCCGGATTTCCTGATCTCGCCAAGCTGCTCGCCGCCCATCAGGTTCCCGACTGGGAAGCGTATCCGCTGTCGAAGGAGCTCCTGCTCTTATGGACGATGCGGGCGGCGCATCAGCCGTTGTTCAAGGACCGCGGAGTGCGGGTCAACGCGGTGAGCCCCGGCCCGGTGGCGACCCCGATCCTCAAGGAATTTCGGCAGATCTTCGGCGACCCGCGCGTTGACGACGACATCGCGCGGGTCGGCCGCCCAGGTTTTGCGCCTGACATCGCGCCTGCGGTGCTGTTCCTCTGCTCGGACGCGGCTCGATGGATCAACGGCGCCAATTTGCCGGTCGACGGGGGGCTCGAAGCCTCGATCAACGCGACTGTTCTCGGGTTTTAATTCTAAGCGAGAGCGAGGCGCAGCATCTGATAGGAATAGGGCGGCAGCCTGGCCGTGAGCAGCCCGTCCTTGACCTCCGCGCCCGACCCCTTCTTTGGAGCAACAGCGAGAGGCGCGCTTAAGGTGTTCACGGCTTCGAGGTCGGCGTTGGTCATCACCTTGTGATCCGCGATTCTGGCCTTGAATCCTTGCAGGTCGAGCTCGACCTCGAGCGACTCGCTGGCATGCCGGTTGACCGCGAAGAACGTCAGCGTGCGGCTCGCCTCATCGTGAACGCCGGCGATGTCGAGGTAGGGAACGTTGTCGGCGACCTGAGAATCGTAACCCGGCGATTTGACGCCGAGCTGGAGCGCATCGCCGCGCCCGTAAACGGAGGCGAAGAAATAGGGGTAGAAAATCGTCTGCCGCCACGCCGCCCCGCCGGGCTCGGTCATGATCGGGGCGATGACGTTCACCAGTTGCGCGATGCAGGCGATCTTGACCACGTCGGAACGACGGATGAAGGTGTTGAGGATGCATCCGACCTGGAGCGCGTCTTCAAAATTGTAGATGTCTTCGAGCAACCGCGGCGCATGCGGCCAGCCTTTGGCGCCGCCAAGGATTTCTCGATCCCGCACGTTAGAATGATACCAGACGTTCCATTCGTCGAAGGAGATCGTTACCCTCTTGCGGCTGCGCTTGTTGGCGCGAACAAATTCGATCGTCGAGGCGATAGCTTCGATATAGGCGTCGAGCTTGGCGTTCAGCGCGAGGTATTCGGCGGCGTTCTTGGCTCGGTTGGCGAAATACATGTGCAGCGAGATGTGGTCGACCGCGTCATAGGTGTGCTCGAGGACGATGCGCTCCCACTCGGGATAGGTCTTCATATCGGCGTTTGACGAGCCGCAGACGATGAGTTCAACCGAAGGATCGAAGGCGCGCAGCGTCTTCGCCACTTCGTTAGCGAGGCGGCCATATTCATCGGCGGTCTTGTGGCCGACCTGCCACGGTCCGTCCATCTCGTTGCCGAGACACCAGTGCTTGACGCCGAACGGTTCGGCGCGGCCATGCGCCTTGCGCAAGTCGCCCCACGCGCTGCCGGTTGGGCCGTTGATGTATTCGACGAAGTTGCGCGCGTGATCGAGTCCGCGCGAGCCGAGATTGATGGCCAGCATCACCTCCGCGCCTGCAGATTGGCACCATTCGGCGAACTCATGCACGCCGACCTGGTTGGACTCAGACGTGTGCCACGCGAGATCAAGTCGCGTCGGCCGGTTCACCCGCGGGCCGACCCCGTCTTCCCAATTGTAAGCCGAGACGAAATTGCCACCGGGATAGCGAACGATTGGAACCTTGAGTTCGCGAACAAGGTCGATGACATCCTTGCGCATCCCGTTGGCGTCAGCGGTCTTATGATCGGGCTCGTAGATACCGGTGTAGATCGCCCGGCCCAGATGCTCAAGAAAGGCGCCGTATAGACGGTCGTCGATTGTCGCGATCTTGTAGTCCCGATTGGCGATAACCGAGGCGCGCATTGTTCCTCCCACTTAATATCAGGAAGTTAGATATATTGGATCCGCTTCAGCGCAGCGAGTCAAGCTGTGTCTCGACGCGGGTCGACGCGCACTTTTGCCAGGTAAACCTGGAAGAAACGTCAGCCGAGCCGACCTCTTTTAGCCCAACTTCTCGAATTGTTCCATGCGCTCTGTATCAAATTTGCTGATTGAAAATCCTTGGCGCCTCGCGCTTTCCTCGCTACCATCCCGCTAAGGCTTCCGGAAGGCGCAGATTCCGGAACTGAGCGCCTGCAACGCGGGGAAGCCGCCGGGCCATTTTTGGGAGGAAGTCGAGATGATCCGCAAAGTCCTTTACGCGACCTTGGCGAGCATGGCGCTGACTGTCGGCGCGGCGCGCGCCGAAGACACCATCGTCTGGTGGGATTTTCTGAGCGGCGGCGACGGCGTCCGCATGAAGGCGATGCTCGAGGAGTTCAACAAGGACCATGCCGGCAAGGTCAAGATCGACGCCACGACCTCGGAATGGGGCACGCCGTTCTACACCAAGGTCCAGACTGCGGCCGCGACAGGCCAGGGGCCCGACGTCATGACCTACCATGAATTGCGCATGCCGCTCGGCGTGTCAGAGGATGTGGTCAGCCCGCTGACACCCGAGGAGCTGGCCGCCGCGGGCATCAAGCCGAGCGACTTCAGCCCCGCCAATTGGAAGGCAGCGCAAGGCCCGGACGGCAAGCAATATGGCGTGCCGCTCGATATCCACTCGATCATCCTGTATTACAACAAGGATCTCCTGAAGAAGGCGGGTCTGCTCGGCGACGAGGGGAAGCCAAAGGGGCTCGACGGCGCGGCGAACTTCGACGCGGCTCTCGCCAAGCTCACCGCGAACGGCGTTGTCGGCCTCTCAACGCCAACGGCGGACAACGCCACGATGTGGCGCATCTTCTATACGCTGCTCAGTCAGCAGGACGGCAAGTTCCTGACGGACGGCAAGTTCCTCGACGGCGCCAACCTCGACAAGGCGACGACTGCGATCGCCGAAATGCAGAAATGGGTGAAGAGCGGCGCGACCCCCGCGAAGACCGAATATCCCGCCTCGATCGCGCTCTTCACGTCCGGCAAGGCTGCGATGCACATCAACGGCGTCTGGGAAGTGCCGACCATGGTCGACCTCGCCAAGAAGGGCCAGCTGTTCGACTGGGGCGCGATCCAGATTCCGACTTTCTACGCGCATCCCGCGACCTGGGCGGACTCGCATTCGTTCGCCATTCCTAATCGCCAGGGCAACCCGGTTGACGCCGCCAAGCGCAAAGAGGTCCTCGACGCCATCCACTGGTTCAACGAACATTCGGTCGAATGGGCAGGCGGCGGCCATGTCCCCGCCTATCTGCCAGTGCAGGAAAGCGCTGAGTTCAAGGCGCTGAAGCCGAATTCCGATTACGTTTCGCTCGCCAAGACCGCAGTGTTCGATCCGGTGTCGGTGCTCGCTGGCGTCGCCTCGCCCGTCTACGACGCCGCCGGCAATTACGTGATGCCGGCGATGAACGGCGAAATGGCTCCGGCCGACGCGGCGAAGCAGATGCGGGATGATCTCCAGGGCCAGGCCAAGTAGGCTCGACGCTGCGCTTGACGCCGGTCGGAGCAAAACGCCGGCCGGCGGCGTTTCAAGCGCGGGTTGGAGAGCGCCAAGGCGATGCTGAGGAGCAAACGCAGCGAGATCCTGGCCGCGTCCCTATTGATGGCGCCGTTTGTCATCACCTACGGCGCGCTGTTCATCTATCCGACAATCAAGATGGCGCAGCTCAGCCTGACCAACGCGCCGCTGATCGGGCCTGGGAAATGGGTGGGCCTCGATAATTATTTCCGTCTGGCGTCGGACCGTTTGTTCTCGGTCGCGATCAGGAACACGCTCTATTTCGTCATCCTCTCGGTCATCCCGAGCACGCTCGTCGGTCTTTTGGTCGCGCTCGGGGTGAATCGCCTCAAGGGCTGGCTGCAAAGCGTCGTGCTCGCCGCTTTCTTCCTGCCCTACGTGCTGCCGGTGTCGGTCGTCTTCAGGATCTGGCAGTGGATGTGCGACAAGGATTTCGGCATTGCGCAGCACGTTGTCCAGCTCTTCAACGATGGACAGCGCCTCTCGATCTTCCGCACGATCCCACTGTTCATGCCGGCGGTCGCCATCGTGACGATCTGGTGGCTCATCGGTTTCAACGTCCTTCTGTTCATCGCCGGCCTGCGCAACATCTCGAGTGAGATCTATGAGGCTGCGGAGCTCGACGGGGCGGGCCGCTGGACGCAGTTCCGACGCATCACCTGGCCTCTGATCTGGCCCGTGACCGTCCTCGTGTTCACGATCCAGCTGATCCTGCAGCTCAAGATTTTCGATCAGGTCTATCTTTTCTCGCAGGGCGGCAGGGTCGATACGACCATCGTGATGGTTCAGTACATTCTCAAGCAAGCCTTTCAGATGAATAAGGGCGGACTCGCTGCAGCCGCGTCGATGGTCCTCTTTGTGCTCATCGCCGCGCTCTCCGTGTTGCAGTTTCAGCTCTTGCGCGCCCGAGGCGAGAGGTGAGCGCCTCGGTCGAGACCAGCGCTGACGTCTCCGCGTCGCCGCGCGCCCGCCGATTGGCCCGTCTTCGCCATCTCGATCTCGTTGGGCTCGTCATTACGGCGGCGACCGTCATCGGCGCGGTTTTATGGGCGTTCCCGCTCTATTGGGGACTCGTGACGACGTTCAAGCCGGAGAACGAGGTCGTGCGTCCGGAGGTGCAGCTTTGGCCGGAGCATTTCACCTTCCAGAACTACATTCACGTCCTCTTGGAGACGAAGATCGGCAGCTGGTACGTCAATTCGCTCATCACGTCGGCGGCGGTCACGCTCCTTGTCGTCGTGACGGCGGCGGCCGCGGGATATGCGATCTCGCAACTGAGTTTTCCCGGCCGGCGCATTTTCTGGTGGATCATTCTAGCGAGCTTCATGATCCCGATCCCGGCTTTGACCGTCAACCATTTCATCCTGATCAACCAACTCGGCCTCATCAACTCGCTGCCTGGCGTCGTCCTGCCGCAGCTCATCGCGCCGGTCACGGTCATTATCTACAAGCAGTTTTTCGATTCGGTGCCGAAGGATTTTCGCGAGGCCGCTATGATCGATGGCGCGAATGAATTCCAGCTCCTGTTCCGCATCTATTTGCCGATGAACTGGGGCATCACCACCGCCTTGGCGATCATCACGTTCATCGCCGCCTGGAACCTCTTTCTGTGGCCCTTTGTCGCCGTGAATTCCGAGGACAAAATGAACATCACCGTCGGGATCACGCAGGTTCATGACGCCTTCGGCGTCCAGTATGCGCGCGATCTCGCGGTCGCCATGGTCGCGGCGCTGCCCGTCGCGCTCGTCTACCTCATTTTTCAGCGCCGGGTGACGCAGGCCATCATGCTGTCGGCTGGGATCAAGGAATGAGCGCCGCTGGCGCAACGAACGGGAGCGAGGCCGCCGCCACGCCGCATGTCGAATTGAGGCGGGTGACGAAGCGCTACGGCGCGGTCACCGCCATCTCCGACCTTAGCCTCAAGGTCGACAAAGGCTCGTTCACAGCGCTGCTCGGCCCGTCCGGCTGCGGCAAGTCGACGCTGCTCAGGATGATCGCCGGACTCGAGGCCATTACGGCGGGGGAGTGCTTCATCGACAATGTTGACGTTACCGACATGCCGCCGGCGAAGCGGCGCATCGCCATGGTGTTCCAGTCCTACGCCCTCTACCCGCATATGACGGTAAGGCAAAACATCGCCTTCTCGCTCTCCGTCGCGGGCCAATCGAGAAAAGTTCAGGACGAGCGGGCGCTCGAGGTCGCGCGCATCCTGCAGCTCGAGCCGTATCTCGATCGCCGACCCGCCGAGCTCTCTGGCGGCCAGCGCCAGCGGGTTGCGATCGGCCGGGCTTTGGTGCGCAAGCCTGAGGTTTTCCTGTTCGACGAGCCGCTGTCCAACCTCGACGCGAAACTGCGTGTGCAGATGCGCCTTGAGCTGGCGAAGCTTCATGCCGAGCTCGGCACGACGATGATCTATGTGACGCATGACCAGACTGAGGCGATGACTCTCGCCGACAAGATCGTCGTCCTCGATAAGGGGGTCATCTCCCAGGTCGGCTCGCCGCTCGAGCTTTACAATACGCCGGCGAACAAGTTTGTCGCCGCCTTCATCGGTTCGCCGGGCATGAATTTCTTCGGCGTCAACATCGCCGCGATCGACGGCCGAACGGCGAGCGTGGTTTTGCCGGGCGGGCGAAGGGCCCAGGTCGGCATAACCACGAGCGCCGGCGCCGGCCCGGCCGAGCTCGGCGTGCGGCCCGAGCATCTCGCGATCGTCGATCCGAACGATCCTCACGCCGCCTTCGCCGGCGCCATTGCGATTATCGAACATCTCGGCAATTCGACGGTCCTCTATGTCGATACGGCGGCCGGTCAGCTGATCGTCGAGGGCGAGGGCAATCTCGACGCGAAATCCGGTCAAGCCGTTGGGCTCAGGCTCAACGAAGGCCATGCTCGCCTGTTTGGCGAAACGGGAGCGGCGCTGTGAGGAGCGTACGATGGCGGCGGCGCCTTCCGACGCTCACGACTCGGTCGTGAGTTCTCAGTACGATGTCCTGATCGTAATTGCCGAAGCCGCGGCCGAAGATGTTGACGCCGCCTGGGTGGCGCGCGTCCGGCTTGACCTCGATTCTCACCCGAATCGAATGGTGGGCGGAGAAGTCGAGATCCTTCGAAGTCAGGGACGAGATTTTCACGCCGTCGACAAACGCCCCGTCGGACGTCACCCTCCAGCTCTTCAGCATGCCGTACTGGCTGCCCTTCAGCTTCCACCAGTCGGGCGTATACAGGCCCCGCTTATCGCCGAAATCGCCCGGGCTGGTCCAGACGCCGAGCTCCCTTCCGTTGACCGCGACAGTGATGTCGGATGGCCAGTCGGAGGCGGTTCCGGGAACCTCTGAGGAAAGCTCGATCGACAATTCGAGCGCAGTGACAGCCTTGCCGACCTGCCGGGCATTATTGGGAAACTGGTACTCAACGAAGCCGCGCATGAACCACATGAGTCCCGCATTCATCCTGTTGGGATCGAGGAAGGTCCCTGGCACGTCGAGGAGGCCAATCACCCCTTTCGGCGAGCAGAGCCCGCAAGGCGCGCTCACTTCGCAGCTGGTGTAGAGCCCGATCGGCATCGCGACCTCGATGGCGTTGGCGTTGACGCCGCTGACATCGTCGCGGAGCATCACCAACACCTCATCGAAGACTGAGAAGCAGAGCTTCTGATTGCCCTTTCGACCCTTTTGGGTTTCCGTCCGAATGAGGCCGGCATTCTCCAGAATCTGAAGATGGGACGAGACGGTCGATTGCGGAAGGTTGAGCGCCTCAGCGATGTCGTTGACATTGACGCCCGGCCGGCGATGCAGCAGGCGCAACATTCGCGCCCGCGCTGGCGAAGCCAAACCGCGCAAGACGTCCGGCCGCTCCGCGGGGTCGATCACCAGGAAATTGCGCGACATTCTCCAGCCTGCTCGAACTTCTGGTTTTTGTATCAGCTTTTCGGATAGTTTTATAATTTCCGCCCACGTCGGGTTTGCAACCTCATCGCGGAGCCTCAAATGGATGCTGACGTCGCGGGTCGTCGCCCGACACTGGCGCTCGATGGGTTGTGGGACTTCGCATTCGACGGTCCAACCGCGCGGCTCGACGGCGAGGGCCATACGATCCGCACGCCTGGGATCTGGCAGACGCAATTTCCGGCGTTACGCAACGCGCAGGGGATGGGCCGCTATCGGCGTGGCGTCCAGATCCCGGCGGGTTGGGCGGATAAGAGCATTCACCTCATCCTGGAAGGCGTCTTCCACGAATCAGTGATCCTGGTGGATGAGGCGGCGGTCGCCGTTCACGGCGACGGCTGGACCCCGATCGAAATTGACCTGACGCGCGCACTTGCCGGCAAGACCTCATTCGTTCTCGGCGTCGATGCGCGAGTCCCCCACGATCGCGATGGCGGCCGCTTCAGCCAATCGCTCGCGGCCAAGCAGGACTGGTACGGGATCCAAGGCGGAATTTGGAAGTCCGCGCGTTTGGAGGCGCGGGACCCAATCCACATCGCCAAAGCCTGGGTGCAAACATCGTTCGATCTCAGGAAAGGCGTCGTGTCGGTGAGCGGTGAGTTATCGCGCGCCGCGCCCGCGACAACTCTGCAGGTCACGCTCTCGCGCGGCGGCCAAGAGGAAGCGCGTCTGATTTATCACTTCCAATCGGAACGATTCCTGGCGGCGCTCGCGATTCCCGGGGCGGAGCCGTGGTCGCCGGAAACGCCCAACCTTTACGATCTCCTCGTCGAACTCATCGTCGGCGACGCAACCGTCGATGCGACCGAGCGAACCGTCGGCTTTCGGCAATTCGAGGCGCGAGACAGCCGGCTTCTTTTGAATGGCGAGCCTTTCTTCATGTTCGGCGTTTTGGATCAGGATTGGCATCCCGAGGAGGAATGTCGTCCGCCCAGCGCTGAATTCCTTGAGCAGCGTTTCGCTAACGCCAAAGCGATGGGACTCAACACGCTGCGCTGCCACGTCAAGATTCCTGACCCGCTCTATTTCGAGCTCGCCGACCGGCTCGGTCTCATTGTCTGGCTCGACATGCCCTACACGCAATTCCTCGCGCCGGCGACACGCGAAGACTTGCGCCGCGTGTTCCAGACATCGGTCGCAACGCACGGGCATCATCCCTCGATCGCAATCTGGACGCTGTTCAACGAGGGCTGGGGTATCGATCTCGACGACAATCCAGACGACCGCTGCTGGCTGATCGAGACTTTTGACTGGGCGAAAACGCTGATCCCGGACAGTCTGCTTGTCGACAATTCCCCCTGCTTTCCACGCAACTACCACCTCAAGACCGACGTCGAAGACTTCCATTGGTATAACGGCTTCCCCCATCAGAACGAGGCTTTCGCCGCGACGACGCGCGCCTTCGCGGGCCGCGCGGCCTCAACCTTTTCGCCGCATGGCGATGCGGAGAGGCGCGGCGACGAGCCGCTGATTTGCTCAGAGTTCGGCGTCTGGGGGCTGCCTCATCCGCGTGAGATTCTGGAGGCGGACGGGAGCGAGCCATGGTGGTTTGAAAGCGGGCACGACTGGAACCTCGGCGCCGCCTATCCGCATGGGATCGAAACGCGGTTTCGCGACGCGCAGCTCGCGACCATCTTCGGTGACCTCGACGGCTTCGTGAGCGCGGCGCAGGAACTTCAGTATTGCGGGCTGAAGCGCCAGATCGAGACCCTGCGCTGGGAGCGGCCAATTTCCGGCTATGTCATCACAGAACTCAACGACACGCAGTGGGAATCGAACGGTCTCATGGACGTTCGGAACCACCCGCGCGCCTTCGCCGGGCGGTTGGCAAACCTGCAAATGCCGTGGCTCATCATCGCGCAGACGGCGCGCACGGCGGTTAGCGCCGGCGAGCGCTTTGAAGTTGCCGTGCAACTCGCCGGCGCCGCCGATCCGCCCGAGGGCGCGCAACTTAAGTGGCGCTTCGCCGATCAAAGCGGCGAGGCCGCGCTCGGACTCGATCCGACAGCCCTCACTCTCTCCGCCGACGCCCCTGACGGGATCGCCATCGTCCCGCTCGAACTCGACGTCCTCGGCGGCAAGGGGCGCGTCCTTTCGCGCAACACGCTGGAATTGTGTGTCGTCCCGGCGCTCGGCGGCGCGGCGCCGGCGCTGTTTCCCGTCGATGGCGCGGCTTCGGACATGCTCGCAACGATCGGCTGGCCGAACCGCGCCGCGACCGCCCAGGAAGCCGATGTCCTTATCGGGACGCGGCTGACGACTCCGGTCCGCGAAGCGCTCATCGCCGGGCGCAAAATTGTGCTCGTCGCCAATTCCACCGAGGCTCTGATCGACCCGGAACGGAAGCTGCCGCTCAACGATCGGCACAATTTCCCATCTATGCTTCTGCGCGAGCGGGCCGGAACGCCCTGGGACGGACAATGGATGGGCGCGTTCACCTGGCGGCGCACCGACGGGCCTTGGTCGGGCCTGCCCGGCGGTCCCATGCTTGACGAGCATTGGAGCGGGATCCTGCCCAATCATGTGCTGACCGGCTTTCCCTCAACTGCCTTCGGCGGATTGGTCGATGCCGGCGTCGCGGTCGGCTGGCTGCATCACGCCGCCGCATTCGTGAAGCGCAGTTTCCTCGGCAAGGGCTGGCTCACCGTGTCGACCTTTGATCTTACGTCTCCCCAGGCCCAGGCAAATCCGCTGGCGCCGCATCTTATGAAGGCCCTGACGGAGAGCTGACCGGCCGTTGCGCAAGATTTGATGCCCGACGCCGGCGGGGCTACCATTGCGCTTGACGCCAATCGAGCGTGACGCTCTGACGTTTTATTCCTCACGGAGACCGCATTGGACAACAGTTCCTCCCCGACCGTGCAGGATATCCCAATTGGCCTGGAAGCCACGGGAGAGCGCCGGGAATTCGACAGCATGGGCGAGGTCCTGGTCCCGGCTAACCGTTACTGGGGTTCGCAAACCCAACGCTCCCTGCATCACTTCTCCATCGGCGACGACCGTATGCCCAAGGCCGTCTACCACGCCTATGGCTACGTGAAGAAAGCGTGCGCTCTGGTCAACCATGAGGGTGGCCGCCTGCCTGGGTGGAAGAAGGACGCCATCGTTCGCGCTGCGGATGAGACCATTTCCGGCAAGCTAGACGAGAATTATCCTCTCTACGTCTGGCAGACCGGTTCGGGCACTCAGTCCAATATGAACGTCAACGAGGTGATTTCGAACCGGGCCATCCAGCTCCTGGGCGGTGACCTCGGCACGCAGCATCCGGTCGGCCCCAATGACGACGTCAATATGGGCCAGTCATCCAACGACACCTTCCCGACCGCGATGCATATCGCGGCGATCTATGCGCTGGACGAACAGCTCATGCCGAAGGTCACGGCGTTATGCGAAACCATTGAGCGCAAGGCGAAGGGCTGGACAGACATCGTCAAGATCGGCCGGACACATCTCCAAGACGCTGTTCCCCTCACCGTCGGCCAGGAATGGTACGGCTGGGCCGGGCAGCTCCGCGCCAGTCTCGCCGACGTGGAGGCGAGTCGCGCCGGCCTCTACGAGCTTGCAGTCGGCGGCACCGCGGTTGGCACCGGCCTCAACGCGCCGTCCGGCTTCTCCAGGGACGTCGCGGCCAAGATCGCCGAACTGACCGGCAAGCCCTTCGTCACCGCCCCCAATAAGTTCACCGCTCAGGGGTCGCTCGACGCGATGGTGCGCGCGCACGCAGCCCTCCGTGGTCTTGCCGTAGCGCTGATGAAGATCGCCAATGACATGCGCTGGCTGGCGTCCGGCCCGCGCTGCGGCCTGGGAGAGCTGAAGCTCCCCGACAACGAGCCGGGTTCTTCGATCATGCCGGGCAAGGTCAATCCGACCCAGTGCGAGGCCATCGTGATGATTGCGATCCAGGTGCTCGGCAACGATACGGCGGTGGCCTTCGCCGGCTCGCAAGGCAATTTCGAGCTCAACACCATGCGTCCGTTGATCATCAACAATTTCCTGCATTCCGCTCGCATCCTGGCGGACGGGTGCGAGAAGTTCCGCGAGTATTCGGTGGAGGGAACCGAACTCAACCGCGAGCGCATCCAGCAATATGTGGACGGCAGCGTTATGCTGGTCACCGCATTGTCGCCGGTGATCGGCTATCAGAATGCGGCTCACATCGCAGAAAAGGCGATCGCCGACGGAACCACGCTCAAAGAGGCGGCGCTTGCGTCAGGCAAGGTGACTGAGGAACTGTTCGACAAGACCATCGTGCCTCTGAACATGGTCGGCGAAGGGCTAGGGGGCGCTTAAGTCCCTCGCGTTCCACCCCGGAGAAGCTCTATGATCCGTTGCGTTCGAATTTGGACCGCAGAGGACGGCAACTCGAGCTTCGAGGAGGGGCAAATCGATCTCTCCTGCGGAGCGCGAGGAGATGTGCTCAGCGCCGTCGCGTCATCATCCAGCATCTCGTTCCGCGAGACCAAGGCCGGCGGCGAATTCGAGTGGCACGATGCGCCTGTTCGTCAGTTCGTGCTCACCCTAAGCGGCACGCTGGAATTTACCACCCGGCGCGGCGACCGGTTCACGATTCATCCCGGCGACGTGCTGCTGGCGGAAGACACCGTCGGGACCGGTCACAGCTGGCGCCTCGTGGACGACCAACCCTGGCGTCGCGCCTACGTCATTCTAGCACCCGGAGTCAAAGTCCCCTTTACAGCCGCGGCCGTCTAACGTCCTGACCGGAGAATCCCCATGAGCGAAGCTGCCACTGACGTCGTGCTGATCGGCGCCGGCATTATGAGCGCCACGCTCGGAACCTTGCTTAAGGAGCTCGAGCCTTCACTCTCCATCTCCATCTTGGAAGTGTTGTCGGACTGCGCATTGGAGAGCTCGGGCTCTTGGAACAATGCGGGCACCGGGCATGCCGCCAATTGCGAGCTGAACTACACCCCCCAGCGGCCAGACGGCAGCGTCGACATCTCGAAGGCGCTGGAGGTCAATACGGAGTTCGACCTGTCCCGTCAGCTTTGGGCCTATCTTGTCAAGAAGGGCGCGATCGCCGACCCAAGGGACTTCATCCATCCCTGTCCGCACATGAGCTTCGTCTGGGGCGACGCCAGCGTCGCGTTCCTCGAGGCTCGCTTCAAGGCGATGTCGTCGAACCACTGCTATCGCGGTATGGAATATTCCGAGAGTCACGCAGAGATCGGCGCCTGGGCGCCGCTCGTCATGGAGGGTCGCCCCGCTGATCAGAAGGTGGCTGCGACCCGCATCATCACCGGAACGGACGTTGACTATGGCGCGCTGACCCATCTCCTTTTCGAGCATCTCGCGAAACAGCCCGGCGTCAACCTGAACTACCGCCGACGCGTGCGGAACCTGAAGCGGACGGATGACAGACGATGGCTTGTCGAGGTCGAGGACACCGCAAGCCGCGCCGTCGAGGAGATTCCCGCGAAGCTCGTTTTCATTGGTGCTGGCGGCGGCGCAATGGAACTGCTGCAGAAGTCCGATATTCCGGAGGGGCATGGTTACGGCGGCTTCCCGGTGAGCGGCATCTGGCTCAGATGCGACGCCGAGGACGTCGTGGAGCGCCACGACGTCAAGGTTTATGGAAAGGCCGCGGAGGGCTCTCCGCCAATGTCCGTGCCGCATCTCGACAGGCGGGTCATCGGGGGCAAGACGTCGCTGCTGTTCGGTCCATACGCTGGCTTCACCACAAGATTCCTGAAGCAGGGCTCCCTCACCGACCTGTTCCGCTCAATCGAACCGAGCAACATTCTTCCCATGCTCGCCGTGGCGCGCGACAATATGGATCTCTCCGAGTATCTGATTGGCCAGGTGCTGCAGAGCAAGCAACATCAGTTCGGCGTCTTGCAGAAATTTTATGCGACCGCCGACCGCGACGATTGGCGGCTCGCCGTTGCGGGAGAGCGGGTGCAGATCATCAAACCGGACGAGGACCATGAAGGCGAGCTCGAATTCGGCACCGAGCTTGTCGCGTCCGAGGATCGATCCATTGTCGCTCTGCTCGGCGCGTCGCCTGGCGCTTCCACAGCGGCGTTCATTGCGCTCGGCGTGTTGAAGAAGTGCTTCCCCGAGCAGCTGACCGATAGCGCGTGGCTTCCGAAGCTGAAGCAGATCATCCCCACTTTTGGCGTTAACCTGATTGAGGACGCCGCCGCATGCGACCGCATCCGTGCGGAGACCGCGCCAGTGCTCAAGATCGCGAACGACTGATCAGCACTCGAGTCGCCCGACGTCGTTCCCAATCCCTTTCTCGACGCCCGCCAAAGTCGGGACAAGGCTTTCCATGAGGAGCTTGGGAAGGCTGAGCCCAAGCGCCATCGCCAGCAGGATGGCGCCAGCCGTGGCGCCGTCGACAAATGTGGCCATGAGCAGCTGCACGTCTCCGCCGGATCCGACGTTCATCACCGCCAGCAGCTCCGCCGCCATATGGAAAAGATATGCGCCAGGAATGAGCGAGACCACGGAAGCGAAAGCGAAGGCGGCGAAGGGAAAATGGAGGCGGTTCGCGATCGGGGTCGCGAGCGCTCCGACAATCAGACAGGCGATGAGCGCTCCAAGCGCGGCGTTGGCGCCCCAGTCAAGCGCAACCCATCGGGAAGCGTGAGCGACCATCCCGATGGCGATGGGAATGGGTAAGGCGCGCCAGGGCATTGAGAAAAAGGTGCCGTAGGCCGCGACCGCAACGCCGGCGGCGACCACGTCGAAGGTGAGAGGCGTTATCGTGGCCGGACCGGGCGCCGCAAGGCTTTGCCGGCCGAGAGACAGGCCGGCGATGAGGCCCACGCAGATGAGCAGTGTCAGCAGCGCGGCATAACCAAACCGGGTTTGACCGAGCGCAATGCGCAAATGGGCGAAATCGAGCGCCGCGTTTAGAAAATGAGGGTCCGGCATCAGCACCATACAGGGGCACAGGGCCAGGAGAGTTCTCATCGGCAACCCCCAGGAAACGAACGGCCCCCGCGGCTACGAGCCCTGCCAGCAGAGCAGCGCCCAAGACTTGCGCCAAGGCGGTTCCCCCACACGTGGCAATAAGTCGCCGCAAGACGGCTCCCGCTCCCGCGCTGATGGCGATCAATGCGAGGCTGAAAGGACGGGCGTCACCGAAGATCACTCCGAGGGCGGCGGCGCCGGCGCCGGCAAGAGCGGCGAAGCGCAAAGTCGACGTCGGCGCGAGTCGGGCGATCTCCTTCAGAGCCGTAGCGGCCCCGCCGACGTCGAGCCGTCCCGTGCAAACCCGATCCATCACCTTTACCGTCTTCATCACCTTGTTCATGTCGACGCCGACGGGAGAGCTGTCGAAGGCGATGATCTTCTCCATCTTGGTTTCGTCGACAGCTTCGAGTCGGATGGCCAGCTGACCCCAACTCGGGAACAGCGCAGCGGAATATCCTATGGCGCGACCGACCTGCTGCACTCGCTCGACGATATTCCGCGTGGTTTGGCCGTTGACATACAGCAGTTGCGCAGCGAGGCCGAGAAGCGCGCCGGCGTCGTCCAAGGAAACCGGGGGAAGGGCTCGGGTCGTGGCGTCCATATGCAGCGGTCAGATTGACGGCCAGTTCGGCCAACGACATCTACTATCAATGTTTCGAACTGAAAAATCCCCCGCTTGTTTTTATACCCGCGTCTGAGCGACGCCTGGGGCGCGCGCCGACTTGCCGCCGCGGGAAGGCCGCGCTAGGTACAACGGACGCGAGCCCGAGAAGCGGTGGACGAACCTGCGCGACAACCATAAGCTCTATAACGCCGGCCATCTGCTCGAAGGCGCCGTCGCCTACTTTCGCGCGACTGGACGGCGCAAACTGCTCGACATCATGGAGCGCTATGTTGATCACATCGCCGCAACGTTTGGCCGCCGTCCCGGCCAGAAGCGCGGCTATTGCGGTCATCAGGAGATCGAGCTCGCGCTGGTCAAGCTTTACCGGCTGACCCGCGACCGCAGCCGCCTCGATCTTGCGTCCTATTTCATCGACGAGCGGGGCAGCCTGCCGCACTATTTCACTCAAGAGGCGCTTGCGCGCGGCGAGGATCCGGCGAGCTTCTGAGCCGGGACTTATGAGTAGCGCGGTGACTGGCCTCGCACTACTTCTTTTCCAATCCGCTCGAGACCCGCGGCCAGCAGAAACGGTGGGCATGGCATCGCTGCCCGTGCTGCACGATGAACGTGTCGCGCCTGGTGGCGTCGGTGGCCGGCTATGCGATCTCGGCGCGCGCAGACGGCGTCGCCTTCTTTACGGCGGGTTCGAAACCACAACGACCTTGGGAGGCGAGAAGGTGGCCCTGCGTGAGACGAGCGACTATCCATGGGCAGGCGAGGTCCGGATCGAGATCGATCCCGAGGCGCCGGTCTCTTTCGATCTCAAGCTGCGCATTCCCGGCTGGGCGACAAGCGCGACCGCGGCCGTTAACGGCGAGCCGATCGCGCTTACGGCGACGAACGGCTATGCGATCATCCACCGGGTCTGGCGCAAGGGCGACGCTGTGACGCTCAATCTCAAGATGCCGGCGGAGCGGCTCTACGCCCATCCGAACGTGCGCATGGATGTCGGGCGCGCGGCGCTCAGGCGCGGCCCCTTGATCTATTGCGTCGAGGAGGCTGACAACCCCGGCGGACCCGTCCAGACTCTGGCGCTGGCGCGCTCAGCGCCGCATGGAGGACGGACCCGTTTGGCGGCGCCATGACGCTGAAAGCGAACGCGAAGAGGCTCGTTCCCGGCAAGGAATCCGGCGCGCTCTACTCCACTGAGCCGCCCGCGGCCCAGGACGCCCCGCTCGTCGCCCTGCCCTATCATCTGTGGGCCAACCGCACTCCCGGCTCGATGCGGGTGTGGTTGGTCCAGTTCGAGGGCTAGTGCGCCGGGTCGGACGGATAGCGTATAGTGCTCACCACGCTTGGCGCCGCCATCGCCGGCGAACAAGGGGATGACAAATGCGCAGCGCAATCTTCGCCTCGATCGGCGTCGCCCTCGTTCTCGCGCTCGCGCCTCCGCCAGCCATTGCGCAGAGCAATCCGCCACCCGGAGCTGCGTCGGCCGCCGCCATCCCAAGGACTGGGGCGGGCGCCGGGTCGAGCGCCGCCCGGACACGGCACAGAAACACTCTAAACCGACAACGAGCGCGTGCGACCTCAGAACATGCGCGCCATGTGCGCGGGACCTCGCGCCATTAGTCTCATGCGCTAGCGGTCGAGCGTAGTTTAGCCTGGAGGCGGGAGGGCGGCGCCATAGCGTTTGGCCGGCCAGGATACGATGTGTGAGCAACCGTGGTCTCAACGAGATGGATCGCGGCCCCTGCCGCGGGCGGCTCATCGAAGAATTCGATCACCAGGGGCAGATCCTCGGAAAGGCGCATACCTTGGTGCGGAGCCGGATGGAATATCCAATCCCATCGGTCTGCGTAAGACAGGCGCGTTCGCGGGTCTACGCTGCGATCGCGCTGCCTCGTCGGGCTCGCCCAAGCGCTCCTTACGCGTCGACCCCCAAGACGCCAAATTCCACCTGGGTCTTGACATAGAAGAGGTGGACGTTTTCGGCCCTGAGCCGCTCGAACAATTTGAGAGACTCTTCGGAGGACACGGCGACAAGCACCTCGACGGGCTGATCGGAAAGCTCAAAAAAATGCGCCGAGTGCATCCGACCGCCGCGGCTAAAACTTTCGCCGCCGGAATGGAGGCTGGCGCCGCGAAGGCCCAATTCGTTGACAAGCCCGAGAAGCCATTCACCCATTTGCTTGCCTTTGTGGCGGCGATCTTGGCGCGTGAAAAAAGTGATCTGATAACCATTCATGTCGCCCTCCTCACAGCGACTTTAGCGCTCGCCATGACGCGAACCCGGCCATGGTCATAGTCAGCGACCCGATGAGATGAGCTGCGATAATACCCAACGCCCAAGTCAACCGGCCCTCCTGCAGCGACGTGACGACTTCAGCCGAAAAGGTGGAAAACGTCGTCAGGCCGCCGCAAAAGCCGGTGATGATCAAAAGCCGCCATTCGGGCGCTAGGTTGGGCGCTTGCGAGAGGTAAGCGATCGCCACGCCGATAATATAACCGCCTATGAGATTGGCTGCCAGTGTTCCAGGGGGCAGAAAAGGCAACAGGCTGTTGAGGCGCAGGCCAAGCTGCCAACGTAGAAGCGCACCGCAGGCAGCGCCAATGGAAATCACGAACACAGGGCTCCACGCCATTTCGATCGGTCTTTCGTTTGCTATGGGCGCGCCACCTGCCCACAGATTCAGTTGTTGATGAGCTGTTCAAAGCGAGGTTGTCGCCGCATTGAATGGCATAGTCCGGATTCGCTCAAGGCAAATCTAAGCGCGATAGGTCATGATTAGCGTAGGCAGAGCGGCCATACCGGATGCGGGGCCGAATCCGTATGATGGCGCGCCGCGCGCGCAAGTCGCAATCACAATTCTTCGCTGGCAGCAGCCTTCGCCGCCAGCACTTCAGGCTCGCCTTCGATCGGCTTGAATTCGGGCTGGAACCAAGTCTGCGCGATCAAGGTCGGCACGACGGCGCTGCCGATCACGGCGGTGACCAGAATTGTGTACTGAGTCTGGTCAATGATCTTGTTGGTGAGCCCGAACAGCGCCGAGATCGAGCCGAACGTGAGTCCGGTCGACATAAGGAACGTCGTGTACATGCCCTCGCGACGATCAAATTCGTGATAGCGGGTCAGCGGCAGAATGCCAATGAACTTGGTCGCCATCTTAATGGCGAGAAAGACTATGATCAGCCCGATCGACGCGATGACCGCGCGAGCTTCCACCAGCGACCCTGCCTTGAGGAAATAGAATGGAGTGAGAATCGAAAAGGCGATGATGCGCATGCGATGGGGCAGTTCGCGTTCAGCGAGAAACGTTGGCGCGAGCGCCATGCCGACGAGATAGGCGGGCAGCACCGCCTCACTTCCCGCCACCGACGCCATTCCGCCAAGTCCCAGCAGAATGAGCGAGACGAACTTCGTTTGCGGCTCGCTAACTCGTTGGCCAAGGCTTTTGAACATCCATGGCGCATAGCGTGTGAGGACGACGAGGACGACCACGGTCACCGCCCCGAATAGCAAAAGAAGCAGGTCATAACGAGCGAAAACGACGCCGAGGGCCAGCACCGTGCCCAGGTCGTTGATGAAGCAGGCGGCGAGAATGATCTTGCCGATTTCGGTGTTGTTGAACCCAGTCTCTATCATCACCGCATAGACGACAGCGACCGAGGTGGTCGACAACGCGATCCCGGCGATCTGCGCCTGGGGCCACGACCAACCAACGACGAAATGCGCGTAGAGCAGCACGCCGAGGTAAGGCGCGAGGAAGCCGACGACCCCGATCGACATGCTTGACCAGAAGTGTTTTTTCACGATGCGCGGGTCGATTTCCGCGCCAGCGAGAAAGGTCAGTAGAATCGCGCCGAAGCCTGCAAGGAAATTGACCCAATCGGTGATCTGTAGCCCGATTAGGTTGCCCGCAACCGCCCCGACGACGATCTCGATCAGCGCCACCGAGACGGCGACGCGAATCGAAATGAGCGACGCCAGCAGCGCCAGTCCGAGCCATAAGGCGGATTGAAGCCATACACTCGCCATGATCCCTCTCCCGTTGTTGCAGCGGGGATCGCTCGGCAAGAGTCGACCGCCCACCGCGCTAATCGCGCACGGTAGGAGTCATCAGCCGTCGGGCTTTCGAGGCTTTCAGGCGGTTGAAGGGGAACCCCATCCCCTGATCGAAGGTGGCTTCGCGCTTGCGCCTTGTCAAGCGCCGCCAGGCGCTTTCCGTCTAGCTTCATGCTAGATGGGCGCCTTGCAACAGGGAGCCGTCATGATCTCGGGAACGCTTGCGCTGGCCTTCGCCGCCGCCTTCACCGGCGCCTCGTTCTATGTCAATTGGGTCGAGCAGCCCGCTCGACTCAAGCTTGAGGATCAAGCGTTGCTCAGTGAATGGGGGCCGAGCGACAGCCGGGGCGTCTCGCTCCTCGTCGCCCTTGCGCTTCTTGCGGCTATCGCCGGCTTCATCGCCTATTTCGACACCCAGGACGTGCGCTGGGCGTTCGGCGCCGTCGTCATGATTTTGAGCTGGCCCTACGCCTTCTTCGTCATGTCCCCGCTCGACAACCAGGTGCGCTCGCTGCGTGGCGGCGACGTTGGGGCGGCGCGCGCCCTCGTGCGTCAGTGGGGCATTGTCGAATCCGGATTAACGGCGATTGGGGCGGCGGCGGTCCTCGTGTTTCTTTGGGCCCACTACTGAGCTGCGCGGCTCATGGGCTTGACCTCGCCTCGCCGCTTCGCTCCCGCCGCCCGCGACCTCGCCGACGCGCTGCGCTTTTTCACCCGTCTGCCCGTCGGCGAGGCGGGCCTAAGCGCGCCGCTCAACATTGACCGCATCGCTTGGGCTGCTTCGCTCGCCGGCGTTGTCGTCGGCCTCATCGGCGCGCTGGTCCTTGCCCTCACCGCGCTACTCGGCCTGCCCCCACTGCTTCGCGCTGGATTGGCGACAGCCTCGCTCGTCATCGCGACCGGCGCGCTGCACGAGGACGGGCTCGCCGACGTCGCCGATGGCTTCGGCGGCGGCGCGACGCGGGCGATGAAGCTCGAGATCATGCGCGACAGCCGCATCGGCGCCTATGGCGCGATCGCGATCGCACTCGCGCTCATCTTGCGCACGGCCGCGCTGGCCGCCGCGCTCGACGGCGGGCTCTGGCGCGCTGCGCTTAGCTTGACGTTGGTCGCCGCGCTCTCCCGCGCTGGCGCGCTGACGCCGCTCGCGCTTCTGCCGCCAGCCCGCGCTGACGGCGCGGGCGCTGCGGCCGGTCGGCTGGACTCAAACGCGCTCGCCGCCGCCTGGGGCTCGGCGCTCCTCATTGCAGTCGCGCTCGGCCTCGTCGCGCTTGGCCTCGCCCATGCGCTTCTCGCGGCGCTCATGAGCGGCGCCGGGGCGTTGCTCATGGTCGCGTTGGCGCGCGGCGCGATCGGCGGGCAGACCGGCGACGTCGCGGGCGCCGCGCAACAATGCGGCGAGATCGCCGCCTGGTGCGGACTTCTCATCGGGCATTCGGCTGCCTAAATAAGGGGCCGTGCCCACCGTTTCGACCCCTTGCATCAACGTCTGCGTCATCGATCCGCTGTCAGCTTTGTGCATCGGCTGCGGCCGAACGGCTGCGGAGATCGCCGCCTGGCCGACGATGAGGGAGTTCGAGCGGGTCGCTGTCATGGCTGGCTCGACCAGCGCCTGGCTGAGGGGCGATCGCGCGCGGCGCGCAGCGGGCGGATCGCTTCGCGACGACGGCGGAGCTGATGCGCTTTATCCTACCCGTAGCGGTTCTGGCGGTCACGCTCGGGGCGTTGCTTATGACCCCGGATGATTTGCGCTTGTTTGGCCTGAACCACCCGCAGTTCGCCGCCGCCGCGATCGGCGTGTCGCTTCTGCTGTGGCTCGTGCTCAGCGGCTTGCGTTCGGTGCGGCCGAGCGACATCGCGCGCATAGCCACGGCGGCTACGGTCTGGGGGGCGCTGTTCATCGCGCTGACCGGCGTCTACGCCTATCGCTTTGAGGCTTCCGCTATTGTCGGACGCATCGCTGGTGAGCTCCTTCCATCGGAACCGCAGGTAGAGCGAGGCGGGGAAGTCGTCATCAACCGGCGCCTCAGCGGCGAATTCGCGATTGCGGGCCGGGTTAACGACGCGCGCGTGACCTTCCTCTTCGACACCGGCGCTTCCGCGGTGGTGCTGACCGCCGATGACGCGCGGCGGGCGGGCGTGGACGTCAGCCGCCTCGTCTTCGACGTTCCCGTCGCCACCGCCAATGGCGCGGCGATGGCGGCAGAGGCGCGGCTCGACCAGATCGCGATCGGGCCGATCGTCATGCGCAATGTGCCGGCGATGGTCGCGCGCCGCGGCGCGTTGGACGAGAGCCTGCTGGGCATGAGCTTTCTCGAGCGGCTGAAGAGCTACGCAGTCGAGCGCGACCGGCTGATTCTAGTGGCGAAGTGAGCCTCTATTCAGCCGTCCCGACCAGGCGCCGCTCGGCCTCCACCCGGGATACGGCGTCGCGCAACACGTCGAGCCCGGCTCCGCGCTCCACGGCTTCGGTCGCCAGAACCTGCCGGTAGGCGCGAGCGCCAGACCGGCCTGTGAATACCCCGTGGAGATGGCGGGTGTAATCGTGCAGGCGCTCGCCGCGCTGAAGCCCGTGCGCGATCACCGGCATAAAGGCTTCGATCGCCTCGAATCCGTTGGCGACCGGCGACGGCTCTCCGAACAGCTTCGGATCGACGCTGATCAACAACTCCGGATTCTGATAGGCGGCGCGGCCGAGCATGATTCCATCGACATGGCATAAATGCGCGCCCGCCGCGTCGAGGTCGGCGAGGCCGCCATTGAGGACGATCGGCCAGTCGGCGTGCGCCCGCTTCAGCGCATAGACGAGCTCGTAGTCGAGCGGCGGGATCGACCGGTTATCCTTGGGGCTCAGCCCTTCGAGCCAGGCCTTGCGCGCATGCACGATGAGCGCGGCCGCCCCCGCCGCCTTCGCCGCTTCCGCAAACGCGAATAGGGCCTCCCGCGGCTCCTGCTCGTCGACACCAATACGGCATTTGACTGTGACGGGAATGTCGATCGCCGCGACCATCGTCGCCACGCATTCGGCGACGAGTTTCGGCTCGCGCATGAGGCAAGCGCCGAAGCGGCCGCTCTGCACCCGGTCGGACGGACAGCCGCAATTGAGATTGATCTCGTCATAGCCGAACTCGGCGCCGATGCGCGCCGCTTCAGCAACCCGCCCCGGGTCTGCCCCGCCGAGCTGAAGCGCGACCGGATGCTCTTCCGCATCGAAGCCGATCAGCCGCTCGCGCGGGCCGAACACGACTGCGTGCGCCGTCACCATCTCGGTATAGAGCCGAGCGCGACGTGTGAGGATACGATGGAACGCCCGGCAGCGCCGGTCGGTCCAGTCCATCATAGGTGCCACGGCAAACCTAAATGATTGATATAACTGCATTTTTATGTACTCTCAACTCGCTAGGCTGGGTCGTGCACTCTTTTCTACGCCAACATGCGACCTTTTGTCCGGCAGTTCGACGGCTCAGTGCACACGGAGCGCACACGTTTTGGCGACCTTCACGAAGCTCAATTCCGGGTCCTGGCAGGTCCAGGTGCGGCGGAAAGGAAAGTATGTCAACGAGACATTCCTGCGCCGGAAAGACGCCGAGGAATGGGCGCTTGAGATCGAGCGGCGCATCGACCGCGGCGAATCCGCCATCGCGAGAACCTCTCGCGACACTAAAACGTTCGGCGATCTGATCACGCTGCATCGAGAAGACCTGCAAGAGGTCGGCAAACGCATTGGGCGATCCAAAGCGGCCAGTCTGGCTTTTCTCGATCTTAGATTGGGGCAGCCAAGGATCCCAGAACTCGACCGCGGGCGGCTCATCCAATTTGGAAAGGATCGCGCACGCGAAGGCGCTGGTCCGGTCACGATCGATTTAGGTTACATCAAAACCATTCTGTTGCATGCGGCGGCAGTTCACGGAGTCGTACTGTCGATCGAACCGGTCATGCTGGCGCGCACAGCGCTCGCACGGCTGGGTCTGGTTGGAAAAGGGAGCGAGCGCGACAGGCGGTCGACACAGGACGAACTCGATCGCCTGGTCGCGGCTTTTGACGCGAATCTCCGTCAGCAAATTCCGATCGGGCGGATCATCGGCTTCGCTGTTGCGACCGCAATGCGACAGCACGAAATTAGCCGAATAGAGTGGGCGGACTTCGACCCGCAGAAAAAGATGCTCCTGATCAGGGACCGCAAGGACCCACGCAGGAAAACAGGAAATAACCAAAGAATCCCTTTACTTGACGTCACGGGCTACGACGCATGCGCCATCGTCGAGGAGCAACGTCGCTGTGTCAGCGAGAGTCGCGGGCGGATTTTCCCATACAATGATCCGTTGGAGCGGCGTTTCGGCACCAGTGCCGCGAACTCAAAATCGATGACCTTCATTTTCACGACCTCAGGCATGAAGGCACAAGCCGCCTGTTCGAAGCGGGATTCTCAATCGAGCAGGTCTCGCTTGTGACCGGCCACAAAGACTGGAAGATGCTTCGCCGGTATACCCATCTTAAGCCGAGACTTTACACAACATGCGAACTCGGGAAGCTGCCTAGTGGCGCGATTCGTTCATATTGAGGGGTAGAGGCTTTTCAGTTTGACGCGAGCGTGGTCGGTTGTGAAGCGCCAATCGGCGACGGCATGACATGCGTTTCGCTTTTCGACCCGGCGGCGACCTCATCGGCGATCGTGGGCTTGTCGGGAATGCGGCGATCGAGACACTGCGAGGCGAGGACGCCGAGCTCGGATTCGGCCAGATTGAGCCAGGAGCCGTGTTTGGGCGTGTAATGCCATTCGAAACGTTCGACCAAGCGCCTGGCCTCGGCGGCGGGAAAAGCCTGGTAAAGCGATGCGGCGGCGTGGGTGTTGAGACTATCCTGGACGAGGACGATCGTCTCAGCTTTGGCGAAGTGGACGTCGGCCAGATCCTTCAGGACGTAGGCGTAGTCGACGGCGGCGCGGCGGTCGGTGAGCTTGACGCAGCGCCAGCCTTCGAGCGGCGCAAACCTCATGAACAGGTTGGCCGTGCCGTTGCGCTGGTATTCGCAATCGACCCGGGTGGGCTGGCCCGGCTTCATTGCGATCGGAAGGCGGGTCTCAGCGACGAGCTGCTTGGAGGTCTCATCCAGACATACCACCGGCCGGTTGGGATCGCGGGGCCGCGTGTAGACCGACAGAACTTTCTCCATCGCCGCTACGAAAGCGCTGCTGGCCTTGGGCGGAATGACCCAGTATTTGCGGCGGTGGGGTTTAAGCGCGTTTTTTTGAGCACGCGCTGGATCGTTGAGTCGCTGGCGGCCTCGACGCGGCCGAGCTCCACCACCTTGCTCTCCAAAAGCCGCAGGCTCCAGCGCGCATGTCCTGCGGGCGGTTTGGAGCAGGCCAGAGCGATCAGCCGGGCTTCCTTCTCGCCGTCGAAAATCCGCGGAACGGAAGGCCGGGGCGGCGCCTTGCGGCTCAGGACCGCCTCGAGGCCTTCCTCCACCCATTGCTTGCGCACCCGGTAGACCATGGAAACGCTCCTCTCCAGAGCCTCAATGATCCGGCTGTCGCTCCAACCTTCGCCGGCTTCGGAAATGCCGGCCCTCAACAGGATGCGAGCCTTCAGAAGCCGCGCCGCTGAACTCTTGCCCTTGCGGATCATCGCTTCGAGCCCGCGCCGCTCCTCCGCGCTCAGCCGCACGACATACCGCTTCACCACAGGCGCCCGCGCCGCCATCATCTCCTCCATCGCTCCAATCGCGATGGCCAAGGAATCGCTAAATCCTTGCGAAATCGTGGAAGCGAGCAACTAAATTACAAGCGTATGGTCGGGCGCGCCGTTCACCGCCGTCAACCGGACGCCGGATTGTCGTCGACGAGCGTATGGTTCCGGCATCGGAGCGTTCGCAGCTTCGCAACGGGGTCATGCCAGTGCAGCATGGCCTCGAGGCAATGCTCCTCGTCCTGTTCGACCTCCGTCAGGCAATGGGGCCGCAATCTGACGAACGCATCCATCTTTCGCCAGTTTGGCTGCGCGCGAAGCTTGTCGGTGATCATTGTGAACATCGGCATTTTCGCCTCCGTTCCCCGCCAATAAGTCAATGCGCGTCGTCGAACACCGTTCCCGGTTTTGGCGGAATAAGATGCTTCAGCGCTCTCACTGACATCGTACGAGTCAATTCGGGCGATGATATAGCCGCCATATGAAATCGCGGCGGCGTCAAAGGCTGTCCGCCTGGGATTCGCGATTGCGGCGGGCTTCAAGGCTTGTCGAGGCCCGCGATCCGGTCTCTCAAGGCCAACGCTTGGCGGCTTCTTCCCGCACGGGCGTCTCGACCTCGGGAGGGGCTTTGCGGATATAGGCAAGCGCCCGCGCGAACCTGGCGGCGTCGTCACGTTCCAGCGTTTCGAGATACTGCATCGCCGCAGAGACGGAGAACGGCTCGCCGCCCTTGCCCCATCCATCGAAGTTGCTGGCGAGCGCGGTCCAGATCGCAGCGCCATAACCGATCGACTCGACCCAGGCGCCGATGGTCGCGACAACCTGGGGATGGCCTTCCAAAGCGAAGTCGCTTTGTCTGCCGGACTTAGGCTCGACAAAGCCTATCCCGCGCGCATCCGCCATTCCCTCTCTCTCGCAAAGATCATCCATCGCCGCATCGAGGCTTTCGAGCGCGCTTGGCGCCGAATACGTCTTGCAGAGCGCGCCAAAGCTTTCGTCGATCGCGAGCGTCAGCCGTCCGTCGTCGGAAATGCGACAAAACTCGATCGGCAGCAGCGGGCCGTTGGCGATGAACTTCGCGGCGGTTTGTAACTCGCGGGGATCCCACACCAACGAGCCCCAAGCCAGAACGACGCTCTTCACCATTCCCTCTCCTCATCAAACCGCGGACCTAGACCACGGCAGGATCCGCTCCAATCACGGACGTCATCGCGAGCGCACGCGAAGCGATCCCGAGATGAAGGGCCGCAGAGGCTGCTCTGGATCGCCACGTCGCCATAGCCCGTCGAAAGACGGGCGTCTTTCGACGCCCTATCGCTCCTCGCGATGACGACTCCATCCGAATGCACCCAGATCTGAGAGAGCGGCGCCCCAGAGCGCGCCTTCAGGCGTAAAACACCTTGCCCGGATTGAACAGATTCTGCGGATCGAACGAGGCTTTGACGCGGCGCATGAGGTCAATGGCGACAGGCCCATGCTCTTCTTCCATATATTCCCGCTTCTTCTGGCCGACGCCGTGTTCGCCGGTGCAGGTGCCGCCCATGGCGATGGCGCGGTGGGCGAGCCGGTGTGCGAAAGCGTCCGCGGCCTCGATCTCGGCCTTGTTTTCAAGGTCGACGAGCGGGGTTACGTGAAAATTGCCGTCGCCGACGTGGCCGACGATCGGGGCGATCAGGCCGCTCTGCTTGATGTCCAGGAGCGTCTCCTCGACGCAATCGGCAAGCCGCGAGATCGGCACGCAGGCGTCGGTGGCGAAGGGCCGCGCGCCTGGCCTCAGCGTCAGCTGCGACCAATAGGTGTCGTGGCGCGCCTGCCAGAGCTTGCTGCGGTCCTCGGGCTTGGTGGCGGAAGCGAACGCGCCACCGCCGTGGCTCGCGGCGATCTCGCCGAAGCGGCTCGCCTGTTCCGCGACGCTCTGCTCCGTGCCGTGGAACTCGACCAGGAGCAGCGGCTGTTCGGGTAACGCGGTATGCGAATAGGTGTTGAAGGCGCGCACCGACAGCGTGTCGATGAGCTCGATCCGGGCGATGGGCAGGCCGGACTGGATGGTCTCGATCGTCGTCTCGCAGGCGGCGCGGATGCTGGGAAACGAGCAATGGCCGGCGGCGATCGCCTCCGGAATGCCGGAAAGCTTGAGCGCCACTTCGACAATGATCCCAAGCGTGCCCTCGGCGCCGATGAACATGTGGGTGAGGTCGTAGCCGGCCGAGGACTTCTTGGCCCGCGTGCCGGTGCGCAGGAACGGGCCGTCGGCGACGACCACGCCAAGCGACAGCACCACGTCCTTCATCGTGCCGTAGCGCACCGCATTGGTGCCCGAGGCGCGCGTCGCGGCCATGCCGCCGAGGGAAGCATCGGCGCCCGGATCGATTGGAAAGAAAAGCCCGCTGTCGCGCAGGTGCTCGTTGAGCTGCTTCCTGGTGACGCCGGGCTCGACGACGCAATCAAGATCATCGGCGTTGACGGCGAGAACAGCGTTCATGCGCGAGAGGTCGAGCGAGACGCCGCCATGCGGCGCGTTGACATGGCCCTCGAGGGACGAGCCGATTCCGAACGGAACGATCGGCGCGTCGTGCCGGGCGCAGAGCTTCACGAGGTCGATCACGTCCTCTTTGTCTTCGGCGAAGACAACGGCGTCCGGCGGCTCGTTCTTGAGCCAGGTCAGGGTATGCCCGTGCGCCTGGCGAATCGCCTCGGAGGCGGTGAAGCGATTGCCGAAGCGCGCGGCGAGGTCGGAATTGAGCGCGGCGACCGCGTCGGTCGAGAGGCGGCCTTGGCGCTGGCGGACAGAAAGTTGGGTCACTGGGCTTCGCGCTTTCCTTGGGGCAAGCGCAAAGATTAGGCGCGCGCGGGCGCGATGGCTAGGGCGCGTTGGTCATCTGGCTTTGTCAGGGCTTTGCAGCCGACATGTCGGCGACCACAAGGTGCGTTTCAATGCCGCGGCCAAGTTCGAAATCAGATTGCGGCCTCGCCACGAACAGAGTTTGCGCAAAAGCAATCAGACTGAGCATTCCCACCAGCCGACACGACGGCGTGAACGCAAGTTACAGCGCTTCAAATCGCCCGGTCAGCCCAACGCTTCCAACCCATTCACGCCAACTTCGTCTCACTTCTCGCCGCGCGCTCCGTTAGAGCGCCACCGCACTTGTAATTCGCATTAGGGTGGAGAAAAGTATCGTGGACGGGTTGGAGGAAATGCGTGGCGCCGCGATTTTTGGCGCCCCGATGCTATTTATTGGATTCGACGCTAGGGGGTGGAGATAGCACGTTCCTCATTACTGAGTGCGCTTCAACGGCTCGCTCGCGAGCACGCCAAAGCCTCCTCGCGAGGGGTCGAGATAGCCAGGGTGCGAGGGGAGCGGGCCGCCGCCGTCGCTGAACGCCGGCGATTCCTTCAGGGCGTAGGGGCGGCGGCAGGCGCTGCGCTCATTTCGCGGACGCGAATCGCAAGAGCGGCCACGCAGACCAGCGCGAAGAAGCCGAAGATCGTCATCGTCGGAGCAGGCATCGCGGGGCTCAACGCCGCGCTCACACTGCGCGACGCAGGCTTCGACTCGACAATTTACGAATCGTCGAATCGCGTCGGGGGGCGCATGCATTCGGATGCGACGACCTGGCAGAACCGGCAGAAGAGCGAGTGGTGCGGAGAGTTCATCAACTCGGGCCACAAGACAGTACTGGGCCTGGCGAGCCGATTTGGCCTGACCGTCGTCGACGAGGTCGTTGCGCAGCCTCCCGGGAGCAGCGACACGCTGTATTTCGACGGCAAATATTACCTACAAGACCAGGCGGATCGAGACTTTGCGCCGGTTAACGCCGTCCTTCAAAAGCAGATCGGCAAGGCGCCATCCACCGCCTACAATTCTTATACGAACGAGGGGTACCGCCTTGACCATCTGAGTGTCTACGGATGGATAGAAAAGTACGTGCCGGGCGGCCACAAATCGCAGCTGGGACGGTATTTGGACAGCGCCTACAACCAGGAATACGGACTCGACACGTCGCTTCAAAGCAGCTTGAATCTTGTCTACCTGCTCGGATTCCAACCGAAGTCGGGACCGTGGCAAATTTACGGGGAGTCCGACGAACGCTTTAGCATCCTGGGCGGCAACCAGCTCTTGCCCGAAGCCATCGCCGCAAGCCTGCCCAGAGGGAGCGTGATCACCGGATCGGCGCTTACGAGCATCCGGCTGGCGCAAGGCGGAGGCTATACCCTGACCTTCACGAGTTCGGCCGGTTCAGAGACGGTGAAGGCCGACGAAGTGATCCTCGCGCTTCCCTTCAGCGTGCTGCGAAAGCTGGACTATTCCTCGGCGGGGTTTGACGCGCTGAAGCAAACCGCTATTCAGGAGCTCGGATACGGCACGAACACGAAACTTTCCCTGCAATTCAGCAACCGATATTGGAACTTGACGGGAAGCTGGGGGACGGGCGACGGCAACATTTACACCGACTTGTTCTTTCAAAACGCATGGGACTCGTCGCGCGGCCTCGGTGGCCAGACCGGGGTTCTCACGGCGTTTATGGGCGGGAGCAATGGAGCCTCGTTCACGAAGGCCAGCTCGCCTTACGCCTCCGCTGCGGCTGACGGGTATGTCAGGAAATATGCGGTGGAATTTCTCTCTCAGCTCGAAAATGTCTGGCCGGGGGTCAGCAGATGCTGGAACGGCTTGGCGACCCTGAGCAGGCCGTGGGCCGATCCCAATCTCCTCGGAAGCTACTCATGCTGGCTAGTCGGTCAGTATACGAAATTCGCCGGCTATGAACGCGTCCGGCAAGGAAACTGTCATTTCGCAGGCGAACACTGCTCCATGAATTTTCAAGGGTTCATGGAGGGCGGCGCGAGGGCAGGCGCCCGCGCCGCGCGGCAGATCATGAAGGTTGACGCTGCGGACCTCTGACTTCGCTTAAGATAAGGCGAACCGGCCGATTCCGCGCGCTGCGTCGTCTTCGAGCGTCATCCCGCGCGGGCCTGACACGCTGTTCTCACGGCTCGCCGACGCTCACCACCCGGAAGGTCAGAAGCTCGCCCTCCTCCTCGCGGACCGACACATACTCGCCGACCTTGAACGGGTGATCTCCGAAGCGAAAACCCTCCTCCTCCGCGTCGCCCTTGCGCCCCCCCTTCCACTCGAAGGCCCAGGTCGAACCGCCCCGGCCGCCGGCATGGTGGACGAGGAGGCCGCGCAGCGCAGGCTCGGCGCCCCAGAAGCGATGGGCGAAACATTCGCCACGGTGCTGCTTCCAGGCTTCGAGATCGATGTGGCCGCCGCCCGTCAGAGGGGCGACGAAATCATAGCCGTGCCGGATCGACCCTTCGGGGAATTCCTTCGAGCGCGCGGCATTCAGCGTGACCTTGCGCAACGCGACCTGAGTTGGCGCGGCCATTGACCATCCTCCCTTTTCTCCCGGCTCGTCATGCGAGCCGCTTTGCCCTCCGTCTTCTATATCGGATCGCGCCGGCGGAATCGCCAGGCGTCGCAGGCCTCGGAAGACGTCAGACCCGTTCGATCGCCAGCGCCGCGCCCTGACCGACGCCGACGCACATTGTGGCGAGGCCGTAGCGGCTGCGGCGCCGCTTGAGCTCGAGCGCCGCCGCGCCGGCGAGGCGCGCGCCCGACATGCCGAGCGGATGGCCGAGCGCAATCGCCCCGCCGTTCGGATTGACATGGTCCGAGTCGTCCTCAAGCCCAAGCCCGCGCAGGCAAGCGAGCGCCTGCGACGCGAAGGCCTCATTGAGCTCGATAACGTCGAAGCTCGATGGCTTGAGCTTCAGCCGCTCGGTGAGCTTGCCGACCGCCGGAATCGGGCCCACCCCCATCACCCGTGGCGCGACGCCGGCCGTGGCGTAGCCGAGGATGCGAGCGATCGGCTCGAGCCCATGCGCTTCCGCCGCCGGGCCGGAGGCGACGATCAGCGCCGCGGCGCCGTCGTTGACGCCGGAGGCGTTGCCCGCGGTCACGCTGCCGTCCGGGCGCACAATGCCGCCGAGCTTGGCCAGCGCTTCGAGCGTCGTCTCGGGGCGTGGATGCTCGTCGCTCACGACCCGGGTCACGCTTCCCTTGCGGTCCTTGATCTCGACCGCGAGAATCTCTTCGTCGAATGTCCCCTTCGCCTGGGCCGCCGCGGCCCGCTTCTGCGAGCGCAGCGCGAAAGCGTCCTGGTCGGCGCGCGAAACCTGGTGCTCGTCAGCGACGTTCTCGGCCGTCTCCGGCATCGAATCGACGCCATAAAGCTTCTTCATCACCGGATTGACGAAGCGCCAGCCGATGGTGGTGTCGAAGAGCTCCGCCGAGCGCTGGTACGCCGCCTGAGCCTTCCCCATCACGAACGGCGCGCGGGTCATCGATTCGGCGCCGCCGGCGACGGCGAGATCGATCTCGCCCGCTTTGATCCCCCGCGCCGCGGCGGCGACCGCTTCCATCCCCGAGGCGCACAGGCGGTTGACCGTCGCGCCGGGAATCGAATCCGGCAGGCCCGCGAGCAATAGCGCCATGCGCGCGAGATTGCGGTTGTCCTCGCCCGCCTGATTGGCGCAGCCGAGAAAGACCTCGTCGATTTTGTCGCCGAGGCCGGGGTGACGGCGCACGAGCTCGCGGATCGGCGCCGCCGCGAGATCATCGGCGCGCAGGCTGGCGAGCGCGCCGCCGTAACGGCCGATCGGGGTGCGCACATAGTCGCAGATGAAGGCTTCGTCGGTCATGGGCGCGCTGCTCGTCGGTTCAGCCAAAAACCCAATTCCGCCATTGTCACCTCCGTTAACCGACGTCTGGTCCAACCGCGCCGCGCCTATTTTGCAGGATTTACGCGTACTTGCGCCTGCGCCGCGCTAATCCGTTTTTCCAGGGTTGCGAATCGCGTCAAGCGGGTTGTCTACGAGCAAATCCGCTTCACTCTCGCTGGAACCGATCCCGAGGACGATGGCAAGCTGCTCCGTGACTACCCGCATTGTAGCGTCATCGAGCCGACCGACTACCGTCCCCATGGCTTTAGCTCGCACGGTCTGTGGCCAATCGGCCATAATTTGCGAGACTTCTCTCAGCCCGTTCTGCTCGGTCGGCTCCCCAGTAATGCGAAAATCGATCTCAGAGCGCAATTCCGTCGTCAAAGGCAAAATCGTCGCATAAGAAAGCTCGGCCAGGATATCGGCGCGCACGACCACCGCGGGACGACTTTTGTCGTCTGGCAGCCTGACGAGCACGATGACTCCACGTTGGATTTGTTCTGGCGTTAGCGCCATCCCGGCGTCTTCGCCGCTTTAGTTCGAACGCGGCGGCCATCGCCTCTTCGTCCGCGTCAGTTGAGCGAGCCGTCGGCACTGATCGGCGAGACGCGCTCGGTAGGCGGGATCCCTAGTATTGGGCAACCAAAGCACGACAGGGCGCGCGCCCAGGAACCGGAGCCATGGGCGCGGCCCTATCTCAGAGGCTCTGATGTCGCTGATCAGGTCCTCGATTTTTTGGCGCAGGCGATCGAACTCTCCGCTTGAGCCGCCGTTCACGACGTCAAAATTCTTGGGTTTCAGCCATAGCGGTTAAAGACGTAGCTGCGTCCAACGCTATGTCAAGCAGGGCTGGTTCGCTTGGTTGCTCACCAATTGCCAAAGCCTCGGCAGGGTAAGGCTGGCTCAGGGCCTTCATCGCCTGCTATGCGGTGTCTTCTGGCCCATATGCCCGACTCACCCCGAACCACGGTTGCCCCCCGCTTGCGGCAGGCGGCTTCATACTCGGTTGCGTTTTATTCGCGCCTCCAGCAATAGTCAGGCAAGCTCGGTTCACGGGCGCTGCGCGGAGGAGCTGGCTTAAGGCAAGGAGGCTAACGTGGGAATTATCAGCTGGATCATTCTGGGGCTGATCGCGGGCTTCATCGCAAGCAAGATCCTCAATAGGACCGGCTCGGGCCTGATATTGGACCTTGTGCTCGGGATGGTCGGCGCGGCCGTCGGAGGGCTCATCTTCTCCGGGCTGTTTGGAATGAGCGGGGTCACCGGCCTCAACATCTGGAGCATCATCGTCTCGGTGATCGGCGCGATTATCGTGCTGTGGGTTTACGAGAAGCTGATCGCGAAATCTTGACCCTGAGGGAGAACGGCCGTGACGGCAGAAGCCGACGTTTTATCGCAACCGGTTCTCCTGGACAGGCTCGAGGCCGGCGTGCTGTCGCTGACCCTGAACCGGCCCGAGCGCCTGAATGCATTCAACGCCGCCCTCATCGAAGGCTTGTCGAGCGCACTTAAGCGCGCGGCTGCCGAGTCCGACTGTCGGGCGGTTCTTATTACCGGCGCGGGGAGAGGCTTCTGCGCCGGGGCCGACCTGGCTAATCGCGCGTTCGCTCCCGGCCAAGCTCGGCCCGACCTCGGCGAAGCGCTCGAAAAGGGAGTCAATCCGCTGGTCCGCGCGATCCGCAATCTCCCCAAGCCGGTCGTCTGCGCGGTCAACGGCCCGGCGGCGGGGGCGGGCGCCAATATCGCGCTCGCTTGCGATATCGTGCTGGCGGCGAAGTCGGCTCAGTTCCTGCAGGCGTTCGCCCGCGTCGGCTTGATCCCGGACGCAGGCGGCACTTTTGTTCTGCCGCGGCTCGTGGGCGAAGCGCGCGCTCGCGCGCTGATGATGCTGGCCGAGCCGATCGGAGCGGAGCAGGCCCAGGCCGTAGGCATGATCTATCGCGCCGTGGACGATGAGGACCTGATGGGAGAGGCGCGCGCGGTCGCGGAGCGGCTGGCGGCCGGCCCGACGCATGCGCTAGGCCTGATCAAGCGCGCGCTCGCCGCTTCGCCAAACAACAGCCTCGACGCTCAGCTCGACCTCGAGCGGGACCTGCAGCGGCAGGCCGGAGCGGGCGATGAATATGTGGAAGGCGTGCGCGCATTTCTGGACAAGCGGCCCGCGAATTTCCAGCGCAAGCCGCCAGCGGCCTGACGCCGCAGCTTGCGCCTCGCGGCCCCGCAAAAAGACCCACCGCACGCGAGCCGCTGCGGGTCGCTCTCCGAGGCCCGGGGAAACGACCGTCAGTTCGAGCCGGTGTCGGCCGCCGGCTGCGTCTCGGCCGTCTGAGGCGTATCGGGGGTGGTCGACTGTTCCGACTGCGCCGTCGCCTGCTCGCTCTCCGTCGATATCGCGTGGAAATCGCAGGCCAGCGCCGGAGCGACGAACGCCACCGCGAATCCGCAACCTAACACCACTTTCAAGAGCTTGGAGCGCATCGGTTCCTCCATGTTTCCCGGTCAAGTTCAACCAGTCTAGCACCGCCTCAGGCGCGCGCAAGGTGCGAGTCAGAACCGGGCGCGCTGGGATCACGCGATGTTGATCACCGGCGAGCGCAGGACCCGGCGACTGTCAATCGGCTAAAGCGCCCCCCTGGGGCCTAACCGGCTCCGCGTCCGCTCATGGACTCAACGCGTGAGCCTGCGAACGCCTGATCGCGCTATGCACGGCGAACGGGGTCGCCGGCATGTCGATGTGCTCGATGCGACAGGCGCGCCAGAGCGCGTCGGCGACTGCGTTCATCACCGCCGGCGTCGACCCGATCGAGCCCGCTTCGCCGGCGCCCTTGAGACCCATCGGATTGGTCGTCGAGGGCACGTTGCGAGTCTCGAAATCGAACTGCGGCAGGTTATCGGCGCGCGGCATGCAATAGTCGAGGAAGCTCGCAGTCAGCAGTTGCCCGTCGTCATCGAACACTGCGCGCTCCATCAGCGCCTGCCCGGCACCCTGGGCGATGCCGCCATGGACTTGGCCCGCCAGCAGCAGAGGGTTCAATGTGAACCCAAAGTCGTCGACGACCGAGTAGCGAACGATCGTGGTTTCCCCCGTGTCCGGATCGATCTCGACCTCGCAGGCATGAGTGCCGTTCGGGTAGGTCGCATTCGGCGGCGCAAACGATTCCGTCGCCGTCAAATTCGCCGCCGTCGCAGCGGGAAGGGCGGCGATCTCGGCGTAGGAGATGGCGCGATCGGTTCCGGCGATGCGCACCTTGCCGTCGGCGATTTCCAGGTCGGCGATCGCCGCCTCCAGTTTCTCGGAGGCGAGCTCCTTGAGCGAACCAGCCAGGGTTGCCGAGGCGCGGGTCACCATCACCGCGCCAATGGGAATGGACCGCGATCCGCCGGTGCCGAAACCAGTGGCGACCCGATCGGTGTCGCCCTGTACGACTTTGATGCGCTCAAGGGGCACATCGAGATATTGCGAGACGGCCTGAGCATAAGCGGTCTCATGTCCCTGCCCGTTGGATTGTGTGCCGATCAGGAGCGTGAAATCGCCGTTCTTCTCCAAGGTCAAAGAGCCCGTCTCGGAATCGTTCCACGCCGTGCATTCGATATAGCTCGCAATACCGAATCCGCGGATCTTGCCTCGGGCCCGCGCGTCCTCCGCCCGCCTCGTGAAACCTGCGCGGTCCGCCTTTTTGAGACACGCGCGCATCGCGCCCGCGAAATCGCCGACGTCGTAATCGCGATCGGTGTGGGTGTGATAGGGCATTTGCGCGGGCGTAACGAAATTGCGCGCGCGCAACTCCTCTGGCGCCATACCAAGTGAGCGTGCGCAAGCGTCGACCAGCCGCTCGAGCACATAAGCCGCCTCTGGCCGGCCAGCGCCGCGATAGGCGTCAACGGGAACGGTGTGGGTGTAAATGCCGCGCACGCGCGCGTGAAGGGCGTCGATGTGATAGGGCCCGGTCGCCATCGACGCGCCGAGCCAGGGAATGAACGGTCCGAACACGGACAGGTACCCGCCAAGATTGCCGAGGATATCGACCCTGAGCGCCAGAAACCGGCCCTCGGAATCGAGCGCCATTTCGGCCGTCGTCAGATTGTCGCGACCTTGCGAATCGCCGACGAAATGTTCGCTGCGGTCCGCAAGCCAGCCCACGGACCGCTTGAGCCTGCGCGCCGCCTCCAGAACGAGCGGGTACTCTCGATAGACCACTTGCTTGGTCCCGAAACCTCCGCCGACATCCTGCGTCACGACGCGAAGATCCGCGGGCGGAATTTTGAGGATATTGTTGGCGATGACCTGTTGAAACAGGTGGACTCCCTGGCTCCCGAGATTGAGCGTCAACCGGCCGGTCGCGGCGTCGTATTCGGCGAGCGCGGAGCGCGGCTCCATGTAGTTGGCGACAACACGTGAATTGATGATCTTGATGCGAACCCTGTGCGCCGCGCCCGCGAAGGCGTCGTCGGTCTGCTGTTTGTCGCCGATATGGGTGTCATAGGCGACGTTGCCGGGCGCGCCGTCAAAGACGAGCGGCGCGCCGGCCTTAACGGCCTCTTCCATATCGATGACGGCGGGAAGGCCCTCCCAAGTGACGGTGATCCGTTCGGCGGCGTCGCGCGCCTGCAGAGGCGTGTCGGCCACCACCATGCCGACGATGTCGCCGACGTGGTGGGTCTCGTCCGCGGCCATCACCGGATAAGGCTTGAGCGGTGTCTTCGACCCGTCGGCGTTGGGGACCGGAGCAAGGCAGGGCATTCCGCCGAGATCGGCGAAATCGGCGGCAACGTAAACGGCTCGAACGCCAGGAGACGCGCGCGCCGCTTCGACATCATCGATGCAGAACTTCGCGTGCCCGTATGGGCTGCGCAGAAAAACGGCCTTGAGTTCGGCCTTGTCAACCGCATCGGTGGCGTAATTGCCCCGGCCGCTGACCAGGCGAATGTCCTCGACGCGCTTGACGCTTTGGCCCACGCCGAATTTTGTCGGTTTCATATTCATATTCTGTCATTCCTTACAGCGGCCGATGGCGTCCCCCGCCTGCCGGCGTTCGCGCCCTTACTAGTCGAATCTTGCCTCATTGCGAAACCCCGCGCGCCCTTTCATCGAGAAGGAGCGCGGAGCATGTCTCCGCTGTCAGGCGCGTTTTGGTGGCCAAGTGGCGCGCGACTTGCTATCACCCCCGCCCAAAGCGGCTCGGGGCAAAGAATTCGCCATGCGCAAGGGCGCAATCGCACGCAAGACCAAGGAGACAAGCATCGAAGTCGGCCTCGACCTCGATGGATCGGGCCTTGCCGACATCACAACCGGCATCGGCTTTTTCGATCATATGCTCGATCAGCTCGCGCGTCATTCCCTCGTGGACATCAAAATTCGTGCCGAGGGCGATCGTCACATCGACGATCATCATACAGTCGAGGACGTGGGCATCGCGCTCGGCCAGGCGCTCATGAAGGCGCTCGGTGACAAGCGGGGATTGACCCGCTACGCCGACTGCCTGCTGCCGATGGACGAGACCTTGACCAGGGTCGCGCTCGACGTGTCGGGCCGTTCGTTCCTCATCTTCCGGACCGAGTTTCCGACCGAGAGGATCGGCGCTTTTGACACCGAACTCGTGCGCGAGTTCTTCCAAGCCTTCGCCGGCAACGCCGGGCTCACGCTGCACATCGAGACGCTTTACGGCTCGAACAGTCATCATATCGCTGAATCGTGCTTCAAAGGCGTCGCCCGCGCGCTTCGCGGCGCGATTGCGATCGATCCGCGTCAAGCCGAGCGCGTGCCATCGACCAAAGGAGCGCTTTAGGGCGACATGCCATGAGCGTCGCCATCATCGACTATGGCTCCGGCAATCTGCACTCGGCGCGGAAGGCCTTCGAGCGCGCCGCGCGGGAGGCCGGCTTGAACCGTGAGGTGAGGGTCACCGCGCGGCCCGAGGAGGTGCTGGCCGCTGACCATGTCGTGCTGCCGGGGGTCGGCGCGTTCGCGGATTGCCGCCGCGGCCTCGACGGCGTTCCCGGCATGGTCGAGGCGCTGGAGGAGGCGGTACGCCGGCGCGGCAGGCCGTTCCTGGGCATTTGCGTCGGCGCGCAACTCATGGCGACGCGCGGCCTCGAACATGAGCTGGTCGCGGGCTTGAACTGGATTGCCGGCGACGTCGCGCCGATCAAGCCACGCGATCCGGGATTGAAGATTCCCCATATGGGGTGGAACACCCTCGATGTGCGGCGGAGCCATCCGCTCCTAGAGGGCGTGAGCACGGGCGAGACCGGACTGCACGCCTATTTCGTCCACTCCTATCAATTATACGCGGATGATTCCGACGACCTGGTGGCGACTGCCGACTACGGCGGCCCAGTGACGGCGATCGTCGCCCGCGACAACATCGCCGGTACGCAGTTTCACCCCGAAAAGAGCCAGACGCTCGGGCTCAAGCTGATCGCCAATTTCCTCAAGTGGCGCCCGTGATCCTGTTTCCCGCCATCGATCTCAAGGACGGCCAGTGCGTTCGCCTCGTCCAGGGCGACATGACGCGAGCGACAACGTTCAACGCCGATCCCGCCGCTCAGGCGAGAGCGTTCATCGCGCAAGGATTCGACTATCTGCACGTCGTCGATCTCGACGGGGCGTTCGCCGGCAAGCCGATGAACGCCGAGGCCGTTCGAGACATTCTCGCCGGGCTCACGGTGAAGCTGCAGCTCGGCGGCGGCATTCGCGACATGAAGACCGTGCGCGGCTGGCTGGAGAGCGGCGTCACCCGGGTCATTATTGGAACCGCGGCGGTCCGCGATCCCGATTTCGTGCGCGAGGCGGCGCGCCTCTATCCCGGCCGGATCGCTGTCGGCGTCGACGCCCGCGAGGGCGTTGTCGCCATCGAGGGTTGGGCGAAGACCTCGGACATGTCCGCCCTCGATCTCGCGCGCCGGTTCCAGGACGCGGGCGTCGCGGCGATCATCTACACCGACATCGCGCGCGACGGCGCGCTCGCCGGCCTCAACATCGAAAGCACAATCGCGCTCGCCGACAAGCTCGAGATTCCGGTCATCGCCTCGGGCGGCCTCGCCTCGATCGAGGACGTCAGGCGGCTGATCGAGCCCGATTGCGCCCGCCTCGCCGGCGCGATCGTCGGGCGCGCGCTCTACGACGGCCGGCTCGATCCGCGCGCGGCGCTGGCCTCTTCGTTCCACGCGCGCGCGGGCGAGCGAACCGGCCGGCAGGGTTGGCGCAGTGACCCTCAAGGCGCGGGTCATCCCCTGTCTCGACGTCAAGGACGGCCGCGTCGTCAAAGGCGTCAACTTCGTCAATCTGCGCGACGCCGGCGACCCGGTCGAGAGCGCGATCGCCTATGACCAGGCGGGCGCGGACGAGCTCTGTTTCCTGGACATCACCGCGAGCCACGAAGACCGCAGCATTCTCTTCGACGTGGTCAGGCGCACGGCGGAGGTCTGCTTCATGCCGCTGACGGTCGGCGGCGGCGTCCGCACCACCGACGACATTCGCAAGCTGCTGCTCGCCGGCGCCGACAAGGCCTCGATCAATTCGGCGGCAGTCGCCGACCGGGACATCGTGCGCCAGGCGTCGGAGAAGTTCGGCGCCCAGTGCGTCGTCGTCGCCATCGACGCCAAGCGGGTGTCCGCGCCCGGACGAGGCGCCGCGCTGGGAGATCTTCACCCATGGCGGGCGGCGGGCGACCGGCATCGAGGCGATCGGCTATGCGCGCGAAGTCGCCGCTCTCGGCGCGGGCGAGATCCTTTTGACCTCGATGGATCGCGACGGATCGAAGCAGGGCTTCGATCTCGAGCTGACCCGCGCAGTCGCCGACGCGGTCGCCATTCCGGTCATCGCCTCGGGCGGCGTCGGCGATCTCGACCATCTCGTCGCGGGCGTGCGAGAAGGGCGTGCCAGCGCCGTGCTCGCGGCGTCGATCTTCCATTTCGGCGAATTCACGATTCGGCAGGCGAAGGCCCGCATGGCGGAAGCGGGCATCCCGGTGCGCCTCGATTGACCGCGCCCAGTGTATGCTATGCGCCTGGCGCGCTGAGGTTTCGGCCGTTTCATGGAGAGCCCTGATGCCCGCCGCGCGCGATCAAACGCACTTCGGCAAACGCACTGTTCGCCTGGACGAAAAGCAGGGCCTGGTGAACGACGTGTTCCGGAGCGTCGCCGGTCGATATGATCTCATGAACGACCTGATGTCGTTCGGCCTGCATCGGGCGTGGAAAGACGCTCTCGTCGCCAAGGTCCGCCCGTCGCTGAACCGCCCTTTCGCTCACGTCGATGTCGCCGGGGGGACTGGCGACGTCGCCTTCCGAGTGGCGAAGGCCGGTGGGCCGCTCACTGAGGTGACGGTCGTCGACGTCAACGGCGACATGCTGCGCCTTGGGGAAAAGCGGGCCGCGAGGCGCGCTTTCTCCAAGCGGCTGACGTTCGTCGAAGGCAACGCCGAGGCGTTGCCGCTGCCCGATGCGCGCTTCGACGCCTATACGATCGCGTTCGGCATCCGCAACGTGCCACGGATCGAAGACGCTCTCAAAGAAGCTTATCGCGTGCTGAAGCGCGGGGGGCATTTCTTGTGCCTCGAATTCTCGCGCGTCGATTTGCCGGTGGTCGATCGAATCTACGACGCCTATTCCTTCGCCGCTATTCCGCCCATTGGCAAGGTCGTGACCGGCGACGCGGGCGCTTATCGCTATCTTGTCGAATCGATTCGCAAATTTCCGGCCCCGGAGCGCTTCGCGGAGATGATCGGTGAGGCCGGGTTCGCGCGTGTAGACTTCACGCGCCTGAGCGGGGGGATCGTCGCAATCCACTCGGGCTGGAAACTCTAATTCATGGCGGTCCTGTCGTCGCTCGGCCACGTCCTAAGGCTGACGCGCGCTGCTTTCGTGTTCGCCCGAGAAGGGGCTTTTGTCGGCGTCGATCCGGTCCCCCTGCCCCCGGTGCTGAGACCGCCGCTCGCATTCGCCAACCTGATTGCGAAACGCGACGGCGACGGTCTGGCGGGGCTGTCCCGCGCGATCGATCGATTGGGGCCGTCCTACGTCAAGCTTGGGCAATTCCTCTCGACGCGTCCGGACATCGTCGGCGGCAAGGTCGCCTTGGAGCTTGAGCGGCTGCAGGACCGGGTCGCGCCAATGAGTTGGGAGACGGCGGTCGCGATCATCGAGGCTTCCTTCGGCGCGAAGATCGAATCGCTGTTCGAGAGTTTCGGCGAGCCGGTGGCGGCCGCTTCGATCGCCCAAGTCCATCGCGCCGAGGTGAAAACTGACGAAGGCTCGCGGACCGTTGCGGTGAAAGTGCTGCGGGCCGGTACGGAAAGGCGGTTTGCGCGCGACCTCTCCGACATGGCTTTCGCCGCCAAGTTCGCCGAGAGCCTGGCGCCGGAGTTCCGCCGCTTGCGGCTGGCCCAGGTTGTCGAGACGCTGGCGCGCTCGGTCCGCATGGAGATGGATTTCCGGCTGGAAGCCGCGGCGGCGTCGGAATTCGTCGAAAATTCCAAGGATGATCCGGACGTGCGCGCGCCGGCGGTCGACTGGAACCGCACCACGCGCGAAGTGATGACCATGGAATGGATCGACGGGATTCCCCTCGCCGACCCCGACCGTCTGACCGAGCTTGGCTTCGATCCTCGCACGCTGGCGCGCAGCCTCATTCAGACGTTCCTGCGCACCGCGCTGCGCGACGGATTCTTCCACGCCGACATGCATCAGGGCAATTTCTTCGTCGACAATGACGGGCGCATCGTCGCCGTCGATTTCGGCATCATGGGCCGACTCGGGCGCAAGGAGCGCCGGTTCCTGGCGGAAATCCTCTATGGCTTCATCCGCCGAGACTATCTGCGGGTGGCCGAAGTCCATTTCGAGGCGGGCTACGTGCCGGGTGTCTACCGGGTGGAAGATTTCGCCCAGGCGCTCCGCGCTATCGGCGAACCGATCCACTCCCGCACCGCCGATCAGATCTCGATGGCGAAGCTGCTGACGCTCCTGTTTGAAATCACCGCGTTGTTCGAAATGACCACCAGGATCGAGCTGGTGATGCTGCAGAAGACCATGGTCGTCGTCGAGGGAGTGGCGCGAAAGCTCGACCCTCAGCTCAACATGTGGTCTACCGCGGAACCGGTCGTAGGCGCCTGGATTGCGGAAAACCTTGGCCCGGTCGGGCGCATCGAAGACGCTGGTCGGGTCATTTCGTCTATCGCCGCCTTCCTTGCCGACGCGCCGCGGCGGCTGGAGCAAATCGCCGATCGGCTGGAGACAAGGCTAGAGACCGACAGCGAAAGGGAAATCGCAAAAGTCGTTCCCGAACTGACGCTCCGAGTAGGATTTACTTTCGTTTTGACTGGATTTTTACTGGCGCTCCTGTGCATCGCGGCGTACCGGGCGCTGCTCTAACATTGCCGGCGAGATCGCGACCGAAGGTGTCGTCTGGAAGGAATTCGCGCCACCTCGAGGCGGCCGCAGACCCTGACCACCCAGAGAAGGTCCGAACCACTCGCTGCAACGGCGCCAAGCGAACACCACAATTGTGTTAATTGCACTTTCGTTAACGGTCGTGGCAATTCTCTGGTATCGATGGTGGCATTAGCAGAGCGGCTAATGCGCCGGACAGGACCGGAGGCAAGCGGATGAAAACGCAGATGGACGTTTCACGCGCCGTCTCTTCGGTTTCCCCTGTGTCTGGGGCCGACCTGCGTTACCGCGAACTGGTCTAGGTTACAGCGTATGACCGACGGCTCTCTCTCGCACGCGCGTATTCTCCTGATCATAAGCGGAGGAATCGCGGCCTACAAATCTTTGGAGTTGATTCGGCGGCTCAGAGATCGTGGGGCGACTGTTCAAGTCGTGATGACTTTGGCCGCGCGACAATTCATTTCGCCCCTTTCTGCGGCGACTCTCAGCGGCCAGCCGGTTCGCGACGACCTGTTCAGCCTGACTGACGAAGCGACAATCGGCCATATAGAATTGTCGCGCGCCGCCGATCTCGTCGTTATCGCGCCGGCCAGCGCGAATATTCTCGCCCGAATGGCCGCCGGCCTTGCGGACGATATGGCGACTACGCTGTTGCTCGCGACCGACAAACGTGTGCTCGCAGCCCCGGCGATGAACGTCAGGATGTGGCTGCATCCGGCGACCCGCCGCAATCTCGATCGCCTCAAGGCCGACGGCGTCCTGTTCGTCGGTCCCGAACCAGGGCCGATGGCCTGCGGCGAATTTGGCCCGGGCCGCATGGCCGAACCGCCGGCGATCGTCGAGGCGATCGAGCAGGCGTTGGCCCTCAAAACGGCGCTAGGTGATTCGCTCCAAACTGCCCCGGGCACGCTGAGCGGACGGCATGTGATCGTCACTTCGGGCCCGACCTATGAGCCGATTGACCCGGTCCGGTTCCTTGGGAACCGGTCTTCGGGACGTCAGGGTCATGCAATTGCGCAAGCTGCGATTGGCGCTGGTGCAAGGGTGACGCTTGTCACCGGCCCCGTGGGGCTGTCCGATCCCGCTGGCGCCGATGTCATTCACGTCGGTTCGGCGCACGAGATGCGGGAAGCGGTCGAGGCCGCGCTGCCCGCCGATGCGTTCATCGGGGCGGCGGCGGTCGCCGACTGGCGCGCGGAAAACGTCGCCGGTCAAAAGATCAAAAAGGACGCTAAAGAGTCTCCGACGCTTCGCCTGGTTGAGACCCCCGATATACTTGCCGAAGTCGCAAAGAAGACCACAATGCGGCCGGCCGTTGTGATTGGCTTCGCGGCCGAGACCGAAAATATTACGGCGAACGCGGTCGCGAAATTACAACGCAAAGGCTGTGATCTCATCGTCGCCAATAGTGTCGCGGAAGGCACATCGACATTTGGCGGCGAAAACAATCAGGTCCAGGTGATCGATGCGAACGGCGTCGAGCCCTGGCCGCCGATGACCAAAGCTGAGGTTGCAGACGGAATTATTCGACGCCTGGCAGCTGAGTTGGCGCACCGACGATGATCACGATCGGTTACCATAGATTACCACATGGTGAGGGGTTGCAATTGCCGGCGTATGCGAGTGAGGATGCCTCTGGGATGGATCTCGTGGCGGCTCTTCCGGCGGGTGAAGAGATCGTCCTGGCCCCTGGATCGCGAGCGGTCATCGCGACTGGGATGGCCCTGGAGTTGCCAAAGGGGTTTGAAGCACAGATCCGGCCCCGGTCAGGGTTGGCTTTAAAGGACGGGGTGACGGTCCTCAACAGTCCGGGGACAATCGACGCTGATTATCGCGGCGAAATTGGGGTCATACTCGTTAATTTTGGGGACAAGCCCTTTATCGTTCGGCGTGGCGCGCGAATAGCGCAACTCGTCGTTTGCTCTGTGGAACGTGCAGCTCTAATTTCGAGCGAGCGTCTCACTTCGAGCGTCCGTGGCTCAAATGGATTCGGTTCCACTGGGCGCTCATCGTAGGAGGTAGGACATGAACTTATTGTCGCGACGGAGCGTTCTTGCTATCGCCGCCGTTGTCGATGTCGCGTTGCATTCGCGCTCGGCGCCGGTTGCGGCCAAAGCTTTGGCCGCGCGTCACAAATTGCCCCCTCGTCACCTGGAGACATTGCTCCAGGGCCTGGTCCACGCCAAGATCCTCAAGGGCGTGCGCGGGCCGCGAGGCGGCTATGAACTGGCGCGCGAGCGCCGGCGCATCACCGTTGGCGAGATCGTGCGCACCGCGATGTCGCTGAGCACCGCTGATCCGGAAGATCTCGGCGCAAACTCGGTGTTGCTCGAGCGGGTGATCGATCCGGCCGTACGCAGGGCGGGCGAAACCTTTCTCGCCAATCTCGATGCGATCACGGTCGACCAGATGTGCGAGACGGCCGAGAAGACGCATGTGCTCGACGACGAGAAGGTCAGCGGCGATTTCGCTATCTGATCCAGGTATTTGCGGTGTTGTATAGTTTTGTGCCGCATAAAATGTTACCGTCGGGCCGCGTCTAGCGACGCGGTCCGGTGGGCATTTTGGAGTGGCGGCCAATGACGGATGCAGGCGCTGCGCGACGAACGCCAGGCCGCGGGAGGATCTACGCGTCGATCACCGATACGATCGGCGATACGCCCCTCGTCAGCATCGACCGGATCGGCAAGGAAAAGGACGTCGGCGCCCGTCTCCTGGCCAAGCTCGAGTTCTTCAACCCGATCTCCAGCGTCAAGGACCGCATCGGCGTTTCGATGATCGACGCGCTCGAGGCGCAAGGAAAGATTTCGCCCGGGCGCGGCGTTCTGGTTGAGCCGACGTCCGGCAACACAGGCATCGCGCTCGCCTTCGTGGCGGCGGCGCGCAGCTATCGGCTGATTCTGGTGATGCCCGAATCGATGTCGGTCGAGCGCCGCAAGATGCTGGCCCTGCTTGGCGCTGAATTGGTTCTCACCCCTGCCGCGCAGGGCATGAAAGGCGCGATCGCCAAGGCGCATGAAATCATCGAGGCGACGCCCGGCGCAGTGATGCCGCAGCAGTTCGAGAATCCCGCAAATCCGGAGATTCACCGCCGGACCACGGCCGAGGAGATCTGGAACGACACGAACGGCGAGGTCGATATTGTCGTCTCCGGCGTCGGCACCGGCGGGACGATCACCGGCGTCGGCGAGGTTCTGAAGGCGCGCAAGCCGAGCGTGCGCATGGTCGCGGTCGAACCGGAGGATTCGGCCGTCCTCTCCGGCGGCGCCCCGGGCCCGCATAAGATTCAGGGGATCGGCGCCGGCTTTGTTCCCGCCATTCTCGACCGAGGCGTGATCGACGAGATCGTCGTCGTCGGCAACCAGACCGCTTTCGACACCGCGCGACTGGCGGCGCGGATCGAAGGGATTCCGGTCGGCATTTCCTCCGGCGCCGCTATCGCCGCCGCGATCGACGTCGGCCGCCGTCCGGAAAACGCCGACAAGACGATCGTGGTCATCATCCCCTCGTTCGCCGAGCGCTATCTGTCGACCGCGCTGTTCGAAGGGCTCTGAAAGCCCCACGGACCGAAGGGCGAGACACCTACCGGGTCCTCCCGGCGACGAGCTCAGGGTCCCACCTCGGACGATGCCGGCCCGATCGGCCTAGCGCCGCCGGCCGCCGCCGCCGTGGAATCCGCCGCCATGGTACCCGCCGCGATAACCGCCGCCGTGGTAGCCGCCGCGATAACCGCCGTACCCGCCGCGGTAGTAGCCGCCATGGTAATATCCGGCGCGCCGATAGACGCCGCCGCGGTAGCCGTACCCACCGTAATAACCGCCGCCGTAATAGCCGCCGCCATAGTAGGGCGCGCCATAATAGCCGCCTGCATAGAACGGCGCGACGTAACCGGCGGAAGGGTAGACGCCGGTTTCATCACAACCGGCGAGCCCGATGGTGAGCGCCGCAACAACCGCGCTCAACAGAACCCGACTGCGAACCATGGCCTTCCTCCTTCGCCTCTCCGCGCCCCCACTCTCGCGTCGAGCGGCGACCCAAAACCTCACGTGACGTCGCCTGCGCGCCGATGCTATGCCGAGACGCATCGAATCGCCAGCGCTCAGGCAGGTTCAGGGAGAGGCGCATGTCGCTGATCGACCGCATCAACGCCAATCCGCTGCCGTTCGCCCAGTTGCTGGGGATCGAGTTCATCAGCGCGGAAGCCGATTCCCTCGCCGCGCGGATGCTGATCCGGCCGGACCTGTGCACGATCGGCGGGATCGCTCACGGCGGCGCGATCATGAGCTTCGCCGATACGCTGGGCGCCGCCGCCGCTTTCATCAATCTTCCCGCCGAGGCCAAGGGGACGGCGACGGTTGAGAGCAAGACCAATTTCGTCGCCGCCGCGCCCGTCGGCTCGACCGTGATTGGCCGGACGACCCTCGTCCATCGCGGCAAGAGGACCCAGGTCTGGCAAACCCTGGTCGCGACCCAACAGGAGAAGCTGGTCGCGCTCATCGTGCAGACGCAGATGAACCTCTGAGGGAGCGCGGCGCGCTCCTTTCAGGTCAAATAAACGAGAATAAACGAGAATAAACGCAAATAAACGAAAGTAAAATTGCTTTCTTTTACTTACGTTTATTTTTTCGAATTGAGATTTTTCAATGGGTTACGGCCGATTTAAGTAAAAAATTTCCCCCGGCTCAGTTCTCCGTCAAACGCCTCACGCCCCCGTTCTCATTGTGATGAAGCACGGCTTCGATCCGGCGAAGGGAAATGCATAACACTAATTTCTGTTTTTGTCAATAAATTGCGCGTTTTTGGCGTGCGCTTTCTGCTATCCGGCCAGCGCCCTTCGCGAGCCCAGAATGACGCGCGCGGCCAAATCTCAAGCGCTTCGAATTCCATCCTATTCACCTCACCTCGAGGGGCGGCTGCGGATCAGGTCTTCTTGACCTCCGGGATCACCCATGATCCGTCGAGGATCGAGGGCTCGTTCTCGTCTGGCCAGTAGAGGCGCAGCATCAGGTGAAATTTGCCCTTGGGCGACGGCAGCCAGTTTGCCTGCCTGTCCGGTCCCGGGCTCTCGTTTTGAATGAGAATGACCAGCGACCCGTCCGGCTCGAATTTGGGATCGGCGCGCAGGCTCACCGAATAACGGTTGATCGGGTTGGCGACGAAGAACATCTGCTCGTCATACATTGTGAGCGACCAGAACCCCTTGACCGGCGGGAGTTGACCCTTCGCGAAGCGCAAGGTGTAGTTGTGCGCGCCCTCATAGGGCTCAAGCAGCGAGGATCGCTGCGACATCGGATAGACCGCGTCCTGCGGACGGTTGGCGCCGAGCCCGACCGCGGTGATGAGAGCCCGTTGGATATAGTCGGTTCCATAAAGGCCGGTCTTCGTCGTGAAAATCCAGCCGTTTTCCCGCTTGAGCGTCGCCAGATGCAGCATGATGCGGTCGTAGGAGAGCTGCGGCAGCCGCCGGTCCCATCGCGAGTTCGAGCGTCTTTCCGTCGAAGCTCTGGCCGGGAATAAGGCCGATCGCCTTGAAGCGTTCAAGCGCGGGCGCGTCGGCAGGCGCCGGCGGATTCAGCTTCATGAGATCCGCGAGCAAGGTGAAATATTCTACAGCCGAGAGGCGATTGACTTGATCCCTCACCGGCGTTTTCATATCGATCGCCGGATCGACCTTGCCGGCAGGCGGCGTGTAGTCCTTGCCCCACGTGCTGAGCGGCTGGAGCTTGAACGCGTCCTGGAGCGCGTGAACCTCGGCGTAGTCCTCCGGCGTGCCGGTGCAATAGATGCGCCCGAGCAGCCAAGCGAGGGCGGTCGGCGACTTGAGTTGCGTCATGCCCTCAGGAACGGGCCCGGACCAGCCCGGCCCAGAGATGACGAAGGTCTGAGCCCCGGTCCCTGCGGTGCGGCTTCCAGGGACCGCGAAGACGTTGGTCCAGCCGTCGAGAAAGGGCAGCAGGAAATAGCGGCCCTTCATGTCAGGGACGCTCACGACCCAAGGCTCGTCGCCGACATCGAAAAAGGCCGTCGTATAGAGCGTGTCGGCGTTGGGCGCGGTGACGTCGCGAAAGCTCGCGTCGGGGTAGGCGCGCATCTTGATGATCTGCCCCATCGGGCCGCGCGCGCTCTCAACCTGGGCGACGTTGGTGATGACGCGCCGGGTCAATTCCATCGTGACCAGCGGATAGCCATAGACATAAGCGTCCGAAGCGGCGCGAAAATCCTCGGCGCCCTCGACAAGATCCGTGATCGGGCCGTCGAAGGCCATCGCGCTTGACGACAGAGCTCCTGTCGCCAGCAGGCCAAGGCCCCCCAGCGTCGCGGCGCGTCGTGTCAATTTCATCGAAATCCCCTCGTGATTGACGCTGATAAGATCGGCATGAAAACTCCAATCGCGATTGACATAGCGGTTTGCCGTTCCGTTTCACGCGGCTCGAGCGACCGAAGCCGTCACCGCTCGCTCATTCGCCGCTCGCGGTCAATAAGACGGACCCTCCGCGCGAGGCGCCATTCAGGTTCGGCGAGGCCTTTCATTTTCGCCGATTCGAAACTATGCGACTCAGCACGCGTTAAAAAAGCATTTCCCCCGGGAGATTCGAGATCGCTCGCAAGCCAAAGAAACGAAGGGCTCGGCCCGCGATCCGCGTCCAATATGGCGCCCTGCCTTACCGGTTCACGCCAATGGCTTCGCTCGAGATCCTCGTGGTGACGACGCGGCAATCGAGGCGGTGGATTGTGCCCAAGGGTTGGCCGATCAAGCGGCTGACGCCGGCGAAGTCGGCGGCCCGCGAGGCGTATGAGGAAGCCGGCGTCAGGGGAAAGATTGGCGCCAGGCCGATCGGCGCTTTCACATACAAAAAGGCGGCGGATGCGAACGGCGCCGACGCGGACTGCGAGGTCAAGGTCTTCCCGCTCCTGGTTAGAAGACAAAGCGCGACCTGGCCCGAATTCGGACAGCGCGTGGCTCAGTGGGTCGACCCGGAGAAGGCGATTGCGCTCATCCGTGAGCCGGAGCTGAAGTCGATGGTGGCAAAGTTCGCCAAACGCGCGGCCGCCTCGGCGAGCAAGCTTATCTACTGACCCCGGCTCGCCCTCAGTCGGACGAGAGGTTCGCGTCGCCGGCATGAACCGAGGTCACGCCATCGATTTCGCTCAGGCGCTCGGCCAGCCGGGCGACCGACTTCGCGCCGCGGACCTCCATGCGAAGCGTGACAATACCCTTTGGCGGCGGAGCCCAATTGCCACCAAGGGCGTCCTCGGAACTGAAAGTCTCCTGGCTGACGCCGCGCGCCGCGCCCATTTCGTGGGAAGGGTCCCGCTCGACCTGGACACCGCTCACCGCGAATTCGCTACGCGTGCAACTCGCAAGCACCTCGCGAAGGACGCCCCGGCCGTCCAGATAGGAAATTTGCAGCGACGACGGGGCCCAACGGGATTTTGGCAGCCGGCGCTCGATGGAGGGAAAGGCGAAGACCACAACGAAATGGCCAAAAGTCACCCGCGATGGCCAGGATCGGAAGCCCCGCGCCGCAGGCCATGCCGACTGCGGCGGTCAGCCAGACCGTCGCAGCGGTGGTCAAGCCCCCGAACGATATCCTTGCGAACGAAAATGAGCCCGCCGCCGATGAAGCCGATCCCGGACACGATCTGCGCCGCGATACGCAACGGGTCGAGCACCACCCGGCCAGACTCGAGAATGTTGGTGAAGCCGTATTTGGAGACCAGCATCACCAACGCCGACGAGAAACAGCGTATAGGTGCGCAAGCCCGCGCTCTTCTGGCGAATTTCACGCTCGAGGCCGATCGACGCGGACAAGATGAACGCGAGAGCGAGTTCAGCGAGCTGGAGAGAGCTCTGCCCCATGGGCTCGCCGATGAGAAAACGAAAGTCCATTACGCGTTTCTGTCGGCGATATTGGCAATTCGGCAGCGGACAGGAGCGCTCTCATCGAAATAGCAGACAGCGCAGATCCGGTGATATCCGTCTGCAACCACGAGAGGAAGTCCACTCGCCAAGTCGCCGCGCACGAGGAGAACGGGGGCGAGCGGCTTGCCCTTTTGAATTCGCTTGAGATCTTCGCTCACGTGCGACTCGTCGCTGGGCAGAAGCGGGAGCTGCGATGCGCGCAACAAGTCCTTCGCGGCATGTTCATGAAGCTTCGACCCACGAAGGCTCTTCACGACAGCGTTGGCTTTGGTGTCGGAGCATAGAAGCGAGAGGAATTTGAACGCGGCCTCAAAATCCGCGCCTTCCTCCTTCTCGCTCCACTTGAGTTCTGGCTTGCTCACCGATCGCCTGCTCCCTCTTTGGGCCTCTCCCGAACATGCAGTCTAGCTCTTCCAACGACTTGGCGACACTTGCCGCATTTAGGGCGCCTTGTGCGGCTCACTGACGGAATGCATCGACTTATGGTTGCGACGACGACTCTCATGATCGCGTGACGGCCGCGGACAACGCTTGGCTTCCAATGAGGAATGAGCCAGCGTTTGCTGGCCGCCCCTTTCGCGCAAGGAGACGTCGATGGCGTTCAGGATCGCTTTGGCGGCCGGTTGCGTCCTGGCTTTCACGCCGGTTCTCGCGGCGGAGCCCGTCCGCATCGGCGTCGCCACCATCCTCAGCGGACAATATGCGGACCGGGGGCAAAGCGAGCAATATGGCGTCGAGCTCGCGCTTGAACGCATCAACGAGGCCGGCGGCGTGCTCGGCCGGCCGGTCGAGGCGTTTTATGGCGACAACGCCGCGGATCCCGCGACCGGACTCGCCGCCACAAAAAGGCTGATCGAGGAACAGCATGTCCCGGTGCTCTTGGGCGCGCTCTGGACCCAGGTCACCCAAGCCATCATGCCGATTGTCGCGGAGGCGAAAGTGCCATTGGTCATCGACATTTCAGCCGGACAGGACTTCGTCGACGCTTCCGGCGTCGGCGCCTTCAAGACGATTCCGTCCGACCGCGACATAGCGCTCGCTCTTATCGGCTGGCTCAAGGGCCAGGGCGTCCATAGCGTCGCGATCGTCAGCGACGATAGTCCGTTCAACCGCGTTAACGCGAACAGCATGGAGAAGGCCGCGGTCGGGGCCGATATCAAGGTCCTCGCCAACGAGACGATCGCCAAGGACACGAAGGACCTCGCCCCGATGCTCGGGCAGCTTAAGGCGCTTGCCCCCGACCAGATCGTGACGCTGTTGAGCAGCTCCACAGCGCCTTTCTTTCGCGCCTATGAGCAATCCGGATGGAACGTCCCGATCACCGGACGCATCGATTTTTCCGTCGCTGCGGGCGCGGTGTCGCCGCAATTTCTCGCCTCCGGCGGCCTGGACAGCGCGACCAGCATCGCGGTCTTCAATCCGTTGATCCAAACGCCAGGCGTCCAGGCCTTCATTCAGGCTTACCGGGCGAAATATGGGATCACGCCGACCCAGCGCTCGTTCTTCGCCTATGAAGCGGCCAATCTTGTCGTCGACGCGATCCGCCGGGCCAATTCTGACAAGCCCGAGGACACCGAGCGGGCGCTCAAAACAACGGCGATGCCGTCGTTGCTTGGCTAAACCTATGCGATCGACGACCACAACCATCCCCACACGCCGATGCAAATCTTAGGGGTGCGAGGCGGGAAGCCGGGTGTGATCGCGCAGGTCGGCGGCTGAGACAGAGGTCGGCCACAGGCCAACAGCGAACGCCTGACGATCATCGGACGCTGTCTTGATGGCGTAAAAGAATCGGGCGACAACCGGGCAGGCGAGTCGCCGGAGGGGCGTCATGACCAGACTGGGATGCGGAGCAGGCCTTTTAGCCCTGATGATGGGATGCGCGTGGGCCGACGCGCAAAGCCTAACCAACATGGCCGCTCTCAAGGGCCTGGCGCCGGTCTCCGCCCTTTCGAGCAGCGCGGCCGGAAAGGCCGCCCTGGCCTCCAACTTCACCGTCACCGGCGGAATTCAGACGGGAGTCATTCGGCAACCGACCTTGTCGCCGTTTGCCGAACAGCAGCAGCAGGCTTTGCGCGACGCCTTTATCACCGACGGCAATCTGGCTCAGTTGGCGGACGGGCTCGGCGCGACGCTCGGCGCGGCCTACCAGGCGCGCGCGCATTATCTCGATCGCGAGCGCTTCACCAATATCTCCAAGGCCGTGGCCGAGCTGATCGCCTACGCCAATTCGACATCGGGATCCGATTCGAACGCAGGCAAATATTTCTTCGCCAACGGCACGACCGACGGCAAAAAGCCGGTCTCCGACGAGGCCTTGGCCATCTTCAAGACGATCGACGGCGCACCCGATCCCTTCGGTGTCGCCTATGGCCGGCCGGCGGGAACGCCCGGGGCCGACGTATATGGGGATTCCCGTCCGTTTCAGACCGAGCCTACGACCGCGCCGATTGTCGGACTGGACTACTTCAACGTTCCGGCCGGCAACGAAGTCTATAACCGCGGGCCGATCATGAACCTGATCAACAGCCCATCCTTTCCGAGCGGGCACACGACCTACGGATACATGGGTTCGCTTCTGATCGCCGTGCTCGTGCCCGATCGCTATCAGGAGATGGTCGTCCGCGCCGCCGAATACGGCAACGACCGCATCATCATGGGGGCGCATTACGCCATGGACGTGCTGGGCGGGCGAACGGTCGCGACCTACGATCTTGCGCATCTGCTCGCCAACGATCCCGCCTACATAGGCCGGCCGCTGAAGGACTTCGCCAGGGCGACCGCAATGTCCACGCCTCAGGTTTCCGCGACCATCGAGGACTTCCGGGCGGCGGTCGCGACGGCGCGGGCCGACCTGACCAAGGCGCTGGAGGCGGCCTGCGGCGATACGGTCGCCGCTTGCGCGCGTCAGGACACCGGCCGCTTCAACGCGCCGGCGATGAACGAGGCTTTCTACGCAACCACGCAGACCTACGGGCTTCCGGTCACGCATCTGGAGACGGCGGACAAGGTGGAGGATGTAGCCACGCTCGCGCCCGAGGCCGGATACCTGCTTACCGTGGCTTTCCCGAAACTCAGCCTCGAGGAAGCGAACCGAATCCTGACCGAGACGGAAGGGCCGGGCGGAGGTTTTCTCGACGACGGATCGGGGTTTGGCGTCTATTCGCGGCTTAACCTCTATGCCGCCGCCGGACGCGCAGCCGCGCTCTCAAACAGCAAGCCCTGAGCGCGAAGGGCTCCAAACTTCAATCTTGATCCGCCGCGCCCAACCGGTCGCCGCGCCGCTTGGGCCGCCCTAAAATCCGTCCGTCAAACCGTCGCTGGCTTGTGCTGCGCGTCGACTTGACAGACCGTCGCGCTTCACGCGATTCTCATGTTTGAATACGCAGGGTCCATCAAGAACACCGGCGATGGAGGCCTTTCGAGCCTAGCCCAGTGGGAGCGTCCGAAAGTCGGATGAACAAACCCCTTCCCAATCCAACGCAAGCTTATCGCGGTTTGATCGCCGGCTATACCGAAGCGATCAGGTCGAGCGATTTCAAGGCGAACATTGCGTTCCTGTTCGTGGCGTTCATGATGGGATCGGTTCTCTGGAATTACACGTCCTTTCCGAGTTACCTCCCGGTCCAGCTGGTGCTGCTGCCGTTCCTGGTCGTCTATTTCTTTTTGTTCATGGTGCTTATTCCCCGTTATCCCAAACGCGGCGCCAAAACCTTCCGTGTTGCGCGAAATCTCACTCCTGCGGATTTCGAGTACGTCGCCCGGACCGTAGACGACATCGAACAGCTGAAGCTGACCTGTGCGGTGCTATCCGACATCCTTTGGTGGAAGACGCAGTGTATTCGCGTCGGCTTTCTGGTGGCGATCGTTTGTGTAGGCCTGACCATGGTCCTGCTTCTATACGCGTCGCTCGCATGATGCTGGGCGCGCGCATCGGGGGCGCCGGAGCGTTTGATGGCCCAAGACAAAACCGCGCAAATGCGCAATCTCATCGCCGGATACCGCGACTCGATGATGCTCAGCGACATCAAGGCGCTGATCGCAGTGCTGTTCGTGGCGATCATGATGGGAACCGTTCTCCAGTACCGGGAACATTATCCCTGGTATCTGAGCCCGCTGGTCATCCTTACGCCGTTCATCATCATTTATCTGAACCTGCTGATTTCGGTATATCCGCGATTTCCCCGCGCCGGGCGGGAACGCTTCCCGATCTGGCGCAATCCGGATCCGGACGATTTTGACTTCATCGCCGACACCGAGGCCGAGATCGAGGGGCTCCCCGCTTTATGCGCGGGTCTGTCGCGCATCCTGTGGTGGAAGAACATAACGCTGCTGACGGCCAACCTTCTCTCGATCGCCTGCCTTGCGGCCGCGGTGGTCCTGCTGTTCGTCGTGTGGCTCTAAGCGTGGAAGTCACCGACCCTTCGCCGCGTCGCACGGCCCTCGCAGGCGACCACGGCGATTTCAGAAGCGCACTCCGTCCGCCGCCTCCTTCAGGATTTCAGCGCTCCGCTTCAGCGCGGCGCGCTCGCCGGCGTCGAGATCTGGCCTGAAGGTCTTCACGACGCCGGCCGCGCCGAGCACCCGCGGCAGGGAGAGGGCCACATCCCGCACGCCCTCGCACTCTGGCGTCAACATGGAGCAGGTGAGCAACGCCCGCTCGTCGTCTTCTATGGCCTGCGCGATGCGGGAAAGACCGGCGCCCACCCCGAACCAGGTTGCTCCTTTTCCTTTGATGATGGCGTAGGCGGCGCCGCGCACTGCGGCGTCGATGCGGCTCCGATCGGCCTCTGTCAGGCGCCGCTCCATCTGGCGCGCGACTTCCACCACCGGTAAGTTGCCGGCCGCCGCGCCCGACCAGTGCAACACCTCGCTGTCGCCATGTTCGCCCAGCACTCGCGCATCGATGTAAGTTGGGCTAATGCCGAGATGGGCGGCGAGCAGCGTGCGGAACCGCGCCGAGTTCGAGGATCGTGCCGGACCCGATCACCCGTTCGGGCGCAACCCCGCCCCGGCCTGCGATCGCCGTGACAACCTGGGTCATCACGTCAACGGGATTGGTCGCCACCAGAAAGATCGGGTTCGGCGCCGCCGCCAACACCGCCGGCACGATCTCTGCGAAGATTTCGGCGTTGCGCGACAGCAGGTCGAGCCTGCTCTCCCCCGGCCTCTGGTTGGTCCCGGCCGCAATCACGACCACGCGCGCGCCATCGAGATCAGCCAACTCACCTGCGCGGACCCGGACCGGATCGGCAAAAGGCGTAGCGTCGAGAATGTCGCGCGCCTGCGCGACCGCCAGATCGGCGTTGCGATCGACAAGCACGATCTCCGAACCGACGCGGCGCATCATCATCGAATAGGCCGCGGTGGCGCCGACCTGTCCGGCCCCGACAATGCCAATCTTCACGCTGTGGCTCCTATATCGAGAACGGACACGCGGCCAGCCATAGCCGGATAGATGCGAGCTGGACGAAGGCAAGGTAGTTTCCCGCAAGCCTGTCGTAGCGCGTCGCCACACGACGACATTGTTTGATCCTATTGAAGAACCGTTCGACCTCGTTGCGAGCGCGGTAAAGGTACGGGCTGAAACAGATAGGATCGCAGCGATTGCTTTTCGGGGGGATGTTGGCCCACGCCCCCTTTTTCATGGCGAGCCCTCTTATCCAGTCGGCGTCATAGCCACGGTCGGCAAGCAGCATTGACCCGGGCTTCAGGCGAGAGAGCAGTTTTCCGGCAAGTCGAACGTCGTGGGCCTCACCGGGGCTCAACGCGAGCCGTACCGGCAAACCATTGCTATCGACCCACCGCGTGGATTTTGCTCGTCAAGCCGGCGCGTGACCTTCCCATCGATTGGCGCCAATTCATAGTGATGTTGGCTCCATGCTGATGCACGCGGACAATGGAAGTGTCGATCATCTGGTCAGCGGCGTCATGAGCGGCGGCAAGCGCGTCCATGATGCGGCCCCAGACACCAGCCCGCCGCCAGCGGATGAACCGGTTGTAGCAAGTGGTGTATGGGCCAAACATCTCGGGCAGATCACGCCAAGGTGCTCCTGATCGCAGGACCCAGAAGATGCCGTTGAGGACACGACGGTCATTAACCCGAGGAACCCCACGCGGCTTGTTCGGCAGCTTGGGCTTGATGGCGGTCCATTTCATAATCGGTGAGTTGGTGACGCATGATTCGAGCCCCCAGTTTGGGGAGTTTGAATCACAGGGGTTTGGCCAAACGCAACGCTTCTGGCCCGGCCCGCTGCGGCGCTTAGGCGCGGAAGCGGACATCAAGCAACCGACAATCCGCGTCGAAACCGTCGAAAATGACCCGAAGCCGACACTGAGCAGCCGCATTGACTGCCCCGCGAGCGATGAAGGATTCAGTTTTGCGGGCGCAGGGCCGCTTCGGCGCGCTGCATCATCCGCCGCCATCGCTCGCTTGTCGGTCCGCCCATAAGCAGGAAGTAGCGGACGATCGCTATCGGCAGCCAGGTCTCCATCGCTTGCCTCAGCGCCGCTACCGGTTCGCCAGACAGCCGCGCGTATTCGGATTGCGCTGCCGCATTGACCGCAAGCGGCCGCTGCGGATTGTCGGTGACGTCGAGGGCAAACTCGGTCAGGCTGATGTGAGTGAACCCATGATCGAGGGCCGCAGGCGCGCGGATCGAAAAGGTCCAGTCGATCAGCCGCGGACCGTCCGCCGTCATGATCACGTTTTCAGGGTGGATGTCGCCATGGCACAGCCCGTCCGCCGGCTGCTGCAGGCGGTCGATCAGCGCGAGGATGCCGGAGGCGATGTGCTTGGGTACGATGTCGCCCGAGAACCTGAAGGCGGCGTCCATCCAGCCGCGCAGATGGAAGGCCTCCGGCGGCGGTGACATCCTGTGAACGGATAGGCCGAGGGACGCAAGGATCGCGCCCGCCTGAGCGAACGTCACGGCGCCGCTGCGCGTGACCTGCAGCAGTGTCGGTCCGTCGAGGCGGCCGAGCACAATGCCGAAGCGTCCGTCGAGCGTCACCTCGCCTAACACCTCCGGCGCAGGCACGCCGGCAGCGAAGACTGCCTGGGTCATCCGCGCCTCTTGCTGGCCGAGCCGCGGCGGGAAACCTTCCTTGAACAGTTTTACGACCTGACCTGACGCCCAGGCGTGGATGTCCGCCGTGCCGCCCTGATTGATCTTCTCCCCGAGGGATCCTCGCATCGCCCGTCCTCCCGCCGGTCCTAACCAAACACTGACGGCGGGCAAAGGAGAACGCTCCCGCGATCTTGGCTACCAGCCATGATCGTGGCTTGTCCCCGGCCGCAGCGTTTGCCAGAATCGCGAAGCGACGCGCGATTTGAGACAGGTTCGGTTCTGGCCCATCGCGACATTTGCTGCAATTGCACAAAGGTGGTCGGTGTTGGGCGAGAACCGGACATCGACGAAAATTCATGAGTACGCGGGCTAGGCGACCAAGCTTTGGCGCAGATCGCGCTTGAGCACCTTGCCGTTGGCGTTGCGCGGCAACGTGTTCTCGAGCCGATGGAAAGCCTCGGGCGCCTTGTAGTCGGACAGCAGGCTGGCGCAGTGGCGCGCAAGTTCTTCGTCCTTGACGGCGTACCGGAGAACGACAAAGGCGTGGACGCGTTCGCCCAGGACAGGGCAAGGTTTGGCGACCACGGCCGCCTCGAGGACCGCGGGATGGTCAAGCAGGATGTTTTCGACTTCTGAGGCGAAGATCTTGTATCCGCCGCGGTTGATCACGTCCTTGATGCGATCGATGATCCGCAAATAGCCCTTTTCGTCCATTATGCCGAGATCGCCCGACTTCCAGTAGCCGGCCTTGAACTCGCGCTCCGTCGCTTCGGGATTGTTGAAATAGCCGGGCACGACCATGGCGCCGCTGATGTAGACCTCGCCCGGCGCGCCGTAGGGGACCTCGACGCCTTCCGGGTTCATGACCGCGATGTGCCCGCAGGGAACTGTCAGGCCGACATATTCCTTCCGGGCGACCGCTTCCTCGGGCGGCATGAAGACGGCGGGCGACGTCGTTTCCGTCGAACCGTAACAGTTGATGAGCTTCAGGCGGGGCAGCTTTTCGGCGACCCGTTCGAGCGTGGCCTCGGGCATGATCGCGCCGCCGTAGCCGGACACTCGCCAGGCCGAGAGATCGGTGCCGTCGAAATTCGGGGCAAGCAGACAGAGGTTGAACATCGCCGGCACGATGAGCGAGTAGGTGATCCGGTGACGCGCGGCGAGATCGATGAAGTCGGCCGCCTTAAACGCCGGCATGATAATGAGCGCGCCCGCGCAATGAACCATCGTGTCGACGAGCGCGATCAGCCCGGTCACGTGGCTCATCGGAACCGCAATCAGGCCCCGGTCACCTTCACTCAGCTCCATCACCCAGTGGTAGTGGATCACGGAATGGATCGTGCTGAAGTGGGTCAGCATCGCGCCCTTGGGGCGGCCGGTCGTGCCTGAAGTGTAGAGGATCGTGGCGGTGTCGTCCTCTTCGACCTCGACGGCCTTGGTCACCGGCGATGTTTGCAGAAGCTCAGCGAGCGGAGGCGCGGCGCCGTCGCGGCGAAGCGCGATCGCGTGCTTCAGGCCAGGCAGGGCGCCCGGCGCCGGAATCGTGTCCGCAAGATCATGCTCGTGGACGACGACCGTCGCTTCGCAATCCTTGAGGATATGCTGGTTCTCCGCCAGCTTATGACGGATGTTGAGCGGGACCGACACCGCGCCAAGGCGAGCGACGGCGAACATCACCACGACGAACGCGACGCTGTTGCCTATCACCATAGCGACCCGGTCGCCTTTTTCGACGCCGAGCGCCTTGAGTCCGCCGGCGACTCTGCCGACCAGACCATCCAGCTCGGAATAGGTGAGAGAATCCTCGCCAAAGATGAGCGCTACGCCGCGCGGACGCCGCGCGACGGCGTTCGACAGCAACTCATGGACGCTCTTTGGACGATCGGTGAAACACCGCACCATTCGGCTTCCGCCGTAATGTAGTTCGTGACGGGTCGGCGGAACGACGCTGCGGTCGAACCAACTGTCCATTGCGCTCCCTCTCAAACTGCTTCCGGTTCATAGGGCTATTTGTTGCCCGAGCGGCGACTCCACCGCCGCGCGCCCGACTACATGCCTTCGGGTCCATTCTCCGAGGGCCGACCTGCGATTGACCGTTCGTCGGACAACCCGACTTTATGGGCGTGTCGACGAGATTGTCAGCCCCTTTCTCATGGAATACGACCAATAGAAGATCGCTCGGCGCTTGCGAACACACGAGGTCGACAAATGTCCAGCGATACATGATTGGGGTGGGAGGAAGAGGTGTCGAAGACCGCAGACGTTAGCGAACGCGCTGGCGCGACGGCGATCGGCGAATTCGATCCCGTGATGCTTGAGCTTTTCGCCAGACGCGAACTTGCGGACCCCGAAGGCGAGTTTCTGATCGATCGCGTCGCCGGCGGCCAATCGAACCCGACATACTTTGTCACGCTCGGCGACCGCCGGATGGTGCTTCGCAAGAAACCGGCCGGCGAGACGCTGCCCTCAGCCCATGCGGTGGACCGGGAGCATCGCGTCCTGTCGGCTCTCGCCGCCACGGACGCCCCCGTGCCGAAGCCGATCCTTTATTGCGATGACCTCTCGGTGGTCGGCACGCCCTTCTACTTGATGGAGCGGCTCGACGGCCGGGTCTTCCACGACGCATCCTTGCCGGGCGTCGCTCCGGGGGATCGGCGCGCTATGATTCTCGGAATGGCAGAGACGCTCGCAAAACTGCACGACGTGGATCCATCGTCTGTAGGGCTTGGCGACTTCGGCCCTCCCTCGGGCTATTTCGAGCGCCAGATCCGCCGCTGGACCAAACAATACGAACTGGCGCGCTGGCGTGACCTGGCGGACATCGAGACGCTGATCAAATGGCTCCCGGAACATCTGCCTCCTGACGATGCGGCGCGCATCTGCCACGGAGACTTTCGGGTGGGAAATCTGATCTTCCATCCCACCGAGCCGCGGGTGGTCGGGGTGCTCGACTGGGAATTGAGCACGCTCGGCCATCCGCTCGCCGACCTGGCATTCAGCGCCATGTCCTGGATCACCTATCCCAACGAGTATGGGGGGTTTCGTGGGCTCGACTTCGAAAGCCTCGGCATCCCCGAACGAGACGCCTATGTCGAGCGCTATTTCGCCAGCCGGCGAACGCCGGAGAACCAGCGTCTCGCGCCGTTCCATACCGCCTTCGCGCTGTTCCGCATGGCGGTGATTTTCGAGGGCATCGCGGCGCGCGCCCGAACGGGGACCGCCTCGGCGGACAATGCCGCGGAGGTCGGCGAATTGTCCGCCGTCTTCGCCCGCCGCGCCGTCGAGCTCCTGCCCGGCGAGAGCTGATGGCGCGCCGAGCGGCGAGAGATTTCCTGTGAGGTCCAAAAGCGGCGAAGGCGACCGGCTTCCGCCGGTTCGAGGACAATGATAGGCAGACAAGTGTGACCAAGGGAACGAAGCGCCGCATCCGTCTGGGACAACAGGAGATCGTATTCGCGGTCTTCGCCGTCCTGTTCGTCGCGTTCTCTCTCTTCCTCCCGGGGTTCCTCAGCACCGACAATATGCTGACCCTGCTGCAGAACGTCGCTGTGCTCGGCATTCTCGGCCTCGCCATGGCGATCGTGGTGCTGGGCCGTGGAATTGACATTTCCCTGATTGCAGCGCTCGCGGTGCCGCCGGGCCTCGTCTTGCAAATGGTGCAGGACGGCCACGCGCTGCCGGGCTCGATCGTCGTCGCGCTGGTGTTGGCGATTGGCTTTGGGCTCGTCAGTGGCTGGCTTATCGCCTACGCGGACGTGCCGTCGCTGTTCGCGACGCTGGCGACCGGCCTGTTCCTCGCGGGGCTCGGACAGGCCTTCCTCTTCCAGCTCGACGTCGTTCAGTGGAGCCCCGGAATGCACGGCTTCCAGCGGCTGGGGCAGGGCTCGATCCTGGGCGTGCCGACGCCGATCGTGATGTTTGCGATCGCCTGCGTCGTGGTGGCGTTCTTCCTGCGTCAGACGCGTTGGGGCGCCTACATCTATTCGATCGGCGACAACCCGAATGCGGCGCGGGTGACTGGGATTCCGACGCGGCCGATCATTGTTCTGCAATATGTGCTCGCCGCGCTGATCGGCTGCTTCGCTGGCCTCGTCCTGGCGGCGTCGGTCAATTCGATGCCGACCCGCATCTTCAATTCGACCCTCATATACGACGTGATCCTCGTCGTGGTTCTGGGCGGCATCGGGCTCTCCGGTGGTCGCGGCGGCGTCCTCAACGTCATTATCGGAACGCTGCTGATCGGCACGATGCTCAACGGGATGACGATCATGGACATCCCCTACGCCGGCCAGAATCTCATCAAGGGCGTTGTGCTGCTGCTCGCCGTCGTCACGGACTCGTTTCTCAATCCACGCAACGAGGAGACGGCCCAGCAGGGCGACATTTAGGAAGCGAAGGCAAAACGCAAAGAGGAGGAAACGATGGTGTTCAACAGGGCATTAAAAGCGATGCTGATGGGGCTCGCGCTGACGATCGGGGCGAGCGCTCCGACGCTCGCGCAGCAAGGACTCGACGAGCCTTTCCAGAAGCCGTTCAAGGAGGCGCTCGCAGGCAAGACGGTTGCTTTCGTGCCGGTCGCGATGAACTTCGACCTGACAGAGGGCTGGTACGCGGGCCTCAAGAAGGAGCTCGAGCCCTATGGCGTCAAATTCGAGCTCCGCGATCCGAACTGGAACACCAATTCGGGCGCGCAGGCGGTGACGGAGCTGATCTCCGAGAAGCCGGCCGTCATGGTCATTCACAATCCAGACGTCCAGACCTACGCCAAGCTGCTGCAGCGGGCCGAGAAGGAGGGCATCTACGTCATCCAGATCAACATGGGTTCGGCTTATCGCAGCACGGGCTTCGTCGGCGCGAACTGGATCGAGATCGGAGAGGAGGACGCTGACGGGGTCGTCAAAGCCTGTCAAGGCAAGTCGAACAAGATCGCTATCGTGCAGGGAGCGCTGTCGGCGGCCGCGAGCGCCTACACGTTGAAGGGCGTCGAGAATGTGCTCGCTCAGCATCCTGAGATCAAAGTCGTCTCGAGTCAGGCGGCGGACTGGGACGCCGCAAAAGCGAAGGCCATCACGCAAACGGTTCTGAAGCAAAACCCGGATCTCTGCGGCATCGTGGGCTTCTGGGACGGCATGGACATCGGCACGGCGGCTGCGGTCAAGGAAGCCGGTCTGACAGGCAAGGTGTTCGTCGCGACGTCGGGCGGCGGCGAGCGCAAAGGCGCCTGCGAGCAGGTGAAGACGGGCGCCTTCGATCTCGACCTCAGCTATGACGTTCCGACCCAGGCGGCCCAGATGGCGGGTATGATCAAGTGGCTGATCTCGTCGGGCGCGAAACCCGGTTCGGTCAAGGGATCGTCCTACACCACGCTGATCCCGATCACCAAAGCCAACGCCGACAGCGAGACCGCGTGCTGGAATCTGAGCGATCTGAAGAAATAGCGGTCAGTTCAACGGCGCTCGGGGCGGATCGGCGCGCCCCGAGCAAGCCTTGGCGAACTGTTTCCGGCCAACCATTCGGCACTTAATGCGCGAAACCCTCACCCGCTGGCGATACCGCTACTGGCCGGATCATTTAGTCGGCGAGATCCTATCGAAGCGTTGGACCGAAACAGCAATCCCGGTCATCGTCCTCCTGATCGTCGGCTTCGCGCTGAGCCGCACGATCGACAACTTCCTGTCGCCTTCGAGCCTGGCGGACACCGCCCGTCAGGCGGGCGAGATCGGCTTCATCGCGCTTGGCGAGGGTCTCGTCGTGATCGTCGGCGGCATCGACCTTTCGGTCGGATCGATGTTCGCGCTGACGGATTTCTGCGCGCTCTATACGCTCGACGTTCTGGGCTGGCCGGTCGTTGCGGTCGCCGCCGCCACCATCGTCGTCGGCGCGCTTCTCGGCGCCGTCAACGGTTTCCTTGTCGGATATCTCAGGCTGCGCGCCTTCATCACCACCCTCATCACCCTGATTGTCTATCGCTCGGCCTTCGATCTTCTAATCCAGCGCTATTCGAACGAGATCGCCTCAGCCTTCCCAGACTTTCCGACCTGGAACTTCATCGGCGGCGGCGACATATTCGGGGTTCCGAGCATCGCCATTGTCTATTTGGCGGTCGCGATCTTCGGTCATATCTTCCTGACCCGCTTACGGCCCGGCTGGCACATCACCGCGATCGGCGGCTCCCGGCGCTCGGCGTATAATTCTGGCATTCCGGTCCGGCGCACGATCGCGCTTTGCTATGTCGCCTGCGGCGCGCTGACCGCGATCGGGGCGCTGTTCTTCGCCGCCCGCCTCGGCACCGTGGGCGGAGACATCGGCGTCGGCCTCGAAGTGATCGTGCTGACGGCGACCGTGCTCGGCGGCATCACACTCGGCGGCGGCCGCGGTTCGGTCACCAAGTCGGCGGTCGGCACGCTGATTGTCCTGCTCATCACCAACGGCCTCACGACCATGAACGCGCGCGGCGGCTTCAACCGCATGGCGCTGGCGAGCATTCTGCTTATCGCGGCGACCGTCGACATTCGCTGGCAAAAGAACCGCGCCCGCATCATCAGCAAGGTCTACGTCAGTCCCACCTTCCACGAGCTGCCGCCGCCGCCGACGACGGAGATCGGCGAGGGCGGGCCGTTCGAGCAGAACGACAAGTTGCGTGACGTGACGCTGATCGGACTGGGCCGAATCGAAGCGCCGGAGGACGTCATTCTCGATCGGCATGACAATCTTTACGCCGGCTCGCGCCACGGAGATGTCATCCGGTTTCTTGCGCCAGACTATGAGACGATGGAAGTCTTCGCCCACATCGGCGGGCAGCCGCTCGGCATGGCGTTCGACCGCCAAGACAATCTCTATATTTGCATCGGCGGCATGGGCCTCTATCGCATCGCGCCCGACGGCGCCGTCGAGAAGGCGACAGACGAAACCAACCGCAGCCTGAGGTCGGTCAACGACGATAGCCGCCTGCGCCTTGCCGACGACCTCGATATCACGGACAACGGGCTCATCTTCTTCTCTGAGGCGACGATCCGCTACGAGATGGACGAGTGGCCTGTCGACGGGCTCGAGGCACGCGGCAACGGCCGCATCATCTGCTACGACACGAACACAGGGCGGACCCATACGGCGATCCGCGGACTGAAGTTTCCGAATGGCATTTGCGTCGCGAGCGACGGCCAGTCGATCCTGTTCGCCGAGACGTTTGGCTGCTCCGTCAAGCGGTACTGGTTCGACGGTCCGAAGAAGGGCGCGATAGAAGTCGTGATGGACAATCTTCCGGGCTATCCCGACAACATCAACCTCGCCTCCGACGGTAATTACTGGTTGGCGCTCGTCGGCATGCGCAGTCCCTCGCTCGACCTGGCCTGGAAGATGCCTGGCTTTCGCACCCGCATGGCGAAGCGCGTTCCGATCGACGAATGGCTATTCCCGAACATCAACACCGGCTGCGTCGTCAAATTCAACGAGAAGGGCGAGATCCTCGATTCCCTGTGGGACCTCAAAGGCGTCAACCATCCGATGATCACGTCGATGCGCGAGCATCGCGGTTATCTCTACCTCGGCGGCATCGCCAATAATCGTATCGGACGCTACAAGCTTCAAGACGCCGATCCGAATTTCGTCCAATACGAGAAGCGATGGGGACGGCTCGCTTGATTGCGGCGATCAGGGAATTCGCCAACCAGGTTTTGGGCCGTGGCGACGCCATTATCACGGTGCCGTCGTTCGACGGGGCGCTCAAGCCGAATCAGAAGCTGGAGGAGGCGGAGACCCTTCTCGAGTGCGCCGCGCCAGAGGACTTGGCGACCGACGGCGCCAACCTCTACCTCGCTGATGGTCCGAGGCTTCTGCGTCTCGAGCGCGCCGCCGCGACCGAAATCCGCGCCTTCGATCAGCCGATCTCGGCGCTCGCGTGTATGGCGGGCGGCGCCCTTGCGGTTGCGCTCGGCGGACGCGAGGTGCGCGTCTATGCCGACCCCTCGGCGTCCAAGCCGCGAGCGATCTTCGCCAGCGGCCTCGGCGCCGTCAATGCGCTCGCGGCCGCCCCCGACGGCATGCTGATCGCGACCGACGGTTCGCAAAGGCGCGGCGTCGATCAATGGCCGACCGATCTACTGGATCGCGGCCGGAGCGGGCGAGTCCTGCTCCTCGACCCGACGACCGGATCGGTGAAGACGGTCGCAAGCGGCCTCAGCTACGCCTTCGGGGCGGCGGCGAGAGGCGACGCGATGCTGGTCAGCGAAAGCTGGCGGCATCGGGTCGTTTCGGTGGAGCGCGACGGATCGACCACCGTCGTTCTGCCTCATCTTCCGGCCTACCCATCGCGGCTTTCGCCCGCGGCCGCCGGCGGGTACTGGCTGACGGCGTTCGTCGCGCGCACCCTCCTTGTTGAGTTTGTGCTGCGAGAACCCGCCTATCGGCGACGCATGATGGCCGAAATCGAGCCCCAGTACTGGATTGTTCCGCGCTTGCGTTCAGGCCAGTCGTTCAAAGAGCCGTTGCAAGGCGCGCATATCAAGACGATGGGGGTTATCAAACCTTGGGCGCCGCCGCGATCCTACGGCCTCGTGGTCCGGCTGAAGGAGGACGGCGCGCCGCTCTATTCGCTGCACAGCCGCGTCGACGGAGCCAACCATGGCGTCGTGTCGGCGATCGAGTACAACGGCGACCTGATCATGATCGCGAAGGGGCCCGGGCGCGTTTTGAGGCTCCCGATCGCTCCGCTCGACGCGGAGTTTGGCGCATGAGCGACACCATTCTCGCCCTGAACAAGGCGACTAAACTCTATGCAGGCGTTCCCGCGATCGACAGCGTCGATTTTGACCTCGAGCGCGGGGAGATCCATGCGCTGGTCGGCGAGAACGGCGCCGGAAAGTCGACGCTGACCAAGGTGATGGCCGGAGTCGTCACGCTGACGTCGGGGACAATGATTCTCAATGGAGTCGAAGTCTCGCCGAGGTCGCCGCTAGAGGCCCGGCGTCTCGGCATCGGCATGGTGTTCCAGGAAAACAGTCTCGTGCCGACGATGACGGTGGCGCAGAACCTGTTTCTCGGCCAGGAGCGCTTTTACAATCGTCTGCGCGGAATCTACATCGCCGCGCAACAATTCCTGCAGTCGCTGAATTTCGACGTCGCTCCGACCGTGACCGTCGGCGCGCTCGGCGCGGCCAAGAAGCAGATGGTCGAGATTGCGCGGGCCGTGCTGCATCGCGCCAAGGTGATCATCTTCGATGAGCCCACCGCGTCCCTCACGCCGGAAGAGAAGAAATACTTCTTCGATCTCGTCCGCGATCTTAAGAAGCGCGGCGTATCGATCGTCTTCATCTCGCATGCGCTCGAAGAAGCGCTGTTGCTCGCCGACCGCATCACCGTGCTGCGCGACGGCAAGAAGGTCGTCACCAATGACGCGGCGAAATTCGACCGCACGCGCATCGTCCAGGCCATGGTCGGGCGCGATCTGTCGCACACGCTCTATGGCGTCCGCAAGACGACTGTACGCACGCCCGGTGAGCGCGTGCTGACGGTGCAAAACCTCAAAATGGCGCCGATGGTGAGGAACAACTCGCTCTCGGTTTTCGCCGGGCAAATCACCGGCGTCTTTGGCCTTGTCGGCGCCGGCCGGACCGAGACCTTCAAGATCGTGTCGGGCGTGCTCAAGCGCGACTTCTTCCACGGGGGGGAAATCATCCTGCGCGACAGGCCGGTGCGGTTTCGCGTGCCTGCGACTGCGGTTCGCGCCGGCGTCGCCTATGTCACGGAAGACCGCAAGGTCGAGGGCTTTTTCGAAACGACGTCGATCGCGCGCAACCTTTATCTCGGGCTGCTGGCGAAGTTCCCGCGCGGGCGGGCGCTCTTGTCGAAGCGCGAGGCCAATGCGGTCGGAACCGACTGGATCAAGCGCCTGAACGTTCGTGCGATCGGGGATGCGGCGAGAGTGGTCGAACTCTCGGGCGGCAATCAGCAGAAAGTCGTGATTGCGAAGTCGCTCATCCAGGTGCCCGATCTGATCATCTTCGATGAGCCGACCCGCGGCGTCGACGTCGGCGCGATCGTCGAAATCCACGACGTGATCAACCGGCTCGCTGACGAAGGCAAGGCCGTTGTAGTCATTTCATCCTATCTGCCGGAGATCATGGCGCTCTCGGACCGCATACTCGTCTCGCGGCAAGGCAAGGTGGTCGAGGAATTCTCGGCGCTCGAGGCGACCGAGGAGAAGATCATGTACGCGGCCATTCACTAGTCGAGGCCGCTCCATTGAGGGTTGGGCTGAATATCTCCGGAAAGCTTCTGCCCCGGCCTCCGCCCATACGGTCATTACGCGCTCGATTGGCGCTCCGAAAACGACTGGCGAGCGTCGGGAGGCCGAACGCCGAATGAGGCGATGACGCCCCGGCTGGTGCGCACGAGATTGGCGCTGGGGCCATTTGTTCCGACGCTGCGGCGGCTCACTCGCGCGCCTTCGATGAGGAGAAAGAGCGTGTCGGCAAGGAGGTCCGGCTGCGAAGCGCCGGCGGCCTTACACAGCTTGGTAAGGCGCTCGCGCTGACGCATCTTGAATTCCTCGATCACGCGAAGACCCGGATGACCCTCCTCGGTCAATTCGACGGCGGCGTTGGCCAGATCGCAGCCGCGCTCGTCCTCAGCGATGAATCTCGCGGCCTTGTCCACGAAACCATAAAGCTGACCGACCGCGTCCCCCGGATTCTTTGCCTCGATTTCGGCCCAGATTTCGTCAGACTTTCGCCCTTTGTAATTCAGATACTCAATGATGAGTTCGTCCTTCGAATCGAAGTGGCGGTAAAGCGCCATCTTGCTGGTGCCTGCGGCCTCGGCGATCGCTTCGACGCCCACTCCGCGGATGCCCCTGCGGTGGAAGAGGTCCTGAGCGCAGTCGAAGATTCGGTCGCGAGGCTTCCCGGCCCTGGAAATTTGTACCTCGGGATCCGAACTCGATTTTTCTTTATTCATGGTGCTTGACGAACCCGTTACCGATCGGTATCAGAGAGCGATACCGACCGGTACCATCCCACACTTGCAGAGTCAAACCGCAGCGCGGTAACAGGCCGGGCGCCCAGTCGAAAGGAACACCCGCCATGGCGTATCGAAACGCCGAGACAATCGACGACCTTCTGGCGGACTCGCTCATTCAGAAGGTTATGCTAGCCGACCACGTGGAGCCCCAAGCCCTGAAAACCCTGCTGGACGGGGCAGCCCGTCGCATCGCCGAACCGCGGCGTGCGCCTAAAGTGCAGGTCGGGCAGGATCTCGGCCGGCGCGGCTCGTTTCGCGGACAGCTGCTCCTGATGCGGCCCACGACGCGCACGACGGGCGGCCAATGCGGAGCATCCCTCTGCGGCTAACCGTGCTCTGCTAAAGCCGAGGCGATCGAGTGGTCGGCTTTTTCATCCAACGTCCGATCTTCGCCTCGGCGATCGCCGCGATCCTCGTGCTCGCGGGCGGCATTTGCTTTTTTCTGCTTCCGGTCTCGCAGTTTCCGGAGATCACGCCGCCGCAGGTCGTCGTTAGCGCCAACTACCCCGGCGCAAGCGCTCAGGTTGTCGCGGATACGGTGACGACTCCGCTCGAAGAGCAGATCAATGGCGTCGAGGGCATGACTTACATGTCCTCGGCGAGTTCGAATGACGGATCCTCGACGATCACCGTCACCTTCAAGGTCGGCTACCCGCTCAACATCGCCGCAGTCGACGTGCAGAACCGGGTGTCGCAGGCGGCGTCCTCGCTTCCGGCGATCGTCAACCAGGGCGGAGTGACGATCAAGAAGCAGAATCCGAACTTCGTTCTCATCGTCAATCTGGTCTCGCCGGACCGTTCTGTCGATTCGGTGACGCTGTCGAACTACGCCTACCTGCAGATCCAGGACCAGTTGAAGCGGCTTCCAGGCGTCGGCGATGTCCAGACGTTCGGCGAGCGCCGCTATTCGATGCGCGTCTGGCTCGATCCGGACAAGCTCGCCAATCTCGGCGTAACCGCCGTCGACGTGCAGAACGCGATCGCCGAGCAGAATGTTCAGGTCGCCGCTGGCAAGATCGGCCAATCGCCCGCCCCTCCCGGGACCCCGTTCGAATTGCAGGTCACCGCCCAAGGACGGCTCACCGATCCGCAGGAATTTTCCAACATCATCGTCCGCGCCGATCCGGCGAGCGGGGCATTGGTGCGCCTGGGGGACGTCGCGCGCGTCGAACTTGGCGCGCTGCAGTACTCGTCGTCCGCCTTCTTCGGCAAGGACCCCACGGTGGTGCTGGCGATCTTCCAGATGCCGGGCTCCAACGCGCTTGACCTGCAGAAGCAGGTCAAAACCAAGATGGAGGAGCTTTCCAAGCGCTTCCCGCCGGGAATCGCCTATGCGATGCACTATGACACGACGCGCTTCGTGTCGGCGGCGATGCACGACGTCGTAATCACATTGATCGAGGCGCTCCTCCTCGTCGTCCTCGTCGTCTTTATCTTCTTGCAGAGCTGGCGCGCGACGATCATCCCGACGATCGCGATCCCCGTCTCGCTCATCGCGACGCTGGCGGTGATGCAGATCTGCGGCTTCTCTCTCAACATGCTCAGCCTGCTCGGCATGGTGCTTGCCATCGGCCTCGTCGTCGACGACGCGATCGTGGTGGTGGAGAATGTCGAGCGCCAGCTCGAAGCCGGCTTGCCACCGCTTCAGGCGGCGAGAAAAGCGATGTCGGAGGTGACCGGGCCGATCATCGCCACCACGGCTGTGCTTATGGCCGTTTTCATCCCAGTGGCCTTCATTCCCGGCGTTGCCGGCCGGCTCTATAACCAGTTCGCGCTGACCGTCGCGATCTCCGTCGGGATCTCGGCCTTCAATTCGCTCACTCTCAGCCCGGCGCTGAGCGCCGCGTTTCTGCGTCACGGGCCGAAAGGGCAGTTCATTCTGTTCCGCTGGTTCAACTCCGGCTTCGATTGGCTGGCGAACTTTTATGCCCGCGCGGTCCGGCAGTTCATTCGCTTCGGGTGGGCGCTGGTCGCCATCTTTTTTCTCTTTGTAGGCGGCGCCTACATGCTGTCGCGGTCCATCCCAACCACCTTTCTTCCGGTCGAGGACCAGGGCTATTTCTTCGTCATCGTCCAATTGCCGGACGGGGCGTCGCTCGAGCGCACCGACGCCGTGGCGCAAAAGGTGCGCGACCTCTTGCAGGCGACGCCTGGCGTCCAGATCGCCGGCTTCATCAGCGGCCTCAATTTCCTGACCAACGCGGCGCAGTCCAACTCGGCGATCGAATTTGCGGTTCTGAAGCCGTGGAGCGAGCGCGGGCCGGAGGAGAACGCGTCGGCCTTGGTCGCCTCGGTCCGCCCGAAGCTGCTCGCAATCCCGGAAGCCTTTGCGCTGAGCTTCGATCCGCCTTCAGTAAACGGGCTTGGCACGACCGGCGGCTTCGAATTCGAGGTCGAGGATCTCGCGGGGCGCGGAGGCGCCCAGCTGAACGACGCGACTCAGGCGTTGATCGCCGCGGCCCGCAAGCAGCCTGAGCTCAACCCGCAGTCTTTGTTCACCTCGTTCTCCGCCTCGACGCCGCAGCTCTTTTACGACCTCGACCGGACCAAGGCGAAGCTGCTCGGCCTCAGCCTGCCGGACGTATTCAACACGCTGCAAATCTATCTCGGCTCGCTCTACGTGAACGACTTCAACCTGTTCGGACATACGTTTCGCGTCACGGTGCAGGCCGATACAAAATCGCGCGCCTCTCCGTCGGATCTCAGCAAGCTTTACGTCCGCAACGGGTCGGGGGGCATGATTCCGTTGAACGCGCTCGGCAGCCTCAAGCCGATCGTCGGGCCGGAGACCGTGCCGCATTACAACAATTTCGCTTCGGCGCTCATCAACGGCGCGCCCGCGCCGGGCTTCAGCTCGAGCCAGGCGGTGGTCGCGATGGAGCGCGCTGCGGCCGAGGCGCTGCCGCGCGATTTCGGCTTCGAATGGACAGGCGTGACCTATCAGGAGCTCAGCGCCGGCTCGCTTGCCACGATCGTTCTCGCGCTCGCCATCTTCTTTGTGTTCATGATCCTCGCGGCGCAATACGAAAGCTGGTCGATGCCGTTCATGGTGCTCTCGTCCGCGCCGTTGGCGCTGGTCGGCGCGCTCGGCGCGATCTATGTCCGCCAGATGCAGGTCGACGTCTATTCGCAGATCGGCTTTGTCATGCTGATTGGGCTTGCGGCGAAGAACGCGATCCTGATCGTCGAATTCGCCAAGCGTCGCCGCGAGGAAGGCCTGTCGGTCGTCGAAGCCGCGATGGAAGCGGGGCGGCTTCGCCTGCGGCCGATCCTGATGACCGCCTTCGCCTTCATCTTCGGCGTGCTGCCGCTTATGTTCGCGAGCGGCGCGGGCGCGGCGAGCCGGCAGTCGCTCGGCACGGCCGTGTTTGGCGGCATGGTCGCGGCGACCGCGCTGACGCTGATCTTCGTGCCCGTCTTCTATGCCCTTATTGAACGCGTTCGCGAGGGACGCGAGGCCGAGGTGGCTGCGCCGCGCGCCGGCGCTCATCTTGCGCCCCGCGCCGAAGCCGCCGAATAACGCCCAGGAGCTTTTCCATGCGCGCCCTCAAGATCTCTGTCGCGGCTCTCGCTGCGATCGGCATTGTGGCGGTCGTAGGCACCCGCGTCGCGGGTGACCGAGCCGACGGCGCTACGGAATCCGCGTCTGCGCCCGCAATGATGGCGATGCCGGTGCCGGTCGTTCCGGTCGTCAAAAAGACGCTGCCGATCTATCTCGACTATCCAGGCCGGATCGAATCGATCCGCAGCATCGCCTTGCAGGCGCGGGTGTCGGGCTACATTGAGTCCCAGCTCGCCCCTGACGGGGCCGACGTCAAGACCGGCGACCTCCTTTATCAGATCGATCCGCGCGACCTCAGCGCCGCGTTCGACCTGGCCACCGCTCAGGCCCAGCGCGACCAGGCGTCACTCGAATATGCGAAGGCCAATTTCGGGCGCGGCGAGGAGCTGGTCAAAAGCGGGTTCGTCACCAAGGACGCCTACGACCAGAGGTCGAGCGCGATGCATCAGGCCGAAGCGGCGCTGGTGGCGGACCGGGCGGCGATTGAGACAGCGAAGCTCAACCTCAGCTACGCCGAGATCACCGCTCCATTCTCCGGCCGACTGGGGCGCAACCAGGCCGCAAAGGGCGCGCTCGTCGGTCCGGCGAGTGGGCCGCTCAATACGCTCATCGAGCTGGACCCCATCTACGTCGCCTTTAACCCGAGCGAATCCGACCTCGCCGACATCATGACGGCCCGAGCGTCGGGCAAAGTGGACGCCGAGATCTCGCTCGCGGGTAAACCCGATGCGATCCGTAAGGGCGAACTGACCTTCATCGATAATACCGTCGACAAGGCGACGGGCACGATCGCCGCGCGAGTCACCATCGCCAATCCAGACTTTGTCCTGCTGCCGGGCCAGTACGTGCGGGTGCGCCTGCATATCAGGGACGAGCCCGACGCGTTCATGGCGCCGCAGACGGCTCTCGGCTCAAACCAGATGGGCAAATTCGTCTATGTCGTGGGCGCAGGCGACAAGGCCGAGCTGCGCCTCCTTACGCTTGGGCCTATGGACGGCGACCTTGTCAGCGTGACCAAGGGCCTGAGCGAAGGCGAACGCGTTATCGTTGGCAACTTGCAGAAGATCGGCCCCGGTTCGCCGGTCAAGCCCTTACCGCAGGAATCTAAGCCAAATCCGTAGCCCGTGATGCAATCAGGTCAAACTAAGATCGTCATTGCGAGCGAAGCGAAGCAATCCAGGAACTCATCAGGCGCCCTGCAGCTCTGGATCGCCGCGTCGCTTCACTCCTCGCGATGACGAACGCAGCGGTCCGTCAGTCGATCGTGTCTTCAATCGATGGGCGCTCGGGCCTGCGCCGCATGGCGACCATCTCTGCCAGAATTGAAAGCGCGATCTCATCCGCGGAGATCGCGGAGATGTCGAGCCCGGCCGGCGCCTTGATCGCGGTCAAAGCGTCTTCGGATACGCCCTCCTTGGCGAGTTCGGCCTTGAGCGTCTCGGCCTTGCGGCGCGAGCCGACGAAGGCGCGATAGCGCGCGTTCATGGCAGCTACGGACTTCAGTGCGGCGCGGTCGCCTGCGCCCTGGGTCGAGACGACGACGAAAGCGTTGTCGCCGATCTCCGCCGGCGCCGCCACGCCGACGAGGCGCCGAACGCCCGGGCCGAATCGCTCCTGTTCGTCCGGGGCCGCGGCGACGGCGACGTCGAAGCCCATCGAAGGCGCTAATTTCGCGAGCGCAACAGCGACCGGCGAAGCGCCGAGGATCAGGAGACGCGGGCTCGGCAGAACGGGCTCGACGAAGACATCCATCGTTCCCTGGCTCGGACAGGAGTTCTTGGCGAAAGAGACGCCGTCGCGCTCCTCGCCCGCCGCCGCCCCCAGATCGGCAAGCACGTCTTTGGGCGCGATCGAGACGAGTCGCGATTGGCCGTCGGCCATGCATTGGCGCGCCGCCTTGACGACCGCGGCGCGCGCGCATCCGCCACCGATCCAGCCTTCCTCGATTGCACCGTCCGGCCCGATCAAGGCCTTGGCGCCCGCCTTCGCGGCGGTGACGGAGACTGTGCGAACGACCGTGGCGAGCGCGAACGCCTGGCCCTGCGCTTGACGGAGAGCAGCCTGCTCGAGCACGCCCATTCATATCCTCGCGAGATAAGGTTCGAGCGCCGCCAGGCTCTCGAGACTATGCGCAGGCGCAAACAGGTCGAGGTAGGGCAGCGCCGCCTGCATGCCGTGCGCGCTCGGCTCGAACCCTTCGCGGCCGGTCAGGGGGTTCAGCCAAACGATGCGCTTGCAGCGGCGCCGCAAGTCGCGCATCGCCGACGAAAGCAGCTCCGGCGGTCCGGTGTCGTAGCCGTCCGACAGGATCATCACGCAGGTGCGGGAATGGATGACGCGTCGCGCGTGAACGCGATTGAACGCCGCCAGACACTCGCCGATCTTTGTGCCGCCGCCGACGCCGGCGGCCATCAAAGCGAGCCGGTCAAGAGCGCGGGCCGGGTTTCGCTCTTTGAGTGCGGAGGAAACATGCGCCAGCCGCGTATGAAAGAGGAACGCCTCGGATTCGCGAAAGACCTGAGTGACGGCGTGCAGGAAGCGGGTGAAGAACGACACATAGGATTCCATCGAGCCGGACGCGTCCAGCAAGGCGACGAGTCTGAGCGGCTTGATCTTGCGCCGGCGGAATTTGAGGTCGAGCGGTTCGCCGCCATGGGCGACGCTGAGGCGGATGGTCGCGCGCAAGTCGAGCCGCCGGCCGGGCCGGCGCGCGCGCTCGCGACGGGTGAGCCGTGTCCGCATCACCCGCGCGAAGCGTTCGGCGAGTTCGGCGGCCTGGGCGCGCTCCCTCTCGCCTACGAATGCCGCGATGTCCTTCTTGGACATCGCGTCTTGCGCTGACGCGCCGCCATGCCGCCCGCCGCCGTCGGCCGGAGCGCCCTCGGGAGCAGCCCCTTCGCCGATCTGGGTCGGCTCATGTCGCTGATCGTTCGCGCCGGGGCCTTGCTCGAAACGCCGGCGTGAGCGGGCGGCGAGCGCCTCGGCGTTGATCTTCATGGCGCTCTTCAGGCCGCGAGCACGCCAGAAAGCGTCGAACAGCTCGTCGAACCGCACAAGCTCCGTGCGACGTGAAGCGAACAGGGTTCGCATCGCAGCGCGTAGCCGTTCCGGCTGTTCGGCCATTGGGCCGGACATGAGCCGCGCCGCGTCCTGCGCTTCAGCCTGCCCGATGACGAAGCCTGCGTCACGCAAGGTGACGACGAACCCGGCAAGGCGCTTGCGCATCGCCGGACCCGGTCCGGGGCCTTCGACGGCAAAGCCCTCAGCGCCCATCACGCGACGCCCCTCATGCGACCTGGCCGACGAGCCGGCTCGTCGTCTCCGGACTGACCGAAGCACGGTCTTCGCGGGTTTTTAAAAGCGCGATCAGCGTCGCGTGGACGATCTCGGGATCGTCACGCAGGTCCTTGACCTCGAGTCCGGCGAGGGTCGCCGCCCAGTCGAGCGTTTCGGCGACGCCTGGAACCTTCTTCAGGTCTTCCTTGCGCAACATTCCGACCATGCGCGCGATCTGCAGAGCGAAATTTGCGTCAAGGTTGGGTTGGCGGTTGAGCAGGATCGCCGCTTCGCGATCGACGTCGGGGAAATCGAGATAGTGATAGAGGCAGCGGCGGCGGAGCGCGTCCGATAGCTCGCGCGTGGCGTTGGAGGTCAGCACGACGCGTGGGATCGACACCGCGGCGATCGCGCCGAATTCGGGAATCGTGACCTGGAAGTCCGAGAGAAGCTCGAGCAGGAACGCCTCGAATTCCTCGTCGGCGCGGTCGACCTCGTCGACCAGCAGCACCGGCGACGTCTTTCGCCGGATGGCGCTGAGCAGCGGCCGCTCGAGCAGATAGTCCTCGGAAAAGATCTGCGCTTCGATCTCGGACGCGCTGGCGCCGCCGCCCTCGCGCGCCTTGATCGCCAGCAACTGGCGCTGATAGTTCCATTCATAGAGCGCCGAACTCGCGTCGAGGCCCTCGTAGCACTGCATGCGAATGAGCTCGCAGCCGTGCAGCGCGGCGAGCGCCTTGGCGACTTCGGTCTTGCCGACGCCCGCTTCGCCCTCGATCAGAAGCGGGCGCTTGAGGTAGTCCATCATCCACAAAGCGGTCGCGAGGTCGCGGTCGGCGACATAGCCGACCTCCGCGAGACGCGCCGCGATGGCTTCGCGCGGAATTCGCCCGCTAGGCATCGCCCCCTCCACCGCCCTTCGGGCGGTCCCCCTCCCCGCATGCGGGGGAGGATAGCGCCGCCGGCCGCTCTCGATCCTCCCCCGTGGAGCGTAGCGGAACGGGGGAGGGTGACGCACGCCATAGCCCGTCGAGAGACGGGCGTCGTAAACGACGCCCTGTGGCGTGGTGGAGGGGGCGCGCTGCGGCCGCTCGGCTGGCCTGGCCAGCACCAGCCAACGATCTCACGCGTGCAGGCCCAAATCTTCCGCTGCCTGCCAGATGCGATAAGCGTCATGAGGCATGGGAATGTGAGTGGAGCCGGCAAACTTGAACGCGTCGTTCACCGCATTGGCGAAACAGGGCACGCTGCCGACATTCGGGCTTTCGCCCACGCCCTTGGCGCCGATCGGGTGATGCGGCGAAGGCGTGACCGTGTAGTCGGTCTCCCAATGCGGCGTCTCGACCGCGGTCGGCAGGAAATAATCCATGAACGACGCGCCCTTGACGTTGCCGTCCTCGTCGTAGACGATCTCCTGACCCATTGCTATGGCGAAACCCTCCGTGCAGCCGCCGTGCACCTGGCCCTCGATGATCATCGGGTTGATGCGCGTCCCGCAGTCGTCGAGGGCATAGAACCGCCTAACCTTATGGACGCCCGTGTCGACGTCGATGTCCATCACGCAAATATAGGCGCCGAACGGATAGGTCATGTTCGGCGGATCGTAATAGCTGACCGCTTCGAGGCCCGGCTCCATGCCGGGCGGAACCTTGTTGTAGGCGGCCCAAGCGATCTGGCTCATCGTCCGGAACGCCTCCGGATTGCCCTTGACGCGGAACCGATCGACGTCAAATTCGAGGTCGCCCTCGTGCACTTCGAGCATGTAAGCGGCGATCATTTGCGCCTTGGCCTTGATCTTGCGCGCGGCCATGGCGATTGCTGCGCCAGCGACGGGGGTCGAGCGCGAGCCATAGGTGCCAAGGCCGTAAGGCGTGGTGTCGGTGTTGCCTTCCTCGACCGCGATGTCGTCGGCGGGAATGCCGATCTCGGTCGCGATGATCTGGGCCCAGGTGGTCTCGTGCCCCTGGCCCTGGCTCTTCGTGCCCATGCGGGCAATGCCCTTGCCGGTCGGATGGATCCGGATCTCGCAGGAATCGAACATGGCGATGCCGAGGATGTCGCAATTCTTCGACGGTCCCGCGCCGACGATCTCGGTGAAAAAGGAAACCCCAATCCCCATGAGCTCGCGCGTCTCGCCGCGCTTGAACGCCTCTTGTTTCGCCTTCTGCTCCGCCCGCAGCTTGCGATAGCCGGTGGCGTCGAGCGCCTTTTGCATGGCGGTGTGATAGTCGCCGGAATCGTATTCCCAGCCGAGCGCGGACTGATAGGGAAACTGCTCGCGCTTGATGAAGTTCTTGATGCGGAAGTCGACCGGATCGAGCCCCAACTTCTGCGCCATGATGTCCATCGCCCGCTCGATCGCATAGGCGACTTCGGTGACGCGGAACGAGCAGCGATAGGCGACGCCGCCTGGCGCCTTGTTGGTGTAGACGCCGTCGACCGAAAGGTGCGCGACCGGAAAGTCGTACGAGCCGGTGATGATATTGGCGAAGCCCGCCGGCCATTTCGACGGATCGGCGCAGGCGTCGAACGCGCCATGGTCGGCGAGGATGTGCACGCGTAGGCCCGTGACCCGGCCATCACGCGTCGCCGCGATCTCGGTCGTCATGTGGTAGTCGCGCGCGAACGAGGTGGTGGACAGGTTCTCGATCCGGTCCTCGACCCATTTGACCGGAACGCCCGTCACGATCGAGGCGACCGCGGCGCAGATATAACCGGGATAGGCGCCGACCTTGTTGCCGAAGCCGCCGCCGATGTCGGGCGAGATGACGTGAATCTTCTGCTCGGGCAGACTTGCGATCAGCGCGACGACCGTGCGGATGACATGGGGCGCCTGGAACGTGCCGTAGATCGTGAGATCGCCGGTGATCTTGTTGAAGCTGACCACGCACTGGCAGGTTTCGAGCGGACAGGGGTGGACGCGCTGATAGCTGAGCAGATCCTTGGTCGCGACCTCGGCCTTCGCGAAGGCGACGTCGGTCAGCTCCTTGTCGCCGACCTGCCAGTTGAAGATGTGGTTGGGATGGCTGCGCGGCCCGTGCGCGCCGTCTTTCTTGTCCTTGATGTCCTCGCGCAGAATGGGCGCGTCCGGGTCCATCGCCTTGAATGGGTTGACGACCACCGGAAGCGCTTCATACTCGACCTCGACCAGGTCCGCCGCGTCGGCGGCGATGTAGCGGTCGGTCGCGACGACGAAGGCGATCTCCTGATTCTGGAACAGGACCTTGCCGTCGGCGAGCACCATCTGGACGTCGCCGGCGAGCGTCGGCATCCAGGCGAGATTGACCCCCTTGAGGTCCTCGGCGGTCAGCACCGCGACCACGCCGGGCACGGCCTTGGCTTTGGAGGTGTCGATCTTGACGATGCGCGCGTGGGCGTGGCTCGAGCGATGGAAGTCGCCGTGCAACATGCCCGGGAGCTTGATGTCGTCGACGTAATTGCCGCGCCCTTGGGTGAAGCGCACGTCCTCGACGCGCTTGCGCTTGCAGCCCATGCCTTGCAGTTTTTCGGCGCGCTCGAGCGAGGTGGGGGCGGGGACGTCGTTCATTCCGCGGCTTCCTTGAATTCGAGGCCGGCCATCTTGGCGGCGGCGTATTGGATGGCTCGCACGATGTTCTGATATCCGGTGCAGCGGCAGAGGTTGCCCGAAATGCCGATGCGGATTTCGCTCTCGGACGGGTTCGGGTTCTCCTGCAACAGCCGATGGGCGCGCATGATCATGCCCGGCGTGCAATAGCCGCACTGAAGCCCATGCATCTCCCGGAACCCTTCCTGGAGCGCGCTGAGCTTGCCGTCGGCGCCGGCCATGCCCTCGATGGTGAGGACGGTGGATCCTTCCGCCTGAACGGCGAACATCGTGCAGGACTTCACCGACCTGCCGTCGACGTCGACGGTGCAGGCCCCGCAATGGGTCGTGTCGCAACCGATATGGGCGCCGGTAAGGTTCGAGATTCTCTCGCAGGTAGTGGATGAGCAGGGTCCGCGGCTCGACCGCCGCGGAAGCCGCCTTGCCGTTGATCGTCATGCTGACGTTGGTGAGGGACATGCAGGGCCCTTTCAGGATTTGGCGCGGGCAAACGCGCGGGTCAGCGCCCGGGCGGTCATGACGCCGGCCATCTTGGCGCGATATTCGGCTGAGCCCCGTCCGTCGGCGGCGGGCTCGGCAATCGCCGTTGCGGCGGCCGCGGCTCTTGCGAGGGTCGGCTTGTCGAGCGCGGTCCCGACGACCGAGGCCGCTGCGTCGGCAGCGAACAGCGCCGTTCCGGCGACATTGGTGAGGCTAATCGCGCAGGTCGCGATCGCGCCGCCCGAGACAGTCAGGATCACCGCCGCAGCGGCGGTCGCGTAATCGCCAACCTTGCGCTTGAGTTTCTCGTACGCCCAGCCGTGACCCTCGGGAGGCGCGGGAACACGGACGGCGGCGAGGACTTCGCCGGGCTCAGCGGCCGTTTCGTAGGGCGAGAGGTAGTAGTCACGCGCCGCCACACGCCGTTCGCCGCTCGCGCCCCGCAACACGTAGGTCGCGCAGAGCGTCATCATCAGCCCCGGCATGTCGTTTCCGGGGTCGCCATTGGCGACATTGCCGCCGATCGTGCCGAGATAGCGCACCTGCGGATCGGCGATCACTTCGGCGGTCTCACGCAGAATGGGCGCGTGCTGCGCCAGCAATTCGCTGCCGATGATCTCGTGCTGGGTCGTCATCGCGCCGATGACGATTTCGTCACCCTCCAGACGCACCCCCTTCAGTTCGGCGACGCCTGCGAGGTCGACGAGATGGGTCGGCATGGCGAGGCGCAGTTTCATCATCGGAATGAGGCTGTGGCCGCCGGCGATCACGCGCGCGTCGGAATCGAGCCGGCCGAGGAGGGCGACCGCTTCCGAGAGACTGGCCGGCCGATGATACTCGAAGGATCCGGGGATCAAGACATCCTCCCAACACGAATGGCGCGCATTGCTTCAGATTCGCGCGGCGTAGAGGGAGAGGGTCCACCAGGTATGCTGCTCAATCAACGGCGGATGAACGGGCGCAGCAGAAAAGGCGCCGATAGCAGATTCCGCGCACGAAATGCGTCATGAGCTATGACGTATTTCATGCGTGTGAGCGGATTTCAGCTGGCGAGCGCGCCGATTCTGAGCTTGAGCTGACGGTAATGAGCGCGCGCAATCGGGATGCTGCAGCGCACAGGCAATCCGAGCTCGGCTACGCCGGCTTCGCCCGAACGCCTGACCCGTGCGATGCGATCGACCGAGACGATGTAGCTGCGATGGACTCTCAGGAACGCATTGGGATCGAGGCGCGCTTCGAGCGCGCTGATCGAGAGATTGCAGAAATACTCCTTCTCGCCGTCGTGAACATAGGTGTAGTGGGCGTTGGCCCGGACGGCGTAGATGTCGCGGACGGCGATCTCTCGCGCGCGCCCGTCCTTCTCGACCCGGATCGAGGCTACTCGTCCGACAGGCGGGGCCGACCGGCTGCGGTTCGACGGACGACGACCTCTTGGAACGGCGCCGGCGCCAGACGCGCGCACGGCTATCGGAGCGAGCGACATGGCCGGTGCGGCTTCTACCGGCGCGGCCTCGGCGCTTCGGGAGACGCGCGCATCGGGCACCAACGAGAGAAGAAAGGCGCCGGAGACGCCAAACGCAACGACCGTGGCGAGCAGCGCAAGCGTGTTGCGCGACAGCGCCGATTCGGCGCCCGACGAAACGCGAAACGTCGTAGCACAACGGGTCAAGGCGCATCCCGGCCATCGCCGTATAGTGCATTCCGGAAATCGCCAGGCCGAGCGCAATCGCGCCAAGGAACAACCGCGGGCGGGTCGGCCGGCTGTCGATCGTCCACAAAGCAAAGGCGCTGGCCGCGATCGACACCGCGATGGAAGCGACGACATAGGAAGGCGCGTAGGACGTCGGTCCGGCCAGATGCACCGCCGACATGCCGACATAATGCATGAGGCTGACGCCGAGGCCCATCGCCAAGGCGCCCGTGCCGATCCGAAGCGCCGGCGGTCCGGGCGCATGCGCGGCGTAGACGCCGATCCCGACGACGATGACGCAAATGAGAAAGGAGATCAGCGTCGGCAGCACGAGATAGTCGACCGCGCTCGGAAAATTGGCGGCGAGCATGGCGACGAAATGCATCGACCAGACGCCGGTCGCGAGCGTGATCGCCGATCCGGCAAGGGCGAGCCGGCGGCGGAAGCCCTCGGCCGAGTCGAGTCCGCGCGCGAGCGACAGCCCGACGAAGCTGCCCTGAATGGCGATAGCGATGGAAAGAGCCACGAGCCAAGGCTCGTGAGGAATCATCATTCCGCGCCTCCCTAACGCGACGCCTCGAGCCAGGCGAAAGTACTCACGCTTGACGGGGGCTGCAACGATTTATCGTTGTATAAACTAGGACATATCGGGTCACTTCTCCAGCGCTCGTCGCGATCACTTGAGTCGTGCGGCAATAGATCGTGAAACGTTGGGTCCGTTTCAGACGGGATCGTCATTCGCCACGCCTGCAACGCCCGGCTCAGAGAGCGCCGACAGCGTTGTGGACGGCGGCGCGAATGGACAGGAAGCGTCGCTGGCGGCTCTAAGGCGGTGCTTGCCTACGCGGCGCCATAGCGGAAAAAGCGGGTTTGCCATACCTGCGACAGACGCGGCCAGCGGCGACTTGCCGGCCGCTTTATCCCAATGCCCCCGCCGCAACGGCCGGCAGTTCTCGTTCGGCAAGCGCGACCGACGCCGGCCTTGGCGCGCAGGCCCACCAAATGGCAGATCGCGAACACCAGATCGGCGCGGTTCATGGTGTAGAAGTGCAGCTCCTCAACGCCATGGTCGATGAGGTCGATCACCTGCTCGGCGCACACGGCCGCGGCGACAAGACGACGCGTCGCGGCGTCGTCCTCGAGCCCCTCGAACCGATCGGCGAGCCATTGCGGCACGCTCGCCCCCGTTCTCCGGGCGAAATTGGCGGTCTGCTTGAAGTTCTGCACCGGAAAGATTCCGGGCACGATCGGAACGTCGAGGCCGGCGGCTGCGGCGACGTCGAGAAAGCGGAAATAGGCCGAGTTGTCGAAAAAGAACTGGGTGATGGCCCGTGTCGCCCCGGCGTCGACCTTCTGCTTGAGGATCTCGATGTCATGCAACAATGTGGGGCTTTGCGGATGGCGCTCGGGATAGGTCCCGACCGACACCTCAAAGCCCATCTTTGCGGCGTCGGCGACGAGCTCGGCGGTTGATCGATAGCCGCCGGGAACGGTTTCGTAGGGCGCGTCGAAACCTGTCGGAGGGTCGCCGCGCAACGCCACGATGTGGCGTACGCCGGCTGAGTGATAGTCGCGAAGCGTCTCGCGAATTTCACCACACGAAGAGCCGACACATGTCAGATGCGCCGCTGGCTCCATCGTCGTCTCGCGCACCATGCGCTCGACCAGGGCGTGGGTGCGCTCGCGCGTCGAGCCGCCGGCGCCGTAGGTGACCGAGACGAAGGCGGGACTCAGCGGCTCGAGCCGAGTGGCCGCCTCCCACAAGTTCGCCTCCATGTCCGCGGTCTTCGGCGGGAAAAACTCGAAAGAAACCTGAACCTGCGCCCCGGCGCGGCTCAGCGGAAGGGGTTTCGCGGCCATCAGGCGAACTCCGTGTCTGCCTTTTGGAAATCGTCGGAGATGACGCGCGGATCCTCGGCGATCCATAGCGCGACGGTCAGCTTGCCGGCTTCGCCTTTCGCCGGCGGAACACGCTCCACGCGGATGCCGGTGAGACCCGCCTCGGCGAGATAACTCTCGACCTCGTCGACCGCGAAGCCGAGGCGACGATGCGCGAACTCGTCGCGCAGGAATTCCTGGTCGTGGGCGGCAAAGTCAACCACCGCGAGCCGCCCGCCGGGCGCCAGAGCCCGCCTGGCTTCAGCCAGCGCGCGGGCCGGATCGTCGAGGAAGTGCAGCACCTGGTGGATGACCACGAGATCGTAGGCGTCGCGTTCGACCGGCGGAGCGTAGATGTCGCCCTGGCGCAGGGAGACGTGGCGCAGCCCGGCCTGATCGATGTGGGCGCGCGCCAGCGCCAGCATCGCCGCGCTCTGGTCGACGCCGACGGCGCGCGTCGCGCGGGGGGCGAGAAGCTCGAGCATGCGGCCCGTGCCCGTGCCAAGATCGAGCAGATTGCGGAACGGCTTTGCGCCGATCATGGCGACGAGCGCCGCTTCGACCCGCTCCTCCGGCGCATGCAGCGCGCGGATCTGATCCCAATCGGCGGCGCGGGTGGCGAAATAGGCCGCGGCCTGCTTGCGGCGCGTCTCGCGCGCAATATCGAGGCGGACGCGGTCGGCGTTCACGATCGGATCGGCCGGATCGAGACGGCGCAGCCATTCGCGCGCCAGCGCCCCGCCAGGTTCGGCGAGGCGGAAGAAGGCCCAGGCGCCCTCGCGCTGCCGCGTGGCGAGACCCGCCTCGACCAGCAGTCTAAGGTGGCGCGAAACGCGCGGCTGCGACTGGCCGAGAATGGCGACAAGCTCGCTGACGGTCAGCTCGGCTGACTTCCAACAGGCAGAGGATGCGCAGCCGCGTCTCCTCGCCGGCCGCTTCGAGGCCGGTCAGGAGAGCCCGGAAGGCGAGCAGGGCCGCCCTTCGTTCATCAGACATAAGCATATCTTTATATCTATTTTTTGCTTAGTCAAGTCGGTGGCGACCTCCGAAACGGCTCGCTTCAAATAAACCACCCCTCGTCGGCCTTTGGGTTTTCTTGGCTTGCGCCCGTTTGGCCACGAAAACCCCAGTTTATGAGCGTTGGATTTCCTTGGATTTCCTTGGATTCTCTCGTCAGAATCGAGCCTTTTCAATGGGTTGCGCGCGATCAGCGCGAAAAAAATTTCATAGCCTCTTGGGCGCCGGGTAGGGAGCGCGCAGTCTTGGCATGTCGAAGCGCAGAATTCTCATGAGCAAGCTTAAACATGTTTTCTGCTTTTCTGCAAGACTTTACATACGAGCGGCCTCGACCTCAAAGCAAATCGGTTAGTGATCCCGGGGAACCCGGCTCGACCCGCGAGTCCCCGCTCCACGCGCCCCGGCCCTTGCGACGGCGGCGCCCTCTGGGTCCAAGCTCAGTAAGCCGGCGCCATCGACCCAACACAGCCCAACTCCGCGATTTTCAAAGTCCGCTTTGCGCAAATAGCGGCCATCCGCCGACGGCGTGGAAGCGGGTCACAACGACGCAAAATTGAATGGTCGGAGAAGTCCGCCTGCCGTTCGTAGACGTCAATTCCATGAGAACGTCCGAAAAGGCCGCGTCCGGCCCCGGGCCGCTCGATCAGCCCCGTCGAGACCAGCAACCGCTCAGCCGTAACGTTCGCGTCAACGACGGCAGAAGTGAAGTGAATGCGCGGGGGCGCCCTAAGACCGAAATGACGGGGATTACGCCCCCGGCCGAAAGACCGCAGTTGCGGCCCACCCTGCCAACGCCAAGGCTGAGGTGTTAATGCAGAACGGGCCCTTATTCGCTTGATGAAAGGATCAGACCGCGAGAGCGGCCGCCTGCTTGCGCGCGCGGTAGCCGGCGAGACCGAGCCCGACAAAGCCGAGCAGGATCATTGCCCAGGTCGAGGGTTCGGGCGTCCCCACCTCATGAATTCTCTCCGCGGTCACGAAAATGCCGTCCTCGGACTGGTTCGCCAGACTGCCGACCAGAGTTTCAACAACCGTAGACCCATTCCAGTGCAGATCCGTTACCGGGGAGTTAGAGCCGAGTTCTCCCGTCACGATCACATCGCCCTGCAGGCCAGCGAACTGGTCGCTCGCGGCTTTCTGGATATTGAAGGGATAGTTGGCGACATAGAAGCCCTCGAGCGGGTTCCCGGACACGCCCAAATTCAACGGCACCGTGCTGACGGTTTCCGCCTCCGTAAGACCACTCGCTACGAGTAACACGCCTCCCCCTGGCGTAATCGCATGGATCTCCCCGGTTCCCTCCGACGCCACCAGCAAGTCGCCGGCGAAGGGGCCGAAAGCGCTGCTGGCGATGTCCATGCCCTCAGTGTCCGCGCCGACGTTGGCGATCAGCGTCGGATGTCCGGAGGAGTCGAAGCTCCAGACATTCCCGGTGTTGGTGGTCACGAGCATCTTGCCGCCGAAGCTGCTGCCGGGATCAAAGAAAATCTGGCGGATGTTTTCTGGCAGCCCCGTGGTGCCGAATAGCGTAGGCGCGCCGCTGCTCGGGACGAGGAAGATTTGATTGCCGGAGCCGTTGCCGGCGAAGACAGCGCCTTTTGCGAAACCGGCTTGGCCTAGTCCGACGCCGACGCCGACCTCGCCGGAAAAGCCGGGAATGGGTTGCCCAAACTGCTTCACATTCCCACCGGTGAGATTGGTCGAATAGAGCTGGTTGTTGTCGGGACCGAAGTAGACGGAGCCGACAAACCCAGTGCCGGTGTAGTTGAACGCAATCGTGCTCTGATTCCCGCCCTCCGCGGCGGCGATGTCCGATCCGTTGACGAAGGTGGAGAAATTAACCGTGGCGTGAGCCGAGGTCGTTGCGGCAGCAAGAACAACAGTGATGCTGAGAACGGCCGCGCCCTTGATAAGTTATGCTTCATCGTTTCCCCCTACGCAAATAAGCGATTGTAATGGCAAGCACCGTACACATTTCCGTGATTTGCACAAGGGAAATATGAGCGAGTTTCCTCTAGGACACTCTTTACCCTCCCAGGTTGCTTACCCTCCCAGGTTGCGGTTTTTTAGGTACAGGCGAAGGGAATCGCGCCGAGGTTGCCAAATATGCGGCGGCGATAGGCCATCAAAATATGCGGCAATGGCGCGGGGCGGACGCCCGAGGAGCGAATTCTGGAATCCTATGCCCAGCCGAAGAGCGAAGCATGCAATGGCAGCTAACGTCGATAACGGACGTTGGCGCGAGCTTCGCTTGTGTCTGCCTTCCGTCCGAGGCGACCACCACCTGACACTCGATTCGGTTTGACCCTACGCTTGGCGTCCGACCGCGCCGAGGGGCAAGCGCTCGAGGCCGACGAGCAAGGCCAAAGTCGCGGCGACCAGAATCATCGTCAGCGCCGCTCCAGAGAAAATGTCGCCGCGATCCGTGAGGCCGAAGATGGCGACCGGCAGCGTCACCCAGCCTGGCGGATAGACCATGACCGTCGCCCCGAGCTCTCCCATTGAAAGGGCGAAGCTCAAGCCGAAGGCGGCGATGAGGTAAGGCGCGATCAACGGCAGGGTCACCTTGATCAGCCGGTAGAGCGGACGCGCGCCCAGGATCGAGGCGACCTCCTCGTAGTCCGGCGACAGACGCGCGAGCCCGGCCGACACGTTGCCGAAAGAGAAGGCGGAGATCAGCACGAAATGGGCGAGGATGACGATCGCGGTGGTGCCGTTGAGGATGAGCGGCCGCTGGCTGAATGCGACCAGGAGGCCTAAGCCCACGGACACCGACGGCACGGCGCTCGGAATGAAGAACAGCAGACCCAAGGTTCGGCTCCACGCTTCGCCTTGAGCGCGCAGCGCGAGCGCCGCCCACGATCCGCAAAGAAGCGCGAGAAGGCTCGCGACGAGCCCGGTGACCAGGCTCGCGAACACAGCGTCGCCCGACGCGCCGCTTGCGGCGGCCGCGTAATGTTCGAGGGTGAAGCCGGTCGGCAAGACGCCGTTCCACTGCCGGGCGAGACTCGCCGCGAGAATGACCGCAAGCGGCGCAATGAAAATGATTCCGATGAGCAAAGCTGCGAGAAGCCACACGACGAAACGACCGGAGCGCGACCAGACGAGCATCGGTCAGCCTCCGAGCCGCCGGGCTGCGAGCCGATAGAGCGAGAAGAGGCCGAGCGACAGCGCGACATTGACGACAGCGATGGTGCAGGCGGCCTGATAGTCCGACTCCTGGATCGCCTTGTCGTAGATCAAGAGCGGCAGGGTGATGACGCCCTTGGCGCCGATGAACAGCACGATCCCGAACTCGTTGACGGTGAGGAGCAGGCAGAGGCTGCCGCCGGCGATCGCGGCGGGAAGGGCGGCTGGCAGAATGACGCTGCGGACGATCCGCCAGGGTTTGGCCCCCAGAAGACCGGCGACCTCGATCTGGCTCTGGTCGACAAGGGAGAAAGCCGCGAGCAGCGGCCGCAGCACGAAGGGCGTGTAGACCGTGACTTCGGCCAGGATCACGCCCCAGGCCGAGTAGAGAAAATGAACCGGCGGCTCGCTCAAGCCCAACGATTGCGTCAACGCCCCATTCAGCATGCCGGCCGATCCGTAGAGGAAGGTGAAGGCGAGCGTCACCAGGAAGGTCGGCAGCGCGATGAACGTGTCGATGAGCCGCGCCACGAATGTCGAGCCGGGAAACGGAACGAACGCCAGGATCAGCGCCAGCGTCACCCCCAACGCCAGGCAGCCGGCGGTTGAGGCGAGCGCAATCAGGCCGGTATTGATGAGCGCGTTGAGAAACGCGCGAGAATGAAGCACCGAGAGGAAGCCGCCCACGTCGATCACGCCGGCGTCGCCAATGAGGGCGGCGCGCACGATCAGGACAAGCGGATAGAGAAACGTGAGCCCAAGGACGATGAGCGGGGGCGCGACCCAGAGCCCATTGAAATTGAGTCGCGCCGGCGCCCGTCGAACGGCGAGGTCAGACACCGGCTTCGTCTGGAATGAGGCTGGCGTCGGCGGGGGCAAAAAAGAGATCGAGCGGCGCGCCGCGCTCGGGAACTGACGGCAGTCGGGTGGTGACAATTCGCATGACCGTGTCGCCCACCTCGGCGACGAGATGGGTGAGTTCGCCCTGCCACAGCACTTCGCGCAGGCGCCCGCAGATCCGGTTGGAATGGCCGTGCTCCGCGGCAAGCGTCAGATGCTGCGGACGAACGCAGAGCAGCCGATGCGCGCCCGAAGGCGCCCCGTCGCTCGCCACCACCAGCCGATCGTCGCCGGCTCGCACCCCAACCATTCCTTCCTTTCGGACGTCTCCCTCCACCACCACCGGCAGCAGATTGGCGCGCCCCAAAAACTCCGCGGCGAATCTATTGGGGGGCCGCCGATAGAGATCGCTCGTGCGTCCGATGGCGCTTAAGGCCCCGTCCTTGAGAATGGCGATGCGGTCGGCCAGCGTCAGCGCTTCGCTTTGGTCGTGGGTGACATAGAGGATGGTGAGCCCCGGCAGATCGGCATGCAGGCGGGCGATCTCCTCGACCATGGATCTGCGGATCTGCGCGTCGAGCGCCGACAAAGGCTCGTCGAGCAGCAGCACGCGCGGGCGCACCGCGAGCGCGCGTGCGATCGCCACGCGCTGCTGTTGCCCGCCGGACAATTCCCGAGGGAAGCGCTTGAGGAACTTTTGCATGCCGACGGTGCGAAGCGCGTCATCGACCCGCTCTTCGATCAGCTTTTTGGCGGCGCCGCGCGCTTTCAGGCCGAAGGCGACGTTGTCCGCGACCCGCATGTGGGGAAAGAGCGCATAGTTCTGCACGACCATCGCGAGGCCGCGCTCATAAGGCGGGAGGTCGGTCACGTCGGCGCCGCCGATGTGAATGCGTCCCGAAGCCGGTCGCGCGAAGCCAGCGACGGCTCTCAGCGCCGTCGTCTTGCCGGAGCCCGAAGGGCCGATCATCGCCAGGATTTCACCGGCCGCGACGTCGAGCGTGAGCGGCTTGAGGACGATCGCGCCGCGATAGGCGACGGTCACGCCATCGAACCTGACGGTCGAATCGGCGCTGATTGTTTGCGTCGCGACCCGTGCGCTCGCCGTCTCCGCGCCGAGAACGGCGCTGGTCACGTCAGCTTCCGGTCGCTTGCTTCCAGCGGCCGACGTCGGCGGGCAGATCCTTGAGCACTTGCGCCCAGTCCGGCGTCCAGATGGTGACGCCCTGCATGGCGTCGTGCAGCTTAGTGAAATTGGCGTCCGTCGGCGTCACGTCCTTGCGCACCGGCACGCCAAGCGCCACCGAAGACACGGCGCCCTGCGCCTCTTTCGAGAGAAGAAACTCGATCAGCTTCTTGCCATTGTCGGCGTCGGGCGCGCCGGCGACCAGGCCGATGTAATAGGGCAGCGGCATGGCCGAGCGTTCGCCGTTCGGGCCGGCGGGCCAGAAGACCTTGATGTTCGGGTTGTCGGTCATCTGCGACATGTTCATCTGCAGGTCGCCATTGGCGACATAGAGTTCGCCCTTGTTGACGAGCGCGGTGAGCTTGCCGGTCGAAGCCGATGGGCCGACGTTGTTGTCCTGAAGCTTCTTCAGATAGTCGAAAGCGGCGTCCTTCGAGCCGAAGGCGTGGATGACCTGCAGCATCACCGCAGTGCCGTCGCCGGCCTGCCCAGGCGTCGAATACTGGATCTTGCCCTTGAACTTGGGACCCAGCAGATCGTCGAAGCTTTTCGGCTGCTCCTTGAGTTCGGCGGAATTGTAGATGAAGTTCTGAAAATTGTTGACCAGCGGCTGATAGGAATCATCGCCCCCGTCGATGGCGCTTGCCGCCGTGGGCTTGAAGGGTTGCAGGAGCCCAGTGGCCTCGGCGCGCTGGATGAACGGCGGCAGAGTGACGAGCACGTCAGCCTGAGGGTTCGACTTCTCCTTCGCCACGCGCTCAACGACGCCGCCGGAGCCGCCCTCGACGTACTGGACCTTGATCCCTGTGGCTTTGGTGAACGCGTCGAACTGCGTTTCGAACCAGCTGCCCTTGCCGTCGTGCAAGCCGTCGGCGGCGTAGATGGTGACGACGTCGGAGGCTGCGAAGGCAGGAGCGGCAAACGAGACCGCGACGAGCAATGCGCTCAGGAGAGACTTCATGGGGACCTCCTCGTTGTTGCTGTTATCAAACCACCGCTAAGCCGCCGGCGCAAAGCTTTTGTGACAGGCGAGCCCTCATGTTTTGAGGCTAGACAGAGCGTCCTCGAGGATCGAGAGCGCCTCGTCGAATTGCTCAAATGGAATGGTCAGCGGCGGGCAGAGCGTGACCACATTCCCCCCGCCGATCTTGAAGCTGAGGCCGCGCGCAAGGCAGCGATACATGAGTGCCTCGGCCAGCGCGGCCGGATCGTCGCCGCCGATCTCGACGCCGAAATAGCAACCAAACCCGCGCACGTCGCGGATGACCGAGCAGCGGGTTTCCATCGCGCGAAGCCGCTCGAGGCCGCGACGTCCGAGTTCCTTCGCCCGATCGATCAGCTTCTCTTCTTCGATCACCCTGAGCGTGGCGAGTCCTGCGGCGCAGGCGACGGGACTCTTTTCGTGCGTATAGTGCCCGAGCGCTGCGTCCGGCGCGCAGTCGAGCCGGCCGGGGGCCAGGATCGCCGCCAGCGGCATGATCCCCCCGCCGAGGCCCTTGCCAATAACGAGGATGTCGGGCGTCGTTCCGAAAAGCTCGCAGGCGTACAGCGCGCCTGTTCGCGCAAGGCAGCTGGGGATCTCGTCAAAGACAAGCAGGGCGCCGTGACGCCGGCACGAGTTCTTGACTCGCGGCCAGAATTCCGGCGGCGGCGCCTCGACGGTCGTCCAGCGCAAAGGCTCGGCGATCAGCGCCGAGACGTCGCCCTCAACCTCGAGCACGTAATCGATGTAGTCGGCGAAGCGTTCGAACGGCTTCTCGTCGCCGAAAAAACGGCGCGCGAGATTGAGCGGCGGCAGGTGCTCGGCGCCCGGACTCATCGGCCCGAGCCCTCTCCGGAACAAGGCCTCGCCGCCGACCCCGATCGCGTCGAGATTGGCGCCGTGGAACGAGTCCCAGAGCGAGAGAGTCTTGTGCCGGCCAGTGGCGTAGCGCGCGAGTTTCAGCGCCATGGAGATCGCCGCGGCGCCGCTGGGAGCGAACAGAACCTTGTCGAGGCCGTTCGGCGCGGTCTCGACGAGACGACGCGCGAGCGCCGTCGCGGTCGCATTGGCGAAACGGCGCGGGCAGAAGGGAAGGCTTTCCATTTCGCGGCGGATTGCGTCGACCACCTTCGGGTGGCCGTGGCCGAGCTGATGGACGCTGTTGCCGTGGAAATCGAATATGCGACGGCCGTCGACATCGGTCAGAACCGCGCCTTCCGCGCGGACGATTGGCGCGAGACAGGGCGTCGACAAAGACTGGCGGAGGAAATAAAGCTCGTCTTCATCGAGCGCTGTGCGTGCGGCGTCGCTGAGCGAGGCGCGCCATTCCGCCCGCGCTGGCGAAACATTGACGTCGCCTTCGGACGGCGGCGGACGCGGTTCGTTCACGGCCGCTCGCCTCGCGCGAGCCGAGCATCGATCGCCAGCACGACCGGCATGAGATCGGCGACGCTGTCGATGATATAATGCGCGCCTGCCTGTTTGAGCGTTTTCACCGCCGTCTTGCGCCGTTCTGCGAAGTCGTCAGAAGCAAGCGCCGCCGCGTCTTCACGTGAGAGGCCGAAACAATTGCCGCTCACCGACACGCCGACCGTCCACGCGCCGCCGTTGATCCCCTCCGCGACCCCGACCTCCGTGTCGTCAACCTTGATCACGCTCCAGGCCGGCCAGACCTCCAGGTCCAGGAGCGTCTTGTACAGCATGAAGGGCGTCGGCCGTCCGTCGGGCGTGTCGCCGGTGCAAACGAGACTGTCCGGCTTGAACCCTTGCGACGCGGCGACCGGCAGGATCTCGGCCATGATCTCGCGCGTGTAGCCGGTCGACGAACCGATCTTGACGCCATTGCTTCTGAGCTCAGTGACGACCTCCGCGGCCCCCGGGATGAGGGTCGCGTAACGCGCCGCAACCGCAAGATTTTTCGGCACAAACGCCGCGTAGACCGCGTCGATGTCCGCATCTCGCGGGGCGTGTCCGTGACGCTTCGTCCAAGCTTCGGCGACGCGCGGCAGAGCCATAATGGCGGCGAGGTGCGGGCGCTTGGCCATGCCCATCGGGCCGCGCGCTTCGGCAATCGTAATCGTCACGCCGAATTCAGCGAAGGTCTCGACGAAGGCGCCCATCGGCGCGAGGGAGCCGTAGTCAATGACAGTGCCCGCCCAGTCGAAAATGACCGCGTTGACGCGCTCCATTCCAGCCTCCTTCAGCCGTATAGCTCTCCAATCACTTCCTCGGCGATCGCGAAAGACGTGCTCGCGCCGGCGCCGCTGGTGATCAGCACGATGCGCAACCCTTCGCATGGGCGGTCGACCAGCATCAATCGGTCCGGAGCGGAAGCATAGGTTCCAGTCCAGCGCTCGACCACCTGCGGTCGCGCTCCGGCGAACACATGGGAATATTCATCGAGGATGAGATCATCGACCGCCACAGGCGCGAAGGGGTCCGGCGTGGCCGCATAGTGATGCGAGTCGCCGACCACGAGAGTTCCGTCCGCGCTGCGGACGGCGATCAAGTGAACGCCCGCGTCGATATGCTCACGCTGTTCCGTCTCGAGCCTTGCCCGCAAGGCCTGCGCGGCCGGCAATTCCGCATAGCCCAGATAGCGGACCATGCCGAGGTCGGACATTACGGGAGGCAAGCGCTCGTCGAAGCGTTGCGGGCGCACGCGCAGCATGTGGAGCTTGCAGCGCGTCAGGCCATATTGCGTTAGGCGGTCGGCGTGCAAGGTCGCGAAGTCGTCGCCCGGGCAGACGATGATTGTCTCAGCTTCAAGCGGCCCGCGGCTGGTCTCGAGCTTGGGCGGCGATGCGGCGTTGACTGCAGTCTCGCGCAGAAAGGTCACTTCGAAGCGCTCGCTGAGCCAGGCGGCAAGTTGGGGGATCGCCTCGCGCGATTCGACCCGCGCCTCGCGCGGGCTATAGAGCGCGCCGGCGAATTCGTCCGTCCGCAGACCCGAGCCGTAGTTGTTCAGCTTGTGCGGCTCGACGAGACGGCATTCGGCGCCCATCTCCGTTTGCAGGAACGCCTCGACCACCGCGCGCGCCTCTGGACGGCGCGCGATCATGAGCAAGCCGCGTTGGACGATTGGGATCTTCGCAGCGTCTGCGATCTCGAGCCAGACCTCGACCGAGCGCTTGGCGCGTCCCCAGCATTCGCCGCCCCGCTGGCCGGTCACTGTGATGAAGCCGAAGTTCCGAATCGAAGCGCCGTTGGCTTGCGCGTCCCGGTCAATGACGACGACGCGCTTTCCACGCCGGGCGGCGGCCAGCGCATGCGCCAGGCCACAAATGCCTGCGCCGACGACGGCGAGATCGTACGATTGGGACGTGGGCGTTGCTCCTCGAACGGTGATCTTCAGTTCTATTCGTGCAGACGTCTTCGCTCAGCGCTCGCGCTCTGAACCTCCCTAGAAGCCCGTTTCCATGACAGCGCGTCAACAGTCCTTCGCTTCGGATCGGCCGACCGGCGCGCTCTTGCGGCCTAGATCGCTGTTTGCAATGGGAACGGGGGCGTGGCGTTGCGGCGGACCCCGCCGCTCTGACCGTGCGTGAGGAGCGCTCCAGCCAATGACCCGTAAACGCGACCGCCGCTCAGGTCCGCCTTCTTTCGGATCGCGCAAACCCCCGCCCGCCGCCGGCGCGCAGACGAGAAGGCAGGCGCCCAACACGGAACAGACGCCCGCGCGCTTGGGGCCCCGCGACCGTTCGGGTGAGCGGCGGGAGGCCAAGGTTTCTTTAATCTACGGCTTTCACAGCGTCGGGGCGGCGCTCAAAGCCCCGCGGCGCGAGCTTATCCGGCTCTACGCCACAGCCGCGGCGGCCGAGCGCCTCGGCGCCGAAATCGCCGCCCGCGGGCTTGAGACCAGGATCATGAGCCCAGAAGAGATTTCCGCCCGCGCGCCCCGCGAGGCGGTTCATCAAGGGCTATTGCTCGAGGCGCGGCCGCTCGCGCCAATCGACATCGCTGAATTGCCGGCCAACGGCCTGGTGCTGGTTCTCGACCAGATCACCGATCCGCACAATTTCGGGGCGATCCTGCGCACCGGCGCCGCTTTCGCCGTCGACGCGCTTGTGACGACCGAGCGCCATTCGCCCGAGTTCACCGGCGCGCTGGCGAAGTCGGCTTCCGGCGGGCTTGAGCATGTGCCGATTTGCAGCGTGACCAATCTGGCGCGGGCGCTCGCCGAGATGGGGGACATGGGTTATTGGCGGATCGGGCTCGATTCGGAGGCCCCGGCTCAGCTCACAGATGAAACGATTTCGCGCCCGCTGGCGTTGGTCCTTGGCGCGGAGGACAAGGGCTTAAGAAGGCTGACGCGCGAGCGATGCGATCGTCTGGCTCGCCTCGATCTTCCCGGCGCGATCAAGAGCCTCAATGTTTCGAACGCCTGCGCCATTGCGCTCGCGCTCGTGCATGAGCGCATTCCTGCCGAAGCGTGAGTCAGGAGGCCGCGACTGCCGGCGCCTTCACTTCGTCATTGTATCGGCCGGCACGACCTTGGCGTAACTCAGATCGTAGGTCTTGTTGAGCAGCGGGTCGAGCGGAGTGCCTTCGGAGGCGTCGTAGATGCGCGGCCTGCCGGAAGCGGTCGCCGGTTGCGCCGAGACTGGCGTTGCGACAACGCTGTCGGCGAGGGCGCCGGAAGCCAGCGTGGTGGAGGCCAGCGGCGCCGTTCCATATTTAGCTTCGCGCGCCTTCTGATCCGCGAGCATGGCCGGCGAGAGGGGAGCGGAGGCGATAGGCCCCGTGCCCGCCCCTGGCGGGTCCGCGTCCCCAAAGGCCAGGCCTTCCGCCGGACTGTCGTTCACGCCGGCGACGACGACGCTCATTTCTTCGATCGACTTGACGCCTGGAGCGACGAGTGACGCCAGCGCCGCATCCTTCGCGTTTCGATCTACGCCGATCTTACTGAGACGGGCGAGAACCGAGGCCGACGCTTGTCCCTGCGCCGGCGAAACGAGCGCGCCAAACGGCGCCGCCGATGGGGAAAGAGAGGCGACGGGCCCTGGGTCTCCTTCCCCGCCCCCAAGGCCCTCCGGCGGCCATTCTTTGGCGCCAACGGCGGCGACGGCGTTCGTTTCCTTGATCGATTTGACGCCTGGCGCGACCAACAACGCCGCATCCTTCGCCTTCCGATCGGCGCCGATTTTGCTCAGACGGGCGAGAACCGAGGCGGGGGCCGCTTGCCCGGGAGCTGGCGCGACAAGGGCGCCGAACTGCGCCGGATCGACCGGGTCGATCGAGCCGCGAATCGCCGGCCCGGGCGTCGCGTCAGGCGCCAGCTTGTCTTTGACGTCCTTTTCGATTTGGCGCCAGCGGGCGACATTTTTCTGATGCTGATCCAACGTTTCAGCGAACGCATGCCCGCCGGTTCCGTCGGCGACGAAATAGAGGTCCTTGCTGCGCGCAGGTTTGGCGACGGCTTCCAGCGCAGCCTTGCCTGGGTTGCAAATCGGCCCCGGCGGCAGGCCGTCAATGATGTAAGTGTTATAGGGCGTCGACTGATTGAGGTCGGCCCTCGTTATGCTGCGCCCGAGCGTGCCCTTGCCCAGGACCAGGCCGTAGACGATCGTCGGATCGGACTCGAGCCGCATGTGTTTTTCGAGTCGATTGATGAACACGCTGGCGACCCTCGGCCGCTCTTCAGTCTTGCCCGTTTCTTTCTCGACGATCGAGGCGAGGGTCACCATTTCCCAAGGCGACTTGATCGGCAAATCCGGTGAGCGCGCCTTCCAGATCTCGTCGACCGTCTTCGCCCGAATCTTCGCCATCCGCGACAGAATCGACAGCCGCGTGTCGCCTCGCTCGAAATAGTAGGTGTCCGGCATCAGCGAGCCCTCGCGCGGGGGCTCTCTGATCTCGCCGGTCAGAACAGTGTCTTCGCGGAGCCGGTCGACGACCTGTTCGCTGGTCAGACCCTCTGGGATGGTGAGCTTGTATCGAACCACGCGGTGAGCAATGAGCTCATTTTCGATGTCGTTCATGCTCATGCCGGCCTTGAACGCATACTCGCCACGTTTCAAGGCGCCCCGATTGCCGTCGAGCACGGTGAGAATGTTGAACCACATCGCGCTGTTGATCACTCCCGCGCGCTCGAGCTGATCGGCGATGCTGCCGCCGTCATCCTCACGCGCGATGATCACCACCTTGTCGGCGGCCAGCGGCCCGGGGCTTCGCGATTCCTTCAACAGCCAAGCGAGCGCGCCGACCGTCGCGAGCGCGCCGAGCAATACGAAAGTGAGAAGTCCGCTTAAGCTCGACAGACCCATCCGGCGGTGCCTGCGCGGCGGTTTGGATGGCGGCGGAGCCGGATCGTTCAGCACGGGCTTGCGTGCACGGCCGAACAGGCTCACGCGCGGCCGAGGGGCGTCTCCGTCGCCGGAATCGTGGTCTCCGCTCATCTCGTTCGCCGCTTTTTCGCTTTCCGCCGCTGATCTTGCCGTTCAAGTCCCACCCGGACCTGGGCGCGCCGGCCGCGGGGCTCAAGCCGAGCTTAACCGACCTGGGGGCTGCAGGGAAATAACCAATCGCTCTCGACCAGTCGGTCAGTTCAGCGCGCGGAAGACCAGCGAGGCGTTCGTGCCGCCGAAGCCAAAGGAATTGGACAAAGCCGCCTGAATCGGCCGCTTGCGCGCCGCATGAGGCGCAAGGTCGATTGCGGTCTCCACCGCGGGGTTGTCAAGATTGAGCGTCGGGGGCGCGATCTGGTCGCGGATGGCGAGAACGGAGAAGATCGCCTCGACCGCGCCGGCCGCGCCCAGGAGATGGCCGATCGACGACTTGGTCGAGGACATGGTCGTCTTGGCGGCCGAATTGCCGAGCAGGCGCTCGACCGCCCGCAATTCGATCTCGTCGCCGACCGGCGTCGAGGTGCCGTGCGCATTGACGTAGTCGATGTCCGAAGCGGAAATCGCGGCGCGCTTTACCGCCATGCTCATGGCGCGAAAGGCGCCGTCGCCATCGGGCGCGGGCGCGGTGATGTGGTAGGCGTCGCCGGAAAGGCCATAACCGACCAGTTCGGCGTAAATACGAGCGCCGCGGCTCTTGGCGTGCTCGAGCTCCTCGAGCACCACGCATCCCGCGCCTTCGCCCATGACGAAACCGTCGCGATCGCGGTCGTAAGGGCGCGAGGCCTGCTTCGGCCGGTCGTTGAAGCCCGTCGACAAGGCGCGGCAGGCGCAAAAGCCCGCCAGCGAAAGGCGGTTCACCGCTGATTCCGCGCCGCCGGCGACCATCACGTTGGCGTCGCCAAGGGCGATCAGCCGCCCGGCGTCGCCGATCGCGTGCGCGCCCGTCGAGCACGCGGTGACGACCGCGTGGTTGGGACCTTTCAGATTGTGGGCGATCGAAACCTGCCCGCTCAACAGATTGATGAGCCTGCCGGGAATGAAGAACGGCGAGATGCGGCGCGGCCCTTTTTCGTGCAGGGTGACGGAGGCGTCGTAGATGCCGCCGAGGCCGCCGATGCCCGACCCGATCAGGACGCCGGTCTCGATCTCCTCCTCGTAGGTCTTAGGCTCCCAGTTCGCGTCGCGCAGCGCCTGCGACGCGGCGCTCATGCCATATATGATGAAGTCGTCGACCCGGCGCTGTTCCTTAGGGTCCATCCAGTCGTCCGGGTTGAACGCGTCGGGAGCGCCGCCGCGAGGCACTTGCGCGGCGATTTGGCAGGGCAGGTCGGAAACGTCGAAGTTCTCGACCCGGGCCGCGCCCGATTCGCTGGCGAGAAGGCGCCGCCACGTCGCCTCGACCCCGCAAGCCATCGGGGACACCATGCCAAGACCCGTAACGACGACCCGCCTCATTCTCTCCATTCCTGTACCCTAACTGCTTGCGTCCGCCTTCCGCTTTAATTGTGGCGCGGTTGCAGCGCTGCGCCCAATGCAACAAGGGCCGGACTGAACGCCGGCCCACGCATTGGAGAAAAAAGCGTCTTGACGAAAGCCCGCAACCGCCGGCTCAGCGCGTTCCGCCCGCTACTTTTTGGCCGACGCCTTTTCGAGATATTTAATGGCGTCGCCGACGGTCACAATCGTTTCGGCCTGGTCGTCGGGAATCTCGACGCCGAACTCTTCTTCAAAAGCCATCACCAGCTCAACCGTATCGAGCGAGTCGGCGCCCAGATCGTCGATGAAATTGGCGCTGTCGACGACTTTGTCCGCCTCCACGCCGAGATGCTCGACGACGATCTTTTTCACCCGCTCCGCGACATCACTCATGTCATCTTTTCCCTTATACATCAGGCTCCGCCGCCCGACTTCCTGATCAATTCCCCGACCGACCTCGCCGGGGGACGACGCTCGTCATCCGGCCGTCCGCACCGCGCCTCGATGCGGTAACAGATTCGTTCGGGTTCGCCGACGCCGACGCTTCGATGATGCGCCCCTCCCGCGCCCTGCGACAACCGGCGTCGATAGCATATCTTTCCGGCCAACGCGAGAGGGCGCGAGGCCCGTCGCGCCGGTGCATTGGGGCCAGTCGAAGGCCATCAAATCATTGCCATTCCGCCGTTCACATGAAGCGTCTGCCCGGTCACGTAAGCCGCCTCCGAGCTCGCCAAATACACCGCCGCCGCGCCAATCTCCTTGTCTGAGCCCAGGCGCGCCATCGGTATCGAGGCGAGGATCGCATCGTGCTGTTTCTGGTCGAGCGCCCGGGTCATCGGGCTGTCTATGAAGCCGGGCGCGATGCAATTGACGGTGATGCCCCGCGTCGCGACCTCGGCGGCGAGCGCCTTGGACATCCCAATCATGCCGGCCTTGGCGGCGGCATAATTCACCTGTCCCACATTGCCCTGGACGCCCACAACCGACGTTATGTTTATGATTCGCCCGAAGCGGCGCTTTAGCATGCCTTTCAACGCGGCGCGCGACAGGCGGAAGGCCGCGGTCAAGTTAATCGCAAGAACAGCATCCCAATCCGCGTCCTTCATGCGGATGAGCAGACTGTCCCGTGTGACCCCGGCGTTGTTGATGAGAATGTCGATCGGTCCGAGCGCGCCTTCGACGGCTGGGATCAGCGTTTCAGTCGCGCCTGCGTCCGAAAGGTCGCAAGGCGCCGCATGGGTCCGACTCTCAAGTTCGGCGGCCAACGCTGCGAGCGCCTCCCGCCTTGTGCCGGTAAGCGCGACCGAAGCGCCTTGAGCGTGCAGGGCGCGCGCGATTGCTTGACCGAGGCCACCCGAAGCGCCGGTGACGAGCGCTGTCCTTCCTGTCAGATCGAACACCAGCGTCGTCCCTCTCGTCGAATTCTTAGGGCGGCGCCGAGGCGCCGAAGGCGGCCACGTCCGCGGGCGCGCCAATGCTGAGCGTCGTCGCGCCCTCCACGATTCGCTTGATGAGGCCACTCAGCACTTTGCCCGCGCCGAGTTCGATGAACCGGGTGACCCCGTGCGCGCTCATGTAAGCCACGCTCTCGCGCCAGCGCACGGTCGCGGTCACCTGGGCGACGAGCCCGGACCGAATCGACTCCGGCTTTGTGACCGCGCTGGCTTCGACATTGGCGATGAGGGGCGGCTTGGGGGCGTGAATTGTGACGCCTTTCAACGCTTCATTTACCGCCTCCGCGGCCGGCTGCATGAGCGCGGAATGAAACGGCGCCGAGACGGGCAGAAGCAGCGCCCGCTTCGCGCCGGCGAGTTTGGCGAGCTCCATCGCGCGCTCGACGGCCAACTTCGTGCCGGAGACCACGACTTGACCGGCGCCGTTGTCATTGGCCGCCTGGCAGATCGCGCCGGTGAGGTAGAGATCGCTCGCCGCCTGAGTCGCGATCTTGACCACCGCTCCGAATTCGAGCCCGAGGATGGCGGCCATCGCGCCTTCGCCCACCGGAACCGCCTTCTGCATCGCCTCGCCGCGCAGGCGCAAAAGACGCGCCGCGTCCTCGAGGCTGAGCGATCCTGCGGCGCAAAGAGCCGAATATTCGCCCAGCGAATGTCCCGCGACATAAGCCGCCTGCCGGGCCGGGTCGAAGCCCTTTTCGGTCTCCAGAACCCGCAACGCCGCGATGCTCGCGGCCATCAACGCCGGCTGGGCGTTGGCGGTGAGGGTGAGTTCGGCCTCGGGCCCCTCGAACATCAGTTTGGAGAGGTCCTGTGACAGGGTTGCGTCGACGCGGTTGAACACCTCGCGCGCGACGGTAAATTCATCCGCCAGCGCCTTTCCCATGCCGACTGTCTGGGAACCCTGACCCGGAAACACCAAGGCCGTCTTCATGGAGCGGTTTCCCCGACCGAACGCGAAAGGGCGACTCTGCTTGCGCCCTGGCGCAGCGGCGGTGCACAGACACGGCGCGGACCGGGCTGTCAAGCATCGGATTTTTCTAAACCTGAATGTGATCAAGCTGGCGACTGGTCGCCGAAGCCGTGCCGGAAGGGGTCCTTCGGGTCCTGGACGAGCGTGCTTTCGGCGCAGATGAAAGCGCGTCCGGTGATGCGCGGGAGCACCCCGCCATTCGGACCCGGTTCGAAGCTCGCGCGAAAGCGGCTGCCTATGATGCTCTCCTGCACCCAGACTTCGCCAGGGCGCAACTTTCCCTCGGCATGGAGGCAGGCAAGCTTGGCGCTGGTTCCGGTTCCGCACGGCGAGCGGTCGTAGGCACCGCCAGGGCAGAGCACGAAATTGCGACTGTTCGCGTCGTTCGATCGCGCCGGGGCGAACATCTCAACGTGTTCGATCGGCCCGCCATCTTGTCCGCGAATTCCCGCGGAATCGAGCCCATTGCGAATCGAGCTCGCCGCCAGCGTCAGCTTTCCAACGTTCGCAAGCACGAGGTCGCAAGGGGCGCTCGATGTGAGAAAGAACCAGTTGCCGCCCCAGGCGACGTCGCCGCGCACTTCACCGAGCCCCTCGACCTGAACCGAGACCGCCTCGGCGAAACGATAGCTTTCGACATTCTCGACCGTGGCTGTGCAGCCGTCGACGAGTTCGACGCCGACCGTCCCGACCGGCGTTTCGAACCTGTGGCGGCCGGGCTCCAGCCGGCCCATATGCGCGAGCGTCACAGCGAGGCCTATCGTGCCGTGGCCGCACATGCCAAGATAACCCGCGTTGTCGAAGAAAATCACGCCGGCGGCGCATGCCGGGTCGTGAGGCTCGCAGAGGAGGGCGCCGACCATCGCCTCGTGCCCATGCGGCTCGGTCACTGCGAAGCGGCGGAAATCATCGAATTCGCCAGCGAAACGCCGGCGCCTTTGAGCCATCGGCCCATGCCCGAGCGGCGGCCCGCCGTCTACGATCACACGGGTGGGCTCGCCCTCGGTATGGGAGTCGATAACCCGCACCGCGCTCAATCCTTGGCGCCGGGCCAGGAAGCGTACCAGGCGCGGAACGTCATGAACCGCCGCTTCGCCATGCTCTCCTGCGACGGGCTCAGGGCGTCGAAGTCGTTGAGATGAAGCGCGTATTCGTCGTGCCCCATGAGCGTCATCAGGCGCTTGAAATAAAGCACGAGATCGACGCCCTCGTCGAAGACAGAAAGCGGCGCAAAGGCGCTCTCAAGCTCGAGCGCGAGACGCCGCGCCTCGAAATCGCCTTTGGCGGCGCGCTCACAAAGCTCAACCAAACGCAGCACTTCGCGCGGAAACACATTGCCGATGCCGGTGATGGCGCCGCAGGCGCCGCAATTGACAAAGCCGTGGAACACCTGGGTGTCGACGCCGACCATAAGCGCGATGTCATCCGACCGGCCGGCGATATGCTCCGCGGCGTAGCTGAGCGATTCCGCGCCGCCGAACTCCTTGAACCCAACCAGATGGGGGAACTCCTTGCGCAGTTCGAAGAACAGCTCGGCTCGTGTCTGGAAGCCGTAATAGGGGCTGTTGTAGATGACCGAAGGCAAATCGACCGTGGCCTCGAGCACGCGGGTGAAATGGCCGCGCTGAGCCGCCGTGGAGGAGCCGCGCGAAAGAACCCGCGGGATGATCATGAGCCCGCGCGCGCCTTTTTCCTTCGCGTGACGGGCGAGCGCCGCGGCCTGCTCGGTGTTCTGCGCGCCTGTGCCGACGATGACCGGCAGGCCGGCCTTCGCCAAACGTTCGACGCCCTCCATCCGCTGCTCGAGGGTCAGCAGCGGCCAGTCGCCCATCGAGCCGCAATAGATCAGCCCCGACATTCCGGCGCCGATGAGGTGTTTTCCCATCTTCACGAGGGCGTCAAAGTCGGGCCGCCGGTCGGGGCCGCAGGGGGTCATGAGGGCCGGAATGGTTCCGGAAAAGACTTGCGACGGCATCTTGGGGCTCCCTAGAGTCAGGCTTTCGTAAGGGCAGGACGGTCTTGGGACTACGAGGGGGGCTCGGTCGTGGTCAACGAGTCAAATCATTGGCGTCCGCCGCTCGCGAATGCAACACATAGCCGATTCTGCTTACTGCGATCGGACGCCAGATGTCGATGGCTACCGTCGTCCGCGAGAGCGTGGCTCACCGGGGCGGCGCCTTAAGACTTGCGTGCGCAAAATGCGTCAGCGTGTGAATTCGTATATCAGACGTTGCATGACCATCGGCGCGATTCGCATTCTCGGCGTCGATCCCGGCCTGCGCACGACCGGGTGGGGCGTGATCGAGGCCGCTGGTTCGCGGCTGAGCTTCGTCGGCTGCGGCTCGATCGAGACCGACGCCGCAACCTCGCTCGCCGAGCGCCTGGCCGCGATCCATCGCTTGTTGACTGGGCTCATCGAACGCGAGGGGCCTCACGAGGCGGCGGTCGAGGAGACATTCATCAACCGCGATCCGCAATCGGCGCTGAAACTCGGGCAGGCGCGCGGCGTCGCGCTCGCGACATTGGCTCTGACCGGCCTGCCGGTGGCGGAATACGCCGCCAACCTCATCAAGAAGACGGTCGTCGGCGTGGGCCACGCGGAAAAGCGGCAGGTGGCTATGATGGTGAGGATGCTCTTGCCGGCCTCGACCGCGTCGACTTCGGACGCGGCCGACGCGCTCGCCGTCGCCATTTGCCACGCCCAGCATCGCGCGGCGCGTGCGCGAGGCGCGGCATGATCGGCAAGCTCAAGGGCACGATCGACAGCGTCGAGGAAGAGGCGTTGATCCTCGACGTCAACGGCGTCGGTTATCTCGTCTCCGCTTCGGCGCGTACCCTTCGCGCGTTGCCCGCCACCGGCGAGCCCACGGAACTGCTCATCGAGACGCACGTGCGCGAAGACGCGATCCGACTTTACGGATTCCTCACTTCGGGCGAGCGCGACTGGTTTCGCTTGCTGCAGAATGTGCAGGGCGTGGGCGCCAAGGTCGCGTTGGGGATTCTCGGCGCCCTGTCGGGGGACGCGTTGAGCGCGGCGGTCGCACGGCAGGACAAGGCGATGATGGCGCGTGCGCCGGGGGTAGGCCCGAAGCTCGCCGCGCGTCTGGTGCTCGAGCTCAAGGACAAAGCGCCGACGCTTGCGGCAGCCGATTTCGCCCATGCGGATGCGGGCTTCGAGCGCGCGCCCAAGCTCGCCAAGGCCGCGGAGGACGCGGTCCTCGCTCTCGTCGGTCTAGGCTACGGCCAGCCCCAGGCGGCGGCCGCCGTAGCCAGGATTTCCGCTCAGCTTGGTCCGGCCGCCGAGACCGCCGCACTCATCCGCGCGGGCCTCAAGGAGCTGGCGCAGTAAGCTGTCTTACGATATTATGATCGATGGACACAAGGTAAAGTGAATGTCAGCAATCGCAACCGTTTCCTCGAAGTTTCAAATCTCAATTCCGAAGGAAGTCCGAGATCAGCTAGGCTTGCGGCCCGGCCAGAAGGTCGCATTCATCGCAAAGCCCGAAGGCTTCGTGATCGTCCCGGTGCCGCAACGCGAAGACTTGGCGGGAATCGCCCGCGGAGCCAACACGGAGGGCTATCGCGACCGAAATGATCGCTACTGATGCGCGTGGTCGACACGTCTGCTTGGATCGAATGGATCGTCGGCTCCCCTCTGGGTGAGACATTGGCGCCGGAGCTGCCGAGGAACGATCACTGGGTTGTCCCGACCATTGTTCAATATGAGCTGTCGCGTTGGCTTGCCCGGGAGCTGTCAGACGCCGCGGCCGCCCGGGCGATCGCCTTTTCGACGGAGTTGGTCGTAGCGCCGCTGACGACGGACATCGCGACGAAGGCGGCGGCCTATGCGAAAGTCCACGGCCTCGCCACGGCGGACGCAATCATCTTCGCCACGGCTGCCGACGCGCGCGCCGATCTGCTCACCTGCGATGCGCATTTCGCCGCATTGCCGAGCGTCGTCTATGTGCCCAAGGGGCCGCAGTGAGCGGCCGTCCCTTCTTCGTTCCCATGATCGGCATCGTGCTCCTGTTCGCGGCGCTGGGGCCGGCGGTCGGGGGAGCGCTGTTCATTCCCCTTTCCGTCGTCTTCAAGACACCCAGCGATCTCGAGGCCATCGGCCTTATGGTTTTGATCAGCGCGTTCTTTGGCCACGCCATTGGACTGATCGCGGCCTATGCCGTCGGCGTTGGGCCTGCCGCCGCGACCGGATTTCTTTATGCGCTCTGGGACGCCGTCGCGCCCGAGCGCGCGCCGCGCGCACTTGTCGCCGCTCTCATCGGCGGATTGCTCGTCTATGGCCTCCTGTCGCGCCTCAACCCGCCCGGCGCGTCGCTTGAGATGACGATCGAGACCAACCTCGGATCCCCGGCTCACTGGGCGTTTCCAAGCCGGATTGGCGTCACGCTCGGCCACGCTTTCATCGCTTGTGGAGCAATCGCGGGTTTTGTCTGCGCATTGGCCGCGAACCTCATCGGTCTGACCATGCGACCCGAATTGAGCTTGGCGGAGCGCCTTCATCCCCCGGGCGAAGGCGTCTGAGGTGGCCGACACGCCTCGCCGGCTCGTCTCGGCCGAAAAGCGTTCCGAGGACGAGCCGGCCGTTCGCCCGCAGCTCCTCGCCGATTTCGCCGGCCAGGAAGCGGCGCGCAAGAACCTCGGAATCTTCATCCAATCCGCCAAATCACGCGGCGAGGCGCTCGATCACGTGCTGTTCGTCGGTCCGCCTGGCCTCGGCAAGACGACATTGGCGCAGATCGTCGCGCGCGAGCTTGGCGTCAATTTCCATTCGACCTCAGGGCCCGTCATCGGCAAGGCGGGCGATCTCGCGGGGCAGCTCACCAATCTCGAGCCGCGAGATGTGCTGTTCATCGATGAGATTCATCGTCTGAACCCTGCAATCGAAGAGATTCTCTATCCAGCGATGGAGGATTTCCAGCTCGACCTCATCATCGGCGCGGGGCCTGCGGCGCGTTCGGTGAAGATCGACCTCGCCCGGTTCACTCTGATCGGCGCGACGACTCGCGCCGGGCTCCTCACCACTCCGTTGCGCGATCGTTTCGGCATTCCGATCCGGCTCAATTTTTACACCACCGAAGAATTGCAGGGCATTGTCGCGCGCGGCGCGGGAGTGATCGGCCTCGCCCTTGCTGACGACGGCGCCAATGAGATCGCAAAGCGCTCGCGCGGCACGCCTCGCATCGCCGGGCGCTTGCTCAGGCGCGTGCGCGACTTCGCCGTGGTCGAAGGCGCAAAAAGCGTGACGCGCGCGCTTGCCGACAGCGCGCTCAAGCTGCTCGACGTCGATGTGATTGGTCTCGACGAGATGGATCGGCGTTATCTCGACACGATCGCCCTCAAGTTCGGTGGCGGTCCAGTCGGAGTCGAGACCATCGCCGCCGCGCTTTCCGAGCCCCGCGACGCGATCGAGGACATCATCGAACCCTATCTCATCCAGCTTGGTTTCGTGCAGCGCACGCCGCGCGGGCGCCTCTTGACCTCGCACGCCTTCCGCCATCTCGGCCTCGCCGAGCCGCGGCGCGAGGGATCACAGCCGACGCTGTTCGAGGAAGAGTGAAGTGGGACCCAATTTCGTAGAACCAGATCCGTCATTGCGAGCGCAGCGAAGCAATCCAGCGGATCGTCGGGCGCTCTGCGTTCTCCTGGATTGCTTCGTCGCTCCGCTCCTCGCAATGACGCCATGAGAGCGAAGGTCGCTTCTCACGTCGTCAGCTTCCTCGAGGCGCTCGCCGCAGAGCGGGGCGCGAGCGTCAATACGATCGATGCCTATCGGCGCGATCTCGCCGACTACGAAGGCTATCTGAAGGCCGAGGGGATGGACGCGCTGAAGGTCGACGCAACTCATGTGCGTGGATTCCTGGCGGCCCGCGGCGCGCAGAAGCTCAGCGCCGCATCGCTCGGTCGCCGTCTGTCAGCGATCCGTCAGTTTCACAAGTTTCTTTACGCCGAAGGATGGCGACGCGACAACCCGACCCTGGCGGTCGAGGGCCCGCGCCGGTCGCGTCCGCTTCCCAAGCTTCTGAGCATGGCCGAGGTCGAGCGCCTGATCGCGACCGCGCGCGAGGGGGTCGACATTGCGGAGCGCCCGCTGCGCGAGCGGCTGGAGACGGCGCGCGTCGCTTGCATCATCGAACTCATCTACGGGTCAGGCTTGCGCGTGTCGGAGGCCTTGAGCCTCAAGAAGTCGATCGCGATGGCCAGGTCCCCCCTCGTCGCCGTGCGCGGCAAAGGCGAAAAGGAGCGTCTTGCCCCGCTCTCCGGCCACGCCCGCGCTGCGATCAGCACGTTTCGCAGTTTGCTCGATCAAGTCTCTCCGGGCGCAGCGGCAGGGCCTTGGCTGTTTCCCGCCATGAGCGCCAGCGGTCACATGACCCGCCAGAGCTTCGCTCGCGATCTTAAGCGCGTCGCAGCGGCGGCGGGCATTGCGTCGGCGCGCGTGAGCCCGCACGTGCTTCGCCACGCCTTCGCCAGCCATCTGTTGCAGAACGGCGCGGACCTGCGCGTCGTTCAGGATCTGCTGGGCCACGCCGACATCGCGACGACGCAGATCTACACCCATGTGCTCGACGAGCGCGCCAAGGCGATGGTGCGCGATCTGCATCCCATGAACGACGAGGAAGGCGGATGACCGCCGAGCGCGAGCCTTGGCGCAGAACGAAGGAGGGCGTCGTCGTCTCCTGCCGTTTGACGCCGAAGGGCGGGCGCGACGCGATTGACGGCGTGGCTCGGCTTGCGGACGGATCGTCCGTGCTCGCGGCGCGCGTGCGCAGCGCCCCGCAAGACGGCGGGGCCAATCAAGCTTTGTGCGCTCTGTTGGCGAAGCAGCTTGACGTCCCGGCCTCGGGCGCGAGGATCGTCGCCGGCTCGAAGAGCCGGCTCAAGCAAATCGCGGTTTCCGGTGACCCGGCGGCCCTCGTCGCCAGACTCGAGGCGCTCTCGGCGAACCCCTGAGACCAGCCGGAACCGTCTAAGCGACGCGGCTGATGCTGGCCTGAGCGGGCCCAAGCCCGCGCTGCATCGTCCAGCAGTACCAGTCGACGAATTGCGTGACGCCGTCCTCATGGGTAGGCGCGTAGGGTCCGGGTTCATAAGCGGGCGAGCGAATGCCGATCTGGTTTTCTTCGACCACGCGCTGGTCTTGGGCATTCGTCGCGAGCCAGACGTGGGTCAGGTCCTCGATCGTATAGTCTTTTCCCTCGACAGCCTCCTTGTGAACCAGCCATTTGGTTCTGACCTAAGTCTGCATCGGACCGATCGGAAAGACCTGGAAGCTCACGGCGTGATCGCCCATCACGTGATTCCAAATCGAGGGATAATGGAAGAGCAACAGCGATCCGATGCGGGGCTCGGTGACGCTGTCGCTTAAGCCCCGGGCGACGGCGGCGCGCCCGGACATCGTATAGCTGACCGCTTCGTCGAGAAGCGGAACTCGGGCGGAGCGGAACTGGCCCGAGTCGGAAAGCTCGAAGACGCTGGGCAGCCCCGCCGCCTCGCATCGATCCCAATGCGCCTTGATCTCCTGGTCGTCGGTGACGCCATCAACTCCCGACACGGTCGGCTTCTCAGGGAAGGTGCGGCACAGTTCCGGATGGTTCGCCGCGCAATGGTAGCACTCGCGGTTGTTTTCCCAGACGAGCTTCCAGTTGCCGTTTTCAACGATCGTGCTCTCGAAGGCGACTTTGGCTTGCGTGATCTTGTGCGGCGACAAATACCTTGTCGCCTGGGCTCGGAAGGCCTCGAAACTCGGCGCGACGGGCGCCACGCACACAAAGATATAGCCGCCAACGCTTTCGCAGTGGACGCTCTTGAGCCCGAATTGCGTCTTGTCGATCGCCGCGTCCATGTGACGCGTCCGGATCAATCCTCCGTCCAGATTGTAGGTCCACTGATGATAGGGACATACGAGGCGCTTCACCGCGCCCTTAGGTGTGGCGCATAGGCGCGAACCGCGATGCCGGCAGGAATTGTGGAGCGCGCGTACCGACCCGTCGACGCCGCGCACAACGATGATTGGATAGTCTCCAATCTGCAGGGTGAAATAATCGCCGGGCGCCGGAATCTCGCAATCGTGGCCAGCGAACAGCCAATCCCGATAAAAGATCGTCTCGAGGTCGAGGCGGTAGAAGTCGGAGTCGGTGTAGAATTTTTGTGGCAGGCTTCGGCCTGGGTTCCAACTCTTCAGCTCCGCCAGCATCGTATCTTTCGCGTTCATGTCCTCATCCCACGTGACCGGCGCCGCGTCGCCGGATCAATGCGCACTCATGCACACAGGGCGCCACGGGTCGCGCGGGTTTTTCAGGTGAGGCCATTCCGTCTCTAGGGGCGCCATTGCGTCGTCCCGCCGCCATTGCGTTGAAACCGAAAAAGGGCTTCGATGGCGCAAAGCTCGTGGTCGCGAGCTCGTTGTTCAGGAGAAAATGCAATGAAAGCGCTCACCTTTGCCGGCGTCGCGCTGGCCGCGTTGTTATTGGGCGCGGGCCTCTCTTCGGCAAAGACCCTGGTCTACTGCTCGGAAGGCAGTCCGGAGAATTTCACTCCGGCGATCAACACCACCGGCACCAGCTTCGATGCGGCGCGGCCCGTCTACAATCGCCTGACTGAATTCAAGCGCGGCACGACCGATGTCGTCCCCGGCCTCGCCGAAAGCTGGGAAGTCGCCGACGGCGGCAAGATGCTCACCTTTCATCTGCGCAAGGGAGTCAAGTTCCATTCGTTCAAAGACTTCAAGCCGACACGCGACTTCAACGCCGATGATGTCTTGTTTTCGATCGACCGGCAGTGGAAGCCCGACAATCCATACTACAAGGTCTCGGGCGGCAAGTATGACTATTTCAACGACATGGACATGCCGAAGCTGCTCAATTCGGTGGAGAAGACGGACGACTATACTGTCGTCATGAAGCTCAAGACCCCGAACGTCTCCATCCTCGCCAACCTGGCGATGGACTTCATGGCGATCGGGTCGAAGGAATACGCCGACTTCCTGCTCAAGAAAGGGACGCCCGAGCAATTCGACCAGGCGCCGGTCGGGACTGGCCCGTTCTCGTTCGTCTCCTATCAGAAGGATTCCGTCATCCGCTACAAGGCGAACAAGGACTTTTACGGCGAGAAGCCGCTGGTCGACGATCTCGTGTTCGCCATCACTCCCGACGCCACCGCGCGCTACGCCAAGCTCAAAGCGGGCGAGTGCCACGTCAACGCCTATCCGCGGCCCGCGGACCTCGAGGAGATGGAGAAAGATCCCACCCTCAAGGTGATCAACATGCCGGGCCTCAACGTCGCCTATTGGGCCTTCAACGCGCAGAAGCCGCCATTCGACAAGAGGGAGGTTCGTCAGGCTTTGTCGATGGCGATCGATCGCGACGCGATCATCAAGGACGTCTATCTCGGCGCGGGTTCGAAGGCGACGACGCTGATCCCGCCCACTTTGTGGTCGTTCAACGACAAGATTCCCGATGTGCCTTTTGATCCGGAGAAGGCCAAGGCGATGCTGGCTGCGGCCGGCGTCAAGACGCCGCTCGACATCGATCTCTGGTACATGCCGGTGTCGCGACCCTACAATCCCAACGGCAAGCGCATCGGCGAGATGATGCAGGCCGACCTCGCCAAGGTGGGGGTCAACGCCAAGCTCGTCACCTATGAGTGGGGCGAGTATCGCAAGCGCCTCGCCGCCGGCGAGGAGACCACCGGCCAGTACGGTTGGACCGGGGACAACGGCGACCCGGACAATTTCTTCTTTCTGAGAGGTTGCCCCGGCGGCAAACCCGGCGACAGCAACCCGACGAAATGGTGCAACGCCGAGTTTGACGCTCTGCTTGTCAAGGCGCGCACGATTTCCGATCAGGCCGAGCGGGCCAAGCTTTATCAGCGCATGCAGGTGATCGAGCACGACGAGGCGCCGGAGCTGCTCCTCGCCCATTCGATCGTGTTCGAAGCCATGCGCTCGAATGTGACCGGCTATAAGCAGAGCCCGCTCGGAACGCACGCGTTCGAAGGCGTCGACATCAAATAAGGCCGTTCCGGGCCTCGCCTGCCACGATGCAAGACGGGGCCCGTTGGTATCGGATCGGCCATGGTCGCCTACTTCCTTCGCCGCATCGCGCTCACCATCCCGACTTTTCTCGCGCTGATGTTCCTGACCTTCGCGGCGATCCGCCTCGTGCCGGGCGATCCCGTAGAGGTCAGGACTGGCGAGCACGGCATGTCGCCGGAGCGGCTGGCGTATTTTCGCCATGAGCTCGGCCTCGACCAGCCGGTCTGGCGGCAGTTTCTGGAGTATGTCTGGCGCCTTGCGCATGGCGACTTTGGCGTGTCGCTGTCGTCGCAGGATAAAGTTCTGACCGAGTTTTTGACCCTGTTCCCGGCGACGCTCGAACTCTCGTTCTTCGCCATGCTGTTTGCGATTGCAATCGGTGTCCCGGCGGGCGCGCTTGCGGCGGTCAAACGCGGCGGCTTCTACGATCAGGCGCTGATGACAGTGTCGCTGTTCGGCTATTCCATGCCGATCTTCTGGTGGGGCCTGCTGCTCATCATGTTCGTTTCCGTGCGCCTCGGGCTCCTGCCCGTCTCGGGCCGGATCGACCTCATCAACTATTCGTTCGCTCAGCCGACCGGATTCATGACCATCGACGCGCTCCTGTCGAATCAGCCCGGCGCCTTTCTCGACGCCTTGCGCCACCTTGTGCTGCCGGCGATTGTGCTCGGCACAGTGCCGCTCGCCGTCATCGCCCGCATGACCCGCTCCTCGATGCTCGAAGTCTTAAGCGAGGACTATGTGCGCACCGCGCGCGCCAAAGGGTTGTCGCCGGGCCGGGTCATTGGCGTTCACGCGTTGCGCAATGCGCTCTTGCCGGTGGTGACGGTGATTGGCCTCTCGGTCTCCGGTCTGATGGCTGGGGCTGTGCTGACGGAGACGATCTTCTCCTGGCCGGGCGTCGGCCATTGGCTCATCAATTCTATCGGCCGGCGTGACTATCCAGCGCTGCAAGGCGGCGTTCTGCTCATCTCCGTCGTCGTCGTCCTGGTCAATCTGATCGTCGATCTCGTCTATGGAATCATCGATCCCCGGATTAGCCATGGCCGCTGACGTCGCCGCGGTGACCACCCAGATTGGCGACGAGGCGGCGGCCGTCCTTGCGCAGCCTTCGCCTCTCGCGTCGTTCTGGGCCGCGTTTCGGGAAAACCGCGGCGCGGTGATCGGCCTCACGGTCTTCGCCATCATCGTTCTCCTGGCGCTGACGGCGAATTTCGTCGCTCCCCACTCGCCGATCGAGCAGTTCCGCGACGCGGTGCGGACGCCGCCTGTATGGGAAGCGGGCGGCTCCTGGCGCTTCGTGCTCGGAACCGACGGCGACGGCCACGATATGCTGTCGCGCCTCATCTTCGGCGCCCGAGTGTCGCTGTTCATCGGCCTTTCGGTGATGTGCGTGTCCTTCATTGTCGGCGTGACGCTTGGGCTTGCTGCGGCGATGACGGGTCCGATCGTCGACGTCGCCGTCACGCGGTTCATGGATTTGATCATGGCGGTGCCGAGCCTGGTGCTCGCTGTGCTTGTCGTCGCGGTGCTGGGCCCAAGCCTCGCCAACACCATCATCGCGGTGACGATCGTCTATCTGCCGGCCTATGTGCGTCTCGCGCGTGCGTCCGCGCTCGGTGAACTGAACAAGGACTATGTGACCGCCGCGCGCGTGGTTGGAGTCGGGCCGTTCAGGCTTGCTTATGCGACCGTCCTGCCAAACTGCCTTGCTCCCCTCATCGTGCAGGCGGCGCTTGGCGTGTCGAGCGCCATTCTCGAGGCGGCGGCGCTCGGCTTCCTTGGCCTCGGCGCCCAGCCGCCGACGCCCGAGTGGGGCTCGATGCTGGCGGACTCGCGCGAATTCATTCGCTCCGATCCCTGGATCGTCACCCTCCCGGGCTTAGCCATTCTTATCACCGTCATCGCCATCAACCTGACCGGCGACGGCCTGCGCGACGCGCTCGACCCAAAGATGCGGAGAGGGTGATGGCGCCGCCCCTGCTCGAAATCCGCAACCTCTCCGTCTCGTTCGCCACGCGCCATGGCCCATTCACTGCGGTGGATGGGTTCGATCTCACGCTCGAGCGCAATGAAGTGCTGGCGATCGTCGGCGAATCGGGCTCCGGCAAGTCGGTCGCGATGCTGGCGGCAATGGGCCTCTTGCCTCAGACCGCGACTGTGTCCGCCGACCGCATGGCCTTCGACGGCGCGGATCTCCTGTCGATGACGGCGAACGAGCGGCGCCGGATCGCCGGCAAAGACATGGCGATGATTTTCCAGGAGCCGATGTCGTCGCTCAATCCCTGCTTCACCGTGGGCTTCCAGATTGGCGAGGCCCTGAAAACGCACCTCACCCTCAAACGCGCCGAGCGCGACAAGCGCATCGTCGAGCTTCTGGCCGAGGTCGGCATTCCCGATCCCCAGCGCCGGCGCCACGCCTATCCCCACCAGCTCTCGGGCGGCATGAGCCAACGCGTCATGATCGCCATGGCGCTGGCGTGCCGGCCGAAACTCCTGATCGCCGACGAACCGACCACGGCGCTCGATGTCACCATCCAGGCGCAAATCCTCGATCTTCTGATGCGGGAGCGCCGCGACAATGGAATGGGGCTGGTGCTCATCACCCACGACATGGGGGTGGTCGCCGAAACCGCGGACCGGGTTATTGTCCAATATGCCGGCCAGCAGATGGAGACGAACGCCACGCGCAAAATGTTCGCCGATCCCCACCATCCCTATACGGCCGCGCTTCTGGCGGCTTTGCCGGAGCGGGCGAACGGACGGCGGCTGCCGGCAATTCCAGGTGTCGTGCCCGGCCCGTTCGACCGCCCGCGCGGCTGCGTGTTCTCGCCGCGTTGCGCCTATGTTTTCGACGCCTGCCATGATGCCGAGCCGCCGCCGGCCAAGCCTGCGCTTGGCCGCGCGCGATGTCTGACGCCATTGGTCGCCGGAATTCCGAGCGCGCTTGAGCTGCAAGGATCGGCCCCGTGAGCGGGATCCTCGAGGCCAGGGACCTGACGCGGGATTACACCGTCTCGCGCGGCGCGTTCCGCGCCCGCGCGACGATCAGGGCGCTCGCCGGCGTGTCCTTTTCGCTAAGGGCTGGGCGCACGCTGGCGGTGGTCGGCGAATCCGGCTCCGGCAAATCGACATTGGCGCGGCTCCTCACCTTGATCGAAAATCCGACCGCCGGCTCGCTTCTGATCGACGGCGAAGACGTCGCTCATGCAAGCGCGGCGACGCGGGCGCGCCTCAGGCGGGAAATCCAGATCGTCTTTCAGAACCCCTATGGCTCGCTCAATCCGCGCCAGACGATCGGCAAGGCGCTCGAGGAGCCGCTGCTCGTCAATACGAGCCTCAGTCCCGCCGAGCGCAAGGCCGAGGCTCTGTCGATCATGGCCGAGGTGGGCTTGAGGCCCGAGTACTATCATCGCTACCCGCACATGTTCTCGGGCGGCCAGCGCCAGCGCATCGCCATCGCCCGCGCGCTCATGCTGAAGCCAAAAATCCTGGTGCTCGACGAGCCGGTGTCGGCGCTGGATGTCTCGATCCGCGCCCAGGCGCTCAATCTGCTCGCCAGCTTGCAGGAGGAATTTGCGCTTGCCTATGTGTTCGTCTCGCACGATCTTTCGGTCGTGCGCCACATTGCCGACGAGGTGATGGTGATCTACCTCGGCAATGCGGTCGAGATCGGCGAGCGCGCGGCCACCTTCGAACGCCCGCAGCATCCATATACGCAGGCGCTCCTGTCGGCGACGCCGGTCGCCGACCCGACCGCCAAGCGCCAGCGCATCCTGCTCTCCGGCGAGCCGCCGTCGCCGTTCGCCCCGCCGCCGGGCTGCGCGTTCCATCCGCGTTGCCGGCTGGCCTTCGATCGCTGCCGCGTCGAGAAGCCGCCGCTCGAGCTGAAGCAGGGGCGGGACGTCGCCTGCTGGGCCGTACAACCATGAGCGAGGAAAGCTACGACTTCATTATCGTCGGCGCCGGCTCGGCCGGCTGCGTGCTCGCCAATCGGCTGAGCCGCGACCCCAAGAACCGCGTTCTCATCGTCGAGGCGGGGGGCCGCGACAACTGGATCTGGTTCCATATCCCGGTGGGCTATCTCTACGCGATCGGCAACCCGCGCGCGGACTGGATGTTCAAGACTGCGCCGGAGCCCAATTTGGGCGGCCGGTCGATCGCGTATCCCCGCGGCCGGGTGGTGGGCGGCTCATCGGCCATCAACGCCATGATCTATATGCGCGGCCAGGCGGCCGATTATGACGGCTGGCGCCAGCTTGGCCTTGCCGGCTGGGGCTGGGACGATGTGCTGCCCTATTTTCTCCGGCAGGAGGACCATCACGGGGGCATGAGCGAGCTGCATGGGGCGGGCGGCGAGTGGCGCGTCGAGCGCCCGCGCGTCTCCTGGCCGATCCTCGACGCGGTGCGCGAGGCCGGGGCGGAAATCGGCATTCCGAAGATCGCCGACTTTAATCAGGGCGACAACGAGGGCTCAGGCTATTTCGAGGTCAACCAGCGCCGCGGGCGTCGCTGGAGCGCGGCGACGGCGTTCTTGAAGCCGATCCTCAAGCGGCCGAACCTGCACCTTGCGACTGGCGCGCATGTCGAGCGCGTCTTGTTTGACGGTCGCCGCGCCACAGGCTTGCGTTACAGTCAACACGGCGTCCTCCATGAGGCGCGGGCGAGGGGCGAAGTCGTTCTGGCTGCAGGGGCGATCGGCTCGCCGCAGCTCTTGGAGCTTTCGGGCGTCGGCGCCCCAGATCGTCTCAAAGCGATCGGCGCGTCTGTCGTCCATGCGCTGCCGGGTGTCGGCGAAAATCTGCAGGACCATCTGCAGTTGAGAGCCATCTTTGGCGTGACCGGCGCGCGCACGCTCAATGTCGAGTATCGGTCGCTCGTGAGGCGGGGCATGATGGGCCTCGACTATGGACTTCGCCGGCGGGGGCCCTTGACCATGGCGCCCTCGCAGCTTGGCCTGTTCGCCAAGTCCTCGGCCGACTACGCCACCGCCAATATCGAATTCCATGTCCAACCTTTGTCGCTGGACCGATTCGGCGAGCCCATGCATCCCTATCCAGCGATAACGATCAGCGTCTGCAACCTGCGGCCGGAGAGCCGGGGCTCGAACTCACGCCTCGAGCCCCGATCCGCTCGCCGCGCCGGTCATTCAACCGAACTATCTGTCGGCTCTCGCCGATCAGCGGGTGGCCGTGGCCTCGATCCGGCTGACCCGCCGGCTCGCCGCGGCTCCCGCGCTTGCACGGTACGCGCCGAAAGAGCTTAAGCCCGGCGCAAACCTGCAGTCGGACGATGAACTTGCGCGGGCGGCGGGCGAGATTGGCACGACGATTTTCCACCCCGTCGGGACCGCGAAGATGGGATTGGCGCAGGATCCGTTTGCCGTGGTCGACCAGCGGCTAAGAGTTCATGGCCTTGACGGCTTGCGCGTCGCCGACGCCTCGGTGATGCCGCGCATCACCTCCGGCAATACCGGTTCGCCGACGATGATGATCGCCGAGAAAGCGACAGAGATGATTCTCGCCGACGCTAGGGCGGCCTGATGTGGAAGGAAATGCAAACCCTTCCGCCGGACGGGCGCCAGTCACAGACGGCGCTGATGATCGCGCGCGGGGTGCGGCGGCTGTTGCGGGCGCGCGGCTTCTCGAGCCTGACCGAACTGCCGCTGACCGACGGGCGCCGGGCGGACATCGCGGCGGTCAATCGCGACGGCGAGGTGCTGATCGTCGAGGTCAAGTCATGCGCCGCGGACTTTCGCGCCGACCGCAAGTGGCGGGGCTATGCCGCCTGCTGCGACCGGCTCTATTTCGCCATCTCGGAGCACACGCCTGCCGATCTGATGCCCGTGGAGGCGGGCCTTATCGTCGCCGACCCCTATGGCGCGGAAATCGTGCGCGAAGCCGAACTGCAGCGCATGGCCCCAGCCAGCCGCCGCGCGCTGTTGCTGCGTTTCGCCCAGGCCGCCGCCGACCGGCTGCACCGACTTGGCCGATCCAGCGCCTACGCCTGAATAGCGGGTTTCTGGCGGAGCGGAAGGACGCATTGCCAGGACAATGGCTTCGGCGGGCCGGAAAGAAGAAGAAAAAAGGCCGCCAGAGGCGGCCTTTTAGCGGAATCTTAGATGTGGTTGACGGTCAGACCATCGCGACTGCAGACCGATCCTTTGAACTCCGGCGCACCGCAGCGTAGCCAAGCGCGGCGAAACCAAGGCCCATCATCACCCACGTTGCCGGTTCAGGAACAGCGCTGGTGGCCTCGTTGGTCAACGACGCCGAAACCACTCTTCCAGGTCCGCCAGCCTGAGTCAGGCTGATCTGCAGGGTAGCCAGCGTGTCAGTGAATGCTCCACCAGTGACTGTGCCGCTAAAAACGAAAGCGATCGAATTGAGACCACGATCAATTTCCTCCAGCGTCGTGAGCTTTTCGGTGAACGGGCCGTCCGCGCCATCCCATGTTTTGATGATGGGGATTACAAGTGTGAGCGGCCCACTCCCGGAGCCATATGTGAAAGACATCGGTGTAAGCGAAAGGATATCTGTGGGGACCAACCCGAACTCATCCCCGGGAAAGATAGTTGATACGACCCAACTGGCGCCATCAAAGTCAACCGCCGTCGATGTCTTGAGAGTTGCGCCGGTGTAAGTGATATTGCCGCCCGTCGCATTTGCCGAGAAGTCGATTGTATGCACCGCCGCCTGCGCAACGGAACTCGCTCCCAGTGTCGCAACGAACACCGCCGCTAAAGCTGGAACAATTCTTTTCATGCCATTCCCCCTAAGAGAGAGCCGTTACGGAAGCCATCAAGCTGGCCACTAAGAGCACCGCCGCGTCAACAAAGCAGGTGCGGGAGGATCAGTCAAGCCCTTTTCGCTAAGTTGTTCGCAAAAGGGTTGGAGAATGTTAACCCGGTCCGCGCCAACCACAACTTTCCCCTAGTAACGGGGATGACAGGAGAGTGACATGCGGCGCCCTGGCCCACGGTTCGGAAAAAGGCCGCTTTGGGGCCCCAAATATCAGTTAAATCCGTGCCTTGCAGGTATGGCGGGGATCGTTCCAGGAACGGGATCGGATGAGCTTCGGCCTGGGGCTGCTGTCCCAGGGGTAGCAGCCTTTGACCGCCGACATTCGCCCCGAGGTTGCGGCGGGGCGATCCCCACTATTGAGATTGCGGCGCAGCATTTCCTGCCCGCCGTCTTTGGCAAAACGGCCTGCGGCGGCCGTTCCATTTCTCGTCCATAGTCCGATCTCGCCGCCCGTCGATGCCATTGAACAGCACCTAGCCATTGTAGATGGTTAGGTTCGGCGAGCTCGTTGCAGCGAAAATCCCCGCCGAACTCGCCCCAGCATGGTCAGCTCCACTGTGCCCCCGAGCGTGCAACCCAAAGTAGCCGCTTGCGTTCTTGCCCTCGAACAGGTTGTCGCGAGCGAGCCCCAACTCGAAAGAACGACGTTTGGCGGCATCGTTCACCCTCATTCTCCAGTATGATTTTTTGGCAGTCTGCTTTTGCCGTTGCCGACGCGTCGTCCTACCGGCGCGCTCGTGATCGCCGCGGGCGCGGCTTCTGATTAGGTCAACCCGATCCCGTGCCAGCTCGGGCCGGGATTGGCGACGGCGCCGCCGCCGATAATGTGGTTGTCGTTCATGTTCCAGATCGAGACTTGCCCACTACTGGCGTTCTGCAGCAGGATTTCGGAGCCGCCGCCGCCTGTTCCGAGGGCGTGCCAGCTCGGCCCGGGATTGGCGATGGGCCCACCCCCAATAATGTTGTTGCCGTCCATTTCCCAGACTGAGACTTGGCCACTGCTGGTGTTCTGCATCAGGATGTCGGAATGACTGTCGTCATTGAAATCGCCCGTGGCGATGGCGCGCCAACTTGGCCCGGGATTGGCGACGGGCCCACCCCCAATAATGTTGTTGCCGTCCATTTCCCAGACCGAGACTTGGCCGCTGCTGGTATTCTGCATCAGGATGTCGGAATGACTGTCGTCATTGAAATCGCCCGTGCCGACGGCGCGCCAACTCGGCCCGGGATTGGCCACGGGGCCACCCCCAATAATATTGTTGCCGCTCATTTCCCAGATTGAGACTTGGCCACTGCTGGTATTCTGCATCAGGATGTCGGAATGACTGTCGTCATTGAAATCGCCCGTGCCGACGGCGCGCCAACTCGGCCCGGGATTGGCCACGGGGCCACCCCCAATAATGTTGTTGCCGTTCATTTCCCAGACCGAGACTTGGCCACTGCTGGTATTCTGCATCAGGATGTCGGAATGACTGTCGTGATTGAAATCGCCTGTGCCGACGGCGTGCCAACTCGGCCCGGGATTGGCGACCGGCCCGCCGCCGATAATGCTGATGCCGTTCACTTCCCAGAGCGAGACTCGCCCATCGGTGTTCTGCAAGACGATTTCCGCCGGCGTTGGCGGATTCAGCGTGACCGCAGTCAGGTCAAATGGAGCCAACCCTGCGGCAGACGCCCCGGCTACCGCCAGCTGGTGTGTTCCGAGGGTCGTGCCGTCCGTCTCCCACAACTGGGCATGGCCGGCCGCGTCATGACCGCTGAATAGCACCTCGCTCCCGAAGACTTCGAAGTTGGACGGGTCTAATCCGCCCGCTCCCGTTCCCGCCAATAACTCGTGCGTGCCCTGAGCCGTCCCGTCGGTCTCCCACAATCCCTGTTTGCCGTCGGTGTCCCGACCGTTGAACAGCACTTCGCCGTTGAAGGCTGTCAGGAACAGAGGATTGAAGCCCGGGTCACCGGGAGCAGTCCCCGGGTCAGCGCCGACTATGCCGGTCAGCTCGCTCGTGGTCGTCCCATTGGTGACCCACAATCCGTGGTGACCATTCGGGCCCGCCGCGTTGGCCCCACTCTCGCCGTTGAACAGCACCTCACCAGCGAGAACAGTCATCTCCTTGGGCTCGAGCCCAGAAGCAGTCGCCCCAGTGACCGGGATCTCGTGCGTGCCGCCGGCCGTGCCGTCGGTTTCCCACAAGCCAACAACGCCGCTCGTGTCGGCGCCGTTGAACAGCACCTCATTCCCAAAAACTGTCAGGTCGGACGGATTGAGTCCGAGGCTTGTCGTCACCCCCCCATCGGTCAGCTCGTGCGTGCCGTTGACGGTCCCGTCTGTCACCCACAACCCGCGCAGAGATCCCGAAACTGCGCCATTGAACAGGACCTCACCCTTGAAGACCGTGAGGTCGGCCGGATCTAGCCCCCCCGACGCCGTGCCGGCGACGAGTTCGCTCGTTCCGCCCGACAGCCCGTTCGTCGTCCACAACCCGGCTTTTCCGGCCGAATCTTGGCCGTTGAGCAGCACGTGGCCCTCGAAAACAGTCAGGTTGTTGGGACTGAGTCCCGCAGAACTGGCGCCTCCGACGGTCAGTTCCTTCGTGCCGCCCGGTGTGCCATCCGTCACCCACAATCCGAACTGGCCGCTCGCGTTCTTACCCTCGAAGAGAATCTCGCCATTGAAGGCGATCAAGCTGCTGGGAGCGAGCCCTGAAGCATTTGCTCCCGTGCTGGGGACAATCTCAAAAGTCCCGCCGACCGTGCCGTCCGTTTCCCACAGACCGGACTTATCGCTTGAGTTAACGCCCTGAAAGAGAACAACATTCTGAACCATCAGCATTCCCGTCCGTGAGATTCCTCGCCTTGACCAAGATCGGCGGCCCGTTTCGGCCGGCGCTTTTTACACAGAATGATTGCGAAGTAAACCGCCCAAGAACCGCGGGCTCTAGGATGGGCGCGCTCTTCTCGATGACTCTATCCAGAAGAAGGCCTCAATTAGCCGAGCCGCCCGATTGGGCAAAACGCCAAGGACCTGAAGCGCCTCAAGTGGACCTCGCCGGGCAACAGAAAGGCGGCCCCAGAGGGCGTCCTTTCGCAGTTCCTGGAATGAAAGCGTAAAGGCCTACGCGGAAAGCATCGCGATCTTCGTCTTGCCTCGGCGGGACACGGCGTAGCCGAGGGCGCCGAAGCCGAGCGCCATCATCACCCAGGTCGAGGGTTCGGGAATGGAAGGGGTGACGATTCCCGACTCATTGGTGAACGTCACGGTTGGAAACGTCGCTCCGAGGTCTTGGCTGGCGCGCATCACGATTAAGGCCGGCGAATCCGGGAAGTGGCCGTCCTTGTCGCTCAATGTTCCCGAGAGGGTGACAGCGATTTCATCGGATGGCCCCCGATCGATCGCGTCCACGGTGGTCAGCGTTTCGGTGAAAATGTCCGCGCCTGGCGCGGGCGTCATCGGCCACGACAGGATGACCTTGGCGCCAAGGGGCTTGTCCACCGTCGGCCCAGACCCACTCCCATACAGGATCTGCTTGCTCACCGGGGAGGTTTCAGCGGAAAGGATGATCGCCTCACCGGCACTCAGCCCGGAAGCGTCGCCTGGGTTAACCTCCATGACCAGAAAGAACGCGCCATCGAGATCGAGTAAAGTCGACACGTCTAAGGACGCACCGTCATGAGTGATGCTCCCATCAAAGGCGCCGAAGCTGAAAGTGACCATGGCCGCTTGCGCAGCGGAACTCGCGCCAACCATCGCAATCAGCGCGGCGCCGAGCGCTGCGACTACCGGGCTTTTCATGTCTGAGTCCCCCTAGGACTGCTTTGATGCGACGCACCATCGCAATTATGACATGTCCAGCGCGGTTGTAAACGCTTTTTGCGGCGCAACAACGCACAAAAAAAGGTCACTAGAATCCGGTTCGCGATGACGGAAGAAAGCGGCGATCAAGAACGCTCGATCGCCATCGCTCAATTGTCGAGGAAACTCCGGAGCTTGCGGCTTCGGCTCGGATGCTTGAGCTTGCGCAGCGCCTTGGCCTCGATCTGCCGGATACGTTCGCGCGTAACCGAGAACTGCTGGCCGACTTCTTCCAGCGTGTGGTCGGTGTTCATGCCGATGCCGAAGCGCATGCGCAAAACCCGCTCCTCGCGCGGCGTGAGGGACGCCAGCACACGCGTCGTCGTCTCACGCAGGTTGGACTGGATCGCCGCGTCGATCGGCAGCACCGCGTTCTTGTCCTCGATGAAGTCGCCGAGGTGGCTGTCCTCCTCGTCGCCGATCGGCGTCTCGAGGCTGATCGGCTCCTTGGCGATCTTGAGCACCTTGCGCACTTTCTCGAGCGGCATGGCGAGCTTTTCCGACAGTTCTTCCGGCGTCGGCTCGCGCCCGATCTCGTGCAGCATCTGGCGCGAGGTGCGCACGATCTTGTTGATCGTCTCGATCATGTGCACCGGGATGCGGATGGTTCTCGCCTGATCCGCAATAGAGCGCGTGATCGCCTGCCTGATCCACCAGGTCGCGTAGGTCGAGAACTTGTAGCCGCGACGATACTCGAACTTGTCGACTGCCTTCATGAGGCCGATGTTGCCTTCCTGGATGAGGTCGAGAAACTGCAGGCCACGATTGGTGTATTTCTTGGCGATCGAGATGACGAGACGCAGATTGGCCTCGACCATTTCCTTCTTCGCCTGTCGCGCCTCCCGCTCGCCCTTCTGGACCATTTGCACCAGCCGGCGGAATTCCTGGATTTCAAGCCCGGTCTCGGTCGCCAGCGATTGGATCTCGGTGCGGATCTCCTTGATCCCAATCTTGTCGGCGGCGATGAACTCCTTCCACCCGCGCGTCGTGAGCTTGGAGACCCTGAGAAGCCATTTCGGGTCCAATTCCGAATTCTGGTAGTTCTTGAGGAAATCCTCACGACCGAACTCGATGGGTTTCCGCCAAGCGCATGAGACGCACGTCAAGGCCGATCAGGCGCTTGTTGATGTCGTAGAGCTGCTCGACGAGCGCATCGATGCGGTTCTGGTTGAGCGACAGCGACTTGACGTCACCGACGATGTCCTTCTTCAGCGCCTTGTATTTGCGCTCCTGAGCCGGCGAAAGCGATTCGCTCCTGAGCTTGTTCTCGACGTTCTGATCCTGCAGCCGGCGCAGCTTCTTGTAAGCATCGGCGACGCGGTCGAAGGTCTCGAGCACGCGGGGCTTGAGGTCCGCCTCCATCGCGGACAGCGACACCGAATTCTCGAGATCGTCCTCGTCGTCGAAGCCGTCGGACGGGGGCTGAGCCTCGCCCTCGAACCCTTCCGGCGGCGCCTGCGGCGCAGTCGCCGGCGCAATGCGATCGCGGGCCGGATTGGGGGGCGGGGGCGCGCCGGGGGCGGAATAATCGGTCTTCGGCGCCTTCTTGCCGTCCGGGCCGGCGTAGGTCGCCTCAAGATCGATGATGTCACGCAACAGGATCTTGCCGTCGTTGAGCTCGTCGCGCCAGATGATGATCGCCTGGAAGGTGAGCGGGCTTTCGCACAAGCCAGCGATCATCGCTTCGCGGCCGGCTTCGATCCGCTTGGCGATGGCGATCTCGCCCTCGCGCGACAGGAGTTCGACCGAGCCCATCTCGCGCAGGTACATGCGCACCGGATCGTCGGTGCGCTCGGCCGGCTCGGAACTGCGGGTGGCGACCGCCGTCGGTCGAGGCGCCTCGACGAGTTCGCCGCCTTCGGCCTCTTCCTCGTCGGCGGGCTCGCCGCTTTCCTTGTCGGCCTCTTCCGCGTCCTCGCTCTCGACGACATTGATGCCCATCTCGCTGAGCATCGCGTTCATGTCCTCGATCTGGTCGGACGAAATCTCCTCCGACGGCAGGACCGCGTTCAGCTCCTCCTGCGTCACCCAGCCGCGCTTCTTGGCGATCTTGAGCATCCGCTTGACAGCGGCGTCGCTGAGATCGAGCAGCGGGCTGTCGGGGGTCTCGACGACCGCCGCTTCGCCTTCGCCCTTCGTCTCATCTTTCTTTGCCATTGCGGCGTCTCCGTCATCCCGCGGCCAAGGGCGCCGGGCGTCCAATACTAGACCGTCTCATCGGAAGGAGCGGTCGAATCAAGCTTACTCAAGGCCGAGCTAAGGCTTTGCTCTTTGCGGCGCCCCCAAGAAACACCCCATTCCGATCTCTCGCGCCGGGCCGTTCGGGTCAGATCGCGGACGATATGCGTCCGGACCCGTCGCCAAAACCGTCGATGGCTGCCTCCCCATCCGCAAGGTCAGCCAAATTCGCTTTGATATCAAGCAGTCGGGCAAGATTAAGCTCGTTCGGCTCCGTTGCGAGCGACCGCTCCGCGAGCTTCAGGTCCCTATGTAACGCGCCTGCCCGACGATGCAAGGCCAAGCTTTGCCTTAAGACCAGATCGGCGTCCGAAGGCGCGGCCTCCGGCCGCATGCACCACCAATTCGGCATCTTTGCGGCCAGCGCCAGAATGCGCTCGCAATCCTGGCCGCGCCCCGCGCCGCTCAGCCATTCGGCGAGCGTTGCGGACGAGGCGAGGGCCTCGGCCGGGGCGGCGAGCAGCGCATCGCGCAACGCGTTCACGCCAGCGCCGACAAATTCGGTCGCCGCCAGCTCCTCGACATGGCTCTCGATTAGCGCCGGGTGCCCGAGCGCGATCGAGAGGATCATGATCTCGCGCGCCGGCAGGCGGGCTTTGCGTCCGAGCTTGCTTTGCGGCGCCAAGGGCGCTTCGGCGACGCCGACCCGGGGCTTAAGCGGGGGGAACGGGCCGCCGCGCCGCCAGGGGAAGCGGGGCCGGGCGTCCGCATCGCCGCGCGCCCGTCCCTGGCGCTCTTCGCCGAAGAAGGCCGAAAGGCGCCGCTTCATATCCGCCGCGTAGTGGCGGCGCAGCGGTTCGTCGGCGATTCTTCCGACCGCCTCGCCGAGGCGGCGCTCGAGCGCGGCGCGCTGCTCGGGCGTGTCGAAGCTCCGCCCGTCGGTTTCGCGCATGAACAGCATGTCGGCGAGCGGCCGCGCGTCCTTGAGATGTTCAGCCATCGCCGCGGGGCCCATGAGGCGGATCAGATCGTCCGGATCCTGCCCCTCGGGCAGAAGCGCGAAGCGCAGGCTCTTGCCCGCGCCGATCAGGGGCAGCGCGGTCTCGATGGCGCGGAACGCCGCGCGGCGCCCCGCGCCGTCGCCGTCGAAGCACAGGATCGGCTCGCTCGCCATCGCCCACAACAACGCGCACTGATCGGGGGTGAGCGCGGTGCCGAGCGGCGCGACGACGTGGGGGAAGCCGGCCTCGCTCACCGCGATCGCGTCGATATAGCCCTCGACCACGATGATCGCGCCCGAATCATGCGCGCTTTTACGAGCGCGGTGATGATTGAACAGCAGCGCGCCCTTGTGGAAAAGCGCCGTCTCCGGCGAATTGAGGTACTTCGCCTTGGCGCCCACCTCCATCGCTCGCCCGCCGAAGGCGATCACCCGCCCCGAGCGGTCGTGGATGGGGAACATCACCCGGTCGCGGAACCGGTCGTAAGGAACGGCGATGTCTTCCCCGTGGACGAGCAGGCCCGCTTCGACCATCGCCTCGACGCCCGCGCCTTGTGCGGCGAGCGCATCGCGCAGCGCGAAGCGCTCCGGCGAAGCGTAGCCGAGCCCAAAGCGCTGCTGCACCGGCGGCCCAAGGCCGCGATCGGCGAGGTAGCCGCGCGCTTGGCACCGACCGGCTGCTGGAGGGTTGCTTCGAACAGGCGCGCCGCCATCGCCATGACGTCGATCAGGCTCGCACGCTTCTTGTCTTGAACAGCCTCAGCGGGGCTGAGACGCGGCATCGACAGGCCGGCCATGCCGGCGAGCCGCTCGACCGCCTCCGGGAAGGTGAGCCCCTCGGTCTCCATCAGAAAAGCGAAGGCGTCGCCGTGCTTGCCGGAGGAGAAGTCGTGGAAGAAGCCCTTCTGGTCGTTGACGAAGAACGACGGCGTCTTCTCGGCGCTGAAGGGCGAGAGGCCCCGCCACTCGCGCCCTTCCTTGCGCAATTTGACGCGCGTCCCCGCCACCTCCGACACCGGCAGGCGGGCGCGAATCTCGTCGAGAAATTCGGGCGGGAATTTCATGGGGAGCCAGATTGGCCTGCGTTATGGCTTTGGCAAGGCTGGGCGTGCGTTGTCCCCCGGCTTTTGGGGGCCGAGCGCTGCGCGCCCTTGTGGGACGCGCTGCCGGCGCCCCCGCCGCCTACCCCTTCGTCGGCGCGGCCGAGTCCAGAAGCTTGGCCGATTTGAGGTCCGACCACAGGCCGGCCGGGATCTCGACCGACGCGTCGTGGACGTTCGCCTTGACTTCCTCCGGCTTCACCGCTCCCAGCACGACCGACACGACGGCGGGATGGCCAAAGGCGAATTGGATCGCCGCCTGGCGCAAGGTGACCTTGTGCTTGGCGCAGATCGCCTCGATCGCCTTCACCTTGTCGACGACCGCCTTCGGAGCGGCCGTATAGTCGAATTTGGCGCCCGGACCCGATCCGGTCGCCAGAATGCCGGAATTGAACACGCCGGCGAGCATCACGCCCATGTTCTTCTCGAGCGCGAGCGGCAGGAATTCCGCAAGGCCCGTCTGGTCGATCAGCGTATAGCGCCCGGCCATCATCGCGACGTCGAAATCGCCGGCCTTGGCGAATTTGACGCAAGTGTCGGCTTCGTTGATGCCAAAGCCGATGGCCTTGATGGCCTTTTCGTTGCGCAGCTTGTCGAGCGCGCGATAGGCGCCCTCCATCGCTTCCTTGAAGCGCCCAAACGCCTCTTCCTTGCCATGCGTCCAGACATCGCAATCGTGAATGAGAACGATGTCGATCCGGTCGAGCCCCATGCGAAGCAACGAGTGCTCGATCGAGCGCATCGCGCCGTCATAGGAATAATCAAAGCGCGGGGCGTGCGGATGTCCGCCGGCGAATCCGGGCGACACCACGTCGCTGCGGGGCTTCGGCGGCTTGGTGAACGGATCCATGATGCGGCCGATCTTGGTCGACACCAGGATCTCGTCGCGCTTCGCCCGCCTGAGCCCTGCGCCCATCCGCGCTTCCGCGAGCCCGTTGCCGTAGTGAGGCGAGGAGTTGAACACTCTTACGCCGCTCGCGAGCGCCTGCTCGATCGTGGCGATCGACGTTTTTTCGTCGAGCAGCTCATAGAAGTCGCCAAGCGGGCCGGTCCCCTCGCCGACGACGGAGAAGGTGAGCCCCTCGCCGTTCCGAGCCTTGATGCGTCGCGTTTCCATGTTTCCTCCAAAGCGTCTGACGGGGCGTCGCCGCCTCAGGTTAGCGGCATTCGGCCGGGTTAGTAGCCAACCGGCGGCCCAATAGGCAAGCGAATGAGGAAAGTTGGCCGGCGCCGTCGGCTCGCCGTCAATTGCAACCCGGCCCTGGACGTCATCGCGAGCGCACGCGAAGCGATCCAGGGCTGAAGGGCTGCGGCGGCGGCCCTGGATCGCCGCGTCGCGCTGCCGCGCTTCTCGCGATGACGGCGAAAGGCGCTTGGGCAGCTCATCGCGGCCACCTATCACATGCGCATGGCTGCTTCGCGCTAATTTCGGTCTTGCCATGTTGATATGGGAAGCGGATGTTAACTTTTATTTCGAGTGGGCCGTTTCGCGGGCGCGAGGCGACGGGGAGCGAGGCCGTTCGTCATCATCGCCAGTGCCCGGCCATTCCTCTCCAGGAATGAAGCCAACAGCTTAAATCAACCTCGGGCTTCCTTCGCGTTCGCGGTTCTTCAAGGCTTGCTGCCCCGCAACTTGCCGGAAAACGGCACGCGACGCTGCAATGCGGAGCGGATCAGCGATTATCTCGAATTGCCCTGCGACCGTGTGGTCGAGATCGGCCGCGAGATCGAGATTTAAAGAGCGCTCGGGCGCGCGTCCTAGTTCTGTCAAGAATTGAGCTTATCGAGGCGATGGCGCGAAAACTCTGAATTGCGTGCGCCAAGTCAAAGAACACAGTTTCGAGAGACGCGATGTAGTGGAGGTTGACGTCAGGGGAGCGGGCGATGTCCGGATATTTTAGCCGATTGCTGACGAATACGGCTTTGCCGCTGGCGCTAATGACGGCAAGCCCCGTCGGGCTTCACGCGGAGGTGGTCACCATCCCAGGCGCGCCCGGCGCCAACGGCGCAAGCAGCGTCACCGGAAATGGAGAAAATGGTGGGCCGGGCGGCGACGCGTTGGCGATCGCCAATTCGCCGGCGGATTCGTCGAATACGGCCAACGCCATCGGCGGCGGCGGCGGGGCGGGCGGCGCCGGCGCTGAGGGATTTAGCGGTGGGAACGGCGGCAAAGGCGGCGACGCAAGCGCGATCGCAACGACGACCAAGGGCGATGCGTCGGGCGCCGGTTCCGCGACGGCGCTCGCCCAAGGCGGCGCTGGCGGCGCAAGCGGCTTCTGCTGCAGCGACGCTGGGAATGGCGGGGCTGGCGGGCACGCCTCAGCGGATGCGAACGTGAGCGGCGTGAGTCAGGCGACCGTTTCGGCCACCGCCGTCGGCGGAGCAGGCGGCGGTGGGGCTCCCGGCTTCCCCGACTTCAATGGGAATGGCGGGATCGGGGGGGCGGCTGCCGTGTCTGGTGCGAGCGGGACGGCCAGCGGCGCCGTGACGGTCTCGGCGAGCGCGACTGGCGGCGCGGGGGGCGGAGACCCTTCGGGCGGAACCACTGGAAACGGCGGCGCCGCCAGTTTCTCGAACGGCGGCGCAGGGCCTGTGGTCGCCGGCTATTCGACCTCGGGCGGCGCGGTTACCGTCACGGCGACCGCGACCGGCGGCGCAGGGGGCACAGCAAGCCCTGGCGGCGAGTTTGGAGGAGGAAACGGAGCGAGCGTTACTCTGGTGACCAATGGGGGGCCGGCCAGCGTGGTCGGCGGGGCGACCACCGGGGTGCTGAATTTGACGCAATCGGCGATTGGCGGCGCCGGCGGCTCTACTGACACGGCGGGCGGGTCGGCCGGCGCCGCCTCCAGCACGCTGAGCGGCGAGAACCCATCGTCGTCGATCGCCTATAGCCTGACCGCCAACGCGACCGGCGGGGCGGGCGGCGCGGGGTCCGGAGGCGCCATTGGGCCAGCTCCTGGGGGCGACGCGATCGCGTCAACAAACGCAACCAGCGCGGTCGCCAAGGGCAGCGTGAGCGCTTCCGCCGCTGCCGCCGGCGGCGGCGGGGGTTTGGGAGGCCGCAACACGTTTGGAGAGCGAGGCGGAAACGGGATCGCGTCGTCGACCGCGATCGAGAACGGCCTTGGCGGCGTGGCGAATTCGACAGCGAGCGCCGCTGGCGGCCTGGGCGGGGCCAGCGCCGGCGACTTCGGTGGCGACGGAGGCAGCGCGACCGCAAACGCGATGGGAAAGGCGACGAACCGCGGCTTGGCCAGCGCATCGGCGAACGCCACGGGCGGCGATGGAAACGTGTCGGACGAGGGCAACGGCGGCAACGGCGGAGCGGCAAGCGCGTCGGCGGACGCCGTCTCCTCAATCGGCAGCTCAGCGAATGCGACGGCGATCGGCGGAGGCGCGGCGGAAGGTGAGTTCGGCAGGTTCCAAAGCGGGGGTTCCGCTACTGCGTTCGCCCGTTCGTTGACATCAGCGAGCGGCCCCTCAATTGCGGTAGCGAAAGCCACGGGCGGCGACTTAGCGCGAACCGTGGGGTCCGGCGGCCCAGGCGGTGAGGGAACAGCGACGGCCGATTCGACTGCGAATTCCGGCCCGTCGACTGCGACCGCGACCGCGAGCGGAGGCAACGGAGGCGGCGCCGGGAGTTTTTTGAACCCCGTCGCGGGGGGCAATGGAGGCGATGCGACCGCGACTGCCGAATTCGACCGCGGGCAGGGGCGGCGCTGCGACTACAACGGCGACCGCGACTGGCGGAACTGGCGGAGTCGGCAACTGCTCGCTCTTCTGCACCGCCCCTGGCAATGGAGGCGACGCAATGGCGACCGCCAATTCGACCACGCGCGGGGACGGTGCGGCCTCCGCCACGGCGACGGCGACCGGCGGCGCAGCCGGCAGGTCATTTATCGGCTCCGGAACGGAAGGCGCCGCGAACGCAAGCTCGACCGCTACGACCGATCATGGCGCGATCGCGCAGGCGCAGTCGACCGCGGTCGGCTCGAGCGGCCAGGCCCAGTCGACAGCCGGGACGAGCTTCACCAACGTCAAGGTTCAGTCGACGGCGACCGCTCCAACCGGCAGCACGGCGACGACAAACGCGGTCGCTCAAGCCGGCGGGTCCGGTCAGGCTTTCAGCAATCCCGGTCAAACCGCCTACGCCTTCGCCGTCGGAGATCCAGACAAAGCTTACGTGACGTCGCTCATCGGGAGCGCGGGCGCTATCGCCGACGCGCTGCTGGGGCCGCGCGACGCGGTGTTCGGGACCGCCATCCTGGGGGCGAACTACGCGCCTGACGGTGGCGGCGAGAGCCATACCTACAGCGCAACTTCGACGTTCGATTTCGGCTATGGCGGCGACGTGAAGCTCGGGCTGATCGATAATCAAGAGACCGAGTTTACCGGCGGGCTGGGCTTCGAGTCGATCGAGTTCTACGTCATCGCCGACGGCGTCAAAATTCTCGATCAGACCTTTGCAACTTTGGCGCTCGCTGACAGCTTTTTCCAGGATCACGTCATCGATCTTGGCTCATCGCTTGGGCCCAGCGTTGCATTAACGTTCGGCTACAATCTCGTCGCTGACGGAAGCGGCGGCTATGGCGTCGACTTGGCCGTCGGCGGGGCGGTTCCCGAGCCCTCGACCTGGGCGATGATGGCGATCGGCTTCGCCGGCCTCAGCTATGCCGGCTATCGCCGGGCGAGAGCCACGCGCCGCGTAAACAGGCTGCAACAGGCTGCCTGATTTTTTTCGACAATTTCTGTCGATAGCGAATGAACTTGTCCGGTTTTGGTAGCACGTGATTTGTCCGCTTCTTCTGGTTTTGTTCTGCTGTGGGCGGGGAGGGCAAGCCTGAGGCTTGTCCTTGCCGTCCACAGCGTTGCGCCGCCGAGCGGATTTAAGCGGCGCGTTGAACATAAGCGGCGTCCTTGAGCCTCCCATTCTCGTCGTAGCGGCCGATGCATCGTGGCCCGTGGAAGAGGGCGTGCGAGCCGTCGGGATAGACATGGACCTTGACCCGCGCCTTGACGAAATGCGGGCGCATCGGGCTTTCCGGGATCTGCAGCTTGAGCGTGCGGTAGGACACGCAATTGTCGTTGCCGACCTGGCGCTCCTCCTGAACGCACAGGATCTCGTCGAGATCGACGCCCGGGATCGGCGTGAAGGCCGAGCCCTCGCCGGCCGGCTCGACCGCAAAGCGCGCGTTGTGCTGCGGCAGATAGCGGTCGCGAAGGCGTTGGCCGCCTCAACCGTCGCGATCCCGGCGAGCTTGAGCTCCTTGACCAGACGATCCTGCAGCGTGCCGAACGTCCGCTCCGATCGGCCTCTTGCCTGCGGCGAGAAAGCGCCGATGTGCTCGACGCCCAGTTGCGCGAGCGCCCTTCCGACCTGGGTCGGTGAGCCGCGGTCGATCTCGCCGGCCTTGGTGGTGCGGAAATAATGCGAGCCACGGTCGGTGTAGAGGCTCATCGGCAGGCCGTGCTCGGAGAAGACCTCCTTCAGCGCCCGGAAGGTCGAGGCCGTGCCCTCCTCCTCGACCAGAAAGGCCGAGTAGATCGCCCCGGTCGCGTCATCCATGGTCACAATCAGATCGAGCGCAGCCTGGCCCTCGAGCCATTCATGGCGCGAGCCGTCTTGATGCAGCATCATCCCCGGCAAGGGCCGCCGCTCGCGCTTACGCCGGTGGGCGCCTTTGCGCGGCGCCTTGGGCACGACCCCCGCCCACTGCAGATGCAGCTTGAGCCAGGTGTAGCCCCAGCCAAAACCGTGGTCCTTGATGAGATGCTCGTGGAAATGCTTGACCGTGAAGCCCTGATAGCGCTCGCGATAGAGCCGCTCCACTTCCTCCGCCCAGTCGCTCGGCACCCGCTTGCCCGACGCCCTGCCTAGCCGCCGGTCGGCGAGCCCGGCCTCGCCCTCCTCTTCATAACGCCGCGTCCAGCGCCGGAACGTCCGCTCGCTCACCCCGAGCAACTCCCGCCGCCTCCTCCTGATTGAGCTCCGCCGATTCCCAACGGCTGAGAAGATTCAAAAACACCGCCATGCGCACCCCCTGAAGGGCCTCCGTCCGGCGCATCCAACCCCTCCAAAAGGGCCGGACCTACCGGACAGATCGTGCGCTACCTAAACCGGACATATCGTCTGCTACCGACACCGGGCCAGCAATTTGGTTGCAGAAAATCGGAAATCAAGGTAACCTGCGCCATGGACGATCCCGCGCTTCCCGCATGGTCTCGACCGCAACCACCCGTCGCGGCGCCTCTCCACGCCAGGGAAAAGGCTGACGAAAAATTTTTCCGCCGAAAAGTCCTCGTAACCCATTGAAAAAGTCTCAATTAGGCCGAGAGAATCCAAGGAAATCCAAGGAAATCAAACCCCCGAAAATAGGGAAATTTGACGCGAAACAGCCTACGACCAAGAAAACCCATGTATGGATGCCCCGTTCGCGCAAGGTGTTTTGCGAATGGCTGGTCGCGTGATCGGGTGCGGTCATGTATCAGGCCTCGGATGCGGCAGTTGGGCGCCGCGGGCCGGTATGGAGATGCGCGGACCAGGCGCAGATCAAACGGGCGAGCTTTGTGAGCTCGAAGGGTTTTATTGCATTTCCTGGTCCGGATCTGACCGATCATTTGCCCTTACCGTTCGTCGACCTCCTCACACGCCCGACGTTTCCCTCGGCTGCACTCTCCGATCGTGGATCAGCGCGCCGCAGCTGCAGGAACCCGATAATCTTCGCCCCTCGTCAGCATGGCCCAGATCGCGCGCGCCATTGTGTTGGCGAGGGCGATCGCCAACACCATCCGCGGCTTGCGCGCCAGCATGCGATGCAGCCAGCTTCCCTCTGGCCCGCCCTTTCGGGAGGCCGAACGGATGACGGCCATCGCGCCGATAATCAACAGGCGCCGGATGTCACGCTGGCCCATCTTCGAGATCTTGCCGAGAAGCGGCTTGCCGCCCGTCGAATGGCGCCGGGGAACAAGCCCGAGCCAAGCGGCAAAGTCGCGGCCGCGCCGGAAGACGGCCATCGGCGGCGCGAACGTCTCAATCGCCATCGCCGTGATCGGTCCCACGCCAGGCATGGTTTGCAGGCGGCGCATCGTCGCTTCGCGCGCAGCTTCCTGAACCGTCGTCTTCTCCAGTTCGGCGATCGTCTTCGACAGCCCGTCGATCTGATCAAGGAAGACGCGAGAGAGCTCCACGACGAGAAGCGGCAGGGACGTCGTTTCCGACTCGATCGCCTCTGCAAGGCCCTTCAGGTTCGCTGGTCCCTGCGGGGCGACGACGCCATGCTCGGCCAAGTGGCCGCGGAGCGCATTGATCAGTTGCGTGCGCTGGCGAACCAGGAGATCACGGGTGCGAAACAGCATGGCGCGCGCCTGCTGCTCCTCGGTCTTGACCGCCACGAAGCGCATGGTTGGCCGGACTGCCGCCTCACAAATGGCTTCTGCGCCCGCCGCATCGTTCTTCTGGCGCCTGACGAACGGTTTGACATGAGATAGGCGCAATCAGCCGAACTTCATGGCCGAGAGCCTCGACAGCGCGTCCCCAGTGATGGGCGCTCCCGCAGGCCTCCATAGCGACGACACAGCGTGGGCGCTCGGCCAGAAAAGCAAGGACTTTATCGCGCGAAAGCGCCTTGCGGAACGCCACGGCGCCGTCAGCACGGGCGCCATGCGCCTGAAAGCGCCGTTTTGCAAGGTCGAGATCGATGATGCTAGCGTCTTCCATGGATGCCCTCTTCATTCGTGGGATGCGCAAACATCGCCACCTTGGCACATTGCGATGCCGTCAGGAGGGGGCATCCACTCCATCAAACGCAAGCCGGCCAACAACCAATCTCTCGGCCCTCCGCCGAGGCGGAGCCAGAACTCAGCCCATCCAAAGGCGGAGCGCCCTAGAGACCGAGGCGACCCGCCAGATCCTCTAGACTGGCTGCGGCCGCGTCCCAATCCTCTTCCGGCTCAATGTCATTGGTCTGGTCCGGTCCGTGCTCCATCGGTCGCGCGATGAAAGCGGTTCGGAGACCACAGCGGCGCGCCGCCGCCAGGTCGCTATTGTGCGCCGCGACGAGACAGACCTGCTCGGGCTTAAGCATCAAGGTCTCGACGGTGCGCAGATACGCCTCTGGGCTGGGCTTGTAAGCCTGGGCGACTTCCGCGCCCAGAATGGCGTCCCAAGGCAGGCCAGCGCGCTTCGCCAGGTCCAGCATCAGCCGGATATTGCCGTTGGAGAGGGGAGCGATGATGAATCCGCGCTTGAGCCGCGTAAGGCCGGGAACCGAGTCCAGCCAAGGGTCGAGCCGACGCCAAGCGAGGTTCAGCGCATTGAGTTCGGAAGGGGGAACCAAGGCAGGATTGATGTTAAATTCCGGCAGAACGGCTTCGAGGTTTTCCCGATGCAGCACATCCAGCCGGACGAAGGGACGGCGGCCAGAGCGGATCTCCTCCATCGCAGGCTGATAGCGCTGCCGCCATGCGTCGGCGAAGGCGGCGGGATCGGCGCCCGGCGCATGGCGTGCGAGGAAAGCGGCCGATTCTCGCGCCACGCCGCCGCGCCAGTCGACGATGGTGCCAAAGACATCGAAAACGAGCGCCTGAACGTCGGCGAAGGCCCGCATGGATGTGGCCGATTGCTGTGGGTCTGCCGCGGTTACTGCAGCCTGTCCTTGATCTTGTCGATTCCTGCGCGGGCGCACGCGTCGTCCAGCTTGCCGCCAGGAGCGCCCGCCGCGCCGATGGCGCCGATCAGCTCGTCGCCGAGTTTGATCGGAACGCCGCCGCCGAAGAACATCACATGGGGCAGCCCGGAAAGGGGCGCGATCGAATTCTCTCCCTTGGCGCGTTCGGCAAGCGCAAGCGTGTCGTTCTTGAACGAGGCGGCGGTATAGGCCTTGTAGAGAGCGCTATCGAGCGTGTGGGCGCCGGCGCCGTCGCCGCGCATGGTGGCGATATCACGCCATCGGCGTCCACCACTTGCGCCGTCTCGTGATAGCCTTGCTTCGCGCAGGACCCGACCGTCTCGCTCGCCGCTTCCATCGCAAGCGCCGCTGGTATGCGATGCGTCGGCAACGTCTGCCCCTGCACAGTTGAGCCCATCAATCCAAGGGCGCTTAGCGTTGCAAAAATTCCGCGACTGATCATGACGCTCCTCCCATTTTGCTCTAGCGCGAGGGTAGACCCCGGAGGTAAAACGCGCATGATGCCCGCTGGCGGCGGATTATGAACCAGCGTCCTCCACTCTGCGGAGACGATGCTCGATTCGATTGATGGACTGGACGAGACCGCGCATTTCGGTCGCCAGCCCATTGACGGCGCCGTCGAGCCGTATAGTCATCCCGGTCAGCACCGTTATTTGATCTTCGACCGCGCCGAGCCGATTGAGGACGCGCTCCAGTTGGCTCGCCAGAAAATCAAGCGAAACGTCCGCCATCGTCGTGTCTTTCGGTTCTTTGTTTGGGCGCGCGGGAGTCAATGCGCCCGGTCTGACATTCCTGTCAAATCGCCGCGACGGGCATCCGTTCGTCTCTTACGAATCCATTTTGAGCGCGGCGATGAAGGCTTCCTGCGGGATGTCGACCTTGCCGAACTGCCGCATCTTCTTTTTCCCCGCCTTCTGCTTCTCGAGGAGCTTGCGCTTGCGGGTCGCATCGCCGCCGTAGCACTTGGCTGTGACGTCCTTGCGGAGCGCCCGGATTGTCTCGCGAGCGATGATCTTGCCGCCGATCGCCGCCTGGACCGGGATCTGGAACATGTGCGGCGGGATGAGGTCCTTGAGTTTCTCGACCATCGCTCGGCCGCGCGCCTCGGCCCGATCGCGGTGGACGAGCATCGACAGCGCATCGACCGGCTCCGCATTGACCAGAATCGACATCTTGACCAGATCCCCGGGGCGATAGTCGATGATCTGATAGTCGAACGAGGCGTAGCCCTTGGAGATCGACTTCAGCCGATCGTAGAAGTCGAAGACGACTTCGTTGAGCGGCAGTTCGTAAACCACCATTGCGCGGTTGCCGACGTAGTTGAGGTCGATCTGGACGCCGCGCCGGTCCTGGCAGAGTTTCAGGATCGCGCCGAGGTAATCGTCGGGCGTGAGGATCGTCGCCTTGATCCACGGCTCCCTGATCTCGGCGATCTTCACCACATCGGGCATATCCGCCGGATTGTGCAGCTCGATCTCGGACTTGTCGGTGAGCGCGATCTTGTAGATGACCGACGGCGCGGTGGCGATGAGATCGAGGTTGAACTCGCGCTCGAGCCGCTCCTGGATGATCTCGAGATGCAGGAGGCCGAGAAAGCCGCAGCGAAAGCCGAAGCCGAGCGCGGCCGAGGTCTCCATCTCATAAGAAAAGCTCGCGTCATTGAGCCTGAGCCTGCCCATCGCCGCGCGCAGATCCTCGAAGTCGGCCGCGTCCGTCGGGAAGAGGCCGCAGAAAACGACCGGCTGGGCTGGTTTGAATCCGGGCAGCGCGTCATGCGTGGGGCGCCGCTCATCGGTGATCGTGTCGCCGACCCGGGTGTCCGCGACTTGTTTGATCTGCGCGGTGATGTAGCCGACCTCGCCCGGGCCAAGCGCGGCGATCTCCGCCATTTTCGGGCGGAAGACCCCAATGCGATCGACCTCGTAGACGGCGTCCGCCGCCATCATGCGGATGTGCGAGCCTTTCTTAAGCGTCCCGTCGATCACACGGATAAGGACGACGACCCCGAGATAAGCGTCGTACCAGGAGTCGACGAGCAGGGCCTTGAGCGGAGCGGTTTCGTCGCCCTTGGGCGGGGGCAGGCGCTTGACGATCGCCTCAAGCACGAGATCGATGTTGAGGCCCGTCTTGGCCGAGATCGGCACCGCGTCGGACGCGTCGAGGCCGATCACATCCTCGATCTGCTCCTTGATTCGCTCCGGCTCCGCGGCGGGCAGATCGATCTTGTTGAGGACGGGGACGATCTCATGGCCAGCTTCGAGGGCGTGATAGACGTTGGCCAGCGTTTGCGCTTCGACCCCCTGGCTCGCATCGACCACCAAAAGCGAGCCCTCGCACGCGGCGAGCGAGCGCGACACCTCGTAGGCGAAGTCGACATGGCCGGGCGTGTCCATGAGGTTGAGAATGTAGGGCTTGCCGTCCTCGGCCTTGTATTCGAGCCGCACCGTCTGCGCCTTGATGGTGATGCCGCGCTCCCGCTCGATGTCCATGGAATCGAGCACCTGTTCGACCATGTCGCGCTCAGCCATCGTCCCGGTCTGCTGGATGAGCCGGTCGGCTAGCGTGGACTTGCCGTGGTCGATATGGGCGATGATCGCGAAGTTTCGGATATTCTCGATCGAGTGGACGGTCATTGGGCGGAGATAGCAGGGCGCGGAGTTCAAGGGAACGGGATTCGAGCCTGACGGAGCGCGACCTGTCCCCTCTCCTATGGGAGAGGGGCGGGGTGAGGTTCGCGCAGAGCGCCGTCGCTTCAGGTGACTCCCTCATCCGGCCGCGCTGCGCGCGGCCACCTTCTCCCTGAGGGAGAAGAGTAAGTCGCACGTCAGGCGCGCTTGCCGCAAAACGTGAAGGGCCGCGGAGAACTCTGTCCCACGCGGCCCTTCAATGTCCTGGCCAGCTTCGAGGGCCAGGCGACGACTCGCTACTCCGCCGCCATGGCGAGGGGCGATTTGCTGTAGACGAGGTCGAAGCGGTCGAGGTTCATCACCTTGGCCCACGCCTTGGCGAAGTCCTTCACGAACTTCTCTTTCCCGTCGAACGACCCATAGACCTCAGCCAGCGCCCTGAGCTGCGAGTGCGAACCGAAGATGAGATCGGCCCGCGTCGCGGTCCACTTGACCTCGCCCGTCTTGCGGTCGCGCCCTTCGTAGACGCCTTCCGCGCCTTCCGCCGGCTTCCATGCCGTGCTCATATCGAGCAGGTTTGCGAAGAAGTCGTTGGTCAACGCGCCTGGGCGCTTGGTGAACACGCCGTGCTTGGACCCGCCGGAATTGGCGCCAAGGACGCGAAGGCCTCCGACCAGAACCGTCAGCTCCGGCGCAGTCAGAGTCAGCAACTGCGCGCGGTCCACCAGGAGCTGTTCGGGCTTGAGACGCTGCTTGCCGCGATAGTAGTTGCGGAACCCGTCAGCGGTCGGCTCGAGCGGCTCGAAGGACTCGACGTCGGTTTCATCCTGCGACGCATCCATGCGGCCTGGCGCGAAGGGGACCTTCACGTCCACTCCGGCGTCTTTGGCGCCCTTCTCGACCGCCGCTCCGCCGCCGAGGATGATCAGGTCGGCAAGCGAGACCTTCTTGCCCCCGGACGCCGAAGCATTGAAGGCCTTCTGAATCTCTTCGAGTTTCCCAAGAACCTTGGTCAGCTGGGCGGGGTCATTGACGTCCCAATCCTTCTGCGGGCTCAGCCGAATGCGCGCGCCGTTGCCGCCGCCGCGCTTGTCGCCGCCGCGGAAGATCGAGGCCGACGCCCAGGCGGTCGAGACAAGCTCCGACACCGACAGGCCAGAAGCGAGGATCTTCGCCTTGAGATCAGCGACGTCCCTCTCTCCGACCAGCGGGTGGTTCACCGCCGGGATCGGGTCCTGCCAGATCAGGGTTTCCTTCGGCACGAGCGGGCCGAGGTAGCGGACGATTGGGCCCATATCGCGGTGGGTCAGCTTGAACCACGCGCGGGCGAAAGCGTCCGCGAATTGATCCGGATGCTCGAAGAAGCGCCGCGAGATTTTCTCGTAAGCCGGGTCTAACCGCAACGCGAGGTCAGTCGTGAGCATCGAGGGCGAGCGGCGCTTCGAGGGATCGTGCGGATCCAGAACTGTGCCGGCGCCCGCGCCGCCCTTGGGGGTCCACTGGTAGGCGCCCGCTGGGCTCTTGGTCAGCTCCCATTCGTAGCCGAACAGGTTCTGGAAGAAGTTGTTGCTCCATTGGGTCGGCGTCGTGGTCCAGATGACTTCGATGCCGCTGGTGATTGCGTCATTGCCTTTGCCCGTGCCGAATTTATTCTTCCAGCCGAGGCCCTGTTCCTCGATGCTTGCGCCTTCGGGCTCGGGGCCGACATTTATCTTGGCGTCAGCGGCGCCGTGGGTCTTGCCGAAAGTATGGCCGCCGGCGATCAGCGCGACGGTTTCTTCGTCGTTCATCGCCATGCGCTTGAAGGTTTCGCGAATGTCGCGCGCGGCCGCGACCGGATCCGGCTTGCCGTTCGGCCCTTCCGGATTGACGTAAATGAGTCCCATCTGCACCGCGCCGAGAGGATTCTGGAGCTCGCGGTCGCCGAAATAGCGCTCGTCCGCCAGCCACTCGCCCTCCGGGCCCCAGTAGATGGAATCGTCGGGCTCCCAACTGTCGGCGCGTCCGCCGCCGAAGCCAAACGTCTTGAAGCCCATCGATTCGAGCGCGACGTTGCCGGTGAGGATCATGAGGTCGGCCCAGGAGATCTTGCGGCCGTATTTCTGCTTGATCGGCCACAACAGGCGCCGCGCCTTGTCGAGGCTGGCGTTGTCCGGCCAGCTGTTCAGCGGCGCAAAGCGCTGCTGCCCGTAACCGGCGCCGCCGCGGCCGTCATGGATGCGATAGGTGCCAGCGCTGTGCCACGCCATCCGGATGAACAGCGGGCCATAGTGGCCGAAGTCCGCCGGCCACCACTCCTGCGAGTCGGTCATCAAAGCCTTGAGGTCATTGATGACCGCGTTCAGGTCGAGGCTCTCGAATTCCTTGGCGTAGTCGAACTCTTCGCCCATTGGATCGACGAGAGGCGAATCGTGTTGCAGACCCTTGAGGTTGAGCTGCTCCGGCCACCAGTCGCTGTTGGCGAACGCCCGCATCGCATCCGACTTTTCCGCATACTTGCCCTCCCGTTGGCCGCCGCCCGCAACCGGACATTTGCTTTCACTGGTCATGCTTTCCTCCAATCGTGTTCAGCGTCTCGCGCCGTCGAAGACCCAGACGGATGCAGGGCGATCCTAGCCGCCGTATATGGCGCTTGAGCGTCACCACCATCGTGTTCGCTTGTCGATAAGCCGCGACGCCCGATAGGTCCAATCGATTGTCCCTTGACAAGTGATCGGCCTCGCCGATCTTTTGTCCATGAACCTTCGAGACCTCGAATACGTGGTCGCGGTCGCCGACTGCGGCCATTTTGGCCGCGCGGCGGCGGCGTGCAACGTAAGTCAGCCAACGTTGAGCGGTCAAATCCTCAAGCTCGAGGCGGAACTCGGCCTTCGTCTGTTCGATCGAGAAGGCCGGGGCGCTCGCGTCAGCGACAGGGCGGCGACCGTCGTGGCGCAGGCGCGCGCGACGCTTGCCGCAGCGGCGGGTGTAAGCGCCGCGGCGGATGCGGCGCGCGATCCCTTCGCCGGCGAACTGCGCCTTGGCGTGATCACGACCGTGGCGCCCTATCTGCTGCCGATCGCCCTGCCGGGGCTTGCCGAGGCGCTGCCGCACACGCCCCTCTATCTCGTGGAGGACCTGACCGACCGGCTTCTTCAGCGCTTGCGCGACGGCGCCCTCGACGCTGTGGTCATCGCGACCGACCCGCGAGAGGCGAAGCTCGCGTCGATCGAGCTTTACGACGAACCCTTCTTTCTCGTCTTCGCCGGTCATAAAAACAAACGCGCGCGCGCCTCGATCGGCGTCGAGGAGATCGATCCGAGCACCCTTCTTCTGCTGGCTGAGGGTCATTGTCTGCGCGATCAGGCCTTGGCGCTCTGTAATGCGGCGGAGAGGACAGGGCTCGCCCCCGACGTCCGGGGGACGAGCCTCGAGACATTGCGCCATCTCGCCTCGGCCGGACAGGGCGCGACGCTCGCGCCCCTCCTCGCCTACGCCGATTGGCGCCGCTCGGGCGCCGGCATCGCCGGTGTGAGGATTGTTGGCGACGGCGCATCGCGTCTGGTCAGGCTCATCTTTAAGCGTGGATCGCCGCGGGAGGCGGCGCTTGTCGCGCTCGCCGCATCATTGCGCTCGACGGCCGGCGCGGTACTGGCGAAGTGCTTGCGCGAAACGGAAGGGGATTTGAAGCGGGTTTAAACGCTTGTCTCGCGGCGGCCGGCTCGCGCCGTCATACGACGGCGCATTTGGACAAGGCGACGCGGGCGCTCGCAGTGGGTTGCGCCTGCAAAATGCCTATGTTAGGCAACCCCGCCTTTCGGGTAGGCTGGAGCCGAGCGCTCAAATCGAGCGCGGAATTGTCAAGAATTTCCGAGGGTTCGCGCAACCTTCTGGGCCGGCCGCGCGGCTGGGCACGAGGGTCTTCTTAGGGTGGCGAGCGTGGCAGAGGAAGGCACGGTTGTTTCCGGCGTAGCCGGACGTTACGCGTCCGCCCTGTTTTCGCTCGCCCAAGACGAGCGCCAAGCCGAGTCCGTCGCCGAAGCGTTGACGAGATTCGACGCCCTCATCGCCGAAAGCCCCGACCTGGAACGGCTGGTGCGCAGTCCGATATTTTCGGCCGCCGACCAGCTCAAGGCGCTCGACGCCATCCTCGCCCAAGCTGGAATCGGCGGCGTCGCCGCCAACTTCATCCGGCTGGTGACGACCAAGCGCCGCCTGTTCGTCATCCGCGAAATGATCGCGGATTACCGCAAGCTGTACGAGGCGTCTCGGGGCGTGACGCGAGCTGAGGTCACCAGCGCCGCCGCCTTGACCGACGCCAACGTCGCCTCGCTCAAGGATTCGTTGCGCGCTGCTTCCGGCGGCCAGGAGGTCGCCCTCGACATGAAGGTTGATCCCTCGATCATCGGCGGCTTGATCGTCAAGCTTGGCTCGCGCATGGTCGACGGCTCGCTGAAAACCAAGCTCAACGCAATTCGCCTTGCCATGAAAGAGGTCGGCTGATGGATATCCGCGCCGCAGAAATTTCTTCGATCCTCAAGACCCAGATCGCCAACTTCGGCGCCGAAGCGCATGTGACCGAGGTCGGGCAGGTGCTCAGCGTGGGCGACGGCATCGCGCGGGCCTACGGTCTCGATAAGGTCGAGGCCGGCGAAATGGTCGAATTCGAGAACGGGACGCGCGGCATGGCGCTCAATCTCGAGAGCGACAATGTCGGCATCGTCATTTTCGGCGCCGACCGGGAGATCAAGGAAGGCCAGACGGTCAAGCGCACTGGCGCGATCGTCGACGTGCCGATCGGCAAGGAGCTGCTCGGCCGGGTCGTCGACGCGCTCGGCAATCCGATCGACGGCAAGGGCCCGATCAACGCTGCGAAACGCACCCGCGTCGACATCAAGGCGCCCGGCATCATTCCCCGCAAGTCGGTGAGCGAGCCGATGGCGACGGGCCTGAAGGCCATTGACAGTATGATTCCGATCGGTCGCGGCCAACGCGAGCTCATCATCGGCGATCGCCAGACGGGCAAGACCGCGATCACCCTCGACACCATCCTTAATCAGAAGTCGCTGAACCAGGGCGACGACGAAGGCAAGAAGCTCTACTGCGTTTATGTCGCGGTCGGACAGAAGCGGTCAACGGTCGCTCAGTTCGCCAAGGTTCTGGAGGAGCACGGCGCGCTCGAATATTCGATCATCGTCGCCGCCACGGCTTCGGACCCGGCCCCGATGCAGTTCCTCGCGCCGTTTTCCGGCTGCGCGATGGGCGAATTCTTCCGCGACAACGGCATGCACGCGGTCATCGTCTACGACGATCTCTCGAAGCAGGCGGTCGCCTATCGCCAGATGTCGCTTTTGCTGAGACGCCCGCCGGGCCGCGAGGCCTATCCCGGCGACGTGTTCTACCTCCATTCGCGCCTGCTCGAGCGGGCCGCCAAGTTCAATAAGGACAACGGGTCGGGCTCGCTTACCGCGCTTCCCATCATCGAGACGCAGGCCAACGACGTGTCGGCCTATATCCCCACCAACGTGATTTCGATCACCGACGGGCAGATCTTTCTGGAGACGGACCTGTTCTATCAGGGCGTCAGGCCCGCGGTGAACGTCGGCCTTTCGGTTTCGCGGGTCGGTTCTGCCGCGCAGACCAAGGCGACCAAGAAGGTCGCCGGCAAGATCAAAGGGGAACTCGCCCAATATCGCGAAATGGCGGCGTTCGCGCAGTTCGGCTCCGATCTCGACGCGGTCACTCAACGCCTGCTCAATCGCGGCTCGCGTCTGACCGAGCTTCTGAAGCAACCGCAGTTTTCGCCGCTCAAGATGGAGGAGCAGGTCTGCGTCATCTACGCCGGCGTCAACGGCTATCTCGACAAATTGCCGCTCGACAAGGTTCGGCCTTTTGAAGACGGACTTCTCAGTTTCCTGCGGGCGAAGAGCCCGGACATTCTGGAGTCGATCCGATCCTCGACCGATCTGACGAACGAGGTCGAAGCCAAGCTCAAGGCGGCAGTCGAATCCTACGCCGGGACCTTTGCGTGATATGGGCCGACCTTTACCTAGCCGTTCGCCGGTCTTGAAGCGCGCGTGGAGGCGCTGAGCGATGCCGTCGCTAAAGGACCTCAGGAACCGGATCGCCTCGGTCAAGTCGACGCAGAAGATCACCAAGGCGATGCAGATGGTCGCGGTTTCCAAGCTGCGCCGCGCGCAGGCCGCGGTCGAATCGGCGCGCCCCTATGCCGAGCAGGTCGAAGCGGTGCTGACGAATCTGGCCGGCGCAGCGACCGACGGCCAGGGTCCGCGGCTGCTCGTCGGCAGCGGCTCGGACCAGAACTCATCTCTTGCTCGTTTGCACCGGCGAGCGCGGGCTGTGCGGCGCCTTCAACACCGCCATCGTGCGCCTCGCGCGCGAGAAGGCCAATTCGCTCGCGTCGCAAGGCAAGACGGTCAAGATTCTTTGCGTCGGCAAGAAGGGCTACGATCAGCTTCGCCGCACGCATGAGAAGCAGATCCTTGAACTGATCGACCTGCGCGCCGTGCGTACGATCACCTACGAGACCGCGAAGCCGATCGCCGAAAAGGTGACCGCCTTGTTCGAAAACGGCCAGTTCGACGTCTGCACCCTGTTCTACTCGCGCTTCAAGTCGGTGATTGCGCAGATCCCCACGGCCCAGCAGCTCATTCCGCCCGAGCTCGGCTCGAAGGATGAAACCGCGCCGGTTTACGATTATGAACCGGACGAGGGCGAAATCCTGGCCCAGCTGCTGCCGCGGGCGGTAGCGGTGCGCATCTATCGCGGGTTGCTTGAAAACGCAGCCTCGTTCTTCGGCGCGCAGATGAGCGCGATGGACAACGCGACCCGTAACGCCGGCGACATGGTGAAGAAATACACGCTGCGCTACAACCGCACCCGTCAAGCGATGATCACCAAGGAATTGATCGAGATCATTTCGGGCGCCGAGGCGCTCTGACCGGACCTCGCGCCTTCCGCGCTGCAAGAGATCGAACAATACGAGGACGAACACCAATGGCGAATATCGCGAATGCCACCGGCCGCATCACCCAAGTGATCGGCGCCGTCGTCGACGTGAAGTTCGACAGCTACCTGCCGCCCATTCTCAATGCGCTCGAGACAATGAACAATGGCAATCGCCTCGTGCTCGAAGTCGCCCAGCAGCTCGGCGAAAACACCGTGCGCTGCATCGCCATGGACATTTCCGAGGGCCTCGTGCGCGGCCAGGAGGTCACCGACACCGGCGAGTCGATCTCGGTGCCGGTTGGCGAGGGCACACTCGGACGCATCATGAACGTCGTCGGCGAACCCGTCGATGAAGCCGGGCCGATCAAGATGGAGGCGCGCCGCGCGATCCATCAGCCAACTCCCTCCTATGTCGAGCAATCGACGGAGGCCCAGATTCTCATCACCGGCATCAAGGTCGTCGACCTGCTCGCGCCTTACGCCAAGGGCGGCAAGATCGGCCTCTTCGGCGGCGCCGGCGTGGGCAAGACGGTGCTCATCCAGGAACTGATCAACAACGTCGCCAAGACCCACGGCGGCAATTCCGTATTCGCCGGCGTCGGCGAGCGCACTCGCGAAGGCAACGACCTCTATCACGAGTTCATCGAATCGAAGGTCAACGCCGATCCGCATGATCCCGATTCGAACGTTAAATCGAAATGTGCGCTGGTGTTCGGCCAAATGAACGAGCCGCCCGGCGCACGCATGCGCGTCGGACTGGCGGGCGTCACCGTCGCCGAGCATTTCCGCGACCAGGGCCAGGATGTGCTCTTGTTCATCGACAACATCTTCCGCTTCACCCAGGCCGGTTCGGAAGTCTCGGCGCTGCTCGGCCGCATTCCTTCGGCGGTCGGCTACCAGCCGACGCTGGCCACCGACATGGGCGCGTTGCAGGAGCGCATCACCACTACGACAAAAGGATCGATCACATCGGTGCAGGCGATCTATGTTCCCGCGGACGACCTGACCGATCCGGCCCCGGCGACCTCGTTCGCCCACCTCGACGCGACGACGGTGCTCTCTCGCGCGATCTCGGAAAAAGGCATTTATCCGGCAGTCGATCCGCTCGATTCGACTTCGCGCATGCTAACCGCCGCGATTGTCGGCGAGGAGCACTACAACGTCGCCCGCCAGGTGCAGCAGGTCCTGCAGCGCTACAAGGCGCTGCAGGACATTATCGCGATCCTTGGCATGGACGAACTGTCGGAGGAGGATAAGCAGATCGTCGCGCGGGCGCGGAAGATCGAACGCTTCCTGTCACAGCCCTTCGACGTCGCCGCCGTGTTCACGGGCACGCCGGGCGTGCAGGTCAAGATCGAGGACACCGTCAAGGGCTTCAAGGGCATCGTCGAGGGCAAGTACGACAATCTGCCCGAGGCCGCTTTCTACATGGTCGGCACGATCGAACAAGCCGTCGAGAAGGCCAAGAAGCTGGCGGCCGAGGCTTAAGAGCGCCGCGCCGGGGAACGGCCCATGTCAACTTTCCATTTCGAACTTGTGTCGCCGGACAAGGTGCTGTTCAACGGCTCCGCTCAAGCGGTGCTCGTGCCAGGCGCCGAAGGCGACTTCCAGGTGCTCAGCGATCACGCGCCCGTGATGACCGCGATGCGTCCAGGAGTGGTCGGAATCGACGATGCGGAGGGCAAGCATCGTCGCGTGTTCGTGCGCGGCGGCTTTGCCGATGCGAGCAAAAAGGGCCTGATTTTGCTGGCGGAGACGGCCATCCCGTTCGAGGACTTCAGCGCCGACACGCTCGGGCAGGAGATCAAGAACGCGGAGGAAGATCTCGCTGACGCGAGCGAGGACCAGAAGCCCCTGGCTCAAGAGAAACTTGACCGCTTGCGCGAGTTGAAGGACGAAATGAAGCTTTAGCCGTGAGCGGCGCCCGCTTGGGTCTCCGCGCCTGGCTCGCCCTCGGCTTGCGTCATGACTCGCGAAGACTATGACGCGTTCTGTAAAGGCCTGCCGCACGCGACGCATGTCGTCCAATGGGGCGATGCGAGCGTCTGGAAGATCGGCGGCAAGGTATTCGCCATCGGCGGATGGTCCGGCGGACGCGAATTCGCCGTGACGTTCAAATGCTCCGAGGCGAGCTTCGCGATACTGAAGGAGCTGCCCGGATTGCGCCCCGCCCCCTATCTCGCCTCCCGCGGATTGTCCTGGATCCAGCGCGTCGACGCACGCTCGCTCGGCGATCCTGATCTCAAGGAATATGTACGCCAGAGCTACGCGATGGTCCTTGCGGGGCTGACCAAAAAGACGCAAGCCGCATTGGGCGTTCGAGTGTCTCGATGAATCAGGGCGACGCCCGTGGCTGTGACGCCTGACGACATTCGTTCCGCCCATGCGCGAATCCGCGGCCACATCCGCCGCACGCCGATCCTCGAGACGGCCTCGCCGATCGGCGGCGCGCCGCCGCTCTCGCTGAAGCTCGAATGCCTGCAGGCGACCGGATCGTTCAAGGCCCGGGGCGCCTTCCACAATCTCCTGACGTGATCGACGTCTGCGTCCGGCTGCGCCACCGCGTCGGGCGGCAACCACGGCGCCGCCGTCGCCTACGCCGCCCAGAAGCTCGGGATCCGAGCGCGGGTGTTCGTGCCGGAAATCGCCACGCCCGCCAAGGTCGCGAAGATCAAGGCTTATGGAGCCGAGGCGATGATCGGCGGCTCGTCGTATGCCGAGGCCCAGGAGCGGTGTGACGCATATGTCGCCGAGAGCGGCGCGCTCATGATCCATCCTTACGATGCGGTCGAGACGATTGCCGGCCAGGGTACGGTTGCACTCGAGTGGGAGGAGGACCTCGAGCGACTCGGGCTCAAGAACCTCGACACGGTCCTCGTCGCGGTTGGCGGCGGCGGGCTCATTTCTGGGGTAGCCGCCTGGTTTCAAGGCCGGGTCAAGGTTGTCGGGGTCGAGCCGGAAGGTTCGTGCGCCCTTCATGCGGCGCTAGCGGCGAACGAGCCGGTCGACGTGGCGGTCAAATCACTGGCCGCTGATTCGCTCGGCGCAAAGCGGGTCGGCAAACTCAATTTCGACATCGCCCGGAAGTTTGTGAGCCGCGTGGTCCTGGTCAAGGACACGGCGATCGCCGAGGCTCAGCGCCGGCTTTGGTCGGACCTTTCGGTCATCGCCGAGCCGGGCGGGGCCGCCGCCTTCGCCGCCATCGCAAACGGCGCCTATCGGCCTGAACCTGACGAGCGGGTCGGCGTCCTGGTCTGCGGCGCCAACGCCGACCTGGGGGCGTTTGCATGAAATTGGATTTGCCCGTGACGGGTTCAGCAAACCCCACGGAACAGCCGTTGCGATGCGGAGGAGCCCGGACTATTGTCCGGCCGCTTTCCGCCAGGCCCACCCCGCCTTGCGGCGCGTTGGGGCGTAGCCAAGCGGTAAGGCAGCGGATTTTGATTCCGCCATCCGGAGGTTCGAATCCTCCCGCCCCAGCCACTATCAATGGATTAAAGTCAAGCCCCGAAACGCCTGGGACCGGGCGGCGGATTGGCTGATTGATAGTGAGGCGTGGAGGCTTCGCCATGGCTAATTTGTTCTTGCTGTCGCAGGCTCAGATGGGTCGGATTGAGCGGTATTTTCCGCCGTCGCACGGGATCGCTCAGGTTGACGACCGTCGGGTCGTGAGCGCGATTGTGATCAAGAATGGGCTTCGCTGGCGCGACGCGCCACCGGAGTATGGCCCGCGCAAGACGATCGACAATCGGTTCGTTCGCTGGACCCGGCTGGGCGTGTTCAACAAGATTTTCTCAGTATTGGCGCATAAGGGCCGCAAGCCCGAGCGGGTCATGATCGACGCCACGCATCTGAACGCGCGCCGCACCGCCGCGAGCCGTTTAAAAAAGGGCCTGTTCCCCGACGTATCGGGCGCGCCAAAGGCGGCCTGAACTCCAAGCTGCACGCGGTGTGCGACGGCGCCGGCCGTCCGCTCGTCATGCTCTTAAGCGAGGGGCAGATGAGCGACTACAAGGGCGCGGCCTTACCGGGCCTCGCGCTGAAGCTCCTGGTGGGCGCGCTGCCAGTGCGCAAGGTCGCGGCCGTGAGGCCGGCCCTCCTCGATCCAGATGCCATAGGCCCGTTCGCGGATCAGGCATTCGTCGAGCGGGCCAGCGGGTTCGATCGCGGGCGAACGAACGGCCGGTCCCGTCGGCGCTTTCTTTTTGCTCGTCGTCCCTTTGCTGGTCGGTGTCTTGGCCATGAGGAGCCCCTGGGTGGAGTTCGGTCTCGCGCCGCCCTTTCCTTAAGGATCGGCCGGCCCGAGTTAAGACAAAAAGTCTATGATCATGGTTAATAATGCGTTACCTGGCGCCTTGCAAAGGCTCTAAAGCCGCGCGCCGGGAAGGTGAACGAAGGACAGGCCACCATGCCGCTCACGGTGCAGGCGCTGGACCATCTGGTCGTGCAGGTCTCCGATCTTGAGGTCTCGGCGCGCTGGTATGGGCGGGTGCTTGGCATGACCCGCGAGGATGTTTCGCCGACGCCGGGTCAGCCGCCGCGGACCGAGATGAAATTCGGCCGCCAGAAGATCAACCTCCGCCCCATCACGACAAGCAAGGAGGATTGGTTCACCGCCGATCATGAGGCTGTGGGCAGCGAGGACCTTTGCTTTCTCACCAACTCGACCCCCGATCAGGTCGTTCGCCATTTGCAGGCTCAAGGCGTCGCCATCGTCGCCGGCCCCGGCCCGAGGCGAGGCGCGCAAGGCGCGCTGATGTCAGTCTATTGCCGCGATCCGGACGGCGCTCTCATCGAGATCGCATCCTATCTCGAGGGCTAGCCAGCCGGCGCTGATGGAAGGGGAGGCGGCGGCGCAGGCTTGCTGTGCGACCCACCCAACTCGAAAGAACTCGATCCCCGTTCGCAAGCGTGCCAAGTGGCGCCGCAGGGCATGGGCGCAATTCGTTAACGGGCGCTCGTCACAATCATTTCATGGTCATCTGGGGGTACAGCCGGTGAATGCAATTCGTCGGATCTGCGCGATCATCTGCGCCGCAGCGATGCTGGCGAGCGTCCCGGTCGACGCTTGTACGCGCTTCATCTACCGGACGGGCTCCGACACTTTCATCGTCGGGCGGTCCATGGACTGGGCGGAGGATCCCGGCACGGACCTTTGGTCGTTTCCGCGCGCGATGGAGCGCGATGGCGGCGTCGGCGAGGGCTCCATCAAGTGGACGTCCAAATATGGCTCGGTGATCGCGTCCTTTTACAATCTCGCGACCGTCGAGGGCATGAATGACGCCGGTCTCGTCGCCAACACGCTCTACCTCGTCGAGTCCGACTATGGCGACGCCAAGGCGTCCGGCAAGCCGCTGATCTCGGTCGGCGCCTGGACGCAATACGTTCTCGACAATTTCAGCACCGTCGCCGAGGCCGTCGATGCGCTGGCTAAGGAGCCTTTCGCCATCGTCGCCCCTGCGCTCCCCGGCGGAAAGAAGGCTGGCGGGCATCTGTCGATCGCCGACGCGTCCGGCGACAGCGCGATTTTCGAGTACATCGCCGGCAAGCTCGTCATCCACCACGACGCGAAATACACGGTGATGACCAACTCGCCGACCTTCAGCGAGCAGCTGGCGATCGAAAGCTATTGGCGCAACGTCAACGGCCTCACCTTTCTTCCGGGAACGATCGGCTCAGCCGACCGCTTCGTTCGCATGAGCTGGCTTCTTGGCGCGGCGCCGAACGAGAAGGATCCCCGCCTCGCCGTAGCGACCGCGTTCTCTCTGATCCGGGCGATCTCCGTGCCGCTCGAACTCGCCGATCCAAACAAGCCGAACATCGCCGCGACGATCTGGCGCTCGGTCTCCGATCTGGGCGCGGGGCGCTACTACTTCGAATCCGCTTACAGCCCGACGATCTTCTGGGTCGATATTAAAAAGCTGAAGCTCGAGCCCGGTTCGAAGCCGAGCCGGCTCGATCTTAGCGGCCGTCCGATCCTGGCGGGAGAAGTCTCGGCCAAGTTCGTCGCCAGCGAGCCGTTCAAGTTCCTGTCAAACTAGGTCAATCAGCCGTTATTTTCGACATCTTGGGCAAGGGAGAAATCGCAACGGAACCGAACGCGGGCGCCCGCGTTTATGAGGCGGCTCACGGCGGATACGCCGGCCCCTGGAGACGCACCGCTATGCCCGGAAATCTGATCTATTATGCGCTGGTCCTGATCGTTATCGCCCTGGTCGCGGCGTTACTAGGGTTCGGTGGCGTGGCCGGCACCGCCATGAGCGGAGCTCACCTCCTCATTTGGCTGGCAGTCGTGATCGTCATCGTGGGGGTTGTGTTCGCCCTCATCCGTCGAGCCTAGCGCGGCGGCGCACGCGCCGCTCGCCCGTAAACTCGGCGTGCGGCGTAAGGCGCGGCCGACGTTTGGTGTTCGAGCCATAGAATTGGCGTCGTTTGCCTGGCTCAGTCGCTACAAGTTCGAATCCTTCCCGACTTGGAGTTGAGCGATTATAAGCCGCCGATGCGCTGCGAAACGTTGAGCCGTCTTGAGGCAGGGCGCCTCCTCAGCCCGTCGGCGGAGCGCAACAAGGGACCGGTCGCGGAAGTGCTGAAGCAGGTCCTCCCGGATCGCGGCCTTGTGCTGGAGATCGGAAGCGGAACCGGGCAGCACGTCCTCCATTTCGCGCGAGAAACGCCGCATCTGACATGGCGGCCGAGCGAGCGCGACGCGGAATGTCTGCAGTCGATTGCGCTGTGGCTCGCGGCGGAGGGGCCAGCAAACGCGCTGGCGCCTTTGCGCCTCGATGTGGGTGAACAGCCCTGGCCGATCGCCTCCGCCGCAGCGGTGGTCTCACTCAACATGATCCACATCGCCCCATGGGATGCAGGCATGGCGCTCATTCGTGGGGCAGCCGCGGTTCTCGGGTCCGGGGCCATGCTTTTCCTCTACGGGCCCTTTCGCCGCGGGGGCATCCACACATCGCCGAGCAACGAGGCCTTTGACCGGCAGCTGCGCGCGCAGAACCCGGCCTGGGGCGTGCGCGATCTGGAGGAGGTTGCGCGCTACGCGGCGGCGCACGGTTTCGGCCCGCCGGAGACCCACGATATGCCGGCGAACAATCTATCTGTGGTGCTGCGCAAGCGCGAGCCGAAAGCCCTTGCGGACTGACCGACGGCAGGCTGACCGGGAGCCTGAGGCCGTCGCCCGGCGAAGCGCTCGGGCCGGCCGCGGGAGCAGGGGAATTGGCGATTATGCGACATTTTCTTGCGCAAAGAAGAAACCGCGGCTATGATCTCAGGATATGACGCACCCGACCGCCGAGAGCCCGGCGACCGGGGACGAACGTCAGGACGGGCGAGGCGCCAGGTTGGTTTCAGAGGCGGGAGAAAAAATTTTAGTTGAATCGGGTATAACCCATTGAAAAGTCACGTTTCGAAGAAATAAACGTAAGTAAAAGAAAGCAAATTTATTTGCGTTTATTTGCATTTACTGATGTTTGTTTGCGTTTATTTGCGCCGACCCCACCCCATCCAGCCAGGCGATGAGGTCGCGCGTCACCTCGTCACGGTTGGTCTCGTTCAGCGTCTCGTGCCGGGCGTCCGGATAGATGCGGGTGGTGAGCCTGGTCAGGCCCGCCGCCTTCAGGTCGCCAATGAGGCCCTTAATGTTGGCTCCGACCGGGTCGCGCTCGCCGGAGAAGACATAGACGGGCATGTCCTTGCGGATCGGCGCGAGGCTCGCCAGACTGGTGGCGCGTCGCAGGGCGTCGAGCACGTCGATAGCGAGCTGGGTCGTGAACGGAAAGCCGCACAGCGGATCGGCGACATAGGCGTCGACCTCCTTCTCGTCGCGCGAGAGCCAGTCGAAGGGGGTGCGCGCCGGCTTGAACGGCTTGTTGAAATCGCCGAACCACAACTGGAAGATCAGCTGGCTCTTGCCGCGCTTGCCCAGGCGAAGCCGCTCCTCGCGGGCGATCAGCCTGCCTAGCGTGGCGATCGCCGGCGGCTTGCCGTTCGACCCGGAAAGCGCCGCGCCCGCCAAAGCGTCAGAATGCTGGGCGATGAATCCGCGCCCGAGGAACGAGCCGAGCGAATGGCCGAGGAAGATGATTGGCGTCCCCGGCTGCTCTTTGGCGATGAGGCGGTTGAAGGTCCAGAGGTCGCCCACGACCTTGCCCCATCCACCCTCATCGGCGAAATGGCCGAGATCGGCGGGAGCCGCCCTCGGTCCGTGGCCGCGATGATCGTTGGCGTAAACCGCGTAGCCGGCGGCGTTGAGCGCCGCGGCGAGGCGCGCATAACGCCCGCTGTGCTCCGTGAGCCCATGGGCGATCTGGACGATCGCCCGTGCGCGCCCTTCGGCAAGCCAACGCCGCGCCAGGAGGTTCTGGCCATCGTCGGCGCGAAAGTCGAATTCGCTCCCCGGCATTCCGCCCCCCACTATTGTCCACGAAGGCGCAAAGCCTCGGATTCCTGCAAGAAACCTGACCCCGACCCATAGTCTGCGTCAAGCGGTCGGACGACGCCCGACTCCGTTCAGTCTCGCCAAATTTACTCCTCGCAGAATCGGTTGGGATCGGTTAGGAGCAAAGTCCCATGGCGCGGTATATCTTCATCACCGGCGGCGTGGTCTCCTCGCTTGGCAAGGGTTTGGCTTCGGCGGCTTTGGGCGCGCTTCTGCAGGCGCGCGGCTATACCGTCCGCCTGCGCAAGCTCGATCCCTATCTCAACGTCGATCCGGGCACGATGAGCCCGACCCAGCACGGCGAAGTGTTCGTCACCGACGACGGCGCCGAGACCGACCTCGACCTCGGCCATTACGAGCGTTTCACCGGCCGGAGCGCCAACCGGCAGGACAACATCACCGCCGGACGCGTCTATCAGGAGCTGATCGCCAAGGAGCGGCGCGGCGACTTCCTCGGCGCGACGGTGCAGGTGATCCCGCATGTCACCAACGCGATCAAGGACTTCATCCTCGAGGGCAACGACGGCGTCGACTTCGTGCTGGTCGAGATCGGCGGCACGGTCGGCGATATCGAAGGCCTGCCGTTCTTCGAGGCGATCCGCCAGCTCGGCAACGACTTGCCGCGCGGCCATGTCGTCTTCATTCACCTGACGCTGTTGCCCTTCATCCCGACCGCGGGCGAACTCAAGACCAAGCCGACCCAGCACTCGGTCAAGGAATTGCGCTCGATCGGCGTCCAGCCGCACATCCTGCTCTGCCGTTGCGATCGCGAAATTCCGCGTGAGGAGCGGCGCAAGCTGGGGCTGTTCTGCAACGTGCGCGAGAGCGCGGTGATCGAGGCGCGCGACGCGCGTTCGATCTACGACGTTCCAGCGCTCTATCACGCCGCCGGCCTCGACCGCGAAGTGCTGGCCGCCTTCGGCATCGAACCAGCGCCGAAGCCCGACATGCGCCGCTGGGACGACGTCTCCAGGGCCTATCACAATCCCGAGGGCGAGGTGTCGATCGCCGTGGTCGGCAAGTACACGGGACTCAAGGACGCCTACAAGTCGCTGATCGAGGCCCTGACCCATGGCGGCATGGCCAATCATGTACGCGTCAAGCTCGACTGGATCGAAAGCGAGATTTTCGAAAGCGCCGACCCCGCGGCGCGGCTCGAAGGGGTGAACGGCATCCTGGTGCCTGGCGGCTTCGGCGCGCGTGGCGCCGAGGGGAAGATCCTAGCGGCGCGGTTCGCGCGTGAGCGCAAGGTGCCCTATTTCGGCATCTGCTTCGGCATGCAGATGGCGGTGATCGAGGCGACCCGTTCGCTCGCCGGACTACCTGAGGCAAATTCCACGGAATTCGGCCCGACGCCAGAGCCAGTGGTAGGCCTGATGACCGAATGGCTGCGCGGCAATGAGCTCGAACGGCGCCAAGCGGCCGACGATCTCGGCGGCACCATGCGGCTCGGCGCCTATCGCGCTGATCTCGAGCCCGGCTCGCGTATCGCCGCCATTTACGGCGATACCGAGATTTCAGAGCGCCACCGGCACCGCTACGAGGTCAACACCGCCTACCGCGCGCGCCTGGAGGAAAAGGGCCTCGTGTTCGCCGGCATGTCGCCCGATGGCCTTTTGCCCGAGACGATCGAGTTCGCCGATCACCCCTGGTTCATCGGGGTGCAATTCCATCCTGAGCTCAAATCGAGGCCGTTTGAGCCCCACCCGCTGTTCGCGAGCTTCATCGCCGCCGCCAAGGCGCAAAGCCGGCTGGTGTGACGCAAGCGATCGCTTAAGCGGGACCGACGGTTCCTCGATTGGTTCCCGCAGGGTCCCAGTTTCGACAGCGAATTTGCTGTCGATGGCGAATTTGGCTATTAAGGCGTTGGCGCTGTTGGTCGGCTGCTGCCGGCTCGCCTCGCGCCTCTGCCGTCCTGGCCGGGCTTGACCCGGCCATCCGTGCCGCGCCGGCTTAGAGACGAGTCCCGGCAGCGCCGCGTATGGTTGCAACGGCCTCCGAAACAAGGCTTTTTGAGTTCGCCGCCCTCTTTCCGTCGTCCTTTGCGCCCCAACGCGTGGATGGCCGGGTCAAGCCCACGGCTGTCCGGTTCAATCCGGTCGCTGAGCACGGTCGTTCCGGGCGCAAGCGGCATGTCGGGCTGCTCGTTCAACGGCGTGTTGGTCTTGAAGCGCATCACCAGCCGGCAGCCGAGCGCGTCGAGCTTGGCAAAGAAGCCGAAGTCGTAACAGCCGAGGTCGAAGACGTAGGTCGCGCCGGCTTCGATCGGCATTTCCTTGGCCGCGCTGATGTCATTGACGTTGGCGGCGGTCACGGGCGTGGTGGACCCGGCGGCCGAAATCCGGATCGTAGACGACATGCGCCTTGGCGCCGAAGACGTCGGTCGAGAAGCGCGCCCATTCCGCCCCGACCCCGGCGAGCCTGAGCCGGTCGAATCGATCAGCCGCACGGCATGGGCCATTTTGCGGCGGAACCCGCGGCTTGCGCCCGCCAGCATCGCCTCGAACAGGCCGGAAAAGATGCGGAAATCGCGGGCGCGGTTGGCGTCCCGATGAGTCGCGAAACTCAGGAGACGAGTAGAATCAACGCCGTGCGCCTAAGCGAGCAAAACTCCTGCCGGAAAGCCGTGCGCTTGTCCCGGCCATGACGGTGCTGAGGCTGCGACGAGACTGCGGAGTCCCCAAATCAATAGGTATCGCTACAAGAGCCGCGAAATTGGCTCTTATAGCGATAGCTGTTGATATGGGCGGTTTCCGATTGCGCCGTTGATCCAGCTCTGCGGCGTGGCTTGATCGCCCCAGGCTTCGAGGGCGCGCCGCCAGCCAAGATAGTTGGGCAGGTTCTTGGTGGCGACGCCGTTGAAGCGATTGAGCCATCGCTTGAGGCGGCCGTGATAGGCGTTGACGTTGTTGACGTGGAGGTGAGGCGCCTCGGCGGTCGGCTTGCCCGGCGCGGGCACGGGCCGAGAAAGCGGATTTTGGCTTTGCGGGCGAAGGCGGCGATCGCCTTTCCGCCGTCGCCGATGAGATGATTGTCGGGCGTGACGACGCCAGCGAGCGCCGCTCCGATCGAGGCGCTGTCGTCTCAGCGGCCAGGACCGCGTCGAAGGTCGCTCCTTCCGGTCGCGGACGACGAGAACGGGAATGTTGTCCGCATGGAGTCCCGGATGTCTGGCTGGCCCGCCCCGTTTGCTAAGCCTTGCGCGGCAGATCGGACCACCAGCCCTTGAAGGATTCAAGGATGAAGGTTTCGTCCGCCTCGACTATGATCACCTTTCTACTGTCTTCGAAAATAGCCCCGTTGGCGAGCACCTTGTTTGGGTCTGTGCTGATGGCGATCACGATGACTTTCGCGGCTCCTCGTTTGTTGCGTGCCTCGCATTCCCATGAGACGCCCCTGATTGTCGCGCCACATGGGATTGTTCTCCTACTCGCGGTCTTGGCGTTCGTGATGTTCCTCGTCGAAGGGGCGATTCTCGACTGGAGCGCCTTGCTCGCCGCCGGGAAAGGCCTCGTAAGCGAGGCGCGAGGAGGACTTGGCTACTCGATGTTCGCAATCGCAATGACAGTGGGACGTCTCAGCGGCGATTTCGTTACGGCGCGAGTCGGCGACCGGGCGGTGTTGTTTTGGGGCGGCCTCGCGACGATGGGGGCCTTCGCGCTGGTGCTTTCTGCGCCGATCGCTTCGCTCGCCATGAGCGGTTTTCTGCTGATCGGCCTCGGAGCTTCGAACATCGTGCCGGTGCTGTTCCGTGGCGTTGGCGCGCAGCGTGCGATGCCAGCCGGCCTCGCCATCGCAGCAATCACGACTGCCGGATACGCGGGCGTTCTCGTCGGTCCGGCTGCGATCGGCCTCGTTGCAAAATCGGTGGGGCTTCCAGTCGCGTTTTGGCTGTTGGCTGCCCTCGTCAGCGCGGTCGTGTTGAGCGCGCGAACTGTCACGGCTCCGCGGACCTGAAAAGAGTTGGCTGATGCGAATTGCGCATGGGGCGCTGTCGACCCACGACCTCGATGGGGCGAAGGAATTCTGACGCCGAACATTCGGTGCTTCGACCGGCGAGCCGTACCACAGCGGGGAGGCCTCTCGGTTTCGACAGCCACGGTCAGACCATGCCTTCCTTGGCGGCCTTTGCACGCCCGCTATTCCGCCCGTGCCTGCCGTTCGGCGAACGGTCACAATCCGCCCTTTTGAGACGATCGCTCTTTGCCGAGCGATTGGCCGCCCTCGTCCGAAAGCTTGATAATAGCCTGCGCGACTAATCCGGTGCACGTCCTAGCGCTCAAGAGAGCCGCAAAGCCTCCAGCGCCGTAACAGCAGCAGGTTATTGAGGATACCGTCGGAGTAGCGTGCAGGAAGACGATCTGCTCCTCCAGGGGGTGAGGCTCGGTTCTCGACCCCATAGCCCCAGCGTAAAACCCGCGTCTTACATCAGCGCAAATACGATCCTACGAGCTAGCGCCGCATAAATGCGACATTAGACGCGGCGGCGTCGGACATCTGCGATCTCGGCGCTACGTTGGTCGCGAGACACCCGCGCCCTGCCGATTTTTTCACGTCGTCGCAAGGGCCAGACGCATCCATCCTGGCGACGTTAATGTGGAGACGTCGGGCTAACAACCGGCCGCCTGCTTGCGAAAGCCGGCGGTGCAAAGGCTCAAGCCTTGGTGGCGTCGCTGCTGAACAGCTGCCCACGCCGAAAGACCGGAGCCATCGCTGGCGACCTCGAAAGTTTCGGAGTCCCTGGAATCCTGCCCGAGCTCTTTATCGAACGCCACGCTGGCTTTTAGGTGCTTCACCGTCATCGCCGGCGAGTATGTCGGCATCGACAGCAGTCGGGTCGAACCCTCACGTTCGCGCAGTTTATGAGTTCAAACGGGGCGCATGACCTGGGTCATGCTGCCACGCTCGCCTGTGTACTCGAGAGCCACTTACTTTTTGCGAGGCGCTCGCAAGGCTAGCTCACCTCGATGCATGGAATGGACGGTTGAACATTGGCAAGACGGCTGGAGAATAGGAAGGCCTCATCACCGGCGGGAGTCGTGGCATCGGCGCGGCCGTCGCGAAGGCTTTCGCCGCCGAAGGCGCGGATGGGGCGACTACCATATGCGTGAATTAGCGCTGTATGTACAAAGACTAGCGGAAGGGGGACCCTACATTACGTTTTTCGCGTAGTCCAAACCAGCCCAGCCCTGACCGCAAAGAGAATTGACGGGAACCGAACGGGATCATGGGGTCAATGACTGCGGAAGTATTCGAAACCGTTTGACAGGCAATCGGCCTCCGCCATGTGCCGTTCGGGACGGCGGCCGGTTCGACCCACGGCCTCACGCTCGGCAACGGCGCAAGGAAGCGCGCCGGCGGCGAGCCTTCCTTTCCGGCTGGCAATCTGAGGCCGGCTATGCTGGGACCCTCGACGTTTGTCCACCGTACGCCGTGAGGCTTTGCACTGCCGCGAAAGGGGTCACATCACAGCGTAGAAAAGAGTGCTCGCGCGGCGCGACTCAGCAAGCTGAGATTGTAGAAAAATGGAGTCTAGTAATCAATGTTTAGATTTGCCGTCGCGCCGATGGTGAACTGGACGGACAGGCGGTGCCGCGCCTTCCACCGTCTGCTGTCGCGGCGCGCGCCTCTACACCGAGATGGGGACGGCGGACGCGGTCGTGTTCGGCGCGCGAGCGGCTGATCGGCTTCGATCCGGCCGAGCATCCAGTCGCGCTTCAGTTCGGCGGTTCCCATCCCGCGCGTCTCGCGGAGGGCGCGGCATCGGCGCCGATTTCGGATACGACGAGATCAACCTCAATTGCGGCTGTCCCTCCGATCGGGTGCAGAGCCGGCGCTGGTCGCCGAATGTGTCGGCGCCACGGTCGCGGCGACGGGCCTTCCGGTCACCGTCAAGTGCCGCATCGGCGTCGATGATCAGGAGCCGCGCGACGCGGCGGTCCAACAATCGGGAGCGGACCAACCTCAAACCGGACTTCTAGCTTCACCTGGAGGAAAAACCCGGGGTCACAGCAGATTGGAAGTAGCGTGCTGAAGGTTCTGCAAAATCGCTGAAGGCGAGAGGCGGTCATGGCAGGCTGGCGATGTCCAGTCACCTGATTCTCCTGGGAGAACCTCCGCCATGACCAAGAGTGAAGCTAAGCCAACGATCGCCGCCGTCAACGAGCGATTTTCGAAGAGCCCGGATGGGCTGCGCGAGATCGTTCGCGCGGTGATGCAGGAGATGCTGGAAGCCGAGATGACCGACGCGCTCGGGGCCGAGAAGGGCGAGCGTACGGCCGCCCGGCTCGGCTATCGCTCCGGCTCTTACACGCGCACCCTCGTCACCCGCGTCGGCAAGCTCGAGCCGCGCGTGCCGCAGGATCGCGACGGCCGGTTCTCGACCGAGCTCTTCGAACGCTACCAGCGCTCCGAGCAGGCCTTGGTGGCGACCCTGGCCGAGATGTATGTGCAGGGGGTCTCGACCCGCAAGGTGAAGGCGATCACCGAGGAGCTGTGCGGCCATTCCTTCTCGGCCTCGGCCATCTCCGCCATCAACAAGCGCCTGGACGAGAGCCTCGACGCCTTTGCCAACCGCCCCCTCGCCGAGCCCTTTCCTTACCTCATCCTTGACGCGCGCTATGAGAAGGTGCGCGATGGCGGCGTGGTCATGAGCCAGGCGGTGCTGATCGCTATTGGAATCGACTGGGACGGACGCCGCCAGATTCTGGCCGTCGAAATGGCCAACCGGGAAAGCCGCTCGTCGTGGAAAGACTTCCTTCTCGGCCTGCGTCGGCGCGGCCTTGCCGGCGTTGAGTTTGTCGTCGCCGACGATCACGCAGGCCTTCGCTCAACCATCCGCGAGGTCCTGCCCGAGGCCGCCTTCCAGCGATGCTACGTCCACTTCCTCCGCAACGCCCTCGACCATCTGCCGCGCAAGGCCGACGACGATTGCCTGCAGGAATTGCGCTGGCTCTACGACAGGCGTTCAATCGAGGAGGCTCGCCAGGATCTCGCCGCATGGATCGCCAAATGGGGAAGCCGCTACCCCAAACTCGTCAGTTGGGTCGAAGAGACCATCGAGGAGACGCTCACCTTCTACCGCTTGCCGCGCCAGCACCATAAGCATCCAAGAGCACCAACATGCTCGAACGCTTCAACGAGGAGATCAGGCGGCGAACCTACGTCGTGCGCATCTTCCCCAATTCAAACGCCTGCTGCCGCCTTATTCGCTCCCTGGTCGTCGAAACCCATGAGAACTGGCTCGAGGCCCACCGCTACCTCAACATGAACGATCTCAAAGAGCACAAGAAAACCCAACTCCGCCAAGCCGCATGACCGCCATCCATGACCGCCATTTGCAGAACTTGACGCACAGAACCTTGGCCCGCGACCCCTATTTTCGAGAGCCCGATCAGACTTGCGATCTCGCGGTCCGCCGCGAGATCCGATCGACGGGTGGGCATGCGCGTCACACGCGCCCATGGTCGATCGCATCGCGCACAGCGGGGTGGGCGAGGACGCTATCGAACTGACGGCTGCCCCGCTCTCCGGGCGCGCCCTCATTCAACACCAGTAACGTGTCTGTCGCCGTTACCCGCGCGCCATTGCTGACGAACGCATCGGCGTCGCCTGTATCCGGCGCAAAGAAGCACACCTTGGTGACGTCGAAGCCGATCTCCGCATATCGATCGCGAAAATCGGTCCCTTCCGGATCGACCCGGTGGATCAATCCGGGATTGCGACTGCAGTCGACCACGACGGAACGGATGCTGCGGTCTTCGCTATCCGCGAGGACGGCATCCCACCACCACTGTTCCATCCCATCGTGGCGGCACAGTCGCAGCGCGCTTTCTTCGTAGCGGCATAAGCCGGTCCCATCGGTATCGGCGTCCGCCACCACCGGATTTATGCCCCTGGCGCGCACAGCCTCCGTCAACCAACGCGCCCAGATGGTCTTCCCAGACTTGCCTCGACCCAGGGCCAGGATCAACCGCCGGCGCGCCGGCGCCGTCTCAATGTGAATTGCCGCATTCGTTGTCATGGGTCAGTTCCTTTCGACCGACCCATCAGAGCGACGACCCGCGCGAACAGCTAATCCCAAACGCGCGCCTTGATCCGATTTCCTCAAACGCGTCTGCCGCCACACCTCTCGGATGTCACATTCGGGTCAGCACATGGTCTGACCCAGGTCACTCCCGGGTCAGATCAGGGTCACTCGGAAGGCTCGAAAAACAGCTAGATGGACCAATGCACCTTTGGTGCAGGTTCGCCCGCGCGGCGGGCGGGAAGCGGCCCGACGGCGACGATCCCAGAATTCTGGCGCGCTAAGCCGGGAGATCGAGCCCTCCAAATCGAATGCGGCTGATATGGGCTTAGGTAGGCCGTAGACCGGCTTCTAGCACGTCGCCGCCAATCCTCCTAGCAGAGCGCAAGATGGCCCGCCCTTGACGCTCTCTGCGGCCTCGTTTCCTCGCGCGCCGCCCTTCCTGTTCGTGCGGCTGGCACTGACTCTCGGATCACGGCCGCAGCAATCTCGCCTCGGCCAGATCGGCGGACAGAGCCCCGCCCTGACTCCTCGTGTCCGCTATCAACCTGAGCGGCAACTCCTTCAAGGAGCCAATAGTGTCTTTCGATCACCGCAGCGGCCCAGGACCCCACGAGCCGTTTCGCCGGAGATGAAAGCCTCCTATCAGGCAGGGCTTCTGCGCCAGGCTTTTGAGCAGCAGCGCGACGCCCTCATGGCGCTGATGCAGACGGCCGACGAGCAATTGAAACGCGCCGCCGGCGTTCTCGTCGATCACGCCAGGGCGAAGGCGACGGCGATCAAGGGCGCGCCTGTCGCCGGGCCGGAGGCTCCCAATCGGCCCGAACCGCCGGCGTCAGCCCCTCGGCGCGCTCCAAGCCTCCAGAGTCAAAACCTAATCGCCCTCTGCGACCGCTTTGGCGCGGGAAGCGGTCCTGTAAGAACCATCCGTTCTATGACCGATTTGCGCCCATGGTCGCCATTCAGTGAGGTCGGGCGGCTTCTCCAAACCGGACGTACGATCGAAGATCCCTGTGACCGCCTCGTATGGATTGTGGTGACCGGAAGCCGAGCCCGCGGACGATGGCAATGCGCAATAGCGAACTTTTCTGGACCACCTGACGAACCGGCCAAATCGACCCTAGCCGACCTTCGTGAAGAGTTCCGACCAAGGAGGAATGCGCCATCTTCTGGCTCCAGCATTTGGGACAGGACATTCAGTCCAGATCTCCCCGTGCGATCGTTCCGGTGGTCCAGTGTCGTCTTCCCCAACTTTTTGGTTCATTGACTCCTCGGCAGAGGGGTTGAAAGCTTCTCTGCGGACGGGGGACATAATAATGACATTTCGGTCGGTCGCCCTATCGCGCCCCTCCCACAAACGGTTAGGAGCGGCCGCGAGCCTCTGCGCTTTGATCGCCGCCGTTGGTCTGTCTCAATCGGCCTCGGCGCAATTCGCGGAGGCGGGACCGTCCACGTCACTCAGCACAGTTCCCAGCGCGCCGAACAATCTTAACAGCAACACTTTGGTCACCGGAATGACGTCGGGGGACCGGGTCTACGGCGCCGCAAACGTGATCCTGCAGAGTCCGACGGATCCCTTGACCTACTGGGCGGCGACCGTATCGGGGGGTGTCTGGAAAACTACGAACGGCGGCGCGACTTGGACGCCGACGACGGATGGCCAGCCCGCGCTCCAGATCGGCGCATATAGTGCAGGCCTGCCAACTTTCAGTCCCGCGACCACGCTTTTGAAATCAACTGACGGCGGCGGCACCTGGACATCGTGGACCCCGACGGGGATTCAAAATCTTTATATCGCATTCAATGGGCAGCAGTTGACAGACCCCACGCCCGCGAGCGTGAAAGACCTTTGGGTCGACGGACAGACGGTGCTCGTCGGCGCAGGAAGCTCTTGGGGTTCGGCCTCTTTTTTCAACTCTGGAGGTCTTTACCGGAGCACCGACGGCGGGCAGACGTTTGCGCTCGTTCCGGGCTTCAATACGGAAGTCTCAAGTCTGGTCGCGACGAGCGTCAGCAATCAGACCGTGCTCGTCGCCGCAAGGAACGGCTACGCCAACCATAACGCAAGTGCGGTGCTCTTCAGCCTCGACCAAGGCGCGTCCTGGCGGAGCGTGCTCGACAACACAACGCCGCTAATAAAAGCCTCGAACTCGACGGGCCTTTATCCGGTTTCTTTCGCCGGAAAGGACGATCTCAACATCAAGGCGGCGCCAGGAGCGAACGGGTCGCTCTTCGTCGGCGTCGTCGCGCCGCCGCCATCAAACGGATCTGAAGAGATTGGCGTCTTCTACACGCCGAGCTTCATGCCGAGCTCCAAGGTGCCGACGTGGTACAATCTCGGCGAGCCCAGGGTCATCTCTTCGGGCGGCGATTGCGTGCTTCCCGGCTGCACTCTTGAGGGCAATCCTCAGGGCGAGAATCACTTCGCGCTGATCGCGGACCCCATCCAGCAGGGCGTCGCCTATATCGCGGGCAGCGGCTTGTTTGATTTTTCGCTGCCCGGTCTCGCGCCGGACAACGAGATCGCGACGATCGTGCGCATCAATTACGACGCAGCCAGCAACTCCGCGACCTTCACACCAATCAGCTTTCCAGGCGCAAGCCAATCCCCGCATCCGGACACGCGTTCGCTGGCTTTTGACTCGAACGGCGGCTTGATTGCGGCGGATGACGGGGGCCTTTATGCGCTCACCGATCCTGAAGGGCAGGGGACATGGCGCCCGTTCGGCGGTTCGGCGGCCGACGGGTCGCCGATACGTGCGATCGAGACCTATTCCGCCGTCATGGACCCCAACACCGGCCGTCTCGCTTTCGCCGCTCAGGACAACGGGGCGGGATTGTCGCGACCGAGGAAGAGCCCAGCGTCTCTCGGCCAGAACGCCGCCTGGGGCAACGTTCTCGACGGCGACGGGTTTACAGTGAGGGTCAACGACCATACCGGCGGGCCGTCGATCTTCTACGCCACCGCCGACGCGCCCCAGCTCGCAAGAGTTTTCGCCAACCAGCCGCTTTCGCCCGCGTCGCCGCCTACGCTGTTCGACATCGACATCCAGACACCGACGGGACTGGCGAACTATTACGACTATCAAGCGAATTTGGATAGCGGCGAGTACGCCAACGGCATCGTCGTCGCCGTCAACGCGGTCGATCCCTCCAAGCTTCTGTTTCGCTCGTCCCGCCTCTACACCTGGACCGACCCGGGCACGCCCGACGCCGGGAACTCGAGCAACCAGAATTGCTCGAGCCAGACCGTGACCTGCACGATCGCAGTGGCCGACATTTCGAGCCAAAATCTGTTCAACACCGACGCATGGGCGCAGAAGATCGCCTATGGAACTCAGGACGCTCCGGATGCGATCCTCGCCGGCGGCCCCCTGCCCCAGAACCTCGTCTCCCAGTACGGAACCTATGGCGTCTATCTGAGGACCGAGCAGCAATATCAGAACAACCCGAAAGTCGACGCCGCGACCAATCTGCTCGCAACCTATTCCGGCCTGAACGGCGGGAACCCCGGCAATCCGGTCAGCGTCCTGTTCGATCCGGCGACCGAGAAGAACTTCTTCATCGCCGACACGAACAACGTCTATGCGACGAACACGATGGGGGCGAGCTTCTCGACCCTTGCGCCCAGCGCGGCGTTGCCGAACGGCTTCCAGTACCCGACCAGCCTTGGCTATATAGCAGACGACGCGGGCGGGCCGAACAACGGCGTGAAGGCTCTCCTTGTTGGCGGGATCGAGAGCCCTCAGAGCGTGCTCAACGGCAGCGCGCCCGGGAACATCATCGCAACGGGGAATCCTTTTCCCACCAATCCGGCGAGTTCCTCGAGCTACAACTGGATCAATCTTGCGCCCGGGCTGCCGAACGTGGCGATCCAGGACCTTGAGTACTATCCCACGATCGATACGCTGGTCGCCGCCTCTTTTGGCCGGGGGGTGTGGGAGCTCAATGACGTCACCAGTCATTTCGCTAGCGCGACGCAACTCTGGTTCGGGCTTGCCGGCAACGACTCGCGTCCCAGTCCGGCTTTATTGACCGACGGAACCGCGGCCGACGGTTCGGCTTTCAGCCGGCCGCTCTACAAGTTCGGCTCCGGGCGCCTGACCCTGAGCGGGAACGCAAGCTATAGCGGCGGGACTTATATCGAGGGCGGCGTGACGGCGATCACGTCAGACGCCAATCTCGGCGCGCCGCGGGCCGGAATAACCTTCGCCAATTGCACGGTCTCCGCCAGCCTCTGCGGGGGTGGGCGCGCTTGAGTTCGACGCGCCTCTTTCCTCGGCCCGATCGATCGCCCTGCAGACGACGGGCGTGTTCGACGCGGAGGCGAATGCGACGCTTTCGGGGCCGATCTCCGGTCCTGGCGCGCTTGACAAGATCGGGCCGGCGACGCTGACCCTGACGGGGGTAAACAGCTATCGGGGCGGCGCCTTCATCCAGGCTGGCGCGCTCGCGGTCGGCGCGGACGCGGCGCTCGGCGATCCAATGGGCGAGATCGGGATCGACGCCGCGACCCTGCGCGCGACCAGCTCGTTCGCGACCGCACGGACGGTTGCGATTGGGGCCGACGGCGCGACAATCGACACAGGCTCCAACGCGCTCACCGGAAACGGCCTCTGGCTGGCTCAGGGAATGCTGACCAAGGCGGGGGCCGGCGCGCTCGCGCTCGAGGACTTGGCCTGGCTTAAGAACGTCGTCGTGGCGGAGGGAACGTTTCAGGTCGATGGATCGCTTTCCGGGACCTCGATCGTGGTCAATCCCAGCGGGACGTTGAGCGGGAACGGCGTGATCGGCGCGCGGACGACGGTCGCCGGGATCCTTCAGCCGGGCGATGCGCCAGGGACGCTGACATTCACTGCTCCGGTCACGCTTCAGCCAGGAAGCACGCTCGCGATCTCGGTGGATGGGACATCGACCGCAGGCGGCGCCGGCTCATTCGGCCGCGTCGTGGTCAACGGCGCCAGCCTCGCGCTCGGCGGGACGCTCGCTCCGACCTTTCGCGGCATTTCGGGCGGCGACAACAACTTCACTCCGACGCTCGGCGAGCAGTTCGGCATCGTGAGCGCGACCGGCGGCGTCGCAGGGCAGTTTTTGGGCATCGCGCAGGCGGGCGACGGGCTGCCGTCAACGCTGAGGCTCGATGCAATCTATGGGCCCAACGCGGTGGCCCTCGCCGTCACGCCGACCTTCTTCTCGGCTCAGCCCTCCGGCGCCGGGAGTTGGAGCTTCAACCAGGCGAGCGTCGGGGCGACGCTCGACCTCTTGCGTCCCGCCCCAGGGCAAACCGCGGCAAACCCAACGCTGCAGGGCCTCTACGATACGCTCTACGGGTTCGACGGGCCTGAGCTAGGGCAGGCCATGACTGGGCTCTCGGCTCAGAGCGAGGCGACGACCGCGATGACCGAGCTGGACGCGGTCCAGGCGATTCACACGGCCCTGCAGAGCCACCTTTTGAGCGATTTGTCCGCGCCGGCGCCGACGCTTCCCTCGATCGGGCTCGACGGATCGGGCCGCAATCTCACGGCTTCCTTTGTCGGCATGCCCGCCAACGCCTCGGCCGACGCCGGGCCCGCGAACGCTGCGCTTGGACTTGACGGCGGCCGCTTATGGGGTCTGCCCTTCGTGCAGCATTTCGGGAACGCCTCGTCCGGCAGCATTCCCGGCGCGAGCGCCACGGTCGGCGGCCTGGTCGGGGGTCTCGAAAGTCCGATTGGCGGCGGACGCACGATCGGGGCGGCGGTTGCGGCGGCGCACGCGGATTCAAGCCTGAACGCTTCGGGCGGCGACGTCTATGCTCTCGCCGCCTATGGCCGGCAGGATTGGGGTCCGATCACGGCGGCGGCCTATGGCGGCTTTGCGCGCGACTTCTTCAACAACCGCCATGACTTCGGTCTCCTCGGCGGCGCCAGCGCCAGCGAGACCGGCGGCGCTTCGAGCTTCCTCGCCGGCGGCGTGCTCGCCTATGCCTTCAACCTGAACGGCTTCGATGTGAGCCCAACGGCGACGCTCGCTTACACGCAAATGAACTTGAGCGGTGTGGGCGCGACCTCGGCCGGGGGCGTTCAGCTCAACGTTCCAAGCCAATCGCTCAGTCAGCTGCAAAGGACGTTGGGTCCCGCATTCAACAGAACCTGGACAGCCGGCGGAACGACGCTCTCCGCCCGGCTCACGGGCGGCTGGCTCTACAACGACAATCCCTACGTGACCCTCGCCGCAGACCTCTTCGGCCTGCCCACCCCCGCGCGCTCCGCGCCCTCAGGCCGCAACGGCGGCTTTGCCGAAGCTTACTTCGAGGCGAGGGTCAGCAAACCAGTCAACGTCTTCCTCTCCTGGCGTGGGGAAGCCCGCCCGCAAGCCTGGAGCAACCAGGTCTCTGCGGGCCTGAGATATACCTTCTAGACTTGACTTTGCGTCGCGAGCGCAGTCAACCGGATCCCGTCGGGCCAGTTGCGGGAGCTCGTCCGTCCAACTGATGCTGACGGTCAGCGAGCAAGGAGGTCCGCTCTCCGCCGAGGCCGTGCGAAAAGGCGATGTTCAAGAGCCTATGCGGGAGCGCAGGAAGCGCGGTTGGGTTTGCTGGCGGTTTATATTTTCATACGGAGAGGGGCTCAGGCGCCCCTCATCGCCTGGATGAGCGGCTGCACCCCGAGGATTGCGATCATCCGCTTCAGATTGTAGGCGAGAACGTGAAGGCTCATCTCCGCGCTGACCTTTTCGAGGGTGCGCAGCCTGAAGTGGGTCGCGCCCATCCACGCTTTGATGGTTCCGAATGGATGTTCTGCGGTCTGGCGTCGGATGCGCATGGTCTTGGGCGCACGGTCTAACCGCTCCTGCATCGCGTCGAGCACGGCTTCGTGCTCCCAGCGCTTGACGCGCCGCTCCTTTGCCGGCGTGCACTTCGATTTCAGCGCGCAGCCGGCGCATTTCGTCGTCCAGTAGTTATGCAGCTTTCGCCCCGCCTCGACATTCCAATATCGCCAGGTCAGCTTCTCGCCGGCAGGACAACGATAGACGTCTTCGCCCGCGTCGTAGACGAAATCCTGCTTGCCGAACCGGCCGTCCGCCTTGGCGCCTGAGGTCAGCGGCTTCGGAACGAGCGGCGTCACGCCCGTCGCCTCGCAGGCCAGAATCTCTTCGCCTTTGAAGTAGCCGCGATCGGCGATCGCCGTCAGTTCGCGCACGCCCGTCGCTTCTTGCGCCTGCTTGGCCATCGTTGACAGCTGGCTGCGATCGTTGCCGATATTGGTGACCTCGTGCGCAACGATCAGGTGATGCTGCGCATCGACCACGGCCTGCACATTGTAGCCGACCAGCCCCGTGTCCTTGCCGCTCGTCGCCATGGATCGCGCGTCGGGGTCAGTCAGCGAAATCTGCTTGTCCGGCGCGGCGCGCACGGCGGCTTCCAGCGCCTTGTACCTGCGCATCTGCTCTCGCAATGAGGCGATCTTGTCCTTCAGCCGCGCCGACTTGGCTTCAGCCACCTCGCCTTCCTGACGGTCCGCCGTCTCCAGCGCCGACAGATAGCGCTCGATGCTCGCCTCGACCTGCTCGATGCGGCGCTCAATCGAGCCGCGCGAGAACGATCTGTCGCGGGAGTTGACGGCCTTGAACCGGCTTCCGTCGATCGCCACCATCGCGTGGACGAAGAGGTTCAGGCTTCGACACAGCGCGACGAATTGCCGGCAAGCGGAGCGGATCGCCGGGCCGTTGTCCTTGCGAAAATCGGCGATCGTCTTGAAATCCGGCGCCAGCCGGCCCGTCAGCCACATCATCTCGACGTTGCGCGCCGTTTCGCGCTCCAAACGTCGGCTCGACTGGATCTGGTTGACGTAGCCGTAGACGTAGATCTTCAGCATCGTCGCGGGATGGTAGGCCGGACGGCCCGTCGGTTCCGCCACCACGCCCTCAAACCCCAGCCCCCGCAAATCCAGCTCGTCGACGAAGACGTCGATCGCCCGCACCGGATTGTCTTCAGCTACGTAGTCGTCAACGAACTCGGGGAGCAAAACGCCTTGCGTTCGGTCCTCACCCTCGACAAAGCGCTTCATCAAGAACCCCGACTCAATCCTTCAGGATTCTAACCCAACCAACCTTTTCACACAGCCTGCGCCCGACAAGGACGTCCGGCCGCTGTCCGGCGCGGCTCTAAAGCAGACGTTTAGGCGACGTGCGAGATCGACTGGCGTGGGCGCGACAGGGCATTGTTGGACATTGGTCGAAGTTGGTACGCCGAGTCCGCGCAAATGATGTGCCATGTAATAGTCCGCTTTTCGTAAACGGCGCCTCCTTCATCACTCGCGGCGAATCTCCGGTTCCCCGGGAGAACGGAATCAGCGCCGGTCGCTTCGATCAACCGGAGTTTTTCGACAGAATCGGAGGATTGCGGTCTCCCACAGACCACCACTGTCCGCGTACTTTCTTCCCGAAAGCATGCGTTTGTCGCCAATGGCTGGAGACTAAGCTAGGCGTTGCAGAGCGACGGACGTCAAGGCTGCTGACCATTGGAACGAACTATTCGACGCGCTTCCGGCGGTGGAGAGACTTTGCTGGGACACGGCGCTATTTTGATGCGACGCTGGCCGCGATCGAGGCAACTACATCGGAAGCCATCTTAAACTGCGCACCGCGATTTTCGATGCCGTGCCTCCGCGCGATCCAGGCAAAATCTGTGTACATCGCCAGCACCTGCCCCTGCGTGTCTTCGGTCACCAACAGGCGGACGGGCCAGTCGAGGCCCGCTGCGGGTTTCGAGGTCAGGAATTGAACCCCGAGCGGCGGATTGCCGAAGACGATCAGCGTCGACGGACCGAGTTCGATCCCGGCGCCGGAAGCGAGCTTGGCCTGATCGATGACGTCGAAAAGCATGATCTTCTTGGCGGCGATGTCGGCTTTGAGGCGCTCGACGGTCTCGTCGAACCCATAAGCGCTCCTGACGGAGAGGATGCCGTCTTGTTCAGGAGCCGCGGGTCGTGCCACGTCGGTCGCAATGCTGAGGCCCGCGAAAGAAGAGGCGATAGCTTTGACTACATTGCGACGGTTCATGGCGCCCTCTCTTCTCAGAAGTTGGGCCGGAATCTCCCCGGCTGACACGAGGATGGCGATTTTCATCCTTCATGTGAAATATCGGTTGACTTCCGACCTCATAGCCCCCGGCTATGCGTGACGAGCTTGCGCTTTGCAGCGAACGGCGCGCCGTTCCGCGTCACCCGCCGGCCGCGGCGCGATTGTCGCCTCGGCGTCGACGGTGAGCGAAGCGCGCAGCGTCTTCATCGCCCGATGTATCGAGACTCTGAGCGCGCCGGGGCTTGTTCCGATCACTTGAGCGGCCTCTTTCGAGGTGAGTTCGCGCAGCTTGAACAATTCAATTGCCTTTCGATGGCGTGGCGAAAGGCAGCTGATCGCTTCTCTCAGGACTCGCGAATCGCCGTATTGCTCCACGTAGGAGGTGGACGGTTCGGCGATGCCGACCTCAACCCAGTCGTCGACCAGGATTTCGTTCGCGCTCGATCGAGCGGACTGCCGCGCCCGATCGACTACCTTGTTGCGCATAATCGCCATCAGCCACGGAACGAACTCACGCTGTGAATCGTAGGTCGCCATCGCCCGATGCAAGGATAGGAAGACGTCCTGCATGAGATCATCGCGATCGGCAGCCTGGAGGAATCCATATCGGATCCGCAGCACGCGCTGCAGCAGGGGCATGGTCTTTCGCACGAGCCGCGCGTAGGCGGTGCGGTCTCCACTCTGAGCTGCGCGCATCAGGGTTGAGAGTTCCCGCTCTTCGGATTCGCGTCCGGCGCTCGCTTGCGGTCGCAGAAGCGGCGCCGAGCGAAGAAGCAACAGTGCACCGTCAAAATCGAGGGGTGAAGGCAAAGCGCCCATGGCCTGGCTCTCCTCATCGTGTGCGTCGGTTTTGAAGGCCGAATGGCCTTTGAGGCCGCGCATCGAGTTGCAGCCAAGACTAGACTGCCGTTCAGATTCGGGAACTGCCGATTGCCTATTGAAATGATGTCCCGTAACTATGTGGGACAGATCCCATTCGGTCAGCGCCGCGAATCCTGCAACCCGGCCCCGGGCGCGCCCCGTCCTCGCCAGCTTGACTAAGCGCAAAGTTTGCGCTCTCGCTTGCCGTCGCCGTGATTGCCCAAGGGCGCGAGGGAAGACCCAACGCCAGCTGAATCTTATGCCTCAGGAAGTGTCTCGATGGAGATGTATCAGGTCCGATACTTCCTTTCCGTCGCGCGGGCCCTGAATTTCACCCGCGCGGCGGGAGAGTGCGGCGTCGCGCAGCCTTCGCTGTCCCGCGCGATCAAGCAGCTTGAGGGCGAGCTTGGCGGCGAGCTCTTCCGTCGTGAGCGGCCCACCGAACTCGGCCATCGCATGCTGCGGATCCTGACCCGATGCTTTGAGAGCGCCGCTGCGGCGCAGGCGCTCGCCGCCAGAATAGGGAAAGGTGGGGCGCTCGCGCTCCGCGTTGCGCTGTCACCTACGATTGGCGTCGAGCTCGTTCTAGCCGCGCTCCGGGAAGCGACGAGGCCTTTCGTTGGGCTCGAGCTCGTGGTGCGTCGTGAAGACGCCACCGGGACGCTCGACCTCCTCAAAACCGGAGAGGTCGAGGTCGCCATCTCCGCGGCGAGCATTTTGGAGGCGCAGCCGTGGCTCGAGCAGTTTCCACTCTTCGATGAGGGATTCCTGCTCATCTCGGCCCGCGAGCACCGACTGGCGAACAGCGCGGGCGTTGGCCTTGAGGACATTCGCGAGGAGCGAATCGTGCTACCCCGGCACGCGGAACACGGCGACGTGCTCGCCGCCTTGGCGCCTAGCAAAAGACGCCATGACGCCTGGTCGGACGCCGATATGGCGGCGTTTGTCGGCGCCGGCATGGGCGTCGCGATATGTCCCAGCAGCTTCCCGCGGTCGGAATCGCTTGTGGCGACGCCAATCGAGGGTTGCGATCTGAGGCGGACGGTCAGCGCATTCGGCGCCGCCGGTCGGCAGCGTTCCGCTGCGGCCACGATGCTGATCAACCTTCTGCGCGCCGCCGATTGGGATGCGGCACTCGCGTAATCACTCGCGCAAGGCCGCCAGCATGGTCCCGACGGTCATGCGCTTGCGGTAGTCGGGATCGACAAAGCGTTCCCTGACCACGCCATCCACTCCCACCACGAAGGTCGCCGGCACGGGAACCATCCACGATTCGTTTCCCTGATATTCGCTAAGGTTGACGCCGGCTTCCGACATGAACCGGCGCATCTCATCGCCGACCCAGAAGACGAGGTTCAGCGACATCGCGTAGCCGTTGTCCATGTCAACCAAGATTGGAAACAGTCCCTTCGCCTCCTCGCGGATCTGGTCAGCGTACCGTTGCCGGTCGGGAACGATCGCAACCACCTGACCGCCCGCGTCCTCGATCCGCGGCAGCGCCTCTGCGAGGGATCGGGTGTTGATGCGGCAATAAGGACACCAGTGTCCACGGTGGACGACCACGGCCAGCGGACCCTTGGCGGTCATCTCCGGCAACGCGACAATCCGTCCCTTCTCATCCGGGAGATAGAAGGACGGGAGCGGATCACCGACTTTGGGCGCGCCGGCGCCGGTGATCGATGCGGCCGCCTCGGTGGCGAGGAACGTGGTGAGCGCGCCGATCTCCCCCACCGAGGCGAAGCGCTTGTTCGGCTGTTGCGCGAGGAGAACGTCACGGACGACCTGATCGCGCGGAATCCCGTGCGCCTTGGCCTGCCCTTCGATCTGCGCTTCGACGAGCGGCGTGTAGACAGAGCCGGGGCAGATCGCGTTACAGGTGATTCCGTCTTCAGCGGTTTCGAGGGCGGTCACTTTGGTCAGCCCGAGAAGACCATGCTTCGCCGCGACATAGGCGGACTTGAAGGGCGAGCCGACCAGCGCATGGGTGGAGGCGATGTTGACGATGCGCCCGTAACCGTTCTGTCGCATCATCGGCAGCGCGAGGCGCGTCGTGTGGAAGGCCGATGAGAGATTGATGGCGAGGATCGCGTCCCATTTTTCGACCGGGAATTCGTCGATCTTGGCGACGTGCTGGATACCGGCGTTGTTGACGAGGATGTCGAGCCGGCCAAAGGCGTCGAGCGCCTTCTCCATCAGAGCGGCGATCTCACCGGGCTTCGCCATGTCCGCGCCGAGGTGGATCGCGGCGACGCCAAAATCGCTCTCGATCGCCGCAACCTCGGCGGCCACCGCCTCGGGCGTCCCGAAGCCGTTGAGCATGATTAGCGCGCCGGATTCGGCGAGCGCTCGCGCGACGCCAAGGCCGATTCCACTTGTGGAGCCGGTGACAAGCGCGACCTTGCCCTCGAGCGCGCGAGCAGATGCGGAGTGGCGCTCCATCACTTCAATGTTCATCGCGAGGTTCTCCTCTTGGTATGTTCGATCGCGTCCGATTTGCGACGCAAGCAGGATGAGGTCTCGGAACGGCCTATGGAAATATCGGCTGCCTACCGGATCGATGCAGGCGCGCTATGACTGGCGCGGCGCGCGGCTCACGCGGCGTCCCTAACGGTTCGCGCGACGGCGGCGACGTCTGTGGAAGCAAGAGCGGTCGCCTCGGCGTGCCAAGTCGTGGAGCCGGTGATGAGTTCGCGCCGAACGCTGGAGGGTGAGGTAGCTCCAGACCCAATTGAGAGCGACTGAGAAGCGGTTGCGGAAGCCGATCAGGAAATAGACCTGAGCGACGCACCAAAAGATCCATGCCGCGAACCCCGTCAGCCGCAGACTCCCGATTTCCACAATCGCCGTATTGCGGCCGATTGTGGCGAGCGACCCGAAGTCGCGATAGCGGAACGGCGTCGCTGCCTCGCCCCGCAGATCCGCAAGGATCTTCCGCGCGACATAGGACCCCTGCTGCTTGGCGACCGGCGCTGTGCCTGGCAGTGGCGCGCCTTCCGGGCTCATGACATTGGCCGCATCGCCAATGACGAACACGTCAGGATCGCAGGGAACCGTGAGATCGGCCCCGACGAAGACGCGTCCGGCGCGGTCCGTTCTGGCGTCCAGCCAGTCTCCAGCCTTCGAGGCCATGACGCCTGCCGCCCAAGCGAGGGTGCGCGCCTCGATGCGCTCGGCGCCAGCGATCACGCCATCAGCGTCACATGAGGTCACGCTGCAGTCGAGCCGGACTTCGACCCCTAGTTTTCCAAGAGCCCGCGCGGCGGCCAACGATGAGGACGCGCTGAAAGAGGGAAGCAGGCGGGGGCCTACCTCGACTAGGACGATCCGCGCTTCCCCAGGGTCGATGGTCCGGAATTCGACGGCCAGCGCCTTTCGCGCCAGGTCCGCGATCGCACCCGCCATCTCGATGCCTGTCGGGCCCCCGCCGACGATGACGAAGGTGAGCAAGCGGCGCCGTTCCTCCTCGTCCTCTTCTACCTCGGCCTTCTCGAAGGCCAGCAGAATTCGACTCAGCAGCGCGAGCGCATCATCTATTCGCTTCAGCCCGGGCGCATGGGCCTCCCATTCGTCGTGGCCGAAATAGGCGTGCCGCGCGCCTGTCGCGATGATTAACTTGTCGAACGGGATGGACCGACCGCCGGCGACGACCACCCGGCGATTGAGATCGACCCCCGAGACCTCCGCCAACACGACACGCGTATTGGCCTGCCGGGCAAGAATCTGGCGGATCGGGGATGCGATGTCGGCGGGCGAAAGAGCTGCGGTCGCGACCTGGTAAAGCAGGGGCTGAAACAAACGGTGGTTCTGACGGTCGATGACGACGACATCGACCGCGGCCTTTGCAAGGCCCTTGGCGGCAACGAGGCCCGCAAATCCGGCGCCAACGATGACGATGCGCGGCCGTGAAAGAGTGGTGATCGGGGATGGCATGGTCGGCTCCCGTGCTACAACTGCATGGGAACTATCGGCTTTGCCTTACCGGAGAGGGAAATGCCGAGTGGCTATGGATCCGCAACGGTCTCGCTATGCGTTGGCGCGGCTGCGCCCTTCTCGCCCGCCCAGTTGTTACGCATCGCTTCCCGCACAAGTGCGCCGACCGCGGGGGAGTGCTGCCGTCCGCGCACTGTGACGATCTTCACCTCGCGCCAGAATTCCGGGTCGACGACGGGCAGCGAAACGACTCCGGGATGGTTGATGCAGAATTCGGGAAGAAAGCCGAATCCCTTTCCCGCTGCGCACATCGCCAGGATCCAGTCGTCGCGCTCGCTGCGGAAAACCGCGGGCCAGGTGACGCCACATTGCTCCCACGCCAGCCCTTCATTGAATTCGCAGTTGATCCGGTTGAGGTAGCGCTGATTCTGGAGATCCTGGAAGCGGATCGGATCGTGGCCGGCGAGTGGATGTGTCGGGGAGACCACGATCATCATCCGCTCACGGAACAACTTGTGATAGTGCAGGCGGTCGTCGGGATGATCGGGCCGGCAATAGATCGCGACCTCGAGTTCGTCGCGTTTGAGCCTCTCTTCCAGGTCGCGCGCTGTTGCGTCGACCACTTCCAGATCGAGATCAGGATGGCGGCGCCCAAGACCGTCCATCAAAGCGAGCAGAGGCGCCGGCGCGATGGTGCACATAACTCCAAGCCTCAGCGTAAGGCGCTTCGCTGTCTTGAGCTTTCGAGCTTCACTGCGCGCTAGCTGCGTCTGCGCATAGACGTCCGCCAGATGCGGCCTCATCACCCGTCCGAGCTCGGTCAGGTGGGTGTTAGCGCGCTCGCGATTGACGAGGGCGCCGCCGAACTCTTCCTCCAGAAGCCTGATGGCGCGAAGTCAGCGAGGGCTGGGCGACATTGCATTGCTCAGCGGCCCTCGTGAAGTTCAGCTCCTCGCAGAGGGCAAGGAAATACCGGATCTGATGCATCTCCATCGGGACCACCAGGACTTGTTCTTCCGCGCCAGATACCGCGGCCGGCCACTGCCGGATTTTTCGAGCCGTGGCTCGTCCCCAACGCAGGGGGAAGTCAGAGGTTTTGGGCGGCCTCGGACGTAATAGTTACGACAAAACCTTGGATGATATGACCCATCTCCGTCCTGAAGGAAAGGCCGCGGCTTATTCTCTGGCCAGGTTCTGGCGGGCGCGACAACTTCACTCAACGCCGCCATGACCCCGCTGCGCCCAATGACGATCAACACCAGCCCCGAGACCGCTGTCAAATAGCGCGACGCTATCGACTGGAGAGCTAGTCGATATTTCCTTCTTGGTTCGCCGCTCGCGATGCTGCTGCGCATTGCCCAGGAGAGGCACCAACGAAGGAGGTAGCCATGCCCAAGCCTTATTCGATCCTTGCCGCCGCGCTAGTCGCCAGCGGCCGCAGCCTGTCGACTGTTACCATCGCGGCATCCATCGATCGTCGGGTGCTTTGGCCGACCGGCGAAAGCGAGGTGTTGTTCGCTGACCCCGACAGAATGTGTTCTTTCAGGTTCGAATCGCCCTTCGTGACGGATCCGTCGACGGAGTGCACGCCCACGAACGCCGCCGCGTTGGCCGCATAGCCCTCGGCTATGAACTCGGGAGCGAGCGGATATTTCCGCAGGCGCTCATTCCCTGTGATGTTCGTTCCCGTCGAAACCCCGCGCCGAAACATGCGCTCAAATTTTGGAGATCATGAAATGCGAAACGTCCTCTTAGCGGCCATCGCAGGCTTGACCGTGCTCGCCGCCGTTCCCGCACTCGCCGGACAATGCCCGCCGGACAAAGTTATCACCGATGCAGCGAAGCCGAACGCGACGCCTGCCAAGGGAGTCACCGACAACGTGCTCGCCGCTATCGACCTAGCGCAGGAGCCCGCGAAGATCGAAAATCGTATGCTGCGCCTGCGCCGGCTGACCATCGAGCCCGGCGGAGTGGTGCCCTGGCATAGCCATGGCGATCGGCCGGCCATCATCTATGTGGTCACCGGCGAGGTCACCGAATACGCCAGCAACTGCGCTGTCCCGATCGTCCACAAGAGCGGCGAGGTCGCGCGCGAGACCCATGTCACCGCGCATTGGTGGAAGAACACCGGCAAGGGGACGGCCGTGCTCCTCTCGGCCGATCTCCTGCACGACGCCAACGATCACAACATGTGAGCGTTACATTCGCCACCGGCGGCTCTCTCCCGAAGAGAGCCGCGCGATGTCTAAGGGAGAGGGCCAGTGACTCACGAAACACTTTCAGCAGCGGCAATGATACCGGCGCGTGCGCACGCGGCCCTCACCGCCCGCGCGCGGAGCTCGATCGTCGCGCTCATTGCTTTTCTGACGCTTGTCGATCTGTTCGCGACGCAGGCAATTCTACCATCGCTCGCCCGCGCCTATCGGGTCACCCCGGCCGCGATGGGATTTGCGGTCAACGCGACAACGATTAGCATGGCTGTGTCGAGTCTCGCCGTAGCCCTCCTCAGTCAGAGGATTGACCGAAAGCTTGGCGTCGTCGCCTGCCTTGCGGTTCTCGCCATCCCGACATCGCTGCTGGCAATTGCGCCCGACCTCACGACGTTCACTTGTCTCCGGGTCGCGCAGGGTCTTTGCATGGCTGGCGCTTTTACACTGACCCTCGCTTATCTCGGCGAGCATTTTACGGGCGCGGAAGCGGCCTCGGCCTTCGCCGCTTATATCACCGGAAACGTCGCCTCGAATTTTATTGGCAGGCTCATGTCCGCCGCGCTCGCAGACCATTTCGGGATCGCGACGAATTTCCTCGTGTTCGCCATCCTGAACCTGAGCAGCGCGGTCATGGTCTATCTGACGCTTGAGCGGGTGCCGCTGGTGCGGACGGCGCTCCCGCGCGCTTCAGAGATCGATTCGCGCGCTCGCCGATCACCTGCGCTACCTGCCGCTCATCTCCAGCTTCGCAATCGGCTTCTGCATCCTCTTCGCGTTCATCGGGACCTTCACCTACGTCAATTTTGTGCTCGCGCGGCCTCCGATCGGGCTCGGCATGATGGCGATCGGATTCGCCTACTTCGTCTTCCTACCCTCGATGTTCACGACGCCCGCTGTGGGCGGTTTCGTGCGGCGCTTCGGGTCGCGGATCACGGTCTGGTGTGGACTTGCAGTCGCTCTCGCCGGCCTCCCTCTCCTCATCGCGCCGAGCCTCGCGCTGGTGGCGACGGGACTGACGCTGGTCGGCGTCGGAACATTCTTCGCGCAGGCCGCGGCAACGGGCTTTGTCGGACGAGTTGCGATGACGAATCGTGGTGCGGCGAGCGGCCTCTATCTCGCCAGCTATTTCAGCGGCGGGCTGGTCGGGAGCGCAGTGCTCGGCCAAATCTTCGACTCCTTCGGATGGCCGGCCTGCGTCCTCGGCATCGGCCTGGCGCTTGCGATATCGATGGTCTTTGCAACACAGATGAGGTCCGAAGCCGCCATCGTTGGTTGCCTCCGTCGAAGCCAGCCAACTGTCCTCGGCCAGTGAGCCCCAATATTTATGGATCGATGACGAAGCCACAATTCACACCTACACTCCGTTGCTAGTGCTTGCTGTGCTAACAGGCGAAAACGGGATAATCACAGTTGGCTCGACGGACGCTTTCAACCGGAGATCGCTCCCTGGCGCCCGAGCGGAAGGTTATCAGTCCTGTCTGTTACTCCGCTTTGGGTCGGAAGGTCCCGGGGACCGTCGGTTTGGACGTCTGCTTCACCCGCTTGTGTGCCCAAAAGCAGACCGACAGCCATCGGCCAGCAGCCATTTTCATCCTAAGCACGGCGGCGCTGATCATCACTTGGCCAACGGTGGCCAGGAGGTGAAAGGCTATGGGACATTCAGAGTATGATCCGGTCGCCAAAGAGCAGCGGCCGTGGAACGCGGGTACAAAGCTCGGAGCCAAACGAGCGTTGAAGCCCCAACAAGTCTGGGCCATCAGGTTTTGGCTTGATCGGGAGCGTCGGTTACGCGACCGTGCGATGTTCGATCTCGCGATCGACAGCAAGCTGCGCGGGTGCGACGTCGTCAAGATCAAGATCGGCAACCTTGTCAGCGGCGGCCGGGTTCGCTCACAAGCCATCGTAGTTCAACAGAAAACCGGCCGCCCCGTTCAGTTCGAGCTGCTCGAGCCCGCCCGCGGCAGTCTATTCGCCTGGCTGGAACGTCGAGGAGGCACTCTCGACGACTACGCCTTCCCGAGCCGGGTCGATCATCCCGATCATATCAGCACTCGGCAATATGCCCGGCTCATCGACGAATGGGTCACTAGGATCGGACTGCGCCGGGAGGACTACGGCACCCATTCACTCCGCCGAACCAAGGCGTCCATCATGTACAGGCACACGGGTAATCTTCGCGCCATTCAGATCCTGCTCGGCCACACGAAAATCGAGAGCACGGTTCGCTATCTGGGCGTCGACGTAAAGGATGCGCTCGCCCTCGCTGAGGCACGGAGGTGTAGCATCTGACGAGCTCCTCGACCTCAGCGTCGGGGGGCTCTTTTCCACGATCGGGTCAGCCAAACTGCGCCCATAATCGCTGGTCAGTGAGGCCGCGTGGGTTCTCCAAACCGGACGCACGATTCAAGGACGCCTATGCCGCTAAGCGCGCGTTCTCGGTCGGCCCCGAAAACGGCAAGAATGCGCAAACAGCGGTCATTGCCCGACGCCCTGTAGAAGGAGTCAATTCGACGCGAAGCGGACTTGGTAAGGGGCGATTCTCAAGTACCATCTACTTGCCGTAGGCCTGCGCGACCTGCCCCCACGAGCTTGGCCGAGGGCACGTCGATTGCGCCGTACACAGCCCCAGCCACCGGCCGCGCGTTGTCCCGGAGGATTTCCACCGTCAAGGTGGCGTAGTCGGAGAGGATCACGCCGGCCTGCAGCATGCGCAGAAGACCAACCTGTCGTTTGGTCTCGCTGAAAGTTCCAGAGGCGTGGACAGCCACATAGGCGTTGAGGCCCTTGCCAACGGTGGCCATGGCGGGAAAGGCCGCGCAGACTTCGAAAGAGATGCCCGCGAAGATCAGCTTATTGCGGCCGGTTGCGGCGATCGCCTTGGCAACCTTGGGATCGTCGAACGCGTTGACTGACGAGCGGTCGATGATTGGGACGCCGGGCAGCGCCTCCACGAGTTCCGGAAATGTTGGACCCCACATGCTACGCGAGCGGTGGTGGTGACGACGATTGGCAACTTTAAAGCCTTGGCCGCTTTGGCCAGCGCCACCACGTTGTGTTTCAGCTCTCCCGTTGAATAGTCGCGAACCCCGGTCATGAGGCCGACCTGGTGGTCGACGAGGACGAGCGAGGCGTTTTCAGATGTAAGCGGCTCGCAGGGGCCGCTCGGGTCGGACATTGCATTCTCCTGCAGAAAAGAAGGGTGATGAGTTGCGGCTGCGGCCGACGTTGCGCCAAGGATTATCGCGGCGGCACCGAGCACGCTCGATTGAAGGAATTGACGCCGTTCCATTTGGCTCCGTTAAATTCCGGGCGACCTTAGTCCGTCCGGGCTGGTCGCGTCGCCGGAACCTAGTGACTGGACTATGGGCTAAGAAATCTCGAGAATTGGAACTCAGGGTCCGACCAAATGGACGACGGAGCTGCGCGCGCTGGATTTGAACGACTTCTTCTGATTGGTGCAGGTCGATCGCGGTGGGTTTACGGCGGCGGGTAGTACACTACGGATGCCCAAATCCACGCTGAGTCATCGCATCCAGCAGCTCGAGACCAACCTCGGGGTCAGGCTGCTCAACCGCACGTCGAGGCGGTTCGGAATGACCGATGCGGGCCAAGAATTCTATCGCCATGCGGTGGCGATGTTGCGTGAGGCCGAACAAGCCGAGACCGCCATACGGCATCGGTTGAGCGAGCCGACCGGCATCGTTCGCTGCACCGCGGGCGCGGCCACCATGCAGTTCGCGATGCGCGAGATCGTTGCGGACTTTCTCGTACGCTATCCCAAGGTCAATCTCGTCGCGCATGCGACCGACCAGTATGTCGACATCGTCGGGGAGAACTACGACGCGGTGAGAGCCCATTCGGACTCACTTCCGGATTCGACCCTGGTGCAACGGACGCTAGCGCCGGCGCCTTGGTTCCTCTTCGCAGGCTCGGCATACCTCGATGCCAACGAAACGCCGCAAACGCTCCAGGATCTTCAGAAACGCCCTTCGCTGTTCATGATGCGCACGGGGGTCGCGCCCATTTGGCGCCTTCGTCATTCGAGCAAAGCGAAGAATGAAGTGGTCATGCCGCTGACGCCGCGGCTCTTGAGTGACGACATGATAACGCTGAAACAGGCGGCGATCGCCGGCCTCGGCGTTGTCGCGTTGCCCGGCTACGTCTGCCGCGAAGACGTTCGATCGGGCGCATTGCGACGGGTGTTGCCCACTTGGCTTGCTGGCGATTCCACGTTCACCTCTCTCATTGCCTACAGGCAGGGCCTTCTGCCGTCGGTCCGCGTTTTTGTGGATTATCCGGCGGCCGAGTTGCCGAAGGCGGTCCTCATGTAGATCGTGCACTTTGTTGATGAGCGCGCCGATTGGCCACTATCGGGTTCCAATCTATCGGCGCGGGAAGATTGGTCCGGTCGAACGCGTGATCGAACCCGCCGGCGTTGACAATGAGGAAGAGGGCTTTGGACGCAACCCCGGGAACAAGCGTCATTGTTACCGATTCGCATTTCCGATGAGCGATCCGGCCGCACTATGGCGGATCGTCAAGTAACGGCCTTCGCATGGAGATGTTCGAACCTGGCTCGAAATGATTCTGGCTCGAAATGATTAAAGCGATAACCCGCTCACGCCACTCTTCGCGAGAGATAGTGGCTGGATCAAAGCTTGCGCCCCAGCCCGGCGCGATTGGAACAACCGCTTGACCCTCCCCATCGAGCACGAGGCGCTGTCCGTAAAGCGGCTCGAACCAGGGCATGTATTCAAGGTAGAGGGCGTTCGGCAAGGCGGCGAGCAGAGGCAGGTTCACTTCCGGGAAGATATGCGACGAGATCGGCGTGTTGAAAGCCTCGCACAACGCGCCGGCTTTGAGGAACTCGGTGGGCCCTCCCATTCGCTGAAGGTCCGGCATGAGGATGTCGGCCGCGCGGGCCTGCAACATGCGCAGAATACCGCGATGGGTGTGCACCGTCTCCCCACTGGCGATTGGTGTGTCGAGCGCTTTTGCAATGGCTGCCTCGCCTTCGTGATTGTGGCAGATCACTGGCTCCTCGAACCAGGTGAGGTTGAGGGGTTCCAGCATTCGGCCGAGGTGGATGGCCTCCGGCACGCTCAGCTGTTGATTGGCGTCGACCATCAGGCCGATGTCCGGGCCAATCGCCTCGCGCACGGCGCGGACACGGGCGACCATCGCTTCCGGCTTTCCTGGCGCAACGCGCGTCTTCATGGCCCGGAATCCTGCGGCGACGAAGTCCGCGGCTTCGCGCTGCAATTCGTCGATCGAGGAGGAGAGCCATAAGCCGCCGCTGGCATATACCGGCGCCTCCTGACGCACGGCGCCGATGAGCCGGCTGACATTGAGCTCGGCCGCCTTGCCGCGCAGATCCCACAACGCCATGTCGATCCCGGCCATTGTCTGGATCGTCACGCCATCATAACCAAGGAAATTCAGCTCCTTCCACGCCCGCGCATTGACGCTGCCGCCGAGCGTTGGGTCGAGCCCCAGAACCAGCGGCTCCAGGCTGCGCACCATTTCGTGCAGGACCTTCACGCGCAGCCCATTGATCGCGTGGACCAGTCCTTCGCCGACAAGTCCCTGGTCGGTTTCCAGAAAGCACAGGATGCAACTCGTCGAGTGAATGGCGAAGATGGCGCTTACGATCGGCGGTTCGATCGGCAGATCGACGACGACAGTGCGTAGGCGCGTGATCTTCATGTGACTGTCCTCGTCAGGCGCGAAGAACGGTTGGCGCCGAAAGCGCATAGCGGCGAAGGATGTCGAGATCGGGATCGCGACCGAGGCCAGGGCCATCGGGAACTGCGACAAGGCCGCCCTTGGCGTCGACAAGATCGTGATAGGGGCTCGCTTCCAGATCGACGAACAACCGTTCGAATGGCACGTCGGCGCCAGTGCGGCCGCCAGATGCAGGGACGCCAGAAAACCAGGCCCGAAATACGCGCAGTGCGGCACAAGCCGAACGCCGACCGCCTCCGCGACAGCGGCAATTTTCACGACCTCGGTGATGCCGCCGATCTTGGCCACGCTGGGCTGGATGATGTCGACGGCGTCTGGCGTCCAGCATCGCTCGGACGTCGAAAAGGCCCGCTGCATTCTCGCCGGCGGCGATCGGCACGCCGCCCTCTCGGCGGACGCGGGCGAGGCCCGCATGGTTCTCGGGCGGCCACAGCGGCTCCTCAAGCCATGCGAGATCGAACGGCTGCAGCCGTCGCGCCATCGCGATCGCCTGGTCGACGCTCCAAGGGCAGTTTGTGTCGAGCATGATGCGATATCCGGCCCGACAGCGTCACGTGCGGCTCTCGACCTGCGGCACATCGATCTCGTGTAGCTTGATGGCGCTATAGCCTTGGTCGAGCGCACGCGCGCAGGCCTTGGCGACTTCGGCGGGGGCGCTGTAGCGGAGCAGGCTTGCATAGGCGGACAGCGCGCCGACAGGGGCGCCGCCGAGCAGCCGCCAGAGCGGCAGGTTCGCCGCCTTCCCAGCGATATCCCAGAGCGCGACGTCCAGGGCTGACAGCGCATAGACGTGCGGGCCGTTGCGGCCGAAAAGGTGCATGCGCTGTGCGAGGCGCGCCATCAGGCCGCGAATGTCGCGCGCGTCCTCGCCGAGCGCGGCCGGAGCGAGCTGCGTGTCAATGACAGCGCGCGTCGCCGGGCAGCACGCGTGACCGAAACCTTCGCCCCACCCTTCCAAGCCCTGGTCGGTGACGACTCGCACAAACAGCGTATCGAGGCTCGACCAGCCAACGCCCACGAAAGCCGTCGGAGCCGCCCCTATGTCGCAGGGCACGCGGATGAGATGGGTCTCGATTGCAACGATCTTCATCGCGGCCTCAACGATCCTATGCGGTGAGGACGTCGTGACCAAAATAGGCGCGCTCGAGCCGATGCGGCAAGTCGGGTTCCGATGCCGAGGCGACGAGCACGACGCGTCCGCGCGCCAAGGCATAGACTCGATCGGCAAGCGCAAGTGCTTTCTCGACGAGCTGTTCGACCAGCAGTACAGCGGCGCCGGTCTCGCGCAGCCGTGCGGCGACAGAGAGCACGCGGTCGACGAGCACGGGGGAGAGGCCGGCCGACGGTTCGTCGAGCATCAGGAGGCGCGGGCGGCGCACCAGGCCTTGCGCCACGGCGAGCATCTGCTGTTGTCCACCGCTTAGCGCGCCGCCGCGATCATGCCGTTTGGCGGCGATCTCCGGAAACAAGCCGAGCGCCTCCTCTACGCGCGCCGAGCGTTCTCCGCGCGGTAGATCGTAGGCGGCAAGGAAAAGATTGTCGGTGACGGAAAGTTGCGTGAAGATGCGGTGGCCCTCGATCACGTGCGCGAGGCCGGCGCGCACCGTCGCGCGCGGGTCGGCATGCCCCGCATGTCTTCGGCCGTTGAATGTAATCGTGCCAGCGGTCGGCGACAGCTAGGCCCGAGACGGCGCGCAGCAGCGTCGTCTTGCCCGCTCCATTCGGACCGAGAAGCGCGACGATTTCGGCGCGGCCGACGCGAAGATCGACACCGTGCAACACGCCGATCTTGCCGTAGCCGGCATGCAGGCCGGCGACGTCGAGCAGGGGATCAGCCGCCAAGGTAGGCACTGACGACCTCCCGGTGTGCGCGGATCTCGGAGGGCGTTCCGGCGGCAAGTTCGCGGCCGAGATTCAGCACGGTGACGCGGTCGCAGATGTCGAAGATCAGGTCCGCATGATGCTCGACCAGCAGGACGCCGCAACCGGCCGCTCTGACCGCCTTGATGAGCGCCCCGAGGCGCGTGATCTCGTCGGCCGAGAGGCCGGCGGCGGGTTCGTCGAGGAGCAGGAAGGCCGGGCACAGCATGAGCGCGCGGGCGATCTCCATGAAGCGAAGTTCGCTGTGCTGCAGCCGGTCCGCGCGCTCGTCCGCGAGCGCCTCTAGGCCGACGATCCGCAGGCAGCGCTCCGCCTGCGCGCGCAGCGTCGCTTCGTCGCGGCGGTGACGCGGCAGCGCGAGCACGCATTCAGCAAAGCTGGCGTGGCCTTCGATCGTGCCGCCGATCATCACGTTCTCGCGCACGGACGCTTCGCCGATCGCGCGCGGTGTCTGGAAGGTGCGGGCGATCCCGAGGCCCGCGCGGGTCTGCGTCGCGCCGCCGGGCAGCGGAGCGTCGCCGATCCGCACCTCGCCCTCCTGGGGCACGGAGAAGCCGCTGATGACGTTCAGCGTCGTGGTCTTGCCGCTGCCGTTCGGGCCGATCAGGCCGTGCACCTCGCCGGGACGCAGCTCGAGATCGAGGCTCGTCGATGGCACGGACGCCTCCGAAGCTCAGACGCACGCCTGAGAGGATCAAGGCGGGGCCGTCGGTCTGTCGCTTCGATCAGGCTCGCCACGAGGTCGGGGCGCGGAACGATCAGGCGATCTCCGGCAGTTTGCGGCGCCGGCGCTGATCGAGCAGGTCGGCGATCCCGCCGGGCAAGGCGATTACGATCACCAGCAACAGGGCCGCGTAGAGGAAAGTCGACCAGGCGACCAAGCGGGGCGGCGAATTCCGGCAGTATCGTGAGCAGGATGGCGCCGAGCAGCGGGCCGAGCACCGATCCGCGGCCGCCGATCAGGATCGCGATGAAGAACAGGACGGACAGATCGAAAGTGAAGGCGTCGGGCGTGATGTAGCTTTGCAGCGTCGCGAACAGTCCGCCGGCGACCGCCGCCAGTCGCGCCGCTGAACAGGAATACCGTGAGCAGCAGACGCGCCTTGGAGATGCCCATCGCCTCAGCGGCCACCTCAGCGTCGCGCAATCCGACGAGCGCGCGGCCGAAGCGACTGCGCGGCGATATTGAGCGTCATCCAGGTGCACAACGCGGCAAGAGCGAGGCAGAACAGGTAGAAGCCAATCTGGGTGTCGAGCGGGGCCGGCAGCGCTGGGCCACCAATGCCGATCCCTCCGCCGGTCACGTCGGTCCAAGCTAGCGCCACCTGCGTGACGATGGTGGCGAAGCCGAGCGTCGTCATTGCGAAATAGAAGGTTCGCAGCCGCAGGGCGGGTAGGCCGACGACCGCCCCGGCCAGCGCGCCAGCGAGGCCAGCAACGACGAGCGCTGGCAGCGGGCCAAGCCAACCACGGGCGACGATGACGCTTGTCGTGTATGCGCCGATCGTCAGGAGGCTGACCCATCCGATCGCGAGCTGGCCGGCGAAGCCGACGACGAGGTTCAGACCCGAGACCAACACCCAGTAAACGGCTGCACGGGTGGCGATCAGAACCACGTAGTCATCGCCAGCCAGCGGGATAGCGGCAGCGACGGCAAAGATCAGCAGGTAGGGAAGGGCCGTCAGGCGAGAGCGCATCAGACGCGACGGACCGGCGACGCGCCAAACAGGCCCTGTGGGGCCGCCATCAGGACGACAGTGAAGGCCGCAAACACCGCGACCGAGACGAGCACTCCGCCGAACAGGAAGTTCGCAGCCTGCTGAAAGACGCCGAGCAGTAGGCCGCCCGCAATCGCGCCGCGATTGTTGCCGAGGCCACCAAGAGCTACCGGAACGAAGCCATAGAAGCTTAACATCGGCCCGTTCGCGATCGAGGCCAGCAGCAGCTGTCCGCCGGCGAAGCCCGCCAACCCCGCGATGGCGCCTGCGAGCGCGAAGCTCGTGATGCGTAGCCGGCGTTCAGGCAGGCCAAGAGCGCGCGCCGCGTCGTTGTCCTCCGCAATCGCCACGAAGGCGCGGCCGACGAGCGTTCGGCGATAAAGGAGTTCGAGCCCGAGGATCACCACCACACATGCCGCCAGCGGGAGCCAGAATTTCTCGTCCCGAGCGAGGCCGCCATCGACGATGCGTGGAAAGGGCTGCGGCTCCGTGCTCCACTCGATGGCGGTAAGTTGTTGCATCATCAGCGCGAGCGCGAGCGTCGAGAGCACATAGAGATGTTTTTCAAGCCCGGCCATCACGGGTCGCACCGCAACAAGCTCGGTCAGCACGCCGATACTGGCGCAGACCGCCAAGGTCAGAGGGAATCCGACGGCGATCGGCATATGCAGTCGCAGAATGAACCAGGCCCCGAACACGCCGCCAAGCATGCCGACCTGCCCCGCGGTGAAGCTCATGACGCGCGAGGCGGAGAACATGACGTTGTAGGTCACCGCGATCAGCGCGTAGATCGCACCGATGGCAAGGCCCGTCCAAAGAATTGAGGCTAGCACAGCTCAGGCGTAGCCTGGCGCAAGCTTGAATGCGCCGTCCTTCTGCGAGTTCGCCTGCGACATCACCACTTCGCTGGTCGGGTAGCCGTTGTGCTGCACGGGCGTCCACGTGTAGGCGCCGAATATGCCGGGATAGGCCCGGAGACTGTTCCAGTAGCCGATGATCGCATCGGACGCGGTCGAGCCGGTCGCATCCACCGCTTCGGCGACGAGCTTGACCGCATCGTAGCCGGACGCCACCCACCAGAGCGACGTGTCGTCCAGCGAGACCTTGCCGGCCAGCCTGGCGACGAAAGCGGCCGTGCGCGGCGGCAGCTTGCCGTTGGCGTCATAGCTGCAACTCGCGTAGCCGATCATATAGACCTTTTCCCAGTTGCTCTCCTTCTCAAGCAGCTGCCGGACGTCGCCCGAGCCCAGCGCGGGGTGCCCGATAATGGGCACGTCCCAGCCGAGCGTGGCGCGCACGTTCATCAGCCGCGCTTCCATCCCGGTCGATACGCTCCACACCACGATGACCTTGGCGCCGGCGTTCTTCATGCGCAGCATGTCCGGCGTTACGTCGGGTTGCGTCGCATCAATCTGGGTCTGGTAGGTAACGTTGGCGCCTTCCTTCTTGAAGGCCGCGACCGAGGCGGCGACGGCAGAGGTGCCATAGCCGGTGGTGTCGCCAATGACGGCGACGTCCGTCACTTTCAGAACATTTTCGCAATAGTTGCGCACCGCGTCGTCCCACTGGCCGTTGGACGGCGCCACGCGAAAAGCGTTCGGATACTTCGCCGGATCTATCAGACTGTCGACGACACAGGGGTGGATGTTCGGCATCTTCGCGCGCGCCATCACGGCGGTGGTCGCAAGCGCCTCGCCGGAATTGGTCGGACCCCAGATAGCGTTGACCTTCTGGCGGCTGATCATATCCTGCGCCGCATTGACGGCCTTGGTAGGGTCGCCCTGCGTGTCGCGGGTGACGATCTCTATCCTGCGGCCCTTTACGCCGCCAGCGGCGTTGATCTCCTCGACGGCGAATTTGACGCCGCGGTCGAAACCGATCGCCGGCGCCGAGCTCGGCCCGGTCAGGGCAGCGAGCCATCCGATAAGGATCGGGCCGCTCTGTGCGAGCGCCCGACGCGCGAGAGGAGCGGCGCCCAGCAGCGTGGCGGCGGAGGCCAGCATCGCACCGCGACGGGTGATCAACATGGTCGTTTCTCCCAGGAGGTTCGCCGGTTTCCGGCTCTCATGATGCCCCAAAACCTCGCACGCTCAGCGGGGTCATGCAAGGGAACCCGGTGGCGCCCGACCCATGTCGAATAAGATCGGCCAAGGGCTTGTCGAATCGTTCGGCCCAAAAGTGATTGCCGCTCTCGGTGGTCGACAAGTGGGGCGCATCGTGCTGCGGCCACAGGAATAGGGAAGCGGTCATGATCGGTTATTTTGTCTCCCTCCTCATGGGCCTGGTCGTCGGCGTGGCTTATGCGCTCGTCCAGGTTCGCTCTCGGGGCCGCCGCCGATCGGAGTGGTTTGGCCTGTTGGCATGGTGCTGGGGAGAAGGTAGTCGACATGGTGGAGCGCCCTCTCCCGTCGAAGGTCGGGCAGCCATCTGCCGACGTCCAGAAGCCTCGCCCCTGGTCGGAAGGCCCGCACGAGCCAATGAACGCCTAACGTCGTCTCCGGCCGTCTGCTTCGCGCAAATAGCGGCCAATGCCCAGCGCGTGCCGGAGGGGTCAATTCGACCCTTTGCTGACCTTTGGTTCGACACCATAAACGGTCGAAATACGCGCCAACAGCCGACATACATGGAAGCGGAAATTGTCGGACATAGAGACCACGTCAATTTACATAAAGCTTCCTGTACTCTGCGTCGCGCTTGTAAGATGCTGGCCGAAAGCGTAGCGCTAGATAGCCAGATGGAAGCGCCCGGCGACGGCGCTGGCGGGGTTCGGGCGAAAGGCCACGCGTTCCGCGACGCGGGAGGCGCCAACGTTTCCGACTAGGCGTGATTTTGTTCTTGCTGCTGCTTCGACTACTGCCGGGCTTGTTTGGGACGACGCGCACCGCCACGCGCGGGCGCAGGAAGCGCCGCCCGAGACGACGAAAGTAACGTTCGGCAGAAGCCCGAGCCTCTGCGCCGCCCCGGGATATATCGTCGACGAACTGCTCGCGGACGAAGGCATCACGCAGGTCGACTACGTCCACTCCGATAATTATTCCAGTCGGGTGGCGGACGAGGCGGTCGCCTCCGGACAGATCGACTTCACCACGGACTTCTCCGGTCCGCTTGTCCTCACGCTCGATCGCGGCAGGAAGATCGCCATCCTTGCCGGCGTCCATGTCGGGTGTTTCGAACTGTTCGCCAAGGACGGCATCAACGGTATCGCGGACCTCAAGGGCAGGTCGGTAGGAATTCCTGTGCTGGAATCCAGCAACCACGTCTTTTTGTCGGCGATGGCGGCGCTGGTCGGAATCGATCCGACCAAAGACATCAACTGGGTGACGAGCGTGGACCCGAAGCCGTCCGATCTGTTCCTCGACGGCAAGGTCGACGCCTTTCTCAGCTTCCCGCCCGAGCCGCAACGCCTGCGGGCGCGAGGCGTCAGCCATGTGATCGTAAACAGCGCGCAGGACCGGCCGCGGTCGCAGTATTTCTGCTGCATGCTGCTGGCTAACCCGGAATCCGTGCGGACGAAGCCGATCGCCACCAAACGCGTGGTACGCGCGATCCTGCGGGCGACCGATCTCTGCGTCAGCGCGCCGACCAAGGTCGCACGGCGAATCGTGGACCGCGGCTTCACGGCGAATTACGATTATGCGGTTCAGACGTTCTCGGACGTGCCTTATGGCAAGTGGCGCGATTACGATCCCGAGGACACACTCCGCTTCTATGCGCTGCGCCTGCGCGAAGCCGGAATGATCAAGTCGAGTCCGGACAGGATCATCGCCGAGGGGGCCGACTGGCGGTTCTTGCGCGAGGTGAGGCGGGAGCTCGGGTGAGCGCGGGCGAATTGCGCGCTGCGACGCGCGTGACGGTCGCTAGGCGAGGGCGGCAATGGGAGGAAGGAACGCGCTGGCTCGATATGTCGGTCGCATTCCTGCGCCTATTCGAACCAAATTGCTCGCCGCCTTTCTGCTTATCGAATTGCTTCTCGTGGCGCTGGGCACGATCGGCCTCTTGGCCGTGGGAGAAGTCGGACGGCGCGCCGGCGATCTTGTGTCGCTCCAACATAAGATCGACGCCTACCGACGGATGCAGCACGACACGCTGCGTTAGGCGGCGACGAGCAGAGAGCGCGCGAAGCAGGCTGCGACGCCTATGTGGCAAAGCCTTACAGCCCCCGCTTTCTTCTGTCGAAAATCGGCCGGTTTCTCGAACCGTCTCTTTGAGCGTGTAGGTATCGTGCTCGATCCTCCTCGCATCTTGATCGTCGACGACAACGAGCACAATCGTGCGATCCTCGCGGCACGCCTCGGCGCCCACGGCTATGCGACGGCCGAGGCGTGCGATGGCGTAGAGGCGCTGGAAATGGTGCGGAGCGCAGCGCCCGACCTGATCTTGCTAGACGTGTCGATGCCGAGGATGGACGGGCTCGAGGCGTGCCGGCGGCTAAGAAGCGATCCAAACGTCGGGTTCGTCCCCGTCATTCTGGTCACTGCCCGCTCCGACTCGAAGGATGTGGTCGCCGGCTTAGAAGCGGGCGCGGATGAATATCTGGCCAAGCCGATTGATCAGCGGGCGCTGGTTGCGCGTGTCCGATCGATGCTGCGGATCAAGGAACTGCACGATTGCATCAAGCAGCAGGCGGTTGAACTCGCGGAGTTGAACAACTCGCTGGAGCAGCGAGTCGCCGAGCAGGTTGACCAGATCGAGCGCGCTAGCCGCCTCAAGCGATTTCTTTCGCCGCAAGTCGTCGATCTCGTCCTGGCGTCGCCAACTCTGAAGCCGCTGGAAAGCCACCGCCGCGAAGTTACGGTCGTCTTCTGCGATTTGCGCGGCTTCACGGCATTCGCGGAGGCCGCCGAGCCCAAAGAGGTGATGACCGCACGCCGCCCGACGTTGAGGCGATCATCGTCGAGCTTTCGCTGGACCGGCCGGCTTATGGCCAAATCCGCATCGCCAACGAGCTTCGCAAGCTCGGCCGGTTCTTCAAGATCGGCTTGCGCCGCGTCAGTTCCTGCAGCGCCAATCGCCGCCGGCGTCGTAAAGCTCCTTGAAGCGATAGAAACTGTCGCGCGAGTAGCCCATCATTTTGCAGGCCTGGCTGACATTGCCGAGTTGCCTGGCCAACTCCAGCAGCCCTACCTTGGCGCGGATGATCTTCTGTTCCTTGGTCATCGTCGGTGTCCTTGCGAAACGCCGAGGCAGGGCGCTGCGAACCCCGACCACTCCGCGCCCGGCCTCCGCTTCCGCCTCAGCTATGACACCAACTGTCAGATTAAGTCTTAACTACTGCACTCCCGGAGATACGGGCCGCCGATTATTTTGCCGTCGCGCAAACAGCACCCGACCTCGGTTACAAGATCGCCCATAGTCGTCCTCCCGGCTGAACCGTCAGTATCCTGACCTTCAGCCCCTCGCAACGCGGATGATCACGTCGCTATAGCTCGCCTGGTCCACGAAGCGCCTCCAGCCGGTCGAGTACATCGCGCGGCAACACAATGAGGTAGCCGCCTCTGCCGTCCGGGGGCCGTTCGGCCTCGCGCTTCTTGAGCAAGGTCTCTGCAATGACGGCCAAGGCTTCGGCTGAAATTGAGATTGTGACCACACCCGCGGCTGCGGTCACGAAAGGCGCTCTTCTTTGCAACAAATAGTGAACGTGATTAAGTATTTTCGCCGTTAATAGGAATGGCAGTTGTGTCACTGCGATCACAGGCGAGCCCGTCAGTCTCAAGCAACTCGCCTGACGCTCATGAGGGCGCTCAAATGTTAGTTTACGAAGATAATTTTGGGTTCTGGCACATTGGCGAGTCGGACGAGCGGGCATTCTTTGACCGCGTACGGCGCCAAAGCGTATTGACAGCTTGCAAGCGTTGCGAACGCCCAGTCCGGCTCATTCCGCACAAAACCCTATGCGCTTCTTGTGTCTCCGCGCTCGAATATGGCGCGCCGGCCTCGATGAGAGAATATGGCAGTCAGGAAACGCTTCTGGACTCTGCTCGCCCGTCGTGAGGGGCGCTTCCTTCCCGAGTTCGGCAGCTTCGTGCGTGGCGGACATTATCGTCAAAATAAGCGAATTGCGGCGCAAGGGAGTTCCCCGCAGTGACCTCAAGATTATTGCGTCAGATCCTGATTTGGCTGCGATCACAAAGGACGTTGAAACGCTGAATGATGCCTAATCGATGATAGGGCGGCTGGGAAAAAGAAACGATGAATCCACGCAATGATTGGCGGTTTCCGATTCCTTTCAGCCCGTCACGGTCCCGCTAGGGCCGCGTTGAGCAACGCCGCTAGTCTCGCGCCCGCGACAGCTACCTACCGGATCTTTGAGTAGAGACGCCCGCCCCGATCTCCCGCCGGGTCTCTTCAGGCTGCGGTTGATTAAGAGCGGCTGAACTCCCACAGCCCCGGAAAAAGTCCCCGCACCCGATGCGGTCAGGCGCGGGGCAATCCGGCACGTTCTGGAGGGCCCCATACAACGCGCCGATTGTGTGACAATACTCCACTCTGCATTGCTGTCAATTATTAAAATGGAGGCTAATAAACGGAGCAAAAAAGGCGGCCCGAAACCGCCTCTCTTGGGGGCACCTGTTGGCCGAGCGCCTCTGGCCGCTGCAGTCACGCATCGCCAACACCACAATTATGGTAATTGAGCTCCACTAATGATCTGGGCAATCCTCCGGTATCGTTGGTGGCAGTAGACGAGCCGCCAACTCATCGTAGGAGGTAGGACATGAACTTATTGTCGCGACGGAGCGTTCTTGCTATCGCCGCCGTTGTCGATGTCGCGTTGCATTCGCGCTCGGCGCCGGTTGCGGCCAAAGCTTTGGCCGCGCGTCACAAATTGCCCCCTCGTCACCTGGAGACATTGCTCCAGGGCCTGGTCCACGCCAAGATCCTCAAGGGCGTGCGCGGGCCGCGAGGCGGCTATGAACTGGCGCGCGAGCGCCGGCGCATCACCGTTGGCGAGATCGTGCGCACCGCGATGTCGCTGAGCACCGCTGATCCGGAAGATCTCGGCGCAAACTCGGTGTTGCTCGAGCGGGTGATCGATCCGGCCGTACGCAGGGCGGGCGAAACCTTTCTCGCCAATCTCGACGCGATCACGGTCGACCAGATGTGCGAGACGGCCGAGAAGACGCATGTGCTCGACGACGAGAAGGTCAGCGGCGATTTCGCTATCTGATGCCGGCGTCGGAAGGCGCTAGGCGGCGATGGTGCGTCAGCACGGGCGAGTGTCTCGACCAGATAACGCGGGGGTGTGCCTGAGGCTCAGAAGTTCAGGCCTGTTTCATCGGGCAGCATTGCAACTTCCTGGGCTGCCAGCAGGCATAACTCCGCCGGGGTTCGACACTGGCCGTCCTCGTCAAAGATGCGAATATCGTTTCGCTTGCGCCCGAGCAGCGCGAGGACTTGCTCAAAGGCGGCCCTCGCGCTTTCAGGACGGTCAACGACTTCAGTGACGCCAACCCTAGAGGTGACGGTAAACCGCATACCCCTCCGTTCCCGTCAGCCCCTCATGTTCCCACAGGAAAGCCCCCGCGCATGGGAGACTACGCGGGCGCAAACGCGCGTCTTTTAAAGGGAGGGAACCGACGCGCATCTCGATGAAAAACTTGGCTGCCGCCATCGTTGTTCCTAGCGACAATCACCCCGCGCATTGGGGATCTGCACGGGGCGAAATAGCAGGCGTACCCGCGGTGGGATTTTCGCTGGGCGGGATAGCTGCAGATTGCTATGAAGCGGCAAGAGGATCAATTCGCCAGAATTGTGGGGGGAGCAAAACAGCCCCCGCGCAGTCTCCCATCTACGCGAGGGCGCAAGATGCGCCCCCTCTCAGGGGCAAAGTGCGCGCCTGTAAGACACTCTATCCAGCCCCAATTGTTCCGCTACTGACGCAAAAAAAGAAAGCGGCCAGAAAGCCGCCCTGTCGCTTTCCTCGATAGGCGATCCTGCGAAAAGCTGGCGACCTCAAGGGGCCACGGCTGCCGGAGCGTGCGGTCATTCGCGTGATTCGCGGCGAGCGCGACGCAGTCGGTCTCCTCCTGGGTCGCGTATCTGCCGACAATGATCGGCAGCGGGCCGCCTCGGCGCACGACCCAGGGCAAGTCGGGATCGACAATCAGCGCGACTTTCTCCACTCGGCTGTCGTGGGCGGTGAAGGGTTCGGTCGGGGCCGCCTCGAACGTCGCGAGCGCGTTGGCCTCATGGGTAGAAATACTCTTGGATAAAATCGCCAATTGGGACTATACTGAAAGTGGTTGGAAGCGGCGTTATCCGCTGGATGTCGACTTTTTATATTTCTGACGAAAATACTTGTGAACCGAGAATCTTGATTTCAATCTTTGTGGCTGAGAATCTTTGATTCTGCTTTGGTATACTTATCAACAATAGATTAGGAGGCTGAAATGTTACATCAATTCACAGTTGGCAGAATTGCGGCTCTGATAGCAATCGTCGTCGCGCCAATGGCCGTGACCGTGTCACCGACCGAAGCGGGTAAGTGCACTCGAACCTGCCAATAGAAGTGCAATGGCATTACCACTTTTGGCCGCTGCGCCGGTACATGGTATAGACAGTGTGGCGAGTGGAAGTGCTCCAGCACGACCGGATAGCCGCACCGTCCTGACCGCGCGTTGGGCTTCGGCGGCCGCTTGGAGATAGGTTTCGGGACGATCCAGCGATCTCTGTAACTAGTCCGAAGCGACCCGAAATCACCGCCGAAGATATCGTTATGGGGCCAGAACGCCTGCTCCGGTTATCGCCGGCATGGCCGCGCCGGGAAGGTCTGCGCCGCGCGTAGCTCGCTGGGCCCACCGATCAAGGGCTGAAGCGCTGCCCGCGATCGCCTTGCGCAAGAACCAACAGCGTCTCGCAAGCCTGCGTTAGCTGATCGAAATGCGAGATCACCCGGTCCGGTCCGAGCTCCTTGATCGGGACGTCGCTATAGCCGAAGTCGACCGCGACCACAGGGACGTTCGCCGCGCGCGCGGTCTTGATGTCGGTCCCTGAATCCCCGACCATGATGGCCCGTTCCCTCGCGCCGCCAGAAGCGGCGATGGTCTCAAGAAGGGGCCTGGCGTCCGGCTTGCCGACGCCGAACGTGTCCTGGCCGCAGATGAAGGCGAATCGCTCGGCGATTCCCAGCTTTTCGATCAGGAGTTTGGCCGACGCTTCGATCTTGTTGGTGCAGACCGCCTGCCGCCAGCCAGCGCGCGCAAAAGCCGCGAGCGCCTTGTCGACGCCTGGATAAAGCCGGCTGCGATCGACGATATGGGCGTTGTAATAGCCAAGGTAATCGGTGAACAGCGCGTCGACCTCTTCCGCGTTGAGAGTCCTGCCCGACGTGGCTAAGCCGCGCTTGATAAGCTCCCGCGCGCCCGCGCCGACCAGCGAACCGGCGCTTTCGACCTTGATCGGCGCAAGGCCCTCTCTGCCCAACAGCCAATTGAGGGTGGCCACCAAATCCTCGGCCGTGTCGGCGAGCGTGCCGTCGAGATCGTAGACGATGGTTGGCGCGAGCATCGCGATCAGGTCCAAAAATCCGGTTCGGCCGGCTCAAGAAGACCGCCGATCCTGACCGGCGCGATGGCTTTCGTCCGGCCGTCGGGGCCGATTTCGGCGGCGATGGCGCATAGCGTCGCCGGCCCCAGCGCCGGCTCGAACCGGCCGGAAGGGATCTTGCTCGTGAACCGGCGCAACGGCTCGTCCTTCTCCATGCCGATCACCGAATCGTAGTCGCCGGTCATGCCAACGTCGGTGATGAAGCCGGCGCCTCCGGCCAGGATGCGATGATCGGCGCTGGGGGTGTGGGTATGCGTGCCAACGATCAGGCTCGTCTTGCCGTCGACGAAATGGCCGAACGCCCATTTCTCGCTTGACGCTTCGGCGTGGAAGTCGACGACCGAGGCGTCGCACGCCTCGCCAAGCGGGCAGGCGCCAAGCTCTCGCTTGACAGCGGCGAAAGGATCGTCGAGCGCGTCCATGAAGATGCGGCCCATCACGTTGACGATGAGGAGCCGCGCCCCCTTCACGCTCTCGACCACCGCCGCGCCCCGTCCCGGCGTGCCTGGGGGGAAATTGGCTGGCCGGATGAGGCGCGGCTGGCGCTCGATGAACACGAGCGCCTCGCGCTGATCGAAGGCATGATTGCCGAGCGTCACCGCGTCGACCCCTACGTCGAGGAATTCCTCGAAAATCGTTTCGGTAAGGCCGAAGCCGCCCGCCGCGTTCTCGCCGTTAACCACGACGAAATCGAGACCCCAACGGGCGCGCAAAAGGGGAACCTGCTCGAGGACCGCGGCGCGGCCCGACCGCCCGACGACGTCGCCAATGAACAAGAGCCGAATCATCGCTCGCTGAAGAGAATGGTTTCCTGTTCGGTCACGATAGCGTCCAGGCTCTGGTCATGACCCTCATACGGCACGGCGGCGATTTCGCATACCCCGTAGGCGACGCCGGCCGCGTGAACGGTTTTCATCGCCCGTAAGTAGGGGAGGCTCCGGTCGTAATAGCCAGCGCCATAGCCGATGCGGTGGCCGCGCCGGTCGAAGCAGGCAAGCGGCACGAACAGGAGATCCGGATCGACGACCGGCGCGCCCTCGAGGGGCTCATGAATCGACATTGCGCCAACGCGAGTCTGGTCGCCCGGCCGCCACCGGCGAAATGTGAGCGGCGATCCCCGGCCCACGACCACTGGCAGGGCGGTCGCAAATCCGTCTCCGACAAGCGCGGTCAAAAGCGGGAGCGTGTCCGGCTCGCCGCGTAGCGGGTAAAAGACCGAAACAATTTGAGGACGCCAGAGGCGCGCGAGGCGCAGCCCCTCTTCGGCAAGACGACGACCGAAAGCGGCGCGGGCGGCGGGTTCGACCGCTTCTCGCCGGGCGAGGGCGGCGCGACGCAGTGCCGCCTTCGGATCAGAGCTGATCGAAGACAAGCGCGGCCGCCGATCCGAAAAACCCGTCAAGCATAAAGCGCGGAGCCGAGACGGCCGTTGGACGGTGATCCCGGGCGCCTACGTGAGTAGGTGGGAGCCATATGCCGAAGCCCACGAGCCTCGACAGGGACAGCCCCCATGGGGATCGTACGGCCCCGAGGAATGTTGTCCTGACGCGCCACCCAGCTCCGCATGGCTTATTTAGGCGCTTCCCCGGCAAATGGCTAGGGCGGCCGGTGCGAGGTCGGTTCGACTTCCTCCGGCGTCAAAAGGTTCTATCCCCGAGGCGCGGCGGGGTCCCTATGATTGCAGACAATGACAGAACTTGCTCGACCTGCGGCCGCCGATGCGGCGCCGCGCGGACCTTCCGACGTCTTCAAGACTCAGGCCGAGCGCCGGGCGGAATTGCGGCGGATGCGCACGATCGCGACGATGCTGCTCGTTTTGATGGCGGCGATCTACCTCGCCATGCGGCGCGCGCCGGCTAGCTGGGTCTGGGCGCCCTATCTGGCCGCATTTGCGGAAGCCGGCATGGTGGGGGCCTGCGCCGACTGGTTCGCCGTCGTCGCGCTTTTTCGCCGTCCCCTCGGGCTGCCGATACCCCATACCGCGGTCGTGCCGGAGAACAAGCGGCGCATCGGCGCGGCGATGGGGCGCTTCGTCACCAACAACTTCCTCAGCCCCCGCGTCGCCATCGCGCGCCTCGCGTCGGTCGACTTTGTCGGCCTCGCGGCGCGATGGCTCGAGGACGAGCGCAACGCGCAGGCGGTCGCGGCTTCCGCCGGACGCGCCATTCCCTACGCACTCGATCTCCTGCCGAAAGCGGCGATCGACGAATGGGCGGCTTTTGCCGCGCGGCGGGGGATCGAGGCGGTCCCCGCAGCGCCGCTCGCCTCGCGCGGGCTTTCGATCCTGTGGGCGCAGGGAGCGGGCCAAACGCTGCTCGACCAGGGCCTCGATTTCGTCGAGACGACGCTCGGGCGACACAAAGCGACAATCGTCAAGCATGTCGCGCAAAAGTCGTGGCGCTGGATCCCGAAGTGGGTCGACGACATGATCGCCGCCAAGGTGATCAACGGGCTGGCGGAGACGTTGCGGGAAATGCGCGACCCTGACCATCCGTGGCGCGAGCAGGCCAACGCGTTGGTGGAGAAATTGATCGACGACCTCGCAAACGATCCGGAGATGCGGGCGCAAGGCGAGATCTTGAAGCAGGAAATTCTCGCCAATCCGGTGTTCGCCGAGCAGGCCCGGGCGCTGTGGGAAGAACTGGAAACGGTGCTGAGGGACGATCTGCCTCGCCATCGCGACGCGATTGTCCAGTGGCTTGTGGCCTCGGCCGGCGCCCTCGGCCGATGGCTCGAAGGGGACGCCCCACGCCGGGCGAGGATCAACCGCCAGCTGAGGCTTCTGGCGCTGCGCACGGTCTTGCCCCGCCGGGCGGAAATCGGCGCCTATATCGCCGCGGTGGTCGACAATTGGGACACCGCCACGCTGGTCAACCGCCTCGAGCTTCAGGTCGGCAAGGACCTGCAATATATCCGCATCAACGGGACGCTCGTCGGCGGGCTGGTCGGACTGTTGATCTTCACCCTATCGCGCGCGTTTGGCGGCTGAGCGCGCGGCTCGTTCAGGCTGGCCGCCGCGCAACTGCCAGGATCGCGTAACCGCGAAACCAGCTCTCGATCTCGCAGGTCATGCCGCGGTCGGCGGAGAGCGCTTCGAGCGCGTCGCTGAGATCTTCGCGCGGGGTCACGTCGAACGCGGCGAGCCAGCGGCGCAGTCCCGCCTTGAACGGGCCGGGCAGGCCGGCGCAATCACCGAAATCGACGACATGCAGCGATCCGCCGGGCGCGAGGACGTCGAGCGCTTGGGCGAGCGCCTCCCGCCAAGGGGGGATCATCGACAGGGCGTACGAGATCATCACGCGCTCGAAACTCGCACAGCCGAACAGCGCCTGCGGGTTGAACGCCGTGGCGTCGGCCTGGGCTAAGGATATGCGTGAGGCGAACCCGGCGCGGGCGGTCGAAGCGGCTGCAGTCGCCAGCATTTCCCGCGACACGTCGAGGCCGAACAGTCGAGCTTGAGGATAGGATAGCGCCAGCTTGATGAGATTGCGTCCGGTGCCGCAGCCGATCTCCAGCACCTTGTCGCCGGGCGCGGGGCGAAGGCGGGCGATCACCTCGTCGCGGCCCAGGAGATAGAATTTGCGGCTTAAGTCATAGATGTGGCGCTGACGGCGATACATGCGGTCCATCAGCGCCGCGGCGTCGCTCATGCGTCAGGCGCGCTTTCAAGCGTATACAGGTGGAACGCGCCGTAAATCGACGACCGATCCTGTCGGCTAAGCTCGCGGCTGAGCTCGTTCTCGTAGCGCCACGCGCCGAGCACGCTCTCGGGCACGCGCCCTGGCAACAATCGCTCAGCGGCGGCGGTGCGGAAGATGACCTTCGCGCCCGGCCGCGCCGTGCGGGTGATTTCGACCCAAAGCGTCGTGAGCTCCGCGTCGTTCATCCAGTCTTGCGCATCGAGCAGCGCGTAGCGATCAAAGCTCGCCGGCGCCGAATCGCGCAGGATCTCGGTGAACGACCGCTGGACGTAACGCACTCGGCTCGAGCGGCTGCGGACGGCTTCGAAGTTCTCCCTCTGCAGGTAGGGCGGCAGAGCAGGATTTGGTCCCGGCGCATAACGCCGTCCGAAGGCCTGCCAGGCGAAATAATTCTCGCTGATGTCGAAGCCGCAGGCGAGTCTCTCCACCCGCTCGCTTAGGACGGCGCTGATCCCCAACGGGGAATCGGCGGCCAGAGCCTGGTATTGAGCCGGCGGAATCCCTAACCCGTAGAGGGAGGCGGGCTGCTTCAAAAGCCAGCGGACGAGCGGCTTGTCGAAGATCGGCGCGAGGCGCTTCTCGTAGAGCGCGCGCTGTTCGTCGAGCGTCTTGGCCCTGAGCACGATCGACGGGTCGAGGCCATGTAGGCGCGCGAGCGTGTGGCCGGCGCCGAGGACATGCCCGAGCAGGCCGTGATGATAGAAGTTGCGGGCGAAGAGGCCGATGCGGCGGCGTCCGAACGCCGTCCGTTTGTCCCAATAGTCGCGCGCGGCAGGGTCGAGCTTTGTGCGCAGCCGGCGATCGTAGGCGGCGACATTGGCGCGCGCGTCGGCGCGCCCAAAGAAGCGGAAGAAAGTCTCGTAGTCGGGCAGATTCTGAGCCGCGCAGATCTTGAGCCGGCCTAGCGCGATATGCGCCCCATTGAGGTCGACCGCGGTGACGCCGGCTGGATCGCCGGTCAGGTAGGAGAGCACGTTGCAACCACCCGAGGCGATCGCGATCACTTCATGTCCCGGGCCAATGTCAAGCGCCTTCATGTCGACGACCGGGTCCTCCCAGATCTGAGGATAGACCAGGCGCTTGAAGGCGAGCGTGAACAGGCGCTCCAGCATGCCTGCGCGCGACAGCGGTTTCGAGCGATGAACCGCCGCTTTGAGTCCCGCGCTGGTGACGCGCCGCGCCGTGTTGCTCGATTGCCGCACGTGATCTTTTCCCATCAGAGGTCGGTCGAAGCCCGCTAGTCGAGTCGCATGACGAGGCCATGACGGGTTCGGGTCCTAGATTGTGTCATTTGGCGCCTGAGTGTGGCGCGCCCCGTGTATCAATCCGTCGATTCGCGAAAGGAAAGTCTTCAATATCGGCGAAGGGTTGCCCTTGCGGTAGCCGATCATCAGATCGACGGTCGGCTGCTCGCCCTTGAGACGGCGGCACACGATGGACGGAGGCAGGTAATCCTCGATGGAGATCGGCAGGAGTGCGACGCCGCGCTCCGACGTCACCAGCGACATGGCCATGGCGAAATTGTCGATCCCGAAGCGAGGCGTGACCTTGACCCCTGATCGTTTGAGATAGCCGTTGACCGCGCCGCGCAGGACCCGGGGAATCTCGGAGATGCCGATGAAGGTTTCACCCGTTAGATCGCGCGGATTGAAAGTCTTGCTCGCCGCGAGACGGTGATCGCGTGGCAGGATGGCGACGAGCGGCTCCTTTAGCACCAGCTTAAACGTGACGTCCGGGTCCGGTTCGTGGCGCAGGAAGGCGATGTCGACCCTTCCCTGCTTGAGGTCCTCGGCGAGCGTCACTGAAAACCCGATCGACACCCTGATCTCGATATTGGGCAATTCGTCGCTAAGGATGCGGGTCGCGCGCGCCAACCAGGCCGCTTCCTGTCCGGTCAGGAAGCCGACGGCGAAGACCGCCTTGGCGGGCCGCGCGGCGCGGCGCGCCGCCTCCGCGGCGGCTTCGGCCTGCGTCAACGACAGACGCGCGTGATCGAGAAAGGCGCGGCCCGCCGGCGTCAGTTGGACGCCGCGCACGCTGCGGGCGAAGAGCGCAACGCCGACTTCTTGCTCGAGGTCGCGCATCTGGCGGCTGACGGACGGCTGCGCCGTGTGCAGGCGCCTTTCCGCCGCGAGCTTCATGCTCCCCGCCTCAGCCACGGCGACGAAATAGCGAAGATGCCTCAGCTCGATAATTCTGGTATACCTCCAAGGCATATGACTTCAACCAACAAAGTCATTTTCAGCGCATGGACGCGGCGCTATTCCTAGAATGAACGGCGAAGGTTGCGGGTGGCGCGGCGCCGGACGGACGCCGAGCTCTCTGGATCGGCCGACCCGATTTTCGGGGCGTTACGAGCGCAAGCCAAGCAATCCATGGGGGCGTTGGGCACTCTTAAGCCCGAGATCGGTTCGTCGTGTTGCTTGCTGCGGCAGCGCGACGGATTGAGATGCTTTGCTCCCGATTGACCTCCAAAGCATAGAGGCAGGACCTTCTCAACCGCATTCTCGGGAAAATTGGAAAAGGATTGGCGATGTCGAAGAGCCTCGAAGGCAAAGTTGCGCTTGTAACCGGCGGCTCACGAGGGATCGGAGCCGCGATCGCCAAGCGTCTGGCCGCCGACGGCGCCATGGTCGCCATCACCTATACGAAAGGAGCGGACGCGGCGGCGTCGGTTGTCGATCAAGAGCTCGGGCGGCAAGGCGATCGCTCTGCAAGCGGAGGCGACGGCCGCGGATCAGGTTAACGCTGCGCTGGACAAGACGATCGCCGCCTTTGGTAAGCTCGACGTTTTCGTTAACAACGCCGGCACGGCGATCCCAAAGAAATTCGAAGAGACGACGATCGAGGAGCTCGACCGCATGATCGACCTCAACGTGCGCGGCGCGTTCATCGCGACGCAGGCGGCGCTCAATCACTTGAACGAGGGCGGGCGCATCATCCTGATCGGTTCCTGCGTCGGCGAACGCATGATGACCCCCGGCCTCGTGGCGTACGCCGCCACCACAGGCGCGATCAACATGTTCGCGCAGGGGCTGGCGAGGGAAGTGGGAGACCGTGGCGTCACCGTCAACACTGTCCAGCCAGGGCCGATTGACACTGACCTTAATCCCGCTTCCGGCGATTGGGCGGCTCCGCAGAAGGCGCTCACCGCGCTCAACCGCTACGGCAGCGTGGGCGACGTGGCGGCGCTGGTCGCCTTCGTCGCCGGTCCGGAAGCCTCCTACATCACCGGCGCGAGCCTGACCGTCGACGGCGGCACGAACGCCTGAACCGCCGGCGGGCGCTCCTACCCCATCCACCCCTGCAGCGCGACGCCTGCGAATAGAATGAGCCCGGCGTCACGGTTGGAGCGAAAGAGTTCTGAGCGCCGTCGCCGGGTCCGCGCCCTCGACTTGCGACGTCTGCCAGGCGAGATGCGCTGCATAGGCGAGCCAGCCGATCAGCGCGATTGCGCCCCCCCCCGCAGCTTCGATCGCCGCCAGCGCCAGCGCCGCGGTCGCGGCATAGAACGCCGCGACGCCGAGCGTGACGCGCGAGCCGAACAGGCGGGCGGTCGAGCGGATGCCGACGATGGCGTCGTCGCGCGCATCCTGCAGGGCGTAGATCGTATCGTAGCCGATCGTCCACGCAAACGCGGACGCGTAGAGCAGGATGGGCGCAAGCGCGAGAACTCGCGAAAGTCGCGCTCCAGCCCATCAGCGCGCCCCACGAGAAGGCGAGGCCGAGCGCGGCTTGCGGCCATGAGGTCACGCGCTTCATCAGCGGGTAGACGGCGACGACGCCAAGCGAGGCGATTCCGAGCCAGACCGAGAATCGGTTGAAGCACAGAAGCACCGCGAGGCCGACCAGCGCCTGAGCGACAAGGAGCGCCGCCGCCGCGCGAATCGTGACCCGCCCCGACGGCAACGGGCGATTGCGGGTGCGCTCGACCTGAGCGTCGAGCTTGCGGTCGAGAATGTCGTTGTAGGTGCAGCCGGCGCCGCGCATGGCGATCGCGCCGACCAGAAAGAGGACGAGATGCCAAAGGTTGGGGCATCGATGGAGAGCGAGACCGACAAGCGCCGTCGCCTGCCAGCATGGGGCGAGCAGCAACTGCCATCCTGCGGGACGGTCGAGACGCGCGAGCTGAACGAAGGGAAGAGCGAAGTCCGGCGTCAGCCGCAAGACCAGGCTCGCCGGCCGAGCGTCCGGCAGGCTGATCGCGGGCTGCGGCGCGGTCAAAGAGGTCCGGCAGGCAGCGGTTGAGCCTGCGGACCGGCGCCGCCGCCCTGCGCCGCCTGCTCCTTCATCTTCTTCATCTGAGCTGCGACGGTGCAAGCCTTAGCGCTAAACGCTGTATTCTTCGCGTGATGCTCTTTGAGCTGGCTAATCGCTTCGTCCGGGAATGAGCACCAGTCCTTGTTCTTCTCCATATACGCAATCAGCGCTGTCTCAGCGCGGACGAGACCCGCCGATTTCCCGCAGAACGCCTCTGGATCCAAGGGCTTGCCATGGAAAGACTTGGCGAAGTTATTGACAATTTCCAGTTGCGTATTGCGCGCCTCAGCAAGCTTTTGCATGTCCGAGCCGCAATCCGCCCAAGCCGATCCCGTCAGTCCGGCGGCCAAAAGGAGCCCCGCCCGTAGCCCGTCAAGCCGATTTCGCACCACCGCGTCAACCCCGAGTCGCGTCGCCCCCAATTTACCGGGACAAACCTCAGAAAAAAGGCAAAAGCACGGCTTGAGGCCTATTCGGGGCCCGTCGGAGCGGACCCTGACGTTGAAGCTCATACCCAGGCGCGGGATGCGTAGTCGACGCCGTAGCGATCTGGCCTCGACGCGATCGCCGCCATTCCGACCAGCACCGCGTCCTCCCGCGTCACCAGCCGGGTCGGAACGCGCTTGGCGAGTCCGTCGACGGGCGCCTTATCCTCAAAGGCCTGACGAAACGCGGCCTCGTCGAGAAAGTCCACCACTCTCGGCAGGACGCCGCCGGAGAGCGTCACCCCGCCGGTCGCCACGAAGGTCACCGCCATGTCGCCCGCGAAGCGCGCCACAATATGCCAATAAAGCCTGAGGCTTGCCGCTTCTTCACCTTTGGGGTTGGCCGCCGCCGCCGCCGTGACCGCCGGCGGTTCAACGTGGGGATCGGCGTGACCTTTCGCCATCATACGCGCACGGTGGACGCGCGCGAGACCCGCGCCCGAAATGACGCTCTCGCTGGTGATGCGGCCGTGCGCGTGTTCGAGATGCGGCCAGAGCTCGAATTCCTCGGGATGAACCGGACCAAAATCAATGTGGCAGGCCTCCGACGACACCGGGGTGAAGCGTCCGTCGGCCTCGACCAGGGCCGCGACCCCGAGTCCGGTCCCAGGCCCAAGAATGACTTGAGGGCCCTCAGCTCCGAACTGAAGCGGGCCGATGCGCCGCTCCCAACCCGCTGGAATCGTAGGCAACGACAGCGCCTGAGCCTCGAAATCGTTGAGCAGCAACCCCTGTTTCAGGCCGGTTCGGCGCGCAGCCTCCGGGCCGTCCATCACCCAGGGCGCATTGGTGAGCTTGAGCCTCCGCCCATTCACCGGCCCGGCTCCGCAGGCGATTATAGAGCCAGGCCGCGTCCCGAGCTTGGGGACGGCGGCCTCGATCGCTTCCGCCAGCCCCGGATAATCGCCAGTGTGCAAGTGGACGATATCGCTCAAGCGGCCTCCGGGTTCCCTGACGAGCGCGAACCGCACATTGGTGCCGCCTGTGTCGCAGACGAGCGCAGGGAAGGGGAAGGCGAAGTTGGTCATTGGAGGGCCATAACGCAGAACGCCGCGGCGGCGGTCAAGCGGCAAAAGAGGCTTCGGTCTAACGGCAAAAGCAGCGGTTTCAGTCCGAGGCTCCGCACAAGGGCTTGCAACTGGTTATTAATTGGCTATGGTGAACATATAGGGAACAGCGATATCTCGGAGATTTTGCCGTTGGCCCCAACGCTAACCGTGTCGTCCACAACTGATCTCGTTGCGGCAGCCAATCCTGTTTCGCGGTTGCCTCGTGCAGCTTAAGCTCATTGGAGGAATCAGTTGCGGACATGACCGAGCTCACCTGTCTCGAATTCTTCGCCGGCGGCGGCATGGCGCGCGCAGGCTTGGGAGATTCGTGGCGCTGCCTGTTCGCCAATGATTTCGACCAGATGAAAGTCGAGACCTACGAGGCCAACTGGGGCGTGGGACACATCAAGCATAAGGATGTCGCGGCCCTTACGCTCTCGGACCTTCCTACGGAGGTAGTCGATCTCGTCTGGGCATCGTTTCCGTGCCAGGATCTGTCGCTAGCGGGAAGTTATCGTGGACTTGGTCTTGAGCGCGACAACGTCACGACCCGATCCGGCACATTTTGGCCCTTTTGGAAATTGATCCGGAGCTTGGCGCAAGATGGACGCGCCCCCCGCGCGATCGTTCTTGAAAACGTTTACGGATGTTTGACGTCGCACGAAGGAAAGGATTTCGCGGCGATTGTTTCGGCGCTGACCGAACTAGACTACCGGTTCGGAGCCGCTGTGATTGACGCTGTTCACTTCGTGCCGCAGTCGCGACCGCGTGTCTTTTTTATAGCCTTCCGAGGGGACCAATCCATCCCGATTTCCCTGATTGGCGAGGGTCCGCAGGCAAGCTGGCATCCCCCAGCGCTCATAGACGCTTACGACGGTATCGCGGCGACGGCGAAGCGAAACTGGATCTGGTGGAACATCTCGCGGCCATTGGCGCGCAACTCCACCTTCGCCGATCTCATCGAGGAGGCGCCGACTGCGGTGAAGTGGCACGCCGCCGCGCATACGAACTACATTTTGAACCTCATGTCGCCGCTTAATCGTGAGAAGGTGTCTGACGCGATCAGAACCGGCCGTAGAGTGGTCGGCGCCGTATATAGGCGCACCCGGCCTGATGAAAACGGGATCAAGCGCCAGCGCGCCGAGGTCCGTTTCGACGACGTTGCGGGCTGTCTTCGCACGCCAGCGGGCGGCTCATCGCGCCAGGTAATCTTGGTGGTCGAAGGGAAGACAGTGAGGTCGCGCCTGCTGTCGCCGCGCGAAGCGGCGCGGCTCATGGGATTGGACGAGGACTACGTGCTTCCCGAGCGCTATAACCACGCCTACCATGTCTGTGGCGATGGCGTGTGCGTGCCGGTCGTGCGGCATATCGCCGAGCATGTTCTTGAACCTGTGCTCGTGGACCGCGAGATGTCGGAACTCATCGCCGCGGAGTAGGGAATGGCGATCGACCTGCCCTTTCGACGCCGGGCCGTTCGTACGCTGACTAACGAAATCGGTTGCTATGTACTTTGCGACCTCGATCAAGTTCCCATCTATGTGGGTCAATCGATCGATGGCATCCGTTCGCGGGTGAATCGTCATTTGACCTCAGCTAGGAGCGACATCATCGCGAATCGTCAAATCGACGTTTGGGAGATCGCATGGGTCTGGGCCTATCCGGTGAAGGACAGAGCGCAGATTAGCGCCCTCGAAAATGCGCTGTTTCATGAATTTCACGGACGCTCAGCGCTGATGAACGGCAAGGTGCCGAAGCCGCCGACCACCCCGGCGAAGTCGCCGGAACCATCGCAAAGAATTCAAGTGATGCCCGACGCTGAAATCGCGGAGAAACGAGATCCTTCGCTTCGGCTGCCGCGTCAAGCGGAACATTACAGTCAGATCGTCAGCCATTTCCTCGCGGTCAAGAACTCGAGGGAAATCGCGGGGGCGATCCAGGCGCACTTTGAGCGGCTCCAGAAGTACCACCGACAGCTCCTCGGCCTTGCGGTCGAGGTTGAAGGAGATAGCGGGCAGGATTGACTGGAATCTCACTATGACCGCTGTGTCAAACTTAAGCGGCTACAGCGCCACCTCTGCGTCCGCACAGACCAAAAGAATGCTAACTGCTCCAGCCAAAGCCTACGACCGCTCCGCGGTCATGCGCGCGGTCAAATCGCGCGACACGAGTCCGGAGCGTGCGGTCCGCGCGCTTCTGCGTCCGATCGCGCCGGGCTACCGGCTCCATCGCGACGATCTGCCGGGAAAGCCAGACGTCGCCTACCTCTCTCGCAAGCTGGCGATTTTCGTCCACGGATGCTTCTGGCATGGGCATGACTGCGCGCGCGGCGCGCGGAGCCCCAAAACCAACGCCGACTACTGGCGCGCCAAGATCGCTCGCAACCGGGCGCGTGACCAGGAGACGCTCGCCGCCTATGCCGGGATGGGCTGGCGCGCGCTCGTCATCTTCGAATGCGAACTCAAGGATAAAGCTGCGCTCGGCGCCCGGCTCGCCGAAGCCCTGCGGCTCGACTAGATGTTTGGTCCCAGCTTTTGATGGGGCATTCTTGCCGAGTGATTCGAAGGATGCGCTATGGGCCAAGTTCGACACGGGAGCGCCACGACGACAGAGGCGGTCCGTCGAGCGATACAGCATAGTCAAGAGAGCTTGAGGGCGCTGGCCAGGCGCTACGGCGTCAATCCGAAGACCATTGCCAAGTGGAAGGGGCGGACATCGGTCGCCGATCTGCCGACTGGGCCGAGGGAGCCCCGATCAACGGCCCTGTCGGTCGATGAAGAGGCCGTGGTCGTCGCCTTCCGAAGGCATACTTTGCTGCCGCTCGACGATTGCCTCTACGCTCTGCAGCCGACCATTCCGCATCTGACGCGCTCGTCCCTTCATCGTTGCCTTAAGCGTCATGGAATCTCGCGGCTGCCGCAGGTCGAAGGCGAAGCTTCGCCCAAGCGCAAGTTCAAGGCCTATCCGATCGGCTTCTTCCACGTCGACATCGCCGAAGTGCAGACCGCGCAAGGCAAGCTCCATCTCTTCGTCGCGATTGACCGCGCCTCCAAGTTCGCGGTCGCTCAACTCGTCGACGAGGCCAATACGCAGACCGCGCGCCTTCCTGGAGGCCCTTGTCGCCGCCGTGCCTTACCGGGTTGAGATCGTGCTCACCGACAATGGAATCCAGTTCGCCGACCTGCCGAAGAACCGATCAGGCCCAACCGCCAGGCTCCGCGGACATCCTTTCGACCGCGCCTGTCGTGAGCACGGGGTCGAGCATCGGCTGACGAAGCCCAATCATCCGTGGACCACTGATGTGATCGACAAGTGTCTTCTTGCGGGATCTGATTCTTGCGCGATCTGCGCTATTTTCCTCTCGCGCATGGGCGACCGCGCGGCGAAGAGCAGGGCGCGAGGCGCAAGCCCTGCCGCGCAGCCTTCACCGTCGCCCCTCGGTTGCGGCGCCCGTGCGCACCCGCTTGGGACCACGCGGGTTCCAACCGGAGACGAAGCGCGCGTAGGCCGTCTCGGCTTGCTCGACCCATCCGCGCTCCTGATCGCGATGGCTCTTGATATGGCTCTTGATATTGTACGCGTGGGCCGCGCCTCTTTGGCCACGCGCGGCCCTGTACCCCGCTTTCAGCTCCAGATCGCGCAGCTTCCTCGCGTGCAACGCCGGCCGGGCCCACACGTAGCTTTCGCCTTTGCTCAGCAAATGCCAGATGAGCGCCGCGAGCTTACGGGCGGTCGCGACAGCGGCGACATGCTGACCGCGGCGGGCGCGGACTCGCAGGAAGAACGCACGCAACGGACCTGGCGCTCGCGCTGCCGCCCAAGCCGCCTCGACGAGCATGCCGCGCGCATGGCCGCGGCCCTGCTTGGTGATCCGGCCGTGATACGCGGGCCCAGGACCTGACTGTCTGACGCTTGGGTTGAGGCCGAGGTAGCTCACCAGCTTTTGCGACTGCTCGAAGCGTCCCACGTCGCCGATCGCGGCCACGATGGCGAGCGCCACCACCATGTCGACCCCTGGGATCGTCATCAGGCGTTTGACGCCCTCGTCCGCCAGGGCTGAGCGGGCAAGATCGCGCTCGATGACCTTGAGGTCATCGCCGAGCCGATCGAACTCGCGCGGATGCCGTTCGACGGCAAGACGTTCGTCCCCCGGCAAGACCTGGTGAAAAAGACCTGGTGAAAAAGCCACGCCCGTCCGCTCGCCCCGCACAGATCGGCGTGCGGGCAAGAGGGGATCAAGTGGCTGTGCAGGATCGACTGGATGATGTTCTTCAAGCGCGATCGCTGCCGGACGATCTGGTTGCGCCGGGTCACCTGCCGGCGGAGCGCCTGCGTCGGCTCATCAGGTATCCAGACTTCCGGCAGAAAGCCGCTTGCATAGAGTTGGGCGAGCACGCTGGCGTCGATCGTATCGGTCTTGATCTTGGCGTGAGCGATGACGCGCACCTGCTTCGGGTTTGCGACCACAACCCGCTTTACATGCGGCGCGATCACCGCAGCGACCGAGGCTGCGTTGCCGGTCGCTTCGACGACAACGATATCCTCCTTGGCGAGCTTTTTTGCGAAAGCCTCGAAGAAGATGGCGGCGCATGTCGACACGCCCCAGCCGTTTGAGCTCGCCCTCGTCCCAGGCGACCGCCTCGGCGAAGGCGCGGTGGATATCTAATCCAAGGATCCGCATGCCTGCTCCCCCGTCTCTGTTCGTTCGAAGCGGGAGCTGGCGGGCGACACGACATCTACTGATCCGCGCTCACGGCGCATCCGGGAAAGTCGCAAGGGGCGGTCATGTAACGAGCTCGGGCTCTCGGCCCACTGTCTATCGACGGCCTGCCCGCACCTTCGTGCTCCCGGCGCGCCCCGTGTCCCGGATGGGCTCACCATATCGCCGTCTCCCTTCCGGGAACAGCCGGACAGCAAGGCGCCGACGGATTTCATACCGGATAACGGCCAAGTCGAAAGAATGAACCGGACAATCAAGGACGCGACCGTCAAACGATATCACTACGAGTCTCACGACCAGCTGCGAGCCCACCTGCAAAACTTCGTCGACGCCTCCAACTTCGCCAGACGCCTCAAGACCCTCAAAGGCCTCACCCCATACGAGTTCGTCTGCAAAGCCTGGACTTCAAAGCCACACAGATTCAAAATCAACCCGCTCCAGCAAACGCCGGGACTAACCCACCTAATCCATATCAACAGGTATCGCTATAAGAGCCGCGAAATTCATTGGAAAAGTCCGTGTTAGACATATTGGTGCCCGCAGAATGATCCGCGCTTGGGCTTGAGCCCGCGCGAGGAGGGAGGAAGCCGGAGGCTGTTTGACGCGCTTTGAGCACAACCCTCCGCGCGAGTTTGGCGGAGGGAGATTTTTTTTATTTTTTTCTGCTGTAACCCATTGAAAAGTCCCGATTCAGCCAAAGAAAAACAAGCAAATGCACGGCATTAGGTAGCAAGCTCACCTAATTCTAGATGCGGAAAAATAGAACATTTCGTTGACACCCTTCTGGTTAGTGCGTAGCATGCATAATGGCCGTCTCTCCGTCCAATTCGCATGCCGTCGCCGCGATCCGTAACCGTCTTGCGGAAGTTTCGGGCGAATTGATCGCCGTCGAGAAACGATGGGGGAGTCTCAGGGAAGCTCACGCTGCGCTAAGCCAAACATTGCGGATGTTTGATCCGAACGCCGAGAGCCATCCGGTCAAGCCTAAGCGCCCCTACAGGCGCGTCCTGCGCGATGGGGGAGGAAAGCTGAATATACTTGTCTTGGACGCCCTACGCCGTTCTGGGTGCCCCATGACAACACCAGAGGTGGTGGCTGCACTCAGCGCGCAGGTAACCGCAACTCCTGGCGCCGAGCGGCGCGTACGGGCAACCCTCAACTATCTAGCGCGGTCTGGCGGCTTGGTCGTGAAGGTCGGCCAAGGGCAATCCGCAAAGTGGTCGCCGCCGTTGCCGGGCGCGGAAGCGCCGGAATTTCGTTTGGGCAGTTGAATCTCCTTTGGAACATCGGCAAATCGTGCAAAGCTAATGGAGTTTTTATGAGGATCATAGCGGGCACAAAATGCCAAAATGGCTACAAGATCTATGGGGGATTGTCGCCGACGGTATTTCTTACGATGTCGCTAAGGTTGTCGTAGGATCGTTGATCGTGGCGGCTGTAGGAGCGTCAATTGGAAAGATTACGAATAGATTAGAAACTCTAAAAGAGGCGATATATATTGGTATAGCGATATTTGTAGCGACAGCTGCGGTTATAACTTTGATTTCGCCGCGATCGCAGGCCCCTCAATTGGGGGAGTAATATAGAAAATGTATTGGCAGGCCCGCTAAACAATACCGGAACTATCGCTGTTTTTACCGTTGACGTGGTAAATTCTGGAACGATGCAGAGCATTATAAAGAACTGGTCGGTAACAGCTACGGTCAATAGTATAAATTGTCGCGGATCAATATTGGTTCCACCGCCGCCAAATTTGACGTTCAATGATCTGGATGCACCGACGGGCGCTCCTAGAGCTATCACGTTCCACGGTCAAGATAGTTTGTTGGATAAGGCGTCGGTTCCAATTCCTACCGGGGGCGAGACCACGGGTCTTTTATTTATCGTGTTTAACGGAATCGATCCTAGTATTTTTAAGGCGGGAGTCGATTATACGGTCGCTTTCGAGGATGCGCTATCCAAGACATACACGCTTCGTATTACGTCGACGGCTCAAAAAGGACCTATTGCGTTGGCGTCCGGGATACATGCTGAACTGATGTGTCCGGTATCCCCTAGCCAGGCACCTCCAAATATGTCTGTGGGCACCCCTCCGAAGATTTAGCGTTGCCAGTACCCCTTCCACTGTCGGCTTACGGGATGCGCCAACGCGGCATTGACGGCAATTAGATATTGTTCGCCGTTCGACCGGCGCCGGTTGTCCTCGCGCCACGCCATTTCGTGCGCGTAGGCTGACAAGGTAGCGCCCGCTGATATGATGATGAATGCCGATCTCCGAGCGGCGAAGGCGGGAGAAGAACGACTCGGCGTCATTCGTGCAAGCGCCGTCCGCGCTGTAGGCCTCTTGATGGTTGATGCGCTTCGTCAGATAGCGCGAATGCAGCGCGTCCCAATGCGTCGCTTCGTCGGCGTGGACGGTTGAGCCGATCTCGATGCGCTCGCCAAGCGTCGCGAGCGCTTCGGGCTCGGTCTTGAATACGAAGGGAAGTGTCTTGCCGTTCTTCTCGCGGGCGATGACGACAACGCGGCGCTTGCCGGTTTGGTTGACGGCGAGGCGGCGATCAACGCGGTTCTCGCGATGGTTCGCGGGCCGCACATGGCCGCCGAAGTACGCGCCATCAACCGCGACTTCGCCGGACACCGTAGCGTTGGCTTTCTCTGCGGCCAGCGCTTCGCGGAGTTTGTGCGAGAGGACGAAGGCCGTCTTGTATTGCACGTCCAGATCGCGGCTCAGTTGAAGCGCGCTATGCCCTTCGCGCCGTTCACGAAGATGGCGATGGCGAGCAGGATGGTGCGGACCGGCAGCTTGCGGCTGGCGAAGATCGTCCCGGACGTGACGCTGAATTGATGCTCACACGCCTTGCACTTGAACAGGGCGCGGGTCTTGAACGCATAGACGCCAAGGCAACCGCAGCGCGGGCAAACCGGGTCGCCGTTCGTGGCGTCCATCGGATTTGTTTGAAGGCCTCGGCGGCTTCCTCGTTCGACATGCGGGCGACCCGAGCTAAGCTCAGGCTCCTTGCCGCTGTCGAGAGTAGGAAGTGCTGAGCCACTCGGACGCCATCCCTTTCGGTTGACGTCAACCATATCGGCTGCATATAGGTGATGTCAACCAAAAAGGATGACATTGACGTACTTTTTCTTTGATGTTATCTAAAAAGGATGACGCCGGAACAGTGTAGGTCTGCGCGCGCTTGGCTCGCTTGGTCGCAGGACGACCTGGCGAAGGCCGCAACGTCGGTCTATCCACCGTGAAGGATTTCGAGTCTGGTAAGCGGACGCCAATTCCGTCCACTCAAACGGCAATGAGAGCTGTTCTGGAGCGGGAAGGGATCGGATTTTCGTTCGCGCTCGGTGATGACGGTAAGCTTTACGCATCGGGAATCACGTTCTCAAAACCAACGGAATTGGCCACCTAATTTTGGCGGTGTAGTAGAGCAGCTTTCTTGTGGACACGGGCTTTGGTTCGTGATTCAAAATGAAAGTGGAGGCGGTGGGACTCGAACCCACGGGCGTGCCGGCTGGACAACCTGCGACCCGACCATCCGCCCCCACAAAAACGGGGCGGTTCCGCGCGTGCTATGGCTCGGGCCGCCTTTTTCTTAGCGACCCCTAAAAACGACGGAAGTGTCTGCGGCGCAAGAGCGTTTTTGCGCGCCTTGCGGTTGTCTCCACAAAAAAGAATCACTTTTCAATGACTTAGAGACATAAACATGTCTTTATGTCGATTGGGGTGAGTTTGCTACCTAATGCCGCAAATGCAAGGGCTTTTCCTTGCATTCATTTGCACTTTCTTGCGCTGAACTCGCGCCTTGGTTGTAGGAAACCACTGCCCATAGGCGGCGCCAGGGGATCGCAATGCCTTTAGGGCAGCGTCCGAGGCGACAGGCGCGGCCGTTACGCCGTCGCTCGCCGGCGCGGCCGCGCCCCCAAGACGATGAGGCCGCCCAGGCCCATCAGGAGCCAGGTCGCGGGTTCGGGAACCGCTTTGGCGCCAACCTCTGTCAGACGAATATCGTCGCCGACTAGGCGGGCGCCGGCATTGAAGCCGTAGTCTATTTGGAAGCTGAAAAGCTGGTCGCCGAACCTGGCTGTCACCCGCGACCCTTCGCGGAACTCGCCGGAAATCGGGTCAGTCGCGGTCACGATGTCGAAGCTCTCGCCCATCGTCGGCGCGGACAAGAGATCAAGGCCAAGGTCGGCACCGTTCAAGGCGACCGGGCCGGTCACGTTCAAGACGTCATTCTCGCCGCCAGCCGGATTGAGATCGATGACGAGGCCGCTGCCGGCGCTGAGCGTCGTGTCGCCCATCACGGCGAGCGCGCCCACCCCGCTCGCGCCCGGCGACAATTGCGCGCCGGGGTCCACGGTCAAGGGCCCGGCGATCGAGCCGGACAAGTTCGTTCTGCCGCTCACCACTTCAGTGTCGGCGAAGTTCGAGACGGCGCCCGTGTAGCTGAAGCTATTGCCCTTGCCGATGTCGAAATTGAGCCTGTTCACGCCGCCCTTGCCCCCGTCCATGTCGCCAAGGACGGACGCCTTGCCGCCCGAGATCGTCACCGTATTGTTGCTGTTTTGGCTGAGAACGATGGCCTTGCCGCTGCTCGATCCGTCGATCTTGCCGGCGTTGGTGATCGTGACGCTGTCGAAGCTGTTGCTCGCGTCGATCGCCGCGGCCGTCATCCCGCCACCCTTGATCATCGCCCCGGCCTGATTGTCGATCGTCACCTTGTTGCCTGAGGCGTCCGAGCCCATCACCGCGATGCCCGAATCCGTGTCGCCCAGGATGACGCCGCTAGCCTGATTGGTGACGGTCGCGTCGCCGTAGATCGGATCGCGTCCGCCGCCGGGGCGGTCGTTGCCGGTCAGCGTGATCCCACGGCCTACGGCATTGGTGTTGCCCGAGGCGACCGAGCCCTCAATCGTGCCCGAGTTGACGATCGTGCCGCCGCCGACCGAAATGCCTTCGCTAAAGGCGAGCCCGTCGGCCGGCTGGCTAAAGGCGTTGAGCGAGTGGATTGTGCCGGTATTTGTGAGGTTGACGAGGCCGTCCACGTCGACGCCGTCGCCATCATGGCCGGCGCCGTTGCCAATGTCGTGGCCGGCGCCGGTGATCGTACCGTGGTTGATGACGGTCACGACCTCTTTGGCGTTGAAGCCGTCAATGTTGATGCCGGAACCGTTGTTGCCCTGGATCGTCGCTCCAGCGTTGTTCGTGACGCTCATCGTGAAGCTGATCGTGTCGTCGGCCGCGCCGCCGGTGATTCCGTGCCGCCCGCCTTCGATCAGGCCGCCGGTGTCGTTGGTGATTTGCACGCCGCTGTTGTTCTGCGCGTCGACGCCATCGCTGCTGGCGCCGGTGGCCGTCGTCGATTTGATCGTGCCGGCGTTGTTGACGACGCCGTTGACCCCCGGCCGCACCGCGTCCGCCTCGCTGGCCTGCATGAGGCCGCCGGAGAAGTTGTTGACCACGTTGGCGCCCGATTGGATGGCGGTGAAGTCGACCACCTGCGAGCCGCCCGCCGAGGCGTTGTTGGAGATCATCATTCCATAGTTGTTCAAGGTGACGCTGGCCGGCGACTTGTTCATCTGGATCACGTCGCCATCGGCCGCCTGTATCAGCGCGGTCGAATTCGCGACGCCGCCGCACGCCATCAGGCCCGCCGCGCAGCCGTTATAAACCGTGAGGCCTGTGACCCCGGTGTTATCGCGGATCGCCCGCCCCGTGCCGGTTTGTTCGAGCGTGCCCAGGTTCGTCAAAGCCGCATTGTTGCCGGAAATCGTCACCGCGTTCGTGCCCCCGCCGACGGAAAGCGTCCCGGCGGCGGTGATCGTGCCGGTCTCCCCGCTGCCCAAGGTTTGCGCGCCGCTATCGGGCGGGATCGTAAAGCTGCCGGCCAAGGCGCTTGACTCGGCCAAAAGACTGAAGACGGCGATCGCTGCGGTCTGAATCAGAATGGTCTTCATTGGCGTGTCCGGGAAAGAGGTGACGGCCGCTGCCCTCCGTCCAAGGGAACGAAGTCCGCCGGCGCCCCGATGATGCGGGCCGTATATGACCGAGGCATGTCAAGCGGGGAAGCCGCGTCGGCCGGAGGCGCCCGGCGACTGCGCGTTAGCGAGCCGCCGCCGGGGCCAAGTCCGCCGACGTCGAGGACGTCTGGGCGCCAAGATAAGCGGCGCGGATCTGCTTCAACGCGAACAGCGCAAGCAGCGCCGTCGCGACGTCCATCGCCACCGTGACGCCGAACACCGCCATCCAGCTTCCGGTCGCGACCCTCATCGCTGCGGCGGCCGGTCCGCCGAGGATCGAACCGACGCCTTGAGCGATGTAGAGGAAGCCGTAATTCGTCGTCGCGTGACGGCTCCCGAGCGTGCCGGTCAGCGTCGAGGGAAACAGCGAGAAAATCTCGCCCCAGCCGAAGAAGACGAGGCCCGAGAGCACGATGAAGGCTGGCGGGCCGCGGCTAAAGAGGAGGAGGAGCAAGATCGCCGCCTCCAGGCCGAAGGCGAGGCCCATCGTGTTCTCGCGCCCGATCCGATCCGAGACCCAGCCGAAGAAAGGCCGCGTGAATCCGTTGAGCAGGCGGTCCACCGTCAGCGCGAACGGCAGGGCGGCAAGCCCGAGAACCAGGACGTCCGCCACGCCGAAATCATGGGCGAAATTGGCGAAATTCGACGTCACCATCAGGCCGCCGGTCGACATCATGGTCATCATCACGAACATTAGCCAGAAGATCGCGGTCTTCAGCATGCTGAATGGCGCGACGTCTTCGCCTCGCGCGCGCATTTGAGCGGGAGCTGGCGCTTCACCCGGCCTGGGTTCACGCAGGCCGAGCGCGGCGAGAAAGCCGACGCCGCCGAGAATGACGCCAAACACGATCAGGGTCGTCGGCGCGCCGAAGGATGTCAGCATGGAGGATATGGGAAATGTCGTGAGCATAGCGCCCATTCCGTAGCCCGCCGCGACGATCCCGATGGCGAAGCCGCGCCCGTCGGGAAACCACTTCGCCATCAGGCCGATGACGCCGATGTAGACGACGCCAGTGCCTACGCCGCAGAGGAGCCCGTAGGTCAGAAACAACATCCCAACGCTGTCCAGACGCGCCGAAAGGACCCAGCCTAGCCCGGTCAGTCCCGCGCCGGCGGCGACCAGCGCCTTGGGTCCGAACCGGTCGACGAGCCACCCTTGGGCGGGCGAGAACAGCGTCTGCACCACGATCAGCACCGAGAACGTGATCTGCACGGTCGGCAGCCCGGCGCCGGTCGCGGCCTGGAACGGCTTGACGAACAGCGTCCAAACATATTGCGGGCTCGAGATGGCCATCATGACCACGAGACCGAGCACAAGCTGAACCCATCTCGTCGGCGAGGCGATGGGCGGCGAACGCATCAGACGCTCCACACAAGATTGTGTCTGTTGGCCAAGCAAGCCGCGTGCCCGTTCTTGCGTGGGGAGGCGCGCCACGCTGGACGAGGACCGGTCGATCTGGCAAAGCACCGGCTTCAGGAAGGATGGCCGAGTGGTTTAAGGCAGCGGTCTTGAAAACCGCCGTGGGCGCAAGTCCACCGTGAGTTCGAATCTCACTCCTTCCGCCAGCCTGCGGCGATCGGCGCTGTCAACTCCCGGAGAGAGCCGGAAGCGGCCTCTTTCCTGGCAGTCGCGCGAAATAGGCGATCACTGATCGGGCGGCGGGTCGTCCTGCGGTGGGTCGCATCGGGCGTGCGCGCGCTTGACTTCGGCGAGACTGTGGAAGGTCCGGGAGGCGATGCTGGCGCAATAATCGTCCAGCGACCCATTTTCGCCCGGTGGACCTGCTGCATCCGGCGACGGTCCCTGAGGATCGGGAGGATCCCCTGGTCCAGGAACGACCGGCGAATGCTCGAACAGACCGGGAGGATATCCGTCTTGCGCCGCAAGCGCGGCGCTCGCCGCCAGCGCAGCGACGAGCGCGAGGAATGAACTCTTCATGGTCCTGACAGATGCCATTGCGATGCGCGGACTTCAACAGGAAGGCGCCAGACAATCAGCAGGGCTTCCACAATTCCGCAAACAGGAAGCCGCCGATTGGCTGAGCTGGCTTTTCCGGCAAGGCGATTTTCGAAAGCGGGCTGAGCTTGACAGGACCTTTCTCGAAGCTCAGGCCGCTCCGATGACCGCATCCGCCCTGTTCACGCTCGGCACGCGCGGTTCGCCTTTGGCGCTGGCGCAGGCGAACGAGGCGCGCCGCCGCCTGGCCGAGGCGCACGGCTGGGAGATTGAGGCGGTCGCGCTCAAGGTCGTGCGCACCAGCGGCGACGCGATCCAGGATCGGCCGCTTGCCGAGGCCGGCAAGGGCCTGTTCACCAAGGAAATCGACGCCGCGCTTATCGCCGGCGCAATCGACGCCGCCGCCCACTCCGCCAAGGATCTGCCCTCGCTCATGCCCGACGGCGTCGCAATCGGCGCTTACCTGCCGCGCGAGGACGTTCGTGACGCGCTTGTCTCGGCGTTGGCCGATACGATCGAGGGCTTGCCGCACCGGGCGACGTTCGGCGCCGCCTCGCTGCGGCGGCAGGCCCAGGCGCTGCGGCTTCGACCGGACCTCAAGCCCGTGCTCCTGCGCGGCAATGTCGAAACGAGGCTGCGCAAGGCCGAGTCTGGCGCGGTCGGCGCCACCCTGCTGGCGCTCGCCGGCTTGAACCGGCTCGGCCTCGCCCATCGCGCCCGCGCCGTGCTCGACGTCGACAAGTTCCTGCCCGCGCCCGGCCAGGGCGCGATTGTGATCACCGCCCGGAGTGAAGACGCGCGCGCGCTCGAGGCGCTGAACGCCATCTCGGACAGCGAGACTTCGGCGGCGCTAGCGGCCGAGCGCGCCTTCCTGGCTGAACTTGAAGGCTCGTGCCGCACGCCGATTGCGGGTCTCGCCCGCCTTGAGGCCGGGAGGCTGAGGCTCAGGGGCGAAGTGCTGCGCCCCGACGGCTCCGAGCGCTTCGACATCGCTGTCGAGGGCGCGCCCGGCCGACGCCGAGCGGCTCGGGCGCGCGGCCGGGCGCGACCTCGCGGCCCGCCTGCCCGAGGGCGTGCTGGTGAAGGGCGCGTGAGAGGTCCTCTCCGGTCGCCCAAGCAAATCCAAGCCAATCCAAGTAGGACCAAGCAAATCCAAATAAAATTGCTTGGATTTATTTGGTTTTATTCGTCCGAATCGGGACTTTTCAATGAGTTACGATGAATCCAAATTAAAAACCTCTCCCCCTTCCGGGTCCGTTTATCCGCCCTCCGCGTCAAGAACCCTCAAACTCCGACTTGAGGACCATAGCACAGTTTTTCCTCCGCGCAAAGGAAATTCCGAACAAATTGGCTATTGGTCGGTTTTTCATGATCACGGCGAGGCCGTGCGGCGCGCCCATTTCCGACCGCTCGCGAACGCCGGTGTCGCGAGCGGCAGGGCGGACTCGCTCCAGATCCTTCGCCCACGGTGCGCGAAGAGGATTGGCGTCGCGTGACAGTCATCCATTCGATGATAGACTGGAAGATGAGCGACCTCGGTTGAGGCGAAGCGGCCAAGCGCGATATGCGTGCTCTTGGCGCCCGCGTCCCGCGCCCCATTGCACGAGCCCGCATGATCAAAGCGCGGACAACATCGAACTCGAGGATGACGGCCATGGCCAACGACCAGATGATGACGCAGATGTCGACCAAGCCCGGCTTCATCGCCGCGCTCGACCAGAGCGGCGGATCGACCCCCGGAGCCCTGCGCCTCTATGGGATTCCTGAGACCGAATACAAAGGCGACGACGCCAAGATGTTTGAGCTCGTGCATGAAATGCGGGTTCGCATCATCACCGCGCCGTCTTTCAAGGGCGACAGGGTCATCGCCGCCATCCTGTTCGAGCGGACGATGGACGGCGAGGCGAAGGGCAAGCCGGTTCCGACCTACTTGTGGGAGGAGCGGGGCGTCGTTCCGATCGTCAAGGTCGACAAGGGGCTGGAAGAGGAAAAGGACGGCGTCAGCCTGATGAAGCCAATCCCGGACCTCGGCAAGCTGCTGGATCGCGCGAGCAAGCTCGGCGTGTTCGGCACCAAGATGCGTTCGGTCATCAATCTGGCGTCGAAGACCGGGATCGCCGCCATCGCCAAGCAGCAGTTCGAGTTCGGCGAGCAGATCGCGAGCCACGGCCTCACCCCCATCCTCGAGCCGGAAATCTCGATCAAGAGCCCCGATAAGGCGGGCGCGGAGCGGATCCTGCTCGACGAACTGACCAAGGGGCTCGACGCCCTGCCGGCTGGCCGCAAGGTGATGTTCAAAGTGACGTTGCCGGAGACCGCCGACTTCTACATGCCGCTGATTAACGACAAGCGGGTCGTCCGCGTCGTTGCGCTTTCGGGGGGCTATACGCGGGACGAAGCCTGCGAGCGCCTGGCCAAAAATCATGGCATGATCGCGAGCTTCTCTCGCGCGCTGGCGGAGGGCCTCAAGCGTTCGATGTCCGACGCCGAGTTCGACGAGGAGCTGACCGAAGCCGTTGACGAGATTTATGAGGCCTCGACGGTCAAGGCCTGACCGTTGTCGGTTCGGTTCTATTGCGGGTCAGGCTCGCCCTATGCCTGGCGGGTCTGGTTCGCGCTTGAAGCCAAGGGAATCCCCCGGCTCTAGCCCAGGCGTTTCTTCAGGAAGGCGAGGGCGCGGCTCCAGGCCAGCTCGGCGGCCTGGCGGTCATGCACCGCCATGCGCTGCTCGTTGACGAAGGCGTGGTCGGCGTCATAGCGGAAGAATTCCGCGTCCTTGCCTGCGGCCTTCAAGGCCTTCTCGAAATCGTCGACGGTTTTCGGCGTGATGTAATCGTCCTTGTTGGCGAAGTGGCCCTGGAGTGGAATCTTGACGTCCGCCGCCTTGATCGCCTGCTCGGGCGGCAGCCCGTAGAAGGAAACCGCCGCCGTCAGCTCGGGGATCTTCACCGAGGCGATGACCGCCACCGCCCCGCCCATGCAATAACCTGCGATGCCGACCTTGGCCCCGTTGCGCTTGAGGTATTGGACCGCTCCGCGGACATTCTGTTCGGTGGCGTCGAGAAAATTCAGCGACGACATCTCCTTAGCCGCGCGGTCCGCGTCATGATAGGGCACGACGACGCCCTTGTAGAGGTCGGGCGCCAAGGCGTCGAAGCCGGCGAGAGCGAAGCGGTCGACCATCGCCTTGATCTGCTCAGCCAGCCCCCACCATTCCTGGATGACGACGACCCCCGGCGCGTCGCCGCTCGCGGCGTTGGCCAAGTATCCCTTGGCGTCTCCGCCGTCGGGACGTTTGAAAGTGATTTCGGCGCCCATTGTTTCTCCGTTGCGTTCCGATCTCGACAAGTTACGGGCCGGCAGTACCCCGGACGCGTCGCCTTGCCGTGTTCAATTGTCCGCAAGCAGCGGCGCCGTCGCTTTAACCGAGCTTCGAGCCGTTGGTCATCAGCAGGACCGAATAGAGCGAGGTCGTGCCGCAGATGTACAAGCGGTTGCGCTTCGGACCGCCGAACGTCACGTTGGCGACGATTTCCGGGATGAGGATCTTGCCGATCAGCTTCCCGTCCGGCTCGTAGCAATAGACGCCCTTGCCGGTGCTCGTCCATATCCGTCCGGACCGGTCGACGCGGAAGCCGTCGTACATTCCGTCCTCAGGCGCCAGTTCGGCGAAAATTTCGCCCGGTCCCTTCACGCTCTTGCCGTCCGCGTTGACGCTGTAGCGGCGAATGGCGCGCGGCGTCTTCTCTTTGTGAGACGCGCCCGTGTCCGCGACATAGATGAGCTTCTCGTCGGGCGAAAATGCGATGCCGTTCGGCCGCACCATATTGTCGACGAGCCTCGTGACCGCGCCGCTCGCCGGGTCGATCCGATAGACGTAGCAGCCGTCGATCTCAGGCGTCGCCGGATCGCCCTCGTTGTCGCCGTCGATGCCGTAAGCCGGGTCGGTGAACCAGATGGAATCATCGGATTTGACGACCGCGTCGTTCGGCGAGTTGAAACGCTTGCCCTCCCATTTGTCTGCGAGGACTGAAATCGAGCCGTCAAACTCGGTGCGGGTCACGCGGCGCGTCAGGTGCTCGCAGGTGACGAGCCGGCCCTGGTTGTCGACCGTGTTGCCGTTCGAATTGTTGGAGGGTTGCCGGAAAACTGACACCTGGCCCGATTCCTCAACGAAGCGCAGCATCCGATTGTTGGGGATGTCCGACCAGATGAGATAACGGCCGGCCGCGAACCAGGCCGGGCCTTCCGACCAGATCGCGCCGGTCCAGTGGCGGGTCACCCGCATGTAGCCGGCGAAAAGCTGCCCGAAGCGCTTGTCCAGCACGACAAGGTCCGTGCCCTCAACTTGCCCGTGAAACATGAGTCCTCCCCCCGTTGTTGCGGCGCTGTGGTTAAGGTTGGCGCCTCCGGCGCGCAAGGGCAAGAGCGGCGCCCGCGGTCCTCTGTCAAGGAAAAGTGACGGTCGGCCTGGGAAGATCCGCGCGCTTAAACGAGCGCTAAGGCTTGCGATGCGCGCCGGCATGTTCCACATTGACGTTCATGAATCGCTCGCCAGCGCGGGGCGACGCCTCGCGGCTCATCGCCGTTCTGGGCCCGACCAATACGGGCAAGACGCATTTGGCGGTCGAGCGCATGCTGGGACATTCCTCCGGCATGATCGGCCTCCCCTTAAGGCTGCTGGCGCGCGAGATCTACGATCGCGTGGTCAAGGCGCGGGGCGCGGCTGAGGTCGCGCTGATCACCGGCGAAGAAAAGATCGTGCCCGCCCGGCCGCGCTATTTCGTCTGCACGGTCGAGGCGATGCCGCTCGACCGCAAGGTCGAATTTCTCGCCGTCGATGAGATCCAGCTTTGCGCCGATCCTGAACGCGGCCATGTGTTCACCCATCGGCTCCTGCATGCGCGAGGATCGGCCGAGACGATGCTGATGGGCGCGGCGACGGTCGCCTCGCTGATCCGGCAGCTCTGCCCCGAGGCCGAGATCCAGTTCCGCGAACGCTTGTCTGAGCTCACCTACGCCGGTCCCAAGAAGCTGACCCGCCTGCCGCCGCGCAGCGCCATCGTCGCCTTCTCCGCCGAGGCGGTTTACGCCATCGCCGAGCTCATCCGTCGCCAGCGCGGCGGGGCGGCCGTGGTCATGGGCTCGCTCAGCCCTCGCACGCGCAACGCCCAGGTCAATCTGTTCCAGTCCGGCGAAGTCGATTTCCTGGTCGCGACCGACGCGATCGGGATGGGACTGAACATGGATGTCGACCATGTCGCGTTCGCGGGTTTACGCAAATTCGACGGGCGGCGCGCGCGCGGGCTCTATTCGCAGGAAATCGCCCAGATCGCCGGGCGCGCCGGCCGCTTTCGCAAGGACGGCGCGTTCGGCGTGACGGGCGATGCGCGCGACCTCGACCCGGATATCGTGGCGGCGGTCGAAGGCCATGTCTTCCCATCGGTCGTGGCCGCCGAATGGCGCAATCACCGGCTCGATTTCCAGTCGCTGCAGGGACTGATCCGCTCGCTGGCCGCATCGCCGCCTACGTCGGGACTGCGGCTCTCGGCGGAGAGCCAGGATGAAACAACCCTGCGCCAACTGTCGACCGACGAAACAATCATCCGGCGCACGCGCGACCGGTCCAACCTGATGCGGCTCTGGGAGATCTGTCAGACGCCGGACTTCCGGAAGACGACGCAGGACGAGCACGCGCGCCTCATCGGAATGATGTTCGAGCACCTCACCCAAGGCGACCGTCGGCTGCCTGAAGACTGGATGCAGGGACAGTTCGCAAGCCTCGAGCGGACCGACGGCGACATCGATGCGCTGTCCTCTCGGCTCGCTCGAGTGCGCACCTTGGCCTATGTCGCCAATCGCGCCGACTGGCTCGCTAATCCGCAGACATGGCAGGGCCGGGCGCGGAGCCTCGAGGACCGGCTCTCCGATACGCTGCACCAATCCCTGATGCAGCGGTTCGTCGACCGGCGCACGAGCGCGCTTCTGCGTAGCTTGAATCAGCGCGCAGGCCCGATCCTCAGCGGCATCGACGGCGACGGGGCGGTGACGGTGGAGGGCCATCTGGTCGGCCGGCTCGCTGGGTTCCATTTCGAACCCGAGCGCGGCGCAACTGCGCTCGAGAATTGCGCCTTGCGCGGCGCCGTCGAGCGGGTCGTCGCGCCCGAGGTCGCGCGTCGGCTCGGCGCCCTGGCGAGCGAGGACGACGAGGCCTTCGTGCTTGCGCCCGGCGGCGTGGTCGCTTGGCGGGGTGAAGCGGCGGGCGAAATCATCGGCGGCGAGCCATTCGCGCCGCGGGTGAGACTGATCGGCGAGTTCGGCGCCGAGCCGCAGCGCGAGCGCGCCGCGCGGCGCCTGGAAGCTTTCGCGGCCGCCGAGGCGACCCGTCGTCTTTACGCGCTCAAGCATCTCAAGGACGCGATCGAGGATGGCCGGCTGAGGGGGCTGGCGCGCGGCCTCGCCTATGAGCTCGTGGAGCAGTTCGGGGTCCTGGATCGTCGCGCGGCCGACGCGCGCATCAGGCTTTTGAGCCGCAACGAGCGCCGGACCCTCAAGGCGCTCGGCGTGCGCTTTGGCGCCTTCAGCCTTTATCTGCCGTCGCTTCTCGAACCGAAAGCGCAGCTGCTTGCGTTCGCCTACGCAGAACTTGCGAGCTCTGGGTGGCGGCCGGACGCACGCGCCCTCAATCCGCTGCCGCGGCCGCCGCCGCGTCCGGAGGCGCTCAGCCTGCGCGGCCTTCGCCCGGTTGGGCAGTTGGCGGCGCCGATCGCGGATCTGGAGCGGCTCGATGCGCTCGCACGAGCCGCTTGGCCCGAAGGCGCAGGCGCGATCGACGTCACCGACGCCCTGCTTGCGGATCTGGGCTGGCGGCGCGACGACGCGCATCACATCCTTCGGGCCCTTGGTTTCGTGCGCGACGGCGAAGGCGGGAGACGCGCGCTGTTTCGCCGGCGCCGCGCGGCGACCGACGAACCGCCGCCGAAGGCCAGTCCCGTCGTGACCCCGTTCGCCGCGCTTGCCGCGCTGACACAGGCGGCGCGGCGCCCGCGCCGCCGCAAGCCCAGGCGCGGGCAGAGCGCCGGACGCGCCGCCTCGTGACGGGAGACGCGTGCCGGGTCGACGTCTGGCTCTGGCGCGCCCGCTTTTTCAAGACCAGAAGCCTCGCCGCGCGCATTGTCGGAGACAGCGGCATGCGGCTCGCGCGCGGTCAATCGCGCGTTCCGATCGACAAGCCGAGTCGCCTCGTCCGCCCTGGCGACGTGCTGACCTTTGCGCAAGGCCCGAAATGGGTCGCGGTGAGAGTCGAGGGCTTGGGCGAGCGGCGCGGCCCCGCGGTGGAGGCGCGCACGCTCTACACTTTGCTGAACGACGCCGGGGGCGCGACGACGGGCGCAGACGCCGGGGGCGCGACGACGGGCGCAGACGCCGGCGCGTGAGAACGCCGGTTTGAGTCGTTGGCGCGCCCGGACGGGTTCGAACCGCCAACCCTCGGTTTCGAAGACCGATACTCTATCCAGTTGAGCTACGGGCGCTTGGAAAACGCGCCCGCCTTAGCACGAAGCGCGGGCGCGTTGGAAGCGCGTCAGGCCGAGATCAAGCCTCACTGGCCCGGGGCGCGATAGGCGACGGCCTTTTGGGCCGCCTTGTCCATTTCCTCGGGCGTGATGAGGACAATCGTCTTGGCGGACACGGTGCTGCCTTGATTGACCGCAAGCGCAACAGCAGCCGCCGTCACATTATCCGGCAATTCAATAATGGCGAAAACGTCGACGCCGCCAAAGGCGAAGTGCAAACTTTCGAGCTTGCCGCCCACGCTCTCAGCCGCCTTCGCGATCGCGGCGCGGCGGCCGGTGCCCCCGTCCTTGGCGACACCCTTGGCGCCCTCGGGGGTGTAATGCGCCTCAAACAAATATTTCGGCATTCGTCCCTCCCTTTTTGTCTCGTGGCCGCCTTTTTCCGACGGCGCCGTCGAGGCTATAATCGCCAGCGGCGAATGGCAAATAAGTCTACCGTCAGCGCGCGGCGACCACGAACAGCCGGGGAAACGGCAAGTAGAACGGTCCCGTCTGGCTCCTCCGGATAGGCTTTGGCGATTGCCTTCCTCGTAGCGCGCAAGGAAAGCTTGCTCGATCGCTCTCATCGAGCGGGTCGAGGAAAGGGCGAAGACCGGTTCCTTTCAGCCACTCGACGACGGCGTGCGCGCCTGCAAGCGGATGAAAGTAAGTCGTGCGCCAGACGTCGACATGGGGCGCGTGGGCGCGCGCCAAGCGGAAGTACCCTTGCCGCCGTGGCGCTCGGCGCGCGCCTCGGCGGCGCCCTTGAGCTTCGCCGCCCATGGCCCGTCGCTGGCGATTTCGCGCATGAGGAGATGCGACGGCTCCTCGAGATTGTCCGGCGTCTGTACGGCAAGCGCGCCGCCGGGACCGAGTTTGGCGATCAGCGCCGGCAATAGCGTCTCGTGCCCTGGGATCCATTGCAAGACTGCGTTGGCGAGGATCACGTCGAGGGGCCGCTCCGGTCGCCACTCGCGAATGTCGCCGATCTCGAAGGCGACGTCGGGAAGACGCTTGCGCGCAGCGTCGATCATGTCGGCCGACGAATCGACGCCGACGATGCGCGCTTGCGGGTAGCGTTCGCGTAAGATCTCGGTCGAATTGCCCGGACCGCAGCCGATGTCAGCCGCGCTCTCGGCGTGCGCGAACGGAATTCGCTGAACAAGGTCGCGCGCCGGCCGGGTGCGTTCGCCTTCGAACTTCACATATTGAGCGGCGGACCAAGTCATCGCGGGCGTTTCCGTGAGGTGGTCCGCTTTCATGCGACGCGATCTTTGAAGGCGCAAGGACGCACCGGCCTTGCCTTCGTCGTCATTGGGCGCCTAACCTTTGCGCCCGGCGAATGATTCCCGGCTTAAGGCGGATTGCTCATGGCGATTCTCATCCTCGGCCTCGTCATCTTTCTCGGCCTGCACTCGATCCGTTGCGTCTCCGAGAGCGGTCGCGAGAGAGCGATCGCACGGATTGGCGAGGGGCCGTGGAAAGGCGTCTATTCGCTCATTTCGGCGATCGGCTTCGTTCTGATCGTCTGGGGTTTCTCGCGAGCGCGTCACGCCGCCCCGCAGCTATGGACGCCCCTGCCGGGAGCCCGGCACATAACGATGCTTCTGATGCTGGTCGCGCTGATTCTGTTTGCGAGCTTTCTCTTCAAGCGCAGCCACATTGCGGTCATGACCCATCATCCAATGCTGTGGTCGGTGCTGTTGTGGAGCGCGGGTCATCTCATCGCCAACGGCTCGGCGGCCGATCTCGTGCTGTTCGGCGCATTCCTCGTCTGGTCGGCCGCCGATCTCGCAAGCGCCTACGCCCGTGATCGGCGGAACGGCGTCGCCTATCCCGAGCCGCAGCTCGCCGCCACGGCCGGCGCGGTAGTCGTCGGCTTGGTTGTCTATGCGCTGCTGATCGGCGGCCTGCACCTATGGCTGTTCGGCGTGTCGCCGCTCGCGATGTGAGCGGTCCTCAGAGCGCCGCACCGGCGACTTGAGAAGTGGCTGGCGCAAGCTAAACGTTGAATTCGCTCCGCGACCTGGTTCATAATGGCGTGACAGCGCCGGCGCGACATACAGAACATGCGCCAGGGAGGCAAACGAGAGCGATGGCCGACAAATCCAAGACCAAATCAAACGGCGGCGGCAAGCGGCCGTTGCGATCCAGGCAATGGTTCGACAATCCGGACAACCCGGGAATGACGGCCCTTTATCTCGAGCGCTACCTCAATTTTGGCCTGACGCCCGGCGAGCTGCGCTCCGGCAAACCGATCATCGGCATTGCGCAGACCGGCTCTGATCTTTCGCCGTGCAATCGCCATCACCTTGAACTCGCGAAGCGCGTGCGCGACGGCATCACGGCGGCCGGAGGGCTCGCGTTCGAATTTCCGGTGCACCCAATTCAGGAGACCGGCAAGCGGCCAACCGCGGCGCTCGATCGCAATCTCGCCTATCTGGGCCTCGTCGAAATCCTGATGGGCTATTTCATCGACGGCGTGGTGCTGACGACCGGGTGTGACAAGACGACGCCCGCCTGCATCATGGCCGCCGCGACGGTGAACATTCCCGCGATCGTCCTCTCCGGCGGACCCATGCTCAACGGCTGGCATCACGGTCAGCGCAGCGGCTCGGGCACCGTGGTGTGGCAGGCGCGCGCCGACCTTGCCGAAGGCAAGATCGACTACGAAGAGTTCATGGAGATCGTCACCTCGTCCGCGCCCTCGGTCGGCCATTGCAACACGATGGGCACGGCCTCGACCATGAACTCGCTCGCCGAGGCGCTCGGCATGAGCCTGCCCGGCTGCGCGGCGATTCCTGCGCCCCACCGCGAGCGTGGCCAGATCGCCTATCGGACTGGCCAACGCATCGTCGAAATGGTGTGGGAGGATCTGAAGCCGTCGGACATTCTGACGCGCGAGGCGTTCGAGAACACGATCGTCGTCAACAGCGCCATCGGCGGATCGACCAACGCGCCAATCCACATCAACGCCATCGCCCGCCACATCGGCGTGCCACTTTCAATTCAGGACTGGGAGACGATCGGGCACAAGGTGCCGCTGCTCCTCAACATGCAGCCCGCCGGCAAATACCTCGGCGAAGAATATCACCGCGCCGGCGGCGTTCCGGCCGTCGTCAACGAACTGATGAAGCGCAAGCTCATCCATGAGAAGGCGCTGACCGTCAACGGCAAGACGATGGGAGAAAACTGCGCCAAGATCCATTCGGACGATCCTGACGTCATCACGCCGATCGACAAGCCGTTGAAAGAGGACGCCGGCTTCGTCGTCCTGAGCGGCAATCTGTTCAACGACGCGATCATGAAGACGAGCGTCATCGATCAGGAGTTCCGCGCCCGCTTCCTCTCCAACCCGAAGGACCCGGACGCATTCGAGGGCCGGGCGATCGTGTTCGAAGGGCCCGAGGACTATCACCACCGCATCGACGATCCGAAGCTCAAGATCGACGAGCACAGCATTCTGTTCATTCGCGGCACGGGGCCGATCGGCTATCCGGGCGGAGCGGAAGTGGTCAACATGCAGCCGCCGGCGGCGCTCCTGAAAAAGGGCGTGCATGCGCTGCCCTGCGTCGGCGACGGCCGACAATCGGGCACCTCCGGTTCGCCGTCGATCCTCAACGCTTCGCCCGAGGCCGCGGCGGGAGGGGGATTGTCGCTGATCAAGACCGGCGACCGGGTGCGCATCGATCTCAAGAAAGGCACAGCCAACATCCTGATATCGGATGCCGAGCTGAACGAGCGTCGGGCCAAGCTCACGAGCCAAGGCGGGTTCCCCTATGCCAAGAGCCAGACGCCGTGGCAGCAGATCCAGCGTGAGATGGTGGCGCAGTTTGACGAAGGCATGGTGCTGAAGCCTGCCGTTCAATACCAGCGGCTGGCGCAGACGATGGGGGTCCCGCGGGACAACCATTGACGAACCGGCGGCCTTCGTATATACACTATTTGCTAATTGTATAGACGAGGCTGTCATGGGCATCAGCATCCGCGATCCCGCGGTTGGCGAACTCGCGCGCGAACTCGCCAACTTGCGCCGGACCAATATGACCGAGGCGATCGCCCATGCGCTTCGCAGCGAACTGAAGCGGGAGCGCGACAAGCGTCCGTTGCGCGAGCGACTGAAGCGGATAGCAGATGAAACGGTTGCAATGGCCGGCCCAAATCCCAGGAGGGTCACGAAGGAAGAGATCGACGACCTTTGGGGCCAATGATCTTCATCGATACTTCCGTTTTTGTCGCCATACTCACGAACGAGCCGGACCGGGATTCTTTTGTCGACGCCATCGCAATCGCCAAGCGCCGGATAACGTCACCTGTCGTGCGCCTTGAGACCTGCATCGTGCTGAGCCTACGTCTTGATTTTTCGCTGAGCGCCGCCGAACGACGGTTCGATGCTTTTGTTAGAGACGCTGACATTGAGGAGACGCCCGTCGATTCCGCGGCGGGCGTCGCGGCCTTGGCCTGCTTCGAACAATATGGCAAAGGCCGACATCCCGCGCGGCTCAACTTCGCCGACTGTCTATCCTACGCCTGCGCAAAGGCTCACGGCGCGGCGTTGCTGTTCAAAGGCGAGGATTTTGCGCAAACTGACGTCAAGGCGCGTTGAGCCTGAGAGCGGTTTTCGTCACGACGCCGCTCGCCGAAACGCGTAAGAGATAAGGCATGTCCGCCACCCGGCCTATTGGCCCTTTGATCGACGCGCATCCTGCCAAGTGGCCGGAGCGGGTTACGCTTAAAGGGCGGTGGGTTACGCTCGTACCCCTCAACGCGAACGCGCACGCCCAGGCGCTCTATAAAGGTTCGAACGGCGACGCGGCGCGCGAAGCCGTGTGGACCTACCTGTTCGACGGTCCGTACAACAGCCTCGACGAATTTCGCGCCAACATCGAGGCGAAAGCGCGCTCCGCCGATCCGCTGTTCTTCTCCGTCATCGACAACGCCTCAGGGCGCGCAGTCGGCTATCAGACCTTCTTGCGCATCGATCCGCCGAGCCGCGTCATCGAGGTCGGCAACATCCTGTACACGCCCGCGATGCAACGGACTGCGGGCGCGACCGAGGCGCAATATCTGTTCGCGAAATATGTCTTCGACCAGCTCGGCTATCGCCGCTACGAATGGAAGTGCAACGCTCTCAACGCGCCGTCGCGCCGCGCCGCGGAGCGCTTCGGCTTCACGTTCGAAGGGATTTTCCGCCAGCACATGATCGTCAAGGGCCGCAACCGAGACACAGCGTGGTTCGCGATGCTCGACAGCGAGTGGCCGGCGCGCAAAGCGGCGTACGAACGCTGGCTTGCGGCGGACAATTTCGATGATGAGGGCCGTCAGAAGCTGAAGCTCTCCGACCTCATGCCGAAGGGAAATGGATGATGCCGACGATCGCAGAGAAGCGCGCCCGCTTCGCCGAGCTGCATGCGGCTCCGGGCTGTTTTGTGATGCCCAATCCGTTCGACATTGGCTCGGCAAAATATCTCGCGTCGCTTGGCTTCCCGGCGCTCGCCAGCACCAGCGCCGGCATGGCCTTCGCCGCAGGCAAGGGCGATGGCGCGGTCGACCGCGCCTATGTGCTGAGCCACCTCCGCGACCTCGCCGAAGCGACGGACTTGCCGGTCAACGCCGATTTCGAGGCCGGCTTCGCCCGCGACGCCGACGGCGTCCACGAGAGCGTGCGGCTTTGCGTCGGCGCGGGCGTTTCGGGCCTTTCGATCGAAGACTATACCGGCAACCCCGGCGCTGCCCTTTACAGCGTCACCGAAGCCGTCGACCGACTGCGCGCGGCGCGCGCAGCCATCAGCGCCAGCGGCGAGAAGGTCCTGCTCACTGCGCGCAGCGAGGCGATCCTGCGCCAGGCTGGCGGCCTCGCCGAGGCTTTGCGCCGCCTTCCTCTTTACGCGGAGGCCGGCGCCGACGTGCTTTACGCGCCGATGGTCAGGACGGCAGAGGAAGTGGCCGAGGTCGTACGCGTCGCGGGCAAGCTTCCGGTCAATGTGCTCGCTGGCTGGCCAGGCTTGACCAAGAGCCAGCTTGAAGACCTCGGCGTCAAACGGATCAGCGTCGGCGGCGCGCTCGCTCGGACGGCCTGGGGCGGATTCATCCGGGCCGCGAAAGACATCGCCGAGAACGGGCGGTTTGACGCCTTCGCCAACCTGCCGACGATGGGCGACATCGCAGGCGCGTTCGAGAAGGGCTAAGGGGGCGCCTTCGATTTTGGAGTCGGTTTCGCACGATTTCAATGGCTTGCGGCGCCCTTTGCCAGCGCCCTGCCGGAGCGCCGGCGGTTGGCGGGCGCGGCACAAAGCTATCCAGGGTCAGTATAATTACATATATTATATGTTCTATTATCCGCCGGCCCCCGACTTGCCTCTGGAGCCTACTCGGGCGCTCGGCGGCCGAGGCGGTCATCGCCGCGCACGCGAGGGCGGCTTTGACGCAAGCGTCGGAGCGGACTTTTCGATGCGGAACACGGTGTCGCGCTCGCCGCGCTCGATGGTCTGCAAACGGTCGCCCATCGCCCCGACCAGATGCGGAATGTCGATCACCGCCAGCGGATCGGTGCAACGCACTTCCAGCCGATCGCCCGGCGTCAGGGATTTCAAGGCTTTGCGGACTTTAAGCGCCGGAAGAGGACATTTCAGTCCCGACAGATCCAACTTGATGATGGTCATGGCCCGACATGTGCGGATCACTCGCGGCCCGTCAATCGCGGCTTCTCTCGTTTTGTCGCAGGAGCCCGCCTTATATTCCGCGAGCAAAGCGATCCGGGAGGAACCGCCGTCCGATCGCGGGGATCCCGCTCGATCGCGGGGCTGGAGCGCGGTGCAGTCGGGTTGAATCGCCATCGCGAGGAGCAAAGCGACGCGGCGATCCAGGAGAGCGTAGGGCGCCCGACGACTCCTGGATTGCTTCGCTTCGCTCGCAATGACGAGCTTGGTTCGACCCAAACGCAATCTGCGCTAGGGAAAAAGGGACATGTCCGATAAGAGCCCAGCCGGGTCCGCTCACGACACGCCAAAAGCCAGCCCCGCGATGACTGAAGCATCCGGCGTGCCGGGCGTCTTGCTTGCGGGCGGTCTGGCGCGTCGAATGGGCGGCGGCGACAAGCCGCTGCGCGAGATTGGCGGCCGTACGATTCTAGCCCGCGTAATTGCGCGGCTTGCGCCGCAATGCGAGTGCTTAGCTCTCAGCGCCAATGGCGATCCCCTGCGCTTTGCCTCGTTTGGCCTTCCTGTCCTCGCGGATGGGGTGAAGAATTATCCAGGACCGCTCGCCGGAATCCTCGCCGGGCTCGATTGGGCCGCCACCCACCGGCCCAACGCCCAATGGATTCTCAGCGCGCCGGGCGACTGTCCCTTTCTGCCCCGAGACCTGGTCGTGCGATTGCGGCAAGCCGTTTCGGCGCAAGGCGCCGAGCTCGCGGTCGCGGCCTCCCAAGGGCGATCTCATCCCGTGATCGGGCTGTGGAGCGTCGCCTTGCGCGACGCCCTGCGCGACGCCCTCGTCGTCGAAGGCCTACGCAAGGCCGATGAGTGGGTCGGGCGCTACCGCGTCGCGACGGTCGACTGGCCGGCCGAGCCGCTCGATCCGTTCTTCAACGCCAACACCGTCGAGGATCTCGCCGAGGCTGAGCGGCTCGCGGCGATTGAAGGTCCAGCTTGACGCCGAGCAAAGCCAGCAGGACATTCGACGAACCAGTCATCCCCGCAGCAAAGTTTCTCTCAGCTCAAGCAGTTTCGCGAGCTCCTGCTCCTGTTCGGCGATCCGCGCCGCATTCAAATCGTCGTCGCCTGCGCCAAAGTCAGCAGCGGTCTGTTCAACCAACTCCTCGAGATTCTCGCGAACAGCGGCAATGCGCTCGTCTAGTTCGGTAAGCGTCAGTCCACTCGTCATCGCCGCATCCCATCGTTGTCCATGGCATTGAATTCCTCGGGGAGAGCAGGGTCAAGGCGCCGTTTGGATCAGCCCGGGGCAGAATCCTTAATCGTTAACCGCCCGCCCCAACACCCATCAACCTCCTCCTGAGGCGCCGCAAAGCAGCCCCAAAGGACGTTCCAGCGGGCGCAAGTGTGGCCGTGAGTGTGGTCTGGAATATCCTTCGAGGTGCCTTGCTCTCGCAAAGTGCGCCCAGGATGAGGTCCGTGGCGAAGGATACGGACGTTGACGAATCTTGCCCTGCGGATCAGCCCCGGTTCCTCCCCTTGCTGTCTCCCAATCCAATGCGGTCCCGGAGCCGGCCTCGATGTGGCTTCTTCGCCACAATTTAACGCAATTGACCAATTCGTGATCCCCCGCCCGGCGCAATCCATTGCGTGGGGCCTGATTCACGCCATAATTACGCCACGGCGGGTCGAGTCGGAGGACTAACCGCGCCAATCGTGCGTTAAGGTTGTCGATTGTCTCTACGGGGGAAATCATGCGCCGCAATTTGGTCCGCGCCGCCGTCTGGGTCGGCCTGTTTCTGAGCGCCGGAGCGGCGCCGGTATTCGCCAACGCCCTGGATTCGCAGTTGCAGCCGGTCGCGACTCCGATCCCTCGCGAGACCGTTTCGTTTGACGGAAGGGAAGCGCCAGGCACCATCGTCATCCGCACCAGCGAACGCCGATTGTACCTGGTCCTGCCTGATCACCAGGCGCTCAGGTACGGGGTCGGGGTCGGCCGTCCAGGATTTACCTGGGCCGGCGTCACCCACATCGGCTACAAGCGCGAATGGCCGGACTGGACGCCGCCGCCGCAGATGCTGAGGCGCCGGCCCGACCTTCCTCGCCATATGGCGGGGGGAATGGACAATCCGCTCGGCGCGCGCGCGATGTATCTGGCGGGCACGCTCTATCGAATCCATGGCTCCAATGAGCCCGACACGATTGGGCAGGCGGTTTCGTCTGGCTGCATCCGCATGACCAACGACGATGTCATCGACCTTTATGGGCGAGCAAGGGTTGGCGCCCGGGTCGTTGTGACGCGCTGAAGTCGTGTACGGCGGGCGCGACCGGAGCGTTGCGTTTCGAGCGTGACCAAACCTACAGCGCCCCGCGATGGGTTTAAGCGAGGTCACCGCGAGCACTGCGGCACGGCGATCCAGGAGTGGCCGGGCGCCGGGGTTCCCCTGGATTGCTTTCTTGAATGAGTCCGGGGCCGGATCGGCGGGCTTGGCGTCACGGCCGCGGGTGGCGGACTCGGCTTAAGAGGCCCTCGCGGCAGGTCTCGACAACGATGAAGCAGGCGAGTGCGAGATAACCCCAGGCTGTCAGTTCGATGAATTGCAGAAGACCTCCGTCGAACGCGGCCATCGCGCCATAGGTGAAGATCAACTGGGAGTTGGCCTGAAACAGAAATAGCAGATTGAAGGAGCACAGCGCGAGGCCGGCCACGGCCATCCCCATGATCAGGAACGTCAGCCACGCCGGTCCATGAAATAAACGATTGAGTAGCGCGAACACGCCCATCGCTCACCCGGAGTCCAGCCTTCGCACCTCGTTGCTTCGCTCGTGATGGCGGCTCCGTTACCCGACCGGTTCGACTCGACGATCAGCGTCAGCCGATATGGCCCAATCCCGCCGAAATCCCAGCTTCTCGCTCGCCGGACGCGTCGCTGGCGGCGCTGTGGCGCCTTCAATTGCGACTAGGCTCGCGGACTTCGCTGTTCCCAGCCGCATATAACGCACTGAAAAGTTTGCGCATCGCCGCGTCCGACAGCGCCTTTCCTTCGAGTCGACGCGCATCTATATGTTAATTGATGAATGCTCACGCGCCTGCGGCCGTTCAGCCGCTTATTGATCCGTTCGGTCGCGCGATCGCCTATGTGCGGGTCTCCGTCACCGATCGTTGTGACTATCGCTGCGTCTACTGCATGTCCGAGGACATGAATTTTCTGCCCAAGCGGGACATCTTGTCGCTCGAAGAGCTCGATCGATTGTGTTCGACATTCGTCAGCCTGGGCGCGCGTAGAATTCGCATCACCGGCGGCGAGCCGCTGGTCAGGCGCAATGTGATGTCGCTGTTCCATGACCTCTCGCGGCACCTGAGCGCGGGAACGCTCGATGAAGTGACGGTCACGACCAACGGCTCGCAGCTCTCGCGCTTTGCTGCTGAACTCGCCGATTGCGGGGTTAAGCGCATCAACGTGTCGCTGGACACGCTCGACCCGGACAAGTTCCGTCAGGTGACGCGCTGGGGCGATTTGAGCGCCGTGCTGGCCGGAATCGACGCGGCTTCCGCCGCCGGGCTCAAAATCAAGATCAACACAGTCGCCTTGAAGGGCTTCAACGATCAGGAAGCCCTTGATCTGGTCAAGTGGGCGAATGGGTGTGGTTTCGACCTGACCTTCATCGAAGTGATGCCGCTCGGGGACATGGAGCGAGACCGAACCGATCAATTCCTGCCTTTGACGGAGTTGCGCGGCCGCCTCGAACAATCGCTGACGCTAATCCCCTCGACCTACGCCACCGGCGGCCCGGCGCGCTATTACGACGTCAAGGAAACCGCGGGACGGCTCGGATTTATCACTCCGCTTACGCACAATTTCTGCGAAAGCTGCAATCGGGTGCGCGTCACCTGCACCGGTACGCTCTATATGTGTCTGGGCCAGGAGGATGCGGTCGATTTGCGTGAGCCGCTACGCCGCTCGGCGTCCAATGGGCCGCTCATGGACGCGATCCGCGCAGGCATAAAGCGCAAGCCCAAGGGCCACGACTTCGTCATCGCCCGGTCGGCGGCGCCAGCCGTTCACCGCCATATGAACGCGACCGGCGGCTGACAGCGGTTCTTTTTGTGCGTGGTCCGCTGGCAGGGACTGCTTCCACGCGCTATATCACTCAGGTGGAAGGGGCGGGACCTTGACTCTCCGCTCCCATGAGGACCAGCGCCATGGCGAATGCTCGCGAACGTATCGAGAAAGTCATCTCCGAAAATCCGGTTGTCCTGTTCATGAAGGGAACGCCCGAATTTCCGCAATGCGGGTTTTCCGGTCAGGTGATCCAGATCCTGGAGTACCTCGGCGCGCCGGTCGTTGGCGTGAACGTGCTCGAGGACCCGGACATTCGTCAGGGCATCAAGGAATACGCCAATTGGCCGACCGTTCCCCAGCTTTATGTCAAGGGGGAGTTCGTGGGCGGGTGCGATATCACGCGCGAGATGTTCCAGTCGGGCGAGCTGGCGGCGGTTTTGACTGAGGCTGGCGTTCGCTTGAAGAGCACCGCCGGGGCCTGACGCCCGCTGCAGGCGCGGGACCGTTCAACGAGCAATCGGCAAAAAAGCGCCCCGTCCGGCAAACCGTCCGGGCGGGATTGATGACTGCGCATGGCGCGCTCGCATGGCGCGCGCTCAAGCCGAGTTGAACGGCGGAAGCAGCCATATCCACTTGTGGACTAATCCTTAAGACTTAATTGATATATTGCGGCGCGGCCGATAGCCTGACGTGTCAGACGGCTCGCTCGCGCCAGATTGGTTCCTGTTTATGTCCCCAACCTACCCCTACCAATTATATGAGATGGCGCACGCCGCTCTGGCGCCGGCGCGCGCGGTCTCGGACGCGGCGCATTTCATGTTCCGCAATCCTTGGAACCCGCTCTCCAACACTCTCTTCGGCAAGAACATCTCGGCCGGCGCGGAATTGTTCGAGCGCATGACGCGGCGCTACGGCAAGCCGACCTTCGGGCTCAATGAAATTCACGTCGACGGCGTCGTCTATCCGGTGCTCGAGGAGATCGTCTGGACAAGGCCGTTCTGCAATCTTCTCCATTTCGCCCGGCCTGATTTCGCCGCCGGCGCCCATCAGCCGAAGCTCCTGATCGTCGCGCCGATGTCGGGCCATTACGCCACCTTGCTTCGCGGCACGGTCGAGGCGTTCCTGCCGTATTTCGACGTCCATATTACCGACTGGGCCGATGCGCGCATGGTTCCCATGGCGCTCGGTCCCTTCGACCTCGACGACTATATCGACTACTTACGCGAGATTCTGGCTCATCTCGGCCCGGGCGTGCACACCATCGGAGTGTGCCAACCGTCCGTGCCGCTGCTCGCGGCGGCGGCGCTGATGGAGGCCGATGGCGACCCCAACGCTCCGGCCAGCATGACCTTGATGGGCGGCCCGGTCGACACCCGCCGCAGCCCGACCGAGGTCAACAAGCTGGCCGAGAAGCGTGGCGTCGAATGGTTCCGCCGCAACTGCCTGCATACGGCGCCGTTCCCCTATCCCGGCGTTGGCCGGGAGGTCTATCCGGGTTTTCTCCAACTCAGCGGCTTCATGGCGATGAACATCGATCGCCACGTCACCGCCCACCTCGACATGTTCAATCATCTCGTTTCGGGCGACGGCGATTCGGCCGAGAAGCACCGTGAGTTCTACGACGAATATCTCGCGGTCATGGACCTCGCCGCCGAATATTATATGCAGACGATCGAGACTGTGTTCGTGCGCCACGCTCTGCCGAAAGGCGAGATGACCCACCGAGGACGGTTGGTCGACCTGAAGGCGATCCACAAGAGCGGACTTTTGAGCGTGGAAGGGGAAAAGGACGACATTTCGGGCGTCGGACAGACCTGCGCCGCCAACGAATTGTGCGTCAATATTCCCGAACTCGAGAAAACATTATCACCTGGCCAAGGGCGTCGGCCATTACGGCGTCTTCAACGGCTCCCGTTTCCGCAACGAGATCGCCCCGCGCGTCCGTGAGTTCATCGGGGGCATCGAGGCCGACGCGGAACCGGTGAAGCCCGCCAAGCTCAACGGAGCAAGGCGCTCGAAGAGCGCTTGAGGCGTGCGACTTTCCGATCGTCGCGCAGGCGGTTCTCTGTCTGACTAAGGAAGCCCCGCCGGCCGCCTCAGATCGAGCGTCTGCGGAAACTCGGGATGCGGCGTCTCCGGCGCGGGCTCGTAAGCACCGGGGGTATGGCCGCGCGCCTCGAAGCGCGCAAGGCGGCGCGCTTCCGCTTCATTGCTGTTGACGGGAAAAGTGTCGTAGCTGCGCCCGCCCGGATGGGCCACGTGATAGACGCAGCCGCCGAGCGCCCGCCCGCTCCAGGTGTCGAAAATGTCGAAGACCAACGGCGCGTGCACGGGAATCGTCGGGTGCATCGCCGTCGCCGGCTTCCAGGCCTTGTAACGCACCGCGCCGACCGCGACGCCATTCGTCGCGGTCCCAGCCAAGGGAACGCGGCGGCGGTTGCAGGCGACGACGTAGCGCTCCGGATCGGCGCCGGTGAGCTTCACCTGCAGCCGCTCGGTCGAAGAGTCGGTATAGCGCGCCGTTCCGCCGATCGCGCCCGTTTCCCCCAGCACATGCCATGGCTCCAGCGCCTGGCGGAGTTCGAGCTGGACGCCCTCGTACTCGACCTCGCCGCAGAACGGAAAACGGAACTCAGCCTGAGCTTCGTACCAGTCGGAGCGGAAAGGATAGCCATGCGCCTTGAGATCGGCGAGGACGCCGAGAAAATCCTCCCACACGAAATGCGGCAGCATGAATCGGTCATGCAGCGACGCGCCCCAGCGCGGCAGCGGCCCGTCCAGCGGATCACGCCACAGCCGGGAGAGAATCGCGCGGATCAAGAGCTGCTGAGCGAGACTCATGCGGGCGTCCGGCGGCATCTCGAAGCTGCGGAACTCGACGAGTCCGAGCCGTCCCGTCGCCCCGTCGGGCGAATATAACTTGTCGATGCAGATTTCCGCCCGATGGGTGTTGCCGGTCACGTCGGTCAGAAGGTTGCGCATGAGCCGGTCGAGCAGCCACGGCCGGGGCGCGGCGCCGTCTCCTGGCTTCGGAATCTGGGCGAGCGCGATTTCCAGCTCGTAAAGGCTGTCGTGACGCGCTTCGTCGACCCGGGGCGCCTGGCTGGTCGGGCCGATGAACAGGCCGGAGAAGAAATAGCTCAAGCTCGGGCGGCGCAGCCAATGTATGATGAGGCTTTTGAGCAGGTCGGGGCGCCGGAGGAACGGACTGTCGAGCGGCGTCGGCCCGCCCACCACCACATGATTGCCCCCGCCGGTCCCCGCGTGCTTGCCGTCGATCATGAACTTGTCGGCGCCGAGGCGGGAAAGCCGCGCTTCTTCGTAGACGGCCTCGGTCGTTGCGACGCATTCGCGCCAGCTCGGCGAAGGATGGATGTTGACTTCGATCACGCCGGGGTCCGGCGCGACGCGAATGACGTTCATGCGCGGATCGACCGGCGGCGGGTAGCCTTCGATCTGCACCGGCAGCCCGACTTTATCGGCGGCCGCCTCAGCGGCTGCGACCAGTTCGAGATAATCCTCGAGCCGCTCGACCGGAGGCAGGAACACGCATAGGCGCCCGTCGCGCGGCTCGACCGTCACCGCGGTGCGAACGGCGCCGTCGATATCGCCGAGGCGCTGCTCGACACGCTGCTGTGCGGACCCTTCCGCCGCGGCGAACGAGGCGATGCGCTGGGCGTGCTCCCGTTCATCGTGGAAATCCGGCAACGGTCCGCGCGGCTCGGTCGGATCGGCTTCGACGATATAGGGGTACAAGGACGGCGGAACGTAGGGTAGCGCGCCCAGCGGCAGACGGTAGCCGACCGGGCTGTCGCCCGGGACCAGATGGAGCGCGCCGCGGCGGGTTTTCCATTTCTCGCTGCGCCAGCGGATTCCACCGGCCTTCGCCTGCCAGCGCTGGACGGGCAGAACATAGCCCGACGGCTCAGTCAGCCCGCGCGAGAAGACGCGGGCGATGCGGTGGCGCTCCTCGGGGTCCTTGAGCTCAGAGTTCTCCGGCGAGACGTTCGCCGGCAGATTGGCCTCTTTGACGAGCCACTCGGCTGGATCCTCGTAAGCCGGCGCGACATAGTCGGACTCGACGCCAAGCTCGGAGGCGATCGCGCCGAGCAGCGCTTCGGCTTTTTCTTTGGTCGCGCCGGTTTGCTGTCCCTCCGCGGCGATGCGCTCAGGGTTTCGCCAGATCGGCTTGCCGTCCTGCCGCCAGTAGAGCGAGAACGTCCAGCGCGGCAGGGATTCGCCCGGATACCATTTGCCCTGTCCGTAATGCAGGAAGCCGCCGGGGGCGAACCGGTCGCGCAGGCGCCGAATCAGCCGGTCGGCGAGCGCCCGCTTGGTCGGGCCGACCGCGTCCGCGTTCCACTCGCCCGCTTCAAAGTCGTCGATCGAAACGAAGGTCGGCTCGCCGCCCATGGTCAGGCGGACATCGTCGGCGACGAGCTTCTTGTCGACTTCCTCGCCGAGCGCATCCAGCGCTGTCCATGCGTCCTCAGAAAACGGCTTGGTGATGCGCGGATGTTCGGAGACCCGCGTGACCTGCATGTCGAAGTTGAAATCGACATTGGCGAAACTTGCCAGGCCCGAAATCGGCGCGGCGTTGCGATAGTGCGGCGTCGCGGCCAGCGGAATGTGGCTTTCCGCGGCCAACAGGCCCGAGGTCGGATCAAGGCCGATCCAGCCGGCGCCAGGCAGGTAGACCTCGGCCCAGGCGTGGAGATCGGTGAAGTCGTGGTCGGTGCCGGGCGGCCCGTCGAGCGCGACGAGATCGGGCTTCAGTTGGATGAGATAGCCGGACACGAACCGGGCGGCCAACCCCAGGTGGCGGAAAGTCTGCACCAAAAGCCAGCTCGAATCGCGGCACGAGCCAGAACCGCGCTCGAACGTCTCCTCCGGGGTCTGCACCCCCGCTTCCATACGGATGAGATATTGAATCTCGCCCGCAAGGCGCCGGTTGAGCTCAACCACAAAATCGACGGTGCGCCTGCGCGTCCGATCGATCCCGCTCAAGAAGGCCTGAAGTCGAGGCCCGGCGTGCTCGGGCGCGCGATAGATGACGAGATCGGGCTTGAGGTCCTCCGGATATTCGAACGGCCACGTCTCTGCGCTCTCCTCGACGAAGAAATCGAACGGATTGTATACCGTCATGTCGGTGACGACATCGACCTCGATCTTCAGTTCGTTGACGAGGTCCGGGAAGACGTAGCGCGCGAGCCAGTTGCCGTACGGATCCTGCTGATGGTTCACGAAATGCTCGGCGGGAGAAACCTTCAGCGAGTGTGATATGACCAGGGTGCGGCTATGGGGCGCGGGCCTGAGCCGGATGATCTGCGGGCCGAGCGAGACCGGGCGGTCGTATCTGTAGTGTGTGAGGTGATGGATTGCGGCTCGGATCGACATGGCTTCCGGGGGCTTGTGACGGCTCGGAGACCCTTTCACAATCTGCTGCGCCGCACAATCGTGACCACGCAGCCGCGATCGTTGATCGCGGCCGGCGCGGTCCACTACAAGGGCGCCGGCGGATCCCCGTCAAAGCCGCAGGCGGCGAGGGCCCCCAGCATGTGGGGCGGCGGCGGCGCTTCGACCTCGATCGGCGGGTTCGACTTCGAGAGCGGCACGATGACCTTGCGCGCCAGCAACTGCAGCGGAAGGTCCGCCCGCGCGCCGTAGATCGCGTCGCCGAAAATCGGCCAGCCCTGTGAAGCGCAATGGACGCGCAACTGATGGGTGCGTCCGGTCTTGGGCTCGAGCTCAGCCCATGCGATCGGCGCGCCGCGCCATGTCCCCCGTCCCTTGACGCGCCAGAGCGTCAGCGCCTTTTGGCCTTTCGGGTCGACCTTCATCCACCAGCCTATCTTGTCATCGAGGCGGCCGAGCGGCAGGTCGATCGTTCCCTCTTCGCCCTCGGGCGAGCCCGCGACAATCGCCCAATAGGTCTTGGCGATCTTGCCTTGCTTGAACAGAAGCCCCAATTTCTCCAAAGCCTTGTGATGCCGTCCGAGCACCAGACAGCCCGCCGTGTCGCGGTCGAGTCTATGCGCAAGCCCTGGCTTGCGGGGCAGTCCGAAGCGCAGGGCGTCGAAATCGTCCTCGAGGCTCGCGCCGCCTTTCGGCCCGGCGTGGACCGCGACGCCGGCGGGCTTATCGAGAACGAGCATCAGCGCGTCGCGATAGAGGAGCCGCGCTCTTGTTTCTTCCGGCGTCATGGGAAGAAGTGGTATGGCAGCATCGGCCGCCTACGCATAGGGCGGCCTTAAGGAGGGTTTGTGACGTCGGTCGAAGACGAAAAAAAGGGGAAATCGGGCCTGCTCAGCCGCTGGTTCCGCGGCGGCGAGGCGCCAATTGCGCCCGTCGAGGCGCCCCCGCCGGCGATGAGCGAAGCCGAGCCGCCGGCCACGCCGGAAGCCGAGCCGCTCGCTGAGCCCCCCGCCCCCCCGAGCATGGCCGCGGCGCCACCGGCGCCGAAGCCAAGCTGGCTTCAGCGCCTTCGTTTGGGCCTCTCGCGCTCGTCAACCACCATCGCGCGCGGCGTCGCCGACATCTTCACCAAGCGCAAGCTCGACGCCGCCTCGCTCGATGATCTCGAGGACGTGCTCATTCAGGCCGACCTCGGCCTTGCCGCCGCCTCCCGCATTCGCGAGGCGGTCGGCCACGGGCGCTACGAGCGCGGCATCAACCCGGACGAGGTAAAGCGGATCCTGGCGGACGAGGTCGAGCGCGCGCTGGACCCGGTCGCTCGCCCCCTTGTTATCGATCCGGACAAGCGCCCGTTCGTGATCCTCGTCATTGGCGTCAATGGCTCCGGCAAGACGACCACCATTGGCAAGCTCGCCGCCAAGTTCAGGGCCGAAGGCAAGGCGGTCCTGCTCGCGGCGGGCGACACTTTTCGCGCCGCCGCGATCGAGCAATTGCGCATCTGGGCGCGGCGCACTTTTTCCGCGATCGTCGAGCGCGACCAGGGCGCCGACGCGGCCGGCCTCGCCTTCGACGCGCTGACCCGCGCGCGCGAGCTTGGCGTCGACGTCATGCTCATGGACACTGCCGGGCGATTGCAGAACCGCACCGAGCTCATGAGCGAACTTGAGAAGATCATCCGGGTGATGCGGAAAGTCGACGCCGACGCGCCCCATGCGGTGCTGCTCGTGCTCGACGCCACCGTCGGGCAGAACGCGCTGAGCCAGGTCGAGATTTTCGGCCGCGTTGCAGGCGTCACCGGCCTTGTCATGACCAAGCTCGATGGCACTGCGCGCGGCGGCATTTTGGTGGCGATCGCCGACAAATTCGCGCTGCCCGTTCATTTCATTGGCGTCGGCGAGGGCGTCGACGATCTTGAACCCTTCACCGCGCGCGACTTCGCCGATGCGATCGCGGGCGTCGACAGAGAGGCCGCATGACGGCGCCAACAAGTGAAACGCCTGTGACCGAAACCGTCGCTCCGCCGCGGCGCAAGGCGATCAATCCGATCGTCAAGTTCATCCTCGAGCTCGGGCCGCTGGCGCTGTTCTTCGCCGTCTATTCGAGGCTCGGCATCTTCGCCGCGACCGGCATCTTGATGGCGAGCGTGCTGATCACGCTCGGCGTCTCCTATGCGATGCTGAAGCGCATTCCGATCATGCCGCTCATAACCGCGGTCATCGTCCTCATCTTCGGTTCGCTGACCCTGACCTTTCATGACGAGACGCTGATCAAGATCAAGCCGACCGCGCTCTATATCCTGTTCGGCGCGGCTTTGTTCGTCGGCCTCTGGCTCAATAAGCCGCTCTTGAAAATCCTGTTCGACGGCGCGATCCAGGTAACCGAAGAAGGGTGGCGCAAGCTCACCTGGCGCTGGGCTTTCTTCTTTCTCGCCCTCGCAATCCTCAACGAGATCATCTGGCGAACCCAGACGACCGACCTCTGGGTCAAGTTCAAGACCTTCGGCTTCCTGCCGCTCACGCTCCTGTTCGCGCTCTCCCAGGCGCCCTTGATCATGAAGTACGAAGCGAAGGACGAGGCGCCGGGCGACGAACTATAAGGGGCGGCCAAGCCCCGTCAGACGGAGGAACCCAAGATGCGAAGGGATATTTCTTTCAAGACCGATGACGGCCTGACGCTCAGGGGGTGGCATTACCTCCCGGACGGCCAATCAGGGAAAGTCCCGACCATCGTTATGGCGCACGGCTTTTCCGCTGTTAAGGAAATGTACCTCGACCGCTTTGCGGAGGCGTTCGCCTCGGCAGGGCTGGCGGCTGTCGTGTTCGACAATCGCAACTTCGGGGCGAGCGACGGCGAGCCTCGTCAGGAGATCGACCCTTGGAAACAGGTTCGGGACTATCGCGTGCGATCACTTACGCTCAAGGGTTGCCCGAGGCCGATCCGGATCGGATCGGCATTTGGGGCTCCAGTTACAGCGGCGGCCATGTGATCGTCGTTGGCGCAATCGATCGGCGGGTGAAGTGCGTTGTCGCGCAAGTGCCTCTCGCGAGCGGCCACGAGAACGCCCGACGGCTGGTGCGCGCCGACTACCTTGCTGGATTGCATGCAGCCTTCGATGAGGATCGGCGCGCCCGTATGAAAGGCTCGGCGCCGGCCATGATCCCGGTCGTCGCCGAAGATCCTGCAGCGCCTTCGGCCTTGCCGACGCCCGACAGTTGGCGATGGTTCACCGAGACCGGCAAGTCGCGAGCTCCGTCTTGGAGAAACGAAGTCACGCTACGCTCGGTGGAAATGTTCTTGGAGTACGAGCCCGCCAGCTACATCAGCTACGTCAGTCCGACCCCGTTGCTCATGGTGGTGGCGCGGGGCGACGTGCTTACGGTTTCCGACTTGGCCTTCCAGGCTTACGAAAAAGCCCTCGAACCGAAGCGCATCGTCGCCCTGTCGGGCGGGCATTTCGACGCTTACGTCAAGGATTTCGAAGCGTCGTCCGGGCCCGCGACCGCGTGGTTCGTCGAGCATCTCGCGAAAGCCTGAACGATAGCGGCCGGATTGCGGCCGCCTTTCGCTCCCGGCGTTCGGATCGCGAGGCCGTGACACGGTCGCGGCGGGCGGCGGCTTCAGCGGCTGTTTCTCGCGCCTGCAGCGCGATCCCGTCAGCCGAGTCTCGACCGGGAGATGGACCAGCTCAATCGCGAGGTCGAAAGCGAGCTCGACCTGGACGCCGGTCGCCTTCCGTCGCCCCTACGCCAGCTCAACGCCAGGAAAACTTGAGGAGAAAGTTTAGGAGCGGCGATGTTCGATACGAAAATTTCTGTCGTCGTGCGCGAGATCTCGCGACATGGCGGAAGCTCAATGTGGTGGCCTTTCTGGTCAGCGGCGTGGTCGGCGCGAAACCCGGCCTGGTCGGCGAGCCATACGAGGACGCCGCCGGCAACACATACAATGCGCTCATGATCCAACCGATGATCATTTTGAGCGCCGACCGGGAGACGCTGAAGGGGATTTATGGGCGCGCGATGGAGCGCCGGGTCCGCCTTTCGCTCTATATCGAGGACATGCTTTCAACCGGCCACGACGCAGCCAACCGCGCCGCTGTCAAGCAATATGCGACCGACGCCATGAATGTCGTCGGTCTCGCGCTGCGCGAAGACAAGAAGATCGTCGACAAGATCACCAAGGGCGCGCGCATGCACGCCTGAAGCAACGCATCCAGGGGATGCGGCGTTGTGGGGGGCGACGTAATCGCGAGCTCGAGCAGAGCGAGGGCGTGGCGATCCAGAGATGAAGGCGGCGGCGCCCCTGGATCGCCGCGTCGCCATAGCCCGTCGAAAGACGCGCGTCTTTCGACGCCCCTGTGGCTCCTCGCGATGACGATTGTCGCGATGTGCAACGTCCAGTTCAACGGCCTCAGCGCGCGCAAATTTTGACCGCGCCGGGCGCGCCCCACATCGCGCAGGGCGAGAAACTGAAGCGATAGGTTCCAGTCGCGGGGGCGACAAAGGTCATGGCGCCCGGCGCGTCTGGAACGGCAAAGAAGTAGCCGCCAGGGCCCTCGACATTCGGATCGCGAGGCCGCGAAACGGTCGCGACGCTCCCGCTGCGTGGATCGTAGTCGGTCGCCTCGCCCGTCATTTGCGCCGAAACGGTCTGCCCGCTCGAGAACTTGCCGATAAACAAGGTCGCCGAGCCGCGGTAGGTCCAGCAGGCCCGACCTGCGGGAAATCGGATTTGCGCCGCGACCTCACGGCTGCATGACGTCGCCAAGGCCAAGGTCGGTAACCCAGGGACAAGGGCCAAGGCTGCGGCGCGAGCCGCGCGCCTCGCGATGTTAGCCGCCGCTCGCATCGCCGTTGGTCAGCGCCGCGAGCCGCGCTTCCTCCTCCGCGCTCAAGCCCGGCGTCGCGCGGGGCGCGCCGCGGCGGGCGTAGAAAGCGGCGGCGACGCCAAGGCCGAGCGTAAGCACGGGGCTCAGCCACAGGAGGAGCGTCTCCGGCTTGAACGGGGGTTTCAGCAGAATGAAATCGCCGTAGCGCGAGACGAGATAGGCGCGCACGGAATCGTTGCTTTCGCCTTTGCCGATGCGCTCGCGAATGAGGATGCGGATGTCGCGCGCCAGCGGCGCCTCGGAATCGTCGATCAACTCATTCTGACAGACGAGGCAGCGCAATTCGCTCGACAGCGAGCGCGCGCGCGCCTCCAGCGCCGGGTCCTTCATCACTTCATCCGGTTGCACGGCGAGCGCGGGGCCGGCGAGGGAGGCGAGCAGGGCGAGAAGGAGGAGAAGTTTTCCTTGGAGCACTCGGGCCGTAATCCCCTCTCCTACGGGAGAGGGGTAGGGGTGAGGGTTTGCGCGCAAAGCGTGCTCCGCGCTTCCGGGAGCCCTCATCCATCGCGCCGCGCGCGACACCTTCTCCCGGGGGGAGAAGGGGTGGCGGAGCCAAGTCATCGTCACTGCGCCGGTTGCGCGAACGGGCGCGCGCCGGCCTCCGCCCTTGCGGCGACTCCGAAGCGAAGCCGCCGGTCGGCGAGCGACAGCGCGCCGCCGAACGCCATCGCGGCGCCGCCGAGCCAGATCAGCGTGACCAGCGGCTTCCAGTAGAGGCGCGCAGGCACGCTGCCGTCCGGCGCCGGGTCGGCGATCGAGACATAGACCTGGCCGAAATTGAGCGTCGCGAGGCCCGCCTGGGTGGTGCTCATCTCCCGCGAAGCGAACTGGCGGCGAGCCGGCTCAATCTCAGCGACGACAGCGTTCCCTAAGCGCACCGTCACCGAGGCGATCGATTCCTTGTAGTTCGGCCCGACGCGCTCGCCGACCGAATCGAGGGTGATCGAATAAGGGCCGACAATTGCGGGGACGCCCTTGTGCAGCGTGGCGATGGTCTCGGCGCCGAAGCCGAGGCCGGAGAGCCCCAACAGCGTCACCCCCAAGCCGAGATGCGCGAGCGCCGCGCCGAAGAAAGACAGAGGCAAGCCGAACGTGCGCTTCAGCGCCACGCCTGCGCTAAGCCCCGGGCGCCACGCGCGCATGATGACTTCGATCAGCGTGCCGATGATGACGAAGACGCCCAAGCCCATCGCAAGTGGGGCAAAGACTGAGCCGCCGCTGAGCCACGCCGCGCCAACGACCGCGGTCACCGCGCCGACGATGATGGCGAAGGCCAGCCGCTGTGCGACGCCTAATAGGTCCCCGCGCTTCCACGCGAGCGAGAAGCCGAACGGCGCGGCAAAGCAGGCGGTGAGCAACAGCGCGCCGCAGGTCAGGTTGAAGAAGGGCGCGCCGACGGTGATTTTCTCGCCAGTCAGCTGCTCGAGCGCGAGCGGATAGAGCGTGCCGAACAACACGGTAGCGCAAGCCGTCGTCAGGAGCAGATTGTTGACGACGAGCGCGCCCTCGCGCGACACGGGTGCGAACAATCCGCCCTGTTTGAGCATTGGCGCGCGCCAGGCGAAGAGGGCGAACGAGCCGCAAATGAACATCGCCAAAATCGCGAGGATGAAAACGCCGCGGCGCGGATCGTTGGCGAAGGCGTGGACGGAAGTGAGCACGCCCGAGCGCACCAGAAAAGTGCCGAGCAGCGAAAAGGAGAAGGCGAGGATGGCGAGAAAGATCGTCCAGACTTTGAGCGCGTCGCGCTTCTCCATCACCGCGACGGAATGAACGAAGGCGGTGCCCGCGAGCCAGGGCATGAGCGAGGCGTTCTCGACCGGGTCCCAGAACCAGAAGCCGCCCCAGCCGAGCGTGTAATAGGCCCAGAAGGAGCCGGCGGCGATACCAAGGGTGAGAAAGCTCCAGGCGACGAGGGTGAACGGCCGCACGAAACGCGCCCAGGCCGCGTCGATGCGGCCCTCGATCAGCGCCGCGGCGGCGAACGAATAGACGATCGAGAAGCCGACATAGCCGAGATAGAGAAGCGGCGGATGGATGGCGAGGCCGGGGTCCTGCAGGATCGGATTGAGGTCGCGGCCCTCGAACGGCGCCGGCGACAGCCGCTCGAACGGGTTCGAGGTCAAGAGAATGAAGGCGAGGAAGGCCAGGCTGATGAGGCCCTGAACGGCGAGCGCGTCGGCGCGCAGACGGCTCGGCAGGGCGCGGCCAAACAGGGCGACCAGCGCGCCGAAGATCGCCAGAATAAGAACCCACAGCAGCATCGAGCCTTCGTGGTTCCCCCATACCCCGGAGATCTTGTAGATCGCGGGCATCGCAACGTTCGAATTCTCGGCGACATTGAGCACCGAGAAATCCGATGTCAGATGCGCGTTGACCAGCGCGGCGAAGGCGATCGCGATCAGCGCGAATTGCGTCAAAGCCGCGTTGCGCCCGACATCCATCATTCCGTTGTCGCCGACACGCGCGCCCCAGAACGGCACCACGGTCTGGGCGAGCGCGGCGGCAAGCGCGAGCACGAGGGCGAAATGGCCGATCTCGACAATCATTGTGACGCCGCCCTGGTTCCCTCTTGCCAGCGCCCCTGCTTCTTGAGCGCGTCGACGACCTCGCGCGGCATATAGCGCTCGTCGTGCTTGGCGAGGATTGTCTCGGCGCGCATCTGACCGGACGCCTCCAAGACGCCTTCGGCGACCACGCCCTGACCTTCGCGAAACAGGTCTGGCAACAGACCCTGATAGGCCACTTTAAGATCATGCGCCCCGTCGGTGAGGACGAACGCGACGTTTTGGTCCGCCGACTTCACGAGCGAGCCCGTCTTCACCATGCCGCCGATGCGCAGCCGCGCGCCGGGCGCGACGGCCTTCTGGGCGACTTCGGAGGGACTGTAGAAAAACACGATGCTGTCGCTCAGCGCGTAAAGCGAAAGACCAGCCGCTGCGCCGACGACGGCGAGGCTTAAGGTGATGAGAGCAAGACGGCGGCCGCGGCGGGTCAATTGGCGTCTCCGAGGCCAAGGTCGCGCGCCAGCGCGTCGAGGCTCGCGACCGCATTGGCATCGGGCGCAAGCGCCTTGCGCGCGCTGGCGAGCGCCGCCTTGGCCTTGTCGTCCTCATGCAGCACGGTATAGGCGCGAATAAGGCGCGACCATTCGTCGACGCCGCCGCCATTGCTGGCGAGTCGCGTCGCGAGTTTCGACACCATGCCCTCGATCAGCGGCCGCTGCGCCTCGGGAATGGCGGCTGCGTCCGTCTCTGGCGCCGGCGCGCCCGTGAGCGCGGCCAAGCGGGCGCTCACCACGCTGCGCCAGGGCGCATCGGGCGGCGAATCGGCGAGCAAAGATTGGTAGTCCCGAATGGCGTCGTCCTTCTTGCCGTCCTGTTCGGCGGCGAGCGCGACATAATAGCGCGCCTGCGGCTGGCCCGGGTGCTCGGCAAGCGCCCGATCGAACGCCTGCCGCGCTTCGTCCGTGACCACGCCGCCGGCGGCGGCGACCAGGGCTTCGCCGTAGGCCGCGCGGTGCAGAGGGTCTTCACCGAGCAGACGCAGCGCCTCGGCATAGGCGTGCGCCGCGTCGGCATAACGCTCGAGACGCATGTAAACCGGCGCGATCACCGCCCATCCCTTGCCGTCGTCGGGTTTGGCGATGAGCCGCGCCTCGACCGCCGCCACCGCCGCCTCGATGCCGCCATCCGTCTCCGGCGCGACCTTGCGGCTCGCCAACGGCTCGTCGGGCATCCGGGGCTGCCCGAGGCGCGCATAAAGGGGGAAGGCGACCGCCGGCAGCCCGATGGCGATCAGCGCAGCCGCCGCGAGGCGAGCGCGCCGCGCCGGCGCAGGCGCTTGCACGGGGCCGGACGCCGCCGCGATGAGGCGGCGCGCGGCTTCGGCGCGGGCGCTCTCCGCCTCCCCTTGCGGCAGGAGACCACGCTCAACATCGCGCCTAATCTCCTCGAGCTGCGCCTTGTAGAACGCCGCTTCGTTCGCCGCAGGGTCGGCTTTCGCGCGCGACGACGGGCGAAGCAGCGGCCAAAGCGCGGCCAGGACCGCGCAACCCGCCATTCCCGCCAGGACAAACCAAACCATCAACAAGCCTCAGCGCGGCCATCGAGCGGCCGCGGGGAAAAGTCCGGGCTCTGTTATCGCAAAGCGAAGTTTAGGTCTCGTCAAAATGGAACAAGCGCGACAAATCCAGGGCTTAGGCCTCGCCAGAATGGCCTTGCAGAGGCGGAATCCGCGGAAACCGACCAGGGGGCGGCGACTGGATCATCCCGGAGGCCGGTCGCTAATCCCCCGGCGCCGCTATTCCGAGGGTTGCGAGCGGCGATGCGCAACCAGGGCCATGAGCCGCCGGCCCCGCCATGCCGACCGTTCCGGAAGCTTGTCCTTCGCCAGCGCCGCGCGGCGTTCCGCTCTTACCCGCTCGATCAGTTCGGGCGACCAGGGCCGCTGATTAGCCCTTGATTCCACGATCGAATGGTAAAGCGGCCCGAGCCGCCGGGCGTAGTCGTCCACCCCGCCGGGAGCGTTCAAATCGATCGTCTCGAATGGGCCCATGAACGACCAGCGCAGCCCAAGCCCCCTCGAGACGGTGAGGTCTATGTCCGCGGCGCTCGCGTAACCTTCCTCGAACAAAGCCCAGGCTTCCCTGAGCAGCGCTCCCTGGAGGCGATTGATGATAAACCCCTCGATCTCCCCTTGACGACGATCGGCGCCTGGCCGAGCGCCTCCATTGCAGCGCGAAGCCAGGGGAGGATCGCAGGATCGGTCCACGGTGCCGGAACGAGTTCGACCAGCGGCACGAGATGGGGCGGGTTCACGGGATGGGCGATGAGAAATCGCTCGCGGCGCGGCGCGTGCTCGGTGAAGGCTGAAGCCGGAATGCCGGAGCTCGAACTTCCAACGATCGCGTCGTCCCGGATCAGGGCGCCGATGGCCTCCGAGACGGCGCGCTTTTCTTCCACCCGCTCGAACACAAATTCCTGAACGTAGTCGACGTCGGCGACCGCGGCGCGCAGGTCTTCGACAACGGTCACGCGCGAGCAGATGGCGTCCACGCCGTCGACGAGGCCCGCTTTCGCCATGTCCTCGAGGCTTGCGCGAATCCTCGCGGCGGCCGTCCGCCGGACGTCCTGGCTGGCGTCGAACGCGCGGACTGGCACCCCGGCGCGGGCGAAGACGATCGCCCAGGCTGAGCCAACGAGGCCCGCGCCGACGACCGCGGCCGAACGTATCGAGGAGCCCGCCATCAGCGCAGCCCCGATTTTTGATCACCGCCGGGCGGACCTCGGTGATGCGCAAGCCATGCCGCGTGATCCGAAATGGGAACCGCTGCTTCAGGCATTCTTCGTGAACCAGAATGAGCCCGCGCGCCTCGCAGCCGACAGACTTGGTCATCGCCTCGCTCGCCATCACGAGATTCTCCTCACTGCCGACGGCGAGGCCGACCGGCGCGCGCATCTGGTCGACGTCCACGGCGGCTCGGGGACCCTCGTGGAGAGTCCGCTCTTATGGTACTTGGTGACGAACGAGGACTCCAGAACCCAAATCGAGTCGCCGGCTGGCGCCGGCCCGCCGGCCCCGCGCGCAAGGGCCCAACAACAAAGTTTCGCCGCCGCCCGGAAATTATTCTCGCAATCGCCATCACAAGCGGGCAATCGTCCTGCCGAACTCAACTAAAAGGCCCGTCCGGTGCGATTTTCCCTTGTCAATGTGGCGTTGCAGGCGCTCAAGCACAATTCCGGCTGGCCGGAGCAATGGCGCAACCCTGAGCCGAAGGCCGCCTACGACGCGATCATCATAGGCGCGGGCGGGCATGGGCTCGCGACCGCCTATTATCTCGCCAAGGAGCACGGCCTCGCCAACGTCGCGGTGCTGGAGAAGGGCTGGCTCGGCGGCGGCAACACCGGGCGCAACACCACGATCATCCGCTCCAATTACCTCTGGGAGGAGTCCGCGGCGCTTTACGAGCATGCGCTGAAGCTGTGGGAGGGTCTGTCCCAGGAGCTCAACTACAACGTCATGTATTCGCCGCGCGGCGTGATGATGCTGGCGCACAATACGCATGACACTCAGGTGGGAAGACGCCACGTGCACGCCAATCGCCTGGCGGGAGTCGACAACGTATGGCTTTCTCCCGAAGAGGCCAAGGCCTTCTGCCCGATTCTCAACATCGCCCACGACGTGCGTTATCCTGTTGTCGGGGCGGCGCTACAGCGGCGCGGCGGCGTGGCGCGGCACGACGCGGTCGCCTGGGGCTATGCGCGTGGAGCGTCGGCGCGCGGCGTCGACATCATCCAGAATTGCGAGGCGACGGCGATCCGGCGCGATCCTTCCGGCGCCGTCTCCGGCGTCGAGACGACGCGCGGCGCGATCGAGACCAAGAAGATCGGCGTCGTGGCTGCCGGGCATACATCGGTGGTGATGGCGATGGCGGGCGTTCGCATGCCGCTCGAGAGCTATCCCCTGCAGGCGCTGGTCAGCGAGCCGGTCAAGCCGATGATGCCTTGTGTCGTGATGTCGAACACGATCCACGCCTACATGTCGCAATCGGACAAGGGCGAGCTCGTCATCGGCGCGGGCACCGACGCTTATATGTCCTATTCGCAAACCGGCGGCCTGCACATCGCCAATCATACGCTGGAGGCGATCTGCGAACTCTTCCCGAGCGTTCGCCGCATGCGCATGTTGCGCAACTGGGGCGGCATCGTCGACGTGACGCCGGATCGCTCGCCGATCATTGGCTTGACGCCGGTTCCCGGGCTGTTCGTCAATTGCGGCTGGGGCACCGGCGGCTTCAAGGCGACGCCCGGCTCCGGCCATGTGTTCGCCCACACGATCGCCCGGGGGGAGCCGCATCCGATCGCGGCGCCCTTCACGCTTCAACGCTTTCGCTCCGGCCGGCTCATCGACGAAGCCGCCGCGGCGGCAGTCGCGCATTGAGCGGCAAGATGATCTTGACCCGTCGGTTCCACACACCCTCACCCCGGCCCTCTCCCCGAGGGAGAGGGGGCGCGTCGGCTCCGAAAATCCCTTCTCCCCGGACGAGAAGGTGGCCGGCGCTAGCCGGCCGGATGAGGGCAGGCCCGGATCGGCCGAAATTCGCACGAGAGCCGGCCTCATGCTGCTGATCGATTGCCCCCATTGCCGCATGGCGCGCCCGGAAATCGAGTTCGCTTACGGCGGCGAAGCGCATATCGCTCGGGCCCCCGATCCGAGCGCGCTCAGCGATGAAGATTGGGCGAACTTCCTCTATTTCCGCTCGAACCCGAAGGGCGCGCTCGCCGAGCGCTGGCGCCATGCCTTCGGTTGCGGACGCTTCTTCAATTGTCTGCGCGACACCTTGAGCGACAGGATCATCGCGACTTACGAGGTGGGCGAACCGCGGCCGGACGTTGGCGCCGAACGCGCTGAGCGGCGGTTATGAGCCAGCGGTTTCGTCTCACCGGCGTCGGTTCGATCGACCGTTCGCGTCCTCTCATCTTCACCTTCGACGGCCTTGATTACCAGGGCTACGCCGGCGACACGCTTGCTTCCGCGCTCATCGCCAATGGCGTGCATCTGGTTGGGCGCTCGTTCAAATATCACCGGCCGCGAGGAATCTTGAGCGCCGGCGCCGAAGAGCCGAACGCGCTTGTCAGCGTCGCGCGCGGACCTGGCCGCTTCACCCCCAATCTGCGCGCGACCCAGATCGAGCTCATTGAGGGCCTCGTCGCCACGAGTCAGAACCGCTGGCCGTCGCTCAAATTCGACTTGGGCGCCGTCAACGACCTGTTCTCGCCTCTGTTCGGCGCCGGCTTCTACTATAAGACCTTCATGGGCCCGAACCTGCTCGGCAAGAACTGGGCGTGGACCCGCGTCTATGAGCCCATGATCCGCCGCGCCGCGGGCCTTGGCTTAGCCCCGCGCGAGCCCGACCCAGATCGCTATACGCGCACCTTCGATCATTGCGACGTGCTGATTCTAGGCGGAGGGCCGGCGGGTCTCGCGGCGGCGCTCGCCGCAAGCGAAAGCGGCGCGCGGGTCGTTCTCTGCGACGAAAATCCTATGCTTGGCGGCTCGCTCCTTGCCGACGGTGAGGCCGAAGTCGATGGAAAAAGCGCGCTGAAATGGCTCGAGGACATGGTCGCCGCGTTGCGGTCGTCGCCCAACGTGCGATTGATGACGCGCACCCAGGCGTTCGGTTATTACGCGCAGAATTTCATCGGGCTCAACGTGCGCGTTGCCGAGGCCGACCTCATCGCAGATCCGGATCTGCCGCGCGAGCGGCTGTGGCAGATGCGCGCGCGTGAGGTGGTGCTGGCGACCGGCGCGATCGAGCGCCCTCTCGTCTTTCCGAACAATGACCGGCCGGGCGTGATGCTCGCCGATTCCGCGCGGCGCTATTGCGGTCAATATGGCGTCAAGGTCGGCGACTGCGTCGTTATCGCGACGACGCACAATAGCGCTTACCGGGCCGCGCACGAGCTCAAGAAGGCGGGCGTCAGCGTCGCGCTGATCGCCGATCTTCGCCCTGAGGCCAAAGGGCCGTTGGCGGATTCCGCCCGGGCCGCGGGCATCGAGGTGGCCGCCGGCGCCGAAATTACCGGCGTCGATGGCCGTCTTCGGGTCAGCGCGGTGCGGTTGGACGTCTCCGGTGGAAGGCGAACCGTCGCCTGCGACGCGCTCCTGATGTCGGGCGGTTGGACGCCCTCGGTGCATCTCTTCTCGCAATCGCGCGGCAAGCTTGTCTTCGACGAAGCGCTGCAGCTCTTCAAGCCCGGAGCGTCGGCTCAACGCGAGCGGTCAGCCGGCGCCTGCAACGCGACTTTCGATCTTGCCGGCGCGCTAGCGGAAGGCGACGCGGCCGGGCGCGCAGCGGCGACAGCGGCCGGGTTCGTCGCGCAAGATGCGCGAACCTACTCGGTCAGCGACGGTCTTCCGGCCTTCGGTGCCTCACCTGCTCTTCCACCCACCCTCACGGATCGTCGCGCGAAGGCGTTCGTCGATTTCCAGAACGACGTTTGCGCCAAGGACGTGAGCTTGGCGGTCCAGGAGGGCATGCGCTCGATCGAGCACATCAAGCGCTACACCACGACTGGCATGGCGACCGACCAGGGCAAGCTTTCGAACATGAACGCGCTCGCGATCGCCGCCGCAGCGCTCAAGAAGCCGATCCCCGAGGTGGGTCTCACCACCTTCCGCCCGCCCTATACGCCGGTGACCTTCGGCGCGTTCGCCGGCCCCGCGCGTGGCGACCTGTTCGATCCCATCCGCCGCACGCCCATTCACGACTGGGCGGCTGAAAACGGCGCCGCGTTCGAGGATGTGAGCCAATGGAAACGCGCCTGGTATTTTCCGCGCGCCGGCGAGTCCATGGCCGACGCGGTCGCGCGCGAATGCCGCACGACTCGCGCCAGCGTTGGGCTGTTCGACGCCACCACGCTCGGCAAGATCGAGGTCGTCGGCCCCGACGCAGCGACGTTTCTCGAACGCATGTACGCCAACGCCTTCCAGAAGCTCGAGGTCGGGCGCTGCCGCTACGGCCTCATGCTAGGCGAGGCCGGTTTCCTCATGGACGATGGCGTCATCGCGCGCTTGAAACCCGACCGCTTCCACGTGACGACGACGACCGGCGGCGCTCCGCGCGTGCTCGCGCATATGGAAGACTATCTTCAGACCGAGTTCACTGATCTTAAGGTCTGGCTCACGTCGACCACCGAACAATGGGCGACGATCGCCGTGCAGGGGCCACGCGCAAGAGAGACAATATCGCCCCTTGTTGAGGGCGTCGATCTCGCCGGCGACGCATTTCCGCATATGAGCCTGCGCGAGGCGCGCGTCTGCGGCGTTCCGACGCGACTCATGCGGGTGAGCTTCACCGGCGAACTCGGCTACGAGATCAACGCGCCTTCGCATTTCGGTCGCGCCGTCTGGGAGGCGGTGTGGCGTGAGGTTCAGAAGCACGGAGGCTGCGCTTACGGCACGGAGGCGATGCATGTGATGCGGGCCGAGAAGGGCTACGTGATCGTCGGTCAGGAGACCGACGGCACGGTGACGCTCGCCGACCTCGGCCTCGACGGAGTGATCGGAAAGACCAAAAAGGATTTCGTCGGTAAGCGCTCGCTTGCGCGCCCCGACATGCTGGCGGAGAATCGCAAGCAGCTGGTCGGGCTTCTCACCGACAATCCCGCGATCGCGCTCGAAGAGGGCGCACAGGTGACGGAAAGCGCGACCCCGCCAACCGGCTCCTCCGCGCTCGGCCATGTCACCTCGTCTTACCGCAGCGAAGCTGTCGGCCGTCCGATTGCGCTCGCCCTAGTCGCTGCGGGATGGTCGCGCATTGGCGCCAAGCTCCATGTCCCGATGCCCGGCGGCGCAATTGGCGTGACGGTCGTGGGCCCGGTTTTCTATGACAAAGCAGGAGCGCGCCTCAATGGCTGACGCCGCGCTTGAAGTCCGCTCGCCGCTTGCGGGCCTCGCTCTTCCGACAGGGCCGCGCTTCGCGTTGGCGGAGGCGCCGGCGGCTGGGCGGTTCATTCTGCGCGGGGGCGAGGCGGTGCGCGTCGCCTGCGGGATGGTGTTCGGCGTTGAGCCGCCTTCTGCGCTCGGCCCGGCGGGCGAGGGCGCAGGGCGCAGGGCGCTGTGGCTCGGACCCGACGAATGGCTGTTGATCGCGGACGGCGCCGAAACCGCAGATATCGGCGACGTGCTGGAGTCGGTGCTGGACGGCACGGCCCACAGCCTCGTGGACGTCTCCCATCGCCAGATCGGCCTGATCGCTAGCGGGCCCGCCGCGGCGCGCGTCCTCAACGCCGGCTGCCCGCTCGATCTCGATCTTCACGTGTTTCCGGTCGGATTCGCAACGCGCACTGTGTTCGACAAAGTGGAGATTGTGCTGTGGCGCCGCGCGGCCACGGCCTTCCATATCGAAGTCTGGCGATCGTTTGCGCCCTGGCTCGTGGGCTCGCTCGCCGAAGCCGCGCGCGGCGCGCCGCAGTGGTGAGACGTTCGTTTAGGGCATTGCGCATTGAGGCGGAATCGTCGTTGCGAGGAGCGGAGCGACGAAGCAATCCAGCGAACGAAGGGCGCCCTGCGTTCCCCTGGATCGCGTCGCTTCCCTCGCGAAGACGGCGACGGCGCCGTCTAAACGCGCTGTGTTTTAGACCTTAGCTGCCGGGACCACCGAACCCGTTGCACCCTCGCGAAACTGCCGGACGGTGATCTTGGCCACTTGGGCCGCAGGAATTCCGCCCGACGGATTGCGGCCCATGGCCTGCAACGTCTCCGAAACCCATCCCGGCGAAACGGCGTTGACCCGAACGGAAATCAACGGCTCCGCAGCCGCCGCGCGGACAAAAGCCTCGAGGGCGTCGTTGACCGTGGTGATGACCGCGGTGCCGGGAGTCGGATATTGCGCCGCAAGACCAGTGGTGAGGGTGATCGCTCCGCCGGGCTGGACGGACTTCGCTCCGTAGCGGACGACGTTGACCTGGCCCAGCAACTTGTTGGCGAGCGAGAACGTCCAGTCCTCGTCGGTCAGTTGGTCCCACGGCTTGTAGCGCGCCGCTCCACCGGTGCAGACGATCCCGTCGACTGTCCCGATCCGAGCAAAGAGCGCGGCAAGCGATTTCGGATCCGAGATGTCGACGCGTTCGTCCGAACTGCGCGACGCGCGGATGCACTCGCTCTCGCCCAGCTCTTTGACGACTTCTCTGCCAATAAGCCCCGCGGCCCCAATGACGAGTATCTTGCTCAACACGTTCTCCTTCATGGACCTGTGCGCCCCAGGATGAAGGCGCTTAGGCCAGATCGCAAGTCGCACATTCGCGCCTGTGAAGATGTGAAGCCGTCGTCTATGCGGTCAGGACAACGCGGCCGCGAATGCGTCCGGCGCGCAGATCGTCCAGCGATTGTTGCGCCGTCTCGAGCGCCCTCATCTCAATCGGCGCCGGCTTGACCTTGCCCTCCCTCGCCAGCGCCATAAGCTCCTGAAACTCGGGCAGCGCGCCGGTGAAGACGCCGACAATGCTGATGGCTCGCATCGGCAAGGTCGTCAGCGGAACGCCGATCGACCCGCCGAACAGGCCAACCATGAACATCCGCCCGCCCTTGCGCAGCACGGATAGGCCAAAGGCGGCGCTCGTCTCCGCGCCGACAAAATCGATCGCCGAGAAGATCCCGCCGGTTTCTGTAAGCAGGCTCTTGCGCGCGTTGGGATCGGCCGGATCAATGACGACCGAAGCGCCGGCCTCGAGCGCCGCCTGTCGCTTCGTCGCGTCGACGTCGGCCACGATCGGACCTGCCCCATAGAGCGCGTGACATAGGCTGACCGCAGCGAGACCAAGACCGCCCGCGCCAATAATCAAGAGCGGATGCTCCGGGTCGACAGGCGCGGCCTTTTTCAACGCGCTGTACGCGGTAAGGCCGGAACACCCGAGGGTCGCCGCGAATGGCGCCGACAGGGGTTCATACTGGACGAGGTATCTTGGATGCTCGACCAGAACATAATTGCTGAAGCCGCCGTCAGCGTGGATGCTGAGATTTCGCGGCTTGGCGCATAAATTCTCGCGCCCCGCCTGGCATTGCGCGCAGCGTCCGCACCCGCCCCAGGCATAGATGGCCCGGCGGTCGCCGACCTTCACGCCCGAGGCGTCCGGCCCGAGCTCTTCGACAACGCCGGCGATCTCGTGGCCGAGGATGCGCGGCAGTTTGACGGCCGGCGCAAGGTCGAGCTTCTGGCCGTGCCCGAGATCGAAATAGCCGTCGGCGATATGCAGGTCGCTGTGGCAGACGCCGCAGGCGCTGACCAGCAGCAGCACTTGCGCCCCCTTAGGCGCTGGCGGCAACTCGATCACTTCGGTGAGCGGCGCCCCGAACTGGGTGAGCTTGTAACTGCGCATTCCGCTCGCGCCCGCCATGATCCGGCCTCCTCAGCCGCGCGCGGCCTTGTCGCGCGCGTTCAACGCCTGGATCGCCTCGCGCGCCGCTTTCCATTCTGCGTCGCCCCAGCGGCGCAATTCGTAGAAATTGCCTCCGGTCGCCAGCGCCTCGGCGCCGTCCATCAGGATCGTCTCGCCGCTCAGCCACTCGCACCCATCCGACATCAGGAACGTCGCCAAGTTCTGCAATTCCTCCATCCTGCCGACGCGGCCCATCGGATTGCGCGCGGCGGACGCGCCCGGCTCAGCGCCGGGCATGAGGCGCTTGCTCATGCCTTCTGTCGGAATCTCGCCCGGCGCGATGGCGTTGAGGCGAATTCCATAGCGGCCCCACTCCTGCGCGAGAGACATGGTCATCGCCTGGACCGCCGCCTTGCTCATCGTCGATGGCACGACGAACGGGCCGCCGTTGCGCACCCATGTCACGACAATCGAAACTATGGTGCCCTTCTGCTTGGCCGCGATCCAGCGTTTTCCCACCGCCTGCGTCACATAGAAGGTGCCATGCATGACGATGTTGGCGACGGCGTCGAATCCGCGCGATGACAAATCCTCGGTGCGGGAGATGAAATTGCCCGCGGCGTTGTTGACGAGGCCGGTGGGCGGACCTTCGCGGAAAATCTCCTCGACCATCGCCTCGACTGCAGCGGCGTCGCGGATGTCGACGCCGTAGCTTAGGACGCGCCCGCCATGCGCTTTCATAAGCTCCTCGGCGGTCGCGTCGCAGACGCCCTTGCGCCGGCCGCAGATGGCGATTTCGGCGCCGAGGCCGAGGAACCGTTCGGCCATCGCCCTGCCGAGCCCAGTGCCGCCGCCGGTTACAAAGATCTTTTTGCCCGCAAACAGGTTGTCGACGAACATGTTCTCTCCCTGGCTCGACCCTCGGCATTGGCGGCCGGATCGAGGGCTATGATGCGAGGCCTACGCGGTTCCGAGAGGCTAGGGAAGAGCGGTGGTCTATTTCGGCGGCGGGAAGGCGAGAACCTCGCCGGTGTAAGTCTCCACCACCTCGCTGAACGGCTCGCCGTCGGGCGTGGACAGGACCGCACGATGCTCGAGCACGTGGCCAGGAATTGTGAGCGCGCCGGCTTGCTGCGGAGCGGGCGCGGCGTTCATCTCCCAGCCCTGCGGAAGCGGCCGCCACAACAAGTCCGCTGAAAGCGTATGACGACGGAAATGGACCGCCGCCACCGCCTTGCCGAAAGGCGTGTCGGTGGTCTCAAGCACATGGTTCATCTCGGGCGTGAGGCGCGCCGGCACGTACCAATTGTCAGCCTCGGAAAGCACATGATCGCCGCACTTGAGCCGAACGCGGCGATAGCCGAGTGGCTCATCCGGCCTGACGTCGAGCGCGGCGCGCGCCTCGGCGCTTGCAGATTTGTCTGCTCCGCTCACCCGTTCAGCGACGATACGCGGCGGATCGGCCAGCCGGTGATCGGCGCACCAGCGTTCGAGGGTGAGCGTCGCGCTGTCGTGAGCGAGCAGCTCGGCGTTGAGACTCTCGATAAGCGCGAGCGCTTCTAGCCGGCCGACGAAGCTGGCCGGCCAGGGCGCAGGTTCGGCAGCAGATGCGAGGGCTGTCGTGAGCAGCAATATCGGCGCCGCGGCCAGACCCCGCAGCACGAGCCGGTTCATATCTGTTCCGCCTCGGCCGTCAGTTCGAACCACGCCTGTTCGGTTGCGATGATCGCGCGCTCGAGCTCGGCCCGCTTCGCCGCGAGATCAGCCATCTTGGCCGCATCGCCGCCGCGCGCGCTCGCTTGCGTCAGCGCTTCGTCGACCCGACGCAGGAGATCCTGGAAGCGGCTCATCTTGTCTTCCAGCGCGGCGATCTCCCGCTTGATCGGTTGAGGCTCGCGCTTGGGCCGTGAGGAGGACGGCTGCGCCTCGAACTCGCGCTTGCGTCTTTGTTGCGGTTCGGCGCCGCTCAGCACAAACCGGCTGTAATCGGCGAGATCGCCCTCGAACGGCCTGACCGTTCCGTTCGCCGCCACCCACAGCCGGTCGACGGTGGCTTCGAGCAGACGCCGATCGTGCGAGACCAGAATGCAGGCGCCTTCGTAAGTATTGATCGCCTCGATCAATTCGCCGCGACTGTCGATGTCGAGATGGTTGGTCGGCTCGTCGAGGATGAGGAGCTGCGGTCCGTCGAAGGCGGCAAGGCCCATCATGAGGCGCGCCTTTTCGCCGCCGGACAGGGAATCGACTTTGGTGTCGGCTCGTGCGCCGGAGAAACCGATCATCGCCGCGCAGCCTCGGATTTTGGATACGGCCTCGCCAAGCATGCGCTCCGCGACATGGTCGTAGACGCTGCCGCCCGGTTCGAGCTCGTCGATCTGATGCTGGGCGAAATAGCCGACCTGAAGCCGGTTCGCGCGCGTCATCTTGCCGGCCAGCGGCTCGAGGCGTCCGGCGACGAGCTTGGCGAAGGTCGACTTGCCGTTGCCGTTCTGGCCAAGGAGGCCGATGCGGTCGTCGTCGGCAAGCGAGAGGTCGATGCGCGCGATGACCGCGCGCCCATCATAGCCGGCGCTGACCTTGTCCATGGTCACGATCGGCGGGCTCAGGCGCTTGGCGATCGGCGGCCATTTGAACGGCTGCACATTGTCGTCAACGATCGCCGTAATCGGCTCCATCTTGGCCAGCATCTTGAGTCGGGACTGGGCCTGCACCGCCTTCGAAGCCTTGGCGCGAAAGCGGTCCACAAAAGCCTGCAAATGGGCGCGCCGCTCCTCCTGCTTCTTGGCCGCCTTGCCTGCAAGGATTTGCTGCTCGCGGCGCTGGCGCTCGAAACTCGAATAGCCGCCGCTCCATAAGGTCAGCTTGCCGCGGTCGAGGTGCAGGATCTGTTGCGCAACGTCGTCGAGTAGATCGCGGTCATGGCTGATGACGAGGATGGTCGCCGGACAGGTCTTGAGATAGTCGGTGAGCCAGAGCACGCCTTCGAGGTCGAGATAGTTGGTCGGCTCGTCGAGCAGCAACAGGTCGGGTTCTGAGAACAGCACGGCGGCAAGGGCCACGCGCATCCGCCAGCCGCCGGAAAATTCTCCAAGCGAGCGCGCCTGCGCAGCCTCATCGAAGCCGAGCCCTTTGAGGATCCGCGCCGCCCGCGCCGGGGCGTTATGCGCTTCAATGTCGACGAGACGCGTGTGGATCTCGGCGATGCGCTCGGGCTCGCTCGCGGTTTCCGCTTCACCCATCAGCGCCTCGCGCTCGACATCGGCGGAGAGCACGAACTCGACGAGGCTTTCCGCGCCTGCCGGCGCCTCCTGCTCGACGCTGCCGACGCGCGCGCCTTTGGGAACGATGACCGCGCCGCCCTCGGGCGCGAGCTCGCCGCGGATGAGACGGAAGAGGGTCGTCTTGCCGGCGCCGTTACGTCCAACGAGCCCGACATGCGCGCCCGAAGGCAGCGCCGCGGAGGCGTTGTCGATCAGCAGACGCTCGCCGAGGCGATATGTGAGGGCGCTGATATGCAGCATGGCGGGCTTTTCGCCCGCCATGCGCGCGCTGGCAAGATCGAACGGCGAACTCCGCCGCTCAGGCCTTCTTCGGAGCGTCCAGAAGGGCCCCGGTGCGGAACAGTAAGCCGGCTGCGCCAGCGCCGATGAGCGGGGCGATGATGAACAGCCAGAGCTGGGCGACTGCGTGGGGGTTCGAGCCGATTCCAACCAGCGCCGGGCCGATCGAGCGAGCCGGATTGACCGAGGTGCCGGTGATGTTGATGCCGACCAGATGGATGACCACCAGCGTCAGCCCGATGGCGAGGCCGGCAAAGCCGCTCGGCGCGAACGGGTGGGTGACGCCGAGAATGCAGACCAGGAACAGGAACGTCGCCACGACTTCGAATACGAGCGCGGAAACGATGTTATATTCCCCGTTGTAGCCCGCGCCCCAGCCGTTCTGGCCGAGCGAGCCGGTCCAGCCTTGAGCCTTGCCGGACAGGATGAGATAGAGCACCACCGCGGCGACGATGGCGCCCAGAACCTGGGCGATCCAGTAGCTGACCATGTCGGCGACGTTCATGCGGCCGGCGACATAGACGCCGAAACTCACCGCCGGATTGACGTGGCAGCCGGAGATCGGGCCGATGCCATACGCCATGGCGACGATGGCGAAACCGAAAGCGCTGGCAATCCCTAGGAGGTCAACGGCGGTCGGCCCCGATCCCATGCCGCCGATGACCGCCGCCCCGCAGCCGAAGAACACGAGCGCGAACGTCCCGATAAACTCTGCGGCCTGCTTGTTCATTGTCCCCTCCAGTCCCACTCCCGAGGGCGCCCTTATAGCTACGGCTCGACCCCGAGGAAAGGGCGCGAGCGGGCCCGCTTTCCCTGACAGCCCAGTTCGTCCACGCGCGGGCCGTTGCTTTCATAGGGCCCGCCGCTATATATGCGACGCCTTTTTCATGACCCCTCAATGAACGGCGCGGCTTTCGCGTCGCTGGAGCCACTGTTCCCGTGCTGATCACAGCCGCCTACGCGCAAGCAGCCGGCGCCGGCCCCTTCGGGGCGAGCGATACGCTGGTTCAGCTGGTGCCGATCGTGGCCATGATCGCGATCGTCTATTTCGTGCTGTGGCGACCTCAGCAGCGGCGCGCGAAAGAGCAGCGCGAGATGGTGCAGGCGGCGCGGCGCGGCGACGTCGTGGTCACCACCGGCGGGCTGATCGGCAAGGTCACGAAGTCGGTCGACGACAACGAGGTCGAGGTCGAGATCGCGCCCAACGTGCGGGTGCGCCTGGCCCGCTCCGGCATTGCCGAAGTGCGCGCCAAGGGCGAACCGGTCAAGGACGCGACGCCGCCCGCCAAGTCGCCGCCCGCCAAGAAGGATGCGCCCAACCCCTGAGGGCGGACGCGCCCGGCTTTGGGGCGCGATTGGGGACGCTTCATAAGATAGAAGGTCTGATGCTTCGTTTCGCGAACTGGAGATTGGCCTCGGTCCTGGCGCTCGTGGCGGCCGCGGTTCTCGTGATCCTGCCGAGCTTCATGCCGGCTCAGACAGTTGAGACGCTCGCCGCGCGCTTCCCCGGCTTCATTCCGCTGCGTCAGATCGTCCTTGGCCTCGATCTGCAAGGCGGCGCCTACCTGTTGATGGAGGTCGACACCCCCTCGGTGATCAAGAGCCAGGTTGAGGCGCTGCGCGACGATGTGCGGCAGAAGCTGCGCGAGGGCAAGATCGGGATATCCGGCGGCATCGGGGTTGAGCCGCGAGCGGTCGTTGTGCGCATCGCCGATCCGGTCGAGCGCGCGAAGGCGCTCGAGCTTCTCCAGTCGCTGAGCCAGCCGATCGGAGGCGCGCTCGCGGGAGGAAACGGCCGCACGCTCGACGTGACGCAAAGCGCCGATGGCGTCCGGCTGGCGCTGACCGACGCCGCAATCGCCGACAAGGTGCGTCACGCGGTCGGGCAATCGATCGAAGTGCTCAATCGCCGCATCAACGCGATGGGCACCAAGGAGACGGTCATCCAGCAACAGGGCCCGAACCGCGTGTTGATCGAGGCGCCGGGGAGCCAGGACACGACGGCGCTCAAGAACATGATCGGCCAGACCGCCAAGCTTGAATTCCGCCTGGTCGCCGATCCCGGCGATCCGCCGAACGAGGCCGAGACGCTGCCGATGCAGAAGGGTGGCGGGACGATCCAGGTGCAGAAGCGGGTCATGGTGGACGGCGAGGACCTGGTCGATGCGCAACAAGGCTTCGACCAGCAGACCGGCGAGCCGGACGTGAACTTCCGCTTCAATCTGCGCGGCGGACAGAAGTTCGGCCAGGTCACATCGGCGAATGTCGGCCGCCCGTTCGCCATCGTGCTCGACGGCAAGGTCATTTCGGCGCCCGTCATCCGTTCGCCGATCACCGGCGGCACCGGGCAGATCACCGGCAATTTCAGCCTCGAAGAGGCCTCGAGCCTGGCGATTCTGTTGCGCGCCGGCGCGCTGCCGGCCAAGCTCACGGTGATCGAGGAGCGCACGGTCGGACCCGGCTTAGGCCAAGACTCGATCGACGCCGGGAAACGCGCCGCCTATGTCGGGGCGGCGCTGGTCGTCATTTATATGATCGCGACCTACGGCATCTTCGGCGTGTTCGCCGATCTCGCGCTCGCGGTGCATATTCTGTTCATCTTCGCCTCGATGGTCCTGCTCGGCGCGACGCTGACCCTGCCCGGCATCGCCGGCATCGTCTTCACCATCGGCATGGCGGTCGATTCGAACGTCCTCATCTACGAACGCATTCGCGAGGAGGCCCACCTCGGCCGCTCGGTCATTTCCGCGCTCGACGCCGGCTTCCGCCGCGCCTTCGCGACCATCATCGACTCCAACGTCACGATGTTCGTGGCGGCGCTCATCCTCTATCTGTTCGGCTCAGGCGCGGTGCGGGGCTTCGCCGTCTCGCTGGGCTTAGGCATTCTGACCTCGGTCATCACCGCGGTCACCATGACGCGGATGATGATCGCGCTCTGGTATCACCGCGCGCGGCCCAAGACCCTGCCCATATGATCGACGCTGCCGATATGAGCGAAGCGACGCGCACAACGGAATTCTCGGTATGAAACTTCTTCGGCTCGCGCCCGAGAACACCAAATTCGGCTTCATGCGGTTCCGCCGCGTGAGCTATCCGCTGTCGGCGCTGCTGTCGATCATCTCGGTCCTCATGTTCCTGTTCGTGGGCATGAATTTCGGCATCGACTTTGCGGGCGGCACTCAGGTCGACATGCGCGCCAAGAGCGGCGACGCCGATGTCGCCGCCATTCGCGCCAAGGGCGAGGGCCTCGGCGTGGGACCAGTCGAAGTGCAGCGGGTCGGCGCCGAGTCCGACGTGCTGCTGCGCCTCGGCGTTCAACCTGGCGGCGACGCCGGCCAGCAGACTGCGATCGCCAAGATCAAGGACGCGTTCGGCGCCGACTATGAGTTCCGCAGCGTCGATTCGGTCGGCCCGACGGTCTCGGCCGAGCTCGTCCAGCGCGGAACACTCGGGGTGGTCGTCGCCATCCTCGCGGTCCTGACCTATTTGTGGTTCCGCTTCGAGTGGCAATTCGCGGTCGGCGCGATCATCGGCACGATGCACGATCTGCTTCTAACCGTCGGCTTCTTCTGCGTCACCCAGCTCGAGTTCAACCAGACATCGATCGCCGCGATTCTCACGATCGTGGGCTACTCGCTCAACGAGACGGTGGTGGTGCTCGACCGCATCCGCGAGGTGATGCGCAAATACAAGCGCCTGTCGACCGCCGAAATCATCGACATGTCGATCAACGCCGTGCTGCCGCGCACCATCATGACGGCGACGACGGTCTTTCTCGCCCTCCTCGCGCTGTTCTTTCTGGGCGGCCACGTCATCCGCTCGTTCTCGGCAGCGATGATCTGGGGCATTTTCGTCGCCACCTATTCTTCGATCTTCATCTGCTCGCCGATGCTCATTTACATGGGCGTGCGCGCCGACACCTTCGACAAGATGCGGGAAAAGGAAATCGCAGGCGCGGACGTGAAGGCGAAGGAGAAGGCGTGAGCGAGGCCGATCCGCGGCCCGCATTTGCGCCCGGCAGCCATTCGATCGCCGCGTACGGGCGAGGCGCCTTCGCCTTCGCCGGCATGTCGCATGCTGGCTCGATCCTGGCGACGCCGAACGGCGTACGGGCGATCGACGCGACGAGCGTCGATGATCTCGACCCCGTCGCCCTCGCGCCGCTGTTAGCTGAAGTTGTGGAGAGTCCCGGCTCGATCGAGTTTCTCATCGTCGGGACAGGCGAGAGGTTGGCACCGATCCCGAAAGCGTCGCGCGCCGCCCTCGGTCAGGCCAGCCTGCGCTTCGAAGCGATGGCGACCGGACCGGCGCTTCGTGTCTATAATGTCATGCAATCGGAAGGCCGCCGCGTCGCGGCGGCGCTGATCGCCGCGCCGTGACCGCGCGCCGGGCGCCGAGCGGCGACCCGCTTGCGGACGCCACCGAGCATTGCGCCGCGCTCGCCCGCGCTCACGCTCGCGATCAATGGCTGGGCGCGCTCTTTGCGAGCGCTAGCGCGCGTGGCCCGCTTTTCGCCTTGGCGAGCTTCGATCATGAAATCCATCACGCGCTCAAGCGTGCGCGCGATCCCAATCTTATGGCGATCCGGCTTGCCTGGTGGCGTGAGGTTGTCTCTGGGGAACGGCGCGACGAAGCGGCCGGCAACCCGGTTGCGCTCGCGCTTCGCGCGGTGATCGACGCCTATGCGCTACCTAAAGGATGGCTCGAGGCGATGCTGGACGCGCGCCTGCAGGAGATCGCGCCGCAGGACGATTTCAACCTCGCCGCCTTTCGCGCCTTCGCCGATGAGAGCGAGGGCGCCCGCCTGCGCTTGGCGTCACGGATCGCTGCGGGGGGACAGGATCTCGATCCGGGGGAGGCGCATGCGCCAGCGGGCATGGCGCTGGCGCTGACAGGCTTGCTCAAGGAGCTGCCATTCAGGGCCGGATCGGCGCCAACGCTCGTTCCAATCGACGTCGCCGCGCGCCACGGAGCGAGCGCGGTCGAGTTCGACGCACGGCGGGCGGATCCCGCCGTTGTCGCCGCCTGCGCCGAACTGCGTGGGCTAGCGCGCGACGAACTTGCCGAGGCTGAACGTCGGCTGAAGACCTCGGCCCCGGCGATCCTGCCGGCCTTCATCCCGCTTGCGCCCTTGCGGCTCGATCTTGACCGGCTCGACCGCAACGCGGCGCACCCCTTCGATCCTGCCGGCGAGGTCTCGACGCTGCGTCGGCAATGGGCGATCTGGCGCTGGGCGCGGCGATTCTGATGCCGCTTTAGTTTGGCGAGCGTCGACCCAAACCCATTACTGGGTTCATCACTTGATGTATGTTATGAAGTGCGACAACCTGAGATTTGTAGGGATCCGAGCTTTGGATATTGGCTGAAGCCGTTGCGTCAGTTGCGGGTTGCGGCGATGACACGAATTGGGCTTTTAAGTTTTTCGATCAGCGCGATAGCGGTCGCCTTTTCTTTAACCGGTTCGGCGGCGCAATCTGGACAACAAATTCCTGGGCTTTTGGGCATTTTCACCGGCTTGATGAACACCGCGATCGTCGATGCGGCGCGCCGCGACTGGCAAACTCGACCATTCAGCGATTACAATTGCCTCGCCAAACACGGCGTATCTGCCGACCAATTGGCGAACCTCGGGATCGGACCGGAAGATCCACGGGCTCGCCAAATGCTTTCCGAGTGCGCTTTCGCTGCTCCAGCCGCCGCGCCAGTTCTTGCTGCTCCAGTTCCGGTTGCGCCAGTTCTCGCCGCTCCCGTTCCGATTGCGCCGCAAGCTGCTAAGGACGCAATCGCAGCGCCACCTAATCCAAACTTCGTCGTCAACGGTCTCGCGCTCGGCGCGTCGTTCGGCGCCCCGGCGGAGGCCGCAGCCGGCTACGCCTGCCACGCCAGCGACGACTACCCCGGCTTTGCTTGGTGCCAGTCGCATCACGCGGAGACCCGCAGGTTTGGCGCCGAGACGATCTGGATGTCGGTCTTCCGATCGCAGACCAACGCCGCGGTCGAGATCACTCAAGCGGTCGATCCGGCGTTCTTCCGGCAAGGCGACGTTGAACGCGAAATTCAACGTCTGTCGCGCGATTTCGGCCAGCAGGCGCGAGTCGTCGCCGTGGATCTCCCATCCGGGGGCCGGGCCGTCATCGCCGCCTGGGGGACTGTCACCTTGACCCCCTTGGATCCGACAACTTTGGACGCGCTGCGCCGGGGAGCGCCTGTTCACAGCGGGCTGCTTGTAGGCGCTCTCGGCGACCTGCGCGCCTCCGCACGCCTGGGCGTCCCGGTTTACGGTCTCGGCGGAGGACCCGGTTTCATCTGGAGCGCGAACTACAACAATTCCGGCAAGGGCGTGCTGCGCATCACCGCGGTCGACCCGAGCGCGCTTAGCCCCGGCGCGCCGCCGCAACCTATCGCCGCGACGCCATCGCCTGCAACAGCATCGCAAGTCGCTCCTGAACCGCCCAGCGCACACGCGCCAACTACGGAGGCGGCGCGCGGCGAAGGCGTCGACCAATCCGCAAAGGTTGTCGTCGCCGCGATCCGGCCGGTGGCGTCAACCAACTCTGCAAATGCGCCCGCATCAATCAGCGCATTCACCGGTCAGACCACGGAAGCGAAGGTCGAGCAAGCCCCGTCCGCGCCTCTGGCGTCGCCCGCTCTTCCTCTGTCGCGGCTCAGCCGCCGTGTCGCGTTGATCGTCGCCAATGGGTCTTATCGCGAAGCCCCGCTCACCAACCCTCCCGTCGACGCGGACATCGTTGCGGGCAGCCTCGAGAAGATCGGCTTCTCGGTCACGGTGAAAAAGGACCTCGACCTCGACGGCTTCGAGCAAGCGATCTCGGAATTCGCGAACACGACGAAAGGAGCCGAGATTGCGTTATTCTATTTTGCCGGTCACGGCTTCTCGGTTGCCGCCGGCGGGCGTCAGCAGGCCCTGTTGATGGCGACCTCCGCGAATTTTTCCGCCAAGACGGCGCTGGCTTTGGAGGGAGGCGGGGAGCCGCTTGAACACGTCGAGGACACAATCGTCGGCCATGCGCGGGCGACGCTGATATTCATCGACGCCTGCCGCAACATTCCCGCAATCGCCAGCCGCGGCTTCGGATCGCGCGGTTTTGCGCCTCTCGATGCGTCGAATTTTGAGGGAGCCTATGTCGTCCTTTCAACCCGGGTGGGACAGACCGCCGAAGACGGCGCGGGGGGGCAAGGCAGTCCATTTGCGCGAGCGTTTGCTTCCGTGGTGCCAACGCCCGGATTACGCATCGAGGATGCTTACTCCCGAATGAGGGAACAGGTGAGGAGGGAGACCTCGGGGGCGCAGGTCCCGGACAGCATCCGCAGCGACCTGCCCGAGGGTGGAGTCGTCTTGGTGGAAAGCAATCTCAAATAGGCGGTCGCGGCTGTGCGCCTGGGATCGCTCCGATCGCAGGCAGCGGCTCGACATAGTCCTCATCGACCAGCGGCGTGGCGAGGACGTCGCCTTGACGGAACCGCTGTGACCGGCTCGCCTTTACAGATATTGCGCGCCGGCTTCGGCCGCGAAGCGGCTCGGGTCACCCTCCCAGACGATCCGGCCATGCTCGAGCACGTAGACGCGGTCCGCGTGGGGCAGGGCGAAGGTGACGTTCTGCTCGCCGAGCAGCATCGTCATATCGGTAGTCCGCCTGAGCCGCTCGAGCGCCTTTGAAATCTGCTCCATGATGACAGGGGCAAGCCCCAGCGTCGGCTCGTCGAGGATCAAAAGGTCCGGGTTCATCATCAGCGCCCGCGCGATGGTCAGCATTTGCTGCTCGCCGCCGGACAGGGTCGCTGCCGTCTGGTTCTCCCGCTCCTTCAGGATCGGGAAAAGGTTGAACAGCCATTCCCGCCGCTCGCTGCGCTCCTTGTCTCCGAGCCGATGCCCGCCCATATCGAGATTCTCGCCGACAGTCATCGCCCCGAACAGTTCGCGACCCTCCGGCGACTGCACGATCCCGTCGCGCGCGATTATCGCGGCCGTCCTGCCCCGCAGCGGTCGGCCTTGTCGGCGAATCTCGCCGGCATAGGGAACGAGGCCCGAGACTGCGTTGAACAGCGTCGTTTTGCCGGCGCCGTTCAGTCCGACGATAGCGACGAATTCGCCGTGGTGAACGTGCAGCGAGACAGCCTCCAGCGCCTGCGCCTTGTCATAGACGACGCTGAGATTGTCGATTGCGAGAAACGGCGTCTGGGCGTCGTCGAACGCGGATTCCGGGCGCGCCGCCGTCTCGATCGCGCCGCCGAGATAGACTTTGCGCACGGTCTCATTCGCCATGACCTCCTCGACCGAGCCCTCGGCGATCTTTTCCCCGACATGCATGGCGTAAACGCGGTCGACGAGCGCCGACATGCTTTTCACGTTGTGATCGACGATGAGGACCGCCCGTCCGTCGTCGCGCATTTCTGTGATGAGGTTGGCGAAAGATGCAGTCTCCCGCGCGGTCAGGCCAGCGAACGGCTCGTCGACCAGCACCACCTGCGGATCACGGGCGATCGCCTTGGCGATCTCGATTTTGCGCAAGTCCGCGAACGGCAGCGTCGCGGGACGCCGATTGAGCACCCCGGTCAGCCCGACCCGCTCGGCGATCGCGCGCACCCGCGCGTCAGCGGCGGCGCCGGGAAGCAGATCCAGCAATCGATCGGGCAAGAGTTCAAGGAGGATGTTCTCGAACACCGTCTGCCGATGCAGCGGACGCGAATGCTGGAACACCATGCCGACGCCGAGCCGGGCGATCCGGTGCGGTGGCCAGCCCGCAACCTCCCGGCCGTCGATTCGAACCGATCCCGCGTCGGGCCGCTCGACGCCGAGGATCGATTTCATCACCGTCGACTTGCCCGATCCATTCGGTCCGATGAGCCCGAGAATCTCTCCGCCGCGAACCGAGAAGCTGACGTCCCTGACCGCCGTGAGGCCCCCGAACCGCTTCTGCAGGCCGCTGACCTCGAGCTTGGCCGCGGGCTGGCTCATGTCGCCTCCCGCGCGCCCTTGACCATGCCGAGCAACCCGGCCGGTAAGAAGAGCACGACGACCAGCGCGACCGCGGAGACGATGAAGGTGGAGAGATCGCCAAGTGGCCTTAAGCTCTCGCCAAGCGCCACCAGGAACACCGCCCCCAGCACCGCGCCGAGAATGGTGCGCCGTCCGCCGAGGACAGCGCCGATGATCACCTGCACCCCGACGGTGACGTCAACGAACGTCCCGACCGACGCGGTGCCGAGATAGAACGCCATCAGCGCGCCGGCGAGGCCTGAGAAAAACGCGCTGACCAGGAACGCCGCCAGCTTATGCTTGGTGACGTTGAACCCGAGCGCGCCAGCTTGCACCGGGTCCTGGCCGCTCGCCTGCAGGATGAGGCCGACCGGCGAGCGCGTGAGCCCGTAGAGGATCGCGCCGCTCACCGACATGAAGCCGAGCGCGATCCAGTAGTTGACCTTGTCGTCGATCGAAATGACGTCAGGGATCGTGAGGCCGATTTCGCCGCCGGTCAGGCTCGCCGCGACGACGATGAAGTTCTGCAGGATGAGCACGGCGACAAGGGTGGTGAGGCCGAAATAGGGTCCGCGCACCCTTAGCGCCGGCAAAGCCAGCACCAGTCCGCCGATCATCGACGCAAGCACGCCCGCAGCGATGCAGACCGCGATCGGCGGCTGATAAAGGCTGTCGAGAATGCCGGCGGTATAGGCGCCGAGTCCGATCAGGAACGAGGGGCCGAAATTCACTTCGTTGGCGAAACCGAACAACAGGTCCCAGGCCATCGAGAACACGCCGAAAAAATAGGCGATGGTCAGCAGCCCCAGCACATAGCCCGAGACATAGAGCGGCAGCGTCGCTGCAAGAAGGACAACGATCAGGCTGATCAGGACCGGCGGGGAAAAGAGAGCGCGGACAGCCATGTCTAACGCCGGCCCAACAAGCCGCGCGGCCGCACATACATGACCGCGACAAGGAGCAGGAGGGCGGGGATGGCGCGATAGGCGGGCGAAATCAGATAGGCGGTCAGCGTCTCGAGATAGCCGACGACGTAAGCCGCGATCAGCGAGCCGGAGACGCTGCCAAGTCCCCCTAAGACGACGATCGAGAACGCGCTCGCAGTGAGCGGCCCGGCGCTGTAGGACGAAACGCCGAGGAACATGCCCAGCAGCACGCCGGCGACGCCGGCGAGCGCGCCATAGATCGCCCACACCCCAACGTAGACGGTCGAAAGTTCAATTCCCAGCAGGGTGACGCCGCGCGGATTCATCGACGCGGCGAGCACCGCCTTGCCGGCCAGCGTGCGATTGACGAACAGCCACAGCGCCCCGATCGTCGCCCAGCACACGAGCGCGGTGAAGATCTCGTTCGCCGGCGTGCGTACGCCCAGGATCGTGACCACGCCGTCGACGATCGGCAGCACGGTCTTGGCGTTGTTGGTGAAGAAGTAGGCGATCGCCTCCTGGATCATGATGCCCCAGAGCAGCGTCGCGGTGAGGATGAAGATTTCCTTCTCTTCCTCACGCACCGCGCGCGACAATTGCAGCCGCCGGACGATGAGATAGTAGGTGGCGAGCGACAGCAGGAGGGCGACAATGACGCCGAATACGGCGCCGAGATAGGCGCCAGCTCCGAAATTTCCCGAGGCCGCCCAGGCGGCGACCGCGGCCGCGACCATGATCGCGCCATGCGAGAGGTTCAGCACCCCAGTGACGCCGAAAATCAGGGTAAAGCCGGTCGCGCCCAAGGCATAGAGCGAGGAGATCGCGAACCCGTCGATCAGGATCTGCCAGAACAGCATTGTCGGTCTCGCCGCGTCCAGCGTTCAAGTTGGATGGCGGCGGGGTCGCCCGCCGATCAATTGCCGCCCGAGGCGATCTTGACGAAGGACGGGAATTCGAGCTTGCCCTTGGCGAGCGGCGCCGGCCACATGTTGACCTGCTTGCCGTTCTGCCATTGCAGCGCGAGGCCGGTGATGAAGCCCTTGCCGGTCCTCAGCGCGTGCACATGGGGGTCTCCCTTTGGCAGGAACTGAATGCGGCCGATTGTGCTGACGTAATCGGTCTTCTCCATCGCTGCGACCAGCTTGTCGCTGTCAAGGCTCCCCGCGCGTTTGATGGCGTCGGCGATCATATAGACGTCGTCATAAGCGGTGTAGCCGGCGTAGGACGGCGTATTGCCGTATTTCTTCACGAAGGCGTCGACGAACGGCAGCGTCTTGGGGGTGACCGCGACGCCTGGACCTGAAGCGGCCAAATAGATCACGCCTTCGGCAGCGCCATTGGTGTCCTTCCAGAAGGTCGAGCTGGTCGCCTGGTTCGCTGTGCCGAACATCGGAATCGGCACCTGTTGGCTTTTCCATTGCACGGTTGGCTGGGGGCCGACATGCGAGATGCCGGTGATGATGACGTCGGGCTTCTGGCCCTCGATCTTGTTGAAGATCGGCGTGAAGTCATTTGTATCCGGCGAGAAGCGGATGTTGTCGAGCACCTTGAGCCCGATCTGCGGCAGGCACGCGAGGAGCCTTGCGTCGTAAGGCGTCGTCCAGGCGGCGTCCTCGATCATGATCACCGCAGTCTTCATCTTGAGGCCATCGACCAGCATGTCCTTGGCGGAATCGCAGACAAACGACGCCAGCGAGCTCGAGATCAGATAGGCGTGGAAGGTATATTTGAGGTGATCGTAGTCCTTGGCGATGTTCTCGGTGATGAGGTCGGAACCTGCGCCCGGCGTGAGGAGCAGGGTTTTGAGGCGTCCTGACCACGGCTCGAGGGCGAGCACCGCCTCGCTGAGATAACTGGCCACCACCGCATTAACGTGATCGTCGTTGACGGAGCGCTGGAACGCGCGAACGGACTCAGCCGCGGACGAATGATTGTCATAGGTAACGAGTTCGATCTTACGCCCGTCGACGCCGCCCTTGGCGTTGATCTCGTCGGCGGCGATCTGCGCGGCCTGCGGGATCGATGAGCCCACGACCGCCTGGGCCTCCGCGATCACGCCGATCTTGATCGGGGCCTTGTCGTCCGCTCGAGCGGACTGCGCGAGGGCGAATGTGAGAGCAGCCGCAACCGCGCCGAGCAGAAGGCTTGAGGGTCTTTCGTATGGCGTCAATCGAGCCTCCCGAACGCGCTTGTTCTCGCCACGCTCAACCGAGCAATGTTCGCGACTTCTCTCGGCGCGAAGCAGTGCTGCGTCCGACGTCCTTGTGCAAGCTCATTCCGCGGCTCACGCCAAAAAAGGGGCGTGAAGTTGTCGATCGGGGATTGGCAGGACCAGCTTTGACGAGGCCGGCCGCCTGAAGCGGCGGCGGGTTTGCTTGGGGTCACTTGCCCGAGGCGATCTTGACGAAGGACGGGAATTCAAGCTTGCCGTTGGCGAGATCCGCCGGCCACATGTTGACCTGCTTGCCGTCCTGCCATTGCAGCATGAGTCCGGTGATGAAGCCTTTGCCTGTCTTCAGCCCGTGCACGTGGGGATCGCCCTTCGGCAGGAACTCAACCCGGCCGATCGTGCCGACGTAGTCGGTCTTCTCCATGGCGTCGACAAGCTTGTCGCTGTCGTTGCTTCCAGCGCGCTTGATTGCGTCGGCGATGATGTAGACGTCATCGTAAGCCGTATAGCCGGCATAGGATGGCGTGTTGCCGTATTTTTTGGTGAACGCGTCGACGAACGGCAGGGTCTTGGGCGTGACCGCGACGCCAGGGCCGGATACGCCCTGATAGATCACACCTTCGGTCGCGCCATTGGTGTCCTTCCAGAAGGTGGAATTGGTCGCTTGCGAGGAGATGCCGAACATCGGGATTGGCACCTGCTGGCTCTTCCATTGCACGGTCGGCTGCGTGCCGACATGCGAGATGCCGGTAATGATCACGTCCGGCTTCTGGCCCTCGATCTTGTTGAAGATCGGGGTGAAATCGGTGGTGTCGGGCGAGAAGCGGATGTGGTCGAGGACTTTGAGACCGATCTTCGGCAGGCAGACTTCGTAGCCGGCGTCGAGCGGCCCCGTCCAGGCGGCATCCTCGCTCATGATCACGGCCGTCTTCATCTTGAGGCCGTCGACCAGCATGTCCTTGGCGGCGTCGCACGTGAGCCCCGCCAGCGCCCCTGACGTGAGATAACCGTGGAAGGTATACTTGTTGTGCTCGTAGTCCTTGGCGATGTTTTGCGTGATCACGTCGGACGCCGCGCCTGGCGTGATGAAGACGGTCTTGAGGCGTCCGGCCCACGGTTCGAGCGCCAGCACGACCTCGCTGATGTAACTGCCGATCACCGCATTGACGTGATCCTCGTTGACCGCGCGCTGGAACGCGCGGACCGACTCGGCCGAGGACGAATGGTTGTCATAGGAGACGATCTCGATCTTGCGCCCGTCGACGCCGCCCTTGGCGTTGATCTCGTCGGCGGCGATCTGGGCCGCTTGCGGGATCGAGGAGCCCGCGACCGCCTGGGCCTCCGCAATCACGCCGATCTTGATCGGCGCGGGATCGTCGGCCCAGGCTGGTTGGCCGATGGAGAGCGCGAAAGCGGCCGAAGCGGCGCAGAGCGCGCCGCGCAGGACGGCCGAGCGCTGAGCAGCGGTTTCGTATGGCTTCATTTTATCCTCCCTGGATCGGATTGGCGCCGACCGGCCTGGGGCCAGAAGTCCACGGCGCCGAGGAGCAGCCCCTTGACCGTAACGCTGCCGTGTTCGCGCCGCCGATGCAAGCGGATTTCCCGGGCGTGATCGGAGCGCCGGGCGCCGGTCGCGCCCGCCCTGCGCGCCCGATCAGCGTGAGGTGTTTCCCGTCGACGCTCGCGGTCGCTGGAAAACCGGCGCTATTGAAACAGCTTCAGCGCGTTGATCAAAGTTCCGTAAATGCCCCACAACAGCGGGATGCCGACGAAGCCCCAGGCCAGCGCCAGCTCAAGGGGGGTCGTGCCGCTGCCGCCCTTGTTGTCAAAGCTCATATCCGCCTCCCTCAAGCCACCCCAACAAGGTCGTCGACCGTCTCGAGGTCCATATGATGGCGGTCGTCGACCGCCTTGATCAGAAAATTGGCGATGAAGCCAACGACCAGAAGCCCAGCCATGATGTACATGGTGACGTTATAGGCCTGCGCTTTCGGGACTCCGCTGTCGATCTGATACTGCCGGATGTAGTTGACCAGCACAGGGCCGAGCACTCCCGCCACCGACCATGCCGTAATTAGCATCCCATGAATCGCGCCCACATAGCGCGTGCCGAACATGTCTCGAAGATAGGCCGGAACGGTGGCGAAGCCGCCGCCGTACATGCTCAGGATGATGCAGAAGCACAGCACGAACAGCGCCAGATTGCCTTGGCCGCCGAAGTAAGGCACGAGCGCATAGAGCACGAACCCGAGCGCGAAGAACACGAAATAGGTGTTCTTGCGGCCGATGTAGTCGGACGTCGAGGCCCAGAAGAAGCGTCCGGCCATATTGAAGATGCTGAGCAGTCCGACGAAACCGCCGGCGGCGGCGGCGGTGACGCGGCCCGGAAACATTTCCTGGCTCATAGCCGAAGCCTGTCCGAGCACGCCGATGCCCGCCGTCACGTTCATGCACAGCACGATCCAGATCAGCCAGAACTGCGGCGTCTTCAACGCCTGGTAGACGTAAACGTCCTTGTTGGTGATGAGTTTCTTGGGCTGCGCCGGCGGAACATATCCCTCGGGCTTCCATCCCGGCGCCGGCAGCCGCACGATTGCCGCGCCGACCAACATGAAGCAGGCGTAGACAACACCGAGGACCACAAAGGTTTCGGCGACACCAATATGCGTGGGCGTCGAAAAGACGCTCAAGAGCCAGACCGAAAGCGGCGCCGCAATCATCGCTGCGCCGCCGAAGCCCATGATCGCCATGCCGGTCGCCATGCCGGGCCGGTCGGGGAACCATTTGATCAGTGTCGACACCGGGGAAATGTAACCCAGTCCCAGTCCGGTGCCGCCAAGGACGCCGTAGCCGATATAAATGATCCACAGCTGATGCAGCCATACGCCGACGGCGCTGAGCAGGAATCCGCCGCCGAAGCAGAGCGCGGCGGTGAACATTGTTCGGCGCGGCCCGCCCTCCTCGACCCAACGGCCAAACACCGCTGCCGAGGCGCCGAGGAAGAAGATGGCGATCGAGAAGATCCAGCCGAGCTCTGTCAGCCTCCAGTCGTCTGGGGCGGATTTCGTGATGCCAATCAGCTTGGTCATCGGCAGGTTGAAAACGCTGAACGCGTAAGCCTGGCCAATGCACAGATGAACACACAACGCCGCCGGGGGAACCATCCAGCGGTTGAAACCGGGCTTGGCGATCGTATGACTTCGGTCGAGAATCGATAAAAATGCCATTTGACGTCCCACCCTCGTTTTTTGCCTCTGAGAGTTGCCTATCCGTGGCAGTTTGGCAATGCTCGCCGTCCTGTCCCGTCTAGGTATTTTTTCCTATTGACATGATTATAATCGCGGGACAGCGGTCGGTTGACCATTCCCAATCGGCATCCTTCACATTCCTGTCATGGCCGCTCGCGATAGAAGGAGCTCAAACGCGCCAAGGAGCTGCCATGTCCGCCGCATTCGACGCTCGACTCGGCCCAGGCGCCGAAGCGCCGGTCAAGCCGCACCTCGATCATCCGGTGGATCCTCGATTCGCGCTTGGCATCCTCGCGGTCCTCGCGCTTGGCCTGTTCTACATGGCCTATTCGATCCGATCGGACATTTCGGCGGCCGGCGGCGGACCGACGACAATCCTGCCATTCATTCTGCTCGGCGTCGCGTTGCTGATCGCGCTCGGTTTCGAATTCGTCAATGGCTTCCACGATACCGCGAACGCCGTCGCCACCGTCATCTACACCCACGCCCTCCCTGCGCAGGTTGCGGTCGTGTGGTCCGGCTGTTGGAATCTCCTTGGCGTGCTGGCTTCGACCGGCGCGGTGGCCTTCGGCGTCGTGTCGCTCTTACCTGTTGAGCTCATTCTTCAGGTCGGCTCGGCCGCAGGCTACGCGATGGTGTTCGCGCTGCTCATTTCGGCGATCATCTGGAACCTGGGCACTTGGTGGCTCGGCATTCCCGCTTCGAGTTCACACACCCTGATCGGATCGATCGTCGGTGTCGGCGTCGCCAATGCGATCATACGCGGCCAGAACGGCACGGCCGGCGTGGATTGGGACCAGGTTACAAAGGTCGGCGAGGCGCTGCTATTCTCGCCGTTGTTTGGATTTGCCCTCTCGGCGCTGCTGTTGCTGGCGATGAAGGCTGTCGTCCGCGTGCCGGAGCTTTACACCGCCCCAACCACCAACAAGCCGCCGTCGCCTTGGATCCGCGGGCTGCTGATCCTGACCTGCACGCTGGTCTCGTTCTTCCACGGCTCCAATGATGGCCAGAAGGGCATGGGCCTGATCATGCTGATCCTGATCGGCGTCGCGCCGACAGCCTATGCGTTGAACCGCTCGCCACCTGAAAATCATGCCGCGCAGTTCATCTCCTCGGCGCACGCCGCTTCGAAGATCGTCGAAGCTCACGGCGCCGGATACGCCATCACCGGCGATCCTCGACCGGCGGTGACGGACTACATTCATGCCCACATAATTTCGGAGGGAACCTATCCGTCGCTCGCGGTGCTGACCAAGCAGATCAGCGATTCGGTCGAGCAATACGGTTCCGTCGCCCATACCCCGCTCGACAAGGTCCAGAACCTTCGAAACGACATGTATCTCGCCTCCGAGGCTTTCCGCGTTCTGGCGAAGGACAAGGAGAGCGAGCTGTCGGCCGCGGACAAGACGCAAATCGCCAGCTTCAAGAAGGAGCTCGATTTGTCGACCAAGTTCATCCCGTTATGGGTCAAGATCTGCGTGGCGATCGCGCTGGGTCTCGGCACGATGGTTGGCTGGAAGCGCATCGTCGTCACCGTCGGCGAAAAGATCGGCAAGACGCATCTGACCTATGGCCAGGGCGCGGCGGCGGAAATTGTCGCCGCGGCGACGATCGGCGCGGCCGACGGCTTCGGCCTGCCGGTCTCGACGACGCACGTTCTGTCGTCCGGCGTCGCCGGGACGATGGTGGCGAACGGTTCGGGAATGCAGTGGTCGACGGTGCGCAGCATCGCGCTCGCCTGGGTGCTGACGCTGCCGGCGGCGATGATCATGGCCGGCTTGCTGTACGTTATCTTCCGCCAGATTTTCTGACCGCTTCGGCGCTGACGGTTTAACTTTCAACGCCGCCGGTTTCGGCGGCGTTGGCGTCTGCGGCATCCCTCTGTTCTCCCTCGACGCTCAAGCGTCTTTGGCGGCTCCGTCGCTGACAGGACGGAAGTGGGACGACGAAATTCGGGCGTTGTGGTAAGGAGAAGCGATCCAATGACCGCGACAAACGGCCGTACGGGAGCGCAGATGGCCACGATTGACGACATTGTTTCCGCCATCGACTCTGGTCAGAAGGCCGCGCTCGACCGGCTGTTCGCTTTTCTGTCGATCCCGTCGATTTCCGCGGTTCCGGCGCATTTTCCGGATTGCGAGCGGGCCGCCGATTGGCTGGTCACAGAGCTAAGCGATCTCGGATTCGAGGCGAGCAAGCGCCCGAGCGCAGGCCGGCCGATGGTCGTGGGCCACATCAAGGCTGTCCGTCGCGAGGCCCCGAATGTCCTGTTTTATGGCCACTATGACGTTCAACCGGTCGACCCGTTGAATCTGTGGCGCAACCCGCCATTCGAGCCGAAGCTCGAGGCCGGACCAGATGGCGAACAAATCGTGGCGCGAGGCGCCTGCGATGACAAGGGCCAGCTCATGACCTTTCTTGAGGCCTGCCGCGCCTTCAAGCAATTCGGCGGACCGCCTTGCCATGTGACGGTGCTGTTCGAGGGCGAGGAAGAGACTGGATCGCCGTCGCTGCCGGCCTTTCTCTCTGACAACGCAAAAGAGCTGAAAGCCGATGTCGCGCTGGTTTGCGACACGGGAATGTGGGACCGCTCCACGCCGGCCATCACCATCGCGCTGCGCGGGATCGCCGCCGAAGAGGTCATAGTGACCGGCGCCAATCGGGATCTGCATTCGGGTCTTTACGGCGGCTTGGCTGTCAACCCGATCCATGTGCTGTCGAAGATCCTCAGTGAGTTGCACGACGATGCCGGCGCCGTCGCGATCCCCAGCTTCTATGACGGCGTCGAAGAGCTTCCGCAGGAGCTCGCGGACCAGTGGCACGAGCTCAATTTCGACGGGGGGGCGTTCCTGCGCGAGGTCGGGCTGACGACGCCGGCGGGGGAGCGCGACCGCTCGCCGCTCGAAATTTTATGGTCGCGGCCGACCTGCGAGGTGAACGGGATTGTGGGCGGCTACATCGGCGAGGGGACAAAGACGGTATTGCCGGCCAGGGCGAGCGCGAAGCTCACGTTCCGGCTCGTGGGCAAGCAGAACCCCGAGCGGATACTCGAAGCTTTCCGCGCTTTTGTCACGTCGCGCCTGCCGCCAGACGTGAAGGCGGAATTCCTCGGCCATGGCGGCAGTCCCGCCATCTCACTGCCGGTCAAGAACCAGGTCTTGCGCATCGCGCGCCGGGCGCTGGAAGCCGAATGGGAAAAACCAGCGGCGCTGGTCGGCAGTGGCGGGTCGATCCCGATCGTGGGTTCGTTCAAGCGCGAACTCAACATGGACAGCCTGCTGGTCGGGTTCGCCCTCGATGACGACCGTGTCCACTCGCCGAACGAGAAATACGATCGGGCGTCGTTCCACAAGGGGGCGCGCTCCTGGGCGCGCATCCTGGCTGGCATCGCTGCGTGATCGAAGGCGGCCCAGGCCTCGCGACCGGCGCGACCCGCTTGGGAGAAGGTTGCGGAAGCCGTGAAGAGGCGCTAGCCGAGCCTGATGGGCCTCGACCGCCGCATTATCCACCGCGATAAATTTCTCAGCGCGCTGAAGACGTCGCCCCAGCTCATGGGCATTCTCAACGTGACGCCGGATTCGTTCTCCGACGGCGGACGTCACTTCGACCCCGCCGCCGCGGCCGCGCGGGCCAAAGCGATGATCAACGAGGGGGCGGCGATCGTCGATGTCGGGGGCGAATCGACGAGGCCCGGTCATCTTCCGGTTTCCGAGGAGGAGGAGCTCGGGCGCGTGGTTCCGGCGCTCGAGGCTTTGGCCGATCTTGACGCGCCGATCTCCATTGACACCAGCAAGGCCAAGGTCGCGCGCGAGGCGGCGCGACTCGGCGCGTGCGTCATCAACGACGTCTGGGGCCTGCAGCGCGATCCCAGCATGGCGGACACTGTCGCGGAGACCGGCTCGGCGGTCGTCATCATGCACAACCGCGGGCAGGCCGATCCGGCGATCGACATTCTCGACGACGTCGAGCGCTTCTTCGAGCGCTCGCTCAACCTTGCCGCGGCCGCGGGCGCGCCATTCGGCCGAATTCTGCTCGATCCCGGCGTCGGCTTCGGCAAGACGCGGCAGCAGAACCATGCGTGCATCTGGAATCTCGATCGCTTCCGGCGACTTGGGGCGCCGATCCTGATCGGGCTGTCGCGCAAGTCGTTCATCGGCGGGATCATCGACGCCGAGGTCGATCGGCGTCTTCCCGGCACGCTCGCCGCCGACACGATCGCGCTCATGCGCGGGGCCTCGGTGTTGCGAGTGCATGACGTGGCGGAGAATCGCGCGGCGCTCGCGGTCTTCCTGGCGCTCAAGGGCGCGGCGGCGGCGCCCCCGCTCGCTGCGGAGCCCAAGGACGACGGAAAAGCGCGCGTCGTCCTCGCGCTCGGCGGGAACGTTGGCGACAAGGTCGCGAGCTTGCGCCGCGCTCTGCGCGCGATCGCTGGCGAGCCGGGGGTCGAATTGACCGCGGTCTCCCGCTTTTATCGCACGCCCCCATGGGGCAAGACCGACCAGGACTGGTTCGTCAACGCCTGCGCTCTAGCCGGGACGACCCTCGAGCCCGAGGCGCTGCTCGAACGCGTCAAGCGGCTCGAGGTCGAACTCGGCCGCGCGCCTGCGGAGCGATGGGGCCCGCGGGTCATCGACATCGACCTCATCGCCTATGACGACATTACGCTCAAGACCGAACGGCTGACGCTGCCCCATCCCGAATTGTTCAATCGGGCCTTCGTTCTCGTTCCGTTGGCCGAAATCGCGCCTGATCTCATTGTCGGGGGCGTTCGGATCGGCGAGGCGGCGGCGCAGCTCCGGGCGGAGGCTGACGAGGTTTCGCCGCTCGATTGAGGGGGCGGAGCGTCGATTCGGGCTGGCTGCGGTCGCGGCAACCCAATATACGGGATTCGGTTGATGAGATCGCTCAGCCTTCTTGAGTGGCGGCGAAAGCGCCGATCGAAGGCCGGAGAAAAATCGACAATTTCTTGCGAAGCCGACTGAGGTCTGGTATTGTTTTTCAGAAAGCCAAAGAGGCCGCCTCGCATTTCTCATGGACGGCGCGCGACCGGGCAAGTGAAAACCGCGAAACAAAATAGTGGCTAACTCATTGAAAACATACGATTACGCGAAATGCCTGATTTAGCGCCAATAAGGATTCCAATGACTTGCAGCCCGGGATGCGAAACGTTTCGTTTCGCATGGCGAAATGTTCGTTTCGTATTTCGCCGTTTTTGGGCCTCGTCGACGCCCGAAACGAAACGGCCCAGTCGTCGCCCTGTATCCCTTGCCCCCCGGACCGCGCCGGCGGCTTGGAGGTTGCATGGGAAAAAAGCCGCCGTGGGCTCAGGCGATCCAAAATGGCGCCGCAAGCCATTGAAATCGCTCAAAACCGACTTACAAATGGCATCCGCCGGCTAGATCGAGGGCAAGGAGAATTGATCAGGCGATTCCGTATAACACTGCCTCCGACCCCCCCACTTTCCGGTCGCCAAATTCCAACTGGATGGATCAAGAAACCCGATGTCCGCCTGGTCTCAAACCTTCACCTTCCTCGATGGCGAGTGGCTCGAGGGCAACCACCCGATCGTGGGGGCGCGCACGCACGCCTTCTGGCTGGGTACTAGCGTGTTCGACGGGGCGCGCGCCTTCGAGGGTGTGACGCCCGATCTCGACAAGCATTGCGCGCGTCTCAATCGCTCAGCCAAGGCCATGTGCCTAAAACCGACGATGAGCGTCGAGGCGATGCTTGAGCTTACGCGCGAGGGGATGCAAAAATTCGCGGCCGGCGCCGAACTCTATATCCGCCCGATGTACTGGGCCGAGCATGGCTCGCCCTGGTCCGCCGTCCCGCCCGACCCGGATTCGACCCGCTTTTGCCTGTGCCTCTACGAGGCGCCTTTGACGCAACCGACTGGCGTGTCGATCACCCGCTCGCCCTACGCCAAGCCGCTGGCTGTCACCATGCCGATCGACGCCAAGGCGGGCTGCCTCTATCCCAACAACGCGCGCGCTTTGTTTGAGGCTCGCGCGCGCGGTTTCGACAATTGCCTCATGTGCGATATGCTGGGCAATGTCGCCGAGTTGGCGACGGCGAACGTGTTCATGGCCAAGGACGGCCAGGTGATGACGCCTATGGCCAACGGGACGTTCCTCAATGGCGTAACTCGGCAGCGGGTGCTCAAGCTCCTGGGCGCCGACGGCGTGGAGGCGCGTGAGGCGACCCTGGGTTTCGCGGATTTCGACCAGGCGGACGAGATCTTCGTTGTCGGCAACTACGGCAAGGTGACGCCGGTCACGCGCATCGACGGACGCAATCTGCAGCCGGGTCCGTTTTTCCGCCGCGCGCGCAAACTCTATTGGGAATTCGCCCACGCGGGCTAGGAAGCGGCGCCAATGCGAAGGCATGGGAAGCAATGGCCACTCGTTTGACGATCCGGCTTGATTTCGAGCTTGGCCGCCGCTTGGGGGCGGGCAAGGTCGCGCTCCTCGAATCGATTGAAAAGACAGGTTCGATCTCGGCGGCCGGGCGCGCGCATCAGATGTCGTACCGACGCGCCTGGCTCTTGGTCGACGAACTGAACCAGCTTTTCGCCGAGCCGGTGGTTTCGGCGCATCACGGCGGCGCGAAAGGCGGCGGCGCGGCGCTGACTGATCAGGGTCGGCGAGTTGTTACGCTTTACCGTGACGCGGAAGCCAAGATGCGGGCGGCGGCGCACGGCGAAATCGACGAGCTTGAACGCCGCCTCGGCGCGGGAAAGCCGGAACACAATGAGCCGCCCGATCTCTGAGCCGCCCGTCCGCTTTCCTTTGACAGCGCGAGCGCTTTGACCGAAAGAAGCGCGCGATGACGCCGGTGGTCAAAATCTGCGGCCTTTCCACGGCCGCCACCCTCGACGCCGCGCTCCAGGCCGGCGCGGGCATGGTCGGGTTCGTGTTTTTTTCCAAAAGCCCGCGCCACATCGACTGGGCGACCGCGCGCATGCTTGGGCGACAGGCGCAGGGACGGGCAAAGAGGGTCGCGCTCAGCGTCGACGCCGATGACGACACGCTTAAGCGCATCGTCGAATCTTTATCGCCCGACCTCATGCAATTGCATGGGAGCGAAACTCCCGCGCGGGTGAAAGAGATCGGCGAGCTTTGCGGGCTCCCGACGATGAAGGCGATCGGCGTCGCGACGCGCGAGGACCTCGCCGCCGCCGGCGGCTACGAGGGCGTAGCCAATTATCTGCTGATCGACGCCAAGCCGCCCAAGGACGCGGCGCTGCCGGGCGGCAACGGCCGTCCGTTCGAGTGGAGCCTTACGCGGGATTTTCACGCCCCCGTTCCTTGGCTGTTGTCCGGCGGACTTGATCCCGACACGGTCGCGGCGGCGATTGCGTCGAGCGGCGCACACGGTGTCGATGTTTCCTCTGGCGTCGAGAGCGCGCCTGGCGTCAAGGATGAGGCCAGGATCAGGGCGTTTGTCGCGGCGGCAAGGCGGGCTTTCGCGCGCGACGCCGTGGTAGTGGGTTGACATGAGCAAGCTCGAAAAGCCCAATTCCTATCGCGCGGGCCCGAACGAGCGCGGTCGCTTCGGCATTTATGGCGGGCGCTTCGTCCCCGAGACGCTGATGCCGCTGATCCTTAAGCTCGAGAAGGCGTACGAAGAGGCGAAGGCCGATCCTGCTTTCAAGGCCGAACTCGACCATCTGCTCAAGCACTATGTCGGGCGCCCGAGCCCGCTCTATTTCGCCGAGCGGCTGACCGAACACCTTGGAGGCGCCAAGATCTACTTCAAGCGCGAGGAGCTGAACCACACCGGCGCCCACAAGATCAACAACGTAATCGGCCAGATCCTGCTCGCTCGCCGCATGGGAAAAAAGCGCATCATCGCCGAAACGGGCGCCGGCCAGCACGGGGTCGCGACGGCGACCGCCTGCGCGCGCTTTGGCCTCGAATGCATCGTCTACATGGGCGCGCTCGACGTCGAGCGGCAGAAGCCGAACGTCTTCCGCATGAAGATGCTGGGCGCGGAAGTGAGGCCAGTGGAGCAAGGCGCACGCACGCTCAAGGACGCAATGAACGAGGCCTTGCGCGACTGGGTCACGAACGTGCGCACCACCTATTATTGCATCGGCACCGTCGCCGGGCCGCATCCCTATCCGGCCATGGTGCGCGACTTCCAGTGCGTGATCGGCGAGGAGACACGGGCTCAGATGCTCGAACTCGAAGGCCGCCTGCCGGACAGCCTGGTCGCCTGCATCGGCGGCGGCTCGAACGCCATCGGTCTCTTTCACCCGTTTCTCGACGAGCCTGAGATCGAGATGTTCGGGGTCGAGGCGGCGGGGCATGGGCTCAACGTTCCCGATGGCCACGCAGCCTCGATCAACGGCGGGCGCCCGGGCGTGCTGCACGGCAACCGCACTTATCTTCTGCAAACCGATGACGGTCAGATCCTCGAAGGCCATTCGATCTCCGCCGGGCTCGACTATCCCGGCGTCGGACCTGAGCACTCTTGGCTGCATGACGTCGGCCGGGTGACCTATCTCGCGGCGACCGACAAGGAAGCGCTTCACGCCTTCCAGCTCTGCTCAAAGCTCGAAGGAATCATCCCAGCGCTCGAACCCGCGCACGCCTTGGCCAAGATTATCGAACTCGCGCCCGAACGCCAGAAAGACCACCTGATGGTGCTGAACCTGTCGGGCCGTGGCGACAAGGACATCTATTCCGTCGCCGATCATCTCGGCGGAATGTGAGCGTCCGCGCCGGCAGTCGGTAGCGTTTCCTATCGCGCTTGCGTTTGAGTCTCGCCCGACGCCTCAGCCTGCGCGCTTGCGCGCCGCTGCGCCTTCACCTGCCGCACCGACGCGAGTTGCGCCTTGAGGGGGAGACGACGACGCATCCTCGAAATGGCGAATCCATCTCGTCGATCAACGCCACCGCGTCGCAGTCGAGCGGGTCATTTCTCCGGTAGGCCGGCCGTGGCGAGATCGGTCACTTCGGCTTCGATAATCAAAGGGTTGCTATAGAAATACCCTTGGCGCCACATCGCCTGGGTGAATTTCGGATTGTTCTTCTCCAGCATGACCTTCACTTGCTCCCTGGCCTCGTCGATCCGGCCGAGGCGGACGAGAGCGATCGCCATCTGGATGGGAGTGTCTACCCCCGGGTAGTCCGCCTGCTTGAATGCGTCGAGCGAATTCCCAGGTTTTCCGAGCACGCGAAGCGCCCAACCTCTTTTATAGGCCAGATCCTTGGTCGCGCTCGGGTCGCGTTTGGCGGCAAACTCGATCCATTCCAGGGCCTTATCCGGGCTGCCAGACTGTAGCGGCACCTGCGACAGCTGTGAGATGAGAAACGCGTCATAGGGCGCCAAGGAAATCGCCGTCTCGGCCTCGCTCAACGCCCTGCCGAAGTCGCGCTCGGTGACTAGCACCATGGCGAACAGCCAATGCGCGAGCCGCTTCACCTGAGGCCGTAGGTTATCGTTGGCGAGCGCTGCCCTCACCAGTTTCCCGGCCTTGTGGTATTCGGCCGGAACGTCGTCGCTCCACCAGTTCCAGCCGGCCATCATATGATACCATCCGAGCTTCACCTTGAGCAGGTTCGAGTCCGGATATTTCGCTAGCCCTTCCTCCCAAATGCGCCCGGCGCGGTCGTTGTCCTCCTTCGAACTCGCGTTCATGAACACGTCGTGACCGCGAAGATAATAGTCGTATTCGCCGAGCTCTGCCGCGTCCTTGCCCCAGGCCTCGTGATATTGCCCCTGCTTGACCTGGCCCTTCTCGCCTGTCATTGCGCCGACAATCTTCGCCGTCACTTCGTCCTGTAGCGCCAGCGGGTCCTTTCCGGCCTTGTCGTAGCGCTCAGCCCAGACGTGCGCGCCCGTCTGCGTGTCGATGAGCTGGGCCGTGATGTGGATCTGGTCAGCCTCCTTGCGGACGCTGCCTTCGAGCGCATAGTCGACATTGAGATCGTGCCCGACCTGGCGAATGTCGACCGGCTTGCCCTTGTAGACAAAGGACGAGTTGCGCGCGATCACAGAGAGATCGGGAAAGCGAGACAGCATGGTGATGATGTCCTCGCTCACCCCGTCGCCCAAGTAGCTTAGGCTCTTGTCGGGGCTCAAGTCGTCGAATGGCAGGACCGCGATCGCTGGAACATGGGCGGCGACCACGTGCGGCGGCGCACGCATGAGGCCATACCAGCCTGCGGCGACGAGGCCCGCCAGGACAACGATCGCAGCGGCGGCCCGTCTTGCCCAATTCGCCAGGGTGGGTTGGGCTGGCTTGCGCTTCGCCGGAGCCCTGACGCCGTCGAGCTTCACCCGATAGGCGAGGATCGGCTCGCTGATGTTCCTGACCCTTTGCGCGCCCATAGCCTCGAAGCCGAACGCCAGCTTCTTCTCGACTTCGTTCGCCACCTTGCCGGAAACACAGACGCCGCCAGGATCGGCGAGCTGCTGAAGGCGCGCGGCGATGTTGACGCCTTCGCCGTGCCGGTCCGTCCCTTCGACGATCACCTCGCCGAGATTGACGCCGATGCGCACGTCGATGCGCTGATCCTCTGCGACGCCGGCGTTCCGCTCCGCCATTCCCCGCTGGAGGTCGACGGCGCATTCAACCGCGTCGACCACGCTTGCAAATTCGGCGAGCAGCCCGTCGCCCATCAGCTTGAAGATTGAGCCGCGATGCGCCGCGATGGCCGGCTCGACCAGTTCGGTCCGGCGCGCCTTGAGCCGCTCGAACGTTCCTGCCTCGTCCAGCTCCATCAGACGGCTGTAGCCGACGACGTCAGCAGCGAGAATGGCGGCGAGCTTCCGTTCCATGAACGCGCCCTCTTGGCGCAAACGACAATAGGCCAATCCGGGTCCGGTGTCTCCTGTCGCGGCGCCGCCTTCGAAGCCGCCGACCCGGACCCGCCGAACACGGTCGCGCCGGGTTCCGACCCGCGGCGTCTCGGGATTCGCCGAGGATGTAGGCATAAATCAGAAAATTGCGTCATCTGCTTGCACTCCTCAGAACCAAGTGCTATGCTTCTCCCAGTCGCGGGATCGAAGCCAGCGTGCGTGGCACGCGGGGCCGGGCGCGGCGCCCGCGAGGCGCGGAAGGAGAGACTGAGCCGGTTTGCATGCAACCGGGACGCGGGTGAAAATTTTTATTTTTTTCGCCCGTAACCCATTGAAAAGTCCAGATTCGGACGAATAAAACCAAGCAAATCCTAGGATTTTTTGCTTGGATTTATTTGGTTGTTCTTGGGTTTCCTTGGTTTTGTTCGCCGCGGGATCGACTTCAGGTTGTAGCCGCGCCCGGCCCCGGCCTCAGACGCGATCGCGTCAGGCGGCGGCGCTAGCTCACCCGCCCGCTTCTGAGCGCCTCGACCGTTTGCATGGCGCCACGCGGGTTTCGGCGTCGGCGCGGCGGCGGTCCTCCTCCGCCATCAGCGCCGCGACCGGTCGGACCATGTCGGCTTCGCCGTCGAGTCTCGGCTAGGGCTAGATCTTCCGCCCCATCGCCAAGAACTTCTCCGCCCGCGCGTTGCGCAGTTCATCCGGACCCAGATTGTGAAGCGACTTGAGCGCATCGCTGATCGCGTGGCCGGCTGAGGCGATCGCCGCAGGCGGATCGCGATGCGCGCCGCCGAGCGGCTCGGGAATGACGCCGTCGATGAGACCAAATCTGATGAGGTCCTGGGCGGTGATCTTCATGCTCGTCGCCGCCTCTTGCGCGCGCGAGGAATCGCGCCAGAGAATCGAGGCGGCCGCTTCCGGCGAAGCCACGGTGTAAATTGCATGTTCGAGCATCAGCACGGTGTTGCAGGCGGCGATCGCCAGCGCGCCGCCGGAGCCGCCCTCGCCGATAACCACCGCGACATTGGGCACGCCGAGTGAAAGGCAGGTGTCGGTCGAGCGGGCGATGGCCTCCGCCTGGCCGCGCTCCTCGGCTTCGACGCCCGGGAAAGCGCCCGCGGTGTCGATGAGCGAAATCACCGGCAGGCCGAAGCGGTCGGCAAGCTGCATGAGCCGCGCCGCCTTGCGATAGCCCTCCGGGCGAGCCATGCCGAAATTGTGCCGCACTCGGCTCGCCGTGTCGTCGCCCTTCTCTTGCCCGAGGACACAGACCAATTCGCCCTCGAATCTTCCAAGGCCGCCGACGATCGCTTCGTCCTCGCCGAAGTAGCGGTCGCCGGCGAGCGGAGTGAACTCGGTGACGAGCCCTTTGACATAGTCGCCGAAACGCGGACGCCCTTGTGCGCGCGCGACCAGCGTCTTCTGCCACGGCGTCAGATTGGCGTAAAGATCGGCGAGCGCCTTCTCGGCTCGGGTCTCGAGCTTGTCGATTTCCTCAGCGAGCGCCGGCGAATCGCCTTTCTCCGCCACGGCTCGCATTTCATCGAGACGGGCCTCGATATCAGCGACTGGCGTTTCGAAGCTGAGATAGGTGCGCATTCGGTCCTTGCGGCGAACCGCACGGGGGGGGTGGCGCGGCGCGCGGAAACTGGCGACGGGAGGCGGCGAAGTCAAGCCGACGCCGGGACTGGCCCCCACCCTTGCGTCCGAGCGCGCGTTGCGGCATGAACTGCGACTAGTAGGAGTGTAGCTCAATTGGTTAGAGCACCGGTCTCCAAAACCGGGGGTTGGGGGTTCGAGTCCCTCCTCTCCTGCCATCGGCGGGTTGGCCGAAGGAGATCCGAGCGGGCGTAGTTCAATGGTAGAACGGAAGCTTCCCAAGCTTCATACGAGGGTTCGATTCCCTTCGCCCGCTCCAATTTTCGCCAAACGATGACGCGCCGCCAGCGACCCGCCGTCATTGCGGGCGGAGCGAAGCAATCCAGGGCGCTCGGGACTGCTTCTTCGCCACAGCCCATCGTCAGGCGCCCGAGGGCCCTAGATCGTCACGTCCCCGCGTTGCGCTCGGGTCTTCGCGATGGCGATTCCACACCGGAGCGCGGGCTCTCAAGCTTGTTTCGCGGCGAGCGCGGCGCGCAACGCCTGATTTTCAGCCTCTAGCGCTTCGAGCCGCGCGCGCAACGGCGCGAGCGCCGGGGCCAGCTCAGCTTCGCTGAAGCGCGGAATGATATGCTGCGGGCAGTTCCAGTCGAAGGCGGCGAGATGGATGATAAGGCCGCGCTCGACCTTCGCCCGGTAGCCTGGCAGCGCCAGCTCGGCGGCCAGCTCCGGATCAGCGCTCAGATCCCGCGCCTCGACATGAGCATAGAGCTTGAGGCGTCGCCGGTTGGGATAGTCCATCAGGATCAAAGCGGCCCGGTCATTCGTCGCAAGATTGCCGGTGCTGATGTACTGGCGGTTGCCGCGGAAGTCCGGGATCGCCAGCGTCCTATCATCGAGAATGCGAATGAAGCCGGGGGGGCCGCCGCGGTGTTGCACGTAGGGCCAGCCGTCCTCCGAGACGGTCGCCATATAGAGGCTGTCGCGCTCCGCGATGAACGCTGTCTCGGCTGGGGTGAAGCGGTCGGACGCGCGGTCGCCTTTGAAATTCGCCCAGAATTCGCCGCCGTCATTGGCTTCCTGCGCGGCTCGCACGCCAGGCGTCGAGGCAATATCGAGAAATCCATAAGGCATGGTGAGCCCCCCTTTGTTCGGCCGGAATCCAGCCTCCGAGGGGAGAGATAGTGGCTTTCACTCAGTTCAATAATCCGGTATATGTGGAATACATTATTCCAGAACATGGAATATGGATCGCCTTGAAGCCATGTCGCTTTTGCTCTCGGTCGTTGAGGCCGGGAGTCTGTCCGCCGCCAGCCGCAAACTCGGGGCGCCGCTGCCGACGGTCAGCCGCAAGATTTCCGACCTCGAAGCGCATCTGAACACCCGGCTCCTGATCCGTTCAACCCGCAAGCTGGCTCTCACCAACTCGGGCGCGGCCTATGTCGTCGCGGCCAGGCGCATTCTCGACGAGGTGAGCGAGGCGGAGCGCGCGGCGTCGGGGGAACATGCTGCGCCGCGAGGCGACCTCGTCATCACCGCGCCGGTCGTCTTTGGCCGATTGCATGTCCTGCCGGTCATCGTCGAGTTTCTCGCCCGATGGCCCGAGATCAATGTCCGGCTCGTGCTCGCCGATCGCAATCTCCACCTCATCGACGATCACATCGACATTGCCGTGCAAATCGGCGCGCTCGCGGATAGCGCATTGATTGCGACTGAGGTCGGGGCAGTGCGCAACGTGGTGTGCGGAAGTCCCGCCTACTTCGCCGCTCATGGCGTCCCGAAAAGGCCAGAAGACCTGTCGGCGTTGAGCGCGGTGACGTTTGAGCCGCTTTCATCATCGCAGCCTTGGGTCTTCCGCCACCCAAAGTCGAAGCGCGAACTCCGCGCGCCCGTGCGCTCGCGCATGTCGGTCAATACCGCGGAAGCGGCGATCGATGGAGCGGCCGCCGGCCTCGGCATCACGCGCGTCCTCTCCTATCAGGTCGCGCAAGCGGTCCTGGACGGCCGAATCGAGATCGTGCTCGCCGATTATGAGCCCGAGCCAGCGCCGGTCAGCCTAATCCACGCCGGGCATGAATTGACGCCGCTCAAAGTGCGCATGCTTTTGGATTTCGCCGCGCCTCGATTGCGCGCGCGGCTGGCCTAAAGCATAGGCCGCATCGCCTTCATCATAACGAGGGAACCATTGGGCCTCGACAGGGGCCCATCATTGCGAGTTGAGCATCGGCCTGTGGCCGACCTGGGTGAATGAAACGGCGTCGGTTTTTCGGCCGGAATTTCGCGGTAGCGGTTTGACGCCGACGGCAAGAGGTTGGTCTCTCAGTGATGCATGAAGCTCGTTTGCGAGTTGGACCCGGGACGCTTTGACGACCTCGACTTGCGCAAGGAGCGGCGCCGCTCCGAAGCCTGTTTTTTAGGATTTCCGATTTGGGAAGCGTCCTTGCCGGCGGCGTTTGCCCAAGGAGGTTGCGATGGATGTGATCCATGATTGCGTCGCGGGCTTGGACATTCACAAGGACACCGTGGTTGCCTGCATGCGCACGATGTCTGGGCTGAAGGCGATGCGCGAATGCCGGACATACGAGACAACAACTGACGGTCTTCTGGTCTTGCTCGAATGGCTGAGCTCGAGCCGGTGCTCGGTGGCGGCGATGGAGGCGACCGGGGTCTATTGGCTGCCAGTGTGGAAGATCCTGAGCGACGGCGACTTTAAGCTCATCCTCGCCAACGCCGCGCATATCAAGGCGGTTCCGGGCCGCAAAACCGATATGAACGACGCAATGTGGATCGCCGACCTCGGCCCACGCACGGTCTGATCAAGGCGAGTTTCGTCCCGGACGAGGAGCTGCATGAACTGCGCACGCTGATGCGAACCCGCAAGCAGTTGACGCGCGAACAGACGCGGCACGTTCAACGCATCCAGAAGACGCTGACCGAGGCCAACATCCGGTTGGATTCGGTGATCAGCGACATCATGGGCGCGAGCGGACGGCGCATGATCGAGGCGATGATCGATGGCCAGCGCGATCCACGCAAACTGGCCGCCCTCGCCCATCGCAGCGTCAAGGCCACGCCGAAGCAACTCTATGACGCGCTGCATGGGCGATTGACCGAGCACCACCGCTTTCTGCTTAAGCTCCATATCGGGCAATGGGACGCGCTCGACGCTTCGATCAGCAGCATCGATCGCGAAGTCGACGCTCGAGTCGCGCGCCTGGATAGGCAGGGACCGGCCGACAAGGCCCGATTTTCCGACCTGATCGACCTCGTCAACTCGATCCCTGGGGTCAACAAACTTTCGGCCGTGAGCGTCCTTTCGGAAATCGGCGCGGACATGACCCGCTTTGATTCGGACGGCCATTTGATCGCCTGGACGGGCCTCTGTCCCAGTCAGAACGAGAGCGCCGGCAAGCGCAAACGCACCCGATTGCGCAAGGGCGCCCCGTGGTTGAAGACCGCGCTCATCCAGTGCGCCTGGGCGGCCAAGAACGCCAAAACCAGCTACTACCGGGCGCAGTTCTTGCGCCTCAAAGCCCGACGCGGCCCGCAAAAGGCGATCTGCGCCGTGGCCGCCTCGATCCTCACCGCCATCTATCACATGCTCCGCGACGGAACCGTCCACCAAGACCTCGGCGCCGATTATTTCGACCGCCGAAGTCCCGAGGCGAAAGTCGGCCGCCTCGTCCGCCAGATCGCCAAGCTCGGCTACCAAGTCACCGTCCAACCAACCCCACAAGCCGCATGACGCGCTCAACCAAAACCCATGGACCATCAACGCCCCACAGCCCAGTTTCTTTTTAGGAGCGCAGCGACGAAGCAATCCAGAGAACGCGGGCGCCCTACGGTCCCTGGGTCGCCGCGTCGCGCTGGCGCGCTCTTCGCGATGACAACTCCACCAGAACCCCGTGCTGCTAAAAGCCCTGGTCCTGCGCGGAAATGTACGCCCGGTTCCAGGTCGGCGTGATCAAGACGTCGTTGAGGCAGACCCGCGGCGGCAGGCAGGCGATATACCGTATGAGATCGCCGAGGTCCTCCGATTGCAGCATCCGCGCCTTGTCCTCGTCGCTGACGGGAACCGGGCGCTTGGCCAGGATCGGCGTCGCCACCTCGCCCGGAGAGAGCGCGGTGGAGCGAATGCCGTTCCGGCACTCCTCCATGTTGATGCTATGGCTGAGAGCAACGACGCCGTGCTTTGCGGCGATATAGCCGACGCCGGGTTGGGTGCTGACGAACCGTCCGGCTATCGAGGCGATGTTGATGATCACGCCATCCTTCTGCTTGCGCATGATCGGCAGCACCGCGATCGCGCCGTGAAAGGCGCTCGACAGGTTCGAGCGGATAAGCTCGTCGACGCCGGCGGGCGTCAGGCGCTTCCAGCTTCGATCCGGAATGTTGGACCCAGCATTGCTCACCAGAATGTCGAGGCGGCCGAATTCCTTTTCGATCGCTTCCGCGATCCGGGACGCGTCTTCGGGACGAGACATGTCTCCTGGATGAACACGCGCCGTTCCGCCGTTTTTTGCGATGCGCGCTGCAACCGCCTCGAGCGGCTCCTTTCGCCGCCCGGTGAGCATCACGCTCGCGCCTTCCTCGGCGAGCGCGAGGGCGCCGGCCTCGCCGATGCCGCTTCCCGCCCCGGTGACCCAGGCAACCTTGCCCGTCAGCCGCTTCATGGACTCCCCTCCCCTTCACAAGACCTGACTGAATTTCCAACCGAGGGGTTATATGGACAATCCGCAAATCGGTCCAACGATGCAGCCCCAACAGGCAGCCAAAAGGTCCTCCGCATGGCGCTCAAGCTCAGGCGCGCCAGGAGCTACCGCGACCCGGATCAAGGACGTCCGCGCGGAGGCCGGACGGGCCGAGGGAACCTTCCTCCATCGCTTGGCCAGCGGCGAGTGGCGCAGACGGGGTCTCGTGGACGGACACGCGCCTTGCTGTCGACGGTTCCAGCAGAAAGGAGCAGATATGATTCGATCCATCTCTAGCGCGGCCGGATGGGTCGAGTCGCGGCGGTCGTGATGACGAAGATTTCGTCGCGAACGCCTTGCTTGACGCTACGTCGAGCAAGGCGGACGCGCCAACGCTACAGCTGGGAAGGGATCGCGCTTTGGGGTCAGGTCACGCGACTGCTCGCCAACTCGACCCGGGATTGGCGCTGACCGGGCCGCCGCCAATTAGGGTGTTCCCGTGCATTTCCCAGATCGAGGCTTGGCCGCTTGTGTTTTGAAAAAGGATGTCGGAACTGCCGCCGCCATTGAAGTCGCCGGTTCCAATGGCGCGCCAGCTCGGCCCGGGATTGGGGCTGACCGGGCCTCCCCCGGTTAGGCTGTTCCCGTTCATTTCCCAGATCGAGACTTGGCCGCTGCTCGTGTTTTGGAAAAGGATGTCGGAATGGGTGTCGCCGTTGAAGTCCCCTGTTCCGATCGCTTTCCAGGCCGGCCCGGGATTGGGGCTGACGGGCCCGCCGCCGATGAGTTTGTTCCCGTTCATTTCCCAGATCGAGACTTGGCCGCTGCTCGTATTTTGCCACAGGATATCGGAACGACCGTCGCCGTCGAAATCGCCGGTTCCGATCGCCTTCCAGGCAATCCCAGGATTAGGGCTGACCGCCCCGCCGCCGATTAAGGCATTGCCGCTCATTTCCCAGATCGAGGCCTGACCGGTGCTCGCGTTCTGCCACAGGATGTCGGAATGGCCGTCGCCGTCGAAATCGCCGGTTCCCATCGCCTTCCAGGCAAGCCCAGGATTGGGGCTGATCGGCCCGCCGCCAATGAGCTTGGTCCCGTTCATTTCCCAGATCGAGGCCTGACCGCTGCTCGTGTTCCGCCACAGGATATCGGACTGGCTGTCGCCGTTGAAGTCGCCTGTCCCGATCGCTTTCCAAGCAAGCCCGGGATTGGAGTTGACCGCCCCGCCGCCAGTCAGAGCGTTTCCCTTCATGTCCCAGATCGAGGCTTGGCCGCTGTTCGCGTTCTGCCACAGAATGTCGGAAAAGCTGTCGCCGTTGAAGTCGCCATCTGGAGCCTCGGTCACGCCGAGCGGCGGCGTGTCTTCTATATGAGAGGCGAGATTGATCGACCCTACGGCGGTCCCATCGGACCGGATCAGGTCCATGGCGAAATCATAGAATTCAACCACCCCATCGACCGCTACCAAATCGGTAACCGAGTCGAAGTCGTGGATGAGCGCCGTTCCGACGGCAGTCCCGTCCGACCTCCACAATTCGTCGTGAAGCGCGCTTTTGTTTGCGGTGAAATAGAGCGTGCCGTTGACGTTCGTCAGGTTCTGAGGATTGGAGCCGATTAAGCCAGGATCGATGTCCTTGACCATCACCGTTCCGGCGGCGGCCCCGTTCGACTTCCATAGCTCAAAGCCATGCGTGCCGTCGTTGGCCTCGAAGTAGAGCTCGCCATTGACGTTCGCCATGTTGATGGGGTTGGAGCCGCTGGGGCCAGGATTGATGTCCCTGACCATCATTATTCCGGCCGTGGTCCCATTCGATTTCCACAGCTCGAAGCCGTCTGTGCCGTCATTGGCCTCGAAGTAAAGCGTGCCATTGACGTTCGTCAGATGGGAGGGGCCGGAGCCGTTTAAGCCAGGATCGATGTCCCGGACCATCACCGTTCCGGCGGCCGTCCCATCCGACTTCCACAGCTCAACGCCATCCGCGCCGTCATTGGCCGCGAAGTAAAGCATACCGTTGACGTTGACCAACTCAGAGGGGTTGGAGCCGGCTGAACCAGGGTCGATGTCCCTGACCATCAATGTTCCGGCGGCCGTCCCATCCGATTTCCACAATTCGAAGCCATCGGCGCCGTCGTTGGCCGTGAAGTAAAGCGTGCCATTGACGTCCGTCAGGGAACCGGGCAACGAGTCCGCTACGATGTCGATGTCTTTCACCATCCGCGTCCCAGCAGCTGTTCCGTCCGATCTCCACAATTCGAGTCCGTGTGTCCCGTCATCGGCTGCAAAGTAAAGTACGCCGCCGACGTTGGTCAGACCGGAGGGATTGGAGCCGCTCGAGCCGGGATCGATGTCCTTAACCATCAGAGTTCCGGCGGCAGTCCCGTCCGACGTCCAGAGCTCCTGCCCATGTGCGCCGTCGTTGAGGGCGAAGAAGACCCGACTACCAATCGTTGTCAGATTAAAGATCGCCCCACTGCCAAACGAGGCGACGACATGTGTGCCCGCAACCGTTCCGTCGGTGACCCACAGTTGCTGGACGCCGGCAACATCCTGATCGAAATAGGAAAGCGCCATGAAATTCCTCCCTTGCCGAGATTGCGCGGGATATAAGCGCCTATGCTAAGGAGTTCGTAGAAACGATTTGCGGAAGCTTTCGCGGCCGTCAATTGTACATTATTTTATCTGGTGACCTTCGCTGCACGCACTTTAAGAAAACGACTAAGTTCTACGCAGCGCCATGATGATTTAGCCATCGAGCCAACTTGGCAATAGGTAGAAATACCTATTATCTTCCTGGGCAAGATTCAGCGCGGGACGTCCGCATCGTCAGACGCAGCGGCAAGGGAGTCTGAAGCCGGGGCGTTCCGGCCGAAACTGAAGGTGCGCCGTTCAATCGCCTGCCGTGTTTCGGGATATAGGATCCAGGTCTGCCCCCGTGACCCGCGGCCGGCTGGCGACAAGGGCCCACACAATTGCTGGCCCACACAATTGCTTGACAAAATCAGAATCTGGTGGTATATCATGCGTGTTGGTCGGATCATATGGCAGCGCCCGCGGCGAAAAAGGAAGGGGGAACGCGTTTTGCGCAATCTACGCGCTCGGCACGTCTTGGGCGCAGGCTGACAGGGATGGAATTTTTTTATTTGGATTCGCTGTAACCCATTGAAAAATCCCAATTCGGACGAATAATACCAAGACTCGGTGATCATGACCGATAGGCCCAGTCCCGAAGGCCGATCGACATGATCCTCCAGGGCTGGTTTATGAGCTTGTTCCATGCTTCGCAGCAGTGATCGACGATGTCGTCGAAGCAATTGAAGATCCGATTTGAGAGCCAGTTGTCGCGCAGGAACTGCCAGATGTTTTCCTGCGGGTTGAGCTCTGGGCACTTTGCGGGGAACGGGATCAGCGTCATGTTGGGCGGGACGATCAATCTGCCGGACAAATGCCAGCCGGCCTGATCGACCAGCAGCACGGCGTGCGCTCTCGGCGCGATCTGGGTGGCGATTTCGGCGAGATGGAGGTTCATCGCCTCCGTGTTGCAGCGTGGCATGACCAGGGCCGCGCCTTTGCCGTCCTTGGGACAGATCGCGCCGAAGATATAAGCCGAGGCGGTTCGCTGATCTTTGGGAGCGCTTGGACGCGCGCCGCGCTTGGCCCAGCGCCGGGTGATCTTGTTCTTCTGGCCGACGCGCGCCTCGTCGGCGAACCAGACCTCTATGGCGCTGGGCTCGACGTCCTTCTCGCGCCCGATCGCTTCCAGGCGCGCGGAAAAGCTTTTTTAAAATCTTCGATCGCGCCTGCGGCCTGAGCATGATGGCGGGGACGGGCCGAGAGCTTGCGATAACCCATGGCGCGCAGTTCGCGGCTCAACGTCTGCTTGGCGACGACGACGCGAAACTCCTCGAAAATCCATTGGCAGAGATCGACAATCCGCCAGCGCACGACCCCATGAACCGCCGGGATCGGGCCGCTCTCGATGATCGCGGCGAGCGCGGCGCGGTGTGCGCCGTTCAGCCGGGGAGCCTGTCCGGGCGGCTTGCGATCAATCAAGCCTTCCGGTCCATGGGCGTTGAACTTCATCACCCAATCGCGAATGATTTGAAGCGTCACCCCGCCGATCTTCGCCGCCTCGGTGCGCGTCGCGCCTTCGTAAACCGCCGCCAGAGCCAAAAGCCGCCTGGCCTGCGGCCCGTCCTTCGACCGCTTGGCCGCAGCTCTCACCATCTCAGCGTCATAATCGCCCCGAAGCGGAATGGGCATGGCGAACCTCCTCTGTTCGCCACCTTGAATCAGACGCCAGGCGAGTTAGGAATCCCAACCGAGTCATCCCTTCAGAGATTTGGTATAACGCGCCCGATCGCGTGGATGGCCGGGTCAAGCCCCGGATCATGGTCCGGGGGCAGGACGCCTTACGGCCCGCCCACGAAGCTCCGAGATTTCACTTCCAACGCCTAGCGCTATAAGAGCCGACAATTAATTGCGTAAAATCAGAAATCAAGTTAAGCTCGGCCCATGAGCACGTCTGCCTTTCCCATCGAAACGCCACAAGCTCGGCCCGGCGATTCGAATGCCCAGGAGGCAAAGGGTGCGAGAAAATTTCTTCAGCGAGAATCCCGTGTAACCCATTGATAAGTCTAGATTCTGACGAGAGAATCCAAGGAAATCCAAGAGGATCCAATACTCGTCAAAGGCGGTTTCCGCAGCGAAACGGGCCCGCGCCACGAAAATCCAAATTGATCGGATGAGCTCCGATTCGCTCGGCTAAAACACATAATGTATCTGTCAAAACGAGTTGCGCTCAGCCGCCCCGGTCGATGAACCGCTCGCCGCGATGCAGGGCGTCCGCCTCAGCCGTTAGTTGGCCGTCGGGCCCATGCAGAATAAATCCTGGCGCGAGGCGCAGCGGGGCCTTGGAGCCCTTCACGCCCGAGACCAGAAGACGATGCGCGCTCGCGCCGATCGTGGGATGAACCGGCAGCAGCTTGAGCGCCCCGAGCCGGCTTCCGATCGCCGCGAGGATCACGCTCAGCGCGCCGGGGCGGTGGATCATCACGAATCGCCCGCCCGGGGCCAGAATCGCGAGCGAAGCCCGAATCCACTCGGCGAGGGTCGCGCCTGGCTCTGCGCGCGGCATGACATGCGCTCGCGCCTTGCCCTTGTCCGGAGAGGCGCGGACCGCCCTGGCGTCGAAGAACGGCGGGTTGGTGACGACGCAATCGGCCAGTCCGTCGGCCAGCCCGGCGCTCCGCCGTTCGGGCGGATTGAGCGCATCGAGCCGAAGGACGCGCACGCGCTCGGAAAGGCCGTTGCGCGCCGCATTGCTTTCGGCCAGTTGCGCCAGCTCGGGATCGATTTCGACAAGATCGGCTGAGGCCAGCGGGGCGCGCCGCGCCAGCGCGAGGCCGACCGCGCCGACTCCAGCGCCAACGTCGACGATCCGGCCTTGCCGAGCGTCGCCCGCCGCCGCGACAAGCAGGGCCGCGTCCGTTCCGACCCGATGGCCGCGCTTCGGTTGCAGGAGCAGGAGCCGGCCGCCGAGCCAGCGGTCCTCGGTCAGCCCGTCCGTGGCTTCGGGGCTCTCAAGCTGAGCCGAGGGGTCAGGCATCACGCAGTTCTTTTCCCAGACCCGCCTCGACCAGGAGGCGGCGAACCCGTCCCTCCTCTGTTCCGTCGACCAGAATCCGCCTCGGCAGGAAGCCGAGCGAGCCCTCGACGGCCGCCATGTGCTGGTCGGCGACGAAATAGGCGACCCGCTCCGCTTTCAGGATCGATTCGATGACGCTGATGAGAACGAGATCGTTGGTGCGCAGGATTTCGACCAAAACAGACCTCGATTGGCTCACTTGCCGCGTCGGTGGGCCGTCTTTATGGTCGCCGCGCGGGATCTGGCAAGGGAATGCTTGCGTGGGAATTGTCGTTCCACTTGAAGATAAATCGGCCGATCGCCTTATCGAGCCGCTGACGAGCCTCGTCGCGAGCGACATGGCCAAGGTCAATCAGACGATTTTGTCGCGCACCGGATCCGAGGTGACGATGATCCCGGAGGTCGCCAATCACCTCATCGCTTCGGGCGGCAAGCGGATGCGTCCGATCCTGACCCTGGCGACCTCTGGACTTTGCGGCTATGGCGGCGAAGGTCACATCAAGCTCGCCGCTGCGGTCGAATTCATGCATACCGCGACGCTTCTGCATGACGACGTCGTCGACGAGAGCGACCTGCGCCGCGGCAAGGCGGCCGCGCGGGTGCTTTGGGGCAACGAGGCCAGCGTCCTGGTCGGCGATTTTCTCTTAGGCCAAGCCTTCAAGATGATGGTCGAGGTCGGCTCGCTGCTCCTGCCTCGAGGTGTTGTCCGGCGCCGCAGTGGTGATCGCCGAGGGTGAAGTGATGCAGCTCTCGGCCGCCAAGGACACGGAGACGACCGAGGACGCCTATCTCTCCGTCATCCGCGCCAAGACCGCGGCGCTGTTCGCCGCGGCCTGCGAGGTCGGGCCAATTCTCGCCGGCCGCTCCAAGGCGGAGATCGCGGCCTGCCAGGGCTACGGCGCCAATCTCGGTATCGCCTTTCAGCTCATCGACGACGCGCTCGACTATGGCGGGACTTCGGCCAAGCTCGGCAAGAATGTCGGCGATGATTTCCGCGAGGGAAAGATCACCCTGCCGGTGGTGCTGTCGTTCCGGCGCGGGGCGACGCAGGAGCGCGAGTTCTGGCGCCGCACGCTGGAAAAGGGGGAGGTCGTCGACGGCGATCTCGAATTCGCGCTGGCGACGATGAAGAAGCATCGCGCGCTCGAAGATACCATCGAGCGCGCCCGCCACTATGGCGCGATGGCCCTCGACGCGCTCGAATTGTTCGCGGCGTCGCCATGGAAACATGCTTTGCGCGACGCGGTCGACTTCACCATCGGCCGGGCGCATTGAGGTCGGACGCCGTCCGACCTTTTATTGCGGCGCGGCGGCACGCCGATTTTCCTCCGAGGCAATGGATGGAGCACGTTTGATTCGGCGATCGATAAGATTGGGGATTTGTCGAACGCGACCCCGACGAAGCTGGACGCTTCTAAGAACCTCGCGCCTTCCAGCATTTTCTGATTCATATCACTCCCAGGTGGAGTGGGAGGCGAATTGATGCGCGGCCAGGGGGGACTTTTCGACGTCGACGAGCGGCTGAAGCGGCTGAGCGATCTCGGCGATCAGTTGCAGGCTTTCGCAGCGGCGGTCGATTTCGAGATTTTCCGGTCCGAGCTGACGCGGGCGCTGGCCTACTCGGACGGCTCGCAGGGCGGCCGACCGCCGTTCGACCCTGTGATGATGTTCAAGATCCTGGTGATCCAGGCGGCCAACACCCTCTCGGACGAGCGTACCGAGTTTCTGATCAACGACCGCCTGTCGTTCATGCGGTTTCTCGGGTTGAGCCTATCCGATCGGGTTCCCGACGCTCGCACGATCTGGCTGTTCCGGGAAAAGCTGACCAGGGCCGAGGCGATTAAGCCACTGTTCGACCGGTTCGACGCGGCGCTGCGCGAGGCTGGCTACGTCGCTATGGGCGGCCAGATCGTCGACGCCTCGCTGATCGCCGCGCCCAAGCAGCGCAACACCGAGGAGGAGAAGAAGGCGGTCAAGGAGGGGCGCATTCCGGAGGCTTGGAAAGCCCAGCCAGCCAAGCTCCGGCAGAAGGACCGTGACGCGCGCTGGACGGTCAAGTTCAGCAAGGCCAAGGCCAGGCCGGATGGGACGGTTCCTCCGGTCGACATCGCTATTCCGACATTCGGCTACCAAAACCATGTCTCGATCGACCGCGAACATGGGCTGATCCGGCGGTGGGAGGCGACCGACGCTGCGGCCTACGAGGGCGCGCGGCTGCGTGAGGGGCTGCTCGACAAGACCAACACCGCGAGCCCCGTCTGGGCCGACACGGCCTACCGCTCGAAGGCCAATGAGGCGTTCCTCGAAAAGAATGGGTTCGTCAGCCGCGTCCATCGCAAGAAGCCGGCGGGCCGGCCCATGCCGGAGACGACGCGGCGCGCCAACGCGCTCAAGTCCAAAGTCCGCTCCGGCGTCGAACACGTCTTCGCCGTGCAGAAGGACAAGATGGACCTCTTCGTCCGCACCATCGGCATCGCCCGGGCGAAAACCAAGATCGGCATGGCCAACCTCGTCTACAACTTCCGCAGGCTCGTCTTCCTCGATCGTCTCGCTGCCGCCTGACCCCCGCGCCAAAGGGCCGCCCGGTCGCCGCAGCATGCGGCGCCCTATGCCGCATCCAAAACCGAGATCCCGCACCTCAAAATCGCGTCACTCGACCCGTCTCCGTCCGGAAAAACGCGTTTATAGAACCGTCCAGCTGATACGGCAATTTTTCCACGACGTTGGCGATCCGACGTTCACCGCTTCTGATTGAACTTTGGTTTAGGGTTTGCATACAAACGTGCCACCGCAATCAACGTGGGTGCAATAGAGCGCTACGCGCAAATCGCTAAGCTTGCGTTCCACGAACTTAACTTGCCGAGGTCGCCGTCAATATTCGTAACCCTGCGTCTCCCGCTCAGATCAGTCTGGGAGTTCCAAGTTTCGCCGGCGCCGCCGGCGTCCGAGGCCCTTCGGGGCTGCCCTCCTTGGGCGTTTCCTCCCCAAACTCGAGGCCCTGGCTTCATCATGGCCGGGGCCTCCTTTTCCCGAATATAACGCGGAGTTGCTGGGGTTCGCCATTCTCGCCGCCTGAGCTGGACAAATGTGAGGGGCGTCACACTCCGACAGCCGAAAGACTGGACAAGTTTTCGCGCGCCGTTTAGCGAAGAGGAAAGCGGTTCTGGGCTAAAAGGTCAGGCCGGAAAGGACAGGCGATGGATTATCAGCGGAGCTTCGAGGACGCGATTGCGCGTCTGAAGGCGGAAGGGCGCTACCGCATTTTCGCCAATCTCGAGCGCGACGCGCGCCGGTTCCCGATGGCCCAGTGGCGTCCAGAAGGCGAGGCGGACCGGCCGCGCGACGTGACCGTCTGGTGCTCGAACGACTATCTCAGCATGGGCGGTCATCCCGAGGTCATCGAAGCCTCGGTGAGGGCTGTCCGCGCCCATGGGGCAGGGGCGGGCGGAACCCGCAACATCTCCGGCACGCACAATCCGATCGTCGAGCTCGAGGCCGAGCTTGCCGACCTGCATGGCAAGCCGGCGGCGCTCGCCTTCACCTCCGGCTGGGTGTCCAATCTGGCGGCGATTTCGACCATCGCCGGCATCTTGCCCAATTGCCTCATCCTGTCCGATGCGCTCAACCACAATTCGATGATCGAGGGCGTCAGACGGTCGGGCTGCGAGAAGCGCGTATGGCGGCACAATGACGTCGCTCATCTCGAAGAGCTGCTCGCCGCGGAGCCGCGCGACCGCGCCAAGCTCGTCGTGTTCGAGAGCCTTTACTCGATGGACGGCGACATGGCGCCGATCGCTGCGATCGTGGCGCTGGCTAAAGAATACAACGCGCTCACCTATATCGACGAGGTCCATGCGGTCGGCCTCTATGGACCGCGCGGCGGCGGCTTGAGCGAACGCGAAGGGCTTGCGGCCCGCATTGACGTCATCGAAGGCACGCTGGCGAAGGGCTTCGGCTCGCTCGGCGGCTATATAGCGGCGAGCGAGGCGATCGTTGACGCGGTCAGAAGTTTCGCCCCCTCGTTCATCTTTACCTCGACCCTCCCGCCGAGCGTCGCCGCCAGCGCCGCCGCCGCGGTCAAGCATTTGAAGCGATCGAGCGCCGAGCGCGACCGGCACCAGCACATGGCGAAGCTCGTCAAGCACGCGCTTCGCGCCGCGGGCCTGCCGGTGATGGACAATCCCTCGCATATCGTGCCGGTGCTGGTCGGCGACGCCAGACAATGCCGCGCGGCCAGCGAACTCCTGCTCGAGCGGCATGCGATCTACATCCAGCCGATCAACTATCCGACCGTCGCCAGGGGGACGGAGCGCCTGCGGGTGACCCCGACGCCTGCCCATAGCGAAGCCCAGGTCGCCGATCTGGTCGAGGCTTTGGTCGACGTGTGGAAGACGCTCGGCCTCAAGTTCGAGGAGGCGCGCGTGATCCCGCTGTTCCGTGCCAATGCGAGCGAGGACGCCCATTGCGTCTATCCGGAGATGAAACGGGCCGCGGAATAGGATCGATTTCGGCGCCGCAAGCGAGTTTTGCCAAGCCCTTCCTCGCCGTGCTCGCGGGCGAGCGGCGAAAAACGCCGCCGATCTGGCTCATGCGCCAGGCGGGCCGCTACCTGCCCGAATACCGCGACCTTCGGGCCAAGGCCCCGACATTTCTCGACTTTTGCTACACGCCTCGCCTGGCGGTCGAGGCGACGTTGCAGCCGATTCGCCGGTTCGGCTTCGATGCGGCGATTCTGTTCTCCGACATCCTCGTCCTCCCCGACGCGCTCGGCCAGAGCGTCTCCTTTGAAACCGGCGATGGCCCGCGTCTCGATCCGATCGGCGACGCCGACGGACTGGCGAGGCTCAGCCCAGAGCCCGACTGGAGCCGGCTTGCGCCGGTGTTTGAAACGCTCGACCGCCTCAAAGCTGACTTGCCGAAGGAAATAGCGCTGATCGGCTTCTGCGGCGCGCCGTGGACGGTGGCGAGCTACATGATCGCGGGCCGCGGCACGCCGGATCAGGCGCCTGCGCGGCTCTTCGCCTATCGCCATCCGGACCTGTTCGCGCGCCTGATCGACCAACTCGTCGACGCTTCGGCCGAATACCTGCGCCGTCAATTCGCGGCCGGCGCGGACGCGGCGCAGATCTTCAACTCCTGGGCTGGCGTGCTGCCGCCGGCCGAATTCGACCGCTGGTGCGTCGCGCCGATCGCGGCGATCGCAGCCAAAGTTCGCGACGAAACGCCGCATGCGCGGCTGATCGCCTTTCCGCGCGGCGCAGGCGCACAGCTCGCCAAATTCGCTGGCCTCGCTGGAATCGACGCGATTGGCCTCGACACGGCTGTCGAGCCTAAGGCCGCCGCAGCCGCTTTGCCCGAGCGGGTGACGCTCCAGGGCAATCTTGATCCGTTGGCGCTGGTTGCCGGCGGACGGCGCCTCGACGAGGAAATCGAGCGCGTGCTGAGCGGCTTTGCGGGTTGCGCCCATATTTTCAATCTCGGCCATGGCGTCCTGCCCGAGACGTCGACCGATCATGTCGAGCGCCTGGTCGCCCGGGTGCGCGGCCAGCGAGCGCTATGAACGATTCAGCGGCTCCGCCCGAAGACCCGCGTTTCGCCCGTGTCCGCGACTGGTTCGAGACCCTGCAGCAGCGGATCATTGCGGCCATGGAGGCGCTCGAGCGCGAGTTCGCAGGCGTTGGCGCCGATCGCCCGCCGGGGCTTTTTGCGGTCGAGCCTTGGGAGCGAACCGACGCGACCGGCCAGCCTGGCGGCGGCGGGCGTACGGCCATGCTGCGTGGGCGCTTGTTCGAGAAGATGGGCGCGCATTTTTCTGTCGTTCACGGCGCCTTTCCGGCCGAATTCGCGTCGCAAATTCCAGGCGCCGACACAGACCCGCGCTTCTGGGCGGCCGGCGTCTCGGTGATCGGCCATCCGTGGAGCCCGCATGCGCCGACCGTGCATATGAATACGCGGCTCGTGCGCACGACCAAGACGTGGTTCGGCGGCGGCGCGGATTTGACGCCGATGCTGGATGAGCGCCGCAAGCCGGACGATCCGGACGCCATCGCCTTTCACGGGGCCATGCGCGCGGCTTGCGAGCGCCATCCGGCCGTCGCCGACGCCGAGCGGTTCAAGACCTGGTGCGATGAGTACTTTTATCTCAAGCATCGCAAGGAGCCGCGCGGCATCGGCGGCATCTTCTTCGACTATCTCAACAGCGCAGGGGACGCCGGCAATTCGGCTTTCGACGCTGATTTCGCCTTTGTGCGCGACGTCGGCGAGAGCTTTCTTGCGACCTACAGCCAGATTGTCCGGCGCAACGCCGAGAAACCATGGGAAGCGGCCGAGCGCGAGCAACAATTGGCGCGCCGCGGACGTTACGTGGAGTTCAATCTGCTATATGATCGCGGCACGATCTTCGGCTTGAAGACCGGCGGCAACGTGGCTTCGATATTGTCCTCGATGCCGCCGCTGGCCAGCTGGCCCTGAGGGCTTCACGAAAACTCTCGGAGAGAACCCATGAGCAACGCCGCTGAATCCGGCCGCTTTCGCATTGGCGGCGCCTTCGAGGTCAACCGCCTTGGCTTCGGCGCGATGCGCATTGTGGGCAAGGGGATCTGGGGTCCGCCTGCGGATCGCGCCGAAGTTCTGAAGACGCTGCGCCGGCTGCCTGACCTTGGCGTCGACTTCATCGACACCGCCGATTCCTATGGCCCCAATTTTTCCGAGGAGCTCATTCGGGAAGCGCTCGCGCCCTACGGCAAGATCCACGTCGCGACCAAGGGCGGGCTCACGCGCACCGGGCCGAACATCTGGGTTTCGGTTGGCCGGCCGGAATATCTGATCCAGCAGGCGAACACGAGCCGCTGGCGGCTCGGCGTCGAGACCATCGGCCTGTGGCAACTGCATCGCATCGATTCGAAAGTGCCGGCCAAGGAGCAGTTCGACGCCATCGCCTCGCTGATCAAGGACAAGGTCATCCGCTGCGCCGGCTTGTCGGAAGTCAGCGTCTCCGAGATCGAGGCGGCCTCGAAAGTCTTCCCGGTCGCGACGGTGCAAAACCGCTATAATTTCATCGACCGGGCGAGCGAGGCGGCGCTCGACTATTGCGAGAAGCATAACATCGGCTTCATTCCCTGGGCGCCGCTCGACGCTGGCGCGTCGGCGAAGCCCGGCTCGGCCTTGGACGCGATTGCGCATAAGCACAAGGCGAGCCCCGGCCAGATTGCGCTCGCCTGGCTCTTGAAGCGGAGCCCGGTCATGCTGCCGATTCCGGGCACCGGCAAGGTCGCGCATTTGGAGGAGAACGTCGGCGCGGCGGCGATCGAGCTCTCGGACGAGGAATTCGCCGCGCTCGACCGCGGCGGGCGCAGGGCCAAATGATACCTTGTCCAGATGGAATTGCGTTTCCTTAGGACCCGGCCGGTCCTAAGGAAACGCGCTAGCTCCTGAGCACTGCGCAGGCGCCGCCTACGGCCTGGATGCGCGCGCAAAGCCTCCGCGCTTCGCCCCCGGTCTGAGCGGGCAGGCGGACGCGGTAGAATGGTCGCCAGCCGCGGCTGCGCAGGACGGAGCCGAGAACAAACGGATTCATGTCGCCGATCACGCTTGCGTAATCGTGCTGGGCGCGTGCGAAGGCGCGCAGCGCGGAGCCTTTGGAAAAGCTGGCGGCGATCTGCACGCCCCAGGGCGCGAACCAGCCCGAGACGACGCCGGAAGCCGGCGCGGTCACGCGGAGGGCGGCGATGAGGCTCAGGCACGACGGGGCGGTCGCGAGCGCAGAGTCGGCGGGCGGCTTCTCGCTCCGCCACTCCTCGGCGTCGTGGCCGGTGACGCCAAGCACGTACTCCTGCGTCTCGAAGGGAAGCGAGCCTTTGCCGGCGAGCCAACGGGCAAGCGCGGTCGGGCCTGCATTATAGGCGGCCGCCGCCAGGCCCAGATTGCCGAACCGGAGCGTGAGCTCGTTCAGGAACCTCGCCGAGGCGGGAATCGCCGAAGCGGGATCGAACGGATCGACGAGCCCGCGTTCGTTCGCCGTCCCCGGCATGAACTGGGCGACCCCTTGCGCGCCAGCGGGGCTGACCACGTTCGGCCGGAACGAACTCTCCCGCCAGATGAGTTTGGTGAAGAAACCGACCGGCAGCCCCTCCGCCTTGGCGGAAGCTTCGACGATCCCGCATAAGGTCGCGAGCGCATTGTCGGTCTCGAGACCGGCGTCGGCGTAGGCCGGGCCGCTCAGACATAAGGCAAGCGCGGCGAGCGCAATCGCTCTCCCCTTGGCGCCCGCTAAAGGCGGCCTGCGGCATGCGTCGTGCATGCCTTTGCCCGCCGAGGCGCCGATGCTATAGGGGCCCGTCGCCAGCATGTCGCCCGTCTCCCGTCAACGAGAGTCCCTCTTAGATGCCCAAGATCAAGGTCACGAATCCGGTTATCGAGCTCGATGGCGACGAGATGACGCGCATCATCTGGCAGCTGATTCGCGACAAGCTCATTCATCCCTATCTGGACATCGACCTCAAGTATTTCGACCTCTCGATCGAGAACCGCGACTTGACCAACGACCAGGTCACGATCGACGCCGCCGAGGCGATCAAGGCCGCAGGCGTCGGCGTCAAATGCGCAACCATCACGCCCGACGAGGCGCGGGTCAAAGAGTTCCATCTGAAGGAAATGTGGAGGAGCCCGAACGGGACCATCCGCAATATCCTGGGCGGGGTCATCTTCCGCGAGCCAATCATCTGCAAGAACGTGCCGCGTCTGGTTCCGAGCTGGACCCAGCCGATCGTCATCGGCCGCCATGCCTATGGCGACCAGTATCGCGCGACCGATTTCAAGGCGCCGGGAAAGGGCCGCTTGACCATTCGGTTCGAGGGCGAGGACGGCACATTGATCGAGAAGGAAGTGTTCAAGTTTCCCGGCGCCGGCGTCGCGATGTCGATGTACAATCTCGACAACTCGATCCGCGACTTCGCCCACGCTTCGCTGAATTTCGGCCTGATGCGCAAGTACCCGGTCTATCTCTCAACCAAAAACACGATCCTGAAGGTCTATGACGGCCGCTTCAAGGACATCTTCCAGGAGGTATACGACAGCGAGTTCAAGAGCCGGTTCCAGGCTCTTGGCATCACTTATGAGCATCGGCTGATCGACGACATGGTCGCCTCGGCGCTCAAGTGGTCCGGCGGCTACGTGTGGGCCTGCAAGAATTACGACGGCGACGTGCAGTCCGACACGGTCGCGCAGGGGTTCGGCTCGCTTGGCCTCATGACCAGCGTGCTGATGACCCCGGACGGCCAGACCGTCGAGGCCGAGGCGGCGCACGGCACCGTCACCCGCCATTACCGCGAACACCAGAAGGGCCGCGAGACCTCGACCAACTCGATCGCCTCCATCTTCGCCTGGACGCGCGGTCTCGCGCATCGGGCCAAGCTCGACGGCAACGAGGCGCTCGCCAAGTTCGCCTCCACACTCGAGAAGGTCTGCGTCGACACGGTCGAGGCCGGATTTATGACGAAGGACCTCGCGCTCCTCGTCGGCCCTGATCAGAAGTGGCTCTCGACCGAGGGTTTTCTCGACAAAGTCGACCAGAACCTGAAGAAGGCGATGGCGTAGCGGACGTCGTCACCGCGAGGAGGCCGACAGGCCGACGCGGCGATCCAGGGATGCAGCGCAACGCTCTATGATATCTGGATTGCTTCGCCATAGCCCGTCCGGGAGGACGGGCGTCTTTCGACGCCATATGGCTCGCAATGACGGCGCGACCCAATCGCGTCACGCACCGGCCGCCCACCCTGCGCGGCGTCCTGAGGGCCGCGCGGAGCGCGGCGTCTCGAAGACGATCCAGAAGCCGAACCTCGGGGGCGCAACTGGAGCATTCTTCGAAGCGCCGCAAAAGAAGCCTGGGAGGTTTATACCAAGAACTCGGTGATCATGACCGATAGGCCCAGTCCCGAAGGCCGATCGACATGATCCTCCAGGGCTGGTTTATGAGCTTGTTCCATGCTTCGCAGCAGTGATCGACGATGTCGTCGAAGCAATTGAAGATCCGATTTGAGAGCCAGTTGTCGCGCAGGAACTGCCAGATGTTTTCCTGCGGGTTGAGCTCTGGGCACTTTGCGGGGAACGGGATCAGCGTCATGTTGGGCGGGACGATCAATCTGCCGGACAAATGCCAGCCGGCCTGATCGACCAGCAGCACGGCGTGCGCTCTCGGCGCGATCTGGGTGGCGATTTCGGCGAGATGGAGGTTCATCGCCTCCGTGTTGCAGCGTGGCATGACCAGGGCCGCGCCTTTGCCGTCCTTGGGACAGATCGCGCCGAAGATATAAGCCGAGGCGGTTCGCTGATCTTTGGGAGCGCTTGGACGCGCGCCGCGCTTGGCCCAGCGCCGGGTGATCTTGTTCTTCTGGCCGACGCGCGCCTCGTCGGCGAACCAGACCTCTATGGCGCTGGGCTCGACGTCCTTCTCGCGCCCGATCGCTTCCAGGCGCGCGGAAAAGCTTTTTTAAAATCTTCGATCGCGCCTGCGGCCTGAGCATGATGGCGGGGACGGGCCGAGAGCTTGCGATAACCCATGGCGCGCAGTTCGCGGCTCAACGTCTGCTTGGCGACGACGACGCGAAACTCCTCGAAAATCCATTGGCAGAGATCGACAATCCGCCAGCGCACGACCCCATGAACCGCCGGGATCGGGCCGCTCTCGATGATCGCGGCGAGCGCGGCGCGGTGTGCGCCGTTCAGCCGGGGAGCCTGTCCGGGCGGCTTGCGATCAATCAAGCCTTCCGGTCCATGGGCGTTGAACTTCATCACCCAATCGCGAATGATTTGAAGCGTCACCCCGCCGATCTTCGCCGCCTCGGTGCGCGTCGCGCCTTCGTAAACCGCCGCCAGAGCCAAAAGCCGCCTGGCCTGCGGCCCGTCCTTCGACCGCTTGGCCGCAGCTCTCACCATCTCAGCGTCATAATCGCCCCGAAGCGGAATGGGCATGGCGAACCTCCTCTGTTCGCCACCTTGAATCAGACGCCAGGCGATTCGGGAATCCCAACCGAGTCATCCCTTCAGAGATTTGGTATTAGGCCCCCGCTGCGCGGCGCACGCCCTCTTCGACCGCGGCCAGCGCTTCATGCGTCTTGGCGCCGTCAGGCCCCCCGGCTTGCGCCATGTCCGGGCGCCCGCCGCCGCCCTTGCCGCCGAGCGCGGCGGAGCCGAGGCGCACCAGATCGACCGCATTGAAGCGGCTCGTCAGATCGGGCGTGACGGCGACGACGATGCTCGCCTTGCCGTCGGGGCTTGAGTTAGCAAACGCCACAATGCCCGAGCCCAGTGCCGCCTTGGCTTCGTCAGCCATAGGTTTCAAGTCCTTTGGATCGAGGCCTTGGAAAGTTCTAAAGTCTTTCTTGACTTCGCCTATGGTTGAGAGTGCAGCGCTCCCGGCTTGCCCCATTACTGCCGGCACAGGTGCAGATCCTCTCTGCCACAGTGGTTCAGAAGGGGTGTCAGAGCGCCAGGGGATCGTCGGGTTCCCGGTGCCACTCTCGCCGCTCATCGCCAGCTTGCGCTTGGCGTCGGCGAGCTCGCGCTCGAGCTTGCGTTTGTCGTCGATCAGCGCTTCCAGCCGCTGCGCAGCCTCGCCCGAGGGCGCGCGCAACAAAGCCGTGAGATCCGCGTAACCGCGCGCGTCGGCTTCGAGCCACTTGCGCGCCTCGTCGCGCGTCTTGGCTTCGATGCGCCTCACTCCCGCCGCGACCGCGCTTTCGCCAACGATGGTGATGAGGCCGATGTCGCCGGTGCGGTGGACATGGGTGCCGCCGCATAGTTCGATCGAATAGGTCCGCTCGTGGTGCTCTGCGTCCTCGATTTCGCCCATGGTGACGACGCGCACCTCGTCGCCGTATTTCTCGCCGAAGAGGGCGCGAGCGCCGGACGCGCGCGCATCGTCGAGGCCCATGAGCCGCGTCGTCACCTCGGCGTTCTCCAGGACCACGTGATTGGCGATGTCCTCGACCTTTTCGAGCTCGGCGCGGGTGATCGGCTTGGGGTGGGCGATGTCGAAGCGCAGCCGCTCGGGGGAGACCAGCGAGCCTTTCTGCGCGACATGATCGCCGAGCACGATGCGCAAAGCCTCATGCAGGATGTGGGTCGCCGAATGATTGGCGCGCGTCGCCGTTCGGGCGTCGTGATCGACTTTGAGCTCGACCGCCAGGCCAACGCTCGCCGCGCCCTCGACGATGGTCACGTCGTGGACGACAAGGTCGCCGAGCTTCTTGCGCGTATCGGTGACTTCGGCGCGAAAGCCGGACGCGGTGATCTCGCCGACGTCGCCGACCTGGCCGCCGGACTCGCCGTAGAACGGCGTCTGATTGAGGATCAGCGATCCGCGTTCGCCTGCTTCGAGCTTTTCGACTTCGACGCCATCCTTGACGATCGCGCGAATGACGCCTTCGGCGGCCTCGGTTTCGTAGCCGAGGAACTCGGTCGCGCCGACCCGGTCTCGCAAAGCATACCAGACCGTTTCGGTCGCCGCCTCGCCCGAACCCGACCAGGCCCGCCGCGCTTCGGCGCGCTGGCGCTCCATGGCGGCGTTGAACCCGTCGACGTCGACCGAAAGCCCACGGGCGCGCAAAGCGTCCTGCGTCAGATCGAGCGGGAATCCATAAGTGTCGTAGAGTTTGAAGGCAGTCTCACCGGAAAGGACGCCGCTCTTGGTCTTCGCCGCGTCGTCTGTCGGATTAAGCGCCTGGCCAACGCCCTCCACCTTCGCCGAACCCGATGCTGATGCGACCCCAGAGGCGACAAGGGGGCGCGTTTCCTCTTCCAGAATGGCGAGACCGCGCGCAAGCGTTGAGCGAAAGCGCGTCTCCTCGAGTTTCAGGGTCTCCGAGATGAGCGACTCGGCGCGGATCAGTTCGGGATAGGCCTGTCCCATCTCGCGGGTGAGCGCCGGAACGAGACGCCACATCAAGGGATCGCGCGCGCCCAGGATCTGGGCGTGGCGCATGGCGCGGCGCATGATGCGCCTCAGCACATAGCCGCGCCCCTCGTTCGACGGCAGCACCCCGTCGGCGACCAGGAAGGCGGAAGCGCGCAGATGGTCGGCGATGACCCGGTGCGAGGCGCGCTGGGGCCCATCGGGATCGACGCCGGTGAGGTCAGCGCTGGCGCGGATGAGGGCGCGAAAGAGGTCGATGTCGTAATTGTCATGCACGCCTTGCAGGACGGCGGCGATGCGCTCGAGCCCCATGCCGGTGTCGACCGACGGGCGCGGCAGGTTGATCCGCTCACCGCCCGGCAGCGCCTCAAACTGCATGAACACGAGATTCCAGATCTCGATGAAGCGGTCGCCGTCCGCATCCGGAGAGCCTGGGGGACCGCCCGGGATGTGGTCGCCGTGATCGTAGAAAATCTCGGAGCACGGCCCGCAGGGGCCGGTGTCGCCCATCGCCCAGAAATTGTCGCTCGTCGCGATGCGGATGATCCGCTCTTCCGGCAGGCCCGAGATCTTGCGCCATAGGTTGAACGCTTCGTCATCGTCGTAATAGACGGTGATGGTGAGCTTTTCTGCGGCCAAGCCGAAGTCGCGCGTCAGCAGATTCCAGGCATATTCGATCGCGTAGTCCTTGAAATAGTCGCCGAACGAAAAGTTGCCCAGCATCTCGAAGAATGTGTGGTGGCGGGCGGTGTAGCCGACATTGTCGAGGTCGTTGTGCTTGCCGCCGGCCCGCACGCACTTCTGCGCCGTCGTCGCCCGGAGATAGGGGCGCTTCTCGACGCCGGTGAAGAGATTCTTGAACTGCACCATCCCGGCGTTGGTGAACATGAGCGTCGGGTCGTTGCGCGGCACCAGCGAACTCGACGGCAGGACCTTATGCCCGTTCTTGGCGAAGAACTGGAGGAAGTTCGATCGGATGTCGTTGACGCCGCTCATGGACCAAAATCGCTTGAAGAAGGCCGGACCGACGGGCGTTCTAGAACAAGGCTCTCGAAAGCGCCAATGGCGGGCGCGCCCAATATGGTGACGGACCGGATCGTCGTCGAGACTGGAGGTCCAGGCGGCGCAATCAAGGCGCCAAGTCGACGTTGGGGGGGGCGCCGATTTCAAATTGAATCTCTATCGCCCGCCGCCTATACCTCGGAACGAGGCGCGCCGCGGAGCCGCTTTGATCGCCGCCATTTTGGAGCGGGGCGCCTGATATTCGGCATAGCGAAGAGTTGCAGGCAGAGTGTCCCGGCCGACGGCTCCGGCAATCTTCTCGTGCTCGCGCTCGTGGCGCTGATTGTGGGGGCGGCGGCGGGATTGGTGGGCGCGGTTTTCCGGCTCGCGCTCGAGCAGGCGGACCACCTGCGCGACGCGTTGATAGAATCGGCGCACGGCCAACAGCTTCAGGGATTTTTGACCGTTGTCGGCGCTTGTGTGGCTGCGACGGTCGTCGCGGCCTTCCTGGTCCGGAGGTACTCGCCCTATGCCTCGGGGAGCGGCATCCCTCATGTCGAGGCGGTGTTGAACGGCGAGCTGCCGGAGGCGCCGTTTCGCATCATTCCCGTAAAATTCGTCGGCGGCGTGCTGGCGATCGGGGCGGGGCTTGCGCTCGGTCGGGAGGGCCCTAGCGTCCAGATGGGCGCGACCATGGCCCACCTGATCGGGAAGCTGTTCGGCCGCAACTGGCCAGACTGCCGGGTGCTTCTGGCCGCCGGCGCGGGCGCCGGCCTGGCGACCGCATTTAACGCCCCGATCGCCGGCGCCATTTTCGTCCTGGAGGAACTGGTGCGCCGCTTCGAGCCCCGCATTGCGATCGCGGCGCTCGGCGCCTCGGCCACCGCGATCGCAGTGTCGCGCGTGCTGCTCGGCAACGCGCCGGACTTTCATGTCGAAGCGTTGAACTATGCCGCAGCCGAGACCAGGCCGCTTTATTTTGCCCTCGGCGCGGTCGCCGGGCTCATGGCGATCGTCTACAATCGCTCGCTGATCGCGACGATGGCCGCGGCGGCGTGGCTCGTCCGGGCGCCCGTCGAACTGCGCGCGGGACTGATCGGCGCGGCGATCGGTGCGCTGGCTTGGTGCAGGCCCGATCTGGTGGGCGGCGGCGATACGATCACGCAAGCCACTCTGGCGGGAGCCGAGACGCTTGCCATCCTTCCCCTCATCTTCGTGCTGAGGCTCGGGCTCGGGGCCGTGTCCTACGCTGCGGCGACGCCAGGCGGGCTGTTTGCGCCCTTGCTTGTGCTGGGCGCGCAACTCGGCCTGTTCTTTGGGCTGCTTTCTCGTCTCGCATTTCCCGATATGGACATTCAACCCGAAGGGTTCGCCGTCGTCGGCATGGCCGCCTTCTTCACCGGCGTGGTGCGGGCCCCGCTGACCGGCATCGTGCTCGTCACCGAGATGACGGCGAATGTCACGATGCTCTTGCCAATGCTGGGGGCGTGCTTTGCGGCTATGTTGATCCCGACGCTGCTGTCTGATCCGCCTCTTTACGATTCCTTGCGCGAAAGTATTCTCCGGCGGGCGCGCGCACTCCCCGGCAGGACGGAAAGCGCTGACCGTGATTTGGCCGATCGCTCGAGTGTGAGCCGTCCCCGTTTCGATGAGAGCGAGACAGATCGACCCTAGCGGCCCTGCGATCGGCGATTCTCAATTCAATCCTTTCCCTCATCGTCGACTACTCCCGCTTGATGGGTGAGGACGAGAAGGCGGTGCGAGCGGATTAGCATTCGCCATGCCGCGATAAGGCAAAAGAAGGTTCCTCGCCTTTCGCATTAGTCCATATTGGAAGGCGGCCCCGCTGACGGAGGACAGCCCTGCGCGCCTTCGCACGCCTGCGCCTTCGACAGGAGAAGCCAATGCAACCCACCGATCAGGGGACTACGGCCCAAGCAGTTCCGAACCATCCGACGCCAACATTCGGCAATCCCGACTTGCCGCCTGAAGGCTGAACGCCGCGGGCAACCCGGAAAGCCTGCGCAGCGACGGCCCCCCAGAACGAGGCCATCGAGAGCCAGTTCGCCCTCATAGGCGGACCCGCCCGCCACCGACATCAGCACACAGCGCTTCTTCTGGTCCTCCTTCAACATTTCGCCCAAACGGATCCAGAACGGGGGCTGGGCGCGCGAGTTGACGTCCGAGGACTTCGCGATCTCCGAGGAAATCGCCGGCGTCAACATGCACTTGTCGCCGGGCGGCATCCGCGAGCTGCACTGGCATCAGACCGCCGAATGGGCCGTCATGACGCGCGGACTGTGCCGCATCACCACCACATTCGTTGCAGGTCCTTGGCCTCAAGGGCGCCGAGTTCGCCCTCGCCTTCGACAGCGGCAAGCAGTTCGAGAGCAATACGCTGCCTGTGACAGACTGGATCGCGCATACCCCGCCCGACATTCTGGCCAAGAACTTCGGCGTGCCGAAAGAGGTCTTCAGAAACATTCCCCTCAACAATCTTTGGATCTTTCAGGGCGTGGAGCCGGGAGACCTTGCGGGCGACCAAGCCGCGGCCCGCGTGCAACCCGAAGCGGAGCCGGTCGTCTACCGCCTCTCCCGCTCCAAACCATACAAGGAGAACAGCGGGGGGCGCATTCAGATCGCCGACAGTGCGAACTTCAAGGTCTCCAGAACCATCGCAGCGGCTCTGGTCACGGTCGAGCCGGGCGGCCTCAGAGAGATGCACGGGCATCCGAATGCCGACGAATGGCAATACTACCTGCGCGGGCAGGCTCGGATAACGGTGTTCAATACCGGACCGAAGGCCACGACCAACGACTTTCGCCCGGGCGACGTCGGGGTGGTGCGCAAGAGCTGCGGCCATTACGTGGAGAACACCGGCAAAGACGTCATGCAGTTCATCGAGATGTTCCGCGCCGGCCGATATGAAGAGGTCTCGCTTGCCGGATGGTTCGCCCATCTCCCGCCTGAACTGCTCATGCAGCATTTGAATCTGACCCGGGAGGATGTCGAAAAGTTTCCGAAGGAGGCTCGCGGCGTCACTCCGGTGTGACGCCGGAGCAAAAACCGCCGAACGAAGAGAGAGGGCCTGCGCACGACGTCGCAGAGTTGGGTTCCGTTAGTGTCCCTGATTAGAAGTTCGTTCGATTGACAGTGAACGTCGACTGACGCGGCGAACCCCCCACCAGTCGACAGGGAATCCTTGAGCAGGAGTAATCAGAAAATTAGACAAATGATTGCGTGCAGCAGAATTGTGTGTTAGGCCTTATCATTCGTCGGATTGAGCCCGCGCTCAGCCGGCCGCGCGGCGAGGAGAGACAGGAAGAGAAGGCGGCTGTAACATTTAGGTACACTGTGACAGGGGAAGAAAAATTTTATTTGGATTCGCTCTAACCCATTGAAAAGTCCCGATTCGGACGAATAAAACCAAATAAAACCAAACTATTTAGCTTGGTCTTATTTGGTTTGGCTTGGATTCGCTTGGATTTGTTTGGTGGAATTCGGCCGCCAAGGCCGAAGCCGCGGAGACCTGCGCCAAGTTGGCCGGCGAGCGCCGGTTAGCGGACATACTCCCGCTGATAGCGGGGGCCGAGGCTGGTCAAGAGGTGATAGCCGATCGTCCCGCTGCGAGAGGCGAAGTCGTCGAGGTCGATCGCTTCCCCGAACAGCTCGACCGGGTCGCCCACGCGAACGGCGTCCTCGGGCAGGTCGGTGATGTCGACGATGGCGAGGTCCATCGACACGCGCCCGACCAGCGGCGCTCTGCGCCCGGCGACCGCGACTTCGGCGCCGGGCCTCGCATCGGTCGCGCCCGCGCCGCGCGGCAGGCCGTCGGCATAGCCGATGATGAGGGTCGCGAGCCGGGTCGGGCGCCTGGCGGTCCATTGGGCGTTGTAGCCGCAGGTCATGCCCGCTTCGATCGAGCGGACCTGCTGGATGGCCGCGGTCAGGGTGACGACGGGACGCATCGGGTTTGGGGCGCCCGGCGTCGGATTGCCGCCGTAAAGGGCGTACCCCGGGCGGGCCAGGTCGTAGATCGGGGAGGGATCGAGGAACATGCCCGACGAGTTGGCGAGCGAGGCCGGGAGGCCGGGAAACGCCGCGCGGGCGGCCTCGAAACGCCCGATCTGCGCGAAGGTGATGGGGTCGTCGGGGATCTCGGACGAGACGAAATGGCTCATCAGCAAGTCGGCCCCGCTCGATCGCCCATGCGCCGCCATCGCCACCTGGAGGCGAGCGAGGGACTCGAATCCGAGCCGGTTCATGCCGGTGTCGAGATGCAAGGCGCAAGGCGAGAGCCCGCCGCGTTGCGCGGCGAAGGCGGACCAGCGCGCCAATTCCTCTTCGCCGCCAATCGCCGGCGCGAGGGCGTGCTCCGCATAGTCCGATGGATCGGCCCCACTCTCGAGGCCGTTGAGCACATAGATCTGGGCCTCCGCCGGCAGCGCCCGGCGCGCCGCGATCCCCTCATTCAGGTGGGCGACGAAGAAGACGCGCGCCCCCGCGGCCCAGAGCGCCGGCGCAGCTTCGGAGAGGCCGATCCCATAAGCATTGGCCTTGATGACGGTGGCGCAGCGCCCCGGCGCCGCTCGGCGCGCGAGCGCGCGCCAATTGCCGGCCAGCGCGCCAAGGTCGATCCGAAGACGCACCGGCGCCCGTTCGAGGGCGATGAGCCCAGTCACCGGACGAACCTTCTCCATGACCACCGTCGCGCCGCGAATCGCCATGTTCGGATGTAAGACGGTCGCCGGGGCGGCGCCAAGCTCAGCCAACCTCGGCAAGCTTCATGAACGAAGTTTAACCCGGTGTTCAAGCTCCCGGTCGAGGCGGCGCCTCGTTTTCGCCGCGCTCGCTAGCGAAGACCGCTCAGGCGCGGTACACCGCGTGAGAGCGAGCCACGAGGCGGACGATTCGATGACCATGAGCTTGACCCGCAGGGCCGCGTTGAAGGCCGGCGGCGGCGGCGCGCTGGCGACACTCGTCTGTCGTCCCTTCGCGGCGCTTGCCGACGATTCCGTCGAGACGCATGGCCTGTCGTCGTTCGGAGATCTCGCCCTGCCGCCCGACTTCCCACATTTTGCTTACGTCAACCCGACCGCGCCGACTGGCGGCCTGTTGTCGCTGCAGATCACCGGGACGAGCGGCAACCAGAACTTCGACACCTTCGACACGCTCAATATCTATAGCTGGAAGGGCAACGGCGCGGCCGGCATGTCGGCGACCTTCGACACGCTGATGACCGCCAACGGCGACGAACCCGATTCCGTCTATGGCCTGCTCGCGCAATCGGTCCGCGTCTCCGCCGACAAGCTGGACTACCGCTTCCGGCTGCGCCCGGAGGCGCGGTTCTTGGACGGCTCGAAGGTGACGGCGGCCGATGTGGCCTTTTCGCTCAACGTGCTGAAGGACAAGGGCCATCCGATCTACGCCCAGCTCCTGAAGGAAGTAGAGAAGGCCGATGCGGAAGGCGACGACGTCGCGCATGTGCGCTTTGTCCAGGGCCGCAGCCGCGACGCGCATCTGATCGTCGTCGGCATGCCGGTGTTCTCGGCGGCGTGGTGGAAGGGGCGCGATTTTACTGCGGCGACGCTCGATCCGCCGCTTGGTTCGGGCGCCTATAAGGTCAAGACGTTCGAGCAGGGCCGGTTCATCGAATATGCGCGCGATCCCAATTATTGGGGCGCCAAGCTGCCGGTCAATCTCGGGCAGAACAACTTTGACCGCTTGCGCTTCGAATATTATCGGGAGCGGCAGGTCGCGTTCGAGGCGTTCAAGGCTGGGGCGATCAACTATCACGAAGAGTACACCTCGCGCTTCTGGGCGACGTCTTACGACTTTCCCGCCGCCAAGGACGGCCGGGTGAAGAAGGAGATTTTGCACGACGGCGCGCCCTCGCGCACTCAAGGCTGGCAACTCAACACGCGGCGCGATCAGTTCAAGGACCCGCGCGTGCGCGAAGCCATTGGCCTCTGCTTCGATTTCGACTGGACGAACAAGAACATCATGTACTCCGCCTACAAGCGGATCATCTCTTACTTTCCCAATACCGACATGGAGGCGAAGGGTAAGCCCGGGCCGGACGAACTCAAACTGCTCGAGCCGTTTCGCGACAGGCTGGCGCCCGTCGTCTTTGACGAGCCTTACGTTCCGCCGGAAAGCGATGGTTCAGGGTCAGACCGCAAGCTGCTCAAGCAAGCCTACGACCTCCTCCTTGTGGCGGGGTGCAAGCGCGACGGCTCGTCACTAAACCTGCCGGACGGCAAGCCCTTCGTCATCGAGTTCCTCGACAGCAACAGCGCGCTCCAGCCGCACACCTTGCCGTTCATTCAGAACCTCGGAAAGCTCGGCATCCAGGCGAATTACCGAATCGTCGATCCCGCGCAATACAAGAGCCGCACCGACGCCTTTGATTTTGACGTGGTGACGACGGCGTCCGGGGGCACGTTCACGCCCGGGGTCGACCTCCGCAACGTCTACACGTCGGAGTCCGCCAAGCAGAACGCCTCGCGCAATCTCGCCGGCGTCTCCGATCCGGTAGTTGACGCGCTCGTAGAGACGATCGCGACGGCGAAATCGCGAGACGAGCTCAACACGGGCGCCCGAGCGCTCGACCGCGTCCTGCGCGCCGGCCATTATTGGGTTCCGATGTGGTATCGTGACACGTCCTGGGTCGCTCATTGGGACGCGTTTTCGCGTCCCGATCGCCAACCGCAACTCAGCACCGGGGCGCCCGGAACCTGGTGGTGGGACGAAGCAAAGGCCAAAACCATTGGACTGTAATAGGCGCTTGCCGCTTCGCTCTGCACAATTCGGCTGACGAAGCATGCTCGCCTATATCCTCCGGCGGCTCTTGCTGATGATCCCGACGATCCTTGGAATCATGGCGGTCTCGTTCGCAATCGTGCAATTCGTTCCGGGCGGCCCGGTCGAGCGCGCTATCGCGCAACTCCAGGGGGCGGACCAAAGCTCGACCGCGCAATTCGGAGGGGGCGGCGGCCAGATCGGGGCTGGTACCGCGCAGGCGGGGGGCGACATCTCCTCGCGCTATCGCGGCTCGCAGGGCCTCGACCCCAAATTCATCAAGGAGTTGGAGAAGCAGTACGGCTTCGACAAGCCCGCGCTCGAGCGCTTTTGGATTCTGGTGCGCGACTATTCCACCTTCAACTTCGGCAAGAGCTACTATCGCGACGTGCCAGTGCTGGAGCTGATTAAGGAAAAACTGCCGGTCTCGATCTCGCTTGGCATGTGGATGACCGTCATTTCCTATGCGATCTCGATCCCGCTCGGGGTCAGAAAGGCTGTCAAGGACGGCTCGCGCTTCGACACCATCACTTCCGGGCTGGTCATTTTCGGCTACGCGATCCCGAGTTTTCTGTTCGCGGTCCTGCTCGTTGTGCTGTTCTGCGGCGGATCGTTCTGGCAGATCTTTCCGCTGCGCGGCCTGACTTCCGACAATTTCGCCGATCTCAGCTGGCCGCAAAAAGTCCTCGACTATCTCTGGCATATCGCGCTTCCCGTGACGGCGCTGGTCTTGGGTTCGTTCGCGACCTCGACGTTGCTGACGAAGAATTCCTTCCTCGACGAAATCAAGAAATCCTACGTGCAGACCGCGCGCATGAAGGGCTTGACCGAGCGTCGCGTGCTCTATGGCCACGTGTTTCGCAACGCGATGCTGATCGTCATCGCCGGATTCCCTGGCGCTTTCATCGGCGCCTTCTTCACTGGCTCTCTTCTGATCGAACAGGTGTTCTCGCTCGACGGCCTCGGCTATCTCTCCTACGATTCGCTCATTCAGCGCGATTATCCGGTGGTGCTCGCCAATCTCTATATTTTCGCTCTCATCGGCCTCGTGGTGAACCTGATTTCCGACCTCACCTACACCTGGATCGATCCTCGCATCGATTTCGAAACGCGCGAGGTGTGAGCTTGGTCGATACGGACCGCCTCGCTCCCACTCCCGACGCAACCCCGCAACCGGGAGAAGCGGTGAGCCGCGTCCTCCCGTTCAACGAAGAAGCGGACTCTTGGGAGCAGGCGGAAGCGCGCGCGAGTATCGAGCGCCGCCCCTGGCTGTCGCCGATGAACCGGCGCCGCCTCGACAATTTCCGGCGCCACAAGCGCGGCGCATGGTCGTTCTGGATCTTTCTGGTCCTGTTCATTGCTTCATTGTTTGCGGAATTCATCGCCAACGACCGTCCCCTGATCGCCTCCTACAAAGGCGAGACCCTGTTCCCTGTCCTCTTCGACTATCCCGAGGATAAATTTGGCGGCTTCCAGGCGCGCGCGGACTTTCGCGATCCCTTTATCGCCGACGAAATCAAGACGCACGGCTGGATGATCTGGCCGCCGATCCGCTTCGCCAACTCCACGACCATCCTGAATCCCCCGACCCCACTGCCGACGCCGCCGACCTGGATGCTGACCGACGTCCAATGCCGCGCGGCGCTCGAGAAGCAAAAGGTCGAAGACGCGGCGACCGTCTCACGCCCCTGCAGCAGGCTCGAACCGCTTTGGCTTGGCTCCGATCAGGACGGGCACGATATCGTCGCCCGTCTCATCTACGGCTTTCGCATCTCGATTTTGTTTGGACTGACGCTCGCCGGGGTTTCGTCTGTGATCGGCGTCTTCGCAGGAGCTGTGCAGGGCTATTTTGGCGGCTGGCTCGATCTCATGATGCAGCGGGTGATCGAGATCTGGTCGTCGCTGCCGCATCTTTACATTCTCATCATCTTGTCCGCGATCCTCGCGCCGAGCTTCTCTGTCCTGTTGATTATCCTGTTGCTGTTCTCCTGGGTGAGCCTCGTTCACTTGGTCCGGGCCGAGTTCCTGCGCGCGCGCAACTTCGAATATGTCAACGCCGCCCGCGCGCTTGGCCTCTCCAACGCCAAGATCATCGTCAAGCATGTGCTGCCCAACGCAATGGTGGCGACGCTGACGTTCCTGCCCTTCATTGTGAATTCCTCCATCAGCACGCTGACCTCGCTCGACTTCTTAGGGTTGGGCATGCCGCCCGGCTCGCCTTCGCTCGGCGAACTCCTGCTGCAGGGCAAGTCCAATCTGTCGGCGCCCTGGATCGGGCTTTCCGCCTTCGCTGTGACGGCGCTGATGTTGTCGCTCCTAATCTTTATCGGCGAGGCGGTGCGCGACGCTTTCGATCCCAGAAAGACGTTCTCGTGAGCGAGGCCGAGCCGCTTCTCAACGTTCGCGAGCTCTCGATCGCGTTCGCCCAAAGCGGCGAGCGCCGTGCGGTTGTCGATCGAGTCTCCTTTCAGCTTGAAAAAGGTCGCGCGTTGGCGCTCGTCGGCGAATCCGGTTCGGGCAAGACCGTCACCGCCCAGGCGATTGTGCGCCTGCTGCCGCAACCCGCGGCCAGCTATCCGAGCGGCGAGATCTTCTTCCGTGGCCGCGACGTGCTCAAAATGTCCGACGACGAATTGCGCGCGATGCGCGGCAGCGCCGTCACTATGGTGTTTCAAGAGCCGATGACGTCGCTCAATCCGCTCCACACGATCGAGCGGCAGATCGGCGAGATCATCGCTCTCCATCATGGGCGCGCAGCCGTCACGCCGCCACGGATCGTCGAGCTTCTGACCGAGGTCGGCATCGTCGATCCAGCGCAGCGGCTTCAGGCCTATCCGCACCAACTGTCAGGCGGACAGCGCCAACGGGTGATGATCGCCATGGCGCTGGCCAACCGTCCCGATCTTCTGATCGCTGATGAGCCAACCACCGCGCTCGACGTCACCGTGCAGGCGCAGATCCTCAAGCTCCTGAAAGACCTGCAGACAAAGCTCGGCATGGCGATGCTGTTCATCACTCATGATCTCAACGTCGTCCGGCGCATCGCCGACGACGTGATCGTCATGCGTCAGGGAAAAATCGTTGAGGCTGGGGAGACCGCGAGCGTGTTCGCCAACCCTCGCCATCCCTATACGCGCGCGCTTCTCGCCGCCGAACCCAAAGGCGATCCGCCGGCCGCCGACCACTCGGCGCCGATGGTCGCGAGCACTGACAATTTGCGCGTCTGGTTCCCAATCCGGAAAGGGTTTTTGCGCCGCACAGTCGCTCACGTCAAAGCAGTCGACGGCGTCTCGCTCGCGATTCGCGAAGGGCAGACCGTCGGCGTCGTCGGCGAATCCGGCTCCGGCAAGACCACGCTGGGGCTCGCGATCTTGAGGCTCATCCGGTCGGAAGGTCCGATCGTCTATTGCGGGCGCGGGATCGACGGCCTGAGTTCAAAGGCCATGCGTCCGCTCCGTCGCGAGATGCAGATCGTCTTCCAGGATCCATACGGTTCGCTCAGCCCACGCATGTCGGTGGCCGAGATCGTCGAGGAGGGGCTGGTGGCGCAGGGCGCCAAAATGAGCGCCGCCGAGCGGCGTCGCGTCGCCGAGCGCGCGCTCGGCGACACTGGGCTCGATTCATCGACGCTCGACCGTTATCCGCACGAGTTCTCCGGCGGCCAGCGCCAGCGCATCGCCATCGCCCGCGCGATGGCGCTCGATCCGCGTTTCGTGGTGCTCGACGAGCCAACCTCGGCGTTGGACATGTCGATCCAGGCGCAGATCGTCGACCTGCTGCGCGAACTGCAGCGTCGCCGGAACCTCACCTACCTGTTCATTTCCCATGATCTGAGGGTCGTGCGGGCGCTAGCCAGCGAAATCATCGTGATGCGGCGCGGCAAGGTGGTCGAGAGCGGCGACGCGCGGAGGGTCTTCGGCGCGCCGCAAAACGACTACACGCGCGCTCTGTTCGCCGCCGCCTTCGCCAATGAGGCGACGCTCGACGCCGTCGTCAGTCAGTGAGAGATAGCGCCATGCACCGCCTCGTCCTGAGGAGCGGCGCCGTAGGCGACGCGTCTCGAAGGATGAGGCGATCTGCTGTAGCGGCTGTTTGGGAAGACGCATCGTGGCCGCTGCAATAACCCCAAAACTTGGCCGCGCGATTCTGATCGTCCTCAATTCGGTCGGCTGCGGCGGGGCCGAAGATGCGAAGGCCTACGGGGACGAAGGCGCCGACACGCTGGGCCATATCGCGGAAGCCTGCGCTGATGGAAGGGGCGATCGCGACGGCCTGCGGCGCGGACCTTTCCGATTGCCGCACCTCGACGCGCTTGGGCTCGGCCGCGCGATGCAGGCCTCCACTGGCCGCGCGCCGCCTGGGTTTACGTTTCCGGAGCCACGCGGCCAATGGGGTTACGGAATTGAGACTTCGCGCGGCAAAGACACGCCCTCCGGCCATTGGGAGCTCGCCGGCACGCCGGTCGACTTCGACTGGGGCTATTTCCCGGATACGATTCCCGCCTTTCCGCCAGCGCTGATCGAGGCGTTGATCGTCGAAGGCAAGCTTGCCGGGATTCTCGCCAATCGCCACGCTTCGGGCACTGCGGTGATCGAAGACTATGGCGAGGAGCACCTGCGCACGTTGAAACCCATCTGCTACACGTCCGCCAACTCGGTGCTCCAGATCGCCGCGCATGAGCAGGCCTTCGGACTTGAGCGCCTTTATGGTCTTTGCCGGATTGCGCGCCGGCTCTGCGATCCGCTGAAGATCGGGCGCGTGATCGCGCGTCCTTTCCTCGGCGCGAGCGCCAAGGACTTTGCGCGCACCGCCAATCGCAAAGATTTCGCCATGCTACCTCCGGAGGGCAATATTCTGCAGCGGGCCACGCGATCGGGCCGCTCTGTCATATCGATCGGCAAGGTGGGAGACATCTTCGCTCATCGCGACACTGGGGACGAGCGCAAGGGCAAGAGCAACGACGGCAATGTCGACCTTCTGCTCGATGCGATCGGGACGGCGCCTGACGGCAGCCTGATCTTCGTCAATCTGGTCGATTTCGACACCGAATGGGGACATCGCCGCGATGTCCCCGGTTACGCGGCCTGTCTCGAAGCCTTCGATCGACGGCTGGGCGCCATCGAAGCGGCGATGCGCCCCACCGACTATTGCGTCATCACTGCGGACCACGGCAACGACCCGACGTTCCGGGGATTCGATCATACGCGCGAGCATGTTCCGATCCTCGCCTTCGGCTCCGGGGCGCCCGCGGGCCCGATCGGAGGGCGGTCGAGCCTGGCCGACGTCGCCGAGACGATCGCGGCGAAGCTCGGCCTGCCGGGCGGACCCCATGGGCGCGGCTGGGCCGTATGAGATTTGCGCTCGACGATCGGCTCGCGAGCCATGCGCTCGTCATTGTCAGCTGGTCGCCTGAAGGCCGTTTGACAAATATACTGTGTATATATGCATACGCCTCCAGGCGCTCCAAAATGGCGCCGCATCCCCTTGAAATCGTTCAAAATGGACTCGCGAAAGGCAGCGCCGTCCGATGCTGTCGCCTGGAAGGCCCGCATTGCGCGCGAGTTCGGAAACCGTCATAACGGCTCCCCATCGTCCGGTTAGTAAGAGCCGGATCATCACGGCGTCGCTGCTGAGATGGCCCGCGAGTGGTTTCGCAAGTGACGGAGAGGTCATGTCCGACGCGTTTCAGGATCGCGAAAACACGTTCGAAAAGCAGTTCGCCCATGATGAGGACCTGCGCTTCAGGGCAGTCGCGCGCCGCAACAAGGCGTTGGCGCTCTGGGTCGCGGAGACACAAGGGTTTTCTGCGGCAGACGCCGAGAAATACGCCAGCGAGTTCGTCGGCGCGCAGATCGGCAAAAGCGACGACGACGTCGCCGCGACGCTCAAGGCGGACCTCGCGCGCGCCAATGTCGACCTCTCCGATCACCGTCTGCGCAAGAAGATGGATGAGGAGATGGCGGCGGCGATCGCCTCGGTTAGGGCGGGCAAGTAAGACAGCGAGTTCTAGCTCAGGCGTCTGCGGGACGCGCGAGCGGCGCGAACGCGGTCGCGACCGTTTCGTAGACCTCGCGCTTGAACGGCACCACTAGATCTGGCAAGCGCTCAAAGCGCTCCCAGCGCCAATCGTCAAATTCGGCGTCGTGAGCGCCGCCAGCCGGATGGTGAACGTCGATCTCTTTGTCGCGGCCGACAAAGCGAAACAGGAACCACTTCTGGGTCTGCCCGCGGTAGCGGCCGCTCCATCGTCCGCGCGCTCCTTCTGGCAAATCGTACTTAAGCCAACCCGGCAGCTCTGCGATCAGCTCAGTCGAGCGCACATTAGTTTCCTCCCAAAGCTCGCGCTTAGCGGCTTCGAGCGGCTGCTCACCAGAGTCAATTCCCCCCTGCGGCATCTGCCAGGAGCGCGGGTCGAGAACTTCGGAGCCCCGCTTACGCTTGCGATGGCCGATGAATGCAACGCCGGCTCGATTGACCAGCGCGACGCCCACACATGGCCGATACAGCAAATCGCATCTCATGGATTCGCCGACGGGTTCGATTGAGCGGACGGGCCTGGAGTTGCCGACATCAAGGCGGAGAGCGGGACCAGCGCGACGCCTTTCGAATCGAGTCCGTTCGTCCATCGCGCCAATCGTTCGACGATGCCCGGCGTAGCGGAAGCGACGCCGACTGCTGAGCCGCGCTGACGCGCGAGCTCAACGAGCCGAGCCAGCGCCGCATCAATAGCCTCTGGCGCGGAACTGGCGTCGATTATGACATCCGCGCGCGCGGAGGGCATCGCCAGCGTCGCAGCGACCTCGGGCGCAACTCTTCGCGGCGAAGAGAGGTCGTCGAGATAGCCGAGGCCCCGGTCTGCGATCTCCCTTAAAACCGGTGATATCTCCTGTTGATCAGCGGTGAATTTGCCGCCAAAGTCGTTGACCACCGCAATATAGCCGGTGAACCGTCCCATTTGCCAGCGGAGCGAATCGAGGCTTTCCATGTCGGATACCGACGTGTTCCGCACATGCGCCCCCAAGTCGTCAGTTGGATGCGAAGAATCATCTAGCCGGGCCTGAAGAACTGTCTCGTACCCCGCGTCCCGGGCTTCCGCCGCCTGTCGCTGAACCGCCGTGCCAGTCGGCGCAAACGCAAGCGTGACAGCGCCGGGCAGCTTGGCGATTGCGCTCTCTGCGCTCTCCGCATTGAGGCCAAGCCCTCCCACCACCAAAGCGATGCGGGGACTGCCGGGCCTTAACCTTGGGTCCAAGACGACTGCCCTTGCGTAAACGTCGATCGGGCGCGCGCCGTCGGCCCCGATGCGCGGCAAGAGGCCAAATTTAGACTTCTCGATGAGGCGAGCGTCGGGGGCGGGCGCGAGCTTGACCCCGAGCGCCTGGGCAACATCGATGATCAGCGGCTTGGACGCTCCGCCGCTCTCACCCGTGACCTTGACCCCGCTCGTCGCTTCCACTTGCGTAGCCGAGGCCAGCGGCGAGGCAGTGGTTTGGCGCACGGTTCCCATCGCCTCTGGGGCCTCGGGCTTTCGCGGCGCAGGCAAGACTTCAACTTTCGCCAGCGCAAACGGCTCGCTGTTGAGGGGCAGATCTCGCCGCGGAAACGAGAGGAGGCCGATCGCGACCGCGAGAAGCGCAGCGCCCGTCGCCGTGCCTCTGGTCAGGCGTAGCCAGCCAGCCGGCGCCGCCGCTGCCGCGTCCGAAACAAATCCGAGCGGTTCGTCCAGTTCATCCCACACTGCAGCCGACGCCCCTCGCTCTGAACGTCCCAAGGTCGCGAATCAACCTTGCTCCAGCCTATACTCAGCCACCACACTCGGCTGGCGCCCCTGCTCATACCTGAAGTAGACAGCGCAAGCCTTCCGTCTCATTTTTACCCCTGATACGAGTCGTCGCGGCCTCTTAACGATTCACGAACGCGATCCGACGGTGAAGCATTATCGATGGCCCGCAACCTGATCACTGACATTGAGGGCGTGCTCGTCGGATCGGCCGACGACGAGCAGCTTGCTTCAGGCGTCACCGTGGTCTTGTTCGAGGAGCCCGCGGTCGCGTCAATTGCTATCAATGGCGGCGCGCCCGCGCTCCGTGACACGGCCTTGCTCGAGCCGGAAATGACCATCGAGCGGGTCGACGGTTTCGTTCTGTCCGGGGGGTCGGCGTTCGGCCTTGACGCGGCGGGCGGCGTGATGGCCTATCTCGCTGAGACAGGTCGCGGCTTCGAGCATCGCGGAGTACGAGTTCCGATTGTGCCGGGAGCGAGCCTATTCGATCTTCTCAACGGGGGCGATAAATCCTGGGGCCGCAAGCCGCCGTACTGGGACTTGGGCATCAAGGCCGCGTCGAACGCGGTTGTTGACTTTGCGCTCGGCACCGCCGGCGCAGGATTTGGCGCGACTACCTACAACCTGAAGGGCGGCCTAGGCTCCGCCAGCGCGGTCACCTCGAGCGGCTTCCGAGTGGGCGCGCTCGTGGTCGTCAATTCGGTCGGGCGGGCCACGCGAGGCGAAAGCCTGCATTTTTGGGCCGCGCCCTACGAACGAGAGGGTGAATTCGGCGGCGTCGGCTTCGGCCCGAAAGACATTGACGACCAGCTGACGCTTCGCCTCAAGTCCGACACGCCGTCCAGCACCGATCTTATGGTGGTCGTCACCGACGCGGCGTTGACCACGACTCAGCTCAAGCGAGTTGCAACTATGGCCCAGGACGGCTGCGCGCTTGCGCTGCGACCTGCCCACGCGCCGATGGACAACGACGTTGTCTTCGCCGCGGCGACGGCCCGCGCCAGTGCAGTTCCGAACATCCGCGACCTGACCGAGATCGGCATGTTGAGCGCCGAATGCGTCGCTCGAGCGATCGCTCGCGGCGTGTACGAGGCCTCCCCGTTGTCGCTTCCGGGAGCGCAACCGGCGTGGCGGCAGCGCCGGGCGATGTATCCGACTATTGGGTGAATCGCATCGAGTTCTGCGAGCGAGCCTGCGCTTTCTACTGGGGGCTGTCCTACGAGCCAGACCGTCATCAGGCGGCGCGTCGATAACCTAGACCGCCAACTCTGAGTACAATCACCTGTCGCTCGGCAAAGCCGGATGCGTAGTTTCCTGAGCCTGAGCGGCCTTAAGCGCCTGAGCTTGCGCGCGCCATTTGTCCGCCTCCATTCGGCTTTGGCGTGAGGCTCTCCGGTGGCGCCCTTGCGACAGCCAGGTAGCGCACGCGCCCGCGACGACGCCGAGCATGGCCGCGACAATCACCACCGCGAACAGCGGCGCAGCGAGCGAAAACGCCGCGCTGTCACTGGAAGCGAATGGGTCAAACGAAACGGTCACAAAGTCGCGATTGGCGAAGGCAAAACCGAGAAGGACGATGGCGCAGAGAATGAGGATCGCGACTTTCAAAAAGCGAATCATGCAAGCCTCATACGCTCGACTCGCCTAGCCCTCGCCAGCGCAAGCGACAGCAGTTGTTTCAACGACCCTAGATCGCCTCAACCGAGCGGTTGAGACGCTCGCGCATTTCCTTGCCGGTCTTGAAGAACGGCGCCAGTTTCTCGGTCACCGGAACCTTATCGCCGGTGCGTGGATTGCGACCGGTCCGGGCCTTGCGCTGTTTGGTCGAGAAGGCGCCGAAGCCGCGCAACTCGATGCGTTCTCCGCGAGCGAGGGCATTTGTGATCTCGCCCAGGATGGCGTCGATAATGTTCTCAATGTCACGCTGATAAAGATGCGGATTGCGGGCGGCCATGCGCTGGACGAGCTCAGACTTGATCACCGAATGTCCCCAACTCGAAATGCCCCGGCGTTCGCCTCGCCTTAATGCCCTGAAACGGGGGCCCGCATCAATAGCAAACCGCGGCTTCGTTACAATGCAATGCCGTTTGGCGTCGCGTCGCCCCGTCGAAATTAGCGCCGGAAACGTTCAGTCCGAACGTTGAACCTCATATTGGCCAGTTCGCCGAAACCGCGCCAGATAGGTTGGGATGATCGCCTCGGCGGCCTGCGGCCGGACGTTGAGGGCGCTCAGCACGCGTCCCTCGGCTTCCGCCTCCGCGGATACGACGTTGTCCGACGCCAGCAAATCGACTTGATCACGCGTCGTCGTCAACAATTTGGGAAAAAGCCCGAATGTCGCCTTCGACGCGAACTGTGTCGAGGACGCGATCCAACGCGACGGAGCCAGGGGAAGGGCCATAAGCAGACGGCGGCGATCAATCGCGGCGAGTGCGAGCTCGGCTGCTTCCCGAAGGGTCATCGTTCTTGGACCGCCAAGTTCGTACACAGTGCCGGGTTTCGCCAAACCGGAGAGCGCCGCGGCGACCGCCCGTGCGACATCGCCGACATAAACCGGCTGCAAACGACATTCTCCCCCGCCCATCAGCGGCAGAACGGGCATGTGGCAGGCGAGCGCGCCGAAGCGGTTGAAGAATCCGTCCTCGGGGCCAAACACGACCGACGGACGCATGACAATCGCGTCGGGGAATGTGTCTCGCGTCGCCTTCTCCCCAAGCCCCTTGCTCGCGATATAGGGCGAAGCAGAGTTCGGGTCGGCGCCGATTCCCGAAATATGCACATATGATGACACCCGCGCGGCCAATGCGGCTCGGGCCGCTGCAAGGGCGCCCTCCACGTGCACCGCGGTATAGGTCTGCGCCCCGCTCTCCGCTGTCACGCCGGTGGCGTTGACGACCGCTGTTGCGCCCTCGAGCGCCGCCGCGATCGAATTCGGGAAGCGAAGGTTGGCCTGCACCGGCTGGATCTGGCCCACTCCGCCAATCGGTTGCAGGAAAGCAGCGAGATCAGGTCGCCGCACGGCCACCCGGACGCGCCATCCCTGGTGGACCAGCGCACGCACGATATAGCGTCCGAGGAATCCCGAGCCCCCAAATACCGTCGCCAAACGGTTGGCTTCCTTAGTGGCTTCGGTCATCGAAGTCCTCTCAACAGGCGCGCCGCCGGTTAGGCGAAGGCGGTGCGTCTATATACCGGGAAACGCGTCCGACGCTCGACAAAAGTTCAGGCGTTCGCCTTCTGACGCGCGGCGACCACCAGATCGGCCGCGCGCCCTGTAAGCTCGGCCAAATGATCGAATTTGGTCTCGAAGGCGCCGACGCCCGAGGTCGCCGAGCGCAATTCGACAATAAGATCGCCGATCTCGGCCTCTGGGATCAACGCCCGCAGCGCCTCCCAGCCTGTCCAGCCATCCCGGGCTTCGAAGCCAAGAATCTGACCGCGCCGCGCGCTGACCAGCGCGCTCGCCCGGGCTAGGGCCTCGGTGGGCACGTATATCGTCACCAAGAGGATCGGTTCGAGCAGCATTGGGCGCGCTTTGACCAGGGCTTCGTCCAGGGCCAGCTTGGCCGCCGCTCGGAACGCCATGTCGGAGGAATCGACGGTGTGATAGGAGCCGTCGATCAAGGTCACCGAGACATCGACCACTGGAAATCCAAGCGGGCCACGGGTCATTGCGTCGCGCGCGCCGGCTTCGACGGAAGAAAAATACTGCCTCGGCACTGATCCGCCGTGCACGCGCTCGGTGAACGCGAAGCCCTCGCCGCGGCCGCGTGGGCCGACCTCGACAACGACGTCGCCAAATTGGCCATGGCCGCCCGATTGCTTTTTGTGTCGTCCCCGCACCGTGACGGCGTCGCGAATCGATTCCCGATAGGCGACGGATGGTTTGTGCGCTTGAATTGTCACGCCGAAGCGGTCAGCAAGCCGCTCGGTGGTCACGCGCAAATGCATTTCGCCCTGCCCGAGCAGCTTCAATTCAGACATCTCCGCGTCTTGGACATAAGACAGCGCGCGGTCCTCTTCGCAAAGTTTCGTCAGGGCGCTGGCGAGCCTAACCTCGTCCTTTCGGTCCTTGACGCGAATAGCGATCCCCTGGGTTGCGGGCGGAGCGGCGGGCGTCGTGTCGGACGGCGGTGCGGTTCGCCCGTCAGCAATGCGATCACCGGTGGCGAGGTCTTCCAGCCGCGCGAAAGCGACGGTGTCGCCCTCCTCGGCGCGCGTCAGTTTCGACGATATGGCGCCCATAAGCCGGGCCATTCCGCCGATGCGCTCTTCGACGCCGCGCGAGTTGATGACGGTGGTCCCGTCGGCGAAGGCTCCGCGCAGCACGCGGGCCAGTGATAGCTTGCCCCCGTGCGCGGTGTGGATCGTGCGCACCACCTGCGCCAAAGCTGAGCCTTTGTCGTCGATGCCGAGCCGCTTGCGCGTATGGGCGACACCAGGCAACTCATGCCTAAGCGCCTTGAGAAGTCTGGTGACGCCGTGGCCGCCGGTCGCCGAACCCAGGAGCACCGGCACGACCCGCCCCTCACGCAGTTCATGCGCCAGATCGTCGAAGACAAGGTCCTTCGGCGGGTCGATGTCGCTGATCAATTGTTCCATCAGCGCGTCATCGTAATCGGCAAGCTTCTCGAGCATCAGATAGCGCGCGTGTTTTTCCTCGGGCACTACGCCCGCCGGCATCTCAACGACGCTGGACGGCGCAGCCTCGCGATAGACGAAGGCCCGCTCAAGGGCCAGATCGACAAACCCGGTGGCGACGCCGTTCTCCCACACCGGAATCTGCCGCAGCAGCAGCGGGGTGCGCGAGGCCGGTTGAAGCATCTCAAGCGTTTCGCGCAAGCTCCCGTTCGCTTGGTCGATCTTGTTGAGGAAGAGGATGCGCGGCACCGCCAAGTCTTCGAGTTCGCGAAGAATGACCTGCAGCGCTGGGATCTTGCGCGGATCGGCCTCGCATACGACGACGGCGGCGTCGCAGACGGGCAAGGCATAGCGCATGTCATGAATGAATTCGATCGAGCCCGCGGAATCGAAGAAGGTGAGCCGGTCCCCGAGATAGTCGATGCTGGCGACGTTGGGCTCGACGCTCATCGCGTGGCGGCGGGCCTCCGAACTCGAATCGCCGACGGTAGTGCCTTCGCGTACAGACCCTTGCCGCGCCAGGGCGCCGCCGCGCGCCAATATCCCCTCAAGAAGGCTGGTTTTCCCGCTCTGAAACGGCCCGACGATCGACACAAGACGGGGACCCGCGACGCGGTTCTCGTGATTGGCTGCGCTCAATATCGGCCTCCCTCTAGCGTTACGCCGCGCACCGAGGCGCTGCACGCGTTCCATTCGCGAGGCGATCGACTCCCTAGACCCGAGCGCGTCCCCCGGACGCGGTTCTCTCAGTTATTACCGCGCCTCGTGTCTTGCCGTCGGCGTCGTCGACCACTACGGACCTGCTGTCGTACGGTTGACATGGTCGCAAGAACAGGCGCGGCGCGCAAGACGGTTGCAGATGACATCACCCATCAGTTGCGCCAGCCTGGCATTCGCCGTCGGCCTCCTGTATGGGACGGCGCGAACCGATTGCGGGCAAGGTTAGGGGTTCATGGGCCAGGGCCAATCGATCGATGCCCAACAGGTGGCGGCGGCGCTTAACGGGCGCTCGGTGGTTCTTGTCGGCATGATGGGGGCGGGAAAAACCTCGGTCGGCAAACGGCTGGCGGCAAAGCTTGGATTGCCGTTCGTCGATGCCGATGCGGAAATCGAAGCGGGCGCCCAACTGACCATTTCCGAGATCTTCGAACGGTTCGGCGAAGCTTATTTCCGCGAGGGCGAGCGCAAGGTGATCGCCCGCTTGCTCAAAGGCGGACCTCTGGTGCTGGCAACCGGCGGCGGCGCATTTATGAACGCGACCACGCGCGACAATATCGCCAGGTCTGGCGTCTCGATTTGGCTGAAGCCGAGTTTTGACGTTCTGCTTGCCCGGGTGCGCAAGAAATCCAATCGGCCGCTGTTGAAGACCGCCGACCCAGAACAAACGCTGCGTCAGTTGCTGGAAGAGCGGTCACCGACCTATGCGCTCGCTGATTTCACCATCGAATTGGTTGATGCCGCCCACGATTCGGTTGTCGACGCCGTCCTGCGGCGCCTCCACGCGACGCTGAGCAATGGTGCTGGAGCCTTGCCGCAGGCGAGGCGCCAGGTGGAAGTTCCGCTAGGGGCGCGCGCCTATTCGATTCTGATCGGACCAGGCGTTCTCGACCAGGCGGGGGCCGAAATCAACAGGATTGCTCCGGGCGTCAATTGCGCCGTGGTGACCGACGCCCGGGTCGCGCCGCTCTACCTTCATCGGCTGACCGCCAGCTTGGATCAAGCGGGCCTGCGCTCCACGTCGATCGTCTGCCCACCCGGCGAGGGCGCCAAGTCCTATGCCGAGTTCGCCCGCGTCGCCGATGCGCTAATCGAGGCGCGCATCGAGCGTAGAGACATTGTCATTGCGCTTGGCGGGGGGGTCATCGGCGATCTCGCCGGATTCTGCGCTGCGACAGTGCGCCGGGGCGTGCGCTTGGCGCAGATCCCGACGACGCTGCTCGCTCAGGTCGACTCCAGCGTGGGCGGCAAGACTGGAATCAATTCCCGGCATGGAAAGAACCTCATCGGCGCTTTTCATCAGCCGTCGCTGGTGCTGGCCGACACGACGTGCCTCGATTCCCTCAGCGCGCGTGATTTTCGCGCCGGCTTCGCCGAGGTCGTCAAGTATGGGCTCATTGGCGACCAGGGCTTTTTCGAGTTTTTGGAATCGAACTGGCGCGACGTGTTCGCTGGTGGACCAGCCCGGACCGAAGCGATCACCATCAGCTGCGCGGCCAAGGCGCGCGTCGTCGCCGTCGACGAAACTGAGCAAGGAGAGCGCGCGCTGCTCAACCTCGGGCATACCTTTGGCCATGCTTTGGAGAATCTCACCCATTATGATCCGGCGCGGCTCGTGCACGGCGAGGGCGTCGCCATCGGGACGGCCTTAGCGTTCCGCTTCTCTCGTGACCTGGGTCTATGCTCGGGGCAGGACGCCGCGCGGGTCGAAGCGCATTTGAAAACGGTCGGCCTTCCGACCCGCCTGGGGGAGATTCCCGGCCTTGACGCGGGCCCAGGAGACATCTTGGCTGCGATGCGCCAGGACAAGAAGATCGAGCGCGGCAAGCTGACCTTCATCCTCGTCAGAGGCATCGGCGAGAGCTTGGTCGCCCGCGACGTTAAGGAAGGGAGCGTTTTAGACTTCCTGGCGCGCGAACTGGCCCCTTCGAGCTGAACTCCGGCGAAGCGTATTACGCCGAATGCGCCCGTGCTAGGGTCCCTTGATGTCGTACCCCCTCGACATTGTCGTCATTATCCTCAGCGTTGCGGCAGCGGCGTTCTTCGCCGGCGCCGAGACCGCCCTCACGGCAGCCTCTCGCGCCCGCATGCACGCGCTCGAAACGGCGGGCGACAAACGAGCGAAGTTGGTCACGCGTCTCATCGGGGCGCGCGGTCGGCTCATCAGCGCAATGCTGCTCGGAGGGCAGCTCGTCACTATCGGTTCGTCGGCGATCGCTACGAGTGTTCTACTTGAGGCCTTCGGCGAGCGCGGAGTTTGGGCCGCGACGGCGATCATGACCGCGCTGATCGTCATTTTCGGCGAGGTGATGCCCAAGACGATCGCCATCGCCTATCCTGATCGCGTTTCGCTGCTTATCGCGCCGCTGGTTTCTTTCTTCGTGACCGTCTTCGGTCCGATCGTGAGCGCGGTCGAGATATTGGTGCGCGGCGTCCTGCGCCTATGCGGTGTCTCGCTCGGCCATCATGACCCGGGCGTTTCTGGCCATGAGGAACTCATGGGCGCGGTCGACATCCTGCATCGCGAAGGCGAAGTCGAGCGCGACGAGCGTGACATGTTCGGCGGTCTCCTCGAACTGTCTGAGATCCCGGTCTCGGACGTAATGGTTCATCGCACCAAAATGCGGCTGATCGACGCGGACCTGCCGCCGGACGAGCTGGTGCGCGAAGTCATCGCTTCTCCCTATACCCGAATGCCCCTTTGGCGTGGCGAGCCGGACAACATTATCGGCGTTCTGCACGCCAAGGACCTACTCAGGGCGTATGTCGCGGCTGGCGGAGACGCCAGCAAACTTAATATTGCTGATCTGACTCTCGAGCCATGGTTCATCCCCGAGTCGACCACACTGCGTGACCAGCTCCAGGAGTTCTTGCGCCGAAAGACCCATTCGGCGCTGGTCGTCGACGAGTACGGCGTCGTACAGGGGCTGATTACGCTTGAAGACATTATCGAGGAGATCGTTGGAGATATTCGCGATGAGCACGACGTCGCGGTGCAGGGCGTGCGCAAACAACGCGACGGCTCGGTTGTGGTCGATGGCTCGGCCACGATCCGGGAGCTCAATCGCGCGATGGGTTGGAATTTGCCTGACGACGAAGCCGCGACAGTGGCCGGCTTGGTGATTCACGAGGCGCGCTCGATTCCTGAGCCGCGTCAGACCTTCAGTTTCCACGGATTCCGCTTCGAAGTGTTGCGCAAGCAGCGGAATCGGATCGCCGCGCTCAGAATTACTCCGCTTGCAGAGCGGCTAGCGGCGTCCGGAGCGGTAAGTCGGGACGGGGAAGCGGCGCCCCCTGAGTGAGGCGAGGTCTTATCGGCGGCCGGCGAGGCCGCGGGAGTCGTTGCTGGTTCGCCACAGATGCCTATATAAGCGCCCGGTGTATCGGCCAGCGGCCGACAAGAGGTTTGGATGTCCTGGAATAATCAAGGCGGCGGACCGTGGCGCTCGCCGGGCCGCGGGCCATGGGGCCAGGGGCCGTTCGGCCCGCAGCCACCGGGCGATCTTGAGGAGATCATCCGCCGCGTCCAGGAGGCCCTTGGCAAGCTGACACCGGGAGGATCGGGCGCAGGCGGCAAAGGACTAGGCGGCCGAGGGGTGCTGTTGGTCTTGCTCGCCGCTCTCCTGCTCTGGTTCGCCTGGGGAACGTTCTATACCGTCCAGCCGAGCGAAGTCGGCATCAATCTTGTGTTCGGCCGCTACACAGGCAAAACGGCCGCCGGCCTGAACACCAATTGGCCCTGGCCGATCGGCTCGGTGATCAAAGTTCCGGTCTGGGATCAGCAGATCACCGAAGTCGGCTATCGCAGTCTCGGCGGGAGCGAGGATATTCCCGAAGAGAGCCAGATGCTGACCGGGGACAAGAATATCGTTAATGTTCACTTCAGGGTGAACTGGCAGATCGACCCGGCCAAGCCCGAAGACTACGTGTTCAACATTCTTAATCCGCGGGAGACGGTCAAGGCCGTGGCCGAGAGCATCATGCGCGAGGTCGTCGGCTTGAAGACTATCGACGGCATTCTCACCACCGACCGGGCGTCCGTCGAGGCCGACGTGCAGAAGCGGATGCAGGACCTGCTTAACACGTATCGGGCTGGTGTTCTCGTCAAGCAGGTACAGTTGCAGTCCGTCGACGCCCCGACCCAGGTCCTTTCCGCCTATCGCGACGTAACTGCTGCGCAACAGGACCAGCAGCGCGCCGTCAACGAGGCTGAAACCTACGCCAACAAAGTCGTGCCGGAGGCCGAGGGTGGGGCTGCCCGTATCATCGCCGAGGCCAAGGCCTATCGCGAGCAGACGATCCTCGAGGCAAAGGGCCAGACCTCCCGCTATACCCAGATCTACGACCAGTACAAGAAGGCGCCGGGCGTGACCCGCGAGCGTATGTATCTAGAAACGATGGAGCGCGTGCTCGGGCCGATGGACAAGACGATCGTCAATTCGAACTCCGCCAGCCCGCCCGTGCCCTATATCGCGCTCGAGCCGTTGCAGCCCAAGACGGGAGCGAGCGGCAAATGAGCCGGTCCCCAAGCGGCCTCGTCCTCGCCGCGATCGCAATCGTCGCAATCATCGTCGCGACGATGTCGGCGTTCGTCGTCGATCCGACCGAACAGGCGCTCATCTTGCGGTTCGGCCAGCCGGTGCGCGACCTCATCGACGCGCCGGGCCTGTATTTCAAGTGGCCGTTCGTGGATACGGTGGTCTATATCGACAAGCGCATTCTCGCCCTCGACAACGAGCGCCAGGAAGTGCTGGTGTCCGACAATCAGCGCCTGGAGGTCGACGCCTTCGTGCGTTACCGCATCGCCGATCCGCTGCTTTTTTATCAATCGGTCTTCAACACGCGCGGCGCCGACGCGCAACTTGGCGGCATGTTGAACTCGGCGCTGCGCCGCAGCTTATCGGGGGCCTCGATCACCGATATCGTGCGCGACAAGCGCGACGCGCTGATGGCTGACATCCGCGACCAAATGATCGTGGGCGCCAAGCGCTTCGGGCTCGAGGTCATTGACGTGCGCATCAAGCGCGCCGATCTGCCGGCGGAGAACTCGGAGGCGGTGTTCCGTCGCATGCAGACCGAACGGCAACAGCGCGCCGCCTCCTATCGCGCGCAAGGGTCGCAGCAGAGCCAGCAGATCAAGGCCGAGGCCGACCGCCGGGTCACCGTCATCACCGCCCAGGCTCAGCAGCAGTCCGAGCAGATCCGCGGCGAGGGCGACGGGGAGCGCAACCGCATCTTCGCCGAGGCCTATGGCGCCGACCCGGAGTTCTTCGCCTTCTACCGCTCAATGCAGGCCTATCAGAACAGCTTCGACAACGGGCGGACACGAGCGCTCATCAGTCCGAAGTCGGACTTCTTCCGGTACTTTTCGACGCCGACGCCGGCGCCCGAGGCTGCAACGCCCCCGGCGCCGTCGGCAAGTTCCGCGCCTTCGGCGAAGGCGGACTGATAGATGCGCGATTTCGGCGCGACGAGCGGGCTGGGCGATCAAAGCACTGTTCTATCCGGCGAAGCGATATCCGGCTGGACCGATCGACGAATGTAAGGAGAAACCCATGTTGCACGACGGGTTGGGAAGTTCGACGACAAAGTCGGCGTGCGCGCTCGCGGTCGCTTCGATCCTCCTGGGCGCTCCGCTCGCATTGGCGCCAGCCAGTCCCGCGGCCGCCCAAGCGCGGCCGACCAATCTCGCTGACCTCGTCGACCAGGTCGCCGATGCAGTGGTTAATATTTCGGCCACTCAGACTGTTGAAGACAAGGATGTCGCTCCCGATTTGCCGAAGGGTACGCCCTTCGACGAGATGTTCGAGGAGTTCTTCGAGAATCACGGCATCAACCCGCAGCCCCGCGCCCGTCGCGCGCAATCCTTAGGTTCCGGCTTCGTCGTCGACCCGAGCGGCATTGTCATCACCAACAATCACGTGGTCGGGGACGCCAACGATATCGTGGTCATCTTTACCGATGGCCGCAAACTCAAGGCTACCGTGATCGGCAAGGATCCCAAGGTGGACATAGCGGTGTTGAAGGTGGAGAGCGACAAACCTCTCAAGACGGTCAAGTTTGGCGACAGCGACAAGATGCGCGTCGGCGACGGTGTGATGGCGGTCGGCAATCCGTTCGGCCTTGGCGAAACCGTGACCGCCGGCATTATTTCCGCCCGCAACCGCAATATCGACAGCGGCCCGTATGACGACTTCCTTCAAACCGACGCCTCGATCAACAAGGGCAATTCGGGCGGCCCGTTGTTCAATTTGCAGGGCGAGGTGATTGGAATCAACACCGCAATCCTCTCGCCCTCGGGAGGGTCAATCGGCATCGGTTTCGCAACGCCTTCCGCGACCGTTCAACCGGTGATCGGCCAACTCAAGGAGTTCCATGAGACCCGGCGGGGCTGGCTTGGCGTTCGCATCCAGCCGGTCGACGACACCATCGCCGACAGCCTAAATCTTGGTGCGGCGCGGGGCGCTCTCGTTGCTGGCGTGGATGAGAAGGGTCCGGCAAAGCCGGCGGGCCTGATGGCGGGCGACGTGATCGTCAAGTTCGACGGCAAGGAGGTCAAGGAGTCCCGTGATCTCCCACGCTTGGTGGCTTCGATGCCGGTCGGCAGGCAAGTAGATGTCGTGGTCGTGCGCAACGGCAAGGAAGTCACCAAGACGGTGACGCTGGGGCGGCTCGAGGACGGAGAAAAGAAGACGGCGGCGCTCGCCACCGAAAAAGATGATTCGCTGAAGATGGACGCTGTCACGAAGGCGTTAGGCATGGAGTTTTCCGCTCTCAGCGATGAGGCGCGCAAGACGTTCAAGATCAAAGACAGCATCAAGGGCGTGATCGTGACTTCCGTCGAACCCGGCTCAGCCGCCGCGGAAAGGGGATTGCGTCCGGGCGATGTAGTCGAGGAAGTCAATCATCAGGCGGTCGAACATCCGGGCGAGATCGCCAAGGCGATCGATAGCGCGAAGACTGACGCGAAGAAGCCGGCGTTGTTGCTCGTCTCCAACGGCGAAGGCGAGGTGCGCTTTGTCGCTGTGCCGGTGGATTGAGCGCAACGGAGAAGCGCAATGGCAGACGGACCCGTGACGGCGGACAATGCGCTCGCAGTGGCGCGAGATGTGCTGCGGCGCGCGCCGCTGATCGATGGGCACAACGATCTCCCTTGGGTCATTCGAGTCGACAGGACGGCGCGAGGCGATGTCGTCGCCTATGATTTGAACCGGGTTCACGAGCGCGCAGACACAGACATTCCGCGGCTGCGCGAGGGCATGGTGGGGGCGCAGTTCTGGGCTGCTTTCCAGCCCACCAACACGCCCCATCCCGCTCGCACCGCGCTGGAGCAGATCGACCTCATCCGGCGCATCGAGGAGGCTCATCCCGAGGTGTTCCTTCCGGCGCGCCGGGCTGCGGATTACGCCCGCGCGAAGTCTTTGGGCAAGATTGCGTCTTTCGTCGCCGTTGAGGGCGGCGTCGGCCTTGAGAATTCGCTGAGCCCGCTGCGTATCTGGCACGCCGCCGGCGTGCGGTTGATGACGCTTTGCCACAACGAGAGCCTGGACTGGGTCAATTCCGCCACTGACGCTCCGCGCAACGGCGGCCTCAACGCCTTCGGACGCGCGGTTATCCGCGAACTCAATCGCCTGGGGATTGTGATTGATCTCGCGCATACGTCTCATGACGCGATGCGCCGTGTGCTCGATGTGACCGAAGCGCCGGTGGCGCTGTCGCATTCCAATGCTTATTCGCTGTGCGACCATCCGCGCAACACGCCTGACGACGTTCTCAAGCGCCTCAAGGCCAACGGCGGCCTGGTCATGGCGACATTCGTGCCGGGCTTCGTATCGCAGGCCTTGCGCGACTGGCTGCGCCGTTCGCGCGACGCCTATGGCAAGGCGCCGGTCGTGGCCGACCCCAGGGCCCAATTGGCCGAAGTGGAGGCCAGGCAGGGCTCGGCGCCGAAGGCGAGCCTTGAGCAGGTCGCCGACCACATCGTGCGGCTGGTCGAGACTGCCGGCCTCGACCACGTCGGCGTCGGCTCCGACTATTTCGGCGGCGCGTCGCCGGTCGGGCTCGAAGACGTGAGCCGCTTTCCGCACCTGTTCGCGGAGCTGGTGCGCCGCGGCTTCTCCGAGCGCGACCTCGAGAAAATGTCGTCGAAGAACATGCTGCGCGTGCTGCGGCGGGTCGAAACGGTCGGCGCGTCCCTGCGCAAGGCCCGGCCGCCGGCGATCGGCAGGTTAGAAGACTACCGTGAGGCGTGAGCGGCGGAGCTGACAACAAGGCGCGTTCGGTCATCGGCGCGCTCTATACGTCGTTCTGCAACCGCCCGGAGAAACCCCTGAAGGACGGCGGGCGCTCCGACGGTGTTAATCACATGCAACGGAAGCGTTGCCTGCTCGGCCCCCCCTTCTCCGGTTCAAATAAATCCAAACAAAACCAAGCAGGGCCAAATTAAACCAAGCAAAATAGCTTGGTTTAATTTGGTTTTATTCGTCCGAATCGGGACTTTTCAATGGGTTACACCGGATCCAAATAAAACTTCTCTCCCCGGTCTTGTCCTCCAGATTGCCCGATCCCACGCAGTATGACGCAGGGTCGCGGTTGAAGATTTCTACAGAAAGGCTAGCACAAATTCTTCTTTCCCGCAATCATTTGTCGGCTCTTATAGCGCTAGCCGTTGTTTCGCCTCCTCCCCATTGCGCGCCGAACTTTTCTCGTCCTGGCCGGGCTTGACCCGGCCATCCACGCCACGCCGCCGGCAGAGACAAGTCCGCCATCCCCGCGACCCTGCAAGACCGACAAAGGCAATGCTCTGTATTGCTTAGCTTTTCCGCCCGCCCGCGGGCGGTTAACGCGCCCGATCGCGTGGATGGCCGGGTCAAGCCCGGCCGGGACGCCTTACGGCCCGCCCACGAAGCTCCGAGATTTCACTCCCAACACCTAGCGCTATAAGAGCCCATTTGTTGAAAGACATCATTTGTCGCGCATGAAGGCGCTGTCGCTTTTGCCCCCGCGACTGCCGGCCCGCTAGCGTGAAATCAAACTGTGCAACCAGGCGGCGGGGTCAAGCTGGAAATCGCGCGACAAGGGTGACGGCCGCCACAAGCGGTCCCCAGCCAGCTCGATCCGGGAACTTGAGGCGCGTCGCGACGTTTTTCTTGTCGAACTTATCGCTCTGGGGCAAAAATATTGGCTCGAGGCGGAAGACCGTCCGGCCGGCAGTCACACTTTTTTCGGGAGAACGCCATGCGGCACGGCTCCACGCTTCCGGTGCTTGAAACGACCGTGGTCAGCGACTGGCTCGACTACAACGGCCACATGAACGATGCGGCCTATGCGATCGTGTTCAGCCGTTCGGTCGACGCGCTGATGGACCGAGTTCGGCCTCGACGCGGCCGCGCGCAAGCGGACCGGGCAAAGTTTGTTCACTCTTCAGATGATGCTGCACTATTTCAAAGAGGCGAAGCAGGGCGACGCACTCGCCGTCTCCTGTCACCTGCTCGAGCACGACGACAAGCGGATGCGCGTCTGGCTCGACATGACCGCGCCGGGCGGCGAGCGCGTCGCAGCCTCGGAGCAGCTCCTGATCTCGGTCGCGCAGAGCGACGGAAGCGCGCGCGCCGTCGCGTGGAGCTTCGAGACCAAGGCGGCGCTCGAAGCGCTCGCCAAGGCGCAGAGCGGTCTGCCCCATCCGCCTGCGGCCGGATCAGGCGTGGCGTTGAAGCGGCAGGGGTAAGGCGCTCCGCCCACGGCGCCAAATCGGGCCTATTCTCGGAAATTGACCCCAAGCGAGACTTGTGCGGAAATTAGGCAACCCGCTCACCGCGGCGAGACAGAAGGAACGAGCGCCGTGGCTTTAGCGGTTGTGACGGGATCCAGCAGCGGCATCGGGCTCGCGACGGCTGTCGCGCTCGCTCGCGCCGGACACACGGTCGTGGCGACGATGCGGGACCCCGATCGCGGCGCGGAGCTTCGCCAAATCGCCACGGACGAAAAGCTCCCCATTCATCTTGCCGCCGTCGATGTCGACGACGACGCTTCGGTGCGCCACGGCTTCTCGAAGATCGCCAGCGAACGGGGCCCGATCGACGTCCTGGTCAACAACGCGGGCGTTGGCGGCGGAGGGGCGATCGAAGAAACCCCGCTCGACGCATTTCGTCAGGTGATGGAGACGAACTTCTTTGGCGGCCTTCGCTGCATCAAGGCCGTTGTTCCGGACATGCGAGCGCGTCGCAGCGGAACAATCATCAACGTCACGTCGATCGCCGGCCGCATCGCCATGACGCCCCAGGCGAGCTATGCCGCGTCAAAATGGGCGTTCGAGGCGCTGTGCGAATGCCTTGCGCAGGAAATGCGCGCCTTCAACGTCCGTGTGGCCATTGTCGAGCCCGGCGTCATCGCCACTCCGATTTTCAAGAAGGCGCGGCCCATCCAGCCTGACAGCCGCTATCCGCACTCGAAGCGGCTCAGGGCCATCTTCGCGGCCGCGCTCGCCAACCCGACGCCGCCTTCCCTCGTCGGCGACGTGATTCGTCAGATCGTTCACGGCGACAGTTGGCAGCTTCGTTACCCCGTCGGCCCTGACGCGCTGCCGGTCCTGAAATCCCGGGCAAGCAAGAGTGACGAGCAGGTGATCTCGGAGGCGGCGGAAGGCGACGCGGAGTTCGTCGCGCGCGTCAAGCGTGAATACCGGCTCGACGTCACACTGTGAGCTTCGCCTTGGTGAGTTAGCCTTGTGAGGAACCGGCCCCCGAAGCGAGCGCCGCAACGCCCCTGGACGGCACGCTCGATCCAGTCGGCTCGTGAGCCGCCGCCCGGTTAGGCGGCTCGTGGCAGACGCGGCATATAAGCAAGTTGCGCATGGCGGTCGCAATAGGGGCCGTTGTGCGCAACTGCGCCGCAGTACCGGAACGTGTTGAGATCACGGGGATTGCCGGTCGGCCAGCGGCAAGATCCTTCCGTCAGGTCGACGACGGTCAGTTTCCCGTCGATTGGCTCCTGGTCGGCGAAATAGGTTGTATACGCCACCCCCCCTTCGGGGATCGGAAGGGCAATAGTGTTAGGTTTAACGTTGTACATTTTCGGCTCGGGAACGATGGGAAAGCAACTCGCGGCCTAACGGGCGCTAGCCACACAAGGCCGTTACTTAGTCACGAAACGTTAGATTCCCAGATATGCCGGCCCGCAAAAATGTGCCGTTGATCCACTTTTTTGCTTTTTGTGGTTGGCGCCAAGGCTGAAACCCCGACCGGCAGCGCCTCATCCGTCAACCTTTCCCCGCAGCCAGAAGGCATAGAGCGCGCAGCCGGCAAGGGCGGAGGCGCTCATGATGGCGCCAAGGGCTGTCGGCGAAGCGTCGCGATAGAGGGCGGCTGAAGCGAGGCCGCCAAGGGCCCCGAACAGCATTTGCACCGTGGTCACGACGGCGGAAGCGAGACCCGCGATCTCTGGCAGGGGATGAACCGCCTCGTGGACCGCGTTGGGAAATACGAGCCCGAACGCCGAGATGAAGACCATCACCAATGTGGCGACGATAAGCGCCGACCCGACGCCTGCGAGGCCGACTGCCAGAAGCGCAAGCGCAGTTCCGCATTCGAGCGCAAGTCCCGCGTCGAGCACTGTCTTCGGGGTGACGCCGCGGTTGAGCAGCCAGGCGTTGACGGACGAACCAACGATCACCCCCGATCCGGCAATGGCGAACAAGGCCGCAAATGCGGCTTTCGACACGCCGTAGCCTCCTATGAACAGGAGCGGCGAAACGTTCACGTAAGCAAAGAGACCAGCGAACAAGAGACCTCCGAGCAGCGAAAAGCCCGCGCAGGCCGGACTGGTCAATGTACGCCTGTATCCGGAGAAAATCGTCGAGGGCTTCAGGTTCCGGCGGTTTTCGGAAGCATGGGTTTCGTCGAACAGAGCGAGGGCGGCGATCGTCGTGAGGATACCGACGCCGGTCAGCACGACAAAAATCAGACGCCAGGAGCCGAAAGCCAAAATCGCCCCGCCAAGCGCCGGCGATCAGCGGCGCGACGCCGAAGACGACCGAAACCGCGGACAGCTGCAGGCGGGCCTCTCGTCCCTCGAACAGGTCGCGGATGATCGCCCGCGGCAGGATGCCGATCGCTCCAGCGCTCGCTCCCTGCACCAGGCGAAAGGCGAGCAGCGCGTGAATCGAGGGCGCGAGCGCGGCCCCTGCGGCGCAGAGCGTGAAAAGAGCGAGGCCGATCACCATGGTCGCCCGGCGGCCGAACCGGTCGGCAAGCGGTCCGGCCAAGATCGGCGCGCTCGAGAAGCCAGCAATGAAGATCGCGATCACGGCCGCCGCCTCCGTTTGCGGCGCATGAAAATCCGCCTGGATCAGCGCCAGGCTCGGCAACGCCGTGTCGATCGACAAAGCCGGTAAAGCGGTAAGCAGGGCGAGAAAGAGCGTGAACCCGACCCCGTGGATGTTGAAACGGGTCATCAGGCCGCCGCGCCGCCCGGCGGAATCGCGTCAGGTTCTCTTGCGGCGATTGAACGCGCACGCCGCGACATGGCCGCCTTGCTCACACTGGCGGTTGCGCTTTGTCGGGCGCCGTTGTCGTTGCGACGCCGGATTCGCGTGTCTCGAGGCGCGTGAGCACGGCGTCCGACAGGCCCATGCCGGCGAGCGCGCCGGCGGTCGCCAGCAATCCCGCCCAGAACGCGCTGCCAATCACAGCGCTGATGACGGGCGCCATCGGCAGGAAGAAGCCGATCACGATGCAGGCGAGGCAGGTCAGGATGAGGAAGACGGCTTTCGCGACAACGTCGATGGCTCCGCGAGTCGCGGCCGCCGCGCGGAGGGCTGCATACCAGAGAAGCGCGAAGGCGGCGATTATCGCGACGATCCGAATGAACGATCTCCTTACCTCACAAGCCGCTTAACGCGGCGTCGCCAACCAATGCGTGACGCCGCCGCCAACGCCGCCGACCGGCAAGGCGTTGATTCCTGGCAGCGGCGGCGCCGAGCGTTTGCGCGCGTCAATGCGGCAATTATGAAACCCAGTCAGGCGGCGGGTGTTGGCGGCGCTGTTTCGGCTGCGAGCTTGTCCTGCGTCTTGAAGTCAAAATCGCTGGCGTCGTGGCGCTCATGCAGCTGACTTGCAAGATCGCCGTTGGTCTTGTTCACGATGCGCCCGCGCCTCACCGCCGGACGCGCGGCGATCGCGTCGGCCCAGCGCAGGACGTTCTTGTAATCCTGCACGCTTAAGAATTCGGCCGCCCCGTAGCTTCCGCCCCGCGCCAGACCGCCATACCAGGGCCAGATAGCGATGTCGGCGATCGTGTAGTCGCGGCCCGCGACATACTCGCTTTCCGCCAGGCGACGATCGAGCACGTCGAGCAAGCGTTTCGTCTCCATTGCGTATCGGTCGATCGCGTATTCGATCTTGATCGGGGCGTAGGCGTAGAAATGGCCGAAGCCGCCGCCGAGAAAGGGCGCGCTTCCCATTTGCCAGAACAGCCAGGAAAAACACTCGGCGCGCTCCGCGGGCTCAGTCGGCAGGAAGGCGCCGAACTTCTCGGCGAGGTAGAGCAGGATCGCGCCGGACTCAAAGATGCGAATCGGCTTCGGACCGCTGCGATCCACCATGGCCGGGATCTTGGAATTCGGATTGATGTCGACGAAGCCGCTGCTGAACTGATCGCCGTTGATCCTGATCAGCCACGCGTCGTACTCGGCGCCTTTATGGCCCAGAGCCAATAGCTCCTCGAGCATGATTGTGACTTTCTGGCCGTTCGGCGTCGCCAGCGAATAGAGCTGGAAGGGATGACGGCCGACCGGCAGCTTCTTCTCATGGGTGGCGCCGGCGACCGGCCGGTTGATGTTCGCGAACTGGCCGCCGCTTGGCTTGTTCCAGGCCCAGACTTTCGGCGGTGTATATTCGGACGAACTGCTCATTCATGCGGCTCCGATTTTCGGGCGGTCGGCGGCGTCTGATCGCGGCGCGAACCGGCAACCCTCTTGCGTTTTGATCCAAAAAATTGCCTAGGGCTTCGCCGGCGCATAGGAGCTCAGGGCCGAGCGGGACGTCAGCGGGTCGAGGCTCTATTCGAGATAGTAGCCGCGATCGACCGGGTCTAGGCCTAAATCTTCCGGGGACAGAGGCGGACGTATCCGGCCCCGCGGGGCGCGGTCACATCTGCGTGATCCTGATGGCCGCCGCCGCTCAAGAGCCAGAGAAAAAAATCCCTGATCGATACTAAAGCAGTTGCTTTCCTATCGCCGTATGATACTTAAGTGTATGCTTAACTATGAGACCCCGCTCGACCAGGCGTTCCAGGCTCTCGGCGATCCGACCCGCCGGGCGATTGTCGAGCGGCTTGCGCAGGGCCCAGCCTCGGTCAGCGAGCTCAAGCGCCCGCTCGTGATGACGCTGCCGGCGGTGATGCAGCATCTCGTGGTGCTTGAAACCTCGGGGCTCGTGGTTTCGCAAAAGTCGGGACGGGTGCGCACTTGCCGCATCAATCCGGCCGCGCTCGCCGAAGCCGAGCGATGGCTCACCGAGCGGCGCCTCGAGTGGGAGCGCCGCCTCGACCGGCTCGGCGAATATCTCAAAACCCTGGAGAGCGAGGACAAGAGCGATGAACACGATCGATGACACGAGCCGCAAGCTTCAGCCGGCCCCCTTGCGCGTCTCGCGGGTCTTTCCCGCGCCGAGAGAGACGGTGTTCAAGGCCTGGAGCTCCGCCGACCACATCAAGCGATGGTTCTGCCCGAGCGGCTATTCGGTTCCGGAGGCTACCGTCGAGATGCGGGCCGGCGGCGCGTTCGAGGTGTGCATGCGTTCGCCCGAGGGCGTGGACCATTGGACCAAGGGGACGTTCACCGAGGTCGCAGCCCCCGAGCGCCTGACGATCGACCATCACGTGATCGACCCCTGCGGCGGCGGGCCGCTGTTCAGCGCCGTCACCCAGGTCAAGTTCAGCGCCGCGCCTGACGGAACGCTGATGGAGGTGGTGCAGACCTATATTGTCGCCGACGCGGCGCAGGTCGAGCCGATGCTCAAAGGCGCGCCCGAAGGTTGGCGCCAGACGCTTGACAAGCTCGAGGCGGAGATCGCGCGCATTCAGCAGGCGAACGGCGGCGGCTGGTCGGTTGTCCACGGCGCCTTCCATCTCGAGCGCACTTACGACGCGACGCCGGAGCAGGTGTACAAGGCGCTCTCGGACGAAGCGGCCAAGAACCGTTGGTTCTACGGGCCGCAAGGGTGGCGGCCGATCGAGCGTTTCATGGATTTTCGGGTTGGCGGCCGCGAGCGCGCCAAGGGGCGCTTCGAAGGCGGCGTGACGACAACGTTCGACGCGATCTACCACGACATCGTTCCGCGCGAGCGGATCGTCTACACCTACGAGATGCGTATCGACGAGCGGAAGATTTCCGTCTCCCTCGCCACCTTGCAGATCAGGCCTGCCGGCCAGGGACGGACAAAACTCCTGGTCGACGAACAGGGGGCGTTCCTTGACGGCTACGACGACGCAGGTTCGCGCGAACACGGGACGGGCGAGCTTCTTGACCAGCTCGGCGAGTCGCTCAGCGCCTGATTCGCCTAATTAGCGAGGCCGTCGCGCTCGCGGCCTAGCGAAAACGGATCGAGCTCCGCAGATCGGCGAGCGCGCATCATTTGCGCTCGCCAACTCCTCCTTGAGCGTCTCACTCGTCGTTGGACGCGTTGAGGTCGTTCCAGCCGATGTACTCAGACTTGTGGCCCTCGCGCAGCCGGACCCCTGCGCCGCCGCCATTCTTGGCGATGAAGGCGACTCCGGCGGCCTCGAGCGCGGCGCGCATCTTGTCGATCGCTTCTTCGGCGACACGGTCGGGCGCGCCGGCCTCGACACGCTCAACGGTCGATAGCGGAACGCCGGCGGCTTCGGCAAGCTTCGACTGCGACCAGTCAATAAGGGCGCGCGCGGCTCTGACCTGGGCGGCTTCGATCATGACAAAGACGCTCGCGATTTGACAATCATCGCGCGGCTCACCGGGTCCGCCTACTCGGCGGGAACCGCGACAGACGGCGGCTGCGGCAAGTCGCGAATGCTGTCGTTAAGCGCCTTGCGCGCGAGCGCCGCCTCGCCGCCAGAGGTTGCATGATAGAGTGAGAGCTGCTCGAATTCGTCCTCGCGCGGCGGCGCAATGGCGAGGTCGGTGTAGGTCCAGCGATCGGGCGCGTTCAGGACCTCGTTGAGGATGCGCCGGGTCCGGAGGAAGAATCGCGAGTAGTGCCACGCCTTGACCGCAATCCCGCCCCAGTAGCGCGGATAGAAGACGAAGGGCGATTCGAGCGGCAAGCCGTGGCGCCGGTCGCGGCGGTATTTGAGACGGAAAGCGCCGCCTTCGAGCGGATGCACGCCCTCCTGCTCGATCATCAGCTTGAACCACATGATCGTGCTCGTGATCGGCTTCGGCCGGCCGTTCGGGATCTGGGCGGCGCGCTTCAGGATCGTGCGAATGTGCTCGGGCGTATAATACGTGGCCCAGGCCGCGCGGTAGGCATCCTCCCACTCCTGGTCGGTCATCTTCGGATGATGCGCGACGCGATGGTCGAGGTCGTATTTGTTGATGTCGGGGTCCATCCAGACGCCCTTCTTCAACAGATTCTTGTGGTCCTCCGAGCCCGGCAGTGGAGTTAAGAAGAAGAACTCGAGAATATCGAGCGGCAGCTCGCGCTTGATGATTTCGATGTCCCGCAGGATCGATTCCTTCGTATCCGCCGGGAAGCCGAGGATGTAGCCGGCGAAGGTGAGCGCGCCATGGGCGCGCCACTTCTGCAGCATGACGCGATATTCGGTGATCTTGTTCTGCCGCTTCTTGGCGGTGATGAGATTCTCGGGGTTGATGTTCTCAAGCCCTATGAAGATGCGCCGCGCGCCCGCCTTGGTCGCCTTCTCGATGAAGTTCGGGATCTTATGGCACAGCGTGTCGACCTGGATGGTGAAGCCGCAGTGGATGCCCTCTTCCTGCAGCTTGATCACCCGGTCGAGCAGGATCTCCCAGTCGCTGTTGCGGGCGAAATTGTCGTCGGTGATGAAAAACCGGTCGATCCCCTGCTTCCTGTTCTCGCGAATGATCTGTTCCAAATCATCGGGCGTGCGGAAGCGGCTCTTGCGGCCCTGCACGTTGATGATGGTGCAGAACGAGCACTGATAGGGACAGCCGCGTCCGAGGTCGATCGATGAATAGTGACCCGTCGTGCGCTCGACATGCTTGCGGGGCAAGATCGGCGCTGGCTCGCCCTCGAGCGAGGGCAGCTTGTCCATGAAATTGTAGAGCGGCTTCAGGGTGTCGTTCCAGGCGTCGCGAAGCACTTGATCGAGCCGATGCTCTTCGGCTTCGCCGGCGAACAAAGCTATGCCGCGCGCCTGCGCTTCCCGCATTTCGGCCGGCATTTCCGGGAGCATCGCGATGCAGCCCGAGACATGGAACCCGCCAATACAGACCTGGATGCCCGCGGCGCGGAACTCGCGCGCGAGGTCCATCGCACGCGGATATTGATTCGACTGCACCCCCACGATGCCGATCAGCGAGCGGCCGCCCTTGCTCTTGAGGTCTTGGATGATGCGCTTCGGATGGACGCGCCGGTTGGTCTCGTCATAGGTGTCGATCTCGATCTTCACCCCAGGGCCCAGAACCTCGCGGCGGCTCGCATCTTCCGCGAGACTGTACATGCAGGCGAGCGTGTTCGATGGCAGCGCCGAGCGGTACCATTGGATCGGATAGCCGTCGTCGTCGTAATGAGTCGGTTTGACGAGGACGAAGGTTAACAACGAATCCGGGGCGCGCGAATCCGGCTTGGCCTCAGTTGGACTCGACGACACCCTCATGAATGAATTGTCCCGCAGAAGAATCGCGCAACCGCTAGCACGGGCGGCTTATCCGAGCAAATCCCTGTCGCATGCCGCGTTCGGCTGAGGCCGTTCACATCGGCGGGACAAGCCCGTCCTTGCCGACCAGGACGAAGCCGGCGTCGATCGATCCGTCCTCCTGCTTGGGCCCTCGGGCGATGATCGCCGCGCCTGGCTTGAGATCCGTCCGCGCGCCAGGCTCGAAACGCGACGATCGGCGTTTTCGGGTCGACGACGATGGTCTGCTCCCCGCCCTTATAAGTCACCGTGAGCTTGGGGCCGGTCGTCGCGTCGACGCGGGCGGAAATGTTGCCGTTGGTCATCGAGCTTTTCGGCCCGAGGTCGAAGGGGCGGAAGCCCTCGCCGGTGCCGCGCATCGCCTCGGGAAAGATGTGCACTTCCATAGCCTTGAGTTCATTCCCCTCGCCTGGCAGAGCGGCGACGCCGATAAAGGACCCCGGCTTCACGTCGGTAAGCTGGGCGGGAACCACGAGGATGAAGCGGGTTTTCGGATTGAGGTGGATCGTTTGCGCCTCGCCCGCCCGGGTGTGCACGCTCAAGGCCGAGCCGTCGGCGCTGATCGTTTCGATGGTCGCGCGCGACGATGCGACCGGCGCGTTCTGGGCGAGGGCGGGCGCGACAGCGAAGACGAACGCCGTGGCAAGGCCAATTCTGATCGACGTCATCGCAACTCTCCCGAAGCAACCTAAGAAATCGGCCGCGCCAGCGCAGCCGCCATCAGGCGCACGACCGGCCGTTCTGTCTTCGAAGACATCATTATGATTCTCTACCGCCTGTCGAAATCAAACATGCGTGAGGCGGCGCGCTTTTCGTCGGGTAGGCGGCGCGACCGAGGCAAGTTGAACGCCACTCTCGCGGGGGAGCGATGCTTAGACCTTGACCTCGTTCCCGTCCTGACTCCAGCGCGTATGGAAACTGCCTTGCTTGTCGAGGCGGCGGTAGGTATGGGCGCCGAAGTAATCCCGCAGACCCTGCAGCAGGTTCGTTGGGCCGCGCGCGCGTCTCAGCCCGTCGTAATAGGCCAGCGACGACGAGAAAGCAGGCGTCGGCACGCCGTTGGCGATCGCCAAGGCAAGCACACGCCGCCATGCGCCTTCCGTTCTCGCGACACCCTCACGGAAGTAGTCGTCGAGCAAGAGGTTGGAGAGCTTCGGGTTACGCTCATAGGCTTCCTTGATGCGATCGAGGAAACGAGCCCTGATAATACATCCGCCGCGCCAGATGGTCGCCATGTCGCCGAGCTTGAGGTCGTAATGGAACTGCCCCGAGGCCACTGACATCTGCTCGAACCCTTGCGCGTAGGCGACAATCTTCGAGGCGTAGAGCGCGTCGCGGATGGCGTCGACCTCGGCCTTTTCGGGCTTGTGCGTCTGAACCGGCGGATGGGGAATCTTCTTGTCCAACTCCAAACGTATTCCGCGGTTGGCGGAGAGGACGCGGGCGAAGACGGCCTCGGTGATCCCGGTCAGCGGCACGCCAAGCTCGAGCGCGTTCTGCGCCGTCCAGCGGCCGGTCCCCTTCTGCTCCGCCTCGTCGACGATGACGTCGACCAGCGGCTTGCCCGTGGCCGCGTCGGTCTTGCGCAGGACTGCGGCGGTGATCTCGATCAGATAGCTGTCGAGATCGCCCTCTTTCCAGGTCTGGAAGATGTCCGCCATCGCTCGCTGCGTCGAGGCCGTAAACGCTCTTCATGAGATCGTAGGCTTCGGCGATGAGCTGCATGTCGGCATATTCGATGCCGTTGTGCACCATCTTGACGTAGTGGCCTGCGCCCTGTGGGCCGATGTAGGTGCAGCAGGGCGCGCCATCGACCTGGGCGGCCATCTTGGTCAGCATCGGCGCGATGCGGTCCCACGCTTCGCGATCGCCGCCGGGCATCATGCTCGGACCTTCGAGCGCGCCCTCCTCGCCGCCGGAGACGCCCATGCCGACGAACCGGATCTTTCTTCGCCTCGCAAGCCTCATAGCGCCGTGCGGTGTCGGTGAACAGCGAGTTGCCGCCGTCGATGATGATGTCGCCTTCCTCGAGATGAGGCACGAGCTCGTCGATCACCTCGTCGACCGGCTTGCCCGGCCTTGACCATGATCAGAATCGGCCGGGGCTTGGCGATGCTGGCGATAAACTCGGGCAGGGCCTTCGCCGGGAAGAAGCGGCCTTCGCCGCCGTGCTGGGCGATCAGCTCGTCGGTCCGCTCGTGATTGCGATTGAAAACCGCAACGCCGAATCCATGGTGCGCGGCGTTTCGCGCGAGGTTTGCGCCCATGACGGCCAATCCCATAACGCCAATGTCAGCTTGATCAGCCATGGTTTCTCCGCGCGCTTTTCGGGGACAAGTCGCCTGTCTTAGCCCTGCGGCGAAGGGCGAGCAAATCTCCGTCAAGGGAAGTCAGCTCATAGCAGCTCGAACAGGTTGTAGATGGGTCCTTCGGCTGTGCGATGGCCGATCCCAACCGCAATGAGGCGATTGAGCCAATCGTATTTCGGCGCCGCGGTCTCGAAGAACGACGCAGTGCGAAAGTAGTAGGTCGCGGGGTCGACCGCCTCGCCTCGGTCGATCCGCGCCAAAATGTCGGGCGAGCCGTGGCGGATTCCGCGGTAAGTCATGCCAATCATCGCTTCGTCGTCAGTCTTGAGAACCAGACGGACGTCCAGGGTGACGGCGTTGTCGCTGCGAACCGTCTGCCAATCGCTGCCCCCGTCCAGGACGTCGCCTGAAAGGCGCTCTCCTTCGAAGACGCCGCCAAAGACAACCCCGACGCGACGAACCGGGCCCACGGCGGGACCGATGATCTCGAGGGGACGAACGTTCAGCCGCATGACAAACAGTGGTCGCGTGTTCACGCCGGCAGAGCATCTCGGGCAGATCGCCGGGTAGACTTGTGGCCATTGGGTCTTCCCGCCGTTGATCTTCGGTGGCGCCCACTATGTCATACAGGGAACCGGTCGACAGCCCTCGAGCGGCAGCGAATAACGGAGACAGGAACGAGCTTTATTTCGTCAGTCCCGCAGGAGCCAAAGCCCTTGCCACATTCCCCGGCGGACGCGCTCTGGGTTCGCGTCTACTATGAAGACACCGACTTTTCCGGCCGTGTCTATCACGCTTCCTATCTGCGCTTCCTCGAGCGCGGCCGCACCGAGTGGCTGCGACGCCGCGGCTTCGCGCACCGGGATCTCGCCGAGGGCTCAGGCGTCGTGTTCGTGGTGCGCTCGCTGCAAATCGAGTTTTTGGCGCCAGCGGTGATGGACGATCTTCTGGTCGTCGAGACCAGCGTCGCCGCCGTGCGCGGCGCATCGATCGATTTCAAGCAACGCGCCCTGCGGGGCGACAAGGAACTCGTCAGCCGCCGAGGTGCGGGTCGCCTCAATTCGCGACGGCCGTCCGGCGCGGATTCCCGCTGATTTGCGTCGTCGCCTTCAACCGCCCTCTGATCGCGCGTCGGCAATCAGAACGCCACCCGGTCGCCGCCTTTGAGCTCGAGGATTTCGCGGGCTTCATCCGGGCTCGCAATCGAAAGACCTAACCCCTCGATGATCTGGCGCGCGGCGCGAACCTGCTCTGCGTTGCTGGTGGCGAGTTTGCCCGGACCTGACCAAAGCGAGTCCTCAAGCCCGACGCGAACGTTGCCCCCCATCGCGGCGGACATCGCGGCGATGGCGAGCTGATTGCGCCCGGCTCCAAGCACTGACCATTTGTACTGGGCGCCGAAGAGGCGGTCAGCCGTGCGCTTCATATGCATGACGTCCTCGGGGTGCGGACCGATTCCGCCCAGGATGCCGAACACGGTTTGGACGAAGAGCGGCGGCTTCACGAGGCCGCGTTCAAGGAAGTGATTGAGATTGTAAAGGTGCGAGGTGTCGTAGCATTCAAATTCGAACCGTGTCCCGGAGTCAGCAAGCGTGCGCAGTACGAATTCGATGTCCTTATACGTGTTGCGGAACACGAGATCGCGCGAGTTCTCGAGCGCCTGCGGCTCCCAATCGTGTTTGAAGGTTTTGAAGCGGTTGAGCATCGGGAAGAGCCCGAAGTTCATCGAGCCCATATTGAGCGACGCGACCTCCGGCTTGAACGTCTCCGCCGGCTTCACGCGCTCCTGCACCGTCATGAAGGGCGCGCCGCCGGTCGTCAGATTGACCACCGCCTTCGTCGATTGCTTGATGCGCGGCAGAAAGCGCGCGAAGGCCTCGGGAGTTTGGTCGGGCCTCCCGGTCTGCTCGTCCCGCGCGTGCAGATGGACAATCGCGGCGCCGGCTTCCGCCGCGCCGATCGCGGCCTCGGCGATTTGGTCAGCGGTGACTGGAAGGTAAGGCGACATTGACGGCGTGTGGATCGCTCCCGTCACAGCGCAGGTGATGATGACCTTGTTCGATTGAGCCATATGACCGATCTTCCTCCATCTCTGTGCCGTTCGTTACTGACCAATGTTCTTGTCCGCCCAGCGCTTATGCGCGGCGAGCGCAATCAAGCGGCGATCTCGCCAAGCCTGACGTTCCCCGAGCCGGTCCGCGGCCAAGCGTTCGCGGCGCTCGGATTCGACTTTGTCCATGACTGGCCCGCTCCAATCGACGCGCCATTGGGTGGATCCGAAGATCCCGGAATAGATGCCCTGATAGCGGTCGGCGTAATCGCGCACGCCGGCGGGTGCGTTGAGGTCGATGGTCTCGAAGGGCCCCATGAAGGACCAGCGCAATGCGAGGCCCTCGCGAATCCCGACATCAACATCCTCAACCCCGGCGTAACCCTGCTCGACGAGCCGGAAGGCTTCCTCCAAGAGCGCGCCTTGCAGTCGGTTCATGACAAAGCCGTCGAGCTCCCGCTTCATGATGATTGGGGCGTGACCAGCAGCGCGCAGGAACTTAGCGGCGCGCTCGACGACGGACGGATCCGTCCATGGCGCAGGGACGACTTCGGCGGCAGGAATGAGATAGGGCGGATTGATCGGGTGGACGACGAGACATCGCGCGCGGCCCTTGAGATTCTCGGTGAAGGCCGAAGGCAAGATCGCTGAGGTCGAGCTCGCCAGCACAGCGCCGGCCGGCGCGGCCGCATCGAGCCGTGCGAACACCGCGCGCTTCACTTCGACATCCTCCGGCGTGTTCTCCTGGACGTGGACCGTTCCCTCCAGCGCCGACTTCGAATGTTGTCGCCAGGCGGATCCGCGCGGCGACTTCGCTCGCTGTCGCGCCGTTCAGAAGATCGTTCCCCTCGAGCTCCGGCAAAAGCCGCTCGACATAGGCCAGAGCCTTGCTTGGCGCCCCTGTGTCCTGGTCCCACAGGGTGACCTCGCAACCGGCGCGGGCGAAACTGATCGCCCATGCGCGGCCGACGAAGCCCGCACCGATGACCGCCGCTTTTGTCATTTCGCCCTCCGCGAGCCAATAAGCTTACCGGTCATAATGTTTCGACGTTGGCGTCCACGCCGATCGATTGGCCGGATACGTTCCGCCCGGCTGGTGACAAGAGATACGCGATTGTCGCGGCGACGTCGTTCGCGGTCACCATCCGGCGCATCGAGACTCGCTCGAGATAGGTCGTTTCCATCGCTTCGTAGCTGACGCCCTTCTGTTTGGCGCGCGCGGCGATCACTCCGGTCATGCGGGTCCCCTCGACGATGCCTGGCAAAATCGCATTGACGCGTATGTTGACGGGTCCGAGCTCCTTGGCGAGGCTCTGGGTTAGTCCAATAACGCCAAACTTGGCCGCCGAGTAGGGCGTTCGGAACGCGTAGCCGAACCGCCCGGCAGCCGAGGATAGATTGACAATGGCGCCGCCGCCGGCGGCTTTGAGCAACGGTGTGGCAAAGTGCGCGCAAAGGAACTGCCCGGTCAGGCAAACGTCGATGGTGCGCCGCCAATCTTCCGGTCGAATATCCTCGACGCCGCCGGTTGGCCCGGCAATCCCGGCGTTGTTGATCAGCGCGTCGAGGCCGCCGAGGCAGGCTTTGACGTCATCGAACAGACGCGCCACGTCGGTATCCGAAGCGACGTCAGCCCTAGTGGCTCCCGCCTTGGGATGAGCGGCGCGGTAGTCGGTGAGAAACTCGTCGGAGACATCGCAGATATGGACCTGTGCGCCGCGCGCAATGAGCAGGTCGGCGACGGCGCGCCCGATCCCCGATGCGCCGGCCGTGACCAGAACGCGCAACGTCTTGGGAAGAGCAAAGATGTCAGCGAGGTCGTTCATTCAGTCGCTCCGATAATCACGTTCGCGTGTAGCGTAGCGCCGCAACTGCGACGGGGACGACGAGGCCAAACAGGATGGCCGCGCAACGCCGGCGGCAGTTGTTGGATCTACGCACGGCTGTAGCCAAGAGTATGAGGAAAATCAGCTACGCCGAGTATCGGCCCCAGCCCGGGGTCGTACATCAGGCCGTCCAGACATGACAATGCCATTTGACGTGCAGGCCCGCCGATAACCTCGAAAGAAAGTATGCCGCCGCGCGCGCCCTTCGTCAGCCATGCCATCGGCCCGCGGCCCGCGCGACGGAACAAAGTCGGTGAAGGCGCCGTCTGCGGCATCCACCCCATCATTCAATGTTCAGCGCCATCTTGCTTCTCACAATATGGTCCGCGCCTGAGAGGCGAAGCGCTGCAGAATTGGGGGGCCGGCCGAAGGCCTACGGCGATAGTAAATGAGCGGACCCAATAAATGTCCGGCGTTCGGCGGGGCGGGCGAGCAGGCGATACGCGATCAACGCGAGCAGCGAGCAGGCAGCCATCACCGCCCCCATCGAAAGCGCCGACCGCCCATCAAACAACACCGCCACCAATCCGCTCGCCGCCGCGCCGGCCGTCAGCTGAATGCTCCCAGCCGCGGCGCCGACAGCGCCGGCGATATCCGGAAATGGCTGCATCGTTGCGTTCATGATGTTGGGCATGGTCATGCCAAAAGCGAGCGCGACCGCCATCAAGAGGGCGGCGACCAGGGTCGGCTGCGCCCAACCGGCCACTGTTATCGCGAGCAGCGTGACTGAAGCAGCCGCCAAGACCGTGAGACCGATCGTCAACACTTGGGCGGCCGATATGCCGCGGCGGCCGAGGCGGCCATCGAGCAGCGCGCCGCTCATCACCGCCGCCGAACAGGCGCTGAAAATGAGGCCATACTGGTCTGGTCGCAATCCCACCACGCCAATGAAGAACAGCGAGGATCCCGTGACATAAGCAAACACTGCGGCGCCAGCAGCCGCGCCAACCAGGATGTATGCAAACGAAACTGGATGCGTCAGCACACGAACATAGCTTCGGATTACAGCCTCTGGCGCCAGGCGATTGGCGCGATCGATCCCCGCGCTCTCAGCAAATCCGAGCGCCACAGCGACCAAGAGAAGGGCGCCGATCGCTGCCTGGATCGCATAGATCGACCGCCAGCCTCCGATCGCCAGCAGCGGGGCGCCGGCGGTTGGCGCGGTCACCACATTGATAGCGACCACGACATTGGCGATCTTGGCGCGCGCGCTCGTTTCGCTGAACAAGTCGCGAATAATGGCGAACGTCATCGCAGTGCTGGCGGCGCCGACGCCCTGAACGAAGCGGTAAATCAGCAGCGCTGGCAGCGACTGTGCGACCGCGCAGGCGAGGCTCGCAACCAAAAACAGCGCGACGCCGAACACGACCACGGGTTTGCGGCCAAATCGGTCGGAAATGGGTCCGTAGATGAGCGGCGCCACAGCGAGGCTGAGCATGAAGGCGCTCATCGTCAGGCCGACTTCCGAGGGGCTCGCGCCGAGCGTAGCGCCAGTCGCCGCGAGCGCCGGCAAATTGATATCGATGCCGGAATACGGCACGGCGGCGAGAAAGCCGAGCAGCAGCGTGAAGGCAAAAGAGCGCGGTTGAATTTGCATGGCGCGAATCTTCGAATGTTTTGGATATTGCTGCGAAGGAGCGGAGCGCGACCTCCCCTCCTTGGCTGCGAGCTGCGATCAGATCACCGCTGGCGAACAGAGCGGCGGGGCCCGCTTGTCGCAATCCTCTCCGCCCACAACGCCGCCCTTTGATTGACAACCGCCTGCTTGATGATCGAGAGAATCTCGGATCGGGTGTCGATGCGGGCGAACTCGTCAGCCATTTGCGACGCGCGCATGCGGTAGGCGGGTCGATCGAGCACGCTGCGGACGGCGGCGCGGAGCGCTTCTTGCGTCGGCTCGTTGGTTGCGAGATTGACGCCGACGCCGGACCACGCCACGCGTGCGTTGACGTCGGCCTTGTCCTCGGTCATCCCGGCGGTGACTAGCGGAATTCCGAAGCTCATGGCCTGGTTGACGCTGCCATAGCCGCCATTGGTGACGAGCACGTCGACCCGGGGCAGCAACCATTCGAACGGCAGAAAGCTGGCGACCCGCGCGTTGGACGGGACGGCGCCGGGAATGGCCTCAACCGGGCGTCCGCCCGTCGTCGCCACGACCAGCACGTCAGGCTCGTCAGCAAGCGCGGCGAGCGTCGGTCCGATCAATAACCCAAAATTGTGATTGGCCACCGTGCCCTGTGTCACCAACACGACCTTGCGCGAACCATCAAGGTCACGCGCCCAGGGCGGCAGCGGAGCCTGACCGGGGATGATCGGAGGCGTGCCGACGAAATGCACCGAGGGTGGGATCTGGCGCGGATATTCGAAGCGCGACACCGACAACTGCACGTAGGCGTCGGCGAATTCGACGACCGAATGGAAAAGCGGAACTGACAGTGGGCCAACACCCAAGCTGTTCAACTCCTTGTTCAGACGAAGCAGCGCCGGTTGATCAACGGCTTCGTGAAACTCTCGCGCAACGTCGGCGTACTGCCGCCGTTGCTCCTCGGTTGTCGCAGGCGGCAGGCCAAGGAAGTTTGGCGCGCCGTCTTCCCGCGCCAAATGCAGAAACGATGTGCCGCAGAGAACGACGGGGGGGCGCTCTGATCGCGATCCGAGCAGCATCGGCAGCACGCCAAAGAACATGTCGTCGCCAACGATGACGTCAGCCTGACAGTCCTGCACCGCGTCTAGCAGGCCCTGGTGCTGCGCCGCAAGTCGATCGAGGAAGAACCGTTCGATGGCAACTCGTAACCATTCGAGTCCGGGCGGGATGTCCTTCAGTTCGGGCGCCACCGAGAGAATATCCCGCCCATCGAAATCTGCCCGGCCCTGAAGCGAAACAAATTTCGCTCCGCTATTCTCAATGCGATCGCGGAACACACTGCCGGTCAGGAAGGCGATCTCGTGGCCTTCGGCGAGCAGGATACGCGTGATCGCGAGCAGCGGATTGATATGGCCGGTGGCGGGCGTAGAAGCGATAAGAATGTTCATGATATCGGTCCTCTGATTGCCGACCAGGCGCGCATCCGTGGGTTTCCCGATGGACGCGGCGCCCTTCGGCGCAAGGTCCGGCCGACTGCGAAGCCAGCCGAACGGTCAGCAAAATGGGCGAGCCGGGCTACGGAAGAATTTCAGGGATTGGATATTGCGTTACGTCTGTAACGCTGCGGCGGACGGCAAGACGCCGCGCGAGCTTTCGCTCAACTGGCCTGCGATATGTCCGAGCGCCTCGGCACGAGATCGCGGCGCCGATCCAACGTCGAAGTCAGCACATTCGTCTGGATTTTCCGGCTTACATAGCGATGTGTTGCGCGCCAGATGTCTTCGCTGAGGCAAGACAGCGAGAAAGCACCGATGCGAGTTCAGAGCCGACGAGCGGCCGACGCACGAGATCCGCGACCCCTGCCTGAACGAGCGCGTCGACGCCTATATCGAGCGCAGATCTCGCAAGGAGGATCGGCCGTCTCGGACTAATGGCGTGAAGCGTGCGCGCCAGATCGAGGGCGTCGCCAATCGAGGTCGTGCTGATCAAGACGGCGTCAAAGCGGCCCGGCGCCTCCCGGATCGCGGCGATCGCGTCGGCCGGACCATTGAATCCGATCGGCTCATATCCGATCGCCGCCAGAATTTCCTCGTCACCGAGCAGACTGTCGCGGTTGTCGTGAACGAGGAGCACGGTTTCGCCCTCGCCAAGTGGAGGCGGCGCGGCCGGCTCCCGCCCTGCCGTCGCTGATGCGTCGGTGTTGGCGGCGGGTAGCCAGATCTCGAAGCGGCTCCCTTTCCCTGGGGCGCTCGCAACATCGATTGCGCCGTCGTGATCGCGAACGATCTTGCGCACCGTCGCGAGGCCAAGCCCGGTTCCTGCCGGGCGCGTCGTGAAGAAAGGCTCGAACAGGCGCTTGGCGACGTCTTCTCCAAAGCCTGGGCCAGCATCGCTGACGGCGATGCGAGCATAGGAGCCCGGCTCAAGTTCTCCGCTACTGAAGAGGCGCGTGGTCATAAGATGCTGCAGGTCCGCCGAGAGATCGATGCGTCCGGATCCCCCCATTGCCTGGCCCGCGTTCCTGCACAGATTGACAATGACCTGCTGCAACTGCGCCCGCTCGCCGAATACCGCAAGATCTCCAGGCGCGCGCGCGACGACCAACTCGACGCTGGGCGGCACCGATGCTCGCAGGAGTGAGGACGTCTCGCTCAGCAATTCCGTGATCGTGAAGAGAGAGGAGCGGGAATCCGACCTGCGTCCGAAAGTGAGAATGCTGTCGACCAAGTCCCGCCCGCGTTCCGCGGCCTTCTCGATCTCAGCAATACGCCGCGCCGCCTTCCCGCCCGGTTCCAGCTCAGAGCTGGCCATTTCCGAGTAGCCAACGATGGCGGAGACGATGTTGTTGAAGTTGTGGGCGATTCCGCTGGCGAGTTGGCCGACCATTTGCATGCGCAGCGCCCGCTCGAGCCGGGCGGTCAGTTTGACATTTTCGCGTTCGCGCTTTTCGCGCTCGAGAGCGTTGGCGATCATATCTCCGGCGAGGCGCACCGCGGAGAGTGGGAAATAAAGGCCGCGAGCCGGCCGAAGCCTGTCGAACCCGAGGATGCATTGATCATAGCCCGCTTGCTGCAACACGACGCAGGCCCACGCGCGAACCTCGAAGCCGAGGAGGGTCTTCCTTGCGCCGCCGGGAGGAAGGCGCGCGACGTCGGGCGCGGTGATTACGCCGAGCCCGACCTGCTTGAACTTGCCCGGCAGCGAGAGAGCCCTCTCCGGCCATCCGGGGGGGTAGGGCGCGTGATCCTCGGACCAAGAATAGACCCGGATAGGGTCTTCGCTGAGCACGACATAGACCCGATCAGCCTCTATCGTCCTGCCAAATTCCGCCAAGGCCTGCTCGAGCCGCGCCTTGGTCTCGGCAGGCGGGCAATTGATCAGGCGCGCCGATTGCTCCGCGATCAGATGCTCGAACACCGCCCGCTTTCGCAGCGCGACCGCTCGGGCCCTGAGCCGTCTTCCGAGATCGATGAGCGCGAGCGCAAGTAGAACGGACGTCGCATAGAGGAGCAGGCGAAACCGTTGCGCCGAGGATTCCGAGGCGATGTGCAAGCGTGCGAACTGCGCCCGCGTCTCCTCCAAAGGCGGTCCGGTCTGAACGGCGAACAACCCCCTGAGCGTATCGTCGACCGAAGGCAGAAGAATTTTGAGCAGGCGAGCGTGAGAAATGAGAGCCTGAGCAGTTCCCTGGTCCGCCTCGCCCGGGGCCTGCAACGTAAGCTCGAGAAGACGCTCTTCGACGGCCTGTTGCGCGCGCGCTGAGGAGTCGAGAGTGAGTTGGAGAATGGCCGTCGCCAGTGCTCCGAGCCGAAAATTCGGATCGTTGATTCCTGGGCTTGTGCTCAGGTGAACGACGTAGGAAAGCGAGTTGCGCAAGAGCGCATTGTCGCTCTTGAAACGTTCGGTCAATTTCTCCTCAATTTTGGTTGCGGCGGCCAGGCGATCGACGGGCCCTGTGTCCAGCCCGTCTGACATGACCTGCGTGCGAAGTTGCGAGACCGCCGCGTCAATCTGCTCCGACGAGCGCACGAGCGGGTCATAGTTCCTGAGCAACCCGGCCCGAGCCTGCAATACGTCGCGGTCCAGCGAAGCCTCGGCGAGCGCAAAATCGTCGAAGATCCGCAGCGTCGTCGAATAGACGGGCGCGTCAGTTGCGATGCCGCGCACCAATAGCCAAGTCAGAAGCGTGAGCAGACACACCACGCCGACGCCGGCGGCGATCTCACTGAGGCGCATCGCTGCGCCGCAGTTGGCCTGCCGGACTGACAGGCTTGCCGAGATAAGTCCCGGTCAGAGTGTTGAGGAAGGCGACGATGGCCTCCGTCTGCTCGTCGGTCAACGTTCGGTCAAGCTGCGCATAACCCATCGCGTGGACCGCCTTCGACAGGGTAGCCGCGCTTCCGTCGTGAAAATATGGCGGCGTGACTGCGACGTTCCGCAAGCTCGGGACGCGAACGATCTCGGGCTTGGGAGAGGCGAGCGGGTGAAACACGCCATGGCGCTGATACATGTTCCCGCCGACATTCACCCCTTGATGGCAAGAGACGCAACCGAGCGACTTGAACAACTGATACCCAGCAAACTCCTCAGCGTTGATCGCGTTGACGTCGCCTTCGAGCCATCGATCAAATCGGCTCCCGGGTGTGAGGAGGGTCCGCTCATAGGCCGCGATGGCGCCGAGGAGTCCCGCGACATCGGCCTCGCGGCCATAGGCTTCGCGGAACTGACGGGCGACATCCGGATCGGCCCGTAGTTTGCGCAACGCTTCCTCCACACCGCCCGCCCCCATAATCTGGGGCTTGTTCAGGGTTTGCTCGACTTGGCTTTCAAGCGTCCGAAGGTCGCCCTCCCAGTTCAGGCGGAAGTTCAGCGCGGCGTTGAACACGGTTGGGATGTTCAATCCAACCGCGTCCGGCGCTGCGTTCGGGCTGGCGCTCGCGCCGTTTGTCGAGGTGTCATGACAAGAATTGCAACTGCGGGTGTTGTCATGCGAAAGACGCACGTCATGGAACAGGCGATCGCCGAGCGCCACCTGGCGCGGGGCCTGGGCTGGTGGAGGTGGGATCGGCGTGATCGGCTCTTGCTCGGCGCGGGGCTGAGGCGCCGGCGCCTGGGCAATCGACCTCCCCGCGGCGCAAAGCGCCAGGACGACCAGGATCAGGCGCGCTATATTGCGGCTGGCTCTGGGGGCGATCACCGTCAGTCGCAGGTTATGGTTCGAGGCCGGCATGGCCAATTCACCATCCAGTGACCCCCAGCAAAGCGGCGGTGATCGTCAGGCGACGGTGCTCGTCGTCGACGACGATCCCACCCTGCAAACAATGATCTTAGACTACTTCGCCGACAATAACATCCAGACGCTGCTGGCCTCCGGTCGCGAGGAGATGCTCCGCCAGCTTTCCGCGCAGGAAGTTAACGTCGTGATCCTGGATCTCCGGCTCGGACTCGAGGATGGGCTCGACGCGCTGCGGGAGCTCCGGTCGAGTTTTGACGTGCCGGTGATTATAATCACCGGCCACCGCCGGGATGAGATCGACCGGGTCGTCGGTCTTGAACTCGGCGCCGACGACTACATGACAAAGCCTTTCAACCTGCGCGAGCTTCTGGCGCGGGTGCGCGCGATCATTCGGCGGCTGGAGAGGGTTCGCGCCTCACCGGCGCGCGAGCCAGAACGCGGTGGCTATCGGTTTTCCGGCTGGCAGCTCAATCTTCGCACCCGAAGGCTTACCGATCCGAATGGCGCGGACGTTGCGTTGACCAAAGGCGAATACGGGCTGCTTGTCGCCTTCCTTAACGCCCCGCGGCGGCCGCTTAGCCGAGAGCACCTTCTGCAGGCGACCCGAATCCACGAAGACGTATTCGATCGGAGCATCGACGTGCAGATTCTCCGCCTTCGCCGCAAACTGGAGCACGATCCGAGCGCACCGCAGATCATCCAGACCGAGCGAGGCGTTGGATATGTGTTCGCACGGCAGGTGGAAGGCTACTGACCTGAAGCGGTCGCTCGTCAGCTCCTAAGGGGACGCTCGGCATGATCTTCGAGATCCCGCTTCGCCTCGCGGGCATTCCAGAGTTGATTCCGGCCTGGACCTTGCTCCTTCGCTGACGTGCGCTCTGCCGCAAAGCTGTCGTTCAGATCATGCTGTCCGGCCCGTCTTCCTCTGTTTTGGTTTCCGGGGACATAGGGAGGTCGAGCCAGGCGCCAATATAAACCCCGGCCATGCTGGCGCCGGCGAAAGCCAAGGTTTGGACAAACCAGCGCAGCGCCGGGCGCCCACGGGTCTCCGGCTCAGAAGGATAGTCTCCGCCATCAAGCGAGACCGGCGCCCGCCGCTCGTTGGGCGCGGTCAAAGTCGACGGGGCGAGCGCCTCGAGCTCGATCGTGGTGAGGGCTTGCTTTTTCATGTTCAAGTCTCCCTGGAGCAGGGTTGCGTCCTGAAGCGTGATTCCAGCTGCGACGAGGCTTACGCCGGCGCCATCGTCGCCATGACCCGCTTTGCAAGCTCGAGCTCCCACGCCGCGCTCTGCGGCTTGAGGAGCGAGCGCGCCTCGGCGAGGGTTTTGTCCGCCTCGGCGTCCTCGGCCGATCGGAAGCCGAGGAGCAATTCACCGCCGGGCTGGCCGCGCTCGGCGCGCCGCCGCGGTGCTCGTACATGCAGGAGCGCCGTGTTCACGCATCGATAACCGGGGTGGGGCGCGGTCTTCATCGCCGCCGAACGCAGGCTGATTGAGCTCGCCCCAGCCAGTCGCCGTAGCGAGCCGGCTCGTCCTGCGAGGACGATATCTTAGGAGAACAGCCAAGCCGCCATAAAAAGGGCAAGCAAGGCCCCGACCGTTAGCAGCCTGGCGCCAAGTGAAAGAGTAGATTTGGTGTTTTGCATGGTCATCATGACCTGGATTCCTTCTAGACATGGGCTGAATTTGTTCTGGTGGTCTGCAAGAGGCGTAATGGCGCGGCGCTACAGAACGATTTCAACTTAGGTGAGTTGCGTTACCGTCGTAACGCATCGCCGCTGCCCAAGGACTTCAGTGCGGGAAAATCGCGTTATGCGCGTAACGCGCTCGCGTCCGCACATTCATCGCTAAGGGATGCTGCGCATCGCTCCGTGGGGCTTTCCGCTTCGTTTCGTTTCCGGCCTCGAGGAGGCCAACAGCCGTCAAAGCGAAGCGAATCTTTCGCTGGGCGAAACGATTCGTTTCGCCCCCCCCCGGCCGTAAGTTATTGAAATCATTATTAGCGCCGAATCACGGTTTCGCGGGATTGTTTGTTTTCAATGGGTTGACCGCCATTTTGTTTCGCGCGATTCTCGGATCGCTTCCCGATCCAAAAAAGCCCAAGTCCAGCGCCGATTTGCTGATGATAACCGTTGTTTCTAAAAAAGTGAATATATTTCTTAATTTTCCGCCATAGTGCATTCGCCCGGCGATGAGACCGAGTCGGCAAGGGGTTAGGCGTGACGCGCGCCGGCTAGCGCCGTGCCCTGCGGGAGCGCCACCCGTAAGCGGCTCCGACGCCATTTAAGACGCCCTCAGTCGCTCGTGCTCAGCGTTTGCGCTCGTCGCTGGAGGGTTTTGCCCCCCGTATAATGCTCCGATGGCGTCCTGCGAGCGTCTATAGCGCCGTGATATTATCACGGGTTTTCCGATGTTTTGCACATCGGATAGGTATGGCTATGAAGGCGAGGCCGAGCTTTGCAAAGCTCGTTGGCGATGCGGATTTGGCCATAAGCCGGCCGGTCCAGCGAAAGCTCGACGATGATCGCCTCGATGATCGCCTCAACCTCGGGCGGCGTGCGGTTCTTCAGGATCGGTTTGCGCCGCGTCAGCTCTTGCCGCGCCAATTCGCCGCCGGCGTCGTAAAGCTCCCTGAAGCGATAGAAACTGTCGCGCGAGTAGCCCATCATTTTGCAGGCCTGGCTGACGTTGCCGAGTTGCCTGGCCAACTCCAGCAGCCCTACCTTGGCGCGGATGATCTTCTGTTCCTTGGTCATCGTCGGTGTCCTTGCGAAACGCCGAGGCCGGGCGCTGCGAACCCCGACCACTCCGCGCCCGGCCTCCGCTTCCGCCTCAGCTATGACACCAACTGTCAGATTAAGTCTTAACTGCAACACACCGCTTTGAGAAGTCGGGACCAAGGCGCGTCCCCGCTTTTCGAAGCGGACAGCTATCCAATCACGTTGCCCTCGATCTGTCGCTGACCGGAAAACCCTTCGGAACGTGAAGGTGTGACTGCATCGCCACAGATAGATTTATTTCAGTTAATATCTTCCTGTACAATAGGCGCCGAATTGCGCGACTTTCGCCCTTCCTCTAACACAATTGGACCGAATCACACGCTGGAAGGGCCTATGCGGATTGTCGCGATCGTGGCTACGCTCATTGTCGCGTCGGCCGCGAGCGCGCAGGAACGGCCGACTGCCGACCAGGGCGAGCCAAGGAAGAAGCAGCCCGAAGCCGTGGCGGCGCCAGCGCCGGCGCCCGACCGCACCGTAGAGACGTTCGGCGACTGGTCGATCGTCTGCACGGCCTCTGGCGGTGCAGGCGAACGCTCGTGCGAGGTTAACACGTCAATCGTCTTGCGGGGTCAATCCGCCGCCTTTGCACGAATTGCGGTCGTGCGGCCGGCGAAGGACAAGCCGCTTCAGCTGATCGCAGTCGTGCCCGTCAATATCGCGACGGCGTCGCCCGCGAAGATCAGCGCGGGCGCCGGCGCGAGCGAACTGAGCCTTCCCTTTCGATCCTGCATGCAGGGAGGCTGCGTCGCGCAGACGGAAGTGACGAAGGATAAATTACAGACGTTGGGGAAGACGCAGGGACAACTGACTCTGGTCGACGCCTCGGGGAAACCGGCTTCGGTCGAGTTCTCGCTGCGTGGCTTCGACCAGGCGCTCGAGGCCTATTTCAGACGGCAGGAAAAGTAGGGATTGCGCGTAACTCGCGCATCATTTGGTTTTCGAGGGGAAAACACAATGTCCAGGACCGTCTCAAGCGGCCGGCTCGACGGGGACAATGCCCTCCGCCAATGCGGGCCGGCTAGGCTTGGGCAATCCCTTTTCCCCGCGGCGCGCGCCCTCCGCTCACTCATCCATGTCCTTATTGTCGCGTGCGGGTGCACCTCAGCCCTCGGCGTGTTCAGCACCTCCCCGGCGGTGGCGCAATGTTCGCAGAGCGGCAACGTCGAGACTTGCACCGGCAATATTCCTGGACCCCGGAACTTCGATACGTCTTCGGGCGTCAACGATCTCGAGATCAACAACGTCACCACTGGCCCCAGTCAGGCCAGCCTGCGTGGAACTGGAACGCAGCCAAGCGCCGGCACCGCCGGCGTGGGCAGCTACTCGTGCTCAACTTCTGATCAAACCAATTGCACTATCAACAATGGCGTTCAGCCTCCAACTTGTACCGTAAATAGCGGGGCGCCCAGCGGGACAACCTGTGTTTCGAACCAGACAACGCAACCTGGAGGCGGTCCGACCGGAAACTCTGGCCCGACAGTGGCTGTCAAAGTCGCCGCGCCAACGAGCGGCCCGGTGACCGTTGGCGGCTCCAATGCGGGCAACGTCAACCCGCCTGTCGCGGTCGTTGGCATCTCTGTCGGGTCACAAGGCGGCACTGGCGGGCACAGCGTTTTTACCGATGGCGGCACTGGTGGCAACGGCGTCGACGGCGGAAATGTGACCGTCACCTTCACCGGCCAGGCCCTCAACGTAAACCAGGGCGGGATCCTGGCGCAGTCGGTCGGCGGCGGAGGCGGCACAGGCGGCGGCTCCACTTTTGCCGGCGGCGGGCAGGGCGGCGAAGGCGGCTTCGGCGGGGAGGCGATAGCGAACTTCGCGGGCGGTTCGATTAGCACCTTGGGCGATGGAAACAATGGCGTTACGTCCGTCAGCCAGGGCGGCAATGGCGGCGCCGGCGGGAACGGCGGCATTACCTTTATCTATTCCATCGGCGGCCCAGGAAACAATGCGGGTCAGGCCGGCGAGGCCCAAGTCAGTACTGCGGCCGGGACGACGATCTCGACTCAGGGAAATTCCGCAAACGGCATTATGGCGACGAGCGTGGGAGGCGGTGGAGGCAGCGGCAACGGCGGCTTCGGCCTGTTCTATTCCGGCGGTGGCGGCGGCAGTACGGGCGGCAACGGCGGAACTGTAGCCGTCGCTGCGGCCGGGTCGATCACGACCAGCGGCGACACTGCCATGGGCATTCTCGCCCAGTCGATCGGCGGCGGCGGCGGCAATGCGGGCAATGCCACCGGGGGCATCGCACTTGGCTCAAGCGGTGCGGGCGGCGGCGGCGGCGGAACTGTCAGCGTCACAAACGGCGGCACCGCGACGATCACGGTGCTAGGGCAGAACTCGATTGCGATCGAGGCGCAGTCGATCGGCGGTGGCGGCGGCAACGGATCTAACGCGGGCGGTCTTTTCGCGTTCGGCGGGAACGGTTCCGGAACGACGACCGGGGGATCCGTCTCGGTCATCAATCAGGGGACTCTCCAGAGTGCCGGGAAAAGCGGCGGCGGCATCCTGGCGCAGTCGATCGGCGGCGGCGGTGGCAACGGCGGCAGCTCCACTGGCGTCTTCTCCTATGGCGGCAGCGGCGGATCCGGCGCCAACGGCGGAACGGTCGCGGTGACCAACGGCGGCAACATCTGCACGGCATACAACGCGGGCAGCAATAACTGCACCGGCTCGGCGAACGATTCTCCGGGCATTCTCGCGCAATCGATAGGCGGCGGCGGCGGCAATGGCGGCGGTTCGGTCGCAGTCGGAGTTGGCGCGGCGGTCGCGATCGGCGGCAAGGGCGGGATGGCCGGATCCGGCAATAACGTGCAAGTGCTGCGCGACTCCGCCCAGGACGCTTACACCATTCAGACGGCCGGGGACGCATCGTCGGCCATCATCGCCCAGTCGATCGGCGGCGGCGGCGGCAACGGCGGCTTCGCGGTCGCGGCTGCCGGGGGAACCGCATTCAGCGCTGCTTTTGGCGTCGCAGGCAATGGCGGCGCTGGAGGCGGCGCGGGCACGGTTGAGGTCGACACCAAAGGCGCGTTGATCACCAACGGGACAAGCTCCGACGGCATTCTGGCCCAATCGATCGGCGGCGGCGGGGGCAACGGCGGATTCTCCGTGGCCGCAAGCGTCGCATTGGGCGCGTCGATCTCCACCAGCGTCGGCGGCAGCGGCGGCGGCGGTGGCGGCGCTTCTGGCGTCGCGGTTTCGAACTTGAGTGACATCACGACCGAGGGGGCGGATTCCTATGGCATCGCCGCGCAGTCGCTGGGCGGCGGCGGCGGCAATGGAGGCTTCTCGGTTGGCGCCTCGGCGGCCATCGGCGCGGTCAGCGTCGGGGTCGGCGGTGGCGGTGGACCCGGCGGCGGCGCAGGAAACGTCAGCGTCACGAGCATCGGTAATATCGAGACGATGGAACAGAATTCGGTTGCGATCGCGTCTCAGTCGATCGGCGGCGGCGGCGGCAACGGCGGCTTTGCGGTTGCGGCCGGCGTCGGCGTTGGCACGGTGAATGTCGGTGTCGGCGGAAAGGGCATGATGGGAGGCTTGGCCGGCACGGCGAGCGTGGACAGCTCTGGGGCGGTCGAGAACTCTTGGCGGCAACTCAATCGGCATCCTCGCCCAATCTATCGGCGGCGGCGGCGGCAACGGCGGCTTTGCGGTTGCGGCCGGCGTCGGAATCGCTGGGGCGGCGTCGGTCGGCGTTGGCGGCAGCGGCGGCTCGGGTCAGAACGCCATGAGCGCGACCGTCAACGCCGACGGCGGCGGTCAGAGTCTGTCAGATCCCAGCGGCGTCTATGGATCAGGCTGGACGCTGGTCACCCGGGGCGCCAACTCGTCCGGCATCGTTGCGCAGTCGCTGGGCGGCGGCGGCGGCAATGGCGGTTTCGCCGCGACCGGGGCGATCGGCGGCGCAGTCGGCGTCGGCGTTGCGGTCGGCGGCTCGGGCAGCGGCGGCGGGAACGGCGAGGCCGCGACCGTCAACAGCGGCTTTGACCGTCCCTTCGCCAACAACATCCTGACCCTCGGCGATTTCTCGTCCGGCATCGTCTCACAGTCGATCGGCGGGGGCGGCGGCAACGGCGGGTGGGCAGGGTCGCTCGGCGGCTCGGTCGTCGAAGGCGGCGCCGTCGCAGTGACGCTTGGCGGAAGCGGCGGCGCGGGCGGAACGGCGTCTTCGGCGACGGCCAACAGCGTCGGCGCCATCACGACTGCCGGCAATTTCTCCGACGGCATGCTCGTCCAGTCCGTCGGGGGCAGCGGCGGCAACGGCGGCATGAGCATCGCGTTCTCGGCGACCACGGGCTCGTTCGGCGGCGCGGTCGCGATCGGCGGGACGGGCGGGACGGGCAACAGCGCGGGCTCCGCGACGCTGACGAGCCAGGGCGAGATCGGCACGCATGGCGACGATTCGAACGGCCTGTTCGCCCAATCCGTCGGCGGCGGGGGGGGCAACGGCGGCTTTGCCGGCGCCGGGTCGCTCGCGCTCAGCGGCGCGGCCGTGGCGGTCTCGGTCGGCGGCGGGGGCGCGGGCGGGGGCGATGCCTCGAACGTCAGCCTGACCAACAACGGCGACGTCACAACCTCGGGGAACCAGGCAAGCGCGATCATTGCTCAGTCGCTCGGCGGCGGCGGCGGCAATGGCGGCTCGACGATTGGAGCTTCGCTTGGGACCGCGGGCAGCGTCAGCGTCGGGGTCGGCGGCGGCGCGGGCGCCGGCGGCAGCTCGGTGTCTTCGTCGAGCGCGCCGGTCGTGCTGGTGAACTCGACCGGAAACCTGACGACGGGCGCCGGCGCCTCCGCGGGCGGGACCCAGAACAACGCCTATGGCATTCTCGCGCAGTCGATCGGCGGCGACGGAGGAAACGGCGGCTTTTCCGGTTCGGTCTCGGTCGGGGGCGTCGTCGGCGTCGGAGTGGCCGTCGGCGGCACCGGCGGCGGTGGGGGATCCGCCGGCGCTGTGCAGGTGACCAACAACGGAAACGTCTCCACGGTCTTCGGCAATTCGGACGGCATCCTGGCGCAATCCGTCGGCGGCGGCGGCGGAAACGGCGGCTTCAGCGTCGCCGTCGCGGTGTCGGGTTCCTTCGAGGACATCGGAGCGGCTGCGGCGGTTTCGGTTGGCGGTAAGGGCGGTACGGCGGGCAACGCCTCAGATGTGCTGGTGACGAGCACCGGAACGGTTCACACGCAAGGCGTGAGTTCGGACGGCATCGCCGCGCAGTCGATCGGGGGGGGCGGCGGCAACGGCGGCTTCTCTGTCGCGGGCGCCATCTCCCTCGGGACGGCGGGCTTGGGCGTTGGGGTTGGCGGGCTTGGCGGGGCGGGCGGCGGCGCGGGCTCAGCGACCGTCAACAGTTATGGGGTCGGATTCGATGTCGTGCCCCCATATGGCGTTGGAGTCCTGCCGAGCCAGCCCTACGCGACCATCGAGACCGACGGCAAAATGTCGAACGGCATTCTCGCCCAGTCCCTTGGCGGGGGTGGCGGCAACGGCGGCTTCGCGATCGGCGCGGGGATCGGCCTCGGGGGCGCGGGTCTCGGCGTTTCGGTCGGCGGCAACGCGGCCGTGGGGAGCAACGCATCCACCGCAAGCGTGACCAGCTACAACAATATTCTGACTGAGGGCTTCGAATCGAACGGCATTTCCGCTCAGTCGATCGGCGGCGGCGGCGGCAACGGCGGCTTCGCCATCGCCGCGTCCGGGGGATCGGAATTCGCCGCGTCCGTCGGCGTCGGAGGCAAAGGCGCAGGCGGTGGGTCGGCGAGCACCGTCTCGGTCAATAGCTTCGGCTGGATATCGACCGGAGGCGACAGCGCCAATGGCATCCTCGCGCAGTCGCTCGGCGGCGGCGGCGGCAACGGCGGCTTCGCCATTTCGGGCGCGCTCGGTCTCGGCGTCGGCAGCCTTAGCGCCGCGGTTGGCGGTTCGGGCGCCGGCGGTGGGGCGGCGGGGTCCGCCACCGTCAACAGCTACGGTGTGGGATTTGAGACGGTTCCGACCGTCGGCGTGATCACGCTCTTGACGACAGGTCAAAGCGCAAACGGCATTCTGGCGCAGTCCATCGGCGGCGGCGGCGGCAATGGCGGCTTTGCGATCACTGCAAACGTCTCGGAAGGCGCGGCGCTGGGCGCCTCGATCGGAGGCTCGGGCGCGGGCGGCGGCGCCGCGCTGGACGCGACGGTCACGAGCTACAACAACATCATGACGACCGGTTCGCAGTCGAATGGCGTCGCCGCAGAGTCGATCGGCGGCGGCGGCGGCAATGGCGGCTTCACGGTCTCTGCAAACGGAGCCCAATACGGCGCCCTCAGCGTGTCTCTGGCCGGCGCCGGGGGCACCGGCAATTCCTCCGGCAGGGCGTCGGTCGACTCGTTCGGGACGATCATGACCGAAGGCGACCAGTCCAACGGCATCTTCGCCGAATCGGTTGCTGGCGGCGGGGGGAACGGCGGGTTCGCGGTCGCGGCCACTGTGACGACCTCCCAGGAATCGGCGAACGTCGGCGTCTCGATCGGCGGCGCCGGCGGCACGACCAATGTCGCGGGCGACGCCCATGTCGGCAGCACCGGGGACATTTCGACCACCGGCCTCTCCTCCGACGGCATTCTCGCGCAGTCGATCGGCGGTTCGGGCGGAAACGGCGGCTTCAGCGGCGCGCTCACCCTGCAGAACGGCGGCGTCGGCGCCGCGCGAAGCATGGGCGGAAACGGCGGGACCGGCAATGCGGCCGGCAAGGTCGACGTAGAGAGCGTCGGCAACATCACGACCGGCGTCGTCAACGGGTCATTCGCGACGCCGAAGGCGAATTCGAGCGGCATCGTGGCCCAGAGCATCGGCGGGGGCGGGGGGAATGGCGGCTTCTCCCTGCTCGTCTCCGGCTCCTACAACTCCGTCGTATCCCCGATTTCGCCGAAGACCGTGGGCGGCAACGGCGGCTCCGGCGGAACCGGCGGGAACGTCTCGGTCTCCAGCACCGGCACGATCGTGACCAACGGCGCGCTGTCGTACGGCATCCTGGCTCAGTCGGTCGGCGGCGGCGGCGGCAACGGCGGTTTCTCCGTCGGCGCGTCGCTTTCCTACAAGGGCGGCGCCGACATCAACAGCGTCGGCGGCAACGGCGGCTCGGCCGACAACGCCGGAACAGTGACCGTCAACGCATCGAGTTCGGCGAGCTCGTCTATGCCCGGATACTCGATTTACACGCTCGGCGCCGGCTCCGACGGCATTCTCGCGCAATCGATCGGCGGCGGCGGCGGCAACGGCGGATTCTCAGTCGCCGGGGCGCTCAGCATCAACGATGATTCCAAGGCCGAGAGCGTCGGCGGGTCGGGCAGCAACGCCGGCTCGGGCAACACCGTCGGCGTCACCAATACGGGCAACATCTTCACCGGCGGAAACAATTCCGATGGCATTCTCGCGCAGTCTGTTGGCGGCGGGGGCGGCAACGGCGGCTTCTCGGTTGCGGGAACCTTCTCGAAGAGCGGCGCGGCTGAGGCGACGAGCACCGGCGGGGCCGGCGGCAACGGCAATACCGCCGGCGACGTCATGGTCGTGAACAATTGCACGAACAATTGTACGACGAATTCGACAAGTTTCCTCGTCACCCAGGGGGACATGTCCGACGGCATTTTGGCGCAGTCGATCGGCGGCGGCGGCGGCAATGGCGGCTTCAGCGTCTCGGGCTCTGGCTCCATCAACAAGGCGGTTAACGCGAATTCGACTGGCGGCGGCGCCGGAACCGGCAATTTCGCTGGCAACGTGACCGTGCAGAGCGGCGGCGAGATTGTGACCGGGGTCGGCAACTTCGTGGGTGGCCAATACGAGGGCGCCGTTAGCGGGGAAGGCTCGGCCGGCATCCTCGCGCAATCGATTGGCGGCGGCGGCGGCAACGGCGGCTTCTCCGGCGCTTTGTCGTTCTCCAACGGCGGCGCGGCGGCGACCAATTCGACCGGCGGCGCCGGCGGCACGGGCTCGGATGGCAAGCTGGTGACCGTCGACACGGCGCTTGGCAGCGCCATCACTACCTACGGAGACAACGCGGCTGGCATACTCGCTCAGTCGGTCGGCGGCGGCGGCGGCAATGGCGGCTTCTCGATCGGTGCGGGCGTCGGCACAGGGTCAGACGCGTCGGGCTCGAGCAACACGGTCGGCGGCAATGGATCCGGCGGCGGCCAGGGCGGCGCCGTGAACGTCACAAATGAGGGGACGATCACCACTTGGGGCCTGCTCTCGGATGGCCTGATCGCGCAATCAATCGGTGGCGGCGGGGGCAATGGCGGGTTTGCGGTGGGGGCTTCCTTCAGCCTGAAGGATGCGGCTACGACCAACACGACCGGCGGCACGGGAAGCGGCGGCGGCAACGCTAGCACCGTCACGGTCAACAATTCGGGAGCGATTTCCGTCAACGGCGCGGGTTCGATCGGCCTTTTCGCGCAGTCGGTGGGCGGCGGAGGCGGCGCCGGCGGCTTCGCGGGCAGCCTTGCGATCAGCGCGGGCGGGAAGTCGGTCAGCAACGCCACCGGCGGTCAAGGCGGCGGCGCCGGCAATGGCGATGAAGTGAACGTCACGAACTCAGCGAAGATCACCGCCGCCGGCGATCAGGGGATTGGAATTCTTGCCCAATCGGTCGGCGGCGGAGGCGGCAACGGCGCTTTCGCGATCACCGCCGGAGGCTCGACGCAGGCGGACGCTGAAAGCCAGAGCACGGGCGGGGCTGGCGGATCCGCCGGCAACGGAGGCGCGGTCATCGTGACGAACAACACTGGCGGGACGATCGTCACCGACGGCGCGATGGCCTATGGCGTGATTGCTCAGTCGGTTGGCGGCGGCGGCGGCAACGGCGGCTTCTCGATCGGCGCCGCCGCGAGCCTTGGCGGCGATGCCAAATCGACGGTGGGCGGCGGCGCGGGCGGTGGCGGCGGCTCGGCGTCGAGCGTGACTGTCGACAATTTCGACTCGATCAACGCGATGGGGGTGTCGAGCGTCGGGATTCTGGCTCAATCCGTTGGCGGCGGCGGCGGCGCTGGCGGATTTGCCGGCGGGCTTAGCTTCACGACAAGCGGCAAGGCCGACAACACAGTCGGCGGCGGCGCGGGAGGCGGCGGTGGCGCAGCCGGTGACGTAACGGTCACCAATCATGCGGGAGCGGCGGTCCATACAGGACAGGCGAACTCGACTGGCATCCTCGCCCAATCGATCGGGGGCGGCGGAGGCAATGGCGCCTTCTCGATCTCCGCTGCGGGCTCGACGGGGGGCGACGGCGCCGCGCAGGGCGTAGGCGGCGCGGGAGGCGTCGCGAGCAATGGCGGCGTCGTTAAAGTCGACAACGAGGGCGCTGTGCAGACGGACGGCGCCCTCTCGAAAGGCGTGTTCGCGCAGTCAGTTGGCGGCGGCGGCGGCAATGGCGGCTTCAGCGTGGCTGGCGCAATCTCGTCCTCGGGCGGCGGCGACAACTCGTCGGTCGGCGGCTCAGGCGCCGGCGGCGGCGCCGGTGGCATGGTCAGCGTGTCGAACGGAATGGCCGGAACCGTTCTCACGAACGGAGCAATGTCCGACGGCATAGTCGCGCAATCGGTCGGCGGAGGCGGAGGCGCGGGCGGCTTCGCCCTCGGGGCGGGCGTGAGTCTCGGGGGCGACGCCAAGTCAACCGTTGGCGGCGGGGCAGGAGGCGCCGGAGGCGCCGCGTCGACGGTCACCGTCGACAACTTAAACTCCGTCAATGTTCTCGGTATCTCCAGCATCGGCATCCTCGCCCAGTCCGTGGGCGGCGGCGGAGGCACGGGCGGTTTTGCGGGCGGAGCCGCATTTTCCACGAGCGGCGCGGCGAGCAACTCCGTGGGTGGCGGCGCGGGCGGAGGCGGCGGCGCAGCGGGCAACGTCACCGTCACCAATCACGAGGGTTCGACCGTTCATACAGTGCAAGCGAATTCGACCGGCATTCTCGCCCAATCGATCGGCGGCGGCGGCGGCAACGGCGGCTTCTCGCTGTCTGCGGCGGTCTCGACCAGCGCCAATAGCGCTTCGGAGAGCATCGGCGGCGCAGGCGGGACGGCTAGCAACGGCGGCGCCGTGACGGTTGAGAACGCGGGAGCCATCGAGACGGACGGCGGTCTGTCCAAAGGCATTTTCGCGCAGTCGGTCGGCGGCGGCGGCGGCAACGGCGGCTTCAGCGTTGCGGGCTCCTTCTCCACCTCGGGCGCGGGAGACAATTCCTCCGTCGGCGGCGCAGGCGGGGGCGGCGGTGCAGGCGGCGCGGTCAGCGTCACAAACGCGTTGGGCGGAACGGTCCTCACGAATGGCGCCATGTCCTACGGCATCGTGGCGCAATCCATCGGCGGCGGCGGCGGGTCAGGCGGATTCGCGATCGGCGCGGGCGTGAGCCTCGGCGGCGACGCCAAGTCGACGGTCGGGGGCGGCGCAGGCGGAGGCGGAGGCGCGGCGTCGACGGTCGCGGTCGACAACTTTAACTCGATCAACGCCCTTGGCGTCTCGAGCGTCGGCATTCTTGCTCAATCTGTGGGCGGAGGCGGCGGTGCGGGTGGATTTGCGGTCGGCGCCGGCTTCTCCACAAGCGGCGCGGCCAGCAACAGTGTTGGCGGCGGCGCGGGCGGCGGCGGGGGTGCGGCGGGCCAGGTGACGGTCGCCAATCACGCCGGCGCGATCATCCATACATTCGAGGCAAACTCGACCGGCATCATGGCTCAGTCGATCGGCGGCGGCGGCGGCGCCGGCGCTTTCTCGATCTCAGCCTCCGGCAGCACGGGCGGCTCGAGCATTTCTCAAAGCGTCGGCGGCGCAGGAGGCGTGGCGAGCAACGGAGGCCTCGTCACCGTTCACAACGATGGGACGATCGAGACGGACGGCGCGCTCTCGCATGGCGTTTATGCGCAGTCGGTCGGCGGCGGCGGCGGGTCGGGCGGCTTCAGCGTATCGGGCGCCTTTTCCAGCTCGGGCGGCGCGACGTCCTCTGTGGGCGGCACGGGCGCGGGCGGCGGCGCCGGCGGCGACGTCACTGTCACCAATACCGGGACCATAATTCTGAAAGGGGCGGGCTCGGTTGGCGTCTATGCGCAATCGATCGGCGGGGGCGGCGGCGACGCCGGTTTCAGCGGCGCGCTGAATTTCACCGGCGGCGGCGAGCTTAAGAACACTGTCGGCGGCGCAGGCAAGGGCGGCGACGGCGGCAATGTCACGGTCACAAGCACGGGTTCGATCGAGACGCTCGGCGCCGGCTCGGTCGCCGTGGTGGCGCAGTCGATCGGCGGCGGCGGCGGCAGCGGCTCTTTTGCCATCGCGGCGCAAGACGGTTCGCTCGACGGGTCTGCGCTCCAGATCGGCGGCAGCATGAACGGAACGCAGGGCGCGAACGGCAATGTGGTCGTGAACGTGTCAGGGGGGTCGATCGGCACGATGGGCGATCTGTCCTACGGGCTTCTGGCGCAAGCGATCGGCGGCGGCGGCGGCAATGGTTCGCTGATCGTGCCGGACCCGTTGACGGTCGGGTCCATAGGCGTCTCGCAGGTGGTCGGAGCCTCCGGTTCGATCGCCGGCGACGGAAATCCGCTGAACGTTCAAAACGCCAACATGGTGACGACGATGGGCGCGGGCGCGATCGGTTTCGCGGCGCAGTCCGTCGGCGGCGGGGGCGGGACTTCGGGCGTCACGGGCGATGCAACTTTCACCGCAGCCGGGCCGCTGTCGATTGTCCTCGGCGGCAGCACGACGGGCGGCGGCAAGGGCGGCGCGGCGATTGTCAACGATACGGGAGCGTCCGTCTCGACCGGCGGCGGGTCCGAAATCGCTAGCGGCGACGCCGCCGTCGGCCTGCTCGCTCAATCAATCGGCGGGGGCGGAGGAAGCGCCCTCTATGCGCTGGGCGTCGTGATGGGCTCGGCCGGGCCGATCTCAGTCACGCTCGGCGGCTCGGAAGGGGGCTCAGACCCGGGCGGCGCTCTCATCTTCTCGAGCGGCGGCCAAATCTCGACCTTCGGACGGTTCGCGCCCGGTGTGGTGGCGCAGACGATAGGCGGCGGCGGCGGATTTGGCGCGCTTACGGCGGCAGGCGGCGTCAACGCGTCAGGCGTCTCCTTCCAGCTTGGCTCGACCGGCGGCGCCGGGGCAAGCGCGGATCCTTCGAACAGCTCGACCTGGACGATCGGAACCGGCTCGATCACGACGACAGGCGTGCTGTCGGACGCGCTGGTTGCGCAGGCGATCGGAGGCGGCGGCGGACTTGCCGGCTTCGTCAGCGGCGGCGCCCAGAATCCGCCCTTGACGGCAGTCGATCTCGGCGCGGCGGGCGTGAGCGGCGCCGGCTCGGCCGTCACGTTGACCAATCAGAGCGGGATCCTGACGACAGGCGCTGGCGCTGTCGGTATCGTGGCGCAGTCGATCGGCGGCGGCGGTGGAACCGCACAGGCATTTGGCGTTTCCGCCGCCGGTCCAGTGACCTTGGGCGCGAGTGGAGGCGGCGGCGGAAGCGGCGCGGCCGTGATGATCACTTCCCAGGGCGCAATCACGACGAACGGGGCGGGAGCGCATGCCATTCTCGCCCAATCGATTGGCGGCGGCGGCGGCTTCTTCAATGCTTTCTCCTCCGCCGGATCGCTCCTCTCACCGAACGTCCTCGGCGCCGCCGGCGCAGGGAGCGGGGGAACCGTCACAGTGAACGTTCAGGGCGCCGTGCAGACAAGCGGCGCAGGCGCCCACGGCGTGATTGCGCAATCCGTTGGCGGCGGCGGCGGCCTCGTGGGCGCCGGCGAATTCGCCACGCTTCTCCCGGCTGTCGGTTCCTTTGCCGGGAGCGCCGGCGGAACCGGATCGGCCGGCGCGGTCGCGGTCAATGTTTCCGCGAACATCCTCGCCTTGGGCGCGGACTCGACCGGGGCCGTTGCGGCGTCGACCGACGCGACAGGACTTGGCGGCGCCATCAACGTCTCCGTGGGAACGGGCGCCTCTGTCATCGGCGGCCTTGGCTCGGGCGGAACGCTCGGAAACGGCGACGAGCCCGCCAATGCAGTCCGGCTCATCGGCGGGTCTGCAAACACGCTCGTCAACAACGGCTTCCTCACCACCGTGGGCGGGATTTCCGGCTTCGTTGTCAGTGGCGGTCTCGGCGACGACTCGATCGTCAACTCCGGACGCATCGACGGCTCCGTCGACTTGGCTGCCGGCAAGAACGGCATCGACAACAAGCCCGTCGGCGTCTTCAACTCCGGTTCGGCAGTCTGGCTCGGTCCCCTCGCCGCGCCATTCGACACGCTCACCAACGAAGGACTGCTGTCGCCGGGCGGCTATCAGAACGTCTACACGACCAACATCACCGGGAACCTCATTCAGACCGCGACGGGCGTCTACGGACTTGATGTCGATCTCGAGCCGTCGACCGATCTGATCAACGTCACGGGAACAGCGAACATCGCCGGCAACGTCTTCCTCAATCTCGTCAATCCTCTGACGGCGCCAGCTTTTGCGACGCCGGGAACGCACACGGAGACAATCCTGCACGCGCAGGGTGGCGTGACCAACTCAGGATTGACGCTCACCGCGTTCGATACCGCGGTCATCAATTACTCGTTGATCTATCCTGACTTGCAAGACATCGCGCTCAAATACGCTGTCGACTATTCCCCCGCGGGATTGACCCAGAACCAGCACACTGTCGGCTACGCGGTCAATGCAATCCAGACAGCGCAGCTCTCGCCCGCATTCCGTCCGATTGCGACCAATCTGTTCTATCTGCCAAACGTCGCCACCTTGGGGGCAGCCTATGATTCGCTCTCCGGCGAAGGGGTGTCAGCCTCCGAGCAGACAGCGTTCGACGCGACCGACATGTTCCTCTCGACGGCCAACACCCAGATGCAGCGATGGATACAAGACACCTGCGCCGATGACCCGACGGGCACGACGGTGTACGCGACGCCGCCTCGGTCGCTACCAACCCGCAAGGGCGAAGCGGCGACGCCGTCCTGCGCAGGCACGCGGACCTGGCGCATTTGGGGAACCGGATACGGCGGGAGCGCCAATTGGACTGGCGACGCAAACGTGGGCTCAGCCTCAGTCACCGGCCGAGTGTCCGGCTTCGGCGCGGGGCTCGATTACCAGATCAACCCGAACTTCCTGCTCGGCTTCGCCGCGGGCGGCGGCGCATCGAGCTTCTCTGTTCAGGACCGGGCCACCTCCGGCACAGTCGACGCCTATCACGCCGCGGTCTACGGCGCATGGCGTAACCTGAACTTCTATGCCTCGGGGATCCTCTCGTACGATAGGTTCAACGACGACGAATCGCGCTTCTCCTCGATTCCGGGTGTTGTTTTGCCGGCCTCGAACTTCATCGGCGGCCCATATTTCGTCCCAGGGTTCCTGGAGAAGCCCAACGCGAGCTTCGATGCTAACGCCCTCAGCGCCTATGGCGAGGTCGGGTATAATGCCCGCTACGGATTGCTTACCGCGACGCCTTTCCTCGGGCTCGAGTTCTCTTCGCTGAGGACGAGCGGCTTTACAGAAAACAACCAGGGGCTTCCGAGCACGATCGGCTTGTCCGAGGGCGCCCGCACGACAACGTCGCTGCCAAGTTTCGTGGGCATACAGCTGGAAGGAAAGAGAGATCTTCCCAACGCGATGGGGCTCGACCTCTGGGCGCGCGCCGCCTGGAAGCACGAATCTAACCCCACGCGCTCGACGGAAAGCGCGTTCATCGCGGCCCCGGGATTCGATTTCGTCATCCAAGGCGCGCAGCCGCCGCGGGACGCTGCGGTGACAAGCGTCGGCGCGAAATTGAAGCTGACGAAAAACGCCGCGATCTTCGGGACCTTCGAGGGCCAGTTTGGCTCTGGCGATAACTCGATCGGCGGGACCGGCGGGATCATGATCACTTGGTGAGAATGAGGCTAATTCGGTCCTTCGAGCGCTTTCTCCTGTCGTTCACGAGGACCAGTGGTGATAAATGCTCGACGGGCTCCTGTCGGCGACGCCGCCGACGAAGCCAGCAAGGGCCCTACGGAGCCATCGCAACATTGAGAGGCTCTTCGGGGTCTCGCGTCAGCAGCGGGTAGAGGCATCCCCGCTCTTGGCGCAGCCCGTCTCGTTCCGCCTACGTCCGCAATCTGGTGCACACCGCCAGTTAATAGGGCCAACCGCGAACGGCCGCTCAGGGTCGCAAAGAAATCAGTCTGATTGGCGCTGACCCTAATCTTTGCACGGGAGCTGGCGCCGCCTCGCCCCTGCCTCCTGTTTGTCTGTGGCGCCGGTGATCATCCGGAGTCGCTCTTGGCCGCTCAACTCTCGTATCGTTTCGCTGAGCGCGCGCCTGAAGGCGCTCGCGCTCCCTCGGAAACGCGCCGTCTACCCAACCCTCACAATCCGATAATCAGCTTCAACGCGATCGTTCCCATCGTGACGGCGATGAGCGCCTCGAGCACGCGCCAGGACGATCGGGCGCAACTATTTCGCGCCATAGCCGAGCGAGAAGAAAAAGAGGAACGAACCGGCCATCGCTCCAGAGGCGAACGACGCCTCCTGACCGGGAAACCGGGTCGAGATCGCGCCGAGCAGCATGAGTGTGTCGAGATAGACGTGCGGGTTGAGCCAGGTCAGCGCGAGGCACATCGACAAAGTCTGCGCAAGGCTTGAGGAACGCGCGTCTCCGGCCATGAGCGCTTCGGACGAGCGCAGGGCGGAATAGAGATTGCGCGCCCCGTACCAGATCAGGAACGCGGCGCCGCCATAGCGCATGGCCGGGAGAAACCAGGGCGCCATGACCGCGATCTGCCGGAAGCTGGTCACGCCGAGCGCGATCAGCGCCGCGTTCGACAGGCTGCACGCGAAAGCGACCGCAAGCACATGCTCGCCTAGCTAGCAGGCCCTGGCGCAGGACAAAGGCGTTCTGCGCGCCGATGGCGACAATCAAACTGAGGCCCGTCAGGAGGCCCGTCACATAAACTGAAAGGCTCATGCCCCGCGAGGTCCCCGGGTTGCTGCGGTGCCAGCCGTAACGCCGGAACGACAACTGTCTTACCGCTGTCTTACCGCCTCCTCGGGGCGCTGATTCAAAGTGGGCATTCGAATTGGGAGGAGAGCACGACCTTGGACAACTACAGACCATGAATAGCCAGCGCAAATCATTAGGTAGTTCTACGTATTGACAAGTTTACTTGATAGGCCCGCAATCCCAATCGAAATGCGCCGACGGGCGCATTGCCGTCGCGCACTGTGCCGACAGCGCGGGCTCCCGTGGATTGGGTCGTGCACGCTATGCCCTCGGCCTGCCCGCGAAGGACGCATGTAGCGACTGGAAAAGGGTGTGGAGGAGCTGGGGATTTGAACGTGGAACGCCGCCAGTCTACGACTGCGACACGCGTCGCCGGCGTCGCCGAACTGAGCCGCCAGCAAGGGGGTGTCGCTTCCCGCAAGGCCCGACCTGAGGAGGCGCAAGCCGTTCTCGGCGCGGAGCGGCAGCGTCTTCAACACCTGCTCGCCGTCAGTCCCGCCATCATCTACTCGACAAAAGCGTCGGGCGATTTCGCCTGCACGTTCGTCAGCGAGAACATCCGCACGATCATGGGCTTCGCGCCAGAGGGCATGATCACCGATCCTAAGTGCTGGCCAGCACGTCTGCATCCGGAGGATGGCCCACGTGTTTTCGCCGAACTCCCTCCTCTGATCGAAGGCGGCGGGGGCGCCGTAGTTTACCGGTTCCGCCACAGCGACGGCAACTACATCTGGATCCAGGATACGTTCAAGGTTGTCTATGGCGAGAACGGAGAGCCCCTTGAGTTGGTTGGCGCCTGGGCCGACATTTCCGAGCGCCGGCATGTGGAGCAACAGGCGCTCAAGGCGAACGCCGAACTGCACGAGACGAAACGCTCGCTCAGCCGCCTGATCGAGAGCTCGCCCAACGCCATTATCGCCACGGACAAGGACGGCGCCGTCACTCTGTTCAACGAGGGCGCCGAGGCCTTGCTCGGCTATACCGCCCAAGAGGTGATCGGCCGCAGCGTCGCTTTGCTCTACGGCGGCGAGGCGGGCATCAACGAAGTCCTGCGCGAACTGGAGAAGCGCGGCGGCACGGTTTCCGGGATCGACAGTTTGCTGTGGGCGAAGGACAATAGTTCCATCCCCGTTCTCATCTCCGCATCGCTGCTTTTTGACGACGACGGCCAGCAGATTGGAACAGTCGGGTTCGCCACCGATCTGCGCGAGCGCAGGCGCACGCTCGAAGAATTGAGCGGGGTGCGGCTGCGCCTGCAGCACCTGCTCGCCGTCAGTCCAGCCATCATCTACTCGACCCAAGCCTCGGGCGATTTCGCCTGCACATTCGTGAGCGAGAACATCCGGACGATCATGGGCTTCGCGCCGGAGGATATGCTTACCGATCCCAAGTGCTGGCCCGACCGTCTTCATCCCGAGGACGGCCCGCGCGTATTTGAGGAGATGCCTCCCCTGATTGAACGCGGGGGAGGCACGCTGGTTTATCGCTTCCGCCATGCGGACGGCAGCTACATATGGATTCAGGACACGTTCAAGGCCATCAATGACGAACATGGACAGCCGATGGAACTGGTCGGCGCCTGGGCCGATGTTTCCGAGCGCCGGCGGGCGGAGCAACAGGCGCTCGAGGCCAACGCCGAACTGCAGGAAACGAAACGCTCGCTGAGCCGCCTGATCGAGAGCTCGCCCGACGGCATTATCGCCACCGACAAGAACGGAAATGTGACGCTTTTCAGCGAGGGGGCCGAGACATTGCTCGGCTACCGCGCGGAAGAAGTAATCGGTCGCAGCGTCGCTCTGCTTTATGGTGGCGAAGCGGGAGCGCACGAAGTCATGCGCGAGATGCACAAGCGGGGCGGCACGGTCTCGGGTTTCGAAGGCGTGGCCTGGGCCAAGGATGGGAGCACCATTCCGGTCCTCATCTCCGCATCGCTGCTTTTTGACGACGATGGCCAGGAGATCGGAACGGTCGGGTTCGCCACCGATCTGCGCGAACGCAAGCGCGCCGAAGAAGCGGTTCAGAGGGCCTATGACGAATTGGAGAAGCGGGTCGAGGAGCGCACGTTAGAATTAAGGGAGGCCCGAGGACGCCTGCAATACCTTCTCACCGTCACCCCGGGCATCATGTACACCAACAAGGCGTCCGGCAATTTCGCCTGCACGTTCGTCAGCCAGAACGTCGAAACAATCATGGGCTTTTCCGGCTGGGAGATGACCGAAGATCCGGATTTCTGGCTGAAACGGCTACATCCGAACGACGTAAAGACCCTCTTTGACCGAATGGCGCCGCTTATCGACGCGGGAGGCGGCGCGATCGAATACCGCTTCCGGCATCGCGACGGCCACTACGTCTGGATTCAGGACACGTTCAAGGTGGTGCCGGACGAGACGGGCCAACCTTACGAGATCGTCGGCTCGTGGGCCGACATCACCGACCGCAAGCAGGTGGAGCAGGCGCTGGGCGAGCGCATGGCGCTGATGAACGACTTGCAAAACCTCGTCGCCGCGAGCCCGGCGGTGATTTACACGACCAAGGCCACCGACGATTTCGCATGCACGTTCGTCAGTGAGAATCTGGTAACAACCATGGGCTACGCGCCGTGGGAAATGCGGGACGATCCAAAATTCTGGTCAAAGCGTGTCCATCCGGATGACGCCTCAGCGATCTTCTCGAGCATGGACACCCTAGTCGGCAAGGGCGGCGGCGCGATCGAGTATCGCTTCCGCCATCGCCGCGGCCACTACATTTGGGTCCAGGACACGTTCTCCGTCAAATGCGACAAGGACGGACAACCGAAGGAGTTGGTCGGCTCCTGGGCGGACATTTCCGATCGCAAGAAGATCGAGGCCGAATTGACGCGGCTTGCCGCCGAGGTCGAGTTGCGAAACCGCTTCATTCGCGGGACGTTCGGGCGCTATCTGACCGACGAGGTCGTCGACTCTTTGTTGGAATCGCCCGGAGGCCTGAAGATTGGCGGCGAGAAGCGCAAGGTCACTATGTTGATGGCCGATTTGCGCGGTTTCACCTCGCTCTCCGAGCGCCTCGACCCCAAGGAGGTCGTAGCCCTCCTGAACCGCTATCTTTCGAACATGGTCGCCATCGTCAAGAAATACGGCGGGACGATTGAGCAATATATCGGCGATGCGATCTTCGTACTTTTCGGCGCCCCTGTGTGGAAGGAGGATGACGCGCAGCGCGCGGTCGCTTGCGCGGTCGAGATGCAACTCGCCATGGCTTCGATCAACGAAGCAAATGCGCGCGATGGGCTTCCGGAACTGGAAATGGGGATCGGGCTGCACACAGGACAGGTCGTCGCGGGCAATATCGGCGCGCCAGAGCGGATGCAGTATGGGGTGATCGGAAGCCACGTCAATCTCACCCAACGTATTCAAGCCTGCACGTCGGGGGGGCAATTCTCATTTCCGAGACGACGCGGCGGGAGGTCGGCGGCATCCTCCGACTCGGAAAGCCGATGGAAGTGAAAGTGAAGGGGGTCGAGCAGGCGATTGCTGTCGCCGAGGTCCACGGCATCGGCGGCTCCCACAAGCTTTCGCTTCTGCACTCGCACGATGCGCTTGCGCCTTTGAAGTCCCCAATTCCTGTTCGTTGCTCGATCGTCGAAGGTGGCCGAGTCGACGATGAAGCAATCAACGGCGCCCTGACGAAATTGTCTTCGAAGCGCGCCGAGCTTCGTATGGACAAGGCGGTTCCCGCTCTTTCTGACCTCAAAATGCAGTTCATCGGCGACGCCGCCGGCAAAGTCGCGGAGCCTGCCTATTGCAAGGTGGAAGGCGCGCTTCCTGGAAGCGACGGGCTTCTCTCCGTTCGCTTCACGTCGCTGCCGCCCAGGTTCGAGACTTTGATGCGCTGCCCCGACGGGCGGGTCGCGGCCAGTTCTCCGCCCTGCGCGGCGACCGACCGGTAACGATCGCCGCGTCGGCGTCGGGCGCAAATCCTGGCGCATCGACAGTTTGGGCGCCATGATGTAAGCACTCCTTACATGAGTTGGCGGAAAGACAAGCCCGGCGAGCCCGATCCGCCGCGCGGTTATCATCACGGTAATTTGCGTGAGGCGCTGATCCGCGCGGCGCTCGAGTTGATCGCGCGCAAGGGCGCGGCGGGTTTTACTTTCGCGGAGGCCGCCCGCTTCGCAGGCGTCAGCCCGGCGGCGCCCTATCGGCATTTTCGCGACCGCGACGAGCTGATGGCGAGCGTGGCGCTACGGGGCTTCGAGCAGTTCGAGGCCGCGTTGGCGCGCGCCTGGGATGGCGGGCGCCCGGACGCCTTCACCGCGTTGGATCGGCTGGGCCAAGCCTATCTCGAATTCGCTCGCACTGAGCCCGCGTTCTATTCGGCAATGTTCGAAGCCGGCGTTCCAGTCGGAGCCAATCCCCCGCTGCGGGACGCGGGTGACCGCGCTTTCGCCGTGTTGCGCGCCGCCGCCGACGCGATCTGCGCCGCGATGCCCGCGGCAGGCCGCCCGCCGGCCCTGATGGTCGCGCTGCATATCTGGGCAATCGCGCATGGCGTCGCTTCGCTATTCGGGCGCGCCGATGGCGCGCAACGCGCGTTGCCGATGTCTGCGGCGGAACTTCTGGAGGCGCAGGTGCTGGTCTATTTGCGCGGGCTCGGGGTGAATGCGGCGCGGCCGTGAGGGCGTAGGCTCGCGGACCCGAATCGCCGCGCTGACCCACCAGAGGGACTTGACAGCCGCTCGCGCCGTGAAGTAAATGTTCATTACATTTACACGCGAGGATGCCATGCCTATCATTCTTACGGTTTTGGGGTTCCTGTGGTGGTGGCCGATCGGGCTGCTGCTTCTCGCCCTCTTTATCAGTCGAGGAAGGTTCGGCTACTGGCGCCATCTATCTTACATAGGAGACGCGCCGATGTTCGACAGGGATCACGGTCGGGATCGTTGGCAACGCAAGCTGACCCACTTGCAGGAAAAAATGGAAATGGTGCGGGCGAAGGCCGACCGCTTCAGAGGCGGCGGCGACTGGTTCGGCCCCGCGACGAGCGGCAACCACGCCTTCGACGACTATCGCGCGGAGACGTTGAAGCGCCTCGAAGAGGAGCAGCAAGAGTTCAAGGATTTCCTTGCCCGGCTGCGCTTCGCTAGGGATCGCTCCGAGTTCGATCAGTTCATGGCCGAGCGGCGCGGCCGTCCCTCGGAGCCGCATTCGCAAGTCGATCCGCGCGGCTGACCCTCGCCGAGCGGCGGCGGCGCCTTCCCTCAAATCTTCGCAGCGGGCGCTCATTCCCGGAATGGGCGCCCCGGCATGTCAAACCCTCCAATCGCGGATTGCCGAATGCCGGCGATCGTCGTCAGACAGTGACGACGATTTTGCCGAACTGGCCATTCCGCTCAAGATAGCGATGGGCCTCGACCATTTCGCCGAACGTGAAGGTTCGATCGATGTCCGGCTTGAGGGCGCCTGCCTCGAGTCCCTTGGTAATATAGTCGACGGCGGCCTTGCGGCGGGTCTCGTCGCCGCTGGTCAGCCAGAGGTTATACCCTTTGATGACCAGCACGGCGGGAAATCGCGCGACGGGGTTCGATATAGTCGTCGAGGCGCCACATGGACTCAGCCCGGTTGAGGCCGATCGCCCTTGACTTTGATGCGGACTTCGTTAGCCCCGGATTGGGAGCTTCGGCCTCGACACAGTCGAGGACTTTGGGTCCGCCGGGTTTGGCGAACGTGACGATCTGGGGCATGGCTTTGGTCCTCATGAATGAGTGACTGGCGTTGTGACACATTCGTCATAGGCTCATCAACCGATCATTGGGACCGTCTCGGTGAACATGAGCAGCGCCTTGCTTCGGTCGACGAACCTCATCTCGTCCGGCTTTATGACCTCCTCGTATGTCCGCGACGCGAACACGCCCAGGAAACCGGCCATGTGATCGAACCAGATTCCGGCCTCCGCTGCGGGTCGAAACCGAGCCAGTCTGATTGACCTTGGCCCTGACGCTTCGGAAAAGGGGCGCGCCGCCGCCGCCTCGCCTCGGCCCGCCGTTTCTGTATAGTGCCGGCGACCATCCGGAGTCGCTCGTGGCCGCCCGCTTCTCGTATCGTTTCGTCAGGCCCTCACGCCTGAAGACGCTCGCCGTTCTGCTCGCGCTCGGTCTCGCGGCTTGCGGCCGATATGGGCCGTTGGAGCCTCCGCCCGACCCCAATGCGCCGCCCAAACCCGCCAGCTCGAGCCCCGCCAATATGAACGTCCTGTCCAAGCCGTCGATCCCGCCGATTGTGCCGCCGAAGCAGCCGTTCTTCCTCGATTTCCTGCTGAAATAAGCCTAGTCTCCCGCGAATGCGCCCCTTCTCCTATCGCAACGGCGTTCTTCACGCCGAGGACGTCGCCTTGGCGACGATCGCGGACGCCGTCGGCAACGCCCTTCTATTGCTATTCGAGCAGCCGCGATCGAACGGAGCTTCGAGGCGTTTCGGAGCGCCTTCGCCGGCCAGAACATGGCTGTTTCCTACGCGATGAAGGCCAATTCGAATCAGGCGGTGCTGACGACACTGGCCAGGCTCGGCGCGGGCATGGACGTGGTCAGCGAGGGGGAGCTGAGACGCGCGCGGGCGGCCGGCGTCCCGGGGGAGCGCATCATCTTCTCCGGAGTCGGCAAGACGCTGGCCGAGATGAACCTCGGGCTCGACGAGAAAATCTTCTGCTTCAATGTCGAATCGGAGCCGGAACTCGAGGCGCTGTCGCGCGTGGCCTCGAGCCGCGGCGCCGTCGCGCCGATCGCCATTCGCGTCAATCCGGACGTCGATCGCGCGCACCCACGCCAAGATCGCGACCGGAAAGTCGGAGAACAAGTTCGGCGTGCCGATCTCGCGCGCCCGCGACGTCTACGCGTACGCCCGCGCCCTGCCGGGTTTGAGCATCCACGGCGTCGACATGCATATCGGCTCGCAGATCACCGATCTTCAGCCGTTCGACGACGCGTTCGCGCTGCTCGCCGAGTTCGTGCAGGCGCTGAGAGCCGACGGGCATCGAATCGAGCATGTCGATCTCGGCGGCGGCCTCGGCATTGCTTATCGCAACGACAACAATCCGCCGCCCTCGCCCGAGCAATACGCCAAGGTCGTCGCCAAGCGCACGGCTGCGCTCGGCTGCAAGGTGCTGTCTGGAGCCAGGCCGAGCGATCGTCGGCGATGCCGGCGCGCTGGTCGCCTCGGTCATTTACCTCAAGAAGGGCGAGAACAAGCATTTCGTGATCGTCGATGCGGCGATGAACGATCTCGTCCGGCCGACGCTCTATGACGCGCATCACGAGATCCTGCCGGTGAAAGATGCCGAGGCGCCTGGCGCGCATCTGCATGCGCAGCGACGTGGTCGGCCCGGTCTGCGAAAGCGGCGATTATCTGGCGCTCGACCGCGACCTGCCCGAACTTGGCCCAGGCGACCTCATCGCGGTCATGAGCGCGGGCGCCTATGGCGCCGTGCAGGCCGGAACCTATAATTCCCGCCTCCTGGTTCCCGAAGTGCTGGTGAAAGGCGCGGAATACGCTGTTGTGAGGCCGCGGCGGACTTATGAGGAATTGATCGGCCTCGACACACTTCCGCCGTGGTTGAAGTGAGGCTTAGGGTGCCAGGAATCGGCGGAGCGTGGCTCGCTGGCCTGAAACTTGCGCCTGAGACAATCGCGCACAATCTGACACGCCAATAAGGATCACGGCATCGTAGTGAAGGACCCGGCGGTGAAGGACTCGGACAAGCCATCGATCGGCGGCGGGCGGCTCGCGGCGCTCGCGGTCCTGGCGCGACGCGTGCTTTTGGTCGAGCGCGTGTGGCCGCCGCTCGTCTTCGCGCTCGCCGTCCTGATCCTGTTTCTCGCCGCCTCATGGGCGGGCGCCTGGCAGTTCGCGCCGCGCTCATTCCGCATCGCCGGCGTTGTCCTGTTCGCGCTCGGCGCCGGATTAGCCCTCTCGCCTCTCATGCGATTGCGCCGCCCGGCGGCGCGCGAGGTGCTCGCCCGGCTCGACCGCGACGCGAAGGTCGAGCCACCGTCCCGCCTCCTCGCTCGCCGACACTCTCGCCAACGACCACGGCGATCCCGGCACGCAGGCGCTTTGGGCGGCCCATCGGGCGCGGCTCGAGCGCGAGGTCGACGCGATCCGCGTCGCCCCGCCCTCGCCGGCATGGCGACGCGGGATCCTTACGCGCTCCGCTTCGCCGTGGCGATGCTCGCCTTCGCGGCGGCGGTCGTGGCGGGCCCGGAGATGTACGGCCGCCTCGCCTCAGCTTTCGACTGGCGCAGCGATGAGGCTGTCGCCGCGGCGGCGGCGAGCCGCATCGACGCGTGGATCGACCCGCCGCCTTACGCCGGCCGGCCGCCGCTGGTGATCGACTTCAAGACCGCCGATCCGCAGACGCTCAGCGTCCCGGAAGATTCGGTTCTGGTGGTGCGCGGCGATCCGAGCGTCGTCGAGACGCGCGTCGAGGGCGCGATAACGCCGTCAGAGCAGAAAAACGAGGCGCCCGCCAAGGCGCCGCCCACAAACGCTCCGACCGAGAAGCGGTGGACGATCCATGGGCCCGGCAAGGCGACGATCTTGCGCGGGGGCAAGCCCGTGGCGGTCGTCGTCCTCGCTGTCACCCCGGCTGGCATTCCGACGATTGTCTCGACCGAGGACCCGCGCGCCAACCTCAGCGGCACGCTGACGTTGGCCTACCGACACTCAGGACCGGTTCGGGCTCGCCAGCGCCCGGGCGGACTTCGCCCGTTCGCATGAAGGCCCAGGTCCCGCCCCGCGCACGCTGGCCCCGCCGCCCCAGGCGGCCCTGCAACTGCCGCCGACCGCCAATGGCGTCGGCGACGGGCGCACGACTGTCGATCTCTCCGAGCACCCTTGGGCGGGCGCCAAGGTGACGATGACGCCTCAGCGCGGTCAGCATTTCGGGCAAGACCGGCGAGAGCGCGCCGATCGAAGTGACGCTGCCGCAGCGGATCTTCCGCAATCCACTCGCCCGCGCGCTCGTCGAGCAGCGCCGCAACCTCATTCTCGACCCGGACCATGCGCCAAAGCAGGTCGAAATGGCGCTGAGCGGGCTCACGATCGCGCCGGAATTGTTCGACACCCCGGCCAATATCTATCTCGGTCTCAAGCAGGCCAAGACCTCGCTCGAGCACGCGCGCAGCGACGCTGATCTGCTTGACGTGGCCGCCTTGCTTTGGGCGATGGCGCAGCAGCTCGAGAACGGCGACGCCTCGAAAGCCGAGCGCGACCTGCGCGCCGCCGAGCAGGCGCTGCGCGAAGCGCTTCAGCGCGGCGCGAGCGACGAGGAAATCAAGAAGCTGATGCAGCAATTGCGTGAGGCCGCCAACCGCTTCATGAGCGAGATGGCGCGCAACTCGCCGCCCGACAGCAATCCCGAGGACCAGAACCTCCAGGCGCAGGATCTCGACAAGCTGATCGACCAGATGGAGGACACCGCGCGCAACGGCTCGCGCGAAGACGCTCAAGCGATGCTCGACCAGATGCAGGAGATGTTCGAGAACATGCGCAGCGCGCAGGACGAGCCAGGAAAGCCCGGGCGAACGCGAGATGCGCAAGCAGATCGGCGAACTCGAGAAGCTCCTTCGCGACCAGCAGGCTTTGCGCGACGACACCTTCCGCAGCGACCAGAAGGATCGCGCGCGCAAACGGGCGCGGCGCAATCAATCGTCGCCGGACCAGCAGGACTTGCAGGGGCAACCGGACCAGGATGGTTCGAACCCTCCCGACCAGAGCGACAACGATTCCGACCAGGCGGACAACCAGGACCAGGACCAGGCGGATAAAGGCCAACCGCAGCTCGGCGATCGCCAGCAGGAGCTGCGCGACCGCCTCGCCGAATTGCAGCGCAAGCTCAAGAGCTTGGGGATGAAGGGCGAGAAGGGCTTCGACGACGCGCAAGGCGATATGAAGGAAGCCGAAGGCGACCTCAAGGGCGGTCAGGGCGAAATCGGGCAAGAGCGGGCAGGGCGGCAAGGGCGCGGCGGTCGACGCGCAGGGCCGCGCGCTCGAGGCGCTGCGCGACGGCGCCCAGGGGCTGCAGAAGCAGATGGAAGGCCAAGGCCAGGGCAAGGGCAAGAGCAAGGGAGGCAAGGGCACTTATGTCGGGCGCAGGAGCCGGCCGGGGGAACAGCTCGGCGACGATCCGCTCGGCCGCGGAGCGGAAGGCGAGAAGGGCCGCGAGGACGGGCCGCTCAGGGAGTCGGCGGGCGCCGCCGAGCGCGCGCGCCGCGTCATGGAGGAGTTGCGCCGCCGTCTCGCCGACCCCGCCCGCCCGGTCGACGAGCGCGACTATCTCGAACGGCTGATGAAGCGGGACTGAGCCGCGCTGAAGCGCCGTCGAACGGCGGCCGCGGGATGCGTGCGGTTTTGCGCACGACGCAAGCTTTTCAGTCGCTTAAGCCGCTTTTTCTGCAACGGACGCGATAGCGCGGCGGCTCCCCGCGCCCGGCCCGGCCGCACAGATTGCGCGGCCGGAACAGACGCGCATAATGACCAAAAATAATGGCTCGTGCGCCCTTGGGGGGCAAACGCGATGGTCGAGCTCGACGGCGTCGCTAGTGTGGCGGATGTGGCTCGCATGCAGGCGCTCCGTCGCGGAAACGCGGCAGCGCTTTTGTTCGAGGGCCGGGCGACCACCTTTGCGGAGGTCGACGCCACGGCGTCCCGCGTCGCCAGCGCGTTGATCGGGTCAGGCGTCCGGACGCAGGAGCGGGTCGCCTATCTCAGTAAGAACACCGATCATTTCCTGCCCTGCCTGATGGGCGCCTGCAAGGCGCGCGTTGCGTTGGCGTCGTTCAACTTTCGCCTCGCCGCGCCGGAGATCGCCCGCCTGCTCGAGGACACGGCGCCAGGATTCTGTTCGTCGGCCAGGACGTCGCCGAGCTTGCGGACGAGGCCATCGCCTTGCTCGCTTCGAAGCCGCGCCGCATCGCGCTCGGCTTCGACCGCCAAGGCTACGAGCGGTATGATGCATGGATTGAATCCGCGGCGCCGGAGGACCCCAGGCTCGAGGCGGACCCGCAGGACGACGCGATCCAGCTCTACACGTCGGGCACGACCGGCGTCCCCAAAGGGGTTCGGTTGACCAACCGCAGCTATCTCGCTGCCTTCGCGCTCGCGGCCGGTTCAGGCCTCCTGAACTACGAAGCGGGCGACACGGTGCTCGCGGCGATGCCGTTCTTCCACGTCGCCGGCGTCAATGTCGCGCTGCTCGCGATGGCGAGCGGCGCGCGTTCGGCGATCCTCAGAGACGCCGCGCCGCAGCTCATTCTCGACTCGATCGGCAAGGAGCGAGTCAATCATGCGTTCCTCGCGCCAGTGCTCATTCAGATGTGATGCAAGCCCCAGGGATCGGGAGCGCTGACCTCTCCAGTATGAGGGTGCTCTCCTACGGCGCTCGCCCATCTCCGAGGATTTGCTCAAGCGCGCGAGCGCCCACTTTCGCTGCGAGTTCGATTCAGGTCTATGGCATGACCGAGATCTGCGGAGCGGGCACGTTCCTCGCCAGCGCCGATCATGATCCCGGGAAGGGCAAGCTGCGCTCCTGCGGCGTCGCCTCGCGGGCGTCGAGCTCAAGATCGTCACGGCGACGGCGAGGAAGTCCCACAAGGTGAGGTCGGGGAAGCGGTGATCCGCTCTCCGGTTGTCATGAAGGGCTATTGGAACAAGCCCCGACGCGACCGCCGCCTCCATCCACGACGGCTGGATGCTGAGCGGCGACGCAGCCTATATGGACGAGGACGGCTATGTCTTCATCTATGACCGGGTGAAGAACATGATCGTGACGCGCGGCGAGAACGTCTATCCGGCCGAGGTGGAGAACGCCCTCTTCGGTCATCCAGCTATAGCCGACGCGGCCGTGATCGGCGTCCCCGACGACACATGGGGCGAGGCGGTGAAAGCGATCGTCGTCTCGAAGTCGGGGGCGGCGCAGGACGCGGCCGACATCATCGCCTGGGCGCTGGCGCGCATCGCGAATTTCAAGACGCCGAAGTCGGTCGATTTCATCGACGCCATCCCGCGCAACCCACCGGAAAAATCCTCAGGCGTGAATTGCGCGAGCCCTATTGGAAAGGCCGCGACCGCAGGGTCAATTGAGCCGGAGTGGACGCAGGCGCTTCATGGCAGCCGTTGGCGGGTTATAGTAAGACTAATACCTGGGCTGTCAGTTCACCCCACCCACCTATCCAATTTACGAGCTCGACACATTACCGGCTCATGAAGCGGCAGTGCGCGGCCCGGTTTCAAATTTCTACTTCTGGACTGCGTACCCAAGTCATCACAGGATTGTGATCGCCCTCATCGAAGCGTAGACTGAGGAGCACGGTGTGGCCGCGCGGCCCGCCGCAAGAAAAGACATTCAGGAGGAATTGAATGCAATCCCTCACTAGGATCGCCCTCACCCGTCGTGAGCTAATGACTAGCGCGGCGCTTGGAGCCGCATCGCTCGCGTTACCCAGGCAGACCCTTGCGAAGATGCCGACCGGTCTACCGCAAGCGCCGTATTTTTTCCAATTCAATCTTGGCGGCGCCGAATGCACGATTGTCTCAGACGGTCAACTGCCGCTGGGCAAACCGGCCAACTCCTTCCTCAACATCACGAAGGAGGAGATCGACCGCGAGTTGCGTGACAACTTCCTGCCCGCCTCGTCGGCCGTGTTGGAGCAGAACATACTCGTCGCTAACTTTGGCGATCGGGTCGTTTTATTCGATACCGGAATGGGCGTGGATGATTTGTTTGGGAAGTCGACTGGCAAGCTGATGTCTTCGCTACATGCGGCAGGAGTCGATCCGGATGGTGTTGACGCTGTAGTGATGAGCCACGCTCATATCGATCATTGCGGCGGTCTCGTGGCCGCCGACGGGAGTCTAAACTTTCCGAATGCGCAGTATTTCATTGGCGAACCGGACTTCAACTACTGGACCGACGACTTGAAGATTCCGGCCAACTACCCGGCGCGCCCGCACTTCCTAAACCAGGCGCGGAAGAACCTCCTACCCGTCAAGGACCGCATTCATTTCTACAAGGACAACGAGGAGATACTGCCGGGGGTGACCGCCTTATCCGCGCCAGGGCACACGGTCAGCCATTCGATATTCATGATCAACACCGGCGGGCATCAACTTTGCTATGTCGGCGACCTCGCGCACCATCCGGTGTTGCTGCTGGAGCATCCGCGCACGCATTTTGCTTACGATACCGATCCAGTGCAGTCGGCGGAAAGTCGCGTTCGGATGCTGGGCATGCTGGCTACCAACCGCGTCCCCCTCCTGGCTTATCACTTCGCTTGGCCGGGCGTTGGACATGTAGCGACGGCCGGTGACGGCTTCCGCTACTTCCCGCTCGGCATGGATATGGAGACAGTCGCGGAGATCTAGCAAATCAGGGGCGCCATGGCCGGCTTCGTCGGCGCCGGCCGTGAGCCCCGAGATGACACGGATCCTGAGGCGGGAATTGCGCAAGCCCTAGCCTAGGCCGCGACCGCAGGGTGGGTTGAACTCGAACCAGAGTGGACGCCAACGCTTCGTCGCGCTACGCGAAGCGGCATCAGCCGGCGACGCAATGCGTGCCAGCCGGCGCGGGAAAAGCATGGTCCGGCTCAACGTCATCTACACCCGCACCGGCGATAAGGGCGAAACCGGGCTTGGCGACGGAACGCGGCGATCGAAGAGCGACGCGCGCGTCGCGGCGATGGGCGATGTGGACGAAACGAATTGCGCCATCGGTCTCGCGCTGCTTGCGGTGCGCCATGCGAGCGACGCGGCCGATCTCGCGATCGAGCCGGCGCTGACGCGCATCCAGAACGATCTGTTCGATCTCGGCGCCGACCTCTGCCTGCCGCGCCCGGTTCACGAAGCGCCCGGGGAGGTCCTGCGCGTCGCGCCGTCTCAAGTTCAGGCGCTCGAACACGCCATCGACGCGCTTAATGAGAGGCTCCATCCGCTGCGCTCGTTCGTGCTGCCCGGCGGCGCGGCGGCCGCCGCCGCCTTGCATCAGGCGCGCGCAATCTGCCGGCGGGCGGAGCGAACCATGGTCGCTCTCGCCGCGATCGAGGGCGAGGAAGTCGGCGAGGCCGCGCTGGCCTATATCAATCGCCTGTCCGATTATCTGTTCGTCGCCGCGCGCGCCGCCAACGACTTCGGCATGTCAGACGTGCTGTGGACGCCCGGCGCCAATCAGAGCGAAAGCGCGAGTCAGACCGAAGACGATGAGCGATAGCCAAGGCCTAGAAACTGCGATCGGCGTCATTAGCGGCACGTCGATGGACGGAATTGACGTCGCACTGATCGAAAGCGACGGCGAGGCTGAGCTCAAGACCGGACCCTCGGCGACCTTCCCCTACCCGCTCGCGGTCGCGCAGCGTCTTCGCGCGGTGGTCGCCGACTTGAGCGAAGCCCAGGCGCCGCAACTCGAGCTCGAGCGCCTGGTGACCGACGCCCATGTCGCGGCGGTGGAGGCGTTTCTCGAGCGATTTTCGGTTAGCCGCGAGCGCGTCGCGCTCGTTGGCCTGCACGGTCAGACGATCCTGCATCGCCCGCGCGTCGGGTTGACGCGGCAGCTGTGCGACGGCGCGCGCGCTGCGGCGGCGCTCAAGATCGACGTGGTCTCGGACTTTCGTTCGGCCGACGTCGCCGCTGGCGGCGAAGGCGCGCCGCTGGCGCCCATCTATCACGCCGCGATGGCGGCGGGCCTCGAGCGGCCGCTGATGATCCTCAACTGGGGCGGGGTCGGCAACGTCACCTATCTGGGCGTGAAAGGAGAGATCATCGCGTTCGACACCGGCCCGGCCAATGCGCTGATCGACGACTTTCTCATTGCAAGACGCGGGCTGGCGTTCGACGAAAACGGCGCGCTGGGCGGAAGCGGGCGCGTCGACGCCAAGGCGCTCGCCACTCTGATGAGCGATCCCTATTTCGACCGCCCGCCGCCGAAATCGCTCGACCGCAATCACTTCAACGCCGCCGCGGCCTGCGTCAAAAGCCTCAGCGACGCGGATGGCGCGGCGACGCTCGGCGCCTTCACGGTCGAATCGACCGCGGCCGCGCTGAAGCATGTCCCGCAGGCGCCGGCGCGCTGGCTGGTCGGCGGCGGCGGGCGACGGAACCCGAGCCTCATGCGCCGGCTCAGCGAACGGCTGCAAGTGAAGGTCGAGCCGGTCGAGGCGATCCGCTTCGACGGCGACAGCATCGAGGCGCAATGTTTCGCCTATTGCGCTTTGCGTTCGCGGCGCGGGCTGCCAATTTCCTTCCCGACCACGACCGGCGTCCCAATGCCGATGACCGGCGGCGTCTTCTCGCCGGCGCAAACCTGAAAAGGGCCCCGCTTGCGCGAGGCCCTGTTTAAACCGCGAGAGCGCAACCGTCAGCAGACGTTCACGGACTGCTGGCCGAGGTAATTGCCGTAAGCGTCATAGGTCGGCCGAACCTGCCAGCAGCCGCCGCCATAGCCATAGCCGCCGCCCCAATAGGGGGAGCTGGCGATAGCCGCGCCCGTCAGCACGCCCGCCGCAATCGCCGGGCCCCACCAGCCGCCGTACCAGACGCCGCCGCGCCAATAGCCCGGATGCCAACTCCGGCCTCCGGCCCAGCCGCCATGCCAGCCGCCGCCGCGCCAACCGCCGCCATGCCAGCCTCCGCCGTGCCAGCCGCCTCCATGCCAACCACCGCCGCCCCAGCCGCCGGCCGATGCTGGGGCCGTCGGCAGAACGACAGCCGCCGCCATCGCCAGCGACGCCAATCCGGCGACAATTGTCTTCGAAATCCTGGTCATCAACGCCTCCATGTGGACCGGCGGCAAAACCGCCTGACCAACTCTGTCGACCGCCGTGGCGAACGACTCAGCCTCGGCGTGTTTCCTAGACTTGACTCCGAATTCCGGCCCCGGTTTGGCGCCTGCGCGTCATTTGGGCGCCAAAGCGAGATTTGTTTCTAAGCCACAGCTTAGCGGAGCCTTCACGAACAAGTGTTCGCAACAAATGCTGAACAAACATTCATGATCGTGGGCGCAAATTTTACGGTTTTTGGCCGCCTCTACCTCGAATGTGGCGGCAGGACGCACGGGTGACCTGCCGCGAAATCGATGTTCACATGCAGATGTTCACCAACCGCCGGCCAAGATAGTGTCCGCCGGCTGTCCAAACTCGTCGCCGAACCCAGCAACCGGGACCGTCGCCATAGACGGGCTGCGAAGCGATCGCGACCCCGACAGGCACGGTCGCCGCTGCGATCGCCCAACCTGGATCCCAACCCCAGCCCCAACCTCCGCCCCAACCTCCGCCCCAACCCCAGCCGCAATTCCAACAGCCGCCGCCCCAGCCGCCACCCCAGCCCGCGCGCCGCCAGCCCCAACCGCCGCCGCCCCATCCAGGCCGGCCCCAGCCGCCATGCCATCCACCTCCCCAACCGCCGCCATGCCAGCCGCCGCCGTGAAAGCCGCCGCCAAAGCCCCCGCCATGGAAGCCGCCGCCATGAAAGCCGCCGCCGCCATGCCATTGCGCCTGAGCTGGCGTCGAGGCGACCGCCGTCGCCATGCCGAGCGCGGCTATGGCCGCAACTACGGTCTTCTTGATCGAAACACGCATGAGGAACAGTCCTCCCGTTGATCGGCCCTGTCGCCGCGTCTCGTCCTTAAAACTATGCCATGAGGGAAAAAGGTCTAGGGGTTCTTCGACACCCCCCGCAAAAAATTGATGATTCCGGAGAAATCGTCGCCGCCATGGTCGGCCGCGACATAGAGAGCATAGAGCTGCGCGGCTTCGGCGCCGAGCGGGGTTAAGGCCCCGACGCTCGAGGCCGCCTCCTGCGCCAGCCGCAAATCCTTGAGCATGAGAGCCGCGGCAAATCCGGGTTTATAATCGCGATTGGCGGGGGAAGCCGGCACCGGTCCGGGAACCGGGCAATAGGTGGTGAGCGACCACGATTGGCCCGAGGCGGTCGAGGCGACGTCGAACAAGGCCTGCGCCTTGAGGCCCAGCTTCTCGGCCAGCGCGAAGGCTTCGCAGGTCACGATCATGGTCGCGCCCAGGATCATGTTGTTGCAGATCTTGGCCGCCTGCCCCGCCCCGGCCCCGCCGCAATGGACGATCCGTTTGCCCATGTTTTCGAGGATCGGCTTCGCCCGCGCGAACGCCTCGTCCGCGCCGCCGCACATGAAGGTGAGCGTGCCGGCGGTCGCCCCGCCGACGCCGCCGCAGACCGGCGCATCAAGCGTCAGCACGCCCGCGGCGGCGCCTGCCTCGTGCGCCTTTCTTGCGCTCAAGACGTCGATGGTCGAGCAATCGATGACGAGCGCGCCCTTCGACACCGCGGGAAGGAGCTCGGCATGAGCCGCGAGCACGTGCTTGCCGGCCGGCAGCATGGTTACGACCGTGTCGGCGCTGGCGACGGCCTCGACGGGCGCTCGGCGCGATCGTCACGCCGGACGCGGCGGCCGCCGTCTTCGCCGCGTCGACGAGATCGAAGCCCGCAACCGCATGGCCGGCCTTGACGAGATTTGCCGCCATCGGGAGCCCCATGTTGCCAAGGCCGATGAATGCGATTTTCGACATGGTTCCTCCCGGGGTCGCCAGCGCGCGAGAACCCTAGCGCAAGGCGTCTGAGAACTAGCACTTTGTGTCCGAATGCGGATGTGCAAGAGGATAGGCATTCTTGGCGAGTGTTTTCTAGCCCGTGCGAATTCTTCGCTTGTGCAGGCTTAGCAGGGTGTTGAAGAAGTCTCTGGCCACGGGAATTTTGATGTGATTCTGCTTTCCGCGCGAAGGTGCGGGGACCGAATCATGCGAGGCGAGGACGAACGGTCGGGGGCGCTGTTCAGTTACGTCGATCTCGAGGCGCGGGTTGGCAAGGATCATCCGCGGCGGACGATTCGCCCGATTGTGAACGAGGCTCTGGCTGCGCTCGCCGGCGATTTTTCGGCGTTGTACTCGCGGATCGGACGGCCGTCGATTCCGCCGGAGAAATTGCTGAGAGCGATGCTCCTGCAAGCGTTCTATTCGATCCGCTCGGAGCGGCAGTTGATGGATCGGCTGGAGTTCGATCTCTTGTTTCGCTGGTTTGTCGGCATCGGCGTCGACGATGCGGCGTGGGATCACTCGACATTTTCCAAGAACCGCGATCGGCGGCTGGAAGGCGACATTGCCGCCAAGCTCTTGAGCGCGGTTCTGGCGCAGCCGCGGATCAAGCGGCTGCTCAGCACGGACCACTTTTCGGTCGACGGCGCGCTGGTCGAAGCTTGGGCGTCGATGAAAAGCTTCAAGCCGAAGGATGGCGACGAACCGCCGGCCAATGCGGGCGGCCGGAACCGGGAGACGGATTTCCACGGCGAGAAGCGATCGAACGACACGCACGCCTCGACCACCGATCCGGATGCGAGGCTCTATCGCAAGGGGCCGGGCGAGGAGGCGAAGCTCTGTTTCATGGGGCATGCGCTGATGGAGAACCGCAACGGCCTTTTGGTCGACGCCTGTCTGACCCAGGCCGACGGCCACGCGGAGCGGATTGCGGCGCCGCACCTGATCGAACCGCGCGCCGATCGGCCGCACGCGATCACAGTCGGCGCCGACAAAGCCTACGACGCCGAGGACTTCGTCAACGAGTTGCGCTCGATGAACACGACGCCGCACGTGGCGCAGAACGCAAATGGCCGCTCGTCGGCGATCGACGGCCGCACCGCGCGACACGCCGGATACGCCGTCAGCCAGCGCATCCGCAAACGGATCGAGGAAGCCTTCGGCTGGATGAAGACGATCGGCGGGCAGGAGAAGACCAAGTTCCGGGGACGCGATCGCGTCGGATGGACCTTCACCTTCACGGCTGCGGCCTACAACCTGGCGCGGTTGCCCAAACTGCTGACGACGCCGGCATGAGCGCGCCAGCGAACTGCACACTCGTCGGCCGTTGGCGGATCGTCGAGGCCGACTTTGGGATCGCGATCATCTCGACCTCTGTGGGCCAGCGGCCATCACGATCACCGACCACGGTCGCGGCGAAATCGCCTTCGGCGCTCTCCAGGCCGGCCTCGACATCGAATACAGCCGGTCGTCGGTCGGGTTCACGTGGGAGGGGTTCGACGAAATGGACGAAGTCTCCGGCGACGGCTCTGCCGAACTGCTCGACGACGGCTCCATCGCGATCGAATTCGCCTATCACAACGGCGACGAAGCCCTCCTCAAAGCCAAACGTGAGACTTCTTCAACAGCCTGCTAGGCGTCGAGGGACCGATCATGACCGAATCAACGGTTGCCGCTGGAATTGAGCGGGCCATCAGAAACTATATTCAGGCTTGCAACGATGGCGATGCCGACGGAGTCGCTGCGTGCTTCAACTCAGACGCGGTCCATTACTTTCCGACCGTCGCAAAGTGGTCGGGCGCATCTACGGTTGGCGCCAATTTCTCGAAGAGAGTGCAAGCGCTCGGGCACCTGTGGACGGTCGATAAAGTTCTTGTTGACGCTGATCGACGTGAGGGAGTGCTGGAGTGGACTTAGTTCGACAAAGAGAGCCGAGTGCTGCGCGGCGTGGACTGGTTTGTCTTCGAGCCAGGGTCGTTCCGAATTCAGGAGATCCGCGCTTATGGCGCAGCGCCAATCCAGCGCGACCTCGGGCGCCAGGAACTGCAGGATTTCGACTACGCCGGACGCGGCTATCCGATGGCGCGCCCTGCCTGACTCCTGCGTGCGCCCGGGCCGGCTTGATCGCTTGAAGGAGCGGCGTCGCAGGCGACCGCGCGTTACGGCGAATGATCGCTGGCCGTCCGGTTCGGCGGAGCCTCGCAAAGGCGCCGATCCTCACTGACACTCTCGGCCCAATGCCTTCTATTGAACCTCTTCCCCTGATCGTCGCGACGGTTACGTTCCTGCTTGCGGGCTTCGTCAAGGGGGTGATCGGGCTTGGGCTGCCGACCGTCTCGATGGGCTTGCTGACCCTGGTGATGGCGCCGGCAAAAGCCGCCTCGCTCCTGATCGCGCCGTCCTTCATCACCAATGTCTGGCAATTGGCGGCCGGCCCGAGTTTCTGGCGGCTGGCGCGCCGGCTTTGGCCAATGCTCATGGGCGTGGTTCTCGGCACGCTCGCGGGAACGGGATTGCTGAGCGGAAGCCACGCGGGGCAAGCGGCCGTCGCGCTTGGCCTCATGCTCATGCTTTACGCCGGACTTGGCCTCACCTCGGTGCGCTTTTCTGCTCCGCCCGCGGCCGAGTGGTGGCTCGGGCCTCTAATTGGCGTCCTGACGGGCCTCGTCACCGCGGCCACCGGCGTGTTCGTTATCCCCGCCGTGCCGTATCTCGGGGCGCTCAATCTGGACAAGGAGGACATGATCCAGGCGCTCGGCCTGTCCTTCACGGTCTCGACCATCGGGCTTGCCGCCGCGCTCGCGGCAGGCGGCGCTTTTGACCTTGGAGACCTGGGCGCCTCAACCGCCGCGCTCAGGCCTGCGCTTCTTGGCCGTGGCTGGCGGAGCCGTGCGCGGCCACTTCAGCGAGCAGACGTTCCGGCGGGTGTTCTTCGGTGGATTGCTCGCGCTCGGCGCTTATCTCGCATCGCGCGCGGGACGTTGACGCCCTTCAATTCTCGATCAGCCCGCGCGCGACAATCACTCGCATGATCTCGTTCGTGCCCTCGAGGATCTGGTGCACGCGCAGGTCGCGCACGATCTTTTCGACGCCGTAGTCGGCGAGATAGCCGTAGCCGCCGAACAATTGCAGCGCGTCATTGGCGGCGTTGAAGCCCGTGTCCGTCGCGATCTGCTTGGCCATGGCGCAGAGGCGCGTCGCTTCGGGCGACTTCTCGTCGAGCGCGCTCGCGGCGCGCCACAGCATCGAGCGCGCCGTCTCCAGCGAAGTCGCGATGTCGGCGACGCGGAATTGCAGCGCCTGAAAATCGGCGATGCGGCGGCCGAACGCTTTGCGCTCGCGCATGTACGCGATCGCCTTGTCAAGCGCCGACTGGCCGCCGCCGATCGAACAGGCGCCGATGTTGAGCCGCCCGCCGTCGAGGCCGGCCATCGCGATCTTGAAGCCGACGCCTTCCGGCCCGACCCGATTGGCGGCCGCCACATGCACGCCCTCGAGGATCACCTGACGGGTCGGCTGCGCGCGCCATCCCATCTTTTTCTCTTTCGCCCCGAAGCTTAAGCCCGGCGCGCCGTTCTCGATGAGGAACGCGGAAATCCCGCTTGCTCCGCCCTCGCCGGTGCGCGCCATGACGAGATAGAGATCGCTGACGCCTGCGCCGGAGATGAACTGCTTGACGCCGTCGAGCACATAATCGTCGCCGTCGCGCCGGGCGCGAGTGGTCAGCGCGGCAGCGTCCGAGCCCGCGCCAGGCTCCGTCAGGCAATAGCTGGCGATCAACTTCATGCTGGCCAGGCGGGGCAGATAGCGGTCTCTGAGCTCCGGCGAGCCGAAGCCATCAACGACCCAGGCGACCATGTTGTGGATGGACAGGAACGAAGCGATGCATGGGCAACCGGTCGACAAAGCCTCGAAGATTAGCGCCGCATCGAGGCGGGTCATGCCGCTGCCGCCATGCTGCTCGCCGACGTAAATCGCGGCCATGCCCAACGCCGCCGCCTCGCGCAGAACGTCGGCCGGAAAATGCTCGGTCTCGTCCCAGTTGAGCGCGTTGGGGGCGAGGCGCTCGTCGGCGAATGATTTCGCCATGTCGCGGACGGCGAGGTGATCTGCAGTCAAGGCGAACATGCGTTTCCTGGCTTCGCTCCCCTGTGCCTATCCGGCACAGTGCCCGACGTTTGCCCCCGCCGCAATCGGCCGGGCGATCGCGCTTTTTGCCTCGGGCGAGCGAGCGCCATACAGGCCCGATACGATCAACGGATGCGGTCGCCGGTGTCCTTGTCGAACACATGGACGCTCGCATCGGCGAACTCGACCCCGATCGGAGCGCCATCCCGGCGATCGAAGGACTTGTCGGCCTTGACCGTGATCGTGCCGCCGTCGACCCGGCAGGTGACGAGCGCGTGGTCGCCCATAAGCTCAGTCGCATAGACCTCGCCGACGATCCTGCCCGCGCTCGGCTCCGTGACCTTGCAATCCTCGGGACGGACGCCAGCGACCGCGCGAGGCTGCGAACCGCGCGTGTTGGTCCCGAAGCTGCCGGCCGGACCCGAGAAGCGGCCGTCGACAAGCTCGCCGTCCAAGAAATTCATCGGCGGCGATCCGATGAAGCCGGCGACGAACAGGTTGGCGGGCGCATTGTACATATTGGCCGGCGTGTCGAGCTGCTGCAGCACGCCTTTCTCGAGCAGCGCCACGCGATGAGCGAGCGTCATCGCCTCGATCTGATCGTGCGTCACATAGAGGGTGGTGATGCCGAGCTGATGCTGCATATGTTTGAGCTCGGCGCGCATGTAGCCGCGCAGCTTGGCGTCGAGATTGGATAAAGGCTCGTCCATCAGGAACGCCGCAGGCCGGCGGATCATCGCGCGGGCGAGCGCCACGCGCTGGCGCTGGCCGCCCGAGAGCTGCCGGGGATAGCGGTCGAGCAGCATATCGAGCTGCACCTGCCGCGCGACGTCCTTGACCGCCGCCTCGACCTCAGGCTTAGGCTGGCGGCGCACGGTCAGCGGATAGGCGATGTTGGCGAACACGGTCATGTGCGGATAGAGCGCGTAGGACTGGAAGACCATCGCGATGTCGCGATACTTCGGCAGCACGTTGGTGACGTCGCGATTGCCGATCCGGATGGACCCGGACGAGACCTTTTCGAGGCCCGCGATCATACGCAGGGCCGTCGTCTTGCCGGAACCGGACGCCCCGAGCAGGACGAGGAACTCTCCGTCCTGGACTTCGAGATTGAGACCCTTGACCACCTCCACCGACCCAAAAGATTTATAGATATTCTCGAGCCTCACCCGCATCGGCGCTATCCCTTGACCGCGCCGACGAGCAGGCCCCGCGCAATGTGTTTCTGAAGGAAGGCGGCGATGGCGATGACCGGCGCGATCATGATGACGATCAGCACCGACATGTACCACCATTGCGGCCCGCGGGTGGTGTTCTGCGCCGCAACCAGCACCGGCATGGTCTGAGCCTTCGCGTTAGTAAGGAAGAGCGCGAGCAGGAACTCGTTCCAGGCCAGGATGAACACGAGCATGAAGGTTGCAGCTAGCCCTGAGCGCACGAGCGGCAGCGCAATCGTGAAGAAGACCCGGAACTTCGAAGCGCCGTCGATCTCCGCGCTCTCCTCGAGGTCGAGCGGCACGCCGGCGAAGAAGTCGCGGGTCAGCCAGACGACGATCGGCAGGTTGACGCCGGTATAGGTCGCAATCAGCGCGAATTGAGTATCGAGCAACTGGAGATGCTGGAACATCACATAGATCGGCAACACCGCGACGATCGGCGGCATGATCCGGTTCGAGATCATCCAGAACTCGATGTCGTTGTTGCCGATCGCCGCCTTGAAGCGCCGGACGAACGTGCCAAGCGCGAGCAGGAAGAGCGCGATCGCGACCGCGCCTGCGACCTGCCAAGGCACATGCAGCGCCGCGACGGCGACGATGACCGCGATCAGAAGCACGAGGAAGGTCACGATCGCGGCCAGCTTGACCTCAAAACGGATGCGCACGAGCGCGTAGGCCGCCAGCGCGCCGATGATGAGCGCCAGCACCGTGCTCGCGAGCGTCACCACGATCGAGTTGAAATAGGGGCCGAGCGTGTTGTTCCGCAAAAGCATGAAGTTCCAGGCGTCCAGCGTCGGCTTGAAGTCGACGAACGGAATGTAGAAGGGACCGCTGTCGACCTGGACCTCGACCTTGAGCGAGGTCACCACCACCCAGTAGAGGGGAAAGAGGACGACGACCGTCCATAAGCCGAGGATGGCGTAAACGACGATCTTAGTCGGCGCCGACATCTCCTCGAGGCTCTTCGCCTCGAACAGACGACGCATGAGGCCGCGGGATTCGGCGGCGTCGCTCACTGATATCTCCGCGTCCAACGGACCACATAGTTGAAGAACGACACGCAGGTGATCGTGGAAACAAACAGCAAGAGATAGCCGATCGCCGCGGAGCCGCCGAGGTCCTGGGTCCGCCAGGCGATGAAGGAATGCAGAAGTCATCGACTCCGTCGCTAGGCCGGGGCCGCCCGCGGTCAAAACGTTGGGGATGTCGATGATCTTGAACGCCTCGATCAGCCGGATGAGGACGACGGTCGCCGCGATCGGCGCGATCGCAGGCCAGGTGATGTCGCGAAACAGCTGGAAGCCGCTCGCCCCGTCGAGCCGGGCCGCCTCAAGCTGGTCACGCGGCTGGTTCTCGATCGCCGCAAGCAGCACGATGAACATGAACGGCGTCCACTGCCAGGTGTCGCCGATCAGAACCATGAGCCGCGCCGACCACGCCTGATCCGCCCAGGACCATCCGCCGAGGCCGAACGCCGCGCTCAAGGGCGCGAGCGGGCCCTTCTGCATGTCTGCGAGCATCCGGAACATGTAGGCGACGCCGACGGGCGTCACCATCAGCGGAATGAAGAACACGACCCGAAAGAAGCTGCGTGCGCGGATCGGCTGCGCGCAGAGAAGCGCGAGCCCGAGGCCGAGCATGAACTGCGCGGTGACGCCCACGAGGACGTAGAAGCACGTCGTGAGCAACGTGCCCTGGTAGGCCTTCTGAGGCAGCGTCGCGAGAAACGCCAGCACGAGACCGGTCGCAAGGGCTATGGAAATGAGCCGGCCGATGAAGCCAAGCACGGTGAATTCCGTCCTGACATAGCGGACCAGCCAATAGAGGACAGCCACGACATAGACCGCGAAGGCGATCCACCCGGACGTTTCGATCGGCTTCAGCGTGCCGACGAGATGATATTGCTGGGCCCCGAACAGGAGGCGCCTATAGTTGTAGAAGCCGATGAAGGTCAGCGTGAAGCTGCCGCCCGCCAGGGCGAAGCGGCAAAGCGACAGATAGATCGAAACGATCAGCGGGAAGATCGCAAAGCAGAGCAGGATGATCACCGCTGGCAGCACCATGATGCGGCCGGAATGGCGGTCGATCCATTCGTCGCGGGTCTCGCGCGCTTGAACCTCGGACGGCGCTGCCTGAGCTAGGGTCATTTGTCCTTAAGACGTTTCCGGCTCTCGGCGCGCAATTCTTGCTCTACGACGGGGTTTATGACGGATAGCGGCTTCCCGGCGCGCCGCGACGCGCCGGGAAGGAGGCGAGCGCGTTAGCGCTGTATGCCGAGCGTGCCCTTGTAGAACTTCAGCTGGCTCTCGACGCCGATCTGCTCATTGAGGTCGTTCCAGCCGTCGGCGACTGCTTTGACGGTCTGCTCCTTGTCGAGTTCACCGGCGAGGAAGCGGGCGATCGCCTCGTCGAGCACGACCTGCTGATACTTCTGGTTCTGCGGGATGCGCAGATCGAGCACCATGTTCGGGCTGTCCAGGCTGTCCTTGATCGCGCCAAGATAGGAATCTGCGGCGACCTTGCTCATGCCCGCCTTCTTCCACATGTCGTTATAGGTGAACTGCGTAGAGCGATAGGGATTGAAGCCGGAGGCGCCGATCGTCACGTCGACGTCCGATTGCTCGGGCTGCGAAAGGTAAGACAGGAACGCGTAGGCCGCGTCCTTCACCTTATCCTTGGCCTTCGCGTTGATGCCGCCGCTCCAGCCGCCGAACGCCGCGTAGGGCGCATGGTTCACCCCGTCGATCGCATTCGGACAGTTCTCCTTGGTGCAGGCCTCGAGCTTGCCGCTCGACCAGTTCACCACTTCCTTCGAGCCCGGGGTGAGCGCCGAGCCGGTCTTGTCGATCACCTTCGAGCTCTTGGGGTCGATGGCCAGCACGCCGACGTCGCCCCAATCGAGATTGAGGGCGCACTTGCCGGAAACGAACAGCGGGCGCGTGTCGCTGACGTCCATATTGAGCTCGTCCGGCGGGCCGTACTTGCCCGACTCTTTCAGGAAATCGAGGGCCTTGCGGAAGCCTTCGTTGTCGACGAGGGGCTTCATGTCCTTGGTGTCGAAGAACGTGCCCTGGCTCGTCCCCTGCGACTGGACCATTGAGGAGGTGATGTCGGTGACGAACCAGTAGCTCTGTGCGTTGCGCTTCTTGGCGATGCAAGAGCCGTAGCCCTTCGTGCCGTCGCCGTTGAAGTCCTTGCCGTTCAACGCCTTGGCGACTTCGAGATATTCATCCCAGGTCTTCGGTGGCTTGAGGCCCGCTTTCTCCAGCACGTCCGTACGATAGTAGAGCATATGGAAATCGCCATCGAGCGGAACGAGGTAGGTCTTGCCGCCGTAGGTCGCCGAGAAGTTGCGGAAGAACGGACCAATCTCGTCCCACTTGATCTTCTGGTCCTTGGCGATGCGTGGTCCCAGTTCCTCGAGATAACCGCCTGAAACATAATCGACCATCCACTGCGGCGCGAACACCGCAGCGTCCACCGAGTTGGTGCCGCTCGCCCAGTCGGTTAGCACTTTCTGGTAAAGGTCGGAGAACGGAACCGCGATCACGTTGATCTTCGCGCCAGTCAGCTTCTCGAATTCGGGCGCGCGCCGCTGCAGCGGCTCCTGGATCGCGCCGGTCTGCGTCATTATGTTTACCGTGACGCCGTCGAACTCTCCGGCCTCTGCGCCGAACGACGGAGCGAGCGCGAACATCGCGCCTGCGATCGCCGTCGATATGCTCAATATCTTCGCCATCCTCAGCTTCCTCCCGGTCTTGTCGACGCCGCGCGCGGCGGTGTCTCTGTTTTGCTATCGTTCGAACCCGCGCTTACGCCGCGCCTGCAAGGCTCTTGGTCAATCGATTGGGCCATTGACGAGAAACTATACTTGCGGCTCGCTCAGCGCGTCAACGCGCAACGCGATGAGACCGGTCTTTCAGCTCGCCCCGGCTCCATCGAGCGCCTCGAGCCGCCGAAAGCGTTGGCCGCGACGGCGGTCGATGGCTACGATTGCTCTAGCAGGCTGTTGAAGAAGTCTCACGTTTGGCTTTGAGGAGGGCTTCGTCGCCGTTGTGATAGGCGAATTCGATCGCGATGGAGCCGTCGTCGAGCAGTTCGGCAGAGCCGTCGCCGGAGACTTCGTCCATTTCGTCGAACCCCTCCCACGTGAACCCGACCGACGACCGGCTGTATTCGATGTCGAGGCCGGCCTGGAGAGCGCCGAAGGCGATTTCGCCGCGACCGTGGTCGGTGATCGTGATGGCCGCTGGCCCACAGAGGTCGAGATGATCGCGATCCCAAAGTCGGCCTCGACGATCCGCCAACGGCCGACGAGTGTGCAGTTCGCTGGCGCGCTCATGCCGGCGTCGTCAGCAGTTTGGGCAACCGCGCCAGATTGTAGGCCGCAGCCGTGAAGGTGAAGGTCCAACCGACGCGATCGCGTCCCCGGAACTTGGTCTTCTCCTGCCCGCCGATCGTCTTCATCCAGCCGAAGGCTTCCTCGATCCGTTTGCGGATGCGCTGGCTGACGGCGTATCCGGTGTGTCGCGCGGTGCGGCCGTCGATCGCCGACGAGCGGCCATTTGCGTTTTGCGCCACGTGCGGCGTCGTGTTCATCGAGCGCAACTCGTTGACGAAGTCCTCGGCGTCGTAGGCTTTGTCGGCGCCGACTGTGATCGCGTGCGGCCGATCGGCGCGCGGTTCGATCAGGTGCGGCGCCGCAATCCGCTCCGCATGTCCGTCGGCCTGGGTCAGACAGGCGTCGACCAAAAGGCCGTTGCGGTTCTCCATCAGCGCATGCCCCATGAAACAGAGCTTCGCCTCCTCGCCCGGCCCCTTGCGATAGAGCCTCGCATCCGGATCGGTGGTCGAGGCGTGCGTGTCGTTCGATCGCTTCTCGCCGTGGAAATCCGTCTCCCGGTTCCGGCCGCCCGCATTGGCCGGCGGTTCGTCGCCATCCTTCGGCTTGAAGCTTTTCATCGACGCCCAAGCTTCGACCAGCGCGCCGTCGACCGAAAAGTGGTCCGTGCTGAGCAGCCGCTTGATCCGCGGCTGCGCCAGAACCGCGCTCAAGAGCTTGGCGGCAATGTCGCCTTCCAGCCGCCGATCGCGGTTCTTGGAAAATGTCGAGTGATCCCACGCCGCATCGTCGACGCCGATGCCGACAAACCAGCGAAACAAGAGATCGAACTCCAGCCGATCCATCAACTGCCGCTCCGAGCGGATCGAATAGAACGCTTGCAGGAGCATCGCTCTCAGCAATTTCTCCGGCGGAATCGACGGCCGTCCGATCCGCGAGTACAACGCCGAAAAATCGCCGGCGAGCGCAGCCAGAGCCTCGTTCACAATCGGGCGAATTGTCCGCCGCGGATGATCCTTGCCAACCCGCGCCTCGAGATCGACGTAACTGAACAGCGCCCCCGACCGTTCGTCCTCGCCTCGCATGATTTGGTCCCCGCACCTTCGCGCGGAAAGCAGAATCACATCAAAATTCCCGTGGCCAGAGACTTCTTCAACACCCTGCTAGGGCTCTTCAACTTTGAGGAGCCTGCGACGGATGAGCTTAGAGTTAGACTTGTTTCGAGCCCTTGGAATAAGGGCGAACTTGTCGGTCAGAAAACACCACTCAAATTTAGGTAGATCTGGGCTATCCGTGTTCGGCTTCAAGTGTTCGGCCGAATGTGCGAATTGGCCCTGCTCGATCTCAGCATCGAGAGCAAGCTTCGGGCCTGCGATCTGCTCAAGCTGAAAGGTTCGAGATGTCTGCCACAGGGACCGAGTTGCTGCGCGAGCGATCGTCGTGCAGCAAAAGACTTTAAGCCAGTGGGTTCGAGATCAACGAGGCGACACGGGCCGCATTGGCCGACTGGATCAGATTGTCGGGTCTCCTGTCTGACAGCTTTCTCTTTCCGAGTTCGCGTTCGTTCGTCGCCTCATTTAAGCACCGGACAATACGCGAGGATCGTGGATTCCTGGGTTGAGGAAGTTGGTCTCGATGGGTGTCGATGGCCACTCAAGCTCGACATATGTGTTGGTTGTCATGAGATCGATCAGATAGTAAACTACTAATTTGAATATCTAAAAGAACTCCGGTAAATTGGCGTGAAGAAGTCCACAATGGTCTTTAACGGCCTTTAGATTAAGGGTGGGGAACCTTTTGACGTTTTGATCGTTTAGGATTGAGACGCGGGAGATGGACATGGCCTACACAGACGCGAGTCCTATGCGTGCTGAAAAGGTATCCCAATCGGTTGGTGCGGGGAGCGAGGCTGCTGAGACCAAGACTGATGACGGTTATGATTTCCCGCCTGCCTTGCATCCCGGTCGCGAGCTTTTCACTGCCAGCGTGTTTTTCCTTTTGACCATCTCTCTTTTGGTGTGGGGCGGTTGGAAGTTGATATCAACAATGTGACTCGTCTGCGCCCCCGCACAGGCGCTTAAGGCACGCTAAGTTTGCCCGACTTCGAGTATCTCCAGCGATGCGACGGCTCTAGCGTGCAAATGGAAAATTGGTCCTGCCTTTTGCAGTGTCGAACGCAGTCCATCTGCATAGCAACTTAGCCGACAGATATCTTCGCCTCGCAATCGGCCGCTTGCATTCGTCCCGCGTTTCTCTACTGTTTGGGTCGGCACATTTGCCCCCGGGAGGGGCGCTACAGATCTTCGCCCGTTGTGATGCTGGGGCACTGGGCTTCCTGTGGACGCGAATGCGAACGGCGGTAAGCGCGCGGGAGAGGAATACGATCGCGTGACATGTGTCACTCCACGGCGACGATGGAGAGCATAAATGCTTACTGGAAAATTTTTGTCACAGGTTGCGTCGGTGTGATTTTGAGCGCGGTTGCAGGTCCCGCCCTCGCAGACGGAAGCTTTGGGGGCAATGGAAATTGTGCCACGTTACACAACGATGCGGCGCTTCGAGTTGCGTTGCAAAAAGCTGTCGGCTCAAGCGGCAACGGCGGCCTCGGCTTCGATATGTGGGGCACACCAGTCGTGATCCGCTCCGCGAAAACTGGGCCGTTCAGAGTTAGAGTTTTCCGCGGTATTTTCCCGTGGCTGGGAGGAGCGGAAAACGATGAAAGCGTCACGGTTCTCGGACGCCCAGAGGGCGTTCATTCTCCGGCAGGGCGCTGACGGGGTTCCCGTCGCCGACATCTGCCGGAAGGCCGGAATCAGTCAGGCGGCCTATTTCAATTGGAAGAAAAAGTACGAGGGCCTGCAGCCGCCTGAGATGCGCCGGCTGAAGCAGCTTGAGGACGAGAACGCGAAGCGGAAGAAGATCGTGGCGGACCTGTCACTGGATCGCGAGATGCTTCAGGACGTCATTCGCCGAAAACTGTAAGGCCTGCTCGCAAGCGCGAGCTGGCGACGGCGGTTTGTGATGAATGGGGCGTGTCGATCCGGCGGGCGTGCAGCGTCCTCGAATTCGATCGTTCGACCTACCATTACAAATCCCGTCGTCGCGAGCAGGCCGGTCTCGAAGTTCGGATCAAACAGATTTGCGCGACACGCGTCCGCTACGGCTACCGGCGCGTCCATGTTCTTTTGCGCCGCGAGGGATGGGAGATCAATTTGAAGAAGACCCATCGCATTTACAACGAATTGGACCTGCAGCTGCGCAACAAGACGCCGAAGAGGAGAGTGAAGGCGAAGCTGCGCGAGATCGTCGCGCAGCTTCTACATCCAACGAGATCTGGGCCATGGACTTCGTCCATGACCAATTGGCCACCGGTCAGAGGATCCGCGTGCTCACAGTCGTGGACACGTTCAGCCGGTTCTCGCCCGTCATCGATCCAAGGTTCAGCTATCGGGCCGAAGACGTGGTTACGGCCCTTGAAGGCGCGTGTGCATCCACGGGCTATCCGAAGACGATCCGGGTCGATCAGGGCTCTGAATTTATCAGCCGGGGACCTCGATCTCTGGGCCTACGCGAAGGGCGTCACGCTGGACTTCTCACGGCCCGGCAAACCCACCGACAATGCCTTCATCGAGGCATTCAACGGCCGCCTGCGCGCCGAGTGCCTGAACGCGCACTGGTTTCTGACCCTTGCCGACGCCCCGGGAAAAGTTGGAGAATTGGCGCAAGTACTACAACGAGGATCAACCGCACGGAGCCATCGGCAACAAGCCCCGGTTTCCCTCATGACTCCCGCCGGCGCATCCAGCCCGCCGGCGTGACAAAGGCCGGAAAACTCTACCTTCCGGCGGTCCAACAATCGGGAGCGGACCAGTCGACAGGAGCGGGGTTGTATATTCGGTAGCGTTCTCCGGCGCGGGACTTTACCCAGCAATGGCTCGGGGAGCCGTCTGATTTCAGCGCAGAAGGCCAACACGGGCAACTCCTTCAGCCTGGGCACCTCGGCAAGAGGGGAGGACTCGCACTCTCTTCGGCCAACCTCTTTTCGGCAGTGCAAACGGGCGGAAGCCTCTACGGGCCGCAAGCTGGTAATCCGGTCGACACCAGCGTCGCCTACGGCGACCAGCCTGGGATCGGCCCAATTGACCCTCCTTCCGCAAACGCCGCAACCTTCGGCACACCGCAGGATCCGATGGTCGGCCAGCGGATCGGCGGCATTAATGTCTTCGGCGGCGGCCTCGCTGTCTATAAAGGCGGCATCAGAGTTGGCGGCCTTGGCGTCAGCGGCGATACGTCATGCACTGATCACCTGATCGCATGGCGAACCCGCAACGCGCTCGGCCTGGACCAGCTCAAGGTGGGGTGGTCCGGCATCCCTGTTCGTGGGAGATTCCGCCCACCCCCGATAACATGATCTTGGATATCAAGCCAAATCCAAGCGGCGGCGCGGGAATCAGCGCGAGCGGGTCCGGGCACCCGACGTGCTTAAACAATCCGCCCACCACAGTGCCCCCACCGGCCGCCAATTCGACCGCCGCGAGCCTTCCTGCGGTACAGTAACGTCAGCGCGCGGCGATGGGATGGTAGTCACTCTCCTCGCCGCGCTGCCACTAGGGGAGAGCCATGCTCGGCAGTTAGCGATCTGTCGAGCCGCTGGCGATGCAAGTCGCGTTGCCTCGGACGCCTGGTCGCCGAGTGACGCGCGTAAACCGCAGGGCATCCGCGAGCGCAGCCCGGTGCGATTCTGCGCGCGATCAGCCGTTTTCTATGACTTATACCAAGGGCCCCTCTGACTGACTCACAGGGGGATTCCCTTGGGGCGGGTTTTCTGACTCCATTGGCGCGGGAGATTCGCGCCATGCCATCATGCCATCAGCGGTGAGATTGCGAGAAGACTATTCGGCGGGAGAGCTTCGCACGCTCGCTCGCCGGTCGAAGGACGGGTGAAGGCGTAGGCTTGCTGGAAAATGGGGTTGGGATGCACCCTTCCTGAAGAGAAGCAGGAGAACGGGCTTTCGGTTGGCGCCGGAGGCCCCAGGGAGCATCCCGATGGAGAGACTATCCGCACCCGAACGCACGCGCGAGGAGCTTCGCGCCTTGATGAACGGAGATTTGGGAACGGCGGCGGGGCGAAGCGATCTGGTCCGCCTGGCGCTGCGCCTGATCGTCGAGGAGGCGCTCGAGGGCGAGGTCTCCGATGTCCTTGGCCGCGAGCGTTATGAGCGCGGCGCCGGCGAAAAGGCCGGCTACCGCAACGGCTATCGGCCGGGCAAGGTGAAGACCGCGGAGGGCGCGGTGGAATATTCGGCGCCGCAGGTTCGCGACACGCCCGAACCCTTTGTTTCGGGCGTGCGGGCGGCGCTTTCGGGGCGCACGCGCGAACTTGAGCGGCTGGCGGTCGAACTTTACGCGCGAGGCCTGTCGACGCGCGACATCGAGGATGCGTTCACCGACGAGACGGGCCGACGGCTTCTATCGCGGGCGGCAGTCAGCGAGATCACCGAGCGGCTGTGGGCCGAATATGAGGACTTCTGCAAACGCGATCTTTCCGAGCACGCCATCGTCTACCTGTTCGTCGACGGCATCGCTGAGCGGCTGCGGCCCGGCCAGCGGCGTGAGGCCGTGCTCGCAGCCTGGGGGATTGGCGAGGACGGGCGCAAGGTCCTGTTGGCGTTGATGGCGGGCTCCAAGGAGGACGTCGAGACGGCGCGCGCGTTCTTCCAGGATCTGCGCGCCCGCGGGCTCGGCGATCCGTTGCTCGTCGTATCCGACGGCGCGCCGGGGATCATCCGGGCGATCGAGGAATGTTTTCCACGCTCGGCGCGCCAGCGCTGCCTGGCGCACCGCATGCGCAACCTCGCGGTGAAGGTCCCGACCGACCTATGGCCCAAGGCGCGCGTCAGCGCCTGCTATCAGGCGCCGTCGCGGGCGATTGCCCGCCAACTGGCGGCCGGCATCCGCGCCGACGACGCCGATCTCCTGCCGAGCGCGCTCGCCTGTTTCGAGGACGATTTCGAGGCGTGCATCGCGCACCTGAGATTGCCGGTCACCCATCGCCGCTTCGTTCGCACGACGAATCTGCTCGAACGGCTGTTCGTCGAGGAGCGCCGACGGCTGAAGATCATTCCCAACGGCTTCGGCGAGAAGCCGGTGCTCAAGCTTATGTTCGGCGCGCTCATTCGAGCCGCCGAGCGCTGGCGCGGCTTGCGCTTCACCGAGTTCGAACTGCGCCAGATCGCCGCCGTTCGAAAGGATCTCAACGACGAATATCAGACTTCCACCACGCCACTGGCCCGGTCATCCCAGCCCCGCGTTTCCAGCAAATCCGCGCCTTGACCCGAAGGACGTCAGCCAGAGCCGTCGTCTTCTGTCGCTGGCCGCGGTTCGAGATGGAATGGACCGGGCGGCGGCGAAGATCGGCGGCATGGATCGCCAGACGCTGCGCGACTGGGTTCATCGCTTCGACGCTTCGGGGCCGGAGGGCCTCATCGACAACCGCACAGAAGGTCCCAAGCCTCGCCTGTCACAGGAACAGTTGGCTCAGTTTGCAAAGATCGTCGAGGCCGGCCGGACCGCGAGAAAGATGGCGTCGTCCGGTAGCGGCGCATCGATCTCAAGCATGTCATCGCCGAGAGGTTGGGCGTCGACTTTCATCCCCGCTATGTCGGAAAGCTTCTGCAGAAGCTTGGCTTCTCGCACATCAGCGCCCGGCCGCGTCATCCGGCTCAGGACGAGCGGATCGTCGAGGCGTTTAAAAAAACTTCCCGCGCGCGCTGAAGGCTCATCTCGAAGGAATCTCCGAGACGACGCCGGTCGAAATCTGGTTTGAGGATGTCCCTCGACGAGCTCGGGATGAGGGCCCGAATTGGACAGAAGAACGGCCTCGTCCGCCAGTGGGCCAGGCGCGGAACGCGGCCAAGACAGCCTGCCGATCAACGCTACGACAACGCCTATCTGTTCGGCGCGATCTGCCCCGCCCGAGGCGTCGGAGCAGCGCTGGCGCTCCCCTACGCGGACACCGACATGACGCAGCTGGACGCTTCTAAGAACCTCGCGCCTTCCAGCATTTTCTGATTCACTCCCAGGTGGAGTGGGAGGCGAATCGATGCGCGGCCAGGGGGGACTTTTCGACGTCGACGAGCGGCTGAAGCGGCTGAGCGATCTCGGCGATCAGTTGCAGGCTTTCGCAGCGGCGGTCGATTTCGAGATTTTCCGGTCCGAGCTGACGCGGGCGCTGGCCTACTCGGACGGCTCGCAGGGCGGCCGACCGCCGTTCGACCCTGTGATGATGTTCAAGATCCTGGTGATCCAGGCGGCCAACACCCTCTCGGACGAGCGTACCGAGTTTCTGATCAACGACCGCCTGTCGTTCATGCGGTTTCTCGGGTTGAGCCTATCCGATCGGGTTCCCGACGCTCGCACGATCTGGCTGTTCCGGGAAAAGCTGACCAGGGCCGAGGCGATTAAGCCACTGTTCGACCGGTTCGACGCGGCGCTGCGCGAGGCTGGCTACGTCGCTATGGGCGGCCAGATCGTCGACGCCTCGCTGATCGCCGCGCCCAAGCAGCGCAACACCGAGGAGGAGAAGAAGGCGGTCAAGGAGGGGCGCATTCCGCAGGCCTGGAAAGCCCAGCCAGCCAAGCTCCGGCAGAAGGACCGTGACGGGCGCTGGACGGTCAAGTTCAGCAAGGCCAAGGCCAGGCCGGATGGGACGGTTCCTCCGGTCGACATCGCTATTCCGACATTCGGCTACCAAAACCATGTCTCGATCGACCGCGAACATGGGCTGATCCGGCGGTGGGAGGCGACCGACGCTGCGGCCTACGAGGGCGCGCGGCTGCGTGAGGGGCTGCTCGACAAGACCAACACCGCGAGCGCCGTCTGGGCCGACACGGCCTACCGCTCGAAGGCCAATGAGGCGTTCCTCGAAAAGAATGGGTTCGTCAGCCGCGTCCATCGCAAGAAGCCGGCGGGCCGGCCCATGCCGGAGACGACGCGGCGCGCCAACGCGCTCAAGTCCAAAGTCCGCTCCGGCGTCGAACACGTCTTCGCCGTGCAGAAGGACAAGATGGACCTCTTCGTCCGCACCATCGGCATCGCCCGGGCGAAAACCAAGATCGGCATGGCCAACCTCGTCTACAACTTCCGCAGGCTCGTCTTCCTCGATCGTCTCGCTGCCGCCTGACCCCCGCGCCGGGGGCCGCCCGGTCGCCGCAGCATGCGGCGCCCTATGCCGCATCCAAAACCGAGATCCCGCACCTCAAAATCGCGTCACTCGACCCGTCTCCGTCCGGAAAAACGCGTTTATAGAACCGTCCAGCTTCACCTCGACGAAATCTCACGCAATGTCGCTGAGGGCGCCCACGCCGTCCTGCCGCTCGATCGCGCCGGATGGCATACGACAGGCAAGCTCGACGCGCCCAAAAACATCACGCCGATCTTCCTGCCTTCTCGAGCCCCGGAGTTCGAACCCGGTCGAAAACGTCTGGCAGTATCTCCGTCAGAATTGGATCTCAACACCGTCTTCGAAAACTACGACGCCATTGTCGACGCCGCATGCGCCGCTTGGCGAAAGCTGACCGCCAAGCCGGAAACCATCACATCCATCGGCATGCGCGACTGGGCGCACGTCGGTCAGCCGCTATGACCCTTGGTATTAAGCTTATTTTTCTGCAACCCGAAAGCAGATGACCGACCACTCTGCCATGATATAGCCGCAGGGCTTTCGGCGAAAACCCAATGGAGAATAAACAAAACATTCAACACATCCTATGATGTTACTCTAGTTAACAGTTAAATACGGCGCAACCCGTGCGCGAAAATGCGTCCTCGGGGTCCCGGCCCAGCCGCGACGCCTCCGTTCGCTCACAAACACTGCGGTTTCTCCGGCCGCAACGACCGACCAAAGAAGAGAAAAGGCGTTATGGGCTGCGCCACGCGGTGAGCAGCCAGCAGATCCAGATTGCCGGCGCAAAGAAGGCGCCAAAAGGTAGCCTTGCACTGAGGTCGAACCCGTCGCCCCGTAGGCGGGCGTACAGCGCTGCGGCGAGCGCGGACACCGCCGCGATCTCGACGACGACGGGCAAGAAAGCCCAGTCGAGCCACACGCCGGCGACTGCCGCCAGCTTGACGTCGCCGAGGCCCATTCCCTCCACTCCCCGCAGCGTCCGATAGCCCGCGCGAAAGGCGAAAAACAAGAGCGAACATAAGGATCGCGCGAACGAAGAGCTGGCAAGATTACGATCGCCGGCGCGGCCTCCGCCCCTACCCCAGCCGCAATGAGACCCGCGATGAAGGCCAACGCGTTCAATTCGTCGGGGATGATCATCCGGCGGTGGTCGACGACTGCGATCGCGAGCATCAGTCCGGCTAGGATGGCGCCGGCGGCGCCGCTCCATCCCGGCGCGGCGGCGACGCTCGCCGAAACCGCGCCGGCGCCGACGGCGCCGATGAAGACCGCGTCGACAGCGCCCGACCGCGCCAAACGATGGCTAAGACTTCTCGGCGGTTCGGCCGTCACTGCACAGGTCGGGAGAGGACGTTAAGCATAGACGGCAGGGTAAGCGCTTGGGTTTTTCCGCCTCGCATCTTTGAGCGAAGCTCCTCGGCGACCATCGAGGCGTCGGCGCCGTCCCGGATGATTTGTGGTCGAATGAACATGATGAGCTCGGTCCGAACCTGGCTCTTGTCCGTCGTCCCGAAAGCCGCGCCGACGATACGGAAGCTGATTGAGAATCGGCACGCCCCCCCGCGATTTCGTCTGGTTGTCTTGGATCATACCTGCGAGCAGCACCGTTTGGCCAGAGACGACTGAGATCGTGCTTTTCACCTCGCGCGTCGAAATCGTGGGGGTGAGAGTAGGTCCCGTCGGCTCGCTGACCAGCTGGTCGATGTCGAGCATAACCGACCCGTTGTAGTTCACGTGCGGCTGGACGTGCAGGATGACGCCTGTGTTTTTGTAGTCGATTGTGTTGACGACGGCGTTGTTGGCGCTGAGCACGTTCGCGCTACCGGTCGATATCGGAACCTGATCACCCACCTCGAGCGATGCATCGCCATTGTCGACGACCACAAGCGAGGGATTGGAAAGGATCTTGACGTCGGTTATCGCCGAAAGCGCGTTGATGACGACGCGCGGGGACGCGGGGTTGCCGGCGATGATATTGAGGCCGCCCGACAAGCCCGGTCCCTGTGGTCGATGAGCCGTTGTTCGAGGCGACGTTGTTGATGATGCTCGGCATCGTTCCCGACACCGTATTGGAAACCGCGCCGCCGGAGAGGAAAAACTGCACCCCGTAGTTGAGCTGATCGTTCAGCGTCACCTCGGCGATCGTGACGTCGATTGCGACCTGCAATTTCGGCCGATCGAGCTGAATGAGCGTCCGTTCGATGAGCTTATATTCGTCGGGTCTCGCATAGATGAGCACCGAGTTGTTAAGCAAATCGGCCGTGATCCGGACATTGGGCAACTGCGGCCCGCCAGATCCGCCCTGGCCCAGCGCGTTGAGTTCAGAGTTGAGCGCCGCGACTGGAACCCCGCCGAATTGCGCGGCGGCGCTTCGCGGATTTGCGCCTTCACCCGGCGAACTGGGACCACTGGAATTGGGCGAGGCTCCGCCTCCGCCCGACGACGCCCGCCGAACGACGCTCCGCCCAACGAGCCTCCACCCGCTCCAGCCGCTAGGCCCGACAACCCGCCTGTCAGCCTGTCGGCGGCCGTCATCGCTTTTACGCCGGAACCCGGAGCGATCTCGTTCGTCGGCGATTCTGCGGACACGCCGCCGTTGGTCACGAAGATCTGCTGCAACAATTGGGCGATTTGCTTGGCGTCGCCATAGCGCACTTTGTAGACCTTGACGCTCGCGCTCGACGTCGACGGCTCGTCGAGCCTATAGATCCAGCGCGAGGCGGCGCGGAGCAATTCGGGCTTCGAGGCGACGACCAGAATGGAGTTCAGTCGCGAGACAGGTTGGAATTTCACCAGCCCATGGCCGAGGCCCGAATCGCCCGAGTCCATGATCTTTTCGAGTTCGCCGACGATCGGTTCGGGCGTGCTGTTCTGGACTGGATACATGCCGACGGATTGCCCTCGCAGCCAATCGACGTCGAAGCTGCGAACCGTGTCCATGGCCGATTGACGCTCGCTTCCAGTTCCCACCACGATCAGGAGCTTGCCGCTCGGATCGGTTCGAATGGCGCCGGGACGCGTGGCGAAGCCTTCAAGCAGTTTCGCCAGCGTCGTTCCGGAGACATACTGCAGCGGGATCACCGTCAGGCCAAATCCGGGCTCCGCGCTGCCCGACCCATCGAACGCTCCGACTCCGCCGTCGTTAGCGGGCGCTATGCGATAACCGGACGCGCTCCGGATCATGACCAGATTGTTCGCGCTCAATGCGCTCTCGAGCACATATAGCATGTCCTTCTTCTCGACCGGCCGACCGGAGGAGAGACTGATCGAACCCTGGGCTCGAGGGTCGATCACATAGCCGACGCCGAGGACATCGCCGAGAACCGACTTCGCCACTTGCGACACGGGCGCGTTCTCAAAGTTCAGCGTGTAGCCCCCCGCCGCAGCGTTCACCCCGTCGCCCCCTGCTCCGGCTTCGACGTCCTTCGAGGGTTGCGATGCGGCGGGCGGAGACGCTGGCGACCCGAAAAATGAGAATGCTTTGGGCGGACTTGCGCCGCCGGTGTCGACGGTGGCCGTGGGCTGCGGATATCGAGGCCGCAGATCCGCGGCGTGCATAATGTCAGCGGCGTTCGGCGGCTCGTCTCTACCCTGCTCAAGATAGGTTGTGTTGCAAGCCCCGACGAGCAGCGTGCCAACGGTCGCCAAAGCGCCGAGGCAGACGAGATGAACAACGCCCATATTGCGGGCCTGCGGACGTCCAGCCAAACAAGCGCCCCCCTTGCAACGCACACAAAAATTCGTTGACGCGAGTTGCTGATAAAAAACCCAATCTGCGGAGAAAGTAAATATGGAGTTCGTGACAAAGTGGCGCGAGGACCGCCCCGACGAGAACAAAAGCAGATATGTTATACAGATATGTTATACAGATATATTGGTCAGTGATCAGTGGTTTATCCCACAGGTGGTGGGCTTGGCGACGCGCCATCCGAGCGGGAACGGCCATGTAGCCGCTGCTTTTAACGATCTGCGTCAGCTTTCTCTTAGCAAAGCCCTCTTAAGGCAAATCTGAAGCTCAAGACGTCACAGTCGCGCCACAATATAGCCGCTATTGTTGCGCGAAAAATTCACTCGGGAAGGCGAACCGATATTAGGCGATCCGCGCTTGGAAGATCGGCCCAGCTCCCGCGTTTTCTGGAGGAATCCCTCCTGCGTTCGGGAAGGACTTGAGCAATCTAAACCGTACTCCGTTCGGCGCGTTCCTTTCCCGCCGGCCCGGTGTAGGGAAGTTCTTGCGGAATCACGATGAACATTGTGCGAAACAACACGAGCGAATTCGAATTTTCCGTGGAGCCGATCGCTGGCTTCATAAAGCATTTGAACGACAATCTTTTTCAGAACGCCGACGTCAAAGTCTCGGAGATGGGCTGGAACGTTGGCCAATCAATTCGATCAATTTGGGAATCCTGCGATCTTTCCGCCAACGAATTCGCTGACGAGGTCGCCGCGTATTACCGACGGCCCCGGATGACGCTGCCGGAGCTCTTGGCTTTCCCTTCGCTTGTTGAGCGTTTTACCAGACGCTTCCTGCGTGAAACCATGATCTTTCCCTATGACGTCGGCGGCGGACGTTTTGGTCTCGCGGTCGCCGATCCGACCGATATCGCGGCGCAAAGAGGCGCTGAAATCGTGCTAGGCGGTCCGGTCGCAGTCTCGATCGCCTCTTTTGAAGATATCGGCGCGGCGCTGTCCGAGCGGCTGGGGTCGGACGAGGATGGACCGTCGGCGTCATCCTCCATTTTAGCTTCCGGGGCTCTCGAGGAAAGCGTCGACAGCTTGCGCGATCTCGCGAGCGGCGCGCCAGTCGTGCGCGCGGTCAATGACCTTGTGGAAAAAGCAATCGAGCTTCGAGCAAGCGATATACACATCGAACCGATGCGCAATGGGCTGACGGTGCGCATGCGCGTCGACGGACTGCTGAGGGCAGTGCCCGCGCCTGCGCACGCACTGCCCCAGGCTTTAATTTCGCGCATCAAGATCTTGGCGGGTCTCAACATTGCGGAGCGGCGGCTACCCCAAGACGGCGCAGCGCGGCTCGAGGCCGCCGGGTTCAATCTGGATGTCCGCGTCGCCATCATGCCGACCCAGCACGGCGAGTCCGCCGTCGTTCGTCTGCTGCCGCGAGATAAAGGCCTTCTTGACATCGCCAAGCTTGGACTGCGCCCCCACGACGAGCGCAAACTTCGGCACCTCCTAGACTTGCCACACGGCATGATCGTGATCACCGGTCCGACCGGAAGCGGTAAAACGACCACGCTGGCGACAATGCTCTCCGCGCTCAACACGCCTTCGCGCAAGATATTGACCATCGAAGATCCGGTCGAGTATGAGATCGCCGGCGTCAATCAGTCTCAGGTAAAACCTGCGATCGGCCTCACCTTCGCCTCTGCCTTGCGGGCCTTCGTTCGGCAGGACCCGGACGTGATCATGGTGGGCGAGATCCGCGACGCCGAGACGGCGAACATCGCCATTCATGCGGCGCTGACCGGCCATCTCGTCTTGACGACGCTGCACACGGAAACCGCGATTGCCGCGGCGCCGAGGCTTCTCGATCTGGGTGTAGAGGCATTCCTGCTGAAGTCGACGTTGCGCGGCATCATCGGGCAGCGGCTTGTCCGCATTCTGTGTGATCGCTGCAAGTCGCGGAAGGAAATCTCCGCAGCGGATTTCGACTCCGATCCGCGCTACGAAGCTTGTGGGCTTTCGGTCGGAGAGGCAGTTTTCGAACCGAGGGGATGCGAGCGGTGCGCCGGAGTGGGCTACCGCGGCAGAGTGGGCGTGTTCGAGGCGCTAGAGGTCGAGGGCGAGGTCCGTAGTTGCATTGGCCAGCAGATCGACGCGATCGCTCTCGATCAAGCCGCTCGGCGCACCGGACTGACAACGATGATGGACGATGCAATCGCCAAGTGCCGCGACGGCGTGACCACGGTCGCAGAGGCCTTGCGAGTGACGACGGCGCGGTGATCCAATGCCGACCTTTCAATATCGCGCTCTGACGCCGATCGGCGAAATTGTTACAGGCTCGCTTGACGCGACCAGCGTGGCCGAGGTCAATCGACGCGTCGAATATCTGGGATTGATTCCGATCGAGGCGGCGGCCGCGCGGAGCGAGGCTAAGTTCGGGAGCCGCGCCGTGTCCTCGGCGTTGCCGTCGTTGACACGGCCGCGACCGGAGGACGTCACCATTTTCACCAACGACCTCGCTCTGCTGCTTCAGACCGGAGCTCGGATAAACGATGCGCTTAAACTTCTAGCGACCGACCTAGAGATGAGCCGTATGCGGCCAACAGCGGCGGCACTCGCCGGCTCAATCCTTTCCGGAGAGAGTTTCGGCGAAGCGATCTCCAGACACCCTAAAGTTTTCCCGCCAGTTTACGTAGCGCTAATTCGTATCGGCGAGACCTCCGGCGCGCTGGTGACGGTTCTCGAAGCACTGGCGGCAGAGCGGCAACGCTCGGAGGCGCTGTCGCGGCGCGTCAGCGATGCGCTGCGCTATCCCGCTTTTCTCTTGTTCGCCGCTGGCGCGGTCCTAATGTTTTTCCTGAACTTCGTCCTCCCGCAATTCGCTAACGTCTTTCGCGACTTCGACGCCAAGCTCGATCCAGTGCTGACCACATTCCTTGGTTTATCGGATTTCATGCGCGCGAACGGCCAGACGATTGCCGTCGTGGTTGTCGTCGGCCTTCTGGCCGTCTGGATAATTTTGCGGCGGCGCTCCACGCGCGGACCAGTCGTCCGCGCGCTGGCGCGCTTGCCGATCGTGCGTCCGATCATGGACTACCACCGCACAGGGCGGTTCTGCCGGAGCCTAAGCCTGATGCTGTCAAGCGGAGTTATGTTGCCTTCCGCGTTGCGCATTCTGGTTGACACAATGGAAGCGACCGGGACCCCTGAACAGTGGTCAAATATCGTCGACAAGGTACGCCACGGCGGAAAGCTCTCGGACGCGCTTACGGCGACGCGCGCTCTGCCGCCGATGGCGATTAGAACGCTGCGTCTGGGAGAAGAATCCGGTCAGTTGGCGACGCTGGCGGGGCGTGTTGCCGAGTTTTACGAGGCGAAACTTCAGCGAAGCCTCGATCGCGCCATCGGGATCGTTGGGCCGCTTGCCATCATTGTCATCAGTCTGATCGTGGGCGGCCTGATCGTGTCGGTGATGACGGCGCTGCTATCTGTCTATCAAGTCGTCGATTAGGAGACCAACAATGATCACAAGTGCTCTCCGGCGTTCGGTCGCCCGCGCGAGAAATCACGAATTGGAGGCCGGCTTCACCCTCGTCGAAATGCTGGTTGTCATCGCCATCATCGGCCTGGTGGTGGGACTGGTCGGCCCTCGCGTGCTGAACTATCTCAGCGAGTCGAAGGTGAAGGCGGCGAAGATCCAGATTGAAAGCTTCTCCGCCGCGCTCGACCTCTATTATCTCGACAATGGCGCCTATCCAGCCTCAAGTGATGGCCTGACTGCACTGGTGCAGCGTCCGCCTTCGGCGCTCGCTTGGAACGGGCCTTACCTCAAGACCGGTTCGGTGCCCGCGGATCCGTGGGGTCATCCCTATGTCTACAAGGTTCCAGGCGACCACACGCCGTATGAGATCAACTCCTATGGGGCGGGCGGTGTCGGCAACTCGCAAAGCCTGATCAGAAGCGCATCGCGATAATGCCGCGGACCAACGCTCAGGCCGGGTTTACGCTGATCGAAGTCGTCTGCGTGCTGGCGATCATCGGACTTCTCGCAGCGCTCGTTCTGCCGGCGATTCCGCGCGGCACGTCGCAAGCACGGCTCGCCGGATACGCCGTCGAGGTCGCCGCCCTGCTAAAGGGCGACCGCAACGCCGCTATACGCAGTCACGCGCAGGTGGCGACATCGCTCGACGCGGAGAGACGAATTGTCGTCTCGGGCGCCACGGCGTCCATCGTCGAAATTCCTGCCGACGTAACCTTCGAGGCGCTGCTTGCGCGGCGCTGTGGCGACCGGCGCGTCGGCGCGACGATCGATTTCTTTCCGAGCGGCGCGTCGTGCGGAGGCGTAGTCAGTATCGCGCGACAGGGTTTCGGATATCAGATTCGCGTCAACTGGCTCACGGGAGGCGTCGAAGTTGTACCAACCGGCAAATCCTGAAGGCCGTGGAATCGCCGGCTTTACCCTGATCGAGGCGCTGGCCGCGCTGGCGGTGATGGGAGCCGGGTTGGCAGCGATCGGGCCGTTGGCAAGCTCCAGCCTGCGTGCTGGCCTTTATGCCGAACGACATCTTGCGCAGATCGAAACTGCTCGCAAGATCATAGCCGGCATGCCGTCTCGCGAGGCGCTTCCTGTCGGGCGCCTCACGGGCGCTATCGACGCGCACGCCTGGCGCATCGATTCAACGCTCATCGGCGCGCCTGCCGCGGTTGGCGATGCGCTCTGGACTCCGCAACGCATTGAGGTGTCGGTGCAGTCGCCATCCGGCGCAATGCTGAAAATCGAGACTATTCGACTGCGCAGGCAGGCGACAAAGAAATGAAGCGGGCAAATCCAGACGCGCTCGTTGCCGGCTTCTCGCTGATCGAAGCGATAGCGACACTGGCGTTGACCGCGACCATCATCCTGGCCCTGTCATCGGTCGCCGGGCAATGGCTCCCCAACTGGCGGCGAGGCTTCGTCGACCTGCAGCGCGCGGACCTCCTCGGCGTCGGTCTTGAGCGGCTCGTCGACGACCTATCCGCCGCCGAGTACGTGACGCGCTCGGTCGGCACCCAAGCGCCATTTTTCGAAGGCGACGCTTCGTCCGTCGTCTTCGTTCGATCGGCTGCCGGTCCGGACGCCTATCCGCATCTGGAAATCGTGCGCCTGGCGGAAATCAAGGAAGATCGTGGGCTGGCGATGGTGCGCACGCGGGCGCGCTTCGCGCCGACAGCGCCGAAACCGCCGGGCGCGCCGGCCCAGCCTATCGCCTTCGGCGATCCTGTCACCCTCATTCGCGCGCCCATCCACATCACGTTCGCCTATGCAGGACCAGACCGTGTTTGGCTTCCGAGTTGGAAAGGTCAGGAGCAGTTGCCCGAGGCGGTGCGGATATCTGTTCGCGACACAGTCGCCAATCGCGTGCTAGCGGCGTCGACCGTGGCCCGCGTTCGAGTCACAGCTTCAGGCGCGCCCAAGCTTCAGGCGCAAGCGAATGCGGGCGGGGCTCTTCCTCAGTCCGGACAGGCGAAGCAGCAATGAGGGCCTGCGTAACATCCGCACCCGAATCGGCTCCGCGCGCCGAGGCCGGCTTCGTCCTCGTTGCGGTGCTCTGGATTTTGGCTGCCCTTGCGACCCTCGCCTCGATCTATTCTTCCTACACCGTCAATACCGCCGCCTCATCGCGCGTCGCCGACGACCGCGTGCAGGCGGAGGCCTCGATTCGGGCCGGCGTCGAAATGGCGGTCTACCGTGAACTCGCGCTCCCTGAGAAGGCCAGGCTGGTCCGGGGCGGCTTCGACATACGCGTGGGGCGCACCGGCGTCTCCGTTCGCTTTCGCTCCGAGGGGGCAAGGATCGACCTGAACGCCGCCCCCGCGGAGTTGCTGGCCGGGGTATTCACCGCAGTCGGCGTCGATTCGTCGCGGGCGGAAACTTTCGCGGACCGCGTCGTCGGCTGGCGCACGAAGGCCACGACCGGCGCGGGCGCGAACACTGCCAGCGCTGACGCAAACGCGGCGGGCGCTAATACGAATGCCGCGGCCGCCGATGGTAAAGATGGCACGGCCGCCAGCGAGGACAAGCTTTACAGCGAACAGCACATGCCTTATCCACCCCGCCACGCCCCGTTCGACAGCGCGTTGGAGCTCAGTCTTCTGCCGGGAATCTCGCTCGCGGTGGTCGAGCGGGTTCTGCCGTTCGTAACCGTGTTCAGCGGTCGTGCGGACGTCAACGTGTCCAGCGCGGACCCTACGGTCCTATCCGCTCTCCCAAAAATGACGCCTCAAATCCTTGGCGCGGTGCTGAACGCGCGGGTCAGCGATCCTGGCGACGGACGCGCGCTGTTGGAGATGCTTGGTCCCGCGAAGCCGAACGCCACGACAGAAACATCGAAAGCATTTCGAGCATTAATCGCGGTAGACTTCGACAACGGCAGGCATGTTCATGCGGAGGTCGTGTTTCGCCTCAAGGACCAAGGCGACGGTGGCCAAGCCGACAAGGTCGCGGGCAACATCGGCCAAGGCGACAAAAACGTAGGCGGCAAGGACAGAAACGACGAACCCTATGAATTGCTTTATTGGCGGGACGATTTCGATGGTCCCATGCAGTCTGCGTGAGGACCGCCCATGACTGTCTGGGCTTCCCTTCACGCCCGCCTGTGGACTTGGATCGATGACGTCGCCGCGGGCTTGACGCTTCTCGGGGCGATGCTCCGGCGCAGCCGCAGAATCGAACTCGCTGAACAGGCGGACGGCTCGTTTCTTGTCGTGGACATGAGCAAGAAAGCGACGGAACGCGCTGACGGGCCGTCGTTGCGCATCGACGAAAGCGGGATTGCCGATCCGATTTCTCCCCAAACGCGGTCGCTGCTCGCGCGAAGCACGGTTGACGTGATGCTCGCGCCGTCGCGCTTCATCTTCCGGTCGCTTGAGCTGCCCCAGGGCGCGCGTCAGTTTCTCGACGGCGTTGTCCGCTCTCAAATCGATCGTTTGACGCCGTGGTCCCCCAACGAAGCCGCCTTCGGATGGAGCGAGCCGACCGATGCGGGCAACGGACAAATCGCCATTACGGTCGCGGCTACGGCGCGATCGCTGGTCGCTTCGATCGCGCGGGCGGCAATGGCTGCTCGGGCCGACCAAGTCCGGATGTCGACGCGGACCGGCGAAGGGCAGAGGCTTGTAATTCCGGTCTTCGCCCAGGATATTGGCGGCGGAAACCAAGGACAGGGATTGGTGCGCGGCCTTGTCGCAGGCCTGGCGCTGTCCGGTCTCGCCTTCGTCGTCAGCCTTGGCGCCTGGCTCGTCGCCGCCGGCGGCAGTGACGCTCAGTTGGCCGATATTCAGAACCGGATCGCTGAGCGCCGTTCTGAACTGATGAATCGGCGCGGCCCGGCGGCGGAGGAGGCGCTCAAAGCCCTACAGGCCCGAAAATGTGCGACCCCTTCCGCGGTCATGGTTCTCGAAGCGCTGTCGAAGACTCTGCCCGACGAGGCCCACCTGACGGAATTGCGCATCGAGAACGGCAAGGTGCAGATCGGCGGATCGGCCACCGACGCGCCCGCGCTCATTCGGTTAATCGAGCAGTCGCGGCGGTTCACTCAGGCTACGTTCTTCGCGCCTACAGTGAGGGGGCCAAGCGGCGGTGAGAGTTTTCACATCGAGGCGCATATCGAGCCCTCATTCGCCGTGACGAATTGATGCGAAGCTCTACTCATAGTTTGGTTATCGACCGACGCCAGGCGTTGGCGGTCGTCGCCTATATCGGCGTCGTGATCGTCCTTTCGGCTATCTCGCTATTACTCGTTGCGGACCTGCGCGACAAAGCCGCGGAGATCGCAGAGGCTCAGATGCGGCTCGACCAGCTGTCCGAGCGGTCGCAGCCGGCCTTGTCGGCGTCGATCGCCTCGAATTCAGGGGTAAGCGGCTCGCCGTTTCTCGACGGGCGAACGATAACGATTGCGGGCGCGGCGTTGCAGCAACGCATCGAGGCGACCGTTGCGAAAGCGGGCGGCGCCCTGATGTCTTCGCAAGTCGAACTTGACGGACCCGACGCCAAGAACGGTTTCGTCAACCTGAGCGCCAGCATGGAGGTCACCCAGCCCGCTGTGCAGACGATCCTTTACGACATCGAGGCAGGGATGCCATACTTGTTCGTGGACAAGCTTTCGATCCAGTCGCCTGAGGTTTTTGGCGAGCCCGAAACTGGGCGCATGCGAATGACAGTCGGGGTGGTTGGGCAATGGCGGTCATCAGACTGATGTGGCCGTTAGTGGCTTTTCTCGTGGCTTTCTCCGCCCTGGCGGTGCGAGCGGCGGGAGGTCCAATTAATGAGCCCGCCGGTCCCGCGTCAGAGGTCGAGAGGGGGTCCGCGCTCGGCATGACAGAGACCGGCGTCGTAGACCCCGTCGCGCTCACGGGCGCGCCGGGCGCGCCCGATCCCGGCGCAAAGCCCCGAGCCGGCAATCCGCTGTGGACACTTCCCCTGAGCGACCTCTCGGCGACGCGCGACCGGCCGCTGTTTTCTCCCTCGCGCCGACCTCCTATCGCCGTCCCGATCGTCGCCCCGCCGCCAAAGCAGGAGGCTCTTGCGCCTCCTCCGCCGGAGCGGCCATTGCTTACGCTGGTCGGAACGATCGTAGGCCCGAAGGCGACCATCGCGATGCTTCAAAGCCGCAACACCGACTCGGTATTGCGGCTCCGAGTTGGGCAAGAGAATGACGGCTGGCAAGTGCGGGGAATTAGCTTACGCTCGATCGTTGTCGAAAAAGGCGCACAGTCGGTGGAGTTAGGCTTGCCCAAACCCAACGGGGCGCCGGCGGAATAGCCTCACCGAACATCCTCGCAGCTCGAGACGAGCCCATAAGTATCGGCGTTGGATGCAATCCGGGACTCTCCGGAGCTACGTCGGACTCTCCGGAGCAACGTCATCGCGAATCTGAGCGACTGCGAAGTCCAAGTTTTGCAGATCAAACTCAGGTTCTGGCCTCTAAACATCTTGAACTTTGGGTAAGGTTTATGGGTCGAGGGGTCAGCGGCGAGAGCTGGCGCCTCATGATGCGTTTTGTAAATTGATTTGAGTGTTCGCGCGGGGCTGCTTGGGCGTCAGCGGATCGCCCATATCATCGAGGGCGCTCGCATATTCGAAAATATGCGAGCGAAGGTGCAGCAGCAGCAGCTCCACAGTCATCTCTTTATCTTGGCTAAAGGCATCTTGGCTAAAGGCGCGGCCTTCTCTTGCGGGACAGGCGATGGTGAGCCCCACTGTCCCTGAGGACGCTCCGCTCGGTCCAGCGTGGACCAGATGGCCAAGGGCGATTCTCGTCAGCGTTGGGTGGCTGCGCGAGGGCTCGACCAAAAACGTGGCAGCAAAACTGCCAAATGTCGCCCGAGGTTTTCGACGGGGAAACTTCGCCAACTTGAACACCCGCGAGCTTCCGAATGATCTGAGGGATCAAATCGGGGGCAAGAAGTAGCGCTGACCCTCCAAGCCCTGTAGATGGCTTATCCATTTGTTCTCGCAGATGTAGTCGTATATCGGTTTTAAGAAAGAACGCACGCTCGACGCCATGTCAATTATAAATACAAATAAATAACTAAAACTATGCTGATGTATATACCAGCTCGATAGTGTCTAAATTGAATTGAGCAATAAAATAATATAAGTATATTCGCCTTAATTTCGCCCATCTTACACTAGAGTTTGATTTTAGGAGCTAACATGTAGGTTATGTTAAAAATGCATAAGGTTACTGAAAAATTTAGCCTTAAAACCTTTTTTTAGTCTGTATAATATGATAATATGGCTCCACATAAATAGGGAGGTAAAGGCGTGAACAGAGAGGCAATGGATGAACATAAATGTGGAACCATAAGAATGACTAGACACAAGTTGGATGTTCTGGTTGCTAGATATCTGTGACTGATCGTAACCTAAGGTGCTTTCATCGGATTAGTTTCGGCATTCGTAGTAGAGCGTAACGCTAACCGAAAGGGACAACAGGAATACGCCCAAATTTGGCGATCGAGTTCGCCAAATTCTCTCGGCTGTGCGCCCTGATAAGGCGTAGGCCTACGTTGGCCTCAATGAACTTCGAGAGTCAGTTCACTCTCAAGCAAATCGCCTGATGGAGATGATTCTGGAGACCGAGACGGCCTTGCAAGCGCCGCCCCCATCGGGGATAGACGCAACACCGTCCCGGCTTAGCCCGGTGTCGCTAAGATATAGAATAGGAGTCGCTAAGATATAGAATAAATGCGCACATTGTGGCTAACGCTTTCAAGAAGATTCATCCCGATAATACTGTTATTATCAGCGATGACACTCTAACTCGAACTCGGACTTATGGAGGGGACGTTTCGATGAGCTTTATCCAGAGATACCTCGTCGCAGCGAGTTGCGTTCTGGCCTTTCTTGGCTCGGCGCGGGCGGCTTCGGTCACCATCGGTCAGAGTTCGGTGTATTCGAGCGCGGACACCTACAACGCTAACGTTCTTGCGGCCGAGAGCGTTAACCTCGCCACCACAGCAACGGTGCAAAGCCTGTCAATCTACGCCAGCAGCGCCGGCGGACAGCTGATGCTTGGCATCTACGACGCCACCGGCCCTAATGGCGGCCCCGGCGCGCTGAAAGCCTCGACCGCCAGCTTTACCCCGGGGGCAGGTTGGAATACGATTAAAGTCGTTACACCTGTCTCATTGGCCGCGGGCAACTATTACCTGGCTTGGTTGCCCAACAGCAATTATCTCGTGTTGGAAGGAATTCGGTCAACCAACAAATGCAGCTACTACAGCTACGGGTTTGGCAATCTGCCAAGCAAGTTCAGCACATCCCCAGCGAACTGTCCTGCTGACACCGTCTGGTCTTTCTATGCCACAGCGGCGACCACCGCTTCTACGCCCCCCCCTCCCATCGCGGTCACCGGGGTTTGCGGCTCCTCGAACGGCGGAAAATTTAGCAGCGCACCGACCGCCAACCTTTGCACCACCGGGCAGGCGTCGACCGTCAGCGGCAGCGGCCCATGGTCGTGGACCTGCGCCGGCAGCGGCGGCGGGACCACGGCTGCCTGCTCGGCGACGAAAGTTGTTGCTGCGCAGCCTGTGAATGGTGCATGCGGCAGCGCGAACGGGGCAACTGTAAGCACGGCGCCGAGCGCGAATCTCTGCAGCGCCGGCGCGGCCTCGACGGTGGCTGGGAGTGGCCCTTGGAGCTGGACCTGCGTCGGCAGCAGCGGCGGCAGCACTGCGTCGTGCTCGGATAAACTCGCGTCCACAGGCTCCACCGGCACTGGCGGCTTACCGAGTGGTTCAGACCCCACTAGCGGCGTGCTGCCGTCCTATGACGACGCCTATGCGAACTGGAAGAATGCGGGGCTGGGCTCGGTCGGCGGCATTCCGAACCGGACGACGGTCTGCGCCACGGTCAATCCCCGCGGTGGAGGACAAGACGATTTTACCAATATCCAAAACGCGATCAACAACTGTCCGGCAGGGGACGTCGTCCAGCTCGGAGCGGGCGCGTTTACGGTGCACATGGCCGACCTTCCCATCAGTATTTCGAAGGGGATTGTATTGCGCGGGACTGGCGCCTGCAGTGGCTCCGCCTCGCCGTATTGCCAGACCTCGATCACGGTGTCTGATGGCCTTCTCGCCTATACGGGTGGGATGTGCGGCACGAGCGCGACTAATAAAGTTGCCTGCCCGAATGGCGGGTCGGCAGAAATTTTGATAGCTCCCGTTTCGCCCGATTATAACTACAGTTGGGCAAAGTGCGGCAATACTGGCTACACGACCGGCGTAGGCTGCGGCGCAGTCCCACTAGCGGCCGACGCCGCGCAAGGGCAGACAAAGATCCAAGTCAGCAGCACGAGCGGCTTTTCGGTCGGAATGTGGGTTCTGATCGACGAGGCGTCAGGCGCTGGCTGGGTTGCGGATCCCTTGAATAAGTGGACTGGATTCGGAAGTCTGTGGGCGGCGTCTGATTGGCTTAGTTCCTCTGGCAGCCCTGCAACCGGGCGAATTATGTGGCCGAAAGCCCAAAGCGGCGGCGGCTGGGATTTTGGATCGGCTCTTCCGTCTCAAACGGGTTCCGAGGGCTGCTGGCATTCCTACTGTGATAGGCCGACTTCCGAGTTGCATAAGATTGCTTCGATCGGCTCCGGGCCATGTCCGGGCACCGCATGCACCCTGACATTCGACGATCCACTCACCATCGCCTTCCGTCAGAGCGGCGGCCACAATGCCCAAGTCTATCCTGGTCTCTATTCGAATCAAGGAGGCACGGGCACCCCGATTTCATTCCTCCAAAATGCTGGCGTGGAGAACCTGTCGCTTCTCCGTGCCGCCACTGGAGGAATAGAAATGGAATTCTGCGCCTACTGCTGGGTTAAGAATACCGAAGTTGGCGACTGGTACGGCGGCGGAATAACAATAGAGTATTCCGCTCGAAGCGAGTTCAACGGTGTTTATGTCCATCATGCCTGGGACTCCGTCAACAGCGGCGGGGAATACCCTATTATGCTGGCGCAAGCCTCGACCGAAGTCCTTGTAACAAACAGCATCACTAACTTCGCCGGCAAAGGAATGGTTGCAGAAGCTGGGGGCGCTGGCTCGGTGGTCTCTTACAGCTATATGGACGATACAATGTACGATGCAGAATCAGGCATCGGCGACTATTGGGTCGAGATGAGTGCAAACGCGAGCCATTATGCAGGGCCGCATCATGTTTTGTTTGAGGGCAACTGGGGTGACAACCTCGACAGCGACCATACCCACGGCAATTCAATGTACATAACATTTTTCCGCAACCAAGGGACTGGCTTGCGGACTCCGTTCACCGATCCCTCGCTCAATAAAGCTGTCAATGATTTTACAGGAATAGGCTACTCATGCGGAGGAGGCGGAGCAAGTAGCTGTTCGCAGAATGCGCCCGGACCTTTGCGCGCTGCTGGGCCGTCTGCATACAACTATTGGTTCGCTTTCGTCGGTAACGTTCTCGGGCTCGCCGGGGAAACGACTGCGGCTAAGGGTTGGTCCTATCAAGGGGATTGGAATGGAAACCGCATGTTCATGCTGGGGTGGAACGATGGGCCGGGCGGCCAGGACCCGCACCTGACCGGGGCCACCGGATCATACATTTTCCGCCACGGGGACTATGACTATGTCAACGGCGCGATAGCCGACTGGACCTCTGGATACTCGCAGACGTTGCCAAACTCGTTCTACCTCTCGGCGGCGCCGTCGTTTTTCACCGCCGGGACCTCCTGCACCTATTCATGGCCTTGGGTGACGCCTACCGCATCGACGCCGATTAAAGGAGCAGGCGGTTCTGCATGCGGCTCCTATTCCGGTCTGCCCGCCAAGGCCCGGTGGGACGCCGGGAAGCCGTTCGTGCAACCTTGAACCACCCACAGAGGCCACAAGAAAGGGGAGACGCCTACCCGGCGCCTCCCCTCGACGCGGATCCGGGCGGTTCGACTGAGCAAATCGGCCGGGAGCCTGCGAGCGGGATCTGGGCACGGACAGGGTGCAGTACTACGAAATTTTTCATTGCCCGGCTCGGCGACCCAGTTATATCAACAAAAATCTCCAGCGGGTTGCCCGCAAGTCCGGCTCCCTCATTTAGTGGCGGCGCGCCTGCTGATGGCTTCCCGGTAGATTTCGACAAGACGTTCGATCTTCGCGGGCCAAGTGTACTCGGCCAGAACTTTCGCTCGTCCCGCGCGCCCCATGCTGGCGCAACGATCTCGGTCGTGGGCAGAACTCACGATGGCCGCGTCGAGGTCCGCCACCAGGCTAACCGGATCGCGCGGATCAATCAGTATGCCACAGCTCGAGTCCAGGATATCGGCGGGCCCACCCCACTTGGCAGCAATGACGGCCTTTCCAGAAGCCATCGCTTCCAGGACCACGGTTGCCCCCGGGTCAAATACGCTCGGGAGAACCAACACGTCGGACTTGCTCAGCAATTCGGCGCAGCGCTCCTGGGATAGCCACCCGAGTAGTTCCACGCGAGACTCGATCCGGAGCCGAGAAACCTGCTCTGTTAGGCGCTGTCTCTCGCCTCGGAGATCACCGACAATCTTGAGCCTGCAATCCACTTGCTTGCAGGCGTGGGCCACTGCCTCGATGAGCCACTCAGGCCCCTTCCATCGTTCAAGTCGGCCGATGAAGATGATCTGTAACGCTCGGTCGACAGGAGTGGACCCGGCGACTCCCTCTGCCGGCCCGCGCGCCCAGAGTTCCGGGACGACACCATTTTCAACCATTCTGAAGATCCTCCCACGGGCACCTGAAGGCAGCCCATCCTCAGTTCGCTGGTTGGCCACGATCAGGCACTCGGCTTGACGCTTTGCGTCGACCATGCGTGGCAGACCGTTTGCCAAGCCCCGGGCAAGGTTTTTGACTCCGCGGAGTCCGCCCGGCTGTAGGAAGCGAAAGCCTGGGGGATATTCCATCGCGCCGTTCATGGGCCCTATGACCAGGGGAGCAGGAAGGTCGGCGAGGAGGCTGGGCGCCCTGGGCGAAATTGGCGTCGGCTGGTGGACTACATCGATCCCAAGCTTTTTTACGAGTTGCGGCACCACGCCTCGTTGGCGCCACTGCGTGGCGAGGACCTGGGGATAGTAGAGCGGGTTGGACCCCATCCATGAGGGAGCGCGGGCTTGAATCCACCGAAAAGCCGAATGCATATGGGCGTCTTCAACGTAGTGAACTCGACACGCGTGGGGGCCCAAGAGTTCATCCAACTCTGGCTTCGTTTCGTTGCCGACGCACATCCACGCGTCGTGGCCCGCTTTGAGCAGCCCTCGAAAGATATGAAGGGGAAGGACGGCCTCTCCAGCCCACTTCGTTGAGGCATTTGCCGCCACAATAAGAACGGATAGGCGATCTCTCGACATTCTCAGCGTCCTGCTATGTGGTCGGCGATAACAATTCCGTCGTGTCTGCGACTTTCGAGACCCGCGGCAAGCCAGACGTTACGTATGGGACAGCGGTCCACCGACGAATTCGGCGTGAACTGGGAGCGCGCAATCCTATACAAACGACACCGGGCGACTGTCCGGCCGTAGACCTCTGCTCTCTTGGGTGGTGGCTACGAAATTATTCATCTTCCCTCGGCTGTTGATTTCGGTGTACAAATTCGCCATTGATATCCTGTCAGTTCGCCTGATTTGGGCGTTGGTTTCTGCGTGCCGGCAAATTTGCCTACGCTTCGTCGTGGCTCGTCAGCGAAGGTACGATGCCAAACACAAACTAAGGATCTGATGGAATACTATGAGAAAAGTAAACCCACGCAGAGATAGGTTCGTATAATGGGCCAAAGCATTCATACGCGAACATTGGAGATGAACCGCGGCCGGAGCTATGGCCCGGGCCAGCGCCGAGGCCCACGTTCCGTTTCAAGCGGCCCAAATCCTACAGCTTTGTTTGATAAATTCACGTTCCTGCCAATCTTCGCATGCTGCTTTGCGCTGATAGTGTTCCCATTGTCGGGCTTTTTAAATCCAATTTCCGCTGACCCGGGAATGAGTGAAGTGGTCGCTAGACCGGAAACCAGACTTTTTTGGCCGGCCACGGCCGCGATTTCCGCTATATTAGCCTTACAAAATCGTTCTCGCCTGACCTTGCCTCCACACATCATCTGTCTATTAGCCTATCTTGCGTTTGCTGGGCTAAGTGTCTTATGGGCTTTCAGTCCAGGACATTCATTCATTCGATATATCCAACAATTGATGATCGTTACATCAATTGTTCCTCCTATCATGCTTGCATCTCGAACAGTCAACGTGATTCGAGCTCTGTTTCTGTGTTTTGCGTGCGCTTTGATCCTGAATTTGTTCTTCGTATTCCAGGGCTCTTCGCAAATCGCAATGTACGGTTCAACGCTCGTCAAAATTGGTTATTCAGGATATTTTACGCAGAAAAATGAATTGGGAGAATGCGCAGCTGCGGCTTACTTGCTGGCTTTACACGAGCTATTTCAGAAAGGCTGGTCACGACGATTGCCAGGTGCTATTGTTGTCGTCATTGCCATTCTCCTCGTTTTCTTGAGTCAATCGAAAACAGCCTTTGGCCTAGCCTTGGTTTGTCCGTTACTCGCTTGGCTCACGGTATTTGCGCGGAAGATAACTCGGATTTCTCCAGCTTTAATTCTGTTACTCTTGCCGCTTTGCTACGTGATTGTGTCCAGCTTAGCGCACTCCAATTTAATGGAGCGCTTATCGTATATACTGTACCACGATTCAACTTTGACTGGTCGCACGATCATCTGGGATTTTGCAAAATCTAAAATCGCACTTAGACCGCTTGTTGGTTGGGGATACCAGTCCTTTTGGCTCGTTCCGGATTCGCCTGGTTTTGGGGCTCCCGGCTTTATCAAGATGATGCCGAACGCCCACAACGGCTATTACGATACGATGTTGGAGACGGGGTATGTCGGCCTCGCTTTGCTATTGGTCTTCGTTGTCGCAACGCTCCATGCCGTCGGGCGCGTCGCAGACCGCGACCCGGCTCGTGCGCGCTTCCTGCTCTCGTTTGCTCTCTTTTTTATTCTCTATAATTTCTTCGAAAGCTTATGGATGCGGGGCTATCTATTTTTATGGGTTATGTTCGTTATCGTAGTCGCCGAGATCGGTCGATACTGGCGGCCTCTCGTCCTTGGAAGGGCGGCAATTAAGCCCAGGAGGCTAGACCCCGGCAGCCCTGGGCCACCAAGCGCACGCATGTTGCGGATTGAGGTGTCGTGACCATAAATCACTCCGTGTGCACGCTGAAATGCGCTCGTGCTTCCAGATGTCGGGCGCGTTATCCGTCTCGAACTGTCTGGACGCTGGCTAAGAGTGTTCGTTCCCGTCGCCTGAGCATTTCTGAGCTGCGAGCTCCTCGAAAAAACCGGTTCCTCCGCGAAAAATGTCTCTTCCAGACGGCCAAGGAGCGCGTCCCCACCATGCGATTACCCGGCCACGGTATGCGACGGACCGTAAGTCCGAAGAAGGCATTCCTGGTAGTCGAGCGGGGGGGTCCATCCTAGCGTTTCCCGCAACCTTCGGTTCTCGAAGCGGAGTGGTTTCAGTCGCGACTCGAATCGGCGCGGGATCAGGATGCTGGGCACCTTAGTCGCGCGTCTAAAGACTGTGGCGAAAGCTAGTCGCACGGCCGAGATGGCTAACCAGTAGGGAACTGGCACGCGCCAGCCCGGCTGGCCGCTGCCGCGCATGTGGTCGTTGAGGTAGGTCCAGATGCGTTCCCCGGGACCATCCACAACGTTCAAGGTCTGGCCTTGAGCGCGGGGGTCCGCCGAGGCCAAAGCGAAGATGTCGGCGCAGTTCTCGACGTGTGTCATCGGCAGGCGGGTCAGCGGACCAATGACCAAATGGTGGCGCCCGAACTGCTGTCCTAGAGCAGCCATATAGCCGCGGTCGCGTCCCCAAATGAAACCCGGCCGGAGCACCGTGAGGCTCCAGCCGTGCTTCTCGGCAAAGCGCCGCGTCACTCGCTCCTGCCACCACTTGGAGATGGTGTAGCCATCGCGAGCGTAAACATCCGGCGCCTGATGGAGAGGCGAATCTTCGTCGAGGACCGTAGGGGTCGAACTATAGTCGTAGACCGAGAAGGTGCTGCACAGCACCAGCCTTCGGCAGGCGCTGGCGGCCATGGCGTCCAATAGACGCTCGGTGCCGCCCACGGTTCCTGAGAATTGCGCGTCGTCTCCGCCTGAGACAACTGCCGCGAGGTGGAGCAGCACGTCGACGCCCTCAAAGGCGTGTCCAAGATCGCGCGACGAGCGCAGATCGGCCCTGAAGACCTCGACCGAGGAGGGCCATCCGAGCTCTTCCAGACGCGCGGCGGGGCGGACCAGAGCGCGAATCTCGACGCCCCGGGCGAGTAGGGCGCCGATCACGTGCCGACCAAGGAAGCCGTTCGCGCCGGTGACAAGCGCCTTCATAGTGGCTGATCCTTGGGTTTCAGGGCTTCGACCAACCGATTAACTTCGAGAACCTGGCTAGCGGCGACCGGCGGCGCCGACCCGCCTGCGAGCGCCCCATATGTGCGGGCGAGTAGCTCCCAAAGTCCTTCATACGCCCCGGGGCCCTTGAACTTACGAAGGAGCGTCGCGATCGCGGCGTGCCGGATGGTCTTTCCTTCCTCTAAGCCGCTGAAGAAGGGGCGCAGAGGCTTGGGAACGTCGCGCGGGCCGTCGAAGGTGAGCCGTGTCTCGAACAAGTTGGCGGTGGCCTGCATTCGCTCCCCATAAACGCGAAGCCAGAATGCGTCCGGCTGAGAGTTAGAACTAAAGCCAAGAACCGCAGTGGCTCGCTCCGCATCCACCACGGCGCGGAACTCGTCGAACGGTAGTACCGAGGACCCGCGCTTGGTCCAGATCGTCTGAGCGATCCGGTGCGGACCAATGAAGACATGCGCCAGCGACGCCAGGTGGGGTAGGAAGTCGGCGATGGCGCCGCCGGCAAGGGTAAGTGCGGGGTGCGGCGAGTTGGGGTCGGCGAAGCCGTCGGGGCCAAGAATATCGAGGCAGATGAGCACCTCGACGTGCGTCACTGCCCCAAACTCGCCGGACTCGATTCGTCTAAGAATCTCCTGGGGGGCACGGTTGAAGACGTAGTTGTAATCCTCTACGAAATGGCGACCAACCTGCTGGGCGCGCCGGACAAGCAGCTCCAATTCCTGGATAGTAGAAGCGGCCGGCTTTTCGACGATTACGTGGGCGCCAGCATCGAGCGCGTCCATAGCCAGCCTGAAGTGGGACGTCGGGGGCGTAGTGACGTGGACCACGTCCGGTCGAGCTTTCTCCAGCAACGTCCGATGGTCCGTGAACCAACTCCGGACCCCATACCTCTCCGCAGCAGCCTCCGCCGCGGCGGGCGAAAGGTCGCAAATCGCGGCCAATTCTACCGGTAAGGTTTTCAAGCAGGAGAGGTGTTGCTTTGCAATCTGTCCAGCCCCGATAAGCGCTGCCTTCACGAGGCTTTCTCCAGCATCCCTCGGTTGAGGCCTCCAGCGCCCCGGCCGCCTCGCTCCAGCAATGCCGCTTCACTTCCAGGCGGCTCGCGCCCCGCCCGATGCATACCCGAGACTACGCTCGGCCAGCAGGCGCCGTATACCGCCTGCGCAAAGAGCAAGGGCTGTTCCTCTACAACCAGCCGACGGCCCGACCGGCCCCCGTTGTCGGCGAGAACCTCCGTGGCCTGGGGCAGGGCGTGGAGCATCAGCGCCGCGCCTTTGTAGTTGCTCATTTCTGCCCCTCGCTTGACGGCATGACGAGCGGGCGGCCCCGCCCGTCGCAGATGTCGTGAAGCCTGAAGTTCAAGCCGCCTTTGGTGCGCCAGATAAGTCGAGGAACACCCCTTTTTTTAACGCTGGCAGGATTCGCTTTGGCTGAAGATCAGACTCGATTGCGAAGGTATAAATTCGCTCAGCGCCCGAGCGGCGCCAACGCGCAATTTTACGTGCCGTTGTCAACAATTTTTGTGTCTCATATTAACGTGGTCCTCGACCTATAAGCACGATTGAAGTACGGTGATGATATGGCAATTCAGATTTCAATCTGCGTGTGCACCTACCGTAGGCCTGGGGTTGTAGATACGGTGCGCTCCCTGTTTGCCCAAGTCGGCTTATCTAGTTCTGATCACGAAATCATCGTTGCGGACGATGACCCAGAATTTAGTGCACGAGATCTGATTATCAAACTTGCAGAACACTCACCAGTTGAGGTCCGGTACGTCATAAGTGCCGCAAAAAATATCTCTAGTTGCAGAAATGTTTGTCTTGAAGCCGCTAAGGGCATTTGGATCGCATTTATTGATGACGACCAAACCGTCGAACCTAATTGGCTCCAAGAAATGATATCTACCGCAGAAAATTTTGAAGCGGACGCAGTCAAGTGTTATGTTCGTGCTATCTATCCACCCGAAACGCCTGAATGGATAAAGGCCGGAAAAGCATACACATACGATTACGGACCGACCGGACAAGAAGTGCTCATCGCGGCAACGTGCGGTATTTTGTTTCGGCGCGACGTTTCGAGTGCACAGTCTTTATTGTTTGATGTCGAGCTTGGAATTACCGGCGGAGAGGATATGGAATACTTTGTGAGATACAGGGAGCTGGGCGGCAAAATTGTCTCATGTCGAACCGCCGTGGCGAACGAGATTGTCTCGCCGGAGCGTGTCAATCCGACATACCTTAAAAAAAGACTTCGGGGGTTTGGTCACGTGGCTGGATGCGTCTTCCTCGCGAAAAAAACGCTACTTGGGCAATCAATGTCGATAGTCAAATCGATTGCCGGAGTCACAATAACCTGTCCTTACATCATCGTACGTATTTTTAATAAGGCTACGGCGGGTCGATTATTCATGAAATTTTGGTATTTTTTCGGCGTTCTGGAATGGGCGGTGGGCCGCAGTTCGATTGCACATGATTGATGACTGCATCGCGGAGGAGCTAAATGGGCTTCGCGAAGATCACGGTGGCGCAGCGGTCCAAGTGCAGGCGGACCTAACGCCGGTGTTGGCAATCACTAGATGTTACTGTGGAACGCTCGGCTGCGGGCGCGTCACCGCACAAGGGGGAGCAGTCAACGCGAAAGAAACGCTGGGAACTGGCTGTAACGAGGCCGCGCAATTTTTCCATTGCTCTAGCTCTTATGTTCGCGGTCAAGCGAGAAAGCGCGGTTGAGCGCCGGCTGGGGCGAGACAGCCGTGGGCAAAAGGAGGCATGGCTGCGCAAGGCTGGGAGTGGAGCGAGAGACGACGGTTGATCAGACTCTTATCCGCGGGTTGGTTACCGCCTTCCGTGTCTTCGTCTCGGGGCTTTCCTCGGTCTAGAGGACGGGCGTCGGGCGCGAACCCGGCCACATAACTAGGGACGGGAGTTCCCCACCTTTCGTGCTCCACCCCCGGCTCTGCGCAGCGGCGGGAAAAAGAGCGTCGCCCTTACGCTGGCGCGACCTCGCGTCCGATGGCCCATAGGAACGCGGCCATCTCTCGAGCGATCGCGGCCACGACGACAGGCAGCTTCTTCCCTGTAGCGCTGAGGCGACGATAACGAGCGCACAGACGGACCTGGGCCTTCCAGGCGATGTCGCGCACGGGCTTCGGCAGCCCCTCTAGCCGCGCTCTCAAGGTCTCGCTGACTTTCGCGGGATAGCGGTATGTCCAGGCCGCCTCGATGAGCGCCCGCCGCGCCCGCCGGTTGCCCGCTAAGGTGAGGCCCTTCCGTCGGATCGTATCGCCGGTCGAGCGTTCCGCTGGGACAAGACCGAGGAAGGCCATGAGCTGTCTTGGCGTATCGAACCGGCGCACGTCGCCGATCTCGGCGGCAAAAGTCACAGATACGAGAAACGAGGCGCCACGCATCCCCTGGTAGGCTTCCACGACCGGCGCCATCGGCCATTCCGGCACGATGAGAGCGAGTTGCTTCTCGAGCCGACGCAGGCGTTGGAGCGCGTCCTCGATCGCGTCGATGGCTTCCTGAAAGACGATTTGCTGCGCGGCCTGTTCGAACTTCTGGCTGGCAAGCCAGCGCCGATGCGCCAGCGTCCAATGGCCGCCTCCGCTGTAAATCCGGCTGTGCCGCAACAGAAAGGAGAGCAACTGCTGGCGCTTCCGACGAAGATCGTCAGCCGCCGCCTCACGGGCGCGGACAAGATCGCGCACAGCCTCGTGAGCGGCGTCAGGCGCCCACACGCCCGTCAGTTCGCCGGCCCGATGCAGCCGCGCCAGCGTAACCGCATCTCGCCGGTTCGTCTTGATCCGCTCGCCCGACCGTTTCGGAATCAGAGCCGGAGCGACCACCATGCATTCGTGGCCGAGCGCCTGGATCTGGCGATAAAGCCCATATCCCGTTGGTCCGGCTTCAAAGCAAACATGCAGCCGGTCGTATCGATCTGCCAGTCTCTTGATCGTCCGCTCGATCGGCAACGGGCTGTTCTCGACGTCGCCGAGAAACCGGACTTCTCCCGTCCGCCCTCCTTCCGCGATCGCGACCGCGTGCTTCTTCTTGGCGACGTCGAAAGCCACGAAGACTTCGCTATACTTTCCCATGGTCCGCCCTCCGTGCATTGAGGCTCGGCTCGGCATGCCCGAGCAACCCTCGTTCTTACCTGCACGAAAGGGCGGGCCACCGGCTCAGCCCGCGAACATGACGTCTAGCGACGCGCCTTAGACGTAAACCGTAACGCCAAGCGCCAAACCGTAGACCGTGAACGCGACGCGGCAAACGCCGGTGGGAAACGGCCTAAGGGCTCGGCAAAAAACGCTCGTATCGGAATCCGTTTCCAACTTCGCGGCCATGTCGAGCGTCTCAGATTTTGCCGCTCGACGAGAGTTTTGCGTGAACTTACCGCATTCGTACGTCAGCGGAAAACGCGGTTGCGGTGGCACCATCGGACAAAGACGTATACCGCCCAAACTCGCGACCAATACAAGCCCGGAGCCCCATCTAGGAAGGCCCGCCAGAGTTGCTCCACCGCGACCGGGTTAAGCCCAACTGGTGCGATCGCCTGCGGGTCCCGAAGGGTCTGGTCCATCGCGCCTTTCAGGCCGCGTCGAATCCAGCGGTCGAACGGCAAGACGAACCCGCTCTTGGGTCGCTCGAACAACTTAGGGTCAAGACCGCGAAGGCCAACGCGCCGCAGTAAAGCCTTCTGGCCCAGCGGCCGGTAGCGAGCGTCATCCGGCAGACGATGCACCTTCTCGAGGAGGACCTGGTCCACCAGAGGGACCCGCTGCTCTAGCGAGCAAGCCATGCTGGCCGCGTCGTTGTCCCGTAGCAAACGCTCGCCGAGGAAAAGCCGCTGCTCCATAACGCTGATGGCCGAGAGTGGCGTGCGGCCTCGGCTCTCGGCCATGATTCGCTGCCGCATTGCCATGGGCAGGCCATCGACCAGCGCCTCCGCAAAGCATGGCGCCAGAAGCTCGTGCTGGAATCCGGGAAGGAAAAGGGCGTAGGCCAATTGATAGAGCGCCAGCAGATCGTCGGCGTGGTGGACCATCTCAGGAAGTTTCGCCCAACGGGTCTGACGCGGTATCGTCCCGCTGGAACGTCGCAACGGCCAGGTGGCTAGGCGTGCCGCTGCTACCTGCAGGCTTCGTGGCACCCCAGCGGCGCGCCGAGACCACCGGTGCAGCATCGGAAGCTCACGACAGGAAGGGTAGCCTCCGAAGAGTTCGTCGCCGCCAGTGCCCGACAAAGCTACCGTGAATCCGGCTTCGCGAATTGCGCTCGAAACGTAATAGGCGTTAAGACCGTCGAAGGTCGGCTGGTCCAGGCTGTCCAGCGCCGCCTCCAGGTTCTCAACGAAGCGCGCTTCCGATAACACGACCTCATGGTGTTGGGTCCCAATGGCGGCCGCAATCTGCCGTGCGATAGGCCCCTCGTTCAGCTCAGCCTCCTCGAAGGCCAGCGTGAAAGTGTGGATATGGTTTTGGGCCGCACGCTGCGCCAGATTCGCGACGGCAGACGAGTCCACCCCACCGGACAACAAGACCGCCAGTGGTACGTCGCTTTCGAGGTGAAGCCTCAACCCCTCCTCCAGGACGGCGGCCAGACTATTCTCGTTCGTGATCGAATTGGGTGGGCGGTTGGGGATGCTCCAGAAGTCCTGCTGACGAACCTCCTTGCCCGCACCGTCGAATTCAAGCAGGCAGCCGGGCCACAGCAGGTCGACGCCCTGGACGGCGGTCCCGGGGCCGACCACGAAGCCATTCCACACGCTGCTGGCCACCGCTTTCGGATCGAGGCGGGGCGTGCCCAAGAGCCCGCACGCCAGTAAGGCGCGAAGCTCCGAAGCGAATGCCAGCGACCAGTCTGCATCTGGATCAGACGACCGCGCCAGGTAGAGGGGTTTAATGCCGAGGGGATCCCTGGCTAGCAAAAGCCGGCGCTGCTTTGGGTCCCAGAGGGCGAACGCGAACATGCCACGGAGCCAGGCTACCGCGTCTGGCCCATGTAGGCCAAGCGCACGAAGCATCACGGCCGTGTCCCCGGTGGAGTGTAACTCCTGCGCGTCGGCCCCTAGCCGCCGCCGAAGCTCCCGGAAGTTGTAGATCTCACCATTGAAGACGACGACGTGTCCGGTTGCCGGGTCCTCCATGGGCTGGGCGCCGGCGGGGGAGAGGTCGAGGATAGAGAGACGACGATGGGCGAGGAGTGCACCCCACCCGCGAGAATCCGGAGCGGAGACCCACGTCCCGCTTGCGTCCGGGCCGCGGTGGACCATCGCATCGTTCATCCGGTCCAATGCCGCGAGGTTGAGGCGGTCAAGCCGCCCAATGATCCCGGCAATGCCACACATTCACTAGGCCTCTTCAAGAAATCGCCTTTTGGCCTTGAGGCCACGACAAATACGCGACCGGTTTCCTAAGGCTATTCACACGTTCGCTTCCGAATTCGCGAGCGGCGAAAACAGTTCACGTTGCAGAGATTATGCTGATCGAGCCGCTTGAGGGGGCGCCTCTGGTTATGCTCCCTGCTCAAAGCGCGCCGCTTGCCGCTACACAGAATAACAGGCTTGTTCGGCGCAGATCTGGTGGGCGCGTCAGAGTAGCGTTTTGGAAACCCTTAAGTATTCTCTCAGAACGAGAGAGAGAGAGCGACGTTTAATAGATATACACATACATGTATGCGTTCACATTGGGTGCCGCACAACGTCCAGCAAAAGTTTTTGGAACTCAACGATTTCTGTCCGAATCCCGGCACAAGTTTTCCACCTTCGATACGGGTCAAAATATGAATAGCGCGCAACTCGAACCGTCACGCGAGTTGCATGATCCTCCATGTCTCGGTTGAGCATTCGGCGCAATCGTCGCGAGTGATCCCTGCCGGCTACCACTACAATGGATCGGAGATGCTCCTGATCGCACCACAGCGGAAGAATTTGACCTTCACTTTCAGTTCCCTCAATTCTGGAGATCTGCGTTATATCCTTAACGCCGAGCATTTTCAGTTGATGCATCTGCCATGCCCTGCGTCCTCGTAGGGAAGGTCTCTGCGGACTTCGCCGCTGGGCGAGTCTTGGAAAACGGCGACTCGCTTAGAGACCCCACTTCGCACTAGATCCGCCGCTTCGATCGCGCCGGCCCCTCCGGAATCAATTGATACGACGATTACCTCGGCAGGGGCGACCGGTTCGTCGTCGATGACTAGCGCCCACCCTGCAGCTCACAAAATCCGCCAGCTTGGCAGCCTTTTACCCCATTCAGGAATTCGATTTCGACTCTTATAGCGATACCGGTTGGGGCCGCCCGCTTGGGGACCGAGATATCGAAGTTCGGCCGTCATGGCCGGGATCGTCCAGGACACTAGCGACCATGACAGTGCTGAGGCTGCGACGAGACTGCGGAGTCCCCGAATCAATAGGTATCGCTATAAGAGCCTTGATTTCCTTGCTGGAAAACTGCAGCATATCGCATCTGCCAGTTCTCCTTCCTCTTGTCGAGAGGCTCCAAGCCCCACCACTCGCCGGGCCAGCCCTCGCGCACGGAGGGGTCTCCATCGTGGATCTCTTCGATCAGTTCCGGGACCGGCCGCCAACCAAGGTCGGCGGCTACCTTTGCTCGAACCTCAAGTTCAACGCCAGAAACAAAAAGATATCCGCCCGGTTTCACTAAGCCTGCCATGTTTCGCAGGCACTTCTCCGCATCGTGCGGCTCCATGTGACAGAGAAAGTTACTCGCGACGACCATGTCTTGAGGCCCTAGAATACGAATAGTTTCAGGCTCGCACGCGTCACCCAGGTGCCAGCGGATGCCCTCGCGGAGCCACGGTTTCACCTTTGCCTGGCCCCCTGCCCAGTCAAACATGTCTTTCAATTCTTTGTCCGTCATCCGCTCAAAAATGAGCGTCCCCGCGAAATCGGATGTCTGGTCGGTGTAAACGGCTTCTCGGGCGAGATTCAGCACTTCCGCTGAAATATCAACTGCGTACATCTGTATTTTAATTTCTGGCCGCGCCGAGCGGAGGGTCCAAAGGATCGAATAGACCTCCGCTCCAATACTGCAGCCCAGGACCGCAATCTTCACGGTCGGGCTATCGTTCAATTCGACTAAACGACGCATCAGCTCGAGCTCGGGCCGATTGCGCAGAAAGAACGTGCCGGGAAATTGCCTGCGCGTCGAATGACGACGAACCACTTTTTGCAAAAACATCCCGTATGACGAAATGGGCCTCGAATCGAGGAAAGCGGGGGGAAGTCGCCTCCACGCCCATTTGTTCAGTCGCAAATACGCGCCGATGGGAGATGTTCGTCGCATCTGTCAGCCGAAATTCGTGATTAAATAACACACTCTGATCAGTGCTGCGTCGCAGTCCGAAGTTACATTCAATAATCCCTGGCCCCATTCCCAGGTATTGATCCGATTGGACTCGAGCGGCTCATCGGGCTACCGCCCTAGCGTAGTGCACTTCGTCCGCCCTGGAAGGTTGCTGGCTTATAGCCTTTTCGGCGGCCAGTTCGCCGCTCTTGAAACTTTCGTCCGTCCACATGTACCCCCAGTCTCCATAGCGACCGCAATATGCGACGCCGATATCGTCAAGGTAACCGTGAACCGTCTTGAGAGCCGCCGTACGGTCAAGATCGAAGATGATATTGGCATAGGGAAGTAGACATTGCTCCTTTAAACAGAATAGCATCATCCTCGCGAAGAATGCCACAGCGATGAAGATCTTTGATGACGAGCTCAATACAGTCTTCCGGCGAACCGGTGAATGGCTTATATTTTGCGGAGAAATAGACTTCAGCCTGAATGCTTCCAGCGCCCTGCTGGAACATTGTTCGCGGAGAGCATGTGAGGAAAGCTCAATCGAGTGAAGCAAATGTCCTCGTCATAGAAGTAGGTAATGTGAGCGTTCGAAAGATCTTCGCGGTCCACGCCGATGTTCACAAGCACGCATGTCGAGCACGCCAAACGCCGGGATGCTTCAAGGACGTCGTGCGGTGCGCCTCTGTATCATCGGGACGAGATCCGGCAGCGGCACCGAAGAAATCAACGCGTCGTAGTGCGCCACCAGCTCCATTCGAAAAGCCGAGCTGTCGTGTCCGCGGATCGATCGATACCACTTCATGATTCAGTTTCAGATTTCCGAGCGGGACGAATTTCTTGAGATACGATACGAATCCGCCTTCACTCGGGTAGCGGAAGTGAGTGATGTAGTGAACGTGCGGAGACGACGGCGACAGCGCGCCGCGCAGCACCTCCTCAAGACTCGGGCGGTAGATGCGTGGGCCCAGCCAATCGGTGGTCATGTTGTCGGCAGTCGTTAGGTGGTACTTTCGCGTGTACTGCATGGGAAAAAGCTCTGCGAAAGTGCGGCCAAAGCTCGACAACAACCAGTCCGCGTAGTTTTTCACCGGCCGCTCGGGCCCGTTGACGCTCTTCCACGAAGTCTTCAATGACCTTGACGATGACGTCTTCCGGCAGTCCGTGGAGGTGGAGTTGGACGGGATGCCGCGGCCAGTAGCCCGCGCCAATAATTATTCAAGTTGATCTGCACGGTCTCGTACTGCTGATCCACGCTGTCGGCGAACAGGTCTTGAATGCGCGGATCCTTGGTAAAGGAGATGTGCGGGCCGAGGTCAAAGACGAAGTTTGTATCATAGCGGAAGGATGCTGTGTGGCCGCCATAATATTCGTTCTTGTCGTACAAAACGGGCGTGATGCCCGCACCGTGGAGTCGATAAGCCGCACCGAACCCGGCCATTCCAGTTCCGAGGATAGCGATATTTGGCATTTGAAAGACCTTATTGATGACCTCGGTTTCGTCACCGCTCATGGCGGATGCCGCTTTCAGGTTCGTGAGAGTGCTTCGATACCGCTCTATTTGCGTTCGGGTAACAGATCGAAGATCGGCTCCAGCCTGGAAAGCCCGGTACCACTCGATGATCCAGTGGAGAGCCTTGTCGCAAGGGAAGGAGTGGACGCCAATCCAGGGATGATCTCGCCTTGGAGGCATCCAACTTGAGAAAGTGAGCCTCGGGGGGGTGCGCTCCGGCATCGCGTTTCCAGGAGGCGCCACTCCCCCAAGACCGCGCCAATTCGTCTGCAATCCAAGACACAGGCTTGGCGTCCGCCTCGGCAGGACCAAAGTTCCAGCCACCGGCGAAACGGGAGGCATCCTGCGCAAGCCGCTCAGCGAGCATAAGATATCCGCGCAGCGGCTCCAGGACGAATTGCCACGGCCGGATGGCGGAAGGGCTACGAATCAGACAGGGCCTGTCGGCAAGGAATGCCCTCATGAGGTCAGGAATGAGTTGATCGCCGGTCCAATCGCCGCCTCCGATGGCGTTCCCGGCGCGCGCGCTGGCAATAGCAACGCCGTGACGATCAAGCGTCGGCGGGAGGAAAGAAGGACTCCCGGTAGGCGGTTGTCACGAGCTCGGCACACCCCTTCGAGTTCGAATAGGGATCCCGGCCGCCCATGGGCTCGTTCTCGCGATATCCCCAGACCCACTCGCGGTTCGCGTAGCACTTGTCGCTTGTGACGTTGACCACCACGCACGGTCGATTTAGCTGCCGCACGGCCTCCAGAACATGAACGGTCCCCATAACATTGGAGGAATAGGTTTCGATGGGATCCTCGTAGCCGCGGCGCACGACTGACTGCGCGGCCATGTGAATAATCACATCGGGACGGCATTCGGCTATCTCCGCCTTGAGTCGCTGAAAGTCGCGAATGTCCGCACAAATTGAGCGGACCAAGCCGGCGAGATTTGCCTGCTCGAACAGACTCGGCTGGGTTGGCGGGTCGAGGGCGTACCCTGTGACGTCGGCTCCGAGCGCATGCAGCCACAACGACAGCCAGCTGCCTTTGAAGCCTGTATGGCCGGTGAGGAAGACTTTCCGCCCACGCCAGAACGAACGATCAAGCATGGTCAGAGCATTTCTGCGGCGGTGCGCACAGGGTGTAGCGACCGAAGCGTCGCGACGGCTAGGGACATGTCGAGTTCCCCGCAGAACACCGCAACCCTCCTTAGATTCCCTCGACAGGCACTCGCCTCGGCAATGACGCCTGCGGCACTCGCGTCGCAAGCGGCCATCTTACGTTTTGTTCGCGCCAAAGCGCTTCGACCAGCCGGCCAGGGGAGGCGTCCACATCGTCGAACGAGAGCACTTCGTCCTTCGAAATATCTCGACGCAACACGCAGCCCTCCGAAAGGCCGATTGGCAGGGCTGCCATGGCACGCGCTGCAGCTGCGTTGTCGATGAGCCCGTAGGCGCAGAACCCACCGATACCGTCGAGCCGCTCGCCGGCTTTCAGATCACGCTTCGCAACGGTCACCACCTCGCAAACGGGGCCGCCAATCGGGGCAACGGTCGGATCGCGATGGATGACCGCTCGACCTATGGTCGAAGCAATCTGGATGTGAGGCAGGTGATATGGCGTGTAGAAGACATAGAATGGGCCGTCGCCGAGTTTATAGTATGCGAGTTGGGCCTTCTTCAGCGGCGACTCCTCATGAACAATGACGAAGGCGCCCGTGTGCGGCGCGGCGCCCAGGGCATAGTCGACGAGACCGGTGCCGATCATCTGGTCGGCCGGCAGTAGGTCAGCCATCTCTCCGACATGTTTGCATGCGGGGCCATACATCCCACGCCGACCAGCATGAAATCCGGTCGCATTGGCGAGGACTGTTGCTTCCATGGACAGCTTCGTGGCGTCGGCAAATGAAGTGACTTTTCTGACGTCTTGGTCATTTTTCTCAGCAAATGCCCGCTGCGTCTCGGGGGTCCGATAGTAATCGACCATGCCTTTGATGTTGCCCGCCGCTACAGGACGGAGCCCCAGGGATCTCAGATAGCGAAGTAGGGTCATCGCGACCCCCGGTTCATCTCCGTCTGTGTGAGTGAGCACCACCCCGGCCCGGTCCGCCTTTTCCTTCAAAATTGGACCCAAGAGGGAATCGAGCTCGGCGTTCACCAGAACGACATGCTTACCATAATCAAACGCCTCGAGTACCACACTCGCCGCTGGACCGACCGTGCCGGTCACCTCAACGAGAATATCGACAGCATCGCAGGCAGTAATCACCGACGGGTCATCGGTAAGAACCGGCACGCCGCGGACGATCGCCGCTTCTGCTTCTCGCGCGTGAACTCGCGCTGCTCCACTCTGTCACGTTGGCCTCCCGAAAGGCCCTTTCGCCGTGCTCCGGAGTCCGATTTGCGATTGCCACGAGGCGAATCCCCGGTGCCGGTGTCCCAAGTTGGAGCGCGATGGCGCGCGCGGTCGCACCGGCCCCAACCAGTCCCGACGCGTATCGGATTACCCGTGGCCTCTCTCTCCCGAAGGGCGGTATCTACGATCATCGACATCTCCTAACTAGTGTCCGTAGCTCAGCTCAAGCGACTGCGCATGCCGCGCTCAAACGGCGTCTCAAGACGGCGACTGACTATCCTCCGGCGTTGCCAATTCAGCCCCTAACAGACGCAAATGTTTGGACTTCTTCAGGCCTACTCTGACTATTCCCGGGCTGGGTTGCATACTTCACCTCGAAATTTTCGCCGGCCCACCCTGGGGCCCTTGGCGAGTTCCTCAATCAAATTCCTTTGGTTTGATCTTCCCTACAGCTCCGCGAGAGGCCAATCGCGATCCTGATCTGAAACCATCGTAGCGACCAATGGCCATTGAATACTATACGCAGGATCATCGAACCGAACGCCTCGCACCGCGCTGGGGGTATAAAACGCCGAGGTCATATAGTATATATCCGTGCAATCTTCGAGTGTCTGGTATCCGTGCGCACAATTCCCAGGCACATAGAGCATTCGACCGTTCTCGGCACTTAGCTCTACGCCGTACCACTTACGGTAAGACGGCGACTGCGGTCGGAGGTCTAGAACTACATCGAAGATGGTCCCTCTGGTGCAGCGGATCAGCTTCGCCTCAATTGCGGGGGCCACTTGGAAGTGCATGCCCCGAACGGTTCCGCTGGTTTTGCTGAATCCCATATTCGCCTGGACGGGCGAGAATTCGAGGCCGTGCTCTGCGAACTCACGGGCACACCACGCTCGCAGGAAACGCCCTCGCTCATCCTGGTGCGGGCTTGCATCTATCACTCTGGCATCAACGATACCAGTCTCCATGAATCGCATTCAGTAGCTATCCTTTATTTATGACAACTCATTCAATCCGCGTTGGCCCATCGTTGTTCAAAGCCAAGGGTCGGTCGCAGTGTGGCGAAAATCATCGATGGCCTCTTGCTGAGGCTGGTCGACTAGCGCGTGGCGAAACACCCATCGGGCCATTCGTTCGAGAACGCAAGGCGCCAAGGGGCAAACGCGTGTCGCCAGCACCTCGTCGAAGAGAAAGGGTTTCTTGGATGTCCTGCGCGGTCCAACTTGAAAACCGGACCGTTAAGACGAGGTGCCATCCGTCTCCTTCGCGGGCCGCCATCACACTACGTTAAGCAGCCGTTTCTCAATCGCTCCGACGCTCGCCGTCTCGTTCAACGTCACTGTCGCGTTGTGTGCCCAGACTTTCCAAGGAGCCTTACCTTGGTTCAGTTCTTCAAGACACTGCTTGTCCTTGAAGGTGTCCATGCACTGCCAAAAGCCCGTGCATTTATGCGACAACAAGGCTCCCTTCTCAATCAGACGTTGAAATGGCTTCCTCACCAACTCGTCCCCTGGATAAATATAGCGGAAGATTTCCCTGCGAAATACAAAGAACCCTCCATTGATCCAGATATCCGCTTGCGACAAAGCCGCGATCTCACCAACCTTCCCTTCTGGCGATAATTTGACAATATCGAAACTTGCTGTCGGCTGAACGAGGAGCAACGAGCCCACCGCGTTGCTTTTTTCGAACCTGTCGATCATCACCGGAAGGTTCATATCGCTCAAGCCGTCACCGTAGTTCGCGAGGAACATCTCCTCGTTTTGCAAGTGCGGTTCCACCGCCTTGAGTCGCTCACCGATGTTAGAATTAATACCCGTGTCGACAAACGTTATAGTCCAGTCATCGATATCGCGATTAATAAAGTCGATTTTCTTTCCGCCGTGAGACCAGACAAGATCGTTCGAGACAGATTCATCATAGTGTAGAAAGTAATCTTTGATGACGTTACCCTTGTATCCTAAACAGATAATGAAATCCATATGTCCAAAATGCGCATAATATTTCATAAGATGCCAGAGTAGCGGCCGCTGCCCGATCTGTACCATTGGCTTTGGAACATCGTCAATGTAGCCTCGGAGCCGCATGCCGGCTCCACCGCAGAAAAGTACCACTTTCATGATTTACCTCCATTTTTGAGGCCCCAGATGAAGGTTAGAGTCGCGATAAGCCTTTGCCTGGTGCTGATGTTTCCTGCATTTTCTGCTGAGCGGCCCGATTCCGTCCCGAAACTAGGATTTCGTACCCGTCCAACGAACAGTATTTTAGCGCACAACCTTAGTAGCTCTCAATTATTCTTCGATACGCTTTAATTGCTAAACAACTCATCAAATTGCGTTTTTAATAGCTGCCTGTTTTTTTTCAAACTCAAGGCCATGCGGCTCTTGATTTCCCTCGCATTACTAACCATCGATGCAAACCTCTCCTCCAATAATTTCGCATCAAAATCTCTAACGTCAACACAGTAACTCGACAGTCCAAGGTCGGTCATCAGATCTCTGACCTTCGGGTGAGGTGCGATCGCAAGCACGGGCTTGTTTAACAAATGCGCAAAGACGACACCGTGAAATCGACAGGTAACCACATAGTCCATTCCAGATATCGCTTTTAGAAGGTCTTGTGTGGAACTTGCCGGTGTATTAACGTAGTACTGTGACGCGCCAACGCCGTGATTATTTAGTAAAGCTGCTTGAAGATCTTCGATGGCTAACGGGTCCACACCGGTGTCGGTACCAAAAAACGATAGGAGATAGGATTTACTAGCAAGAGAAGCCGCAAAACCCGCGAGCTTAAGCATGAATTCTTGATAAACAGTGTCATCATTTGCCGATAGATACCCGTTTCGTGGGCCCGGATAAGGCATCGGCGCGAAACCCACTATTGATTGAACGCGACCACCTAGTGATCCCGCATTCGCTTTGGTATCCTCAAGAGCGTAAGCACTGTCCGGATATACGAAACTCTTGCCCGTAAATCCTATCTCCTGAACAAGAGCCTGGGATTTGTTGTCCCGGAAAGACACATAGTCCGTCGCTAGGAGAGAGCGCGTTACGAAAAACTTGCCTAAAGGGCTGGCCAGCGGGCCGGCGCCGACGTTCAAAACAATGCACCTGACGCCTGCAGACTTGGCCAGCACGATCCACTTGAAGATTGCGTATGGAAATCCCCACGGCCCATCCTTTTCGGTGAGCTGACCACCGCCGCATATAATCAGAAGCTTGAAAGACTTTACAATCCTGCGCGATGACATCAAAAAAGAGAGCTCGCCAACCACTTCCCTCGGTGCACGAACTACTGAATTTGTTGCCTTGACGAGGTAAAAGGCAACCCTGTATTTGCGTGCGAGCCCCTTTACCGTCTGCTTGAGAGTGCCCTCTTCTGTCTCATCTATATACCCAATATTCCAGCCTTTCCGCCGAATAGGATGAGAGAGGATCCCATGTCGTTTTTTGGTATCGTCCGGATTCATTGAAAGCGCGATCATCGCGACATTCGGCCATCGCGCCTTTATGTTAGACTTCACCGCGTCTAATGTCGCGTCGTCCCCAAGATTTCCCACCGCCAACATGGTGTAGAAGACCAATATTTGTGTCTGCCCGCGCCAAGCAATCCATCCCGCCTTCAACAAACAGCGTTGGCAGAACTCCGATCGCTAAAATCAAGACCTCTCAAATTATTTCTGGTCCGGCTTGTGACACAATGTCAGCGAGCTTCCTAAGACGCTCTTTTCTTTCCAGCATCCCGTGCATAGGCTCAAGACCTACGGTCTTAAGTACCATTTCCCATCGGTAAACCCAATCATGCCGCATCAAGGCTTGGGCTACACCGATCCGCCGTATTCTGTCTTGTCGTTCCGGATCCCTATCGAGATCGTTGATAACCACATCTATCTCGCGCGAGTTGTAAGGCAGTTGAATCACCGCGTCCGGCCAATCGAACAGTCTCTGAAATTCCTCATTCATCGGGCGTTCTCCTACCATGATGGCCCCGGACGCTGCTCCTTCGAAGTACCTGTTGCCGATCTCAATCTGATTACCTCTTTTCTCAGGTTGATCGATCAGTCCGGGGTTAACAATAGAGTATCGGCTCCTCTTGCTAACGTTCGCCAAAAGCGCCCTATGTTCTTTCGAATTGATCGCCTGATTTCCACCAATGCTGTCATGAAGATAGAATAAACCGCTTTCTCCGACCATGCTTAGGAGTTTTTGGTGTGTTATCTCCGATCTACGTCCGATGCTGCAAACATCTATGACCCTCTTTGAAGGGTTCGGCTGCGGACAAAACAAAATTGCATCCACGCCTGGAGGCATAAAGAGACATTCGCTCCCGATTTGTGCGCTAAGTGATTTGACACTTTGACTATAGTACAGGAAGACAACATCAAATTTACCGAGAATTCGTAAAAAAAAGCGATTTTTGATCATCTCCTTTAGCCAAAGTTCATCCAGCAAACAGACTGATGTCCTGCAGGCAGCTCTAACATTTTTAACAGCGTTAGCCATGAGTAAATCTTGCGGGAACCCGCAAATCGTGAAAAATATGTCATACTCTTTCTCCGCTTGTTGCTTAGAGATACCTGGATTCAGCGTTATCGGAGCATGGTAACCAATTCGGGTGGCTAACGTTGAGCGCGCGCTAGTAGGGTCGACCTGGGGCGCCAACAGCTCAGCAGCATCAATCTCACAAATTAGATTTTCAAATTCATAGTGAGGGCATCTGAAAAGAGCTTTTGGAAAGATATTTCTAAGTGAAAAGATGAGAGTGCGCGGCTTGTCAGATCGGGTTTCCATTGATATCGCTCTCGTCTCCTAAAACCGGAGATGCCCTTCTACAGCAAAGTGATTAGTTCTCCTCTTCCGCTCGGCGGCGGCCGTTCGAGATTCTCAGTTCGTATCTTGGTTAATGGACACGATACCGAGCGGACTTGAAACCGATTCGGACTGCGGTGGATCTCCTTGCGACGCATCACACCTCGTCGCAAGATCAGTGGTTTAACAGCTTAACTCTCTCTGGTGCTCCCGCGACTACGACCTATTGGGGGTATCCAATTTAACCTCGAACTAACTGCACGGCTCGACGAATATAACGTCTCAAACGTTTGCTTACCAGCCCTAAAGCGCCGCTTTCACTCCGCACGTCCGGGTTCATTCGGGTCGTCCTCTCATTTCCTTCGAACCAGCGAGGATGCGAAACCAAAAAGATCTTCATTGATCCTGAATATGAGTATTCTACGCCTGGCGGGACCTCAACGAGCAGACCCGCGGCGACATCGTACCTTTGACGGTCGATCGTGAACACTCCCGTTCCTTCGATTATGTAGTAGATACGAGTAAGAGCCTTGCTTATGATGAACGTGTCATGTCCCCGTCGGACATCGACGAGGTGGACCGCAAAGTCCTGATCTTTTAGCGGCTGAAATTCGTATCCCGCTAAGCCCTCCAAAGTGAAAGACGGCGATGGTGAAGCCCCGAGTACGTATGACAATTTACTTTCTCTCAATCGAAAATCCAACGAACTGAGCATCACTCAACGCTAATCTGCCGTTTGATTTTTTAAGCGCCCTTCTTAGCACGCCTTGAGGTCTGAGTTGTCACGGGCTTTCCGGCGTGTCGCCCTCGCTGACACCTCTATCGAGCGCGCGTGACAACACCAGTCTGCCCCGCCGATCAATCTTGGAAAAGAATTGAGAGATCATGGAACTTATTACAGTTTTTCTAATCTTTCGGCTTGGGAATGGCCGACACAATTCCTCAAGCAGATCAGGTTCTGCGTAAGGCGCATCATGATAGCTCGATGGCAAGAGTTCGCTGTTTCTAAGCAAGGCTTGGGGAAAGTAAGCGATCAGATTGTTCGGAGTAATCGACACTGGCTCACTCAGTGGCTTTCCCGTCAGCCGCGCGGAGAGCATGCCAACCATGTCGCGCCCAGCCCCAAGACGAATATGCGAAGGCGGGGTGCACCTAGGATTTATTTCTATTAGATACGCGACGCCGGTTCCCTCTTGGATCACAAAATCGAGACCGAAAAATCCCGATAAGCGCAGTCGGCGTGCGAGCCTCCGAGCGGCGACCATCATCCCGTCGTTATCGATAATTCGGATTACAGTCGCCGGACCAAGCTCGGCTTCCGTGGTGACGGCCTCACAGCTCAATCCTGCCAGCACTTCGCCTTTCCAGCAGGCGACGGCGCAGTTGGCGGCGGCGCCACGGACAAACGACTGGACCACTACTGCGGGTCGGCTTCGTCCAAAACGATCCCGCCATTGTCCCTCCAGAATTAAATCCCGGTCTACGACGAGGCGTTTGACAGATCGCAAAAGTCCCATTGATTGTCGGAGTTGAGAGTGATGACCCCGCGCTTCTTCTATCGTGTGAGCAATTCGCACCCCAGTGCCGCCTGTCGTTCCATCGGCTTTCAGGACCCAAGGAAGGGGGTGCATTGAACGCAACAGTTCCAGGTCGGTCGTACTGTCAATGGCGTTTGTCCGGGGCGTAAGGATTCGCTCCTCTTCGGCAATCTTAAGCAACAAATTGCGGGAATCAACGATCGCGTAGCTCTCGGGAGGACCTAAGGACCGTTCAATAAGGGCTGGGATATCAGTCTCGCGCCAGCGCTGTGCGCGCCTACTGGAGTGCAATCGGTGCAGGTGCCGGACGGCTTTGTCGTCGCAAGGGATGATGATATCGGGTTTGGTCGCCTCGATTGCGTCTGCTAGAGAATCGAGTGGGGCGAGAGGCCGATAAGGAAATGTTCGATGAACGTACCGAACTTTCCGAGACGGATGTCCGTTTATCGGGCACACAATTGCAACGACGTGTCCAATTCCCGAGAACTCGACCATAAGTCGTGACGATGAAGGCCATGTGTTTGTGGTCGTTATCAAGATCTTGGCTGTTTCTATACCAGTCGAATGAGTCCTTTCATTTCCAGAGCCGATCATTCGAGGCGAAATGTTCATCTTACAAAGTATTTCAAAAAGGACACTGCGATACAATCGCGGATCGTTCAAAGGATAATTTCATCCACGTTACTCGCAATAACTTCCAAACTCAGGTGCGATTCTCTCGAATCTTTGCAGTCTGCGCTATCGCGTGTACGGGTAGCTTAGCCTCGATGGTGCCCCGCGGTGCCAGACGTCTATGTCGACGGCTCAAATGTCGTGCGACGAGGCGAGCTGCAAACTCGGCGCCGCAAGCAAACCTCAGTACCGGACCGAATGTGTTCGCGCCAATTGCTCCGACGAAATAGAGGCCGGGCATCGAGGATTCGAAATTCGCCGAAAGAATTGGCGTGCCCTGAACGGCGTTGATTTGGGAGACCAACGAAACACCGAGAAAAGGCAGACGTGCTAACTCCGGCTTGTAGCCCGTCCCGCAGATCACGTGGTCGGCCTGAAACTCGAGCTGCTCACCGCTGTTCCTCGCGAGCGTCAAGAGAACACCGCCCGCCTTGGGCTTTGCTTGCACCACCTCAAGTTCGTACTGAACCGTGACTTTGCCAAGAACTCGGTCGCGCATGAAGTACCCAGGCGCCGGTCCGAGATAGGTGCGGACGATACGCAGCCGTCTCTCCTCCGAGAGATGGCGAAACAGATGCGGAAACTTTGTGAAGAACACCGACCGCCAGCCCGGGCCAATCTTGCTCGAAGGGTTGCGCAATTGGTCATACAGCGGTCGTGGTAATCGCATCTTGGAGTGAAAAGGAATCGAAGAACCACGCGCGATGAGGTGCGAGTCCGCGCCGACTCCATGTAGGAGTCCGGCGACGTCCGCCGCAGACGCCCCAGCACCGATTACAACCACCTTGCGCCCTTTGAAATGATCTAGACTGTGATGATCGGAAGTGTGTGTCACGAGCGCCCGCGGCAATTCCGAGAGCGCTTTGGGCAATACTGCGAAGTGTGAAATACCCGTCGCGACAACTACGGCGTGAGCGAGGCAAGACTCTCCTGTTTCAAAACGCAATCGATAGCCGCTACCATCGCGCTCCAAACTCTTGACAGTTAAATCCTCAAGGTGTGGTACGAGGACGCGCTGAAACGCGCGACCATAATTGACGAAATCTTCGAGACGGGGGGGTGTGCCAAGAGCGGCAAAGGGTATCTTCCGCTCATGGCAATAACTCTCGAAGGTGAAACTGCGCGCTGGATCATACAGGCCTGTCGCATAACCGTCCGATTTCAGCATCATGCCCTCCGGCATTTGCGTGGCCCAGGTCTCCATGGGCTTGCCGAAGATCCGGTGCGGAATATTATGGGCAGCCAGGTGCGCCGCAATCGAAAGCCCGTACGGACCGGCGCCGATGACGACAACCTCACAGGTCTCAGTCATTTCTCTCCTCTGGATTCTACAGTAAATAAAGTGTGCAATGTGTCGACGACCGCCACGGATCCGCGGCATCTAATGCGCTTTTTCAAGCTCTGGAGCGACCAAGCGTTGTGAAGGGTTACCCATCCGGCGAGCAAGCGGCGCCACTTAAAGTAGCTAGCCTCTCGATGTTCAGTCGAGCCGGCTCCTTCAAAATGACTCCAAACAGTCCCTTCTTGTTTAAACGCCTCAAATCGGGTCGAAGCGGCTCAGCCTCGCAAATCATGGAGTGGTGGCCGGAAAAGGCTTGGGTGAAGGTCCGAAATCCCCAGTTGGCGTCGATGTCGTCAACAACGATCGCGCCGCCCGGACGTAAAGCAGCGAAGGCTAGATCGAGTTCGAAGCGTACGTTTTCTTCGCTATGCAAGCTATCATGGATAAACAAGTCGATTTGACCAAGTTCGGAGATGAGGCCGGGAAGGCGCCGCTTGCTCGTTCCACTCTTGTAACACCAGCGCGACCGAAGTCGCTCGCCAACCGCGATGCCGATTTCTTGCTGCCAGACAGGTTCAAGTGGCGGGAGGTCAATACTCCATAAACGCCCAACTCCATTTCGTTCAAGTGCCTCAAGAATAAATCGCGATGTAACGCCGTGAAGGACACCGGTCTCGACGACGTTGCGGGGCTGTAGATGCCGCGTCAAACACCAAATCGCCCGCGCCAGTCCGGCGTCACCATCATTCCAACCTTGCAACGTCTCTGGACCGACTTTAATCCCCTTACCTTCCAGTTCAGCAATCACTTGTGGCCACAAAATTGCAAATTCTGAAGCCACCTCGCACGGCCACGGGACACCGAGCCCTTCATGCATGCGGCGCTCCCAATCCCTGTCTGCCTGATAGAGATCAGGAGGTACGCGTCGCTCATATTTAGCTACATAATTTTGGTGGAGTATCGTCCATATCTCGAGGGGATTCGATGCAACAGTGGCGATTGCACGGAGGGGGTGGCTTAGAAAGTATCGCGCAGGCAAACCAAGCATTTGATCTTCCAAGCGACGGCCGGGCGTGGGATGACGCCTGTATAACTCAAGCAAAACGGATCCGGCGATGCGCACGGTCGAAGCGCGCCAGCTTGGCAAGGATCGCTTTCGGCGCCGACGAAGTTGAACGCCTTGTACGCAACGAACAAGCTAACACTTGATTCGACCCCTCAAGCTCCCTCCCAGTCCGCGCTACGTAAAGGGCTCAGGGCCGGGCTGCGAAGTAGCGATGGATCTGCTCAACAATCCGCTTGGCGGCGTACCCGTCCCCATAAGGATTCTTGGCGGTGGCCATCGAACGATAGGCGGCTTCGTCGGTGAGCAATCGCGTGGCGTGCACGACGATGGCCCCCGCATTCGGGCCCGTCAGGATGGCAGTGCCCGCGGCTACGCCCTCGGGTCGCTCGGTGGTGTCACGCATCACGAGGACCGGCTTGCCAAGCCAGGGCGCCTCCTCTTGGACCCCACCCGAGTCGGTCAGCACGAGCCGCGAACGCGCCATGAGCGCCACGAAGTTACGGTAGCCTTGAGGCGGGATGAGCCGGACATTCGCCAAATTGCTCAGCAGCCGGTTGACGTGCTCCAGAACTTTCGGATTGAGGTGAACCGGGTAGACGAAACGGTGGTCTGGGAAGCGCTCTGCCAACGTGATGATGGCCCGGCAAATCTGTTCGATGCCCTCTCCGAAGTTTTCACGGCGGTGCCCGGTGATGAGGACCATGGGCACTTGCGCCCAATCGGCGCCCACCAAACGGCTCATCTCCTCATGGATACGACCCCGTAGCGTCGCGTCGCCGGCTTGGATGGCCACTTCGACGCGCAAGGCGTCGATTACGGTGTTCCCCGTCACGGAGATGGTATCCTCCGGAACGGCCTCGCGGACAAGGGCCGCTCGGGCCGCGTCGGTGGGCGCGAAGTGAAGCGCCACCAGCGGGGCGGCCAGCCGGCGGTTCACCTCTTCTGGGAAAGGCGACCAGATATTGCCGGTGCGCAGCCCGGCCTCGACGTGGCCGACAGGGATGCGCCGATAGAAGCAGGCCAACGAGGCGACCAGCACGGAGGTGGTGTCGCCCTGGACCAGCGCCATGTCCGGCCGAGCCGCTCCCAGCCAGCCGTCGACGCCGTCCATGAGCCTCGCGGTCAGCCCAGCCAGAGTCTGGTTAGGGCGCATCACGTCGAGGTCCGCATCGACCGCAAAGCCGAAGGTGTCGGCAACCTGGCGGAACATTTCCTTGTGCTGGCCCGTGACTACCACCGTGCAGCGGAAGTCATCCGAGCCGCGCAGCTCGGCCACCACCGGGGCAAGCTTAACAGCCTCCGGGCGGGTGCCCATAAAGACCGCGATGTCGCGCAGTTTGGTCAGGGCTCTCTCCAGCTCTCGCGACTAGTGACGTCCCAAGCGACGGCCGACAATCTCACGGCCGGCGAACCAGATGAACTCGCTGTTCGTGGTGAGATAGCGCTTCCATAGCTTGCGAGGTTCCATTAGGAGCCGCCAGAGCCACTCAAGGCCTGCCGTCTGCATCCAGCGAGGGGCGCGCCTGACGTAGCCGGCGACGACATCAAAGCTGCCGCCTACGCCAATGATGACAGGAACCTCGAGGCGCTCGCGGTGGCGCTCGCACCAGGTCTCCTTGAATGGGCTTGGCATGCCGACGAACAAGATGTGGGCGCCGCTCGCCCGGATTTCTTCCACTATGACGTGGTGGTCTTTAGGCCCGAAGTAGCCGTCGCGGAAGCCAGCAATCTCGATCCCGGGATACCGAATGCGGCTATTTTTTACGAGCGTCTCTAACACCTCGCGCCTGGCGCCAAGGAAGTACACGCTTAGCCGCTGCGCTGCAGCCGTGGCCAGGAGGCGTTCCATGAGGTCTACACCAGCCACCCGTTCCGGCGCCGCCTGCCCCGATGCCCGCAAAGCCCAGACCACCGGCATGCCGTCGGCCACGGTGAGATGTGCAGCCCGGCAGGCTCGCGCTAGCTCCGCATTGTGGCGCATCATGCACAGGTGGGAGGCGTTGGCCGTGATAACCACGTGGGAAGCGCGCGGAGCATGGCAAAACTCAAGGCATCGGGCCACCGCGCTTTCCATAGTTACGGGATCGAAGGAAAGGCCCAGAAGTTCGGCCCGTTCAGTTGACCCCCGACCAAGGCTCGAGACCTGGATGACCGGCCTGCCTAGGGCCGGTACGCTTAGCGGCAACTCGAAGCCCGCCGGCGAAGTCTCGAAATCCGGATGGAGTTCGGGCTGCGCTAACCTCCGGCCCATGCCGTAAAGCTTCACGCGGATCATTGCGCCAAAGCTCCTAGGCTGTTTCACTTTATTCCCCCATTGGCTCGCACTGATAGTCGTGACCGAGCGCTGTCTGTTGTTGACTTGGCCGTGAGATTGAGCACTTCGGGCGTGACGGCACTGGCCCTCGCCGCCCCTAAACAAGGATATCTACGATGATGTGGTCGCTGCCGATTCCGGGGGGCCTGGCACCGCGCCCACTTCGGGAGGCGGCCGGGAACTCTCAAACTGCCGGTCGCTTGACGCGGTCGGGCGCAATCGGGAACCGTTCGTTACATGATCAATCTCTTGATGAGGTCGGCTGACGCGCCAAAGAACGGCCCGCTCAGCATTGACTCGGGCCGTGGCAGCCCGCTTTCCCACCCGCAGACACGAGTAATGGTAGGATCGAAGAAAGCGCCTAAACTCGGGATCGTTGTAGCGAGGCAGATCCTTGAGCCAGCTTCTGAGGTAACCCCACAACATGGCCGCGCTGCCGATCACCGCCGGGTGAGCCGGCAAACGATATACCGCGACCACCAGGTAGTAGAGGGCCGAAGTGCCCATAAAATACTGTCCGAACCCAGCGCGAAGCCGCCCGGTCCAGATGCCCTTCTGGCTTGCACCCTGTGGGCGCAGGTGGACGAAGCGAAGGGCGGCGCTATCCATGCTCTCGGCAATCCAGCCCAGCATCCGGACCCGGTGGCAGTCGATGCCGTCCCACATCACCTCCCGCACGAAGCCGCCAATCTCCACGAAACAGTCAACGCGGTAGAACTTGGTCATCCCGACCGACATTTCGTCCCCGCAGATTTCAGGCACTAACCTTCCGCTCCGAGGGTGAACGAACCACGGCTTGCCGGAGGTAGTTCCAATACGCGCATCGCTCTCCATCCGCTGCATCAGCAGCTCGAAGTACCGAACCGGTAAGTCCAGATCGGTATCCAGTTTGCAAAGATAGTCGAAGTCCTCCAGACGCACCGTTTGAAGGCCAGCATAGAAAGCCGCAATCACGCCGGGGCCCACCTCTCGGCGGCCGCGATCTGTGCGCTGCACTACGCGAAGATACGGAAGTCGCTGAGCGTACTCTTCAAGAATGGCCGGGGTTTCGTCGGTCGATCCGTCGTCGACTATCACCCAGGCCGTAGGTTGCACCGACTGCGCTGCCACACTATCGAGCGTGCGGCGAATGTATTGGGCCTCGTCGCGGCAAGGCGAGATGAGCAGGTAGCGTCGCGAGGGATTCATGCGGACAGGCTCATTAGGAGGTCGCCGCAGCGGCAAGATCGTAGATTTGACGCGGGTGACGATGCCGACCGAAGAGCGCGCCGACCCCCGCCGCGCCTAAGACAATCTCCAACCGCCGAGGCCTTAAACACGGCCACAACCCGGCCAATTTGCCTAAGTCCGGTCAGCGGCCCAGTAAGGGATCACGAAGGCTCCGGCGGACGAGTGCACACGACCGGCAAGCAAAGCCCGACAGGTCTTCGACAACTCACCAAAACGCCCCTACGATCCTTTAGCAGCCACAGAATGCCGAAATCTTTCCGGCGCCGCCGCAGGTTACGATGTCACCTGATTAGCCATCGCTTCTGCTGCCGGCGTGCGGTGTTCGAGGCGAAACGGGAGCAAACCTTCAACCGCATGGGCCCAACTCATGCGGCGTTGAAGTAAACTCATGCGGCGTTGAAGTACTTGCGGTACTGATAGCCGCCGTACCCAGGCAGCTCATTGAAATTGACCTTATTCAGGACGACGCCGGCGACTCGGTTTACCTCCGGCCCCAAAACCCTAAAAGCTTCAGAGATGGTGGCGCGTGGCGTGCGGCACCATTCAACGACCACCAAAATCCTGTCTGCGTTGGCTGCGAGTGCGATGGCGTCCGCGACTGGCAGCAAAGGGGGAGCGTCCATGATGATATAGTCGAAACTGCTTCGTAACGCAGTTATGAGATCCAACATCCCCTGAGACGTGATCAAGTCGCCCGTGTTTGGCTTCTTGGATCCGGCCGGGATTAAGTTAATCTTGGTCATCGGGTCTTGAGTGATCACGTCCGCGAGTTTGGCTGTGCCGCAGAGGATGTCGGACAGGCCTGGTTGCTGCTTCTGTCGGAGCGCCTCGGAGGTCGACCGTAGGCGCAGATCGCAGTCGAGCAGAATCGTTTTCTTGCCCGAACTGGTACAAGACGCAGCGAGCAACATCGCAGCGGTCGATTTGCCTTCCCCAGGGAGCGCTGAGGTTATTAAAATGACCTTTGAACTGGGGTTCGAAAGCTGCAGCTGAACCCGCATCGAACGCACCGACTCGCTTAAGTGCGAGAGGGGTTCATTCACCACTCTTTCCAAGGATTGACGGTAGGAAGTGCGGCGGGTGTGTTGCGACGCGAAAGGAACAAATCCTACGACGGGTAAACCGAAGGATTGCTCGATCTCCACGCTGGTCTTAACGCCCGGCTTAAAATACTCCAACAGAAAGGCGAGCAGTAAACCGCCCCCGAGCCCCGCAACGCCGCCAACAGCGTAAAATTTCATGCGGTTTGAAGCCGGCAACCTCGGAAGCGTAGCCGGTGAGATGATCCGTGCGCTGGCAGATTGCATTTCGCGCTGTTCAGAGATGTTGTTGTATTGAGCAAGATAGCTCTCGTAGTCCTTACGGTCCGCGTCGGCTGCGTGTTGGAGTTGCTTCAGCTTAAGGTAGGTTTCGGTGTTGAGATTTGCGTTGAGGATCTGGAGGTTCGCGTCTAACGTTTGTTCGTGTCGCACAGCAATATCGTAAGCGTTCTTCATGGTGGCGAGGACGTGTCCTGCCTCAGCGTCTATCTGCTTGTTGACGGTCGCAAGGTCGGCGCGAACGGAAATAATTTGGACATTACGCTCACCAAATCTACTTTGAAGGTCTGCGAGGCGCGAATTCAATTCCATACGTTTTTGACGTAGCTCTCTGAGCGCGGAAGACGCGGTTACCTCTGGAATCCCTTCGGCATCGGTGTTGGTTCGATGTTCCTCTCTCCCTAAAGCAGGACCCGATAGTCCGGGGATACTGTCGATATCGCCATTCGAGTCTATCACATGTTGCGCCTGTTCGAAGCGGGCGCGCTTGTCGCTGACCTCCTCCCTGGCAGTCACAAGCAGGGTATTGAGGACGCGAATTTGCTGCTCCTTGTCGGATTCGCTGTCACGGACGCTGCTCTCAATCTTCAGTTTCTCTATTGAAGCCTCCGTTTCCAAGGCACGGGACTGAAGATTGTCAACGTGCGCCTTAAGCCAGGCGGCCACGTGATCCAGCGCTTCCTGTCGCGCCTCCCGCTGACTTGCCAAATAGTCGTTTGCGACAGTAGACGCTAGGCGCTGCGCCCTAAGTGGATCACGCGACATTGCAGAAACAGATATGATGTAAGAATCCTGCGAAATGTCCAGTCGCTTGATTAACTCGTCTGCCGCCCGATCCAGCCTTTCGGTCTTGACCTCGCTAGCGCTAACTGCTTGCTCAGCGCTGTCATTCGCTCGGGTCGATGGGGCGAGACCCAGTCGGCCCGCTAGCTCCGCGATTCTGAGCCGTTCTGCTATCTTCTCAATCCCAAACCGTTCTGCCAGATCTAGGACTCCTAGCTGTTTAGCAAGGATTTCAAGCCGTTCTGCAACGTGCCCGATGCGAAAACTCTGGGGTTGAAACTCGGGGTCCGCGTCGAGGCCAAGCTCACTTGCGACGCGCAAAGCGACCGATTTCGACTTGAGAATATTGATTTCGGTGTTGATCGCGTCGCTACCGAGGGCGTCTACGAAAGGGGAGATTGGTTTCTGAATCGTTGCGTCAATCTGTTGTTGCGGATCGTAAACGAGTATCTCCACCGTCGATTTGTATCGCGACGGTACGAACAGCTTTACAACGCCATATGTAGCAATCGAGACAGATAGCATTACGGCGGCAACGAGTTTCCAACGGCGCAGTACAGCCCGGACAATAGCGAGTACGTCTATCGAAGCCTGCGCCCCGCCGACACTTTCAATACCCCCCATTGGAGAGGCCGCATCCCTGTCCTGCATACTTGTCAAGTCTACGACCTATTCATGTCGATAGCAGTCGCTGATGGCCGGCTCGAGTATCGAGACGCAGCAGGACGCCTATCCGGGCAAACGGATTGCCCGGTCGTAGGCGCAATAGGAGGCAACACATGGAATATCATCACGTCTTTCCGGCGGTGATAAGCGTGCTCGGTTAAAAAGCGGGGTCACGTCAAAACCAGCTTATGTCCGAAGAACGACTCCGCATAGCGCTCGGGCGCGCGGCATTCCATACCCCGCAGGCGCGCCAGTCCAAGAAAGGTGTCGGCATCGAACCAATGCTTGGAGCGCTGGCTTCCGAAATGCGTGATGAGGAGATCGACTTTTCGCTGTAGAATCGCGGCCGAAATCGGTATGTACAGATTGGGTTGGCCTATGTCTCCATCCCATTTCGGAATCTCATACTCAAGAATGCAGTGATCCCGAAAAGTATTCCAAGTAAGCTGACAAACATGCCGATGGTCTTGATGCGCGTCCCGTCTCCGATGCGTAAGAACGACGTCGGGATCGACCCGCTCTCGAAGCCCCGAGAACCACGACTTTATTGCGTCGCTCTGCTCGGGGAAAACGGTGTCTTTGAACGACATTACTTCGACCTGCGAGCTTTCGGCAGCCGATAGAAAATCAGCGGCCGAGGCTTTGGCCTCTCCTTCGCGCTCCCCGCCGCCGCTCAACACACACCAATGCACGTCAAGCCGGATGCCGCGTGCTTGCATGCTAAGAATTGTCGCGCCCGCCCCTATTTCGATGTCGTCAGAGTGCGCGCCCAGGCAGAGAACCGACAGACGATCTCCAGGAACCGCCAGTTGTAGGCTTTTCACGCTATCACCGTTTCTGATTTATCAAAGACCTCGCCTCGTTCGGACTTCTCAAGCATCTCCGGGGCCGGCGTTGAGTACCCCGGTTTGGATGCACCAGTTACCTACTTCCCATCGCAGCCTAAGCAGCCGGGGCAATTGCGGAACGGTCAAGTTGTGTTGTCACTTCCATACCCAGGATCTCGAGCAGCACGCGAACGCGCCCATGGTCGTCCAAATGCGCAAGGCGACAAAGCGCCTGCGAAAATGGTCCGGACAGTATCCGTACTTTTTGCCCGACCTCGAGGCCGTCATCAAGACGAACAACCCCAGAGGTTTCGCACGAGGCGATTAAAGCCTCTACCACGCCCAAGGGCACCGACCGGGGCTGCTCGGCACCCATGATCAGCGAAGCGACGCCAAACGTTCCGTTGACGGTGCGCCAACGTTGTTTGGAAATGTCGATAATAACGAAGATATAACCTGGAAAAAGCGGTTTTAGGACGTCCTCCGACTTGCGCGCGTGTCGCACGGTACGCTTCAGTTTCGGAATGAAACTTCGGAACTCCAACCGACGGAGATTGAGTTGCGCCCGGTCCTCCTGACGAGCGAGCACTCGCGCAACGAACCAGCGTTCCCCTGGCCCTAATTCCAGACTATTAGACAAAATCCGCCCCCCAAAGTTCGCGTCGTGCAACTTCGCTTCTTGCCAGGACGGGCCGCATCGCATCCGACCGGGAAAGCTACCGCACTTTGGGTGAAGCCACGCCTCACCCATGTTAAAATATTTCCGAAACGACTTGCCAAAGCGTTACGAATGCCCGCTGCACGGTGAGCGCAACCGACTAGGTCGACATTACAATTGGCAAGTGGTTTACAGCGGCAGTAAGGCGCAACCAATCATGTTGTATCAAAACCGTCAAGTGGTATTTAGGCGACCTGAGCCATTTTTTTGGGCGACGAAGCGCAAAGGAAATGCTTGCATCTGCGGTACTTGTCCATGAGCCCCAATTTCCGGGGGGAAGCGATCGGGCGCTGTTTTAAGGCGAACATTGAGACGGCCGAGTCTTCTGGGGACGCCTCAAACATTGACCGGGGAGGCGCCGGGACCAATCGGCGGACGATTCCCCTATCAAATTGCAGTTGTGGAAATCGATCAGCAAAGGTTTAAAATACAAAATCCAAAGTCCAAAGTCCTAAAGCGCAGGCCCGCCAACCAAGTGGAGTTGATTTCCCTTACAACTACAGTATTAGCTTGTAATAATGGTGGCGCCCCGGCGCCGCGCCGTGTTTTATTGGACTTAAAGCCAATAATCCGAAAAGCGACACGAATGTGGCGCGGCCTCATTCAGGGAACAACGAAAACCGAGCCAAACGTTACCGGGTGAAGGCGTAGGCTTGCTGGAAAATGGGGTTGGGATGCACCCTTCCTGAAGAGAAGCAGGAGAACGGGCTTTCGGTTGGCGCCGGAGGCCCCAGGGAGCATCCCGATGGAGAGACTATCCGCACCCGAACGCACGCGCGAGGAGCTTCGCGCCTTGATGAACGGAGATTTGGGAACGGCGGCGGGGCGAAGCGATCTGGTCCGCCTGGCGCTGCGCCTGATCGTCGAGGAGGCGCTCGAGGGCGAGGTCTCCGATGTCCTTGGCCGCGAGCGTTATGAGCGCGGCGCCGGCGAAAAGGCCGGCTACCGCAACGGCTATCGGCCGGGCAAGGTGAAGACCGCGGAGGGCGCGGTGGAATATTCGGCGCCGCAGGTTCGCGACACGCCCGAACCCTTTGTTTCGGGCGTGCGGGCGGCGCTTTCGGGGCGCACGCGCGAACTTGAGCGGCTGGCGGTCGAACTTTACGCGCGAGGCCTGTCGACGCGCGACATCGAGGATGCGTTCACCGACGAGACGGGCCGACGGCTTCTATCGCGGGCGGCAGTCAGCGAGATCACCGAGCGGCTGTGGGCCGAATATGAGGACTTCTGCAAACGCGATCTTTCCGAGCACGCCATCGTCTACCTGTTCGTCGACGGCATCGCTGAGCGGCTGCGGCCCGGCCAGCGGCGTGAGGCCGTGCTCGCAGCCTGGGGGATTGGCGAGGACGGGCGCAAGGTCCTGTTGGCGTTGATGGCGGGCTCCAAGGAGGACGTCGAGACGGCGCGCGCGTTCTTCCAGGATCTGCGCGCCCGCGGGCTCGGCGATCCGTTGCTCGTCGTATCCGACGGCGCGCCGGGGATCATCCGGGCGATCGAGGAATGTTTTCCACGCTCGGCGCGCCAGCGCTGCCTGGCGCACCGCATGCGCAACCTCGCGGTGAAGGTCCCGACCGACCTATGGCCCAAGGCGCGCGTCAGCGCCTGCTATCAGGCGCCGTCGCGGGCGATTGCCCGCCAACTGGCGGCCGGCATCCGCGCCGACGACGCCGATCTCCTGCCGAGCGCGCTCGCCTGTTTCGAGGACGATTTCGAGGCGTGCATCGCGCACCTGAGATTGCCGGTCACCCATCGCCGCTTCGTTCGCACGACGAATCTGCTCGAACGGCTGTTCGTCGAGGAGCGCCGACGGCTGAAGATCATTCCCAACGGCTTCGGCGAGAAGCCGGTGCTCAAGCTTATGTTCGGCGCGCTCATTCGAGCCGCCGAGCGCTGGCGCGGCTTGCGCTTCACCGAGTTCGAACTGCGCCAGATCGCCGCCGTTCGAAAGGATCTCAACGACGAATATCAGACTTCCACCACGCCACTGGCCCGGTCATCCCAGCCCCGCGTTTCCAGCAAATCCGCGCCTTGACCACGTTACCGTCAGGATGGAGCCGCCAGTGCGTTTTGTCGGCCGTGAATCGGGAGAGCCGCAAACCGAGCTCGCGCTGCGCGATTTATACTCGTGTCTCGACCGAGAATGGATTGGAACAGGGGTTTAACTCACTCGACAATCAGCGGGAGGCGTCGGAGTCCTACATCAGGAGCCAGGCCCACGAAGGCTGGAAGCTAATCCGCGATCGATACGACGACGGCGCCTTCTCAGGCGGTTCCATGGACAGGCCCGCGTTGGCAAAGCTGTTGGACGGCGTTCGCGCCCGCAGGGCAGACGTCGTCGTCTACAAGGTCGACCGGCTGACAAGGTCGCGGGCCGACTTCGCCAAGCTCGTCGAGCCGTTCGACGAACACGACGCCTCGTTAATATCGGTGACCCAAGCCTTCAATGACACCGCCAGCATGGGACGTCTGAACCTCAACATGCTGCGGTCTTTTGCGCAGTTCGAGCGCAAAATTACGGGCGAGCGCATCCGGGACAAAGTTGCCGCTTCGAAAAAGAGAGGCATCTGGCGAAAAAGAGAGGCATCTGGATGGGCGCTGTCCCATTCGGATATCGGGTGGAAAATCGCGCCCTTCACGTCGTGGAGGAACACGCCGAGTTCGTTCGCGAGCTCTTCAGGCGCTACCTTGAGTTTGGCAGCGTGGTGCGGGTGAAGGCCGCTCTTGATGCCGAAAACGTTCGCTCGCCGGTTCGGATCTGTGGGACCGGTCGAGCGGCGGGCGGCGGCCTTTTGTCTCATGGCCACATCGACTTGATGCTCTCGAACCCGATCTATGTTGGACGACTTCGCCACAAGGACCAAATCCACGACGGTTTACACGCCGCGATCGTCGACCAAGAGGTCTGGGATCGCGTCCAACATCAACTTGCAGCGCGAACGCGACCAAGGGCGGTTCCCCGTCGAAATGCCGAGTTCTTTCTCGCAGGCAAACTCTACGACGATCGGGGCAATCGGATGGGCCCAAGCCATACCGTCAAGGGCGGACGGCGTTGGCCCTACTATGCTCGCGGGCTTTGCTTAAAGGCCGCCAGGTGGACGCCGGATCGGTCACGCGCGTGCCTGCGGCGCAAATCGAAAAACAGGTATTCGATGCGACCAAGAGCGTCATCGCCTCCAGACGCTCGATCGACGGACTTGGCACGCTGTCTCAGGTCGGTGTTTCCGGGAGGACAGTCGGCTCGCATCCCACGACGGGTGAGCAATGCCAAGAGCTCTCCGATCACGCGAAGATGCTCGACGCAATCGAACGAGTCACAATCGGTGCGGAGAAAATTGAGATACGGAGAGCGACGCCGTTACCATGAACGGTCAAGATCGAGCATTGACCCTTCCGTGGATGCCGCCATCCCCTTACCGGCGCCGCGAGATTATCCAGGGCGAAGGTGAGCCACGCTCTACTATCCGCCCAATGCGGGTTCGGGCGCATTCGATCTTCGCCGAATCCTTGCGCAACGCCCATCGCTATGGACTCGCATCAAACCATCGAGGTCATCGCCGCCCGCGAGCACAAGAGCGAACGCTCAATCCACCTGACGTCGTCGCTTGCCTTTGTCGCCCCGCCCATCGTCGCCGCAGCGATTGATCGCCACCTGCCGCGCGGATTCGGATCCAAGCGCTTGATGGATTTACCGATGATGTGGTCGCACCAATGGACCGCGCTGGGGCTCAAGGTTCCAACTTAGAACCTGTCTCAAGAGGTAGGGTGGTGTTAAGGAAGGAATGATTCACCGGGTCATCGGCAATTTTGAGGATGATTCGGGATTTGGACGGAGACTGACCGGAGCCGGTATCGTCAAGCTGGGGACTGTCTGCCGAGCAATCTGACCGATCCGGAATGGGAGCGCCTGGCGCAACTGATTCCGCCGGCGAAGTCCGGTGGACGGCCGCGCAAAACCGACATGCGTTCGGCGATGAACGCGATCTTCTATCTCCTGCGAACCGGTTGCCCATGGCGATATTTGCCGCGCGGGGTGTTCCCGCCGCGCTCGACAATCTACAACATCTTCCGCGCGTTCCAGCGGGAGGGCGTGTGGGAGGCGATCTGGGAGGAACTGCGCGCGGCGCTGCGCGAACGGCTGGGGCGGGAGGCGAGCCCCAGCGCCGGCGTGATCGACAGCCAGTCGCTCAAGTCGGCCGAAAAGGGGGATGCGCGAAAGGTGAAGCAGACGCAGTGGGTTATGACGCCGGCAAGACGGTGAAGAGGCGCAAGATCCACGCTCTGGTCGATACTGAAGGCTTGCCCTTGCGCGTGGTGGTTCACTCCGCCGCCATTCAGGACCGGGACGGCGCCGGCTTGGTGTTTGACCGCATCCGCCAGCGCTTCAATTGGCTCGAACTCGTCTGGGCCGACGGCGGCTACAACGCCCGCCAGGTCCAACACGCAGCCGCCGCTGCGGGTGGAGATCGTCAAGCGTCCCGACGACAGTTCGGGATTCATCGTCCTGCCGCGTCGCTGGGTTGTCGAACGGACCTTTTCGTGGTTCGGCCGAAACCGCCGTCTGGAAGGATTACGAGAACCTCGCCGACACCCTCGCCGCCTTCATCACCCTCGCAAAGAGGCCTCACGCAGCAACTAAAGGCCTCTCAAAGTGCTAATCCCTGTCATGGGATCGCAAAAGCAGCGCTCTTGGTTCCTAACAGCCTCTAAGCGGTCGCGACCGCCAACTCTTGCCAAAATCGCGATATCGGAACACCGCTCAACATATCCCGCTGCTTTTCGAAAGAGAGAGCATCGGTCACTGGTGGACGCTTCCGGCGGTTGAACGCGTGAGCGCAGACCGCATTTGCTCCGCGCAAGCCATTGAACTCGTGGCCGTTTCCTCAAATCGGGAAACGACCGCCGTTTGCCAGGACTGGATGGTGGGCGATGCAGGGATCGAACCTGCGACCCCTCCCGTGTGAAGGGAGTGCTCTACCGCTGAGCTAATCGCCCCGCCCCAAGTCGGCATGCTTTATGGCCCCCGCGAGAGCCGAGTCAAGAAGCTCTCAGGATGGGTCAAGGCGCGCCAAGCGGGGCGTCAAATGGATGCGAGCGAACCCGGCTGGATTCGAACCTCATCGAGCCGGTGGGCGTTGGGCGTCGGCCTGTTGCAGCCGCCGTCGCGGCGGGAGATAAAGGCCCGATGGGCGAGAAGGACAGGGCAAGCGCGATGTTCACGCTGGATGAGCTCGCGCAAACCATCGACCAGCGCGCCGGGACGAGCGCGGAGATCTCCTATACCCGCAGTCTGCTCGATAAGGGCGCAGCCCATTGCGCCCGCAAATTCGGCGAAGAAGCGATCGAATTCACGATCGCCGCCGCGGCGCAAGATCAGAGCGCCGTTCGCGCCGAAGCGGCCGATGTTCTGTACCACTTGCTCGTCGCGCTTCGCGTACGAGGAGTGACGTTGTCATCGGTGATGAACGAATTGGGCGAAAGGTCAAAGCAAAGCGGCCACCGGGAGAAAGCGTCCCGAACGAAGTGAGAGCCCCGTCCATGGACCCGTGCGCCGACTGTCTCGAGTGAGAGAATTCCGATGAATTGCGTTGGGCTTCAATCGCTCGAGTCCCCGTTTCGCCGCTTCACACGTGATGAATGGGCGCAGCTGCGCGCCGATACTCAGCTGACGCTGACAATCGACGATCTCCGCAAGCTGCAGTCGACGCACGATCCGATCTCGATCGACGAGGTCGTCGCCATTTATCTGCCGCTGTCGCGACTGCTCGCGCTCTACGTTGCAGCGACGCAAGGGTTGTTCAAGGCGACGCAGCGCTTTCTCGGTGCAACCGATGGAAAGGTCCCCTACATAATCGGGATCGCCGGATCAGTCGCGGCCGGCAAATCGACAACGGCCCGGGTGCTGCAAGCCCTGCTGACCCGCTGGCCGAATACGCCTCAGGTGCAACTCGTCACCACCGACGGCTTCCTGCGCCCGAATGCGGAGTTGATCCGGCAAGGCATCATGGATCGCAAGGGCTTTCCAGAGAGCTACGACGGGACTGCCGTGCTGCGCTTTCTCTCCGCGGTTAAAGCGGGACAACACAATGTCGCCGCTCCGGTCTATTCGCATATCACCTACGATATCGTGAAAGGAGAATCGATCGTCGTCGACCGCCCGGATATTCTCATCTTCGAGGGGATCAACGTCCTGCTGCCGAACCGCCTGCCCCGCGACGGCAAAGAGATTCCGTTCGTCTCCGACTTTTTCGATTTCTCGATCTTTCTGGACGCGGACACCACGTTGCTGGAGCAATGGTACATTGAACGCTTCATGAGCCTGCGGACGACAGCGTTCCGCGATCCGCGCAGCTACTTTCGCCAATACGCCGACCTCAACGATGCGGAGGCGGAAGCGACAGCGCGCTCGATCTGGCGGCGCATCAATCTCGTGAATCTGCATGAGAATATTCTCCCGACCCGGCCGCGAGCCGACTTGCTCCTGACCAAGGGCGCGAGCCACCGGATCGAAGAAGTGGCGCTGAGAAAGCTTTGAGCGTCATGCGGCGATTGGCGCTGAGCGCCTGCGCATTCCTCATCGGCGTTGTCACGCTTTCTCTGGTGCAGGCGGAGACGCCTAAGCCCTGTCAGGGCTCGGATCTCACCCAGGTTGAAGGGCTCGCCGCAGCCGAGGCGGCGCGAGCGGACGATCTCGTCAACAGCGACGGATTGCTGTGGCGCATCGAGAAGCCCGGTCTTGCGCCCTCTTACCTCTTCGGCACCATCCATTCGACCGACGAGTCGGCGCTCGAAATCGCCCGGCGCGCCGCCCAATCGATCGACGGCGCCAAGGTCGTCGCGACCGAGCTCGGCGGGCCGATCGATGCTGTCGAAAAGGCCAACATCACGGCGGCCACCCTGGCCAGCGCGCTCGATCGCGACCATGACACGTTCGAGGGGGGCATCGCGCCCGAGGACCGCGAAAAAGTCGAGAAATTCATCACAACGTTAGGCTACCCCGCCGCATTCGCACACCACTTGAAGCTCTGGTTCCTGGCCATCCTGACCGGCCTTCCCAAATGCGAAGCGGAGCGCGAAACTCTCAACCTGCCCGAGGTCGATCAGTTCCTCGCCGAGACGGCAAGAGACTTGGGGATAAAGGTCATTGGACTTGAAACGACGAAGGAACAACTCGGTGCCATCGCCAGTTTGCGCCCTCAAGTCGCCGCGACGCTGTTGACGCTCACTGCCCGAAACCCAGCCCTGAACGACGATCTGTACGCAACGACGCTCAGGCTCTATCGGGAAAGCCGTCCAGCCGAAATCGTACCGATTGCTGACGCCCTGGGAGGATTGAGCGAGGCCGAGCGCGCGGCGCAGGATAAATTCATGCGCGCTTTGCTTCAGGACCGCAACGCCATCATGGCCGACCGCGCCGAGCCGCTCCTGGCATCTGGCGGTGCGTTTATCGCCGTTGGCGCGCTGCATCTTGCCGGCAAGACCGGCCTCGTCGAGCGGTTCCGCGCCGACGGCTACATAGTGACGAAAGTCTGGTAGGCGGCAACTCAAACCACTTCGTCCTGAGGCACCGCGAAGCAGCCTCGAAGGACGCTCCAGGGGCGCCAACGAGAGTGAAAACTGGACCATCCTTCGAGACGCGATGCTGCGCATCGCTCCTCAGGATGAGGTAACTTGAGGCGACGCCGCTCTTCTTCGGGGTTAGCAGAGCCGTTACTCCCCGTAAGGCGTCCAGATGTTCTTCACCTGGGTCGCCCGGCGCAGGAATTCGCGACCCTCGGCTTTGGTCCAGTCGATCGCCGCTCCCGAGGTCCAGGTCGCCTTGAGATTGCCGGCGGAAAGCGCTTCGACCTTAGCCGCGCCCTCCGTGTCGCCGACATACCAGACCGCATCGACGCCGTCGTGCTCAGCAAGCGTCCTTGCCAGGACGTTCGCCTCTCCGGTGACGATGTTGACGACGCCGGCGGGAACGTCCGACGTATCAAGCACCGAATAGAAGTCGGTTGCGCTCAAGGGGTGGCTGGCCGACGGGACTGCGACGACGCAATTGCCCATGGCGATCGCCGGCATGACGAGCGAGACAAAGGCGAGCAGCGGCGCCTCGTTCGGGCAGATGAGTCCCATCACGCCCCATGGCTCGTTCATCGCGATGGTGACGAACCGGGAGCGCGTCGCGTGCACGGCGCCGTCGAACTTGTCGGCGTAAGCCGCATAGACAAAGGCGCGGCGGATCGAGCCGTCGACTTGCGCCTTGGCGGCGCGGGCTGAGGCCCCGGTCATGGCGCTGAGGCGCCGCGCAAACTCGTCCGCCCGAGCGGCCAGATTCTCGGCCACGTAATAGAGCACTTGGGCGCGATTGTGCGCCGTCGCCGCTCCCCAGGATGAAGCCTTTGCGGCGGCTTCGACCGCGTTGCGGATGTCTTTCCGATTGCCGAGCCCGGCCAGTCCGACCTCGCGGCCTGCGGGATCGAGAACGGCGTAGCTATAGCCGGAATCGGGCCGCGCCTGCTTGCCGCCGACATAGAGCTTGGCGGTGCGATCCGGACCCTCATCGATGACGTTTCGGGCGGGGCTAACGCCAGGCGAGGCGTTGAGGCGCCGCGGACGGGAAGCGTTGGGCTTGGGCTTGCGCTCGTCGGCGACCCGGTACTCGGACAAGCCTTCACGCCCGCCCTCGCGGCCGAAGCCGCTTTCGCGGTAGCCGCCGAAGCCGGATGCGGCGTCGAACATGTTGGTCGAATTGATCCAGACGACGCCAGCCTTGATGCGAGCGGCGACTTCAAGCGCGCGATTGACGTTCTCCGTCCAGACGGACGCGGCGAGGCCGTAGCGGGTGTTGTTGGCGAGGGCGACCGCTTCATCTGGCGTGCGAAAGGTCGAGGCGACCAGCACAGGGCCGAAGATCTCCTCGCGCGCAAGCACCGAGGCCGGGTCCACGCCGGTGACCAGGGTCGGCGGGTAGAAGCAGCCTCGATCAGGCAGCGAATCGTTGCTGCGAAAGAACTCGAGCCCTTCCTCCTCGCCCTGGCGCATAAGCCGATGGATTCGCTCGAGCTGAATCGGCGCCACAATCGCCCCGACATCGGTCGACTTGTCGAGCGGATCGCCCAGCCGCAGGTTCGCCATGCGGGCGCGCAGTTTGGCGTAGAGGGCGTCGGCGGCGCCTTCCGCGACCAGGAGCCGCGAGCCTGCGCAGCACACCTGCCCCTGGTTGAACCAGATCGCGTCGACCAGGCCCTCGACAGCGCTGTCGAGATCCGCATCCTCGAAGACGATGAATGGAGACTTGCCGCCGAGTTCGAGCGACAGCTTTTTGCCCTTTCCGGCCGTCGCCTGCCGAATCGCCCGGCCGACCTCCGTCGACCCAGTGAAAGCGATCTTGTCCACGCCCGCATGCGCGACCAGCGCCGCGCCCGTCGCTCCGTCGCCGGTGACGATATTGACGACACCGGGCGGCAGCCCCGTCTCGACGCAAATCGCGGCGAAGGCGAGCGCGGTCAGGGGCGTGAATTCCGCCGGTTTCAACACCGCCGTGTTGCCCGCCGCGAGCGCCGGCGCGATCTTCCAAGCCAGCATCAGCAACGGAAAATTCCACGGGATGATCTGCCCACAGACCCCGACCGGCTTGGTCCCCGGGAACTCGCTCTCGATCAGCGAGGCCCAACCGGCGTGATGGTAGAAATGGCGGGCGACCAGCGGAATGTCGATGTCGCGCGACTTTCGGATCGGCTTGCCGTTGTCGATCGTTTCCAGGACCGAGAGAAAGCGCTCCCGCTTCTGCACGTGACGCGCGAGCGCATAAAGATGCTTCGACCGCTCGAAACCGGACAGCGCCGCCCATTTCGGTTGCGCCTTGCGCGCCGCGGCGACGGCGTCGTCGATGTCCTTCGGAGAGCCTTGGGTGACGCGCGCGATGCGCTCGCCGGTCGCCGGGTTAAAGACGTCGAACAGATCGCCCGGTTTGGTGAAGACGCCGTTGATGAAGTGCCCGAAGCCCACCTCGTGCTCTTCGAGCCAAACGCCGACATGCTCGGTGCCTTCGGGGGAAGGACCGTAGTCCATCGTGCGCAGGATGTCCTTGATGACGCCCATGGGATCCTCACGCCATCGCGTGGCGATAGGCGGCCGAATAGCGCCCGGTCGCATAATGATCGAGCTGACGCTCGATGTCGGTTAGAAGGCCGCTCGCGCCGATGCGGAAGAGATCAGGCTGCATCCAGGGCGGGCCGAGTTCCTCCTTCATGAGAATAAGCCAGACGAGGGCGTCCTTGGCGGTGCGCAGGCCGCCCGCCGGTTTGAACCCGATGTCGACGCCGGCGCGCTCGCGATAATCGCGCAAAGCCCGGAGCATCACCAGACTCACCGGTAAAGTGGCGTTGACATCCTCCTTACCGGTGGATGTCTTGATGAAGTCCGCGCCCGCCTGCATCGCCACCATGCTGGCCGCATAGACGTTGCGCAACGTCTTCAGGTCTCCGGTGCCCAAGATCGTTTTCAAATGCGCTTGGCCACAGGCATCGCGCATCGCCGCGACCTCGTCGTAGAGCGCGTTCCAGTCGCGGCTGAGCACATGGGCGCGGGTGATGACGATGTCGATCTCGCGCGCGCCCTCCCCGACCGCATAGCGGATCTCCTCCAGCCGCTGTTTCAAAGGGGTGAGCCCGGCCGGAAAGCCGGTCGCGACGGAGGCGACCGGAATGTCCGAGCCCTCCAGCGCTTTGACTGCCGGCCCAACCATGGTCGGATAGACGCAGACTGCGGCGACCGTCAGGCCCAAGTCAGCAAGATCGAGCGCGGAGAGCACCTCCTCCCCGAGCGGATGGCGCGCCTTCGCGCAGAGCCGGCGCACGCGCCCGGGCGTGTCGTCCCCCGACAGCGTCGTGAGGTCGATGCAGGTCACCGCCTTCACCAGCCACGCCGCCTGATATTCTTTCTTGACGGACCGGCGCGTGGTCAGCGTCGCGGCGCGACGCTCGACCGCGTTCGCGTTGACGCCGAGGCTCTCGAACCAATCGGGCGCGAGCGGCACGCCCGGATTGCGGGGCCGGTTATGTCCAGCCTGGGATGGAGTGGCGACCGCCTGGTCCATGGCGCCTCCGCTTGCGCACGTTTATCCCAGGAGGATGCCACGATCGGACGATCAAGTCCAAGATTAGGCTGATCGCGCAAGCGCCGTCGAGGTTGCGGCTTAGCCGCAAAACGGGGAAGCTGCCGCTTGGGGTCGACCCGCGGACGATGGACTCGCCGCGCGGCCGAAGGTGGGGAGCCTGCAATGCTTCAATTCCATGTCGCGATCAGCGTGGTCGGAATTCTCTCCGGCTTTGTGATGTTGTACGGCCTCTTGCTCGGTCGGAATTTCAAAGCGGCGATGGCCTTCTTTCTCGCCACGACGATTTTGACCAGCCTCACTGGCTTTCCATTGCCGCCGTTCGGCTTCGATCCGCCGCGCGCGGCCGGCGGCTGTCGCTCATTCTGCTCGTCGGCGCGGTCGCGGCCTATTACGGCTTCCGCCTCGCGGGGCCATGGCGATGGATCTTCGTCGCCTGCGCGGTTGCGGCGCTTTATCTCAACGTGTTCGTGCTTGTCGTACAGGGATCTATGAAGGTCCCGGCCCTTCACGAATTGGCGCCCACCCAATCGGAGCCGCCATTCGCGATCGTCCAGGGGATCGTGCTCGTGATTTTCATTGCGCTTGGGATATGGGCCGCGATCAAGTTTCGGCCAGAAGACGACGGGCGTTGGGCGCGCTCTTGATTCAGCCCCTTGCCGAAAAGCGGGAACTACTCGGTCCCCGTGACATTGGCGATCAGACGTAGCGACTGCATCCACATTTCGATCTCGCCGGTTCCGTGAAAGGAGCCTACGCGCAGGACTCCATTGATCGGGTGCTTGCCGGGTTTGATCGCATGAAGGGGGACCTCGAAGACCAAGGAGTCTTCCTCCAGCGTCGCCGGCACCACCTTGCTTTCGAAGGCGACCCCATTGTCGAGCGAAGACAACGACACCACCCGATTGTTGTAGTGTTTGAGAATTTTATAGCCGTCGCGGATCTTGAGGGTTGCGCGCAGGACAGCGGGCTCGCCGACCTTAGCCGTCACATCGCTCACTTCGATGGCGTAGGCCAGCGATGTCAACCCGACGCCGAAGTCGTCGTCCGCGCCGGCCGGGCCGGCGGCGCCCACGGCGAGAGCGGCGAAAACCAAACCGGAAAACGCTGAAGTCAGGGGAGCTCGGGTACGAAACATGAAGATATTTCCAGAGAATTACACGATGACATTTGGCGAAAGCGCCAGCCGTCGCATTTGACGGCTGGCTTGTTGTGAGGCGATGCTGTCCAGCCGTTTACTTCTGAACGGCGAACACCCAGACCATGCCGCCTTGCGGCACGTCCGGGTTCCAACCCACCAGATCGGCCATCAAGCTCTGGTTGAACGCAGCATCGACGCCCCAACCCGACTCCACCGCGATATATTGCACGCCGTTGACTTCAAACGATGACGGCGGCGCAATAATGCCGGAGTTGGTCTTGAAGTGCCACAACTCCTCACCCGACTTGGCGTCGTAAGCGCGGAACATGCGGTCGTTGGTGCCGCCCGCGAATACCAAACCGCCGCCAGTGCTGAGCGTCGAGCCCCAGTTCAGCGAGTTCGCGTACGTATCCTTCCATAAACGCTTGCCAGTGTTCACGTCATAGGCTTGCAGCGCGCCGTAGAAACCCGGCTTGGTGTCGACCGAGTAGCCCAAGTCGGGAACCGCCACCCCGGTCCACCATTGGCCAGGAACGCGCTCCTCGACCTTGCCTTCAAACTTGTTGCAGTGATTTTCGTTGGTCGGGATGAAGGCAACGCCCATCTTCGGATTGTAGGACTCGAACGGCCAGTCTTTGCCGCCCCACAGTCCGGGGCAGAATTGAGCCACCTTGCCGGTGGCGGGCTTGTGGTCCATGTCGACGTCGGGGCGCCCGGTCTTCGGATCAATGCTCTTGAACACGTTCTGCGGAACGTAGCCTTCGAAGTCGAGGTAGGAGATGCTGCCGTCGTCGCCACGCTTCAGCCAGTACAGGTAGCCGTTGCGCTGCGGCGAGAAGAGTCCCTGGATTTCGCCGCCCTTGTTGAAGTTGACCAGCATCGGCGCATTCATCGCGTCCCAGTCCCAGGATTCGTTCTGGTGATACTGGAAGTGCCCCTTGATTTTGCCGGTGTCGCCATCCAGCGCGAGCGTCGAGCCTGTATAGAGATTGTCGCCCGGACGCTGATCGCCGAACCAGGGCGAACCGTTGCCGACGCCCCAATAGATGAGGTTGTTCTTCGGGTCGTAATTGCCGGTCATCCACATGGCGCCGCCGCCGGTCTTCCAGGTGTCGGCCTTCTGCCAGGTCTCGCTGCCCGGCTCGCCTGGCGCCGGAATGGAGTAGGTCCTCCATGCCTCCTTGCCGGTCTCGGCGTCGAACGCCGCGACATAGCCGCGGATGCCAAACTCGCCGCCGGAGACGCCGACTATCACTTTACCCTTTACGACCAAGGGGGCCATGGTCAGGTAGTAGCCCTGCTTGTAGTCGTCGACCTTGATTTCCCAGTCGACCTTGCCGGTCTTGGCGTCCAGAGCAGTCAACGTCGCGTCGAGCCCCGGCAGGTAGACTTTGTCCCCATAGAGCGCCACGCCGCGGCTCGTGTTATGCAGCGCGGCGAAGCCCGCCGGGTTCTTGTGCTTGTAGCGCCACAAGAACTCGCCAGACGCGGCGTCAAGCGCCATCACCTGACTGTAAGGCGTGGCCACAAACATCATGCCGTTGTTGACGATCGGAGGCGCCTCATGGCCGGAATCGACGTCGGTCGACACGGCCCACACTGGGACGAGATTCTTGACGTTTGATAGATTGATCTGATCGAGCGGGCTGAAGCTCCAGCCGGCGTAATTGCCGCGCGTCATGAGCCAGTTCCCAGGCTCAGGATTCGCGAGTCGTGCGTCCGTGACGGGGGTGTAATCGGCGGCGTAGGCGACGCCTAACCCCGCCAACGCCAACGCAGCCAAGCTTGAACTAAACAACAACTTCTTCATACTTCCCTCCCTGGGTGAAGCGGTTTTTCTCTGGATAACGGCCCGGCGGGCCGTTATGCCCCAAAGCTCGTAGTCAATTCGTCTGCATGCCGATCGGCCCGTCAAATGCGCCGGCGACGATTAGCACGCCGTTCTCGCTCTTGAGCGGCAGACCAGCGACCGGCATGGGCGCCGGGCCAAAAATCACCTTCGCGCTGTTTTTCGGATCATAGGTCGACTGATGGCATGAGCAGACCATGGCCTTCTTCTCCTCCGACCACTGGCTCACTGGGCAAGCCTGATGCGTGCATATGGCGGAATAGGCGACAACGCCGTCGGCAGACAGCTTGCGCGTCTGCTCGTCAAGTCCTTCGTCGCCGACGCGCACCAGGACCACAAGATTAAGCAGACTCCCATCGCGCACGAGGCCTTTTGGATCGGCAGGGTAAGCTTGGAGCTGCGTGCCGCCAAGCTCCAAATGTTCGGCTTTGGCGGGCTGATCTTTGTACGGCCCCGTGAGAAGAACAAAATGATCGCCGACCTGCGGCCCCTTGGCCGTCTCGTCCGGCGGATCATCCGCGCGCGCTGGGATGCTCAACAACGGAGAGAGCGCGAGCGCCGCTCCAAGAAGGGCCTGGCGCCGACACAATTGCACGCCGCGATACTCACCGCCACCCGCCATTCAGTCTCCTCCCATTTGCGCTTAGAGGTATACAGACGCAACGCTGATTGTCGAGAGGTTTTTGCCATGACACCCGGAGGCAATCATCGATTTATCAGGAGTGCATCCTATTTGAGCACTGACGTCTCTCCGGAGAAAAAAGCCGGCAGACAACGCGCCTCGCTTGACATGCGCCAGCAGTCGGATTGAAGCTCGCCGTAAGCGAATGAGGGAGGATCCGATGTTGACGCGACGACGGTTCGCTGCTTGCGCGCTATGCACGGCGACGGGTTTCCTGGCGACTGGCGCCGAGGCGCAGAACACGCCCGGTGGAATGAAGCGCACCATCGTCACCCGCATGGACGGACCGATGGACGGCTACGAGACCGTTAACGCCCGCGTCGATCTCGACCCGTGGGCGCCGGTGGCTCGCCACACTCATCCGGGCATTGAATCGAGCTATGTCGTCGAAGGGGCGTTGGAACTGAGCGTCGATGGCCAGGGCACGCGGACTTTCAAGGCCGGGGAGGGATTTCAGGTGCCGCCGCGGACGCCGCATAGCGCCAAGGGCGGGGACAAGCCCACGACGATCGCGATCACTTACGTTGTTGAGAAAGGTAAACCCATCGCCTCGCCGGCTTGAGATCGCCCGAGCTCGAGCATTCCTGCACGAACGTCCAGCCGTCCTAGTCAGGCGTCCATGGCGGGTTTTTCGGGATCGCGATCGGCGTGGTCTACAGTCCGCGCGGCGGCGTGGACATGGGAGAAGTCGTTGTGATCAGAGACGCTCTTTTGGCTATCGGTCTCGTGCTATCGTTGACCGCTTCCGCATCCGGCGCGGAAAGCCAGCCTTCGCCAACAGCCTCGCCAAAGGCTGAAGCGAAAGAGGCGTGTCGGTCAAAGTGCGAAGCACAGTACAAAGAGGACAAGTGCACCGACGGCGTGGCTCCGATGCATAGTCCTTGCGAAGCGTTCAATCAGTGCTTGAGCGATTGCGACTGACCACCGTCGCCTGAGCCGCGTCAGCGCCCTTATAAACCAGCACGGCTTTCGCGCGCGCGGCGTTCCCTGTTCCAAAATTCCCCTTCGCCGTCGATGCAGCGTCGAAGGTCGGGCCGGAAGCAAGTCCCGGCCCGCCTCTTGGCGTACCCTTAGGCCTTGCCGGACAACTGTCCTCCTAGCGGCAAGGAGCGGATGCGTTTGCCGCTCGCGGCAAAGATGGCGTTCATGAGCGCAGGCGCAACCGGCGGCACGCCCGGTTCGCCGACACCGCCCATGTGCATGTCGTAGCCATGAGGAACGATATAGACATGGGTCTCGCGCGGCGCATCGGTGATCCGCATCATCTGGAAGTCGTCAAAGTTATTCTGCTGGACTCTGCCTTCCTTGAACGAGATCTCGTTTAAGAGACCCACACCCAGCCCCATGACGACCGCGCCTTCAAATTGAGAGCGGACGCGATCCGGGTTGACGATCGGGCCGCAATCGACCGCGATGTCAACCCGCGGGATCGTGATGTTGCCCTTCTCGTCGATCGCAACTTCGATGACGGCTGCGACGTAGCTCACGAAGCTGCGGTGGACAGCAAGACCCAGACCATGACCTTTCGGCACGTCGCGTTTGCCCCAATCCGCCTTCTCCGCGACCAGCTCGAGAACGTTGCGCAGCCGGCCGGTGTCGATCGGGTAGACCTCCGGATTCTCGCCGTAGTCCCAGAAGTCCTTCACCATCTGCGGCACGTCGACAATGCGGGGAGGTCCGATCAGATCGAGCAGGAACGCCTTCTGATCCTTGCCTGCCGCAGACGCGAGTTCCGCGGCAAAGGATTGGACGGCGAATCCATGGGGAATGTTCGACACGGAGCGCCACCAGCCGATCTTGGTGTGCGCTTCTGCTTCGCCGTTCTCGATGCTGACGTTCTTGATGTCGAAGGGCATGTCGACGAGGCCCATGCCCTGCTCGATCGGGAACTCGTGCTTGGGATCGGGCGCGAACAGCGCCAGGATTGTCGGCGCGACGCTATTGTGCCGCCATGCAACCACCTTGCCGTCATTGTCGAGCCCCGCTTGGAGGCGTTCGACCGACACGGTGTGGTAGAAGCCGTTGTGGAAATTATCCTCGCGGGTCCACACGACCTTGACCGGCGCTCCGCCCATCGCCTTCGAACACAGCGCCGCCTCGACCGCGAAGTCAGGCTTCGACCGGCGGCCGAAACCTCCGCCTAGCAGGGTCACGTTGACCGTGACGTCTTCAGGCTTCAAGCCGAGATACGCGGTGACAAGGTCGTGCGCCGCTTGCGGGCTTTGCACACTCGTCCAAACTTCGGCCTTGCCGTCAACGATCCGGCAAGTCGCCGAGAGAGGCTCCATCGTCGCATGGTCGTTGTGCGGGATGTAATACTCGGCCTCGACCTTCTTGGCCGCGCTCGCAAACGCGGCGGCGAAGTCGCCGTTGGTGCGCAAGACCTTGCCCGGCTGTCTGGCGGTCGCCTCCAGCTGCGCTCGATAAGCTTGCGAGTCATAGGTCCCGTGCGGGCCGTCGTCCCAGGTGATCTTCAGCGCCTTGCGGCCTTGGATCGCCGCCCAAGTGTTCTCGGCGATGACCGCGATTCCGCCTGAAGGCTGAAATTTCATCGGGTAGGACGGCGCGGGAATCTCGACGATCTGAAGAACGCCGGGGACCTTCTTCGCGTCCGTAGCGTCGTAGGAGGCGACCTTGCCACCCATGACCGCAGGGCGCGCGATGACGGCGTATTTCTGGCCGGGCAAGCGGACATCCTGACCGTAGATGGCCCGGCCGGTCGTGATGTTGAAGCCATCGACGATATTGGTCCCTTCCTTGCCGATGTAGCGGAACTGCGAAGGGTCCTTGAGATGCAAGCTGTCGGCCGCAGGGACATTGAGCTTGCTGGCGTCAGCGGCGAGCTCTCCATAGCCGAGCTTCTTCCCGGTCGACTTCTGAATGACCTCGTGGTTCTTCGCCTCCACATCGGAGACGTCGACGCCCCAGTGCTTGGCCGCGGCCTCTTCCAGCATCATGCGCGCGGCGGCGCCAACCTGGCGCATCGGCACGAAGCCATGACGGGTCGAACGGGAGCCGTCCGTGTCCTGGTTGCCGAATTTGACCTCGTCGCCCGTCGCCTGGGCGATTTTCACTTTTGACCAGTCGGCCTCCATTTCGTCAGCCACGATCAGCGGCATTCCGGTGCGCACGCCTTGCCCCATCTCGGAGCGATGGCAGACGATTGTGACGGTTCCGTCGGGCGCAATGGAGACGAAAGCCAGGGGATTGTTCACGGTGCCATGCGGCATGCCGTCCGCGCCCCATTTAGCGTCGGCGGCCTGCGCCGCACGGTGCGGCAAAACGGTCAGGGCGAGCACCAGTCCGCCCGTCGAAACCATGCCTTTCAGAACGCCGCGTCGGCTAACGTTCTCGATGCCGGATGGCTGCGCCATGTCGCGAATATGCTTGGTCATGTTACGCTCCCGCAGCTTGTTTGATGGCGGCGCGAATGCGCTGATAGGTCCCACAGCGGCAGATGTTGCCGTACATCGTGTTGTCGATGTCGGCGTCCGCGGGATGGGGCGTCTGTTTCAGAAGCGCGGCGGCCTGCATGATCTGGCCGGCCTGACAATAGCCGCACTGCGGCACGTTCAGCGCGCGCCACGCCTTCTGAACCGGGTGATTGCCCTCCGGGTCCAGGCCTTCGATCGTGGTTATCGACTTACCATTCGCGTCGCTCATCGCCGTGACGCATGAACGGGTGGCGTCGCCGTCGATATGGATGGTGCAGGCGCCGCAGGCGGCCACGCCGCAGCCGAATTTCGTCCCGGTGAGTCCGAGAACGTCGCGCAGGTACCAGAGCACCGGCATCGACGGATCACCGTCGAACGACTGCGTCTGGCCATTGACATGCAGAGTGATCATACTTCCTCCCAGTGGTAGGCGGCTGCCTTAAATTCGCGCTGTCGGCGTCAAAGCCGCACAGCGCTTTGCCGGTGCGGCTTTGAAACAATTCCCGGCATTGAAGCAATTCTAAGTCACCATTGAGAAGGGAGCAATGATGAATACGATATATACCAATAGGTATATCGCGATACCGAAGTCTACTTAGGAGTCTATGAGGACATACGAAATATACACTAGGATATCACGCAACAAGGGACTGGGATCAGCGCTTTCGGAATCGATCCTGAGGGATTGTTTGGCGCCAGCAATAGTTAGCGAGCCTTGGTTGGATCGTGAAGGCTAACGCGAGCGGGCAGGCTTCGGGGCTTCCATGACGGGCCAAGCGCCATCGTTCATCAGGCGCCTCGTTCAGACCGTGGATCAGCGCCCAGGCCTCTTTCGCTTCAGCCCACCGGGGAGGGCGGACCGCGAAGCCGCGGCGTGCTTCTACGACTCGTTTGACATCCCCGCTTGGCGCGCCTACTAAGCGCGCCTTCGTCAGGTTTTGGCCTCGTCGATCAAGCCGACTGTCCTTGGAGGCCAGCGGTCCCCGTCCGGCAGCGCGTCGCGCCCCCGGGCGCGATTGGCGTTGGGCTCAAACGCGGATGCGGTCAAGCGGATTGGGATGACGGGGCGTCCCGCCCTATCTATCCACCCATCGCCACTCGCGGCCTGATCAAAGGAGCGTGACCCATGTTCGAGAGCCTATCCGAAAAGCTCTCCGGCATTCTGGATAAACTCACCGGCCGCGGCGCCCTCTCCGAGGAGGACGTCAACGCCGCGATGCGCGAAGTGCGTCGCGCGCTGCTCGAGGCGGACGTTGCGCTCGAGGTCGTGCGCTCGTTTGTCGACCGGACCCGCACCAAGGCGGTCGGCGCTTCTGTCATCAAGTCGGTCAAACCCGGCCAGATGGTGGTCAAGATTGTCCACGATTCGCTGGTCGAGACGCTGGGCGCCGAATCGCAGGCGATCGACCTCAACGCGCCGGCTCCCGTGGCGATCATGCTGGTCGGCCTGCAGGGCGCGGGCAAGACGACGACTGCGGCCAAGATCGCCAAACGCCTGACCGAGCGCGACAGGCGCAGGGTGCTGATGGCCTCGCTCGACGTGAAGCGCCCGGCGGCGCAGGAGCAGCTCGCGGTGCTGGGCCAGCAGGTCGGCGTCGCGACCCTGCCGATCGTCTTCGGCGAGGATCCGGTCGCCATCGCCAAACGCGCCGAATCCGCGGCGCGGCTGCAGGGCTACGATGTCGTGCTGCTCGACACTGCCGGGCGCACCCATATCGACGAGCCGCTGATGCAGGAGATGGCGGAGATCCGCGACGCGGCGCAGCCCCACGAAATCCTGCTGGTAGCCGACGCCTTGACCGGCCAGGACGCCGTCAATCTGGCCAAGAACTTCAACGAGCAAGTGGGCCTGACCGGCATCGTGCTCACCCGCATGGACGGCGACGGCCGTGGCGGCGCGGCTTTGTCGATGCGCTCGGTCACCGGCAAGCCGATCAAGCTGCTTGGCGTCGGCGAGAAGATGGACGCGATCGAGGATTTCCATCCCGCGCGTCTCGCCGACCGCATCCTCGGCATGGGCGACATCGTCAGCCTGGTCGAGAAGGCGGCGCAAAATATCGACGCGGCGCAGGCGGCCAAGATGGCCGAGAAGATGCGCAAGGGCGTATTCGACTTGAACGACCTCTCTGAGCAATTGTCTCAGATCGAGAAGCTCGGCGGCATGGGCGGCATCATGGGGATGCTGCCGGGAGTCGCCAAGATCAAAGACCAGCTCAATTCGGCCAATCTCGACGACAAGTTCGTGAAGCGCCAGCGCGCCATCATCTCGTCGATGACGCCGCAGGAGCGCCGCAACCCCGACCTTCTGAAAGCCTCGCGCAAGAGGCGCATCGCGGCGGGCTCGGGCGTCACGGTCGAATATGTCAATCGGCTGCTCAAGCAGCACCGGCAGATGGCCGACATGATGAAGGCGATGGGCGGCGGCGGCGCCAAGCGCGGCATGATGGGCAAGCTCGGCCAGATGATGGGCCTCGGCGGCGGCATGCCGATGCCGTCGCCGGAACAGATCGAAGCCATGCAGAAGCAGCTTGGCGGCGCCGGCCTGCCGGGAGCGCCTTCAGGGCCGCCGGGCATTCCCGCCGCGCCTCCGCCCGGCGCGTTCAACTTACCCCCGCAATTCCCCGGTCTCGGCGGCGGCCCAAAGCTGCCAGGCCTCGGCGGCGGGTTCAATCCGTTTGGGGGGAAGAAGAAATGAGACCCTCATCCGGCCGCGCGTCCCGCGCGTCCACCTTCTCCCCGAGGGAGAAGGGATGCGCCCCCTCTCCCTCGGGGAGAGGTTGGGGCGAGGGCGGGCAAGCAAACTAAGAAGAACAACCCATCTGATCTGAAAGGAAAACACCAATGTCTCTCAAAATCCGTCTGTCGCGCGGCGGTACAAAGAAGCGGGCCTTCTATCGCATAGTGGTGGCCGACGCGCGCATGCCGCGCGACGGCCGTTTTGTCGAAAAGATCGGCACCTTTGACCCCTTGAAAGCCAAGGACGACGCCAGCCGCTTGGTGCTCGACCAGGAGAAGGCAAAGGCGTGGCTCGCCAAGGGCGCGCAGCCGACCGACCGCGTGCTGCGCCTGCTTGATGGCCTCGGCGTCGCCAAGCGTGAGGCGCGCAACAATCCGCAGAAGGCGCAGCCGAAGAAGAAGGCGCAGGAACGCGCCGCAGCCGCTGCGGCCGCAGCCGAAAAGGCCGCGGCGGCTCCGGCCGCCTGAACTCGCTGACCCAACTTGCGCGCGCCCGACCGCCTCATCCTGATGGGCGTATTCGGCGCGCCGCAGGGGGTGCGCGGAGAGGTTCGCGTCAAATCTCTCGCCGGAGAAGCGACCGCCATTGGCGCCTATGGCCCGCTTACCGACAAGGATCGCGTGCGGGCGTTCGAGTTCGAAACCTTACGCCCGCTCAAAGACGACATGCTGATTGCGCGGGTCGCCGGTGTTTCGACCCGCGAAGCGGCCGAGGCGTTGAAGGGGGTGGAAATCTTCGCCCGCCGCGACCAATTGCCGCCACCGGCGCATGACGAATTCTACTACGACGACCTTGTCGGACTCGAAGCAGTGGACGCAGCGGGGGCGCAGCTCGGCCGCGTCGTGTCGCTCATGAACTATGGCGCGGGCGACGTTCTCGAGATCGCCCCGGCTGAAGGCCGCGAAACCCTGCTTCTCCCGTTCACCAGGCTTGTCGCGCCGCGCGTCGATTTCGACGCCGGCCGGATCGTGATCGAGCCGCCCGGCGAAGTCGAGGACGAAGACTAACGTCCTGGCGCGCGCCGGTGGTTGCTAAGGACGAAATGGGCGGATACACACGAGGTCGCTCGCGCCGTTGAGTTCATCCGGCGCCATGGTTGGGGATCCCAGACCCGCTTGTTCGTTTGGAGACGCGCTACATGACGATGAGTTCCGAGACGGCTTCAACAGGCCTTGGGGGCCACTCGGTAACGAAGCGGGACTTCTTGTTTCTGGCGACTGGATCTTTGGCGACGGTCGGCGTCGCGACGACGCTGTGGCCATTCATCGACCAGATGAACCCGGACGCCGCCACAATCGCTGCGGCCGGTCCGGTCGACATCGACATCAGCCAGCTCCAGCCAGGCCAGCGGGTGGTCACGCTATGGGCGGCCCGCCCGGTGTTCGTCGTCAAGCGCGCCCAGCCTGCGCTCGATGAACTGAAAAACCCTAAACTCCTGGGACAGTTGCGCGACCCGAACTCCGAGCAAAACCAGCAGCCCGCTTACGCCGCCAATTGGAGCCGGTCCGTCAAGCCCGAGATCCTCGTGCTGGTTGGGGTCTGCACGCACCTCGGCTGCATTCCGCTGTTCGACCCGGAGCCGAGCGCGACCGATCCAGCGCCTGACTGGCCAGGCGGCTTCTTTTGCCCGTGCCATGGCTCGAAATACGATCTCGCCGGCCGCGTGTTCCAGGGCGTTCCCGCGCCCTACAACCTGCCGGTCCCGCCCTATCATTTTCCCGACGACAAGACCGTGCGCGTCGGCCAAAACCCGCCGGGCGCGAATTTCGATTTCAACTCGATCTTGCAGGTCTAGCTAACCGCGGGAAGATTGATCCGTGACAGCGATCGGGTGCGCGCGCTAAGCGTCGCCCGATGTTCTCCGCAACGATCCTCACCCTCTTTCCGCCCATGTTCCCTGGCCCGCTCGGCCAATCGCTGGCTGGCGACGCGCTGGCGCGAGGGTTGTGGTCGCTGGAGGCGCGCGACATTCGCGAGCATGGGCTCGGGCGACATCGCGCCGTCGACGACACGCCGGCGGGCGGCGGCCGAGGCATGGTGATGCGAGCCGACGTTCTCGCCGCGAGTCTCGACGCGGCGGCCGCCTCAGACGATCCGCGGCCGCGCCTGATCATGAGCCCGCGCGGGCAGCCGTTCACGCAGGCGCAGGCTCGTCGATGGTCAGAGGGACCTGGCCTCGTCATCGTATGCCCGCGTTTCGAGGGCGTCGACGAGCGCGTGATCGAGGCGCGCGGCCTGATCGAAGTGTCGATCGGCGATTATGTGCTGTCGGGTGGCGAAATCGCCGCGCTGGCCATTCTCGACGCCTGCGTACGCCTCATTCCCGGCGTGATGGCGAAGGAGGATTCGGGTTACGAGGAGAGCTTCGAGCACGGGCTGCTTGGAATATCCGCACTACACTCGCCCGCGCGAATGGGAAGGTCGCGCCATTCCAGATGTGCTGCTCTCTGGCGACCACGCGAAGATCGCAGCCTGGCGCCGCTCCGAGGCCGAGCGCATCACGCGCGAGAGACGCCCGGACTTGACGGAGCCTTAAGAGCGCCCAAATTCGGCCGGTCGTGGTTTTATTCTCGCGACAACCCGGATTCCCTACGGACCGCGCGCTCGGCGGCGAAAATTAGATTTAGTGGGAGTGCGGGATGCCCGCGTGGGTAGAAGACGCTCAACAGCTGACGGAACTTAGGGATCTAAGCAGCTCGCAGAGCTCGGTATTGCTTCGGACGACAGAAGTCGAAGAGTTTCTTTCCAATCTGACCCTGTCTTCTCACGCCCTGGTGGCGCCGAAGGGATTTGGGAAGACGCTCGTTCTGAAATTGAAGCGTATTTCCTTACAGGAGAATGATTACCGCTGCTTTCCGTTCTCACCGATTGTCGATCGCCCGAGCAACAAGCCGCCGATCCTTCCGAATGAAATCATAAATGTGCTGGAGAATAGCGACAATTGGGAGACGCTCTGGAATATTGCGTTCTCGATATGCCTGATCAAGGGGTTCCAGGACGACCACGACGTTCACCAGCAGCTTGAGGAATTGTCGGCGGCGAACGATTTACCGCAAACATTGCTGAACATCCTGACCCATCCGCACATCACCAGGCCGTTCGACATCCTGCACGACTGCCTGGCCGCGCAGCGTAACGAGATCTTCGCCATCATGCGCGCCGCGCAGCAGGTGACGCGTATCTTCGCCACAATACACAAACAAGCAGGCATATTTGTCGATAACATCGACGAGTATCTGATTCACTACATCAATTTTTCTTATCTGCGTCGCAATGAAGTCCACGAACGATTTGTCCGCATCTGGCACGCGGGCCAGATCGGCGCGTGGCTCGCCTTGAGGCGCCTGCACGGAATCAATCCCCATGTGCGAATCTTCGTGTCGATCAGAAAGGAGGCCTATCAGCACGCCGCGCAGAACGAGCCGCAATTCTCCAATCTGAGGTCGTTCCGGAGGGAACTGCGCTACAGAATTGAGGATATAAAACAGATCATCGAAAACAACATCGCGATCGCTTCAAAGAGCGATCTGGTGGACAGGAGCAGTGAAGATCCGCTGTTGCGTTTTCTCGGACCGAAAAATGAATTCATTTCCAACGCGGGAACGGCGCGACAGGAGCGAGCGATCGACTATTGGACTCGCCACTGCTCGCTGAGGCCGCGCGACGCGATCGTCATTGGCAAGGAGATCAGCCTGATTGGCGTTAAGAGAAGAAGTCAGCAGGAAATTCGCAACGCCATCAACTCCGCTGCGGCGGAGAGAGTTGAAACGCTCTTCAACGAGGCGGCGCCCTTCTTCAGTGGGCTGTATCCGGAAATCTTCCCCCAGGTTATCAAATCCAATGTGCTGACGTATGACGAGGTCGTCGAGGCGTCCAACGCCTACGCCGACGTAGCCGCGAGACAGTACGAGATCGAAACCGAGTCTGCGCGACACCCTTTCTGCGCCCTCTATGCATTGGGGCTGGTCGGAATTGTCCAACAGAGCCGGGACGATCCCGCCCGGCTGGTGCAAAAGTTCGCCCCCGTCGGCGAGATCGCCTTTGGCAAGATCCATGTCTTGCCGCACGCCGAGACGTATCTCATCCACCCGTCGCTCAGCGACTTCATCACTCGGCGAAACGTCGGGTTTCTCAAAGAGCTGAATAGGCACAACGTCATCGGCGATGAGCTCGAATGGCGGCCCGAGGAAAGCATCCGTTTCGTCGCCGTTGGCGATATTCGCGGCTACCGGGAAAACGTCGTCCAGATCGCCGGAAGGTCGCAAACCTTCGACAAATACTGGCGCGATCTGTTCCGGCAGTTCACGCGTGATTTGGACTACGCCAATACTTCAGCGGGCGACCATTTGGTCCTGGCCGACCGAAGCCCAGGGAGACTGTTGCGCGCGGCGCGCGGGCTCGGCGCCCAACTCCTGGCCTCCGGGTACAACTTGCAGATCAGAATGGGCGCGCATAGCGGGTTCTGGAAACTCAATCCGGCGCTCGAGGGCGCGCAGCACCCGGAAATTTCCGACATCGTTGTCGTCGCTGCGCGCATCGAGCCGCTCGCCAAGCCAGGCGACATTCTCCTCTCTCAGCAATTCGTCGACGACGCGCAACGGTACGGATATCGCTTCGAGGAGGAGGGTTTTTCGCTCCTCGACGATCAATATGTCGGCGCCCAGCGGTACGAGGCTGGAGCCGGCGTCTTGATTTCTAAAGACAGCGAGGCCGCCCAGCATATCCCGATCTATCTGTTCGGGAGCGCCGACGAGGTGAAATCCGGTTCGAGCCTTTAGGGGTCGGCGGAAGCACGCATCTGCCCTTCCTGCCAAGCCCCGCGACAACACATCAAGGCGCGGGGCAGAACACGCGAAGCCGATGTCCGTCGGGGTCTGCGCCGAGGAAAGTCCGGCCGAAGTCCATGGTCACGGGTTCCTGCAAAATCGTGACCCCCTTGCGCCTCTGATCGGCGCAAAGCGCTTCGACTTCTTCTTTTGTGCCGACTCCCATCGCCAATTCGCCGGTGTCGGCTGCGCCGCTCGGCGCGGGCTCGACGCCGCGGCGAGCCCAGAGCCCAAGCCGAAGGTCAGGCGAAAGTTCGAACATGACGAAGTTCGGCGAGGACTTCGAGCGGCTGACGATCAAGCAACCGAGCGTAGAAAGCGGCGCTCGCTTTGGGCTCATCGACGTAGAGTAGGACGAAATGCGGCAGGGCCATTGGGAGCGCTCCTTTCATTGGAGAGGGCGCGATCCTTGCGCGAGTGCCGCGTCAGATTCCGTCAGCAGCCTCACTCCGGGGCTGCGACGCCTTCGCTGAGACGCCAGTCCTTGAGCAAGCGTCGGCGGCCCAGCGGATACCGCGCCTCGAGCGTCTGGCGCGAGGCGATGCGGTCGGCGCGGAAATGGCGAAATCCCTGCCTGAGTTCGCACCAGGCCATGACCACGCGCGCCTCGTCAAAATATCCGACGCCGAACGGCCAGATCGTGCGTTCTGTCTTCGCGCCTTGCGCGTCACAATAGTCGAGCAGGAGCTTGCGTTCAGCCCGGATGGCGGCGCGAATTGGCGCGAGGCCGAACGTGGCGCCGCTTGCCGTTTTCCCGGCCGGGACGAGAAGAGTCGACGCCTCGACGTCTTCGCGCAGGCGCGGGGGCAGCACGGCGGAGATCTTGGCGATCGCGTCAAGTGCGGCGAGCGCAAGCGATGCGTCGGTTCGCGCCCCGACCCAGCGAGCGCCGAGAACGACCGCCTCGATTTCCTCGCCGTTCAGCATCAGCGGCGGGAGCCAGAAGCCCGGCTTGAGGACATAGCCCAAGCCCGCCTCGCCCTCGATCTCTGCCCCCTGCCCCTGCAAGCCGGCGATATCGCGATAGAGCGTTCTTAGAGATACGCCCAGCTCGTCAGCCAGGACACGTCCGCTGACCGGCCGGCGCCGGCGCCGGAGCGCCTGCAGAAGCGCAAGAAGCCGCTCCGAGCGCGACAATGACCGTAGATACTCCCGCTATCAGCGCGTCGGCACCGGGTGCTCGCCCCGGTAGTCGTAGAAGCCGCGCTGGGTCTTTCTGCCGAGCCAGCCGGCCTCGACATATTTCACCAAGAGCGGGCAGGGGCGATATTTCGAATCGGCCAGCCCCTCGTGCAGCACCTGCATGACGGCGAGGCAGGTGTCGAGGCCGATGAAGTCGGCAAGTTGCAGCGGCCCCATCGGGTGGTTGGCGCCGAGCCGCATCGCGGTGTCGATCGCATCGACCGAGCCCACGCCCTCATAGAGCGTGTAGACCGCCTCGTTGATCATCGGCAGCAGGATTCGGTTGACGATGAAGGCGGGGAAATCCTCCGACATCGTCGCCGTCTTGCCGAGCCGGATGACGAACGCCTTGGCGGCCTCGAACGTCTCGTCCTTGGTTGCGATGCCGCGGATCAATTCGACCAGCTGCATGCGCGGCACCGGGTTCATGAAATGGATGCCGATGAAGCGCTCGGGGTTGGCGGTCACCGAGGCGAGCCGCGTGATCGAGATCGAGGATGTGTTGGACGCGACGATCGCGTCCGGCTTGAGAAAGGCGCGCAGCGCGGTGAAGATTTTGCGCTTGACCTCTTCGTTCTCGGCCGCGGCCTCGACCACGAGATCGCAATCGCCGAGCTTGTCGAGGGTCGGAGCCACCTGAATGCGGCCGAGGATCGCCTTACGCTCCGCTTCGTCCATCTGTCCCTTGGCCACCTGGCGCGACAGGTGGCCGTTGATGGTCGCCAGAGCCGCGTTGACGCGCTCCTCGGCGACGTCGTTGAGCGAAACGGTCAATCCCGCCTGAGCCGCGACCTCGGCGATGCCGGCGCCCATCTGGCCGGCGCCGATGACGCCGACCGTTTCGATGTTGAATGTCATATTTTTGTCCAGCAAACAGCCCGCGCCGCGCCGCGATCATAGACGAGCGGCGACACAGCGTCCAGTCGGACGCCGGGCTTTTCTCATCCGCGCAGCCTTAGCGCCCGATGCTTGGCGAGCTCCGCGCTGAGCTCGGGCAGCGCCGTGTACAGATCGGCGACGAGGCCGTAATCGGCGACCTGGAAGATCGGCGCCTCCTCGTCCTTGTTGATGGCGACGATGACCTTGGAGTCCTTCATGCCGGCCAGATGCTGGATCGCGCCCGAGATATGCCGACCGCGATATAGAGCTCCGGCGCCACGACCTTGCCGGTCTGGCCGACCTGCCAGTCGTTGGGCGCGTAGCCCGCGTCGACCGCGGCGCGCGACGCGCCCATCGCCGCGCCGAGCTTGTCGGCGATCGGCTCGATATAGGTCTTGAAATTCTCCGCCTTCTGCATCGCCCGGCCGCCCGAGATGATGATCTTGGCCGAGGTCAGTTCCGGCCGGTCGGACTTGGCGAGCGCGTCGCCGACGAAGGACGACACCGCCGGATCGGCGGCGGCCGCGACCGTCTCGATCGGCGCCGAGCCGCCCTGGCCGGTCGCAGCGAACGAGGCGGTGCGCACGGTCACGACGATCTTCGGATCGGTCGATTCCACCGTCTGGATCGCGTTGCCGGCATAGATCGGCCGCTCGAACGTCTTGGGGCCGATGACCTTGGTGATGTCGGAAATCTGCATCACGTCGAGGAGCGCCGCCGCGCGCGGCGCGACGTTCTTGGCGCTGGCGGTCGAGGGCGCGACGATGGCGTCGTAGCCGGGGGCGAGCGCGACGATCAGCGCCGCGAGCGGCTCGGCAAGGCCATGCGCGTAGAGACGGATCGTCCGCGACGCGCACCTTCGCCACGCCCTGCAAGCTGCGCCGCCGCTGCGGCGGCGGCGGCGACGTTCTGGCCCGCGACAAGGACGTCGACGGGACCTCCGAGTTCGAGCGCGGCGGTCAGCGCGCGCGCGGTCATATCGCTCAATTGTCCGCCCGCGATTTCCGCCAGAAGAAGGGTCGCCATCGTCAGATCACCCCCGCTTCGTCATGCAGCTTGGCGACCAGCTCCGCCACCGATTTGACCTTGACGCCCGGCTTTGCGGCCCGAAGGCTCGGCGGTCTTCATGACCTTGAGCCGCGGCGAAACGTCGACCCCATAGTCCGCCGGCGTCTTCTCCTCGATCGGCTTCTTCTTCGCCTTCATGATATTGGGCAGCGAGGCGTAGCGCGGCTCGTTCAAGCGCAGATCCGTCGTGACGATCGCCGGCAGCTTCAGCGACACGGTCTGCATGCCGCCGTCGACTTCGCGCGTGACTTCGACCTGAGCCGTCGCCGATGACGACCTTGGAGGCGAACGTGCCTTGGCCCCAGCCGGCAAGCGCCGCCAGCATCTGCCCGGTCTGGTTCGCAGTCGTCGTCGATCGCCTGCTTGCCCATGATGACGAGGCCCGGCTGTTCAGCGGCGACGACGCCCTTGAGCAACTTGGCGACCGCCAGCGGTTCGACCAGCGCGTCGGTCTTGATGAGAATGCCGCGATCGGCGCCCATCGCGAGCGCGGTGCGAATGGTTTCGCCAGCCTGCGGCGGCGCCGATCGAGACGATGACGACTTCGCTCGCCTTGCCGGCTTCCTTTTGCCGCAGCGCTTCCTCGACCGCGATTTCGTCGAACGGATTCATCGACATCTTGACGTTGGCGAGCTCGACTCCCGAGCCGTCGGACTTGATCCGGATCTTGATGTTGTAGTCGACCACCCGTTTGACGGGCACGAGAATCTTCATCGGCCGCAGAACTCCTCCCGAACCCGGGCGCTCGCTTGAAGCATTTCGAGGCCGAACCCCTAATCTTGGCTCCGACGCAAGTCAACGCAAGCGAACCTCTGATCTCCGAGGTCGGCGCAAAGTTCAGTTCGCAGTTCAAATGACGGCCATGCCAATGCCTGCAAGATATGCAAATCGCTCGCGATTTGACCGGACGCGCGGCGCCTTCGTCGGCAGATTTCTTCTCCGCCGGGCGCGGCGCAATTGACAGGAGCGAAATTCTGACGCCAAGTCGAGGATAGACGGCCGGCAGGACAAGGGCCAATCGTTGTCTGGGGAAGGGCGCACTCTAGAGAGGATCTAGTCAGATGAGTGAACTGGATTATTGGAACGGGCGCCTGATCAAGGGCGCCATTTCGCGCCGGGAGTTCATGGGCCGGGCCGTCGCGCTCGGCGCCTCGAGTCTCGCAATTTCCACAATGCTGGCGAGCGCCGACGCCATCGCCGCCGAGACGCCCAAGAAGGGCGGCGTGCTGAGGCTCGGGCTCGGCGGCGGCAGCACGACGGACAGCATCGACGTCACCTCCTACACCGACTCGGTGATGATCGACACCGGGCCCGGCCTATTCGACGGCCTCGTCGAGTGGGGCGACGACGGCAGGCCGCATCCGGATCTGGCCGAGAGCTACGAGCCGAAGAACGGCGCCAAGGATTGGGTCTTCAATCTGCGCAAGGGGATCAAGTTCTCGAACGGACAGGAGTTCACCGCCGACGACGCCCTCTACTCGCTCAACCTGCACCGGGGCGACACCAAGTCCGGCGGCGCAAGCACGTTCAAGCCGGTCACCGACATCAAGAAGCTCGACAAGTATCAAATTCAGATTTCGCTGAACGGGCCGGACGCGGACCTGCCCTACGCGCTGACCGACTATCACGTGCGCATGGTGCCGGACGGCTTCAAGGATTGGGCCAAGCCCGTCGGCACCGGCCCATTCAGCCTCGACAAGTTCGATCCGGGCGTGCGCATCTCGCTCAAAAAGACCCGCGACTACTGGAAGGAAGGGCGCGGCTGGCTCGACGGCGTCGAAGTCACGGTCATCAACGATGGCTCCGCGCGGCTCAACGCGCTCATCTCCGGCCAGATCGACGCGATCAACCGCGTCGACCACAAGGCGGTCGCGCTCCTGTCGAAGAGCCCAAGGATCCAGATCGTGCGGGCCTCTGGCGGTTGGCACGCGGTGATGGCCATGCAGTGCGACAAGGCGCCCTATAACAATCCCGACATCCGTATGGCGCTGAAGCTTGCGACGGACCGCGAGCAGATCCTGAAAGCGCTGTTCAGCGGATATGGCACGGTCGGCAACGATCATCCGATTCCGCCGAGCGACCCCTACTTCAACAAGGAGCTGCCGCAGCGCAAGTATGATCCAGACAAAGCCGCGGCCGCGTTCAAGAAAGCGGGGATCGCCGATCCGAAGATCCTGTTGCAAGCGTCAGACGCCGCGTTCAACGGCGCGGTCGACGAGGGCGCGCTGCTCCAAGCGAGCGCCTCCAAGGCCGGGATCAAGGTCGACCTGAAGAAGGAGCCCGCCGACGGGTTCTGGGACAACGTCTGGCTCAAGGACCCGTTTGTCTCCAGCTACTGGGGCGGGCGGGCCGCCGCGACCCAGATGCTCTCGGTCGCTTATGCGGCTGGCGCGCCCTGGAACGAGACGCACTGGAACAACGAGAAGTTCGAGAAGCTGCTTGCCGATGCGCGGGGCGAGACCGACGAGGACAAGCGCCGGCCCTACATCTGGGAAATGCAGACGATGCTGAACGAGCAGGGCGGGGCGATCATTCCGGTGTTCAAGGATTGGCTCGACGCCCACGTCGAAAAAGTCGGCGGGCACACGCCGCACAGCGGTTTCGATATGGACAACGGCTACATCATGCAGAAGGCGTGGATCAAGACCTAGCCGACCGCCGCCGCGCTCCCTTTGCAAGGGCAGGCGCGGCGCGCCAGCCCGAGCGCCCGCGCTGGCGGGGGTCGGAAAGCGACGCGCCGGGAAGACGCGCCCGCCACGCTGAGGTTCGGGCGCAGACGAAAATTGGAAGGGGAGTTCCCGCGAGGTCTCAAGATGAAGTGAGGAACCGGCATTGTGTTGAATCTGGTGCTCCAGCGGCTCGGCCTCGGCGTGCTCACCCTGTTCGCCGCGTCGCTTCTCATTTTCATCGGCACCGAGATTTTGCCCGGAGATCTCGCCTCGGCGATCCTGCAGAATTCCGCCACTCCCGAGAGCCTGGCCAAGCTGCGCCTTGATCTCGGGCTCAATCAGCCTGCCTACGTTCGCTTCTTCCAATGGCTGTTCGGCGTGCTGCGCGGCGATTTCGGCCACTCGCTGGCCAACGGCCGCGACGTGCTGACCGAAATCGCTCCGCGCTTCGCCAACACGATGTTTCTCGCCGCCTACGCCGCGATCGTCGCCGTGCCGCTTGGCGATCGGCCTCGGACTCCTGGCGGCGATTCGGCAGGGCGGCGTATTCGACCGGCTGGTCAATCTCTTCACGCTCATGACGATCTCGGTGCCCGAGTATTTTCTCGCCTATCTCCTCATCAAATACGTCGCGGTCGATCTCGGCTGGTTTCCTTCGCTGGCCAATGTGACGCCGGACACGAGCTTTGGCGATCGCCTGTACTATGCGTTTCTGCCGATGCTGACCCTGGTGCTGGTCATCGTCGCCCACATGATGCGCATGACGCGCGCCTCCGTGCTCTCGGTGATGGCGAGCCCCTATATCGAGATGGCGATCCTCAAGGGTCTGAGAAAGTCGCGCATCGTCGTCCGCCACGCGCTGCCGAACGCGCTCGCGCCGATCATTTCCGTCGTTGCGCTCAACCTCGCCTATCTCATCGTCGGCGTCGTCGTCGTTGAGACCGTGTTCGTCTATCCCGGCCTTGGCCAATTGATGGTCGACGAAGTCAGCCAAGCACGACGTGCCGGTGGTCCAGGCTTGCGGTCTGATCTTCGCCGCCACATTCATACTGCTCAACATGATCGCCGACATCCTGGCCATTCTGTCCAATCCGCGGCTTCGCCAGCCGCGCTGATCCAGCGCCCGTTCGGCGCGCGAAAGAAAGGCCGTTATGCGCATCCGCGGCTACAAAGTGAGCGTCACCGCGCAGATCGGCATCGTCATCGTCGTCATCAATCTGCTTGTCGCCTTGTTTGCGCCGCTCATCGCTCCCTTCGATCAGGCGACGCCGGTTGGCGACGCCTGGGCCGACCCGAGCGCTGAGCATTGGCTCGGGCTCGACAATCTCGGCCGCGACATCCTAAGCCGCCTGATCTATGGCGCGCGCATGTCGATCGGACTGTCGCTGGTCATTACCGCGCTGTCCTTCCTGATCGGCGTCATTTCGGGCTTCGCCGCCGCGGTCGCTGGCGGCTGGATCGATCAGGCGCTGTCTCGCCTCGTCGATCTCCTGTTGTCGATGCCCACATTGATCTTCGCATTCGTCATTCTTTCGGTGCTTGGCTCGGCGCTGCCGGTCCTCATCTTCACAATCGCGATCCTGGATTCGACCAAGGTTTTTCGGCTGGCGCGATCGGTGGCGGTAAATATTGTCAGCCTCGAATTTGTCGAGGCGGCGCGATTGCGCGGCGAGGGATGGTGGTGGATCGTGACGAGGGAAGTGCTGCCCAATGCGATTCCGCCGCTGACGGCGGAGTTCGGCTTGCGTTTCTGCTTCACGTTTCTCTTTATCGCGGCGCTGAGCTTTCTCGGCCTCGGCGTTCAGCCGCCCGCCGCGGACTGGGGCAGCATGGTCAAGGACTATCGTGACATGATCAATTTCGGCTCCGCAGCGCCGCTTTATCCCGCAGCCGCGATCGCCATTCTGACTATCGGGGTCAACTTCATCGTCGATTGGATGCTCTCGATACATTCCCGAGGCCAGGGAGAAGGCGCATGAGCAAGCAGCCCCGAGGCGCTTTTTCATCCAGTGACAATTCCGTCATCCTCGACGTTCGCGGCATGCGCGTCGCCGTGCGCACCGACGCGGGCGAAGGACCCGTGTTGGTCGATGACGTTTCCCTGCAACTCCGGCGCGGAGAGGTGATCGGCCTCATCGGCGAATCCGGCGCTGGCAAGTCGACCATCGGCCTCGCCTCGATGGGCTACACCCGCCGCGACTGCCATATCGTCGGCGGCAATATCATATTCGGCGATACCGACATCCGCGCCATCAGCATGGATGAACGGCGCGCGCTGCGCGGACCGAAGATCGCCTATATCGCCCAAAGCGCTGCGGCCTCGTTCAACCCCGCCCATACGCTGATGGAGCAGGTCTGCGAGGCGTCCGTGCGGCATAGCGTCTTGTCGCGGGCGGAGGCGCGCGCGGAAGCGATCAGCCTGTTCAAGCAGCTCGATCTGCCGGGCCCCGAGACAATCGGGTCACGCTATCCGCATCAGGTCTCCGGCGGACAGCTTCAGCGCGTGATGGCGGCGATGGCGATGGTCGCCAAGCCCGACATTCTCATCTTCGACGAGCCGACCACCGCGCTTGATGTGACGACTCAGGTCGAGTGCCTCGCCGCCTTCCGCAAGCTCATCCGCGAGCATGGCACGGCGGCGCTCTACATCACCCACGACCTCGCCGTCGTCGCCCAGATCGCTGACCGCATCATGGTGCTGAGGCGAGGCAAGATGGTCGAATTCGGCGATTCGCGGCAGATCCTGCTTGAGCCGAAGGAGGAATACACGCGCCGCCTGGTGAGCGAACGCGTCGCCGGCCACAATTTCGTCGACAGCGCCGTCGCCGCCCAAGTCCCGATCCTCGCAATCGACCACGTCAGCGCCGACTATCCCGGCAAGCCGAAGGTCATCGACGACGTCAGCCTCGAAGTGCGCAAGGGCGATACGGTGGCTGTGGTCGGCGAGTCCGGCTCGGGCAAATCGACTTTGGCGCGCGTGGTCACCGGCCTCTTGCCCCGCGTCGCCGGGGACGTGCGCTTCAACGGGACGAGCCTGCCGCCGCGGCTCAAGGACCGCGCCAAGGACCAGCTGCGCCGGGTGCAGATGATCTACCAGATGCCCGACGTCGCGCTCAATCCGCAGCACACCTTGCTCGAGACGATCGGCAGGCCGGCAGCGTTCTATTTCAGCCGATCCCGCGAGGAAGTGCGCGCCCGCGTGGCCGAACTGCTGCGGCAGATGGACCTGCCGGAATCCTTCATCACCCGCAAGACCAGCGAATTGTCCGGCGGGCAGAAGCAGCGCGTGTCGATCGCCCGGGCGCTGGCGGCCGAACCCGATCTCATCATCTGCGACGAGGTGACGTCGGCGCTCGATCAATTAGTGGGCGAAGAAATCCTCCAGCTGTTGAAGAGGCTGCAGGACGATTTGGGCGTGGCTTATCTGTTCATCACTCACGATCTCGGCACGGTAAAGCGAATCGCCAACAAGGTCGTGGTCATGCTCAAGGGCAAGGTGGTCGCGAGCGGCGACACCGCAGCTGTGTTCTCGCCGCCCTTTCATCCCTATACAGAATTGCTTCTGTCTTCGGTGCCCGAGATGCGGCCGGATTGGCTCGACGAGGTTCTCGCCGCCCGCGCGGCCGGGGCCGCGACGACCTCAGCGCTGCTCAGGGCGCCCTGACGGGCTCGCAGCAGGGCGCCAAATAGGGGGCGCCGGTCCGGCCTTGCCGCGCCCGCATTTCGTTTCTATACCGCCCCAAAGCGAATTGAGGAAACGGGTGGGAACGCATTCCGGGGGGCGGTTTCCTCCGGCGGGATCATTGCATGGCTTAATCGGCCGATACCATCGGCCGGCGACGGATAGGACGTTGTTGATGCGCGCGCCCGGCGGACCGCGTCTATTGTTGCGGCGGCTCCGCGAAGTGATGGCGGAGCCCGTCACCGCCCAGGCGCGCCTGGACCGGATCGTCGTCCTCATCGCCTCGAATATGGTGGCCGAGGTGTGCTCGCTTTACGTCGTGCGCGCCGACGGGGCGATGGAGTTGTTCGCCACCGAGGGCCTCAACCGCGAGGCGGTCCACCTGACCACGATGCGGCCGGGCGAGGGCCTCGTCGGCCTGATCGTCTCCAGCGCCGAGCCGCTGGCGCTGTCCGACGCGCAGCATCATCCGGCCTTTTCCTACAGACCGGAGACGGGCGAAGAAATCTTCCAGTCGTTCCTCGGCGTTCCGGTGTTGCGCGGCGGCGCCACGATCGGGGTGCTGGTGGTGCAAAACCGCGCGCGGCGGGCCTATTCGGAGGAAGAGCTCGAGGCGCTGCAGACGACCGCCATGCTGCTCGCCGAGATGATCGCCTCCGGCGAACTGCAGGGGATAGCCGCCCAGGGCGCGCCGATCGCCGTGCGCCGGCAAATGTCGCTCAAAGGCGTCGGCATCGCCGATGGGCTCGGGCTCGGGCATGTGGTGATGCACCAGCCGCGCGTGACGGTGTCCACGATCGTCGCCGACGATGTGGAATTGGAGCTCATCCGGCTCGAGACGGCGATCAGCGCCATGCGCGCCTCGGTCGACGATCTGATCGACCGCAGCGACGACGGCGTCGGCGGCGAGCACCGTGACGTTTTGGAGGCCTTCCGCATGATCGCGCACGATCGCGGCTGGCTGCGCCGGCTGCGTGAGGCGGTGAGCTCCGGCCTGACCGCTGAGGCCGCGGTCGAGCGCGTCCACAATGACGCCCGCGCCAAGCTGCAGCGCCAGACCGACCCCTATCTGCGCGATCGGCTGCATGACCTGACCGACATCGCCAATCGTCTGCTGCATCAGCTCGCAGGCCAGAGCCTGGTTCTGCTGCCGGACGAGCTGCCGGAAAACGCCATACTTGTCGCCCGCTCGATGAGCCCCGCGGCGCTGCTCGATTACGACCGCTCGCGGCTGCGCGGTCTGGTGCTCGAGGAGGCGGGCGCCTCGAGCCACATCGCGATCGTCGCCCGCGCGCTGGCCATTCCCGCCGTAAGCGATATCGCCAATATCTCCGAAATCGTCGAGCAGGGCGACGCGATCATCGTCGACGGCGACGCCGGCGAGATCCATTTGCGCCCGCCCGCCGACGTCGAGGCGGCTTACGCCGAAAAGGCGCGCATGCGCGCCCGACGCCAGGCGCAATATCGCGCCCTGCGCGACATTCCGACGGTCAGTCTCGACGGTGTCCCGATCGGCCTCAACATGAACGCCGGGCTGCTCGTCGACATGCCGCACCTGGCGGAGACCGGGGCGGCGTCGATCGGCCTCTTCCGCACCGAATTGCAGTTCATGCTCGCCGCGCGCTTTCCTAGACCCGGCGCCCAGCAGCAGCTCTATCGCGCCATCCTGGACGCCGCCGGCGACCGGCCGGTCACCTTCCGCACGCTCGACATCGGCGGCGACAAGCTCTTGCCCTACATGAAGGGCGTCGAGGAGCAAAACCCGGCGCTCGGCTGGCGCGCCCTGCGCATCGGGCTCGACCGTCCGGCGCTTCTGCGGATGCAATTCCGCGCCTTCATCCGCGCCGCGGCCGGGCGCGACCTCAAGATCATGGCGCCCATGGTTTCGACCGTCGATGAATTCCGGACGGCGCGCGCGATGTTCGACCGCGAGCTCGCTTGGATTGCCAGCCGCGGCTATGAGCCGCCACGCGCCACCAGTCTCGGGGTGATGGTTGAAGTGCCGTCGCTCTTGTGGCAGCTCGACGAGATCGCCGCCGCCGCGGACTTTCTGTCGGTCGGCTCGAACGACCTGATGCAATATCTTTACGCGGTCGACCGCGACAACCGCCGGGTCGCCGACCGCTTCGATCCGCTGAGCGTCGGATTCTTGCGCGCGCTCCGCTCGATCGTCCAAGCGGGCGCACGACACGGGACGCCGGTGACCCTGTGCGGCGAGATCGGCGGGCAAACCCTCGAAGCGATGGCGCTGATGGCGGTAGGCTACCGCGAATTGTCGATGTCCGCGACCTCGATCGGGCCGGTCAAGGCGATGACGCTGTCGCTCAATATCGGCGCGGCCGAGTGCGCGGTCGAGGCGATGCTGGTCAAGGGACGCGAGGACGCATCCTTGCGGGAACCGCTCCAGCGGCTGGCGGAACGCCTGCAAGTGCGGCTCTAGCGACGCGAGCGTCCTTAACCCCGCCGCTTCCGCTTCTTGAGTTCGCACATGGCCGCCAACGACAATCTCGATCTGATCCTCCGCCGCCACCAGGAAATCTCCGCTCGCCTCGCGGAGGGCGCGTCCGGAGCGCAATATTCCACATTGTCGCGCGAGCTCAACGAGCTCGAGCCGGTGGTCGCGGCGATCCAGGCGTTCCTGGCCAAGGAAAAGGAGCGCGCGGACCTTGAGGCGCTGTTGCGCGAGCCGGATCTCGACCCGGACATGCGGGCCATGGCGTCAAGCGAGCTTGCCGAAGCCGAGGCGGAAGCGGACGCGATGTCCAAAGCCATTCGGATCGCGCTTCTGCCCAAGGACGCCGCCGATGAGGGCGGCGCCATCCTCGAGGTGCGGGCCGGCACAGGCGGTGACGAGGCGGCTTTGTTCGCCGGCGACTTGTTCCGGATGTACGTTAAATACGCCGAGCGGAAGCGCTGGAAGGTCGAAGTCCTGTCGACCAGCGAGGGAGCGGCAGGGGGATTCAAGGAAATCGTCGCCGAGATTTCAGGCCGTGGCGTGTTCGCCCGGCTGAAGTTCGAGAGCGGCGTTCATCGGGTACAGCGCGTGCCGGCGACCGAGACGCAGGGGCGCATCCACACCTCGGCCGCAACCGTCGCAGTGCTGCCGATCGCGGAGGAAGCGGATCTCGTCATCAACGAGTCCGATCTCAAGATCGACACCTATCGATCCTCTGGCGCCGGCGGCCAGCACGTCAACAAGACCGAATCGGCGATTCGCATCACCCATCTGCCGACCGGCGTGGTGGTCGCGATGCAGGAGGAGCGGTCCCAGCATCGCAACCGCACCAAGGCGATGGCCCTCTTGCGCTCCCGCATCCTGGACGCCAAAAACCAGAAGCTCGACGCCGATCGCGCTCAGGAGCGGCGCTCGCAGGTGGGTTCCGGCGACCGATCGCAACGCATCCGCACTTATAACTTCCCGCAAGGGCGGGTGACCGACCATCGGGTCAACCTCACTCTTTATTCGTTGGACCGGATGATGGAAGGGGAGGGTCTCGACGAGATCGTCGATGCGCTCACGGCCGAACGTCAGGCGGAGCTGTTGGCCGCACAGGCTGCGTCGTGACGCCCATTCCGCACCTGCCGCCCTTCGGCCCGCGCATGCGCGTCGGCCTGCTCGGCGGCTCGTTCAATCCGCCGCATGAGGGGCATGCGCTGATCACTCGGCTCGCGCTGCGCCGGCTTGCGCTCGATCGCGTCTGGTGGCTGGTGACGCCCGGCAATCCGCTCAAGTCGCTGACCGGGCTTGTGGCGCTCAACGCGCGCATCGAGGCGGCCCGCCGGCTCGACGCCGGGCCTCGCGTCGTCGTCACCGACATCGAGGCGCAGATCGATTCGCGCTTCACTTATGACACGCTTCTTTGGCTCAAGCGGCGCGCGCCAAGGGTTCATTTCGTCTGGATCATGGGCGCCGACAACCTTCGCCAGTTCCATCTCTGGCGTCACTGGCGGGCGGTCGCCGATCTTGTCCCGATCGTTGTCGTCGATCGGCCTGGCTCGACCTTGAAGGCGATCCTAAGCCCGGCCGGCGCGGCGCTCGCGCGCTGGCGGGTTCCGGAGCGAGACGCTTCGCGCTTCGCAAGCATGAAGCCGCCGGCCCTGCTCTTCTTGCACGGGCCGCGCTCTGGACTATCCTCGACCGCGCTCAGAGGCGAGGGCGGAAGAGAAGACAGCGTGGCGACGCCGGCGCTCTCTGATCAGGATATGGCCTGACCGGCCAGCGGGCGGCGACGCCGACAAGTCCGGCTGAAAACGCCCTGTTACGCTCACGTCGTCGGCTGATCGGCGAGGCTCACCGGGGGCCCCAGAAACTCGACCCGCCACTTGGCGCCGAAAAGGTTGAGGGCGGCCTTGTCGGGGACGCCGTTGCGCATCACGCCGGCAAGCTCGGTGAAGAAGGCGGCTGCGTCGAGCGCCGGAACAATGAGGATGTACTGGCGCGCCGGTTTGTCCGTAACATTCACGAATCCGTGCTCGGCGCCGCCCGGAATGCTGACCACATCGCTGACCTCTGCATAGAAGCGGCGACCGTCGATTTCGTAGAGGTAGCGTCCTTCGAGGACGCGAAAGATCTCCGCCTCGGGATGCTTATGTCGCGGCGGGCCTTTCCCCGGTGCGTTGATGGTTTCGATGACGGAGAACGCGCCGCTGCTCGCCGCCGAAGCCATGCGGACAAAGAGGTCAAGCCCCGATCGGCGCATCCGCGCCTCTGGAATGAACGAAGGAAATGCTCATCGCCCGACCCCCGGCGCCGCCATCCAGAGCCGGCATAGCAGCGGGCGGATTCGCCGACAACCAGCGCCTGAGTTCATCCTCTATGCTAGCGATTTGGCGGACCCGACAGGATCCGTGCGGCGGAGCAGATCATGGCGAAGATTGCGATCCTCGATGATTGGCAGGACGTGGCGCGGAGCAGCGCCGACTGGTCCAGACTTGCGGCTCGCGCCGACCTCGTATTTTTCGCCGACGCTTTTGCTTCCGAGGACGAAGCCGCGCTTGCGCTGGCGGATTTCGACGTGCTTTTGACAATGCGAGAGCGCACCGCTTTTCCCGAGACCCTCATCCGCCGTCTCCCCAAGCTGCGGATGATCGGCATCACCGGCGCTGCAAACGCTTCGCTGGACGTCAAGGCTTGCACGCGTCAAGGCGTGACGGTCTGCAACACAACAGGCGCCGCAGGCGCTCCTTATGCGACGGCCGAGCTCACGCTCGGCCTGATGATCGCCGCCGCCCGCGCGATTCCCGCCGCCGGCAGGACCATGCGCGCCGGCGGCTTCCAGCGCGGCGTGCCGGTCGGCATGGGCCTCGCCGGCAAAACGCTCGGCGTCGTGGGACTCGGGCGCCTCGGGGCGCGTCTCGCCCGCTATGCGCTCGCGCTCGATATGAAGGTCATAGCCTGGAGTTCCGAACCTGACCGAAGCCAAGGCCCAAGAGGCCGGCGCCGTCCTTGTCGGCAAATCGGAGCTGATGAGCGGCGCCGACGTCATCTCCGTGCACATGGTCCTGTCGCCGCGCAGCCGTGGCCTCATCGGCGCCGAGGACATTGCGCGGATGAAGCCGGGGGCGATCCTGATCAACACTTCGCGAGGGCCTCTCGTCGATGAAGCCGCTCTCGTCGCCGCCGTCCAGGCCGGCAAGATCATTGCGGCGCTCGACGTCTACGACAAAGAGCCGCTGCCGTCGGATCATCCATTGCGCGCTTCGGACCACACCGTCCTTACGCCCCATCTCGGCTATGGAGTGGCCGAGACGTGGCGCCAGTTCTATCCTCGAAGCGTCGAGAACGCCGAGGCGTTTTTGGACGGCAAGCCTATTCGGGTGGTGAACGCTCCAGCGCCTGGATGACGATGCGGCCGGCAGAGTTCGTGCCGCAGGCGCTTGTCATTCCTTCCGCGCCAACGAAGCCAGCGCCGCCACCTCGGGTGCTCGGCGTTAGGACGTCAATCGATTTTCTGGTAGAATTTCGTCTCCAGCCCGATAAGATTCTGGCGGAGGGGGCGCGGGCGGCATGGCTGAGACGAAGCGGGGCGGCGCGACGACTAGCCCCGGCGGCGGTCCGCCCGGTGAAGCCCCGAATCTTGTCCCAGACCACCTTCCCTTCGTCCGCGCCGCGAGCATCTTCGCGGTCGTTCTGCTGGCCGGCGCCCTGTTCGGCTATGATCAGGGCGTCATCTCCGGCGCGCTCGTCGGCATCAAGAAGGAGTTTGCGGTTGGCGCGGTCCCGCTCGAGATCGTGACCAGTTGGGTCACGCTCGGCGCCATGTTTGGATCGCTCGCGGGGGGTTTTATCGCCGACCATTTCGGCCGCAAGCGCGCGCTCCTCGCCGCGGCGGGGCTTTTCACCGTCGGCGCGCTGGTGGAGGCGTTGGCGCCGGACGTTCCGGTCCTCGTCTTCGGCCGGCTCGTGGCTGGCTTCGGCGTCGGCGTCGCCGCGGTCGCGGCCCCGCTCTACGCGGCCGAGCTCGCCCCCGCGGCGCAACGAGGGCGGTTCGTTTCCTCCTATCAGCTCGCCATCACATTTGGCATTTTCGTCGCCTATCTCGTCGACCAGGCGCTGGCTGGCCCCGAGGGCTGGCGCGCCATGCTTGGGGTTTCGGCCGGTCCCAGCGTTCTCCTCGCGCTCGCCGTTCTGACCGCCGTTGAGTCCCCGCGCTGGTTCGCTAAAAGCGGCCGTCCCGATGACGCCCGCCGCGCGCTCGTCGCTCTCGGCGCCACAGACGACGCTGACGCGCGACTCGCGGCCATCGAGGCGTCGTTACGCGCCGAGCACGAAGTCCCGTCGTGGAGGGAAGTGTTCGCGCCGCGCTGGCGGGCGCCGCTGAAAATCGGCCTCGGTCTAGCGGTGCTGCAACAGGTCACGGGCATCAACGCGATCATCTATTATTCCGACAGCATCTTCGCCGCCGCCGGCTTCACCACGCCTGCGGCGCAAACCGAAGCCACGACCTGGGCGATCGGCGCGGTCAATGTGGTCTCGACTTTCATCGCGATCGCCTTCATCGATCGCCTCGGCCGCCGCCCGCTCCTGATCGCGGGCCTCGCCGGCATGGGGCTGAGCCTTGCCGCCGTCGGCTTCGCGTTCCGCCAATCGGGGTCGGCGGGAGGCGCCGAAGGCGCGACGGGCGCCGTCACGCTTGTCGCGCTTGTCGTTTTCATCATCTCGTTCGCGTTTTCCCTCGGCCCGGTCACCTGGACCGTCATCAACGAGATCTACCCAGGCGAGGTGCGCGGCCGCGCTGTGGCGGTGGCGACAGCGGTTAACTGGGGCGCGGCGTTCCTGGTCAGCGGATTCTTCCTGTCGGTCGTGAAGGCGATCGGGCAGGGCTACACGTTCTGGCTGTTCGCCGCGTTCTGCGCCATCGGCCTCGTCTGGGTCATTGTCGGCGTGCCTGAGACGCGAGGCCGCTCGCTGGAAGAGATCGAGGCGTCGTGGCGCCAAGCGCCGCGCGCGGCCGGCAAGTTGCAAAGGTCGTGAGCGGCGAGCAAGCGCGGGCGCCTTTGACGCCCCTCCGGCGCGTCGCCGCGTAATCAGAACGAGTGTGGCGCCTGGGACATACCAGCGCGATCGGCATCGCCTGGGAGACGCCGAAATAAGGCTCTTATAGCGCTAGGTGTTGGGAGTGAAATCTCGGAGCTTCGTGGGCGGGCCGTAAGGCGTCCTGGCCGGGCTTGACCCGGCCATCCACGCGGTCGGGCGCGTTAACCGCCCGCGGGTGGGCGGAAAAGCTAAGCAATACAGAGCATTGCCTTTGTAGGTCTTGCAGGGTCGCGGGGATGGCGGACTCGTCTCTGCTGGCGGCGTGGCGTGGATGGCCGGGTCAAGCCCGGCCCGGACGAGAAAAGTTCGGCGCGCAATGGGGAGGAGGCGAAACAACGGCTAGCGCGATAAGAGCCCGAATATTTTTTTTTATCCGCAATCTGTTGATTTATCATCGCTTATATGGCTCCTGGCCCCGCCCGTCCGGCGGCTTTCCGCAACATTTTCTTCACGAATTTACGAACCTGTGCTATTCTGTGGCGTTTTCCGGATACGCCGCCGCGGCGAGCGCGCGCGAATGGAGGGTCGAGGATGGTTCAGGAAATGGCGCCCGCTCGGCGCCGGCGATTGAGCGGTCATGGCATGATGCTGAGGAGGAAGCGGATCTTCGCCGGCCTGCGGGAAGGATTGCGTTACGACGAAATCGCGGCCGAGGAAGGGGTAACCACCGAACGCGTCCGCCAGATCGTCGCCGAGGCGTTGAAGAACCGCTCGGTCGATAGCGGCGCCGACCACGCCAAGCTGCAATTGGACCGCCTCGTTCCGGCTTTGCAGATCGCGGCGGAAGCGGTCGCGTCGGGCGACGTCAGGGCTATCCCGTCCTATCTGAAGGTTCTCGATCGGCTCGACCGTTATCAGGCGACCGCCGTCACCCACCAGGTTTACGATGACGAGGCGCGCAAGAAGCTCCTGGACAAGATCAACCGCATGGCCGAGAACTTCGGCATAAACGAAGCCTTCGCGGCGGCGGTGCAGGCCCACTTGAAGACAATCGGCGAGATTCCCAACGACGAGCCGGGCGAAGCCGATGCGGTCGAAGATCCGGCGAGCCTGGCCGAGGAGCAGCAAGCGGGACAAAGCGAGGCGGTCAACTGGATGACCGTCTGAGGCTTGGCTCTCAACCTGAGAGGCGAGTGCCGGATTTTTTATTTGGATTCGCCCTAACCCATTGAAAAGTCCCAATTCGGACGAATAAAACCAAATAAAACCAAGCCATTTTATTTGGTTTTGCTTGGACTGACTTGGTTTGGCTTGGATTTATTTGGTCGCCCGGCCCGCTTGAAAGCGCTCGAACTATTAATCGAGCGCTGCGTCGGCGTCACGACCTGGGGGATCACCGACGACCGGTCCTGGATCCCGTCGTTCTTCTCCGGCTACGGCGCGGCGCTGCTGTTCGACGAGGCCTATCAGCCGAAGCCGGCGGTCGCCGCAATGACCGAAGCGTGGACCGCGCCCGCGCCGTGAGGCGGGCCTAGATCAGGACTTGACCGCGCCGGCGGTCAAGCCGGCCACGATCCATCGCTGCGCCATCAGAAACATCAGGATCGCGGGCAGGATCGTGAGCGTGATGAAGGCGAGCACGAGTTGCCAGGAGGTCATGTATTGCCCCTGGTAGGCCATGAGGCCGAGGGTCCAAGGATAGCGCGACTCGCTGTTGAGGACGATCAGCGGCAGGAGATAGCCGTTCCAGCTGTTGACGAATGAGATGATCGCGACCGTCGCGAGGATCGGCCCAGACAGCGGCAGCGTGATGAAGAGGAAGTAGCGGAAGTAGCCGCAGCCATCCATCATCGCGGCGTCGAGCAGCTCGCTTGGCAGTTGCTTGAAGGCGTTGCGGATGAGCAAGACCCCCATCGCCAACGAGAAGGCGACCTGAGGCAGGATGACGCCCCATTGGGAGTCGAGGAGGCCGAGGTCGCGCACCTTGATGAAGATGGGCACGATCGCGGTTGCAAGCGGAAACAGGAGCCCGAGCTGGATATAGCTCATGAGGAACCTGTCGCCAAAGAAGCGCAGATGCGCGAAGGTGAAGGCGGCCATCGCGGAGAGCACAAGCGTCAGCGCGACGGTGAAAAACGCGATCAGGAGTGAATTCCCGAGCACCTGCCAATAGCGGTAGCCGGTCAGGATGTCCCAGTAGTTGCTCCATTGCCAGACGTGCGGCAGACCGAACGGATTGGTGCGGAACTCGCTCAGATCCTTAAATCCGTTGAGCGCCGTCGCAAGAACCGGGAAGAGGACCACGCCGGCGAGCACGATGAGCGCGGCGAAGGCGGCGATCGAGGCGAGCCCGCCCGGACGGCGCCCGGTTGGTCGCACGACGTCGGCCGCGTCAGTCATCGCGCATCACGATCCGTTGGTAGCCGAAGGCGAAGGTCACGCAGATGATGAACAGCACCACCCCGACCGCGGAGCTGAAACCGATCCGCATCCGGGTCAGACCGAAAAAGTAAAGGAACGACACCATCGTGTTGGTGGTCTCGAACGGACCGCCGCCAGTCAGCGGAACGATGATGTCGAAGAGCTGCAGCGCGCCGATCACCGAAAAGAAGATCGACAGCCGGATCATCGGTCCCAGCAGCGGCAGCGTGATGTGCCAAAAGCGCTGGAACGGGGTTGCGCCGTCCATCTCCGCCGCCTCGAGCAGCGCGCCGTCGATGCCCTGCAGGCCCGCGATATAGAGCATCATGTGGAAGCCGAAATATTTCCATAAGACGACGACCAGCACCGCCGAAAACGCCCAAGTCTTGTCGGCGAGCAGGAAATAGGGCGGCGCCCCGAGCGCTGTGGTGACCGCGCCGACCACCCCATAGTCGCCGTCGAACATGAAATGCCAGATGAGCCCGGCCGCGACATCGGCCAGCACGTAAGGCAGAAAGAAGATCATCCGGAACCAGACCGCGCCAACAATCCGGCCGGCGACCATCACCGCCACCGCCAGCGCAAGCGGCAGTTGGACGAGAAGAGAGAAGACGATGATGAGGCCGTTGTTGACGAGCGACCGGGTGAAGGTCGCGTTGCTGAACAGGTAGCCGTAGTTCTTGAGCCCGATGAATTTTTCCGGCGGTCCGTAGCCGTTCCAATTGAAGAAGCTGTACCAGCCGGCCTGCACGATCGGCAGAAAGACAAAGACCGTAAACAGGAGAAGCGCCGGCGGCAGAAAGATGACGACGACAGCCCAGCCGTTGAGGGTCATCCGCCGCGCTGGCTCGGTAAAGGCCGGTGCGGCTGGTTTAGCTTCGGCGTAGGTCACTGCGGCCAAGAAACGGCGCCTCGAGTCGCGTCATGCGGCTCGACCTCGCCGGTGACCGGCGAGGTCGAGATCTTGTGCTTCGACCTATTGCTGGTCGGCCGCTTCCTGGATCGCGGCGGCCGCGGCTTCCGGCGTCATCTGGCCCGCCGCCACCGCGACGGAAACGTCGTTAACGACCCGTCCGACCGACGGACCGAGGTCCTGATCGAAAAAGTTCTGATGGTAGGTCGTCTTGGAGAGATCGTCCGCCAAGCGCTTGAACAATGGATCGGTGAACGCGCTTTCCGAGCCGTTGACGACCGGAATATAGGCCGCCTTCTCCGCGGTCTCCTTCGCATATTTCTCCTGGCTGAAGAACTTGAGGAAGTCGATCGCTTCGGGCGGGGCGGACTTGCTCACGAGCCAGCCGTTGACGCCGCCGAGCGTGTCCGTCGTCTTGCCCTTGCCTCCCGACACGACGGGGAACGACAGAATCCCGATGTCCTCCTCGGCCAGACCCTTGCCGCTGGTCGAATTCGGCCCCTGCATGCTGAGCAGCCATTGCCCCATCAGGTCCATCGCCGCCTTGCCGTCGCCGAACATGCCCGACGATTCGGCGTGCTTGGTCGAGAGATAGCCGGGCTGGAACGGTTGAAGCGCGGCGAGTTCCTGAAGTCGCTTGCCTGCTTCGACGAAGGTAGGGTTCTTGAAGCCGCCGTCCTTCCCCGCTTTCGCGTCGGCGAGCGCATGCTCGCCGCCGATGCGCATGACGAGATACGAGTAATAGAAGTGCATCGGCCATTTCTCGCCGGCGCCGACCACGATCGGCGTGATCCCGGCGGCCTTGAGCTTCTTCACCGCCCCGAGGAGATCGTCCCAGGTCTTGACGTCCTCCGCCTTGACGCCCGCCTTCTCGAAAAGCTTCTTGTTGTAATAAAAGGCGACCTCACCCACCTCGAACGGCACGCCGACAACCCTGCCGTCGACCTTGAACGCGTCGACCGCGGTCGGAGAGAGTTCGGACTCCCACGAGGCGACGTCTTTGGTGACATCCTTCAGGAACCCCGCCTTATCCTGCGCCTGCATGACGCCGCCACCCCAGCTGTAGAAAAGGTCGGGACGCGACTCGTCAGCCTGCAGCATGGTGGGCAGCTTCGCCTTGAACGCTTCGTTCTCCAGATACTTGAATTCGACCTTCACCCCCTTGTGCTCAGCATTGTAATCGTTGGCGATCTGATCCCAGATCCCCTTCTGGGCGGCGTTATCGCTGACATGAAGGACGGTGACGTGCGTTTCGGCATAGGCCGGAACGGTCACAGCGGTGACGCACGCCGCAAGGAACGCGAGTTGGCGAAGTGTCATGGGCTTCCTCCAGAAGGGCCTGGGCTCGCGGCATTTGTTTTGTCCGCGATGCGAATTAAATCTGTCTCGGCTTCAGGCGACTGTCAAGATGGATGACGAGAAATAGCGGGAAAGCGGCGCCGCGCGGTTGACATGCTGTCGCAGACTTGAAAATAATTCCGCTTCTCGTAGAAAACCAGCGGCCAATCGGAGCCGCCGGAGCGATGAAGACCGCCGATCCCGAATTAATGCGCGCGATCAATCGTTTCCACGTGATGGACGCGATCCGCCGATTCGGTCCCGTGTCGCGGGTCGAAATCTCGCAACTGACCGAATTGAGTTCGACGACCGTCTCCGCCATTACCGCGGCGTTGCTCGACGATCGGCTCATCGTCCCACTCCAGCTCGGCGCCGTGCGCGATGCGGGACGGGGAAGGCCCCGCGTTATGCTCAAGCTAAACCCGGAGGCGGCGCATGTGGTTGGGGTCAAGCTCGCGCACAACCAGATCACAGTCGCGGTAACCAATTTCTGCGCCGACATCCTGTGCTTGCTCGCGCTGCCGATCCGCATCGATCGCCAGACTGCACCCGTTATCGCCGACCTGGTGGAAGACGGCGTGCGCCGCTGCATCAGCGACGCGGGCCTCGACATCGCCCAAATCTCGGGCGTCTGCCTCGGCCTTCCAGGCGTCGTCGAGCGAGCGGCGGGCGTCTGTCGACAAAGCCCGATTCTTCAGGAGCGCGACGTCCGGCTCGGAGCCGATCTTGGCCATCGGCTTGGCGTGCCTTCTTCGATCGACAGCGACGTCAATCTCGTGACCCTCGCCGAGTACTGGTTCGGGCAGGCGCGCGGTCTCAACGACTTCCTCGTCGTCAACGTCGAGCGCAGCCTCGGCCTTGGCATTCTTCATAATGGCGAATTGTTTCGCGGCGCCAACGGCCTCAGTCCAGACCTCGGCGATCTTATGGTTGGCTCTTTAAACGGCGGCGGGAGACGGCTCGCCGATGTGGCCTCGGAGGCGGCGGTGCTGATCGAGGCCGAGGCGCTATTGCGCGAGAACGAGGTTGAGGCGACGCTTCATCCCGGTCGCGGGATTGCGCTCCTGTTGAAGCGCGCGGCCGCCGGCGATAAGCGATGCGCGCGCGTGCTTGCGGCGGCAGGCGAGGCCCTTGGCTTCGCCGTCGCAAGCCTCATCACGCTGTTCGCGCCGCCCAAGGTGATCATTTCCGGGCGGGCCATGGCGACCAACGACCATTTCATCGAGCCTCTGCGCAAGACCGTGACCGCGCTCCTGCCGGCGAGCCTCGCGGACGTCTCTGACATCGTCGTTCGCGAATGGAGCGATGAAAACTGGGTGCGGGGCGCCGCGGCGATGACGCTCCGCGATCTCTATGGCGCGCCGTGGGGAACGACGGGTCCGGCGTCGATGCGCGAGCTGGCCGCCCCGCAGCTCGGAGAATTGTGATGCAGCCGGTCGGAATCGGCGTCATCGGTTGCGGAAACATCAGCTCCGCCTATCTGACCGCAGCGAGAAGGTTCCCGATCCTCGACCTCGTCGCGCTTTCCGACGCCAATCCTGCGACGGCGGAGGCTCGCGGGGCGGAATTTGGCGTTCCTGCACGTCCGGTTGATGCGCTGCTCGCCGATCCGGCGGTCGAGATCATCCTGAATCTGACAGTTCCGAACGCCCATGTTGAAGTCGGCCTCAAGGCGATCGCCGCCGGCAAGCATGTCCACTCGGAAAAGCCACTTGGCGTCGCCCTCGCCGAGGCGCGCCGCTTGGTCGAAGCCGCGGCGGCCAAGGGCTTGCGGCTTGGCTCTGCGCCCGACACCTTTCTCGGCGGCGCCCACCAGACTGCGCGCCGCGTTGTCGATGAAGGGCTGATCGGCCGGCCGATCGGCGGCGCGGCGTTCTTCATGTGCCCTGGCCACGAGCGCTGGCATCCCAATCCGGGCTTCTATTACCTCGCCGGCGGCGGACCCATGCTCGATATGGGGCCTTATTATGTCACCGACCTGGTCAACCTTCTCGGGCCGGTGGCGAGCGTCAGCGGCGTGGCCACCCGAACGAGGTCCGAACGCGTCGTCACGAGCCAACCGCTCGCGGGCGCGCGCATTCCCGTCGAGGTCGCCACACACATCACCGGGACGCTTATGTTCGTGAGCGGAGCGGCCGTCACGGTGACGATGAGCTTCGACGTCGTGCGGCACAGGCATGGTCCGATCGAACTTTACGGCGAGACCGGCTCGCTCGTCGTCCCCGACCCGAATTACTTTGGCGGCAAAGTCGAATTGGCGACCGCTGCCGAGGACTGGCGCGAAATTCCGACCCAGGGCCCCTATGCCGACGGCAATTACCGCATCCTCGGCCTTGCCGACATGGCGCAGGCGATCCGGGCCGGTCGGCCGCATCGCGCGAGCGGGGAGCTGGCGTTCCATGTGCTTGAAGTGATGGAGGCGTTCCAGACCTCCTCCGACACCGGCAAAGCCGTTGTGATCTCGACTCGGCCGGATCGGCCCGCGCCTTTGCCGCCAACGCTTCGCGTCGGCGAACTCGACTAGAAAATATTGACGGAGGAACGGATGCGGGAAGCGCTCATCGTCTGGGGAGGGTGGAGCGGCCACGAGCCGGAGCAGGGCGCACATATCGTCGCCGAAATGCTCGAGGAGCATGACTTCAAGGTCTATATCGAAAACACGACCGAGGCCTTCGCCGATCCGGCGATCGCCGACATGAGTTTCATCGTGCCGATCGTGACGATGTCGAAGATCGAAAAGGAGGAGGTCGAGAACCTGACCGCCGCAGTAAGAGGCGGCGTCGGGCTCGCCGGTTATCACGGCTCCATGTGCGACGCATTCCGGGAGAGCGTCGACTATCAGTTCATGTGCGGCGGCCAATGGGTCGCCCACCCCGGCAGCGTCATCGACTATCGGGTCGACGTCGCGAAGCCCGACGACCCGATCATGCACGGGATTTCGAGCTTCCCCTACCACTCCGAGCAATATTACATGCACGTGGACCCTTCGAACGAAGTGCTGGCGACCACCACCTTCTCCGGCGAGCACGCGCCCTGGACCAAGGGCGTGGTGATGCCGGTCGTGTGGAAGCGCAGGCATGGGCAGGGACGGGTCTTCTACAGTTCGCTCGGCCACGTCACGGCCGAGTTCGGCGTGCCCGAGATGAAAACGATTCTCGAGCGCGGCATGCTGTGGGCGGCGCGCTGAAGGCGTGCTTGTCGCTATGATTCGCAATCCGATCCTGCCCGGCTTCAATCCCGATCCATCAATCTGCCGTGTGGGCGAGGATTATTACATCGCTGCGTCGACTTTCGAGTGGTATCCGGGGGTGCAGATCCACCACTCGCGCGATCTCGTGAATTGGCGGCTCATCCGGCGGCCCCTCGAGCGCGCATCGCAGCTTGATCTGCGCGGCGAGCCGGATTCCTGCGGCGTCTGGGCGCCCTGTCTCTCCTACGCCGACGTCAAACGCTTCGACGGTGACTTCAAGGATGCACATAATTACATCGTCACGGCGCCGGCGATCGAGGCGCCGTGGTTCGGACCCGATCTATGTCAATTCGAGCGGCTTCGACCCGTCGCTGTTTCATGACGACGACGGTCGCAAGTGGTTCCTCAACATGGACTGGAACCATCGCAGCCGAGCGGACGCCCATCTAAAGCATCCCGCGTTTTTCGGCATTCTGCTCCAGGAATGGAACCCTGCCTCCGACCGGCTGATCGGACCCATGAAGAACATTTTCGCCGGCAGCCCGCATCGGCTGGTCGAAGGGCCGCATCTCTTCAAGCGCGGCGGCTGGTACTATCTGACCACAGCCGAGGGTGGCACCGGCTACGATCACGCCGTCACGATGGCGCGGTCGCGTGCGATCGACGGCCCCTATGAACTCCATCCGGACGTCCATCTCCTCACCTCGAAGGACGCGCCCGACGCTCCCCTCCAGCGCGCCGGACACGGACAGATCGTCGAGACGCCGGACGGGCAGGTCTATCACACCCCATCTTTGCTCAAGGCCGCTCAAGGGCCTGAGGCGCTCGCCGCTCGGTCGCGAGACGGGAATCCAGAAATGCGTGTGGGGCGAAGACGGCTGGCTGCGTCTCGCCCATGGAGGGCAGGTTCCCGCTGTCGACGTCCCGGCGCCCTCCCCCCGCTCCGATCAAGCCGCAACCCGCCCGCCAGACCCATTCGTTCTCGCCGGACGCCGGCCTGCCACTCGATTTCCAGTGGCTCAGGACGCCGCATCCGGAGCGCCTTTTCTCGCTCACCGCACGCCCCGGCTGGCTGCGCCTCTATGCGCGCGAATCGATCGGCTCCTGGGTCGAGCAAGCGCTGGTTGCGCGGCGGCAAGAGCATTTTGTCTATCGGGCGGAGACCGAGCTCGACTTCCACCCTCTTGCTTTCCAGCAGACGGCTGGCCTGACCGCCTACTACAACCGCACGAAGTTCCACTGCCTGGCGGTCGGCTGGGACGAAACGGGGGGCGATCGCTGACCATACTGAGTTGCGAAGGCGACTATCCCGGGGGGCGCCTGACCTTCCCGCTCGAAGCTCCGATCCCGCTCGGGCCCGAGGGACGGTCCGGCTCGCCGTTTCCGTCGACCATGCGAGCCTTCAGTTCGCCTACGCCGTTGGCGGCGACTGGCGCCGCGTGGGACGAAGCGGGCGGCGGCGAGCACCGCTCCTTCACCGGCGCGTTCGTCGGCGTCGTCGCATTCGGCGCGTCGGGCGGAGAAATAGCGGCCGACTTACGGTATTTCAACTACGAGGGGCGGGTCGGCGCGGACGAAGCGATCTCGTGGATTCGCCAGCCGCAGCCAATCCACGCAAGCAAACGCCAATAAGCGCGCATAAACGCCCGTAAACGAGTATAAACGCTAGCAAAATAGCTTGCATTTACTAGCGCTTATTTTTCGGAATGGGGACTTTTCAATAGGTTACGCCCGATTCAAATAAAATTTTCTCTTTCCCGTTTTGCTTAAGCCCTGGACGCCGCGCGAGCCCCAGCCTCGATGCCGGCGACCCGATTGTTCTAACACGGCCTCCGGCTTTTGGAAAGCAATTGTTCCGGAATTTGTTTTTCCGTCGCCGCGCGGGCGCCGCAATAATTTCGCGGGACAGGTCATTCGCCAGAGTTCTCTTTACCCAGGTCTTGTCCGATAGTCGCGCAGGGCGAGTCGGCGGGACGACTGGGCGGAACCGCTTTCTAATTCACGACGTAGGGGCGTAATCCGCGTAATAGCGGTCGTTTCGGGGTTAACGACGTAACTCGAAGGCGGCTTAAGGCGCCCCCGGCCCGGGAGCGCCGCACGATTTCGGCTGGGGAGCGGGAGCATGCGCAAGACGAACGCGAAACACGAAGTGGCGAAAGACGCCTCCGGCGCCCCCCAGCTTACATATCCGCGGACGAGCGGCGCGCCACAGGCAAGGCGTTGCGCGACGCGACGCCGCGCGCCGCGCACGGCGGCTGGAAGGCGCCCAAGGATCGGCGCGATCCGATCGAGCTTCTCAGCGAGTCCAACGAAGGTCGAATCCCGGAACTGATCCCGATCCGCTTCTCCCGCATGGCCCAATCGCCCTTCGCCTTCTATCGCGGCGCGGCCGCGCTCATGGCGGCGGATCTGGCGTCAACCCCGACGTCCGGACTTCGCGTGCAGGCCTGTGGCGACGCTCACCTGATGAATTTCGGCGGCTTCGCCACGCCGGAGCGCAACATTTTCTTCGACATCAACGACTTCGATGAAACGCTGCCCGCTCCCTGGGAGTGGGACGTCAAGCGACTGACGGCCAGCATTGTCATCGCCGCCCGCCATCTCGACCTCCTCGACAGCGAGGCGGCGAAGGCGGCGACGGACTCCGTCTGCTCCTACCGCGAACGAATGGCCGATTCTGCCTCGATGCGCGCGCTGGACGTCTGGTACGATCGCATCGATCTCGACCGCGTTCTCCAGGTCCTGCCGTCCGGAGCGGAGGTGGAGCGGGTGAGGCAGAGAGTTCGAACAGGCGCGCCGGAAAAGCCTGCCCGAAAGCCTGTTCCCCAAGCTCGTCGAGCATTACGGTTCGGCGCCGAGGATCAAGGACGCGCCGCCGCTGATCTTCCATCCCACGGACGAGCAAGCCCCGGGCGTCAGGACCGGATACGCCAAGGCGCTCGAAGGCTATCGGAAGTCGTTGCCCCAGCACATTCGGGTGCTCTTCGACCGGTTTCAGCTGTTCTATCTCGCGATCAAGGTCGTCGGCGTGGGCAGCGTCGGCACCTATTGCGCGCTCGGGCTGTTCATGGCGGCCGACGACGATCCGATTTTCTTGCAGGTCAAGGAGGCGCGAAAGTCGGTGCTCCAGCCTTATGCAGGAAAGTCCCTGCACAAGAACCAAGGCGAGCGGATCGTGGCGGGCCAGCGTCTCATGCAGTCGGCAAGCGACATTTTCCTCGGCTGGACGCAAGGAGTGAATGGCCGCGACTACTACTTTCGCCAGCTTCGCGACGCGAAAATCTCCGCCGTCCCGGAGGACTGGGACGTCACGACATTGAGGGAGTTCGGCAAGCTCTGCGCCTGGGCGCTGGCGCGGGCGCATGCGCGATCGGGCGACCCGGCGAAGATTGCCGGCTACATGGGTTCCAATACGACATTCGACGACGCGGTGTGCGAGTTCGCGGTCGAATATGCCGACCAGAACCTTCGCGACTATCGCGGCTTCGTCAAAGCGATCCGCGAGGGTCGGATCCAGGTCGCATCCGAGGATTGAGCCTTCGACCACCCGAACGGTTCAGATCGCGTCCGATTGCCGAGACAGGCCAATGCCCTGTCGGTCTTCCTGGCGCGCCATCCGCTTGTCCTCGACGTCGAAGGGCGAGGCGCCGATGACACGGTCGAGGTGCTCGAGATAACGTCGCACCGCCTCCACCCGTTCCTGACTTGGCAGAGCCTCGGCGAGGCCGACGAGCGCGGCTTTCATTCGCCGCATGACTTGAACCGAACTCGAGCCGAAGTGCCGGATCTCGTCGAACGCAAGGGTGAGATAGTCCTCCCAGGTCGGCGTCGGGAACACCAGCCGCACAGCGCCGCTCTCATCCACGGCGTAGCCGGCGTTCAGTTCCGCCGCGCCGAGACGGCGCAGGAGATCCTCAAGCTGATCGATGGTCTGGACCGCGGTGGTCGGGTCGTTGATCGCCGGCGACAGCGCCTTGATGGCGATGTCGACGAGAAGCCGGATCGGATATTTTGGGTCCTGTTCGAAGGTTCGTTCGCGCTCAAGATGGACGGCGCGCCTGAGTGCGTCCTCCGGCAGCGGCGTTCCCGAGTTGTGAACATGCAGCAGGGCGGCGCCCTCGACCAGCGTGTCGCCGACCGCGCACGCCATCGCGATCGTCCCGCGCGCCTCCCGCGCCAGCCCGACAAGGGAATCGACCTCGAGCTTGGCGACGGTGCGCGGTTTGCCAAAATACTTCACCGTTTGGGTCACGCGGCCGAGCCGCGCCGTGCTCGCCAGGCCTTCGGCAGGATGAGCGGCGGCGGACGCATCGTCCAGGCCGCGGAACATCTCGCGGATCACGGCGCGCCCCTGGTCGCCGACCAGGTGAAGCACGTTGCCGATCTGAAGGTCGCCGAGGCGCTGCATCAGCCGCGCAAACAGGAGCATGCTGACGATGATCATGATCCCGACGAGCAACATCGAGATGAGCGGGACCTTCGCCGATCCGCCGCGGTCCACCCAGGCGAGCGTGAACAGCGCATAGATAAAAGTCGCCGTGAACGCGCCCAGTGCATGGAACAGCATCCGGTCTCGCGCGAACCAGAGCACGAGCCGAGGGGAATAGGCGATCGCGCTGAATTGCACCATCACGAAAGCCATGGCGAAAACGATCCCGGTCAGCGCCATCATTCCCGACGACGCGGCCGAGAGGAGCGCCTGGGCCGAGGCCACCGACAGAGCCAAGGTGTAGCCCGCGAGGTAGGCCTGCTCGATTCGCGGCACCGCGAGCCCGCCCAGCACAGCGCCGCTCACGTAGAACATCGGAATGAACCAGGGCTGCATCGCGGGCCGACCGGTCTCTCGTGGCTTCGATTATCCCCGATGTTCCGGGCTATCCGGACAGTCTATGGGATTGATGGCGCGGAGACACAAGGACCAAGCGTTCTTGGGCGGGCGCTTCGTGATCCAACGACGTCGTGGCGGGCCGGGAAGGGAACGGCGCTCGGCCGGGCCGTCACGGATAGCTGAAGCAGGCCGGGCGGCCGCGCCGCCGCTACTCGACGACCTTCCAGCTCGCATCCGGATTGAACTGGGCCATCGACGCGCCGAGCGCGGGGGTGTTCGGCCCGAGGTCCTTTTGGTAGACAACGCCGTTCTCGCCGCAGATGAAGGTCTCGACGCCGCTGTCGCCATAAGTCGCTGGCCAGGCGACCATGGCGTGGCCTGCGATCATGTGTCCGTTGATGAGGTAGGAAAAGGCCCCGCCCGGCGCCGCCGGCCCCTGCGCGGTGAGGATGCGGTAGTAATAACCCTGGTAAGGCTCAGGCTTCTCGCCGGAACGCGCGGCCAGATTGGCGTCTTCGGCGAATCCGTCAAGCGGGGAAATATCGGCCTGATCCTCGGGGGGCCAATAGAGGCCGTCGTGGGTTCCGGGCGTCGAGATGAACCTGCGCGCGTATTCACGCAGGCCGTCGCCGTCCCGGTCAAGTTTGGAATATTCGTCCTGAGCGGCGACATAGGCTTTGCACGCTTCGATGGCGCTGAGCTCATTGTAGCCCACGCGGCGATTGGTCGTTTCCTCCTTTCCTTTGGCGACGTCGAAGCGCCATCCCGCATCGGTCTTGATGAGCGGCAGCGGCAAGGTCCAGCCGTTCTTCCCGACGCGTAGGATCTTCGCGCCATTGGGTCCGTCGTCGATCGCGGTCGACGCGGCCGCCGCCTCGTTGAACTCCTTCAGGTTCTCGGCGTCCTGGTCAGCGTCGCCTGACCTGAGCAGCGCCGCGCCCTCTTTGCCGAGAATGCGGTCGCCGAAGCCCGGCGTCTTGGCTTTGGCGGAATCGACGAGGTCCTTCACCGCCGCTTCCGGCGTCGGATAGGTCTCTTGGGCGAGCGCCGGAATCGCCGCGGCGATCAAGACGGCCGCTGCGAGAATGCCGCCGATCCTCATTGTCATCGTCGTTGTCCTCGTCCGGTTTCCCGCCATCAATGCGCGGCCGGTTTCGCGCTCGGCAGATGCGCGCCGCTCGCCACCCACTGGTCGTAGGTCTCGAACGGCAATCCAAGCAGGTCGTAGGAAACGCGCATATAGCCGTCAGGGCCGCGCGTCACCGCGTCCGGCGCCACCGTCCGCACCTCCTGCGCCATCACCCCGACATAGGCGGTGTGGCCGCCGTTGTAGACGAAGCGATAATAGCCGAGACCGTCGTCGAGCCGCCCGAGCAATACGATGTCATGCTTGAGGCGCATGTCGGAGCGACGCCCACCGCCGCCACGCCCGCCTCCGCCGCGCCCCCCGCCGCCACGCCCGCCGCCACCAAAGCCGCCGCCGCGCCCACCGCCGCCAAAGCCGCCGCCACGCGCGCCGCCGAAGCCACCCCCGCCGCGCGCGCCGCCGCCGAAGCCGCCTTGCATTCCACCGCGGCTGATCGCGCCGCGATTGGCGAAGGCCGCGTTGGCCCCGCCCATTCTAACGCCGCCCATCGCCGAACTTCCCGGCCGACCGGCGCTTGGCCTCGCCGCGGGACGGGTAGCTGGCCTCGCCGCGGGGCGGGCGCCGCCGCCACCGCCAGGACGCCCCGCTGGACGATTAGCGGCTTGCCCGCCGCCAGGCCGGCCTGCGCCGCCAACTCCACCTGGCCCACCAACGCCTCCGGGCCGGCCCGCGCCGCCGATCCCTCCCGCGCCGCCAACTCCGCCAGGACGGCCTGCGCCACCGACGCCGCCAGGCCGGCCTGCGCCGCCGATCCCTCCGGGACCGCCAATCCCTCCGGCGCCGCCGACGCCGCCGGGACGACCCGGGCCGCCGATCCCGCCGGGTCCACCGACGCCGCCAACTCCGCCAGGCCGGCCTGCGCCACCGACGCCGCCCGGCCTCCCGGGTCGGCCGGCGCCGCCTGGGCGGTTGGCGCCAATTCCCGGCTTGCTGCCCATCCCGGGCCGATAGTCCCCGGTCGGCCGCCAAGGCTTTATGCTGTTGCCGACGTTGACGTTGTTGCCGATATTGACGTTGCCGTTATTGACGCCGCCACGCCAGCCCGAATAGCCGGCCCAGGTCGGCGGATAGATCGCGCCGGTTCCCCAGTTCCAATAATTGTTGTTCCACAGCGCGCCGACCGCGACGCCCGCTCCAAAACCCAAGAGCGGCGCAATTCCTGTATAGGGCTGGTAAACCGCGGCGGGGTCATAGGTCGGGACATAGACCGTCGAAGGGTCGGTCGGCTGGATGGAGATATAGCTCGCTGCGGCTGACGGCGCCGCCGATCCCTGAGGCGCGCCGGCCCCTGGCGGCGCGCTCGCCTCCACACGTTCGACCGTCTGCTGCTCGGTCGTCTTAAGCGTCCCGGCCGCTTCCGCCTTGGCGCGAAGGTCCTGGATGACTTCGGCGACGTCCTGCGGCTGATTCACTTCGGCGTCGCCGAGGTCCGTCGTCCAGTCGAGGTCGGCGCTCATCAGCTTGATAACGTCCGGAAAGCGCGCCAGCGCCTTCACCGCGGGATCCCAATTCTGCTTGTCGATGCCGGAATAATCGTTTTTGGCGACGAGCGCCTTGTTCTTGTCCAGCCAGCGCTGAGCCTGGACGATCTGCACGGGATAGGCGCTCGCCGGCAGCATCTGCGCAAGCAGGGGGTCCGGATAGAGCGCGATCGGGGCGAGCAGCTTCTCGAGCTCCTCGCGGCTGAAGCTCTCTTCGGCCGCAGGCTCGGCGGCGTTGGCCCCAGCGTCGCTCGCCGGAGCCGCTGCATCGGCCGCCGGATTGTCTTGCGCCTGCGTCACCACGGGCGCGGCGATCAGGGTCGCTGAAAGCCCGAAAGCGAGCAGACTTTGTGCGAGCTTATTGGCGCGTCGGCTGATCGCACCCGCCATTCACCTGTCCTCCCATTTTCCGCGTCGGAGCTTCATTGTCCCTTCGCGGATAGAGCCCCCGGGGGAAACGTCACGCTACCCCACTCACCAGCACCGCGTCGATGGTGGGGAGCAGGTCCGTTGCGATGGATCGTTTGAGGACAAATCCATTGGCTCCCGCTTCGATCGCCGCCAACTCCGCATTCTTTTCCTCGTGGACGCTGAGAGCGATCAGCTTCAGTTGCGGGAAACGGCTCCGCATTCGCCGAATCAATCCCAGCCCGTCTCCGCCTCGCAGCGAGAGATCGACCACGGCCATAGCGACGTGGAGCTGACGCGCGCTCTCAAACAGCGAAACCTCGTCCCCCACCACCACAACCGCCTCAAACTCAGCCTCAAGGAGGCCACGCACGCCCTCCATCAAGCCAAGATGCCGGTCCGCCAGAAGCGCGCAACCTCTCTCTTTTGCAGGCATCTTTTCTGCAGGCATCTTTTCGTTTCGTGTTGTCGCCCCGGGGGGCGACCTGATTCTTCGGACGGAGCTTGGACCCGAAACGCGTCGGCATGACCTCGAAGATTTACTAGCTTTGGGAATGAAAAATTACGGGGGGCCGATCGAGACGTCGCAGACAGCGCCGACCAAGGGTATTTTTTTGTTGGGGCTCAAGATGTGTTCCCGCGGCGCCTTGAGCCAAGGCGTCGCCCAATACGCATGTGCTTGACAACGTCGTTAGCATTTCCCGTACTGACGCCAAGCCACGGTGATGACAGAACAATATTTATTGATTGCCCAGTATCTCATGGGATGGGCGCGCAGAGCGTGGATGGCGGTTGCTCTGCTGGCTTTCGCCGCAGGGAACACGACGGCTGCGGAGCCGAAGCGGGTGTTATTGTTGCATTCATTCGGCTCCAATTTTCAAGCCGAAGATGCTTTCGCGGGCTATCTGCGGACAGATCTGGCTGAGAAATCGCCTTATCCGCTGGACCGCTACGAGGTGTCGCTTGAGATCGCGCGCTTTACCGACGGCGAGCGGGACGACGCGTTCGTGGACTATTTGCGAGGCCTTTTCGCGACCCGTCCTCCCGATCTAATCATTACAATGGTAAGTCCTGCGGCGCGCTTCATTCAGCGTCATCGACGAGATCTCTTTCCTTCCACGCCCGTTATTTTTGCAGCCTTAGACGCGAGAGCGATAAAAGACGCGACGCTGACCGCCAACGATACGACAGTCGCGGTTTCGATCGACCTCAACGCGGTCATCGAAAACATCTTGCGAACGCTGCCAAACACCGCAACGCTCGCGGTCGTAATGGGCGATGCGCCGATCGAAAAATTTTGGGTCAATGAATTTCTTCAGGCGCTCCACCCGTTCGAGGGTCGGGTCAAGTCTGTTTTCGTGAATGACTTATCGTTCGGCGAGATCCAAAAGAAGCTCGCCGCTCTGCCGCCTGCCTCCGCGATTTATTTCGGCGACCTGGTCATCGACGCGCAGGGCGTTCCCTATAGACAGGAGGAGGTTCTCGCCCGGCTGCATGCGGTCGCAAACGCGCCGATATTCGGACGGTTCGACTATCAACTGGGCGGCGGCATTGTGGGAGGACCTCTCCTTTCTGTTCATGACCTGAGTCGAAAGACGGCCGAGGTTGCCGCCCAGATCCTTGGGGGAGCGTCGCCCAGCGGTATCAAGACCCCGCCACAGAAACTTGGTGAACCTGAGTTTGACTGGCGGGAGTTGCAGCGGTGGGCAGTGCAACAGGCAAACCTTCCACCCGGAAGCACGATCCGCTTCAGGGAGCCGACACTATGGGAGCAATACAGGTGGTATCTCCTCGCCGCCGCGGGCTTCTCTGGGTTTGAGGCGATCCTGATCGTCGGTCTGCTCCTCAACCGGCTTTGGCTGCGGCGTGCGCATGCCCGCCTGCGGACAAGTGAAGAGGGCATGAGCTTGGCCGCGATCGCAGCCAAGCTGCGTTTCTGGGTTTGGGACGTTCCGCAAGATGAGGTCCGAGCAAGTGAAAGCGACTGGAGTTCCGGGAAACTGGTACGCGGCGCGGCCTGTGCATTTTGATTATTTCATGGACGTCATTCATCCTGACGACCGCGCGCTGCTGCGCGAGGCGGTCCGCGGAGCGCTCGAAGGCAACGGCCAATACGAAACGGAATACCGAGTGATGATGCCGGATACGACCGTGCGTTGGGTTGCGGGCCGGGGGCGAGTTGAATTCGATCAGAACGGCAAGCCCAAACAATTGCGCGCTATATCGATCGATATCACTGAACGTCGGCAGGCTGAAGACGAAGCTCGCGACCTTAACGGACGCCTGATTACCGCTCACGAAGACGAACGCGCCCGGTTGGCGCACGCGCTGCACGATGACGTCACCCAGCGGTTGGCCTTGCTTGCGATTGATGCGGGACGGAAGGAGAAGGGACTGGGCGATACGATCGCTGGCGAGGCGATGCGTTCGATACGTCACGACCTGGTCCAACTCAGCGAGGACGTGCACGCGCTGTCCTATGCGCTCCATCCCGCTATTCTCGAGGACTTAGGATTAATCGAGGCGCTGAAGGCCGAGTGCGCTCGGTTCGGCGCCGTAGAGGGCATTCCAACGAGCTTCAAGGCGGCTGACAACGTCGAGGAGCCGAGCCGGGCCGTGTCCCTTTGCCTCTACAGGGTCGCGCAGGAGGCGCTTCGTAACGTCGCGCGCCATTCAAGCGCCAACTCGGTCGAGGTAGATCTTCGCGGGGTCGGCGGCGGACTTGAGCTTGCCGTGCGCGACAACGGTGTTGGTTTCGATCCGACGCGAAAACCAAGTCGGCCAAGCCTCGGGCTCGCTGGGATGAGACAACGCCTCTTCCTGGTCGGTGGCGAACTTGTTGTCGACAGTGCGCCCGGCGGTGGGATGAGCGTCGTGGCTCGGGCGCCGTTGAAGCCGGGAAGCGCGCCGTGAGTTGTCCCCGGGTGTTGCTGGCTGACGACCATCGCATGATGGCCGAAGGCCTCAAAGCGCTCCTTCCCGACGAGTTTGAACTCGTCGGGATTGTTGAGGATGGGCGGGCCATGATTGAGGCCGCAGAAAGGCTGCTGCCGGATGTCATCGTCGCCGATGTCGCCATGCCAAACCTCAACGGGTTCGAGGCGTTGAGTCGGCTGAGGAAGTCGCACCCGAACATCAAGGTCGTTTTCCTGACGATGCATCAGAGCGCCGCCTACGCGCGCCGCGCGCTGGACGCCGGCGCTTCCGGCTTCGTGGTCAAGCATTCGGCCCCCGAAGAATTGGTGCTGGCCATCCATGCGGCGTTGAGAGGGAAGACGTTCATCACGCCTTCGTTGACGAAACAGGTGGTGGAGCAAGCTGAGAACGGCGCGCGGGGCGACAACGAAGGCGCGAAATTGCTCACGGCACGCCAAAGGGAGATCCTGCAATTGCTCGCCGAGGGGCGTTCGGCGAAGGAAATTGCGGGTAGTCTTGCGATTTCTGCGCGAACCGTAGAATTCCACAAGTACCAAATCATGGAGACGCACGGGCTTCGCAGTAGTGCTGAACTTATTCATTTCGCGATCAAGCATGGGATCGCGGTAATCTGATTCAATCGCTGCTGTAACGATGCCTTTTCCTCGCGTCCCCGACCCCGTAATTTTTCAGGGCGGGGCCTCGTAATTCTACGAGGTTACAGGTCGCCGCCCCTTTCGTAGCCTCGCTAAAGTTTGGTCATCCTTGGGATGCGCCGAGTCGAAAAATGGAACCAGTCGAGGACAAGCGGGCGATTCGGCCGCGGCGCCCCGATCAGGGTTCGGAAGATTGGGGAGACGGGGAGGGCCAATGGCACGGAGACGCTCCAGCTCGTTTGTAAGTCGCGATGGGACTCACCTCCGCGCGACGCCGCTATCACCCGCTCAGCTTCAAACCTCTTTTCGAGGGTGGGCCTCGCCCTCCGCGTCAACTCAACCGAACTTCCTTCGTCTCAACATCGAGGTGATCGCGTTTCAACTGACGCCATTCCAGTTCGGCAAGCGTGAGTGAGAGGGAGACAGCAAGTGAACGAACGAATCAAAACCGAAATGATCTCGCGACGAAAGGCGCTTTCCCTGCTTGGACTCGGGGCGGCGTTTGGCTTCACCCTATCGTCGACGTTGGAGGCCGAAGCACAGGAGGCCGCCGCGCCCGCCGAGGCGACAGGGACACACGGGATGCAACGGCGGCAGGGGCGGCGCACCCATCGCCATGAGCGACGGCACACGCGCCGCACCGGTCAACCTACGCCTGCCGCAACAGCTCCAGTGCAATAGCGGGTCCGTCTGCTTTCGAACGCCAGATCGCGCGATTCGACGAGCGCGGAATTGCATATCCGTTCGCCGGACAATGCAATGAGCGAGACCGCGGGAGAAAAGAACAGGAGGAAACGAAAGCACCACGTTCCCGCAGAATTCACGGGAAAGCATCTTGTGATGGCCGAACTGCTGCGACGGGGATTCGAAGCGGAGCTCGCGGGCGCCAGTTACGAGAAGCATGACATGTTTGTTTGGGGGCGGGGCTCGCGACCGAAACCCATTCAAATCAAAACCGTGCATTCGGCGCCCTGGTACGTGCGCCGAGCCAGCTTCGCCAAGCGTGCGGATCAGGTGACGGTGTACGTCCTTCTGGGAGCCGAAGCTGTGACGCCTGCTCGCTTCTTCGTGGTCAAAAACGGCGATCTGGCGATCCATGTTCGTCAGCCGCCGACTTGGAAAGCCTTTGGATTCGTCGACGTCAAGTCAGTGGAACAATACGAAGATAACTGGGATATCTTAAAGCAAGGCCGCTGAAGGCCATCAAACTGAAGGGAGGAACGACATGAGGACTGGGTTTTATACGGTCGCGCTCGGCGCGGCGCTATTGCTCACGGCTTCGACCGCATCGGTTCGAGCGGAGGACCGAGACTGCACAGTTGATCTCAAGTCCATGTGCGCGGGTATTGCGCCCGGTGAGGGACACATTCGTGCGTGTATCCAGGCGCATATGAGCGAACTATCCGTGGGCTGCTCGTCAAGGCTGTCGAAGGCTGCATGGGTCTTCTCGGAGTGCAAAGGGGACATCCAGCACTTCTGCCCCCAGGCCACATATGGGAACATTTCTGACTGTATGAGGCCGCATCTTGGCGAGGCCAGCGACCAGTGCAGAGCCGCGATAGCGTTCATTGCGTCACCCGCCGGCGATTAACGGCCGCTCGCGGGAACGGCAGCGGCTCAGTCGCTGGACGGCGCGAGATGGAGCAGGCGCTTCAGGCGAAGCGGCGCTTCGACCTTTGTGGCCAGCGCTTGGATAGCGTCATGGCGGCGATTTAGCCCGAGTCGAAATCGACAGGATTTGGCTGCCTGCTTAGGGCAAAGATTTGTGTGTCAACGTAGAAAGCAAAAACAGAAGGGGAGCAAAAATGTTCAGAAGCAAACTAACGAAGAGCCTTGGAGCGGCGGCTATCGGTTTTTTTGCAGCCTATGCCGCGACGGCGCAAGAGGCGAAGAATTTGCCGGCGGACGCTACCGCCCATTTCATCTATTTTCCCACCGGCCGCTACGTGTTGGATGCTAAAGACCAAGATCAAATACGAGACGTGGCTGGACTGATCCAAAGCCACCCAGACTTCGTCGCGACAATCATTGGCAAGACCAATTCAGTTGGCTCTGCGGGATTCAACGAGCGCCTATCGCAACGACGCGCCAACGCCGTATTCGACGCTCTCGTGTATGACAACAAAGTGGCGGAGAACCGGATACAGATGTGCTGGACCGGGGAGCGCCTTCCATTCACATCAACCGCCGATCAAACGGCGGAAGCGCAGAACAGGATGGCTGCGATTGTCGTAAGCAAGGCGTCCGATGCCCATTTTTGTGGCGGATGAACACCGGCCGATGGCATAAGCATGGTCTGATCAACTTTTAGCCTAGCGGGTGAGCCGACGCAGCGCCGGAGTGCGGAAGCGTTTGGAGTTGGCGCTCGAGCGTTTACGCGGACGAAATCCATTCGTCGCCTGCCGCTTGTCGTTGACTAATCGTTCAATCGAACACAGCATATTTTGGCCACCAACGGCGTCGGTATGAGTGTTCTGCTGGAAATGATCGGCCGTGGCTGGGAAAATTTTCTTGCGCGGCCGAACGGCTCTTTGGGTTTGCGGTTCTACGTCCAGCCGACGATGGCGAGCTTGTTGGCCATGCGCGCCGGCATTCAGGATGCGAGACAGGGGCGGCAGGGCTATCTGTGGGCGATACTCACGCGCCCGGAGAGGCGTCTGCAGTTGCTCCACGAGGGCTGGCGGGGCGCGACGCCGCCGTTCCTGTTGGCGATCGCGCTCGACTGCATTTATCAGCTGATGACGGTCCGGTTTGTCTACCCGCTGGAGCTGCTGTTCACGGCGACCTTGCTGGCGCTCGTCCCATATGCCTTGTTGCGAGGACCGTTCAATCGCCTCGCCCGCCTGTTCTTGCCGGGGGATCGGTCGTCGCCAAGTGTAGGACCAGCCCAAAGCGACAAATTCATTCGCTGAGGAAACACACCAAGGAAGGGCCAACTCAATGTCGAGCGAATCCAAGACGCAGGACGGGTCGAAGCCCGTCGCAATGGCGATCCCCAAGGGAGGGTACTTCCAGGACAAGGTCGAGCAGGGACGTTACGGGCCCATCTTTCCCAAGACTCCAGCCTGCTACGGCTTTTCGATTGTCGCGAAGGTCATCCCTGGCCGCGAAGAGAAGTTCTACGAACATGCTAGGACGATCGAAAAAACGATCGCCGAGCAGCCGGACGCTCTTGCTGTGCTAAAATTGCATTACCTGCGCTGGTTGTTGTTTCCCATCAAAGGGGAAACCTATTTCATGTACCAAGGCATTTTCGACACCGACTTCGATAAATACACCGAGGACGCTGTCACGTTGTTCTCCGCCACTGGCATTTCGACGGTCTTCGAAAATCTCGAAGGATTCCCTATGGACTGGAAGACCAATCCAGCGTCCTTCGTGACGTTTGTTCGCGAGCATCAATGTCCGAGTTTCCTCGAATACGGCGAGTATCCTTTCGTTAGCGCTGACGAGGTCAAGAAGGCGCTCAAGTTGAAGGCCGCGTTCTCGACTATGCTTGACCAAATGCAATGATCTCCGAGGCAGCGCTATCGCGGCGGACGTTTCCGAGGCTGTGGATCTAACGATCAGCCACAGCGAGGTCAGCCAAAACTGGGGCGTCAGGATGCTCGAATTCGACGACATTCAGCACATCCTGCTGACGCGCGCCCCGGCGCTAGCGGCCAGGTATGAGTTTCTGTCGTTTCGCAACGGAGCCGGCGGCCGCGCCTGGGTGTCGGCAATCAAAGAGACGATTCATTCGGCGGCGTCGATGCGGGCCGGCGTTGATAAGGACAAGCGCTGGGTGACGGCGGCTTTCACCTGGAACGGACTTGGCGCGCTTGGACTGGACGAGGCTTCGCTCAGCTCATTTCCAGAGGAGTTCAAGCAGGGCATAGTCGCGCGGGCGGAGGTGCTGGGCGACACGGGTTTGAACGCGCCTCAACATTGGGTGGGCGGTCTCGCGAGCCCCGATCTGCACGCGATCGTCATTCTCTTCGCACGAGACGACGCGGAACATGACCGTTGCGTATTTGAGCACGAGAAGCTTATCGCTGACTGCCCCGGCGTCGAGGTCCTCTCTGCGCTCGACCTTAAGGCGATTCCTCCGCTTGGTTATGCTCACGACCACTTTGGCTACCGGGACCGTCTGTCGCAGCCGGTCATTGAGGGCGCGGGCGAGGAGCCTACGCCCGGCTCTGGCGATCCTCTAAAGGCGGGGGAGTTCATCCTTGGCTACCCTGACGAATACGGTGTCGTAGCCAACAGTCCGCAGCCCAAAATTCTCGCGCGGAACGGGAGCTATATGGCCTACCGGCGGCTCGAGGAGCATGTGGGGAAGTTTCGCGAGTTCCTGCGCCAGCACGGGGACACTGCGGAGGAGCAGGAACTGATTGCGGCCAAGCTGATGGGGCGCTGGCGCAGCGGCGCGCCGCTCGTGCTGTCGCCCGACAAGGACGATCCCGAGCTTGGGGCCGATCCGCAACGAAACAACGACTTCAACTACAAGGAGATGGACCCTCACGGATATGCGGTCCCACTCGGCTCCCATGCGCGCCGTATGAATCCACGCGATACTGCGGCGAACATGAACCGTCGGCGAATGATCCGCCGCGGCGCCACCTATGGCCCGCAGCTGCCTGACGGCAAGGCTGAGGATGGTGTCGACCGCGGCATCGCGGCGTTCATAATCTGCGCGAGTCTCATTCGGCAATTCGAGTTTGCGCAGAACGTCTGGACGAACGATCGCAATTTCCACGAGCTTGGCAACGAACGCGATCCGATCATCGGCGCGCAGGACGGGACGCTGGAGTTCAAGATCCCCAAGCGGCCCATTCGCAAGAAAATCGTCGGGCTGCCGGCCTTCACTACGGTCAGGGGAGGCGCGTACTTCTTTCTCCCGGGCCTCAAGGCGATGGACTATCTTGCCTCACTCGATGAACCGCGTCGGGCGTGAACCTCCAGTACGACGTAAGGAGAAGATCCTATGTCAGCGCAAGCTTCCGCCCGGACCTACAATCAGGATCACATTCCGCGCAAATACACGCCCGGCAAACGGCGCGTGAGCATCTACTGGACGTGGAGCTATCCCTGGGAGGCGCAGCGCGACCCGGCGGCGATGGAGAATCGGTTTTCGACGATGACGGAGGTCCGCCGCGTCGCCTGGCCGGCCTACGAGACGCCGGAATGGAGCGCAGCGCAATTCCTTCAGGGGATCGCGGGGACGCTCGAGCTGTTTCACCGTTCCACCCTCAGCTTCCAGAAGATCGCCGGCGAAACGACGGGCTATCCGGTCGCCGTTTTCCAGCGCATTGACCAGGCCGGATACAAGCTGCCGATCGACGAGCGCATTCTCGCTGACGCCGACACGCTGATGGTGTTCGGGCTCGATCATATTCTGTCCGAGCAGGAGGCGGCGCCGGAGGAGATCGCCGCGATCCGCGAATGGCTGAAGCGGGACGGCGCCTGTCTCCTGCTTGCGCCTCATCATGACGTCGGCTTCACCGGCGACATGAAGCAACGCCAGATGGAATATTTGCACCACGGCGATCCGCTCGTGCCTCGACAGCAGCGGTTTGGGCAGTACACGCGCTCGTTGATGGAGGGCCTCGGCGTTCCCGTACACAACACCTACGGCCTTCGGCCAGCGCTGGTGAAAGGCACAAACGAGATTGCTCCGCTCACGCCCTTCCACGACCTCGATAGTCTTGGCCTCTTGCAGAACGTCCCGACCCTCAATTTCCATCCGCATCTGCCGCACTACGAACTGACGGGAGGGGCGAGTTCCGTCCAAGTGCTCGCGCGACAGCCGATCGACCTCGAACGCCCGCATCCTTTCACCGAGGCGGGCGAAAGGGAGTTCAACTGCCTCTTGTGGATGCCCCCGAATGAGCAGAGGGCAGGAGACATCGTTCTGGTCAATTCCACCAATTTCACCACGCTCTTTGGCGGCACCAAGAGTCTCGAGACCTTCTGGAGGAATCTCGCGGCGATGAGGTGAGCGGCGTCGTGGCGACAGCGCTCTCGCAGCTCGCCCGCGCTTTGCACGCTCAAGAGAGACCGTCGCTTCTCACTCTTGCGCGTTGCGCTTCTGTCGCTGGCGTTCTGAGCGTGGCGGGTCCCGCTCTCGCGGACTCAGATCGTCCCGATGTCGCGAACGCAACCGGCGACGACCCGACTCGGCCATTGGGCAAGATCGAGCTCCTTGACCGCTATACCGAAGCCCCCGGTCCAGGCGTCGAGGAGGGAACGACCAAACGGGTCGAAACGAACACGCCGTTCGCCCGGATCGACGCGCCGTTCAGGCTCGCGCCGCAATGGGAGTTGAACTTCCGCACCGAAATTCCAGTCGTGTGGACGAACGGGGTGACGCCCGCGAATTCAACCGGCGCGACCGTGTCCGGGTTCGGCAACGTGCTCGGTCAGGCCTGGGTCGTGCATGACCTCGATCAACGGTGGGCGGTCGCGCTCGGCGGGCAATTGATCGCGCCAACCTCAACCAACGGAGTGGCGACTGACGCCTGGGAACAGGTCACGGGTTTCGTTGTGCGCGCCATGCTTCCGGAGATCAGTCCGGGCAGCTACTTCGCGCCGCAGGTGCGTTACGGAATTGATTTCGAAGGCAATGACGACGGCAGGATGTTGCGGCAGTTGCGCATCGCCCCGACCCTCAACATCAATCTGCCGCACAACCTGTTCTTCACCCTCTACCCGAGCCCGGACATTCGACTGAACTATGGGGCGCCGGTGCAGAACCAGACAGGGCGATTGTTTCTGCCGCTTAACTTCATGGTCGGGTGGAAGCCGACCGAACACACCGTGATTTCGGCGGAGTTTGGCATTCCGATCATCCGGGATTTTCCTGTTTACACCTTCAAGACTCAATTGAGGGTGGGCTATCTGTTTTAAGCCCTGTTCGACCGACATTTGCGACGTTGCGGCGGTCCGTACATCGCGTCCGATGATCAACGGATGGGTGATTCTTGAGTGCGCCAGGAGCGGCATGCTAGTCGAACAAGAACCTGTGATCGAAAGGCGCTCGCGGACCGCTGCTTTCGATTCCCTCCGCAGCGACAGCTTGCCCACTGAATCCCAACATCGCTAGGCTTAAATCCTGATGAAAAAGATAGGTTTCCTCTCGTTTGGGCACTGGACGCCTTCGCCGCAATCGCAGACGCGCTCGGCAGCCGATGCGCTTCTGCAGTCCATCGATCTGGCGGTCGCGGCCGAGGCGCTGGGCGCGGACGGGGCCTATTTCCGCGTTCACCACTTCGCCCGTCAGCTCGCTTCGCCTTTCCCACTGCTGGCGGCCGTCGGCGCCAAGACCAGCCGGATCGAAATTGGCACGGCGGTCATCGACATGCGCTACGAGAACCCGCTCTACATGGTCGAGGATGCGAGCGCGGCCGACCTCATCGCCCGCGGTCGTCTGCAGCTTGGCATCAGCCGGGGCTCGCCCGAGCAGGTGATCGACGGGTGGAGCTACTTCGGCCACCGCCCGGCTGAGGGTGAGAGTGACGCCGACATGGGTCGGCGCCATGCGCAGGTATTCCTCGACCTCTTGCGCGGCGAGGGCTTCGCCCAGCCGAACCCGCGGCCGATGTTTCCCAATCCGCCGGGCCTGCTGCGCGTCGAACCCCATTCAGAGGGCCTGCGCGATCGGATCTGGTGGGGTGCCGGCTCCAACGCCACGGCCATCTGGGCGGCGAAACTCGGAGTGAATCTGCAAAGCTCGACCCTCAAGGACGATGAGACTGGAGAGCCGTTCCACGTCCAGCAGGCCGCGCAGATCCGGGTGTTCCGCGCCGCATGGAACGAGGCCGGGCATGCGCGCAAGCCTCGCGTGTCTGTCAGCCGCAGCATCTTCGCGCTCATGGACGATCGCGATCGCGCCTATTTCGGCCGCGGCGGTGAGGACAAGGATCAGGTCGGCTTCATCGACGAGAAGACGCGCGCGGTCTTCGGCCGAAGCTATGCCGGCGAGCCGGACCTTCTGGTCAAGCAACTGAAGAAAGACGAGGCGATCGAGGAGGCTGACACTCTGCTCCTGACGGTCCCGAACCAACTGGGCGTCGCCTACAATGCGCATGTCATCGAGGCGATCCTGACCCATGTCGCCCCGCCGCTCGGTTGGCGCTGAGGGCGCCAACCGGGTATAACAAAGCGGCGGCCTCAGACCGATCCGGTGCCTCGGCCGGCGCCCATCAACCGCCATGCCCACCGCCGCCACATTCTCGAAACCGGAAACGACGGCTTCCGGTTCAAGAACAGCTCGGCGAAAGCCGCCAAGAGATCGCTTCCGTTCCGATTGGGGCGCTCACGCGGACCTCAGCGCAGAGCGAATAGATCCGGGGGACCGGCCAATGATACGCTTGAACGCTCGGCTGAAGGCCGCTTGTGAGCCGTAGCCGAGGCGATGGGCCGCAACCTCGATCGGCATGCGGTCACGCCCGATCCACTCGGCGGCGAGCCGCATACGGAGTTCGGTCAGGTAGCGTAACGGCGTCAAACCGGTGACGGCCAGGAACCGCTCCGCGAAGATCGAACGCGAACTGCCCATCTCGGCGGCCAGATCCGCCACCGTCCAGTCTCGCCCCGGGTCACGATGCACGGCGGAGATCACGCCGCCGAGGCGCGGGTCGCGCAGGGCCGACACCCACCCGCTCGCCTCGCCGCAGCCAGAACTCCACCCAGGCGCGCACGATAAAGGCGGCCACGACACTGGCGAGATGAGCCAGGATGCCGGCGAAGCCCGCGCGTCCGCTGCAGGTTTCGCGCTCCATGGCTTCCAGGATCGGCAAGATCTCCGGATAGCGTTCCGACACGGTGCCGACGAACATGGCATCGGGCATCAGGCCGACCAGCGAGCCCATCCCGCCGAGATCGAACTCCATGCAACCGCTGAAGATAAGGACATGGCTTGACGGGCATTCCCCGACCTTGCACGCCGTCAGCGCGCTAACGCCCTGGCAGATCGCGGAGGTGGTGAACGCGGCGACGTCGCGGCACGCCAAGTCGGGTTGCGAGACGACATCATGCGTTCCGCCGCGCGGGAGCAGCACCGCGTCCCCCGTATCCATCTGATGGACCTCGTCGCCTTGACGGAGGAAGACGGAGCCGCGGGCGACGAAGTGGAAGTTCGCGCGGCCTTCCGAAGCTCCGAACCCGAGGCCGAAGGGCGGCGAAAGCTCAATCCGCCGATATTCGACGCCAGTCAGGCGCATTCCGACCAGAAGTTCATTCAGGAGGTCGAACGGCGGTCTGGCGCCGATCGAGATTTCGGATGAACGATCAATCATATCGGTGTTTCTAACATAGATCGTCCGACCCGTCTATCTTAGGGTGCCAAAAGAGCTGGTGCTCCGTAAGGACCAATGATGAACGAACTGGTCCGCTATATCGACGAAACGGCTGCGCGAGGGGCACCCGCTACCGGCTTGCTTGCCGATCGGACCGATGATCGCCATGGGGGCTCGAGGGAGCCGGCCTGGGCCGCGGTCGGTTCGATGGCGTTGGGCGTGTTCGCCCTGGTCACCGCCGAATTTCTGCCAGCGAGCCTGCTCACGCCGATCGCGGCCGATTTCAAGATCAGCGAGGGCGCAGCCGGGCAAACGGTGACGGCGACCGCCGCCTTTGCGCTGCTGTCCAGCCTCCTCGTCACGGCGGTGATCCGAAACCTCGACCGACGGATCCTGATGCTCGGCTTCACGATCCTTCTGTTGATCTCCAACCTCGTCGCGGCTTTTGCTCTCAACCTCCCCATGCTGCTGGTGGGGCGCGTCCTGCTCGGCGCGGCGCTCGGCGGATTCTGGACGATGTCGACAGCCTTGACGATGCGTCTCGTGCCCGAGGCCTCCGTGCCGCGGGCGTTGTCGATCATCTTCAGCGGCGTCTCGGCCGCCACCATCTTCGCTGCGCCGCTCGGAATCTACTTCGGTCACCTTTTCGGCTGGCGCGCCGTGTTTCTCATGGCGGCGGGTTTGTCCGCGATCACTCTGATCGCACAAGCCGCGACCTTGCCCCGGATGCCCGCCTCAGGCTCGGCGAGGCTCGGCACACTTGTCGAGGTTCTCAAGCGACCCGGCGTCGCCGTCGGCATGATCTGCGCCATGTTGGTTTTCGCTGGGCACTTCGCCTTCTTCACTTACCTGCGGCCGTTTCTTGAATTCACGACGGGCGCGGGGATTGCGACGATTTCCAGCGTGCTCCTCGGATTCGGCGTCGCGAGCTTCTTCGGCACCCTGCTCGCCGGCTTCATGCTGGAGCGCAGTCTGCGCGCGACGCTCGCCTCCATGCCCCTCGTGATGGCCGTCTTTGCCGCCGCTCTCGCGACGTCGAATAGCACGCTGTCAATCGATCTCGCGCTCGTTACGCTGTGGGGACTGGCGTTCGGCGCCGTGCCCGTCGCCTGGTCGACGTGGCTCACCCGCACCATTCCCGACGAAGCTGAAAGCGCAGGGGGCCTACTCGTCGCGGCGGTGCAAGTCGCCATTATGATCGGGGCCGCGGGCGGGGGCGCGATCTACGATTTCAAGGGAGCGATCGCCGTCTTCGGGGCCAGCAGTCTGGTTCTGTTCGCCGCCGCATTGATGGTTCTTTTCGTTGTCCCGACGCGGGCCGATGAGGCCACCTGAGGCCGCCGCCGGCGCGGAAAATACGAGGAGGAGCCGTCTCTCCGGCAAGGGCGAGATGATCGCACCGGCATCGTCGGACATAGGGCGTTTGGCCGACAGTGCAAACGTAGTCGATTTGCCGCAACTGGTCCGCCTCCCGGTCGTCTGGCGACCGGCCATTTCTTTGCGAAGAGCGTTATCACACGTTTCGATGAACCGCAGAACGGCGCCGAGGGCCTTGCCCTCGTTCCTGTCAGGCGCCGAATTAGCCCTCCCCGTCCGCAAGGACGTCGGACGGGTGCTCGACCGTGAAGGAATCGCGGTGCGCGCCGGACATCACTGCGCTCAGCCGATCCTGCGGCGCTTTGGTTTTGAGAGCTCGGTGCGACCGTCGTTTGCGCTCTAAAACACGTCTGATACCAAGAACTCGGTGATCATGACCGATAGGCCCAGTCCCGAAGGCCGATCGACATGATCCTCCAGGGCTGGTTTATGAGCTTGTTCCATGCTTCGCAGCAGTGATCGACGATGTCGTCGAAGCAATTGAAGATCCGATTTGAGAGCCAGTTGTCGCGCAGGAACTGCCAGATGTTTTCCTGCGGGTTGAGCTCTGGGCACTTTGCGGGGAACGGGATCAGCGTCATGTTGGGCGGGACGATCAATCTGCCGGACAAATGCCAGCCGGCCTGATCGACCAGCAGCACAGCGTGCGCTCTCGGCGCGATCTGGGTGGCGATTTCGGCGAGATGGAGGTTCATCGCCTCCGTGTTGCAGCGTGGCATGACCAGGGCCGCGCCTTTGCCGTCCTTGGGACAGATCGCGCCGAAGATATAAGCCGAGGCGGTTCGCTGATCTTTGGGAGCGCTTGGACGCGCGCCGCGCTTGGCCCAGCGCCGGGTGATCTTGTTCTTCTGGCCGACGCGCGCCTCGTCGGCGAACCAGACCTCTATGGCGCTGGGCTCGACGTCCTTCTCGCGCCCGATCGCTTCCAGGCGCGCGGAAAAGCTTTTTTAAAATCTTCGATCGCGCCTGCGGCCTGAGCATGATGGCGGGGACGGGCCGAGAGCTTGCGATAACCCATGGCGCGCAGTTCGCGGCTCAACGTCTGCTTGGCGACGACGACGCGAAACTCCTCGAAAATCCATTGGCAGAGATCGACAATCCGCCAGCGCACGACCCCATGAACCGCCGGGATCGGGCCGCTCTCGATGATCGCGGCGAGCGCGGCGCGGTGTGCGCCGTTCAGCCGGGGAGCCTGTCCGGGCGGCTTGCGATCAATCAAGCCTTCCGGTCCATGGGCGTTGAACTTCATCACCCAATCGCGAATGATTTGAAGCGTCACCCCGCCGATCTTCGCCGCCTCGGTGCGCGTCGCGCCTTCGTAAACCGCCGCCAGAGCCAAAAGCCGCCTGGCCTGCGGCCCGTCCTTCGACCGCTTGGCCGCAGCTCTCACCATCTCAGCGTCATAATCGCCCCGAAGCGGAATGGGCATGGCGAACCTCCTCTGTTCGCCACCTTGAATCAGACGCCAGGCGAGTCGAGAATCCCAACCGAGTTCATCCCTTCAGAGATTTGGTATGAGGATGTCGAGGCGCTCGTCGCAGCGGTGCGACGGATCGCGCTCGAGGGGACGGGCGGCGCGCGCTAAACTGGCTCGCATCAGGCTCGGACATATCGCGTCTCTTAATGCAGAGCATCGAATGAGAACGGCTTGCTGATATGTTGATTCCCGCGTCGAGGCGTCCGCGATGGAAGATTGGGGGGGCCTCGATCGAATTCGGTTCGAGGCCGTCCCAGGCTAGTCGAAGAGCATGGCGCCAGAGCGAACTGCCATTTATCGTGCAGCCATATTAGCGCGGATGAAAATCCAAATCTGCGAGCGCTCGAGAGGTCCAGAGCGCTCGGGACGCCCCGCAGCTCGGTTTATGCCGGCTCTCGGACCCGGGCTTCAGCTGCGCCTCCGTGGCGAATCTCTGTGCCAAGCACTTTCAAGCACTCCCGGATGAAGGCGGCGAGCGCAGTCCATCCCTTGGCTGACACCATCGTGCCGTCCACATAGGCCTCCGTCGGTGAAAGATCGATGTAGGTTCCCCCAGCGAGCGTCACCTCAGGTTCGCAAGCGCCTAACGCCCCAACCTTCTTGCCGCGCACAACGCCGTCCACCGCCACCAATATCTGCACCCCGTGGCAGATGGTAAAGATCGGCTTCTTGGCGTCATGAAAATGGCGGACCATTGCCTGGACCCGTTTGTCCGTCCGGATATATTCGGGTCCGCGGCCGCCGGCGCAATAGACCGCGTCATACTGTTTTAGTTGCTTCTCAGCCTCGGAGAAGGTCTTGTTGATCGTGAAGAAGTGGCCAAGCTTCTCGGTATAGGTCTGATCGCCCTCGAAATCGTGCAACGAGGTCTTGATCAGGTCGCCAGCCTTCTTGTCTGGGCAAACGACGTGCACCGTGTGACCGACTGCTTCCATCGCCTGCTGATAGACGAAGATCTCGTATTCCTCGGTGAACTCGCCGGTCAGCATGAGAATTTTTTTGCCTGACATCTTTGGGTCTCCTCTCATCACTCGTCGAGCAGCGCTCAATCCGCCCGACATTACGCGGCGCCACTCGCCGCTCGTTTTAATGGCTCACGCCTCGATGCCCAGCGCGCGCTTGACGGCGGCGTGATCGGCGCCCTGATCGATGAAGTCCTCGAAGGTCGACTGACTCACCTCGATCATATGCTTCTTGATAAACTCGGCGCCCTCGCGAGCGCCGTCGTCGCGGTTCTTGATCGCGCATTCCCACTCGAGCACCGCCCAGCTGTCATATCCATAGACGGATAGGCTGGAAAAGATGGCGCCGAAATCGATGTCGCCGTCGCCGAGCGAGCGGAAGCGGCCCGCGCGGTGCGGCCAATCAGAGTAGCTCGAGTAAACCCCCTGCTTTGGCGACGGACGAAACTCCGCATCCTTCACATGAAAGGCTTTGATGCGCTCGTGGTAAACGTCGATGAACCCAACGTAGTCGAGCGCCTGCAAGCGGAAATGCGACGGATCGTAATTGATGCCGCAGCGTTTGTGGCCCATGAGTTTGTCGAGAAAGCGCTCGAACGTGACGCCATCAAATAGATCCTCGCCCGGATGCAGTTCGAACGCGACGTCGACGCCCTGGTCCTCGTGCGCGTCAAGAATTGGCTTCCAGCGGCGGGCGAGCTCGTCGAACGCTGTTTCGATGAGGCCCGACGGGAGCGGCGGCCAGGGATAGAGGAATGGCCAGGCGAGCGCGCCCGAAAAAGTCACATGGGTGTTGAGGCCCATGTTGCGGCTTGCTTTCGCGGCGAGCGTGACCTGCTCGGTCGCCCACTCTTGCCGCGCCTTCGGATTGCCGCGCACATGTTTGGCGGCGAACGCGTCGAAAGCCTGATCGTATACGGGATTGACCGCAACGAGCTGGCCCTGCAGGTGGGTCGCAAGCTCAGTGATCTCGACACCGTGCTTCTCAGCGGTCCCAATAAGTTCCTGGCAATAGCCGACGCTTGCGGCGGCTTTCTTGAGGTCGATGAACCGGTTGTCCCAGGCCGGAATCTGCACGCCCTTGTAACCCAGGCCCGCCGCCCAGCCGCAGATGGAGTCGAACGTGTTGAACGGCGCCGCGTCGCCCGCGAACTGGGCGAGAAAGATTGCCGGTCCCTTGATCGATTTCATGCCGATTTGTCCTTTTTGCGTACTGAACGCCAGGTCAGGCTTTCGCCCATTCCTCGCGTAGGAATTTGCCGCCGAACTGGTAGACCTCATCGCGGTTGGGGAAGAAGTCGCGCCAGACGCGGGTGGCCGCCGCGAGGTCCGGCAACGCGCGACCAAAGGCCTCGATCACGCACCAGCCATCGTAGCCGCTCTGTTTGAGCGCTTTCATCGTCGCCGCCCAGGGAACATGGCCTTTGCCGGGCGTCCCACGGTCGTTCTCGGAGAAGTGGACATGATTGATCTGCGCGATGTTTGGCGCGATCACCCCGACGGGATCCTTCTCCTCGATATTGGCGTGGAACGTGTCGTACAGGAGTCCATAATTGGGTTCGCTCACTTGTCGGACAACGTCGGCGGAATCCGCGACCGTATTGAGCACGTAGCACTCGAAGCGGTTCAGGGGCTCGACCGAAAGCTTAATGTTGTGTCGCGCCGCGTAGGCAGCGGCGTCTTTATGCACGCTCACAACGTTGGCGCGTTCGGCTTTCGTCGGCGGCTCGCCGGTGAAGACGCCGAGGGGCTGGTAGAACGGCCCGCAAAGCGTCTCCCCGCCCGCGGCCGCCAGACAGTCGATCGCCCATTTGAGATGATCGAGTCCGGCGGAGCGGACCGCCGGATCTGCGCTGACGCAATCGCGCTCGGCGTCTGGGATGACCGCGACTGCCGTAGCCCTAAGGCCGTTGTCGCGGATCGCCCGACCGACTGTGCGGAAGTGCTCAGGCGTTCCTTCAAAGATCGGAAGCTCCACCCCGTCAAACCCCGCACGCTTGATCCCCGCAAACAGCGGAAAATGCTCCTCGGTGACCTGCGTCGACCACAACAGCATGTTGAACCCTAACAGCAATGATCCCTCCCTTTATTTGAACCGCCCCGGTCGATTTCAGCGCCTTAAAAGCGATGCGAGGAACGCGGCGAGCGCCGCGGCGATTGCCACGACGCCCCACACGAACGGCTGAAGATAGAATGGCTCACTCGTATCCGGCGCGATGGCGTTCACAAAAAAGACGCCGTAGAGATAGGCTGCAACGATGGAGATGAGCATGACCAAGAAGAACGCCAGCGCCACAATGACCGCCGCCACGACGAGCGACCGCAGGGTCGTTCCCGGCTGACACAGCGGCAAGAGGTTGTTGGCGAGGCCTGCGAAGACAACCAGCGCGCAGCCGACCCCGAATAGCGCCAGGCTGAATGGCTGGAATATAAGCGCCAGCGCAAGAATCCCGAGCCCGATGAGGCCCCATTCGAGGCGCTCCGCGGTCGCCCGGCTCATGCCGCCGAGCGTTCTTTTGCCCGCAATAGAAGCGTCCTCGCTCATGCCCGGACCGCCTTTCCCGAACCGTCGAACACATGCGTCTCGCGCGCGTCCGTGCGAAGGCTCAGCGCTTCTCCTAACTTGACCTTGATCTCGCGCGGCACGACGACGCGCAGGTCGCTGCCCAGCGGCGTTCTGGCGTGGATGAGAGTCTCAGCGCCCATTGGCTCGATCAGTTCCGCCCGGCCTGCGATCGTGTCGGCGCCTCCGGCGCCCTGCGGGATAAACGCACGGGGCCGGATGCCGATTGTGACCTGTCCCCTTGCGAGTTTCTTCACCGCCGGATCGACTGCAAGCCGGATCGGTTGGCCGTCTACTGTGAACCGGCCGTGCGTTCCCTCAACGCCATCGAACTGCGCAGTGAGCAGGTTCATCTGCGGCGTCCCGATAAAGCTCGCGACGAATAGCGTGGTCGGCCTCGCGAACACTTCGTGAGGCGAGGCGATCTGCTCGATGACGCCGTCGCGCATGATCGCAATCCGGTCGGCCATGGTGAGGGCCTCCAGCTGATCGTGGGTAACGATCACTGTCGCCTTCGAAAGCCCCGTCAGGACGCTCTTGATCTGCCCCCGCATGGTCTGGCGGAGCTCGACATCGAGCCGGCTTAAAGGCTCGTCAAACAAAAAGCAGTTCGGATCACGCACCACCGCGCGCGCGACTGCCACCCGCTGTTTCTCGCCCTCCGAGATGTGGTTCGGCAGACGGTCGAGCACCGGTTCGAGTTGGAGCATGCGCGCCGCGCGCGCGACCCGCTCCGCACTTGTTTGCTCATCGAGACGCTCGACGTGCAACGGAAACATGATGTTCTCGCGCACGGTCAGCGCCGGGTAGAGGGCGTAGAACTGGAACACCATCGCGATGTCGCGCTGATCGGGCCTCAGATCATTCATCCGCTTTCCAGCGATGACGACGTCGCCGGCGCTTGCGCGCTCAAGCCCCGCGATGATGCGCAAAGTTGTCGTCTTGCCGCATCCGGAGGGGCCCAGCAGGCAGACGACCTCTCCTGCCGAGACCGCGAGGTTCACGTTCTTGACGGCGGTGAATCCGCCGAAATGCTTTGTGACGCCCCTGAGCTCGATCGTCGACATGGGGCTATCTCTTAATGGTGCCGAACGTGACGCCGCGCAGGAGCTGGTTCTGCAGCGCAAAGGTCACGATGATCACGGGGACTAGGAACAGCGTTTCGATCGCGGCCAGGAGACCCCAGCGCACGCCGATGTCGCCCCCGATCGTCTGCGACATGGCGACCGGAACGGTCCGGGTCTCGACGCCCGACAACAGAAGGGCGAACAGAAACTCGTTCCAGGTCAGAATGAGGCCAAACACTGCGGTGGCGGCGAGCCCAGCCAACACTTGCGGCAGACAGATCTTGAAGAAAACCCGGACGTCGGACGAGCCATCGATGCGCGCCGCGTCCTCAACGTCGGGAGAGAGTTCGTCGAAGAAGCTTTTCATCATCCAGATCGCGAACGGTAGGTTGAATACCGTATAGAGAGCGATGATGCCCAGATAGGTTCCAGCGAGACCCGTGACCCGGAACATGATGAAGATCGGGATGATGACAACGATAGCAGGCAGCATGCGCGTCGTCAGGATCATAAACAGGTAGGTGTCATTGCCTTTGAGCGGATAGCGCGAGAAGCCGAACGCGGCCAAGGTGCCGATCGCAAGCGCGAGAAGCACGCTCACTCCGGAAATGAACAGCGAATTGAAGAAATAAAGCGTGAACCCAGTATTGACCGTGGGTCCGCCGGTCGAATAGGCCCGGCTGAACACCTGGGCAAAATTCTCGAGCGTGGGCGTGAAGAAGAATTTCGCGGGAACCGCAAGCGCGTCCTCGTAGGTCTTGAAAGCCGTCAAGATGATCCAGAAGACGGGGAAGAAGTAAATCAAGCTGACGATGGCCGCGCCGATCGTTCGGCCCCAGCCCGCTTGGCCGACGCTCGAGGCCGATCGGCCAAAGCGAGGCCGACGGATGAGCGGCGCACGCGCTGCGAGAGCTGGACCGGCAGGAGCGTTCGCGGTCATGTCGGTCATGAAGCCGGGGCCTCCTTGGCGCGTCGGTTAGCGAAGTAGAGATAAAGGTTGGTGAGCACGATCACCGTGAAGAGCAGGATGTAAGCGAGCGCGGTCGATTCGCTCGTCTTGTTGTTCTCGAAGGCGATGCGGTAGACGCGAAGCGCGATCGTTTCGGTCGCCGTGCCCGGACCGCCATTCGTCAGCAGGAAGACGAGATCGAACAGTTTGAAGGCCTCGATTGTCCGGAACAGCAGCGCCAAGAGCATGAGGCCGCGAATGTACGGGAAGGTGATCGACCAGAACTGCCGCCAGCCCGAGACCCGGTCGATCGCGGCAGCCTCGTAAAGATATTTCGGCACACTAACGAGGCCGGCGAGCACCAGCAGCATGACGAATGGCGACCACATCCAGGCGTCAGCGAACACAATGCCGATGCGCGAGCCCCAGATCGTGCTCATCAGGATGAACGGCCGGCCGGTGAAGATGCGCACCGCCTGCGACAGGAGACCGAAAGTCGGGTCGTAATAATAACGGAAGAAGGCGCCGACCGCCACGAACGACAGCATCATAGGGGTCAGCACGAGGATGAGCAGATAACGCCGCAGCGGGAATTGCTTCGAAAACAGGAGGGCGAGGAGGAAGCCGACCACCATCTGCAACGACACAGTCATGATGACGAGGATGATCGTGTTGTGCAGCCGGTCCCAGACTTCGGGGTCGGAGAGGACATTGGCGTAGTTGTCGAGCCCGACCCAGGTCGGCGCCCGCGCGCGGTTGGCCTTGTAATTGAAGAAGGAGAGCCCAAACGACCACAGAAGCGGGAAGACGTTCATCAGAAAGAGGAGCGCGAGCGCCGGCGTCACGAGGAGCCCGCCAATGTATTTCCCCCAGGCGTTCGCGATCAGCGTCACGGCCAAAAGGGCGGCGAGCGTGGACGAAGCCCAGAAGGAAACTTGCGGCGGCAGGGATGCAATCGCGAGCACCATGCCGATCACGAAAACGATGAGCGCGCCCTGCCAATTGTCCCAGCGTAACGCGATCACACGTTGGAAGAATGGAACGGTTTGAGGAACGTCAGTTGTCGTGGTCATTGGCTCGTCGGATCGATGCGTCGCTGATTTCGGATGAGGAACAGTCGACCACACGTTCTGATGGCCGGGCGGCGCGCCACGCGAGCGGCGCGCCGTTTTGCTAAGGTCCACGTCTACTTGATGCGACCGGCCTCCTTCAGCGTCTTCTCCTGAAAGTTGGCGACGTTATCCATCGTCGTCTTGGCATCCTGCTGGCCTGTCACCGCTTTCGTGTACTCTTCCTGCTGCTCGGTCAAAAGCTCGAAGAACTCTGGGATGTGCCAGAAGTCCCTCTGCCAGTCGAGGCTCTCCGCCCAGGTGCGATTCCAGGGACGGAAGGTCACATAGCTCGGGTCGGTGTACACGGACTTAAGCGCGCTCTGTCCGCCGGCTTTGGCGAAAGCGATCTGAGTGTCCTTCGAGAGCCACCACTTGCAGAAATCGAGCGCTTCCTTGTTCTGCAAGTCGGTGTTCCACGTCATCAGCACAAACGGCTGTCCACCGATTTGCGACGTCCGCACAATGCCCTTGTCGGTCTTGAGGCCCGGCATTTGCGCGAAGGCGATCTTGTCCACCACTTTGGAGGTCGCCGGGTTGATCGAGCTTTCCGCAAATCCGATCCACTCGAGATTGCTCGCCACCTTGCCGGCCCGGAAGAGCTCGTCCGTCTTGAAGATGTCGAGGTTGCCAGTCGTTCCCTCCGGCGGCATATACTTCACGAACGACAGCAGGTGCTCGAACGCCTTGACCGCCGTCGGCGAATTGACGACCCCGACTGCATGGGCGTTGGGCTGCTTCGTCTCGTCCCAGATATCCCCGCCGTGCTGCCAGACGAACTGATGCGTGGATGTCGTGAAGAAGTCGTAGCCCTTGCCGACCTGGAACTCGACGCCATAGAAATCGTCATCGAGCGGCTTGCCCATCAACATTTCGCCCTTCTTGCGCTGGAAGAACTCGCCGAAGTCGCGATAGTTGTCCCAGGTGATCTGGTCCATCTCTTCCGGCGCGCAGGGTAGCTTGTACTTGTATTTATCCGTGAAATTCTTCTGCTCAGTCGGATCGCAGAAGACGTCCTTGCGGTAGTAGTTAATGACAAGATCAGGCATCTGCGGGAAGCCATAAAGCTTGTCGGACTTGTAAGGATACGTCGAATAGGCGTCTTTCACCGCTGGATGCAGGTCCTTGAACACGGCCTGCAGGTCAGGATCGGCGTCCACGTATTTGTTGATGTTGAGGTAGTAGCCGCCCTCAATGAAAGCGCCGAGCCACTGGCTATCGGACACCGCCATATTATATTTTTTCTCGCCTGACGTCAGCGAGGCGTTGAGGCGGGTATAGTAGTCCGGCCACGGGATGAAATCGACGTCGAGCGATCACCTTGTTGCCGGACTTCGACTTGTAGGTCTTGTCGAACAGATCCTTCATGATGTGGGTCGGCGGCCAATCCGGAACCGCCATTTTCAGAGTCACGTCCTCCGCCGACGCAGGCGCGCTTGCGAGGCCTGCGGCGAGCATTAGGGACGCCGCCGCGAGGCCGGACGCCATCATTGCTTTCATCTTCATCCTTCGTTCCTCCCTTGGCGCCCATTCTTGCGCCGCTATTTTCGGCTTATGGCCGAACCGTTATGACCTCTGAATAGATAGATCTTCGCCGGGTCAATGATAATCGGAAGCCGATCGCCTTCCTTGATGGTGGCGGCCTGGGCCTCCGGCAGGACCATTCGGAACGGATGGCTGTTCGAAACCAGCGATACGACGGTGATGTCTCCGAGCGGCTCGAGCTGCTGAACGGTCGGTTCGCTCGATGCCGGCGCGCCTTGCGCGAGGCGCATGTCGGACGGCCGCACGCCAAGCGCCAATGACTCACCGGCGGCCATTGGCTCGGCGAGGCGCGAAGGTCTTAGCGGGCCGAACGGCGTGTCGAGATTCACGCCGTCGCTCGCGACCTTCACGTCGAAAATGTTCATGTGCGGTGAGCCGATCTTGCCGGCGACGTAGCGGTCGACTGGCCTTTCGTAGAGATCATCCGGCGAGCCCTGCTGAACGGCCCGGCCATCGCGCAAAACCGCGATCTCCTCGCCCATCGAGAGCGCTTCGAGTTCATCCGGAGTCGCATAGACGACGGTCATCCCGAGCTGCCGATGCAGCCGTTTGAGCTCGGCGCGCATATCGTACCTGAGCTTGGCGTCGAGATTGGTGAGCGGTTCGTCGAGAAGCAGGAGTTTCGGCCTGTGGATGAGCGAACGGCCGAGCGCAACACGCTGCTGCTCGCCTCCTGACAGTGTCGCCGGTTTTTGCTGAAGCCGATGCGAAAGCTTCAGCATCTCGGCGGTCTCGCCGACCCGCTGCGCGATCTCCGCGCGCGGAAGACCGTCTTCCACCAAAGGATACGCCAAATTCTTGAAGACGTTGAGGTGGGGATAGAGGGCGAAAGACTGAAACACCATCGATACCCCACGACCTCGAATGGGCGCGTTCGTCACATCCCGGCCGCCAATATGGATAGTTCCGCTGTCGAGCGGCGCGAGGCCCGAGATAGCCCGCAGCGTCGTGGTTTTGCCGACCGAACTCGGGCCGAACAACACGAAAAAGCAGCCCTCGGGAACCTCCAGGCTCAAGCGGTCCAGGGCTCGGACCGAGCCGTAGGTCTTCGTCAAGTCCGACAAGGACAACGCGGCCACTCCTGCCATTACCCTCCTGCCTCCCCGGTTTCAGTCGTTTGAAAGTTCGCGCCTACGCGCCCGCGGCGCTACTGCGACGGCAGCTCCCACTGACCCGAAGCAGCGGAGCGCAGGACGGCGCCAGTCACCTGATCTGTGGCCAAGCCATCGCGGAATGTCGGCGCAGCTGGCTTGCCAGATTCAAGGCTATCGATGAAATCGGCCGCCTGATGAATGAAGCTGTGCTCGTAACCAATCTGCAGACCCGGCACCCACCAGTTCTTCATGTACGGATGATCGCTGTCCGTGATGTGGAGCGACCGCCAGCCGCGCACGATTCCCTCATCGCGATGATCGAAATACTGCAGGCGGTGAAGATCGTGGAGGTCCCAAAAGATCGAGGCGTGTTCGCCGTTGATTTCGAACGTATAGAGAGCCTTGTGGCCGCGAGCGTAGCGAGTGGCTTCGAAAGACGCGAGCGAGCCATTGGCGAAGCGCGCAAGGAAAAGGCAGGCGTCGTCGATGCTGAACCGGCTCGACCTTGCCCGTGAGGTTGTGGCTTCTCTCCTTAACGAAGGTTTCCGTGACCGCTGTGACCTTGTCGATGCTTCCGTTCAGCCATATCGCCGTGTCGATGCAGTGCGCGAGCAGATCGCCAGTGACCCCGCTGCCTGCAACGCTTGCATCAAGCCGCCAAAGCGCAGCTCCGCCCTGCGGCAGGTCTTTGGAGATGGTCCAGTCCTGCAGGAATTTCGCCCGGTAGTGATAGATCTTGCCGAGCCTTCCCTCGTCAATAAGGTGTTTGGCCAGCGTCACCGCCGGCACGCGACGATAGTTGTACCAAACCATGTTCGGGACGTTCGCCTTCTCGACCGCAGCGACCATCTTCGCCGCCTCACCCTCATTGCGTCCGAGAGGCTTCTCGCACATGACCATTTTGCCAGCCTCGGCGGCCGCCACTGCGATCTCTTCATGCGTGTCATTTGGAGAGGCGATGTCGATCAGGTCGATGTCCTTCCGCGAGACGAGCTTTCGCCAGTCGGTCTCGGCGGACTCGTAGTTCCAGTTTTTGGCGAAGGCCTCGACCTTCTGCGCATCCCGGCCGCAGACCGCTTTGAGCACTGGCTCGCGTTTCAGATCAAAGAACTGGTTCACCTTCCCGAATGCATTCGAATGGGTGCGGCCCATGAAACCGTACCCAATGACGCCGACATTAAGCTTCTTCTTTTCCCCAGCCATGCTACGCTTGTCCCCTTCGGCTAACTCACGCCCAGCCGTGGGCGTCTCGCACCTTCACCATCGCGCCCAGGATGTCGTCCCAAGTCTTCTGTTTCATCATCTCGGAGTTCGGGAACATGCACCCGTCCCAGCAGATGTGTTGGCAGACTTTGGTGAGCTCGCCCTTGTCGTCGCGCAGCCAGTAGCCCGCGTGCCGCGCAATATCGAGTTTGCCATTTGGGTCGCCAACCATGCAGTGACGCCCCGTCTTGTCGTGCGAGCCTTCGCCTTTGACGGTCGCGTCGTTCTGGGCGACATGGAAATCGATCGTCCAAGGTCGGAGCGCGTGCGCGAGCTTTTTTATTGCCTCGTCGAGCGCTTTCGGGTCGGCCCAGTCGTAGTCCTTTGGGAGAATGCGATGCTCCGGGGCGTTGTAACCCATCGTGTAGAGCAGCGTGTGGGCCATATCGGCCTGGAAGCCCAGGGTCCTCGGCCGCCCGACCGTCTCCAGCAGGTCGACCATGTCCTTCCAGCTGTGCATTCCGCCCCAGCAGATTTCGCCCTCAGCCGCCAGGCGCTCGCCATATTGCTCCGCGACATCGCACGCTTTGCCGAATGTCTTGGCGATCCGTTTCTGGTTTTCGACCGGATTGGCCGCCCAATCATGCACTCCGCTCGCGGAATCGATTCGGACCACTCCGGACTTGCGAATTCCGATGTCGCTGAGCTGCCGCGCAATGCGGCAGGCCTTGTCGACCATGACGACAAACCTGTCGCGCTCGTTCCTGCGAACCCATGGCCGAACCACCGCCGACCGGCGGCCAGACAGGGGCGACCACCGAGCCGACCGCAAGCCCGTAGCCGGCGATCTTGTCCGCCAACCGCTGGATGTCGTCTTTGCTCGAGTCTATCGAGGTGTGTGGATCGGCGAGAAAGAGGTCGACGCCTTCGAATTTGCCGCCATCGGACCGCGCGGCGGCGGTGAGCTTGAGCATGGTGTCGAGGTCGATCGGCGGCTCTGAATCCGGCCCCTTGCCGACAAGCCCGGGCCACATCGCGTTGTGAAGCTTCGGGTAGTTATTCCCGGCCATGCGGTCCCTCCCATGTAGCGTCGGGTCGAAACCCGGACGCTAAGGGCCAACTCGTTTGCAAGCCAGCCCCACGTGTCGCTTTCTAATATACTGGTACGGGTAGTAAGCAAAATAAGCAAGGCCGGGGGCGAGCGGCGAGGTTCGCCAAAAGACATGCCTTTTGGAGCCAATTCTCCCTGCGCAACGAGCAGTGCTGCACGCCGCCGTCGGTAAACTATAGCGTCAGGCGGACCAGGCCATTAGCCTTTGTGTCCGCTGGGTGAGTGGCCGCTATCGGCGCGTCGCAAAGGATCCCGCCGCGCGCCGCGTATCGGCTCCGCGCGCCGCACGCTTACTCCAATCGACGGCGGCCGCCTCTTCCTTGAGCCACGCGCGGAAGGCCTTGACATTGGCGGACTCTCTCCGCTTCGCGCAAACGAAACAATAGCAGCGGCCCGACGGCAGGGTCAGGTCGAATGGCGCAACCAGACGCCCGGTGCGCAGATCGTCGTAGGCGAGCGCGTCGTGAGCGAGCAGCACGCCGGCGCCTTCGACTGTCGCGTCAAGCGCGTGATCGGCACTATTGAATCGAAGGCCATGACTGACGTCAGCATCCCTCACGCCAGCCGCCGCAAACCAGTCGACCCAGGTCGGCATCGCAGCGCGACTGGAGAAGCTGTCGTCATGGATCAGCGGCACGCCCCTGAGCATGTCCGGCACCGTGAAGGGCCCGTGTTTTTCGACGAAGGCCGGACTGCAAACCGGCATCAGGGATTGATCGAGCAGCTTTTCGACCTCGAGGGCCTCATCGTGCGCCGCATCGACCGGAAGGTTGCGGATCGCGGCGTCGACGCCGTCGGTGGCGAAATTGGCGTTGTTCATCGATGAGGAAACGCGCACGTCGATTTCGGGATAGGCGATCGAAAAGCGATAGAGCCGAGGCGCCAGCCACTTGGAGGTGAAGCCGGGCGGCGTGCTGATCACCAGCACGCGCGTGTCGCCTGACGCCTTGAGGCTCGCCAGCGCGTCCCGGATATGAAGAAAGCCTGCCTGCAAGCCGGGGGTGAGCGCTTTGCCTGCCGCCGTCAGGGCGATCGAGCGCACGCCGCGGTCGAAGAGTTTGACGTCTAGATTGTCTTCCAGGCCGCGAATTTGGTGGCTTAGGGCGCCGGGCGTCACGTTCAGCTCCACCGCCGCCTTGGTCAGGCTGAGATGTCGGGCGGCGGCCTCGAAAGCGCGAAGCGCGTTCAGCGGAGGAGAAGCGTTATGCACGAGATTCTCTCATCCATAGGCTGAGACAATATCCTTTGTTGTGCGGAGCTTTGTCTGCCAAATTTACTCTACTTGGAGCATGGCGGATGAGGATATCTCATACCAGGCCATAGTCAATGATGAGGGTGGCGGGATGGCTTACGCGGCGCACAGCAGAGATTACGACCTATCCGGCGATCGCACAGCGCCGGTCGCAAATGGCGTCGGCGCAAAGCTGGCGAGGCTGGCCCGGCGTCTGAGCGACGGCCCAGCAGCGCAGCGGCGGAGGGAAGTCGACCGTCAGATTGCGCTGATGCTGGCGCGCTCGGGTGGACGAATCACGGACAGCATGGAGCGCGAAATGATGGAGAAGGCCCTGGGGTCCGATTGGAGCATGCCGCGGTAGCGGCCTCCTCAAGCCCCAAACGCACCCTCTCATTGCGGATCACGCCGATGGTTTACGCGCGTCTGCATGACCATTTCATGGAGCCTGCGCCTCACGGGCGTACGAGCGAAAGCGCTCCGCGCCCGGGTCCTTCGGAACTCCTTGCGCTGCGAGCGAACGGTAAGTCGGACATTTGGTTGGCTCTTCGCCCGGTCCGCTCCAGCGATGGCGCGGCCCTGCAAAACTATGTCAGATGGCTTTCTCCGCAGTCGCGTTACAATCGGTTCCTGGGCGCCGCAAGCGAACTCCCGGCGTCGGAATTGGCGCGTGCTTTGGCTGCTAATGGTTGTGACACCCTGACCTTGCTCGTGATCTCGAAGGCAGCGGCTCGCGAAACGGTCGTCGGCGAGGCCCGGGTGGCGCTTTCATGCTCCGAACGCACGGGCGAATTCGGCATGTCGATTGCGGATGACTGGCGCCGTCTTGGCGCCGGCTCGGCCCTCCTCCAGGAAATTGAACGCAGGGCGGCGGCCGACGGCATCGAATTCCTCTTCGGCGATACATTGCGGACCAACCAGGCGATGATCGGACTGGCGCTCGGCCGTGGCTTCCGCCTTGAGCCGGGGCCCGAACCGCGGCTGGCGAGAATTCGGAAGCGGTTGGACGACGCAGCCCCCGACCTGCCGTGCCTGAAGTGGAGGGAAATCGCTGATGGCGCTGCGCACCACACGCGCTAACCGGCCCGACGCAAAAGCAGGTCGGCGAGCGATGTCCGGATGGTCCTGACTAGACGCTCTTCGGCCGCCATCCGCAGGCGGCGGTCTGATCGAATGATCGACGACCTCGGCCTTCCGCGACGGCGGAAGTTCCGGTGATCGCGCCCTGACAGAGGCGCCGCCTGGGTCGGTCGGTAACAAACTGAGTACGTCTGTTGATAAATCGACAGCCGCATCGGGCGCTGTTAGCCTGTGACGGATGGCGTTTTCGTTTCGGCAGATCCAGTATTTCGTCGCTGCGGCTGAGAATGGCGCGCTGTCTCGCGCGGCGCACCAACTCTCAATCTCTCAATCGACGGTTGCTGAAGCCATTCGCGAGCTCGAGGGCGATCTCGGCTTCCCCCTGTTCGAGCGCAAGGCCCAGGGCGTCGAGCTTACATTCAAGGGCAATCAGTTCTTGCGCCACGCGCGCAAGATTCTTGCGGACGTAGCGGAAGCGCGGGGGGCGGTGCGCAGCGATCCCGCAAGCCTGGCCGGACGCCTTGCGCTCGGCGTCACACCGCTGGTCGCGGGTTATGTGATCGCGGAAATTCTTGCCCGGTTTCGCCGCGCCTTCCCCGCCGTAACCGTCGAGATCGCTGAGGACGGCCGCGGGTATCTCGAACACCTGCTTGTCAATGGAGAGCTTGACGTCGCGGTTATAGTGGCTGGCCCGGAAAAGAGCGCCTCGGCGCTCAAAATCGAGAGCGTCGAGACGTCCCGCTACCGGGTCTGGTTGCCCATGGGCCATATGCTCGCCGAGGCCGAAACAATTTCGGTGCGGCAGCTCGAGCGGGATCCGCTGGTGCTTCTCAACGTCGATGAGATTGCCGAAGCCGCCGAACAGGCGTGCCGTCTCGCCGGCGTTCGCCCGATGGTCGCCATTCGCACCCAGTCGGTCGAGGCCGCGCGAAGCCTTGTCGCGACAGGCGCTGGGGTCGCAGTCCTGCCCGACCTCGCCTACCGGCCTTGGTCGCTCGAAGGCGACCGGATCGAAGCGCGTGACCTCCTCGAGTCGATTCCGCCCGTGGAGGTTGCGCTCGCCTGGCGACGGGGCGCGCCGCTGACGCCGGTCGGAGAGCAGTTCTTGGCGCTGACGCGCGCCTTCCGGGGCAATCGCATGCGCTGATCGAACGCGCCGACCGATCGCAGCGAGCGGTTTTTCCGATATCGGGTATCTCTCGAATGATCTTCCCGCGGGCTCGCCCCCGTGCTTTCGTGTCCCGATAGCGACCGCCTCCGTTTGTCGGGACGGCGAACGCGGAGGGATCATCCATGCGCATCGTCAATCACGCGTTGGCGTTAACCTGCTCCATTTCCCTCGTCGCGCCTTCGTTCGCCGCCAGCCTCGGCAAGGGCGAGGGTCAGGTCGATATCGTCGCCTGGCCTGGATATATCGAGCGCGGCGATAGCGACAAGAATTACGACTGGGTCACCGAATTTGAGAAGAAGACCGGCTGCAAGGTCAACGTGAAGACGGCCGGCACCTCTGACGAAATGGTCGCCCTGATGAACGAGGGCGGTTTCGACCTAGTCACCGCGTCGGGCGACGCCTCGCTCCGGCTCGTGGCGGGCAAGCGGGTGCAAGAGATCAACCCCTCCCTCATTCCAAGCTGGAAAACCGTGGACGAGCGACTGCAAAACGCGCCGTGGCATACGGTCGACGGCAAGCACTACGGCGTGCCTTACCAGTGGGGCCCCAACGTTCTGATGTACAACACAAGCGTCTTCAAGGACGCGCCGAAGAGCTGGAGCGTCGTGTTCGATGAGCAAACGCTGCCCGACGGCAAATCGAACAAGGGGCGGATCCAGGCTTACGACGGGGCCATCTACATCGCCGACGCCGCTCTGTATCTCATGGCCAAGAAGCCGGAACTCGGGATCAAGGACCCCTACGAGCTCAACGAGGACCAATACAAGGCGGCGCTCGATGTGCTGCGCAAGCAGCATGCCCTGATCCAGCGCTATTGGCACGACGCCAACGCCCAGGTCGACGATTTCAAGAACGAAGGCGTGGTCGCATCGGGCTCGTGGCCCTTCCAGGTCAATTTGTTGCAGTCCGACAAGCGGCCCATCGCCTCGACCGTGCCGGATGAAGGAGCGACAGGCTGGGCCGACACGACGATGATGGCGGCCGGGGCCAAGCATCCAAATTGCGCCTACCTCTGGCTCGAGCACTCGCTCCAGCCGAAGGTCCAAGGCGACGTCTCCGCCTGGTTCGGCTCGCTGCCCGCGGTGCCGGCGGCGTGCAAGGGCAACGCGCTCCTGACCGAAGACGGATGCAAGACCAACGGCTACGACAATTTCAGCCGGATCAAGTTCTGGAAGACGCCGGTCGCGAAATGCGCGTCGCAGCAGACCTGCGTGCCGTATTATCGCTGGGTTACGGACTACATCGCCGTCATCGGCGGCCGGTGACGGCCTGCCTCGAACCAGGGCGTCTGAGGATTTTGGACAGATTGGGGCGGACGCAGCGCCGTCCGCGCGGGCTAAGGTTCGAAGCCGCGCCCGCGGCGCCCCCTTTGAGCACCGATGAACTCATGTCGTCCGTTTCGACTCCCAGCGACGGGACCGCAGTCCTTTTTCGCCGCGTCGAGCGGCATTTCGGCGCCGTCAAGGCAGTCGACGGCGTCGATCTCGATATCGGCGCCGGAGAGTTCTTCGCGATGCTCGGACCCTCGGGGTCCGGCAAAACGACTTGTCTGCGGCTGATCGCGGGATTCGATCAGCCGACGGCGGGCCATATCGAGATTTTCGGCGAAGCCGTCGAAGGCGTTCCAGCCTATCGCCGCCCGGTCAACACCGTCTTCCAGGACTATGCCCTTTTTCCGCACATGACCGTGCTCGAAAACGTTTGCTACGGACTGATGATCCGGGGAATGGGCCGGACCGAGCGCCAGCCGCTCGGCGCCAATGCGCTGAAGCTCGTAAAGCTCGTCGGCATGGAGTCCCGAAGGCCGAGCGAGCTTTCCGGCGGCCAGCGCCAGCGCGTAGCGCTGGCGCGGGCGCTTGTCCTGCGCCCGAAGGTCCTGCTGCTCGACGAGCCGCTCGGCGCGCTTGACCTAAAGTTGCGCGAGGCGATGCAGGGCGAGCTTAAGGCCCTGCAGCACGCGCTGGGCCTCACGTTCGTCTTCGTCACGCACGACCAAGGGGAAGCCTTGTCGATGGCCGACCGGGTCGCCGTGTTCAACCATGGGCGGGTCGAGCAGGTCGGCGAGCCGAAGGAAGTCTACGAGCGGCCCCGGAGCCGATTCGTCGCGGATTTCGTCGGCGGCTCGAACGTCATCGAGCCCGCGTTGGTGAAGGATTGGACCGGGGTCGCACGTCCCGCCAGCCTGCGTCCCGAGAAGATCGAGCTTGTTGCCGCGGGCGCTGGCCGGCGCTCTGGCGCGTTCACGATCGAAGGCTGCGTGGCCCAGGTTCTCTTTCACGGCTCGTCGTACCGGGTCGAACTCATCACGCCCGGGGAGGGCCGTCTGGTCGTCGCGGTTCCGGCGGCGGCGGGTCCGCCGCCCGAGCAGGGCGCCGCCGCGGAGGCAGTCTTTTCCAAGGAGTTCGCTGCATCTGATGGAGCCGCCATGACCGGGGCTCTTGTCGGGGCTTCCCCTCGAGACAGCATATCGCGCCGCGTCTCCGACGCGCTCGTTTCGCGTCGCGGCCTGCTGCTCGTGCTCCTGCTCGCACCGCCGCTGCTGTGGCTCGGAATCATCTATCTCGGAGCTCTGTTTGCGCTGCTGGCGCAGAGCTTCTTCTCGGTCGACGAGTTTTCCGGCGCGGTCGTCTACGAGCCGACGCTCAAGACCTTCGCAGAGCTCTTTGCTCCCGCCAATCTCGATATCATCATCCGCACGCTCGCAATCTCGGTCATCGTCACCCTTCTTTCCGCGGTCGTCGCGTTTCCCGTCGCCTATTACGCCGCGCGATATGCGCGCGGACGCGTCAAGGCGCTGTTCTATGTGGCCGTGATGATGCCGCTATGGTCGAGCTATCTCGTCAAGGTCTACGCCTGGAAGCTCTTACTCGCCAAGGAGGGCGCCGTCGGCTGGTTCATGCGGGCCGCAGGGCTGTCCCGTGCGCTCGACGCCTGGCTGGCCATCCCGCTCGTCGGCGGGCCGTCGCTCTCGGTCAGCTACACGGGCATGGTGCTGACTTTCCTCTATCTTTGGACGCCGTTCATGGTGCTGCCTCTCCAGGCCGCGCTTGAGCGTGTTCCGACGACATTGATTGAAGCGTCCAACGATCTTGGCGCCCGTCCCGGACAGACGTTTCGTCACGTGATCTTGCCGCTTGCGGCGCCCGGTCTTGTCGCCGGGTCGATCTTCACGTTTTCCCTGACGCTCGGCGATTACATAGTGCCGCAGATCGTCGGGCCCTCCTCGCTCATCCTGGGGCAGGCGGTCTACGCTCAGCAAGGCACGGCCGGAAACATTCCACTCGCCGCCGCGTTCTGTGTGGCGCCCATCCTGATTATGGGTGTGTTCCTTGCGCTCGCGAAACGCACGGGGGCCCTCGATGCGCTCTGACGGCGGATCGGCCCGTCAGCGATCTCCTCTGGGCTTGCGCGCCGGCGCCGCCGCTGGCCTCGCGTTTCTGCATTTGCCGCTCGCGTTCATCCTGATTTACGCTTTCAGCAACGAGGACCGCAGCTTCGAATTTCCGCCGCCCGGATTTACATTGCGCTGGTTCGCAGTCGCGTGGGGCAGATCCGATATCTGGGAGGCGCTATGGCTTTCGATCCGCGTGGCGCTGGCGTCGACCGCGCTGGCCCTGCTTCTCGGCACGCTCGCCGCGGCCGCCCTGGCGCGCGCAAAATTCTTTGGGCGCGAAGCCGTTTCGCTCCTGTTCGTGCTGCCGATCGCTTTGCCCGGAATTGTCACCGGCATCGCGCTGAGGTCGGCCTTCAACCTGATGGACATTCCCTTCTCCTACTGGACGATCGTCCTCGGCCACGCGACATTCTGCATCGTCGTCGTCTACAATAACGCCGTCGCCCGATTTCGCCGGATTTCCCCTTCACTGGTGGAGGCGTCGATGGATCTCGGCGCCGACGTCTTCCAGACGCTCCGCCATATTCTTCTGCCGTCGCTCGGCTCCGCTTTGATGGCGGGCGGCATGCTCGCCTTCGCGCTCTCCTTCGATGAAGTGATCGTGACCACCTTTACGGCCGGGCAGCAACGCACCCTGCCGATCTGGATGCTCGCAGAGCTTATCCGGCCGCATCAGCGGCCGGTGACCAACGTTGTCGCCGTCGCGGTGATCGCGGTCACCGCCCTGCCAATTCTCCTCGCCTACTACTTGACGCGGGAGGGCGAGCATGTCGGCGGCGCAGGAAAATAGCGGCGAGCGTAAATCCGATTCTCAAGGAGGCTCCATGTTCGACACGCAAATGCTCATCGGCGAAAGCTTCGTCGCAGGCGATGAAGCCGGAGAGCGCATCCTCAACCCGAGAACGGAAGAGACGCTCCTCGATCTTCCGGAAGCTTCCGCGCAGCAGGTCGACGCCGCGGTCAACGCCGCCGAGCGCGCCTTTGCGGCCTGGTCGGAAACGACCCCTGGAGCGCGCTCAGCCCTGCTCCTGAAGCTCGCGGACGCGATCGAGCGCGACGCCGAGGTTTTTGCTTCTCTCGAGGCGCTGAATTGCGGCAAACCGCGGATTCGGGTCCTGGCAGACGAGATCCCCGCGATCGTCGACTGCTTTCGCTTTTTCGCCGGCGCCGTTCGGACGATGCATACCGCCGCGGCGGGCGAATATATCGCTGGCCACACTTCGATGGTCCGGCGCGATCCGATCGGCGTCGTCGGTTCGATAGCGCCCTGGAACTACCCGCTCATGATGGCGGCGTGGAAACTCGCGCCAGCGCTCGCCGGGGGAACTCGGTTGTCCTCAAGCCCTCTGAGCAGACGCCGCTGACCACGTTGAAGCTCGCGCGCCTCATCGCCGAGATTTTTCCCCCAGGTGTCGTCAACGTCGTCATCGGGCGCGGCGAGACCGTCGGCAACGCGCTGATCAACCATCCAAAGGTCGCCATGGTCTCGCTGACCGGGGACATCGCGACCGGCAGGAAGGTGCTGACGGCGGCGGCCAAGACGGTCAAACGCACCCATCTCGAGCTCGGCGGCAAGGCGCCGGTGATCGTGTTCGACGACGCAGATCTTGCGGCGGTCGTCGAGGGGGTGAAGGTCTTCGGCTACTACAACGCCGGCCAGGACTGCACGGCGGCCTGCCGGGTCTATGCGGGCAAGAAGATCTACGACAAGCTCGTCGCGGACCTCGCGGGCGCGGTCCAGACCTTAAGGTTCAATGAGGCCGACGACGACCTGAACGATTTCGGCCCGCTCATATCCGCCCGGCAGAGGTCGCGCGTCTCTTCCTTTGTCGAGCGCGCCTTAGAGGCGAGCCATATCTCGGTCGCCGCGGGCGGGGGTCAGGCCACGGGTCCGGGCTTCTTCTATCAGCCGACCGTTGTCGCCGGAGCCTTGCAATCCGACGAAATTGTCCGCCGCGAAGTCTTTGGACCGGTCGTGTCGTTGACGCGATTCGACGACGTCGATCAGGCCGTCGCCTGGGCGAACGACTTGGACTACGGCCTCGCCTCATCGGTCTGGACGCGCGACGTTTCCAAGGGCCTGCAAACAGCGGCGCGCCTCCAATACGGCTGCACCTGGGTCAACTGCCACTTCATGCTGGCGAACGAAATGCCGCACGGAGGGCTCAAGTCGTCCGGCTACGGTAAGGATCTCTCCATGTACGCGCTCGAGGACTACACGGTCCCCCGCCACGTCATGGTCAAAATGGGTTAAGCCCCGGCTGATCTTCCTGCCGTTCGACGCGCCCGCGATCCCACGGCAAATCCTAACTCTGGCGCCGCCCCCTATTGTCGGCGATGCGTTCGGCGACGCGCCACGCGTTGGCCATGATGGTCAGCGTGGGATTGGCGCCCGTTCCGGTGGGAAAGGGCGAGCCATCGACGGCATAGAGGTTGGGAACCTCATGCGCCGGCTGCTCCATCAGGTGAGACCGAGCGTGCGATCGATCCGCGCGTGCTCGATTTCGCAGCACGCAAGTTGTCAAAGTCCTTGGTCACAGAGCGAATGACGGTTTGGCGACCATCATGCAATGGCTCATGACGTGAGCTCCGCGGGCGGGCTCGCGCGGCGACCGCGATTCCATGCCGTTCGTCGTGTCCCGAGCTTGCGGACGAAGGCCGCGGATGGGGGAGCGCCTACTGATCTCAGTGCGACCTAGGCGGCGGCTTCGGCGCGCCTGAGAAAGGCAAGACTTCGAACCGCGCCGTCCTTCGGGTCCGGCCAGGAATTGAGCTCCACGGCGATCCATCCTTCGAATTTGGTTTCGTCCAGGGCTAGAAGAATCTCGGTGACGTCGAGGTCTCCCTCATCGAGGGGGGTGAAAGCGAAGGGCGTCTTTCGCAAGCCCTTCAGATGCACGTAGGAAATGCGGTTCCTATGTTCGCGGATCATTGCTGCGGGCTCGCCGCCGGCTGCGGCAAGATGAGCCGTGTCCGGACAGAAGTCGATTGAGGTTTTGGCGAAGACTTTGCGGACCTCCTCCGGCCCCTCGACGACCGTGCTCAGGTGAGGATGGTAGTGGGCTCGCAGGCCGCGCTCCGCCGCAATCTCGACGACCCTATCCAGCGCTTCGGCAAGGCGGTCGTGATCGCCGGGACCGAGCCCGGACGCGCGCTTAGCTCCGCCTCCAACCACGAGATGTTCCGCGCCGACCGCGGCCGCCGCGTCGGCGGCGCGTCGTATCTTCGCCAACTCCTCCTCGAGGATCGCGGAAAAGATGAAGTTGGCGCCGGAATAGACCGCGATCAGTTTGACGCCTGCGTTCGAAAGGCTTGTGCGAAGCGATCCGCGGTTAGCCTCGTAGTCGAGCAAATTGCCATCGAACAATTCGACGCCTTCGTAACTCGCCTCGCCGATCTCCGCGATGGCGCGCGCCATATCGCCGAAGGTGCGATAGGTGAGCTCGGCGATCGAAGTGACGCCAACCGCATTGCCGCCCAGGGGGCCCCAGCAATTTGCGTGATGGGCCTTTCTTCTCGCCCTCATGCCGCCGCCTCCCCGCCGCCGCGTGTAAGTCCGCGACGCTGTTCCACGTTCAAGAAATCGTTGTCATTGAGTCGCGGCGAACAGCACCAAATATATCTATGCGTTTGACGGCGCCTGACGTCGCTCGGCGCAAAAGCTACTGCAGAAGTTCCGCTCAATCCACGTCTACGCCCACGACCATTTCAATCAAGCGCGCCATCTAATTGTCCGGCAAGTCTGTAAGCAAAGACGCTCTACCGCCTTGGCCGAATGGCGCCCTCTGACGGTGGAGATCGCCGTTCGACCGGATAGCGGCCACTGTGAAGCGCTTCGAGACTTCAGCTCAGATGCTCCAGGAGCCAATCCGCCTCGCCAAAAGCGCCGGACTTGGAGGCGCAGAGGGTTCCCGACCAAAGGCCGGACTCCATGCGAGAGGCGGGAACGCCATGTAGAAATTCGCCGTCCACGCTAAGCCTGGTTGCTTTTAGCGCGCGGCAAAGGGCGGCGAATGTCTCCCCGCCAACCACCGTCAGTCCGCCAAGCGGCGGAAGGCGGCCGGAGAGCAGCTCCAGGCCGCGGCCAATACGCTCGGCCGCCTCCATCTCGGTCAAACCCGATGGCAGCGCGGGCAAGACAACAACGCAGCGGCCAAATGTCTCGAGCGTCGTCCGGGCGCGGCTGACGAAACTGGGTTCGGTTGCCATGGGCGCCAACCAGTCCGGCTGCGCCGCGCCGAAGACTTCCACCTGACGAAGGGAAACCGGGTGACGCGAGCCGACAATCACGAGATGCGGCTGATTCAAAGGTTGCGCGGCCCGAGGCGGTTGTTGCGCGAGCGCCCTCGCCAGTCCAGCCGCGCCACACCAGAGCGTCGTGGGTTCATTCGCGTGGCGTTTCGCAATGGCGTCAAGATCGGCGTCGCTCTCGGCGTCGAGCAGGATAATTTCGCAGTCGACGCCATGAGAAGAGACGCCATGACGCTTGAGCTCCGCGCCGACGTCCTTGATCAGCTGGGGATCACCCGACGATGGCGCCAGCATATGGAGACCATCTCGCGTGAAGCGGCCGTGAGCGGGAACCGCAGGCGCCAGCACAATCCGGCGGAACATGCCGGACCTAACGATCACGGCCAGCTCCGCGGCCCAATGCCCGCGCAGCAAACTGTCAATCTTCTTGAACGCGACATCGGCGCCCGAATAACAGCGGATGCTTTCGCGCGTGAGGGCGACCGCAGTCTTTTCGTCGCCGTCACGGCAGGACAGGTTCAGGGCATAGGAGCCTTCGGGCGCTCCGGTCGTAGGATCCAACAGAACAGGCAGCGGACCGATGCGGCCGGTGAACTGAGCAGCGGTGTCGAGCGCTCCAGTAAGGTCGTCGGCTATCAAGCGTAAGATCGTCATGCGACGGCTTGCGCCGCCCCGCCCTTGGAGGGAACGACCTTCACCTCAAGGCCGAGATCCCGCATGCGCGCGATCTCAGCGGGATCGGCGCGATCGTCGGTTATCATCTCGTGAACCGCGGTAAGCTCGCAGATCTTGCAGAATGCCGCCGCGCCGAACTTGGAAGCGTCCGCAAGAAGAACGATCCTGCGCGCCGCTGAGATCATAGCCCGTTTCATCGCCGCAGCTTCAAGCGAGGTTTCCGTCAACGCCAGGCCGCTGATGGCGTGTGTTCCGATGAGTGCGACATCGACTCGAAGGTTGCCAAGAAAGCTCTCGCCGGGCTCGCCAAGGACGGTCAGGGATTCCGGCCGCACCGTGCCGCCGAGACAGAGCACACGAATCCTGCTCGAGGCGGACAAAGCCTGGCCGATGCCGAGGTCGTTGGTGACCGCGGTCAGCGCGATGTCGCGCTCGACCGAGGCGCGAGCCGCCGCGAGAACGGTCGAACTGCTGTCAAAGATGACGCTCGCGCCAGAATGAAGCGTCGCGGCCGCAGCGAGCCCGATCGATTCCTTTTCCGGCCGGCCGAATTCAGCCGTGATCGCGGCCTCTGGCTCGAAGGTTGATTGAAGCTGCCGCTGAATCAGCGCGCCGCCATGCGAGCGCTCAAGATAGCCGCGCTCCTCCAGATGCTCGAGGTCGCGGCGCACCGTCGACAGCGAGATGCCGATCGCCTCTGACAGTTCCTGGATCGAGGCTGCCCCGCGCTTGCGGATGTGCTCGAGCATGAAGGCCCGGCGCTGCGCGGGTATGAGGTCGGGGCGGCGAATCGGGACCATGGCCGTTCTGTCAGGCTGCGAGTTCGAGGCGCTGCTTCTCTGCTCGCGCTGGCGCCTGATTTTGGCAGAAAATGGCAGTTTACGTCCGCTGTCAACAGCTCAACGCCGGGTCGGGCGCTTTGGCTCGGAATGGAGTGGGGTTGGCCGCCTTCTGCGCGGCGGGCCCGCGACGGTGGTTCGTGCGATCCGTTTGGATTTTCTTGGCGTGTGGCCTTTTCGCCGCGAAAATGCCCGCCAGGGCGTGTTGGATTTCCTTGGATTTCCTTGGATTCTCTCGTCCGAATATAGCCTTTTCAATGGGTTACGCGGACAAAAGCGTAAAAATTTTTCTCAGCGCTTTTCTCGGGCCTGACCCGCGCCGGAGAGACGCCTACGGTTTCGGGCATGCGGAAGGGCAGGATTGCTCATAAGGCAAGCTTAACCCTGATTCTGATTTTCTGCAAGAAATTGTCATCTGGGCCGCTCTCCTTTCGGCCGCCCTCAATCCAAAGTAACGCGCTCCAGCCGGCGTAAAAAGGCGCGTCCATTATACCGAATGAGAGAATTCTGATTTTTTTTGGCTTTTCATGCTGCAAAGGTCGCGCTAAGCTCTCAAGAGCGAAGGGGGGAACGTGACTGGTCCCAGGATAGCGGTGACGTCGGGCGACCCGGCCGGTATCGGTCCGGAGATCATGGCGCGGGCGGCGGCTGGCTTGCGCGAACGCGTCGCGGCTGGAGAGTTCTCGCTTGTCCTCATCGGCGCGCGCTCGACACACCAGGAAGCGCTGAAACAACTCGGGTTGGACGATCCCGCGACGACGGTCTCCGCCGCGAAGGCTGGCGCTGATCTACCCCCGATCGGTTTCCTCGACATCGACGCAGCCCATGTTCCGGTGCCGACCGGCCAATCGACGGCGGAGGGCGGCCGCATCGCGTATGACGCGATCGCAACCGCCGTGCGCCTCGCGCTCGACGGCGTAGCTGGCGCCATTTGCACAGGCCCGATCAGCAAGGAAGCGCTCAATTTCGCAGGCCACCACTATAGCGGCCACACCGAGCTTCTCGCCGATCTCACCGGCGCGCGCGACAGCGTGATGTTGCTGGTTCACGGCGCCATGCGCGTGAGCCACATCACCACTCACACCGCGCTCGAGGACGTGCCCAAGCACGTGACGCCGGAACGGATAAGCCGCGTCGTCGCCCTCACCGACGAGGCCCTCAAGGCGCTTAACGCGCCGCGTCGCCGCATCGCCATTGCGGCGCTCAATCCGCATGCGGGCGAAGGTGGTCTCTTCGGACGGCAGGACATTGATATCGTCGAACCGACCATCCAGCGCCTGCGCGAGCGAGGCTATGATGTCCATGGGCCGGTTCCGGGCGACACTGTTTTCGTTAAACTTCGCGCCGAACAGTTCGACGCCGTGGTCGCCATGTATCACGACCAGGGGCACATTCCGGTTAAGCTGCTCGGCTTCTCCGTTGACAGTAAGACCGGCCGCTGGGAGGCGCTGAGCGGCGTCAACGTCACCCTCGGCCTTCCAATCATCCGTACGTCCGTCGACCACGGCACGGCCTTCGACATAGCGGGCCGCGGAATCGCGAGCGAGACCAGCCTTGTCGAGGCGATCGATCTCGCCGTCACCCTGGCGCGCGCGCGCCAAACAGTGAGGGCTTAGAGGGGCGCCGGCTCGCCTATTTCCAGAACATAGTGAAGGGCCTCGTGCTTGTGCTCTCGGTGTTCTCACGATCGACCGCGAGAATCCGAAATGACCATCCAGACCATGCGCGACTTCGGCATCGGCGAGGGCCAGCTCTATATCGGCGGCCGTTGGGTCGATTCGGCGAGCCGCGACCGGCGCGAGATCGCGAATCCGAAGGACGAGAGCGTCGTCGCCTTGGCGCCTTCCTTCACGACTGAAGACGCCGACCGTGCGGTGGCGGCCGCGCGTAAGGCCCAGCCGGCTTGGCGCGCCGCAACGCCGATGGAGCGCGGAGCGCTTCTGCAAAAGTTTGCGACGCTGATCGACGAAAGACGCTGATCAACGAAAACAGCGAGACGCTGGCTGGGCTTCTCACCGCCGAAGGCGGCAAGCTCCTGCCGGAATCGCGCATCGACGCGAATTTCGCCGCCCTTTTGCTGCGTTACGCCGCCGAGAGCGCTCGAAGACTCCAGGGCGAGATCCTGCCTGGCGAAGGCCGCCAGGAGCAGATCTGGATTCAGCGCGCGCCCTATGGCGGGGTCGCCGGCATCACCGCCTGGAACTTCCCCGCTGCGCTGTTCGCCCGCAAGGTCGGCCCGGCGCTGGAAACACCATTGTCGTCAAGCCGCACGAGCTGACGCCCTTGACCACGCTGGTGCTCGGCGAACTCAGCCGGCGCGCCGGCATACCTGAGGGCGTTATCAATATCGTGGTCGGCGACGGCCGAACAGTCGGCGCTATCTCGTGTCTCACAAAGGCACTGACCTCGTCTCGATGACCGGCAGCGTACGCGCGGGCGGCGAGATCTATGCGCTCGGCGCCGAACGCATCAAGCCGATCCGCCTCGAGCTTGGCGGCAAGGCGCCCTTCATCGTCATGGACGACGCCGATGTCGACAAGGCGGTTGACGCGGCTGTGACGTCGAAGTTCTTCTTCGGCGGCTCGGTGTGCACCTGCAACGACCGCATGTACCTGCACAAGACAATCCACGACGCGTTCCTCGACAAGTTCCTGGCCAAGGTCAAAAAGCTCAAGGTCGGCGATCCCACGAGCGACGTGCAGGTTGGCCCGCGCATCAGCGCGGTCGAGTGAACAAGCTCGAAGCGATGAAGGCCAAGGCGATCGAGCAGAAGGCGACCCCGCTCATCGAGGGCAAGGCGCAAGGCGCCGGGTTCGAACGCGGCCATTGGTTTTTCCCGACCGTCTTCTCGGTCAAGTCTAACGACCTCGAAATTATGAAGCAGGAGACCTTCGGCCCGCTGATCGCGCCGATGGCGGTCGACGACTTCGATCAGGCGCTCGCCTACGCCAACGATTCCGACTACGGCCTCTCGGCCTATGTGTTCACTCACGACAATCGCAAGATCATGCGCGCCGTAAACGAGCTCGAATTCGGCGAAATCTACGTCAACCGCCCGTCTGGGGAGAGCCCGGACGGCTTCCATACCGGCTTCCGCAAGAGCGGCCTCGGCGGCGAGGACGGCCAGCATGGCATCGAGGGCTTCATGCACAAGAAGACGCTCTACACCAACTACGCATGACCGCCCGGCCCCATGTCGCGCCGGATCGACCGAATCGCGTGGCGCTGCGCGCGCGAAGGATTGAGACGCAGCGATGCATACCCTGCTTGCGCGGGGTGAATGGGAGGAGCGTTTATGCTGACGAAACTCACGACGACTGCTTTGACCTTGGCCCTGATAGCGGCCGCGCCGATCGGCGCCTCCGCGGCAGATTACAAGTGGCCAGACAGCATCCCGCCCGAGGCCAAGCAGCTGATGGAGCCTCTGCCCTTATCGCCGACCGGTCAGGCCGTGCCGGGCTTTCCGAATGGCGCGCCGGCAGTCTCGGCGGACGGCCTGAAATTATCCGCTGAGGACATCGCCAAGCTGAAGGCGGGCAAGTTCACCGCAGGTCTCGTTATGCACACCATGGACGCAGGCTGGCCGCATCTCCAGGTCGCGGGGATCACGAACACGCTGAAGGAGTACGGGGTCGACGTCATTGGCGCCACGGACGCGAAATTCAACGTCGGTCAGCAGATCAGCGATCTCGAGCAGATGATCGCGCGCAAGCCCAACGTGATCTTCTCCATTCCGATCGACCCGAAGTCGGAGGCCGAAGCCTATAAGCGAAGCCTATAAGAAGCGGGGGCCGCCGGCATCAAGCTCGTCTTCCTCGACAACGTCCCGGTCGGCATGGCCCCGGGCAAGGACTACGTGTCCGTCGTGGCGGCCGACAACGAAAAGAACGCCTTCTTCGCCGCCGACGAGCTCGCGAAGGCGATCGGCGGCAAAGGCGAGGTCGGCATACTCACCCTTGTCTACGACTATTATTATTCCGTCGCGGCGCGGAAAGTCGGGGCGCTCAAGGCCTTCGCCCAATATCCGGGCATCAAGGTCGTGGAAGTCGGCACGTTCACCTCGCCCGAAAAGGCCTATGAGGTGGCGACGAGTATGCTCACCGCCCATCCGAACCTAAAAGGCCTGTTCGTGGCCTGGGATACGCCGGCCCAGCAGGCGGTCGCAGCCGCCAAGACGCTGTTGCGCAACCTCATCATCACGACCAACGATCTCGCCGCCGACAGCGCGGTCAACGTGGCGCGCGGCGAGTTCCTCGCGGTCGGCGCGCAACAGCCCTACGATCAGGGGGTGGCGGAAGCCAAGGTCGCGGCGCTGGCGTTGCTCGGCAAGGAGGCGCCGCCCTATGTCTCGGTGCCGACGCTTCGAGTGGAGAAGATCAATCTGCTGAGCGCGCTCAAGCAGGTCACCAAGGAAGATCCGCCCGCCTCACTGATCAAACTCTGCGCCGACAAGTGCTTCTGACGTCTAAGGCCCGGCAAGTCGCGGCTTGCCGGGCCGAATCAGAGCCAAGGGGCGCCATTGTCTAGTTCCGCGTCTCACGCGCCGCGCGTCGCCGTATCGATGGAGCGCATCGAGAAGTCGTTCGGCGAAAACCAAGTTCTGATCGACGTCAACTTCGTGGTCAACGTGGGCGAAACGCACGCGCTGCTCGGTGAGAACGGCGCCGGCAAATCGACCCTGATGAAGGTGCTCATCGGGGTCTACACGGCGGATGGCGGCGGTATCATCCTCGACGGCGAGGACGTCACGGCGCTATCGCTGCGCGAGCGGCTTGATCGCGGCGTCGCGATGATCTTTCAGGAACTGAGCGTCCTGCCAAACCGCACGGTGGCGGAGAACCTGTTCATCCTGCGCGAGCCGCGCGCCTTCGGATGGCGCATCGACACGCAACGGATGATCGCCGACGCGCAGGCGCTCATCGATCGATACGGCTTTGGTTTGCGCGCCTCCGCGCGCGTCGGCGATCTCGGCTTCGCGCAGCGCCAAATGGTCGAAATCCTGAAGGCGCTCTCTCGTGGCGCCAAGCTCCTCGTCATGGACGAGCCGACCTCATCGTTGACGGTGCGCGAGGAAGATACTTTGTTCGCGACGGTGGACCAGCTGAAAGCCTCCGGCATCGGCATTGTGTATATCAGCCATCGCATGGCGGATGCGCTGCGTCTCTCCGACCGTGTCTCGATCGTCAAGGACGGGCGTCTGATCGGGCCGCTTTTGCCGAGCGAGACGTCCATCGCCCACATCGCGTCGCTGATGTCGCGTTCGCCGGAAAGTCAAGGCGGGTCGACCCCCGTCGAGAGCGTCCCGGTCAAGCGAATCGCCGCCTCCAAAGCCACTCCGCCCGAGCTTTCGGTGTCTCAACTCCGGAGCGCGCGCAAGCTTTCGGACATCGCCTTTGACATTGAGGCTGGCGAGATCGTGGGCCTCGCGGGTCTGGTCGGCAGCGGACGCTCCACGCTGGCCAAGGCGATTTTTGGCCTCGTTCCCGACGCGGCAGGCGCGGTCTCAGTTGGGGGCCGAACTGTGCAAACCGGCGACGTCTCGACCGCGGTCGCGGCTCGCATCGGCTTTGTGCCGGAGGATCGGAGACTGGAAGGCCTGATCGCCAACTGCTCGCTAGTCGAGAATTTCGCCCTGACCAATCTCACCAACTTGTCCTATGCGCCGGCTTTGGACCGATGGCGACGCAGCGGATCGCCTCGCTCTTCGCCCGCTATCGCAGTGACCTCAGCCTGCTTTGCCACGGACCCTCCCAAGCCGCGCAGGAGCTCTCGGGCGGCAACCAGCAGAAGGTGGTCTTTGCAAAATGGCTAGCGACAAATCCCAAACTGCTCATTCTTGACGAGCCGACGTCAGGCGTCGACATCAACGCCAAGCGCGACATGCGTAAGCTCATCAAGCAGCTGGCTGCGCAGGGCGTAGGGGTTCTCTTGATCTCATCGGAACTTGAAGAGCTGATGGAGCTTTCCGACCAGATCCTGGTGATGGCCGCAGGGCGCATTACGCGCAGCCTCGAAAGGATCGACGACGAAGCGTCGCTTCGGGCGCTTCTCCAGACTGACGCCGCTCGACAGGCTGAGTTGCACAACAAGGAAAAAGCGGCATGACCACGCCCATCGGGCCTATGGACAGGGGTGGTCTCGCCAATTTTGCCAGAGATCACATCACTTACGGCATCTTCGCCCTCATCACCCTTTACTTCATTGCTTTTGCGCCCCATTTCGCTTCGCTCTCGACCGCCAGCGCGGTGCTGCGCATCACCGCCATTGTGTCCGTGATGGCCATCGGCATGACCTTCGTCATCGTCTGCGGCGAGATCGACCTTTCCGTCGGCTCTCTGGCGAGCTTCGCGAGCATGGTGGCCGCGATGCTCTACGAGCGCGACGTTCCGACCTTTGTCGCGCCTTTGATCGTGTTCGTCATGGGCGCCCTTGTTGGGGCGGTCTCCGGCCTGCTTGTCACCAAGGTCCGAATTCCGTCGTTCCTGGTCACTCTCGGAATGCTGTCGGTTTTCTCAGGCCTGGCGTTGACGGTCACCGATACGAGGTCAGTCCCAATTCTTGACGACACCTTTTCCGCGATATTCTGGAACGGCTCGTTCCTCAGCGTGCAAGCGCCGATCTGGTGGACGATCGCTTTGACGGCGCTCGGATATTATATGCTGCACCAGATGCCGTTCGGCCGCAGGATCTTCGCGACCGGCGGAAATCCGATCGCAGCGCGTTTCTCGGGGGTGAGGACGGACCGGACCAAGATCGCCGCCTTTGTCATCTCGGGCGTCACGGCATCGCTCGCGGGCATGATGCTCGCCGCACGCTCGACCGCCGGCAACCCGAGCCTGGGCGCTGGGCTCGAGCTCGACGTGATCGCGGCTGTGATCATCGGCGGCACGAGCCTCTTTGGCGGCTACGGTTCGATCGTCGGCTCAGTGGTCGGCGCGATCTTCATTGGCATTCTCGGCTTCGGCCTTCTGGTCATGGGGCTCTCGACCAGCATCCAGGAAGTCATCAAGGGCGCAATCATCATTCTGGCGGTGTCGGTGAACCGTCGTTAGGGGATCGTCACGGCGCCGGCGCGCCGCGCCAGCGCCTCAAGAATTGTCAGGCCGGTGCGACCGCGGTGCGCCACGCGTCCGTCACCGCGCCCGCCTTAATCTTGCGCGCCATCATAGCGGCGGCTACGAATAATCCGGTTGGGCGGCGAACACGCGCGTCGCCCTCCCGCGAGTTCACGGAGCGAACTTGCGCGGTGTCGGACGAGCCTCACGCGCAGGCGGGGTCAAGAACAGCGGTTTTGGTCGTAAGGGCGGCCGTTTCTCCATGGAGGAGATGACGGAGCTCAAATGGATCACGATTCACAGCGGGCAGCGCGCTTTTCCGATGTAAGGGAACTCATGCTCGGCCCTACCGCTCACATTGATACGTTCGCGCGCGACAATCTGCCTCCGGCCGACCAATGGCCGGACTTTCGGCTGGAGGGGTTCGGCTATCCTGACCACGTGAACGCCGCGGTCGAGCTGACGGATCGCATGGTCGAGCGCGGCTTTGGCGACCGCACCGCGCTTGTCGGCCATGGTCGGCGCCGCACCTACAAGGAGCTTGCCGACTGGAGCAATCGGCTGGCCCGCGCGCTCATCGAAGACTACAGCGTGAAACCTGGCGAGCGGGTCCTGATCCGCTCGGCGAACAATCCGGCGATGATCGCCTGCTGGCTCGCCGCGACCAAGGCGGGCGCGGTCGTGGTCAACACCATGCCGATGCTACGGGCCGGGGAATTGACGAAGATCGTCGACAAGGCCGAGATCGGACTTGCGCTTTGCGACACCCGCATCCTGGATGAATTGGTCGCCTGCGCCAAGACGAGCGGCTTTCTCAAAAGCGTCGTCGGCTTCGATGGCACCGCCAACCACGACGCCGAGCTTGACCGTCTCGCTCTCAACAAGCCCGTGACCCTGGCCGCCGTGCCCACGGGGCGGGACGACGTAGCATTGCTTGGTTTCACCTCCGGAACGACCGGCGCGCCAAAGGCGACGGCGCACTTTCATCGCGATATTCTGATCATCGCCGACGGCTATGCGAAGAAAGTGCTCGACGTTCGGCCCGAGGACGTATTCGTCGGCTCTCCCCCGATCGCCTTCACCTTTGGGCTCGGCGGACTGGCCGTCTTTCCGCTGCGCTTCGGCGCATCCGCAGTGCTGATCGAAAGCGCGGCTCCGCCCAACCTCGTCAAGATCATCGAAGCCTACAAGGCGACCGTCTGCTTCACGGCGCCGACCGCTTATCGCGCGATGCTCGCGGCGATGGACGAAGGCGCAGACCTCGCCTCACTTCGCGTCGCAGTATCCGCAGGCGAGACGCTCCCGGCTCCGATCTACGAAGCCTGGACCAAGCGCACCGGCGTGCCGATCCTCGACGGCATAGGCTCAACGGAAATGCTGCATGTGTTCATCGCCAACCGTCTCGATGATCGAAGACCGGGCGTCACCGGAACGCCCGTGCCAGGCTACGAAGCCAAGATTGTCGACGAGGACTTCAATGAAGTTCCACGCGGAACCGTCGGACGGCTCGCGGTGCGAGGCCCGACCGGTTGTCGCTATCTCGCCGACGTCCGTCAGCGCGAATATGTGCGGCACGGGTGGAACCTCACAGGCGATGCATTCAGCCAGGACGAGGAAGGATATTTTCAGTTCATCGCGCGCAACGACGATATGATTATTTCGGCCGGCTACAACATCGCCGGCCCAGAGGTGGAGGCGGCGCTCCTTATGCACGAAGCCGTGAGTGAATGCGCGGTGATCGGGCTCCCCGATGAGGAGCGCGGACAGATTGTCGCCGCCTTCGTCGTGCTAGGTCGTGGTGACGATTTAAGGACCTGGGATTCCCAAATGGGCTCGAATCGGATTCAACGCTGATTTTTGGAGATCAGCGGTGGACTGCGACGCGCTTCGGGATGACCAGTGGGAACGGCTGCGTGATTTTGTGCCGGGGGGCCGGAAGGGGAAGCGAGGCCCACGCACGGACAATCGGCGTTTTCTCAACGCGCTGCTTTGGATGGCGCGCTCGGGAGCCCGCTGGCGAGATCTCCCCGCCTATCTGGGCGACTATGAGACCGTAAAGCGGCGCTACTACCGCTGGATCGAGATGGGCGTTCTGGACGGCATCCTCGAAGCGCTGGCGCGCGAGGCCGATCTGGAATGGCTGATGATCAACTCGACCATCGTGCGCGCCCATCAGCATGCCGCCGGCGCCCGCCGGCAAAAAGGGGGCCTGATGCTCAGGGCCTCGGGCGCTCCCGCGGCGGTTTGAGCACCAAGATCCACGCCGCCGGCGATGCGTTGGGCAACCCGGTGCGATTGGTTGGCTCGCCAGGCCAACGCAACGACATCGCCTTTGCCCACGCCTTGATTGAAGGAATCGCCGCCGAAGTCACCATCGCCGACAAGGGCTATGACGCCGACCACTTCTGCGAGAAGATCGTCGAGGCCGGCAGCCAGGTCGTCATCCCGCCCAAGCGCAATCGCACCCGCCAGCGCCCCTACGACGCAGACCTCTACAAGGAGCGCAACATCATCGAGCGCTTCTTCAACAAGCTCAAACAGTTCCGCCGCGTCGCCACCCGATACGACAAGCTGCTCGCCAACTTCATGGGCTTCGTCAAACTCGCCGCTATCGCCATCTGGCTCAGATAGTTAAATCGTCACCACGACCTAGAGCCGGACGTTGTCTCGGACGAAGCGACTGCGCTGCGGCTGCAAAACCACGTCAAGGCGACCATCGCGCCATACAAATATCCGCGCGCAATACGCTTCGTGGAGGCTTTGCCGAAGACCCAGACGGGCAAGATCCAACGCTTCCAGCTGAGAGCTCTCTCTTGATTGGCGGTTTCCTGCAGTCCTCGCCGCGGGCCAGGCGCCTTCACTTGTTGACCTGGCTCTGCGCGAAGCCTGCCTTGCTCGCGTAGCCCTTGACGATCGCCTCGCGCTCGGCGTGGCTGAGAACGCGGTCCACGAAGTCAAAGCCTGCTGGAGCGAGCTTCTCGACTTCGTCGATCACGCGCTCCGGCCCGCCTTTGCGGTTGAGGCGCACGATCTCGGCGGTCTTGGGCAGGCGATCGCGTTCGTACTCATGCAAAGCTTGCATCGGGTGATCGGATTTCCGCAGCCAGTCGGCGAGACTGCGCGCATCGAGGATCGCCTGCGCGGCCCCGTTCGAGCCAACGGGGTACATCGGATGGGCGGCGTCGCCGAGCAGCGTGACGCGGCCATGGCTCCAGTGCGGCAGCGGGTCGCGGTCGCACATCGGATATTCCCAGCAGACCGGCGTCGACCGCACCAGCGTCTCGACATCGACGCCGGGAACTTTGAACCGTCTGGCATATGGGATCACCTCATCCATCCGCCCGACCCGCGACCAGGAATCGATGGGAGGAGGGGTGATCTCGCCGTCCGCGATGCGAGAAACGATCGCCCAGTTGGTGAGGCGCGTGTCCGGCGTCGAGCCTGGCGCGATCGGGTAGAGCGCTATCTTCGCGCTCATGCCGCCCGCGATATACATCGACCCGCCAGTCAGGAACTTCGGCCATTCCGCGGCGCCGCGCCAGAGCATGAGCCCTTGCCAACTCGGGCGCCCCTGCTTCGGATAGAAGTGGCGACGCGCGACGGAGTGGATGCCGTCCGCGCCGACAAGCACGTCGCCGCGCACGGTCTCGCTCATCAGCCCGAACTTGGCGTCAGTGAAATGCGCGACGACGCCGCCCTCGTCCTGGACGAAGCCCTGCAGCTTCAGGCCGGCGCGTATCGCGCCGGGACCAAGTTTGGCGATCACTTCGTCGTGGATCACTTTCTGCAGCCGGCCGCGATGGATCGAGAACTGCGGAAAGTCGAAGCCGGCGTCCGTGCCGCGCTTTTCGCTCCACACCTTCTGACCAAGCCGGCTGACATAGTGCAGCTCCTTGGTGCGAATGCCTGCCGCGTCGAGCTTCGGAAGCAAGTCGAGCGCAGCGAGTTCCTTGATGGCGTGCGGCAGAATGTTGATGCCGACCCCGACCTCCCGGATCTCGGACGCCTGTTCGAAAATGACAGACTCAATGCCGCGCCGATGAAGCATGAGCGCAAGCGTCAGTCCGCCAACGCCGGCCCCCGCTATGAGCACTCTCACAGGCTCGCTCCTTCCCCCGCGCTCACTTCGCCTCTTCAGGCGGCGGCAGGAAATCGACTTCGTGTTTGGCCGATAGCGCGACGACCTCGGCAGGCGTCTGCTCGGGCATGTTGTGGATGGCCCAGAACAGGTCATAGAGCCGGCGCGTCGGCGACACCCAGAACATGCATTTCACCGTGCGCTCCGACTTGTTGTAGATCGCGTGCGGCAGGCCCATCGGCATGCGCACGAGGTCGCCCGGATTGGCCAAGGCGTCGCGGCCGTCGAGCATCAGTTCGAGTTGGCCCTCGAACATGTAAATGAACTCCTCCTGCGTCGGATGGATATGCGGCGGCACGAAGGTCCCCGGCGGAAAGGTTGCGTGCCAGGCGAAAGAGCTTTCGCACACTTGCTTGGGCACGTAGGTCTGACCAAGAATGTTCCAAGCGATGTTGTCGAGGCCCTCGCCAGCCTTAGTGATGCCGGGCGCCAAGGTCATGTCCTATCCCTCCTTAACCCTTGCTGATTTGCGGGCGGCGCGGGAGCGCTCAGGCTCGCATTTCGGTCTTCCGCCGATTGCCATCGCGGCATAGTGACGCGTAATATGTGCAAGTCAACCTAATTTGCGCCATGCGCTGCGGAGGAAGATTGCTGGAGCGCACGCGAGGCGGAAAGGAGAGCGCGGCCCGGGCCTTCAGGCTCGAGGATCATCTCTTCTTCCATTTCAGTCAGATCCTCGCCAGGCGTACGAAGGCGATCAATGCGCGTCTTCGCCCCTACGGTCTCGACTATTCCCGTTGGCGCGTCCTCGCCGTGCTAAATGAATATTCCGGCGCGACGATGGGCGAGCTTGCCGATCTGACATCGGTTGACCGCACCACGCTCACGCGGACGCTTGGGCTGATGGAAGAGGCGGAGCTCATCGTCCGCCGGGAACTGAAGAGCGACCGCCGCAGCGTGACGATTTCGCTGACGGCCAAAGGTCGACGCATGTTCGCGCGCATTCTGCCGCTCACCCTCGCTGAAACCGACCGGGCGTTGACCGGCTTCTCTCTAGAGGAGATAGAAACGCTCCGGGATAGGCTCAAAAGGATGGCGAGGAATCTCAGGGTTTCGTGAGCCGCCTCCGCAAGCTGGGACAATTCTGGTGGATTACGACCGCGCCTACGCCAACGGCCCCTTCATCCCCGGCGCCGAAACATTTCCGCCTCGCTGGACGCGGGAGGCGGCCGATTTTCGAGCAGCGCTGGGTGAACGAGCACGGACCGCCATCCCTTATGGCCCGAAACCGCGCAGTCATCTCGACCTCTTTCTGCCGGAAGCCGCGCCGCAGGGTCTTCTGGTGTTCGTCCATGGCGGCTATTGGCTGAGGTTCGATCGCGACATGTGGTCGCATCTCGCAGCGGGCGCGGTCGCGCGCGGATGGGCCTGCGCCATGCCCTCCTACACGCTCGCGCCAGACGCTCGGATCAGCGCGATGACTCAGGAGATCGCGCGCGCCGTCGACGTCGCGGCGAGCCTGGTCGCGGGGCCGGTCGTCGTCGCCGGCCACTCGGCCGGCGGTCACTTGAGCGCCCGGATGGGTTGCGCCGATGTCTCCCTGTCGGCGCCCGTCACCCGGGTCGTCCCGATCTCGCCAGTTGCGGATCTCGAGCCGATCGCTCTGACGGCGATGAACGCTGACCTGCGCCTCGATGCGGCAGAGATCGCAAGCGAAAGCCCCGCCCGGCTCTCGCTGCGTCCAGGCGTCGAGGCCCATGTCTGGGTTGGCGCGCAGGAGAGACCCGCTTTTCTCTGGCAGGCTCGCCTCTTATCGGAGGCCTGGTCGTGCCCGTGGACGCCGGAAGCTGGCCGGCATCACTTCGACATCGTTGAGGGGCTGACGGATCCCGCTTCGGCGCTCATGTCCGTTTGTCTCAGCTGAAAAACCCCCGTTCAACGATCAGAACGTCACGCTCAGCTGCAACCCGAGTGACAGCGCGTTATGCGTGCGCGACGTGCCGCCCGGATCGATGATGTACTGGATGTCGGGCTCGATGGACACGCCGCGATAAACCCTGGCGATATACATCGCCTCGATCTCCATCTCGTGCGATTGCACCCCGACCGGCGTTCCGAGCCCCCCGCCGGTCAACGGCTCGTCGAGCGCCTCCTCGAGCTGCTGAGTTGCGGTCAGCGCGCCGCTCACTTGAAACCAACTTGCCGCGACGCCCAGCGAGTTCCTGCGGGCGACCGATGAAACTTGCGGTCGAGAGCAAGCCCCGAACACCTGGTTCTCCAACGGCGAGATGCCCGCGTCCGCGTGCACGAAGCCGGCGAAGGCGATCAGCCCATCCGTGTCGCCTTTGCCGGTGCGCATGAGCATCTGATCCGCGAACACATAATACATACGCCGCCCATGGTCTGGCTGGCCCGGCTGCCCGCTTACCGCGATCGGCAGGCCGTTGGTGCTGATGAACAGGTTGGGATAGGACGAGGCGTCATTGTCGAAGCCGACCTTGTAGTGGCCGAGCAAGTGGTCCGGTCCGAAGCTCGGTGTCCAGCCCACCTCGAGGGGGACGCTGACGCCTGTAGTGCCGTGTATGAAGAAATCCCAACCTGAAGGGCCGCCAAAGTTCGGATTGACCTGAAACACGCCTCCCATCGCGTAGACCGTCGGAAGGACGTACACTCGCGCCATGCCGCCCCACGTCGCAGCCGGCCAATCCGGCTCGCCGGGGTAGACCGGCAGCGGGTGCGGATTGCCGCAGAAGATCACGTTCACGAAGTAGCAGTAGATCGGCGAGGCCGCGAAGAAGTTGCCCACCGGCAGCCGACCCCCCGCGATGTCCACACTCCCGTCGTAGAGCTGCTGTTCGCCATAAAGGTAGACCAGGTGTGCGGCGACACTGCCGCCCCCGCCGAAGATCTGCTGCACGGCGTCCAGGTCGTCGTCCAGGAAATCGGCGCTCGCGCTGCGGCCGTTGCGCTGCACGATCACGCTATGCAGGGCGAAGCCGGTCCAGCCGAGCAGCTTCTCACCGTCGAGATCGACCGAAAGCCCGAGCTGTGATGTATAGTCAATTCCTTGCCGCTGGCCGCCCGCGACGATGGCGGCGATTTCCGGATAGTAGTTGAGCCCGATATAAATGCCGTGCCCCTCGAGCCACGGCCGTACGCCACCCCAGTCGCCCCCAAGATGCTCGGTGCCGAACGGCTGGGAATTCAGCGCAGGGTAGGTGACCGTGGCGGGCGGCTGCGACTGAAGGGAAAGGCTGCCGATGATCGGGGCCGGTTGCTGCTGCGCTCGCGCGAGCGATGGCCAAAGGGGCAGGAAAAGAACCGCAAGCACGATACTGACGCGCACGATTTCCTCCCAGCAGCCATTGTACAGCCGCCCCTAACGGCCATGGTTTGTCTATCGACTGCGTGATTCCATGGGCTAACCATAGGCTTCCGTCGCTCGGGCTGAAAGGCCTTTGTAGGCTGGGGCCATACCCTTTGGGGATGGGCTGATTACGTTGGCTCAAAGTTTCGAGCCGCCATCGACATGGATGATGTCGCCGGTGATCCAGCGGGCCTCCTCGGAAACGAGGAAGGCTACGACGCCGCCGATGTCGTCGGGCTGAGCGATGCGCTTGAGCGCCTGCATGCCCAGCGCGAAGTTGCGCCCGTTCTCGGTCTTGGTGAAGTTCGACATATCGGTCTCGACGACGCCCGGCGCGACTGCGTTCACGCGAATGCCGCGGGCGCCGAGCACGTACGCGAAATGCTTCACCAACGTGTCGATTGCGCCCTTCGTCGCGGAATAAGCCGACAAGGCGCCGACGGCGGCGCGGGCCCCTAGCGATGACAGCAAGACGATGCAGCTGTCCTCGTGCAGGATCGGCAGGAGTTGCTGGACGAGGAAAAACGGCGCTCGCACGTTGACCGCGAACAGGCGGTCGAAATCCTCGACCGTCGTTTCCTCGATCGTCGCCGCCTTCGACACGCCGGCGTTGGCGACAAGGATATCGAGGCGGTCGCCGACGATCTCGCGCGTCCGCTTTGCCAGCTTGTGTGGTCCGTCGGCCGCCGCGAGGTCGACGCCGACCGCGTCCGCGCGGCCGCCGCCCTTGCGAATCTCTGCGACGACGGCTTCCGCTTCCTTCGCGCCGCTTCCGTAATGGACGAGCACTTGGGCGCCGGCCTTGGCCAGCGCCAACGCGCTGGCGCGCCCCAGCCCACGCGATGCGCCGGTGACGAGAGCCGTTTTTCCTGAGAGCGTGGTCATGAGCTGGGTTTCTCGCGATCGGATATTGAAGCCTGCAGGACGTCTTTGCCTTAGCCGGCCGAGCTAAATTCCTGCGGCCGAGACGATGGAGGGAAACGGCAGCCGTTCAGACGGACTGCAGATTCGCATCGTCGTCTTGCAGCGCCGATGTGAGGAACTGGTCGGCGTCCGATACGAAGAGCTCCGGGTACTGGTAGAACGATCCGTGATTTGCGTCCGGGTAGACGATCAGCTGCGCGTTCGGCAGGTTCTGCTGCAGGACGTAGGAGTTCACCGTAGGCACGATGACGTCGTTGCTGCCCTGCACGATCAGCGTCGGCTGACGAATCTCCTTCAGATAGTCGAGAACGCTCTCGGCCGGCGCGTAATATTTGGTGATGGCTTCGCGCTGCGCCGTCGCCGCTTCTTCGCTCACCTCGGGATCGCGATCCTTGCGGAGAAGCTTGCGCTTCAGAAAGGCGAGGCCTGCGGCCCGGCCCGAAGGGGACGGCGAGAAGTGAACCGCAAGCCAGAGATGCTCCGGCGGGTCGTAGGCGCCGGCGAAGATCTCTGCCGATTCTGCTCGTTGACATGTCGGCGCCGCGCGGCCCGGTGCCGACAAGAATGAGCCGGCGAACGAGATCCGGAGCCTGGGCGGTGATTTCCTGAGCGACCATGCCGCCGATGGAAAAGCCGAGCACGTCGACCTTGGGAAGCCCGAGAGCCTTGATGAAGGCGATGGCGTTTGCGCCCATCTCCTGAATGCTCGCCGGGACCTTGCCGGAACTGCTGGAAACACCCGCGTTATTGAAGAGGATCACCTCGCGGTTCCTGGCCAGGCCATCGGTCACGGCCGGATCCCAATAATCCATCGTCCCGCGGAAATGCTGGTTGAAGACGAGCGGCGCGCCGCCGGGCTTGCCGAAGCGGCGATAGGCAAAACGGATCCCGTTGGCCTCGACGAACTGCGTTGGGGCGGTCTGGTGATTGTGCTGGGTCATTGAGGTTTCCTTCTGGCTCTGGCGCTCAAGCCGAGATGCGAAGCGGTGGAAAGCGGGCGGCAGTCCGACGACCGCGCCGCGCCTAATCCTGCTCGCCTAGCGTTTGGACGTACGTTTTGCCGTACGGGTAGAAGAGTTCCTTGCGGCCTTGCTGCCACGCCGCTTTGAGTTCGGGCGTCGTGATATCCCAGTCCGGCCGGCATTTCTTGGTGACGGCGCGCAGGTCCTGACGGAGATCTTCGAGGGTGGGCCGGCCGAAAAACCAGTAGCCGTTATAAATCCTGTAAACGACAAGACCGGGCTCGAGGACGATCACGTGGGGGATCATCGGATTGTGGACTGGATCGGTGTATTCGGCGATATCGAGATCTTTTTGGACCACACGCCTCGGGTCGGAGAGGAAAGGCCAATGAGCGCCAACTCCAATGCGATATTCACTCGTCTCAGTGATATTGTCGGTGCTGATCGTGACCAGCCGACAATAGGCGACCTCAAGCTCACGATGGAGTTCGACAAGACCTTCAGCCTGTCGGCGGTCCTTGGGGCAGAAACCTCCGCGGCTAAGGACAAGAACCATTGGATGTTGTCCTTGCAGTTCGGACAGCTTCCGGTGCTTCGCCGAGTGGTCGGAAAGCTCATAGTCGGGGAAGATGGCCCCTGGAACCATGTTGGATCGCATGTCAGGTCCTCAACAGTTGGATGCGCTCGCCGTCTGGGTCAGTGCTTGAGGTCTAGTCACCCTGGAGGGATCAGCCTCTGCGGGACGATTTGACGATCAATCGGCGCTGTCTTTTTCGGCGGTCCGCCTTTGGATCGCGCCAGGTTATGGAATGCGCCGACGGCGACCCCAACCAGAACTGCCGGCGCAAAGTTCGGCCATTGAGGTTCAGGTTCATTGCGGCGACGCGCGCCCTTCCTCTGCTCGCCGCGCGGCTCGGCGACCGGACGGGGTCAGTGGCTCTTACCGCCATCGACAGTTGAGGACATGGCCGGTGATGAATGACGCTTCGTCCGACGCGATGAAGACAATCGCATTGGCAAGCTCCTCCGAGAGGCCGAGGCGATCCATCGGAACGGTCGTCATCAGAGCCGCCTTGTTCTCCGGCGTGCCGGTAAAGCGCGTCAACATGCCGGTGTCCGTAGGACCGGGCGCCACGGCATTCACCCGGATGCCCGACTTGGCGATCTCGAGCGCCACCGACTTGGTGATGCCTTCGACGGCGTGCTTGCTGCCGACATAGACGGAGGCCCCCGCGGCACCCTCGTGGCCATAGGTCGAGGAGATGTTGATGATGCTGCCGCTGCCGTTTCCCTGCATGGCGCGCACTTCGTGCTTCATGCTCAGGATCACACCGAGAACATTGGTGTCGAACGTCGCCGCATAGCTCTCTGCGGTCTGGTCGGTGATCGGGCCAACCTGGCCCTCGGTGCCGGCATTGTTCACCGCGACATCGAGACGGCCAAACCGCGCGACGGTCTTGTCGACCAGAGCGCGGACGTCTTCGTCCTTGCGGACGTCGGCATTGATGAACTCGGCCTCTGAACCGAGAGAGCGCAGCTCCTTCGCGAGCGCCTGGCCGACCTCGTCACGCCGACCGGCGACAACCACTTTTGCGCCCTTCTTGGCGAAGGCGACGGCGGCGGCGCGCCCGATGCCCGTGAGTCCGCCGGTGATCAAGACGACTGAGTTGTTGCTCATATTCTAATCCTCGCGATTCGCTCCGCCCTTACCGGCAGAGCATGGTCAATCGGGAACTCTGGCGGCGCTTCAGAGACCGCAGACCAGTTCCATGCCCGCTGTTGTTGAGGCCGCATGTAGGCTCCCCTGGCGCCGAAGAAAAAGACTTTGTAAGCTGAGGGGCATGCCTTGCAGATATGGAAGGCCGCGATGGAGCTCCGGCATCTTCGCTATTTCGTCGCGGTCGCCGAAGAGGGAAGCCTGACGGTCGCGGCCGAGAAGAGGCTGCATACCGCGCAACCTTCGCTCAGCCGTCAAATGCGCGATCTCGAATATCAGGTCGGGGTCCCGCTACTCAGCCGCAGTGTGCACGGCGTCGAACTGACCGCCGCGGGCCGCGCCTTTCTCGACCATGCGCGGCTCGCGCTCACCCAGGTGGAGGCGGCGGTCGAAGCGGCGCGGCGGGCCGCGGAGCCGCTCAAGCAGACCTTCGCGCTTGGCTTCCTCACCGGGACGGAGATTGACTGGCTGCCGAAGGCGATGCGCATTCTTCACGATCAACTGCCCAACATGAAGCTGACCATCGCAAGCCAGTACTCTCCGGACCTGGCCGCGGAGCTGATGCGCGGTAGGCTCGACGCCGCGTTCATGCGCCGGGAGGAACAAGCGAAGCCTGGCCTACCGGCGCGTGGTGGCCGAGCCGCTGTTCATGGTGTTCCCGAGCGATCATCGCCTGGCCGCGCAAGAGATCGTCGATTTGCCGGACATCGTCGGCGAGACGTTCATCATTCCGTCCAACACAGCACCAGTCTTGCACTCTCTGATTGCAGGCTACCTTGAGCGATCCGGTCTCGACATCAAGCCCGCCCACGAAGTGGACAATCTCGCCCACGCGGTGTCGATGATCGCCTCGACCCGCGCCGTGATGCTCATGCCCGCTTATGCGAGGAATCTCCTCCCCTGGTCGGTGACCAGCCGCCCGCTGCGCGGGAGATGCGCCGACGATCGATCTCGTCATCGGCTACAACAAGACCAACACTTCGCCCATTCTCAAGCAGTTCCTTTCCAGGCTTGAGGAACTGCAGGCGCCGATGCCCGAGACAAAGAATTGAACGCCTGAGCCCGGCGTCCAAAGCCGCCGCTCCGCAGCTGCAACTTCGTCCTGTCAACGGGTGAGCCTGAGCGCGGCGACGTTCTGCGCCGTCAGGCGCGAGCCGACGGCGCCGAACCGCGTCGTGACATAGTTGGCGGCGGCGGCGATCTCGGCGTCCGAATAGGCGTCGCCGAAGCCCGGCATCGCCATCCCCGCTTCGCCCGGCTTGCGTCCTCCGCCGAACAGGATGACCTGCGCCACATTGACGCCGGATGGATCGTTGACCGAGCGCGCGCCCGCGATCGTCGCGAGGCCTGAGATCGGGCTCTTGCCCGTCCATCCGTGGCAGCTTGCACAGGCTTCCGCATAGATCTGCTCGCCGAGCGGATGACCGCTCGCTCCGGGCGCGTGCGCGGCGATCGCGTCGAGAGGTTTGGGCGCCGGCAGATTCGGATTGGCGATCGGCGGAACCGTGCGCAGATAAGCGACCATGGCGGCGATGTCTTCGCTGGTCAGATGAACGAGGCTGAGGTCGACCGCTTCGCCCATCGGCCCTGCCGCCGTGCCGCGCCCCTCGGCATGTCCCGTGGCGAGGTAATGCGCCAGCGCCTGTTCGGTCCAGTCGCCGACCCCGCTCGTCGGATCACTGGTGATGTTGTAGGCGCTCCAGCCGCCGGTGACTGCGCCGGCGAATTTGCGGCGATTGTCCAGCGCCTGGAACAGATTGCGGGGCGTATGGCATTCGCCGCAATGGGCGAGCGCCTCGGTGAGATAGGCGCCGCGATTCCACTCGGCGCTCTGATTGGCGTGCGGCTCGAAACGCTGGTTGGCGTTGAACATCATCGCCCATATTCGCATCGCCCAGCGCTGATCGAACGGAAAGGCGAGAGTATTCGGAATCGCGGGCGCGCTGATCGGCTTGAGGCTGAAGAGATAGGCTTTGATGGCGAGTGTATCGGCGTCCGTCAGGTAGGTGTAACTGGCGAAGGGCATTGCGGGATAAAGTGGCGCGCCGTCACGGCGGACGCCGCGATGGACCGCCGCGAGAAAGTCCGCGTCGGTGTACTGGCCGACGCCCGTGTCCTTGTCGGGCGTGATGTTGGTGGAATAGATCGTGCCGAAGGGCAGGACGAACGCCCGGCCGCCGGCGAAAGGTTGTCCCCCGATGGCCGTATGGCAGGCCTCGCAATCAGCGGCGCGGATGAGATACCGTCCCCGGTCGATCAGGCTCGCATCCTTGAGGCTCGCCGGAACGCCGGTCGGATCGGCGAGCTTATAGTCGCTCAGCGCGACGCGGTCGCGGCCTGCGAAATCGGTCGGCCCGGGGCCAAAGACGTTCCAGCCGACGAATCCGAGGACGGCGACGGCGACGAGCGCGACCGCCGCGAGCAGGATGCGCCAGAGGGTCCTCACGCGGCTTTCCTCGGGGCGAGTTGCTTGCGATCGACCGGGAGGCTTCGCAACCGAGTTCCGGTCGCCGCGAACAGCGCGTTGGCGAGCGCGGGGCCGGCGATCGAGGTGCCCGGTTCGCCGATGCCGCCGGGCGCCTCGCCGTTCCGCATCAGATGGACCTCGATCGCGGGCGCTTCGTTGATCCGCATCATCCGGTAATTGTTGAAGTTGCTCTGCTGCACCCGGCCTTTGGCGATGGTGATCTCGTTATAGAGCGCGGCCGTGAGTCCGAAGATGAGGCCGCCCTGGATCTGCGCCTCGACGCTGTCGGGGTTGACCACCGTGCCGCAATCGACCGCCGCCGCCACGCGGCGGATCGCGATCTCGCCGTCGTTGTCGACCTCCGCCTCCACGATCGCCGCGGCATACGATCCGAACACACTCTGGCAGGCGACGCCGCGTCCAACCCGCGTGGCGAGCGGGCTTCCCCAGCCCGCCTTTTCCGCTGCAAGATTGAGGCAGGCGAGAAGCCGCGGCTCCTTCTTAAGATGCGCCCGCCGGAAGGCGACCGGATCCCGCCCCGCCGCATGCGCCAGCTCGTCCACGAAACTCTCGACGACGAAAATATTATGTCCCGGACCCACGCTTCGCCAGAAGCAGGTCGGCACGCCGGGCGGCTCGGCCTGGACGTATTCGACATGAAGGTTCGGCGTGTCGTAGGGAAAATCGACCGCGCCGTCGACGGCGTCCGGATCGAGCCCGTTCTTGAAGGCCGGCGGCGCCCATCGGGCGAGTATCGACGACCCGGCGATCCTGTGGCTCCATGCCATGATCCTGCCGTTCGACACGCTCGCCTGGAAGCGGTCGAAATAGAAGGGCCTGTAGAGCGCCTGCTGAATATCCTCCTCGCGCGTCCAAATGACCTTGACAGGCCCGTCGACCTTTTGCGCGCTGCGCACAGCCTTGCCGATATAGTCCACTTCGAGCCGCCGGCCGAAGCCGCCGCCGATCAGGTGATTGTGGACCGTGACTTTCTCCAGCGGCAGACCGGTCACTTTCGCGGCGATCCTTTGAGCCCGAGTGATGACCTGATTGCCGACCCAGATCTCGCAGGCGTCGGGACGAACGTGCACCGTGCAGTTCATCGGCTCCATCGGCGCATGAGCGAGGAACGGCACGTGATAGGTCGCGTCGAGCCTGGTCCCCTCGGTCAGAGCCCTGGCGGCGTCGCCGGTCGATTTCCCGACCGCGCCGGTCTTCTCGCTTGCGGCGACAAGGCCGTTCAGCACATCGGCCGTCGACACCCCGGCGTTCGGCCCTTCGTCCCAGGTGACGTCAAGCGCGTCGAGGCCCTTCTTGGCGGCCCACATGTGATCGCCGACGACCGCGACGAGATCGTCGAGTACGATGACCTGCCGGACGCCGGGCACGGTCTTCGCCCGCTCGTCGTTGACATGCGCGACCTTGCCGCCAAACACCGGGCAACTCGCGAGCGTGGCGATCTTCACGCCCGGCGGCAGCGCATCGATGCCGTAAACGGCTTTGCCGTTGACCTTGTCGGGCGTGTCGAGCCGTTTCAGCGACTTGCCGATCAGCTTGAAATCCGTCGCGGGCTTGAGCGGCGGATTTTGCGGCGGCGTCAAAGCGGCGGCCGCCTGCACAAGCTCGCCGTAAGACGCCTTCTGGGCGCTCGCGTCGTGAAGAACCTCGCCGTTCGCCGTCCGGCAGGACGACGGATCGACGCTCCACTTCGCCGCCGCGGCTTCAACCAGCATGGCCCGGGCGGTCGCGCCGGCGATTCGCATCGGCTTCCAGAAGGCGCGGACGGAGGTGGAGCCGCCGGTCACCTGGAACCCGATCAGCGGGTTCGCGTAGAGCTTGTCGTTGGGCGGCGCCGCTACCGCGGTCACATGCTCGAAGGGCGCGTCAAGCTCCTCGGCGAGGATCATGGAGAGGGCGGTGTAGATGCCCTGCCCCATCTCGACTTGCGGGATTGTGAAGGTGACCTTGCCGTCAGGATCGATGCGCACGAAAGCGTTTGGGGCGAAATCCGAGTTCTGCCGCGAGCGCAGCGTTGAGCCGCGGAAGGGATACGCTGAGGATCAAGCCGCCGCCGGTGGCGGCCGTCGCCTTCAGCAGCGTGCGACGGGTGAGCTTCGGGGCGAAGGAGATCTGTGTCATGGGTCTAGTCTCCTTCAGGCCGGCCGAGCGGCTTGCTTGATCGCGGCGCGGATGCGCACATACGTGCCGCACCGGCAAATGTTTCCAGCCATCGCCGCGTCGATGTCGGAATCCTTAGGCTCAGGCGTCCGGGCCAGCAAAGCGGCGGCGGACATGATCTGGCCGGACTGGCAATAGCCGCATTGCACGACCTCGAGGTCGAGCCACGCCTTCTGGATCTTGCGTCCCGCCTCCGTTTCGCCGATTCCCTCGATGGTGGTGATCTTTCGGTCGCCGATCGAGCCAACCGGCAAGAGACAGGAGCGGACCGGTTCGCCATCGATCTGCACCGTGCACGCGCCGCATTGGGCGATGCCGCAGCCGAACTTCGTGCCCGTCATGCCCAGGACATCGCGCAACACCCAAAGGAGCGGCGTGTCGCCTTCGACATCGACCGTATGATCGACGCCATTGACCTTGATCGTGTTGGACATAGCTGCCTCGATCCTATTCGCCTGCCTTACTTATGCTCGCGAGAGCCGGCGGTAAGAGGGGACTGCCCCGGCCGAGTTTGGCCACGGGCCGAAGACGCATCTTCATGTCACCGCCGAACAGCGCTCGAGCCCTCTACTTGGCTATCGACCCAACCGCGAATGTTCGCGACCGCGTCCTGGTAGAAGCGCTCGTACAGCCCGCGGGAGACATAGCCGATATGCGGCGTCGCCAGCAGATTTGACAGCGCGCGGAACGGATGGTCGAGCGGCAACGGCTCCTGGTCGAAAACATCAATGGCTGCGCCAGCGATCTTTTTGTCTCTAAGCGCAGCAACGACATCGGCCTCGACCACGATCGGTCCGCGCGAAGTGTTTATGAGACGCGCCGTTGGCTTCATGAGCTTAAGCTCCGCAGCGCCGACGAGGCCGCGCGTCCGATCGCTGAGCACGAGATGAATGGAGACGATATCCGCCCCCTGGAACAGCTCGTTCTTCGAGACGAGCGTGGCGCCAGCTTCAGCCGCCCGCTCCTTGGTGAGATTCTGGCTCCAGGCGATCACCTTCATACCGAAGGCGGCGCCGATCTTGGCCACCGCGCCGCCGACGTTGCCGAGGCCCAGGAGACCGAGCGTCCGCCCGGCCATGTCGTCGCCGACCGTCTGCTGCCATCCGCCGCTGCGCAGCGACGCGTTCTCGGCGATGAGATTGCGGGCGCTGGCCAGGATAAGCGCCCAGGTCAGTTCGATCGTCGGCGCGGAGAAGTAGCCGGTATGAACGACCTTGACGCCCCTTTCTTCCGCAGCCTTGAGATCGATGGACGCGTTCCGCCCTCCCGTCGAGGCGATCAGCCGGAGCTTCGGCAAGCGCTCGATGATGGCGCGCGTCATCGGCGTGCGCTCCCGCATCACGCAGACGACGTCGAACGGCTGAAGGCGCTCGACGACGGCGTCGGAGTCGGAGAGATGGTCGTTGAATACCGTGACGGTCGCCCGCTCATTCAGCGCCGACCAATCCGCCAGCGAAAGAGCGGCGTTTTGGTAGTCGTCAAGGACAGCAACTCGGAACCGTTCTGGCTTGGAAGGCATCGGCGTTTCTCCGCAGGGACGCCCCTTCGCTACCACGCCGGATGGACCGCTTCCCAGGGCGCCTATTTCCGATCAGCCCGCCAAGATGACTTTGCCGAATGGCCGATCCTCGATCAGATGGCGCAGGGCTTCACCCGCCTCGCTGAGGGGATAAACCCGCTCGACGAGCGGCTTGACGGATCCGCTGACGATCAGCGGGAGGATATCCCGCCACGCATCGGCGATCGCGCTTGGCGATTGGGCGAATAGCGAGAAACCGGCCATCCGCGCGCGCTTCCAGATCAGGTCCGTCACATCGATCGTGGTCTTGCGCCCCGCGGAATAGCCCAACGTGATCAGGACGCCGCCGAGACTAAGGCTGCTCAACGCCTCACTGGTCATGGTCCCGCCAAGGCTCTCGATGACAATGTCGACACCCTTGCCGGCCGTTATCCGGCGAACGCCGTCGGCCAGGCCTTCTGCGGTCAGGTCAATCACGTCTTCGAAGCCAAGCTCGCGCGCCCTGGCGACTTTCGCCGCGCTGCCGGCCGTCGAGATAACCTTGCCGGCGCCCTGCGCCCTCGCGAGCTGATAGGTGGCGTTGCCGACTGACCCGCCGATCCCCGGCGCCAGCACCGTCATGCCTGGTTTGAACCCGGCCAACGTCAGCGTGACCTGCGCCGTCAGATAGGCCACCGGAAGGCTGGCCGCGACGACGTCGTCGATCGTGTCCGGCACGAGCCTCAGATGTTCAGGTCGCACTAGCAGCCAGTCCTGCCAAGCGCCATTCTCACCGACGCCGTAGGGTCCGGTGAACATTACGCGGCTTCCCGCCTCGAGACCGGAAGCGCCGGCATCCTCCACGACGCCGGCGCCCTCGTTGCCGAGCACCAGCGGCGCCCGCGCCCGAGGGAGTCCGCCCGACAGAATCGTATGATCGAGCGGCGTCACGCCTGCGGCCATGACGTGGATCAGCGCTTTGTCCTTTGTGCGCTGCGGTTTTGGCAATTCGATCTGCCGCAGGCCGCCATAGCCCGAGAAAGTCTCCGCCTCGATCGCACGCATCCGCGTTCTCCGATAAAGTGACTGACCTGTAACCCACTTGAATTGTTACATACAGGTCTGTTACTTTGTCAAGCCAAAAAACGGAACGAGGAGCGAACGGATATGAAGGCTGGAGCCCGGCCACGGCGAGGCGCCCCGCCAAAGGGGGAGGCTAGCGCGCGTGAGCGCATCCTCGCGACGGCAAACGAGTTGTTTTACCGCGAGGGTGTCCGCGCCATCGGCGTCGACACGGTCGTCGAGCGATCCGGCGTGTCGAAAACGAGCCTCTATCGCCTGTTTGAATCCAAGGACGCTCTGATCGCCGCCTTCGCCGCCGAACGGAATCGGGCGTCATGGGCGTGGTGGGATCGCATTGAACAGCAGCACGCCGACGACCCGCGCGCTCTGCTCGAGGCGCTGCTATCCGAAATCGCGCAGCGGATCGCACGCCCCGGTTATCGCGGCTGCCCGTTCCTCAACCTGGCGACGGAGTTTCCCGACCACAGCCATCCTGGCCGGGTCATCGCCCGGGCCAACAAGGAGGAAATGCGGGCCAGGCTCGCGACAATCGTCGCCAGGCTGGGCGCCGTCGATCCCAACCGGACCGCCTCTCAGTTGGCGCTGATGATCAACGGCGCCTACGTCACCGGCTTGATTGCAGAGCCAGCCGATCTGAGGGGCGATCTGGTCGACGCCGCCATGAAATTGCTGGCCTAGCGCGCTTCGCCCAAGGTTTGCGCCTATTCCGGCGCGGCCAATAGGGCTAACCCCGCCGCGCCGCATCGCCTATATAGAACCCGTAGCGCCGTCGGTGGGGGATCGTGTAGAAACGATCCGATCATCGCGCTCCGCTTATTTTCGCTCCAAAGGGAGACTGACATGCCCGCCTCTGAGATTGTCATCGCCAGCGCCAAGCGAACCCCTGTGGGTTCGTTCAACGGCGCCTTCGGCTCGACCGCCGCGCACGACCTGGGCGCAGTCGCCATCAAGAGCGCTCTCGAAGCCGCGAAGGTCGAGGCTGGCGAAGTCGACGAGGTGATTCTCGGGCAGATCCTCACAGGGGCACAGGGCCAAAATCCGGCGCGCCAAGCGGCGATGAAAGCCGGCGTTCCGCAGGAAAAGACAGCCTTCGGCGTCAATCAGCTGTGCGGCAGCGGCTTGCGCGCGGTCGCGCTCGGCATGCAACAGATCGCCAGCGGCGACGCCAAGATCATCGTCGCGGGCGGCCAGGAATCGATGTCGCTCGCTCCACATGCCGCCTATCTGCGCAGCGGCGTCAAAATGGGAGAGATGAAACTCGTCGACACCATGCTGACAGACGGCCTCATTGACGCCTTTCACGGCTACCACATGGGCAACACCGCGGAGAACATCGCCAAAAAATGGCAGATCACCCGCGAGGAGCAGGATCGCTTCGCCGTCGGCTCGCAAAACAAGGCCGAAGCGGCGCAGAAGGCTGGACGGTTCAAGGACGAGATTGCGCCGGTGACCATATCGTCGCGCAAGGGCGACGTCGTTGTCGACGCCGACGAATATCCGCGCGCCGGGTCGACTTACGAGGGCATGGCGAAACTGAAGCCGGCTTTTTCCAAGGACGGATCCGTGACCGCGGGCAACGCCTCGGGCCTCAACGACGGGGCGGCCGCAGTGGTGATCATGAGCGCCGACGAGGCCAAGCGCCGCGGCCTGACCCCGATGGCGCGCATCGTCTCCTGGGCGACGGCGGGCGTCGATCCGGCGATCATGGGCACGGGACCGATTCCGGCGACCCGCAAGGCGCTGGAGAAGGCCGGCTGGTCGGTCAAGGACCTCGAGCTCGTGGAAGCCAACGAAGCCTTCGCCGCCCAGGCGCTCGCGGTCAACAAGGACCTGGGCTGGGACCCGGCGATCGTCAACGTCAACGGCGGCGCCATTGCGCTCGGCCATCCGATCGGCGCTTCGGGGGCGCGCGTCCTGACCACGCTATTGCATGAAATGGCGCGCCGCAACGCCAAAAAAGGCCTCGCCACGCTTTGCATCGGCGGCGGCATGGGGATAGCGATGGCGGTGGAGCGATAATCGCGCCGTCTGCGCTAAATTCTACGCGCGCCGATCCAAGAACGGCGCGCATTTATAAAAATCTCGGGAGGAAACATGGCGAGAGTCGCAGTGGTCACCGGCGGCACGCGAGGCATTGGCGGCGCCGTTTCCCGGGCGTTGAAAGCGGCGGGATGCGAAGTCGCGGCGACCTATCATTCCAACGATGAGGCCGCCGCCAAATTCAAGGCGGAAACGGGCGTTCACGCCTACAAGTGGAACGTCGGGAAATACGAAGACTGCGTGGCCGGATTGGCCGAGGTCGCCAAGGACCTCGGCCCGGTCGACATTCTCGTCAACAACGCCGGGATCACGAGGGACACAATGTTCCACAAGATGACTCTGGATCAATGGTGCGACGTCATCAACACCAACCTCAATTCCCTGTTCAACATGTGCCGGCCGGTCATTGAGGGCATGCGCGAGCGCGGCTTCGGCCGGATCATCAACATATCCTCGATCAACGGCCAGAAGGGGCAAATGGGCCAGGCCAATTATTCGGCCGCGAAGGCTGGCGACCTTGGCTTCACCAAGGCGCTGGCGCAGGAGAACGCCAACAAGGGCGTGACCGTCAACGCCATCTGTCCGGGCTACATCGCCACCGAAATGGTAATGGCGGTGCCGAAGGACGTCCTCGAAAAATCGATCATTCCCCAGATCCCCGTTCGCCGCCTCGGCCAGCCGGAAGAGATTGCCCGCTGCGTCGTTTTCCTCGCGTCCGACGACGCCGGTTTCATCACCGGCTCGACCCTATCGGCCAACGGAGGCCAGTATTTGGCTTAGGGTCAAACCCCAATCTGCGTACACGGCGATGGCCGCCTTGGGCGCATTCCGGCCCCTCGGCGATCGCGATGCAATGGCAAGAATGCGCAACTACCGGTCATTCATTGACGGTGTGGCGAACGGGTTAAGTCGACCCGAAGCTGTCCTCCGATTTTCAAACCAGGGCGACGCTTTGGGGGCGCAAAGCTGACTTTCGGGCTGCGTCATAGACACTCTCTTCGCGCAGGACCATGATGCGGCAACCCTGAGTTTGGGGCACCTCATGGACATTGTGGTCTGGCTGCGGAACCTAGGTCTCGGGAAGTATGAGGCGGCTTTCCGCGAAAATGAGATAGACGAGGCGGTTCTTCCGCGCCTGACGCACGAGACGTTGAAGGAACTTGGCGTCAGAGCAGTCGGACACCGGCTCAAGCTACTAGACGCTATCGCTGCTCTGCGCGGCGACGCGGCGGGCCCATCGAGCCCCTCAACCGCCCCACCCAAAGACCGCGCCGAACGCCGCCAAGTCACGGTGATGTTCTCCGACTTGGTAGGCTCAACGGCCCTCTCGGCCAGCATGGACCCTGAAGACCTCCGTGAGATTATTTCGGCCTACCAGAAGTGCGTTACAGAGACCGTCCAGCGCTTCGGCGGTTTCGTTGCGAAATACATGGGCGATGGCGTGCTCGTTTATTTCGGCTATCCACGAGCCCACGAGGATGACGCCGAGAGAGCGGTGCGCTCGGGGCTGGAGTTGGCGGCCAGCGTAGGCGCTCTGAAGACTCACGCGCCACTTCAGACACGCGTCGGCATCGCCACAGGTCTCGTAGTCGTTGGCGACCTGATAGGCTCGGGCGCTTCTCAGGAGCAGGCCATCGTGGGCGAGACACCGAACCTTGCGGCGCGCCTGCAGAGCGTAGCGGAGCCGAACAGCGTTGTGATTGCCGAGACCACGCGCAAGCTCGTCGGCAATCTTTTCCAACTTGGAGACCTTGGGGCGCACGACCTGAAGGGTATTTCAGGTCCCGCCCGGACGTGGGTAGCGCTGCGACCCTCTTCAGTTGAGAGCCGCTTCGATGCTCTGCATGCTGGGGAACTGACAGAACTGGTCGGCCGCGAAAAGGAACTTGAACTGCTCCTGCAGCGCTGGTCGAAAACAAAGACTGACGGAGGTCAGGTGGTCCTGGTCTCGGGTGAGCCGGGTATCGGCAAGTCACGGCTGGCGGCCGCACTGCTCGAACATATCGCTGGCGAACCTTGCACGCGCTTGCGTTATTTCTGCTCCCCACAGCATACCGAGAGCGCGCTTTACCCGATCATCAGCCAAATGGAGCGCGCCGCTGGGTTCGCGAACGACGACACTCCGCGAGCGAAGCTCGACAAACTCGATGCGCTTCTTGCCCTGAGCTTTACGTCTCCCCAAGATACAGCGCTCCTTGCTGAAATGTTGTCGCTGCCGAGTGATGGACGTCATCCAGCGCTTGATTTGTCCCCGCAGCAACGGCGTCGGAGGACGCTGGATGCGCTTACTACTCAGGTGGAGGTCCTGTCCCGATCTAAACCGGTGCTGATGATCTTTGAAGATGCGCATTGGGTGGACCCGACAAGCGTCGAAGCGCTTGGTCGGACGGTCGACCGCCTGAGAACTCTTGGGGTGTGTCTGATTGTCACGTACCGTCCTGAGTTCGAGCCACCATGGATTGGACAGCCTAACGTAACCGCACTTGCGCTGAGCCGGCTCGGTGAGCGCGAAATCGAAGCGATGATCAACCACCTTGCGAGCGACCAGTCGCTGCCGGCGACGGTCAGGCACGACATTGTCGAGCGCACCGACGGCATTCCGCTTTCGTGGAAGAAATGACAAAGGCGGTGCTTGAAGCAGGCGGCGAGCAAGCGGCGCAAAGCGCCGTTGCGGCTATTCCATCGCCATCGATTGCCGTCCCAGCAACCCTGCACGCATCGTTGATGGCCAGGCTCGATCGGCTCGGACCCGCGAAAGAAGTGGCGCAGATCGGATCAGTGATTGGACGCGAGTTCTCGTTCAATGTGCTATCGCGCGTCGCGGACAAGCCGAAGCCGGAAGTTCAATTGGCTCTTGACGACTTGATTCTCGCTGGGCTGCTTTTCCGCCAGGGACTGTCATCCGACGCGGCGTACCTGTTTAAGCACGCATTGTTGAGAGACGCCGCCTACAGCACCCTACTGCGTAGTCGACGGCAAGAACTTCATAGGCGCATCGTGTGCGTGCTGCGGCAAGACTTTCCAAATCTGGTAGTCACTCAGCCAGAGCTACTTGCACAGCATTGCTCTGAGGGCGGCATGATCTTCGATGCGGTCGAATACTATCTTTTGGCCTCGCAGCGCGCGACCGCGACATTAAACACCGCCGAAGCCAGCGCGCACCTTAAGCGCGGCCGGTCGCTGGTTGACCAACTTCCATCTTCGGAACCGCGCAAGGTTCAACTTCTCCAACGATTTGTCGTGAGCGGGTGGTGGTTTTCGTGAAAACCAGCGAGGAGGCAAGAAATGCGTGAATTCGATAATAAGGTCGCTTTCGTAACCGGTGCGGCCAGCGGCATCGGACTTTCACTTGCGCGCGCCTTTGGTCGCGCGAACATGCGGGTGATGTTGGCAGATATTGAAACAGATGCCCTCAACTCCGCCGTAGCCGAACTCCAGGGCAGCGGGATTGACGCGAGAGGAGTCGAATGCGACGTGGCCGATTACAATTCTGTCCAGCGGGCTGCAGCGGAAACCTTAGCTGCTTTTGGGAAAGTACACCTCCTTTGCAACAATGCAGGTGCCGTTGCCGGGGGCCCAATGGAACTCATCACGTTGGGTGATTGGGATTGGGTGCTCGGCGTCGAGCTGATGAGCAACATATACGCCATTAAGTCGTTTCTGCCGCAAATTAAAAAGCAGGGCGAGGGTGGTCACATCGTGTCGGTGGCCTCAATGGCTGGATTTATGTGCGCCCCCGGGGTTGGTCCTCACAGCGTCGCCAAGTTCGGCGTTAGAGCGCTTTCGGAAACGCTCGCGGCGGAACTCGCAGGCTCGCCAATTGGTGTTAGCATGGTCTGCTGCTCATTTGTTCGCACCCGAATAGACAGTAGCGCGCGTAATCGTCCGGAACGCTACGGGCAAAGCACACAAACTTCCGCCGATGCTGAAGCCCAGATTGCCGCTTTGGTTCGTTCAGGTAGGGAGCCGGACGAAATCGCAGAAAAGACCATGCGCGGAATTCGGGACAATGAACTGTATATTTTTACGCACCCAGAGTTGAGAGGCGCTCTCGAAGACCAATCTCAGCGAATACTCGCGGCTTACCCAAAAATGTGAGTGTCAACGGCGGCTTTATAAAGGTGGCTCACGCCCTGCAAGCGCAATGCGCCTCTACGAGCCTCTGACCGAGTTCGGACGCTGCCGTGATTTCTGGGAGCAAAAGCGGCCCTTTGTTGGCATGCAGATTGTTCGTGCGGGTAACTTTACTCCGTGGCGCTCAGCGTTTCGCCCTCGCGATGGAATGGCGGCTCTGGCGCGGACTCCGGTCCTTCCCAAGGCGACTCGGGTAGGCGCGCAATCCGCCCAATTGAGGCGTCCAAGGCCGCGGTCTGCTACGTCCGCTCAACGTCGACTCGCGACATTGGCTTGCTCGCGACCAGTGTTCGGTTGGGTCGAAATTGTTCCAACCGACCTGGGGCCGCGCCTCCGAATCGACAGTTCGGCTCGTAGGCCCTTGCAATGCCGTGGGCGACGAAAAAGCTTGCGAAACTCGGAACAAAGTGATAGGGTGCTTTCTATGAATTTCCATTCATCAGAATCAAGCCAGGGCATACAGGCCGCCGCCTCCAAAAAAGGGGCTCAGATCGACGCTTGGCTGCAACCCGAGACGCGAGTTGAGACGGAGGCGATTGTTTTTTATTTTTTCGCTCGTAACCCTCTGAAAAACCCCGATTCGGACGAATAAATCCAAATAAAACCAAGCAATTCCAAGTTATTTTGCTTGGATTTAGACGGTTTTATTTTGTTTTGCTTGGACGGAATTCTCGCTCCGGTTGTATCGCGAGCTTGGGAGCCGCCTCGCGCCCGGCTGTCTGCTCCGCGTCAAAGCGCGCTTCGACCTCGTGGACGATCGCGGCGAGGATGCCGTTGATCGCGAAGTCCTTGGGCGTATAGACTGCAGCGACGCCGGCCGCCTTCAGCCGCTCCGCGTCCGCGGGCGGAATGATGCCGCCCACGACCACCGGGATCCGGCCAAGGCCGGCCGCACGGAGACTGGTCAGCACCTCCTCGGTCAGCGCGACATGCGAGCCGGACAGGATCGACAGGCCCACGCAATGGACCCCGGCTTTGGCCCGTTCGGTGATCTCTGCCGAGGTGAAGCGGATGCCGTCGTAGACCACCTCCATGCCGGCGTCCGTGGCGCGCGCCGCGATCTGCTCGGCCCCGTTCGAGTGGCCGTCGAGGCCCGGCTTGCCGATGAGAAACTTGGTCCGGCGCCCGAGCTTCAGCGACACCCGTTCGACCTCGCCGCGCAGCGCGTCAAGATCGGCGCCCTCTTGCCGGGCCTTGGGCGAAACGCCGGTCGGCGCGCGGAACTCGCCGAATTCAGCCCGGAGCGCATCGCCCCATTCGCCGGTCGTGACGCCAGCCTTGGCGGCCTCGATTGACGGGGCCATGATATTGGCGCCGCTGACCGCAGCCTCGCGCAAAGCCCGCAGCGCCTCGCGCACCCGCTCGGGATCGCGGCTCGCCCGCCAGGCGGCGAGCGCCGCAACCTGTTCCGCCTCGGCTTCGGGCGAGGGAACCAGGATCGAGGTTTCGCCGGCGGTCAGCGGCGAGGGCTCGGAATTGGCGAAGGCGTTGACCCCGACGACGATCTGCTCCCCGCGCTCGATCGCCTCGAGCCGGCGCGTATTGGACGCCACCAGCCGGGCCTTGATGGCGCCGGATTCGATCGCCCGGACCACGCCGCCGATGGCGTCGATCGAGGCGAGTTCGGCGAGCGCTTCGGCCTTTAGCTGTTGGACGAGGGCGGCGACTTCCGTACTCCCGTCAAAAATGTCACCGAATTCGAGCAGGTCCGTCTCGTAGGCCATGATCTGCTGCAGACGCAGGGACCATTGTTGGTCGAATGGCCGCGGCAGGCCCAGCGCCTCGTTCCAGGCCGGCAATTGCACCGCCCGCGCGCGGGCTCCGCGCGACAGCACCACCGACAGCATTTCGATGAGGATGCGGTAGGTGTTATTTTCCGGCTGCTGCTCGGTCAGTCCGAGCGAGTTGACTTGCACCCCATAGCGAAAGCGGCGCTTGGAAGGATCCTGCACGCCGAAGCGGTCACGGGTGATCTCGTCCCACAATTCGACGAAGGCGCGCATCTTGGCGAGCTCGGTCACGAAGCGCATGCCGGCGTTGACGAAGAACGAAATCCGGCCGACGACCTCCGCGAAGGCCGCCTCATCGACCTCGCCGGATTGGCGCACTCTGTCCAGCACGGCGATCGCCGTCGTCAGCGCGTAGCTGAGTTCCTGCACCGGCGTCGCGCCCGCTTCCTGCAGGTGGTAGGAGCAGACGTTGATTGGGTTCCACTTCGGCGTCTCGCGGGCGCAAAACAGGATCAGGTCCTGGGTCAGGCGGAGCGAGGGCTCGGGTGGAAACACATAGGCGCCGCGCGCCAGATATTCCTTGACGATGTCGTTCTGGGTCGTGCCCTGGAGCTCGGCGCGTGGCGCGCCTTGCTCGCCGGCGACCGCGATATAGAGCGCCATCAGCCATGGCGCTGTCGCGTTGATGGTCATCGACGTGTTCATCGAAGCGAGCGGGATGTCCTTAAACAGCGCGCGCATGTCGCCAATGTGTGAGATCGCGACGCCGACCTTGCCGACTTCGCCCCGGGCGAGCGGGTGGTCGCTGTCGAGACCGGTCTGGGTCGGCAGATCGAAGGCGATCGAAAGTCCGGTCTGTCCCTTGGCCAGGTTCTGCCGGTAAAGGTGATTGGACTCCCGCGCAGTCGAATGGCCGGCATAGGTGCGGAAGATCCAGGGCTTGTCGCGGCGCGCCGCCGTCGGTTGCTCGTTCGCCTGCGCCATGATTTGCTCGCTATAGGCGATTCGGCCGGTGTCTCCTCCGGCCGCGCCAAAAGAATTGTGCGGGGCACAATCTCAGAGAAAACTGCGCGACGCCACAGTCTCGCACGATGACGGCCATCGCGGTTCGCGGCAGGTCGCCAAGCCTGAGCGCTTATACGCGGTCGGTTTCAGCGCCGCGCCTCCCAGACCTTGCCAAGTTTAGCGTTTGGCGACCGCGCTTGCCATCACAACTGTCGCGAGCAACCCGGCGGCGACTGCAACGGTTGTCAAATATGGGTCGAAGCCGGAGTAAGGTCGAAGCCACCAGGCGCGCGCGCACAGGCCTGCGTAGGCGCCCAGCAGCGCATAGAAGCCGTTCCAGTACGGGCCCATTCCGAAGCGCCCGACAATGTAGTCGATCGCAAAGCCGACAGAAAAAAACACAACAGCTAGGCCCAGCAGGAAGGCTGCGAAGTCGAAACCTTCCAGGTCCTCGACGAATTGCAACAACGGCCAGCTCGACATATCGCAGGTCCTTGTCCCGCCCCGGCCGCCGAATTGCCCGCAGCCGATCTGTCTTGCTTACGCTTCATTTCCTGCCGGGGCGTAAATTACATTGCATCTCAGTGAAATCGTTGACCAAAGTCCGATTGATTTTCGCGCGTTCAAGCGCAATGGTTGATTGTGCGCCGCAATAGAAGAATCAATTCCAGTTCCAGCCGCACCGCGGGAGCCCTCTGAGGGAGCCATGAACACTCGCCCCATGGGCGCCGAGTCGCTTGCTGCGGCGCAGAACAAGGATCTCTACGAAATCGGCGAGATTCCGCCGCTTGGTCACGTGCCAGCGTCGATGTACGCCTGGGTCGTGCGCAAGGACCGGCATGGACCGCCGGAACAATCAATGCAGGTCGAGGTCGTGCCGACATGGGCCCTGGACAGCCATGACGTGCTGGTCCTGGTGATGGCGGCCGGCGTCAACTACAATGGCGTCTGGGCGGCGCTCGGCGAGCCGGTCTCGACGCTCGACGTGCACAAAAATCCCTATCATATCGCTGGGTCCGATGCGTCCGGGATTGTCTGGGCGATCGGCTCCAAGGTCAAGCGATGGAAGGTCGGCGACGAGGTCGTGGTTCATTGCAATCAGGACGACGGCGACGACGAGGAATGCAACGGCGGCGACCCGATGTTCTCTGCCTCGCAGCGCATCTGGGGCTACGAGACCCCAGACGGCTCATTCGCCCAGTTCTGCCGCGTCCAGGACCGACAGCTGATGGTCCGCCCCAAGCACCTGACCTGGGAGGAGGCGGCCTCCTATACGCTGACCCTCGCCACCGCCTATCGCATGCTGTTCGGGCACGAGCCGCATAGGCTGAAGCCCGGCGACAATGTGTTGGTCTGGGGCGCATCGGGGGGCCTGGGCGTTTTCGGAGTCCAGCTCTGCGCGGCGGCTGGCGCGAACGCCATCGGCGTCATCTCGGACGAAACGAAGCGCGAGTATGTGATGTCGCTTGGCGCCAAGGGCGTCATCAATCGCAAGGACTACAATTGCTGGGGCCAACTGCCGAAGGTCAATTCGCCCGACTACACCGCCTACATGGCGGAGGCGCGAAAGTTCGGGAAGGCGATCTGGAACGTCACCGAGAAGAAGGACGTCGACACGGTTTTCGAACATCCGGGCGAGCAGACTTTCCCGGTGTCGTGCTTTGTGGTGAAACGGGGCGGCATGGTGGTGTTCTGCGCAGGCACAACCGGCTTCAACATTACCTTCGACGCCCGTTTTGTCTGGATGCGGCAGAAACGGATCCAGGGCTCGCATTTCGCCAACCTCAAGCAGGCCTCGGCGGCCAACAAGTTCGTCATCGACCGGCGGATCGACCCTTGCATGTCCGAGGTCTTTCCCTGGACGCAAATTCCCCTCGCGCACACCAAGATGTGGAAGAATCAGCACAAGCCGGGCAACATGGCGGTTCTCGTCAACGCTCCGACTACCGGCCTGCGCACGTTCGAGGACGTGATCGACGCCTCGCGGAGGTAAGCCCCCGCAAGCCGAACCCAAATGTGAGCGATTTGCCTTCCCTCGCGGCACCCCGTAAGCCAGTCTTCCGCGACCCAGTCGCTCGTCGTCTCAAGCACGCGAGGCCGCCGGGCGCGGCGTTGAGCGAACGAGAGCGAATGAGCGCAATGGCCGCCGCCGAGGAAAAGGACCAACGAAAGCTGGAGGCTGCCGAGCGGGCGCTCAAATTGGTGGCGCCCGGCATGAAGCTTGGCCTCGGCAGCGGCTCGACCGCCCGCCACTTCGTTGATCTCGTCGGGAAGCGCGTCGCCGCCGGCCTTGAGATTCGCTGCGTCGCCACCTCCGAAGGGACCGAGGCCCAAGCAAGGACGCTCGGCATTCCGCTTACCTCTTTGGACGAGATCTTCGAGCTCGATCTGACCGTCGACGGCGCCGACCAGGTCGATCCCAAGCTTCGACTGATCAAGGGCGGCGGCGGGGCGTTGTTGCGCGAGAAGATCGTCGCCGCCGCGTCGAAGCGAATGGTTGTCATCGCCGACTCGACCAAACTCACGCCTCGGCTCGGCGCCTTTCCGTTGCCGATCGAGGTCGTTCCGTTCGGGCTTGCGGCGACCCGGCGGCATATCGAACGCGCCTTCGTGCAGCTCGGGCTGGCTGGGCCGATCCGTCTGCGCGGGGACTCTACGCCTTTCGTCACCGACGGCGGACATTATATTCTTGACTGCTCGCTCGGCGCGATCGCCGAACCAGAGCGGTTGAGCGAGATCTTGTCGCCGATTCCCGGCGTCGTCGAACACGGGCTTTTCATTGGCCTTGCGCGCGCCGCGATCATCGCCGGCGCCGAGGGCGTCGAAATCCTTGGCGACCCGGACTAAAATCAGGGTCGAACCTCCAGGAGTCATTCATGTCCGCCCGCGCCGGAATCGCCAAAGGCCGTCTCGCCCTCTTCATGTTCGCAGTCTTGAGCGTATCGGCAAAGGCGGCCGAGACCACCCCGCCCGCGGCCCCTCCGGCGACGCCCCCTGCGGCGACGTCTTCCGCGCCCGCGGCGCCGTCGCCTGCGGCCCTCGCCGCCGCGGACAAGATTCTCGAACACGATCGGACTCAAGCAGTCGATCGCGATCGTCGTTCCCGGCATGATGCAGGAGCTCGAAACAAACGTCACCAGGACTCGGCCTGAAATCAGGGACTCGCTGCGCGTGACTCTGAAGGCGATTCAGCCCGAATTCGATCAGACCGCGAAACAGACCTACAGCGAGGCGGCGAGCCTGCTCGCTTCGCAAATGTCCGAGCAGGACATCGTCCAGGTCGCGGCCTTCTTTGATAGTCCCGCGGGCAAGAAATATGTCGAAGTCACCCCGATCTTCCTTCAGAAGCTTGGGGACGTCACTGCAGTCTGGCGCGACAAGCTGTCGACCGACATCCTTGAGCGCGCCCGCGCGGAGATGAAGAAGAAGGGCGTCGATTTCTAGTCTGGCGTGTTTCGTCTCGGCTGGGGCATAGAGGCTAAGCGATGGCGTTCGACGTCGATTTCTTCGTGATCGGCGCGGGATCGGGCGGCGTACGGGCGGCGCGCATCGCCGCCGGTCATGGCGCGACAACGTTGGTGGCCGAAGAAAGCCGCATCGGCGGCACTTGCGTCATCCGCGGCTGCGTGCCGAAGAAGATCTATGTGTTCGCCAGCCGCTTCGCCGACGACTTCCGCGACGCGGCTGGGTTTGGCTGGAACGTCGGCGAGCCGACCTTCGATTGGCCGACTCTTGTCAAGGCCAAGGACAAGGAGATCGGCCGGCTGTCCGACGCCTACCGCGAGAATTTGGCGCGGTCGGGCGCCAAACTGGCCGAACAGCGGGCGACCGTCGTCGACCCGCAGCGGGTGAGGCTTGCCGACGGGCGCGAGGTCTCCGCCCGCCATATCCTCATCGCCTGCGGCTCGCGTCCCGTGACGCCAAGCGGCGTCGAGGGAGTTGAGCACGCGATCACCTCGAACGAGGTCTTCGATCTGCCCGTCTTTCCGCGCCGCCTTCTCGTGGTCGGCGGCGGCTATATCGCGGTCGAGTTCGCTTCGCTGTTTCAGCGCCTGGGCTCGCAGGTGACGATGGTCATGCGCGGGCCCAACCTCTTGCGCGGCTTCGACGAGGACATGCGCAACGGCATGCGCGACGCGATGGTCAAAGCCGGAATTGTCTTTCGGTTTGGCTGCTTGCCGACTTCGATCAAAAAAAAGTTCAACGGGTCGTTGGGTGTGACGCTGTCCGACGGCTTGGTCGTCGAAGCCGATCAGGCGCTGTTCGCGACTGGTCGTAATCCCAACACGCAGGGCCTTGGCCTCGAAGCGGCCGGGGTCGAACTCAGCGCCGAGCATGGGGCGGTGAAGGTCGATGAGAATTTGACCAGCAACGTGCCGTCGATCCACGCCATCGGCGACGCCACCCACCGCGTCGACCTCACCCCGGTCGCCATTCGCGAGGGGCATACGCTGGCTGATCGGCTGTTCGGGCCTGGCGCGGCGCCGATCCGCTATGACACGATCGGGAGCACAGTGTTCGGCACGCCGGAATTGAGCGCGGTCGGATTGACGGAAAGCGAGGCCCTCGAGCGGTTTTCCAAGGTCCACATCTACAAGACCAATTTCCGTCCTCTGAAGGCGACGGTGTCGGGCGGCTCCGAGCGTACGCTCATGAAGCTTGTCGTCGAGGGCCCCACGGAGCGCCTCGTCGGCGCGCATATCCTTGGAAGCGACGCGGCCGAGATGATTCAGCTCGTCGCTGTCGCGATGACCATGGGCGCGACCAAGGCCGACTTCGACGCGACCATCGCCGTGCATCCGACCGCCGCCGAGGAATTGGTGACCATGCGCTCCGCCCATGCACGCTATGAAGACGGCATGCAGATCGCGTGACCGCGCCCGCATAAAGTTGCGCGCGCCAATATTTTCAGCGGCTTAGAACCTCCTCGGGGCTCGCGGAGGCGGCCGGGCCCGCGAAAGCGTGGCGTCTCTGCGGCGACTTGCGCTTCAACATGGAACCGCAACCGGGCGTTCTGGCGTTCTTCGCGCAAGCCGGGATCTGCCCTCATTCACCCTCATGCCCGTGCTACGCCGGCCCGAAAGCACGGAAATAGCGAATGTCATTCAGCATCAAAATAACACCGCGAAACGATCCGACGGGGACGACCGCTTACGCAGTCACCGTGATCATCGATGACCACGAGACCGTCGTGAGCTTCGAGTTCAGAGAGGACGCGGAAAGCTTCGCGCAGACCGAACGCGCAAGGCTCACAGACGACGCCCAAAAGGCGAGGAGCGCCCCGCCGACGGGAACGCCCCGCGCCGTCATGATCGACGGGATCGCGACACGGGAGATTGGGCCTACCGGCTTTTGCGGTCGGGATTTGCGACCATCCGTCTGATTTCCATGCTTCGTTCGTCTGTTAGCACTCCCTTGTGGTGAGTGCCAATGGTTGCTATGTATAGGTTGTCGACAGACTGCCGCCAGGAGCTAGGGCATGATGCCAGGCCGGCGCCGCAGCTCGACTGAAGGAAACGCTCATGAAATTTCGTCCGTTACACGACCGCGTCGTCGTCCGCCGCATCGAAGGCGAGGACAAGACGAAGGGCGGCATCATCATTCCCGACACCGTCAAGGAAAAGCCGCAAGAGGGCGAGGTCGTCGCGGTCGGCCCCGGCGGCCGCGATGAGAGCGGCAAGATCACCCCTATCGAACTCAAGCCGGGCGAGCGGGTCTTGTTCGGCAAGTGGTCGGGCACGGAGGTCAAGATCGACGGCGAGGAGCTCCTGATCATGAAGGAGACCGACGTCATGGGCGTCATTGAAGGCGCGCCCGCCGTCAAGAAGAAAGCCGCTTAAACAAAATTTCTTTCCAGAATTGAAGGATCCAAACTCATGTCAGCCAAAGATGTACGTTTCTCTTCCGACGCGCGCGACAGAATGCTCCGCGGGGTCGAAACCCTCAACAACGCCGTAAGGGTGACGCTGGGCCCGAAGGGCCGCAATGTCATTCTGGAAAAGTCCTATGGGGCGCCGCGCATCACCAAGGATGGCGTGACCGTCGCCAAGGAAATCGAGCTTTCCGACAAGTTCGAGAACATGGGCGCACAGATGGTGCGCGAGGTCGCTTCCAAGACCAATGATCTTGCCGGCGACGGCACCACCACCGCCACGGTGCTCGCCGCCTCGATCATGAGGGAGGGCCTCAAGCTGGTCGCCGCCGGCATGAACCCGATGGATCTCAAGCGCGGCATCGACATCGCGGTGACCGCGGTCGTCAAGGACATCGAAAAGCGCGCCAAGAAGGTGCAGTCGTCGGACGAGATCGCGCAGATCGGCACCATCGCCGCCAACGGCGACAAGACGATCGGCAAAATGATATCCGATGCAATGAAGAAGGTCGGCAACGAGGGCGTGATCACGGTCGAGGAAGCCAAGACCGCCGAGACCGAGCTCGATGTCGTCGAGGGCATGCAGTTCGACCGCGGCTATCTCTCCCCCTATTTCGTCACCAATGCGGAGAAGATGGTCGCCGAACTCGAGGACCCGTACATTCTCATCCACGAGAAGAAGCTCTCCTCGCTCCAGCCCATGCTGCCCGTCCTCGAAGCGGTCGTGCAAGCCGGCAAGCCTCTGCTCATCATTGCCGAGGACATCGAAGGCGAGGCGCTCGCGACTTTGGTCGTCAACAAGCTGCGCGGCGGCCTGAAGGTCGCGGCGGTGAAGGCGCCAGGGTTCGGTGATCGCCGCAAGGCCATGCTCGAGGACATCGCGATCCTCACCGCTGGCACGATGATCGCCGAGGACCTTGGCATCAAGCTCGAGAACGTCACCCTGCAGATGCTCGGCAAGGCCAAGCGCGTCCGCATCGAGAAGGAAAACACCACGATCATCGACGGCGGCGGCAAGAAAGCCGACATCGAGGGCCGGATCGCCCAGATCAAGGCGCAGGTCGAAGACACGACCTCCGACTACGACAAGGAGAAGCTTCAGGAGCGTCTGGCGAAGCTTGCGGGCGGAGTGGCGATCATCCGCGTTGGCGGCTCGACCGAGGTCGAGGTCAAGGAGAAGAAGGATCGCGTTGACGACGCCATGCATGCGACCAAGGCTGCGGTCGAAGAGGGCATCGTTTCCGGCGGCGGCGTCGCGCTGTTGCGCGCCAAGGCGGCGATCGGCAAGCTCACCAACGAGGTCGAAGACGTCCAGTCCGGCATCAACATCGTGCTCCGGGCGCTCGAAGCCCCGATCCGGCAGATCGCCGAGAATTCGGGCGTGGAAGGTTCGATCGTCGTCGGCAAGGTCCTCGAGAACAAGTCGCAAACCTTCGGCTTCGACGCCCAGACCGAGCAATATGTCGACATGCTGAACGCCGGCATCGTCGATCCGGCGAAGGTGGTGCGGGTCGCGCTGCAGGACGCGGCTTCGATCGCCGGGCTCATGATCACGACCGAAGCCATGATCGCCGAGCGGCCCAAGGCCGATGCTCCGGCGATGCCGGGCGGCGGCGGCATGGGCGGCATGGGCGGGATGGACTACTGATCGCCCGATAACGCAAAGCCGAATACGAAGATGGACGGTCGGCGCGGCGCTCGCGCCGACTGTCTTCATCATGACATCAGTCGTTCGAGGTTGACGCCGAGGAGTCTCTGCTCGTTCATCGCGTCTCGGAGACGCATCAGGAGCTGCGACCGATGCTGATCCGTTACGGTTATGAGATCGCGGTCAATTGCCCGCGGCCGACCCCGATGGTTTGTCTGCTCTCAGTGAACGAAGATCGGAAGGCCGACATCCGGGTCGCCGAGAAGGTCTTTACGACGCCGATCATTCCCACGACGACCTACATCGACACTTTCGGCAATCGTTGCCGCAGACTGGTCGCGCCTGCCGGCGACTTCGCCATTTGGGGCGACGCTACGATCGAAGACAATGGCGAGATTGACCCGGCGAACTTTGCCGCACGTGAAGTCCCCGTCGCGGACCTGCCGGACGACTGCCTGCTCTTTCTGATGGGCAGCCGATATTGCGAGACCGACAAGCTCAGCCAGACCGCTTGGGATTTGTTCGGTCAAACTCCGCCCGGCTGGCGGCGCGTGCAGGCGGTGTGCGATTTCGTCCATCAGCACATCAAATTTGATTATCAGCAGGCGCGTTCGACGAGAAGCGCGTTCGACGCTTACGAAGAGCGGATCGGAGTCTGCCGCGATTTCGCGCATCTCGCGGTGACGCTTTGCCGATGCCTCAACATTCCGGCGCGCTACATCAACGGCCATCTCGGCGACATCGGCGTGCCGGTGGTCGATCCGATGGACTTCAGCGCCTGGATCGAGGTGTTCCTCGACGGGTCATGGTGGACCTTCGATCCCCGAAACAACATTCCCCGGATCGGCAGGATCGTGGTCGCCCGAGGCCGGGATGCAGCCGACATCCCGCTCATCAACTCGTTCGGACCCCATGTCCTGAAGTCGTTTCGGGTCTGGACCTATGAGGTCTCCGAACAGCCGGCGAGTATGTCCGGCGTTTGAACAGATCCGCACGTCGCCGCCTTTGGTCGCGGCGGTTCCGCCCTAGAGAAAGCTCTGCGGATCGACGTCGATCGTAACCCGAACGCCTCCGCGCGCCTGCGGCGCCGCAGCCAGCATGGCGCGCAGGAAACCCTGCAGGTCGGCCGATCGCGGCGCCTTGGCGGCGAGGCGGAAACGGTGGCGTTTGCGCAGCACCGCAATCGGCGCCTCGGCCGGACCCAGCACTACGATCTCGTTATCTCGCGGCTGTCCGCCGAGCGGCGCGACGCGCCAGTTCTTGGCCGCGGGGAGGTGATGGGCGGCGCGCGCCAGCGCGCGGGCGTGCGCCTCCGCTGCGCCACGGTCCTCAGCCGAGACAATGACCGCCGCCAGGCGCCCGAACGGCGGCAGGCCGCCGAGCCGCCGCTGCTCGGTTTCTTCCCGGTAGAACCGCTCGGCGTCGCCGGACATGAGCGCTGCAATGACGGGATGCTCCGGCTGCCAGGTCTGCAACAAAGCCCGCCCCAGCCTGTCGCCGCGCCCGGCGCGTCCGGTCGCCTGGCGCAGGAGCTGGAATGTGCGCTCGGCCGCGCGCGGATCGGCGTTGGCGAGGCCGACGTCGGCGTCGACGATGCAGACGAAGGTCAGAAGCGGGAAGTTGTGCCCCTTGGCGACAAGCTGCGTGCCGATGATGAGGTCGTAGGCGCCCTTCGCCGCGGAATCGAGTTGACCGCGCAATGTCTCGATCCCGCCCGGCGTATCGGATGACAGAACCAACGTGCGTATGTCGGGAAAGAGGGCTTCCGCCTCCTCGGCCAGGCGCTCGACGCCCGGCCCGCAAGCGGTGAGCGTATCGGCTTCGTGGCACTGCGGGCAAACTTGAGGCCGGCTCTCGACATGGCCGCAATGATGGCAAACGAGCGCGGCGCGAAATCGGTGCTCGACCAGCCAGGCGGCGCAATTGGGGCATTCGAAGCGATGTCCGCAGGTGCGGCATAGGGTCAGCGGCGCGTAGCCGCGCCGGTTGAGGAACAGCATCGCCTGCTCGCCCCGGCTCCTGGCCTCCTCGACACAGGCGACTGCGCGCTGCGACAGCCATCGGCCGCGCGGCGGACCCTCGCGCTTGAGGTCGACCAAGGCGATGTCGGGCAGCCGCGCCGGTCCGAAGCGCGAGGGAAGCTGGAGCCACCGATAGCGTCCGCTTGCGGCGTTGAACCGGGTTTCGATCGCCGGCGTCGCGGAGGCCAGCACGATCGGCGCTTTCTCGAACCGCGCGCGCACGACGGCCATGTCGCGCGCGCTGTAGATGACGCCCTCTTCCTGCTTGTAGGCGCCCTCGTGCTCCTCGTCGACGACGATGAGACCGAGGTCGGCGAATGGCAGAAACAAAGCCGAGCGCGCGCCGACAATGACCGGCGCCTCGCCGCCCGCGACCGCCGTCCAGATGCGTTCGCGTTGGCGCTCCGTCAGGCCGGAATGCCATTCGGCCGGTCTTGCGCCGAAACGAGCCGCGAACCGATCGAGAAACTGCGCGGTGAGCGCAATCTCCGGCAAGAGCACGAGCGCCTGGCGCTTTTGCCGCAGCGCTTCGGCGACCGCCTCGAAATAAACCTCGGTCTTGCCCGATCCGGTCACGCCCTCGAGCAGGGTGGTCGAGAAGGCGTGGTCGGCGACGAGGCGCATGAGATCATCGGCCGCGGCGCGCTGATCGGCGTTGAGGCGCACGGAGCGGAAGTCGGGGTCGAGCGCCGCCGCGCCGCGTTCCGGCGGGAGCGCGACGGCGCCGAGCGCTCCGTCGGCGACAAGGCCGTCGATGACGCTGGTCGATGAGCCCGCGCGGGCGGCGAGCGCAGCTTTGGGCGTCGGAGCGCTAGCCTCAGCAAGCACCGCCAGGACGCGCGCGCGCGCCTCCGTCATGCGCGTCGGCGCCTTGCCGGTGGCGACGAGGCCGAACTTCGGCGCGGGCGGCTCGGCGACTTCGCCGGCGCGGATCGCCATGCGCAGCAGCATGCCCCGCGGGGCCAATGTCCAGCGCGCCGCCCAATCGATGAAATCGCGCAACGGCGCGTTGAGCGGCGGCCAGTCGAGGACCTCGGCGATGGGCCTGAGGTTGTCGCCCCCAGCGGCGCGCGCCGCCCATACTACGCCAGTCGCGAGGCGGGCGCCGAGTGGCATGCGCACGAAGGCGCCGGGCTCGAGCTTGAGGCCCGCGGGCGCGCGGTAGCTATAGGCCGTATCGACCGCGACCGGCGCCAGCACGTCGACCACCATCTCCGGCGGGCTCTCGCCGAGGTCGAGTTCCGCCCACGCGGTCATCATGAAGCGCAGACAAAAAAGCCGGCGGGATCGCCGCCGGCTTTGGGTGTTCGCGACACGGAATTCGCGGCCGGCTTTATTCCTTGGGGGACGCCTTGGCCGCGGCCGCCGCTGCAGCCTTGGCGCCGGGGGCTTCCACCCGCTCGGCGATGCGGGCCGACTTGCCGCGGCGATCGCGCAGGTAATAGAGTTTGGCGCGCCTGACCTTGCCGCGCCGCACGACTTTGACCGAATCGATCATCGGCGAATAGACGGGAAAAACGCGCTCGACGCCCTCGCCGTAGGAGATCTTGCGCACGGTGAAGTTCTCGTTGAGCCCGCCGCCGCTGCGCGCAATGCAAACGCCTTCATAGGCCTGAACGCGCGTGCGCTCGCCTTCCGCGACCTTCACATTGACGATGACCGTATCGCCGGGCTGGAACGGCGGTATCTTGGCGCCGGGCAATTGGGCTGCGTGCTCGGCCTCGATCTGCTGAATGATATTCACTGTGACTAACTCCTGCCGTGACGCCAGGGCGGAGCCCCAAGCGAAGCGCTTCGGCGCGCTGTTTTCAGTTGAGGCGCGGCTCATATCGCAAAGGGAGGACGAAGTCGAGCGCCTGTGTGCCGCGGTCCCTAGGCCGAGCGCGGGACGCGCGGCCCCTCCCTTCTAGCGCCACCCGCGGCGTGCGGTAAGGCGGCGCTGCGCCGAGCGGTGAGAAAATTTCTGCCCCGCCCCCTTGCGCACCTCGCGGTAAGATATATCTTTGTGCACGACATATCGTGACATGTCTTAAAAGAAGGAGACCAACAATGTTCCATCGTCATTTTGACGATCATGTGCACCACAGCCACGGCGGCCCCGGCCACCATGGCTTCGGACGCGGGCCGTTTCGCGGCTGGCGTTCCCGCGGCGCCGCCGGGGGCGGCCGGGAAGGCCGCATGTTTGACGGCGGCGAGCTGAGGCTCGTGATCCTGGCGCTGATCGCCGAAAAGCCGCGCTATGGCTACGAGATCATCAAGGAGCTCGGCGAGAGGGTCGGGGGCGACTATTCGCCAAGCCCGGGCGTCGTCTATCCGACGCTGACCATGCTCGAAGAGATGGGCTACGCCCAAGCGAGCCAGGACCCCCAGGGCCGCAAGCTCTACGGGCTGACCCCGGAGGGCGAGAAAGTCCTCGCCGACAACAAAGCCCAGATCGACGCGATCTTCGCCCGCTTCGGCGATAGCGACTCGCGCTTCGCGGGCTTCATCTCGGTCAGGCGGGCGATGCTCAATCTGCGCGCCGCGCTTCAGCTGCGCCTGCGCGGCCGCGCCGCGACGCCTGAGCAGATCCAGGCGATCGTCGACGCGCTCGATGCTGCGGCCAAAGCGGTCGAGCGCGCCTGACAGTCCCTCAGGCTGGTCGCGGGATAGGGAAAAGTACGGATTGCGAGTCCTGGCGAGGCTGCCTATCTCGCGGACTTGCGCCCGCAATCCATGACCTGTTCCGATGATATCGGTTACGCCGCCCCCGAGCGACGGCTGAGAAGGCTCCTCCGTCGGCTGCCAAGCCGAATGCAGGCCGTAACCCGCTGGCTGAGAAAACCCGCCTCGCGCTGGGCGCGCATTCCGGCCGGGGTCCTGTTGATGATTGGCGGGTGCCTCGCCATCCTGCCGGTTTTCGGCCTCTGGATGTTTCCGCTTGGGCTTATGCTTTTGGCCGACGACATCCCGCCGTTGCGGCGAGCGCGCGATCGCGCGCTCGATTGGCTCGAGCCGCGCCGACCGCGCTGGTTCGCCGCCGCAGGTCGCGCGACGGGCGCCAAAACGCCGCGCGGCTAGTCCTCATGAGGAGGCGTCCCATGCTGTCCCGACGCGCGCTTCTTGCGGGCGGCGTTGAGGCTTGGCCGCGCCCCCGATCCCCGCCCGCGCCCAAAACTCGACAGACGGCGCCGCAGCTTCTGCGCCTCGAGCGGCGCGATATCGAGGTGAACGGCAAGACGGCCTCGGTCTACGGCATCAAACAGCCGAACGGGACCTTTGGCATGACGACCGAGGTCGGCAAGCCTTTCCGCGCCCGGGTCGAAAACGGGATCGGCGAACCGAGCCTGATCCATTGGCACGGGCTGACGCCGCCCTGGCGGCAGGACGGCGTGCCGAAGATTTCCTGACCGCCGATTCCAGCGGGCGGAGCGGCCGGAGATCGCCGCCGCATGACGAAGACTACAGCGATACGGAGTTAATTCGTTCACCTAAGATGGGGTCCGCGCAACGGCGCTTGGCGGAATGGGCGTCCGCCGCGCGGTCGGGCGTCGTTAACCCGGGCCAAGGCCCCCACGGCGATTGACTTCCCGCCCTTTCTGACCCATCTCTAAGCGTCCGCAGGGCTCATGGCTCTGAACGGAGAGGTTGCGTGCGTCCTCATAGCGGCGCGCCTCAAACGCCAACAACAGGAGAGTGGCCATTCGTCGACCTATGAAAGCAACCGCGGCACCGGAGAAGGGCGGGCCGCGCACCAATCGCGATATTCGCGCTATTCAAGTCCAACTTATTGACGCCGAGGGGCAAAATCGCGGCGTCGTCAATCTCTCAGACGCCCAGCAGCTCGCCGACGAGGCTTCGCTCGATCTGGTCGAAATCGTCCCCAACGCCACCCCGCCAGTCTGCAAGATCCTCGATTTCGGCAAGTACCGCTTTCTCGAGCAGAAAAAGTCGTCCGAGGCGCGCAAGCGCCAGAAGGTGGTCGAGGTCAAGGAGATCAAGCTGAGGCCGGGGATCGACGATCACGACTACGAAGTGAAGATGCGCTCGGTGAAGCGCTTCTTCGACGAAGGCGACAAGGTCAAGGTGACGCTGCGCTTTCGCGGCCGCGAAATGGCGCACCAGGACATCGGTTACAAACTTCTGCAACGGGTGAGGACGGAAACCGCCCCGATCGCCAAGGTGGAGGCTGAACCGTTGATGGAAGGCCGCCAGATGACCATGGTGCTGGCGCCGAAGTAAACGAATGTAACAGCCTTTTGAGCGAGGAATCACCGTCCTCGAATTGACAATGAGGGGCCGAAGCGCCCATATGTGACGCACACCTGACATAAAGGCCGCTTTGGCGGCCTGATTTTTTTAGGATGGCGCGTCAATCGAAACGCGCCGCCCGGGGACAAATCCGTGACGACTGCGCCGACATACGCTGAGGGCTCCGCCGCGACACGCCGGAGCGCCCAAACCGCGACAGTCGGCGTGCTGATCGCGCTCAGCGCCTCGCATATGCTCAACGACGTGATGCAATCGCTGGCGCCGGCGCTTTATCCGGTCTTCCATGAGAGGTTCGCGCTGAGCTTCTTCCAGGTCGGCCTCATTACTTTCGTCTTCCAGCTCACCGCCTCCTTCCTTCAGCCGCTGATCGGGATGGGCCTGGACAAGCGCCCGCTGAATTTCATCCTGCCAGCCGGCATGGCGTTTACGCTAGTCGGCTTGGTGCTGCTCGCTTTCGCCGATTCCTACCTGTTGATTCTGTTGTCGGTGGCGGTCGTCGGCGTCGGGAGCGCTGTATTCCACCCCGAGGCGTCACGCGTCGCCCGCGCGGCCTCGGGCGGCCGCCACGGCTTCGCGCAGAGCCTGTTCCAGGTCGGCGGGAACTTTGGGCAATCCCTTGGCCCGCTGCTCGCGGCTTTCATCGTCGTGCCCTTCGGGCAGCACTCGGTGCTGATCTTCACGCTGCTCGCGTTGGCGGCGGTAATCATTCTGACCGGCGTGAGCCGTTGGTATGCCGCCGTTCGCGCCCAGCCTCGCAAGGCCGCCGTGGCGGCCCGCCCGGCCCATCCGCGGCCAGTTGTTGTGCGCACCCTCTTTGTGCTGGTTGTGATGCTGTTCTCGAAGGTTCTCTACCTTTCGAGCCTCAACAGCTACTACACGTTCTATCTGATCCAGACTTTTGGCGTGTCGATTCAGAGCTCGCAGGTGCTGCTGTTCGTATTCCTCGCCTCCGTCGCCGCAGGCACGTTCCTCGGCGGGCCGCTGGTCGACCGGTTTGGCGCGAAATTTGTGATCTGGGGCTCGATCCTTGGCGTCCTACCCTTCACTCTGCTGCTGCCCCATCTCGGGCTTGTCGGCACAGTGATCAATTCAATCGCGATCGGGCTCATCATCTCGTCGGCCTTCTCGGCGATGATCGTCTATGCGCAGGAATTGACCCCCGGCAATGTCGGAGCCGTGGCGGGATTGTTCTTCGGCCTGTCGTTCGGCTTAGGGGGCGTTGGCGCGGCGCTGCTTGGCATGCTGGCTGATAAAACGAGCCTCACCTTCGTCTATCACGTCTGCGCCTTCCTGCCGGCGGTGGGTCTGCTCGGGGGCTTCCTGCCGTCCGCGCCGGGCAAAGCGGTCGTGGAGCAGACGTAGTCGGGCTCAGAGAGGATCATGCGGACGCTGCTGGGCAATCATCATCTTGAGCGCCGCGCAGGGTCGGAACTCTTCACGGCGGAATTGGCGACTTCGATCCAGGCGCTCGGACACGACGTCGCGGTCTTCACATTCTTCAAAGGTGAGTTTTCAAGGTCGATCGAACAGCAGGGAATTCCCGTGTTCGACGCGAGCGACCCAAACGCCATTGTTGGTTTCAACCCCGACATCGTTCAAACCAACCACCTTTCGTGCGCCCACTTTCTTCGCGCGCTGACCCCTGGCGCAATCCGCGTTCATGCAATTCTTGGCGTCATACCGCATCTTGAAGCCCCTCCGCTCGACGGCATGGCGTATTCGCTCGGGCTCGCGGTCTCCGAAGAGGTTGTCGCGCGAATAAGCCGAACCCCGTTCGGCCGGGATGCGCCTATCGCGATCCTCAGGAATTGTTTTGACGAAAGGGCTTTGGCGCCCTCGCGGCCGCGAGAAACTCACGGCGTTCTGCGCGTCGCGGTCATCTCCAACCACATTTCCGCCGATCTTGTCGACAGTCTCTCGCAACTTGAGGCCCTGGGCCGCGTCAAAGTCGAGTACTTCGGCATAGAGCGCAATCCGGTTCTCGTAGATGGCGCTCTTCTGGTTCGGTTCGATCTGGTCATTTCGATTGGAAGAACGCCGCTTCTCGCCGCGGCCTGCGGCGTTCCTTGCCTGATGGCTGACATTCATGGCTCCGACGGACTCCTGACAGCGGACAATCTCGATCTGGTCCGCAGCGTCAACTTTTCCGGCCGCTATTACAAAAATCCGATCGATGTGACACACCTCGAAGCCGAGATGAGCAAAGTATTCGCCTTCGATCGCGAGCTTTTGCGCAGCAGAGTGGTCGGCGAATACGCTCTGAAGTCTCGGGTCGAATGGCTGTTGCAGTCCTATGAGGCGTTGCTTGGGGCTCGCCGCGAGAGAGCGCGGGCGGGGGACTGCGAAAGCGCCGACGCGTTGCCGGGCGAGGGATTTGTCTACGCCGAATTGGCTGGCGCGATTCTTGATTTGCGCGAACGGCTCGCAATCGTTGAGCGCGCGCCGACCGCCAGCCCAGCGACCACGGCCCGCGTGAGGCCGCTTCGCCTTGACCGCCTGTCCAACACGCGCGTCGTCCACGACCCCTATCCGCATGTTGTCGTCGAGAACGCGCTCGATCAATTGGATCTGCTCAACGCGGATTTTCCGTCGCGAGACAATTCGGTCCGACAATCCGCATGGACGGAGATTTGACCTCGGGCGACCCCGCATACGAGAACCTCATTTCGCGATCGCCGGCATATGCCGCGTTGCACCAACAGATCTACGCGCCGGAATTCGTGAAGGCGTTCCTCGAGCTCTTTCGGGGTCCGATCGAACGGGCGCGCCGGAACAAGGAGTTGCTGGCGGATCCATTCTCCCTCAGGACGGTGTCCGAACCCGTCGAGAGGAGAATAAGCGGCCAGTCCTTCGTCGGGAGCGGAGAGCCCTTTCTCTACGCGCGGTTCGACGTCGGCTATGGCGTTGCGGGCCACGGAGTGCACAACGGGGGGCGGGGGATTCATGTCGACAATCCTCCGCGCCTGGTCTCGATCCTTGCCTTCCTCAATACGCCGCAGGCGATGGTCGGCGGCGTTCATCGCTTGTACGGCCTGAGACGAAACAAGCCCGTGCTGAGGAAAAAATGGCGTCCGGCCGCAGGCCTGTTGATCGCGTCTCTGCAATCGAACCGCGCCTTTCACGACGTAGAGCCCATTGCCAGCATCGTGGGCGAAAGGCGCGCATTTTACATGGCTGTGAGTTGCAGCATCCCGATCTGGAGAAAGGAAACTCATAGCAAGCTCAACGCCCTCAGTCAGAACAGATTCGACCCAGCGCCGGGCGCGAGCTTCACGGGCGCATTGCGGCGCCTACTTCCGTTCTAAGACCTCGCGAGCGGGAGGCGAATGACGAACGGTCGCCAGCCGGCACGCGGCACACGGCCGGAGCCGCCTGAGCCGGTCCAAACGGTTAGGCCGGATTCAACCGGATCGGGCATGACGCCGTTCCAACGTCCGATTCCGATTGGTTGGCGTCGTCCGTTTGTTGACGCCCTCTTCGACCTCTTTGAACCCGCGCCGTAAAGAAACCGCATTCGCCGGGCATGAGAATGAACATTCATTCTCATGGGATTCCCATGTCGCTGACCTCGGCTCCTACCGGACGGCGGCCCGCCGACGCCGAACGGCGCATGCGAATTCTGGAGGCTGCCGAGCGCGCCTTCGTTCGCAACGGCTTTCACGCGACGACCATGCAGCATGTCGCCGACGAAGTCGGCATGAGCGCCGGCAACCTCTACCGCTATTTCCCCTCCAAGGAAGCGATCGTCGAGGGCCTGTGCGAGCTTGATCAGGCCGGGCGCGCCCAGGCCTTGGCGGGATTCGCCGCCCTCCTGGCCCGCAACGGAGACGCGACCCACGCGATGCGCGCGGGCTTGCGCGAGCACGTCGTCGGCAAACCGCCCGAGAAGGCCCGTCTGATCGTCGAGATCTGGGCTGAAGCCGGCCGTAATCCCCGGGTGGCGGCGATCACCAAGGCGATCGACGCCGACGTGCTCGACGGGCTCGAGCGCCTGATGGATGCGGCGAAGGCGGCGGGCGCGGCCTCCCCCGCACTCGATTCCCGGTTCGGCGCGCGGTTCTTCCTCACCTTCGTCGGGGGTGTGTTCAAGCGGATTGCGATCGAGGCCGACTTCGACGCCGACGTGGAGACGGCGATGGCGGTCGGCGTGATGAAGGCGCTGTTCGCGGGCGCGCTGTCGCACGACGCGGCCGCTCCCGGCGAGGAGGCTTGAGCCATGCTGCGCGGCTCGCTCATCGTTGTCGTTCTGGCGGTCGCCGCCCTCGGAGGCCTATGGGCGACGAGCGCAGTCGCGCCCTGCGCCTTCCCGCGCGCGCTCACAGACGAAACCGCCCCCGGCAAGGCCGCCGCCTGCCCAGCGCCGGCTCCGGCCGCGGCCGATCAGCCGCGCGTGGTCGAGCCGCCGGCGGTCACCGTCGTTCCCGCGGTCAAGCGCGAATTCGTCGATCGGCTGTTCGTCTCTGGAACGCTGGTGGCGCGCGAGGAAGCGCAGGTCGCGGCCCGCATCGACCGGCTCGCGATCGTCGAACTCGACGCCGAGGATGGCGACCGGGTGAAGGCGGGCCAAGTGCTCGCCCGCCTCGATCGCAGCCAGCTCGACGCGCTGATGGCCGAGAACGACGCGGCGACCAAGCGCGCCGACGCGGCGATCGATCAGGCGAGAAGTCTGATCGCACAGTCTCAGGCGCAGGTGCAGTTTTCGAACGCCGATTTCGAGCGCGCGCGCAAGCTCGAGGCGGGCGTCATGGCCGCTTCGACCGTCGAGCAGCGCGAGATGGCGATGAAGACGGCTCAGGCGCAATTGGCCGCCGCCCAAAACGCGCTTGGCGTCGCTGAAGCGGACCGCAAGAGCCGCGGCGCGGAGCGGCAGGAACTTCAGGTGCGCATCGGCCGGACTGAGGTCAAGGCGCCCGTTGCGGGGATCGTCAGCCGAAGGTCGGCGAGACTCGGCGCCTCCGCGTCGACCTCCGGCGAGCCCTTGTTTCGCATCATCGAGGACGGAGCGATTGATCTCGAGGCCGACGTGCCCGAGCAGACGCTGGCCCGCCTCGCCGTCGGCATGCCGGCGGAACTGAAGCTGCCGGGCGTCGAGGGCACGGTCTTGGGCCGCGTCCGCCTCGTGAACCAGGAGGTCGACAAGGCGAGCCGCACCGGCAAGGTCCGGATAGCGCTTGGCGATGTTTCACGCGCCCATGTCGGCGCCTTCGCCTCGGGCCAGGTCGAACTCGCCCATCGGGAGGGCGTCGGTGTTCCCGCGAGCGCATTGGAGCGGGACGGCGATGAGGCGCGCCTCGACGTCGTGCGCGACGGGAAGGTCGATCGGCGACAAGCGAAGCCGGGCATCGCTGACGGCGATTGGGTGCAAATCCAGGCGGGCGTCGCTGAGGGCGAAAGCGTGGTCACACGCGCCGCGGCTTTCTTAAGGTCTGGCGACCGGGTGCGTCCAACGCCCGAAACGACCGCAGCCAACGATTAAACGGGGCACGCCGATGCGCCTCAACGTCTCCGCCCGGTCGATCCGCAAGCCGATACCCGCGGTCGTCGCGTTCGCGGTCCTGACAATTCTGGGTATCATCAGCTTCCGGACGATGTCGATCACCCGGTTTCCGAACATCGACATTCCGATCGTTCAGGTGCTCATCACCCAGTCGGGCGCCGCGCCGTCGGAGCTCGAATCGCAGGTGACGAAGAAAGTCGAGGACGCCGTCGCTAGCGTCAACGGCGTCTGGCACATCGTTTCGACCGTCACCGACGGATCATCCTCAACAATCGTGCAGTTCACCGTCGGGTCGGTCGACATCGACCGGGCGCTCAACGATGTGAAGGATCAGATCGCCAAGATCCGCACCGATCTGCCGCGCACCATCGACGAGCCGGTCATCAGTCGCGTCGACATCGAAGGTTTGCCGATCGTCACTTACGCCGCCTCGGCGCCAGGGATGTCGGTCGAGCAGCTGTCGTGGTTCGTCGACGACACGGTCGCGCGCGACCTGCAAAGCATTCATGGCGTGGGCGAGGTCAAGCGCTTCGGCGGGGTCTATCGCGAGATCCGCGTCGCGCTCGATCCGGAGAGGCTGCTCGCGCTCGGCGTCACCGCGGCGGCCGTCAACGAGCAGGTGCGGGCCGACAACGTCGATCTCGGCGGCGGCCGCGGCGAGGTCGCCGGCCAGGAACAGGCGATCCGCACGCTTGCCGGGGCGCGAAAGCTGGAGGATCTGGCCGCCCTCCCGATCGCGCTGCCGGGCGGGCGCAGAGTCCGGCTCGACGAACTCGCGACCGTCACCGACGGCGCGGCCGAGCCGCGCACCTTCACCCGCCTGTTCGACGAGCCGATCGTCGCCTTCGCCGTCACCCGCGCCAAGGGGGCGAGCGACGTGACCGTCGACGGCCTGATCGAGAAGCGGCTTAAGGCCCTCGAGGCGGCGCATCCGGAGGTGACATTCACCAAGGTCGACACCCAGGTCGACAGCGAGCTCGGCAATTATCATTCGACCATGGAGACGCTGATCGAGGGCGCGGCTCTAGCCATCGTCGTCGTGTTCATCTTCCTGCGCGACTGGCGCGCCACGATGGTCACCGCGGTTGCGCTGCCGCTGTCGGTCATTCCGACCTTCTGGGCGATGGACGCGATCGGCTTCTCGCTGAACCTCGTGAGCCTGCTCGCCATCACACTGGTGACTGGCATTCTGGTCGACGACGCGATCGTCGAGATCGAGAATATCGTCCGTCACATGCGCATGGGCAAGTCGGCCTATCGCGCCTCGCTCGAGGCGGCGGACGAGATTGGGCTTGCGGTGATCGCAATCTCGCTGTCGATCGCCGCGATCTTCTCGCCGGTGAGCTTCATGGGCGGCATCGCAGGGCAATATTTCCGTCAGTTCGGCTTGACTGTGGCGATCGCGGTCATGTTCTCGTTGCTCGTCGCCCGGTTCGTCACGCCGGTGATGGCCGCTTATTTCCTGCGCGCGCCGCACCAACCGACGCACCGGGACGGCGCGGTGATGCGCTTTTATACGCGGCTCGTGCGCACTTCCGTGCGCCACCGGTGGCTCACCCTGTTCGCCGGCGCTTTGATATTCGCCGCCTCGCTCTGGTCGACGCAATTGCTGCCGTCCGGATTCATCCCGGCGGACGATTACGGCCGCGCGTTGCTGGCGATCGAATTGCCGCCGGGCTCGCGGCTCGACGACACCGATCGCGTCACGCGCGCCATCTCGGAGAAATTGCGGGCGATGCCCGAGGTTCGCTCGGCGCTCATCTTCGGCGGCAAAATCCTTGGCGGTGCCGACGACGAGCCGCGCAAGGCGACGCTGGTCATCAATTTCGTCCACAAATCGAAGCGGGAGGCGACACAGAAGGACCTGCAGCTGAGGATCGGCGCGATGCTGGCCGATCAGCCGGACATCCGCTTCTGGTTCCTCAAGGACAACGGCCAGCGCGACCTGCAGCTCATCATCGCCGGCCCCGACATCGCCGTCATCAACGACACCGCCAACCAGATCGCCAGCGAAATGCGCTCGATTCCCACAATCGAAAACCCGATCTCGACGGCGGAGCTCGACCGGCCGGAATTGCGTGTCGTGCCGAAACCTCAGGTCGCGGCCGATCTCGGGGTCTCGACCGAGGCTTTGTCCGATACGATCCGCGTCGCGACGCTTGGCGACATCGACGCCAATCTCGCCAAGTTCAACGCCGGCGATCGGCTGGTCCCGATCCGGGTCGAGCTCGACCAGGCGGCGCGCGCTCGCCCCGGGCTCCTGCAAGATTTGCGCGTGCCCACGAGCGGCGGCGCGACGACGCCGTTGTCCGCGGTCGCGGACTTCTCGATCGCCCACGGGCCGACCGCGATCAACCGCTACGACCGAACGCGGCGGGTGACGATCGAGGGCGATCTGCGCGGCAACTCTGCGCTGGGCGCGGCGGTCGCAGCGATCCACGCATTGCCCACGGCGAAGAACCTGCCCCCGGGCGTCGAAATCCGCGAGACCGGCGACGTCGAGATCATGAGCGAAGTGTTCGCCTCCTTCGCCGCGGCGATGGGCGCAGGCCTGATGATGGTCTACGGGTTGCTCGTGCTCTTGTTCGGCAGCTTCCTGCAGCCGATCACCATTTTGATCTCGTTGCCGCTCTCGATCGGCGGAGCGATCATCGCGCTGTTCATCACCCACAAGGCGATGTCGATGCCCGTGGTGATCGGCATTCTGATGCTGATGGGCATCGTCACCAAGAACGCCATCATGCTGGTCGACTTCGCAGTCGAGGAGGTCGGCCGCGGCACGCCGCGCCTGCAGGCGCTGGTCGAGGCTGGCCGCAAGCGCGCGCGGCCGATCGTGATGACGACCATCGCGATGGCGGCCGGGATGTTCCCGTCGGCTTTGGGATTGGGCGACGGCGGCGGCTTCCGCTCGCCGATGGCGATCGCGGTGATCGGCGGCCTCATCATGTCGACCATGCTGTCGCTCGTTTTCGTCCCCGCGGTGTTCACCGTGCTCGACGACCTCGGCCGCTTTGGCTGGCGCTTGTTCAGCCGCTTCGTCGGCGACGCGGAGGAGCCGCACGCGCCCGCGCGCGCCGGGTCGTCGCCTGGTGTCAGGCCGCGGCCCGCCTCCGAGGTTTCTGTCGCGGCGGAGTGATTCGCCCCTACTCAGCAGTGCGTTTGTCCGCGCTGTGACGCTCCTCACAGCGCGGGCGCCTCCGGCTCGCCAGAACTGCTGCATTGGCGCGCATTTCAAATTTTAGAATCGGCGGCGGGCAGGCCTAACACGGCCCACCGAAGGGGGTTCGGAGCCCGCCGCTATGGCCTGAAAGCGCTCATGCCCACTGAGCGCTTTCAGTGCGTTTGTGGCCGGTCGATGAAACAATCACACCTGCCCGACTGCAGCATACCGACAAAGCGCACTCGAGCTCTTCAATTTTAAACCGGTTGAAACGTCGACGACGTCCGCTTCAGCGCGCAGGCCTCGCCATGTCCGCGATGTGACGACGCGCACAGCGCGCGGGCTCGAACCCGCTAAAAGTCGACAGCGTTCGAAACGTAATTTACCGCGCGCGAGAGCGCGCATCATTTGGAGAAAGTGATGTCGAAGACTCAGCACAATCTCAAGGTCAAGCTCGCGCTCGTATAGGAGCACGGCGACGAATACAAGGCGACCGTGACCGTGACGACGACCGATACCTGCTACCATGCCGGCGAGCTCAAGGTCGGCTTGCCACCTCACCAAGAGGGCACGGGGCTCATCGAGTATCTGAGCTTCTACTTCACCCATGAAGGGGATAAGTGCGGCCAGATCGTGCGCGACGTGTCGAAGTCGATCATGGTCAAGATCCCATCGGTCAAGCGGGAGGTGACGGCTTACGCGGTGGTCAACGGGCATGTCGCCGGCGAAGCGGGCGAGCCTGTGCCGCGGAAGAAAGTCGCGCACGCGGCGAAATAGCCGCGCAATTCAAGCCCTGGAATCGCGGCGGGGAGGCCCGCCGGGCCGACCGAAGGGGGTTCGGCCGCTCGCCGCCTTCGGCCTGAAAGCGGTGACGGCCAGTGAGCGCTTTCACCGCCTTTATGGCCGGGTCGATGACCATGCCGTCGCTGGCGCCGCAATCCGCTGGAGGGCGGGCCGATCTCGACCGGCGGCAATGCTGCGCCGCAGTGTGATCGAGATCACGGCACGGAATTTGCGAAGACCCCATGTTGCAACTTGTCCGCACGGACTGGTTGCAGAAAGGCCGAGCGCATTGGCGATGCAAACCGGCCCGCAAAACAATCCAACTCGGGGGCGCTAATGTATTCAATCCTGGTTCTAATTTGTTCGACCGCGCTATCGCACGCGGATTGTCAGGCGAAAACGGCCGTGGATGTGGTCCGGGGTCCAACGGTCGACAATCCAATGATGTGCGCATTCAATGCGCAGACGATGATTGCCCGCACAGATCTTGTGCAAGCTGACGGGACGGAGTACATGAAGGTGGTCTGCACCCGAGCAAAGAACGCCGACCAATGGGTGGCCGAACTCAAGGCGCGTAAGGCCGCGGTTCAGTAAGCAGCGCTTTACGCCTCGGACGGCGTCTTCCGGCGTTATGGCGGACGTCGTTTCGCGATTGGCGTCGATCGCGACGGGAAGACCTCGTTGATGACGCCCACTTGGGCCGGGTCGATCGCCATTTTGCCGGTGAAGCCGTCGCGCCGCGCGGCGAGCGCCTGGCGGCGCAGACCCTCCGCGTCGCCGAGGTCGGCAAAGGGCGCGTCGATCGCCGCCACTCCCGCAGAGGTCGCGGCGAGGAGCGTCAAGTTGCGCGCCAGGCGATAGGGGCCGAAGCCGTCGCCGAGGCCATCGCGGTCGGTCTCGGCCCCGATGTCTGCGCGCAAGGACTCCGCGCTCCAGGCGATCCCCATGAGCCGGCCGCTTGAGCCGCGATAGCTCGCCATGCCGAACAGGGACCGGGCCGTGTCGGCGACGCCGATGATTCGGGTTGCGCCGTCGGCGAGCGAAAGATCGGCCTCACGCACCGCCAGCTTGGCGGAAAGCTGCTGCACGCTCGCAGCGCCCAAACTCCCGGCCAGCAGGATCGCGTCGGGCGCGCCAGCCATCACCGCGTCGAGATCGGAATCGGTCTCGCCTGAATCGAGCGCATTGGTCCTGACGATGAGCGCCGGGCCGCCGCAACCGCGCGTCTCTTTTATAAAACCCACCGCCACGGCCCGCGCGCCTGCCCTTGTCGCCGGCGCCGCACCGGCAAGATCGACAATGATGGCGTCCGCGCCGCTTTTGAGGGCCTCGGCGAGCTGTATCTCGTCCGCCGCCACGAGGAGGAGCGAGCGCATGCGCTCCTCAGGCTGTCAGCATCTCAGGTTCGCGGCGGCGCATGAACGCGGTGCGGCGGCACTCGGCCACCAGCGCGCCGTCCTGCTTGAATGCGCGATGCCGGAACTCGACCAGCCCCGCGTCGGACCGCGACTTGGAGGCGCGCGTGGCCGTCACCTCCGTCTCGACCCGAATCGTGTCGCCTTCGAACAACGGCGCCGGAAAGGCGACATCCGTCATGCCGAGATTGGCGATGGTCGTGCCGACCGTGGTGTCGTTGACGGAAATGCCGATCATCAATCCAAGCGTGAACAGCGAATTCATCAGCGGCCGGCCCCATTCGGTTTCAGTGGCGCAAAAGTGCGCGTCGATATGCAGCGGCTGCGGATTCAACGTCATATTGGAGAACAGCATGTTGTCCATTTGGGTGACGGTGCGGGTCAGCCCATGGCGAAACATCTGGCCGACTGAGAAAGCCTCGAAATAGAGGCCGCCGCGCGGATGGCGAAGACTTCCGGTTTCCATGGATGCCCTCTGCAACTTTAAGTTGCCATTAACCACGCTCATGCAATCTGGGCGATCAGTGTCCACCGCCATGACCGGCGAGGGAGCAGATCATGAACGCCAACCAACCGATGCTGCTGCCGCCCTCTATCGCCAAGCCAGATATAGTGCGCCGATTTCTCGCCTGGGCGCAATCGGCCGACGAAGAGGCGCGCGCGCATGGGGCGAGCGCGCTCGCGCGCGCCTATCTCTACTCCAGCCTGACGGCGCCAGTGCGCGCCGAGGCGGCGCTGGCGATGACGGCGCTGCTCGACGACGGCTCGGCCATGGTCCGCCGGGCGCTGGCGGCGGCGGTTTCCACCGCCAGCGATGCGCCGCGCACTTTGATCCTCGCGCTCGCGGCGGACGAACCGGAAGTGGCCGCAGCGGTGCTCCAGCGCTCGCCCGTGCTGACCGACGCCGACCTCGTCGATTGCGCCAGGACCGGAGACGTGATCGCTCAGACGGCGCTGGCGCGCCGGCCAAACCTGCCGCGCGGCGCAACCGCGGCGCTGGCCGAGATCGGCCAGCGCGATGCGGTTCTCGCATTGATCGGCAATCTCGAGATCGATCTTCCGGCGGAAGTGCTGGATCGCATCATTACACGCTTCAACGACGACGCGAGCGTGCGCGAGGCGCTGCTCGACCGCCCGTCGCTGCCGGCGAGCTTGAGGGCGCGCATTGCGGTTGCGGCGGCGAAGGACCTGGCTGTCGAAGCGTCGGTGTGGATGCCGCGCGAGCAGGCCGAGCGCGTCGCCCGCGAGGCGCGCGATCAGGCGCTTTGCGCGATCGCCTCGTCATGCCGTCCCGACGAGCGGGCGGAGCTCACGCGCGCGCTGCGCGAGGCCGGCTCACTGACGCCGGCGTTGCTGCTGCGTTCGCTGCTTACCGGACGATGGGCTCTGTTCGCGGACGCTTTGGCGGAATTGTCCGCCCTGCCGCTGCCTCGCGTCGCCGCCTTTATCCTGGAGCCGCAAGGGGAGGGCTTCGCCGCGCTCGCTCGCCGAGCTGGCCTGAAGAGCGGCGTCCTGCCCGCCTTCCGCGCCGCGCTCGCCACGATCAAGGCGCATTCCGGCGAGATTGGCGACGGTCTCAAACTGTCGCTGGTGCAAAAGGTCATCGACGAGTGCGAGCAGCGCGACGATCCCGCGCTCGCCAAGGTTCGGGCGCTGCTGTGGCGGTTCGCCGCCGAGGCGGCGAGGACGGAGGCCGCGAGCTTCGCGCGCGAGGCGGCCGCCTCAGCTTCGGGCGGCCGCCTGCCCCAAATCCTGGACTTTTCTCCCGTGAACGACGACGCCAGCCAGGCGCCGAAGTTGATCGCGGACTTCGCCAAGCTTCCGACAAGCGGGTCGCCTCTGGAGCTCAGCGCCCCGCCCGCGAATCCGGGCCAGGATCGGGCGCCGCGCATCGAGCTGTCGCCCGAGCTTGTCGCGCGGCTCGACGCGGCGTGAGCTCAGGCGCTCGCGGCCGGCGCCTTGTCGGCGGCTTCCGCCATGGCCTGCCGCGCATCAGCCATCGCCTGCCGCAGCACTGACGGCTCCTGCGCGCCGGGCAGGCCGAAGCGGCCGCCAAAAATAAAGAACGGCACGCCGCTCACCCCCATCGCCTGGGCCTGCTCGATTTCCTGGCGCACCAGGTCGACGTCTGCGCCATCCGCGAGCAGTCGTTCAACCAGCTTGCCGTCAAGCCCGCATTGGCTGGCAATTTCGACCAGCGCGCCGCGGTCGCCAATGTCCCGTCCCTCGACGAAATAGGCCTTGAACAGTCGATCGGCCACCTGCTCCTGGACGCCGGCCGACGCGGCCCAACGAATAAGACGATGGGCGTCGAGAGTGTTGGGCGAGCGCTTGATCTTGTCGAACGCGAAGGGAACGCCAACCTCCGCGCCGAGGCGCGTCAGATTGTCGTGAACAGATTGCAGCCTGCCCCTGGCCCCGAATTTCTTAGCCATATATTCGGCGCGATCGAGCCCGCCTTCGGGAATCGTCGGGTCGAGCTGATAGGGGCGCCAGCGCACCGCGACCGGCCCCGCCTCGTCCGCCAGCGCTGCTTCGAGCCGTTTCTCGCCGAGATAGCACCAGGGGCACACGACATCGCTGACGATGTCGATGGTCAGAATTTCATTCGCTTCGCTCATGGCCCACGCTCCGTCCCTACCCGGCGCCTTATCTGGCGCTGCTGGCGGACGCGCGCAAGCGAACGTTAGCCGCGCCTTTAGGGCTTTTCTGCATGCTGTCGATGATCACAGGAAAGTGATATCGAGGGAACGTCCAGGAGCGAACCGCCCCGACGTTGGGATTGTAGAGCGATGGCGACGCCAACGTGTTGCCTGTGGTTAGAAGCACGTTCTTGTAGCTTGGGTCTCCCGTCAGCCGATATCCGTTGCCAAAACTCGTCCCGATGATGAAGCCGATGTCCGTGGGGTCTGTCGGGCGCCCCCGGCTTGCGAGGCCAGCGGAGCGGTCCAAGCCTGCGCCGCCTTCAGCCACTGCTGCGACCCTGTCGCCTGATACAAGAGCCAAAGTTGGCCAGGGAAAAGCCCGGTTGTCCATCCCTGGCCTGCGCTCGAAGGAATCGTCGTCGTCCACTTTCCGCTGTCGCCTCCCGAGACCGGATATCCGGACGCAGGGGAACCCAGCGAAGTCAAAGTCTTCGTCACCCTGTGTCTCTATGAACGACAGATCCGTCGCTATGCCTTGCGAATCCAAAGCCGTCGCGCGAGCCTGGCTCATCAAGCATGTGATCGACGCGCAGGCTATCAAGGCTAGACGTCGCATCGCATTTCCCCCAGCGTAGAAGTACATTGCAAAGCGCTACTATTCTAAACACGTTACACAACCACACCATGCTATAGATAGAGAATCTTGACCATTCCCGAGATCGACAATTTCGCCGCCGAGCAGGGCTATGCCGGCCCGGCTTCCTTCCGCATGCGGCGAACAAGGGCGATCGTTGAGGCCAAAACCAAAGGCTTACGCAGCGAGGGGCTGAGGAAGCAATAATCCGCTCACTTGGCCGCTTGCGAAAGCCATTTGCGAGGAATGCGAGAGCGACGCCCAGCAGGGTCTCCTCTACGCGGAAACAGCGATCGCGTTCCTCGCTCTCCACGTTGTCAGGACCCTCTCGAATGTCGCGGCGCCTGTCCGAATTCTTCGCCGCGGGGCCTTGCGCCCGCGGTTCTCAATCGGGCTTGCGACTACATGGTCAGCAGACTGGCCGAGAATGTTTCCCTCTCCGAGGTGGCGGGAATCGCGGACCTGTCGCTTGCGCATTTCTCATTCGCATTCAAGACCTTAATGGGGGTTGCTCCCCACGCATGGCTTCGACGACAGCGCGTCGATCGGGCGAAGGCGTTGCTCTTGGATCCCAGTCTGAGCCTGAATGTGGTCGCGCTTTTGGTCGGGTTCTCCACTCAGAGCGCGTTCGGCGCGGCGTTCAAGCGGGAAACGGGTTCGGCGCCGGCGGCGTGGCGGCGGGCGCGCCTGCTATGAGGTCCCACGAAAGGGGCTGGGTCTGACGAGGCAATTCGTACCGACTGGGAGTGGGCGAAGAATAGCGGGCGCGAGGCGATAATCAACGCTGGCAAGTTGCGTGAGCTACCCGTAAGGCCACGCCAGGCGGTCCGGCGATTGAGCCCGGAGATGAGCGCCGACCGCGTTCTGCCCCTTGCGCGGAACAATCGAGCGCTTCCGTTGTTTCACGGTTCTAGCTAGTTGATATCCTGGCGTCGAGGGAGCCTCAACACATCTGTCAGTTGTTACGCGGCTAGAATCCAATCATTAGCTGCATAGCGATCGAATCGGGGCTTTTGATGGCTCGATCGCTCGGAGTGAGCTTGCTTCGCGGGAGATGATAGCATGGCTAACATGGACGTTGGCGCTTGGCGCCGGTTTGAAGTTTCATCGCGATCGTACTCAACTACAGCTATTGAATCCGATGGCGCCGTTACTTCTTTCGATGATGGCCTGGACTTTCCGCCGACTGTGCATCCGGTTCGCGAATTTGTAACCTTTAGCATATTTGCGTCGGGCGTCGTCGGCCTTGTCGTCTGGGGCGGCCTGAAGCTGCTTTAGCTGATTTTAGACCTTCGGGCGGGGTCGCGAATAGCGCCCGCTATTCCGGCGTGGGCGGCGCTCCACAGAAAGAATTTGGCTAGAAACGGCCTAGAGTACCTTACCTCCGCCGCTCGTAGCTCACAAAGGCATAGCCGGCGTCGTCGCGCGGGCCGCGTTCGCCCGTCTCGCGCCTGATTTCCCGCCACTCGTGCGGGTCAATCGGCGGGAAACGGGCTTCCCCCTCCGCGTCGAGCCCGACTTCGGTGATGAAAAGACGGCTCGCGCGCGCGATGGTCTGCGCATAAATCTCGCCACCGCCGCCGATGATGATTTCGTCCGCGCCCATGGCGTGAGCGTGCTCCGCGGCGAGATCAAGGCCGACGTCAAGCGCATGGGCAAGGAAGACGCCGGAGGCAGCAAACGACCGATCGCGGGAGACAACGATCGTTTCGCGCCCCGGCAGCGCGCGGCCGATCAATTCGAACGTCTTTCGCCCGATCACCAGCGGCTTGCCCCAGGTCAGCGCCTTGAAGCGTTTCAGGTCGCTCGAGAGCCGCCAGGGCAGTCGGCCCTTCGCGCCGATCACCCCATTGCGCGCGACCGCTGCGACGAGGACGAGGGGAACGTCCCTCACACCGCGACCGGCGCCCTGATCGCCGGCCACGGGTCGTAGCCCTCGAACGCGATCGCGTCGGCGTTGAGGTCGAAGATCGAGCCGACGTCGCTGAGCTTGAGGCGCGGCAATGGGCGCGGCGCGCGGGCGAGCTGCGCGCGCGCCTGATGCTCGTGATTGCGATAGAGATGCGCGTCGCCGAACGTATGCACGAACTCCTCGGCCTCAAGCCCGCATTCGTGGGCGATAAGATGAGTCAGGAGGGCGTAGCTCGCGATGTTGAACGGCACGCCGAGAAAGATGTCGGCCGAGCGCTGGTAGAGCTGGCACGACAGCTTGCCATTCACGACATAGAATTGAAACAGGCAATGGCAGGGCGCGAGCTTCATGCGTTCGATCTCGGCCACGTTCCAGGCCGAGACGACGAGCCGGCGCGAAGTCGGGGTTGCGCCGGATCTCGTCGATCACCCAGGCGATCTGATCGTATGTCCGTCCGTCCGGTCCTTCCCAGGCGCGCCATTGCTTGCCGTAGACAGGACCCAGATCTCCGTCCGCGTCGGCCCATTCGTCCCAGATGGAAACGCCATGCGCCTTGAGATAGGCGATGTTGGTGTCGCCCCTCAGAAACCAGATCAGTTCGCGCACGATCGACTTGAGATGGAGCCGCTTCGTGGTGACGAGCGGAAACCCCTGGGCGAGATCGAACCGAAGCTGCCGGCCGAACAGCGAGCGCACGCCAGTTCCGGTGCGGTCTTGTCTCACGGCGCCGTTGTCGAGCGCCTCGCGCATGAGATCGAGATAGGCTTGCATGGGCTCGCGGTCCTTAGCCGACCGCAACCTCTATACCGATTCGCTTGTCCCCGCGCGCGGCGCTTTGCACGCCGCGGCTACAAGTTGTGGGTCAGTGCAGGCTCACCGTCTCAAGCTCGTTTTCCCAGGCGTTGGCGATCGCCGCGTCCTTGGAATCGGTCAGCATTATCGGCGATCCGTCGGCGCCAAGCAGGGCGAACAACGTCAGTCCCGGCCGCATCGGCGGCGCCTGGGGGAAGAGGCGGGCGACGTCTTCGGAATTGATCGTCTTCACATAGGCGAGAGATCCGTCGCCGAAATGGGCGAATTCCTGCGCTGTCAGATCTGGCGTCATGGCCATTGTTTTGCTGGTTTCCGGTCTCATCGCTTTGCTCCTTATCCGGCGGCTACTGAGCCCGCCGCTGGCGCGTGTCCTTCAGCCGCGCGCCGATATTGTTATCTTTCGCACCATCCGCTCGGGTTGCGGCCGAACGAGATCGACCGACAGCAATCCTTGCGCGAGTTCGGCGCTCGACACCTGCAACCCCTCTGCAAGAAGAAAGCCGCGCTGGAACTGTCGCGCCGCGATGCCGCGATGCAGATATTCCCGCGTCTTGTCCTCCTGCTGCCGGCCGCGGATGGTGAGCTGGTTCTCCTCGACCGTGACTTCGATCTGGTCCTGGGAGAAACCGGCCACCGCGAGCGTGATGCGCAATTTTTCCGGCTCTCCTCCGACGGCCGCAATCCGTTCGATATTGTACGGCGGATAGCCATCCGTCCCCGTTTTCGAAACCCTATCGAGCGCCCGCTCCAAGTCGTCGAAGCCAAGCAGCAAAGGCGAGGTCAGCGCCGTCACACGCACCATGTTCGAAGCCCCCTTTCAGGCGCTTCCCGGAACTTCAGGCCTTCCTATAAGCGCCCGGTCCGGTCCATCCGGCTCATTCAAAGTTCCGGACCAAGCGGATATAAGCCTCGCAATCCAACCTTCAAGACGTGGATTGCCCTAGCGAAAAGCTTTGGTTCGGCGCTAGTTCCGACAATTCTGTTAAAATGCTGCGCTCGAAATCTAAACCAATCGTTTATATTTCGGGCCGGGGGCGAGGGTTATTGACCAAGAAGGCGCTGGCGTTGAGCAAGCTCGGAACCAAGCGCCAGTGCTTGGCCTGCGGCGCCAAATATTATGATCTCGGCCGCAAGCCGCCGGTTTGTTCGCGCTGCGGCGTGAGCGCCGAGCCGAAGCGGGTGGGCGAACAAGCAAAAACGCAGCCCGCCGCTGAGGATGGGACAACCGGGACGCAGCCATCCCGCGCAGGCGACGCCGCCGCCTTCGCGGCCGATCGGCCGGGAATGGTCGCGCGAGCAGGCGGAGGCGATCGACCAGGTCGGCCGATGGCTCAAACAGGGCGAGCCCCAGGTGTTTCGCGTCTTCGGCTACGCCGGAGTCGGCAAGACGACGCTTGCGCGCCACATCGCGGAGGGCGCGCGAGGCGAGACGGCGTTCGCCGCCTTCACCGGCAAGGCCGCGCTGGTGATGCGCTCGAAGGGCTGCGCGGGCGCGACAACCATCCATGCGCTCATTTACCGGGCGACCGAGGGCGCGGAGGGCGCGCCCAATTTCACCCTCAACGCCGATGGCCCGGCCTCGAAGGCCGGGCTGATCGTGATCGACGAATGTTCGATGGTCGACGCGGAGCTGGCGCGCGACCTCCTCTCGTTCGGCAAGCCGATCCTGGTCCTGGGCGACCCGTTCCAGCTTCCGCCGGTCAAAGGCGGCGGCTTCTTCACCGACGGCGCGCCGGACGTGATGCTGACCCACATCCATCGCCAAGCGCAGGACAATCCGATCATCCGTCTGTCCGAAGTCGTCCGTTCGGGCGGCGAGCTCGCTCTCGGCGATTACGGCGAGACGCGCGTCATCCCGCGGGCCGCCGTTGATCCGGCCCAGGTGCTCGGCGCAGATCAGGTGCTGGTCGGGACAAACCGCACCCGCCGCGCCTACAATCAGCGCATGCGGGATCTCAAGGGTTTCCGGGAGCCGCTGCCCGTCGCCGGCGACCGTCTGGTCTGCTTGCGGAATGACCGCGCCAAGGGCCTCATCAATGGCGGCCTGTGGCGGGTTGAGACGCTGGGCGGCGTCAAAAAGGACTTCGTCAAGATGACCCTGCGCTCGGAAGACGAGGGCGCTCGCTCGACCGTCAAGGTCGCTGTGCTGAAGGCGTTCTTCGAGGGGACGGAGGGGGAACTCGGCTTTGCTCTAAGGCGGGAGTCGGACGAGTTCGACTACGGCTATGCGCTCACGGTCCATAAGGCCCAGGGGTCGCAATGGGACGACGTCATGCTGTTCGACGAAAGCTTCGCCTTCCGGGAGCATCGGGCGCGCTGGCTCTATACCGGTCTGACCCGGGCCGCGCGGAGGCTGACGGTGGTGAGGTGAGAGGCCGAAAACCATCGACATCGGCGTCGCATTGCTGTTAGGATTGACGTTGCGGCGCCGGAGATATTCCCATGCGTATTCCCTTGCGACAAGGGCGGCCCGCGCCTGCGCCGCGGCGACAGCTCATCTTCTCCCTCGGCCTCGCGCCTTCATTCGCCCGCATGGGCGGCGGGCCGGGCGCGGGATTCGCTCGGCCAGCTGTTGGGATCGGTCATTTTTCAACGTTTTGCGCCGCGCGGGTTCAACCGGCGCTTCGACTCCGATCGTTTCGGCTTCAATCGTTTCGGCCCCAACCGGTTTGATCGTTTTGGCTTCAACCGCTTCGGCCCCAACCGGTTCAACCGCTTTGGCTTCAACCGCTTCAATCGCTTTGGCTTTAACCGCTTTGGCGGGAATCAGCTTCTCATCGGCGGCTGGGGTGGTTGGGGCTGGGGCGATTGGGGCGGCGTCCCGGCGTCGACTGGGGCCTCCGAGCCGATCATCGTCGGCGATGGCGCGCCGGTCATCATCAACGTCGGCGCCGATCCCTCGTCCAGGCGACGCCAGCGCGGAGTACGGAGGAGGCTGCGTCATCCATAAGCTTATGTACGACAGCAACGGCAAATATGTCGGTGAACGACAAAGCCCACAGTGCTGATCGTTCGGGTGGTTGATCGCTGGCGCCGTCGACCCGCTGAATAAGCGGCGGTCGAGCGATTGCCGTATTAAGCTGAAACAGTCACAGGTCGCCGGCTGCCGCTCGCGGCGCCGGCGCCGCAGCTTTCAACCAGGGAGTGCAGGATGGACGTCGGTTTTATCGGTCTTGGCCAGATGGGTCAGGCGATCGCGCTGAACCTGGTCAAGGCGGGACATCGCGTCGTTGTCTACAACCGCACTCGCGCCAAGGCGGAGGCGCTGGCTTCACAGGGCGCCGAGGTCGCCGAAAGCGTGGCCGACGCATGCCGTCGCCCCGTGGTGATCACCATGCTCGCCGACGACTCGGCCGTCGAAGCGGCCTTTTTCGGGGACGGAAATGGGCTTTCGGCGCTTGGCCAAGGCGCCGTCCATATCTCCATGAGCACGATCAGCGTCGCGCTCTCCGACCGCTTGGCGGAGGCGCATCGAAACGCTGGCCAAGTCTATCTGTCGCCGCGCCGGTGTTCGGCAGGCCGGAGGCCGCCGCGGCGGCCAAGCTTTTCGTTGTGGCGGCAGGCCCCGAAGCACAGCTCGCGCGCTGCCAGCCTCTGTTCGACGCGATCGGACAACGGACCTTCGTCGTCGGCGACAAGCCGTCCTCGGCAAATCTCGTCAAGCTCAGCGGCAACTTCCTGCTCGCCGCGATGATCGAATGCTTGGGCGAAGCCTTCGCGCTCACCCGCAAAGGCGGAATTGAACCGCATCTTTATCTTGAAATCCTGACCAACACGCTGTTCTCGGCCCCCGCCTACAAGACCTACGGGACGATCATCGCCAACCAGCAATACGAGCCGGCGGGATTCAAGATGTCGCTGGGCTTGAAGGATATTCGCCTCGCGCTCGCGGCGGCCGACGCGCTCGCGACGCCGATGCCGGTCGCGAGCCTTGTTCACGATCATTTCCTGGCTGGCGTGGCTCAAGGCGCAGGCGATTCGGACTGGTCCGGGTTGGCGCGTCTCGCCGCCGCGAACGCAGGCCTCTGAGCCGCCGGGCGCCTCGCTTTCAGCTCTGATAGACTGCGGCATGTCCACTGCGCCGCCCGTCGTTCCCGAACTTGACGTTGCCGATCTCGCCCGGTCCTTGAGCTTCTACATAGACGCTCTTGGGTTCAGTGTCCGCATTGAACGTCCCGAGGAGCGGTTTGCTTATCTGACGCGCGGACCTGTCCACCTGATGCTCGAACAGGCGGATGGCCCCGGACGCCGGTTTCGCACGGCTCCCCTGGAATACCCGTTCGGGAGAGGGATGAACCTTCAGATCCAGGTTCCCGACGTCGACCATCTTCATGCGCAGGCGTTGAGGGCGGGCGCCACCATCTATATCCCGCTTGAGGAGCGCTGGTATCGACGCGGCGACGAAGAAGCGGGCAATCGGCAGTTCGTCGTCATCGACCCAGATGGCTATCTCCTTCGCTTCTTCACGAGCCTTGGCGGACGGCAATCTGCCCAGTCGGCCGCGAGCCGGTGACGCAACGGGCTTGTCTCCAACCGGAAGTTGGGGCAGGCTTTCCTTGAGGGCCCGCTGTCATCGGCGAACGCTGGTCAAGAGGCCAAGCGTGGCGGGCGATCTGACGGAAATCGGGGGAATGCGCGATGGTCCAGCTCAGGCAGATCGCAATCGCCGCGGCCATATCCGTCGCAGCTTCCCTGCCGGTTCTGGCCGACGATCAAAAGCCGGCGGGGCAACCGGCCTATACGCCGCGCTTGAACGACATCATGGTCATAACGCAACTCGGGCATTTCAAGTTGTGGTATGCGGGCGCGGTGCAGAACTGGCCGCTCGCGAACTACGAATTGGAGCAAATCCGCGCCAGCATCCGCCTCGCGAAGACGCTTTTTCCAGATAGCGACAAGTCGAATATGGATACAATGAAGCCGGCCGCGGAGGATCTCGACAGAGCGATCAAGGCGAAGGACGCCGCCGCATTCATGACCGCGTATACCAAGCTCACGGCCTCCTGCGACGCTTGTCATGAAGCCACTGGCTTCGGTTTTATAAAGATCAGAGTGCCGAGATTGTCGCCGATCGAGACGTCGCCGTTCAGCGACGAGGCGTTTCCGCCCAAGTGACAGTCAGGCCTGGCCGCTCGCTCAGGGTCCCACGGTCGCGATGCGCAGGTTGTTGGTGGCGCCCGGGGTCCCGAACGGCACGCCGGCCACCACAATGATGCGCTCGCCTTCACCGGCGAATCCCTCGATATAGGCGTGGCGGCAGGCTCGATCGGCCATGTCGCGCTCGTCGCGCGCGTCGTCGGTGACGATCGGATGCACCCCCCAGACGACTGCGAGACGCCGCGCGACCAATTCGATGGGCGTTAGCGCCAGAATGGAGGAGCGCGGCCGCTGGCGGGCGATGCGAAGGCCGGTCGAGCCTGAGCTGGTCCAGGCGCAGATGACTTTCAAATCGAGCGTTTCGGCGACGTGGCGGGTCGCTTCAGCGATCGCGTCGGCCCCTGTCGCCTCCGGCGCCGCGCGCTGCGCCTCGATGATCGAGGGATAAATCCTCTCCGATTCCACCGCTTCGGCGATCCTGTTCATGGTCGCGACCGCCTCGCGCGGATATTGGCCCGAGGCGCTCTCGGCCGACAGCATCACCGCGTCCGCCCCCTCGAAGACCGCGGTCGCGACGTCCGACACCTCGGCGCGCGTCGGCACCGGCGCGGAGATCATCGATTCCAGCATCTGTGTCGCGACGACCACCGGCTTGCCGAGCCGCCGCGCCAGCCGGGTCAGGGTCTTCTGGATGCCGGGAACGCTGCTCGAGCGGCATTTCCACGCCGAGGTCGCCACGCGCCACCATCAGGGCGTCAGCAACGGCCATGATCTCGTCGATGCGCTGGACCGCCTGCGGTTTTTCGATCTTGGCCATCACCAGCGCGCGGTCTTTGACGATTCCCTTGACCTCGACAATGTCCTCCGGGACGCTGAACGAACGAGAGCGCGATCCAGTCGATGTTCTCCTCGAGCGCCGCGGCGAGGTCGGCGCGATCCTTGTCGGTCATGGCGGAGGTCGGAATGGTCGTGTCGGGCAAGCTCACGCCCTTCTTGTCCGACACCCGTCCCGCGACTTCGACGACGGTCGATGCGCGTCCGGGCGCAGCCTCGACGACCCGCAACAGCACCTTGCCGTCGTCGATCAGAATCCGATGGCCGGGCGCGAGCGAACTCAGGATTTCCGGATGGGGCAGATAGACGCGCGAGCGGTCCGCCGAGCGACGGGTCGCCGTCGAGAGCGAAGATGTCGCCCTTGTGCAGGTCCGCGGCGCCGCCGTCGAACACGCCGAGCCTGAGCTTCGGTCCCTGCAGGTCGACGAGGACGCCGATCGGGCGGCCCGTCTCCTCTTCGAGCGAGCGAATCATCGCCACCCGCTCGCGCATGACGTCATGCGAAGCGTGGCTCATGTTGATGCGGAAGACGTCGGCGCCGGCGGCGAACAGGGCGGCGATGGTCTTGCGGTCGCCCGAGGCGGGGCCGAGGGTGGCGATGATCTTGACGCGGCGGCGACGGGCCTGCAATGGCGTTCCTCCGACAATCGGCGGCGCTTGCCGCCACGCTCATTTTTCGCCCCGCCGGAACGGCGAACCGAGGTTTGCAGCCTAAGGGTTCGCCTGGTCGGTCAGTTGCACCGTCCAGCTCTTGGCGTCCTTGCCGGTGTCGACTTCGAAGAACCCGGTCCGGTTGTAGCCGCGCACAAAGCAATCCTGCCGGCCTTCGATCTTGAACTCGCGATCTGACGTGCACATGAACACCTTGCCCTTCCACTCGCCGCCGCGCTCGTCCATCGCGTAGAGATAATAATACTCAGCCGCCAAGGCGCCGCGCAAAAGCGTCACGCAGTCGAGCGACTTGAGATTCCACCAGCCTTCGCTGACCCAGTTTTGACCGTCGGTATAGCCGAGGGCGACGCTGACGCGGTTGTTGGTGTTGTTGCACATGCGCAAGTCCGCATGCGCCGGGATCGGCGGCGCAAAGCGCCGTTCCGAGCGCAGAAAGCGCCAGCAGTCGTCCTGCAATTCTGTCCATGTTCGTGCGGTGAAAGGGTCGTTGTCGCGCGTCATATTCGGCGCGTGAGCGGCGCTGTCAACCTTGCGCGCCCGCAATTAGGCGGAAGCAGCGGCCTCACGCCTTCGGTCGAACCGCCAGTCGGGTCGCGCGGCGCGGATCATCATCACCTCGCCGAGCGTTTGGCGAGGCGAATTGCTGTTCCGCCTGGAGGACGAGTTCCCTGTCAAATGGTTTCGAGTCGTTCGCCTTTGTCTACATCTGGCTCTCGATCGCCTCGGCGCTGATCGTGCTTGCCGACATTTTTCTCGTCGGGCGGCGACAGCCGATGGGGGTGATGGACGCCGTGTGGCCGTTGACGCTGCTCTACTGGGGACCGCTCGGCCTGCCGTTCTATTTGGGCTTCGGCCGGGCGAAGCCTTCCCAAACCCAGATGCAGAGCCATGCCCATGGGCATAAGGACGCAGAGCCGCCAATGTGGCAGGCCGTGTTCAAGGGAGCGGCCCATTGCGGCGCGGGCTGCGCGCTTGGCGACTTCGCCGCCGAATGGATCGCGCTCGGTCTTGGCCTCGTGCTGCTCGGCTCGGGGCTCGCGGCCAGGCTCGCCTTGAGCTTTGTCCTCGCCTATGCCGCGGGGATCGCCTTCCAGTATTTCGCCATCGCGCCGATGAGCGGCTTGAGTTTCAGGGCGGGCCTCGTGGCCGCCGTCAAGGCGGACACGTTTTCGCTGATCGCTTACGAGATGGGCATGTTCGCCTGGATGATCTATCGCGCCTATGGCTGGCCGGATATGGAGCCGACCGACTGGTCCTATTGGCTGATGATGCAGATCGCCATGGTGCTCGGCTTCGCGACCACCTATCCGGTCAATTGGCTCCTGATCCGGTTTGGGGTGAAAGAGAAGATGTAGCGCGACCGGCGCGCGCCTGCATCTCGACGGGCGTGGGCGAATTGCCGATGATTGACTTAATGAAGCGGTTTCTCTTCTCAAGCCTTGGCGTCGTCGCGGCCCTCAGCGCATTCGCTCCCTCGGCGCGCGCCGATTTCGCCTCCTGCGTCAGCTCGCTCAGAGCCCAGGCAGGGCGCGCCGGGATTTCCGCCAAAACGCTCGACATCGCCTTCAGCGGGCTCGAGCCGGACACGAAAGTGCTCGATCTCCAGAAACAGCAGCCCGAGTTCAAGACGCCGATCTGGGATTATGTCGACGGACTGGACGACGATCAGCGGGTCGCCGACGGCAGGGCGGCGATGGCGAGGGAGGGGCGCGCGCTCGCCACTGCAGAGGAGAAATATGGCGTGAGCCGCTACATGCTGGCGGCGATCTGGGGGGTCGAATTCGAATTTCGGTCAGGAGATGGGTAAGCGCTCGCTGGTGCAGTCGCTGACGACGCTCGCCTGCATGGGCGATCGCGCCAATTATTTCCGCTCCGAACTGATGGCGACGCTGAAGATCATCGACCGCGGCGATGTGCCGGCCGAGAAACTGACGGGATCGTGGGCTGGAGCGTTCGGGCAGACGCAGTTCATGCCCTCGACCTTCCTGCGCCTGGCGGTCGACTTCGAGGGCGACGGGCGGCGCGACATCGTCGATTCGGCCCCGGACGCGCTCGCCTCCACAGCCAACTATCTGCACAAGTCGGGCTGGCGCTCGGGCTTGCCCTGGGGCTTCGAAGTGAAGCTGCCGCCGGGCTATTCGGGCCCTTCGGGGCGCAAGGCCAGGCAATCCATGTCCTTCTGGGCCGCGCGTGGCCTGACCCGCATCGACGGGCGCCCGCTTGGGGCGGGCGACGCCGCGCTCCTCATCCCCGCGGGACGTGAGGGGCCGGCCTTTCTGGTGACGCGCAATTTCGACGCCGTCTATTCCTATAACGCCGCCGAATCCTACACCCTCGCCGCCTGCGTGCTCGCCGATCGCCTCAGCGGCGGGCGAGGCATCGTCACCCCCTGGCCGACCGACGATCCGCTATTGTCGCGCGAAGGGCGAAAGGAATTGCAGGCGCTGCTGCAGAAGCGCGGATATGACATCGGCGGCGACCCGGACGGGCACGTCGGAACCAAGAGCAAGGCGGCGATCGCCGATTTCGAGCAGAGGGCCGGCCTCGAGGTCAACGGCCGCGCTTCGGTCAAGGTGCTGGAGGCGCTGAAGCGATAGGCGTCTGCTCGCCAGACGTCCCGGGTCGCCCGATCGAGCTTGCTGGCTGTATCGGCGCTCTTGACGACCATCCGCGGCGGCGGTGTGATCGTCGAGGAAATTGACCGCCGCCGGAGCCTTGCTCATCACGGAAGCGGGCCCGGAGGCGCCGCCGGCAACGCATTTTGGCGCGGACTTCGATCAGGCCGCGAGACGCGCCTTTCGCCGGGCGACACTGCCGGCGGCCGCCAGCCCAGCAAACCCTACGAGCAGCAGCGCCCAAGTGGAGGGCTCCGGCACGACCGCTGTCAGAGAGGCCGTGAAAGGATTGTCGTTAAAGGTGCTCGGAGGAATACCGGGGACGTTCTCGTAGAGCGGATTGGTGAGGCTGTACTCGCCTAAGGTCAGCTCAAAGGCGCCGCCATTGAGCGGAATCGGCACAACGGTATTGATGTCGCCGGCCGGCACGCAGGCCCCATTCGAATCGGGTGGCGGAGAAGGACATGGCCCCGAACCGAAACCGACCCCAAAGTAGTTCGCTGCGCTATAGCTTGCGGTGACGAGATTCGGGAGCGTGAACGTCGGGGAGGAGGCCAGAAAGTCGGCGATTACGCCAGCTCCGTCGGCCGCTGGATTTGCGAGGAAACCCGCTGCAACGTGGCCCATGAAGCCTGTCTCAAAGATTGCAACTGTAAAGCCCTGCACTAGGAGCCTGTCTGAGTAGTCCCTAGCAGGCTGTTGAAAAAGTCCGCCGCGTGGGGTCGAAACCGTGAACACATTGGAATCCAACGGAGTCCGGAACGGAATCGAACTGCGGCGGAAATGAGTTTTTCAACAGCCTGCTAGCCAAATTGGAGCGAGTTCGATTCTTCGCTGGTTCATGAGCAAGGACTTTCGCCCCTGGAAGATTGATGAGGCCCAGCTTCTGCCGCCGAGCGTGCAGGACTATGTGCCCAGAGACCACCTGTCGCGGCTGATTGTGTCGCTGGTGCGGGAGGAGCTTGATCTTTCCGCGATTGTAGGAAGCTACAGAAGCGGGCTGGGTCAGCCCCCGTTCGATCCGTGGATGATGACGGCGCTGCTTCTGCATGGCTATGCGAGCGGGATTTACTCGTCGCGGCGGATTGCGCGCTCGGCGGTGGAGCGGGCGGATTTCATGATGATTGTGGCGGGAGACCCGCCGGACTTCCGAACGATCTCGGAGTTCCGCCGTCGGCATCTGAAGGCGCTTGCGGCTCTGTTCGTGCAAGTGTTGAGGCTTGCCGAGAAGGCCGGTCTGGTGAAGCTGGGCACGTTGCGCTGGACGGAACCAAGATCAAGGCCAACGCGTCCAAACACAAAGCGATGAGTTACGCGCGCATGAAGAAGCGGGAAGCGGAGCTTGCGGCCGAGGTGGACCGCTGGCTCGAGGCGGCGGAGGCTGCCGATCAAGAGGAAGACAAGCTCTACGGCGCCAAGCGCGGCGACGAGATGCCCGATTGGGTGGCCGACAAGCAGAAGCGGCTTGTGAAGATACGCCAGGCCAAGGCCGAGCTGGAAGCCGAAGCCAAAGCCGCCGCCGAAGAGGAGATGCGCCGCCGCGAGCAGGCCGAAGAGCAGCGCAAGGCCGAAGGGCGCAAGAAGACCGGTCGAGCGCCGGCGCCGCCCAAACAGGAGCCCGACGGCAAGACGCAACGCAACTTCACCGATCCCGAAAGCCGCATCCTGAAGACCAGGGAGGGCTACATTCAGGGCTACAATGCGCAGGCCGCGGTCGATGCGACCGCGCAGATCATCGTGGCCCATACCTTAACGCAGAGCATGAGCGATCAAGACCAGCTTGTGCCGCTCATCGATGGGATCACAGAAACTCTTGGCCGCAAGCCCAAGGAAGCCTCAGCCGACGCCGGCTACTTGAGCGAAGCGAACCTTGCAGCCTTGGCCGAGCGCAAGATCAACGGTTATGTCGCAACCGGACGTGCCAAACATCCCGACCAAGCCAAACGACAGATCAAGGCCCCGTTGACCTTGGCGATGCGCGACAAGCTCAGGCGGGCAGGATGGCGAAGTCGCTACAGACTGCGAAAGCAAACCGTGGAGCCGGTGTTCGGACAAGTCAAAGAAGCAAGAGGGTTCAGGCAGTTCCTCTTGCGCGGCATCGAGAAAGTGAGAGCTGAATGGGCATTGATCTGCACCGCACATAACCTCACCAAGCTCGCCCATGCCGCATGAGCGGGCTATCCTTCATCAAACCGCCTGATGCAAAGCCTATTTGGACAGGCTCCTAGGTTCTGTGAAATGGTGGCGACGCTGTAAGTCGTTCCGCCTACGGACAAGGTGATCGACTGCGGCGCGTACGCATTAAAGAAACCTGGGATGCCAAAAACAACCGCGGACGAGTCAAATTCCGCGGTCAAGGTGAACGGGTCATTCGCGGTCAGGAGGTTCGGTCCGGCGGGGGAAACCGTATTCAGCGAGTTGGTTATGTCAGGCGTCCCGTTGAAAACGCCGCTGAGCGTGAACTGGAATTCCTCGGCTTGCGCTCCCGAACCCAACGCGGCTGACAACCCCATCGCCAAAGCCGCGGGTGCGAGCCCGCGCAACAGCTTCCTGTTTAGAATTTGCAAATTCCCCTCCCGAAAACGTAGATGCGCGCGACCCAACTGACCCCCATACGACGCTATTCGTTCGCGGCCGACGGATCGTACGTTACGGAAGGCGCCTTTGGCAACGTGAATTCCAAATCACCCGAACAGCCGAAGACGTGCTCTGAGCGCCGCGGCCGTCGCGACAAACGACCAACGGCTGGTGAATTGGGGTCGCCATCGCTTCGGCGACGGCGTCGCAACGGCGCGGGACGCCGGCGGTTCCGATAATCGAGGCGCGCCGCCACGATCGTTTCCACAGAAAGCGCGGCAGCCTCTAACGCGTGACGCCCTCCAACAACGCGCAAGAGGGAATGGCCAAATCGGAGCCATACATCCGACTCTGATAGCGCTCGCCGTTGTTTCGCCTCCGCCCATTGCGCCAGCTTTTGTTGTCGCGACTCGCTCACGAGCTCCGAGATTTCACTCCCAGCGCCCAACGGTACAAGAGCCAAGAAATTGTTTGCTTAAATCCTAAGTCTGTGTTATTGTCTTTCTATTCGCCGGATTAGAGGACGCCCTCACCGAGCAGCGGCGTTGAAAGGAGCAGGGTTCGAGACACTTTGGACAACCTGAGCCGCGGGTCGACACGGAGGAGGATTTTTTATTATTTGGATCCGCTGTAATCCATTGAAAAGTCTGGATCCGGACGAATAAACCCAAATCAAACTAAGCTATTTTGCTTGGTCTCATTTGGTTTTGGTTGGATTTGTTTGGGGGATTTCGCCGTAAGGTTGTATTTGCGGGCCTGAACCGCTGGCGGCTTTCAGCTGACGGTATTCCGTCAGGCGCTGGACTTCTCGCCGAAGCCCGCCGCCTCCATGGCGAGATGCGTCTTGTTCTGGAAGCTCGCGTCCTGGCCTGCCGCCAATGCGGGAGCGGCGTCGGCGATCGCGCGGCAGACGGCCTCGACCCAGCCCGCCTCTGATTTGGCGAAATCGCTCAGGACATAATGGTGGACAAGCGCCTTGTCGCCGGGATGGCCGATGCCGATCCGCACCCGCTTATAGTCGGGGCCGAGGTGGGCGGTGATCGAGCGCAGTCCGTTGTGCCCGGCGTCGCCGCCGCCGACCTTGACCCTCACCTTGCCTGGCGCGAGATCGAGTTCGTCGTGGATCACGATGAGGGCGCTCAAGTCGAGCTTCGCATAGCGCAGCGCAGCGCCGACGCTGCGCCCTGACTTATTCATGTAGGTCTCGGGCTTGAGCAGCATCACCCGCGTGTCGCCGATGAGGCCGTCGGCCGCCAGCCCCTGATAGCGGGCGCGAAATGGACCGAACCGGCGCGCCTCGGCGATCGCGTCAACCGCCATGAAGCCGATGTTGTGGCGGTTGCGCGCGTATTGCGCGCCCGGATTGCCGAGTCCCGCAATGACCAGCATGGGGTCCCCGATCGATCAGCTTGCGCGGCCCGTCCGGCGCGGCGTCGACGCCCCGCGCCGAGGCGGCGGCCGGGGCCTCGATCGACGGGCTTGGGGCGCGCTACTTCTTGGCGGCCGGCTTGGCGGCGGCAGGGGCGGCCGCGCCTTTCGCCGGCGCGGCGGCGCCCTTGCCTGCGTCGGCCTTGGCTGCCGCGCCGGCCGCAGGCGCGCGCGGCGGCCCCTGCGGCTGCGGGCGCGGCTGCGGCTCCTGCTGCGGGCGTCTCTTCGACCATGACCGTCGGGGGCACGATCGTCACCACCGTCAGGTCGCCCGTGCCGCTGAGCGGCCGGCAGCCCTCAGGCAGCTTGAGCGCGGACACATGCACCGAATCGTGGAAATCCATGCCCGCGAGGTCGATGGTGAGCGATTCCGGAATGTCGTCGGCAGGCGCCATGACCTCGACCGTGTGCAGCACCAGATTGACCGCGCCGCCCTTCTTCAGTCCGGGCGAAGCTTCGCGATTGGCGACATGCACGGGGATGCCGATGCGCACGCGCGATCCTGGCGCAAGGCGCAGAAAATCGACATGAACCGGCCGGTCGGTGACGACGTCGAGTTGGTAGTCGCGCGGCAGGACCCGCTCCTTCCGCCCCTCGATTTCGAGATCGAAGATCGAGGTCAGAAAGTGCCCGGCGAAGATGAACTTGTTGACGTCCTTGTAGTCGACCGAGATCGGCTCGGGTTTGGCGCCGCCGCCATAGATGACGGCGGGAACGCGGCCTTCGCGACGAACGGAGCGGGCGGCCCCCTTGCCTGTCCCGCTGCGCGCCACGGCCGCGAGTTGCTTGATCGCTGCCATGATGATGTCCTTTATTTTGTCAGTCGCGCCCTGCCTCCAGGGGTGTCGGAACCGGCGCGAAACGCTGGCTTATAGAGAAGGGGGACGATCGGGGCAAGAGCGGCGGCGGCTTGCTTTTCCCAAGCGGCCGCGGAATCCGACGGGTCAGCGCCCATACGCCTTCATGAACACGTCGACCCCCGCCTCGACCGACGCTTCGATGTCTTCGCGGCTGATCGAATCGACGACGCCGAACAGGAGGCGCTTGTAGACATAGCTCTGGCAGAGATCGACGAACTGCCAGGCGGCGCGCTCGGGATCGGGGACCTTCAGCGCGCCCGCTTTTTCCAGGTTTTCAAGCTCGGCCGCGAGGCGGGTCGCGCCATAGAGCGGACCTGCCTCATAGAAGGCGCGGCCGATATTGGGGAACTTTTCCGCCGCCGCGATGACGACCCTGGCGAGCGAGCGCGTTCCCGGCTCCGACATCCGGCTGATGAGCCGGACGCCAAAATCCCTCAGCATATCGCGTGCGTCGCCCTCGCGCCGAAAGGTGCAAAGACGCTCCGCGGCTTGCGCAAATTCGCCGCGAATGATCGCTTCGAACAATTCGTCCTTGGAGTCGAAATAAGCATAGAGCGTGCCCTTGGAGACGCCAGCGGCGCGCGCGATATCGTTCATGCTCGCGCCGTCGAACCCGGCGCCCAAGAATACCTGTCGCGCCCCCTCCACGATCTGGCGCCGTTTGACGCTGCCGTCGTTAGCCGCGGCTGTTTCCCGCTCCAGAGCCTCCGATTCCATACCAACCATACCCTTTCGACCGCGAATCGTCGCCGACCGAACCGTTCGGTTCGATTTTTTCTTGCAATACGCTCTGGGCTGCGCTACGTCAACAAAAATGACCGAACGGTTCGGTCAACATTCGTTGAGGCGAATTTCTCCATGGCTGATGACCCCAAGGTCGCGGAGTTTGGCGCGGGGGTGGCGTCACGGGCGGTGGCGGCTCCCGCATCCGTCAGCTTTCCTACTCCTGCTCATGGTTCGCCCGGCGCTCTCGCCCACTCGCCTGGAGGCATGCCGGTCGCCCAGGCTGCTCCCGCAAAGAGACGGTCCGTGCGCCGGTTCGTCGTTCCGGTTCTGATCCTCGCCGCGCTCGGTTATGGCGGCAAAACGGCTTACGACTATTTCGTCGAGGGGCGCTTCCTCGTCTCGACTGACGACGCCTACGTTGGCGCTTCGACCTCGATCATCGCCGCCAAGGCGATGGGACACATCACCGAGGTTCCGGTGGTCGCCAACCAGGTCGTCCACAAGGGCGATCTCCTCGTGGCGATCGACGACGGCGACTATCGGAACGCGGTCGACGCGGCCCGGGCGCGCATCGGCACCCAGGACGCCACGGTCGCCCGCTTCGCCCGCCAGATCGACTCCCAAGGCGCGATCATCGCCCAGGCCGAGGCCCAGGTCGCCTCGGCGGCGGCGCAGGTGAAGAGCGCCAAAGCCGACGTTGACCGGGCCGCGTTGGAATACGATCGCTCCTATAAGCTCGCTCAAACAAACTTCGGCTCGCAGCAGCGTCTCGAGCAGGCGACCGCCGACCGCGACCGCACGGTCGCCGCCGCCGCCGCCGCCAAGGCGGGCGAGGCGTCAGCCGCCGCCGCCCTCGACGGCGCGAAAGCCAATCTCGACGTGCTCAAGGCGCAGAAAGACGAAGCTTCGCGCCAACGCGCCGAACTCGTGACGGCGTTGGCGATGGCCCAGCGCAATCTTTCGTTCACCCGCGTGGTCGCGCCGTTCGACGGGGTCATCGGCAACAAGGCGGCTGAGGTCGGCGACTTCGTCCAGCCCGGAACCCGGCTCATGGCGCTCGTGCCCATCAACGCTTCGTGGGTCGACGCCAATTTCAAGGAAACCCAGCTTGGCGACATCAAGCCGGGCCAAAAGGTCGACGTCGCCATCGACGCGCTCGACGGCAAAGTGATCGAAGGGGTGGTCACGTCGATTTCCCCGGCGTCCGGAGCGCAGTTTTCGCTGCTGCCGCCAGACAACGCGACCGGCAATTTCACCAAGGTGGTGCAGCGCGTGGCGGTGCGCGTCAATTTCCCCGAGGAGGTGCTGAAGGAGGTTCCCCTGCGCCCGGGCTTGTCGGTCGTCGCGACCATTCACACCCGCGATCCTGACACGCCGAAGCCGACGCTGCTCGGGGCGCTCGGGCTCGAAGCCTACGCGACTCGAAGCTTGAAGCCGTGACCAGCGCGGTCGCGGCGATACGGCCCGGCGGGGCGTCGCCGGCCACCGATCTTATCGTCGCGCCAGCGGCAATCGCGCAGCGGAGTTTCTCGCTCAAGCGGGTTGCGGCGTTCATATTCATGGTGTTCGGGATGTTCATGGCGATCCTGGACATCCAGATCGTCTCCGCGTCGCTCTCGCAGATCCAGGCCGGGCTCTCCGCCTCGTCCGACGAAGTCACCTGGGTCCAGACCAGCTACCTGGTCGCCGAAGTGGTCATGATCCCGCTGTCGGGCTTCCTGTCGCGGGTGGTGTCGACGCGGGTCATCTTCACTATTTCGGCCGGCGGGTTCACGCTCATGAGCTTCATGTGCGCTCACGCCAATTCGATCGAGGAGATGATCCTCTGGCGGGCGCTGCAGGGCTTCATCGGCGGCGGGATGATCCCCACCGTTTTCGCTTCCGCATTCACCATCTTCCCGCGCGACAAGCAGCCGCTCATCGCCCCGATCATCGGCCTCGTGGCGACGCTTGCGCCGACGATCGGGCCGACGGTCGGCGGCTATCTCACCGACTGGTTTTCCTGGCACTGGCTGTTTCTGGTCAACCTCGGTCCGGGGATCATCGTGACCGCCGCCGCCTGGCTGCTGATCGACTTTGACGAGCCTGATTATTCGCTTCTCACCCACTTCGACTACGTCGGCCTGGTCACGATGGCCGGCTTCCTTGGGGCGTTGGAATATGCGCTCGAAGAGGGACCGTCGAAGGACTGGTTCGAGAGTACGCCGGTTACGATCGCGATCGTCATCTCGGCGGTCAATTGCGTCGCCTTCTTCTGGCGGATGGCCACGGCGCGCCAGCCCATTGTCGACCTCACCGCCTTCCGCGACCGCAATTTCTGGACGGGCTCGATGTTCGCCTTCGTGCTCGGCATCGGACTTTACGGCCTCACTTACATCTACCCCGTCTATCTGGCGGTGGTGCGCGGCTACTCGTCGCTGATGATCGGCAAGACGATGTTCGTGACAGGCTTATGCATGTTCCTCACCGCGCCGCTCGCCGGGCGGCTGATGAACAGGGTCGACCCGCGTCTGATGATCGCGGCCGGCTTCGTCTTGTTCGCGATCGGGACCTTTCAGGCCTCTTACGTCACGGTCGACTGGGACTTCTGGGAGCTCCTGTGGCCGCAGGCGTTCCGTGGCGTCGGCCTGATGCTGTCGATGGTGCCGATCAACAATCTGGCACTTGGCACCATGCCGCCGCAGAAGATCAAGAACGCCTCGGGCCTCTTCAATTTGATGCGCAACCTCGGCGGCGCGGTCGGCCTTGCCCTCATCAACACGCTGCTCGACAAGCGCATGGATCTTCATCTCGAGCGCTTACGCGAATCGGTCACCTGGGGCCGTCAGGTTGCGGTGGACACGCTCGCCAGCATGACCGCGGCGATGGCGGCTCGCGGGTCGGACGCCGAACTCGCGGCGACGCGCCAGCTCGCGATGGTCGTGCGGCGGCAGGCCGAGGTGATGGCCCTTTCCGACGTGTTCCTGACGCTGACGCTCGTTTTCCTGGGCTGCGTCGGTTTGGCCGCGGTGATGCGCCGACCGGTCGCAGCAGGGGGAGGCGGCGGAGGGCACTAGCAAGACGGCGCGTGGCTAGAAGGCGGCGGACTGCGGCGGCTTCTTACCAAACGGTAATATTACCTACTCCAATTCCCCCAGGAATCGCTCTTGCGGAGGGGCGCCACGCGGCCATATTATGCGGGTCGGGCGCTTATCCGGAAAAACCCGGGTGGGCGCCGCACCCTTGATCCAAGAGGTTTCTCTCATGTCCAACTATGACCGTTACGCCAGCCCGCGCCCCGGCGCGGGATACGCACGGTCCGGCGTCGCCGTCGATCAGGGCCTCCGGGCCTATATGATCGGCGTCTATAATTACATGACCCTCGGGCTCGGCGTGACAGGACTGGTGGCCTATGCCGCCTTCGCGCTTGGCACGGTCGATGTGGGCAACGGGCGCTTGGCGCTGACGGATTTCGGCCACGCGATCTATGTCTCGCCGCTGCGTTGGCTGATCGTGCTGTCGCCGCTGGCGCTCGTGTTCTGGCTCTCGGCTCGCATCAATTCGATGTCGGTGGCGACGGCGCGCAACGCCTTTCTCGCCTTCGCGGCGCTGATCGGCTTGTCGATGTCGGCGCTGCTGGTGGTCTACACCGGCGCTTCGATCGGGCGCGCGTTCTTCGCCGCTGCGGCCGCCTTCGCCAGCCTGAGCCTCTACGGCTACACGACTCAGCGCAGCCTGTCCGCGATGGGGTCGTTCATGATGATGGGCGTCATTGGCCTCATCGTCGCGAGCTTGCTGAATCTGTTCCTGCACAGCACTGGCTTGCAGTTCGGCATCTCGCTTCTCGCGGTGGTGATCTTCGCTGGCCTGACCGCCTGGGATACGCAGTCGATCAAGGAGATGTACTTCAGCGGCGACAGCTACGAGATGGTCCACAAGAAGTCGATTCACGGCGCGCTGCGCCTCTACCTCGACTTCATCAACATGTTCCAGGCCATCCTGATGCTGACGGGGTCGCAGCGGAACAACTGAAATAGGATCGTCAATCTAACGATCTAGCGTCTCCCCCGGCCTGCCTATCGGGCACCGGGGGATTTTTTTGTTTGAGCCGTGTTTCAGGCTGTAGGGACGGCGCAATGTGGGGGATTCGCGTTGCGGGGGCGATTGTCTCGTTCGCGCTCGTCGGGGGCGCCCACGCAGCGCAACTCAAAATCGTCGACGTCAAGGCCTATGCTTTTCTGGAGCACGCGGGGAAGCTGTCGGACGACCTGGTAAGCAGCGGCCAGAGCATGGTTGATGCACCCAAAGGGGGCGCCCTGGGCGGCGACACAGCGACCGGCCTGCTCATCGACTTCACCTTCGAGGGCGACAAGAACGCCTCGCCGAAATATGCGACGGCGGTCGTCGACCTGACGCAGACCGGCCGCTCAGGTCAGCCGATCATCACCCACAGAGCGTTCACCAATTTCATCTTCGGCCCCGACGGCATCGAGCACAAGGCGGTGTTCCTGGAGGCGGCGACTTGCATGCCTCTCGCCATTCAGGTTCATGCGGGCAAAACGGAAAAGTCGGCAAAACTCGATTTCCACTGCACGGAGACCGTCGCCCCGAAATGAGAACTCCGTATCAGTCCTTGCTCAACCCCAGCACGTCCGCCATCGAATAAAGCCCGGGTTTGCGGTCCTTCGCCCACGTGACGGCCTTGAGCGCGCCGCGAGCGAAGAGGGCGCGATCCTCGGCGTGGTGGCTCAAGGTCACCCGCTCGCCCTCGCCGGCGAAGATGACGCTGTGATCGCCGACCACCGTGCCGCCGCGCAGCGCGGCGAAGCCGATATCGCCGACGCGGCGGGCGCCAGTCAGGCCGTCACGGCCACGCGCCGCATGGTCCTTCAGCGAGACGCCGTGGCCTTCAGCCGCCGCTTCGCCGAGCAGGAGCGCGGTGCCAGAGGGTGCATCGACCTTCATGCGATGATGCATCTCGACGATCTCGATGTCGAAATCCTTGCCCAGCGCGGACGCAGCCCGTCGCGTCAGCGCCGCGAGAAGATTGATGCCGACGCTCATGTTGCCGGAGCGCACGATCGGGGCGTGGCGGGCCGCCGCATCGATCTTGTCGAGATCCTCGTCGGTCAAGCCCGTCGTCCCGATCACGTCGGCAATGCGCGCCTGCGCGGCGAGGCCGGCGAGAGCGACGCTCGCAGCGGGCGAGGAGAAATCGATGATCGCGTCGGCGTCGAGCAGCAAGGGCAGCGGATCGGCCACGATCTGAAGGCCTTTTGCGGGACAACCGGCTAGCAGCGCCGGGTCCTGGCCGAGCCAGGGCGAATCTTCACGCTCGAGCGCGCCGGTGAGCTTGAACCCGTCCGACTCATGGATCGTGCGGACGACCATCCGCCCCATGCGGCCGGCGGCGCCGCTCACAATCAACCTCAAGTCGGCCATTTCCCGGCTTCCCCTAATCGACGGTCAACTGGGCTGCGGACCGTCGTAGCCTTCGACGATCACGATATCCGCGACGCTGGCGGCGTCGCGAAGCTTTGCGGCTTCCCGATATTCCTCCGAATCGTGGCACGCGACCGCGGTCTCATAGTCGCGAAACTCAATCACGACATTGCGTTCCGGCGCCTTGCCACGGGTGACGATGTGCTTGCCGCCGCGAACCAGGAAGCGCGCCCCGTACTTGGCGAACGCGGCGCCATTGGCCTTGACGTATTGCTGGTAAAGTTCGGGATCGCGCACATCGATATGGACGATCCAGTAGCCCTTCGGCATGCCTCAGACTCCCTCGACCAACACCATTTCGATTTCCGCCGCGCCCTCGCGCAAAACTCGCGCCGCCTGATATTGCTCGGAATGGAAATAGCGCCGCGCAGCATCGTAGCTTTCGAACTCAAGCACAACGTTGCGCGCTCGCGCCTTGCCTTCTAACGCCTCGCTCCGGCCGCCGCGCGCAAGCGGCTTGCCGCCATGGTCGGCGATCGCCCTGGTCGCCGCCGTGGCGTAGCGCGCGTAGGCGTCGGGGTTGGTGACATCGACGCGAGCGATGATGTCGCCTTTAGGCATGACGGCTCCTATGATGACCGGCGCGCGAGGCTAGCTCGACTCAGCGGTCAAGGAAGGTGATGCGGCTCCGATTTCCGCGACGATGGCCTCCGCCGCCGCTCGGGGATCGGGGGATTGGGTCACCGGGCGGCCAACGACAAGATAGTCGGCGCCGTTGCGGATCGCCTCGGCAGGCGTGGCGACACGCTTCTGGTCACCGATCGCCCCGCCCGCAGGCCGTATGCCGGGCGTGACGAGAAAGAGGCCCGAGCCCACCGTCTGGCGCGCCATAGCCGCTTCAGCGGCGCTCGCCACCAGCCCATCGACACCAAGCTCAAGCGCTTGCTCGGCTCGCCGCCGCACGGTCTCGACCACGCCGAAGCGATAGACCGCGTCGAAAAGATCGGCGTCGTCGTAGGAAGTCAAGACCGTGACGGCGAGGATCTGTATTCCCGATCCTTTCGCGCCGGCGACCGCCGCGCGCATCGTCTGCGGATAGGCATGAACAGTGAGGAAGCTTGCCCCCAGTTTGGCCGCCTGCGCTGTCGCGCGCTCGACGGTGTTGGGAATGTCATGCAGCTTGAGGTCGAGAAAAACCTGTTTGCCCGCCGCAGCCAATTCGGAGACGAGCGGCAAGCCGCCGCCATAAGCGAGCTCCATGCCGACTTTATAGAAGGTCGCGCTCTCGCCGATCTGCTCGACGAGCCGCCGCGCGTCACCCGCGTCGGGCATATCGAGAGCGACGATCAATCGATGGCGCGGCGCGAGCGGGGTCACTTCACCGACCTTCTGCAACGTCGGCGCTTCTCGTATCGAGCCGATAGGTCCAAACAAAGGCCGGCGGCAGATTGAGCAGTATCGGCCGCGACCTGACTGCCGAATAGCGATTGGCGCACACCTCGCGCGGAATAGGCGACTGAAGCCCATAGGTGAACTGGACGAATACCCCCGATCGCCCCATCAGCGCGAAGACGTCGGCGATGAGCTTCGTGCGGCGAAGCGGCGGCTGGTTGAGGAGCGGCAGGCTGGAGACCACGGCGGCGATTGGCTGGCCCGCGAATGGCGCCAGCGTGCGCGGCAGGTCGTAGGCGTCGCCCTGGATAACGCGGACACCCTGGAAGAGTTCTTCCAGCATGCGGCAAAAGCCCGCATCGTACTCAATCAGCACGAGTCGATCCAGACCCACGCCGGCCTCGATCAGCGACCGGGTGACTGGACCCGTTCCAGGCCCCAGCTCGACGATCAGGCCATGCAACGGCGAGCCGATTGCTGTCGCCATCGCGCGCGCCAGAGCTCGCCCGGACGGCGCAACGGCGCCGGTCAGTCGCGGCGCAGCGACAAGAGATTTGAGAAAGCGCGCACTGTCAGCGAGCCCGGGCCGACGCGCTCCGCCGGGCGTTTGGGCTTGCATTGCGGCTCCCGCCATGAGCTCCAGGCCCGCGCTTATAACGATCGGAAACCCGTCTGCAAAGGAGGATGGCTGGTTTCAACGCGTATGAGACATAACTCTCACGCCGGCCACTATTGGGAGGACATATGCTCAGGGTCGCAAAGCGCCCGGTGATCGACGCTGACACGATCGAGCGCGAGATCGTCGCGCGCCTCAGGATCGCAAAGCTTCGCCTCCGGTTTGACAAGGTGGCCTTGCGATTCGTGGGCGGACTTAAAGCCGTGTTGGCCAGCGTTGTTCCGGAAGGGCAGATCGTGGTCTTCACCATCAGCGCCCCGATAAGGCTTCCCGCGAAGACCGCCGTGGCGCTGGAAAACATAGTGCGCTCCGGCCCGGGCGACGCGGAGCGCCGCGAGATCGTCCACGACAACAAGCTTCGAATCCGCCGGCTGGGGGTTGGTCCAAAGCGCATGCCCAAGGTGCTGGGTTTCGCGCATAGCGTCGAATCGGACGCGGGCGCCATCCTGGCCTTGGCGGAGGCGCGGCTGCTCGAGCCGAATGGGGACAAGTAACGTCGGACAGACGCCGAGCGCCTTCCGACCAGACTCGCCAGCCTGCCATTTAGGCCGATCCGCCCCATTTCGAAACAACGACGGAGAGGCGCCGTCAGGTGCGGCCCTCGAAAAACTCCTTCATCTTGGCGAAGAAGCCCGCGCTTTCCGGATGGGTCGTGTTTGACGATTCGGAAGCGAACTCGGTCAAGAGTTCGCGCTGGCGCCGCGTGAGGTTTTGCGGCGTCTCGACAACGAGCTGTACGAACAGGTCGCCCGAATCGCGAGCGCGCAGCACCGGCATGCCCTTGCCGCGCAGTCTCAATTGGCGCCCCGATTGGGCGCCTTCCGGCACGCTGACCTTGGACTCGGTTCCATCGAGCGTTCGGACGTTAAATTCGCCGCCAAGGGAGGCCTGCACCATGGAGATCGGCACTCGGCAATAGAGGTCGGCACCGTCGCGCTGGAAGAACGCGTGCGGCTTGACGGTGAGGAAGATGTAGAGATCGCCCGGCGGACCGCCGCGCATTCCAGCCTCGCCCTCGCCGGTCAGGCGGATGCGGGTGCCGTCCTCGACGCCAGCTGGAACGTTGACCGAAAGCGTACGCTCCCTGGTGACGCGGCCGGCGCCCGCGCATTTGTCGCAAGGGTTTTCGATCGTCTGCCCGCGGCCATGACAGGTGGGGCAGGTGCGCTCGATGGCGAAGAAGCCCTGTTGCGCGCGCACGCGCCCATGCCCGCCGCAAGTCTTGCAGCTCACAGGACGCGACCCGGCGCGCGCGCCCGAGCCGGAGCAGGCTTCGCACGCAACCGAAGTTGGCATCCGAATGGCCGCCGTCTTGCCGTGAAAAGCCTCTTCGAGCGTGATCTCGAGATTATAGCGCAGGTCAGCGCCGCGCTCTCGGCCCGAAGACTGACGGCCGCGCCGCCCGCCGCCCATCATGTCGCCGAACAGATCGTCGAAGATGTCGGACATCGACGACGCGAAGCCGTCGCTCATGCCGCTCTGATCGAAGGCGGCGTGGCCGTAGCGATCATAGGCCGCGCGCTTCTGGGCGTCCGAGAGATGCTGATAGGCTTCGTTCAGCTCCTTGAACCGCGCCTCGGCCTGCTTGTCGCCGGGATGCCGGTCGGGATGGCACTGCATCGCTGCCTTGCGGAAGGCGGATTTCAGTTCGGTGTCCGTCGCCGTTTTGGAGACGCCCAAGGTTTCGTAGAAATCGCGCTTGGCCATCGTTTCAGCGCGCCCGGAGTCTATGCATGCCTAGACCTACTAACGCTATGCCGGGTTTCAAGGAGACGGATTCTGTTTCCTGACGCTGAAGCCGGCGTCCCCAACGCCAGCTGGCGATCAGCCCGATCTCCGCCTGCCATCGCGGCGCCCCCCAAAGTCACGGCCGGCCGCGCTCACGCGGCCGGCGTCATTCGTTCACGACTTCTTCTTGTCGTCGTCGACTTCGCGGAATTCCGCGTCGATGACGTCGTCCTTGGCCTGCGCCCCAGCCTCGGCGCCGGCGTCGCCCGGCGCGCCGCTCGCCTGTTGGGCCTTGTACATGGCCTCGCCCAGCTTCATCTGCGCCTGCATCAGGTCGTTGGTGCGCGCCTTGATCGCCTCGACGTCCTCACCCTGCAACGCAGTGCGCAGGGACGCGACCGCGGACTCGATGGCGCTGCGATCGGATTCGGCGACCTTGTCGCCATATTCCTTCAGCGCCTTTTCGGCGTCATGCGCCAACGATTCGCCGCTATTCTTGGCGTCGACCATTTCGCGCCGCTTCTTGTCCTCGGCGGCGTGAGCTTCGGCGTCCTTCACCATCTTGTTGATGTCGGCTTCGCTTAAGCCCCCCGAGGCCTGGATGCGAATCTGCTGTTCTTTGTTGGTCGCCTTGTCCTTGGCGGTCACATTGACAATGCCGTTGGCGTCGATGTCGAACGTCACCTCGATCTGCGGCACGCCGCGCGGGGCGGACGGAATCCCAACCAGGTCGAACTGCCCGAGCGCCTTGTTGTCGGCGGCCATCTCGCGTTCGCCCTGAAAGACTTGGATGGTGACCGCGGTCTGATTGTCCTCGGCGGTCGAGAACACCTGGCTCTTCTTGGTCGGGATGGTGGTGTTGCGCTCGATAAGCCGGGTGAACACGCCCCCTAGCGTCTCGATGCCGAGCGAGAGCGGGGTGACGTCGAGCAGCAGAACGTCCTTGACGTCGCCCTGCAGCACGCCCGCCTGAATGGCGGCGCCGATGGCGACCACCTCGTCTGGGTTGACGCCCTTATGTGGCTCCTTGCCGAAGAACTGCTTGACGACTTCCTGCACCTTGGGCATGCGCGTCATGCCGCCGACCAGAACCACCTCGTCGATCTGGCCCGCCGCAAGACCGGCGTCCTTCAAGGCCTTGCGGCACGGCTCAACCGTCCGCTGGATCAGGTCGTCGACCAGCGCCTCGAACTTCGCCCGGGTCAGCTTGAGGGCCATGTGCTTCGGCCCGCTCGCGTCGGCGGTGATGTAAGGCAGGTTGATCTCGGTCTGCGTCGCGGAGGACAGCTCGATCTTCGCCTTCTCGGCCGCCTCTTTCAGGCGCTGAAGCGCGAGCTTGTCCTTGGTCAGGTCGATACCCTGCTCCCTCTTGAACTCGCCCGCCAGATATTCGACCAGCCGCATGTCGAAGTCTTCACCGCCAAGGAAGGTGTCGCCGTTGGTCGACTTGACCTCGAACACGCCGTCGCCGATCTCGAGGACCGAAATGTCGAACGTGCCGCCGCCGAGGTCATAGACCGCGATGGTGCCGGCTTTCTTCTTGTCGAGGCCGTAGGCGAGCGCCGCCGCAGTCGGCTCGTTGATGATGCGCAACACCTCGAGGCCGGCAATCTTGCCGGCGTCCTTGGTCGCTTGCCGCTGGGCGTCGTTGAAATAAGCTGGAACCGTGATCACCGCCTGAGTGACCGGACCGCCAAGATGCGCCTCGGCGGTCTCCTTCATTTTCTGCAAAATGAAGGCGGAAATCTGCGAGGGCGAATATTGCTTGCCGTCGACGTTGACCCATGCGTCGGCGTTGGGCCCGCGGACGATCTTATAGGGGACGAGCGACATGTCCTTTTTGCTGATAGGATCGTCGAAGGACCGCCCAATCAGCCGCTTGATCGCGAAGATGGTGCGCTCCGGATTGGTCACCGCCTGCCGCTTGGCGGGCTGGCCCACGAGACGTTCGCCGTCGTCAGTAAACGCGACAATGGACGGCGTCGTGCGCGCGCCCTCGGAATTCTCGATCACCTTGGGCGCCGCGCCCTCCATGACGGCGACACACGAATTGGTTGTGCCAAGGTCGATGCCAATTACTTTCGCCATTTCTTACCCCTATTCGTCCGCGAGACCGCCGAGCCCCAAAGCGACAAGGCCTAAGAGAAGGATTCCGCCGATCGCTTCGCAGCCGTCGGCTGACGTCTTCCGGTCCCCATCTTTCAACGCCAAATTTGGCCAATTCGGCGCGATTTTCGAGCCCGAACCAACCGGTCGGGGCGTATATAGGTGGGGCGTTTTGAGCGCGCAAGGCGCGCAAGCGGCGGATTCTTCAAGCTTTGAGCTCGTTATTCCAATTCGCGCCAATCCGCGCGCGCCTTCCCCTTTCTCGCCGGCGCCTCTACACTTCGATCGATGAGTCGAGGTTTCCGGTCCCTGATTTGCGGGCTCTTCGCCGCTGCCCTCGCGGCAAGCGGAGCCAACGCGCAATTGATGCTCCCCGGCGCCGCTCCCGCCGAGCCCCAAGGGGCGAAAGTCGCGCCCGCGAAGCACAGGAGCTCGGGGGCCGCTGCCAAGGGCGTCAAGGCCAGCCCTGCGGCGGGGATCGCGAGCCTCGCAGGGCGCCCGCTCATGCGCAACGGCAAGTCGGGGCTGATGCAGATTTCCGGCGATGACAAGACGGCGACCATCGACAAGCTGCAGCTTGCCGGAGAAGGCGTCTCCGATTCGTCGCAGCGCTGCGTCGTCGACATCGTCGGCGAGACGCCGATCGAGGCTCCGAATGTCGGCCGCCCGGACGGACTCGATCGTTTCGAGGCAAAAATCCCGGCCTGCCCGATCTCGTTCGATGTTCTCGATGGCGCCGTCCTGGTGCCGGCCCAAATCACGGCCTGCGTGTTCAAGGCCGCCGATTGCCAGACCACTCCCGGCGGACTTTGGGGTCCCGACGGCGCCTCGCTGGTCGGCGATGCGGCCAAGATCGTGAAGGAACGCGCCGAGGCCGAAAAGGCGATGGGCAAAATCCTGCACATTATCGAGGACCGCGCCCAGGACAGCACGCAGGCGGCGGACGTTGTGCGCGATCAGAACAGCTTCGCTGGCCAGCGCGACGAACTCTGCCGCGATTACGCCAAGGAGAGCCTCCACGGCTATTGCGCCTTGCGCGTCACCGAAGCGCGGACCGCGCTTTTGCAGGCCCGGCTCGATGATCTCGGCCCCGCAACCGCGAGCGCAAAGGGCAAGAAGGCGAAGTCGAAGAAGGCCGCCAAGCAGGCCGCCAAGCAGCCTTAGCCGGTTGCTTCGGCGCTCCGGTCGCGCGGCCAGACTTTATCTCTCCGGGCCTCTCGGCTAACTTATCAGAGGGGTGGAACGGGCCGACGTGACTGCAGCCTTGCGAGGGACGATAGCCCATGTGGAATGAATTCAAGGAATTCGCGCTCAAAGGCAATGCGCTCAGCCTCGCGATCGGCGTGATCATCGGCGCGGCCTTCGGCAAGATCGTCGACGCCCTGGTCAACGACATCATCATGCCGATCATCGGCATTGCCGGTAAGGCCGACTTCACCAACTATTACATCCCGCTTTCGAGTGCCGTGACGGCGGGCAATCTCGAGGATGCGCGCAAGCAGGGCGGCGTTCTTGCATACGGCGATTTCATCAGCGTGGTGATCAACTTCCTCATCGTCGCGATCGCGCTGTTCCTCGTCATCAAGGGCATCAACACCCTGATGAGACAGGCGGCCAAGGAGCCGCCGCCTCCGGCTCCGCCCACCCAGGAAGTCGTTCTCCTGACCGAGATCCGCGACCAGCTCGCGCGACGCGGCGCTTAACGAGGTCGGCCACTCACTCGGCCGCGGCCACCGCTTCAGAGACGGCTCCGACCTCCAGCTCGACAGGAGCGCAGGGCCGACTCCTCGCAACCCAGAATGACGCCTGCGCCACGACGCCAGCGGCGACGAGCACGACCGCGGAAGCGAGCGCGGGGTTCGCGCCCAGGCCCGCGAGCGCGACCAGGGCGGCTCCGACGGCCATCTGGATCGAACCATAAAGTCCCGAAGCGGTCCCAGTGACTCGAGGGTTTACGCTGATGGCTTTGACAAGGGCGGCGGGGGCGGCGGCGCCCACCCCGACGCCGAACACAAACATTGTCGCGATCGTTCCAGCCAAAGTGGCCCGGTCGAATATCAGGAGGGCGAGGAACGAAGCCGCCGCTGCAACGCTAAGGGCATTGGCGACGACCACAAACCGGGTCAAGGAAAAGCGCGCGATCAACCGGCTTGCGATCAGGCTGCCAAGCCAAAGCCCTGAGACGAGCAGGGCAAGGTATAGTCCCACATTTGCGCTCGCGACGTGCAGTCGATCGACGAAGATGAATGGCGCGCATGCGATAAACGCGTAGAAAGAGGTCGTCGCGCACGCGCCGCCGACCGCGTAGCCGAGAAAGTGCCGGGACCGCAGCAGGCCGACGTAATCGCGCGCGTATCGCGAGGCGCTGACGAAAAGCGCATCCGGTCGCGTTTCAGGCAGAACGCGCCACGCCAGCACGAAGTTGGCGACGCCCAGGGCGCTGAGCCCCATCAAGATCGCCCGCCACCCCCAAAGGCCGCTGAGGCCCCCGCCGATCAACGGCGCGACCGCGGGGCCTGCGGTCACCAACAAATTCGTCAGCGCCAGTCGCCGCGCGGCCTCGTGCGCCTGCGACGTGTCGCGGATGATGGCGCGGGCGAGCACCAGCCCCGAACATCCGCCTAGAGCCTGGAAAAAGCGGGCGAGGACAAGCGTGTGGACATCAGGCGCGAACAGCCCGGCGATGCTTGCGATCGTGAATATGGAGAGGCCGGCAAGCAGCGCCGGCCTACGGCCAAAGCGGTCCGACGCTGGCCCGTAGACCAATTGACCGACAGCCAACCCCAAGATGTAGAGACTGATGGTCAGTTCGAGGGCGGCGGGCGTTGAATGAAGATTCTCGGCCGCGGCCGGCAGGGCGGGCACAAATATGTGCATGCCGACCGGACCACTGAAAGTCAGCAAGCCCAAGAGCCACAGCGGAGGAACCGCGCGCCGCCGACTGAGTTTCATCGGCCCGCCGACCGTTTGCGCTCGGTCATCTCAAATCGCGCATCCGCAAGGCCCAGGAGCCGATCCCTGACCGTTTCGAGCAGGCGAAGCGAACGCGCCAGGTCTTCGTCCGAGACGTCGCCGAGTACGACATCGCGAATCTCATGGGAGACGCGCTCGACCCGATCAACGGTTCGACGTCCGCGCGGCGTCAACACGAGGCTCTTCGCGCGCCGGTCAGCGCGGTCCTCGCTTCGCTCGATGAGGCCGGAATTTTCGAGCGCGTCGAGCAGACGGACGACCGAGGACCCATCCAGAGACAAGGAAGCCGCCAGCTCGTTCTGCCGCATCGGAGTTTCGGACCGCGCGATCCGAAGCAAGGGGAGCCACGTCGCTTCCGTAAGGCCATGGACCTGCAGGCGGCCGTCGACCGCGCGCCGCCATTCGCGCGCCACATGGGCGACGAGAGGCGCAAGCCGAGCGCGGGCGTCTTTTCGAGCAAGAGGCATGAGACTGAATAGATGACGTACAAACTGATGGCATGTCAACTATCCGAGTAAGTCAAAACCCGAGCCTCTGACTTCGTGGCTGCCTGGCTCCCGCGTCCTCAACTGGCGCTCCTCAATGGCGTCAAACCGTCGCATTCCAGCGCTAGCGTGCGCACAATGATCGATTGTTCGATCGATAGAGCGCCGCGCGTTCGCCTGGCCGGCGACCGAACGGCCCACGCAAATGAATTGGCTCAAATGAGCCGCAGGAGGAACGAACCATGATGCGACACATTCTTCTCGCCTGCGCGGCGCTAGTTGCTTGGACATTCGCTCCCGCCGCCCGGGCCGCCGAGGATGAAGCGTCTCAGCCCACCATGGAGAGGATGCAGCATTGGGCTGACGACCACGAGGCGATGCTTGACGCCAAGCTCGCGGGTCTCAGGGCGGGCCTCAGGCTGACCTCGGATCAAGAGAAGCTCTGGCCGCCATTTGAAACGGCGATTCGCGAGGCCGCGAAGCTGCACATGGAGCAGATGAAGTCGATGATGGAGCGCATGCGGAAGATGCACGAGACGATGATGCAGGGCGAGCCTAGCGAAGCTGTCTCACCCATCGACCGACTGGAGGCCATGGGGCAGCACATGTCCGCGCGCGGCGCCGCGATTGAGAAAGTCGCCGACGCCGGCAAGCCGCTGTACGCAAGCCTCGACGATTCCCAGAGGAGACGCTTCGCTATGCTTGGCCGAGCGCTGTTCATGATGGGACACGGTCACCCCGGCGCTGAGATGATGCACGGCATGGGGATGATGGGCCATGGGGCAACGGGCCACCAGGGCATGACGGGCGGGGAGTCCGACAGGATGGAGGGGATGGGCCATGGGTCGGATGAGCATGGGCCTGACGATGAAGGGGACAATTCGGACCAGCAATAATCTCCGCGACTTCCCAGAGTCTGGCCGGTCAGTCGCTTCATACAGAGCCTTGGCGGGTTGGCGATCAGCTGACCCGCGATCATGAGGCTTAATGCCGGATAGAGGGCGCGGAAGGACAAGAGCCGGGCGCGCGCCGCCCGGTTATGCCGTACGAATTACTTGCTGTTCTTCTCCAGCCAAGCCTTCATTTGCGCGATCTCCTTTTCCTGCGCGGCGACGATGTCTGTCGCCAACTGGCGCAATTCGGGGTCGGCTCCGTATTGGAGCTCGACCTTGGCCATATCGATCGCCCCTTGATGATGCGGAATCATCATGAGAACGAAATCTGCGTCCGGCTTGCCTGTCGGCTTCACGCGCATGCCGTTCATCATGGTCTTCATCGTGGTCGCAAACGCCTTGTCGGCGGGACTCGTCGCGGGCTTCATCGTCATGTTCATGCCCTTCATGTCCTCGGCGCTGACAGTTTGCGCTGTGGAGAACAATGCGGGCATGGCGAGGGCGGCGACCAGCAGGGATTTGTTCATGGGGGCCTCCTTCTGAGCAGGATCGGATCCGAATCGTTCCGGCTTGGGCGATGGCCCGACGCTAATTGCGGAGGTATTTGATCAGTGCGGCGATGCCGAGCACTAACACGACAAGAACCAAGAGCCAGATCAATCCCCCGCCCCACATCATGGAGCCGCCGAAAGGTCCGTTCCAATTCATCATCCAAAGCTCTCACACTTGAGCCACCACGCGGGCGAGTTTGGAGCGCACGACTTGCGCGGCTTCCTTGAGCGCCGGATTATCGATCGCCAGCATGGAAGCAACGGGATCGATCGCTGCGATTTCGGTTTGTCCGTCCCCCGCGTCGCGCACCACAACGTTGCAGGGAAGCATGGTCCCGACCTTGTTCTCCAGGCGGAGAGCTTCATGCGCTAGCGCCGGGTTGCAGGCGCCGAGGATGACATAGCTGGGGTAATCGACGCCGATTTTTGCTTTCAACGTCTCTCGCACATTGATCTCGGTCAGAACGCCAAAGCCTTCGATCTTGAGGGCTTCTTTCGTGCGCGCTACGGCCTCATCAAATTCGACTGGCAGCAGCCGGTTGATATAGTAATCCACAGCAGTCCTCCTCATCTGGTTACTGGAGCTGGGCGCTCCGCAAACGAAGCGCGTTGGCGACCACGCTCACCGACGACAGCGCCATCGCCGCGGCGGCCACGATCGGCGACAGCGTAAGACCGAACGCCGGATAGAGAACGCCGGCGGCGATCGGCACGCCAGCGGCGTTGTAAATGAAGGCGAACAGCAGGTTCTGGCGGATATTGCGCATCGTCGCCTGGGAGAGCCGGCGAGCGGCGACGATGCCGCGAAGATCGCCGCTGAGCAGAGTGACGCCGGCGGATTCGATGGCGACATCCGTTCCCGCGCCCATCGCGATCCCGACGTCGGCGGCGGCGAGCGCCGGGGCGTCGTTGACGCCGTCGCCGGCCATGGCGACGACCCGACCTTCCTTCCGCAGACGTTCGACTGTCTCGCCTTTGTCCTGCGGCAGAACTTCCGCCTCGATTTCGGCGACGCCAAGCTTGCGCCCGACGGCTTCAGCGGTCGCGCGGTTGTCGCCGGTGAGCATCACGACGCGGACGCCCATCTCTTTCAGCATGCGAAGCGCGTCGGGCGTGGTCGCTTTGATCGGATCCGCGATGGCGATCACGCCACCCGCCTTGCCGTCGAGCGCGGCGAAGATCGTCGTCGCGCCGTCGCGGCGCAATTCGTCCGCCAGCCCTTCGAGGGCGCCTACGTCGATGCCGGCCGCCTGCATCATCGGCCAATTGCCGAGCGCCACCTTGCGCCCGTTAACCATTCCGGTCACGCCCTTCCCAGCAAAGCTCTCGAAGCCCTTGACGTCACCGAGCGCGAGATTGCGGTCCGCCGCCGCGCGCACAATGGCGGCCGCCAGAGGATGCTCGCTGCCGCGCTCGAGACTGGCCGCGAGGCGCAGGAGCGCCTCTTCATCAATTCCAGGCGCGGGCCGCAGCGCCACCACCTTGGGCTTGCCCTCGGTCAGCGTGCCGGTCTTGTCGACGACCAGGGTGTCGACCTTTTCGAGCCGCTCGAGCGCTTCCGCATTTCTGATCAGCACGCCCGCCTGAGCGCCGCGCCCCACGCCGACCATGATCGACATCGGAGTGGCCAAGCCCAGCGCGCACGGGCAGGCGATGATCAAGACCGAGACCGCCGCGACAAGGCCGTAAGCCAGGCGCGGCTCGGGACCCCAGATCGCCCAGGCGCCGAAGGCGAGCGCGGCGACCGCGATGACCAGCGGCACGAACCAGCCGGAAACCTGGTCCGCAAGGCGCTGAATCGGCGCGCGGCTGCGCTGCGCTTGCGCGACCATCTGCACGATCTGCGCCAGCACCGTGTCGCGGCCGATCTTGTCAGCGCGCATCACGATGGCGCCGCTCTGATTCATCGTGCCGCCGATGACCCGGTCGCCCGCGCTCTTGCCGACCGGCATCGATTCTCCGGTCAGCATGGATTCATCGATCGCGCTTCGCCCCTCGATGACTTCCCCGTCCAACGGCACCTTCTCTCCCGGCCGAACGCGCAGCCGGTCGCCGATCTGGACCGCGTCGAGCGCGACCTCCTCGTCCGCGCCGTCGCCATGAACGAGCCGCGCAGTCTTGGGCGCAAGATCGAGCAGCGCGCGGATCGCGCCGCCGGTCTGCTCGCGCGCCCTGAGCTCAAGCACCTGCCCGAGCAGGACCAGAGTCGTGATCACCGCCGCCGCTTCAAAATAGACCGCGACCGCGCCGCGGTCGCCGCGGAACGCCGACGGGAACAGACCCGGCGCAATTGTGGCGACGACGCTATAGCCCCATGCGACGCCCACCCCCATGGCGATGAGCGTGAACATGTTGAGATTGCGGGTCTTGAGCGACGCCCAGCCGCGCTCGAAGAACGGCCATCCCGCCCAGAGCGCGACCGGCGTCGCCAGCGCCAGCTGAATCCAGTTGGACAGCATTTCCGGCAAGAACCAATGCGGACCGGCAAGATGCCCGCCCATTTCGAGCGCAAAGACGGGGATCGAGAGCGCGAGCGCGACCCAGAAGCGCCGGGTCATGTCGACGAGTTCCTCGCTCGGGCCGGTCGCTTCCGTGGCGACTTCCGGCTCCAGCGCCATGCCGCAAATCGGACAGCTCCCGGGATGGTCCTGACGAATTTGCGGGTGCATTGGGCAGGTGTAGATCGCGCCCGAAGGCGCGAGGTTCATCGCGGGCGGCGGTGAAATGCGGTGAACGTGGCTATGGGCGGCGCTCGCCGGCGCCTCTGCCCGCTCCGCGAGAAACCGCGCGGGGTTGGCGACGAATTTTTCGCGGCATCCGGCCGAGCAGAAATAATAGGTCGCGTCCGCGTGCTCGGCCTTGTGCTTGGCCATCGCCGGATCAACCGACATGCCGCAGACGGGATCTTTCGCCAGCTCACTCTTCGCTTCGGCAAGACTTGTCGGCAAATGGTGCTTGTGTTCCATGGAGAGGAGGCATAAACCTTCCTATCATGGGAAGGTCAAGCGGATTCTCAAAATGAACATCGGCGCAGCGGAGGCCGCGAGCGGAGTCACCGCCAAGATGATCCGCCATTACGAGGCGATCGGCCTGTTGCGTCCCGCGGAGCGGCGCGCCAACGATTATCGCGATTATGGCGACCGCGACATCCATGAGCTCAGGTTCATCAGACGGGCGCGCCGGCTTGGTTTTTCCATCCCTGAAATCGGCGAGCTGCTGGCTCTATGGCGCGATCGCGGCCGCCCCAGCCGCGAAGTCAAACGCATCGCCGAGGCGCATATCGGCGACCTGCAGTCGCGGGTCGCCGAGATGCAGGCGATGGCGAACACCCTCCGAGACCTGGTCGCCGCATGCCACGGCGACGATCGTCCGGACTGTCCGATCCTCGATGACCTCGCCGGTAGCAAGAGCGCGGGCTTGCGGCGGGAGTGAACTTGAAGGCGGTTCCCGTTCCGGCCCTTACGAATTTGGTCTCCAACAATGGGGCGACGGAATCCCGGTTTCGCGCCCCCACCGAGTAAATGGTTTAAGCAATGGAAGATAAACGCCAAACCTGTATAAACATCATTTTGGTGCACGGCACTTTTGCGAGAAACGCAAGCTGGATTCGTGACGGATCGTCAATACATAAATATCTATCACGTATTAATACCGACGACGATTCCCCTGTTAGTATACATTCAATGGTGTGGAGTGGAAAAAATAGCAGAAGTGCGCGCAAAGATGGAGCAGGAAAAATTAAACTTGTAATAGAACAGTTGGACGCTATGGATACTTCTTCGTACGTGTATCTGATTGGGCACAGCCATGGAGGAAGTGCTGTAGCTTATTTTATAAAGATGTACCCTAGTCTTCGTGACCGAATAGCCGGTGCAGCATTTCTATCTACGCCGTTTATTGGCCTCCGCGTGCGTCATACTGCGCAAACTATCTTAGTAGGTTTGGTCGTTTTCTTTCTCGTGCAAGGCTTAATAAATATTCTTATGTTAACCGTTATATTTCCCGATAATTTTTTGGAGCGCCATCTGACCTTAAGCTACGCGCTAATTATATCAAGCACAATTGTTGCGGCTTACGCGACAAAGAGAATTTGGGCAGACAATTATGTAGGTCGCTGGCATAAGCTCGAACGGTCGCTCGGTATGAGAATCTCCGAGACGGGGACAGCTAATATCCCTTCAGGAAATTATTTATTTGTTCGAGCTACACGGGACGAGGCTGCAGCCTTACTTGCAATCACGCAGTTTATTGCTTGGTCTACCAGCATAATTGAGTATCTAGCGAGCGAAATCGTAGTTTACATTTATAATATGTGGACCTACCTTGGGAGGAATCGTCTCGGCCAGACGATCAAGGGTATAGTTTTCATTATGTTTGCGTTGTGGGCGACATTTTTTCCCATTTGGTTGATCAGTGGCCACTGGGAGTACCTTTGGGCATTTTTTATTAGCGATTTCAGCGTCGAACTTGGGTTTGGTCACGCCGACAGACTGATAAATGCTATATTTTGGATCATTTGGCCGCTCTGCAATATTATATTAGCGATAGCTACGATATTTGTCTTATCTACTACGCTTCTTATTGTTATTGGATCGTTAGCCTTAATAATTTTCGGCTGGGTTAACTTGACGGAAGCAGTATTTGCCGACCTTGCTATTGAGCCGCTTCCATACGGAGAACGTAAATTGTTTCACCTTGGATGGAACACCGACTATGCCTCAGACAAACTTGTCCTCGATCACAGCCTGTCTTATGAACACCCGATGTCACTAGCATACATTGGAAAGTGGATCGTTGAAAGCCACCGACATGCTCGACGGTTAGAGGTGGCGGCTAACGAGGATCAATCGCCGAAAATTTAAGCTGACTACCCGCGCAAACGGTCGAGCGCCACATCGGGGCCGGCGCAAGCCATTGCTGGCCTCTCCAGTTGGCGGGATCGGCCTTGAAGCAGTTCGCCGCGTCGGCCATTAGGGGTCCATGAACGTCGCCTCGCCCCCAGCCGCGAACAACTGGCCCGATCTGATCCGCCCGACCATGCGCGACGTGGCGACAAGCGGCATCGTCGAAGTTTTCAACTACGGGCGCGGCCGCCAGGGGCTCATTCCGCTGTGGGTTGGCGAGGGCGATCTGCCGACGCCGCCCTTCATTAGCGAAGCGGCCAAGACCTCTCTCGATCGCGGCGAAACCTTCTACACCTGGCAGCGCGGCGTCCCTGAGCTGCGCGCGGCGATCGCGGCCTACATGACGCAGGTCTATGGCGCCGCGCCCGGCGGCGGTCCTTTCTCGCCCAAGAATTTCTTCGTCACCATTGGGGGCATGCACGCGATCGAGATCGCGACCAGGCTCATCGTCGGCCCGGGCGACGAAGCGCTGATCCCAACGCCCGCCTGGCCGAATTTCGTCGGCGCGCTGGAGATTTCCGGGGCGCGCGCCGTGCCCGTCCGGCTCGACAAAGGCAGCCGCTGGAGCCTCGACCCGGCCAAGCTCGAGAAGGCGGTGACGCCCGCGACCAAACTCATCTTTTTCAACACCCCCGCCAACCCGACCGGCTTCGTCGCGACGCGGGAGGAGATCGTCGAGACGCTCGCCATCGCGCGCCGGCATGGGCTTTGGATCATTGCCGACGAGATTTATGGACGCATCACTTACGACGGCGTTCGCGCGCCCTCCTTTCACGACGTGATGGCGCCCGACGACAAGGTCCTGTTCGTCCAGACGCTATCCAAGAACTGGGCGATGACGGGCTTTCGCATCGGCTGGCTCGAGGCTCCGGCGGAAATCGGCGATGTGATCGAGAATCTTGTCCAGTACACGACCTCGGGTGTGCCCGTCTTCACCCAGCGCGCGGCCACCGCGGCGCTCGAGCAGGGCGAAGCGTTCCTGGCCTGGCAAATCGAGCGCTTCCGGCGCTCACGCAACATTCTGTGCAGGGGACTCGAGGCGACGGGGCGCGTTCGTTTCTTCGAGCCGGAAGCGGCGTTCTATCTGTTCTTCACGATCGACGGCTTTTCCGATTCCCGCGCCCTCGCGTTCAAGCTCATCGACGAAGCCGGCATCGGCGCCGCGCCAGGGAGCGCGTTCGGCCCAGGCGGCGAAAGCCATCTGCGGATTTGCTTCGCGTGCGATCCGGAGCAGATCGCCGAAGCGACGCGGCGCATGGCGCGGTGGCTCGCGGCTTAAACCGCGAATGCCGCGCGATCTAAGCGCCGCGCGCCCGCAAGGGAGCGGCTTCTTGTCGCGAAACGGCGTCAATATCGGCCGCGGTGATCGGCTGGTCCACAATGAAGAAGTAGGACGCCGCCGAAGCGAGCCCGATCACCGCGCCCACGACCAGCGCCGGAACGAACGAGCCGGTGTTCTGCACGATCAGCCCCGTCACTGTGGGCGCGAGCGCCCCGCCCAGATAGCCGCCAAAGTTCTGCATGGCGCCGATCGAAGCCGTGCAGTTTGTCGGCGCGGCGACCGAGCTTAGCGCCCAGGCGCAGGTGCTAGTGACGTAAAGGAGAAAGAGCGAAGCCGAAATGAAGGCGATCGCCAGCGCGTTGCTGGTGACGAAGGCCGCGGCGAGCGTGCAGACCGCGGTGCCGCACAAAGCGATCGTGGCCGGATATCGTCGGCTTTTTACCGGCGCGACGCCGCGTCGCACGAGAATGTCCGCGAGATAGCCGCCGTGACTCCGCCGACCACCCCAAAGACGAAGGGAATGGCCGCAGCGAAGCCCGTGAACTTGACGCTCATGTGCCGCTCGATCTCGAGATAGCCGGGCAGCCAGGCGGTGTAGATCCACGTCAGATAGATGCAGCCGAAATAGCCAAGGATCATCCCCCAGGTGGTCCGGAAGCGGAACAATTGCTTCCATTCCCTGAGCGTCACTTGGGTTCGCTGGCCGGGCGGATCACCGTGGGTCCGATAGGCTGTCTCCTCCGCGGGTGAGCGGGACTTCGGTCGGGTTGCGGTAGACGACATACCAGACCGCGGCCATTGCAAGGCCCGCGATTCCCATGATCATGAACATCACGCGCCAGCCGAAGCTCAGCATCAGGAAGGTCAGGAGCGGCACGGCGATCGCCGTGCCCAGCGATGAGGCGCAATTGAAGATTCCGGTCGCAAGGCCGCGGTCGCGCGGATTGAACCAGTCCCGGACTACCCGTGCGCCAGTCGGAAATTGCGGCGCCTCGCCCACGCCCAACAAGAGGCGGGCGCTGAAGAACTGGCCGAAGCCGTGAACGAGGCCGCCGAGAAGCTGGGCGAACGACCAAAGGGTAAGGCCGCAAGTCAACAGCAAGCGCGGCCCGAGCTTGTCGACCATGGCGCCTGTAGGCAATTGCGAGAACGCATAGGCCCAAAGAAAGGCGGAGAGCAGGTAGCCCATGTCCGCGATCGACAAATGCAGATCGTCGCGGATGAGCAGATTGGCGACTGCCAAAGTCGCGCGGTCGACGTAATTGATCACGCCCGCAACCACCAGCATGGCGAGCGCCGCCCGCTGGATTGTTTTAACCCGCGGCGTCGCCTTAAACGCCTCCGATATCGCCATTTCCTCGCCCTCGTCCGCTTGGCTGACCCACTCCCACTTAACAGCACATATGCACAGTCGACGTCGATGCTCCCCGCAAATCCATTGCACTTTTACAGAGACGCGGCCTTCACATATCCGTTCAAGTCCGTCGATCTCGGACCCGTAAGCACAATGCTGCTGTGGCGAACAACCCTCTGGCGCCGCACCAAACTTCCCGTTAAATGCGAGGAGCCAGTCTCGGAAGATGTTCATGCTCGCCCGCCCGCGTCGAAGCGTCCTGTATATGCCCGGCTCCAACGCCAAGGCCTTGGCGAAAGCCCAGACATTGCCCGTCGACGCGCTGATCCTCGATCTCGAGGATTCCGTCGCCCCCGACCAGAAAATCGCCGCCCGCGAACAGGTGGTTCAGGCCGCGCGGGCTGGCGGCTTTGGTGGACGTGAGGTCGTGATCCGCGTCAACGGGCCGCACACCCCGTGGGGAGAGGAGGACCTCGCCGCCGCTTCCGCCGCCGGACCGGACGCGATTCTCTTGCCCAAGGTCGATGGGCCCGGGGCGATCATGGCCGCCGCGCGGACGCTGCGCGAGGCCGGCGCGCCCGACAGGACCCGCATCTGGGCGATGATGGAGACGCCCAACGCCATTTTGAACGCGGGCTCGATCGCATCCGTCGCCGCCGACCCGAGTTCGCGCTTCGCGGTCATGGTCATGGGTCTTAACGATCTGGCCAAGGAGACGCGGGCGCGGCTCACTCCGGGGCGGCCCACAATGACCGCATGGCTCGCGGCCTGCGTCGTCGCCGCGCGCGCCCACGGCGTCGACATCCTCGACGGCGTCTACAATGACATCAAGGATCTCGACGGCTTCCGCCTCGAATGCCTGCAGGGCCGCGACATGGGCCTCGACGGCAAGACGCTGATCCACCCCGGCCAGATCGACATCTGCAACGAGGTTTTCGCTCCCACTTCCTCGGAGGTCGAAAGCGCCGCCGCCATCATCGATGCGTTCGCGCTGCCGGAGAACGCCGGCAAGGGGGTCATCCAGCTCAACGGCCGGATGGTGGAGCTGTTGCACGCCGACATGGCGCGCCGGACGCTGGCCATCGCTGACACTATTGCGGGGCGCAACAAGGCGGCGGCTTAGGCGGGAGGCGTTCCGGCTCCGGTTTGAGTGGTTTCAATGGGTTATGGCGCATCCCGAGGGGCGGCGAAAGCGCCCGGTCGAGGGCCGGGAGCGCTCGGTCAGAACAGCCGACAGCGAGATCGATGTTAATTTCGCTTGCCAAAATCATAAATCGGTGTTACATGTATTTTGTCTGGCGGAATTGTTTCCGCGCGCGGGCTTGAGCCTTCGAGAGGAAGGACGTCTGCAGGGTGTTTGACAAGCTGTCCTCCGCAACCGGAACGCGAGCTGAGACCGGAGGGGAATTTTTTTATTTTTTCGCTTCGTAACCTATTGAAAAGCCTCGTTTCGAAAAAATAAACGCTAGTAAACGCCAGCACTTTTACTAACGTTTACTAGCGTTTATACGCGTTTATTGGCGTTTATCGGGGGGAGTTCGCGCGTCAGTTGTGGTTCCTGCCAGTGCTCATCCGGGAGGGAGGCCAGCCGCCTGAGCGATCAGCTCGACCGAGCGCAGCGGTTCCGAATGCTCATAGACGTCGGAGACGACGATGAGCTCGTCGGCTCCCGTTTCCTCAACCAAGGCGGCGACGCCTTTGCGGACCGTATCCGGAGAGCCGATGATGGAGCGCGCCAGCATCCTTTTCGCCTGCGCCTTCTCCATCGGCGACCAATGGGTTTCAATGTCGTCGATCGGCGGCTGGCTCAAGCCCCTCGCGCCACGGAAGATGTTGGTGAACGAGATTTGCTGCGTCGTTGCGAGCCGCCGCGCTTTCTCGTCGCTTTCGGCCGCGACGATGTTGACGCCGACCATCGCATAGGGCCGGTCGAGTTGCTCGGACGGCTTGAACCGGCTGCGGTAAATCTCTAGCGCCGTAATCAGATGATCGGGCGCGAAATGTGACGCGAACGCATAAGGCAGCCCCAATTCGGCGGCGAGCATCGCGCCGAAATGGCTCGAGCCAAGAATATAAAGCGGCACTTCCGTTCCCGCCGCCGGCACCGCCTGGATGCGTTGATTCGGCCCGGCCGGAGCCAGGAACGCCTGCAATTCCATGACGTCCTGCGGGAAGGTGTCCGCACCCTCCGGGGGACGACGCAAGGCGCGCAGCGTCAGCTGGTCGGTGCCCGGCGCGCGTCCAAGCCCGAGGTCGATGCGGCCGGGAAAGAGCCGCGCAAGCGTTCCGAACTGCTCGGCGATGATGTACGGCGCATGGTTGGGGAGCATGATGCCGCCCGCGCCGACCCGAATGGTCCTCGTCCCTTCGGCGATATGAGCGAGCACGACCGATGTCGCGGCGCTGGCGATGCCGGCCATGTTGTGATGTTCCGCCACCCAGACGCGGCGATAGCCCCATTTTTCTGCGTGGGCGGCGAGGTCGCGAGCATTGTTAAGCGCGCCCCGGGCGTCGGTGTCTTGCGTGACGCGAACCAGTTCGAGGATGGATAAAGGCGTCATGAGGCGCTCGGATGCGGGCTGATCACGACAAACGATCGTCCGGAAGCGCAGGTCTCTCCCGGGCCTCTTTCGAGGTTACGGCCGAAGCCATGGTTTGGATGGAGCGACCCTTGCCGGCCTGAGGGGAAGTCCTTGGCACGGCGAGTCGCGGCGTCCGCAAGCTCGTCTTCGTCAGACTTTCTTCAGCCGGACGATTACATCGATCGCCGCGATGCTCATGCCGTCAGGCGCCGCGATCTCGAATTCGGGCAACAAGTTCTCGGGAATGTCGGACAGCTCTTCAGTGTCCTCGCGATAGAAGTGGTAATGCGGCCCGGTCTTGGTGTCATACCAGAGCTTAGCGTCGTAGATCGCAATCTCCCGCAGCAGGCCGCAGCGCGAAAATTCGTTGAGTGTATTGTAGATCGTGCCCAGCGTCGGCGCGAACGGGATCGACCGCGTCTCGTGATAGATCATTTCGGCGGTGAAGTGCCGGTTGCCGCCGCCGAAGATCGCACGGGCAAGATCGAGCCGCTGCCGCGTCGGGCGCACCCCTGCAGCAGCGAGCTTGCGGACCAGCACGCCATAGCAGACATCGGGACGGGGGGCGCTCTTCGTTTCCATGGACATCGCATGCCGCTGACGACAGTCGCAACCGTCCTCGCCAGCGAATTCCTCAATCTGATCGAACTGTCTTTGTAATCCGGCTCGGTCGGGACCGCAACCTTAACCTTCGCTGGCAGGGCGAGAACCCGACGTCTTGGCGCATCGCTCGCTCGCTGGCGATCGCTTCGGATTTCTCATATGGATCATTTGAGGCAGTTAAACGGGAGCTTTCTCTTGGCGATTGCGGGCGGATGTCTGTGCGGGGCGGTGCGATACGAGATCAGGGCCGAGGCGCCGCTCGGGGCGCGCTATTGCTGGTGCCGCGTCTGTCAGTATCTCGGCTGCGGAACAGGCGCGGTCGGCGCGCTCTTTCGCAAGGAAGACGTCAAACTATCCGGTCCGCTGAGCGACTATGTGTGCCAGGCCGACAGCGGGGCGACCATGCACAGGCGCTTCTGCGCCAAATGCGGCACCCCGGTCTCCAGCGAGGCGGAAGAGCGGCCGAGAGTGACCTTCATTCGCGCGGGAACGCTTGATGATCCCAATCTGGCGCCCCCCACCGCGACGATCTGGACCAAATCCGCGCCGAAATGGGCATGCTTCGACCCCAGTCTGCCTGAAGTTGAAGGACATCCGCCGCCGCTGAAAGTCTGAGCCGGCGGCGCTTCGTTTGCGCGCGGCCAGAAGGGCGCCAGGCCGATGACAATGCTGTTCATGGTGATCGAGCACTTCCGTGACAACGACATGGTTCCGGTCTATCGGCGCTTGCGCCAAGAGGGAAGAGCGCTGCCGGAGGGCCTCGAATATGTCGATAGCTGGGTCGAGGCCAATTTTTCGCGCTGCTTCCAATTGATGCGCTGCGGCGATCTGAAACTCATCCAGGCCTGGATTCTTGAGTGGCGCGGCTCAGGCGTGACGTTCGAAATCGTCCCCGTGGTCACGAGCGCGGAGGCGCGGGGGATCGTCGAGCCTTATCTCGACCGACCAGAGCGGTCGGCCTGAGCGACCGGCCGGCGCCGGCAGCCAGTTGATAACGTCACATTTTGGGTGCATCCATGGCTTGCCCGCGCGTCGTGCGCCCGAATTCGGGGGGAAATTGAGCCGATGTCACTTTCGCTCTATGAGAGCAGCGTCCCGGTCTACGAGCGCGGGCTCAACGCGTTCCTCGCCATTCTCGATAAGGCGGAGGAGCATGCGACGGCGCGCAAGTTTGACCCGAATAACTATCTCGCCATGCGGCTAAGTCCGGACATGTGGCCGCTCGTCCGCCAAGTTCAGGGCTTCTGCGATCACGCCAAGAACTCATCATTCCGATTGGCTGCCAAAGATCCGCCGGCCAAGGAAGACAAGGAGACGACCATCGCCGAGTTGCGCGCACGCATCCAGGCGACGCTCGACATGCTGAAATCGATCGACGCCAAGGCGATGGAAGGCGCAGAGACGCGCGAGATCGTCATCCCTGCCGGCGCGAACAAACTAAGGATTCCGGGTGGCGACTACCTCCTGCATTTCGCGATGCCGAACTTCTATTTTCATCTGACGACCGCTTACGACATCCTGCGCGGAAGCGGCGTCGAGATCGGCAAGCGCAACTTCATGGGCGCCGTCCCGAACCTCGTTCGGGTTTGACACTGCATTTCGAAAAGCATCAATCATGACGATCACGAGATTACACACCAGCCCGCGCATGTCGCAGGTCGTCGTTCATGGCTCGACGATCTATCTTGCCGGCCAGGTCGCGGATCAGGCGAAAGGCAAGAGCGTCAGCGATCAGACCAAGGAGATCCTCGCCACGATCGACCGTCTGCTCGCCGAAGCCGGATCGGACAAAACCAGGATTTTATCGACCACGATTTATCTTGCGGACATCGCCACATTCGCCGAAATGAACGCGGTGTGGGACGCGTGGGTCCCTGCCGGCCATGCGCCGGCCCGCGCGACCGTTGAAGCCAAGCTTGCCGCGCCGGCTTATACCGTCGAGATCGCCTGCATCGCAGCCGGAAACTGAGCCGTCGGCGGCCGCGGCCAGATCTGGGCGGTCTGATTCACCCTTCGAGGAGGCCGTTTCGGTGCTTGTCCCGTCGATCGACAACGCAAGCGGTCCGTTCGAGCGGGTGGCGGCGCCGGGTGAGGCGGTCGACCGCCTCACTCAACTCTATAATGAAGCAACCAACGCCTTGCATCGAGCGGTTGAACGCTTTCTCAAGGAGGGCGAGCCCCCTTCGGCGGCGACCCGCGCTTTGTTTCGCTATCCGGAACTGCGCCTGACCTATGCGCCCAACGGCCCCGCGCTCTCGAGCGCGCGCGCGTTCGCGAAATTCAGCGAGGCTGGCGTTTATACGACGACGGTCACGCAGCCGGCGGAGTTTCGCTACTATCTGCTCCAGCAGCTTGAGCCGCTGGTTTCGGAATACGGCGCGACGATCGAGGTCGGCGTCGGCGCGCAGGAGATCCCCTACCCTTATGTGATCGAAAGCGGCGACGAGCTGACGCGGGGCGGCGCGGACGCAGCGGAACTGGCGCGTTTCTTTCCAGTCCCTTCGCTGGCCACGATCGGTGACGAAACCGCGGACGGTGAGTTCAGCTTCGGCCCCGAGCGGCCCCTCGCCCTGTTCGACGCGCCCCGCGTCGATTATTCGCTCCGCCGCCTCGTGCACTACACCGGGTCCGACTGGCGGGCGATGCAGCCCTGGGTGCTGCTCACCAACTACCATCGTTATGTCGACCAGTTCGTGCAATGGGGTTTGAAGCAACTGCACGCCGGCGCGGGCGTCGAGAAGGTCATTCTGCCGGGCAACGTCGTCATAGACTCCTCGATCGCGCCGGCCGAAGCGGAGGGGCGCGCGGGGGCCGTCGCCTGGCATCGTTTCCAGATGCCCGCCTATCATTGCGTGCGGGCCGACGGGCGCGGAATCAGTCTGGTCAACATCGGCGTCGGGCCTTCAAACGCCAAGACCATCACGGACCACATCGCGGTCTTAAGGCCGCATTGCTGGCTGATGATCGGCCATTGCGCGGGGCTTCGCCAGTCGCAGGTGATCGGCGACTATGTGCTCGCGCACGCCTATCTCAGGCGCGACAATATCCTGGACGAAGCGGCGCCACTCATGGTGCCTATCCCAGCACTCGCCGAGGTGCAGGTGGCGCTGCAAGAGGCGGTGGCCAAGGTCACCGGCGATCGCGGCGAGGCGCTGAAGCGGCGCCTGCGCACCGGCACCGTCGTCACCAATGACGACCGCAACTGGGAACTGCGCTGGTCGCAGGAGCGACGGCTCATTAACGTGTCGCGCGCCATCGCCGTCGATATGGAATCTGCGACCGTCGCCACCCAGGGCTTCCGCATGCGCGTGCCTTACGGCACGCTGCTCTGCGTCTCCGACAAACCGCTACACGGCGAGATCAAGCTGCCCGGCGCCGCCAACGCTTTCTACGAGCGGGCGATCGCCGAACATTTGCAGATTGGCATCGCTGCGATCGACCTATTGCAGAGCCAGGACGACACTCTGCACTCACGCAAGCTCAGGAGCTTCGACGAACCCCCGTTCCGATGAGGGGCTAGCTGATCACCACCACCGGCGTGCCCACGTGCACCCGGCCGTAGAGGTCAATTGCGTCCATGTCGCGCATGCGAATGCAGCCTGACGACACGTGTCCCCCGATTTCCGAGGGCTCGTTGGTGCCGTGGATGCGGATCAGCGTGTCACGGTTGTTTTGGAAGAGGTAGAGAGCGCGCGCGCCAAGCGGATTGTCCCAACGGCCTTCGAGCGGCCCGTGCTGCTTGTAGACCTGGAACTGCGGCCAGCGCTCCATGATCGAAGCCGTCGGCATCCAGGTCGGCCATTCTTTCATCGCTCCGACCTCGGCGCGGCCGGTCCATCCCATATATTCGGCGCCGCTTGCGATGCGATATTGGACTGCCTGGCCGTGGGGAAGAATGTAATAGAGATAGTTGTTGGTAGTGTCCACGATGATGGTGCCCGGCTTCTCGGGCGTTTGATACTGGACGATGCTGCGGCGGGTGGGAATCGTCCACTCGTCCGGTTCCGCGAGCGCCATCATCTGCTTATCGCGCGCGGTGAGTTGCGGGTCAGGAAGCCCGGATTGAAGAACCGGCGTGCAGCCGCTCACTAAAGCCGCCAAACCTAGCACAAGTCCCACAATCACCACATTCGTCTTCATCGCCGCCCCGTAGATCCCGCTTGCTAATGATTTCCTTACCATAAAACGCAACGGTTTCATGAAAGTTACCGAGCGTAAGCCCCGGCGCTGTTCACAAAACCGCGAGCGCCGCCTGGGGTCCCCCTTCCAAGGTTTCGCCACAAACCTTTTAGCGAAACTCGACGGTTGAGTCCAAGCGATTGTTACGAGGTCGTTTGCCGAAAGCTACCGACCGAGGCAAAAATGCGACAGTCGCGCAAATGTTCTGGCGACTGGCCCAAATCTGACGTGGAGTAAACGATTGACCCAATGGCCGGCGCGCCTCGTCCTGGTCGGGGCCGGAAAGATGGGGGGAGCGATGGCGCGGGGCTGGCTAGATGCCGGGCTCTCCGCATCCTCGCTGACCATTCTCGAGCCCAATCCATCGTCCGAGATTGCTTCGCTTGCGGCGGAACGGGGCGTCGCGCTCAACCCTTACATTGCACCGCCGCCCCCCGAGATGCTGATGCTCGCGGTCAAGCCGCAGAGCCTCGATCAGGTTGCGCCGCAAATCGCCGCGCTGGCCGGCGAGCACACGCTCCTCCTCTCCATCGTTGCGGGCAAGACCATGGCCAATCTTCTCGCCCGCCTTCCACACGCGCGGGCCGTCGTTCGCGCCATGCCCAATACGCCGGCTGCGATCGGCCGAGGGGTAACCGCGGCCTTCGCCAACGCCTCCGTCGATGACGAGCAGCGGCGGTGGTGCGAGCGCCTGCTCGGCGCCGTCGGAACCTTCTTCTGGCTTGATGATGAGGATGCAATCGACGCAGTGACGGCGATATCCGGGTCAGGGCCGGCCTACGTGTTCGCCCTGACCGAAGCGCTCGCCGTCGCGGCCGAAAGACTGGGTCTCCCGGCGGAATTGTCGATGAGCCTCGCCCGCGGCACGGTCGAGGGCGCGGCGGAACTGATGGCCTACGAAAGCGCAACTCCGCCCGCGACGCTGCGCCGCAACGTCACTTCCCCGGGCGGCACGACCGCGGCCGCCCTCGCCGTGCTCCAGGAGGCGCCAGGGCTCGAGGGTCTCATGATTCGGGCCACCGCGGCCGCCCGCGCTCGCGCCGCGGAAATGGCGGGCTAGCGGACTTCCTTGGCGGCGGGCGGCTGAGCGCCTACATTACCTGGAAAACCAGCATCGAGGAGCGCGCCATGGCGACGAGATCAAAAAACGAGACCAAATCGCCGCCAACCGACACCCGCGGCAAGATCGTGGACGCTCTCATGGACCTCGCGGCGGAGCGGCGTTTCGAGGACATCTCGGTGCGCGACATCGCAAAGGCCGCCGGCGTGTCTCTCGCCGATTTCCGCGAACTCCTTTCCCTCCAAGGGGGCCGTGCTCGCCGGCCTCTCACGCCGCATCGACCGCGTCGTGCTGGAGCAGGACGATGGAGAGCTTGCGGATGAAAACACGCGCGAGCGGCTGTTCGACGTCCTGATGCGCCGCCTGGAAGCGATGGCGCCCTACCGCGAAGGCCTGCGCGAAGTCGCCGCATGGCTTCGGCGCGAGCCCGCTGCGGCATTGGCGATGAATCAAGTCGCGCTATCCTCGATGCGCTTCATGCTCGAGGCGGCCGGGATCGAGGCGGAGGGCGCGTCCGGTGCCATCAAGCTCCAGGGCTTGGCGCTCGCCTGGGGCCGCGTCCTTCAGACTTGGCTCGACGATGACGAACCCACTCTGTCCAAGACCATGGCGGAACTCGACCGCGTGCTGACGCGTGGCGAGCGCGCGGTCGCTGGCCTCGATCGAGTGAGCGCGCTGGCGAGTCCGTTCAGCGCGCTGGCGAAGGCGGCCTTCGACGCCGGCCGCAGAGCGCGGCGAGGCGGGAGCCGTCCGGCGCGCAAGGACGATCCCGGCGACGAGGACGTGACCGCTCTCTGAGCGAGGAGCGCATTTTTCCGCGGAGCATCGGCGCTGACCATCCATCCCGAAATCCTTTGGGCGCTGGCGACGTTCGCCTTCGTCGCCGGAGCCACGCCCGGACCGAACAACCTGATGTTGATGACATCGGGGGTAAAATACGGCCTGGGACGCACCCTGCCTCATCTGGCCGGGGTAATCCTGGGCTTTGGGCTGATGATCGCGGTCGTCGGCCTTGGTCTCGACATCCTGTTCGAGCGCTCTCCGCAAATCCTGCCGATCATGCGGGTCGCCGGCTCGATTTATATGATCTGGCTGGCGCTCAGGATCGCGCTCGCCGAGCCGATCGGCGAGGTTGAAGCCGGCGGACGCCCGATCGGGTTTCTCGCTGCGGCCGGCTTTCAGTGGGTCAATCCCAAGGCGTGGGTTATGGCTTTGAGCGCGCTCGCGGCTTATGCCGGCGTCGTCGACGGCTATACAAGCAGCGTCCTGTTCATCGCTGCGCTCTGCGCCTTGATGGCAATCCCATGTGGCGGCGCTTGGATGGTGTTTGGCGCTTCGCTCAGCCGCCTGCTCAAGGATCCGCGCGTGACCCGGCCTTTCAACTGGACGATGGCGGCGTTGCTGGTCGCGTCGATCGCGCCGATCCTGTTCGAATAAGGCGGATCGGCCGGCGCTCAGGCCAGCCCGCCGGCACCGCCGAGCTTGACCATCACCACTTCCGGCGGACGGAGGATGCGCACCGGCGCAATCGACGTTCCGAGTCCGCCCGAAACGATCATCCGCCGCGCGCCCAACGCGTATTCGCCGTAGATGTATTTTCCCGAGCGGCGTTTGATGAGACTGATAGGAGCGCCGATGATCGGAAGATTGACCTGTCCGCCGTGCATATGACCCGCGAGCGTCAGGGAGATTCGGTCAGGAACCCAGGGGAAAAAATAAGGCTCGTGAACGAGCAGGATCGCCGGGGCGGAGTCGTCGACCGCGCGCATCGCCCGGGGGAGATCGTCGGCGCCGTGGCCGCGGCGCGGGTTGGGCACACGCGCCAGCAGGTCGCCAAGGCCGATCAGCCAGAAAGGCCGTCCGCGCTGGGACAATCGCACCGATTGATTTTCAAGCAGCGGAACGCCCGCCTCGGCGAGTGCCCGGCGGACGCTGCGAGAACTGTCCGCCGGCTCCGTTGGAATGGCGGCCGACCACCAGTCGTGATTGCCGAGAATTGCATAGACGCCAAGCGGCGCCTCGAGACGCGCCAATTGCTCGGCCCAGGCGCCAGGCGGCACATATCCGGAAACGAACCGATGCGTGCATACATAGTCGCCGAGCAGCACCGTGAGATCCGGCTTTTGTGCATTGGCGAGATCGACGATTTCGCCCACTCGCTCTTCCGGCATCCAAGGGTAGCACGCGTGAATGTCCGCGATGACCGCAATCGTGAGCTCAAGGCCTTCGGGCCAGTTGTGGAGCCGTGGGGCATATTTGGCGAGCGTGAGGGCGGAGCCGCTCTCATACGCTGTGGCGTAACCGGATAACGACAGCGTCGCGGCGGCGACGCCAGCGCCGGCGAGGAACCGGCGCCTAGTCAAGTGAACCATCGGTTGCGCTCGCCTCAGGCGCTCGTTCGCCAGCGGTTTTTTACGCGTCAGTTCCGGCTTGCGCAAGCGCGCCTGCGGGCGGAAGCAGATAGAACTCGCCGCGCATGAGCGATTCGATCATCTCCGGCTCAAAGCCTTCCGTCGGCACGCTCAAGGCCTCAGCCACTGCGGCGAGGCCAATATCGCGATAGATGCGGGCGAGCACGCTGCCAGCGCTGCGTTCGTCACTCGCGTCAGGGATAACCTGAAAATAATCGTCGCGCATGAACTGCTTAAACTCCGGTCACTCGCAAGCCTCGACGCGCAAGCGCGTCCGTACCGGAAGGCTGAGTGAAAGGCATTAACAGCGAATTAAGATTTGCTACGGGTGAAAATCGGCTTCTTTGAGGTAAATCATGGAAATGCGGCCTTATTTGGCATTCCACGCCATGAGGCTGCCATAGTGAAAAGCTTTCTAGGATACTTATTCAGTTGCCCGGAAGTTACCGAACCGTTACCGTAAACGCCGTTAACGGTAGATTAAATGCCTCGTAAGCGATTCACCGACAAATTCCTCGCCAAACCACCGTTGCCGACGACCGGCGAGCGCGTGTTTTATTGGGACGAAACCCTCGCGCATTTCGGACTCATGGTGACGTGCACCGGGCACCGATCTTGGGTGTGCCAAATAAGGGCGCGAGACAGGGTGCGCCGGTTGACGCTGAGCGCGCAACTCTACAGCTACGCAGAAGCGCGCCGATGGGCGATCGACAAGCTTCGAGCCGCCGAGGACGGCGCGTTAGATGGCGCACCGGTCGAGACGCTCAAGGACGTGTGCGAAGGCTATCTTCGTCTCGAAGGCAAGAACCTGCGCTCGGCCAAGCTCTACGACCGAACGCTTGAGCGGCTTGTCTTGCCGGTGCTGGGCAACCGGCCCATCGCTGGCATCAAGCGCACCGAGATCGCAGCGCTGGTCGACGGCATCAAGGTCGGCAACGGCGAGGGCATGGCCAAACTCGCCTTTGCTATCCTGCGGCGGGTTTTTAGCTGGCATCAAAGCCGGGTTGACGGTTTCACGTCGACGATTGTCAAAGGGATGGCGCCCAAAGCAGCCAAGGTTGGCGCGGGAAGCCGTGATCTGGAAGACGCCGAGCTACGAGCCATTTGGGCTGCAACGGCGTCTACCGGGCCGTTCAACGCTGTCGTCCGCATGCTGCTTCTAACCGGCTGTCGGCGCGACGAAGTCGGCGGGATGCGGTGGCCCGAAGTCGATGGCGACATGTGGACGATACCGTCCGCTCGGTACAAAACCGGCGTCGATCACGAAGTGCCCTTGTCGAGCGCTGCGATGGCGCTGCTGGCGTCCATACCGCGACGAGGATCATTTGTGTTCACGCTCAAAGGAGCGCGGCCCATAGCCGGCTATGCCGGCCACAAGGCCCGCCTGGATCGCAAGCTCGGCTTCGACCGGCCGTGGACGATGCATGGGCTGCGCAAGACGGCGCGGACTCTGCTGTCTAGGGCCGGCGTTGGCAACGATGTCGCCGAGCTATGCCTCGGCCACAGGCGGCCAGGAATTGAGCGTACCTATGATCGGCACAAATATCGAGCCGAGAAGCGCGCGGCTTTCGAGAAGCTTGCCGCTCTCGTCGAGCGCATCGTCTATCCCGTCGATAATGTGGTTGCCTTTACCCAGCCGGTTGCCGCGGGGGCTATATCGGACCTTGCCGACAATTGACCTCCCCGATGACGAGCTAGCCAAGGGCCACCTCGATGGATGGCGCACGTTCGTCGCTCTCCTTCGGCAAGCCTAGAAATGAGAGAGCGGCGAGGTTAGCCATCCCGCCTGAGAGCGCGGCCGAACGGCGGAAACCATCTCCCCCGACACACCGCGTCTTTGGGCTGACCCAGGCGGGAAAGCGGCGGCGCTCCCGGTTTCGGAGTTTTCCTCACGTGAGGAACGCGCCCCAATAGGGCCCCGCTGACGGCCTTCGGCGCGTTTGGCCACTACCCCGGCCGCCGACATCGTCAAGGCCGTCCTGCCCGCTGTGGCCAATGGCTGGTGCTCGGCGTTCTTGACACGCCTCTCATAACAACGGCTCGGTGGCGGTGGGCTTGTAGGAGTTTTGGGGCTCCTGTTCGTCATTTGGCGTGTTCGCGGTCAAGCGCGATGACGAACTTCCTGAGCTAGGGGGTGACGATGGCTGCCTTTCAAAACTGCGACGTGGGCTTAATGCAGCGGGTGGAGATGGACAGCGGTGATGCGCGAGCGGGTCACGGCTATAGCATCCTCAGCGACAATCGACCCATCGTGTGTTTGCGACAGAGGAAGACGCCTTGAAGGCGTGGGTCGAGATGAAGCGAGCGATAGTAAGGGCCCTCGCGGTCAGCCTGCGTGGTTAGCCGGCCAAGCGGATGGACCTGATGAAGCCGCCTAGAGGAGCGTCCATATGAGCGAAACGACAGAATTAAAACGTCGCTTCCGTGATGTGGTCAATAGTGAGGACGAGTTGCGCTCGGTTGCGGGATATCCCCAACAGAAGGCTCTCGACAAGGAGATGTCGGTCATTGACGACGCCTCACGCCGGTTCATCGCGCATGCCCCGTTTGTCTTCATTGCCTCGTCCAGCGAAAAGAGCATTCTCGATATATCTCCGAGGGGCGATCCGGCGGGGTTTGTTCTGGTTCTGGACGAGCGGACGCTCGCGATTCCCGACCGACTTGGCAATGGTCGTCTCGACACTTTCCGCAATGTGATTGTCAATCCGCACGTCGCACTGATCTTTGTCATTCCGGGGATCACGTACACTCTCCGCGCCACCGGCGAGGCGATCATTGTCCGCGACGCGGAGCTACTCGCCCGAATGGCGGTCAATGGAAAGACGCCAGATCACGCGCTAGTCGTCAGCATAGCAAGCGTCTTCTCGCACTGTCCCAAATGCATGATCCGCGCAGGGCTATGGGTTCCGGAGAAGTGGCCGGATACGACGAAGCTGCCCTCGTTCGCAGAGACGCTAATTGCCCACGCGAAGCTGACTGAGCCGCTAGAGGAAGTCGCGGCAATGCTTGAAACTGCAAATAGAGACAGACTTTACTGACCGTGGCTGAAGGGTCGAGATGACGGTTGACGACATTATTTTGAAAGCTCTTGAGAGTGGCAACCCCGTTACCGTGAACGATGTCGTGAATCAGATTGCGAAGCGTTGTGTGCCGGTGGTGCGCATGAAACTCGAAAAGTTGCGCGTGCGCACGGTGGTGGTCCGAGAGGGCAAAGGCGGCGCTCACCGTGAGTTCACTTACAAATTGGTACGGCCTGACGCTGCCCCGAAGGCGCTCGGCGAGAAGGGTGGCTGTTCGCGCGGCACAAAATTTATACTAGCGTAGAGGCTCTCGCGGCTCAGAAGCTCGTCTCCGGCAATCATCAACTCGCCGAAGACCTGGCCGATCGTGGCGAAGCCCTGGCGGTTCCGGCCGGTCAAACGCTGATCTCCCAAGGAGCCGAAGACAACGACATCTACTTCATACTGGCTGGAACTTTTGATGTGGTCGTGAATGGTCGGAGGGTAGCCGGTCGCAGCGCCGGCGACCATGTCGGCGAAATGGCGGCAGTGCAGCCTGCCCAGAAAAGGTCTGCGACTGTTATTGCACTCGAAGACGCAATCGTTGCCAAGCTCTCGGCGGAGGTTTTCTGGAATCTCGGTTCCAGACACCCCCAGCTTTATCGCCTAATCGCACAGGAACTCGCGCGCCGAGTACTCCAACTTGAAAGTCGCTCAATCGAGTGAGTGATGATCCCGACCGCAGTCTTGCTTGCAGCACACGGGGCGGTAAGCTCTAGACAAAGTCTCCTATCGATGCGAGGGCGTTCTCATGCTCGTTTCAAAGGAATTGATTGCGTCGAACTAGTGCAAACCCGAGGTCGACAGTGTGCCCTGTTGATGTGCTGGCGAGATGAAACCACATGTCAAACGCGAAGCCCTTCCGCTTGAAATTGGAAGGGCCACGGCTTTCATCTCCTATTCGCGGAAGGACATCGGTTTCGTAAATCGACTGGAAGTGGCGCTGAAAGCTCGCGGTGTCGACGCCCGTGTGGATCGTGAGGATATCGAGAAGGGCGAGGAATGGTGGAGGCGAATTCAGCAGCTCATCGCGGAGGCCGACACTGTCATCTTTGTGTTAAGCCCTGATTCGGCTGTCTCACTCTTCTGCCAAAACGAAGTCGATTGCGCGGAAAGTCTGAAGAAGCGCCTCGTAGCAATCGTGGCGCGGGAGCTGGCCGGTCAGCCTGCGCCCGCGGCGCTGGCGCGACTCAACTGGATCTTTTTTACCGAGAACGCAGCCGCCGGTGCGTCCGGTGACTTGGATCAGGCGACCGACGAACTCGTGCGAGCACTCGAGATCAACATCGAATGGATTCGTGAGCACACTCGACTAGGCCTGCTCGCGCAACGATGGGGGGCTCACGGCCGGCCCCGCGAAATGGAACTTCGAGGCGAGGAACTGTCGCAGGCGGAGACCTGGCTGACCACGAGACCAAAAAACGCGCCCGAGCCGACCGACATGGATCGCGCGTACATCACGGAAAGTCGTCGCTCGGCTAGCGCCCGGCAGCGCAGAACCGTCGCCATACTGATCTCGGTTGCGATCGCGGCCCTGGCCCTGTCCGGCATTGCCATTTGGCAGTGGCACACGGCGCGCTTGGAATTCGTCCAGGCCGATCAGTCTAGGAACGAAGCCTTGGCGCAACGCGATCGCGCCGATCAAGCGACCAACGACGCCGAGGCACAACGCGATCGCGCAGTCCAGGCGGAAGGCACAGCGAATAAGTCAAAGAATGACGCTCTGGCGCAGCTCGAACGCGCCAATCAGGCACTTGCCCAGTCTATCAACAACGACCTCGGCTTGGACTCTACCCCTAAAGAGCCTCGTACCCCGCGACAACGCAATGCTCTTTGGAGGCTTGTTTTCGCGGAAGAGCCCGTGAAAAGCGATTTCTTGTTATCGATTGCTAAGAGCGGCGAGGACACGATCCGAACAGCTCCCGGGTTTGCTCAAATTTCCCGTGCCCTGGGGCTGTTGAGGCCGTCTCCCAGTGAGACCGAAAAGCTCTTCGCGGCGGCGGTAAGCGCCTCTCAAACAACCAAGGGTCGCGACATCTACAATGCCGAATGCCTAGCCTCAGAACTGGAAGCATTGGCGGCGAAGCTAACTGAGTCGGGTGCGGAGCAGGCGCTAGGCCCGGTCTTGCAGCAGATCGTCCAGGCCCCCGAATACCCGGCTGAAACCACGGATGACGTGTTTGTAGCGCCGACCAGAGCGCTCCTGGCACTGGCAGCGAAGCTAACCGGCGCGCGGGCGCAACGAGCCCTTGTCCAAGTGTTGCAGCAGATCGACCGGACGACCGATAAGGGAGTGCTTGAGGCGTTGGCCAAGGTCCTCCCAATACTGGCCGCCCATCTGACAGACGCGCAGGCCCAACAGGCGCTTGACTCGGTGCTGAGGCAAATCGGCGATACAACCGATGTGGGCAAGCTCTGGGCGTTAGTCCCGATCTTCCAAGCTCTGCCGGCGAAGCCGACCGACGCGCAAGCACAACAAGCGCTCGAACGGGTGCTGCAGCAGATCAACGAGATGGCAGATCCCCAAAAACTCCGCGCCTTAGCCGAAGCACTCCAGAAACTGCCGGGGGAGCTCACCGAGGCGCAGAGCCAGCAGGCGTTCGAACCTGTGTTACGGCAGATCGCACATACAAGTGATTACGGTGCGCTCCAAGCGCTCGCGCCGAAGCTAACCGAGCCGCAGGCCCAGAGAGCGCTCAAAGCGGTGTTTGAGCAGATTGGCCGGACAACCAATATCGACCTGCTCTCCGACCTGGTAGATGCGCTAAATGCTCTGCCCGCGAAACTAACCGACGTAACCGCGCGGCAGGTTCTCGAACCGATGCTCCGACGGATCAAACCAACAACCGGTTCAGTCGAGCTTGGAGTTCTGTCTAGAGCGCTCCAAGTCCTACAGGGGAAGCTGAGCAAGGCAGAGGCCCCGCAGGCGCTCGCCCTCATGCTCCATCAAATCAGCCGGGCAACCGACGCCGCCACGCTTTGGACGCTCGTTGACGCGCTGCCGGCGAAGCTCAACGATGCTCAAGCGCAAGTGGCACTCGACGCTCTGATGCGGTGGATCGACGAGAAAAAGTATCCCTTCTCGATCGAGGCGCTCCAGGCGCTTACGGCGAAACTGACCGACCCGCAAGCGCAGCGAGCGCTCGACCCACTTCTCAAGTGGATGGGCGAGATAACCGATACCGAGATCGAAGATATCCAAGTCCTCACCGCGTCGGGCAAAGCGCTCGACACGATGGCGGCGAAACTGACCGATGCGCAAGCACAGCGGGCCCTTGGACTCGTGTTTCAGCAGATTAGCCAGGTAACCAAGACCGACCCGACCACGGAGGACGCTCTCCACGCACTGTCCAAGGCGCTCGTGGCGCTGGCGACAATGCTGTCCGAGGTGGAGGCCCAGAAGGCGTTGGACCCTCTATTGCGACAGATCGACCAGACAGAAGATCCCGTTGCGCGCCAACTACTGGCCCGTGCGCTCCAAGCACTCACGCCGAAGCTGACCGAGCCGCAGGCCCAGAAGTCTATACTTATAGCCACGGCATCGCTGGCTTGGGCCGCCACGGAAGAGGAAGCGGCGGGTTGGGCGCAGGCGCTCGTGGCCTTATCGTCCCGGGTAACTGATCGAGACGCAACAATAGAGTTGGTCGCCGCAATCGTTTATCCGGCCGCTGGCGGACTCGCGACCGAGGTGTTGCTCGAGGCGATCCGCTCACGAAACACCGACGCGCCGGCGCGGGAGGAGGGAACGGAAGCGGGCCTAGCATGGCTGGTAACAAAATATCCGGAGGTTGTTCGTACCCCGGTCTGTCCGCCGCCCCCAGACCCCACTCCGATCTCCGCTCTGAAATGTGCTTAGTGGTCGGCGAGGTAGCAGATCGGCGAGCCGGTCAAAGGCCCTGAAAAGAGGTGTGAAGCGCTGCGTTCAGCCCCGGGCGGCAAATGCACGTCACTGCGTCTGCAAGACGGTACGGCTGTGGGACTCCTTGGCCGGCAGAGGCAGTCAAACTTTCTAATATTGGGCCGCGGGGTATCTGGCGCTGGAATGCGACACTAGTGCTAGACTACATGTTCGCCTGAGATAGGGCGACCCGTCTCACAGTATGCAGGCTTGTCGAGGGTTGCGCCGGGCTTTCCGGCACCGAGCCTCATGCATAGGAGACGGGTCTTGGACGAATCTATCACCTACGTGGGCCTTGACGTGCACAAGGATACGATCGCGGTCGCGCTTGCGGAGACGGGCGCACAGAAGGACGTGCGCAAGTATGGCAAGATCGCGAACACAGCGATGGCCTTGAACGCTCTGGCGGCGAAGCTGTCGCGCGCTGGAAGCGAGCTACGGTTCTGATATGAGGCTGGCCCTTGCGGCTATGGCATTCAACGGCAGTTGACCCTGGCTCGGCATGGTTGCGTTGTCGTTGCTCCGTCGTTGATCCCACGCAAGCCGGGAGAACGGATCAAGACCGACCGGCGGGATGCGATCAACCTGGCCAAGCTGCATCGCGCCGGTGAACTGACCGCGGTGTGGATTCCTGATCAGGCTCATGAGGCGATCCGCGATCTCGTACGCGCGCGTCTTGCGGCCGTCCGCAGTCTGCGCCAGGCCCGTCAGTGTTGATTTCCACTGAGAGTTGACCCGGGCGGCACGGGTTTTTCCGCCGAGAACTGACCCATGTTCGAACCTCGCCCCCTTGGCCTACGCGGGGGGCATCGGAGTGATCGACATGGAGTTATTGAGCGTCATCCGGCGCTGGCATTATCGAGATCATTTCTCGATCCGAGAGATATCTCGACGCACTGGGCTGTCGAGGAACACGGTCCGCAAGTACCTGCGTTCGGACAGCGTCGAACCGAAGTTTGCCGTCCCAGATCGGCCGAGCAGGCTGGACCCATACGCCGACAAGCTGTCGCATATGCTGCGGCAGGAGGCGGGGAAGTCACGCAAGCAGAAGCGGACCGTCAAGCAATTGCACGCTGATCTATTCGCCCTCGGCTACGACGGCTCGTACAATCGCGTGGCGGCTTTCGCGCGCGACTGGAAGGCAGCCCGGCAGCAGGAGCAGCAGACGTGCGGCCGTGGCGTGTTTGTGCCACTGGCATTCCTGCCTGGCGAGGCGTTCCAGTTCGATTGGTCGGAAGATTGGGCGGTCATTGCCGGCGAGCGGACCAAGCTGCAGGTCGCTCACTTCAAGCTTAGCTATAGCCGCGCCTTCATTCTCCGGGCCTACCCACAGCAGACCCATGAGATGCTGTTTGACGCCCACAATCACGCCTTCCGCGTCCTCGCAGGCGTGCCACGGCGCGGCATCTACGACAACATGCGCACCGCGGTCGATAAGGTCGGCCGTGGCAAGGAGCGCCGGGTCAACGCGCGCTTCTCAGCTATGGTCAGCCACTTCCTATTTGAGGCGGAGTTCTGCAATCCTGCCTCCGGGTGGGAGAAGGGGCAGATCGAGAAGAACGTCCAAGACGCGCGCCATCGGCTCTGGCAGCCGACGCCCAGCTTCCCCTCCCTGGCGGCGCTGAACGACTGGCTGGAGAAGCGCTGCCAGGAGCTTTGGGCGCAGACCCCGCACGGCTCGCATCCTGGCATGATCTCTGACGCCTGGGCGGAAGAAGCCAAACATCTGATGCCGCTTCCCAGGCTATTCGACGGCTTTATCGAGTACGCCAAGCGAGTCTCGCCGACGTGCCTGATCCATCTGGAGCGCAATCGCTATAGCGTGCCGGCGTCCTTCGCCAATCGCCCGGTCAGCGTGCGGGTCTATCCCGAGCGTATCGTCGTCGTCGCCGAAGGGCAGATCATCTGCGAGCATCGGCGCGTCTTTGCTCGTTCGCACCAACGAAAGAGTACGACGACCGTTTTCGATTGGCGGCACTATCTGGCGGTCATTCAGCGCAAACCGGGCGCACTCCGCAACGGCGCGCCGTTCGCCGAGCTCCCGCCCGCCTTCCGAACTCTGCAGCAGCGCATGCTTAAGACGCCGGGCGGCGACCGCGAGATGGTCGAGATCCTCGCCCTGGTTCTCCAGCACGACGAGCAGGCCGTGCTCACTGCCGTCGAACTGGCTCTGGAGGCTGGCGCGCCGACGAAGACGCATATTCTGAACGTGCTGCACCGGTTGATCGACGGCAAGCCGATCGACCCACCAGCCGTGAAGCCGCCTAATGCTTTGACCCTCGCCACCGAGCCGCAAGCCAACGTCGAACGCTACGACGCGCTGCGCAAAGCCCGGGAGGCGCGCCATGCGTCATAATCCCGCCGCTGGCGCCGTCGTCATCATGCTGAGAACCCTCAAGATGCACGGCATGGCTCAGGCGGTCGGCGAGTTGACCGAGCAAGGCTCCCCGGCCTTCGAAGCCGCAGTGCCGATCCTCTCGCAGCTTCTGAAAGCGGAAATGGCCGACAGGGAGGTGAGATCGACGGCCTATCAGCTCAAGGCCGCCCGCTTTCCGAACTATCGCGACCTTGCCGGCTTCGACTTCGCCAGCAGCGAGGTCAACGAGGCGCTCGCCCGTCAGCTTCATGGCTGCGAGTTCCTGGAGGATGCGCACAACATCGTCCTGGTCGGCGGCCCCGAGCCCGACTCATAATGCTCACCTCACCATGTCATTGAAAGTTCAGGGCTAGCTCTGGCTCGTCTTCAGACGGCGGACCTATCCGAGAGCGCTTTCTTCGTCGCTCGGCCTCCCGGGCCACCTCCGCGCGCCCAAGATCGGGGGCTCGAATGGCCCAGGGGCCGCCTCTGCAGGATTGGTTCGCAGGCAATGCGCCTTCGACAATCAGGCGACGAACAGTCGCCGGACTGACCGACAAAACCTCTGCCGCCTCGTCAAGCGTGACCTCTCCTCGCTCGGCACGTTCGCCCTCTCGATAGACGACGATGTTGTGATCCTTGCGTAGGGAGGCCACCCGCATTCGGGTCCACGAATGCCCCTTGGTCGTCGTCTTGCCAGCCCGATTGAGAGCAGCCGCAATCCCCATGTCCGGCATCTGCCGGGCCATCGCCCGCACCAGATCGACAACGTCGGCGTCGACGCGCCAGCGGTGCTCGCCCGTGCGGTTCTTGCGGACGCGTAGAGCCGTATGATCCTCGCCCGCCCAGCGGATGACGAGATCGAGACCGTCATCCTCCGTGCGCACGACGATCTCTTCGATCAGCATGCGAACGATCCGTTTGCGCGTGGCTATGGTCGCCCCTTCCGCATGCCAGGCGCGTTCAACGTCAGCGCCGAGCTGGAGCAGCGCCTCTCGCTCGCCTGGAGTTACGCCATTCAACGGCGCAACACTGAGCGCTGTGAGCTCATCCTGAAGGCGTCGCTCTTCTTTCAGGCGCTCGTTCCAACGCCGCTCGAGTTCGCCCGCGACCAGACGGTTGTCGGGATCGACGGCGTCATATTGCCGTCGAGCGTGCACAGCCTCGAAACGCGCCTGCTCGAGCGCCAGCTCGACCTGTCGATGCTTCTCGCCGTCTTCGCGTCCTCGCGCTTGAAGAGCCGCCAGGGCCGCTTCGACGCCGAGAGGCTGAATGCGCTCCACGACCTCGGCGGCGACTGCGGCGTCGACGCGAAGACTGCCGAAGCCAATGCAGCGCTCGGTCCCGTGGTTGATGGAAGCGCCTCGGCAGTGATAGCGCGCGACATCGCCCTTCGTTCCGCCGTAGGCGACATGCAGCTTCCGACCGCAATGGCCGCAGCGGAACAAGCCGGCGAGCAAGGCTTCTCCCCGCCGCACAGCGCCCCGGCTCGCAAAGCTCTTGCCGTTTGCGTTGTCCTTGATCAGGCGCTGATTCCTCTCGAAGGCGTCCCAGCCGATATAACCCTGATGGTGATCGCGGATCAAAACATCCCATTCAGACTGTTCGACCGGAAGACCGCGCATGACCCGCTTTCGGCCATTCTCGATTCTCGTCTTGCTCATCGACCGACCATAAGCATAGGCGCCGGCGTAGATCGGGTTGGTTAGGATGTGAAGGATTGTATTGTAGACCGGGGCTTTCCACTGCAAATGTCGGCCTTCAGGTCCATGGTCGACGGCGGGCAGCGCGATACTTTCCTGCCGGAACCAAAGATGCACCTGCCGCACGCTCTGCATCTCGGCGAACTTGCGGAAGACCAATGCGAGCGCTTCGCGCACGCGAAGGTCCGGATCCTTCTCGATCCGGTCCGATTTGCTGCGCACATAGCCAATTGCGACCGATGTGAAGAGCTCGCCGCGTCGCGCTTTCTGTTTGAGCGCTTCATGGGCGCGCTGGCGCAGGATGGTCAGCTCCATCTCGCTCATCGTTCCCTTCATGCCGAGCAGGAGCCGGTCGTTTGGAAGACGGGGATCGTAGACGCCGTCCTCGTCGGCGATCAGCGTCCCGACGAGGCCGCAGAACTCCAGCAGCGTGTGCCAGTCTCGTCCGTTGCGGGCCAGGCGCGACGCCTCGATCGACACCACTGCGCCGACCCGGCCGTCGCAGATCGCCGCCAGAAGCTTCTCAAACCCGGGGCGGCTGACGCCGGAGCCCGAACGGCCGAGATCGTCATCAATGACACTGACGTTGGCCCAGCCAAGCTGTCGGGCTCGCTCGACCAGTCCATACTGCCGTCGACGGCTCTCGACGTTGTTGTTCACCTGGTCGATCGTCGACTGGCGGACGTAGACAATCGCCTCCCGGGCGAGATGATCAGCCTCGACCCGGCTCATGGCGCGCCTCCTTCCGGATTGAAGTCGAGACTTTCCGCGAAAGAGCCTCCGTCAGAAGCGCTCGCACGCTTTCCACCATCGCTTGGCGGCGTTCCTTCGGGATCGGTCGCTGGCGGGGCGGCTCTTCGAATAGATCCGGTGGTCGGCGGTTCAGACGCATGATCGGCTCCGTCAGTCAGGGGCGAATCCCCATCGTAGGAGCCTAGAACCGCATCCAGATAGGCGCGCAGATCGCGCAGCCGCGCCACGCAAAGCCGCGGAGCCGAACGGATCTCGCAACCAGCAGCCGCGGGCCGTAACATCCATTCCGGCGTCAACGTCAACGTGCCGTCAGCGAGACGGATCGTAAGATGCACATCGCCGCAGCGCACCACCCGCCGACCACTCGACGACACTATCCTGCCGGCCAGCGGATGAAAGGCGTAGTAGATCGTCTCTTCGCTCGCCAGAATCCCGGCACCATGTCGCTGTCTCGCCCGGCACCGGCAAGACACATCTGGCCATCGCCATCGCGCGAAGCTGCATCCGCGCTGGATCGCGCGGCCGCTTCTTCACCACCGTCGATCTCGTCAATCAGCTCGAGGCCGAGGGTCGCGCAGGCCGCCAGGGACGGCTCGCCGATTATCTCACGCGCCTCGACTTCGTGATCCTCGATGAACTCGGCTATCTCCCCTTCGCGCAGGCCGGCGGCCAGTTGCTGTTCCACCTGATCAGTCGTCTCTACGAGCGCACCTCAATCATTGTCACGACCAACCTCGCCTTCGGCGAATGGCCAAGCGTCTTCGGCGACCCGAAGCTTTCATGATGCCTCCTTCCTGGAACGCTTGGTGCGTCGCAGACGAGCACGGAGCCGATCGATCTGCTCGTCCGATAGTTCGATTTGCCACGGTTGCCCTTTCGTCAGCTGGTAGCCAGCCAAATCGCCACGGGCCAGATAGTCGAACACGGTTTGTGACGTGATCCCAAGCTCGACTGCCACGCCCTGAATCGAGAAAGCGCCGTCAGGCCAGCGCATCGGGTTCGCGCTGGCGCCATTGATCTTGGTAGTCGGGATCTTCCAGCGGGTACGCAATAACCAAACATTTTCGCCCCTGAAGGCACAGCCGCGGGCGGCGACGAAGCCTTCTTGGTTTAGTGATGCGGCGATCTCCTTGTCCATCTTGCCGGCGTTATTGAGCTCCGTGATCCGCCGCCGCAGCCGTTCAAGATCGATATAGTCATGGTAGGTGTGAACGCGCCGCTGCAAGCAGTGCTCGCTGGTTGCGCCGGTTTGCCAGACAATCTTCAGCCAGACCTGACCTTGCGCCCGCCTTTGATCGAGCACGACTTCGCGCACAACAAAGCGCAGAATGCGCTTGCGGTCGGCTGCCGCCGTGGTGACGGCATGCCAGATCCGCGGCAAGTTCTCACCCAAGGCCTGTAACTCTGCGCGGTCTGCCGCACCGTTGCCGAGTGGTTCTTGCGAACGCCAGCGCGCGTGCTCCTCCTCGATAGCGTCGACGTCACGCAGCTTCTCCTCCCAGGTTCGCTCGAGCGAGCGCGCGACGAGACGATTCTCAGGCTCAACGGCATCATATTGGCGGCGCGCCCGCTCGGCCTCGTAGCGGGCGCGCTCTCGGCGAAGAGTCCATTGCCGCTCGAGCTGCCGGCTCTCCTCCTCCAGCTGCCCCATCGCGGCGATCGCGATGGCGATTTGATCCGGGACGAGGGCATCGAGCAGGAGACGCTCAACGAGCGCGTCGACCGGCAAGGCGCGCACTTCCTGGCACAGCGCGCCGCCTCGCTGATCGCGATCGAACCGGCAGCAATAGACCGGGTAGTCGCCATTCGGCCCCGTGTAGCGCAGGCTCATGTGACGTCCACAACGGCCGCAGATTGCGATGCCCTGTAGCAACGCCGAACCTTTGCGCGGCACGCCGGTGTGTCCCGCTTCGTAGCGGTTGGCGTTGTCCGCCAAGCGGCGCTGATTGGCCATGAACTCCTCCCAGCCGATGTAACCAGGGTGAGCGGCTTTCAGGCAAACCGCCCAATCCGCGATTGCCACCTTGACGGTTCCCCCAACCGAACCGCGGCGGCATTGGCTCGCGTCCTTCTGCCGACGGCCGTAAACATAAGCCCCAGCATAGGCCGGATTCTGAAGAACGCCGCGAACCCGTGCACTGTCAGCGTCGCGCCAGACGACGTCGTGCGGTGACGGTCCGAGCACGGGTCGGACCGGCAGTGGCAATCCGCTCGTGCGCAGGAAGCCCATCACGCTCCGCGCGCTTTGCAACTCCCTGAACTTGGCGAAGACGAGGTTGAGGCGCGCCTGCACCTCTTCGTCCGGATTAAGGATGATGGTCCCGCCCCGGTCGTGAGCAAGTCCAGCGGGCAACGGCAAGCGCAATTCGCCGCGTGCCGCTTTCTGACGCTCTCCCTGATGAAGGCGCATCCGGATTTGGTGAAGCTCGGCCTCGCTCATGATGCCGGACAGACCGAGCAGCAGACGGTCGTGGTAGGCGCGCGGGTCGTAGAGGCGCTCGCCATCCGCGATCAGCACCCCGAACACCGAGCAGAGCTCAAGCAACTGATGCCAATCGCGATTGTTGCGGGCGAGCCGCGAAGCGTCGAGGCTGACTACGAGCCCGGCATTGCCGAGGCCGATCTCGGCGATCAATTTCTGGAAGCCGTAGCGCTCCACACTGCCAGCGCCTGATTTGCCGAGATCCTCGTCTATGACTTGCACGCGCTCGTGGGGCCACCCGAGAGCGATGGTGCGATCGACCAGCCGATATTGCAGCTGCGTGCTCTCTTGGTGCTGCCTCACTTGGTTTAGGGACGATTGCCGAACATAGACATAGGCCAGCTTGGCGCGATGCGCCGTCGTCACCCGCTCATCAGCGACGTGCGCGGCGATCAGCACGGGCCATCTCCCTTGCCGGCGCCACATCCGCCGGCAGCATCCGCCGCAACAGCTCCGCCAATATTCGGGCTATCTGGGTTTGAGTCTCTGGCGACAGGTTCGGCCACAGATACGGAGGGGCTACCGAAAACCGGTTGATCTTGACGGCCGGGATCGATGGTGGAGACGCAACGCGACGACGCGGAAGGGCCTGCAGGCTCATCGCGAATCACCTCCTCGGTGAGGAGGGTTAGAATCCTGTTCAAATGCCGCGCCAAGGGGATCAACGTACGAACACTGATACGGGGCAGGCTGGGCCCCGCTGCGCTCGACGAGTTTCCTGGCGGAACGAGGTCCGTTGCGGCAATCCGAACCGAACGCTTGCGTCCGTCAGCCCAGCTCGACAACCACGTAGGAAGGGCCGCGCCCAGAACGCTCATCGAGGACCGCAAGTCGATGACCAAATAGGAAGTGGCGCGGGTCCGTGATCGTGACGTGCGACACTACCCGATCAAAAATGGTGGCGCCCTGCGATATTCGGCGACGCCAAGATGACGACGGCGCTGCTCGACCGGCTCACCCACCGCTGCCACATCCTCGAAACCGGGAACGACAGCTTCCGCTTTAAGAACAGCTCGGCGAAAGCCGCCAAACCCGCGAAGGAGAAACCTCGAAACTTGACGAACGCTTGACCCCAAAACCATCATCAAGCCGGGTCACTTCTCAACGGAAATCGACACGCGTAGACATCGCTCAGCCTTATTTCTTTGTCGAAGGGGGATTGCGACGGCGGTGAACGAGCGACGCCGGCGTTCAATTCGGCGTCGATTCTCGGCTCCTTCCATTTCTCTATCTCCGCGACCATGATTTTTTGAATTTTGTCGCGACCGACCGATGGATCGAGGGCCGAACATTTGGCGATGATTGCATCGAAAGCGGTCGCTAAAAATGCTTCATACCAATCGGTTTTTCTCTCAAGGGCGGCGATCGTCTCCTTCCTGGCGCAATCGGTGATGAGAACAGACACGTCTAGTGTGCTCTTGCCGACGGACGCGGCGGCCGGCGCGCTTTCGATTGGTAAGAAATTCTGTGTGTCTGTATTCTGAGTCGGAGGGGCTCCCTTATCGACTTCACTTGAGATACTTGGGGTTGCGCCGTTGTGTTCGGTCAAGGTACCGGAAGCGCAAGCGAAATTCAGTTCCATGATTTTAGCGCCGTTCTTCCGAGCGTCGTATAGGGACTCGGCGTACGTAACGCTGTTTCCAACACTAAGTATCTGCCCCACCATCTTGAGGAAGGGATGTTTGATTAACGTTCCTTCCCATTTCCGAGCGTTTTGGTCGGAAACATCACGCAGATCGTACTGTTCCGCGCGCTCATAACGCTTTCCGCTTGCCGCGATGTGAGTCACTTGCCAAACCTGGCCGACCACGGATACAATGATAGTGACGACAGGGTCTTTCTCGGCCGTTGCAATCCAGTTGGGCTTACAGTCCAGCGTGTCGGCGTTTAAGAGGCTCGCCCGGAGCACGAGAGCCGCCGCGAATATTCCACTCAGTAGACGCGACAACCGCATCATTTCGGTTTCGCCCCGCATCAGGCCGAGGGCAATGCTACTACAGCCCAGGCGGGATTAGTAGAAAATCCGCGGCGGATCTGACTGACAATCATGCCCTCATGCATGGCCTGGCCCTAGACGATGTGGTTGTCGAGGAAGGCGTCTCCGGTTCCGTTCCCGTCGCTGAGCGACCTGCCGCTGGCCCGCTCTTCGCTCGGCTGAGCAAGGGCGACGTGGTTATCGCTCCCAAGCTCGATCGTTTGTTCCGCTCAGCCCTCGACGCGCTCAAGGTGGTCGAGGATCTGAAGAAACGGGGCGTCGCCCTCCATCTGCTCGACCTGGGCGGCGACATCTCAGGCATCGCCGAAGCCGTGACCCCCGAAAGGCCGCCTCGTGCGGACTCGCCGACATTGTCCTCTTCGAGGCCACGAGTTGTCCGGCAGCGTAATGCGCTTCCTGTCATGAAGGTTTCACTGCTTTCATAACGACGGTGAAACCCTCACGATCAATATTCAACAAATACATCTCCCCACAATCTCACAAAAATTGACCCATGACCTCACATGTCATCACAAGTCAATTTGGAGCGCTAGAAGGTTGATCACTATGCCTAGCCAGAGTAATTACACCATGACGCTGCAGCAGGTCTACGACGCGCTTGCGGTCCTCGATGATATGCCGTCGCAAAAGCGCGCGGAACTGCGATCGGCGATCAAGCGGTTCTGGGAGGTCACCAACGTCACCCCCTCCACCACCCCCGCCGATGGCCCCACCATTCGCGCCGCCATCAAGTCCGCCCCCTGGCAGCTCTGCGGCTTGTCTAAGGATTCTTGGGCCAACATGACGTCCCGTGTTGCGAAGGCGCTGGAGCTCGTCGGCGTCAACATCCACCGGCGGCGTCAGTATCGCCCGAGTTCGGCATGGAGGGCCGCTCTCACCCCGCTCGACCAAATCGACCGGCGTGATCTCGTCCGATTTGCAGGCTGGTCGACGGTCCAGCGCATATCGCCCGATGAAGTGAGGCAGGAGACGTTTGACGCTTTTAAGACACATCTAGAGGAGCATTCTATTTTGTCGAGGCCGCGAGAGCGCTGGCATGTCGCCCGGCGCGCCTGGAATCGCGCCTTCGCCAAGGAGGATAGCCGGTTTCCTCATATCCAGAACGATGGGCCAGACGCCTGGCGCGGCTTGCCGCTTGACGCTTTCCCGGTAACCCTCCGCGCCGAAATCGAGGCTTGGCGCACGCACATGCTTAACAGCGATCCCTTCGCTGGCGCAAAGTCGAAGGACCAGCTTAACCCCAACGGGCCGCGTAAGGCGCTGAAGAAGGTCACCGCCGACGGCTATATCGCCAGCCTGCGACAATCAGCTTCGAGGTTGGTTGAGGCAGGCGAAGCGGTTGCCGACTTTAACTCGTTGCAGAGGCTTGTCGAGCCTGCGACAGCGGAGGCTGGCCTGCGGCGCATTTGGGGCGACCGCAATTTCGATGACGCCCGCCCAGCCATGCACGCGTTGATGACCGCGACCCTGAACCTGGCCGCCTATTTGAACGTGAATGGCGAGCGGCTCGAAGAGCTGAAGGAGCTTGCGAGGAGAGCGCGGCATCACCCGAGGGGCATGTGCGAGCGGAACAAGGCCCGTCTGCAGCCCTTCAAGGACAAGGAGGTACTTTGCCGATTAATTCGTCTGCCCTTGGATGTCGAGAAGGGCCTGCAGAAGGATGTCGAGCTGCGCCTGAAGGAAGGTAAATTGCCAACGACACGGCAGGCGCAGGTCATGCAAATGACGGTGCTGTTGGAGCTGTTGTTCCACGTGCCGATGAGGGTCAAAAATGCCGCATCGCTCGACCTCGCCAAGCACTTTCAGCTTCCGGCGGGCGGCAAGGCTGGCAAGTGGCGTCTCCACATCGCGAAGGGCGAGGTCAAGAACGATAAGGCGATCGACGCCGAACTCGGTGTCGACACCTCAGCGCTCTTCCAACGGTATGTTTCGATTTTCCTGCCGGTCCTCTCTCAGAGCCAATCGTCGGCTCTCTTCGTCAGCCAGAGCGGCAAGCGAAAAGGCCCATCTGCGCTCAGCAAGCAGTTCACCAAATTCATTGGTCGCGAATTGGGCCTGCCTGTCAACATCCACCTCATGCGGCATCTGATGGCTTTCGCCTATCTGGAGGCCCGCCCTGGAGACTACGAGGGCGTGCGCCAGCTGCTTGGGCACAAGCAGATCACGACGACGATCAACTTCTACGCCAGCGAGGAGGAGGCGGCAGCTTTCAGGCGTCTCGACAAGCTGGTTCATCGCATGCGCGACGTGGTGCTGAGCGATGAGACCGGTGAGCCCGTGGTTTTGGAATACGAGGACTTTTTGTGATAACGATGTTCTTCGCATTTGACCTGAGCCTTTGGCCACCCTCGGACCGGAAGATGTGGATGGCGGCCAATCAGCCTGGCGACCCCTTCGTGAAGCCAGGGCCAGCCGCCGAGTGGTCACCCGATACCCAACGGCTGACCGAGCAGGGCTATGGGCTCTATCTCGGCTGGCTCAAGGCGCGCGGTCTGCTCGATTGTGACGCGCTCCCCGCAGATCGCGTCGACGCGGGGCTCGTTGAGGCATTTGTGAAGGATTATTCGCCGGGGCGCGCGCCTCACACCGTTGCGCTCGCGGTGCGGGGCATAGCCTACATGATCCGCGCCACCCACCCTCCTAAAGGAGTACCGTGGTTGACGAGGGCCGCTCATGCGATGGTGAGCCGCGCCGAGCCGGTTAGGCCGAAGGCTCCGCGAATGGCGACGATGGCCGAGTTGCTGAAGCTTGGCGATGAGTTGATGAAGATCGGCAAGGATGAACTCGGTCGCGGTCGTCGCCAGGGTGCGCAGGTCTTTCGCGACGGGCTGATGATTAGTGCTTTGGTCATGCGCCCTCTGCGCCGACGCAACTTCTCGGCGCTCGGGATTGGCACCAGCTTCATCGTCGGCCCTGACGCGATCCGTGTCGTTTTCCGCGGCAAGGAGACGAAGACGCACAAGCCGATCGATTTCGTCTACCCGGACTTTCTGCAGGGCGCGTTCGTTTTCTACTTGCAGAAGGCTCGGCCGGTGCTCCGGGAGGCCGCGGCCGGTCCTGACGACGGAATGCTATGGGTCGGGCGGCGGGGCAACTGGATGGATGGCGAAGGGATCGCCCAGCGGATCGGCAACGTCACCAAGGATCGCTTGGGGCGTCGGATTTCGCCCCATTTGTTTCGCGACTGCGTTGCGACCGACATTGCCATTCACGCCCCGATGCATGTCGGCATGACCAAAGCAGTACTGGGCCACGCAACGATGGCGACCAGCCAGAAGCACTACAACCAAGCAGGCAGCTTTCACGCGACAAGGCGGCAGGCAGGCGTTATTGCCCGTTTACGAAGCTGATAGTGCTGAGCGCCTTGCGCATGGTCGCCGGCGAGTGTCCGGCGGAAGCGCAACAGCAAGCGCTTGAGAGGTTCTGTGCCAAGGCGATCTCGGAATACCTCGCTGACCCGCTGTAGCAGCTGCCGACAGCGTAATGCAAGGATCGAGTCTTTGATTGATCGCGGGAGGCCATAGTTCATGGATATCTTTGTGCTAGCGCACGCGGGAGGTGATCCAGAGCAGGCTGCGAGAAATTCATGCAGCGCTTCTACTTCCACTGGCTCAGCCAGAAGCAGAGCGATCCCGCCGCCGCCCTACGCGCCGCACCGGCCGAATACGCCAATGCCCCAACCCAGGACACGACATGGCGAGCTTCATCATCGTGGGCGAGTAATTCTCGACAACCTTGTAGAAATTATTTCAAAAATCGACCAGTCGACGAGATGAGAGAGACGTGATGTGACCGCCAAGCGGTCCGAGCGGAGAGGGGCGCGAGAGATGGGGCGGGAACGGCTCGTTCGGCTGGCGAACGCGACGATCGCACTGGTCGCACTGATCGGCGTCGCAAGTGCCGCGACAACTGCTGTCGATTCACGGGCCAAGTGGAATGCGCTGAACAGTCAGACGCTCGAAGCCTCCCGCCACGGCGAGACCGACGCGGCGATTTCTCTGGCTACGCAGGCCCTCACACTGGCCCGCGCTGTGTTTGGCCCCAAGCATCCCGACACCGTCCAGAGCATGAACAGCTTGGCGCAACTGCTCGGGAAACAGGGCCGGTATCGTGAAGCGGAACCGCTGTTTCGCGAGACGCTCACCTTGCGCCGGCAAGCGCTTGGCCCGAAACATCTCGACACGGTTGAAACAATGAACAATCTGGGGATCGTACTACATCTTCAGGGCCGCTATCGGGAGGCCGAGCCGCTGTTTCGCGAGGCGCTCGAATTGATGCGGGAAGTACTGGGACCACAGAATCCCAAGACACTCGACCCCATGAGTAACCTAGCCCTCACGCTCCGCGGCCAGGGTCGGTACGGCGACGCGGAGCCACTCTTTCGGGAGGCGCTCGATCTGAGTAAGCGGTCGCTGGGCCCCGAGGATCCCCGCACGCTTGGCGTTACGAACAACTTGGCCATGCTGCTGCAAAGCGAGGGCCGGTATGGAGAAGCGGAACCACTCTTCCGAGAGACGCTTGACCTGAGCCGGCGGGAGCTGGGCACAGAGGACGCCCGAACCATCACGTGCTTGAGCAATCTGGCTCTCACGCTACAGAGCCTAGGCAAGTATGTCGAAGCAGAGCCGCTGGCCCGCGAGGCACTTGAGTCCTTCCGAAAAGTACAGGGCCCCAAGCATCCTAATACCCTATTGACTATGAACAATCTCGCCTCCCTCCTGTATCTCCAGGGCCGCTATGGCGAGGCCGAGCCCATGCTTCGTCAAACGCTCGAATTGATGCGGGAAGTGCTCGGCACGAAGGATCCAAACACTCTCCTAAGTATCAACAACCTGGCCGCGCTACTTCGGGACGAGGGCCGATATCGCGAAGCCGAGCCGCTGTCTCGCGAAGCGCTCGATGTATATCAGCAGGTGCTTGGCCTCTCGAATCCCGCCACCCTCCAGAGCATGAACAACCTCGCGGTTGTGCTATATCGCCAAGGTAATAATAACGAAGCAGAAATCTTGTTTCGAAAGGCATTGAACTTGCGTCGACAGGCTTTAGGTCCCAACCATCCCGATACCCTTGAAAGCATGTCCAATGTAGTCAGTGTGTTGCGCGACCAGGGTAAGTATGGCGAGGCCGAGGCAACGGGCCGGGACGCGCTTGAATTGTATAAACAGGCGTTAGGCCCGAAGCATCCCGTCACTCTTCAGAGCATGAACAACTTAGCTGGCGTGCTTGAAGACGAGGGTCACTACAGCGAGGCCGAGCCTCTGTTTCGTGAGGCGTTCGATCTGGGCCGAGATTTGTGGGGATCCAAGCACCCGGAAACATTGAAAATGCAGCTCAATCTGATTGGTAATCTCGGAGCACAAGATCGCGTTGCGGACGCGGTCACGTTGCAACGGGGGATGGAGCCGCTGATTCTCGATCGGCTTGGGATCGAGCTCTACACCTCGGAGTCGGCCACCGCGCGCCGGGAAATGGTGGCGTCACAATCCACTTATCAAGACGTCGCTCTCACGCTGGCTCAGCTGCCCGACGCAGGCGCGGCCGGATCGGAAATGGCGGCGTCCGCGCTCTTGCGGTTTAAGGGACTTGTGGTGGAAGAAGACGCCTACCTCGGGCGGCTAGCCCGCCGCGGCGAGGACGCGCACATACGGGCCGTCGCGTCCGAGTTGCAAAATCTGCATGCGCAAATGTCGCGACTGGCCCAGGGCAGCGCCGGCAAGCAAGAGGCCACCAACCTCGCTGCGCTTGTGGACGCAAAGCAGCTAGAACTGGGCCGTCTCAGCCGCAACTACGCCTCTTCGCTACAGGTCCGCAGCGCGAGCTTGGAGGAACTTCGCGGTGATCTGCCCGCGCAAACTGCCTTACTGGACATTCGCCTTTATCACAAGATCGACTTCAAGACTGATGCGTCCGGCCCTGCGCACTTCGCCGGCGTCCTTATTACCTCGACGGATGATACGGTGGTGCGCGATCTTGGGCCGGTGGATGAGGCCGACGCGAACGTGAACCTCCTGCTCTCCGGCTCGCCAGAGGCGGCGGAAGAGGCGGCGAGGGCGCTGTATCAGCAGGTGCTCGCGCCATTCGCCGCGCACCTCGCGGGCCTGAAACGTCTCTATATCGCGCCGGACGGATCTTTGAACCTGGTGTCATTCGGCCTGTTGCGCCCCCCAGACGGACAGCGCCTGATGGATCGCCTGGATCTGCGGCTGGTGCAGACCGGCCGTGATCTGTTGCGGCCGGCGGCCGACAAGCCCGCCAAGGGGCTGGTGGCGGTCGGCGGCATTGATTTCGACCTCGCTGTTCCCAGCACACAGCTCGACGCGATGCCTGCGACCCAAATGGCGCAGGCCGATGTGATCGTTGATCGGGTCAAGCGCACGCGCGGCGACACGCTGGACAGTTTGCGCAACGGCTTCGGCGCGCTGGCGCATAGCAAAGAGGAGGTCGAGACGATCGCCGATCTCTACGGCGACGCGCGTCGGGACGAGACTGTCGTACTGGCGGATGGTTCGGCAAAAGCGCCGACGCCGACCAAAGACTGGCTGCTTAGATTGCCGCCGGCGCGGGTGCTCCATCTTGCCACTCACGGCTTCTATCGCGCGCCCAAACAACCGTCCGATCAGCCGATGCTGCTAGCCGGGATTGCGCTGGCTGGGGCCAATCGTAGCCTCAAGGAGGGCGGCGACGGCGGCATCCTCTATGCGCTGGAGGCGCAGGACCTGAACCTTGAAGGCACGGAACTGGTGGTGCTGTCGGCTTGTCAGACGGCGCTCGGACAATATGACTACGGTGACGGCGTCTCCGGTCTAGTTCGGGCTTTGCGCGTGGCCGGCGCGCGCAACGTGCTGGTCACCCTGCGTTCGGTCAGCGACCAGCAAGCCGCAAAATTCATGCAGCGCTTCTACTTCCACTGGCTCAGCCAGAAACAGAGCGACCCGGCCGCCGCCCTGCGCGACGCACAGGCCGAATACGCCAACGCGCCAAACCAGGACACAACATGGACCAGCTTCATCATCGTGGGTGAGTGAATGCGCTACGGTAGGGCACTAGAGCGATTTACGCTCCTCATCGCGGTCCTCGTCGCGCCGATTGCGGCATCGGCAGAGCCCTGGATGGAGGACGGCAAGACGTGCTTTTGCCTGAAGCATCCTACAGTCGGGGTTCTTCGCGGCTGCGCTGGTCTATGGGGCCCCGTGGTCCTTAAAAACTTCTGGCTATCAGCACTGATTGCGATGCTCTTTATAGCCGGGCTTTGGAGCTTGTTATAGCTGGGCTTTGGAGCTTGGCCCGATGGAGTCGGCAATTGGGCAGATTCTTTGTCACCACAGCCATTGTCGTCGGGATCGCCGGCGTGTTTGCGTTGGCCCATGCGGGCGGAATCCGAACAGCAAATGACGATTTCATGGCAGAGCGCGGTAGCGACTATCAAGCCTATGCGCGACTTCGCCTGTTCCTGAAGAAGGAGGCGGAGACGCCGACCGAGGCGTTGGGCGATGCCGCAACGACAGATTGCACTCGCGTAGTTGCCGCCATGAAGGACAGAGTGTTTCTCATCCGCCCGTCGCGCGATGCGCCCGGTGCAGACATCGACACCTATGTGATCTCCGCAGAGCAAGTCCTAGCGATGCGGATCACGGGGAACTACGTTAGTTGTCGTTGAATGCATTGCCTGGAGCTGAATCACGTTGGAACTGGGCCGATGGACCGCAGAAAACACCGCGGCAAAGTCCTAGCCTCATACCAATTATGTGAGTAAATTAGTAAATAATGGCATGATATCTGCGGGGTGACTTGGATGGGCGACATGGCGTGGTGGCGGCCCATTCGGCTTGGGGGGAAATTGGTCCTGTTGCTTGCGCTCGTCCTCGCCGCGCCCGCCGCGGCTGATTCCAGGGCGCAATGGGAGGTGCTTAATGCGCAGGCGGTCGAAGCCTACCAGCGGGGCGATGTAAAAGCCGCGGTTTCTCTCGCAAAGCAGGCGCTGGGCTTGGCCCGGTCCGTATTCGGTCCCAAGGACCCGCACACCCTCGCCAGCCTGAACAACCTGGCGTCAGCACTGGAGGGAGATGGCCGATATGCCGACGCGGAGCCGCTATTCCGCGAGGCGCTTGACCTGTGCCGACAGGTCTTAGGCCCGAAAGACCCACAGACCCTGACGAGCATGAACAATCTGGCCATGGTGCTGCAGGATCAGGGCCGTTATGTCGAGGCCGAGAGTCTCTATCGCGAGAACTCTTGACCTCTCCCTACAGGTCCTGGGGAGCACCCATCGTGACACCATCGAAAGCATGAACAACCTGGCTAACGTGTTGGTGGACCAAGGCCGATATGGCGAGGCCGAGGCACTAGATCGTAAGACGCTCGATCTGTCCCGGGAAGCTCTGGGTGCCGAGCATCCCGACACTTTCACAAGCATGAACAGCCTAGCCAGCGTGCTGGCGGACCAGCACCGATATGCCGAGGCCGAGCGGCTCTATCGAGAGGCGCTCGATCTTTCTAGGCGTGTCCTGGGCCCGACGCATCCTGACACCCTCACGAGCATGAACAACCTGGCCATGATGATGCAGCATCAGGGTAGGTATGACGAGGCCGAGGTGCTTTTGCGCGAGACGCTTGGCCTATCCCAGCAGGTGAGGGGCCCCAAGCATCCCGACACAATAACCGTTATGAACAATCTGACCTCCCTGCTGGTGGAACAACTCCGATATGGCGAGGCCGAGCGACTGGGACGCGAGACGCTCGACCTATCCCGGCAGGTCCTCGGCCCGAAGCATCCCGGAACCCTTACAAGCATGAACAACTTGGCCGCAGTGCTGGATAGCCAAGGCCAGTACGGCAAGGGCGAGGTGCTCTATCGCAAGACACTTGACCTTCGCCGGCAAGAGCTGGGACCCGGACACCCCGACACTTTGACGACGCAGCTCAATCTGATCAATGATCTTGCGGCGCAGGGAAAAGTTGCGACCGCCATAGCCTTGCACCGCCAGGTGGAGCCGCTGATCCTCGACTGGCTAGGGGTCGAACTCTACACAACCGAGTCTTCCAATGCCCGCCGACAGATGGTGGCGTCGCAATCAACTTATCAGAATGTCGCTCTGAACCTCGCGGAGTTGCCCGGGGCCGGCGCGGCCGGTTCGGAAATGGCGGCCGGCCTCGGCGCTGCTGCGGTTCAAGGGCCTCGCGGTGGAAGAAGACGCCTACCTGGTGCATCTCAGCCGAAGCGGTGAGGACGCGCATGTTCGGGCGATCGCTGGCGAGTTGAGAGGCTTACACGCGCAAATGGCGCGGGTGGTCCAGGGCGGAGTTGGCGCTGAAAACGTCGCCGATATTATCGCAGGCATGGACGCCAAGCAGCACGAATTGGGGCGTCTCAGCCGCAGCTACGCCGCCTCGCTGCAGGTCCGCAACACCAACTTGAAGGACCTACGCCACGTCCTGGCCGAGAAAAGCGGCCTTCTCGAGATGCGGCTGTATCAGAAGATTGATTTCAAGACCGGGACACCGGGCCTAGTGCGAGTGGTCGGCATCTTCATTCCCCCAGTCGGCGACATCGCCGTGCGCGATCTTGGGCTGGCGGAAGAGATGGACGCGAACGTGAGCCTTTTGCTCTCCGGCTCGCCTGAGGCGACGGAGAAAGCGGCGGCAACGCTGTATCAGCAACTGCTCGCGCCGTTCGCTGCGGACCTCACTGGCCTGAAGCGTCTCTATGTCGCCCCGGACGGATCGCTCAACCTGGTGTCGTTCGGTCTCTTGCGCGGCCCGGATGGGCGGCGGGTGATGGACCAGCTAGTTGTGCGGCTGGTGCAAACCGGCCGCGATCTGTTGCGGCCGGTGCCCGACACACCAGCCAAGGGTCTCATTGCGGTCGGCGGGATTGATTTCGACCTCGCGGTTCCCAGTACACAGCCCGATGCGACGCCTGCAACCCAAGCGGGGCAGGCTGAAGCGATCGTGGATCGCGTCAAGCGCACTCGCGGTGACACGCTCGATAGTTTGCGCAACGGCTTCGGCGCGCTGGCGCATAGCAAAGAGGAGGTCGAGACGATCGCCGATCTCTACGGCGACGCGCGTCGGGACGAGACTGTCGTACTGGCGGATGGTTCGGCAAAAGCGCCGACGCCGACCAAGGACTGGCTGCTGGGATTATCGCCGCCGCGGGTGCTGCACCTTGCAACCCATGGCTTCTATCGCGCGCCCAAACAGCCGTCCGATCAACCGATGCTGCTGGCGGGAATTGCGCTGGCGGGAGCCAATCGCAGTCTCAAGGATGGCGGCGACGGCGGGATCCTCTATGCCCTGGAGGCGCAGGATCTGAACCTGGAAGGCACCGAACTGGTGGTGCTGTCGGCCTGTCAGACAGCGCTCGGTCAATATGACTACGGCGACGGGGTCTCGGGTCTGGTGCGTGCTTTGCGGGTGGCCGGGGCGCGCAACGTGCTGGTCACCCTGCGTTCGGTCGACGACGAGCAAGCTGCGGATTCATGCAGCGCTTCTACTTCCACTGGCTCAGCCAGAAGCAGAGCGACCCCGCCGCCGCTCTGCGCGACGCACAGGCCGAATACACCAACGAACCAAACCAAGACACGACATGGACCAGTTTCATCATCGTCGGCGAGTAAATGCTGTGAACTTCGGCCGCGCCGGGATTGTGACGGCCCGACGATCTCCGCAGCCGTCGACGAACGCAGGCTCGACTTGAGAAGGGCACGACATGGGGTTGGGAGGGCTTTCTCGGCTGGTCTGGGCAGCGATTGTGCTGCTCGCACTGATCTATCCCGGGTGCGACACCGCCGCCGCTGACTCCAGGGCCGAATGGAAGACGCTCAACGCGCAGGCGCTCCAGGCCAGTCAACGGGGTGAAGGCGACGTAGCAGTGTCTCTCGCATCGCGGGCATTGACATTGGCCCGCGCCCAGTTCGGCCCTCAAGACCCCGACACCCTCACCAGCATGAACAATCTGGGCCTCGCATTGCAGAGCCAGGGCCGCTATGGCGAAGCTGAGTCGCTGTATCGCGAGACGCTCGACCTACTTCGACAAGTTCGGGGCTCCAATCATCGCCACACCCTGACCAGTATGGATAACTTGGCTGGCGTGCTACTGCGCCAGGGCCGGTACGGTGAGGCAGAGTCACTGTATCGCAAGACGCTTGACCTGCGGCGGCAGGTTCTGGGGCCCAAGCATCCCGATAGTCTCACGAGCCTGAACAACCTGGCAACCGCGCTCGACAGCCAAGGTAGGTACGGGGAGGCGGAGTCGTTGTATCGCGAGGCACTTGGCCTGCTTCGGGAGGTGCTGGGCCCTAAAGATCCTTACACCATTTCTGCTATGGACAATCTGGCCGGCGCGCTGGACGAGCAAGGCCGATATGGCGAGGCGGAGACAATGCATCGCGAGGCGCTCGAGCTAAATCTACAGGTTCTAGGCCCTAGCGATCCAGGTACCCTCATTAGCATGAACAACCTGGCCGGTGTGTTTCAGCTTCAGGGCCGCTATGCCGAGGCCGAGATACTCTATCGTGAGGCGCTCGACCTTACCCGACAGCTATTGGGCCCCAAGCATCCCGAGACTTCTCGCTAGCATGAATAACTTGGCCACCGTGATGGAGGACCTGGGTCGATATGACGAAGCCGTGCCGCTGTATCGCGAGACGCTCGACCTATATCGGCAGGTGCTGGGCCCCCAACATCCCGACACCCTCGTCAGCATTGGCAACTTGGCCAGCGTGTTGGAACGACAGAGCCGATATGGCGAGGCCGAGCCGCTGTATCGCGAGGCGCTCGACCTTTGCCGCCAGGTGCTGGGTGCCAAGCATCCCACCACCCTCACAAGCTTGAACGGTTTGGCCCAGGTGTTGCAGAGGCAGGGTCGGTATGCCGAGGCCGAGCCGCTGTACCGCGAAACACTCGACTGGAGTCGAAAGACGCTGGGCCTTAGTCATCCCAAGACGCTAACAACCCAGCTTGATCTGACCTTTGACTTAGCGGCGCAGGGGCGTGTCGCCGAGGCGGTAGCGTTGCATCAGGAGATGGAGTTGCTGATTCTCGACCGGCTCGGGGACGAACTATACACGACCGAATCAGCCAGAATTCGGCGACATTTGGTAGTGTCACAGGCCACCTATCAAGACGTCGCTCTCGCCTTGGCCCAGATGCCTAGCGCCAGCGCGGCTGGGTCGAAGATGGCAGCCTCGGCGCTGCTCCGGTTTAAGGGGCTTGCGGTCGAAGAGGACACCTTTCTGGCGCGGCTAGGTCGAGGCGGCGAAGACGAGCATATCCGCGCCGTCGCAGGCGAGTTGCAAGGCCTCCACGCGCAGATGGCGCGGCTGATCCAGGGCAGCGCCAGCGGGGAGGCCGTCACCGACTTCACTGCGCGTTTGGACGAAAAGCAGCACGAACTAGGCCGTCTGAGCCGCAACTATGCAACGTCATTGCAGGTTCGCCACGCAAGCCTCAAAGACCTTCGCGGCATTCTGACCGAGCAAAGCGCCCTGCTCGAGATGCGGCTGTATCACAGGGCCGACTTCAAGACTGCGACGCCCGGTCCAGCGCGCTTGGCCGGCGTCCTGATCACTCCGACCGGCGACATTGCGGTGCGCGATCTCGGTCTGACGGACGAGATTGACGCGAACGTGAACCGCCTGCTCTCGGGTACGCCCGGGGCGGCGGAAGAGGCGGCCGCCGCGCTGTATCAGCAGGTGCTCGCACCGTTTGCTGGGGACCTCGCGGGCCTGAAGCGGCTCTATGTCGCCCCTGATGGAGCGCTGAACCTAGTGTCGTTCGGGCTGTTGCGCACCCCCGACGGCCAGCGCGTAATGGATCGCCTGGATGTGCGACTGGTGCAGACGGGTCGTGATCTGTTGCGGCCGGCGGCCGACAAGCCCGCCAAGGGGCTGGTGGCGGTCGGCGGCATTGACTTCGAGTTCGCTGTTCCCAGCGCAAAGCCCGATGCGACGCCTGCGACCCAAATGGCGCAGGCCGATGTGATCGTTGATCGGGTCAAGCGCACGCGCGGCGACACGCTGGACAGTTTGCGCAACGGCTTCGGCGCGCTGGCGCATAGCAAAGAGGAGGTCGAGACGATCGCCGATCTCTACGGCGACGCGCGTCGGGACGAGACTGTCGTACTGGCGGATGGTTCGGCAAAAGCGCCGACGCCGACCAAAGACTGGCTGCTTAGATTGCCGCCGGCGCGGGTGCTCCATCTTGCCACTCACGGCTTCTATCGCGCGCCCAAACAACCGTCCGATCAGCCGATGCTGCTAGCCGGGATTGCGCTGGCTGGGGCCAATCGTAGCCTCAAGGAGGGCGGCGACGGCGGCATCCTCTATGCGCTGGAGGCGCAGGACCTGAACCTTGAAGGCACGGAACTGGTGGTGCTGTCGGCTTGTCAGACGGCGCTCGGCCAATATGACTACGGCGACGGCGTTTCCGGCCTGGTTCGGGCGCTGCGCGTGGCCGGCGCACGCCACGTGCTGGTCACCCTGCGTTCGGTCAGCGACCAGCAAGCCGCAAAATTCATGCAGCGCTTCTACTTCCACTGGCTCAGCCAGAAACAGAGCGACCCGGCCGCCGCCCTGCGCGACGCACAGGCCGAATACGCCAACGCGCCAAACCAGGACACAACATGGACCAGCTTCATCATCGTCGGGGAGTAAGGAGTCACTGCAACGCTACAAGGCTTTGCGTGGTGGTCGGCGCAATCGTCTTGGCGCTGGCGCCGATTTCGACATCGGCCGAGCCCTGGATGGAGGATGGCAAGACATGTTTTTGCTTGAAGAATCCGAATGTCGGGGTTGTCCGCGGCTGCACGGGCACTCGGTTCGGCGGAGATACCGACGTAACAGCGAGATGCTCCGGTGGGGAGACTGGCGACAAAATCACGAAGCTCAAGGTGGAGTCTCCGTGGAGTCCGATCAAGGACGGTGATGACGGCTGCACTCCCTGCGCTTCGAAGCGCGCATCCGTGAAGGAGGTGCCTCGTGGGGAGGCAGAATGAAGCTCTGAGCCTCGGCGATATAATTTCTTCCGTCGGGGCGGCGCTGGGGTTGATTGCGGCGTGGCTCTACGTCGCTGGTTGGACATATGCGTACGCCTACTTCGATCGATTTCGGATACCGCTGCTGCTGGTCGACATCCCTTTTCAGCACATGCTGGTCTACGGCGGCCTCGTAGTTCTCAAGAATCTTTGGTCGTCGGTGCTGATCGCGGCGCTCGTGATCGTCGGACTTTGGAGCTTGGCGCGATGGTTTCGGCAATTGGGTCGGTTCTTCGTCAACACGACAATTGTCGTCGGGATCCTCGGCGGATTTGCACTCGCGCATGCTGGCGGGATCCGGACAGCGAACGATGATTTCCAGGCAGAGCGTGGTAGCGACTATGTAGCCTATCCGCGATTGCGCCTAATGTTGAAGAAGGACACTGCGGAGACGCCGAGCGAGGCTTTCCGTGACACTGCGATGACGGATTGCAACCGTCTGCTAGCGGCCACGAAGGACAGACTATTTCTGATCCGCCCGTCGCGCGATGCGCCGGGCGCAGACATCGACACCTATGTGGTCCCGGCAGAGCAAGTCCTTGCGATGCGGATTACTGGAAACTACGTGAGCTGCCCTTGAAGAAGTCGAGTGCGATGAAGTTATACTTCCGAGAAGACATTTGTCCTGGCTCTACGCACGGAGAGAATGGTGATACGAATCTTCGTGGTTGCAAAGCGTGCCCTTGTCTTCGCGGGATCTGCAATCCTGATTGTAAGTACTGCGCTCGGAAACCCCCAAGAGGACCAGTCAAGATGGATGTCGCTCGCAGATGAAGCAATTCACGCCTATAAGCGCGGAGATTTTAGCGGTGCTGCGAAGCCAGCCGAGCGGGCGTTGAACCTTGCTCGCAGCGCATTCGGGCTAAGCGATCCCGCTACCCTTAGCAGCATGCACTTCATGGCCCTCGTCTTCGACCGCCAGGGCCGATATAGCGAGGCTGAACCACTGTTTCGCGAGTCCCTCAACGTGCGTCGACAGACCTTTGGGCCTAAGGGTCCGGAGACTCTCGACGAAATGAACAACTTGGCAATGGTGCTGATGCGCGGAGGGAAATACAGCGAGGCCGAACCGCTGTTTCGGGAGACCCTAGCACTGCGCCGGGAGGCGGAAGGCCCAAGGCATATCGACACCCTCGCTAGTATGAACAACCTTGCGGTTTTACTTTCGAACCAGGGGCGGTATCTGGAGGCGGAGCAGCTTCATCGGGAGACGCTTGAGTTGCGTCAGCAGATACTGGGCCCGGAGCACGCTCAAACAATAATTAGCATGAACAATTTGGCAACCGTATTGCTGGAACAAGGTCGGTTTGGCGAGGCCGAGGTATTGTATCGGGATGCGCTGCCCTTAGTCCAAAAGAGGTTGGGCCGCAAAAACCCCTCTATCATTGTTAACCTAGGCAATTTGGCAAGTGTCCTGGAATTTCAGCGCCGGTACGACGAGGCCGAGCCGTTGTTTCGTGAGGCTCTCAGCCTGAGCGAAGAAGTATTGGGACCCAAGAATCCTGACACGCTCATAAGCTTGAACAACCTAGCAGGTTTTTTGGAGAGTCAGGGCCGTTATAGTGAGGCCGAACCTCTTTTTCGCCGCGCTCTCGACCTGAAACAAGAGGTGCTGGGCCCAAAGCATCGAGGCACATTTACTTCAATGAATAACCTGGCTGCTGTCCTTGCGGATCAGGGTCAGAATAGCGAGGCTGAGCAGCTGCATCGCAAGACGCTCGATTTGCGTCAGCAGGTACTCGGACCCAAGCACCCCGACACTCTCAGCAGCATGTATGACTTGGCTTTTCTTCTACGGACGGAGGGGCAATACGTCGAGTCCGAGCGGTTGTTTCGCGAGACGTTGGAACGTCGAAAGGAAGTGCTCGGGTCTAGCCATCCGGAAACGTTGGAAACGTGGCTTAATCTGACTTTTGATCTGGCGGTACAAGGGCATGTTGTCGACGCCATCACTTTGCACTGGCTGATGGAGCCGCTGATCCTCGATCGACTGGGTGCAGAACTCTACACCACCGAATCTGCGAAAGTGCGGCGGCAAACGGTGGCGTCACAAAATATATACCAAGACATCGCTGTTAGCCTCGCTCAGTCGCCGGAAGCTGGAGTAGCGGGCGGACAAATGGCGGCCTCGGCGCTGCTGCGGTTCAAGGGGCTCGCGGTGGAAGAAGACGCCTATTTGGCGCGGCTCTCCCGAAGCGGCAATGACGAGCACATCCGGGCTGTGGCCGCCGAGTTGCGAGACCTTCATGCGCAGATGGCGCGGCTGACCCAAGGGAACTTTGACCCGAAGGTCCAAGGGATCTTGGACTCACAGCAGATGACCGACCTAATAGCTCGCGTGGACGCAAAACAGCTCGAACTGGGCCGTCTGAGCCACAACTACGCCACGTCGCTGCAGGTCCGCAACGCCAGCCTGCAAGACCTTCAGGCGCGCCTGCCCGAGCGGAGTGCGCTGCTCGACATACGGCTGTATCACAGGGTCGACTTCAAGACTGCGACGTTCGGTCCGGCTCGCTTCGCGGGTGTCCTCATCCCTCCGACCGGTGACATAGTTGTGCGCGATCTTGGGGCGACGGACGAGACCGACGCGAGCGTGAATTTCTTTCTTTCTGGATCGCCCGAGGCGACGGAAAAAGCGGCGACGGCGCTGTATCAGCAGCTGCTCGCGCCGTTCGCTGCGGACCTCGCCGACCTGAAGCATCTCTATGTCGCCCCGGACGGATCGCTCAACCTAGTGTCATTCGGCCTGTTGCGGGCCCCGGACGGAGCGCGCGTGATGGATCGCTTCGACCTGCGTCTAGTGCAGACAGGCCGCGACCTGCTGCGGCCTGCTGCGGACAAGCCAGCTAAGGGTCTCATTGCGGTCGGGGGCATCGATTTCGACCTCGCACTCCCCGCTATCAAGGCCGATGCGACTCCTGCGATACAGATGGCGCAGGCCGATGCGATCGTGGATCGGGTCAAGCGCACGCGCGGCGACACGCTGGACAGTTTGCGCAACGGCTTCGGCGCGCTGGCGCATAGCAAAGAGGAGGTCGAGACGATCGCCGATCTCTACGGCGACGCGCGTCGGGACGAGACTGTCGTACTGGCGGATGGTTCGGCAAAAGCGCCGACGCCGACCAAAGACTGGCTGCTTAGATTGCCGCCGGCGCGGGTGCTCCATCTTGCCACTCACGGCTTCTATCGCGCGCCCAAACAACCGTCCGATCAGCCGATGCTGCTAGCCGGGATTGCGCTGGCTGGGGCCAATCGTAGCCTCAAGGAGGGCGGCGACGGCGGCATCCTCTATGCGCTGGAGGCGCAGGACCTGAACCTTGAAGGCACGGAACTGGTGGTGCTGTCGGCTTGTCAGACGGCGCTCGGACAATATGACTACGGTGACGGCGTCTCCGGTCTAGTTCGGGCTTTGCGCGTGGCCGGCGCGCGCAACGTACTCGTCACTTTGCGTTCGGTCGACGACGAGCAAGCTGCGAGATTCATGCAGCGCTTCTACTTCCACTGGCTCAGCCAGAAACAGAGCGACCCGGCCGCCGCCCTGCGCGACGCACAGGCCGAATACACCAACGCGCCAAACCAGGACACAACATGGACCAGCTTCATCATCGTCGGGGAGTAGCTGCTCATCCGTAAAGCACTGAGACATCGCCGGATCGCTGCCACAGCCAGACTGCCGGTAGTGCGAGTCGGCGGCGTTCCAACACCAATCCGCGCGACGGGAGGTCATCAACTCCACACCATTTGGCCGGGCGCACCCGACATCCCACGCCGTTCAGACCTCCTCCGCCGGAGCAGTTGCGCGGCGGGTCCGCTACAGGTCCGTTGCACCGCCCGCTACTTGGGGAATGGGGCCCATCTGTTCTTAAAATATAGCGATATCAAGATCTTCGATGGTGGGCGCACAAGGGCTCGAACCTTGGACCCGCTGATTAAGAGTCAGCGATTTTGTCTTGACAAGGTGCGGCGGGTCAGGGGCTCTTTCTTTGCAAAATCACGATAATGATTGACATTATTCGCGCTGGCTAGTTCTGTCTATATCGGCGGGGGAAGGCGCAAGACACACTAAAACCTTCCCCTGCGCTTCCCCGAGGGAGTCAGTGGGTTCGTGCTCACCGATGTTTTTGTTCGAAAGGCTGCGCCGGGACCCAAGCGGCAGGAGATCGCGGACGGGCAGACGCCGGGCTTGTACCTGCTCGTTCAACCCAGCGGCGCAAAGTCATTTGCATGCCGTTACAGCCGCGACGGCAGGGTCAAGAAGGTAACGCTCGGCCCGTACCCTTCCCTGTCGCTTGCCGAGGCGCGACGGCAAGCGTTGCAGCTCGCGGCGCAAGTCGCAAATGGCGGCGATCCACAGGCGGAAAAGAAAGCGGCGCGTAGAGTCGTGCTCGCACGCGCCCGTACCGTCAGGATGATCGCCGACGAATTCCTGAAACGCCACACCGACGAGAAGAACGGCCCGCGCTGGGCGACGGAAACTCGCCGTATTCTGGACCGCAACGTATTGCCGGCAATCGGCGACAAGCCCGCCGCGAGTGTCGGTTACGTTACTAGCCTTGTCCGGGAAGGCCGAGATTCACGACATACTCGACGCGATCACGGACCGTCATCGTGAAGACGAAGCCGTCGCGCCGACCGATGTGGATCCCATTTTGCCGTCGTCGACTAGGACCTCGGAGCGCCAGCCGTGTTTTTTCCAATAACGCACGCGCGGGATCAGCATGGCTTTTTCGGTTAATTGCGGATGCAACATGTGGACTTCCTCGTGTGGTTTAGCCGGCTAATCGCGGCTCGCTCATATTACACGTGCGCAAAACGTTATCAACTGTAACTTATTGATATTGCTTGATAAACAACTTATGGACTGTAGCGCAATAATTTGCGTCAGAAGCAACTCCTGCCGCCGGTCTTATCGCCTTGCCGTGGGGCTACGGGCTTTTGGGCGGCTCACGTCGCCGCGGGCCTAAGAGGTCAAAAAGCGCGTCCGGTAAAGCCCCACAAGTTACCTGATCGGGAAAACGCTATTGTTTTCAATGCGTATCTCTTAACAGCGATTAATGTCGCAACTGGGGTTTTCACCTGGCGCCTGCTGGCTCGCGGCCGCTTTTCGGCCGCAAAGGCGCCCGTCCTGGCCTCGGGCGCCCTTTGTCTCAATTGATATTTCAGCGCCTTGTCGCCTTGCTTGCCGGTTCGGGGTATGAATCGACGCATCCATTGGTTCGTCGAGGCTCGATCAAGGAGATTTTGACAGCATGCGCCGGGCCGTGGCGTGGGGCATAACCTTCGCCTTGATCGTCTTGCTGGCGGCGTGCGGTTTCATACGCTGGCCGCTGTCCGCGACGAAGGTCGGCGACAGTCTCAACGCCGCATTCGGCGCTTCGCCGCGACTCCATTGGAGCGCTCCCCAAGCGGCGTCCTTTTCCGCCTTGCCGCGGCCGAGCGTCCGCATCGCCGACGCCCGGCTCGACGACGCTTATGGCGTCAACCTTCTCTCGGCGCCGGCGGCGCGCCTGAACCTGTCGCTGATCGAGCTTCTGCGCGGACGTTTCATCCCCACCGGCGTTATTCTCGTCAGTCCGACGGTCACCGTCGACGTCGACCATCCTCCATTTGCCGGGGCGGCGGGTGGATCGGGCGGGCCAGCGAGCGTCGCCAGGAGGGCGCTAGCGCCTTTGGCCAGCTTGAGCCTATCGAACGGGGTCTTGCATTTGCTCAGCGCCAAGCGCGGCATCGACACGCTGATCGACAATGTGCGGGGCCGCTTCGACGGACTGACGGTCGGCCATCAACTGCGCTTCAACCTGTCCGCCGTGTGGCGGAAGACGCCTGTTACGATCGCCGGCGCGCTCGACGATCCGGAAACCGCCGCCAAGGGCGCCCCGAGTTCGGTCGTCTTCGGGCTCGATTCGCCCTTGGCCAAGCTTGCGTTCGGCGGTTCGCTGGCGCTCGGAGAGGAGCCCAGCGCCGAAGGGGATGTGTCCGCGTCCATCCCTTCAATCGCCGCCTTGGCGTCTTTTCTCAATACTCAGCCCCCGCCGTTTGTTGGCCCCGACGACATTGCGATTACCGCGAAGATCAAGGGCGCGCCGAACGCGCTGACGCTGGGCGACGCGACGCTGACCAGCGCCGGGCAGACGCTTGAAGGCGCGCTCGCAATCAGCCGCACCGGCGGGCGCGCGACCGTCTCCGGCACGCTCGCCGCCGAAACGCTGGCGCTCAAGCCGCTGCTCGGACCGCCGAGACGGGTCCTCAACTCCTCGGGAGGGTGGAGCGCGAAGCCCTTCGCGTTTGCGCCGCTGCGGGCCTTCGACCTCGACTTGCGGTTGTCGGCGGCCAATCTCGACATCTATGGTCTTCCGCTCGCCGACGCCGCCGCATCCGTGTTCGTCGCGGATGGCAAGCTCAGCATAACTTTGATCGAGGCCGCGGCCTATGGCGGCCGCCTCAAGGGCGAACTGGACGCCGCCTACCTTGGGCGGGACCTCAAGATGAGCACGCGTGGCGAACTCGTCGACGCCGATCTCGGCGCCGCGATCGCCGACCTCAGCAAGCCAGTCATGACGGGGACTGGCCGAGTGCAATTCGCCATTGAGGCCTCCGGCGCTTCGCCGGCCGCCGCGGTCGCGAGCCTGACGGGAACGGCGTCACTCGAAGCGGCGGATGGCGCCATTCTCGGCGTCAACCTGGAGGAGGCGCTGCGCCGCAGCCGTCGCCGGCCGATCGACGTCCAGCGAGACATGCGCCTCGGCGGAACGGCGTTCGACAAGTTGGACGTTTCGTTGGCGCTCACCGACGGCCGCGCTCGGGTCGGACGCGGCGTGATGACGAGCCATGGCGTGACCGCCGAACTGAGCGGGCTCATTGATCTCGTCGCCCAAGATTGGGCTTTGAACATCAATGCGGTCCAGACGGACGCGGCCGGCGAGGAATCCCAAGACGCGGCTCACTTGACGCTGGACATCGCCGGTCCGTGGTCGGCGCCGACGATCCGCGCGGCTGGCCGCGACGGCTCAACCGAGCCTGTCGGCGATCCGCCGTCCCACTGAGGGTGGGGAAGCCCTCTTTTGGTCTGCGTTTAACGCATAACTCATACCAAATATGTCCAAGGCGCACCAAATCCGACCAAATAAAAAAGCTTGGTTTTCCTTGGATTTATTTGGTGTTATTTGTCGTAATCGTTTCTTTTCAAGGGGTTATGGGGAATCCAAATAGCTTTTTTCTCACCCATCATTCTCGCGCTCCGATATGCGCTTTTGTCTCGGCGGTCGCCTGCGGTTCGCGGCGGCGTCGGAGGCTCTTTCCTCTGAGAGCCATTCTAACCGCGATTCCGGCTTTCCGGAAGAAATTGTTTAGGGAGAGCTTCTCACAATTGACGTTCTGGGGGTGGCCGGTTTTTGTGGCTGGATGGATGGTGGCGGACGAGAGTGCGGGGGTCTTGCAGCCGAGGGGCCTGTTCGATCGTCCCGCGGAGCGCCCGATGGCTGGGTCGGCCGGAAACAGCTCCCTGGCGCCTTGCGCCGCTCGGAAGCCGGAGCGGCGCTTTCTTAGCCGGCCCCCGAATGCGATAGTGCTTTCGAGGTTGCCCGCCAATGCCAATTCGCCGTCTCGATCCTCTGACCATCGACCGCATCGCCGCGGGCGAGGTGATCGAACGGCCGGCGGCGGCGATCAAAGAACTGGTCGAGAACGCGCTCGACGCCGGGGCGAAATCGGTCGAGGTCACGATCGAAGCCGGCGGGCGGCGGCTCATCCGGGTGGTCGACGACGGGCATGGGCTGGACGAAGCCGATCTCGCCCTTGCTGTCGAGCGGCATGCGACGTCGAAACTCATCGACGGCGATCTCATGCAAATCATGACCTTCGGCTTCCGCGGCGAGGCGCTGCCTTCGATCGCCTCGGTGTCGCGGCTCGAAATCCGCACCCGTGAGCCAGGCGCCCCGATGGGCTTGAGGCTTCTCACCGAGGACGGCGTCAAAAGCGCGATCGAACCTTGCGCCTGCGCGACCGGCGCCCGGGTCGAGGCGCGCGACCTGTTCGCCGCCACCCCGGCGCGCCTCAAATTCCTCAAATCCGATCGCGCTGAGGCGCTGGCCGCGGCCGACGCAGTCAAAAGGCTGGCGATGGCTGCGCCGGAAGCGCGCTTTTCGTTCACCACCGATATTGGCCCAGGCTTTGACTGGCCGGCTTGCGGGCCGGGCGAAGTGGGGTTCGCCGAGCGGGTCCGCCAGGCTTTGGGCGACGACTTCGCCTTGAATTCGGTCGCGCTCGAGGCGAGCCGCGAGGCGCTAAGGCTCACAGGCCGGGCGGGCTTGCCGACCTATAGCCGGCCGAACGCCTCGCAGCAGTTCCTGTTCGTCAACGGGCGGGCGGTGCGCGACAAGACGCTCGCCGGGGCGCTGCGCGGCGCGTATATGGATTTCCTGCCCCCCGACCGGCATGCGGTCGCGGCCTTGTTCGTCGAATGCGAGCCGAGCGAGGTCGACGTCAATGTCCATCCCGCGAAAGCCGAAGTGCGCTTTCGCGACGCTGGCGCTGTCCGCGCTCTCATGGTCGGCGCGCTCAAGCAGCGCTTGAGCGAGGCGGGGCGCCGGGCTTCGACCACCGGCGGCTCGGCGACGATCCTGGCCATGCGTCCGCCCCAACCCTACCGCGGAGCGTCCTATTCCCCCCGCTGGGACTGGCGCGCCTCGCCCGCGGCGCCCAGAACTCATCGAGCCGACGCAGGCGGGCTTCGCCGAAATCGCGCCCTCAGCGCCCGCGCCGGCGGCCTTGGCCAACGAGCGCGATCTCGCCGCTCCGCTTGGCGCGGCGCGGGCGCAGGTGCACGAAAATTACATCATCGCCCAGACGAGCGACGGCGTTGTCATCGTCGACCAGCACGCCGCGCATGAACGCATCGTCTACGAGCGTCTCAAGCTTGAGCGCGATAGGGGCGCAATCGAACGGCAGACGCTGCTGACCCCGGTGGTGGTGGATCTCGATCCCGAGGCCGCCGCGTTGATCGACGCGCATTCGGAGGAACTCGCCGGCCTCGGCCTTATCGTCGAGGGCTTCGGCCCCGGGGCGGTCATGGTGCGCGAAGCGCCCGCGGCGATCGCTCAAGGCGATCTTGCCGGGCTCGTGCGCGATCTCGCCGCCGATCTTGCGGCCGAAGACGGCGCCCAGACGTTGGCGCGGCGGCTCGACCAGCGGCTTGCGACTTTCGCCTGCCATCACTCGGTGCGCTCGGGGCGGCCGCTGAAGCCCGAGGAGATGAACGCGCTTTTGCGCGAGATGGAGGCGACGCCGGGCGCCGGCCAGTGCAATCATGGGCGCCCGACCTATGTCGAGCTCAAGCTTGCCGATATCGAGCGGCTGTTCGGGCGGAGGTGAACTCGCTTCAAAGCTGAGCCTCGATCGCCCCTTTGTCGATCACCGACCAGACCTCCGCAATCCTTTCGTTACGGAACCGGTAGAAGACATTCTCGGCGAAGACGACCCGCTTGCCGTTCACCGGCAGGCCTAGAAACAGACCCTTCGGACTACAGTCGAACCTAAGACGGCTCGCGACATGGGGCGGCGCGCAGACCAAAAGTTCGATGTTGAACCGAAGGTCCGGGACCTCCTCGAAATCGCGCTCGAGCATGGCGCGATAGCCGGCAAGGCCGAACGGTCGGCCGTTGTGACGCGCGTCATCCGCGACGAATTCATGCAGATTCGGCCAGTCCTGCCGGTTGAGGCAGCCGATATAGGCCCCGTAGCGGTCGGCGAGAGCGGATTCGGTCATCGCGATCGTCCCTTTCGGCTCGGGCCGACCCCCCGGGCGCCGCGGGGCGTCGACCTCCCCTGCAACCAAGCGGCTCGCCCGCGCGTTCCCGCCACGCGTGGGCCAAAGCGAGGCGGGGCTTGAGCATACCTGAGAAAGAAGTCGAGGAGCGCGAGGAGCGCGCGCTCGCCGAACATGCCCGCCTGCCGGCCAGGACCGTCTATCAGATCGTCCGCCAGGAGGGCCAGGAGCAGATGGAGCGGCCCGCCGTCTCGCTCTGGTGGTCGGGATTCGCCGGCGGCCTCTCGATCGGCTTTTCGCTTCTCGGCCGGGCGGCGCTCATGCGCGCCTTGCCTGACGCGCCATGGGCGCCGCTGGTCTCGAGCTTCGGCTATTCCATCGGATTTCTCATGGTGATCCTGGCGCGCCAGCAATTGTTCACCGAAACGACGATCACCGTTGTTCTGCCTTTGCTCGCTGATTTCTCCCGCAGGAACCTCTGGCTGATGGCGCGCATGTGGGGCCTTGTTCTCGCCGCCAATCTTGCTGGAACCTTGCTTGCCGCGCTGTTTTGCTCGCTCACGCCGGTTCTCGAGGGAAGCCTGCGCCAAGCGATGCTTGAGGTGAGCATGCACACGCTCGGCCATGCGTGGTTCGAGATGGTGGCGCGGGGAATTTCAGCAGGCTTCCTGATCGCCGTCCTGGTCTGGCTCATGCCGAGCGCGGAAGGGGCGGAGTTTCAGATGATTGTCGTCCTGACCTATCTTATCGCGATCGGCGGTTTTCAGCATATTGTCGCCGGCAGCATGGAGGCCTTCATGCTCGTGCTGGCGGGCGATCTGAGCACGGCGCAAATGCTCTTCGGCTTCATTGTCCCTGTTCTCATCGGCAACGTGCTGGGGGGGACCGCGCTGTTCGCGGTGCTGTCCTACGCCCAGGTGATGAACGAGATCTGAGGCGAGGGCGCCCGTTTAACCAGCCTGGCCCAAGCCGCGCAGCGTTCGTCGGCGCAAACGCTCGCTTGAGATCGGCCGCTTCACGGTCTATCTCCGCCCAGCCCTGTAAGCCTGAAGAGACGCGCGTTGAGCACCGAAGAACCCAAGGTCGACGAGGCGCTCGCCGTCGCGCATGGCCTGAAGCCCGATGAATACGCGCGCCTCGTCAAGCTGATCGGGCGGACGCCGACCTTCACCGAGCTCGGCATCGTCTCGGCGATGTGGAACGAGCATTGCTCGTACAAGTCGTCGCGCCTTCACTTGCGCAAGCTGCCGACCAAGGCCCCGTGGGTTATTTACGGTCCCGGCGAGAACGCGGGTGTGATCGACATCGGCGATGGCGACGTCTGCGTGTTCAAGATGGAGAGCCATAATCACCCGTCGTTCATCGAGCCCTATCAGGGCGCGGCGACCGGGGTCGGCGGCATTTTGCGCGACGTTTTCACCATGGGCGCAAGGCCCGTCGCCGCGCTCGACTTCCTGCGCTTCGGCGCGCCCGAGCATCCCAAAACCCGGCGCCTGTTGGCCGGGGTCGTGGCGGGAATCGGCGGCTACGGCAATTCGTTCGGCGTGCCTATGGTCGGCGGCTCGACCGGCTTTCATCGCCGCTATGACGGCAACATCCTCGTCAACGCTTTTGCCGTCGGGGTCGCCAGGCGGGACGCGATCTTCACTTCCGCAGCGACCGGAATCGGCAATCCGATCGTCTATCTCGGCTCGAAAACCGGACGCGACGGCATCCACGGCGCAAGCATGGCGTCGGCGGCCTTCGAGGCGGACGCCGAAGAGAGGCGGCCGACTGTTCAGGTTGGCGACCCGTTCGCGGAAAAACTGCTGCTCGAAGCCTGCCTTGAGCTGATGGCCTCGGGCGCGGTGATCGCCATCCAGGACATGGGCGCCGCGGGGCTCACGTCCTCGGCGGCCGAGATGGGCGCCAAGGGGGATCTTGGAATCGACCTTAACCTCGACCACGTGCCGTGTCGTGAAACCGGCATGAGCGCCTATGAGATGATGCTCTCCGAGAGCCAGGAGCGCATGCTGATGGTGCTCAAGCCCGAAAAGGAGCCTGAGGCCGAGGCCATCTTCCGCAAATGGGGGCTCGATTTCGCAATCATCGGCGAGACGACCGAGAAACGGCGCTTCGTCGTCAGCCGCGGCGGCAAGGTCAAGGCGGACTTGCCGATCAAGGAACTGGGCGACCAGGCCCCTCTCTATGACCGGCCGTGGACGGAGACCCCGCGCGCGCCCGTTCTCGACCCCGCCGCGATCATCGCCCCGATGCCGACCGACGCGGCGCTGCTCAAGTTGCTCGCTTCGCCCGATCTTTGCTCCAAGCGCTGGACATACGAGCAATATGACACGCTGATCCTTGGCGGCACGATCCAGGGCCCCGGCGGCGACGCCGCGGTGGTCAGGCTTGGCGATGGGCCGAAGGGCCTGGCGCTCACCACCGACTGCACCGAGCGCTATTGCGCCGCCGATCCGCGCGAGGGGGGAAAACAGGCGGTCGCCGAAGCGTGGCGCAATCTGATCGCCGTCGGCGCGCGCCCGCTTGCGCTGACCGACAACCTCAATTTCGGCAATCCGGAGCGGCCCGAAGCCATGGGCGAACTGGTCGGCTGCATCGAGGGCATCGGGGAGGCCGCCCGCGCGCTCGACTTTCCCGTCGTCTCCGGCAACGTGTCGCTCTATAACGAGACGATGGCCTCAGGGATTCCGCCGACGCCCGCGATTGGGGGCGTCGGCCTCATCGCGGACGTAACGAAGACGGCGACCCTCGCGTTCAAGGCGGCGGGCGAGGATATTTTGCTCATCGGCGGGGCGCCGGCGTGGCTCGGCTGCTCCGCCTGGCTCATGACGGTCGCAGGCAAGGAGGATGGCGCGCCGCCGCCGGTCGACCTCATCGCCGAGCGCCGCAACGGTGAATTTGTGGCCTTGCTGATCCGGGAGGCGAAGGTCAGCGCCGTCCACGACATCGCCGACGGCGGCCTGGCTCTGGCGCTGGCGGAGATGGCGATGGCTGGCGGAATTGGCGGAAACGTGGAGGCCAGCGGCCCCGAACATGCGTTCTTCTTCGGCGAGGATCAGGGCCGCTATGTTTTGACTGCATCGCCTGCCGCGAGCGCGGCCATCGCCGACGAGGCGAAGCGCCTCAATGTTCCCCTTTCGCGCATCGGCGTCACGGGGGGGCGGACATTGAAGCTCGGCTGCGCGGCGCCGGTCGCCCTTGCGGCGCTCGTCGAAGCATATGAGACTTGGCTTCCGGCCTATATGAACCACCCTCAGGGGACCAACCCATGATCCCGTTCATCATCGTCAAGACCGTAAAGGGCTTCGCCTACGTGCGGCCCGAGCGCGTGGTCGCCATCAATGCGTCCGATGCGGACGACTGCATGATCCTGATGACCGATGGGGTCACGATCGCCGCCGCCGAACCCGCCGAGGACGTCGTTGCGCGGCTCGAAACTGAGGCCGAGGAAGAGGAGCACTCCCTCGAAGCCATCAAGGAGCACAATCGCCATGGCCATGTTGCAGAGCGAGATTGAGACGATGATCCGCGAGGCGTTTCCGGACGCGCGGGTCGAGGTGAAGGATCTCGCCGGCGACGGCAATCACTATGCAGCGACGGTCGTCTCCTCAGTGTTCAAGGGCAAGACCCGCGTGAGGCAGCATCAGATGGTCTACGAGGCGCTCAAGGGCCGGATGGGCGGGGAACTTCACGCGCTGGCCCTGACCACGTCGGAGAGCTGACGCGGCGGATTTCTGCTGGCGCGACGACGGCTTCCGAGGCCGCCATTTTCGAGTCGGTTTCGTGCAATTCCAAAGGCTTGCGGCGCCATTTCCGATCCGCCTGCGCCGTTGCCCGAATGCCACGCGTATAACATATAAAGATTGTTGATAGTGTCTCGCAACATCGGAAAGTCGGCCCAGCGTTTTCTGCGCTCTGGTCGAATCGGGCCGCGGCCAAATCGTCGCAAAACGGTTTTATACCAAATCCCTGAAGGCGTGGCTCTCGGCTTTCCGAATCGTCAGCGAGCTGATTCAAGGTGGCGAACGAAGGAGGTTCGCCATGCCGATAGCGCTTCGGGCCGATTTTGACGCTGCGAGGGTGAGAGCCGCGGCGAGGCGTTCGAAGGACGGGCCGCAGGCGCGGCGGTTGCTGGCGTTGGCGGCGATTTACGAAGGCGCCTCGCGCGGCGATGCGGCCCAGATCGGCGGCGTGACGGTTCAGATCATTCGCGACTGGGTTCTCAAGTTCAAGGCTCACGGGCCGGACGGCTTGATCGATCGAAAACCGCCCGGACAAGCGCCTCGGCTGAACGATGCGCATCGGGCCGCGCTGGCCGCGATCATCGAGAGCGGTCCGATCCCAGCCGCTCACGCCGTCGTTCGCTGGCGGATCGTCGATCTCCGCCAATGGGTATGGGAAGAATTCCGCCTCGTCGTCGCCAAGCAGACGTTGAGCCGCGAACCGCGCGCCATGGGCTGCCGCAAGCTTTCGCCTCGTCCTCGCCATCATGCGCAGGCGCAGGGGGCGATCGAGGATTTTAGAAAAGTCTCCACGCCCGCTTGGAGGCGATCGCGCGCCAAAAGGCGTCGAGCCCGACGCCATCGAAGTCTGGTTGGCTGACGGAAGCGCGCGTCGGCCAGAAGAACAAGATCACCCGGCGTTGGGCCAAGCGCGGCGCGCGGCCGAGCGCGCCGAAAGACCAGCGAACCGCCTCGGCCTATATTTTCGGGGCGATCTGTCCCAAGGACGGCAAGGGCGCGGCGCTCGTCATGCCCAGATGCGACACCGAAGCCATGAACCTCCACCCGGCAGAGATCGCCACGCAGATCGCGCCGGGCGCACAGGCCGCGCTTCTGGTCGATCAGGCCGGATGGCGTCTCTCCGGCAGCCTGATCGTCCCGTCCAAGATCACGTTGATCGCATTGCCGGCCAACGGCCCCGAACGGAACCCGCAAGAAAATATCTGGCGGTTCATGCGCGATAATTGGCTCTCGAACCGGATCTTCAAATCCTACCATGATATCGTCGATCACTGCTGCGCCCCCTGGAACAAGCTCGTCGATCAGCCCCGGAAAATCATGTCCATCGGTCTGCGCGATTGGGCGTATCGGTCATGATCAGAGAGTCTTTGTATAAGTTCGCTGCATGATGGCGCCGTGAACCTGCGGTGGCCCGACGACAAGGGTCAGAGGCGCGGCCTCATGGCGGCCGGCCAGCAGCAAGATCGTGTCCCCGGTTGTGGTGTAGCGACGACGGGCGTCGGCGTTTTCCGGTGTGGTCCGGATTGGTCAGATGACCATGGCTGGCAATCCGACGATGGGGATCATCGCTCAGGGCGGGGTTTCCAGCGTCATGTAGCGGGCGCGCTGTACCGCCCATTTGTCGTTCTGCTCGAGCAGGATTGCGCCGACGAGCCTGGCGGTGGCCTCGTCGTTGGGAAGATGCCGACGACGTCGGTTCGCCGTTTGATCTCGCCGTTGAGCCGTTCGAGGCCGTTGGTGGAGTGCAGCTTCGACCAATGCTCGGCGGGAAAGCTCATATAGGCGAGGACGTCGTCCTCGGCCTCGTCCATAAAGCCGGCGAGTTTGGGGAGCTTCGGCCTGAGCTGGTCGGCGACCCTTCGCCACTGCGCCTTGGCGCTGGCTTGCGCGAAGGCGGTCGCCATGAAGGCCGAGACGACGCGCCGGCTGCTCTTGCCAGCGTGGGCGAGCGCGTTGCGCATGATATGGACCAGGCGGCGCCGCCAGGTCGCGTTCATCAGCTTGGCGGCAGCGGCCTTGACGCCCTCATGGGCGTCCGAGACGACGAGCTTGACGCCGCGCAGGCCGCTGCTTGCGCAAAAACTCGGCCCAGAATGTCTCGGCCTCCGAGGGGCCGATGTCCATGCCGAGCCCCTCGCGCCGGCCGTCCGTGTTGACCCCGCCCGCGACGATGACGGCGACAGACACAATGGGGTGGTTACGGCGGACCTTCACGCAGGTCGCGTCCAGCCAGACATAAGGCCAATCGCCTTCGAGAGGGCGATCGAGGAAAGCCTTCACCCGCACGTCGATCTCCTCGCACAGCCGCGACGCCTGGCTCTTGGAGACGCCGGTTGCGCCCATCGCTCGGACGAGATCGTCAACCGAGCGGGTCGAGACGCCATGGACCCTCGGGTCAAGCCCGAGGGCAGGCGTAGGCTTCCTGGATCACGGCGGTCAGCGCCTTCTCGGCCATGCGCCGCGGCTCGAGGAAGCTTGGAAAGTACGAGCCCTTGCGCAGCTTGGGGATGCGAAGCTCCGCCGTCCCGGCTCTCGTCTCCCAGTCCCGCTCCCGATAGCCGTTGGGCTGGGCGAGCCGGTCGGGCGAGCGTTCGCCATGGGCGAGGCCGGTTCTGACACCCACTTCCATCTCCATCAGCCGCTCAGCGGCGAGGCGATCCTGTCGCGCAAAATGTCCGCGTCGGGGGCCTTCTCCACAAGCCTGCTAAGGTTCATCATCTCATCGGTCATCGGGGGTTTCCTCGGTTTGCGTTTGCGATTCGCAACCCGAACCTACCGAAAAACCGCCGATGGCCGCCGCAAGCCGCTTCACTCGCTACAGCGCTATGAAAAGCGCGCTTCGCGAGCGGCTTGCTCCGCCTCAGCTACACCACGCGCCGGGACACCACCTGGCCTACGTCCGAACCTCGTCTAGCAGGCTGTTGAAAAACTCATTTCCGCCGTAGTTCGATTCCGTTCCGGACTCCGTTGGATTCTATTGTGTTCACGGTTTCGACCCCACGCGGCGGACTTTTTCAACAGCCTGCTAGAGCGGATCAACATCGCAAGACTCAACGATCCTTAGCGAGCGATGTTGTCGCTGGTCTGAGATCGCTGGCGAGGTTGGAGGCTTCTCTTTCCCAACGTCCCCGGCGTCATCGAAGGGCCAATGACTCGTGCCCCAGGCACCGATGAATGGTCCTCCACGCAAAAGCTTTGGAGAATCGAAACCCTGCTCCGAGAGTAGCGAACCGGTCTCCGGCTCTAGACAGCTAGGTCGCACACGAAACAGTTTTCTAGCGCCGGAGACAAAGCCGTCGAGTTGGGCCAATCGAAGAGCCGAGGAGAGACGACCAGGGATCGCCTCTCCCCCTTCCAAGCTCCTCTCCTCCTTCCAAGATATTGATAAGTGGTGTCTTCCTGGAGCCTTGCTCCGAACTCACAAACACACCGAGTGGTGGGCCGGGCAGGACTCGAACCTGCAACCAGACCGTTATGAGCGGCCGGCTCTAACCATTGAGCTACCGGCCCGACCGGGGGCGCCTCCCGAGGGTAAAGCGCAAAACGCGCGCGGTGGCAATGCGATCTCGCATAAACGGGCCGGTGGCGCCCGCGCCAATCGTTTACCCTAGGGCGCGGCGAAGCCGCGGACGCTCGTTAGGCCGTGTAATTGGCGCTGTCGCCGCCGGTCACGTCGTAGGTTGCGCCGCTCACCATTTAGGCTTCGTCGGACGCGAGGAACACAACTGCGGGCGCAATCGCGTCAGGCTCGATCCACGGAACGCCTAGCGGCGACTTTGCGCTGAGTCTCGTTTTCGCTTCGGCTTCCAGAGCAGCGGTCGGTTGCGCGGAATCGAGATCGTCGACGGCCTGTGCATACCGCTGCCGGTGTCGGGTGAGGGGCGTGTCGATGAGGCCGGGAATGACGGCGTTCACCGTGATCTTGTGTACGCCGAGCTCGAGCGCTGCCGATTTCATGAGCCCGATGATGCCCCATTTGGACGCGGAATAGGCGGCGCCAAACTTGGTGCCGTGCCATCCTTGCGTGGATGAAGTGACGATGATGCGTCCGCCGCCGTTCTTGACCAGATGCGGCGCAACGGCGCGAATGGCGTTGCAGGTCCCGGTCAGGTTGACGTCGATCGTGTCCTGCCAGTCGGCGTCCTGCAAGTCGAGGATCGGTTTGAAGGTCTGGATGCCGGCGTTCGCGAACAGGATGTCGAGCCGGCCAAAGGCGGCTCGCGCCTGGTCGGCAGCCGCGCGCAGAGCGGGAAGATCACGTTGGTCGAGACGCGCTTCAAGCCAGCGCGCCCCAGCGGCCTCGACCATTCGCCCGGTTTCAGCCAATTCCTCGGGGGTCGCGGGCGCAACCTCGAGCGTCGAACTGACCGGTCCGGCAATGTCGATGCCCATCACGTTAGCCTCCTCGCGGGCGAAGGCGACGCGGTGGCGCGCCCGATGCCCCAGGCGGCGCCAGTCACGATCGCGGCTTTGCCGCGCAGGCGACCTGAGCGTTGGGCGCCCTGCGATGCCTGGGCGGTTGTGGTCATAGTCTTCTCTCCCTCTTCACCCGCACTAAGCCAAAACCCTCGTCCACGGCGGAGCTGGCGGCATGACGTCGCCGTCCGGCCGTATTGGCGCCTTCACCGAACCGCTGTAGGAGAGGGCCGTTAAGCTGGGGAGGACAATCGATGCTCAATACAAGTGTGATCGGCCTTTGCACGGGCGTCATCGCGCTTCTTGCGGCGCCGCTCGCCGCCTCGGCCCAGGACGCGATCGCCGCGCCTGCGCAGAAGACGATCGGCCAGCCGCAGTCGACCAAAGGCGACATGATTCCCTTGCTCGCGGTGATCAATTCGCGGGGGGCGACACTCCAGGGCAATATTCTGACGATGACCGACGTGGGGTTGAATTCCATCGTCTTCGCTGATCGTCCGTACAGAGCGGCCGGACACGTGCTGACCAAACAATTCCTGAAGGAATGGGATGAAGGAAGCGACAGTTTCGCCAAGGATCCTCCGAACGCCACGATCTCGGTGCTCAGCGCGGACGGCGATACGGTTGAAGACGCCGTCGTGATTCTCGAAATCGCCAAAGCTCGATGGCGACAAGCTGACCTTCGAGGTGACTGTGCTCGAAGGAGGCCTGTCGAAGGCGACGGGACCAGCTTCCCTGTTCATCGACTGGTTCGCCGCGCGGGGTTATGGTGGTCGCGGATTTGTCGCCGGCGGGGGCTACCGCGGCGGGTGGCACGGCGCCTGGTACGCACATCCCGGCGCGGGATTCGCGGCGGGGGCCGCGGTCGGCCTCGGCGCGGCGGCGGTCGGGGCGGCGGCCGCGAGCGCCTACTATCACCCCTACGCATATCCGTACTACGCTCCGCCGCCACCGCCGGCCTGCGGTTATTACCCTTATCCGCCTTGCTACTGAGGCGAATGCGAATGCGCAGGTCGATGCGTCCATGGACTTCGCGTAGCCTGAGCGGCTACGGGGGGCGCTTGTCGAGGGAGGTGACTATGCTGGGGAATGTTTTGACGCGCCGCGCCGCGCTTGTGAGTTTCGGCGCTATCGCCGCCGCCGGCTTGAGCGGCTGCAACACGACGCCGACCGCCGGCGTCCAACCGGCGGTCGCCTCCGGCCTTGGCGTTGGCGCGATCGAGGTCGATACGTCGCCTCTGGTGGCTTATGTCGGCAATCCGACCGCGGGCTGGGCGCAGCAAGCCTTGCCTGGCGCGCTCGCCCAGGTTTTCGGGTCCGGGGCGCCCGGCGGGCCGCCGCTTCACGTGCGGATCAATACACTCTATTTGGGCAACGGTGGACCGGGCGATCCCGACCGAATGAGAGGCGTCGCGACGTTCGCGGGCCATGCGATCAACGTGCGGGCGACCTCGACCTATTGGCCGAGCCCGACCGATCAGGCCCTGCCCGAGCAGGCGCTGCAGGGCCGGGTGCAGGCGCTGTCGGTCGCTTTCGCGTACCGGCTGAAGAGAAGGCTCGGGGCGTGAAAGCCCGCGAAGGGCTATCGCCCTATTTGATCTGACCGCGCGCGCGTTTGGTCTTCACCGCTTTGGCGGCCGCTTCCTTGCGGTGAGGTTGCGGATGAACGCCGAGATCGCGCCATGACGTCTCCGAAATCTCGACGTCATAATGCTCGGCCGCCTTCTTGATGTTGGCGAAAGCCAACGCCCGATCGTCATCGGAAACGTCTGTGACCTGATCGAAGCGCGCGACGGCGTTGCGGACGTGCTTCGCATCGGTCAGCGGCTCCTTGCGTTGGTTCGGAAAGGCGAAGACCGTGTCGGGCAAGCCGGCTTTCGCCGTGAGCTGCCCATGCGCCTCATGAGGTTTCCAGGTCGCTTGCATCGGGAACTCCTTGATTCCGCCTCGGGCGCGGACCGCGCGCCCAAGCCAAGGGTGCTACAACGGAAACTCACGAGGAGCCTCTTTTGTTCGCAAACGCCGGGGCGCGCTCGTGGCTTCGCCAAGATAACCTACCCGCCCACGGCGGCGCCGGACGCAAGGCGCTGCACCCCGCCTGCCCGCCGGCGATAGAGCGCAAGCGTCGCGATCAGGCCGCAGACCGCCGCGAAGCTCATCCAGTAGCCGGGCGCGGCCTTGTCGCCGGTGTGCGCGATCAACCAGGTCGAGATCAGGAGCGACGACCCGCCGAGCGTAGTCGCGAGGCTATAGGCGAGCGAAAAACCCGAAATGCGCACCGAGGCCGGAATGACCTCGGTCAGCGCTACGACCATCGCGCCGTTGTAGCAGGCGTAAATGAACGAGAGCCACAGCTCGACCATGAGCATCCGATCGAAGCTCGGCCCCCTCACCAGCCAGGCGAGCGCAGGATAGGCGGTCAGAAGGGCGAGAAAGGCGAAGGCGATGAGGATCGGCTTGCGGCCGATCCGATCCGAAAGGGCGCCCGAGACCGGCAGCCAGAAGAAATTCGACGCCGCAACCGCAATCGTCACCAGGAGGGCATCGGACTCGGTGAGCTTGAGCACGCCCCTGCCGAAGGTCGGCGTGTAGACGGTGATGAGATAGAACGACACCGTCGTCATGATGACCATGGCCACGCCGCCGACCACGAGACGCCAGTTGGCGCCCAGCGTGGCGAAGATCTGCCGTGTCGTCGGGTGGACTTTCCGGGCCGCGAATTCGGGCGTCTCCTCTAGCCTACGCCTAATCATGTACAGGAACGGCACGATGGCGCAGCCGATGAAGAACGGAATGCGCCAGCCCCAGCCTGAGGCGGCTTCATGCGTCATCAAGCTGGCGATCGCGTAACCGATGAGCACGGCGCACACCACCGCGACCTGTTGGCTCGCTGATTGCCAGGAGACATAGAAGCCTTTGTTTCCGGGGGTCGCCATCTCCGACAGGTAGACTGAGACGCCGCCGAGCTCGACGCCGGCCGAGAATCCCTGCAGGAGCCGCCCGAGCACCACCAGCGACGGCGCAAGCACGCCGATGGTCGCATAGCCCGGGAGGAACGCGATGAGGATGGTCCCGCAAGCCATGATCGAGAGGGTGAGGATAAGGCCTTTGCGGCGGCCGATGCGGTCGACGTACGGTCCCAGCACAAGCGCGCCGATCGGGCGCATCGCAAACCCCGCTGCGAAGCTCAAGAAAGTGGCCATCAGCGAGGCGTAGGGGTCATCGCTCGGGAAGAAGGTCTGTCCAATCTGCCGGGCGTAGATGCCGAACAGAAAGAAGTCATACATTTCGAGAAAATTGCCGCTGGTGACGCGCAGAACGGTCTTGGCTTTCTCGAAGCCTGTCTGACCCATGGCGGCTCCTTCGCGCGGCGCGCTTTCCCCAGCGAGGAGATTACGCGTGTCGCTTGTCTCCGCAAAACGGCCGGGGCCGCGTTGCTGTTCGCCTACCGCGCGCCTATTCTGGAGCGGCCAGCCGATGAGACGCCGCCGATGGTCGACGCCGCCGACTTCCGCCGCATCGCGCTCTCGTTCGCGGGGGCGGGCGAATATCCGCATTTCGATCGCCGCGCCTTCAAGGGGCGCGTCACCTTCGCGACGCTCGCGCCGGACGAACTCAACGCCAACATCAAATTTGCGCCGGACGAACAGGCGCTCAAATGCGCGGTCGCGCCCGCCGCCTTCTCGGCCCTCGACAACGCCTGGGGCCGGCGCGGCTGGACGCGCGCTACGCTCGCGGCCTTAAACGAAGCGGAACTGCGGGCGGCGCTGGAAATGGCTTGGCGCCATGCGGCGCCAAAGGTGAAAACGCGAAAGCGGCGCAGCAGCGCTTAAAGTGTTCCAGCGACCAGGAGCATTGTTCATGGAAGAAGCGAAAGCGATCCGTAAGCCGATCGTCGTCCCGCCCGAGCAGGGTCGCGATTACCCGATGGGCCGGATACGCGCGGTGTTCAAAGCCGACACCGACCAGACGGCCGGTCGCTATTCGGTGTCGGAGTGGTGGCTCGAGCCGCGCACGCGCGGACCGCACGTGCATCAACACCATGAGGACCACGTATTCTACGTCATCGCGGGAACTTTGAGCGTGCGCCTCAACGAGGGCTGGCATGATGCGGCCAGGGGAAGTTACCTGGTCATTCCAGGAGGAACGCCTCACACTTTTGAGAATCGGGGATCGGTCCCCGCAGGCTTCATATCCTTCAATTCACCCGGCGGGTTTGAAACGAGGATGGTCGATATCGCGCCCGCGCTGGCGTCGGAAGATCTTCGAATGGAGTGAGACGGCGTTAGGGCCGGAGCTCCGTCAGGAGCGCAAGCCCGGAAGCTTCTCGCTCTCGGTCCATAGCCTCTTCGCAGCCACGTCGTCGTGCGCCGCCGCCGACGGTTCGGTGATCTTGCGCTTGACGAAGTACTGCCCTGTCGTCTTTTCGACCTCCGGCGAGGACGCGAGAAAAATGATCGTGTCGGCGCCCTTTTCCGGCGAGATGAAGAACAGCCTCACCACCGGGAGCAAACGGCCGACCCAGCCGCCGCTGGCATCGCCGAACCGCGTCGCGACAGCGCCGGGATGGAGGCAATTGGCCGTCACTCCAGTCGCGGCCAGGCGCCGGGCGAGTTCGCGGGTGAACAGGATATTGGCGAGCTTCGAGCGGCCATATACTCTAAGCCCGTTGTAGCCCTTGGAGCTCTGCAGGTCATCGAACTCGAGGCTCACGTCTTGGTGCGCGGCCGATGACGTCGAGACGATCCGCGCCGGCGCGGAAGCCACGAGCTTCTCGCGCAGCGTCTCGGTCAGCACAAAATAGGCCATGTGGTTGAGGGCGAAGGTGAGCTCCAGGCCCTCGGGGGTCACCTGCCGTTGGGAAAAGAGAGCGCCGGCGTTGTTGATCAACACGTCGATGCGCGGCTCGCTGGCTGCGATCGCCGCGCCGACCTTGCGCGTTTCCGCCATGCTCGAGAGATCCGCGAGATGCAGGCGATGGTCGAGTCCCGGCGCTTTCGCTTGAAGCTTTTGCATCGTCGCTTGCGCGCGAGCTTCGTCCCGGGCGATGAAAACAATGCGAGCGCCCAGTCCCGCCAGCGCGAGGACAGCGACTTCGCCGATGCCCGAGGTTGCGCCGGTGGCGACGATAGTTTTGCCCTTCATCGGATTGATCCCTCGGCTTCGGCCTTGCGCCTCCGACACTTAAGCTCGCTGATGCGTCGCCAAAACAGGTCGCCTGATCAAATGCTCGCGACGAGAGCGCTAACGCCGCTGGGTTTCAGCGGCGATCCACTCGCGTTACGATAACCGCGAGAGGACTGATCAATGGCCAAAGACCAGCAAGGGCTCGAGCTCGCCGGCGCGCCCGAGTTGGCTCAGGCGTTCGACCACGCGATCGCCGACTATTACGGGCTGACCGGCGATCCGGTCGGCGTTCTTAAATCTGCGCTCGCGTGCGATCCCGGATTCGCGTTGGGCGGCGTCGCGATTGCGGCCCTCTATATGATCGGCGGCTTTCGCGGTGACCATCCGGAGGTCGTAAGCGCGCTTCGTGCGGCCAAAGCGGCAATTGACGGCGCCTCGGAGCGCGAACGGCGCCATCTCGCCGCCGCCAAGGCGTGGGCGCAAGGTGGAGCCTCGCGGGCGATCCTCGGCTGGGAAACGATCCTTGCCGATAACCCCACCGACGCGCTCGCCTTGCGCCTCGCGCAGGACGCTTATTTCTTCCTTGGTCGGTCGGCCGCCATTCGCGACTGCGCCGCGCGGGCGCTGCCGGCCTGGGACCGCGACAATCCACTGACGAGCTTTGTCCTTGGGCTTTACGCCTTCGGGCTCGAGGAGACCGGCGACCTCAAGCGCGCCGAGGACTTCGGCCGCGAGGCGCTCGCCCGCAATCCGCGCGACGCCTGGGCGACGCACGCGCTGGCCCACGTGATGGAGACCGCGAACCGGCACGAGGAGGGCGTGGCTTTTCTCAGGTCGACGCGGGCGAATTGGGCGCCTGCTCATTTCATGGCCCACCATAACGGCTGGCACCTCGCCCTTTTTCTGATCGAGCAGGGTCGGTTCGACGAGGTGCTCGCCGACTATGACCGCTTCACGGCGCCCAAACTTACCGACGACGCGACGCTCGATCGCATCGACGCGGCTTCGCTCCTGTGGCGGCTCGAGCTTGCGGGGGTCGATGTCGGCGACCGCTGGGCGCCGGTCGCCGACAAATGGATGGCGCATGTCGACGACCATCTGCTCGCCTTCAACGATCTGCATTGCGCCTTCGCCGCCGCGCGCTCCCCCGACCGCGACGAGGCGACCCGGCTCACCCGCTCGCTCGACGCGTATGAGCGCCTGGGCTCAGGCGACAATCGACAAGTGACGGCCGAAGTCGGCCGACGCCTCATCGATGGCGCGCTCGCTTTCGCTAGCGGCGACCATGCGCGCGCGGTCGAAGCGATCCTTCCGGTCCGCCATGATGCGGGCCGAATCGGCGGCAGCCACGCCCAGCGCGACATTATCAATCTGACGCTGATCGCCGCAGCCGAACGCTCGGAACAGTGGGGCCTGGCGCGTGAGCTCCTAGCCGAGCGGGTTCGCGCCCGGCCGACCCCGCAGACCGAAGCTAGGTACGCCCAAGCGCTCCGCCATACCCAGCACGAGGCTCCATCTGGCGCGTAGCAGACACCTATTGGGGAGCGTTATCAGCACCTTGGGGCGCTGGGGCGCGGCGACCAAGCCCCGCCATACCGTTGCGGCAATGCAACACATTGATAAAATGTAAAATCTCGCCGTTTAAGAGCACTCCGGTCGGCTGGCCTCCGGTCGTGGACTGCGTTAAGGAAGGCTCAACGCGTACGCTCTATTTTGATTCAATTGGCTAAGCGTGGGCGTAGGGCTAGGGATGCAGGGGATCGAGGCTACATTCGACGACCTTTCGTTTGAGGGCGGGGATAGTCCTCAACGCGTTCTGCCTAAAATTGTTCCGGGCGCGGCCGCCTTGGCCTTGGCTGGGGCCGTCGGCGTCTGGGTGCTGCACTGGTTCGGTCCCACCGCTCCCGAGGCGGTCTTCTCTCGGTGGACACCCACCGCGGCGGCGCCGGCCATCTCGAGACCCTTCGTCGACATCGCGATTGACGCCAATCTGCTCGCTCAATTGAAGTCGGCCGCCCCCATGGCGCCACCGCGGCAGGTCGCGACTTCGAACCTTCGCCGCCCGCTTCTTCCGCCCCGTTCGCGCTGCCGACCCTCGAACCTTTTCCCCCCGCATCGGCGATCTCGCCGGCCGAGAGCCCGCCGCTGCCGCCGGGGCGCGATTTGCCCCAGATCGGCGAGACGGAAAGCTTCCCCTTGCCGCCGCCCCGTCCGCCTGGGTTCGGCGCCCCATCGCAGACCACGACGCCAGACCGGCGCGCGCCGCGTCCCGACGTGGCGATTGCTCCGCCTGCCGCTCCGACCGACAATCGCAACGTCTTCGAGAAGCTGTTCGGATGGGCGCATTCATCCTCGCCGGCCGTCGCTTCCACCACCCAAGCGCGCACCGCCGCCACCCAGTCGGTCGTGGCCCAGCAACGGGAGCGAGAGTTGGCCTCCGGCCTTGGCAGAGGCCCACTGTTCAGCTTCCCGTCGCCCTTTGGAAATTCTGCCCCAACTTCCGGCTATGACCGATATACTGCCGTCTATGACATCTCGGCGCGCGTCGTCTATCTGCCGGACGGAACGCGGCTCGAGGCCCATTCGGGTCTAGGGGAGGCGCTGGACGATCCGCGCTACGTGAGTGTGCGCGCGAAGGGCCCGACACCACCGCATGTCTACGAGCTCACGCTGCGGGAAGGCTCCTTCCACGGCGTCCAGGCGATACGGCTCAATCCGGTCGGAGAAGGCGGAATTTACGGGCGCGCCGGATTGCTGGCCCACCCGTTCATGCTCGGCCCCAACGGCGACTCGAACGGCTGCGTGTCCTTTAAGGACTACAACGCCTTCCTGCGAGCCTATCAGAACGGGCAGATCAACAAGCTCGCCGTCGTCTCCAAGCTTTGACACATAGAGTGGTCGCTCGCTCGACGCAGCCCAGACCTCACGAGTTTGGCTCGATCTGGTCGGGGTGGGACGGCGCCCGAAGTTTCGGCCAATTGTCGTCTTGTTCTAGAAACCATCGCCGTATCGGATGATGTTGAAGCCCTCGCCCGGATCGGGAGGGACGAAGAAACTGGTGACGTGGTCGAACTCGGCGTCGCTGATGCCGTCGCCTCCCACAGCCTTGCCCGCGTGCATGCGCGCCCTGCACACCTCCTCGGGCAGGTCGATGAAATGGAGTCCAGCGATCCTCGCTGATCACCAGCGTTCTCTCCGCTTGAGCAAGTTTAGCGGAGAGCGTCGATTTCCGCGGCGGAGCATCCCGCCCGGATGAATGGAATCGCAATGAAGCCGGCCCGGCGTCAGGCCGGGGGGACGAATTCGAGCGGCTAACGCGCCGCGCCCTGCCGTCTGGCTCATAGAGGCTCTAGTTAGCGTGACGCTGCCCGGTCTGGTGGTCGCCCGGAATTGACGGAGGCCGTGCGAAAAGGCGATGTTCAAGAGCCTATGCGGGAGCGCAGGAAGCGCGGTTGGGTTTGCTGGCGGTTTATATTTTCATACGGAGAGGGGCTCAGGCGCCCCTCATCGCCTGGATGAGCGGCTGCACCCCGAGGATTGCGATCATCCGCTTCAGATTGTAGGCGAGAACGTGAAGGCTCATCTCCGCGCTGACCTTTTCGAGGGTGCGCAGCCTGAAGTGGGTCGCGCCCATCCACGCTTTGATGGTTCCGAATGGATGTTCTGCGGTCTGGCGTCGGATGCGCATGGTCTTGGGCGCACGGTCTAACCGCTCCTGCATCGCGTCGAGCACGGCTTCGTGCTCCCAGCGCTTGACGCGCCGCTCCTTTGCCGGCGTGCACTTCGATTTCAGCGCGCAGCCGGCGCATTTCGTCGTCCAGTAGTTATGCAGCTTTCGCCCCGCCTCGACATTCCAATATCGCCAGGTCAGCTTCTCGCCGGCAGGACAACGATAGACGTCTTCGCCCGCGTCGTAGACGAAATCCTGCTTGCCGAACCGGCCGTCCGCCTTGGCGCCTGAGGTCAGCGGCTTCGGAACGAGCGGCGTCACGCCCGTCGCCTCGCAGGCCAGAATCTCTTCGCCTTTGAAGTAGCCGCGATCGGCGATCGCCGTCAGTTCGCGCACGCCCGTCGCTTCTTGCGCCTGCTTGGCCATCGTTGACAGCTGGCTGCGATCGTTGCCGATATTGGTGACCTCGTGCGCAACGATCAGGTGATGCTGCGCATCGACCACGGCCTGCACATTGTAGCCGACCAGCCCCGTGTCCTTGCCGCTCGTCGCCATGGATCGCGCGTCGGGGTCAGTCAGCGAAATCTGCTTGTCCGGCGCGGCGCGCACGGCGGCTTCCAGCGCCTTGTACCTGCGCATCTGCTCTCGCAATGAGGCGATCTTGTCCTTCAGCCGCGCCGACTTGGCTTCAGCCACCTCGCCTTCCTGACGGTCCGCCGTCTCCAGCGCCGACAGATAGCGCTCGATGCTCGCCTCGACCTGCTCGATGCGGCGCTCAATCGAGCCGCGCGAGAACGATCTGTCGCGGGAGTTGACGGCCTTGAACCGGCTTCCGTCGATCGCCACCATCGCGTGGACGAAGAGGTTCAGGCTTCGACACAGCGCGACGAATTGCCGGCAAGCGGAGCGGATCGCCGGGCCGTTGTCCTTGCGAAAATCGGCGATCGTCTTGAAATCCGGCGCCAGCCGGCCCGTCAGCCACATCATCTCGACGTTGCGCGCCGTTTCGCGCTCCAAACGTCGGCTCGACTGGATCTGGTTGACGTAGCCGTAGACGTAGATCTTCAGCATCGTCGCGGGATGGTAGGCCGGACGGCCCGTCGGTTCCGCCACCACGCCCTCAAACCCCAGCCCCCGCAAATCCAGCTCGTCGACGAAGACGTCGATCGCCCGCACCGGATTGTCTTCAGCTACGTAGTCGTCAACGAACTCGGGGAGCAAAACGCCTTGCGTTCGGTCCTCACCCTCGACAAAGCGCTTCATCAAGAACCCCGACTCAATCCTTCAGGATTCTAACCCAACCAACCTTTTCACACAGCCTGGACGTTAAGCGGACATTTCACCGCCCAGACAGGAAAGGTTGTTTCCCCACCCGGCCGCGCGGCGTGGTCACGCTGGACGCTAACGAGGCTCAGGTTTGTCTGTGTGAAACATTGCGAAGCTCCGTCTGGCCTATGCAAATACCCCCTATTCGCCCAAACCGGAAGAGTCACAAAGTGCACTGCTCCGGGCCGCCACCCGATTACAACACAATTATCTTGACAATCAATCGGTTGTTATTAACGTTCGAGAAACGGTGCTGACCGGGAAAGCAAGGGATCCAATCTGAAAATCGCCATATGATTCCGTCGGAATAGGTATTTTTCCCCATTGCCGAAGTGCTCGCGGCGTACTCATCTCTGTTCCTGTGGAAATCGTGCGCTCTCGAAAGCGGCGCAAGAACCGACTAGATACGTTGAGACGTTCGAGAGCGACCTTTTCCAATGCCTCAATGACCGAACAATTGTCGTGGAGATTCGTCACAGAATTTCTGATGCATCCGCAACTAAGGGCTGGGGATTTGAACGATGAGCGTCGCCGACACCATGATCGAGTCATCCGGGTCGACCAGCCTGGTGGCGTCTGGGAACACCTATCTGTTTGAGCCGAATGGCGGGTCGGCGGTTCAGTTGAGTTATAACGGAGCGGCCGTTGTGGCCGGTCAATTTGGCGCGTGGACGCCGATTGCTGCGGAGCGGACGGCGACCGGATATGAGGTCGCCTTGAAGGTCCCAGGCGCCGATCAGTATACGATTTGGCTCACCGACGCCGCCGGCAATTACCTCTCAAGCCCCTTTGGAGGGGCCGCCTCCGGCCTTCTAGGTAAAACTACCCATTGCGCGCAGTACCCCCCATTAACCAGTATTGGCCCGTGACAACTCACAGGTTGTGGGGAGGATTTCAAATGAAACCGGACCTAATGTGCGTCGTCGGAAACCGCAATTCTTCCGGGAATCCTTCGACCCGCGACGCGCGCGACAACACGCAAATCGCTTTTGTCGATCCAAACGTTGCACATCGGGAAATTTTGGCAAAGGCGTGGCGCGACAATGTGGAAGCCATAGTCCTTGAACCGACCAGAAGCGCTGACGAGCAAATCTGCGCGGCCTTGGAGGGTCGCAGCGACCTCAAGGCGATCCATATACTGGCGCACGGTTGTCCGGGGGAAATAGGCTTTGCATCCGGGCGCCTGTCGACTGCCGCTCTCGATCGATGGTCGCCAGCGCTCGACAAAATGAAAGCGTCGCTCGGGGCCGACGGTCAGGTGCTCCTATGGTCATGCAACGCGGGGGCCGGAGAGTCCGGAAATGCTCTCGTGAAGGCACTCTCCGAGAAGATTTCGGCTTCCGTTTTCGCGTCATCTGGATTTGTCGGAGCATCCGATCAGGGCGGGAGTTGGAACCTTGACTTTGGTGCGGACGTTCGGCCGGTGGCGCCGCCAATAACGTCGTCTGGCATGGCTTTCTATCCGGGTCTGCTAGCACTCGGCTGGGCGGCCACAAAAACGGGGGTAGAAGGCAATACGATTGCGCTCGGTGCCATTACCGGCGCCGTCGGCACGGTTACGATTAGCCAAATTCCGGTGGGCGACACCCTCATCGACGGGAGCGGCCATTCGTTCACAGCAAGCGCGGGGAATACATCGATCAGTCTCGCGGGCTGGACTTTGTCCTCACTGAAGATAGTCACCGTCAATGACATTGACTTCACGCTGACCGCAACAACCACGAGCGGGCAAACCGCCCAGGAATCCGTCGTCGTCAATCCGGGGGCGCCGACATTGGCTCCGGTCGCCGAGACCGGCGTTGAGGGATCGCCGATTGCGTTGAATCTGGGGGCGAGCGCCAAGAATTTGGCGGGCGACAGCAACAGCCTGGCGACGCTGACGATCAGCGCCATTCCTATCGGCGCGACGCTAAGCGACGGGGTCAAAACCTTCACGGCGACAACGGGCAACACGTCTGTGAGCGTGCTCGGATGGTCGCTGTCGTCTCTCACCATCACGCCTCTTAACGACGCGAATTTCAGCCTGAGCGTCTCTGCGACACAAATGGATTCGCAAGGGCAGCTGAGCACGGCGAGGACCGCGACCCAGGCAATTACGGTCAATCCGGGGGCGCCGACATTGGCGCCGGTCGCCGAGACCGGCGTTGAGGGATCGCCCGTTACATTGAATCTTGGGGCGGCGCTTAAGAGCGTTTCTGGCGACGCTAACAGTTGGGCCTCCGTGGTCGTCAGCGCCATTCCAGTTGGCGCGGTGCTGAGCGACGGCGCTGGCCACTCCTTCACTGCGACGGCGGGTAGCACGTCGACGAACATTGCGGCTTGGACCCTCACGAGCCTTAAGATCACACCTGCGAATGCGGCGGACTTCACGCTATCCGTCGCCGCAACCGAGAAGGACGCGCAAGGCAACCTCAGCACGGCGACGACCGCGACCGAGGCAATTACGGTCAATCCGGGGGCGCCGACATCGGCTCCGGTCGCAGAGACCGGCGTTGAGGGATCGCCGATTGCGTTGAATCTGGGGGCGAGCGCCAAGAATTTGGCGGGCGACAGCAACAGCCTGGCGACGCTGACGATCAGCGCCATTCCTATCGGCGCGACGCTAAGCGACGGGGTCAAAACCTTCACGGCGACAACGGGCAACACGTCTGTGAGCGTGCTCGGATGGTCGCTGTCGTCTCTCACCATCACGCCTCTTAACGACGCGAATTTCAGCCTGAGCGCCTCTGCGACACAAATGGATTCGCAAGGGCAGCTGAGCACGGCGACGACCGCGACCGAGGCAATTACGGTCAATCCGGTGGCGCCGACATTGGCTCCGGTCGCCGAGACCGGCGTTGAGGGATCGCCGATTGCGTTGAATCTGGGGGCGAGCGCCAAGAATTTGGCGGGCGACAGCAACAGCCTGGCGACGCTGACGATCAGCGCCATTCCTATCGGCGCGACGCTAAGCGACGGGGTCAACACCTTCACGGCGACAACGGGCAACACGTCTGTGAGCGTGCTCGGATGGTCGCTGTCGTCTCTCACCATCACTGCTGTTAACGACGCGAATTTCAGCCTGAGCGTCTCCGCGACACAAATGGATTCGCAAGGGCAGCTGAGCACGGCGACGACCGCGACCGAGGCGATTACGGTCGTCGGGACCGCTCCGACTGGGACGGTGATCGAGTCCTTCGGATCGACCCGCCTACTGGCGTCTGGGAACACCTATCTGCTTGAGCCGAATGGCGGGTCGGCGGTTCAGTTGAGTTATAACGGAGCCGCCGTTGTGGCCGGTCAATTTGGCGCCTGGACGCCGATTGCTGCGGAGCGGACGGCGACCGGATATGAGGTCGCCTTGAAGGTCCCGGGCGCCGATCAGTATACGATTTGGTTCACCGACGCCGCCGGCAATTACCTCTCAAGCCCCTTTGGAGGGGCCGCCTCCGGCGCCCAGGTGGAACCCTATGAGGCCAGTTTCCAGCAAGACTTGAACGGCGACGGGACGATTGGCGTTCCCGCTCCGTCCGGGGGGACGGTCATCGAGTCATCCGGGTCGACCAGCCTGGTGGCGTCTGGGAACACCTATCTGCTTGAGCCGAATGGCGGGTCGGCGGTTCAGTTGAGTTATAACGGAGCCGCCGTTGTGGCCGGTCAATTTGGCGCCTGGACGCCGATTGCTGCGGAGCGGACGACGACCGGATATGAGGTCGCCTTGAAGGTTCCAGGCGCCGATCAGTATACGATTTGGTTCACCGACGCCGCCGGCAATTACCTCTCAAGCCCCTTTGGAGGGGTCGCCTCCGGTGCCCAGGTGGAACCCTATGAGGCCAGTTTCCAGCAAGACTTGAACGGCGACGGGACGATTGGCGTTCCCGCTCCGTCCGGGGGGACGGTCATCGAGTTCATCCGGGTCGACCAGCCTGGTGGCGTCTGGGAACACCTATCTGCTTGAGCCGAATGGCGGGTCGGCGGTTCAGTTGAGTTATAACGGAGCGGCGGTTGTGGCCGGTCAATTTGGCGCCTGGACGCCGATTGCTGCGGAGCGGACGACGACCGGATATGAGGTCGCCTTGAAGGTCCCGGGCGCCGATCAGTATACGATTTGGTTCACCGACGCCGCCGGCAATTACCTCTCAAGCCCCTTTGGAGGGGCCGCCTCCGGCGCCCAGGTGGAACCCTATGAGGCCAGTTTCCAGCAAGACTTGAACGGCGACGGGACGATTGGCGTTCCCGCTCCGTCCGGGGGGACGGTCATCGAATCATCCGGGTCGACCAGCCTGGTGGCGTCTGGGAACACCTATCTGCTTGAGCCGAATGGCGGGTCGGCGGTTCGGTTGAGTTATAACGGAGCGGCCGTTGTGGCCGGTCAATTTGGCGCGTGGACGCCGATTGCTGCGGAGCGGACGGCGACCGGATATGAGGTCGCCTTGAAGGTCCCAGGCGCCGATCAGTATACGATTTGGCTCACCGACGCCGCCGGCAATTACCTCTCAAGCCCCTTTGGAGGGGCCGCCTCCGGCGCCCAGGTGGAACCCTATGAGGCCAGTTTCCAGCAAGACTTGAACGGCGACGGGACGATTGGCGTTCCCGGGTCGTCGGACCAGCCGTTGTTCGCTTATCAAGGCACAGACGCTAACGGCGCGCAGATATATGATGTCACCTGGAGCAACTCCGGTCTGCAACCGTTCGCTGTTCGAGTGCTCACCCCCCAACATCCATCGGCGGCTTATCCGCACAGCTTTCTCTACGACCTCCCCGTCGAACCTGGCCTCGCTCAGTCAACATTCGGCAGCGGCCTCAATGAACTCCAAAACCTAGACGTCGAGGATCAATACAATGCGACAATCGTTGAGCCGATCTTTCCTGCCTACTCGTGGTACGCCGATAGTTCGACCGATGCGACTGTCAACTACGAGACTTTCATGGCCGATATCTTGCCGGAATGGGTCGAGAGCAATTTCTCCACGACCGGAACCGAAAAGAACTTGTTAGTCGGATTCTCAAAGTCGGGATACGGCGCTCTTGACCTTGAGTTGAAACATCCGTCCGTGTTTTCAGCTGTCGCAGCATTTGATTTCCCAGCTGATATGACCTCTGACGACCAGTATGGAGGCGGTGCGAATTACGGCACTCAGGAGAATTTCCAAGAAAATTACGAATTGAGCAGCAGTTTCGTTGGCGCCCTGAAAGCGCCGTTCACCACCCAAGATCGCATCCTCATTTCCGAGGGTTCAGCGTTTCAGAGCGACGTCGCGGACTTCGACACGTTACTTACGTCGCAAGGCGTCATGCATACGCTCTTAAATCAAACGAACGATACTCACAGTTGGTCTGGCGGCTGGTTGTCGAGTGCCATAGCAGGGCTTTATGGCATGGAGAAGAACTTGAACTCCGGCGCGACTTAAGCGCAGGACCCATAAAAGTTCTTGTTTGCGGCGAATTGGCTGATTCTTAGGCGATGTGAGGAGGCTTCGCCATCGCTGGTTTGTCTTTTGCTGTCCCAGGCTCAGCTCCGTTGGATTGAGCGGTCGTTATCGGTTTCGCATGGATTGCGCGGGTGGATCGTCGGATCGTCAGCGCCACCGTCGTTGTGATCGAGAACGGGCCGCATTGGCGGGATGCGCCCGCACGACTATGGCCCGCACAACGGTTCCTCCGCGGGAGTCGGACGCCGTGTTTCTCGATTTCCCCCACACCGCCTCGCCTTGAAGCCTTAGCTAGTTGACAGCGTTTATACTTGGGGTCATGGTTAATACAACCAAAGCGTTGTAGACCCTTCGGCGCTGCTCTGGTCGGCAAACTCCGTCGCGAACCCCCATCTCGGCGGACACCCGTTCTAAGCAGGCTGGGGAGGGGGCGGCCTTCGGGCCGCCCTTTATAATTTGAGGGGAAACGGATGGCGATTTTGGGGGCGCTACTCACGCTCGTGGCAAAGAGAAAAGGCGACAGCAACCCGCCGCGCCTTGACCAAACCCAGTTCGTGCGTGTAATTGAACAGGCTTCATCCTTGCGGCCGACGCCTGTTCAATAGATGCACTGAAGCGACCGCCTCTTCAGAAGCAGAAATCTAGCGCCCTCCGAACGCATTGTTGCCGGGAGGGTTGCCATCCACGGGACTTCTCAGAGTGGGCAAGTTCACGGACATCGACGTGTCGCCACAGCGCACCTTTGGGCGCCCTGCGATCGACGAGTTGAAACGGAAGTCTGTGCGGGGCGGCATCGTGGCGGTCGCCGCGCAGGGCGTGAGAGTTTTGCTACAGACTGGGACTTTAATAGTGCTCGCGCGGCTACTCTCTCCCGATGATTTCGGGCTGACGGGAATGGCCGCGACTCTGACGGGGTTTCTTAGTCTGTTCAGAGACGGCGGGCTAAGCGCGGCGACGGTTCAACGCCGCGATGTGACGCACGAGCAAATATCGACCCTCTTCTGGATAAACCTGGCGGTCGGCTTCGGTCTTACCGCTTGCACGATCCTTTTGGCCCCGGTAGTCGTCAGGTTCTACGGCGAACCTAGGCTATACTGGATTGTCATCGCTACAGGCAACTCTTTCCTGTTCAACGGCCTCGTTGCCCAGCACGGAGCGCTGATCACGCGGGAAATGCGGTTTGCGACCCAGGCGCGGATCGATTTGACGGCCCTCGCGGCAGGCTCTGCTGTCGGTGTCGCCCTAGCGCTTCTCGGGTGGCGGTACTGGTCCCTCGTCGCAATGGGACTGGTCACCTCGATCGTTAGCGCAGCCGGTGTCTTACTGGCTGTCCCTTGGGTGCCAGGCCCGCCCCGGCGGAGAGTTGGCATTCGCTCGATGCTTCGATTTGGCGGGCTGTCGACCTGTAGCGGCCTTCTTGTGTTCCTGGCGTGGAACTCCGACAACATTCTCGTCGGGCGTTTCTGGGGCGCGCAGGCTCTCGGCCTTTATGGTCGAGCCTATCAGCTCGCCACCTTACCTGTCGAGCAATTGACCTCCACTCTTAGCAGCGTCGCAATTTCGGGGCTCTCCGCGATCCAGGATGACGCCGAGCGCCTTTCAAGATCTTTTCTCAGGGGCTATTCTTTGCTGCTATCAGCGACGATTCCCATCGCACTTGCTTGTCCGATTTTCGCCGATGAGATAATTCACGTTCTGCTCGGCGACAAATGGGCGGGAGTGGTTCCAATCTTCAGATTGCTCGCGCCGACATCCCTTGTTTTCGCTTTGGCGAATCCGCTCTCATGGCTGGTTACCGCAACAGGTCGGGTTGGCCGTGCGGTTAGCATTACAGCCACAGCCACGCCGGTGGTGATTGTCGGCATCCTACTGGGACTGAGCCATGGTCCGACCGGGGTCGCAATGGGCTATTCAGCAGCAATGGTGCTCATAATGATCCCGATTACTGCTTGGTCAAAGCATGGAACAGGAATTGGTTGGTCGGATCTTTGGAACGTAACTAGAAAACCGCTTACAGCCGGGCTCTTAGCAGGCGCGATCGGTTTTGGGGTGAAAGTTGCGTTCGGCTCCGCTCTGGCTCCAATCCTGGTTCTTGCGCTTGGTGTCACGGTTGTCTTCAGCGTCTATGCTTGCGCTCTCCTCGGGATGGGTCAGAAGCAGATGTATTTTGATCTTGTAAATGAGCTGTTCAGTAGGACCAGCTCCAAACAATGAAAAGACACAGAAGGCTGCGATTACCAAGAGTTGGTGGCCTTATACCAAGACTCGGTGATCATGACCGATAGGCCCAGTCCCGAAGGCCGATCGACATGATCCTCCAGGGCTGGTTTATGAGCTTGTTCCATGCTTCGCAGCAGTGATCGACGATGTCGTCGAAGCAATTGAAGATCCGATTTGAGAGCCAGTTGTCGCGCAGGAACTGCCAGATGTTTTCCTGCGGGTTGAGCTCTGGGCACTTTGCGGGGAACGGGATCAGCGTCATGTTGGGCGGGACGATCAATCTGCCGGACAAATGCCAGCCGGCCTGATCGACCAGCAGCACGGCGTGCGCTCTCGGCGCGATCTGGGTGGCGATTTCGGCGAGATGGAGGTTCATCGCCTCCGTGTTGCAGCGTGGCATGACCAGGGCCGCGCCTTTGCCGTCCTTGGGACAGATCGCGCCGAAGATATAAGCCGAGGCGGTTCGCTGATCTTTGGGAGCGCTTGGACGCGCGCCGCGCTTGGCCCAGCGCCGGGTGATCTTGTTCTTCTGGCCGACGCGCGCCTCGTCGGCGAACCAGACCTCTATGGCGCTGGGCTCGACGTCCTTCTCGCGCCCGATCGCTTCCAGGCGCGCGGAAAAGCTTTTTTAAAATCTTCGATCGCGCCTGCGGCCTGAGCATGATGGCGGGGACGGGCCGAGAGCTTGCGATAACCCATGGCGCGCAGTTCGCGGCTCAACGTCTGCTTGGCGACGACGACGCGAAACTCCTCGAAAATCCATTGGCAGAGATCGACAATCCGCCAGCGCACGACCCCATGAACCGCCGGGATCGGGCCGCTCTCGATGATCGCGGCGAGCGCGGCGCGGTGTGCGCCGTTCAGCCGGGGAGCCTGTCCGGGCGGCTTGCGATCAATCAAGCCTTCCGGTCCATGGGCGTTGAACTTCATCACCCAATCGCGAATGATTTGAAGCGTCACCCCGCCGATCTTCGCCGCCTCGGTGCGCGTCGCGCCTTCGTAAACCGCCGCCAGAGCCAAAAGCCGCCTGGCCTGCGGCCCGTCCTTCGACCGCTTGGCCGCAGCTCTCACCATCTCAGCGTCATAATCGCCCCGAAGCGGAATGGGCATGGCGAACCTCCTCTGTTCGCCACCTTGAATCAGACGCCAGGCGAGTCAGAAATCCCAACCGAGTCATCCCTTCAGAGATTTGGTATGAGCAGCACTGCTGTTGATCCTTTGTGTTTGTGCTCCCACTCGACGCCGACCCACGAGGGCTGTCTGCGGAATGTCCCGCTAGAATCGCCTCCGGGTCTATTGGGACGTCTATATCTTGGATCATCTGGATTTCGGAGCCCAGCCTCATTTGAGGCTGCCGCCGCGCCAGTCCTGCCATGACCACGTAAACGAGCGGTTTCGATGAGCCGTCTTGGAGCCCGACGAGTTTCTCCGCATTCCCAAACAACAGACCGCCTTCCCCCGGCATCATGAACTCATGCGGAATGAATCCCTGACCGGACAAAACGCGGCGCTTCGCATCCGCATAGGCGCGATCCAGATGTCTAAAAGTCTTTCCTGGACTTCCGCAAAGCTGCCGACTGGCTGGCTAGGTCCTGCCCTGCTCGCCGCCGAGATAGGCATCGCGGATGCGTTCGTCGCTCCACAGCGTCGCGGGGTCTCCACCGAGCGCGAGCCGGCCTGTCTCCAGCACATAGCCCCAGTTCGCGAGCTTTAGAGCCATGTGCGCATTCTGCTCGACCAGTAGCACCGTCGTCCGGCGCTTCTGGATTTCGGTGATGATCTGGAACACCGCCTGCATAATCACGGGCGCAAGGCCAAGAGACGGCTCGTCGAGCAGCAACAGCCGCGGTTTGGCCATTAAGCCGCGGGCGACCGCCACCATTTGAAGCTGGCCGCCCGAAAGCGTCCAGCCAAGCGCGCCGGCGAAGGGCCTGATGCTGGGAAAAAGATCGAACATCGCATCAGTCTCGTACCTGATTGCAGCTGTGGAGGCGTTCCCGTTCGAGGCGCCGAGCATGATGTTCTCGCGCACGGTGAGGCCAGGAAAAACGCGTCGGCCCTCGGGCACGTGCGCGACGCCGAGCCTGACAATTGCACGAGGGCTAAGCCCCGCGATTGATTGACCGTCGAACAAGATTGAACCGCCGCGCGGCGCGACAAGACCAGAGATGGCGCGGAGCGTTGTCGATTTGCCCGCGCCATTGGACCCCAGCAGCGCAACCACGGCGCCCTCGTCGATTGTGAACGAGACGCCGCGCAAGGCTTCGATCTCGCCATAGGCGACACTCAGATCCTTGACTTCAAGCAGCGCCATCAGGAGACCCCGAGATAGGCTGCGGCGACATCGGGCTGCCGGAGCACATCGGCGGTTTCTCCGTCGGCGATACGGCGGCCGAAATTAAGCACGGTCACGTGCCTTGCGGCGCCGGCGATCAACGTCATGTCGTGATCAATGATCAGAATTGTGAGACCCTGAGCAGCGATGCGGCCGAGCAAATCGTGGAGCGCTTTCTTTTCGCTCATATTGAGGCCAGCCGCCGGTTCGTCGAGCAACAGCACCGTGGGATTGGCGGCCAGCGCGCGAGCAATCTCGATCAAGCGCTGATGGCCGTAACTAAAGCTCGGAATTGATTCGTCGGCGCGATGTCCCAATCCGACAAAATCGAGCGCGGAGCGGGCGCGCCGCCAAAGTGCGTCATGTCCGCCCTCGATGAGCGCATTGCCGTCGCGTTCAGCGCCGACGACGACATTTTCGAGCGCCGTCATCGACCGAAACAGGCGGATATTCTGGAACGTGCGTGCAAGGCCGGCGACCGTCCGCTTGTGCGCAGGCAGCGCGGTGACGTCGACGCCGTCGACAAAAATCGCGCCCTCGCTCGCGCGGTAAAGTCCGGTCACGACATTGAGCGTGGTTGTCTTGCCGCTGCCATTTGGGCCGATCAGAGCATGCACGCCGCCGCGCAGCACCTGGAGATCGACCTCGTCCACCGCTTTGAGACCGCCGAAATTCTTGCATAGGCCTTTGACCTCCAGCGCCATTGGCGCGCCGGAGTCGACTGGACGCAAGGTTAGCGGCTCGGCAAGCGCTGACGGCGCACGCTCGCGAGGTCTGAACAACTTGACGACGTAGCCCCAGATGCCATCGGGCATGAAGATAACGATCAGGATGACGGCCACGCCATATAAGGCGAGATAAAGGCCCGGCACGCTCTTAAGGAATCGCAGCCATTCCGGAATGAGAATGAGAAGGCCTGTTCCGATCGCCGCGCCGATCGGCGAGGAGGCGCCGCCGAGCAACGCCATCGTCAGGAGAACGATCGAATCGGCGAAGGCAAACTGATCGGGGCTGATATAAGAAAATCCGCCGGCGAAGAGTCCGCCGCCGAGCCCGGCGAGCAAAGCGGCGAGCGCGAACGCGATCAGCTTCGTCCGGAAAATGTCGATTCCGTTGGCGCTGGCGGCAAGCTCATTGTCGCGAACCGCGCGCATCGCGCGCCCAAGACGAGTGTCAGTCAGACGCCAAACAAGATAGCCAGAAATCGCCAGAATTGCGACAGCGAGGGCGAGAAAGGCTTGACCCGAAGTGAAACCGGTCGGCCGCGGGATCGAGCTCACGCCATCGGGTCCATGCGTGAAGCCGATCGCGTTGGTAAGAACGACGGTCAATATCTGCTGGAAGGAGATCGTAACCATCGCGAGATAGTGGCCGCCCAAGCGCAATGTGGAGACACCAAGCGCGGCGCCGGCGGCGAGAGCGATCGCCATGCCTCCGATCAGGCAAAGCCAGAACGGCAGGTGATAGTCTACTGTTCCAAGGGCGACGGCGTAGGCGCCGAGCGCGAAAAACGCCGCCTGCGCGAGATTGATCTGGCCGCACAGTCCGAGCACGATCGACAGGCCGAAAACCGCAATCGCGTAAGTCGCCGCTTGCATCAGGATGTTGGCGACATAGCCGTCGGTCTTGACGGTTGCGACGAGCGCAACCAGAGCGGCAGCTGCCACCGCGTAGACAAGTTGTCCGGTCGCGGAGGAGCTCATCTCAGGCTTTTTCTGCGACCCGCTCGCCGAAGATCCCTTGCGGTCTCACGATGAGGAACAGGATGAGCACCAGGAAGGCGAAGGCGTCCTTAAACGGCACGGAGATATAGGCGGCGCCGAAGGTTTCGATGACGCCGATCGCGAAGCCGCCGAGGATCGCTCCCGCCACATCGCCAAATCCGCCGATAATCGTCGCGGCGAAGGCTTTCAGCGCAATCGTTGGCCCCATCTGGATTGAAACGAACAGCACCGGCGCCACCAGAATACCGGCGATTCCACCAAGCACCGCGCTGTAGATGAAAGTGATCATAATCATGCCGGCGACGGGAATACCAAGCAGCGTCGCCATCTCCTTATCCTGGCTTGTTGCTTGGAGTTTTTTGCCGAGCAGGGTGCGTTCGAACAGCCAATATTGGAATGCGACAAGCGCCAGCGTCACGCCGATGATAATCAGATATTGGCCGTCGAGATAGATGGGCCCGAGCTGAAACCCCGGCGTTTCAAGCCAGCCGGGCAGCACTTGGGGTTGGGGACCGTAGACCGCGAGAACGCTGTTGGAGAGAAAAATCGAAGCTCCAATTGTGGAGATCAGCACCGGCAGGAAGGTGCGGTTGCGCAGCGGATAATAGACGGTCAGATTGAAGATCGCGCCGAGCAGCGCCATCCCCGCAATCGAAATCAAGAACGCGAGCCAATAGGGCCAGCCCAGGTCGACGGCGAACACGACCATCATATAGGCTGCGACCATCGAAAACTCGCCTTGCGCAAAGTTGACAACGCTGGTCGCGCGAAAAATGAGGACAAACCCTAGGGCGACGAGGGCGTAGACCGCGCCGATCCCGATTCCGGTGAAGAGCAACTGCAGAAAGAAATCCATCGGCGTTGGCGCCTCGAGAGAAGACCCTCGCGTTGGCCTACAGGCGGCGGGCGGCCCCGCCGCCTGTAGGGGGCAGCCGGTCAGTCCGTGAATTCGATGTGCTTGTCGAAAACGATGGTTCCCTTGTCGTTGCGCACGATGTTGTAGCCGTGCAGGCCATCGCCAAACTGATCGAAGTTGTATTCGCCTTCCGCGCCTTTGTAGCCCTTCGTAGATAAAAGCGCGTCGCGGATTTTTCCTGGGTCGGTCGAGCCGGCCTTGCTGATGGCGGTGGACAAAACGCCGATCGCGTCATACGGCCACGCGCTCTGGAGGTCAGGCTGGGCGCTCGAGACGGCGGCGTAGAGCTTGGCGAATTCCTTAGCCTCCGGCGAGGAATCCGCAGCGTAGTCGGTGATGGCGTAGGTGCCCCAAAGCGCCGGGCCGGCAAGCTTCAACGTCGCAGCGGCGACGGTCGTGGGCGACCCAACCCAAGGGATCGTGATGCCAAGCTGCTTCAGCTGTCGGGCAAAAATGGCCTGATCATTTTCGTAAGTGAAATAAGAGCCGATGACATCGGCGCCCGAGGACTTGATGGCGAGCACGACCGGCGTGAAATCCTGGCTCTGGTTGGGATAGCCTTGATCAATGGCGACCTTGGCGCCGAGCTTAGCGATCGCGGCGGCCAGCAGATTGTTGGCGCTCGTGCCAAAGGCGTCAGTGGAATGGACGAGCGCCCAGTTCTTCTTGCCGAGGGTCTCGATCCCGTAGGAGGCGATCACGCGGGCGGAATATGTGTCGTTCGGCCGGAACCGGATGAACCAGGGATTGCCCATCTTCGTCAGCTTGGGATCGGTGCCGCCAAAGCAGAATGGCTTGGCGGTCTTGAGCACATCGTTGGCGATTGCGTGATTTTGCGTCGAACGGACCGGGCCAAGGAAGGCGATGATGTCCGGCTCCGCCGCGAGCTTGGAAAAGGCGAGCACGGCCCCAGGATTGGTCGTCTGGTCGTCCTCGGTGATAAGCTCGAGCTGTTTTCCCAACGCCCCGCCGGATTTGTTGACGCGATCGAGCGCGATCTTGGCGCCGGCTAGCGCGTACCCGCCGACGGCGGCTGCTGGACCGGTGGCCGGAAGCACCATGCCGATTTTTAGAGTGTCGGCAGCGCGCGCAACGCGGGGAAGCATGGACGTCGCGAGACCCGTAGCGAGCCCCACATTCACGGATCGTCTGTTAAACTTCATACGTTCCTCCCTTCGCTTTTTCATTGGTCGAGCGGACACTCACCCGTCTCACTGAAACTCGCGGAATTCGCACGATCCCGCAAGCCCCGAACGCTTTGGCGCGTCGCTATTGTTCACCCAAATTGGCCATCTTGCTACGAGCTTCGCGACCAGGCGTTAGTCGCAATCGCTCCATCAGGCGCCGACGTGACTGATACGGCGCTCTAAGAGGATACCGGTCAACACTTGTTCAAGACGGTCCATATTCACCGGCTTTGTGAGATGGTGGTCAAATCCTGATTCCCCAGTCGACGCGCGGTCTTGGGTTTGACCCCATCCGGTCTGCGCAATAATCACCGTATCTTCGAAGACCGCCTGCTCGCGAAGCGCCCTGCAGATGGCGTAGCCGTCCATGCCGGGCATGTTGATGTCGAGCAAGATCGCGTCGGGTCGGTCTGGACGGTGAACTCGCTTTCATAAACCAGCCGGTAGTCATGGCCAATGGCCTCAATCATCCAGCCCGTAGTCTGCGCGACGTCGAAATTGTCGTCCACGACCAAAACCTCCAGCTTAGGCTCCTGCCGCGAGACGGGCGAAGGAGGTTCGGCGGCGACGGACGGGGCTGGCGCGGCCTCCACGACCGGCAAGCGCAGCCGGAACGAACTGCCTTTGCCCGGCCCGGCGCTTTCGGCGACGATTGTCCCCGCATGCATCTCGACTAGCTGCTTCACGAGCGCGAGGCCAATTCCGAGCCCGCCGCGTGAGCGGTCCAGGTTGTCGCGAACTGAGTGAAAAGATCGAAAACCCGCGGCAGCATGTCGGCAGGTATGCCGATCCCGTTGTCGGAAACGCTTATCAAGACCCCGTCTCGGTCACGTCGCGCCGAAAGAGCGATCCTGCCGCCCTCGGGAGTATATTTCGCGGCGTTGTTCAGAAGGTTGCTGACGACCTGAGAAGGTCGCGTGAGGTCAGCGTCGAGCCAGAAATCTGCGTCCGGTAGGTCAAGAATGAGTTGGTGGCGCCCCACGTTGATGAGTGGGTCGTTCGCTTCGACTGCGGTCTTGAGGAGCTCGCTCAATGCGATCTGCTCCTTCCGGAGTTCGACCTTGCCTTGGCTCACCCTCGACACGTCCAGGAGATCATCGACCAGCCGCACGAGATGGAGAGCTGTCGATCCATCATGTCGCGGATCTATTCCGCTTTCGGCGCGGTTGGAGACGCCCGCAGAATGTCCAACCCGTTTCGGATCGGCGAGAGAGGATTCCGCAATTCATTGGCGAGGATCGCGAGAAATTCGTCCTTGCGCCTGTCCGCCTCCGTCAGAGCGTCGGCATAGGCTTTCAGCTCGTCGCGTTGAGCGGCGATCTGATGACGTTGTTGGTAGAGCTCGAAGAACACGTTGGCCTTGCTGCGCAGGGTATCCGGCTCGATTGGCTTGTTGAGGAAATCGACCGCCGAAACCGGCGTTGACGATCAGCCGCTCCGGCGGTGACAAAGATGATCGGCACGCGGCGCGTTCGCTCAGTTCCGCGCATGAGTTCGGCGAGCTCGTACCCGTCCAATTCAGGCATCTGAACATCGAGAATGGCGAGCGCGACGTCATATTGCAGCAGTAGCTCCAACCCCTGAGTTCCCGAGCGGGCTTTCAACTATACGAGCCCATCGCGACGCAGGAGGCCCTCGAGCGAGAGAAGGTTCTCCTCAAGATCGTCGACGAGCAGAAAATAGACAGGTCCGACCTCGGACGTCATCGAGCGCCAATCTCCCGCAGATATACGGCAATCTCATTCAACGGCAGGACACGGGCCTCGGGGCAGGATGCAATGGCCGCTTCCGGCATCGCGGGCGCATCGGCGCCTTTCGGATTTTGCACAATCGCGACGCCGCCTGCCTCGACCACAGCCTTTAGGCCGACCGCGCCATCGCTGTGGGCTCCGGTAAGCACCACGCCGATGAGACCGCCGCTGTAAGCGTCCGCTGCGCTTTCAAACAGGACGTCAATCGAAGGGCGCGAGTACAGGACCGGCTCCTCGCCCGACAGCGACAGGCGTCTATCGGCCTCAACCAGCAGATGATAGTCGTGCGGGGCGAAATAGGCGACCCCAGGTTCGATCGGCTCCTTGTCCTCAGCCTCGCGCACGCGAATTTTACAGCTCGCCCGAAAGAGCTCTGCGAAGAGGCTGCTTTCCTTCGCAAGCGCGAGCGCCTCGGTCGCGCTACCGGCGACGAGACCTCAGCGCCGTTGACCGAGGCATAACTATTTCCTTTCATCCGCCCTGCGCCCGACGGGCTGACCGATCGCCGCAACGGCTTCGCTGCGAATATGGGGATTGGTCCCCCCGAGGGTCGACGCGAGACCGTGTGAAGAAGACGGGTACCCGCCGGTCCGCCCGCTGGTCAAATTGTCGCTGACCAACTCATGCGAGGGCTGCGCCCACCGTATCGTCGTCAAGCCTGCCGCGCCGATGCTCGACCGCCTCAGCCGATCATCGAGACCGTCCAATGCAAGGCGCATGCATGTGGACTATCCACATCTCATATTGTTCCACGTTCGGTCCCATTGGGGGAAGTCGCTCGCTGATCGCGAGCAAAGCTATTATCGATCTGGCGGATCGAAAGTCTCGCGCTGGAGGTTGAAGGACGCTGTCGGTCGCCAGAAACGTTCGCCCTTGGGTCGGCGCGGAAAGGCGTTGCGTTGCACCCTTCCCCCAAAAACCGGTGATGCTCGCGGTTGAGGACGAGCCGCTTCTCCTGATGCTTGAGATCGGCATGATTCGCGACGGGGGATTGCGCCACTCTGGGCGTCGAACGCGGACGAATCCATCAGTATCTTGGAAAGCCGGGACGATATCAGAAGTCGGTGCATAGCGCCGAAGATGAAGCTCCTGTCGTACGTGACGCGGCGGTCGCACGCCGCGGCTTCATCCTTGGAAAGGCCGGCGGGGCCAATTCATTCTATCGATCTGTCCGGCCCGCTGGACCCCCAGCATTCAAAGATTCTTTTTCCGCGGTCTTCGGCAGAATTTCGTCGCGCTTCTCTTTAACAACCCGCACCCGGCCGCCGTTGCTCAGAGACTCGAGCGGCGAGTTGATGATCCGGTCGTTCTCGGACAGTCCTGAGAGGATTTCGACATTGGAGCCGATGTCCTGGCCGACTTGCACGTTTTTGAACTGAATGGTCTCGTTGGCGTCGACAGTCGCGACCTGGATGCCGTGCTCCCCGAACATCAAGGCTGTGGTCGGGATGCTCAGTGCTTTGGGATTAGCTTCGATGTGGAAGTGAACCTCGGTAAAGGTTCCCGGCCAAAGCTTGCCTTCCGCATTGTCCGCCTGCAGCTGGACGAGGGCAGTACGCGAATCATGCGCGATCGCGTTTGAGGTCGTGACCAGCGTCGCGGCGAAGTCCTGGCCGGGATATTGCGGCATTCGAAGCGACGCCGTGACCCCAGGTGTCAGAAAATCGATATAGGCCTGCGGCACCCGCACGTACACGCGCACCCGATGCAGGTCGGCGACCTGGAACAAGGCGTTGCCGGCGGTCCCACCTGCGGTGATCAACTGACCGAGTTCGATGGCGCGCTGCGTCACCACGCCATCGAACGGCGCGACCAGCGTTTTGAAGCCAACGAGCGAGTCAACTCTGGAGAGATTGGCCTGGGCGGACTCGACGGCCGCAGCTTTTGCAGCGGCGTCGGCGGTGCCCTGATCGTCTTGCTGCTTGGAGACGTAGGACTGCTTGACGAGAGTGTGGTAGCGCTCGGCCGTGACGTCCGCAAGTTTCGAGTTGGCTACGGCGTTGGCGAGATCCGCCTTGGCTTGCGCGTATTGCTGATCGAGTTCTGGCGTATCTATGTCGGCAAGTTTGTCGCCCTTTTTCACCTTAGCGCCGATGTCCTTATACCAGCCCGAAACATAACCGCTGGCTCGGGCATAGATCGGGGCCGAGTCTGAAGGCTTCGATATCGCCTGGAAGAACAAGGTCCTTGGCCGTCACGCCCCGGGTGGGAAAGATTACGTCGACAGGAGGAATGGCCTCCTCGGCGGTTCGTTGCGCCACCTCCTGGTCAGCGCTCGCCCGGCCCCTCACGCCCATGAAGACTGCCGCCGCCGCCGCCGCGATCACAACAACGCCGAAAAGCAGGAGCCGAAGCGGCTTCGGCTCCTTTATTTGGTCGGGCGGCAATTCTTCCGACGACATTCCTCGCTCCGGAAGTCTTGAGGCGTCTATTGAGAACGCAGATGCTGGACCATTCTCATTCCGCTGGCGTCAAGGCGTGAGCGGATTGCGCCCTGACCGGCGCGTGGGCGCGAGCATGGATGAGGCTGAACAGGGCCGGGACGAAAAAGAGCGTTGCTGACGTAGCAAAAATCAGACCGCCGATCACCGCCCGTCCGAGGGGAGCGTTCTGGCCAGGTTCGATCGCCATTGGTGCCATGCCGATGATCATAGCGAGCGCCGTCATGATCACCGGCCGGAATCGCGTCGCGCCGGCGAGAAGCGCGGACTGGAACGCGTTTTGCCCACCCGCGAGCTGCTCACGCGCGAAGCTGATCACCAGAATTGAGTTCGCCGTGGCGACGCCCATGCACATGATCGCCCCGGTCAGCGCGGGAACCGACAGGGTCGTATTGGTGAGGAACAGCATCCAGACGATGCCGGCGAGCGCCGTTGGCAACGCTAGCACGATCACTAAGGGGTCAAGCCACGACTGAAAATTGACGACGATCAGCAGATAGATGAGCACGATCGCAAATGCGATGCCGATGAAGAGCTGCTGATAGGCCGACTGCATGGTCGCGACCTGACCCCGCATCGCAAGCTGCGCGCCGCGGGGAAGCTCAGGCTGCATGTCGGCAATGACCTTGCTCACGTCGCCGGCGACGGCGCCCAAGTCGCGGTCGACCGGCGTCGCGTAGATGTCGATGACCGGCTGGATATTATAGTGCGAGATGACCGCATGACCTGCGGTCGGCTCGAAGGTGGCGAGGCCGCCAAGTAGTTGTGACTGTCCGCTCGCGGTCAATGGAACGCCGCGCAGGTCTTCCAGATTGTCCATCGAGAATTGCGGCGTCTGGATCGAGACCGGATAAGAAATCTGATTATCTGGATTGAGCCAATATATCGGATTGGTCTGCGCGCTTCCGGCCAGCGTCTCCAGCATGCTGTTCGCCGCGCTCTGCTCGTTGAGACCGACGAGGCTCGCCATTGTCCGGTTGAAGGCGACGTTGAGGGTTGGTTGCCGGAACGCCTGTTGGATGCGTCCGTCCGCAAGCCCTGTGACCCCTCGCATCCGGGCCAGCATTTTGTTGGCGAAAGCGTGGTTTGCCTCAAGGTTGGGTCCCGCGATCTGGACATCGATTGGCGCGGGCGAGCCGAAGTTGAGAATTTGCGAGACGATGTCAGCGGGGAGGAAGGAGAAGGTTACGCCGGGAAAGAGCGACGGAAGCGAGCTCCTCAACTTGCGGACATAATCTGGTGTTGGAGGGTGCTCTTCGCTCAGTGTAATGAGCAAATCCGCATCCTCAGTGCCGATCGTGCCGGAGTTGCCGTAAGCCGTATTGATGCCGGAAATCGGTTGGCCAATGTTGGCGACGATGCTTCTGAGCTGCTCCAAGGGAATGACTTTACGGATCGCGGCCTCGATGTTCTGGGAGAGCGCGGTCATGCTTTCCACCCGAAGCCCAGTCTGCCCGCGCACGTGAAGCCTGATCTCGCCGGAATCGAGATTGGGGAAGAAGTTCGAGCCGAGGAAGGGGGCAAGGCCGAAAGAAAGTCCGGCAACGGCGAGAAATCCGCCGATCAACCAGATGCGTTTGCGGAGCCCGAGATGCAAGAGCCCGATATAGCGCTGACGAATGGCTTCAAAGCCTCGTTCGAAGCCTCGCTGGAGCCGCGTGAAAGGGTTGCGCGACTTACGCTTCTCGCCTTCAGCCCCGTGGGTGTGAGTCTGATTGCGCAGCAGAAAATGAGCCATTGTGGGCACGAGCGTGCGGGAGAGCACGTAGGAAGCGATCATCGCGAAGACGACCGCTTCGGCCAGCGGACGGAACAGATAGCCCGCGACGCCGCCGAGCCCAAACATCGGCACGAAGGCGACGCAGATGCACAACAGCGACACTGTCGCTGGCACCACAATCTGCTTCGCGCCGTCAAGAATGGCCGCCTCGATCGGTTTTCCGCGCTCCAGATGCCAGTTCATGTTCTCGATCGTGACCGTGGCGTCATCGACGAGGATGCCCACGGCCAGCGCGAGACCGCCGAGCGTCATGATGTTAATGGTCTCGCCGAGCGCCGAGAGCGCGGTGATCGAGGCGAGAATGGCGAGCGGAATCGAGATCGTGATGATGAGGGTGGATCGCCAACTGCCGAGAAAGATGAGGATCATCAGGCCTGTGAGCACAGCGGCGATGACGCCCTCGTGGATCACGCCGTTCACTGCGTTTTGCACGAACAGAGACTGGTCGCCGACAGGCTTAAGTTCAACTCCATCGGGAAGGAGCTGCATCACGTAGGGTAGTTTGGCCTTGATGCCGGCGATAATGTCGAGGGTTGAAGCCGAGCCCGCCTTGAGGATCGACATAAGCACGCCCTTGGCGCCGTTGAGGGTGACCACATTCGTTTGAGGCGGATTGGCGTCATGGACGTTCGCGACGTCGCGCATGTAAACCACCGTGCCATTGACCGCCTTGATCGGCAGATCACGGAACTCCGCGAGCTTTTTTGGCGCATCGTTTAGGTTGATGGTGAATTCAAACCGACCAATCTTCTCGGTCCCGACGGGCGTGATCAGGTTCTGCACCGTCAGCGCGTTGACGACGTCGGAAGCAGCCAGTCCGTAAGAGCGCAGCGCGTGCTGATCGAGGTCGATCTGCATCTGGCGCGTTTTCCCCCCGTAGGGATAGGGCACGACCGCCCCTGGCACCGTCACGAGCTGTGGTCGAATCGTATTGAGCGCAAGATCGCCGAGACGCTGCTCGGAAAGCGTCTTGCTGGACAAGGCTAACTGCAGAATCGGAACGCTGGAGGCGCTGAAATTAAGGATGATCGGCGGCGTGGCGCCGGGCGGCATCTGCTTCAGGATGGTCTGGGAAATGGCGGTGACCTGAGCGTTCGCAGTATTGACGTCCACGGCTGGCTGGAAAAAAATCTTGACGATGCCGAACCCGGCGATCGACTGCGACTCGATATGTTCAATGTCGTTGACCGTGGTTGTCAGCACCCGTTCGTAGACAGAAACCATGCGTCCCGACATCTCGTCCGGCGGCAGTCCGGTATAGCCCCAGACCGCCGCGATGACCGGGATCTTGATATTGGGAAAAATGTCGGTCGGCGTGCGAATGGCCGCCATCGCCCCGAAAATCAGGATCAACAGGGCCATGACGACGAAGGTGTAGGGCCGGCTCAGCGCCAGCTTAACAACGCCTATCATCGAGATTTAATTCCAAACATAATCTGCGGCATGACCAAGTCAAAACTCGAACTTGCCCGCCGAGCCCAGAAACAAGACGATACGTCTCAGTCCCGACAGAGCAGTCCTTATGGCGGGGGGAAAACTCAAAGTCTTGTTCCATTAGCATGAAGCGCATCGTAGATCGTCCAACCTCCGCCGCTTCACAGAGTTTTGATTGCGCAGGCTTCTGCGCCTGACGTCAGGCGTCGGGCGGCGACTCCCTCGCCGCATTCGCCAGACGCTGTTGGCGTCTCGCGCTGGGGCGCGGCCCATCTTGCCGATGCAACTGATAGGTAGCATACCTATTGACAAGTTCGTTCGGCAATTAGATCATCCTAGCCGGGTCGCGCGGCTGGGCGCAATTCAAGCTGTGCACGTCACGGTGACCGTTGAACGTTCGGTCTAACGAGATACGCCAGTGCGAGGGCCTGGTCGATCGAGGTGAGAGCGTCGTGACATTGCCGGGAGGATAGCGCAATGACCATATCGATCGTCCGAGCGTTTGTTGACAACGCAACGGGACAACGGTTTCCAGCAGGATAGCGGCTCGTCGCCGCAACTGCGCTAGGTGACTTTTACCCGATCTGGCGGGACAGCGGCAATTTCAACTCCGGTCACGCCGACATTGTCGGGCGACACTTCGACGCGCTCGGCAATCCTATCGGCGGTGATGTCTCACTCCTGCCCCTCAACAATGCGTTTGGAGTCCCGTTCAACGCATCCCAGCCGGCTACGGTAGCGCTGCCGATCGAGGGGCAGGCAAACGGAACCGCGACGGCGTTTACCGACAATTTCAACAACGGTCCCGATTTTGACGTTTATGTCGTCAGAACGAACGCATCGCTGACCCGGCTTGAAAATCCGCTGCTGATCGACGGCTCGAACTCAACCGCCAACGACCCATCGGTGACATCGTTTGCCGACGGCAGTCTGGTCGTGTCGTACACGCTCCAGATCTCAACGACCAAGTGGGATATCATGGCCCGGACGGTCAGCGCGGCCGGCGTGGCCGGCCCAGTGATAACGCTCTTTGACGACACCGACCGGAGCGATCTCTCCGATCTGGCTACGCTCAAAAACGGCAACTTTGTCGGTGTTTTCGAGAGCCCGTTCCTGGGCAGCGCGACGGATCTCGATTCTTTCTTCACGATCAAGACGGGGACCGGCGCAAATGTCGTCTCGCCGACGACCGTCGCGGGCGCCGGCAGCACCGCCACCGAGACAAACCCGCACGTGGCTGCGTTGGCGGGCTTTGTCGTGACCTGGACCGACTCGGCCGGCGACGTGAGCGGCACGAGCCAGGGCATCCGCGCGACCGTCTATAATGCGAGCGGCGCTGTCGTTCCGGGCGCGGGCGACATCCTGGTGAACCAGTTCAACCAGGCCGGAACGCAACAGTCGAACGACGTCACCGCGCTGCCGGACGGCGGTTTCGAGGTCGCCTGGGAGGATATCGCGGCCGCCGTGGATCGCGTGCAACGCTTTGGCGCCGCCGGACATCTTGTCGGATTGCCGGTCACGATCAGCAATCTCGCGACTTTCGACATCAATGCCGCAACGCTCGCCAACGACCGCCCGATCTTCACCGTCAACGACTTCAGTTCCGGCAACAACAACACGGTTTCGTCGATCCTGCTCAACCCGCAGCACGACGACTTCAACGGCGACGGCTTTTCCGACATCCTGTGGCAGAGCACGAGCGGTCAAGCGGCAATCTGGGAAGTCGACGGAAACAACCCGATTCCCGGGGGCGGTAGCCGGGTCGACAACAATCCTGGGCCAAGTTGGACTGAAGTCGCGTCTGGCGATTTCAACGGAGACGGATATGCCGACATTCTGTGGCAGAATACGATCACCGGCCAAGCCTCGATCTGGGAAATGAATGGGACCAATGTGATCGCCGGTGGCGGGGGGTCAGCTCCAATCCCGGACCGAGTTGGAAGGCGATCGGGACGGGCGATTTCAACGGCGACGGTCTCTCTGACATCCTGTGGCAGAACACAACCAGCGGCCAGGTCTCGATCTGGGAGATGAACGGCAACAAACCAATGGCGGCGGGCCGGTGAGCCCGAATCCGGGGCCTGCTTGGAAAGCGATCGGAACCGGCGATTTCGACGGCGACGGCCATTCCGACATCCTGTGGCAGAACACGAGCAGCGGCCAGGTCTCGATCTGGGAGATGAACGGGAACAATGTGATCGGCGGCGGAACCGTCGGCAACAATCCTGGCCCGAACTGGCGCGCCATTGGTACGGGCGATTTCAATGGTGACGGGCATTCCGACATTCTGTTGCAGAACGCCAACGGCCAAGCGGTGGTCTGGGAATTGGACGGGGCCACCGTGATTGCCGGCGGAGCCGTTGGCGCCAATCCTGGGCCGAACTGGCGCGCCATGGGGACGGGTGATTTCAACGGCGACAGCCATTCCGACATCCTATGGCAGAACGCCAATGGACAGGCGGCGGTCTGGGAAATGAACGGACTCAACGTGATTGCCGGCGGGTCCGTCAGCCCCAATCCTGGGCCGGGTTGGGCGACCGATCGCCTGACCAACGCACGACCCAGACCCTTCGCCTCAAGGGGCGGCCGCGCGGCATCACGTCACGCCGACCGTTGGCCGAACCGAAGCCGACTCCAGCGCGCCATCGCGCCAGCGCTTTCGGAACCAACAGAATACCTCGCGAGATGAACGAAATCTCGGACTGACCGGCGCACCTATAGGTAGTTCTACCTAAGCAAACCTATCGCGCCATGTGACACGCGTCACAGTCACCCTCTAAAACTCGGTCTACTGACAATATTGACTCCCGCGCTCTTAATATTGAGGCGCCGCTGGGGAAGCTACCTATTTAAAAAGTGTTAGCGGTTGTGTCGCCGTGATCCTGGAGGATGGGAGGAATTTCAATCATGGCGCTTTCCTATTTCGATAAAATTTCTGGCGGTGTCCACCAATTGTGGGTTACCGACGGTACGGTTCCGGGCACACATGTCGTCGCTTCGTTCGGCAGCGCTTTGTCGGGCAGCAATGCAATCTTTAATCTCACGACGATTGGCGGCCGGGTCTTCTTCGGCGTCGACGATGGCGTCCATGGGCAAGAGCTGTGGACGTCGAACGGGACCGCAGCCGGAACATTGATGGTCAAGGACATCGCTCCTGGCCCGAACAGCGGCCAGCCCATCAGTCTGGTGAACGTCAACGGCACGCTCTACTTCGACGCGAATGACGGCACACACGGCTTCGAATTGTGGAAATCGGACGGGACTGCGGCCGGAACATTGATGGTCAAGGACATCGATCCTGGCTCAGTTGACTCTCTTCCTGCCGGGTTGACGAACGTCAACGGCACGCTCTACTTCGAGGCCAACGACGGTACGCATGGCTACGAGCTGTGGATGTCGGACGGGACCGCCGCCGGAACGGTAGTGCTCAAGGACAGTCCTGGCGCGGGGACCAACGTCAACGGCACGTTCTATTTCAACACCGACGACGGCACGCACGGCTCCGAATTGTGGAAGTCGGACGGGACCACCGCCGGAACAGTAATGGTCAAGGACATCAACCCTGGCCCGGGCGCCTCCTTCCCCGATGGTATCACCAACATCAATGGCGCGGTTTACTTCCTGGCCCGCGACGGCGCCCACGGCGCGGAATTGTGGAAGTCGGATGGGACAGCCGCCGGAACATTAATGGTCAAGGACATCAACCCCGGCTCGGGCGACTCCTTCGCCTTCGATCTGACCAACGTCAAAGGCACGGTTTACTTCGAAGCTGATGACGGCACACACGGCTCCGAATTGTGGAAATCGGACGGGACCACCGCAGGAACATTGATGGTCAAGGACATCAACCCTGGCTCAGGCAGCTCCCTGCTGTTTAACTCGTCAATGACGAACGTCAACGGCACGCTTTACTTCTCCGCCGACGACGGCACGGATGGCGCCGAATTGTGGAAGTCGGATGGGACGGCGGCCGGAACCGTGATGGTCAAGGACATTGACCCCGGTTCCGAAGGGTCCTCTCCCCAGGACTTGGTGGTCGTCAACGGGGCCGTCGAATTCTACGCCTTCGACGGCGCGAGCGAGGGGCTGTTCCGGTCAGGCGGCCCCATCGGCGGCACGATCGAGCTGGCCACGAATATACAGATTGATACGACAGCGCTCGGAGTGACAGAGGCCCCGGCCGGCGGCTTCAATGGCGAGATCCTGTGGCAGAACACGAGCAGCGGCCAGGCCTCGATTTGGGACATGACCGCGAACAACCCGGTCGGCGGGGGGGCGGTGAGCCCCAATCCCGGTCCGAGTTGGACTGAGATCGGAGCGGGCGACTTCAATGACGACGGCCATTCCGACATTCTGTGGCAGAACGCGATCACCGGCCAAGCCTCGATCTGGGAGATGAACGGCAACACCTTACTCGGCGGCGGGACCGTGAACCCTAATCCCGGGCCGAACTGGCGCGCCGTCGGGACGGGCGATTTCAATGACGATCACTATTCCGACATCCTGTGGCAGAATACGAGCACCGGCCAGGCCTCGATCTGGGAAATGCACGGGAACAACTTAAACGGGAACAACTTAATCGGTGGCGGCCCCGTCAGCCCCAGTCCCGGGCCGAACTGGAAAGCGATCGGAACGGGCGATTTCAATAAGGACGGCAATTCCGACATCCTGTGGCAGAATACGAGCACCGGCCAGGCCTCGATCTGGGAAATGCACGGGAACAACTTAATCGGTGGCGGCCCCGTCAGCCCCAGTCCCGGGCCGAGCTGGAAAGCGATCGGAACCGGCGACTTCAATAAGGACGGCTTCTCCGACATCCTGTTTCAAAACAAGAGCAGCGGCCAGGCCTCGATCTGGGAGATGGACGGGACCAGCTTAATCGGCGGCGGGCTCGTCAGCCCCAATCCCGGATCGAGTTGGCACGCCATCGGAACAGGCGGCGGCGGTTCGGACATCCTGTTTCAAAACACAAGCGGCCAAACCTCGATCTGGGACATGAACAGGACCAATCTGGTCGGCGGCGGGGCCGTCAACCCCAATCTCGGGTCGAGTTGGCGAGCGGTCGGGCTAGGCTGAGCCACAATCCAGACCCTTCGTCCATTGAGTGGCCTCGGATCGCTCTTGGGCCGCCCCCAAGGCGATGTGAGGCGTCGCTACTCGTCGCGGTCTCGGATCGACGACGTCGGCTGCGTGTCGACGCTCGGACCGGCGCCGGCTGGCAGGATTGGCGGCGCGGGATCGGCTTCGCCGATCGGCGCCGGAGGCAAGGCGCCGTCGGGTCCATCGCCCGGTCCCGGCGCAGTGTCTTTGGGAACCGCGGCGGCGCCCGGCGCGCTCAGATGCGCGATGTCGAGCGGCTCGTCGATATCGGGCGCGGGCGGCAGGCCGTCGCGGGGCTGAGGCGCCGGCAGAAGGTCAGGCGCAGGCGTCGGCTTGCAGATGCGACGGGGGCCTGTGTCGGTCGAGCCGTGATTGGCGAGATCGAGATGGATGTGGTTGTAGTGGAACACGTCCGCGCCGGGGCCCAGGACGGTGGTGAAATATTGGCAGGCGCCCGCGTGGACTTCGTGCAGGAAGGCGGCTTCCTGGGTGTCGGTCGTCTTCCAGTCGCGGACGAAGTCGATCTCCCGGCCGTCGGCGAGCGTGAAGCCCGCGACATCGACGGCGTTGCCGAAAGCATGCTCGGAGAGCCGGGCGCCCGGCATGTTGTCGATTCCCCGGCAGCTATAGGCGCCGAACACCTTCACGGTAGCGACCCTCTGCCCGAAGCGGGTCTGGGCGTCGGGCTCGACGATCGCGTCGAGCCAGGCCTCCAGCGCCGGGATCATCGGGCAGTCGATGGTCAGCGTCTTGTCGACCGCGATCGCGCCATTATCCAGCGCCGAGACTTTCAGCGGGCGCGTCATGCCGCAGACCCCCGGACCGTCGATTTCTCCCGCCTCAACGATGGTGTCGGAAAGGGTGATCTGCTTGCGTGCGAAGCAGGCGTTTTCAGCCTGGGCGCGCCAGACCGGCCGCTCGGGGCGGCCGAGGAATCCGCAGCTCGTCAGACACAGAGCTGCAATAAATGCAAGCAACACAGGCCGAACGCGACGCGCCATTGCGGCAAACTGCGTCTATTGGCTTAAGATTCGCTGAACCATAGCGCGTTAAGATTCGCGCAACCATGGGTGAGGCCGCGCGCCATCTGGTCGCCGCACTTTGCCCGCAAGGAAGTTTCGGTATGGGCGGCCGACGGCGGAATTGGCGAATCACGGCGCTGGGCCTTGCGTTCGGCTTGGCGACAACGGCGCCGGCGGGCGCGCATCCGCACGTCTGGATCACCGTCAAGAGCCAGATCGAGTTCACGCCCGATGGGAAGGTTTCAGCGGTGATTCATGACTGGGTTTTCGATGAGATGTATTCGTCGTTCGCCACCCAGGGCCTCGCGCCGGTCGGCCAACTCGTCAAGAAGGCGCAGTTCGCCCCGCTGGCCAAGGAGAATGCCGGCAGCCTGGCCGAAATCGGTTATTTCACGACCTTGAAGATCGCCGGCAAGGCGGTGGATTTCGGCTTGGTGACCGACTATTGGATGCAGGAGCGGCCCGACCATCTCGTCGAGTTCCACGTCAGCCTGCCGCTCAAAACGCCGACGCCCGTGACCAAGTTCCTCACCCTGCGCGTCGCCGATCCGGAATTTTTCATCGATTTTGAATTCGACGACAAGGATCCGGTGAAACTGGTGTCCGCGCCGTCGGGGTGCACGGCCACGGTCGCCAAGCCCAAACCGCTCGAGGCGAACGACAAGCAGAAACTGACGGAATCCTTCTTCACCAATCTCGCGCCCGGGACCAATTTCGGTTTCAAAATGGCGAGCGCCGCCATCGTCGCGTGCCCATGACGAAGCGCGCAATCGAACGGATCAGCCTTGGATGTGCGACTTGGGGCGCGTCGGCCACGGCCGCGCTGGCGCAACTTTCACAGCGCCCGTTCGCAGTCGCTGGCGGAGAGGGCGGAGGCGGAGGCGCTGGGGGCGTCACTGGCTGGCTCATGGCCGAGCAGTCATGGCTCACCCATCTGATCGCGGCCAAGGTCCATGCGCTGAACGGCAATCCCGGCGCTGCCTGGGGCTTGGTCGGCCTTGGCGTCGCCTATGGCGTGGTTCATGCCGCAGGGCCTGGACACGGCAAGGCGGTGCTCGCCTCTTATATGCTGGCCAACGAAAGGTCGCTCGTCCGCGGCGCGGTAATGGCGCTGATGGCGGCGCTGTTTCAGGCGTTGATCGCGATCGCGCTCGTCGGCGGGGCCGGATTTGTCTTCAGAGCGACCGCTTCGCAGATGAATCAGGCCGCCGATTGGATCGACCTCGCGAGCTATTGCGGCATCGCGACCATTGGCGCTTGGCTGGTGTGGCGCAAGGGCGGAGCCCTCATTGCGGCTTTGAATGAGCATAAGAGTCGCCGCCGCGCATTGGCTTCGGCCCCGGCCTACGCGGGCGTCTCGTGGCGGCGGCCCACGTTCAGCCTTTCGGCCGCGGCTTATCGCGCCGGGTCGCCGGACGCCGCGGACGCCTCCTGGGACGAATGCGGACACATGCACATGCCCGATCCGGCTCAGGTTAATGGCCCGTTTTCATGGCGCGCGGCGGCCGGAACGGTGATCGCCGCGGGCGCCCGTCCCTGCTCCGGGGCGATCCTGGTGCTGGTGTTCGCCATGACGCAAGGGTTGTTCTCGGCTGGAGTCGCCGCCGCGTTCGCCATGGCGATCGGCACCGCCATGACCACGGGAGCGCTCGCCTGGATGGCGGTGTTCGCCAAGTCGGCCGCGATGCGCCTCGCGGCGGGCCAAAATTCGCGGCTTGCGCTCGTGGCGAGGGGATTCGAATTCGCCGCTGCGCTAGCGGTGCTGGCGTTCGGCGTCGCGCTATTGGTCGGGGCGCGGGGCGCCGGCGCCTGACCCGGCAGTCCGCCCCATGGCTTGGGGGTGTATTATATAGCGCACGGCCGCATCGCGGCCTGGTCGAGGCGGTTGAGCGCGCGCTGGCCGTGCGAGCCGACCTCTGATGAGGGCCGCCATGGCCGAGACCGAAAGCGCCGCCTACGCATCGTTCCACAGCCACGTCTTCCTCGGCGAGGGCCACGAAAAGAGCGAGCGGAGGACTTGGGCCGTCATCTGGCTCTGCGCCGCCATGATGCTGCTCGAAATCGTCGGCGGCTGGATGTTCGGTTCGATTGCGCTCATCGCCGACGGCCTGCACATGAGCACCCACGCGGGCGCCCTGCTCCTGGCGGCGCTCGCCTATACTTTCGCGCGCCGCTACGCCGACGACCCGCGCTTCACCTTCGGCACCGGCAAGCTCGGCGATCTCGCCGGCTTCACCAGCGCCATCGTCCTGGCGATGATCGCGCTGCTGATCGGCTATGAGGCGGTCAGCCGGCTGTTCGCGCCCGTGCCAATTCATTTCGCCCAAGCGATTCCGATCGCTTTCGGCGGCCTCGCCGTCAATATTGCGAGCGCGTGGATCCTGAGCGGCGGACAGGCGGATCACAGCCACGCCCACGGGCGCGCCCACGATCGTGGGGCAGCTCATTCCGGGGACGATGACGACGAATCGAAGCGGATCACGACCCGGGAGGGCGCCGTGCTCCTCGAGGTGTTTGAAGACGGAGTCCCGCCACGCTTCCGGCTCTGGGCTGAATCCGGCCGGGCGCTGGCCGCGTCGGCCGTTTCGGTCGAAACCGTGCGGCCGGACAACGCGCGGCGGGTCTTTGCGTTCGCCGATCGTGGCGCATTTCTGGAATCGATCGACGCAATTCCCGAGCCGCACGCTTTCGACGCCGCCGTTACGATCAATGGCGAGACTCACCCGCTTGTATTCGAGGAGCACCAACATGCGCCGGGCGCGGTGGCGCGCGACAACAACATGCGCTCCGCCATCGTCCACGTCGCGGCCGACGCGGCCGTTTCAGTCGCGGTCATTGTCGGCCTCACGCTTGCGTGGTTGTTCGGCTGGGCGTGGATGGATCCGCTGGCGGGCCTCATCGGCGCCTTGGTCATAGCGAGTTGGTCGGCCGCGCTGATTCGCGACACCGGCGCGGTGCTGCTCGACATGAACCCCGACCGCGCGATGGCCGACAATCTGCGCCGGGCGATTGAAAGCGACGGCGACCGCGTCGCCGATCTGCATCTCTGGCGGCTGGGTCCGGGACACCTTGGCGCGGTGGTGTCGATCGTCACCCCGACCGAGCGCGGCGAGGCCGACTATCGCGCCAAGCTCGCGCGCTTCCGGTCGCTTTCGCATCTGACGATCGAGGTCAGGCGCGCCGCGTGACGCGCCTTGCTACGCGGCGGAGGCGGGCTTCGCCGCAACCGGCTCGTCCGACGCGACCTCAGGCTCGGTCACCGGACGGGCGAGATAGGCGGCGAGGCGAGTCGCAAAGGCGCTCGGCGTTTCCGCGAACAGCCGCTCGAACTCAACCTTGGCGCGCCGCTTAAGCTTTTGCTGCTTCGACTCCATGCGGGCGCCAAGCTGTTCCAGCGCTTGCGGCGACAAATCGGCGTGTTCGGCCACGAATTTTTCCAGCACGTGCAGGTCGTTGAAGTCGCCGAGCGCCTCGCGAAGATCGTTCAGGGCTTCGGCCTGCGCGTTCAACGCTTCAGGCCACGCGCAGGAGAGAAGCGCGAGCTGGTAGCGCAGATCAACGACACGCGCGCGCAGCGCATGCAGCGCGGTCGGCTCCTCGCTTTCGAAAGCGAGAAGACCCCGCTGCTGCGCCTGCCTGTAAGTGCGCCCAACCGCGTCGACAATTTCGTCAGTTCCGAGCGCGCTCAAGTCCCATCCGTCGACGCGCCGGACAATCGCGTTGAGCCGCGCCCGGGGCGCGCTGGCCGACAGGCCGCGCCGAGCGCGCTGAGCCGCCTCTCGCTCACGCGCAATCGCCGCCCTCAGCGCCTCCGCGACCTCGGGTGGAGGCTCGAGGCGCTTGAGTCGCGCCGCCATCACGTCGAGATCGCGCGCGCGCCCAATCTGGCGGCGCGTCGCCGCCAGCGCCGTAATCGTCACCCGAGCCGGCTCGCCGAGGCAATGAAGAAAGAGCCGCGCGGTCGCGCGCGCTTCTTTCAGGGTCTTGCGTACGTCATGGACCCGTTTCGGTGTCTCTTCGCCGGGACCAGGAAACTGCGCCGCGGCGGCGCTGACCGACCGGACGAGAGCGGCGCGACAATATTGCGGCCAGGCGTCGGAATGCATCAGCTAGCCTTGCTCCGCCTCAACAAGCTTGGCGCGCTCGCGCAGCGCGAATTTCTGCACCTTGCCGGTCGACGTCTTGGGGATTTCGGCGAAGACCACGTGGCGCGGGCACTTGTAGCGCGCAAGCCGCGCCCGGCACCATTCGATCAGCTCCTCGGCGGTCGCGCTATGGCCGGGCTTCATCTCGACGAAGGCGCACGGCGTCTCGCCCCATTTGTCGTCCGCGCGCGCCACCACCGCGGCGAGCTGAACGCCCGGATGCTCGAACAGCGCGTCCTCGACCTCGATCGACGAAATGTTTTCTCCGCCGGAAATGATGATGTCCTTCGACCGGTCCCTGAGCTGCACATAGCCGTCCTTGTGCTTGACGCCAAGGTCGCCCGAATGGAACCAGCCGCCGGCCAGCGCCTTCTCGGTCGCCGCCTTGTTCTTGAGATAGCCCTTCATCACCACATTGCCGCGGAACATCACTTCGCCCATCGTTTCCCCGTCGGCGGGCACGGGCTGCATCCACTCGGGGTCCATGACCTCGAGCGCCTCGAGCGCGTGATAGCGAACGCCCTGGCGCGCCTTGAGATGCGCTTGGGCGTCGTGATCGAGCGCGTTCCACTCCTCCTTCCAGTCGTTGACCACCGCCGGCCCATAGACTTCCGTCAAGCCATAGAGGTGGGTCACCTCAAAGCCGGCCTCCCCCATCGCCTTGAGCACGGATGCGGGCGGCGGGGCGGCGGCGGTGAAGAAGCGCACGATATGCGGCAGCGGCCGCTTCTCGTCGTCGCCCGCGTTGAGCAGGATCGACATGACGATCGGCGCGCCGCACATGTGGGTCACCTTGTGCTCGGCGATGAGGTCGAAGATCGGCTTGGCGCGCACCTGCCGCAAGCAGACGTGGACCCCCGCCTTCACGCTCACCGACCAGGGAAAGCACCAGCCGTTGCAATGGAACATCGGCAGCGTCCAGAGGTAGACCGGGTGGCGGCCGACGTCGGCGGTAAGGATATTGCCGGCGGCGAGCAGATTGGCGCCGCGGTGGTGATAAACGACGCCCTTGGGATCCCCCGTCGTGCCCGAGGTGTAGTTGAGCGCGATCGCGTCCCATTCGTCGCCCGGCGCTACGCGCTCGTAAGCCTCGTCGCCCTCGGCGATCAGCGCCTCGTAGTCGAGGCTCCCCAGCCGCTCCCCGGGGCCGTCGTATTCGGGGTCGTCGTAGTCGATGACGAAGGGCCGGGTCTTCGCGCGGTTCAGCGCCGCGCCGATGACGGCGGAGAATTCTCGGTCGACGATGAGCGCCTTGGCCTCCCCGTGATCGAGCATGAAGGCGATCGAGGCCGCATCGAGGCGGATGTTGAGCGCGTTCAGGACGGCGCCGCACATTGGGACGCCGTAGTGACATTCGAGCATTGCGGGCGTGTTGGGGAGCATGACCGCGATCGTGTCGCCCCGCGCGAAGCCCCGCTTGGCGAGGGCGGAGGCGAGCTTCTTCGTTCGCGCGTGGAACTCACGGTAGCTGCGGCGCAGGTCCCCGTGAACGATGGCGAGCCGGTCCGGAAACACCGCGGCTGAGCGCTCAAGGAAGGTTAGCGGCGTCAGCGGCTGAAAATTGGCGGGATTGCGATCGAGGTCTTGGTCATAGGGCGAAAGGGACATCAGGCGGAGCTCCACGGCGCTGACGCAATCATAGCGCGCCTCAGCAAGCTTTGGGCCAGAGAAATCGGCAATCGTTAGGGCCGAAAGACGAAGGACCGAAAGCCGACAAAGGTCAGAATCATCGCCACGCCGCTTCCGGCGGCGACGAACAGCGGCAGGATCGCCGGCGCGACGGCGATCCCGGCTTTTGGGGCCAATAAGACGCAAGCCGAATAGACGGCGTAGTTGACCGCGAGTCCGACCGAGGCGACGCCGCAATACCGGACGAATGAGCCGACCAACGGCGAGCGCGCATGGCGGAAGGTGATCGACCGGTTGAGGACGAAATTGACGATCGTGGCGAGGATGAAGCCCGGCGGCCGGGCGAACTCCGGCGAAAGGCCGAAATATTTGGCGCCGACATAGGTCGTCGTCGCGTCAACCAGATACCCGATGACGCCGATCACCGCGAAGGCGGGAACTTGCGCGGCGATGCGGCCATGAGTAGGGGCGGCCGGCTTGACGGCGTTCATGGGCGACCTTTTCGAGTTGGGCTTCGAGGCGGACAAGCGCTTCGGTGCATGGAGCGCGCCTTAAGCAAGCGCCAAAACGGCGTCATAGGTCAATTTGACTCCGATCAGAAACGTGAGCGTGAGGATGACGGCGTAGAATCGGTCGGCGGATACCCGCCGCACGAGCCAGACGCCGGCGAAGGTCGACAGGACGGCGACCGGCACGAGCCCGGCGGAGACGATCAGATTGTCGCGGCTGAGCTGACCGAGAAAAAAGTAGCCTGGAACTTTGAGCAGGTTGACGGCGGCGAAAAAAATCGTCGCGGTGCCCGCGAATATCCGTGGCTCCAGATATTGAGGCATGACGTAGACTTGAAACGGCGGCGCCCCAGCGTGGCTGATGAAGCTGGTGAAGCCAGAAAGCGAACCCCACAGCACCCCGCTTGGAACGCCAGGCTGCTCGACCGGAGCGCGACCCAGCCGGTCCCGGTCCAACATATAGGCCACGAAGGCGATCGAGATCACGCCAATGGCGAGACGCACGACATCCTCGCTGACCCGTGCGGCCAGCAGCCAACCGGCCGCGACGCCGATGATTGCCGACGGAGTCAGGATGACCAGGTTCCGCGACGAAAAGTCGCGGCGGAAGGCCCATACGCTCACCCAGTCCTGCACGAGGAGGATCGGCAGCACGATCGCCGCCGCCCTGACTGGCGAGGCGACCAGCGACATCATCGGCATCGCCAATGAACTCAAGCCCGAAAACCCGCCCTTTGACAGGCCCAACAGGATCACCGCCGGGATCGCCACAAGGTAGAATTGCGTTTCGCCCGACATTCACCCTCTTCCCTCGCCGCCGGCCCGAGCGATGCGCAGCCCGCATCCCCTACGCTGACGTTGCGTTCGGACGCTCGGGGCGCGACTATCCCCGCGCGATAACGCGCGCGCCGGAGTTCGGCGTCGGAGGGAGCGAAACGATGACCAGCGGCTATCGGCGGATCTATGATCGCTGGCGCGCCGATCCGCAAGCTTTCTGGGCGGAGGCGGCCCGCGAGATCGCGTGGATAAGGCCGCCGGAGCGTATTTTCGATCCCGACGCGGGCGTTTACGGGCGCTGGTTCCCCGACGCGCGCTTGAACGCCTGCTTCAATGCGCTCGACCGGCACGTCGAGGCCGGCCGCGGCGGTGAGATCGCGTTCTATTACGACAGTCCGGTCACAGCGAACAAGCGCGCCGTCACCTATTGCGAACTGCTCGACGAGACGGCGACGCTCGGCGCCGTGCTCAGCGATCTCGGGGTTAAGGCGGGCGACCGGGTGCTCATCTACATGCCGATGATTCCCGAGGCGATCGTCGCCATGCTCGCCTCAGCGCGCATCGGCGCGGTGCATTCGGTGGTGTTCGGCGGCTTCGCCGCCAAGGAACTGGCGATCCGCATCGACGACGCCGAGCCGAAGGTCGTCCTGACAGCGAGCTGTGGCGTCGAGCCGGGCCGGATCGTCGAATATAAGCCGCTCCTCGATCTTGCGATCGCCCTCGCCGCGCACAAGCCGGCTGACTGCGTCGTCTATCAGCGCCAGCAGATTAAAGCCGGAATGGACCACGCCCGCGACCGCGACTGGACCGCGCTGGTCTCTGCGGCCAGGACCGCCGGCAAGAGAGCCCCTTGCGCCGACCTCGCCGCAACCGATCCGCTCTACATTCTCTATACCTCGGGGACGACCGGAACCCCGAAGGGGGTGGTGCGCGACATCGGCGGCTATCTGGTTGCGCTGAAATGGTCGATGTCGGCGATCTACGACGTCCAGCCCGGCGAGACCTTTTGGACCGGCTCCGACATCGGCTGGGTCGTCGGCCATTCCTATATCGTCTACGGGCCGCTGCTGCAGGGCTGCGCCAGCGTTCTTTACGAGGGCAAACCGATCGGGACGCCGGACGCCGGCGCCTATTGGCGGGTGATCGAGGACTACAGGGTCGCCGCGTTCTTCACCGCGCCGACCGGCTTGCGCGCCGTGCGCAAGGAGGACCCTGAGGCCAAGCTCATCAACAACTACGACATCACGTCGCTGCGGACGTTGTTCCTCGCCGGCGAGCGGGCCGACCCGGACACGGTCGCGTGGGCGCAGAAGGTTTTGGGCATCCCGGTGGTCGATCATTGGTGGCAGACCGAGACCGGCTGGCCGATCGCCGCCAATCCGGTCGGCTTGGGCATTCTGCCGATCAAGCTTGGCTCGCCGAGCGTGCCAATGCCGGGCTACGACGTTCAGGTCGTTGACGACGCGGCCAAGCCTCTGGCGGCCGGGACGATGGGTTCGCTTGTCATCAAGCTTCCGCTGCCCCCCGGCTGCCTGCCGACCCTCTACCGCCAGGACGAGCGGATGCGCGAGAGCTACCTCAACGAGTTCCCCGGTTACTACAAAACCTCCGACGCCGGCTTCATCGACGAGGACGGCTATCTCACCATCCTCGGGCGGACCGACGACATCATCAACGTCGCCGGCCATCGCTTGTCGACCGGCGGCATGGAGGAGGTCGTCGCCTCACATCCGGACGTCGCCGAATGCGCGGTGCTCGGCGTCAAGGACGAGATCAAAGGCGAGAGCCCGTGCGGGTTTCTGGTGCTGAAATCCGGCGTCAACCGGCCTCCGCAAGAGATCGAGACCGAGGTTGTCAAGCTGGTGCGCGACAGAATTGGCCCGGTCGCCGCCTTCAAGATGGCGATCGTGGTGCCCCGCCTGCCAAAAACCCGCTCCGGCAAGATCCTGCGCGGCACGATGAAGAAGATCGCCGATCAGGACCCCTGGTCGACCCCGGCGACGATCGAGGACCCGAAGACGCTGGACGAGATCAAGCAAGCGCTCGAGGCGCGGGCGCGCTAGCGGCGACGCGCCGCCCGCCTAGCGAGACGCCGCGAGGCGGGCTATATGTCGTAGGACCGTCATGATCGCGCCGTTTTTGCGGCCGGCCGGGCGGGCTCGCCAACTTTGATCGGACCGCGATGACGTCTTCCACTTCCTCCGCGCCGCATGTCGTGAATTTCACCTTGGCCAACGGCCTTGACGTCGTGGTCATTCCAGATCATCGCGCGCCTGTCGTCACCCATATGGTCTGGTACCGGAACGGCGCGGCCGACGATCCGGCGGGCAAATCCGGCATCGCGCACTTCCTCGAACACCTGATGTTCAAAGGCACGAACCGCCACCCCAAGGGCGCGTTCTCGGAATTCGTCTCCGAGGTCGGCGGGATGGAGAACGCCTTCACCGGCAACGATTTCACCGCCTATTTCCAGCAGATCGCCAAGCAGCATCTCAAGGCCTGCATGGCGTTTGAAGCCGACCGCATGACCGGTTTGATCCTGACCGACGACATCGTCGCGCCCGAGCGCGACGTCGTGCTCGAGGAGCGGCGCATGCATTGCGACACCGACCCCGGCGCCCAACTTGGCGAAGCGGTGCAGGCGGCGCTGTTCACCCATCATCCTTATGGGATCCCGGTCATCGGCTGGGGGCATGAGATCGAAGGCCTGAACCGCGAGGACGCGCTCGCCTACTACAAGCGCTTTTATACGCCCGAGAACGCCATTCTGGTGGTGGCGGGCGACGTCGAACCGGAGGAAGCGCGGAAACTCGCCGAGGAGACCTACGGCAAGATCAAGCCGCGCGGAGCGAAGCCCGAGCGCGTGCGCCCGATGGAGCCGCCGACCGTCGCCAACCGGCTGGTGACGGTCGCCGACGACAAGGTCGAGCAGCCTGGGTGGCAGCGGCATTATCTCGCGCCGTCAGCCCGCACCGCGCCCGAGGGCCAGGCCGAAGCGCTCGAATTGCTCGCCCATCTGTTCGGCGGCGGACAGACGAGTTTTCTCTATCGAACGCTGGTCATGGAGGAGCGGATCGCCGTCTCCGCCTGGGCCTATTACCATGGCGCGGCGGTTGACCAGAGCCGGTTCATCGTCAACATGACGCCAGCGCCAGGCGTATCGCTCGAAATGCTCGACAAGGCTTTCGACCGGGCGCTCGCGAGATTCGTGCGTGAGGGAATCGAAGCCGGCGATTTGGAGCGCGCCAAGACGCGAATGGTCGCCGACGCCATTTACGCCCGCGACAGCCAATCGGACCTCGCGCGCTGGTACGGCTCGTCGCTGGCGATCGGCCAGACGTTGCGCGACGTCGAGGAATGGCCGGCGAGGATCGAGCGGGTCAGCGCCGAGGATGTGATCGCCGCGGCGCGCCGCTGGCTCGATCATAAGCCCGCGGTGACCGGATATCTCATGCCTCTGGCCGCCGAGGCGGCCTGAGGGAGCTCCAACCTTCCCTGCTCCCATCGGAGCCAAAAAGACGAACTTATGGAAACGCTCATGCAAAAGCACTTCCCCGTTTCACCCCCTCATTCCGCCGTCAATGTCGACGTCGTCACGAGCCCGCGCGGTTTGAAGTTTTGGCTCGTTCCCTCCCATGCGGTGCCGCTGGTTTCGCTCGAATTCGCCATGCGCGGCGGTGCGGCGCAGGACCCGCCGGAGAAGGCGGGCTTGGGCGCGCTGATGTCGGCGCTACTCGACGAGGGCGCGGGCGACCTCGATTCCCAGGCGTTTCACCGCGCTCTCGACGAGAAAGCGGTCGAAATCTCTTTCCAGTGCGACCGTGATCATTGGAGCGGGCGCATGCGCACGCTCACCAAGAACCTCGACCGCGCCGCTGAGCTCTTGCGCCTCGCGGTCCACGCGCCCCGGTTCGACGAGGAGCCGTTCGAGCGCGTGCGCGAGCATATGAACGCGCGGCTTCGCCACGACGCCAACGATCCGGGGACCCTCGCGAACCGCAACTGGAAGGAAAAGTCGTTCCCCCATCACCCTTACGGCCAGGCGGCCAGCGGGACCCTCGAAACGCTCGCCCGTATCGAGCGGGCCGACCTCGTCAAGGCCGCCAAGCGCGGGATTGCGCGCGATCAGCTGTTGATCGCGGTCGTCGGCGCGATCGACGAAAAGGACGCGGCGGCGCTGGTCGACAAGGCGTTCGCCGATCTGCCGGCCAAGAGCGATCTCAAGCCTGTCCCCGAGGTCGCTTTCGCCGGCTTGGGCTCAATCGACCGGATCGATCTCGACGTGCCGCAATCGACGATCCGCTTCGGCCGGCCGGCGCTCAAGCGCGACGATCCGGACTTTATCGCCAGCATTGTCGCCGCCCACGTGCTCGGCGGGTCGGGCAACATGACCTCGCGCCTGTTCCGCGAGGTGCGCGAGAAGCGCGGCCTCGCCTATACGGTGTTCGGCAGCTTCTATTCCCTCGAGCACGGCGCCTATTTCTATGGCGGCACGACGACCAAGAACGAGCGGGCGCGCGAATCCTTCGACGTCGCATCGGCCGAAATCCGCGACGTTGCGCTGAACGGGCTCACGCAAGAGGAACTGGAGAAGGGCAAGACCTATCTCATCGGCTCCTATCCGCTGCGCTTCGACACTTCCGCCAAGATCGCCTCGCAGCTCGTCCACATCCAGCTCGAGCGCCGCCCGCCGGAGTGGCTCGTCGAGCGCAACCGCGAGATCGGCGCGGTGACGATGGCGAGCGTCAAGCGCGCCGCGCATCGCGCGTTCGGCGACGGCTCGCTGCATACGACCGTGGTGGGAAAGCCGGAGGGGTTCTGAGGCTCCTTTCCTTCCGGCTTTGGGTAAAGCCGCCGTTCGCCCTTTCGCGCTGCGTCCTGTGGATATTGAGCCGGCAATGGGACTCGCCGAACCAAGCGCGGCACGCTGGTGGACGCGACGCCGATCGGCGCCGCAGTCAAGCGTCCACCCCTATGGCGACAACGGCATGAACCCGCGCGATCCGGACGCGCGGGTGACTATGAAGCGCAAGACGGCCCATTTCGGCTACAAGGCGCCTCTGGCGGTGGATGAAGAGAGCGGGCTCGTCCGGCAGGCCAGAGAAACGCGCCGGCGGGCGCTCCGCGGGGCGATCGAACAGGCCCCCGGCTGCAAGACCCCGCACTCTCATCCGCCACCATCCATCCAGCCCACAGAATCCGGCCACCCCCCAGAACGTCAATTGTGAGAAGCTCCCTTGAGTTCAAAAATCTTCCGGGCGCGGCCTATTCCTCGTCCTCGTTCTCAGGACGATCGAAGCGGCCGTCTTTGGCTTTCTCTTCCCATTTGGGATCGCTAAGCTGGGCGTTGATGGGCATGTCATGTGCCCGTCTTTCTTGCTCGATCTTGGCCTTGAGCTCGTTCGACTCCTCCTCCAATTGCTTCAGCGATTTGGAAAAGTCCTCACCGGCTGGCTTGTCAGGCTCTGGTCCCGCCATGTGTCTCCCCCTTCGTGAAAGGCGCTTCTCACCATAAAGCGCCGACCTCCGAACAAGTTCCGAGTCCAGTTACCGCCGCCCAGCAAAGCGCCAGACTACCCTAGACCGCCGGCGCCGGGACGCCGAGCGCCGCCGAGATCTGAGCGACCGTCGCCTTTTCCGTTTCGCTCACCTGAGTCCCGCCGAAGCCGAGGAAGCCGCCTTCCGGCGCGGCCTCGGCGACCGACTTGGCGATTTCGGCAAGCCAGGTCTTGAACGGCGCGGCGTCCAGCCCTCCCTTGGCGTCGAGCAGGGCGGACGCCGCCTTTAGGGCGTCGACGGCCTTCGAAACGATCTCGGCCGGGGTGTTGGCCCCGGTGATCGCCGTCTTCACCCCGTCCTGAGCGAGGCCGCGACCTTCTGACGTCTCAAATTCGCTTCCGACCGCCTTGACGAGCGCGTCCGCGTTCGGGTCGGTTTTGGCTTGAATGAGGGCCCGCGCGCTCGCCATGCTTTCCCTCAACATTCCAAGGAGGCCGCTCGGATCGGCGGCGGAGACGGCGACGCCCGCGATGAGCGGGCTTTGCAGCAGGAGCTTCCATTCATCCGGGGTGAAATCGGCTTTTGTCGCCACCTGCGCCTCCCTTGGGCCGCCGACATTTCGAGCATGTCCTAGGAGCGTGACATTTTTGCGTCGCGCCTCTCTCAGCCCGTTAAGTTCGACCGCCCCTTCCCAGACCGGCCCTCAGGCCCTATATTCCAAACGCCGTCCGCGAGGGCGGCTACGGCGATAAATGGGCATCGGAATAAGTCTTTCGGACCCGGGGGCGGTACCCGGCGCCTCCACCCAAGCCCGCTCATGGGAAGCGGGTTTCGGCGGGGGCGAAATAGGTTCGACGGGGGACCCAAAGGGTGATCTTTCGCTCGGCATGATACCGCCGTTATCGGGTCAAACCTATAGTTGCGAATGACAACTATGCTCCGGTGGCCCTCGCTGCGTAATGCAGCGCTGGTACTGGGAATCAAGTCCTAGGGGTTTGCACTTCTAGGCGGGGTCCGGAGGCGCCTGGCAACAGAAGCCTCCACTTCATCTTAATGTTGGCCGCCCGGTTCGCGCCGCAGATTGCAATGCCCCGGATGGTCAGCTAGTTCTTGCCTCCCGCGCGAACTCATTCCTCATGGCGACCGATCTCATCCGCTACGACCTTCTGGTGCAGGACGCTCTGCGCTCCGTGGTGCGCAAGGTTCTTGCCGACGCGGCGCGCAACGGGCTCGTCGGCGAGCACCATTTCAATATCGCGTTCAAGACCCACGCGCCGGGCGTCGTCGCGCCGGCCGCGGTCAAGAGCCGCTTCCCCGACGAAATGTCGATCATCCTCCAGCACGAGTTCTGGGACCTCGTCGTCACCCCGGACGCATTCGAGGTCAGTCTGAACTTCTCCCGTAAGCCCGAGCGTTTGATCGTGCCGTTCGACTCGATCACCGGCTTCACCGATCCGTCAGTCCCGTTCGGATTCAAGCTCGAGCCGCGCCTGTCGGAGCCGGCGTCGAGCCCCGCGCCGGCAGCGGAACACAAGGAACCGACTTCCCGGCCCGCCCCGGCGAAGCTGGCGCCGGTCAAGGCGCCCGCCCAGCCGGCCCCGCCCGCGAAGCCCGCGCAAAACTCCGAGAAGTCCGCGGAGCGCGCGGACGAAACGAAGGTCGTGTCGATCGACGCCTTCCGCAAGAAATAGCCGAGGCACGCTTTGAGCGAGATCGTCAACCTGCGCCGAGTGCGAAAGCTGAAGAAGCGCGAGCGTCAGCAGGCGGATGCGGTTCAGAATCGCGCTGTCTTCGGCCGCTCCAAGGCCGAGAAGCGTCTCGTCGAGAGCGAGCGAGCGCTCGCCGAGGCCAGCCTGGACGCGCGGCGCCTCACACAGCCCGATGGCGACTGACAGCGGAAACGCGCGCGTCGTCAAGCGCTCGCTGGTCATCGCAGGACATCGCACCAGCATCTCCCTTGAGGATGCATTTTGGCGCCGCCTGCGCGGCATCGCGGCGGAGCGTGGGCTCTCCCTCAATCGGCTGGCGGCGATGGTCGACGCCTCGCGCGGCGGCGCCAATCTGTCATCGGCCATCCGAGTGTTCGTGCTCGAGGCCGAAGGCGCCGGGTCGTCTCGGGCGCCGGTCGACAACGCCGTTCGGTCCGATCAGTAGAGCCCGCCTGGCGCCGGGTCGACTTGCGTCGGGCGCCCCTTGGGCCTGGGCGGGGGCGTCGGGGCCGCGGAGCTGGGCCCGTTGGCGCCGAGTTGGTCGCTCTTCGGCGCAGGAGCGGGCGCGAACGGCGCCTTTGTCGGCTTCCCGCCTTCGCTGGCTTTCGTCGGGTCGACATTGTCCGCCGCGCCCTTCTCCTCCTCGATTTTCTGAGCTGCGGCTTTGTCCGCAGCAGCGGCTTCCGCCGCCCTCTTCGCCGCCTCGGCCTCGGCCGCTTTCTCCGCTTCCTCGAGCGAGCGCAGGTGTTCGGCTTGCCCTTTCAGCCGCGCTTGTTCGACTTCCCAGTCCTGGATCTCTTGCCGCCTTCGATCCATGAACCGCTCGCCCTTGAGACGCCGGTTGAAGAAGGCGCGCTCGCGTATGTCGGCTTCCATCGTTGAGATGCGATCGGTCTCGCGCGCAATCGCCTGGGCGGCGAGCGCGGCGGAAAGGGAGCTGACGTCGATCTGCCGCTTCGGCGCCTCCAACGCATTGTCGACCGTCACCGCCGCGCTCGGCGCCGGCCCGGACCAGAACTTCAAATCGCTGGCCGATGCGGTGAGCGTGAAGCGCGCCTGTGTCGTCAGGGTGCGCAAATCGAAATCCGCGCTCAGCGCATCGCCCCCTTGTCCCTGCGGCATCTTGATCGGGCCAATCTTCATAACTCCCGCACTGAGGGAAAGCGGTGCCGACCCGTCGGGGATCGCCAGCGGCGCGCGATTGAGTTCGTTGCCGAAGGCGAAGGCGATATTGGTCTCATCCAATGGCGCGTCGGGGGTCTGAGCCTTGGCGACCACACGATCGAGGGCGGTGGGGTCGCTTCGCGCGAGCGCCGCGCCAGCGAAGGTCACGGTCCCCGAGCCGGCGAGGCCGTTGATCAGCGCCGCGGGGCTCCGTCCGGTCGAAGCAAAATCGAGCGCGCCGCCGATGCGGCCTGAGAATCCCGTTCGATCGAGCGCGACCGAATCGAGGGCCAAGACGCCCGCCAGAGTCACATTGTCCGCGTCGCGGCGCAGCGTCACATGGCCGGAGGCGCCGCCGCCTGCGATCCGCATCGCGAGCTCGTCAAGATCGAGCCGTCCCTTGTCAAAGCGGAGCGTCGTCGCGAACTCGCGCGCCGTCAGAGCGTCCGTCAGGTCGAGAGTTCCGACCTTAAGCTTTACGGCGACGGACGGGGGGCGCAGCGGCGCGGGCGCGAACCTCACGTCCGACCAGCGCGTTGCGCTCCGACCCGGCTGCGGCGGTCCGAGCGCGAGCGCCAGGACGCCGCCGAGCGGCATGCGTTCGACCGTCAGCTGGCCCTCGATCTCCGCCGGCGGCGGAATCGCAAGAGCTGTTCCGGAGCCAACCGCCTCTCGGGCGCGAGCGATATCGGCGCTCGCCTCAGGAAACGCCTCAAGCGGCTTCAAAGGCTGATAAGTGAGGTCGCCGCTCGCCTTGACCCCGGCAATCGTCGCCGCGAGCCGCGAGAAACTCCATCGATCGCCGCGCAAGGTCGCATCGAACCCAATATCGGAGGGACCGAGCGCGCCGCCATTAGGGGGCGCAAGGCCAAGAGCGACGGCAAGCGGGGCGAGATTCGGCGACTTGGCCTTCGCGGACCCAAACAGTTTGGCGTCGTCCCCCACGGCCGCAGGCAGGAAGCGGCCGCGCCACGCCAGGTCGGCGCCGGCGAACTGCGAGGTCGCATCGACGTCGTAACCCTTCTCCCACCCCCCGTTCGCATTCACCGCAATGTGCGCGCGGCCGCCTCCCGAAATTGGCGTGTGCACACCAAGCTGACGCAACAGGGCGCCGGAATTTGGCGAATCGAGGCTGACCGTAAGAGCGCGCCCGGTGTCGTTCGGCCGAGGATCGAGGGTGACTGAGAACTGCGTTTCGCCCGCCGATCCATTGGCCCTGAGCGAATCGATGGCGGGAACGCCACCAGCGTCGGCTGCTCCGCCATGAGCGCCAAAGGTGAGCGCCGCCGGCGAAAGCTCGCCCGCGCGCTCGACCAGCATCCGGCTCCAATCGCCGGGCGCCAGACGCGAAACCAGCACGGCGAAATCGCGCAGCCGATCAGCCCGCAAGCGACCCGTCGCCGCGGTCGAGTCGGGTCCGATCGCGCCCTCGATATCGAAAGAGGCCCCATCCAGGCCGGCCACGCTCAAGCGCTTGACCGCAACATTCGGCCCGGTCTTTGTCACATTCAGCGCCAACGAGCCGCTGTCGATCTGCGCTTCGCCAACGCGGGCGATGTGCAGCGATCCCGCTCTCAGCGAAAGCGAGAGGTCGAGATCGCCGATCAAATTCGTCGACGTGAGGCTCGGCAACCCGTCGACGTCGAGCAAATCGCTGGCGAGATCCACATCGAGGCGACCTGCTTGACCCCCGTCGGGCCCCTTGAAGGCCAGCGCGCCCGCCAGCGTCGAGCGGTCCAGCGTCAGCTTGATATTGCGTCCCGAAAATCCAGTCGGCGACGCTTCGACCGAGGCCGATAGCGATGCGCTGCGATAAGGGAGCGCATCGGCGAAAGCGGCGACTTTGGCCGCAGCCGGCGGCGCGCCAAGAGCGGCCCAGTCGCGCAGCAGAGCGAAGTCAGCGCTTTCGAAAGCAACGTCGCCGCGGAACTTGGCCTCCGCGCTGGTCTCGAGGTCTCCGTCCGCGCGCAGACGGCTTTGCCCTGGGAGGCCAAGGTTCAAAGTGAGATTGATGGGCAAGCCGGGCGCAGCCTTCAGCGTCGCGCTTGCGTCGGGCAGCGTCTGCGCCCCAAGGATGATCGGCTGAGCCAAGACCTGCGCATCGATCGCCGCCTGGCTCTCCCGGCCCTGAAGCGCCGCCGATACAATGCGCGTAATCAAGGTCACAGCGCGCGCGGGCGCGACCCCATCCTCGCCCTTGCGGCGCATGAGCGAGTCGAAATTGACCTGTTTGGCCTTGAGCGCGATGCTGATTCGGGCGGGCGAACCAAACGTGAGGGTAGCGTCTCCATCCGCCCTGATCCCTCGTTCCTCTGGTCCAAGACGAAACTCCGCCTGTCGAATGGTCGCCTGGTCGAGATCGACGGTCACAGGCCCGATGACCCGCCACGGGGTTGGCGCATCCTCGCCGGGCGCCGTTCCTGCTAACGTGGCTGCGCCGGCGAACCGAAGGCCGCCAATCCCGGCGGCGGGGTCGCCCTGGAGCGCGCCGTCGAATTCGGCGGCGGGCCAGCTCGGACCGGCGTCCACCGAAAGGCGGAGCGGCGTCCCTTCCGGTCCTGGTTTTTCCGAGGCGAGCCTGAAAACGACAGGAGCATTGTCCGGGCCGGAGAATTGTCCACTGAGATGCGCGGGTCCGTCGAGCGACGGCGCGGCCGCGTCGATCTCGACGCCGGAAATTTCAGCTCCGGCCGCGGCGCCGACGATCTTCACCCGCCCATCTTGCACGCTGAGGCGGTCAAACCCGGTCGAGTGGAGCCCCGCCATGCGCAGCGGCGGCAGTTTGAGCGCGCCGTCGAGACCCCGCGTGAGGGTCAGAACGGGCTTCTCGAGACGAATGTCGGAGAACCGGAGCTGCCCACTCGGAAGCTTGACCAGCTCGAGCTCCAGCCGCGCCGAGGCGAACGAGAGCTTCGCCCCGTCCGGACCTGGCGCGCTGACCAAGCCTTCGCCCAACGCAAGATAGGGCGTCGGCAGCAGCCTGAGTTCGACAGGTCCGGTCAGGGAGACGTTCGCTCCCGTGATGGCGCTGAGCCGCGCCTCGATCTCACCGCGCTGCGCGGTCCAGTCGATGAAGTACGGCGCGACCAGCGCAACCGACATCACGGCGACGAGCACGACCGCGACGATGGTCAGGATAGTGCGCACGGGAAAGTGACTTCCACTCCACTTGGACGAGCTGTCGCAAGAACAATTCGGCGACCATCGCAGTTCAAAATGCCGCGAAAGTATGACCTTGACAATAAAAGGGACGTCTTGCGGCTCACGCGAGGTCCTATTGCGGCCCGCCCTTACCCCGACCCTCTTCCAAAGGGAGAGGGGAGCGTCGGCGCCGTGAACCCCTTCTCCCACTGGGAGAAGGGGGCCGGCGCAAAGGGCGTCCGGAAGGACGCCCGTCCTTCCGGACGGGCTATCGCCGGCCCGATGAGGGCCTGCCGGTTCCGACCCAACTTCGAATGTGTTGACGGCGTTGGGCTAAGGCCCGACATTGGGCGGCAAGGCGCAAGTCCCGCGCTTAAGCCCACTTCGGGCGCGCCGTGACACGGGAGGCGATCCCCATGGACCTTCGATTGACCGAAGACGAGCTTGCATTTCGCGCCGAAGTTCGCGCCTTCGTGCGCGACAACCTGCCGGCCTCGATCCGCGAGAAGACGGTCGCCGGCCGCCGCCTCTCCAGGGACGACTATGTGCGCTGGACGCGCATCCTCGCCGCCAAAGGCTGGGGCGCGCCGCATTGGCCGACGGCATGGGGCGGCGCCGGATGGAGCCCGGTTAAACTATCGATCTTTCTCGATGAGACGCAGCGCGGCAACGCGCCCGAGCCGGTGGCGTTTGGCGTCAGCATGGTTGGCCCGGTGATCTATACGTTTGGCTCCAAGGCGCAGAAACAGCGGTTCCTGCCGCGCATCATCGATCTCAGCGACTGGTGGTGCCAGGGTTTCTCCGAGCCCGGCGCGGGATCGGACCTCGCGAGCTTGAGGACAACCGCCCGGTGCGACAAGGATAATTGGGTGATCTCGGGCCAGAAGACCTGGACCACCATGGCGCAATACGCCGACTGGATTTTCGTTCTCGCCCGCACCAACGCGCAGGCGAAAAAGCAGGAAGGCATTTCGTTCTTCCTCGTCGACATGAAGACGCCGGGGATTACGGTCAAGCCAATCCAGACGATCGACGGCGGCCACGAGGTCAACGAGGTTTTCCTCGACGACGTCCGCGTTCCCGCCGACGCGCTTGTCGGCGAAGAAAACAAGGGCTGGGACTACGCCAAGTTCCTGCTCGCCAACGAGCGCAATGGCATCGCCCGCGTCGGGGTCTCGAAAGCGCGTCTGGACCGGGTGCGCCAGCTCGCCTCGATCCCAGTCTACGGCTCGGGGCCGAAGATCGAAGATCCCTTCTTCCGCGCCAAGCTTGCCGAAGTGGAAGTGGAGCTGAAAGCGCTCGAAATGACGCAGATGCGCGTGATCTCGAACCGCAACAACGCGGGCAAGCCCGATCCCGCCTCCTCGGTGCTCAAAATCAAGGGCTCGGAGATCCAGCAGGCGACGACCGATCTTCTGATGGAGGTCGTCGGACCTTACGCTCTGCCCTATCAAGACCCCGACGACATGAGCAACGAACCGCCGGTCGGCCCGGACTGGGCGGCGCCGCTGGCGCCGATTTACTTCAACAATCGCAAGGTCTCGATCTATGGCGGATCGAACGAAATTCAGCGCGGCATCATCGCCAAGGCGATACTGGGGCTCTGAGACGGATGGACTTCGAGCTCAGCCCCGAACAGGAGCTGCTGCGAGACAATGTCGCGCGGCTGATGAAGGACCGTTACGGGTTCGAGGCCCGCAAGGCCTATCAAGCGAGTCGCCAGGGATGGAGCGAAGCCCTGTGGCGCGACTATGCCGAGATGGGTCTCCTGGGCGCACCCTTTGCTGAAGCCGACGGCGGCTTCGGCGGCGGCGCGGTCGAGACCATGATCGTGATGGAGCAATTCGGCAAGGCGCTGGCGCTCGAGCCCTACCTTCAAACCGTTGTCCTGTGCGGCGCCTTGTTGAAACACGGGACAAGCGACAAGCAGCGGGAGGAACTGATCGGCGCGATCGCCGCGGGCGATCTCAAGCTGAGCTTCGCCCATATGGAAAAACAGTCGGGATTCGATCTCAACGATGTGGGTCTCAGCGCGGTCAAGGACGGGGGTGGCGGATACGTGCTGAACGGCGAAAAAACGCTCGTCGGCCAGGGCGACAGCGCCGATCGACTGATTGTCTCAGGCCGCGTGAAGGGCGAGCGCCGCGACCGCGACGGCGTCGGCCTCTTCCTTGTTGACGCGAGCGCTCCCGGCGTTAGCCGGCGCGGCTATCCGACCCAGGACGGTCAGCGGGCGGCGGAGATCAGCTTCGCCGATGTCCGCGTCGCGCCGCATGACATTTTGGGCTCCCCGGACGGCGCGCTGCCGGCGATCGAGCGCGCGGTCGACGAGACGATCGCGGCGCTCGCCGCAGAAGCCGTCGGCGCAATGTCCGAGGCGCTGGCGATGACGGTTGACTATCTCAAGACGCGCAAGCAGTTCGGCGTCACGATCGGCTCCTTCCAGGCGCTGCAGCATCGCGCCGCCGATATGACAGTGGCGCTCGAACAGGCTCGCAGCATGATGTATTTGGCGACGATGATGGCGGACGAAGAGAATGTAGCCGAGCGCGCCAAGACGATGTCGGCCGTAAAAGCGCAAATTGGCCGCTCGGCCAAGTTCATCGGCCAGCAGGCGGTGCAAATGCACGGCGGCATCGCCATGACCTACGAATATAAGGGCGGCCATCTGTTCAAGCGCTTGACGATGATCGACACGGCCTACGGCGACGCGGACGTTCATGTGCGCCGTCTCGCCGACCGCGGCAGCTTGTTCTCCTGACCTTGTCGAGCGCGGCGCGCACAATCCTTGTCACCGGCTTCGAGCCGTTCGGCGGCGAGACGATCAACGCCTCTTGGGAGGCGGCGCAAAAGCTCGAGGGCTGGCGCCACGGCGACGCCGTGGCGGCGGCGCGGTTGCTGCCCTGCGCCTACGAAGCCTCGGTGAAGAAACTCATCAGCGCGATCGAGACGCTTCGACCGGATGCGCTTCTGATGACCGGTCAGGCTGCGCGCCGCGGCGTCGTCTGTGTCGAGCGATTCGCGCGCAATCTTGACGACGCCAGCGCGCTGGACAATGACGGGGCCCTGCGAAGAGGGCTCAGGATCTCCCGCGCCGCGCCCGATTGGCTGGAGGCGACGGCGCCGGTCAGGACGATAGCGCGAGCCATTAACGAAAAGGGAATTCAGGCGAGAGTATCGAGGAACGCCGGCGCGTATGTCTGCAACCACCTCTACTTCGGGGCCTTGCAATATCTCCGCGACAAGAGGTCGGCGATCCCCGCCGTCTGTGTGCATTTGCCAGTGACGCCGGAGCAGGCTCCGCAAGGGGCGAGCGAAAGGCGGCTCACATCGGCCGGAGCCGCGGACGCGCTGCGCGTCGTCGCCACGGTGATGCTCGACGGATTGGAGGAGGGCGAAGCGGCGTGACCAGCGCGCCGCTCACTCTCGGAGTCGATGGCGGCGCCACCCGGTGCCGCGCGCGCCTGCGCGACGGGGAGGGCGAGTTGCTCGCCGAGGCGAGCGGCGCGGCGGCGAACATCCATGTCGATTTCGCCGCCGCGATCGCCGTCCTGCGCGCGCTTGTCGAGGAGGTCCTGCGCAAGGCTGGGCTCGGCGACGCTGATTCAGGGCGAATCGCGATCGGCCTTGGGCTCGCCGGGTTGAAGGACGGGAGCGACGCCACCCGAGTCGCTGCGGCTTTTCCCGGCTTTCGGCTCGTGCGCGCCGCGAACGACGCTGCCACCGCCTGCATCGGCGCGCACGCGGGCGCGGACGGCGGGCTGGTGATCGCCGGCACTGGCTCGGTGGCGATTGCGCGCGTTCAAGGCAAAGAGACAATCATCGGCGGACGCGGCTTCGCGCTCGGCGACGACGGATCGGGCTCCCATATCGGCCTCGAGGCCCTGCGTTCTGCAATGCGGGCCTATGACGGCCTTGCGCCGGCAAGCGCGCTGACCGACGACATCTGGGCCGAATTCGGCGGCGATCCGGTGGCGATGATGAATTGGGCGCTTGAGGCGAAACCGGGAGATTTTGGCGCCTTCGCGCCGCGCGTGTTCGAACGCGCGGCGAGCCGTGATCCGGTCGCGCGGGAGATCGCTCAAGCCGCCGCGCGCGCGATCGCCACGCTCGCGTGCGGCGTGATCGCGCTTGGCGCCGAACGAGTGGCGCTGGTCGGAGGCGTGGGCGAAGCCTTGCGTCCCTATCTCGATGCGGATATCGCCGCGAAGCTTAAAGCGCCGCTCTACGATGCGACCGACGGGGCGATCCGGTTCGTTGGCGGCGTCATCGCGCCTCAAAGGGGAGCCACGCAATGAAGGTTCTCTACGGGGCGCGCCTATTCGACGGCGAACGGCTGCACGACGATTGCGCGCTCGTAGTCGAAGGTGCTTCGATCCAGGCGCTCACTCGCTTTGAGGACCGCCCCCGCGATGGCGAGCAAGTGGATCTCGGCGGTGGCGTTCTCTCGACGGGCTTCATAGATTGGCAGATCAACGGCGGCGCCGGGGTGATGTTCAACGCCGAGCCGACCGTAGAAGGGATCGCGGCGATCGCCACCGCGCATCGGCGCGCTGGCGTGACCGGCTTCCTGCCGACGGTCGTGACCGACGCGCCGCGTGTGCTCGCCCAAGCGCTCGCCGCCGCGCGCGAGGCGCAGAAAAGCGTCCCCGGCGCGCTCGGAATCCATGTCGAAGGGCCGTTCATCGATCTCAAGCGCAAGGGCGCGCATCCACCCGAATTCATTCGCCCGATGCAGGAGAAGGACGCCGACGCGCTGATTGAAGCGCGCGCAGGCGCAATGGTCGCCACGCTTGCCCCTGTCTCGGTCCCGCTCGAGCGCATCGCCCGGCTGGCGAAGGCCGGGATCGTCGTCAGCCTCGGCCACTCGGACGCGAGCGCAGAAGAAGCCCTGAGCGTCTTCGACGCCGGTGCGACCGCCGTCACCCATCTTTATAACGCCATGAGCCAACTCTCCTCGCGTGCGCCTGGCGTCGTTGGCGCCGCGCTATCCGATCCACGCGTCGTCTGCGGGCTCATCGCCGATGGCGAGCATGCGCATCCTGCAGCCTACCGACCTGCGATCGCCGCCAAGAGCCCGCATGGCGTCGCACTCGTGTCCGACGCCATGCCCGCCGCCGCGGGCGGGCCGGACGTCTTCGAGTTGCAAGGGCGGCGAATAACGCGCATCGGAAACAAACTGACCGCCGAAGACGGCACACTCGCCGGCGCGGCGATCACCATGCGCGACGCCGTCGACTATGTCGTCAACGTGCTCAAGGTCCCGCTCGCCGACGCGCTGATGATGGCGACGCTGACCCCGGCGCGACTGCTCCGCGCCGACGATCGCATCGGCCAGCTCAAGCCGGGCTATCGCGCCGATCTCGTGCATCTGACTGACAATCTTCAGGTAACCGAGGTATGGACGGGCGGTCGCCCGCTGAACGAGGTCGAAGCGGCCGCGTGAACTGCTCACACCCTGAGCGGCATCAGCACGTAGAGCGCGGGCGCGCCCTCGCGATCCTGGATGAGGGTCGGCGAGCCCGGATCGGCCAAGCGGATCAAGGCGGTGTCGGACGACAATTGGCCGACGATGTCGAGCAGATAGCGGGCGTTGAAGCCGATATCGATCGGCGCGGAATCGTAGTCGGCCTCGATCTCTTCGCTGGCCGAACCGGAATCGGGATTGTTGACCGACAGCGTCATCTTGCCCTCGGCGATCGCGAGCTTGATCGCCCGCCCGCGCTCGGACGAGAGGGTCGACACCCGGTCGACCGCCTTCTCGAACGGCTCCTTGTCGACGACGAGGCGCTTGTCGTTGCCGGTCGGAATGACGCGCGCATAGTCGGGGAAGGTGCCGTCGATCAGTTTCGTCGTCAGCACCACGTCGCCGAACTGAAAGCGAGCCTTGGCGGTCGAAATCTCGATCGCCACATCCTGGCTCAGGTCTTCCAAGAGCTTCTGCACTTCGTTCACCGCTTTGCGCGGGGCGATGATCCCGGGCATGCCTACGGACCCCTCTGGCGCGGCAGTTTCGACGCGCGCGAGACGATGGCCGTCGGTCGCGACCGCGCGCAGCATCGGCGCCCCTGCGACGTCGACAGTGTGAAGGTAGATTCCGTTCAGGTAATACCGCGTCTCCTCGGTCGAAATAGCGAACTGGGTGTTTTCGATCAGGCGCTTGAGCTCCGCGGCGGGGATCGCGAATCGATGGCTGAACTCGCCCGAGGTCAGATCGGGAAAATCGGAGGCGGGCAGGGCCTGCAAGGTGAAGCGGGACCGTCCTGAGCGCACGACGAGCTGTCCGGCGTCGCCAGTGGTCTCGAGACTCGCCTGCGCGCCGTCCGGGAGTTTGCGCACGATATCGTAGATCACGTGGGCTGGAACCGTCGTCGCGCCATTCTGGGCGACGTCGGCGGAAACCTGCTCGGACGCCTCGAGGTCAAGATCCGTGCTCTTCAGCGCCAATTTTCCGTCCTTGGCCTCGATCAGCACGTTGGCGAGGATCGGAATGGTGTTGCGCCGCTCGACGATGCGGTGCACGTGCCCAAGCGCCTTGAGCAGGACCGAACGCTCGATGGTGACCTTCATCGCAAAAAATCCCGGATAAGCAAACGCCCTACGCCCCGCGAGCAGGGGGGCGGACCTTGCCAAGGCGTTTACGGCGGCGCAAGGGCGCGCTTCACGTTTGTCACCGTTCCTTGCGGATGATAGCGACCTTCGTCAAGGAACCATCGGAGCGTTGGCTCAGAGGCTGTTGCACGCCGAGCGGATAAGCGGAGCCATGCCGGGCTGTGTTCTGGGTTTGCAGCTTCGCTAGCGGCAGTTGCCAGAGACGTCGTCTGTGTTACAAAGAGATGGGCCGCCGCGACGGGTTTGGAAGCCGCCACGGCGGGGTCTACGGTAGATCGCCCCTCCTTATGGAAGGGAAGGGCAGAGGGCCTCGACGTTGGCGCGCCGGGGCCTTCTTGATTCGAGCTTGCCAAGGCGAGAGCCGGGGCGCAAGCTGAAGCGCGCCCCGTAGCCCGTTACCCAACGATTTTCGCTCCTTCGTCAATTCCGGCGTAAGCTTTACCGGCCCTTAAACCGCGAGCCTTACGCTCCGCGACCTGGCGGGGCGCGTTTCGCCCGAGTCTCCTTCATCAAGGAGCCGCCGCGAGCGGGATCAGCGATGTTCGGCCGAGGCCGCAAGAAAACCCGGACGCGGATCGAGCCGCGCCTCAATTCGCGCGGCGGCGCAGCCGGAGGCGATCTTCGCGCCGATCCCGCCGACCGCCCGCCGACCAGCCGCAAGAGAAAGAACGCCCCCTCGCGATCGGCCGGGAGCTCGAAGCGCGGCAGGCGGCGCCGGTCGCTCATCGGCCACCTGGCCTATTGGGGCGTGGTGCTGTCGGTTTGGGGCGCCGTGTTCCTCGGCGGACTTTTCGCCTATTACGCGAGCCAGCTGCCGCCGATCGACCAGCTCGCGGTGCCCAAGCGGCCGCCAAATATCGCCATCCTGTCCGACGATGGCTCCCTCATCGCCAATCGCGGCGACACCGGCGGCCCCGCGGTCAGGCTCATCGACCTGCCGCCCTATTTGCCCAAGGCGTTCGTGGCCATCGAGGACCGGCGCTTTTACGAGCATAACGGCGTCGATCCGATTGGCGTCTCGCGCGCGCTCATCCGCGACGTGATCGGCGGCGGCAGCATTGAGGGCGGCTCGACACTGACCCAGCAGCTCGCCAAGAATCTGTTCCTGACCCGGGAGCGCACCCTGTCGCGCAAGATCCAGGAGGCGATCCTGGCGTTTTGGCTCGAGCGCCGCTACTCCAAGGATCAGATCCTCGAACTCTATCTGAACCGCGTCTACTTCGGCTCGGGCGCGTATGGGGTCGAAGCGGCGGCGCAGAAATATTTCGGCAAGAGCGCGCGATTCGTGACGCTGTCGGAAGCCGCGTTGCTCGCCGGACTGATGAAGTCGCCGACCAGGCTTGCGCCCAACCGCAACCTCAAGGGCGCCAACGAGCGCGCCGCCCAGGTCATCACCGCGATGGCCGATCAAGGCCACATCACCGAGGCGATGGCCAAGGCCGCGCTCGCCAATCCGGCGGAGGTCAAGCACGACAAGAGCGCGGGCTCGATCAACTACGCCGCCGACTACGTGATGGACGCGCTCGACGACACGGTCGGCGCGATCGACGAGGACATCGTGGTGACGACCACGATCAATCTGAAGATGCAGGCCGAGGCCGAGCGCGCGCTGACCGACGAACTCAATGCGAAGGGCGTGAAGTTCGGCGTCGAGCAGGGGGCGCTGGTCGCGCTCGATCCCAATGGCGCGGTCAAGGCGATGGTCGGCGGACGCAATTATGCCGACAGCCAGTTCAATCGCGCGGTCGCAGCCAAGCGCCAGCCCGGCTCATCGTTCAAGCCCTTCGTCTATCTCGCGGCGCTGGAAAAAGGTCTCACACCCGACACCGTGCGCGAGGACGCGCCAATCTCGGTCAAAGGCTGGAGCCCGGAGAATTATTCGCGCGAATATTTCGGCCCGGTGACGCTCACCAAGGCGCTGGCGCTCTCGCTCAATACGGTCGCCGTGCGCTTCGGGCTGGAGGTCGGGCCGAAGGCGGTGGTCGCGGTCGCGCATCGGCTCGGCATTACTTCCGACCTCGACCCCGTGCCCTCGATCGCGCTCGGCTCCTCGGACGTGACGCCGCTCGAAATGGTCTCCGCCTACGCCGCCTTCGCCAATGGCGGCCTGGGCGTCCAGCCGCATGTGATCGCGCGCGTGCGCACGGCGAACGGCAAGCAGCTCTACGCGCGGCGCAATGCGAGTTTCGGTCGCGTCATCGAGCCGCAATATGTCGCGATGATGAACCAGATGATGCAGGAGACGTTGCTGACCGGAACCGCCCGCAAAGCCGAGCTGCCGGGCTGGCAGGCCGCCGGCAAAACCGGGACCAGCCAGGATTGGCGCGACGCCTGGTTCCTCGGCTACACGAGCTATCTGGTCGCCGGAGTCTGGCTCGGCAACGACGACAACTCGCCGACCAAGAAAGTGTCGGGCGGCAATTTGCCGGTCGAAATCTGGAGCCGGTTCATGAAGGCCGCGCACGAGGGCGTGCCCGTCGCCGGCCTGCCGGTCGGGACGTGGCGCGGCGCCGACGCGCAGAGCCCGGACGCTTCGCCGGCGCCTCCGCTCAACCTCACCGGCTCCCAGATGGGAACCGGCGGACGCGGAGGACGTCCGCCGCAGCCGGCGCGCCCCGCCCCGAGGCCTTCACGCCGCAGGCGAGAGTCGTTGGCCCCCGAGGAGCGCCCGGCGGTGCTGACGACGGGCCGCTCCCGCCTGCCGAGATCCCGAATGCCGGCCGCGGGCCCGCGGCTCGCGACAAGGGACTGCTCGACAAGCTGTTCGGAACGTTGTGAGGAGCGGCCACGGACGTAGCTTCTTGCCCGGAAAAGCATCTAGGTCGATATTGGGTGCTCATGGGGAAATTCATGAACCGGATCGGTAGCAACTTTGTCGCCCCCCGGATCGCAACCATGTGTTGCATTGCGCTCTCGGCTTTGAGCGGAACAGCTTTGGCTGAAGACGAGTATTTCCCTACCGAACCGCCTCTGGCGGACTCTGGTTGGACGGCGCCGTATAACGAATTGCTGATCGCATGCTACCGGGGGACCATGGATGCTTGCGACCGCGTCGCGTCCGATCGGGGAATGGTTTTCGACACGCCGATCTATAACTATGCGGCGACTTGTGGCGGTCGCCTGGATATCGTGACCGTGCGGCGCCTGAGCGCTCGAATGCTGGAGAACGGAGTTAGGGGAGGGACGTGCGCCTACATCTTCACGCCGGAGTGAGTCCCTCGCCCCTGTGGGCGACTTTTTCCTGGGGGCAAGAACTGGGGGGAATTTTGCGAGTCGTTTTAACGCCGGGAGCGGACGGATCCATGTCGAAGCTCAGGGTCGCCTGCGCGACGTTGATCATAGGGCTCTGCGTCGCCCCCGCGCACGCCGACACCTTGCCGCTTGCCCGACAATCTGACCGGATTCAGCACCCACGACGGCGAGGTCTATTTCGCCGAGAGCGACGCGCATGAGGCTTATTTCCCGCTCGCCAGCAACTTCCTGACCCAGAAGACGCAGGCCTATTGCGGCGTCGCCAGCATCGTCATGATCTTGAATGCGCTTAGGTGTCCCGGCGCCGGCCGTTCCCGAATACGAGCCCTACCGCACCTTCACCCAGGACAACGTGCTGAGCGAACGGACCGACGTCGTTCTGCCGCGCGAGACCCTGGCGCATCAAGGCATGACGCTCGATCAGATCGGCGGGATTCTCGCCACGCAGCCGGTCAAGGCGGAAGTCCATCATGCGTCGGACAGCTCGGTCGACGAGTTCCGCAAGCTGGCCAGCGCATATCTCCGTGAGCCCGGCCATTTCGTGATCGTCAACTATTTGCGCAAGGCGCTCGGCGAGCAGACCGGCGGCCACATTTCGCCGCTCGCCGCCTATGACGGAAAGGCCGACCGCTTTCTCATCCTCGACGTCGCGCGCTACAAATATCCGCCGGTCTGGGTGAAGGCGGCCGACATATTCGCCGCCATGAACACCCCCGACGCCGCGAACGACAACAAGACCCGCGGATTCGTGCTGGTGACGGCGGCGACTGTCCAATAGCGCCGCCCTCTGTCTCTGTACGCTTCCCCCTGACCCGGGGGTCGCGATCACTCGCTGCGGGCCTTACAGCTCGACGCCGCGCGTGCCCACGTCCATCGCATAGACCGAGGTGCTGGCGCAGATGAACAGCCGGTTGTGGTGGTGGCCGCCGAAGCAGAGATTGGCGGCGACTTCCGGCACCACGATCGCGCCGAGCGGCGTGCCGTCCGGCGCGAACACGCGCACTCCGTTCATGGCGCGGTTTGGCGACCAGCCACCGGCCGCCCAGATGTTGCCGTCCTCATCCACGCGGATGTCATCGGCGATGTAGGGCTGAGGCACGTCTTTGAAGTCGTGCAGCAGCCGTCCATTGGAGAGCTTGCCGTCGTCGTCCACGTCGTAGACGCGGATGATCGTTTGCTTGAAAGCGCCGCCCAGCGCGCCCGTGTCGGTGACGTAGAACTTCTTCTCGTCAGGCGAGAAGCAAAGCCCGTTCGGCATGCTGAAGTCGCCGACGACGACATCCATTTTCCCGCTTTTCGGATCGAGCCGGTAGACATTCCGCGGCAGCTCCGCCTCCTCGCGATTCCCCTCGTGGTCGCCGCCGATGCCGTAGCTCGGGTCGGTGAACCAGACCGTGTCGTCGGACTTGACGATCACACCGTTCGGCGAGTTGAGCGGCTTGCCGTTAAACTTATCGGCGAGCGTCGTGATTGACCCGTCATACTCGGTGCGGGTGACGCGGCGCGTGCCCTGTTCGCAGGAGACCAGGCGGCCCTGACGGTCGCGGGTGTTGCCGTTGATGAAGTTGGACGGCTGGCGGAAGACTTCCGTTTTGCCGGTCGAGACGTCGTACGCCATCAGCCGGTCGTTCGGGATGTCGCTGAAGATCAGCCGCTGCTGGTCGCCGAACCATACCGGCCCCTCGGTCCAGACGCCGCCGGTCCAGATGCGCACCAGGCCGGTCGTGCCGGCGCTGTATTTGGCGAAGCGCGGGTCGAAAACCTCGAAGGCGGGATCGGGATAGATCGCGGTCGAGGGATCGTTCCAGTCGCGCGGCGGGGGCATTGCGCCCGGCGGGTCAGCGATGTTGGTTTGCGCGAGCGCGGGGACGGCGGCGACCGATGATGCAGCCGCGACGGCAGCCGAACGCAGAAAATGGCGTCGATCCATGTGCGTTTCCTCTCCCTGTGCCGATTTTTCGGCAGAGCAGAGAGTAATCGCGGCGGCAGGCGCCAGGCAAGGGAGTTGCAGGAGATTGTCTGTCATTTGACGGGAATATTTCCCAAGTGCGCTGACCGACCTCGATGCTGCAAGAATGTTTCGTCCAGACGCAGAGCCTTCGGATTTAGCTGCGCCTCAAAGGTTCGGGCGGCGTCTCAGGGGGCGCTCGAGCGCTGCTGCGCCGCGCCGATGCGCGCAAAGAGACTTTGGCCGTGGAACACGTCGCGGCGCTGATCGTTCCTTTGAGGTCGCCGCCGCAATCGCGTTTTCAAACCGCGCGGCCCAGGTTTGTCGTTTTTCAAGCGGACCGGCTGGGGCCCGGAAGCATCCACCCCGCAACCCAAGGCGCCATATTCGGACCCCCAAATCCTGCGGAGTCCATATTGCGGCGCCGGTGATTCAGGTCCGCCGAGATGCAGCCGCCGCCGAAACGCCGAATAAGCTATAAGCTTGGAAGCATTTACGCCGTCGTCACCGCGCTCTTATTGTCGGTGCAAGAGCCGTTTTCCTTTCTGGCGGCCAAGCGACTCACCGTCACGCAGTTCGTGTTCCTCACTCAAGTCGCCCTGTTGGCGTCGATTCCGCTTTTGATGTCGCGCGAGAGAAGTCGCCGTGACCTGATTTTGCTGCTCGGGAATGGCGCAACTTACGGCAAGCTTGGCGTTCTGTTTCTTGTCGGCATGACCGGTTTGTTGCTGTTCAAGCTCGCGCTGAGCAACGCGCATCCGATCATCATCTCGGCGATCATCAACCTCCAACCCTTTTTCGCGGCCCTGGTGGCGCTGCTCGTAGCGAGGGTGCCCATCCCAGTCTCGCCCGCGATCTTCTTCGGTTGCCTCGCAAGCGCGTTTCTCGGCGCGATGGCCGTCGCGTGGAGCCAGGTTGGCGAGGTCAACCGGCCGGACTTAAGCCAATTGGCTGATAGCGCGATGCATGGGACTTGGCTCTTCGCCATTCCCGTGCCGATCTGCTCGGCGTTGGGAGGAACGCTGGTCGGCAAATGGTTCGCAAAATACGACGAGTCGGCTGCAATCGCGGCGAATTTCGCAGTCTCGGCTCTCCTCCTGATCCCCGCCGTGGGATTGTTCTTGGTTTGGCGCTCCGAGTTGGATTTCGGCCGGATCCTTCCGGTCCTGCTGATGATGGCCGGCACGATCGTCGCCGCGTCGCTGGGTCGCGTGCTCTATCAAACCGCGCTCAGCGTCACCGGCGCCGACAACGGCTTCGTCACAATGTTCTTTCTCCTGATCCCAGCCCTGACCACTCTGATATCGCTCTCGTTGTCGTGGTGGATTTCCGATTTGCATTTTGCTGTGAGCTGGATGTTCTATGTCGGCTTGTTCGTCGTTTCGGCGTCGCTCCTGTTTTTTTCGCTGAAATCCTGGGGACAGCCGGCTCGACAATGATCAAGAGAGGAAGTCGCTTTGGCTGGCAATCTCCAGGTTCTGCTCAACCATCGGCCGACGGACAAGGTCTCGCCGGCCAACTTCCGCATCGTCGAGACGCCCGTTCCCGCTCCGGGGCCAGGCGAGGTGCTGGTTCGGCACACCTTCCTGTCGCTCGACCCCTACATGCGCGGGCGGCTGAGCGATGCGAAATCCTACGCCAAGCCGCAGGAGGTGGGCGCGGTGATGGGCGGCGGGACGGTCGGAATCGTCGAAGCCTCCAACAATTCCCGCTTCCATCCGGGCGACGCGGTCGTCGGCATGGGCGGCTGGCAGCGTTATTCGCTGAGCGACGGCGCGATGCTGAGAGTGGTGGACGCCAAAGCGGTCCCGATCCAGGCCTATCTCGGCCCGCTCGGCATGCCTGGCGTCACCGCCTGGTACGGCCTGAACAGGATCATCGCGCCGAAAGCGGGGGAAACGGTGCTGGTGTCCGCGGCGACCGGCGCGGTCGGTTCGGTGGTGGGGCAGCTCGCCAAGCTCGCCGGCGCGCGGACCGTCGGCATTGCCGGCGGCCCGGAGAAATGCGCCTATGCCGCCAAGGAGCTCGGCTATGACGCCTGGGTCGATCACAAGTCTCCGAACTTCGCCGAAGAACTGAAGACGGCGCTGCCGGACGGCGTCGACGGGCTGTTCGAGAATGTGGGCGGCGAACCGTTCCGCCAGGCGATGCGGCGGATCAACGATTTCGCCCGGGTCGCGGTCTGCGGCCTCATCGCCTCTTATGAAGGCGAGCCGACGCCGGGGCCCGACATGCGGCTCTTCCTCGTCAAGCGCTTCAAGATGGAAGGGTTCATCGTCTCGGACCATATGGACCTGTGGCCGAAGGCGATCGGCGAACTGGTCTCTCTCGCCGCCGCCAAGAAGCTCAAGTGGCGCGAGACCATCCACGACGGTCTCGAAAACGCCCCGCAAGCGCTGGTCGAGCTGCTGCGCGGCGGGAACTTCGGCAAGATGCTGGTTAAGGTCACTTAGGGTGGAATGCGGGCCGAAGTCCGGGCCGTCGCAGGGCTACACCGGCTCGAACTTGCTGGGAGACCTTCCGGCTTGTTAAGCGGGACTTCCGGACGTTTTATCGCTTGAGTTGCACTAAATCAGCCCTGACACTATTTAGCTGCCATGAAGCTCGGCGACTGGCTTAAGCGCCATCAGGTTACCCGCACGGATTTCGCCCGCCGCATCGGCGTCTCGCCCGGCGCGGTGACGCTGATCTGTCGCGAACACGGATCGTGGCTCTCCCGCGAAACCGCCGAGCGGATCGTCGCCGAGACGTCGGGCGCCGTCACGCCGAACGATTTTCTCGCCGCCACGCCCCCCGCGCCCTATGGATTCGACATGCTCAATCCCGTCGCCGACGCCATCGAGGCTTTCGCTCGTGGCGAGATCGTGGCTGTCACCGACGACGACGATCGCGAGAACGAGGGCGACCTGATCGTCGCCGCTTCGCTTTGCACCACGGAGAAGATGGCCTTCATCATCCGCAACTGCTGCGGCATCGTCTGCGTTCCGCTGACCAGCGAGGACGCGCGGCGGTTGAATCTCGCCCCGATGGTGGCGATCAACGACGCCCCGCTCGGCACCGCCTTCACCGTCTCGGTCGATGTGCGCCACGGATTGACGACGGGCATTTCGGCCGAACAGCGCACCAACACGGTGCGCGCGCTCGCCAATCGCAATATGGGCGCGAGCGATTTCGTCCGGCCCGGCCATGTGTTTCCGCTGGTCGCCAAGGACGGAGGCGTGCTGATGCGCTCCGGCCATACCGAGGCCGCGGTCGACCTTTGCAAGCTCGCGGGGCTTCCCCCGGTCGCGGTCATCTGCGAGCTCGCCAACGACGACGGCACCGTGATGGTCGGCCCGCAGGTCGAGGCCTTCGCCGAGAAGCACAGAATCAAGCGCATTTCGGTCGCCGATCTCATCGCCTACCGGCAGGCGCGGGAGAAGCTGGTCGAGCGTGTCGCCTGCTTTCCGATCATGACGCCGATCGGCGAGCTCCAGGGCTACGCCTATCGCACGCCGTTCGATCCTGTCCTGCACTTCGCCTTCGTGCATGGGGCGATCGGCGATGGGCGCAACGTGCCGGCGCGCCTGCATCGGGCCGATATCCTGAGCGACATTTTCGGCGGCGGCGCTATCCCAAAGGTTCTGAACCGCTTCAAGGCGGAGGGGCGCGGCGCGCTCGTCTACCTGCGCGACGGCTCGGCGGGAGTGCCGGCGAACCTCGGCGGGACCCATGCGACCGGCTCCGACGACGCGCGTGAGACGCAGTGGCGGGAGATCGGCCTCGGCGCCCAGATCCTGCGCGACCTCGGGGTTTCGTCGATCAGGCTGCGCACCGATAATCCACGCACCTATGTTGGGCTTGCGGGCTTCGGCATCGAGATCGCGGCGGTCGAGCCGATCGACGGCTGAGCGCCGGCCGGGCGGCCTTGCCTCTGGCGGCTGCGATCGCCAAGAGAAAGCCCTTCATGTCCACCTCACCTCCCGACATCAGTCCCGCGGGCGTCGTCGCCGCGGAAGCGGTCCTGCAAAATCCGGCCATGCTGCGAGACCTTCTCGCGGTGCGCTCTTACGTCTGGTTCTGGCTTGGCCGGGTCTGCAACAGCCTCAGCGTGCAGGTCCAGGCCATCGCGCTCGCCTGGCAGGTCTATGCGGTCGCGCGCCAGAGTGCGTCGGTCGCCCAAGCGTCGCTGGCGGTGGGCGTGCTGGGCCTCGCGCAGTTCCTGCCGATGTTCGCCCTGACCCTCTTCGCCGGCCATTCGGCGGACATTTACGACCGGCGCAAGATCATGATGGCGGGCCTTGCCCTGCAGCTCTTAACGTCAGCCCTGTTCAGCGCGATGGCTTATGGGGAGCTTACGGCCCTCTGGCCGATCTACGCCGTCGCGGCTTTGTTCGGCTGCGCCCGGGCCTTCTATACGCCGGCCAGCGCCGCTCTCGCGCCGACCCTGGTCGAGCGCCGGCTGATCCCGCGCGCGATCGTCCTCAATTCAGCGGGCAATCAGATGGCGACCATCGTCGGTCCGGCGATAGGCGGGCTTTTGGTGGCGCTCTCGCCCGTTGCGGCTTTCGTCGTGTCGGGCGCGCTTTGCCTCGCCTCCCTCGTGGCGCTCATGGCTGTCGCGTCGCCGCCGCGCCAGCCCCGTCCGACGGCCACGCGCTGGGCCCTGATCGCCGAGGGCCTGAACTATGTGTGGATCACCAAGGTGGTGCTTGGCGCCATCAGCCTTGACCTGTTCGCGGTTCTGCTCGGCGGCGTGACGGCGCTTCTGCCGGTCTATGCGCGCGACATCCTGCATGTCGGACCGGAAGGCTTCGGCATCCTGCGCGCCGCCCCCTCGGCCGGCGCGATCGTCACCGGCTTCGTCCTGGCCGCGCGGCCGCTGAAGACCCGTGCGGGCTTAAAAATGTTCGCAGCCGTCGGGATCTACGGGCTCTCCACATTGGTGTTCGCTTTGTCGCGCTCGATGGTCTTGAGCGCCGCGGCGCTGGCGGTTCTGGGGGCGGCCGACATGGTCTCGGTGTTCGTGCGCCAGACGCTGGTGCAGATCGTGACGCCCGATCCCATGCGCGGGCGCGTCTCGGCGGTGTCCAGCTTGTTCATCGGCGCGTCCAACGAACTGGGCGAATTCGAATCCGGCGGCATGGCGCGCCTGCTTGGCCCGGTCGGCTCGGCGATTTTCGGCGGCTGCGGCGCCATCCTCGTGACGCTGCTGTGGGCCGGGATTTTTCCGGCTTTGCGCAAGGCGGACAGGCTGGAGTAGGCTCTGGTTGCTCGGGCAGGATCGCCCTCTGTCATTCCCGCGTAAGCGGGAATCCAGCGACGGTCGCGGCGCGCGCAACCCCGAATGGGCCGACTAGACGGTTCTATAAACGCGTTTTTCCGGACGGAGACGGGTCGAGTGACGCGATTTTGAGGTGCGGGATCTCGGTTTTGGATGCGGCATAGGGCGCCGCATGCTGCGGCGACCGGGCGGCCCTTTGGCGCGGGGGTCAGGCGGCAGCGAGACGATCGAGGAAGACGAGCCTGCGGAAGTTGTAGACGAGGTTGGCCATGCCGATCTTGGTTTTCGCCCGGGCGATGCCGATGGTGCGGACGAAGAGGTCCATCTTGTCCTTCTGCACGGCGAAGACGTGTTCGACGCCGGAGCGGACTTTGGACTTGAGCGCGTTGGCGCGCCGCGTCGTCTCCGGCATGGGCCGGCCCGCCGGCTTCTTGCGATGGACGCGGCTGACGAACCCGTTCTTTTCGAGGAACGCCTCATTGGCCTTCGAACGGTAGGCCGTGTCGGCCCAGACGGCGCTCGCGGTGTTGGTCTTGTCGAGCAGCCCCTCACGCAGCCGCGCGCCCTCGTAGGCCGCAGCGTCGGTCGCCTCCCACCGCCGGATCAGCCCATGTTCGCGGTCGATCGAGACATGGTTTTGGTAGCCGAATGCCGGAATAGCGATGTCGACCGGAGGAACTGTCCCATCCGGCCTGGCCTTGGCCTTGCTGAACTTGACCGTCCAGCGCCCGTCGCGGTCCTTCTGCCGGAGCTTGGCTGGCTGGGCTTTCCAGGCCTGCGGAATGCGCCCCTCCTTGACCGCCTTCTTCTCCTCCTCGGTGTTGCGCTGCTTGGGCGCGGCGATCAGCGAGGCGTCGACGATCTGGCCGCCCATAGCGACGTAGCCAGCCTCGCGCAGCGCCGCGTCGAACCGGTCGAACAGTGGCTTGATCGCCTCGGCCCTGGTCAGCTTTTCCCGGAACAGCCAGATCGTGCGAGCGTCGGGAACCCGATCGGATAGGCTCAACCCGAGAAACCGCATGAACGACAGGCGGTCGTTGATCAGAAACTCGGTACGCTCGTCCGAGAGGGTGTTGGCCGCCTGGATCACCAGGATCTTGAACATCATCACAGGGTCGAACGGCGGTCGGCCGCCCTGCGAGCCGTCCGAGTAGGCCAGCGCCCGCGTCAGCTCGGACCGGAAAATCTCGAAATCGACCGCCGCTGCGAAAGCCTGCAACTGATCGCCGAGATCGCTCAGCCGCTTCAGCCGCTCGTCGACGTCGAAAAGTCCCCACTGGCCACGCATCGATTCGCCTCCCACTCCACCTGGGAGTGAATCAGAAAATGCTGGAAGGCGCGAGGTTCTTAGAAGCGTCCGACTTGTACGACTCGCTCAATGAGGGAGCGCACGGCGGTGGACTTGCTGGGTCCCGCTCGCGCGGGGATGACATCAGGGCCCGATCACCCCTCCATCAACGCCGTCACATGCGCGGCGACCGAGCGCGCAAGGCCCTGGAGGTCGTAGCCGCCCTCGAGCACCGATACGACGCGCTCATGGGCTCGCTTGCGCGCTACTCCCATGAGCTTGCGGGTCGCCCAGGCATAGTCCGCCTCGACCAGATTGATCTCGCCAAGCGGATCGCGGCGATGGGCGTCGAAGCCTGCCGAGACAACGAGAAGATCGGGCGCGAACGCCTCGATGCGCGGCAGGATCGCGACCTCCATCGCCTCGCGGAAGGCTTCGCCGCCGTCGCCCGCTCTGAGCGGCGCATTGACGATCTGGTTGTGCTCGCCGCGCTCAGCCGACCGCGCCGGTGCCGGGATAGTGGGGCATCTGATGGGTCGAGGCGTATAGAACCGTCGGATCGTCCCAGAAAATGTGCTGGGTGCCGTTGCCGTGGTGGACGTCGAAATCCATGATCGCGACGCGCTCGGCGCCATGCGTTTTTTGCGCGTGCCGGGCGGCGATGGCGGCGTTGTTGAAGAAGCAGAAGCCCATCGGGGTCGCGACTTCGGCGTGATGTCCGGGAGGGCGGGTCGAGACGAAAGCGTTGCGGGCCTTGCCGCCCATCACCTCGTCGACCGCGAAGATAGCGCCTCCAGCGGCGCGAAGCGCGGCCTCGAATGAGCCAGGCGACATTGAAGTGTCCGCGTCGATCGCGGCCAGGCCCTGCTGTGGCGTCGCCGCGCGGATCGCTTCGATGTAATCCTGCGGATGGACGTGCGCGATTGTCGTGAGGTCGGCGCGCGGCGCGGAATCGCGCGCCAGCATCTGAAACGCCTCGCTCTCGAGCGCGCGCTCGATCGCGCGCAGGCGGTCCGGCCGCTCGGGATGACCCTCGCCCATGTCATGCGCGAGGCAGGCGGGGTGCGAGATGACGAGCGTGGCCCCGTTTTTGGCGTCCTGCGTGGCGATTTCCGTTCTCTCCCGAGCGTGCGCCGCACTTTCGCGCCCGCGCCGGCGAAAGTCCATTCGCCAAAACGTCTGAGACTGGCGTATGCTTCTGACCTAACCTAGTGACGAGCGACGCTTGCTCTAGCCATCGTCATCGCGACCCCCGGATCAAAAGTCCGGGGGAAGCGATGCAGAGATGAATGTCGAGAACGGCGAGTCTGGATCGCCGCGTCGCCTCGCTCGTCGCGAGGACGGTCCATCCGAATGCATCTGGCTCTAAGTGGACGAACGGTTTGACGGCGAAGGACCCGGGAGCCCAGCCATTCTGGCGGACCAAGACGCTCGATGAAATGAGTCTGTCCGAATGGGAAAGCCTGTGCGACGGCTGCGGCCGCTGCTGCCTCGTCAAGCTCGAGGACGAGGACACGGCCGAGATTCACTTCACCGACATCGGCTGCAGGCTGCTCGACGGCAAGACGTGCCGCTGCCTCGATTATAAGCGCCGTCACCGGGTTGTCCCCGATTGCGTGAAGCTGACGCCGACCGCGGTGCGCGAACTGGGCTGGCTTCCGGTCACCTGCGCCTACCGGCTGGTCGCCGAGGGACGGGACCTCTACAGCTGGCATCCGCTCAAGTCGGGTTCGCCCGACAGCGTGCACGAGGCCGGCGTCTCGGTGCGCGGGCGGGTGTCGGGGAGCGAAACCGATCTTTCGCCCGAACATTGGCCGGATCGGATCGTCAATTGGCCGAACCGCAAGCCGCGCGCCAAACGTTGAAGTCGCAAGTGTCCTCGACGATCAGCGGCGACCTGCCTGAGAACGAGCGACGGGCAGGGGCTCTGCGACGTGGGATGCAGGGGCGACCGCCCCACCGCGAACGGCGTCGATAGGCGCGCGAAGCCGCCGGCGCCATCCGCCGCTGCTGCGGATAGCAAAGGAAATGGCCGGGAAACGGCGCCGGCCAACGCTCTCGACTAGCGGTTTCGCCAGACCGATAACGAGCTTGCGAAGGGTGGGAACCGGTTTTTCGCGTAAAGCGGGTTAAGCCGGCGAGATATAGGCCCGAAGAATAGGCCGTCCTATTCCGCAGCCTCGCGCATGGCGCTGTAACGGGTCAGCTGCGCCCTCAACGGCGCGGGCTTCAGCGGCTTGTTCATGACGACGACATCCTCGCGCGCCGCCTTGTCGCGCGCCTCGGGGCTTCGATCGGCGGTGACGAGCATCGCGGCGATGTTTCGCCCGAAGCGGTCGCGCACGGCCCAAATCGCGGCGACGCCGTCACCCAAATCGAGGTGGTAATCGGCGATGATGACGTCCGGCGCGCCGAAGGCGTCGAGCGCAGCCTCAGCCTCGGCGAGGCCAGGGGCGGTGGCGACCAGACAGCCCCAGCGCTGCAGCAGAGCCCGCAAACCTTCAAGCACGCGGGGCTCGTTGTCGATGGCCAGAATTTTGAGCCCGTCGAGCGGCTCGCCGGCCGCCGCAGGCCCGGGCGCCCCGGGCTCCGCGCGAAGCTTGAGCGCCGCCCGTCCGAGCGGCGCAGTGACGAAAAACACCGAGCCCTTGCCCGGGCGAGACCGCAACCCCACGGGATGCTCAAGCACCCGCCCCAGGCGCTCGACGATCGACAGGCCCAGGCCGAGCCCCGGCGCCACCCGCGCTCCCTGGTCGAGCCGCTCGAACTCGGCAAACACTGCGCGCTCGTGCTCGGGCGGAATGCCGATGCCGGTGTCCCAGACCTCGATGCGCGCCGCGCCGGACACGCGGCGGCAACCGACCAGCACTCGGCCGCTCAAGGTATATTTGAGCGCGTTCGAGATCAGAATTCTGCAACAGGCGCCGCATGAGACGCCGATCGGTGCGAACGGCGAGCCGGGTGGACACGAAGACGAGATCGAGCCCCTTCGCCCGGGCGAGGGCGGCAAACTCGATCTCGAGCATCCCCATGAGATCGGCGACCGAAACGTCGGAAATCTCCGGGCGCGTCGCGCCGGCGTCAAGTCGCGAAATGTCGAGCAGCGCCCCGATGATCTCCTCGACCGCCTCGAGCGAGATGTCGACGTTGCGGGCCAGATCCGCGCGCTCTTCGACGCTGATCTGGCTCGCGCCCTCGCTGAGCGAGCTCGCGTAGAGCCGCGCGGCGTTGAGCGGCTGCAGAATATCGTGGCTGGCCGCGGCTAGGAAACGCGTCTTGGAGAGATTGGCTGCGTCCGCCTCGTTCTTCGCTCTTTCGAGTTCGGCGTTGAGCCGCTGCAATTCCGCCGTGCGTTCGTCGACGCGCCGCTCTAGCCTCTCGTTGGAGGCGGCAAGCGCTTCTTCGGCCTCAACGGTTTGGGTGACGTCGGTATAGGTGGTGACGATCCCGCCGTCCGGAAGCCGCGCCGAGCGCACCTCGATGACGCGGTTGGTCGAGAACAGGCGCAGCCGGTTCGGTCGATCGTTGAAGAGCAGGCTCGCAACTCGTTCGGCTACGAAATCCTCCGAAATCTCCCGGCCCGTAGGCGCCGCGGCCAGCGTTGAAGCGCACGATCTCATCGAGCCCCACGCCATGGCGCAGCATTGTGGGCGGCAGACCGAAAAGCTCGGCGAATTCGCGATTCCAGGCGGTCAGCGCCAAATTGGCGTCAAACACGCTAACGCCCTGGCGAGCGTGGTCGAGCGCATGCTGCAATTGATCGCGGCTGGACTGGATCGCGGCGGAGGCTTCGTCGATGAGCTTGAGCGCCGATTGGCCGGACACGGTCCTGGGCCTCAGCAACAACGACAAGACCTGGCGCGAGGTCGAGGCGCCGATTGCGGGTGAGAGCAAAAATTCCGCGTGGCGTATCAATTGCGCGCTCGCTTCGAGCGTGGGGTCATAAACGAACCCATGCTCGCGCAAGAAGGTCGCGAAAGCGCGGCGCGCCCGCCCGGCCCCAAGATAGCGGGCGACCGCCGCCTCGAGTTCGCCCGCGGTCGTCGACGAACGCCAAAGGCGGAACGCCTGCGGCTCGCCGGCGGCGCCCGCTCCGGCGAAGGCGCTCGCCTGCGCTCGCTCGAGCGCGCTCGGCTGGCGGGTCAATGAAAAGGCGAAAAACGCCGCGACATTCGCCGCCAGCGACAGGATTACGCCGCCCACAAGGGCGTTAGGCGCGAAGGCGACGAGCGCGGCGGGACTGAGCCACGCGATCGCCAGAGGACCGTGCGCCAGAAGGCCCGAGAGCGCCTGTTGCGGCCGGATCGAGGGCAGAAGCAGCAGGTAAAACCAGATCAGCGCGCCTGCGGTCATCCCTGCGATCGCGCCGCGCGCAGTTCCGCGGCGCCAGAAAAGCCCGCCGAGAAAGGCGGGCGCGATCTGCGCCACCGCCGCGAACGACAAGAGGCCAATCGAGACGAGGCCCGTTTTGGTGGTCATGCGCTCGTAGGCGAAGCCCAGCACCAGGACGCCGACGATGGCGATCCGGCGCACCCACAGCACCAGCGCGCCGATGTCGCCTTCGGCGGCGCCAGCCTGCGTGCCCCGGCCCCGGAGCAAGAGCGGCATCACCAGGTCGTTGGAAATGGTGATGGCGAGGGCGACGCTCTCGACCACCACCATTCCGGTCGCCGCCGAGAGGCCGCCCACCATCGTCAAGAGCGCCACGCCATGCGCGCCGGCGCTGAGCGGCAGGGCGAGAACCGTCAGGTCGCGATTGAAAGACGCGTCCGGGAAAACCTTGAGGCCAGCGATTGCGAGGGGCGCAACGAACAGATTGATCAGCACCAGATAGGCGGGAAACAGCCACGCCGCAGTGCGAATGTCGCGCTCATCGTGGTTCTCGACCACCGCGACATGAAACTGGCGCGGCAGAAGCACGATCGCGAACGCCGACAACAGCGTGGTCACCAGCCAAACCGCGGGATCGGGCGGCGTCTGGATCACTGACGCGATCCTGGGATCGGAGCCAGCGATATCGGTCAGATCGCCAATGCCGTTGTTGAGCCTCCAGACGACGAACGCGCCAATGGCGAGAAACGCCACCAGTTTGACGATCGATTCGACTGCGATGGCGAGAATGAGACCGTCCTGATGCTCCTTAGGGTTGATGCGCCTCGTGCCGAACGCCATCGCGAAGACCGCGAGCAGCAACGACACCGCGAGATAAAACGAAGTCGAGGGCGTATTCGGCGTCAGGCGCGCGCGATTGAAGGAATCGACCACCATCAATACGGTCGGCGCGACGGCTTTGAGCTGGAGGGCCACATAGGGGGCCGACCCGATCAGCGCGATGAGCGCGGCGACTGCGGCGACAGCTTGAGATTTTCCATACCGGGCGGATACGAAATCGGCGACCGTGGTGACGTTCTGCGCACGGGCGAGATTGGCGATGCGGGCGATGAATGGCGCCCCGAGGCCGATGACAAGAATGGGCCCAATGTAGATGGGCAGAAAATCAAGGCCATGCGCGGAGGCGAGTCCGACCGAGCCGTAGTAGGTCCAGGACGTGCAATAGACGGCGAGACTGAGCGCGTAGACGAAAGCTCGCGAGCGGCCGAATAGAAAGCGCCGCCCGGCCCCGTCACCCCACCAGGCGATGAGGAACAGAAACGAGACGTAGCCGATTGCGGTCAGAAAAACCGTGGCGCCGTTCATCTAAAGCCTGAGCATTCGCCCCTTGCTGATTGGCGGGCACATTAGGGCATGACGACGGTTCGGGGAATTAGCGGCGCTTTGCCGGGATGGGGTTTGGGGTGGGGGCGAAGCTCGATCGGCTTTGCGGGAACGGCTGCTGACGGAAGTCGGCAGCGGACCTTTGGGCCGGCGACCGGCAGCGACCGATTTGCGCCCATCTCGGACGCAAGCGATCGTAAAGAAGCCGCCCGACAGCGGACGGGCTGCTTTCGATCAATGTTGGACATTGGAGGTCCTCTCGCAGGCATTTGTCCGCTTCGGGCGCCGCCAGCGACCAGCCGCGCGTCAATCGGGAGACACCGACAGCCCCGCGAGAAGCGGAGCGTATGCGGCGAGCCTGCGGGATATGAACTCCGTGAAGAGCCGCACGCGCTTCGTCTTGCGTGTCTCCCCCTGTGTGAGAAGCCAGAGCGTTCCGTACATGTGCAGGTCGGCGCCCGGCGCCCTCGCCAGTAGGGGGTCGGCATCTCCGATGAAGCACGGCAGGGTCGTCATCCCGAGCCCTTGTCGTACAGCAGCGATCTGCGCCTCCGCGTCTGTGATCCTGAAGGGAACCCCCGTGGTGCGAACCTCACCCTCGCTGGCCCAATCCGGAATTCCATGAATGCCTATGACGATCCACCGGATGGGATCGGGCGCGCCTGCACGCCACGCGGCTAGTCGATCGCGGGACATGTAGACGCCTCCGAACAGCTCCGGTCCCTTCAGGCCGTGAAGATTGAGCGGCAAGGTTTTGCGGTCGTAGACGACGCGGATCGCGACATCGGCTTCTCGGTTGGTCAGGTTCGCCAACTCGCCGGACGACAAGATATCCATCTCGATGTCCGGATGCAGACGCGCGAAATCGGCGAAATCCGGCATGAGCAGGTGTGTCGCCAAGGGCGGCGCCAGCGTCACCCGCAGAAGCCCGCGCACGCTCTCGTCGCGCCCAAAGACGCGCGTCTCCAAAAGGAGCGACGACGCTTCCATCTGCTCCGCGAACTCGAGGACCTCCTCGCCCGCAGCCGTCACGCGGTAGCCCGAAGGCAGCTTTTCGAACATGTGCACGCCGAGGCGTTCCTCGAGCTGGGCGATGCGTCGGAGCACGGTCGAGTGATTCACCCCGAGGCGCTCGGCGGCAGCTCGAACTGAGCCTCCGCGAGCCACGGCAAGAAAGTAACGAACGTCATCCCAGTCGATCATGTTGCAATCGGCGTCGCGCGGTGCGCCTTCCAAAGCCCGCATCTGACGCATCGTACACAGTACGGGCGGTCATCTTAGCTCATGTCGGCGAGCGCGGCCCAATTCCGAACGGCGGACACCATTCGTCGCGGCGGCGTCGGTCGTCTAGCTGGATCGATTTCGCACCACCGATATGCGCGCTTCCGCACTCAACGCGTGTCGCCGGCGAACCCATTTCGAGCTTCTCGGGATCTTCTCGGACGAAGACGGAGCTTGAAAGGACAAGCCATGGGAAAGCTAGACGGTAAGGTTGCAGTGATTATGGGTGGAACGAGCGGCATGGCGCTGGCGAGCGCGAAGCTTTTCGTTGAAGAAGGAGCCTATGTTTTCATCACGGGTCGGAGGCAGGAGGCCCTCGACGAGGCCGTCAAGCTGATTGGCCGGAATGTGACCGGCGTGCGAGGCGACGCCGCGAATCTCAACGACATCGACCGTCTGTTCGACACGGTCAAGCGGGAAAAGGGCAGGATCGACGTCCTGTACGCGAGCGCCGGCATGGGCGAAGCCGTCCCACTCGGCGAGATTACCGAGCAGCAATTCGATGCGACCTTCGGCCTGAATACGCGCGGCACGCTATTCACGGTTCAGAAGGCGTTGCCACTGTTCAACGACGGCGGATCGATCTTCATGACCGGGTCAGTTGCTTCGGTGAAAGGTTTTCCTGGTTACAGCGTGTATGCGGCGAGCAAGGCGGCGTTACGCTCATTCGCACGCACGTGGCTCAACGAACTGAAGGGCAGGAATATCCGGGTGAACGTGCTGAGCCCGGGGCCGATCGCCACACCGATGCAGGACCAAGTTCTCTCCGAGGAGGCGAAGCGGATGTTCGAATCCCTGATCCCACGGGGAAAGATGGGTCGTCCCGAGGAAATCGCGGCGGTCGCGCTGTTTCTGGCTTCAGACGATTCTAGCTTCGTGAATGGGGTGGATTTGTCTGTCGACGGCGGCTTCTCGGCCATCTGAATTCGCGCCGATGAGATCGGACACAATCCGACATAGGAAAACGGAGAGATTCGATGAGCACCGAAGAGAATGTTCAGATTGTGAAGAATTTCTTCGCAGCAATGGGCAGCACCAATAAGCAAGCTCTGCTGGCGTTGGTTGCGGAAGATGTTGAGTGGATCATTCCGGGCGAGGACTGGCCGCTGGCCGGCACGCACCGCGGGCGCGCGGGATTGGCGGCTGTGCTTCAGAAGGCGTCCGAAGAGGTGGAAACGACATACCCAGCGCCGCCCGAATTCGTCGCGCAGGGAGACCGGGTTCTGGTCGTCGGCGTCGCGACCGGGAAAATCAAAGCCACGAATAAGCCGTTCAAGGACGACTGGGTCTTCGACATTACTGTTCGAGATCGCAAGGTGACGAAGATCCGGGAATATATCGACACGCAAGCCCTGGCGCGCGCCTCGCAGATTGACGCGTCCAGGCTGGCGTAGTGCTGGCCATCCGCGGCCATCGGGTCGGGGTAGGTGGATCACCCGTGGATCGCCCTCTCGCACGCCGCGCGCTCATCGAATGCCCATCCGTAAAGGAGATCCCGATGTACGACCAATCCAAGTTATCCGAGTTGATCCGGTTCGCACGAGTCAATGCGGGCTCCACCGTCATCGACGTTTACCCAGGCGACGGCGACTGGACCCGTCTCTTCTCCGACATCGTGGGACCCGAAGGACGGGTCTACAGCTTCGTGCCGGCCGAAGTCGCCCACTTCAAGAACGATCCGGTCGGCCGCATGCGGACGCTTGCGAAGGAGCCGGGCCGAGAGAACGTGGAAGCCGTCTCGGCGGACGTTGTGGCGATGCGGGCGGTCACGCAACCAGCGAATGTCCTTTGGCTCCACCTGTTCTACCACGATCTCCACACCGCGCTGATCCAGGCCAGGGGCGCGACAGCGGCTCACTTCAATCGAGCTGTATACGGGCGGCTGAAGCCCGGTGGGTCCTATGTCATCGTAGACCACGCCGCCGCCGTCGGGGCGGGCACGCGCGACGCCCAGTCGCTGCATCGGATTGAGCCTGCATCCGTTCGCGAGGAGGTGGAGGCGGCCGGCTTCGTACTGGACGCGGAAAGCACCATGCTGGCGAACAAGGACGATTCGCACTCGATCAAGGCGTTCGATCCCTCGATCAAGGGCGAGACCGATCGCTTCGCCTATCGGTTTGTGAAGCCCTGACAGGTCCCGGCGCCGACTTCATGTCGGCCTTCTAAATGGGTACAAGCGAAGCCATTGAAGGCATCGAGGCAAACCTTGCTTGCGGCCACGAAGTCGTCTTTGGATGAGCTCGTCTGGTGGGACTTGATGCGCCTCGGGCTGCTAAATCAGAGCGCGCCGCCGTTCTTGTCAGCCGAATGGAACGGCAGCTTTTGCGCGATCGCGACCGATAGCGGCCCGTCCAATTTCGGCCAACTCCGGAACTCGCGCCGCACGGCCCCACGACATTTCTGGCTCTTATAGCGCTAGGTGTTGGGAGTGAAATCTCGGAGCTTCGTGGGCGGGCCGTAAGGCGTCCTGCCCCCGGACCATGATCCGGGGGTTGACCCGGCCATCCACGCGATCGGGCGCGTTAACCGCCCGCGGGTGGGCGGAAAAGCTAAGCAATACAGAGCATTGCTTTTGTAGGTCTTGCAGGGTCGCGGGGATGGCGGACTCGTCTCTGCCGGCGGCGTGGCGTGGATGGCCGGGTCAAGCCCGGCCAGGACGAGAAAAGTTCGGCGCGCAATGGGGAGGAGCCGAAAACAACGGCTAACGCTACAAGAGCCAACAATTGATTGCAGAAAAACAGAAAACAGATTAAGCTCGCTCCATGAACAATCCTGGGCTTCCGCATGGCCTCGACCGCACGCTCACGTCCCGGCGCCGCTTAACACCGGGGAATGCGTGCGAAAAACACCGGGGAATGCGTGCGAAAATTTCTCTCACGAAAATCCCGTGTAACCCATTGATAAGTCTCGATTCGGACGAGAGAATCCAAGGAAATCCAAATGAATCCAACCCTCAAAAGCGGGGGTTTCCAAGGCAAAAACGCCTGTGCGCCAAGAAAACCCAAACTGAGCCGGACCGACGCCACAGCCCGCCGCCGAGACGAAGCCACGCCGGCTCCGACCGTGTAACTGCCCAGGTGGGGACTTCAGGATGCTTCACCTATCCAACGGCCCCATGCCTCAAGCCGCTCGCAAAGCGAGCGTGTCGGAGGGTGATCCAGAAGGCGGCGCCGGTGGGTGCGCGTTGGAGCGTTCTTCGAGACGCGCCTTCGGCGCTCCTCAGAACGAGGCCCGAGGGAGGATTGGGAGTTACCCAACCATCGGCGCCGCTCCCCCGAGGGCGATCACCGCCAGGGGTGGGCCTCGGCCGACTTCTTCTCGTGCGCCTCGATCGCCGGCGCTTCAACCAAAGTCAGGTCGATGTGATCGAGGCCCTCGACCAGACATTGCTTGCGGAATTCGTCCAGCTCGAACTTGACGACGCCGCCGTCGGGGCCGCGGATTTCCTGAGCGGGCAGATCGATCGTCAGCGTCGCATTGGCGCCGCGCTCGGCGTCGTCCATGAGCTTGGCGAGGTCTTCGCGCGAAACCTTGATCGGCAGAATGCCATTCTTGAAACAGTTGTTATAGAAAATGTCGGCGAAGTCGGTCGCAATCACGCACCGGACGCCAAAATCAAGCAGCGCCCAAGGCGCATGTTCGCGCGAGGAGCCGCAGCCGAAATTGTGGCCCGCGACGATGATCGTCGCATCGCGGTAAGCGGGCCGGTTGAGGACGAAGTCGGGTTGCTCGGATCCGTCCTCGCGATAACGCATCTCCGCGAATAGCCCGGCGCCGAGGCCGGTGCGCTTGATTGTTTTGAGATATTGCTTGGGGATGATCATGTCGGTGTCGATATTGTCGATCGGCATCGGCGCCGCGACCCCGGTCAATGTCGTAAACTTGTCCATCTCACTTCAGACCTTCTGCTTATCCGGGCTTTCGCTGCGCGACGTCAGCGCTGAAAGGCGTTCTACGCCCTGCGCCTGCCGCTGTGGAGCGGCGCATCGCCTGTTGGGGCTTTTGTCGCGGCTCACTATCAAGCCGCGCCTCCTCGGACAACGGCCTTATAGATACTTCTCCAGATCCTTGGCTGCATCCTGCGGCGAGCGCTCGATATTGAAGGCCTCGACGAAGGCGCCGTTCTTGTCCATCAAGTAGACGATCGAACTGTGGTCCATGGAATAGTCGCCATCCGGCTGCTTTTGGTCCTTGTGAGCGTAGACCCGAAAGGTCTTCTCCGTTGCTTCAACCGCTTGAGGACTGCCCGACAGCCCGATCATCGCCGGGTTGAAGCTGCTGACATAGTCCTGCATCACCTTTGGCGTGTCGCGCTCCGGGTCGACGGTGATGAACAGGGCCGGAATAGGCTTGTCCCCCATCTTGCTTAAGATATCGGAGATGCGCGCGAGCTCGGTCGGACAGACGTCGGGGCAGTGGGTGTATCCGAAATAGACGAGGAACGGCCGCCCCTTGAGCGTCTGATCGCTGACCGTCTTGCCGCTCCCGTCCTCGAGAGCGAAGGCTCCGCCGATCAGCGCGCCTCGCGGCCTGACGGATGGACTCGCGAGCATGAACGCCGCGAAGCCGAGCACCGCGACAGCGACCAGAGTTACGACGGCGCGAATCGCGATTACCCGCGATCGGGGCGCGTTATTCGGTTCGGCCTTCGGCATCGGACCTCCATTCAGAGTCGCTCGAGACGCTCCTAGGCCCGAAATTGGGCGATCTGCGGACGACGGAGAAGCTCAGGTGATAGGAACCTGCGATTGACCTCGCCCCGTCAAGGCGCCACGACAGGCGCCTGGACAGGGCGTCATGGTCCTCCGTCAACTCGAATATCTCGTGGCGCTTGCGCGCGAAAAGCATTTTGGCCGCGCCGCAGACGCGTGCCACGTGTCGCAACCGACCCTTTCGGCCGCCATCCGGCTGCTCGAAGACGATCTCGGAGCGCCGATCGTCGAACGCGGGCACCGATATGTGGGCCTGACTCCGCAGGGACAAGTGGCCCTGGAGCACGCCCACCGGATTCTCGCCGAGGTCGAAAATCTTCGGCGCGGGCTCGAGGAAATCGACAAGGGCCTGACGGGACGCCTTCGGATCGGCGTCATCCCGACCGCTCTGCCGCTCGTTTCCCAGCTTACGGGCCCCTTTTATGCGCGCTTTCCGGGCGTGACGGTCGCCGTTATTTCCATGAACAGCCAGGAGATCGATCGCGGGATCGAAGACTTCGAGCTCGACGTTGGCCTCACCTATCTCGACGCCGAACCGATGGCGCATGTTAAGACCAAACCGGTCTGCGTCGAGGAATATCTCTTTCTCACGCCGGCGAGCGGGGCGTTCGCCGGCCGGACGCATGTCACTTGGCGCGAAGCGGCGAATGCGCCCTTGTGCCTGCTGACGCCCGACATGCAGAATTGGCGGATCATCGACGGCGTCTTTCGCTCGGTTGGGGCGAAGCCCGTCCCGGCTGTGGAGACCAATTCGATCTTCAATCTCGTCTCCCACGTGAGCGCTGGCCAATGGTCGGCGATCGTGCCGCGTCAGCTCTTGCGCTTTTTCGGGGTGCCCGAGGGCACCCGGGCGATCGAACTTCTCGAGCCGATCGCGCAACGCACCATTGGACTCGTGATGAGCGATCGGGAGCCGCCGTCGCCGCTCGCCCGCAACCTGTTCGCGATGCAATTGCCCGATGATATCGCGGCGCTGATCCAGCCCCCAAATCGGTCCAGCGAGAACCTAGGGAACACGGCTCGATAGGATTTTCCTATCGCATCTTCCAAACGTTCAATTTGAACCCGCGCTCGGCGGAGAGCATGTTTTAGCGACCCGGGAGGACATTGTGTCTGGCCGAACGGCCTTTGATCTGGAATTGGCGCGATCGCTCATCGATCGTAAGCGCGAAACGCCCGGCGCCACGTTGCCAATCCTGCACGATCTGCAGGAGCGATTTGGTTACATCGACGACGCCGCGATCCCGCTCATCGCCGACGCGCTCAATATCTCGCGCGCCGAAACGCTCGGGGTAATCAGCTTTTATCACGATTTTCGCCGCGCGCCGGTTGACGCCCGCGTGTTGAAACTCTGTCGCGCCGAATCCTGTCAGTCCATGGGCTGCGAGCAACTCGTCTCGCACCTTGAACTCCGTCACGGGATCAAGGTGGACGACGAGGACGACCATTCCGGCCTTCGCGTCGAAACGGTTTATTGCCTCGGCAATTGCGCGCTTTCTCCCGCCGCTTTGCTTGACGGGGCGCCGATCGGCCGCCTGGACCGCGATCGGATCGACGCGATGGTCGCAGCGGCGCAAGGCAAAACCCAATGAGCGTCCGCGTCTTTGTTCCGGCGGATTCTTCGGCGCTCTCGGTTGGCGCGGACCTCGTCGCAGACGCCATTCACGACGAGACGCGCCGCCGCGGCCTTGAGGTTGAGCTTGTCCGCACCGGATCGCGGGGTCTTTTCTGGCTCGAGCCGCTTATCGAGGTCGAGACTGCGTCGGGCCGCGTCGGCTACGGGCCGGTTGCTTCGGGCGAGGTCGCTCAGCTTTTCGAGGCGGGTTTCTTGCAAGGCGGGCCGCACCCCAAGGCGCTGGGCCGCCGCGTCGAGGACATACCCTACCTCGCGAAACAGCAGCGCCTCATATTCGCTCGCTGCGGACTGACGGATCCGCTGTCGTTTGACGATTATCGCCGCCATGGCGGCCTTCGGGGCTTGGAGCGCGCGTTGACGCTTGGGCCGAAGGCGACGATCGAGGAGGTCTTGGCCTCCGGCCTGCGCGGGCGTGGCGGAGCGGGCTTTCCGACCGGCGTCAAATGGCGCACGACCGCCGGCGTCGACGCCGATCAAAAATACGTCGTCTGCAACGCGGACGAGGGCGACAGCGGCACGTTCGCCGACCGCATGTTGATGGAAGGGGATCCGTTTCTCCTGATCGAAGGCATGGCGATCGCGGGGCTCTCGGTCGGCGCGACCAAAGGCTACGTCTATATTCGCTCCGAATACCCGCATGCTTTCGCTACGTTTCAGCGGGCGATCGAGCGAGCGCGGGCGGGGGGGCTACTGGGCCCAAGCGTGCTTGGCTTAGGCCGGTCTTTCGATCTTGAGGCGCGGCTCGGCGCTGGCGCTTACATCTGCGGCGAAGAGACGTCGCTGTTGGAAAGCCTGGAAGGGAAGCGCGGGCAAATCCGTGTCAAGCCGCCTCTGCCGGCGATTTCAGGCCTATTCGGAAAGCCGACAGTCATCAACAATGTGCTGAGCTTCGCGTCCACGCCGTGGATTCTCGAGCACGGCGCCAAGGCCTACGCCGCTTACGGCGTCGGACGGTCGCTCGGTTCTCAGCCGTTCCAGCTTGCGGGCAATGTCCGTTTCGGCGGGCTCGTCGAACTCGCCTTTGGCGCGACTTTGCGCGATCTGGTCGAAGACTTCGGCGGCGGCACGCGGACCGGCCGACCGATCCGGGCGGTCCAGGTCGGTGGGCCGCTCGGCGCTTACCTGCCAGAGACGCTGCTCGATACGCCGCTCGACTATGAGTTCATGGCTGCTGCCGGCGGGATGCTGGGCCACGGCGGCGTCGTGGTCTTCGACGACAGCGTCGATATGGCGCGTCAGGCCCGCTTCGCTTTTGCGTTTTGCGCCAAGGAAAGCTGCGGCAAGTGCACGCCTTGCCGGATCGGGTCGACCCGGGGCGTGGAGACCGTAGACAAGATCATCGCTGGCCGTGATCGCCCAAAGAACCTCCAACTGTTGCGCGATCTTTGTGAGGTGATGACCGACGGTTCGCTCTGCGCTCTCGGCGGGCTTGCTCCCATGCCGGTGCTTAGCGCGCTCAATCATTTCAGTGAGGATTTCGCCAAAGCGCCCGCGCGCGTCGCGGCGGAATAGGAGACCGGCCATGGCGCTGTTGCAAGAACTGGACACGGGCACGCCGATCCGCACCGGTGACGCTACCGTTACGCTGACCATCGACGGTCGCAAGGTCAGCGTCCCTCCGGGAACATCGGTGATGGCGGCCGCGGCTCTGATCGACAATCTGATCCCCAAGCTCTGCGCGACGGACAGTGTCGAGGCCTTTGGCTCCTGCCGCCTCTGCCTGGTCGAAATCGAAGGGCGAAAGGGCACGCCCGCCTCCTGCACGACGCCGGCGGAAGCGGGAATGATCGTCCGCACCAAGACGCCGCGGTTGGAACGCCTGCGCCGTGGTGTCATGGAACTCTACATCTCCGACCATCCCTTGGACTGCCTGACCTGCAGCGCCAACAACGACTGCGAGTTGCAGGCTCAGGCGGGGAACGTCGGCCTGCGCGACGTGCGCTACGGATATGCCGGCGCAAACCATCTCGAGGCGCCGACCGACGCCTCCAACCCGTACTTCACCTTCGAATTGTCAAAATGCATCGTCTGCTCGCGCTGCGTGCGCGCTTGCGAGGAGGTGCAAGGCACGTTCGCGCTGACCATCCTCGGCCGCGGATTCGACTCGAAGGTGGGTACGGGCGGCGTCGATTTCCTCTCGTCCGAATGCGTGTCCTGCGGCGCCTGCGTGCAGGCCTGCCCCACCGCGACGCTCAACGAAAAGCTGGTCATCGAGAACGGAACCCCGGAACGCACGGTCGTCACGACCTGCGCCTATTGCGGCGTCGGCTGCTCGTTCAAGGCGGAGCTCAAGGGCGACCAAGTCCTGCGCATGGTTCCTTACAAGGCCGGCAAAGCCAACGAGGGCCACTCCTGTGTCAAGGGCCGGTTCGCCTACGGCTACGCGACCCACAAGGACCGCATTCTCAAGCCGATGATCCGTGAGCGGATCGAGGACCCGTGGCGTGAAGTCTCTTGGGACGCCGCGATCGCTTATGCGGCGAATGAATTCCGACGAATCCAGGCGAAGTATGGGCGCGACTCTGTCGGCGCGATCAGCTCCTCGCGTTGCACCAACGAAGAGGTGTTCCTGGTCCAGAAGATGGTTCGCGCCGGATTCGGCAACAACAATATCGACACTTGCGCGCGTGTTTGCCACTCGCCGACCGGCTTTGGCCTCTCTAAGACCTATGGCACATCGGCCGGCACGCAGGATTTCAAGTCGGTCGCAAAGTCGGACGTCGTGGTCGTGATAGGCGCCAACCCCACGGACGCCCATCCTGTCTTTGCTTCTCGCCTCAAGAAACGGTTGCGCAATGGCGCCCGTCTCATCATCATCGATCCGCGCCGGATCGACTTGGTGAAGAGCCCGCACATTGAGGCCGACTATCATCTTGCGCTGAAGCCAGGAACCAACGTTGCGGTCCTAAACGCATTTGCGCATGTCATCGTCACCGAGGGCCTGGTGAAAGAGGCGTTTGTTCGCGAACGCTGCGACCTCGCCAATTTCGAGTCCTGGGCGCGGTTCGTTGCCGATCCGCGACATTCCCCTGAGGCGACGGCGGCGGCCAGCGGCATCGATCCCAGCGAGTTGCGCGCGGCGGCGCGTCTTTATGCGAGGGGCGGCAACGGCGCGATCTATTACGGGCTCGGCGTCACCGAGCACAGCCAGGGCTCAACCTCAGTCATGGCGATCGCCAACCTCGCCATGGCGACCGGAAACATCGGCCGCGAAGGGGTTGGCGTCAATCCGCTGCGCGGCCAGAATAACGTGCAGGGCTCATGCGACATGGGCTCGTTCCCGCACGAGTTTTCCGGCTACCGCCATGTATCCACCGACGTCGTGCGCGAGACGTTCGAACGTTTATGGGGCGTGCCGCTCAGCAACGAACCTGGTTTGCGCATTCCCAATATGATCGACGAAGCGATCGACGGCTCGTTCAAGTGGATTTACGTTCAGGGCGAGGACATCGCCCAGTCTGACCCGGACACCAAGCACATCACGGCCGGCCTTCGGGCGATGGAATGCGTCGTCGTGCAGGATCTTTTCCTGAACGAGACTGCGCGCTACGCTCACGTTTTTCTGCCCGGCGCGTCGTTTCTGGAAAAGGACGGGACCTTCACCAATGCCGAGCGCCGCATCAACCGCGTGCGGCAGGCGATTCCTCCGCTCGCCGGGATGGCCGACTGGGAAGCGACAATGGCGCTCGCCAACGCGATCGGCGCGCCGATGCATTACACGCATCCAAGCGAGATCATGGACGAGATCGCCGCGACCACGCCCACCTTCAAGGGCGTGTCCTATGCTCGCCTCGACGAACTCGGCTCGATCCAGTGGCCATGCAACGATGCGGCGCCGACCGGCACGCCGGTGATGCATGTCGACCATTTCGTCCGCGGCAAGGGCCAGTTCATGCTGACTGAATTTGTCGCCACCGAGGAGCGCGTCGGACCCCGTTTCCCGCTTCTGCTGACGACCGGCCGCATCCTGTCGCAATACAATGTCGGCGCTCAGACGCGACGCACCGCGAGCGCCGTCTGGCATAGCGAGGACGTGCTTGAGATTCATCCTTTCGACGCCGAACAGCGCGGCGTGCGGGACGGCGATCTGGTGGCGCTGAAGAGCCGTACGGGCGAGATTTCGCTGCACGCGCAGATAACCGAGCGGGTGCAGCCGGGGATCGTCTACACGACGTTCCACCATACGGAGACCGGCGCGAACGTGGTCACCACCGACTATTCAGATTGGGCGACCAACTGTCCCGAATATAAGGTGACGGCCGTGCAGGTGCGACGGACCAACCATTTCTCTGATTGGCAAGTGCGCGATCGAGAAGAGGGTGTCTCCTTGCGCCGGACCGAGAAAGCCTTGGCCGATGCGGCCGAGTGAGGGCCCTGGTTCGATCGACGTTCCAGTCCGAACCTTTTCCTACGATTCCGGCGCGAGTGGGCCGGAACTAACCCGAGCGATCGCGGTCGAGGCGCCCGTTCAGATCGTTATAGGCGGCGCGCCTTTCGCCGTCATGATGGCGACGCCAAACGATCTGGAGGATTTCGGCTACGGCTTTGCGCTGACTGAACAGATCGCCGAGAACGTAGCCGATATTCGAGGCGTCGAGGTTGAACCGGCCGAGGATGGCTGGAAGCTCAAGATCGCTCTTTCCGGCGCCCGGTTGCAGGCGCATCTGGCGCGCGGCCGGGCGATGAGCGGACGCACCGGCTGTGGCCTCTGCGGCATTGAGGATTTTTCTCAGATGCCGTCGCCCCGTCCGCCGCTCCAAACGCAGGCGCCGATCGCCGCCGAGGCGATCCGTGCGGCCCTTGGCGAACTCGAGACGCGCCAGCCCCTCAATCAGGCGACCCGCGCCGTCCATGCCGCGGCATGGTGCGGCCGAGACGGGACAATCGTCTTGGTTCGCGAGGACGTCGGCCGGCACAATGCGCTCGACAAGGCAATCGGCGCGCTGGCGCGCGGGGCGATCGCGTCGGACGGCGGTTTCTTTGTCATCACCAGCCGCTGCTCGTTCGAAATGGTGGCCAAGGCGGCGATCTTCGGGGCGGGAACTCTGGTCTCCGTTTCGGCGCCGACATCGCTCGCCTTGGAGCGCGCCCAGCGTTTCGGCGTTCGCCTGATTGCGGTCGCGCGCTCCGACCAGGCTTTGTCCTTCGATAGCGGGAAGAACGACGCGAGCGGAGGATTGGCGGCTTGACGATGGGGAAGCTCGATAGGCTTGTGCGCATGGCCAATCAGATCGGCGATTTCTACGCCTCCATGCCCGAGCGCGAAGCGACCGACGGCGCCGCGTCGCATCTGCGCCTCTACTGGACGCCGAAGATGATTCGCGAGATCATTGCCTTCGCCGATGAAGGCCATCCCGGCCTGAATCCGATCGCGGCGCGCGCGATCGGTTCCTTGAAGCAGAGCGAGTCGGCCGCCTAGAACTTAGCCGGGCCCTCATGCCGCGCTGGCCGCGCCCCCAAAATCTGACGCGGCTTTTTGTCGGCCAGCACATTATCAACGGCGCGAGCGTCGGCCTTGGGGTCCTCGCCGTCGCGCTCGTCGCCTCGGCGATTTTCGGCTTCGCCGCCGGCCAGCCGGCGACGCTTGGCTCAATATCGGCCAGCATCTCTGATCTTCCAGCGCCCTGGCGCGAGAAGGCCCGGACGCTCGGCTTTGGCTTTGCGCTGGCGATGCTCTCGACGGTGGCGATCCAAATCGCGCTGCCTTGGCTCGCCACTACGATCCTCATGGTCGGCGTTATCAGCTTTGTCGGCGGTCTCGTCACCGGGCTCGGGCGGTGGGCAGTGGCGGTCGGCATGCAGGCCGTCATCCCAATGGTGTTCATTCTGGGGTTCCCGCGCGAAACCTATGCGGCTGCGGTTCACACTGAGATGCTGCTGGCAGGCGGCGGCCTGGCCTATATCGCCATTGCGCTCCTTGCGACCGTCTTCACCGACGCGAGCGCCCGCCGGATGGTCGCGAGCGAAACGATCCGTGAATTCTCGATCTACATGCGCGCGGTCGCGGGCATATTTGATCCTGACCAGGATCTGGCGGCCGCCTACGGCGCAACGATCCGCCAACAGTCGGCGCTGTCGGAGCAATTGCAGTCGGCGCGGACGCTGTTGCTTGAACGCCCGGGCACAACGGGAGAGCGTTTGCGGCTGGCGGCGTCGATCGGCATCATTCTTGACGCGCTCGATGCGCTAATCGCCGCCCAGTGTGACGTCGAACTCATCCGGAAGACGCCTGCCGCCGCGGCGGTTCTCGCCCGGATCGGCGACGCGCTACGTGTAGGCTCCCTTGATCTCAGGCATTTGAGCCTGGAGCTACTGACCACTGGCCCCCCTACACTTCCGCCCGATCATCAGCTTTCAATTGACGCGCTCAAGCGTGAGGCGGCGCGGGTCGAAGCCGAAGGGATGGATCAGAAAGCGCGCGCGGTGCTGGACGCTGCAACCTGGCGGCTCGTTCTGTCTCTCAGCCACGTCCGGCGACTGGAGCAATCCCTGTCGAACGACGCGACGGCGCGGGCCGCGATCGGCGACGTCGATCTCGCCGCCTTCATCCCGAAGCGCAACTACGCCCCAAGTGCGCTTGCTCAGCATTTCAGGCTCGAATCGCCGGTCCTACGATTCGCGGCTCGCCTGTCGCTGGCGATGATGGCTGGCGCTTTGATCGCGCAATCGCTCGGCGACGACCGGCATGGCAACTGGGTTCTGCTCACCATCGCCGTGGTGATGCGAGCGGGATACGGCCTCACCCGACAGCGGCGCGACGACCGGGTCATTGGCACCCTGATTGGGTGCGTGCTGGCAGCGGGCTCGGTCGCCTATTTGCCGGTCGGCGCGCTGGTCGGGGTTCAGGGCTTGGCGGTCGCCGTAACCCACAGCTTTGCGCGCCTCAACTACCGCATCTCTTCGACCGGCGCTTCGGTGATGGCCCTGGTGACGCTGCATCTGGTCCAGCCATGGGTCTCGGCGCCCATTCTCGTGCGCCTTGCAGATACGCTGGTCGGCGCCGCGATCGCGCATCTCTTTAATTATTTCTGGCCGCGCTGGGAGTTTTTCGAGGCGCCGCAATTGGCGAGCCGCCTTCAGGCTCAGCTCGCGGCCTTTACCTCAGCAGCGCTGAGGAGCGACGTCAGCGAACATGACTATCGCTTGGCGCGCAAGAACGTGATTGAGGCTATGGCTGCGCTTTCCGATTCCGCCGGCCGGATGGCCATCGAGCCGATGACGGCCCGCAAGGGCCTCGACGAGATGGCTGACCTGCTTATCAGGGCCTACAGCTTCGTGGCCCAACTCTCGGCCGCGCGTCTCGCCGCACAGATCGGCGTTCCTCTGCCTGACCTGGCGATGAGCAATTGGCTTCAGGCGCTCCTCGCTGCCCGATCCGACTTGATTGGAATCATCGCCGAACCGCCGGTCGGACCACTCGCGCTCGCGGCCATGGCCGTCTCGGCAGCTGCTCGCACCTACGAACGTGCGGCGAGGAGCGACGGCTCGTGAGCGCGCGTTTCGCATCGAGGATGCTTGGCAAATCCTCAAAAGTGGGTAGCCTAGCGGCATTTCCCATCTTCCTCTTTGAAGGCGTAGTCGCCATGAGTCAGTCCAGCATTTTTCCGAGGCGGCGTTACGTATGCGCTGCGAACGCGGCGTGCATCACGTTCGCGCTCATCGTCCTTGTGTCGCTGGCCGCGCCGACAACGGCTGCCGCCGAGTGGGCGCTGACATCGTTCCCGTGAAGGATCAGACTTCGGCCGCGGGAGCGTTCCTGCCGCAGTTTGACGGCCCAGAGATCACGTCGACAGTGCGTTTCACATGGCCGGCCGCCGGCAGAATCATTGTCGGATTATGCTGGCATCCGGACGATGAGCGCAATGACATGATCAACATTGCGGTGGCGCCAGGCGCAGAGGTGCTCGCGGTCGAGGCCGGACGGATTGCATACGCTGGAGACGAGATACGGGGCCTTCACAATCTGATCCTGGTTTCTCACCAGGGCGGGTGGGTGTCAGCCTACGCAAATGCCGACGAACTCCTCATCAAGCGAGGCGATCGCGTCGAACGCGGCCAGGCGATTGGGCGGTTCGACGACGGCGATCGCCTGCGCTTCGAGCTGCGCCACAACTCCATTTCGGTTGATCCGATGCTTTATCTTGGAGACATTGCTCCCGCTCATGACATTGCCCAGATGATGTCAGGTCAGTGTAGGGGCTGATCGGCTGGCGTCATTTTAATCGGCGCCGGTTGTAGCCGCGCTTGCTCCGCGCGGCGTCGCGGTTGACGACCGGCGTCAATAACGGCCCAATTCGATGGAATTGCGATCTGCCCTAAAGGCGCTTCTCGAACCAATGATCGGCGTACGGGTTGTCGCCGAAACGGGCGATTTCACGGTAGCCTTCGCTCCGGTAAAGCGCGTGGGCTTCGGTCAGCGCCCGGTTAGTGTCCAGGCGCAGCGTCCTCACCCCTTTTTCGCGGGCTCCGGCCTCGAGCGTCCGCAGCACGCGGCGCGCAACGCCCATTCCGCGGGCGTAAGGCGCGGTCCAGACCCGCTTGATTTCTGCCGTCTCGTTGTCGATGCGCTTGACGCCGCCGCATCCGACCGCCTCGCCGTCGAGACGGGCGATCACGAACAGACCGGAGGGAGGCGTAATGTCTTCGACGCGGGCGGAGTCATCCTTGGCGGCGTCAAAGCCGGTCTCGAACAGCGCAGCAAGCTCGCGGAAGTACGCGCCCAGGCACCGACGCGCATCTGCGCTATCCGCCGCTTCGGCGGCGATCTTGACCGAAGCGGCTCGGATCAGCCGCTCAACCTCACCCATCGCCGCCAGCAGACGGCCCTGCTGGGAGGCGTCGAGGGGGCCCAGCATCGATGCCGCGAGATTGTCCGAGAGCCTGTCATAAGCCGCGCGTTCGCCGCTTCCTTTGCGCGTCAGGCTCACGCGGCGGCGGCGACCGTCCCCGTCTCCTTTCGCCATCGCGATCAACCCCTGAGTTTTCAGGGATTGCAGCAGTCGGCTGAGATAACCGGAATCGAGCCCGAGCTTGCTGCGGAGGGTAAGAGCGTCAACGCCGTCGGCGCTGATTTCGAAAATGAGCCGCGCCTCCGCCAGCGGGCGGCCACGACGCAGATAATCGACCTCGAGCGCGCCAACGCGCTGAGTCACAAGGCGATTGAAGCGGCGAACGCTTTGCAGATGGCTTTCGTCCATTCTCTGACTTTAGTCAGATATCTGTCGATTTCAAATCGCGCCTCGCTGCCAGCGGCCGGGATGGCGCGGATCGCAGTCCGGGGGCGGCACAACGCCCTGAGGGCCGCCGCGGAATCTTCCAAACGCCGCGCCCGATATTGTGATCGGCAGGCGCCGCCGAGGCGAAGGAAACGATTGCGGGGCGGCGGCAAACGGCGTTAGTCTGGCCTTCAGCGTAAACAGCGCGCGCCGTCTTTGCCGTGCTTTGCATTTCGCATCGCGGTTCGCGTCCAAGAGAAAAAAGCGTAAATGCCGGCGGGGCGCGGGAACGCGCTGCTCGCCGAGACGTTCAGGGCTACGGGGCTCCTTAGTCAGGAGACTATGATGCCAAACGTGGAATACGCACTAGCCTCGGGGCGTTCGCTTCGCCATCTGGACGTTGCGCCGATGATCTCCGCGCTTCGGTTCCAGCCTTCAGATTTCGAATATGCTCACGGCTGGCTCAACCATGTTCCCAGTCGCCATCGCTTCCAATTTGACCGGAAGGGAGGGGTGACAATCGACGCCCTTTGTGGCTGCGCGTCCTTGTCGATAAGGCCCGAGCAGGCGGACGAACTCCACTCGACGTTCAAGATCTGGAAGCAGACCTATTGGCAGCCTCTGGAGATAAATCGGGAATTCGCGTCACACTTCGCCGAGCCGAACGCCTTGGTGAGATTGTTCCGCGACATCCGCATGGCCTGGCGGCGCTTCCGCCGGCAAGCGGACCCGGTCACGATCCCCGCCGACGCGTTTCCGTCGGCTACGCCCGCGGAATAGCCGGCGTTCATGGGCCTCAGGTCCGTGCGCCCGCGCAGGCGGGAGCGCGGACTTAAGTCATGCGCATTTCATTCGACCGGCTTCAGCGCGCGAAGCTCACCGCGTTGCCGCCATCGACATTGAGGATATTGCCCGTGCTCTTGGAGGACAGATCTGAGGCGAAATAATAAACCGCTTCGGCGACATCCTCGGGATAGACGGACCGTTTCAACAGTGAGCGCTGGCGGTAGACCTCTTCGAGCTCATTTTCGCTCACCCTGTTTGACGCCGCCCGCTGCGCCCGCCATTCGCCCTGCCAGATCTTCGAGCCGCGCAGCACGGCGTCCGGATTGACCGTATTGGCACGAATGCCGAACGGCGCGCCTTCGAGCGCGAGACAGCGCGCGAGGTGGACTTCGGCCGCCTTGGCGGCGCAATAGGCGGACGCGCCTGGAGACGCGGCGAGCGCATTTTTCGACGCGATGAAGACGATGGCGCCGCCGAGGCCCTGATCCTTCATGATGCGGTAGCCGGCCCGGGCGGACAGAAAATATCCGGTCGCGAGGATCGAGAAATTCCGGTTCCAAAGCTCAAGCGAGGTGTCCTCGAACGGCGCGGCGGAGGCGATGCCGGCGTTGGCGACGAGGATATCCAGCCCGCCAAACGCGACTAGCGCCTCGTGAAAGGCGGCGTCGACCTTGGCCTCGCTGGCCACATCGACGTGGACTCCCGCGACCACGTCTTTGCCGAAGCGCTTGCCGAAGTCAGCGACCGAGGTTTCGAGACTTTGGGCGTCGATGTCGGCGAGCATGACGCAGGCGCCTTCGCCCATGAGCCGAGCCGCGATCGCCTGCCCGATGCCGCCTGCGCCGCCCGTCACCAGCGCGACGCGGCCTGCGAGCGATTTCGGCTTCGGCATGCGGTGGAGCTTGGCCTCTTCCAGCAGCCAATATTCGATATTGAACGCCTCCTGCTCGCGAAGTCCAACATAGCGGTCGACGCTGGAGGCGCCGCGCATCACGTTAATCGCGTTGACATAGAATTCCGAGGCGATGCGCGCGGTCGATTTGTCCTTGGCGAAGGACAGCATGCCGACGCCAGGGACGAGATAGATGACCGCGTTGGGGTCGCGTATTGCCGGCGAGTCGGCATGTTTGCAACGCTGATAATAGGCCGCGTAGTCGTCCCGGTAGTCGGCCAGAGTCTTGTCGAGCGACGCGATCACCGCGTCGAGATTGCGCGCGGTCTGGTCGTAGGGCAGCACAAGCGGGCGGATCTTGGTGCGCAGAAAGTGATCCGGGCACGAGGTCCCAAGCACGGCCAGGGGCTTCAGATCGCGAGAATTGACGAACTCCAACACGGCCGGCGCGTCGGTGAAGTGACCAATCTTGCGCTCAGTTGCGGAAATATGCTTGCGAATGGCGGGCAGGAGCTTCGCCGCGACATCGCGCCGGTCGCCCCTAGACAGCGCCTCGACGCGTGGCCCTCCGAAGGCTGCGCCTTGGGTCTTTGCGGCGAGCCATCGCGCGGCCTTGTTGATCATCTCCAACGTGATTCGATAGCATTCCTTCGAGGTCGCACCCCAGGTGAACAGGCCATGGCCGCCGAGCACCACGCCCTTCATGTTCGGATTGGCTTCGGCCATCGCGCCGAGCTTGAGCCCGAGATCGAAGCCCGGCCGCTGCCAGGGCAGAAAGCCAAGCCCGCCGCTATAAATCTCGCGGGTGAGCGCTTCGGCATTCTCGCTCGCTGCGATCGCAATGACCGCGTCGGCATGAACGTGATCGACATGGCGGTGCGGGACGAAGCTGTGCAGCGTGGTGTCGATCGAGGTGGCGCGCGGATTGAGGTTAAACGTGCAATGGTTATACAGCGCCACCATCTCGTCCTCGTGCGCAAGCCCGCGATAGATCGACTTGAGGCTGAGGAGTTTGTCGAGATAGAGCGTCGAGAAACCGTCGAGCTTCATCGAACCAATGTCGCCGCCGGAGCCCTTGACCCAAAGGACCTGGGTCGGCGCGCCGGTCAGCGGATCCGCAGCGGTCAGTTTGGCCGATGTGTTGCCGCCGCCAAAATTGGTGATCCGCAGGTCGCTGCCGAGCAAATTCGAACGGTAGAGCAGGAGACCCGGATCGTCGAGGGAAGCCGCGTGCTCGTCATCCCAGAGATCGGGCAGCGGAGCGTCAAAACGAACTTGGTCGCCGCCCATGGACCGTTCCTCTCGATGCTGCGCGATTTTCATGAAGCAATAGGCAAACGATCGAAAGACGTCAATAATTTTGCGCGATTGCGCGGCTTCGATGAACGAGTTTGATCAGGCTCGATTGACATCCCCATAGGCGCGTGGCAGTGAAAGCGGCAACGAGCAATCATCGGGGGAACGACAAGCGCCATGCGCCAGCGACAGCGCGTCGAAATCCTCCGCAATCTGCTCGCCGCGCAGAGCTTCCTCTCAAATTGCCGACCTCATGGCTGCGACAGGCGTGTCCGCCGCCTCGGCGCGGCGTGACGCCGGACGTTTGGCGGAGGCCGGCTTTGGCGAGCGGGTCTATGGCGGCGTCCAGGCGCTCGGCGGCGCACTGTCCCGCCGAATGACCCAGGAGTCGCTCGAGACACGGGCGTTCGACATCAGCCGCGAGATCAATGTCGAGGCCAAACGCGCCATTGCGCGACGGGCAGTGGAAATGTGCGTCGACGGCGACGCAATCATCATCAACGGCGGCACGACGACTTTTCAAATGGCCGAATTCCTGCGCCATAGGCGGCTCAAGATCTTGACCAACTCCTATCCGCTGGCAGAATTTCTCATTCGTGAAACCCACAACCGCGTCGCCTTGCCCGGGGGCGAGGTCTACCGCGAGCAGAAGATCATCGTCGCGCCATTCGACGACGACGCGATTCAGCATTATTCCGCCCGTCTCATGTTCATGAGCGCGATTTCGATCGGCCCGCTCGGCCTGATCGAGGGCGATCCGCTGATCGCGCGCGCGGAAACGAAACTTCTGAAGCGCGCGGACAAACTGGTGGTTCTGGCGGACGCCTCGAAGTTTGCCCAATGCGGCAGCCTCGTCGTTTGTCCCCTCACGCGAATCCATGCACTCATAACCGACCGGGCCGCGCCGCCGGATGCGCTCGCCATGTTGCGCGACGCCGGAGGGCAGACGATCGTCGTCGATCCCGAGATCCGCGTTACGGAGGCAGCGTGAGCGCAGCGCCGGAGAGGGATCTTCCGCCAAGCCGAGCCGCTCCGCTGCTCGAGGTCCGCGGTATCGAGAAGACTTTTCCCGGCGTGCGCGCGCTCTCGGCCGTCTCGTTCGACGTCCGAGCTGGGGAGGTCCATGCGCTGCTCGGAGAGAACGGCGCCGGCAAATCGACCCTCATCAAGATCGTGTCCGGGGTTTACCAGCCCGACCTCGGCTCGATTCTCGTGAACGGAGCACAAGTCCACTTTTCCACGCCCGACGACGCGCGTCGCGCGGGCGTCGCGACGATCTATCAAGAACTGCTGCTGTTTCCCGAACTCAGCGTCGCCGAAAACATCTTCCTCGGCCATGCACCGCTGGCGGGGGCGGGCCGCATCGATTGGCGCGCGATGCGGGCGGAAGCCGAGCGGCTGCTCGACTCGCTCGAAATCGACGACCTTTCTGCGGATCAAATTGTCGGCGCCTTGACCGTCGGCAACCGGCAGCGCGTCGAGATTTTACGCGCGCTGTCGCATGACGCCCGCATTCTCATCATGGACGAGCCGACCGCGGCGCTGACGGAAAGCGACGTGACGCGTTTGTTTGACGTCGTCCGCCGCCTGAAGCGCCGCGGCGTCGGCATCGTCTATATCAGTCACCGCCTCGACGAGATTTTCGCCATCGCCGATCGGGTCACCGTGTTGCGTGACGGCGCCTATGTCGGCTCGCGCGACGTCGTCGACACGAACGTCGCCGAACTCGTGCAAATGATGGTCGGGCGGCGGCTCGAAAGTCTCTTCCCGAAGACTGCAGCGCCGATCGGCGCGCCGGTCCTCGAAGCGCGCGATCTCGTGCGCCGACCGCTGACCAAGGGCGTCAGCCTTACGGTGAGGTCGGGCGAGATCCTCGGTCTTGCGGGGCTCGTGGGTTCGGGCCGTAGCGAACTCGCGCAGACGCTGTTCGGCATGACGCCGAGCGAGTCCGGAGACGTTCGGCTCAACGGCGAAAGCGTGCGGGTCGACTCGCCCGAGACCGCGCGCGCGAAAGGCATCGCCTATGTGCCTGAAGATCGCGGCACGCAGGGCCTGGTCAGGGGGATGAGCGTCCTGCACAATTTCTCGCTCGCAGCGCTTGGCTCTCTGTCGCGCGGCGGATTCATCGACCGCGCTGCCGAACGACGGATGGCGCTTGAGGGCGTCGCGCGATTCAGCGTCAAGACAAGTTCGGTCGACGAGATCGCGGGCCGGCTGTCCGGCGGCAATCAACAGAAGATCGTGCTCGGTAAGTGGCTGGCCAACAACCCGAAGCTCTTGATCCTCGATGAGCCGACGCGCGGCATCGACGTCGGCGCCAAGGCCGAGATCCATCGCCTGATGAGCCAGCTCGCGGCCGAAGGCGTCGCCATTCTGATGATCTCGAGTGAGCTGCCCGAGGTGTTAGGAATGAGCGACCGCGTGCTCGTGATGCGCGAGGGGCGGCTCGTGGCCGAGTTCGATCGCGCTGACGCGACTTCTGAGGCCGTAGGGGCGGCGATGATGGGCGGGACGTCCAGCGCGGAGAAGGCGGCGTGACTGCGACCGCGATCGCAGGTTCGGCAAACTCCCGCACCGGCATGTTTCGCCGGCTGGCCGGACAGGAGCTTCTGCTCGCGGTCGCGATCGTCGCCCTCGCGGTCGTTGTTGGCTTCATCAATCCGCGCTTCCTCGCCACGCGCAATCTTTCCGACATCCTGCTCGGGAACGCCTATATCGCAATCGCCGCCGTCGGCATGTCGATGGTGATCATCTCCGGCAACATCGATATTTCCGTCGGCGCTCTCATCGGGGTGCTGGCGACGGTCAGCGGTTCGCTGGCGGTCGCGGGCGCGCCGATCATAGTGACGTGGCTTGCGCCGCTGGTCATTGGCGTCGCCGTGATGGCGGCGCAGGGCGCGATCATTGCCTATCTCCGGATCCCCGCGATTGTCGTCACGCTGGGAATGCTCTCGATCCTCAAAGGCGGCCTCATCAGCGTGACCGGCGGCAAGTGGATCACCGACCTGCCGCAGAACTTTCATCTCGCTGACCTCTCTTTCTTCGGCGTGCCGATGCCTGTCATCATCATGGTGCTCGCCACCGTGTTGGCGGCGCTTTGGATGCGCAATTCGCCGACGGGCCGTGCGATTTACGCCACCGGCGGCAATCCTGAGGCTGCACGCCTCTGCGGGGTCAATCCGCAGCGCACCGTGCTCATGGTGTTTGCGCTGCACGGCTTCTTCGCGGGGCTCGCTTCGCTCGTCTATGCGACGCAGCTCCGCGTGATCCAATCGACGACCCCACAGGGCCTCGAACTCACCATCATCACCGCGGCGGTCGTCGGCGGCGTCAGCATCCTGGGCGGCGTGGGAACCGTCGTTGGCTCGACACTTGCGGCCATTCTCATCGCCGAAATCACGAGTGCGCTCGTGTTCATCAACGTTTCGCCCTACTGGACGGACGCATTGCGCGGTGGGCTCATTCTCGCAACCGTCATCGCCGACATCCTGCGCCGCCAGCGCCGCGCCGCGCAAGGATGGAAGCCATGAGCCTGGCGGTCGAAACGAAGACGTTTCGCGCGCCACGCTGGCTCAAGCGTCACGAGACGCTGCTCGCGATCATCCTCCTGATCGCGCTCTTCGGCCTCGGCCTCATGAACGACCGCTTTCTAACCCTGGACAACCTTCTGAACCAGGGCCGGCTCATGACCGAGATCGGCCTGATCGCGCTGCCCATGACCTTCGTCATCATCACCGGCGGCATCGATCTCTCGGTCGGCGCGATCGTGGGCCTGTGCGCAATCATGCTCGGCTATTCGTGGAAGACGTTCGGCTTTCCGCTGCCGCTCGCGATCGTCTTCTCGCTCTTCGTCGGCGCGCTTGCGGGCTTCGTCAACGGCCTTGTCATCACGCGGGTCAAAGTGCCGCCGCTCATCATGACGATCGCGACGCTCGCGCTTTATCGCGGGCTCGCCGAGGGCATAAGCCAGGCGCATTCGGTGCGTGGCTATCCGGAATGGTTCTATTTTCTCGGCCAGGGCGAGCGTGTTCGGCGTGCCGACGCAGCTTCTGCTTCTACTCGTTCTCATCGTCGTCGCGGGCGTCGTGCTCGATCGCACGACCTTTGGCCGCGCGCTTTATGCGATCGGCGCCAATGAGACGGCTGCGCGCTTTTCGGCGCTGTCGGTCGATCGGGTCAAGCTTGTGGTCTACACGCTTTCCGGCCTCGCCTCGGGCCTCGCAGCCTGGGTCCTCGTCTCGCGGGTGACGACCACGCGAATGGATATGGGGATCGGCTACGAGCTCGACGTGATCGCCGCGGTGGTGTTGGGAGGAACCAGCATTTTCGGCGGCTCCGGCACCATCTGGGGCACGGTGATCGGCCTCGTGATGATCCAGCTCCTCAAGAACGGGCTGGCGTTGACGGGCGTCAAGGGCGACGCGACAATCGTCGTCATTGGCGTCGCGCTCATTCTTTCGGTGTTGATCGCAAGTTCCCTCCGCCGCCGCGACTGAGCGCGCGCATTCGGAGGGCCAACGCCGCCGCTGGCGGCATCTAGGGAGGAGTCGAATATGAAAACGAGTTTATTGACCACCACGGCGGCGGCGATGTTCGCCTTGTCGTTCGCCGCCGGCGGCGCAAGCGCTGCGGGCAAGTGGGACGGCGCGGACGATTTGCCGACAAACCCGCTCGCCTGCGATGCGAGCGGCGCGGCGGCTCCGGCCGCGGCCAAGGCCTACGACGGCGGCCAGCCGACCAATCCGCCTGACAGGGCGGGCAAGGAGATCACCCTCGTCGATGTGCCGAAGCTGATCGGCATCGGCTATTTCAACGCGACCTCGAAAGGCATGCAGGACGCGGCGAAGGAGCTCGGCAACGTCAAGGTGACGACCGACGGTCCGACCGAAGCCAAGATCGACGAGCAGATCAAGTTCATCGACAATTACATTACTCGCGGCGTCGACGGCGTTCTGTTCGCCGCCAACGATCCGGTCGCCATCGCGCCGGTCCTCAAGAAGGCTTTGTCCAAGGGCATCCACGTCGTCGGCTACGACGCCAACTCCACTCCCGATGCGCGTGAATGGTTCGTCAACCAGGCTGAGTTCAACGGCATCGGCAAGGGCATGATCGACTCGATGGCCAAGGAGATCGGCGAGGATGGCAGTTTCGCCATTGTCACTTCGACGTTCACCACGCCCAACCAGGCGCGCTGGATCGCCGAGATGCAGGCCTATACGGAAAAATGTCATCCGAAGATGCAGTGGCTGGAGACGGTCGAGGCGCAGGAAGACAACAATCTGTCCTTCAACCAGGCGACGACCCTCATCAATAAATACGGCGATAAGCTGAAGGGCCTGTTCGGCATGACCTCGGTCGCCACCCCCGCTTCCGCCGAAGCGGTCACCAAGGCCGGGCAGTGCGGCAAGATCGCAGTCGTCGGCCTGGCGACGCCCAATGCGATGAAGCCCTATCTCAAAACTGACTGCGTCAAGTCGGTGGTCTTATGGAATCCGATCGATCTCGGCTACGCCGCGACCTATGTCACGCGTGCGGTCGTCGATGGCAAGCTGAAGCCGGGCGCGACCTCGGTTGACGCGGGCAAGCTTGGCAAGCTCAATGTCGTCAACGGCAGCGAAATCCTGCTTGGGCCGCCCTTCATTTACACGAAGGAGAACATGGACAAGTTCGACTTCTAATGCCGTCCTCTCTACCCGCAACGCAATGCGGGGAGAGACCATTCTTCGCGGCGTAGGCCACGACGGTGAGGAGATCTGAGGCCGAGGCCCAATGCAGCGCTATGCCTTCAAAATGTTCCTCAACCCCGGCGCGGCGCACGAATATCGGCGCCGGCACGACGCGGTATGGCCGGAGCTGCAGGCGCTACTGCGCGAATCAGGAGTGCGGAACTGTTCGATTTTTCTCGACCCCGACACCAACACGCTTTTCGCCTACCTCGAGCGCACCGACGACCACCGCATGGGCGAGGTGACGACGCATTTGGTAATGCGGCGCTGGTGGGCGCACATGAAAGACATCATGGCCGCTAACCCCGACGGCAGCCCGGTCACCACGCCCTTGGTCGAGATGTTCCATCTGGAATGAACGGGGACGCGGGCATGAACGGCTGCGTCGCGGTGTTCGACATCGGCAAGACGAACATGAAGGTCGTCGTGTTCGATGCCGCGGGCAAGGTCGTGGCCGAGCGTGGCCGCCTCAACGCTCCGCTCGCTGCTGACGCGAAGTGGCCCTATCTCAAGCTCGATACGGAGGGCGCCTGGTCCTTCCTCATCGGCGCGCTCAAGGAGCTTGGCGCGCGTTTTTCCATCGAGGGGGTCGTGACCACGACGCACGGCTGCGCGGGCGTCCTCATGCGACGCGACGGCGAAGCCCTTCCGCCGCTCGACTATGAGTTCGATGGATTCGCCGCTGTCGACGCCGCCTATGACGCGGCGCGTCCGCCCTATGACGAGGCGCGGTCGCCCCATTTGCCGCGCGGCCTCAATCTCGGGCGGCACATCTTCTATTTCGAGCATCATTTCCCCGCCCAGTTCAAGCAGGCGTCCGCATTCCTGACCTATCCGCAATATTTCGCCTGGCGCCTGGGCGGGGCGATGGCTTCGGAAGCGACCTCGCTCGGCGCGCACACCGACCTCTGGCGCCCAAAAGAGGGCGATCTCTCGAGCATGGTGGACGAGCTCGGCTGGCGGCGCCTCTTCCCGCCGCGGCGCAAGGCCTGGGACACGCTCGGAACGATCAAACCCGAAATCGCCGCGGCGACCGGGCTTGCGCCCGATGTGCGCATCATTTGCGGCGCACACGATTCGAACGCCTCCCTCGTGCCGCATCTTCTCTCGCGGCGCGAGCCGTTCACCGTGATCTCGACCGGAACGTGGGTTATCATCATGACCGTCGGTGGAACGGCGCGGCTCGATCCCGAAGCCGATATGCTGGCCAACGTCGACGTGCGCGGAGAGCCGGTGCCGACGGCGCGCTTCATGGGCGGCCGGGAGTTCGCGGTCCTGGCCGGCGATCCGCCGGCGGACGCAGACGAAGCCGACGTCACCGGTGTCATTGCCTCGGGCGCTATGGCTCTGCCCGCGTTTTCCGACCAGGGCGGCCCGTTCGCCGCGCGCAAAGGCGTCATAGTCGGCGAGGCGCCGGCGACACGACAAGCGCGTGCGGCGCTCGCAACCCTCTATGCGGCGCTGACGACCGCTCATATGCTTCGGCGACTCGAAGCGCCTGGCGACCTCATCATTGAAGGCGGCTTCGCCCGTTCGCCGGCGTTCGCCGCAGTGCTCGCCAGGCTCATGGCCGGCCGGCGGGTGGTGATCGCGCCGATGAGTGCGGGCGCGGCGGCTGGGGCGGCGATGCTGGCGCATTGGGGCGAGCCCCACCCCCTGCCACGGCTCGAGACCGTGCGGGCCTGGATCCTGCCGGAACTCGAGGCCTACCGGGATCGGTGGGAGTGGGCGCTCTAGACGATTGCGGCCGTTGTGGCGCTTCGCTTGGCGTCGCCATTATGCAACCTTCCGAGCGCGATCTCGTTTCAGGTCCGGGACAATGCGGCTTGCATTGAGCGGGGGCAGTATGTCGGCGACATCGACGAAACCATCGGGAGAGATTTCCACGCTTGTCCCCGCTCGGCTCGAGCGCCTTCCGTGGGGTCGCTTTCACGTCTTGGTCATTGCCGCGTTGGGGATCACCTGGATTCTCGATGGGCTCGAAGTCACGCTGGCGGGTTCGGTCGCCCCTGCTTTGAAGGAAAGCCCGGCGCTTCGTTTCTCGGATTCCGAGGTCGGATTGGCCGGCAGCGCCTACCTTCTCGGCGCGGTCGTCGGCGCCTTGTTTTTCGGTTGGCTGACCGACCGGCTTGGCCGCAAAAAACTGTTCTTCACCACCATCGTCGTCTACCTCATAGCGACGGCGCTAACGGGGCTCGCGTGGGACGGGTTCTCCTTCTTCCTGTTTCGCTTCTTCACCGGATGCGGCATCGGCGGCGAGTATTCCGCCATCAATTCGACCATCCAGGAACTAGTCCCGGCGCGTTACCGCGGCCAACTCGATCTCACGATCAACGGCAGCTTTTGGGTAGGGGCGGCGCTTGGCGCTTTGGTCGCGGTCATGCTGCTCAATCCGGCGCTCATCCCATCGGAGTTCGGGTGGCGCCTCGCGTTTCTGACCGGCGCTATTCTCGGTCTTGCTATCTTTTTTATGCGTATGTGGGTGCCGGAGAGCCCGCGTTGGCTCGCGATTCACGGGCGGGAGAAGGAAGGCGAGGCGGTCGTCGACGGAATAGAAAACCGATTTCGCGACGAGGGCGTAGAACTCAAGCCGGTTCAACCCGACGCCACCATCCGCTTGCGCTCGCGCGACCATACGCCGCTGACGGAAGTGTTCGACACGCTGATTAACCGCCATCGCGTGCAATCCTTCGTCGGGCTGACCCTGATGGCGGCGCAGGCCTTCTTCTACAACGCCATCTTTTTCACCTATGCGCTCGTCTTGACGAAATTCTACTCAGTGAGCTCCGACGCCGTTGGCTGGTACATCCTGCCCTTCGCGCTCAGCAATTTCCTTGGGCCGGTTGTTCTCGGGCGCCTGTTCGACACTCTTGGACGCCGGATCATGATCACGCTGACCTACGGCCTCTCAGGCGTGCTCATGATGGCGGTCGCCCTCGCCTTCCGGCAGGATCTCTTGTCCGCGATGGGCCAGACGATGGGGTGGATGATCGTGTTCTTCATCGCCTCTCCGGGGGCGAGTGCGGCTTATCTCACCGTCAGCGAGACTTTCCCGATTGAAATTCGCGCGATGACGATCGCGATCTTCTATGCCATCGGTACTGGCGTCGGCGGCGTCGCCGCGCCGCTTATTTTTGGCAGGCTGATCGAAAGCGGGTCGCGGCAGGCCATCTTCGGCGGCTATGTTTTCGCCGCTCTTCTAATGTTCGCCGCCGCCGTCGTCGCCTGGCTGTACGCCATCAACGCCGAGCGCAAGCCGCTCGAGCAGGTCGCGGCGCCGCTCTCGGCGAGGCCTTAAGGTGCGTCGAGCGCGTCGAGCACCCTGCCACGGTAGCAGCGCGACCCCTCAGGTGGGGCCGAGGTTGTTGCTTAAGCGATAAGGTTGGCGCCGCCGTCAACGTAGACGGCGCCGCCCGTAATCCGCTTGGCGAAAGGCGTCGCAAGATAGGCGCAGGCGAATCCGACGTCCATAATGTCGACGAGTTCAAATTTGCGTGGCCCGGGCGGATGCGCGTTCGTTCAAGTCCTTTAGATTGCGACCGCCGCTATCGCGAGACCGAGGATAATCAACGCGCGAGACATCGTCGCGATCACTTCAGCCTGAGCTCAAGCCCGACGCCTTTGTTGACGAACTGCAACGTGTAAGCGGTCTTGTAGTCGGTGTGTTTGCCGACCATGCCGATCGCCACCATCTTGTCGAAAAAGTCCTTCCAGCGCGCGTCGGTCATCGCGCCAATCCCGAGCTTGAGCGCTTCGCCGGAATCGACAACTCCGTGTTTTTTCAGCTCCTGGATCGAAAACGCGATCTGATCATTGCTGATGTCCGGATTGTCCTGCTTGACGAGCGCGTTTGCCTTGGAATTGTCGCCGTAGAGATAGTGATACCAGCCGATCGCCGAAGCATCGACGAAACGCTGCACCAGATCCGGATTGTTTTCGACGATCTCGCGGCGGGTCACGATCAGGGTCGAATAGGTGTCATAGCCGTAGTCGGAGAGCAGGAAAACGTTCGGCTTGAAATGGCCCTGCCTTTCGATCTCGAAGGGCTCGGCCGTGACGTAGCCCTGTTGCATCGACATCTTGTTTTGGATGAAAGGCGCGGAATTGTAACTGTAAGGCCGTATGTTTTCGTCCTTGAAGCCATATGCGAGCCGGAGCCAGGCGTAGAAAGTCTGGATTGCGCCGGCGCCGACATAGACGGGCTTCGCCTTGGGCAGATCCTCCCATTTGTCCAAGCCCACGTCCGGATGCGACATGAGAATCTGCGGGCTCTTCTGGAAGTCGGCGGCGACCGCGACAAGGGGAAGCTTGGCCTCGGCCGACAGGAGATTGCCGATCATGTCGCCTCCCATGAAGAAGTCGAGCTTGCCGAACAGGAGCATGAGGCCGCCGTTCGCCTGCGGGCCGCCAGGAATGATGGTCACGTCGAGCCCGAATTTCTCGTAAGTGCCGTCGACGAGCGCCTGATAGAAGCCGCCGGCCTCAGGGTCGGCGAGCCAGTTCGTGCCGAACCTCACCTTGTCGAGCGCAGGAGCCGGCTCAACCAAGCCGACCCACGCCGCCAACGCCGCAAGCATCGCCAACCGCATCCGGCGCACCCCCGCCTTGTGGCTCTTCCGGAAGCCGGCTCAGCTGATCAAAAGCCTCTCGAGCCGGGCTCGCCTTCATCCCGACGCGGTTCGCCGGCCATCCTGTGAGCCGCCTCGCCAGCTTCCACGATATAATGGGACGTCAAATCGTACACAAATGCGGCGTCATCGCCCGGCAGATAGGACGCCTCGACATGATAAGACAGAAATTCGAGCGCGTAGGCCGCGCCGATGTCATGCTCGTACCGGCGGCGGGCGTCCCTTCGCATTTCCTTGACCGTGTGCTTCCAGATGCGAACCTCACAGTCCTTGACCGGGCCAAATCGTTCGACCCAGTCGTTGAACAGGTACTTCAGCCCGCGGCCAAAGCGCTCGGCTTGCTCGTCCGCGAGGTCGCGGATGTAGAGGGACGCATTCTCGAATTGCCGTTTGAGCTGCGCCGCGCGCGCTTGCCCCAAGCGGATTCTCAGGTGTCGAAGCATCGGCTTGAATTATGCGCGCGAGCGTCTGCAAGAGCGAGCTTGGGCAGTCCTTTCCAGCAAGGTTGATTGCAGCGCCCGCCTCTGAAAGGACTCTTCGCCCACTCGTTATCGTAGGCGGAGCCGGATCGTGAGTTCTTTTGCATGTCTGACCTGACGCCCGGCAATCGGCTTGATCGGCCGGTGGATGACAAGTCCGACCATGTCCTCGGTCCGGCGGACGCCCCCATCACGCTGGTCGAATATGGCAGCTACGCATGCCCCTATTGCCGCGCGGCCAACGAGCGCATCGCCGAGGTGCGCGACCAGTTCGGCGATCGCATGCGCTATGTCTTTCGCCACCGGCCGCTGACCGGCGTCGAGATTGCGCGCCGCGCCGCCGAGCTGGTCGAGCGCGCCCCTGATCCGAAGCGCTTCTGGGAGGAACACATCAAGCTCATGACGCGCTCCGAAATCTTGACCGAGGACGATCTCAAAGCGGTCGCGCGCGACCTCGGCGTGCCCGCCGATTGCGGCCCGCCGGACGATCCGGCGGTCATCCGCGCGAAGACGCGGGTCGATGCCGACGAGGCCAGCGCCGTGGCGAGCGGAGCGCTGATCACCCCGACCTTTTTCATCAACGGCCGCCGCTACGACGGGCCCTGGGACGAGAGCGCGCTTGCAGACGCCATGCTGGGCACGCTTGGCCACCGGGTGCGCTCGGCGGCGCTCGATTTCGCCGGCTGGGGACCGTCGGCGGGCGTCCTCTTGCTCGTGGCGACAATCGTCGCCGTCGCCTTGACCAACAGCAGCTTCGGGCCGTCCTTCGCCGCGTTCTGGGAACAAAAATTCGGACTGACGCTCAATGGCGTCAGCTTTTCGCTGTCGCTCCTGCATTGGATCAATGACGGGCTCCTGACCCTCTTCTTTCTTGTCGTCGGGCTCGAGATCAAGCGCGAGTTCACCGTCGGCCATCTCTCCGGGTGGCGCGCGGCCGCCCTGCCGGTTGCGGGCGCCATCGGCGGCATGGTCGCGCCGGCGGCGCTTTATCTCCTGATCGCCCCGTCCGGACCGTGGTCGCACGGCTGGGGCGTGCCGATGTCGACCGACACCGCCTTTGCAGTGGCGCTGATCGTGATGCTGGGGTCGTGGGTCCCGGTCGAACTGCGTATCTTCCTCACGGCCGCGGCCATCGTCGACGATCTCGGCGCGATCGTGGCGGTGGCGATATTCTATTCGGGCGAGCTCGATCTCGTTTATCTCATGCCGGCGGCCGTCCTTGTCGGCGCGCTGGCGATGCTCAACCGGTCGCGCGTCTACACGCTTGCGCCTTATGTGGCCGTTGGCGTCGCCCTCTGGGCGTGCGTGCTGGCGAGCGGGCTGCATCCAACCTTGGCCGGAGTCATCCTGGCGCTGTTCATTCCCACCCGGCCGCCGCCAAACCTGACCGCGCTTACGACGCAGGCCAGCGCCATCATCGCCGCCGAGGCGGCCCACGGCGGCGAGGTGTTGCGGCATGGGCCGTCCACGCCGGCTTTGCGCGCGCTCGACGCAATCCACGACCGACTCGAGTCTCCAGCCGACCGACTATTGCGCCACGCAGGGGCGCGATCCAGTTATCTCGTGCTGCCGCTGTTCGCCTTGGCCAACGCAGGCGTCGCCTTGAGAACGGACACGTTCAGCGGCCGTGAGCGGTTGATGGCGGCGATCATGGTCGGGCTTGTGATCGGCAAGCCGCTCGGCATCCTGCTGGCGTCGGCGCTCGCCGTCGCTACGCGGTTGGCGCTGAAACCGAAGGAATACTCGTGGGCGCAAGTGGCGGGGACCGCGGCGTTGGGTGGAATTGGGTTCACGATGTCGCTCTTCATCGCCGGCGAGGCGTTCCGCTCCGAGGATTTCGAGGCCGCCAAGATCGCGGTATTCATCGCCTCGCTCCTGTCCGCCATCATCGGCGTAACGATGCTTGTACTTGCCGCGCGAAGCGTCCCCGCCATGATGAAGCCATTGCAAGATGGCGACGAAGCCGCCAGATGAAGCGCTCGGCTTAGCTGACCGACGCCCGTGATAAACGAAGTTGCAACGAGGAAGGTTCCGACCCCCATGAGTCATGTCACCTACACGGTCGTCGAGCACGACGGCGGATGGGCCTATAAGGTCGGCGACGTCTTTTCGGAGACCTTCCCCACGCACGAGGCGGCTCATGCCGCCGCGGCGCGAGCAGCGCAGGAGCAGCGTACGCCAGGGCAGGGCGGCCCGATCGAATACGAGGACAGCTCCGGCAAGTGGCGCGAGGAAGAAGAACCCGGCGACGATCGGCCGGACACCGACGTCAAGGACTGATAGGAATTCGCCTGACCAACCCTCCTTCCTAGTAATCGCGAGCCGGCGCCATTTTGGAGTTGGTTTTGAGCGATTTCAACGGCTTGCGGCACCATCCCTCGGCGCCGAAGCCCTGGTCGCGCGTCGCTCATGAAAAGTACCAGATCGCTGGTCGATCGTTCCAAAAAACAATACCAGATCGCAGCCGGCTTGGCAAGAAATTGTCGATTTTTTGTCGGTAGCAGACGATATGTCCGGTTTAGGTAGCGCACGATCTGTCCGGTAGGTCCGGCCCTTTTGGAGGGGTTGGATGCGCCGGACGGAAGCCCTTCAGGGGGTGCGCATGGCGGTGTTTTTGAACCTTCTCAGCCGTTGGGAATCGGCGGAGCTCAATCAGGAGGAGGCGGCCGAGTTGCTCGGGGTGAGCGAGCGGACGTTCCGGCGCTGGACACGCCGTTATGAAGAGGAAGGCGAGGCCGGCCTCGCCGACCGCAGGCTCGGCAAGGCGTCGGGCAAGCGGGTGCCGAGCGACTGGGCGGAGGAAGTGGAGCGGCTCTATCGCGAGCGCTATCAGGGCTTCACGGTCAAGCATTTCCACGAGCATCTCATCAAGGACCACGGTTTTGGCTGGGGCTACACCTGGCTCAAGCTGCATCTGCAGTGGGCGGGGGTCGTGCCCAAGGCGCCGCGCAAAGGCGCCCACCGGCGTAAGCGCGAGCGGCGGCCCTTGCCGGGGATGATGCTGCATCAAGACGGCTCGCGCCATGAATGGCTCGAGGGCCAGGCTGCGCTCGATCTGATTGTGACCATGGATGACGCGACCGGGGCGATCTACTCGGCCTTTCTGGTCGAGGAGGAGGGCACGGCCTCGACCTTCCGGGCGCTGAACGAGGTCTTTTCGCAGCACGGCTTGCCGATGAGCCTCTACACCGACCGTGGCTCGCATTATTTCCGCACCACCAAGGCCGGCGAGATCGACCGCGGCTCACCGACCCAGGTCGGAAGGGCGCTCGCGCAACTGGGCGTCGAGCACATCGGCGCTTTCTCGCCGCAGGCAAGAGGCCGATCGGAGCGGACGTTCGGCACGCTGCAGGATCGTCTGGTCAAAGAGCTCAAGCTCGCCGGGATCGCGACGGTTGAGGCGGCCAACGCCTTCCTCCGCGACCGCTATCTGCCGCAGCACAACGCGCGCTTTGCGGTCGAGCCGGCCGGCGAGGGCTCGGCCTTCACAGCCATCCCGGGCGTCGATCTCGACGAGATCCAGTGCGTTCAGGAGGAGCGCCAGGTCGGCAACGACAATTGCGTGTCCTACCGCACGCTCAAGCTGCAGATCCCGGAAAGCCCGATGCGGCCCCATTTCGTCAAGGCGCGGGTCAAGGTGCACGTCTATCCCGATGGCTCGCACGCCCTCTTCCTCGGCCCGCGCTGCATCGGCCGCTTCGACGCCAACGGAGCGCTCAAGGACAGCCATGATGAAAAACGCGCCGCTTAATCCGCTCGGCGGCGAAACCCTGTGGACGGCATGGACAAGCCTCCGGCTTGCCCACCCCCGCCCACAGCAGAACGAACCAGAAGAAGCGGACATATGATGTGCTACCAAAACCGGACAAGTTAATTCGCTATCGACAGAAATTGTCGATTTTTCTTATCGAGGTCGTGTGCTTTCGCCGCCCTTCGGGAACGCCGAGCGATCTCATCAGCCGAATCCCGTATGAGACCCGCAGGGCAAAGCGTTATCCGCCGGCGCGGACGCCGGGATTCGTTTGCCCTGCGGATCCGTGGGCGTATTGCTCGACCGAGCGCAGATCGTTGACGAAACTTGCATAGGCGGAACGCTTCTCGTCCTCGTCCTGCAAGCGCAACAGCGAGGACGGATGGATGGTGACGAGGACCCGCGGTCCGTTTGCGACATCGAGGACCGCGCCGCGATTGCTCTGAACCGGGATCGTTCGTCCTGTGAAACTCTGCGCCGCCGTGGCGCCAAGAGCGACGACAAGCCGTGGACCTATGGCCTCAATTTCGTCCAACAGCCACCGCCGGCATACCCTGATTTCGCTGGCGTTGGGGCGCTTATGCAGCCGTCGTTTACCGCGCGGCTCGAATTTAAAATGCTTGACTGCGTTGGTCACATAAATGCGCCGGCGGTCGACGCCCGCTTCCGCCAGCGCTCTGTCCAGGAGGAGCCCCGCAGGTCCGACGAATGGACGGCCCTCGCGGTCTTCTCGGTCTCCCGGCTGCTCGCCGACAAACATGATCTTGGCGTCCGGCGGCCCCTCGCCGAAAACGGTTTGGGTCGCCTCTTTCCATAGCGGGCAGGCCCGGCACGATGCGGCTTCGCGACGCAAACTGTCGAGTTGGTCCTTGCTGCTCACGGCCTGACGAAATACTCGACGAGGATCCAGGCGATGATGGCCAAGGCGATGCTGCCGATGAGCACGTAGCGGACGTTATTTCCCGTCGCGCCCGCTCGCACGGCTGTTTTGTTCTCTTCGGTTACGACTGGACGTTCGTGCGCATTCATCGAACGCTCCTTCCTCTCGGGGATCGCCGGGAATCCAACCTCGCCGGCCGGCTCCACTCGCCGCCAACAGCGAATCTCGACTCAAGTTTGGCGCCGAGCGGCGCCTATCGCTTGAAAAACTCGGGGCCGCTGGAAACGTTCCATGGCGGGATCGGCTGGGAATCCGATTTTATTCCGGCAGCCCCGCCTTCAGCAGGCCCTCGCGCACGTGCTCCCCATCGGTTGGGTTTCGATAGTGCAGCGTGCCGACAAAGGCTTGAGCAGTAAAAGCCGGCTCCCTTTGCAGTACCTCGCGGGTGTGTGCGCCGGCCGCTGTGCGATTGCCGAGCTGCGCCGACGACGCCGCCAGGAAAGCGTGGTGCGTGTGGTCGGGCGCGGTAAGCCTGCTGTAGGACGCGATCGCATCGGCATAGACGCGGGCTGAATATTGCGCACGGCCGAGATGGCTCCAAAAGCGCTCCGGATGATAGGGATTGAGGCGCATCGCCCGCCGGACCCACTCGATTCCCTCCTCCGGGCGCCCAAGCCAGGTCAGTACCTCGCCCTGCTGCACGACGATGAGATCGCTGTTGGGGTTGAGGCTCAGCGCGCGTTCCTGATGATAGACCGCCTTGTCGTGCTCGTTGAAGTTGAGCTTGAGCGCGGCGAGAATTCGATGCACGTCGGCGTCGTTGTCGTCCAGCGCCAGCGCGATCTGCAATTCATCGATGATCCGCTGCTCGAACGCGCTCCGATCGTCACACCAGCCGTTCAACCACGCCTGCCCGCTCACGCACGCCATCCAGGCGTGCGCATGGGCATAGTTTGGATCGAGCTCGATGGCGCGACCGAGCGCGCGAAGAGCCTCGACGTTGGCCTCGCGGTTCGACTTGTGGTGGAGGATCTTGCCGGCCAAGACGTATTCGTAGGCCGCCATATTCGCCGTCGTCTTTCGCTTGACGCGATCGTGCCGTGCGGCCTCGACCCGACCAAACAGGGTCGAAGCGATAGACGCGGTGATCTCGTCCTGGATGGCGAAGATATCCTCAAGCTTGCGATCGTAGCGCTCGGCCCAGAGATGCGTCTCGGTCTCGCCGTCGATGAGCTGAACAGTGACCCTGACCCGATCCCCTGCCTTGCGGACGCTTCCTTCCGCGATGTAGTCCACCCCGAACTCACGCGCGACCTGCTTGGCCTTGACGGGCTTGCCCTTGTGGACGAACACGGCATTGCGGGAGATCACGAGCAGTTCGCGGAAGCGCGACAGTTCGGTGATGATATCCTCAGTGAGCCCGTCGACGAAAAACTCCTGCTCTGGGTCGCCGCTCATATTGTCGAACGGCAGAACGGCGATCGAGGGCCTTTTGGCGCTCGCCGCGGGCGCGTGTGAAGGGTCGGAGGCCGCGTGTCCCGCCTCGGAAGCCGGTGCCTCAATCAAGACTTTATAAGCCCGAATCGGCCGGCTGATGTTCTTGACCTGCTGGTCGCCGAGATCGGCGAAGCCGACTTTGAGCCGGTCGCCGACCTGGTCGCGCACCGCCGCGGAGATGCAGATTCCCCCTGGCTCGGCCATGGTCTCCAACCGCGCCGCCACATTGACGCCGTCGCCGAAAATGTCGCCGTCTTCGACGATCACATCGCCAAGATTGAGGCCGATGCGATAGAGGAGCGCACGCGCCGCAGGCATGTCGCGATTGCGCCGCGCCATCCGCTCCTGAAAATCGACGGCGCAGGTCAGGGCTTCCGTTACGCTCTGGAACTCGATGAGCATGCCATCGCCAGCGGTTTTGATGATGCGGCCCCTGCATTTGCCGATCGCGGGATCGATGACCTCGAGCCGAATGGTCTTCAGGCGCGCGAGCGTTCCCGCTTCATCGACTTCCATGAGGCGACTGTAGCCGACGACGTCCGCGGCGAGAATTGCCGCGAGCCGGCGCTCAACATTGTGGACTTCCATTGGATCAATGACCCGTCCATCGCGCGAGCGGCGCACCCCGAAGCCCAAAGCCGAACGAACCGGGAATTCGGCCGGCGCGGTTTCGCGGCCCGCGCATAGTCGAAGAATAGTACCTTAGTCGACAAGAACATCCAAATTCGTAACATTGCGGAGCCCGCTCAGTTTTACGGTGCGGGTGGGTTCAGCTTTGCCGCGAGGCTGCAGGCCAAAGGCTCCGTCCCGCCACGAGCGCTCCGGCGAGCGCCGTCCACCCGGTTTGATGCGAGGCGCCCAGACCCTCTCCAGTCTCGGCGTGGAAGTACTCGTAGAAGAGGAGCGAATCTCTCCACGTCGGATCGGTCTGGAAGCGGGGGGTTGGTCCATGCGCCGGGCGCCGCCCGTTCGCGTCGAGCAGAAACAGACTCAAAAGGCGGCGCTCAAGCTCCGCGGCGACCTGGAATAAATTCGCGTTCCTGCCTGATCCGGTCGGCAGTTCGACCGTCAAATCATCGCCAAAGAAATTGTGGAGATGCCTGAACAATTCGATCGCGAGGAAGTTCAGGGGAAACCAAACCGGCCCCCGCCAGTTGGAGTTACCGCCAAAGAGTCCGGTGCGCAACTCTCCCGGTTCATAGTCGAGACGGCAGCTGCGGCCGTCGAAATCGAGAACCAAAGGGTGTTCCAGGTGGTAGCGCGAGAGCGATCTCAATCCGTAAGGCGATAAGAATTCGCTCTCGTCGAGCATACGGGCCAAAATGCGCTGGAAGCGAGACTTCTCGACCAGCGAGATCAGACCGGGCCGGCCGCTGGACGGGAGATAGTAGAGATGATTCTTCGTCCGCAGTCTGTGTTCAAGGTACCAGCGTGCCCGTTCGCGAAACATCGGCAATCGCTGCCATAGCGAGGCGTCAAGCCCCACTGCGGCGAAGACTGGCAGAAGCCCTACAATCGAACGCGCCCGCACCGTGACGGCCGAACCGTCAGGCCTGCGCACCCGGTCGTAGAAAAATCCATCCTGCTCGTCCCACAGGCTTTCCATGGCGGCGGCGATCAACGCGAAGTGCTCGAAAAACTTGATCGCGACATCCTCGTAGACCCGGTCGCGATTAGCGAGCAACAGAGCGATCTCAAGCATGTTGAGGCAGAACTTCGCCATCCAGGCCGTGCCGTCCGACTGTTCAAGGACTTCGCCAGAGAGCATCTCCGAGCGATTGAACGGGCCAATATTGTCGAGGCCGAGAAAACCGCCTTCGAAAATATTCTCTCCCCGCGCGTCCTCACGGTTGACCCACCAGGTGAAGTTGATCAACAGCTTGTGGAACACACGCTCCAGGAAATCGAAATCCGTGGCGCCGTCGATGCGAAACACCGCGAGCGCCGCCCACGCCTGGACCGGCGGATTCACATCGTCGAAGTTCCATTCGTATGCCGGCAATTGTCCGTTCGGATGCATGTACCATTCGCGGGCGAGAAGCAGCAGCTGATTCTTCGCCATCGCCGGGTCGGTGTGGGCGAGAACCACGCTGTGAAAAGCGAGATCCCACGAAGCGTACCAAGGATATTCCCACTTATCCGGCATCGCGACGATATGGTGATTGCTGAGGTGACGCCATCCCGAGTTGCGGCCAGACTTCCGCCCTTCAGGGGGCGGCACCTTGTCGCCGTCGAGCCAGCGCGCGACATCATAGTGATAGAACTGGAGGCTCGAGGTCATTCCCGCGAAAGCCTGCCGCATCACCATCGCTTCTTCGTCGCTCGCGCCTTCCGGGCGTAGCGACGCGTAGTATTCGTCGGCTTCGCGGCTTCGAGCGGCTTGCGTTTGTGTGAAGGCCTCGCCCATGTCCATGGTCTTGCCCGGAGCGTCGCGCGCCAGGCGAAGCTTGATCTCGGCAGTTTCCCCGGCGCCGACCGTGATGTGGCGCCAGAACGCTACTTTCGTGCCGCGCCGTTCAGGATTGACCGTCGCCGCGCCATTGACGACGTGATCGTTGATCCCGTCCTTGGGATAGGGTGTCGAAGCGGCGCCTCCAAAGACTTTCGGGACATTGGTCTCGTTGTCGCAAAACAACAGCGAGGGCGGACGCCCTGCGGGATCAGGGCCGGCCGCGAGCTTCCACGCGCCGAGCTTGTCGTCCTCGGCGATGACTGCCGAGCCTGTCTCGTTGGACGCGTCGCGAATCACAGGTTTGGCAACGCCGTCCTCCCAGGACCAGCAGTTGCGGAACCAGAGCGTTGGCAGGATATGGATCTCGGCTGGCTCTGGCCCGGCGTTGCGCGCGGTGATGCGAATGAGGACATCATCCGGCGCCGCCTTGGCGTAGTCCGCCGTGATTTCCCAGTATCGATCCCCGTCAAACACACCGGTGTCGAGAAGTTCGAATTCAGGCTGGTCCCGCGTGCGCCTCGCGCTCTCCTGCGTCAGGCGCTCATACGGAAACTCGGCTTGCGGATAGTGATAGCGCCAGCGCAGCCAGGAGTAGGTCGGCGTCGCGTCGAGAGACCACCAATATTCCTTCGCGTCCTCGCCGTGATTGCCCTCCGGCCCGCTGAGGCCGAAGATTCGCTCCTTGAGAATGGGGTCGCGCCCGTTCCAGAACGAGAGAGCGAAACAGAGGCGCTGCTCGCGATCGCAGAGGCCAGCCAGGCCATCCTCGCTCCAGCGGTAGGCGCGTGAGTGCGCGTGATCGAACGGAAAGTACCGCCAGGCGTCGCCGTCGGCGCTATAGTCCTCGCGCACGGTGCCCCACGCGCGTTCGGCGAGGTAGGGCCCAATAAGCTTCCAATTACCCCCAGCCGCCGCGGCCGATCCCTCCGCGAGCCGCGCGTGCTCAGCGGAGATAGGCGCCTTTTGTTGATCGCCGCTGCTCATGGCCGACGCATCCTAGCATCGGTTTCCATTCCGGATGCAAGGGGCGCAGAGATTGTTCGCCGCGACCCGCCACGGCCGCTGAACTCAGGCGCCGGCTATTTACCGATCGGCTTTTCCAGATGGCCGCCGAACTGGAAGCGCATCGCCGAGAGCAGTTTGTTCTGGTAGTCGGCGTCGCCACGCGAAAAGAACCGTTCGTAGAGGGCCGTGCTCAGCACCGGCACCGGCACCCCCTCGTCAATCGCGGCCTTGATCGTCCACCGGCCTTCTCCGGAATCGGAGACGCGTCCAGAGAACTTCGCCAGCGCTGAGTCTTCAGCTAGCGCGGTGGCCGTTAGGTCGAGCAGCCAGGAGGCGATCACGCTGCCGCGCCGCCAGACCTCGGCGACGTCCGGCAGATTGATGTCGTATTTGTAGTGGTCCGGATTCTGGAGCGGCGTCGTCTCGGCGTCGATTGCGTGCGTCTTCATGCCGACATTCGCGGCGCGCAGGATGTCCAGCCCTTCCGCATAGGCGGCCATGATGCCGTATTCGATGCCGTTATGAACCATCTTGACGAAATGTCCGGCCCCGTTCGGCCCGCAATGGAGATAGCCAAGCTCGGCCGCCGTGGGCTCGCCCTTGCGGCCTTGGGTTCGCGAAATGGAGCCTGAGCCCGGCGCGAGCGTTTTGAAGATCGGATCGAGACGCTTCACCTCGTGATCCGGGCCGCCGATCATCATGCAATAGCCGCGCTCGAGCCCCCAGACGCCGCCGCTGGTGCCGACGTCGACGTAGTTGACGCCTTTCGACATGAGTTCATGGGCGCGGCGGATATCGTCGACATAGTAGGAATTGCCCCCGTCGATGATCGTGTCGCCAGCCTCGAGCGCCGGCAAGAGATCGGCGATGGTCTTGTCGACAACTGCGGCGGGGACCATGAGCCACACCGCGCGCGGCTTCTCCAGCTTCTTGGCGAGGTCGGCAAGCGAGGAGCTGCCGAGCGCCTTTTCGTCCACCAATTCCTCGACGGCCTTGGGAGACATATCGAAAACCACACATTCATGGCCGTTTGTGAGGAGCCTCCGGACCATGTTGGCGCCCATCCGTCCGAGTCCGACCATTCCAAGCTGCATGTGCGTTTCCTTCAGACGAGTGAGAGGTCCGATCGCGCTAGGATCGTTTTGACCTTACCTTTGTGCGCAACTTCGTAGCAACCGGAGACCCCAATTGGACTGACGGCAATTCGGATTTCGGAGCGTCCTCCCACATCAGAAATCCGCCTCGGAATGCATTGGCGTTGTCCCCCAGCCGGCACCCCGGCGGCAGCTCGTTCAGTATCTTGGCGTTGCCGCCGCCGAGCACGATATCGTCAGGTTCGAGCGCGGCGACCAGCCTGTCAACGACATCGAAAACGTGCTTCCGCCATCTCTTTTTGCCCAGCCGATCGAGTCCTCGGGCGCCAACATAGTCCTCATAAGTCGCTTTCTTGTAGGGCAGATGACCAAGCTCCATCGGCTCCACGGTTCCGTCTACGATCAGTGTTGAGCCGAGCCCTGTTCCGAGCCCGAGGAACAGCATTTTGCCTTTCTTGTAGCTGCCGAGCGCCTGCATTGCGGCGTCGTTGAGGACCTTGGCTGGCCGCCCAAACCCTATCTTGAAATCGAAGCCCATCCAGCCGGGCCCCAGAATTCTTCGGGTCGGCGACCGGCCGATTGTGCAGGACCGGGCCGGGATAGCCGATTGACACCGCGTCATAGCTCCACCCATCGGCAAGTTGCCGGACGCCGGAGACCATCTGTTGGGCCGTCATTTTTGGACCAGAAGCGAACTCCCGTTTTTCGGTCTGGCCGGTCGCGAGGATTTTGACGTGGGTGCCGCCGACGTCGATAACCAACACGTTCATAGACCCCTCGCTGTCGTCGCGAGCACCGCGCTCTTGAGGGAACATGCCTTAGGTCGATACGTTGCGCTACCCTCTCGCGAAACGCTTTGTCGCGCTGAGACGTAGGCCCCTCGATTTTCGACACGATTTGGCCGGAACCGGCCAGGCCATTCAGACGCGGCGGATCCGCGCTGAATCTGTGACGGCCCTTAAGGTGCTGAGTTTGTTTGGTCGGAGTGAGAGGATTCGAACCTCCGACCCCATCGTCCCGAACGATGTGCGCTACCAGGCTGCGCTACACTCCGACATCGCCACCGATATAGGGCCGGCGAACCGGCCTTATAGGGGCGCTGGTCACACGGCGCAAGCGTCGCGCTCTTAGCGTCGCATCTCGCCCGCGGCAAAAGGGTCCGGCCGCCTTGCTCCCCTGATCGGTCGAGGGCTAAGCTCCAGACGTTCGAGAGCGGTCGAATTCCGGCGGCGCGAGGCGCCAGCGTCGGCCGGCGGCGCATCCCGCAACCAGGTCAAGAGGAATCGCGCATGAGCTTTCGTCTCAAACCGCTCGCGCTGGCCGCGGTCCTCATCGGCTCCGGAGGGGTGGCGGCGGCCGACGATCTCAAGGTCGCCCTCATCTATGGCCTGACCGGTCCGTTGCAGGCCTACGCCAAGCAGACCGAGACCGGCCTTAAGCTCGGGTTCGAATACGCCACCAAGGGGAAGATGGAGGTCGACGGGCGCAAGATCGTCATCATCACCAAGGACGACCAGGGCAAGCCCGACCTCGCCAAAAGCGCGCTCGCTGAGGCCTATGAGGACGACGGCGCCGACATCGCCGTCGGCACGACCTCCTCCGCTGCGGCGATCGCCATGCTGCCGGTGGCTGAGGAGCACAAGAAGATCCTCATCGTCGAGCCCGCGGTCGCCGATCAGATCACCGGCGACAAGTGGAACCGATACATTTTTCGCACCGCTCGCAATTCCACCCAGGACGCGATTTCCAACGCTCTGGCGATTGGCAAGCCGGGCGTGCATATCGCGACGCTGGCGCAGGATTACGCGTTCGGGCGCGACGGCGTCGCAGCGTTCAAACAAGCGCTCACCAAGACCGGCGCGACGCTCGAGGCCGAGGAATATGCGCCCGTCAACACCACCGACTTCACCGCGCCGGCGCAGCGGCTGTTCGACGCGCTGAAGGACAAGCCGGGCCGCAAACTGATCTGGGTGGTCTGGGCCGGCGCCGTCAATCCGCTTGACAAGCTCGCCGATCTCGATCCCGGCCGCTACGGCATTGAACTCTCGACCGGCGGCAACATCCTGCCCGCGCTTGCGGCTTACAAGCGCTTTCCCGGCCTCGAGGGCGCAGCCTACTATTATTACGAGATCCCGAAGAATCCAGTGAACGACTGGCTTGTCGCCGAACACAAGAAGCGCTTCGGCGCGCCGCCGGACTTTTTCACCGCGGGCGGCTTCGCGGCGGCGATGGCGATCGTCGCCGCAGTCGAGAAGGCCAAATCGACCGACACCGAGAAGCTCATCGCCGCCATGGAGGGCATGGAGTTCGACACCCCCAAGGGCAAGATGATCTTCCGCAATGAGGATCATCAGGCGCTGCAGTCGATGTACGCCTTCAAGATCAAGGTCGATCCGAATGTCGCCTGGGCGATCCCCGAGCTCACGCGCGAGCTCAAGATCGAGGATATGGATATCCCGATCCGCAACAAGCGATGATTCCGTCGCTGGAGACGCGGGGCTTGACCATCCGCTTCGGCGGGCATGTTGCGGTCGATCACGTCTCCTGCGCTTTCTTTCCCGGCGAGCTTACGGCCATCGTCGGTCCGAACGGGGCCGGCAAGACCACCTATTTCAACCTGATGTCAGGACAGCTCGCGGCTTCCGACGGCGCGGTCATGATCGACGGCGCGGACGTCACGCGCCTCAGCGCCCCCCAGCGCACGCGGCTGGGCCTGGGGCGCGCGTTTCAGCTCACCAACCTCTTTCCCCGCCTCAGCGTCGCCGAAAACGTGCGGCTCGCGACCCAAGCAAAAGCCGGCGTTCACTACGAGATGCGGCGGCCCTGGCGCTCAAACGCCGATCTCATCGCGCGCGCCGATTCGGTGCTCAACTCGGTCGGCCTGCTCGATAAACGCGACACGCTCGCCTCCGCGCTGCCGCACGGCGATCAGCGCAAACTCGAGGTGGCGATGATGATCGCGCTCGAGCCCTTGATCTTCATGTTCGACGAGCCGACGGCGGGCATGAGCGTCGATGAGGTTCCGGTGGTCCTCGACCTCATCGCGCGGCTCAAGACCGACAAGACCAAGACTATCCTTCTGGTCGAGCACAAGATGGACGTCGTGCGCTCGCTCGCCGACCGCATCATCGTCCTGAACAACGGCCAATTGGTCGCGGACGGCGAGCCTGCGGCGGTGATCGCCTCGCCCGTCGTGCAGGAAGCCTATCTCGGCGTGAGCCCGGGCAAGGCGGCATGAGCGCCGCGCTCACCCTTGAGGGCGTGCACACCCACATCGGCCGCTATCACATCCTGCAGGGCGTCGACTTCGACGCGCCGGCGGGCATGACGACCATGTTGCTCGGCCGCAACGGCGCCGGCAAGACGACCACCTTGCGCACCATCATGGGCCTGTGGCGCGCCTCCAAAGGCCGCATCGCGCTTGGGCCCACACCATTGCAGAGCTTGCTCGCGAGTGACGTCGCTCGTCTTGGCGTCGGCTATGCGCCGGAGACGATGGCCGTGTTCTCGGATCTTTCGGTCAAGGAGAATCTCGTGCTCGGCGCGCGCACTGGTCCGCTCGACGGGGCGCGTCTAGCCTGGATCTTCGGCTTCTTTCCGGCGTTGAAAAAGTTCTGGCTGTCGCGCGCCGGCGCCTTGTCCGGCGGTCAGAAGCAGATGCTGTCGATCGCCCGCGCCATCGTCGAGCCGCGTGAACTGCTGCTGATCGACGAGCCGACCAAGGGTCTGGCGCCTGCGATCGTTGGGTCGCTCATCGCCTGCCTCAACGAGATCAAGGCCACCGGCGTCACCATCCTCATGGTCGAGCAGAATTTTTGCGTCGCCCGCGAAGTGGGTGACGAGGTGCGTGTCATGGACAATGGCCGTATTGTTCATCGCGGCGAAATGGCCGAACTCGCCGCGGACGAAAGCTTGCAAAACCGCCTGCTTGGCCTCAGCCTCGAGTTCGCATCAATGAGCGCCCTCGACCTCGGCCAGGCGCTGCCGCGGCGAAGGCCGGAGATCGCGCCTGCGCTGACGCCGCTTCTCGTCGCCCTCGTTGCGGCGCCGTTCATCGGCTCGTTCTCGACCTTCGTGACCCTGACGGCGGCTGGGCTGGCGATGGGAATGATGATCTTCACCATGGCCTCGGGTCTCACCCTCGTCTTCGGCATGATGGACGTGCTCAATTTCGGCCACGGCGCTTTCATCGCGCTCGGCGCTTATGCCGCGATCCTCGTCCTCGTGCCGCTGGCGAGCTGGTCGAGCGCCAATTCCTTTTGGGCCAATCTTGCGGTCTTCATTCTTGCGGCGGTTGCGGCTGCGCTCATTTGCGGCGCCTTCGGATGGGTGTTCGAGCGCCTGATCGTGAAGCCCGTCTATGGCCAGCACTTAAAGCAAATTCTGGCCACCATCGGCGGCGCGATCATCGCCGAGCAATTGCTCTATGCTGTGTTTGGCTCGGCGCAAATCCCGCTCGACGTTCCGAAGACTTTCGAGGGCTCGTTCGTCTTCGGGGACGCGGCGATCGAGAAATATCGCGTGCTGGCCACGCTGGTGGGCCTTGCAGTCTTTGCCGGCGAGACGCTGATCCTGAACCGCACCAAGATTGGCCTTCTGATCCGCGCCGGAGTCGAGAACCGCGAGATGGTTGAGGCGCTGGGCTACCGCGTCGACCGGCTGTTCGCGGCTGTGTTCATGGCGGGCTCGGCCTTGGCTGGGCTGGGAGGAGCGATGATGGCGCTCTATCGCGGCCAGGTTCATGCCTCCATGGGGGGCGAGTTCCTTGTCTTATGCTTTATCGTCATCATCATCGGCGGCTTGGGTTCGGTCGGCGGCTCATTCGTCGCCTCGATCCTGGTCGCGCTCATCGCCAATTACACCGGCTTTCTCGCCCCGAAGCTGGCGCTAGTGTCGAACATCCTGGCGATGGTCGCGGTCTTGCTGTGGCGACCGCGCGGGCTCTATCCAGTCAGCGGGCGATGAATATCATCTCAGGCGATCCGCCGCGCGGGCGGGCGCTGCAAGTCCTGCTCATCCTCATCATCCTTGGCCTGGCGCTGGCACCGTTCCTCTTTCCCGGCGCCAAGGCGCTCAACGTCGCCGCCAAGACCTGCGTGATGATCCTGCTCGTCGCATCTTATGACCTGCTGCTTGGTTATGCCGGCATCGCGTCGTTCGCGCACGTCATGTTCTTCGGCGTCGGCGCCTACGGCGTTGGCCTCATGCTCGACGCGCTCGGCGCGAGTTGGGGCGCGCTCATGGCTGGGCTCATCGTCGCCGCGGCGCTGTCGCTCGCGCTCGCGCTGGCGACCGGCCTCTTCTCGCTCAGGGTGCAGTCGATCTTCTTCGCCATGGTGACGCTGGCGGTCGCCTATGCCTTTAATGTGCTCGCTTCGCAGCTCTCGGGACTGACTGGGGGCGAGGACGGGCGCTCGTTCAAGGTTCCTGAGGCTTTGCAGCCGGGCTTCAGGCTGGTCGAGAGCAAGGTTTTCGGCGTCGCGATCACCGGCAAGATTCTGACGTATTATCTCGTCTTCGCCGTCGCTGCGATCGCCTTCCTGGTGTTGCTCAGGGTGGTGAACTCGCCGTTCGGCCGCGTGCTGCAGGCGATCCGCGAGAACCCGTTTCGCGCCGAGGCTTTGGGCTACCGCACCGTCTTTCATCGGACGCTCGCCACCTGCATTTCCGCTCTCGGCGCGACGCTCGCCGGGGCCTTGTTCGCGCTATGGCTCCGCTACGTCGGCCCCGACACGGCGCTTTCCTTTTCGATCCAGATTGACGTGCTGGTGATGGTCGTGGTCGGCGGCATGGGCTCGCTCTATGGCGCGATCATCGGCGCCGCCTTGTTCGTGTTCGCGGAGAGCTATTTGCAGGACGTGATGGCCGCGCTCTCGCAAGCCGCGGCCGCCGCGAGCGTGCCCCTGCTGCCGGCTTTGTTTCATCCCGACCGCTGGCTGCTTTGGCTGGGCCTGGCCTTCGTGCTGGCGGTCTACTTCGCTCCGTCGGGCATCGTCGGCGCGCTCCAGGCCGACGAGGCGAAGGCGGAGTGACCTTCGCGAGTTCAGGCTCGTAGAGCATCAGGACCGCCGGACCGGCTTCGGTCGGGACCGTCGCTTCCGTGCGAAATCCGGCCTTCGTATAGGCGCGCTGCGCGCGCACATTGTCTCCACCGGATCGATCGCGACCAGCGGCGCGCCTTCGGCGCAGAGCTGCTCCGCGAGCAGGCGCAGATATGCTGTCGTCACGGCCGAAACGAATAGGCGGAGGGATCGGCTTTCATTGGCGGTGGGGGTAGCCGTCCTTGTAGACGCCCTGAGCCCGGCATAACTAGACCAGATGTTCGCCTGAGATAGGGCGACCCGTCTCACAATATGCAGGTTGACGAGGGTTGCGCTGGATGGACCAGCGCCGAGCCTCACGCATAGGAGACGGGTCATGGAGCAGCGTATCATCTACGTCGGCCTGGATGTGCACAAAGATACAATCGCGGTGGCGCTTGCCGAGGCGGGCAAGCGGGGGGAGCTGCGCGAGTATGGCAAGATCGCGAACACGCCGGCGGCGCTGAGGACTTTGGCGGCGAAGCTGGCGAGTCATGGCTGGCGCCTTCGATTTTGCTATGAGGCTGGCCCTTGCGGTTACGGCGTTCAGCGCCAGCTGAGCGAAGCCGGGCACGAATGCGTCGTAGTCGCCCCGTCGTTGATTCCGCGCAAGCCCGGCGATCGGGTCAAAACCGACCGACGCGACGCGATTAACCTGGCCAAATTGCACCGAGCGGGTGAACTGTCGTCGGTGTGGGTTCCAGACCCAGCCCATGAGGCGATCCGCGATCTGGTGCGCGCGCGACTGGCGGCGGTGCGCGTGTGCGGCAGGCGCGCCAGCAACTCTCCGGCTTTCTGCTGCGCCATGGCCGTCATTATAACCGGCCGGCCTGGACCCTGATGCACCGGCGCTGGCTCGCCGGATTGTCGTTCGAACACGCAGCGCATTACATCGTGCTGGAAGATTGCATCGCGGCCGTCGAGGCGGCGACGGCTCGGCGGGATCATCTTGAAGCCCACATCGAAGCCGCGCTTCCGGACTGGTCGCTGACGCCAGTGGTGAAGGCGCTGCAAGCGCTGCGTGGCCTCGCGCTGGTGGCCGCTGCGACGCTGGTGGCGGAACTCGGCGACATCACCCGTTTCGCCAATCCGCGGCAGTTCATGGCCTATCTGGGTCTCGTTCCTTCCGAGCATTCCAGCGGAAGCACGCGACGCCAGGGCGGAATCACCAAGGCGGGCAATGGCGCGGCGCGGCGCATGTTGATTGAGGCGGCATGGAGCTACCGGTTTCCAGCCCGTATCGGTCGCGATCTCCTTCTGCGCCAAGAAAAGTTGAGCAAGCCAATCCGAGACATAGCCTGGAAGGCCCAGGAGCGACTCTGCCGTCGATATCGCAAGCTCGCCCATGCGGGGAAATTGAAGACCGTGATCACCGCCGCGATTGCGCGCGAGCTTTCGGGCTTCGTTTGGGCGATCGCGAAACAGACGCGACCGGAAATCGCGTAGGGCGTCGAAGCTGAAGCCGAGGGATTGCGAAGAGGAGGCCATCGACCACAACTCATCCAAAGTTAGGCAAGGCTGGAGGCACGGTCACGGCCAAGAGAACCCTCGTTTCCACTAACAGCCGGATTCTATCCGACGCTGGATCCTAGACAGAGGAAGCTCCGCGACGCATTACCGGTCCGGCGGTAACCAACCCGCGTATCAGAGCATGATCAACCGTCGTTCTCATGATCGTGCCTCTTGCCCTGCCTAACGGCGGTCGATTTGAAACGCTCGATCGCGAGCAAAAGAATATTCGCGCCTGCAGCTTGAAACGGCGAACATGAGAGCGGTTGGGTCATGAAAGAGGGAGAGCCGTCAATGAAAGTCGGGATCATCGGTTCCGGCGTCGTCGGACAAACGTTGGCTGCGGGATTCGTGAAGCACGGTCATGAGGTCGAAATCGGCACGCGAGCCTGCCAAGCTCAAGAATTGGTTAGCGAAGAATCCCGGCGTCAAGGTCAAGCCGTCCGTCGACGCGGCGGCGTTCGGCGATGTCGTGCTTCTCGCGGTGGCGGGAGACGGCGCGGAGGCGGCGCTGAAGCTCGTCGGCCCAAAGGCGCTTGAGGGCAAGACGGTGATCGACGCGTGCAATCCGATCGGCGGCGGGCCGCCCGTCAACGGCGTGTTGCCCTTCTTCACGCCCCAGAACGAGTCACTGATGGAGCAGCTGCAGAGGGCCTATCCGGCGGCGCATTTCGTCAAGGCGTTCAATTCGGTCGGCAGTGGGCAAATGGTCAACCCTGAGTTCGCCGGCGGCAGGCCGACGATGTTCATCTGCGGCAATGACGCCAGCGCCAAGAAAACCGTCGCGCAAATCCTCGACCAGTTCGGCTGGGATGCGGAGGACATGGGCGCGGTCGAGGCGGCGCGGGCCATCGAGCCGCTTTGCAGACTTTGGTGCATCCCCGGCATCGGCAAGAACGACTGGTCGCCTCACGCGTTCAAGCTGCTACGGTGACGGGGGCCCGACCCCCTATCTCAGCGACGCGTTGATCGCCTCCAGCGCCTTCGACCCCGGGCACAATTCGCGCTCCGAGAGTTCGTTGAGCGGCTGGTCCGTGGTGCCGAGAACTTCGTGCAGTTCGTCGGCGTCGTCATCGATATAAATGAGGCCGGTGGCGATCTCTCCGGCGATGCGAGCGCGCTCGAGGGTGGCGAGCGCTTGGGATCGGTCGCGGCAATTGTGATCGACGTCGAGCTTGCGCAAGACGATCGTCGAACCATCATGCATCGTCACCGCCTGGCTTCCGCCTTCCGCGTAATCGACTTCGATCGGTTCGCGTCCGGTGATGACGTCGAGCGCGTTGATGGCGATATTGTGCTCGCGCACGTAGTCGAAGCTCTTGGTCGAGCCGGCGTGATTGTTGAATGTGACGCAAGGCGAAATAACGTCGATGAAGGCCGCCCCCTTATGCTCGAACGCAGCCTTGACGAGCGGCACGAGCTGCGCCTTGTCGCCGGAAAAGCTGCGCGCGACGAACGAGGCGCCAAGCCCGATCGCCATGCCGACGAGATCGATCGGCTGGTTGAGCGCGGCGGCGCCCTTCTTGCTCTTTGAACCGCGGTCAGCCGTGGCCGAGAATTGCCCCTTGGTCAGGCCATACACGCCATTGTTCTCGACGATATAGAGCATGTTCACGCCCCGCCGCATAGCGTGGGCGAACTGACCGAGCCCGATCGACGCCGTATCGCCGTCGCCGGAGACGCCGAGGTAGATGAGGTCCCGGTTGGCGAGATTGGCGCCGGTAAGCACCGAGGGCATCCGACCGTGCACCGAGTTAAAGCCGTGACTTTGGCCCAGCATGTAAGTTGGCGTCTTGGAGGAGCAGCCGATGCCGCTCAATTTGGCGATGCGATGCGGCGGTAGGCTCAATTCGAAGCAGGCATGGATGATCGCCGCGCTGATCGCGTCGTGCCCGCAGCCGGCGCATAGCGTCGACATCGATCCTTCGTAGTCCCGGCGGGTGAAGCCGAGTTCGTTAACCGCGATCGAGGGGTGGTGAAACTTCGGCTTGCCGAGATAAGTCACGAGACGCGCTCCAAGATTGGCGCCGAAGCCGGGCGCCGCAATTGGCTGGCGATCTCCCGGACAATGAAACGCGCAGTGATCGGTATCCCACCGAAATGAAGGATCGAGGTGAGCCGGGCCGGCGCGATCCCGAGGTCGGTCGTCAGCAGGGTGCGCATCTGCGCGTCGCGGTTCTGCTCGACGACGAACACTTGATCACGGTCGCGGACGAAGTCGGCGACTTCGGGCGCAAGCGGGAAGGCGCGGAGGCGCATCGTGTCGACGTGAAGTCCGTCGCTGGCTAGCAAGGCCTGAGCCTCGTCCATCGCCGCCGCGGTCGATCCATAGTGGAGGACTCCAACCCGCGTCGACTCTGCCGCGGCTCTAAGGACGGGACGCGGCAAGAGGGCGCGCGCGGTTTCAAATTTGTGCAGCAGGCGCTCCATATTGTCGACGTAAGGATCCGATTCCTCGGTGTAGCGAGCGAAGCGGTCGCGGCTGGTGCCGCGGGTAAAATAGGCGCCCAGCGTCGGATGAGCGCCGGGCAGGGTGCGATAGGGGATGCCGTCGCCGTCGACGTCGTTATAGCGGCCGAATTCGCGCGCGGCTTCCAGCTCTCCGCCGGTAAGGACCTTGCCGCGATCATAGGCGCGCGTATCGTCCCAGCGGAACGGCGCGGCGAGATGCGCATTCATGCCGATATCGAGATCGAGCATGACAAACACCAGCGTCTGCAGCCGCTCGGCGAAATCAAACGCGCTCGCGGCGAATTCGAACGTCTCGCCCGGTCCGTCGGGGATTAAGAGCACATGTTTGGTGTCGCCGTGCGAGGCGAAGGCGGCCGCGAGAAGGTCCGACTGCTGAGTGCGCGTCGGCATGCCGGTCGACGGGCCGCCGCGCTGGACGTCGAACACCACCACCGGAACCTCGGCGAAATAGGAGAGGCCGAAGAACTCCTGCATCAACGAGATGCCGGGACCGGAGGTCGCGGTGAAAGCGCGCGCGCCGTTCCAGCCGGCGCCGACCGCAACGCCGATGGCGGCGATCTCATCTTCGGCTTGGACGATTGCGTAATTGTTCTTGCCGGTAGCCGGGTCGACACGATAGCGCTCGCAATTGCGTTCGAACGCTTCGGCCAGGGAGGTGGAGGGCGTGATTGGGTACCAGGCGCAGACCGTCGCCCCACCATAGACCGCGCCCAGGCCCGCGGCGAAATTGCCTTCGACCAGAATGCGGTCGCCGGCGGCGTCGCTTCGTCTGACCCGAACGCCGAGCGGACATTGAAAGCGCGACTGCGCGTCGTCGTGGCCGATCTTCAGCGCCTTCAAGTTCGCGGCGATCAGCTTGTCCTTGCCCTTGAACCGCTCGCGGATCAGCGTCTCGATCACCCCAATCTCGATGTCGAGCAGCGCCGCAAGCGCGCCGACATAGACGATGTTCTTGTAGAGCTGGCGCTGCTTGGGATCGGAATATTCGGCGGTGCAGATCTCGGTCAGCGGCATCCCCAGGACCTCGATGTCGTCGCGGGTCAAAAGCTGCGCGATGGGTCGAGTCGAATCGTAAAAGAGGTAGCCGCCGGGCTCGATCGAGGCCAAGTCCTGGACAAAGGTTTGCGGATTCATGGCGACAAGGATGTCGGAACCGCCTCGCGCGCCTAGGAAACCCGCGTCGTTAACGCGCACTTCGTACCAGGTCGGCAGGCCCTGGATGTTGGAGGGAAAAATGTTGCGCGGCGCGATCGGCACGCCCATGCGCAGGATCGAACGCGCGAACAGGAGATTGGCGCTTGCCGATCCCGAGCCGTTGACGTTGGCGAAGCGGATGACGAAGTCGTTTACAGCATCGATCGGCATGGGTGTCCGGCTTGCGCCATCTCGATTGTGAACTTCATCATGTCCCATGCGCCGGTCGGGCAGCGTTCGGCGCATAGGCCGCAGTGCAGGCAGAGATCTTCGTCCTTGATCATCACCCGCCGGGTCTTGACCGGCTCTGAGACATAAATCGCCTGAGAAAGATTGAGCGCTGGCATCATCAGCGATTGCCGCAACTCGTCCTCGGGCGCGTTGGGCACGAATGAGATGCAGTCGATCGGGCATACGTCGACGCAGGCGTCGCACTCGATGCATAGCGGCGTAAAGAAGACGGTCTGAACGTCACAGTTGAGGCAGCGCTGCGCTTCGCCCAACGCCTGTTTCAGATCGAACCCGAGCTCGACTTCGGTCTGAATGTTCTTCAGCGCGAGCGCGTTCTCGACGTGGGGAACCTTAAAGCGTCGATCGAGGGTGATTGCGTTGTCGTAGGACCATTCGTGGATGCCCATCTTCTGGCTCACGAGATTGGTCAGCGGATGAGGGCGATCGCGTGGATCTTCACCCCAGCAGAAGGCGTCGATCGAGATCGCGGCCTCATGGCCATGCGCGACCGCGGTGATGATGTTCTTGGGGCCAAAAGCGGAATCGCCGCCAAAAAAAACATTTCGCAAGCTCGACTGGAAGGTGGTGGGGTCGACGAAAGGCATGCCGTTGCGGCCGAAGACGAGGCCCGCGTCGCTCTCGATCCAGGGAAAAGCGTTTTCCTGACCCACGGCGACCAGGACGTCATCGCATTGGACGACAACGTCTGGTTCGCCCGTGGCTACGAGAATACGGCGCCCACGCTCGTCCTCCTTCGCTTCCATCTTCTCGAACACGACGCCGGTCAGGCGCCCCGCGTCATGCGTGAACGTTTTGGGCGCGAGGAAGTTCATGATCGCGACGCCCTCGCGCATCGCGTCTTCCTTTTCCCAGGGCGAAGCCTTCATCTCGGCGAAGCCCGATCGCACGATGACCTTGACCTCGGCGCCGCCGAGGCGCCGGGCCGTCCGGCAGCAGTCCATCGCCGTGTTGCCGCCGCCCAGGACGACTACGCGCCGGCCGATCGACGAGATATGGCCGAACGAAACGCTGGCCAGCCAGTCGATGCCGATATGAATATTGGCCGCCGCCTCGCGGCGCCCGGGGATGTCGAGGTTGCGTCCGCGTGGCGCGCCGCAGCCGACGAATATCGCATCGTAGCCTTCGCCGATGAGGCCCTTGAGGCTGTCGATGCGCCGCTCCGCGATGAATTGGCCGCCGGTCGATAAAGCGTAGCCGACCTCCTCGTCGATCACCTCGTCGGGTAAGCGAAACTTCGGAATCTGGCTGCGCATCATGCCGCCGGCGCGCGAGTCGGAATCGAACACCACGACTTCGTAGCCGATCGCGGCAAGATCGCGCGCGACCGTCAGCGAGGCCGGCCCGGCGCCGACGCAGGCGACGCGCTTGCCGTTTCGCACAGCCGGCGCGCCGGGCAGGAGCGCGGCGATATCTTGCTTGTGATCGGCGGCGACCCGCTTAAGGCGGCAAATTGCGACCGGCTGTTCCTCGAGCCGTCCTCTGCGGCAGGCCGGCTCGCAGGGACGATCGCATGTGCGTCCCAGAATCCCCGGGAACACATTCGACTTCCAATTGATCATATAAGCGTCGTTGTAGTCGCCGGACGCAATCTTGCGAATATATTCGGGGACTGGGGTATGCGCCGGACACGCCCACTGACAGTCGACTACTTTGTGGAAGTAGTTCGGATCCGACACATCCGTCGGCTCCGTGACCGTTTGTCCTTCCGCCCGTTCCCGAGATGCTAGCGCGTCGGAGTCCATGTCTTACGTCTTACGCCAACCTTAGGGCGAAATTATTAAAATAGGTTTGGGAAGGCGACAAAAGGTCGTGAAGTGGGTATTTCATCGCCATTTTCGCGTCAAGCGAGAGCGCAAACCGCGCAAACCGCTTAGATTGCCTCCCTTAAACGCGGCCAAGTGTCCGCGAGCCGATAGCCCGAGGGCCACGGATCGTCGGGATCGAGCATATACTGGTTGACGCCGGTAATCCAGGCCCGACCGGAAATAATCGGGACGATGGCCGGCCGGCCGCGGACCGTCGCCTGGCGGGCGATGCGGCAGACAAATTCGGAGCCGATGATGGAGCGGGCGCGATAGACATCGCCCTCCGTCATCAAACCGCGCGCGCTCAAAGTCGCCATGCGGGCGCTGCAGCCGGTGCCGGTCGGGGAGCGGTCGATCTTGCCGGGGCGCACGACGACCGCGTTCGGACCCTGGAGCTCGGTTCCGTCGCGCGCGAGAGGCCCGGCGAACTGGCAGAAGGAAATGTGGTCCCAGCCGCCCGCCTCCGGATGGCGGAAGCCGAGTTGCTCATTGGCGGCGGCGATGACTCGGATGCCCGCCTCTGCCAAGTCGCGCGCTTCGTCCGGGGCGATGACAAAGCCGAGCGCGGCCGCGTCGGCGATGACAAAACTGTCGCCACCGTAAGCGATGTCGACTTTAAGCGCGCCCAAGCCCGCGACCTCAAGCGGCGCATCCAGCCGGTCGGCGAACGAGGGGACGTTTTCGATGCTGACGCGCTCGGCCTTGCCGTTGCGGCACTCAGCCGTAACCTTAACGAGACCGCCGGGCGCCTCGAGCGTAAAATGAGTCTCAGGCTCTTGCATCGGCAGAATGCCGGCGTCGAGCAAAACGGTCGCGACGCAGATCGAGTTCGAGCCCGACATCGGCGGCGTATCCTCGGGCTCCATGATGATAAAGCCCATCTGCGCTCTTGGGTCCTTGGCCGGCACCAGCAGATTCACGTGCCGGAAGACCCCGCCGCGTGGTTCATTGAGGACGAAATCGCGCAAGCCGCCGTCCTTGGCGATGAATCGCGACTGCTCCCACAAGGTTTGACCTGGCGGCGGAGCGACCCCGCCGACGATCACGTCGCCAACCTCGCCCTCGGCGTGGCAGGAAACAACGTGAATGATCTTGGAGGCGCGCATGATCTGGCCCCGCGGCGCAGCAGGTTGAGGTGGATGGTTCGCACGCGAGCCGATCAGTTCTGGCGCGGCGGCGACGACAGCGCTGAGATCGCGGGGTAGACGCCCGCAGACGCGCCCTTGGCGCTTGCGGTCGCCTCACCGACGCACCTGCGTCATCCGACCTTGTCCAATCGTCCACCCGCAAATCACCAGAGCATCGTCCAGGACAGCGCGGCCGCTTCGGGGGAGCCGGCCGACGGCTGGCACTCCAGAAGCATGGCGCGAAGGCCGCGCCCTTCTGGGCTCGCGAACTCGAGCAATTCGTTCATCTTGCGAAGGCGCCGCACCAGCGTCTTCATGAACCCGACGGCGCGTTCCGGATTCTCCTCGATTGCGGTGACGAAGTCTTGATAGGAGGCGGCGAGGCATTCCGTGTCGTATGCTGCGGTGATGGTTGCGGATCGCGGCCCCGGGTCGATCAGGGACATTTCGCCGAAAACTTCGCCGGTCCCGAGCCTGCCGACGATACTCGCGTTGGCGCCGCGGCCGACTGCAACGTCGACCGCCCCGCTGACGATGAAGAACGCCGTATCGCCCTCATCGCCTTCGCGGATGATCGTTTCTCCGGCCTTGAACGCGACGTTTTGCATGAATGCCTCCACGAGCGCTTCCAGCCCGGCGATGTCCGTTATATCAGGTCTTAGCGCCGCTGGCGGCGGAAAGGATTGGCTCTCCGGCGGTCGCCCTCGGCCCTGCCTCTACTCCTCGAACCGTTCGCTCATGCCCGTCGACTTGGTCGGCGCGATCGAGGCATCCGGCTTTTGCGCCGCAAGGCCCAGGTCGCGGAAGCGGTTGACGATCGGATAGCGGCGGTCGCGACCGAAATTCTTCGGGCCCACCTTGACGCCCGGCGCCGACTGGCGGCGCTTGTATTCGGCGAGATAAAGCAGGCGCTCGATCTTACGCACCGTCTCGGCATCGAAACCCTCGGCCACAATGTCGGCGACGCGCATCTCCTTCTCGACCAGGCTGCGCAGAATGCCGTCAAGCACCGGATAGGGCGGGAGCGAATCCTCGTCCTTCTGGTTCTCGCGCAGTTCCGCGCTCGGCGGCTTGACGATGATGTTTTGAGGGATCACCTCGCCATCCGGCCCAAGCGCCCCCGCCGGCTTCCAGCGATTGCGCAACGCGGCGAGGCGAAAAACCTCCATCTTGTAAAGGTCCTTGATCGGGTTGAAGCCGCCGTTCATGTCGCCGTAGAGCGTGGCGTAGCCGACCGACATTTCCGATTTGTTGCCGGTCGTCACCACCATTGCGCCGGTCTTGTTGGAGATCGCCATTAGGATCAAGCCGCGCGCGCGGCTCTGGATGTTCTCCTCAGTGATGTCGCGCGGCTTGCCAGCGAACATGCGCTTCAGCGCATGCTCGACGCCCTCGACCGGCTCGGCGATCGGCACGGTGTCGTAGCGGACGCCTAGCGCTTTCGCACATTCGGCGGCGTCAGAGAGCGATTCGTTCGAGGTGAAGCGATAGGGCAGCATCACCGTCTGCACCCGTTCAGCCCCCAGCGCATCGACCGCCATCGCGGCGCATAGAGCCGAAATCGACGCCGCCGGAGAGGCCGAGCACAACCCCCGGAAAGCGGTTGTTCTCGACATAGTCGCGCAGACCCATGACGCAGGCCGCATAGTCGCCTTCGTCTCCCTCCTCCACCACTTCAAGCGGGCCCTCAACGCAGCGCCAGCCGTTTTCGCCGCGCTCCCATACGGTGCGCGCCACCATCGGACGGAAGGCCGGCAATTGCGCGCCGAGGCTGCGATCGGCGTTGAGCGCAAACGAGCCGCCGTCGAACACGAGTTCGTCCTGGCCCCCAACCATGTTGAGATAGATGAGCGGGAGCCCGCTTTCGACGACGCGCGCGACCGCCACGTTCTGGCGAATGGCGAGCTTGTCGCGCTCGTAAGGCGACGCGTTGCCCACCAGCAGGATTTCACCCCCGGTTTCGAGGATGCACTCGACCGGGTCGGGACCCCAGATGTCCTCGCAGATCGGAACGCCGACACGGGCGCCGCGAAAGACGATCGGTCCCGGAGACGGTCCGGCTGCGAAGACGCGCTTCTCGTCGAACACGCCGTAATTGGGCAGGTCAACCTTGAACCGCACCGCATCGATCCGCCCATTGTCGAGGAGCGCCATCGCGTTGTGCAATTTCCCGTCCTCGTCGACCCAGGGCAGGCCGACCAGCGCCGCCGGCCCGCCATCGGCTGTGTCGCGCGCCAGCTCCTCGCAAGCCGCACGGCAGGCTTCCTGAAATGCCGGCTTTAGCACCAGATCCTCGGGCGGATAGCCGGAAAGATAGAGTTCCGGCGCCATCACGATGTCGGCGCCGAACGCCGCGGCCTCGGCGCGCGCTTTGCGCAAACGGTCGCGGTTGCCGGCGATATCGCCGACGATCGCGGGGATTTGGGCGAGCGCGATGACGAGGCGGTTGGCGGAGGAGGGCATGGACTGAGACTTTTGCCCGAGGGCGCCGGGAGGCGCAATGCGGACGCTTCCCCGCGTCGCTTCGCTCGTTGCGCCGGGCGGGTATAGGTCCCGGAATTATATACGTTATCGTCTGGTTATTTAGCGCGGAAGAGTCGCGAAACCACGAAACGTGACAGGTTTTGGCGCCTAACGCCTTGAAATCGCTCCGTCGGCGCCGGAACCGCTCACGGCGCCGTACCATGCCGGGAAGGGTCAGCGCACGACGGCGGCGATCTTCGCCAGCCCGAGATTGAAGACGCGTGAAGTCGCCTCGGCGAAGTCGCCCTTGAGCCCAAGCGCGCGCTCCTCGATCAGCTTCCACGACACGATCGCGATCGCGACCGACACGAATGCGGACGAACCCATCATCATGCCCAGCGACATGGCCGGGAAGAGAAGGGCGAGCGTCTGCTGGACGGGGAAAGCGTAGATATAGACCCCGTAGGAATAATCGCCCCAATCGTTGAATCGGCGGATGCGCCCGCCGGGCACATAGACCAGATGAAGGACCAAGGGGGCGAGGCAGGCCGCATAGACGACAAAGAAGATCGTCTTGTCGAACGAGGCCAACGCAAGCGCGGCGAGAAGTCCGACAAGCAGACGAGGTCCGACCGGAATCCGGTCGCGCCAAACGAAGAGGCTCGATCCGTACAGGAACATGAAGACGCGAATGTTCGCGCCGTTATACGCGCCTCCGGTCAACCGCGCGCTCAAGACGATCGCGATCAGCGTGGCCGCCGACAGCGGCAAGACAACGCGCATCGCCTTAAGGCGCAGAGCGGGCACGACCGCAAGCGCGATATAGATGGCGGCGAGGTAGAGATACATCCGAACTTCGACCGGCATCGTCCACAACGAGCCGTTGAACTCGCCCTTGAGCGGCACGGTCTCAAACACGCCGGGCAGCGAATACCGGATGCCGCCGATCAGCGTCGCGCACTTGCGGAAATATTCCCAGGTCAAGGGCGAAGCGTAGTATTCGCCGCGCGGCAGCGCCGTCAGCGCAGGCGCGAGAAAGAATACGGTCACAACGAGCATGACCAACAGGCCCGGGTAGACCCGCAGAATCCGGGCCCAGAGATAGGCGATCAGATCCTGTCGGACGACCAGGCTCGCGGTGACAAGAAAACCACTGGTCACGAACAGCATGTCGAGGCCCATTTCGCCGAGCGAAAACCCGAGCCGGTTGAAGAAAAATTCGCGTTCCGGCGGAAGTCCCAGCACCGCGACGCTGTGCGCGAACAGCACAGTCATGGCCGCCGCAAAGCGGAGCAGGGTGAAATTGTTGTCCCGCCCGACGGCGTAGTCGGCCAGCAGCACCGCGCGCCCCTAAGCCATATGCCGGGCGCGCCAGCCCCGGTCGGCGTGGAACGGCGCGCGCGGGGGCCGAGCCGTCACTCGGCCGCTCGGACCGGCCGTTCGGGCGCGGCGAGCCGCTCTATCTTCAGAAGATCGGCGACCATGAAGGCCATTTCGATCGCTTGCTCCGCATTGAGGCGCGGATCGCAATAGGTGTGATACCGATCGTGCAGATCCGCTTCCGAGATCGCGCGCGCTCCGCCGGTGCACTCGGTGACGTTCTTGCCAGTCATTTCAAGATGGACCCCGCCAGCATAGACGCCCTCGGCCCGGCAGGCGGTGAAGAAGTTGCGCACCTCCTGGGCGATGCGCTCGATCGGCCTCGTCTTGTAGCCGCTCGAGGTCTGGATCGTATTCCCGTGCATCGGGTCGGAGACCCACAAGAGGTTGCGGCCTTCGCGTTTGATTGCGCGCAAGAGCGGGGGCAGCGCGGCCTCAAGCTTGTCCGCGCCGAAACGGCAGATAAGCGTGAGCCGGCCCGGCTCCTCTTCGGGATCGAGGACCTCGATCAAACGCATGAGCTCATCCGGGGTAAGCGAAGGGCCGCACTTGAGGCCGATCGGGTTCTTTAGGCCCCGGCAGAATTCGACGTGGGCGCCGCCGAGCTGGCGCGTCCGGTCGCCGATCCAGATCATGTGTCCGGAGGTCGCGTAATAGTCGCCGGAGGTTGAGTCGAGCCGCGTCATCGCCTGTTCGTACCCGAGCAGCAGCGCCTCGTGCGAGGTGTAGAAGTCCGTGGACCGCAGTTCCGGATGGGCTTCGGCGTCGAGCCCGATCGCGCGCATGAACCCGAGGGTCTCGGTGATCCGGTCGGCGAGTTCCTGATAGCGTTCGGATTGAGGGCTGTCCTTGACGAAACCCAGCATCCAGCGATGAACATTCTCGAGGTTCGCGTAGCCGCCATTGGCGAAGGCGCGCAAAAGGTTGAGAGTCGCCGCGGACTGGCGAAAGGCTTCTAGCTGACGGCGCGGATCGGGTTCGCGCGCCTGAGCCGTGAACTCGATGTCGTTGACGATGTCGCCGCGATAAGCGGGCAGGGTGACGCCGTCGATCGTCTCGAAGTCAGAGGAGCGCGGCTTGGCGAACTGGCCGGCGACGCGCCCGACCTTTACGATGGGCGAGGCGGCGGCGAAAGTCATGACCACCGCCATCTGCAAGAACACCCGGAAGAAATCGCGGATGTTGTCGGCCGAATGTTCGCCGAAACTCTCGGCGCAATCGCCACCCTGCAACAGGAACGCCTCGCCGTCGGCCGCCTTGCCAAGGGCCCGCTTGAGCTTGCGCGCTTCGCCGGCAAAAACCAGCGGCGGATAGCCGGCAAGCTGGCGCTCGGCGTCGGCCAGCGCCGCGCGGTCGGCATAGACCGGCGCCTGCGCGATCGGCTTGGTCCGCCAGCTGTCGGGAGTCCAACGTTGATTCGGCATGATCCACGCAACAGGAGAAGCGGCAGAGTAGCCGCTTATTGAAGACTAGCGCTCTATATACAGTGCGCCGCTTAAGGCCAATATGCCGATTTTCGAGGTTGGCCCGCATTTTATCGAATATATTAGGCGCGAAACGGCGTCGCCAGTCGGCCTATGGTGTAAGAGCATGGCGGAAAGCGCAAGCCAACGCCGATTCGCCGTGTGACCGCCTTTTCCTCCATCGCCGCCCTCCTGTTGTCCGTGCTGATGCTCATCGGCGGCAATAGCCTCGTGGGTATCGTGACGCCGCTGAGAGCCCGCATTGAGGGCTTCCCGGACCTCACTGTCGGGCTGCTTGGCTCCGTCTATTTCGCCGGAATGCTGGCGGGAACGCTCGCGGCGCCGGCGATCATTCGCCGCAGTGGCCACATCCGGGCCTACGCGACGTTTGTGGCGCTCGCGGTCGTTTCGGTGATCCTCATGCCCGTCATGGTCTCCCAGTGGGCCGGGCTCAGCTGTCGCGCGCTCCTAGGCTTCGTGTTCGCCGGCCTTTACGCCGTCATAGAGGCGTGGATCAACGCCAAGGCGACCAACGCCAATCGTGGCGTGCTTTACGCGCTCTACCAGATCGCCAACTTCGGCGCTTCCGCGGGCGGGCAATTGGCCCTCAAGCCTCTTGGAGCAGGCGGTTTTTCCCCTTTCGCGGTCGCCGGCGCGCTGCTCGCGCTCGCCACCGTGCCGATGGTGATGACCAGCGTCGAACCGCCCGCCCAGCCGCGAAGCGTGCGTCCCCGCCTCATCTGGCTCGTGCCCATGGCGCCTGTCTCGTGTTCCGCTGTGCTGGCCGCCGGCGCGGCGAACGGCGCTCTGTTCGCGCTCGGACCGGTTTTCGCGGTTGGGATCGGCATGGCGGCGACAAACGCGCCATTATTCACCGCCTCGATCGTGCTGGGTCCGCGCTCGGCGTTTTGCCGATCGCCGCGATCTCAGACCGCGACCGCCGTCTGGTTATCGCCGCAGTCATGATCGCAGGCGCCGCGTGCGAAATCGCCTTGAGCCGTGTGGCGGCGCCCAGCCCGTGGCTGCTCGTCCTCGGATTTCTCGTCGGCCTGACGACCTATTCGCTGTACACGCTCGCGGTCTCTCTCGCCAATGATCATGGCGACCCGCAGGACCTCATCTTCATCTCGGTCGGCCTTTTGTTCATCTACTGCGTCGCGGCGATCGCCGCTCCGGCGCTGGCCTCGGTCCTCACGAAGGACTTTGGTTTGCAAATGCTCTTCATCCAGAACGCCTATATGCACACGGCGGTGGCGGCGCTCGCCCTTTGGCGACTCTTGGCCGAGCCTCGGCGAAGCCGAACACGGCCCGTGTGGAGCCTTAGGCGATTCGCCCGCGCTTTTCGCGCGAAACCCGGTCGCCTTTTTCGCGGCGCGCTCTGGCGCTGACGAAAGCTCAGTCCTTGACCACCGTAAGGTCCGGGGCGGCCGGATTCTTCATGCCCACCACGTGATAGCCCGCGTCGACGTGGAGAACTTCGCCGGTCACGCCGCGCGACATCGGCGACAACAGGTAGACCGCGCTCTCGCCCACCTCCTCGATGGTCACCGTGCGACGCAGCGGCGAATTATATTCGTTCCACCGCAATATGTAACGGAAGTCGCCGATGCCGGAGGCGGCGAGCGTTTTGATCGGGCCGGCCGAAATCGCGTTGACGCGAATGCCCTTCTCGCCCAAGTCAGCTGCGAGGTAGCGAACACTGGCCTCAAGCGCGGCCTTGGCGACGCCCATCACATTATAGTGCGGCATCCACTTTTCCGCGCCATAGTAGGTCAGCGTCAGCATTGAGCCGCCGCTAGTCATTAGCTTCTCCGCTCTTTGGGCGACCGCAGTGAATGAATAGCAGGAGATGGCGAGCGATTTGGTGAAGTTGTCCTCGGTCGTGTCGACATAGCGGCCGGTGAGCTGATCCTTGTCAGAGAATGCAATGCAATGGACGACGAAGTCGACGGCGCCCCACAACCTTCCGGCTTCCGCAAACACCGAATTGATCGAGGCCGCCTCCGTGACGTCGCAGTGGCCTAGTACGCGCGCGCCCAATTCTTGCGCCAGCGGCCGGACCCGCTTTTCCAGCGCTTCGCCCTGAAACGTGAACGCCAATTCGGCCCCCGAAGCGTGGGCGGATTTAGCGATGCCCCATGCAATCGAACGATTGTTCGCGAGGCCCAAGACGACGCCCCGCATCCCGCGCATGACGCCCGAGGTTGCGCCGGCTGAGAGGGTTCGCTCCATAGGGCCTCACTCGTCTTGGACGGTGACCATTACGCCGTCCCGGCATCGGGTTTAGCCTTGCTGAACAAGCATGGAAAGGACAAGGCTTTCGTCAGCCGTCACAAAATGTGTGAGTTTGCTTGTACACGCGCTTGGAACCTGGCCGTCTTCAGGCTAGAATTGTTACATAGCGTTAACGCTTGTCGAGGCTCACGCAAACACCGGTGTCCGTAGTGCCGCGGTTAAGCGACTCTCTAGCCGACCTGTCTGACCTGCGCCTATTCGGGGTCGCGCTGACGCGAGATGACAGGTTCGTGTTTGATCATGCGTCCGCGGCCGCGCTTGTTGATCGCCTGTTCAGGCAGGCTTCGCTGGAAGTGGTGGACGTGGGCGTCCGATACGACGCAGACGCGGCGGCTCGCGACGATGCACGGGTGCGCGCGTTTAGCCAATTTGTTCGACTTCATCGCCGGCATGTTCGTCGTCTGGCCCTCGACGACGGGGAGACGGGATGGGACGAGAATGCGGAAAGCGCCCGCCGCAAAGCCCACACGAGTGAGATCGGCATGGCGGCGGCGGTCCGCGCCCTTCCTTTAGAGCTCAGAGAGGCGCTGTTGATCGTTGTTCTGGCTGGTTTCACCCACCAGGAGGCGGCTTCGGCGCTTGATATTTCGTTAGCCACGCTAATTGCGCGACTGACGAAGGCCCGCGAGCGCGTCGCGGCGTTGACCCGCTCGCCGCTGGCGGCGGAGCCCAGGGCGGTTCCGCATCTGCGAGTCGTCAAGTGATGGAGGCTTCGCGCCTCGCGGATCTGCACGCCTACGTCGACGAATGCCTTGAGCCCGACGATCGTCTGGCGTTCGAGAAGCAGATGGCGCAGGATCCCGCCCTGGCGCGCCGCGCCACGCTGTGGCGAGCACAAAACAGCGCGATTCGTGCGGCCTTCGACGGCGAGGGCGCGAGAGCCTTTTCGATCAGCATCGTTCGTCATCAGAACGAAATTCCGGGCAAGGCTAGACGCTCGGCTACGGTCGGCGGCAAACCGTCTGACGAGCCGCCGACGCGCCCGTCATCGCCAACGATTGTCGACGCCTTGCGACTTTCGTCGAAGGTGGTTGCGCCCGAAGCATCTCGATCGTCGCTCTTGTGGCGGCTGAGCCTCGCGGTGTTGTCCGTCGGCCTCGCCTGTGTTTGGGCTCCGGCGGCGACCGTCGTCCCCGCCAAAGGACTCGGAGAGGCCGGCGTTGCGGCTTTCCAGGCATTCGCCCGCCCAGGGGTTGAGCCGGTCGAAGCCGCGACCAGCGACAGAACCGAAGCGCAAGCGTGGTTGACGACGCGGCTCATGCATCCCGTAACCCTGCCCGCGACGCCTTCCGGCATCAGGCTTGTGGGCGCGCGGATCACTCCTTATCCGGGCAGCCCGGCGGCCTTTCTGGCCTACAAATCGCAAGACGGACCTGTTGGGCTATTGATCCAGTCTCTTGACGCGCCTGCGACCAAAGCGCCCGAACTTATCGCGGCGCACGACCGCTATGCCGCGGTATGGACGTGGCGGGGCCAAGGATTTGCCCTGGCGGGCGACCTGAACGCCGCATCATTGCTAAGGATCGCGACTGATTTTTTCGACCCACCGATCGCGGCGCCTCAGGCCACGCCGGAGCGAGGTTGGTAGGGGTTTTCATCCCGCATTTTGCGCATCAACGCCGTCAGTTCCGCATCCGGCTCGTTCGGCAGAACGATTCGGAGCGTCGCCAGCAAATCCCCCGCGGCTTGGTCGGCGCCGCCGGGAAGACCTTTGCCCCGCAATCGCAGCACCCGGCCGCCGTTAGCGCCTGGAGCGATCGAGACTTCGACCTCGCCGCTTAACGTCGGCGCCCTAACGCGAGCCCCCAAAATGGCCTCGTAGAGGGTGACCGGCAGATCCAGCCGCAGATCGCGCCCCTCCACTTTGAACAGCGGATGAGGGGCGTATCGAATGGTCACGATGACGTCGCCGGGCGACCCGCCCCGACGGCCGGAATGGCCCTGACCGCGCAACCGGATGGACTTGCCCTCTTCGATGCCGGTAGGGACCGCGACGTCCAGCGTCCTCCCCGTCGGCAAGGCGACGCGGATCGAGCCGCCATGCGCAATCGTTGTCAGAGGCGCCGCGACCGAGACGCCAATATCCTCCCCGCGGGTCGGCTGACTGCGCGCGCGGGTGCGGCCGGCGCCGAACAGTTCGGCCAGGATGTCCGGATCGATCGAACCGTGTTCGGTCGAAGACCCGCCAGCGCCGAAGTCGAAGCCGAAATTGCGAAAGTCCCCACGATTGGCGCCCGCGTGCTGGCCATAACCGAAACCCTCGAATTGCGGCGCGCGCGGCTTGCCTTCGGCGTCGATCTCGCCGCGATCGAACGCTTTGCGTTTCGTGTCATCGCCAAGGATTTCATAAGCCGAGCCCACTTCCGCAAAGCGCTCTTTCGCCTTTGGCTCTTTGCTTTGGTCGGGGTGGTATTTCTTGGCGAGCTTGCGAAACGCGGATTTGATCTCCGCCGCGGTCGCGGTCTTCGCGACGCCAAGAACGTCATAAGGATCACGCATCTACGAGCCCATTCCTCGGCCTAAGCCTTCATGAAAAGCGCAAAGGCCACTGTCTCGTTCGCACATTTGGCCCTTCGTCCGGCAACGCGCAAGGCCGACGGGCGCGGCGCCGGTTGGCCAGAAGGCACGGGTCGCGATATTGTCTGCATTGGCCTTCATTTTCCTATGCGGAGCGTCGGCGGTTTGAACGACTTGAGCACGGCCGACTTTACCGAGGCCAAGGATCCGTTCGCGCTCTTCAAGCTTTGGCTCGAGGAAGCGAGCGCGACGGAAATCAATGATCCGGAGGCGATGACGCTCGCCACCGTCGACGCAACCGGGTTGCCCGACGCGCGGATGGTCCTGTGCAAGGGGGCAGACGCGCGCGGTATCGTTTTCTACACCAACATCGAGAGCGCCAAGGGGCGCGAACTTAGAGATCAGCCTCGAGCGGCTGCGCTTTTCCACTGGAAATCGCTCCGCCGCCAGGTCCGGTTCCGCGGCGCCGTCGCGCAAGTGACCGCGGCCGAGAGCGACGCCTATTTCGCCTCCCGGCCGAGAGGGAGCCAAATCGGCGCCTGGGCGAGCGCGCAATCGCGGCCGCTCGCCTCGCGCGCCGATCTCGAGGCGGCGGTTCGTGCTTACGAACAGCGGTTCGAAGGCGCCGAGGCGCCTCGGCCGGAGTACTGGCGCGGCTATCGCCTCGCGCCCGTCGAGATCGAGTTCTGGCGCGATCGCCCGTCCCGCTTGCATGAGCGGATTGTGTTTAGCCGCGCGGCCCCAGACTCGACCTGGGAAAGACGGCTCCTCTATCCCTGATTCGAGCCGCGTCAAACCGGCGAGCCCGCCACGCGGGCGGCGCAACTGAAGCAAAACCAAGCAGAACCAAGCAAAACCAAATAAGACCAAGCAAAATAGCTTGGTTTTATTTGGTTTTATTCTTCCGAATCGGGACTTTTCAATGGGTTACGGCGAATCCAAATAAAAATTGCTCCCATCTCGGGCCCTGGGCGAAAAATCTCTCAAGCTCCTCTCTCCTTGGCGCCGGCGCTACACAATGCGCGGAGCCGATCCTGGCGACATGAAAAAGTATATCACTAACTTTTGTCTGCCGTAAAGAGATTGTCGCAGAATCTTTTCCGGTTTCCACCCCGGAGGCGCCGACCTCCCTTAAGCTGCGAGGAAGCGAGGGCTGGCCGGGGGAGGCGCAGAACGATTTCCAGCCTCAGCCGTGGAAGCGCACGCGGCTTTCGCGGCGTATTCTAGTGAAGCTTGACCCTGGGTTCAGCCCGGCGGGAGAGGTTGCGCGCCACTGTGTCGAGCGCAGTCTTGGTCACCCCGTGCAGCGCCCGTTCGTGCATTTTGTATAGAGAGCGGTACGCCCATCGGGCGAGGATGCCCTCGATGAACAGATTGCCGCCGAGCGCAAGGTTCATGAGGTTGCCGATCGCGCCCATGCGGCCGAACGACACTAGCGAGCCGAAGTCGCGGTAGACAAACGGTTCCAGCGGCGCCCCTTGCAGGCGGCGCCTTAACTGTCTCGCGAGGTGGGATGCTTCCTGATGTGCGGCCTGGGCGCGCGGGGGGAGGGGAACGTCGGATCCCGGGCGGGGAACCGCCGCACAGTCGCCAATGGCGAAGATGTCCGGATCCCAGGTGGTCGCCAGCGTCGCGTCGGTCACGAGCTGATTGGCGCGATTGACCTCGAGTCCGTCGAGATGGGCGAGCACGTCCGGCCCCTTCACGCCCGCGGCCCAGACCGTCAGTTCGGCGGGGATGAACTCGCCGCTCGCGAGCTCTATTCCGTCCGCGCGCACCCCGGACACGCGGGCGTTCGTTCTTACGTCGACCCCCATTTTGGTCAGGATCTTGAGCGTCGCCGTCGAGATCCGCTCCGGCAATGCGGGCAGAATTCGGCTCGCCCCCTCGATCAGAACGATCCGGATGTCCCGGTCCGGGTCGACCTGATCGAGGCCGTAGGCCACCATTTCGCGCGCGCTCTGGTAGAGTTCGGCGGCAAGCTCTGTGCCGGTCGCGCCCGCGCCGATGATGGCCACGTGCAATTGGCCGGCCTGAATCGGTTCGCTTTGAGCCTGCGCGCGCAGGCCGGCGTTGACCAGGCGATGATGAAAGCGCACCGCTTGCTCGGCAGTCTCCAGCGGGACGGCGAATTGCGCCGCGCCCGGCGTGCCGAAATCGTTGGTGACGCTGCCGATCGCGATGATGAGCGTATCATAGGGAATGGCGCGCGGGGCCGCGATCTCGCGACCCTCCTCGTCATGGGTCGCGCCGAGCCGCACCACTTTCGCCGCGCGGTCGAGGCTGATCATCTCGCCAAAATGATAGCGAAAGTGATGCCAATGTCCCTGGGCGAGGTAATTGAGCTGGTGCTCGGACGGGTCCATGCTGCCGGCCGCCACCGAGTGCAGCAGGGGCTTCCACAAGTGCGTGCGGCTGCGCTCGATGAGAGCAATGTCGGCGAGTCGGCGCTTGCCGAGCCGATCGCCTAGAATGGTGACAAGCTCGAGACCCGCCGCTCCGCCGCCAACGACGACGATGCGTGGGGGATGATGGTCGCTGGGCGGCGGCATGAAATCCCGAGCCCCTCCTGGCGCGCCGCGGCCAGTCGAAGGACGAGCCCGAGTTCGTACTTCAATTTCGCCGGTTTTGAGGCGCATTAGGTAGCACGCTGCGGCGAAGACCCCAATGGGCCGAAGCGGCGAAGCGCATTATACTCGGACCGGGGTCGGTAGCGCGCGGGTCGAGAGGAGTTCGCTCATGAGCAACATCGAAGAGACCGTCCGTCGACGCGCCTATGAACTTTGGGAACAGGCAGGCCAGCCGGAAGGCCGAAGCGAGGAATTCTGGTTCGTGGCGATCGCCGAATTGGAGGGCAAGCCCCCGACCTTTGAGGAGAGGGTTGCGGCTCTTGGTCCGCCGATCGTCGAGCCGCCCGGATTCGCCGTCCGCCACGGCGTTCCGGTGGGTATGCCGGGGGAGCGCATCGTCGAGCAAGGCGTCGACGACGAAGGGCTCGAGAACCTGCTCATGCCGCGCTCGCCGAAAAGGGCCGACCGCTGAGGGCGGCGGCCCCGCGTTTGCCCCAAATAGGCCGAAATGACGGCGTTTGGAGCCTGCGGAAGGAAAATTTGGACTCGCCTCGGCGGTCGAAATACGCAAAGTCTTGGTTCGTTCATAATTTAGAGGCTACTTCAAACTGTCTGCGAATCACCCGGTTTCCGGTTTGCGCAGCTCGCGCCCCTGAACGCGGAGCCGCGTCAACCCGGGTGGGAGACAACATGATGGCAGGCCCCAAAAGGCCGAGGACTTTGTTCCGAGCGTGCGTCTCCACTTGCGCGGTTTTCGCGTCCTCTTTTGGCGCGGCCCGCGCGGCGGACCAGACGAACTCGCAAGTCGCGCCGACGACCGACGCACCTAATCCTTTCACCGGGTGGTATGTCAGGCTTGGAGCGATGGGAGTTCTCGACCGGAGCTCGTCGAACCTCTATCAGCAATCGATCGCCGGGATGATCGTTCCCGGAATTGGAACCGTTCCGGTGGGCGTCGGCCCCCAGTTGCAACTCCCTGGTCTGGGCGCGAGCTATTCGAACTTCGCCGGCGTGTCTTTTCAGGGCGGCTACTCCTTCACCCCGAACTGGTCGTTGGAAGTCGCGAGCGGATTTCCGCTTTGGTCGACGGTCAGCGTCAACGGATCGTCCCCCACAGGCCCGCCTTCCGGCACGGTCCTCAGCAAATTGCTGCCGACCTCGGTGCCGATAACCGGCGTCTATCATTTTACCCAGTTCGGCAGCTTTCAGCCTTACCTGGGGGCGGGAATCGCGCCGACTTTCGCTTTGGCGACCCGAGACGGTTATAGCACCGGCGTTTCATACCAACCCGCGCTGGGAGTCGTCGTCCAGGGCGGCTTCGATTACATGCTCAATAAGCACTGGGGCGTCTTCGTCGATGCGAAACAGGGCTTCGTAGGGACGACCGGCAACTCGACGGGCGTCAACACGGCGCCGTCCCTAGGGCCAGTCCTCGGCGCCATTAAAACCAACGCCCGGCCCGTCTCGTTCTCAGCGGGCTTCACCTATCACTTTTGACCCGCGGCTCTGGCTTGCAGCGCGAGAGAAGGCGACCTTCCTCCATTGGCGGGGGCAAGTCCCCGGCGACGGATCCTATGCGGGCGCGGCTCAGTCGCCGCTCGGCCGGCGCTGCAACTCGGTGCGGAAGCGATGGGCCCCATACACGCCCAAAATACGCACTTCGCGGGAGAAGAACTTGAGCTCCTCCAGCGCCCGCGACAGGGCCAAGTCGTGGGGGTGTCCGTCGACGTCGGCGAGGAATTGGGTGGCGGTGAACTCGCCGCCCTCCATATAGCTCTCGAGTTTGGTCATGTTGACGCTGTTGGTAGCGAAGCCGCCGAGCGCCTTATAGAGCGCGGCGGGCACGTTGCGCACGCGAAAGACGAAGGTCGTCACCACCGGCCCTTCGCCCGCCGACGTCCAGCGCTCGTCCCGCGACAACACGACGAAGCGGGTCGTGTTGTGGCTTTCATCCTCGACGTCCGAGGCCAAGGTCTCGAGGCCATAGATCTCGCCGGCCAACCGGGGCGCGAGCGCAGCGCGGCTTCTGTCCCCCCATTCGGCGATCTCGCGCGCCGCGCCGGCCGTATCGCCGGCGACGACTGGCTGAAGCTTGTAGCGACGGATGATGTTGCGGCACTGGCCGAGCGCGTGCGTGTGACTATAAACAGCCTTCAGGTCCTCGATGCGGGCGCCTGTAACCGCCAACAGCTGAAAGTGGATCGGCAGGAAGGTCTCGCCCACAATGTGCAGCCCGGATGCGGGCAGGAGCGCGTGGATGTCGGCGACCCGCCCCGCAATCGAGTTCTCGATCGGAATCATGGCGAGTTCGGCCGCGCCGTCTTGTACGGCCGCGAAAGTATCCTCGAAGGTCGCGCAGGGCAGGGGCTCGAGATCGGGAAAATTGTCGGCGCAGGCGATATGCGAATTGGCCCCGGGTTCGCCCTGATAGGCGATGGAATCCCTTGTCTTCATGCGTGTTTCCCAGGCGCGAGCATGACGCGCGCGCGTTCCAGATCTTGCGGGCCGTCAACGCCGAGCGGCGCCGTGTCGACGAGCGCGACATCGATCCGCATGCCAGCCTCCAGCGCCCGCAATTGTTCGAGTTTCTCGCGCCGTTCAAGGGGCGAGGGGGGCAGGCCCACAAATCGTCGAAGCGCGTCGCGGCGATAGGCGTAGAGGCCGATATGGTGCAACAGGGGGCCCCCGCCCCACGGAGCGCGCGCGCGGGTGAAATAGAGCGCCCTGAAGCGGCTCGGATCGAGTTCGGTCGCAATCACTTTGACGACGTTGGGGTCATCCTTTTCTTGGCTTCGCGTGATCGGAGTCGCGAGCGTCGCGATGTCGACCGCGCGCTCGGCGAGCGGCGCGAGACAGGCGCGCACGATCGAAGGTTCGATGGTCGGCAGATCGCCCTGAATGTTGACCACGACATCGTGGACGCCGGCGGCGTCGATGAGCCCCAACGCCTCGAAAATGCGGTCAGACCCGGAAGGATGATCGGAACGGGTCATGACAGCTTTGCCGCCCGCCGTGGCGACCGCCTCGATGACGCGCGGGTCATCCGCAGCCACCCAGACCGGGCCTATATCCGCCTCCCTGGCGCGGCGCCAAACGTGGACGATCATCGGCGCGCCGTGAATGTCGGCGAGCGGCTTTCCCGGAAGGCGGATCGCGCTCATGCGCGCGGGGATGAGGACAATGGGATTGGCCATCAGTTTCGATTAAGCCAAATTCGGGGCGCGATGGCTTATACGTGTTGCCAAGGCGAGCGCAAAGCGGCTAATCAACTCCATAAAACGAACGCCGCCGCACTCCCCTTAACCTCACTCCAGCTGACGAAAGTCCCTTCGCCTATGGACCATGTGAATGTGAACCGGGTCGCGCTTACGGGGCTGGGGGCGGTTTTGTTCGTCATGATGCTCACTGCTTTCAGCAATCTCATCCTATCGCCGCGAACCCCTAAGGTTCCAGGTTTCGCCCTGCCGACCGCCGCCCCGGCGACCGCCACTGCCGCCGCGCCCGCGGCGGCGCCAGAAGAGCCGCTGCCCGCGCTGCTCGCTAAGGCCGACGCCAAGAAGGGCGCAGAGGACGCCAAGGTCTGCGAGACCTGCCACAACTTCCAGGAGGGCAAGGGCCCGAAAATCGGGCCGGACCTGTGGAACGTGGTTGGCCGCAAGATCGCTTCGGTCCCGGGCTTCGCTTTTTCCGACGCGCTCAAAGGCGTCAGCGGCGACTGGTCGTATGAAGTCCTGAACAAGTGGATCACCGACCCGAAAGCGATGGCTCCCGGAACGAAGATGACGTTCCCCGGCGAACACAACGCCCATAGGCGGGCCGATATCCTAGCTTATCTCCAGACCCTCTCGGGCTCGCCGGTCCCGTTCCCGAAGTAAGGGCGGAAGCGGCGCCAGGAGGAGGCCGCTCGCGGCGCGGAGACAACCAATGCGCGAGTTTATCGCCAAAGTAAAAGCCAATAAACGCCAGCAAAAACGAGTAAGCGCTAGTAAACAGCTGGCGTTTACTAGCGTTTAGTTTTCCGAATCGGGACTTTTCAATGGGTTGCGGCCAATTCAAATAAAAAATTTCCCCCGCCGTTCGAACTCGCGTCTCAGGTTGTCCGCAACCCCGTCTCGAAGACATGCCTTCTCCCGGTCAGCCCTCTCGCCGACGACGAATTTCCTTGCACAGAAGAAGATATCTTCAGATTCCGTATTTGTCAATCGTTTGGACGAATAGCGCTGCCATTTGTCTCGCCTCCTCTCCATCGCGCGCTGAACTTTTCTCGTCATGGCCGGGCTCGACCTGGTCAAGCCCGGCCGTCCATGCCACGCCGCCGGCAGAGGCGAGTCCGCCATCCCCGCGACCCTGCAAGACCGACAAAGGCAATGCTCTGCTTAGCTTTTGCGCCCACTCGCGGGCGGTCAACGCGCCCGATCGCGCGGGAGGCCGGGTCAAGCCCGGCCAGGACGCCTTCGGCCCCGCTCAGAAGCTCCGAGATTTCAATGAAGGCGTCTCATCGCCTTCGCAAACTGCCGTCGTTCGGGCACCAGCATGCGTCCGAGCGTGATGAATTTGTGTTTCTGCGCGTCGTCGAGGGTCTCGTATAGAGGTTTGGCGGCTTCGACCATCTTCTCGAGATTGGCCTGGCTCTCCGCGAGCCGCTCGGCCTTCGCCAAGTTGCGGTTCATCGGCGACAGGTTAGCGCTTTGCTCCTTTTGCAGGGCGACCACGCGCGCCTTGCCGCCGTCCCTGACGGCGGATTCAAACGGCCCCCAAAGCGCCTCCTGGTCGGCGGTCAGCCGAAGACCGGTCTTCATGTTCTTGAGCTGGGTGTCGAGACCGGCCTCGGCCCAGTGCTGCACGAGCTCGGCGTGCGTGGGCGGCTGATCGCTCTGGGCTGCGGCGGAAGCGGAGAGGACAGCCGCGGCAAGCGTCCCAAGGAGAATGCGTTTCATGGCGACGCCTCGTCGGCAGGACATTGTCTTATTTAGCTGCACGTATGCTCAAAGTCACGGCCTTCGACTGCGGCTGGCCATGGGACCGCGCGCTGACGCGCTCTCATTGAAGGACAATGCGGCAGACCCATTCGTCCTTCCTCAGTTTCAGGAGCTCACAAGGTCTCGGTGACCTTTTTGAGGTGGGGCGGCTCATCGGGGTCGCGGCCGCGTCGGCGCGCGATCGATTCGGCCACGCGGTAGAAGGCGTGGAGCGCCACGATCGGGGTCAAAAGTGGGTGGCAGCCGTCAAGCGCGACCATTGTCGGCCAGCGTCCGTGCGGCTCGACGTCGACGAGGAGCGGCGCCGCGCCGAACGCCGCGAGCCGATCCAGCGTGTCAAAGAACCCCGGGCGCGCAGCATCCGCGGGCGCGAAGGCGAGGACGGGAAATCCCCGCCCGATGATCCCCGCCGGCCCATGCAGAACTTCGGCGGACGAAAAGGCTTCGGCGTGAATCGCCGAAGTTTCCTTGAGCTTGAGCGCCGCCTCGGCGGCGATGGCGTGCGTCGCCCCGCGCCCGACGACGAACAGGGACGCGGCTCGGGCCAGCGTCTCGATCGCTTCGGTCGAAGGCGGCGCGGCGGACGATGCGTTGAGGACCGAAGGCAGCTTCATAAGCGCGGCCAGAAGGTCGTCGTCGTCGCTCCAATGGGCCACAAGGGACGCGCCGGCGGTGAGCGCGGCGATCATCGACTTGGTCGCCGCCACCGAGCGCTCGGGCCCAGCCTGCAAGCTCAACAGCGCGTCGGCGCCGCGTGCGAGCGGGGAGGCCTCGTCGTTGACGAAGGCGATCGCCATCGCGCCCTGATGCTTCGCCGTGCGCTGCATGGCGACGATGTCCGGGCTTCTGCCCGACTGCGAGATGGCGATCGCCACTGCGCCTGCGAGCCGCAACGGCGTGTGATAGAGCGAGGCGATCGAGGGTCCGAGCGAAGCGCAAGCAAGCGCAAGCTTAAGCTCGACCAGGTGCTTGAGATAGAGCGCTGCATGATCGGAACTGCCCCGAGCGACGGTGGCGACGAATGGCGCCTTGCGCGCCCGCAAGTCCGCCGCCAGCTCAGCGGTCGCCCCTGCGTTGGCGGCCAATTGGCGGCGGACAACCGCGCCGGCCTCCGCTATCTCGGCGGCCATGAACGTCTGGCTCATCGCCTCGCTCCCTCCGCGTGACGCGAACTCGGAGACAGGGTCAATTCGGCGACGAAATCAAACGTGTCGGCGCGATAGACGGAGCGAGTGAACTCGACGCAGCGCCCGTCGGCGAGATAGGCGATGCGCTGGATGTCGAGCGCAGCAGAGCCTTCGGCGACCTCCAGCAAGGCCGCTTCTGCAGGGCCGATGATGATTGCGCGCAGCCGCTGAAGCGCGCGCACCGGACGGAAGCCCGCGCCCTCCAAAGCCGCGTAGAGCGAGTCTTCCATCCCTTGGGCGCGTTCGACGAAATGCAGCGGCGCCGCGGCGCGATCAATCGCCATCGGCGCCCCATCAGCGAGGCGCAAGCGCGCCAGGCGATAAACGCTCTCGCCCGGACCGACGCCGAGCATCATCACTTCTTCGGGCGTGGGCAGGAAGGCGCCTTGCTCGATCACCCGAGACGTCGCTGCGAGGCCGCGCAGCCGCATATCCTCGGTGAAGCTGGTCAACCGCGATAGCGGTTGTTCGACATGCGGCGGATTGCGTCGCACGAATGTTCCGGCGCCGTGACGGTGAGCGAGGACGCCTTCGTCGATGAGGCCGCCGATCGCGCGCCTCAGCGTGGTGCGCGACACGTTGAGCATCTCCGACAGCTCGCGCTCGCCGGGCAAGACGGCGCTCTCCGAGAAGCGGCCGGAGGCGATTTCACGCTTCAACGCGGCGCTGACCACCTCGAATCGGGGGGTGCGTTCGGCTTTGCTCCCTCTCGGATCCGGCATTTCCTCAGGCTCCAGACAAGAGGTATACACTTGGCTCATGTTCCGATACAAGAGGGCCTAAAGTGGTATGCGTATCGAAGCCAGAAAGGCAGGCAAAACCGGGAAGCCGCAGCGGAGGTTGCGAGCACGGCTGGCGCGCTCGGGTAAGGGGCGGGTCGCGCCGTTCAATAAAGTCAGGGCCCGGCCAGGTTCTGGCGCGGGCGCGGACGCGGGACTAAGGTTCAACTCAATCGCAGGCATGAAACCTGGCGGATCAGGAGGGTAGCCATGACAAAGAATATCGCTTGGAAGCGCGGCGCGGTCGCGGTCGCGGCATTGCTCGCCGGGCTGGTCGCGGCTGAGGCCAGTTCGCTCAAGATCGAGAGCTGGCGCAACGACGACGCCGACATCTGGAACTCGAAGATCATTCCCGCCTTCAACAAGCACTATCCCGACATCAAGGTCGAGTTCGCGCCCTCCGCGCCGAAAGAATACAACGCCGCGCTCAACGCCCGCCTCGCCGGGGGAACCGCGGGCGACATCATCGCCTGCAGGCCGTTCGACGCCTCGCTCGATCTCTACACCAAACACCAGCTCGACGGCCTCGACGACCTCAAGGGCATGAGCAATTTTTCCGACGTCGCGAAATCGGCCTGGACAACGGATGACGGCAAGACGACGTTCTGCGTGCCGATGGCCTCCGTCATTCACGGCTTCATCTACAACAAGGACGCCTTCGCCAAGGTCGGCGCGACCGAGCCGAAGACCATGGAGGAATTCCACGCGGTCCTCGACAAACTCAAGAAGGATGGGACCTATACGCCGATCGTCCTCGGCACCGCCGACCAGTGGGAAGCCGCGACGATGGGCTTCCAGAACATCGGGCCCAACTACTGGGACGGCGAAAAGGGCCGTCTGGCGCTGATCGCCGGCAAGGAGAAGTTCACCGATCAGGAATATGTCGCGGTGTTCAAGGAGCTCGCGACCTGGGCGCCCTACATGGGCAACGGCTACCAGGCGCAGACCTATCCCGACAGCCAGAACCTGTTCTCGCTCGGCAAGGGCGCGATCTATCCGGCCGGCTCGTGGGACATCTCGACCTTCCGCTCGCAAGCCAAGTTCCCGATGGGCGCGTTCCGGCCTCCGCTGCCGGCCGGCCATACGGACTGCTATATCTCCGATCACACCGACATCGCCATGGGCGTGAACTCGGCCTCCAAGAACAAGGAGGACGCAAAGAAATTCCTCGAATGGCTGGCGACGCCAGAGTTCGCGACGCTCTACGCCAATGCGCTGCCGGGCTTCTTCCCGCTGAGCAACGACGCGGTGAAGATCGACGACGATCTGGCAGCGACGATGGTTGGCTGGCGCAAGGACTGCAAGTCGACGATTCGCAATTCGTACCAGATTTTGTCGCGCGGCACGCCGAACCTCGAGAACGAACTCTGGAATGTGTCGGCGCAGGTCCTCAACGGGGCGGAAACTCCGGAGGCGGCTGGCAAGCAACTGCAGGACGGGTTGGACAAGTGGTATAAACCCGACATGAAATAGGCGCTGTCCGCTCGAATGGGCTTGCGCCCATGGCCCTCATCCTGAGGGGCGCCGCCGAGGGCGGCGCGTCTCGAAGGCTGGTCCAGCGCGCCGGGGCGCCTCCGCGTCCCGGATCGTCCTTCGAGACGCCGCGCTTCGCGCGGCTCCTCAGGACGAGGGGGGACGAGGCCGCTTCGCGGGCGAGCGCCGGTCGGGGAGCATGATGGCCGAACCGATCTCACAAGTCGTCGCGTCAATGCCCCGCGCGCGATTTGTGGCCCTGATGGCGTTGTTTCTCGGTCCGGCGGTCGTCGTCTACACGCTCTTCTCGATCTATCCGCTGATCGCGACCATGGGCCTGTCGACCTACGCCAGCGACAGCGAGGGCGGCTATCGTTTCGTCGGGCTCGCTAATTTTGTGACGCTGCTCACGGACTCGTTGTGGTCGAAGCCGTTCTGGAATGCGGCCAAGAACAACCTCATTTTCTTTTGCGTCCACATGGCTGTCCAGAACCCGATCGGCATCGTGCTCGCCGGGCTCTTGAGCCTGCCTGGTCTCAAGCTCAAGGGACTCTATCGCACGATCATCTTTCTGCCGACGATGCTGTCGGTGGTCATCGTCGGCTTTTCCTGGAATCTGATCCTCTCGCCCTTATGGGGCGTCGCCGAGGGCGCGCTGAAAGCGGTCGGGCTCGGTAGCCTGTTCGCGCCATGGTTCGGCCTGCCCTCGACCGCGCTGGTGACGCTGGCGTTGATCTCGGTGTGGCAATTCGTAGGAATCCCGCTGATGCTGATTTACGCCTCGCTCCTCAATATTCCCGATGAATTGGTCGACGCGGCGCGGGTCGACGGCCTCGGGCACTTCCGCATCTTCCTGCACATCAAGCTGCCGCTCGTGCTGCCGACCATCGGGCTCGTGTCGATTCTGACCTTCGTCGGCAACTTCAACGCCTTCGACCTCATCTACTCGGTCAAGGGCGCGCTGGCCGGGCCAAACTTCGCCTCGGATATCTTGGGCACGTTTTTCTACCGCACCTTCTTCGGCAATCAGCTCCAGCTCGGCGACCCGACGATGGGCGCGGCGGTGGCGACTGTCATGTTCTTCATCATTCTCGCGGGCGTCTGCCTCTACCTGTTCATCGTGCAGCGCCACCTGCGGCGCCACGCGTTCTAGCGAGGCGGACAATGGTCAAGCAGCGCTTCCAGATGTTGAGCGTCCACGCCATTCTGATCGCCTATAGCGCGCTCGCGCTCGGGCCGATCCTGCTGGTGGTGATGAATTCCTTCAAGACCCGCAGCGCGATTTTCGGCGCGCCTCTCGCCCCGCCGACCTCGGCGACCTTCTCGCTCATTGGCTACATGAAGGTGTTCAACGCCTCGCATATTGGAACCTATTTCATGAATTCGCTCATCGTCACGCTGGTCAGCATGGGCCTCGTGCTGCTGTTCGGGGCGATGGCCGCCTGGGCGCTGACCGAATACAAATTTCGCGGCTCGACGGCGCTGGCCCTGTTTCTGTCGATCGGGATCATGGTCCCGATCCGACTCGGCTCCGTCGCGATTCTCACCATGATGCGCGAGGCTGGCCTCACCGACACGCTGACAGCGCTGATCCTGGTCTATGTCGCACAGGGCCTGCCGCTGTCGATCTTCATCCTGAGCGAGTTTGTCCAGCAGATCCCTCGCGACCTGCGCGATGCGGCGCGCTGCGACGGCGTGCCTGAGACGCGCATCTTCTTCGAGGTGATCGCGCCGCTGTTGCGGCCTGCAATCGCAACCGTCGCTGTCTTCACCATCGTTCCGATTTGGAACGATCTGTGGTTCCCGCTGATCCTCACCTCGTCGGACTCGACGCACACGATCACGCTCGGCGTCCAGCAGTTTCTCGGCCAGTACATCACCGACTGGAACTCGGTCCTGGCGGCGCTGTCGATGGCGATCCTCCCGGTCGTCGCGATCTATGTGATTTTCTCGCGGCAGCTGATCAGCGGCCTCACCGCCGGCGCTGTCAAATAGGGAGTTGATATGGCGGATCTGCGCGTCGACCATCTCAACAAGAGCTATGGGGCGGCGCGCGTGCTGAGCGACATCGGCCTTTCGATCGACGACGGCGAATTCGTCGTCCTGGTCGGGCCTTCGGGCTGCGGCAAATCTACGCTTCTGAGGATGATCGCCGGACTCGACGCCCCAACCTCAGGCGACATTCGCATCGGCGGCAAACGGGTCAATGCGCTGGCGCCCGCCGAGCGCAAAATCGCGATGGTGTTCCAGTCCTACGCGCTCTACCCGCACATGGATGTGCGCAAGAACATGACCTTCGGCCTCAAGTTCACCGGGGTTAAGCCAGCCGAGCGCGAGCGCCGGGTTGCGGAGGCGGCGCGGATGCTGCGGCTCGAAGAGCTGCTCGGACGCTACCCGCGCGACCTCTCGGGCGGGCAGCGGCAGCGGGTAGCGATCGGCCGGGCGATTGTGCGTGAGCCCGACGTCTTCCTGTTCGATGAACCCTTGTCCAATCTCGATGCGGCGCTGCGCGTCTCGACCCGGGTCGAGATCGCCCGCCTGCACCGGCTGCTGGGCGCGACAATGGTTTATGTCACCCACGACCAAATCGAAGCGATGACGCTCGCCGACCGTATCGTGGTGATGAACCACGGACGGATCGAGCAGGTCGGCAAGCCGCTCGAACTTTATTATTCGCCCGCGGACCTGTTTGTCGCCGGATTCATCGGCTCGCCGGCGATGAACTTCTTTTCGGCCCAGGTCGAAAGCATCGAGGACGGCATGGCGCGGATAGCCGGCGGCTCGGTCGTCCAATTCGTTCTCCCAGCCGGGCCGCTCAAGCCCGGCGCGGCCGTCACCATCGGCGTGCGCCCCGAGCACCTGACGCTCGCCTCCGAGGGCGACTTCGCCACCGCCGGGGTCGTGGAACTCGTCGAACGGCTGGGCGAGGCCTCGTACGCCCATGTGCGGCGCGCCGACGACAAGATGACAGTCGCAGAAATCCGTGGCCGGCGGACCCCGCCGCCCGGCGTCCGGGTGCAATTGTCCGCGCCTGCCGCGGAGGTTCACGTGTTCGATGCGGACGGTCGCCGGATCTTGACTGGAGCCTGAGCGCCTCGGGCCTAGCGTCGACGCCAAGCCGGGGCCGGCGGGACCAATCTATTCCTCACGTTTTCACCGGGCCGAACGGTTTCGCATCCGCGAAATCGAATATTTCAACCGAAATACTATGGGTCTTGACACAGGCGCCCGTTGCGTTATTGAACTCGGTTCACGGACCAGCATCTGTTAAATTTGACGGAAAGCTTGGTCATCCAATGCAAAGCGGCCCGCTTCGTGGGCTATGGGTCGAGAGGGGAGCGCGACATGTCGACTTGCATCGCCCGTTATGACGGCCGCCAAGCCCGACGCGGAAACGCACGGAGGTAGCCTCAGCTTGCCGATGTCGGCCGCGTTGCAAAATCGGGCTGGAAACGGGATCGTGGTCAAAAACTGCAACCAAATCGATATATCACTCGGGGGTCGTTTGCGTGAAAAGCGGACCTCTACCGGCTGGTCAGAAGAACAACTTGCCGAGAAACTGGAAATAGACCCCAAGGATATCCGGGCGTACGAAACCGGCGAAAAGCGAATCACCGCCGAGCGCTTACTTCGTCTTTCCAAGATCTTAAGCGTGAAGCCCGTGTATTTTTTTGGTTTCGACGATGACAGTCGGCCAGTACGTCGGGATGGAGCCCTTTTAACCTTGCCTGATCAAGGACTGCGCCTGCATCGGGCGTTCATCGGCGTCAAAGACCCCACCCTGCGCGAAGCCATCGTCTCGCTGGTGACCGAACTGGCGAGGAACGAGGCGGCTTTGTAGCGCAGCCGGGGCACTCGGCTGCGCTACAAACCGTGCTAAGAGGAACGGCGCGTCGCGCTTTCGGCGACGGCGGCGAAAGCTTCAGGCCGCGAAAGCGAGTTCTTTGGCGAGCTCTTGCGATTCCGGCGCCTCGATTCCAAGCTCCTCACGGAACGCTTTCAGAGCCGACAGGAGGCCTTCTCCGGTATCGAAAAGCCCTGCATAGCTCATGGTGCCGCCGATCCGGCGCGGCGTGCCGATGAGCTGCGGATTGCAGCCGACGGCTTTTAGGACCCTATAGATCCGCGCGTCGAACACGGAGACGATCTGGGTCAAGCCGGCGATGACGGCGACCTCTCCGATGCCCGCGATCAACTCGCTGAGCACGAAGTTGACCCCGTTCCTGCTGCGCTGAGGCTGGCCATCCAAGGCCACCGCGCAAATCCGCGAGCTCTCCCAGATTGTCGCGCTTTCGATAAATTCGCCCTCTTCGAGGAGGCAGGGAAAAACATCACGCAACATGTTTGGCCCTGTGGTCGGCAGCAATCGCAGAGATCCCCAATATTCATTAGTATTTGGATCTACTGATACAAGATACAGCGGATTGGCGTCGTCGAATTCATCCCGTTCACGCCCATCCTTCACAGTAACATCCCAACCGAGTCGTTCTGAGAACGTGAGCGCCCTATTGCGAAACATCGCGTCCATTTCCAGCGGAAACAACGACGCACGCGAACCTTCAATAAACTTCAACATCGTGGCATCTCCCTTGCTACGAGACCACGAATGTTAACCATAAATTCAGAGGGCTGCAATTCCACATACAAGTTGAGTTGACATTCTGAGAATCACTTAAAAGACGAACCTTGGAGAGCCTTCGCGGGGATAACACCAGTAGCGATGGCGACGCCAACCGCATGGGTCAAGTTCGCGCAATTCAATTTGTGTCGCGCCGTATCAAGATAACTCTTCACACTACCAAAAGATATATTCAATATATCGGAAATATCCTGATACGTCTTGCCTCGCGCAGCCCAAATAAGGCACTGTTCTTCTCGTTTTGATAGTTTTACTGGTGGGCTACTTAATTTGAGATTGACACTCGCGGCAGAATCGATAAGAACCGAGATCAGTTGCAATTTTATCATATTGCTTTTTTTGAATTCTTGCCATTCTGGTTTCGAATGATTGCTGGTGTAGGACACCAAAGAGTAGACGCCCCGCCGATTGCGAACCGGGATCGACAGCCCGTTGAGGCCGACATCGTGAGTCGACGCATCAGCAAAAAACGCCTGAACTGCGGGATCGTCGGACGGCATCTCTTCCCAGTCGAATGGAAGAACTGCTTTGCTCCCATACGAAATAACGGGGTCAATCAGGACATATTGCCTGAGAAAATAGCGTGTCTGCCATTGAAAAGAATAGGTCACAGTTCCGGTAAGCAGGCTGGCGTCGGAACTTTTGTCGGGAGCGAAACGCATATACGCAATGTGACTAACGCCGATATCCAGCGCGATCGCCTTAAGCGTCTCCTCCAGATCTTGCTCGTTGTACCCGAGTATCGTATCCGTGAGTCTTATCGCGGCCGATTCGATCGTGACATTTCCCATAGGCGTCAGCCATAGACGTCAGGAACCAGACTCGAGAATCTCAGCCAGGGCTTCGTCGTGGGCATAGCCAACGATCGAGGCGATCGCCGGGTCAATCTTCCCGGTCACTTTTGCGCACAGATCAATCAGATCGATGCAAATCGCCATCAGCCTGCAGGCTTCCGAAGGCGTCAAGCCGACGTCTTCGCGGTTTGCCACTGATGGCCTTGACCCCTCGTATAGCATGGTCGACTCTAAGGACATTTCCGCCTCCCGCCTAAATTGCAGCGTCGCCCTGTCACTAAGATACCATAACAATGCCATGACAATCAACAAATAGGTGGAGGCGGAACGAAGAACGGGGCGCCGCGCCGTGCAACGGGCGCTGTTTCCACCTCTGAGCGATCGTCTGGCGACGGCCATGGCGTAACGCCCAGGCGCTGAGTTCGACCACGGGGCGTAGCGCTCGCGCAATGATGGCCTTTCAATGGATCAAGGGCGTCGGCGGCGAGATCGTCGCCGGCGGCAAGCGCCTGGAGGCGGTCGCCTATGGGCCGCCGCCGGACCAAGCGCCGACGATCGTCATGCTGCATGAGGGGCTCGGCTGCGTCGCGCTGTGGCGCGACTTTCCGGCAAAGCTCGCGGCCGCGACCGGTCATGGGGTGTTCGCCTATTCGCGGGCAGGCTACGGCCGGTCCGAGCGCATCGATCTGCCGCGCCCGCTCGACTACATGAGCCGCGAGGCGCGGGTCAGCCTGCCGGCGGCGCTCGAGGCGATCGGACTCGAACGCGGGATCCTGCTCGGGCACAGCGACGGCGCCTCGATTGCGGCGATCTATGCTGGCGAACACGCGGATGAGCGGATCAAGGGCCTCATCCTGATGGCGCCCCACCTGTTCACCGAAGAGATGGGCCTCGCCTCGATCGCGGAAGCGCGGCGCGCTTACGAGGCGGGCGACCTACGGCCGAGGCTCGCCAAATATCACGCCGATGTCGACAATGCCTTTTGCGGCTGGAACGACGCCTGGCTCGATCCCGGCTTCAGGGCCTGGAATATCGAGGAGGCGGTCCGCCGCTGGCGGGTTCCCGCGCTGATCATCCAGGGCGCGGACGATCAATACGGAACAATGGCGCAAATCCGCGCCATCGAGGCCCGCTCACCCGCCTCCGTGACCAGCCTCGTTCTCGAGGCCTGCCGTCATTCGCCGCAGATCGACCAGCCGGGCGCGGCGCTCGACGCGATCGTTCGCTTCTGCGCGGGCGCCTCTCGGGGGCAGCGAGCCTAAGCGACAGTAAACGTCAATAAACGAGCATAAACGCTAGTAAATTTACTTGCATTTACGAGCGTTTATTTTTCCGAATCGGGACTTTTCAATGGGTTACGCCCAATTCAAATAAAAATTTTCTCCCTCTCCGCGTCCATCGTCCGGTCAGCCTCCGCGTCCCCGTGTCCAGCCAAACCAGACTCGACCCGGAGATCATTCTGAATATCATAACATCCACTTCGAGGCAAGGAAATGTCGATTGGATCTCGCGCCTCGTGTCGGACCGCCTGAAAGGCGGCGTGTGATTAGATTGCGGCAAGGAAATGCCGCTCGGAGCGCACCCCCTAACGCGGACGTGGCCTTGATCCCGCTGTATTTCGAACGAGAAGGGAGGGCTTTTTCCTTCAGTGCAACTGCATTTTGCCGGCTGGGGGAAGGGAATCCGCTTTGAATCTGCTGACACGCAGGCGAAGTCCATAAGCTGCCGCAAACCCCGCCCTGCCTTTTTTGCCGAACCCGCCCGCTCATGCCACATTGGCGCCAAGGCCATAACGCGGGCGGCGGCGAATGGCGGACGTCAAGCTTTTTCTCTCCTGTGTATCGGACGAGTTCGGCGACTATCGCGACGAATTGCGCCACGCGCTGACGCGCCCGAATGTCGAGATCAAGATCCAGGAGGATTTCCAGGCGATGGGCGGCGACACGCTCGCGCTCCTGGAAACCTATGTCGAGAGTTGCGCTGTCGTCGTTCATTTCATCGGCGACATGGCGGGCGCGACGCCCAAGCCCAGCAGCGTCGACGATCTTTTGCGGCGCCGACCGGAGGTCGCGGCGCGGCTAACCGAAAAGGGCATGGACCGCGAGGCGCTGGCCCGCCTCACCTACACGCAATGGGAAGCATGGCTTGCGATCGGCTTTAACCAGAGCGGCGCGATGAGGAATCTTGTTATCGTCGCGCCGGCCCTTGGTGTGAAACGCAGCGCAAAATTCGTGCCCGACGAGGCCTCGCGCGCCTCACAGGCCGATCACCTCACGCGGCTCAGAGCGATTAATTTCTATCCCGCGAAGCCGTTCACCAGCGCTGACAATCTTATAGCGCGCATTTTCGGGTCAACGGTGCTCGACGCCCTTAAGAAGGCGGACACGGCATCGATCACGAAGCCCCGCAATCTTCCCTTCGCGTCGCTCGGCGGCCTGTTCGCGGGCCGCGACGAGGACCTTGCCGACCTGCATACGGCGCTCCTGGGCGCGAACGGCGCTCCGGTCGCGCTTCACGGTCTCGGCGGGATCGGCAAGACGCGGCTCGCGATCGAATATGCGTGGTCTCGCGAGGCGGTCTATTCGGCGCTTCTGTTCGTCAGCGCCAGCGACGGCGCCGCGCTCAACGCGGGTTTGGCGGGATTAACGGCATTCGAGATTCTCGACCTGCCAGAGAAAGAGGCGCGCGACGACGCGACCAAGATCACCGCTGTACTGCGCTGGTCGAGTCCAATCCGACATGGCTGATGATCCTCGACAACATCGACGACCGCGCCGCCGTCGCTGAGGTGGCGAAATTCATGCCGCGTCTCAAAGGCGGGCATATCGTCGTCACCGCGCGGACGTCGAATTTTCCCGCGGGGTTTCGAAAGCTCGAAGTTTCCACGCTCGACGAGAACGCGGCGGCGCAATTCCTGCTCGACCGGACGGATGCTGACCGACGCAAGAGCAGAGGCGATATTGCGCTAGTGAGGACGCTGGCGCGAGAGCTGGGCGGCCTTGCGCTCGGGCTTGAGCAGGCCGGCGCGCATATCGCGACCGATCGCATCGGCTTCGCTCGGTATCTCAAGCTCTGGAACGAAAGCCGGGAGAAGGCGCTAGCCTGGGCGGATGCTACGGTGACGGGCTCCGATCGGATGCTGGGCACGACCTGGGCGACATCGGTTGCGCGGCTCTCGCCAGAGAGCCAACGGCTCCTCGAACGGCTCGCCTTCCTCGCCCCTGACCCCGTTCCTGATTCCCTGCTCGACGTCACCGTCCCCGATGACGGGTCGGATACTGACGCGTATGAGGCGCGCGCCGGCCTCTACGCCTACTCGCTCATTTCGGCCGTGACGACAGAGGACGGCGGCGCGCCAGGCTTCGTCGTGCATCGGCTCGTGCAGGATTTCGCCCGCCGTGCGATGAGCGACGAGCGCCGCACGCAGGCTTTGCGGCAGGCGCTGGAATGGGTGAACGCGGCGTTCGTCGGCGATCCGCAGGATGTGCGGAGCTGGCCAACCCTTGATGTTATCGCGCCGCACGCGCTCGCGGTCACGCGGGCAGCGGACGAGGTGGGGATCGCCGAGCCGACGGTGCGGCTATTTAATCAGCTTGGCGTGATGCTCAGGGCAAAGGCGGACTATGCCACCGCCGAACCGCTGTACCGCCGCGCGCTCGAGATCGCGGAACAGAGCTACGGCGCCGATCATCCTAATGTGGCGAGGAACCTCAACAATCTCGCGCTTTTGCTCAGGGCCACGAACCGCCTCGCCGAGGCCGAACCGCTGTATCGCCGCGCGCTGGCGATCTGGGAGAAGAGCCTCGTGCCAGATCACACAAAAGTCGCGGTCGGCCTCAACAATCTCGCGATGCTGCTTCAGGCCACAAACCGCCTCGCAGAAGCCGAGCCGCTGATGCGCCGCGCGCTCGCGACCCACGAACAGAGCTACGGCCCCGATCATCGCAATGTCGCGATCGACCTCAACAATCTCGCGTCCCTGCTTCAAGATACGAACCGTCTCGCCGAGGCCGAGCCGCTGATGCGCCGCGCGCTGGCGATTTTTGAGAACAGCCTCGGGGCGGACCATCCCAATGTGGCGACCAACCTCAACAATCTGGCCACCCTGCTTCAGGCCACGAACCGCCGCGCCGAGGCCGAGCTGCTGATACGCCGCGCGCTGGCGATCGACGAACGGAGCTACGGCCCGGATCATCCCAATGTGGCGATCGACCTCAACAATCTCGCGGCGCTGCTTCAGGCCACGAACCGCCTCGACGAGGCCGAGCCGCTGATGCGCCGTGCGCTGACGATCGACGAACGGAGCTACGGCCCGGATCATCCCGAGGTGGCGATCGACCTCAACAATCTCGCGGCGCTGCTTCAGGCCACGAACCGCCTCGACGAGGCCGAGCCGCTGATGCGCCGTGCTCTGACGATCAACGAACAGAGCTACGGCCCGGATCATCCCGAGGTGGCGATCCGCCTCAACAATCTCGCGCAGCTGCTTCAGGCCACGAACCGCCTCGACGAGGCCGAGCCGCTGATGCGCCGTGCTCTGACGATCAACGAACAGAGCTACGGCCCGGATCATCCCGAGGTGGCGAGAGGTTTCAACAATCTCGCGGGGCTGCTTCAGGCCACCGACCGCCTAGCCGAGGCCGAGCCGCTGATGCGCCGCGCGCTCGCGATCGACGAAAAGAGCTTGGGCCCTGATCACCCCAATGTCGCGATTCGCCTCAACAATCTCGCAGCGCTGCTTCAGGCCACGAACCGCCTCGCCGAGGCCGAGCCGATGATGCGCCGGGCGCTCGCGATTTTCGAGACGAGCTTTGGGCCGGACCATCCCAACACGGTGATTGCGCGCGACAACCTCGCGGCGCTCGAGACCGAGCTCGCTAAGAGCGGCGGGTAAGGGCGGAACAGGCCGGCGTCATGTCGCCTTGCTTGTCATGCCTGCGAAAGCGGGCATCCAGTCCTTGCAGCGGCCGGATTCACGCTTGCGCGGGAGTGACAAGGGACCCTCATCCGGCCGGTTTCACCGGCCACCTTCTCCCCGAGGGAGAAGGGCGCGCCCGGCCTTATGAGCGGGAGGCGCTGACCAGCACGGCGTTGGGCTTGTAAAGCGCGGGGAACAGTTGCTTCAGATTGGCGATCTTCGGCAGGTCGTTGTAGACGATGTAGGGGTAGCCGGGGTTCTTGGCCAAAAAATCCTGGTGATAGTCCTCGGCGCGATAGAAGGTCTTTCCCGGCTCGATCGTGGTGACAATCGGCGCCTGGAATGCGTGCGCCGAATTGAGTTGCGCAATATAGGTCTTCGCCACCCGCGCCTGTTCGTCGTTCAAAGGAAAGATCGCCGAGCGATATTGCGTGCCTGTGTCGGGGCCCTGGCGGTTGAGCTCGGTTGGGTCATGCGCGACCGAGAAATAGACCTGCAGGATGCGCCCATAAGTGACCTTGCGCGGATCGAAGGTGATCTGAACGGATTCCGCGTGGCCGGTGTTGCCGTTCGAGGTCATCTCGTAGTGCGCCGTGGCTTTCTCTCCGCCCGCATAGCCGGAAACCGCGCCGGTCACGCCGTCGACATGCTGAAAGACGCCCTGGACGCCCCAGAAACATCCCCCCGCGATCACCGCAACTTCGGACGCCTTGCCGCTGGCCGGCTCGTCGACCGCAGGCGGGGGCACGACGCGCGCCTCTTCGGCGGTCGATCGCGTCGTGACGAAGCCGACTGCGGCCACGAGCCCCAGGAGGATGAGCGCCGGGAAAGAAGACCCGCTTTTGAAAGATGAGATCATGGGCTCAACTCCATTGTTGGCGACGGCGAATCGTCAAGCGGCCCTCGGATAAGCCGCCACTATGGCGTAGACGCGACAGCGGCACTGCATCACGCGGTCGTGTCATCACACTTATCAGAGGCTCGCGCTTCTCCGGCCCTATTCGTTTGCGTGTGCGACCTGTTACAGGACGGGGCGATAAATCTCCGCCCCTTAAAGAAGCATGGGGACCGCCGCGCGCCTCAGGCCGTCGCCGGCTTGAAGGTGAGCGCCAGGCCGTTCATGCAATAGCGCAAGCCGGTGGGCTTCGGGCCGTCATCGAAAACGTGGCCCAGATGGCCGTCGCATCGGCGGCAGGTCACGGCCGTGCGGGTCATGCCCCAGGAATGGTCCTCGTGGGTGTCCACGGCGTTGTCGAGCGGCGCCCAGAAGCTCGGCCAGCCAGTGCCGCTGTCGAACTTGGTCGAGGATGAGAACAGATCAGAACTACAGCCCGCGCAGGCGAAAACACCTTTCCGCTCCTCATGCAGAAGCGGGCTGGTGAATGGCCGCTCGGTCCCATCCTTGCGCAGGATTGCGTATTGGTCCGGCGTCAAAGTCGAACGCCAGTCGGCGTCGGTGCGGACGATATGCGCCTCCTGAGCGGACCCGGCCCCTCGGGATTGGATGACGCTTGCGCCCGCGATCGCGGCCAAGCCGCTTAAAGCCGTTCGACGCGTCAACATCCTTCGATCTCCCTGATGCTGCGGATTCAAGAGCCTTTCCCGAGTCCGCGACATTTATACGTTCGCGACGGGCGCCGGTTACAAGAAGCGGCGAAATTCTTTGACCCGCCGCCAGGGCCGGCCACGAGCCAAGCGCCTCCGCGGGGAGTTGACCGGGGGGCGCCGGCTGCTCAAACATACCCTTGGCGCCGCAAAGCCCCAACTGTCACCTTGCGCTCCGTCGTCATCGGCGGTCGTCCAGCCCGTTCCAGAGGAAACACCCCCATGGCCGCCATCAATTCGGTCGTCGACCTTTCGATCGAAGGCGAGGTCGCGCTGGTTACGATCAACTCCCCGCCGGTGAACGCGCTTTCCCAGCCCGTCCGCGACGGCCTGAACCGGGGCGTCGAAGCGGCGGAAGCGAACGGCGCCGTCAAGGCGATCATCCTCATTTGCGATGGGCGGACCTTTATCGCCGGCGCCGACATTTCCGAGTTCGGCAAGCCGCCGACCCCGCCCCACGTTCCCGAACTGCTCGACCGGATCGAGAACGCGTCGAAGCCGGTGATCGCCGCGCTGCACGGGACGGCGCTCGGGGGCGGGTTCGAGGTCGCGCTGACGACGCATTACCGCATCGCCGTCCCGTCGGCCAAATGCGGCCTGCCGGAGATCAAGCTCGGCATCATCCCCGGCGCCGGGGGCACCCAGCGCCTACCGCGACTCATCGGGCCTGAGAAGGCGCTGGACGTCATTCTATCCGGGACGCCGTTCGGCGCGCGCGAGGCCAAGGAATGGGGCGTCGTCGACGAGCTCGCCGAGGAGGGAAAGCTGCGGGACTCCGCGCTTCGTTACGCCCGGCGGCTTATCGCCGAAAAGGCGCCGCTGAAGAAGGTGCGCGACCGGTCGGACAAAATCGAGCCGGCGCGCGGCCATCCGGAGATCTTCGAGGCCATCCGCAAAGCCAACGCACGAAAATTCCGCGACTTCGAGGCCTGGGAGAAGGCGATCGAATCGGTGAAGAACGCGGTCGACCTGCCGTTCGATGAGGGGATGGCCAAGGAGCGCGCCTTGTTCGCGGCGCTGGTCGCCACCACCCAGTCCAGGGCGCAGCGCTATGTCTTTTTCGCCGAGCGGCAGGCGGCGAAGGTCGCCGACATTCCCGCCGACACCCCGACCCGAAAGATCGCCAAGGTCGGCGTGATCGGCGCCGGCACCATGGGCGGCGGCATTTCCATGAATTTCCTGAGCGCCGGGATTCCCGTCACGATCGTCGAGACCTCGAAAGAGGCGCTCGATCGCGGCGTTTCGATCATGCGGCGAAATTACGAGAGCACCGCCAAGAAGGGCCGCGTGACACTTGCCGAGGTCGAGGAGCGGATGGGCAGGCTCATCCCCACGCTCGACTTTAACGCGCTGGCTGACGCCGACCTGGTGATCGAAGCGGTGTTCGAGGACATGGATCTCAAGAAGTCGATCTTCGAACGGCTCGACTCGATCGCCAAGCCCGGCGCGATCCTCGCCTCGAACACCTCCTACCTCGACGTCGACGCCATCGCCGCGATGACCAAGCGGCCGGAAGATGTGCTCGGCACGCATTTCTTCTCACCCGCCAATGTGATGCGCCTGCTCGAGATCGTGCGCGGCGCCAAGACATCGAAGTCTGTGCTCGCGACGATCACGCAGCTCGCGCCGAAGATCGGCAAGGTCGCCGTCGTCGTCGGCGTCGCTCATGGCTTCGTCGGCAATCGCATGCTGGCTCAGCGCCAGCGTGAGGCGTCGAAGCTCATTCTCGAAGGCGCGACGCCCTGGGACGTGGACCGCGTGCTGGTCGACTTCGGCCTGCCGATGGGCCCCTTCGCGATGACCGATCTCGCCGGCCTCGACATCGGCTGGTCCGCCGCAACCTCCAAGCGCGCGACGATCCGCGAAATCCTGTGCGAAGAGGGCCGGCGCGGCCAGAAGACCGGCGCGGGCTTCTACGACTATGACGAAGCGCGGACGCCCAAGCCTTCCGCGCATGTCGAGGGGATCATCCGCGACTTCGCCAAGTCCAAGGGGATTGAGCAGCGCAAGATCGGCGACGCCGAAATCCTCGAGCGCTGCATCTATCCGATGATCAACGAGGGCGCGAAAATCCTCGAAGAGGGCAAGGCGCAGCGCGCCTCCGACATCGACATCGTCTGGATCAACGGCTACGGCTGGCCGGTCTATCGCGGCGGCCCGATGTTCTACGCCGACACGATCGGACTGAAGACGGTGCTCGCCAAGCTCAAGGAATTTCAGGCCAAGTTCGGCGACGACTTCAAGCCCGCGGCGCTGCTCGATAAGCTGGCGGCGGAGGGCGGGACGTTTACGAAGTCGTGACGCGGGTGATGCGCCAGCCCTCATCCGGCCCTTCGGGCCACCTTCTCCCCGAGGGAGAAGGGGGTGCTGAACGGTGCCTTTCCTCGTGGGGCAGGGCCGGGCCGAACGTCAGTGCAGGAGCTCCTTCTCCCTCGGGGGAGAAGGTGGCGCGCCAAAGGCGCGACGGATGAGGGTGTCACGGGCGCCAATGTGTGAGCCATGAAGACCGATCTCGGCGTCTCAGCAAACCAACGCTCCCGCGCTCGGGCGATGCGCGGAGCGCCGACCGACGCCGAGCTTCGCCTATGGCGTCTCTTGCGCGATCGCCGGCTGAACAGCCTGAAGTTTCGCCGGCAGGTTCCGATCGGACCGTATATCGTCGACTTTCTTTGCGTTGGCGCTAAGTTGATAATCGAAGCCGACGGGTCACAACACGCGGAAAGCCCCCGCGACAATGCCCGAGACGCCTATCTGGAAAGCCAAGGGTGGAAAGTCCTCCGGTTCTGGAACAACGAGGTGTTCCTCAATCCTGAGGGCGTGCTTGAGACAATCCTGGCTTATGCAGATTTAACGAAGCAAAGTGAGCCCTCATCCGGCCCTTCGGGCCACCTTCTTCCCGAGGGAGAAGGCATGAACCAACAGCGGCGCCAAAACCCTTCCCCCTCAGGGGGAAGGTGGCGCGCCGAAGGCGCGACGGATGAGGGCTAATCAAATGAACGAGGAGACCCATCATGCGTGAAGCCGTCATCGTCTCCACCGCGCGCACGCCGATCGGCAAGGCCTATCGCGGCGCGTTCAACGACACGCAGGCCCAGTCCCTGGGCGGCCATGCGATCGCGAACGCCTTGAAGCGCGCTTCGGTCGATCCCGCCGACGTCGACGACGTGGTGATGGGCGCGGCCCTCCAGCAGGGTTCGGAGGGCGGCAATGTCGCGCGACAAGCGCTCCTGCGCGCGGGACTTCCGACCAGCGTCGCCGGCATGTCGCTCGACCGCCAATGCGCCTCGGGACTCATGGCGATCGCCACCGCCGCGAAGGAAATCATCGACGACGGCATGAGCGTCACCATCGGCGGCGGCCTCGAATCCATCTCGCTCGTCCAGAACGACAAGATGAACCGCTATCGCGCCCAAGATCCCTGGCTGGTCGAGCATCGCGACGACCTCTATATGACGATGATCGAGACCGCCGAGATCGTGGCGGAGCGATACCAGGTTACGCGCGACCGGCAGGACGAATACGCGCTGCAGTCGCAGCAAAGAACGGTGGCGGCCCAGGCCGCCGGCCGCTTCGACACCGAGATCGCGCCCTTGAGCACCGTGATGAAGGTCACCGACAAGGCGACCGGCGCCGTCTCGGACAAGCCCGTCACCTTGAAGCAGGACGAAGGGCCGCGCGCCGACACGACCTTGGCTGGCCTCGCGGCGCTGAAGCCGGTGTTCGCCGACGGGCAGCGGGTCAAGGCAGGTTCGTTCATCACCGCCGGCAACGCCTCGCAACTCTCCGACGGCGCCAGCGCCTGCGTGTTGATGGACTCGAAGCTCGCCAGCCAGCGGAACCTTGAACCGCTCGGGATCTATCGCGGCATTGCGGTCGCCGGCTGCGACCCGGACGAGATGGGCATTGGTCCGGTCTTCGCCGTGCCGAAGCTGCTCAAGGCGCATGGTCTCAAGGTGGACGATATCGGCCTCTGGGAGCTCAACGAAGCGTTCGCGGTCCAGGTCATCTACTGCCGCGACCGACTCGGCATCGACAACGACAAGCTCAATGTCGACGGCGGCGCGATCGCGGTCGGCCACCCTTATGGCATGAGCGGCTCCCGCCTTACCGGCCACGCGCTGATCGAGGGCAAGAGACGCGGCGCGCGTTATGTCGTGGTGACGATGTGCGTCGGCGGCGGCATGGGCGCGGCCGGACTGTTCGAAGTCGCCTGAATCTCATAGAGGCTCGCGTGGCCGAATCGAATCCCATGGCGCCGCTCGCGGCTTTTCGCGGGCAAAAGCCTCCGGCGCCGGCATGGTTTGAGCGCGTCGTGGCGATCGAGCCGGAGCGGGCGTTCGTCGTCATCGAGGGGGCGCAGGTCGAGACGCTCGCTTGGGGCGAGCGCGGCAAGCCGGGTCTCATATTCCTGCACGGCGGCGCGGCCCACGGGGACTGGTGGAGCTTCATCGCCCCGTTCTTCGCCGGCGAACGGCGCGTTGTCGCGCCCTCGTTCAGCGGCATGGGCCGTTCGGATTGGCGACCCGCTTATGATTTCCGCCAGTTCGTCCGCGAGGCCCAGGAAGCAGCGCGCGCGGCGGGCGCATACGAGGCTGGGCCGCCGGTGGTGGTCGGCCATTCCTTCGGGGGGCGCATCGCAGCGGGGCTCGCGCATGATTTCGGCGACGAACTCGCTGCGGCGGTGATGGTCGATCCGCCCTTCTTCGCGCCGCAGAACCAGCGCAATCCCGCGCCGCCTCGCGCGACGTCGCGAGAGCATAGCGTCAGGCCCTCGCTCGAGTTGATCATCGCCCGCTTCCGTCTCGCCCCGCCTCAGGCTTGCGACAACCTGTTCATTCTCGACTTTATCGCGCGCCGCTCGGCGCGAAAGGCGATCGGCGCCGACGGCGCGGCGGGCTGGTCGCTGAGCTTCGACCCGCATTTCTGGGAGAAGTTCGGGCGGCTCGACCCGGTCGCGCTGGTCAAAGGCGCGCGCTCGCCGCTCGCGGTCGTCCGCGGCGGAAAGTCGCAGCTCTTCCAGCTCGATGACGCCGCCTATCTCCGGAGCATCATTGCGCCTGGCTCGCCTTACGTCGAGATCCCCGAGGCCGAGCATCACGTGATGATCGACCAGCCGCTGGCCTTTGTGGCGGGCTTACGCGCGCTGCTCGCAGCCTGGCCACCCACGAAATCGAGGTGGCGGCCGCCTGCCTCGCCGCGCGAGGCGCTTCTTGAACTGTGATCTCCGTCACTTCGCGCGGCGCTGTCGGCGCGATAAACGATTGATTGTTGAAGCATGAGGGGAAACGCCATGATGGACGACGGTCTAAAGGGCCTTACGCCAGTCGAGCCTAGGGCGCCCTTTGGGATCATGCCGAATAAGCAGCATCAGACGTTCCACGGCTTCATGACCGGCGCTCCCTACGAACTCGCCATCGTCGAGTTTGACGATCAGGGGCGATGTTACGACCGCGGACAGATGGACGGCGTCGCCCAACGGCTCGAAGCGCTGGCGCCGAACAACGCCCAGACGGGGGAGGACGCGATCCTTGTCGTCTTCGTGCATGGATGGCAGCACGACGCCCGATCCGACGACGACAATCTGACTGCGTTCCGCGCGCTCTTGAGCGAGACGGTCGAGTACGAGAGACTTCACGTGTCCCCCGGCGTCGCGCCGCGTCCAGTCCTGGCCGTCTTCGTCGGCTGGCGCGGCCTCTCAGATTTCGGCTTAGGCGACGTCGTCGCCGACGCGACCTTCTGGACCCGGCAGGCGGCCGGACAACGCGTCGCGGTGGGCTCCGTGCGGGAGTTGTTCGGGCGGCTGCGCCATTATCGCAACCGCCAGCAAAAACGCGGCGGAAACCCGCTCCTGGTGATCGTCGGCCACAGCTTTGGCGGCATGATCGTTTTTTCCGCTCTCGCTCAATCGCTGATTCAAGCGGCGTCAGCGCCGGTTGGGAGAGTGACGCCGGAATTCGCAGACCTTGTGCTCTTGGTGAATCCAGCGATCGAAGGCGCGCGCTACATCCCGATTTACGACCTGGTGACCAGTGCAGCCTTCAAGGCGCGCACGACGAAGCAAATCCCGGTCTTCATCTGCGCGCAGGCCGAGAATGACCAACCGGTCGGCATGGTGTTTCCGCTTGGCAATGCCGGCCACGCGATCGACGAAGCAACGATCGGGGACCTGGAGAAGTGGTGCGTCACCCACGCGTTCGGCTTCGTGCCTGGCTTCCGCACCCACAAGTTGGCTGGCCCGACTGCCGATAAGCCCTTCGAACTCGACCCGCCCGGAACGATGCAAGCCAACCCGTTCTGGATGGTCGGCGCAGCGAAAGAGGTGATCAACGGACACGGAGGCATCTGGCAGACGCCGTTTCTTCAATTTATCGCGAGCGTCGTGTTTCAGCACGTGCAAGCCTCGAAGAAAAGCCCCGAGGGCGGTCTGGAATCCGTGGCGCCTCGCGCGGAGGTCGAACAATCAGGGGATCTCGCGACTTTCGCGAAATCCATCGGTCCGATCAAAGCGCCGCAGCCTTAAGGCGGGCGCGGACTTTTACTCCAATCGCACCGTCACCGCGTCAGACGCGCCCTTGGCGTCGGTCACGGACACGCGCGCGAAGCCGGCGCCGTCTGGGTTCCAGGCCGACTGGCGCCGGATCTCCGCTTCGCCGACCGGGGCGCCGTTGACGAACCAGGTAAACGGGGGCGCGCCGCCAAGCGCTTTCAGGGTCAGCGGATGATCTGGGGCGCCCTCGTTGAGGCCGAGGTCGATGCGCGCGCCGTCGGGCGGAAAGGCGATCTTGAGCGACGCCGCGCCCGGCGTGGCTAACGTCTTGGGCGCGTCCTGGCGCAGGCGTCGCAAAGGCGGCGGGAGATCGGCGGTGACGCTCGCTCTCAAGACGCCCTTCGGCGGCGCGATCGGCTCGATGCTTCTTCCCAGCCGCTCGAAGGCGTCAAACAGGATTGGCGCGGCCGCCTCGCGGCCGATCAGGCCTGCGGTCGGGCCATTGTCGGGCCGCCCGACCCAGACAGCGATCGTCGTCCGCCGGTCGAAGCCGATCGCCAGCGCGTCGCGAAAGCCGTAGGACGTGCCGGTCTTGAAGGCGATCCGGCCTTTCAGAGCGTTCGCGGGGGGCGGCGCGCCGCGCAAGATGTCCTCGACGTAATAGGCGGCGACCGGATCGGTCACGCGGCGCGGACCGATGACTGGCGGCTGACCGTCGAGCCGCTCGATCAGCGGCGGCGCCTCGCCGCCGCGCGCGAAGCCGGCGTAGAGCCGCGCGAGATCGGTAAGCGAAATGCCGAGCCCGCCAAGGCCGATGGCGAGGCCGATGGGCGTATCTTTCGGCAGGGCGATTTCGGCGCCCGCGCTGTGCAGCCGGGCGAGAAAAGTAGCCGGGCCGACGTCGGAAAGCAGTTCGACCGCCGGGAGGTTGAGCGACATCTGCAGCGCCTTGCGCGCCGTCACCGCGCCCTCGTAGCCGAGGTTGAAATTCTCCGGCGCATAGGCCCCGTAGCGCATCGGCCGATCGAACAGCCGCGTCTCGGGATGGGCGAGGCCCTGTTCGAACGCCAGCGCATAGATGAAGGGTTTTAGGGCCGAGCCTGGCGACCGGGGCGAGCGCGACATGTCGATCGCGTTGTCGCGCGAGGCGTCGTTGGCGTCGGCCGCGCCGACGCGAGCGCGAATTTCACCCGTCGCATTGTCGACGACGACGATCGCCCCTGACAGCCTGGGCCCGAGACGCGCGACGCTCTCTTTGGCGAGCGCCTCGAGCTTCCCCTGCAGGCGCGCGTCGATCGAAAGCTTGATGATTTTCGCTTGCCTGTCCGTGGCGACCGCTTCCTCGGCGGCGTGCGCGGCGAGCGCAGGAAAAGCCAGGCGCGCGTGAGGGACCGGCTCTCTCTCCGCCGCTGCGGCGTCGGCGGCGCTGATGAGACCGCGCGCCGCGACCCGATCGAGCACACGGTCGCGGGCCGCTCGCGCCGCAGAGGGCGAACGATCCGGCCGGCGCGCTTCCGGCGATTGCGGCAGCGCGACCAGAAGCGCCGCCTCCGCCACGGTCAGCCGAAGCGGCTCCTTGCCGAAATAGGCGAGCGAGGCCGCGCGCACGCCCTCGAGATTGCCGCCGAAGGGCGCAAGCGTCAGGTAACGATCGAGCGTTCCGGGCTTGCCGACTTCGCGCTCGATCTCAAGCGCGCGCGCGATCTGCCTGAGCTTGGCGGCGCTCGTACGTTCGGGCCGCGGCTCGATCAGCCGCGCGACCTGCATGGGCAAGGTCGAGCCGCCCGAAACCACATGGCCGCGCATCAGCCATTGTGCGCCGGCGCGAATGAGCGCGCGAACGTCGACGCCGTCATGTTGGTAAAACCGACCGTCTTCGTAGGCGACCAGCATCGCGACATAGCGCGGATCGACATCATGCGTGGTCGCCGGCAGCCGCCAGCGCCCGTCGGGCAAGGTGAAGGGCCTGAGCAGCCGGCCGTCGCGATCGACGACGATCGTCGACCCCTCACGCGAGGCCGCGAGATCGAGCGGGCCGAGGCTCGCCACATAGCGCGCCCAGGCGAGGGAGGCGCCAAAGCCTGCCGCTGCTGTGAGTGCAAACACGGCGGCGAGCGCGATGACGATGAATTGAGGATGACGCATGACCACCCTCATCCCAACCCTCTCCCCGAGGGAGAGGGCGCGCGCCAGCTCCTCGGAGGGGAGTCCCTTCTCTCCCGGGGGGAAGGTGGCCCGAAGGACTGGCCGCCTCACTTCGCCCTCACCTCCAAGTCGCCAAAGGTGGTGCGGCCGTAGCGTTCGGGGTCGTACATGTCTTCCGCCGTCGCAGGTGGATAGACGTAGCGGCCAGGCGCCACGGCGCGCACGATATAGGCCATGGTGATGAACGCCGACTGGCCCTCCGCGCGATCGAACGCCGCGACGAAACGGTCGTCGCGATATTCGGCGTGCACGGGCTCGGCGTCCTTGCTCAGCCAGGAGAAGGCTTCGACCGAGCCGCCGTCGACCAGCGCCGGATTGTCGATCTCGAGACCGGCGGGCAGCCGGTCGACAACGAGCAGCCGGGCGTAGCGCGCTCGCGCCTCCGTCACTTTGAGCGACACCACGACGCGCTCGTTCTGCGCCATGCTTTGCAGCGCATCGATCTTGGTTCCGTCGAGCTTGTAGAACGATCGCTCGATCGCATAGCCGTTGGCGACAGCCGGGTCGGGTTCGATCGGCGCGCCGGAAACCGAAACGACGAGCTGCGCCGGGTTCTGTCCGGCGTTGGTGACGACGATCGATTGCCCGGCAAGCGTCGGCCCCCTCCAGCGGCGGTAAAGCGCGCCCTTGACCGGCTCGCCATCGACGCGGAATTGCGCCAGGCTAGCATGCTCGGCGAGCGCCTCGGCGGCGAGCGTCATCCAGGTCATTTCCTGCGTGCTGAGGAACGAGCGCTCGGCCCTCGCCTGCTCGAGGACTGTGCCGGCGCGCGCGATCGCATCGCCCTGAATGTTGCCGAGATTGGCCTCGGCGACGAGTGCGAGCACAGCCGCGGCGTCGCGCAGCCGCGAGCCATAGTCAGGCCGCGAGACGTTCTCTTCGCGCTCGGCGTCGAGAGCCTTGAGCGCGGCGCCGACGGCGCTCGCCGCGCGCGCCTGGTCGCCGAGCATCGCGAGCGCAGCCGCGAGCTGAGCCTTGGCAAGCGGACTCGTGAAGGCGTCGAGCTTGGCGTCGGTGAGATAACGCAGGTCGCCAATGACGGGCCGGCCATTGCGGGCGAGAACGTAGAGCGCATAGGCGATCGTGGCGGAATTGTCCTTGCTCGGCTCGGGAGCGTTGACGACCTCGTTGCGCAGCCGGTCGAGCGCCTGATCGAACGCCTGGCCCGGCACCGCGAAATTGCGCTCGCGCGCGCGGGTGAGAAAGTCGGTGACGAAGGCGTCGAGCCAGGCGTCCTCGTCAGTGCTGTCGGCGCTCCACATGCCGAACGCGCCGCTCGCGCTCTGGCGGCTGAGCTCGCGCTCGATCGCCTGTTTGATCCGTCCATTGAGATCGGGATCGACGCCGAGATGTTCGATCGAGGCGAGACGGTTCACATACAGCAAAGGCATGGCGACGCTGACCGTCTGTTCGGAGCAGCCGTATGGATAGCGTTGCAGCGCCGCCAGCAGCGCCGGCGCGTCGAGCGCGCCAAAGGGCGAGGCTGAGATCGCGATCGAGCCGGTGCCGGGAATGAAGTCGGCGAGGAGATCGCCCGAGATGGTCTGGCTTGCGCCGCCCGGCAGAGGCGTCACCGTGCGGCGATAGGAGTTGGGCGCGCCGGAGGCTACGCCAAGCCGGAAATGCTGGGTGAGATCCGTCTTCGGCCCCGTAAGTCTCAAGTCAAGTTCGGCGACGCCAATGCCAGCGGCCGCAATCGGCATCGCCACCGACTTGCGTTGATGCAGGTCGAGGCGCACCGTCTTGGTCATCGCGTCCGCGTCGGCGGTCAGCGGCCCATGGATGTCGAGATCGAGCTTGTACTCGCCCGCTTCGCCCTCAACATTGTCGATGTCGACATGCATTTCGGAACGGTCGCCGACATTGAGGAAACGCGGCAGGGTGGCGGCGACGACGACCGAGTTCGCGCACCGTCACGTCGGCCTGGGCGGACCCGACCTTGTCCCTCGACCAGGCGACGGCCGTCAGCCGCACCGAGCCGTTGAACGCCGGCAGATCGAACGAGACGGACGCGTTCCCCTGGTCGTCGGGCTTGACCACCCCCGAAAACAGCGCCAGCGGCTCCTGCGTCGGCAGATTGCCCTCAACGCCGCCGCTCTCATCGCCGCCGGTATGGATGGCGCCGGCTGCGCCCTGCATTCCGTCAATCAGCATGCCCCAGAGATCGCGGATCTCGACCGGCAGCTTGCGCTGACCGAAAAAATAAGCGCCAGGGTCCGGCGTCTTGAACCCGGTCAGATTGAGGATGCCGACATCGACCGCGGAGACGGTCACACGCGCCTCCTCGCCCGGCGCGAGGCCGGCGAGGTGAATGGGAAGCGTCATCGATTGGCGCGGCCGCGCCAGCGAGGGCGCGTCAAGCCTGACGTCGAGCATGTGCGAACCGCGATCGATGGCGAACCAGGCCAGCCCAAGCGCGCGGCCCGGCATGCGCTTGGCCTCCACGTCGAGCGGGCGATGGGTCAGCGCGACGGCATAGGCGCCAGGACCCCAATCAGCCCCGACCGAAAACGGGACCACATTGTCGCCTGCGACAAGATCGACGTCGATGAAGCGCTCGATCTTGTCGCCGACCAGCGCAACGGTCGCCTTGCCAGCGAAGGCGGAGGCGATGCGCAGCTTGGCCTCTTCGCCCTGCGTGTAGTTCGTCTTGTCGAGGGTCACGACGACATTGTCGGGCGTGTCGGCGCCGGCCGTTCCCGACCAGCCGACGTCGAAGGCGACGCTCGTCTCCTCGCCGTCGAGCGTCTTGATGTCCAGCCGATGCGCGCCCCAGCCGACCCGGCCGGAAAACTTGGCGGGCGCGTCGGCGCCGATGTCGATCGTGCCGCTCGCGACCCGCTTCGACGACTTGACCGGCTCATAGCTCCAGCGCCCGTCGGCGTTGAACCACTGATAGTCGTTGGTCACCTGATAGAGCGACCAGGCCGCGCCTTTGCGCGCGACGCGCGCGCCGTCCGGCGCGATGGCGATGGCCTCGAACGTCGCCACGTCGCCCGCGCTCAAGGAGGCGTCGAAGTCCTTCTTGACGCCGACCATCACGCCTTTTGACCGCACCGGCAGCACGAGCGTGCGCTCGACCGTGCGTCCGCCCGGCTCGCCGACATCGACGATCAGTTTCGCTTGCAGCGGGCGCGTGCTCGCGCCTTCGGGCAATTCGACGGAGAGATCCGCGTGGCCCTTGTCGTCGGTCTGAACATGATCGGAAAACTGGTTCTCGATGGTGGTGAAATCATCGTCGGCGAGGCCGGCGACATAGCCGGGAAATCCCGCGAGCTCCGCGCCTTCGACGACCTGCAGCCGGATGGCGCCCGTGACGTCGAGGCCGCTCGCCGGCGCGCCATAGAGAAACCGCGCGTCGAGCGAGAATGCGACGGGTTCGCCAGGATCGATGACTGGCTTGGCTGGATGCAGACTGAAGTCGAGCCGCTCGGGAATGTAATCCTGGAGCATGAACTCGACCCGGCCGATGCTGTCGCCCTTGGGATCGGCATAAGCCTCGATCGACCATTTGCCAGCCGCCGAACCGGGTAGCAGAGGTATGGCGTAAGCGCTTCCGCCGAGGCCTTCGTCGGGCAAGGTCGCGCGTTTGTACTCGACCCCGTCCGGCCGCTTGACGACCAGCGTCAGCGGCAAACCGGATTTCGCCACGCCCTTGACGTCGCGAAGCAGAGCCGTGGCGAAAACGGTCTCGCCCGAACGATAGACGCCGCGCTCGGTGTAGAGGAACGCGTCGAGAGCGGCGGGCGGATCGCGCCCAGCGACGCCGCGGTCGCTGAGGTCGAAAGCGTTTTGGGCAAGGCTGAGAAAGCCGTAGTCGCCGGCAAGCGTGGCGACCAGAAGGCCGGGCGCCGAGCCGCCCTTGCCGCGCGAGAGCCCGGGATCGAAATCGGCCCGCCCGTCGGCGCCGGTCGTCTTCGTCGCCAGCACTTCGTTGTTGCGCGCAACAAGCCTGAGTTCGACGCCCGCGAGGGGCCCGGCGGAGCCCAAGGATTGCACGAGCGCATGCACCCCATCGTCGCCCGAGATCGCGGTCAGGCCAAGATCGGAGACCACCATCCATTGCGCGGCAAGCTGCACGCTCTCGTCGGCATCCGCATCGGCAGGGTTTGCCGCGCCTTTCCACGGGCGCGCGGTCACGACATAGATTCCGGGCTCGAGCTTGCCGACGGCGTCAACCATCGGAAAGTCGGTCACGACGTCCTGGTTGAGCTCGGAGGCGACGTCCATCGTTCCGCTCCAGACTTTCGCGCCGTCCTGCGAGGCGATCTCCTCGGCCCGCGACGAGTTCGATGGGTTTCAGGAAATCGTCGCGAGTGACAGTCGCCAGCAGATTGCGGTCGCCGACGCGATAGACGTTAATCGAGACCTTCGCCGTGTTGACGGTGACCAGCGGCGCGCCCTTCTGGCCCTGGCGCGGCAGCACGTAAGCCCGGCCGGCGAAATGCGCCTGCGGCGAGCGGTCGCGCACGTAAATCTCGTAGTCGGCGGACTTGAGCAGCGATTCACCGACCGCCGAGGGCAGGCCCTGGCGCAGCACGATCGCGTAGCGCTCGCCATGTTTGAGGCCCTCGACGCAGATCTGCTGGTCCTCGTTCGAGATCGCGGTATCGGATGAGCCGGATACTGCGACATAGGGCGAGAAATCGGTCTTATGCGCGAGCGGCTCTGAGAAATTGAAACAGACGCGCGGCAGGGCGGATTCGTTGTCGACCTTGTAGTCGAGAATGCGGAATCCGTGCTCGGCGCGCATCGCTTCATAAGTCTTGCGCACATCGATCGAGTTGCGACGGTCAAGCGAGGCCTTCAAGGCGTCAATCGCGGGACGCCATTGCTCGTGACGCGCGAGCAGATTGGCGAGCATGGCAAGCGCCGCGGCTTGCGCGTCCGGCGTCGTCGAATGCCGGTAAGCGGCATAGGCCGCGGTCGCGCCGCGGGTGACCATTTCATAGCGGTCGTTTGCCTTGGCGTCGTCGGCCGCGGCGGCGATCCCGGCGTAAGCCAGCCAGTTGACGGGGTCCTTGGGCGACGCGGTGATCGCCGCGCCGGCCAGCTTCTCGGCGCTGACGAAGTCGCCGCCGGCGATGGCCCTCACGGCCTCGGCCAGCAATTGCTGCGGCGTCTTGCCTTTGACCTGGGCCCCGATCGCCGCGGTCGCGATGCGCAGGGTCTCGGTCAGACGCACGGCGTCGCTCGCCATATCCTCGCGTGCGAATGGCTTCGTTTCCGCCGCGACGCTGGCGGCGCCCGCGAGCAGGACCAGAAGGACGGCGAGCGAGCGCAGAGCGTGAAGCATCGGCAGACTCCGTTCCTCGCTCTGACCGCAATTCAAGGCGAGCTGATTCCCCTTCTCTAGTATGCTAACATAGGTGGATTACGCGAGATCAAAGGCTGCGACTCATGCGACCGGTTAGTCCGAGCGGCTGCACCCCGCCCACCGTCGTAACCAAAATTTGCACTTCGTCCCGGAAAACCCACGGACAAGTGATGTTACAGGCGGTTCAGTGGACGAGCATTATATCCCATTTTGGCGAAGCGCGGGCGTATTAATATATCATGGCGACTCTAATTGCGACTATCACAGTCCTCATCGCGTTGGGAAAGTTCTTTGATTTTCTGTTGGGAGAACCAGGTAATGAGAAATTAAAAGATCGGCTGATTGATTTCTATTTTTTTTGTAGACGAGGGAGATCTGAGTTCTTTATACCGATCGCCTGCAGGTTCTCTACTGCGTTTTATACGCAATCTCCTCGGAGATCGTATATTTAGCTTTAAATTTCTTATTAGGACAGTTGTAATTAGTATAGTTTTTACTGTTTTGTTACTGTCGACATATCTCATATTTGTATACACTCAGTCCATATTGCATCAGACGAAGAAATGCCCGGCACCTCCGCTGTTAATGGCATTTGTCGGGGTACCAGTATATCTCAGCGGTATTTTGTATAAGATTTTTACAATAAATGCAGTATTTGATATTATTACGTGGTCTTTTACTATCATATGCTTATCGATCATCGCAACTACCAAGAAAAATACTGTTGTTTTTTGTGTTACTATTGGAATTGTGATCTTTTGCATAATTATTCTGAGTATTCTACATGCAGTATATCTTCCAGTATCTCTTGCATACGAAATGAATGATTATGGAATATCGTTCGGTTTCGGTGACTACTGGCAGTTTTTTAGAAATGAAATTACAGATAGCTCCAGAGATCTTTTCAGCGTACGAGATTCTATTACTGTTGATTGTTTTTTACCACCAGCGCATCCCTTCGGTATCTCGATTATAGCCCTCACTCAATTTGCAGCACTAGAAGCGTTGATACCGATGATTTTGTTTGGTTTAATTTGCATATTAGGATCTATCGCTTATCTTACTCGCGGGTTCACCCGTAGCCCCCTTCGTTTAATTATCAAGAGATTAGCCGCTTCAAAGAACGTCTGTTTGACAATAGCCGCGCAGTTAAGTGTTCTTCTCGCCATTTTGAAGGTTATCGTTGGATCTCCTCACTAACTAGAAATGCCGTGTGTGTTGGTCATGCCCAACCCTGGAATTTTGCACTGCGCATCCACCGCACTCTGCGCGCCAACTCGCGCGGTCCTCGCCCTAGCGATTCTGGCCGTTTCCGGACCCGTCTTGGCCAAGCCGCCTCCAGCCACCACGTCTTCCGCCGAGGACGCGGCGATGGCGGCGCAGAAGGCGGCGTTCCTGGCGCTGCCGGAAGCGACGCGCAAGGCTCTCCAGGAGGCGCTCGTCTGGCTCGGGCTTTACGTCGGCGTCAACGACGGCGACTTCGGCAAGCGAACCCGCGACGCGATCCTCGCCTTCCAGGCGAGCATCAAAGCGCCCGCCGACGGGGCGCTATCGGCGCCTGAGCTTAAGGCCTTGCTCGCCGCCGCTCAGAAGGCGCGCGACGCGGCCGGATTCCAAGTCGTGAGCGACCCCAAGAGCGGCGCGAGGATCGGCGCGCCGCGCAAGCTCCTCAGCAGTCGCCCGGGCGCGAGGCTGGACTTCGCCGCGAATGCCGACCCTGACCTACGCGCTCTCTATGCGCGCCTATCGGCGACGACGCCTGCTCGTAAGATCGCCTACAAGGCGATCAAGCCGGACACCTTCTTTGTTATCTCCGGGCAGGATGGCGCCACCAAGTTCTACACCCGTTTTGACAAGAACCCGACCGCGAACCCGCCAATCCGTGGCTTCACCTTCGCCTATCCGGCTTCGCAGAGCGCAACCCTCGACCGGATTGCGATCGCCATCGCCAATTCATTCGAGCCGTTTCCCGAATCCGCCGCGGCGCCGGCGGTCAGCGCGGGTCCCAACGCCGCGCCTCCCGCGTCAAGCGCAACTCCGCCCCCGGCCGTTGCGCAACCTGCCGCGACTGCGCTGGTCGTGGGGCCCGGCGACGCGCTGACAGCGCTCAAGGCGGACGACTGCCTGAATCCGACCGTCGCCGGCAAGCCGGTGCGGATCGAGCGCGCCGACGCCGCAACGGGCCTGGCGATGCTCACGGGAGATTTCGCCTCGAACGGCGAACCGCCCCGCCTTGGCGCGGCGACCCAGGATCTGGTTGTCCTCGGGTTTGCCGGACCGAGCCTTGCGGCCAGCTCAGGCTCAATTGCCGGAGACGGAGCCTGGACGGTCGTAACTGCTGCTGTGGACAAGGGCGCCAGCGGCGGGCCGGTGTTCGATCGGCGCGGGGCGCTGGTCGGTCTCGTGGCGCCGATTGCGGATGAGCCCAAGCGCGTCGCGGGCATCGCCCTCGCCGCGCCGCACGCCCTGATCGCGCCCGAGGCGGTGCGCGCGTTCCTTGGCGGCGGCGAATCCGCACCAGAAACAGCAGCCTCGCTCAGCGCTGGCGACATCGCCGCCCGCGAGAGGAAGGCAATCGTCGCCGTCTTCTGCCCGAAATAGGCGCGGCAGGCGTCCGCGCGCTCAGTGCGGGACAACCGGGATGATGCCAGGGAAGACGTATTGCTGCAGCGCGACCAGCACACCGAGCACGAGCGTCAGGATGACGCTGTGCCAGAAGGTGCGCGCGAAAACGACGCCCTCATGCCCGCGCAGATCGGTGACCGAGACGCCCGTCGCAATATTCTGCGGCGAGATCATCTTGCCCATCACGCCGCCGGACGAATTGGTCGCCGCGAACAGCACCGGATTGAGATCGAGCTGCCTCGCCGCCACGACCTGGAGGTTTCCGAACAGCGCATTGCCCGATGTGTCGCTGCCCGAAAGAGCGACCGCCACCCAGCCCAGGAAGGGCGAGAGAATGACGAACAAATGCCCGACCGAGGCGACCCCAAGGCCGAGCGTGTAGGCCATGCCGGAATAATTCATGAGATAGGCGAGGCCGATGATCAGACACACGGTCAAGATGGCGATCCATGCCTGCTTGATCGTCCGGACGATGCACTGGAAAAAGTCCCCGACGCCCATTTTGACCACGATCGCTGTGATGATCGCTGCGAGCAGGATCGCCGTTCCCGTCGCGAGAGGCTGGAAGCCCCACACGGCGGCATAAGCCTTGTCGTTGTACAGCGTGATCGAGACCGCCTTGTCGAGGCCGGGCCAGGGAATCGCCTGCGCGCCGATCTTGAAGATCTCGAGCGTCGTCCACAAGATGACGACCACGGTCACGATGAGCCAGGGCAGCCAGCCTTGCCACGGGCCCACGGTCGACTGCGCACGGAGCAGGGCTGCGTCCCCCCGCACAGTGAACTCCGGGTCGGGCGCCGGCTTCCACACTTGCAGGAACAAGAGCGTCACGATCAGCGAGCCGAGCGACGCCAGCACGTCGGTCAAAGCGTAGTTGATATAATTCGAGGAAATGAACTGACAGAGCGCGAATGACCCGCCGGCGACCAGAAGCACCGGCCACAGCGCCTTTAGCGAACGTGCGCCGCCGTAGAGTCCCATCACGTAGAACGGCAGCAGAAGCGCGATGAACGGCAATTGGCGGCCGATCATGGCGCCTAGCGTCCCGGCGGGCAGGCCCGTGACTGCGCCAAGCGTCGTCACCGGAACGCCGAGCGCGCCGAAAGCGACCGGCGCGGTGTTGAAGATCAGCGTGAACACCAGCGCTTCGAGCGCCGGGAAGCCCACCAGGATGAGAAGCGACGAAGTGATTGCGACAGGCGTTCCGAATCCGGCGATGCCTTCCAACAATGCGCCGAAGCAGAAGCCGATCACGACCAGCACAACGCGGCGATCGTTGGGGAGATGGTTGAGAACCCAGGCGCGAAAGGCGTCGAAGCGTTTGGACTCGACCGCGATGTTATAGAGAAGAAGCGCGTTGACCACGATCCACATGACTGGCCAGAGGGCGAAGACAGCCCCGGCGGCGACGGAATTAAAGGCAAGGGAAGCGGGAAAGTCCCACGCCGCAATCGCGATGATCAGGCCGACCACGAGGCCTGCGAGCGACGCCTGCCACGCCGGCCGGCGCAAAACGCCGAGCAGCACGAGAACGGTCGCGACGGGCAGCGCCGCTACGATGAACGAAAGCGGCAGGCTGCCCGCGACCGGCGTCAGCAATTGTTTGAACACTTCTTAGCCTCCCCAGCCCGTCTGTGGACGAGCCCCCACTGATTCGCAGCGCACGACTCGGCCCCGACGATTTCTCTTAAGGGACGCCGTGGCGGCAAATCAAGCTCCAGGCCGTCGGCCGGGCATGCGCACCACCGCCGAGACCAATCGCGCCGGATCAGAGAAAGACTTCCGCTACCCGTCCACGTCCCATTTTTCGGCGCTGGCGCCGGCGAGTTCGCGCACCCGCTGCTCGTCGGCGCCGAAGGCGCGCGCGTCGCCCTCGTAGACGATCCGGCCGTCGTCGAGCACATAGGCGCGATCGGCGATCTCGACCGCCGCGCGCACGTTCTGCTCGACCAGCAGGACCGAGACGCCTTCGCGCCGCGCCGCAACGACAATTCTGAACACATCCTCGACGATCAAGGGCGCAAGGCCCTGCGACGGCTCGTCAAGCACGAGCAGCTTGGGGTTCAAGATCAGGGCGCGGGCGATCGACAGCATCTCCTGCTCGCCGCCTGAGAGCTGAGCGCCCTTGTTCCCCCGGCGCTCGGCCAGGCGCGGAAACGCCTCGTAGACGCGCGGAACCGTCCATGGGCCGGGCCGCTCGACCGGAACCAGCAGGTTCTCGTCCACCGTCAGGTTGGCGAAGATGCGTCGGCCCTCCGGCACATAGCCGACGCCCGCCTCAGCAATCCGGTAGGGCGGAAATCCGGTCACGTCCGCGTCGAACACCAGGACCTTGCCAGTGCGCGGACGGGTGAGGCCGATCAGGCTGCGCAGCGTCGTGGTCTTCCCCGCGCCGTTGCGGCCGAGCAGCGCGACAATCTCGCCCACGCGCACCTCGAGGCTCACGCCGTGCAGGATATGACTCTTGCCGTAAAATGTATGGAGATCATCGGCTTTGAGCGCGATCATGCCGCCGCCTTGCCGAGATAGGCCGCCTGGACCCTTTCGCTGTCGGCGATTTCCTGCGGCGCCCCTTCCGCCAGCACCCGCCCCTCGGCGAGCACCATGATGCGATCGGCGAGGTTGAAGACGACGCGCATGTCGTGCTCGATCAGCATGATCGTCAACCCTTCTTGCCGATGCAGCCGCCGGATGAGCCGCGCGATGTCGTAGGTCTCCTGGTCGCCCATGCCCGCCGTCGGCTCGTCGAGCATGAGCAGGCGGGGCCGCAGCGCGAGCGACATCATGATCTCCGTCGCCCGCTGGTCGCCGTGCGACAACGCGCCCGCGCGCACGTCGGTCTTGTCGGCCAATCCGCCCAGGCTTAGAAGCTCGGCAACCCGCGCCGCCACCGCCGCCCGAGTCTTCCCGGCAAGCCAGGGCCTCAGGCGGTAGCCGTCCGCAATCTCAACCGCGACGCGGATGTTGTCGGCGACCGAGAGATCGGGAAAGATCTCGGTGATTTGGAAGGTGCGGGCCATGCCGCGTCGCACCCGGTCGTCGGGAGCGAGCGCGGTGATGTCACCCCCGTCGAATCGGATCGAGCCCGTGGTCGGCGCGAACAGACCGCTGACCAGATTGAAGAACGTCGTCTTGCCGGCGCCGTTCGGACCGATGATCGCGCGCAGTTCACCCGGCTCGATAGTCAGCGACACGCCGTCGATGGCGACCAAACTGCCAAAGCGCTTCGATGCGCCCTCGACCTGAAGCAGGGTCACGCCTTGGCTCCGCTGCGCAGCATGCCCAGTACTCCGCGTGGAAAGAAGCGCACCACCAGTACGAAAACAAGGCCGATCACCGACATCCAGTTTTGGGTGTGGCTCGAGACGTAATCCTGCAGCGCAACGAAAATCGCTGCGCCGATCAGCGGCCCCCAGAACGAGCGCATACCGCCCAGCACCGCCATGATGACGAGATTGCCCGAGAGGTCGAAGCGCAAAGCTCGCGGATCAGTGAAGTTGTTGAGCAGAGCATAGAGCGCGCCCGCCACACTGACGAAGAGGCACGAGATCACAAACGAAAGCCAGACATGGAACTCGATCGGCACGCCAAGAAATCGCGCGCGCCGTTCATTCTCGCGAATGGCGATCAACGAGCGTCCAAAGGGCGAGTCGAGGAGCTTCGCCATCGCGGCGACGCAAACCGCGAAAATCGCAAGCGCGAAATAATAGAACGCCTTGTCGTTTCGAAAAATGTCCAGCTGCGCGACGCCGAAGTCGATCGGCAGGCGATGCCAGCCAGCGAGCCCGTCGTCCCCACCGGTCACTGCATTCCAGCGGAAGGCGATGAAATAGAAGACCTGGCCAAAGGCGATCGTCACCATGGCGAAATAGACGCCGCGCAGCTTGATGATGAGCGCGCCGATGATCATCGCCGCGATCGTTGCGATGACGACGCCGAACCCGATTGCCGGGATCGTTCCCGCGCCCAGATACTTGATCGCCATCGCCGCGCCATAGGCGCCGAGCCCGAAATAGGCGGCATGGCCGAACGAGAGCACCCCGGTGAAGCCAAGCAGGAAGTTGAGCGACATCGCCGCCAGCCCCATGACCACGATGCGGGTGGCGAGCTCGGTGTAGCCGCCGATGGCGCCCATCCAGAATGGCATAAGCAAGAGCACGAGGCAGACGGCGATGTCGAAGGCGCGGTTGCGGGCGGCGCTCAATGCACTCTCCCCTCTTCGCCGAGCAGGCCGCGGGGGCGTACGAGAAGCACGAGCCCCATCATCACGTAGATCACCGCCTCGGTCGCGGAGGGGAAATAAACCGCCGCCAACCCGGAGGCGACGCCGATCATCAGGCCGCCAAGGAGCGTTCCAAGCAGGCTGCCGAGACCGCCGACGATGATCGCCACAAAGCTCGGCATGATGAGATTGGCGCCGATGGTGGGCGAGAGACCCAAGAGGCCGGCCGCCAGAACCCCGGCGAGACCGGCCATGTAGATGCCGATGCCGAAGTTAAGGCTGCGCAACACCCTGACGTTGACGCCGAGCGTCGAGACCGTGTCGAGGTCGCGTGTGCCGGCCCGGATACGCATGCCAAGGCGCGTGTATTTAAGCACAGCAAACAGCCCGCCGACGGCGGCCGCAACGATAATCATCATGAAGACCCGATAGCCGGTGAGGAAGAAGTACTGGCTCGACAGCGAACTCATCAGCCAGCCAGGGACCTGAAACGGGACGCTCTGTGCGCCCCATATCAGGCGCGTCACGTCCTCAAATATGTACGCGAGCCCAAAGGTCAGGAGCAGGCTATAGAGCGGGTCTTTGCCGTACAGCGGGCGGATCAACAGCCACTCGATGACGAGGCCGAGGACTGCGGTCAGCGGCGGCGCGACGATCAACGCGCCCCAGAAACCGATATAGGGGATCAGCGTGTAAGCGAGATACGCGCCGAGCGCCAGGAATCCGCCATGCGCGAAATTGATCACGCCGCTGAGGTTGAGGATCAGCGACAGGCCAAGCGCCATCAGCGCGTAGAACGCGCCAACGATCAGGCCGTTGAAGACGTTGAAGAGGACGACCTGGCTCATGCGGCGGGTTTCGCCGTTCGCGAAAAGGACGGCGGAGCGCCCTCCGCCCCCGAGGGGGCGCTCAAGTCGGCCATTTCATCTTGCACCCGCTCTCCTCAAGGGTCCCCGCGACCTTCGCGCCGTTGACCACCTTGGTGACCTTGAAAAAGTCGTCCGGCGCCGAACCCTTAGCTTGCGCCTCACCGACGAACAGGGAAGCGAGCAGCTGATTCTGGCCGGCGCGGTAGAAGGCGGGATTCGGCCCGAGCGCGACTTCCGGCGGCAAATGAAAGTCCTGCAAGGCCTTCGCCATATCGAGCGCTTTGAGCGAATTGGCCTTAGCCGCGGCGAGGGCGCAGGTCCAGACCGAGACATAGCCGAACCAGGTGCGCGCGGTCGGCACCCGGCCGGTGCGTTTCTTGGTCGCCTCGACGAATTCGGCGACATGGGGCACACCGGGCTGGTTCCAATACCATTCCATCACCCAGACGCCGATCCGAGCCTCAGGGGCTAAGCCTTCGAGCGGCTCCATCTCCTGCTGGGCGCCGGCGAGATGCACCTTGTTTTGCAGTCCGAACTGCACCGCCTGCTTGAGGGCGTTCAGCATGTCGTCGCCTCCGAGCAGGAAAACGACGACGTCCGGGTTCGCGGCTTGCGCTTTAATTAAATAGGAGGAGAAATCCACCGTGCCGACCGGCGTCAAGTCGCCGCCCACGCGCTCGCCGCCAAGGGGCGCCGAAGCTCTCACCATCCCCGCCTCCAGCGTGTGGCCGAAGGCGTAGTCCGCGGTGATGTAGTAGAATTTTTTCCCGTATTGCTCGATCAACGCGGCGGCGACGGCGTTGGCCTCCATCTGCGTGGTGTTGCAGACGCGAAAGACGTTCCAGTGACAGCTCGCGCCGGTGACCGCGTCAGTATGGCCGCCAGGCACGATATGGAGAATGCCCTTTTCGTTCGACACTTGAGCCATGGCGAGCGAAAGCGCGGAGTTCACGTTGCCGAGCAGAAAGTCGACCCCCTCGCCGTCGATCAGCTTGCGCGCCTTGAGCACCGCAACCCCGGCGTCGGCGCTGGTCGAAATCTTCGACGACGAGCTCGACCGGACGGCCGAGGATGCCGTCCCTGGCGTTGATTTCGTCGAGCGCCATCTGGCAGCCAGTGAGCTCGTTCTTGCCGAGGGCGGCGTAGGTGCCGGTCAACGGATTGTCGAGTCCGATTTTGATGGACTGCGCGGCCCGCGCCGAGAGGACGAACGGCCCAGCGATCTGGGCGCCCGCGAGCGCTAACCCGGACTTGACAACCCTGCGACGGCTTATCGCTCGCGGATTGGCGTTGGACATTTTTTCCTCCCTGACTCCAACCGCCAGCCTAGCCGGTCCTCACGATGCTTGATCCCGCGCCTGCCTTGCTTACGCTCAGGTCGGCCAGGTCATCTTGCAGTCGCTCTCCTCGACCGTGCCCGCGACATCGGCCCCATTGACGACCCTGGTGACCTTGAACAGATCGTCCGGCGCCGAACCCTTGGCTTGCGCCTCACCGACGAACAGCGAGGCCAGGAGCTGATTCTGGCCGGCGCGGTAGAAGGCCGGGTTCGGCCCGAGCGCGATTTCCGGCGGCAGATGAAAGTCCTGCAGGACCTTGGCCATATCGACCGCCTTGAGCGAATTGGCCTTGGCCGCGGCGAGGGCGCAGGTCCAGACCGAGACATAGCCGAACCAGGTGCGCGCGGTCGGCACCCGGCCGGTGCGTTTCTTCGTCGCCTCGACGAATTCGGCGACGTGGGGCACGCCGGGCTGGTTCCAGTACCATTCCATCACCCAGAAGCCGATCCGCGCCTCTGGCGGCAGGCCCTCGAGCGGCTCCATTTCCTGCTGGGCGCCGGCGAGATGGACTTTGTTTTGCAGCCCGAACTGCACCGCCTGCTTGAGAGCGTTTAGCATGTCGTCGCCCTGGACCAGGAAGATGATGACATCCGGGTTCGCCGCTTGGGCCTTGATGAGGTAGGACGAGAAGTCGACGCTGCCGAGCGGAACGAGATCGCCGCCCACTCTCTGGCCGCCGAGGGCGGCTATCGCCTTGATCATCCCGGCTTCGAGGGTATGGCCGAACGCGTAGTCGGGCGTGATGTAATAGTACTTCTTGCCGTAATCCTTGACCAGCGTGCCGGCGATGGCGTTGGCCTCCATCTGCGTGGTGTTGCAGACGCGGAAGACGTTCCAGTGGCAGCTCTTGCCGGTGATCGCGTCGGTGTGGCCGCCGGGCACGATGTGCAGGACGCCCTTTTCGTTCGAGACCTGAGCCATGGCGAGAGCAAGCGCCGAGTTGACGTTGCCGAGCAGGAAGTCGACCCTGTCGCCTTCAATTAGCTTGCGCGCCTTCTGCACCGCCGTGCCGGCGTCGCCGCTGGATGAGTCCTCAACCAGGAGCGCGGCCGGACGGCCAAGGATGCCGCCCTTGGCGTTGATCTCGTCGAGCGCCATCTGGCAGCCGACCAGTTCGTTCTTGCCCGGGCCAGCGTAGGTGCCGGTCAGCGGATTGTCCAACCCGATCTTGACCGGATCGGTGGCGCGGGCGCGGATGACGAAGGGGCTGGCGAATTGAGCGGCGGCGAGCGCCGCCCCGGTTGTGACAAGTCTCCGGCGGTCGACCGCGCCACGCCAATTGGATGTGGGCAAGATTCTCTCCCTAGTTCGGATGGCCGGACGTCCATTTGGCGCGTGATGCGCACCGCCGGACGACTTCACGGTTTGTTGATCGCGCCGGACTTTGTACTTGTGTGGCGTAAGGCGTCAAGCCAACCAGCGCAATCGGCCTGATCACCTATTAGTCCAATATTATACGGCCACTGACTGATAATTAAGGCAAGCCGAGCCGTCAGCCGCCGAAAATCACCTTGCGGAAGCGGACGCTGGCGAGAGTGAAATAGACGACACCGATCGCGAACATCGCAACGAGTGGACGCCACACAAGGGTGATGTCGGCGCCGCGGAACAGCACGGCCTGGGCGAATTGCACGAAGTGCGGCGTCGGGCTGATCGTCTGAATGAAATATTGCAGCCAGACCGGCATGCTTTCCATCGGTGTGGCGCTGCCCGAGAGCAGTTGCGTAACGATCAGCACAGGCATGGCGAGGAGGCCAAACTGGCCCATGGTCGTCGCGAGGGTGCCGAGCAGGATCCCGAGCGCCGCGACGACGAGCGCGTAGATCGTCGCCCCGAGCAGGAACACCAGCAAAGACCCGTTGATCGGCGAACCGATCCACCAGTGAACGACGAACTGCAGAGATAACATAGCGGCGACCAGGATGACAAGACCATTGGCGATCATCTTGGCCAGCATGATCTCGGACGGCACGACCGGCATGACCAAGAGATGCTCGACTGTGCCCTGCTCGCGCTCGCGGATCAGCGCTGCGCCGGTGAGGATGACCGTCAGCATCGTGATCTGGTTGATGACCTGGGTCATCGCTGAGAACCAAGCCGTCTTGAGGTTCGGGTTGAAGGCGGCGCGCAACACAAGATTGATCGGGACGCCTGTCGAACCTTCGCGGCCGCCAATAAACCGCTGGATCTCGGTTGCGATCGCCGTGTTGAGATAGCCGGCGCCATTGCCGGCCTGCGCGACCGCCGTCGCGTCGACATTGATCTGGATGCCGGTCTTGCGCTGGGCGCGAACGTCGGCCTCGAAATTCGGCGGGATTTCGACGACGAACAAGAGCTTGCCTTGGTCCATCATCGGGTCGATGTCGGAAGCGGTGATCTGCACCGGCGGCTGAAAGGTCGGCCGCGTCAGAGCCTCCGCGATCTGGCGCGACAGGCTTGACCCGTCCTCGTCGACGATGCCGACCGAGAGATTGGTCGCTTCCGTCACCGCGCCAGTGGCGACCGTGTTGACCGAGATGGAGAATGAGTAAACGACCAGAATCAGCATCACCGGGTCCGCCCGAATGCTTCTGAGCTCCTTGATGACCAGATGGAAGATGTTGACCAGATGATCGACGAAGGTCAGCGGCTTCGCCTCGGCGAGATGCGGGGCTTTGGGCGCAGAGACTTTTGGTGCGGAGACCTCGGACATCTCACGCCTCCTGCTTGCGAAGCAAGGCCAGCGACAGGGCCAGGAAGACGAGCGCGATGAGCGCGATCGCGGCAATGTCCTTCCAGAGGTCGGCGATGCCGAGCGCCTTGGCGAAGACGCCGACCGAAACCTGCTGGTACCACGACGAGGGGAACGACAGGCCGATGATCTTCGCCGAACCCGAGAGCGACGAGACCGGCGCAAGCATTCCGGAGAAATTGACCGCCGGCACGATCGAAAGAATCGCCGTTGCGAAGACGGCTGCGACCTGGGTCTTGGTAAAGGACGAAATCAGCACGCCGAAACCAACGGTCGCAATCACATAGACGATCGTTCCGAGGAGCAGGACGAGGAACGGCCCCTTCGGCGGCACGCGGAAAATGAAAATCGCGATCAGCAACAGGGCGAAGAAAGCGATCATCGAGACCGCGATATAGGGCAGTTGCTTGCCGATCAGGTACTCGAGGCGGGTGATCGGGGTCGAGCGGAAGTTGGCGATCGAGCCCAGTCTCCTTCTCGCGCACGACTGCGATCGCCGACATGATCGCCGGAATCAGGCACAGGAGCAGCATGAAGATGCTGGGCACCATGGCGTTCACGCTGAGAAAGGCCTGATTGTAGCGAAAGCGGGTCTGAATATCGTCGTCCCTCCAGGCGTTGGCGCTGCCCGGACGATGAAGCGACCGCTGCAGTTCCTCGCCCTGCGTTCGGATGACCCGCGTCACGTAGTTCTTCGCGGTTTCGCCACGAAACGTCATGGCGCCATCGACCGTCGCGTCGACCTCCGGCGTCCGGCCGTTGAGAAGGTCGCGGCCGAAACCGGGCGGCACTTCGACGACGATCTGGGTGTTCCCGCTTCGCAGCCGTCTGTCGGCCTCGTCCGCCGATGTGATCGGCGGCTGGACTGCGAAGTAGCGCGATCCGTCGAAACCCTGAAGCAGATTGCGACTCTGGAGGGTATCGTCCTGGTCGAATGACGCGGTCTCCAGGTTCTCGATATCGAAGGAGATGCCGTAGCCGAAGGCGAACATGAGAATGATGGGACCGACGAGCGCGAAAGCCAGCCGGATCGGATCGCGCAAGAGCTCGACCGTCTCGCGCCGCGCGTAGGCCCATAGCCGGCCAATTTTGAAGCGCTTCGGCCGCTCGGTCGCCTCGACTTCGGCGGCGGCCGGCGCCAGCGCCTCGGCCTTTTTCGACATGTCGATGCCCGCCGCTTCCGCGAGGTAGCCGACGAAGCAATCCTCGAGCGACGCGCTGCCGCGTTCTTTGACCAGCTCCTGTGGCGCGCCGACCGCGAGCACCTTGCCGGCGTGCATGAGCGAGATGCGGTCGCAGCGGTCGGCCTCGTTCATGAAATGGGTGGTGACGAAAATCGTCACGCCGTCGTCGCGCGAGAGATCGATCAGCGTCCGCCAGAACGCATCGCGCGCGATCGGGTCGACGCCCGACGTCGGCTCATCGAGAATGAGAATGGAGGGTTCGTGCAGCACAGCGACCGCGAGCTGGAGCCGCTGCTTCATGCCGAGCGGCAGGCTGTCGGGCCGCGCGTTGACGACGGATTTCAGATCGTAGCGTTCAAGCAGATCTTCAATCCGGCCCGCGACCTTTTCCGGCGGCAGGTGATAGAGCTCGGCGTGGAGCTCGAGATTCTGCGCGACCGTCAACTCGCCGTAGAGCGAGAAAGCCTGCGTCATGTAGCCGACATTGCGCCGGGCCTGCATATCGTTCGAGCCCATCGGCTCGCCAAACAGCTTGCATGTGCCGCTGCTCGCCGGCAGGAAGCCGACCAGCATTTTCATCGTCGTCGACTTGCCGCAGCCGTTCGAACCGAGAAAGCCAAAGATTTCACCGCGCGCAATCTTGAAGCTGACATGGTCGACCGCGACGAAATCGCCGAACTGGCGCGTCAGCCCCTCCGCCTCGATCGCCGGCGTCTCGTCCGGGGAGGTCACGCGAGGACGCACGACCACCTTCTTGTGCAGGGCGCGCTTGGCCTCAGGCATCATGGCGATGAAGGCCTCGTCGAGATTGGGCTCGCCCGTCTTGGCGAGCAGCTCCTTCAGCGTCCCTGTGGCGATGATCTTGCCGTCGTCCATCGCCATCAGCCAATCGAAGCGCTCGGCCTCGTCCATATAAGCGGTGGCGACCATCACGCTCATTTGCGGGCGGCGTGCGCGGATCGTGTTGATGAGATCCCAGAACTGGCCGCGTGAGAGGGGGTCGACGCCGGTCGTCGGCTCGTCGAGAATGAGGAGGTCGGGATCGTTGATGAGCGCGCAGCAGAGGCTGAGCTTCTGCTTCATGCCGCCGGAAAGCTTGCCGGCGGGACGCGCTTCGAACTTCTCCAGGCTCGTCGCCGTGAGAAGCTCGGTGATCTTGGAGCGACGCTCCGTCGCCGACAATCCGAACAATCGGCCGAAGAAATCGATGTTCTCGAAGACGGAGAGCGTCGGGTAGAGGTTGCGGCCGAGGCCCTGCGGCATATAGGCGATGCGGCCGCGTATCTCGCGCAAGGTCTCCTGGTCGGCGATGCTCTTGTCGAAGACGACGACCTCGCCCTGCTGAATCTTCTTTACGCCCGCGATGAGCCCGAGCAGAGTCGACTTGCCGACGCCATCCGGTCCGATCACGCCGACCATGATGCGCGAGGGAATGTCGATGCTGACGTCGGTGAGCGAGACCGTCGCGCCATAACGGTGCGATACGTTCTTGACCCGAGCGACGAGCTCACCTGTCATTTTGCGACGGGCGTCTTGGTTTCCGCCGCGTTGTTATCGGGACTCTTGGTCGGGCGCGTCGCCTGAGGCGCCGCGCTATCGGCGGCTGGTGTTGCGGAGGCTTTATCCGCCGGCGGCTTTGGCAGCTTGACCTGAAGGTCGGCTGGCCACTCCACATCGGGCTTGGTGCGGACGAAGCCTAGGCCTCGGACGCCGGTCTTCACGCGCGTGTAGAACTGCTTGAAGAACCTGCGCATCGATCTTGAGCTTGATGCGGAACATCAGTTTGGCGCGTTCGTCGGTGGTCTCCACCGTCTTAGGGGTGAATTGCGCGTCGGCCGCGACAAAGCTGACTTTTGCGGGAATGACGTAGTCGGGAACCGGATCGAGGATAATGCGGGCCTCGTCGCCGACCGCCAGCCGGCCTGCGTCCGCCGCGGGCAGGAAGATCGTCATGTAGACGTCGGTGAGGTCGAGGATCGTCACGATCGGCGCGCCGGCGGCGACGACCTCGCCGGCCCGCGCAAGCTGGTACTGCACCCGTCCCAACCGCGGCGAGACGAGCGTCAGATCGTCGATGATCGACTGAACGCGATCGACCTCCGCCTCCGAGTTCGCGATCTGGGACAGGGCCTGATCGCGCTGCGAGGTGAAGCTCTGCACCGCCGCGATCGCGGAGTCGAGGTTGCGCTTGCGCTGTTCGAAGACCTGCTTGGTGATGAAGCCGGTCTTCATCAGCTCCTGGCCGCGCTCAAAGTCGGATTTGGCGAATTCGAGCGCGCTCTGGCGCGAGGCAATTTCCGCTTCCGCCGCCGCAAGCGCATCGTTGGCCTTCTGCACGTCGGCCTTGGCGGCGCGCAACTGCGCCTCGTATTCCGGCGAGGTGAGTTTCGCGATAGCCTGCCCTTGCGTGACGCTCGAGCCTTCCTCGACGGTTACTTCTGCGAGGCGCCCGGCATATTTCGAAGAGACGTCGACCTGGGTCGCTTCAAGGCGGCCGTTCGCTTTTGCGATGCCCTCCGGCAACGTCTGGCCGCGCAGGCGCGCAATCAGATTGCGGATCATGCCCTGAGCGTGCGCCGAAGGAGCAAAGGAAAGCTGCCCCGCTCACGGAGAGCGCGCACGCCCCGATAGACCAATAGCAAGGGCCGATACAGCAACGCGCCGACGAAAGCGTCATCGTGGGTCTCCTCCGCACGTCATCCGTACCTGGCCTATCACCAGCGGGACCCGAAATCTCAAAGCGCGAGCATGGCTCCGCTCGAATCGCGAGGCGACGGCGGACATGACGCCTTCCGCCCGCCGCTATTGGTCCAAGCCCTCAGCCGCTTTACTAGGCAAGCGCGTCTATGTTGTAAAGGACGAACGTGGGAGGAAGAAATGGCTGCGACAAAGCGCCTGAACAAGGCCAAAAAGACTGAGAACGAGAAGGCCTCGGAAGGCCAGGACGAGCTTGGCGGCAAGGAATACGAGCGCGAACTCGCGCGGCTGCACGGAGAGCTGGTCAAGCTGCAGCTCTGGGTCGTCGCCAAGGGACTGAAAGTGGTGGTCCTGTTCGAAGGCCGCGACGGCGCCGGCAAGGGCGGGGTGATCAAAGCGATCACCGAACGGGTCAGCCCGCGCGTCTATCGCGTCGTTGCGCTGCCCGCGCCGACCGAGCGCGAGAAGTCGCAGATGTACATCCAGCGCTACATGCGCCATCTGCCCGCCGCGGGCGAGATCGTCATCTTTGATCGCAGCTGGTACAATCGCGCCGGCGTCGAGCGGGTGATGGAATTCTCGACGATGGATCAAGTGAAGCGCTTTCTCGAGCTGACGCCGCCGGTCGAGAAAGCGATCATCGAGTCCGGGATCATCCTCATCAAATATTGGCTGGAGGTGAGCGAGGAGGAGCAGACCCGCCGGCTCGAGGGGCGGATCGACGATCCGCGCAAGATCTGGAAACTGTCGCCGATGGATTTGAAGTCCTACAGCCGCTGGTATGACTACTCGCGAGCGCGCGACGACATGTTCAAAGCCACCGACACCTCCTGTGCGCCTTGGCATGTCGTGCGCTCGGACGACAAACGGCGCGCCCGGCTTAACGTCATCTCCCACCTCTTGAAGCAAATTCCGTACGAGAAACTGCCGCGCGATAAGCCGACATTGCCGAAGAGGCAGAAGGCTCACGGCTATGTCGAGCCAGACTATCCATACAAGCTCGTTCCCGAACTCGAATGGCCAGCGAGCTAGCCGCCCCTCCGCAACTTTCTGAGGGGACTGAAGCAGCGCGATTTCAGATCTGGCACTTCAGGTAGGTTACATTAAGCGACTCGCCGCCCGTCGCATTATAGATAATCTGACGTCCGGATTGGACCTTTATGGTAATGTCGAGCGACAAATAACCAATAGCGTCTCTGCATTCCGCCGTCGCAGATATAGTGTCCTTTGCATTGGTTACTTTAAGGACGCGGCACACGCTTGACGGACCTTCAATTTCCCCAGGCCGGATGATTACGGCCTGAGCGAACTTGTCGACCGGCTGCTTGAAGGAGAGACCGCGGCTCGTTCTTTCAAATAGCCGCGAGCAATCGGCTATAGAGAGCGTCCAAGCGCCGACCAACGCCGGGTTGATTGTAGCCGAATGCGCCACTCCCCCGCCGGCGGCGGACATCAGGATCGGAAGCGCGCCAAGGATCATTGCTCGTCTGAGCGTTTCCATCTTGGTCCTCGCCGCTCTCGGACCTCCGGTCTCGGAAAGGCCGAGATCACCGTGCGCGGAAATATGCCGGCGCGCTTTCACCATCGCTGCACGCCCATAAAAGTATTGTGTATCGGGGTCGGCTGATCGAACCGGTGGCGAGTATAGCCGGAGGCCGAATGGCGACGCGGAGGCCGGCCGTGGGGATAGAGCGTAAGCTGGTCATGTCGCATCGGGACCTGATGCCCTTGCGCGCTCTTTGGCTTGACCTTCGCGTGCGAGGTCTTGCCGTCCGCTGGAAACACCGGCGCAGAGCACGCCATTAAGGCAACGAGTGTCAAGAGAGGTGGGATGCGTTTCATTTTGTCCAGCCCTCGATGGCGACATTCAATACTTCATGGGCCGAGGACGGAACGCCGCCGCGTGTAGGCTTATATCAGAACACCGGTTCTCCGAGCGCGATCTCGGCGAGCGGCGACAGCAGGATGACCTCGGAGCGCGCGTTCTTCGCCCCGAGGATCAGCACTTCGGACTGAAAGCCAGCGATGTTGCGCGGCGGCATGTTGATCACGCAAGCGACCAGCCGGCCAACCAGCTCGGCCTGCGAATAGCTGGTGATCTGGGCGCTCGACCATTTCCTGCCGAGCGGGCCGAAGTCGACCTCGACCTTAAAAGAAGGAATGCGCGCTCGCTCAAACGGCCTGACCGCGACGATCTGGCCGATCCGGATGTCGACTTTGGCGAAGTCGTCGTAGACGATCGGCGGCTTTTCCATTGTCCTGCTTTGCTCCGACCCAGCCAAAGATGCATCAGCCCTTGAGCGCTTCCTGATGCGCCTTGACGAGATCGGCCAGACTGTCGAAGCGAAAGTCGTATCTGGGCGCTTGCGCCAGGGCCATCGTCGCGCCGGAGCCCTCCTTGCCGTGGCGCCGGTGAATCCAGCAGGACGCGAGCCCAATCTTGTTCGCGATCGCGTGGTCGTGAAACAGGCTCTCGGCGGTGTGCAGGATCTGATTCTTCTCAGTCCCGAGCGTCTTGAGCTTGGCGAGCATGTACTCGAAATTTCGGATAGAGGGCTTGTAGGAGCCGCAGTCCTCGGCGGTATAGACCGCATCGAAATCGACCCCGAGCTTCTCATTGCTGAAGGAAAAGCTCTCGTTGTCGACGTTCGACAGAATAGCCAGTTTGTAGTGCCGCTTCAGATATTGAAGCGAGGCCGCGGTGTCGGCGAAGGCAGGCCAGTTCCGGATCGAGCGGCCATAGGCCACGCAGTCGCTCCAGCTCGTGGCGACGCCCCATTCTTCGGCCAGGCGGCGATAAACGGTCGCCAGCAGGTCGCGATAGAGCTTCGTCGGCGTCTGGATTTGCTGCGAGGATTCATGGCGCGCATGCGCTTCGAGGATTTCGTCGCGTATAAGCGGCCGCGACACTTTGCTAGTCAGGGGCTTCAGGCCTTCGATCATGCCCGATTCCCAGTCGATGAGCGTGCCGTAGCAATCGAAGGTCAGGGCGTCGAAGTGGGTCAGCTTCGCCGCCGACGCTGCGCTCGATCCTGATGAACTGGACGATGTCATTGGATGTTGCCGGAGCCAGGCGCAATCGAACCGACGACCTCTTCGGCGCCTTTGTCAGGGCAATTCTGATTGTTTCTCATTCGTCGATTTTTGGGGGCGACTGGAACTGGGGCCTAAGGGTGGTGAAGCTGACCAGGCCACCTCCCGCCAGCCTCACGCTGCAAGCCAAGGCCAAATATCGAGTGCGACACGGCGCTTACGGGGCTTCGGAGTAACGGTCTATCCATCTGAAATCAAGCCATGGGCGTGTCAGTCCGGACCGTACAATGGCTGACGCGCCATGGCGGAGAAATGCGTGGCGCTCGGCAAGACGCCCCAGTTGACGCTTTACGGGCGCGCAAGGCCGCCGCCAGCAGCTGGCGCAGAAGAGCGGAACGCCGCGCATCTTCTTAAGCGCAAACAACGCGGCGTTCTCTCGCCCACATGTGGGACTGAGGCCGTTGCGCGCTCGGCTCAGCAGCTTGGGCAGATCTCGATCAAACGATCAAGCCGCGTTTTATCCTGCTCGATCCTCCTAGTCAGAGCGTCTTCCGTGGAGTGGTCCCGGTTAGCGCCAATAGTCTCGTCCCGGCTTGCTTGGGTTGGTTGGCGATGGCCGATGACAGCCTGGATGTAGCCATGTTTCTCGGCTTGGGCAGCGTGCACAACAGCCGCCGACGCTGACAGCATAAAAATCCCAGCAAAAATCGAGCGCATGATCCGGCTCCTTTCAGTTGAACCGTTTAGATTTAGCAGACGCGCGGTCAATACTGATCCGCACACCACGATAGTCTCGGTAACGTCAATGCTTTCTCATATTTAACTCTTAGTCTTCTTGCGGACGGATTATTTATTCAAGCTTGGCCTCAGAACCGCCCGCTGAAGGGTATGAACCGCTCCGAATTTGCCGGAGCGGTTCACATCACATCCATCGGCATGCGCGACTGGGCGCACGTCGGTCAGCCGCTATGACCCTTGGTATTAGTTTGAGTCCGTCCAGCTTCAGGAGATATTGCTGCTCGACACCTGAACGGAATGCCGCCAAAATCCTGGGTGGAGCAACAGCTCTTATGTTCGGGGTCAAGGGGGATCGCCCCCTTGAGCGATGATCCCATCGTCGGGTTGCCCGCCGCGGCCGCCTGATCAGCCCGGTCCCATCCCGGCGAATGCGGCGACTACCGCCCTGCTACACCATCGCTCGGGACACGATCGTTGCGCCCACACCTACTTCTCGGCAATCTGCATCGCCGCCGCCGTCATATTCTGGCTGTAATCAATGAGTCCTGACCCTGAGTCGTTCGACATGGCTTGTCACCTCGCTGTCGCCGGGGACGGGCGAGAAGCTGTCGAGGCGCGAGATCGAAGCGGGCGATGTCTCCGGCTTGCTTGCCAGGCTGGCGGAGCTGAGACGCAAGGCGTTGACGCGGACCGGGACGAGCCATCCGATCGTCGTGATTGAGGAGGCGGGGCTGGACGGCTTCTGGCTGCATCGGGTTCTTGAGCGGGAGGGGTGCGAAAGCCATGTGGTCGACGCGGCCTCGATCGCGGCGCCACGCCGTCGGCGACGGGCCAAGACCGACAGGATAGACGGCGAGGCGCTGTTGCGCGCGTTGCTCGCCTATAAGCGCGGCGAACCTCGAGTTTGCTCGATGGTGCGGGCGCCGACGCCCGAGACGGAGGATGAGCGGCGGCTTTGTCGCGAGCGGCCCATGCTGATCGAGGAGCGGGTTCGGCACGTCAATCGGATCAAGGGCCTTTTGTTCTCGCAGGGGGTGAGAGACTATGAGCCATTGCGCCGCAACCGCCGCAACCGGCTCGATCAACTGCGCGCGGGGACGGCCGGCCGCTCGGGGAACGCCTAAAGGCGCAGATTGGGCGCGAACTCGACCGGCTCGAATTGCTGCTCGAGCAGATCGCGGCGGTCGAGGCCGAGCGCGACGCCCTGCTGGCTGAACTCGCCGATCGCCGAAGCCAGGACGCAACGGCGCCTGCCGAGGCCCAGCCTTCGCCTGTCGCCCTGCTGAGATCATTGAAAAGCGGAAACTTGTGCAAGGCTGCACGCGATCTCGCCGGGGCTCCTTGGGAACCCGCGCGCCGCTCACTGTCCCATGCAGGCGTCGGCGAGCCGCTTGAGCTGGGCCTGGCGTCCGGGGGCGGAACTCGCCAGCCGGCCGGCGTCGCCGGAGCGCTCGACAGCGTCGGCGGCACACCGGCAGCCCGTTTCGCACTCGGGCGCCCCTTGCCCTTCGTCGACGCAGGCGCGCTGGCAAGAGGCGAGAAAGCCAGTCACGTCCGGTTTCGGCGCGAGCGGGCCCCAGGCCGTCAGCGCCGCCAGGAGACCGATCAGGATCGGCTGATGCACGAGATAGATCGACAGGCTGTGCCGGCCGGCAAAGCCTATTGCACGCGCCGGCGGCGACCTAGCGCGCCAACGGTCCGGCGAAGCCAGCCACGTCAGGGCCCCCGGCGAGCGCGTAACGCCGAGGCCAAGGAAGACGACGCCGGCCCAAGGCAGGAGCGGCCGCCAGTCGAGCGTATTCGGCAGCGCCTCGCCGAGGCCGAGCCATAGGAGCCAGGGCGGATCGAACAACGTCGAGCGGATGAGGAATGGCGCCGCGATCGCCGCGAGTCCGACCGCAAAACTCGCCCAAGCTGGCGCGGGGACGAATGGTCCGGCGATGAGGCTCGCCGCCGCGATGCAATGGAGAATGCCGAAGAAAATGGGTTCGCTTGGCGCGAACACGAGGCTCCCCAAAGTCACCAGCGCCGCTGCGCCCGCGACAATCGCGAGGCGGCGCCAGAAGGCTCGGACGTCAAGCTCGTTACGATGAGCGAGCGCCAGCGATACGCCAACCAGGGCGAGAAATACGCTCGCCACAATGTGGGACAAAAGCCGCATCTGCGGCGTGAACGGCAGCATGGGCGCGGCAAGCCGAAAGTCGGCGAGGTCCCAGCTGAAGTGGTAGATGGCCATGCCGACAAGCGCCAGACCGCGCGCGCAATCGACAGCGTCGACGCGGCCCGGGCTTTTGCCTGGGCTATCGTCCCCTCCCGCTTCGCCGTTCACGGCGCCGCGGCTTCAAACAACGCTTCGTCGAGAGTGAACGCGCCCTCGTATTCGACCGGGCCGGTCATCAGCACGTGGCCGTCGGACGCGCGCCAGTCGATCAGGAGCTCGCCACCGGGCAAACGCACCGTCCCGTTGCGCTCCATCAACCGAAGGCGGGCCGCGGCGACCAAGGTGGCGCACGCGGCCGAGCCGCAGGCGAGCGTCAATCCGACCCCGCGCTCCCACACCCAAGCTCTCACGTCGCCGCGGGCAAGAACCTCAGCGAAGGTGACATTGGCCTTTTCCGGGAACATCGGATCGACCTCGATCCTTGGGCCAAGCTCCGCCGCATCGATCCGCTTTAGGTCAGGGACGAAGAACACGGCGTGCGGGTTGCCCATGTTGACCACTGAAGCAGGTCCCAGCTCCGCCGGACCTTGGCCGTCGGCCCACAATTTCACCCGCCCCGTGTCGGGCACGGCACGCGCAAGCGGAATGGCGTCCCAATCGAGGCGCGGCGCACCCATGTCGACCCGATAGCACGAGGGCCCGAGCCGCTCGCATGCGATTATGCCAGCCTCGGTCTCAATCTTGACTGCGGCGACTCCGAGCTCGCGGCACAGCCGATCGGCGGCGCAACGCGTGCCGTTGCCACACGCTCCTGCGAGCGTGCCATCGCTGTTAAAGATGAGCACCTCGGCAACGGTCCCTGCCGTCCTTGGGTTGCCTAAAACCATCATCTGATCGTAGCTCAGGCCCGGCGCCCGATGGATGGCGCGCGCGTCTTCTGGCGCCGGACGGGCAGTCGAATTCCGCATATCGAGCACCAGGATCGCGTTACCGGCGCCGTTCATGCGCGCAATCGTGCGGCCGGCGAGTGGATGGCGAAAGGTCAAGCCCCTAGTCTCCTTTTGGAGTTCGAGCGTCCGCCGCCTCACGCAGGCGAGCCGACCTGTCGATCGCCCGCGCGCCGAGCCGCATGACGGCCTCGCGCAAGCCATCATCCTCGATCGGCGAGGCTGCGGCGCGCGCAGCGGCTTCCGCTGCGTCAGAAGGGAGTGTCTCGGGCCGACGCTTTTCCTTGAGCGGGGGCAGCGGGCCTTGCCGGAAGGCGATCTTGCCAACGCATCTCCAGCCGAGATGCGCGTTCACCCGCGCCACGATCACCGAGGCACTGTGCTGCGCCTCGAGCGCGAAAGCGCCTTCGACCCTGAGGACCAGAGTCGCAGGAGCAGCCGGCGCGTCGAGATCGCGCTTGGCGGCCCGAGGCGGCCATTGCAGCTCGATCGGCCGGGCATGACGCGCAAGCGTCTCACCGACAATGGCCGGCCAATCGGCGACCAGGCTCGTCTCGCCCAAGCCGTGCACGGCCAGCGCCTCGGCGATCAACGCCCGCGTAAATTCAGCTAAAGGCTTGGCGCCGTCGCGCCCGCGCTTCATCATCGAATCGGTACGGAAAGTGAGGACGCGGGGCATGAGGTCGATGGCATGAGCGCCAATGTAAGCGCGTTAGCGTCCGAGGCAAAGCAAAAGGCAGTTGTCGCCCGCACGCTAGGGTGGTGGGACCGCTGCCGACGCGCCCTCGCCTGGCGCGCGGCGCCCGAGGAAACGCCTGACCCCTACCGGGTCTGGCTCTCCGAAGTGCTGCTGCAGCAGACGACCGCCCGGGCGGCGACTCCCTATTATCAGGCCTTCATCGCCAAATGGCCGCGGGTCGACGACCTGGCCGCCGCCCCGGTCGAAGCCGTGATGAGCGCGTTCGCGGGTCTCGGCTATTATTCGCGCGCGCGAAACCTGCACGCTTGCGCCAAGGAGATCGCGAGGCGCGGCGGGCGGTTTCCGAGCGAGGAGGCCGAGTTGCGCGCGCTTCCGGGCGTCGGCGGCTATACCGCGGCTGCCATCGCGGCGATCGCCTTCGGCCGCCAGACGGCGCCGGTCGACGGCAATATCGCCCGCGTTCTGGCGCGGCTCCTCGCCCTGGAAGAGCCGATTGTTCGCGCGCGAGGGGAAATCGCGGCGGCCGCGCAAGCGCTGGCGCCAAGCGACAGAGCCGGCGATTTCGCCCAGGCGCTGATGGATATCGGCGCGACCCTCTGCCGTCCGCGCAATCCCGATTGCGGCGCCTGCCCGCTCGCCCAGGACTGCACCGCGTTCCAATCCGGCGCCCCGGGGGCTTACCCTCGGCGTGCCGAGACGGAGGCGAGACTGCGCCGGCAGGGCGCGGTGTTCTTCGCCCGCCGTTCCGACGGCGCCTTTCTCGCTCGGCGCCGGCCGCCTCACGGCCTTCTCGCCTTGACCGTTGAGCTGCCCGGCACCCCGTGGACGAGCAAAGCCCCGAATGGCGAGCTTGCAGAGGCCGCTCCGATCGTCGGGCGCTGGCGGCGGCTGCCGGGCGAAGTCGAACAGGTCTTCACCCATTTCGCGCTTAGATTGACGGTCTACGCCGCGGAGTTTGACGGCGGTGCCCCGGCCGGATGTTTTTGGGTCAATCCTGACGCGGTTGGCGCGGCAGGCTTCTCGAGCATGATGCGGAAGGCGGTCGCGCACGCCCTCGCGAAAGCCTGACGCGCAGCGGCCGATTGTTATGGAAAGGTAAAGGCGTCACCGCTAATCTTGTCGAGATCCTCAGCCCCGACGGAGCTAGATTTGCCGCGTAAAACCATTGCATGCCCATGGCACCCCTGATTCCGCCGGCCTCGTTCCGCCTGCCGTCCGACGAGATGCTGCGCGCTCGTTTTGGCCACGTCACGACTTGGGTCTTCGATCTTGACAATACCCTATACCATGCGGACAGTGGAATTTGGCCAAGGATCGACGAACGGATCACGCTGTTTCTGGTCGAGCTTTTCGGCATCGACGGTCAGTCGGCTCGTGCGCTGCACAAGCACTATTATATGCGTCACGGCACGACCTTAAGTGGATTGGTGGAGGAGCACGTCGACCAGATAGAGCGATTTCTAGAGTTTGTCCACGATATCGATCGCTCTGGCCTCAAGCCGGATCCGCTGCTTGCGCGCGAAGTCGGCAGACTGCCGGGGCGGAAGCTGATTTTCACCAACGGGTCGCGAAGCCACGCCATCCTCACGGCGCGGCAGCTCGGCCTCGACGGTCTGTTTGAGGACGCCTTCGACATCGTCGCGGCCGGGCTCACGCCAAAGCCCGCCGAAGGCGCCTACAACGTCTTTTTCGAGCGATGCGGAGTTGACCCACTTGCGGCGGCGATGTTTGAGGACGTGGCCAGAAACCTCGCGGTGCCCAAGGCGAAAGGCATGACGACCACCCTGGTGACGACCAGGGCCGGACGCTTGGACCATCGTGAGGCCCATGACCAGGCGGCTTCGGATGAGGCCAACGTCGCAGATTTTGTGACCGACGATCTGTCGGAATTCCTCGCGCGGCTGAACGCCCAACTCACTAGCTAACTGCCCAGCGGAAGGTGCCACCCGCAACGAACACCCCAGGATTTTCCAATGTCGCGATTGCGTTAGACGTGATGTTCGGGAGCTTGAGCCGGTGGCCTGCCCTTTCGTGCCGTAGAGAAACGAGGGTTGCTCGGGCTGGGCCCGAGCCGAGCCTCATGCACGGAGGGCGGAGCATGGGAGAGTATAGCGAAGTCTTTGTCGCTTTCGACGTCGCCAAGACAAAGCACGCGGTGGCGATTGCGGAAGGCGGCCTGACCGGGGAGGTCTGGTTTCTCGGCGAAGTCGAGAACAGCGCCTTGCCGATCGCGCGGATGATCCAGCGATTGGCGGAGCGACACGATCGGCTGCCTGTCTGCTTCGAGGCCGGGCCGATGGGATATGGGCTTTATCGTCAGATTCAAGCGCTCGGCCACGACTGCATGGTGGTCGCTCCGACGCTGATCCCAAAACGAGCGGGCGAGCGGGTGAAGACGAACCACCGCTCCAGCGTCCGGACTGGCGCGCGATTGGCGCCAGTCCAACCAGACTTGCCGCTTGGCCGGCTTCGAGGGCGCCGAGTTCGGGCATTTCGATCAGCAGGGCGAAGGCGGTGATGGTGGATAGGCCGGAATGCTGATCAGAATGGCGAAGCGATCGGAGAGGCTCGCATCGGCTTCGACAATCCCGAGAATTGCCGCTTCGACGGTCACGATCCGCCGATCGATCTGTTCGAGGCGCTGCGCGTTCTGACGCTTCAACAGCGAGAGCGTCAAAGTCTTTCCGCGGTTCTTGGCGGCGGTGCGATCCTCACCAGGGCCTCGCGAGCGACGTACAGCTCCTTCAGTTCGAGCAAGACCTCGCTTCGGGCTTGGCGCGCCTCCAGTTCCAGCAATGCGCCCATGCGAGCCAGCATCGCCGCGTCCAGGCGATCGGTCTTCGCCAGCTTGCCGGTCGCCTCGGCGAAGCGGCGCGCCTGACGGGGATTGACCTTGACGAAGGGAACGCCGGCCGCGCCCAAGGCGCGCTCGAAGGCGCGGGGATAGGGGCCGGTCGGCTCGAAGACGACGCGCTCGACAGGCGTCTGCGCGAACCCCTTCACAAACGCCTTATACCCGCACTTGCCGTTGGCGAAGCGGCGGCTCGCGCCGTCGGCCAAGCGATGAGCGTCGAGATGGTCTTTCGACACATCGAATGCGTCGCATACATAGGGAACTCAGGATACGCGTAAAGCCAAATGCAGAAGAGTTTAGACGATGAGAGGCAGAATAAGTCGGGCAGTTTCGAATGATTTCAAACATGTCCGATGCCCATCGACAAATCATATTGGCACTCGGACGAGTATCAAGCTTTGCGTCGTACGCAATCCACCCAAAGAGCAGTTCTGTGCTCATACGGATATAGCCACTTTCTCGGTTCTCCCCTGACCTTAGATCCTTGTCGATTTGCCCTCCGCCAAATTGAGGTGTCCAAGGCCGCGCCGGGCTAGGTCCGCTTAACGTCGACTCCGGTCCGTCGAGGTTCGAGCATCGAGCATCGCGCGCAAGAGCCTCCCATGTCGAGCGCCCGGCGATGGGCCGTTGAGCGCCGGCGATCGAGCACGCCACCGTTGAGCCGTCGAGTTTCGCCCCCGGGGTGGGGCTCGGACGAGTGAGCGCGGCCGGGGCGGGTTTGACGCTGGGCCTGAGCCGACGGAATCCCTGATGGGGCATGGCGTCGTAAAACCGTCTTCGCACTGTCGTAACAGGCTCAAGCGGCCGCCTTAGAAAGGGCGACCAGGAGGCGCATTCCCGATTGGCGGAGAGCGTAGCCTCGTTCCTCCCACCGAGCATTCTGGCGCGGGTTCTTTCGGCTTCGGCGAGACAGAAGTAGGATGCGAAAGGCTTTGAGCATGAGCGGCGAGGTCCAGGCCCAGAGGCCGGCCAAGGGGCCGGCCGCGGAGACGGATAAAGTGGTCGTGCGCAACCTCAATTTTTATTATGGCCAGACGCATGCGCTGAAAGGCGTGAACCTGAACCTGTTCTC
>CAWGBF010000009.1:0-494434 GCA_963820775.1 uncultured Alphaproteobacteria bacterium
GCGAGGAACCCTGACGAGCCGTAGCGATCAAGCATCTCACGAAGATAGGCGGCGCCGGCGAGAATGTTGTCGCGCGGATTGTAACCGTCGGGGCCGAGGTGGTGGCGGGCCCGCAATCCGGCGTATGTCTTTGGCATGATCTGCATCAGCCCCATTGCGCCCTTTGGCGAAACGGCGCGCGGATCTCCTCCGCTCTCGATCCGCATCACCGCCCAAATCCAGGTGCCGGGGATATTGAATCTGTGCGAGGCCTCTACGACGAAAGCCGTGAAAGGAAGGGTGGGGCGTGGGGTTGCTGTGCCTGCGATCGCGGCCGGCTCGGCGTGGACCGAACCGTCGAACGGCGCCCCGGAGCAAAAGAAGAGCGAGGCGACGCAGATCATCGCATGGACGAACGGCGAACGCGCTGGCGCACTCTCGTCGCCCGCGGCCGATAATACAACGCGCTTGATTGGCTGCCGACGAGACGCGATGGCCTGCAGAACCGCGGCGCAAGATCCGGCAGAGATAACGGAATGGCCCGCCCTGTTGTCGCCCGGAGTAATAGCAGCAGATTCGCGTGATGGCGGCACGATCACTCCTCCTCTTTGGTTTGATTGACCCAGAGAGGGATCGCGCGACCGACGATCGATGCGCCGGGCAGCGGGCCGAAATAGCGTCCGTCGAGCGAGTCGGCGGACTGCGGGTTCATTAGGAAGACATCGCCTGCTGCGATGACGCGGCAGCCGTGCCAGACAGGAAGCGAGCGGCCGCGGCCATCGCGCTCGCGAGCATCGCCTATTTCGATGGCGTCGACAGTGACGCTGCGGCCGATACGACAGACCGTTTGTCCGGCGAGCGCCGCTACGTGTTTCAGCAACGGCACGCCGCGCGGCAGATAGCCGCCGTCGGCAAGGAACCGGGCAAGGGGTTCGGGCGGTCTCACGACAACCAGGTCGCCGGCGTGGACCCCGGTGATCCTGGTGACAGCGTAGAGACCGATCGGCACGCTGGCGCTGGCGTTCCAGACGAGCCACGGCGGGCGGTCGTCGTGCTGAGGGAGCGCCGTGGCGCCGACGCCGAGCGCCATGACCGCGAGAATTGCGCCGCGGCCGATCATGGCGCGAGACCGCGGCGCATGAGCCAGGCCTTGTGGCGCGCAAGCGTATAAGGGCGGGGCTGTTCGCCAGCCGTCAGGCGATTGTGGACGTGCCGCCAATGGTCCGGCGCTGCGTCGGCGGGATCGACACCGGAGGCTTCCACCACGTCGATCGCCTGCAGTACCTGATCGACCTTCGGCCAGCCGTTCATGCGCAGCAGAATGTCGCCGCCGGGACGCACGAATGGCAGCGTCGCGTAGGGTTCTCCTGGCGCAACTGCGCGTACGATGTCGATGCGGGAGATGATGGTGCCGAAGTCGTTCGACGCCCAGCGCACGAAGGCGAAGACGCCGCCCGGCGCGAAGCTGACGATCCGCCGCCGGCGATCGAGGACCTTCTCGTCGGCGATTCGTCCGAAGCGAATCCAGTGCTCGATGCGCTTCTCGAGCCAAGTCAGCTCGACAAGCGTCAGCGCGGTCGCAGCATCATTTGACAGCCCGCGGGCTGCTGCGCTGGCGTTCATTGCGGGTCTCCGTCTTTGTCGGGGAATTCGCGCGCGAGCAGCTCGCGCAACATGTCGGCGACGGTCTGTCCGCGCCGGAACGCGGTGACCTTGATGCGGGCGCGCTGTTCCGGGGTGACGTCGATTGTGAGCCGCGCAGTGAAGGGGCTGGCTTCCGATTCGCGCGAAGGCAGGGCTTCCCGCGTGCGGACCCACGTTTCGGCGTCGCCAGGGCGCGCGGCGAAGGCGCGTCTGGCAGTGCGGCGGCTCATCGCATGAGCCTCTCGATCTCGGCGATGAGGGAGGCGATCTCGCGATTGGCGGGTCCGCCGGCATCGATCTCACCGACCAGTCGGCCGCTGCGTGCGGCGTCGGTGAAGCCGACGCGCTGCCCGATCGTCGAGGCGAGCACGGCGGGTCGTGGTCGACGAGCAGTTCGGCTGTCTCGCGAGCGAGGATCGTTCGCGCGCCGCAGCGGTTCAGAACGAACCGGGCGACGAGCTGTGGACGGAAGATGCCCGCTTCGCCGATGAGCTTGAGCATCTCGCCAGAAGCCCAGCCGTCGAACGGCGACGGCTGCGCGGGGATCAACACAAGGTCAGCGGCGAGCAGTGCCGAACGCATCAGTCCGGTGATGCGCGGCGGCCCGTCGATGACGACGTGACGGGCGTCTCGCGCGAGTTCGGGCGCCTGCCGATGCAGCGTGTCGCGCGCGAGGCCGATGACACGGAAGAGCCTCGGCGCGCCTTCCTTGGCGCGCTGCTCGGACCAGTCGAGCGCCGATCCTTGCGGGTCGGCGTCGATCAGCGTGACGCGCTTGCCCTGCCGAGCCCAGGCGCCCGCCAGATGCAGAGCCAGGGTGGTCTTGCCGACGCCGCCCTTCTGATTGAGCAGCGCCACGATCATTGCGCCCTCGTGCAGCCTGCGTGTCGCGAGGCGCAGGTAATCCCTCGCGGCTCAATCGGAGGTGAAGCCGAGAACGAAAGCAGGCAGTTGAGGGGCGTGTGAGTTGCTGCAGCGTACTTGGGGCTTCGGCCTGATGCGGAGCCTTGAACGGACTGACTGCATCCAGCGGTCACGGGCGGCGAAAGGCGCTCGGATCCTGCTGATCCACAGCGTGCAGATTCGGGCGTTCCCGTTAGAAAGAATCCGAAGGATTCTTTGTTAGAGAAGTTACGGGCGCCCCAACCATCTGAGTTGCTTGGTTTTTCGAGCGATTCCGGTCCCTGATAGCACGTGGATCCGGTCCCCGATGGCACGATAGGGGCGGTCCCCGATAGCACGAGGGAATTCACAACTTATCCCCAGTAGGCCGTAAGACGTTTCGGCGACGCGGCGCTTCAGCCAGCGGATCGATGGGCGAGGGTTTGAAGGACAGCCGCTCCGCGCCCGACGGGGACCGTTCGATCGTGAGGCTGTAGCCCGGCAGCGGTTGGCGGCGAACGATGTCGCGAATGTCGTAGACGAAATGCTTGAGCGGCGAGAGGCTGCCGGACTTGGCGTGGAGATGGCCGAAGTCGAAGCTCCAGCCGTAGTCCTGACGACCGCCATGCTTGCGGACGATGCGATAAAGCCAACGCTCGAGCCCGCCGGTCAGCGAGAAATAGGCCCGATCGATGGTCAGCACGAGCGCGTCTTCGAGGACGCCGGCGTAGAACCAGTCCGGCAGGATCAATTCGATCCCGAGCGCCCGACCGTTGGCGTCGGCCGTTTCCTTCCACTCGTTGATCCAGGAGAAGCGATGGCGGCGACGTTCGGCGAGTTGCCGTATCGAGGTCGCGACCGTGGTCGACTGGAGCCGGTCGAGGCCGGCTTTGAGGCGCTGGTAGTCGCGTGCGCCGGCGCCGCGGCCGACGAAGGTGAGGATCTCGTATGGCGTCGCCGCCATCAGGCGGGAGGTGCGCAAGCCGGCGTCGCGGGCATGGACGATCTAGGAGGCCGCCCAGATCAGCACGTCGGCGTCCCAGATGGTCGCCATGCCATGTTCGGGTGCGGCCTCGACGCGAATGGCGATCGAGCCGGCCCTGAAATCGATCGGCGCAAGGCGCTTCGACTTGGCGAGCGAGAAAAATGGAAAGGCCATCAAGTCCTGCGCATCGCGTGGCGCGAGGTCGCCCGGGAGCGCACGGAAGAGGTCGAGTTGCTCGCGCCCTGGAGCTCGTCCGCCCGGCGGCGGCATGTCCTCGCTCCGCGCAAGCATCAGCGCCGCTCCCGGCCCGCATAGGCCAGCGGGGCAGGTGCGGCTTGGCGTTTTGCGGGGAGCACGGTTCCGACGCCGGGATCGGAGGTCGAGTTCTTGGCGCCGAGGTCGGCCCAGGCCTTGAGGTCGTCGAGCGCGTAGACGACGCGGCCGCCGATCTTCCGGTACTTCGGTCCGGTGCCATAGATGCGGTGCTTCTCCAGTGTGCGACCGGAGAGGCTGAGAAACCGCGCCGCCTCGGGGGTCCTGAGAAAGCGTGGAGGCAATCCGGCAAGGGGATCGGGCATGAACGCGGCTCCGTGTTCCGTTCAGCGGCCGTCGGACATCGACGGCGGTTCGCGGGCCACGGTGGCGGAGAAAGGCTGGCGGGAGGGATGACGGAGTTGGAGGGTCTCGTCAGCGGCGCCCCCAAAAGGCGCGATCGAGAGCCAAGCCGAATAGAGCGACGCCTCAGTCGCCGCGCAGCAGCTTGCGGTAACCGCCTCTCATCATCCCGATCGGGTCTTTCACGAGACGGATAGTCTGACCGCGGATGGAGGATGTCTTCCAGGCATACCGCGTGACGGCCTCGGCGCCGTAGAGCGCGTCGGCGATCTCACGATAGCTCGCGTCGGCGAGGTGAGCGTCGAGGGCGCGGATCATCAGGGTGAGACGTTGGCGATGACGCCGCGTGATTTGCCAGGCTTTTGGCAGAGGACCGGACGAACGCCCGGTCAGACGTCGCTGGAAGCGGATGAGGCTGAGAACGCGAACCCGAAAATCATCGTCCAGCGGCAATAAGGCAGCGAGCTTCTGACCTGCTCGAACATCGCGAAGCCACAGGTGGTGATCGCCTGAGGCGTCCTCGACGACGATATGGGCGCCGTCGGCGTAGATGGCGCTCGTCCGCGATGGGAGATCGACCCCGGCGAGTTCTCGAGCCTTGGGATAGCAATCAGGCGCAGTGACAAGGACAACGGTCGGCGGCAAAAGTTCGGGACGCCAGATCGTCGGGTGAAGGTTTGCTGGCCCGTCGGGATCGCGGACGAAAGGACAACCCCCAGCGACGGGAGATTGCCGCCATGGCCGCTTCCTCGGTGATGGCGCCTATGGCGATGCGCTCAAGCGCTCGCCGATAGTCCTCTCGGTATTCGGGATTGCGCCTCAAGAATTCCCAAGCGAGTCCTGCGCGATCGAGTTCCCTCAAGGCGCCGCCTGCGTTCGGCGAGCGCCAGTCCATCGTTCTTGGCACGCGTGACTTCCCCTCAAAGGGCCTGCAAAGGCCGATTCGGGCATCATTCCGGCCGAGGCGTGGTCCCGCTAGTCCTCGAGGATCGAATGCGCGATGCGTGAAGGCGCGCCTACTTGGTTCGACAATTTGGCGCGCTCTGGCATTTTTCGCGTCAGAACAGCGGCGTCATTGCGGGCGCGGACGCAAAAGATTGCGGTAGCCCGCCTGCGTCATCCAGCGCGCCCGCGCGAGATGACTGTCGTGGACCATGCGGGCGCGTTCCGGTTCGCGATCTGGATCCACGCCGAAGATAATTCGGGCCGCCTCCCGCCAGTCAGCGCCTTCCTCGTCGGCGTCCAGAAGCCGCAGATAGGTTGCGAAATGGCGCTCGTCATAGGCCGTCAGCTGCGCGCTCTCTGGCGGGCAATCTTCGAAAGCGGTGATCGTCATTGTGCGGGTGCTTCCACGGCCCAAGCGGCTTGTTAACATACGACTCGGCGACGTTACTATCCCTGACGCGCTGATGCGCTTCATGCATCGCTGCAAGCGCCGCCGTGCATCGGGATGCAAATCCAAATCATCGCGTCGGTCACCACAATAAAGTGGATGACGTTTAACGCGGGCGCCTGTCGCACCTGTGACAGCGCTAGGGCGACGCGTGAACCGATCTCCTCGCCTCGTAGTGATTCCTGGCACCGACATGGACCCCGTAGGGCCGGATTGTAGAGAATACTCCGTGGTAAAATACTCGACAAGCCGTTGCCCTCTCGCGCATGGACATCCGGGAGGTCTTCGCGCGGAACCTGAGGCGATATCGGCGCGCAGCAAGGCTGTCGCAGGAAGAGCTCGCGCACCGGTCTGATCTCGATAGAACCTACATCAGTTCACTCGAGCGGAGCGTCTATGCCGCCAGCATCGATGTGGTCGATCGGCTTGCGGCAGCCCTGGAAATACAGGCTGCAGACCTCCTCGTCCGACCCTCGCCCGCCCGCGCAAGGAAGCCGCCTGTGCTCGGTGGCGAACGGTAGGGAATGAAGACGCGTGTCGGACGCGGCCGTAGTTGTGCGCGAGAAAGCCCCGCCCGGAGGCCGGGCGGGGCGTTTGTCGTGGGCTCAGTCGCCGTTGGGCTTGCGGCCGCGCGACCAAATAAGGGTGAAGCCCTCGCTGTCCTCGTCGTCGAAGAGGTTTGCGTAGATCGGCGCGTTGAAGCTGGGATCGTCCAGCTTGACCGAGAGGTAGTCGCGGCCCTCGTTTGAGCGCTTGGACCAGGCGGCCCCGATCTCGGCCCGGCCGACGTACACGCGGTGGCTGGGGGCGTTGTCGTTGCCGCGGCTGGTCTCCTGGACGATGCGGACGCCCTTGGTCTGGACGCTCAGGGTGACGATCTCGCCCTGGAACTCGTTGCCGACCTTCTTGAAGGAACCGATGTTGGCCATGTCGCTTCTCCTTGCTGTTTTCGAGCCCGCGACCGCCGCGGCCTCGATGGCGATCGTGAGGCCGAGGACGATCGACGACGCACCCGACGGCCGGGGTCCCCGTCGCGCCTTTTCGCGATGGGGTGGCCAAAGGGCCGAAGCGCAGCGGAGGATGGCGAAGGGGAGACTTTCTTGCCTCGCGAGGAATGGGCGAACAGGGGTCCCCGTCGGGCCTGCCAGGCGGGGTGGAGCGCCCAGGGGAAGAAAGTCGAGCCGGCGTCGTTGCGGCTCAGGCGATCGAGGCGAAGCCGGCCTTCGGCCAGATCAAGCCATGGAGAGGCCATGTGGTCCGCGCGCCGAACAGCATCCTCGGGAGAAGACGTGGCGGACGTCGAACGCCGCGCACAAGAGGTCCGGCTTTCCAGGCGAAGAATAGGAAACGGTGGCGGATAGAAAGGATGGCGCCCTGATCGGCTGCAACCTGCACAACGACCACGACCCTGCCGCTGGAACGCATCTCGGCGGGCTCAGAGGCGCTGAACGACCCGAGCGCTCCAAGTGCGGCGATGCTCTCATTCGCGTGGACGAGCGGTCATGGCCCCGATATCCAACCGAGCGACGATGACGGCGTGAGCTCACCCCTTGCTGACCGCTGGCGCCAGAGACAGCGACCGAGCCGGGCCTGCAACGCGCTGCCCGACCGTCGGCGGGACGAACAAAGACATGCGGGCAAAAGCCGTGGCGCCGACGAGAATGGCGCCAACAACGGCGAACGCATCGCGCCAGCCTTCGGAGGGGACGGCGATGAGCGCGAGCCCGAGCGCGGCGTGGTAGCCGGCGATGGCCGCCGGCGCCGCATAGAGGAGCGCGATTGCGGCGCGGATGAGCGGCGTTGGCGCCGTTGCGAAGGCGATCTGTCCGATCGCCAGGGTTGCGCCGCCGGCGAGAACGCCAATGACAAGCGCGCCGATGATACCCGAGCCGAGGTGGAAGGCGGCGAGGGCCGCAGTCAGGCCCGTGAAGAAGGGGAGCGCGTAGACGGCGAGCGTGAACAGCAGCCAGCAGAAGAAGCCGACGCCGAGAACGCTCAGAACGATACCCGGAATAAGCATGGTGGAAACCTCCGGGACAAAACGTCAAACGGTCGCGCCTTCCACCACCACCACGGCGCGGGCCTCACGATAACCTAGATGAGGACGGTTTGGAATCCGGCGTCGCGCATTTCGCGTGATGCGGCATTTCCCAAACATGCCTGTCCGGTTAAGACATCGACGCACTACGATAGCAGTCGCCAGACTCCTCATTCGGCGTCAGCAATGCGCCCAAGTCGTCGTTGAGCGTGTCCCTACAGCATCCCATAAGCGGACACGCAAACGCACCGCTGAGGCGGCATGTTGGCTCCAAAAGCAGGGAGTTGCCAGCTCGTCGCTACGTTAGCCGCTGGTCGAAACAGCCTGCTCCAAACTTGGAGGATGCTTGGTGTTTCTTGCCGCGTGGAGAAACGAGAAGGGACTAACTGATTGTCATCGAGGATCGGACCTGCACTCCGTAGGGAACAGCCCTTGGCGCGCGATTGCGTCACGCGGACACTAAACATCGATCCGGAACGCGTGAGGCGCAGCGGCCGCGCCGAAGGAGAATCGGCCTTTCAAGACAGGTTTGGGGCTGACCTGCGCATCAAGGTCTCTGAGGACGCGATCGGGTTAGGCGGATACGGCAAGACCCTCCCGGTCCTGTACGGAATTGAATTGCAAGACGACGATGAGGAGGACGACAATGATGATAGCATTGCCGAGTCTTGGACCACCTCGACATCGGCGCTAAATCACACCGGCAGTATTTGTTGGGTTTGAGCAATGGTGGGAATGTTTTGTAAGATCAGCTAAGGAAATCTATCACAATTGCGGGTTACGACTCTTCAGCTAAGTGACGGAGAATACAAAAGCAAACTTTTGCATGGTAAATTTCCAAGGCTGCTAAGAGATGCTATAGCAATTGAGATTGCAATCACTTTTTCAGTTCGTAAGGAGGAGCACGCTAAAAGAAAGGCTGAGACGGGTCTTGATTCAACCATGTCTCCGTACGGTTATTGTTTTTTGCGCAATCCTCGATCAATTGCTCAAAGCCTGACTCAAAAGTCTAGGCCCGCGCGAGCCGCCTGAGGGGGAGTTGGATGCAGGCGAGGGTGATGAAGGCGGCGAGGGTGTCGGCGAGGTTCTCGTAATCCTTGGCCAGACGTCGATTTCGGCCGAACCAGGAGAAGGTCCGTTCGACGACCGAGCGACGCGGCAGGACGATGAATCCCGAACTGTCGTCGGGACGCGCGGAAGATGTTGTAGATTGTCGAGCGCGGCGGGAACACCCCGCGCGGCAAATATCGCCATGGGCAACCGGTTCGCAGGAGATAGAAGATCGCGTTCATCACCGAGCGCATGTCGGTTTTGCGCGGCCGTCCACCGGACTTCGCCGGCGGAATCAGTTGCGCCAGGCGCCCCTATTCCGGATCGGTCAGGTCGCTCGGCAGACAATCCCCAGCTTGGCGATACCGGCTCCGGTCAGTCTCCGCCCAAATCCCGAATCATCCTCAAAATTGCCGATGACCCGGTGAATTATTCCTTCCTTAACACCACCCTACCTCTTGAGACAGGTTCTTAAGGATGAAGTACTCGAAAAAATATTGAGAAAAGATGGCGTGAGTTTAAGTTTTTTTAGTTGAGAGGGGGGAATAGGAACGATAAGAATTTTTGCCTTCAAAATTTAACTCGATTAGAAGTAAATACAAGATCAAAGACAAGGTAAATTCAATATTTTTCGTAGGCAAAGATGATTCAGCGGCAATACAACTGGCCGATTTTTTCGTTTCCTATAGTAGAAGACACGTCTTCTGGCAGAGAAAAACAAGGGTATGGCTCCGCCGACCGACGCTATAAATAGCGCCTCATAGAAGGAGGTCCGCTTAATCGACATAGTTGTCAAGGATTTTTTGTCCAAGACCCGAGACTCCCAAAACAAGGTGATTGACACGGCGTGCGTCTCGTGCGCCCTCCATTCCCCCTAAAAGAAAGCAATTTTATTTGGGTTTATTTTCGCTTAGTTGCGTTTAGTGGCGGGCTGAACCGCGCACTAAGGCCCCTCAAGGCGGGCGCGACGCTTCGATGCCCTCAGGCCCCTCGCGCGGCGCCCTTCGCGGTCTCCAGAGCACCGGGCTCGAGTTCGCAATAGAGAAGCCGCTCGGGATCGACCGGTCCCGGTAGCGATACCTGCCCCTTGGGCGCGCGCTGAAACCCCATGCGCGCGTAGTATTCCTCATCGCCGACCAGGATGACGAGCTTCCAGCCAGCGGCCTTCGCCGCCTCGAGCGAGCGGGTCACGAGAGCGTCGCCGATTCCCTGGCTGCGGAACACGGGCTCGACGATCAAGGGGCCGAGCAGCAGCGCCGAGGCCTCGCCAATCACGATCGGCGTCATCGCTGAGGCGCCGACCAGAAGCGTGCCTACGCGAGCGACGAAGCTCAGCGCTGGATCAGCCTGCGTCGTCTCGCGGATGCGGTAGGCGGTGCGCGCGTATCGGCCGGGCCCGAACACGCGCTCGTTGAGGCGCTCGATCGGCTCGGCGTCGTCGTCCGTCGCCGGCTCCAGAATGAGGGGAAGATCGTGCATCGCGCTCGCTTTAGCACGTTGGCGCGAGGTCGCTAGAACTCGAGCTGCGTCCCGCTCGGTCAGGCGCCAACCAGATTGGGGTCGCGCCAGGCGCGCTCAAATGGCAGGCGCCACGCATGGGGCGCTATCAGCTGATAGATCGACTGCGGCCCCCAGCTGCCAGGCGAGTAGATCTTGACCGGCGGTGGCGAATTCGAGCAGCGGCTGGGAGACTTCCCACAGCCGCTCGATGCCGTCCGCCGAGCAGAACAGTGTGTGATCGCCGCGCATAGCGTCGAGGATAAGCCGCTCATAGGCCTCGAGAACGTCGCCGCCCATGCCAGTTTCGTGCATTGCGAACTGCAGGCTCTGCTTGTTGAGCCGCATCCCCGGGCCGGGCTTCTTGCCGTAGAAGGAAAGCGACACCTTCGATTCGTCGGCGAGATCGAAGGTCAGGTGATCAGGCCCCTGCGAACTCAGGCCGGAATCCCCCGGGAACATGCTCTTCGGCGGTTCGCGGAAAGCGATCGAAATGATGCGCTGGCCCTCCGCCATGCGCTTGCCGGTCCGTAAGTAGAAGGGAACGCCCGCCCAGCGCCAATTGTCGATGAAGCATTTGAGCGCGATGAAAGTCTCGGTGTCCGATTCCGGATCGACTCCCGGCTCCTTGGAGTAGCCGATAAACTGACCCCGCACGGTGTGCGAAGGCTCGAGCGGCATGAGCGAGCGGAACACCTTGTTTTTTTCCTCGCTGATCGGACCTGGGGCAAGCGAGGTCGGCGGCTCCATCGCCATGAAGCCGAGAATTTGGAAGAGATGCGTCACGACCATGTCGCGATAGGCGCCGGTCTGCTCGTAGAAACCGATCCGATTGCCGATGTCGAGCGTCTCCGGCACATCGATCTGCACATGATCGATGAAATTGCGGTTCCAGATCGGCTCGAAAAGGCCATTGGCGAAACGGAAGGCGAGGATGTTTTGCGCCGGCTCCTTGCCGAGGAAGTGGTCGATGCGGAAGATTTGGTCCTCAGCGAACACCTTGTGCAACGCGTCATTGAGGGCGATCGCGCTGTCGAGATCGGTTCCGAACGGCTTTTCCATGATGACGCGCGAGCCCCCGGCGAGTTCGGCGTCGCTCAGCATCTTGATCGCCGACAGGGCCGCGTTCGGCGGCACGCTCAAGTAGTGGACGCGCTGGCTCTCCTCGGCGAAGGACTTCTCGGCCTTGTCAACGGCTTCCTTCAGGGCGCCGGCGCCAGCCGCGATCGGCACGTAGTCGAGCAGCGACTCGAACGCCGGCCAAGCCTCCTTCTTGGGGTGATGGGCGCGTTCCTCGAAAATGACGTCGCGGACGAGGGCGCGGAAGCCTTCCGCGTCGATCGAGTCCAACGATACGCCGATGATCCGGCATTTCGAGATGAAGCCTGAGCTCACCAGGTGAAAGAGGCCGGGCAGCAGCTTCTTGTGGGCGAGATCGCCGGTCGCGCCAAACAGGACGACGATCTGAGGCAGCTTGGGGCCGACCCCGACAGGTATTTTCGCCATTGCCATCCCACCCTCGCCCTTGGATTCCGCGCTAAGTCGCGCGCCAGTCTCTCGTGTCCGGACGACAGAAACACGACAAGCCCGCGACGTCCCGCGAGCCGACGATTTTAGCGCCGCAATCTGAGGCTCGCCCAGCCCTCGAGCTCGATCCGCTCGGCGAGATCAAACCGCTGCGCCCGCCAGGACGCAAGCACGCCCGGAACATCAGCAAGAAGCAGGCCGGAGACGATCGCCTCGCCGTCCGCGCCGATGACCCCAGCGAGCGACGGCGCGAGCAGCCGCAAGGGCTTCGCCAGGATGTTGGCGAATACGAGGTCGTAAGGCGCCCCCTCGCGTAGGCGCGCGTTCTCGACTCCGCGCGAAACAATCGCCTGGCACAGGGCCCCGACGCCGTTCAGCCGGGCGTTGCCGTTGGTGACCTCGACCGCGATGCGATCGATGTCGCCGAGCCAGACCTTGCGGCGCAGCACCTTGGCGGCGGCGATGGCCAGCACTCCCGCGCCGCAGCCGACATCGAGGACCCGACGAGGCCGGCGGCGCTTGAGCAGGCGGTCGAAATGCAGCAGGCAGCCGCGCGTGGTGCCGTGATGGCCGGTGCCGAAGGCGAGCCCGGCCTCGATCTCGATGGCGACGTCGTTCGCTCTGACGCGCGAGCGATCGTGGCGCCCATGAACCAGAAAGCGCCCTGCCCGAACCGGCTTGAGGCCGGCGAGAGAATTGGCGACCCAGTCGCGCTTCTCGGTCAGGCCAAAGGTCGCGGAGCGCGCGGTCGCTTCGTCCGAGGCGGCTGCGATCAGCGCCCGGATCGCTTCCTCCTCAGGCTCCCGCCCGAAATAGGCCTCGACGAGCCAGGCCCTGCCGCCGCCGGGCAAAACATCGTCGGTCTCGAAGGCGGTGGAGGCGGTCTCGGCCGCCTCGAAGCTCTCGACGATGAGGTCGGCGACGGCCCGGGCGCGGCGCTCGTCGCTGACGAGGCGCATCACATGGGCGGCGTTGTTGGGCGGCAGGCCTTCGAGCATGCGAAATTAATCCAAGCAAAACCAAATTAATCCAAGCAAAAAAGCTTGGTTTTGCTTGGATTTTTTTGGTTTTATTCGTCCGAATCGGGACTTTTCAATAGGTTACAGCGAATCCAAATAAGAAATCTCCCCCGCGTCACACTGTATCCCAAATGTCACAATCGCATTCTCACCTCTCACAAGCGCCGGCGCCTCTCGGCGCATAGTTCGACGATTGGAAAAATATAACACGTAATTCGTAATCCCGCAAGAAATTGCGGTGCTATTTCGTTGTGAAGACCCAATCACCCGTTACGGGCGACCTCATGGTTCAGGTTCCTGGACCGAAGAGGCGGACGCAGCGGTATGGATCGCCCAACGATGTGGAGCCGCCGTCGTCACGAAGCCTGCTATTTCTTGCCGAGCGGCTGTCAGATCGCGCCAAAATTCGCAATGGGGGCGGGAGGTGGTCGAGCAAGGGAACGGTTGGCGCTGATGATGGCAGTGAACGGCGGCGCGCTGGGCGCGGCTATCGGAGTGTGATCCCCGTCACACCGTCGCATGGCGAGTTATGCTTTAACAACGACATGAGATGGTCCGCGGGAGAGCGGCGGCGGGTTTGGAGATGCGGCGATGTCGCGAAATCCAGGAAGTTCCGGCCTCTACGATGAAAGCCTGATCGACGATCGCAACGAGCGACCGTTGACGATCGCCTTTGCGACGATTGTGATGGTTTGGATGCTGGCGTTTGGGATCGTGTCGGTATCCGCTCAGATCGGCGTGCAATCCCATCATGTCGCGGAAAGCGCGGCTCCGATCGAGAAGTAATAGGCGTCGCCAACTGGACCGACAATCATCGTGGAATTGTCGTGACGACGTCAAGATCGTGCAGGCTCGTCCGATTGGCGTTGCCGCCTGGCCTAGTCGCCGATTACTCGCAGATGCGATAGTTTGCCGTGGCGCAACGCGTTAGCGTGTCAAGATGCACATATGCCGGGGATCAGCGTCGTAACGAAGGTCGATCATGAAATGAATCGCGTTATTCGCGCTCGACCGGGTGGCGTGTCCCCCCAAATCGGTCAGCTCCGGCGCGCGATAGCTACATCGTTCGCTGAAGTGACCGACGTGTCTGGTGGTAAGACAAATTCCCGAATTGACCCCGCCAAACCGATCTAGGTGGTTGACAGGGATGAACACGCCGTCGTCTCAGATTGACACCGCCCATCAAAAATGGGGTATTATTCTTGCTTAATTTACTGGCACGTTGTTCGTACTCAGTCGTCAGCCGTATTCAGCGAAGCCAAGTTTTTTTAATAACAATTTAATTTTACGGATGAACCCATGGCAAGATCCTCGACACTCGAAATTTTCCTTAGTTATGCATCTGAGGATCAGAAGCTTGTTGATGCAATAGCAACTGCTCTAATAGGGGCCTTCCAACGTTCGATTAACTTGACTTACATGTCTGAATTTAGTTTGGGAGCCGCCTTTCGAGATAAAATCGATGACGCGATAGATAAGGCAGATGTATTTCTAGCGATAGCGTCAGGACGACCTAGGTTCTCATTCACTTTCACTGGTTATGAGGTAGGTTATTTTAGACGGTCACGAAAAGAAAGGCCTTTGATTACTGACAGCCCGCGTGTTGAGCGGGTCCTAATTCCTTTCGCCGTCCTCACGGAAATTCCTGATACGATGTCAGAATTTGAAGGTATCCACATTAGTGAAGTCGATCGTCCTTTTGTCTCAGTGAACGAAAAGGGATTGACAAAGGGTGATCCCGATCCGGTCATTTACAAACTTTTGCTCCGCCTTAGCAAGCTCGTCGATGCAGTAGATCCGAAAGATATCGACGATAAAATGAGGACAAGCCTTACAGACAACTATAGGGATAAAGCAAGTGCGTTCAATTCGAAACTTTATGATCTGATTCGCCTTACACCAGTAAAGGAAGAGATTCCAAAGACTAAGATAGTACTTCATCTTGCGCCCGGTTTCAATCTTGATACGACAGGTTTGGACGCGGATGGTGCTGTGAAGTTGATGATAACTGGGCCAACCCATGAAATTTTTCCATCGCAATTGCCCCCGGACTGGCTTACCTGGGGTGAATTCATGAAAGTATTCGCCAGGGAGAAGGAGGTCGGTTTAAACTGGAAAGACACGATACACTATGTTTTGAAGGCAGTTCAGAAGGATGATTTCTCGGATTCAGACCAAATTGTTTTATCTCACGACTCAGAGAATATTTTCCGACTGTTCGTTTCAAAGAGTATTGTCTTTTACGATCGGAGCAGGCAGGTCGATTTTTATGTTATCCACGTCATGCATTTAAGAGACGTCGGAGACCCGTTTACCTCTTACCTGGGTAAATCCCTTGCAATAGCTTTGAGATATCGGTCCCTGTTTTTGGAGGACCAAAGCCCATTTACTTCGACCATGTTCAGTTTTTTCAATCCAAGCGACGTAAAGTCTAAAACAGCAGAGCTTTTGAAGGAGTTAAGAATATTATTTGTACGTGGGAAAGAAGCAAGGCTAGATGATAATCATAACATAATTACTCTGTTTGGACCCAATCAAGCGTCTAGTAAGATCGTGCAAGACATGATTATAGAATGGGAACACCAGAAACAGCAACTAATTGACGCTGCGGAGCATCTTATCACAAACTTTGATTTGTCTAGACGTGACGAGGCGAATTCGATAAGAGCGGGATTCATCCGCACATTGGATGACTTTTGCCGGGCATTGTCCAGAATGAACGATCAATACCTGGAAATAGTTATCAACAGACTGAGCAAAATCATTAAGAAATCGGCCGCGGTCGGTTAGCAATAGTGCCCAAGACTGTGTTTAAAGCCGGCGTGGTCGCTCGCGCGAAGCAAGTTTTGGCTTCGCCTCGGCCATCAAAGGCCGAGGCCCCGGTCCGCTCCCGACTGTCAGCGCGTCAGCACGAGGTGGGTCGCCAGCTCCGTTGGGACCGATCTCCGTCACCCGATAGCCAAGGCTTGGCAGGTCAATGCCTGCGAACAGGGATTCCCCACGGCCCAGAACGACGGGCGACAGCGCCAGGTGCAACTCGTCGATCGCTCCTGCGAGCAGGTACTGGCGGATCGTCGAAACTCCGCCGCCGATCTTCACGTCCAGGTCGCCCGCGGCGGCCTTGGCCCGGGCGAGCGCCGCCTCGATCCCGTCGGTGACGAAATGGAAGGTCGTCCCGCCCTTCATCACGATCGGCGCCCGGGCGTGGTGGGTGAGGATGAAGGTCGGCGCGTGATACGGCGGATTGTCGCCCCACCAGCCCTTCCACGCGTCGTCCGGCCATTCGCCGCGGATTGGGCCGAACATATTGCGGCCGAGGATGAAGGCGCCGAAGCCTTCCGCCGCAGCGCGCGCGAAGCGATCGTCAGTGCCGCCGTCTTGCCCCAACATCGATCGAAAGGTCCGGGTCGGGTAGAACCAATTGTGCAATTCCCTGCCCCGTTTGCCGAGCGGATGCTCCAGGCTCTGGTCCGGGCCCGCCCCGAAGCCGTCGATGGACACTGCAAAACCCCTTACGCGCACCTTACCCATGGGACCTCCGTCTGATGGTGAATCGCAACCAGTTGCGGTTACCAGACTGGTTTTATATTGCAACTGGTCATGATCGAAAACCGCTCCGGCTGCCCCATCAATCTTGCGCTCGAGGTGCTCGGCGACCGTTGGAGTCTCATTGTTATCCGCGACATCATGTTCGGGAACCGTCGGCGCTTCCGCGAGCTGCTCACGCGCTCGGATGAAGGAATCGCCTCCAACATTCTGGCCGCGCGGTTGAAGCGGCTCGTCGAGGCTGGGCTGCTCTCGCGCAGCGACGATCCCGCCCACCGGCAGAGCGGGATCTACAGCCTGACCGAAAAGGCGATCCAGCTCGTGCCCGTGCTGGTGCAACTTGGCGCCTGGGGCCGTCGACATCTGCCGACCTCGCCGGAGCTGGCGATCCGTCAGCAGTTGATGGAAGAGGGCGGCCCGGCACTCTGGAGCGCCTTCGCTGACGAACTGCGCCACATCCACCTCGAAACGCCTCTGCCCGAGGGCCGCGGGAGCGTCATTGCTCGTCTACGGGCCGCGTTCGAGCAGGCGGCGGCCGACCAACGAAACGAGGCGGCCGCAAAGGTGACGAAGAATGGATGATCTGGCGCAACGCCGCCGTGAGCCGTCCAGCCTGCAATAGCGGATGGCGCAGGTCCGCCGCCCCAGCCTCATGCGAGTCCGGAAGCCAGTTTGTCGACCCGCTTAGCCAGGGCTTGGCTTGAAGCACGCGTGGGATGAGTTTCTGCTCAGCCTGGGGAGCTTCCTGGCGCCGGCTGGAACGGCTCAAGCGCGTAGACGAGGTTGGCCATGCCGATCTTGGTTTTCGCCCGGGCGATGCCGATGGTGCGGACGAAGAGGTCCATCTTGTCCTTCTGCACGGCGAAGACGTGTTCGACGCCGGAGCGGACTTTGGACTTGAGCGCGTTGGCGCGCCGCGTCGTCTCCGGCATGGGCCGGCCCGCCGGCTTCTTGCGATGGACGCGGCTGACGAACCCGTTCTTTTCGAGGAACGCCTCATTGGCCTTCGAGCGGTAGGCCGTGTCGGCCCAGACGGCGCTCGCGGTGTTGGTCTTGTCGAGCAGCCCCTCACGCAGCCGCGCGCCCTCGTAGGCCGCAGCGTCGGTCGCCTCCCACCGCCGGATCAGCCCATGTTCGCGGTCGATCGAGACATGGTTTTGGTAGCCGAATGTCGGAATGGCGATGTCGACCGGAGGAACCGTCCCATCCGGCCTGGCCTTGGCCTTGCTGAACTTGACCGTCCAGCGCGCGTCGCGGTCCTTCTGCCGGAGCTTGGCTGGCTGGGCTTTCCAGGCCTGCGGAATGCGCCCCTCCTTGACCGCCTTCTTCTCCTCCTCGGTGTTGCGCTGCTTGGGCGCGGCGATCAGCGAGGCGTCGACGATCTGGCCGCCCATAGCGACGTAGCCAGCCTCGCGCAGCGCCGCGTCGAACCGGTCGAACAGTGGCTTGATCGCCTCGGCCCTGGTCAGCTTTTCCCGGAACAGCCAGATCGTGCGAGCGTCGGGAACCCGATCGGATAGGCTCAACCCGAGAAACCGCATGAACGACAGGCGGTCGTTGATCAGAAACTCGGTACGCTCGTCCGAGAGGGTGTTGGCCGCCTGGATCACCAGGATCTTGAACATCATCACAGGGTCGAACGGCGGTCGGCCGCCCTGCGAGCCGTCCGAGTAGGCCAGCGCCCGCGTCAGCTCGGACCGGAAAATCTCGAAATCGACCGCCGCTGCGAAAGCCTGCAACTGATCGCCGAGATCGCTCAGCCGCTTCAGCCGCTCGTCGACGTCGAAAAGTCCCCCCTGGCCGCGCATCAATTCGCCTCCCACTCCACCTGGGAGTGATATGAATCAGAAAATGCTGGAAGGCGCGAGGTTCTTAGAAGCGTCCAGCTTGAGCACCGGCTTCTCGCCGAAGCCGTTGGGAATGATCTTCAGCCGTCGGCGCTCCTCGACGAACAGCCGTTCGAGCAGATTCGTCGTGCGAACGAAGCGGCGATGGGTGACCGGCAATCTCAGGTGCGCGATGCACGCCTCGAAATCGTCCTCGAAACAGGCGAGCGCGCTCGGCAGGAGATCGGCGTCGTCGGCGCGGATGCCGGCCGCCAGTTGGCGGGCAATCGCCCGCGACGGCGCCTGATAGCAGGCGCTGACGCGCGCCTTGGGCCATAGGTCGGTCGGGACCTTCACCGCGAGGTTGCGCATGCGGTGCGCCAGGCAGCGCTGGCGCGCCGAGCGTGGAAAACATTCCTCGATCGCCCGGATGATCCCCGGCGCGCCGTCGGATACGACGAGCAACGGATCGCCGAGCCCGCGGGCGCGCAGATCCTGGAAGAACGCGCGCGCCGTCTCGACGTCCTCCTTGGAGCCCGCCATCAACGCCAACAGGACCTTGCGCCCGTCCTCGCCAATCCCCCAGGCTGCGAGCACGGCCTCACGCCGCTGGCCGGGCCGCAGCCGCTCAGCGATGCCGTCGACGAACAGGTAGACGATGGCGTGCTCGGAAAGATCGCGTTTGCAGAAGTCCTCATATTCGGCCCACAGCCGCTCGGTGATCTCGCTGACTGCCGCCCGCGATAGAAGCCGTCGGCCCGTCTCGTCGGTGAACGCATCCTCGATGTCGCGCGTCGACAGGCCTCGCGCGTAAAGTTCGACCGCCAGCCGCTCAAGTTCGCGCGTGCGCCCCGAAAGCGCCGCCCGCACGCCCGAAACAAAGGGTTCGGGCGTGTCGCGAACCTGCGGCGCCGAATATTCCACCGCGCCCTCCGCGGTCTTCACCTTGCCCGGCCGATAGCCGTTGCGGTAGCCGGCCTTTTCGCCGGCGCCGCGCTCATAACGCTCGCGGCCAAGGACATCGGAGACCTCGCCCTCGAGCGCCTCCTCGACGATCAGGCGCAGCGCCAGGCGGACCAGATCGCTTCGCCCCGCCGCCGTTCCCAAATCTCCGTTCATCAAGGCGCGAAGCTCCTCGCGCGTGCGTTCGGGTGCGGATAGTCTCTCCATCGGGATGCTCCCTGGGGCCTCCGGCGCCAACCGAAAGCCCGTTCTCCTGCTTCTCTTCAGGAAGGGTGCATCCCAACCCCATTTTCCAGCAAGCCTACGCCTTCACCGTTCGGATTTCGTTGTCGTCGCGTGCCTCCTGAATGAGTCGACGCGGCGCCTCCTGAACGCCGATCGCCTGCGCCTGATGAAACCTTCCGCCTATCTCATCAACGTGGCGCGGGGGCCGATCATCGACGAGCCCGCATTGATCGAGGTTCTTGCCCAAGGCGGAATCGCGGGAGCCGCGCTGGACGTTTTTGAGCGCGAGCCGCCCGACCCTTCCAATCCTCTGTTCGCCATGGACAATGTCATCTCGACCGCGCATTGCCTATGCTGGACGGACTCGTTTACGGAAGCGGTCGGCCGCGACGCGATAAGCGGAATCATCGAGGTTATGTACGGCCGCCTGCCTCCCTTCGTGGTCAATTTGGAAGCGAAGGCGCACGCCCGGGTTCGAAGCTGGATTCGGTCGTGAATGATCGCGCTGAGCGTCGTCATTGCGAGTTGAGCATCGGCCTGTGGCCGACCTGGGTGAATGAAACGGCGTCGGTTTTTCGGCCGGAATTTCGCGGTAGCGGTTTGACGCCGACGGCAAGAGGTTGGTCTCTCAGTGATGCATGAAGCTCGTTTGCGAGTTGGACCCGGGACGCTTTGACGACCTCGACTTGCGCAAGGCGCGGCGTCGCTCCGAAGCCTGTTTTTTAGGATTTCCGATTTGGGAAGCGTCCTTGCCGGCGGCGTTTGCCCAAGGAGGTTGCGATGGATGTGATCCATGATTGCGTCGCGGGCTTGGACATTCACAAGGACACCGTGGTTGCCTGCATGCGCACGATGTCTGGGCTGAAGGCGATGCGCGAATGCCGGACATACGAGACAACAACTGACGGTCTTCTGGTCTTGCTCGAATGGCTGAGCTCGAGCCGGTGCTCGGTGGCGGCGATGGAGGCGACCGGGGTCTATTGGCTGCCAGTGTGGAAGATCCTGAGCGACGGCGACTTTAAGCTCATCCTCGCCAACGCCGCGCATATCAAGGCGGTTCCGGGCCGCAAAACCGATATGAACGACGCAATGTGGATCGCCGACCTCGGCCCACGCACGGTCTGATCAAGGCGAGTTTCGTCCCGGACGAGGAGCTGCATGAACTGCGCACGCTGATGCGAACCCGCAAGCAGTTGACGCGCGAACAGACGCGGCACGTTCAACGCATCCAGAAGACGCTGACCGAGGCCAACATCCGGCTGGATTCGGTGATCAGCGACATCATGGGCGCGAGCGGACGGCGCATGATCGAGGCGATGATCGATGGCCAGCGCGATCCACGCAAACTGGCCGCCCTCGCCCATCGCAGCGTCAAGGCCACGCCGAAGCAACTCTATGACGCGCTGCATGGGCGATTGACCGAGCACCACCGCTTTCTGCTTAAGCTCCATATCGGGCAATGGGACGCGCTCGACGCTTCGATCAGCAGCATCGATCGCGAAGTCGACGCTCGAGTTGCGCGCCTGGATAGGCAGGGACCGGCCGACAAGGCCCGATTTTCCGACCTGATCGACCTCGTCGACTCGATCCCTGGGGTCAACAAACTTTCGGCCGTGAGCGTCCTTTCGGAGATCGGCGCGGACATGACCCGCTTTGATTCGGACGGCCATTTGATCGCCTGGACGGGCCTCTGTCCCAGTCAGAACGAGAGCGCCGGCAAGCGCAAACGCACCCGATTGCGCAAGGGCGCCCCGTGGTTGAAGACCGCGCTCATCCAGTGCGCCTGGGCGGCCAAGAACGCCAAAACCAGCTACTACCGGGCGCAGTTCTTGCGCCTCAAAGCCCGACGCGGCCCGCAAAAGGCGATCTGCGCCGTGGCCGCCTCGATCCTCACCGCCATCTATCACATGCTCCGCGACGGAACCGTCCGCCGGCGCGCAAGATGCCCAAGGGTTGACGCCGCCCAAAGTGCATATGCTTTTGGATTTCGCCGCGCCTCGACTGAGGGCGCGGCTCGCCTAATGATGCCCGCCCTTGAACCCGGACGCCGCCCTATTGCGCCGCCTGGATGTTGGGGAAGGCGATCTCGATCAGCGTGCCTTGCTCGCGTCGGCTCTTGATCGAGAACTCGGCCTTGTTGGCTTCGACCAGCGCCTTGGTCAGCGGCAGCCCGAGACCGGCCCCGCCTTTAGCCCCGGCCTTGCCCACCTGGCTGAACGGCGTCAGCGCGAGACCCACTTCATTCTCGTTCATGCCAACGCCGGTGTCGCGGACGCGGATTACTGCCTGGCCGGCCGCGTCGACGGCGGTCGAGACGATCACCTGTCCACCCGGCTCGTTAAACTTCACCGCATTTGACATCAGGTTGAGCATGATCTGCTTCAGCGATCGCTCGTCGACCATCACGCGGGGCAAGTGGTCGTGGAGCGAGACGCGCATGATGACCCGCTCACGCGCGGCCTGCGGCTGCATGAGCGACACACACTCGCGAATGACGCTGTTCGCGTCGACGGAGGCGAAAGCGAGCTCGAGCTTGCCCGCTTCGATCTTGCTGAGATCAAGCAGGTCGTCGGCGAGGCTCATCACATGGGCGCCGGAAGCGTGGATGTCCTTGATGTAGTCCTTGTAGCGCTCGTTGCCGATCGGGCCGAAACGCTCCTCCATCATCACTTCGGAGAAGCCCAGAATCGCGTGCAGCGGCGTGCGGATCTCATGGCTGACCTGGGCGAGAAAATCGGTCTTGGCGGCGCTGGCGGCCTCGGCGGCCTCGCGCGCGGCGATCAGGCGCCGTTCCGTCTCGCGCTCGCGGCTGAGATCACGCACGAGAGCGCAAAATTGCGGGGCCTCGCTCGGACCGATGCGCGCCAGGGTCAGCGCCAACGGAATCGAAGCGCCGCTGCGATCGCGCCCGACCACCTGCAGCGAACGCGAGATCGCCTCGACTTCAACGCCGCGGCTTAAGGCTTCTAGCCTTGCTGTGGTCTCGGGATGACTCTGCGGCGCGAGCAGCATCAACAGGCTCTCGCCGGCGATCTCGTTCTGGTGGTAGCCGAACAGGCGCTCGGCGGGCTCATTCAGCGACAGGATGCGGCCGGCCAAATCGAGCGTGACGGCGCCGTCGCTCGCCCGGTCGAGCATAGCCTGAAGGTCGCTGCTGCCCAAACCGCTGCGCGGCGCCGCCTCGCTCTCGGCGATGCGCATTCTCGCCCTCAGCTCCGCTTCCAGCGAGCGGCGCAGCGCGATCAGCGTCGCCGGCGCGCCGTCCCAGCCGATCACCTGCGCGTGGCCGTCCACTGACAAGATCTGCCCGTCCGCCCTCACGACCGCGACCGCGCCGACGTCTTCGGCGGTCATCGCTTGCGGATCGCGATCGCGGAACATCCCGGAGAGCGCATTCGCCGCCTGAAATTCCGCGAAGTCGCGATAGCCGATGAGTTCGAGCAGCGTCCGGTTGGTGTAAAGCGCGCGTCCGTCGCGGGTGACCAGGGCGCCAACCGGAAGACGGTCCAGAACCGCGCCGGCGTTGCGCCGAACCTCATCGTCGTCCGCGCCGTGGGCGCCCGCAGCATCGCCTTGGCCGTCCTTCGGCTGCTCGGTGCGCGCCTCGATCCCGAGTTCCCGTAAGAAGTCCGCGCCCGGCCGCTCGTCCGTGGGCTCGTCGCGCGAAGCCGGCGCGCGGCCGACCAGAGCGCGGGCGATTTCCCGGAACGCGTCGCGCTCGCTGCGGCTGAGCTCCACGCTCTCGGCGGGAAAGCTCGGCGCCGTTTCGCGGGCCAGCGCGTCAAGCGCGCCCGGCCGGATCGGGACGATGTTGGACGAGATGGGCGCCGGATGGCGCAGCACGTAAATCGCGGCGGTGCGCTCAGGCAGCGACGGCTGAGGCTCGCTCGCCGCGGAGCGCTCGGCTGGATCCGGTTGCTCAGTCTCTGCTACGGGGGCGTCGGAGTCGCCGGCCTCGGTGAGCGGTGGATCGGACTTAAGCCGATCCGCCTCGAGCGAAGCCGGCGGCGAGGCCACGGGGCCCTCCGTTGGCGTGAGATTCGGTTCCATCGGCTCCGCGTCGCTTTCGCTTGGCTGGATCTCGGCTTCGAGACCGCCCGCCGGCCACAAGGCCTCGGGTTCGAACGCCTCGGACAGCGCCGATCGATGGTCTTCCGCAAGCTCTGCCGGCACAGCGCCGCCGGGCGCAGCGGCGGCCTCGATCTCCTCGCCCAGCACGCCGAAGCCGCGATAACCCAAAAATTCGCGCTGACGGCCGAACATCGGCGCGGCGGACAGCGCGATCAGCCGGCGCCCTCCAAAGCCCGAGAGCGGCCACTCCACGGTGACGCCGGAAAAGGTCTGCCGGTTCCCAAGCGCGCGGATGAGGTCGTCGCCGCCAGTCAACCCGGCGCGGCGGAGAAGAGCCTCTACAGACTCGCCGCGATGGGGCGCGTTGGCTCCAACCGCCGCGACGAGCACGGAATCCGGCGCGCCAAAACGGCCCTCCTCGTCGAGGGTCCACAGGAAGCGCGAATTCGCCGGCAGCGTATCGGCCAAATCCGGCGTCGCGGCATCGTCTGGCTGCGCAGCTTCGCGGCGCTTTGCCGGCGCCGGCGGGTCGTCGCTTGCGGCGCCCAGAGCCGGAACTGACGCCAAAAGCCAGGTCGCGCCTGCCGGCCCGCCGATGCGGACGCAGCGCAAATTGACGCCGGCCGGCCGTCGCCCGACGACAAGGCGAATCTGCTCGAGACGCGGCGGCTCGCCAATGTGCAGCGTCGCCGCCAGGTGGCGCAGGCGTCGCGCCGACGGTCCCTCGCCCCGCGCCAGCCGAGCCTCGAGCGCCTCGCAATCCTTGGCACCGAACAAAGCGAGCATGGCGGGACTCGCGCTCACGACCAGCCCCGGAGGGAAAAGGATCGCGAGCCGCGCCTTGTCGTTCAGCCATTCTTGTGGCGCGTGGGACGGATCGAAGGCGGCGACGGCTTGCTCGCGCGAGAGCGCCGTGAGGTCGGCAGACGATGGCGGCGAGTGGGTCAAGGTCGGCGCTCGTGAATGGACTCAAATCGGCGCAGTCGCATGGCCGACGATTCGGGCTTTATCGTTAGCGAAAGCTTAACGCGGTCGCGGAATTTTCGCCACGGCGTCGGCGTCCCTCATTGTTTTCAAGGTTAAAATTTCTGGCTCCGCCAAATATGTTGCACTGCAGCAAAAATCCGGCTATAGGACTTGGAACGGTGGACGCCGATTCGCGGCCGCCCCGCCGAAAGGGAAGAGGATGTCCAATTCGCCATTTGAGATTCCAAATGAAATGCGCGATTTCGCCGAGCGCAGCGTCGAGCAGGCGCGCAAGGCGTTCGAGGGCTTTCTGACGGTCGCTCAGCGCGCGAGCGGCGCCGCCGGCGAAGCGGCAAAGACGTCACAGGGAGGCGCGAAATCAGTCAGCGCGCACGTATTGTCCTATACCGAGCGCAACGTGAACGCGGCGTTCGATCTGGCTCAAAAGCTGGTCAAGGCGAAGGACCCGCAGGAGGCCCTGGCCCTTCAGAGCGAGTATCTGAAAACCCAGCTCGCGGTTTTGCAGGAGCAGGCCAAGGAGTTGGGCTCCATCGTGCAAAAGAGCCTGACGCCTGGTTCAAGCTGAGCATCGGCGCGTTTCGTCCCGGTCCAAAATCAACTCACAATCGTCAACGCCAAACATCGAGGTTAGTTCATGGCCAACGCACCCAAGAAAAGCGCCGTCCCGCAGGCGGTATCCGTCCCGGCTCCGGTGGAGGCCGTCGCGGCGACGGCCAACGCCGTCCTGCCGACCGAATTGGAACTCGCCGCAGCGCCAGCCGCCGAGATTCAACAGAGCTTCCGCCGCGCGCTCGAAAAGGGCGTGATCGAGTCGCGCGCCGCTTTCGCCAAGGCCAAGACCGCCGCCGATGAAACGGCAAGCGCGATCGAGGTCAGCTTCGCCGCCGCCAAAGACGGCGCGCTCGCCATCAACGCCAAGGCCCTGGAAGCAATGCGCGCCAATGCGGACGCCAATTTCGATTTCTGGAAGGCGACGTTGTCGGTCAAGTCGCTTCCCGACCTTATCGCGCTCCAGACCGAGTTCGCCCGCAAGCAGGTCGAAACCATGACCAGCCAGACCAAGGATTTTGGCGCGCTGGCGCAGAAGGCGATGGCGGACGCGGTCGAGCCGATCAAGGAACAAGTGGCGAAATCGTTCAAGATCGCCGTCTGATCTTGGTTTTCGCCCCTTTGGCGGCGCGCTCCTCCCTCGCGCCGTCGTTGGACGCCGTCCGCTGTCGCGGGGCGGTGTTCCTTTGTTCAGCCGCTCACGCGAGCGATCGATCGTTCGAACGCAAACCTTGCGCGCCTGCAGCTTTGACACTAGTTTCCGCGCCAACCCGCCTCGGGCCGCCATAGCTCAGTTGGTTAGAGCGCTAGATTGTGGATCTAGAGGTCCCCCGTTCGAGCCGGGGTGGCGGTACCATCATAAAATCAATAGCTTAGACCTAGTTGAAAAATCTCAAGGAATCAGAGCAGACCTTTCTGGGTATGCTGTAGGGTAACGATGAGCAAGAAGCACCCGAACAATGGCGGTACCCTCACAAAGGGCCACAAACTGCGCAGGGCAACGCATGGCGAGGACGATCCTCGTCTTGACGCTTCAAAGCCTGAGATGTGGGTTCCGCAGAAGACCCGCGATCTTATTGCCGAGTGGATAAAAGACCCCGCCAAGATGCATAAAATGCCTCGGAAATGGACTACCGGTCGAGCTTGAGTGATGGGGCGCTTTCCACAATAAGGACCGCGTTTAGGCCTCACCCTCTCGCAACGCGGATGATCACGTCGCTGTAGCTCTCGCCGGAGGCGTGCATCGCTGATGTCCCGCTCGGTCATCGCGTCGCGACGGCTCTAGGTAGTTATACCTATTGCCAAATTAACGTCTTTAATGGATGAATTTTGGATCCTGTCGGAAAGTCGGCAAAACGGTTTCCGCCTCAAAACGATTGATCTAGCGACGTTATTTTCGCTGTTGGGCTTCCCTTCAACTAACGCCTAGGTCGCTTGGATACGCGACCGTCCGAGGCTTCGACTTGGGCATGTGCTGCCGAGCGCCGCGGCCTCGGCTACGGAGGTATCGGACGATGCGACGAACCGCCCCCGCGGCATAAAAGGGGTCCAGGCACCTATCAAATGGAGTTAGGCCAATGATGAGCAAGCTCCTGCGTGTTTTTGTCATTGCTATTGGAGCCAGCGTCGTCACGGCGCAATTGGCGCACGCCGCCAGCACGGAGATCAGTTCGCTCGACGCATGCTTCGACGATCAGAATAGTCTAAGCGGCCTTTCCCTGTCCGGGTCCGGGCGTTGTCTGGGCACGGGAGCGACAGCCGAGGTCAGGGCCGACCTGGGCGCGGGCCAACTGGGCGCGTCCGCCAGCAGCACTCACAGCCCAGCCGACGCTTTAGCGTTGTTCGCAACGGATATCTACTTTTACCCGAATCAGACTGTGCCGATGACAGTGACCATGGAGTTCAAAGGCTCAATCGTGGGAGGCCCGGGGAGCGGCCCATTCTACAATCAGTTTCTCTTTGAAGCCGTGGTCGACAATGGGGCCCAATACGGAGTTAGGGGCTATGACTTGAAGAGCGGTTTTACGACAGTCTTCAACAGCGCCGTTTACCCCGGACAGGGCGTGAACGAATCGGGGGTCGCGTCGCGCGATGACATCGATCTGACGCTCACTGAAAGCTATAGCTACGACATCGGCGCCAGCGGCGGGACAGTTGGCATATACGCCTATATCGAAGCGCAAGCTTACCCCGCCTTCGCCGGCGCCGCGACCACCGTGGACTTCTATGACCCGGCCACGGTCTCTTTCAGCGTTCCGGCGGGAACACGGTACAGATCCGAGGGCTTCCTTGAGGCAAATCCGAACGCAATCCCTGAGCCCTCGACCTGGGCGATGATGCTTCTCGGCTTCGCAGGGTTGGGTTTTGCGGGCTATAGGCGCCGCGGGGCGTTGGCTCGCGCTGCGGTTCGCGTCTAACTCCGTTCTCTAGCGAGCCTCAAAATCACGTCGCTGTAGCTCTCGCCTGGGCCGCGCAACGCTTTCAATCGATTGAGCGCGTCGTGCGGCAGCGTGACAAGATAACCGCCTTTGGCCGTCAGGCCGGCGTTCGGCTTCGCGGTTGTCGGGCAATGTCGCTGCGATGGCTGCGAGCGCTTTCGCGGTGACCATTGGACCGAATATGGGGAATGTCGCCAACGGTCGCTAGCGCGTCGCAAGCCCCTCGTACATCGCTTTGCAGCGATCGTAGACGCTAGTCGACCTCGCCTTCGGGCAGTCGGCCAAGGTCACAAGAAGCTCGGTCAGCTTGGCGTCGCCGTGCTCCTCGAAGAGCCTCGCCACGGCGTAGCGCCCGCGCCGGCCGCACGGCTCGCATACAATCGCGAGCGTCGGGGAGCGAACGTCCGACAGGGTGAGCGCGCCATCTCGGGACATCGGCGGACGATAGCGGAGGCGCGAGAACGGAGCAAGAACGATCAGGCTACGCGAAGCCTCGCGCGGTGACCCGACCGAAAAGCAAAAGGCCCCGCGCCGAGGGAGATCAGCGCGGGGCGGCGCGGAGGTGTGGGGCATCGGTCTACGCGCTCAAGCGCATCCTGAAACCGATAAAACATGATGACAATGCACATAACTGTATAAGCATTTAGCCGTCGACCCAAACAAAAAGGCGGCCCGAAAGCCGCCTCACGGGGCGCGGGTTGGCCGAGCGCCTCTGGCTGCTGCAATCACATATCGTCAACGCCACAATTATGGTAATTGAGTTCCACCAATGGTCGGGGCAATCCTCCGGTTGCAGTAGACGAGCCGCCGACTCTCGTAGGAGGTACGACATGAATTTATTATCGCGACGCAGCGTTCTTGCTATCGCCGCCGTTGTCGATGTCGCGTTGCATTCGCGCTCGGCGCCGGTTGCGGCCAAAGCTTTGGCTGCGCGTCACAAATTGCCCTCCCGTCACCTGGAGACATTGCTCCAGGGCCTAGTCCACGCCAAGATCCTCAAAGGCGTGCGCGGGCCGCGAGGCGGCTATGAACTGGCGCGCGAGCGCCGGCGCATCACCGTTGGCGAGATCGTGCGCACCGCGATGTCGCTGAGCACCGCTGATCCGGAGCATCTCGGCGAAAACTCGGTGTTGCTCGAGCGGGTGATCGATCCGGCCGTACGCAGGGCGGGCGAAACCTTTCTCGCCAATCTCGATGCGATCACGGTCGACCAGCTGTGCGAGACGGCCGAGAAGACGCATGTGCTCGACGACGAGAAAGTCAGCAGCGATTCCGCGATCTAATGGCGCTGCGCTTCTCCGCGTAGCGCAGCGGCGCCCCTAACAAGCGCGCGCGCCGGCCCTCAGCGGCGCCGAGAAAGCTCACTGGAACAAACGAGGTTCGAGCTTGGTTAGTCTCATGCCTTGAGGACACGCCCGATGCCTAAGCCAAACTACGGTAGACCCCGCTCCACGCCGCCCCTTAGGCCGCCGATCCTGGCTCCCGATTTCCCTGACATACCGCAAAACCCCAGCTCCGAGTTGCAACCGCCCCCTGATCCTTCCGCGGCCGCTGACAAGGTTGCGGGCACGACTCCTGAGTTGCTCCAACACCTCGAAACTCCGGAGGCCCTGTTAAACGACGAGTCGCGACGCAAGAACGCGCGCCTTAGACAGAAGATCAACTCGGTCCTAGAGCAGCACCCCGAGCTTAGGGACGCTACGGATGAAGTTGCCTTGAAACAAGGCACGCAGGTGCGGGGCGGGACTCCGTTCCTGGAACGAATACAAGCCAATCTCCAAGAGCGAGCGCGAGCGATAATCGAACGTCGCCCTGACCTTGAGTATCTTTTCGACGACTGACATTGGACGGTCAGGGCGCAGCGCTTTCGACCCGCATCCCCTTGCGGATCTCGACGCGACCTTTGTCCCGGAAGACGAGCGCAGTTTTACGAACGATGCTCCCACCAACCCTCACCCAGCGCTTCCGTCACCAGCCGCTGCGCTTCGCGCTGCGCCGGCCCGTCGAATAACCGGATAAGCTCGTTGACGATAGCCTCCCTATCCGACTCCGGTGCGACATACGCGGCTATCAGGCGCTCGGCGTCGACGCGGAGGGCGGCCTCAAGGTCGGCTCCCGAACGTCCAACAGGGTGAAGGCGTCTTTCGGCATCAGGCGAAGGTAGCGCGCTCATGAGAACGGATCAAGAACTAAAGGGCCCCGCCCGCCCCGGAAGACAACCGGACGAGGTCCTGCCCCCAGGAAGGTACATCGAGGAGCTCCCTGCGACACGCACTTAACGTGCCAAAGCCGTGACCGCCCTCCAAAACAAAAAGGGCGCGAAAGTTGCCCTACTCGCCTGCTCGCCGTCACGGGGCATTGTCGCCCTCTCCTTGCTGGACAAATGTCGGCCAATTATTATCGGACCGTGCCGATAGTTCATCTTTCCCACGACGAGTACGCAGCGGTAACGGCGGCGATCCGGCGCGTCATCGCCGACGACCGATATCCTCACGCTCCGCGCCTTGATCTGCTGCGCGCGGCGCTGGCGCGGCTCGAGGCGGCTTCAGAGCCAACAGCACTTCAGAAGACGCAACCGAAGCCAGCCCGAGGCGCCAAGCCGACGCGGCGATAAGCGCCTGCGCTGCCTTCGTAGCGTCTAGTGGATGGAACCTGACATTTGAGTCCGCCTGGGCTGGCGTCCTAGCCGATTACCAGGGTCAGTCTGGCCGGGTATAACGCCGTGATCAGGACTGGGTAGTTCTCCCCATTGCTGTCTTGGCTTGGCGGATTCACTATCTGGTGCGGGTAACGCTTTGGCGCATTCATCCAGGTGAGGCGCACAAGCGGGCGTCCAAGTTGACCACGTGAGGTCGCCATGCGAGCACTGTTCATCCCAGCCGTAGCGGCCGTACTCATTGTGCCGCTACTTACCGCACCAGGGGCGGCTCAGGAGCGGTGCAAGTGGTCGTCCGACAGCGACTCCGGTACCGTAGCGTCGTACCCACAGCAGCTTAATATCGACGTCGGAGACACGCCCGGCCATATCGTTGGCGTGTACGAGATTCATAGCGTAGCCGGACCGAACGCCAAACCGAATTGCGAGGGCCTGAAGGATAAGGAGAGCTGGAGTCACGGATATCGGGATTACCGCGACCGCAACGGCCATACATGGGGATACGCGGTCACGATCCTCGAAAATGGCGACAAGATTTATCAGGAGTTTTCCGGGACGACCGAGACCACAACCGCCGATGACGGCTCGACGAAGACCACGACCGACACCGTCGCAACATGGACCGGCGGCACCGGCCGCTACCAGACGGTTCGCGGAATCAGCCGCGGCCATACCGTCGTCGATTGGGCGAAGGGCGAGTCGAAACCCACAAGCAATCGCTTCTCCGGGAACGGCGAATACTGGTTCGAGAAATAGCGTGGCAGCCGATGTCACGCTCGGCTGATCTGATGTCAGTTAGCCGGGTGCGACCGGCTCGGCACTTGCACTGATCCCGACAGCGCCTGCCGGGTACCAAGCGTTTGATTTGAACCACTAGGGTTGCGTCGAAATGCGGATAAAGGTGAGTGGACGGGCTCATTTAGCACCCCCAAGTACGCGGCTCCCGGCCTCTCTCACGCTATGCTTTAATGTTTCGATCTTTCTCGCATGTTCATGTTCAACCGGTCCACCTCAAACTCTTCAACGATCAAACCCCGAGTTCGCGCCGCCTTAGCGAGTTCCAACCAGCTATCACTTTGACCATGAACTCGTGGCCACATCGCATTCGACTATGATTTGGCGCGGCGTTCCGAACTTCGGAGGATTGGAGGCAGAAGCGGACGTCTCTGGGTGCTTCAGTCGCCACCAAATCTTGCGGACAATTACATCTTCTCCCCAATCAGCCTCGTGTTCTGGTCTCTGAATGGAAATATAGCTTCCAACGGAGGGAATCTCCGGTAAATCGGAAATCTAGACTAAAGTCCGGCTTAAGCTTTCCTACTTCTCTTACCACTACGGTAACCTTGGTCATTGATTTTATCTCCGTATTCCTCGCGAAGGCTCATAACTTGAATCCTCGCCATCAGCTTCCCTTCCTCAGCCTCACACCCGGCCTATCCCCGTTCGTGAAGTCGACGCCGCTTCTCTAAACCGGTGCGAATATATTGCGATAAATGTTAAACAAGGTCTCATCGATAAGAAAATCTTGTTGTCATTTGCAAGGTCAAGCTTGTATATTAGGTTTAAGCAGATCGTGCCATTTGTATACGTCCTGCGAAAGGAAGCTAATTCTACTCGGATTTTCGAAGAACTAGAACGTTTGGCGGTGGAGGCGCAAGGGGAGCCAAGCTGAAGTAGATGGAGACAATTTGGCGCGACAGCGTACAATTGCGCCCCGCCGCCTATCCCCATCCTGCGGTGAAGCCTTTAGGGTCATCCCCGCGACGCGGATGATCACGTCGCTGTAGCTCTCGCCCGGGCGGCGTAGGGCTCGAAGAAGTCGCGCACAAAGGGGATGCTCTGCCATCGCCTGCGTGGCTGCGGCTATTTCGGCGGAACAAAGTCACGCGTCGACCCGAGCGCCCAGAACAGCGCGTCGCAAGTGAGCTCTCGTTCTTCGTACGAAATTGAATATTCCCCTCGCACGCCTTCCGCTAACCCACGCAGGTACCTCGCCGCCAGCTCAAGGTCCCAGCCGAGCCACTCGCATATTTTCGGACCGCGATGTCGTCCGCCAAGACGCACCCTGCGAGAGCCGTGGCCGCGTCGTTGAGCGCCCTTATCGCGTTGCCACGAGCTTCGTCGCTCGACGAGGCGTCTACGACCCAATATCTGTCAGCGGCTTCCAGCGCCTCCTGCCGCGTCTTTAAAAGGGCGACGACAGGCGCGCCAATGAAATTCGCGGCCATCGCAAAGACCGGTCCCATCCGGATGGTACATAATAGGGCGAACAGGAATATGAATGCGCCGCCCAAGAGGATTGCGAGCACGAGTAGGCCCGCTCGCACGTTTTCCGGCCGGAGAACATGAGCGCGAAGGCGATCGACGCGGCGATGTCTTCGGGATCGGCAGACGTGAGAGTTTCTCGTCCTGGTCGGGCATGGCCGGACGAAAGCCGGACGATGAGAACGGATCAAGAACTAAAGGGCCCGGCCCGCCTCGGAAGATAGCCGGGCGAGGCCATGCCCCCAGGAGGTACGTCGAGGAGGGTCCTGCGACAGGCACTTAACATGCCAAAGCCGTGGTGGCCCTCCAAAACAAAAATGGCGCGAAAGTTGCCCTACTCGCCTGCTCCCCGTCGCGGCGCAGTGTCGCACTGTCCTTACTGGGCAAATATCGGCTGAGGCGGGCCGCTTAGTCATTTCCGTATTTTTCTCGTATGTAGTCATGGACGGTCGTTTGCTTCTTCACCGGCGCGGCGGCCTTGAGTTCGGTCATCGTTCGCCGCTGGAGGTTGACGAGCCGGCTCAGGACCTCGCCCTGGCCGACGGTGGGCTCGGTCGCGATCATCTTCGCCTGCAGGCTCGTGGGGCTGGATGAGAGGCCAGCGACCGTCTGACGTCGCCAAGATCTTCGGCACGGGCGTCGCGCCAGATTTTATAATATAAAACGAAGGCTCAAAGGGCGTCAGCGCGCGACCACCGCCACCGGCGCCACATCATCCGCGAAAAAGGACGCCGCGGCGAGAAGCGTGCCGAGCACGACTATGTCGAGTACAATAAGCCACACCTTCCAGCGAGGCCAAGCGATGGCGGCGATTTCGGCGCATTGATAGCCCCCAGAATACGGGCTTCGTTACGATAAAAGCCGAATAGCAACGGCGCTAGCGTGCGCTGACTGTGCGATGGCGTCAAGGTCGAAGCGGCTTGAACCAAGCCACTTCCCTCCTCGCCGGGCCATGATCTGCCTTGCCGACCCATTGCTCCACGCACGCAACGCGCACGCGAGACCCGGGCTGGCAATGGCGGAATAATGGCGACCCAACATGCAAAGGGCGAAGTCGTCAGCGGTGCGACGATCAGTGACCTTGACTCTGCGCCAAGAGCGATGGGCAGCGACGAAGACGAAGAGATTGACGGCGCCGTTGCGGCGATACTCGTAGTCGAAGCGCTCGAGCCGTCCGGGTGCGGCCGGGATCGGCTGGCGCGCTTCCGGCGCGACTTATCGAGGCAACTCCGTGCCCGCGTCGCGCGTGAGCGCGTCGTATGTTGCCTTCCAGGGCGCGACAGCCTCATGGTTCTGGTCCGCGAGAAGTTGATGCATCAGAGCGCGGAAGCGAAGGATCTCCGGCATGCCAGCCACCAGGGATCCCTGTAGGAAAGACAAGGTCGCAAGTTTGCCAGCAAGAGCGTGATGCAGCGCCTCAGCCTCGAGGAGGATTTCGCCAAACTTCGGCGCCAGAACCTCGCCGGCCAGAGAGCGAACGCGCAGGGTCTTGTAGCCCAACTCGGTCTCGGCCGCGGCGGCCTCGGTCCTGCAAATGGCCAACGCGGATTTGCACGCCGCGATGGTCCGCTCAACCTCGCGTACGGCGCCGGGGTCGGCCCTCGTCAACTCCATGACCTCGCCGCCAGACACCACGGCTCTAACGCGCTCCGCCTGCTCGGCCTCGTCCGCCTCCCGCGCCAACTCGATATGCCCCTGAGCCGCATACAGTTGATCTTGAATGCGCTCCGACGAGGCCTGTAGCTTTGCTACGTGCGCCGCCGTCTCGGCGTGCGCCTCGATCGCCTGCCGCAATGCTTCGCGCGGGCCGCTCAATTTTGTCGTCATCAATCAATCTCCTCAAGAAAAGCCCGCCGCCCGGTCATAGGAGCGAACCGAGCGGCGGGGTCGCAAACGCCTCGCCAGCGTGAAGAGACGAGACGCGCCGGACGTTTTGCGCCGCAGCCGGCAATTGGCGTCTCGCCCGGGGGGCAAGCGCGACCAAGCTTCCCGGGCGAAACCTCATTCACCGCACGTACTCGCTCGGATTTCGAACGCCGCGCGTCAATGAATTTAAACGGCTCATCGAGGGATCGATCACCCGACGAACGATCGCGTCGATGCTCGCGTCGGAAGCCTGCTCAAGCGAGCCCTCTTGACTCATCCCGCCTTCGGGCTCCGGTAAGCATGCCCGAATTAACGCGTCGAGCTTTAGGCGGAACTGCTCGCGAGCGCCCTCGTCTTCGACATGATCGTCAATGAGATCGTCGATGGCTTCGCGTCTACGCGCGCGTTCCTCTTGCGACGCAGATGGTTCGTCGTCAAAATTAAGTCGTCGCATTTTCGAACCTCATCACAACCTAAGTGGCGCCGGGCAGTCGCCGAACAGCCTGGTGAACTCGCTCTCGCCGCCGCGGGAGGGGGAGCGATCGCCCGTGAAGCCGACGCGTCTCTGCTTTTCGGTGAACGCATCAGGGCGCAGCGATGACGGGGTGTCGTCCTCGCCGGCGCCTAGACCCAGGAGCCCGTTGACGTAAGTGTTCAAAAGATCGCACGCCTGGGCGTAGTTATCGGCGCCCATCGATCGCCGAAGGTGGCCCTCAAGCGCCGCACGCGCCTCGATCGGGTCGTTGTCACGCGCGCCACGCCACGAATGCCGCCCGTGAACAATCGGTCGTAGATCTCTTTTCATCGTGTTTCCTCTCTTAGCGAATTCCAGGCCCCGAATCGGGCAACCAAAAACGTGGCGAACTCGCGAATGCCGACGATGTCGAATGATGTCGCCCAGGCGTTCGAGCCCATTGCAGCAGCTCATCGCTGATCGCCATCGGACCCGGTTGGCCCGCCGCGAGCGCGCACACGCCCGCAACCGCGTTCGCAACGTCATCATGCCAGCCAGGCGGATGGTCGACGCTGTCCTTGCCCGCTCGGCTAGTTCGCCGCTCAAGGCCAACGAATTGCGAAACCATCCGCGGATGATCGAGAAGATCCAGACGCCCGGAATTCAATAGCGGCAAGAACGCGAGATAGAGTTCGCTCCGATTCATCTCGGCCGGAAGACACGTGATTCCGTGCACAGAGAAGCGCTCTTTCGGCCACTCGCCGGCATAGCGATCTGACCGAACTGTAGCGACGCGATAGGACTTCAGCGTCTCGGCAAACTCGGCGACGACGCTGTCGGGCGAAAACGGCGCTTTTCGCTCGGCGACGCAATCGAGGACGATCTTTTCGCCCTCGCGGTGGGCCACCGCCATCGTCATGGAATTATTCGACCCGCCAGACGGATCGACGAAGCCGAAGCGGCCCACACCATTCAACGGCGCTCGCACCGTCACGCCTCTCGAAATGCAGGCCTCCATCATCTCGCGTGAGACGAAGATTTCGAGATCGCCGCGGAACTCTGCCCCATATTCTGCGCTAGCAGCTTCCGGATCTTCCTCAGTGGCCCGATCAATGACACGCTGTGATAGCGTCGGATTCATCGTCCGGCTTGGCGCCTTAGCCACCAAGATCAAGGGATGACCGGTCGAACCGAAATGGCGCTTAAACGTCCCGTAAAGCTCGCCTCTCTTCGCATGCGGCGATGAGATCGCGATCAACGGACCGCCGGTCGTCGCAAGTGACGGACGAAGGGCCTTGAGGATTTCTTTGTCCGGGTTCGCGCTGTCGTCGCTGCGCCAGAATGCGATTTCATCGGCAATCGCCGCAACCGCTGTGATGCCGCGAATTGTTCGGAACGAAGCCGGCCGGACTGAGATATCGATCCCCGTCGTCAGGCTCAGCGTGTCGGACGTCGCCCCGTCGACAAGGTCTTTGAGATTCGGCGCGACCGCAAAGACGCCCTCGACGAAGGCGAAGGCCGAGGCGGCTTGTTGCACGCTCGCCGCCAGCAACGGGATCACGCCGCGCTCGCCAGGAGCCAGGCTTCCCCTGTGATCAACGCAGGCCCCCAGATAGGCCGCTAGGATGGCCGTAGCGCGCGTCTTACCGCCTCTGCGGCCGACGATTGCCCAAAACTCCTCGACGGGCGCCAGCGGCTCGCTATCGCGGCCTGTGAGGGCTTTGAAGGTCTCGCGCTCGTCCTCCGTGAGTTCCTCGCCGACGATAGCGACCAGAAGAACGCGCCAGGCCCGCCAGCTATCGCCCGCAAGCAGCATTCCGAAATAGGAGGCGCTCTCCAAAGCCTCCCGCATGGTGATGAGCTTGCGAAGCTTCACGTGCCCACGGCCCTCGGAGGCTGAGCGAAGTGCGCCGCGAGTGGGCTTGCCGGCTTCGCTGGCACGGCTTTCTTCAGACCCAGCCGCTGAAGCGTGCGCGCCAGGCTGTTTGCGACCCTCGTCAGTTGCTCATCGCTGACGGTTTCGCCGCGAATCATCGCGCCCTGAAGCTTTTCGGATTGAATGCTCAAGGCCGCAGCCGACCGCACCAACGCCCTCTGCCCCTCCGTCAAGGCCGACGCGCCGCCGCAATCATCCGCAAACGCCGAACACAAATCCTTGTAGCGCCGAGCCTCGGCCGAACGGCCGTCGATGTTGGCGAGCAATTGCTTCCCGTTGGTGATGCGGGAGCGAGTCGTCTGAGACGGCGCGACGATCGACGGGCGATCGGCGGACGATCCTTCAGCCGGTCGAGGAGAGGAAAACGACGGCGCAATGTCCATGCCGACATTATGTTCCCCAGACGTTACCCTGTCCAGACCGACAGAGCACGACACATTGACACATAACGAGTTTCTTCGTGGAATCGTTAGATTGCAAATCTAGCGCTCTGTCGGATAGGACCAGACAAACGCTGCCGACGGGTTCGAAACAAGCACGGCGGAAAATTCGCCCGCTCAGCCCCGGTGGTCAGTGGTCAGTGAGTTGGTGAGGTCAGTGATTTCCTATCCCCTTCCTACGCGCCCCCTCGCGCCTCGCGCCTCGCGCGCGTGCGCGCTCGCGATCGCAGGCCTCTATTGAGACTTGAGAAGAGGCGGAGAGGTCTGAGGGTGCGGATGGTGGATCACTGACTTCGCTGATTCACTGACTAGCCAGGGTCGTGAGGGACAGATCCCAGGGCGAGGTGCTGAGCGGCGTTGCGGCGGCCTGTAACGCTCTGCGGCAGTTGCCCCTCTCTCTCGGCTGGCTCTTTGGGGGCGGCTCCGGCCTCAAAGTGCGTCACGGGCTTCACGGGCGAACATCGCCAGTTGCTCTCGCTCGCTTTCCTCTGCGACGAGCAACGTTGTCAGCTTTCGACGGTCGACATGCTGCTCGATGCAGGTGCGGACCAAGCCGCGAAGGGTTTCCGGATCAATGGCGTCGAGTTCAACGGATGCGCCGCCCGTCCACTTTTTCGAACGCGGATCGCTCGCCTTGGTCGGACGTGAGGGCAAACGCCAGGCGTCAATCTGGGCAGGCGTCACGGCCCGGCGCTCAAAATGAATCTCCGCGCGCGGCGCCATGTCTCTAAGGCTTTGCTCGATCGCACGGGCGGCGTCAACTCCGGACGGGTCATGATCGCCGAACTGATAAATGAAGCACGGGCGTTTCTCCCGCGCCATCTGCTCGGCGGCCGAATGAAGGAAGGACAGCGAGGGGTAGCCCTTTGCCGACATCAACGGCACATCGTAGTCGCTCGTCACCACATCGATGACGCCCGTCAGCGCGTCTTTCTCGATCCAGATTTCAACATAGGCGTCGGCGTCATCCCATAAGCGGCGGCGGTAGAATTTCGCGGTCTCGGCTAGAGCGTGGGCGATGTTGGAATAGGCCCTTGGCCGGCGCATCCACCTAGTCGCATCGGCGATCCAATCGAAGGGAAGCAACCCGTCGCGCCGCATGTCGGCCAGAGCTGTCGTCACCATTTGATAGCCGTTTTCCGTCTTCGGGATGAGGCCGCGGACGGTCGCTTGATAGAACACCTGCCGAACTGTCATCGGCTTCTGCTCGTCGACAATGGAGTACAGAGCGGTCCACCGTGCCTGCATCTCGACCTTGGTCGACCGGCGGCGTTTAGCAGGCGTGTATGATAAAGCTGACGCAGCCATCAGAAAGCAGGCTCGGGCTCAGGCTGGAACGCATCGGCTAGTCCCTGCGCTGCTTGGAGCCGATCTCGCAGCGACAGGGATCGCTTGGCGTAAACCGCCTGCCGGCGCCCTTCCAGTTTCCATAGGCCGTCCTTGGCGTAACTGTTGCGAACCGGAACATAGTCGCACTGTTCGAGCCGGTGCGGGATTTGGCGGCGGCTCTTGCGGTCGCGGAGCCATGCGGCAAGTTCGCCATCTGCGGATTTGGCGATTCGATCAATGGTGAGCGCGGCCGGATTGCCGAGATGATCGATGATGTCGGCGAGTTCCGCGTCCTCTTGGGAGCGATTTGCTCCGACAATATCCCAAAAGGCTTCGGTCTTCGGCGGCGGCGCCTTGGGATCGAAGGCGGAGAGATTGAGCGTTGCAAGGTAGGCGGCGACATGTCCGAAACCGCCCGAACTCGTACCAGCGCCAGAGAGCATTCCAGTATTCAGGCGTGAAGTCTTCCTTCGTCAGATCGGACCAAGCCACGAAATGGCGTCGATCGTCCGCCGGCAGATAGAGACCGTCGGTTTTGTGATTGCTCGTTATGATCACGCCACAGCAGTTGGGGATGCTGTACTCCCGCAGGTTCTTCTCATCTATTCGCAGGACGTCGGGTGGCGCCGCGGTGAACGATTTCATGGCGTCGTAGAAAGAGAAGCGATCGAAATCGCCTAAGTCGTGCGCTTCGTTCACTCGAAGGATCGTGGCCTTGAGGAAGCCATTGAAGCGACCGAGGGCGTTTTTCGGCGACACTTCCGAGAAATTCCAGGGTCCGACCGCGCGCTTGGCCGGTTCGAGTAGCGTATCCTTTCCGATGCCTTGCGCGCCGCCGAGCATGAGCGCGTGATTGATCTTCTCAAGCGGACGTTGAACGCGATGGGCAAGCCAACCGATTATGTGGTCATCGTTGTCGGGATAAACCTTCCGCACATGGTCGAGCCAGGGGCCGGCTTTGGCAGCGTCGCCGTGGGCGATCTCCGGCCCACGATATAGGTTGAAGCATCGCGCCCCTTCGTGCTTAGTCCAACCCCCGCCCGCAATGAGGCGGTTGCGGATCACGGTTGGCTCGCCTGGCGCCCATGTCATTTGCTCGACATACCGGTGCCGATCCAGCCATGTGGCGGCCGGCACCGATTTTCCGTTGTCCTCGATTGGCGCGATGCGTGCGTTGACCGAGCTCGCCGGCCATATTGCGCCTGTAGGAGCGAAAATGTAACCGTGGGTCGGCATGAAGGCGTGAAAGTCGTCGACAGAGATGCAAGCGCCGGGACGCGCGACCTCCTCGGCGTCGGTCATGAGCGACGGAAGCTCGGAATCCATCAACGCCACTCGGGGCCGAATGGGATCGAATCGTCGAGCGGAGCATATCCGCCAGGCCGCGGCGCCGCCCATGACCGCTCGGCGTGAAGTCTTGCCATTGGCCGCAGACCGCGCGCCCAATGGGCGGAACGTCTCAGCGCCCGGCTCATCAGCGCGCTTAGCTTTCGGTTTGCGGCGCGCGCTGACCACTCCGTCGACCACGATCGACCAATTCACCCGCGCGTCGCCGCTGTCGGGTTGATAGACGGAGGCGTCGATCTCGCCGGCGACCGCGATCGGATCGCCATCGGATAAGCGCCGGACTTCCTCGCACGCCGATTCGCTGAAGATGAACGCCTTAATCCAGCGCTTCTTGTCGCCGATCTTTTCGACGATCGTCGCCAGGGTATAGGGTTTTCCCGCTTTGCTGGTCTTTTCGATTGGTTGGCCGCTAAGGCAACCGGACGCAATTCCTCGCATTGATGCGCTCCATCTCTTAGGGGAGCGGCCTTGACCAGAAAGCGTGCAGCGCGTACTTCCAGGACCGTCGCTTGAACTGGAATACGCTGCGCCCCGCGGTCTCGGCCGCGGGGCTCATTTTTCGGCAGAGGCCTGTTCGGCGTCTTCTGCCGCCTTGCTGGCATCGACGAGTCGGCGCTCGACCGTGCGGACGCTGACGCCTAGCTCAGCCGCGAATTTCTTAATTGGAATAAGGATATCCGACCCAGGAAGCGGGTCGTACGGAATCCCGGCGAGCTCAGCAATGTACTTGTCTTTCGCACTACGCAAAACGAACCGGCGCGGTCCTTGATAGACTATGGAAGGGACTGTCGCAGACATGGGATACCTCGTCGTGAAGATGAGACGAGGCGGTTGTCCCATGCGTTTTTTCCGCCAACCGGTTAGCGGCAAATAATTTTTTTCGGCGCCTTGGCCCTCGCCTTTGTCACCTGGGAGGGAATGCTCGAAATCTTAAGTTTGCGCGTCCGGATGCGCTTGACGGCCTTGCTGGACTTCTGGGCCAACGCGAGGGGTTCAGTTGTGAGAATCCTCAACCCATCACTCGAAAGTTCAAATTCGCCACTCGTGTCGTTCACAAGCGCGGCCTCAATCTCTTTCGCGGTGGCGTCTGGATTCCGCTTGAGATGGCCGACAAAGAATTTCATAAAAGGGCTCTCCGCATTCGGGCGAGATTTGCGCGCCGTTTTCCGTTGGCGAAGCGTTTGCACACGTAGGAACGAGCACAATTCGCTGACCTTCGTCATGGCCTCGACAAGCCGGAAATCGAAGCCCTCCCGATAGGGTTCAAAGCCAGGCTCGGTCGCTTCTGCGCGCTCAAGTGCTTCGAGCAGCGGCCGCATCTGACGCGCTGTGCGCGCCAACTCGCGCCAATGGTCTTCCTCCTCCTCGGTCTCGTCCTCGCCGCGCGCGTTGGCCTCTAAAATTCCGCTCGCAAGCGCTTCCAACCTGTCGACTTCGGCCCTTTTGGCGGCGATGAAATCCCGGTCGGATATATGCGGAGCCGCGGCCACTCTGATCGCCGCGATTTCAGCGTCACGCCGCGCCGCTCTCTCGGCAGCCCCATCGCTTTCCGGCGTCGCCGGCGACTTTCTATTGCGCAGCCTGGCGAGCATTTCATCGCGGTCATGCGTCTTGACTGGATCGGTCACGAGCGTCATCACCCCCTTGCGGTCGCGAGCTCGACGACGTTCTCGGCTTGGCGACCGTTGACGATCGCATCAAGCCGGCGCGCCCATTGGTCGAGGGCCTGGCGCTTCTCGGCCGTGTACTTGTACCGTTGGTAGACGCCGACGATTCCAGCGCGGCTGCCTGAAATATGGCCGAGGACGGCTTCAGTCACTTCAAGCCGCACGCCGAGCTGTTGAAGGTTTGTGGCAACGGTGCGGCGCAAATCGTGCAGCGTCCAATGTAACAGAGCCGCGACGCCGCGATCTTCTTTGAGGATCTCGACCGCCGCAGCATCGATCGCTCGTTTGGCCTTTGAGAAGCCGGAAACGGACGATTGGCCCGTGGTCGTGAAAACGAATCCCGACTTGCCGGCAATTCGAGGCAGATCCTTGAGAATCTCGACCGCCGTATGGCTCAGCGGAATTTCGTGTGCTTCTCCGTTCTTGGTCCTCGCCGCCGGGATCGTCCATGTCCTCGCGTCGAGGTCGATTTCGGCCCATGTTCCTGCGGCGATCTCATCGCGCCGCGCGCCTGTCAGCAGCAAGAGCTTACCGATCTCGCCGAACGGCCAACCGATCAACTCTAAAGCTCGCCACACAATGCGGATTTCGTCGTCGCGCAAGACGCGATCACGAGCTTGTTCCGGCGCCGGCGCGCTCTTCGGCATCGGCGACGTCTTGATCATGTCTCGGTCGAGCGCCCAATTGAACAATTGCCTCAGCGTCGCGTGTACGCGATTGGCCGTGATCGGCGAGCCCCGATCGACGATCTCATCAAGCAGGTCGAGAACGTCAGACTTAGTGATCGCTCCGATGTGTTTGTGTCCGAGCTTCGGATGAATTTCCACGCGGAATTGGCGCTCGATTTCCTTGCCCCATGCGGCGCCGACCTCGCGCTTCACGTATCGGTCGACATAAGACGTTGCGACCTTATTGAACCGCCTGTCCTCCGCCTCACGCTCGGTCTTGCGGGCGTGCCTGGCGTCCTTCTTTGCTGTCGCCGGATCCTTGCCGCCAGCCACCTCGCCAAGGACTTCCTGCGCCCTTCGGCGGGCCGTGGCGAGGTCGATATTTGGATAGGCGCCGAGCGTCAGCTTTCGAGGTTTGCCATCTGCGCGGTAGCGAACCGCCCAACTCTTTGCGCCCGTTGGCTGAACGACGAGATAAAGGCCGCTGATCTTGCCGTCGGGCGCCTCCTGGCGCTTATCGGGGATCGGCAGATTTTTGATCTTGAGGTCCGTAAGCATGTTACCCAGCCTCTCTGAGGGTAACGCAAAGTCGGCGTCTTGCGCTGTTACCCTTTGTCGGCGACATTAGCGGAAGATAGGGCGTATAGCAAGGAAAATAAGGCGATGTTAGGAGCGACGTGTTTAGATTTGTCGGCCTCTGTCGCGCTTGCCGACTAGATTGTGGATCTAGAGGTCCCCCGTTCGAGCCGGGGTGGCGGTACCATCGCAAATCAAAAACTCACACTTTCATTTGGATGGAATCGTCATTGCGAGGAGCCGTAGGACGTCGAAAGACGCCTGTCTTTCGACGGGCTATGGCGACGCCGCGATCCAGAGGGCCGTAAGGTAGCTGACGACTCCTGGATTGCTTCGCTTCGCTCGCAATGACGATCGCGGTTCGATCCAAGTGCAGTTCGCTCTCGACGCTGGGCTCGTTTTCGCCGGCGCGCCCGACACGTTGGACGCTCTTCGGGGCCAATTGACCGGTCGCCCTGGCTATTAGCCAACTCTACCTTCGCCCCGTGCGCGCCGCAATTTTTGCGCGCGGCGGGTTCTGAGGGCCGTAGGTTGCAAAACCGCGCGCGGTTTCAGCGATCTGCTCATTGGTCAGGATGAACGGATCGCCGAGCGCGAGCGACAGATAATATTGCCGCTAATATTGCCGCGCGATCGTCTCGAGTTCGACCGCGAACCACATCGCCTTCTCCAAGTTGGCGCCGAGCGCGAGCATGCCATGATTGGCGAGCAGGCAGCCGTTTCGTCCCTCGAGGGCTTTCAGGGCGAGGTCCGATAGTTCCTTCGTTCCGTAGCGGGCATAGCCAGCGCAGCGAATCGTTGCTCCCCCGAAGGCCGCGATCATATAGTGACACGCCGGTATCTCTTTGCGGGCTATCGCGAGCACGGTCGCGTAAGTCGAATGCGTATGCACGACCGCGCCAACGTCCGGTCGCAACTTGGTGATGTCGAAGTGAAACCGCCATTCCGTCGATGGTTTCAACGGTCCGCTCCAGGAGCCGTACTCTCCGTCGAGCTGCATCGCGGCGATCGTGTCTGGCGTCATGGCGTCGTAGGGCGTGGCGGACGGAGTGATGAGCAGGACGTCCTTGTAGCGGGCGGAAATGTTGCCCGACGTGCCCTGATTGAGTCCCGCAGCGTTCATCCATTTCGTCCCTTGTCATTGATCCGCCCTCTTACGTTGCTGTCGCGCGCCACCGCCTCTTTATCTCCTGACACGTCGATTGCATCACGAAAAAAAATCTCACGCCAAGAAAAAAATAACAGCGAGCGCGCTCAGACCGGAGTACGCCGCTTGAACAGAGACCTCGCGCGTCCGAGGCCGATCATCTCCATCATCGGTGATCGCTTCATGCTGCCATGCATGTTTGAGAGAGCGATCCGGCGGAAGCGCGGAGAAACTGCCGAGATCAGATCCCATGAGATGCCCTGGCCGGATGAGCCGATGGAGCATGGATATGTTAAGCCGGGAATGGAGGGGCTGAAGGAATATCAGGGCGCGGCTGACGAAGTGGTGGCGCATATGAACGGCGCCGAGATCGCCGTCACCCATCTCGCACCCTTCTCCGCCGGAGTGCTCGAGCGGCTGCCCCGATTGCAGCTCATGGCCGTCGCTCGCGGGGGGCCCGGTGAACATCGACGTGGCCGCGGCGCGCAAACGCAAGATTCGCGTCGCCGATACTCCGGGACGGAATGCGTCCGCAGTCGCCGAATTCACCATCGGCGCCATCCTTGCCGAGACTCGGCTCATAATGAAAGGGCATGAAAGCCTGCGTCGCGTCGAATGGCGGGGCGACCTCTAGCGCGCCGATCTTACCGGCGAGGAATTGTCGGAAATGACGGTCGGCGTGATCGGCTATGGCCATATAGGGACCAAGGTCGTGCGCATCCTCAAGGCGTTCGGCTGCCGGACTCTCGTCTGCGACCCTTATGTTCAGCTCTCGGCCGAGGATTTGCGAGATGGGGTCGTTCAGGTCTCGCTTGAAACGATCTTGCGCGAGAGCGATGTAATAACGCTGCACGCGCGGGTCACCGAGGAGACGCGTGGGTTCATTGGCCAACAACAATTCGAGCGGATGAAGCCAGGCGCCCATATTTCGTGAATACGGCCCGAGGGCCGATGGTCGACTACGAAGCATTAACGGAGGCGCTCAAGAGGCGGCATTTGCGCGGGGCCGCGATTGAAACCTTCGCCACCGAGCCAGCGCCCTCCAACATGGAATTGCTTCAGCTCGATAACGTCACCTTGACGCCGCATATCGCGGGCGCATCGGTCAAGACGGTGAAATTCGCTGCCGAAGCTGCGGCAGAAGAAGTTCGCCGCTATTTTGCAGGGGAGAGTCCTCTCAATCCGTGCTAGGCCGTGCGCCATGCGACCTCTTCCGGGCGCAATTGCGAACTCGGAACGACGCAAGACCTCGCCGCCGACTTCGACCTCGGGGCAGCGTCAATGGCGCAGTTAAGCAGCCCCACGCAAGAGTCCGAGCAGCTCGCGATGCATGATCTCGTTGCCGCAGCAGATGGAGCCAGTCTCGAGGAAATCGGCCTCGCCGTCGGCGCCGGTCACAAAGCCGCCGGCTTCGCGGATCAGGAGCGAGCCAGCTGCGATGTCCCAGGAATTCAGCCCTCGCTCCCAGAAGGCGTCGAAGCGGCCGGCTGCGACATAGGCCAGATCGAGCGCGGCGCAGCCCATCCGCCGGACATTGACGACGCGGGCCATCACGGTTGCAAGCTCGGCTCGAAACCGAGGATGCTGCGCCGCCTTGCCGAGATGGGGAATGCCGCAACCGAAGATCGCCTGCGACAACTCGCTGCGCCCCGCCACACGCAGGCGACGATTGCCGCCGAACGCGCCCTGACCCTTCTCGGTCACATACATGTCGTCGTTGGCCGGATTGTAGATGACGCCGGCGACAATCTGCCCCTCGCGCTCCAGCCCGATTGAGATCGCGAACAAGGGAATGGCGTGAAGGAAATTCGTCGTCGCATCGAGCGGATCGATATGCCAGGTATGGCTCTTGTCGGTTCCCTCGACGCGCCCACTCTCCTCCAGGACGAAGCCGTAGCCGGGACGCGCCTTGGCGAGCTCCTCATAAAGAGTCTTCTCAGCGCGCTTGTCGGCAAGACTGACAAAGTCGCCTGGGCCCTTCATCGACACTTGCAGTTCGCTGACTTCGCCGAAATCACGTTTGAGACCGCGACCGGCCTTGATCGCGGCGCTGGTCATCACGGTCATCAAGGCGGATCGGATCATGGAGATCTTTCATCGGCGTCAGGAAGCCAAGGGAGGTTTATGGAAGCCCTCGCCCCGACGCAACCGCGCACAGCGCGCGCCGCTAGGACCGGCTCAGTAGACGTAAGGAATGAGACGCGAAGTGCGGGCCCGATAGGCGTCGTATTCGACGCCGAAGGTCTCGCTGAGAAGGCGCTCCTCAGCCCGAATGCGACCGAGCAAGACACCGAGCGACAACATGGCGATGACGACCCCGACCCCTGAGCGGAACGCCAACCCCCAGCCAAGCATGAGAACGAAGAGACCGAGATAGCTCGGGTGGCGAATGATTCCGTAAAGCCCGCGGGTGACCAACCGATGTTCAGGCTGGATCGCAACCAGTCCGCTGAAGCGGCGCCCAAGCACGAAGACCGGCGCAAGCCGAAGAACGCCGCCGGCCGTATAAAGGAGAACACCGAGCCAGCGGATCCCTTCGCCGCCGAAGGTCAGGAAATCGATCCGATCCGTATAGGCGGGCAAATAGGCGTCGATGACTCCGAGCACGCCGAGCGCGGCGATCACCCAACGATTGGACCGATCCTCCCTGACGCCTGAGCCGATATGGCCCTCGCTGAACAGGGCTGCGAACCCGAGTGCAATCGTGACTATGGCCGCCGCGGTCAGCGGCGAATACGAAAAGAACCGCCTCGGGCCGCCTGCGCCGGCGATCGCAAGCCCCAGATAAGCGGCCAAACTGAGCACCGTGAGCACGGCGAGCCGCGGCTTTGTCATGGCTCGTTCCTTCGCGCGCGGAGCCTGGCCAAGCGCCGCGATGCGACGATGAGAAGCCTGCCCGTTATACCCCCTGGCGATCAGCGCCGCCACAATTCACGCTTGCAAAACGAAGCGGCGCAGAGGATTCGTTACCTGGCGTTTGAGGGCGGCGGGTCCGGGGGAAGGCGTTGGTTCATGGGGTCTGACATCGAAATCGCGCGAGCCTCGCGCCTGAAGCCGATCGCGGAGATCGCCGCGAAGATCTGCGCGCCCGAATCCGCCTTGCACCCTTTCGGCCGCTTCATCGCCAAGCTCGAATATGATTTTCTTGGCAGTCTCTCGAACCGCCCGGACGGGAAGCTCATTCTTGTGACCGCGATCAGCCCGACCCCGGCGGGCGAGGGCAAGACGACCACCACCATCGGCCTCGGCGACGCGCTCAATCGCATCGGCAGGAAAACGATCATCTGCCTGCGTGAGCCTTCGCTCGGGCCCAGCTTCGGGATGAAGGGGGGCGCAACCGGCGGCGGCCACGCCCAGGTTGTCCCGATGGACGAGATCAACCTCCATTTCACCGGCGATTTTCACGCCGTCACATCGGCGCACAATCTGCTTGCGGCGATGATCGACAATCACATGTATTGGGGCAACGCGCTCCGTCTCGATCAACGGCGCGTCGCCTGGCGCCGCGTGCTCGATATGAACGACCGCGCGCTTCGCGAGACCGTTGTCGGGCTTGGCGCGGGCAACGGCTTTCCGCGTGAGGATGGTTTCGACATTACGGTCGCCTCGGAGGTTATGGCCGCCTTCTGCCTTGCAACCAGCCTGGAGGAGCTCGAGGAGCAGCTCGGCCGCATGGTGGTTGGCTGGGCCAGAGACAGGCGGCCAATCGCCGCCTCCGATCTCAACGCGCCCGGCGCTATGACTGCGCTGCTCAAGGACGCGCTCAAGCCCAACCTCGTGCAAACGCTCGACGCTTCGCCCGCGCTGGTGCACGGAGGCCCGTTCGCCAACATCGCCCATGGCTGCAATTCGGTGATGGCGACGCGAGCGGCGCTCAAACTCGCCGATTACGTGGTCACCGAAGCGGGCTTCGGCGCGGATCTCGGCGCCGAAAAATTCTTCGACATCAAATGCCGCAAGGCGGGATTCAAGCCGGCGGCGACGGTGCTCGTCGCTACGGTGCGCGCGCTCAAAATGCATGGCGGCGTCGCCAAGGACGCGCTTGCCGCGGAGAACCTGCCGGCGCTCGAAGCCGGCCTCGCGAACCTCGCTCGTCATATCGTCAATTTGCGAAAGTTCGGAGTCCCGGTCGCCGTCGCCATAAACCGATTTGAGAGCGACACAAAGGCCGAACTCGCATTCGTCGAAACCGCTGTGGCCCGCGAGTTCGCGGTCAAGACCGTGGTTTGCGATCATTGGGCTCGCGGCGGCGCAGGCGCCGAAGGTCTCGCCCATGTCCTGGCCGCGCTTGCGGATGCGGGCGAAGCGAAGTTTCGGCCGCTGTACGGGGACGAGATGAGTTTATGGGACAAGACGCGAACAATCGCGCGAGAGATTTACGGTGCCGCCGACATAGCAGCGGAAGCGTCGGTGCAAGCGAAATTTGACGAGCTCGAGTCTGCAGGCTGGGGCCGGCTGCCGATATGCGTCGCCAAGACGCAATATTCGTTTTCGGACGATCCCTCTCTCATGGGCGCGCCCAGCGGCCACGTCCCACGGATCCGCGACGTTCGTCTCCGTGCGGGCGCAGGCTTTGTCGTCGTGCTGATGGGAGACATCCGCACGATGCCGGGATTGCCGCGCATCCCTGCCGCCGAGAGGATTCGCGTCATCAATGGCGAGATCGACGGCCTCTCCTAAGCACGGATATTGCGCTCAACGCGGCGTCGGTGCGTCCTCGCGCAACAGCTTCTCCGTTTTTAGCGCGCGCCAGAGCGCAGCCGGCAGCTTTGCTCCCATCATTGCAGCATTCCGCTTGACCTCGCTCGCGCGTTGCGCGCCGGCTATGACGCTGACGACTGCGGGATGACCAAGCGGAAAACGCAGCGCCGCTTCCGGTAACGCGACTTTGAAACTCTTGCATATATGTTGGATTCGGAGCACCCGATCCTTCACCTCATCCGGCGCTGGCCCATAGTTGTAGTGCGCGTCGGCCTTCACGCCCGTCGCCAGTATGCCGGAATTGAATGGGCCGCCAATCACAACCGCGATCTTCTTTTCCTCGCAGAGCGGCAAGAAACTCGTCAGCGCTTCCTGTTCCAGAAGGGTATAGCGGCCCGCCAACAGGAAAACGTCGAAGTCGCCAAGGCGCGCCAGCCTTTCGGCGATCTCCCATTCGTTAATCCCGGCGCCGATTGCTTTGACCGCTCCGGACGCGCGCAATCTGTCCAGAGCGCGATAGCCCCCAGTCATGAATTCCTGAATGCGCACATCCGCGGCTTCCTTGCTTCCGTGGGTGACGACATCGACGTCGTGGCCGTAAACGATATCCACCTGATCGAGACCAAGACGTTCGAGCGAGAACTCGAGCGACCGCATCACGCCGTCATAAGAATAATCGAAGCGCTCCCGCCGCGAGGGCGTTTCAAAAAAAGCCGCCTGACCCGAGCGTTTCTGGGGCTCACAAAGATCGAGCAGCCGGCCGACTTTGGTGGAAACCAAATAGGAGCCACGCGGCTTTGGACGCAGGAAACCGTTCAGTCGGGTCTCGGAAAGTCCCAGGCCATACAGCGGCGCGGTGTCGAAATATCGACAGCCTGCCGCCCAGACGGCCTCCAGCGTCACACGCGCTTCTCTCTCCGTCATGGGTCGATAGAGATTGCCGAGCGGCGCTCCGCCGAAGCCGAGTTCGGTGAACTGAAGCTCCACACCACCGCGCGTAATGAACTTTCGCACGCGCGCGCTCCGCCCGTTCGCGGCCGCCGCCATCAATTCTCTCCTCCCTGGCAAGCGCGAGAACCCATGGCGTCGCTCTGGGCGCGGGGCACCCGGCCCCCATGGCCCGCGCTCAAATGATCCCCCACGCGATCAACGCTAGGTCAGCGAGTGGAATCGGAGCAGTGCGACGATGCTGTTTCCCTAGTGGATGCATAAGCCTTCAGCACTCCTTGGGACAAGTCAAGCGATCCCCAACCACTGAGGCCTCCGGCGCGCCGGACATTCCAGAAAACCTTAGACAAATGCTATTGGATGTGACGCAACCAAGCGCGGTCTTTCGAGGCGATAAAAGCGCGAAGCTGCGGCAGGCTTGGGTCATCCGGCGCTCTCTCCTCCAGGTCGGCGAGAATCTTCCGCAAGGCCAGGCGCGCCACAGGCCAATTGTGAGAACCTTGCCTCAACATCAGCCGCGCATGGCGGATCGACCGGCGCACGATTTGCTCTATGAAGCGGTCCATCGCGGCGCCCGCTGCCTCTCCGTCGGCGACAACAACCTGGGATAGGCAGGGGCAAACGCGGCGCCGTTGACGTAATGCAGCAGTCGTCCCAATTTGGCGCAGCGCGCGTAACGGCATTCGACTGCAGTAAACGGCCGTGCGCGCGGTCACCCGCCTCAATTTGGGATTTGGGTCGGCTCCGTAACCGCGAAATCGCTCTGATCAGCGAGCCGCGCTCGCCTCAAACAGGTGCGCGCTGGCGGTAACCAAGTCGTTCGTTCAGCCGCTCAAGCAGATCTTGCGCAGCCTCGGCGATGACGGCGCCAGGCGGGAATATCGCGTCCGCGCCGGCTTCGCGCAGGGCCGCGAAGTCTTGACTCGGAATAACTCCGCCGACAACGACCATCGTATCGTTAAGTCCAAGCTTGCCGAGTTCCTTCTTCAAGGCCGGCACGAGCGCGAGGTGGCCTGCGGCGAGCGACGAGACCCCGACGATGTGAACCTGCCCTTTGGCCGCTCGCGCCGCCACTTCCTCAGGTGTAGCAAACAAGGGTCCGATTTCGACGTCGAAGCCGAGATCCGCGAAGGCCGAGGCAATGATCTTCTGCCCACGATCGTGGCCATCCTGACCCATCTTGGCGACCAGTATCCGCGGAGCGTGGCCTTCGTTCTCGGCGAAGGCGCGGGTCATCGCGATCACTCGGTCGTTAGCCTGCGCCGCGGGTCCCGAACTCGGCTAGATAAACGCCGGAGATGGCGCGGACTTCCGCAACGTGACGGTCGAACGCCTTCTCCAGGGCCAGGGAGATTTCCCCGACTGTGGCCTTCGCCCGCGCCGCCTCAACGGAGAGTTGCAAGAGATTGGCCTGACCCCGCGCGCCCGAGGTGAGCGCCGCCAACGCAGCTTGCGTCGCCGCCTCGTCCCGCTCGGCGCGGAGTCGCTTAAGCTTTTCGATCTGTCGCGCTCGGACCGCCGCGGCGTCGACTTTCAGCACGCGAAGGTCTCGCTCGATGATCGGGGTGTAGATGTTGACGCCAATCACGGTCTGGCGGCCGGAATCGATGCGCGCCTGCGTGCGCGCCGCCGCTTCTTCGATACGGCGCTTCGGCAGGCCGCTCTCGATCGCCTTGGCCATCCCACCGAGACCCTCGATCTCATCGATGTGCGCTTGCGCCCGCGCCGCGAGTTCGGCGGTGAGGCGCTCGACGTAATAAGAACCGCCCCAGGCGTCGATGAGCTTTGTCGTTCCCGTCTCCTCGATGAGGAAAAGCTGAGTGTTGCGGGCGATGCGCGCCGAGAAAGGCGTCGGCAAAGCCAGCGCCTCATCCAGCGCATTGGTGTGCAGCGACTGCGTGTGCCCCTGCGTGGCGGCCATCGCCTCGATTTGTGTGCGCACGATATTGTTGAAAGGGTCTTGCGCGGTCAACGACCAGCCGGAAGTCTGACAATGCGCCCGCAAAGCAAGCGATTTATCCGATTTCGGGCCGAAGCCCTTGACGATGCCCGCCCACAGCTTGCGCGCGGCGCGCAGCTTGGCGACCTCCATGAAAAAATTCATGCCCACCGCCCAGAAGAACGATAGTCGCGGAGCGAACGCGTCGATGCTCATTCCGGCCGAGACGCCGGCGCGCACATATTCGAGGCCGTCGGCAAGCGTGTAGGCGAGTTCGAGATCCTGCGTCGCGCCCGCCTCCTGCATGTGATAGCCGGAGATCGAAATCGAGTTGAACTTCGGCATATTCGCCGCGGTGAACGCAAAGATGTCGGCGACGATCCGCATCGAGGCGGCGGGCGGATAGATGTATGTGTTGCGGACCATGAACTCTTTCAGAATGTCGTTCTGAATGGTTCCCGAGAGAGCCGCCATCGGCACGCCCTGTTCCTCGGCGGCGACAATGAACAACGCCATCACCGGCAGCACAGCGCCGTTCATCGTCATCGACACGCTCATCGAATCGAGCGGAATGCCGGAAAACAGCGTGCGCATGTCATAGATGGAATCGATGGCGACGCCGGCCATGCCGACGTCGCCGGCGACGCGCGGATGGTCTGAATCGTAGCCGCGATGCGTCGCCAGGTCGAACGCGATGGAGAGGCCTTTCTGACCCCCAGCGAGGTTGGCGCGATAAAAGGCGTTCGATTCCTCGGCCGTGGAGAAGCCGGCATATTGCCGCACCGTCCAGGGCTGGGTGAGGTACATGGTCGGATACGGCCCTCGCAAAAACGGCGGCAGGCCGGGCCAATCACTCGAGAGATCAATCCCGTCGCGATCGTGCGCTCCGTAGAGCGACTTGACGGCGATGCCTTCGGGCGTCGTCCAGATTCGCTTCTCTTCCGAGTCGATCGGCTTCGATGGAATCGCGACGGAAACCGTCGAGAAGTCGGGAATTTGGCTCATGACGCCATAGCTCCCGGAGCTGTCGTCGCGACTCCGATGCGGCGATAGAGGCTTTGCAGCATCGCTACGGCGTCGCCACCGGCGAAAATAAATTCATCGACGCCTGCGGCGCGCCACGCGCGCTCGAAATCGCCTGGCCGGCCTGCGAGCGCAACACCCTTCACGCCCGAAGCCTTGAACTCTCTCGCGAAGATTTCCGCCTGTCCTGCATAGGCCTCGTCAGTTCCGCACAGGCAAACCAGGGGCGCGCCGCTGGCCTCCAGTCGTTCGACAGCCTCTTCGGCCGTCGCCGTCTCGCCATCGTAGATCGTTTCGAAACCGCCAACCTCCAGCCACTCGCGCATAAACTGGACTCGACGGCGGTGCCTGGACTCTGGCCCTAGCGCAGCGAGATAAACCCTCGGCCGCGCGCCAGTGTCCTCTAATAAGCCGTCGGACAGATCGCGCAAATGCTCGAACGGCTCGGCAAGGCGAATAGGCGCGAGGCCTCCGACCGCGACAGCAAACGCCTCGCGCTCAGGCGCGCCCGCGGCAACCTCGACCGACCGCTCGGCGAGATCGGCGTGGGCGCTGACGCCGGTGATCGGCGCCTTCAGGCAACCGACGTTTCGGGCCAGCGCCGCGGCGCTCGCGGCGACGTGTCCCTGAAACGCGCCGTTGGCGAGCGCCGACGCCAGGCCACCCTTAGTTTCGATCTCCTGAAAGAGCCGCCAGGCCTTGTCGCAAAGCGCCTGGGTCAGCGCCTCGAACGCCCCGGCGCCGGCGGCGGGATCCCTCACAAATCCGAGGTTGGATTCGCGCAAGAGAATGAGCTGGGCGTTGCGGGCGAGACGCCGCGCGAGGCTATCAGGAAGGCCTGCGGCCAGAGTGTGCGGCAACACGCTGATGCTGTCGGCCCCGCCGAGGCCGGCCGAAAACGCCGCCGCCGCGCCGCGCATCACATTCACATAAGGATCGCGCGCCGTCATCATGCGCCAGGCGCTCTCCGCCTGCACATGAGCCACGCGAGGCTCGAGGCCACAGGCTTCCTCGATCTGCGACCAGGCGATGCGCAACGCGCGGAATTTCGACAATGTCGCCAGTTCGTCCGCGTCGGCCGCCAGCCGGAACGCGATGAGCGCGCGCGCTTCGCGAAGCGACGCCCCCGTCCCTTCAACCAGTCGCAACAGGCTGACTGCGGCCGCGAACGCAAAGGCAAGCTCTTGCGCCGGAGTTCCGCCGGCCGCATGGACGGCGCGCGCGTCGGCCGTCAGGAGCGGTCCGAGAAAGCCCTTGCTCCGCAGCGCGAGCGCTGAGTCGACATAGGCCTTCGAATGAGCGCTCCAATCAGCGGAGAAGCGCCCGTGCGCTGAGGCGGCGAAAGGATCGAGCCCGAACGCAACCGCGCACGCTTCGGGCTTTGCGCCCGAGCGTTCGATCAGGGCGCCAAAATGAAGCGCCGGATCGGGGCCGTCGGGTCCAAGATCGAGTTCGAAACTCGCGTCCGCGTCGAAACGCACACCCTCGAAAGCCTTGTGAAGCGCGGCGGAATCGAACCGTCCGAGGCCAAAACCGTATGCGCCGAGCGCGCCCGAGAACACGACCTGCAGACCGTTCGCGCCATTGGCGAGGTCGTCGAGCGCCTGGGCGTTGGCCTCGTCGGCGTTGGGATGATCGAGGCGCGCGATGATCCGCCAGGGACCGTCCGGCCGGACCGCCCTCGGGCCTTCGGCAGGCGGATAGACGGGTTCGACCCGAACGCCATCCGGGGTTTTGGACATGAGCGTTTCGAGGCTTGCGCCCTTGAGCGCGGCTTCAGCGGCTCTGCGCCAATCGGCTTGGGTGTTGGCAGGAAAAAGGTTCGCGACCGCGCCCAACGCCGACCTCCCGCTAGATGAACTGGGAAAGCCCGGGAATCGCTGCCGAGATTTCGCCCACGACCTCGTCGCCCGCGGTTTCGCGCGCGTAGCCGAAAACTTCCTTTCCGATTGTCTGGATCTGGTCCATATCGAGGCCGAGAGCCAACAATTCCGAGCCCAGAGCCATCAGGCCGCCCCCACCCATCGCTCCGCTCGCCACGCCCATCAAGCCCTTCAGGCCTCCACCCATGCCTTCGCCCCCGGTCTGGGTGCTCGAGGCGATAATCGATGGAAACGCGGGGGCCTTTTCGAACAGTTCCTTGACGGCTTCTTCAGGCGCCTCGCGCTGGATGAAATCGCCGATCAGGGCGACCGCCTTCCGGGCGACATCAGGGCTCAAGTCCGCGGCGGTCGCGACACGGGCTATTAGGTTTTCCATTTCACGCTCCTTGGCCGCGCGGAAAAAGACCCGCAGCGTCGATTGTCTCGCCGCTTGCGCCGCCGGAATCAAGCGCGATCCGGCCATGTTACTTCCTCGGCGCCCAACGCGAAATGGCGACCGACGCTGGCGCGAGCCGGCCGTGGCCCGGACGCCGACCGTGGGCGGCGAGCGCCGTGAGGAAAAGGTCGCTTTTGCGGCACCGCATCATGGACAAAGTCATGATTTCTTCACATATGTAAACGCCAATTAACAATTGTGTTGTCTTAAAAAACTGGGCTGAACGGCATAACATGGCCGAAAATGTGAGCATTCAGAGGCATAGAGCGCCATTTCCAGCTCTGAGTCGAAATCTATCAATGCATTAATTGCATGGCTGGGCTTCCAATCCACGGCCTACCGGCGCCTGTCTGGCAAGACTATGTTGCAGCGCGGTAGAGCGAGCGCTTGCCGGAAATGGCAGGCCGCGCGGTTGCCGCAACAGGAGTAGACCATGACACCTCTCAAGACGATTTCGGAAAAGCTCAGCGCTTGGCGCCGATATCGCGAGGCGGTGCGCGAGTTGTCCCAGCTCTCTGACCGTGAGCTGGACGATATCGGCATTCGCCGCGGCGATATTGAATTTATTGTGCGTCGTTCGGTCGCTAGCCAGGCTTCGGCCTGATCGCACAGTCCTGACAAGCCGAGACGCGCCGCTCGAGCGGCGCGTCGGCCCAGGGCGGCGCTTGCAGGCCATGACCCTGATCTGACGATCCCGACAAAATTCATTGACGATGGCGTGGGGCTTTGTGACAAGCGCGCCCATGCGTCCGATCCACATCATTGGCGGAGGACTGGCCGGCTCGGAAGCCGCATGGCAGGCGGCGAACACCGGGGTTCCGGTGGTCCTGCATGAAATGCGCCCGACCCGAACGACGGCTGCGCACCGCACTCCCCATCTGGCTGAGCTCGTTTGCTCGAATTCCTTCCGATCCGACGACGCCTCGACCAACGCGGTCGGGATCCTGCATCGCGAGATGCGCGCGCTGGGCTCGATCGTCCTTCGAAGCGCCGATGCGCATCAGGTGCCGGCCGGAGGCGCGCTCGCCGTCGATCGCGACGGCTTCTCGCAAGCCGTCGAAGCTGCGCTTCTCAGTCATCCTCTTATAGCGCTCGACCGCGGCGAGATCGCCGGCCTGCCGCCCGAGGACTGGGACAACGTGATTGTCGCCAGCGGGCCGCTCACCTCCCCGGCGCTGGCGGAGGCGATCGGCGGGTTGACCGGCGAAGGCGCGCTCGCTTTTTTCGACGCGATCGCGCCGATCGTGCATCGCCATTCGATCAATATGGACGTGGCGTGGATGCAGTCGCGCTACGACAAGGAAGGGCCAGGCGGGGACGCTGACGCTTACGTCAATTGCCCGATGAGCCGGGACCAGTACGAGGCGTTCATCGACGCGCTTCTCGCCGCGGAGAAGACCGAGTTTCGCGAATTCGAGGGCACGCCCTACTTCGACGGCTGCCTGCCGATCGAAGTCATGGCCGAGCGCGGGCGGGAGACCCTGCGCCACGGGCCAATGAAGCCGTTCGGGCTCACCAACGCGCATAATCCGAAGGTCAAGTCCTATGCCGTTGTCCAGCTCAGGCAGGACAATGCGTTGGGCACGCTGTTCAACATTGTCGGGTTCCAGACCAAGCTCAAATATGGCGAGCAGGGGCGCGTCTTCCGCATGATTCCGGGGTTGGAAGGGGCGGAGTTCGCCCGCCTCGGCGGCATGCACCGCAACACATACCTGAATTCGCCTCGCGTCCTCGACGCCCGTCTGCGCCTGAAAGCAAGCCCACGCTTACGCTTCGCCGGCCAGATCACCGGCTGCGAGGGCTATGTCGAAAGCGCCGCGGTCGGTCTCATTGCTGGCCGCCTCGCCGCCGCAGAGCGGCTGGGAGAGGCGCTTGAGCCGCCGCCGACGACGACCGCGATCGGCGCGCTCCTCAACCACATTACCGGCGGCCACATCGAATCGATCGACCCCGGCCCGCGCTCGTTCCAACCGATGAACGTCAATTTCGGCCTTTTCCCTCCGATCGCCGAGCCTCGGTTCGACGAAAGCGGGAAACGCTTGGCCGGCCCGGAGCGCGGCCTCGCCCGCAAGCGGGCGCTCTCCGCGCGGGCTGAGCAAGATCTGGCGCGCTGGGCGGAGAGGGCGCGCGAACGGACGCAATTCGCGGAGGCGTGAGGTCCCCGAGGCGGAAATTGTACGCGCGAGCGCGGTGTGCGGTTTTGCGCGCGAACCAGCCTTTTCAGTTGCTTAGGCCCATTTTTCTGCAACTCGAAACGACCCGAGCTTCCTGTCTCGACCGCATCATCTCCTCGATGACGGCTTGGCCGGCGACGACGCGTGCAACAATTGCCGTTTGGAGGCGAATAGCATCACATTGGCGCCGCTGTCGCGGTTGCCGTTCGCCACTCATGCGAGGCCGTGATGTCCCATCATTTCGATACGCCGACCGCGCGAGAAGATCCCCGAATCAATGTCTGCGACTTCTACTTGTTCCGCGGGCGGCCAGGATTTACTGTCATGGCGATGACCGTAAACCCAAACGCCGGCCAGTCCGCTCCAGATACGTTCCGCGAGGAAGGGCTTTACGCATTCCGCTTCGATCTCGATGGCGACGCGTGCCAGGAACTATCCTTCTCGCTGCGCTTTAGCGCGGTCTTCCACGCCGATGACAAGGATCACGCTCACGCGCAAAACTTCGAAGTGCGACGCGCGTCGGGACCATCTGCGGCGAACTGCGCGGATGGAGAGCTTATCGCCGCCGGCCAGACGGGACCCATTGTCAAGGCGGGCGCGGGCGTCAAGGCTTTCGCTGGCCTCGCTCCCGATCTCTTCGCCGGCGACGCGAAGGCCTTAGGCGAATTCCGAACTGCGTTCTTCGATAAAGGCGAATTTCATCCGGAGGCATTTCAAAACCGAAAGAATTTTTTTAGCGGACGGAATGTCACGGCGATCGTCCTCGAAGTCCCGACATCCCTAGTCGGAAAAGGGCTTGTGCGCGGATGGGCGACCGCGTCGCTTCAGGGCCATGCGCCGGAGATCCAGGTCTCCCGATGGGGGCTTCCGCTGATCACGAACATTTTCATGACCGATCCAGCAATGCGAGAGGATTTTAATCGCGCCGCTCCTGTCGAAGACATTTCGCGGTTCTCCGCTCCGATCGCAGACGTTGCGACAAAGTTGACCCGGCTTGCGGGGTCAGCGGCGGACCCGGCCGGCTATGGGCAAACGCTGGCCCAGAAGCTTTGCCCAGTGACGCTTCCTTACGAGCTAGACACCCCGGCGAGCTTCACCGTCGACCGATTGAACGGCCGAGGCTTGGCGGACGACGTGATGGATGTGATGCTGACGCTCGCCACAAATACACGGTTGAGCGACGGCGTCGCGCCGGACAGGAGCCGCATGCGGGACGACTTCCCGTATTTCGGTGAACCCTTCGCTGACGCCGCCAAGCCCGCGACCTAAGCCGACCCCACCGCCGTCTTCCGCCTGACGCGCCCGAAGCGCAGCCGTCTAACTCGCCTCAGCCAGGAGCGACAATTGCTGGCGTCCGGGATCGCCGAACTGATCGACGAGACGGGTTGGGTAGTCGCCCGTGAAGCAATGGTCGGTGAACTGCGGCTGCCTCATGTTGCGGCCGGAATAGCCCATCGCGCGATAAATTCCGTCGACGGAGAGGAACGCCAGACTGTCGGCGCCGACAAATCGCCGCATCCCCTCGAGGTCCATGCGGGCGGCCAGCAGTTGGTCGCGTTCGGGCGTGTCGATGCCGTAAAAGTCGGGATGGGTGATCGGAGGCGACGAGATGCGGAAATGAACCTCGCGCGCGCCGGCTTCCCGCATCATCTGCATGATCTTGATGCTGGTGGTGCCGCGCACGATCGAATCGTCGATCAACACGATCCGCTTGCCCTCGACGACGGCGCGATTGGCGTTGTGCTTCATCCGAACGCCGAGCTCGCGGATTGACTGCGTCGGCTGAATGAATGTGCGCCCGACATAATGGTTGCGGATGATGCCGAGTTCGAACGGCAGGCCGCAGGCGCGCGCATAGCCGATCGCGGCCGGAACGCCGGAATCGGGGACCGGCACGACCACGTCGGCGTCAGCCGGAGCCTCGCGCGCCAGCTCCGCTCCCATCGCCTTGCGGGCGTCGTAGACCGACCGGCCATGAACGATCGAATCAGGCCGGGCGAAATAGATGTATTCGAAGATGCAGGGCCGAGCCGCCTGCCTGGGCAGCGGAAAGAAGCTCTTCACCCCGTCGCCGTCGATGACCACCACTTCGCCGTTCTCGATGTCGCGGACGAATTTTGCTCCGATGATGTCGAGCGCGCAGGTCTCCGAGCACAGGATCGGGCTGCCTTCGAACTCGCCGAGCACCAGCGGGCGGATGCCGAGCGGATCGCGCGCGCCGATGAGCTTCTTGTTGGTCAGCGCGACCAGCGCGTAGGCGCCCTCGATCTCAGCTAGCGCCTCGACGAAACGGTCGACGATCTTTGGGCGGCGCGAGCGCGCGGCGAGCAAGAGCACCACTTCCGTATCGCTGGTGGACTGGCAGATCGCGCCGCCGCGAATGAGCTCCCGGCGCAGCGTCAGCCCGTTGGTCAGATTGCCGTTGTGGGCGACCGCGAGGCCGCCGGCCTCGAGTTCGGCGAACAGCGGCTGGACATTGCGCAATATCGTGTCGCCGGTCGTCGAATAGCGCACATGGCCGATCGCCGACCGTCCCGGCAAGCGGTCGATCGTCGCGCCGCTCGAGAAATGATCGCCGACCAGCCCCTGCCGGCGCTCCGAGTGGAACCGGACGCCGTCGAAAGCGACAATGCCTGCGGCTTCCTGGCCGCGGTGCTGCAGCGCGTGCAGCCCGAGCGCAACAATTGCAGCGGCGTTGGGGTGATCGAAAATGCCAAAGACGCCGCATTCCTCGCGGAGCCGGTCCCCGTCTGGGTCGAAGCCGCCTTGGCTTGACGGGTCCGAGGCCAATTCCGGCGCCGTCTGCATCACTGCCGGGGAGCCGGAGCGAATGGAGCGTTCTTGTTGATCAAGGCGTCGAGCTTCTGCTTGTCCATGGCGGAGCCGCTGCTCCCTCCCGCGGTCGAATCGGGCTGTTTCTGCGCTGGCGACGGTATAGCAATCGATTGATCGTCCTCGGTCTTCGGGCGCGACGCGGCGGCGTTGTTCGTCGGCGCGAACGCGTTCGTCGCTGCGTTCGCGCGCGACTCGATCCAGCCATTGATCGTCTCGGCCGCGTCCGTCGGCAGCAGGGCGACGATTCGATTGGCCGTCTCGGTGAGGACCGGCCGCGTCCTGGCGTTCTTGACCCATTCCGGTTGCTGCTTCTCCGAGACCAGCCAGTTGAAAATGGCGAAAGCCACGACCGCAAGGAGAAAGCCCCTGGCGACACCGAACACGAAGCCCAGCGACCGGTCGAGGGCGCCAATCTTGCTGTCGAGGATCACGTCGGACAGTCGAACCGTGAACAGCGACACGACGATCAACGTGACGAAGAACACAAGCGCCGCGGCGGCCGCCTGCGCGATGACCTCCTTATGGATATAGGGAGTCAGGTAAGGCATGAGAATAGGGTAGAAGTAATAAGCGGAGGCGGCGGCTGCGGCCCACGAGGCGATCGCGAGAACCTCTCGCGTGAAACCCCGCATCATGGACAAAAGCGCCGATACAAGAACGATGCCGAGAACCGCAAGATCGAGATAAGATGGCATAGGCGAGAGAACCTCGTCGCGACGGTCTACGCGCCCCTGAGCTGTCTGGCGGGCCCGCGCGAGCGCCTTATAACCAAGCCGCCCCCCTTCGTCACCCTTTTACGGTCCGGGGACCCGCGCGTCCCGCCTTTGTTTCGACCGCGCTTGCGGCGATCAGCGCGACCAGCGCCGCCACATTGTCGATCGGCTGCATGGCGATATTGACCGGCTCGCCGCCTGCGCGCGGCGACTGCGGCGCGAATGCGCGGGTAAATCCAAGCTTCGCGGCCTCCTTGAGCCTCAAGCCCGCATGCGCGACCGCGCGCACCGAGCCCGACAACCCGATTTCGCCGAAATAGACCGCATCGCGCGGCAAGCTCGCGCCGGTGAGCGAGGAAATGAGCGCCGCCGCCGCGGCAAGGTCGGCCGCCGGCTCCATGATTCTCAAGCCCCCGGCGACGTTGAGATAGACATCGTACTGGCCGAGCTTCATGCCCCCATGAGCCTCGAGCACCGCAAGCACCATGGCGAGCCGGCTCGCCTCCCAGCCGACCACCGCGCGGCGCGGCGTGCCGAACGTCGTCGGCGCGACCAGGGCCTGGATCTCGACCAGAAGCGGCCGCGCGCCTTCGACGCCGGCGAACACCGCGGCGCCCGGATTGGCGGCGCCGTCCCGCTCCGCCAGGAACAAAGCCGAAGGGTTCGGCACCTCGGCGAGGCCGCCGCCGGTCATCTCGAAAACCCCCACTTCGTCGGTCGCGCCGAACCGGTTCTTGGCCGCGCGCAGCAGGCGAAAGGCGTGCGCGCCGTCGCCCTCGAAGGAGAACACCGCGTCGACCATATGCTCGACCACGCGCGGGCCGGCGATCTGGCCGTCCTTGGTCACGTGTCCGACCAGCAGCAATGCCGCGCCGCTCGCCTTGGCGAAGCGGATCAAGGCCTGCGCCGAACCGCGCACCTGGCTCACCGTCCCGGGCGCCGATTCGATCGAATCACTCCACATGGTCTGGATCGAATCGATGACCACGAACTTCGGCGCGTCGCCCGAGCCAAGCGTCGCCACGATGTCCTCGACGAAGGTTTGCGCCGCGAGCTGCACGGGCGCCTCGGCGAGCCCAAGCCGGGCCGCGCGCAGACGCACCTGGGCGGTCAATTCCTCGCCCGAGACATAGACCACGCGCCCGCCCGACCGCGCGACCGCCGCGCAGGCCTGGATCAGCAGGGTCGATTTGCCGATGCCGGGCTCGCCGCCAATCAGCGTGGCCGAGCCGGGAACGAACCCGCCTCCGGCCACCCGATCAAGCTCGGCGACGCCGGTGACGAGACGAGGCTCGGACTTGGATGCGCCCGACAGATCCTCAAGCGGAAACGGCCGGCCCGCCGCTCCCCTCCGGGCGACCGCGCCGCCGACGCCCAGCGCCGCGGCTTCCTCTATGATCGTATTCCACTCGCCGCACGATTCGCATTTTCCCTGCCAGCGCTGAGTGATTGCGCCGCAGTTCTGGCAGACATAAGAAGAACGAAACTTGGCCATCGCGCCGCACTCGCAGGTTTGCCGGGACCTGTCGAGAGGCTTCGTTGGCCGCTTCGCCGCATTTCCAGCCGGGCGCGCGGCCATGGCGTCAACCGTCTTTAACGAATGCGGCGGCGCAGCCACAAATCATTCAGCCGGCATTCAAAGAATCCTGGTTAGGCATGCTTCACCACGAAACCGAAAGGCGAATCCATGCGAAGAACCCTGATTGCCTCTGCCTTTGCCCTCGTCGGCCTGTCGGCCGCAGCGCCCTGTCAAGCAATGCCTTTCGCGCCGGCCGACGAAGCGAGCTCCGGCGTCACGCTCGTTGCTTACGGCTGCGGCCCTGGCTTCACTCGTGGACCGTACGGTCACTGTCATCCGATGGGCTATCTCCCGCCCCGGCCGGCTTACGGCTACCACCCCTACGCGCACCCTCATGCCTACGGCCGCCATTGCTGGTGGCGCGGTGGCGTGCGCGTCTGCAACTAAGCGAACGCGAGGCGCTGGTCTTTCCTTAAGTCCAGCGCCTCACGCCCCGGCGCTTCTTCTCAAGCCTCGGCGCTGGGCCTGGCCTTCAGGGTCTCGCGCCAGCGGTTGAGATGGACGAGCTCGGGCGGGATCGCGATGCGCGCGGACTTGGCGAAGTCGAGCGCCACCAGCCCGGTGATGTCGGCGACGGTGAAGCGGTCGCCGGCGATGAACGGCCGGTCGCTCAAGGTCTCATCGACAATCGCCATCGCATGAAGCGCCCTTGGCCGATTGGCCGCCGCCCAATCGGGAACCTGTGGATTTTCCATTTCCGCCATGCGCGGATGGGTGTGGCGCAACACCTGCGCGATCGGCATGAGGAGGCGCAATTCGAGCTGGCGCTGCCACATCTCGATCATCGCCTGTTCGACCGGCGTTAAGCCAAACAGGTTCGGCTCCGGCCAAAGCGCCTCGATATACCGGCAGATGGCGATCGATTCGGCGATCCTCGTCCCGTCGTCGAGCTCAAGGATCGGAATGGTCTGAAAGGGATTGAGGCCTGCGAATTCCGACGTCTTGTGCTCGAGCTTGCCGAGATCGACCTCGACGCGCGGAATCGAGACGCCCTTTTCCGCGAGGAAAATGCGCACGCGGCGCGGGCTCGGCGCCAAATTCGAGTTGTAGAGCTTCATGCCGCTATCCTCGGCGCTTTCCCCTTCTCCCTCTGGGAGAAGGAGGTCGGTCACCCTCACCCTCACCCTCTCCCAGAGGGAGAGGGGAGCGCTAACAACGTTAATAAAATTATCCTCAACAGTCTCTCAATTCCAAGCCATTGCGTCAGGGGCTCGTTAATCAATTGAGCCGCATGATCGACGCGGGTAAGTGCGTTGCGTGTCGGGCGGCTATGCGGGTTGTCGGGGCGGATCTAGGCGGCGGCGGGAGTGGCGGCAAGGCCGATTCCGAGGCCGCCGCGCGCCGGCGCAAGATGACCATCCAGCTCAGAGAGGCGCGGCGGTCCCTCTCCGAGCCCGATGCGATCCCCAGCCATTCGAGCGCGATGGTGCGCCTGTTCGCCGAGATCAACCGCAGCGCCACGCCGATGCTGGGGATCATCGCGCTCGGCGTCTGCGCGACGTCGTTGGCCTGGCTCGACGCAGGCCCGCTCGCGACCTGGATCGCCTTCATCGCCTGCGCGATTCTGACCGGCTATTCGCTGCCGATCGCCTTTCTCGACTCGAGCGACCAGGACAAGACGGCCGGGGTCTGGCGGCGCAAGTTCATCCTTTCTACGGCGCTCAGCGGTTCGGCTTGGGCCTATCTCATCGTCACGCTGCTCGAAAAGAGCGACCCGAACGCGCAGGCGTTCGCCATTATCGTGATGCTCCTCGTCTCGACCGTGATGTCGCTGCTGGCGGCGGCTATTCCCGCGGCGTTCGTCGCCGGCATGCTGCCGATGATCATAGGCGTAGTTCTCTTTTACGCCCCCCGTCTGCACGGGGCGGCGCTGCCGACGGCGGCGCTGTCGATCGGCGTCATCGGCTATTTCCTCGTCGTCGCGCGGCGCCTGCACGCCGCCGCGTCGCAGAACATGTCGTTTCAGGCGGAAAAGGACTCGCTGATCGCCGAACTCGAGCAGGCCAAGCTCAATTCGGACGAGGCGCGCCGCCGCGCCGAAGGCGCCAATCTGGCCAAGTCGCGCTTTCTGGCCACGATGAGCCATGAGCTGCGCACGCCGCTCAACGCGGTGCTTGGGTTCTCCGAAGTGATGAAGGGCGAATTGTTCGGCCCGCACGCGGTGCCGGCTTATAAGGAATATTCGAGCGACATCCACGCCAGCGGCCAGCACCTTCTCATGCTCATCAACGAAATTCTCGACCTGTCGCGGGTGGAAGCGGGGCGGTACGAACTGAGGGAGGAGCCGGTTTCGCTCACCGGGGTGGTCGAGGAATGTCTTCGTCTCCTGTGGATGCGGATCGAGCGGCGTCATCTCGTCATCACCGAAGCCATGGAGGACGGATTGCCGCGCATCTGGGCGGACGAGCGCGCGGTGCGTCAGGTGACCCTCAATCTGCTCACCAACGCCATCAAGTTCACCCCCCAAGGCGGCTCGATCACCATCAAGGTCGGCTGGACCAGGAGCGGCGGACAATATCTTTCGATCCACGACACCGGGCCCGGCATTCCTCCCGACGAGATCCCGATCGTGCTCTCCTCTTTCGGCCGCGGCGCGCTGGCGCAGAAGAATGCGGAAGAGGGGACGGGCCTGGGGCTCCCGATCGTCAAGGGACTGGTCGAGCTGCATGGCGGGGAGTTCCGCCTCAATTCGACGCTGCGCGTTGGCACCGAAGTGATCGTCATCTTCCCGCCCGAACGGGTGATGGACACCTTGCCGGCGCTCGATCCCGAGCCCGCGCCCGAGGCGCCGGAGCGGCGCCGGCGGCGGATGCGCCGCCGCCAGCGTGCGCACGCGGCCTAAGGTCCCGGAAGATCGTAGGCGCGATCGCCCGCCAGCGCCCGCCAGGGCCAAAACCAATCAGCTTGCGCGGTTTCGATAGAGAGGCGCGGCAGGTCTTTCCTGTGCTATCTGACAGGCAGGTGGGTGTTAAGTCTTGACGGAAACGCGAAAGCTCGCTGCGATCCTGGTCGCCGACGTTGTCGGCTATAGCCGGCTTGCCGGCGCGGACGAGGATCAAACCCTGTCGCGCCTTCGGGCGTTGCGCCGCGACCTCATCGACCCAAAAATCGCGGGCCGCCATGGCCGCGTCGTCAAGCGCACCGGCGACGGGTTCATCATCGAGTTTCGCAGCGTCGTCGACGCGGCGCGCTGCGCGATCGAACTGCAGAACGGCATGGTCGAGCGCGACGCCGGCGTGCCGGAAGATCGCCGCATCGAGTTCCGCATCGACGTCCATCTCGGCGACGTGGTCGAGGAGGCCGACGGGGACCTGATGGGCGACGGCGTCAACATCGCTGCGCGTCTTGAAGGCATCGCCAAGCCCGGCGCGATTTGCCTTTCCGAACAAGCCTATTGGCAGGTCAAGGGTCGGCTCGATCTCCTGGTGATCGACCTCCGGTCCGACCCAGCTCAAGAACATTGCCGAGCCGATCCGGGTCTATTCGCTCGAAGTCGGCAAGCGGGCCAGGCGAAGCCCGCGCTCGCCACGGCGCCGGAACAATCTTCCCCACCGCGCCTCTCGATCGTCGTTTTGCCGTTCGCCAATATCGGAGGCGGCGCCGAGCAGGAGCCGTTCGTCGATGGGGGTCACCGAGAGCCTCACGACCGACCTTTCGCGCATAAGAGGCGCAGTCGTGATCGCCCGCAATACGGCGTTCACCTACAAAGACAAGCCCATCGAACGTGAAGCGGATCGGAGACGAGCTGAACGTTCGCTATGCGCTTGAGGGCAGCGTTCAGCCCGGCGGAAACCGCATGCGCGTCAATGTGGAGCTGATCGACGCCGAAACGGGCAATCATCTCTGGGCCGAGCGATTCGACAAGCCGCTCACCGATCTCTTCGACATGCAGGACGAGATCGTCGCGCGCCTGGCGAACGCGCCGGACGCCCAGCTCGCCGCGGCTGAGGCGCGACGCGCGGAACAGGCGCCGAACCCGGACTTTACGGCCCGCTCACGAGGCTCTGAGATTTCACTCCCAACAGCTAATGCTGGAAGACAAACATTTTATCGCGAAATGGTGAAGTCGATGATATATAATTTCCCGATCGGCGGTGAAACTCGCCCTTGGGATCCCGCCGGAAAGGAGACGGAAGCGACAACCGCATGTGACATTTGAGGCGCAGTGCGAGATGGGGAAAGACTTTTTATTTGGATTCGTTGTAACCCAGCGGGAGCAGGAGCGTTCCATGGGAGCCGACGGCCATTAAAAAGCTTGCGAGTACATCATCGCGCACGGTCGCAGCTGGCCGGCTCGCTTGCAGGAGCATTCGAGCTGCCGCTTGATGTTGCTATGAACCCGCAGCATATCCCCTCACGCACTCCGGCTGCGCGCCACTGTCGGGCAAGCGCCGGGACTGGATCGTGTCTCACGGTCGTCTTCCGCACATGAAACGCATACGTCGGCCGTAACGCGGGAATAAATATCGCTGCGCCTCGCGCAGCGTTAATACGGAAACGCGGCGCCACAGTCGCTCAGACGCCCTGCGCTTCCGCGAAGCTCTGCGCATCTTCGGCGTCACGCGCTCGGCGGCGCTTTGAATTGGGACCGGTCGACTGGGACAAGTTCGCTCGCGGGGTCGTGATTTGGAGCGTCGAAGCATGTTTCCCGCGCATACCAGACAAGTTCCCGCCGAGTGAGCGCGTCGAATTCCGCGGGATCCTTGCAACGTTCGATTCGAGCGACAATTTCCGCCACCTTCCCGATCGGCGCAAAAGCCGGATCGATGGCCGTGTAGTCCTCGACTGGGACTTCGCGAACAATCATGCAGGGAATCCCCCGGCCCAAGCCCTCAAGCAAGGCGGTCGAGCCGTAGGACACTGTTATGTAGATCATGTTCGGCTCGTCGAGCTGCAGAGAATTGCGGTTTGTCTCTTCAAAAGCGATCGAGGGCCCAAGGACGCCTCGGAGCCACTCGCTCGATTCCCAATTTGGTTTGAAAAGTGCGCGGACTTGAGGAGCCAAATCCGTGAGCGCTTTAAAAAGCCGACGATAGCTGTCCTCATGCCCGCGCCTGTCGACAAACGGCATCCGCCGTAACACGTGGACGCTCGCGAAAACGACGACGGTCAAAGGCGCTCCCGGCGTTGAGGGTCGCGGCGCACTGCAGGGCTGCAGGATCAGATTGGACTGAACGGCGCACGGCGTGCCGGGCAGGCGAGCAGACCAAACGCGCGCGGACGAGTTTGTCGTGCAGCGCACGGCCGCGACGTCGCGCTTTTCGTACATGAGCGGATGGCCGGCGTTCGATGAGTGCGGCCACAAGAATACGTTGCCGCCTCGCGCCCGCACTGCATGCGCAATCAGCGCGGACTCAAAGAAAAGATGATCGCAGACGTAGGCCTCATTCAGTTCAAATTGGTTCGCGAGGTCAAAGGCGCGCTGCGCGGCGTCCCTGGTGGTCGCCGCCATTAGGCCGACGAACTGGTCGTCCAAGCGCAATCCCGCGTCTCTCGGCGAGTAGATAAAGATGCGCTCCTTCTTCGGCCCAATGCGATGCGCATGGCAGGTCAAAACAATCTCAGGTAGCGGAGCATCGTCGACAATGAGTGTGACATCCGGCGTCGCCCGAGTGAAAACTGACCCGACTTTCAGCCCGCGCGGGTGCTGGGATAGGAGATGTTCGTAGCCTCTGACGCCGGCCAACGCCAATGCCGCGCCGCGCGAGCCCGTGGGCGCGGACGCGCGCCGGGCCACAAATGCTCATGGAGCCTAAACCGAAGCGTCACAGTCTGAGTCGACGGCTCGTCGGCGGCGGCCACAGGATCGGTAAGCCAAAGCAATGACTTCGCCCCAAGGCGCCGCAATGCGGCGTTCAGATAGAAGGGCTCCAGATCGTTTTCAGCCCAATAGGACAGGCATCGGAAATCGGTCGAACTTACTGGAATGAGGATCAATTCGCCTTGTGCGAGGCGGGCGAGATGGCGGGCGAGGCGCCGCGCGGGAATGAGGGAGCAAACCTCGGTCCATACCGAAAAAAACCAGGCCTTTTCAATCGAGCTCTGGTCCAGCTCCAAATGGCCAGCCGCCTGACGCGCTAGGCGCCTTGCGATACGTTTCGCCAAGGAGAGACTAAAACGCGACCCCCATCCCGGCTTGATCGCGCCGAGCAGGTTTGGCGCCGCCGCGTAGTGACGAGCGAGCGTTTCGCGGTCTAAAATCAACTCTGCGCGAGTTAGTTTTCTAGGGTTGTAGGTTGGAGGAAAGGAGATGACGTCGAAGGATTGATCATATCGCGGGCGACCGAAGCCGGATTTCGATTTCCGGGTCGACCGCCTGAGAAAAGCAAAAATCGCCTGCCTCTCATTCTTCGCGGGGAGCCATGAACGCAACCAACGCTCAAAATTCGTGTGCTTTCCCAATTCGCAAGGCTCCCGCGGGACGGTAGGATGACATTCAATTTACGTTTCGCGCCCTGGTTGCGCGCGCGATAGGTTATGTAACGCAGGACTGTGGGACAAAATCCAGCCGGCAGAAGTACGACTGTGTAGACGCGATTCATGCCTGAGACTGAAATTGTGATCAACCGGCCTAAGGATCGGGCCGCCGCATCCGCCATGCGTCCTGTGCAAGCTGTCCGCTAACCAAAACGACGGTCCAGGGCGCGCAGCATCCGCGGACGCGAAGAGAGGCGCCCAGGCCGACTTCGCCGGGGATGGGCAATGTCAATTCTATTCGCCCTGGCCACCCAATGCTATGTGAAGCCGCCACTATCCATGTTGGCGAGCCGAGGTAAGAGGGCACGATGGTTTTCAGCGCTTACGAGGACTCGGCTGAAGTCCGGCGCGCGGTGAAGGAGCGACGCCAGCGCGAACTCATTGGCGGGATGTGGGATGAGATCGGACGACTCCAGTTTGAGTACATGTTGGAAAATGGGCTTGAACGAGGCTCGCGACTGATCGACGTCGGCTGTGGCTGTTTCCGAGGCGGCGTCCATTTCGTCTCTTATCTTGATGAAGGCAGGTATTTCGGCCTCGACTCAAATTTAGCGCTTCTTGAAGCGGGCTATGATGTCGAGCTCCAGGCCCTCGACCTGCGCGGCAAACTGCCCAAACGAAATCTGGTATGCGATGATGAGTTTAATTTCGATCTGTTTGACTCCGAATTCGACTTCGCCATTGCGCAGTCTTTATTCACTCATCTGCCATTGAACCATATTCGGCTCTGTCTTAGCCGGCTCGCCGGGAAAATGCGCACGGGTGGACGTTTTTTCGCGACCTTCTTCATTGTCGACGAATCCCACCCCTATGGCGAACCCTCTGTTCACGCAGGCGGGGTGACCAGTTTTGACGCGAAAGATCCGTTCCACTACCGGCCGAGCGACCTTTCCTACCTGTGTAGGGATTTGCCATGGCGATCCGTGCTGCGCGGGCGCTGGAACCATCCCCGAGACCAGCAGATGGTCGAGTTTGTGCGCCTCTGACCCCGTCTCGGCGGTCTTCAAGACCGGCCACACCTTCGATGCTAATCGGCGAGAGGCCTGCGCCCAGGACATAGACCAATACAAATTTGTCCAAGCCAAAATAAATAAAACGGCTTGGAAATCCTTGGATTCGTTTGGTTTTATTCGTCCGAATCGGGGCTTTTCAACGGGTTACGGCGAATCCAATAAATTGTGTTCTGCCCCGCATCCTGCCGGGTAGATATGCGCTGGCGTCTTGGCGCCCCCCCATCGCTCATGATGCGCGATGACCTCATTTATTGGACAGCCATTGTACCCGCCATTCCGGCGTCGGGCAAGAAATTGTCGAAATTGTGTCGGTAGCAGACGATATGTCCGGTTTAGGTAGCGCACGATCTGTCCGGTAGGTCCGGCCCTTTTGGAGGGGTTGGATGCGCCGGACGGAGGCCCTTCAGGGGGTGCGCATGGCGGTGTTTTTGAATCTTCTCAGCCGTTGGGAATCGGCGGAGCTCAATCAGGAGGAGGCGGCGGGAGTTGCTCGGGGTGAGCGAGCGGACGTTCCGGCGCTGGACGCGGCGTTATGAAGAGGAGGGCGAGGCCGGGCTCGCCGACCGGCGGCTCGGCAAGGCGTCGGGCAAGCGGGTCCCGAGCGACTGGGCGGAGGAAGTGGAGCGGCTTTATCGCGAGCGCTATCAGGGCTTCACGGTCAAGCACTTCCACGAGCATCTCATCAAGGACCACGGCTTCGGCTGGAGCTACACCTGGACGAAGCTGCATCTGCAGTGGACGGGCGTCGTGCCGAAGGCGCCGCGCAAGGGGGCGCACCGCAGGAAGCGCGAGCGGCGGCCCTTGCCGGGGATGATGCTGCATCAAGACGGCTCGCGCCATGAATGGCTCGAGGGCCAGGCTGCGCTCGATCTGATTGTGACCATGGATGACGCGACCGGGGCGATCTACTCGGCCTTTCTGGTCGAGGAGGAGGGCACGGCCTCGACCTTCCGGGCGCTGAAGGAGGTCTTTTCGCAGCACGGCTTGCCGATGAGCCTCTACACCGACCGTGGCTCGCATTATTTCCGCACCACCAAGGCCGGCGAGATCGACCGCGGCTCACCGACCCAGGTCGGAAGGGCGCTCGCGCAACTGGGCGTCGAGCACATCGGCGCTTTCTCGCCGCAGGCAAGAGGCCGATCGGAGCGGACGTTCGGCACGCTGCAGGATCGTCTGGTCAAGGAGCTCAAGCTCGCCGGGATCGCGACGGTTGAGGCGGCCAACGCCTTCGCGACCGCTATCTGCCGCAGCACAACGCGCGCTTTGCGGTCGAGCCGGCCGGCGAGGGCTCGGCCTTCACGCCGATCCCGGGCGTCGATCTCGACGAGATCCTGTGCGTTCAGGAGGAGCGCCAGGTCGGCAGCGACAATTGCGTGTCCTACCGCACGCTCAAGCTGCAGATCCCGGAAAGCCCGATGCGCCCGCATTTCGTCAAGGCGCGGGTCAAGGTCCATGTCTATCCCGACGGCTCGCACGCCCTCTTCCACGGGCCACGATGCATCGGCCGCTACGACGAGAATGGGAGGCTCAAGGACGCCGCTTATGTTCAACGCGCCGCTTAAATCCGCTCGGCGGCGCAACGCTGTGGACGGCAAGGACAAGCCTCAGGCTTGCCCTCCCCGCCCACAGCAGAACAAAACCAGAAGAAGCGGACAAATCACGTGCTACCAAAACCGGACAAGTTAATTCGCTATCGACAAAGATTGTCGTCCGAGCCGTTCTCTTTCGACCGTCTCAATCCAAAAGCAACTCGCGTCTTATGACTTTTCGCGGCTGCGACGAGAGCCGGTCAACGAAGCCGAGGGCGCCCTCGAGCCTGTCGGCAGCCGTTCGGTTGAATTTGCTTAATTTCCCTGTTGCCAGGAGTGTCTTCCGCAACGTACGCTGCCTGCGCCGGCGGCGGGCGAATGGTGCTCCGTCGAGCTTCAATGTTGCCTAGCTATTGGAGGGGACATTGCCCATCATTATCAACGGGAACTCATCGCCGCGCTTCGCCTCCACTGCATTAGCCTTCGGGTTGTCGGCGGCGTTAGCCCAGACGGCGCAAGCCGCAGAACTCAAACTGACTCTGTCGGGGGTGTTCAACGGGACCACCGCTGGCATTACGGAGACGCTCACCCCCACGGGTGGCGGCGCCAATCTGCTGACGACGCCGAATGAAGCGTTCACGATGACTGGGATTTTCGATAGCTCCAGTCCGAATCTGATTGCGGGCTTGCCCTTCCCAGTGAACGCGGGATGGGTGGATTTCGCGCCGCTGTCAGTGACGCTGACGGTTGGCGGGACAACCTATAGCGTCGCTACCTATGATCCCTCGATTCCCATGACCGGGGGGCCTGGGCTCACGGTTGCGATCTTCGACACAACGACAATCTTCGCTCCTCCTCCCCCTCCTCTGCATTATGCCGCCGGTTTCATCCAGAATCCGGTGGCTGATGGGGCGGGTATCGTCGGCGACTTCCTAACAGCCGCCCCCCCGTACACGGCGTCGAGCATCGTCCCCACGACCTACTCGGATTATTTCGGCGCCGGCTTCGGACCCGGCGTTTGTATGGGCGGTCCCGGTTCGGGTATCGATTGCTCGACGACTCCCATCCCTCTCGACGGCGGCGCCTTTCAGCTGACCTTGGGTGGGATCTCGGGGTACGACCTGGAAAATCCGGCAAACGGCATGCCGATCGACCCCGATAGGCCTCGCCCGAACTACGCGAACGGCAATTTCTTCTCGGCCTCGCTAACGGCGGTCCCGGAGCCCTCGACCTGGGCGTTATTGCTGGCCGGGTTCGCGGGGCTTGCCGTGGCCGGGAGTTGAGCGACGCGAAGGGCGGCGCGTCTCACGGTCTGATCCCGCTCGTCAGCGGCGCCTCCGGGCGCCGCATTCTTGGCTTGTCGATGCGCTGTTGCGCGTGAAGCTCAGCGATTGATCGGTCATTCGGCTCCGGCGCACTCCTTCAAGCCGCGGAGTCTCAGCGAACCTCGTCCCCCGGAATACTCCCAGCCCCGCTATTTTGGGAGGCTCCCCGCGCTTCCCAGCGGGGCGGCGGCGTCTGGCGGGGCCTGCAAGTATAGCCAGATCGACCTCAGCTCCTGATCGGTCATGTGGCGGTAGCCGAGCCACGGCATGTATTTCGGCTCAATCAAATGGCCCGAGTGGTCGACGCCCGTGCGCATCGTCCGAACGAAGTCCGCCAGCGACCAGCGTGACAAAGGCCCGGTCGCGGTCAAATCAGGCCCGCTGGGCGCGCCGGGCTCCGGTCCTTGGCCTCCGGTCAAGTGGGGGCCGTGACAGAAGGTGCAGCCGCCGAGCGCGACCAGATAAGCGCCGGGATCGGACGGCGACGGAGGGCGTGGCGCATGAAAATCAATGCGCGCGGCTCGGACGACGTCGCCGAACATGCCCAGATCGATCAGCAGGCGAGCGCCGAAATTGATCTCAACCTTCGTCCGCTCGTTGTCGACTGGCGGCAGGCTTTTGAGGTAGGCGATCATCGCCCCGAGGTCGGCGTCCGTTATCCGATTGAAGTAATCCGATGGCATGAAAATGATGCCGCGCCCGTCGGGACGCACCCCGTAGCGGATGCTGCGGACCCAATCGGCCGTCGAGTAAGAGCGGCCGACGCCGCCGCGGCCTGGGGTCAGGTTGGCGGTGTAACCCCGGCCAAGGAAACTATCCTCGAAAGCGAGCTTGCCGCCGAGGTCGTCGCCGTGACAAATGGTGCAGACCGCCACCGCTTCGACCAGGTGCTTGCCGCAGGCGATTGAGCCGGGATCCCTGGGGATTGCGATATCGTCTTCGGGCGGCCGGTAGATGCGGTTGCGGGGCGAGCTGAGCGCAAGCAGGGAAACGCCGGCCACGACGATCAGGGCGAGACCCAGCGCCAGCCATGCCGGACGATGAAACAAACCGGCGGGACTCGGCAGCCGCATAAGCGGTCAGGCTAACCAGTGAGGACGTTGCTGCCGCTCAGAGTCGCCAGGAAGCGAATGCGAGACCCGTCGGGCATTCCGGCGTCGGTCGAGAAGCGCACCGGCGCCCCGAGCTCGGGCGTCCACCAGTCCATGCCCTCGATCCGGCCCATCGCCACGCTCTCGCTGGCAATCCTTGATTTCCACGCGAGGAACTTTCCGCGGGCCGTTTCGACCCATTCCTGACCGATGACCGCAAGGGTGTTCTTCACGTAGTCGCCATTGTCGAAGTCGAGCTGATTTTCGTAAGCGGTCGCGCCTGTCCAGCGCCCGGGATAGAAGACCTGAGGCGCCTTCGCCGTGCGCCGCGCGCCGCCAGGCCCCATATTGTCCGCGGCGATCGCGACGTCGGCAGTGTCGGCATTCTGCACGATGGAAAATATCCAGGTCGGCGCCGGGAGCGCCTTTCTGGCGCCGTCCGGGTGAAGGACCTCGAACTTCTGCGAAAACTGAATCGCCATCTGAACGGCGCGACCCGGCAGTTCGTCTGGAACGATCGACACCTCGATCTCCCCGGTCATGGGCAGCGTTCCGCCATTGGGTGACACGAGGGAGCCGGCGACCGAATATGACCAGCTGTCTCCTAGGCGCAGCTTCCGCAACGCGACCGCAGGGGAGGCGGTTTCGTCCCTAACCATGCTCCGCGCCTTTCCGCCGGCTGATCTGCAATTTCTCCGCGTACGCCTTGAGCCGGCCGATCTGGTTTCGGACGAAGAAGCCCAGCGGAAATTGCAACAGCGTCCCGAGAACGCGGGCCGTCAGCGTGTGCAGCGTGACGTCGATGGAATATTCGACTGTCGACCGCGCTGGACCCTTGGGCGTTATCCGGAAGTGGGCTTCGCTGGAATAGGCCGCCGTCGGAATGCGCAGGCCGAAGTGCGTCGGCGCGTCCCAGGCGATGATCTCTCCATCGAAGTCTTTGACCGAGCTGCCCATGCGGAGCTTTTGGAGAAAACGTTGTCCGACCGGACTGGTCGGATCTCGCTCGGTCACATAAGTGTGACTGACGGCGCCGCCGACCCATTTGACGATGTGTTCGGGCTCGTCCACGCAGGCGAAGACCGTTTCAGCCGCGGCATCGACGTCCGTCTTGCAGCGAAGCAGCATAAGAGCGTCCCTGTCAGTGTACGGGCGTCCGGGGCGAGCGGGTCGGCGTGAAATGCAGGGCCAGACGGCTCGGCCCGCGCAGGAACAGGCCCTGGTCCGCAGGCGGCTCGCCGTCAGCAAAGCTTAGCCCGTCGGTCGCGTCCAACAGTCGGTTCATCGCGATCTCGACCTCGGTTTTCGCCATCATCGCGCCGAGGCAGAAATGCCGGCCCGCGCCAAAAGCGGCATGATTGGCGACACTGGTGAAGGCGCGGTCCGCGTCGAGATCGGTGCGGCGCATATCGTAATGGTCAGGCGCCGCAAATTTGCGCTCGTCACGGTTTGCTGATCCCAGGAAGCAGATCACCTCCGCCTCGGCGGGAATGCGTCCCACCGCTTACGGGCAGGTCTGTGCGGGTCTTGCGAGGGATCATATGGGTCGGCGCGGTGTAGCGCAGCGACTCCGCGAAAGCCTGATCCAAGAGCCCGCGGTCGGCGCGCAGCGCGGACAATTGCGCTGGATGGGCAACCAGATTGCGCACGAACGTGGCCAGGGTCTTTTCGACCGTCTCACCGCCGGCGAAGATCATCAGCATGCCGAAACGCACGATCTCGTCGTCAGTCAATTGCTGACCCTCGACTTCGGCATGGGCCAGCATGGATAGCAATCCGGGACCGGGGGATCGCCGGTGTCGGGCGACCAACGGACGCAGGTAGGCGTCCAACTCGTCCCGGGCGGCGAAACCGGCGCGCGTCACCGCGGGGTCGCCGATCAGGTTGATGCCGAACCGCAATAGCGCCGAATACCATGCCCGAAACCGATCGATGTCGGAGTGCGGAAGTCCGACGACAGTGGCCAACACGCCAACCGAGAATGGGGTGATGAAGTCGCCTATCAGCTCCGTCTCGCCGCGATCTCGGAAACCGGCGATCAACCGGTCCGCCAGCGCTCCGATCGCCGGTGCGAATTCCGACTGAAACCGCTCACCGCGAAACGGGGCGGCGAGCAATCGCCGCTGTCTCGCGTGGTCTCGGCCATCCAGCTGCACGACGGTAACGCCGAGGAGCGGCTCGATCTGCGCCGCGTAGCTCCGGGTTGTAAACTCCGGATTGGTCAGCGCTTCGCGGACGTCATCGTAACGACTCAGAACGTAGGCGTTCGCCCCCGGGTGGAGGTAGAGCGGGAACTCATCACGCATGGTTCGATAAGACGGATAGGGGTCCTGGGCGAACTCCGGCGAGAATATGTCTGGCTCTGTCATGCAGCCACCGCTTTTGCAGCGGCGGGAAGAGTCGTGTTCTCTTGGGGAAGATAGCTCTGGCCAAGCGCGAAGGTCGCAAGGTTCCCGGCCTTCGCTTCGAGCAGGCGCTTGATGTTCATGTTCTCAGCGCCGAAGTCTTCGATGCCGAGCTTGCCGTGACGAGGCGCCGCGCCATTCTTCCAGAACGTGATCCGATGCAACAGGAAGCCCGGCGCTTTGGGGTCGCCGAAGGCGTGGGACAGCGGAATCAGGAAAGTGGGAGATCGCTGCATCGTCTCGTGCTGAGGATGGAAATAGTCCTGCTCGACCAGACGGTATTCCTGAAATCGTGTGGTTCTGAGGCTCACGTCCACGGTCTGGCGGTACTCATCGAGGAATGTCCCGTGTTCCGGCTCGATCGCTCCCGCGGGTTTGAGCAAGTGCGACCAATGCTCCATCGTGCGCAAGTCGCCGAGGAATTCGGCGGCCATTTCGATCGGAGCGTTGACATAAATCGTGTCCGCTTCGATCCGGTGCCGGCCAACCGCCGCTTCGGTTAGACCAGCCTCGCGCTCCAGCGCGGCCTTCAGCGAACGGGCTTCCGAATTGTGGACGGTCTGGATCCCTTGCATGATCATCGGCGTTCGCTGCACCGGATCGATGACGCTGACCCAATGAAAATAGACGCCGGTTTCGGTGCTGCCAGGCTCGACATAGTCGGGCGGGAACAGCAGCACGGGATAGGATTTGAAATACTTCCGATACTCGTACCCGCACTGCCACTCGATACCGCGGAAGCGGGGATTTTCCAGGCGGCGCACATGGTAATAGAGGGTGCGCTGATAGCCGGATGCGGTGCCGATCCAGGTGTCAGCGTCGACCTGTTCCTTCATTCGGCTGCCCTAGTGTCCATTCATCGAGGTTTTTCAGCCGGCAGAGATATTGATAGGCTTCCTCGGGCGGAACCGCGATAAAGGTGGACGTCGAAAACGTATTGGATTCCATGACCCTCATCCATTCTATGGAGGTACTTACGCCCTGGGCGGAAACGAAACATCCTTGCCGACGGGCGCCATGCCGACGCCCAGCGCCCGCAGGCCGCGATTGCGGGCCATCGACGGAGCAGGGCGCGTCGGATCGATCCGGATGTCGAGCACGAAGGGACGCTTGACTGAAATCGCGGTTTCCAGCGCTCGATCGAGCTCGAGTTCGGACACGACGATTTCGCCAGCGGCGCCCATCGCCTGCGCCAACATCGCGAAATCGACTTCCGGAATGCCCGCGTCGGCCTCCAATCCCAGCACCGCCATCCCCTGCTCGCACATGTTGTACCGCGAATCGTTCAAGACGATCCAGACAGCGGGCGCGCCGAGCTTCACAGCGGTGCTGACCTCATTGTTCATCAGCATCGCGCCGTCGCCGACAATGGCGACCGCTGTGCGGCTACTCGCAAATGCGGCGCCCACGACGCCCGCGGCGCAGTGACCCATCGCTCCCACGCCGGTGCTGACGCGATATTGCCCGGCGTCCTGGAAGCGCAGGTAGTGGGTCGCCCAGGCAAACGAGTTTCCCGACTCTGCCATTACCAGGCTGTGATGTTTGTCTATGGCTACGCGCTGAATTGCGGCCATCAGCGCCTCCGGCCGGATCCTTCGCATGCCGTCCGGCTCGATGCGCAGCGGAGCCGGGCTCGGCAGATCGCGCGGAGCCGAGGCGACGTGTACGTGGGAGACGTTGCAGTAGAGCCGCGATAAACAGGCCGATGTCGGCGCAGACCGGCAGCGTAGCAGCCGTTGGATATGCGACCCCCGGAACATCGGGATCAATATCGACGTGGATGAAACCCAGCGCCGGAATCATCGCCGGATTCCAAAACGACGTTGGCTCGCCCAGACGGGTTCCCAGCACAAGGATTCGGCGCGGCGGATGATCCTTCATGTACGAGAGAACGCTGTCGTGTCCGCCCATGCCCGTCACCCCGACGAACAGCGGATGGTCCTCCGGAAAAACGCCCTTCGCGCGTGGGGAGCACATGACCGCAGCGCCCAACCGTTCCGCCAGCTCGCGGATCGGCCCTGCGGAAGCGCGCGCTCCGTATCCCACCCACAGGGCGACAGGGCCTTCCACCAGCAACGACGCGCACTTTTTAGCCAAAGGGTCAGCCGCGCCAGCTGGCGCGGCTGCCGACAAGACTATTGGCGTCGGAGCCGTTACGTTGTGGGTTTGAACCGCAGTGGGGATCGACAGATGGCAGACAAAGCCGCCCGGCCGCGCCAAACCATTGGCGACCCGCCTGAAAATCTGCGGCAGCATTTCAGCGGATTCAATGACCGCAGCCAGGTGGAACAATGGACCGGGCGCCATCAGACCCGGCGGCATCGTATTGTCGTCAGTTTCCTGGATCGCCCATCGGCCACGGTAACCCGCGGTGGTGCAGGCCGACACCAGGATGACTTTCGCGCCCTCGCCGCGCGCCGCTAACATTCCGGTCAGGGCGTTGGTGAGCCCGGGCCCGGTCGTGGTGAACACAACTACCGGGGCGTCGGTGACAAAGTAGGCCTCGATAGCTGCGAAAGCCGCGCCCGCTTCATGGCGGAAGTGCGCGACTTCTATGCCACTGTCGGAGAGCGCCCCCCAAAACGCGGCAATTGCGCCGCCGGAAACACCGAAAGCGTTGCGAACGCCGAGGTCCGAAAGGGTTTCGACGATCGCCCGGCTGACCGACAGCGGCCGCTGGACCGATTGGCGAACGGCCCCCTGAGTTGCGATTGCCGTCATGGCCGCATCCATCCACTATCTGGTCGATCGTCCGAAACGAGTTTACTGACTTGAAGCCATTTGAACAGCCGTGATTAGGCTCATTCGGCGGTTTGCGTCCCTCTCTCGGTACATGCGAGGGCTCGGAAGCGACGGAGCGACGGCGAGCGTTTCAGCGAGCTCCCCGCTCGGGAGCAGATCTTCAAGTTTGGTCGGGGGCGAGGAGCGGACGGCGCTATTCATAACCCGCCAACCTCGATCGGGCCGACTAGCCAGCTGATCCAAATCGCCAGCGCCAAATACGGCCCGAACGCAACAACACGATGGCGGTCGAAGCTCTGTCCATTCTGGGCGATTATCGCGACGATCAGCCCAGCAGCGCCTGCGATCATCAGTATTCCGGGCAGCGCCTGCCAGCCTAGCCAGGCCCCTCCGGCCGCGAGTAGCTTCGCATCCCCCAGCCCCAGTCCGTCCCGTCCGCGGATTCGCCGGTACAGCCTGGAAACCACGAAGAGGATCAGAAACCCGGATACGGCCCCGATTGCGTGATCGATGGCCGCATCCGCAGCGAGGGCATAAGTGACGGCCATGCCGCCGGCGATCAGCAAGTAATTGCCGAAATCTGGCAGTCTCAAAGTCTTGAGATCGATCAACCCGATGGCGAGAAGCGTCCAGCCCAAAAGGCACCCCGCCCATAGGGCCGGCCCAGTCGAGAACAGAAAAGCGATGACCGCGATCGAGACCGCAGCGAGTTCGATCAGGAGATGCGAAGGCCTGATCCCGGCATGGCAGTAGCGGCAGCGACCGCGCAGCGCCAGCCAGCTGAAAACCGGCACGAGATCATACGGCTGCAAGTTGCGCCGGCATGTCTCACAATGCGAGCGGCCCGTCGCGAAACTTTGCCCCCGGGCCGTCCGATCGACCACCACGCCGACAAAACTGCCGACCACGGGAGCGCACAGCAAAACTGCCCAGTCGAGAGGGGTATGACTAAACCCGATCACGATATGGAATCATCCGGGGATATTGGTCCGTCCGCGACTTTGTTGCATGGGCTGCGAAACGCGCGTGGGCGCCGGCGAGAGATCAATTACGCGACACAGACGCAGATGGCTGGCCGAAATCGCCACAGCCCTATCCGTGCATCAAAGTCACTGCGCGTAAGAAAACGCGGCTTCAGGCAACATGCGGAGCCCGAGAACACTTTCCGATGTAACCGAAAACGACGAGAGAAATGCAAACCATGGCGAAAGTCGAGGGCTCCGGCACCCCCGTGATTTCGTAAGCGATCGCAGAAGTTCCAGTCCAGCTCAAATTCGCCATCGCGTCCTGCACCGTCTGTGCGCCAGGATCGAAGCTGGCGATGGCCTCCACGCTAAACGGTTCGTCCGTTTGGAAGGCTGCGGGGTCCAGGGAGAAGTCTTGCGTGAAGCTTCCCTGTATTTCCTCCCCCGCGGCGGCGCAGGGGAAATCGATGCAGGGATAGAATGTTGTGCTAACGGGACTTTGATTATTGCTGAACTGGAATCCGAGCGAAAGCTTCGTGGTCGGGTCGAAGAAGGTTCCCTCGGGTAAAGTGAGCACCCAGTTGGAGGTCACTTGCAAACTAAGTCTAGTCAGCTCCCGTTCGGCCTGTGCGCGCCGCGCGGCCTCTCTTACCGCCTGAACAGCGGGAAGGAGAAGGCCGACCAGGACGCCGATGATCGCGATCACGACAAGCAATTCGATCAGCGTGAAATCCCGCGTCGTTCCGAGTCGGCGGCCGCGGCACTTTTCGCGTCATTTCAATCCTCCGCATGCGCCCTAGAGACGAGCCAAGCACTGTGCCCGCCCCGGAATGCGCCGACGCAACACGCCGAGGCCGCGCAGGCCGGCCCCAAAGCATGTTTTTGCTACCGAAGAGGCGCCACATGAGTGACACTAAAGAGTCGGCTAAGGCAAGTCTAAGAAAGCGGCCGGATGAACCAAGAATCGAGCACCCGCGCCGTTCTGTTGTGCTCCGCGTTGACAAAGATTTGGGACGCGCGTCTGCCTCCGGTTGATGAGGTCGCGCAAGCGCGGACGGCCTATCGGTATTTCAGGTCACGAGAACTTATACTTGCTGACGCTGTGGACTAGTGGCGCGATTCGTTCATATTGAGGGGTAGAGGCTTTTCAGTTTGACGCGAGCGTGGTCGGTTGTGAAGCGCCAATCGGCGACGGCATGACATGCGTTTCGCTTTTCGACCCGGCGGCGACCTCATCGGCGATCGTGGGCTTGTCGGGAATGCGGCGATCGAGACACTGCGAGGCGAGGACGCCGAGCTCGGATTCGGCCAGATTGAGCCAGGAGCCGTGTTTGGGCGTGTAATGCCATTCGAAACGTTCGACCAAGCGCCTGGCCTCGGCGGCGGGAAAAGCCTGGTAAAGCGATGCGGCGGCGTGGGTGTTGAGACTATCCTGGACGAGGACGATCGTCTCAGCTTTGGCGAAGTGGACGTCGGCCAGATCCTTCAGGACGTAGGCGTAGTCGACGGCGGCGCGGCGGTCGGTGAGCTTGACGCAGCGCCAGCCTTCGAGCGGCGCAAACCTCATGAACAGGTTGGCCGTGCCGTTGCGCTGGTATTCGCAATCGACCCGGGTGGGCTGGCCCGGCTTCATTGCGATCGGAAGGCGGGTCTCAGCGACGAGCTGCTTGGAGGTCTCATCCAGACATACCACCGGCCGGTTGGGATCGCGGGGCCGCGTGTAGACCGACAGAACTTTCTCCATCGCCGCTACGAAAGCGCTGCTGGCCTTGGGCGGAATGACCCAGTATTTGCGGCGGTGGGGTTTAAGCGCGTTTTTTTGAGCACGCGCTGGATCGTTGAGTCGCTGGCGGCCTCGACGCGGCCCCAGTGCGGACCTGGCAAGACGGTGAGGCCGTTCAATGAAATTGACACAGCGCAGGATCGAGACGCTTGAATGCCCCGAGGGCGCGAAGGACGTCCTCGTTTTTGACGACGAACAGCGCGGCCTTGGTGTGAGAGTGACGCGCGGAGGTCAGAAGGGGTCGCTGGGCGGCAAGTCGTGCCTCACCCAATACACGTTAGCCGGACAGAAGCGCCGCGTCCCGCTTGGCGCGTGCGGCGCTGTCACGCTCGCCGCAGCGCGCGCCGCTGTGCAGTCAATCCTGGGGGATGTCGCCAAGGGCCGTGATCCCGCCGCGGAGCGAAAGGAAGCGGCCCGCGACGCCCGGCGCAAGGCCGCGCAGGAGGCGCTCACGTTCGAGGCGCTTCTCGGGCAGTGGGAGGCGCTCCACCTCGCGGATAAGCGTCAGCGCTACGCTCTGGAGGCCGTGAGGGCGCTGCGCCATGCCTTCGGCAAGCACCTCGACGAGCCCGCTAGCAGTCTTGACCGTGCGACCGTTGTCCGCTCACTCGACGCTCTTGCGAAGAAAGGCAAAGCGGCGATGGCGAGCCGGACAGCCGCCTATGGCCGCGCCTGCTTTCAATGGGCGGTCAAGCGGGGCTCGCTCACGGCGAACCCCTTTCAAAATCTGCCGCTCGCTTCTGTCGCCAAGCGGGAGCGAGTGCTGATAGATGATGAATTGCGAGCAATCTGGCGGGCAACGGCCGGCTCGGGCCCGTTCAACGCCATCGTCCGCATGCTGATCTTGACCGGCCAGCGGCGTGAGGAAGTCGCCGCAATGGCATGAGGCGAAATCGCCTCCGACCTGACGACTTGGACCTTGCCCGCAAGCCGCGCTAAAAATGGCGCAGCACATGTCGTCCCGCTGTCGGTCCAAGCTCAAGACATCTTGAGGAAAGCCCCCCGCCTCGCCAACGAGGATAAGAGCCGAAACGGCGTGGAGGCCGATAGCAGAGCCGCCCTCGTCTTCGCCGGCCATCGGGGAGCGTTCAACGGCTTTAGCAAGTCGAAGAGCAGCCTTGACGAGAATTGCGGCGTCACGGCTTGGCGGCTTCACGATCTGCGCCGCACGCTTGCGACTGGGTTGCAAAAGCTAGGCATTCGCTTGGAAGTGACGGAGGCCGTGCTCAACCATATCTCTGGAACCCGGGCGGGTATCGTGGGGGTCTATCAGCGCCACGAATGGGCAGACGAGAAGCGCGCCGCGCTCAACGCTTGGAGAGCTCATGTCGCTGCGGTCGTCGAGAAGCGCGAGCCCGATGCGAACGTCGTCGCGTTTGCCCGCAGCGCGTGAGGGTGCGCCATGACAATCGACCCGAAGCTCTTGGAAGCGGCCCAATTCATCAAGGATGCTGGCGATCGCGATGCACAAGAGATAGTTGATGAGTTGCAAGCCTCTCGCCCGATCTTTTCGCTAGTCTTGCCGCATCCCACGGCTGGGGCGACCATTTGGAATTGATGTTTAAGGCTTCCCTCGACAGCGCATTGGGGCGCGCCGACGTCACAGCAAGCATGAAGGATGAAGCGCGTGCCGACGCCGATAGGTTTTTTGCGTTGCTTAAGAGCCTACAAGAAACACCCTCGGCGTCGCTCCCCTGCGGGGCAATTTTCGAGTTCGCAGGCGTCGCTTTGTCGATCGGGTTGCTGGCCGGCTTGAGCCCCGGCGAGGTCGGGGCGCTTCTTACACGCGCTCGAAGCGACTTTTCGCGTAGAGGTGGAAAGGAAAGCGGCAAATCCTGTAGAGAGTTGAGACCCTGGTCGGCGCACGCACAGAAGCTCGCAAAAGCCGCCAATGCGGCGAACAAGAATACTTCGAACGGCAACATCGCGAGCTACATCACAAGCTGTTGGACGAGTCATGTGAAACGTCCAGGATACCGGACACTTGAGACGTTCGTATCGGACCTGAGGAAGAGCGGCGATCTTCCGCAACGAGCCGGTTCGCTTGCGAAGCGAACTGGCTCAGCGTGAAGACGGGAAAGCTCTAGACCAGATGTTCGCCTGAGATAGGGCGACCCGTCTCACAATATGCAGGTTGACGAGGGTTGCGCTGGATGGACCAGCGCCGAGCCTCACGCATAGGAGACGGGTCATGGAGCAGCGTATCATCTACGTCGGCCTGGATGTGCACAAAGATACAATCGCGGTGGCGCTTGCCGAGGCGGGCAAGCGGGGGGAGCTGCGCGAGTATGGCAAGATCGCGAACACGCCGGCGGCGCTGAGGACTCTGGCGGCGAAGCTGGCGAGTCATGGCTGGCGCCTTCGATTTTGCTATGAGGCTGGCCCTTGCGGTTACGGCATTCAGCGCCAGCTGAGCGAAGCCGGGCACGAATGCGTCGTAGTCGCCCCGTCGTTGATTCCGCGCAAGCCCGGCGATCGGGTCAAAACCGACCGACGCGACGCGATTAACCTGGCCAAATTGCACCGAGCGGGTGAACTGTCGTCGGTGTGGGTTCCAGACCCAGCCCATGAGGCGATCCGCGATCTGGTGCGCGCGCGACTGGCGGCGGTGCGCGTGTTGCGGCAGGCGCGCCAGCAACTCTCCGACTTTCTGCTGCGCCATGGCCGTCATTATAACCGGCCGGCCTGGACCCTGATGCACCGGCGCTGGCTCGCCGGATTGTCGTTCGAACACGCAGCGCATTACATCGTGCTGGAAGATTGCATCGCGGCCGTCGAGGCGGCGACGGCTCGGCGGGATCATCTTGAAGCCCACATCGAAGCCGCGCTTCCGGACTGGTCGCTGACGCCAGTGGTGAAGGCGCTGCAAGCGCTGCGTGGCCTCGCGCTGGTGGCCGCTGCGACGCTGGTGGCGGAACTCGGCGACATCACCCGTTTCGCCAATCCGCGGCAGTTCATGGCCTATCTGGGTCTCGTTCCTTCCGAGCATTCCAGCGGAAGCACGCGACGCCAGGGCGGAATCACCAAGGCGGGCAATGGCGCGGCGCGGCGCATGTTGATTGAGGCGGCATGGAGCTACCGGTTTCCAGCCCGTATCGGTCGCGATCTCCTTCTGCGCCAAGAAAAGTTGAGCAAGCCAATCCGAGACATAGCCTGGAAGGCCCAGGAGCAACTCTGCCGTCGATATCGCAAGCTCGCCCATGCGGGGAAATTGAAGACCGTGATCACCGCCGCGATTGCGCGCGAGCTTTCGGGCTTCGTTTGGGCGATCGCGAAACAGACGCGACCGGAAATCGCGTAGGGCGTCGAAGCTGAAGCCGAGGGATTGCGAAGAGGAGGCCATCGACCACAACTCATCCAAAGTTAGGCAAGGCTGGAGGCACGGTCACGGCCAGGAGAACCCTCGTTTCCACTAACAGCCGGATTCTATCCGACGCTGGATCCTAGACAGAGGAAGCTCCGCGACGCATTACCGGTCCGGCGGTAACCAACCCGCGTATCAGAGCATGATCAACCGTCGTTCTCATGATCGTGCCTCTTGCCCTGCCTAACGGCGGTCGATTTGAAACGCTCGATCGCGAGCAAAAGAATATTCGCGCCTGCAGCTTGAAACGGCGAACATGAGAGTGGAGCGAACCTAACACTTGAGTCCTGGCTGGGATTCCTGATGCGGGCTCGGCGTGCGAGTCTGCGCGATGCGCGCAGGAAAATCCCTCTCCGTTTCGTCCGCCGATATTCGCCGGCTCAAAGCTGTGGTGCAGGACCGCAACGCGCCGCAGAAGCACGTATGGAGGGCTGAAATCGTGGTGTTGACCGCCGATGGAGTCGGCACGAACGAGATCATGCGGCGAACGGCCAAGTCCAAGACCTGCGTTTGGCGCTGGCAGGAACGCTTTCTGGAGGACGGGTTCGACGGCCTGGTTCGTGACAAGACGCGTCCCTCGCGAATCAAGCCGCTCAGGGCCGAGGCGACGGAGCGCGTGGTCGCCTTGACGCTTGGCGACCCGCCTGGTGAGGCGACCCACTGGACCGGAGCCTTGATGGCGAAGGCGGCTGGGCTCAGCGTGAGTTCGGTCCAACGCATCTGGCGCGCCCGTGGTCTGCAACTGCACCGGATGCGCCAGTTCAAGCTGTCCAACGATCCGCGCTTCATCGACAAATTGCGCGGCGTCGTCGGGCTCTATGTCGATCCGCCCGCGCACGCCATCGTCCTGTCGGTCGACGAAAAGAGCCAGATTCAGGCGCTTGACCGCACACAGCCAGGACTGCCGCTGAAGAAGGGTCGCGCCGGAACCATGACGCACGACCATGAGCGCCACGGCACGACGACGCTGTTCGCCGCGATGAAGGTCCTCGACGGCACGGTGATCGGCCGCAACATGCAGCGCCATCGCCATCAGGAGTTCATTCGCTTCCTCAATGTCATCGAGAAGCAGGTTCCCGTTGGAAAGACGATCCACGCCATCGTCGACAATTACGCAGCCCATAAGCATCCCAATGTTCGCCAATGGCTCGAACGCCATCCGCGACGGACGTTCCATTTCACCCCGACATCGGTTTCTTGGCTCAACGCCGTCGAGGCCTTCTTCGCAACCCTCGCAAAGCGACGGCTCAAGCGCGGCGTCTTTCGCTCCGTCGCCGACCTACAAGCCGCGATCAACCGCTTCCTCGAAGAGCACAATCAGCTATCGAAGGCCTTCACCTGGACCGCCGATCCAAACAAAGTCATCGCCGCAGTCAGGCGCGGGCACCAAATGTTAGATTCGATCCGCTCTCATGTTCGCCGTTTCAAGCTGCAGGCGCGAATATTCTTTTGCTCGCGATCGAGCGTTTCAAATCGACCGCCGTTAGGCAGGGCAAGAGGCACGATCATGAGAACGACGGTTGATCATGCTCTGATACGCGGGTTGGTTACCGCCGGACCGGTAATGCGTCGCGGAGCTTCCTCTGTCTAGGATCCAGCGTCGGATAGAATCCGGCTGTTAGTGGAAACGAGGGTTCTCCTGGCCGTGACCGTGCCTCCAGCCTTGCCTAACTTTGGATGAGTTGTGGTCGATGGCCTCCTCTTCGCAATCCCTCGGCTTCAGCTTCGACGCCCTACGCGATTTCCGGTCGCGTCTGTTTCGCGATCGCCCAAACGAAGCCCGAAAGCTCGCGCGCAATCGCGGCGGTGATCACGGTCTTCAATTTCCCCGCATGGGCGAGCTTGCGATATCGACGGCAAAGTCGCTCCTGGGCCTTCCAGGCTATGTCTCGGATTGGCTTGCTCAACTTTTCTTGGCGCAGAAGGAGATCGCGACCGATACGGGCTGGAAACCGGTAGCTCCATGCCGCCTCAATCAACATGCGCCGCGCCGCGCCATTGCCCGCCTTGGTGATTCCGCCCTGGCGTCGCGTGCTTCCGCTGGAATGCTCGGAAGGAACGAGACCCAGATAGGCCATGAACTGCCGCGGATTGGCGAAACGGGTGATGTCGCCGAGTTCCGCCACCAGCGTCGCAGCGGCCACCAGCGCGAGGCCACGCAGCGCTTGCAGCGCCTTCACCACTGGCGTCAGCGACCAGTCCGGAAGCGCGGCTTCGATGTGGGCTTCAAGATGATCCCGCCGAGCCGTCGCCGCCTCGACGGCCGCGATGCAATCTTCCAGCACGATGTAATGCGCTGCGTGTTCGAACGACAATCCGGCGAGCCAGCGCCGGTGCATCAGGGTCCAGGCCGGCCGGTTATAATGACGGCCATGGCGCAGCAGAAAGCCGGAGAGTTGCTGGCGCGCCTGCCGCAACACGCGCACCGCCGCCAGTCGCGCGCGCACCAGATCGCGGATCGCCTCATGGGCTGGGTCTGGAACCCACACCGACGACAGTTCACCCGCTCGGTGCAATTTGGCCAGGTTAATCGCGTCGCGTCGGTCGGTTTTGACCCGATCGCCGGGCTTGCGCGGAATCAACGACGGGGCGACTACGACGCATTCGTGCCCGGCTTCGCTCAGCTGGCGCTGAACGCCGTAACCGCAAGGGCCAGCCTCATAGCAAAATCGAAGGCGCCAGCCATGACTCGCCAGCTTCGCCGCCAGAGTCCTCAGCGCCGCCGGCGTGTTCGCGATCTTGCCATACTCGCGCAGCTCCCCCGCTTGCCCGCCTCGGCAAGCGCCACCGCGATTGTATCTTTGTGCACATCCAGGCCGACGTAGATGATACGCTGCTCCATGACCCGTCTCCTATGCGTGAGGCTCGGCGCTGGTCCATCCAGCGCAACCCTCGTCAACCTGCATATTGTGAGACGGGTCGCCCTATCTCAGGCGAACATCTGGTCTGTAATGAGCAGCTAGAGTGGATGCTCGAATTGTTCAAGAGAACGTCGTTCAATTTGGGTTACGTTTTAATCGCTGTGCTAGGCATTGGCATTGCCCTAGCAAGCCGTGACGTGATTGGACAATTGGTACCGTTTGTTACCGCGGGTGCTACTGCCAGTGACAGTTACTCTCACTATAGATGTGGGACTGGCCCAGATGGGGAATACACGTCTGATGACTTTGTGCGTGACATGCAGGGTATCCCTTGGATCACCGTCAACAGGATGATTGAGACAGTTTCTCTGTTGAATTGTGGCCGACCGTTTTCCCCATATACACTTGGGGAATTTATGTGCAATCCAGAATTGAAAGGTGTGTCATCAGGCGAGCTATTCCAAATAGCCAAAGTGACCTCACTCGCTAGATGCGGCCGGTGAACATGTCGTTGCGCCAACGACGGCGGCGGCGAAAGCGTGCGCCTCGCTCTTGCGGGTCACGCGCGCGCCTCGGCTAATCGGCTGTGAAAGTATGGTGCTGTGTGTTTTTGGGAGGGGTGTCCAAAATCTATGGGCGACCATCGAGCGCCCCGCCATACGCGCGCAAAAACCCCTTGCCCCCCCTTCCGGCCGAAAAGATAGCTTGGTGCGCGAAGGTCGGGCTGTCGGCGGACCTAATAGAGACGCGCCAGTATGAGTCATTTCATATATTTCGATGGTGGGCGCACAAGGGCTCGAACCTTGGACCCGCTGATTAAGAGTCAGCTGCTCTACCAACTGAGCTATGCGCCCATCGCATCCGCCGCGGCTTCGCGCGGCAAGGGCCGGCGTTTAGCAAAGGCGCGCTGGACTGTCCAGCGGAAACGGCCGCTTGAATTGCGCCCGTTTCGCGCCCGCGCGCGGCGTTTCCGTCAGCCTCAGTTTTTCTCCTTGTCGACGAGCTTGTTCTTGCCGATCCAGGGCATCATGGCGCGCAATTTCGCCCCAACCTCTTCGATCGGATGGGCGTTGGCGCGGGCGCGCATCGCCTTGAACGAGGTTTGGTTGACCCGGTTCTCCAGCATCCAGTCACGGGTGAATTTGCCCGACTGGATATCGCCAAGCACGCGTTTCATCTCAGCCTTCGTCTCAGGCGTGATGAGGCGCGGGCCGGAGACATATTCGCCATATTCGGCGGTGTTGGAGATCGAGTAGTTCATGTTCGCAATGCCGCCCTCATAGATGAGGTCGACGATCAGTTTCACTTCGTGCAGGCACTCGAAATAGGCCATTTCCGGCGCATAGCCGGCTTCGACCAGAGTCTCGTAGCCGGCGCGGATCAGTTCGACGAGGCCGCCGCACAACACCGTCTGCTCGCCGAACAGATCGGTCTCACATTCCTCCCGGAACGACGTCTCGATGACGCCGGCGCGGCCGCCGCCGATCGCCGAGGCATAGGACAAGCCGAGGTCGTGGGCGTTGCCGCTCGCGTTCTGGTGGATCGCGATGAGGCACGGCACGCCGCCGCCACGCTTATATTCGGATCTCACCGTGTGACCGGGGCCCTTCGGGGCGACCATCAGCACGTCGAGATCGGCGCGCGGCTCGATGAGATTGAAATGGACATTGAGTCCATGGGCGAACATCAGCGCCGCGCCCTGTTTCATGTTGGGCGCAAGCTGATCGCGGTAAATCTCGGCCTGCAATTCGTCGGGCGTCAGCATCATCACGATGTCCGCCCACTTGGCCGCGGCGGCGACGTCCATCACCTTGATGGCCTCGGCCTCCGCCTTTTTGGCCGAGGCGGAGTCCGGCCGCAGCGCAACCGCGATCTCCTTGACGCCGCTGTCGCGCATGTTGAGCAGATGCGCGTGGCCCTGGCTGCCGTAGCCGACCACCGCCACCTTCTTGGCTTTGATCAGATTGAGATCGGAAGTCTCGATCGTAATACACACGCATGTTTTGTCCAGCCTTCGCGAAACGCAGTTTTGCGGAAAAATCGAAGTCAGGCGTCGCCACGCCGGACGGGGGTTTCTAGTGAATGCTTAAGGTGCGATCAAGCCAGTCCTGAAAGAGGGTAGCGCGCGGAGGCTGGGTCGCGCGGTCGCGGCGGTTGGCCTTATTGGTGCCGGCGCCTTATTATTTGATTATTTGCTCCACCCGCGAAGCGGCGGGGTCTCGGCGGGAGGGGTTTCGATGCGCTTGCTTCACCAGTTGCGGTCGCTCGCCGTTCTGGCGCTGATCGCCGTTTCGGTTTCGGCCTGCGGCTACAATGTCATCCCGACCAAGCAGGAAGCCGCCAACGCAGCTTGGGCGGAGGTTCAAAACCAGTACCAGCGCCGCTCCGACCTCGTTCCCAATCTGGTCGCTACGGTTCAAGGTTACGCCAAACAGGAAAAGGACGTCTTTGTCCAGGTCACCGAGGCGCGCGCCAAGGCGACCTCGATTCACCTCGACGCCAACGACCTGACCGACCCGGCAAAGGTCAAACAGCTGCAGGATGCGCAAAACGCGCTGTCGGGCGCCCTCGGGCGACTGCTGGCGGTCAGCGAAAACTATCCCGACCTCAAATCCAACCAGAATTTCCTCGCCCTGCAATCCCAGCTTGAGGGGACCGAAAACCGCATCGCCGTCGCCCGCAGGGACTACATCGCCGCGGTGCAAGACTTCAACACCACGCTCAGAACCTTCCCGACTGTGCTCTGGGCGCAGACTGTGTTTCGCTCGATCAAACCGCTGGTTCCGTTCACTGCGAACCCCGAAGCCCAAGCCGCGCCAAAGGTGAAGTTCTAGTCCTCGAACGGGAGCGTCCGGATGCTTCGCCTCTGGCCGCGGGCGCTGATTGTCTTTCTCCTCGCGGCCCTGTGGGCCGGCGCAGCGCTTGCGGCGGCCAACTTCCCGCCGCTGACCGGAAGGGTTGTCGACCAGGCGAAAATCCTCTCGCCGGTCACGATCGCCGACCTCGAGCGCAAGCTCGCCGATCTCGAGCAGAAGTCCCGCATTCAGCTCGTCGTTGCGACCGTGCCCTCGCTCGGCGGCGAGGAGATCGAGCCCTACGCGAACATGCTCTTCCGCGCCTGGAAGCTTGGCGAGGCGAAAGAGAACAACGGCATTCTCCTCCTGATCGCGCCGAAGGAGCGGCGGGTGCGCATCGAGGTCGGCTACGGCCTCGAAGGGACGCTGACCGACGCCGTCTCCAGCATCATCATTGCCAATGCGATTGGGCCGCGATTCAAGGCTGGCGATTTCAACGGCGGCGTCACGCAGGGCGTCGACGACATCATCACCGCGCTGACCACCAACTCGGCCGAATGGAAGCCGAAGCCGACCGACACGCGCGCCGAACACGAGGCGTCCCTGCTCGATACGCTGGCGCCCTTCCTCATTTTTCTGTTCATCATGTTCGTGATCAGCCGCATGAGCCGGCGAGGCGGCCGCGGCAACGTCATCTTCATTCCGATGGGCACGGGAGGTTTCGGCGGCGGGTTTCGCGGCGGCGGCGGGTTTCGCGGCGGCGGCGGGTTTGGCGGCGGCGGAGGGTTTGGCGGGGGCGGCTTTTCTGGCGGCGGCGGGTCGTCCGGCGGCGGCGGCGCCTCGGGAGGCTGGTGATGATCCTCGACGCCGACGCGGCGGCGCGCGTCGAGAGCGCCTTCGACACCGCGCAACTCGAAACCCGGGCACCGCTCGTGTGTGTGCTTGCCGGCGCCTCCACCTCTCTGGACGGGGAGTTTTTGCTCGGCGCCTGCATCATCGCCCTCGCGACGCCGCTGCCGCTGCTGCTATTCACCGAGCTTTCCGCCCACCGCATCTACGTCGCCCAGTTGCTCGTCGCCATTCTTGCGGCGGTGCTGGTTTCGCTGCCGCCGGTGCGGCGGTGGCTCATCCCGAAGCACGTCGCGCGCTCGGCCGGCCACCGGGCCGCGCTGGCGCAGTTCGTTCTGCGCGGGATCGATCGCTCGCGATGCGGCGCGCTCATCTATGTGTCGCTGGCCGAGCATTACATCCGTATCGTTCCGGCCGAGGATGCGGCGCGGGTCGTCTCCCAGGAACAATGGCAAGCCGCCGTCAATGAGGCGCTCGGACCTCTCGCCGCCGGGGAGACGGAGGCCGCGCTGACCGGACTCGCAGCAAGCTGCGGCGACATTCTTGCTGCACATTTCCCTCCTGGACCGCCGGTGGATCCGGCGCGGCAACGGTTCCACATCGTCTGAGCGTCAGGGCAAGCTGAGCCAAATAGGCGGGGCCTCATTTTCGCGCGACCTGTCGCCACGAGAGCGCGCGAAACGCCGCCGCGGCTTGAGATTCCGGCCGTTCTCCACTAGGAAAGGCTGAGTTCGGGACATCGCGGGGAACGCAATGATGCCATTTGGCCGGTGCTCGATCGGACGGCTTGCCCTCTCCGGCTTCGTCGCCTTGCTGACCTTCGGCGCAGCCTCAGTGGCAGCCTCAGTGCATGCGACACCCTACCTCGTTGTCGACGCGGACAGCGACCAGGTGTTGATGGAGAACGAAGCGACCGCCCCCTGGTACCCTGCATCGCTCACCAAGCTGATGACGGTCTATGTCGCCTTGGACGCGGTCCGAAGCGGCAACCTTACGCTCGATACACCGCTCGTCATGTCGGCTCGCGCCGCGCGCATGCCGCCGTCGAAAATGGGATTCCGGCCCGGCACCCAAGTGACCCTCGACAACGCGCTCAAGATGCTGATGGTCAAGTCGCCCAACGATGTCGCGGTGATGGTCGCGGAGGGCGTTTCGGGCTCGGTCGAAGCTTTTGCCGACGACATGAACGCCGATGCGCAACGACTGGGCATGCATGAGTTGCATTTCGTCAATCCCAACGGCTTGCACAATCCAGCCCATGTGTCCTCAGCCCGGGATATGGCGATCGTCGCCCGTGCGCTGTTGCGCGAGTTTCCCGACCATGCCGATCTCTTCAGCATCGGCGCGATTCAGCTCGGCAGACAATACATACCCAATCACAATGGTCTGCTTGGCCGCTATCCCGGCGCCGACGGGATGAAGACGGGTTTTACCTGTCCGGCGGGTTTCAACGTCGTGGCGACCGCCAACCATTCCGGACGGCGATTGATCGTAGTCGTGCTTGGCGCGCCAACCGCCAAAGTGCGCAACCAGGAAGCGGCGGACCTTTTCGATCGCGGCTTCGCCGGAGGCGGCGGCGCCGGGTCGCTGGAATCGCTGCCCTCGGGCTCGGGCCCGGCGCCCAACATGCGCGCCGACGTTTGCCTGCATCGGAGCGCGGCTCTAATCGCCGCCGCCGAGGACGCGGGCTTCGCCGGACCGGGCCAGGGGCCGGTGGGATCAGCTGGACGCGCTGGGATGCTCCCCACTCCTTTGGCGGCGCTGTTCGCGCCGATCGCCCACACTGAGCTTCCAGACGGACGGATCCATTTCGATCCGGTGCCCGTCTACATTGGCCCGGCGCCCGGTTGGAAGGGCCCGGCGCTCGGTGCTCGCCGGACGGCAACCGAAACCGCGGCGGGGGGCGCCAAGACGATTTCCGCCGCGTCCACGGTCGCGAACACGCCGGAGGGAGACACAAGCGCGCCCGCCCAGCCTTCGTCCAAATCTAAGCTGAAGTTTTCGCCACACTCCCAAAAACGGATGGCGGCGCACAAATCCGCCAAGGGCTCGGCCGAAAAATTAGAGAAGAAGGGCGTCTCGGCCGACTAAATGCAAAATCGCTTGGGGGAACGCAAAGCTGGCGGCTGAAGCTTCCAACTATTGGCGATTATACTTATTGGCGCAGACTATCAATTTGTTCCACGAACACAAAGCATTTTTTTACAACATGCCTTAGTTTGGCCAGTTTGTCGTCAAGCGCATGCCGCAACGGGGGGGCATATTAGAATGGTGCCGCGTGGAATCGGTTCGCGGTTAGCTCGGTTTTCTTGCCCCCCAGCCCCCGAGCGCCAAGACGGGCCGAAAGCATTCCACGAGGGCTAGCGGATCGGCGGGCCCCCTCCTAGCCGATCCGCTCTTTTTTTGCCCGCAAAACTGCAGACGTCATTCGTTAAATTTCACCCCTTTATAGGCCCAGTGCTTTAGCAAGTGATGGGCGATCGCCATCGGCGTTGGAGCCGATAGGCCGTCTGGATGACGTCGTTCGACGAGCGCAATCGCCTCCTCGCGGCTGAACCATCTGGCGTCCTCCAACTCGACGCGATCAACTTCGAGGCTCCGGCTTTCCGCTTCACCAAAGCAGCCGATCATCAACGAGGCGGGGAAAGGCCATGGCTGCGAGGCGAAGTACTGCACCGCGCGGCAGGTGACAGCGGCCTCCTCCCGGATTTCGCGCCTGACCGCAGCCTCGATGGTTTCTCCTGGCTCGACGAACCCGGCCAGCGCCGAATACATGCCCTTCGGGAACCTCGGCTGGCGGCCGAGCAGGCAAGCATCGCCATCGACTGCGAGCATGATGACGACCGGATCGGTGCGCGGGAAGTGGGTCGCTTTGCAAACAGGGCAATCCCGTCGCCAGCCAGCCACCGCGACCTCAGTGAGCGCGCCGCAATTGGAGCAGAAGCGGTGACGCGCGTGCCAGTTCATGAGCGCCTTGGCCGCGGCCAACATCGCGGTCTGATCTCTCGGCAAGAGGCCGCCCATCGCGATCGAGCGCAGGTCGATGAGCTTCAGATCCTCGCGGCCCGGCACAACCAGAATCCGACGATCGAGAAAGCCGTCGCTCGCGTCCGAGCGCATTTCCACCGCCTCGTCAGCCAGCAAGGCGATGAAGATCGGGGCGCCGTCCGACGCGAGGCCCAGAAGCGCTTCGACTTGCGCGCCTCCGAGCGCCTTGATCTCGCTCATCGGCAGCAGCGAATCGAGCCCTGTCGCGTCATTGCGCAATACCGGCATGTCGCGCGCTATCAGGAGCGCGCGTGCGCTCTCGCTGGCCCGCAGACGAGCGACTTCAACCGGGTCCTCGCGCCGATACGATCCGCGATCGAACCAATCGACGACATAGCCGAGGCCTTCCAGAGTCGCCAAGACTTGACCTCCTTTAAAAGCTCTGAGCCAGGAGTGGCGGGACAGTAACCCGCCCGAAGCGCAGCCCGAGGCCGCGGCTAAGGATAGCGCGCCTTAAGGCTCGATATGCGCCCGGCGTCATAGTCGATGATGCAGCGCAGACGCGGATCGCCGCCCTTGGCGTCCATGCCTGATTCGAATGGCGCGACGTCTTGACACTCCGAATCGCGCCACGAGACCCATTGCGCCTGGGCGTCACTGAGCGAGCGGCGCCAACGGGACTTTTGCGACGACAGCAGGCCCTGGCGCGCGTCAATCGATTTGATCGCCGCGTCGACGGCCTTCGCCAGTTCCCTGTCGGCCCGGTCGGCGGTGGTTCTCAGGCACTCGGCAAGCTCGCGGGCGCCAATTTGGGCGGCGTCGCAGGCCGCCTGCGAGGGATGCGCATCCTCAGCTTGAGCCAAGGGGCACAGGGCGATCATGGCGGCTACAAAGACAAGGGGTCGCATGATCACCTTGATAAGCTGAAAGGACGGGAAAGAGCGCGTCACAAGCCCGACGCGGCGCGGACGGGGCGGCTCAGATAATCGCCGATGCGCTCGAGCGCGCGCTCGATATTTTCTAGCGAATTGGCGTAGGAGAGTCGCAAGTAACCCTCGCTATGGACGCCAAAGTCCGGGCCGCCGATCGTCGCCACCCCCGCATCCTGCAAGAGCGCCGAGGCGAGTGGTTTCGCCTTCCAGCCGGTGCGGGAGACATTCGGAAAAGCATAGAACGCGCCCTTCGGCGTCACGGCGCTCACGCCTGGCAGGCGGTTGAGGCCGGCCGTGACCACTTTGCGCCGGCGGTCGAATTCCGCGCGCATGGCGCCGACCGAGTCCCGTGGACCTTTGAGCGCCGCGATCCCGGCGAATTGCGCCGACGCGTTGACGCAGGAGTAGGAGTTGACCGCGAGCTTGCGCGCAACGTCACGCCAAGCTTTGGGCCAGACGGAATAGCCGAGCCGCCATCCGGTCATCGCGTAGGTCTTCGACCAGCCGTCGAGCAGGATGAGCCGGTCACGGATCTCGGGATAGGCGAGCAACGTCTGATGCGTGAGGCCGTCATAGGTAAGCTGGCCGTAAATCTCGTCGGACATGATCGCTGTCTTCGGAAAGCGCGCCAGGCCTGCGACGAGCTTATCGATCTCCTCTTTCGGCGTAACGCCGCCGGTCGGGTTGGCCGGCGAATTGAGAATGACGAGGCGCGTCTCGGGCGTCAGCAGTTTCAGCGCCTCCTCGGCCGAGAAGGCAAAACTGTTGGCTTCCCGCATGGGCACAGGAATGGGCCGCGCGCCGCTGAACTCGATCATCGAGCGATAGATCGGAAAGCCCGGGTCGGGATAGAGGATGTCGGCGCCTCTTTCGCCGAACATCATGATCGCCATGAACATGGTCACTTTGCCGCCCGGCACGATCATGATGAGATCGGGGGACACCTCAGCATTGAGCCGGCGATGCAGATCCTCCGCCACCGCCTCGCGCAACAGGGCGATCCCCGTGGCGTCAGTATAGCCGTGCTCGCCGTCGCGCAAAGCTTTGACCGCGGCCTCGACGATATGGGGGGGCGTTTTGAAGTCGGGCTGGCCGATGCCCAAATTGATGATGTCGCGCCCCTGGCGCTGCAACTCGGCCGCCCGCGCCAGCACGGCAAAGGCGTTCTCCTCGCCGATGCGCTCAAAGGCGGGCTGGATGGCGACGGTCACTGAGCATGTCTCCGGGGGTGGGCGCTCCTTTTGGCAAAGCCGCGGCCGGGGAGCAAGCGCTTGTGCAATCGGCCCGATTGAAGCCGCCCTCGAGCGCGGCCGGGCGCGACCAGCGATGGCGCCTATAAGGCTCACCTTGCCGAACGGAAGAGATCGATGCAAACTCCGCCGCGTGGGTCATGAAGCGGCTCAGATCTCGCTGTCCAATGGAGCCCGAGGCGCGAGCGGGAGCGCTGGCATGATAGACGAGTTGGCCCTGGAGGAGCGTCTCGGCAGGCTCGAGGCGGCCAAGGGCTGGAGCCCCCGCGGTGTCACGCCTCGAGGCGCTCATCCGATCGCCGCCGGACGAGGCTGTCTTCCGGATCAATCCGATCCGGTTCGCCGCGGGGCGCGGCATCGCCGAGACCGAGTTGATCGACCTCTTCCTGCATGCCACCCTGGCCGGGCTCGTCGAGATGGATTGGCTGGTCTATTGCCCGGTCTGCTCGGACGTCGTGGCGAATTTTCGAAGCCTGCGCGCCGTCCACAACCACTTCCATTGCCACCTGTGCGACTCGGACTACGAAGCCGCGCTAGACGACTATATCGCCGTGACCTTCACGATCGCGCCCGCGGTGCGGCGCATCCGCTATCACGATCCGGAATCTCTCGCGCTGGACGACTATTTCTTCACTTACAGAGCGACGCTGGACGGACTGACGGAGGGGGGCGCGCCCCTGATGGAACTCTTGCGGTCGGGGATGCGCGGGTTCGCCCGGGTCAGTCCCAACGAGGTCTCTCGGTTCGAGTTCGAGGCCGAGCCGGGGATGCTGCTCGGCACTGTTTTGGACAGCGACGCGTCCTTGGCCTTCGTGGTGAGCGGCGCGCAGGGCGTCGAGGCTCAGACGATTTCGATCGCTATTTACCAGGGCGCGTGCCAGCCGACCGGAGGGAGCGTGGCGCTCGGGCCGGTCGCTATCGAGGCCCGCAACGAGACGGACCGCACCGCAATCGTCGGCGTTCTGCAGGTCCCGACTGGCGGCGAGGATCACGGCATGCTCACCTTCAGGCCGTTCCTGTCGGGCAAGCGGCTACTCATGACGCAGACCTTCCGCGACAATTTCCGCTCCGAAGTCATCCGCGCCGCGGTGCGCGATGTGACCCTGCTGTTCACCGATTTGAAGGGATCGACGGCGCTCTATGAGCGCATCGGAGACCTCAACACCTATGTGCAGGTCCAGCGCCACTTCGAACGGCTTCTGGACGTGACGGTGCGGCGCAACGGCGCCGTCAACAAGACCATTGGCGACGCGGTGATGGCCGCCTTCCCCACGGCGGCCGACGCCGTCACCGCAGCGCTTGACATGCGAACCGCGGCCGAGGAGCTCAACCGAGGCCGTCCCCAGCGCGACTTCATCCTCAAGATCGGAATTCACCGCGGCGCGGCGATCGCCGTTACATTGAACGATCGCCTGGATTACTTTGGGCAGACGGTCAATATCGCCGCGCGCGTGCAGAACGTCGCCGGCGGCGACGAGATTTGCCTGACCGAGGAGATGCGCCAGGCGCCGGGCGTGAATGATGCCCCGGCGTCCTACGCGATCCATAGCGCGGAGGCCCAATTGCAGGGAATCGAGCAGATGACGCCCGTCTATATCGTTGACGACCGGCAGCCGTCGGAGACTGCGCAGATCGCCTGAACAGGCGCAGCTTCGCTGAGGACGCCGCGCCGTTTTCCTATCCCAGCGCCTTTTCCATCACTCGCCTGAGCCGCGCGCCGAAGGCCGCCGGGTCCTCGACGCTCGCGCCTTCCATGAGCCTCGCCTCATCCAGCACGAGCCAGGCCGCATCCTCGATCAGCGGCTTGTCCCGGCCCTCCTTGAATCGTCCGGCGAGAGCGAGGGTCAGCGGGTGGGTGGGATTGAGCTCGAGAATAGGCTTCGCCCGCTCGCCGATCCGCCCATGCGCGGCGAGCATCTTTTCAAGCTGCCGGTCGGGACCAAACTCGGGCGCGATCAGACAGGCGACACTATCGGTCAGGCGCTCGGAGGCGCGAACTTCCGCGACCTCGTCCCCTAGCGTCTGCCTGAAGAAGGCGAACAGCGTCGCCACTTCCCCACTTGCCTCGGTCGGGGCGTTCGCCCCTTCGACGAGCGCGATCGACTTGATGTCGGTTGCGCCCTGGCTCACCGACTTGAACGGCTTGCCGTCGAATCCCGCGGCGGTCGACACCCAGAAGGCGTCGACCGGGTCTGCGAGCAGCAGCACTTCGACGCCTCGCGCTTTGAACCCCTCGAGCTGCGGGCTGGTCGCCAGCCGTTTGGCGTCGTCGCCAGTGAGATAATAGATCGCCGTCTGGTTCTCGCGTAAGCCTGCGACGTATTGCGCCAGCGTCCGGTCGCCGGCCGGGTTGGTGGTGGTGACGAACCGGGCGATCTTGAACACGCCGTCGCGGCGCTCCGGGTCCTCGTACAGGCCTTCCTTGATGACCGAGCCAAAATGCTCCCAGACCTTGGCGAATTTTTCGGGCTCGGCTTCGGCGAGCTTGCCGAGCTCTTGCACCACGCGGTTGGTTACGCCCTTGCGGATCGCCGCGAATACATCGCTTTTCTGGATCAGCTCGCGCGAAACGTTGAGCGGCAGGTCGGCGCTGTCGACCACGAGGCGGACGAAACGCAGCCAGCCGGGAAGGATGTCGGCGTCCTCGGTGATGAGCACGCGCCGCACGAAAAGCTTGTTGCGCCCTTTTCGTAACGGGTCGAACAGGTCGAACGGGCGCGAGCCGGGAATGAAGGCGAGCACCGTATATTCGTGCCGACCCTCGGCGCGCCAATGCAAGGTCAGCGCCGGCTCGTCGAACTGGCCGGACAGCCCACGATAGAATTCCGCGTATTCTTCCACCGTGACGTCGGACTTGGGCTTCGCCCAGATCGCCGCGCCGTCGCCGATGCGGCGCTTTTCAGCCCCGAGCTTCTCGATGAGGTCGATCGGAACCGCGACCGCGCCGGAATGGTCGCGCACGATCCGCTCCAGCGTCCGCGGCTGGAGGAATTCCTGCGAGGCGTCGTTCAGGTGAAGGTTGACGCTGGTTCCGCGCTTCCGCGCGTTTTCGAGCGGGAGCGGTGCAATGGTGAAAGCGCCTTTGCCGTCTGACGTCCAGCGCCAGGCCTCGTTCGTCCCGGCCCGGCGCGTGTCGACGGTGACTTCGTCGGCGACCATGAACGACGAATAGAAGCCGATGCCGAATTGCCCGATGAGCGAGGAGGCTTCCTTGCTCGCGTCTTCAGCGGCGAGCTTGTCCAGGAAGGCCTTGGTGCCTGAGCGGGCGATGGTGCCAAGCCCGCTGGTTAGGTCTTCCCGGGTCATGCCAACGCCATTGTCCGAAAAGGTCAGCGTCTTGGCGTCGGGATTGATCGTAATTTCGATCGCGAACGGCGCGCCGTCCTCGATCAGTTCACGCTTGGCGATCGATTCATAGCGCAGCTTCTCACAGGCGTCGGCCGCGTTCGAAACGAGTTCGCGGACGAAAATCTCCCGGTCGGAATAGACCGAATGGACCATGAGATGCAGCAGGCGCGAAACGTCGGCCTCGAAGCTCTGCGTGCTGGCGGCCTCGCTGGTCGGGGTCTGGGCGGCGGCGGTCAAGGGACGAACCTCTCGAAGAATGTTGGACATGAAAATACCAGCCGAAACGGCGCGGCGAACCGCATATCGGAGCGGCGCAGCCTCGATGCAAGCCACAATCAGGCGCTTATGGGCGGAATCGCTAAGGCTATGCCGGTCAGGCCGCCCTCTGGCCCATCCGCGGGCTGGCGCCCTCCGCCGTGGCGCGTAGTGCGAAACCAGTCGAGGCGGCAGCGCCAGCTTTAAATTCGCTGCATTGTATATGTCGGGAACATTATTCAGCGGGAGACGTATTATTTACGAGTGATGAATATTATCTTCGGGAGGCCGCCAAATGACTGGCACATCTATCTCGACCCCATTGGATAGCGCGGACATTTTTCTCGGGTTTTCGCTAATTTTGTTGGTGGCCGGTCTGATCGCAACTTACGGCGAGCAGATTCGGATGAGGCCGTAAATCCTGGTTCTCGCCTTAAAACGACAATCCCCACGGGGGTTGCCGCGTACCGTTGCAGGCGCCGCCCGCGCCAGCGCTTGAAGCGAGGGCCGCCTTTCTCCGCTGGGCGGACCGATTATCGCTGGCGCCCGCCCGCAGCGGCGGCGATCGCTCGGTAATCCCAAGAAGTCTGTTGGAACAAATAAGGTTCGAGCCTCGTTAGCTTCGTGGCACGAGGCTCACGTCGTGACCGGATCAGACGCCGATAGTGCCCGGCCCGATCTGCGGGTATACGTTCCGCTTTCCACGATATCCCGCAACCCCTGAGTTCGGAATTGCGGCCTCAGACCCCTCTGCAGGTTCCAGCGAGCCTAATGTGACTTAGGAGTTTTTCATGCCGGAACGCTTGGTTGACGTTGAGACGCAGGGCTCCAAGGTGCTGCACACGTTTCCTGTCACGGTCCCCGGCCCCGCTGTGGAGGAGGCGTTCAAAGAGAAGGCTTTGGAGGCGGCGGGTAGCGCGAAATTGGTACCGAACGAAGACCTTGGCAGTCTGAACGCCAAAATGCACATCAGCCGCGGCGGCCAACTGACCCCTAACGGAGATCCGCATGGCGTCCTGGCGGAGACCAAAGCGGGTCTAGACCAGGTCGTTCGTGAGCGTGCCTATTTGCTCTGGGAGCAGGCGGGTCGGCCTGAAGGATGCGCCGACAACTTTTGGCATGAAGGACGAGCATTGGTCGCGGACCCGCGCCTTCGAGGAGAGCTAGGGCTGGCCGGCGGAGGTCACCCGCCAAACCGTATTTCCGACGTCATCGGTAATTAGAAGCGCACCAGTCTTGTCGAGGGCGAGTCCGACCGGCCGTCCTCGCGCCTTTCCGTCCGCCTCAAGGAAACCTGTGAGGACATCCTCGGCTTTGCCGTTGGGACGCCCGCGGCTGAAGGGCACGAAAACGACCTTGTATCCGTTGAAGACCGGCCGGTCCCAGCTTCGGTGTTCGCCGACGAAGGCGCCGCCGCGATATTTCTGGGGTAGATTGTCGGCGGTGTCGAAAACGAGGCCGAGCGGGGCCACATGCGAGCTTCGCGCGTAATCGGGAACGATCGCCTTCTCGACCAGATCCGGGCGCTGCGGTTGGACGCGCGGATCAAGGTGCTGGCCATAGTAGCTATAAGGCCATCGATAAAACCCTCCGTCTTTCACGGACGTCAGGTAATCCGGGACCAGGTTCGGACCCAGTTCATCACGCTCGTTGACGACAGTCCATAGGGCACCGCTCTCCGGCTCCAAGCTCAGCCCGTTCGGGTTGCGCAGGCCGCTCGCAAAAATGCGCCAACGGCCGGTCGCGCGATCGACTTCCCAGATCGCAGCCCGATTCTCCTCGGCTTCGCTGCCGTTCTCTGTGATGTTGCTGTTGGAGCCGACGCCGACATAAAGCAGCGAGCCGTCCCGACTGGCTGTCAGGCTCTTCGTCCTGTGATGATCGATCGGGCCGCCCGGCTGCGGCGTCAGCGTCACGCCATTCCCGGAGATTGTGAGGTCGCCGTCATGGTAGGGATAGCGGACGATGGCGTCGGTGCTGGCGACATAGAGATCGTCACCGACCAAGGCCACGCCGAAGGGCGAGTGGAGATGGTCGAGAAAGACCGATCGCGTCGGAGGCTTCCCCCGGGCCGGATCGTAGCGCAGAAGCGTGATGCGGTTGCTCGGTCCAGTGTCGCCGCCTGACGTCACCCCCTTTTCGATGAACCGCGTGACGATGTCTTTTGGCTGGGTGATCGGCTGCGGCGGCGGCGCTTTCAATTCGACCATCAGCACGTCTCCGTTGGGAAGGGTGCAAAGCGAGCGCGGGTGCTGAAGGCCGGTGGCTAGGGCCTCGATCTTCAGCCCTGGGGCCACTATGGGCTTCTCGCCGTTTTTCGAGCCGACGACCGACGAGAGATGCTTGGCGGAAACAAATATTGCTGGATGTCCGGCAGAACGGGATTGGGGCCAACTTGGCTTTGAACATCGAAAGCCTCGTCGGAAGCGGCTGCCAGCGGGGTGAGAGCGAACGCGACGCATAGCGCCATCGACAACAATTTGACGGCGGATTTCATTCGGCAACCCCTACCCGATGGCCATAAACCATTGCGCGTCCCATCCAGGCCGTGAACATGAGAACCAGCACGGTTGCGGCCGAAAGCGCGAGTCCCCACGGCACAACCCAAGTCCACGCGTCGCGCGAATGAACGAACATGTTGAGCGTAGCCAGGATAAGCAGCAGGACGTTTCCGATCGCATGCGGCCACGCCGGTTTTTGAGCGCGGATAAACCGGCTGCCGAGAAAATCGATCAGTCCGAAAATTGCGGCGAGATAGCCAAAGATCACGCCGACGCTCACCAGCCATGCGGAGAAAATTCGCCCACATCATGCCCGCTGACCGCCAGTACGTCAGGTCAGTAAGAAGAACCCCGACGAAGCATGCGATCGGAATTGGCACCAGCATCGGATGGATGGGTTGCCGGAAGATTCGCATCGTGGAGCGCGGGTTCGCAGTGGACAACGGAGTCCTCCATAGGCGGCGCGTTGGACACGTATGTTCCTGAACAGCAGCGGACGCCAATGGTTCCCGAGCCAACCGGCGAACCTTGCGGCGGGTCACAGATCGCCAGGCAATTTTGTCTTGAAAGCGCCGGCGCGGCCCCGCCCCCGGAGCGGCGCCATGCGGACGGCGGGAATCGTTAAGCGGACGTCGTGGATCGCCTTGCGAATCTCACACTTGGGTCGATTTGACCCGTTCTAGATGTTTCGTCCCGGGCTTTGATGGGGCATTCTTGTCGAGTGATTCGAAGGATGCGCTATGGGACAAGCTCTTCACGGGAGCGCTACGACGACAGAGGCGGTCCGTCGAGCGATACAGCATAGTCAAGAGAGCCTGAGGGCGCTGGCCAAGCGCTACGGCGTCAACCCGAAGACGGCCGCTAAGTGGAAAGCGCGGTCTCCGTTTCCGACCTGCCGACAGGACCCAAGCAGCCACCGATCGGCTATTTTCATATCGACATAGCCGAGGTTCGAACCGCGCAGGGCAAACTCTACCTGCTTGTCGCCATCGACCGGAGGCGTCAAGAATATGCAGATAATAAACGTCCCGCCGCCGCTCGCCTCCAAGCGAGCGTCGGGTAGGATGGCTCGACCTATTCGCGCCTCGACCTGACCCTGACGCGCACCCACGTCCCTTGGCGACCGGCGGCAAGGCGACGTGAGGATCTCCGGCAATTCCGTTCACGTTGTCACCGATTCAAGCCTCGGTGGCCACGGTGTTCCCTGCGGAACGGTCCTGGGTCCGATCGAACCCCCGCTCGTTCCAACGGTTGTCGATCGCCCCCGCGGAGAGCAGCGCTCGCCTGTCGACCCGAGCGCGGGTCTCGCTGCGTGTTGAAGGCGGCTCCCGGAATTGGCTCCGGCCCCTTTGGCGAAGCTCAAGGATGGTGGAAAAGCTCCGTCATATCGGCCCACCACGTTCCGCCCGCGCGCGTCTCATAAGGCTCCTGGCAAGGGTCCGTAAAATTCCACCAGTCGCGCGTGACGGGATCTGCGGCCATTTTAGCGGCGTCGGCAGCGAAATCCGCACCGTGATATTCCCAATAGGCGAACAGCAGCATTTCCGGCTCACGAAGAAAAATGCTGAAGTTTCGGATGTTGCAGGCGGAGATCGTCGCAAGCACGCCGGGCCAAGCGGCTGCGTGCAGGCGCTTGTATTCTTCAGCCTTCTCCGGCCGCAGCCGATTGCACAGCCCCATTCGTTTCATTTCCGTCTCCTGAAAAGGCGAGCGTCAGGCCAAGCGCAGATCGCGACGGCTCCCTTCCGCCGTCAGTCGCTCGATCGCTTCGAAATCCCAACTGATGCCGAGGCCCGGCGCTTCGCTGGGCTCAGCGTGGCCGTCGCGGATCCGCATCGGCTCGGTCGTCAGGTTGTCCAACTGGGGAATGTATTCCAACCAGCGGGAATTCGGCGCCGCACAGCACAGCGCGACATGCAGTTCCATCAGGAAGTGGGGGCAGACGGCGACATTGTAGGCTTCCGCCAAATGGGCGGTCTTCAGCCAGGGCGTCACGCCGCCAATGCGCGCGACGTCGACTTGGACGATGGAGCAGGCCCCGCGCTGCAGATAGTCGCGAAAGTGTGAAAGCCCGTAGAGGCTCTCGCCAACCGCGATGGGGATCGACGTCGATCGCGAGAGCCTCACGTGTCCCTCGATGTCGTCGGCGGGCAGAGGCTCTTCGAACCAGCCGATGTCGGCGGACTCGTACTGGCGGGCGCGGCGGATCGCCTCGTCGACGTTGAAGGCCTGATTGGCGTCGGTGAGAATCTCGAAGTCCGCGCCGAGCGCCATGCGCAGCGCATCCAGTCGTTCGACGTCCTCGCGGATAGGGCGCCCGACCTTGACCTTGGAGCCCCCGAAGCCGAGCGACTTCGCCTTGAGCGCATCGTCGACCAGCGCCTGTTTCGGCAGATGCAGCCAGCCGCCTTCCGTGGTGTACAGACGGATCCGGTCCTTGGCGCCGCCCGCCATCACATGCAGCGGAAGTCCGGCCTTGCGGCAACGCAGGTCCCACAGCGCCGTGTCGATCGCAGCGAGCGCTAGGCTCGTAATCGCGCCGACCGAAGTCGCGTGCGTGAGGAAAAGGAGATCGCGCCAGATCTTCTCGACCTGCGCTCCGTCGCGCCCCAGTAGCGCGGGGGCAAGCGAGCGGGCGAGCAGTTCGACGATGGCGGGGCCGCCGGTGCCGATCGTGTAGCTGTAGCCGACCCCGACCGCGCCGTCGGAATCGGTGATGCGGACAAAGGGCGTCTCCTGACTGACGAAGGACTGGATCGCGTCGACGCGCTTCACCTTGGGCTTGAGATCGACCATGCGGATTTCGACGCGCGCGATGGTCGCCATCCTGTTCCTCCCCTTGGTCTGCGTCGTTCTATTCGACGAAGTATTTCTCGTGCGACCCGATCAGCGTTTCCATGATCGCGGGCGCGCGTTCGAGATGGTAGTCGAGTCGCTCCGCCGCCCGCTCGGGGTCGCCGCCGTCGAGCGCGTCCAGGATGGCGCCGTGTTCGGCGACGACGAGGGGCAAGCGGCCCACCCCCGACGCGAGCCGGTGGACCCGGTCGACCCGCGCCTTGGCGATCTGGATCGTGCTCCAGACGCCTCCGAGGTCCGCGGCCGAGCAGAAGGACGCGATGGAACTCCTCGTCGAGTTCATGGAAGCGCTCGAGGTCCCCGTCGGCCAAGGCTGCGGCCTGGCCCATCAGGATCTGCCGCGATCGCGCCGCGAGTTCGGGCGTCCAGGCCTCGCGAAGCGCGGCGCAGCACGGCGATTTCGAGGGCCTTTCGGATGAAATGGTTGTTGCGCACCGCGCTGAGCTTGATCGGCGCGACGAGGCTGCCCTTTTGCGGAAAGACTTCGATCAGCTCGTCCTCAACGAGCCGGGTGATCGCACTGCGCACCGGAGTGCGCGAAACGCCGATCTGGCGGCAGATGCGGTTTTCGCTGATCAACGTTCCCGGCGGCAGCCGCAGCGAGATAATCGCCTTCTTCAGCGCCTCGTAGACCTGGTCGCTGACTTGGCGGCGCCGATCGAAATGGATGGTCAGCCGCAGGAGGGCGTCGTCTGCGTCCTCGATTTCGACCGCCAAAGCCGCCATCATCGGCCTCGTTCCCAAAATTGGCGACAGCCCGACAAAAGCCGTTGCCGGGGGCCAACTTGTATACTAGTGTACCTATAGCCCACAAGAGGTCATTCGCACGATCCGCAGGGCGCCGACCTGTCAACGAACATGCGCAAGGAAACCTTCAGGAGGAATGGATGCTGCGCTCAATTTCCGCGTTGAATACGATTGCCGCCGCCGCGATGGCCCTTTCGGCGTGGGCGACGACCGCTCAGGCCGCGGACGCGACCAAGGTCGCGCTTGTGCCCGGAGGCCCGCACCCCTATTTCGCCGCTTGGGAGAAGGCCGGGCAGGACGCGATGAAGGATTTCAACCTCGGCGCGGCCGACTATCGGGTTCCGCAAAAATGGGAGCTCAGCCTGCAGAATTCGCTGCTCGAGAGCCTGCTGAGCCAGGGCTACAACGCGTTTCTGGTGTTCCCGGGCGATCCCGTCGGCTCTAACAGCACGGTTCAGGAACTGACGGAAAACGGCGCGCCCGTCATTGCGACCGCCGGCTGCCTCAAGGAGCCGACGACGGCGTCGTTCTGCTTTGGCACCGACACCGGCAATTCGGCGTATCTGGGCACCAAAGAGCTGATCAAGGCGATGGGCGGCAAGGGCCGCATCGCGCATTTCACCGGCTTCCTCGTCGATCCGAATACGCAGTTACGCATTGACGCGGTGGAGAAGGCGGCCAAGGAAACCAACGGCGCCGTCAGCGTCGTTCAGGTGATCGCCGACATCGACGCGCCCGAGCCCGCGGAAGAGAAGATCAACGCGTATCTCGCCGCTCACGCCGGCGACGTCGACGGCATCGTCACCACCGCCTGGGTCCCCGCTGTTGTCGCCGCCAATGCGCTTCGCAAAATCGGCGACAAGCGCATCAAGATGGTCGGCATCGACCATGACGAAGTCGTCCTGAAGGCGATCAAGGACGGTTATGTCAACGGCACGATGCTGCAAAATCCCTATGGCCAAGGCTACATCGGCTCCTACGCGCTCGACAAGCTGCGCCACGGCTGCAAGGTGAAGGCCGACGCGCCGTTCAAGACGATCGCGCTGACCAACCGCTTTATCGACTCCGGCACTGTCTACGCCGACAAGGACGCCGTCGACAATTATGTCGCCTCGATGCAGTCGATCACCAAGAAGATCTTTGCCGATTTCGAGAAGACTTATCTCACCTGCCCGTGAGTTCGAGCGGGCTAGAAGCGGTACGCCCACTGCGGGGGCCGGGCTGAGGGTGTCGAGGATTCAATTCCTCATCCGGCCCTTTGGGCCGCCCTTCTCCCGCATCGGCAATGGGCCTTACCATGAATGCGCCGCCCCCGATCGAAAGCTCCCAAGCGACCTCGGACGTTAAGCCGGCGCGCGGAGCTATCGCGTGGGCCGAAATCCCCGCTCCAGGGCGACTGCTGCTCACCAACGAATTCGGGCTCATCGCGCTGATTGCGATCTTCGGCGCGATCTTCGCGTTGGGAACGCCGGGCTTTAGCTCGCAATTCAATCTCTTCACGCTCGGCCGAACGACGGCGATCGACATTATGATCGGCTTCTCGATGATGGTCGTGATTGTGACCGGGGGCCTCAATCTCTCCGTCGGCGCCATCGGCGTCTGCGCGGCGATGGCGATGGGCTGGCTGCTCGAGCGCGTCGGCCTGCCGGTCCCGCTTTCGATCGTGGGGGCGCTCGCGCTCGGCGGCGCGCTCGGCGCGGTCAACGGCGCGCTGATCGTCCGCTCCGGGTTGCACAGCTTCATCATCACGCTGGCGACGATGAGCGTATTTTTCGGCGTGATGGTCTTCATCAGCCGTGCACAGGCGTTTCGCGACCTGCCGCCCGAGATTTCCGCATTCGGGAAAATGCGGATCGAAGGCTACGTCTCGGCGCTGTTGATTGTCAGCATTGTCGTCGGTTTGGGCCTGATGGTGCTCTATCGCCTGACGCCGCTGGGGCGGGATATGCTCGCGGCCGGCGCCAAGGCGGCTGCGGCGGAGCTCTCGGGCGTAAGGGTTGGGCGCATTTTCGTCATCTGCCACATTCTCTCAGGGATTCTCGCTGGGATCGCCGCGATCATGGTCGTCGCGCGCACCGGCGCGGCCATTCCCTCGATGGCCGGCGATCTCGGACAGGACTGGCTGTTGCCGGCGTTCCTCGGGCCTGTTTTGGGCGGCACGGCGCTCGCGGGCGGTCGCGTCTCGGTGCTCGGCGCGTTCCTTGGTTCGGTGCTTGTCAGCGAATTGACGAACGGATTGCTGCAATATCGCATTGGCGAATTCTGGGTGCAGACCTGGCTCGGGCTGTTGCTGCTGCTCGCGGTGCTGATGGATCTCGCACGACGGTCGCTCCTGGCTCGAATGGGGAGTCTGGCGCGATGACCGCCGCCTTTTCGCGTTTTCTGCGCACGGACTGGTTCGGCCCGCTCGCCATCATCGTGGCGGCCTCGATCGGCATCAGCGTATTCGATCCTTCCTTCCTTTCGCCGTTCAACATCCAGATTCTGTTACTCGCGACGTCGGTGAACTGCTTGATCGCAATGTCGCAAATGGTCATCATCGCCATCGGCCAGATGAATCTGGCGATCGGCGCAATCGGCGGCCTTTCTGCGATCTGTTTCGCCGGCCTCATGCAAGTGTGGGGTTTTCCGCCGGTTCTCGCGGCGGCGGCGGGTCTCGCGATCGGCGTCGCCGCGGGCCTCATCAACGGCTATCTGATCGCGCGCACCGGCATTTCGGCGTTCATCATCACGCTCGCCAGCCTCTCGATCTTCAAAGGGGCTGATCTCGGCATAACGCGCGCGCAACCGTTCTACGGAATCCCGGCGAGCGTGAAAGCGTTCGGCAACACCACGATTATCGGTCCCGTTCCCTGGCTCGCCCTGCCCGCCGCGCTCGTCGTCGCGGGCATGTGGTATTTGCTCTATCGCCAGCGGATCGGGCGATACATCCTCGCCGTTGGCGGCAATGCGAACGCAGCGGAGCTTTCCGGCGTTTCGATTGCGCGTACGGTCATTTCAGCGCACGCGATTTCCGGCTTTCTCGCCGCGCTCGCCGGAATCATGCTGGTCGCGCGCCTGCAACTCGGTCAGCCCTCGATTGGCGACGATTGGTTGATCCTTTCGTTCGCCGCTCCTGTCATCGGCGGCGCCGCACTGAGCGGCGGACATGTCAGCGTCTTCGGCACATTGTTCGGAGTCGTGATCGTCGCGATCATAACGCAGGCGCTCGTGATCTTTCACATTGATCCCTATTTCGTCGAGGTCGTGCTCGGTCTGCTCATTCTCTGGGCGGTCGGCGTCAATCGGTTGCGCGAGGTGAGGTTCCAGAACGTGGCGAGGGCGGCGTGAGTTCGACGCTCAGCCTGGAGGCTTGCGGGATCCAAAAGGCCTTCCCCGGCGTGCTGGCGCTGCAGGACGTAACGTTGACGATGCGCGGCGGCTCGATCCACGCGCTGCTCGGCGAAAACGGCGCCGGCAAATCGACGCTGATCAAGATTATCACTGGCGTCTATCGTCCTGACGAAGGCGAGTTGCGGCTCAACGGCGCGCCCGTCCGCTTCGAGGGTCCGCGTGATGCGATCGCCGCCGGCGTCGGCGTCGTCCATCAGGAGCGCAATCTCATTCCGCGCTTCTCCGTGGGCGAAAACATATTGCTCGAACGCCTCGGCGGCGGACTCATGCGCCCGATCGATTACGACGCCGTCCATGCCGAGGCGCGCCGCTGGCTGGAGGTTCTCGAGCTCGATCTCGACCCGCGCACGCCGGTCTCACAGCTCAACGTCGCGAAGGTGCAGCTTGTCGAGATCGCCAAGGCGCTTTCGCTGCGCTCGCGCGTCCTGCTTCTTGACGAGCCCACGGCCTCGCTGACGCCGCAAGAGGCGGAGGTCCTGTTTCGTCTGCTGCGGAAGCTCCGAGACGAGGGCGCGAGTATCTTGTTCGTCAGCCACAAGCTCGAGGAAGTGCAGCAAATCTGCGACGAAGTGACGGTATTGCGCGACGGCCGCAATGCCTGTCCGAGCCGGCCGATGGCGGGTCTCGGGCGCCAGGATCTTGTGCGCCTGATGATCGGCCGAAACGAGCAGATACCGGATTGGGCGCCGAGCGATCACAGCCACGCGCAGACGATGCTGGCCCTGAAAAACGTCTCCACCGTGCTCGGCCATGCAAACATCGATCTCACCGTGCGCCAAGGCGAGATCGTCGGTCTATACGGCCTCGTCGGCGCGGGCCGGACGGAGCTCGCCAAATGCATTCTGGGCCTTTATCCGCTGACCGCCGGCGAGATCGAGATCGCGGGCCGGCCCGAGCGTATCGCCGGCGTCGCCGACGCGATCCATCGCTGCGGCATCGGCTACATCAGCGAGGATCGCAAGCAGGAGGGGCTGATCCTCGCCCATACCGTGCTCGAGAACGCCGGGATCACGGTCTGGCGCAAGCTCGCCGGGCGGTTCGGCCTGCTGCGCGACGAAGCGGTGCGAGCGCATGTCTCGCCGGTCATCGCCCAGTTGGAAGTGCGTACGCCTTCGCTCGCGCAGATCGTCGGCAATCTCTCCGGCGGCAACCAGCAAAAGATCAGCGTCGCCAAATGGCTCGCCGCAGGCGTCAGGATCCTCATCGTCGACGAGCCCTCCGTCGGCATCGACATCAAGACCAAGGCCTACATTCACGAGCTCTTGCGCCGTCTCGCAGACGAGGGAACCGCAATCCTTTTGATCACGAGCGACATGCCGGAGATGATTACCGTCGCCGACCGCATCGTCGTGATGGACGACTACCGCATCAAGGGCGAACTCCCGAACTCGCGGCGCTACACGAGGATGGGCGAGGGCATCATGGCGCTCATCCATGCGCGGGATGCGGCCTAGCTAGATCCCGATCATCGAGTGACAGCGAAGGGCTCGACCACCGCCCAATGGCCCGGAACCAACCCGAATGACTGCTCACGGTGCATCCTGCTCGCAGCGCCTACGGCCGCTTTCTGGCGTTCTCCGTACCGAGTTGATCGGACGGTCAGCAAAGGGTCGATTTGCCCCGTTCGCCAGTACGAAATACTCTTTGGGTCGCTCGATTAAAGGCGGTTCAGCAGCTCCGCCTTCTTCGCGGAAAATTCCGCCTCGGTAAGAATGCCCCTGGCATGCAGCTCGGCCAACCGCTCCATCGCTGCAAATATGTCGCCATGCCCGGCGGACGCCTCGCTTGTCGCCGCCTGTTGTTCGGCGGCTGCCTTATGCCAAATCCCTGAAGGCGTGGCTCTCGGCTTTGCGAATCGTCAGCGAGCTGATTCAAGGTGGCGAACGAAGGAGGTTCGCCATGCCGATAGCGCTTCGGGCCGATGTCTGACGCTGCGAGGGTGAGAGCCGCGGCGAGGCGTTGGAAGGACGGGCCGCAGGCGCGGCGGTTGCTGGCGTTGGCGGCGATTTACGAAGGCGCCTCGCGCGGCGATGCGGCCCAGATCGGCGGCGTGACGGTTCAGATCATTCGCGACTGGGTTCTCAAGTTCAAGGCTCACGGGCCGGACGGCTTGATCGATCGAAAACCGCCCGGACAAGCGCCTCGGCTGAACGATACGCATCGGGCCGCGCTGGCCGCGATCGTCGAGAGCGGTCCGATCCCAGCCGCTCACGCCGTCGTTCGCTGGCGGATCGTCGATCTCCGCCAATGGGTATGGGAAGAATTCCGCCTCGTCGTCGCCAAGCAGACGTTGAGCCGCGAACCGCGCGCCATGGGCTGCCGCAAGCTTTCGCCTCGTCCTCGCCATCATGCGCAGGCGCAGGGGGCGATCGAGGATTTTAGAAAAGTCTCCACGCCCGCTTGGAGGCGATCGCGCGCCAAAAGGCGTCGAGCCCGACGCCATCGAAGTCTGGTTGGCTGACGGAAGCGCGCGTCGGCCAGAAGAACAAGATCACCCGGCGTTGGGCCAAGCGCGGCGCGCGGCCGAGCGCGCCGAAAGACCAGCGAACCGCCTCGGCCTATATTTTCGGGGCGATCTGTCCCAAGGACGGCAAGGGCGCGGCGCTCGTCATGCCCAGATGCGACACCGAAGCCATGAACCTCCACCCGGCAGAGATCGCCACGCAGATCGCGCCGGGCGCACAGGCCGCGCTTCTGGTCGATCAGGCCGGATGGCGTCTCTCCGGCAGCCTGATCGTCCCGTCCAAGATCACGTTGATCGCATTGCCGGCCAACGGCCCCGAACGGAACCCGCAAGAAAATATCTGGCGGTTCATGCGCGATAATTGGCTCTCGAACCGGATCTTCAAATCCTACCACGATATCGTCGATCCCTGCTGCGCCCCCTGGAACAAGCTCGTCGATCAGCCCCGGAAAATCATGTCTATCGATCTGCGCGATTGGGCGTATCGGTCATGATCAGAGAGTCTTGGTATTACGGGTCTGGCCTATGACGCGCTGATCGAAATAGACCTTGTTGCAAAGAGAACGGCTGAGCCCGTTCTGTGACATTGTCGGGGTGGCGCAGGGATCTTCGAGCTACTCGCCTCGACCTGCCACGACTCGTAATCATGAACCGTTTTATCATGAACCGTTTTGTCTGAGCGGCGCTCCTGTGGTTTGCCCTCCATGCTGGCCGCCACCTTCTCAGCAACTCGGTTCGCGGCTGAAATCAGAGCGATTTCAACCTTATGGATGTAACCGAGCGTCGCCGAACCGCTCACGGAATGGCCAAGCAGCGCCGCGATGGTTGGGACGGCCAGCCCGACCTCTTCGGCAGTTGACGCGAAAGAGTGGCGCCGAACGTGCGGCGTCACGTTTGGAAGCCTGCGGCCTGCGATGGTGCGCCAAGCCTTGTCCGTGCCCTGAAAGTGTCCAGCGCCGCGAATGGCCGGAAAGATAAACTCGCTATTGGCGCGCTCCATCGCCCGGGTTAGCGCCCAAACCGCGACACCGCCGATTGGGCGCACGCTATAGCCCGTCTTGCCGGGCGATCTGGTGATCATGGACAACCTCGGCAGCCACAATGGCGAGGCGGTTCGCCAAGCCATCCGCTCAGCCGGGGCGAAGCTGTTCTTTCTCCCCAAATACTCGCCCGATCTCAACCCGATCGAGCAGGTGTTCGCCAAGTTCAAGCATCTCTTGCGCAAAGCGGCGGGGCGAACCCTCGAGACGGTCGTCGCCGCCATTGCCGAGCTGCTCGGCGCCTACACCGCCAAAGAGTGCGCCAACTACTTCAAAAACGCCGGATATGGACAAACCTGAAAAGATCCCGCTCCTAGCAACATGACGGCCCCCGACGTTCAGCGGACAGTGCGTACCGGTGCATGGGATCGTAGATAAGGGAACCGTCATCCAGCGCCGCAGCCCGAGCAAGTCAAAACGACGACCGCTGAAAACAGCGATCGACCGGGTCACGTTGGTTGTCAGAGCTCTTCCTCCGCTTCATCGCGCGATCATCACGCGAGGCGCTCCGGTTCGAACGTCATCTTTATTCTGGGAGGCCCGCTTTGCGTAGGCCCTCCTTGTAGCGCTCGAGGACCGGGCCCCGGCGGAATGGCGGCCGCTGACACCACTCGCTGATCGTGAATCCAGGCTGGCGCAGCATGACTTCCCGCGCGGCGGCTTTAGCCTCGTCCATCATGCCCAGATGAGCATAACCTATGGCCTGAAGGCGCCGCCCTTCGGACGGATCATGCATACGCTGGACAGCCGCGACGACGTCTTCGTAGCGCCCCAAAGCATCGTAAGCGTCGGCGAGATACCAAAGATACCAATCGGGGTAGAAGGGGTTAAGGCGCATCGCCTTTTGCAAAAGCTCAACGGAGTTCGCTGGCTGGTCCACATAGACGAGCGCGTCGGCGTATTCCGCAATGATATCGCTGTCGTTGGGATTGAGCGCCATGGCGTGCGCATATTCGACGAGCGCTTCCTCGAGCTGTTTGCGATAGAGCTTGGCGTAGCCCAATTCGGCAAAGCCGCGAGCATCGAGCGGGTCGAGCTGTTTGGCGCGTCGCGCGAAATCGATTGCGATTTCGAGCGATTCATCGGGGGCCGCGGACCACGAATAGCGCCAGTCGAGATTGTGTGTGCGTGAAATGGCGCTGTACGCGCGGCTGTATTCGGGCGCGAGTTCGATTGCTTCATCGAAAAGCCGACGAGCGTGCGCGTTTGCTTCCTTGGTGAACTTGAGCATTAAGTGTTGCCCGCGAACCAGTAGGCCATAGGCGCGCATGTCACGCGGATAGGGCGATTCCTGACGCCGTTCGGCAAAGTCGATCTGGACCGAGAGACGCGCGGCGACCGCGCCAGCGATCTCGTCTTGGAGGTCAAACAATTCTTCGACTTCGAGGCTGAAACGATCAGACCAGAGCACGTTTTCGGAAAGCGCGTCTGTCAGCTGGACCGCGATGCGGAGACGCTTGTCGGCCCTGCGGAGGCCGCCGCTCAAGACATAGCGCACGCCCAACTTGCGCTGCACCTCCTCCAAGGGATTGTTCCGCAGGTTGAACAGGAACGACGAATGTCGCGCAATGACGATGAGATTGCGAAATCGGGTTAGGTTGGCGATGATATCCTCGGCGATACCTTCGCAAAGGTGGTCGTTGCGCGGATCACCCGACTGATTGGAAAGCGCAAGCACCGCAATTGCGGGATTTCGTGCAGCCTCAGCCTTTGGAGCGGGGCGCGGGAACGGGACGACCTGAGGCGACGACGCACTCGATTTCTCGACGACAAAGACCTCGATCGGCTCTGAAATATTCTTCAGACTTGGCTGGCCAAGCGAGCGCAATCTGATCCCCGGCACGTCGCGCACCGCCTCGCGGACCGCCGCGGTGACGAAGATCGAGTTCGGTTCGGCGAGGGCTTGGACCCGCGCGGCCACGTTGACGCGAATGGACGTGAAAGTTCGTCGCATCGGGAGTGACTTCGCCAAGATTAAGGCCGATACGAAACTGAATCGGGTCGCCGTCATCCCATACAGACTGGTCGCGAAACTCCGTCTGAATTTGGATGGCGAATCGGAGCGCCCCGTCGGCGCTGTCGAACAAGGCGAGGATTCCGTCGCCGGCAATATTGGCGACACGGCCCCCATAATCCCCGATCACGGCCTTGAAAAGCTCGATCGACCGCTCGGCGTTACTTGCGTTTGCTGACTCATCCTTCTCTATATGCTTGCTATAGCCTACCATGTCCGCGAACATGATGGCCGATAGTCTGGTTGATTGCGCGGGTCGTTCCCGCGAGGCTCTGGGCCCCACCGCTTCCATCTGCGCCGCCGAACAGTTGGAGGTTTTACGGTAACACATTATACTACTTACGCTGCAGAGCAAAATGGATCATCTTCGGAGAGAGGCGCCGTTGGTCAGATCCGGGGGGGAAATTTGCGCCCGAGCCGCCGCCGCGGCGACGCCGACGAACGATCAAACGCGAAGCGATTTTCGCCTGCGGCCGGCGAAAGAGGGCGACTATTCCTTCGCGCTCGCGCTCTATCTCGAGGGCGCCAGGGAGCATCTCACAAAGATCGGCCGATGGGACGAGGACCGCTTCGTCGCCCTCTTTCGCGAGGGATATAAGCAGGGACGGACGCAAATTATCAGCGTGGACGGTCGGGTTGTCGGCTTCATTCAGGTCGTCGACTTCCCCGACCGACTGTACTTGCGTCAGATTCACCTGATCGACGGCTTCCGCGGACGCGGGATCGGATCGACATTGATCGGCGCGGAGCTAAAGCGCGGCGCCGAAACCGGCCGGCCGGTGACGCTGGACGTGATGCACGGCAATCCCGCCAGGCGTCTTTATGTGAGGCTCGGGTTCGAGAGCACGGGCAAGGACCCGGACAAGGAGCAGATGATCTGGAAGGCACCGGGCCAATCGAAGCCGAAGACCTCGCGAAAATACCGCTCTGCGTCGGAAGACGGGAACTGATCGCAAGGCCGTCCGGCTATTCGGGTCAGTGGCAGCGCGGCTTCAGCGCCGCACGCCGGCTCCACTGACCCCCGCGCCGCTGACCCCCGCGCCGCTCACGCCAGCCCCGCTGACGCCTGCGCCGCTGACCCCCGCGCCGACTCACTCCGGCGCCGCTCACCCCGCCGCCGCCGCCACGCAACGCCATCTGGAGCAGGATTTGCTCGAACGGTCCCGCCTCCAGATCCAACCGAAATGAGAAGTCGCCCTTTTCGTATTCCCAGTAATAAATGTCCGTAGTTGAAGGAGGAGGAGCAGGAGCACGAGGCTCACCAGCGCGGGCAGCACGAGCGGCAGGCTGTCCGTCAGGATTAGGGTCATAATTGCCCGAGAAATCCCAGTCCCTTGCCGCGACGCCAGCTTGACTCATCGTAGAAGGGTTGGCCCAGCTGCCCACTGGTGTCCCGGACCCATGAACAAGAAAGATCGGTGGTCTAGGCAGTTCATAATATGCGCCCTCGAAGCTAAAGGCATAAATTCTGGCAAGTGTTGGAGGGTTATCGCCGTTCGCCTCTAGCTGTCTTTGAAGAAACTTGTTGTCTCCGAGGCCCGTGTTAGCTGTGTCGTTGGTGTATGTAAGACTGCTTACAACTCGGCCGAACAACTTTATACTTGACGGCGTCAATAGCGTCTCAGTCGTTGATAGTGCCATTGTGGTCTCCTCTCAATTCGCTTCGCGTAATCTCATGAAGCAATCCCAGCCATAATCGCGCGTTCGCGATAGCTCATCCGGGGCAATTTGTCGTGAAACCCCGGCGCGACTGTCCGAGCCGAGTGGGAGTGACTGCCTGGACCAGGCGGCGCGAGCCGCGGGCCGGCGCTAACTTGGCCGATCTCCCGCCAGGCGAAGCTTTCCACCATCGCGCGCCGGTAACGCCCGCCACTTATCGCCGCTTCAATTTCGATCATCGTCTCGGCGACGTCGAGATAGGTGAAATAATCCGCTGTCAGCCGCTTCCACGTCTCGGTGAGCGCGAACCCCATATAGTCGCGCGCCTCGACGAGCGCGGCGCGAAACTCCTCGTACCGTTCGGCAAAGGCGGCGTCGAACACGGGTTGAAGCGCGGCGGCCTTTTCGGGGCTGTTGCGTATAAGCCGCGTCGCCTCAGCGACATCCCTCGCGATCAGCCCGCGGTCGACCAGCATTTCCTGAAAAATGTCGACCAAGATGTCGAAGACCGCGCCGGTCAGCGGTTGAGACAGCGCGTGCTCGTCGGTCCACCCCGCCGCAAACACTGACATCTTCACGTCGTTGCTGGCGAGCCGGATCTGGTCGTTCGGCGAAAGCTCGGCGAAGCGGTCCAGTTCATTGAACGTATAGAGGTTGCCGTGCGTCTCCTGGAGCAGGTGTTCAAGCAGGGATGCGAAATGCAAGCCGGCGATCAGCGCCGTCGTGTCGGCCCCCGACTTCCTGAAAACCGAAGTACTCTCCTTGCTCGAGTCGCCGGGGTCGGTAGACCGACCGTCGAATAGAGGATCAGATGGCCGAGCTCGTGCGCGATGACATCGAAATTCAGCGCATATGGCGCATGGCTTCCGTCGGGAAACCGATGCGCGCCAATTTCCATGAAGCCGTAGCCGGCATAGGCATTGTTGAGCCCCGGCAGGATGCCGATCTCGAGCCGCCGGTAGTCGGCTGCAAAATGCCATTCGATCCGGCGGCCGAAGTAGCGCTCCCAGATGTCCAGCACGAACCGCACCGTGCCGAACACGTGCGCTTCGGCAAATTCCGGCGTTCCAGGAAGGAGATGATCGAAATGACCTTCGGCGTCCGGAAAGACCGGCCGGAACGCCGGCCCTTTCCAGGGCGGAAGGTCGAGATGAGGCGTGCCTAGAGGTCCGGGATTCACGCCATAGGCAAAACGCTTGCCGATCGGCCTGACGATGTGCATTCGGTCATCGGAGGGGCCTGGTCCAATGGCGCCCGGCGGCTCCGAAACGCACACGATCTCCGGGGGCCATTCCGGATGTACGTATGGCGGCTTCGGGTAAAGCCGAAACCTTACGCCCCCCTCGCAGCAGGCCATTTTCGCAGCCCCGAAAATATACTTCCAAATAATATGTTTAAGAAAGGCCAAATCTTCGCTTACGTCAAGCGCTTTGATCGGCCTCCTGCTCGTTGAGATAGAGACGCTCTCGAAGCAGCGCCGCATCGAAGTCTGCGACGTCCGCAAAGCCGAGCCGGCGGGCAAAGTCCTCGACATCATCGGGAAGGGGCCGTCGAAGGCGATGCTCGAAATACCAAAGCCGCAGCGCCAAGGCTTGCGAAGCTGATGGCGCCCCAGCCCTTGCGGCGAGCACGTCACTTTTTCTGCGCGCCCGTTCGACGAGCCGCTCATAGGCGCCGCTCAGGCGCAGCTCGTCCAGGATGTGATGCTCGAGCGCGGCGCTCGACTGGTCGCGCAGGTTCGTAAGACTAGCTTGGTCTACGATCAGCCGTTCCATCGAAACCGCGTCGAGGTCGTTGCGCGCCATCCAGCGATCGAGGTCGGCGCGCGTGAACAGCCCGAGCTTAGCGCGAATATCCGTCAGGGTTGTCCGCAAACTATCGGGCGCCGGCGAAGGCGCCATCGGGGCTGCGCCGGACACGGCGACCCTGCGCAACAGGGCCATGGCCTCGACGCGCGCATAGGCCTCAGGACCTTCGAGCCTCAGTTCCTCGACGACGACGCTGTTGCGGGGAAGCGCCGCGGATTTTCGTGCCCGGCCTCGAATCGACGCACGAATTCGTCCCAGAAATACGTCCATTCAAAATTGAATTTCGGTTGCGTCTCGATCGAGCCGAGCTAGCGCCTCCCTCATCGCCGCCAGCATCTCGAGAGCGTCGGCGCGCTTCTGGTCGACGCGCCCGTTAGTCAACCAAGCGCTCAACGCCGCTCGTTCCGATTCGGTGACGCCGAGCGTCGCTGCGCCCTCGAGCAACGCCCGCCAATTGCGCTGCGGGAAGAACATCGACTTGCCGAAAGCTTCCAATGCGCCGCGCGAACTCTTGCAGAGAACCCCTTCGGTCTCGGCGCGAGCCAACGTGGCGCGAATATTGACCATCGCCTCGGAAACCTGAATGTGGCCGAGTTCCGCAGGACCGTGGACGACGGCCACCTCATCGTCATCTTCGAACTCGCCATCGCGGAAGGCTTCGAATATGCGACCGACCCCGCGCATGCCGAAAGTGTGCAGCTCAGCGGCGCGCAGCGCGCCCATGCTCGCGCTGCCGAAGACTGGAACCCCTCGCGACATCGCCCACAAAATCTCCTTGTGCCAGACCGACGGGGCGCCGGCGAAGTATCCGTCGATGATTCCAATCGCCTGTGGTCGCCTCTGCGCGGCGCGATAAACGTCGCCCTGGGCCACTGGCGGCAGGCAGACCATATCCCCGCAGGCGGCGACATCCTCGCGAGACAGCGTGGGGCCGACGAAGACGACGATCGTCATGCGCGCCGCTCTAGCAGAGCCCGCGCGCGGGCGCCTGGCGCGTAATACGCAGGGAAGTGATCGAAACCCTCGAGCCCAGGCGCGACGACGCGCACGACCGGAAGGCCGAACTCGCTCCGCGTCAGATCGACCGCAATGGCCTGTCGAATTCCCGTTGAAACCAGCCGTTCAACAATCCAGGCGACCTCCGCTTGGACCAATTCGAAAACAAAGTCATTAACCGATACGAAGTCGCGCGGCCGCGCGACCGACCGCATCATGGCTCGCGCTCGCTCGCTTTTCGAGGCGAGCGTCGCCGAGCGATAGTCGGAGTGGCGGATATCCTCACGCGAACCCACAATGTAGGTGGTGCGGACCTGGACCGCCTCAGTCGTAGCGCGGAGCAAGGCGATCTTCCGGGCGGGATGACATCCCGCGCCCACGCCGACGTGGCCAATCTCGCCGGTGCGATCCGCCGCAAAGCATTGGAACGCAGGCACGCCGACGTCGGTTGTGACGTCCCATACCGCAACGTCGATTTGCGCCCAGGCGAAGCGGTCCAGCACCGCAAGACATTCCACATCGTCGACCGTCGCGAGATTAACACGCCTTCGGTCCTGCTCGATCGCGGGGCTCTGTCGCCAAAGCGCCGTCGCGTCGCGCTCGATCAGCTCGCACAACGCATGGCTCGTCGCCTCCAGAATGTGGTTGCCGGACGCGAGACCGTTCGTGCTCCCGGAGAAAAAGCCGCTCACGGGCGGTCCATCGATGGTCGAATGGGCGTGAACCATCTCGAAGGGGGCCCAAACGGACTCCTCGTCAATCAAGTTACGCCCTTCCACCCACAACATGGGCGCATCGGCGTTGAAGCGGCGGCCGGGGATGCGCGGCAAGAGATCGACCTCGGCGGTTTTCGCTTCTCTGCTCAGTTCAGCGTAGCTCGCAAAGCGGATCGGCAATTGAACGTGCTCGGCGTGCCACGTCTCGATCGCTTCCATCAGACCGGAGGCCTTGGCCGCCGCGAGGCTGATCCCCTTGCCATGAAATACGGCCGTCGACCGCGCGTTGGGCCGGCACACCATCACGACCGGTATTCCCGTTCGGTCCAGTCCCGTAAGATTAGCGATGCGAGTGACGCCGAAACTGGACTTGAAAGGCAATATTCGCGCCAGGGTCTCTTCCGGGGGCAAAAGTCGAACACCCTTGGAAAAGATCCTCGAAAATGTCTTCGACCCCGGGTCCACGTCGCCGAATATTCGCAAGGGTCCCACTCAGATCGGTGTCATTGAAAGGCGAACGCCCACGCCTCCGCAGCAAGACCGTTGGTACGACTGTATCGTCTTAATTGGATTCGGAAAACAATGCGCCGGGGGCAAGGCGAGCCTGGCCGTATCGAAGCGGCCGAGCCGGACGAGGCCACCCCAAGCCAGGGGCGAGATCGCGGCTTTTGGGTGATCTGCCCAACACGCCGGGAATGTCCGCCGTCTGCGCATCGCCGTCGTGCACCGCATCGTCTCTGCCCGGCCAAATCCAAACGCTGACGTCCCGCCGAGGACTTCGCGGAAGCCCGTGCGCCGCCAAGAAAGACGGAAAACCCCGGAGAGCGGCTAATGTGCTAGTTTTAAAGGGTTTTCGAGGCGGACGATCCGCCGCGAAAAGTTCTCAACTTTATCTTTCCGGGCGCGCCAAGGGCGCGGCTCCGCCGTCACCTCGGACCCTTCTGACGAGGCGAAGCTATTCCGCCGCCTCCCTCAGCCTCGCCGCTGCGGCTTCAGGGGTCAGGTCGCGTTGGGGAGAGGCCAGTATTTCGAAGCCGACCATGAACTTCCGGATCGTCGCCGAGCGAAGAAGCGGCGGGTAGAAATGCGCGTGCATCTGCCATTCGGCGTGCAGCGCGCCGTCGGTCGGCTTCTGGTGAAAACCCATCGAGTAAGGGAATGGAACATCGAACAGGTTGTCATAGAGCTTGGTCAGTTGAGACAAAACGTGGGCAAGCGACGGCCTTTCTGCCGCGCTCATCTCATCAAATCCGCCGATGCGTCGACGTGGCAGGATCATGGTCTCAAACGGCCAGTTCGCCCAGAACGGCACGAGAACGCAGAAATCGTCGTTGGCGAGAACGACGCGCTCGCCGTGCTGAAGTTCCTGCGCGAGATAGTCGAGAAGCAGCGGCCGGCCGTGCTGGAGGAGATACTCGCCCTGGCGAAGGGTCTCTTTTTCCAGTTCGTTCGGCAGATGGCGGGTCGCCCAGATCTGGCCGTGCGGGTGAGGATTCGAGGCGCCCATCATCTCGCCCCGATTCTCGAAAATCTGCACAGAAGCGATGTCGGGCAGGCCCCCGAGCGCGATCGTCTCCTCGACCCAGGCGTCGACCACGTGCTCGATGTCGGCGACCGCCATGCCAGACAGCGTGAGATCGTGACGCGGGGAAAAGCAGAGCACGCGGCAGCGTCCCGGTTCGCCTTCGGCGACGAGCAGTCCATCGCTTTCCGCATTGGTTGGCGCATCGGCCTGCAGCGCCTGAAAATCATTGTCGAACACGAAGGTGTGCGGGTAGTCGGGATTGCGAGCGCCGCCCACGCGCAGGTTGCCCGGACACAGATAGCAGTTGGGGTCATGGGCGAGCGCGGCGGGCGCGGCCTTTGGCTCGCGCTGGCCCTGCCACGGCCGCTGCGCGCGATGCGGCGAAACCAAGACCCATTCGCCGGTCAGCGGATTGAGGCGGCGGTGCGAGGCGCCGCGGAGCGTCTTTATGCTCGCCACGGCGGCGTTCCTCAAACCGCGATCAGGCGCGCGCCCTCGGATGGCGCGCAGACGAAGATTTCCGCATCCAGTCCGGTTGCGATTCGGTAGCCGTCGGTTAAGATTTGCGACGCCTTGTCGACCGCCCACGCTTCGACCAAGCTGACCGTAAAGCCGCCAAAGCCGCCGCCCGTCATGCGCGACCCGTAGACGCCCTCGACCGTCTGGGCCAGTCCGACCAGCATATCGACCTCGGGACAGGTGATCTCAAAGTCCTTTTGCATCGAGACATGGGAAGCGTTCATGGCGCGCCCACAGGTGACGAAATCGCCGCTTCCAAGCGCGCGCTCCGCTTCCAGCACGCGCGCGTTCTCGGTGACGATGTGGCGACAGCGGCGGTAGATGAGATCGGGCAGCTTACGGCGTCTGGCTTCGAGCTGCTGTGGCGTCACGTCGCGCAGCGCGCGGATCGGCCCGAGATAGCGGCTGAGCAGCCTCACCCCTTCCTCGCAAGCCTCGCGCCGCAAATTGTACTCTCCGCCAGCATGCTGGTGGCGGACCCTGCTATTGGCGATAAGAAGCCTTAAGTTCGGCGCTATGGCGACATTGCGCGATTCGAGACTGCGGCAATCGATCAAGAGCGCATGGCCGGCGGTGCCGCAGCACGAAATATACTGATCCATCACCCCGCAGCGCATCCCCACAAAATCATTCTCAGCGCGCTGACAGAGCAGCGCGATTTCGATCGGATCGAACGGCAGGCAGCTCTCGGTCAAGAGCGCGTGCGCGACCGAGACCTCGAGCGCGGCCGAGGAGCTCAAGCCCGCTCCAATCGGAACATCGCTCCAGATGATGAGATCGGCGCCGGAAAGGTTGCGCCCGCTCATCTCCAGCATCAGCGCGATGCCGAGAACGTAATCCGACCAGTCGCCGCTGGCGGCTTCAGGCGGAGAATCGAGATCGAACTCGCGCGTCTCGTCCATGATCATGGAATAGACTCTGAGGCGCCGGTCGGGCCGTTGCGAGGCTGCGGTCAAAGTGGAGAATTCGAGCGCCGCCGGCATGACGAAGCCGTCGTTATAGTCGGTATGCTCGCCGATCAGATTGACGCGGCCTGGCGCGCGGCTGACCGTCGGCGCGCGACCGAACCGATAGGCGAACTCGACCGCAAGGTCGCGCGCCTGAACGCTCATCTGAAGCCCTCCCGTCCGCGAAGAACAGGAGGCCCCGCTGGCCCCCAGGTCAAGCGAGTTTGAGCGCGACTCATCTTGGCGGCGTCGCAGGTGGCAGGCCGAGAGTCACGGGGCGAGCCGAAGCATGCGCCGCGCCCGGTTGAGGACAGCCGTCGGCATGGCGCGGGTGAGGTAAAGTCCGAGGACTAGTGCGGGAAAATACGCCGCGGCCCCGATCACGATCAGGGCCGCGAGGCGAGTCTCGCGGGCGAAGCGCGGAAGATGCGCCAGGAGCGCGACAAGGGGTCCGTCGGCCAGCGTCAGCGCAAGCGCAAGCGCGCCAGCCGCAAACAGTGTCGCTGCGGCGGTCGCGAGCAAGCGGGCGTCGGGGGCTGTCCAGCCGCGCCGGCGGGCGAGCGCAAAGATGCCGGCGACCTTGATCCAGAGTCCGGCCGCGGTCGCCAGCGCCAGGCCCGGCGCGCCGAGCGGCCGAAACAGCGCGATCTTGAGCGCCACATTAACGGCGATGCCGACCAGCGTGACCTTGAGTGGCGTCGCGGTGTCGCCGCGCGACAAAAAGCTCGCCGTGGCGATCCGGTCGACCAGCAAAGCCGGCATGCCGATCGCATAAGCCGCAAGCACCCCAGCGGCCTGCTGGGTCGCACTAGCCTTGAAGGCGCCGTGCTCGAAGGCGACCGCGACGATGAGGTCGGGAATGAGAAGAAACGCCACGATGAAAGGAGCGCCGAGCGCCAGCGTCAGTGAAGCGGCGCGGTTCTGAGCGGCGAGCGCGCCTTGCTCGTCCCCGAGGGCGACGAGGGCCGACATTTCCCTGAGCAGCACCGAGCCGGTGGCGATAACGATGACCCCGCCGGGCAATTGATAGAGCCGGTCGGCGTAGCTGATGGCGGAGAGACCGCCGGTGGGTAAAAGCGAGCCCACGATCTGGTCGGCGAGCGCGCCGATCTGATAGCTCGCGGAAATGCCGATCGCCGGCCCCAGCATCCAAAGGAATTTGCGGATTTCGGGCGTCCATCGCGGCCAGGTCAGCCGCTCGAGCAGGCCGCGCCGGCGCGCAGCGGCCATGACGATGGCAAGCTGAGTAGCGCCGGAGGCGAGAAATCCCCAGCTCGCCATGCTGGCGATTCCGGGCGAGACTTTCGGAAACAATGCGGCGAACGCAAGGAACGCGATCATACACACATTGGCCGCGGCGGGCGCCGAAGCGGGCGCTCCCCAGGCGTTATTGGCGTTGAGCGTCCCCTGATGCAGCGCGAAGACGGCGATGAAGGCGATGTAGGGGAACATGACGCGTGACATCGCCACCGCTTGGGCGAACTTCTCGGGCTGGCTGACGAAGCCGGGGGAAGTCAGCTGCACCAGCAGCGGCATGTCGAGATAGACGAGGCCGAGCAGGGCAACCTGCGACAGAATGAGCAGCGTGAACACCTGGCTTGCGAATCTGCCCGCTTCCTCAGGGCCTCCCGCCTCGAGCACGCGGGTGTAGGTCGGCAGATAGGCGGCGTTGAACGACCCCTCGCCGAAGATCTGGCGGAACTGGTTGGGCAGCTTGATCGCCGCGACATAGGCGTCGTTGAGCGCCCCGCCGCCCAGGAGCGCGGCGAGCGCCATATCGCGCAGGAAGCCTGTCAGTCGAGAAGCGACCGTCCAGCCGCCGACCAGAAAGATATTGCGGTACATTGCGTCGGTGTAGCTGGATTCGCCGCGCGGCTGAAATCGGGGTCCTCAGGACGACCAGGTCAGCGCCGCGTCGATATCGCGCCAGAGGTCCTCGACGTCTTCGATTCCAGCGGAGAGCCGCAACAGATCATGGGGACAGGGCGAGCTCGCGCCTTCGATAGAAGCGCGATGCTCGATCAACGACTCGACCCCGCCAAGCGAGGTTGCCCGCTTCCACAGGCGCACCCGGGCCGCAGTTGCGATCGCTGCCTCCGCGCCGCCGCGAATGCGGATCGACAGCATCCCTCCAAATCCGCCCTTCATCTGACGGCGCGCGAGGTCGTGGCCCGGGTGGTGCTGGAGTCCCGGGTAGAGCACGCCGGAGACGGAGGCGTGATTGGAGAGGCGATTGGCGAGCTCCATCGCGTTCGCCGCCGCCGCGCGCACCCGCAGGTCGAGCGTTCTCAAGCCTCGGATCAAGAGGAACGCTTCGAACGGATGGAGGATCATTCCGTGCGACTGGCGAATGGTCCGGGCGCGTGCGCAAAGGGCGTCGTCGCGCGCGAAGCAGAGCGCGCCGGCAATGACGTCTGAATGTCCGTTCAAATATTTGGTCGCCGAATGCATGACCACGTCGGCGCCCAGCGCAATCGGGCGCGTGAAAACGGGCGTCCCGCAGGTCGAATCAACCGCGAGGAGGGCGCCTGCCCCATGAGCCGCGCGCGCCGCGCCTTCAATGTCGCTCACGCTCCACAGCGGATTGCTCGGCGTCTCGAGCCATACGAGCTTCGTCGTCCCCGGCTTCAGCGCCGCGGAAAGCGCTGGCAAATCCTCAGCGTCGACGAAGTCGACGCTGATCCCGAAGGCCGGCGCCTCGTTGGTGAGCCAGCCACGCAAAGCCCAATACATGCCATTGGGCGCGATCACATGCGAGCCGGGTCCGAGGCTCAGGAAAAGGGCGATCGCCGCCGACATGCCCGAGCCCAAGACAAGGGTGATGGCTGCGCCTTCGAGCGCTCCGATCAAAGTCTCCGCCTCGCGCACGGTGTCGTTGTCGGGGCGGCCGTAGGAATTGCCGCTGCGATAACGATTGTCGGGATCGCGCTCGAAGGTCGTGGCGAGATGGATCGGCGGCACAATCGCGCGGGTGCGCTCGTCGATCGTCCCCAGCGCCTGGGCGGCGAGGGTGCGCGGGCTTAGAGGTCGCGGCTCGCTCATAGCGCGAGGCCCCTGAGCAGCTTGGGCGCGCCGCGTCCCGCGCCGCCCGCTTCCGCGATCAGCATGTCCTTAAGCGTCGGCGCGCGATCGACGATGCGAAGCCCGAGATCGCGCACGAAGCGCTGAGGGGCGAAATCGTTGGAGAACAGGCGATTGAGGGCGTCGAGACCGAGGCCGCTGGCCGCAACGTCGAAGCGACGCTGACGCTGATAGGTTGCGAGCGGCGCGGGCGCGCCGGGATCAAGGCCAAGCCGCATCTCGCCGACGATCGTCTCTGCCAGCGCCGCGACGTCTCTCAAGCCAAGATTTAGCCCTTGTCCCGCGACGGGATGGACGACATGGGCCGCGTCGCCAACGAGCGCCAGCCGCCCGGCGACGAAGCGCCGTGCGATCTGGAAGCGGAACGGAAAGGCTTCCACGCGCGAGGCAAAGCTGATCGCGCCCAGTTTCGGCGTGAAGCGATATTCAAGCTGGCGCGTCAGATCCTCGGGGTCGAGCGCAAGCAGCGCTCGGGCGTCGGCGCGAGTTTCATTCCAGACGACGCTCGACTGGCGACCGGGAAGCGGCAGCAAAGCGAACGGGCCGGCCGGCAAGAAATGCTGCTCCGCCCGGCCTTCGTGATCGCGCTCGTGCGCGACCGTAGCGACGATGCCGGCCTGGTCATAGTCCCACCCGATGGTCTGGATCTCGGCGAGGCGAGCGAGTTTCGACCGCGCGCCGTCGGCGGCGACCGCGAGGCGCGCGCGCAACACGCGGCCATCTGCGAGCCCGAGCTCCGCCACGTGCTTGCCAGGCGTCCAATGCGCAACCAACCCCGTGATGCGCTGAACGCTGAGCCGATCGCAGAGCGATGAGAGCGCGCCGACGACATCGTCGGTAAACGCCATATGGGCGAGCGGCGCCGGGTCTTTCGCCGCGAAATTGAGATGGGGCAAGCGCACGGCGTCGCGCACGTCTCCGTCCATAATCGCCATCGACAGGATCGGTTGCGCCTTGGATTCGATGGCTTGCCAGGCGCCGAATTGTTCAAGCAGGCGGCGCGGCCCGTCGGCGATCGCAACCGTGCGCAAAGGGTTTGCCGCGGCCGGCGCTCCCGGATCGACGACGGCGACGGATGCGCCTTCGCGCATCGCCTGGTTGATCGCGGCTGCAAGCGCCAATCCGGACGCGCCGCCGCCGGCGATGACGACGTCAAAGACGGGAGCGGGTTCGGCCATTGCTGACGCCTCCTTCCGGCCCATTGTCGCACGGATCAGGAGTCCCATATCGGCTCTTGCGCCACAGCGCCATTTCCCGAGTTTGGATTTCATATTTTCAAGGAGTTGCGGCGCCATTTCCAAGTTGCCGGGCGCGAGGCCCGATGCACCGATGGCGGCCAATGGGGCGATCGGCGGCGCGAAGGCGTTCTTTTGGCGCTATGAACGTTCATGGACTGTGGGAACTAATCCCATCCTAAGCCGTTAGGTCCTGAGCCCGGCCTCGCGCCGGTTCGTCACTTCAGGAGGCTGTGATGTCTAAAGCCTTGATATTGGCTCTTCTTTTCGTGGGATTGCCGGCAGCGGCCTACGCCGATGAGGGAGGCGGTGGCGCCATCGGCGCCATCGTCCGGGCGCCGGGTGAAGCTGCGGCCGGCATCGTCGGCGGGCTGACCGGCACGGAGGCGCCGCGGTTCCACCACTATATCGTCGAGGAGAACGTCCCGTCTTACACTTGGGCGGAGCATCCGCGCGTCGTCGTTGGCGACGTTCTGCCAGCCGAAGGCGTGATACTTCATCCGGTTCCGCGTGAATACGGCGTGACGCACTACCAATACACGGTCGTCGACGATACGCCGGTGCTGGTCGATCCGGCGACGCGCAGGATAGTCGAGGTCATTCCGTAAAAAGCGGAGGCCTTGGGAGCGCCGGCGGCGTCAGTAAAGGGCGTCGCCGGCGCTTCGCCGTGCCCGCTCCTACAGGGCGCAAGATTTGTCGAGCTGTGGCGGCTCAGTCAGTGATACCCCAGGTCGCCGCGGACCTTGCCGCGAAACACCCAATAGGACCAGCCCGAGTACATGAGGATGACCGGCAGCAGGAACACCGTGCCCACGAGCAAAAAGGTCTGCGTCGATGGTGAAGACGCCGCGTCCCATAGGGTGAATTTGTATGGCACGATCAGCGGAAAGAGGCTGATCGCGAGGCCGAGGTAGGACATCACGAACAATAGGATTGCGCCGATGAACGGCGCCGCCTCGGAGCGGTTGTTGAGCGACCGCCATTCCCAGTAGGCGATCAGCGCGGTGACGATCGGCACCGGCGCCAGAATCACAATATGGGGCCAGGCAAACCACCGCTCGGCGATCTCGGGCTTCGCCCACGGCGTCCACAGGCTCACAAGGGCGATGCCGATCAGAACGCCGATCAACGCGCGGCGTCCCAGCGCGCGCGCCCAATCCTGAAGCCCGCCTTCGGTCTTCAAGATCAACCAGCCCGCGCCGAGCAGGCTGTAGCCGAAGACCAGGGCGACGCCAGTGAGCAGCGAAAACGGTGTAAAGCAGTCGAATGAGCCGCCCGCGAAGCGGCGACCTTCCGTCTGAAAGCCCTGAATGAATGCGCCGAGGACAACGCCCTGCGCGAAGGCGCCAAGGACGGAGCCGTAGTTGAAGGCGCGATCCCAGAAGGTCCGATGCTCGGCGTCGCGGTAGCGGAACTCGAACGCAACGCCACGGAAAATGAGCGCCAGCAGCATGATGGCGATCGGGAAATAAACCGCCGGGATGATGATCGCAAAAGCGAGCGGGAAAGCGGCCATAAGCGCAAGTCCGCCGAGCACCAGCCAGGTTTCGTTGCCGTCCCAGATGGGCGCGATCGAGTTCATGACCAGGTTGCGCGAATCCCGATCAGGCGCGAATCCATAGAGGATGCCCACGCCCAAATCGAAGCCGTCCAGGAGCACATACATAAAGACGCCAACGCCGAGCACAAGCGTCCAGACGGGCACGAGATCGAGAAAGGGCTGGGTCATAGCCGCCGCCCCGCTTCTGTCGCTGGGAGCGCCTGAACCGGCCGCGCCGGGCGCCCGCCTTCAATCGCGTCGGGCTCACCAGCAGCCTCCGTGGGACCGAGTCGCACCAGTCTCAGCATCAGCGCAAATCCGGCTGAAAACATGACAAAGTATACGAGACAATAGCCGATCAGCGAAATGGTGACGTCCAACCCCGTGAGCGAGGGAGAGACGGAGTTGCGCGTGCGCAGGAGCCCATAGACCGTCCAAGGCTGACGACCGACCTCGGTCGTCGCCCAGCCGGCGGTCACCGCTATGAAGCCGAGGGGAGAGGCCAGCGTGCAGCACCAGAGGAACCAGTTGGTGTGGAAGAGCTCGCCCCGCCAGCGCAGCCATAGGCTCGTCACCACAATTGCGAGCATGGTGACCGCAATTCCCACCATGATCCGGAAGCCGAAGAAGGGGACAATGATCGGCGAGGGGCGCTGGTCGGCGGGGAAGTCCTTGAGGCCATGCACGGTTCCATGCAGGTCATGGGTCAGAATGAGGCTGCCCAGTTCCGGGAATCGCGATGGTGTATCGGTCCGTTTCGGCCTTCTCGTCTGGGATGGCGAACAGATTGAGCTCGACGTCGCTATGGGTATTCCAGATCGCCTCGATCGCCGCGAGCTTCGCCGGCTGATGTTCGAGCGTGTTGAGGCCATGCGCGTCCCCGAGCAGGAACTGAAGGGGCACAAGCACAGTGAGGAGCCACAAGGTCATCGACAGCATCGTGCGCGCTTCTTCGACGAAGCGCCCTTGCCGGAGATATGAGGCGGCCACGCCGACGACCACGAAGCCGGTGGTGATGTAGACCGCGTCGACGACGTGAGCGAGCCGGAAGGGGAAGGATGGGCTGAAGATAATCTGCAGCCAGTCCTTCGGCAGGAAGCGGCCGTCGACGATTTCATAACCGGCGGGCGTTTGCATCCAGCTGTTGGTGGCGATGATCCAGAAGGTCGAAAACAGCGTCCCGAGGGCGACCATCAACGCCGCGACGAAATGGGCCCAGGGCGGCACCAGCTTGCGTCCGAACAACAGCACGCCGAGGAAAGCCGCCTCCAGGAAGAAAGCGGTCAGCCCCTCGTAGGCCAGCAGCGGCCCGACAACGTTGGCGGTGGCGTCGGAGTAACGGCTCCAGTTCGTGCCGATCTGGAACGGCATGACGATCCCCGAAACAACGCCCATGCCGAATGACACCGCAAAAATCTTGATCCAAAACGTCGAGATGCGAAGATAGATTTCGCGCCCGGTGAAAAGATTGAGCCCCTCGAGGACCGCAATGAAGGCGGCGAGACCGATGGTGAAGGCGGGCAGCAGGAAATGCCACGCAATGACCCAAGCGAACTGGATCCGGGATAGGACGACGGGATCCATGTTCATTTCGCCCCGCTCATTTTGCCTCCAGCCTTCGCCCCCGAATGCTGAGGTCATGACGCTCCGTCCACAGGAGCCAAGGGACGCTATCACGGACGGCAGCGATTTTCATGACGTTTTGCGAGTCTCGAAATCGCCTGATTAGAACGTGGATTCTGACGATCGGTGGCGGAGGGGCCTGTCGCCACATTCGCCAAATCTCGGCCATAGGCTTCCCGCAACATTTGACGCGCGGTCGGCGAAGGACCATCTGTCCCGCCATGGCTGACGTCTCTTTTCCCGCCGCGTTCGGCGCGGGTCTCCTCTCGTTTGTTTCGCCCTGCGTATTGCCGCTCGCGGCGCCGTATCTTTGTTACCTCGCAGGCGCGAGCGTCGAAGCGCTGGCCGACGAGAGCGAAACGAAGGCGAGACGCGACATTCTCATCACTGCAGTCTTGTTCGTGGCGGGCTTCTCGACCGTGTTCGTCGGCCTGGGCGCGACGGCCTCGGCGCTGGGGGCGGTGCTTAGGCAATGGAGCCATGCGTTATCGATCGCGGCCGGGATCGGCGTGATCCTGATGGGTCTGCATTTTCTCGGCGTGTTTCGCATCGGCGCGATGCTGCGCGAAAAGCGGCTCGAGCTCGAGAAACCCGCGGGTTTATGGAGCGCCTATCCGATGGGCTTCGCCTTCGCGCTCGGCTGGACCCCTTGCATCGGTCCAATCCTCGCCACCATTCTCGCCGTCGCCGGCAGCAGGGACACGGTCGCCAGCGGCGCGGCTCTGCTGGCCGTCTATAGCCTTGGGCTTGGTCTACCCTTCATCCTCGCGGCGGCGGCGATCGGCCCATTCATCCGCGCGTCGCGCCATCTGCGCACGCAGTTCGGCCGGATCGAGAAGGCCGTCGGCGTCCTGCTCGTCGCGACTGGCGTGGCGTTTCTCACCGGCGGCTTCCAGAGCATGTCGCTGTGGCTGATCGAAACGTTTCCCCAGTTCAGCCAACTCGGTTGAGAAAGCAAAAAAAGGAACCCGCCGAACATGGCGGGTTCCTCGTTCACATATAGAGTGAGGCCGAGGCGCTGAACCGCCTCGCAGCCAGATGGCTTACGACTTGTTCTGGACGTAGCTGATCTTGCCGTCGGGGCCTTTTTCCCAAGTGTACCAGACGTAGTCGACGCTGGTGCGATCGCCCTTCTTGTCATACGCGATGGGGCCGATGACGGTGCTGAAGGTCATGCCCGAATGCATAGCTTCCGCGACCTTCTTCGGATCAACCGACTTCGCTTTCTCCGCGGCCTGCTTGATGATCTGGACCGCGGCGTAGGAGTAGAGCGTATAGGCCTCCGGATCGAAGTTCTTGGCCTTGAACTCCGCAACGATGTCCTTGGCTTTAGGATTGTTACGCGGGTCGGGACCGAACGACATCAATGTGCCTTCGACGCCGGGGCCGCCGATCGAGGCGAACTCGTTGTCGGTGATGCCGTCGCCGGAGATCATGACGGTTTTCATGCCCTGGTCGCGCATCTGCCGAATGATGAGACCGCCTTCAGTATGCAGGCCGCCCCACATGATATAGTCAGCGCCGGACTCCTTGATCTTCGACACGATGGCCGAATAGTCCTTCTCTCCGGTGTTCACGCCTTCATAGAGAACTTCCTTGATCCCGAACTTGTGCATGTTGTCGAGCGCGGCGTCGGCGAGGCCCTTGCCGTAAGTCGTCTTGTCGTGGATGACGGCGATCTTCTTGCCTTTGAGGTGGTCGCGCGCATATTCCGCCCACAGCATGCCCTGCTGGTCGTCACGGCCGCAGGTGCGGAACACGTCCCAATAGCCGCGGTCGGTGACTTTCGGGTTGGTGGCCGAAGGCGTGATCATGAGGATCCCGTTCTCCTTGTAGACGTCCGAGGCCGGAATGGTCACGCCGGAGTTGAAGGGACCCACGACGAACTTGACGCCGTCGCCGACGAACTTGTTGGCGACCGAGACGCCCTGCTTCGGATCCGAGACGTCGTCGCCCTGCTCGAGCGTGATCTGCTGGCCAAGGATGCCGCCCGCCTTGTTGATGTCATCGACTGCCTGTTGCGTGCCTTGCACGAGCTGCGCGCCGAAGGCGGCGTTCGGGCCGGTGATCGGCCCCGTCACGGCCATCTTGATCTGTGCGTTCGCGGCGCCCGAGAACGCCAAAGCCGCGACAAGCGCGACTCCGGACAACCAGTGTTTAGTCATTCAGTCACTCCCATGAGTTGTGGGCGCCCGGCCCTCCCTGGCGCCTTTGGCAGAAGACAATTCCACCTTGAAGGCCGATACTTTCCTGTTTCAGGTCAAGAGTCACCTTAAAAAACACAAAGGTTTGATCGACCAAGGACGCGCTCGTTCAGCCATTTCCCTTCGCCCGCCAGTTCAGTCCCGAACTTTCATAAGCCCAGGAATATTGGGTCGCCATCTGCGTCGCGCGCATGGCCCGATACCCGAGCGCGCCGACTGCGATCATCCAAATTAAGGCGCTTATGAAGAGAGCGGGCGACAGCAGCGGCTCGCCATAAAGCGCGTAGTGAAGAAAGCGCACGGCGGCGGCGAGAAGGACCATGTAGGGGGCAAGCATGGCCAGCGGCCTCCAAGTCTTGGCGATGGCCCTTCCGGTCGCCCAGGCGCCCGCCCCGCCCAGGACCAGCGTGATGAGGATAAAGGTGAACAGTCCGTAAGGTGAATCGGCCCACAGGACGCCGCCCATCAATGACCCCCCTCGAGATAGGCGGCGCGCACCTCAGGGCGGGCCAGCAACTCGGCGCCCCCACCCTGCATCGTGATCGCGCCGTTGACCATCACGTAGCCGCGATGGGCGAGCTTGAGCGCATGAAAGGCGTTTTGCTCGACTAGGAAAACGGTCAGGCCTTCGCTCTTGTTCAATTCGGCGATGACTTCGAAGATCTGCTTGACCACCAGCGGCGCAAGTCCAAGCGAAGGCTCGTCCAGAAGCAGCAGTCGCGGCCGGCTCATCAGCGCGCGCGCAATCGCCAGCATCTGCTGCTCGCCGCCCGAGAGCGTTCCCCCGCGCTGCGGCGCGCGCTCCTTGAGGCGCGGGAAAAGAGCGAACATGCGTTGAAGATCTTCGTCGAAATGGGCGAAATTGTTGATCGAGGCGCCCATCTGCAGGTTCTCGAACACCGTCATCCGCGGGAAGATACGCCGCCCTTCGGGCGACTGGGCGATCGAGAGGCGCGCAATCATGTGCGTCGGCAAGCCGGTGATGTCATGGCCGTCGAAGGTGATCCGGCCGTGGCGCGCCCGCGGCGAGCCGAAAATCGTCATCATCGTCGTCGACTTGCCGGCGCCGTTCGCTCCGATCAGGGTGACGATTTCGCCCTTGTTGACGTCGATGTCGACGCCACGGAGCGCCTGGATCTTGCCGTAGAACGTCTCGATGCCGCGCAGTTGCAGGAGCGGCGCCGCCAGCGCGACCGTAGCCGCGACGCTCATTGCTCCAACTCCTTTTCGATCTGTTCGACTTCCTCCTCGTCGGCGACGCCGAGATAGGCGGCGATCACCTTCGGGTCGGCGCGCACTTGCGCCGGCGTGCCGTCCGCGATCTTCACCCCGTAGTCGAGCACCACCACGTGATCGGAGATCTGCATGACGACCGACATGTCATGCTCGATCAACAGCACCGACGTCTGGTGGTCGGCGCGGATCGATCGCAGGAGCGCATTGAGTTCGGCGGATTCACGCGGGTTGAGTCCGGCGGCCGGCTCGTCGAGGCAGAGGAGCACTGGATCGGTGCACATCGCGCGGGCGATCTCCAGCCGTCGTTGGGCGCCATAAGGCAATTCGCCCGCCGGGTCGTCGGCCCGGTCGGTGAGCCCGATCTTGTCGAGCCAGTACTTCGCACGGTCGATGCAATCGGCCTCTTTGCGCCGATAGCTCGGCGCCCCGACCAGACCAAGCACGGTGAGCCCGCTTGCGAGCATGAGCGCATTGTGGTGAGCGACCAGCAGGTTCTCGAGCGCGGTCATGCCCTGGAAGAGCCGGATGTTCTGGAAGGTGCGGGCGACCCGCGCCTTGCGGGCGATCTCGTGGTCGGGCATCCGCTCGAGCAGAAAGAGTTCGCCGTTCGCCGTAGTCGCGTGTCGGCCGCTCGAGCGTGTGACGGCGGCGATGTCGTCGGGCGTCGCGACGCCGTCGCGGGCAAGGGCGAGGCGCCCCTCGGTCGGCTTGTAGAAGCCGGTAACGCAATTGAAGACTGTCGTCTTGCCCGCGCCGTTCGGGCCGATGAGCGCGGTGATGTCTCCCCGTCCCACCGAAAAGCTGAACGCGTTCACCGCGACGAGGCCGCCGAACCGCATTGTAAGATTTTCGACCGCCAGCAGCGGGCCGGTCAGCCAGTTCATCAGCCGTGTCCCTCTTTGACGAGATCGCCGGACACGGCCTTTTGCTCTTTGAGGAAGACGGACGGCAAGCGCGTCGAAACTAGACCCCGCGGCTTCCAGATCATCATGATGACCATCGCCGCGCCAAACAGCAGCAGGCGGTACTGTGTCGGATCGAAGTCCTCACCGAATATCCTTTTCAACCAGTCGAGTTCGCGCATCAGTTCGGGCGCGCCGATCATCACCGCCGCGGCGATCGCGACGCCAAGTTGAGAACCCATGCCGCCAAGGACCACGATGGCGAGGATCGTCGCCGACTCGATGAAGGTGAAGCTCTCCGGACTCGACGAATCCCTGCCGCACGGCGAAGAACGAACCGGCGAAGCCGCCGAACATCGCGCCGAGCGCGAACGCGGTAAGCTTGGTGGTGGTGGTGTTGATGCCCAGCGACCGGCAGGCGATCTCGTCCTCGCGGAGCGCCTCCCAGGCGCGGCCGATCGGCAATCGGCGCAGCCGGATCGTGACGAAATTGGTCAGGAGCGCGAGCGCGAGGATCAGATAGAAAAGAAAGATTGAGCGATAGATCGGCGAATACGGCAGATGAAAGATCGCCGCGAATCCGTCGTCGTCGTCAGTGAACGGTATGCCGAAGAACGATACGTGCGGAATTTCGCTAATGCCGGCGTAGCCGTTGGTCAGGTCGACCCAGTTGATCAGCACTTGCCTGATAATTTCACCGAACGCGAGCGTCACGATTGCAAGATAGTCGCCACGCAGCCGCAGCACCGGGAAGCCGAGAATGACGCCCCACATCGCGGCAAGCACCCCGGCGAGCGGCAGGCAGACCCAAAACGACAGGCCGAAGGTGGTCGAAAGCAGCGCATACGAATAGGCGCCAACCGCGTAAAAGGCCACGTAGCCCAGATCGAGAAGGCCGGCCAAGCCGACCACGATGTTCAAACCCCAACCCAACATCACGTAGATCAGAATCTGGACGCCGTAGTTATTGATCCATTTCAACGATCCACTCGGCCCGAGGAGGCCGAGGGCGATAAGTGGGAACAATATCACCAGGCCAAGCATGAACGGGCCGAAATAACGGCCGAACGCCACCCGGGCGGCGGACGGCGGGGCCGTGCCCTCGCCTTCCCGCGCCGCCTGCGTCAGTGCCCCGCCCATGCCGCCGGCGGCGATCGAACCGACGCGATCGAACCAAATCCGCCAGTCCGCCCGCGCCATCTGACGCAAGAACACAAAGGCGAAAATGATCGCTGCGATGGCGAACGAGAGGGGCCAGCGCCCGATCAGAACGAGTTCGTTATTGATGTTCGATTCGGCATGGTAGCTGATGATGGGGAACGATAGGCCGAAGGCGACGAGCCCGGCAGCCGCGGCGTTGCGGAGCGCGGGAACGAGTTGCGCCCCGGTTGCAACGGGGGCCGCGATCTCCGAGGTTTGTGAGGGAGCGCTCATGTCTCAAACCTTCTCCACTTCCGGCCTGCCGAGAATGCCGGACGGCATGAAGATCAGGGTGATCGCCAGGATCATGAACGCCGCGACATCCTTGTAGTCGGTGGTGAAGTAGGACGACCAGAACACTTCGATCAGGCCGATCAGGAGGCCGCCGAGCACGGCCCCGGGCAACGAGCCGATGCCGCCCAGGACGGCTGCGGTGAACGCTTTGACGCCGGGCACGAAGCCGTCGGCGAAATTCACCACGCCGTAGTAGATCACGAACATGACGCCCGCGACCGCGGCCAGGGCGGCGCCGATCACGAAGGTGATCGAAATCGTCGCGTCGACATCGATCCCCAGCAGCGCCGCCATCTTGCGATCCTGCTCGCAGGCGCGCTGCGCCCGCCCAAGCGAGGTGTGTTGAACGAGGTACCAGAAAGCCGCCAGCAGAACGGCGGTGACGACCATGATGAGAACCTGGCGCAGAGACAGCGTGACGTTGTAGGCGCCGCCGGTCAGATTGAACACATGATTGGGCAGGTGCGGCGCCGCTTTGTTGCGCGGCCCTTGGACGACTTGGACGAAATTCGACAGGAAGACCGACATGCCGATCGCCGAGATCAGGGGGGCGAGGCGAAACGATCCGCGCAAGGGCCGGTAGGCGAGCCGCTCGATCGCCCAGTTCCACAGCCCGGTTAGCGCCATGGCCGCGACCATCACCACGACAAATACGAGCGGCAGCGAGCCCACGTGTAGAATCTGGGTCAAAATCATGAAAATGATCAATGCGATAAAGGCCGACAGCATGAACACGTCGCCGTGGGCGAAGTTGACCATGCCGATGATGCCGAAAACCATCGTGTAGCCGATAGCGATGAGTCCGTAGATCGACCCCAGCGTGAGCCCGTTGATCAGCTGCTGCAGGAAATTATCCATGCGCCAACCTACCCCTCTTGTTTCTCCCCGCTTCGCAGGAAGCGTGCCATTCGCATGCGGCCGCCCTGTCCTTGCGCGCTTTCGACCCGCCGCGCTGCGCGCCGGTTGGATCGTGGCCCAGATTTGTAGCCTAGCTATCACAGAAGCGCGCGGCAACTGGCTCGGGCGCAGTCTCCGGCTGTCTTGGACCGCCAGGCGGCTTGGCGATGTTGCGGCGCTTTTCGTCGTATCCGGGATAATATTTCGGATCGCGCGCAAGGTCGTTGCTTGGAATAACAATCCGGTTAGAAACGCAACATCGTCATTCTCGGGATCAGAGCACCGGCGGCGTCTTGATATTTCTCGCGCGTTGCGAAATGCTGTCAACACATCGCCGCTCATCCCCAACGCGGGATCGCCGAGTTTGTCTTGCAAGGAAACGTCCATGGCCATGACGATGACGGGCGAAGTGACCTTGCCCGCCGAAAGACCAAAAGTCTGGGCGCTGCTCAACGACCCCGAAGTGCTCAAGGCCGCAATTCCCGGGTGCCAATCGTTGGAGAAGATAGGCGAGAACGGTTTCGTCGCGGTCGTCAAGACGAAGATCGGGCCAGTCTCGGCCACGTTCAAAGGCAAAGTCGAACTCTCCGACATCGTCCCGCTGGTGGGCTACACGATCAAGGGCGAGGGCGAAGGCGGCATCGCCGGCTTCGCCAAGGGCGGCGCCAAAGTGGCGCTCGCCGAGGCGCCGGGAGGCACGCTGCTGCACTATGACGTCGAGGCGACGGTTGGCGGCAAGATCGCCCAGCTCGGCTCGCGTCTGGTCGACGGCGTCGCCAAGAATATGGCTGACAAGTTTTTCGCCAATTTCGCAGCCGCGGCTACGGACAGCGTTGCGCCGGTTGGCGAGGCTGATTCGGCGACACCTCTTAACAATGAGGCTACGGCCGAGCCGGCGCCGAAGACGTCTTGGTTCAGGAGGATATTGGAATGATTCACGTCTCTATGGCGGTAAACGGCCGGGCTGCGTCGGCGGATGTCGATCCGCGGACGCTGCTCGTGCAGTTTCTGCGGGAGAACTTACGGCTGACCGGCACTCACGTCGGATGTGACACCTCGCAGTGCGGCGCCTGCGTAGTCCATGTCGACGGCCATGCGATCAAGTCATGCACGGTGCTGGCGGCGAGCTGCGACGGCGCGCAGGTGACGACGATCGAAGGCATCGCCGCGAACGGCAAGCTGCACCCGATGCAGCAAGCGTTCCAAGACAATCACGGGCTGCAATGCGGATTCTGCACGCCGGGCATGATCATGGCCGCTGTCGACCTCGTCAATCGCGAGGGCCCGAACCTCGACGAAGCTGCGATCCGCCACGGCCTCGAAGGCAACATCTGCCGCTGCACCGGCTACCACAACATCGTCAAAGCGATCGCCCAGGGCGCGCGCGAGATGGGCACCGCCGCGACGCCCCGAGCGGCCGAATAACAAGGACGCTGAAACCCCGTCCCAAGGGAGAAGAGACATCATGGGCGTGACCGCTATTGGCGCCTCCGTCAAGCGCACAGAGGACATCCGCTTCATCACCGGCAAGGGCCACTACGTCGACGACGTCAATCGTCCCGGCCAGGCCTTCGCTTATTTCCTGCGCTCCCCGCACGCGCACGCGACGATCGACAAGATCGACCTTTCGGCCGCGCTCAAGGCGCCGGGCGTGGTTGCGATCTTCACTGGTGACGACATCGCGGCCGACAAGGTCGGCGGTCTCATCTGCGGCTGGATGATCCATTCGAAGGATGGCTCGCCGATGAAGGCGGGCGCCCATCCCGCGCTCGCCCAGGGCAAGGTGCGCTACGTCGGCGATCACGTCGCCGTCGTCATCGCGGATACTTATGCGCAGGCGAAAGACGCTGGGGAAAAGATCGTGGTGCAATACGGCGAGCTGCCGGCGGTCGCCGATACGGCGAGCGCGTCGCGGTCCGGTCAACCGCAAATCCATAACGCCGCGGCCGGCAACACGGTTTACAACTGGCATCTCGGCGACAAGGCGGCGACCGACGCCGCCTTCGCCGCGGCCAAACACGTGACCAAGCTCGATCTCGTCAACAATCGTCTCATTCCCAACGCCATGGAGCCGCGAGCCGCGGTAGGGGACTACGACTCCGGGACCGAAACGATGACGCTCTATACGACCAGCCAGAACCCGCATGTCGCGCGGGTGGTTCTGTCTGCCTTCATCGGTCTTGCTCCAGAGAACAAGCTCAGGGTGATCGCACCGGACGTCGGTGGCGGGTTCGGCTCGAAGATCTTCATCTACGCCGAGGAGACGGTCTGCGTCTGGGCCGCCAGGAAGATCAACCGGCCGGTGAAATGGACCGCGGAGAGGACCGAGTCGTTTCTTTCCGACGCCCACGGGCGCGACCACGTCACGCACGGCGAACTTGCGGTTGACGGGAGCGGCAGGATCACCGGCTTGCGCGTCAGCACCGTCGCCAATCTTGGCGCCTATCTCTCGACGTTCGCTTCCGCGGTGCCGACGTATCTCTATGCGCCGTTGCTGTCGGGACAATACGCGATCCCCAACATCTATTGCGAAGTCGACGGGGTCTACACCAATACCGCGCCGGTCGACGCCTATCGTGGCGCGGGCCGGCCGGAGGCGACTTTCGTGATCGAGCGTCTGGTCGAAGTCGCGGCGCGCGAGCTGGGGCGCGATCCGGCCGAGTTCCGGCGGATCAATTTCGTCCAGAGCTTTCCGCACCAGACGCCGGTTCTGATGAATTATGACGCGGGCGACTTTCCGGCCGCCCTCGACAAGGCGCTAGCGCAGGCCGACTACAAAGGCCTGGGCGCGCGCAAGGCCGCTTCGGCGGCGAAAGGCAAGCTTCGCGGCCTCGGATTTTCCGCGTACATCGAGGCCTGTGGCATCGCGCCGTCGGCGGCGGTCGGCGCCCTCGGGGGCGGCGTGGGCTTGTGGGAATCGGCGGAAGTGAGGGTCAACATGGTCGGCACGGTGGAGGTCCTCACCGGCTGCCATAGCCATGGCCAGGGCCATGAGACGACCTATGCGCAGCTCGTATCGTCCCGTCTCGGCGTCCCGATGGAGAATGTCACGATCGTCCACGGCGACACTGACAAGGTCCAGATGGGCATGGGCACCTACGGTTCGCGCTCCGGCGCGGTCGGCATGTCGGCGATCTCCAAGGCCCTCGACAAGGTCGAGGCCAAGGCGAAGAAAGTCGCGGGTTATGTGCTCGAAGCCTCAGAACACGACATCGAGTTCAAGGACGGAAAGTTCACGGTCAAGGGCACCGACAAATCGATCGACTTCACTTCGGTCGCGCTCAACGCCTATTCCGCGCACAAGATCAACACTCAGGAGATCGAGCCCGGCCTCAAGGAAGGGGCGTTCTGGGATCCGACCAACTGGACTTTCCCCGCAGGCGTCCATATCTGCGAGCTTGAGATCGACCCTGACACGGGGGTGGTGACGATCGACAATTGGGTCGCAGTCGACGACTTCGGCAAGCTCATCAATCCGATGATCGTTGAAGGCCAGGTGCACGGCGGCATCGCCCAGGGCGTGGGCCAGGCGCTCCTGGAAGGCGCGCACTACGACGGGGACGGGCAACTCCTGACCGCGAGCTTCATGGACTATTGTATGCCGCGCGCCGACGACCTGCCTTCGTACAAGGTCGACACGATCGAGACGGTCTGTCCATCTAACCCGCTTGGCATCAAGGGCTGCGGCGAGGCGGGCGCGATCGCCGCTCCTCCGGCCGTCATCAACGCCCTCACCGACGCGCTTGGCCATGAAGACGTGGCGATGCCGGCGACCCCGCAGGTCGTCTGGCGCGCCGCGCAAAAGGCCATGCTGAAGCGCGCCGCGGAATAGCGGACCGCTACCCTTTCTGTCCCTCTTTGGAAGAACTCGACATGTACGCATTTGAATATCATCGCCCGGAGACGCTCTCCGCCGCTGTCGCCGATCTCGCAAACCCAGACGCCAAGGCGCTGGCTGGCGGCATGACCCTGTTGCCGACCATGAAGCAGCGCCTCGCGTCGCCGGCTGCGCTCATCGATCTCAAGCACGTTGGCGAACTCGCCGGCATTGCTCGTGACGGGGACAATCTCGTCATCGGAGCGATGACCCGACACGCTGACGTCGCTCGTAGCAATGTCGTGCAGGCCGCAATCCCGGCGCTGGCGGCGCTCGCCGGGGGCATCGGCGATCCGCATGTCCGCAATATGGGCACCATCGGCGGTTCGCTGGCCAACAACGATCCCTCCGCGGACTATCCAGCGGCCGCGCTGGCGCTCGGCGCAACGCTCGTCACCAACAAGCGCCGCATCGGAGCGCAGGATTTTTTCACGGGGCTGTTCGAGACGGCGCTCGAGGCTGGCGAACTTATCACCCAGGTCAGCTTTCCGGTCCCGCAAAGAGCCGCGTATATGAAATTCCCGAACCCGGCGTCGCGCTACGCGCTGGTCGGCGTCTTCGTCGCCAAGACGGCCGGCGGCGTTCGCGTCACAGTGACTGGCGCCGGCGCGAACGGCGTTTTTCGCGTGGGCGAGTTCGAAACGGCGCTCAACGCGAATTTCTCGCCGGCGGCGCTCGACGGCGTCTCCGTGCCTGCGAGCGGCCTCAATTCGGATCTCCACGCCGACGCTGACTATCGTGCGCACCTCATCGGCGTGATGGCGAAACGCGCGGTGGCGGCGGCCTGAATCGCGCAAGAAGCGGCAAAGTCCAAACCGTTCCTGCTCGTGTCGGGCTTGACCCGGCCCTAGCCTTTTTTGCACGTTGCGCCGGCGGATTCTCGACGCGGAGTTTGATTTGTCCGGGCAGACGCCGGCCCTTCCGGCCTCGATCGACGAAACTTTGGCCGTCCTCAGCGGGGCCGCCTATGTCGGCGATCGCCCGCTGGCGACGGTGATTTTCTTGAGCCTGCGGCTTGGAAGGCCGCTGTTCCTCGAAGGCGAGGCCGGCGTCGGCAAGACGGAGGTGGCCAAGGTTCTGGCCGCCTCGCTCGACCGAAAGCTGATCCGCCTACAATGCTACGAGGGTCTCGATGTCGCGAGCGCGGTCTATGAATGGAACTATCCCGCGCAGATGATGGCGATCAGGCTGGCCGAGGCCGCCGGCGAGCATGACAAGGATCGCATCGAGCACGACATCTTTTCGCAGCGCTATCTCATCAAGCGCCCGCTTTTGCAGGCGCTGGAGCCCGGCGTCAACGGAGCGCCCGTGCTCCTGATCGATGAGATCGACCGCGCCGACGAGGCTTTCGAAGCCTATTTGCTCGAGATCCTGTCCGACTTCCAGGTGACGATTCCGGAAATCGGCGTCATGACCGCGCCGGAGCCGCCGATCGTCGTCATCACCTCCAACCGCACGCGCGAAATTCACGACGCGCTCAAGCGCCGTTGTCTCTATCACTGGCTCGGCTATCCCGACTTGGCGCGCGAGATGGCGATCGTGCGCGCCAAGGCGCCCCGCGCGCCGGAGCGACTGACTGCGGAGCTTGTCGCCTTTGTTCAGCGCCTACGGAAACAGGACCTGTTCAAGTCGCCGGGCGTCGCCGAAACGCTGGACTGGGCGGCCGCGCTGACCGAACTCGATGCGGTCGCTCTCGATCCGGCGCAAGTTTCCGATACGCTCGGCGTGCTGCTGAAATATCAGGACGACATCGCCAAGATCGAGGGCGCAAAGGCGCAGACGCTGATCGAGGAGACGCGCGCCGAGCTGCGTCGGCTGGAGATCGGGTAGAGCGGGGCGAGCTCTCATCCGCCCTTGCCCGTCACTCTCGAAGCAGTTCGCGAGGCGGGGTTCGACAACGTCGTTCGCAGCGCGATGACAAACACGGCGGACGACATTATCTCTTCGACGCGACACGCGCCGGCGCCCGGGAGTGAGGTCGAGGCAAGCGAAATGAGCGCGATTTTGGAAGCCGAGCCTGCAAGCGGCGGCGTCTTGGCGCAAAACATCATCCACTTCGCCCGCGCCCTGCGCGAGGCCGGCGTGCGGTTGGGGCCGGGCGCGGTGCTGGATGCGCTGGCCGCCGTCGAGGCGGCGGGCATCGGGGATCGTGAGGACTTTTACACGACGCTGCTTGCGGTCTTCGTCAAAAAGCATGAGGACAGCCTGCTATTTGACCAGGCTTTCCGCATTTTCTGGAAACGAAAGGGCTTTATCGAAAGGCTGATCGCCATGCTCTCCCCGCGGGCGCCCGGCCGACCCGAAGTAAAGCCCCCCGAAGCCGGAGCGAGCCGCGTCGCCGCCGCGCTTTTCAAGTCGGTTCGCGACCAGGCCAAACCGGTTCCCTCGGCTGAATTCGACGCCCGGCTGACAATGTCGGCCGCAGAGATCTTGCGCTCGAAGGATTTCGCCCAGATGAGTGCGGCGGAAATTGAGGAGGCCCGCAAGGCGATCAAGCGTCTCGCGCTGCCCGCAGACAAGCTTCGAACCCGACGCTTCGCTCCAGGCGGCCGCCCGGCTCGGATCGATGCGCGCCGTAGCTTCCGCCGTTCGTTGCAGCCTGGCGGCGTGATCGACCTCGAGTTTCGCTCAGCCGTCGAGCGCGCCCCTCCGGTTGTCGCCCTATGCGACATTTCCGGATCGATGAACGAATATACCCGCCTCTTTTTGCACTTCCTGCATGCCTTGGGAGAGACCCGGCGCGTGTCGACGTTTCTGTTTGGCACCCGCCTGACCAACGTGAGCCGCGCGATGCGCGCCCGCGATCCCGACGACGCGCTGGCGCGCTGCGGGTCCATGGCGGTCGACTGGTCCGGCGGCACCCGAATTGGCGAGGCGCTGGCGCGCTTCAACCGGGATTGGTCGCGGCGCGTGCTGGGTCAAGGCGCGATTACGCTTCTCATTACTGATGGGCTGGAGCGGGATAACCTCGATACGCTCGGGGCCGAGATGGAGCGTCTCGCCAAATCGAGCCGACGCATAATCTGGGTCAACCCGCTGCTGCGCTTTGGCGATTTTGCCGCCAAGGCGGGGGGATTCGAACTATGCTGCCGTATGTCGATTCGTTCCTGCCAATCCACAATCTCGCCAGCATGGCGGAACTTTGCCAGGCATTGTCGGGCGGTCGAGACTCGTCCGACAATCCGAAGGCGCGGCTCCTCGCCGTCAATTGATTTCCCGTTATAGCCTTGCGGAGCGACCGGGGCGGGGCCATTCTTGAGTGAAGCCGGGAGCGCGGGGGCGAGACGAGACGAGAATGAGCGACACAGGCATTGAGACTGCGGCCGGCAAATCGGCCACGATTGAGTTCAACGGCCAGCTTTGCATCCACGCGCGCCGATGCGTGCTCTCGCAGCCGACCGTGTTCAAGGCGAATGTCGAAGGGCCCTGGATCGATCCCGACGCGGCAAGCGCCGAGGCGCTCATGTACGTGGCGTTGAATTGCCCCTCGGGAGCGATCCGGGTCTCGCGCCAGGACGGCGGCGCCAATGAAACCAACCCGAAGGTCAACATCGTCTCGGTGCGCGAAAATGGGCCGCTGGCGATCAACGCGGAGATCGTGCTGGCGGGCGCGCCGATCGGGGCCCGCGCGCCGATCGGGGCCCGCGCGACGCTCTGTCGCTGCGGCGAGTCCAAGAACAAGCCCTATTGCGACGGTTCCCACGCCGCCGTGGCGTTCGCCGCCACCGGCGAACCGGCCACTAAAGAGAGCACACAACTCGCCAGGCGCGACGGGCCGCTCGAAATCACGCCCTATCCGAATGGACCCCTCGGCATCGCCGGCCCAGTCGAGATCATTTCCGGAACCGGGCGCACAGTGAATCGCGTCGAGAGGACCGCGCTCTGTCGATGCGGTCATTCGGCCAACAAGCCTTATTGCGACGGCGCGCATGCCAAAGTCGGGTTCGTCGCGCCATAGAGCCCGCTGCGGATAAAGGAGGCCTTCGAATGCTGACCCGAGATGAAGACGTTCTCGCCGCTGCGGAATCGTGGCGGGAAGCGGGACGAGACGTGGCGATTGCGACTGTTGTCGAGACCTGGGGCTCGGCTCCGCGCCCGATTGGCTCGCATCTCGTCATCGACGCGGAGGGGAATTTCCTCGGCTCCGTATCCGGCGGCTGCGTCGAGGGCGCGGTCGTGGAAGAGGCGGCGGACGTGATCGCCAACGGGGCGCCGCGGATGCTTGAGTTCGGCGTGGCGGACGAGACCGCCTGGCGTGTCGGACTCTCCTGCGGCGGCCGTATCAAGGTCTATGTCGAGAAGCTCGCCTGATGCAACTCGACGTCCTCAAGGCGATGAACCTGGCCCGGAGCGAGCGGCGCGCTGGCGCCATCGTCACCCGGCTTTCCGACAACGAGCAAAGATTCGTTCGCGCCGAAGCCATCGACGCCGATCCTCTCGCCGCGGAATTGGAGGCGGCGCTACGGATGGGCAAAAGCGCGACGGTCACGCACCGGGGGGAGGACTATTTTCTGACAGTTCAAGCGCCGGCGCCGCGTCTCACCCTGATCGGGGCGGTCCATATCTCGCAGGCGCTGGCGCCGATCGCGCGAATCGCCGGCCTGAGACGTATCGATCATCGATCCGCGCACCGCATTCGCCACGCCGGATCGTTTTCCCGAAACGCCAGTCGTCGCCAAGTGGCCGGATGAAGCGCTCGCCGAGGCGCCCCTCGATCGCTACACCGCCATCTGCCTTTTGACCCATGACCCCAAGATCGACGACCCGGCGCTGATGGTCGCGCTCAAGGCCGATTGTTTTTACATCGGCGCGCTCGGATCGCGAAAGACGCACGCCAAGCGGATCGAACGCATGCGCGCTCAAGGGTTCGATGAAACGGCGCTGGCGCGTATCCGTGCGCCGATCGGGCTCGACATCGGGGCTGTCAGCCCGGCTGAAATCGCAGTGTCGATCATCGGAGAAATTGTCGCGTCGCTGCGCAAAAAACCGTTGCGCGCGGAGAGCGCAGCGGCATGAAGTTCGGCTTGACGCCAATCGAGGAGGCGGAGGGCGCCGTCCTCGCGCATGGCGTGCGGATTGATGGCGTCGCGTTCAAAAAAGGCGACGCCCTTACCCGCGAGCGCCGGCTGGCTCTTGGCTCGGCGGGCGTGAGGTACGTCGTAGCGGCGCGGCTGGAGCCGGGCGACGTGGGCGAAGACGAGGCGGCGCACAAGCTCGCCAAGCATCTCGCCGGCGCGAATCTGCGTTGCTCGCCGCCGTTCACGGGACGGGTCAACCTGTTCGCCGAGAGTGCGGGGCTTGCGATTATTGAGCCGGGGGCCATCGACCGGGTCAATGCTGTCGATGAGGCGATCACCGTCGCGACGCTGCCCCGTTATCGAGCCGTCGCCGACGGCGACATGGTCGCGACGATCAAGATCATTCCCTTCGCGACCCAAGCTCCCACGCTGGAGACTGCGCTCGCTGCGGCGCCGACGGGCGCCATCTCCATTGAGCCATTCAAGCCGATGCGGATCGGGGTGGTCTCAACGACGCTCCCGGGCCTGAAGCCCTCGATTGTTGCGAAGACCCTGCGCGTGCTCGAGGCGCGCCTCAAGCCGACGGGAGCGCGCATCGTCGCCCAAGAGGTCGTCCCGCACGAGGTTGGACCGCTGGTAAAAGGGCTTGCGAGGCTGATCGACGGCAGCGATGCGCTCATTGTGTTCGGCGCCTCCGCGATCACCGATCGCCGCGATGTCATTCCGGCCGCCATCGAGGCGATCGGAGGGCGCATCGAACGGTTTGGCATGCCGGTTGATCCCGGCAATCTACTGCTCCTTGCGGAGCGATATGGGGTCCCAATTATTGGCGCGCCGGGCTGCGCGCGATCGCCGAAGGAGAATGGCTTCGACTGGGTCCTGCAGCGCGTACTGGCTGGGACGCCTATCCGCGACGCGGACATCCGCGTCATGGGCGTCGGCGGGCTACTCATGGAGATCGGCTCGCGTCCGCAGCCGCGCGAGCCTGGTGACTAGAGTCGGCGCCGTCGTGCTCGCCGCGGGCCAGTCGTCGCGCTTTCTCGCCAGGGGCGGCTCGGACGCGAGCAAGCTGGTGGCGAAACTTGACGGCAAGCCGGTCGTGCGACGGGTGGCGGAAGCGGCGCTCTTGGCCAAGGCGCGCCCGGTCGTCGTAGTCACCGGCTACGCGCGGGAGTCGGTTGAGGCCGCGGTTGCCGGCCTCGACCTTGAGCCTGCGTTCAATCCGAGATTTGCGAGCGGCCTCGCCTCCTCGGTGAGCGTCGGTCTGTCCGCTATGCCCCCTGACGTTATGGGAGCCCTTGTGTTGCTGGGCGACATGCCCTGGATCGAGCCCCGGCTCATGGATGCCCTCATTGACGCCTTCCTGGCGCGCAAGGACGCGCTCGCAGCCGCGCCCTTACATGAAGGTCGGCGCGGCAATCCCGTTCTTCTGGGCCGGGGTTTATTCGAGGCGGCGATGCGCCTCACAGGCGACGAGGGCGCGCGCAGGGTGATCGGTGCGCTCGGCCCAGCGAATTGGTCGACGTCGAGGCTTCCGATATGGACGTGAGGTTCGATATCGACACCCCGGACGATTTGGCGGCCGCCGAGCGTTTTCGGGGCGGCGACCCGTAGCCAAGCCTCAAGTCAGATCAGCCTCATGCCCTTCAGCGAGGCATGCCCGTCGCGCCCGACGATGATGTGATCATGAACGGCGACGCCCAGTGACTTGGCGACTGCGATGATGTCCAAGGTCATCTTGATGTCTTGCGTCGACGGCGTTGGATCGCCCGATGGGTGGTTGTGAACAAGCACGATCGCTGTCGCCGACAATTCCAGCGCGCGACGCATGACTTCGCGTGGATAGACCGGGGTGTGATCGACGGTGCCTGACCCCTGAACCTCGTCAGCGATCAAGCCATTCTTCTTGTCGAGAAACAGGATCCGGAAACTTTCACGGCCTTCGAACGCCATCGACGTGCGGCAATAGTCGATCACCTCGCTCCACGAACCCAGCGGCAGCCGCTTCTTGACCGCCCCCTTGGCGAAGCGCTGCGCGGCGGCCTCGACGATCTTGAACTCCGAGATGGCGCCCGCGCTCACGCCCTCGATTTCAACGAGCCTTCCGGAATCGGCCGCGATGACCTCGGCGAAGGAGCCGAAGCGGGCGATCAGGCTTTTGGCAAGCGGCTTGACGTCGCGTCGCGGAATCGCGCGAAAAAGAATGAGTTCAAGGAGTTCATAGTCAGCAAGGGCGTCCGGGCCCGCCTCTCTAAGGCGTGCGCGCAACCGCTCGCGATGCCCGTGATAATGCGGCGTTTCGCCTTCACTGCTTTCCGGGACCGGCTCGGCAGGCGACTGCGGTCGGACTCCCACCAACGCCGACGCGCCTGCCTCGTGCAGTTGAGCGCGCCGCTCACGGGTCCGATGAGCCTTGCCTCCGCGACCGGCTTCCGAGGTCATCGGATTGGCGCGCGATCAGCTCCGGTGGGCGAGAGGGTGAAAATCTCGTACCCGGTCTCCGTCACGCCGACGGTATGCTCGAACTGCGCCGAGAGTGAACGATCGCGCGTCACCGCAGTCCAACCGTCCGAGAGAATCTTCACCCCGTAACCGCCAAGATTGATCATCGGCTCGACGGTGAAGAACATACCAGGGCGAAGCGGAACGCCTTCGCCTTTTCGCCCGACATGCAGGATGTTCGGCTCGTCATGAAAGAGCCTTCCCAGTCCGTGGCCGCAAAAGTCGCGCACAACCGAACACCGCTCGGCCTCGGCGTAGGTCTGAATGGCGTAACCGATGTCGCCCGTCGTCCCGCCAGGCTTGATCGCCTCGATGCCGCGCATCATCGCCTCGTAGGTGACGTCGATCAGGCGCTGCGCCCGACGGGACGCCTCCCCGGCAACAAACATGCGGCTCGCATCGCCATGCCAGCCGTCTACGACCAGGGTCACGTCGATATTGAGGATGTCGCCGTCGCGCAGCGGTTTCTCGTCGGGTATGCCATGGCAGACGATGTGGTTGATCGAAGTACAGATCGACTTGCGATACCCGCGGTAATTCAAGGTCGCGGAGTAGGCGTCGTGGTCGCGGGCAAACTCGAATATGAACCGGTCGAGGCTCGCGGTCGTGACCCCTGGTTTGACGAGCGGACCCATCAGGTCGAGCGCTTCCGCGGTCAGGGCGCCGCCCTTGCGCATCGCGGCGAAGTCTTCCGGCCCATGCAGTCGAATCTGACCGCTGCGGCGGCCAACCTTCTCGTTTGCGAGCACAAATGTCGTCGACGTCGCCACAGCGTTCCCTTGGCCTCTGTTCCAGAAACTCTACACATATGCCCTGCCTCACGCCGAAGACAAGTCACCAATTCGGCACTGGGAAAGGTTCGCCGGCCTTGCAGACTTTCCTCGCGTTCATGCTAGCGTCAGGCTAGGGCGCGGCGGGTTCCGACTGTTTGTGCGCGCGGAGGGGACTTGGCGATGACGACACCGACGACTGTAACCGCCGCTGTCCTGTTGATAGGCGACGAGATCCTGTCTGGGCGCACGAAGGACCGCAACCTCGGCTATATCGCGGAATATCTGGCGAAGATCGGCGTTGACGTTCGGGAAGCGCGGGTGGTCCCCGATGTCGAGGACGAGATCGTCGCGGCTCTCAACGCGCTGAGGTCGCGTTACGATTATGTGGTCACGACCGGAGGCATCGGTCCAACCCACGATGACATCACCGCAGACGCGGTCGCGCGGGCGTTTGGCGTCACGATTGATGAGGACCCGCGGGTCATCGCCGCGATGCTCCAGCGCTATGCGTCAGGTGATCTCACGCCGGCGCGGCGGCGGATGGCGCGCATCCCGGCCACCGCGGACCTGATCGAGAATCCGGTCTCGACGGCGCCGGGTTTCCGCATTGGCAACGTGTATGTCATGGCCGGCGTCCCGGCCGTCATGCAGGCGATGCTCGATTTTGCCGTGAAGACGATGAAGACAGGCGCGGCGATGCAGGTCGAGACGGTCGAGGCGGGCGGGATTCCCGAGGGCCGGTACGGCGACCCGCTGGGCGCGATCGCGGCGGCGAACCCTGACGTCTCGATCGGGTCCTATCCATCCTACAGGGACGGCCGCTTCAACAACCAGATCGTGGTGCGCGGCAAGGACGAAGGAGCGGTCGCTACAGCGCGGCGCGAAGTTGAGGCGATGCTCGCCGCCCTGTCGCAAGACGCCGCGGCGCGTTGAGGCCCGGCCCGCGCTCCGATTGCAAAAGGTGTTGATCCGGCGCGGCCGCTGCTCGCCCATCGTTATCGCGCTTGCTATGGACAGGGCGATCTCTGCGCCCAAGGAGCCGCCAGTGACCTCCGCCCGCGACAAGGCCTTTCCGGTTTCGTGGGATCAGTTCCACCGGGATGCGCGCGCGCTGGCCTGGCGGCTCGCGTCGGCAGGGCCGTTCAACGCCATCGTCGCCATCACCCGCGGCGGTCTCGTCCCGGCGGCGATCGTCGCCCGCGAGCTCGAGGTCCGGGTGATCGAGACGGTGAGCATCGCCTCCTATCACGACTATAAGACACAGGGCGGCCTCGAGGTCCTCAAGACGATCGCCCCCGATGTCTCCAATCTCAATGACGGGGCGAAGATCCTCATTGTTGACGACCTGGTCGACACCGGAGCCACCGCCAAGTTGGTGCGCGAGATGCTGCCCCGAGCGCATTTCGCCACCGTCTACGCCAAGCCCTTGGGGCGCCCGCTGGTCGACACCTTCATCACCGAAGTCTCCCAGGACACGTGGATCTACTTCCCCTGGGACATGGGCCTGGCCTTTCAGCCGCCGATCGCCAACGACAAGGGCGGCTGAGGTTCATTTTCGCCGGGAAGTGTGAAACAAGCGCGATTCATGCGGACGTGGCGAAACCGGTAGACGCAAGGGACTTAAAATCCCTCGGCCGCGAGGCTGTGCGGGTTCGACCCCCGCCGTCCGCACCAGCTGGCGCCTTGATCTGAGCGCGGGATTGCCGAGAACTGCGCCCATGCCCCCCCAGCGAACGCCTCAAAGGCTGACCACCCCGAAAGATCTCGTCGAAGCGGGACTGGCCGAACCGGAACGGCTTCGAGAGCTCGAGGCTGTCGCCAAGCGCTATGCGATCGGCCTTACCCCGGCGCTGGCCGCGCTTGTTGAGCTCGGCGATCCCGCCGACCCGATCGCGCGTCAGTTCGTGCCCGACCCCCGTGAGCTCATTCGCGATCCCTCCGAGCGCGACGATCCGATCGGCGACGACGCCATGAGCCCAGTCAGGGGGCTGGTGCATCGCTATCCCGATCGGGTCTTGATCAAGCTGGTCGCGGTTTGTGCGGTTTATTGCCGCTTCTGCTTTCGCCGCGAGCGGGTGGGTCCCGGCTCGGGGTCGCTCAGCGCGGCCGACTTCGCCGCGGCGCTCGACTACGTACGCGCCCAGGCGGGGATTTGGGAGGTCATCCTGACCGGCGGCGATCCGCTCACTCTATCGCCCCGCCGCATCGCCGAGGCGACCCAGGCGCTCGCGGCGATTGATCACGTCAAAGTTCTGCGCTGGCATACGCGCCTGCCCGTCGCCGCGCCGGAGCGGGTGACAAAGGCGGTGGCGCGCGCTCTGATCGCCAAAGGCAAGACGACGGCGGTCGCGGTGCACGCCAACCATCCCCGCGAACTGACCGAAAGCGCGCGCTTGGCGTGCCGCCGCCTGGCGGCCGAAGGCGCGATGCTGGTCAGCCAGACCGTGCTGTTGAGAGGCGTCAACGACGACCCGGAAACGCTCATCGACCTGATGCGAGCCTTCGTCGAGGCTCGGGTGAAGCCTTACTACCTGCATCATGGGGATCTCGCGCCAGGCACGACGCACTGGCGGGTGCCGATCGCCAGGGGGCAGGAGTTGATGCGGGTCTTGCGCGCTCGTCTCTCAGGGCTGGCGACGCCGACCTACATGCTCGACATTCCCGGGGGCCATGGCAAGGCCCCGATCGGGCCACAGTGGATCCATGGCGGCGAAGACGGAGAGCATGTGCTCACGGACCCTCGGGGAGTCCAACACGTCTACGCTGATCGGCTAGGCGCGGACAGCTAGCGGCGGCCCAACCTTGGGGGTTGGGCCGTCGACCGGCGGAGCCGTCAAGGGCCGACGAACTGGATCATTGCCGGGTCGTTGCCTTGCGCCACACTCTCCGCGACGCTGCTTGCGACAATGGGATAGAGGACTACGAACCCTGCGGCATAGGCCAGCAAGGCGGCGAACAGGGCCAAGGTTTTGATGGTCGGCGCGCGGCGCGTTGCTTGCGCGTAAGGGTAACCGCTATGAAAATCGGCTGGCCTCTCGAAACGAGTCATGACATAATCTCCTTTTGAATGATCTCCTCTCGGACTCAAGGCAAGGGCGGAGAGATGAAACGCAAGCGAAACTCCTTGGGCCGTCCTTAGGGGCCGACGAACGACATCCCTGCTGGGACTTTGCTCTGTGGAGGGCTGGCGGCCGGGGCTTCGAGCAGAATCGCCGACCCCAGAGCATAGATGGCGAGCGCCGCGACCAGGATCTCGACGCAAATGCATGTCGCTGCGAACATTCTCTCGTTTCGAGCGACAGGATTGACGCGGCGCGCCGCGGATCGCTTTTCGACAATGCTCATTACCAGACTCCATCCGCAATCGAGGACCTCCGTCACGCTTCCGCCCGATCCGGACGATTCCGTCCAACGGTTGTGGCTTAACGATCGGCGCGGTATGGCGCTGTGACGCGCGTCACAGCGCCGCTTTGGCGAGCGTTTGTGAGAAAGTGGCGGGGAGAATGGATTCTTGCGGCGCCGCGGCGCCGCAAGAACAGAGGATCGTGACCGGCAAACTTCATCCTTGCGCCCGCACTCACGCACCCTTCGACGCCAAATTCAGGAAAGCTCGGAGATGAATACGGCTCCGGTCGTCCGGCTTGGAGTCAATCTCAAGACGTCGCCAAACGGCGAAGTCGGCCAACGACGCCGGACGCGCGCAAGGGGCCTAGCAGGCTATTGAAGTAGTATCCCGCTTGACTTTGAGGATGGCTTGCCGAAAAATCAGCTACTCTGGATAGGATTGCCTGCAGCCACAGTCCGCTAGGTTTTCTTGACGAGCGCGGTCGAGGCGATATTCCTCTTGATCAACTGCCGGAACTGGCGCGCCGGCCTTTGCGTGAAGCCGTCCGAGCGGCATCGCCCCTACGACGGCGCGGCCTCGAACGGTTGGCGAAGCCAGCGTGGGACGAAACAGATAGGTTTGCGGAGACGCGAGGGCTTCGGTGGGCCCCGTCTCACACCCGCGCGATGACCGCCACTGGGCCGCCGCCGGCCGGACCCTGATGCTCGGCGCCGCCCGAAACATAGACCGCGCCGGTTCCCGCAACGCCGCCGATCACTCCCCCGACCGCCGCGCGGGCGTGGCGCGTGGCGTTGATGTCCGAATCGTCGAGCATCGTATGGCGGAGGCCGCGGATGGCTCCGTCGGGCGAGGCTTCAGCCTTGGCGAAGATGTTGACGAGCCGGCCTTGCGAGCGCGCATCGAACGCGCTCAGGCCCACGCTCTCAAGCGCCTGCAGGACCGCCGGAAGGTCGATTGCATCGCGCATCACCCCATGGCCAATTCTGAATGGGCTCACCGAGCAGCGCGAGTTCCCAACGAGAATAACGACATTGTGCATAAGCTCGATGCCGGCCGAACTAGAGGCGACAGATGAATGCAGGCTCCAATCTTTAAGCACCTGGCCTTCACCGACATCAGCGCCGATCTCGCCGAGTGCTTTGGCCACGCCAATGGCCGAAGCGCCGCGCGAATAACCCATCGAAGCGTAGCCGCTCGTGGTGACCGTCGTCTTGCCACGCGAGTTGGCCTCCTTGACCCGCTCGCTGGTCAGCAGGGGGCATTTGATTTGAACGAAATGCACGTCGGCGACGGTGTCGATGCGGGCGTCGCGCATTGCGCCCTCAACGGCCTTGGCCGTTTCACCAATCTGCGCATCCCGGCCGATCTCCTCTGGCAGGAAGTCGCGGGTATGGGCGATGCCGACGCTGAGTCGCTTCTCGCTGGGGTTCTCGCCGACGCTCTCGAGGTGCGGGCGTCGCGCGAACACGGTTATGTGCGGCGACAGCACCCCTTCCGTGCCGCCGGACATAACGAACGCGATCCGGGCCTCGACCTCGCGCGGAGCTAGCTTTAGATGGGAAGAAAGGGCGTTAGACAATGCCGCGACGGCGTATTCGCGAGTGAAGTCATTGACCCCGCCATTGCCTTCGGTCTTGCCCAACACCGCGAGAATGGACGACGGCTCGAGCGCGCCGCTGTCGATAAGAGCCATGAGGCCGGAAACGTCTCCCGGTCCGTGGGTCGGAATGCGAATCACGTCGAACGAATTCGGTTGCATGGCCCCTCCGCGTCGTCGCGAAATCAGCATTATCGAATTCCGTTCCGCTCAGCCGCAAGTCGCCGCCCTCACTTCGCGCTTGACCGTCGCGAGCCTTTGCGCCCCGATGAGGCGATGACTGTGAGTCTTCGCATGGATCGGCGCGAGTTTGTCATCGGCGCGGCCGCTGCGCTCGGCATCCGCCCAGCGCTGGCCAACGTGCCTACGCCTTACGACTGGAACGCCTCGCCGCCGCGGCAAAGCCGCGACGCCTTCGTTGAATGGATGGTGAAGAACCGCGGGGAAGACCCGACATTCTTGGGCCAGCGCTGGGACCGTCTGCAGCAGCTCATCGCCCGCCATGACCTGTGGGATGAAGCGGACATGCGCGCTTTCCTTATGACCCCGCGCGAGGAGTTCGTGACCGCGGAGAACCTCGATCGCGCCTACGAATGGCATCACCTCAACATCGGTTTCGGCGTCACCATCACCGGCCCGCATACGGTCGCGCGCATGACCAACACGCTAGAGATCAAGCGCAGCGACAAGCTGCTGGAGATCGGCACAGGCTCAGGCTACCAGTCCGCCTATCTTTCAAACCTCACCCCGAATGTCTGGTCGATCGAGATCACCCCTGGTCTAGCGAAGCGCACATGGGCGCTCTATGACAGCCTCATCGCCCGCGGCTACAGCGAGTATCGCGCCATCCGGACCCGCAACGCTGACGGCTACTACGGCTGGCAGGAGGCCCAGCCGTTCGACAAGATCATCGTCACCTGCGGCATCGATCACATCCCTCCGCCTCTCCTGCAGCAACTCACGCCGGACGGGATCATGGTCATTCCGGTCGGTCCGCCAGGCGCGCAACATGTGCTGAAGGCGGTGAAGCGGCTGTCGCCCGACGGCCAGATGACAGTCGCGCGCTCCGATATCTATGGCGGCGCGATCATTCCGTTCGTGCCGTTCACCGGCGCTCACCAGTCGTAACGCGAGCAGCTTTGCTCAGCTCGACCCAATCAGGATTCCCGCCGCGAGCACCAAGGCGCCGCCGATCATCACTTTCGCGGCCGCCGACAGCGGCGGCGCGTCCATGTAGCGCCACTGGATCCAAGCAATCACGCTCAACTCGATGATGACGACGACGAGCGCGATGATCGTCGCCGTGTAGAAGTACGGGATCAGGAACGGCAGGGTGTGGCCGATGCCTCCCGCCGTCGTCATCAGGCCGGAGACGAGCCCCCGCAGCAGCGGCGCACCGCGTCCCGAAAGCTTGCCGTCGTCCGACAGCGCCTCGGCGAACCCCATCGAAATGCCTGCGCCGACCGAAGCGGCGAGCCCCACGAGAAACGCGTTCCACGAATTGTGGGTCGCGAACGCCGCGGCGAACACCGGCGCGAGCGTCGACACCGAGCCGTCCATCAGGCCGACGAGGCCAGGCTGGATGATCTGCAAGACAAAGCGCCGGCGCTCATTCTCTGCTTCGGCGCCTCGGGCGGACGTGGTTAAGATTTGCTCCTCGAGCCCGGCCGCGATCTGGTCGTGCTTTTCCTCCTCCTCGGCGAGGTCGCCGAGCAGCTTGCGGGTCGAAGCGTCGCTGGCGCGCGTCAAGGCCTGGCGATAGAAGCGCGCCGCGGTGCGCTCCATCTCGCGCGCATGCGAGCGCACCGTGTCAATGCCCAGCGGCCGCATTTGCCAGACCGGCTTCGCGGGTATGTAGCCGCGGATGTCCTGACGCCGCACCAACGGAATGTGGTCGCCGAATTTCGACACGAAGAGATCGATGAGCCGGCGCCGGTGACCGTTCTCCTCCGCCGCCATTTCGTCGAACACTTTGGCGCTGGCCGGGTAATCGTCATGCAGGCCGTCGGCGAAATCGGCGAAAATGCGCGCGTCCTCCTCCTCGTTGCTGATGGCGAGGGCAAGAATCTCGCGCTCGGACAGGTCGTCGAATTTGCGCATGGATTGCGTTCTCGGAAATCCCCGCCTGGTCGATTGGCTTTTACCGCGGCCCGCCGCGACATCGCGCGCTTGAACGGCGCCGTTCTAGGGTTGCGCCGTCGCTGGGGTCAAGACGCCCGCCCCACCATTTAGGCGCTATCGCCCCTGCGCCAATTCTTGCCTGGTTCTGATCTCGCCCAGATCGCGCTCGAGAAAATAGTTAAGGAAGGTCCGGATCGCGGCGATCGCCGCCAGTCGCGCCACCTCGTCCCAGCTGGTGGTGATCGCGGTTTCGAGAACGTCGGCGGCGAGCTGGAACGTGAGGCCCGCAACAAGCCAGCGGCCCAAACGAAGCCACACGCCGCGCTCGTAGTGGCCGTTGCGTGACGAGAACATCGTCCACAAGCCCTGGAAGAACGCCTCGACCGCTCCGACGACGATGAGAACCAGCGCCAGCCAGTCGATGACGTCGACAGCGACGTTGGTCGCGAGAACCAGCCACTCTCTCACCGCGTTGCGCTCATTACCCGCGCGGGTCGATTGGCCTCGCTGAGGCGCCAAAACCGCCTCCGCTTTGGGCCGGGTTGGGCGGCGCTAAACCCGAGCCCGTTTTGAGCGATTCCAAGCGCTTGCGGCGCCATTTCCGAGCCTCTCCCCCGCTCCAGCGCCGCCTCAAATTATACGTCTATACTATGTCTTATACGATGGATCGGCTCGGCGAGTTGGGGCGGAATGGCCGCCCCGACCCTATCCGAAAGTCCGCTTCAGTGCATGCCGGCGGCGGTGTCGTGCATCGCTTTCAGCGCATCGTCGAGAGTGAAGGTATTCGGCTTCTGAATGGGGGGGAAATCCTTGAAGGTCGCCGCCCACTGCGACGCAGCCAGTTGCGCGCCGTAGATCATGAAGACCCGATGCAAGAACCAGTCGTAGTAGCTATTCGACGTGATATCCGCCCGCTCGTAAGGGTCGGTGCGAAGATTGAAAAGCTTGGGCACCCGGAGCTTGGTGAACGGCTCCGCCCAGACTTGCAGCGTGCCCTGGCAGCGCTGCTCCATGAATACAACCTTCCAATTGTCGTAGCGCAAACCGAGCACGTCGCCGTCGTCGCTTAGATACATGAAGAAATTGCGCGGGCTCTTTTTTTCCTGCCCCGTCAGGTAGGGCACGAGATTGTACGCGTCGAGATGATTTTTGTAGGTGCGCCCGATCGCCTGATAGCCCGTTTTCAGCTTCTCAATGATGTCGGGTTCGCCGGCCATGGCGAGGAAAGTCGGGAACCAGTCGTGGTGCTGCACGATCTCGTTGGAGATCGAACCCGGCTCGATCTTGCCCGGCCACCGCACCACCATCGGCACGCGGAACGCGCCCTCCCAGTTGGTGTTCTTCTCGCTGCGGAATGGCGTCATCGCGCCGTCCGGCCATGAGTTCATATGCGGACCGTTGTCGGTCGAATACATCACGAACGTGTTGTCGGCGAGGCCGGCCTCGTCGAGAAAATCGAGCGCCTGGCCGACGTTCTTGTCATGGTCGATCATGGTGTCGTGATAGCGCGACTGCCAGCGTCCCGCCTGCCCCTTGCTCTCGGGCTTCGTGTGCGTGAAGGCGTGCATGTGGGTGGTGTTCAGCCAGACGAAGAAGGGCTTGCCGTCGTCGTTCGCTTTCTTCATGAATTCCTTGGCGCGCGCCACGAAATCGTCGTCGCAGGTCTCCATGCGCTTTTTCGTCAGCGGGCCGGTGTCTTCGATCTTCTGCTTGCCGACCCTGCCCCAGCGCGGCTGCTCGGTCGGATCGTCCGTGTCCGTCGCGAAGGAATGCATGACTCCGCGCGGCCCGAACATCTTCTTGAAGTTCGGGAACTCCTTCTCGTTGGGGTAGTCTTCCTGTTCCGGCTCCTCCTCCGCGTTGAGGTGGTAGAGGTTGCCGTAAAACTCGTCGAAGCCGTGATTGGTCGGGAGCATATGGTTGAGATCGCCGAGATGGTTCTTGCCGAACTGGCCGGTCGCATAACCCTGATTCTTGAGCGCGGCGGCGATGGTGATGATTTTTTCGTTCATGCCGATCGGGGCGCCGGGAATGCCGACCTTGGAGAGGCCTGTGCGATAAACGCTCTGCCCGGTGATGAAGGACGAGCGGCCTGCGGTGCACGACTGCTCACCGTAGGAATCGGTGAACAACATCCCTTCCTTCGCTAGGCGGTCGATATTGGGCGTCTGATAGCCCATGAGGCCGTGCGAATAGCAGCTCAGGTTCGCGATGCCGATATCATCGCCCCAGATGACCAGAATGTTCGGCTTGTCCGTCTTAGGCATTTTCCTCTCCTGTCCTTGAATTGAATCTCAAGTGAACGATCCCGGCGCCGATGCCTGGAACGCGGAAGAGCACTTCAACGTTTAGCCACAGCTTCCCTATTCGAAGGGACCGATGCGAAACGCCATGCTCATGATCGCCGCGACGCCGATCAAGAGAAGAACGAGCGCCGTAACCAGAGTGAACGACAACGGAAACCCGGTCTCGCCGTGGATGAGCCCTTCCTCCCGCATCGACTCTCGCAAGTGGCGCAGCCCCATCATGAACTGCACGTGGTAGACGATGCCGATAACGAGCATCACAATGCCCAGCCCGACCAGGGCGAGGCCGAAGTTGCGCGGCGCGGCGGCTTTGGTGATGATATCCTGATCGCGCAGTTTCTGAAACACTTGCGCGATGGTGAAGCCGAAGCCGATCAGCGACAACGAGGTGCGGATGACCGACATCAGCGTCCGATCGGCGCTGAGGCGCGTGCGCTGAAAAGACATGCCGGTGCGGCGAGCCGAGAGCTCGGTGTTCACGTCCAACTTGAGATCGGGGCTCACCATCGTCCTCTCTGAAAATCGGGCTGCTCAACTCGACGCCGGCCGCGCCACCCAGTGACGCGCGAGGCGCGCAATCGGGCCGCGCAGCAGAAGATAAGGAACAAACGCCAGCAAAACCGCGATCACCGCCGCCTGGCCGGGGTAGAAGGTGCCGAGCACCAGCCATTGATAGACGGTGTCCATAATGACGCCGAGAATCAGAATTCTCGCGGTCGAAATGATCCCTTCCCACAGCCGCCCGCTGCGTTCCTCGCCGCGCACGATCGCCGCCAAATAGGGCGTCCGTCCAAGCCGGGCGTCGCTGACGCCGTCGCGCAGCGCGGCGATGACCGCCATCGCCGGTTGAAGTATGAAGCGGAACGTCATCGGGCCGCCGGGCCGATCCAATAGATCGCGCCACAGGCGATCAAGATTTTCGAAGGAAACACCATACCAAATCGCGCCGAGCGCAAGCAGGCCTGCAATCAGTGCGACCGCCGCGCGCGCCTGTAGAATCGCATTCTTCGACGGCGCATCAATCAAAGGCGTAGCCTCCCGGCGCCAATGTTGGCCCCGTGATCGATCGGGTTGGGTTGGATAGTTGCTGTTCGATCGCGTGTCAAAGCCGCGCTTTTTGCGGCGGCGACTCTGCCTCGCGGCAGCTCGGAAGCTGAAGGAGCGGAGCGAATGTCAACAACGGGCAAAGACACGGCAATGTCCGCCGATCGCGCCGCGGCGGTTCGCGCTTTCTACGAGTTCGCATCCATATCCGGCGCCGCTCAGCAGTCTCGACCGGCGCCTCGATCGCTATCGGGACCCGCGCCGGCGCCGAGCGCAATGTCTGCTGCTGTGGCCATTGGAGAAGCCCCGCGCAGATAGAAGGATTCTTATAGCCGGGTGCGGAACGTCGCAGGCCGCTCGCTATGCGCTCACAGAGCCTGACGCGCGCGTGACCGCAATCGACATAAGCGAAACAAGCTTGCGCCACACCCGCGATCTTCAACACAAGCACGAGATACGAAATTTGCAGCTCCACCGGCTTGCGATCGAGCGGATCGGAGAGCTTGGCCAAACGTTCGACCAGATTGTTTGCACAGGGGTGCTTCACCACCTGAGCGATCCTGACGTCGGCCTTGGCTCGCTGCGTGATGTCCTTGCCGTCGATGGCGCGATGCAAATTATGGTTTACGCGCCTTATGGACGCGCTGGCGTTTACATGATGCAGGATTATTGCCGGTTGCTCGGGATCGGCGTTCGCGACGAAGAGCTGCGGGACCTCGGCAAGACGGTTCAAGCGCTGCCCGCCGATCATCCTATCAGCGGCGTCGTGAAACGGGCGAAGGATTTTGCCCGGCCCGACGCGCTCGCCGACGCATTGCTGAACCCGCAGGACCGCGCCTATTCCGTGCCGCAGCTTTACGATTGGCTCGAGCGGTGCGGCCTCAAGTTCGGGCGCTGGTATGAGCAGGCTCCTTATCTTCCGCAGTGTGGAGCGATCGATAGCGCCCCGCATGCGGCGCGGCTCGCCGCGCTTCCGCCCCGCGCGCAATACGCGGCGATCGAGCTCCTGCGCGGAACGATGGATAGGCACAGCTTCATCACCTATCGCGACGATCGCGAACGGGAAGCGCAGCCGATCACATTCGAGGGCGAGGTCTGGCGCAGCTTCGTTCCAGTTCGGTTGCCATGGACGCTGACCATCAAGGATCGAGCGCCCGCCGGCGTCGCCGCCGCGCTCATCAATCCAAGCCACACCTATCCAGATCTCGCGCTTTTTATTGACACCGCTCAGGAGCGGCTCCTCGGGGGGATTGATGGCGAGCGTCGCGTCGGCGAGATTCTGCAAAGTGCGGCGGGAACGATCGACGATGAGAAGGGCCGCCAGTTTTTCAGGCGGCTCTGGGAGCACGACCTCATCGTGTTCGACGCGAAGCGGCCCGCGCCAATGCCCTGAGGTGAATGGCCACTAGCCGGGCTGGTCAGGCCCGCCCGACGCGCACCATGCAGCGAAAGCCGACATGGCTCGTGGACGTGTCGATCGGTTCGGCGTGCCGCGCGGCGGGCCGGTAACGGCGGCAATAGTTCGGCGCGCAAAGGTGAGAGCCGCCTTTCAGCACCTTGCGGGGGATATGGATCTCGGGCTGGCGGGGGTCGTAGCTTTGCCCCTCCGCGCCGCCGCGCGGATTCTGCGGCACGCAGCACGCCTTGGGGGCGTCCGCCAGGTGGCGGGTCGACCAGAAGTCCGTCGTCCATTCCCACACATTGCCGATCATGTCGTAGATCCCGTAGCCGTTTGCCGGGAACGACCTGACCGGCGACGTGCGCTCAAAGCCGTCCTGTTTCAGGTTCTGCTGGGGAAACGCCCCTTGCCAGGTGTTGGCCATTTGTTTCCCGCCGGGGGTCATTTCGTCGCCCCAGGCGTATTCCGCGCCATCAAGCCCGCCGCGCGCCGCAAACTCCCATTCGGCCTCGGTCGGCAATTCCTTGCCCGCCCACCGGGCGTAGGCTTCGGCGTCGCGATAGGCGACATGCACGACGGGGTGATCGTCCATTCCGCTGATCGAGCTGCGCGGCCCATACGGCCTTCGCCAGTCGGCGCCAAATTTGAACCGCCACCATTGCGACCAGTCCTTGAGATCGACGGGCTCCTTGGGAGGGGAAAACACGAGCGAGCCCGCCTTCAGCATGTGCGGCAATGCGCCCGGATAGTCCTCCGCCCTCGGCGCGATCTCGGCGAATGTCACATGCTTCGTCGCGTTGACGAACTTGCGGAACTGGCGGTTCGTCACCGGCGCGGTGTCGATCCAAAATCCGCTGACACTAACCCGGTGCGCCGGCGCTTCCTCAGGATAGTGGCCGTCCGAACCCATGCGAAACTCGCCGCCCGGCACGAAGACCATGTCGACGAGCGGATCCGCCTTTGGCGTTTCGGCGCGTTCTGAAACCTGGGTCTGCGATCTCATGTCGCCCTGCTGATCGGCCAAATGAAACCGATCGCACGGATTGCGTCCATTCTCAAAATCGTAATCTTGAAACACGCCGTCGCTGTAATAAATACAGCTAGCTGGGCGCTGCCGACAGGCGTCGTCGCTTGGTCATTGAGCGCATGGCTTCCAGGCTCGCACTTGGTGATCGCGATCAGCCGCTCCCGTGGGGCCGAGTATCGCTGAGCATTCTCGCAGCTTAGCAAAAGGTAGCAAAAAGCCGTGGTTTTTGGGAGACCATGGAACTCAGTCTTTATTCACGCGTTTTAAGCTCACAATGTCAGATGAAGCCACGGTGAGACACGTCGATGTTGGCCCTTTTATTGAATCATAGCCCAGCGTTCTTGACTGGCGAAATTTTCCTTGGGCTGTGCCTTGGGATGTTCGCCGTCGCTTTGGTCGGCACGGCGCGCGAAAGGTACTCAGTCAGAGTTCCGTCGGCGCGGGTAAGGGACCGATCCACGCATTGACGACGTTTGGGGCCGCATCCATCTTTATGAACGGGTGACATTCGCCGATCGCGCCCCGCAATGCGGTCGTTTACGCGACAATTCTCTTGTGCGCGCTGTCCTTTTCGTCCGCGATTTTTCTTCATCCTCGAGCTCGACACGCCAGTCGACGGACTCATCTACGTGTCAAGCGAGCCACTCCGCGACGCCCTGCGGCATATCGACGCCTCGTGGATCCCAAGCCAGCGAGCTGGCCGCCCGATTTTCGCTTTTGCTTTGCTCTGAAAGGCGAAAGGCCTAGAAGGGCCGCCTTGTGAATTGGACGCCAGCCCCTGCCTTGGGACCGCGCGCCGGATAGCCATGCGTCACCTGCCGGTTTTCCTCGAACTGAACCACAAGACTGCGGTCGTTATCGGCGGCGGCGCAGTCGCGGCGCGGCGGGCGGAACATCTCGTCAAGGCAGGCGCTCGTGTGACGACATTTGCGGCTTCGCTCGGCGATGATTTTCGTGAGCTTCTCGACGCGCCGAACTTTCGCCACGAGGCGCGCGACCCCGAACCCAAGGATTTCGAGGGCTCCGCGCTCTGCTTCATAGCGATCGAGGACGAGCGCTTGGCGGCCGAAGCCTGGGCGGCGGCGAAAGGCGCCGGCGCATGGGTCAACGTCGCCGACCGGCCGCGCTTTTGCGACTTCATCATGCCGGCGATCGTTGATCGCGATCCACTCGTCATTGCGATTTCAACAGGCGGAGCCTCGCCGAATTCTGGGCCGCATGCTGAAAGCCCGCCTGGAGAGCCTCATTCCCGCAGCTTACGGCCGCCTTGCCGACCTCATGGGCGGATTCCGCGATGCGGTGGCCAAGGCGATCGCCTCTCCGGTCCTGCGTCGGCGATTCTGGGAGACGGCGCTTGAGGGGCCAATCGCCGAGCGAGCGCTCTCGGGCGATGACCGCGCCGCGGCCGCCGAACTTGCCCGCGCCATCGAACGCGCGGCGGCCGAGAACGCCGAGGCGCCGCGCGGCGAAGTCTATCTCGTGGGCGCCGGACCCGGCGATCCTGATCTTCTGACCTTCCGCGCCCTTCGGCTTATGCAAAAGGCTGACGTCGTGCTTTACGACCGGCTCACCGACCAACACGTTATGAATCTGGTGCGGCGTGAGGCCGAGCGCATCTATGTCGGCAAGCAGCCGGACGACCACGAATTGCCGCAAGGCGAGATCAGCGCGCTCTTGGTCAAGCTTGCCAGGGAGGGCAAGCGGGTGCTGCGTCTCAAGGGCGGCGATCCCTTCATGTTCGGCCGGGGCGGCGAGGAGATCGAAGCCCTTGCCGCGCACCGGATCCCGTTTCAGGTCTGTCCGGGGATCACGGCTGCGATCGGCGCCGCGGCCTATGCCGGCATTCCGCTGACCCATCGGGACCACGCGCAGGCTTGCGTGTTCGTGACCGGCCACGGAAAAGACGGGAAAATTGATCTCGACTGGACGGCGCTCTTGCAACCGCGCCAGACGGTGGCGATCTATATGGGGCTACGCAACGTGGAGGCGCTGACGCGCGAGTTCGTTGCGCGCGGCGCCGCCGCGGATTTGCCAGCGGCGATCGTTGACAACGCTACCCGCCCCAATCAACAGGTGGTTGTCGGGACCCTCGGAACGCTGGCGGCAAAGGCGCGCGCCGCCGAATTGAGCGGACCCTCGATCATCATCGTCGGGACGGTCGTCACGTTGCGGGACACGCTCGATTGGCGTCCTGCGGCTGAGCCCCGCTCCGGGGGCGATAATGGCCGCTCGGCCGCGGCGAGCGGGAAGGACTGAGATGGTTTCTCGCGACGAGGTCATGGCGGCGCTGGCGGCGATCCCCGGCCCGGACGGGCGGACGTCCCTGCGCGATTCCGCGGCGGTTTCCGGCGTCACCATTCGCGACGGCAAGGTGTTCGTCGCCATCGCCATCGATCCGGCGCGGGCCAAGGCGCTCGAGGCGATGCGGGCTGAAGCCGAGGCGGCGATCAGAGCGATTCCGGACGTCGCTGGCGCGATCGTGACGCTGACCGCCGAGTCCGCCCGCAGCGTCATCGGCGCTTCGCCCGGCCACGCCCATGATAGCAATGCGCCGCCGCGCCGGCACGGCCGGCCGAGCGAACCGCTGCCTGGCGTCAAAAACATCATCGCGGTCGCCTCCGGCAAGGGCGGAGTGGGCAAGTCGACCGTCGCCTGCAATCTTGCGGTCGGGCTTGCGAAGCTCGGACTTGCCGTCGGCGTTCTCGACGCCGATCTGTTTGGGCCGTCCATGCCCAAGCTCTTCGGACTCCACGCGAAACCCAGCTTAGCGCCGGACGGCAAGAGGCTCGTTCCGCTCGAAAGCTTCGGAGTCAAGGTGATGTCGATCGGGTTCCTGATCGACGAGGGCGCGCCGGTGGTCTGGCGCGGACCGATGGTGGTGTCGGCGCTGAACCAGCTGTTGCGCGAGGTCGTGTGGGGCGAGCTCGACGTGCTGGTGGTCGACATGCCGCCGGGCACCGGCGACACGCAGCTGACGATGGCCCAGAACGTGCCGCTAGCCGGCGCGGTGATCGTTTCGACGCCGCAGGATCTGGCGCTGATCGACGCCCGTCGAGGCATCGCGATGTTCAACCAGGTCAAAATCCCGCTCATCGGCGTGGTCGAAAATATGAGCTACTTCGTCTGTCCGCATTGCGGAGGGCGAACGGACGTCTTTTCGCATGGCGGGGCGCGCCAGGAAGCCGAAAAGCTTGGGGTTCCCTTCCTTGGCGAGGCGCCGCTCGACGTCGCCATCCGCGCCAATTCCGATGACGGGCGCCCGGTGGTCGCCACCATGCCGGGGAGCCCGCAGGCGAACGCTTTCCTCGAGATTGCGCGACGCGTGGCGGATATGCTCGCCGTCGGCGCGCCGGGCGCAAAGCCTGCGCCCCGCATCCGCATTCTGGAGTGAAAGGAACCGCGTGCCCTGGCCGACTGATATTACGGCGATGGAGAAAGGGCGCTTTCTCGAAGTCGCCTTCGACGACGGCCAGGTGATCCGCCTGACCGCCGAGAGGCTGCGCGTCGAGAGTCCGAGCGCGGAAGTGCAGGGGCACTCTCCGAGCCAGAAGCGCACGATCACTGGCAAGGAAAACGTCGCGATCGTCGCGATCGAGCCCGTCGGCAATTACGCGATCAAGATCGTGTTCGACGACGGACACGACACCGGCCTCTATAGTTGGGACTATCTCCGTAGGCTGGCCAGTTAATGCGGACAAATGACAGTCGGCTCCCGTCGGCGAGAGCGGGGGAGCCGGGACTGTCATCTTCAGTCCCCTTTTAGTATGATTCCAATGAGGCCGCGGCGCAAGCGCCAGCCAGCCGAATTAATTTAGACAAAATCTGATAGTGAATTTTGCCTCGAACACTGCCGACGCTGCCCTCCCGCGCTCGAGCATGGGGAGGCGATCAGAGGGACTGCAGACTGGCTCGATTCTCTTGAGCGCCTGCCCCTAGAATTAGCGCTTTAGAGGAATACCGCTGACTGGTTTGGGGTATTTATGAAGTACACGCTCGGCCTATCGCTTTATGCTTCGATCATAACTTCAATCTGGGCGGTGGTGTCGCTAATTGTGATTCTAGCCAGTCTGAACGGTACTGATGGTCGACTGATTTATACGCTAGATGATCCGTTTATCTCGCTGAAGCTGGCCAACGTGATCCTGGGAGGCGGATATGGCATAAACGCCTCGGAATATTCCTCGCCCTCGTCCTCCATTCTGTACCCGGTGATGCTGGCGGCGACTCAACGCCTGGGGCTGGGGTCGACTGGCCCGCTGATTTTGGATTTGATCGCGGCTGGAAGCTCGGTCTATTTGGGGTCACTTTTTGTCGAGCGCTACGTTCTCGGCGGCGTCGTCACCCCGAAGACAGCGTTGTTCGCCTACCCGCTTGGCGTGCTTCTGATATTTGCTTTCAGCGCCGTGGCCCTGCCGATGACTGGGCTCGAGCACAGTTGGCATATCTTGCTGATTGTCGTGATGTTATTCGAGTTCGCGCGCATGCTTTCGAGCGGAGCCGGGGCGTCGTCAGCCCTTGTCGCCGCGATCGCGCTCACGCCTCTGATCCGTTTCGAAGGTGTCGCTTCGTCGTCCGCCGCCATCTTTGCGTTGGTCTGCCTGGGCCGCTGGAAGGCTGGCCTGACGGCGGCCGCCCTTGTCGTTCTTACCTTGGGGACCTATGCGGCGACGATGTTGCACTTTGGCCTGCCCATTTTGCCGAGCTCCGTGACCTCAAAATCAGACGTTGCCGCAAATATTGGAGATTTGTCGGCAGAATCGGCGATCAAATCCATCCTTCATAACCTGATCGACTCCTTGCACCAACGGGAGGGCCAATTTCTGCTTCTCTTGTCCATTTTGGCCCTCTTGGCGTGCACGCGAATGCCCGCGGGGCCGGCGCGGCGCGACTCGGCCGTCATTGCGGGCATTGCGAGCTTGGCGCTGTTCGCCCACCTGCTCGGCGGCCGCTACGGCTGGTTTGGTCGCTACGAAGTCTATGCGATAGCCTTGGGGTGTCTCGGGCTGCTCTATACGTTGCGCTTTCGGATTCGGGACTCTCTCGAGCGCAGCGCCTTGAACCTCGGAACCCTGGCTCTACTCGTCGGAATGGCCTTTGTTGTCTATGATTACGTCCTAACCACCGTCCAGACCCCGGTCGCGGCCGAGGGCATCTATCATCAGCAATTTCAGATGCACCGGTTCGCGACCGACTTTTACAAACAACCCGTCGCCGTCAACGACCTGGGATGGGTTAGTTACAAGAACCCCGCCTTCGTTCTCGATTTGCGGGGGTTGGGATCGGAACCGGTTCGCCGCCTCAGAGCGGCTCACGCTTTCGGCGCGACCCAAATGGCGGACCTGGTCTCGCACTATAACATAGGCTTGGTCATGATCTACGAGTCTTGGTATCCGGATATTCCTCCAGCCTGGAAGCGGATCGCAGTGCTGCACGCCAGGGCCATTTCGGCAGCGGACGACAGGGTCAGCTTTTTCGTTACGCCCGACGCTAATCTGAAGCTCGTCAATCACGCCTTGGCGGAACTCCAGCAGGGGCTGCCTGGAGGGGTGACCCTCGACATCGAGCCGTCTGATCATCCGATCCGCCCCGGCTTGATGGCGCGCTAGCCCAAACTGCTTCGTTCCGGCCTTTGGGAGTAAGCTGGCGATATAGATGCTCGCTGCGAGAGCGGTCGCGGCGCCGCGGGCATGACATTTGCTGGGGGAGCGCACATGTGTAAATAACCTTTGAAATTTTTCTTGTTCTGAGCGTGGGGCATCTCAAGGTGCGGTATTGTGAGCGTCTAAGGGCCCGCGTTTACTATTATCCACTGACAGTATCAATATATGTGGCGTGCGTTTTGGCCCTGCTTTACTTTGCGGGGAAACCTTTCGTTTACCCGCTCGACGACACCTACATCCATATGGCCATCGCAAGAACCTTGGCCGCGTTTGGCGTATGGGGCGCCGGTCCAACAACTCCTGCCGCCGCCTCATCGTCGCCGCTTTGGACGTTGTTGCTCACTGGCTTCTATCTCATGAGTCCCAGCGCGGCGTTTATCTATGTCCCTGTCCTATTAAATCTCGTCTCGGGCTGCGGACTGATCCTGTTGTTGATGACGATTTTCGAGGAGCGAACAACGTCAGTCGCCCTGGTCGTCACGATTTGCTGGGCGGCCGCTCTGCCGAGCCTAAGTCTTCTGGGCATGGAACACGTACTGCATATCCTGATCGCGCTCGCCTTGTGCTTTTTCGGCTCCCGCGCGATCGCCGACGCTTCCGGCGAGAGCGATATAAGGACTGTGGCGGGGCTCGGTCTTGTCGCGGCCGCTGCGGTCGCCGCCCGTTATGAAAGTCTCTTTTTGGTTGCTCCGCTCGCCGCCTTCGCGGCGACGCGGCAGCGCTGGCGTCTCGCGGCCGCCCTCGCCGCCGGCGCAACGGCCCCGGTGTTGGGCTTCGGCCTCCTGTGGATCCACAACGGCGGATGGCTGCTGCCGAACTCTCTTCTCTTGAAGACCGATCTCACCAAATCCGCGGGGGCGGCGTCGTCAATATCCGACATCACAGCGAGATTCCTAGAGAACCGTAAGGAGGCAAACACGAGGTATGAGTTCAGTGCGATACTGGTCATTGCCGCAACATCATTCCTTGTCTACTGCGCCCGGTTCAAGACGATATGGGGTACGCCGGCGATCTTCGCGTTCTGCGTCCTGTTCGCGACCTTGGCTCACTTGGCCTTCGCCAGCGTCGGATGGCTCTTCCGTTATGAAGCCTATTTGATCGTCCTCAACATCGCTGCGATCTTTCTCGTCTCCGAGCGCCTGGTCGGGCCCCGGTCACTTCTCGTTCTTGCCGCACTGATCGCGGTTGTTTTCGCGGTTCGAACCGCGAAAGCGACCTATTTCACTGTTCTGGCCGTGAATGACCGTCGCCTGGAGCACCTGGCGCCGGCGCTTTTCGTGGAAGCCAACTATCCGGGCCGCGCGGTCATGGTGAACGACCTCGGCGCCATGGCCTGGTTCGCGCCGCGCAGCACGGTGCTCGACATCTACGGACTGGGCAATAACGAGCCGGTAAGATTGCGGCTTTCACCCGAGGGCTATACGCGCGCTGCGCTCCGCGACTGGGCGGCGCGGACGGACGCGCAGATCGCGATCTTGCAAGTCTGCTGGAGCGAGGTTTCCAGTCGTCTCCCCGAGGAATGGGCGTTGATCGCAACGTGGCGAATCCCGCGCAACGTCGTGTTCGGCGATCGCATGGTCGGATTTTTCGCGCTTAAGCGGGGTGCAGACAAAGAGCTCGGACGGGAGATTGCGGAGTTCCGCTTGCCGGAAGGCGTACAGCTTAAGATGCGACCCCTGCGAAGCGAGATGGCGGATCAGTGCCCTAACCAGGGCGTGATCCCCCAACCCCCGTGAGGCCCAGCGAGCCTCTAGGGGCTCCGCCATCTATGTCCGCGCCCCAACGGGTTCCTGGGACAATCATATCGGGATGCTCGCGACTACGCCGCGCGTCGGTCCAGCCGCAATCTCGGTCACGCCGGCGAGGTGCTCAGAAGCGCGAGAGAACCGTGCCCGCGATGTCGCACTGGAAGCCCTCTAGCGCTCGCGAGATTTTGGCGATGTCCCGGACCTTGGTCCGGTGCCGCCGAGACGCGACAATCGCCGCGCCGACACGGGATGCGACGACGTAAGCGTCGGCGCTCTCCAGCGCCGCCGGAGTGTCGTAGATGACCACGCCGTAGTTTCGCTGAGCGTTTTGCGACAAGGTCAGGAATTCCTTCGAGCTCAGCAACTCCTGCGGGTGGGGCGCGGTCGCGCCGGCGACGAGCAGGGACAAGCCAGGCACAATGTCGAGAGTGACGGGCGGCAATTCGGCCTCGCCATGAGTCAAGGCCTCGACCAGGCCCTCCGTCTTCGGTTCGACGCCGAACAGCGCGGCGAGCCTTGGCTTTCTCAAGTTTGCATCGACAAGGAGAGTGGGAACAGCCATCTGGGCGAATGACAGCGCCAGATTGGCGGCGAAATAAGTAACTCCGACCCGCGGGTGCGGCCCGATGACTGCAAAAGCGTTCTTACCCTGCGAAAGGGGCCCGGTTGCGAGCGCAGACCGCACCGAACGGAAGGCTTCCGCGGCGGTGCTGAAGGGCTGGTAGCCGACGACCAACTCGCGCGAAAAGCGGCCCTCGTCGACGCCGAAATTCAGGACCGGATAATTGTAGCGTTTCGATAGCGCCAGAAACAAACTGTCGCGCCGCACCAAGCCCAGCGCGATCGCCGCTTCGCCAAACGTCAGCCCTTTGCGCCGCTGAAATCCCCGGATAGCCTCGACTTGAGCTTCGCTCAGGTTGCCGGCCGCGAGGATCTGCTGCTCAATCGGATCCTTCGATGTCTGGACGGCCACGACATTCTCGGCCTCTTTGTGATAATTTGGTTTGATCGCCATGGGCTCGAGCTCTCAATATCCGACTGTCGACCCGCTCGCTGCTCGCGGATCCGAAAAGGACGTTACCCCAACTTGTTTTCCGAACCGTTCGTGGGCCCCTGGGCCGGCCCACGGGCGCTCAAAGCGGACCATTCGTACGGCCGCGGGCACCCTGTCGACCTCAAGCGGGTCGAAGGCTGCGGCGTGATGCGCCAATTCGCGACCTCGAGCCCCGCGCGCTGTCAATGGCGCCCAAGAACGGGGCGGGGGCCGAATATTCCAGATCGATTGGAAAGCGAACCCGCCGATCCGCCGCCTCGGCGAGCAGCGCAAGGATCAGCCCGAGTCCGAGGCCCGCGGCGATCCCGACCGGCATCACGACAAACGGTTTTGGAAACGCCGGATCGACGGGCGGGGACGCCTTGTCGAGGACCGTCATATCCGAAAATGTGAGCTTGCTCTTCAACTTAGCCTGCTCGGCCGTCCTCTGACGGGCGCTAAGCTCGTCGGCGCGGAAGCCGACCTCGCGCTGCAATTGGGTGAGGTGGTCGCGCTGCGCTTGAACCGCGATCAACGACTTCTGCGCTGTCTCTTGCTCGGCCTCGAGTGAAGCGATCTGGGCCTGCGCCAAGCTGATGCGTTCTTTCAGATGCCCGCGCATTTTCTCGGTCGCGTCGGCAATCTGCTTGCGAAGCGTGGCGAGATTCGTCTGTTGGGCCACAATCTTCGGATTGTTGGCGCCGAAGACGCCCTTAGAAGCCACAATATCGGTTTCAGCGCTCGACAACTTCTCTTTCAAACCGCCGAGAATTTGCAGATCGGGATCCGACGGATCGTTCGACAGATCGGTAGAGCCGCTGGTCAAGCGCGTCTGAAGGGCGGTCAGCCCAGCTCTGGCGCCCGACAACTCCTGGGCGATCGCCATGTATTGGCTGGTCTCTCTATCACCGCCGCCGCCGTTGGGGGCAACCATATTCGACTGGGCTTGGAAGGTTTGAAGCGCCGTGCGCGCATCCTCCAGCTCCTTACGCAATTCTTCGAGTTGCGGAGCAAACCACTGCGCGGTCTGGTCGGCCTCGGCGGCTTTCATCGCCACGGTGCCGTCGATCGTCGCCGCGAGAAACGCATTGGCGATCAACGCCGCCTGGTTCGGGTCGCCCGACTTATATTTAATCGCCAGGACGTTCGTCCCCATATTGAACTGCGGGGTGACATTCCTCACCAGGCCAGAGGCCATCCATTCCTCGATGCTTTCGCGGCCGAAGGACGGCGACTTTCGGAAATTCTCCTGCACCGCCGGATTGTCGGTCAAGTTCAATCGCTTAACGACATCGACCGCGACCCGCTCGCTTTTGACGAGCGAGAGGATATTGCCTTGCATCAGTCCGATCGCGCCGAGGCTGCCCCCAGTGTCGGAAATCGGATCAATGTTGCCGGGGTCGATGCTCGCGGTCGCGGTTGCGTCGTAGCGACCCGGGACGAACAGCAGCACCCCGCCCGCCACAATCACGGTGGTGAGGAGCGCCAGCAGGACGATCCACGCCCGGCGCAAGAGAATCACCAGAATTTGGTTTACCGACACGACCCAACTCCTGGGCTCAAGGTCAACTCAGAATGAGGACATAGCCGAGCTTAGTGACTAGAATATGCGCTCGCTCACGATGATCGTATCACCTGCTTCCACTTGGTCGTCAAGTGAAGCTGGGACTTCGTAGGTTTGCCCGTCGCCCGACTTACGCTTGATCCGGATCCGCCATTCCGATCCGAGGACTGCCAATCCGCCGCCAATCGAAATCGCTTGCTGGACCGTGAGAGGACGAAGCAAAGGAAATTCGCCCGTATGACCGACATAGCCGTAAAGATAATAAAACGGCGCCAGGTCGACAAAAATCTCGTCATTGTTGGCGATCCGCAGACCAGCGCCCGGCCCCCGCCCAGCCTGGACGTCTTTGGACTCGAACTTGACGACCGCGCCGCCCGCGCGGCGCACGGTGACTGTTCCGCCAAGCCCAGACTCCCTTAGCCCTCCTGCCCGAGACAGCAGTTGCGTGAGATTCGTTGGCCGATCGAGCGTATACACGCCAGGCGCCGCCACCTGGCCTTGCACGCTTGCTTGCGTGCCGAAGGAGCCGATTTCGACCAGCACGTGCGGATCGGTGACAATCTGGCGCGCCGCCAACTGTTTTTCGATTGCGCGCGCCACCTGGTCTTCACTCAAACCCGCGGCCCTGATCCGGCCGACATAGGGAAAGCTGATCGTTCCATCCGTTTCGACGCGGGTCGTGGTGTCCATGTCGGGTTGGTTGACGACTTTGATGGAAATTGTGTCTTGCGGCGTGAGAATCCGGCCGGCGGCGAGCGCCCAAGCCGGGACGACTGCGCCGATGGTCATGACGGCCAGCCACAACGTCCACATCCGGCCGATTCGCATCGTTGTTAGCATTGCTTCCGCTCCCACTTCGGACTGCTAGTACGGTCTATAGTTTAGACTGACGGTCACCAGATCCTGCGGGGTGATGAAACCGTTTCCGACCCGCTCGGTATACGACGCGTTCAGCCCGGCTGACAGGAAGGGCGTCATGGAATAGGACAAGCCGATATCCAGGGCGTAAGTCCTCTGGGTCCCAACGATAAAAGGCGAAAAGCCCGCCTGCACCAGCCCCGACGTGAATGTCGAGGTGGAATAGTCGATCGAACCGCCGGCGTTGACCGTAACCTTGGGCGTCATTTGATACACCAGATTCAGAGAAGCGTCATAACTGGTCTGCGCGTTGGCGATGACCGTCGTCGGAGCAGCAACTGTTCGTGACGCGGACGCGCTCAGGGACAACTTCGGCGTGAGCGCCCATCTTGCCGACAGCGTATAGATCGGCAGGAGCGACTTCGGCAGAGCCAAGCTGAATCCGCTTGTGGTCCCGACCAATCCGACTGATCCGCCTACGGACAGGTCGGCATTGATTTGTCGAGTATAGTTTAACGTGTAGCTATGAAAGTCGGTGGAGGTGGCCAGTCCGAGCGCCTCCTGCGCCGCGGTTCGGCCGGTGAAGCTCGAGTCGGAAATCCCGGCCAGCGCCGTGAGGGTGCTGTAGCCTTTCGCATATTCTATGCCGGCGGAGAGAAGCGTGGTTCGAGCGTCATTCACCGCGTCGATGGGATTTGAATTCGTCGTGGTTGTTACACCACTGTTGAACACCAAGGAATATCCGTTGGATACTGAACATCTTCCGGTTTCGTGGAGCGAGGTCGTGGTCGAGTAGTTGACGCCGACCCCGATCAGATCCGTTAGCTCGACGGGCGACTTCGAGAGGCTCACGCCAAGAGTTCCAGAGCATCGCGACGTCACGCTCCAATCAACGCCGGCGTTCAGCGAGTACACAGTTGAATCAAAGGCGACCTGATGAAGATACCTTATCACGCCGAGCGTCGCGTCGAAAAACAATCGTTGATTGTACACGTTCGCCGTGGTTGAGAAACCAAAATTGGATGCCGCGGTGAAATCGCCGAGCACCTGGCCCGGGAGAGCGACGCCAATCGGAAAACCATTCACGTTTGAGTTGTAGGATACGGTTTCGGACGCGGTCAGCCTCACCGGCAAATCCGCCCAATTCTCCGGGACCGACGGCAGGGCAAGCCCGTCGAACTCGGGACCCGTTTGCCGAGGTCACCGCGCCGGATAGCTCCTGCCCCCGGCCGCCGGTTACTGCGCCAAGCGTCAAAACCACCCCGAGCGTCAAGGCCCCGCTCCGCCTCATACCACCCCTTTGCCTCAAAACGCACGCACGCGTACGAGCAACGCCTAGCCTCTGCCGATGTCGTCCGCCGCACTCGCCAAGTCTTTGTAAGTCTCAACTAGAGAGGCAATTCCACTGCTCTCGTTCTCGCCCACAGATTGATGAGCTTGCCAACGCCTACCTCGGAGCCGTGCTGACCCGCGGCCATTACTCCCTTGTTGACCGCAGAGATAGCGGCTCTCGGACGCGCGGATCCGAGCGTCACGGTAGACACAGAATAGCCATGCATACGCATATTCGGCCTCACCCGACAAGGCGACAAAAGCCACACTTGCGGACAAAATAGGGCGGGTAGGCGCCCTACTGGACATAAGTGTCTAGACGCCTGCCGAACAATTCTGTAAGCGTGCACAGACAGGCGCTTCAGTTAAGTGGGCCCGCAAATGAAAGCGCACTATCGCGTAGTTGTTATCGGCGGGGGCGTTGTCGGGGCTTCCGTCCTTTACCATCTGACGAAGTTTGGATGGGGCGACGTCGCGCTGGTCGAGCGCTCGGTCTTGACTGCGGGCTCGTCCTGGCACGCCGCCGGCGGCTTTCATGCCCTCAACGCCAACCCCAACATGGCGATCCTCCAAGCCTATACGATCGACCTCTTGAAGGAAGTCGAGGCGGAATCCGGACAGTCGATCGGCATGCACATGACCGGAGGGATTTCCGTTGCTTCCGCGCCTGAGCGTTGGGAGTGGCTTCAGTCGTCCTATCGCCGCTTTCAGGCGATCGGCATCGAGGATGTTCGCCTGGTGACGCCGGAGGAAATCAAGGCCCGCTGCCCAATCATCAACGTGGAAGGCGTGCTTGGGGGCTTGTGGGCTGACCGCGAGGGCTATGTCGACACCACAGGAACAGTCTGGGCCTATGCGAGCGCAGCCAAGAAACGTGGCGCGACGGTGATCGAGCACAATCGGGTCAAGGAGCTGAAGCGGCGCCCGGACGCTTCCTGGGACCTCATCAGCGAAGCGGGCGTGATCAACGCCGAGCATGTGGTCAACGCCGCGGGCCTCTGGGCGAAGCAGGTCGGGCGCATGGTCGGGCTCGACCTCCCGCTCTCGCCACTGGAGCATCATTACCTCGTAACCGAGACAATCCCCGAGATCGCGGCGCTCAAGACCGAACTGCCGATGGTCGTGGACCTCGAGGGGTTCACTTACATGCGTCAGGACCAGAAGGGCATGCTGGTCGGCGTCTACGAGACCAATCCCCAGCACTGGTCGATGGACGGCGCGCCATGGGACTATGGCGTCGAGCTCCTGCCGGAGAACATCGACCGAATCGCGGCCGAGCTCGAACTCGTTCACCGTCGCTATCCGGTTTTGCAGAAAGCGGGGGTGCGCAAATGGGTCAACGGCGCCTTCACCTTCTCACCGGACGGCAATCCGCTCATCGGCCCTGTCGCCGGCAAACCCGGCTATTGGCTCGCCTGCGGCGTCATGGCGGGTTTTCTGCAGGGGGGCGGCGTCGGCAAATCGCTGGCGGAACTGATGATCCACGGCGAGGCGTCAACCGATGTTTACGGCCTCGACGTCGCCCGCTACGGCCCGCACGCGTCGAACCGCGAATTCATCAAGCAGACGACGGGCGAGTTCTACGCCCGCCGCTTCGTCATGACCTATCCCAACGAGCAATTGCCCGCCGGCCGGCCGCTCAAAATGACGCCGGCTTACGACGCGATGACCGCCGCCGGCTGTCATTGGGGGAATTCGTGGGGACTGGAGGTTCCGCTCTTTTTTGCGCCGGCAGGTTTCGAGGAGAAGCCGACGCTCAAGCGCTCGAACGCCTTTGATATCGTCGGCGCGGAATGCCGCATGGTTCGCGAGGGCGTCGGCCTGCTCGATATCGCCTCGTTCTCACGTTACGAAGTGACAGGCCCCGAGGCCGAAAGCTGGCTTGACTGGATGACAGTCTCGCGTCTGCCGAAGCCCGGCCGGGCGCGGCTTACGCCGATGCTATCCGAGACGGGAAAGCTCAAGGGCGACCTCACCATCATCAATTGGGGCGACGGGACCTTCTGGATCGAGGGCTCCTACTACCTTCGCCAATGGCATATGCGCTGGTTCGCCGCCCATGCGCGCGAACGCGTCACCGTGCGCGACGTCTCCGACGATATGATTGGCTTCTCGCTGTCGGGCCCGAAAGCGCGCGAGCTGCTGTCCCGCGTCACCCATCAGGATGTGTCGAATGCGGCCTTGCCGTTCATGGGCGCGGCAACGCTGGACGTCGGCCTCGTGCGGGCGAAGGTCGCGCGGCTCTCGGTGACTGGCGAGCTCGGTTACGAGATCAATTGCCGCGCCCTTGAACACGGGGCCTTGCGCCGGACTCTGCTCGAGGCCGGACGTGAGCTCGGGATCCGGGAATACGGCTATAACGCGCTACTGGCGCTGAGGCTGGAAAAGAGCTTCGGCATCTGGTCGGCGGAATTCACTCAAGATCGTACGCCGCGCATGACGGGCATGGATCGCTGGATCGCCTGGGACAAGGGCGATTTTCTCGGCCGGACGGCGGCGCTGGCGGAGAACAAGGGGCCGCCGCCGGAGCGCCAGCTGGTCACGCTCGAAATCGACGCAGTCGATGCGGATGCGACCGGCTATGAGCCGGTGTGGCGGTCGGGCGCCATCGCTGGCTTCGTGACCTCCGGCGGCTATGGCCACACGGTGGGAAAGAGCCTGGCGATGGCGCTGGTCGCGCCGGAAGCAGCCGCAATCGGCTCCGAACTCAGCGTGCATATCGTCGGCGCCGAGCGCAAAGCGCGCGTCATTGCGCCCTCGCCCCACGACCCCACGGGCAAAGCGATGCGAGGATGACGAGCCAAGCGCCAGGGCCCAGCTGACGATGTCGGATTCCGCTCTCACGCCAGCGGCTTCGGGCTCGCCGCTGCCGAGGCCGCCGCAATCGGGCAACGTCAAGGCGACGTGCGACGACTGGCTCGACATTGCGCTGAGCGCGCTCGCCGTGGACGGCGTCGATCACGTCACGGTGCTCGCTTTGAGCGAACGGCTCGGCGTGTCGCGGTCGAGCTTCTACTGGTACTTCAAGAATCGCGACGAGCTGCTCGACGCCATGCTCGATCGTTGGCGTCTCCTCAACACCCGCTCGATTGTCGCGCAGGCCGATGCGCCCGCGGCGACGGTCAATGACGCGGTTTGCAACGTCTTTCGCTGTTGGGTTAATCCCGCCATCTTCAGCCCGCGGCTTGACTTCGCCGTGCGCGAGTGGGCGCGTCGCTCGCCAAGCGTTCGAAGGGCTCTCGACCTCTCCGATCGCGTCAGAACGGACGCGCTGAAAGCTCTGTTCGTCCGCTTCGGTTATGAGGATGAGGACGCTTTCGTGCGGGCGCGGGTGCTCTATTATATGCAGATCGGCTATTACGCGCTCGACCTTCGCGAGCCCATCGAGACGCGCCTCAATCTCACGCCGCACTATCTCAAGGCTTTCACTGGCGTTGATCCAAGCAAAGCGGAAATCGAAGCATTCCGTGTCTACGCCCTGGGCCATGCGCATATTCCGGATTTCGAGCCTTCACGAGCGCGGCCGTGAGCGGGCGCCTTCCAAGATGGGGCCGGAATCCTCGACGTAGCCACTGGCCCTATCCTGAGGGCCGCGCGAAGCACGGCGTCTCGAAGGATGATCCAGAAGGCGCTCGGCCGCGCGCGCAGGAACGTCCTTCGAGACGCGCCTTCGGCGCTCCTCAGGGCGAGGTCCGAGGGAGGATTGGGAATCACATGAGCAGGGGCTACTCAGCCTTTGCGCTCCTCAAGCAAGGTCTCGCTGGCCACAAAGGCTGGCCGCAGGCCTGGCGCAAGGCGAAACCCAAGCCGGCGTATGATTTTGTCATCATCGGCGGCGGCGGACATGGGCTCGCGACCGCCTACTATCTCGCCAAGACCCACAAAAGCTCGCGCGTCTGCGTGATCGAGAAGGGCTGGCTCGGTGGCGGCAACACCGGCCGCAACACCACCATCGTGCGGTCGAACTACTTCTATCCGCAATCAGTCGCCCTCTATGACCTCGCGTTGAGACTCTATGAAGGGCTGTCGCGCGAGCTCAATTTCAACGTGATGCTGAGCCAGCGCGGCATCCTCAATCTCGCGCACACGCCAGCTCAGCTCGAGATGGCGGCGCGCCTCGCCAATGCGATGCAGCTCAATGGCGTCGACGCCGAGCTCTGGGGTCCGGAGAAGGTCCGCGAACGGCTGCCGTTGATGACCCAATCGCTTGAGTCCCGCTATTTGCCGAATGGGGGCGTCTGGCAGCCGCGCGGCGGCATCGCCCGGCATGACGCTGTCGCCTGGGGCTATGCGCGCGCCGCCGACCGGCTCGGCGTCGACATCGTTGAGAATTGCGAGGCGACCGGCTTCATGATGCAGAACGGGGCGTGCATTGGCGTCGAGACGACGTTAGGCGAAATTCGTAGCCAGGCGGTGGGCGTCGCGGTCGCCGGTCATTCGTCGCAACTGATGGCCAAAGCCGGAGTGAAGCTGCCGATTCACTCCTACACGCTCCAGGCGATGGTCAGCGAGCCAGTCAAGCCCTGCCTCGATATCGTTGTCCTGCATCTGGGAACTGGCGTCTACGGCAGCCAGTCGGATAAGGGGGAAATCGTGTTCGGCGGCGGTCTAGACCGCATTCCTTCATACGGCCAGCGCGGCTCCCCGCCGATGCAGGAACTTGTCGTCGCCGGCTTGCTCGAGATGATCCCGGCCTTCGGCCAACTGAAGCTGATGCGGCAATGGGGCGGGATCGTCGATGTCGTTCCGAACTCATCCCCCATCATCGGGCCCGCGCCGACGAAGGGCGTTTTCCTCAATTGCGGCTGGGGAACCGGAGGCTTCAAGGCCATTCCTGCGGGCGGCACGCTGCTCGCGCATCTTCTGGCGAGGGGCGCCCACCACGAGATCAGCCGCCCCTTCGATCTGTCCCGCTTCGCCTCAGGGCGCCTCATCGACGAGGCGGCGGGCTCCGGAATCGAGCATTAAGCGTGATGCGATTGGACTGAACCCATGAAAGGAAGATCGCCATGTATATCGCCATGAATTGCTTCAAGGTCATGAAGGGCGCGGAGAGCGCGTTCGAGCACGTGTGGCTCTCGCGCGACACCCATCTCGACCGCGTGCCTGGGTTTATCGAGTTCCATCTTTTGCGCGGGCCCGAACGCGACGATCACGTGCTCTATTCGTCGCACACAGTCTGGGCGAGCAAAGACGCCTTCACGGCCTGGACGCAGTCCGAGCATTTTCGCGCCGCCCACCGTGACGCGGGCGCCAACAAGCCGCTCTATCTCGGCCATCCCGAGTTTGAGGGCTTCGAAGTCCTCCAGACGATTAAGAACTCGCGCGACGAGGCCGCTTGAACGCCGCCCATGCAAATCTTCCCCTGCCCATTCTGCGGGCCGCGCGACGAAACCGAATTCCACTATGTCGGCGAACCGAAGGCGCGGCCGGAGCCGGCAGGCTCGGTCAGCGACGCCGCATGGGCGAGCTACCTCTGGTTCAATGTCAACCCGAAAGGCGAGGCGCGCGAGATCTGGCTGCATCTGACCTGCATGGAAATGTTCGCGATGACGCGCGACACGGCGACCAACGCCGTCGTCGCGAGTGAAGCTCTGGCGAGGCCTGCGTCTTGAGCGCCCGCCTGCCGGCTGGCGGCCAGGTCGATCGCGGGCGTCCCCTCGCCTTCACCTTCGACGGCGCTCCTCATGCCGGCTTCGCCGGCGACAGCATCGCCTCGGCTTTGTTGGCGAACGGCGTGCGCGTCGTCGGGCGCAGTTTCAAGTATCACCGGCCGCGCGGCGTGTGGGGCGCCTGGACCGAGGAGCCGAACGCGATCGTCGACGTGACTCGCGACGGCAAGACGACGCCGAACTTACGCGCAACCATCGAGGCGCTTGAAAACGATATGGCCGTTCGCTCGGTCAATGCGGCGCCGACGGCGGCCGCCGATCGCGCCGCTCTCGTCGACCGGCTCGCGCCGCTTCTGCCTGCGGGCTTCTATTACAAGACTTTCTTATGGCCCCGCTGGGAGACCTTCGAGGGCCCGATCCGCGCCATGGCTGGCCTTGGCCGAGTCGATCCGAACAATCGCCCGGCAGCCGACAATCCGCAGGTCAACGCGCGCTGCGATCTGCTTGTCGTCGGCGCAGGTCCCGCGGGTCTCGCCGCGGCGGGCGCCGCCGCTCGGGCGGGGCGCGTCGTGTTCCTCCTCGACGATCATGCCGAGATCGGTGGCCAGCTCGTCCATCGCGGCGGCGCGATCGAAGGCGGCGATTGGCGCGACTGGGCTCTCTGCGTCGCGCGCGCCGTCGAGGCCGCCGGCGGGCGAATCCTCACCCGAACGACGGCTTACGGCGTCTACGAGAGCAATCTCGTCTGCGCCTGGGAGCGTCGCGCGCGAGCGCCCGATGCGCTCTGGCGCATCCGGCCACAAAGAATCGTAGTCGCGGCCGGCGCGATCGAGCGGCCGCTCATCCTTCCCTACAACGACCGGCCCGGCGTGATGTCCGCCGACGCGGCGTTCGTTTATCTCAGGCGCTTCGGCGTGTTGGTCGGCAAGCGGGTCGTCGTCGCGACCAACAATGACAGCGCTTATCCCGTCGCCGAGGCTCTGGCCGGGGCCGGCGCCGAGGTCGAGATTGTCGACACGCGCGCCGCTGGGCCCGCGTCCCCGCTGTCGGTCACGCACGGCGCCGCAATCGAGGGCGTCATCGGATCCCAGGGCGTCGAAGCCGTGCGCTTCGGCGGACAGGCCCGCGACTGCGACGCTCTGCTTCTGTCCGGCGGATGGTCGCCGACCGTGCATCTTTACGCCCAGGCCCGCGGACGGCTGCGCTACGACGAGACGCTGGCTGCGCTCATTCCCATCGGCGGGATTGAAAACCTCACCGTCGCCGGCGCCGCCAACGGCGCCTTCACCCTCGCCGAGGCCCTGCGCGAGGGCCATGAGGCCGGCGGCGGCGAGGGCGCGGCGCCGAATGCGCCCGCAGGTCGCTACAGCATCGAAGCCTCCTGGCCCAAGACCGATGACGGGGGCCGGCGCTGGATCGACTTCCAGAACGATGTGACGCTGAAGGACGTCGCCCTCGCCGGCCGCGAGGGCTACGTCTCCGTCGAGCACCTCAAGCGCTACACCACCCTCGGGATGGCGACCGATCAGGGCAAGACCGCCAATGTCAACGGCATCGCCGCGATGGCGGCGCTGACCGGCCGGACGATCGACGAGACGGGAACGACCACCTATCGCCCGCCATTCGCGCCAACGCCGATGGGCGTCATCGCGGGCAGGCGGCGGGGCGCGCTCCTCAATCCGTTGCGGCGTCTGCCGCTTGAGGCCGAGCATCGGGCCGAGGGCGCGCAGATGCGCGAATATGGCGGCTGGCTGAGGCCAGCGTGGTACGGGCCGGATGAGCCGGAGCGCGCCATCCAGCGCGAGGCCGCACGGGCGCGCGACGCGGTCGCGCTGTTCGACGGCTCATCGCTGGGCAAGATCGAGATCATCGGCCCCGACGCGGCCGCGCTTGCCGACTTCCATAGTTACAACCGCCTCTCGACGCTTAAGGTTGGCAAGATCCGCTACGGCTTTGTCTTGCAGGAATCGGGCGTCGTGTTCGACGACGGGGTGACGCTGCGCGTCGGTGAAGATCGCTTTCTCGTCTCCTGCTCATCCGGACACACCGACGCCGTGCGCGTGCGCCTCGAACTTTGGCGGCAGGATCGGTTCGATCCCGCCCGTGTCGCCATTCACGACACGACCGCACAATGGGCGACGCTTACCGTCACCGGGCCGCGCTCGCGCGATCTTCTCAAGGCTTGTGCGCTCGACATCGCGCTCGACGACCAGAGCCTGCCGCACATGGCGTTCGTGATCGGAACGTTCGAAGGCGCCCCGCTCCGCGTAGCGCGCGTGAGCTTCACCGGCGACCGCTCCTACGAACTTTCGGTTCCGGCGCGCCGCGCTGCGTCCTTGCGTGCGCGCCTGGCGGAGAAGCTGCCACCCTTCGGCGGCGGGCTTCTCGAACTCGAGGCGCTGATGATCCTGCGCGCCGAGAAAGGTTTCGTTGTCGTCGGCAAGGACACCGACGGGACGACCATGCCCCACGATCTTGGCGTCAACGGCCCGCGCAATTCAAGGGAGGATGAGTATATCGGCAAGCGCTCTCTCTTCATGCCGGTCGCCAACGACCCGCGCCGCAAGCAATTGGTGGGCCTGAGCGTCGCGCCGGGAGAGGCGTCGCTGCCGACCGGCGCGCATGTCAGGGCGGGCGCCGGCAGGGCGCGACGGTCGCAGGGCTACGTCACTTCGAGCTACATAAGCCCCACCCTCGGCCGGCCGGTCGCGCTCGGCTTGGTCGAAGCGGGACTGTCCCGGATGGGCGAAATGGTCAGCGTCTATCATCTCGGCGCCGAGCGGCGCGCGGCGATCACGAACCCCGTCGGACTCGATCCGGAAGAAAAGCTGCTCCATGCGTGAGATGCAATGGGCTCCGGCGCGAGGCGGCGCCGGGCTTCTCATCGACCGGCGACAGCGCACGGCGCGCAGGCTCGGCGGTCTCGGGCAGACCCTGATTTCGGGCGATCTCGACGCGGCCATCGCGGAGCTTGCGCCGGGCGCGCCGACGCTTGGCCTCTATGCGCTCGCGCCCGAGGGCCCGCATGCGCTCCGCATCGGCCGGACGAGCGCGCTGTTGGTCACGCCCGCGCCGCTCGGGGCCGCCGATGGATGTCGCGATGGTTGGTGCGCGACCAGCGTCGACGACGGCTGGGCTGCGATCGAGGTTTCGGGCGAGGACGCGAGCCAAGCGCTCATGCAGGCGACCTCGGCCGATCTCGTGTCGGGTTCGCCCTCGGCCGCCGCCATGATCTTCGGCCTGCGTGGCTTGCTGGCGCGGACGCCCTCCGGCTTCCGCGTCCACATCGAGTCGCCGTGGCTCGAGACGCTGCTTGCCTGGCTCGACGGGGTGTGAGGCCCGGTCGTTTCGGCTTGTCATTCCCGATGACTGCGTCGCGGCCGATAACGCTGAATTCCCGCTTGCACGGAATGACACGCAAGTGGACGCAGACGGCAGCTTCGGCTATCGAGCCAGCGTTTCAATGCCAGGTAGGGGCCTGGCGAACCCGAGTTCCCACGAGGGTGACCAATGTTCTATGACGCGGAATCAAATTTTCCCATCACCGTCGTCTTCATACTAAGCGGGTCGCGCTCGGGCTCGAACTGGTTGAATCTCGTACTCGGTTCCTGTTCGTGGGCATTGAATCTTGGCGAATATTATCGACCGTGGAAATGGCCTGAGCAGGGTCATTGCCGCTTGTGCGAGGCCGATGGGCTGCCAGAGTGCCCGCTCCTGCACGGCATCGAGCAGGTAGACCAACGTAACGCTTTTCATTTTGCTGCGTCTCGTAGCAAGAAGCGGGTGCTTATAGACTGCTCAAAGCAATTCGATTGGTGCGAATATTTTCTAGCCGATAAGGAATCAACGCCCGCCTCATTCACCTTGTTAGGCATCCGGGTGGTTACGTAGAGTCCGAATCGCGTCGTTTCACGCATCTGACTTACGGTGAGATTCTGGATCGATGGGAGGCGGTGAACAAGAGCATTTCCGAATTCACCTCACGAAATCCGGCGATATCGACGCTCGCCTGTTACGATGATCTTGCCAACAATCCCGAAAACGAATTTCCAGAGCTCTGCCGCTTCATCGGTGGATCATGGGAACCCGATGCGCTCAGCTATTGGAAGGTTCCGCATCATGGGCTCGGTGCGAATGGAGCCGCTTCGGTTTATCTGAGAGGTCGGAAAGCGGCCAGCTTCGTTACCGGAGACAATTCCTATTACGAAAGCATCCCGAAAAGTTCAGTCGCCGCCGACACCCGCTTCCGGGAGCGGCTTCCCGAAGACGTTCGTCGCGAAGCGGTCACGAGACCTTACGCACAAGAACTGATGTCGAGTTTAGGCGTTCAGTGGCTGCCGTAGGAGCTGACGCCACGGGATGGGCCGGCGCGCCGCGCGCCGATGAAGGCGGCGAAAACGAAAAACCGCCGTCTCTCGCGCCCGTGATCATCCTCAACCAGGGCGCCGAATGAACAGCGCTCATTATGAGATACATCGGCGCCATTCCGCTCATCAGCGACCCAAAGGGCGTCGCTGAGCAGAGCGGCTCCATGCCGCCGCCAAGGCAAAAGGTCATAAGCGCCATCATCGCGAACGCCGGCGCGGCCGCGAGGCCGAGCCAGTCCGCCGCGACGCGGGCGATCGCCACGCCATGGCTCCCGCCATCGATCAAGATCGCGCTCATCGCTGCGCGCCGGCCTCGGCGTTGCGGAAGGCGGCCTCTCCGGCGGACGACACCCTGACCCATTGCGGGTCGACCGCCTTTTCGGCCTCGTAATTGTCGTGCCAGTTCCACCACTTGTAGGGCGGCGTCTGGGGGTAGCCGTCGGGCAAATCCTCCCACAACTCCTGGCGCCCGAGCGGCGTCGCATCGAGGTAATTCCACACTGTGCCCATCGCTTCGTCGCCGCGGCTGTTGATGAAATAGGTGCGGTAGATCTGATCGCCGTCGCAGAAGAAGACGTTGTGCCCGTGCCACTCGTCCACCCCGAAGTCGGCGTCGAAGCTATCGGTGATGGTGTACCAGGGCATCCGCCAGCCCGTCCGCGCTTTGAGGCGCGCGATGTCCGCCTGCGGCGCACGTGAGGCGTAAGCCAAAGTCGTGTCGCGGGCGTTCAGGTGGGCAAGATGCGAGACCTGATCGGCGCCCAAAGAGCAGCCGCGGCAGGCGTGGTCGGGCCAGCCGAACACTCCCGGCTCGAAGAACGCGCGATAGACGATCAGCTGACGACGGCCCTCGAACAGGTCGATGAGGCTCGCCTTGCCGTTGGGCCCGATGAACTCATAGGCCTTCTCGACCGCCATCCACGGCATCCGCCGGCGTTCGGCGGCCAGCGCGTCATGGGCGCGCATCACGGACTTCTCCTTCACGAGGAGCTGCTCGCGTGCAGCGTCCCAGTCCTGTTGCGATACGATTGGGGGAATGTGCATGGCTCAACCTCCGGCTTGCTGAATGGATTGATGTGAAGGGGCGCCGTACTCGTCGCGGCGGCGCCACCAGACGCCCGCTTCGTTGCGTCCCTTGGGCGCGCGGTCGAGCCATTGATAGGCGCCCCAGAGCCCGTCCAGCCCACGCGCATAAGTGGAATAGGCGTGATAGAGGGCGCCATCCTCGATCGCGAAGGCGCTCATGCCCGGACGATCGCGCATGAAGGTTCGCCCGTCGGTTCCGCATGATTCCGCGAACCGGGCGACGCCCTCGGGAACCTGCGCCGCTGTCAGGGGGTGATCGCCACGCCGATAATTGTACTCGACGCCGCCTTTGCTCTGCTGCTCCTCGGTGATCGAGACGTTGAAATCGAAGTTGAAATCGTCGCCGCACGAGGAGGCCCAGGGGAACGTCCACCCCATTCGCCGCTTGTAGGCTTGCAGTTTCGCCAGCGGCGCGCGCGACACAGCCCAAAGCGCGACGTCGTGATTGGCCAGATGCACGGCGAAGCCGTTGAACCCGTCGGCGATCATCGAGCAGGACGGACAGCCTGCCTTGTAATCGGGCCCGAACATGAAATGGTAGACGAGGAGCTGCGAGCGCCCGCCGAAAAGGTCGTCGAGTGTCGCCGCCCCGTCGTCGGTGTCGAACCGGTAGGTCTTGTCGACCTTAACCCGCGGCAGTTCCTGGCGCCGCCGCGCCACTTCGTCGCTGAGCCGCGTCAGCTCTTTTTCTTTTTCTAGCAGCGCGAGCCGGGCGCTCAGCCATTCATCGCGTGAAACGATTGGATTGTGCATGGTTGTCCTCGTGCTTGCTTGAGGTTGGTCACGTCGGGATGCGCCGGTCGTATTCGGCCCTGAGGCGGCTGAACTGGTCCCAGAAGGGTTCCGACGTCTCGCCGCTCAGACGGGCGGCCAGCATGTCGAGATGCGCGTGCCAGCCGGTGCTGACGCCGACCATCATGCCGCGGGTGGGCAGGCGGCGGTGGACCACGGTGAGCAGCACCTTCTCGCCCCTCGGTTCGAGCTCGAACGAAACGTCGCTGTCGTCCTTTCCCCAGGTGAAGACGAGTTTTCGCGGCGGATCGAGCTCAATGATCCGGCTCTCCATCCGGTGCTCCTCGCCGAAGCCCTCGGGACGCTTGCCCGGCGGGTCGGTGAGCTCGCCGTTGCGCCAGATAAGCTCGAACGCCGCGCCTACCTTCATCTCCATCTGACCGCTCGCCAGCCATTTGCGGCGCAGATCGCTCTCGGTGAGATAGGCCCAGACTCGCTCGATCGGGCCGGGCAACATGCGCTGGATCGTCAGCGTGGCCGGCTCCGACAGCGCGCCATAGGCGTCGACTTTCGCCAGGTCGTTCATTGCTCGTCTCCTTGTTTGGGGGTCGGTTTACGGGTCGCGGATTTTTGTTCGTCCTCCTCGCGGAGGAGCCGGTCGAGCACGTCCAGTCGGGCGGTCCAGAAGCGCTCGTAGAAGCTCAACCATTCGTGGGCGCTCTCGAGGGGCGCCGGATCGAGGCTGCACAGATGGGCGCGCCCACGCACCTCGCGCTGGATCAGCCCGGCGCTTTCCAAGACCTTGATGTGCTTCGAAGCCGCGGCGAGGGACATGGCGAACGGTTCCGCCAGCTGGCCGACGGTTCGCTCACCGGAGGCGAGTTCGAGAAGCATGCGCCGGCGCGTGGCGTCGCTGAGCGCGTGAAACACCGGACCGAGCTGAGGGCACTCTAATTCAACCATAGGGTTGAATGTACGCCGCCGTTTTTAGAAAGTCAACCGGTTGGTTGAATGAGCGATGGAGATAGGTACGCGGGCCGCGCCTTGAGACATGAAGGTGCGCATATCCCATCGCCAATCGCGCGCACATGGCGCTTCAAAACTCCGTGAGCCTGCGCCGGCGAGGGGTCCCGCGCCTTGACTTATGTCTTCCCCGCGGCATCATCACGGCGGAAATTGGTCGGGCGGCGAGCAAAGGACCGACCGGGGGAGGCGTCCAGATGAATCACCGATTTCTTCCGCGGGCGCCTTTTGCGCTTGCCGCCTGCTGTTTGAGCGCGCTGCTTGCCGCCTCGGCGGCCAACGCCGCCGGCTTCTCGGCTGAGTACGTGTTCGGCGACAGCCTTTCCGACAATGGCAATCTCGCCGCCGCGTTAGGCACAACCTTTAATGACCCGCCAAGCTTCGACAACAGCTTCACCAACGGGCCTGTCGCGGTTCAGCTGCTTGCCCAAAGCCTGGGACTGAGCGCCAACGCCTCCCTCTGGCTGACGTCGCCCACTCCGCAGGGAACGAACTACGCCGTCGGCGGGGCGACAGCCGCAACGCCGGACCCGGTGAGCATCAACCTCCTCAGTCAGATCGGAGCCTACAGCAACTTCGTATCGGACCACGCCGATTCGAATGCTCTTTATGTCGTCATGATCGGCGGCAACGATGTCCGCAACGCGGCGTTGGGCGCCGGCGAAGGCGCGGTCACAGCCGGCGTTAGCGACGAGTTGGCGGCGATCTCGGATCTGGCGAACGAGGGCGCCCGGCACATCCTGGTCGTGGACGTTCCGAATGTCGGGCTGATCCCGGAATTTACACAGGAGGATCCAGATCCGGGCGCCGCCGCGGAGGCGACGCAGTTCAGCATAGACTACGACACCGACCTCGCCGCAGGACTCGGAAAGGCGGGTCTCCCCTCCGGCACAATGCTAACGGACTTCAACCTTTTTGCCTTTAACCAAAACATTCTGGATAACGCCGCAGCGCTCGGATTCACCAACACGACCGACCCCTGCTATGATTTCACCGGATTGCCGACGGACGCAAACAGCACAACAGGATGCACCTCCGACAACATCAACAAATTTCTGTACTGGAACGACATTCATCCAACGGCCCCGGTGCAGGCCCTCTGGGCCCAAGGTCTCCGGGAGGCGGTTCCTGAGCCCTCGACCTGGGTGATGTTGCTCATCGGCTTCTCAAGCTTGGCCTTTGCGGCCTATCGTCGCGGCGCCCGGGCTCGCGCGGCGGCGTGAAGCCATCGGAGATTCAGACGCTGGAAGGCCGCCCTCGGGCGGTCTTTTTCATTCGCGTTCGCGCACGCTTTTTGCAAAACATTTTCTTTACGAAAAACGGAAGCCGTGCTATATCTTTATCCAATCGCCCCGATCGAACGCGCCGGGCGCGGAGAAACGAGAGGGAAAGTGTTTGGCAGGCGTCCGGACAAAGGGGCGGGAAGTCGCGGTTCGCGGAGCATCGGACAGGAGAAAGATTTTTTGTCTAAATCGGCTGTAACCCATTGAAAAGTCACGATTCTAAAAAATAAACGCTAGTAAATGAAAGTAAATTTACTAACGTTTAGGCGCGTTTAAGAGCGTTTATTGGCGTTTATTCGCCGCTATTTGCCCGGACCCGGTTGCCTTCGCGAAATAATCACTATGTGAACGCGTTGTTTTGGTCCGCTATTCCGCCGGCGCCCAGTCGGTCAGGGTCAGTCCGTCCTCCAGCCATTGCGGCGGGCGGGCCTTGAGGCCGGCGGCCTCGAGAGCAGCGTCGGGGTCGCCGCCAAACAGCGGCAGGCCGCCCGGCAGGCGCACTCTCACCGCACGGCTCAGATGGAAACAATCATAGCCCAGCTTGAGAAACAAAGTGTAGACTTGCGGCCCGCCGATGACCGCGACCGCGCCTGAACTCAAGCCGAGAGCCGCGCACGCCGCCTCCAGCGACGCGCCGGCAGGGTTCCAGAGCCGAGCTTTGGGATTGTCGGGGTCGGGCGCGAGGCTGGCGACCTGCCGGGTTGCCACCAGCCGGCGCCGGCTCATCGAGTTCGGCTGGCCCTCCTGCGAATGGCGCCCATTGACCACCGCCTGAACCCGATCGAGGCCGTTCTCAAATTGCCTTCGATCGGCTTCGAAATGGAGCGAGGCCGGCTGGATCCCGCTCGCGTCCGCAATCATGCCGTCGGCGGAGGCGATGACGTAGGCTTCGATCCGATAGGCGCCGATCATACGGCGCGTTATTCGTGGCTGTCCGAGTTGACGAGCGACAAGAATTCCTGCCGGGTCAGCGGCTGGTCGCGGAACACGCCAAGCATCCGGCTGGTGACGAGGTCGGCGCCGCGCTTACGCACGCCCCGGTCGATCATGCAATGGTGCGCCGCCTTCGCGACCACGGCGACGCCGGAGGGTTTCAGCACCTCGTCGACCGCGTTGGCGATCTGCGCCGTGAGGCGCTCCTGAATCTGCAGCCGCTTGGAGAAGATCTCGACCACCCGCGCCAGCTTGGATATCCCCACGACCCTTTTGTCGGGAATGTAACCGATCCACACCCGGCCAATGATTGGCGCGATATGATGCTCGCAATGGCTCTCGAAGGTCACGCCGCGCAGCACGATCATCTCGTCGTAGCCGTCGACCTCGCTGAAAGTCTTGCTGAGGACCTCGTGCGGATCCTCGTCGTAGCCGGCGAAATATTCGCGGTAGGCGCGCCTCAAACGGTTGGGCGTCTCGATGAGCCCGTCGCGATTGGGATCCTCGCCGATCCACTCGATGATGGTGCGAAAAGCCTTTTCGACCTGAGTGTCGCTGATCGCCGGCTTGCCGCCGCCGGAGGCCCCGTCGAGATTCTCTTCTCTCAGCGCCATGGTTCAATCTTCCTTATTCGCGCCCCAAAGCGCCCCGTCGCCATTTAAGCGTGGCGGGCGGATTCTTAAAGGAGCGGTCTATCCGGCGACCTTGGAGAAGTCGGCCACGGCGTGCATCGCCTCACGCAATTCGTTGAGCAATCTCAACCGGTTCACTCGCCTCTGCGGGTCAGGATCGTTGACCGTCACGTCAAAGAAGAAGCCGTCGACGGGCGCGCGTAACGTGGCCAAGGCCCGCATCGCGCCCTCGAAATCCTCGGCGGCCACGCGCTCACGCGCTGCCGCGCCGGCGGAGGCCACGACGTCTGCAAGGTATCTCTCCGCCGGCGGGGCGAGCGAGGCGTGCCCGTATTTCCCGGCGAAAGCTTCGGCCCCGTCCTTCTTTTCCTCGGCGCGCAGGATGTTGGCGGCGCGGCGATAGCCCGCAAGCAGGTTCTTGCCGTCCTCAGTGTCGAGCAATTTCCCGAGCGCCTCGACCCGGCGGACAATCATGAGCAGATCGTCCTGGCCCGGCAGCGCGAACACCGCGTCGATCAGATCGTGCCGCGCGCCCTTTTCGCGCAGGTAGACTTTCAGGCGGTCGGCGAAGAAGGCGAGGAGGTCGGCTAGAACAGGAACCTCATCCGATTGGGCAGGCGCTCCAAGTCTCAGCCTTGCCTCGAGTTCTCTCGCTTGATGGGCGAGCATTGTCAGCGTCTGCCGCGTCTCAACGTTCTCCCGCGCCTGCCGTGTGCTCAATTCTCGTTGATACGCGATGTTACTGTGCACGCGGGCGAAACGAACCGGATTAACGAGAGCTTTGAGCAAGTTCAAGCGCAACCCGTTCTCCAGCACAATGCGGATCACGCCCAGCGCCGCGCGCCGCAGCGCGTAAGGGTCTTTGCTGCCGGTCGGCTTTTCGTCGATCGCCCAAAAGCCGACAAGCGTATCGAGCTTGTCGGCGAGCGCGACCGCGATCGACACCGGCGAAGTCGGAATGCGGTCATTCGGCCCTTGCGGCTTGTAATGCTCTTCGATCGCCTCGGCGACGCTTTGCTCTTCGCCTTGCGCGATCGCGTAGTAACGACCCATCAGGCCCTGAAGTTCTGGGAACTCGCCGACCATCTCGGTCGCAAGATCCGCCTTCGCGAGATGGGCCGCGCGCTTCACAAGGTCCGGGTCGGCCCCGACCTTCGGCGCAAGCTCGCGCGCTAACGCCTCGATGCGCGCGATCCGCTCGCCCTGCGTCCCAAGCTTCTCGTGAAAGACGACGCGATCCAATTTCCCCAGGCGCTGGTAGAGCGGCTTCTCGCTTTTGTCCTTCGCGTCGAGCAAAGGCGCAAGGTCGGTCCGCCAGAAATGGCGCGCGTCGGAGAGACGCGCGCGCACGACGCGGCCGTTGCCCGCGGCGACCGCCGCGCCGCCGTCGGGTGCCACGAGGTTCGAGACAAGGATGAACTTGTTGGCGAGCTTGCCTGCGCTTTCTCCCGCGTCATGGCCGGGCTTGTCCCGGCCATCCACGTCGTTCCGCGTTGCGGGTCCGTCCGGTTGCGCGCCTGACGGCGCACCGTGGATGGCCGGGACAAGCCCGGCCATGACGGAAGAGGACTCAGGCGCCTCGCGCAGCACGAAGCATTTCTGATTGGCGCGGATGGTGGCGCGGATCACTTCGGCCGGCAGGTCGAGGAACGCCGACTCGAACTCGCCCATCAGCACGACCGGCCATTCGACCAGGCCCGCGACTTCCTCAAGCAGGCCTTCGTCCTCGACGAGCGTGAGGCCCTGTGCAAAGGCGAGCTCCTTGGCGTCGGCGAGGATGATCGCCTTGCGCCGGTCGGCGTCGAGCACGACCTTGGCTTTATGCAGCGCATCGACGTAGTCGTCGTAGCGGCGGACATGGATCGGCGACGGCGCCATGAAGCGATGGCCCCAGGTCACATCGCTCGCTGCAATCCCGTCGATCTCGAACGAAACGATTTCCGCCGTATCGTGCTGGGTCGCAAGCGTGCAAACGATTCCGCGCAGCGGACGGACCCAGCGGAGCGCGTCGGGCTTCGCCGAGGCCGCGCCCCAGCGCATCGATTTCGGCCACGGAAAGGCGCGGATGATCGCCGGAATGATCTCGGCAATCGCTTCCTTTGTCTCGCGGCCGGGCATCTCGATCACTGCGACATAAAACTGACCCTTCTTTGGGTCGGTCTCGACGCGCGCGTCCTCAATGCGACTAAGGCCCGTGCTCTTCAAAAATCCCTGGACCGCCGCTTCAGGCGCGCCGACGCGCGGGCCCTTGCGCTCTTCGCGCGAGTGCGCTTGAGCGGCGGGCAAGCCGACGACATGCAGCGTCAGGCGCCGAGGGGTGACGAAGCTCTGCGCGCCCTCATAGAGCAAGTTGCGCTCGACCAGCGCGTTGGTCACAAGGCGCTTGAGATCCTCCGCCGCCAGTCTTTGCATGCGGGCGGGGATTTCTTCGCTAAACAGTTCGAGCAGAAGGTCAGGCATCCAATAAGCTTTTCAATTTCGATGGGTCGGCGCCCTCACCCTCTCCCCGAAAGTGAGGGGGCGCCCTTCCTTCTCCCTTGGGGAGAAGGTGGACCCGCCGGAGGCGCGGTCGGATGAGGGCCTCTTACGCTCCCCCTCCCGCCGTCTTGAGCCACGCCGCGCCGCAGCCCCGGGCGAGTTCGCGCACTCTCAGGATATAGCTCTGACGCTCGGTGACCGAGATGGCGCCGCGTGCGTCGAGCAGGTTGAACACATGGCTCGCCTTGATGCACTGATCATAGGCCGGCAGCGCCATAAGATGGCGTTCGCCCCACTCGCCCCACTTGAGCAACCCCATGCATTCCGCTTCGGCGTCCCGAAAGTGCTGGAACAGGACGTCGGTGTTGGCGTGTTCAAAGTTGAAGCGGGAATATTCCTGCTCCGCCTGCAGGAATACGTCGCCGTAAGCGACGCGCTCGGCGCCGTCGCCGCCGTTGAAGTTGAGGTCGTAGACGCTCTCGACGCCCTGCACATACATCGCCAGCCGCTCGAGGCCGTAGGTCAGTTCACCGGATACCGGGGCGCATTCGAAACCCGCGACCTGCTGGAAGTAAGTGAATTGCGACACCTCCATGCCGTCGCACCAGCATTCCCACCCCAAGCCCCACGCGCCGAGCGTCGGGCTCTCCCAATCGTCCTCGACGAAGCGCACGTCGTGCAGCGCCATGTCGACACCAATCGCGGCGAGCGAATTGAGATAGAGCTCCTGCAGGTTCTCAGGGCTTGGCTTCAGGATCACCTGATACTGATAATAGTGCTGCAGCCGATTGGGGTTCTCGCCGTAGCGTCCGTCTTTGGGCCGGCGTGACGGCTGGACATAAGCCGCCTTCCACGGTTTCGGGCCCAGCGAACGCAGCGTCGTCGCCGGGTGAAACGTGCCCGCGCCCACTTCCATGTCATAGGGTTGCAGCATGACGCAGCCATGGCCAGCCCAGAAGGTCTGCAAGGTCAGGATCAGGCCTTGAAACGATTTGGCCGGATCGAGCGCTGCGTCTTTGGCGAAAGCCATGGATTTACTTGTCGGTCCTTGAATTTGGGCGGCGACCCTAGAGTCGCACGCCCCGATGGTCAACGCGGCCCGCTGTAGCCAATGCGCTCTCGCTCAGGCCCATTTGCCACCCGAAGCGTCTGCCGCTAGATCGGATCGATAAGATAAGGGAGGCTCGCCCATGCGTCCGTCCAAACGCGCCGCTGACGAAATGCGCCCCGTAAGCTTCGAGCGCGGGGTGGCGCGCTACGCAGAAGGCTCGTGCCTCGTCCGGTTCGGCGACACGCAAGTGCTGTGCGCGGCCTCGCTCGAGGACAAGCCGCCGCCGTGGCTGCGCGGCCAGGGGCGGGGATGGGTGACGGCCGAATACGCGATGCTGCCGCGCGCGACCCTGACCCGAAGCAAGCGCGAATCGGCGGCCGGCAAGGTTTCCGGCCGCAGCCAGGAGATTCAGCGCCTCATTGGCCGATCGTTGCGGGCAGTCGTCGATCTGCCGCGCCTCGGCGAGCGGCAGATCACCATCGATTGCGACGTGCTGCAGGCGGACGGTGGCACCCGCACCGCCTCGATCACCGGCGCCTGGCTGGCGCTGCGCGACTGCCTCAACTGGATGACGCAGCGCTCGATCCTGCGCGAGAGCCCGCTCAAGGATCATGTCGCCGCAATATCCTGCGGCATTGTCGGCGGCGAAGCGGTGATCGATCTCGATTACGCCGAGGACTCAACCGCCCACACCGACGCGAATTTCGTCATGACCGGCTTGGGAGGCCTGGTCGAAGTTCAGGGGTCGGCCGAAGGCGCGCCCTTCTCCGAGGAAGAGCTCATCCGTATGCTGGCGTTGGCGCGCGGCGGCGTCAAGCGGCTCGTCGCCATGCAGAAGGCGGCGGTCGCCTGACGGCAATTGTAAGCGCGTTGCATAGCCCATCGTCAGACGGGCGTTCTCCCGAACGCCCTTGGGGGTGCGCCAGCGGTCATCGACCGCGTCTACAAAAGTCAAGGATAGCCGTGCGAAAAAACGTCCATGGCCGCGAATCCTGCGAGGTCCAGCCGCACTCGATCGGGCAGATAGGCGAAAGCGGCGCGGGCGAGTCCGTCCCGGCCCTCGCGTTTCAGCATGGCGTCGAGCTTCTCGCGCAAGGCGTGCAGATGCAACACGTCCGATGCGGCATAGGCGAGCTGGGCCTCGCTTAGGGTCTCGGCCCCCCAATCCGACGATTGCTGCTGCTTGGAGATCTCGACGCTCAAGAGCTCGCGCGTCAGATCCTTAAGTCCGTGCCGGTCGGTGTAGGTTCGCGCGATCTTCGAGGCGATCTTGGTGCAGTAGATGGGGGCGGGCATCACGCCGAACGCATGATGCAGGACGCCCATGTCGAACCGGCCGTAGTGGAACAGTTTGACGACCGCCGGATCGGCCAGCAGCCGCGCAAGATTAGGAGCGCTCGTTTGACCGGCGGCGATCTGCACAATATCGGACGTCCCGTCGCCGCACGACACCTGCACGACGCAGAGCCGATCGCGGCCGACGGCGAGCCCCAACGTCTCGGTGTCGATGGCCACCGCCTCGCCGAACGACGCGTCGGCGGGCAAATCGTTGCGGTGAAACCGGATCATCGTCGCCGCAATGCCAGACCTCGCGAGAATACGACGCGCGGTCTTGGATAGAGCCGCCTCTGCGGGGCGTCAATCGGACCGGCGAGGGAGAGGGCGACGCCGCCGAAAGCGGCGCGGCCGACGTTCAATTTCGTCCGCCATTGAGCGACCCGATCCCCCGCGCGTCGAAGCAGGAAGGTCCGCGGCGTGAAGCGGCCGAGCGGCGGAGCTTTGAGCCTCGCGGCGCCTCAGGGTGAGGGTTGGCGCCCGGCTGCATCCCGGGGCGTGAGGCGGGAACCGGAGACGGATCGGTCCTGATCGCCAAGTCTCGCAACCGCGGCGCAGAACACGTAGCCCACGCCCCGCACGGAGCGGATCAGCGGAGGACGATCGGACCCATCGTCCAGCTTCTTGCGCAATCGCGCGACCATCGTATCGATCGAGCGATCGAAATACGTCCATTCGCGTCCGCGCAATGCGGAGAGGAGGGCGCCCCGCGACAGAGGCTGGCCCGGCTGGCGCAGAAAGGCGATCAGCAGATCGAACTCAGACGACGTCAAGTCGACCCGCTGCCCGGCGGGACCAATGAGATCCCGCACTGTCTCATCGAGGGTCCACCCCGCGAACATGTAAAGTCGCTCGATCGGCTTGATGGCTTGCGCGCGGCGGATTTCGAGCTCGCCGCGCCGAACGGCATTGTCAATTGCAGCCAGCTCCTGGCCTGTCTCTTCGAGAATGTGGATCTGCATCACGTCCCGCCTTCGATTACCCCCGCCCTGCGAATTGTCACAGTGCAGTGATTCGAAGCATCACCTATGCCATTGTCAATAAGTTACGGTACGTGAGGCAGATCTTTATTTAGTTTCTGGCTCGTGGTCGTGTTCTTAGGTGGGCTAAGGAGTTAAGTTTATTTCATCCATTGTGTTTTTTGGTTCAATATTCTTGTCTGTATTGCTGCGGTCGTGCCGATACGTCAATGGTCACTTACCCAAATAAAGCCCAGCATCGGCCATTTTCAACACCGCTATTGCCCTTAGGTCGCTGACGACGCCGCCCGCGCAACACGCGAATGGTTGCATGTCTGCCAGTTATGGCGGGAGTGAAAACATTGTACACATGGAAACAGAGTCCTATCCGGGAGGCTTTCCATGCGCGGCATTCCCATCGACATTTTGCGAGCCTTTGTCGCCGTCGTAGAGACGCGAGGCTTCACCCGCGCCGCGGAAGAACTCGGACGAACGCAGCCGACGATCAGCCTTCAGGTGAAACGGCTGGAGGAGCTCGTCGAAGCGCCGCTGTTCAAGAAAGGCGGGCGCTTCGAATTGTCCGCCGCGGGGGAAGTCTGCTTCGATTACGGAAGGCGCTTGCTGCGGCTGCATGACGACATGCTGGACGAGCTCGGTCGCAACAATCCGAACGTCGCGATGCGGATTGGCGTCCCAAGCGAATTCGCCCCCATTCTGGCGCCGCGGCTCAATGAGCTGCGCGCTGACGCCGAGATCCCCACGACATTCGAGGTGGTCGTCGATAGCTCGCACGCGCTCTCAGCCGCTTTTCGTCAGAACGCGCTCGACGTCGCTTTCGTCGTCGGGACTGGCGAGAGCGAGCCCAACAGAATCGAGCAGTGGCGGGGGAGGCTTCGCTGGTTCGGCAAGGCATTTGAAGACGAACAAAACGATCGGCCGCTATCGCTCGTTCTCCCTCCGCAAGGGTCGCTGTTTCACGAGGCGGCTATTGGCGCATTGCGCGCCCAGGAACGAAGATTCGAGATCGTCTGCACGTCCTCGAATTTCGCCGTGCTCTCGGCCGCCGCAGCCGCTGGTCTTGGGATCACGCCGATGATCGACGGGCTCGCGCCGGCAGGACTTGATGCGTCCTCCGACAAGCGGCTTCCGCTTTTGCCTGAGGTTACGCTGTTGCTGTTGGCGCGTTCGCAAGCCCTGGCGCTCGCCAGCCGCCGCTGGGTCGAAAACGTCGTCGAAGCGCTTCAATCAGAATGAGTGTATGCCGATTAGCTCTCGCTAAAGTTGCATTTTGTCACAATTCGTCACGCATTTCCGAACTCGCAGATGGCACAATTCGGCGTTCCCGCAAATCTCCGGGTTAGGATCGCCGATCATGCGAAGGTCACCGAACCAATCGACTGCCGATTCCCGTCTCCGCACTCGCACCGCGGACGAGGAGCGCGAGCTGGCGCTTCTTGCCCAATTTATGCGCTACGATTCCGTCGCTGCGCTGGCCAAGGCGATCGCCGTACGTTCGGGCGGGAGCATGCGAGCCGGAGATCTGATCGCCGCGGCGGGGTTGGGCCCAAACCGTGCCGACAGCTGATGCTGCGGCGACCGGCGCAGCATGATGCTGGTTAACCCAGGCGCAGGACTTCGCGGTTAGAGTCGGCTCGTCATGCTGACCGCTACCCTCAGACCGACCCCGGCGAATTGCCCATGACGGGCACGACAACCGCCTTTCTCGCCGTATCCCAAAATTTATCGCGCTATCAGACGATGACTGCGGCTGAGCCCGCGGTGAAAACCGCGACCGCGTATTATGAGGCCAACATCGGCTCGGTTAAGTCGATCAGTGACCTCGTCGGCAACTATCGGCTGCTGTCCTACGCGCTCAACGCCTATGGGCTCGGCGACCAGATCAACGCCAAGGGGCTCATCACCAAAGTGCTGGAAGGCGGGGTCTCCAACCCGAAAAGCCTCGCCAACACTCTGCCAAACTCGCAATGGAAGGCGTTCGCTGCGGCGTTCAATTTCGTCGACAGCGGCGCGACTGCGCCTTCATCGACCAGCGCGGTTAAGACGACCACGAGCGACTATGTCGAACAGCAGCTGGAAAGCGATCAGGGCGTGCAGGACGTGGGCGTCCAGCTTGCGCTCTATTTCGAGCGCGTCGCGCCGACAGTCACCAGCGAATATGGAATTTTGGCCGATCCCAATCTTCTGCAAGTCGCTGCGACGATCATGGGGCTTCCGCCGGCGGCCGCAGCCGGTCTTCAGCCGCAGACGCTCTCCGAGCTCATGCCTATCTCCCACCTGCAAGACCCGGCCAAGCTGAACCAGCTGACCGAACGGTTCACGGCGATGTACGACTATACCTACGGGCCGAGCTCCGGCGCGACCTCCGGCCTCACGATCGATTCCGGCAATTCGAGCTCAGGACAATCGGGCGCAGCCGCCATTCTAGCCGGCGTAATCAGTTCAACCGGCTCGGTGTTGGGGAGCGCGCTCAACGACTTCACTGAGGCGCCGCAGCCAATCTTCTCGACCGCGCTGATGTCGAGTATCTCGAGGCTCACGCTAGGCGGGTAAACCCCCGCCACGGGCCTAGCCAATCTCAGAAAGGCCCGCGCAAGCGCCGCGCTTTAAGCGGAGCGGGATGCTTTCGCGCAGCCCCAATGCCTAACGCCCTCGAGAGAACCCGCGCTCCGGCGAACGAAGCCCCGCGCGGGCCTGATGCGCTTTACGCCGCCGCCGTCGCCCTGTGGCGCGAGCGACGGCGTGACGAGGCGATCAAGCTCATGGATGAGGCGCTGCGGTTAAGGCCCGATTTCGCCGGCGCTCTATGCATGGGCGGATACATGCTGAGCCAATGCGGCCAGCCTCAGTCGGCGATGCGTTTCTACCGCCGCGCGCTCGAACTCGACGCCTCTCTGGTCGTCGGCCAGGTCAATCTCGGCAAGCTTCTGTTTACAGCTGACCGATTCACGGAAGCGCTCGCCTGCTTCGCGGCGGCGACGAGGATCGCGCCTGACGATCCAGACGCCTGGTGCAGCCGTGCGGGAGCTTTGCGCGAGCTTGGGCGCCTGGAGGAATCCGTCGAAGCGGCTGAGCGCGCTCTCATCCTGCGTCATGATTTTTCCGAGGCCTCGATCAATCTCGGCAATGCGCTCCTGAAGCTGGATCGCAGCGAGGAGGCGCTGGACGCCTACCTCCGGGCAAGTGTAGCCGGACCTTGCCTGGCCCAGGCGTTGCTGGGTCAGGCGCTGGCGTTGCGGAGTCTTGGCCGTTTCTCCGAGGCTATGGCGGCGTTTGACGCCGCCGCGGCGCTCGGCAGCCGCGAGGCTGTCGCGGGCAAGGGCTGCCTCCTGCTGACGCTCGGAGACTTCGAACACGGACTCGAGGGCTACGAGGCGCGCTGGCTCAAGGGAAAGTCGCTCGGCGAGGCGCTCGGAACGCGCTTCGAGACCTGGAGGGGGCCGGGAGGAGAGGCCAAGCGGGTGCTGGTGCTCAACGATCACGGCCTCGGCGATACGATCCAGTTCTTTCGCTATCTGCCATTGATGGCCGCGGTCGGCGTCGACGCGACCTTTGTGTGTCCCCCGCGGCTGCGCCGGCTCCTGTCGTCGAAGGGCAAGGCGCGATTCGCCGATTCTCCGCCGGAAGGGGAGCAATTCGACGCGCAGATCGCGATCAGCAGCTTGCCGCGTGCGTTCGGGACGCGCCTCGAGACGATTCCCGCTGCGGTTCCCTATCTGGCGGCCGAGCCGGCGTTGCGCGACATATGGCGTCAGCGCATCGGCGCCGAAGGCTTCAAGATCGGCGTGGTTTGGCAAGGCAACCCTGATCCGGAGGCCGACCGGGCCCGCTCCATGCCGCTCGCGGCGCTCGCGCCCCTCGCCGAGATCGCGGGCGTGAGACTCATTTCGCTGCAGAAATGCTTCGGAGAGGAGCAGCTCTCAAACCTGCCGCCGTCGATGCGAGTCGAGACGCTGGGCGCCGGTTTCGACGCCGGCGCCGACGCATTCATCGACGCGGCGGCGGCGATGACCTGCCTCGATCTTGTCGTCACCTGCGACACCTCGATCGCCCATCTCGCGGGCGCGCTCGCTCTCCCGGTTTGGGTCGCGCTGAAGAGCGACGCAGAATGGCGCTGGATGACCGAGCGCGCGGATTCGCCCTGGTATCCGACCATGCGCCTCTTTCGTCAGTCCCGGCGGGGTGTCTGGGCCGATGTGTTCGAGGCTATGGCCGGCGAAGTCGCGGCGCTGGCCGCGCGGCGCCCGGCGCCCGGCATGGTTGCGACGCCGTGCTCGCTCGGCGAATTGATCGACAAGATCACGATCCTCCGCATCAAGACCGAACGCATCGGCGAAGCGGACAAGCTCGCCAACATCCATCGCGAGCTGGCGTTGCTCGAACGGCTGGCGCAGGAAGAGGGCGCGTCCGGACCACCGGTCGATGCGCTGACCGATCAGCTCGCTGGCGTGAATGAGCGCCTGTGGGCGATCGAAGACGCGCTTCGCGCATGCGAGCGCGAAGGAGACTTTGGACCACGCTTCGTTGCGCTCGCCCGATCAGTCTACTGCGAGAACGATACCCGCGCGGCGATTAAACGCGCCATCAACACGCTCGCGAGCTCAGCCTTGGTCGAGGAGAAGAGTTATGCGTGAACAGGCTCAGCCGGGAATGGCGTAGTAGCGTTCCCTCAGAGCGTACCGATCGCAAGCCCGGAGCGCGTTCGCTGGCGGGGCTGAGCGGAGTCGAATTCCGATCGTCGACCCGCGTCGCCAGATAACCCTCGCCTCGCGCACTTCGGCTGTCTCGTCGATATGCACCGCCAATTGCGGGGGAAGCGCGATGTCGCGAGCCAGCGCAAGGCGTAAGCCCTCGCGAGAGCGGTCGCAGATCCGGCCCTCGCATAGGAAGCGACAAGCCCCGTCGAGCAGCTTGGCCGAGCGCAACCGGGTCCGCTCCCGCGGGTGCGCGCGCTGGTCGCCGCGCTCGCCTGACGGCGGACGCGCTTCTGGCGAAACCACCCAATAAGCGATCTCGCCGCGCTTCGCGAGTTCGCGGCCGAGCCCGCGCGCCGCCTCCGGTCGCGCGCGCCAATCCTGGCGCCTCATCCCGAGCAGCATCGGTTCGTGCGCGCCCTGGGGCGCGGGGGGCGAGCGGCGTCCGGTTAGGGCTTCATTAACCATTTAGGAATCACATGAGTCAATTGACGACATACATATTTCATTAACCAAGGCTGGGGTAGTTTTCCTCCTCAAGGAAGGTTTTGTCAAGAAGAAGTGAATGACTGAAATCGGATCAAGTTAACAACCATTCGTGACGGTTAACGTTAAAGTTCTATTTTCTAAATAATAAATGAGAACAATGTTCGTTAAGGAACAGCGTTTGTTTCGTACGTGTTGAGTGCCAGCGTTGGCGTAGCGGAAAGCGTTCCCTTGTCAATTCAGTATGCTGGAGCACGGGTATGTATATTATCATCGACGATCGGGACATCGTGGCCGGAGGCTACGCCAATGGTTTCGATCGCGAGGGCGTTTCGTCGGCCGGAATTGAAGCGTCCGAATTTCGCGAATGGATCGGCAAGATCAGCAATTCGGACATGAATGCCGTCGAGGCGTTTGTGATCGGCGACTGCAACGAGCGCGAGTCGCTCTCGAGGTTAATTCGTGAGCGGTCGGACGCGCCAGTTCTTTGTCTTAACGAGCGTCATTCGCTCGACGACACGCTGGGCCTATTCGCCGCCGGCGCGGACGACGTGTTGCGCAAGCCGGTGCATGTGCGTGAGATCGTAGCCCGAGTCGGCGCGATCAACCGGCGCGTGTTCGGCGAGAAGGGCAACGTGACGATCGGCGAACTGCGGGTCTATTTTGACGGGCGCGAGCCCGAGGCCAACGGCAAGCCTTTTCCTCTCCCGCGCCGGGAGCGGCGGATCCTCGAATTTCTGCTGCGCTGTCGCGGCCGGCGCGTCAGCAAGACGCAAATCTTCAACGCCGTCTACGGGCTCTTCGACGAGGACGTCGATGAGAACGTCATCGAGAGCCACATCAGCAAATTGCGTAAGAAGCTCAAGCATCGGCTGGGTTTTGACCCGATCGATTCCAAGCGCTTCCTCGGCTATTGCATCGAGAAATAGGGCGCCTGACCCGATCGCGCTGCACCTAACTGGTCGCGAAGCAATCCGATGGTCGATCTCGATGTCGTCCCGGATTGCTCGCCGCGCTCGCCGGTATGGAGGCCGCGAGCTCCGCGTCCCGGCTACCATGTCGCGCCCCCTTGCCCCCGGCAGAGCCCTGGCCAAAGCCGATCTTGAGCCCTGCTTCGAGCATAGGGCCGGAAGGGGAGGCTTCGGCGCGCCCGTAAACGCATACATTATATGTTCTTAACGGGCGCTCCCGGCCAACGTTCCAAGTCGAATGCGGCCTAAAGCTGATCCAAAATGGCGCCGCAAGACATTGATATCGCTCAATCCGGAGTCGCAAATGGCGGCGAGAGCCTCAGGCTTCTCCTTCGAATCCCGGCCCCGCCGCGGCCGCGCGAGGGTCGGCCTTCGCCTTGAATATTCGGGTCCCCGGGGACCATCGGAAGGAGGAGCAGTCTTGCCGGAGGCGGGCGAGCGCCGCGCGGGGATGGGTGAGAGCGCCGGGCGGTCAGACGAAGTCCGCCGCCGGGCGCGTTGTTGCTACTGGAACAGTTTGAGGATCAGCTGGGCGTTCTGGTTGGCGATCGACAGCGACTGGATGCCAAGCTGCTCCTGGGTCTGGAGCGCCTGCAGCCTGGTCGAGGCCGTGTTCATGTTCGCATCGACCATGCCCGAAATGCCGTCGGAGTAGTTGGTCATCAAAGCGGTATTGAACGTGGCCGCCGTGGTCATGCGATTCTGGGTGGCGCCGATCAGCGCCGCGTAGTTGGTGACCGCTGACAGAGCCTGGGCGACGGAGTTCAGCGCGGCACTCGCTGAACTGGCGTCGGTGACGCTGAAATTGGTCAGATCGGTCCCGTTCTGAACGAGCAGATTCTGAGAGTTCGGCGTCGTGGTGGTGGTGGTCACCCGGTAGGACGCCGCTGCGGCGAAGGTCGGGGTCCCCCCGTCGGCGACCGAATTGCCGTTGGAGTCGAGCGCCGTGTAGGTCGTCGTGGTCCAGCTCCCGTCGGCCTGCTGGCGCTGGACACTCAAGGCCTGATTGGTCGTGTCCTCGTTGGCAAGGTCCGTGCCGTAGGTGGCCGTGGGCGTTGTCGTGCTTATGGTGTCCGTCTTGCCGGTGAAGGCGGTCCACTGAGCCTGCACCTGGCTGATCGCCGTTGCGTCGGAAATGCTGGACGTGCTGGTCGACTCGGTGTTTCCAACTCCGGTCGTGAGCCCGTAGAGTGTCTGGGTGGTGAACGCGATGGTGTTGATGGTTCCGCCTGTCGCCGTGGCGTTGAAGCCGGCGACGAAGTTGAGGGACGTGACGCTGCCGTTCAGGACGTTCAACCCATTGAACGAAGCGGCGGTTACGGCATCGGTGAGCTGCTTGCCGAGCGAGGCGAGCGACGTGTTGATGTCGGCGATCTGGGCGCCCGGCTCGGTCGCCTGCGTCAACGCGGTCTAAATCGAATTGATGGTCGTGATGACCGAATTGATCGCCGAGCTCGCGGTCGCCAGAAGTGACTGCCCTTGCGACAGAGCGTCGTTGGAGGCTTTGACGACGCCGCTGTCGGCGGTGAGCTGGGCGGCGATCGACCAGTAGGAGGAATTGTCGGCGGCGGTCGCTACGCTAAGGCCGGTCGAAACCTGATTCTGAACCGTCGCGAGCGACTGCTGCGTCATTTGCAAGGCCTGCAGCGCGCTGAGGGCGGACGGATTGTTTAAGATCGAACTCATGGGTGTGCTCCTGTCGAAAATGTTCACGCTGATGGGGCGACATTTCGGACTCGCACCGAGACGACGGACTGGCCGCATGCCCTTAGGCCCGCATCGGGAGCCTAACCGTCGTGTAGAGCCGGGGCGTCGCGCGCTGATCGCGCCGTGCTCGCCCTAGCCAGCGAAGACTAGGCGCAACCCGCTAATGGCCGGTTAATCGCCGCGAAATTTCGCCGCCTGCGCCGGTCGAGGGGCGCATCGCGGCAGCTCACGCAATGCCGGCGCAAGCTCCGCTTCCAAAGATGAAGGCTCACGAATTCCTCTCTCAGGCCCGGATGTGGCGACGAATCTGTTGGCGCAAATTGAGCGGCTCTGGGCGAACCTGCGGGGTTTGGGCGTCCGGCGTCTGTCTGCGTTGGCCTTGATCGGCCTGGCCGCATTCGTGACGACCGGGCTCGCCGGTTATTATCTGAGCCGCCCAACGATGGAGACGCTCTATTCGGGGCTCGATCGCGACGACATCGCGGCCATCGGCGCCGCGTTGCGCGAGGCGGGCGTACCCTTCGACGTCAACGCCGAGAGCACGGTCGTTCTGACCCCGGCCGGACAAGCCGCTGCGGCGCGGATGATCCTGGCGGAGAAGGGCCTGCCGCGCAGCGGCGCAGTCGGGAACGAGCTGTACGACAAGCTGGGCTCGCTCGGCCTGACGTCGTTCATGCAGGACGTTACGCGCTTGAGGGCGCTCGAGGGTGAGCTCGCGCGCACGATCCAGATGATGCGCACGGTCAAGGCCGCGCGGGTGCATATCGTCCTCGCCGATGAAGGCTCCTTCCGCCGCGAGCGCCAGCCCTCTTCGGCGTCCGTGGTCATCCGAACCGATGGCGGCGACGACCGAACGACCGGCCAGGCGATCCGGCACCTCGTCGCCTCGGGGGTTCCCGGAATGAAGCTCGAGGACGTGACAGTGCTCAACGTCGACGGCAGTCTCTTGGCCTACGGCGCCGATTCGATCGAGAAGTCGCCGGACAATCTGCTCGCGCTCGAAAAAGAAGTGTCGCAGCAAATCCGCGAAAGCGTCAGCCGTACGCTGACGCCTTATCTCAGCGCCCGAAACTTTCAGATCTCGGTCGCCGCCAGGCTCAACGCCGACAAAACACAGACGAACGAGACCATCTACAATCCCGACAGCCGCGTCGAACGGTCGGTGCGCGTCACCAAGGAACAGCAGAGCTCGCAGAACGCGGCCGGTGAGCAACCCGCCGGCGTAGAGGCTAATCTTCCAAAGCCGAAGGCAACAGGCGGCGAATCGAAGCAGTCGAACGATCAGACGCAGAAGCGTGAGGAACTGACAAACTACGAAGTCTCGTCGAAGTCGATTCAGACCACTAGCGCCGGCTTCGTGGTCCAGAATCTCTCCGTCGCGGTGCTGATCAACCGCGCCGCGCTCGCCGCTTCGCTCGGCGGCAAGCCGTCGGCCGAGGCGATCGACGCACAAGTCCATGAGATCGAGCAACTCGTCGGATCGGCCGCCGGTCTCAATCGACAGCGGGGCGACACGGTCAAGATCTCCGTTGTCGACTTCATCGATTCGAGCCGCGACCTCGAGCCTGCGCCGGGTCCTTCGCTGATCGAGGTTGTCGCGCGCCAGACGGGATCGATCCTCAACGCAGGCGCCATCGTGGCGGTAGCCGGGATGATGCTTTGGTTCGGGGTGCGGCCCGGCCTCAGGATGGCGTTCGCTCCCCCGCGGATCGCAGCGACTGAGGACGCGCGCGGCGCATCGGGCCGGACGCCCGCATTGGGCGCTCCGGACGGCGACGGTCAGCCCGGCGAAAGCATCCTCATCGAGACCGACTCGAGTCGAGACGAATTCATGCAGGCGCTGCTCGCGCGGCGCGACAATGGTCCCGAACGCAAACTGCTCAAGCTGATCGAATTCGACGAGAACCACGCCGCAACGATCCTCAAGCAGTGGATTCGTCAAGGAGCGAACGGATGAAACCCCTATCGATCGCCGACTATCTTGATCGTCTCGGGCGCACGGCCAGCGAACCGGCGCCGTCGCGGCGCGAGAACTCCCCGTTTCGCCCTCGAAGCCTGGCGAGCCCGCAGAAAGGCGGGCCCGTTCCGAAGCCGGTGTTCGATCGCATGGCGAACGCGGGGGCTGAAACGCAAGCGGAAGAAGCTCCCCGGCGCACGCCATGGGCGCCAAAGCCAGTTCCCCTCGACTCCGCGGCGCGGCAATCGCCACCCGCAGGCGAGCAGGTCAAACCCGAGGACCTGTCGGCGAAACTAGCCGAGGCTTACTCCCGCGGCCGCGAGGAAGGCCTCGCCGAGGGGCGCGTCGAGGCTTCCGATCGCCACGCGGCTGAACTCGCCGCCGCGGGGGAGCAGGCGGAAACGCAGCGGCAGGAGTTCCATCTCAACGAATACGCGGAGCTCGAAGGCGCGCTCCGGTCCGGCTTGAAGCAGATCGAGGACTCCGTCGGAGCCGCCGCCGCCCGCGTTCTGGCGCCCTTTCTCTCCCAGGCGGTCGTCAAGACGGCAGTGGACGAATTGCGCAAGGCGATCGCCCGGCTGTGCGCCGGCGGCTCGCCCGGATTGATCACGATTCGCGGACCCGAGCGGGTGCTTGGGCTGATGCGTGAGCGGATCGCCGATCTGCCGATCGAGGTCGACTATGTCGAACACGAGGGAGTGAACACCGTCGTCGAGGCCAACCCCACGCGGATTGTCGCCGAGCTTCGCCCGTGGGCCGAGTTGCTAGCCTCGTTCGAGGCCTGAGCGGCGCTGATGACCGAGGCCCATCCGGAAATCGTCATCGTCAGGCGCCGCGGCCTGCAGGAGGACGAGCATCACGGCGGCGCCTGGAAGATCGCGTTCGCCGATTTCATGACCGCGATGATGGCCTTTTTTCTCGTGCTGTGGATCATCAGCGCCACCGACAAGAATACCAAGACGCTCATCGCGCGATACTTCAATCCGGTGAAGGTCGAGGAGCCCGCGAAGGCGCAAAAAGGCATTCACGGCGCGCCGGAAAAGGACGCGATCTACGCGCCTGGCGAGGAGTTCGACTACGCCGACTGCCGTGAAGCCTACTTCCGAGCACGGCGAAGACGGGGTGGAAAAGGCCAACGAAAATCCGTCAAGTTCTGCGAAGAAAAACGACCAGGCGCATCCGCCAACCCCCTCGCCTGTGCCGCCGCCCGATCCGGCGAAGCCCTATCCGACAATGTCGGAGCAGGAATTGTTCAGCGATCCTCGCGCGAGCCTCGACAAGATCGCCGGCGCGCCGCCGCCTGGCCCTCGCATCGATCCTTCAGCGGCGCTGAAGGGCTATGGCGAAGTGGGGCCAAGCGCGGATGACGCGTTGCGCGATCCGTTCCGCCCGCTCGGCAGCGATCAGGCGGTCAATGTGGTGACCCACAATCCGGGCGCCCCGCCCGCGGCGGCCGCTCCCAGCGACGAACCAGTTTCGCTGTCGACCTCGATCGCGCCGGCGGCTGCGCCGGCAGGCGGCCCCGCTGAAGGTCAAGGCGCAGCCCAAGCTCAAGGCGCAGAATCGCCTGCTCCGTCGACCGCGAATCCGCCGGCCCCCGACCCTGCAGAAGCGCGCCAGACACTCGCGTCCAACCTGCTCGCAGATTTAAAAAAGCGACTGGCAGGCGAGTCCAAGTCAATGCAGGGGCCGCAACTCGACGTCCAGGCGACCGACGATGGCATCCTCATCAGCCTCACCGACCGGCAGAACTTCTCCATGTTCGCCATCGGCTCCGCGGAGCCGCAGCCCCGCGTCCTGCACATGATGGAAGCCATCGCCGCGAGCCTGCAAAGCTTGCATGGCGCCATCGTCGTGCGCGGACACACCGACGGTCGTCCCTACCGGTCCGCGACCTACGATAATTGGCGGCTCTCCTCGGCGCGCGCGCAAATGGCCTATTACATGCTGATTCGCGGCGGCCTGCCGGAGAAGCGGTTCGAACGAGTCGAGGGCTACGCCGACCATCGTCTGAAGGACTCATTGCACCCGCTCGCGGCCGAAAACCGGCGCATCGAGATTCTCGTGCGCGAGGCAAAACGGTGACCGTCCCCTGGCTTCGTTTGGCCTTGGCCGCGCTCGCTGTCCTCGCCCCTTCCATGGCGACCGCCGAATCGGCGCATGTCTCGAACCTCATCGAAGAACTGCAGCGGATCCAGCTGAAGATCGCTCAGGGCGACAAGGCCGCCTACCCGGCTCAGCTCAATCAACTGAAGACGATCGGCGCGGCGATCGAGACCGCAAGCCCAGAGACCTGGAAGAACCAACGCGAGGCGAATTCGCTCGTCATCTACATCCTGAGCGGCGGATCTCTCGCCAATGTCGAGCCGCTGCTCAAAGGCGACGCGCTTATCGAGTCCGAGCGGTCGCTCGCCCGCGGCGCGCTCGCCTACGTCACCAATCACGAGGCCGACGCCGTCGCTCTCCTCGGGGCAACGAATTTGACCGCACTCGACCGGCGCCTCGCGGGCGAGGTCGCCTTCGCCCGCTCGGTCCTCGAGACGAAGCGGGATCCGAAAGCGGCGGTCGAGCTTCTCGATTGGGCGCGTCTGCTTGCGCCGGGCGGATTGGTCGAGGAGGCCGCGCTTCGGCGCGAGATCGCCCTCCTCGCGGAGGCTAAGGACGCGGGCCGCCTGGCGATGTTGACCCGGCAATATGTGACCCGCTTCGCCGCCTCGCTGTACGCTGCGGATTTCTTGCGTGATCTGGCGGGCGCGGTCGCCCGGCTCGGTCTTGCGGACGATCCGGCCGATTACAAGCTGCTGTCGAGCGCGGTGGCGGCGTTGCCTCCCGACGGCCGGCGGGAGTTTCTGCTCATTCTGGCCAAGTCCGGGATCGTCAGCGCGCGCTTCGCCGCCGCCACTGCGGCCGCGACCGAGGCTCTCGAAAGCTCGAAAGCCGACAGCCCGGAGGCTATGCGCGCCCGCCTTTATCTGGCTGCCAGTCGACTGTTCTCGGACGCATACGATGCAGCGATCGCCGATTTGAAGAACTCTGTCCGCGTCAAAACTGGACCGGGCTGACGCCAGCTTGCTGTCTGCGACCAGAAAGGTGGCGGCAGAGTTGCGGGTCGTTCCCGACCTCAACGTTTTCAATACGCAAAACGCCGCCGCTCTGCCCGACGCCGACAAGGACAAGCCGGGCGAGCCCGCGCTGACGATCGCGCAAGCGCAGGATGCCCTTCAACGCACGTCGAGCCTCGTAGCCACGCAAAATGGAGGCTCGCAATGACCGCGCCCGCCGCCGGCCCAACGTCGGCGCCAATCGCGCAGGCCGCGCCCCGCGCAGCTCCACAATTCCCAACTGACCGCAACGCTTTCGCCGCTGTGCTCGAACTCGCTGCCCAGCCCGCCGGCGAAAGCGGGCGCCTCGACTGGTGAGAGAGAATCCCATCCTTCGGACGAGCCGCAACCGGACCAGTCGCCGCCCGGACAACCGGCTCTCCATTCACTACTGAACGATAGCGCGCTCCTGGCTTCCCTGCCGTTTGGCTTGCGGACCGCCTCGCTGATGGACGAACGCCCGCAAGCCACGGACAATTCGCCCTCGCTCGCCTTGCCTGCGATGAAAGGCCAGAAATCCGAAAGGAGCGGAGCATCCATCGCCGCCGGCGCCAAGGCGCAAGCGGTCGGGCGGCTGATTGGCGAACGCGCCTTTCACTTCAGCGCCTCCACCTCCCCGGGCGCGATCGCCGGCCGCAGGCTTGCGGTCGACCCGCCATTCGCGCCGGGCGCTGCGGCGGCCACTCTTACGCCGCAAGCCGATCTCAAGGGCGAAAGCGTCCTCGCTGCTGGCTTCGCGCGAGATGAGGCCACGACGACGAAACTCTTGGCCGGCGCCGTTCCGCCTCTCGCAAACGCGAATGCACCCGCGCCAATCGCCAATCGCGCGGGCGCGGCATCAAATCGCGCAACCCTCACGCGAGAAGCCGCGCATGAGGCCGCGCGCAACGGACGAAAGCCCGAAGTGTCAGCGCCGCCGCCGGTCGTCCGGGTTACGAGTTCGGCCGCGCCGGCTGCGCCAGCGGAATCGAGCGCCAAGACTGCCGACGGTCGCCCGCCCGATCCAGCAACGTTTGGAGCGCCGTCAACAGCGCAAACAAGTCCATTTGGCGCGCAGCTCTCGGCGCCTTTCGCAGGCAGCGCTTCATTCGCGCCCGATGCCTCAGCAACAAGCGCCGCAAATGCAGATGTCGCGCCCCGCGCAAACGCGCTTGGCCCTGGCGCTGCGTCCTGTGCTTCCCCGGTCAGGGAGATCGACGTCGATCTTTCGCCGGGAGGCCTCGAGGATGTCTCGATGACGATGCGGCTCACCGGCGACAAGCTCTCTGTCGTCATCCACGCGGCCAGCTCTCAGACCCTGGGCTCAATCGAAGGCGCGCGCGACGCGATTACCGATCGAATGGCGGCGATCGGCCAGCCGCTCGACTCGCTCGTTGTCAAACAGATGGGCGTCAACACGGATGGGAATGCGAATGGAAACGGGCCTTCCGCTAACGGCGGCTCAGCGGGAGGCGAACAGCGATCGGCGCAAGGCGCGGGCGAGCGGGGTGGTTCGAACGATGCGAGTTTGTCTAGGCGCGGCTCTGGTCGCGATCGCAGTTTCTAGCGGCGGCGGCGCGCGCGCCGATGGGTCGCTCGCTTGCGAGCGGGAGATGACGCGCGCCTCGGCGCTGCATGGCGTCCCGCTCAACGTGCTCTACTCAGTCGGCCTGACCGAGACCGGCAGCCGCGGCGGGCTCAGCCCGTATGACATGAACGTCGACGGCCAGGCGGTGCATTCCGCAAGTCTCGCCGAAGCGGTGGCGCGTTTCACTCAGGCGAAGGGGCGCGGCGCGAAGTTCATCGACATCGGCTGCATGCAGATCAATCACCATTTTCACGGCGCCGACTTTCGCTCCTTAAGCGAAATGTTCGACCCGGCGCGCAACGTCGAATATGCGGCGAACTTTCTCAAGTCGCTCAAGGCGCAAGAAGGCTCGTGGACGCTGGCGGTGGCCCGCTACAACGCCGGGCCCGGCAATCCGGCGGCGGAGAAGACATACGTCTGCTCGGTCATCCGCAATATGGTCGCCAGCGGTTTCGGACAGTGGACGGCCAACGCCCGCGCGCTCTGCCGGTAGTCCGACACCGCTGCCATTTGCGAGTCGGGATCGAGCCTTTTCAATAGGTTGCGGCGCCATTTCCGATCGCTTAGCGACGCGAGAGCGCACATCCGCTTAAGCGCCGCAATGGAGCTTCGGGCGCATCCGAGCGACGGCAGCCGGCAACGGCGCGGCGTCTGTTGGCGGCTATGCCGCCGCAAACTAATCTGGAGGATAAACGTGCAAACTCGTCAGGTTGTGGACCAGATTCGCGTCTTGACTATCAAGATAGTGCAACTCGATGTGCAGCTTAACGAACAATATTGCTGATGCAAGTATCGTATCTTTGGAATGATATTGGTCGTAAAGCTCATTAAGGCGGGCGACCGTGGACCTAAGCTTAAAGAAATGATCCCTGCGGAGTCGGGCCTCCGAAATATCAAAATACCCGCAAAGCAGGTTAATTGCCTTTACAAATTTCAGATGTTGCTCTTCATCAAGAGTTTCGAAGTCTGGCAGAGAATTTTCAAACTCTTGAAGTAGAGTTGGCCCTCCGGACTTCTCCGGGTGCTGCGCGGCGCTTCTGGGCATGTTGTCACCTGCGTAAGTCGGTGCTTCCCCCTTACGTCGTTCCTAAGCCCGCATACCTAGAAAACCGTTAAGATTAGACCTCCGGCTGCTCGGGTTGAATCCTTTCACCCAACAACACTCGCGTCGTCGCGCCTCAGGCCTCGACCTTGTCCTGCTTATACGATCGCCAACGCAGGACGCCATCGCCGGATTCGGACTTCGCCATGGCCATCGCCGCGATGCGCTCGTGATCGGGCGACTTGTGGCAGGCGGGATCGGTATTGCGCGCGTCTCCGGTCAGGGCCAGCGCCTGGCAACGGCATCCCCCCCAGTCGATCTCGCGCCGCTCGCACGAACGACAGAGTTCCGGCATCCAATCCGTCCCGCGGAAGGCGTTGAAGGCGGGGTTTAGCCGCCAAATGTCGCCCAGCGAATGATCGCGCACATTCCAGAACTCGAGACCCGGAATTGAACTCGGCCGCGTGACACGGCAGCGCCTTGCCGGTCGGCGACACATTGATTGCGACCCGCCCCCACCCGCCGGCGCAAGGTTTCGGATAGCGCGCGTAATAATCCGGGACCACAAGGTCGATGACCAGTTCGCCCTTGAGCCGCTCGCGGGCCGCCTGCACGATCGCGATGGATTCGTCGACTTGGCTCTTCGGCGGCATCAGCGCGGCGCGATTGGCGAGCGCCCAACCGTAATATTGCGTATGCGCCACTTCGAGCCGGCGCGCGCCAAGCTCGACCGCAAGATCGATGAATGCGCTCACCTGATGAATATTCGAGCGATGAATGACAGCGTTGATGGTGAGCGGCAGGCCGGCCTTGATCACATGAGCAGCGAAGGCGCGCTTGCGCTCCCACGAGCCTTTGTAATGGCCGAGGCGGTCGTTGATCTCCTTTTCGGCGCCCTGGAAGGAGAGCTGCGCATGATCGAGGCCGGCGTCGACCAGTTCGCCAGTCAATTTCTCGCTCACCCCGATGCCTGAGGTGATGAGGTTGGTGTAGAGCCCGCTTTGCGAGGCATGGCGCGTGAGATCGACGATGTCGCGCCGCGCAGTCGGCTCCCCGCCGGAAAGATGGACGTGCAGCGCCCCGAGTGCGGCGGCCTCGCTGAACACCTTTTTCCAGGTCTCGCCGTCAAGTTCGTCGCCAGGGCGTTCGAGCGCCACCGGATTGGAGCAATAGAGACAGCCGAGCGGGCAGCGATGCGTGAGTTCGACGAGGAGCCCGATCGGCGGCGCGGGCGGCGGCGGGGCGTGAACGGTCATGTCTCGAGCACTCTCTTGGCCTTGAGGTCGGCGAGCATGGCGACGACATCCTTCTCGATCACCGCTGGCGGCGCAGCGTAGCGCGCCGCCAGCTCGGCGACGATGGCCGTAAGGTCGCGCGCGCCGTCGCACAGTTCGAGCACCGTCGCCGCGGTGTCGTCGACCTCGAAGATCCGCTCGGGCGCGAGCAACGTCCATCGCTGACGCGCCTCATCGCGCTTGAGCCTCACTCCCCTGGGGAGATGCGGCCGCGATTCGGCATGGATCCCTGCAACTTTGTCCATATTCACTCCGGCCGGAACGCCCCCGGAGGGATTGCGCCGTCGACATAAGCGTGATGCAGCGCGTCGAGCTGCGCCCACAATACATCGGTCTTGAACCTCAAAGCGGCAAGGGCGCCCCGCTGCTCTTCGACGGTGCGCGCGTTGCGCTTGACGTAATCGAGCGCAAACTCAGCGTCCCTCGGGGCCTGATCGAGCCGGCGGCGGAAATAGGCGATCACTTTCTCATCGATAAAGCTGTAGTTCGCCAGCATCCCGACGATGCGACGCTTATGGATCGCCGGGGCGAAGAGCTCGGTCAGGCTGGACGCCACCGCCTCGATCAGCGGCCGCTCGCGCACGAAACGCACATAAGCTTCAACCGCGAAGTTTGTCGCCGGCAGCGCGCCCTCCTGCGAGATCACATAATCGCGGTCGAGCCCCAGTCCGTCGGTCAGAATGAGCCAGCGATCGATGCCGCCCTGCTCCTCTCCGACGCCGTCATGGTCGGTGATCCGATGCAGCCACTCGCGCCGCAACTCGCGATCCTCGCAGCGCCCGATCAGCGAAGCGTCCTTGCGAGGGATCGCCGACTGATAGACGAAACGGTTCAACGCCCAGGCCTGCACCTGGCCCTTGTTGAGCTTGCCGTCGTGCAAAAGGCCGTGGAATGGGTGCAGGTCGTGATAGCGCACCGGGCCAATGGCCCGCAGCGCCGCCTCGAGCGCCTCGGGAGTCATGGGCTCCGACGGGGCATGTACGTTCATGGGCAAATCTCCATTCCGTCGAACGCAATCTCCCAGCCGGCCGCTTTCACCTTCGCCTCTTCCGGCGATCCCTCAATGAGGATCGGGTTCGAATTGTTGATGTGAATGAGGATGCGCCGCACATGCGCATGGCGCGCGAGCGCGTCCAATGTTCCTCCTGGTCCCGACACGGGCATGTGGCCCATGCGCCTCCCGGTTTTGTCGCCAAGGCCATTGGCGATCATTTCGTCGTCGGCGAACAAGGTGCCGTCGAAAAACAACACATCCGCATTGGTGATGCGAGCATCGAGGTCCTCCGTAACATGGGCGCAACCCGGCGCATAGACGAGTTTTTTACCTGCCGCTTCCACCGCGACGCAGACGGTCGCCTCGCCGATGTCGTCAGTGCTGACGTTTCCCTCCTCGAGCCACAGCGGGACCTTGCCGGGAATTGCAAATAATTCGAGCTTGACGCCCGGCAACGGCTCGAATTGTTCGCGTAAGGCGACGGCGCGGCGCGGCGCTACGTCGCGATCGACCACGTCGAACATGCGATTGGCGCCGATCGCGTCCAGCGTCGCCTGCGTGCCAAACAGGACGAGCGGCTGGCGCTCGCGCAGCGCCAGAAGTCCGGCCGATGAATCGACCTCGGCGTTGGTCAGAACGACAGCGCTGATCGGCGAATGGCGCACGCCGCCCTTCGGCTGCAGCGCAGGCGTCGCCAGGATTTGCTGGCGGAGATCGATCGAGGCGTTGAGCAAGAGCCAGTTGGCTCCGTCGACGGTCAGCGCGAGGCCCGCTTGGGTGCGCGGCTTGACCCGCTTGTCGCCGCTCCAGGCGAGACGGCACACGCGGCAGCCGCAGTTCCACTGCGGCACGCCGCCGCCTGCCCCCGAGCCCAGCACGAGCGCGCTCAATCGGGGGTTGGCGGCGTCAGTGGGGGACATAGTTGAAGCTCGTCGCGATATGGGTCGAGCCGCCAGGAGGCGGCGGAAATCGAGCGCCTTGCACGAGGGAACGCGCCGCCGCGTCGAGGTCGTGGTCGCCCGAGGATCGGGTGATCGCGAACGAGGTCACAACGCCGGACGGGCCGATGGTGAAGGCGACCCCGACCATGCCTCTGGCGCCTCGGGCGCGGGCGGCGTCCGGATAGAAGAGCCGGCCGCGGATGATGGCGCTCACCTCCCCTCTATAGGCTGAAACCGACTCGGCGCTAGCCGCCGCGCTCGAAGGCGCGCCGCGCGACGCCTGAGCGGGGCGAGATTGGGTCTCAGCCGGTCGCACGGCGGGGGCCGGCTTCGGCGCCGGTCTCGACTGCGGTTTCGGCGCTTCGACGCGCGGGGGCGGCGGCTTGGGCGGCGGGGCCGTGACCGGCTTCGGAGGCGGGGGCGGAAGAGGCGGCGCAAGCTCGACCGGCGCCGGAGGCGGCGGCGGCTGTTCGGCGACCGGCGGCGGAGGTTCCGGCGGGGGAAGCGGCGGTTGCTCCATTGGCGGCGGAGGCTGCTCGGCGACCGGCGGCGGAGGTGTTTCCGGCGTTGGAAGCGGCGGTTGCTCCACCGGCGGCGGGGGCTGCTCCGCGATCGGCGGGGTAACAGGGGTTGGAGGCGGCGGCTCAGTCGGAGCCGGCGCGGCGTCTTGGGGGGGCGGAGGCGCGGATTGTTCGGGCGGCTTCGGCTCTCCGGGCGGCGGCGCCGGGGGTTCCGCGGGCGAGGCTTCCGGCTGAATGTCGACGATCACTTCTCCCGGCGGCTCGGGCGGCTTCGGCGGCTCCAGATAGAAGATCGAGAGCGCGGCGGCGTGAAGCGCGATCACGATCAAGACGACGAGTGGACGGAGCCATGGCGGGCGGACGGGCGGCGGGTCGAAGACGCGCCCGTCCAGCGTCGCGAGGGTCACGGCGTCGGCGTGTTTGGCGCTGCTGAAGTCGGCGCGCTTGGCGCGACCGGCGCCGGCGAAACGGCGCGGCGAGGACCAGACACGATCGCGATTCGAGAGATTCCGTTGGCCGCGAGCTCGTCCATCACCGAGACGACGTCGCCGTAAGACGCGTCGCGATCGCCGCGCAGCTGAACGACGCCATTGGAATCGCCGAGCTTCGCCTTGACCTTCGCCGCCAGTTCATCGCGCGAGACCGAGTCCTTTCCGACCGACAGGGAGCCGTCTTTGGCGACGATAACGATGACCGGCTCTTTGTTTTCGAGCGGCTGGGCGGTTTTGGCGCTGGGCAGGTTGACCTTGATTCCGGTCGCCAGCATCGGCGCGGTCACCATGAATATGATGAGCAGGACAAGCATCACATCGACGAGCGGCGTGACGTTGATCTCGGCCAGCGGCTGATAGAGGCCTTCGCCGATCTTGCGGGGGGTGAGCGCCATCAGGGAGTCTCTGCGCGGCGGCGGGGCGCGTCTTCGCGCGCGACTTCGGCCGGGCGGGCGAGCAGCGCCAGCGCGCGCTCTTCAACGAACGAGGCCATGTCCTGTCCGATCCGGCCATAGGCGGCGCCGATGCGATTGTAGCCGATCGAGGCCGGAATCGCCGCCGCGAGGCCATAAGCTGTCGCTGCGAGCGATTCGGCGATGCCCGGGGCAACCGTGGCCAGCGACGTGTCCTGCGACTGGCCAATCGCCGCGAAGCTCGACATGATGCCCCACACCGTCCCGAACAGGCCGACAAACGGCGCGACTGAGGAAATGACGGCGAGATTGGGCAATCCGCCCTCGGAGCGCGTCAACAGTTCGCGTGCGGCGCGCGCCATCGCGTCCGAGATGCGCGACCTCAGTTCGCCAGCCGTTTCCCCCGGAATTCGGCGGCGCGCTTCCTCGTCGCCCGCGGCGGCGACGGCGGTGAGCGACTTGGGGATCTCTCCGCCGGCCCGCGCCTGACGAACGGCGCGGCGGAAGCGCACAACGGAAACCGCGCCTTCGATGATCAGCACCCAGCACCAGAGCGAGGCGAGGAACAGAACGGCCATGACCGCCTTGCCCACGAGGCTCGCGCCGAGAAAAAGCCCGAGCGGGGAGAGATCAACACCCTGCATATCAACGCCTCGTTTCGCTCCCCGGGTGCTCTATGGCGCGTCAGGCCATGCGTTTCAACCCACGCATATTTGCGAGGGAATCATCCAGTTTGATTTTCGGCTTCGCCCAGAGCATCCATGGTTTCGCCAGCGCGCGCTGGCGCCCGGCGCCTCGAAGCCGACCGACTTGTTGAGTCGTCACAGCGTGATTCGCACTCCCCCATAGATGGCGAAAGGCTTCCCGGGTCCGAAGGTTCGGGGATCGGTCAGGTTAGGCGCTGCATTCGGAAACGAGGTCGTGTCGAACAGGCCGCCCGCAGTGTAATAGCGCTGATCGAAGATGTTCTGAATAAGGCCGTAGACCTGGACTTGCTTGCCGACCTGGTAGGACGTGTGCAGGCCAAAGACGGCGTAGCCCGGCACTTGCGGCAGCGCGCCGTTTTCGTTGCCGAAGATGACCTGGCCCGACGCCGCGACCATGTCGGCGCCGACCTTCCATTTGTCGGTGACGGCATAGTCGACGCCTATTTTGACCGTATTTTTTGGGATGCCGGCGACCTGCGTGCCGTTGGTGATGGGAATCTCGCCGTTCGCGTCGGCAGATGGGTTGAACGGTGACGGCTCCATGAAGGTGGTGAGATAGATCGCGTCGAGATAGGTGTAATTGGCGTAGGCCGACCACTTATCGCCAGTCCATTGAGCGCTGACTTCCGCGCCCTGGCGCAACGTCGTTCCGACATTTGAGAAAAAGCCGAAACCATTGGCCGGGCTTTGCAGCGGCAGGATGTCGTTATTGAGCGTCGTGCGGAAAAGTCCCGCAGACCACTGCAGCTTGCCCCATTGCGGACCCAACGGGGCTAGAGCGTTCTGCCCCCGAAAGCCCAGCTCGAAAGTCTGACCGACAACCTGCTTCAGTTTCGGGTCAGAACTCAGAAATCCGTCGATAATGCAAGGGTTGTTGGGGTCGGCGCAGCCGAGTTCGAGCGGCGTCGGCGCGCGATTGGTCATCGCATATCCCGCATAGAAGTTGATGTCGGGCGTGAGCTTGTAGGTGAAACCCACGGTCGGATTGACGTGGAAGAAGTTCGAAAAGCCGTTGAGAAGCGCGCCATTCTCGCCGTCGAGATTGATCCCCGCGTAATTGAAGCGGGCGCCGGCGGTCACCGTCAGGCGGTCGTTCACACTGTACGTGTCGAGCGCGTAAACGCCTGTGTAGGTGTTGTTTGCGTGGACCGAGATCGGGTTCAGAAAGCTGTCAGGCTCGTCGATCAAGAACGGGAGTCCGATCACCGGCAGCGAATTGTTCACGAACGCAGGAACGACGCCGAGTTGGCTATTGCCGTTGAAACGTGTCCAGCCATAGTCGAGCGACGCGCCGACGGTCAGCGTATTGTCGTGGCCGGCGAGTTTGTCGGTGTCGACGGCCTGCACGCTCGCGCCGAGAGAGCGCGACTGTGTCCAGTTTCGGTCGATTTCGCCAAGGTCTGTTGTCCCACCATTTGATAAATCGGGAATGACATTGCCGAACGTGTCATGCACCGGCGTCGGCGCGTCGTCGCCGAGGCAGGAGAAAGGCGGGCAGGGTTCTACGTCGGTGGAGTTGCCATCGACATGCTTTTGATTGAATCCGCGGAGATAAGCCCCGCCCTGGAAGCTTAGCGTAGGCGAATAAGCGTAACTGCCGGTCCACGCCAGCATCGCCATCTTGTTTTCGGTCGTCTGCGGAGCAGTATAGATGCTGTTCCAATTGCTCTGCAGCTCCTGTAGCGGCGTGAAGGCGGCGGCGCCGAGCTGGCTGTCACCCGCGGTCAGTTGCAGGTGCGACTCAAACCCGTTCGCCTTGTAGCCGACATCGCCGTAAAAATTGCTGATCTGCGAATTTCCGTCGGCGCGCCAACCGCCGTCGTTGATCTGTGTGCCCGCCACATAGACGGAGTAATCGCCCATTTGCTTGCCGTACTGAAACTCTTCCTGCGCACGGCCGAATGAGCCGCCGCGAACGTCGCCTTCGAAGCCCTGCCAGGTGAAACCGTTCTTCATCGTGATGGTGACCGCGCCGCCAAGCGCGTTCAGTCCAAAGATTGGGTTTCCGGCGATGATCGCTGTTCTGTCGATCGCATTTTCAGGGATGAGTTCCCAGTTGACCGTGTCGCCGAACGCCTCGTTGATGCGCACGCCGTTCTGGTAGACGGCGAGGCCGATCGGGGTGCCGCTGACAGCAGTGGCGTCGAAGCCGCGGTAGCTGAGGTCAGGCTGGAAATCGTTGCCTGACACATTGCCGACGGTGACCCCTGGCGCCTGCCGCGCCAGCGTTTGGGGAAGCGTCGTGTCATTGAAGTTCCGAATATCCTGCGAGCTTGTCTGCCAGACGGCGAACGGAGACTTGGCGACGTCGATCTCGCCCCCGCCGAGCGGCGTCGTCGCGACCACATCGAAAGTGGGAAGCTCGATCGTTTCGGCCCGAGAGCCGATCGTCGTAACGGCGAGAACGACGCTGGCGGTCGCAATACGGCCGGCGATTGCGTTTGTCATTCGTCCTCCCCCTGCACTTCCCCATGGAGGACTCGCGAGCCGCCCCCGAGAAAGCTTGATGCGCAGAGCACCTTTTTGAGAAGCCGCTCGCGACCCGATGACAATAACCCCACGCGGCGTCGCAAGACATTTCAATGATTGGAAGCTCGTCCGGGACCGCTTCCTGCTGAGGCCGGGAAATATTCCCGTTCGCGCGCCCCTCGAGCCGCGGTGAAACGCGCTTCAACCACAACTCCGCCACTTTGCGGCGAGGCAATGCTGACCGATCCGCCCATGAGCCGCACGCGGTCGCGCATGCCGGCGAGGCCCATCCCCGCTTCCGCCTCGGCGTTCAACCCGCGGCCGTTGTCCGCCACGCGCATGACGAGCCCGGCGAGCGCCGGATCGCGCGGGTTTGGCGCCTCGATCCGCGTTTCGAACTTCAGCGACGCATCGATCCGCGTGGCGCCCGCGTGGCGAAACGCGTTGGTCATCGCTTCTTGCACGAAACGATAGGCCATCAGGCTCGCGCGGTCGCCCAGAGCGTCGACACGCGGGTCTACGTCGAGCGTGACCGCCATTTTAGGATCGGCGCGGCGCCAATGCGCGACGAGCGCCCCAAGCGCCTCGACGAGACCGAGTTCCTCGAGTGCGGCGGGCCTGAGATCGGCAAGGATACGCCGGTTCTGGCCTTGCAGCTCTCCGACCTGGACCTCGATCGCGCTCGCGGCTGCGCGCGCCGCGGGGTGGTCGCCGATCGTCTTCGCCAGGACGGCCGCGCTGGCGCGTAAAGCGAACAGGTGAGGTCCGAACTCGTCATGGAGCTCGTGCGCTATGAGCTGTCGCTGCTCGTCGTGAGCGTCGAAGACGCGCTCCATCAGTTCGTCGTTGGCGCGATTCAAACCGGCGAGCGTCTCCGCGAGAGAGTTGACCTTCGCATTGAGGTTGCGGATCTCCGGAGGTCCGCCGCCTTTCGCGCGCGCGGAATAGTCGCCGGCTTCAAGCTTCGAGAGCGTCGCCCCGGCGACGCCGAGGGGCCTGACCGCGCGCCCGACCAGGAGGCTGGTCACGCCGATTGCCGCGAGCGCCATCAGCCCGCCCTCCAGCGCGTTCTCGCGCGCTTCGTCCCAGACCTCATCAATCTCGTCCGCTGGATCGGCGACCAGGATGATCGACTCCGTCCCGCCGTTCCTCATCGCAACGGGAATAACAGCCACTTCGGCGGACGCGCCGACTAGGGCGCGAAACCAGCGCGGCGCCTCGGACTGCTTGTTCGCCTCGCTAAGAATCGTGGAAGCAAGCGATGGATCGCCAATTCCGGCGCGCACGTGCCGCAAATGCTGCAGGCTCGCGACGAGGTTCTTGACGACTTCCGGCTCCGGCGCCTCAGGCGAAAGCGCAAGGGTCGTCGCGACGAAATCCTTCGTCAGCCGCATCGCGCTTTGTGTCTCCACGCGAGATCTCCCGCTCGCCTGCCAAACGTCGTGGATCGCGTCGGCCACGAGCCAAACCGCGAACAGCGAGGCGAAGATGAGATTAAGCCGATTGCGCAGGGAGATTGAACGCCACATCCGTCCGACGCCTTTTTTTGCGCTTTACCGTTGATTTTGCGCCGGCCGCTGTCAATGCTGGGAAGAAATGGCGCCGCCGCGCCGGATTTTCCTTTGCGACGCGGATCGGCGGATCACGGTTCGTCGGGGAGACTTCGGCCAGTGCGGGTTCTCATCGTCGACGACCATCCGATCATCGTCTCGGGTTGCCGGGCGCTCCTTGAAGGGGAGCCGGAGATCGAGGTCATTGAAGCGCCGGACGGCGCGGCCGGTTTCGCCGCCTTTTTCAACGCGAAGCCCGACGTCGGGGTCATTGACATCAATCTGCCGGGGTATTCCGGGCTAGAGCTTATGCGTCGCATCCTCGAGCGCGAGCCGGAGGCGCGCCTCGTCATCTTCAGCATGAACGACGATCCGACCGTCGCCGCGCGTGCGATCGAGGCCGGCGCCAAGGGCTATATCGCCAAAAACGACGATCCAGCGCTGTTCGCCGACGCGATCAAGACAGTGGCGAACGGGGGCCGTTATCTGCATTCCGAGATGGCGCGGCGGATCGCCTTTCTGCGCGTCGATCCCAGCCCGGACGCGGTTTCAAACTTGAGCGCCCGCGAACTCGAAATCCTCCGCCTTCTGGCGGCCGGCCGTACGATGGCGCAGATCGCCGATCTTCTCAACGTCTCCTACAAGACGATCGCCAATAACTGCACCCAGCTCAAGCAGAAGCTGGGCGCGCGCTCGGCCATGGACCTGATGCGTATCGCCATTGACGTGAGGAGCTGAGCTCAGCCGGAGTCAACGCGAAAGCGCGCGGGAGAAGGAGTTCCCCCGCGTGCGGATCTCGATTGAGAACGGTCAGCAGCTCAAGGGCTGAACGGGTGCTTAGCCGAGTCGCGCTGAGAGACGACTTCCGCAGGCGTCGGCTTGCCGTTGACCGCCCGCTCGATCGATTCCTTGACGGCCTGATAGTTGTAGTCATGGATCTTCTTGTCGTCCGCCGCATCCCAATGGATGAAGACGCCGACGCAGATGAAGACGTCGTCGGCCTCGGCGGCGGGAATTGTGCCGTCGGCGACGCTGTCCGCAACCGCCTTGGCGACCGCATGTTGCGCCGGCCCGAACATCTGCACCGCCTGCTTGGCGCCCTTGATGGTCACCTTGTTGAACAGAACCGTGTTGGGCTTGGTGGCTAGGTTCGGGGCCAGAACCGCGAGTAGGGACGTGAAACCGTCCTTGTTGTTGGTCAGCGCGTTGGCGAAGGCGCTTTCCGCCGCGCTGCCCCGCGGGCCAATGATCAGATCAATATGCGCGACTTCATTGCCATCGCCGACCAGCGACTCGCCAACCATAAGCTTGTTAATCTTGGCCATTTAATTCCTCCCTTGGATCTAGCCAAACCACTTGCGTCCCCGCCCTTTGCGACCAGGCGGACTGGCTATCCTTGTTGTCAGCATCCCGCCGTGGTGGGATCGGTTGGCCGGATAGTCACGGGGGCGTGCCCCCGTAGCCCAACTCAAGCATCGTTAGCGCGCAAGGGCAAGATAGGAGCCGTGGATTTCTCGCCGCGGATGATCGAGAGACTCGAAGCAAATAGGGTCGCCACGGTGAGATCCGCGCTTGTGCCGGGGTTGATCCCGCGTGATTTCAGCTCCCCGTCCCACTTCAATAAGCCGTCGACGATCCCTTCCGGATCGTGAGCCGCCGCCAATGCTTCGCGCCAGTCCGCCGCCTCGCGACGAACCGCCTCGGCGATCGCTGCGTCAAACTTGCGCACGATGTGGGTGTCCAGCATGGCAGACAGAAACGTCAAATAGACGGCCAGCGTCGACCAGCGGGCTTCGTTTCGCCGCCGGCGGGCCGTCGCCAGCACCGGCAAGCCGAGCGAGAAAACGTCCTCGTAGGCCGTCACATACTGCCGCGCGATGCGATCCCGATCCGCCGCTTCCGCCATCGCCTCGCGCAGCGTCGCGGCGGCGTGGGCGTTGACGTCATGCCGAGGCGCGCGTCCGAGGCCGCCAGGATTGGCGGCGGCGATGGCGGAGAAGACGTCTTGAGCGTCCGCGCGGTCGAGACGATCGAGCGCCCGCGCCAGCGCCGGGCGCAAAGCCCCGTCCGGGGCCTCCGCCGCCGCTGCGAGCGGCGCGCACAGCAGGATGATGCCGAGATTGGTGTTCTGACCGACCGCCTCAAGCGTCGCCTCGACGGCGGCGCGGACACGGGCGCCGACCCGCGCTCCGCTCACCGCAATCGGAGCGGCGCTCGCCTCGGCGCTGCGAACGAAGTCCTTAGCCTCCATGCGGTGGCCGGGCGCGAACCGATGCACGTTGCCTGGTTTGGGCGCGTCGAGCTCCGCAAGGCAGGCGTCGATATAGGCCGCCGCCACTAGATCCTCGGAGTCGCTCATTCAGCGCGCCCTTGCGTGGGGCGACGGTTCAGCGTCTCCATCAGCGCCGATGCGATCGCCTCGGCGATGTTGCGCTTGCTCACCTTTTGCAGGCCGCTCCAAGCGGGCATGCTGTTGACCTCGAGCACTGTCGGCGCGCCGTCAGCCGCGACGAGCACGTCGACGCCGGCGATGGCAGCGCCGACCGCTTCCGCCGCCGCGATTGCAAGACGCTCCATCTTCGGGTCTGGGGCGATGGCCAGGGGTTGGCCGCCCTGCTTGACATTGGTTATCCATGTCGAGGCGCGACGCATCATTGCGGCGATCACGCGACCGCGCAGGACGAACAGCCGATAATCCGTGAAGTCCTCAGCGCCGTTCGATTGAAATCGCTGCAGATAATAAACCCGCGCGACCGCTTCCGGGCCGGGCAAGTCTTCCGGCCGTCGAATCAGGCGCAGGCCCTTGCCTTGCGCGCCAAACAGCGGCTTGAGCACGAGCGCGCCGCGCGCGACTTCACGCTCGACCAGGGCGCGCGCGACTTCTGGCGATTCCATCGTCCAGGTCGGCGGCGTCGGCACGCCGGCGCGCGCGAGCAGGAAGCTCGTCATCGACTTGTCTACGCAGCGTTCGATGGCGCGCGCGTCGTTCCAGACGACGACGCCAAGCTTCGTCAGCGCGTGCAGGACGCCCAGGCGTTTGGTGATCGCCTCAAATGAGCCGGCCGACAACGTACGCACGTGCACGGCGTCGGGCAGCCGCGATCCCAGGACAGGCAACGACAATCCGCTCGCGCTGCGCGTGGCGAATCCGCAATCGGCAAGATCGATGCGCTCGACGCGCGCGCCGGCGGCCGCAAACGCCGCTGCCATTTGGCGCGCGTGCCAATCGCGCTGATCGCTGACGACAAGAATGGTAGGACCGTCGGCCAAACTCCCCGCCTTCTCAGGCGAACGAGGCGTCGAGCAATTTGTGATGCACCGCGCCGGCGTGAAAACTCTCTCCGCTTTCGATCGCCGTGACGATAACCTCGGCCGGGCTGAACAACATAGGATCGATAGCGTAGAAATCGCCTTTGAAGCGCCTGAAAACCTCGGCGAAGGGCGCGCCGAAATCACGCGACCCGCGACTGGGCAGGGCCTCAGCGAGACCCTTCGCGTCGGCGGCCGGCCCGGTGACATAGAGCTGCGCGCGTCCCCCGTAGATGATCGCGTCGTTGGTGCGGCCCATGGCGGTGACGAAATCGGGATGAGGTGGACTGAGCGGCGCGGCGCCCATCCCGTCGACAATGCGCTCGAGCGGGAATTTCAGCTCATGCGCCTTATGCAAGGCCACTTCCAGCACCCGCGCAACCACCTGCGTAGCCCCAGCCAAGCTTCGCGTCGGGGCGTAGATCACTGTCAAAGCTGAAGGCGTCACGCCGCAATCGCTCGCCACTTTGTCCACAATCTCGGGTGGCGGCGGACGCGCGCTTTCGATGACGAGCGTCGCGACATCGGCTTCGTCTCGATAGCCGATATCTTTCAAAACCGTTTCCTTTTGGGCCAGCGCTCGAGCCGGCCCCGAACCGAGAGCGAAGAAGGCGTCCTTGCCGGTCCCGTGCGCCAGGCTCCAACCCGCGTATTGACTCCCGAGGCACGCGATTACTACCTGCGGAGAGGTGACCGCGATCGTCCAGGGCCAGCGTGGCGTAGCGCTATCCGGCGCAAGCCGCACCGCGCCAAGCCCACCCATACAGATTTCCGCAATGCGGAGGCCGGCGTCGACCCCGCCGCGGCGCTGCGCGCCGGCGTCAATCAGGGTTTCCCCGCGCGGCCCGCGGGCGACGCCGAGATTTAAGATTGCGGCGTCGCGTCGCAGCGCAGCCGTCAGCTCGGCGGCGCGGCGATTGACGCTTATGGCTTCCACCCCGCTCAATGCTCCGCCTCCTCAACGAGAGCGATAATTTTCCGCGCGCGCTCGCTAGAGCAGGCTCGCGCCAAATCGACCGTCGCGCCGGAGCCAAGCACCGTGCACACGGGGTCGCCGGCGGAGCAGCGCGTTCCTGCCGCCGATCGATCGACCGCCCAATCTGGCCAATTCCGCCCCTCGGGCGCCACAATGTCGTAAGGGGCGTAGACGATTTCGGCCGCTTTGAACGCCACGCTCGGAGCGGTCGGCGTGAGGCGTCCTTCGCATGCGGCGATGTGACGCGCAAACAGTGGGGTCTCGTTCGAGTTCGAACACGTCCAGCGTCGCCCCCGGCCGCGGGTTGATCTCGATGAGCCAGACAGCGTCGGCGGATACCAGAAAATCAGCGCTGTTGAGACCGACAAGATCCAGTTCGAAAGCAATTGCGGCGACGGAGCGAGCGACTTCTCCCGCTTGGGCTGGGTCAATTTCCGCGGGTCCGGCGGCGCCGCCATAGCGAAACGGCGACGCCGGGGTCGGCGCGGTCCACTGTGTGGTGAGACCAATAATTTCCGCCTTTTTTTCGCTCGCGAGGAATAAAGCCGAGATGCTCTTTCCAGTAACGCGACGTTGAAAATAAGAATCCGGCCAAGCGGGGCTCGGGGCTTCCGCTATGGCGATATGGGCGCCTCCTGCGCCGCCCCGCCTCTTCATCAGCCACAGTTCAGGTTCGTCAGGCGGCGCGAAGGCAATCGGGGGATGCCGCACCTCGTTCGCCTGGCAGATCTGCGCGAGCGCGACCGGATCCTTGGCGCGCTCGAGCGTCGCCGCCTCGTTGCCAAATATCCGTGTCCTGCGTGCGACCGCCGCGACCGTTTCCGGCTGGCGCTCGAAGCCGGCGCCATAGACGAGCCCAACCGGATCATGGACGCTGATCAGCGTTTCGACGGCGTCGGCAACCTTGTCCGGCGTGAGTCCCTGCGACAGTCCGCCTTCGAGCTTCACCGAGGAGAGACTCATCTCGCGCGTATCGTCGTCGCCAAAGACATCAATCGAGAGCGGAGCGAACCCGGCATGGCTGGCGGAGGAAGCGAGCGCGCGCGCGGAATAGGCCGCCACAATGACTGTCGGGCGATCAATCATCGGCCCGGCATCGATGTTTCGAACGTTCGAGAACTTGACGGCCAGGGCTAGGCATTTCCTCTGCGTGCGTTATTGTTCGTCGATGAGTTGCAATCGATCGCGATGCGATTGAACCCGCTGACTTTCGATTTGTCCAGCCAAGTTCCTGACGGCGCCTGCGATCGCAGGCGTCGATCCTCGGCGGACATGGAGCCAATCGGGCGGAGGGTATGTCGCTGAAAGACCCAATCAGCTTCGAGGCTACAGCATTGATCGACGGCGCGCCCGCGTCGCTGGACGAAGCGGCGGCCGCAGCGGCTCGCCTTTTGGCGCAAAGCAAACAACCTCTCATTGCCGGGCTGGGAGCGGATGTCGACGGGACGAAGGCGGCCATCGCGCTCGCGCAGCGGGTGGGCGGCGTCATCGACCATATGCATTCAGCGGCGTTGCTGCGGGATCTGGACTGTCTGCGTAAATCTGGGGTCATGCTGACGACGCCCGGGGAGGCGCGGGTGCGCGCCGACGTCGTGCTGCTTGTGGGCGACGGCCTGACGGAAGCCTGGCCGCAACTGAACGAGCGGCTGTTGGCGCCGCCAGCGAGGCCGGAAGGCGCGGACGTCAAGCGGCGCATCATTTGGCTGGCGCCGCAGGCCGATGCGAAGCTTCCTGGCTTCGACGGGAATGTTGAGGTTCACACCGCCGGAGTTGGCGTCACCCTTGCCGCCAATTTGGCCGCGTTGCGCGCCCGGATCAAAGGGCGTCCTGTGGCACAAGCCCAGATTCCTTTGCCCGTGCTCGACGCGCTGGCGAGCGTTGTGAAAGGCGCTCGGTTCGGCGTGGCGGTTTGGACCGCGTCGAGTCTCGGGGCGCTCGAAATCGAAATGCTCAACGGCCTCGTGCGCGACTTGAACGAAGCGACGCGCTTCTCGACATTGCCGCTCGCAGCGCCAGACAATGGCGTGGGCGTGCTCGCCGCTTGCGGGTGGACGACCGGCTTCCCGATGCGAACCAGCTTCGGCGCTGGGCGCCGATCCACGACCCATGGCGGTTCGAGGCTGAGCGACTCGTCGCGTCAGGGGAGACCGATTGCGTGTTGTGGATCTCCGCCTTCGGAGCGGTCCCGCCCGCTTGGCTCAGCGCCACGAAGATGATCGCCTTGTGCGAGCCGACGACTCGACTCGCCAGGGAGCCGAACGTGCGCATTGCGGTTGGGCGCCCCGGCGTCGATCATGACGCGGTGATGCATTCGTCCGACATCGGGACCCTGGTCGCGGCGACCGCCTCAGCGCGCAGTGGCGCAACAAGCGTCGCTGAGGCTCTCGCGCGCATCGGCGCGGGCCTCGGAGAAGCGAACGCCAGCCCATGCTGACCTGCATAAAAGGCGCGCATATCGTCGATCCCGCCAATGGCCATGACGAAATCGGCGATCTTTGGATCCGCGATGGTACGATCGTCGCAGCCCCGCAAGACGGCGCCAAAGCGGACGAAACGGTCGATGCGAGCGGCCTTGTTGCGATGGCGGGCGGTATCGACATCCATTCGCATATCGCGGGCGCGAACGTGAACACGGCCCGCCTGATGCTGCCCGAACATCATCGCGCCCATGCGCGCCGCCCCGCCGAGACGCCGCTCTCAAAAGTCGGTTGGACGACGTTCGAGACGGGGCGGCTCTATGCCGAGATGGGCTTCACTACCGTGGTCGAACCCGCGATCTCGCCCCATCATGCCCTGCATGCGCATCTCGAACTCGCCGACACGCCGATCATCGACAAGGCCATTCTCACGATACTCGGCAATGACGATTTCGTGCTCGGCCTCATGCGTTCGGGGGAGAGCGCAGGCGCGATCCGCGATCACGTCGCCTGGACATTGCAAACGACACGCGCGCTCGGGATCAAGGTCGTCAACGCCGGCGGCGTCGCTGCGTTCAAGGACAACATTCGCAGCTTTTCGTTCGACGACGTCGTTCCCTATTATGGCGTGACCAGTCGCGCGATCGTCAAGGCGCTGCAGAGGGCGGTCCATGAGGCCGGCGTGCCGCATCCTCTGCATGTCCACTGCAACAATCTCGGGCTGCCAGGGAACTTTGAAACCGCGCTCACGACGATCGCCGCGGCTGAGGACTTGCCGCTGCATCTGGCGCATCTTCAGTTCTATGGCTACGGCAAGGAAGGCCCGCAGGGCTTTTCGTCCGCCGCCCCTCAGCTTGCCGAAGCGGTCAACGCGGCCAGGAATGTGACCATCGACGTGGGGCAGGTCATGTTCGGACAGACGGTGACCATCTCGTCCGACGTGCTGCGGCAGTTCTCCGCCCGGAAACAGGCGCGGCCCAAGAAATACGCCATCATCGACGGGGACTCGAACGGCGCCGGCGTCGTGCCTTACGAATATCGCGCCGGCAGTTTCCACAACGCGGTGCAATTCGCGGTCGGCTTGGAGTTGTTCCTCCTGATCGACGACCCGTGGCGGGTGTTCTTCACCACTGATCACCCGAATGGCGCGCCGTTCACAACCTACCCCGAGATTTTTGCGCTGCTGATGGACAAGGATGTGCGAGCGCAATGGGCGTCCCGGCTGCCGGCCGACGCTCTGGCGGTGACGACGCTTCCGTCGCTGACGCGCGAATATACTTTCAGCGAAATTGCGACAATGACGCGAGCGGCGCCCGCCAAGCTGCTTGGCCTGCCCGATCGCGGCCATCTCGGCGCAGGCGCCCGCGCCGATGTCGCGCTCTATCGCCCCAGCAAAGATGTCGCGCAAATGTTCCGCGCGGCGGCTCGCGTCTACAAGGACGGCGATCTCGTGGTGCGCGACGGCCAGGTGACGCACTACCGGTATGGACGCGCGCTGCACGCGACGCCCGTCGTGGACGCCTCGATGCAGAAGCGGATGAAGGACTATTACGACGCGCGTTACGGTCTGCCGTCCGATTTCATGCGGGTGCCCGACAGCGCCATCGGGCGGCCGGACCCCTTCGAGACGGTCGCATGCCGGAGCTGACGGTCAACGGCATCGTCATCGACGACACGTTCGCGGAAGCCTTCGACATGCGCGCGACCGCGCTCGTCATCACGGCGCCGACCGCGCGTTGGGCGGCGCAGGCGGCGACGACAATGACGGGTTTCGCCACCTCGGTGATTGGGTGCGGCTGCGAGGCGGCGATCGAGAGCGTCCGGTCGTCGCGACAAACGCCCGACGGACGGCCTGGCGTGCGGGTGCTCATGTTCGCGGTCTCGACCGCGGAGTTGCAGAAGCAACTGCAAAACCGCGTCGGGCAATGCGTTCTCACCAGCCCCGGCTCGGCCTGTTACGCCGGGATCGAGGCCGGCGAGGACAAGCTCAAGCTCGGCGACGCCATTCGTTTCTTCGGCGACGGCTGGCAGGTCGCCAAGCGGCTCGGCGCGCGCAGGTACTGGCGCGTGCCGGTGATGGACGGGGAGTTTGTCTGCGAATCGACCACCTATCTCACCAAGCAGGCGGTCGGCGGCGGCAATCTCATCGTGATGGGAGAGAGCCCGGCAAAGACGCTCGCCGCAACCGAGGCGGCGGTGAAGGCGATGCGCAGCGTCGCCGACGTCATAATGCCATTTCCGGGCGGCATAGCGCGTTCGGGATCCAAGGTGGGTTCGAAATACAAAGGCGCGAGCGCTTCGACCAACGACTCTTATTGCCCGACCTTGAAGGGCGCGGTTGACAGCGCTCTCAGTCCCGAGATCGCCTCCGTGCTCGAGATCGTCATCGACGGCCTGACCAGCGAGGCTGTCGCCGAGGCGATGCGGGCCGGCCTTGCCGCAATCATCGCACTGGGCCCAGAGCGAGGCGCGGTGCGCGTCGGCGCGGGCAATTACGGCGGCAAGCTCGGCCGGCATCATTATCATCTCAAGGATCTCGTCCGTTGAGTCCGCTGACCTTCTCGCTGCGCGAGGCGCCGGACCAGCGCCTCGATTTATCGCCATTGATCCCGCAAAACCTCGCAGGCAAGACGGTCGCGGAAATCGCCGGCATCGAACTGCAGACGACGCGCAAACGCGTCACCGCTGGAGACGTTTTCCGCATCGGCGAAGGCGATCCCGCCACGATTCTGATCGAAGGCGGAGCTGAGCGTTTCGACCGCGTCGGCTTAGGGATGGCCTCAGGCTCCATGCGCGTCGAAGGGGAAGTCGGCGCCGAAGCGGGGCGGCTGATGTCGGGCGGGCGCCTGACCATTCGCGGCGATGCGGGCCCGTTCGCAGGTTCCGGAATGAAGGGCGGCGCCTTGGACATCGAGGGCGACGCGGGAGAGCGGCTCGGCGGCCCGTCGAGCGGCGAGACGGTCGGTATGAGCGGCGGCGTCCTGCTTGTGCGCGGCGACGCAGGCGCGCGCGCCGGCGACCGGTTGAGGCGGGGTTTCATTCTGGTCGAGGGCCGGGCGGGCCCCTACGCCGGCAGCCGCATGATCGCGGGCACCTTGGCGATCGGGGGCGAAGCAGGCGATCTGCCCGGCTACCTGATGGGCCGCGGCACGATCCTGTTGGGGCGAGGCGCGACCCTTTTCTCGCCGACCTTCGGCGATTGCGGCGAACATGACCTGGTCGCCGCGCGGCTCCTGGCCGATTACATCGCTGAGGCTAGCGCGAGGCTGGCGAGACTGTTCCGCCGGCCGTTGAGGCGTCTGGCGGGCGATTTGGCTGCGCTCGGCAAGGGGGAGATTTTACTCCCGCACACGTAGAGAGAGCGCCGCGCCGACTTGCGCTCACCGACGTGAGCGCTATCCTCGGCTCATCGGCGGGTGGTGGGCACTGTTTGGAAGGAAGCTGGCATGACGGCCGTCGCCCTATCGCCGGAGCCCGGCCGCGCTTTGTCAGCGGCCGATCGCGCGCCTCTAATGCGCTGGCTGATCTTCACCGGCGCGAGCATTTTCGCCGCGATCCTGCTGTGGCGCTATGGCCTCCTTCGCTTAATGGTCGTCTCGGACCGCACATATCTCTCATCCGTGATTGCTTTAATCTATGTGGGAGCGTCGCTTCACTGCCTCTGGCGAACGATCGTCATTTCGCGCGAAGGCGATGCTGGACAGCAGGTAGCCGCCCGCATCGAGAAGGAAGGCGCTGATGTCGTCACGCTCGACCCTTCCGCCGCGCTCCCCGGCGGCCTTGTCGCCGACCACATCCGGGATCTCGCCTTGAAAGCGCGCACCCAAGGGCGCGGGCGGCTCGATCAGACGCTTTTGCTCCGCTCGCTCGCTGATCGCCTGCGCGGCTCCAACGGCTTTGGAGCGTTCGCCAGCGACACGGTCATAAAGCTCGGCCTCCTCGGGACGATCATCGGCTTCATCATCATGCTGGCGCCGATCGCCGGGCTCGACGCGAGCGATAAGTCGATGATGAAATCCTCGATGGGACTGATGAGCGACGGGATGGCAGTGGCTATGTACACCACGCTCGCTGGCCTCGTTGGGTCGATTCTGTTGAAGATCCAGTACTACATGCTCGACAACGCGACCGCGAAGGTGTTCTCGCGCGCGGTGACGCTGACCGAGACGCGCGTGGTTCCGGCGTTGGAGCGCGCACACGATCTGGCCATGCGCGCATGATGGACGAATTCGGCCTCTACCCGCGGGAAGAACCGTTCGATCCCTTCAGCGTCATGTTGTTCAAAGCGCTGCAAGTGGTCGCATTTCTCTTTTTCCTCGCGCTGTTGGCGATATCGCCTGAGGCCAAGGACGGCAAGATCAACTCGAAAGCCGAATTCATTGTCACGATGGATTGGCCGGACGACCATCCTGACGATCTCGATCTGTTCGTGCAGGATCCGGCGGGCGACATCGCATGGTATCGCCACCGCGAGGCGGGCTTCATGGTGCTCGACCGCGACGACCGTGGCGGCGCCAACGATTTTATCGTGGTCAACAGCAAGAAGATCTCGTCGCCAATTCGCGAGGAGATCGTCACCATCCGCGGCGTCGTCGCCGGCGAATACACGATCAACGTCAGCCATTTCCTGGCGACAACCGGCTCGCCGGTGCCGGCGAAGGTGAAAGTGCAGAAACTCAATCCGACCGCACAGGTGATTTTTGACGACACAGTCTTCGTCGATCACACCGGCGACGAGAAAACCGCTCTGCGCTTCACGCTTGACGCCGAAGGCAAGGTCACCGACGTCAATCGCCGGCCGAAGTCGTTGATGGAGAGTTTTCGCAATGTGCGCCGCAATGGCGCCGATCTCGATCCAAAAACCGGTTACGTGAAGCAGCTGTGACAAACCTCGCGTCTGACATCATTTTGCTGTCGATCGCCTACGCTTTGCTCGGCGTCCTCTTGCTCGTCATTTGCGTGTTCGCAAGGATCCCCTGGCCGGTGAAGGCGGCCCTCATAGTGCTCACGAGCGCCTTTTACGTGGTCAGCTTTCTTGCGACCCGCGGTCTGCTCGGCTGGTCCTCGAGCGATCCCCTGCCGCCGAAATTCCGGCTCCTGGGCGCCCGGATCGTTGAACCGCACTCGCTCGAGGGCGATCCCGGCGCCATCCATCTGTGGGTCGAGGCGCTCGACGACGATAACTTCCCGAGCGGCGTGCCCCGCGCCTATCGTCTGCCCTACGACGTCCATCTGGCCGAGAAAACCGAGGCCGCGGTCCGGGCAAGCGCCAACGGCGTGCCTCAGGGAGGGCGTACGGCGGATTTCGGCAATGGCGAGGGCGGGACGTCGCACGCGACGGCGCGCGAGATCACGCCGTCGACGATCACCACGACCGGCGGCGGCGATCCATCTTCCGGCGGTCCAAATGACCAGCGGCTTGATCATGAGGAAAGTCAGATCGTCAATTTTGCGCCGCTCGCCCCACCGCGCGCGCCACCCAAGGATGCGGAGGAATAGCAGCGCCATTCAGATCGCCGACGGGCCGTGCTGTACGTCGCGGGATTTTGGAAAGGCGGTTGCTTTCACTCTTGCTGGGCGCGGTCGAGATGGATCGCCTTCGCAAGATAAGGAACGCTCGCCCTGTCGACACGTGCGGAGTCGACGTCCAGGCCCGACGCATCCGCGCCTTGAAGCCGAGCGCCCCGCAGATCCGCGCCGCTTGCGTCCGCCTCGCGCAGCGTCGCCCCGGCCAGATTGGCGCCGGAAAGCTTGGCGAACCGCAAGTCCGCGCGGGCCAGATTCGCGCGCGCGAGATCGGCGCGGCTCAGGTCCGCGGATTTGAACGTCGCGCGCATGAGGCCCATCGACTGGTTCTTTTCGTCGGCGCTGCAATTCGCGTCTTCGAATCGAGCCCCGACGAGACGCGCGCCGGTCAGGTCGGCGGTCACGCGCGCGCCGGCGAGATTGGCGCCATCGAGACGCGCGCCCGCCATCTGCGTCGCGAACAGGCTCGCCTTGACGAGGCTGGCTCCCGTAAGATCGACGTCGAGCGCCCAGGCCTGGTCCAGCGTCGCGCCGTCGAGTTTGGCGTGCGAAAGGTTCGCGTGGTTGAGCCGCGCCGCGCGAAAATTTGCGCCGGAGAAGTCGAGGCCGGAAAGATCGAGGCCGGAAAGGCGCTTGCCGGTGAAATCGGCGCCCTGCCCGCCGGGCGCCGCCTTGAGCGCCGCTTCCACTTGGGCGCGCGTCATCTCGGCCGTCGTCATGTCAGGCGAGGTCAGGTCGAGGCCGCGCATGGGGTCCTGGGCGTCGGCGGCGAAGACGGGCCCGACCGCGAGCGCAAGCGCAAGCAAGCCTGTCGTCAATCGCATGGCGAGCCCTCCTCGCGGCGGACAGGCTCAACGCCGCCAGTCGTCGGCCGGCGACCGCACTCGTCGATCAGATCTTCTCGCCGGCTTGGCCAGGGAAGGCGCATCGCCACCGCGTGACGCGCTCCGCCGGATGCTCGTCCACCCACTGGGCGATATAGGGCGGCGCCTGCATCATGCATTGCATCAGCGACTCTTGCGAAGCGAACTGCAATCGCTGTTCGTCGCACTGGCTCGGCGCGGCGAGCGCGCACACCGTCAGAATCAGCTCGATCATCGCCCACCTGTCTTCAAGCGGAGCCGCATCGTCCCTTCACCAGGCGACTGTGGCATTTTGAACGGGCGGCCGCAACATTGCGGCTTGATCGGCGTTGCAGGCCACAAGATGGCCTCAAATCGCCTCCCGACGAACCGCCGTCACGTAGTTTGTCGCGTGCGGCGCTTGGCAAACGGCGCGAAGTTTCGCAAAGTCCGACGAATTCGCTTGAGACCTTAAGCCGCGAATGAATCGAGGAAAAGAGGCGCGCGTTGAAAGGCGTTCAGGTCACGGCGGCGGCGCGACTGCACCTGGGTTTTCTCGATCTCGCCGGGGATCTTGGCCGCCGGTTCGGCTCGATCGGCCTCGCCATCGACGCGTTCGAGACCCGCGTTCAGCTTCGCGAAGCGCCAAGCTTTGAAGTTTTGGGCGAGGAGCGCGAGCGGGGCGCGCATATCGCCCGCCGCATCGCCGAAAGCCTTGGCCTCGGTCTCGACAAGGAGCTCGTCATCACGACCGCCATTCCCGCGCACGCCGGCCTCGGCTCCGGGACTCAGCTCGCGCTGGCGATCGCGGCGGCGTTCCGGCGATTGGCGCGGTTTCCCCTCGACGCGCGAGAAGATGCGCGCCTGCTCGATCGCGGCGCTCGTTCGGGCGTGGGCGTCGCCTTGTTCGAGCGCGGCGGCTTGGCGGTCGACGCTGGCCGGGGGCCCAACACGGAAATCCCGCCGGTCGTCGCGTGGGCGAACTTCCCCCGGGATTGGCGCATTCTTCTGATCTGGGCCCCGGGCGTCGAGGGCGCGCATGGCGCGGCGGAAACGCGGGCGTTCGCTCGATTGCCGCCTTTTCCTAGCCAGGCGGCGAGCGAAATCTGCCGGCGCACGCTGATGCAAGTCCTGCCCGGCGCCGCCGAAGTCGATCTCGAGGCGTTCGGCGACGGCGTCGCCAGGATTCAGGAAATCGTCGGCGATTATTTTGCTCCGGCCCAGGGCGGCGGTCGCTTCGCCAGCGCGCCGGTCAGCAGGGTCGCCGCGCGATTGAAGGCTCTCGGGGCGCATGGAATCGGCCAGAGCTCCTGGGGGCCGACCGGCTTCGCCTTTGCATCCGACCCTACCCATGCGGAATTCCTCGCTCGGCGCGCCGAGCGCGAACCGGGGGTGGAGATCAAAATCTGCAACGCGCGGGATCACGGCGCCGAGATCCGCGAAGAAGAAGACGTCTCAGTCCGCTGAGCGCTTGGGAGGAACAATGGCCAAGAACATCCTGCACATGATCACCCCGCTCGCGCACATGAGCCCCTTCGACGTCAACATGGCGCTCGACGCCGGCTTTGACGCGACGGCTTCCTACACCAACGTTTCGCTCGGCGAGGTCACGGACCTCGTTCAGGACGCCATGTTCTCGCGCTCGCCGCGCGACGCGGTGCGGACGGGCGTGTTCATCGGCGGCAAGGACGCGCTTCTCGCCCTCGACATGCTCGACGCCGCCGGCAAGGCGCTGTTCAAGCCGTTCGAGATTTCGCTGTTCGCCGACCCTGCCGGCTCGTTCACCACCGCAGCCGCGATGATCGCCGTCGTCGACAAGACGCTGCGGGAGAAGAAGGATCGTTCGCTTCGCGGCGTCGCCGTCTCGGTGTTCGGCGCGACTGGCGTGGTCGGAACCGCGTCGGCCGTGATCGCGGCGCTCGCGGGCGCGTCCGTCACCCTGGCTGCTCGCGAAGGAACCGACCGGACGGCTCGCCACGCCGCTGAGGTCAATCGCCGATTCGGGGTCAACCTTACCGTCGCCGACGGCTCGACGACTGAGACGAAGGCCGCGATCCTCGCCGCGACGGAAGTGGCGCTATGCGCGGCGAAAGCGGGCGTGCGCGTGCTCGACGCCACCGAGATCGCAGGCGCTGCAAAATTGCTGATCGCGGCCGACGTCAACGCGGTGCCGCCGTCCGGCGTCGAAGGCGTGGATGCGCACGCTAACGGAACGCCGCTCGGCGAGCGCGGCGCGCTTGGCGTCGGCGCGCTTGCGATCGGCAACGTCAAGTATCGAACCAAGTCCGGGCTGTTCAAGCAGATGACCGAGAGCAAGACGCCGCTGCGTCTCGACTTCCGTCAGGCGTTCGACCTCGCGCGCACGCTGGCGTGAGGGGCGATTGTAGCCGCGCTCGGCGAGCGCGGCGGACGCGGTCCATAAGGCGTCCAGAAGGACGCCCGTCTATCGACGGGCTATGGACCGCGTGTACAGGATCCGGTGGAATACCCGAACGCCTTGCGCTCAAGCGCCTCGATCGACCACACCGACCGGACGCACGTCCGCCGACCCCGAGGCGCGCTCGCGACGGATTTCGACCCCGACCGCGCCCTCGATCACGTCGAGCTTGCGGATATTCACGCGAACGCTGCGCACCCGCGCGTGCTGCAACAGGACCGCGGCGACCTCTTCCGCGAGCGTCTCGACGAAATCGACGTGGCCGCGCCCGACCACAAGGCGAATGGCGTCGAGAACGACGTCGTAGGAGAAAATCGAACGCATGTCGTCGGCATGCGCGCCGGCGCGACGCACCAGAGCCTCGACGTCGAAGACGACGCGCTGACGGATCGAGCGCTCAAAATCATAAGCGCCGATCTGGGCGGTGACGACGAAGTCGCGTACGAACACATGGTCGAGTTCGCCTTCGTTGTCGCGTCCGCCAATGAGGCCACGCGCCAGCAATCGCCAATCGATTTTCGGCGAAACGTCCAGGTCCGGTCTCTCGCGCGGGATCAGATCGCGGATGAGAACGACCGCGGTCGGATCGATCGGGCCTTGCCGATCATGGGCGTGACAAAGCGCGCCGCGGAATCCAAGCACATCCGGGCGCACGAGCAACAGTCGCGGAACGTCAGGCGCTTCGAGTGATCCGGCCAAGCCGCTCATCACGCCGAGCGCGCGGCACTGTGAGCAGAATTGGTTGAGCTGAACGACCTCCAGATGCGCGAGAAGACGGCCGCGAGTTCTTGTCGCGCGTGTCGAGCATTGCGCCCCTGAATCCCAGCTCCGCGAGCTTGGCGAGAAGAGCGAAATCGGGCTTTTCGTCAGCGAACATCATGCCGACGAGGGCGACATCGCGCGCGAGTGTGCTCAGGGAGGAGCCGAGACGATCGAGCGTCGGCCCATCCACGGCGAGCTTCACGGTGTCTACGCCCATGGCGGCCAAAGCTCGGGCTCCTTCCAGCGACGCTTCTTCGTTATAGGGCGGATCGCCGAGCGCCGCGCTCGTTTCGCTTCGCCCCGCGACAGCGGCGATCGCCTCGCGCGCTATATCGAGCGAGACGGCGCCGAGCGCGCCCCGCCGCGCGTCCTTCAGGTCGATGATGTCGGCGCCAAGCTGCACGACAACGCCGGCCTCGGCGGCGTCAGCGACGCTGGCGAGCATGCGCGTCATCGGGTCGCCTCCTCTTCTCATGCGGTCGCCAAAAGTCCCGTCGGCAACGCGCGCTTACCGACGCCTAATTGCGTCAAGGGCGACGCAACTCGTGAACTTCGGCGGCTTGATTGGCCGCGAGCGCAATCTTATCATTGCGCTCGAGAGGAAACGCAAATGCATCCTGCGGCCCGCGCCGTTCTCGCGATCGCGATCGTGGCCTCAATGGCGCCGCAGGCGATCGCGTACACAGGAAAGACCGATCCGGACTGGCCCTGTGAGCAGATCAAGACGCCGACTTTTTCGCTCGCCTCCGTCTGGGCCGGGCCTCCGCTCGATCTCAACTCTCAGGACTGGCGCAATGAGAGCGCCGTCGCGGATCTCGAAGCGCAAATGGCGCAGCGGCGTGTTCCGATCGCTGATGTGGAGGCCGCGATCGCCGGCTTCAAAGCGAGGGCCGGCCCCGACGCGAACGCCAAGCTTCTGCGCGCCTTCGCCGCGGCGTTCACGGATTTGACGCAGCAACGCTCGCAGATCATCAACGGCCTCGATCGAATTGGCCGCAAGCAGAAGGCTTTGGCCGATCGCATCCGCGCGGAGAACGCGGCGGCGCCAAAGTCTTCAGACCAGAACCATGACGGCCAGGCGCCGCCCGGCGCGGACAGTCAAGAGCGGTTGCTATGGGATCTTCGCGTCTTCGACGATCGCCGTCAGACCGTCACTTACGTCTGCGAGGCGCCGACGCTGATCGAACAGCGCATCGGGGAGATCGCTCGGGCGGTGCAAAAGACGCTTTAGCACGATCGGCGTTTAGGCGTGCTCACACCCTCATGTCTCAACGCGCCCGCTTTAGCGGGCCTCGAAGAATGCTCCGGTCGGCGCTGTCGACCGCGCCGCCTGGAGCGTCCCCTCGGGAGGCTCGGGGCAGGCTCTTCGAGACGCCGCGCTTCGCGCGGCCCTCAGGACGAGGGGCCTGCCGCTCGTGCGTCGCGCGCGCCAGTGATTTCAGGCCTCAGCGCGCAATCGGCTTGTTGTCCTCGTCGAGCAACGGGACCCCATAGGAGCGCAGTATCGCTTGAATTTCGTCCTGATTCTCGGAGATCAGCTTGTTGAGGGTGCGCTTCCAGTTCTGATCGGAATGCCGCACCCCCATGACGATCCGATAGACCATGGGGGGATTCCCCTGCTCCTTCACGAGCGGCACGACCGCGGTCGGAATCTTGGCCTTCGTCGCATAGTAGCCCGCGATCGGACCCCAGAGCAACGCAACGTCGATCTCGCCGCGCTCAAGGTCGTCCATCATCTCGTGGGTCGGCGAATCGAAGCGCGTGTCGACGACCAGCGCATAGGATTTGATTCGGCCGAGCAATCCGTTTTGGGCCAAGAAGGTCGCTGGCGGGGTGCCCGCGACAATGCCGATCCTCGCCGTTTTCAGACGCGGATCGCTCGAGCGACTCCAGCCCCTTCAGGGGACCATCCTGACGATACGCGGCGGCGTAGCCCGTTCGGTAGTACGGGTTGGTCGGCTGAACGAGGTCGTCGCCCTGAGCAATTCCCAACACGACGTCGCAACGATGAGCGTTGAGCGTATTGCGAATGAAGCCGGTGGCGTCGGGATAAAACGTGTACCCGACCGGCTTGCCGAGTTTATGAGCGAAAAGTTCGGCGATCTTGTTTTCGAAACCTTCGCCGGCCTCGTTCGAGAATGGGAGATCGCGCGGGTCCGCGCAGGCCCGAAAGACGTTCGGATCGATCAATTCGATCGAGCCCTGCGCGTCCTGCGCGCCCACGCCGCCAGAAAGGGCCATTCCGACCAGCGCGAGAATCGCGGTGACGATCGACTTAGCTGCGGTCGCCATGACTCACCCACCCATGCATTTCGTTTCGGCCTGCTCGAACTCAGGCGGCTTGTCGTCGTGCTTGGGAGGCCTTCCACGCGGAATCGCGTCCTGAGAGCGGGCGCGCAAATAGACGTAAATGTCGTTGAGGTAGCACATCACATTCTTGTTATCGGCGAAGGCCGGCATGACTTTTTCCTGCCCGCCTCCGAGGTCCTGCTTGCCGCCGGTGACGATCCCGAAGAATTCGGCGTAGCCGATCGTTTTGAGCGAGTTCGCCAGCGCGGGGGCGTAGGAAGAGCCCTCCCCATCGGGGCCGTGGCAAACGTGGCACTCCGAATGGTAACGGCGGAAGCCGGAATAGGTATACCAGTCGACGGTCCCGTCGGCGGATACTTTGAAGGTTGGATCGCCGTTCTTGTCGCGCCACATGCCTTGATCGTTGGTCACGGCGGCGGGGTCTCCCGGCGGATCGGCGTAGGCCATGAGCGGTGTCGCCAAGGCGAGCGCAAACCCGAGCCCGAGCCTAAATTTGGAAATCGTCACGTTTTGTTTCTCAAGCGGACTGGAGCAAAGAAAGGGCCCGGCGCGTGCTGCCTGCATGCGCCGGGCCCCGGCTATCCTCGTGGAGTCAGTCGGCCGCTCAATCGGTCGGAAGAGCGAACACGGTGAGCGTGCCGCCGAGCGCAGTGTAGTTCGACAACGCCGCGTAGCCGCCGACAGCGCCCAGACCATCCTGCGGCTTGGTCAAACCGGCCGCGAGACCGATGCCCGCCCAACCGCCAACGCCGGACAAGATCGCCACGTACTGGCGACCGCCGTGCTCGTAAGTCATGACGTTGCCGATGATGCCCGACGGAGTCTTGAACTTGTAAAGCTCCTTGCCGGTCTTGGCGTCGACCGCCTTCAGATAGCCTTCCAAAGTCCCGTAGAAGACGACCCCGCCCGCGGTCGCCAGGGCGCCTGACCAGACCGAGAACTGCTCGGGATCCGACCAGACGATCTTGCCGGTCTTGCCGTCCCACGCGATGAAGTTGCCCATGTTGCTCTCGCCCGCGGGCGGATACATGGACAGGGTCGCGCCGACATAGGGCTGGCCTGCGGTGTAGCTGACTTTGAACGGCTCGTAATCCATGCAGACGTGGTTGGTCGGCACGTAGAAGAGTTCGGTCTGGGGCGAATAGGCCGCAGGCTGCTCATCCTTGGTGCCCAACGCCGCCGGGCAGATGCCCTTGGAGTTGACATCCTCGCCATTGGCCTCCGTCGACATCGCCTTGACGCGGATCGGACGCCCATAGTCGGGCGAAGATTTGTCCATGTTGATGCCGGTGGCCCAGTTGACCTTCGGGTCGAACTTGCTGGCGACCAGCAGTTCGCCGGTGGCGCGATCGAGCGTGTAGCCGAAGCCGTTGCGGTCGAAATGCGTCAGCAGCTTGCGGTCTTGGCCGTCGATCTTCTGATCGGTCAGGATCATCTCGTTGACGCCGTCGTAGTCCCACTCGTCGTGGGGCGTCATCTGATAGACCCACTTCGCCTGGCCGGTGTCGACGTCGCGCGCCCAGATGGTCATCGACCACTTGTTGTCGCCGGGCCGCTGCTTGGGATTCCAAGTGGAGGGATTGCCCGAGCCGTAATAGATCAGGTTGAGTTCGGGATCGAAAGAATACCAGCCCCAGGTGTCGCCGCCGCCGATCTTCCACTGATCGCCCTGCCACGTGCTGGTGCTGGAATCCTTCCCGACTGGCTTGCCGAGCGCGGTGGTCTTTTCGGGGTCGATTAGCGTGTCGGAGTCGGGGCCTTCGGAATAGCCGCGCCACGCCAGCTTGCCGTCCTTGATATTGTAGGCGCTGACCCATCCGCGAACGCCGAACTCGCCGCCGGACACGCCGATGAAGACCTTGTCCTTGAAGACGAACGGAGCGTCGGTGCCGGTCTGACCCTTCGAAGGGTCGCCGTCCTTCACCGACCAGACGACCGCGCCGGTCTTTGCGTCCAAGGCGACGAGCGTCGTGTCCGCCTGATGAAGGAAAATCTTGCCGTCCGCGTAGGATAGCCCGCGGTTGACAGTGTCACAGCACATCACTGGGATGACGTTCGGATCCTGCTTGGGCTCGTATTTCCACAGAATCTTGCCGTCGTTGTTGAGATCGAGCGCAAAGACTGTGTTGGGGAAAGGCGCATGAAGAAACATCACGTCGCCGATGACCAGCGGCGCGCCTTCGTGTCCGCGCAAGACGCCCGTCGAGAACGTCCAGGCTGGCGCGAGCTTGTGGACGTTCTCGGCATTGATCTGTTTGAGATCTGAATATCGGGTATTGGCGAAGTTACCAGCGGGCATGACCCATTGGTTCGGGTCAGCGGATAGTTTCGTCAACTCTTCATTTGCCGCAGCATAGCCGGCTGTGAACAAAGCAGCGACGCCAAAGCAGCTGCACAGTAAAAGTTTACGCATTGTTTCCTCCCGGTTAGACTTCTAACAAAGCAACTGACAACGCATCAGCGGCTTTGTAGCGACAGTTTCAGTTGGGACAGCGTCGGCAGCGTGTCACGACAAGGCGAAACGAGCATAGACGCTCGCGGCGAATTCGCCTTGCCTGCGAAAAGTGCGCCGGGCTCCCGTTCCCCGACACTCGTGCAACCGAAACCAAGGAAACAATAGGCCGATCGAATTTTGAGCGCAAGGGGCAACCCACCAATTGTCGCGTAAACGTCATGGGCGTGAGGCCGTCGGGGCGGATGCGGCGGCGTTCTCGCCTCCAGGCTGCATCGGACCCCTTCGCCGCGCCCGAGCCGTCAGAAACAGCGAACTTCGCCCTCCGCCTGAGCGCGCCGCAATCGGGTCAGCGCGTCGCGCGCCACCGTAGCGCCTCGGAACATGCCGCCGATCTGTCCGGGTTCCTGGTTCATCGACGCCACCGTCGCGGCCGCCACATACGCGTCGTAGGGAAGCAGGGAGGCGATGACGTCAATCGAGCACGAGCATTGCTTGAGCGCCTCCTGCGTATCGCCGTTGGTTTTCATGCAGGCGAAGACATATTCGGCGCGCGTGGAGGTCGGATAGTCGTTGGTCGGGGCGGGCCCGGCGGCGGCTTTCGCTGCGCTCGCGAGACAGACCGCGGCAGCCAGAAATGAGGTTGTGCTTATCAAGCGCATGATCGACTCTCCCTGGCCTATCCTCGTTCCCCCACGACGACCCGGGACTCGGACGGAGGGCTCGCCTGTTTCGCGCCCAGCAATGCGACCGCGACCGCGGGCGCGCAATGCGAGGCTTCCGGGGGGGCCGAGATCAGCGACGAAAATCCGACGTAACGCCGCCGAAGGCGGCGCGCGACCTCCGCTGCGACGCCTTCCCCGACGCCTGCTCCGATCACTGGCGCCGCAACCGCCACGTCGTTGCGGGACAGTCGCAACGAGACAGCATCGGCGATCTGGCGCATTTGCGCCTCCGCGAACCAGGCGGCGAGCCCGTCCCATTCCGAAGCGGCGCCTTCGTCCGCCTCGCGTCCGATCATTCGCGCAAGACGCGCCCGCGAAGCCTCGACGGTTTTCTCCCGACCGTCGGCGGTCGCCATTTGGTCCGCCCCGTCCGGCAAGTCGCCGAGAACGCGATGAACGTCGGCGCTAGCAGCGAAATATTCGTTCATCAGCGGCGTCCACGCGCCGCGAAACGGCGCCCGCTCGGCCAATGACATGACGAAGCTGCGCGTCATTCCCGTATAGATCAGCTCACCCGAGACGAGCCGTTCCGCGTCGCTGTAGCCGACCGCCGCGACCCGGCCGGCGACGATTGGAATGATATCGGTTGTCGTCGAGCCGATATCGATGAACAGCGCGTCCCGAAGCTTGAGCGAGACGAGCGCGGCGCTCGCATGCCAATTGGCCGAGGCGATGTCGGCGGCGCGCCGGGCGGCTTCGCCAAGCGCGACGAAGCCGGCGCGGCCTGCGTAGAGGCTTGGCGCCGCTGGGGCGAGGTGACTGGCCGCAATCGCGGCCAGTCCTGCTACGCCCTCTCGACGCGAGGGAAACGCGTCGCAGAGTTCGCCGGTCATTGTGATCACGTGATGGTCAGCGGGGCCCAGCTGAGCGCGGATGGCGTCGAGCGCGGTCTTAAGGCTGTCGAGTCCGAGCCAAAGCGGCGTCGCCGCCTGCACCACCGCTTCGACGCGCCCGTGCTTCACGCGCGCCGCCTTCAAATGCGCTCCCCCGATGTCCCAACCGATGACGACGTTCACCGTTCCTCCCAAGCATCTGAGGCGACGCTAGATCGGAACAAAATGGCAAAATGGAGGGTCAAGCAAGTCGCTGTCGACCGCGTGGCGGCTTAAGCCGTAAAGTAGGCGTCTGAGGCGGTCGGCGATGAAACGGATCCCTGTCGAAGTCGTCAAAAGCGCCGGGGGGCGCGCTCGCGGCGTGGGAAGCGCGCGCATCGCGCGTCGCGGGCTCGCTTGAAGTTCCCGCCCGTCTCCTCGCGCTCGCGCCTCGCCATCGTGAAGCTGGGCGGCAGCCACGCAAGCGGGCCGCATCTCAAGGATTGGCTGACCGCGATCGCGGCGGAGGCAGGATCGATCGTGATCGCGCCAGGCGGCGGCCCCTTTGCCGATACCGTGCGTACAACTCAGGCCGGAATCGGATTTGACGATCGCGCCGCGCACGTTATGGCGATGATGGCGATGGCGCAGTTCGGTTGCGCGCTTGAGAGCCTTCATCCCAGCTTGCGGGTGGCGGCGTCGCGCTCCGCGATCTTGCGCGCACTCAAGGATGGCAAGGTTCCTGTCTGGTCGCCCGAACCGATGACGCTCGCCGCCGCGCTGCCGGAAACCTGGGAGCTGACTTCCGATAGCCTCGCCGCGTGGCTGGCGGGCGCGCTCGGCGCGAGCTGTCTGCTGCTTATCAAGCATGGCCATTTCGAAACTGAAACCGTCGACGTTCATGACCTCGCCGCGCGCGGCGTCGTGGATCCACTGTTCCCGCGTTATCTCAAGGAAAGCGGCGCCCGGGCCTGGCTCGCCGGACCCGCCGACAGCGCGAGACTCGCCGATGGGTTGCGGCGCCCCATATTTCCTGAAATCGTAGGCGCGACCTGAATACGACCACCGGCCATCACATGATCAAACGCCAAACGCCGCGCTGGGGATGGGCGCTCACGGGGTCCGGTCATTTCCTCAAGGAAAGCCTGGGCCTGATCCATGCGCTTGAACATGTCGACCTCTTCCTCAGCAAGGCGGGCGCCGAGGTGCTGCGCATGTACAAGCAGGACCTCGACCTGCCCCGGTCCGTGCGGATTTATCGCGACACGTCGGCGAGTTCGGTGACTGTCGGGCAGTTCTATTACGGAATCTATCATACGCTGATCGTCGCTCCCGCGACTTCGAACGCGGTCGCTAAATTCGTCTATGGCATTTCCGACGATTTCATCAGCAATGTCTTCGCCCAGGCGGGAAAATGCCGCGTCCCGATCATTGTCTTCGCTTGCGATACGGCGCCTGAGCTCGAGACGGAAGCGCCGAAAGGAATGGTCAAGGTCTATCCCCGCCCGATCGATCTGGAGAATCGCGACCGTCTGGGACGTTTCGCCGGCGTGACGACGGTCGACTCGATCGCCGAGCTTCAAGAAGCCATCACGCAGCGACGGAGCAAAATCGCGGCATGAGGGACCGCATTCTGTTTCTGACCGGTCGCCTTGCGGAAAGTCGCCTTGAGAAGGTCTTGGAGGGGATGGCGCCAACGCCGTTCGACTGGTCGATTTTCAACGTGGGGGTGAAGGTTGCGGCGCTGATGACCGAGCCCATACTCATGCGCCGGCTGCCGCGCCCGCTCAACGCCGATCGCGTCATCGTCCCCGGCCGCTGCCGCGCCGATCTCGCGCGGCTGACTCAAGAGTTCGGCAGCCCCTTCCAGCGCGGCCCCGACGAAGTGAAAGACCTGCCGGGGTTTTTCGGCAGGGCCGGCGCAGCGCTCGATTTGTCCCGCCATGCGCTCAGAATCTTCGCCGAGATCGTCGATGCTTCGCAGATCAGCCTCGAGGCGATTATCGCCCGCTCCGAACTGTTGCGCGCCGAGGGCGCCGACGTCATCGATATCGGCTGCCTGCCCGACACGCCTTTCCCCCATCTCGAGGATGCGGTGCGGGAATTGAAGGCGAGAGGGTTGGCGGTCAGCGTCGATTCGGCTGCGCCAGAGGAGCTTCGACGAGGCGGCGGCGCGGGCGCCGACTATCTCCTCAGCCTCACCGAGCGCAATCTCGCCATCGCCGAAGAGACTGGCGCGCGGCCGGTGTTGATCCCGGCCCGGCATGGCGATCTCGATTCGCTTTATCGGGCCGCCGAACAGGCCGAAAAGCGGGGTCTCAAGGCCATTCTCGACCCGGTGGTCGATCCCATCCATTTCGGCTTCGCCGAGTCGCTCTCGCGCTATCGCGACGCGCGCGCGCGCCTGCCCGACGCGGAAATGCTGATGGGCACCGGCAATCTGACCGAATTGACCGACGCCGACTCGGTTGGCGTTACGGCCATGCTGCTCGGGATCTGCTCGGAGCTTGGCGTCGCCAATGTTCTCACCGTCCATGTCAGCCCGCATACGCGCCGCACGATCCAGGAGCATGATGCGGCCCGGCGCATCATGTACGCCGCGCTCGCGGACCAGAGCTTGCCCAGAGGCTATGGGCGAGCGTTGCTGCAGGTTCACGACCTTGCGCCATTTCCCTACTCGAGTCAGGAGATCGCGGAAGCCGCGGCGCAGGTGAAAGACGAGAACTATCGTATCGAAGCGGCCGAGGACGGGATTCACGTCTATAACCGGGCGGGCCATTTCATCGCCCGGGACGCCTTCGCCTTGTTCGACAAACTCGGAGTCGAAACGGATGGCGCTCACGCCTTCTATCTCGGAGCCGAACTGACGAAGGCGGAAGTCGCCTTTCAGCTTGGCAAACGATACGCGCAAGACGAGCCGCTCAATTGGGGTTGCGCAACCGACCGGCGCGCCGAGGATAGAACTCGCTTGAGCGAGGCGGGTCATACGTTGCGTTCGCGGGCCGTCAACGAGTGACTCGATGCCGTTGATCCGCGAGGCGATCGTCACCACCGTCAATGCGCAAGGCGAGCCTCACTTGGCGCCGCTGGGGCTGATCGCCGAGGGCGAGGGATGGATTCTGGCGCCGTTTCATCCTTCGACGACGCTCGACAATCTGCGTCAGGCGCCGTTCGCCGTCGCCAACTTTACCGACGACGTGCGCGTCTTCGCCGGATGTCTCACCGGGCGCCGCGACTGGCCGCTCACCCCCGCCGAATTGGTCGCCGCGCCGCGCCTGGCCGCGACCTTGTCGCATCTCGAGCTCATCGTCGTCGAAGTGCGGGAACATGAGCTTAGGCCTCGTTTCCTTTGTCGCGTTGCGCACCGCGCCTCTCACGCCCCCTTTCAGGGCTTCAATCGCGCCCAAGCGGCGGTGATCGAGGGCGCGGTGCTGGTGAGCCGCTTGCACATGCTGCCGCGGGCCGAGATCGAGGCGGAGCTTGCTCGCCTCGAAATCACCATCGGCAAGACGGCCGGACCGGCGGAGGCCGAAGCCTGGACGTGGCTCAAGGACAAGGCGGCGCAGGTCTTCGCCGCCGGCACGGCGCATTGAGACGGAACCGTCGGGACTGAGAGGCCGAGGGTTCCCGCGCGAATTGAGCGGCGCCGACATTTGGCTCTTCGTTGGCTTTGGTCCGCGAACGACGAGTCAGCCACAGCGTCATGGCCGCGCTTGCCGCGGCCACCCACGCCCACCCGCGCAAAGCCGCTGGCCGCGTGGTGGAAAGCAAATCATATCAGACGGTTACCCTCAACTTCCGTCTTCTACGATCGCAGTGCGCGGATGGCCGGGTCAACCCCAGGATCGTAGTCCGGGGGCATGACGGCTAAAGATCGACGGCGCGCTCGTAAAGAGACTGACCAACAGCCAACGCTAAAGAGCCAGACATTTCCTTGACAGAATCCGAACCTAGTGGGAGATTATTCTTACTGACCGAAGCGAGTCGCCTGGCGGACCGCCTGCCGGGAGGAGGACAGGTGTGCGTTTTTGAGACATTCTTTGTGCAACCTAAGCGTGTTCATGGGAATGGAGCCGGATTTTTTTATTTGAATCGACCGTAACCTATTGAAAAGTCCCGATTCGGAAAAATAAACGTTAGTAAATGCCAGCTATTTTACTAGCGTTTATTAGCGTTTACTGGCGTTTATTGGCATTTGCTTGCGCCAAGTTCGACCGGAGGTTGTGGGAGGGGGCTCCACAGCGCGGTCGATTGTCGCCGCGCAAGCCGCTCTCGCGACGGTTCGGAGGCTCGCCTTGCAGGTCATCCCGGTCATCGACCTCATCGGCGGCGTGGTCGTCCGCGCGCGGATGGGCGACCGCGCGTCCTACCGGCCGCTCCAATCGCCGCTATCGTCAACCAGCGACGCAGTCTCCGTCGTGCGCGGCCTTCTCGCCGTCCATCCCTTCCCTACGCTTTATGTCGCCGATCTCGACGCGATCCAGGGCGCCGGCGACAATATCCCCGCGCTGCGCCGCATTCGCGTGGAGTTTCCGTCATTGCAATTGTGGGTCGACAACGGCGCGGCGGACCCACCCGCGCTCGATGCTCTCATCGGCGCTGATCTCGGGGCGCCGGTCATTGGCAGCGAATCGCAGCGCGACAGCGCGCTGATCGCGCAGCACAGCGGCTCGAGGCGGATCGTGCTCTCGCTCGATTTTCGCGGCGACGCGTTTCAGGGCCCGGGCGAGATCCTGGCCGAACCGGCGCTTTGGCCCCAGCGCGTCATCGTCATGACGCTTGCGCGAGTGGGCAGCGGCGCGGGCCCCGATCTTAAGCGGCTCGCGGCGATCCGATCGATCGCGGCGAACCGCGAAATCTACGCCGCAGGCGGCGTGCGCGACGCGGCTGATCTCAAAGCGCTCAAGGCCGCGGGCGCCGCCGGCGCCCTTGTTGCGACCGCGCTGCACGAGCGGCGAGTTGTTGGGGCTGATCTCGAGGCGATCTGAAGTCGCCTCGCCGCGTCGCCGCGATCAGATTTTCTTGCCGTCGGGTCCGAACTGCTTGAGATAGGCGATGACATTGGCGATGTCTTCGTCGGACTTCAGGCCGGGAAAGACCATCTTGGTCCCTGGGACCTTCGCTTTCGGGTCCTTCAGATATTCCTTGAGGCTGGCTTCATCCCAGGTGATGCCTGAGTTCTTGTTGGCGTCGGAGTAATGGTAGCCGGCGTAGGAGCCCGCGGGCCGGCCGACGACGCCATTGAGGACCGGGCCGACCATGTTCTTGGCGCCCTCGCCGATCTGGTGGCAGATCTTGCACTTGGCGAAGACCTTCTCGCCGGCCGCCGCATCCTGCGCGGCGGCGGCGCCGATCGAGGCAAGGAGCGCCGCCCCCGCAACCGAAAAACTTAACAGCTTCACATTCTCCTCCCTGATCCGCGTATTCCCGAGGCGGCGCCCTGGCGAAGCCTCACGCAGCCCCGTCACTTAGCAAGTGCCGCGGCCGGGCGATAGGGGTGCGCGTTTTTGCCCACGGCGATGGGATTTCAGCACCTTAGGCTCATTTTTCTGCAACCGCGCGCGGCGCGGCCCAATCCGTCGTTCAAAGCAGGTGACGCGGCGCGCGAAGGGTGTTACCCCTTACCCCTGTGCGGTCGGAATGGCCGCGAGGAGAGAAACTCAAGGAGTTCACCTGATGAGCTGGACCACCCCTGTCATTGTCGAAGTTTGCGCAGGCATGGAAGTCACCGCCTATCTGTCGGCGCAGATGTAGCAGGCAGATGTAGCAGGCAGATGTAGCAGTAGGTGGGTCTGTCCGCCTCTAACAGGGCGGACCAACGTGGAGAGACGACCGCCAAGCGAAGGGCGGAGCGGCCTCGCGGGGCAATCTCTACGGTGTCGAGTTTAGCTATCTCCGGCGATCGTTCTGCTGGTGATGAACGCCTCGATAGGCCCGCTGAGTCGCCGCTTAACTCCCATTGAAGCTTGCCTCCGGACGAGATCGGGGCCACGGGGGGCCCCTTGCTCGCTTAGGGGGTTTGCGCCGTTGCCCGCTTCGAAGCGACGGCGAGAAGGCTCAACCTCTGCGAGCCGGTTCGATGAAAAGAGGGTTTGCCCCGCGGAATGTTCACGTTTGAAGCAAAGCTGAACCGCTCGTCGCATGTTTCCTCTGGCTGCTTCGGTTCGCGGGCGCTTTCCGCCCTTTTCGTCATGGCTCTCGCTCTGTTCGCAGCGGCCGGCCAGCACGCCGCCGCAGATCCCGTCGCGGTCAAGGTCGGCGTCATCCACGAGGCGCACTCGCGCGAAACCATCTCGATCCTTGATATTCCTCCCGCGGACGACTTCATCGCCGGCGTACGCATGGCGATGGACGACAACAACACGACCGGCCGCTTTCTTGATCAATCCTTCTCGGTCGTCGACGCCAAACTCACCCCTGGCGAGGATCCGATCGCGGCGCTCAAGGGCATGCTCGACGACGGCGTGCGCCTTTTCATCGTCGATCTCCCCCCGGCCGAGGTTCTCGCGGTCGCCGACGCGGCCCGCCCCTCCGGCGCGCTCGTCTTCAATGCGGGCGCGCCGGACGATCGCCTGCGGGAGGAGGATTGTCGCGCCAATGTGTTTCACGTCGGGCCAACTCGATCGATGCTCACCGACGGGCTCGCGCAATATCTGATCTGGAAGCAGTGGAGACGCTGGCTCCTGGTGGTCGGATCGCATCCGGAGGACCAACTGCTTGCGGAAGCTTATCGACGATCCGCTAAGAAATTCGGCGCGAAGATCGTCGAGGAGCGGGTGTACCAGGACACTGGCGGGGGGCGGCGCTCGGATTCCGGCAGCGTCCAGGTTCAGCGGCAGATGCCGGTGTTCACCCAAAACGCCCCCGACTATGACGTGCTCGTCGCGGCCGACGAAAGCGAGGTTTTCGCCGGCTTTCTGCCATTTCGCACCTGGGATCCCCGACCGGTCGTCGGCTCGGCAGGATTGCGGCCCGTGAGCTGGGATCCCTCCCACGAATTCTGGGGCGCCGTCCAGTTGCAGAACCGCTTTGAGCGCCTGTTCAAGCGCCGGCATGAATGCGCGTGACAACCAGGCCTGGGAAGCCATGCGGCTGATCGGCGACGCGGTCGCGCACACCAAATCGGCCGACCCAAAGGCGATACATAACGATCTTCTGTCGCCGAGCTTCGCCCTAGGCGCGTTCAAAGGACAGGGACTCACCGTGCGCGACTGGAACCAACAGCTGCGTCAGCCGATCCTGCTCACCGACGGCCGGGGCACGGTCTCGGTCTCACCCCAGGAAGGCTTCCTGCATCAGACGTCCACACTGGACACCCTCGGCTTCGACAGGCCGGAGACAAAATGCAAACTTCAATGAAACGCATCGCGCGCTGCGGCGCCGCGCTCGCCCTTCTGACGGGCCTTGGCGCCCTTTCCGGTCCGACCCAGGCGATGACAGCCTATATCACCAACGAGAAGGGCAATTCGATCTCGGTCATCGATCTCGATAAGCTTGAGGTCACGCACACCGTCAAGGTTGGCCAGAGGCCGCGCGGCATAGCGTTGAGCAAGGACGACGCGCTGATGTTCGTCGCCCTGGGCGACGACGATACGATTGCGGTTATCGACACAAAGACCTTGAAGGAGGTCGGCGAACTGCCGTCCGGGCCCGACCCGGAGCAATTGCGCGTGAGTCCGGATGGGAAGCTTGTCTTCGTCGCCAACGAAAACGACGCGCTGTTGACCGCAATCGACATCGCGACCCGCAAGGTGGTCAGCGAATTTCCAGTTGGCGTCGAACCTGAGGGAGTGGCGGTCAGTCCCGACGGCTCGATCGTCGTCAACACCTCCGAAACGACGAGCATGGCCCATCTCATCGACTGGCGGAACAAGAAGATGGTGGCGAACATTCTCGTCGATCCCCGCCCGCGCTACGCCGAGTACAACAAGGACGGCTCGGAGCTGTGGGTGTCGTCCGAGGTCGGCGGGACGGTCAGCGTCATCGATCCGATCGGGCACGTCATTAAGCAGAAGATCGCGTTCGAGGTGCCCGGACTCGCGAAGGAGCAGATCCAACCGGTCGGGGTGCGTTTCAGCGCCGACGGCAAACTGGCTTTCATCGCGCTGGGGCCCGCCAATCGCGTAGCCGTCATCGATGCGGCGACCAAGCAGGTTCTTAAGTATTTGCTGGTCGGACAGCGCGTCTGGCAACTGGAGCTGACGCCCGATGGCAAGTATCTTCTGACGACCAATGGCGTCTCGAATGACGTCTCGGTCATCGATGTGGCCGCGCTGAAGGTGATCAAATCGATTGCGGTCGGTTCGTTTCCTTGGGGCGTCGCGATCTCGAAACAATGACTATCGTTGCCGATGTGACGCCGAAGGCGGCTGTCAGCGCGCTCTCGGTCGACAAGGTGTCGCACGCTTATGGAGCCCGGGTTGCCCTGGATGAGGTAAGCTTCGACATCGCGCCGGCGAGTTTCACCGTACTTTTGGGCTTGAACGGCGCGGGCAAGAGTACGCTGTTCTCGGTGATCACGCATCTTTATGTAAGCCGATCGGGGGCGGTGCGCATTTTCGGCCGGGATGTCGCGCGTGAGAGCGGCGCCGCTCTCACGCGGCTTGGCGTCGTGTTTCAGCAGCGCACGCTGGATCCCGATCTCAGCGTCGCCCAGAATCTCGCCTATCACGGCGCCCTGCACGGTATCGGCCGGCGTGAAACGCGCGAGCGAGCGGCGATGCAACTCGCCCGCGTCGGTCTCGCCGACCGGGTCGGCGACAAGGTGCGCTTTCTTTCCGGCGGTCAGATGCGGCGGGTCGAGATCGCACGCGCGCTCCTGCACCGGCCGCGCATGATGCTGCTCGACGAGCCGACCGCGGGGCTCGACATCAAAGCGCGCGCCGGGATTCTCGAGGTTGTGCGAGGCCTCGTCGCCCAGGAGGGAATAGGCGTCCTCTGGGCGACCCACCTCGTCGACGAGATCCGCGACGACGATCATGTAATCGTGCTGCACAAGGGGCGCGTGCTCGCCGACGGCCCCTGCCGTTCGGTTGTGGACGCCGCGGGCGCGCATTCGATCGGCGAGGCGTTCACGTCATTGACCGGCGGCGGCGGTGAAGGAGGCGAATGGTGAGCGAGGCCGTCCTCGACAGCGAGCGGCCGTTTGGCTGGACGCAGCGCCTGATCTGCCTCCACGGCATCGTATGGCGGGAGAGCCTGCGCTTTCTTCACCAGCGCGAGCGCTTCATCTCCGCGCTGGTGCGACCGATGGTCTGGCTGTTCATCTTCGCCGCCGGATTCCGACAGACTTTGGGCGTATCGATCATGCCGCCCTACGACACCTATGTTCTTTACGAGGTCTACATCACGCCGGGACTGATCGCGATGATCCAGCTCTTCAACGGCATGCAGTCCTCGCTGTCGATGGTCTACGACCGCGAAATGGGCAGCATGCGCATGCTGTTGGTCAGCCCCGCCCCGCGCTGGTTTCTCTTAACCTCGAAGCTGATCGCGGGCGTCGCGGTTTCAATTCTGCAAGTCTATGCCTTTCTTGTGGTCGCCTATTTCTGGGAGATCGAGCCGCCGACCTGGTCGGGCTATCTGACGGTGCTGCCGGCGCTGGCGCTTTCCGGCCTGATGCTTGGCGCGCTCGGCATGCTGTTGTCGTCGCTCATCAAGCAACTCGAGAATTTCGCGGGGGTGATGAACTTCGTCATTTTCCCGATGTTTTTCGCGTCCTCGGCCCTCTATCCGCTATGGCGCGTGCAAGAAGGAAGTCCGTGGCTGGCGACCGTCTGCCGGCTTAATCCCTTCACCTATTCGGTCGAGTTAGTTCGCTTCGCCTTCTACCAGCAGGTCAACTGGTTGGCGCTTGGAGTCGTGGCCGGTTGTACAGCCGCGTTCCTGGGCGCCGCGGTGATCGCCTACGATCCGGCCCGCGGCATGCTGATGCGCCGGGGCGGCTGATGCGCGGCAGAGCCTGGAGAACGCCCATGATCAAATGCATGCTCCTCGCCGCCGTCGCTGTCGCCGCGAGCGCCTGCCTGGCCCCGGGCGCCGAAGCCGCCGACCCCTTGCGCATCGCCGTCCAGAAAACCGGAACGGCCGCTTGGGAAATCGAACTGATCAAAGCGCAGGGGCTCGACAAGGCGGCCAATCTCGACATCGAGACGATCGAGCTTGCGTCCACCGATGCGGCCAAAATCGCCCTGATGGGCGGCGCCGCCGACATGGTCGCTGAGGACTGGCTTTGGGCGGCGCGTGAACGAGCGCTCGGCGACAAGCTCCTGTTCACGCCATATTCGACCACGCTGGGCGCCGTGATGGCGCCGAAGGATTCGCCGATCCATACGGTCGCCGATCTCGACGGCCGATCTATTGGCGTCGCCGGCGGACCGCTCGACAAGAGCTGGATTTTGCTGCGGGCGGTCGCGCTAAGCTCTGGGCTCGACCTCGCCAAGGACGCGCACCCATCATATGGCGCGCCGCCGCTCATCGCTGAGAAGCTCGTCCAGGGCGAGACCGAGGCTGCGCTCGAATACTGGAACTTCTCCGCCGATCTTGAGGGGCGTGGCTTCCGCCGCGCGATTGAAATGTCCGATGTCGAGAAGGCGCTTGGCGCAACCGGCCCGGTGCCGATGACCGGCTACGTGTTCAGCGAGGCCTTCGCGGCTTCGCACAAGGATGTTCTCCGCCGCTATTTCGCCGCCGCGGCGGAGGCGCGCAAAATCTTGGCCGAAGACCCGAGCGCATGGGCCCCGATCAAGGCCAGGCTCCGCTTGAAAGACGACGCCGCGCTCGCCGTCTATCGCCAGCGCTACCTCGAAGGCGTGCCGAAACGAACCATCGCCGAGCAGGCCGCAGACGCACGCCTTCTCTATCGCCGATTGGCGGAGCTCGGCGGGGAGGCGCTGGTCGGCAAGGCCAAGGACCTCGACGCCGGTCTCTTCTACGATCCCATGACGAGCGAATAGGGCGTGATCACGCGGCTCATTTCGCTGGTCGCGCTTATTTGTGTGTGGCAAATCGCTGCGCATTTCGCCGACCCACGGTTGCTTCCAGGTCCGGTGGCGGTGCTCACGACGATGCGGTCCGAGGCCGCGTCGGGGGCGCTGTTCACGGCGCTCGGCGTAACGCTCGCTCGCGTCGCCGCGGCCTTCCTGCTGGCGATGGCGGCCGGCTCGGCGATTGGCTATGCGATGGGGCGCAACGCGCTGTTTGATCGCGCGGCTGACCCCTGGATCATCGTGCTTTTGAATCTGCCGGCGCTGGTCATCATCGTCCTTGCTTACATCTGGGTCGGTCTCAACGAAGCCGCGGCGATCGGCGCGGTGGCGCTCAACAAACTGCCTGTCACCGTCGTGACCATACGCGAGGGCGTGCGCGTGCTCGACACAAGGCTCGACGAAATGGCGCATGTGTTCCGGTTGTCGCCGCTGAAGCGGCTCGTCCATGTCGTCGCGCCACAGCTCGCGCCCTATTTCGCCGCGGCGACACGGGCGGGCCTGTCGCTTGTCTGGAAAATCGTGCTGGTAGTCGAACTGATGGGGCGACCCAATGGCGTCGGGTTCGAAATCAATACCGCGTTCCAGCTGTTCGACGTCCCGCTGCTGCTAGCCTACGCTTTGCCATTCACGGCGATCATGCTCATCATTGAAACGCTCGCGGTGCAACCCCTTGAACGTCATGTCTCCCGTTGGCGACCGCGCGCGGCTTGAAGCGCGCGTCGCGAAAAAATCCTTCCGCACCGCCTCGGGACACAGCGCTCCGGTCATCGCCGATCTTTCGTTCGCGCTCGAGGAAGGCGAGACCGGCGCGCTGATCGGACCGTCCGGCTGTGGCAAGTCGACCTTGATGCGCATTCTCGCCGGCCTCGACCGCAATTTCGACGGTTCGGTCCACGTCCCGGCGCATGGTCGAGTGGGCATGGTGTTCCAAGAGCCGCGGCTCCTGCCGTGGCGCAGCGTCGAGGACAATGTGCGGCTAGCCGCGCCCGACGCAAGCGAACCCGAAGTCGCCGCTCTGTTCGCGGCGCTTGGCCTCTCCTCGCACCGTACCCATTTTCCCGGCGAGCTCTCGATCGGCTTAGCGCGTCGCGCAGCGCTGGCCCGTGCGTTCGCCGTTCGCCCGACCTTGCTTTTGCTCGACGAGCCGTTCGTCTCGCTCGACGCGCCGCTCGCCAGACAGTTGCAGGGCGATCTGGCGAAGCTCGTCGAGAGCAGCGGCATGATCACCGTGCTCGTCACGCACGACGTCGACGAGGCGGTCGCTGTCGCCGATCGCATCTTCGTTCTTTCCCCGCGTCCAGCGCATGTGGTGGGCGAGATTCGGGTTGCGAACCCGCGGACGACGATGAGCAACAAGGAGAGCCAAGCGATCGTCGCGCGAATCGAGGCCCTGCGGGAGGCGGGCTGAATCAGCCCTGCCCTCCAGGCGAGACGGCGCGCCATTTTAAATTAATCCAAGACGTCTGCGTGGGCGGGCCGCGGTCTTCTGTCACGTTGAACCGTGATGCGAGGAGCCATGGGGCGTCAAAAGACGCTCGTCTTTCGACCGGCTATGGCGACGCGGCGATCCAGAGCTGTAGGGGGCGCCCGACGTTTCCACTGTTCGCAATGACGATAGGGTCACTTGTCATCATATTTGATGTAGGCGAACCGCTGGTCGCCGGTGGGCGTCCCTTCGAGCGCGCCGCCCTCCTTGCCGGGACGCCATGAGATGAAGTCCTCAATCTTGCGCGCCAGTTCGAAGTCCTTGTCGGTGATTCCCTTCGCGCTATGGTTTTGTAATTTTACCTCGACCCACGCGTAGGACGCGGCGATATCGGGATGGTGCCAGGCGGCCTCCGCGAGGTGGCCGACCGCGTTGATCACCATGAGCGTGCCCTTCCAACTCGAGGTGCGAAAAGTCCGTCGGATCCAGCCGTTTTCGTAGCGCCAATGTGGGAGTTCGCGTTTGAGCCGCGCCTCGATCTCGCTTGTTTCATAGACGCGCTCTTTCGAATTCTTCGCTCATGACTTCCTCCGATCAGCAGGCGGCGGCGCTGGCCTGCGGGAACCGCCGCAGGCGCCCGACGTCGATGGCATGTCCTTCTCATAACAGCAGCGCTCCGGCGGCCCGTCCAGGCCCAGTCACTTCACGAGCGGGCAGCCGCCTTGGCCGAGTGGCCGAAAGGCCGTCTCAGGCGGGATCGTCTCGATCAGATCGTAGACGTCAAACCGGCTCTTCGATTGCTCCGGCGATTTGACCTTGAACACGTACATCGCGTGCGTCGCGCGGCCGTCGGCGCGCACGACGACATGGCCGAATAGCGGATCGTCGATCGGCGACTTCTTCATCTCAGTCAGGACCCGGTCGCCTTCGATGGTTCCCGCCGTCTTGACGGCGCGCAGATAAGCCAGTGTCGCCGAATAGGCGGCCGCCTGGTCCTCGGTCGGCATCTTGCCGCCCATCCGCTCGGCGAAGCGCGCGCTAAAGGCGCGAGTCGAATCGTTGAGATCCCAATAGAACGCTTCGGATAGGATAAGGCCCTGGGCCGCGTTCAGTCCGAGCGCATCGATATCGGTGATCTGCAGGAAGAGCGCCGCGAGCCGCCTGTCGGGCCCGACAATCTGGAACTCCGCCGCTTGTCGAATGGCGTTGATCGCGTCGGCGCCGGTGTCGGCGAGAGCGATCACTTTGGCGCCCGAGGCTTGCGCCTGTAGCAGGTAGGAGCCGAAGTCGGTTGCGCCGAGCGGATGGGAGACCGAACCCAGCACCGAGCCGCCCGCCTTGACGATCGCTTCACTCGCGTCGCGTTGCAAAGCCTTGCCGAGAGCATAGTCGAAGCTGATGAAGAACCAGGTCGCGCCGCCCATTTTGGTGATCGTGCGGCCGACCGCGCTTCCGAGCGCCCAGGTGTCGAGAGCCCATTGGACGGTGGTCGGTTGACAGAATTTTCCAGTCAGGTCGGAGGTCGCGGTCGCCGACGCAAGCATGGCGCGGTTCTTTTCCCGCATCAGGGTGTTGACGGCGAGACCGACGCCGGAATTGGCGAGGTCGACGATCGCGTCCACGCCCTCCTGGTCCACCCATCGCCTTGCAATCGCGACTCCGATGTCGGGCTTGTTCTGATGATCAGCGAAAATGACCTCGACTTTAAGGCCGCCCGCTTCCTTGGCGAAGTCCTCGGCCGCCAATTGAGCGCCAACCAGCGACCCCTTGCCGACCTGATCGGCGAAAGGACCGGAGAAGTCGCTCAACACGCCGATCTTGATTGTGTCGCCGGGAATCTGCGCGGTCGCGTCCGTAGCCAAGCCGGCCAGCCCCGCGACGGCGAACGAGGCGGCCAGGAGCGACCGCGTGGACCCTGCAGGCATGGGCGCTCCTCCTGATTTTGTGCGGACGCAATACCCGACAACGCCGGACTCGAGCTTATACTGCGATGGCCCGGCCGACCGGACAAGCCCGACGCAGCCGCAATCCGGATCCGCCGCCAACATGCGGCGAAGTTCTCCTGGAAGGGAATGAGGCGATGAGAGGTTCCGAAGCCGAAGCGAGATCCGGCATCGTCGCCCATTCTCGCTGTGGCTGGCCCCTTTGCAGACGCCAAAGTCTGCTCGCCGCCGGTCGCGCGGCGCTTGTCGCATTCGGGGTTGCAGCATTCCTGATTGTGGCGTCCATCGCCATTGACCCTCGCTCGACGGCGACGGCCGCGCCAGACGATTCGGTCAAGAGCGTCGCCTTGCTCAACATAGAATTCCTCAACGATCACGCAGATTTGGAGCCGACGACCAATGCGGAGCGGGCTCGCCTCGCGTCAACTGCATCCCTCTTCAAAGCAACGCTCGAAGCCTCTGGCCGGTATCGGATTGTGCCGGTCCCCACAGACGCGCAAGCGAAAATCGACGCTGGCCCTGCAATTGGGTCCTGCGGCGGCTGCGAGTTCGGCTACGGCAAAGAGCTCGGCGCCGATTACGCCGCATGGATCGTGGTCCAGAAGGTCTCGGATCTCATCCTCAACATCAACGTCTACATGGCCGATGTTGCGGCCGGAAAACTGGCGTTCGTCCGCAGCGTCGACATTCGCGGCGACACCGATGAATCGTGGACCCGGGGCCTGACGTATTTGCTGAAAAACTACCTGCTGGTCGATCGATGACGACGCGCGCGTCGAGCCGGCCCTCGTTCGAAACGCCCGTATCGAAGTCCGGACGTGCGGTCTCGACCTCGAGCGCCGAGCCCGTTCCAGTAAACGCCAATAGACGCCAATAAATGCGAGTAAGCGCCAGTAAATTTGCTGGCCTTTACTAGCGTTTATTTTTGCGAATTGAGCCTTTTCAATGGCTTACCGGCGATTTAAAATAAAAAAACTGGTCCCCGCGGAGTCTCGGGCTCAAGCGCTTCGATGGCTGCTTTCATCTCGTTCTCCTTCGCGCTCGCTGGCGCCGGACAAGGCGCATAGCATTGGTCCAAGTGAAAACATATAGCATGGCTTCTGAATTTAGTTAACCGACTGTCGCACAATCTTTGCCGCCTCACCGCGCTTCGTGGCCGTCGAAAGATTCGGTCAGGTGAGGCCTCCCGGGGCGGCGCCCTTGCGATAAGGGTCGGCTTGAACCGCCGGGAGGGTCTACGGGCGCCTCGGGCCGCCTTGCCACGTCCTCTTTGCTATGGCAGGAAGCCGGAGCGCTCTTTGAGGCGTCCTTTGGATGCTGCAGTAGCTCAGTGGTAGAGCACTCCCTTGGTAAGGGAGAGGTCGAGAGTTCAATCCTCTCTTGCAGCACCATTTAATCAAAGACTTAACGGACGAGCCCAAGAGCGTCGGATTACCTAGCTACCACATAGCTACCAGCGTGCCGTCCAGCTCCCCTTCGCATGGCTGTCAGACCCGAACGCGCCGGTTCGGCGCAAAGGCCCATCCCGCCTTCTGCGCTTCGACCGGACGGAAGAACACACGCCACACCAGTTCGACCCCCCGTAGATAGTGCCGGGGCCGACCATTGCGGGAGGAAGGCCAGCGAGAGCCGCTTCTGCCGCCTGACGGAACGGCTCGCGGCCAATGGGATCGACCGAGGGCGACAAACGGTCGATGACAGGGCACCCTTCGCTCACACCGCGGGATTGGCCGGGTAGGGTCTCGCCGGACCTCAACCTCATCCCTCGACTGCCCGACCGAACCGTGCGACCACGTCAAACAGTAAGGCTGACAGAAAATCTGAGTATAACTAAATACACAGTTAGTAATAATGAGCGAGTGTAGATATTGATGGCTATGACCCTCCGTCGAAGGCTAATTATACTTACGTCGTTCTGAAACACCGTGGCGAGCGCCTATTATTCTTGAAATCGGAACATATGAAGGAGGTCCCGCAGAACGTCTCCGGGTCCTGCGAGTGCAACGCTTGCGCAGCAGGCTGGAAGTTTTTGGAAAGAAAAATTCGCCTAAAAAATTTTTGGGGGCCTTCCGCGATTTTGCGGTCGCAATCGCTCGCCGCCCATCACTCAACCGAAGGTGCGCTAAACATTATAGGTTGATGTCCGCGTCCGGGTCGCCCGCTGCGAGGGCGCTCATGTAGGCAAGGCAGAGTTCGCGGGACCGGTAGCGTCCGTAGGCTTCCGTTTCCTCGCGTTCGACGGTCGGGAAGGTCGAATAGATGTAGCGCACGTGGTCGCGGTCGGTGAGGCCGTACAGGTGAAAATAAACCGCGTCGAGCTTGGCCCTGAGTTTCAGACGGCGCTCTTCGTCCCAGGCAAAGGGGGGCTTCACTTGACCCGCCTTGTCGACGTAGTCCATGTCGCGGGCGAACGCAGCCATGTCGTGGGCCGTGTAGGTCAGTTCCAGCACGGTCTCGCAAACCAGTCTCTTAGCCGTCTTTGCGCCAAAACTGACTTCATCAAAGCGCTCGCGCGGGATGACCGGTATCTGTTCAAGAATATATTTGTTGAGGTTGCGGCTTTGTATCTTCTGGCGAGCCACATAATCGCAAATAACGCTATTTAGGTTTGCAAGCAAAAGTGAAGAAACCGAAACGTCGGCATCGTTATCAGGCATTAGGATAGGAAGCTTATTGCCATACGCGGCGAAAGGCACGAGAGCTCCGATCAGGCTTCGGCTATTATTCGTATTGTAGATGTCATTGAAGGATAGCACGAAGTCCTTATCATAGGGTATGTTCGAGCAGAGAACCCAATATCTTGGTTCATTGACAAAGGCAGGATTGCTCAACTCCTCAATTGAAGAATGAACAGCTACGCCCTGACCGCTAACATTATTTGCATTGACGGCCACGCTCGCATAGCGGTGATTGTAGATGCTAATCATCTTCCCTTCGTAGAGAGGATACCAGCGACCCCCTGCGCTGTCCCAAACGCGGCCGCCGATCGGGAAGGCCGCTTCCTTCTCTTCGAGTTCATCCCTTCGTCGAAATAGCGACGACCGGCTCGTCATGTGAAACATTGTCGCGTAGCGTACAGGCCAAGCCCGAACTGGCGCCGTTTCGGATCGGTCAACCAGGATCGGCGCGCGAGAGTAGATGCCAGAAGTAATTTCCGCGTCTCTAGCCGATCTAAAAATAGGTATTGTACCAGTGTTTGGGTTGATGCGCCGACAGGTAGCCCCCGTCATTCCATGAGCCCGTTTATATTCCTCGTCTGGTATACCGTGGAGCTTCACACCGAAGGAAAAGTCGGTGTAAGCTCCCTCGTCTTTTGCAAGGACGATCACTGTCGGCTGGTCTTCATGGTGAACATCTTTGAAAAGCCAACCTCGCTTATTTTCAAAGGCGAGGAACGTCTTCACTCTCCCCGTCTCGGCCATCGACGAGAAGAATTCAGCTGACGTTTTGTCGGTCCCAATGCCGATCGGGGTAACGAGCCCGACAAAACCCGACGGCTTCACTAAGGCCACGGCGCGCTCAACAAACAGAGAATAGAGATTGATTTCGCCGCCCGATAGCGCGGGATAGTCCCCACCAGTTCGCGCCATCCGGGCAGCCGCGACGGCGCGAGCGTCCGCCTTTGCGAAGTCGGCCGCCAGTGGGTCGGCGGTAGCTTCGAGTTCCGCCACCATACGCTTCCGATCAGCTGCGCGTTGTGCCAGCGCGATGTCTCTACGCCGCGCCACGAACCATTCGACCTGTTGCAGCTTCATCCGGTCCCACGGCGGATTGCCGATAACGGCGTCAAAACCCCCACGCAGGCCCTCTTCCTCCCAATCCGACCAGACGCCGGGGAACATGACCTGCCAATTAAAGAACCGCTCTTCCCCGGCCAGTTGCCGCGCTTCCAGAACCAGCCGTCTGGCGGTTTCGACGCGATCTGCCGCCGCCTCGGCGCTCCGGTCAGCTCGGCTGCGCCCCCCTGCGGCTTCCGCCGTTCTGACCGTCCCTGCGACCTCGGCAATATCCGCCCCGCGCGCCACTTGAATGGGGTCGCCAAACTGGCCGTCGAAAAACACGCGGATCGCACCTTTATCCGCGCGGTTCTTGATGACCCAATCCAGGGCGTGCAGCAGGGAAAGGAACGCATCGAGTTCGGCGGTCATGTCCTGGACGCCGGTGAAGATGTCGGCGGAGCGATGCGCTTCGGCGATCTCGGCGTCGGTCAGGCCCTCGATAGTCTGCATCGAGGCGGCGGAGCCTGTGGCGCGTTTTATGGGGCTGCGGAGCAGCAAGGGGCTGCCGTATGAGACGGCCTTGTCTATGCCTTTCCTGACCCAGTTCCCGAACAGGCTGTCGCCGCAGCGCAAATGGTGGTCAAGAAACGAGAGCGGCGCGCCGACGGTGAAGGTGTGCAGCCACAAAGACACCTTGGCGAGTTCGACCGCCATGAGGTTTTTGTCGACGCCGTAGATGCAGCGTTTGAGCACCATGCGGCGGACGATATGGCGATCGTCGAGTTGCTCTGGATCGATGGTCCAGCCGCGCTCCTCGGCGTTGCGGAGAATGGTTCTGCGGATCGCCGCGATCCGGCCGATCAGCGGGGAGACATACTCGCCAAATGTCACCAGGGCCTGGGCCTCGGCCATAGCCGTGATGACCTGATCGGCCAGGTAGTCGACCAGGCTTACGAGAAAGTGGCCGGAGCCCATGGCGGGGTCGCAGATCTTCAGCTCAAGTAAGCGCTCGGCCGGATCAACCCCCGCAAGGATCGCCGAGTCCGCGCTCTTCGCTCTGGTCGCTTGGGTCAAGTTCCCGCGCTTTGGCGGCAAAGGTTTCGATCGCGCTCCGCCACAAGGGGTCCGATGGTTTCGCGGATGATAAGCCGGACGAGATCGTCGGGCGTGTAGTAGCTGCCCGATCCCTTCCGGGCGAAGATGTTCGGCCGGATGACGATCTCTGCGCCTTCGCGGATGACCTCATGCTCAAGCAACCGCTCATAGATCGAGCCAAGCTGCTGGACGCTCAGATCCCGGTAATTGATGTATTTGCGCCCGTCTGCCGTGCGCTCGAACGACAGGGCGTCGATCACGCCCGCCATGACCGCGTCGCCAAGGCGGATTTGGCGAGAGCAGCGGCGTCTTGTCCGGGTCGAACAGGCCGCCATTGTAAGGTGGCAGCCCGATCGACCCGATCGCCCGCATTGATCGCCCGGCACAGGTCGTCGACGATCGACCAGTATCGTGCGGCTGTCTCCGAAAACGTGTCGTTGGCCTCCTTGCGGCGGCCGACGTCGCCGCGCACGCGCTCCCGCAGGCCGTATTCGTCGTAGCGGCGCTCGCGGACGGGCAGAAGGTTACGGTCCTCGGCATAGAGGATGAACAGGAGCCGATAGAGAAGGATCAGGGCCGCTTCTCGGACTTCCTGCAATGGTGCGTGCGGCGCGGCGGCGTCGATCGCTTTCGCAAGCTCCGGGAAAACCGTCCCGAATACGAGGTTGGAGAGGTTTTCGGCGACGCGCTCTTCGTAGAAGCGCCCTTCGTCGATCGCGCGCTGATGGAAGGTGCGCGGATCGCTCGGCGTCGGGCAGGAAGGCCGTGCGGCTGAAAACGAGCGCGAAAACCCGCAGCCAGTGACGGCGCTCCGCTTCCGGCGAGAGCGAACAGGCCGCCCTCATGGCCGGGGAGGGCGAGCACCGCGGCCAGGTCGAGCTCGAAGAACTGCTCCGAAACCGATCGCGCGCCCTGATAGTACAGCCGCCAACGTCCGCCGTTGGTCAGGATGCCCCAACGCAGCTTGCCGGTGGTGAGGTCGTCGACGCGGCGCAGATAGCGAAGCATCTGCGTTGACGGGGCAGTCTCTTCGCCGCGTCGGCCCGACTGACGATCAAGCGGACGCTGCCATCGTTTGGATTCGACGATCGCAAGGCCGAAGTCGTAGCGCCTCCACTCTTCCGGCGCGGTGTTGGCCTGCGCCTTGGTGTCGGCGTCCTGGAACAGCACGCCGTCTGGAACGTCCTCACGGCCTCTCGCGCGGCAAGGTTCTGCTGTTTGAGGTTCGACGGTCCAGCCGAGTCGGGCAAGGATCGGCCAGATCAGGTCATCTTCGGTCTGTGTCTCGTTTGGCCGTTGCCCTATTGGAAAGCGGTTGAAGATGGCTCGAAGGGCGGCAGCAAGAGAGTCAATTTCGGCGTCGGAAAAGAGGCGCCAGTCCGGGCTGTTCGTTATGGTTTCCCGCAGGAAATCGGTCGAGAACAGACTGCCCTGAAAAATATAGTCGGCGGCCACGCGCTGCTTGTTCCTTCAATACTTCTTACAGTCGTTGTTTCTGTTTCGAGCGATAGCACAATAGGGGTTACGTCAGGCTTAGCGGCGACGGCGCGGCTCCTTCGCCTGCACAAGCTACAGAAGCGCATCCGCGCCGCAACCCTTCAAATATCCCGGGTCCCCATCAATTCGACGCGGAGTTTCCAGCCCGGCAGAACGCTACGCCACACCGGATCGATGAACCAACTGCGGATCGTGACCGGGGTCTACCGGGCCTTAGTCGTCGCGATGCCCGCGCGGGCGGTCTCGTCGCGGTCCGTCGCTCCCGCCTCAGGGGCGCGAGCGCGCTTGCGCTCCCGCCAGCGCCGCGCATACTCCCGCTGCCGCGCCGCGATCGCCGGATGCTGGGGCAGCCGCTTCTCCGAGCCGTCGAACGGTCCCTCCCACGGCTTCACCTCAGGCAGCTTCCACGGCCGCCGAAACGGAACGCCCGAGCGATGCAACGCCATGAGCGCCGCACGCGCGCTCCTCGCCATCCACCAGACGCAGCCGACCGCTGTCAGCTCCTCGCGGACCCGCTTCTGCGCTCGCGAGGCGCGACCGCTGCGCGACTTCACTTCGATGAAAACGACCTTCCAACAGATCACCATCACGTCAGGAAGCCCGCTCCGCATCCCCCGCTTCTTCTGCAACAAGCCGCTCAAAAGCGAGCGCGGCTTGTTCTCAAGCACCGTCCAAAACGTCGTCGCAGGGTCAAGATACTTCGTCAGCAACTGAGCCAGCTTGGTCTGTTCGGCCCACTCCTCACGCCGATATTTGCGCCGCTCACGTTGAGCGAACTCACCCGGATCGCGATGGATGGTCATGCGGTTCCGCCGCCGTTCCCAGCCCCCTCATACGACGGCGCAACGGGGGTCGGCGGAGCTATCCCAGCGACCTCGATGAGCTGCTTCGCCGCCAACACCCGCGTGTGCAACGCCGCTTCGCTGTCAGGCGAAAACGCGATGCCAGCAAGCAGCCTAATCGCGTCAGTCATGTACCGCTTCGCCAGCGATCTCGCCTCGGTCACCCCATCCGACGGATTTTCGGACGACGGGGTTGGCGTGGTCGGTCTAAGGTCTGTTTCGAGTAGCTGTTTCGCCATGAGGACCCCCCAAAAACATAGGCCGCGATCTCGTGAGCAATGAGAGACGGCTGCGCCGTTCTCTCATCACTCACTACGATCCCACCCCATGCTCAATCACCCCCGTCTCCGCGTCATTACTGTGCCTCGCCCCGGGCTGCGCGCTTAGGCCCGCCTCTGCGATCACGTCGCCCTCGACAAGGCAACCTTGCAGCGCGAGCGCGATAGCGTCTGCGCCCGCCTCTCGGATCGCCGCCTGCGCCTTGCGCAGCGACTTGGCCGCGATGTCCACGCTGAGTTTGCGATCGGGCAGGCGGATACGCAACCTGACGCGCGGCTGGCCGTCGGGGGCGGGGACGGCAAGCAGCTCGCCGGGTCGAGACGGCGGGGCGATCGGGCCGGAGTGCGACGGCAGGGTGAGGGTCGGGCGTGAGCCGGTCATGGGTTTGCTCCTTCGAGGCGCCAAAACCCCAGCTTGGCGCATCCTCATGGCGGCTCCCGGTTGCTGACGTGGAGACGGCCTCGCGCCTCCCGGCGCAACAGTTCGAAGATCGCATCAGCATTGACGACGATGGCGTCGATCAGCGCAGCGGCGACTGCCGGATCGCGGACCTTGGTAAGGTCGGGGTTGCCGTCGGCGTCGAACGAGCCGCCCAACCGCCTCACCGCAGTGACGACCGCCTTGGGCGCGGCGCACGCGAGGTGCCATGCGTGCTGACGGTCGCCGACTTTGACCCTGACCACGCCGTAATTAGCGTAGCCGCAGATGTCGCACTTCTGGCCTCTCGTGCCGGGGCCGATGCGCTCGCAAACCGGTGCCGAGAATGGAGGCGCGGGAGCGTCAGAAGCGTCAGCGAGAGGAGGAGGCATATGCTCGTGTGGCGGGTCCGAAGAGTAGGGCGAAAGAGCGTCAGAAGCGTCAGAAGCGTCAGAAGCGTTGATTTCTAATGAGTTTTTCTCTGACGATCTTTTCCCGAGAGCGTCAGAAGCGTCAGAGAGAGCGTCAGAGCGGGAATTAGCTATGTCATTGATTTCATGAGGCTGACCACTCGACCACTGACGCTCTGACGCTTCTGACGCTGTTTTGCCCGGCTCTGAGGCCCTATGAGAGGGTATATTGGTCAAACAGATAATTCTTGTGCCTTTAGGATCGGCGCGCGGCTGATGCGTCACATCAATCCCGAGTTTGCGAAGGGACGGAGAGACGCGGCGAAGGCGGCCAGACAAGATATGCGGGGTCTTGGGCCACGTGTCAGACCGGGAAATTCGCTCGCCCACCTGCACGCTCAGTACATCAAGCAACTCGGAGGCTGTTCCTTTCCACTCGGCCAGCCTCTCCAAAGGTGTCTTGCCCGCCATGAGATTGCACACCGCCAGCGCGACGGGAGTAGCCTCTACGATGCTCTCGACGGCGGTGGCGATGTTGGCGCTGTACGCGCTCATAAACGCGCCATCCTTCCACAGAGCTGGTTCGCAGGCGATTGCCCAGTGCGCGAAGTCGGCCATGCGCGGCAAGTTCTGTGGGCGAATGGCGGCCTCGTTCCTAAGACCGGTCGAAACCGCGTCGAGCAAGGCTCCCAAGATGGAGGGATGCGCGGCGTCGAATGATCGCCAGACCTCCGCCTCCGAAAGCCGGTCCTCGTCGTCAATCAGTTCGCATGTCGAGAAGATTGAGCGGTCGGCTAGGTCAGGGCGGTTTACGATGTCCTCGATCCCGTTGAGGATAATTGGACGAGCGCCGTCGAAAAGAACCTCTTCGTCATCGGTGTAGTTAGCTCGCGTTCCGAAACCGGCGCCGGAGGCGATGCGACAGAGAGCATCCGACAAGGCGGCCGAAATTCCCGACAGGTTGTCGAAGATTAGAATGTGTCGAGTGCGGGCCGCGACGAACAAGTCTCGCTCATCGCGAGGCAGGCCCCGAAGGCGCGGGTGTCGCGGGTCAACCACGCTCGCCAGCAGCGCCGAACGGGTTGACTTGGCCGTGCCTTGCTCGCCTGTGACGACCACGATTGGATAAGGGCCGCGCTCCCGCAAACAAGCCAATAGATAGGCGACCGCGAGGACAAAACTCCCGTCCCCATCTTCATTGCCCGCGATGTTGAGCAGCTTGCGCAAGCCCCCGACTGACCCGTTGCGTTTAGGCGCGGGCAACGTTCGCATGTCTGACGAGCGGCGAAAGCGAACTGCCGGTCGCTCGACGATGCGCCAGCCAGCCTTGTCGATTTCGATGGCTCGCCACTTATCGTCGCAAAGGTCGAGGTAAACTTTGCCGTCAAGTTCGCCGACGCGGACATGCACCGCCCTCACCGTCGCCGCGTGAACCGCTTTCGCCTCGATAACGCCAACCGCCGCCGCCATCGCCTCGTTGGTCGGAGCGCCGCCAGTATCTTCGAAAAAGCGGCGCCGAAGCCAACGACGGAAGCCGCGCGACTTGACCGGCCACGTTTCGCGATGGTCGCCGATTTCAAGATCGGCATAGCCAATCTCGTCGGGCGTGTGGAACAGCTCGGCGACCTCCGCCAAATTGACGAGGATGTCCGCGTGTGTAGGGCCGCGCCCCAGCTTCTCGCCGTTTTCATCCGCGATAAGGCCGTCGAGCTGAGTGACCCGACAACCGCCCTCTTTCAGCCGCTTTCGCAGAGTTTCAAATGCGCCTCGGTTCGCTTTTTTTAGCACCGCGAGTTCGGGTATGGCAGAGAATGGAGCGCCCGGCTTCGCCTTCGTCCTCTTGACCAGCTCGTCGAGCGCCGTCTCGTCGCCGTTGGCCAGTGAGGATTTGCCGGGGTCGGTCATGGCGATCGGTCCTTTCGCGTGTTTCCCCCGTGAGATTTTCGGGCGAGCCGCCGCCGCTTCCACGCCTCGATGAGGCGGCGCTCGTTGTGCTTCCGCGTCAGAAGCGGCTTCGCGAAGCGCCGAATGATGCGGGCCTTGGTGGCTCGGTCCGGCCCGCGCACATTGCTCATGCCGAGCCTCCCTTGTGATCTTTGGCGGTCGCCGCTCATCGAGCGCCTCCGGTGGGCTTGCCGTAGCTTGCATCGACGAGCGAGCAGAAGGTCGGGAACCGGCAGGGTCCGTTTGGCCCGCACGTTTCGCACCCCGTCTCAGGCAATTCGCGGAGGAAGGCGGCGGCAGCCCTGAGCGCGTTTATGACGCGAGCGACTTTGAGTAGCGTGATCACGCTGCCGTCGAGATGATCTGATAGCACGTCGATGCAGCGATCAAGGTCGGCGACGATGTCGCGGGCGGCTGGGATCATGCTCGCGTCCGCACATCGCTCGCACAGCAGATCAGCTTATGGGCTGGACACCACGACGAACTCAGCGAACCCGTCGCCCCTCCGCAAAAGTGCAAGCCGCTTTCGGTCTCGCGCGGATAGCGACACACGCCCGGGCGGAGTTCGGTGATTTCAAACCAACGCGGCTCGCAGACGAGCTTGGGTAGTGGCGAGGGCTTGGTCTTGCGCGGCTTCGCGGGCGGCGCTCGCAGCGAGACTGTGGGCGCGGGAAGTCGGCGCAGCTTGGCGACGACGGCTGATCGGCTTACCCCAAGCGCCGCCGCGATGACCCCGGCCGAACTTGTTTGCCGCCACATCTCGGTGACGCGGACGGTCGTTTCCCGCGACCACGGAACGGCTTGCCGGGGATCGGAGGGCGCGGGGAGGGCGTTCGTGGACATCGGAGCCTTTCCGACGCCGACCGGCCTGGCGTTCGACCGCGAAACGCAGTAGTCACCCTCTGCTTTTACGAAGAATGACTATTCGCGCCGCCGGTCGGGCCTCCAGTCCGAACGGCGGCACTTTCATTCAGCGGCAGTCGAGTGATGTTCGGCGATCGCGACGCGCGTTTTGCGGGTTCGACACCGGACCTTCGGGCGAGCTTCGCTTTCGTCGAGGGCGGCGCGGTCCAGTTCGCGACCTTCGCTGGTCGTCCGTCGTGGCTTGGACAGCCGCGCCTCCGCCCACAGAAGGCTGCTGCCCCACTCGTAAAGGGCGTACATCCCCCAACGGCAAAAGGGCGGCCCGCCGCCTCGCGTCGCAAAGCTCCCCAGCGTCGCGGGCGAGGTGGGGAAGCCCGCAGCCGTCAGGGCGGCGGCTATTCTTTTGCGCGGCAATTTGGCGCGCGGGTCTGTCGGGACGCCCGCCGCAACCCATGCGTCGATGGTGGCGGATGAAACGACAACGCCGATTTTCTTGAAAGCCGCCGTCAACTGTTCGTTCGTCAGCTTCGCGCGCGGGTCTGACATGCGGGCCTCCCGGCGCAGTCCCGCCTTTCAGCGTCCTGCGCTCAATGACCCGACCCGCGTCCTGATCGGAAGAATTAACGTCGATGGAGGGCGCAACCTTCTTTGTGCCTACCTCACGGCGATTGCCGGGGTCCGTCCATCCTAGCGAACAACTCGCAAGGTGTTTGTACCACCCTGCACGCTTTGACGCAACACCAGATCAGTAAAAACCTGGACAGCGTCTTGGTGAAGCCTCACACACCCAGTATATGTCAACTGATGAGGATGACACATTACTTGGCGCTGTTATGCGCTCGGGCGCAACTCCACGACCTCGGCGGTCGGCGGCGCTTCGTCCATCAACTGCGCCACGCGATTGGCCACGCGGTCGGCGGCTTGCAGCAGCACGGCGTCGGCATGATGCGCGTATCGGGAAGTTACGCTGGCCTTGCGATGACCAAGCAGCATCGCGATCGTCAGCTCGCTGAGCGCGAGATCAGCGGCGGCCGACGCAAAGCTGTGCCTCAACACGTGCGGGGTCGCGTCTGCCGGGAGCACGGCTCGCTTTGCGATGCGAAGCCAGACCTTGTGGAACCCGCGCATCGGCTTGTCGGTCCCTTTGGACGCCGGAAACACAAGACCGCCGAGGCGAGGGAGTGAACGCAGCACGTCGCAGGCAGCGTGCGACAATGGTCGCATTGACGCGCCAGTCTTCGTGTCTGCAAGCCGTGCCGTCCGCGTCGCAAGATCAACTTCCGACCATTTCAACGCCAGCATTTCGCCGCGCCGCCAGCCGGTCAGCGCAAGAAATCGGGCCGCCGCTACCGCGCCCGGCCAAGCTCTGTCAGGCATCGACCTCAGAGCTTCGCCCAGCGCCGCATATTCGGTGTCCGACAGTCGCCGCTCGCGTTGGCCGTCAGCATGGCGTTCGACGCCGCGAACCGGATTGTCAGGCCGCAGTCCAAGGCGAACGGCAAATGCGAAGATCGCGCCCAATAGTCCCAGGGTCTCGTCGCCGTGCCTCGCCCGCCGGTCACGCGCGCAAGTCCATGCTTGCCGGTCTTGACACGCGCCGCCGTCGCGCCCTCGGCCACGCCGTCTCGAAACCGCTCGATGTCCGTCGGAGTCACTTCGCGGACTTTCTTCACGCCCAGTAGCAGCTTGATGTGCCGTTCGATGCGGCCTTTGTCGCCAGCGAGGGTGCTTGGCTTCTTGGCCGCTCTGCGCCGCGTCAACAGTCTGCCTGCCTTGGCGGCGTCAAAATAGAGGTCGCAGAGTTCGGCGACTGTCGGGGCTTGACGCGCTTCGCGTTTCGCTTTCGCCGGATTGCCGCCTTCCGCATATTCGCCGATGATCCGTCGGGCCTCGTTGCGCGCCAAGCCGGGGATCCACGCCCCGTGTCGCCCAATGGTTTCAAAGAACTGCCTGCCGTCAGCGGCGCGGCCTTTGACGACATAGGCGACCGCGTCGCTTTTCTGGCGACGGGCCCCAAACCCCGTGACGGCTCCCTTCCCTTCGTCCCATACGGTCGAGTTCGGCTTGAGGTCGGCGATGGTCTTGAGCGTAATCACCTCGGTCGTGGGCCGCTATCGAGCCTAGCTACCAGGCTAGCTACCACGAGAGCGCAAATGCTAACAACCGCTATCAAAGCCTTACAAACAAAATCGCCTAAGTTTCCGGCCTAAAATTCGACCGGCGCAACGGCGTGCAAACCCTAGAAAGCGATGGCCTCCCCCTTGGTAGGGAGAGGTCGAGAGTTCAATCCTCTCTTGCAGCACCATATCTTTCAACAGGTTAAACTCACCCTTTGTGACTTGGCGATTGTGTCTGCCTGCCAGATAGCTGCCCCGGATCGAGCCAATTTGGCAGATTGAGGCCGCGCGGCCAGTCGGCGCAGTAACTTTTGGACTGACTTTTAATCAGAGGGTCGCGGGTTCGACTCCTACCGCGCTCACCAAGTAAATCAATAGCTTAAAACGGAATGACGAGGCGGCGCCCACAGGCTAATTAAGGGCTCACAGGCCGCGCGCAATTCGCGGGCCACCCGCAGCCGGTTGCAACGCCAACCTAACTTCTATATCTTTATAACTCTATTTCTTTGGATTTTGACCCGCAGGATGCCCGCAAGTCGCAGCCTTTTTTTCATCTTGGCTTCCTTTGCGATTGTGGTTCTCGCGTTCTTTTCCCAGGCCTATTGGTTCATTCCAAATCACGACGATGTGTCCTATATTATTGAGGCGAAGATACTCCTGGCCGGCGGTCGCTTCTATAGCGACATCATGGAGACCAACCCGCCGCTGATCGTCCTCCTCACTGCACCGGGCATCTGGATTGGCCAAGCCACGGGGCTCGGCTCCTGGGTTGGATTCATCGCTTGGGTATGCTTGCTAACACTCGCTTCCCTGTGGGCTGCGCTGCCCTACCTTCGTTGGCTCTTCGCTCACCAACCGGCGGCTGGGCCCCTGTGGGCTTTCATCTATCTGGCCATAATCCTGTTGCTGCCAGGCTACGACTTCGGCCAGCGCGAACATCTGACCATCCTACTTTTCCTCCCGGCTTTGCTCTGGTTCGCAGCGCGGGAAGCCCAGCGGCCTTCGCCGTCTGACCTCAATTGCCTCATTGCGCTCATTTTAGCCGCGGTCGGGCTACTCATAAAACCCTTCTTTCTGCTGGTCGCGGTTATCCTTGTACTGGCGCGGGCGGCGGCGCACCGTGACTGGAGGATATTATTTGGACTAGAAAGTATTGTCTTTCTGTTGGCAGCCGTACTCTATGCGGCGACGGTATTTATTGCGTTTCCCGGATGGCTCGCGTCGACGGCGCTGGCGACACAAGTCTATTTTGCTTTGGAGGAGGGTTTTCTAAAGACGATAGCTGACTTCCGCGGCGCCGAGATCGCACTGCTATTCACCTTGTTTGCTCTGTATCTCACACCACTCGATGGTCCGCGGCGGACTGGTCTTAGACAACTGGCGATCACGGCGGTGACGTTTCTTGTGATTGCAATAATTCAGCGGAAGGGCTGGTCTTATCATATCCTGCCTGTCCGTGTCTTGACCGCGTTAATCGCCACGGTTCTCGCATTCGAACTTCCCTCTTTGTTTAGAAGGAACAGAATGGCCTTTAGACTTCCACAGGCGAGTCCTCTGATCTTGCTTGCCGTGGCGGGCCTGTTATTGTGGCCAGTTATAAAATACGAACACAAAGGAAGTCGGCTTAGAGACCAATACTTGGCGACGGCTTACCCTAGGACGGTGAGCCGACTCGCGGCGGGCGGACCCTGGGTGGCCTTTTCAACTAGCCTCTGGCCCGCCATGAATGCGGTCGGCCTGGTCAATGATCAATGGAGTTCGCGTAGCCCGGCCCAGTGGTTGATCCCTGGAATCGTGAAGCTGCGGAAAGGCGGTTCCGACGATCGCGCGCGCGCCGAACGACTGCAGAAACTCGCCACCGGCTTCGTGGTCGAAGACCTGGAGCGCTACAAGCCGGCTATGGTGGCCGTCCAGGCCAGCGGCCTTCGGTACGTTGATGCCCCTTTCGATTTTCTGTCCTTTTATTCCGAGAACGAAGACTTCCGACGCGTCTGGACCGCCTACCAGCCAACCGAAGTGATCGGCGACTGGCAGTTTTTTGTGCGAAGGCCGTGAGCGCACGAAAAACTCCGTCCCCCTTCGCTGGAACTGAAATGGGAGGGGGTCGTTTGGCGTTATAATGGTTGTTGGAACATCACGTCGCTGGCCTACGAATTGCTCTAATGGTTTGGCAACCTAGGATTGTATCGTCGGATCTCCGCAGCTCTCCTTTAGGTTCCGCGGAATCGGGGGTTCATGCTTCGATTGATCGTCATCGGCTCGGGGCCGATGGGACTTGCCGCCGCTTACCACGCGGCGAAAGCCGGGCATTCCGTCGAGCTCTTGGAAGCAGCGGCCGTGCCCGGGGGGATGGCCGCGCATTTCGATTTCGACGGTCTATCGATCGAAAGGTTCTATCACTTCGTTTGCAAATCTGACCGGTCGACGTTTGAACTCCTCGATGAGCTCGGGCTCGTCGACAGTTTGCGATGGCGCCAGACCACTATGGGCCAATTCGCCGGCGGCCGCCTTCACCCCTGGGGAGACCCGATATCGCTGCTGCGGTTTCCGGAGCTCAGTCTAATCTCGAGACTTCGCTACGGACTGTTCGCGTTCGTCTCGATCAGTCGGGATCGTTGGGACGCAATCGAGACGGAATTGGCGCGCTCCTGGCTCACGCGGTGGTGCGGTCGGGAGGTTTATGACCGGATGTGGAAGCCGATGTTCGATCGGAAGTTCTACCAATACGCGGACAATATTTCGGCGGCCTGGATTTGGACCCGAATCAAGCGCGTCGGAAAATCCCGACGGAATCTCTTCGTCGAAGAGTTGGGCTACATCGACGGCGGAAGTCAAACGCTGGTCGACGCTCTTGCGACGGCCATCGGTCGAGCTGGCGGACATATCCGCCTCTCCTGCGCCGCTCAGTCAATCGTAACCCAGGCTGGCCGGGTCACCGGGGTGCAGACCAAGGAGGGTTTCCTCGCAGCGGACGCCGTCATCTCGACAATCCCCACGCCTCTGGTGCGCAAATTGGCCCCCGATCTGCCCGCCGACTGGATGGCCAAATACGAAGCGATACACAATATCGGCATCTGTTGTGTATTGTTTAAGTTGAGACGGTCGGTGACGCCGCATTTCTGGGTGAACGTAACCGAAGACGATATTCCGGCGCCAGGCTTTATTGAGTTCTCGCACCTCCGGCCTGTCGGCCAGACTGTCGTCTATGTTCCCTACTACATGCCGGTGGATCATGAAAGGTTCACATGGCCTGACGAGGATCTGCTCAGCGAGGCCTTCGGCCTGCTGCAAAGGGTGAATCCCGCTTTGACGCCGGCGGAGATCATATTGTCCACCGTCGGGCGCCTCCGGTACGCGCAACCCATATGCGAGCCGGGCTTCCTGGCCAAGATCCCGCCGATCGAAACCCCAATTCGGGGGCTTCAGATTGCCGATACATGTTTCTATTACCCGGAGGATCGAGGGATTTCCGAGAGCGTCCGGCTTGGCAAAGAGATGGCCGCCGCAATTCAACGTATTTCGGCGGTTTGACGATGTTAGACGTCCCGGCGAACATCGCCGTTTTGGGCAAAGCGCCTGCTTGCGGAACACGCCTAGCATGAATTCCGCGGGCGCCGGCACCACCGCACGGGAAATTGGCCCGAACCTGGTCCCGGATTACCTGACGTCCGTGAAAGACGGAGGGTTTTATGGATGGCCTTACAGCTACTATGGCCAGCACCTTGATCCGCGCGTCAAGCCGCAGCGCCCGGATCTGGTTGAGAGGGCGATCGCTCCCGATTGTGCGCTTATGGGCTTTCCGCGCCCTCACGCGGTTCGCATGTCGCATCTGATGTCGCGGGGAGCCGCCGCTGTCTCCGCGTAACTCATTGAAATTCAATCGAGCTGCCTTGCACCATGGCGCGACCTGAAAAAGACCTCTTTCGAGGCCCTTCATTCGATCTAAGGCATTGATCTCAAAGGCTGGTGGGGGAGGTAGGACTCGAACCTACGAAGGCTTAGCCAGCGGATTTACAGTCCGCCCCCTTTGCCGCTCGGGACACTCCCCCATGTCCGCAGGATCAAGTCTCGCGGACGAAAACGCCCCGGGCGGGCCGAAGCGGGTTGCGGTGAGGCTTATGTTGCCTCACCGCTCGGCCTGTCAACTGGAAATATGCCGTTGATCAGGCGTCTGACGGCGGCGCCTCCATGCTTCGGGGAATCGCGCTATGGGTAGGCGCAACCCCTCGAGAGATCCCTTCTCCGCGAGGCGGCGCAGAGCCACGCGCTGTTTGCGGCGCCTCGCAGCCCGCAGGACGCTCAGGCCCGCGCCGACCAGCCAAATTCCCAACGCGGCGCCGTCGCCGCTCAGTACGGCGTCCTGTCCCTGTGCGCCATTCGCCGCTGGCCGTCGACCGTCACGACGGCGAGGTCGTCGTCGGGGTAGGTCACGGCGTCACCCGCCGTGCGGTCGCCGATTTCGAGGTAGACGACATCCGCGCCGGTCTCATTGACAAGGCAATGAGCATCGCCGCTTCCAGCCTTGAAGCCGGCGCACATGCCGGGGGCGAGGGCCACGCGGCCGGCGTCGGTGACCAAGGTCGGGCGCCCTTCGAGGATGTAGACAAACTCGTCCTGTTTCGTGTGCGCATGGCGCAGAGCCGATGAGCCGCCGGGCGCAAGACGCGTGATGTTGACGCCGAAATTCATGAGCCCGAACAGGTCGCCGAGCGGTCGCTTGTCCCGTCCGGCCATGCGCGAGGCGAAGGGCTCGGGATAGTTGGTGCGAAATGGGCGCGGCGGCGCCTCGGCGGCAAGCAGGGCGACCGGGCGGTTGGCGTCTTCGGACATGGGGCTAACCTCCGCGCGATAGATAGCCAGTCCGCGCGCGCCTGTCATCGCGGCCGCCCTAGCGGATCGCGCCCTCGATCGCTAAATGAAGCGCCTGAACAGGAGGGCGCCATGGAAGGGTTCCTTATTCGCGCAGTGGTGGTCGGCATCGGCCTCTGGCTCGCCTCGAAGATGGGCCTGGTCGCGTTCAATTCGACCGGGACGCTGATCGCCGCCACGCTCCTGCTTGGCGTCGTCAACGCTTTCGTGCGCCCGATCATCATCATTCTCACACTGCCGATCACGTTGCTCACGCTCGGGCTATTCCTGCTTGTGATCAACGCGTTGATGATCATGCTCGTCGCCTGGCTTGTCCCGGGCTTCCTGGTCGCCGGCTTCTGGTCCGCGGTCTTCGCTGCGATCGTCGTCAGCCTGACAAGCTGGGTCATGTCCGGCTGGATCGGCCCGAGAGGACGGGTGGAGGTCATGACGATTCACCAGCCAGGCGGGCGCGGGCGCTGGTGAGCGCGTCTTAGCAAAGCCTGCTATCCGAGCGCGAAGGCCGTCACCCAAAGCAGCGACCGAGCCGCGTCTGAGGGGGCTCCGTTCTTGTACATGCGGGCCGTTTCGAAAATGGGCGTCATTGGGTGGCGCGCCGCGCCTCCGCCCTCGCCGCGGCCCATTCGGCTTGCGCCATCTCGCGCAGGACTACTCTCTTGTCGCGCATAGGGCTCATTTCCTCAGCTCAGTTTCGCCGCCGCCACATCTCCGTCCGTCACGTAGTGATTGACGCGGGCGACAAGCGTTTCCCCGGCGCGGCGCCACACCACGTCGCCGATAGCGCCGCTCCGTTTGAGCTCGGAGATGATAAAATCGCGCTCGGCGTTAACGTCGTCGTCGGTCGCGTGGGTGAATTGGAAGGTGAACTTGGTGAAGGAGAGGCCCGTGTCCCGCGTTCCGGCCCCGACCCAGAGCGCGGGTTCGGCAAGGGGTGGACGATCGGCGTTCAGCCAGAATTCCGGATTGTTCAACGGTTCGTCGCTCCGCTCCAGGCTCAGCGACCAGAAGCGGACGTGATGGCGCTTGCGCGGACTCATGTCGATCGCCTTCTGGAAGCCGACGTCCTGGCCGCGCCCGAACAGAAAGAGCGTGCTGAACGGCGCGGCCGGATAGGGCCGGTTGAGCACGAACGTCACGACCATGCGCCATGAGCTTCTCAGATTCAGCGGATCGGCCTCGGTCCACCCAGCCGCGACGAAGGCGGCGCGCAGCTTGTCGAATTCGCCAACGAGGACGAGATTGACCGGGTCCCCCGGGAATCCGTCGCCGGTGACAGTGAAACTCGGCACCCTCTTGCGCTGCAGGATCTTGAGGCTCATGCGGACGATGCGCGGCAAGATCACGTAAGCCGCGAGCGCGTACGCCAGACTCAGCGCCAGGATTGTCGGCGCCCTCGAGTCGGTGAAGCGGAAAACGAAGACGATCAGCCAGACGCTGAAGGCGCCCAGCGCAAAGACGGCCAAGCGCCGAGTGATAAGCGCGAGAAGCCTCACCGTCCCAACCCCGACCCAAAGGCCGCGAGTTCTGGCGATTCGCGGCGACGATCGAACCTGCCCGGGTCGTTGCGCTACGGCAAGAGCAGAACCGGGGCGGGATATGTTAGCGCGACAAGTTTTCCGCGAGCCGCTCGAGAAATTCGAGACACGCGACGAGTTGCGCCTCCTCCACGAACTCATCGGCTTTATGCGCTTGGTCGATCGAGCCCGGCCCGCAGACGATGGTTGGCAATCCGGCGCCCTGAAAGTGGCCGGCCTCGGTGGCGAACGAGACGGCGATCGGGCTGTTGGAGCGGGTGAGCCGCAACGCCAATGTCTCGCCCGCAGAGCCCCCCTTGGCGGCGAGCGGGGGAACGTCGACCTCGATCGTCGTCGCGATCGTCGGGCCCGACACGAAGCGCGTGAGTCTCGGCAAGGCGACTTCGTCAACGAACGCCTGCACCTTGGCCAGCGCCGAGGCGGTCGTGACGCCCGGCAGGCCGCGAAACTCCCAATTGAACATGCATTCGCGCGCCAGGATGTTGCGCGCCGTCCCGCCCTGGATCATGCCGACATGAATGGTCGAGTAAGGCGGCGTGAAGCGGGGGTCGAGCGGGCCCTCCTCGTAGGCGCGGGCGAGGCGGCCAATCTCGCTCACTACATCTGCCGCCGCGGCGACGGCGTTGGCGCCGAGCGCCGGCAGCGCGGAATGGGCCTCGTGTCCTGTAACCACCGTCCGGAAGGTCGCCACGCTCTTGTGCGCATCGGCGACCTTCATCATCGTCGGCTCGCCGACGATGACGGCAGCCGGAAGCGGCTCGTCCTTGCCGAAACGGGCGATGATGTCGAGCGAGCCGAGGCAGGTGGTCTCCTCGTCGTAACTCATGACGATGTGCGCCGGGCGCTTCAGGCCGGCGTCCCGGAACGCCGGCGCCATCGCCAGCACGCATGCGTCGAAGCCCTTCATGTCGCAGGCGCCGCGGCCGTAGAGACGCCCGGACGCCTCGCGCAAAGCGAACGGCGAACTCGACCACGGCTGCCCCTCCACCGGCACCACGTCGGTATGACCGGAGAGAACGACGCCGCCGTCGACGCGAGGCCCGATCGTGGCGAGGATCGCCGCCTTGTCGCCGCCTGCATTCGGGGCGCGGCTCGATTCCAGCCCATGTTCGCGCAGGTAGCCTTCGACAAACTCGATAAGCGGCAGGTTGGAGGTGTCGCTCACGCTATCGAAGGCGATGAGCCGCGCGAGCAGCGCCTTAGCCTCTGCGAGGCGGCCTTCGCTCGTCATCCGGCCGCTCGAACACGCGCGCGACGCGAGGCGCCGAACACAACCACGGAGACAGTGGACGGCGCGATCTGCGCCGCTAGAATGGCGATTGCATGTACGAAGCCGTGACGCATAAGGTCAAAGTCACCGTCGAGCCGACCTTCGATCCGGAGCGCTCGGATCCGGAGGAACAGCGTTATTTCTGGCGCTATGCGATTGAGATCGTCAATCTCGGCGACAAATCTGTGACGCTGATCGAGCGACATTGGCGGATCACCGACGCCGCCGGCCGGCAGCAGGAGGTGCGCGGACCCGGCGTCGTCGGCGAGCAACCGACGATCGAGCCGGGGCAGTCGTTCCGCTACACCTCGGGCTGTCCGCTGACCACGCCGAGCGGAGTGATGGTCGGCGAGTACGGGATGGTCGATCCGGAGGGACGGAGCTTCGAGGTTTCCATCCCGGCATTCTCGCTCGACTATCCGGACGCGAAGCGGGTTCTCAACTAACGCGATCGGCGTTTAGGGCTGCTCATCCACTGATGTCTCAAGCCGCCAGCATTGGCGGGCGTCGAAGATGCTCCAGTTCGCTGCATCAATCCCGTAACGCCTGGAGGGCCCTTCGAGACGTCGCGCTTCGCGCGACCCTCAGGACGAGGCAGAGGGTGGCGATCCACCTTCACCGTCCGCGCACGAGACCCCCCGCTTTTGACGAGGCGAACATGGCCGCAAGCAGCGCCACGCCCGCCAGCATGACGATCGCCGAGCGCAGGCCAACGGCGGAGGCGACAGCGCCAATGACGACCGGCCCGATCAGCAGGCCTGCGTAGCCCGAGGTCGCGGCGGCGGCGACGCCAACCGCCGACGGCGACCCGGTTCGCCCAGCGACGCTGAAAAGGACAGGGATGACATTGGCTAGACCCGCGCCAACCAGTCCGAAGCCAATCACGCCCCCAGCGAGGCCGGGCCACACCGCGCCGACTGCGAGTCCCACCGCGGCGATGAGGGCGCCCAGACCAACAGTTGCGCGCGGTCCCACGGCGTCGACGATTCCGTCGCCGACCGTCCGGCCGATGATCATAAGGAGCGAAAAGGCTACGTACCCGGCTGCGGCGGCCCCGGGCGTGACGCCCGAGCGCGCGAGATAGGTGCCGCTCCAGTCGCCGACCGCGCCTTCTGTCGCCAGGAGCACGAAGGCGAGCGCTGCGAGCGGCAAGAGGCGCCGACTCGGCGCTGCAAACGCGGCGCCCCTGAATCCGTGGCCCTCACGCGCGAGAAACGGAAGGGCGACAGCGACAAACAGCGACGAGAGTAAAGCGGGACCCAACAGATCCAAACCCGGTCTCGTTTCCCCGAGCCACCCGCCCAGCAAAGCGCCAGCCGCGCCCCCTGAACTGAACGCGGCGTGAAACGAGGACATGATCGGCCTCCCCCGGCGGCGTTCGACGTCGCTCGCGTTGGCGTTCATTGCGACGTCCATCGCCCCGCTCGTCATTCCTGCGAGGAATGTCGCGGCGGACAAGCTCTCCAGCGACCATGCGAAGCCAAGCGCGGCAAGAGCGGCTGCAAAGGCGAAACCGGCGACGATGGAGGCTGGCCCGCTCCGCAGACGATGGGCGAAAAGGCCCATGAGCGACATCGCCACGATCGCGCCAGCGGCAAAAGCCAGGAGCGCGACGCTAAGCGTGGCGTCGGAAAGCGCGAGGTCCGCCTTGACCCGCGGGATCGCGGCCGCCCATGCGCCAATTCCGAGGCCGTTCGCCAGGAAGACGCCGAGCGTCGCCAGGCGCTGCGGCCAGGGCGGCGCGACGGTTCTATTAGGGGCGAGCTCGAGACGCGCGTCGATCATTTGGGTTGTCCGGGCGTGGGCAAACAACTGGGAATTGGACATGGCGCCGGCGACGCGGGCTAACCTGCTTGCGGAGGCTTCGCACGGAGAACATTGACGCCGCGCTCGGCGAATGCGCGGGCGACGGATTCAGGTGCGTCCGCTTCCAGGACCGCACAGTCGAGACTTTCCGCGCGGCCGACGGCGAATGGAGCGCTGGTTTCGAGCTTCTCGTTCAGGATCCCCGCGGCGACGCGGCCAGAGTTGCGCAGAATCGCCCGTTTGATCTCGGCGTCCTCTGGATCAAACGCGGCGATTCCCCCTACAGGGTCGAGGGCGCAGACGCCGAGGAGCGCAAGCTCAGGGCGCAAGGCTTCGACGTCGGCCAAAGTCCGACCTCCGAGAGCCGCGCCGATCTCACGGCTCACGCGGCCCCCAATCAGCCAAAGCGCGACCTCGGGCTTAGACAACAAGGCCGCAGCGATCGCCGGATCATGCGTCGCCGCCGTCACCCGGAGATCTTCGGGAAAAGCCTTCACCGCCGCGAGGCTCGTCGAGCCCGAATCGATAAAAACGAACGACCCCGGCGCGACAAGGGCGGCCAAAGATCGGCCCAGCGCCGCCTTGCGGTCGATCGCCTCCCCGACTCGGACTTGAGCCGGGCTCGAAGCGGGCGAGACCGGAAGCGCCCCTCCATAGACGCGCCGACAAAGGCCACGCCTCGCGAGATCGCGGAGGTCGCGGCGGATCGTGTCCTCGGAAGTCGAAAAGGCGTCAGCGAGGGAAGCCGCCAGCACCCGTCCCTCGGAGCTCAGGCGCTCGAGAATCCGTTGCTGTCGTTCGGCGGCGAGAATCGACATGAACACGTAACCTAGCCAAGAGAATAACTAGGCAATATCATGCATCAATGTTCATAATCCGTCAACATCCGGCACGCCCGCCATCTGACCAGCGCGGTCCAGACTGGGTCGGTCTTAGTCGTCGTGGTGACGAAAATCCTGCAGCGACCGCATCGGGCGACATCCGGTTGACCGCGCGCAGGGTCAGTTGGGACGAAGGGTCTGGCTTGTGGCTCAGGTCACATGACCGCTCGCCAACTCGACCCGAGATTGGGGCTGACCGGGCCGCCGCCGGTTAGTTTTACCTATAGGTAGAACTACCTATAGGTGCGCCGGTCAGGTTCAGGCGTCAGACGCCAACAGCGCCAGGCGAAATGGGCCATACATTTGGCTCTTATAGCGTTGGCTGTTGGTGGCTGCTTCCGACTCGTCGCAAAGAGCCTCTCCCGTCCCGGCCGGGCGTGTCCCGGCCATCCACGCCGCGCCGCCTCAGAGAAAGGTCCAGGCAGCGCCGCGTGTGGTCGCAGTTTCCTCAGAAACAACGCTTTTTGACCTCAGGGCTCCTTGCCGTCGTTATCTGCGCCGAAACGCGTGGGTGGCCGGTCAAGCCCGGCCAGGACGCCTTACGGCCCGCCCACGAAGCTCCGAGATTTCACTTCCAACACCTAGCGCTATAAGAGCCAGTACATTTTCTTGGCAAAAATCGAAGTTAGTGCTATAATTTTCCCATCGACCAGATCCGACGGCAGCCACCCGGCGACGAGAAAGGAAAGGGAACGCAATTTGCGCAATCTACGCGCCCGGCACGTCTTGCGCAGAGGAGAGGAGGGGGAGGGGAATTTTTTTATTTGAATTGGCCGTAACCCATTGAAAAGTCACGATTCGAAAAAATAAACGTAAGCAAAAGAAAGCAATTTTGCTTGCGTTTATTTGCGTTTGCTTGCGTTTACTGGCGCTTATCGGCCCGCTCAGCGGCCGGGCGGGCGCGCGTCGGCGATCTCGTTGACCAGTTTGCGCATCATCGCGTCGCCGAAGCTTCTGAAATCGTCGATCGGCACGACGAATGCGCCGGGGCCGCCGATCACGTTGTCGCGGTAATATTGGGCGAGGCCGCCCGGCGGGTTGGTATGCATCGCGAGATAGCCGCCCGTCGCCGCCGCCTTGCGATTGAAGATGGCGAGCCCGTTGATCACCGCGCCCGCTGCGAGCGCTGCGTCACGCGCTTCGGTCACCAGGCGGCCCTGGTTGCTGGTTCCATCGCCCGAGATGTCGATCACGCGGCGGGTAGCCTCAAAGGCGCTCTCGGCGAACAGCGCGAAGGAGAAATCGATCGCCCCGCCGATCGCGGTCCGGCCGATGAACGAGCGCGGGGCCGCGGTCATCGCGGCCGTGAAGGCGCGGGCGTCCGTCTCGTTGCGGATCACCGCCCAGTCGGCCACTACCCGCTCTTCGCCATCGCCGGCCCACTCGACGTAAGCGAGGGCGATCGCGCCGTGCGGCCCGGTGGAGATCGCATCGAGGAGTTGCTGGCTCCTAATCGCGTCCGCATAACCGCGGCGCTCAAGCGCGAACTCCTCGTCGTCAATGCTGCGGGATACGTCCGCAGCCAGCACGATCGCGGCGTCGACCGCAACCGGCGCGCTCGCCGCGCCCGCACGCGGCGCTTGGGCAATGATGAGCGCAAGCACGAAGGCGGCGCAGACCGCCAGATCGATCCGCAAGCCGCTGCGCATTACAGCCTCCTTCGCCCCGCCTGAGATCATAGGCCGGCAGAGCGCCGACCGGAAGGGCGCGCCCGCTTTGAAGGATGGCATAAATTCGCTCGACGCCGTTCCCGATGGGAACGAAGACGCTGACCGGCCCCATGACTTTCGGAGAGAACGACGCGAGAGGAGAACCAAATCAAGGACGACCCGAAAAGGACCGCCGCCGGAAGCAGTGCGTCCGCAGCCCATCTTAAAATGGGATCTTACGCCTTATGACGCATCCTTGATTTAGGCCTCCTCTCGCGCCTGAGTTCGCGACGGACCGGTAGCAATCGTTTGCCCTAGTTCGCCGCGAGCATGCCGCGCAGGGTATGGCTTTGGCCATCGAGCGTGGCGTATACGATGTCGTCGATGCGCCATTCGCCGCGTTCGTACAGCATGGCGTAGGTCAACCGCTCCCGCGCGCCGTCGCCGCGGGCGAACTCGGCGAGCACCTTGGCGTTGTCGCGAGTTTCCGAGATCGGGGCGACGGTGAGGGCGACAAGGTGGGGCGCCAAGTCGCTGAACGGGTCGCGGAGGGCGGCGGGCGGCCCCTCGCGCACGCCGGCGATGATCTCGTCAGCCGCGATCGAGCGCAACAGCGAACGCGAGAAAAACCGCGCCCGCAGCGTATTATCGCCCATGATGCCGTCACCGCGGCCTTGAATGGCCGCTTCATCGGCAGCGTATGCGGCCTTGACGGCGCCTTCCGGAGAATGTCGGTTGATGCCTGCTTCCGCGGCTAGCGCGAACGGGAGGAGACAGGCCACTACGACCAGAATCCTCTTCATCATGCAATTCCTTTCAACTCGCTAAGACAACACTAACGCGGTCGCGCATCGTCCGCTGTGACGGCCGTCACACTCCGAACGTGGTGGGAGGGGGGCCGCGCCGGCTTGCCGGGTCTCCAGGCCGTAACGAGTTGCGCAAGGCAACTGCTCACAGTCGCTCACAACCGCAAACGGGCGTTTCCCCGGGGCGTCTGCTTAAGTCGACAGCGCGGGTCCGAGGCGCGAGGCTGTCGCTACCGTCGATGTGGGCGCGGCGGGCCTCTCCCAAGCGCGCGGAACTGTCTTGATCATATTGGGAGAGCGGTCGATGTTGAGGACATTATCTGCGCCCACGCGACGTGGTATGTTTGTCGCCGCTGTCGCGGTCGGCGTCTGGTGCGTACTCCCGGCCATGCCCATACAAACTTCCGAAGCGCCCGGGAAAGGCTCCGGGATACAGGTGATTCAGACCTACCATATCGACGTTCCCGAGGGCGCGCGCGTCGATCTCCGCGAACGCAGCGCGGCGACACGCTGGTCTGACGTTGAATCTCACGGCGTGCAGCTCGCGAGCATACGAGGCGGCGAAGGGAAGCTCCCGTTCCCGCGCGGCGCTATCCTTGAAAGCAACGAAGCCGCCCACCCTTTCGTTGATCGAGGACGGGACAAAGCCGCGGTCGAACGGCTCCTGGCTGAATCTTTCGTAGCTGGGTCCGCGGATGTTCAGTTCATGGTCAAGGACTCGAAAAAATAGGCCTTGACCGGCGGCTAGGTTTTCGCTCCGACCGCCGAGAGCCATTCCCAACGGCAAAACGAGCGGTTCAGCGCGACCTCTTCTGATGTCAGTGCGCCTCTCAATCTCACGTCGACCTCATTTGTCATCAGGGGAAGATGATCATGACCGCCATGTAGTTAGCGTCCAAGATGTGAACGTCGTTCCGATCGCTACGCGTATCGAAGGGCGGATGCATCCTCCACAACGAGTCCGCAATAGATCCACAAGAGGGCGACAGAGCATGACTGAACCCGGAGCTTCGCCGGCGCCGCCTCCCGGCAGGAAACTGCTGTACACGGCGAAAACCCACACCACCGGCGGCCGCGAAAACGGCGCGTCCCGCAGCTCCGACGGCCGCCTGGACGTCCGGCTCTCGACGCCCGGCTCAACGCGGATAGGCACGAATCCGGAGCAGCTGTTCGCCGCCGGCTGGTCGGCCTGTTTCGAAAGCGCGCTGGAAATTGCGGCCCGTAAAATGAAGGTCGGTCTGCCTGCTGACCTAGCCATCGACGCCGAAGTGGATCTCAACCTGGCGGACAGCGGGTACTTCCTTCGAGCTCGGCTCAACGTCAGCCTTCCGGGAGTCGACCGTGAGGCAGCACAGGCTATGGTGGAGGAAGCAGACCAGACTTGTCCGTACTCGAAAGCAACGCGCGGCAATATCGATGTCACGATCACCCTAATTCTAGTTGTTTAGTCCCGGCATTTGCTGGAGCGGGCTGATTTTGAATCTGTGCGGCTCTGAGGTCCAGGCTTTGCAGATGAATTCGTATGGGGTGAGGCCCCTGAGGGTTTTGAGTTGCCTGGCGAAGTTGTAGGCGTCGACGAAGTTTTGCAGGTGGGCTCGCAGCTGGTCGTGGGTGTCGTAGAAGTAGCGTTTGACAGTCGCGTCCTTGATCGTGCGGTTCATTCTTTCGACTTGCCCATTGGTCCATGGATGCTTGGGCTTTGTCAGCCGGTGATCGATGTCGTTCTGGGCGCAGGCGTATTCGAAGGCGTGCGCCCAAACGGGCTCTCCAGCCTCCAGGGCGGCCTTGATGTCCGGCGCCGCCGAACTCGTATTGCCTGGCGTGGTGAAGTGGGTTCCGTTGTCGGTGAGGACGGTATGGACCTTGTAAGGGACGGCGGCGATCAGGCGGCGCAGGAAGTCCCCCGCGGTGCGGCGCGCCACCTTCCCGCGCATCTCGACGAAGGCGAACTTCGACGTTCGGTCGATGGCGACGAGCAGGTAGAGCTTGCCTTGCGCGGTTCGAACCTCGGCGAGGTCGATATGAAAATAGCCGATTGGATAGGCCTTGAATTTGCGTTTGGCGGAGGCTTCGCCTTCGACCTGCGGCAACCGGGAGATCCCGTTGCGTTGCAGACACCGGTGAAGGGACGAGCGCGTCAGATGCGCGATGGTGGGCTGCAGAGCGTACAGGCTGTCGTCGAGCGGCAGCAAAGTATGCCTTCGGAAGGCAACGACGACGGCCTCTTCCTCGGCTGACAGGACTGTCGATCGGGCTGCTTGGGTCCTGTCGGCAGGTCGGAAACGGAGGACCGCGCTTTCCACTTGGCGACCGTCTTCGGGTTGACGCCGTCGCGCTTGGCCAGCGCCCTCAGGCTCGCTTGACTATGTTGTATCGCTCGACGGACCGCCTCTGTCGTTGTGGCGCTTCCGTGTAGAACTTGTCCCATAGCGCATCCTTCGAATCACTCGATAAGAATGCGCCATCAAAGCCCGGGACGAAACAGCTAGACTCGAATCGCACGCTCGGCTACGTCGCGACAGACGCCGGTTGCCTGTCGAGAAGATGCGATAGGAACGCCAGCCCGCGCTCGACCTGAGTGCGCGTAATCGGCCCCCCCAGTCCGACCCGCACCGCTTCGGGCGGCGCGCCGTTCGCCGCAAAGGCGTCGCTTGGAACGACGCCAAGGCCGCTCGTCCGCGTCTGGCTTACGAAGACCGAGCGCGTCCAGCCGCTGCGCATCGGTAACCAGATGTTGAAGCTTAGCGGATCGGAGAGGTACGAGCCAGGCTCCATTGCCTTCGCGGCGATGCGCTCTCTGGCGATGCTTTCCGATCGAATGAATCGCAGGATCGAGTCGGCGGTGCCGTCGTTGATCCATCGCGTGGCAATCGCCGCGGAGATCGGCGACGCCATCACGCAGAGCGCGCGCATCGCGCTGTTGAACGACCACGCGGCTGGAGGGTCCGGCGCGACGACGTAAGCCAGACGCAGGCCGGCGCCGATGCACTTGGCAAGGCCCGCAATGTGCCAGCAGATGTCGGGCGCGATGGCGGCGAGGGGCGGGGGGCCATGCGTTGGAATGAATCCATAGGCGTCGTCCTCGACGATCGGGATCTGGAAACGGCGTGCGTGCGAGCAGATCGCGGCGCGTCGCCGTTCCGGGATCGTGATCGTCATTGGATTTTGTAAAGTGGGGTTCAGATAGATCGCTTTCGGCGCGTGCCGGCGCATGGCCTCCTCGAGCGCCTCTGGGATAATCCCGTCGCCGTCCATGTCCACCCCGATCAGCTGCAAACCGAGCTGCGCACAGATCGAGCGTACGCCGGGATAGGTGATCGCCTCGCAGAGCACGGTGTCCCCGGCACGCGCTAGCAAGCTGAAGATGCCGACCATCGCGCCATGCGCGCCGGGCGCGAGGAATATGCGCTCCTGCGAAGGAACGAGCGCGCGCCGTCCGAGCCAGCTCGCGGCCGCATCGCGGTCCATCGGCGATCCGCCGAAGCCCTGGTAGCGGAGCAACGAGTTCGAGATCGGCGGCGACGCTCGCAAACCCCTCCCTCATCCGCTGAAGTAATTCCGGATCGTCCGGCTCAGGCGGCAAGTTCATCGTGAAGTCGGCGCGCGAGCGCTGTGGGCCGGCGTCGCCTCGAACCGAGGCGTGCCGCCGAACGAACGTGCCGCGACCGACAACGGATTCGACCAGACCGCGCTTTCCAGCCTCCACGTAGCCGCGCGCGACGGTGGTGAAGTCCAGCGCCAGGCGCCCGGCCAAGTCTCTTTGCGGCGGCAGGCGATCCCCAGGCGCCAGACGCCCCGCGGCAACGTCGGCCGCGATCGCATCTGCGATGGCGAGATATTTTGGGCCCTCGCGACCCTGCAGCACCGGCGCCCACGACCTCATGGCATGACGGCCGGCCTCTCGCGACCGGAATTGACCGGAGATTGTTGCACGCGAGGCGCCTTCACTTGCGGCGCCGGAACGCCCTCGAAACCGGCCTCGATTTCTGCGGTTGATCGGATGGGGGCTGAGTTGACTGTAAATTTGACTAGATTCACGGGATTTTGACCCTAACATTGACCGCAAAGATGATGGCACGACCGTTGCTACAGGTCCAGCAACGCCGGCGCAGGGGCCGGCTCGCAAAGGAAAGGCCAAACCACGATGCCAGCAGTCACCCATCCAGCGCACAGGAAAGGCGACTCATTCGTCGACTACGAGGAAAAGGTTTTCGAGGACGTCAAGGCGCAGCCCGGCGAGAAGGCCCTTGTGACGTTCCACACCGTCGCCTTCGAAGGCTCGATCGGCCTCGTCAATTTGCTTCAGGCGACCCGGCTTCTCCGCAAAGGTTTCGAAACCTCCGTTCTGCTCTACGGGCCAGGCGTCACGCTTGGCGTCCAGCGCGGCTTTCCCAAGATCGGCGACGAAGCCTTCCCGGGCGCTCAAAACTTCAACAATCAGATCACCAAGTTCATCTCCGAGGGTGGCAAGGTTTATGCCTGCCGCTTCGCGCTGCAGGCGCTTTACGGCCATGGCGAGCCTTCGTTGATCGAGGGGATCCGGCCGATCAACCCGCTCGACGTGCTCGACCTTGTGCTCCTGCATCGTCGTGACAACGCCTTCATCCTCGACACCTGGACGCTCTGACGCTTCTAACGCGGGGCTTGGGCCCGCCAATCCAAACGAGAACGCGATGGCAAAGAAGCAAAGGGTGCGCGCCGCGGCGGTGCAGATCGCTCCCGATCTGACGTCCGGCGCGGCGACGCTTGATCGGGTGATCGCGGCGATCGACGAAGCGGCGGGGAAGGGCGCGGAGTTCATCGTTTTCCCCGAGACCTTCGTTCCCTGGTACCCATACTTCTCCTTCGTCACGCCGCCCGTTCAAAGTGGCGCGGAGCATATCCGTCTCTATCAGCACGCGATCGCGGCGCCCGGTTCGGAGACGGATCGGGTCGCCGCGGCGGCGCGCAAGCATGGCGCGGTTGTCGTGCTCGGAATCAACGAGCGCGACCACGGAACGCTTTACAACACCCAGCTCGTGTTCGACGCCGACGGCGCGCTCAAGTTGAAGCGGCGCAAGATCACGCCGACCTTCCATGAGCGGATGATCTGGGGCCAGGGCGACGGCTCGGGCTTGACCGTGGTCGATACCGCTGTCGGGCGCGTGGGCGCGCTCGCCTGCTGGGAACATTACAACCCGCTCGCCCGCTACGCGCTGATGGCGCAGCACGAGGAGATCCACGCGGCGCAATTTCCGGGCTCCCTGGTCGGTCCGATCTTCGCCGAGCAGATCGAAGTGACGATCCGGCATCACGCGCTCGAGAGCGGCTGCTTCGTCGTCAACGCCACAGGCTGGCTCACCGAAGCGCAGATCGCCTCGATCACGCCGAACGAAGCGCTTCAGCGAGGCCTGCGCGGGGGATGCATGACCGCGATCATCTCGCCCGAGGGTCGCCACCTCGCCCCGCCGTTGACCGAGGGCGAGGGCATTCTCGTCGCCGACCTCGATCTTTCCCTCATCGTCAAGCGCAAGCGGATGATGGATTCCGTCGGCCATTACGCGCGCCCCGAACTCCTCAGCGTCCGGCTCGATCAGCGTCCGGCCCACCCTTTGCATCTATCGTCCGAGCCTGCGCTTTCCGCCGAAGGAGATGGCCATGAGCCTTCCGACCGAACAACTGATCAACGAGTTGCAGAGCTATGGCGTTCGGCTGGCTGATCCGAAAGCGGGCGTCGAAAGCCGCCGGGGCGGCGCCGGCCCATCCGACCATAAAGCGCTGACGATCGACGGCATGACGGTCATGGCGCCGGTGCATACCGCGCCCGCCTTCGAGAGTCCCTACGCCATCGAGAAACCCGATTCCTTTGGCGCGAGCCGCGTCCTGCGCGACGGCCAGGCGGTCGCCGAAGCCCGCTTCCCTGAGCGCCCGCGATTTTACGATCTGAAGACCGAGGACGGCGTCCCGTATTCTCACATTGCGACGCTGCACGGCCGCGACGTTCTGGCGACCACGGTCCTGCAGACCTGCATCCGCTACCTGAGCCGAACGAAGGCGTGCCAGTTCTGCGCCATCGGCCAATCGCTCGCGGCGGGCAGGACCGTCGAGCGCAAGACGCCCGCTCAACTTGCCGAAGTCGCGTGCGCGGCGCTCGAGCTCGATGGCGTCAGGCACATGGTGATGACCACCGGCACGCCGCCTGGCCGCGATCGCGGCGCGGCAATTCTTTGCGAAAGCGCGGCGGCCGTGAAAGCCGCCGTCAATCTTCCGATCCAGGCGCAATGCGAGCCCCCCGACGACGACATTTGGTTTGACCGCCTCGCCGGCGCGGGCGTCGACAGTCTCGGCATGCATCTCGAGGTCGTAACGCCTGAGCTCCGGCGTAAACTCATGCCGGGCAAGTCCGAGGTTCCCGTCGAGCGTTACCTCAAAGCCTTCGCCGCGGCGGTTCCTGTCTTCGGCCGAGGCCAGGTCTCGACCTACATCCTCGCGGGCCTCGGCGATTCTGCGGATTCCATCCTCAAGACCTGCGAGCGGCTCGTCGCGCTCGGCGTCTACCCGTTCGTCGTTCCCTTCGTGCCGATCTCGGGCACGCCGCTTGAAAGCCATGCGGGACCCACCCCCGAATTCATGCACGCGATCCTGAACCCGCTCGCCGCCATGCTCGCGAAAAGCGGACTCAAGGCCACTGACATCAAGGCTGGATGCGGCAAGTGCGGCGCCTGCTCGGCGCTCTCGACCTACGAGCGGAGGCTGGCGTCATGATCTTCGAACCGTTCGAACGGTTCAGCGCAAGCGAGTTCCGCGTCAAGTTCGCCGCCTCGCGCTGGGAGCGGGAAGGCGCCTATGCGCTGAGGCGCGAGGTCTTCTGCCGGGAGCAGGGTTTGTTCGAGCAAGACGATCGCGACCCGGTCGATGAATACGCGGCCACGCTTGTGGCCTTGTCCATGCTGGGGGTTGCTGCCGACCAGGTCGTCGGGACGGTGCGCATTCACGAGGACGAGCCGGGCCTGTGGCGCGGCTCGCGGCTCGCCGTCGCCCGCGAGTACAGGCGCATCGGCGCGATCGGCGCGACCCTGATCAGGCTCGCTGTCTCCTCAGCGCATGCGATGGGCTGCCGAACGTTCCTCGCGCATGTCCAGGCGCAGAACGCGCCGCTCTTCCATGCGATGCACTGGGAGACGATGGCGGAGGTCGAGCTGCACGGCCGGCCACACATGAGGATGCGCGCCAACCTCGATTTCTACCCGCCGTGCCACACCCCGGAGATTGGCTACGTCGCGCTGAGGAAAGCGGCCTGACATGGACGCGGCGGCTCTCGCGGCGCTTACCGAGCGGTTGAGAGCCAATCCGGCGCTCGCCGCAAAGGCCGACATCGGAATCGTCGCCGCGCGCCTCGGGCTCGCACAAGGCGCCATCCCGGTCGGCGACGACTGCGCGGCGATCCCTGACGGCGACGGGCACCTTCTCTTCGCCGCCGAGGGTTTCATCAGCGCATTCGTCGACGCCGATCCCTGGTTCGCCGGATGGTGCGGCGTGATGGTCAACCTGAGCGACGTCGCGGCCATGGGCGGCCGTCCCGTCGCCGTCGTCGACGTCGTGTGGGCTGAGGGCGAAGAGGGAGCGAAGGCCGTTCTCGACGGCTTGCGGGCCGCGGCCGGCGCCTATGGCGTTCCGATCGTCGGCGGCCACACCAACCTGCACAATCGTGAGACACATTTGGCGGTCGCTGTCCTCGGGCGCGCCGGCGCGCAGCTTCTGACGAGCTTCGACGCCGCGCCCGGCGACGCGCTGATCATCGCCGTCGACAGGCGAGGGGCCTATCGCGAGCCGTTCGACAATTTTCAGGCAGCGCTCGAGGCGCCTCCCGAGCGTCTCCGCGCCGATTTAGCGCTGCTGCCCGAGCTTGCCGAGAAAGGCCTTGCGCGCGCCGCAAAGGACATCAGCCAGGGCGGTGTTCCCGGCACGGCGGTCATGTTCGCCGAAAGCTCTGGTGTCTCCATCGCGCTCGACCTCGACGCCATCGAGCCGCCGCCGGGCGTGGCGCTCGAACGGTGGCTCAAGACTTTTCCGAGCTTCGGCTTTCTCCTCTCCGTCGCGCCCCAGTACGTTGAGGCCGTGCTTTCGTTGTTCCGCGCGCGCGGGCTGCATGCGGCTTCGATCGGCGCCGTCAAACCGGGAAGCCAGGTCACGCTGCAATCCGAGGGCCGCAGCGCCCTTCTTCGCGACTTTGGCGCCGAACGGCTGATGGGGTTCGGCGCGGGAGCCCAAGCGGCATGACCCGCCCGCTTCGCATCGCCATGCTGACGCATTCCGTGCTTCCTCGCGGCGGTGTCGTGCATGCGATGAGCCTCAGCAAGGCGCTCGAAGACCTCGGCCTTGAGACTGTGCTGCATGCGCCCGACGCCACCGGGCGCGGCTTCTTCCGCAAGCCCGGTTGCACCGCCATTGCCTTCCCAGTCGAACCCGCGTCGCGTGACACCGCTGACATGGTCGAGCAGCGCATCGAAGATTACGTCCGCTGGTTTCGACGGCCCGAGAACCGCGGCTTCGATCTCTATCACGCGCATGACGGGATCGGCGCCAACGCGCTTGCGACGCTCAAGGAGGAGGGCTTGATCCCCGCCTTCGTTCGCACGGTGCATCACATCGACGATTTCGCCGACCCGCGTCTCGTCGCGAAACAGACGCGATCGATCCTGACAGCGGACGCCTTGATGGCCGTGAGCGGCCTCTGGCGCGAGAACCTCATCGAGCGCTTCGGACGTGACGCCGACGTCGGTGGCAACGGCGTGGACATGTGCCGATATTCCCCGCATGCCGACGGATCCGACGCGGAGCTCACGGAGCGTCTGGGCCTTGGGTCAGGCCCCGTGTTTCTCTCTGTCGGCGGCATCGAGGCGCGCAAGAACACGACCCGCATTCTTCAGGCCTTTGTCGAGATTCATCGCGCCCACCCCGACGCGCATCTGGTCATTGCGGGGGGCGCGAGCCTGCTCGATCATCTTGCCTATCACGCCGCATTCGGTCGGGAACTCACTGCGCTTGGGGAAGGGGCCTCCGCGATTTCGCTGCTCGGCCCTGTCGCTGATTCCGTCATGCCAGGACTTTATCGCCTGGCCTCCGCGTTCGTTTTTGCTTCGGTCAAGGAAGGCTTCGGGCTCTGTGTGCTCGAGGCGATGGCCAGCGGAACGCCGGTCGTGGTCTCGCGGATCGCGCCTTTCGTCGACTATCTCGATCCGTCCGACGCGCTCTGGTGCGATCCAGCGGATTCGTCGTCGATCGCAGGAGCGATGCGCCAATCGCTGCGGGCTGACGTCGCAAGCTTACTTCGCACGCGTGGCCCGGTCGTCGCCGCGCGGTTCGGCTGGCGAGACGTCGCCGAGCGCCACCTGCCGGTCTATCGACGCATGCGGGAGCCTGTCCATGCCTGAGATGCGCTTCGTCATCCGCTGGCCTGATGGCCGCCGGGAGAACTGCTACTCCCCATCGCTCGTCATCAGGGACTTTCTTCGCGAGGGCGAGAGTTATCCCGTCCCGGACTTCCTGAAGCGCGGCCGTGAAGCGCTGCAAATCGCCTCGGCGCGGGTCGAGGCGAAATACGGCCACGCATGTTCGCTCGCGCCCGGCCAACTCGCCCGCATTGAAGCGACAGCCACACAATTCGAGGGGCAGGATGACGCGCGTGTCGCCTGCGAAACGTTTCTCGATGGAGAAGCCAGATGAGCACGGAGCAAAAGATCGAGCGCCGTTATGGCGCGATCGTCGTCGGCGGCGGGCAGTCCGGACTGTCGGCGAGCTATTGGCTTTCGCGCGCCGGGGTCGACCATGTGGTGTTCGAGAAGAAGTCGGTCATGCACAAATGGCGCGAGGAGCGGTGGGATACGTTCTGCCTCGTGACCCCGAACTGGCAATGCCAGCTGCCTGGGCACGCTTACCAGGGATCCGATCCCCACGGCTTCATGGTCAAGCACGAAATTCTCTCTTACCTCGACGGGTTCGCCCGCAAGACGAGCGCGTCGGTGAAGGAGGGCGTCGAGGTGCTGGCGGTCGAAAGACAGCAAGACCTGTTCCTTGTCACGACCAGCGCCGGGCGCTTTTTGGGCGACGCGGTGTTTTTGGCGACGAGCCTATATGGCGACCCCTACCGGCCGCGATGCGCCGAGCGGGTCCCGGATGCCGTCGCCCAGCTTCACTCGACCGAATATCGCAACGCCGCCGCGCTGCCGCCGGGCGCCGTGATCGTTGTCGGGGCCGGTCAGTCCGGGGCGCAGATCGCCGAGGATCTGCATCTCGAAGGCCGGAAGGTGCACCTCGTCACCGGCAATGCGCCAAGATGCGCGCGCTTCTATCGCGGCCGCGATGTCGTCGACTGGCTGAGGGATATCGGTCAGTATGAGATCACGGTCGCCGACGAGGGTATGGGCCGCAAGCGACAGGACACCAATCACTATTTGACCGGACGCGACGGGGGACGGGACATCGATCTACGAGCGTTCGCGCAGCAGGGCATGTCGCTCTATGGGCGCCTGAACGACGTGCGCGACGGCCGGATGCTTTTCGAGCCGAACCTCAAAGCCAATCTCGACGAAGCGGATCGGGTCTACAACGGCATCAACGCATTGATCGATCGGCACATCGCCAGCAAGGGGATCGAGGCACCTCCTGGCTCCGTCTATCAGCCGGTCTGGACGCCGAGCGAGGAGCCCGAGAGCCTCGAGCTCGTCGCAAGCGGCGTCGGCGCCATCGTCTGGGCGACCGGCTTCACGCCCGATTGGTCTTACGTCCAGCTGCCGATTTTCGACGGCTCGGGCTACCCCGTGAATCGACGCGGGGTCACGAGCGTGCCCGGCGCGTTCGTGTTGGGCCTTCCGTGGCTCTGGACCTGGGGGTCCGGGCGTTTCCTCAGCGTAGGTCGCGACGCCGAGTCCGTTGTCCGCCATTGGCTTCAGACGGTGGGCATGGTCTCCGCAGCTTAGCCAACTCGCGTCCAACGTCTCAAATGCGCAAATACCGGCCATTCGTTGATTGCTTAGCGAACGGGTCGAATTGACCCCATAGCGGCCGGCCAACGCTCCCGGCCTGGACTCGCGGTCTCCCGAGGACCATCATTAGAATCGAACCGTGTGCGGGAACGACGATGAACGTCGCCCAGTGGCTGACCGCGATCGACCTCGGACAATACGAAGCCGTGTTCCGCGAGCATGAGATCGACGTGGGCGTCCTTCGCGACCTGGTCGAAGCCGACCTCGAAAAGATCGGCGTGCCATTGGGGCACCGCAAGCGTCTCCTCAAGGCAATCGCGGCTCTCGGGACCGGGGAAACCGCCGCCAAGCCGCCTAGCCCCGCGCCTGCATCGTCGCCCGCGACCGCCGAGCGCCGCCCGATCACAGTCATGTTCTGTGACCTCGTCGGCTCGACAAGCATGGCTGCGAAGCTCGACGCCGAGGATTGGCGCACACTCGTCAACACCTATCTCGACGAGGCCTCGGTGGCGGTGACCGGGCTTGGCGGCCATGTGTTGAAAAAGCTCGGCGACGGTCTGATGGCGCTGTTCGGCTATCCGCAGGCGCAAGAGAACGACGCTGAACGCGCCGTGCGCGCCGCGCTTGCGATCCAGCGCGCGCTTGTCGAGATCAACGGCAGAAACGCCAGCAGAGGCGCCTCGGAGCTTCAGGCTCGGATCGGCCTTGATTCCGGGCAAGTGGTGGTCGACGCGACCGGTGAGGTGTTCGGCGACGCGCCCAATATCGCCGTGCGCGTCCAGGGCGCCGCCGAGCCGGGCTCGATCCTGATTGCAGCTACGGTCCAGCGCCAGACCGCCGGACTGTTCGTGGCCGAAGAGCGCGGCCAACAAGAACTCAAGGGCGTGTCGGCGCCGATGACGCTCTATCGCGTCGTGCGCGCGGGCGGCGGCCGGCGCGGCGGGGCGGGGCGCGCGTTCTGACTCCCCTCGTGGGGCGCGAGGAGAAGCTCGATCTTCTCGCCCGGCGCTGGGAGCGCGCGCACAAAGGCGAGGGCCAACTTGCGCTGATCGTCGGGGAGCCTGGCCTGGGCAAGTCTAGGCTGATGGAGGAGTTTCACGCCCGCCTCGGCCAGACGCCGCACACTTGGACCGAATGGTCATCGTCGCAACTATTGCAGAATACTCCGCTGCATCCGATCGCCGAATGGGGCCGGCGCCGCTTCGGCGCAGACCTGCCCCCGGAACAACGCTTGGCCAACCTCGAGAATACTCTGGAACTCATCGGCCTGGACCCGACCGAATACGCGCCCCTGCTCTCGCCTTTGGTCGATGTCCTCCTGCGAGAGGATCGGGCGGCGAAACTCGCGCCAGAGGAGTTGCGCCGCCGGCAGCTGGCGGCGATGACGGCATGGATTCTGGCGGCCGCGCGGACGCAAGCGGTCGTGCTCGCCTTCGAGGACCTGCACCGGGCCGACCCGACTTCGCTCGATCTCATGCGCGCGTTAGCCGAGCGCGGGGCGCACGCGCCGTTGCTGATCATCGCCACGGCGCGGCCGGAGTTCCGCCGGCCCTGGAGCGTGAGGTCGCACCATAGCGTGATCTCACTGTCTCCGCCCGATAGCGTGCAGATCGGCAAGATGGTTCGCATACTCTCGTCGCGTCATGCGCGGCCAAGGACATGGTCGAAGGGTGAGCGAGCGCACCGGCGGCGTCCCGCTGTTCATCGCGCGGCGAACAGGGCGGCGCGCAAGCGATCCCGCCGACCTTGCAGCAGTCGCTGGCCGCGCGCCTCGATCGGCTCGGCTCGGCGCGTGAGACCGCGCAGATCGGCGCCGTGCTGGGCCGCGGATTCTCGTATTCGCTGCTCCAATCCGTGGCTGGCCTCGACGAAGGCGCGCTGCGATCGTCGTTGGAGCGGCTTGCCGAGGCCGACATTCTGTTCGTCGAGGGCGATGGAGCGCAAGCGGCCTACCGCTTCAAGCACGCGCTGATCCAGGACGCTGCCTACGACAGCCTGCTCAAGAGCCGCCGTAAGGTGCTCCATGCACGGGCTGCCGAAAACCTGCGCGAAAGCGCATCGCCCGAACTCGAGGTTGGTTCGTGCTCACATTGTGGCCGCTGGGCCGGGTCGAGCGCGCGGCTTCCCTCGTTGGCGAAGCGCAGGCCCGCCTCGCGAAGCTCACGCATGTCCAGACTCGCATGTTCGGCAAACTGCATGCCGCCCTGTTCGCGCTTATGCGTCGTGACATCTCTCAAACCGATTTTAAACGCCTGTGAGCTCGCACATCTCGCGCGCGAGAGTGGCCTGGACTTTTTTAGCCCGCAACGGGTGGTTCTCGAAGGCTGGGTGAAGCTCAGAGCGGCATGCCCGCCGAAGGTGTCGAGGACATGCGTCGCGGCATAGAATCGTTGCGTGAACAAAACGTTCGAGTGTTCGATGGCCTGTTCAAGGCGAGGCTTGCCGAGGGCGAGGCTCGGGCGGCCGATTTCGCCCGCGCGATCGCGATCCTCGACGAAGCGCGGGAGAAGGCCGAACAGATCGGTCATCGCACCTTCGATGTGGAATTACACCGCGTTCGTGGCGAGATCCTGCTCGGGAGCGATTCGGTAAATGTGGCCCCGGCGGAGGCAGCGTTCCGCACCGCCATCGCCGTCGCAAAGCAGCAAGGCACGCGCAGCTTCGAGTTGCGCGGCGCTGTCGCTCGCCAAGCTCCACCAATCGACGGGCCGCCCCGCCGAGGCCCACGCCGTTCTCGCGCCGGCGATCGACGGCTTCGCGCCGACTCGGCGAAAAGCGAATCCCGAGCAGGCGATGTCGATCGCGCGCTCGTCCTCCTCGACAAAGCCCTGGCGACGTCCGGACGGACCGGCCACCGCTCCTTCGAAGCGGAACTGCATCGCGCGCGAGGCGAAACCCTGCTCAAGCAAAACCCCGCCAGCCCAGCGCCTGCTGAAGAGGCGTTCTTGACCGCCATCGCTGTCGCGAAGCAACGAGGCGCGCGCAGCTTCGAATTGCTCGCGGCTCTGTCGCTGGCCAAACTCTATCAATCGACAGCGCGCCTTACCGAAGCCGACGCCGTCCTCGCGCCCGCGCTCGATGGCTTCGCGCCGACGCCGGAAATGCCGGAGATTGAGGAGGCGCGAGAAATGTTGGCTACAATCGAGGCCGTCCGTATTTGTGATCGCGGCGTCGACAATGCCCTTTCCAATGGCCGGAGTCCGACAACTGCGACATCCGTCGTCGCGGTCGGCAATGTCCGCTTGCCGTCGGCTCCGGACTGTCGCTGGCAGATTGAGCCTTGTCCGCTTCCGTTACTCGCGCGACTTCCCGGCGCACCTGGTCGGGCGGCTTGTCCGGTCGTGTCCCGGCGCGTGGTGTAGCTGAGGCTTGAGCAAGCCGCTCGCGAAGCGCGCTTTTCGTGGCGCTGTAGCGAGTGAGCGGCTTGCGGCGGCCATCGGCGGTTTTTCGGCAGGTTCGGGTTGCGAATCGCAAACGCAAACCGAGGAAACCCCCGATGACCGATGAGATGATGAACCTTAGCAGGCTTGTGGAGAAGGCCCCCGACGCGGACATTTTGCGCGACAGGATCGCCTCGCCGCTGAGCGGCTGATGGAGATGGAAGTGGGTGTCAGAACCGGCCTCGCCCATGGCGAACGCTCGCCCGACCGGCTCGCCCAGCCCAACGGCTATCGGGAGCGGGACTGGGAGACGAGAGCCGGGACGGTGGAGCTTCGCATCCCCAAGCTGCGCAAGGGCTCGTGCTTTCCAAGCTTCCTCGAGCCGCGGCGCATGGCCGAGAAGGCGCTGACCGCCGTGATCCAGGAAGCCTACGCCTGCCCTCGGGCTTGACCCGAGGGTCCATGGCGTCTCGACCCGCTCGGTTGACGATCTCGTCCGAGCGATGGGCGCAACCGGCGTCTCCAAGAGCCAGGCGTCGCGGCTGTGCGAGGAGATCGACGTGCGGGTGAAGGCTTTCCTCGATCGCCCTCTCGAAGGCGATTGGCCTTATGTCTGGCTGGACGCGACCTGCGTGAAGGTCCGCCGTAACCACCCCATTGTGTCTGTCGCCGTCATCGTCGCGGGCGGGGTCAACACGGACGGCCGGCGCGAGGGGCTCGGCATGGACATCGGCCCCTCGGAGGCCGAGACATTCTGGGCCGAGTTTTTGCGCAAGCAGCGGCCTGCGCGGCGTCAAGCTCGTCGTCTCGGACGCCCATGAGGGCGTCAAGGCCGCTGCCGCCAAGCTGATGAACGCGACCTGGCGCCGCCTGGTCCATACCATGCGCAACGCGCTCGCCCACGCTGGCAAGAGCAGCCGGCGCGTCGTCTCGGCCTTCATCGCGACCGCCTTCGCGCAAGCCAGCGCCAAGGCGCAGTGGCGAAGGGTCGCCGACCAGCTCAGGCCGAAGCTCCCCAAACTCGCCGGCTTTATGGACGAGGCCGAGGACGACGTCCTCGCCTATATGAGCTTTCCCGCCGAGCATTGGTCGAAGCTGCACTCCACCAACGGCCTCGAACGGCTCAACGGCGAGATCAAACGGCGAACCGACGTCGTCGGCATCTTTCCCAACGACGAGGCCACCGCCAGGCTCGTCGGCGCAATCCTGCTCGAGCAGAACGACAAATGGGCGGTCCAGCGCGCCCGCTACATGACGCTGGAAACCCCGCCCTGAGCGATGATCCCCATCGTCGGATTGCCAGCCATGGTCATCTGACCAATCCGGACCACACCGGAAAACGCCGACGCCCGTCGTCGCTACACCACAACCGGGGACACGATCTTGCTGCTGGCAGAATCGCCGCCGCCTCGATTGAAGCCAATGTGCGTCGACTACCCTTTCACGAGCTCCCTCAGGCTGTGTGGACGAATATTGGAGAGATGAGGTTTTTGGGATTCCTGAGCTGAATGAGACATGATTCATAGGACTCCGACCGAATCAGGGGCCGGGGTCGATGTCGACGAAGATGGATGAGAACGATTGGGCGCATACGCTTGCGGTGTTCCGGGCCTGCCTGCCCCGTCGCGGACGGAAGGCCGAGGATGACCGCCGCTTGCTCCAGGCGCTTCATTTTTTCACCGCCGAAAACGTGCGCTGGCGCGCTCTGCCGGAGCGTTTCGATCCTTGGAACAGCGTGTGGAGACGCTTCGATCGCTTGAGCAAGGCCGGCGTCTTCGAGGCCTTCTTCGACACGCTCGAACTCTGTTTTCCGGCGCCCGGGTTTTCGCGAAGTCCTCATTGCAGAACATCGTATTCTGGATTTCTGGTTTGGGCAAGAAAAACGCTAGAAGCTTACACGCGATCCGTAGCCCGGCGAATTGGCGTATGCGAGGCTGAGGGGAATGCGGCGATGGTCTTCCACGACCTGGGCCCGACTCTTCAGGCTCGGACGCCCGGAACAGCTCCTCTAACCACCGCGTTGACAAATCGACGGCGCACGCGGAGACACCCAGGATGGCCAGCTCACCGCTTCGTGATCGCCGCATTCTCGTGGTCGAGGACGAATATCTGATCGCCATGAGCTTGGCGGACGCGCTGGAAAACGCGGGTTCGGTTGTCGTGGGCCCGGCGTCGTCGGTCGACAAGGCGACTCAGACAATCGACTCGGAGCCCCATATCGACGCCGCGGTTGTCGACGTCAATCTTGGCGGCGTGCGCGCCTACGCCGTCGCGGACATGCTCGTCGCCCGGAAAATTCCGTTCGTCTTTACCTCGGGTTATGAGGACAATGCGCTTCGAGAACGATATTCCCAGGTTAAGAGTTGCCCTAAACCCTATCTGTTCCAGGCGGTGGAGGAAGCGCTGGTCGAGGCCTTGTCGCGCTCGTGACGATCGCTTCGCTTAAAAGGCTCGTCTGGCGACGCTGGAATGCAAGTCGATTGGGCGGGTGAGGCGTAGGTCGAAGGCTGTGGACTTGGACCCCGCCGAGCCGATGTCGTATCGCTCGCGCCGGGCAGCCCGCGCAGCCGCGCCAGGCGCCCAAATCGTGAGCCGTAAATGACCTGCCGCCCATAGCTTCCCCCCGTTGAGAGAATCGCGATGCCGCTTCGAATTGAGGACTACGCCGTCATCGGAAACTGTGAGACGGTGGCGTTGGTCGGGCGCGACGGCTCGATCGATTGGCTATGCCTGCCCCGTTTCGACAGCGCCGCGTGTTTTTGCGCGCTTCTTGGCGGCCCGGAGCACGGAAGATGGCTGATCGCGCCCGCGCAAAATGAGGTTCAGATCACACGACGGTATCTGAGCGACACCCTGATCCTGGAAACGGTTTTCACGACGGCGCAAGCGTCGGTCTCGCTCACCGATTTCATGTACAGGCGCAATGGGTCGTCGGAGTTGGTGCGCATCGTCAGGGGCCTTCAGGGCGAGGCGCCCATGCGGACCGAGATCGTCGTGCGGTTCGACTACGGGGCCATCGTGCCGTGGGTGTCTCAGCAGGAGGACGGGCGACTTCAATTCATTGCGGGCCCGGACAGAGTGCTGTTGGATAGCGCAGTCAAAACGCACGGGGAGGATCTTCGCACCGTGGGCGACTTCACCATCCACGAGGGCGAAGAGGCGAGCTTCGTTCTCAACTGGTCGCCGTCATTTCGCGCGGCTCCTCCGCCGCTTTCAGGGGCGGAACTCGCGGAGGCGCGCAAGCAGGTCCATTCGTTCTGGACCGGATGGGCTGCGGCTTTCAAGCCGGCGGAGCGTTGGGGCGACGCTGTTCTTCGCTCGCTCCTGACTTTGAAGGCGCTCGCGCACTGGGAGACGGGCGGCATTGTCGCCGCCGCGACGACATCCTTGCCCGAACAATTGGGCGGCCCTCGGAATTGGGACTATCGATATTGCTGGCTCCGGGACGCGACATTCACCCTTTATGCGCTGATTGGGGCTGGGATCTTCGACGAGGCGAAGGCGTGGCACGAGTGGCTCCTGCGTGCGGTGGCTGGGACGCCGGACGACCTGCAGATTCTGTACGGCGTGGCGGGCGAACGACGGCTGCAGGAATTTGAGGTTCCATGGTTGCCAGGCTACGAAGGCTCGGCTCCGGTCCGGATCGGCAACGGCGCCGTCGGACAACTCCAGCTCGACGTCTACGGCGAAGTGCTCGACGCCTTTTACGTCGCGCGCCGCGCAGGCCTCTCCACCAGCGACGCGACCTGGGCGTTGGAATGCTCGCTCATCCTGCACCTCGAGAAAATCTGGCGAGAGCCTGACGAGGGCATCTGGGAAGTGCGCGGCGGCCCACGGCACTTTACTCATTCGAAGGTGATGGCGTGGGTCGCATTCGATCGCGCGGTGCGCTCAATCGAGGAATTCGGTCTCGACGGGCCCCTCGAGCGCTGGCGAGACATCCGCGCTGCGATTCATGAGCAGGTCTGCGAGCGCGGTTACGATCCTCAGCAAAACGCGTTCGTCCAATCTTTCGGCGATGCGACATTGGACGCGAGCCTACTGCTCGTTCCCATCGTTGGGTTTCTGCCGCCCGACGACACCCGGGTAGTGGGCACCGTCGCCGCCATCGAACGCAAGCTCCTTCGCGACGGATTTGTGCTGCGCTATGACACCGGTAGCGCCGTGGACGGCTTGCCGCCCGGAGAAGGCGCTTTCCTCGCCTGCAGCTTCTGGCTGGTCGACAACTATGTTTTGCTCGGGCGCTACGACGAGGCGCACGCGCTATTCGAGCGTCTGCTGGCGTTGCGCAACGATGTCGGGTTGCTGGCGGAGGAGTATGATCCTCACAGCGGTCGCCAGCTTGGCAACTTCCCTCAAGCCTTCTCGCATCTGGCGCTCATCAATGCGGCGCATAGCCTGAGCACCTGGGAAGGAGCGGCTCGCCTGCGCTCGCAAAAATCTGAGCCGGTTCAGCCGGAGGCGCAGGCGGGCGCGCCCACAACGTAAGGTCGTCTCCCAAACCCTCGCGCGCGACGGGTCGCCTGAGGCCGAGGCGCGGATGAACGCCCGCTACGAGAAGCGCAAGGCGCTCCTCAACGCGGTCAAAGCGACAGGCTGAGGCGTCTTATATTAAGGCCATAGCGCGCCACATTTGGCTGGAATTGTCATCGCGAGGAGTGCAGCGACGCGGCGATCCAGGAGCCGTAGAGCGTCCGACGTTCTCCTGGATTGCTTCGCTTCGCTCGCAATGGCGATGCTGGTTCGACCCAAATGCGATTTACTCTATGCGCGACTAAGCCCCCGTCACGCGCCAGATCACGTTGCCGACGTCGTCAGCGACCAGCAGCGAGCGATCCGGGCCTAAGGCCACACCCACGGGTCGTCCGAATGACGACCGCTCGTCCGGCGCGAGAAACCCGGTCAGAATCTCGCGCGACGGGCCGGAGGGGCGTCCATTCGCGAAGGGCACGAAAATAACCCGGTAACCGCTGAGCACGCTCCGGTTCCACGAACCGTGCTGCCCGATCACCATGCCTTCGGGAAACCCTGGAAGAAGGCCGGCCGGCAGCCAGCAGAGCCCGAGCGACGCGGTGTGTCCGCCCAGCGCGTAATCTGGTTGGATTGCGCTCGCGACCAATGCGGCATCTTGCGGCACGCGGTCGTCGACCGTCTTGCCCCAGTAGCAATAGGGCCAGCCGTAGAAGCCGCCGTCGCGAACGGAGGTGAGGTAATCGGGAGGGGTCTCATCGCCCAGGCCGTCGCGCTCGTTGACCACCGTCCAAAGGACGCCGGTCTCAGGCTCCCAAGCCAGGCCGACCGGATTGCGCAGGCCGGAAGCAAAGATGCGAACTCTTGCCGCTCGCCAGATCGAGTTCATGGATGGCGGCTCGGCCCTGTTCGACCGCCATGCCCTTGTCGGCGATATTGGTCAGCGAGCCGACCCCGATGAAGAGCTTCGTTTTGTCGGGAGATAAAAGCAGGCTGCGAGTCCAATGCCCGCCGCCATTGTGTTTGGTCAGCCTGCGACCCGGCTCGGTGATGTGGTTCGCGCCCGTTGTATAGGGAAAGGCGATGACGCCATCGGTGTTGCCGACGAAAAACGTATCGGCGAGAAGCGCCATTCCGAACGGTTGGTTGAGCCCCTCGAGGAACGCGTTCTTCATCTCGGCGACGCCGTCGCCATCCGCGTCGCGCAAAAGCGTGATGCGGTTGGGGCTGTCTCCGATAGCCGCAGCCCGCTTCATCGTAGCAAACATCGCGTAGTCGAAGAGAGAGCTCATCGGCTCCGGCGTGAAAAGCGCTTCGGCGGTGAGCACGTCGCCGTTCGGCAGCACATAGATCCATCGAGGGTGTTTGAGACCGGTCGCAAAGGCGTTGACCTTGAGCCCGGCGGCGGCCTTTGGCGTCTGCCCCGCGGGCCAACCCCTGGCGGTCGGCATCTTCAGCGTCGGAAGGCTGCCCTGCGGCTTGGCGAGAGGGATGGCTGGATTGGGGCCGGTCGCGGGCGTGAGCTTTCGGCCATCTTGCCCGCGCAAAACGATCGCCGCCGCGCCGATCTGTTCGACCACACGTGAAAAAACATCAGACAAGGCCATCGCTAGTGTCCCTCGAACATCGCGCCCATCTTAGTACAGGCTTGTGACGCTTGCGCGGGGAAAGCGCGAGTCCGTTACCGCAGATTGTAGCGCGCGCGCAGGTCGCTCACTTCCGCCGGCGTCAAAGGACGGATCTTCTGGCCGCGCAGCATGAGGAAGAGCTTGGCCGTCTCCTCGAGCTCCTCGGTCGCATATTGGGCGTTCTCCAGCGACGTGCCGGCGACGACGGGCCCGTGATTGGCGAGCAGCACCGCGTGGTGCTCGCCGGCCAACGCCCCGACCGCTTTGGCCAGGCTTTCGTCGCCGGGCGGATAATAGGGCGCAAGCGGCAACCGCCCAACGCGCATCACGAAATAGGCGGTGAGCGGCGGCAGCGCGTCACGCGGGTCGACGTCGGCGAGCAGGCTGACAGCGACCGAATGGGTCGAATGAAGATGCACCACCGCGCGGGCGTCCGGTCGCTCCCCGTACATGCAGAAGTGCAGGAACGCTTCCTTGGTCGGCTTGCCGCCCGAGATCAAGCGGCCGTCGCTGTCGAACTTCGACAAAGCCGCCGGGTCGAGCTTGCCGAGCGAGGCGTTGGTCGGCGTCATCAGCCACCCGCCGTCGGCGAGGCGCACGCTGACGTTTCCCGTCGAACCGAAGGTCAGGCCACGCGAGAACAGCGAAAGGCCGACCTCGCAGATCTCGTCGCGCGCCCGCGCCTCGCCGCCCATGGGTCGCTGCCTCTATCGGGTCATGGACAAAGCGCGGGTGAAGAAGTCCCGTCCGCCAAAATTGCCGGACTTGAGCGCCATCTGCAATTCACCACCCTTTCGCCCGACGGTGCGCATGAGCGGCACGCCCGGCGCGATCTCCGGTCCCAAGCGGAACGCCGAAACGCCAAGCCGATCGACGGCGGCGCCCGACGTCTCACCGCCCGCGACGACCAGCCGGCGGACGCCGGAGGCCACGAGTCCGGAAGCAATCTCGGCGAGCGCGCCTTCGATCGCGTGGCCAGACTTGTCTCGGCCGTAGCGCGCCTGCAACGCGGCGACCTGTTCGGGCTCTTTGCTTGAGGCGATAACGACTGGACCCGCCGCTATGTGATCTTTAGCCCAGCTGAGCGCCCGGTCGATCTCGCCAGCATCCTCGATCAGCGCTTCGGCGGATAGGCGCAGAACCGGAATCTCACTCTCAACCGCCTTGATCTGTTCGAGCGTCGCCTGTGAGCAGGATCCCGCCAGGATTGCGGCGGTCCCGCCCACAGATTCGAGCGTGGCTGCGTGTGACGTCGCGCTGCGGCCGCGCGCGAGGGCGCGAGCGAGGCCCAGCCCGAGGCCAGATGCGCCGACCGAGAAGGCGCTCTCCGCCGCTGCGTCGCCGAGAGCTTCAAGATCGCGTTCGAACACGGCGTCGACAATCGCCGTTCCGTACCCCTGGGCGGTCAGCTCGGCGCGTGCGCCCGAGACCGCCTCGCTGCCCTCTTCGACAGTCGCAAGGTCGATCAGGCCAACGGACCCCTTCGATTGCCGTTGCAACACCCGCACGAGATTGGCGTCGCGCATCGGATTGAGCGGATGGTCCTTGAGCGGGCTCTCGTTCAAGGGCGTCGAGCCAACGAACAGGTGACCCAGATAAACGGTCCGACCAGTCTCCGGAAAGGCTGGCGTCACCAAAGCGCAACCGCCGCGCGCCTTCGCGCGCAAAGCATCCGCGACAGGTCCGATATTGCCTGCGTCGGTCGAGTCGAAGGTGGAGCAGATCTTGTACATCACGTGGCGCGCGCCGCGCGTGGACAGCCAGTCGTAGCCGGCCGTCGCCGCCTCGACCGCTTGGCTAGCCTCGACCGAGCGGATCTTCAGCGCCACGACGATCGCTTCCGCGTCGTCGACTTCCAAGCTCGCGCCGGGCACGCCGATCGTTTGAATGGTGGCGAGGCCGTTGCGGTTGAGCGTGTTCGCGAGATCGGAGGCGCCGGTATAGTCATCGGCGACCGCGCCCAGCAGAAGCGGCATGTCAGACCCTCCTGTAGGGCATATACCAGGCGAGCCCCGCGAGAGTGCCGGCGCGCGGATTATATTCGCACCCGATATAGCCGTCGTATTGAAGTCGGTCGAACTCGGCGAACAGGTAGGGATAGTTGAGCTCTTCGCCGTCCGGTTCATGTCGCGATGGAACGGAGGCGACCTGAATGTGGCCGACGATCGGCTGGAGGGCGCGAAAGGCCATTGTCACGTCGCCATGCAGGATCTGCCGATGATAGGCATCGAATTGCAGCTTCACATTCGGCAAGCCGAGCTCATCGATGAGCGCGCTCGTGTAAGCGAAATCGTTGAGGAAGTAGGCGGGCATGTTGCGCGTGTTGATCGGCTCGAGAAGCAGATCGACGCGGCGCTCGGCAAGGATCGGCGCAGCATACGAAATAGCGCGCCGGTAGCTGGCCTCAGCCTCCGCGTCCTTGCGTGAAGCGTTCCCGGCCATCATGTGCACGCGCGTGACCTTGGTCGCGGCGACATAGTCGAGCGCGCGCGTGAGACCGGACTTGAATTCCTCGAACCGTCCAGGCAGCGCCGCTAAGCCCCGCTCGCCAGCGTCCCAACGACCAGGGGGCAGATTGAACAACGCCTGCGTCAGACGATTGCGCTCGAGCCGCTCGGCGATCGCCTGCGGCGGATGGTCGTAAGGAAACAGAAACTCGACCGCTGCAAAGCCTGCCTCTGCGGCGGCGTCGAAACGGTCGAGGAACGCGTGCTCGGTGAACATCATCGACAGGTTCGCGGCGAACTTTGGCACCGGCTTTGCTCCTGTAAGGCTAGCGTCGCGTTCGCGGGCTCAAGAGCCGCTCCGCGAGAACGGCCGCAATGATGATCCCGCCGATGGCGGAGCCTTGCCAGAAAGGCGACACCCCGAGCAGGTTAAGGCCGTTGCGGATCATCACCATGATGAACACGCCGATGAGCGTGCCGATGATCGTGCCCCGGCCGCCATAGAGACTCGCGCCGCCGATCACCACAGCGGCGATGGCGTCCAGTTCGAGGCCGGTGCCGGCGAGCGGATCGATCGACAATATCTGGGACGACATCAGCGTCGCGGCGATCGCGGAGAGCGCGCCCGAGACCACGTAGGGCAGGACGCTGTAGAACAGGACGTTGAGGCCGGCCGTCCGCGCTGCTTCGCGGTTTGAGCCAACCGCGTAAATCGTGCGCCCGCCCTTGGTGTAGGTGAGATAGGCCCAGGCGACCGCGTAGAGCACGAGCAAGGTGAGGACGTTCGTCTGGATGCCGAAAACCTCGGTGTAAACGAGATCGTTCAATTGCGGCGGGATGTCGCTGATCGACGTTTGCCCTGAGAATATGTAGGCAAGGCTCCTGCCGATCGCCATGACCCCTAACGTAATGACGAAGGCGGCGAGGTCGAAATAGGCGATCAACAATCCTGAGAAGAGCCCGATCCCGGCGCCCGCTAGCGTGGCGAGCGCAATTGCGATCGGAATCGAAAAGTGATGCAAAGCCAGGCCGAGGAGGACGCCGGTCAGGCCGACGACGGAGCCCACGGAAAGATCGATGCCGCCCGTCAGAATGACGAAGGTCATGCCAATCGCCACGATGCCCGTGACAACCGATTGGTCGAGCAGATTGAGCAGATTGTTGGTTTTGAGGAAGTAAGGCGAGAGCAGCGACAGCGCGACGGCGATGATGATCGCCAGCGCCAGCATTCTGAGTTCGAGCGGAGCCGAACGAAGGCTGAAGCCTCGCGCCGGGGGACGCCCAGAAACGGGCTCAGAGGCGATGGCGCTGATCGGTTTCGAGGATTCGCGGGTCATAGCGTTGCGCGGAAGCGTTCCTGAATCGCAGCGCGCATCGCCTCGGCCGGCGGGGCGGGGCCGTCGGGCCGGATCACAACGCCAATAGATCCCAGCTCATGGCCGCGATGGCTATGGACATCGACCAGCATGCTTTGGAGGCCGCTTGTCGCATCGAGCACGAAATCCGTGGCGCGCGCCCTTAAGGCGGTCGCAATCGGCGTCTCTTCGAATCGTGGAGCAGAGCCCGCGCTGAGCGAGGGATCAGCCTTGGGGTTTGCCGTCGCGGCGTTGAGGCAGAACACCCGCTCGTCGTCGAGAATGGCCCAGAAGGCCGCGCCGTCGCACTGGTTGGCGAGTTCCTGCAAAAGATGTCGGTAGCGCTCCATCGAGGCGCGAGGCGCGGCCAAGAGCGTCAGCTTCTCCTCATCGAGATAGGCGCTCGGGACGTCGGCGATCGAAGCCCCGTCGCTGATCACGATCACGCGATCGGCGAGTCCGAGCAGCTCCTCGAATTCGGAGGAAACAATGAGGATCGCCGCGCCGGTCGCGGCGATGTCACGCAGGATGGCATAGATCGAGGCGCGCGTGCCGATGTCCACGCCCTTGGTCGGCTCGTCCAGGATCAACACCTTCGGCTCCAGCAGCAGCCATCGCGCGATGATGATCTTCTGCTGCATGCCACCGGAGAAGTTCAGGAGATTGGGTTCGGACAGTCGATCGGGCGGCAATTCGAGCCGCGCCATCAGTTCGTCGATCTTTTTCTCTCGTTTGCCATAGCTGAGGCCGAACCCGCGATGCGCGCCGAGGTGCCCTAGCAGCAGATTTTCGCGCACGGAAAGGTCTGGCACAATGGACTGGCGGCGCCGATCCTCGGCGACGAAGCCGATGCCAGCGCGGATCGCCTCGGCCGGAGAGCGCGGAGCGAACGGCTTTCCTTCATAAAGCACTTCGCCGCTGGCGCGGGGGCGCAGGCCGAAGAGCGTCTCGACCGTCTCGGAGCGTCCGGCGCCGACCAACCCGCCGAGGCCGAGAATCTCGCCGCGATGCAAATCGAATGAGATGTCGCGCACCATCGGGGGCGCGCGCAGAGCGCGAACGGACAAAACGGGCTCGCCGCGCGTGTCGATTGCAACGGAGGAGGGCGCGTAGATTGAGCCTAGATCGCGGCCGACCATCAACCGCACGAGCTCCGTCTGGTTGAGGCTCGAGGTGGGCCGCGAGGCGGCGACCGTGCGCCCTTCACGCATGACTGTGATCTCGTCGGAGATCGCGAACACCTCTTCCAGACGATGCGAGACGAACACGACCGCGCATTGGGCGGCTTCGAGCCGCGCGATCACATCGAACAGGCGCTCGACTTCGCTTGGGCTCAAGGAAGCCGTCGGTTCGTCGAAAATGATCAGATTGGCCTTGAGCGCGAGCGCTTTAGCAATCTCGACCAGCTGGCGCTGCGCGGCGGAAAGATCACGCGCCTCCGCGTCGAGCGAGACCGTGTGCTCCTGGCCGAGATCGGCGAGAATCTCGCTCGCCCGCCGGCGCATCGTCGGGCGCGACAACCTGCCGGGTCGGCCGAGATCGGGGAGGAAAATGTTTTCCAGGACCGAGAGGTCCGGCGCGAGGCTGGTCTCCTGCATGACCATGGCGATGCCTGCGTCGAGGGCCTCGCGCGGGCTGCGGACGTCTCGCGGTTCGCCGCGATAGAAGATCTCGCCCCCGTCGCGACGGACGTGGCCGGAAATGACGCGGGAGAGCGTCGACTTGCCCGCGCCGTTGGCGCCCAGGAGCGCATGGGTGACGCCCGGCCGCAAGGTGAGATTTGCGCCGACGAGCGCGCGCGTCTGCGCGAAGCTCTTCGAGATCGCGCGCGCTTCCAGAAGCGGTTTCGCGGGGTCTGTCATCGTTGGCTCGAAGGGCGAGGACCGGCATTTTAGGGCGCCGGCCCTCGGCAAGTCACTTTAGTTCGTTGCCGAACACCGTCTCCTTGATGGTCGGCAGGATCTGGTCAATGTTCTTGCTGGTGGCGACGATGATTGGCACCAGGATTTGCTTCTCCGGCGTGCCGCCTTTGATCGCGGTGATCAGCGCTTCGCCGGATTTCACGCCCATGAGATAAGGCTGTTGCATGCCCGAGGCGACAATGTCGCCCTTCTTGAGCAGATCGACGAATTCCGGAATGCCGTCGAACGCCGCGACCAACAGCGTGCCATCGCGATGGCCGGCCTTGATGGCGCGCAGCGCGCCCATGGTCGGCTGGTCGGTCTGGATGAACATAGCCTTCATGTTCGGGTTGGCGGTCAGCATGTCCTGGGTGAACTTGAACGTCTCGTCAGCGGTGTAGGATTGCATCTGTTGCAGCCCGGCCTCCTTGGTGATGCCGGCGTTCTTCATAGCCTCACGGAAGCCCGCGGTGCGCGCTTGGCCGTTCTTACGCGCCTGCGAAATCGTGACGAGCCCGACCGATCCGTCCTGCCAGCCCTTTTCCTTCATGGCCGCGGCGAGCGCTTCGCCGACGCCAAATGCGCCTTGTTTGTTGTCGGAGATGATGAACGAGACATAGTCGCCGCTATTGGTGCCGATATCCGCGACAACGACCGGAATCTTCGCCCGCGCGGCGGCAGCGAGAACGCTGGGCGCGGTCGAGCTGTCGGTCGGCGAGATCGCGATGCCGGCGACGCCGCGCGCGATCGCGTCCTGCGCATTCTTAAGCTGGGTCTCAGCGCTATTGTTCGAATCAAGCGCCGTGTAGGAGAAGCCCTGCTTCTTGGCCACCGACTCGATACCGTTCGAGAGATACCGCCAAAAGGGCAGATTGAGGCTCGGGGTCAGGTAGACGATCTCCTTCGTATCGGCGGCGCGCGCGGGCGCGGCGAATCCGATCGTCGTCGCGGCGAGCGCCGACACGACGGATATGAGACCTCGACGGCTGAGTTTCATTTGCTTTCCTCCCAATTTGCCGGACGATCCGGTGTTGACGATTGCGGCTCTGTTCATGCGGCGCTGTTGAAGTCAAGCCGTCTTCTTCGGCCTCGGTTTGTCGGCGAGGATCTCGACGGTTGTCGCATAGATTCGGTCGATATGCCGCCCGATCGCGTCGGTCGCCGCCTGCGGATCGCGGGCGCTGAGCGCCGTGAAGATCGCCAGATGATCGAGATAGCTCTTCTCGATCGCGCCTGGCTGAGAGACAGCGAGCCTGCGGTGGTCAAGCATGAACGTATAGAGATCAGTGACAAAGTCGGCGAGCAACGGATTGCCGCAGCTGCGATAGATCGTCAGATGAAACTCCCGGTCGCAGATCAGGAAGTGCACCGGGTCGCGCATCGTCTGTTTCTGGATCATGAGCGACTGTTCGAGGCGGGTAAGCGTCGAATCGTCGATGCGCACGGCAGCTTCGGCGGCTATTGCGCGCTCGATCAGCAGGCGCGACTTATGCACCGAGTTCGAGTTCGTAGGCGTTGATCGCGCTCGGGCTCGCGACGCCGATTTTCAACGTGTCGATCTTCCGGCTGACGACGCGCGTGCGCGAGCCCTGGCTCACCGCCAAGACGCCGATCGCAGCCAGTGTCTGGATCGCGCCGCGCACGGTCTCGCGGCTGACCGACAAGAGCGCTGCGAGCTCTCGCTCGCTCGGCAGTTCTTCGCCGACCTGAAGGATGCCTGAGGCGACCAGCGAGGCGAGCTTGTCGCTGATCCGCTCACGCACCGTGCGGCGGCCGATCTCGGCCCTCAGGTGCGGAGCCCGTGCAAAAATGCTCGTCGGCGCCGTTCGCAAACTTATGCCTCTGCTTGTCCAAACCGCGCTGCTGGTCTGGTTAGCAGACCAGCATGCCGCCTTACGCATTGTCAAGCGCGGGCTGCCGGAAGCGGCGCAGACGCTTCGCCATTCTCGCGCGCGGTGTCGCTGGGATACACCGGCCGGGCTGGAGACGAGTCGCGGATACGGGGAGGGACAATGGATCCCGCGAGCGCGACTTGCGAGCGGCGCGCATACGCCTAGAAGACGTAGAGGCGATATGCCAATTCGTTGCGGGAGCTGGCGGGCAGTGCGGCTTTGGCCGCTGCCGCAAACCTCGAAAGACAAGGGCGATGACAACGCACAAACCGCGCATCGCGGTCGTCGGAAGCAACATGGTGGATCTTGTCACTTACGTGGACCGGATGCCGGTCAAGGGTGAAACCGTCGAGGCGCCGAGCTTCGAGATGGGACATGGCGGCAAGGGCGCCAATCAGGCCGTCGCCGCGGCCAAGCTTGGCGCCGAGGTCGTCATGGTCACGGCGGTCGGCGACGACATGTTCGCGGACGCCACCATCAGCAATCTCGAGCGGCTCGGAGTCGATACCAGCCATGTTCGGCGTGTGGCGGGGAAGCCCAGCGGCGTCGCCCCGATCATGGTCGAGCCGTCGGGGGAGAACTCGATCCTCATAGTAAAGGGGGCGAACGCCGATCTTTCGCCAGCCGACATCGATCGCGCCGCCGATGTCTTGAAGACCTGCGATCTCATCCTCATTCAGCTTGAGGTTCCGCTCGAAACGGTCTATGCGAGCATCGCCTTCGGCAAGCGTCACGGCGTGAAGACGGTGCTCAACCCGGCGCCGGCGACGCCCGCGCTCGACGTCGCTCGAATTCGCGATGTGACCTTCTTCATCCCCAACGAAACCGAGCTTGCGATCCTGACCGGAATGCCGGTCGATACGCAATCGAGCATAGTGACCGCTGCGCGAAGCCTGCTCGACAGAGGTTTTGCGACGGTCATTGTCACGCTCGGCTCGCGCGGCGCGCTCCTAACAACACCAACCGAGGCGCGAAGAATTGAGCCGGTTGCGGTGAAGGCTGTCGATACGACGGGCGCCGGCGACGCCTTCGTGGGGAGTTTTGCCCGTTTCTTTGCCGACGGCGTCTCCATGGAGGCTGCTTTGAAGCAAGCGGCGCGTTACGCCGCGGACTCGGTGACCCGGCGCGGCACCCAGAAAGCCTATGCGTCCGCGGACGAATTCAAGAGCTTTTGCGAGACCTTGGACAAGCCGCCCGGGTAGCCGTCGCTTCTCATTGCGACGATCCGCCGGAGCTTCTAAGTCTCTCATGGGTGGCGCTGAAGCCGTAGTGGGGAGAAAACGCCCGTTGTTGCTGCAGGTTGCGATCGACAAGGCGGAAAGTCTAAGCATCATCGCGCAAGTGCGCGGGATAGCCGACATCATAGAGATCGGCACCCCGCTCCTTAAACGCTTCGGGATCGGCGCGATCGCCACGGCCCGCGAGCTTTGTCCGGATACGCCCGTTCTCGCCGACACCAAGACTGTGGACGCCGGCGACCTTGAAGCCGAGTTGGTGCTTGGAGCAGGCGCGCGGCTGATGACGGTCCTTTGCTCGGCCTCGCCTGCGACCCACGCGGCGGTCGACCGGGTCGCCGCGCGCTTCGGCGCCCTTGTGGTCGTCGACACCTTCACGGAGTCCGGGAAGCCCGAGCTCTTGCCCGTAGGCGCGACCTTTCCGCAGAGCTTCGCCTATGTCGGCGTCCATTCTCCGACCGATATGCGCGTCGCCGGAGACCGATCACTCACGCATATCGACGCCGTTTCGGATATACGCCGCCGCGGTTTCCGCGTTGCGCTTGCCGGCGGATTGGGGCCTGAGACCCTTGACGCCGTGCTTGAGGCCGAGCCGGAGATCGTGATCATCGGGAGCGCCATCACCGGCGCAGACGACCCCAGAGGGGTGGCTACATGGATCAAGGACCGATTGCGCAATCCGGGGCGTGGCTGGCCGTCGGACGCGAGATAGCGGAAACGCTCGAGCGTGTGGACGCTCGCGCGTTCGAGCGCTTCGTCGACGTCTTCCGGGATGAGCGGCGTCGCTGGTTTTTCTCGGGCCAGGGACGCTCCGGGCTCGTGGCGGAGATGGCCGCGATGCGGTTCATGCACATCGGTCGGCTCGCGCATTTTGTCGGCGAAGCGACCGCTCCATCAATCCGGACCGGCGACGGGCTCTGCCTCGTATCAGGCTCTGGCAATACCCCGGTCACGGTCCATTTCGCTCGAATAGCGAAAGACGAAGGGGCCGAAATCGCCTTGATCACTCGGCGGCCGGACAGCGCGCTTGCCAAACTCGCCGACTCCGTCCTTCACGTTCCCATCGAAGCAACGGCGCAGTTCGGCGGAAGCCTCTTCGAGCAGACGAGCCTCGTTCTGCTCGACGCGATCGTGCTCGAACTGATGCAGGCCGTCCCCGACCCGCACCGGACGATGCTCAACCGCCACACTAATCTGCAATAAGCAGATCCCGGCGGCGCGCTTTGTCCTGAGCGGCCGCCGGCTGATCCTGGTTCATTGACCTTCGGCCTGCACCTTCTTCACGTAGGCGTCGACCGCGTCGACAACCTTGGTGTCCGGATTGGCTTTGCAATAGACGATGACTTCGTGGATGCCCTGCTTGGCGCGAGCGACGTTGATCGAGTGCCGCTTCAAGTGGCCGTTCCACCAGCCGCTGTACCAGGCGCCGAGGAAGTCGGCGTCCTCCTGGAAGGTGTTGGCAAGCTGGGCGCAGGTCAGCGCTTTGACATTGAGATAGCCTTTGTCGTCCATGTAGGTCTTCAATTCGACCTGGGCTTGAGACGCCGAAACGGATGCGATCAGCGCCGCCGCCGCGATGAGCGCGACACGCAAATCAAACCGACCACGCATTCCTGACAGCCTTGTGCTTGAGGCGACCATTGTCTTCTCTCTTTCCGATTCAGGAGTTCAACGAGGCGCGCTTTGGCCGTCCGCGGAGCAGCGAGCGCGCAAGGCGAAGTTATTTCTCGTCGTTGACCTTGATGCCCTGTTCCTTGCGCATCTGCTTGATGTTGATGTCCATCGCCGTGATGACCTTCGTCTTCGGATTGGCCTTGCAATAGACGATGACCCGATGCTCGAGCTCCTTGGCGCGATCGACCTTCAATTTGCTGTAGCCAGCCAGGCCGTTGTACCAGCCGCTGTACCAGACGGTCATGAAGTCGGCGTCTTCCTGGAAGGTGTTGGCGAGCTGAGCGCATGTCAGCTTCTGCACGTCCAGGTTGCCCTTGGCGTCCGCATACGTAGACAGCTCGACCTGAGCCTGCGCCGCGCTGACGCTCAATAGCGCCATTGCACAAAACGATATCATGAATTTCATTCGTTCCCTCCCAACCCAAGCGCGGTTGCGCGCCTTGAAGGTTCCTGAGCCGATAGACGTCACGGAGACAAAACGCCAGACCCTTCAACCCGCCCCATCCACAGGAATCTCGCCGAAATGCAGCGGCGCGCGCCGTACGGCTGACGTTTCAGCGCTCGCTGACCTTAAGGCCGCGCTTGCGAAACAGCGCCCCAGGCGATGGCGCGCGGCCGCGAAAGCCTCGATAGGCCTCCTCATAGTCGCGCGTGGCCCCGGCTGCGTAGACGAAATCGTGCAGCTTCCGGGCCAAAGCTGGATCGAAGATGTCGCCGCTCTCTTCGAACGCTTCGAAGCCGTCGGCGTCGAGAACCTCCGACCACAGATAGCTGTAATAGGCGGACGAATAGCCGCCCGAGAAAATATGCTGAAAATGCGGGGTGCGGTGACGCATGGCGATGCCCTCAGGCATGCCGATCCGCTTGAGTTCCTGCCTCTCGAACGCAACCACGTCCACATTCGCCGGCGACGAATGGAGATGGAGTTTCAGATCGACCAGCGCCGATGCGGTATACTCGACCGTGGCCCACCCCTGATTGAACTGGCGCGCCCTGAGAAGCTTGTCGAGCATCGGTTCAGGCATGGGCTCGCCGGTCTTGTAATGCCGTGCGAAGCGCCGCAGCATTTCCGGCTGCATCATCCAATGCTCATAGAGCTGCGAGGGAAACTCGACGAAATCGCCCGCGACATGGGTGCCGGAAATCGTCGGATAGGTGACGTCGGACAGAAGCCCATGCAGGGCGTGGCCGAATTCGTGGAACAGCGTCCGCGCATCGTCGAAGCTCAACAAACTCGGTTCGCCCTCGCCGCCTTTGGCGAAATTCATCACATTGACGACGATCGGCAGTTGTGGGCGATCGAGCTTCTGCTGGCCGCGGAAATTGCTCATCCACGCCCCGCTTCGCTTTGACGGACGCGCGAAATAGTCACCGATGAACAGCGCGATGGGGGCACCCTCGCGGCCGATCACTTCCCACGCCCGAACGTCCGGATCGTAGAGCTTGAGGTCGAAGCGCTCGACGAACTCAAGGCCGAACAGGCGCCCTGCGGCATAGAACGCCGCCTCAATCATGCGGTCGAGCTGCAGGTAGGGCTTCAGTTCGGCCTCATCGAGGTCGAACTCGGCCTTGCGCCGCTTCTGCGCGAGGTAGCGCCAATCCCAGGGCGCGACCTTGAAGTTGCCGCCCTCGCTGGCGGCGATCGCCTGTAGCGCCTCCTCATCCTTCCGCGCGCTGGCGGCGCCAGACGCCCACACCAACTCGAGCAGATCGAGCGCGGCATGCGGCGTCTTCGCCATCGTGTCTGCGAGACGATAGTGGGCGAAGAACTCATATCCGAGCAGGCGCGCCCGCTCTGCTCTGAGGCTCACCATTTCGGCGGCGATCGCGCGATTGTCGGTCGCGCCGCCGCTTTCGCCGCGGGCGGACCAGGCGCGATAGGCGTTCTCGCGGAGATCGCGCCTGGCCGAGAACTGCAGGAACGGCTCGATGCTCGACCGCGTGAGCGTCACCGCGAAATGTTCCGGATGGCCGCGTGCGGCGGCGAGGCGCGATGCGCTCGCGACATAAAAGTCCGGCAGGCCAGCGAGATCCTCCTCGTCCAGCAGCATAAGCCAGTCCTTTTCGTCCCCCAGCACATTCTGGCCGAATTGCGCGCCAAGCGTCGCCAGCCGCTCGGCGATCGCGGCCAATCGCGCCTTCGCCTCTCCCGGGGCGCCGGCCCCGGCGCGGGTGAAATCGAGATGATAACGCTCGAGCACGCGCGCCTGCTCGGCCGAAAGCCCGAGCTTGTCTTGCTTGCCTTTAAGCGCGTCGATGCGCTTGAACAAAGCCTCGTTCAGAGAGATTTCGCTGCGATGCCGTGCGAGGATGGGCGCGATCTCCCGCTCGATCGCCTGGAGTTCGTCATTGGTCGCCGCGCCCGTGAGGTTGAAAAAGACTTTCGCCACGCGATCGAGGCTGCGCCCGCTGCGCTCCAAGGCTTCAACCGTATTGGCGAAGGTTGGCGCATCCGGGTTTGCCGCAATGGCGTCGATCTCGGCGCGATGGTCTTTTAGCGCGGCATCGAAAGCTGCGCGGAAATGCCTCGGCTCGATGCGGTCGAACGGCGGCGCCTCGAATGGTCCGGTCCAAGGTTCAAGAAGCGGGTTTTGGTCAAGGTTGGACTGGGTCATCATGTCTCCGACTGGCGTTCGTAAATCCCGCCGCCGCGAGCCGCTCTGGCTGCCACCGTCTCATAGCGGCTGACGCCAGAATAGCGATCTTCGACCATCGCGTCCGCTCCGTTACGCACGCGCCAGCAATCGTCCGGGCGCAAGCCAGAAAGGCGGAAGGCATAAGGGGGTCGATGACAGCGGCAGGATCGAATCCTTGATCGGGATTCCGAGTTCGTCATGCACGAACCTTCGGCGGGCTTCAATCCGTCCGGCTGCGGCCGGATGGCGAGCTTTCAGCTCAGCGCGAAGCAGAGCGTCCGCGAAAACGACGCCGTCCTCGCAATTGAGCGCCCATCCCGGTCGCATAGGAGTGGGGATGATATCGACCTGAAACGGCATGCCGGACGCGATGCGCTCGCCGGAGCCTGGCCGGATCGGCGTATGAATCCACTCGTCATGGCCGGTGAGGTGGCCGGGATTGAGCGCCGAGCGAAGGCCGCCGCGCGCGAGCCCCTCGGTAACCGCCGCGAACACGGCCTCCCCGGCGGCGCCGATGTCCGCGGCCTCGTACCATGCGACAAGGCCTTCGAAATAGGCGGCCGCGGTCTTCAGAAACGCCTCGTCATGGTCCGCGATCAATCCGGCGCGGGCGGAAAGGCCGCCCCAAAAGCCAAGTCCGGCCGTGACGCCGTCGCCTCGATTTACGATCCGGCTCCCCGGCGAGCGCAGGCCGATCACCGGGTCGTTCGAGTCGCCGGTCGCGTACATCATGTGGGCGGAGAGAACCTCGCCGGCGTAGCCCATGGCGCTCGCCGCCTTGTGTTCAGAGACGCCGAGCCGCGTACCGGTCAGTACGCGCCAGACGGCGGCGGAGGCGCGCGCGGCGCCCCATTCGTGCAAGGCGATCTGATCGACGTCGATCGTCGAACGCAAACCCGTCGCAGGATGCATGAGCACGGGCGTCGCGTCCTTCAAGGCCTCCGACCCGCCCGCAATCCGGCTCAGCATAGCCACGAGATAGTGGGGAACGAACAGGCCCGGCGAGGCGTCGTCCCATTCCGCCGGCTCGAAATATTTCCAACCCACGAGCCCGATCGTCTGGCCACGGCTCGGGCCCGCTTCTCTCAACACGGCCGCAAGATCGGGCTTCAGCGAGCGATCCTGGCCCATGAGGCTCATGCTCTGCGCAAGCGCAATCTTAAGTCCGGGAAGACCGGCCAACGGGGCGTAGGCCTCGCCCTAGTTGCCGACAACGAGCACACGCTGATCCCGCGGGCCGAGCATGAGCAGCGCCTCCTCGAAGCGTGGATCGTAGCTCGAAAGGAAGGCGATATTGGCGAGGTGCTCGCGGTCGGCGTAGACGACCAGCCAATCGCAGCGGGCGCGCGCATAGGCGTCGCGGCAGCGCTTCTCATAAGTCGCGGCGGGAATGCGGGGCGCATCGTGCGGAACGCCGAAATTGGGAACGGCGACGTCGCGCAGCGCTATTGGCATAGAACTTCTCTCCGTTCGAAGCCTTAGGCGGGCCGGTCGCCACGCCCGCACTATCCGATAGCCCTTAAGCAGGCCACCGACATTTTTGTGAGCGAGGTCGATGGCGACTGCTTCTGAGATCGACCAGATCGGCGGACGCTAGGCAGTCGCCATTCTGTTCTCCAGGCGCCCCTTCGTTTCGTAATGCAAGAGGGCGTTGACGTCGGCTTCGGCGGCATCCGGATAGCGGGCGAGATAGGCCTCGGTCGAGAAAAATGGCCCAGGATCTCGGCCTTCTCTCCCTCCGTGAACAAGATAGTGAAACGCAGGGTCCATTCCCGTTGCACGAACGTCGAGGTTTGTCTCGAGATAGTAGGCCGAATTGAAAAACAGCGAGTTGCGAATGGCGGCCAGGTCCTCGGAGCTCGGCGAAGGCGGCGCAGCTGCTTTAGAGCGTGGTTTCCAAAAGAAGCGAGACCCCGCCCTCATCGAATCGCGGCTCCTTTCCCTGTCTTGACCGGCGCCCCGCGCAATGATGGCTTCGCCGCGAGCAAGTTCTGCAGCGGCTTGTGAGCGGACTCGGCGAACCTCGTCCGTCGCTTCGCGCATGGGTAAGTCAAAAAGCGTCGAGGCTATCTCGAAACCCGCGCGGAGCTCGTCGAGTTTCCTCAATACGTCGCTGCTTGCCGAGTCACGCACAAGCTCGATCATCGCCGCGTAAGTCCGCCGGACCAAATCGTTGACGGCGGGATGCGTCTGCATATCCGCCTCGCTCGTTCTCTGGCGCCGCAGATCGGTCGATACGAATTGATCGATGTCAGCGAGGGCGCTTTCGCACCAATACGGCCAGATCACGCCCAGTTGTTCGCTAGCCTGCGCGAGCGCATTCCGGCCGTCGCCGAGAAATTGCGGCCAATCGAGAAAAGCGCGGGCCACGCCACGGGTTTCGAGCTCGGCGTCGAAGACGTGGCGCAGCCAGAGCAGGCACCCGTAGGCGGGACCGATCCCATCGCGGCAATGGAGCGATTGGCTGACTTCAAGCGGCGGCCGTATCGGCAGAAGCGCACGCACTGACCACTTCGCCTGCGAAAATACAGGACCCCAGAATGGCATGAGCCGGCACATGCGAGGGTCCTTCACGACCGCGAATCCGACATCGCCGAATTCTTCTGCGAGCGCTTCCTTCGCGCGGGCGCGCAAGGCGTCAGCCTTCAAAGCGTCAATCTTGTTGACGTCGAATTTGCGCCAATCTCTCCAATCGCTGCCACCGGCAGCGAGAATGGCGTCATTCAGGTCCACAATGATGGGAGATTCCCAATATCCTCTCTCATTGTCGGCGTTCGGCGCGATCAAATGCTGAGGGGCGGCTGCGCCAAGGCGAACCAGCGTTCCAGCGGCGCTCGACGTCCCGCTGCGATGCATGCCGAGGACTACGACCAAGATTCTGTTGAGAGATTGGGCGTCGGGGATTGGATGACCGACGCTTACGAACAACGCGCAACTCCCCGGGATAAAGCGTTTCTCCCCGGCGAGGGAGCCGCCTTTCTGCATGACCGATCATGCCATTGCACTATCCGTTTGGCTACGAATTCCGCAACGGAAGACGTCGTTGTTTTGATAACAATTTGGTTAACGACTTGTTGATATCTGGTGAAGACGGCCGACGGCCTCAATACACAAAGTCGTGTTTCCTTGCGCTTTCGGCGAGCGGCGCCTGCGGGGCGGAGGTTCCGAACAAAGGCGGCGTTAGGAGCGTCAGGAAAGGTTCAGGCTGCGGCCTTCTGGTAGTCTTTCACGTCTGTGAACGCGACCTTCGGCCAGCGCTCCTGCTCATAGCGCAGGTTGAAGGCGCTTGACGCCATGAACACCGGCGCGCCGTCAAGATCAGACGCGATCGAGGACGGATAGGCGTCCAGGAACTTGCCCATCTCCGTCTTGTCGGAGGAGGAAACCCAGCGGCAGATCTCGAAGCGGCTGGGCTCGAATGTCACCGGCAGGCCGTATTCGGCATTGAGCCGCTCGGTGAGCACGTCGAGCTGAAGCGCCCCGACCACGCCAACGATCGCCGCCGCGCCGTCATGCGGGAGGAACACCTGCACCACGCCTTCTTCCGCCATCTGTTGCAGCGCCTCGCGCAGCTTTTTCGCCTTCATCGCGTCGGCGAGTTTGACCCGGCGCAGGATTTCCGGGGCGAAGCTCGGCACGCCGCGAAAGACGATCTCCTCGCCCTCGGAAAGCGTGTCGCCGATGCGCAAAAGCCCGTGATTGGGAATGCCGACCACATCGCCGGCGAAAGCCTCCTCCGCGAGTGATCGGTCCTGGGCGAAGAAGAATTGCGGCGCCGAAAGCGTGACCGGCTTGCCGGTGCGCACGAGTTTCGCCCGCATGCCGCGCTGGAGCTTGCCTGAGCAAACGCGCATGAAGGCGATGCGGTCGCGGTGGTTGGGGTCCATGTTCGCCTGGATCTTGAACACGAAGCCGGTCATCTTAGGCTCGTCCGCCTTCACCGTGCGGCTCTGAGCTTCCTGGGCGCGGGGTGAGGGCGCGAATTCGGCCAGGGCGTCGATGAGGTCCTTGACGCCGAAATCCTTGAGCGCGCTGCCCCATAGGACAGGGGTCATATGGCCTTCTAGGAACGCCTTCTTGTCGAAAGCCTTCAGGCCCTCGACGGCGAGGTTGAGCTCGTCGATCGCTTGCGTGCGCTCGTGCTCGGGCAAGAGTTCGGCGACGCGTGGGTCGTCGGGCCCGTTGACGGCGAACGTCTGCGCGTCCTTGCCGAGCGGCGTCAGGCGGCTGCGCCGAATGTCATAAGCGCCGGCGAGCGAGCGTCCGCGGCCGATTGTCCAGGTGAGCGGCGCGGAGTTCGAGCGCCAGTGTCTTCTCGATTTCGTCGAGGAGATCGAACGGATCGCGGGTCTCGCGGTCCATCTTGTTGACGAAGGTGACGATCGGGATGTCGCGCAGGCGGCAGACTTCGAAGAGTTTGCGGGTGCGCGCCTCGATGCCCTTGGCCGCATCGATGACCATTACGGCCGAATCGACGGCGGTGAGGGTGCGGTACGTATCCTCGGAAAAGTCCTCGTGGCCGGGCGTGTCGAGCAGGTTGAAGACGCACCCGCCATATTCGAAGGTCATCACTGAGGTCACGACCGAAATGCCGCGCTCGCGCTCTATGCCCATCCAGTCCGAGCGGGTCTGGCGGCGATTGGCCTTGGCGCGCACTTCGCCGGCGAGCTGGATGGCGCCGCCGAACAAGAGCATCTTCTCGGTCAGCGTGGTCTTGCCGGCGTCGGGGTGGGAAATGATGGCGAAGGTGCGCCGGCGCGCGACGGGGTTCGGGTCAGTCATGGTCTTTGGATTATCGGGGAAGGGGCGCCTTTACTTAGTGCGGCTCAGGCGCCAGGGGAAGGGCGACGACGACGGCTGCGTTCCCGCGGGGTTTGCGCGCCCGTCGGTCCGGCTTGGTCAGGGGCTGGAGGCGCTCGCAAAGAATGGACCCGACCGCTGAACTGGTGAAAGCGAATTCATGCGCCTCGATCGTATTGTCCGATCGCGCTGGAATGGGCTATGAACACAGTCGTGACGCGCTGGCGAAAACACTGGTGAAACGAATGCGCCGCGCGCGGAGGAGGAATGGATCGCAGGTGGCTGCCGCTCAACGCGCTTAGAGCGTTCGAAGCGGCCGGACAACATCTCAGCTTCACGGCCGCCGCCAATAGCCTGACGGTCGCGCAGAGCGCAGTCAGTCGTCACGTGATCGTGCTCGAGAATTTTCTCGGCGTGGCGCTGTTCGAGCGGCGCCCGCAACAGCTGGTGCTCACCGAGGCGGGGCGCCACATCCTGCCGGTCGTTTCGAAGTCCTTCGACCGCATCGACCAGGCGCTCGGCGAGGTGATCAAGGAGAAGGGGCGGCCGAAGCGGGTGCTCAAGGTCGCGTTGCCGACGTCATTCGCTCACCGACTGGCCATTCCAATCTTACGCGATTTCCGCGCCGAAAACGCCGGCATCTCGCTCGAAATCGTCTCCAAGCCGACGACCGGACCGGAAGTGGACGGCGATATCGACATCGCCATCGTCTATTCCGAGCCCCGCGTCACCGACGCGATCCATGACCTCTTGTGGATGGTGCGCTCGACGCTCTTGTGCAGCCCGAAGCTGCTCGAAGGGATCGACGCCAGCGATCCGGCGCGGCTTATCGCCGCCAGCGACCTTTTACATCTCAAGATTGACGGACGGCCGCGCCACTTTTTCTGGGAAATGTTCGTGCGCTCGATCGGACGTCCCGATCTCGCCGTCGATCGCGGCCTGGTGTTCGACACCCAGCAGCTCGCGGCCCAGTATGCGATGATGGGCGACGGGCTGGCTCTGCTTGATCCGCTGCTGTTCCACGAGGAGATCAAGGCCGGCCGGCTGGTGCGCGCTTACGACCTCTGGCTTGACGAAGGCTACGGCTACTATCTCACCACCCATCCCGAGGATCTCAGCAACGAGGCGGTGGCCTTGTTCCGCTCCTGGCTCATCGCGCGATTTTCGGCTGGCGCGCCGGCGCGCCCCCCCGAGCCGGAAGCCGCGGCGGCGGAAGCGCCAAAGCTGCGCGCGGCGAAATAGGAGCCCGAGAAGCTCGGCTGTGAATTGGCATGGGACGCCGTTTTGGCGCGGGACGGCGCGGGCGGGCCTGCGCCGTTTTGGCTGCTGGCGGACGGGAATCTGAGGAATGCAATGACCACGGACTCGCCGCCGCAGGACACCGGGCGCCGGCGCCGGCGCGCGGCCGAGCGCGGCGGAGGATCCGGCGCGGCTCAGCCCATCGGCCAGCCGCGGTCCCCGTTCCCGCCGCTCGATTTTGTCTCGCGCGACGAGCTCGAATCGATCCATCAGGCGGCGCTCGCCGTGCTCAAGGAGATCGGCGTCGATTTCCTGCACGACGAGGCTCGCGCGATGCTGAAAAGCGCGGGCGCCGACGTCGATCCGGCCTCGCGCCGCGTTCGCTTCGACCCTGATTTCGTCGAGGGGCACGTCGGCCTCGCCCCGAAGGAGTTCAAGCTGCACGCCCGCAATCCCGCGCGCGCACTCTCCATTGGCGGACGCCACGTCGCTTTCGGCACGGTGGCGAGCGCTCCCAATTCGTTCGACCGCGCCGGGGGGCGACGGCCCGGCAACAGGCGCGACTATCAGAACTTCATTCGCCTCGGGCAGAGTTTCGATTCCATTCATTTCATCGGCGGCTATCCGGTCGAGCCGATCGATATTCACGCCTCCGTCCGTCATCTCGACGCGCTGTTCGATATGTTGACGCTGTCCGACAAGCCGGTCCACGCCTATAGCCTCGGGCGCGAGCGTATCGTGGACGCGATCGAGATGGTCAGAATTGCGCGAGGGCTTGACGATGAGACGCTCGAGCGCGAGCCCTCGCTGTTTACGGTCATCAACTCCTCCTCGCCGCTCAGGCTCGACACGCCGATGCTCGAGGGCATTATTCAGATGGCGCGGCTGAACCAGGCGGTGGTGATGACGCCGTTCACGCTTGCGGGCGCGATGGCGCCGGTCACGCTCGCCGGCGCGCTGGCGCAACAGCACGCGGAGGCGCTGGCGGGCCTCGTCATGACCCAGGCGGCGCGGCCGGGGGCCCCGTTCGTCTATGGCGGTTTCACCTCGAACGTGGACATGAAGTCGGGCGCGCCGGCCTTCGGCACGCCAGAATATATGAAAACGGCGGTCGTCGGCGGGCAGCTCGCGCGCCGCCTTGGCCTGCCCTATCGCTCCTCGAACGCCAACGCCGCCAATTCGCTCGACGCCCAGGCTGCCTACGAGAGCGTGTTCTCGCTTTGGGGCGCGATCATGGGCGGCGTCAATTTTCTCATGCATGGCGCGGGCTGGATGGAGGGGGGGTTGCAAGCCTCGTTCGAGAAGATGGCGCTCGACGCCGATCTTTTGGCGATGGTCGCCGAGTTCTTGCGGCCCATGCGCGTCGACGACGCCGAGCTGGCGCTCGAGGCGATGCGAGAAGTCGGCCCTGGCGGGCATTTCTTCGGCGCCGAGCACACCCAGTCGCGCTATCGAACCGCCTTTTTCCCGCCAACCATCTCCGACTGGCGCAACTACGAGACTTGGCGCGAAGCCGGCTCGCCGACCGCGGTGGACGCGGCCGAGCGCGTCGTCGCTGATCATTTGCGCAATTTCATCGCGCCGCCGCTCGAGGCCGAACGCCTCGAGGCTCTCACCGCCTTCGTCGCCCGCCGCAAGGCGGCGGGCGGCGCGCCGACCGACTTTTGAACGCCGTCCCGCCGCTCGGCGACTCCCGCCTCGACGTCCGTCTGCATGCCGCGGTCGCCGCGATGTTCTTCGCCTTGGGCGTGGGCCTTGGCCTCTGGGGCGGCGCGTCGGGCGCGATTTTGATTCGCTCCGGCGTCGACGCATCGACGTTCGGGGTTCTCCTGACCGTCTATACCGGCGCCTATCTCATCGCGATGTCGGCCGGCGGAGCGCTTGCGCATCGCTTCGGCGTCGAACGGGCGCTCTCCGTCTCCGCGATCATCTTTGGCGCAGCGCTGTGCGCGCTGCTCAACGCCTCGAGCGAGGCTTGGACGGCCATCGCTTTGATCGTCGCGGGGTTCCTCGGCGGCGTGGTCGACGTCCTCATGAACGCGGAGGGCGCGCGGATTGAGCGCGGGCTTGGCCGCCCGATCCTGGCCCGGCTGCACGCCGCTGCATCGGCCGGCATGGCGCTCGGCGCGATCCTCGGCAGTGTGATCGCCGCCAGTTCGGCGCCTTGGGCGGCCGGCGTTCTCGCCGTGCTCGCGCTCGGGCTCGCCGGCGTCGCTTACCATCGCGCGGCCCGGACCGATCGTCCCGCTTCGCCGCCGGTCGGGAGGCGGAGCGGATTGTCGTTCGCGCCGGCTCTGCTTGGGCTTGGCGTCGTGGTCGGGGTCTCGATCGCGGCGGAACTGGCAGCCTCGCTGTGGTCGACGCTGCTGTTGCGCGAGGAAGCGCCGAAGCTGGCGGCGATTTCCGGCCTCGGCGCGGCGTTCTTTTCCGCCTGCCAGGCTGCGCTGCGCTTCAACGCCGACGTGATTCGGCTTCGCATCAGCGACATTCGCATCATCATCGCCTCATTCGCGATCGCAGCCGCCGGGTTCGCTCTGGTCAGCGTTCAGGCCGGGTTCGCGGTGAGCGTTGCGGGCTTCGCCTTGATCGGAATCGGCACCGGCCCTATCGTCCCGTGCGGCTTTGCGCTGGCCGCGCGCCAGTCGGTCGCCGGGCCCGCGGTAGGGCTGGCCTCCGCCTCGCTGTTCAGCGCGCTGACCCGTCTGCCGGCGCCGCTGGCGACCGGCGCTATCGCGCAAGCGCTGTCGCTGCCAACCGCGTTCGCCGCCTTCGCGCTGGCGCTGGCGACGACAGCCGCCGCCGCCGCGGTCGTTGCTTTCGTGACCCGCCCGTCGCGAGCGCCGCGCAAAGTCTGAGCAATAGCGGGCAAAACGACCTCAGCCACAACGGAATCAGCCGTGAAAGGGCGGCGCTGAACTGTGTTTCCTGGAGCGGACAGGCCCTTCTTTACCTTAGCGACCGCTTCCAAAACTCATACTGAACCGCCCATGAAGGAATTGAGACAGCTGAATGACCCTGCAAGCAATTGAATCGTCGGCCGTCACGCAAGTTATACACAAAAGACCGATCGACATATTTCTGTATAAGGCCCGACACGCGAGCGTCGTAAAGTTTACGCTGCGTCTTAACCCCGGTTAGCGACGCTAATCTACTTTGGAGGAAGATCATGGGCAAGCGGGCGTTCGGGAAGCATCTGCGGGATGGCGCAGTCGTCACTGCGGCGATCCTTTCGTTGTTCACCTCGAGGGCGGCCTTCGCTGAGGCCGCGCACAGTCATGACGACAAAACACAGACACCGATCAAGCATGTTATTATCATCATCGGAGAAAATCGCACTTTCGACCACATTTTTGCGACCTATCAACCAATCCACAGGGAGGACACGATCTCAAATCTTCTCTCGAAGGGAATTGTAAAGGCCGATGGCGCGCCGGGTCCGAATTATAATGCAGCGAGGCAATATTCGGCGACTGACACCGACGTATACCAACTGGCGCCGCCAAAGACTCCGTATGTGACTCTGCCCCCGGCTCTGACCGGCGGACCGAGCACGCCCTATGGCTGCCAGTTGATTGGGATCACCACGGGCACGAGCTGCGACACCGCGGCCAACGAGGCGAAGGTCGCGCCCTTTGAAACCGCAATCGACGCCGGCTACATCAAGTATTTGTTGACCGGCGGAACAGGACAGCCCTCGAAACAGCCCGACACCCGCATCGCCTACGACGGTCAGGACGCCAGCCATCTCCCGCCCGGCCCTTTCCAGCTGACGAATTCGGCCACGATGCCCTATGACGCCTATGCGGCGAGCCCCGTCCACCGCCTCTTTCAGATGTGGCAGCAGTTGGACTGCTCGGTGGGGAAGATCCACGTGGCGGACATCGCGGCCGGGCATTTCAAGGGCGGAAAGCCGGAAGGCTGCGCGAATGATTTGTTCCCATGGGTCGAAGTGACCGTCGGGGCCGGATCGAACGGAAAGGCGCAGCCGGCGGGCTTCAACGACGAATCGACGGGCGAGGGCTCGACTTCGATGAGCTTCTTCAATGTCCAGAAGGGCGACGCCCCTTATCTGAAGTCGCTCGTCGATCAATATACGATGAGCGACAACTATCATCAGGCGGTCAACGGCGGAACCGGCGCCAACCACGTCATGCTGGGCACCGGCGACGCGATCTGGTTCAGCGACCGCAAGGGCAATCCCGCCACGCCTCCCGATAATGGCGTCTATCCGGACAACCCCGGCACGCCGCTGCCGGGCCATTCGACCGCACTGTCGGAAATCGAAAATCCAAACCCGCAGCCCGGCACCAACAACTACTACATTGAGGACGGCTACGGCGGCGGTTCGGGCAGCCCGACGGCAACCTCGCCCAACGCGAACTACGGCGGCGGCAGCTACGTGAATTGCGCCGACGCCGCTCAGCCGGGCGTCGCGGCGGTCCGGGACTTTCTTCGTGCGTCCAAAACTGGCGCGAACTGCGAAAACGGGCGCTACTATCTGGTCAACAATTACAACCCAGGGTATTTCGGCGACGGCTCCAACGCCTATACCGACCAGAACCTCAGCAACTACGTCTATACTATCCCGCCGTCGAGCGTTCGGACGATCGGCGACGAACTGTCCAGCAAAGGCATCTCCTGGGCGTATTTTGGCGATCAGTTCGACCAGTATCTGGCCGACAAATATCAGTTAAAATATCCACCCGCTGGTGATGACGGCTATTGCAACATCTGCAACTGGGCGCAGTACTCGACCTCGATCATGACCGACCGGAAAGCTCGCGAGGAGCACCTGAAAGATGCGAAGGACTTTTACGCCGACGTCGCTAAAGGAGAACTGCCGGCGGTCTCCTACCTCAAGCCGAGCGGCTTGGTGGACGGCCATCCTGCTTCCTCAAAGCTCAATCTCTTCGAAGGGTTTGTGAAGAAAGTGGTCGACTCAGTGCATGACAGTAGCAAGCTTTGGGCCGACACGGCGATCTTCGTCACCTTCGATGAAGGCGGCGGCTACTACGACTCGGGCTATGTTCAGGCGTTGGACTTCTTCGGCGACGGCACCCGCATCCCGATGATCGTGGTGTCGAAATACAGCATGGGCGGCCACATCTCGCACACTTACACCGACCATGTGTCGACGCTGAAGTTCATTGAGGCGAACTGGGGTCTGGAGCCCATCACCAGGCGCAGCCGCGACAATCTGCCAAACCCCCGGACGGATCGGGACCCGTACGTTCCCACCAACGCGCCGGCGCTCGGAGACATGATGGATATGTTCAATTTCCGGCACTAGGAATCACCCGCCGAGCACGGCCATGGCGGGCGTCTCAAGTTGAACCTTCGCCATGACAAGGCACCCGGGGCCGCTCGATGGAGCGGCCCTGTTTCATTGGCCAATTCGAAGGGCTGCCGCCCTGTTCCGACCGCGTTTTGCTTCGCCAACGACAGGTCTGATTGCCGCCGCAGGCCTGCGAGGCGTTCGTCTGACCCGGCGCGTCGGGCATTGCTTTGCCGCGGCCGCTATTGCAGAGGAAACAGGGCTGGCGATTTGCGAACGGCGGCCGCCAACCCGGAGAATGCATGGCCAAAATCATGCCGGTGATCATGTGCGGCGGATCCGGAACCCGCATGTGGCCGGAATCGCGCGAAAGCCTGCCCAAGCAGTTCATTCCCCTGATCGGCCAGCGTTCGACCTTTCAATCGATCGTCAGCCTGGTTGACGATCCTGCCGTATTCGACCCAGCGGTCGTAATCACGAACATCGACTATCGCTTTCGCGTCGCCGAGCAATTGAGGGAGATTTGCGCCGAGGCGGTGATCCTGCTCGAGCCGGACCGGCGCGACAGCGCCGCCGCCGTCGGCGCCGCGGCCGTATGGGCGGCGGCCCGCGATCCGAAGACGGTCGTCGCCGTGCTCGCCGCCGACCATGTCTTCGAGGACGGAAAACAGTTCGCCAGACTTTGCGCGCAGGCTTACGCTGTCGCCGATGCGGGCGAAATCGCCACGTTCGGCGTCACGCCCGACCATCCCGCCACCGGCTACGGCTACATTCACCCGGGCCCGCCGCTGGCGTTCGATCCCCATGTGCGCCGGATCGAGCGATTCGTGGAGAAACCCGACGAAGCGCGCGCGCGGGCGTTCATTGAGGATGGCTATCTGTGGAACTCGGGCAATTTCGTCTTCCGGGCCGACGTCATGCTGGAGGAGCTTCAGCGTTTCGAGCCGGAGATCGCCGGGGCGGCTGCGGCGGCAGTGTCGGCTGCGAAAAAGGACCTCGGCTTTGTCGTCCTCGACCATGATTCTTTCGCCAAAGCGCCGAAGACCTCGATCGACTATGCGGTGATGGAGCGAACCGACAGGGCGGTGGTGTTGACGGCTGATGTCGGCTGGTCGGACGTCGGCGAGTGGTCGGCGGTCTGGCGGCTAAGCCCACGCGACGCCAACGGCAACAGCCTGCGCGGACGCGCAGTCGTGATCGATTCATCGAACGTGCTGGTGCGCTCGGAAGAGCAGTTGACCGCCGTCATCGGCCTCAAGGACGTGGTGGTCGTCGCCACTGGCGATGCGGTCCTGGTCGCCGACCGGTCGCAGACCGCCAAGGTTAAAAAGCTCGTCGAGCGCCTCAAGGCGCAAGGCCATCCTGAAGCGACCGAGCATAGGCGCATCTACCGCCCGTGGGGCTATTATCAGAGCGTCGACCAGGGCTCGCGCTACCAGGTCAAACGCATCGTCGTTCGGCCGGGCGGCAGTCTTTCCCTACAAAAGCATCACCATCGCGCCGAGCACTGGGTGGTCGTGCGCGGCGCGGCCGAGGTGACGCTCAACGCCAAGGTCGTGCATGTGCACGAGAACGAGTTGATCTACCTGCCGATCGGATCGACCCACCGGCTCGCCAACCCCGGCAAGATCGACCTCGAGCTGATCGAGGTTCAGACCGGCAGTTATTTCGGCGAGGATGACATCGTTCGAATCAACGACGTCTACAACCGGAAATGAGGCGATGGCGGCGCCTTGGGCGGCGCCGCCATCGAGGCTTAAGCCTCTTCCCGCGAAGCCAGGCGAGCGATCTCGTGAATGTCGGCGCGATCGATGCCGATATCGTGCAACTCGCGATCGCTATAGGCCGAAAGCTCCTGCAGTACACTCCAATAGACGCGACGGGCGCGCAGGAATTGGGTGAACATCTTCATGGCGGTGTCCTTTGTTTGACCGCCCTCCTGGTTTCGGCCTCGGCGCTCCGAGTCCGACGATTGCTCCGTCCCTAGACCCAGTCCATGTAAATTGGTGCGCTGCAAAAGTCAATGTTGCAATGCGCAAGTTAACGTGAGAAATCGCATGGCTATGACGGTATGACGGCGATCATGGACCAAAAATCGGCACTTAAGTGCAATAACGTTAACTTATTCTAAACCAACTTCCCATTGGCCATGCGTTGTATGCATATCAGTGACGCGCGCTGATCTTCTCTGCGCTGCGTGCCCGAGGCGGATCTCCGGCTCAAACAGGCTTGCGGCCCGGAGAGTTTGACAGCAGCGGCCGGCTTGTTTAGTACCCGCGCTTCAGGCGCGCTCTCGGCCAGCGAGAGCGCGTTTGTCGTTTGACGCACCCGCGGCCTTAAGCTTTGCTCGGCTCATGGCCTGTCGGCGCCTTAGGCGCACAGGAGGGCGCGTTCCTCAATGAACCCGAACCGACTTTAAGAGGAATTGCGATGACGAAGCGCGCGGAAGCGAAATACAAGATCGACCGCCGGATGGGCGAAAACATCTGGGGGCGCCCTCGCAGCCCCTTCAACAAGCGTGAATATGGGCCGGGCCAGCATGGCCAGCGGCGCAAGGGCAAGGCGACCGACTTCGGCACCCAGCTCAAGGCCAAGCAAAAGGTCAAGGGCTATTACGGCAACATCTCGGAGCGCCAGTTCCACAAATATTACGTCGAGGCGCGTCGCCTGAGGGGCGATTCGAGCGCCAACCTCATTGGCCAGCTCGAGCGCCGGCTCGACGCCCTGATCTACCGCGCCAAATTCGTGCCGACCGTGTTCGCCGCGCGCCAGTTCATCAACCATGGCCACATCAAGGTGAATGGCCGGCGGGTCAACATCGCCTCCTATCAGGTCAAGGTGGGCGACCTGGTCGAGATCAAGGAATCCTCACGTCAATTGGGTCTGGTGCTTGAGGCCAACGCATTGGCCGAGCGGGACGTGCCCGATTACGTCGAGGTCGATCACGCCAAGGGCACGGCCAAGCTCACGCGCGTTCCCGGGCTCTCGGAGGTGCCGTATCCGACGCACATGGAGCCGAACCTGGTCATCGAGTTCTACTCGCGCTGACGATCGCGTCAGGCCCACGAAAGCGGGCGCTGAGACCTGCGAGCCGCTGATCCCCCCAAGGGCTAGCGGCGGTTCTTTGCACCTTCGCGCTAGCGGCGGGTGAAGCGCCGAGGCGAGCGCCCGGGGGAATCTTCAGGATCCCATGCCGACCCTTCGCTCCGGAACCGCGGGCCTTGGCGTCGGCCTCTATCTCCTGGGCGTCGGTCTGTTCGCGATCAACGACGCGCTCGGCAAATGGCTGGTTAAGGATTATGGCGTCGGCCAACTGATGATGCTGCGCTCGATCGGCGCCGTCATCGTGCTCGCGCCGGCGATCCTCTCGCTGCGCGTCAAGCTCATCGACCCGCGCCAGGCGCCGCTCCAGGTCCTGCGGATTCTTGTGGCGGCGATCGACACATTCGCGTTCTACTACGCAACGCGCTTCATGCCGCTCGCCGACGTGATGACCTTCTATATGGCGACGCCGCTCATCGTCACCGCGCTCTCCGCGCCGCTGCTCGGCGAGAAGGTCGAGCGCTTCCGCTGGATCGCCGTCCTGATCGGCTTCGCTGGCGTGATCATTGCTTTGAGGCCGTCGCCGCAGATGTTTTCCTGGGCGGCGCCCCTCGCTCTGTTCGGCGTCGTCATGTTCGCCCTCAGTCAGACGATCACCCGTGAGCTCAGGGGCGTCCACTGGCTGCCGCTCGTCTTGTGGCAGTTCGTCGGCGGCGGCCTTATCGGCGCGGCCACCGTCCCGTTTGCCTGGACGACCCCGAGCGCGTTCGATCTTGGCCTCATGGCCCTGGTCGGCGCCGTTGCGATGGTCTGCTTCATCTTCATTGTCCGGGCGCTGGCGCTGGCCCGCGCCGCAGTGCTCGCGCCGCTGCAATATTCCGCGATCCTGTGGGCGGCGCTGATGGGCTGGCTGGTCTGGCGCGACGCCCCGACCCCGCCAATCATCATCGGCAACGCGATCATCATCGGCAGCGGGCTTTACGTGGCGGCAAGGGGCAAGATGGTCGGGGCGGCGGTGGAGTAAGACAATTGACAGCCGCTCAGACCCGTTAGTTTTTTGTCAAGCATCCGATGCCATTGAGGGCGCCGTTGGGTAAGGGACGGACAGATGGCCGGGCAGGGGGGCGCTCCAACCGTAGGGACCATTCTCCTCGCCCTGTTGCTTTGCGGGCTGCTCGGAGTCCTCGGGCAAGGCGTGCGCGCAATCGTCGGGCTGAAGAACGCCGGTTCGCTCAACTCGACGACGCCGTCCGAGCAGGCTGAGTTCAGCCTCGCCTACCTTGTTCTGAGCTTGATGATCGGGTTCATCGCCGGAATCCTTGCCGGGATCGCGCTCAATCTCGAAAACATCATCACGGTCGATCCCAGCAACTGGAAGCTCATGTTGGGAATCGCCGGATCCGGGTATGTCGGCGCGGACTTCATTGAAAATACGATGTCGGTCGTCATTCCGGGGACGAGGACCGCTGGGACAAAGGCTCCGCCACCCCCCGTTCCCGTCCCGCGGCGTCCCGCGATGGTCTCGCCGGCTCCGCATCCCGACGACGGCGCGACTGCTTTGGCCGCCGCGGTAACAATCGTATGCCCTGAGGCGAATGCGCCCTTGTGGGTTCCAGCTCTCGTCTCCGCCTTCGAAAAGTTTGACTTTTCGAACAACCGGCGGCGGGCGGCGGCGATGGGCCAGTTTCTGGTCGAGGCGGGCCCGGCGCTGAATGAGATTGTCGAGGACCTCTATTACACCCCGGATCGGGCATGCCAGGTCTGGCCGGCGCTCTTTCCGACGCCGGCGGCGGCGGAGCCTTATTGCGCCGATCCGCGACAATTTGCAGATTTCGTCTACGCCAATGTCAACGGCAATGGCGACGCGGAAAGCGGCGACGGCTACCGCTTTCGCGGACGGGGTCTCATCCAGCTCACGGGGCGCGATGAATATACTGCATTCGCACGCGCGATCGGCAAGACGGCGGAGCAGGCGGCGGAGTTTTGCGATACGACCGAAGGCGCGGCCTTTTCCGGCTGCTGGTATCTGGCCAGCAACGGCTGCTTGCCCTTGGCCGACCAATGGGACATCGACGCGATCACCCGCAGGGTCAACGGCGACGCGATGGAGGCCGCCGGACTGAGACGGCGATATTCGGACGAGATGGTGAGCCGCCTGCGCCAGTACGCGGGAACGGCCGCCCAGAGCTGAGGGCGAGTCCCGCCGCCATTGTTATCGCCCCTCGGCCCCGTTCTTCCAGGCGGCCGTGCTCCTCAGACCGCTCGCGCAGCCACCCTTGATCAAGCGCCGTCGCGGGTCGCGGGCCATGCGCCCGAGAAGGTCTTGCCCGCCGTGTCCACGGCCTCGACGCGAAATTGCTTGGCGCCGTTGGGCTTGTAGGTGAAGCGGAAGTTCGGATCTTCAGAGATCGATATGCCGGCCGCCATCGAGAAAACGAGATCCTGCCCCTGGTAGACCGCTAGCTTGTCGATGTAGCGCGACGGCGTGTAAAGCCGGGTCACCTGATCCATCTGCAGACCGGAATTGTTGGGGTGGCGGATCATGAGAAGCGCCTCGTTCGGCGTCTCGGGGGCAGCCGGCAGGATGCGGAACTTCATCTGGCCGAGCGTCGCCAACGCTTCGTCCATGCTCTTGGCCATCGGCGCCGAGCACCCGCCTGAGGCCTTGATGAAGCGGGTCGCCATATGGAGCGAGCCGTCGCTGAGCTCCGCCACAACGCGGGCGTTGGTGTAGGAATTGACCCGCACCCGGGTCGAGATGCGCGTGTCCCCCGCCTTCTCGCCGAGCGTGAACGCGCCCGCCAGCGGAACCGGATTTTCGTCGATGACGAGCGTCAGCTTGACGACGCGCCGCTTGTCGCCTTCCGGCAATTTTGCCGAGAACGACACCGGCACAAGCGCCGCGTCGTCGGCGCGCACGGGCGCCTCGAACTTGACCAGGCTTCTGTCTTCCACGATCGACGCATCGTTGAAAAACATCCGCTTAAGGTCGGGCCAGGAATCGGGCTCCTGGTCGGCTTGAGCGAAAGCGCGCTCAGCCGTCACGCAAACGAGCGCGAGGCTCATGAGGGTCTGTCGTCTGGTGAGTGTCCGCGCCATTGAAGCGCCTCCGTCCCAGTATCAGCGGGCTACTGGTCCCATTCGTATTCCGAATAGGCCGCCGTCGCGTTGCGCGCATTATAGTCATCAAACAGGCGCCAGTCATCCCGCTGCGATTGTCCGGCCGTTTTATCGGCCGCTTCGACAGGCTCGCCTTTGGCGATCGACGTCTTGACGTCCCTCGCCAGGCGGTCGAAATACGCTCGCTCGCTGTCGAGCGCCTGAGGCCAGGGCAGATCGACGGGGCCATGGCCGGGAATGACGCGCACCGCCGGAACCTGCGCCAGCGCGGGGAGATCTTGAAGCCAGCCCTTCAACGAGCCGTCGATAATCGGCAAATGCTTCACAAAGACGAGGTCGCCGGCGAACAGCGTCCGCGTCTTCGTATCGAACACGGTCAGGTCGCAATCCGTATGCGCCGGCGGCCACGCCTGCAATTCCAAAGTCCGTCCACCAAGATCCAGCGTCAGCCGATCGGCCACGGTCAAGGTTGGCGGAATGAGTTCTCACCTCATTGACGAGCTTGTCGCCGATGATCCTCCGAAACGCCTTGAGATAGAATGCGCCGCGCGTCGCCAAGGCTCGCGGCAGATTGTGGTGGCCGGCGAAGGTCGCGCCGATTCCATCAAAGGCGGCGTCGCCAAAGACGTGATCCGGGTGCTCATGCGTGTTGATGACATAGAGGATGGGTTTGTCGGTGCGAGCGCGGATGGCGGCGAGCAGCCGCTCGCCGACCGGCACGCTGCCGCCGGTGTCGACGACGGCCACGCCCTTGTCGCCGATCACGAAGCCGATATTGGCGATGTCGCCAAGGTTCTCCTCGCTCATCAGGGCGATTTCGCCGGTATGGACGAACACGCCTGGCGCGACTTCCTGGACTGGCAGCGGGGACAGCGTCTCGCCGCACGCCGCGCCTTGCGCCCAGAGGACGAACGTTGCGACGAGGGCGCTGATGAGCCAGCGCCTGGTTCCGAATCCGAAGTTTTGCGGGGGCTTTCTTATAGCGTTTCCTTTGGTTCAGGTTTCCGCTGCAACTCCCGACCACCTCGTCCTGAGGCGCCGCGAAGCGCTTCGAAAGCCCGCCCTGAGCTTGTCGAAGGGGACGCTCTAGGAGGCGTAAACGAGGCTACAAACTGGACCATCCTTCGAGACGCGATGCACGGCATCGCTCCTCAGGATGAGGCCGTGGAGTTCATATTCAGCATAGCAGCAGGTGAAGAAGGCGAACAATGATCCGTCTATCGCCGCAGCAATGGCCGCCTGCATCGATTTGCTCTGCGCCGAAGGCGCGGGATAATGCTGGACGACAAAAGCGAAGGCCGCACGAAGCAGCCCTAAACATGACCAGTACAAGCCTCCGGTCGGCGCTGATCGCCGCCCTCGGCTTCGCTCTCCTTGCAACATTTGCGGCGGCGGCCGGCGACGCGCCGCCGGAGCCGGATTCCTATCGGCAGAGCGATTATCGCGCCCCGACGCCCTCAAGCCTGAAGGGCGCGCGCGTGCTCACGACCGAGGCGGCGGCGGCGATCTGGCGCGTCGGCGACGCCGCGTTCATCGACGTTCTGCCGCAGGCCCCGCGTCCCAAAAATTTGCCCCCCGATGTCGTATGGCGGGACAAGCCCCGGTCCGACATCCCGGGCAGCTTGTGGCTGCCCGACACCGGCTACGGCGAACTTGCTCCCGTCATGCTCGACTATTTTCGCCGCGGGCTCGACAAGGCTTTGGGCGGCCGCCAGCGTCCCCTCGTGTTCTATTGCCTCAAGGATTGCTGGATGTCCTGGAACGCGGCGAAGCGCGCGCTGGCGTTGGGCTATTCCAATGTCGCCTGGTATCCGGAGGGCTCCGATGGTTGGGCTGCGGCCGGCCTGCCAGTCGAGAAGCGGGCGCCCGAACCGCGCCCATGAGCGAGGGGCGCGATCCCGATCAGAGGGCGGACACGGAGAGCGGCCTCGACAGGCCAGCAACCAGATGATCGGCGAGCAGGGCGCCGGCCCGCGACAAATGTTTGGCGCGGTGCAGCCGGATTTCCGCCGCGGGGAGACTTGGCACGCCGTCGCCTTCGCTGAGCGCGCGCAAGCGCGCCGGAAAGGTTCCCGCTTTCGCCACCGTGACGGCGAGACCTTGCGCGGCGATCGATTCCGCCGCGGCGAGGCTATGGGTGACGAAGGCGAGCCGCCAGGGCCGCTTGGCCGCGTCAAGGCGCTCCATCGCCCACTTGCGGAACAGGCAGCCCGGCGGATGCAGCGCAACCGGCAGCGGCGCCCGCTCTTCGGCGCCATGCGTCAGGCTCCCCGCCCACAAAGCCTGCTCGCGGCGAAGGAACTGGCCTTCACGCGCGCCCTCTGGGTGCATCGCGATGACGATATCGAACGCCCCCCCAGCCTGTCGGGCATTGCATAAGTGAGGCCGGTCTCCATCTCGACGCGAATATTCGGATAGGCGGCGACGAAGCTCGCGAGCAGCGGCGGGATCAGAGCGGCGCCATAATCCTCCATCGCGCCGTGCCGAACATGCCCCTCGAGATTGTGTTCGATGAGCCGGCCCACAGCGTCGTCGTTGAGCGCCACCAGGCGCCGTGCGTCGCCGAGGAATTGCTCGCCCGCGAGCGTCAAGTCGACCCCAGCCTTGCTTCGCCGCAAGAGCGCAACACCGAGCTGCTCCTCGAGACGCTTCATCTGCATGCTGACGGCTGACTGCGTGCGATTGAGCGACGAGCCGCGCGCGTGAACGAGCGCAGATCCGCCGTCGCCAGGAAAGCCCTCACGCAATCAAGGTCCAGCACCGGGAAGGTCATGACAGGTCGTGATGAAGGATCACATAAATGTGATCCTTCATGCATATTTGCTCGTTATGCCGGTCGCAACAAAGGAAAGCGATCGGTGGGCGAAATCACAGGGATGCTTGCCGCCGTGCTGTCGAGCGCGCTCGGCGGCAGCTCGATCGGAGCGACGCGATATCTGGCTGGCGTGGTGGACCCGCTCGCGATCGGCTCCCTTCGGTTTGGCGTCGGCCTGCTGTTGCTCGCGCCGCTCGCCGCGCTTGGCGGCCGACGATGGCCTGAGCCTCGGGACTGGCTCGGAGTCGCCGGTCTCGGGCTGCTTTTCTTCGCTCTGTATCCGATTCTGTTCAACGCGTCGCTCATCTACACGACGGCCGCGCGCGGGTCGCTCGCCCTGTCGGCCTTGCCGCTTCTGAGCCTCGCGGTCGGCGCCGGGCTTGGCGTCGAAGCGCTCACGTGGCGCAAGACCGCGGGGGTTCGCCATGCTCGGCGTTGCGCTGGCGCTCGTGTCGGGATTCGGCTCCGCGCCCCCGGCGCCTGGCGCGGCGATCTCCTGATGGTCGCGGCGGCGCTCTGCATGGCGCTTTATGGCGTTTGGTCGAAGCCGTTCATCCGCCGCTCCGGGCCCATACGTTTCACGATTGTGGCGATGGGCGTCGGGGCCGCATGCCTGATTGCGCTCGCGTGGGCGCGTGGGAGCTTGGCTTCGATAGCCGCGTTTGGCCCGCAGCAGTGGATCGCCGCGCTCTACCTTGGCGCTTTTGGCGGCGCGCTGACCTTCTTCCTATGGGCTTTTGCGCTGAAGCACACGACGCCGACGCGCGTCGCCATTTCCGTCACCGTCAATCCGATCGTGGCGTCGCTCGTCGGCGCGTTCCTGTTGCATGAGCCTTTGCGCCTGAGCCTCGTCGCGGGAATTGTCACCGTGTTCGTGGGCATCGTGCTGGCGATGCGGCCGGACCCTATCAAGGAGCGTCCGGCGTGCCTCGAGGAGACCGGCTAGGCCTGCTGCTCTTGCGTTAGGAACGGCAATTTTTCCGAACAATCGCTTTGTTGAAGTCGGAAGCTGTGCTATGATCTCCGGGTTGTCGAAACTTGGCCCGCGCCGGCAAGGCGCTTTTAGGAGAGGGACGGGGCGAGAAAAATTTTATTTGGATTCGCTGTAACCCATTGAAAAGTCCCGATTCGGGCGAATAAAACCAAATAAAACCAAGCCATTGTGCTTGGTTTTGCTTGGCTGTACTTGGTCTTGCTTGGATTTATTTGGCTTTGGCGAGGCGGGGTCGCTTGGCCTGAAGGCAGGACGGCTTTGCGTTAGAGTGCGCGCTTTCATAGAAAGCGCCCGCATGACCGACCTCGAGCCGATCCCCTATTCCGACGCGAAGATCCGCGCGATCCTCGAGCGGGTGAGGACGATTGCGCTTGTCGGCGCGTCGGCGAATTGGAACCGCCCCAGCTACTTCGTGATGAAGTACCTGCAGGGCAAAGGCTACCGGGTGATCCCGGTCAATCCGGGGATAGCCGGCAAGCCCTTGCTCGGCGAGATGGCCTATGCGTCGCTGCGCGACATCCCGGACAAAGTCGACATGGTCGACGTGTTCCGCACATCCGACGAGGCGCCCGGAATCGTCGCTGACGCGGTCGCCATCGGCGCCAAGGTCGTCTGGATGCAGCTCGGCGTTCGGAACGACGCGGCGGCGAGGACGGCGGAGGCGGCCGGGCTTGAGGTGATCATGAACCGCTGCCCGAAGATCGAGTTCGGGCGGCTCGGCGGCGAATTGTCGTGGAGCGGCGTCAACAGCGGCATCATCCAGAACCGCCCGCCCGCGGCGCCCCTGGCCCGCCGCATCAAGAGCCGTCCAGCGCCCGCGGGCAATCTTGACTACGGCTTCGAGACCCGCGCCATCCATGCGGGCGCCGCGCCGGATCCTACGACTGGCGCGCGCTCGACCCCGATCTATCAGACGACCGCTTATGTGTTCGACGACGTTGACCACGCCGCCTCGCTCTTCAACCTGCACAATTTCGGCTACATCTATTCGCGGCTGACCAATCCGACCGTGTCGGTGCTGGAAGAGCGCATCGCGGCGCTCGAGGGCGGGCGCGCCGCGGTCGCCGCCTCTTCAGGGCATGCGGCGCAGTTCCTGACCTTTTTCACGCTGATGGAGCCGGGCGACGAGTTCGTCGCCTCGCGCAACCTTTATGGCGGCTCGCTCACCCAATTCGGCCTTTCGTTCAAGAAGCTCGGCTGGACCTGCCATTTCGTCGATCCGACCGACCCCGAGAACTTCCGTAAAAGCCTGACGCCGAAGTGCAAGGCGATCTTCATCGAGAACCTCGCCAATCCCGGCGGCGTCGTCGTCGATATCAAGCGAGTGGCCGACATTGCGCACGAGGCGGGTCTGCCGCTCATCGTCGACAACACTTTGGCGACGCCTTACCTCTGCCGGCCGATCGAGCACGGCGCCGATATCGTCGTGCACTCGACGACCAAGTTTCTAGCGGGCCACGGCAACGCGCTCGGCGGCGTTGTGGTCGAGTTGGGCAAGTTCGACTGGTCGCAAGGCGGCCGCTTTCCCTCGCTGACGGAACCGGAGCCCGCCTATCACGGGCTCAAGTTCTTCGAGAATTTTGGCGATTTCGCCTTCACCATGAAGGCGCGTGCGGTGGCCTTGCGCGATTTCGGCCCGGCGCTCGCGCCGATGAACGCATTCCTCACCATCACTGGCGTCGAAACCCTGCATGTGCGGATGGAGCGGCATGTCGAGAATGCCCGCAAAGTCGCGGAATTTCTCGCGAAGCACCCTAAGGTCGCCTGGGTGTCCTACGCGAGCCTCAAGGACAGTCCGTACGCCAAGCTCGCGCAAAAGTATCTGCCGAAAGGCGCGGGCGCCGTGTTCACCTTCGGCGTCAAGGGCGGGTTCGAGGCCGGCGTCAAGCTCGTCGAGGGCGTGCGCCTGTTCTCGCATCTGGCGAATATCGGCGACACGCGCAGCCTGATCCTGCATCCGGCCTCGACCACCCATCGCCAGCTCACCGACGAACAGCGCGTCGCTGCGGGCGCCGGCGATGACGTCGTCCGGCTTTCGATCGGCCTCGAGACCGCGGACGATCTGATCCGCGATCTCGATCAGGCGCTGGGGACATAAGGTTTTCCTCCTGCGATCCGAAATGACAATTGACAAATTGTGATACATTACCCCCAGAGTCGTCGGTCTTGGATCACCCAATCCGATAAATCTCATAACCGATTTGCGCACTTGAAGAATTTAAGAATTTACGAACCGCATGGCTGAACAAATGAAACTTGCTGGTGTACAGGTTGAGAATTTCAGAAGTATTATAAAAACACAAATTCTTACAATTGGCCGACATTTAACGGCTATTATTGGACCAAACAATGAGGGAAAATCAAACTTACTAAGAGCGATAGTGCTTACGATGGAATGTCTGCGCGGGTTCAGGGGCGCAGAATCCTATATGTTTCGTGTAAGCGAGAATGGAATAATGAGATTACCCAGGAATACTTATGACTGGGAAAACGACTTTCCGCAGGGCCTGCAGAAAAAATCCCCAGAGGGGCACACGACCCTGACGCTTACGTTTGAGCTATCGTCCTCCGAGCAGGCCGCGTTCAAAAAAGCATGCGGAAACGCGATTAACAGTGACCTGCCAATTCAAATTGAAATAGGAATCAAGGGCGCGCGTTTTAGGGTTAGAAAACCTGGCGTGGAGCAAAGTCGTATGAGAAGAGCAGCTTAAAAATAGCTCGGTTTGTGAGTGAGAACTTCGAATTCGAGTATATACCGGCTATTAGACCTGGCCAGATGTCGCTTGAGGTTATAGGAAAATTACTTGAGCGAGAGTTGGTCGTTTTGGCGGAAGATACTGCCTATAAAGAATCGATGGATGTTATCGAACAATTGCAAAAACCGATATACAGGCAACTAGAATTAAATGTACAGGCGCAGCTGAAAAAATTGTTGCCCTCTGTGAAGGGTGTAAAAATATTTCCGCAGAGGAAACCACAATACGCCTCTAAGCTTCGCGCTCCGGAATTGATAAATTGACGATGGCACCGCGACGACTTTGGAGTTCAAAGGTGACGGAATTAAAAACCTCACTGCAATCTCTCTTATTAGAGCCTCTCAAGCTGGAAGTAAAGCCGGCAACTTGGTTGTTGCAATTGAGGAGCCAGAGTCGCATCTCCATCCGGGCGCAGTTCGTCAGTTATCGAATGTGTTGCAAGAGATGTCTAGGGAGCATCAAGTTGTAATTACGACACATAGCCCGCTGCTTGTCACAAGAAATAAAATTGACGCCAATATTATTGTGTCACAATCTAATGCGAGGCCAGCGTCATCTATAAAAACGCTACGGGATACGCTCGGAGTGAGAGTGGATGATAATTTGATGTCTGCTGAGTACGTAATATTAGTTGAAGGGCAAATCGATGTAAAAATCCTATCGACGATATTCGTTAACATAAACGAATCATTCAACCTACAGATGATCAATGGGAAAGTTGTATTTGATGATTTAGAAGGCACCGGCAACATCGCCTACAAATTGTCTACCTTAAATCAAGCGGTGACGACTCAGATATTGATTGTCGATGATGATAAAGCCGGACGAGAAGCGGATAAGAAGGCTGCCGCTGCCGGGCTGTCTGAGAAATTTCGCTTTACTTGGAGGCGATCCCCGGAAAGATTTGTGTCTACGGAGTTGGAAGATATAATAGAGCCAGACATGTATTGGAAAGTAATTCAAGCCGAGTTTGGCGTTAATTTGGATTTGCAGCGGTTTATGGATCGAAAGGACAGTTGGTCTGAAAGAATGCGGGCGGTGTATGAACTTGGCGGGAAAAGGTGGACTTCGTCAATTGAGAGTAAGATGAAAGAGAAAATTGCTCAGATTGTTGTCGAAGACTTTCCCCAGGCAATCGCCAAGGAATACAAATGCCTCGTCGATAATGTTGTAGAAGCTATCGTTAGTCTTATGGACACGCCGTAGCCCAGAGAGGTCAGTGCATTCGAAAGCCTTGTATCGGAATAATTTAAAGCACATCTGGACGGTTCTATAAACGCGTTTTTCCGGACGGAGACGGGTCGAGTGACGCGATTTTGAGGTGCGGGATCTCGGTTTTGGATGCGGCATAGGGCGCCGCATGCTGCGGCGACCGGGCGGCCCCCGGCGCGGGGGTCAGGCGGCAGCGAGACGATCGAGGAAGACGAGCCTGCGGAAGTTGTAGACGAGGTTGGCCATGCCGATCTTGGTTTTCGCCCGGGCGATGCCGATGGTGCGGACGAAGAGGTCCATCTTGTCCTTCTGCACGGCGAAGACGTGTTCGACGCCGGAGCGGACTTTGGACTTGAGCGCGTTGGCGCGCCGCGTCGTCTCCGGCATGGGCCGGCCCGCCGGCTTCTTGCGATGGACGCGGCTGACGAACCCATTCTTTTCGAGGAACGCCTCATTGGCCTTCGAGCGGTAGGCCGTGTCGGCCCAGACGGCGCTCGCGGTGTTGGTCTTGTCGAGCAGCCCCTCACGCAGCCGCGCGCCCTCGTAGGCCGCAGCGTCGGTCGCCTCCCACCGCCGGATCAGCCCATGTTCGCGGTCGATCGAGACATGGTTTTGGTAGCCGAATGTCGGAATAGCGATGTCGACCGGAGGAACCGTCCCATCCGGCCTGGCCTTGGCCTTGCTGAACTTGACCGTCCAGCGCCCGTCACGGTCCTTCTGCCGGAGCTTGGCTGGCTGGGCTTTCCAAGCCTGCGGAATGCGCCCCTCCTTGACCGCCTTCTTCTCCTCCTCGGTGTTGCGCTGCTTGGGCGCGGCGATCAGCGAGGCGTCGACGATCTGGCCGCCCATAGCGACGTAGCCAGCCTCGCGCAGCGCCGCGTCGAACCGGTCGAACAGTGGCTTAATCGCCTCGGCCCTGGTCAGCTTTTCCCGGAACAGCCAGATCGTGCGAGCGTCGGGAACCCGATCGGATAGGCTCAACCCGAGAAACCGCATGAACGACAGGCGGTCGTTGATCAGAAACTCGGTACGCTCGTCCGAGAGGGTGTTGGCCGCCTGGATCACCAGGATCTTGAACATCATCACAGGGTCGAACGGCGGTCGGCCGCCCTGCGAGCCGTCCGAGTAGGCCAGCGCCCGCGTCAGCTCGGACCGGAAAATCTCGAAATCGACCGCCGCTGCGAAAGCCTGCAACTGATCGCCGAGATCGCTCAGCCGCTTCAGCCGCTCGTCGACGTCGAAAAGTCCCCCCTGGCCGCGCATCGATTCGCCTCCCACTCCACCTGGGAGTGAATCAGAAAACGCTGGAAGGCGCGAGGTTCTTAGAAGCGTCCAGCTTCTTCCTTCCGCCCCTACTCCCGCACATTGTCTTCACGCCCGCACCCGCGCCGAGGTCTGGCGCCTGGCGGCGGTTTGACTGGGACGCTGATCAGGACCCTGATCAGGAGCCGGGGTGAGGGTTGCCGTTGCCCGCGGTGGTCTTATGACGCGCAGGGAGTTGGCGGATTCCCTGATATCTGCTCAGAAACTGAAAGCCTGTTGCGCCGCTTCCGGCGGCCCAACGCGAACACCCTCCAGTTCGAGCATGCGCATCTTCGTTTTCGAGCCGCCGGGCGCGGAGAAACCGCCGATTTTGCCGCCCGCGCCCAGCACCCGATGACAGGGAATGATTAAGGGCGCCGGATTCTTCGCCATCGCTTCTCCGACGTCGCGGGCCGCCTCGCGGCCGGCGCCGACTTCTTTCGCCAGCGCGCCGTAGGTGGTCGTGCGGCCCCAGCCGACCCGGCGCAGCGCGGTGTAAATCCGGGTGAAGAACGCGTCCCCGGCGCCGAGGTCGAGCCGGACGTGGGAAAAGTCCGCTTCCTCGCCGGCAAAGTATCGCTGCGCCGCCGCGACGACCGCCGCGATGTCTTCCGGTGGCGTTCCCGGCTCTGCGCCAAGGGCGCGACGGCGCATCAACCGCTCGGCGGACTCGGCGCTCTTCGCCGGCAATTGAAAGCGCGCGACCCCCGCGTCGCTCCAGGCGATCGCGCAGAACCCCATAGCCGTCTCAAAGACGTGATAGGCGCTCGCAGTTGCGCTCATGGCCTCGCTTCCCGTTTGGTCATGAGCGAAAGATGCGCCGCCGGGCCCCAAATTCAACCCGATTCCTGCCCTTGCATTCCCGGCCACGCGTCCCACGGCGCGAAATCACACTAAGCCTCGCGCCTCAGCCGCCGGTGCGCATCATATCGACGAGCGCGTTGCGCATCGCGGTGCTGGGCACACCGAAGAGTCCGCCGTAAGGCTCATCCATATCAAGGATGACAAGGACCGCGACTGTGATCGAGAGCGCGCACAAAACCGTCACCGTCGCTACCATCGCATTGGGCCGCGCCGTCAGGCCAAACGATCCAAACAAGATCGAAAGCCAGATCACCAGCACCCAGTAAAATGGCGACGAGATGGAGGGACGGGCGCCCTCAATCACCTTCCACCTGGCGTTCAGCAAGTCGCCGTATTGTTCAACGCAGGCGGCCATCTGAGTCCGGTGGAAGGCGTCCGCAGGCTGAAGCCCTCGAACCCCGCGCCCGACCTCACTCAAAACGTCGGACAGGAGCGGCGATTCCCCGAGCCTTGGCATCTTGGCTGGGTCCGGGAAATCGAGGCCGACAGGACGCGGCTCGTCAGGCCATGTGCTCGCGATGACCGCGGCGACATATCCTCGCAATTGGTCGCGAAGCGGCGCCGTCTCGGGACCGTAGTCGCGCAAGCAGCGGTCGAGCTGGGCGAGTTTCGCGGCGTCGTCGCCGCGAGCGCTATAGGCGGCGTCGAACCCGGCCTTGACCGAGGTCGTGAGAAGGCCGAGCACGATGGCCGTGAAGGTCACAAGCAGGGTGATCATAAGCTGCACCAGCGCAATGGACTCGGGCGACCGATGCCTCTCGGGTAGGCGGGAATGAATGACGAAGCCGATCGCGGCGCTCCCGCACATGGCGATGAACACCACGAGGGAGTTGAGGGGGTTTTGCATGGTCGGCCTGCCGCTCAAATTGCGCCGGCCGTCGCGGCGGAAGCCTCAGCCGCGCCGGTCGAGGCCACCGCGCCTCGAGTCGCGCCCGGCCGTCAATAGCCGCCGCCTAAACGCTCGCACAATTTCGGCGACTTCGCGAGTTGGCTGGGCGCCGGTCATGTGTTGTAGGCGATAACCCTCTCAACCTTGGCAGGCTCACAACCCACGTCACCTCCGCAACAGCGTCGGAAGATACAGGGAGTTGGATAAGACACGAGCCTTGGACGGCGCTTTTGCCGGACGCTTGCCCTTCCCCCACCGCCAGAATCGCCCCATATTCCGTTCATGCCAGCCCCCCGAAAATCCGCCCCTGGGCCAAAGTCCAAGGCCTCGCGGCCCGAGGTCCATCCGCTCGGCGAACATCTGGCCGAGCTTCTCAATCCGGCTCTGGTCGAGCCCAAGACGCAAGGATTCGGCGAAGCGCCGCAATCCAAGTTCGAAAGCCCGGCGCCCGAAAGTCATCCGCGGGGATTGACCGGAGCGGCGGTCTCGGCCGATTCGTTGAAAGCTCTACTGGAAGAGGGCGATCCGAACATCCGCAACCGGCCGCCGTGGGTTCCGCACCGGCCGCCGCGGCCGGACAAATCTGAGGGCGGGCGGCGCTTTCGCGTGGTGTCCGAATTCGAGCCACAGGGCGACCAGCCGCAAGCGATCGAGGAAATCATCAAGGGCGTTCGCGCCAATGAGCGCGACCAGGTGCTGCTCGAAGTCACCGGTTCAGGCAAGACCTTCACCATGGCCAAGGTGATCGAGGCGACCGAGCGCCCGGCGCTGATCCTCGCGCCCAACAAGACGCTGGCCGCGCAGCTCTATGGCGAGTTCAAGAGCTTCTTTCCCGACAACGCGGTCGAATATTTCGTCTCGTATTACGACTATTACCAGCCCGAAGCCTACGTGCCGCGCACCGACACCTATATCGAGAAGGAATCCGACATCAACGAGCAGATCGACCGCATGCGTCACTCGGCGACGCGAGCGCTGCTCGAGCGCGACGACGTCATCATCGTCGCCTCCGTCTCCTGCATCTACGGCATCGGTTCGGTCGAGACCTATACCGCGATGACCTTTTCCTTGAAGCTCGGCGACAAGGTCGACCAGCGCCAGCTCGTCAAGGATCTTGTCGCGCTGCAATACAAGCGCGTGCAGGCCGGCGATTTCTCGCGCGGCCTGTTCCGGGTGCGCGGCGACACGATCGAAGTGTTCCCAGCCCACTATGAGGACCGCGCCTGGCGCATCGGGATGTTCGGCGACGAGATCGAGTCGATCGTCGAGTTCGATCCGCTTACGGGTGTGAAGACGCAGGACCTCGAATTCGTCAAGGTCTACGCCAATTCCCACTATGTGACGCCGCGCCCGACGCTCCTGCAATCGATCGAGGGGATGAAGCAGGAGCTTAAGGTGCGCTTGGATCAGCTCCATGCGCAGGGGCGTCTGCTGGAGGCGCAACGACTCGAGCAGCGCACTTTGTTCGATCTCGAAATGCTGGAGGCGACCGGCTCTTGCGCCGGCATCGAGAACTATTCGCGCTATCTGACGGGCAGGAGGCCCGGCGAGCCGCCGCCGACTTTGTTCGAATATCTGCCCGACAATGCGCTCGTGTTCACCGACGAGAGCCATGTGACGATCCCGCAGATCGGCGGCATGTATCGCGGCGACTATCGGCGCAAGGCGACGCTGGCCGAGTACGGCTTCCGCCTGCCGTCGTGCATGGACAATCGGCCGCTCAGGTTCGAGGAATGGGACGCGATGCGGCCCCAGACCGTGCATGTCTCGGCGACGCCCGGACACTGGGAGATGGAGCAAACGGAAGGCGCATTCATCGAGCAGGTGATCCGCCCGACCGGCCTCATCGACCCGCCGGTCGAGATCCGCCCGGCGCGAAGCCAGGTCGACGACCTCTTGAGCGAGGTCAAGGAGGTGGCGCGGCGCGGCTATCGCACCCTCATCACCACGCTCACCAAGCGCATGGCCGAGGACCTGACCGAATATCTGCATGAGAACGGCGTGCGCGTGCGCTACATGCATTCCGACATCGACACCATCGAGCGCATCGAGATCATCCGTGATCTGCGCCTCGGCGCCTTCGACGCGCTGGTCGGCATCAACCTGTTGCGCGAAGGCCTCGACATTCCCGAATGCGCATTCGTCGCCATCCTCGACGCCGACAAGGAAGGGTTCCTGCGCTCCGAGACCTCGCTGGTGCAGACGATCGGCCGCGCCGCGCGCAACGTCGACGGCAAGGTCGTGCTCTACGCCGACGTGGTCACCGGCTCGATCACCCGCGCCATGGAGGAGACCGCGCGTCGGCGCGAGAAGCAGACGGCTTACAACGAAGCCAACGGCATCACCCCGTCATCGATCCGGCGCGGCATCCAGGACATTCTGGGCTCGGTCTACGAGGCCGACCACGTCACGGTCGACATCGGCCTCGCCGACGCTCCCGCCATCGGCCACAATCTGCAGGCGACCATCGCCGATCTCGAGAAGCGGATGAGGGAGGCGGCGGGCAATCTCGAATTCGAGGAGGCGGCGCACCTGCGCGACGAGATCAAGCGCCTGCAATCGGTCGCGCTCGCAATCGGCGACGATCCGCTGGCGCGCCAGGCGGATATCGAGGCGACGGCCGGGGCCTATTCCGGCGAGCGCCCCTTCGGCCGCGCCGCCAACCTGCCCTCGACCCGCCCCCGCAAACCCACCGACGCCGACATGGGCCCGCACAATTGGGGCGGCGGCGAAGCGCGGCCTAAGGGCGGAAAGATGAGGGGCAGGCGGCGGGGGTGAGCGAAAGCGGATATTCCGATCGCCTTAGATCGGAAGCTCGCTGCGCGAGAACCCCAGCCAATGCGCCCAGCAGTCCGACTGGGTCCTTCGGCGCTTGGGCGCCGCGCCAGGCGACAATTTGATCCGGCCGTATCAGGACGAGATCTGCCCCGTAGAGATCGCGAAGTTCTCCGCTTTCCAGGTCGAGAGACGTCAGCGGCATGCCCAGGCGTTTCGCCGCTTGCATGAGACCAAGCGCCGGCGCCGGCTTCGGACCGAGCCGCAACAGTGTGAACTCGAAGCCGAACTTGTCGTATATCGAGCCGCCGTCAGCGAACCACAGATGTGGAGCACGTCCACCCGGGCATGCGGTGGGAGTGTAGGAATTGGCGGCGTCGGGAGGCGGGGATGTTCCATCCCCAACGACGATCGGCGAGGCGTCATAGCGCGCACCAAAAGTTATTCCGGGAATGTTGAATTCCGCGCGTACCGCCGCGTTCAGATAGGCCCCGGCGCGCTGGCGCGCCAATTCTCCGGCGGGGGACTCGTCCTCGATCTCCGGGTCCGGCGCGACCCCGATGGTCACCGCGAAACCGCGCGCGAAGGCCGTGTTGCGTCGCGCGACTGGCTGCCGCTCGCTCTCATAGCTGTCAGCAAGACCCGAGCCGCCCCATTGATTGGCCACCGCCGCGAGCTTCCAGCCCAGATTCACCGCGTCTTCGATACCGGTGTTGTAGCCGAGCCCTCCGCTCGGCGTGAACAAATGCGCCGCATCGCCTGCCAGTAAAACGCGCCCACCCTGAAAGCGCTCGGCGACCAGCGCGAACCCCGCGGTCCATGCCGAGCCCCCCAGGATCTCGACCGGGCACGGCGCGCCTATGGCCTGTTCCAACATGGCGTGGGCGCGCGCGTCGCTGACCTCGACGTCTTCATCGCCGGCCTTGATTTGCGTGTGAAAGACAAACTCGCCGCGACCGTCGATCGAGCACATAAAGCTGCGCCGTTCGCGATTGAAGGCCCAATACATCCAGGCCTTGCCGTGCGGAATGATTTCGTAGAGGCGCGGCGCGCGAAAATACAACATGTGCATTCGTCCGCCCATGAAGTCACGCTGCGCGCCGGCTTCGCCGACGTAGCTGATTCCAAGCTGCCGACGCACGAGACTGCGTGGGTCGTCGCACCCGACCAGCCAGGCGACCTTCAGGACGAGTGGAGAATCGTCCGCTACCCGTGCGGCGCTGACTTCGACATGATCGCCGTGGTCAGTGAAACTGGTCAGCCGAACGCCGTGTCGCAGCGAGACCGAAGGCAATTTCGAGGCGTGTTTGTATAGGACCGGCTCGACAAACATCTGCGAACATCGGTGCGGCAGTTCCGCAGCGCTCCAATCGCCGGACAATTGCTTTATCATCCGCCGGGCGTCGCCCGCCGCGGGCAATTCGATGCGCGCCAGTTCATGTTTTGCGTAGCGGGTGAAATAGGCCACGTCAGTCGGGTAATCGGCGGACATTCCGAGCGCGCGAATCTCGTCGGCGAAGCCAAGCCGACGATAGTGCTCCATGGTGCGCGCCTGCGTCGCGTTGGCCTGCGGATTTGGCGATGTGCCGAGCTTCTCGTCTATGAGTATCGTCGGCACACCGCGCCGCCCGAGTTCATTCGCCAGCATGAGACCGGACGGACCCCCGCCCGCGATCAAGACTGCCGCGTCAAGAGAACCAACTGCGTTCAATTGATTTCTCCAAACGACCGAAGGTTGCCCAGGACTTGCCCAATTTGGCTCTAATTGACAAGAGCCCATCGGCCAACGCGCTCGCGCTTGCGCCGCGCACATCGTCGGGCCGCATCACCGACATTCTGGACGGCAAGCGTGGTGTTCCCGGGACCGCGCTCAGGCTCGCGCGCTATTGCGACAACAGCGCGCAATTCCGGCTCGACTTGCAAACCGCCTGCGCGCCGGGCGATGACCGCCGCCGGTTCTTGAATGAGAACGAGTCGCTTTTGGATTGAGGCTGGCGGAAGGGGAGAGCAATTTCTTGCAGAAAATCAGAAACTAAGTTAAGCTTGTCCCATGACCAATCTTGCGCTTCTCAATGCCAAGACCGCTGGCGCCCCGTCCTGGCGCTACTCCCGCCGTGGCAAAGGGCGCGAGAAATTTCTTTCAGCGAAAATCCCGTGTAACCCGTTTGAAAAGGCTCGTTTCGGACGAGAGAATCCAAGGAAATCCAAACTTTCCCAACCCCACACACGGGCCTTTCCCGCTCAAACGGCCAGCGCCCAAGAAAACCCAAACCAACCGTCCGGTCCAGGGGCGCGCGCTACGGCCCCGTCTTCCCGCGGAGTTGGTCCAGGATCTCCTTTGCCGCGCGCGCGCCTTCGGAGGCTCCGCCCTCCATAAAACCCTGGTAGTCGACCGAGCAGTGCTCGCCGGCGAAGAAGATGTTGCCTTGTCGCACCTTCTCGTAGCCGGCGAAGGAGGTGTACTGCCCCACTCTCCAGTAGGAATAGGACGCGCCCAGATTGGGATCGAGCGCCGGGAGAGAACTCGCGGCGCGCGCGTTCCATTTGGCGGCTCCGCCGGGAAAGACGTTCTCGAGGCCGCCGAGGAAGGCCTGAGCGTCTTGCTTCACGTCGGCGTCCGCGGCGGTCGCGAACGACGTCTTCGTCGTCTTGGCGGCGGTCGCTGAGCCGCCTGTATAGTTGTTGAGAATGCCGCTTGCGCCGAATTGCCGACGGCTGACTTCCCACGTGTTCTGGTAGCCTTCGTCAGTATAGGACAGGCCGTTGCCGCGCCCCGGCCAGGGTCCCGGCTCGCGCCAGTAGCGCGAGGAAAACTGGAGCTGCAGCTTGCCGTTCTGGCCGCGCCCCAGTTCCTGGATCGCCGTGTGCTTGCGCGCATCAAAGCCGGCGCCGCTGGTGTCGATCTTGCGCAGGACGGCGAAAGGAAGGCTGAGGATCACAAGATCGGCCGTGACCGAGGGGGCGTCGGCGAAGGTGAGCGCGTAAGTCCCGTCGCCGTTGCGTGCGATCGACGTCAGGCGCATTCCGAGCTGCACTGGGTTGCGGAGATGCTTGGCGATCCGCGCCGGGAGCTGCTGGTTGCCGCCGCGAATATGATAGCGCTCGTCCGAAGCCCCGAAGACGCCGAAACCGTTTCCGGCCTCGGTCTGTTTGTTGGACCCCAGCAGATAGACAAGGTTCAGCGCGCTCTGATCCGTCGTGTCGGCTCCATATTCGATCGCATAGGCCACGTCGAGCAGAGCGCCGATCTGCGATTTGCGGCCGCCCGCAACGCGGCTGTCGATCCACTCGGCGACCGACATCTGATCGAGCTTCTGCCCCTCGGGCGTGAACTTGTCGTAAGTGGTCGACTCGCCCGCGGCCTCGAGATCTTTGGCGATCGCTTGCTGAACGCCGCCCCGCCAATCCTCGTACGCTTGCTCCAAAGTGTAGTAGCGGCCGAGAATCTTGTAGGTGTCGCGCAGGCTCGGATTTCCGGCGAAGTCGTCGAGCGGCAGACCGAACCGGCGGGCAAGGCCAATGATCGTCTCGTGATTGGAGTCGATGAGCTCTCCGCACCATTCGGTCACCTGGCCATCCGCCCAGATCGACGTGGCCGAGAACATCCGGCCGCCGATCCTATTCGACGCTTCGTAGACGGTGCTGGCGATTCCGGCGTCCTGGAGGGTGAGCGCCGCATTGAGGCCGGCAATGCCAGCGCCGACGATGGCGATGCGGGCTTTGGAAGGCGCCGCCAAGGCCGCTTCCGGAACCACTGCGCTCGTCGCCATTGCCGCGGCGCCGGCGACGAATTGGCGACGCGACGGGGCGGCCAGCCGCTCCGCGATAAGGTCCGCGACGGAGATGTCGTGACCTTCGCAAAGGCCGACGTCAGAAGACAATGTTTTAAGAAATTGCAGTAAGGGAGTGCGGGCCACGATGGCAGTCTCTTTCATGATGCTGTTATCGAGAGGGCCGCCTGCACTGCACAACCGGACGAGCCCGCGCGGCAAAATCGGTGTGGATTATTCTCCGGTGGCTTTGTGTCACGGAAGCCCTAACCGCCGCGGACCGTACCGGCGTCGGCCGGGAGCGCCATGGGTAGTTTTCCCTACCTGCATTTCGCGGTAGGTCTGCACCTTCCCGACGCTGTACCCCCTTCGTGAGCTTGATCGAACCGAAGTCGATCGATACGGCGGCCTTTTTGGTATGAGTTGGCGGGCCCGTCGTCACACTGGCGACTGGCCTCTTGGCTCGTGTTGTTGGAGAGTAAGACGGAGGTTTGCTTAGACATGGCGGAGTCCAGAATCAAGGAGCTTCCAGCGGCCGGGACGCCACGCTTCACGACGCTAGTGGCGCACCGGCTGTGGCTCATCGACAACGCCCGCGCCCTGTTCGATTTCTTCCAACTTCCCTCTTTCAATCCCGCAGGCGGCTTCGTCTCGCTAGACGAGAATGCTCGGCCGCTGGCGCCGAAGCCCGGACACAAGGGCGCGAACCGGCAAGTGCACGAAACGTCGCGATTGGTGCATTGCTTCGCCATCGCGCATCTGCTCGGGCTGCCGGGCGCTGACCGTATCGTCGACCACGGCATGGCCTTCTTGTGGGGGCGGATGCGAGACAGCGAGAACGGCGGCTATTTCTGGGGCGTGGACGACGAGAAGCCGACCAACCCGACGAAGCAAGCTTATGGCCATGCCTTCGTCCTGCTCGCCGCTTCGTCTGCGATGTGCGTTGGGCATCCCGACGCTCCGCGTCTGATCGAGGACGTGACGCAGGTCATCGAGGAAAGATTCTGGGACAAAGCGGCTGGCGCGAGCACCGAAGAATACAATCCCGACTGGTCGCCGATGGGCGCTTACCGCGGCCAGAACTCCAACATGCATCTCACCGAAGCGTTGATGGCGGCCTTCGAGGCGACGGGCGACCGTGGCTATCTCGACAAGGCGGAAAGCATCGCGTTATTGATCATCGACCGCCACGCCCGCAACGAGGGTTGGCGGGTGGCCGAGCATTTCACCGAGAGTTGGGAGGTCGACCGGGCGTATAGGGGGGATCCGATGTTCCGCCCGAGCGGGACAACGCCCGGCCATGCGCTCGAATGGAGTCGGTTGCTTGTCCAACTCTGGGAGCTTGGAGGCCGCAGCAAAGCTTGGATGATCGAAGCCGCGGCGGGACTCTTCCGCAAGACGACAGCGATCGGCTGGGACAGGAAGCTCGGCGGCTTCTACTACACGCTCGACTGGAGCGACCGACCGGATCAGGCGGACCGCTTTTGGTGGCCCTGCGCCGAGGGCGTAGGCGCCGCCGCCGCGCTCGGCTCCGTCAATCTCGACCCGATCTATGAGGAATGGTACCGGCGGATCTGGAGCTTTCTTGCGACACATGTGATCGACAGGACGCATGGCTGGCAGCCCGAACTCGACAGCGCGCTCAATCCCGTCTCGCGCGTCTTCGAAGGCCGTCCCGACATCTACCACGCCGTCCAGGCCTCCCTCATCCCACTCTTTCCCACAGACGGCAGTCTAACCCGGCAACTAAAGCGCAACGGCCTCAAACTATAGAGGCGCTTTTACGACGCTCATCGCTCACCGCTCTCTCCGCGCGGGAAAGGCTCGGTTCCCTCCACCTCTCCGCCCCACCAGGTGATCAGCCGCGCGCCGCGCTGGTCACGCGCGTAGATCCACAGCCAGTTGAGCGCGACGCTCAGCCGGTTGCGGACCCCGATCAAAAAGTAGATGTGCGCGAAGCCCCACAGCCACCAGGCGAGCGCGCCCTTGAGCTTGATCCAGCCGAAGTCGATCACCGCCCGCCGCTTGCCGATCGTGGCCAGGTCGCCGGCGTGCTTGTAGCGGAAGGGCGGCGTCGCGGGCGCGCCGCGGAGCCGGGCCCGGATGACCTTGGCGACATAGACGCCCTCCTGCTTGGCTGCTGGCGCGATGCCGGGGACCGGCCGCCCATCCGGTCGAAGGACGATCGCCGCGTCGCCGATGGCGAAGATCTCTGGATGGCCCGGGACGGTCAGGTCGGGTTCAATCTTGAGCCGTCCTGCCCGGTCTGCCGGAGCCTCGAGCCAGAGCGCGGCGGGCGAGGACTGGACCCCAGCGGCCCAGATAATCGTCGCCGCAGCCAGCGGTCGGCCGCCGAAGACGACCCCGTCGGCCGTGCATTCCGAAACCGGCTGCGCGAGCACGACCTCCACGCCTAGCCGCTCAAGCGAATCCCGGGCGTATTTCGAGAGGTCCTCGGCGAAAGCCGGGAGGACGCGCGGACCGGCCTCGATCAGCACGATGCGCGCCTGCCGCGTGTCGATGCGGCGGAAGTCCGCGGGGAGAGTTGACCGCGCCAATTCCGCGATCGTGCCAGCGAGCTCGACCCCCGTCGGGCCGGCGCCGACGATGACGAAGGTCATGAGCGCCACACGCTTCTGCTCGTCGGACTGGCGCTCCGCCTCTTCGAAGGCGAGGAGAATGCGGCCGCGTATGGTGGTCGCGTCTTCAAGCGTCTTGAGGCCAGGCGCGAAGGGCTCCCAGGAATCATGGCCGAAATAGGCGTGCCGCGCGCCGGTCGCCAGCACGAGCGTATCGTAGTGAAGCGTCGAGCCGTCATCGAGGCGAAGCGTGCGAACTTGCTTGTCGATGGACTCGACCGACGCCAGCAGGGTCGTGACATCGGAGCGCCGGCGCAAGAGCTGCCGGATCGGCCAGGCGATCTCCGACGGCGCGAGCGACGCAGTCGCCACCTGGTAGAGAAGCGGCTGAAACAGGTGATGATTGCGACGATCGACGATCGTGATCTGGACCGGCGCGCCGGCAAGCTGGTGAATAGTCTCGAGCCCGCCGAACCCGGCGCCGACCACGACCACATGATGAGCGCCCATCGTCCCCTCCGCCCGACGGCCAACAACGGCCTCTGAGGCAAGATCAATGTACAAGATGGCGCTGGCAGGGTCTAACTCGCAGAAAGACGCGGCGCTTTTTGAGTGCGGGCGCTGCTCACGACAAAGAGCATTTGGTGTGGTACGGCAGAGCATCGGCCGGTCGGCCGTCTCTTCCTAACCTCTCCGGACTCCACTTTATGCGGCGCTATCGGATTGCGGTCATTCCAGGCGACGGGATTGGCAAGGAAGTCATTCCGGCCGGCATCGAGGTCTTGAGGGCGGCCGCCGAGCGCGAGGACGGGCTGGAATGGAGCTTCGACCAGTTCGATTGGGGCTCCGACTATTATCGCGAGACAGGCCTGATGATGCCGCCCGATGGCCGCGAGCAAATCAAGGGCCATGACGCGATCTATTTCGGCGCGGTCGGGTCGCCGGAGGTGCCCGATCACATCAGCCTTTGGGGCCTGAGGCTCGCGATCTGCCAGCCCTTTGACCAATACGCCAACGTCCGCCCCGTGCGCGTGCTGCCGGGGATCGTGAGCCCACTGCGGCATGTGAACGGCTCGGAGCTCGACTGGGTGATCGTGCGCGAGAATTCGGAGGGCGAGTATGCCGGCGTCGGCGGACGCGTCCATCGCGGACTGCCGCTGGAGGTCGCGACAGATGTCTCGATCATGACCCGCGCAGGCGTCGAGCGCATCTTCCGTTTCGCCTTCGCGCTCGCTCGATCGCGACCGCGCAAGCTCCTCACCATCGTGACCAAATCGAACGCGCAGCGGCACGCCATGGTGATGTGGGACGAGATCGGCGCGGAGATCGCGCGTGAGTTCCCCGACGTGACCTGGGACAAGATGCTGGTCGACGCGATGACCATGCGCATGACGATCAAGCCAGAGAGCCTGGATACGATCGTAGCCTCCAACCTCCATGCCGACATTCTGTCCGATCTGGCGGCCGCGCTCGCGGGCTCGCTTGGCATCGCGCCGACCGCCAATCTCAATCCGGAGCGCCGGTACCCTTCGATGTTCGAGCCGATTCACGGCTCGGCGTTCGACATCGTCGGTAAGGGAATCGCTAATCCGATCGGCTCGTTCTGGACCGGCGCGATGATGCTCGAACACCTTGGCGAAAAGGCCGCGGCGGACCGCTTGATGCGGGCGATCGAGCGCGTCACCGCCAACCCGTCGCTGCACACGCCCGACCTCGGCGGTAAGGCGACCACACGCGCGGTGACCGACGCGGCCATCGCGGCGATCCAGGGGGAAAACATTTAGACGTGAGGAAGCGGTTTTGAACGACGCCAGACTGCCCGACATCGGCTTTGAATCCTACGACAGCATGGAAGGCCTGATCGCCATCGATCGGAGCGCGCCGGCGGCGCGTTTCGGCTCCTGGCCGGGCGCCAAGCTTATTCATGCAGTCTATCCCGGGATGCTGGTCGCCGGCACAATCGCGCTCGCCTCGACGTGGCTCGCTCAGCATTACACCGCGCCCGTGATGCTGTTTGCGCTTCTGTTCGGCATGGCGTTCCATTTCCTGCATGAGGAAGGCCGCTGCGTCGCCGGTATCGAGTTTGCGTCGCGATCGGTGCTGCGGCTCGGCGTCGGCTTGCTCGGCGTGCGCATCACGTTGAGCCAAATCGCCTCTCTTGGGCCGTGGCCGGTTGCGACGGTGATCGTCGGCGTCGCGACGACGATCCTGTTCGGATTCCTCTTGGCCCGCCGCTTGGGCCTGTCGTCGATGTTCGGCGTCCTATCGGGCGGCGCGGTCGCGATCTGCGGCGCTTCCGCGGCGCTGGCCATCGCCTCCGTCCTGTCGCGCAGCGAAACCCGCGAGCGCGACACCATCCTCACCGTGGTCAGCGTCACCGCCCTCTCGACGATCGCGATGATCGTATACCCGATCTTCGCAACCTCGATCGGCCTCGATCACAGACAGGCCGGCGTCTTCATCGGCGGCACGATACATGACGTCGCGCAGGTGGTCGGCGCTGGTTATACGATTTCGAACGAAACGGGCGACATCGCGACTTATGTCAAACTGTTGCGCGTCGCGATGCTGCTGCCGGCCGTATTCACGATTTCGTTTCTCTACGCGCGAAACAAAGGTGAAGGCGAGAGCGCGCGGGCGACGTTGCCCATGTTTCTGGTTGGCTTCGCTGTCCTCATCGTGCTCAATTCCGTTGGCCTGTTGCCGAAGGTCGCGATTGATCTCGCCAACGAAGTTTCGCGCTGGTGCCTGGTGGCGGCGATCGCCGCGCTCGGCATGAAGACTTCGTTCAAGGCGCTGTTTGCGGTTGGCTGGCGACCGGTCGGGCTTATGGTCGCGGAAACGCTGTGGATCGCGGCCCTGGTGTTGTTTGCGGTCAAAATGATCATCTGAGCGATTGCGGCGCGCGCCGCCCATCATGGCGTCTTGACGCAGCGTTCGACCGGAAAGACGCATTCCCGGCCGAGCGGCAGCCCGCCGCCATCGACCGCGGTGTAGCCGACCTCGCTTACTCGGGCGTTGGTCATGATCAAAACGACGTCGCAGCTTCCGGCGGGCGTGAAGGGAACCAGATTCTGTGTTGAGCAGAAGCGCCCATTGCGGGCCGTAGCCGCGCATTTGCCCGCCGACATAGGTCCAGATCTCGGTCCCCTGGCCGGACGGGACGCGCTGAGCCGGCTGGCCGAAGCAAGCGAGAATGTCCCGCTTCGAAAGGCCAATCATCGACTGTTGCGCGACCTGGTCCACTTCGAGCGGCTGGCAACCGCTGAGCGCCAGCACAACGACAAGGGCGACCCCCGCGACGGTTCTTCTCACAGTTGTCCCCCGGAGTTCGCCGTGTGGCGGGCTCGACCGACGTTGGCGCAAGCAGGATGGTTTGACAATGCAGTCTCCGTTGAGGGCGTCATTGCGACCCCCGGGTCAAGCCCGGGGGTCCTCGCGATGGCGACCGTGACTTAACCCGATCGCGTATCGCTCTGATCCCGCTGAAAGATCGCGATCTTTGTGTCGCCGTAAACTCGCTCGTCGATCAGGGCGAGCCCGACGGGCGCGGCGATCTCGGCCTTCGCCGCCTCTTCCACAACACAAAGCGCGTTCGGCTCAAGCCACCCTCCCTCGACCAGCGAGGCGAGCGCCGGTCCAGAGAGGCCTTGCCCGTAAGGCGGATCGACAAAGGCGAGCGCAAACGGGCCGCCAGCCGGCGCCGAACCGAGCTTCGCCGCGTCGGCGCGCCAGATGCGCGTCACGCCGCCGAGCGCCAGCGCCTCGATATTGGCGCGCAGAAGCGCGCGCGCCTCGGCGCCGTTGTCGACGAACAGCGCGAACCGTGCGCCGCGCGAAAGAGCCTCGATCGCCAGCGCCCCCGTTCCCGCAAACAGGTCAACTACGCGCGCGCCCTCGGTCTGGCCAGGGAATCGGTGCTCGAGAATGTCGAAGATCGATTCGCGCAGGCGCTCCGAAGTCGGCCGAATGGCGCGCGACGATGGCGTGACCAGCGCGCGGCCCTTGAGGCGGCCGCCGACAATCCGCATGGTGCTAGACCGCGAAAGCGAGAGCGAGCCCGGCCGCCAGGGCGACGAAGGACAGAACGGTCATGATTGGGATCGACGGTGAAGGTTTGCCGGCTTCCGGCATCGCCATTCCAGCCATCTCGCCGCCGCCTTTCGCCATTTCGTCGCTCCCCATGGCCATCGCCATCCGCGCCTCCTTCTTCGGACGGATGGTCATGCCGTGCTTGAGATGATTGGCGACGAGCCACCAGTTCATCGGATAGGCGATGATGAAGCCGGCGAGCAGCGCCGTCGACATGACGAACCAAAATCGTGCATGCGCCGCGTCGCCAGCAAGCCCAGCCAGGCCAAGCAGGCTCGACAGCACGGCGCCGACCAGAATGCCGACGCCGTCGCCCGCCACGCAATGCATCGTCGATCCGAGCGTCTGGCGCCAGCGCGCCGCGGTGTACTGCTCGCGCGTTCCAGCCAGCGGCTCCCGGCACCCCAGGACATAGAGGAAAGCGCCGACGACCCCGGTATAGGCGGTGAGAAGCACGAACCCCATTTGAGCACCGGCGACTCGGGCGTGTTGCGGATGTCACTCGCCACGAATGCGACCGCCAGCGCCGCGAGGACGAACCACAGCAGAATGACGCCGTCGAGCATCCGGATCTCCTAGGACGGCGGGGAGCAGGGAAGATAGCCGCGACGGCGCAGACTCGGCGGCGAGTTGCGACTCCGCCTCACGATTTTCGCGGCGGCCGACGCGGGCCGCCCGCGCCTTTCGGTCGTCCTTTCCCGGGTGGCCGAGGGCGCTGCCCAGGTGAGAAGGAGCGGCCGCGCGGCGGTCCGCCTTCGCCATGAGCGCCACCGCTGGGGCCCTGCGGCCGGTCTCCGTCACGCGCCCCCGCGCGTGGCGGTCGTGACTTGAAGTCGGAGCGCGAGCCGCGGTTCTTGTCGTCCGATCGGGGCGGTCGGCCCTCACCGACGCGGTCACGCCCAGGGCTTTTCGGCCGGTCAAACGTGCGCTCGCGGGCCGGATCAGCACCGCCCCGTGCTCGCGACGCGTGATCTCGATGATCCCCGTCATGCTTCGCTTCGGGACGGTCGAAACGACGCTCGCGCGGCCCGCCTTCAAGGCCCCCGGCATTTGACCTCTCGGGCCGACGCCCGGGCGCCTTGTGGTCCGTACGTGGCGGCCGATCGCGCCCCGCGGCGGCGCGCCCTCGTTTGGGGCCAAAGGAATTGCGCTTCTCCGGCCGGGCGCCTGACTCAAATGAACGTCCGCCGCGCTCGCCAATGTTCGAACGTCCTGTGCGTTTCGGCCGCGCTGCGGGCGCAGCGTGCGTGCGCGCCTCTTCGCCAGTCCGCGACATACGCTCGACCGCGATTGTCCGCCCCTTGCGGTCGTGGGTCGCGCTGCGCTCGATGCGCTTGCGCGTGGTCGCCGCGTCTGCAGCGATTTCGGCCCGCAAAGTCGAGACATGTTTGCGCCTGCGCTCAGGCGTGGACGGCGCCGGGGGCGCGCGGCGCGACGGCGTGTCCCGATCGAAACGATTCTCGCCCCCGCGCGCTCCACGATCCGGTCGGCCCGCCATCGCTCGCTTGGGCTTATCGTTCTCGCGCGGTCCGCGGTTGTTTTGCAGTCGTTCCCCTTGCCTCTGCCCGGACGGCGATCCCTCGGCGACGATCTCCGGCGTGTCGAAATTGACGCCCGCTTCCTTGGCGAGCTTCACGCCCAGTTGGTCGCGGATCACCCGCGTGCGCACTTCCATGACCTCGCCCTCCGGCAGGTCGCCGAGTTCGAACGGACCGAAGGAGACGCGGATCAGCCGGTTGACCGCGAGGCCCACGTGCTCGAGGATCTTCTTGATCTCTCGGTTTTTTCCCTCCCGGAGGCCCAAGGTGAGCCAGGCGTTCGAGCCTTGCTCGCGGTCAAGCTTGGCCTCGACGCCGAGGTAGTCGACGCCGTCGATGGTGACTCCGCTGCTCAGACGATCGAGCGCCGCCTGGTCGATGATCCCGTGCGCGCGCACGCGATAGCGGCGCAGCCAGCCGGTCGACGGCAACTCGAGCACCCGCGCCAGCCCGCCGTCGTTGGTGAGCAGGAGGAGCCCCTCGGTGTTGATGTCGAGCCGGCCGACCGCGACGAGGCGGGGCAGATCGGGCGGGAGCGCTGCGAAAACGGTCTGCCGCCCCTCCGGATCGCGCGCGGTGGTGACAAGGCCTCGGGGCTTGTGGAACAGAAAGAGCCGTGTGCGCTCGGCCGCGGCGAGCGGCTTGCCGTCGACGCGCACGTCGTCCGCTTCGCTCACGTTGAAGGCTGGGCTTTTCAGCACCTCGCCATTGACGCTGACGCGCCCCTCGGCGATCCACGCCTCGGCTTCGCGGCGGGAGCAAACGCCCGCCCGCGCCATGACCTTGGCGATGCGGTGGCCAGGACGGACTTCTGAGGCTTCAGCTTGGATTTCGTCGTTCATGCTGTTTGTTCCGGCCCCGTCGGCGCCCCAGTTTGCCGCGCGCGGCCCGCTTGTCCTAAGCCTGAACGCTGCGGCCCGCCACGGAAAAACGCTTGGCCAACAGCCGGAAGGGCAGGGCCGCATGGGAAGCGTGGATTTGATCGGAGAGAACAAAGACGATCCGATGAGCGTCGCCTTCGCCGAGGCGCGGTCAGCCGAGCTTCGCGGCGAAGCCCCGATCGGCGCCGCGCTGGTTCGCGAAGGGGCCGTGATCGTAAGCGCCGGCAATCGCACCCGTGAACTTAGCGATCCAACCGCTCACGCAGAAATGATCGTTATCCGCGAGGCCGCGGCCAGGCTTGGCTCCGAACGGCTTGTCGGCTGCGATCTCTATGTGACGCTCGAGCCCTGCGCGATGTGCGCCGGCGCGATCTCCCACGCCCGTGTGCGCCGGCTTTACTACGCCGCCCCGGACCCCAAGGGCGGCGCCGTCGACAACGGCCCGCGCCTCTTCCGCCAGCCGACCTGCCATCACGCGCCGGAGGTTTACGGCGGCTTGCGCGAAAGCGAGGCGGCCGAGATGCTGAAAGCATTTTTCGCCGCGAGGCGGTGAGGCGGTGCCCCCCTCCTTTCGGGAGAGGGGCTGGGGGTGAGGTCTCATCGGCCGCCCTCATCCGGCGCTTCGCGCCACCTTCTCCCCTAGGGAGAAGGGTGAGGGCATGGTTGCCAACGCACGGGCCGTCGTGACACATGACGAGTGCGCTTAACAATGCCCGAGGGAGGATCCATGCCCCGTCCGCCGTTTCGCGCCGACCATGTTGGGAGCTATCTTCGCCCCGAGCGTCTGCGGGAAGCGCGTGAGCGCTTCGCCGCCGGCTACCTCCCCGCCGCCGAATTGCACGCAATCGAGGACGCGTGCATCCGCGAAGTCGTGCGGGCTGAGGAGAATGTGGGTTTGAAGGGGATTACCGACGGCGAGTTTCGCCGCACGTTCTTTCACGTCGATTTTTTGGAGCGGCTGCACGGGGTCGAGGTCCGTTACGGCGAGTTCGCAGCGCATTTCAAGAAAAGCGACGGCACGCAGGTTGGTTTCGCGCCGCCGACGATGCATGTCGACAGCAAGGTCAAGTGGGCCGGGCCCATTCAAGGTCCGGACTTCGATTTCCTGAAGTCGTTCACTACTCGCACGCCGAAGGTCTGTATCCCGGCGCCGTCGATGCTGCACTTCCGCGGCGGGCGCGAGGCGATCAGCGAGGCTGTCTATCCGAACCTCGAGAGTTTCTACGACGATCTGGCCGCAGCCTATCGCGCCGAGATCGCCGATCTCGCCGCGCGCGGCCTGCGCTACCTGCAGTTCGACGACACCAATCTCGCTTATCTCTGCGATCCCGACATTCGCGCCCGGACCAAGGCGCGCGGCGATGACCCGGACGCGTTGACGCGGCTCTATTGCCGGCTGATCAACGACTCGATCCGCGACCGGCCGGTTGACATGACGGTCTGCGTCCATCTCTGCCGCGGCAATTTCAAGAGCGCCTGGGTGGCGCAGGGCGGCTATGAGCCGGTCGCCGAGATCTTGCTCAATGAGATGAAGATCGATGGGTTCTTCCTCGAATATGACGACGAGCGCTCAGGCGATTTCGCCCCGTTGCGCTTTGCGCCCAAGAGCGCGACCATCGTGCTCGGCCTCATGAGCTCGAAGAAGGCGGAGGCCGAGCCCAAGGACGAGGTCAAGCGCCGCATCGACGAGGCGACGAAATACGTAGCCCTCGAACAATGCGCGCTGAGCCATCAATGCGGGTTTTCGTCGACTGCTCACGGCAACGATCTCAGCGAGGCGGATCAGTGGATCAAGCTCGCGCGTCTGGTCGAGGTCGCCGAAGAGGTCTGGGGCGAGGTATAGTGGCTCCGCACCGCGCAGATGGATTCAAACACATGCTGGAACGAGTTCGCACAAGCGCAAAACCAACCTGGTTCGATTCCGACAAGTGCTTCATCGACGGGCGCTGGGTCGATCCGAAATCCGGCAAACGCCTACCGATCGAGGACCCGTCGCGCGGAGTGGAGATCGGAGAGATCGCGCGCGGACAGGCCGCCGATATCGATGCGGCGGTGGAGGCGGCCGAGCGCGCGCTTGTCGGCGACTGGGGCAAGCTTACTGCGACCGAGCGCGGGCGGCTGCTCGGGAAACTGGCCGAATTGATCACGGAACGGGTCGATGACCTTGCTCGCATCGAAGCGCTCGATGTCGGCAAACCTTTGAAGCAGGGACGCGCCGACGCGGTGGCGATGGCACGCTATATGGAATTCTACGCCGGCGCCGCCGACAAGGTGATGGGCGAGACCATCCCGTTCCAGAGGGGCTACTCGGTCTACACCTTGCGCGAGCCGCATGGAGTGACGGGACATATTGTGCCGTGGAACTATCCGATGCAGATCGCCGGGCGCACCGTTGGCGCGGCGCTCGCGATGGGCAACGCCTGCGTGCTCAAGCCTGCGGAGGAAGCCTGCCTCACCTCGCTTGCGCTCGCCGATCTCGCGCGCGAGGCGGGATTTCCCATGGGCTCGCTCAATGTCGTCCCGGGCCTCGGTGAAGAGGCGGGGGCGGCGCTCGCGGCCCATCCCGGCGTGAGGCATCTCTCCTTCACCGGCTCCGTGGCCGTCGGCGCGCTGGTGCAGGAAGCCGCGGCCCGGCACGTCGCGCCGGTGACGCTCGAACTCGGCGGCAAGTCGCCCCAACTGGTGTTCGCCGACGCTGAACTCGGCCGCGCGCTGCCGTTCCTGGTCAATGCGGGCATCCAGAATGCGGGCCAGACCTGTTCCGCATCCTCGCGCATTTTGGTCGAGCGCAAGCTTTACGATGAAGTCGTCGAGCGGATGGCGGCGCGCTACAAGACCCTGAAGGTCGGTCCGGCGGACGCTGATCTCGATGTCGGACCGCTCATCTCCGAGCGGCAGAAGGCGATCGTCAGTCGATTCATCGCCGACGGCGCTGATCTGAAAACGGTTGGGACGGCTCGGATCGTCGAGGACGCGCCGAAGGGCGGATATTATGTCGCTCCAACTCTGTTCGCCGACGTCCCTCCCGGCCATCGCTTGGCGCAGGAGGAAATCTTCGGGCCGGTCCAGGTCGTCATTCCCTTTGATGACGAGGTTGAGGCAATCGCAATCGCCAACGGGACCGGCTACGGTCTTGTCGCGGGCGTCTGGACATCTGACGGGGGGCGGCAGATGCGGCTCGCCAAGGCGTTGCGCGCGGGGCAGGTGTTCCTCAACAATTACGGCGCGGGCGGCGGCGTCGAGCTGCCGTTCGGAGGCGTCGGCAAATCGGGTCACGGCCGCGAGAAAGGCTTCGAGGCGCTCTACGGCTTCTCGGCGTTGAAGACCGTCGCGGCGTGGCACGGCTGAGGCGGCGCGAAGACTGTTGGGGGCCCAGCTTGGCGACACGCGCCCGTTTCCTTTGCGCTATCGTTCTGACGGTGACGGGCTGCGCGACGCCGCCCGAGATCAAGCGTGACACTCTCGATGCGACGGCGTGGCGCGGGTCGGCGCTGACCGTCGCTGGCCGGCAAATGGTTGTCGACGCCGCCGCGGGCGCAGCGCCGCAAACGGTGACGCTGCTCGATGTCAATGCGCGGGCGGAGGTGGCGAGTGACGCGGAGCAGCGCGCCCGCATTCTGAACCGGCGGGTCGAGACCGTCGAGCCGGAGCTACGCCGCAACGGCATTGCGCCGGTCGCGATCGGCGAGTGGCCCGGGCCAGCCCCGGGTGGCGTCCAGACCTATCCGCCGGGCGAATTGCAGGCAAAACAGATGGTTGTCATCGCCCACTACTGATCGGCCGCATGCGCGGCGGCGCGGGCCATGTTAAGGGTAAGATGCGTCTCGGTCGCTCATCACCGTCATTGCGAGCGTGAGCGAAGCAATCCAGGGGAACGCCGGGCGCTCTCCGATCTCCTGGATCGCCACGTCGCTTCGCTCCTCGCGATGACGTGATTTTGGGGGAAGCGTGTGAATCCGATCGTCGTGGTCCTGAATGGTCCCAATCTCAATCTGCTCGGCAAGCGCGAGCCGGAGATCTACGGCCGTGAGACGCTGGCCGATGTCGAAGCGGACTGCCGCCGGGTTGGCAAGGAGCTCGGGCTTTCGATCGAGTTTCATCAGAGCAATCGCGAATATGAGATCATCGACTGGATTCACGGCGCCCGCGAGCGCGCGGCGGGGATTGTCATCAATCCCGCCGCCTTCACTCATACGTCGGTCGCCATCCTCGACGCGCTCAACGCCTTCGAAGGGCCGATCGTAGAAGTGCATATTTCTAACGTGCACAAGCGCGAGACTTTCCGGCATCATTCGTATGTGTCGGGCGTCGCTTCAGGCGTCATTGTCGGCTGCGGAACCCAGGGCTATGTCTTCGCGCTGCACCGGATCGCCAAACTGATCGGCGCGCCGAAGCTTTAATCCCGATCGGGACGAAAGGAGAGGAAGCGTTGGCGTGAGAATCGAGGAGTTCGTCGACAAACTTCCGGGCGGCCTGATGCTGGCGCCGCTGCTGCTCGGCGCGCTTTGCAAGACCTTTGCTCCGAACGCCCCCGCTTATTTCAAGGGCTTCACGCAAGGGATCATGACCGGCGTCATCCCGATCCTGGCTGTATGGTTCTTCTGCATGGGAGCGACCATCAAGCTCAGCGCGACCGGGACGGTGCTGCGCAAGTCCGGAACGCTCGTGCTGACCAAGTTCTTCGCCGCCTGGGCGATCGTTCTCGTCGCTTCACAGTTCATTCCGCCGGAGGGCGTTCAGAGCGGCTTTTTCGCGGGCCTTTCGATCCTCGCCATCGTCTGCGCCGTCGATATGACGAACGGCGGTCTCTACGCATCGCTGATGCAGACCTACGGCACGAAGGAGGAAGCCGGCGCTTTCGTGCTGACGTCGATTGAATCCGGACCGCTCATGAGCATGATCATCCTCGGCGCGTCCGGCGCGGCGCATTTCGAGCCGCAGGTCTTTGTCGGCGCCGTGCTTCCGTTTCTGGTCGGCTTCGCGCTCGGCAATCTCGATCCCAAGCTCAGAGAATTTTTCGCCCCCGGCGGCCAGTTGATGATTCCGTTCTTCGCATTCGCCCTGGGCAACACCATCGATCTGCACAGTCTTCTCTCGCCGCTCGCGGGCCTCGGTGTCGTGCTCGCCCTCTCCGTCATTCTGCTGACTGGCGTGCCGCTAATCATCGCCGACAAGCTGATAGGCCGGGGCGCGGGCACAGCCGGCATCGCCGCTTCATCCACGGCCGGAGCGGCGGCCGCCAACCCTGTGGCAATTGCGGCCGTCGCTCCGCAATTCGCTGCTGCGGCCCAGCAGGCGACGGTGCTGGTGGCGATCTGCATCGTCGTCACATCGATCGTCGTGCCGATCCTCACTGGCCTTTGGTATCGCCGTTTCGGTCAGGGCGCGGCCGAGACAGCGCGCACGGAAACCTCATCGCCTGTGCTGCAGCTCCATTCCGTCGACTAGGACTTCGATTAACGGCGCGGGCGCGACGCGGCGCGCCTCAACTGACAATGGCGAGCGCGAAGCCGTCCCAGCCCTTCGCGCCGACGGTCTGGATTGCGGTCGCGCTGAGCCGTGGCTCGCGCGCCATCAATTCAAACATGCGGCGCACGCCGACGACGTCCGGGTAGCTGCTCGCCGCATCGATCACCTCGCCCTCCCGCACCACATTGTCGACCATGATCGTGGTTCCTGGCCGGGAAAGGCGCAAGGCCCATTCGAGATAGGCCGCGTTGTTCGTCTTGTCCGCGTCGATGAAGACGAAGTCGAACGGGCCAAGCCGCTCGGCCTCGATCTTCGGCAGGGTCTCCAAGGCAGCGCCGGTTCGGATCTCGACCTTGCTGGCGAGGCCAGCGCGAGCGAGGTTGCCGCGCGCGACATCGGCGTTCTTGGGGCTGAGTTCGAGGGTGATAAGCCGCCCGTCGGCGGGCAAGGCCCGCGCCAGCCAGATCGTCGAATAGCCGCCGAGCGTCCCGATCTCGAGCGCTTTGCGCGCGCCTCCCATGCGGGCCAAGAGATGGATCAGCTTGCCCTGGGACGCCGAGACGTCGATCGACGGCAGATGGGCCGCGGCGTTGGCGGCGAGCGCCGCCTCAAGCGCTGGATCCGACCCGATCAGCGTCTCGGCAAAATAGGAATCGACCTCGCTCCACCGGCGCTCATTCGTCAACTGTCACCCCGCCTTCCATCGGTCACTACAAATTCTCGCTCACTCGGGCGCAACAAGATTAGCGTCGCGGGCGATGCGCCAACGGCCATCGGTGTCCTTGCGCAAGACGCTCATTGCGTATCCCGACATGCGCTTCGGCGCTTGGCCCGGAGAAGTCAGCTCGACCTGAATATGGTTGCGGATGTAGGCGCGCGGACCGGCGACCTCGATCTCCTGGACTTCGGCGCGGGCGTCAATCGCGACGTTCTTCGTGCGTTGGCTGTCGGCGGCGAACTCCGCCTTCCCGAATGGCGCGCGGCCCGGCGTCATGAAGACGACGTCGTCTGTCATCATGTCCATAAGCGCGGGCAGGTTGCGAGCGTTGCTAGCCGCGATCCAGGAATCGACAAGCTGGCGGATTTGGCGCGTGTCCTCGTCGGCGCTCAAGGTTCCTCCTTCCCGGCGACGCCCGCCTCCGCAAACGTCGCCATGCCGTTGTGGCAGGCGACGGCTGCTTTGACGACGGCAACCGCGAGCGCCGCGCCAGAACCTTCGCCGAGCCGCATGCCGAAGTCGAGCAGGGGCGGCTTGCCGATCAGCTTCAGCGCGTGCCGGTGCGCACGCTCGGCTGAGACATGGGCGGCGAGGCAATGGTCGAGAGCAGCGTCGTCGAGGGCCAACAGAACCGCCGCCGCCGAGCACACCACAAAGCCGTCGAGAAGCACCGGCGTGCGGCGCAGGCGGGCGGCGAGGATCGCGCCCGCGATCGCCGCGGTTTCACGACCGCCGAGGCGCGCCAGAACCTCAAGGGGATCGTCGAGATAGGGCTTATGATGTGCGACTGCGGCGCGCACGGCGTCGGCCTTGCGCCTCAGGCCCTCATCGTCGACGCCGGTCCCCCGGCCCACCCAATCCTCCGCCTGCCCGCCGTAGAGCGTATGATAGATGGCCGCGGCCGCGGTCGTATTGCCGATGCCCATCTCGCCAAGCACCAGCAGGTCGGGCTCGGAGGCGAGCGCCTCCATACCGAAGGCTATTGTTCCCGCACAGGTTTTTTCGTCAAGCGCCGGCTCCTGGGTGATATCGCCCGTCGGCTTCTCCAGCGCCAGTTCGTACACTTTGAGAGACAGATCGAACGTCTTGCAGATCTGGTTGATCGCCGCGCCGCCGGCCTGGAAGTTCGCAACCATCGCCTGCGTAACCGACGCCGGATAGGCGGAGACGCCCTGGGCGACAACGCCATGATTGCCGGCGAAGACCGCGACCAGCGGCCGATCGACATGCGGCCGCGCCGATCCCTGCCAGGCCGCCATCCACTCGGAAATCTCCTCGAGCCGCCCGAGCGAACCCGCGGGCTTGGTCAGTTGCCCCTCGCGCTCCCGCGCCGCAGCACGAGCCGTCTCGTCGGCTTTCGGCATTTTTTGCAAAAGATCGCGGATGTCGTCGAAGGGGCGGGGGACGGAGCTCATTGATGTTCTCTCGGAGGGCGGAGCCGCTATAGTCGATATTGCGCCGCAGTGGAAAATCGCGGGGTTAATTGGCGTGCTCTCCCTGGATTTGATAAACTTTTGCCCACGCCGGTCATGGGGTCCCAATGCGCGCGGTTCTTTGCGATCGATTTGAGGGAATTGGCGCGCTACGCATCGGCGAGACAGCGGAGCCCGCTCCAGCCGACGACGAGATCCTAATCGACGTTCACGCCGCCTCGGTCAGCTACATGGATTATCTGATGGCCTCTGGCGGCTACCAGATGCGGCCGGCGCTCCCCTACGTGCCGGGAACGGACGCGGCCGGAGTGGTGGTCGCCGTGGGGGACAAGGTTACGCGCTTCCGCCCCGGCGACCGCGTCGCCAGCGGAAACTGGTTCGGCGGCTTTGCCGAGCGCATGGTCGCAAAAGCCTCGAAAAGTGTGCGAATACCGGACAACGTGGATTTCTTCGTCGGCTCGACCGTTCTCCACGCCTACCTCACCGCCTGGTACGCCCTCGTTGACCGCGCGCGATTAAAGTCCGGCGAAGTCGTGCTCATCACTGGCGCGGCCGGCGGCGTTGGCTTGGCTTGCGTCGAAGTCGCGCATCTGATCGGCGCCCGAGTCCTTGCAGCGGTTGGATCGGCTGCGAAGGCGCAGGCTGCGCGGGATGCCGGCGCCGAGCAGGTCATCGATTATTCGTCAGAGGATCTGCGCGAACGGGTGAAGGCGCTGACCAAGGGCGAGGGAATTGACGTCGGCGTCGACAACATCGGCGGGGCGTTGTTTCTGACCCTTGCCCGTCTCATGCGCTGGAACGGCCGGCTGATCCCGATGGGATTCACCGGTGGCGAGATCCCGTCGGTTCCGATGAATCTGCCTTTGTTGAAGAACTACTCGATCGTCGGGGTCTTCGCCGGCGCCTGGATGACGAATTTTCCTCATGAAAGCGCGGAGGCTGCCGACAAAGTGATGGCGCTTGTCGGTGAGGGCGCTTTACGGCCGCGCGTCGATCGCGTGCTTCCGCTCGAGCAGGCGCCTGAGGCGATGCGCGCTGTTGCGGAGCGCAGCGTTCAGGGGCGGATGGTGCTGCAGGTCCGATAGTCGAGAGGAAGCCATGGCGGACGAGGCGCGGCCAAGACCGATCGAAGACGTCCATGAAATCTCGGCGATCACTTATGGCTTCATGGCGTCCAAGGCGCTGTTCGCCGCGCTCGAGTTCGATCTCTTCACCCATATTGCACAAGGCGCCCCCTCGACTTCCAAGCTCGCAAAGGCGACCGGCATTGCTGAAAATCGGCTGGTTACGCTGCTGGCCGCGCTCAAATCGCTCGGGCTCATCAGCGAGTCCGACGGGCGTCTCGTCAATGCGCCGGCGACGACGCGCTATCTCGTGGCAGGCGCGCCCGGCGATTCCGCGACTACGTCCAACTCGTGAACGGCGAGTTCGGCTACGAGAGTTTCCGCCATCTCAGCGCGGCTTTGCGCGGCGAGCAGATATTCCCGGGCAAAGGATTTTTATGAAGGCATGATCTACGACGCCGGGATCGGCGGCGAGCGGTTCAGTTCCCCACAACACACCGGCTCGCTCGGCCCTGCTCGGCTATTGGCCAAGCGCCTCGATCTCAAGGATCGCCGCAAGCTCTTGGACGTGGGCGGTGGCAGCGGGGCCTACAGCATCGCGTTCTGCGCCGCCTATCCGCGCCTTCAGGCGGCGATTCTAGATTTTCCTGAGACCGTGGATACGGCCAAGCTTTGTGCCCGGGAGGCGGGCCTTACCGACAGAATTGCACATCTCGCGGGCAACGCGATCAAAGTCGAGTGGCCCAAGGGACATGACGTCGTGTTCACGTCCTACATCTGGAGCGCCGTCGGGGAGGCTGAACTCACCATCCTGGCCAAGCGCGCGGCCGAGTCTCTGCCGCCGGGTGGGCTTGTGCTCATCCACGACTTCATGGTCGACGACGCGTGCGAAGGTCCCCCTTTCGCCGCCTGGTATCTGTTGGGCTCCATCTTCGACAATCCAACGGCGGTGTGCCTGACACCCGCGAAGGTCGAGCGCGTGTTGCGCGACGCGGGCTTTCAGATTGAAGGCACAGAGACCATGCTGCCTGGGATTACGATGCTGACTAAGGCCAGCAAACCCGTCTGAGGGAAAACCCTACTTCATCTGCTCCAGGAGATGCGCAGCGCTTGAAACGTCGGCTTCACCCGGCTTCGGCTCGATGTTCAGCTGTTTGACCACCCCGTCCTCCACCAGCATCGCATAGCGCTTGGACCGCACGCCCAAGCCCCCGGCCGAGGCGTCAAAGTCGAGGCCCAGCGCTTTGGCGAAGTCGCCGGCCCCGTCCGCGAGGAAATCGATATGGCCCTTGGAGCCCGTGGCGTCGGACCAAGCCTGGAGCACAAAATGGTCGTTGACCGTAGTCATGGCGATCGCGTCGACGCCCTTGGCCTTGAACGCCGCCTCGCTGACGATGAAGCCAGGCAGATGGTTCTTGTGGCAGGTCGGGGTGAAGGCGCCCGGCAGACCGAACAGCACGACCTTTTTGCCGGCGAAATAATCCTTCGTTTCCACCGGCTTCGCCCCATCAGGGGTCACAAGACGCACGGTGACGTTGGGCAGGCGATCGCCGACTTTGATGGTCATGGAAAGATCCTCGGGTGTAGGGCGCAGCGCGCTCCGGATGCGTGACGCGCCCGAACTCTAGACGACGGGCGCTTGGCGCGTAAAGCGGGCGTGACGTCGCAACAGGACTCGTCAAAAGCCGACGCCTACGCTTTTGGCGCGGCTTGGATCGTCGTCTCGATCGCCCCCGCGCCGCCGGTGAGCGTGAGCCTGAGCGCAACCGGAAGGGCGGCGTCTTTCGGTTTGTCGCCGATTGTCAGCGTGAAGCAATCGCGGCCACCGTCGACCTGCGCGGGCGCCGTTTTCATCCACCAGCCCTCTGGCGCCTCGACGAACAGGTCGCGCGGCGGCCCGTCTTCACGCTGGGAGCAGAGGCGCCAGCTATCCGCGCCGAGCGCCTCGAGCGCGCCGAAATCCTTCGGCGAAACGGCACGCGGGACTGCCGCGAGAGCGGCGTCGATCGCGCCGGCATGAGGCGAGCCCGGAGCGGACGGAAGCTTAAGCTCGAGATGCGCCTTGGCCAGCAAGCACACTTTCTCGCACACCGCGAAATCGGCGTTGAGCTTAACCGTCGCAACCTTCGTGGGGTCGCGAGGCTTGACCCGCAAAGGGAAGACGACGTTCCCGTCGTAGCCGAACGCCTCGCCGCCGTCGGCCTCCTTGATACGCTTCGGCGCGGGAAACTCCGGCTCGACGCTCACGACATTGTCGGAGGCGGAAAAGTCCAGCGTCGGCGGCAGGCCGGCGTCGCCGGGATCCCGCCAGTAGGTGATCGCGCCTGGCGTAAGAGCAATCTCGAACCCGGCGAGATCGCGGCCGCCCGCGATGAGGCGCGCCTGAGACTTCGCGGAGCGCGCCCAATCGGTCGAGAACGCATCGGCGGCGAACGCGGGCGCGCTGGCAAGGACAAGCGAAAGCGCGGCAGCGAACGCGCCTCCAATCGGCAGGCCTCGCGCGGCCGCGCGAAGCCTCTTATTTAACCGTCCTGTGCTCATCTCGTCTGCCTATACCATGCCATGAATTTCAACTAGCATCGACGTTGCTTGCAGAAGCGCGATTGAAGAGGCGGTCATGAGACGGGCGGATCCCCCGCCGCCAACCAGTCTGGAAGGACAGTTCCTGATTGCGATGCCCTCGCTCCGGGAAGGCCCGTTCGCACGCTCGGTCGTCTATATGTGCGCCCATCGCGACGATGGCGCCATGGGCATCGTCATCAACCACCGGGCGGAGGAGATCGATTTCGGCCGACTTCTAGCGCAGCTCGACATCGTGCCGGAAACCGAGGCGATCCGGCTGCCGCCGCGCGCCCAAGCCGTACGAGTTTTGCGGGGCGGCCCGGTCGAGACGGGACGCGGCTTCGTCCTCCATTCGAGCGACTACGGCGTCAACGATTCGACGGTCAAGATCGGCGAGCACGTCTGCCTGACCGCCACGCTCGACATCCTGCGCGCGATCGCCCAGGGGACCGGCCCATCGCAGGCGGTGCTTGCGCTTGGCTACGCTGGCTGGGCCTCCGGTCAGCTTGAGAGCGAGATCCTCGCCAACGGCTGGCTCACCTGCCCCGCTGACGCCGGCCTCATCTTCGACCCCGATTTCGGCCGCAAATACGATCGGGCGCTCGCAATCCTCGGTGTCGACGAAGGGATGCTGTCCTCCGACGCAGGCCACGCCTGAAGGCGTTTATCCGCCCTATAGCCCGTCCATAGGACGGACGTCCCTCCGGACATCTATGCGGCCACCATCTCCCGGCGGGAGAGGGGTAGCGGCCCCTCTCCCGTTTATGGGAGAGGGTCGGGGTGAGGGCCTGGGGCGGCCCGCACCCCCGTCTCCACCGAGACCTCGAACATCTCCGCCCGGCCTTTGAGTTCGTCGAATACGGCGGGATCGGCGCCGGTGAGGAACACTTGGCCGCCGAGGCGCGCGAGGGCGTCGTAGAGCGCGGCGCGGCGGCGTGGATCGAAATGGGCCGCGATCTCATCGAGGAGAGCGAGCGGCGCGATCCCCGACATCTCGCCGACCAGGCGCGCATGGGCGAGCGCGAGCCCGACGATCAGCGCCTTCTGCTCCCCGGTCGAGGAGGCCGCCGCCGGCGCCTGCTTGGGCCCGTGCCAGACCAGAAGATCGCTGAGATGCGGGCCGATGAGGGTGCGGCCGGCGGCGGCGTCGCGGCCGCGATTGTCGCGCAAGCCCGCCCGGTAGCTGTCTTCCGCCTTGAGCGCCGGCCCGCTTTCGGCCATCGCCTCGATCTCGCCTTGAAGCGCGAGTTTCGCCCAGGGAAAGGGCGATGAATCGTCGCGCTCGGCGGTGATGAGCGCTTCGAGCCGGCGCACGCAGTCGACCCGCGCCGCGGCGACCGCGACGCCAAGCTCAGCGGCCTCGCGCTCGATCGCGTCGAGCCATGCGGCGTTGCGCCGGCCCTCTTCCAGAAGCCGGTTGCGCCCCCGCAGCGCCCGTTCGAACTGGGAGACCCGCGCGCCATGATTGGGGTCGATCGCCAGCACGAAGCGGTCGAGAAAGCGGCGCCGCTCGCTCGCCGGCCCGGCGAACAACGAATCCATCGCTGGCGTCAGCCACACGAGACGGACATGGTCGCAAAACGCGCGCGATGAGGCGATAGCCGTGCGGTCGACCCGGTTGCGGCGCTCGGCCGCCTCGCCGTTCGCGCCCGGTTTCCAGCCGGAACCCAACTGATGAGTCTGGCCGTCCTCCTCGACTTCAATCGACAGCGCGAAACCGCCAGCGCCGCCGACCCGCGCGCATTCCCCGAGCTCCGCTCGGCGTAAGCCGCGTCCCGGCGCGAACAGCGACAAGGCTTCGAGGAGATTCGTCTTGCCGGCGCCGTTCTCGCCGCATAGGACGACGAGACCGCCTCGAATGGCGAGATCGAGCGCGGCGTAAGAACGAAAATCATTGAGCATGACGCGCCGCACACGCGGACGCCGTCGCGCTGGAGGGGTGCCGTCAAGGCTGGTCATGAGAGCGGCGTGTGCCACGTCCGGCGCCGGCGCGAAAGTGGGAAAGACGGAGAGCCCCGCCGATGAAGTCCCCCGATGTTCTGATGCCCGCCAAAGGCATGGATTTGATTGAAGAGCAGCTCAGCGGGCGACTGCTGCTGCATCGCCTTTGGCTTGAGCCCAATCCCGACCTTTGGCTTGCGGAATGGGGGCCGCGGATCCGCGCAATCGCGATGACCGGCGGACACACGCCGCTCGATGAGGCCTATATGCGTCAATACCCCAAGCTCGAGGTTATTTCGAGTTTCGGCGTCGGCTACGACAATATCGACGCCAAAGCGGCGGCGCGGCTTGGAATCATCGTCACCAATACGCCGGGCGTGCTCGACGACGAAGTCGCCGACACGACGCTCGGCCTCATGATCATGACCGTGCGCCAATTGCCGCAGGCGGAGCGATACTTGCGCGCCGGGCAATGGTCGGCGAAGGGCGCTTTCCGGCTAAGCCCTTCGCTGCGGGGCCGCACTGTAGGCATTCTGGGGCTCGGCCGCATCGGTAAGGCGATCGCGGCGCGCATCGCCGCGTTCGGGATCGATGTCATCTATCACGGTCGCCACGCCCAAGCCGACGTTCCCTATCGCTACCATGCGTCGCTCATCGACATGGCCAAGGCGGCAGACGTTCTGATCGTGGTCGCGCCCGGCGGCCCTGGGACGCGTCACATCATTAATGCCGAAGTGTTGGAGGCACTCGGTCCCGACGGCGTATTGATCAATGTCGCGCGCGGTTCGCTGGTCGACGAAAAGGCGCTCATCGAGGCGCTGCGGAATAAGACAATTTTGGCCGCCGGCCTCGATGTGTTCGAGAACGAGCCGAGCGTGCCGCAGGGGCTCATTGCCCTTGATAACGCGGTGCTGTTGCCGCATGTCGGCTCGGCGTCGGTCAAAACCCGTCGAGCGATGGCCGAATGCGTGGTTTCGAACCTGTTCGCCTGGGCCGACGGCAAGCCGCCGCTCACTCCGGTGCCGGAGACGCCCTGGCCAGGGCGGTGGGGGAAGGGGCGGGTAGGTGTTTAGTCCCGGGCGTTTGCTGGAGCGGATTGAGTTTGAATCTGTGTGGCTCTGAAGTCCAGGCTGTGCAGGCGAATTCGTATGGGGTGAGGCCGCTGAGGGTTTTGAGGCGTCTGGCGAAGTTGGAGGCGTCGACGAAGTTTTGCAGGTGTGGGCTCGCAGCTGGTCGTGGGTCTCGAGAAGTAGCGTTTGACGGGGGCGTCCTTAATGGCGCCATTCATTCTTTCGACCTGTCCATTATCCGGTATGAGATCATCGGCGTCTCGCTGTCCGGCTGTTCCCGGAAGGGAGACGGCGATATGGTGAGCCCATCCGGGACACGGGGCGCGCCGGGAGCACGAAGGTGCGGGCAGGCCGTCGATAGACAGTGGGCCGAGAGCCCGAGCTCGTTACATGACCGCCCCTTGCGACTTTCCCGGATGCGCCGTGAGCGCGGATCAGTAGATGTCGTGTCGCCCGCCAGCTCCCGCTTCGAACGAACAGAGACGGGGGAGCAGGCATGCGGATCCTTGGATTAGATATCCACCGCGCCTTCGCCGAGGCGGTCGCCTGGGACGAGGGCGAGCTCAAACGGCTGGGGCGTGTCGACATGCGCCGCCATCTTCTCGAGGCTTTCGCAAAAAAGCTCGCCAAGGAGGATATCGTTGTCGTCGAAGCGACCGGCAACGCAGCCTCGGTCGCTGCGGTGATCGCGCCGCATGTAAAGCGGGTTGTGGTCGCAAACCCGAAGCAGGTGCGCGTCATCGCTCACGCCAAGATCAAGACCGATACGATCGACGCCAGCGTGCTCGCCCAACTCTATGCAAGCGGCTTTCTGCCGGAAGTCTGGATACCTGATGAGCCGACGCAGGCGCTCCGCCGGCAGGTGACCCGGCGCAACCAGATCGTCCGGCAGCGATCGCGCTTGAAGAACATCATCCAGTCGATCCTGCACAGCCACTTGATCCCCTCTTGCCCGCACGCCGATCTGTGCGGGGCGAGCGGACGGGCGTGGCTTTTTCACCAGGTCTTTTTCACCAGGTCTTGCCGGGGGACGAACGTCTTGCCGTCGAACGGCATCCGCGCGAGTTCGATCGGCTCGGCGATGACCTCAAGGTCATCGAGCGCGATCTTGCCCGCTCAGCCCTGGCGGACGAGGGCGTCAAACGCCTGATGACGATCCCAGGGGTCGACATGGTGGTGGCGCTCGCCATCGTGGCCGCGATCGGCGACGTGGGACGCTTCGAGCAGTCGCAAAAGCTGGTGAGCTACCTCGGCCTCAACCCAAGCGTCAGACAGTCAGGTCCTGGGCCCGCGTATCACGGCCGGATCACCAAGCAGGGCCGCGGCCATGCGCGCGGCATGCTCGTCGAGGCGGCTTGGGCGACAGCGCGAGCGCCAGGTCCGTTGCGTGCGTTCTTCCTGCAAGTCCGCGCCCGCCGCGGTCAGCATGTCGCCGCTGTCGCGAGCGCCCGTAAGCTCGCGGTGCTCATCTGGCATTTGCTGAGCAAAGGCGAAAGCTACGTGTGGGCCCGGCCGGCGTTGCACGCGAGGAAGCTGCGCGATCTGGAGCTGAAAGCGGGGTACAAGACCGCGCGCGGCCAAAGAGGCGTAGCCCACGCGTACAATATCAAGAGCCATCGCGATCAGGAGCGCGGATGGGTCGAGCAAGCCGAGACGGCCTACGCGCGCTTCGTCTCCGGTTGGAACCCGCGTGGTCCCAAGCGGTGCGCACGGGCGCCGCAACCGAGGGGCGACGGTGAAGGCTGCGCGGCAGGGCTTGCGCCTCGCGCCCTGCTCTTCGCCGCGCGGTCGCCCATGCGCGAGAGGAAAATAGCGCAGATCGCGCAAGAATCAAGTAGCGTGCTGAAGGTTCTGCAAAATCGCTGAAGGCGAGAGGCGGTCATGGCAGGCTGGCGATGTCCAGTCACCTGATTCTCCTGGGAGAACCTCCGCCATGACCAAGAGTGAAGCTAAGCCAACGATCGCCGCCGTCAACGAGCGATTTTCGAAGAGCCCGGATGGGCTGCGCGAGATCGTTCGCGCGGTGATGCAGGAGATGCTGGAAGCCGAGATGACCGACGCGCTCGGGGCCGAGAAGGGCGAGCGTACGGCCGCCCGGCTCGGCTATCGCTCCGGCTCTTACACGCGCACCCTCGTCACCCGCGTCGGCAAGCTCGAGCCGCGCGTGCCGCAGGATCGCGACGGCCGGTTCTCGACCGAGCTCTTCGAACGCTACCAGCGCTCCGAGCAGGCCTTGGTGGCGACCCTGGCCGAGATGTATGTGCAGGGGGTCTCGACCCGCAAGGTGAAGGCGATCACCGAGGAGCTGTGCGGCCATTCCTTCTCGGCCTCGGCCATCTCCGCCATCAACAAGCGCCTGGACGAGAGCCTCGACGCCTTTGCCAACCGCCCCCTCGCCGAGCCCTTTCCTTACCTCATCCTTGACGCGCGCTATGAGAAGGTGCGCGATGGCGGCGTGGTCATGAGCCAGGCGGTGCTGATCGCTATTGGAATCGACTGGGACGGACGCCGCCAGATTCTGGCCGTCGAAATGGCCAACCGGGAAAGCCGCTCGTCGTGGAAAGACTTCCTTCTCGGCCTGCGTCGGCGCGGCCTTGCCGGCGTTGAGTTTGTCGTCGCCGACGATCACGCAGGCCTTCGCTCAACCATCCGCGAGGTCCTGCCCGAGGCCGCCTTCCAGCGATGCTACGTCCACTTCCTCCGCAACGCCCTCGACCATCTGCCGCGCAAGGCCGACGACGATTGCCTGCAGGAATTGCGCTGGCTCTACGACAGGCGTTCAATCGAGGAGGCTCGCCAGGATCTCGCCGCATGGATCGCCAAATGGGGAAGCCGCTACCCCAAACTCGTCAGCTGGGTCGAAGAGACCATCGAGGAGACGCTCACCTTCTACCGCTTGCCGCGCCAGCACCATAAGCATCCAAGAGCACCAACATGCTCGAACGCTTCAACGAGGAGATCAGGCGGCGAACCTACGTCGTGCGCATCTTCCCCAATTCAAACGCCTGCTGCCGCCTTATTCGCGCCCTGGCCGTCGAAACCCATGAGAACTGGCTCGAGGCCCACCGCTACCTCAACATGAACGATCTCAAAGAGCACAAGAAAACCCAACTCCGCCAAGCCGCATGACCGCTGTTGATGCGTATGCTAATCGTCGGCTACGGCTTCGGCATTCGCTCCGAGCGTCGATTGTGCGAGGAGGTCGATCTCAATCTGGCCTATCGCTGGTTTCTTTAGGCGGGCATGGGTTGTCAACTCCGTTGTTTTCGGCTGGCCAGGTGGGAAGCGCTCGGAAGGGTTCAGGCTTCTTTGCGTGCTCAACGCCCGGCGGCGTCGGCGGACAGGATGGGTTGAGAAGGATCGGACGGCCTAGCTCTGCCACGCGACCAGCCGGCAAATGCCGAACTGTCGCAACCAGCGATGCGGGCTCATCCGACCCTCGCCCCCTTCCGGGCGCTCCTTTCCGCCTGGTCGGCGGAACTCGGGTTTTTTGCTTGTGTGCGTCCCTTCTTAAGCTGCGGTCGGCGCCGTCATTCGGCTCGTGTCAGACCACCGGAAGTCAGTTCCGTCGGTCCACATCCGGTGCATGACCACGGCGAGCCGGCGTGCGAGGGCGACCTTCGCCCCTTTCACGCTGCCTCTCTTCGCGATCCGCATGGCCCAGGATCGGAGCGATGACCATCGGCCATGATGCAGCATAACGTTCGCTGCCTGATACAAAGCTGTGCGGACCATCTCGTCACCGCAACGACTGATGCGGCCGTCATAGTCAGTCTGACCAGAACTTCTTTAGGCGGGCATGGGTTGTCAACTCCGTTGTTTTCGGCTGGCCAGGTGGGAAGCGCTCGGAAGGGTTCAGGCTTCTTTGCGTGCTCAACGCCCGGCGGCGTCGGCGGACAGGATGGGTTGAGAAGGATCGGACGGCCTAGCTCTGCCACGCGACCAGCCGGCAAATGCCGAACTGTCGCAACCAGCGATGCGGGCTCATCCGACCCTCGCCCCCTTCCGGGCGCTCCTTTCCGCCTGGTCGGCGGAACTCGGGTTTTTTGCTTGTGTGCGTCCCTTCTTAAGCTGCGGTCGGCGCCGTCATTCGGCTCGTGTCAGACCACCGGAAGTCAGTTCCGTCGGTCCACATCCGGTGCATGACCACGGCGAGCCGGCGTGCGAGGGCGACCTTCGCCCCTTTCACGCTGCCTCTCTTCGCGATCCGCATGGCCCAGGATCGGAGCGATGACCATCGGCCATGATGCAGCATAACGTTCGCTGCCTGATACAAAGCTGTGCGGACCATCTCGTCACCGCAACGACTGATGCGGCCGTCATAGTCAGTCTGACCAGAACTGTAGCGTTTCGGGGTGAGGCCGAAATGCGCTCCAACATCGCGCGATTTCGAGAAGCGCTCGGGCGCATCGACGCCCGTCCGATAGGTGAGGGCCACAACCACGCCGACACCGGGAACGGTCATCAGCCTGCAGCAGACGGGATCACGCCGCGCCAACTGTTGGCAAAGTCGATCGAGCCGTTCGAACTCTTCGAAGAGCGCCTGGCGAACGCGCAACATTGGCTCGGTGACCGCAAGCAGAATGGGATCGTCCGAAACGAGTTCCAACACCCTCGCTTCGAACCCTCGCCGGGCCACGACACCGACCCGCAGGCCGAAAACCTTTAGGGACCCGCGTACTGAGTTCTCGATGTCCAAGGCCTTGGTCAAAAGCTGCTGACGGTTGACCAACAGCATACGGGTCCGCTGCGCTTCCTCGCTCTTAACATGGACTTGCCGAAACCAACCGAGGCGAACGAGTTGCGCGATGCCGCGCGCGTCATTGCGGTCAGTCTTGTTCCGCATGGCGCTCAGCCCGGCCTTGACGTGACGGCATTCAAGGCAGATCGCGCCGTACCCCGCTGCACGCAGCTCGCCATAAAGCCAGGACGAGGTTGGCCCCGCTTCGAGCCCTATGCGCTTGAATGGCGAACCGAAGCTTTTCAGCAGATGAACAATGGCTGCTGGCTCGGCTGCGATCTTCTTTTCGAGCAAGATGTCACCTGCGGCATTCACGATGCACACGTTGACGGTTTCCAGGGACACGTCGAGGCCGGCGAAGTACTCCATTTTCCTCTCCTTGGGCTGCCATACAGAGTGCCAGGATAGCCGTCTTGGCACGACCGCCCGCCTACTCCATCTCTGTCGATTGGGGCTCGATGCCGACGTCCCCGTTCATTCGACATTTTCCAAGAACCGCCAGGGCCGTTTCTGTGAGAGTGATCTTCTGCGTAAGCTCTTCGAGACCGTCGTGGCGCGCTGTATGAAGAAAGGATCGTGGGAGGCGAGGCTTTCGCAGTCGACGCCAGCGTTATCGTGGCGGACGCGCATCGACGGCGAAGCGTCGCCAAGGTCGAAGACCTCGATCCGACCTCCAGTCGTGCAGTCGCCGAATATATGTCGGTATTGGACGACGCGGCGTTCGGCGGGGCGACGCCCATCGAGCCGAAGGCGATCTCGCCGACCGATCCAGCGACCCACTACACCGCTTCGGCCAACTCTGTCGCCGGTTATGCCTATTCCGACAACTACCGCATCGATCTGAAGCATGCAGTGATCATGGACGTCGAGGCGACGACGACCATTCGTCAGGCCGAAGTCGGCGCGGCCGAGACGATGCTCGACCGCACGGCCGAACAGTTCGAAGTCGCTCCGTCGCGCCTGGTCGCCAATGCGGGTTACGGCTCTACCGAGATGATTGGGTGGCCGGCGGACGAGCGCGGAATCGAGCCGCATGTGAAACTGATGGACAAGTCCGAGCGCACGGACGGAACCTTCTCCCGCGAGCCGACTTCGCCTTCGATCCAGAGGGCAACCTCTATGTCTGTCCCGCCGGCAAAGAGCTGAAGAAATATCATCGCTCATTCCCCAAGCCACGCGACGGCTGACGAAGGACGGCACGATGATCTACTTCGCGCGCAAGCAGGACTGCCACGCCTGCGCGCTCAAGCCCCAGTGCTGCCCGAACGTGCCTGCGCGCAAAATCGCGCGCTCTGTTCATGAAGCCGCCGTCTCATGTCGCGGACGAAAGAAGGTCGAGATGCTCTTCGCTCATCTGAAGGGCATCCTCAGGCTCGATCGCTTGCGCCTCCGTGGTCCAAGCGGAGCCAAGGACGAGTTGCTACTGGCCGCCAGCGCCCAAACTCTGCGGAAACGGCTAAGCTCATCCCGCTCCCGGCGCCGATCTTCGCCACATGAGGCCGAGCGACCAAACTCTTCCTGGGCTGACAACCGCCGTCGGCGCAAATCGTCGCCACCAAACCGCGGGGTTTTTCCACACGGTCGACGTAAGGCCGCCGTTGCGTATCGCGACCGCGAAAGTCGCAGGTGGGAGCGCAGGCGGTCGTAAACCTGCCCCGACCGGGAGGGTGGGAATTCCCCGGAGCAGATAATTTTCTCCTAAGAAAACGCGTCGGGCGTCGATCTTGTCGCAGGCCCGGCCGCACACCGGTTGCAACCTGCGAGAGACGGATCGTCTTCTGCGCGCCGGCACCGCCTCCAACACGACCAGTGGGAACATTATATTCTTCGTCGTTAAGACAGCAGCGCTAATTCCGTCTCGGCATCGAAAAGCGACGCCCGATTGAGATTTGCATCGACTTGAATGGTCTCGCCAGGATTACTGACGTCGTGCGCTTGAAGTTCCGCCAGCGCCAACGCGTCACCAATCCGAAATGTCGCAAAGGTGCGCGATCCAGTCGGCTGCAAGAGTTCAACCCTTGCATCAAGCCGTATCATCCCCTCTCCAGGCGATGCGCCTTGTGCCCTGACGATGTGCTCGGGACGCAAACCAAGGAGCACGCGCGCGCCTGCCGCCGAAACTCGCGCGGCGTGCGCAGGGGGTAGCGGAAGCGGAAAGGCGGCGCCGTCGATCGCGACGGCCGCCACGCCTCCGGAACCGACCACCCGACCCGGAAGGAAACTCATTTTCGGAGATCCCAAGAAGCCTGCAACGAAGCGCGAGATTGGGCGTTCGAAAAGCTCCGCAGGCGTGCCGACCTGGTCGATCCGGCCCTCGCGCATCAACACGATGCGATCAGCCAGCGTCATAGCCTCGACCTGATCGTGCGTGACATAGATCATGGTCGTCGAGATCTCGCGATGAAGGCGTTTGATCTCCCAACGCATCTCGTCGCGCAACTGTGCATCGAGGTTTGACAGCGGCTCGTCGAACAGAAAAAGTCGCGGCTCGCGCACAATGGCGCGGCCGATCGCGACGCGCTGTCGTTGGCCTCCCGAGAGTTGGCGCGGGAAGCGGCCACGCAATTGGGCGATGCCGAGCATCGCGGATGCACGATTGACACGATCGTCAATCTCGGACTTCGCCATCTTACGCGCGCGAAGTCCGAAACCGATGTTTTTCTCCACCGTCATATGCGGATAAAGGGCGTAGTCCTGAAACACCATCGCCACATCGCGATCGCGCGGGCGCATGTCGTTGACGATCTCATCGCCGATAAAAATTTCGCCTTCGCTGATGTCCTCCAGGCCCGCAATTGTGCGCAGAAGCGTGCTCTTGCCACAGCCCGACGGGCCGACCAGGACAGTGAAGTCGCCATCTGCGATATCTAAGTCAATGCCGCGCACCGCATGAAATCCGCCAAACCGCTTGTGCAACCCACGAATTCTCACGTCCGCCATCGGCAGGCCCCTTATCCGCGCACTGCGCCAAGCGTGAGGCCGCGCACCAAATGTCGTTGCGCCAGCACGCCGAGCGCGATCGAAGGCGCGAGAGAAACGACGGCGAGCGCGCTCGCCTCGCCATATTGCGCGCCCTGAAATCCGAGGAAGGCTCGAAACACGGTAGGCAGAGTGAACGCGGTGCGGCTTGTTAAGACAAGCGCAAAGAAGAATTCGGTCCAACAGGCGATGAAGGCGAAGACTGCAGCAGCGATAATGCCTGGCGCCGCGAGAGGAACGGCGACGCGCCAGAATGCTTCCCATCGGGTGCATCCATCGACCAGCGCCGCATCTTCCATGGACCGCGGCACGCCCTTGAAATAGGCGAACATCATCCACACCGTGACGGGAAGCGTGAAGACGGTGTAGGCGATTACGAGTCCGAATCGCGTGTCATTCAAACCGACGGTGCGATAAATCAAGAAGACCGGCAATACGATCGCGATCGGCGGCAGGAAACGTTGTGACAGCACCCAGAATGACAGGTGCTTACCGCCTGTTTCGAAGCGCGCAAAGCTATAGGCCATCAACGTTCCGACAAACGCCGACAACGCGGTCGCCGAGATGGAGATTATGAGGCTGTTTTCGATGCCCTGAAGTCCACGATAGGCGAAGAGCGCGGCCGAGTAATGCACGAGCGTGGGTCGACTTGGAAACCAGACGGGAGGCACGGCGAGGTAGTCATCGCTCGGTTTGATGGAAGTGATGAACATCCAATAGAGCGGCGCAAGCAGGAAGATAAGGAACATGCCGAGGAGAACGAAGCGTCCCTTCCCGGGCCGTCGTCGACGGCGCCTCCTCTTCGGAGACGTTCCGCTGCGTCCCGCGATCGCGCCCTGGGGCATCAAATCGCCTCCGCCTTTAAGAGACGGCGCACAAGAAAGCTGACAAGCGCCGCAGTGAGCGCGAGGAGAATCCAACTTCCCGCGGTCGCTTGCGACAGGTGGAATTGCGTGAAACCGACCGTGTACAGATAGAACGAGCTCGTATACGTTTTCGTGCCTGGGCCGCCGGCCGTCATGATGAAGATCGTGTCAAAAAGCCTGATCGCATCCAGCAGACGAAATGTGATCGCGAGCGTTATCATCGGGGCGAGCAAAGGCAGCGTGATGAGTCGAAACGCAAGCCAGCCCCCGATGCCGTCGAGCTCGCTGGCTTCATAGAGATTCGGCGGGATCGACGTTAAACCAGCGAGCAGAATGACAAACATGAACGGCGTCCATTGCCACACGTCGGAAAGGATGAGCGCGAAGTAAACCCAAGGACTTTCGGATAGCCACCCGATCGTGACTTCACGGCGCAGCAGCAGCCCAAGAAGGTAATTCGTCGGACCGAACGGGCGTTGCAGGAGCAGCGCCCAGACCTGGCCTACAATCACCGGGCTTATGAACAGTGGGATGATCAGGATGGACATTACCACGCTACGACCCGGAAAAGGCCTCACCATTGCTAGCGCCAGACCAAGACCTAGCGCGAACTCGATGGTCACGTTCGCAGCGGACAGCATCACGGTGAGGGTCAAGGACCAACGGGCCACCGGGTCGAACACCACCTGTGAAAAATTCTTCAGGCCGACGAAAGCGTGACCGGGGATTTGAAAATCGTAGTTGACGAAGCTGACCCACAACGAGAACAGCAAGGGATAGACCGAAAGCGCGAGGATCAGCCCGATGCCCGGCGCGACCAGCAACCACTTAAAATGCCGGTCACTCCATAACGATATCGCCGTCGAGAAACCGGCCATAAGACCAGCTTCTCGGCGACGAACTTCCGCAACTCGCGACATTCCGTTGATCCAAATCGCGTGAATTCGCGCGGTCCGCGATACAAACCAACGGCCGCCCTCGGCGACTAAGCTCGCCGGCGGCCCGGGCGTTTAGAGTTTTACTCCCATGCCCATTGCCTCGACCGTATGGTCGGCAGAGGATCCAGGTAGTTTCTTGTATTCCGCGAAAAACGCTTTTTGGCTGTCTTTGCCCAGACGCTCCGTCGTCTGATCCCATTCGGCGGCGGCCGTTTGCAAGGCTGTTTTAGGATCGGTTCCCGCCCATACCGAGGAACACATTCGATCAATGCTAAGGGCGTAGTCCTGCCAACCCGGCATGACCATATCGAGCAGGCCCACGTTCGCAGAGTTACAAAGGTTAATGAGATAGGCTGGCGCATCGGGCCATAGCGAACGGTAGAGTTCCGACTTGTAATGGGAAAGCCGATACGGATCCCGCAACGAATAGGGCAGCATCGTGCGCGCAAGCGACACCGGCGGCGAAACCGCCCATTGCATGAAGAGATAGGCGGCCTCGGCATTTGTTGAATTTGCCGAGAGAGCCTTGTTGTAGCCGGTCGCCATCTCCGGATTGCCCGGAACGAGAGCGTAGCCGACCTTTCCGGCGATCGATGATTGCGGGATGAAATTGATCGCCTTTGCACTCTGGGAATAATTCGCACACATGCGCCCGGTCGGCGGCCAGGAATAGATCATGGCGACCTTGCCCTGCAAGAACGCGGCCCACAGGGAAACCGCATCGAGCTCGTTGTTGCCGGGTATCGACGCCTTGTTCGCGGCAAGCATATTTTCGAAGGTCCTCATGCCGGCCGGTGACGCAAGTTGCGCATTCATGGAGTTGTCAAAGAATTGGCCTTTGTTCGCGCGGAACTGCTGCAGAAAGTCATATTGGTTGCCAGGGCTGCCCGCCTTGCGGAAGTGGCCGGCGCCATAGACATTCGGCGCCATCTGGTCTGTGATGAATTGGGCGACCTGCGCGTAGTCCTCCCAGGTCTTTGGAGGCTCCAAGGCCTTGTTGAATTTGCCTTGATAGGCCGCCTTCATCTTCGGATCTTCGAAGATGTCCTTTCGGTAGTAGAGCGCGAACATATCGCCGTCGTCGAAGAAGCCCCAGATCTTGCCCTTGTAGGTTGGCAGTGCTTTGAAAAGGGGATGGTAGTCGTCGAGGTCCGCCTTGTTGAGATATTTTCCGATGAAGTCATCGAGTGGCGCTATTACGCCGCCGTCCGCTAGCGAGGGCGTCCAAGCCGGTTCGATGTCGAGAATGTCGTAAGCGCCCGAGCCTGCAATATGCTCCGCAACAGGCTTGGAATACTGGTCGGGATGTGAAAGTTCAACGACATTCGATTTGATGCCGGTCAGCTGCTCCCAAAGTGGCCCCGAGAAATTCCGCGGATCCAGCGCCTGCAGGCCGGATTCGTAGGTCATATTGAGGGTGACGCCCTTGAACTTTTTGGCCTCGGCGACGGCTCTGAAAGCCGATCCGTCTGCTGGCCCCTCGGTCGAGGCCTTCAGTGCGGCGGCTTGAGCCTTGCCGAGCGGCGACGAAGCGTCGGCCAATTCCACCGCCGCCTGCGCTAGCGCCCACTGACTACTCGACGCCAGTAAAGGTCCGGAGACGGCTAGCATGCCTGTCATTTGACCGAGTTTGGTAATGAACGTTCGTCGGGTTGGTTCTCCTTTGAGCCAAGCGTCGACATCCGCCGCCAGACCTGCTTCGAAATCGCGTTTTTCACGATTGTCCATGGTCGCTTCTCCTCCCGTTGGAGTTCCGGCCGGATCGACCGGTTTCACTCCTTGCCCACCGGTTCCGAGCGCGCTCGGCCAGGTTGGTCGCTTCAATCGCCGCGCCACTTGCACGAAGGTCCGGCGCACGCGATGTTCCTTGTTGACGGTCAGTCACCAAAGCGCCGGCCGAACGTATCCAACCGCGCCTTCCATAAATTCATGTCGAGGACCTGGCTATTGACGACGCCGCGCGGATTTCGACCGTGCTGAACGTCAAGCACGGCTTTAACATCGGCGGCGCCATTTCCCGCAAAACACTGATCCGTCCAGCACAGCGCGTGCGGCGACAAGATGACGTTGTCGAGCTTGAGAATGGGATCGTCGACATCCGGGGGCTCTTGTTCGAGCACGTCTAGCCCGGCGCCGGCAATGCGGCCCTCTTGCAAGACTTTCGTTAGTGCTTTTTGATCGACGATCGGTCCCCGCGCCGTGTTGATGAGGAAGGCGGATGGCTTCATTAACGCAAGGCGTTCCGCGTTCACGAGATGCCGGGTTTGCGCGGACAACGGACAACTTACGGAAATGATGTCCGCTTGTCTGAAGACGTCGTCGAGCGCCACGAGTTCGATGCCGAGTTCGGCAACCACGGTCGAATCCGCGAAAGGGTCGTGAGCGATAAAGCGCATATCGAACGGCTTCGCCATGCGAAACAATTCAGCCCCGATATTGCCGATGCCCACGGATCCAAGCGTGCGTCCGACCAAGCCTACGCCCATGTGATCTGAGCGTTTGGCGAAGCCGGCAGCGGCTTCACGAGCGAGCCGGTCTTTGATCATCAGCTTGCCCGTCAGAGCGAGCATCAACGTGACGATTGAAACCGCGACCGGGCGACGCACACCGTCCGGCGTAATGACGAGCGCGATGCCCGCCTGCGTGCAAGCATCCACGTCTACGGTGTCATATCCGACCCCGAAGCGCGCGACGACCGCAAGCCGTCCGCTCTTGGGAACGCTCTCCGCGGCAAATCGATGAACGAGCAGTATGAGCGCGTCGATATCTTCGAGTTGGTCGGCGCGCAAAGGATTGGCAGATTTTAGAAACACAACTTCGACGCCTTCGGCCGCGTGCAACGGTGCGAGATCGAAGTCTGGGTAGGTCGGCGATCCGTCCGCCTTTCGAAAGTCGCCTGACAGAGCGACACGGAACTTATCAGTCATCGCTCTACCCCCGGTTCGCCCTCACGCCTTCACGCAGACCTGTGATCGCTTCCGCAAGCGCGTTGTGGAGCACCCAGACGTCGCCGGAATAGCAAATGAAATCGAAACCGGCGCGGTAGAGCTCGACGCCGAGCTCCACTGTTGGGACCAGTCGCCCCAGCGCTTTCTTATGTTTTTGGCAGGCCGCAACGGTGCGGTCGATCGCTCGCCTGAAATCTGGATGATCGAATTGACCCGGTATGCCGAGCGAAACGGATAAATCAAAGTGACCAACCCAAAGAGCGTCGACGCCGTCGATCGAGGCTATCGCTTCGGCGTTCTCCACGCCGGCTGCAGTTTCAATCTGACAGAACAGTGTCGATCGATTGTTCGCGGCGGCGAATTTTTCGGGCACTGCTCCGGGGCGGTAACGATCATGAGCGACCTGCAAAGCGACGCCTCGACCGCCAGCAGGGTGGTATTTCATCCCATGTACGATCTGGCGGGCTTCCTCCGCGGTGCTCACCATTGGCAGCATCAGCCCTTCGGCGCCCATGTCCATCGCGCGGGCGATGTGGTGATATTCTCTCGAAGGAACGCGGACGATGGCGGGAAGCTCGGCCGCTTCGAAATACCGCATGACGCTCTTGACGGTCTCGAAATGGAAACCGGAATGCTCAAGGTCGAAGAGGACGAAGTCACAACCGGCTGACTTCAAGATGTGCCCGATGCCCGGCGTTGCGAACTCGACAATAAAATGCCCGAACTTCGGCGATTTCGTCTTCGCCATGGCTTTGAGCGCACTGTCCGCCATCACCTTTCCCTCCGTTGATCCGCCGGCTCTTTGACCGTGCGCGTCTCTCTCTCGTGATTGTTGGTTTCGCTAAGTAGAGCCCTCGCAGACAAGTGCGCCAAAGCGAACCGACTTGCTCACGACAAGTCCCGCGCTTGCGGCGTCGAAGCGGGCGTAGTGCTCGGATCGCATATGTGCGTCGAAGTCCGTTCGATCGCGGTAGATTTCATAAAGCAGGATCGCGTCGGCGGCGCCGTGGGGTTCGATCACGTCGAAACGTCGACAACCGGGCTCCATCTGAGCCGATTGACGGGCATTGATGTCGACCAGCTCACGAAACGTCTCGAGCGCACCGGGCTTGAGATGAAAATCGACTAAGACCACATAGCCGCTCATCCTCTCGCCTCCACGATTTCTCCATAGCGCCGCGCGACGTGGTCGAGATGATCAAACATCGCCCTTTCGGCACGGTCAGGATTTCGTTCGGCCACCGCTCTGAAAATCGCCTGATGGGCCTCATAAGCGATCTGATCCTCGCCCGCGGCCAATGTCGTCTTACGCTGCTCCAATAGCCATTCGGCGAAGGCGGCATGGATCGCGAGGAAGATGGGATTTCTAGGGATCACCGCCAACACATAATGGAATGCGACGTCGGTCGTCTGAAAGCGATCGAGATCTCCGAGCGACTGGCGATTGTTTTCCAGCGCGATCTCGAAGTCGGCAATATCTTGCCTCGTCGCGAAGTTGGCGGCGTGGCGGACAAGGCCCACCTCAAAGAACGCGCGAGCCCCCTGGAACTCCTGCACGCCATTCGGCGCGGAAAGCATGTGCCGCGCTGTGCCCGCCAATGCGTTGATAACCAGTTGCGGCGTTGGCCGGGTCACCCGGGCGCGTTCGCCAGAACGAAGCTCGACGACCCCCATCTTGCGCAAATGGAAAAGCGCCTCCCGGACAGCTGGCCGGCCAACGCCAAAATGCTTCATGAGATCGCGCTCTGACGGCAGCAAGTCAGACGGCGCGTACGCGCCGGCCTGGATCAGCTTGTCGAGATGATCCGCGACGTCCTCGTAGAGTTTGCGGCGTCGGATCGCCACGGTCGCCATTTTGGTATACCTTTGATACCAATCAAAAGCTATAGTGCCGCATGGGCGCCGTCAAAGGAATTTCACAGCGCTGACAGGGACCGGCTTGACTTTCCTGACGCCGCCGCTCGCCAAGTTTATCAATGAGCTTCCGAGAGGCAGTGCGGCGACCAGCAGTCTGTTCCACTGAGGGGAAAGTTCATGTCCGACACGCTCGCTTCCTGTGAATCCGTCTCCCTGGGGAAGCTGGCGCTTCGCCTTGATCGCAACGGTGCATTCGCACGCGAGATATCGGTCGGCGGAGAGGAGCTATTTCGCGGCATCGGGTTCGTCGTCCGTGACGCAAATTGGGGCACGCCGGCGCTAACGAGCGAAGCCATCCTGTCGCGGCAAAACGATCGAGCGACCGTGAAATCGGGCGGCAAACTGGACATGTTTGGCCGCGATCTTACCTGGTCCGCCGAGTGGTCGATCACAGAGGGTGGCCTGGAGGCGAAGGGAAGGGCCTCTTCTGTTACTGGATTCGATACAAATCGGACCGGATTTGTTGTCTTGCATAGTCTCGGCGCCACGCGCGGTCGGCAGGTGAAGGTGTTCCATCCTTGCGGAGGCATCGAGGAAACGACGTTCCCGGAGCTCGTCTCGCCGCACCAACCGTTCTTCGATATCGAGGCGCTAGAATATACAACAGCCGCAGGGAATCGGCTCCGGCTGTACTTCTCCGGGGAGGTCTTCGAGATCGAGGATCAGCGCAACTGGACCGACGCCTCTTATAAGACCTACTGCCGGCCGCTGCGCCTGCCTTACCCCTATCGCATTGGACCTTCGACCGTCATTGAACAATCAGTACGATTGGAAATTCTCGCCATAACTCCTGTCGGGTCCAGAGCCCCTCGTGCCGCTCCCTGGATTGAGCGGACCGCAGTCCTTCCCATGCTCGGCACGAGCCTGCCGCCGGGCCCTTTCGTACCTAAGCAGCTCGCCGCCTTGAAAGCGTTGGCGCTCGGATTCACGGCGATTGAAGTCGACTTGTCCGATGAAGACGGATTGGCGACAGCGAGCGAAAGAATCGCCTCCGCGCCGGGACCCCTTCGCATCGACATCAGAATGAGCGAGGAGAAAAAGACGCTCGCAGCCGTCACGACATTGGCGCCGTTCTTAGCCGATAAAGCCATTATCGGTGTTTCTCTTTGGGACGCGGAGGACTCGACGAGCGCGGCGGCGCGTGCTCTGGCGCCCAATATCCGTATCGGAGGTGGCACCGGCGCGTTCTTCACGGAATTGAACCGACTGTCCCACTGGCCGGCTGCCGACTATTTGACATGGACGTCGAACCCGACAGTGCACGGCTCAAGTGACGACACGATCGGGGAAACGACCGAATTGCTGGTGGACATAATTCGCACCGCGCGCGCGAGGTCGAGCGCGGCGCGCTTTCAAATTGGTCCGATGACGCTCGGCCTTCGCTACAATCCCAACTCAACCACCGCGTTAGGGCGACGCTTCGCATCTCCTCCCGATCCTCGCCAGGATGAAATGATTTCGGCAGCCTGGGCTGTAGGAACAGTTGCGGGTTTTCTAGATTCCGCGGTTGAGACGCTCGCTTTTTTTGAACCGATCGGACCGAAAGGGTTGTTGTCGGAGCAGGGGTCATTCTCCCCTGCCGCCCATGTCTTGCTGCGGCTCTCATCCTACGCCGGGCGCAAGGCCTCCGTCATACGCTGGCCCGGCACCCAACGCGCTGTCGGTCTGTCGATCAAAGCCCCGGGTGAGCTCGTTCTTTGCTTTGCGCACCCGCGAGACGAAGAGTTCCCGATATCGCTACCCGCGGGCGTTTGGGTCCGCGCCGAACGGCTTAGCGCCAGTGGATTCGTAGATATCCCACTACGCGAATTTCGCGCGGAGCGTTTCGGCGTCGCTTGGTTGACCGCCGAGGGTGAACCATAGTCCGCTTGCCTCGCTCAAGCTCCCTTAGAAACAACGCAACGCATTCCCACGCTGTTGCGGAATAGCCGCTACTTGCGCACAGCCGTCGTGCCGTGGGCCGTCCTAATGACGTGCCACTTTAAGCCGACGCTAACATTGGCGCGCGCGGACCGGAGGCGAAGCAAGAGTTCCGCCTCAAAAAATCCTCATGGTGCCGTTAAGCGCGCAGCTTGGAATTGACGAAACATCATCGGACGCACTCAACGAGACGGACATCGATTTGAATTCAGAGAACTCTTCCGCCCCCGAGGAAACCGGCGCAAAAGACCAAGGTCGCGAGTCATCGGTCACAAGACCGCTGCGATCAGGGGCGGCGACTCCTGCGCCTATCGCGGACGCGGCGTCCGGAGAGGGCCCCGCCGCTACCGGCGCCCGTGACGAAGGCCAAGCGAAGGTGGAAATTGCGCAGCGCGCTGAGCCTTCTGTCAAGGCGGAGAAAAACTTCTTTACCGGGAAGATCGGCAGAAATCATGAAATTGGCGACTCGCCGGTCGCGGTCGCGTCGTTCGACGGGGCAGCGGTTGACCCTCTCAGGGAGGCGTCGGCAGCCCTCGATGACAGGGACTATGCGACGGCTCAGCGTCTTTTTGCGGCGGTTGGACGGAAGGGCATTGCCGAAGCCATCAAGGACGCATTGGCTGCCCTCGATCGCAAGGATTTTGCGAAGGCTCAGGGGCTTTTTGAGGCGCTCGGCCAGAAAGGCGCCGGCGCAGCGCAGGTGAAAGGATCGGCGCCGGCGAGTTCGGCGCCCCCCAAGCCCGTAGCATCGGCAGGGGGTCCAATTGCGTCCGACTCCCGGGATAACGCTCAACAAAAACCCGTAACATCGCCGGCCGAAGTCTTTCCGCTTGCGGATGCGGTATATCGCCGGCCTCCGCCTCAGGCAGAAAAGGCAAAATCGCGCCGCCTTAAGCCGCTTTTCCTTGGAGCCGGCTTGATGTTGTTTGCGATCTTCGGCGTATCCGCGATTTATGGTTCGCCACTAAACTGGACGTTCCCCACCACAGAAAGCGAGGCGATCGCCGGTCTTTCTTCAGGCGCTAATGTCCTCAAGACGGATCTAGCGGTGATCACGGGCCAAGGCGCACGCGAGAAGGGGCGGTCCTCGACGCGCGACCCCAGCGCCGCGCTCACACAGCTGACGGACCGACTCGACCAGATCGAGCACGAGTACGGAGCACGTTTGGATAAGCTCAGCGAGCGCGTCGACCAAGATTTCCTCGTCCAGATTTGCCGATATTGCGGCGAGGCTTGATAAGCTGGAAAAGAAAGCAGCCTTGCCGGAGACGCCTGCCTCAGAATCTGCCAATGTCGTGGCGAGGCTCGATAAATTGGAGAAGCGGGTCGCCGTCCCGGCTGCGCCGGCCTCGGAAATTGCCGGTCTGACGACAAGACTTAACAAGTTGGAGAAGAGAGCTGCCGTCGCCGGCGCAAGTTCGCCTAATCCCCTCCCGCCTGCCGCGCCGAAACAATCGTCGCTTATGGCAAGGGCGGACCCTCCCGCCCCGAATGAAAGAGCCAGATCCGACAACCCGGGCCGCTTGCTCCGAGACTATAGCGTCGAGGATGCACGGGACGGCATAGCCGTGGTTGACAGTCGCTCTGGTCCGCAAGAGGTAGCGCCCGGAGATTTTATCCCTGGGGCGGGGCGCGTCTTGCGAATTGAGAAACGGGGTGGCGATTGGTTCGTCCTGACGAGCCGCGGCATCATTACAAGCGGTCCGGCGCCCTAGTAGCGAGGCTAGCTCGCAAGCGTGCGGTCCTTTGTCTGTGCCGGTTAGACGTCCGACGATGTCCGCCGCCAGGATGGCTGCGAGGTTTTCGAGTTTCGAAACCTGAAGCCTTTGCTCAAAGGGGGCTGCTACAGAGTTGATTTGATACATCGTCCGCCGTCGCGGAATGTCCGGTTTCCGCGCACTCCTGCCATTGCCGGCCCATCGTCGAACTACGAGAATTCAGCATCCGCGACATCCTGGCCACAAGGCCAGGCCTTCCCCGCCAAACGTCGGCCAACTTATTTAGCCCCCAACTGCGGGGAAAGCCCGATGCTGTGGCCCATGTCGTCTCCTGATCGGCGAGCGAGGGCGACGGCGCTTTCGCATCCATCGTCGCAATCAACCGAAAGAGGCGGAGCGTCGCCAAGCGACGGTTGATGTTGTTGATGTTGAAACTGGCGATCTTTCATTGGTTCAGGGACAGACACGCGGCATGGGTCAGGGTTCAGCGTCGCACCTCAACCGCCTTCGATCCAGGTTCGGCTGCGGCTAATCAGGAAGTCGCCGTCATTCCTGCATGATACAGCACTGCACTGTAGTTAATTTTTAGGCCGTGAGATCGCTCACCATCCCCCACCCCCGGACACACACACCAGGGTGGGGGGCCGTTGCGGTTCGCCAAATAACTTGGCGGGCCCATTTTTCGCCCAGTCGGAAAAGGAATGTTGCGATGGCGTTGCGATGCGTTGGTTTTCAAGTCGCTGCTGATTGAAATCATTGCGAGACGAAAAGGTGGCGCCGGCCTTTGAACCCAGAAATTGTGGTGGGTGGACGGACCGCCCAGGCTCGCGAGACCGGGTCCCCAGATCGCGAGTGCGAGCTTCTGTTTGGCAACCTAGACCAGATGTTCGCCTGAGATAGGGCGACCCGTCTCACAATATGCAGGTTGACGAGGGTTGCGCTGGATGGACCAGCGCCGAGCCTCACGCATAGGAGACGGGTCATGGAGCAGCGTATCATCTACGTCGGCCTGGATGTGCACAAAGATACAATCGCGGTGGCGCTTGCCGAGGCGGGCAAGCGGGGGGAGCTGCGCGAGTATGGCAAGATCGCGAACACGCCGGCGGCGCTGAGGACTTTGGCGGCGAAGCTGGCGAGTCATGGCTGGCGCCTTCGATTTTGCTATGAGGCTGGCCCTTGCGGTTACGGCGTTCAGCGCCAGCTGAGCGAAGCCGGGCACGAATGCGTCGTAGTCGCCCCGTCGTTGATTCCGCGCAAGCCCGGCGATCGGGTCAAAACCGACCGACGCGACGCGATTAACCTGGCCAAATTGCACCGAGCGGGTGAACTGTCGTCGGTGTGGGTTCCAGACCCAGCCCATGAGGCGATCCGCGATCTGGTGCGCGCGCGACTGGCGGCGGTGCGCGTGTTGCGGCAGGCGCGCCAGCAACTCTCCGGCTTTCTGCTGCGCCATGGCCGTCATTATAACCGGCCGGCCTGGACCCTGATGCACCGGCGCTGGCTCGCCGGATTGTCGTTCGAACACGCAGCGCATTACATCGTGCTGGAAGATTGCATCGCGGCCGTCGAGGCGGCGACGGCTCGGCGGGATCATCTTGAAGCCCACATCGAAGCCGCGCTTCCGGACTGGTCGCTGACGCCAGTGGTGAAGGCGCTGCAAGCGCTGCGTGGCCTCGCGCTGGTGGCCGCTGCGACGCTGGTGGCGGAACTCGGCGACATCACCCGTTTCGCCAATCCGCGGCAGTTCATGGCCTATCTGGGTCTCGTTCCTTCCGAGCATTCCAGCGGAAGCACGCGACGCCAGGGCGGAATCACCAAGGCGGGCAATGGCGCGGCGCGGCGCATGTTGATTGAGGCGGCATGGAGCTACCGGTTTCCAGCCCGTATCGGTCGCGATCTCCTTCTGCGCCAAGAAAAGTTGAGCAAGCCAATCCGAGACATAGCCTGGAAGGCCCAGGAGCGACTCTGCCGTCGATATCGCAAGCTCGCCCATGCGGGGAAATTGAAGACCGTGATCACCGCCGCGATTGCGCGCGAGCTTTCGGGCTTCGTTTGGGCGATCGCGAAACAGACGCGACCGGAAATCGCGTAGGGCGTCGAAGCTGAAGCCGAGGGATTGCGAAGAGGAGGCCATCGACCACAACTCATCCAAAGTTAGGCAAGGCTGGAGGCACGGTCACGGCCAGGAGAACCCTCGTTTCCACTAACAGCCGGATTCTATCCGACGCTGATCCTAGACAGAGGAAGCTCCGCGACGCATTACCGGCCCGGCGGTAACCAACCCGCGTATCAGAGCATGATCAACCGTCGTTCTCATGATCGTGCCTCTTGCCCTGCCTAACGGCGGTCGATTTGAAACGCTCGATCGCGAGCAAAAGAATATTCGCGCCTGCAGCTTGAAACGGCGAACATGAGAGCGGTGCAAATCTTACTCTTGGTACCCGCCGATCGGCCCGTTAGACAGCCGGAATTGACCCTTTGCGGACCTCCATCTTTGCCCAATGAAGGGCAGGACTGCGCCCCGAAGCGGCCACCCAGGCTGCCGAGCCATAATCACTCCGGCGAAGAATGAAGTCCTCATCGCTGCGCCCGGGCCACAGCAATCTTGCCGTGCATTTTGAGGGTGCGTGAGCCATGATGACGACGGCGCCGGCGGCAGGGTTATGACGCATGATGCGCCTCCTGGGCTTTGCGCAGCGCGTCGTAGCGCTCGACGTTAGCCTGCGGTTCGTTCGTCAAAGTCGGAGCCTGCGGCGCCTTTATCGGAGGCGTGTCCATCGGCTTTCCGTCGACCAAGCGGTGCAGCAGGTTCAGAATACGCGTCTTCGTTGGCGCGCCGGCCTCCAGCGCCAGTTCGACGGCGGCGAGCACGGCTTGCTCGTCGTGCTGGAGAACCAGGGCGAGGATCTCGACCATCTCGCGGTCGCCGCCTGGCGTCTTGAGCATGCGCTGTTGCAGAGCCCGGAAGGCCGGCGGCAGTTCGGCGAACGGCGCGCCATTGCGCAGGGCTCCGGGCTTGCGTTGAACGACCGCCAAATAATGCCGCCAGTCGAAACGGTGGTCGTACTCTTGCGTTGGTGGGAGCGGGCAAAAACGCGGCGATGTTCGCAGACGACTTGCCCCTCGGCGGCGACAACGATGCGTTGGGGATAGACTCGTACGCTGACTGGGCGATTGGCGAAGGAGGCCGGCGCGCTGTAGCGATTGCGCTCCAGATGGACCAGGCACGTCGGCGACACGCGCTTGGCGTATTCGACGAAGCCGTCGAACGGCCTGGAAAGCGGCATCAGATGTCGCGCCTCTTCGGCCCAGGCCTCGGCCACCGAGCCAGCTTGCGAGCCGTGCGGCGTCTGGGCCCACAGCTCTCGGCATCGCGCCTCCAGCCAGTCGTTGAGCGCCGCCAGAGGGGAAGTTCGGCATGGGTTGCCAGAGCCGATGGCGGGCATGCCTCACACGTTCTTCTCGATCTGCCCTTTCTCCCAGCCGGAGGCCGGATTGCAGAACTCGGCCTCGAACAGGAAGTGGCTGACCATGGCAGAGAAGCGCGCGTTGACTTGGCGCTCCTTTCCGCGGCCGATCTTGTCGACGGCGGTTCGCATGTTATGGGATGGACGTCTCCCGCTTTCCTGCCAGCATTGCCTGGCACAAAGGAGGGAAACATGTCGCTTGAACTACTCGCCATCGATCTCGGGAAGCGCTCGTTTCACTGTCATGGCATCGACAGCGATGGGATTGTCCTTTCGCGCAGAGTGAGCCGCGCCAGGCTGTTTGACACCATCAAGGAACTCGCTCCGAAAGCCGTTGCCATGGAGGCTTGCGCCAGCGCCCATTTCTGGGGTCGACGCTTGCTGGCCGATGGACGCCGAGTTCTTGTTGATCAATCCCTGGTTTGTGAAGCCGTTCGTGAAAGGATCCAAGAACGACGCGGCGGACGCAGAGGGAATTTATGAAGCCGCGTTGCGCCCGACGATGAGATTCGTTCCGGTCAAATCCACTGAGCAACAGGATTTGCAATCGCTTCATCGAGCGCGGGAGCGCGTTGTCTGCGCTCGGACTGCGCTTATCAACCACATGCGAGGGCTTCTGGGCGAGTATGGTGTCATCCTGCCCCAAGGCGCATGGCGGTTTCTAAAACAGGCGCAGGACGCGATCGCGGCCGCCGAGCTTTCCGAGCTCACGCGGGATCTCTTCGGCGACCTGCTCGTCGAACTGCGCGCTCTCGATCTCCAACTTGACAAACTGGATCAGCAACTCGTGAGGATTTGCCGGACGAACGAAGCCTGCCGCCGGCTGTCAAAGCTGCCGGGCGTCGGTCCGGTGATTGCGACGGCGCTCGTCGCCGGCGGTGGACGACGGGCGTCATTTCCGCTCGGGGCGGGAACTTGCGGCGTGGATCGGCCTCGCGCCGCGCCAATATACGACCGGAGGCAAGCCTCGACTCGGAGGAATAGGCCGGCGCGCCAATCATTATCTCCGACGGCAGATGATTCACGGCGCCCGCGCCGTCATGTTTCGACTGACGAAACACGAGGATCGCCGTTCCCAGTGGCTGAAGGGGCTCGCGGCGAGGCGAGGCTTTACTCGGGCGATTGTCGCGCTCGCCAATAAGACGGCAAGGATCGCCTGGGCCGTGCTCACCCGTAAGGAGGACTATTTAGCCGCAGCATGACCGCCGCGCGTCAGCGCTGAAGCGGAGGCCGTCTCGGATGCGAGGTGACACCTGATTGTTCGTCGGCAAGGACCGCAACTTCCAAGCCTGGTTTACGACAAGGCCTTCGGGGCCGATCATGTTATGAGGCCGGAAGCCGCGGACTCCCATCAAGGCCAGGGGCGCACAATCGTCCCGCGACAGGCCGGATAGATTCGTGCATTCCAGCCGCCGGCGCCAACAGATCGCCTTGCGCGGGAGACGTCCATAGATTGTCGTAGATGCCGCGCCGCGGCACACCTCCCAGCACACGGAAGGCGTGGTTGTGGGCGTCGAACAGCATCTCGTGGGTCTGCTGCGGATAGGCGCGGAGAATGAAGGCGCGGCTGTAGGAGAGCTTGACGTGAGCGACCTGCAGCTTGGTCCGCTCGCCGGCGATGATCGCCCAATCTTCCGACCAGTCGAACTGGAACGCCTCGCCCGGCAGAAACGCCAGCGGCACGAACACGCCGCGGCCGCACGTCCTCTGTTCCTGTTGCCGAGCAACCTTCCAGTCGCGAGCGAACGCCGCCACCCGATTGTAGGAGCCGTCGTAACCGAGGGCCGCCAGATCGGCGTGCAGCTGCTTCGTCGGCCGCTTCTGTTTGCGCGACCTGCCCGCCTCTTGAAGGAGCATGCGAGACAGCTTGTCGGCGTGGGGATCGAGCTTGCTTGCGCGGTCGGCGACGTTGAACTTGGGCTCGACGACGTCGGAGCGCAGATACTTGCGCGCACCGTGTTCCTCGACAGACCTGTCCGCCGCGAGATCTCCCGGATCGAGAAATGGTCCCGGCAGTGCCAGCGCCGGATGACGCTCAATAACTCCATGTCGATCACTCCGATGCCCCCTGCCTAGGCCAAGGGGGCGAGGTTCAAACATGGGTCAGTTCTCGGTGGAAAAACCCGTGGCGCCCGGGTCAGTTCTCACTGGAAATCAACAACCATAGGAAATGCGGTGGAAGTTGCCGCAGCAACGCGAGCACATTGGCCGGCCGTCGTTGAGCCTGAGACGGCGAACCCGCCTGTCGCATCGCGGGCACAGAAAGAAGGTCCAGGAGCCGCCGTTCGGAAAGCGCCGGTGGGCGAGCCTCACTTCTCGCTTGAGTTCGATCGCGCTAAAGCCGATCCAGACGCTCATCATGTCGGCGGTTATCTTGCCCTCGGCCCGGAGCTGCGAAACGCTCAGCGAAACCGGAAGACTTTCCAGCAACACCTGTGCGCGGCCATGGCGCTACGATATCACGGCAGCCGACAAAGAGGGGAACGGCGATACAAGACTGAGATTGAGACTGACGCGAGATCGAGACTGTCTCAATCTCGCACCTGTTTGGCAGCATGAATCTCAAGCAACCAGGGCGATCGCGCGCAGCCTTTGGATCCGCGTTGCCCGGGCCTCGGCGCGCCCGGCAGCGGAGCCGTCCGATATGCGATAGCCAAGCCCGCGCGGGACAAGCACCTCGGTAGGCCGCCCGTCGGGCGGCCTTCTGGTTTAGGCCGACCCACGTTGCGTGCGAACACTCGGTCGATCCTGGCGCGTGCGCAAGCTTAGGCTGCGCAAAGCGGTTGTGTGCCAGCGATGCTGTGTTCGCCGTGTGGGCAGTTAGAACGACATTGCGACCGGCTGGCGGGACCGCCGGAAACCCGCGTAGCCGAGGCCCACGAAACCGAGCAGCATCATCGCCCAGGTCGACGGCTCCGGCACGCCCGGAGCGAAGCTCGTGGCGGTCGCCTCGCCCAGAATCGCGAACTCAAAATCGCTGGCGCCGTTGTCTGTACCCGCAATGACACTGCCGAAATTTCCTGATGTCGCAATCGATATCAGGTAGCCGGCGTGGTTGTTGTTGTCGATCGAGGAGCCGAAGTCCGCGTAGAGATCGGATGCACGCACGGTGCCGAGCAGGGTGCCCGTGCCATTCGCACCGGAATAGAACACGAAATAATTTGTGTCGTTCGGATCGTCGTAGTTCGGCGATCCCCAGACTAGGTTCAAATTGTTGCCCGGCAGGTTGAACGTCACGTTCCCGGAGTAAACGTTCCACCACTGATGGCTCGCGTCTGATGGGCCATAGGGGTCCCATCCGGGATTATTCGGCAGCGTTCCCGGGCTGCCGGTCTGCTGTTGCGCCATACCCGTTGTATCGACGGACACCGCTGAGTGTAGCTCGGCGCGGTCGCCGGATCGACTTCACCATTGTACGTCAGGCTGGTGATCGCTGCATTCGCCGACGCACAACCGAGAGAAGTCCGCGCAACGGCAGCGGCAACTGCCGATGCTGCCCGTAAGATACTCTTCAGTGATGTCCCCCAAGAGGCGTCTGCGACAATGCAATCCGCGAGCAATGAACGGTTCATGTCGGAGCCGCTGCGGGCAGTTCGATAAGGGACGGAGGCCCGGCGCGTCCTGCTTCAAGGGGCCAAACTTCTGTCTTTTCGCGCCTCCGGTTGCTTGGGGTTCGATCGCCGGTCCGCTAAGCGGTCGAACTCGTGGAAGCCGCGTGGCTTAAAGCTTCGCCGCTTGAACTCCGCGAAGACATGTGGGCAACGGAATATCCAAACTATTCCGGACGATCGCCCCTCACCGAGGCTAAGCGCGACCGTATCTGGGAGCGCGTTTCAGCCAAAGCCGATCGAAATCACGCGGCCTGTTTTTCGGACGCGGCCCTATTGGGCATCCGCCGCGGCGAGAGGCGCGAACTCGTCCCGCCTAGGGCCGAGCAGGAGGTCATCCGCGAGACAGTGGCACTGCGGGCGAAGGGAAGGCCGCTGAGGGCCATCGCCGACGCTGCGGGCGAAGGGGATTTAAGATTTCGCATGAGGGCATGGCGGGCGTTCTGAGCACGCGGCGTTCGTGGAAGATCACCGCCGGTCTGAATGGGCGAGGCATTGCCACGGCGCGGGACGGCAAATGGGGACGGCGACCGTGCGAAATATCGCGGAGCGGGCGCAGGGCCTCGCGCGCAGGAAACCGCCGACGGCTGGTCCATGAGGCAACCAGATGTCGCGGCGATAGCGGTGAGCAAGCGGAACCAACTACAACCCTGGGTGCGCACGAAACAAGCGTATTTCTCCTGGCCACTGGCGGCAAAGTGTTGGCCGTCATAGCGATCGAGCCCAGTGACCTCATGGTCGGTGTTAGGACCGTCGAAGATTGCGCGCTGGCTGTCCGTCAGTGAGGCTTGGGCTTTGGCGATGGGATTTATCTTCCGACCAGCCGTTGCCGCCGTTACTGCTCCGTGTGACGAAGAACGGCGCACTCACCCCCTGGGCACGGATTGTGTCTATCAGAGATTTGAGGTCCGACCGGTATTGGTCTTCCGGCGTGTGCAGGACGAAGTCTGCCGCGCCCTGATTTAAAAACACCCCGGTGATGGTGTAGCGCATGTTAGCCGCTTGGATCACCGCCACCATCATCTTGTTCAGGTCGCCCCCTTCGGCCCAGTGGTGTATCGCTGACCCGCCCACGGCGGCCGGGATCAGAATGACGGTGCGATAGAGCCCCGACTGAATGAGCTTTGTGCCGAGCAAGGTCCATGTCTCCCCCAGCTCGCCGTCGGCCTCCAGCAGTGGCGACGCGGCCCGGTAGCAGTGACCCGCCGAGAAGTTAATCACCCGGTCATCTCCACTTTGATGCCGCTGGCCCTGATAATTGGCGGCGTTGGACTGACCGATTACCAGCAGGACGGCGGTCATTTGGTCCTGCAATAGACAGGCGATTTCGATCTTTCCGGGATAGCTGAGCAAGCGTCCGAACTGATCCTTCCCCGTGGGTTGATTGGTCAGTTTGGCGATCAGCCCTTTCAGTCCCGGGATTGGCCACGTCCGCTTCACACCAGCGTAGAGGCCAATCCCAAACGCCGAGATGCCGAGCGCGACTATGAGCGGGACAAGAAAGATAAGGCGCATGGTCCACTCATCGCAGGGAGGCGGGAACGGCGCGCCCGATTGCTGTCGCCAAGCTCGATGGGTCGTCGCGTGACGTTCTTTTCATCAACGGCCTGATCGGCGCGGAAGAGGCAATTCCGAGGCTCAGGCCGCACCAGCGAAATCGCTTCGCCAGGTCGCCGCCGTCACAGCGCGCGGACGCCGGTGGGAAGCAGCGACGGTGCGGAATATCTTCCACCGAGTTGCATAAAGGGTGGTGGTTGTCGAAAGCCTCATGAAGCGGGACGTCAAGCTCCACCTGCTCGATCTCGGCGGCGACATTGCGGGCAACGGGCCCAGCAAGTTGTTTCGATCGCTACCGCCCTCGCGACTGAACTGGACCCCATCCGTAGGACCACGAGGGGTTGAATTTAAGGTGTGATCTCGCCTGCCCTTGTCCTTCAAGAATCAGCTGCTTCTCGGTGCTTCTGTCTCTGCTGTGGGTATGTGGGCAACGCGTTTGCGTTGTCCAAGCGAAGCGGCATATCCACAGCCTTCGCCCCGCCTCGATTTTGTCCATGCCGCCGCGCCACACGGCCATCGGCATTTGGTTGTTCATCGCCTGGTGAGGGCGCCGAAAATTGTAGAAGGTCATCCAGGAACTGATGCCGGACCGCGCCTCGCAGCCATCGGCGTAGGCTTTCAAATGCACTTCTTCATACTTGATCGAGCGCCACAGCCGTTCGATGAAAATGTTGTCCATGAAGCGGCCGCGTCCGTCCATCGAAATCTCGACGCCGGCCGCCGCGAGCTTGCCGGCGAAAGCCTCGGCGGTGAAAGTGGAGCCCTGGTCGCTATTGAAAATCCGTGGCTTTCCGAACCGAAGCAGCGCCTCTTCCAGCGCCGCCGCGCAGAAGCTCGCATCGTTGGTGTTCGACAGCCGCCACGCCAGAACCGCTCGGCTGGCCCAATCGATGATCGCCACCAGATAGAGGAAGCCGCACGCCATCGGGATGTAGGTCACGTCGGCCGCCCAAACGTGGTTCGGCTCGACAATCTTCAGGCCGCGCAGCAGGTAGGGGTATATCTTGTGCCCGGGCGCGGCTTTGCTCGTGCCGGGGCGCGGAACCAGCGCCTCGATCCCCATCACCCGCATCAACCGCCGCACTCGCTTGCGGTTGACCCCACGGCCTTCCTTGTTGAGTTCGAAGGTCATTCGCCGCGAGCCGTAGAACGGAAGTTCGAGATGCAGTTCGTCGATCCGGCGCATCACCGCCAGATCGTCGGCCCCGGCGAGGGGCTTGGCGCGGTAGACCCCCGCGCGCGTCACGCCAACAAGCGCGCATTGGCGACGCACCGACAGGTCCTTGCCAGGCCGTTCGACCATCGCTCTTCGATCGGGTGCGCTCATCGCCCTGGCCTCCTGGCCAAGAAATCCCGTTCGACCGTCAGTTGGCCGATCTTGGCGTAGAGCTTGGCCGTCTCGCGCTCGCGCTCCTCCTCGTCATCCCCCGAACCGCTCGCCCCTCGGGCGAACAGGATCGCCGCATTGTCGAGAACCTGCTTCTTCCAGGCGTAAATCTGGTTCGGATGCACCCCGTGCCGCTTCGCCAGTTCCGGAACCGTCGCATCCTCGCGCAGCGCCTCGAGCGCAATCTTCGCCTTGAACGCCGCATCAAACTTCTCGCGTGACTTCGTCATTTCTCGCTCCATCGGTTGCGACAGAGCAGGACATTTCACACCTTAGCCAATGGTCCTAAATCCGGGGTCCAGCTCAAACCTCGTGTTTGCTCGATGGTGCGGGCGCCGACGCCCGAAACGGAGGATGAGCGGCGGCTTTGTCGCGAGCGGCCCATGCTGATCGAGGAGCGGGTTCGGCACGTCAATCGGATCAAGGGCCTTTTGTTCTCACAGGGGGTGAGAGACTATGAGCCATTGCGCCGCAACCGCCGCAACCGGCTCGATCAACTGCGCGCGGGGGACGGCCGGCCGCTCGGGGAACGCCTAAAGGCGCAGATTGGGCGCGAGCTCGACCGGCTCGAATTGCTGCTCGAGCAGATCGCGGCGGTCGAGGCCGAGCGCGGCGCCCTGCTGGCTGAACTCGCCGGTCGCCGAAGCCGCGACAGCCAGGACGGACCTGCGCCTGCGGCGCCGCCGTCGCCGGTTGGCCTCCTGACGAGGCTCAAAGGGGTCGGGCCGGAGTTCGCCGCCGTCCTTTGGACCGAAGGGCTTTGCCGCTCTTTCGCCAACCGCCCGCAGGCCGACGCCTACGGAGCCTTACGCCGACGCCGTGGCGCAGCGGAGCGATCGCCCACGAGCAGGGGTGTCGAAGACCGGCAATCCGCGGCTGCGCAAGACAATGCTTCAGCTCGCCTGGTTGCGGCTCATCCATCAGCCGCAATCGGCGCTGGCGCGCTGGTATCGTCAGCGGCTTCCCGGTATGAGCGGCAAGGCCGCGCGCAAGCGGCTCATCGTCGCCCTCGTCCGCAAGCTGTTCGTCGCCCTGTGGAAACTCACCAGCGCCGGCGTCGTCATCGAGGGCGCCGCCATGAAAGCCTCCGCCTGAAGTCAGGATGTCCGCACTCTTTCCCATCCGCCGAGGCCTGATCAGTCTCGGCCGATCCGGGTCGGCGACCGAATGTGAGATTGATCCGCCGCCACGCCAGATCGCGCAAACGGGCTCGAACCACGGATCGGAACCCGAGCGCCAAAGGACGCATCGCCATCGCAAATCCACTCTTGACAAGCCAAATCCCCATGTGAGCAATCCGGGGATAATATATAAATGGCCGCGTCGCCGCGCTCATCGAGCGCGGCTCCAAATGGCCGTGTAGATCCAAATGCAATCGGCTCCAGCATCTTTACTGAAGCGTCCCGCGCGCTTCTTCGACTGTCCATATCCGCTCCAGGCAGCGCGGCACGTCCGGCGGATTTTAGTACTTCTGAATTCCGACCCACTGCTGCTCGGAATAGCGCTCGCCAGCGGCGAAGCCGACCGGCAGCGCGCGCTCAATCTCTGCAAGCTGGGCGTCGGTCAGACCCACCGCCGCCGCGGCGGCGCACTCCTCGAGATGGCCCGCGGCGCGCGTGCCGGGAATGGGCACGACATGCGGCGCCTTGGCGAGCGTCCAGGCTATGGCCAGGGTGGCGGGCTTCAGCCCCCATGACTTGGCGAGAGCGAGGAAGGCGTCGAGCCGGTCGCGGTTGCCCGCCAGTTGACGCCCTTGAAGCGGGGATTGGCGTGGCGGAAGTCCTTTTCGCCGAAGCTCTCCACGTCCTGCAAGAGCCCGCTCAGATAGCCGCGCGCGAGCGGCGAGAAAGCGACCAGAAGCGCGCCCAATTCCGCGCAGGCCTGAATGAGGCCAAGCTCGGGACTCCGCGTCCACAGCGAATATTCCGACTGGACGGCGGCGATCGGATGCGTGTCGTGAGCGCGTCTCAGCGTATCGGGCGCGACCTCGGAAAGGCCGATGGCGCCGATCGCGCCCGCTTTGACGAGGCGCGCCAATTCCCCGACCGTGTCCTCGATCGGAATCGATTTGTCGATGCGATGCACGTAATAGATGCACGTAATAGAGGTCGATATGGTCGACGCCGAGCCGCTTGCGCGAGCCGTCGAGAGCCTCGCGAATATGGGCCGCGCTGTTGTCGAAGAAGCGTGAGCCGTCGTCGCGTCGGCGAATGGCGAACTTGGTTGCCAGCGTGACCCGCGCGCGGCGGCTTTTGTCTTCCGCCAGGAACTTGCCGATCACTTGTTCGCAAAGCCCATCGCCATAGACGTTGGCGGTGTCCCAGAAATCGACGCCGAGCTCTAGCGCGCGCCAGCGTCCGCATGGACTCGGCTTCGTTCGTCGGTCCGTAAAAGCCGCCACAGCTCATGGCGCCGAAGCCGATGGCCGACACTGTTCCGCGCCGCCAAACACGCCGCTGCATCGCCGTCCCCCCGGCCGTCAAGCCAGATGTTCTCGTCCAGGGCGAGAGGCAGCCTAAAGCCTCGCTTCGGTTGCGCCTTCAATCGCCTCGGCAAGGGCGTGCGCGAGGCATCGGTAGCCGAGGTCGCTCATGTGCAAGCCATCGCCGGACAACAGCAAGGCCAGCGCCTTGGCGCCTTTGGCGCTCCAGCTTTTCATCATCGCGTATCGGCTCAGCACCGGCACACGGTCTGCGGCGCCGATATCGTCGACCATCTTAACGAACCGCTCGTAGCGGACGGGGTCAGGGCTCTTCAGGGTGAATTGCGGGCCGACGAGCACCAGGGGAACGCCCGCGGCGCGTGCGGCGGCGACGCCGGCATTCACAGTGGCGCGGAACAGCGTTTCGTCGACGCCGACGATCGCGTCGTTGGTGCCAACCTGCCAGATCACGAGCCGCGCCCACCCGGACTTCAGCGCGCTTTTCAGCCGTTCGAGGGTCTTGGCGGCCAGTTCACCGCCGATCCCGGCGTTCTTCACGTCGAAGTCGACGCCCGTGTGCTTTTCGAGCTCCTGCTCGAGCCTGGCCGGATAGGCGTTCGCGGGGGAACTGGCGCCGATGCCCTCAGTCGAGGACGAGCCAATCGCCAAAATGTCGCGCGGAAGGCCGACCCTCACGTTCGGGAACGCAAGCGCGGCGCCGTTGGTCTCGAACACAGTGGTCTCGGTCGGGCACGAAACATCCTGGGCGCGCGCGGCGCTCAGAGTGATTAAGACGCAGGCAATCCCCGCCACGCACGCAAACGCGCTTCCTCGGTGACCGAACTTACGGCGTTGTGGCGGGCTTTTCTGCACTCGATCCAGTAGGCGATAGCGAACAGGGCGGCGACCGACACAACCGTGTACGCGAGGCCGGTGAACCGTTCAACCCCCGCGGATGCGTGCGGCGAGGCAGCCGCGAGCGCGGCCTGGCCGCAGGCGCTCAAGAACGAACCGGCGGCGAACACCGACAGGCTGTTGCGGCCAAGACTTTGAACGGCGTCGCCAAAAGCGCCCCGGACCACCGGCGCAAGGAATCGCCCGAACACTGTCGCCGTCGCGATCAAATACGCCAATGCGACGAAGTGGATAAGGCGGGCCAGTCCAAGATCCTGCTTGGCGACGTCGAGATGCGCGGTCGCCGTGTCGCGGAGCCCAGGCGCAAGGCCGCCTTCGTTGGTCACGATCAGCGCGGCGCCGATCACCGTCATGGCGCTCAGCACGACCAGCCACGGAGTCGGCCGGGGGAGACCGTTGCGCCACAGAATCGCGGACACGAGTCCGAGCGTAAACACGAGTTGCCAAGCGATCGGATTGAAGAACCACCCGCCGGGCTCCGGCCAGTTCGGGAGATTGAGGCCGAAGGTGCGCGCGACCGCATAGAGACCGACCGACACGATCAAAGCCAAGAGAGGGCCGCGCAGCGCGAGCGCGAGCGCGACGGGCGCCCACAACATCAGCACCACATACAAAGGCAAGATATTGAAATAGCCCAGCTGATGGCTGAGGAGGGCAAGTCCCAAAAGGCCATTGCCGGGCGAGCCGAAGACGGAAGAACGTCCGTGCGCTTCGATCAGGTTCGGGACGCCGCTCATCCCATAAGCCGCCCCGAACACCGCAAGCGCGGCCAATGTCAACGCGATGTGCACGCCGTAAAGCTTGAGCGCGCGCTTGAGGCAGCCGCTAGCGACCGGCTCGATGCCATATTTGTGCGCTCTCGGCATATAGATGAGGCCGACCGACAAGCCGGACAGGAAGACAAACGCCTCGGCGCTGTCGGAGAGGCCGAAGTTCCTCGGAGTCCAATTTTCGAGCGGATTGCCGGGAATGTGATCGATCAGAATTGCGATCAGCACGGCCCCGCGCCAAAAGTCGATGTCGCGGATGCGGTTTGGGTTCATTTCATGCGCCTCGGCGCAAAAACGGCGCCACTCCTTGATCGGTTCCAAACAGCCGGGAGAAGGATTGGCGGCGACTGCTCGCGAATGCGGCCGCTGCAGGTGAATCGCCATATAGCGGGCGCGCAAATTCGTCGCCATTCACATTCATGACATTGAGGCTCCCTCACAGGGATTTGATCGCCACGCGTCGCGTGGCCAGGGGCGCCCCGTTCAACCGGCCTCGATCAGTCGGGCGGCTTCATCGCGCTCGAACAGGTAGAGCAGTAGCCTCAAGCCCCGGTTCGCCTCGCCTGCAAGCCGCTCGTCGCGTTTAAGCGCAGCTTCAGCCTCCGCCCGCGCCCGCGCCAGAAGGCCGCCATGGATGTCGAGTCGGGCAAAACGAAAGCCGGGCGCGCCGGCCTGCCGGGCGCCGAGCACGTCGCCCTCGCCGCGCAGCTTCAGATCCTCCTCGGCGATGCGAAAACCGTCCTCGGTCTCGCGCAAGATCTCGAGCCGCGCGCGCGCCGCTTCGCCGAGCGGTCCCTTGTAGAGGAGCAGACAGGCCGAGCGGATCGCGCCGCGACCAACGCGCCCGCGCAATTGGTGCAATTGCGCGAGCCCGAAGCGTTCGGCGTGCTCGACGATCATGATCGTCGCCTCCGGGACGTCGACGCCGACCTCGACCACGGTGGTCGCGACCAGGATGGTCGTTGTCCCGCGCTGGAAGCGCTCCATCGCCGCGTCCCGCTCGGGGCCGGCCATCTTGCCGTGCGCGAGGCCAACGGCGTCGCCGAAGATCGCGCTGAGCGCTTGCGCGCGCTCTTCGGCCGCGGCGACGTCGAGCGTCTCGCTTTCGTCGACCAATGGACAAATCCAATAAGCGCGCGCGCCGGCGCCGACAGCCTGCGAGAGACGCGTCACAACCTCGCCGATCCGTTCAATCGGAAGGACGCGGGTATCGATCGGCTGGCGGCCCGGGGGCTTCTCCCGCAGGGCGGAGACATCCATGTCGCCGAAATAGGCGAGCACGAGCGAACGCGGGATCGGCGTCGCCGTCATCACCAGGAGATCGACCGCCGCGCCTTTGGAGGCGAGCGCGAGCCGCTGGCGGACGCCGAACCGATGCTGCTCGTCGACCACCGCGAGCCCGAGATCGGCGAAGGCCACGCTTTCTTGAAACAGCGCATGCGTGCCGACAGCGATATCGATCGTTCCTTCCGCCAACGCGGCGAGAGAAGTGCGGCGAGCGGCCGCCTTGTCGCGACCGGTCAAGAGCGCGATGCGCAGGCCGACGCTCGCCGCAAGCGGCGCCATTCGCTCGTAGTGCTGGCGAGCGAGAATCTCGGTCGGCGCCATCATCGCCGCCTGCCTGCGCGCTTCGACCACGTCGGCCATCGCGAGGAGCGCGACAACAGTCTTGCCCGATCCGACGTCACCCTGCAGCAGCCGGAGCATGCGCTTTTCGGCTCTGAGATCCGCGCGGATGTCGTCGACCGCCTGGCGTTGGGCGCGCGTCAGGGAAAAGCGCAGGGCGCTTTCGAGGCGCCGCGCCAAAGCGCCTTCGGCTCGGTGCGCGCGGCCGGGGATGACCCTCATGCGCGCCCGGATGAGCAGGAGCGCGAGCTGGTTGGCGAGCAGCTCGTCATAGGCGAGCCGCGTCGCCGCCGGGCCGGCTGGGTCGATCTCCGCGGGCGTCACGGGGTGATGCATTGCGCCGAGCGCTTCGGCGAAGCTCGGCAAGTTCAGGTCGCTCAGGGTCTTCTCGCTGATCCATTCCGGCAGTCGCGGCAGGCGTTTGAGGGCGCCCTCCGCGGCGCGGGCGACACCGCGCTGATAAAGGCCCTCCGTCAGCCCGTAGACCGGCTCGACTGATGGGAGCCGATCGAGTTCCTCCGCGTTCATCACGCGATCGGGATGAACCATCTGCCGGCGACCGTCCCACAGCTCGAGCTTGCCGGAGATCCAGCGCGTGGCCCCGACCGGCAGCCGCGACCGCACCCAGTCATGATTGGCGAGGAAGAAGACCAGTTCGACGTCGCCGGTTTCGTCCTCGACCAATACCTTGAACGGCGCGCGGGAGCGCGCGCTCGGCGGCCCGCGATGCTCGGTCACCTTGGCCTCGATGGTGACGATCGTGTCGGGAACGGCGTCGCGGATCTTGGGGCGCGCGCGGCGGTCGACGGTCGCTTGCGGCAGGTGGAAGAGGATGTCGACCACCCGGGCGCCCTCACGCCTGTCGAGCAGCCGGTCGAACAGCTTGGCGTTTTTCGGCCCGATCCCAGGCAGGGCGCCGGCGGGCGCGAATAGCGGATCGAGAGCCGAGGGACGCATCACGCGCCCTCTAGCTGCGCCGGACCGCCGCGGCAAGACGGATGAACCCTCAGCCCGGCAGAACCAGAAAGCCCGCGCGCGGGAAATGGATCACGATCTCGCCGACCCGCTCGTCGACGCGGCGGATCGCGATGTGCTGCGGCGAGAGGGAAACGATCTCCCCGCCAACTTCGACCTTCCCGTAGTCGTCGGGCGCGACGCGCACTTTGTCGCCGACCTTGCGTCCGCTCGGATCGCCCGGATCGTTCTCGGCGACAGTTTCCGGGCTGACCTTTGCCGCGATGGCGAGGGCTTCATCGGCCGACATTTCCTCGCGAGCCCCATGTCCGACCGCGCGCATGCGGCTCTCCCATGCCGCGACCAGCTGGAGGCCGGCGAAGATTTTGTCGAGTCCCGCGACGGCTTGATCCTCCTCCGCCGAGAGGTTCGACCGCATATACCAGACATTCATGTAGGCGCTGACGTCGGCAAGGCCGAACTCCCCGAGCAGCCACTTTCGTCCGTCACCCAGTTGCGCTTCGATCCAGCCGAGCTGGGCGCGCAGCTGATCGCGCATCTGCGGAATCGAAGCGCGCATCTTGTCGAGATCGAACTTAGCCCCGCGCAGCTGGCTGCGATCTCTTCAACAAACGCTTGCGGGACCTTCGGGCCGAGAGCTCCAAACACGAGATTGACGGCGTTCTGGAAGAAGGCGCGGTCGGTCCACGAACTCAGCCCCCACGGTGCGCCGGCTTCGCCTGAAGGAAACAGGGTCGGCGACGGAAATCGGCGTTCGATTTCGCGGATGATGATCTGGGTGTCGCAGAACACGTCGGCGCCAATCTGCATCACCGGCGTGCGGCGATAGCCCCCGGTCAGCGGCATCAAATCGGGCTTCGGCATGATCGGGGGAATACGCACGCTTCTCCACGAGAGCCCCTTGAAGCCGAAGACGACCCGGATTTTCTCGGAGAACGGGGACCGGTCGAAATGATGGAGAATGATGGGATGGGGCATGATCCGCGCTCGAGCGCCTGAAGGATGGAAAAGGTCGCCAGCGCCCGGCGCGGCGGTCTTCAGTCTAGCTCACTTTCCTATTCGCGCGCGGGGGCGCCGTCGCGACGGCGCCGTTTCGCCGCCAAACAAAACCAAGCAAAACCAAGCCCAGCCAAATAAAACCAAGCAATTTTGCTTGGTTTTATTTGGTTTTATTCGTCCGAATCGGGACTTTTCAATGGGTTACAGCGAATCCAAATAAAAAATCTCTTCCTGCCTCAGGCTCCGCGCCAATCGACTCAAACGAATTTCCTTTCTCCCTTTTCTCGGCGAATGGCCGGGCGAGGCCAGAAGCTTGTTCCTCGAATAGAATACGTATAGCACCGACTTTAGATTTTGTCCAGAAAATGCTCGCTTCCCGTTCGCATGGCGGTCCGACGAATCGGCACATGTCCCGGGGCCACGTCGGCCCGCCCGCTGTGTCGCGGGCGGGTTTCCAACACCCAAGCCTCGGGCCATCAATGGTCGATGCAGCCGAAGTTGCATTCCTCATCCTTGCGGCTGAGCCCATCGGTTTCCGGCGCCTGCGCGACGGGCGTCTTCGGGGTGACATACGCTCTCGCTTCGGCGAAATCCACTACGTGATGATGGGCCGGCCTATGTCCTGTGTCGTGCGTCGGGGCGCCGTGCGCGGGAAGGGCGAACAAGGGGATGGCCAGAAGAAAACCGAGGGCCATTTGGCCTTTGAACGAAACGCTCACTTTAATCTCCTATCGAGTAAACGGCGCCGTATGCGGAACATCTTTACTTCTGCATCTTCGCCATCTTCGGCGATCGACGTTTGCATCGCGATCGTCTTGCTTAGGAGACCTCAATTGAGGGCGATTTATTCCAAGGTTCTTCAAAGATTTTGTGGCTCTTTGAGTTCGGCTGGGGGTCCAGCCTCACTCCGCTTGGTCGCCAGCGGATCGCATCACGGTCGTTCGCGAATAGCTGTCGGCGAACCTGTCCCCACCGCCCTGCGATAGCCCGTCGAGAGATAGGCGTCCTTCCGGCGCCTATGGCGGCAAGGGAGGATCGAAAGCGTCGGCCGACCCGCGCTTATCCTCCCTCGCGGAGCGGGAGAGGGGGACCGTCCGGAGGACGGTGGAGGAGGCGTAGGAAGGCGTCGACCCCAGACGCAATCTGCTCTTAGGGGCGCGCGGGCTCAGTCGCAGTCCCGCCCCCGCGCCGGAACGCCGCGACGAATTCGCCGAGCGTGTTCTCGTCCATGTCGGAAACGGCGACATAGGCGAGGTTCGCATCCGCCCAGCGGGCGACGTGGTAGCCATCAATCGTTTCGATGCCGCCTGTCCCACGGGCCCCCTTGGCGTCGCGCGGCAGCTCGGTGACGGCGACAAGATGCTCGTTATGGCGGTAAACGAGCGTCGGCGTTGGAATTCGATCAATGACGGCCACGCGCCCGCCCACGAGCGGGAAGCCCTCTGGCGCGAGATCGACGATGGTTCCGCTGACCGTTGTGCGGTTGGCGAGCCAAGGCTTGACCGTGTGCCGATCTGAAGAAGCGACGTCGAAGGGCTGGCCGGCAATTTCCGCGCGCGCGAAATCCGAGACCAGGTGTTGGGCGACGTCGCCCGACCCCGACGGCGTCCGCAGGGACATAAGGCCCGCCCCCACCGCAAAACCGAGGACCGCGAAGGAGGCCGCCATCGCAAGCGAGGGCGTGTCGAGCCACGCCCTCCGGCGAAGCGGAACGACCCTCGCAGTCGGGGCTGTAGGCGCCTGAGGCGGGGAAGCTGCTGGAACGGACGTCGTCAGCGCTGCAATGCGGTCCGCGAGCGCTTGCGGAGCCGCATCACGGGGCGCATGACGACGGATCGCGTCACGCAGTGTCGCGAGACGCTGGTACTCGGCGGCGATCGCGGGATCGTCGCGCATCTCTCGCTCGAACTCGAGCGAGCCCATGGCGTCGAGTTCGCCGTCCAGGGCGGCGTGAAGTCTCAAAAGTCGCTCGTTGGGGTCGCGGTCAGTCATGCCTCGGCCCTCGTCATGGCTCGGCCCTCAGGGTCTTGGCGAGCATGGCGCGGGCGCGCGCCAGCCGCGACATCACCGTGCCGACCGGCGTCTCGGTCGCCTCGGCGATCTCGCGATAAGAGAGGTCGTTGATGTCGCGCATCACCAGCGTTTCCAGAAAGGGCGAGGGGAGGGCCGCGATTGCTTGGCGCAAGCGCTCGCCGTCTTGCATAGCGATGAGCTCCTGTTCGGGATTAGGGGCGGCGTCGTCGCCCTGGCGCAAGTCGAGCGCGTCCAGGTCGGTCATGTCGCCGGCGTAAGCCACGGTCTTGCGCCGATTGCGCGCCATGAAGGTCATGGCGGCGTTGCGAACGATGGCGAGAAACCAGGGTTTCGGTCGATCGACCGAAACGGTGGAGAGCGCCTGAAGCGCGCGCAGCGCGGCGTCTTGCACGATGTCCTCGGCGTCGGTTGGGTTTTGGCATAGCCATTTGGCAAGCGAGTAAGCATCATCGAGCAGGGGCGGCACGATTTCGCGAAAGCGCTGCTCGGCAATTGGATTGCTCAAGCGGCGCGCCCCACGGGCGCACGCCTTATTTGGCGCTCTCCTTGAGGTAAGCAATCACATCCGCCCGGTCCTGTGGGTTGTCGAGGTGAAAGAACATCTTGGCGCCGGGCGCAACAGCCTGAGGGTCGGTCAGCCACTTGTCGAGTGTCTCCGCGTTCCACACGATATTGGCTGATTTGAGCGCCTCCGAATAGTCGTAGTCCGGCAGGGAAGCGGCCTTGCGCCCGAATACGCCCCGATGACGGGGTCCCACATCGTTCTTGTCGAGCGAGTGGCAATCCTGGCACGCCTCGTAGAGCGTCTCGCCACGAGCGGCGTCGCCGGTGAGCCCGCCTGCCCATACGGTCCCTGTCAGGGCTGCCGAGATTGCGCAGGAGAGGACCACGGCGGCGGCGTATTTTTCTCTCCGCCTGAGCGCGGCGTCAGCGGACCTTTCATACGGGTCGTCGATGCGCGTCGGCGCGCAGGAAGGCGTCAAAAGGTCCCTCTCCCGCGACGGGTGCGGTGGGAGGACGCCTGTCTGTCGACAGGCATCGTGGGAGAGGGGTTCGAGAAAGCGAAACAGGCGCATAGGAAGTGTCTCAGGCAAGGTCAGAATCGGTGACCGCAAGGTTGGTGGGAGCGGGTGAATAGACGACCTCCCGAATGCCGAGCCATTTGCGCAATTCGCCCGCCGGAACGAGCTTGGGCCCAGGCGCAGGCGCCGTTCCTGGCGCTGGCTGCGGAAAGGCGGTCGATCGCGCGGTGTGGAACGTGACGGCGCCTTCGACTTTCTGCATCAATTGATGGATGTGGCCGTTGAGCACAGTCACCGAGCCGAAGCGGGAAAGATAACCAAGCGCCTGCGCCGAATCCTCGGTGCCCCAGCCCCATTCGGGCGCGATCATCCAAAGCGGAATATGGGAGAAGACGACGATGGGCGTAGAAGCGGACTTGCCCTTGAGATCACCTTCCAGCCACTCGAGCTGCTCCGCGCCGAGAGAGCCGAGGCCGTTCTTCTTGAGATCGACGACATTGTTGAGCGATACGAAATGCACGCCGCCCTGATCGAAGGCATACCAGCCGCCGCCGGTCGCGCCCTTGCCAAAGCGCCCGAGATAGGCGTCCCGCGTCTTGGGATCGAGGATGTCATGTTCGCCTGGCGCGTAGTGAACGTCGAGCTTGGCGCGGCCGATCATTTGCTGCGCGTCGTCGAATTCGTTCGCCTTCGCCGCGTGGCTGACGTCGCCGGTATGGATCATGAAGCCGGGCTTCTCGGGCATCGCCAGAATCTTGTCGATCGCCGCGTCGAGCGTGACGCGCGCGTCCGGATTGGCGGGCTTTGCGAAGCCGATGTGGCTGTCGGAAATCTGGACGAAGGAAAAGCCGCCTTCCGCCGCTTTCGCCGAGCCGATCAGCCGCGACGACGGCACGCCGCCCGCGACCGTCCACACCACGCCGGTTCCGGCCCAGAGCATGCATTTCAGGGTTTGCCTGCGGTCGAGGCCGCCTTCGTGATCGTGTGACACTTTCAGTCTTCCCTTCTTCGGCGAAAAGCGCCGTCAAGGAGGGGACTCGAGGGCCGTGCGGTTTATTCCCGGAGGCCGCGCAAAAACTCGGGCGGCTTTTTCAGGGCGCGTCCATTCTGGCCAAGGTCGCGCGCATGGAATCGCTCGAGGCGCTTAACAGCCCGTCGATCGGAGAATCGAAATCGTCGATCAGGAAGATGGCGGAGGCAACGCAGATCGCGCAGACCACAATGGATATATAGACAACCGCGTTGCGCGGCGAGAGCAGGCCAAAAACTCCGAAAACGACCGCCAGCCACGCGCTCATCGCCGCCATGAGCGGCCATGAGATCGTGTCGTGCGAAGTCTCAAGCAGCTGACGCCGATCACGCAACGCCTCGTCGATCTGATTTGACAAGGAGTCTGTGAGTTGTTGGCGGAAATGGTCAGGCGGATCCAGTTTATGAATGGCGACGTCGGCCTGAATGAGAAGGGCGCCGAGCTCCGGCCGCTCGACGGCCGCCGGACCGACAAAGCGCGGAAAATCACCTGATGGCGCTGGCTCGTTGCGCCAGCTATCAGCGATCGCCGCAGCCACGTATTTTCTTACCGTCGCTCTGATGGGCTCAGCGTCTGGTCCGTATTCCCGCAGATGGATGTCGAGATTTGAGAGGTCGCCTGCGAAAGAACGCAGGCGGGCGTCGAACGTATCGAACGTGCCCTTCACCTCCGAGAGCATAAGGCTCAGCACCAAAGCCGTGAAGGTGACGAGGATCGAGACGACCAACCGGACATGGTCCTTCGTCTCGCTTGTTCGATGTCGCTCTCCCAGCCGGTCGTGCAGATACATCCCCAAGCCCGACGCGCAGAGCAAGAGAACGAAAATGATAGAGACGAGCAGGCCGCCGTGCGCCATTCGCGAAAGTCTGTTTTTACTGACGCCGATTCGATGGCGCGGCCTGAGAGGGTGCTATCCGAGCCTTAACGTGGCGTTAGGGTCCGGCCTTCGCGGCCGGTCAAGCCCCATTTTAACTGACAGGGCCTCTGGCGAGCAGCGGGGCTGCCGACGCCGTTTCGGGCCGTCAGCGGTTTCGGAGCTTTAAGCCGGGAACCATCACCTGTGGTGACTAGCCCCTCCGTGCCAGTGGGCTCCTCCGCCGTGCCAGTGAGCGCCGCCACCGTGCCAGTGCGCGCCGCCTGCCAGCGGCCGCCGCCGTGCCAGTGCGCGCCGCCTTCATGGTAGCCGCCGTGCCAGCCACCGCCGTGATAGTAGCCGCCGCCGTGATAGTAGCCGCCGTGGTAGCCGCCATAAAATCCGGGAGCCACGACGACCCCGCCGCCCCAACCATTCGGTATGCACGCGCCGTAGACGTTGCGATGATAAGCGGGTCCGCATCCCCCTGCGGCCAGCGTTATCGCTGAATCCACCCGGTAGGGCGCAGGGGTTGGCATTGCGCGGCCGATCCGACAAGCAGTGTTGAAAGGGCGGCGGTCGAAGCCACGGAAGCAAATCGCATCAAAGTCCTCCAGTTGAACCTTGTCATGATTTCAAAAAAAACGCTTGCTTCTCCGCATTGTTCCCGTGGTCCCTCAGGACAACGCGCCGGCGGCACTTTGCAGACCTTAGGGTTTATAAACCGTCTACTATGACAGGGATCGACAGTGCACGCCCCTGCCGCATCGTTTGGACCCCGGTCCGTTTGTCGATCGGGCTCGTCGCGGCGATTGCTGGACCGGGGCGCAGGAGGCGTTTCCATGAACGCGCCTACTGCGCCGCGACGCCGACCTTGAGCAGCCGGTAGGTGATCGCGTCGACCAGCGCCTGGAACGAGGCGTCGATGATGTTGCCGGACACCCCGACCGTCGACCAGGTGTCGCCGTTTCCGTCGCCGAACTCGATCAGGACGCGCGTCACCGCGTCGGTGCCGCCCTGGAAGACGCGCACGCGATAATCGCGCAGCTCGAGGTCCTCGATATATTTCTGGTAGACGCCGAGGTCCTTGCGCAAAGCGAGATCGAGCGCGTTGACCGGGCCGTTGCCTTCGGCGGCGGAAATGAGCCGCTCCTCGCCGATGCGGATCTTCACCACCGCCTGCGAAGCCGAATAGGTGACGCCGGGCGCGACCACCTTGCGCTCGACGCCGACGTGAAAACTCTCGACGGCGAAATATTCCGGCACGCCGCCAAGCACGCTGCGCGCCAGAAGCTCGAACGAGGCGTCGGCCGCTTCGTAGGCGAAGCCCTGCGCCTCGCGCGCCTTCACCTCGTCGAGCAGGCGCGAAAGGCGCGGATCGTCGGGCTTGGCCTCGACGCCCAGCCGGGCGAGCTCGGACAGCAGATTCGAGCGCCCGGCCTGATCCGAGACCAGCACGGCGCGCTGGTTGCCGACGCTGTCCGGCGGCACGTGTTCGTAGGTGCGCGGGTCTTTGGCGAGGGCGGAGGCGTGAATGCCGGCCTTGGTGGCGAAGGCCGACGCCCCGACATAGGGCGCGTGCCGGTTCGGCGCGCGGTTGAGCAATTCGTCGAAGGCGCGCGAGACATGGGTGATCTCGCGCAAAGCCTCCGCCGTGACGCCGGTCTCGAAACGCTCCTCGAGCTCCGGCTTCAAAGCCAACGTGGGGATGAGACGTCACTAGATTGGCGTTGCCGCAACGCTCGCCCAGCCCGTTCAGCGTGCCCTGCACCTGCCGCGCGCCGGCGCGGATAGCGGCGAGCGAATTGGCGACCGCGTTGCCGGTGTCGTTGTGGGCATGGATGCCGAGGCTCTCGCCAGGAATGACGCGCGCGACCTCGCCGACGATGCGCTCGACCTCGTCGGGCAGCGTTCCACCGTTGGTGTCGCACAGAACCGCCCAGCGCGCGCCGGCGTCGATCGCGGCGCGGGCGCAGGCGAGCGCATATTTCGGATTGGCCTTGTAGCCGTCGAAGAAATGCTCGCAATCGACCATCGCCTCGCGGCCCGCGCCGACGGCCGCCTTCACGCTGTCGGCGATGGCCTCGAGGTTCTCGTCGAGCGTGCAGCCGAGCGCGACATGGACGTGATAGTCCCACGACTTGGCGACATAGACGATCGCGTCGGCGTCGGCGGCGAGGAGACCCGCAAGGCCGGGATCATTGGCGGCCGAGCGGCCGGGCCGCTTGGTCATGCCGAAGGCGCAGAAGCGGGCGCGGCTGGTGGGCTTCTGCTTGAAGAATTCGGTGTCGAGCGGGTTCGCGCCCGGATAGCCGCCCTCGACATAGTCGACGCCGAGCCGGTCGAGCATCGCAGCGATGCGGCGCTTGTCGTCGAGCGAGAAGTCGACGCCGGTGGTCAGCGCGCCGTCGCGCATCGTCGTGTCGAACAGATAGAGGCGTTCTTTGGCCATCGGGTTCACTGCAGAAATAGCAAGCGGCTGCCGCTTCCCTCATGCTGAGGAGCGAGGCGCAGCCTCGCGTCTCGAAGGATGCTTTCAAGAGGCGGCGCCGTTCGTGCGCTCTGGAGCGTCCTTCGAGACGCGCCGCCTGCGGCGCCGCTCCTCAGGACGAGGTGATGTTCTTTTTCCATCGGGTTCTCAGTGTCGGGTCGGAGGCGCGGACTCGGCGCCGAGCGTCTTGGTCATGGTGGTGTTGGCGAGCCATTGGTCGCCGATGCTGACGAGATTGCGCCGCTGCGCGGTGAAGCCCTGGCGCTCGAACAGCGGTCGGGCGATGTCGCTGGCATCGACCGTGAGGCGCTTCGCGCCGCGCGCTTGCGCCAGTTTCGTGAACGCCTCGACAAGCGCGCCGCCCGCGCCCTGGCGGGCGAATTCGGGATCGACGAACAGCATGTCGATCAAGTCTGCGCCTTTGAGGCTGGCGAAGCCGGCGATCGCGCCGTCGATCATTGCGAGCAGGGTCAACGCGCCGGCGAGGCGGGCGCCGAAGGCCTGTTCGTCGTCGGCGCGCGACGCCCAAGCGTCACGCTGCTCTTCGTCATAATCTTCGGCCGCCAGCTCCTCGATGCTCGAGCGAAAGATCTCGGCGCAGCGGTTGGCGTCGGTCGGGAGATAGGGGCGCAGCGCAATGGCGCTCATCGCTTGAGCTCCCAGGTCGTCGCGCCGTCCTTGTTGTCTTTGATGGCGACGCCGAGCGCCGCGAGCTGGTCGCGCAACCGATCGGACTCAGCCCAGTTCCGCGCAGCGCGCGCGGCGGAACGCTCGGCGACAATCGCATTGATCTCGGCGGCGTCGATCTTCGCCTCGCTAAGCACGATCGCCTGTCGGTCCGAGCGCGTTTGCTGCAAAAGGCCGAGCAGATTGGCGCTCGCTTTGAGAAGCGTCGCTTGAGCGCGCTGCGATTTGGCCGAACCATCACCGTCATTGCGAGCGGAGAGAAGCAATCCAGGGATGAAGGGCTGTGGCGGCTCCGCTGGATCGCCGCGTCGGCCTTCGGCCTCCTCGCGCTGACGGTGCTGGCCAAGGGCGGCGGCGTCTGAACGTTCGAGGCGATGGAGCTCCGACAAAGCCGCCGGCGTGTTCAGGTCGTCGGACAATGCGTCGAGCACTCCCGGCGCGATTTCGGCGCTAGGCTCGACGTCGTCGACCGCGTCATACCAGCGGTCGAGCGTCGCCTCCGCCTCCTCCAGCGCTTTCACAGTCCAGTCGATCGGCTGGCGGTAGTGCGTGCGCAACATCGCGAGCCGCAGCGCCTCGCCGGACCATTTGCGGCCGCCGAACTTCGTCGTACGGAGCAGTTCGTGAATGGTGACGAAGTTGCCGAGGCTCTTCGACATCTTCTCGCCTTCGACCTGCAGGAAGCCGTTGTGCATCCAGATATTGGCCATGGCGGACGAATGAAAGGCCGAGCAGGATTGCGCGATCTCGTTCTCGTGGTGGGGAAAGACGAGATCGATTCCGCCGCCATGGATGTCGAAAATATTGCGGCTCTGGTCGTCGCAGGAAAGGCCGCCGCCGAACGGTTCGAGCAGCGTCGCCATCGACATAGCCGAGCACTCGATATGCCAGCCGGGCCGCCCGAGCGCGCCAATGCCGGCTGGGCTTGGCCAGCCCGGCTCGTCGGGCTTGGAGGGTTTCCACAAGACGAAGTCCATCGGATCGCGCTTGTAAGGCGCGACGTCGACCCGCGCGCCGGCGAGCATCTCGTCGAGCGAGCGGTGAGCGAGCGTCCCGTAGCGCGGCGCCCACCGCAGGGCATCCATAGCCGACGGCGAGAACAGCACGTGGTTTTCGGCGACATAGGCGACGCCCCGGGCGATGAGCCGCTCGATCATCGCGCGCATCGTGTCGATATATTGGGTGGCGCGCGGCTCGAGGGTCGGCGGGAGCGCGCCCAGAGCGGCGACGTCTTCGTGAAACTGTCGCTCTGTGGCTTCCGTCACCTTGGCGATCGCCTCGTTGAGCGGCAGGCCCGGAAAGTCGCGCGCAGCGCGCGCATTGATCTTGTCGTCGACGTCGGTGATGTTGCGCACATAGGTGACATGGGCCGCGCCATAGACGTGGCGCAGGAGTCGGAACAGCACATCGAACACGATGACCGGCCGGGCGTTGCCGATATGCGCGAAATCGTACACCGTGGGGCCGCAGACATAGAGACGCACCGCCTTCGGGTCGATCGGCGCGAAATCCTCCTTGCCGCGGGTCAACGTATTGTGGAGACGCAGCCGCGCCGGCTTCGCCTCCGCGGGCGTCTCATTTTGGGGTCGGGGCGGCGGCTTCATCGGCAATTCTCGTCGGCGTCATCTCTTAAGGGCGAACGGCGCGAACACACGCCGCCCGGGACTGGCCGGATGATCGCTTCTCGATGGCTTTGATGAAATAAGGAGACGCGAACCAGCCAGCTTCAAAGCTAGCGGCTAATGATGCAAATCCGGATAATGCGGAGCGCGGGCGTCATGGCGCGCATCCATGTGTCCACGCTTGCGCTTTTGTCAAGTCTCGGCGGGCGCTCAGGCCGCGGAAATCGACTAAGATCGGGCGGTTTTGGTTTCGGGAAGGGGGCGACCTTGAGCAGACAAAGAACCAGCGATGACGATCCTGCGGGCGAGGGGGGTCAGGCGCGCCGGCGGGCGTTCACCATTCTCGGCGCGCCGGTCGAAGCGGGGACAAACGTGCCCGGCGCGGCGATGGGGCCGGCTATGCTGCGCACGGCGGATATCGCGAAACCGCTGCGCGACCTCGGCCATGACGTCGAGGACCGGGGCGACCTCGCCCCTCCGTCTCCGTTGGTTCACGTGGCCCCGCCGGAAGGCAAGGCGCACCGATTCGCCGATGTCGCGGCCTGGGCGCGACTGCTGGCGCGCGAGACCTATGCGGTCGCGCGCTCCGGGCGGACGCCGATCGTGCTCGGCGGCGATCACAGCATCGCGATGGGTTCGATCGGCGGCCTCGCCCGTCATGCGGCCGAGGCGGGGCGCGAGCTGTTCGTCCTGTGGCTCGACGCCCATTCGGACTTCAACACGCCGCTGACCTCGCCGTCCGGCAATATGCACGGAATGTCGCTTGCGATGCTGTGCCGGGAGCCCGGTCTCGAAGGCGTGTTCGGCGACGAGCCGCACGGATTCGTCGATCCCGGGCGGCTGCATCTGTTCGGCATCCGGTCGATCGACTCGGGCGAACGGCGGCTGTTGCGGGACCGCGGCGTCGACGTCGTCGATATGCGGCGGCTGGACGAAGACGGTTTCGCCGTCTCGATCCGCCGCATCATCGATCGGGTTCGCGCCCGCAACGGTCTTTTGCATGTCAGCCTAGACGTCGACTTTCTTGATCCGGCGATTGCGCCGGGCGTCGGCACCGCCGTTCCGGGCGGGGCGACCTACCGCGAAGCGCACCTTGTCATGGAGCTGTTGTACGAATCCGGTCTTTCGCCCTCGCTGGATCTCGTCGAGCTCAATCCATTCCTCGACGAGCGCGGCACAAGCGCGCTGCTTCTGGTTGATCTCACCGCGAGCCTGTTCGGCCGCCAAGTCTATCCGGTTGCGCATGGAACGGGGCAGGCCGGAGCCGACTGAGCTTAAGTTCACATGGAGCCGGACTATAATTTTTCTGACTCTCCAGATAAGGCGTTGATTTCGCTGGATGTTTCAGGCCGTCTAATGTTCAAGCGGCGCGATTTTCGGCGCCGTGCGCCAAAAGTTTGGCTTGATCGCGTGCATCGATAGGACGATAGCACACGGCGAAACTCACGATGGCGCCCGAGGCGAGCGCTGCGGTCTCAAACTACGAAAGAAGCTCAATGGCGCGAAAAAAGATTGCCTTGATAGGAGCAGGCCAGATCGGCGGGACGCTTGCGCTCTTAGCCGCGCTAAAAGAGCTTGGCGATATCGTTCTCTTCGATATCATCGACGGCGTGCCGCAGGGCAAGGCGCTCGACCTGGCCGAGGCGACGCCTGTGGAGAGCGTCAACGCCCGCCTTTTGGGGGCGAGCAATTACGCCGCCATCGCCGGGGCCGACGTGGTCATTGTCACCGCCGGAGTTCCGCGCAAATCGGGCATGAGCCGCGACGATCTGCTTGGCATCAATCTCAAGGTGATGGACGCGGTCGGCGCGGGGATACGGGAGCACGCGAAGCATGCTTTCGTTATCTGCATCACCAATCCCCTCGACGCCATGGTGTGGGCGCTGCAGAAATCCTGCGGCCTGCCGACCAAGAAAATCGTGGGGATGGCGGGCGTGCTGGATTCGGCGCGCTTCCGTTATTTCCTCTCGGAGGAGTTCAACGTGTCGCCCGAGGATGTGACCGGCTTTGTCCTCGGCGGACACGGCGACGAAATGGTGCCGTCCGCGCGCTACTCGACCGTGGGCGGCATCCCGTTGCCGGACCTTATCAAGATGGGTTGGACAACGCAGGAAAGAATCGACGCCATCGTCGAACGCACTCGCAAAGGCGGCGGCGAGATTGTCAATCTGTTGAAGACCGGCTCGGCCTTCTACGCGCCGGCCGCTTCAGCGATCTCCATGGCCGAGGCCTATCTCAAGGATCAGCGCCGCGTGCTGCCCTGCGCGGCCCATCTGAGCGGGCAGTATGGCGTCCACAACACCTATGTGGGCGTGCCGGTGGTGATCGGCGCCAACGGCGTCGAGCGCATCATCGAGATCGCGTTCGACGAGAGCGAAAAAGCCATGTTCGCCAAGTCGGTCGCCTCGGTCCACGCCCTGATGGAGGCCTGCAAGGCGATCAATCCCGCTCTCGCCGCCTGATCGTCGCCTTAAGCGTGCCCCCGCCGGCGGGCGTTCGTTTCTGTTGAGGTCTTCGCCGCCATGAACATCCACGAATATCAGGCCAAGGCGGTGCTGAGAGCGTTCGGCGTCCCGATCGCGGCTGGCTTTCCTGCTTTTTCCTCGGATGAGGCTATCGAGGCGGCCAAGAAACTCCCCGGGCCGATTTGGGTGGTCAAGACCCAGATCCATGCCGGCGGCCGCGGCAAGGGTCGCTTCAAGGAGGCCTCAGCCGGCGACAAAGGCGGTGTGCGGCTCGCCCGCTCGGTCGAGGAGGTCAGGACGTTTGCGACGCAGATGCTGGGCGCGACGCTGGTCACGGCGCAGACGGGCCCCAGCGGCAAGCAGGTCAGCCGCCTATACGTCGAGGACGGCGCCACAATTGACAGGGAACTCTATCTTTCGGCGCTCGTCGACCGCCAGACGAGCCGGGTGTCGTTCGTCCTCTCGACCGAGGGTGGGGTTAACATCGAGGAGGTCGCGCATGCGACCCCGGAAAGGATCCACACTTTCGCCGTAGACCCGGCGACCGGGATCATGCCCCATCATGGCCGCACCGCCGCCCGCGCGCTGGGGCTCACCGGCGACCTGGCCAAGCAGATGGAGAGTCTTGTCGCCAAGCTCTACGCCGCCTTCCTGGCTAAGGACATGTCGATGCTGGAGATCAATCCGCTGATCGTCCTGTCGAATGGCCAATTGCGGGTGCTCGACGCCAAATTGTCATTCGACGACAACGCGCTTTACCGGCATCCCGACATCGCCGCCTTGCGCGACGAGAGCGAAGAGGACGCCAAGGAAATCGAGGCCTCCAAGCACGAGCTCAATTACGTCACGCTCGAGGGTTCGATCGGCTGCATGGTCAACGGGGCCGGACTCGCGATGGCGACTATGGACATCATCAAGCTCTACGGGGAAAGCCCGGCGAACTTTCTCGACGTTGGCGGGGGCGCCTCCAAGGACAAGGTCGCCGCAGCCTTCAAGATCATCACCGCCGATCCGAACGTGAAAGGCATTCTCGTCAACATTTTCGGCGGCATCATGCGCTGCGACATCATTGCCGAGGGCGTTATCGCCGCGGTGAAGGAAGTGGGCCTCCAGGTTCCGCTGGTCGTGCGCCTCGAGGGCACCAACGTCGACCTCGGCAAGAAAATCCTCCGGGACTCTGGCCTGAACGTGATTCCAGCGGACGACCTCGACGACGCGGCGCATAAGATCGTGACCGCCGTGAGGGCCGCGGCCTGACGTAAACGCATGACCAAGGAGGGAGACGGACCGATGCGCCCATCCAAGATCAATGTGCTCGAAGCGGTCGACCGGAAGGTTAAGGACGTCTTTCATCCGTTCATCGTCGGCGATGTCAACGACAGCCAGGTCAAGGTGGCGAAATTTGGCGCCGAGTTCGACTGGCACGCGCACGAGCGCGAGGACGAGGCCTTCTTCGTGCTGCGCGGACGCATCGCGATCGACTTTCGTGATGGCGTCTCAGAAATGGGCGAAGGCGATTTTGTCGTCGTCCCGCGTGGGGTCGAACACCGGCCCCGGTCGCTTTCCCTAGAGCCTGTCGTTTTGATGTTCGAGCCGAGCACGACGCTCAATACCGGGGACGCCGCGAGCGCGTTGACGGTGCGTGAACTCGACCGGCTTTCGGATTCATGAGAAGGGGTTGGAATCAGTACACAGTTCCACATATACTGTGTACTGGAGACCGAAATGAAAAATATCACGCTCGCAATCGATGAGGACGTTCTCGAGCGCGCACGCCTCGTTGCGGCCGAACAGAAGACGACTGTCAATGCGATGGTGCGCGAATTTCTTGCCGACGTCGCGGGTCGGGACCAGCGTTTGGAGAAAGCGCGGGAAGGGCTTCGCGAGCTGATGCGCAATTCAAAAGGCAGAATGCGGGCCGATTTCAAGTTTGACCGCGAGGAGACCCATGAGCGCTAGGGTCTTCCTTGACACGAATGTGCTGATCTACGCGGCGGCCGGCGATGAGGTCGCTCCCGGCAAGTTCACCAAGGCGGGAGAAATTCTGACAACGGAAACCTTCGCGATCTCGACTCAGGTGATCGGTGAATTCGTTCGCAATGTGCAGAACCCGCGAAAGATGACGTCTCCACTCTCCGACAACGAGGTCGACGGCTGGCTCGAACGGCTGTTCGAGTTTCCGGTGATCTCGATCGATCGTGAGATCCTGCTCAACGCCGCCTTCTTCCAGCGGCGTTATCAGATCGACTTTTGGGATGGACAGATTTTGGCGGCAGCGCATCGATTTGGCGCCGAGACCCTGCTCACCGAAGACCTCAGCCACGGCCAGACTTATGGCTCCGTTCGCTGCGAAAATCCGTTCCGATCGAATTGAAACGCCAACGGCCGAAAGCGTCTCATGTCCATCCTCGTCAACGCCGACACGAAGGTCATCACCCAGGGCTTCACCGGCAAGAATGGCACGTTCCATTCCGAGCAGGCGATCGCCTATGGCACCAAGCTGGTCGGCGGCGTCTCGCCGGGCAAGGGGGGTTCGACCCATCTCGGGCTCCCCGTCTTCGACACAGTCGCCGAAGCGCGGGAGAAGACCGGGGCTGACGCCAGCGTGATCTATGTGCCGCCGGCCGGGGCGGCGGACGCGATCTGCGAGGCGATCGACGCCGAGACGCCGCTCATCGTCTGCATCACTGAGGGCATTCCGGTCCTCGACATGGCGCGGGTCAAGCGAGCGCTGCAGGGCTCGAAGTCGACACTGATCGGGCCCAATTGCCCGGGGGTGATGACGGCGGGCGAATGCAAGATCGGCATCATGCCGGGCAACATCTTCTCGCGCGGCAGCGTCGGGGTCGTCTCGCGCTCGGGCACCCTGACCTATGAGGCAGTGTTTCAGACGACGCGCGAGGGTCTCGGGCAGACGACGGCGATAGGGATCGGCGGCGACCCGATCAAGGGCTTGGAATTCGTCGATGTGCTCGCCATGTTTATGGGCGATCCTAAGACTCAGTCGATCGTGATGATCGGGGAAATCGGCGGGCAGGCCGAGGAGGACGCGGCCGAGTTTCTGAACGATGAAGCCAAGCGCGGCCGCACAAAGCCCATAGTCGGCTTCATCGCCGGACGCACGGCGCCCTCCGGACGGCGCATGGGGCATGCTGGCGCGATCATCTCCGGCGGCAAAGGGGGCGCCGAGGACAAGATCGCGGCGATGGAGTTGGCCGGCGTCCGCGTCTCGCCCTCTCCCGCCCGGCTCGGCAAGACATTGGTCGATCTGTTGCACGGCAAGTAAGGGAGTCCGCTCGGTGGCTCGTCAGGACGTCAATCAAGCGCTGCTGCAAACCTCGTTTCTGTACGGCGCCAACAGCGCCTACATCGAAGCCTTGCAGGCGCAATACGAGAAGGACCCGCTCTCGGTCGAACCCGGCTGGCGCGAATTCTTTGACGCGCTCGGCGATGATCCGGCGAGCGTGGTCAAGACTGCGCGTGGGGCGTCATGGCGCAAGTCCAATTGGCCGGCGACGCCAAAAGGCGATCTTATCAGCGCGCTGGATGGCGATTGGCCGGCGACGGAAAAGGCCGTCGCCGACAAGTTGCACGCCAAGGCGGCGGAAGCCGATCCGAAAGCCGCGCCGAGCGAGGACGAGATTCGCCGCGCGACCCTCGATTCGGTGCGCGCGCTCATGATGATCCGCGCTTACCGCATGCGGGGCCATCTGTACGCCAATCTCGATCCGCTCGGGCTCGAGCCACAAAGGGACCACGAGGAGCTCCATCCCTCGACCTACGGCTTTCAGGAATCCGACTACGACCGCCAGATCTTCATCGATCACGTGCTCGGACTTGAATATGCGACCGTTCGCGAAATGCTCGCGATCCTGCGGCGGACCTATTGCGGCACGATCGGCTTCGAGTTCGTCCATATTTCCGATCCGGCGGAGAAGGCCTGGATTCAGGAGCGTGTCGAGGGACCGGACAAGGAAATCCAGTTCACGAGGGAGGGGAAGCGCGCGATCCTGGGCAAGCTTGCCGAGGCCGAGGGTTTCGAGAATTTCTTCGACGTCAAATATCCGGGCGCGAAGCGCTTCGGCCTCGACGGCGCGGAGGCGATGATTCCAGCGCTCGAGCAGATTATCAAGCGCGGCGGCCAGCTTGGGTTGAAAGAGATCGCGCTCGGCATGGCCCATCGCGGCCGGCTCAACGTGCTGAGCCAGGTGATGGGCAAGCCGCATCGCGTCATCTTCCACGAATTTAAGGGCGGCTCGGATTCGCCCGATCAGGTCGATGGCTCCGGCGACGTCAAATATCACCTCGGCGCCTCCTCTGACCGTGAATTCGACGGCAACAGCGTTCATCTCTCGCTGACCGCCAACCCGTCGCATCTCGAGATCGTCGACCCGGTAGTTCTCGGTAAGGTTCGCGCGAAGCAGGATCAGCTTAACGACGTCATCGAGCGCACGAAGGCGCTGCCGCTCCTGATCCATGGCGACGCCGCTTTCGCCGGACAGGGCGTGGTGGCCGAATGCTTTGGCCTCTCGGGTTTGCGGGGCCACCGGACCGGCGGCTCGCTGCATTTCATCGTCAACAACCAGATCGGCTTCACCACTTATCCGCGCTATTCTCGTTCCTCGCCCTATCCTTCTGACGTCGCCAAGCTGGTCGAGGCGCCGATCTTCCATGTCAATGGCGATGATCCGGAGGCGGTCGTCTTCTGCGCCAAAGTGGCGACCGAATACCGGCAGAAATTCCACAAGCCGGTAGTCATCGACATGTTCTGCTATCGCAGATTCGGCCACAACGAAGGCGACGAGCCCTCGTTCACGCAGCCGATCATGTACCGGCTCATTCGTTCGCATCCGACGACGCTGCAGCTCTACGCCAACAAGCTCATCGCCGAAGGCGTCGTCACCCAGGGCGAGGTCGACAAGATGCGCTCGGACTGGCGCCAACGCCTGGAGGCGGAATACGAGGCCGGCCAGTTCTATTCGGCCAACAAGGCCGATTGGCTCGACGGCCGCTGGGCGGGCTTTAAGCCGGCGCGGGACATCGCCGACGACGAGCGCCGCGGCAAGACCGGCGTTGAGCTTGCTCGGCTGCGGCTGATCGGCGACCGCATCACCGCGGCGCCCGAGGGCTTCAACGTTCACAAAACCATTTCGCGCTTTCTCGAGAACCGCCGCGCGGCGATCCGGAGCGGCGAGGGGATCGACTGGTCGACCGCCGAGGCGCTCGCCTTCGGTTCGCTGCTGGACGACGGCTTTCCCGTTCGCCTATCCGGACAGGACAGCGAGCGCGGCACGTTCTCGCAGCGCCATTCGGTGCTGATCGATCAACAGACGGAAGCCCGCTACGTCCCGTTGAATCACATTCGCGACGGCCAGGCGCGCTATGAAGTCATCAATTCGATGCTGTCGGAAGAGGCGGTGCTCGGCTTCGAATACGGCTATTCGCTCGCAGAGCCGAACGCGCTCGTCCTATGGGAGGCGCAATTCGGCGACTTCGCCAACGGCGCGCAAGTGGTGTTCGATCAGTTCATCTCGGGCGGCGAGAAGAAATGGCTGCGGATGTCGGGCCTCGTCTGCTTGCTGCCGCACGGCTATGAGGGCCAGGGGCCGGAACATTCCTCCGCCCGTCTCGAGCGCTATCTGCAGCTTTGCGCCGAGGATAACATGCAGGTCGTCCATTGCACGACGCCTGCCAATTTCTTCCATGCGCTGCGCCGCCAGCTCAAGCGTGAGTTCCGCAAGCCGCTCGTTCTGATGACGCCGAAGTCGATGCTGCGCAACAAGCGCGCGGTGTCGAACCTCGCGGCCTTCGGCCCGGACACGAGTTTCCACCGGCTGCTATGGGATCATGCGGAGACGCATAAGGGCGAGAAGATCACGCTCGCCAAGGACGAGCGCATCCGCCGCGTCGTCATCTGCTCCGGTAAGGTTTACTACGACCTCTACGACGAGCGCGAAAAGCGCGGCGTCGATGACGTCTACCTTTTGCGCGTCGAGCAGCTTTATCCATTCCCTGTGAAGGCGCTCCTAAGGGAGCTTTCGCGCTTCAAGAATGCCGAAATCGTCTGGTGCCAGGAGGAGCCTAAGAACATGGGCGCCTGGAGCTTCGTCGAGCCCTATCTCGAATGGGTTTCGGGTCAGGTCGGCGGCAAGTCTAAGCGCGCGCGCTATGCAGGGCGCCCGGCGTCGGCGGCGACCGCGACCGGGCTGATGTCGAAACATCTAGCCCAACTCAAGGCCTTCCTCGACGAATGCCTGGCCTGAGCGAAGCCAGTTCGATATGCCCCATTACTTCTGCAAGCTGAGGCCGCCGCGAACGACGTTCATCACCGACATGACGTCCGACGAGGCGCAGCTCATGCGCGCGCATCGCGAATACTGGACGCCTCGGGTTGAAACGGGCGTGGTGGTGGCGATGGGCCCGGTCGCCGATCCGGACGGCGGCTACGGCGTCGCGATCATCGAAGCAGCCTCTGAGGCGGCGCTCGAGGCGATGCAGGAAGCTGACCCGGTCATCGCCGCTGGGCGCGGCTTTGCTTATGAAAACCGCCGTATGCTGGGGATCGCGGTGCGCCCCAGCCAGCCGCTTACGCCCATTACCTCCGTAACTCCCTAAGGATAAAGAAGGGCGCCTCGCGGCGCGATTGAAATGGCGACTGAGATTCGTGTCCCGACGCTTGGCGAGTTGATCAGCGAAGCGACCGTCGGCAAATGGTTCAAGAAGGCTGGCGAGTCCGTCCAAGCCGACGAGCCGCTGGTGGAACTGGAAACCGACAAGGTGACGCTCGAGGTCAACGCGCCGAGCTCGGGGGTTTTGAGCGAGATCGCCGCCGAGACCGGTCAGACGGTCGCGATCGGCGCGCTGCTCGGCCAGCTCTCAGCCGGAGCCGCGGCGGCGCCGGTCGAGGCGGCGGCTCAAGCTCCGGCGGCCAAGGCCGCGCCTGCGCCCGTCGCGTCAACCGCGATGCCGCCGGCGCCGGCTGCGGCCAAGATGGCGGTCGAGGACAAGATCGATCTGGCCTCGGTCGCCGGCAGCGGCAAGCGCGGCCAGGTGCTGAAGGGCGACGTGATCGCCGCCGCGGCCGCGGCTCGGGCGCCGTCGCCGGCCGTCGCGCCTGCGCCGTTGCAGCCGCCCGCGCCCATTCCGGCCCCCGTGCCTGCGGCGCGCACGATCACCCCCGATGACAGCGGCCGTGAAGAGCGGGTGCGCATGACCAAGCTGCGCCAGACTATCGCTCGCCGCCTCAAGGACGCGCAAAACACCGCGGCGATGCTCACGACCTTCAACGAGGTCGACATGAGCGAGGTGATGGCGCTGCGCGCCCGCTATAAGGACGCCTTCGAGAAAAAGCATGGCGCCAAGCTTGGCTTCATGGGCTTTTTCGTCAAGGCCTGCGTTCAGGCCCTTAAAGAGATCCCCGCCGTCAACGCCGAAATCGACGGCGCCGACCTTGTCTACAAGAACTACTATCACATCGGCATCGCCGTCGGCACCGAGAAGGGTCTTATCGTGCCGGTGGTGCGCGATGCCGACAAGCTCAGCATCGCCGAGATCGAGAAGGCGATCGCTGCGCTCGGCAAGCGCGCCCGCGACGGCCAGCTCACGCTGGACGAACTGCAGGGCGGAACCTTCACCATCACCAACGGCGGCATCTACGGCTCGCTGATGTCGACGCCAATTCTCAATGCGCCCCAGTCGGGCATCCTGGGCATGCACAAGATACAGGATCGGCCGGTCGCCAGTGGCGGCAAGGTCGAAATCCGGCCGATGATGTATCTGGCGTTGAGTTACGACCATCGCATCGTCGACGGCCGGGAGGCGGTGACCTTTCTGGTCCGCGTCAAGGAGGCGCTCGAGGACCCAGCGCGGCTCGTGCTAGACCTCTGAAGCGGCGAGGAGTCCGTGCGGGCGAGGGGGTCGGAGGGGCTCCATGAGCGAATTGACCTGTCTCGAATTGAGCGTGGCGCTGTGGTTGGTCCATGTTCTTGTTCAGGCGACCGTCGGCAACGTGGAGCTGCCCTTCGGCTATTTGTTCACTTCGCGCGACAAGCCCGCCGCAACGACCGGCTTGCTGTTCGGCCGAGCCACGCGCGCACTGGCCAACTATGTCGAGAACTTCACGCCGTTCGTCGCCGTCGCGCTTGCGCTCATTGTCACCCAGCGGACGGGCGGTTCCGGCGCGCTTGGCGCCACGATCTGGATTCTTGCGCGCATCGTCTACATTCCGGTTTACCTTCTCGGCATCATGTACGCGCGCACGGCGATATGGGCGATCTCGATCGTCGGTTTGGTGATGATGCTGTCGCGGTTGATCGGATGGTAGCTGGCGTCGGGGCGAGTCCTATCGGCGCGCCAGCGAAAGAGAATGGCAATGAGTTATGACCTTGTGGTGATCGGCTCCGGCCCCGGGGGCTACGTTTGCGCAATCCGCGCGGCGCAACTCGGCATGAAGGTCGCCGTGGTCGAGAAGATGAAGACGCTCGGCGGAACGTGCCTCAACATTGGCTGCATTCCGTCCAAGGCGCTCCTGTATGCCTCGGAAATGTTCGACGAGGCGGCGCATGGCCTTGGGGCCCTTGGCGTCGTCGTCGCTCCGCCGAAGCTCGACCTCCCGGCGATGATGAAGCACAAGGACGTCACCGTCGCCGCCAACGTTAACGGCGTCGCCTACCTGTTCAAGAAGAACAAGATCGAATGGGTGAGCGGAGAGGGCCGCATCGCCGCTCCCGGGCGCGTGATCGTCAAGGGCGCCGACAGCAAGGAAAGCACGCTCGAAACCAAGGCGATCGTTATCGCAACCGGTTCGGATGTCGCGCGCCTGCCGGGCGTCGAGATCAACGAGGAGACAATCGTCTCCTCGACCGGCGCCTTGAGCCTGCCGGCGTCGCCGAAGAAGTTGGTCGTCGTCGGCGCCGGCGTCATCGGCCTCGAACTCGGCTCGGTTTGGCGGCGGTTGGGTTCCGAGGTAACGGTGGTTGAATTCCTGGATCGTGTTCTGACGGGGATCGACGGCGAGGTCGCCAAGCTGATGCAGCGCACGCTGGAAAAGCAGGGCTTCGTCTTTCACCTCAGTCACAAACTGGCAAAAGTCGAGACGGCAGAAGCGGGCGTCAAGGCGACGATTGAGCCGTCAGCGGGCGGAGAGGCCAGGGTGATCGACGCCGACGTTGTGCTCGTCGCCGTCGGACGCCGCCCATTCACCGAAGGCTTGGGATTGGAGGCCCTGGGGGTCAAGACGGAGCGGGGGCAGGTGGTCGTCGATGCACATTTCGCCACCAACGTTCCTGGAATCTATGCGATCGGCGATGTCATCCGGGGACCGATGCTCGCCCATAAGGCGGAGGACGAGGGAGTAGCGGTCGCCGAACTCTTGGCAGGGCAGGCGGGTCACGTGAACTATGGCGCCATTCCAGACGTCGTCTATACGAGCCCCGAGGTCGCCTCGGTCGGCAAGAGTGAGGAAGAACTGAAGGCCGAGGGCGTCGCCTACGCCATCGGCAAATTCCCCTTCACCGCCAACGGGCGCGCGCGGGCGATGCGGCACACGGAAGGCTTCGTCAAAATTCTCGCCGACGCCGCTACCGATCGCGTGCTCGGCGGGCATATCGTGGGCTTTGGCGCGGGCGAGATGATTCATGAAATTGCGGTGCTGATGGAGTTCGGTGGTTCGGCTGAAGACCTCGCTCGCACCTGTCACGCGCATCCGACGATGTCGGAAGCGGTCAAGGAGGCGGCGATGGCGGTGGCGAAGCGGGCGATTCACATTTGAGCCGCCGCTCTACGCTTGCTCGTTACCGCCAAGTTGCGGCTCCGACCTGACATCGCGGGATTGTCGCTTGAAAACCGCCCTCTCGCAGCCTGAATGCGTCGATCCGCGCGGCTGCGCAGCGGCGAGCGCAATGGAGGGTGGGCGAAAGGCTTGGCGGCAGACCTGCGCGGCCCTGTGCATCAGCGCCTGGGTTTGCGTCGTGGCGATCAACGCTCCGGCTCGCGCCGATCCGATGGCGCTGTGGCGGATCGTGCATGGCGCGTGCGTACCCCACATGGAAGCGGGCTTGGGTCCGAAGCCCTGCGAACGCGTCGACCTCGATGGCGGCGTTGGCCGGGGCGTCGCGATTCTCAAAGACTTGGTCGGAGTCGCCCAGATGCTCGCCATTCCGACGCGGCGCATCACCGGCATCGAAGATCCGCAAATGCTCGCGCCCAACGCGCCGCCGGTGTTCGCCGTCGCCTGGGGCGCCAAGACCCTGGTCGAGGCGCGTCTTCACCGGGCGTTGCCGCGGGAAGCCGTGGGACTGGCGACCAATTCGAAATGGGCGCGCAGCCAGGACCAATTGCACGTCCATATCGATTGCGTAGCCATTCCGGTCATGAAGGCCCTAGCGGAATACGCCTCCGCGCTGGACAGCCAATGGCGCGCGATGACGGTTCCGCTCCAGGGGCGGGTCTATTTCGCCCGCCGCGTCGACTCGGCCGATCTCGCCGAGGTCGCTCCCCTCAAACTTCTCGCCGACGGCGTCGAGGGCGCACGAGGGCATATGGGCGCTTATAGCCTTGCGGCGGTGGGCGAGACCTTTGATGGGAAGCCCGGCTTCGTCCTGCTGGCCGACCAGTTCTCTTTGGAAGGCGGCGGCCACGCCGAGGACCTTCAGGATCACGATTGCGCGATCGCTCGTTCGACGCCATGATTGAACTGGACCGTTTGTGGGCTAAGGGACACACTCAAAGGCGTGGGGACGCTGCGCGGATGCGGATGCCTAAATTGATCTAGGCTGTCGCTGGTTTCTGCGCGGTTTGGCGTTGGGCCTACGAGACGTTCGGCGAGGGGAGTGGGGCAGATGCGGATTTTATTCACACGCCTTCTTGCGCTTGCGATTCTGATTGCGGCGCCGACTTACGCCTGCGCGCATGTTGAGATCAAAATCGACCTCGCGTCGCAGACCATGACCGTCCATTCGGGGTCTGGCGAAACCTACGTCTGGCCGATATCCTCAGGCAAAGTCGGTCATGCGACGCCGAATGGCGTTTTCCGACCGCGCGCGCTATACGCCATGGTTCACTCCGCCAAGTACAACAACGCCCCGATGCCCCACTCCATCTTCTTTTATGGTCAATATGCAATCCACGGCACAAACGCAGTCGGCCATCTCGGCCGGCCGGCGTCACACGGCTGCGTCCGCATCTCGCCAGCCCACGCGGCGACGCTGTTCGCCATGGTGCAAAGGCAGGGGGCGGAAATCCGCATCGTCGGATCGCCCTTCAGCGATATCGCGCGCGGCGAACGTCGGTCCGGATCGGCGCTTGGGTACGCGCCGCTCCATCGTACGCGGACCCTCAAGGAATGGTCGCGCGATCCCCTTGCGCAGTGAGGGAACGCGCGGGCCGCTTACGGACCCATTAATAACATTTAATCCGCGCCGAAATCATGCGCCTGGGTGTCGCGTTCTCTCTCCGTTTAGGATATCAGGCCACCGTGGATTCGAACTGGCGGGAGCCGTTTGAGGAGGCCATTGGTGCACAGACGTCAATTTATCGCCGGCGGCGCCGGCCTGATTGCGGGCTCGCTTGCGCCGAGGCTGGCGATGGCGGACGTGCCCACAGCCTTTACTTTCGACATGGCGCCGCCGATGGACAATCGCGAGAAGTTCATCGCCTGGGGCGTGGCGCAACGGGGAGAGGATCCGAAATTCCTTGGCGAGCAATTCGACCGGTTCGGCGCGATGGTTCGCAATGAGGACCTTGCCAACGATCGCAACAAACACGCATTCCTTTTGACGCCGCGTGAGAAATTCGTGCTGAAGCAGAATCTGGCCCGCGCCTACGACCATGCCTTTCTCGATATCGGCTACGGCGTCACGATTTCCGGCCCGCACATCGTTGGCCGCATGACTTCGAACATCGATCCCAAGGAGGGGGAGAAGGTGCTGGAGGTCGGCACCGGCTCCGGCTACCAGTCGGCCTATCTCGCGCATCTGACCGACCAAGTCCACACCGTCGAGATTATCAAGCCCCTGGCGGAGCGCACGCGGTCCATCTACGACCAGCTCATCCAGGATGGTTACAAGGAGTTTGAGGCAATCAAGAGCAAGGCTGCCGACGGCTATTATGGTTGGGAAGAGGCGGCTCCGTTTGACAAGATCATCGTCACTTGCGGCATCGACCATGTTCCTCCCCCGTTGCTGCAACAGTTGAAGCCGGGTGGAATCATGGTCATTCCGGTTGGGCCGCCAGGCGCTCAGCGCGTCTTGAAAGTCGTTAAGAACCAGGCCTCCGACGGACAGATGACGGTCGCCCGATCCGACATCTACGGCGGCCGGATCGTTCCATTCGTTCCGTTCACCAAGCTTGAAGGCGACCAGATCGTCGGCACGCACAACAATTAGCGCCGGTTCATATCAGGATCGCTTTGGCCGTCGGCTCGCGCCTCGAGCCAAGCCCAAGCCCGTCGCGCCTGACCGGCCGCTCCGAGACGCAATGAACGACGCGAGCAACGTCCCGATCGCCGACGTCCTTGACGCGCAGACCGAGCCTGGCTCGGAGCTCGGTTCGGGCTCGCGCCTCGCGCTTTATTTCGCCGTAGGGCTTGGCGCCGGGTCCGTCATCGCGCTGCAGATCGACGTCATGCGCGTCTTCGCCGTTGGCAGCTGGGCGCATTTCGGCTCGCTGGTAGTGAGCCTGGCGATGCTGGGCTTCGGCCTGGCGAGTGCGGTGATGACCGTCGCCAAAGACTGGTTTGCGCGCAATTGGCGCGTCGCCGCCACCGTTTCACTCGCCCTGTTCGGACCGCTCGCGGTCGGCGCCAATCTTTATGTGCAGCATCTCGGCTTCAACGCGATCTTCCTGATCTCCGACCCGGCGCAGAAGTGGAAGCTCCTGGCGATTTTCCTGGCGGAGCTGACGCCGTTCCTGGCTGGCGCGTTTTTCCTTGGATGCGTCTTTCTGAGAAGCAACCGCATTTTCGGCCGCGTCTACTTCGCGGACCTCGCCGGGGCCGGACTCTGCGGCCTGGTGTTCCTGCTGGCGATGTACGTGTTTACGCCCGCCAATTTGATCGCCGCGCCGTTGGGGCTTTGGTTCTTAGCCTGCTTGGCCTGGTCGTTCGGCCCGGGCGGGCGCGCGGCGCTCATTCCATTTGTTGTCTCCGGCCTCTTTGCGTTCGCCGGCCATTTCGTTGTGCCTCAGGCCTTCGGACTGAAGACGCTGGCGACCAACGACTACAAGGGCGTGGCCTACGCGCGCAAATTTCCGGACGCGAAAAAGGTCTACGAAAGCGCCTCGCCGTTCGGCTTTCTTGAGGCCTATTCGAGCTCCTATCTGCATTTTGCGCCGGGCCTGTCCGACAACGCCGGTTTCAATCTGCCGACCATGCCGGCCAACGCCTATCTCGGCCTCTATATCGACGGCGACGGCCCGATCGGCATCATGCGCGATCTGACCGATAAGGAAACGGCGTATTTCCATTACCTGCCGATGGTCTACCCCTATGTGATCAAGTCGGCGCCGAAGACATTTATCGTCCAGTTTGGCGGGGGCATCTCGACCGAGGTAGCGCTGCACTCCGGCGCCACGGGGGTGACGGTCGCCGAGGGCAATCGCGCCGTGCTCGAGGCGTTTCACGCCGACGTGATCCGCAACTTCACCGGCGACATCCTGTCCAAGGTTCGCGTCATCGACTACGAGGGTCGTCATTTCCTCGCGCACACGAACGAGCGCTTCGACGTTATCGACCTCAGCCTTGCGGATTCGGTCGGCCTCTCGAATCCCGGCGGCTTCGCCATCGCAGAGAAGTTCTCCTACACCAAGGAGGCGATGGAGACTTATATGCGTGCGCTGGCTCCAGATGGCGTGCTTTCGGTCACTCTGTGGAACAAGGAGGAGCCGCCAAAGTCGGTCTTGAAGCTCTATGCGACGATGGCCGCCGCGGCGCGCGAGGTCGACCCCCCGCATCTGGCCAATTCGTTTTTCGTCGCCTCGTCGTACTTGTCGACCGCGACGGTGCTTTACAAGAATGGCGGGTTCACGCCGGAGGAGATCGCGAAGCTGCGCGCCCATACGCGCGCCATGTCGTTTGACGAAATCTACTCGCCGGGCCTCTTCTACGATCCGTCGCAAACGGACAGCACGCTTGCTGGTTACGTCGAACAGATTTTCGCTGGCGCCGCCGGCGGTCCGCCCGCCGCCGAGACTGGGGCCGACGCCGACACCCCTCCCGGCAAGGCCGACAACACCCCGCCGTCGGGCAAGGCCGATGACGGGGTTCTGCCGGCGACAGTGATGGGCCGGCTCGCTTGGCATGCGCTCATCTCCGGGCAATGGCCCGAGATCGCGGATCGCTACGTGTTCAATACCCGCGCGCTGACTAACGACGCGCCCTATTTCGCCGCCTACGTCAAGACCGCTGATCTGCCACGCGTGCTCGACAGACTCGAGTTGCTACAGGATGAGTGGGGCTATCTCCTGATTTGGGCGACGCTCGGCGTGGCTTGCCTAACGGCGACCGTACTGCTCGCCATACCGCTCATTTGGGGCTGGCGCGCCGTCTTCTCACGCTCGCCGGGCAAGGCGCTGACGGTGCTCTACTTCGCTTGTCTCGGCGCAGGCTACATCATGGTCGAGGTCGGGCTCATCGCCCATTTCGTCATGGCGCTTGGAAATCCGACCATTTCGGCCTCGGTGCTGATCACCGGCATGCTGGTGTTCTCGGGTCTCGGCGCCCTCGTCTCGGAACGAGCCTTGCCCCACATGCGGATTGTCATGCCGGCTCTATTCGTCGCGGTCGGGGTCATATTGATTCTGTACGGATTGCATCTCGGTCGCGTGCTCGACTCGATTGGCGCGGTCGCCTATCCGGCCCGCCTCGTCGTCTGCTTCCTTTTGATAGCCCCGCCCGCCTTCCTGATGGGCTTCCCAATGCCGATCGCGATGACGACGCTCGGGCGTCTCGGCAAGGATCACATGTTCGTCTGGGCGTGGGGCGTCAACGGCTGCTTTTCGGTGATCGGGGCGGCGGCGGCGCCCGTCATCGCGACCAATTTCGGCCTTGCAGCTGTGATCGAGGTCGCCGCCCTCGCTTACCTGTTGGCGATTCCGGCCTTTTACGGCGTTATCGCTTCCGATCAAGGACGAGGTCCAGATAAAGTCGAAGCGCAGGCGTGATTCAATCGTCACGCGCACGACGTTTCGTCCCGCGTCGGCGATGCCAATCTGACGCTGAGATGACACATAACAATTTTGCAACGAATTGGCGACGCCCATGGCGCTCGTCAGTCGCTCACAAAAAATCCATAATTGCCAGACCTTTACTTGCCAAGCACAGCGCGGTTCAAGTCAGCGCTCAATCCAGTCGCGCTCATCCACCCCGCGCCAGTTCGCTTAAGCCCGGCAATTTAACATGCGCTGGTTACAACCGCGCTGCGATCTTGTCTCTTGAATCAAGCTCTTGCATAAAAACACAACTAAATTGTTCAATAATTGTCCACTTTCGCCATCCTTGCGGCACGTTTCGGCCGCGGGACCAATGTTGCGCCGTCGCCTAACCCGTGCCATAGTCTTCGCAACATCAAGCAACCAGAGAAATTGCGATCGTGCTTGGTGTGCGTGGGGCTAGGAAGCGTGAGTAGATAATAAGAATAGACGTTCATGGCAAGAGCGTAATACTCGGGCGGTCGCATCAAGTTTGGACGCGGAATTGGGGCCAGGGGTTTTTGTTGGCCCATTTTCAAGAATGGATTGAACTCAATGTAAATCCGCAGTGTGGGCTGTGGAGGGAGAGGCAATGTCTTATCAGAACTTCGTTGGATATGCCGGAGATCTTCTCGCAGTCGACGCCCATGGACTGCTTGAGGGCGAATCAACGTCGCTTCTTATTGACGTCCGGACCCAGGCGGAGTGGACTTACGTCGGAACGCCGGACCTTCAAGCGCTCGGCAAGACGCCATTGTTCTTGGAATGGCAAAGCTATCCTTCAATGGCGGTCGACGCCAACTTCACCGCCCGCCTTGAAGCGCTGCTGCAGTCGGGGGGCGTGGAGCGTGGCGCTTCGCTCATGTTCTTGTGCCGTTCGGGCGCGCGGTCGCGCCACGCCGCAATCGCGATGACGAGCGCGGGGTGGGGACCTTGTTTCAATGTGTCGGATGGGTTCGAAGGTCCGCTGGACGATTCACGCCGAAGAGGCGGGGTCAGCGGGTGGAAGGCGGGCGGATTGCCCTGGACGCAGACGTAACCCGTCGAGCAAGTCCCGTTCCACGGCATCGCCGCAACGTCGGCTGTCCACCCAACGCCCGAGATACAACCATGGATATGTATGACGAACCCAACCCGGATCGCTTTGACCATGGCGGCTCCAGCGGTCCTCCTTTTTGTGAGGCATGGCGGCGCTGCTGCGAGCGCTTGCGGGCGGAAGTCGGCGATGCTGTCTTCAACAGCTGGTTTGGGAGCCTCACTTTGGAGTCGGTCGGATCGGGGCAGGCCCGACTTTCCGTCCCGACGCGCTTTCTCAAGAGTTGGATCGTGACCCATTACGCCGGGCATGTCGCTTCGGCGCTGAACGCCGAAGTCGGGCCGGTCGGGCAAATCCTTATTTCCGTGCGCTCGTCGGCGCCGCTCGCCTCGTTGACCAAAAGTCCGCCGCCCGAGTGCGCTTCGTCCGCCAAGACGGTGGCCAAGCCGCTGGAATTGTCCCTCGATCGGGCCGTCGCCGATCGCCGTCCGCCCAGCCGAACGCCTGGGGCGTCTACGGTTGGCGACGCGTTGACCGGCTCTCCGCTCGATCGGCGGCTGACCTTCGTCACTTTCCAGGTAGGACGGTCCAACGAGCTCGCCTTCAATGCCGTGCAGCGCGTAGCCAACCCCAACCGGGGCGGGACGCCGGCTTTTTGTCCGCTCTACGTGCATTCGGCCGTCGGCCTCGGCAAGACCCATCTCTTGCAGGCGGTCGCCCATACCGCCGCTCAACAAGGACGTTCGGTCATCTATCTGACTGCCGAGAAATTTATGTACGGCTTCGTCGCCGCGCTCCAGTCTCAGACGGCCATCGCCTTTAAGGAGCGGCTGCGGGCGATCGACCTCCTCATCTTTGACGACGCGCAATTCCTCCAGGGAAAGAACATCCAGGCCGAATTCGGCCACGCGCTCAATGCTTTGCTCGATGCGGGGCGGGAGGTGATCGTGGCCGCCGACCGCCCTCCGAACGATCTCGAATCGCTCGACGAGCGGGTGCGCTCGCGGCTCAGCGTCGGCCTTTGCGTCGAGATCGGCGCGCTCGACGAACCGTTGCGGCTGAAGATTTTGGAGGCGCGCGTCGCGGCTGCGCGCGCGGAGGAGCCCCATTTCGACGTTTCGCCGACCGTGCTCGCGTATGTCGCCCGCGCCATTCGCTCGAACGGCCGCGATCTGGAAGGCGCGGTCAATCGGCTGCGGGCGCACTATACGCCGACGGGTCCCGCGCTGACGGTTGAGGCGGCGGAAACGGCCATTCGCGACCTTATCCGCACGCACGAACTCAAACGGGTGAAGATCGAGGATATCCAGAAGCTGGTCGCGAGCCACTACAGCGTCTCGCGCGCCGACATCCTCTCCTCGCGCCGCACCGCCGCCGTCGTCAAGCCGCGCCAAGTGGCGATGTTCCTCGCCAAGATGCTGACCCTGCGCTCGCTGCCTGAGATTGGCCGACGGTTCGGCGGCCGTGACCACACCACGGTGCTGCATGCGGTGCGCAAGATCGAGGCGCTGTCGCAGACCGACACGATCTTGCGCGAGGAGCTTGAGCTTTTGAAACGGATGCTCCAAGAGTGAGGCGAATCTGGTCCGCTCCCGGGCGATTGAACGGATGGAGGGGTCATCCCTCGCGCGGCGATCCCGTCGATAATGACGCAGAGCGCGCTTTTGCGGCGGCGCCTGGTGAGAATGGTCGTCTATAAGATCGTCGCTGCCGAGGAATGGGCCGCGGCGAAAGCGGCCGGCGTCTTTGCCGGCGCAGCGATCGATCGCGCCGACGGCTTCATCCATTTCTCGACCGCAGAGCAGGCGCCGGAGACGGCGGCCAAATGGTTCGCCGGCCGAGGCGATCTGACCCTGGCTGCAATTGACGCGGAAGCTTTGGGCGACGACTTGCGCTGGGAGCCGTCGCGCGGCGGGGCGCTCTTTCCTCATCTTTATGGCCCCCTGCCGATGAGCGCCGTCGTCTGGTCCCGGCCCCTGCCGCTCGGGTCGGACGGACGGCATGTCTTCCGGAGCCTTGAGCCATGAATTTGGCCAAGGTCGCAGGTCCGGTTCTGAGACGCCTGCCGGCGGAGACTGCCCACCGGGCGGCGATTAATGGGTTGAAGATCGCTCGGCCGGCTCAGGCGCCCTCTTCCGATCCTCGCCTCTCGGTCGAGGTCCTCGGGCTCAAGTTCCCCAATCCGCTGGGGCTCGCCGCCGGCTTCGACAAGAACGCCGAGGTTCCAGGCGCGATGCTGAGACTCGGTTTCGGCTTCGTCGAGGTCGGCACGCTGACGCCGCGGCCGCAGGCCGGCAACGCCCGCCCGCGGCTGTTCCGATTGCTGGAGGACGCGGCGGTCATCAACCGCTACGGCTTCAACAATGAAGGCTTCGAGCGGGCCCGGGCGCGGCTGGAGCGGCGACCGCCGGGTATCATTGGCGTCAATCTCGGCGCCAACAAGGATGCGGCCGACCGGGTGGAGGACTATGCGCTCGGCGTCAGGACCTTCGCTGGCCTGGCGGACTATCTGACCATCAACGTCTCGTCGCCCAATACGCCCGGATTGCGCGACCTGCAGCGGCGCGAGGCGCTCGACGACCTGATCGCGCGGGTGGTCGAGGCGCGCGACGAGACCGAGCCGCGCCGTCCGCTGATGCTCAAGATCGCGCCCGATCTCGACCCCCGCGGGCTTGAGGACATTGTCGCCACGGCCCTCATCCGTCGCATCGACGGCCTGATCGTCTCCAACACGACGATTGCGCGGCCTGCGACCCTGACCTCGAGAAACCGGAGCGAAAGCGGCGGCTTGTCGGGGCGCCCGCTATTCGAGCCGTCGACACGGCTTCTGGCCCGCGCCTATCTCCTGACCGGCGGGGCGATGCCGCTGATCGGCTGCGGCGGGGTCGAGGACGCCGAGACTGCGCTCGCCAAGATCGAGGCGGGGGCCAATCTGGTCCAGCTCTATACCGGCCTCGCGCTGAAAGGGCAGGGGGTCGTCGAGGAGATCCTCGGAGGTTTGAGGTCAACGGTCGAAGTCCGCGGGCTGAACCGTATCGGCGAACTGGTCGGCGCCCAGGCGAGCTCCTGGGCTGGGCGGGAGCGGGCGGCCGCCGACGAGGACGCGTACGCCACCTAGCCCAGTTGCGTCGAGACGGTCCAGAACCCTAGGCGCAGGTCAGGGGGTGACAGAATCCGCCCAAATAAAACCAAGCAAATCCTAACCGCACCAAATAAAACCAAGCAAAATAGCTTGGTTTTATTTGGTTTTATACCAAATCTCTGAAGGGATGACTTGGTTGGGATTCCCGAATCGCCTGGCGTCTGATTCAAGGTGGCGAACAGAGGAGGTTCGCCATGCCCATTCCGCTTCGGGGCGATTATGACGCTGAGATGGTGAGAGCTGCGGCCAAGCGGTCGAAGGACGGGCCGCAGGCCAGGCGGCTTTTGGCTCTGGCGGCGGTTTACGAAGGCGCGACGCGCACCGAGGCGGCGAAGATCGGCGGGGTGACGCTTCAAATCATTCGCGATTGGGTGATGAAGTTCAACGCCCATGGACCGGAAGGCTTGATTGATCGCAAGCCGCCCGGACAGGCTCCCCGGCTGAACGGCGCACACCGCGCCGCGCTCGCCGCGATCATCGAGAGCGGCCCGATCCCGGCGGTTCATGGGGTCGTGCGCTGGCGGATTGTCGATCTCTGCCAATGGATTTTCGAGGAGTTTCGCGTCGTCGTCGCCAAGCAGACGTTGAGCCGCGAACTGCGCGCCATGGGTTATCGCAAGCTCTCGGCCCGTCCCCGCCATCATGCTCAGGCCGCAGGCGCGATCGAAGATTTTAAAAAAGCTTTTCCGCGCGCCTGGAAGCGATCGGGCGCGAGAAGGACGTCGAGCCCAGCGCCATAGAGGTCTGGTTCGCCGACGAGGCGCGCGTCGGCCAGAAGAACAAGATCACCCGGCGCTGGGCCAAGCGCGGCGCGCGTCCAAGCGCTCCCAAAGATCAGCGAACCGCCTCGGCTTATATCTTCGGCGCGATCTGTCCCAAGGACGGCAAAGGCGCGGCCCTGGTCATGCCACGCTGCAACACGGAGGCGATGAACCTCCATCTCGCCGAAATCGCCACCCAGATCGCGCCGAGAGCGCACGCCGTGCTGCTGGTCGATCAGGCCGGCTGGCATTTGTCCGGCAGATTGATCGTCCCGCCCAACATGACGCTGATCCCGTTCCCCGCAAAGTGCCCAGAGCTCAACCCGCAGGAAAACATCTGGCAGTTCCTGCGCGACAACTGGCTCTCAAATCGGATCTTCAATTGCTTCGACGACATCGTCGATCACTGCTGCGAAGCATGGAACAAGCTCATAAACCAGCCCTGGAGGATTATGTCGATCGGCCTTCGGGACTGGGCCTATCGGTCATGATCACCGAGTCTTGGTATTAACCGCCCGCGGGTGGGCGCAAAAGCTAAGCAATACAGAGCATTGCCTTTGTAGGTCTTGCAGGGTCGCGGGGATGGCGGACTCGTCTCTGCCGGCTGCGTGGCGTGGATGGCCGGGTCAAGCCCGGCCAGGACGAGAAAAGTTCGGCGCGCAATGGCGAGGAGGCGAAACAACGGCTAGCGCTTAAGAGCCAAATTGTCGCGCCAGCCGTTCCGTTTCAGGCGCCTCCGTCCAAAAGCAGGAGGCTTCAATTGACGCGAGCGCGCATAGCCTGTTCGTCTCGGGCGTGAAAGGCTCCAAGGTCCCCGCTGGGAGCGCGCCGGCGCTGATCCGGCACGGGGCGGACGGCCGGCTAACGCCGCGCGGGCGAATACCGGCGGCGCGTCCCGGCTCAATAGAGGCAAAGCCATGCGGTTCGACGTCAGGTTCACTCGCTCCCGGTTCATCGCGGCGATCGTCGCGGCCTTCACTCTTATGCCCCTTGCCGGCTGCGAAATTCCTCCCTCCGGAATCCCGACCGAAGCGAGCATCCGGGGTCTTAGACCCTCAGGCGTTGTGACGATGAATCAGGCCTTTGTCTCCGGCCTGGGCGTCGGCAACGGCACGCTCACCTTCGGCGGCAGGACCTATCCGTTCACGCTGACGGGCTCGCTGATAGGCCTCGGCGCGATCTCCACGCTGCAAGCCTCGGGCGAAGTCTACAAGCTCCGCGACGTCTCACAATTTCCCGGCGCCTGGATCCAGGGCACAGGCAGCCTCGCCATCACCTCCAAGGCGAACGGCGAACTGTGGCTCGAGAACCGCAACGGCGTCGTCATGCGGCTCAGCGCCGCGCAGGCTGGTCTGACGTTCAGTGCGGGCCGGTACGAGCTCTACATCCAGCTCACGCAATAGCGGGGCGAATGAAGCCGGGGCGCGCCTACCCCGTGCCGCCCGGAAGGATACGGAGCAGCACCCCGTCGCGACGGAAGAAATGATGATAGAGCGCGGCTGCGGCGTGCAAGGCGGCCAGCCCAAACAGGCAGTAGGCCAGCACCTGATGAACGTCCTCCGCGAGATGAAACACGCCAGGATTGGAAGCAACGCCAAAATTCAGCTCAACGAATCCGTAGTCGAAGGCGCGGCCATGCCAGACATAAGCGACCACCCCGAAAATCGGGATGAGAACCATCAGCGCATAGAGGAGATGATGCGCCGCGAGCGAAAACCGGCGATCGAACTCGCCAATGTCAGGGGGTAGATCAGGCGGCTTGTGCGACGTTCGCCAGACAAGCCTGGCGATGACGAGGGCGAAATAGACAAGCCCGACGCAGCCATGAACGTTGATCCAGAATGGGCGCGATTCCTTCGGGATGTCGTCGAATAGAAGACCCAGCGTTCCGAGAAAAACGACCAGCGCCGCGACGGCCCAATGGAAGGCGACGGCGGTCGAGCCATACCGCGTCAGCGCCGGGGCGGTGCGCTGCCGGGTCGCGAGAACGTTCATGTGATCGCTACTGCATGTCTTTATCGGTGAAGGCCCGTATCAGGGCGGGGCGCCGGTTCGTGCGGGCGCCACAAGGCTTTTTTGTGACTCGCTGGGTTGCGCGCGGATTTGAGCACACCCTTGGCGCTGCTATGCTTCCGTTCACCTGAACCGGCGAGCCGCTATGACCGACGCCTTTCTCAACCACATCCGGGCGACCCTCGACGACATCGAGGCGGCGGGCCTCACAAAGCGCGAGCGGCTCTTGACCGGACCGCAGGGCGGGCGGATCCGTGTCGCGGCCCAGCAAGGCGCGCGCGAAGCGGTCAATCTCTGCGCCAACAATTACCTCGGTCTCGCCGATCACCCGGACGTCATGGCAGCGGCGCGACGCGCGATGGACGAGTTCGGCTTCGGCATGGCCTCGGTGCGTTTCATCTGCGGCGCGCAGACGCTGCATCGTGAGCTCGAGCAGGCGATCGCCAGGCACCTGGGCAAGGACGACGCGATCGTGTTCGCCGCCTGTTTCGACGCCAATGGCGGCGTGTTCGAGCCGCTGCTCGATGAGCAGGACGCGATCATTTCCGACAGCCTCAACCACGCCTCGATCATCGACGGCGTGCGCCTCAGCAAGGCGAAGCGCTATCGCTTCGCCAATTGCGACATGAACGAGCTCGAGGACCGCCTGAAAGAGGCGGACGCGGCGGGCGCGCGGTTCAAGCTCATCGCCACCGACGGCGTGTTCTCGATGGACGGCTATGTCGCCAAGCTCAAGGAGATCTGCGCGCTTGCCGACCGCTACGGCGCGCTGGTTCTGGTCGACGACTGCCACGCGACTGGCCATCTGGGCGAGAAGGGGCGGGGCACGCCGGCGCTGACCGGCGCGGGCGGTCGCGTCGATATCGTCACCGGCACCTTCGGCAAGACGCTCGGCGGGGGCATGGGCGGCTTTGTCGCCGCCGCTCAGCCGATCGTCGATCTGCTGCGGCAGCGCGCCCGGCCCTATCTCTTTTCCAACTCGCTCGCGCCCCCGCTCGCGGCGGGAGCGTTAAAGGCGCTCGAGATTGCGATCGGCGCCGACGCCCGGCGCGCGCTCCTGAAAAACCATGCGCGCCGATTCCGCGAAGGCGTCGAGAAAGCCGGATTCACTGTCGCGCCCGGGGAGACGCCGATCATTCCGGTGATGCTCGGCGAGGCGCAGCGCGCGCAAGATCTGGCGCGGGCGCTCGATGAGCGCGGATTGTTCGTGGCCGGGTTCTTCTTTCCCGTCGTGCCGAAGGGCCAGGCGCGCATTCGCACGCAAATGTCGGCGGCGCTGACCGAGGCCGACATCGACTTTGCCATCGCGGCGTTCGCCGACGCGGGCAAGGCGTTGGGAATCGTTTAGGGACCGGGCCGGGCGCATAACAGGGAGGAGACTATGGCGGGGGAACTCGAGGGCAAGGTCGCCGTCGTGACGGGGGCTGCGTCGGGCATCGGACTGGCCAGTTCCGAGGCCATGCTGGCCTTGGGGGCGCGCGTGGTGATGGTCGATCGGGACGATGCGGCGCTGAATAGATTGCGCGACAAGCACAGCGACGCCATGATCCCGCTGGTCATCGACCTGCTCGACCCGAAGGACTGCGCGACGCTGCTTCCGAGAGTCCTCGAGAAGACGGGTCAACTCGACATCCTGCACGCCAACGCCGGCATCTATGTCGGCGGCGACTTGATCGACGCTGATTCCATGGCCATCGACCGGATGCTCAATCTGAATGTCAACGTCGTGATGAAGAACGTGCACGACGTGCTGCCGCATATGATCGAACGGCGCACCGGCGACATTATCGTAACAAGTTCGCTGGCGGCCCATTTCCCAACGCCATGGGAGCCGGTCTATGCATCCTCCAAATGGGCCATCAATTGCTTCGTCCAGACAGTGCGGCGACAAGTGTTCAAGCACGGCATCCGCATGGGCTCAATCTCGCCCGGCCCCGTGATCACTGCGCTGCTCGCCGACTGGCCGCCTGAGAAGCTGAAGGAAGCCAAGGAGTCCGGAAGCCTGCTCGAGGCCAGCGAAGTGGCCAATGTGGTCACGTTCATGCTGACGCGGCCTCGCGGCATGACCATTCGGGACGTGGTCATGCTGCCCACCAATTTCGACCTCTAGAGCTTCGCGGTCCGGTCCCGCTATCGCAATCCCGCTCGAGCGGCTAAATCGTTGCGACGGTCCAGCGTCGCCCACTTCTCGGAAGTCCCCATGCGCGCCCTCGTCAAGGAAAAGCCGGAGCCGGGCCTGTGGCTCGAAGAGACGCCGGTCCCCGAGATCGGCCCCGACGACGTGCTGGTCAAGGTGCACAAGACCGGCATCTGCGGCACCGACATTCATATCTTCAACTGGGACGAGTGGGCGCAGAAGACAATCCCGACGCCGATGACGGTCGGCCACGAATATTCAGGCGAGATCGCCGAACTCGGCGCCAACGTTCGACGCCTGAAGATAGGCCAGCGCGTGTCGGGCGAAGGCCACGTGATCGGCATGAAGAGCCGGGCGGCGCGCGGCGGGCGCTATCATCTCGATCCGGAGACGCGCGGCATCGGCGTCAACATCCCTGGCGCCTTCGCCGAATATGTTCGTGTGCCCGCGTTCAATATCGTGCCCCTGCCAGACGACGTCGACGACGAGCTCGGCGCGATCCTCGATCCGCTCGGCAACGCGGTGCATACCGCGCTCGCTTTTGATCTTGTCGGAGAGGACGTGCTGATCACCGGGGCGGGGCCGATCGGGATCATGGCTGGCGCAGTCGCCCGCCATATCGGCGCGCGGCATGTCGTGATCACCGACATCAACCCGAAGCGCCTCAAGCTGGCGGAGCAGGTGGCCGATGTCGTCGCGGTCGACGTGTCACAAGCCGATCTCAAAGAGACCATGAACCGGCTCAAGATGACCGAGGGGTTCGATGTCGCGCTCGAAATGAGCGGCGCGCCGGCGGCGTTCGATCAGCTGTTCGACGCCATCATCACCGGTGGGCGCGTCGCTCTGCTCGGCCTGCCGGCCAAGCCTGCGCTGGTCGACTGGAACAAGATCATCTTCAAGCAGCTCACCATCAAAGGCATCTATGGGCGCGAGATGTTCGAGACCTGGCACAAGATGATCGCGATGCTGGAAAGCGGGCTCGACGTGCGCAAGGTCATCACCCATCGTCTGCCGGCGCAGAAATTCCTCGAAGGTTTTGAGATCATGCGCCGGGGCGAGAGCGGCAAGATCGTGCTGGACTGGGGATCTGACCTTAGATCGCACACGGCGTCTAAGAGCGGGCAGAATGTCACCAGAATAACACGGCGAGTTGCGCGTCACCGCTGACGCCCGACCAATATTGCGACTGTCCAGAGATCAGAGGCGCGCGCCAAGTTGAACATAAATCACATGCTTCCAGGAGACCTGAAAAGCGAACCGTTACAATCGTGCAAGAGCATCGGCTTAGGCGCGGCTGCTGCGACCATTTTTGGAGAGCATTGCGGATATGCTTGCCCCGCACTTCCCCGTAGTGTCTCCGGCCCCTTCACGCCCGTCGCAAGCGGCGCCAGCGCTAGCAAGATGGACAGAATCGAGCCGAAAGAAAGGGCGAGGACATCAGGCATCGCCACCGTATACTCTTGTCGAGCATCGCCCGGACGGCACGCAAACAAGTCATAATGGATCTCATAGGCCTTAATAACACCCGAGGTATTAACCATTGTTCCAGTAGTTCATGCAATAAACCCTCCCGTCGCGTCCAATCCACCACGCGGACGCCGGGACGGAGAGCGCGAGCAGCGAAGCGCCAGCCAAGATGGTAAGAATGAATTTTGACATTTTCGTTCCTCCTAAAAATAATGCAATGCTTAAATCCAAAATGACGCTGCGTAATTTCAAGATTTAGGCTATCACCGGGCGTGAAGATGTCTGTGACCCCGGCGCACACGCAATGCACACACAGGTTGCATGGCATATGGCCGTCGACGAGAGCATTCGCTGCCGCGGCGAGCAGGGTGGTTGAGAGAGTAACGACGAAAGGATTGGCGTGCCGCCTTAGCGGAGGCTTTGCTGCTCATCACGTGAAATCGCGGCGGTAGGCGCTGGGTTAGGGAGCGAAATGGAGGCTCCTACTTCCCCAGCGCGTTCATGAACGCCGAGAACTCGCCGTCGGCGATCGGCACGAGGTGTTTGTCCTCAGGGAAAGCGCCTTTCTCGACATCGGCCCGGAATTCCTCGAACGCGGCGATGCGCTCGCGCTGCAAACGCTCGTACTCCGCGCGAAGGTTGCGGTAGACCTTGGCGTGACGAGGCTGATGGCCGCGCGAATAGCCGAGCACATCCTCGGCGAACAGATATTGCGCATCGCAGCCTGAGCCCGCGCCCATCGACATGAGAACAAGCGACGTTCGCTTCGAGATCTCGCTCGCAACGCGCGCAGGCACGACTTCGATTTCGGCCGCCACCGCGCCGGCGGCTTCGAGCTGCTTGACGTGCTCAAAAAGCTGCATGGCTTCGGCAGCGGTCTTGCCCACCGCCTTGAACCCGCCGATCCAAGTCGCGCGCGCGGGGATCAGCCCAACATGGCCCACGACCGGGATGCCTTCGGCCGCGAGCCTGGCGATCGTATCGAGGCTGCCGGCGCAGTAGAAAGCATCCCCGCCGATCATCAGATTCTTGTGCGCGGCTCGCAGATAGTCCTCGTAGGTGCAGTGCCGGCCGTAGATGAGGCCGACCTGCACGAAACAATCGCCCGCAGCCTTGCGCATTGCGGAGGACCAAAGCGGTTCAATGATCGAGAGAATATCAATGCCGGCTGCGAACGCAGCGGCCGCTTCGTCGAGCGTCTCGACGAACAGCATAGTCAATTGCCGCTTGCCTTTGACCGCGCGCAGGTCGGCGACCGTTAGCCGGTTATGCTTCGTCAAAGCCATTCGTAAACCCCTCGCCCACAATGGCGGGTATCGCCCGGCTGACCGCCTCGGACAAGTCGGCCCGCGGCCCTTCGCCACAGGCTTGACCATTTCAGCTAACTCTGTATTATGGAGTACTCTGAACTGGAAGCCTCCATGTCCGTGTTTGTCGTTCTCCGCGTCCTTATTGGGCTGCTTGCGCTGATCGGCGCGGCGGCGATCGCGATCGTGGTCATGCTCGCCTCGCCAGTGCGCCCGCCGCCGCCGCTTGCCTCGATTCATGCCGGCGCTGCGCAGATCGACGAGATGGGCGCGCCCGATCTCAGCCGCCAGGCCCGCGACGGGACCTCGCTCGCCTACCGGCTTTTGCGGCCCCAAACGGAGCGCGGGACCGGATTGCGATCCTCGCGCACGGCTCTTCGGCCAGCTCGATTGAGATGAACGCCGTCGCGAAGGCGTTGGCGGGCGCTGGCGTAACGGCCGTCGCCTTGGACATCCGCGGCCATGGGGCCTCGGGAACGCGCGGCGACATCGCCTATCCGGGCCAGCTCGACGACGATCTCGCCGATCTCGTTGCCGAACTGCGCAAGTCCTATCCGGCGGCCCGGCTCTCGCTGATTGGCCATCCCGCCGGGGGCGGATTCGCGCTGCGGGTGGCCGGGAGCCAATTCGGCGATGCGTTTGATCGCTTTGTCCTACTTGCGCCTTACCTCGGCTATTCGGCGCCGACCAACCGGCCGGCGGAGGGGCCGGGCTTATGGGCCTCGCCCAATTTGCCGCGCATCATCGCCACGCTCGCGCTCGAAAGGCTTGGGATCGACTGGCCGCAGGCGCTGCCGGCGCTTGCCTTCGCCAATAGGCCAGAGGCGAAGATGTTCGTCACCAGCCAGTACTCGTTCCGTCTGATGGGCGACTATACTGCGCCGACCGGTTGGAAGGCTGCGTTCGCGCGCGCCAAAGGCCGGATTGCGGTCATCGCCGGCGCCGACGATCAACTGATGGACGCAGACGGCTGTAAGCGCACCTTGCCGCCGCTCGGCGTCGCGCTGACGGTCCTTCCGGGCGTCGACCATATGGGAATCGTCTATAAGGCGGAGGCGATCAAGGCGATCCTGGCGGCGATGGCCGAAGGCAGCTCATGACGCTGGAGGGGCTCATGACCAAGCTCGTCGCCGTTGCACGCTTCGCGCTCGCCGAGTTCGGGCCGCTCATCGTCTTCTGGCTCCTCGCCGTGGCGTTCGGCGTCAAGCCTGCAATCCTCGGCTCGGTGGTGTTCATCATCGCGGACGCCGTTTGGCGCTGGCGAAAAGGGCTCAGGTTCACACGCCTCTATCTGCTCGTCAGCGCGCTGACGCTGATCTTCGGCTTCGTCGATCTCGTGTCGGCTTCGCCGTTCATGCTGAAATACGAAGCGGCGGTCAGCAATGTCGTGACCGGTTTCGCCTTCATCGTCGGCGCTCTGGGAGAGAAGCCGATCATCCAGGAGGTCGCCGAGCAGCGCGGCGAGAGCTTCGTCGCCACCGAGGAGGTCCGGACGTTCTTCCGTCTGTTCACGCTCGTTTGGGCGGCGTACTTCTTTCTCAAGGCCATCCTGTTCGCGTGGATGGCGTGGACCATGCCTATGCTCGAGTCGATGGCCCTGCGCTCCGCGGTCGGCGGCGTCACGCTCGGCCTGATGATCGCGATCAGCATCACGCAGGGCCGGCGGCTCTTCTTCCTTTGCCGGCGCTTCGGCGTGTTGCCGAAACCGGCCCCGGCCGAGACCGGCGCCCAAAGCTTGGCGAGAGGCGCATGACGGTCCGGTCCGATGAAGCCGCAGCGATGCTCGCCGACGTCGACAGCGTCGTCGCCCGGGTCAAGCAATCGCGCCTTTATCGCAGCGCCGCGCTGATCACCATCTTGTGGGGCGTCGTGAGCCTCGTGCGCGATATTCTCATCGCGCTCGCGCCCGGCTGGTTCGGGCCGCGCTGGTTCTTCATCGACGCGATCGGAGTGATCGGCACGCTCGCCCTTCTTCGCTGGGTGGTCGAGCCCGGCGCGCGCTTTCCTCTCAGAACGCTAGCGGCGTTCCGTATCTTCTACGCCTTCGGCTGGACCTGGGCGAACTTCCTCGGCGGCCTTGGTCCGCGCGAACAGATGGCGTTCTGGCCGACGCTGTTCCTGTTCGGTTACGCGCTCGCTGGGCTTTGGTTCGGGGCGGCGTTCTCGGCGATCGGACGCGGTCTCACCGCGCTCATTCTCGCCGGATATGTCTGGTCGGGGGCGGCGTTTCCACTGTGGCTCGCGGCGGTCTTCGGCGGCGGATTCATTCTCTGCGGCCTCTGGATGCGGCGGGCCTAAAGCGATGGACGCGCCGGATGAGGTTATCCATCAGCCGATCCGCCTGCGCGTGATGGCGGCGCTGACCGCCTGCGACCCGGGCGGCGAGGGGCTCGACTTCGCCCAGCTCAAGAAACTGACCGGCGCGACCGACGGAAACTTGGGCGCGCATCTCGATCATCTGGCGCGCGCGGGCTACGTGGAAGTGACCAAGGCCTTCGTCGGCCGAAGGCCGCGCACCACGGTCAAGGCGAGCCCGCAAGGTCGGGCGGCGTTCTCGCGCCACGTGGCGTTCTTGAAAGCGATCATCGCTGGGGCGTGAGAGTTGGCGCGGATTCGACAATCAGTGAGAGGTCGCGCGGCGTTTTCGCGGCGCCCGTTTGCGACGAAGATCCACTTGCGGCGAGGGGCCAGTCATCTCGCTCCCCGGAAACGCGCGCAGGATGATCTCGAAGCGAATCTCGCCGATGCGAAACAAGCCCCGGTCGGCTGCTTCCGCGTCCGCCATGCTGAGCCGCAGCACCAGCGCGCGCAATTCCTCGGCAGTGGCGTCGTCGGGAATCGGGGGAGGAATGCCGCGCAATCGAACCTCGAAACTTTCGCCCTTTTCGAGCGGCCACTCGTAGTCGTGGTAGGCATCCAGGCGTCTGACGACCATGAGTTGCGGCTCGTCCAGGAGCGCCGTGATCCACGCTTGACCGTCCTTCCATTCCATCGAGGCGAAACTCCGCGCCCCCTTTCGTCTTGATAAGCTCAGCCCACCGTTGTCACTGAGGTTCAACGCCAGTGTGGCGCCGCGCAATGCGGCGAGTTTGCGCGCGGCGCCGTCAATCAACACCCCCCAGCCGCCTGCGCCGCCGCCGATATCCGCAGTGACCGCTCTATCCCAGTCCGCAGGCCAGTGAAAAACGACAGCCGCGGTATTGTTCAAACCGATGACGTCGCCGCTATTCAGGACGAACTCGACGTCCGCAAGATGCGCGGGCCGCGCATTGACGGTCGTGCCGTAGCGGCTGCGAAGATCGAGGATCTGACCGCTCTTCAAAACGAGGAACTGGCTGCGCGACACCGCCCGATCAGCGAGCGGCGTCACGCCCTCGCCTTCCCACGCCCGGCCGAACAGGGAGCCATATCCGATCAGAGGATAGACCTGATTTGTGCTGACGTCCGTCAGGAAGGCGAAGGGTCCGCGCGCCAGGTACTCGTCGCACCAGCGCAGGGCAGGCTTCGCCAGGCAGTCGTGGAAAAGGAGGAAGCGCTTGTCCGCCTCGCGCAGGATTCGTGCTTTTGGGCCCGCCAGTTTTGTGAGAAGCGCCAGCACCTCGGCCTCGTCAATTTTGCGTTCCGCCTCCTTGCTCGCTTGGTCCGCAAGGTCGCCCGCGGTGTAAGCGAGCTTCCCGCCTGACGGCGTGACCAGATAGTGAAAACAGGCGGCGGCCAGCGCGAGCTCGCCATAATTGAGCGTGCCGAAAACCTCTTGGAGATGGTCCGAGACGATGGCGTCAACGCCGCTCAGTTTCTTGCCATCCGGCAGTTCGCGCGCCAAATTCACCAGCAGATCGGGGCTCAAGACTTGCTCGGGGTGCGGATTTCCTGCGGCTGCGCTCGTTCATCTCGTTCCACAGCCTTTGCAGGGCGAGCTGAAGGAACGGCAGCTCGATGAGAAAGCCGCCGCCCGAGGCTGCGCGGCGCTGGCTGATGGCGGCGATCGTTTCGGTGAGTTGACCAATCAGCTCGTCCGCGAAGCCGTTCCCCAGGCGAACCCTCTTGGGCGCCTTGTGCTCTCGATTGTAAACGTCGATCGGGCCTTCGATCGCCCGATGCACGTCCGGGGTGGCGAGGTGGCGAAGCTCGAGCCGATTGTCCAGCAAGCCGGAGAGACGACCGCGCAGCGCGTCCAGCAAATAGAGCCCGTCGTCGCGCAGGCTGATCAGGAGATGCGTTTCATGTTCGTGTGAGGCCAGGGCGTTCCCGAGCGCGCTCTCGAACGCCTCATGCGCTGCCTCGGCGCGATAGGGGAAATATTCCTCGAACTGGTCGAGAACGAGCATCAGCGGACGGTCCGGCGCCTGTTTCACGCGCTCGAGCTGATCCGCGAGCCAGAGCTCCTTAGGCTCGGCTTGCGGCGTCCAGTCTTTTCGCGTCTCGAAATGCACGTCGCCGAACGCGTCGCGGAGCGCGTTCGGCAGCCCGACGTTGAGCACGGAACTCTTGCCGACGCCGCTCGCGCCATAGAGAATCGTGGCCGGGCGGGTAAGGAAATTGTTGGCGATAACCCGCGAATTGACTTCACGTCCGAAGAAATACCGTTCGTTTTCGCGAGTGAACGGACCGAGTCCCACATATGGGCAATCGTCGGTCATCGGGTCGATTGCGGCGCCCTGAGATTGCGCCGTTTATCGAGTTCTACGCCCAGGCGGTCGGCGAATTCGTCGAGGTCCATCTCAAGCATTTCCAGACGGTCGGCGCGCCAGATTTCTTTCTCCGGAACGCTTGCTTCCCTCACAATCGCCCAGGAGTTGACCTTGGTCGCGGCGCCGCGCGTTTGGGCAAGCTTCCTCAGCATCACGCGCACGTTCCAGTCCTTGAGTCCGTAGCCAAGGAAAAGGAAGTTCTTCTTCTTCATCAGCGTCGCCAGCATCTGCGGCACCTGCACGGTCTCCGGACGGCCGAGGAAGTCGACATAGTGTTCCTCGGTGATCAGGAACCAGTCGTATGTCTTGTCGGCGCGGTCGAAATTGCCATGCATCTTGTAGATGATCGGCGTCTTCTCTCCCGCGCTGCGCCGCTGTTGCCCTGGGCCGCCTTGGAGCCGTTCCGTCTCGAGCTGGTCGAGATGCTCCGAGGTGAGTGTCTGGGCCTCTACGACACCCCATTTGCCCTTGCCGCGAAGCCACAATTCTCCGGGGACGCCATGGTCGACCAGGACCCACGGCTCGCGTCCCTCGAACGCCTGCTCGATCAGGTCGTCGTAGTTTGTTGTAACGATAAGCTGGAGAGGCTCCACGGTCGCCAGGAGCTTGTGCAGCTTTCCGGGCGTGGCCGCGACAGCAAACGCCTCGCGGAGGCGGCGCTCAAGCGTCAGCGAGTCCCGCTTGAGCGCGAGGAACGAGGCCACCTGCGCCAGGTTGTCGCAGAGGCTGCGCTGTTCGGCCTCGTCGGGAAACTCGACGACTTTGAGAAGCTCCTTTAGTAAAATCCCGGCCAAGGTCTTGGCGGACGGCAGACCCGCCGCGATCGACGCCCCGGCGCCAAGAAACGGAACGACGTCGCCCGCCAGCATCGCATCGGCGATATTGGCGATGAGAGCGTAGTCGGGTTGCGGCGGTTTTTGAGCCGGCGCGACCCTTGCAGGTTTGTCCTTGCTCGGGCGGGTCGGCTTGGCTTTGGGAATGGGGCGAGCTTTTGAAGCCGATCTAGGTTTGGAAACAGATTTCAAGTTCGATCGCCTCATCGATTCTCCGCGCTGGTGTCTCAAAGACCTGGCGGCGAGCCAAGCCATTTGTCTTCTGCGCTGCTGCTTGCGGTCGTACTCAGCCGTTTTGAAATGCCGAAAGGATATTCCGCGAGCACGTTCGGCGCAACCGCCGCCGGCGTGGATTGGGCGGCGCGGTGATCCCCGCGGCTTTTCATCCCCTCTGGTCTTTCACCGCGTCGGCGAGGTTGCGACTCAACTTCCGCCATCGCCAATTCGGGTCGGCGCGCCCACCTCGGCAGACGCAGGCCCAGCTCACCGCCTCGGATAGCGCTCGCTTAACAGCTCGAACAAAGCCCGCGCCGCCTGAATCTCGCCGCCCGCGGGCGCGTGGGCGCGCGGTTTCGGGTTCCAGGCGTAGACGTCGAAATGCGCCCAGGATTTGGCTTTCTCGACGAACCGCCGGAGGAACAAAGCGGCGGTGATCGAGCCCGCCATGCCGGCCCCCGAGCCCGAATTGCTGATGTCGGCCACCGACCCCTCGATCATCGCGTCGTAGGGGCGCCAGAGCGGCATGCGCCATGCCGGATCGCGGGTGCGGGCGGAATGGTCGGCGATCGAAGCGGCAAGCGCGTCGTCGTCAGTGTAGAAAGGCGGCAGGTCCGGGCCGAGCGCGACCCGCGCGGCGCCGGTCAGGGTGGCGAAGTCGAGCATCAGCTCCGGCGCGTCCTCATCGGCAAGGGCGAGCGCGTCGGCGAGGATCATACGCCCCTCGGCGTCGGTATTGCCGACTTCGACCGAGATCCCCTTGCGGCTGACAATCACGTCGCCCGGCCGCATCGCCGGCGCCGAGATCGCATTCTCAACGATCGGGATCAGCGTCCTCAAGCGGAGATCGAGCCCCGCCTCCATGATCATCCGCGCCAGCGTCAGCGCCGTCGCCGCTCCGGCCATGTCCTTCTTCATGAGCTCCATGCCAGACGCCGGCTTGATGTCGAGGCCGCCGGTGTCGAAGGTGACCCCCTTGCCGACGATCGAAACTTTCGGCGCGTCCTCGCGTCCCCAGGAAAAGTCGACGAGCCTTGCTTCTTCGGCGCCCGCGCGCCCGACCGCGTGGATGAGGGGGAAATTGGAGCCGATGAGTTCGTCGCTGCGCACCATGGTGACGCTGGCGTCGAAATGCTCAGCGAGCTTGACGACCTCCTGTTCGAGCGCGTTCGGGCCAAGGACGTTGGCGGGCGCGTTGACCAGATCGCGTCCGTAAGCGATCGCCTGCGCGATGCGTTGAACCTTGATCGCGTCGATCCCCTCGGGCGCGACAAGGGACGGCTTTGGCCCCTTGTCGTCCTTAAAGCGGTCATATCGATAGAGCGCGAGCAGGAAGCCGAGCGCGGCGAGGTCGGGGTCATGAGGGGGGTTGGCGAACCGGTAGACGCCTTCGGGCAACGACGTCGCCAGCTTGCCGGTCGCGAACGGATCGCGCGCCGGCGCGTTCGCTGCGTCAACTCCGAACAAGACGCCCGCGAGCGCGCCCGCCTCGCCCGGCAGAAGTTGCACGCGTCCGGCCTTCGGCTGGAAGCCGCAACGTTCAGCGAAGGCCGCGGCGGACGCGCCGATCGTCGATTTGACTGTCGGCCAGTTTTCCGCGCTGACCAGCCACACGGGCGTCGCGTCGGGCGTTGGCGAAGCGAATGCGACCAAGGGCTTGCTCCATCCGACAGACAATGCCGGAGGCGGCTTAGCCTGATTTCTCCGCTCGGGATAGGCAGCGGCCCTCGCGCCCGGGGGTCAGGCTTGACTTGCCAGCGCCCTTGCGGTCGTTAGGGCCGCGCACTCAAATTAGGCGCCGCTCGGCTGGGTCTCCGGGCGCGTTGAGGAGGATCGATTGTCCGAGCCAAGCGTGAATGCGAAGGTCCGCCTGCTCGGGGAGGTCGGGACAAGCGACAAGCCGGCCCTCCCGATGCCCGCCAGGGCCCCGGCGCAATCGGTTGCGCCGCCGGTGTCGATCACTCCGCCGCCGTCCTCCGCTCCGGTCCAGGCGGAGCCGATCTTCCTTGGCGATTCGGCCGACGGCGCCGACCTCCTGAACGCCGGCCAAATCATCCAGCCGCTGGCCCAGCTTTGCGTGACCCCCCGGGTCCAGACGCCGTTTCTGGCGGCGATCCTGGGACCTTCCGGCGCCGGCAAGACGTTCGCGTTGAGGCGTCTGGCGCAAGCGAGCGAGCAGCTCGGCGCTTCCCCGGCGACGGCAAGCAGCGGCGCGCTCGCGCGAGTCGTGCTGGCGCGCGTCGACGCTTCGAGCGGCGTCGAGGCGCCGGTGGCGATCGCGAGCGCCGCCTACGCGGCCCTTGATCGCGAGCCCGGCGGCGTCGACTACTCGGGCCTGTTGGACGAGATCGGCCATGCCGGCGGCGATCCGCATCGGACCGCCAGGGCGGCGTCCGACCGTCATGACGATCTGGTGAGAAAGCTCGAAGCCGAGCGCTCGCAGCGCGACGAGGTCGAGGCCCGACGCGCACGCCTCGCCGACACGCTGGCGTTCGACACCCCCGGCTCGCGGATCGATGTGTTCGCCCGCGCGCGCCGGGGAACGATCGAGGCGCAGTTGCGCCGGTTTGCACTCGCCGGAGCGGACGCCAACTCGAGCTACCGCCATCTGGCGCGCGACATGTCGACGCTCGGCGCGGGCGCCCGCGCCGCAGTGGTCGCTCGGTCGATATGGGCCTATGGCAGCCAGGCTCGCCTGCTTATGTGGGGAATCGTCGCATTCGTGCTGGCCTTCATCCTCCGGTTTCTGCACGGCGAAACGGCGACCTCCGCGATTGAGCATGGAAACGACTCGCTGAAGCCCGCTGGGGATTGGGTGGCGGCGCACGGCGATTGGTTCGATCGAGCGGCGCAGATCCTGTTTGTCCTCGGCGCATTGGCGATCGCGCTCAACGTTTGGCGCGCGCTTCACTTCGCTAACCTTCTGTTGCGCGGCGCGCGGCTGCTGAATCAAGAGGTGCGCGAACGGCGTCAGGATTTGGACGCGCGCGCCGGCCGGTTGGGTCAGCGCGTCGCCGCGCTGACCGCCGAGGCCGAGGCGGCCGCCAAGCGCGCCGAATCGGCAAGCCAGCGGGCCGGAGGCAAGACGTCGGTGCGCGGACCGGGGCCGGAATTTCTCGAATCCAGCCACGCGCCGTCGGCCGCCGCGCGCGAATTCCTCGCCGCGCTCGGCGCCAGGATCGGACGCCCAGCCGCAGCGGGAGCGGCGCCGGATCGGCTGATCGTGATCGTGGATAATCTCGACGCGCTGCCGCCGGCCGCGGTCGTCAGCTGGATCGACGCGGCCCAGAGCGCGATCGGACCCGGCTGCATCGGTTTATTGGCTTTCGATCCCGGCCGGCTTGCGGCCACGCTTGGCGGACCGCGGGAGGCGCGCCGGCGTCTTGCCAAGTGGCTGCAGGTTACGGTCAACCTGCCGGCCAGAAAGGACGCCGACGGCGAACTCATGGTCGCGCGGCTTCTGTCGACCGCCGGACCGCCGGCGCCAGCGCCGGATTCGGCAATCGGCGCAGCGCTTGCGGAGCCGCTGTCAAGCGCGGAGACGACGCTTTTGGCGGCGCTCGCGCCCCTCGCCGCGCATTCGCCGCGCGACGCCAAGCGCTTCCTCAACGCCTATCGCCTTGCGCGCTGCTCAAACTCGCCGCGGCCGGTGATGGCGCTCATGCAGGCGGCGGCCTTCGCCGATGACGAGGCGCAGGTGGCGATGCTCGCGCGCCTCGCCAATGGATCGGGCGAACTGACGGAGATCAACGGTCCGCCGGCGCTGGTCGAAGCCGTCAAGGCCGCCCGCGCCGCCAACAACGGTCCGATATCGATCGAGGACGCGCGCGCCGCGGCGGAAACCGCCCTCCGGTATGCGTTGCCGCTTTAGAAGCGGCGATCGTCTCACTCGGCTGCGCCGGCCATCGGGGCGGCGCCGTGGCGCAGATAGTACCTCCGCCACAACCCCGATAGCCACTTGCCGAAATTGTCGAGGTAGATGAAGACCACCGGGGTCGTGTACAGCGTCAGCACCTGACTGACGATCAGTCCGCCGACGATGGTGATGCCGAGCGGATGGCGGAGCTCCGAACCTTCGCCGGTTCCCAACGCCAGCGGCAGCGCGCCGAACAGCGCGGCGAAGGTCGTCATCATGATCGGGCGAAAGCGCAGGAGGCAGGCCTCTTCGATCGCTGCGCGCGTGTCGCGTCCCTGCCGCTCCGCCTCGAGCGCGAAGTCGACCATCAGAATCGCGTTTTTCTTCACGATGCCGATCAGCAACAGGACGCCGATCGCGGCGATGACCGTGAACTGGGTGTCGGACACCCACAGCGCCAGCGCCGCGCCGACGCTGGCTGAGAACAGCGTCGAAAGGATGGTCAGCGGATGGATCAGGCTCTCGTAGAGAATCCCTAACACGATATAGATCGTCACCAAGGCCGCGCCGAAGAGAAGCGGCATGCTCGACTGCGATTGCTGAAAGGTCGCGGCGGTGCCGGCGAACGCGCCGCGGACCGTCGAAGGCATGCCGATGCGCGCGATCGTATTGTCGATCTCCGTCTTGGCTTCGCTGAGCGACCGGCCCGGAGCCAGATTGAACGAAATCGTCGACGCGGCGAACGGTCCCTGATGATTGACGTTGAGCGGGGTGTGGCCCTGTGCGTATTTGGCGAAGGCCGAGAGCGGAACCATGGTCTCGAGCGAGGTCGCAACCGCAGCCCCCGTCGAGGCGGCTCCGTGGCCGCTGACCGCCAAGGAATTGGTCGCAAGATTGCGCGCGGAATCCGCTGCGATCGCCGCCGCGGTGCTCTTGGTCCCGGTCGAGGATGTGTAGTTCCCGGCGGCGAATCCCGTCTGTTGGACGCCGGTCGGATTGGCGCCCGACGTCGAAACATAGATCTGGTCCAGCGTGCGCGGATCCTGCCAGTAGCGCGGCGCGATCTCCATGACGACGTGATACTGGTTGAGCGCGTTGTAGATGGTCGAAACCTGCCGCTGGCCGAAGGCGTCATAGAGGGTGTTGTCGATGGCGCTGAGAGTGACCCCAAGCCGCATCGCGGTGTCGCGATTGATCGTGAGGTTGGTCTGGAGGCCGCCGAGTTGCTGATCGGAGTTGACGTCCTTGACGATGGCGCTGCCCATCAGCGCCTGGGTCAGCTTGGGCGCCCAGGCGTAGAGCTCTGCCGGATCGTCGGAGAGCAGCGTATATTGATAGGCCGCGTTGCTCGCCCGCCCGCCGGTCCTCAAGTCCGAGACCGCGAACATGAAGAGGCGCGCGCCCGCGACCTGCGCCAGCTTGGGGCGCAGTCGGGCGACGACTTCTTCGGCGGTGACCTTGCGTTCGGCGGCGGGCTTCAGCGATGAGTAGATGAAGCCAGTGTTCGTTCCCCGCCCTCCGGTAAAGCCAACGACGCTATCGACCGCCGGGTCGTTCTGCACGATGGTTTGCAATTGGGTGAACTTGGTCTTCATCGCCTGAAAGGAGATGCTCTGATCGCCCTGGATCGCGCCGATGATGAGGCCCGTGTCCTGCACTGGAAACAAGCCGTATGTCATGTGATAGCGGAACATGTAGTAGTTGAGCCCGATCGTGGCGAACAGCGACAAGGCCACAGCTCCGGGATGACGAAGCGCGATGCGCAATGTCAATCGATAGAACGCGAGCATCGCGTCGAAGACGCGCTCCGTCGCTCGATAAAGGCGCCCGTGCCTGGGCTGGCCGCGCGGCAGGATCAGCGCGCACATCATCGGCGTCGTCGTCAGCGAGACGACCATGGAGATCAGCACGGCGACTGTGAGGGTGACCGAGAATTCGGTGAACAGGCGCCCCACGATGCCGCCGAAGAACAGGAGCGGCGCGAACACCGCAATCAGCGACAGGGTTATCGAAACCACGGTGAAGCCGACTTCGGCCGCGCCTCGGATCGCCGCCTCGACCCGCGGCATCCCCTGTTCGAGATAACGCGAGATGTTCTCGAGCACGACGATGGCGTCGTCGACGACGAAGCCGGTCGAAATCGTCAGGGCCATCAACGACAGGTTGTTGAGGCTGAACCCGAGCAGATACATCACGCCGAACGAGCCGATGATCGAAGTTGGCACCGCGACGCTCGGAATCGCCGCGGCCCGCACGCTGCGCAGGAACGCGAACACCACCAGAATCACCAGAAGGACGGCGATTACCAGGGTCTTCTCGGTGTCCAACAACGATTGCCGGATGGTCTTCGACCGATCGACCGCGACGGTGAGGTCGACGTCGCCCGGCAGCGAGGCGATCAGGCGCGGCAACTCAGCTCGAACGTTGTCGACCGCTTGGATGATGTTGGCGCCCGGCTGGCGCGATAGAACGACCGCGACACCCTGCTTGCCGTTGACAAGGCCGGCGTTGCGCAGGTCCTCGACTGAGTCCACGACTTCGGCGACGTCGGCAAGCCTGACCGCCGCGCCATTGCGATAGGCGATCACCAGATCGCGATATTGCGCCGCGCGGGACGCCTGGTCGTTGGCGTAGATCTGATAGTGGTAGTCGTCGTCCTCGATCGCGCCCTTCGGGCTATTGGCGTTGGCGGAGGCGAGCGCGGCACGGATGTCCTCGAGCCCGATGCCGTAGTGGAAGATCGCGCCGGGGTTGATCTCGACGCGCACCGCCGGCAGCGCCGCGCCGGAGATATCGACTTCGCCGATGCCAGGAAGCTGCGACAGCCGCTGCTGCAGAATATTGGAGGCGAGGTCATAGAGCTGCCCCGCGGTGTGGGTCGTCGACGACATGGCGATGACCATGATCGGCGCGTCCGCGGGATTGACTTTATGATAGGTTGGATTCTGACGGAGGCTGGCCGGCAGATCGACCCGCGCCGCGACGATGGCGGCCTGAACGTCGCGGGCGGCGCCATCGATGTTGCGATCCAGACCGAACTGAAGCGTGATGCGGGTCGAGCCGAGCGTGCTCTGCGACGTCATCTCGTTGACGTCGGCGATCTGACCCAAGCGCCGCTCGAGCGGCGCCGCGACCGAGGTCGCCATCGTGTCGGGACTCGCGCCCGGCATCCTCGCCTGAACCGAGATGACCGGAAAGTCGACCTGCGGCAGGGGCGAAACCGGAAGCTGCGAATAGCCCAGCAGTCCGCCGAAGACGATCCCGATCGTCAGCAGGATCGTCGCCACCGGCCGGCGAATGAAGATCTCGGAAAACCGGTTGTTCACGACGCTTCGGTCGCGAGCGCAGCGGCGGCATGCGTGGAGCCCATGCCAAGACGCTCGCCGAGCCGCTCGAAGAACAGATAGATGACCGGGGTCGTATAAAGCGTCAGCACCTGGCTGAAGGCGAGACCGCCGACAATCGCGAGCCCCAGCGGACGGCGAAGCTCCGAGCCGACGCCGGTTCCCAGCATCAAAGGCAGCGCGCCGAAGATCGCCGCGACCGTCGTCATCAGGATCGGCCGCAGGCGCAACAGACACGCCTGGTAAATCGCCTCGCGCGCCGGCAGTCCCTGCTCGCGCTGCGCGTCGAGCGCGAAGTCGATCATCATGATGGCGTTCTTCTTGACGATGCCGATGAGCAGAACGATGCCGATGACGCCGATGATGTCGAGCCCGGCTCCGGCCGCATTGAGCGTCAACAGAGCGCCGATGCCGGCGGACGGAAGCGTGGTCAGGATCGTGATCGGGTGGATGAAGCTCTCGTAGAGCACCCCGAGCACGATATACATGGCCGCAATCGCCGCCGCGAGCAGGAACACCTCATTCGACAGCGCCGACTGGAAGGCCTGCGCCGCGCCCTGGAAGCTGACGGCGAAGCTCGGCGGCAGGCCGATGTCGGCAAGCCCCTGACCGATCGCGTCGACCGCCTCGCCGAGCGATCCGCCCGGCGCGAGGTTGAACGATATCGTCGTCACCGGAAACTGCTTCAGGTGCGAAATCTGCAGGGGCGAAGTCTTGACGGTGAAATTGGCGACCGATCCGAGCGGCGTCTGGCCGGCGGTCGTGGCCGCGGACGGCAGGTAGATCGAATTGAACGATTTCACCGAAGTCGCCATCGTCGGATCGACATCGAGGATGACGCGGTATTGGTTGCTCTGGGTGAAGATGGTCGAGATAATGCGCTGGCCGTAGGCGTCGTAGAGCGCGTTGTCGACGATCGCGGGAGTGATGCCGAACCGCGCCGCATTGGCGCGGTCGAGATCGACGATCACCGAACGGCCGTCCGGCTGCAGATCGCTGGCCACATCGACGATCGAGGGAATCTGGCTGAGGCGCTGCAGCACCTTCGGCGTCCAGGTCTGCAGCGTCGCCAGATCCTGGTTCTCAAGCGTGAACTGATATTGGGTCGCGCTGACGGCGGTGTCGATCGACAGATCCTGCACGGGCTGCATGAACAGCGCGATGCCCGGAACGCTCGCGGTTTCCTGTTGCAGCCGCCTAATGACCTCGCTCGCCGTCGCCTTGCGCTTCGCATGCGGCTTGAGGTTGATGAGGAAACGGCCGGAGTTGAGCGTGATGTTCGAGCCGTCGACCCCAATGAAGGAGGACAGGCTTTCGACGTCCGGATCGGCCAGGATCACTTTCGCCAGCGCCTGTTGATGGTCGGCCATCTGGTCGAACGAAATCGCCTCCGCCGCCTGGGTCACGCCTTGGATGACGCCAGTGTCCTGGATGGGAAAAAACCCCTTCGGGATGGTCATATAGAGGTAGCCGGTGAGCAGAAACGTGCCGAGCGCTATCAGCAGCACAACGCCCTGATGATCGAGCACGACGCGCAGCGTCGCGGCGTAGAAACGGGTCAAAGCCTGGAAGAACCGTCCCCCGCTGGCCTCGCCGCCGCGGCCCCGAGGCCGCAACAGCTTGGCGCATAGCATCGGCACCAGGGTCAGGGAGACCCCGGCGGAAATGACGATGGCGGAGGCGAGCGTGATCGCAAACTCATGGAACAGCCGCCCGACCACGTCGCCCATGAAGAGAAGCGGGATCAGAACCGCAAGCAGCGATACGGTTAGCGAAATGATGGTGAAGCCGATCTGCGCCGAACCCTTCATCGCCGCGTCGTGCGGACTGTCGCCTTGTTCAAGAAAGCGGGCGATATTTTCGATAACCACGATCGCGTCGTCGACGACGAAGCCGGTCGCGACGGTCAGGGCCATCAGCGACAAATTATCGAGACTGAAGCCGGCTTGGTACATGATCGCCAGCGCGCCGATCAGCGATAGCGGCACCGACAGGCTCGGGATTATGGTCGCCGGGATATTGCGCAGGAACAGGAAAATGACCAGCACGACCAGGCCGACCGCCAGCGCAAGCTCGAATTCGACGTCTTCAACGGAAGCGCGGATGGTGACCGTGCGGTCGGTCAACGGCTTGACGGTGATCGTCGCCGGCAACGACGCGCTAAGCGTCGGCAAAATCGCCTTGACGCTGTCGACGACCTTGATGACGTTCGCGCCGGGCTGGCGCTGAATGTTGACGATCAGCGCCGGCGTCGTGTTCATCCAGGCCCGCAGGCGACCGTTCTCCGGACCGATCTCAACCCTCGCGACATCGGAGAGCCGGACTGGCGCGCCATTGCGGTAGGCGATGACCGATTTCGCGTAATCGTTCGGGTCGCGGATCTGATCGTTGGCGTTGATCGCCGAGGCTTGCGCCGGCCCGTCGAAATTTCCCTTCGGCGTGTTGACGTTGAGGTTGGCGATCGTCGTACGCAGATCGTCGAGGTTGATGCCTATGGCGGAAAGAGCGAGCGGATTGACGTGGATGCGGACGGCAGGCCTCTGCCCGCCGGAGATCGAGACCAGGCCGACGCCGGGGAGCTGCGACAATTTCGGCACCAGGCGGGTTTCGATGATGTCTTCGACCTCGGTCAGCTTCATCGAGTCCGAAGCGACGCCAAGCGTCAGGATCGGCGCGTCGGCCGGATTGACCTTGGCGTAGATCGGCGGCGCCGGCAGATCGGCGGGCAGGAGATTGCCGGCGGCGTTGATCGCCGCCTGCACTTCCTGTTCGGCGATGTCGAGACCGATGTCGAGGCCGAACCGCAGGGTGATGACCGAGGCGCCGGCGGAGCTCTGCGACATCATCTGGCTCAGGCTCGCCATCTGGCCGAATTGCCGCTCGAGCGGCGCCGTCACCGCCGAAGTCATCACCTCCGGGCTCGCGCCTGGATAGAAGGTCTGGACCTGGATCGTCGGATAGTCGACCTCGGGCAGGGCCGAGAGCGGCAGGAAGCGAAAGGCCATGATTCCGACGAGCAGAATCGCGATCATCAGGAGACTGGTCGCGACCGGACGATCGATGAAGATGCGGGACGGGTTCACCGCCCCGCCCTGAGCCGCGGCGGCATCATCGCGCCGCGCCCTGCGCCGCGCCGGCTGGCGCCGGATTCTGTGTCGATGGGCCGGCAGGCGCGCGGTTCTGGGTGGTCGGAGCGGAGGGCGCCGGACTCGGTGTCGCCGCTCCGGCTGGCGCCGGCGCGGTCGAAGAAGCCGCGCCCGAAGCGGGGGAACCCTTGCCTGCGTCGGGCTGGCCGCTGCGACGCCGATGATGGCGGCCCTCGCCGTTGGCCGACCCGGCCGGGTCGGCCGCCGATCGGCCGCCGGCCTGATCCTGGCCCTGCCCGGACCCCTGCGCCGCGGCGGTCGGCGGATTGTCGACGACCTTGACCTTGGCGCCGTCGCGCAGACGATCGACGCCGTCGATCACCACCTTGTCGCCCGCCTTGAGACCCGAGGTGATCACGGTGTGCTTGCCGTCGGTCGGTCCGATGACCACGTCGCGCTTGGAGACCGTCGCATTGTCGTCGAGGAGATAGACGAAATTGCCCGACGCGCCGAGCTGGATCGCCGGATTGGGCGCGAGCGTCACGCCGGTCATGGTGTCGACCAGAAGACGGACGTTGACGAACTGGTTCGGGAACAGGACGCCCTTGGGATTGTCGAACGTCGAGCGCATCCTGATGGTGCCGGTGGTCACGTCGATCTGGCTGTCAAAGGTGGTGAGCGTGCCGGTCGCCAGCGCATGGACATTGTCCCGGTCGAGCACCGTGACCGGAAGCTCGGCGCCGGAATTGAGCCGCGCCGAGATGCGCGGCAAATTGGTCTCGGGCGTCGTGAACACGACGCTGATCGGATCGATCTGGGTGATGACGACGATGCCGCTGGCGTCGGAGGGCTGCAGATAGTTTCCCGGATCGACGAGCCTCAGGCCCACCCTGCCGGTGATTGGCGAAACGATGTGGGTGTAGGCGACGTTGAGTTCGGCCGTCTTGACCATCGCCTGGTCGGCGGCGATCGCGGCCTTGTCCTGGGCGACCAGCGCAATCTGATCGGCGACCTGCTGCATGGGCGATCGAATCCTGCTTGGCGAGCTGCTGGATAGCGGGCGAGGTCGCCCTGCGCCTGGCCCAAGAGCGCCTGGTCCTTGGCCAATTGCCCCTGCGCCTGGGCCAGCGCCGCCTCATAGGGGCGCGGATCGATCTGGGCGATGAAGTCGCCCTGCCTTGACCGTCTGGCCTTCGGTGAAGCCGACGTTCTGCAACGTTCCGGCGATCTGGGTGCGGATGGTCACGGTCTCGAACGGCGTCACGGTCCCCAGGGCGTCGATGGTCAGCGGCATGTCGCCGACTATGACCGGCGCCACGCGCACGGTTTGCGGCGGCTGCGCCGGTCGGCCAGAGCTTTCCTCCCGGTTGGCGGATGGAGCGGCGTTCTCGTACTTCTTCCACGCGAAGACGGCCGCCGCGGCCAGGGCCGCAACGATCACGATCCATAACAGCCAATTCCGTCGTCGCCGAGGCGCGGTCTCCACAATCGCCGGCTCGCACAGGCGCCGGAGCCGAGCGCTGCGTTACTTCGTCCGGTTTGAGAGCCTCATTCATCCCTAACGCTCACATTGCCGGTCAGGCTTGGCACGGAGAAACCATCGGTTCAAATCAAGCTCGCGTGCGCAGCCCGGCGCAACTTGCGCCAGGGGTCTAACCGCGTGGGTGTTGCATTCTGGTTATCATTGCGTCATAAGCGCGGCCGGCGGCGCCGCCGCCAACGGACGCGGGTGTAGCTCAGGGGTAGAGCACAACCTTGCCAAGGTTGGGGTCGAGGGTTCGAATCCCTTCGCCCGCTCCAAATTTTCTCAATACAAATCAAGAATTTTAAAGCGGTCCTGCGGGGCCGTTTTTGCTTAGAGCGTCTCCTTCCTCGACCGATCTGAGCGCATTCTAACTATTTGAAAGGAAGCCGCCGGATATCGCGGAGTAGCGTCGGTAGTATGGGGCCCCGGAATAGTTGCGGCCCTTTTGCGGACTCGGCTGCGGTCACAGCTCACAGTTGCCCGCCACGTTGACGGAGCCACGCTCCGTGTCGCCCCACATCCGACACGACGCGTCTCGTCGTGCTGCCGATTGCGCAAACGCTCCCCGTTTGATCCAATGCGCGAGAGAGCGGTAAAATCCAGCGAGGGGCGCAGGTGAGGAGTTCACCGCAGACTGGGGAGTTTGTTCGCGTTCGGTCGCGCCGTTGGCTCGTCGAGGACGGCCCCTTTGTCGCCGGCCTGAATACAGTCCGCCTTGCCTGCATCGACGACGACGCTCAGGGCGAGGCGGTCTCGGTCCTTTGGGACGCCGAGCTCGACGCGGAAATCCTAGCCGATGAAGGATGGGTCAACGTCTCGAAGGTCGGCACCGACGATCCGAGCGTTTTCTCCGCCTGTCTGCGCACGCTGCGGTGGAACACTGCGACCGCGGCCGACCGCGACCTTTTTCAGGCGCCGTTCCGGGCTGGCATTCACCAGGACGCCTATCAGCTTCTCCCGCTGCGCAAGGCGCTCCGTCTCCCGCGCGTGAACCTGCTAATCGCCGACGACGTCGGCGCGGGCAAGACCGTCGAGGCGGGGCTCATCCTGCGCGAGCTGCTGCTGCGCCGGCGGATTGATTTTGTCCTCGTCGCTGCGCCCGCCGGCATGGTCCGACAGTGGCAGGGCGAACTCGAAGCGAAATTCGGCCTCGCCTTCACGATCATCGACCGCGACTATCTGACGGTCCTCCGACGCGAGCGGGGCTACGGCGCGAACCCTTGGGCGGCCGGGTCTCGCTTTCTCATCTCCCACTCCCTGATGTCAGACGAGACCTATGTCGGCGGCCTGCGCGACCTCCTCGGCGACTTCCGGCCGCGCACCTTACTGATCCTCGACGAGGCGCATCACGCCGCCCCGGCGAGCGGCTCGCGCTATGCGGTCGACAGCCAGTTCACCCGGGCGATCCGGGGGCTCGCCGAGCGATTTGAGCACCGCCTGTTCCTGTCGGCGACGCCCCACAACGGCCACAGCAATTCGTTCTCCGCGCTCCTCGAAATTCTCGACCCTCAGCGCTTCACGAGCGGCGTCCCAGTGAAGCCGCGCGAACTCGATCCGATTATGGTGCGGCGGCTGAAGTCGAACCTTCGTTACTTTGGGGCGAAGTTTCCAGAGCGGAAGGTCGAGGCCTTCGTCATCAAGGATCTGCCGAGCGACGCGCCGGAGCTGCTGCTGTCGCGCAAGCTCCTGAATTATGGCGAGACGCTGCGGGCGAAGTCGGCGAACGTGGGGGCTCGCGACGCTGGGCTCCTTCGGCTCTCGTTTGTCGGGCTCCAGCAGCGACTGCTGTCGTCGATCGCCGCCTTCGCGAAGACGCTGGAAGTTCACCGAAAGGGGCTCGCGAAAGCGAACGCAGCCGCCTCGACTGCGATGGCGGAGGCGTTCGTGCAAGGCGGCGCCGAGCCCGAGGACGAGTCGGATGATCCTTTGGAGGGCGAGCGCTTCATCGCGGTCGAGGAGTCCGAAGCCGCTGAGGCGGCCGGCGCGCTCGCCGCGGGCGCCGCCAACCTCGCCCTGGTCGACGGGATGCTCGGGCTCGCCCGCAGGCACGCCCAGGAGCCGGACGCGCGCTTACGAGTGCTCGCGTCGTGGATTCGCCGCCACATGATCTCGGACGGACGCTGGAACGATCGGAAGCTGGTTCTCTTCACGGAATACGAGGACACCCGCCGCTGGCTTGAAATCCAGATCGCCGAAGCGCTAGACGACCTTGCGCCCGACGATCGCATCGCGGTCTTCACTGGCGCGACCTCGACCGAACGCCGCGAGGAGTTGAAACGTCGCTTCAACTCCGACCCGGCCGCGGATCCGCTGCGCATTCTCATCTGCACCGACGCCGCGCGCGAAGGCATCAATCTCCAGATGCGCTGCCACGATCTCATTCATGTCGATCTGCCCTGGAACCCGGCGCGGCTTGAACAGCGGAATGGCCGCATCGACCGCAAGCTTCAGCCGTCGCCGCAGGTCTGGTGCCGCTACTTCGACTACGAGCAGCGTCCCGAAGACGTCGTCCTGCGCGCGCTCGTCCGAAAGACCGAGCGCATCCGCGAGCAGCTTGGCTCGGCCGGGCAGGTCATCGGCCAGCGGCTGTGCGAGCGGCTCGAGCGCGAAGGCATCTGGCGGCCAAGAGACCAGGCTCGCGAGATTGATGAAGCCTCCGACGAGCGCCTCGAAACAACTGCCGTTGCCGAGATGGACGACGAGACCGCGGCGAGACGAGCCCGTCAGGCCGAGGAATTGGACAAACTCCGCGAGCTGCGCGAGGAGTCGCGCGAGCGGGTCGGCGTCGATCCCGACATGCTGGAAAAGGTCGTCGGCGAGGCGATGGCCCGCGCCGGCGCCTCGCTCGAAGCCGCGAGAGCCGGCGAGATCAACGGCGTCGCGCTCTTCCGCCTCGATCCCAACGATCTCGCTTTCGTCGGCCACGGCTGGGCCGAAGCGCTCGACGATCTGAGAATCCGCCGCCGCAGACGATCCGAACGGCTCAAGGACTGGCGCGCCGACGCGCCGCTACGCGCGGTCTCGTTCCGCCCGGCGCTGACCGACGACGGCGTCGACGTCGAGGGCGTCCTTCAGCTCCACCTGGAGCATCGGCTCGTGCGCCGCCTCATATCGCGCTTCCTGAGCCAGGGCTTCGCCTCGGGCCTCTCGCGCGCGTCGGTCGTCATCGGGCCCGGCGCGCAGCCGCGCGTGGTCTTCATCGGGCGGCTTGCGCTTTACGGCGCGGGCGCGGCCCGCCTGCATGAGGAAATCCTGCTCGTCACCGCGGCCTGGACCAAGTCGCGGACCGAACAGGCTGCGTTGAAGCCGTTCGGCGCGGTGCGGGAGGCCGCGACCCTCGAACAACTCGACCAGGCGTTCAACCACCCGCGTTCGCCCGCTCGAGCCATCATCGAACGGGTCCGCCCTTACGCCGCGCGCGACGCCGGGGACCTCGAACCGGAACTGAAGCGCCGCGCCGAGGCCCGCAAGGCCGAGGCGGTGCGCGAACTCGCCGCCGTCGGCGACGCCGAAGCCAAGGCAATTCGTCGCCTCCTCGAAGATCAGCGTGCGCGCGTCGCCAAGGCCGAGGCCGAGCCGGATGACCCGCAGCTTTCGCTGTTCGACGACGCCGAGGCCGAGCAGCGAAGGCGCGACCAGCGGCGCTGGAAGGGCAAGATCGAAAAGCTCACGAAGGACATCGAGCAGGAGCCGCAGCGCGTCCGCGCCGGCTACGACGTCGTTGCCGAGCGGCTGGAACGATCGGGCTTGTCTATCTCTGGCCGGAGGGGAACTGATGGCCGGGATCGACCACAACGACGAATGGCTTGGCTACGTTCAGCCGGTCGGCCTCGTTGTCGCCCCGATCGTGCTCGCCCGATATGGGCTCACCCGCGAAATCCAGACGCGCGCCGACACAGAGGCGGCCAGGGCGTTCATTGCGCCGAAGCCCTACGACGGGAAGGCCGCCGACCCGCGCGCGCTGCGCGACCCCTGGGCCTTTTTCGCCGGCCTGCTCGGCTGGCGCGTGGCGCAGGTCGCTGGCGCGCCCGGCGGACCCGCGCTGCCGGAAGACTTGTTTCTGAAGGTCGAGGAGAGCGACACCGAGATTGCGCCCGACTGGGCGGTCGTCGACCCCGACGGCCGCTGGCAAATGCTGGTGCGCATCGAGCCCCCGGGCGTGAAGCCCGACGAGCGCGCCGCGCTCAAAGGCTGGGAGGCGACGCCGCACCAGCGCTTCGAGCGCCTCCTGCGCGAAAAGCAGATCCCGATCGGCCTCCTCATCGCCGACGAGGAACTGAGGCTGATCTACGCCCCGCGCGGCGAGACGAGCGGCTGGCTGAGCTTCCCGATCCGCTCCCTCGCCGAGGTCGGCGGGCGGCCGATGCTTGGCGGCCTGAAGCTACTGCTGTCGTCGTTTCGGCTGCATAACGACGCGCCCGAGCGGCGTCTGCCGGCGCTCTTGAAGGCGAGCCGGGAGGCGCAGGCCGAGGTCTCGACCCGGCTCGCGGCGCAGGTGCTCGGCGCGCTGCACGAGCTTCTGCGCGGCCTGCACGCGACCGACCGGGAGCGCATCGAACGGCTCGCCCGCGACGACCCGGAGAAACTGTACGACGGGCTGCTCGTCGTCCTGCTGCGGCTCGTGTTCCTGCTCTACGCCGAGGACCGCGATCTCATCCCGTCGCGCACCGACGCCGAGGCGCGGGCGTTCTACGCGCAGGGCTACGGCGTCCGCTCGCTCTATGCGCAATTGCTCGACGATCGCGCGCATCATCCCGACACGATGGACGAGCGGCGCGGCGCCTGGGGGCGGCTGCTCGCGCTCTTCAGCCTCGTCCATCACGGCGACCGCACGGGCTGGGTTCGCGGCCGCGGCGGGCGGCTGTTCGACCCCGCGGTCTATCCGTTCCTGCAAGGGCAGGAGCGGCCAGGCGACCCGCCCGCGCCGGCGCCAGTGTCGGACGGCTCGATTTTGCGCATTCTCGACGCGCTGATCACGGTCGACGGCGAAAAGCTCTCCTACCGCACGCTCGACGTCGAGCAGATCGGCAGCGTGTACGAGACGGTGATGGGCTTCGCCGTCGAGACGCGGGCGGGGCCGGCGATCGCCATCAAGGCCGGCAAGAACGACCGCACGCCGGTCTTCATCGACCTCGCCGCGCTCGCGGCCGTCAAGGGCGCGGAGCGGCAGAAGTTTCTCAAGGAGGAGGCCGGCCGCAACGCGCTCCCGGACAGGGTCGCCAAGGCGCTCGCGGCGGCGAAAGGTTCTGCCGAGGCGCTCGCGGCCTTGCGCGCAATCGTCGACGAGCGCGGCTCGCCGGGCGGGCATCCGTCGCCGCCGGCAACGCCGCTCTTGCAGCCGACCGACGAGCGCCGCCGCACTGGCAGCCATTACACGCCGCGCTCGCTGACCGAGCCGATCGTCCGCCACGCGCTGGAGCCCGCCTTCGAGCGCATCGGGCTGGACGCGCGGCCCGAGGACGTGCTGGCTCTAAAAATCTGCGATCCGGCGATGGGCTCCGGCGCGTTCCTGGTCGAGGCCTGCCGGGCGCTCGGCGATCGGCTCGTCGATGCCTGGCGGCGCTGGCCCGAGATGCGGCCGAAAATCCCCGATGACGAGGACGAGCCCCTGCACGCCCGCCGCCTCGTCGCGCAACGCTGCCTCTACGGCGTCGACAAGAACCCGCGCGCGGTGGAGCTGGCGAAACTGTCGCTCTGGCTCGCGACCCTCGCCCGCGACCACGAATTCACCTTCCTCGATCATACGCTGAAAAGCGGAGACAGCCTCGTCGGGCTCGACGCGAAGCAGATCGCGGCGCTGCACTGGGACGTTTCAAAGCCGGGCCTGCCGCTGTTCAGGAAATTCGTCGCCGACCGGGTCGAGCAGGCGACGCGGGCGCGGGCGGAGATTCAGTCCGCGCCCGACGACATGGCGCGGGCGATCCTTGAAGGCAAGCATCGCGCGATCGAAGGCGTCGTCGCCGACGTGCGCACGCTCGGCGACGCGGTGATCTCGGCCTTCTTCGCCGAGGACAAGCCGAAGGCCAGGGAGAAACGGCGCGCGACGATCGAGAGCTGGGTGTCGGGAAGCCCGGTGAAGTGGGACGCGCTGCGCGAGGCGGTGGCGAGCCTGCGGACGGGCGAGCATCCGTTATCGCCGTTTCATTGGGCGGTGGAGTGTCCAGAGGTTTTTGCGAGAGAGAATCCAGGGTTCGATGCGATTATTGGCAATCCGCCATTCCTAGGAGGGAAGCGCATCGCGTCGGAATTCGGCAACGAGTATCTTAGTTGGATTTTCAACCGGGCATATGGAGGCTCTAAGAACGCGGACTTAGTCGCCTTCTTTTTCTTGCGAGCATTTGCGTTAACCCGCAGTGATGGATGCTTCGGGTTCTTGGCAACTAATACGATTGGGCAGGGCGACACCCGCGAAACGGGGCTTCGCGCGCTGCTTGATCGCGGGGCGGTGATCACTAACGCCGTCAGGCGGATACCTTGGCCTGGAGAAGCCGCGGTCGTTGTCTCGTCTATCAACGTTGCTAAAACCAAAGCCAGCGTTAAACGCGTGATTATAGACAAAATGCCAGTCGAAAGAATATCCGCGTATCTAGTTGCTGGCTTTCAGGATGATTCTCCAAAGGTCCTTCGCGTAAACCAGGGTATTTCATTTCACGGCATGGTTGTTGGTTCTCCTGGTTTTACATTCGACGATCTAGGTTCAAAAAAGGGGGAACTCTCTCAGTCTCGGATATGGAGTTTCTCCTTCACCGAGAACCCACCGCAGCGGAGTGCATATTTCCCCTTATTGGTGGCGAGGAACTTAATTTCGATCCAAGGCAGCTCTCCCGACGATTCGTAGTCAATTTTGGTGAACGTACAGAAGAACTTTGCCGCGCAAGGTGGCCAGAGACGATGAGTCTATTGGATCGAACTGTCCGGCCTCAGCTAACAAGGGTGAGACAGGGAAGCGACTGGAGCGAGTCACGCGCTAGGACGTGGTGGCTGCATCCTCGTCGTGCAAAAAAACTATATGACACTATAGAGGGGTTTGAGAACGTTTACGCGCTATCCATCGTGTCTACACATTTAGCTTTAGCGAAGATATCTGCAAGGCAAGCGTTCTCTCACAAGCTATGCGTTCTTGCGGCGGAAGGCACCTGCTGGTTTGCCTTTCTGCAGTGTCGGTTGCACGAGGTATGGGCTAGATATTTTAGCTCTACGCTAGGAGACGCCTTGAATTATTCACATACCGACTGCTTCGAGACCTATCCCTTTCCTCTGCATTTTGACGACAATTCATCGTCGGCAGCGGTTGCGAAGCGCTATGAACACTTGCGGGGAACTCTGATGCTCGCCCGCAACGAGGGCCTGACCAAAACCTACAACCGCTTCCACGACCCCGCCGAGCAATCCCCCGAGCTCGTCACCTTACGCGAACTCCACGCCGAGATGGACCAGGCCGTGCTGCGCGCCTACGCCGCCTCGGCGAGCACGCCGGACGACGCCGCAGGCTGGAACAACCTCGCGGACCGTGCCGAACCCGTCTTCCTCGACGAGACCAACGAGGACGACCATACCTATCAGGGCCGCCTCTTCTGGCCCTCCGCCTTCCGCGACCAAGTCCTCGCCCGCCTCCTCGCCCTCAACGCCGAACGCCACGCCGAAGAAGTCTGCCTCGGCATCGCGCCGGGGATGGGCCGTGCGGATCACGACGAGACTGAGGACGAACGCGAGGAAACTTAAGGGGTCTGCCCATGGGAGGCATTTCTGACGAACACGTGGAATGGGCGATCGTGAATCGCTTCAAGGCGATGCTCCACGCGCCACCGAAGACCAAGTTCAACGTGACCCAGTCTTTCGCGCTGTTCAGCGCCATTCTCCTCTGGACCAAGCAGCGCGCCTGGGTCGGCGGCGACGCGGTGAGCAGACCTCCGTGGTTCGATCAAGCTGACCATGCGGCGAGGGAAGCACGCGAAGCCCTCCGAGTTACCGGCATCTGCGATCCGCCCTGGTCGCTCTCGAAAGCGCGTCCACGTTTCGGCCGCGCTCAAGAGCGGGACGTCTCGGATTTCGTTCCCGAAACGATCAACACAGATTTTGAGGGTATGAGCGCGGAGCAGTTTTTGAAGTGGCTTCGAGACGCTCTCGCCCATGGGGATGGGCGCACGATAAGACCGCTGCACAAGCCGTCGCGCACGAGTGACCGCACGCACCTCGCCGGTTTCAAGATCGTTTTCCCTGTGGAGAGGAAGTCAAAAGACGTTCTAACGCTTTCACTTTATCAGGCTGACATGGTGCGCATTGGCTCGATCCTGGCTGACACGTTTTGCAAGAAGCTAAGCGGAGGCGATCGCTACTTCGAGGACGATCCTGGTTCGACATTGATTCTGGAAGCAGCATAACGCTGAGAACTCGGCGGAACAGCGACTGCAAGGCGAGGGGCACGGGATGGCGAAGCCTGAAGAATCCTATCGATACGTCGTCGTCGAAAGCTACCGCGAGAGCGGCTCCGGGCTTCACGGCGACGTCCACATTCGCCCCATCCGGGCCGAAGGCTTTCCGCCGGGCATGAGGGTCGAGTGCCCCAAGCAGCTCGGCCGCGACTATCCCGTCGGCACGAAGTTCCGGATCCAGGCCAAGCTGACGGACAAGGAGGAGGGCGGGGAGTTTCTCTACTCCTACTTCGGCTGGAAATACGAGGTTCTGCCTTGAGGAATTGGGAAGCAGGGTGTGGTCGATCGTAATGGCTCCTAACTACGTTAAGACCATCATTTGCTTAGCGAATTACCGCAAGATCTCTGGGCGGTGTGTGGCCGGCAAAGAGATAAATGGAAATAGGATCGGCGGTTGGATTAGGCCGGTGAGCGCGCGACCGACTGGCGAATTATCGGAAGAGGAACGCCGATTTCAAAACGGGCAAGATCCAGAGCTGCTTGACGTTGTCCATATTCCGATGATCGAGCCCCGACCGAGTGGCTTCCAGGCGGAAAACCACCTCATCGACGAAGGCTACTACTGGGCGAAAGAGCGGGACGCAACCTGGGATGAGTTGGAAGCGGCAGTCGATCCGATATCCCCGCTGTGGGACAACCGATCGTCGACCTATAATGGCCTGCACGACCGCGTCGACGAGGCCTTCGCGAACCAACTGGGGAGTTCGCTGCGCCTTATCGCGGTCAACGACCTCAGCGTTTCGATCAGCATTGAAGGCGCGGCGTTCTGGAACGCCAAGCGCAAGGTGAGAGGGCGATTCAGCCTGGGAGTCGAGGAGTACCGTCTCGCTGTAACCGATCCAGTTGTGGAGCGGCAGCTATTTGCTGGCCCAGACGGTATCTTCACCGTGGGAAACGCCATATTGTGCATCAGCTTGGGGGAGCCGTGGGACGGATATGCATACAAGCTGATCGCCGGTATTTTTGTGAAGCCGTGAGAGGTCAACTGCGCAGTCCGAACTAGGAGATTTGGTGTGGAAACGATTGAGGTTCTGACGATCGGACACTCCACGCTTCCATATGAGCGTTTCCTTGCGCTGTTGCGAAAAGCCAACGTCACGGCGATCGCGGACGTGCGCTCATCCCCCCGTTCGCGGCGGTTCCCGCATTTCAGTGAGGATCAACTCCGCGAGGAACTCCGGCTGGACGGCGTCTCTTACGTCTTCCTTGGGAAGGAACTCGGCGGCCGGCCCGAGGTGCGGGCTCTCCACTGCGACGGCGTGGCCGACTACGAAAAAATGGCGAACACGCCGGAATTCGCGGCGGGCCTCGAACGCGTCATCAACGGCGCGAAGACCTATCGCATCGCGCTTCTCTGTTCCGAACGCGACCCGCTTGATTGCCACCGATGTCTGCTGGTCGGACGCGCTCTTGCGGAGCGCGGGGTGCGCGTCGGCCACATCCTCGACGACGGGAAAGTCGTCCCGCATACGCAGATCGAGCGCAGGCTTTTGGAGCTTGCCGGCCAGAACGCGCGGGACATGTTCGCATCCGGCGAGGAGCAATTGGCGGCCGCCTATCGCGAGCGCGCGCGAAAAGTGGCGTTCGCGGAACCGAAGCCCGATCCGCGGAACCCAATGGCGGCGGAGTGAGGGCGTGGAAAAGGCGAGCGTCGCGACGATCGGGTTCACCAAGACAACGGCGGAACGGTTTTTCGAACGGATTTTCGCCAGCGGGGTGAAGAAGGTCTTTGACGTGCGCCTGCACAACACGTCGCAGCTCGCAGGCTTCGCCAAGGCCTACGATCTCGCCTATTTCCTGAAGAAGATGGGAGGCGTCGATTACGTCCACCAGCCCTTGCTAGCGCCGACCGATCCGATGCTCAAAGCCTACAGGAAAGAGGACCTCGATTGGCGCGGCTACGAGGAGCGCTTCCTCGCGCTGATGGCGGAGCGCAAGATCGAGGAGCGCTTCAAAGCCGACATGTTCGACGGCGCGTGCCTGCTCTGCTCCGAGGCCACGCCCCATCACTGCCACCGCCGCCTCGTCTGCGACTACCTGAACGCCAAATGGGGCGGCGCGCTCGACGTCCGTCATTTGTAAGGGTTGATGACCGGCTCTCTGAACGACCGGCCGGGCGGGCAGGCAAGCCCGCGCAATCGGCGACGCAACAAATTCTTGCATTTTCTGATCCGCAAGATTATCTTGGGGACCGGCTGGCGGTTGAAAGTGAAGAATTCGACGCCTAGCCGATTGAAAAGCTGGAACAAAGCCGGCTTGGTCGCGCAGTTGCGGACCACCGGGTTTCGGGGCCAACGCGACGCGATTTCGAGGCAAGGCCAGATGACAACGAACCTAATTGGAGCGCGAATCAAGGCGCTGCGGGAGGAGCGTAAGCTCTCCCAGGACGAGCTTGCACGCCTATTCGGCTTCAAGGATCGTCAGACCATCTCGGCGATCGAGACCGGAGAGCGTCGCGTCTCGGCCGAAGAACTCCTGCTGGCGGTCGAGAAGCTTGACGCTCCGCTCGATTATTTCACCGACCCGTTCCAGCTCGCCGGCGAAGGCAAGTTCTCGTGGCGGCGGGATTCTCGGGTCGGGCCGGAAAGCATCAAGCCCTTCGAGCGCATCGCGGGGGGATGGATTGCGGCGAACCGGGCGCTCGCCGGCCAGACCGGCAGGCCCGGTCCGATCCTCCGTCACGCTTTGAAGCTCATGCCGAGGAGCACCTATGAGGAGGTGATGGCGGCCGGCGAGCGTTTCGCGAAGGATTTCGACCTCGGTGCAGTTCCGGCCGAGAAGTTGCCGGAGGCCATGGAGCAGAAGCTCGGCATTCTGGTGCTCATGGTGAACGCAATCGACGGCGTCTCCGGCGCCGCCTGCCGCCTTCCCGACCTCGATGTTGTGCTCATAAACCGTCGCGAGGTTGCAGGCCGCCGCAACTTCGATCTCGCCCACGAGCTATTTCACATCCTCACCTGGGACGCGATGCCTCCCGAGCATCTCGAGGAAGCGACGGAGACGAGCAAGATTCGGGTCGAGCAACTCGCGAACAGTTTCGCCTCGGCCCTACTCATGCCTGAAGCCAGTCTCCGGCAGTTCGGCCTTGATGAGATCAATTTGCCAACTTCGCAGACCCATAGGCCACCGCCATTTCGATCCAGCAGGTCGGCCTCCGAATCGAGCGGAATGATCCTTGGTTTTCAGACCGGTGGCTTTGCCACCCCCGACATCCCGGCCCGCCGCACACCGCGGCCTCAAACGGATAGCGTCGTTCGGTGGCTTAAGGAGACGGCAGACAGGCTGCAAGTCACCGCCACAGCCTTGAAATGGCGGCTTGTCGCGCTGAGAAACCTTGACCCCGCCCGGGCGCGGGAAATCTCCGCTGACGCCATTCGAAGGCCGGCCCGAAGGCCGGACAGCGAGCTGCCGCCCCTGTTCTCGAAGCCATTCATGGAGGTGCTCGGGCAAGCGATCGACGAGGGCCGGGTCTCCGCTCGGCGCATTGCGGATCTTCTGCACCTTACGATTGATGATTTGAGAGACCTGTTCGCCCGTTACTCGGTCGAAGCGCCGCTCGATCTGTAAAGACTATGAGCGGCCAATGGCTCGACACAATGGACCTGTCCTAGCGGACACAAACGTGATCCTGGAATGCTGGCGGGTCTCCGCATGGAAGGCGCTCGCAGGTGGATATCGGGTCGAAACGGTAGAAGATTGCGTGATCGAAACTCAGACTGGCTTCCAGCGTCGACGCGCCGTGCAGCAGATCGAAAAGGGCCGATTGCTCACATCGCTTGCGGCCATTCATCCAGTTGATAGCCGGGAGCTGGCCGCCGCCGCCGTGCGCGATCCGCTTTTTTCGTCGCTGGACATCGGCGAGCGGTCGCTTTGGGCGCATGCGCTGACGCGCAGCGACGCCTGGGTGCTGTGCGGGCCGGACAAAGCGAGTTTGCGGCTCGGCGTGCGCCTCGGTTTGCGCGATCGCCTCGTCGCCCTAGAAACGTTGCTGGCCGACGTTGGCTTCAGGCCGAAAGAGTCCCTGCGGACCAACTATACCGCCAAGTGGCACGCCGAGGCCCTGAACCAGATGGCGATTTTGGAAGGACCGAGGCGCCCATGATGACCTGCGTCGATGTCCGCGCCCGCCTCGTCGACACCCTCCGACGCGACCTGATCGGCCCCGGGCCTGGCGATTCCGACCTCCAGGACGAACGCCTGAAGGAAAACCCGTCGCGCTGGTATCTCGCCGGCTATCTTGCGCCCGCGCCCGACGACGCCGCCGAGGAAGCGGATGAGAGCGAGGATGAGGGCGATCCGCTCGTCGGCGAGGACGAGGGCGCCGATCCGGAGACGGGCCGCGTCCGCCAGCTGGTGGACCAATGGCTCGCGCGCTATCCGGCGTCTTCGCGCGACAACCTCATCTCTCGCTTTCGATCCTTGAACGACGATGCGCACCTCTCGGCGTTTTTTGAATTGTTCATCCACAAACTGGTAACCACTCGTGGACATCGCGTCGCCAATGTAGAACCGAAGCTGTCCCACACGGAGAAGAGGCCAGACTTCCTAATAGAGACCGTCGAGGGCCGTCGGCATATCTGGAGTGCGCGCTGGCGACGGGTCGACCAGCGCAAGAGGCGGCCCCACAGGCAAGGCTAAAGCGGGCTCTCAAAGCGATTGAGCGAGCGCAGTCCCCCGCGCACTACCTCAGTGTGGCTTACTACGGCGAGCCGAGCGGAGAGGTATCGATGAAACGGCTGACGAGTTTGCTGCAGAAATGGGTTGCGGATCCTCCCGACGGTGACAAGGCGATGGAGATCGATCCGCTTGTCCACGAGGAACACGGCCTGACCTTAAAGGTTCGAGCGTTTCCGCGTCGAAACCGGGATCGAGCCGGTCCGACCATCGGCATCCGGCACTTTCCAGTCCAGACGGTGAAGACCAGCGATGACCTACGGAGCACCCTGAAAGGCAAAGCAACTAAATACGGCGATCTCGATCATCCCTACGTCGTCGCGTTGAACGCGCTCGGGATGTACGCCTATCCCCATCATGCAGTTGACGCGCTATTCGGGTCGCTGGTGTGGCAGCGAGCGCCCTCTCGGACGGCCGGGTTGAGCAGCGTGAGGAGCGCGCCGACGACGGCGTTTGGCGGGGGCCGAAGGGTGTGCAGAACGCTCGATTGAGTGCTGTGATCTCAACCGAACTGCTTGACCCGTGGAACCTTGGCTCGCGTCGGGAGCGGCTGATCCGCAATCCGTGGGCGGCGAAGCCCCTCCCGTCATTCCCTCTCGGGATTGATGAGTACGCCCCGGAGGGCTCTTTAGAGGGGGCGAGGATGCACGTGCTGTTCGGACTGCCCGAGGGATGGCCCGGGACACCGATACGACCGCTTGGTCCGCGCCAGAGGCGGCGCGAGCAAGCGGCTCGAAGTCCTCTCTAAGCTCGCCGCACTCGTCAGCTGGCTCCGCGCGCTGCCCAAAGGCGCGCTCTGTCAGCATCCACGACCGGCGTAAGACGAGGTATGAGGGCCTCTAGCAGGGTGTTGAAGAAGTCCCTGGCCACGGGAATTTTGATGTGATTCTGCTTTCCGCGCGAAGGTGCGGGGACCGAATCATGCGAGGCGAGGACGAACGGTCGGGGGCGCTGTTCAGTTGCGTCGATCTCGAGGCGCGGGTTGGCAAGGATCATCCGCTGCGGACGATCCGCCTGATTGTGAACGCGGCTCTGGCTGCGCTCGCCGGCGATTTTTCGGCGTTGTACTCGCGGATCGGACGGCCGTCAATTCCGCCGGAGAAATTGCTGAGAGCGATGCTCCTGCAAGCGTTCTATTCGATCCGCTCGGAGCGGCAGTTGATGGATCGGCTGGAGTTCGATCTCTTGTTTCGCTGGTTTGTCGGCATCGGCGTCGACGATGCGGCGTGGGATCACTCGACATTTTCCAAGAACCGCGATCGGCGGCTGGAAGGCGACATTGCCGCCAAGCTCTTGAGCGCGGTTCTGGCGCAGCCGCGGATCAAGCGGCTGCTCAGCACGGACCACTTTTCGGTCGACGGCACGCTGGTCGAAGCTTGGGCGTCGATGAAAAGCTTCAAGCCGAAGGATGGCGACGAACCGCCGGCCAATGCGGGCGGCCGGAACCGGGAGACGGATTTCCACGGCGAGAAGCGATCGAACGACACGCACGCCTCGACCACCGATCCGGATGCGAGGCTCTATCGCAAGGGGCCGGGCAAGGAGGCGAAGCTCTGTTTCATGGGGCATGCGCTGATGGAGAACCGCAACGGCCTTTTGGTCGACGCCTGTCTGACCCAGGCCGACGGCCACGCGGAGCGGATTGCGGCGCTGCACCTGATCGAACCGCGCGCCGATCGGCCGCACGCGATCACAGTCGGCGCCGACAAAGCCTACGACGCCGAGGACTTCGTCAACGAGTTGCGCTCGATGAACACGACGCCGCACGTGGCGCAGAACACAAACGGCCGCTCGTCGGCGATCGACGGCCGCACCGCGCGACACGCCGGATACGCCGTCAGCCAGCGCATCCGCAAACGGATCGAGGAAGCCTTCGGCTGGATGAAGACGATCGGCGGGCAGGAGAAGACCAAGTTCCGGGGACGCGATCGCGTCGGTTGGACCTTCACCTTCACGGCTGCGGCCTACAATCTGGCGCGGTTGCCCAAACTGCTGACGACGCCGGCATGAGCGCGCCAGCGAACTGCACACTCGTCGGCCGTTGGCGGATCGTCGAGGCCGACTTTGGGATCGCGATCATCTCGACCTCTGTGGGCCAGCGGCCATCACGATCACCGACCACGGTCGCGGCGAAATCGCCTTCGGCGCTCTCCAGGCCGGCCTCGACATCGAATACAGCCGGTCGTCGGTCGGGTTCACGTGGGAGGGGTTCGACGAAATGGACGAAGTCTCCGGCGACGGCTCTGCCGAACTGCTCGACGACGGCTCCATCGCGATCGAATTCGCCTATCACAACGGCGACGAAGCCCTCCTCAAAGCCAAACGTGAGACTTCTTCAACAGCCTGCTAGGTGTTTTCCGAGCCTATGATGGCGTCGCATTTGCCGACATAATCAGCTCAGTGAGGCCGACGTGATCTGTTTACGTGACGTGGCCTGAGAAGATGCAGGAGAGCACGTCATGGACCCGAATACATTGTTGATCCTCTTGGTGGTGATTTTTTTTGTTTGGAGGATTCGGCTTCTATGGCCGGGGTCGTTGGTTCTGAACTGATTTCGGGCGAGCGCACGTAGCGACTGCTTGTCGCGGCCTCTTCGTGCGCCTGAAACGATGAAGGCTCTCGGTTTCTGCATCATTGGCGACGGAGACCAAGTTTTGAGGTCGTGCGGCACCTCCTTTTCGGTCGGCTTCTGGGGCTTTGGCGGAGCTCCCCAGAACATGGCAGTTTTAGTGCTCCGCTTTCTCCCGTCGATTCTTGCTTCCGGCGTCGAGAGTGCGCTTCTTGTAGGTGGGCCCGCCGCAGTCGACCGTGTGAAGCGTCGGAATACTAAGTGATTAAATCCAAGTCCGGCATCAGGCGGAATGTACCTTCTCACCGCGCGAGAATTGGCGCGTGAAATTTGCTCGCCGACGCGATCCTCCTCGCGTCTGGAATCCACGCGTGACCCGGCCGCGGCGGCGCGCTTTGCGCCCGCTCCGCCGCTACGCCAGAGCGTTCAGTCGCGCGCAATTGATCCCCAGCGATAACGATATTTGCACGTCGCCGGCGATTCCACAGCTTACGCGCGATTGCCGACAATGGCGCGCCGCCCGCGGGAGCAGCGCCAACGGCGCGATCGTTGCGGACCTCTAAGGAGCAGGCCTGCGCGACGTAGTCGTGGTGACGTCGGCAGCTGCCAAGGCTGACGGCTCGATGCTGACGCCAGATCCTGGCGAGTGATTGACCGAGAGGGTGAGGACGACAGAGCAATCAATACGACGAGAGCGCACAATACGACGCGGATCTGAGCCTGCCGCGCGCCAACCACCGCAAGCACATGATCCGGCGCGCTGACATTCCTGGTCTTCGGCAGCAACGCAACAAGATCGGCGGCGATTGTTTTTGATGGAACGGCGCTCGCCGGCTCATACGGCAGCGCGTCAATCAGCGCAGTCAATCGACCGGTGGCCGCTTCCCCAGACATTCGCGCGAGGCTCGCGGCTTCTTGCCAGGGGTCAACGGCATGGCTTTCATCATCGTGCAGCACCTCGACCCGGGCCACGGCCATACATCGATGCCGGTTTTGTTGGCAACCGACGGAATGGCGATCGAATGCGAGAGCGTCTATGTCATTCCGCCTGGCGTCTATCTCTCGGCCGATGACAAGGGGGCGTTGCGGCTTTCAAAGCCGCAGGTGCGACACGGCGCTCGGCTGCCCTTCGACTTCCTGCTGAATTCTCTGGCTCCCGAATATGGCGCGCGGGTTGTGTGCGTGGTGCTGTCCGGAACCGGCGCTGACGGCAGTCTCGGCGTGAGGGCGGTAAAGGATAAGGGCGGCTTCGTCATCGCGCAGGACATTGCCGAGGCAGACTACGACGGGATGCCCCGTAGCGCTGTTGCTACCGGCGCCGTGGACCTCGTGCTCCGCGCGGCGAAGGTCGCAGAAGCGCTGGTCAAGCGCGAACAGGGCGCGATCCCTCCGCCCGAGCCGCCGAAGTCGATCGCGCAAAGTCGGTGCAGGATTTGCTCCCGGACATTATTGCTCTTCTGCGCACGAAGACGGTTCATGACTTCACCCTTTACAAGCACGGCACGCTCGAGCCGCGAATGGCCCTCGCGGCGGTCAAGACTCCCCTCCGACTATTTTGCCCTCCTGCGTCGCGACGCCGGCGAGCGTGATCAGCTCTCCCGGGATTTGCTGATCAATGTCACCGGCTTCTTTCGTGATGCGGCCGTATTTGATTTTCTGGCGAAGTCCGTCATTCCCGACATCGTGCGCGATCACGCCTTAGATCGGCCGCTGCGAATCTGGGTCGCCGGTCGCAGTTCCGGCGAGGAGACCTACTCCCTCGCCATGCTTTTTCGCGAACAGGTCGACGCCTCGAAGCGCGACATCAAATTACAGATATTCTCCAGCGATGTTGATCCCGATGCGGTTGCGTTCGCTCGCGACGGCCTCTACCCGCAATCCATCGAGGCCGAGGTTTCGCCAGAACGATTGGCGCGGTTCTTTTCCAAGGAGGATCACAGCTTCCGGATCTGAGCCGAACTGCGCGCAAGCGTCGTGTTCACGGTGCAGGACGTGCTGGCGGAACCGCCATTTGCGCGCCTCGATTTCATTTCGTGTAGAAACCTCCCGATCTACCTGGGGCCTGAGGCGCAAGCGAAAGTTCTCTCCGTCTTCCATTTTGCGTTGCGGGAAGACGGACTGCTGCTCGTCGGCAACCCCGAGACCGTGCCGGTCGTCGACGGTCGATTTGCGGCTATTTCCCAACCCGAACGCCTCTATCGCCGGATTGGCGGCAGTCGGCTTGGGGATTTCAGCTTGTCGCCGAGCGCTGGCGATGCCGCGCGGACCCGTATGCGTCGGAGCGGGGCCGGCGCCTTCGCAGCGCAGCGGCGAGTATGCCGATCTCTGTCGGACAATGGTGTTGGAGGCCTATGGTCCCCCTGCGGTGTTGATCAACCGCAAATTCGAATGTCTCCACTTCCAAGGCCCCATTGATCGCTATCTCAAGGTCGCGTCAGGCCGCCCTGCGTACGATTTGATGGCCATGGCGCGCGAGGGCATGCGAACAAAACTAAGATCTGCCATCGAGCGAGCGTTGCGGGAAAACGGACGGGTTCTCATGCCCGGCGGCCGGACGAAAGGCGAAGGCGGCCCATCGTCGTTTAGCATCGTCGTCACGCCAGCGCCCCAGGAGCGCGACGACCTGCTGCTGGTCTGTTTCGTCGAAGAGCCGGATTCGCCGGCCGCCAGGAGGGCCAGCGTGGCGCCGGTTGACGTTCCTCGCGTTATTGAACTCGAAGGTGAGCTCGAGGCGACGAAACTCGAGCTCCAATCCGCCGTCCGCAACCTCGAGATCTCGAGCGAAGAGCAGATGACGATCAACGAAGAAGCGTTGTCCGTCAACAAGGAATATCAGTCGACGAACGAGGAGCTGCTCGCTTCGCAGGAAGAACTTCAGTCGCTCAACGAGGAACTGAACGCGCTCAACAGCCAATTGCAGGAAACGCTCGAGCGGCAGCGGACGACAGCAAACGATTTGCAGAACGTCCTTTACAGCACCGACGTTGCAACGATCTTCCTCGACACCCGCTTCAATATTCGCTTCTTCACTCCGGCGACGAAGGCGATTTTCAATGTGATTCCGAGTGATGTCGGGCGCCCGCTCGCGGATCTCAAATCGCTGGCCGCGGATGGCGCCCTGCTGGAAGAGGCCCAAAAGGTCCTAAATCGTCAGGCGCCGATCGAGCGGGAAATCCAGGCGCAGAGCGGCCCCTGGTTCGTGCGCCGGGTCTTGCCCTATCACGCCAGTGACGGGAAGACTGAGGGCGTCGTTATTACGTACGAAGACGTGACGGAGCGCCGTCGCGCAGCGGAGACGCTTAGCGCCGCCAAGCGGGAGGCGGAATTAGCCAGCGTCGCCAAATCGCGCTTTCTCTCGGCGGCAAGCCACGATCTGCGGCAGCCGATGCAAACCCTCGCCCTGCTCCAGGGTCTGTTGGCAAAGAAGGTCGTCGGGGAGCGGGCCGAGAGACTGATCGCTGGCATCGACGAAGCGCTGGCGCCATGACGGGCATGTTGAATACCCTGCTCGACATCAATCAGATCGAGGTAGGCGCGGTTCGGGCGAATACGGTCAACTTCCCCGTGAACGATCTCGTTGACCGGCTCAGGGGCGAATTGACTTATCAGGCCCAGGCCGTTGGCCTCGTGTTGCGCGTGATGCCCCGCGCATTGTCGATTCGAAAGCGATCCGCGGCTGCTTGAGCAGATGATCCACAACTTGCTTTCGAACGCGCTGAAATACACCAAGCGCGGCAAAGTCCTGATTGGCTGCCGGCGCCAACAGGAAAGGTTGCGCGTCGAGATCTGGGACACCGGAATTGGCATCCCCGAGTCCGAGTTGCGGGCGATCTTCGAGGAATACCATCAATTGGATAACCCTGCCCGCCAGCGGAGTCACGGCCTGGGGGGCTCTCCATCGTTAAGAGCTTGGGCGGATTGCTCGGCCATCCGATTCATGTGCGCTCGCTGCATGGAAAAGGCTCGGTATTCTCGATTGAGATCCCCCTGGCCCAGGATAGCGTCGCTTCGACGCCAGACCACCCTCTACCCCATGTGAACGACGCGCTCGCGCGTGGGACCCCTCACACCGGAGATATCCTGATCATCGAGGACGACCCGGAAGTGCGCGAGCACCTTAAGCTGTTTCTGACCGAAGAGGGGTATAATATCGCGACTGCAATCGACGGCGCTGCAGCGCTGGAATTGTTGGCTCAGGGAACGTTGCGACCGGATCTCGTTCTTGCCGACTACAGTTTGCCCAACGGCATGAGCGGGGTTCGAGCGTCGCAGAAGTTGAGGCAGGAGCTCAATCGCAACCTGCCATTCGTCATTCTCACAGGCGATATTTCTAGCAACGCCTTGCGCGGCATCGCGTTGCACCGCGCCGTCGAAACCTATGCAAGCTGCGAGGCGTTTCTTGACGGCTTTCATTCCGACAAATTCGCATGCCTGCTAATCGACACGTATCTGCCAGGAATGAGCGGGCTAGAATTGCTCGAGAAACTTCATCACGACTGCCATAGCCTGCCGGCGATCATGATCACCGGCAACGGCGACGTGGCTATGGCGCTCAAGGCCATGAAGACGGGCGCGCTCGATTTCATTGAAAAGCCGATCGCCGGCGAGGAGCTTACCGCCAGCATCGATCGGGCTCTCGAACTGTGGCAAGATTCGAGAAGCGGCCGCGACCCACCTCACGGATCTAACGTCACGACACCGCGAGGTGATGGAAAGGGTGCTTGCCGGCCACCCGAACAAGAACATTGCCGCCGACGTCGGCATCAGCCAGCGCACAGTCGAGAACCATCGCGCCTCCATCATCAAAAGAACCGGGTCGTAGTCGCTGCCCGCGTTGGCCAGATTGGCGCTCATCGGCGCAGGCGGCGAGTCGGGACCGGGCGCACGCCAATAAGGAGGTCTCGCGACCCCCCGCGTCTTGTTCCTGGCGCCGGAGCGGCGTCATCGGACGCATACGAAGAGGAATGCAGATCATCGAGGCTCACGTCAGCGTCGCCAAATGCACCGACAGGCGACACGCCTTCCGCGGCCAACGCATCCAAGACCGCGCTAATCTTCGTAGCGGAATACGCCTTCTCCCCGAAGCTCAAAGTGTCCATTTTTGGCTCGCTTCGGCCAATAGACGCCGATAGAGCAAAGTGGTCAATCTGTCGCTAATATCATGTTGGAATTGCTGGATCCTACTTCCGCGATGACGTCTCGATTTGTCCATCGGCGTAAGGGCAACTTGTTGGCGTATGGGTGGTTGGCGTCGAGCGCGCACCAACAGCGGCTGTCGCCGCCGCTCCATCAATCTGATCCGGCTTCTTGAACGGCGGAGAGCACACATGGTGGATGTCCGGGACTTGATGCGTCTTGACGACCACGTAGCGGTTGTTACCGGGGGCGCCCGCGGGATAGGCCGGGAGACCGCGGAAACGCTGGCCGTGGCAGGCGCGCACGTCGTACTTGCTGATCTCGACAAGAGCACGGCTGAGGAAGCGGCCGCGGAAATGTGTGCGCTCGGCCTTTGGGTGACCGCCATCGTCGCCGACATTGCCGACGAGGCCAGCGTGGACGCGATGGTGCAGGCGACGTTGGAGCGCGAGGGCCGGCTCGACATTCTCGTCAACAACGCCGGCATTGCGATCCGGCGCGCAGCTGTCGATCTTGCGCTTGGCGATTGGGACAAGGTCCTGTCGGTCAATATGACGGGATCGTTCTTATGCGCGCGCGCCGCCGCCCGGCCCATGATCGCGGCCGGCGCCGGCGGCGCGATCGTGAACGTAACGTCGATCATGGGCCTGTCGGGCGGCCGCCTCTATCCCAATGTGTCTTATCAGGCGACCAAAGGCGCGATCGTCAATATGACCCGCGCGCTCGCCGTCGAATGGGCGCCTCACGCCATTCGAGTCAACGCGGTCGCTCCAACCTACGTGCGCACCGAGCTGATCGGACCCATCCTCAAGGACCCGGAGCTTGTTGCCCGCATCGAGGCGATGACGCCCTTGGGGAAGCTCGCCGAGCCGGCCGATATTGCCGCGGCGATCGCCTTCCTCGCGAGCCCCGCAGCAGCGATGATCACGGGACATACGCTGGCGGTCGACGGCGGATTCCTGGCGCAGTAGAGGGCGCTGTCTGGACCGGCTGGACGTTTTGCAACGGCTGGCGGGATCTTTCCCGCTCAGAAGCGGCCGAGCGCCCAATATCTGACAGGACCGCCTTAGCCGGCGCTGCGAGGCCCGGCTGGGCAGGCCGAAAGGAGGTTGTCCGCGCCGACAGGCCACCACGCGTGCGGGGCCTTGGCATAAGATGCGAGGATCAGGAATTCGTCGTCGCTGTCGACACGAACTCCGGCGACCACGACCGTCAGGTCGCCCGGACCCTTCGTCTTGCCGGCCAGAGCCTCGGAGGCGAGCCGAAACGGATTGACCTTCGCAAGGTCCGTTCCCGGAATGCGATAGGCCCAGAACATCGTATGGGGGACGACCGGCCCGATCTGCGCCCATTCGTTCATCGGGACCTTCGGCGCAGCGGCCGCAAGCACGTGACGCGCGTACGGACGGAGGCAGCCCACGTGGATGTGGAGCTGGTCCTGGGTCCTGACGGCGGCTGAGTTCACGAAGAGCGCAATCGTGTCGCGCTCCGGCTCCTGTCCGTCCGCATCCTTGAGGAACCTGCGCGCGCGCCAGGCGGCCTCGAAATAGTTCGGCGCTTCGGGCGACTGCAGGAACGGATCCTCGATTCCGGTGATCCGCCGTGTCGGGGCCAGGACCGTGTCATCCATGAGCGGCGGACGCACGACGACGGCGCCGCGCTCCTCGCCGCCGGCAAGATCGACCTCAAGGCAAGGGAAGGGCGCTCCGGTTAGCTTGTAGTCGGCGACGCAGGCGCGCACGACCTGCCACAGCGCCATTCGATGGAGCTCCATGGCGTAGGCCGCGAACGCCGCCGACACCGTCAGGACGGCGGCCGCCGAAAGAATCCGCACGATCTTCATACGCCGCATGCATCCGCCGGAGCCTCGGGAAAGAGCCAAGAAGTCGACCCGTGAGCTTATTGTTCACATGTAATATCAAAGACTTAATTCGTGGCGGAGGGGGCGGGATTCGAACCCGCGATACGGTTTCCCGCATACACACTTTCCAGGCGTGCGCCTTCAGCCGCTCGGCCACCCCTCCGTCGCGCGCCTCGTAAGGAACGCGAGCCGAGGGCGATAGCACCAGCCGCCGCGCGGGCGCAAGCAGCCCGCTCGCTCCGGGGCGGCGCGAAGCCATCGCAAATAAGCGCCAATAAATGATAATAAACGAAAATAAAAGCAAGCAAAATAGCTTTCTTTTACTTACGTTTATTTTTTCTGATCAAGACTTTTCAATGGGTTACGAGCGATTCAAATAAAAAAACCTCTCCCTCTGTCTCGGGCGGCGCGCCTTTCGCTTCGGACGCATTCCATCGTCTCCTTCGAGCACACCCGGAACAGCTTGCGGGCCGGCGAACAGGAAATATCTACCACAGAATTCTGCTCGGCACAAGCAAATGTCGATTCTTTCGATTCCCACGTGTCAGGAGTGAGTTCACGGACGGGGGTCGAGACTCGTGCTCAAAGGGTCGGGCGAGCTTGGCCGCAAACGGATCCGGCGCGCGGCCTATTGCGACAGCTCGGCGATCCGCCCCTCGAACCAGTCGAGATCGCGTTTCCATTGGGCGTTGTCCGGGGAAAGGATGGTCAAGGGAACCATGATCGCATGGCCGCACCGCAACGCCCCCAGAGCCTCGGCGCCATCTCCCATCTTTCCAAGCACATCCGCGATGTTCGCATACGATACCGAGAGATCGCGCCGCCAGCCGGCGTTGCCGGGATCGGATTGCGCCAGGCGGTCTCTGATTACGAGGCTGTCGCGATAGGACGCAAGCGCGCCGGCGAGGTCGCCCTGCGCCATCTGCACGTTGCCGACTTTGTCGTACGATACCGAGAGATCGCGCCGCCAGCCGGCGTTGCCGGGATCGGATTGCGCCAGGCGGTCAAAGATCGCCAGGCTGTCGCGGTAGGAGGTCAGCGCCCCGGCGAGGTCGCCCTGCGCGACCTGCACGTCGCCGATCTTGTTATACGCCACTGAGAGATCGCGCCGCCAGCCGGCGTTGCCGGGATCGGCTTGCGCCAGGCGGTCAAAGATCGCCAGGCTGTCGCGATAGGATTTAAGCGCCGTGGCGAGGTCGCCTTGCGCGACCTGCACGTCGCCGATCTTGGTGTACGACACCGAGAGATCGCGCCGCCAGCCGGCGTTGCCGGGATCGGATTGCGCCAGGCGGTCTCTGATTACGAGGCTGTCGCGGTAGGAGGCCAGCGCGCCGGCGAGGTCGCCTTGGACGACCTGCACGTCGCCCACTCTGTCGTACGCGACCGAGAGATCGCGCCGCCACCCGGCGTTGCCGGGGTCGGATTGCGCCAGGCGGTCTCGGATCGCGAGGCTGACGCGATAGGAAGTCAGCGCCGTGGCGAGGTCGCCCTGCGCGACCTGGACGCCGCCGATCTTCTCGTACGACACCGAGAGATCGCGCCGCCACCCGGCGTTGCCGGGATCGGATTGCGCCAGGCGGTCTCGGATCGCGAGGCTATCGCGATAGGAGGTCAGCGCCGTGGCGAGGTCGCCCTGCGAGACCTGGACGCCGCCGATCTTTTCATAGGACACCGCAAGATCGCGCCGCCAGCCGGCGTTGCCGGGATCGGCTTGCGACAGGCGGTCAAAGATCGCGAGGCTGTCGCGGTAGGAGGTCAGCGCGTCGGCGAGGTCGCCCTGCGCGACCTGCACGTCGCCAACTCTATCGTACGACACCGAGAGGTCGCGGTCATTGCCGCTTCGAGCAGCGGCGTCTCGCGCGCCGGAAAAGGCGTTCTTGGCTTCGGCAAGCGAGCCTCGCGTTACCCAGAGATCGCCAAGCCCGATCCATAGCCAGGCGTTGTCTGGATCGAGGCGCGTGGCTTCGGCGAATTTCGCGCAAGCCGAGTCATAGTTGAGTTGCAGGCGGTCGACGCGCGCTTCGTCGGCGAGAAATCCGGCTTCCGTTTGGCTTGCCTCCTGGCGCAGAGCGCGGGCGGCTCGCGTCCCTCGTTCAGAGCGGCGCGGGCGGCCTCGAACTCGCCCTTGTCGATCGCCGCTGAGGCGCTGGCGCGGACGGCGGCGAATTCCGGCCGGTCATTGCGGAGCTTCGCTAGGTCGGCGCGCAGGCGGATGAGTTCGTCGGCGGCTTTGGCGAGGCGATCGGGGATTTCGGTTTCCACGACCTCCGTCTCGCCTAGCCGCTTCAGCACTTCGCGCAAAGGCGCCTCCGAGACGCCTTTCGTCGCGGCGGTCGCCCTTACCAGCAGAACATTCCCGATGTCCGCGGCGACCTGGACCGCGAGCTTAGGCCAGCTCTCAAATTTGGCGACGGTGTGATTTGCGTTCAGCGCCTGCTTCCACGCCTCCAGCAATCTGAGCTTGTCCGGTTCGCGCTCGACAAACTTTCGCAAGATGGGAACGTCGTCATCGCGCACATAGACGAGGCACGGCTTGTTCAACCACACGCCTTCCTCGTACTCGGCCTGCGAGTACGAAAGTCGCATTCCGGGAGGCAGGCTGCCATATTTCTCCCCGACGATGACGACGAGGAGGTCGCTCTTGCTAACCTCCTCAAGGCAGACGTCGATCGGTCGTCTGGGCCGGGCGCCAAAGAACTCCATCGCATTGTGCCGGCTCTGCACGCGGCGAATGGCGTCGAGCACCGCCTCGCGCTCTTGTTCGAGATCGTCGAAGGTGCTGCAGAGGAACACAGTGAAGGGCGCGGACATCGGGTTTCCCCATGACCTATCGAACGCGATTGACCGCCAGCCCCACCGGGCTCGCTCCGACGAAGCATAGCCGGCATTGCGAGCGAAGCGAAGCAATCCAGGGGAACGTAGGGCGCCCGCGTTCTCTGGATTGCTTCGTCGCTACGCTCCTCGCAATGACGCCGCTGTGCGTCTCAGCCGCGGCCCGCCCCGAACAGGCCGACGCGGATCGCCTTCTCCAGTTCGAGGATCACGATCAGGCCGATCGCGGCGAGCGCCGCCACACCCATGTCGGGCCAGTCGATCGGCCGCGTGTCGTAAAGGGTTTCGAGCGGCGGCAGGTAAGTGAACAGGATTTGCAGCACGACGACGGCGCTAATGCCGATTAGCAGCGCGCGTGTTAAGCGAATGGCGCGGAAGTCGAACGGCGCGGCGTTCCGGAGCCGGACGCTGAACAGATAGGCGATCTCGAGCCCGACCATCGCGTTGACGGCGAAGGTCTGCGCGTGCTCGACCTCCTCGCCCCGTTTCAGCGCCCAGAAGAAGACCGCGAACACCACGACGCAGAACAAGGCCGACACCAGCGCCGTCCGCCACACCAGGAGGGCCGAGAGGATCGGCGCGCGCGGATCGCGCGGCGGCCGCTCCATCACGCCGGGCTCTGCTGGATCGAAGGCGAACACAAGCCCCAGCGTCACGCCGGTGACCATGTTGACCCACAGAATCTGCGCCGGCGTCATCGGCATGGTGACGCCCAAGAGGATCGCGGCGACGATCGCCATCGCCTGGCCGCCATTGGTCGGCAACGTCCAGCCGAGCACCTTGACCAGATTGTCGTAGACGATGCGGCCCTCGCGCACGGCGGCGGCGATGGTGGCGAAATTGTCGTCCGCCAGCACCATTTCC
>CAWGBF010000010.1:0-72174 GCA_963820775.1 uncultured Alphaproteobacteria bacterium
GTTCCACAAGACGGTGCTCGATGAGTTCTATCGCATCGCCTTTCGCAACAAGATCTACGGCTCGATCGCCGATCTCCAGGTCGATCTTGATCGCTGGGTCCAAAGTTACAATGAGCAAAGGCCGCACCAAGGACGATGGTGCTTCGGCAAAACGCCGATGCAGACGTTCCTTGACGCGACGCCGCTTGCGAAGGAGAAAATGATCGCCGCCTGATCATACCTGACAGGCGGAACCGACCCATCTCCGCACGCTGACCGTCAGATCAAGTGCCAGCTACAACATCTTGCGCCGCGCATGCGCCCAACAGGCGACCTCCGTCAGCGGGGCGGGCGCGCCGGTTAGTGGATCGGCTTCATAAAGCCCGGCGACGCCTGCGTAGGCATCGGCATGGAGATGGCCGCGACAGCCCTTGAGCAAGGCGTGGGCGCGCTCGGCCTTGCGATCGGGCGAGTAGAGATAGAAGGCCGCCGGCGGCGCTGTCGATCCATAGGGCCTCTCATCTCTCACCGCCGTCCATAGTCGGCCGGTTTTCGTTCGGCCACGGCCAGGATCGAGCACGGGACCGGCGTATCGTCGGCATGGAGCGCGGCGCCGGCGCGCACATGACGCGCGATCCGCTCAGCCAGGGGCTCCAGGAGCGCCGCCATATGACCGACCCAGCCCGCTATGACGGAGCGGTCGATCTCCACCCCGCTGCGCCCATAAATGTCGGCCTGACGATGTAGCGGGAGATGATCGCAATATTTGGAGACGAGGACGTGGGCGAGTAGCGCCGGCCCAGGGCGTCCCTTCTCGATCGGCGGCGTCGGCATGGGCGCCTGCACGACCGTCTCGCAGGCGCGGCAGCTCATCTTTGGGCGCACATGCAGCACGCGCTTGAAGTGTGAGGGCACATATTCCAGGACCATGCGCTCATCGGCGCCGATCCGGCCGAACTTCGTTGCGCCGCAGGTCGGGCAGACGCAGGGCGCTTCGTGCATGACCGTCTCGAGCGGCAGATGATCGGGCAGAGGCTTGCGGACGGACGGCTTCGTCGACGGCAGGGCGGAAGAAGCTTCGCCGTCGGAAGCCTCGGTTCGCGCTTGCCGCTCGGCGTCGCCCTCCTCGATGTCGCCGAGCAACAGCTCCAGTTGCTCGATCTCGCGGTCGAACTTCTCCGACGACTGCCCGAAGCGCGCCCGCCGCAAGATCAACAGCTGCGTTCGCAGCTTCTCGATCAGGAGCGCCTTGGCGTGAACTTCCGCGGCGAGCGCCGCCGCAAACCGTCGCAGTTCGGCGGGGTCTTCAGGCAAATCAGCGGCAGAGCGCGACATGCTTACGGCTATCACAATATGTGCGCCGACGCATTCGAGAAAGCGCGGAATCTAGAGGAAAGTCGGGCGTTCCGGCGCTTCAGGCGCAACGGTTCTGCGCCAATCGATTCCTTCGACCAGCAGCGCCAGTTGAGCCGACGTCAGGTGCAGCGCGCCCTCGACGATCGGCGGCCAAACGAACCGCCCTTTCTCCAGACGCTTGGCGAAAAGACATAGGCCGGAGCCGTCCCAGGTCAAAATCTTCACGTAGCCGCCGCGCTTGCTGCGAAACACGAACGCCGCGCCCGAATATGGGTCGGCGCGCAGCGTCTGCGCGACATCCGCAGCCAGCCCGTCGAAGCCGCGCCGCATTTCCACGGGATTGCAAGCCAGATAGACCTTCACGCCCGGTGCGAACCGGAGCATCAAGCGACGCCCAGCGCCGACAGGACGCGACGGAGCGCCTCGGCGTTGACCTCAGCGTCGAGCGATACCTTGGCTCCGTTCGGCAGGCTAATCTCCATCGCGCCGCGCCTTTCGCTTCGGCGCGTCTGGCGGGCCGGCTTCGCGATGACATCGGAAGGCCGCGGCGCTGAGGCCGAGATCGGCGTTCAGCCCGTGCCGACGCGCGACCGCCGCTACCGAGACGCCAGGCGCAAGAGCCTCCTCGACGATCCTCTTCCGCTCGTCGAGGCTTCTCGTTCGACGCCGCTTCCCAGTTCCGTCCTGCGCCGCCATCCGGTGTCCACATCCGATTCAGGTGGACACCCAATCCAATCCAAACGCAGCCTCACAGGCGGCCGTCAGATCACGCTTACGATGGCATGGCGCGAATCTCCCGCGCCAATGGAGTCAGAAAACCCGCCCCAAGGGAATCCCCCTGTGAGTCAGTCAGAGGGGCCCTTGGTATAAGTCATAGAAAACGGCTGATCGCGCGCAGAATTGCACCGGGCTGTGCGCGCGGATGCCTGCGGTTTACGCGCGTCACTCGGCGACCCGGCGTCCGCCGGGTCCTCTCCCGACCGCCCTCACCCAGAAACCTAGGCGGAGGAAGCTCTCAATACCTCGCCGCAAGCGACGCTGGGCCCCCGCTGCCGATCGGCGTCCAAGCCCCTGCGCGCCGCTGACTTTCGGCGAGCTGATTGAGCGTCAGTTTTTGGGCGACCCCGTCGCGAATGCGGGCGAAATAGTCCTGTTGTCTTGGCCCCGTGTGGGCCGCGGCAAGGTTGAGCCAAGTCTCCGCCTCGACCCAATCCACCGGCACGCCATAGCCCTTGTCGAACAGAAGACCGAGCAAGAATTGCGCCGTCGGCTCGCCCTGTTCGGCAGCCTGATGCAGCCAACTTGCGGCGAGGACATAGTCCCGGGGCACGCCCAGACCGTATTGATACATATACCCGATATAGGCTTGCGCGACCGGGGAACCCCGCTCGGCCTCGACAAGGAGCAGCGGCGCCGCACGAACATAATCATGGCGCGCAAAGGCGCGCTGGCCGGCGCCGGAGGAAGCTGCTTTCGCGCCGGACGCGGCACAAAGCGCGAGTAGCCCAAGCGCCGCGACAAAAATGTGGACGACTTTAGCCGTCCGCCCGCCGTGGCGCGCATTCTGACTCGTTGCGATCATCTGTCGGCTCTCCGTCGCCGCAGTTCGGTTAGGGCGTTCAGACTAGGAGACTCGGCGGGCCGAGGCAACGCGACTTGTATCGCCAGCGGCTCGACAGATCGCTAACTGCCGAGCATGGCTCTCCCCTAGTGGCAGCGCGGCGAGGAGAGTGACTACCATCCCATCGCCGCGCGCTGACGTTACTGTACCGCAGGAAGGCTCGCGGCGGTCGAATTGGCGGCCGGTGGGGGCACTGTGGTGGGCGGATTGTTTAAGCACGTCGGGTGCCCGGACCCGCTCGCGCTGATTCCCGCGCCGCCGCTTGGATTTGGCTTGATATCCAAGATCATGTTATCGGGGGTGGGCGGAATCTCCCACGAACAGGGATGCCGGACCACCCCACCTTGAGCTGGTCCAGGCCGAGCGCGTTGCGGGTTCGCCATGCGATCAGGTGATCAGTGCATGACGTATCGCCGCTGACGCCAAGGCCGCCGACTCTGATGCCGCCTTTATAGACAGCGAGGCCGCCGCCGAAGACATTAATGCCGCCGATCCGCTGGCCGACCATCGGATCCTGCGGTGTGCCGAAGGTTGCGGCGTTTGCGGAAGGAGGGTCAATTGGGCCGATCCCAGGCTGGTCGCCGTAGGCGACGCTGGTGTCGACCGGATTACCAGCTTGCGGCCCGTAGAGGCTTCCGCCCGTTTGCACTGCCGAAAAGAGGTTGGCCGAAGAGAGTGCGAGTCCTCCCCTCTTGCCGAGGTGCCCAGGCTGAAGGAGTTGCCCGTGTTGGCCTTCTGCGCTGAAATCAGACGGCTCCCCGAGCCATTGCTGGGTAAAGTCCCGCGCCGGAGAACGCTACCGAATATACAACCCCGCTCCTGTCGACTGGCCAGAGCGATCAGCCGGGCTTCCTTCTCGCCGTCGAAAATCCGCGGAACGGAAGGCCGGGGCGGCGCCTTGCGGCTCAGGACCGCCTCGAGGCCTTCCTCCACCCATTGCTTGCGCACCCGGTAGACCATTGAAACGCTCCTCTCCAGAGCCTCAATGATCCGGCTGTCGCTCCAACTCGGACACGTCGGCCTTCAACAGGATGCGAGCCTTCAGAAGCCGCGCCGCTGAACTCTTGCCCTTGCGGATTATCGCCTCAAGCCCGCGCCGCTCCTCCGCGCTCGGCCGCACGACATACCGCTTCACCGAAGGCGCCCGCGCCGCCATCATCTCCTCCATCGCTCCAATCGCGATGGCCAAGGAATCGCTAAATCCTTGCGAAATCGTGGAAGCGAGCAACTCGGCCGTGAGGCCGCCGTCGCGAGATGCCGGTCAAGGCGCGGATTTGCTGGAAACGCGGGGCTGGGATGACCGGGCCAGTGGCGTGGTGGAAGTCTGATATTCGTCGTTGAGATCCTTTCGAACGGCGGCGATCTGGCGCAGTTCGAACTCGGTGAAGCGCAAGCCGCGCCAGCGCTCGGCGGCTCGAATGAGCGCGCCGAACATAAGCTTGAGCACCGGCTTCTCGCCGAAGCCGTTGGGAATGATCTTCAGCCGTCGGCGCTCCTCGACGAACAGCCGTTCGAGCAGATTCGTCGTGCGAACGAAGCGGCGATGGGTGACCGGCAATCTCAGGTGCGCGATGCACGCCTCGAAATCGTCCTCGAAACAGGCGAGCGCGCTCGGCAGGAGATCGGCGTCGTCGGCGCGGATGCCGGCCGCCAGTTGGCGGGCAATCGCCCGCGACGGCGCCTGATAGCAGGCGCTGACGCGCGCCTTGGGCCATAGGTCGGTCGGGACCTTCACCGCGAGGTTGCGCATGCGGTGCGCCAGGCAGCGCTGGCGCGCCGAGCGTGGAAAACATTCCTCGATCGCCCGGATGATCCCCGGCGCGCCGTCGGATACGACGAGCAACGGATCGCCGAGCCCGCGGGCGCGCAGATCCTGGAAGAACGCGCGCGCCGTCTCGACGTCCTCCTTGGAGCCCGCCATCAACGCCAACAGGACCTTGCGCCCGTCCTCGCCAATCCCCCAGGCTGCGAGCACGGCCTCACGCCGCTGGCCGGGCCGCAGCCGCTCAGCGATGCCGTCGACGAACAGGTAGACGATGGCGTGCTCGGAAAGATCGCGTTTGCAGAAGTCCTCATATTCGGCCCACAGCCGCTCGGTGATCTCGCTGACTGCCGCCCGCGATAGAAGCCGTCGGCCCGTCTCGTCGGTGAACGCATCCTCGATGTCGCGCGTCGACAGGCCTCGCGCGTAAAGTTCGACCGCCAGCCGCTCAAGTTCGCGCGTGCGCCCCGAAAGCGCCGCCCGCACGCCCGAAACAAAGGGTTCGGGCGTGTCGCGAACCTGCGGCGCCGAATATTCCACCGCGCCCTCCGCGGTCTTCACCTTGCCCGGCCGATAGCCGTTGCGGTAGCCGGCCTTTTCGCCGGCGCCGCGCTCATAACGCTCGCGGCCAAGGACATCGGAGACCTCGCCCTCGAGCGCCTCCTCGACGATCAGGCGCAGCGCCAGGCGGACCAGATCGCTTCGCCCCGCCGCCGTTCCCAAATCTCCGTTCATCAAGGCGCGAAGCTCCTCGCGCGTGCGTTCGGGTGCGGATAGTCTCTCCATCGGGATGCTCCCTGGGGCCTCCGGCGCCAACCGAAAGCCCGTTCTCCTGCTTCTCTTCAGGAAGGGTGCATCCCAACCCCATTTTCCAGCAAGCCTACGCCTTCACCCGAGATGCCCACAGCGGACCAAAAAATCGATCGCGAGCAATATGGTGCAGTGGCTGAGCCAACAATACACCCCTGGAACGCTCAGCGAGTTTGAAGCTCAATTTAAACGACAGAAAATTGATCGCCGCTGGGCGTATTTGCGCCGGTAAAACATCGATAGGCGTTGAATCCCTCGAGGCGCGCGGCCCTATCGCTTCGTCTCTCCATCGTTTCGCACAAGTTTTCTTCACGCCACGGTTGATTGCGCGACTCCGATATGGCGGCTAAACCCTGCGCCGGTTATGCGAAAAAATGATTCGCTGCCGGCGATTGTGACGAAACGGCGCAACACCTTGTGCGGAGTCGAAGGGTCACGACGATGAAATTTGAGCGCTTGCGCCTGACCGGCTTCAAGAGCTTTTGCGATAGTGCTGAGTTCAGAATCGAACCGGGATTGACCGGCGTCGTCGGGCCGAACGGCTGCGGCAAGTCGAATCTCGTCGAAGCCCTGCGCTGGGTGATGGGCGAGAACTCGTTCAAGAATATGCGCGCCTCCGGCATGGAGGACGTCATCTTCTCTGGCTCAGGCCGGCGGCCCTCGCGCAACAACGCCGAGGTTGGACTTGTGCTCAGCAATTCCGACCGTCGCGCGCCTGCGGCGTTCAATGATTCCGAGACCATCGAGGTCACGAGGCGCATCGAGCGCGACGCCGGCTCGACCTACCGCGTCAACGGCAAGGAGGTGCGCGCGCGCGACGTGCAGCTCCTGTTCGCCGACGCGTCTACGGGAGCGCGCTCGCCCTCGCTGGTGCGCCAGGGCCAGATCGGCGAGATCATTTCCGCCAAGCCCCAGGCGCGCCGGCTGATCCTGGAGGAGGCCGCGGGCGTCTCCGGCCTCCACTCGCGCCGGCACGAAGCCGAGCTTCGGTTGAAGGGCGCCGAGGACAATCTCATCCGCGTCGAGGACGTGCTCAAGCAAATCGACGCGCAGGTCGACAGCCTCAAGCGGCAGGCGCGCCAGTCGAACCGCTACCGCGAACTCGCCGGCGCGATCCGCCGCCACGAGGCGCTCGCGCGGCTCATCGCGTGGCGCGAGCACGAGGCGACGTTCGCCGACGCGCGCCGGCGGCTCGACGCCGACCTCATCGAGGTCGCCGAGCGGACGCGCGCCCAAGCCGAGGCCGCGCGCCTGCAGGCGCTCGCGGCCGCCGCCTTGCCGGCCCTGCGCGACGAGGAGGCGCGCCGCGGCGCGGCCTTGCATCGCATCGCGCTCGCCCGCGAGGCGCTCGAAGCCGAAGAGAAGCGCGCCAGGGAGCGCGAGGCCGAGCTTGAGCGCCGGCTGGCGCAGTTCGCTGGCGATCTCGCGCGCGAGGAAGCGCTGATTGCCGACGCGGCGGGCGTCGTGGACCGGCTTGCAATCGAGGACGCTGCGCTTAAGCATCAAGGCGCGCAAGCGGACGAGGACGCGGCGCGCGCCCGCGAAGCGGAGGAAAACGCCCAGCGTCGCCTCGCCAGCGCCGAGAGCGCGTTCGCCGAGGCGCAGGCCGCCGCGTCTGACCTCGGCGCGCGTCGCCGGGCGCTGCTTGATGCAGCCAACGAGGAGGGACGACGTCTCACGCGCCTCGAGGCGGAATATTCCGCAATCGAGCGCGAGCGCGCCGCACTCAACGCGGCGGGCTTTGATGAGGCGGAGCGCGCGGCGCGCGCTCAAGCCGTCGCCGAACTCGCCGAGGCGCTCACCGCGGCGGAGCGCGAAACGCTGGCGGCGGAGCAGCGCCACGCCGAGGCTCGCGCCATCGAGGTGCAACGTCGTGGGCCGTTGGGCGAGGCGGAGCGCGCCGCGCAAAGGCTGGAGACGGAGGCGCGCACCGTCGCCGGTCTCCTCGGCTCGGACGCGAGCGGCCCCTGGCCCCGAGCGGTCGACGCGCTCAGCGTCGCGCGCGGCTACGAGGCGGCGCTTGGCGCGGCGCTGGGCGACGATCTCGACGCCTCCGTCGACGAGGCTGCGCCTGCCCATTGGTCGCTGATCGCGCCGGGTGAGGACGATCCATTGCTGCCGGCCGGCGCCGATCCGCTTGGCTCGCGCGTCTCCGCGCCGCCTGCTCTCGCCCGCCGTTTGGCTCAGGTTGGCGTGGCGCCCCGGGCTGAGGGCAAGCGGCTCGCCCGGGAGCTCAAGCCCGGCCAGCGGCTGGTCTCGCTCGAAGGGGATCTCTGGCGCTGGGACGGGTTCGTCGCCGCCGCCGAAGCACCGAGCGCGGCCGCCAGGCGGCTCGCGGAAAAGAATCGTCTGGGCGACCTTGAGCGCGAAGCCGAGGCGGCGCTCCAGGCGGCGGCGGCGCTGAGCGCCGAAGCGGCCATCGCAGCCAGCGCGGCTAGCGAGGCGGCCAGCGCGGAGACGGAATGGCGCGGGCGGGCGCGCGCCGCGCGCGCCGCTTCGGACGCCGCGCGCGACGCATTTGTGCAATTTGAGCGCGAGCGCGCCCAAACCCTTTCGCGCCTGTCGGCGATCGATGAGGCCTTTTCGCGCGCCGGCGCCGCCCGCAACGAGGCGGCCGAACGCAAGGCCAACGCCGAGGCCGCGCTTGATGAGCTTGGGCCGGGCGACGACGTCGCGCTGAACCTCGAGAGCGCGCGCGAGGCGGCTGCCCGCGAGCGGACCGCCTTCGCCGACGCGCGCGCGGCTGCGCAATCTATTGCTCGCGAGACCGCGGCGCGCGCCGCTCGCTTAGCCGCGATCGCCGCCGAGCGGTCGTCCTGGCATGAGCGGCATACCCATGCGCAAAGCCGCATCGCTGAACTCGCCGAGCGTCGGGAGGAAGCGGAGCGGGAGCGGGCCGGGCTCGCCGCCGCGCCGACCGATTTCGCCCGGCAGGCCCATGCGCTCGCCGACGAACATGGAAAGGCGGAAGCCGGGCGCAAGGAGGCCGCCGACGCGCTTGCGCTAGGCGAAACCGCGCTCGCCGACGCCGATCGGGCGGCGCGCCAGGCGCTCGACGCGATGAGCGCCGCGCGCGAGCAGCGCGCCGCCTGCGAAGAGCGCCTGGAAGGCGCGCGCGCGAGGGACGAAGAGCTCAAGCACGCGATCGCGACCGAGCTCGATTGCGAGCCGGCGGGCCTTGCGGCGCTTGCGGATCATAAGGCCGACAAGCCGCTGCCCGGCGGGGTCGAGGTCGAGCGCAAGCTCGAAAATCTGCGTCAAGAGCGCGAGCGGCTCGGCGCGGTCAACCTGCGCGCCGACGAGGAGCTGGTCGAGGTTCTCGCAAGCCGCGACAAGCTTGTCTCCGAGCGTGATGATCTCACCGAAGCGATCAAGCGCCTGCGCGGCGCGATCGGCACCCTCAATCAGGAGGGGCGCGAGCGGCTCATCGGAGCGTTCGACGTCGTCAATGGGCATTTCAAGGATCTGTTTTCCACCCTGTTCGAGGGCGGCCAGGCGGAATTGCAGCTGATTGAATCCGACGATCCGCTGGAAGCGGGACTCGAGCTTCTCGCCCAGCCGCCGGGCAAGAAACCGCAGACGCTGACCCTCCTCTCCGGCGGCGAGCAGGCGCTGACCGCGCTGGCGCTCATCTTCGCCGTGTTCCTCACCAACCCGGCGCCAATCTGCGTGCTCGACGAGGTCGACGCGCCGCTCGACGACTATAATGTCGAGCGCTTCTGCGACCTGCTCGAAGCGATGCGCAAGCGCGCCGACACCCGCTTCGTCGCCATCACGCACAATCCCATCACCATGGCGCGGATGGACCGCCTGTTCGGGGTCACCATGGCCGAACGCGGGGTCAGCCAGCTGGTGTCAGTCGAGCTGGCGGAAGCGGAGCAGTTCGCTGAGGCGGGGTAGGGGACGAGACTGGCGTGGCGAATTAGTCTGGCGTGATCGTCACGATTTGGAAGGCTGGGCCCTCTTCGAGGATTTGCCTTCGGTCCGCTGACAGCTTGGCCAGGCTCGTCGGCAGGTTCTCGATCGGCACCCACTTGCCTGGCGCGACGGGGAGCCGCAAATAGTCATAGTCACTCTTTTTGTATTCGACGACCACGGACCATTCCCCGCCGGCGCTAAGCTGCTCCGGCTGTTGCTGGTTGCGCACCCGCACGATTGCCGAAGGGTTATCGCCCGGTTCGAGGCGAAGTTCGTTCGAAGTCAAAACGACGGAATAGAACTTATCGGTGAGGTAGGAATAGCTTCGCGTTGAGCCATTGATGAATATCGCCCAGCTCGACGGCGGCGGCTGACGAGGCGGCTCTGGTTGCTGCGCCGTAAACTGCAACACCTCTGTATTGGCCAGCGAAATGAGGTCTCCGTCTGAGAGTTTCGCCGATCGACTGTATGGCAGTTGAACGGCGTTGACCGTCGTCCCGTTTGTGCTGCGCTCGTCGTCGGCGTGAATTCCGTCGTTGCTCAGACTGATGACGAGATGGCGCCTAGATACAACTTGTTTATGGAAACCGATGTCGTTTTGAAGATCGTCCGACCAATCGCCGCCGATCATGACTCGGCCCCCACGCAGAGGGAACAACATACCGCGTCTCAGGTCGGTAAGGAATCCCCAAGGGGCCGTGCGGCGGATCGCCTCCTCGATCCGGTCGGCGCCGATCGTGTCGCCTGCGATGCGGTATCTGTCCCGTGCATGCTGATACTGCCCGACCGCGGCGCTAAATTGTTTGTCCTTTTCCGCTGTCGTAGCCTTCCATTCCTGTATACGGCCGACGGATAGCGAGTCGCCTGCTGCTCTGTAATTATCCTCCGCCTGTTGATAGAGGGATTCCGTGTCCGCCGCTCCCGCGCGCTCATGAAGCGACGCCTCTGAACTCGAGAGCAAGCGCCTTGTCAGCTGGCGTTCCGCGCTCTTTGGCCGCTTTGAGGGCTTCATCGGCATCCCTTTGCGCGTCAGCCGGTCGATTGGAAAGCGCATAGATTCTTCCGCGCTCGACCTTCGCGTGAACAATCCCGCTCCAACTCCCCCACTTCTCGTAAATGGAAAGGGAGTTCGACAAGTCGGCGATGGCGGTATCGTACGCGCCCTTCGAGGAGGCCGCGACAAGCGCTTGCGCGCGCTGGTTGTCGGCGGTCTCAAGGTCCTTGTATCTCCTCCACGCCCAGACGGAGAAGCCAGCAACAACTACGGCCAACACTGCGACCACGGAGGCGACCAACAAAAGAAACCTTTGTCGGTATTGATCTCGCTCTGCCGCAAGCGTTCTTTCCTTCTCATCCCGCTCCGCCGCGAGCCGCCGACTTGCTTGTTCCAGGCGCTCGTTCTCGAGGAATTGGCGCCGCCAGCGCAGCACGGGCTGAGCCAGCACATCGTGGAACAGCTCGAAGGCGTCCTCGCCCTTGACCTTGACCGGTTTCAGCAAACGGGTCTCTGTCGGGGTCAGTTTGCGCAGCACCGCTTCGACCTCGTCGGTCGGGGCCTCCGGAACGGGGCTGTCTCCGGCGTCCTTTCGGTCTTCGTTCACGTTGGCGGCGAGGTCGGCGGCCGAATAGGCGATCTTCGCTCCGCCGGGGGTCACCAGATAGCGGAAGACGTCGGCGCAAAGCGCCTGCTCGGTCTCGGGCAGCGCCCTAAGAACCTGATCGACGTGGTTGCGCATGATCTGCTGCACGCCGCCGAGTTCCTGCGTCAGCGTATGGAGGCGGAGCTTCGTGGCTTTGCGCCCGCCCTCAGCGTTCCACAGCTTGGTCATCGTGAGTTGCAGATAGGGCAACTCGATCTGCGCCGACGCCTTGCCGGTTTCCTCCACGCCCGGTCGACTCCCGCTCTCGCGCAGGTCCGTGATGACCCCTTTGACAAGGGCGTCTTCGATCCCCACCGGAGCGCCGTTGGCGCGGTAACGCTCGTTATACCGCCGGATCGGGCCGCGAATAGCGCGCTCCACATCCGCTTCGTTGAGATAACCCAGCCGAACTGTCGTATCGAGAATACCGGGGATCGCCGCCCGCAACCGGTCGAGCAGATGCAAAGAATCGTCGCGAACCCCAATGAGAAGACGCAGATCGAGATCGCGCCGCGCAAGAAGCGCGCTTATGCCACGCTCCACAGGCGACCGCGTTCGGTCGCCCTGATAGAGGAAGTATTCCTCGAACTGGTCGAGGATCATGAGGAGCGACCGCTTCGTCTTCTGCTGCGCCGCCAGCGCTTGTTCGGAGAAGTCGCCGCGCAGGGCGTCATTTTGGGTCAGATCCACGGGAAGCGCGCCTTGAAGCGCGTCAATAGCGCGCTGCTCGATCGCACCGGGATCTTGCCAGTCGCGCAGCGTTACGATTGTCCAAAGCGAGCGCTCGTTCATCTCCCGGGGCAAGCCAACGTTGAGGACAGAGCTCTTTCCGACACCGCTCGGCCCATAGAGAACCGTCACCCGTCGCGACATGACGCAGTCGGCGAGGACCCTGCTGTCCTGCTCGCGTCCGAAGAAGAACTCCTCGTAGGTCTTCTCAAACGGATCGAGCCCGACATAGGGGCAGTCCTGCGGGTCAGCCCTGTCGGTCAAGTTCCGCCACCAGTCGCTCGGTGAAGGTAAGCAGATCTATCTGGTAGACGTTCAGATTTTGACTTTGCCATACCTTCTGTTCAGCGTCGCTGAGGCCTAATACAATCGCCCAGAACCGAACTTTTTCTGTTCTACTTTCGGTTGCTCCTGACGGTATCGAATCCAAAAGCTTGCGAAGTATAACGCGGACATTCCAGTCTTCGAGACTGTAGCCCAAAAACAGGAAGCTCTTTCTCCGCATCAGCTCTTCGATGTAGGGAGGAACATACTTGCCCTGGTCGCGGCCGAGAAAGCCGACATAGTCCTCTTCCGTGATGAGGTAGCTATCGTTGATCCGCTCCTTTCGGTCGACGCTGCCATGCATCTTGAACAAGATCGGCGCGGTGGGTTTTCCAGTTTCCGCGTTGGTCAAGCAATTCCTGAGCTCGCCATTCGTCCGGTCAATCAGCTCTAGCCCGCCGCTTTCGGTCCTGATCGTGAGTCCCTTGTCGAGCCGGTCCACCAGGACGTGCGGCCGACGCGGTTCGAGCGCGCGCTCCAGGAGGTCGTCGTAGTTCGTCGTGACATAGAGTTGAATCTCGTCGATGGCTGCGAGTCGGTTCTGGAGTGGGCCCGGCTCCGATGTGATGTCGAAGGCCTTGTGGAGCTTGCTTTCCAGCATCTCCCGCGAGCCCTGCACCTGGACAAAATAGGAGGCGACAAGTGGGAGTCCGGGGGACCCGTTGAAATGCTTGTCCAGGATCGGTTTGATCGCCGCCTGGATCGCGGCGCTGATCTGATCCCGGGTCGCGCCAGGCAATGCGTTCAGCGCAGCTTCAGCCGCGGCGCCGACAAGTTCCAATTCGGCCGCTTTGTACGCAACGTCAGCCGCGTCATAGTTTGCGGCGCGGGCAAGCACCTTGGCCAATTCGGCCCCAAAGGGAAAGAACGGCTTCCCGGGCTCCCATGGACTCGCGCCGGCTGGCCGGTACACGGCTGATGCTGCTGAGCCGAAGAACGGCACCACCTTGCCGCTGCGCAAGGCGTCTACGATGATTTCGTATGGCGGTTCGAGCCCGTTCACCGTGGCGACCTGATATTTGAGATCTCTATCATCCGCGCCGCGTTCGCTCCAGCGCGCATCCCTTCATCCAGCTTGAAGCGCATAGGCCACCGGAGTCCTTCACGCCGCAACGCGGGCGCGCCCCAAGGCGCGCGATAATTTCAATATGAGCTTCGCCGCCCTCGCCTTCGGGCAAATCCCCGACCGCGGCCGCGACATTGCGGCAAAACGCCTCGAAGCTCTCACCACACGATAACACATAACACGCGCGCAGAGCTTCGTCCTCGCGACGCGGCCGGCCTCCGGATCGAGCCGCGCCCACCACTTGATTGAGCAGGGATCAACCGCGCCCGGCGGCGGGCGTGTGGGTCGACTATGGGCGCGCCTGTGAGCGCCGACGGGGCTGCCGCGTTCCTGATTCTCGTGCGAGAAACGGCGGGTGGGAATTCTCTCACAACGCCATGGGCTGCCCATCGATGAAATACTGGCTCGACACCGAGTTCATTGCGAGGCCGTTCACAATCGATCTCATCAGCATCGGGCTTGTCGCCGAGAACGGGCGCGAGTTTTATGCCGAGAGCAACGAGACGGACTGGTCCAAGGCGAGCCCGTGGACGCTCGAAAACGTGCGCCCGCAGCTGAGCGGCAGGGGGATGAGCCGCGAAGACATCAGCTATGCGTTGCGCAATCTCACCGATGGCGATGAGCATCCGGTGTTCTGGGGCTATTTCCCAGCCTATGACTGGGTCGCGTTCGTCTGGCTTTTCGGCGGCCTCGAGGAGTTGCCGTTCCACTTTCCGCAGCTCTGCCTCGACATCAAGCAATGGGCGATTGAGCTTGGCGATCCTGAGCTTCCGCACCAGAAGGGAAGCCGCCACCACGCGCTGGCCGACGCCCGTTGGACAAAAGAGGCCTGGGCGTTCCTCGCAAGCCTCCATCCCGCCGGAGCCGACCGCCGCATCGCCGGAAGCAAGAACCCCGGCCAGGCCGGCGCGGGAGCGCCTCTCCCTTTCCCGGCGATTGAGACAAGGCAGGGATGACGGCTGCGGCGGAGGTCGCCCCTCACGCCGCTTTCTCCAACCGCTCGGCGATCCACAGTTTGACCAGGGCCTGCCGGGTCACGCCGAGACGCCGAGCCTCCCGGGTCGAGCGCTTCGACCACCCAGGTCGGGAAGTCGACGTTGACGCGCTTGAGCTCAAGGTTGGGACGTCGCGCCTTCCCCCAGTCGACGTCGCCGAAGGCATATGCGCATGCATCGAATTTCTGGTCGAAATCACGCGCCTTCATAGGCTTCAATCTCTTCTTCACGCGACCGCTGAGCCGAGATGATGTGCGTTCGTTCCCCACGCCTCACGCAGACCGCTGACCAGCGCCGGCCGCCGATGCGGCCAATGACGAGAAAGCGCGGCTCGTCATCGGTTCGGGCCGGCGCTTCAATGAGCGCCTCATCCAGCCACAGCGCTTGGGCTTCGACAAAGTCGATCCCGTGTTTGGCTTTGTTGGCCGACCTCTTCTCGGTTCGAATTTGCGCCGCGTGCGCGGGGCGCTCGCGCCGTCATTTTTTGCTTCTCTTTTGGAACATCTTTTGGAACAGTCGCGCCTCGGCAGGCGTGTTGCGCCGGGGGCGGAAAGCGCCTTTCGAGGAGGTTGCCCCATGGACGAGACTTTGATCAGTGAATATGCGCGCCAGCTCATGGACGCGCATGGCCAGCGCGCCATCGCCGAAGCCGCTCAACGCGCCGCCGCATGCGAACGGTCCGAGGACAACGACGAGGCGAAGACCTGGCGGCGCGTCGAAGAGGCGCTCAAGGCGATGCGCGGGCCGGTGGCGAGCTGACGTCGCTAACCGGGCGGGCGGCGCGCGTTGAGCCCTGCGGGGTCCGGCGCTCGCCTGAAAAAAATCGACAATTTCTTGCGCACCGGCGGGGATGTGCAGTACCGTTTTTCAGAACTACTTGAGGGTTTGGCTCCCTTTTCCACGGGTCGCCGCGCCAACCGTAGGTTCAGACGTCAAAGGCAGGGACAGGACTCGGAAATGGCGGTCCGCCGCCTTGCGGCGTCGTCGTCACCCCCGGCCCGCCTTCCACTTGATCGAGCAGCCGATCGAGGGAGCCTGGTTCGCGGGCGCCGCGCGGCCGGCGGCGATGGCGCGCATCGCTTCCAGAAGCTCGTGGCGCGCGCCCGGCGGTGGCGGCGTGGTGCGGCCCTCGTCGAGCCGGCCGCGATATTTGAGCTTCAAGTCGCGCTCGAAACCGAAGAAGTCGGGGGTGCAGACGGCGCCATAGGCGCGCGCGACGTCCTGCGTCTCGTCATGCAGATAGGGGAACGGGAAATCATGCTTTCTAGCGAACTCGCCCATCCGGGCGAACGAATCCTCGGGATAGCTCGCCGCGTCATTCGAGCAGACGGCGGCGAAGCCGACTCCCTCGCCCATGAGTAGGCGCGCGTCGGCGGTGAGTCGACCGATCACCGCCTTCACGTAGGGACAGTGGTTGCAGATAAAGACGATCACCGTCCCCTTGTCGCCTGCGACATCCTTCAGCGCATAAGTCCGGCCGTCCGTCGCCGGCAGCCGGAAATCGGGCGCCTCGGCGCCAAGCGCGATTTCCGTTTGAGCAACCGCCATTGTCGCCTCCTCGCTTGTTCATTTGCTGCGGAAGTTTACCGCGTCTGCGAAGCCCCCGGAAGCAACTCCGGTCGCGGCGATTTGGCGCCGAAGCTCGGAAGACGTCAGCGCGGCCAGTTCCTCCCGGTAACGATAGCCCGGCGCGGCTCCGGCAAAGCCCGATGCCGTCGCTGGATGCGTGTAAATTTCGGTCACCCCTTCGGGCAAATGCCCAATCAGCCCGGCAAGGCGCGAATGGGTCATGGCGCCGCTCCAGGCGAGCCCGAACACTTGATCAGGCGTGGCGACGCCCGCCCGCTTGAGACGCGCGCGCTGGAGGCGCGCCAAAGGGGCCAAGGCTGAGGCCGAATAGCCCGGGCGGGCGCCGTCGATCCGCGCCAGGATCGTCGAGGCCTCGAAAGGAGCCCGAACCGCCGAAACCCCGAATTCCCTCGCCAGCCCCAGTATCGCGGACAGAATCGAAGGATGCAGGTGAAAATGCTTGTGCGCGGTGACGTGATCGAGCGTGAGCCCGGTCGCGCGGAAGGCCTCGAACTGGGTGCGGATCTCCGCCCGCATTTGTCCGCGCACATGGGGCAGAAAGAACATCGCCGCGCCAGCGCGCGCCATATCCGCGCGAAAGCGGCCGCGACCGTCGACCAGATCCGGGACTGCTGACGGCGGCAGCACCGGCTTCGCGTCGACCAGCGCCAGATGCAGGCCGACCTTAAGCCTCGGCAGGCGCCGCGCGACTTGAACGGCGGCCGCCGCCGCCGGCGCTCCGACCATCAGGCTCGCGGCGGTGAGCACCCCTTCGACATGCGCGCATTCAACGGCCTGGTTGACCTCGTCGGCGAGGCCGAAATCGTCCGCCGTGACGATCAGATATTTCAATGCACGGTCTCGTGCCGCTCGCGTAAGAAACGGAAGAACTCTACACCCTCGCGGAGACGTCGTTTCATCACTTCCGGACTCTTGACCATGTCGCCGACGATCGAGGCGATCTTGCTCGGACGGAAATAGAAGCTCCGATAAAAAGTCTCGACTGAATCGAAGATTTCGGTGCGGCTTAATCCCGGATAATTCAAAGACGCGATCTGCCTGCCGTCTTCGTTCACCAGATCCCCGTTGGCGTCATCAAGCCAGCCTTTTTCCAGAGCCTGCTTATAGAGGAACGTCCCGGGATAGGGCGCAGCCAGCGACACCTGAAGCGTCTGCGGGTTCACCTCCTTGGCGAATTCGATCGTCTCCTTGATCGTCTCCTTCGTCTCGCCGGGCAGGCCCATGATGAACGTGCCATGGATGACGATGCCGAGCTCCCGGCAATCTTTGGCGAACCGTTTGGCGACGTCTATCCGCATGCCCTTCTTGATGTTGTGCAAGATTTGCTGGTTGCCGGACTCGTAGCCGACCAGAAAGAGACGCAGGCCGTTGTCGCGCAGCACTTCGAGCGTCGCGCGCGGCACGTTGGCCTTGGCGTTGCACGACCAGGTCAGGCCGAGCTTGCCGAGCTCGCGCGCGATTGCTTCGGCGCGCAGCAAATCGTCGGTGAACGTATCGTCGTCGAAGAAGAATTCCTTGACCTCCGGAAACGCTTTCTTCGCGTAAGCCATTTCCTCGATGACATGGCCGACGGAGCGGGTGCGGTAGCGATGCCCGCCGACGGTCTGCGGCCAAAGGCAAAACGTGCAGCGCGACTTGCAGCCGCGCCCGGTGTAAAACGACATGTAGGGATGCTTGAGATAGCCGCTGAAATATCGACGGATATTCAAGTCACGCTTGTAGACCGGCGTGACAAAGGGCAGGTCGTCCATGTTTTCCAGGATCGGCCGGTCGGGCGTGTGCTGGATCTGGCCGTTGGCGTCCCGATAGGAGAGGCCCAGGATCGACTTCCAGTCCCGCCCGTCGGCGACTTCCTTGACGGTGAAATCAAATTCATTGCGCGCGGCGAAATCGACGACCGGCGCGGCTTGCAGGGTTCCTTCGGCGTTGACCGCCGCCTTGGCGCCGATCAGCCCGACTTTCAGCGCCGGATTGGCGCCCTTGAGCGCCGTGATCGCCTTCACGTCCGAGGTGAAGGATGGCGTTGACGTGTGCACGACGGCGAGGTCGAAATTTCTGGCCTCGGCCACGACCTCGGCTAGTGACGTGTTGTGCGGCGGGGCGTCGATGAGCTTGCTGTTCGGCACCAGCGCGGCGGGCTGCGCGAGCCAGGTCGGGTACCAGAACGACGCGATCTCGCGCTTCGTCTGATAACGAGCGCCAGCGCCGCCGTCGAACCCGTCGAACGACGGCGCCTGAAGAAACAGGGTGCGCATTACCTAATCGCCTTTCGCTATGATGCCGAGCCGACTGGCGGCTCAGCCCTCGCCAGCAGCGTTCCATCCCGCGCGACTGTGAAATCCTGTCCGCGCCAGCTGACGCGTGGGGATAAGAAACTCCCGAAATAGACGGCGAACGAGAGCATGTCGCGGGCAAAAAGGAGACCATAGCTGGGATTTGGCAGTTCAAGTTCGCGCGTGAGGCGATTCTTCAAAAAGAGGCGACACGCCAACGCGCTTATGATCGCCGCCAGTCCCCAACCGTCGAACCCGCGGAGGGCCGCCCCGATCACCGCCAGCGGGAGAGCGTGCGTGACGCTGCTGCCGATATATCCGACCGGATCGACGGTGAAAATCGTCCGCGCCCAGCGCAATTCATGTCGAATCACGTCCCTCAGGGATTTTTCTTCGAATGTATGGGCCACCAGCATTGGGGGAACGACGACTCGAAGGCCGGCCTGACGCACAGCCTTGCCAATCGCGAAATCGTCGGCGAGTTGGTTCGCGACCGCCTTGAAGCCTCCGGTCCTTGTCAGAGTTTCCCGCGACAGCGCGATGGTCGCGCCGACGCATGGCCGGGCTAGGCCCAGCGCGAGCCCAAGGATCGTGCCGGGCAGGAAATGATCGTGCACCGCCATGGAGGACAGGCGGGCCCAGAAGCCGCCGTTCGGCAGGCCGCGATAGAGACAGGTGACCACTCCCACGCCGGGCTCAGCCAAGGCGCCCACCAATGTCCGCAAGTAGTTTGGACCTACCGCCACGTCGCTATCAGCCATGACGATAAGCGGATGACGAGCGACTTGCCCCATGTTGATGAGGTTCGAGACCTTGCGATTGGCCCCGTGCGCGGCGCTGTCGACGACGAGGTGAAGATCAAGCTCGGGATAAAGCTCTATCAGCGATTTGACGACCGGAATTGCTCCATCGGTTGCGTCCTGGACGCCGAATACGAATTGAATTTTGCCCGGATAATCTTGATGGAAATAGGTCTCGATATTCTCGGATAGTTGCGCTTCGGCGCCGTACAGCGGCTTCAGGATCGAGACGCCCGGCCAGCTTGTTGGGCGGGTCGTAGCCGGCTGTTGGACGAACCAGCGCGCCGCCCATGCGGCGCCCAAGGCGCATATTGAGCCAAAAACGCTGGCGGCAACGAAAAGCAGCGACAACCAGGCTGCGGCCACGCCAATCTGTTCGAGACCGTAATTCATCGTTCGATCCGGTTGGCTCCGCGGCGAACGGGGGGATCGACCCGGGATCCAAGGCGTCGATTCTCGCTAAAATCTTGTGCAGACCGCGACCTCATGGTGATGCCTTGGGTACGGCTTTGTGACGACAGTTGCGTGAATGGCCTCGACGCCCACGCTGAACCGAGCTGGTGCCTAAAGCCGGAACCGCCCTGCCGAATTCGCTGCCGCAGACGGCCTATCGGCCTTGGGCTTTCAACGCGTTGTCGAGGCGCGGATAAACCCGCCTCGCATTGCCTTCGTAGACCTTGTGACGGTCCTCAGGGCTTAGGTTCCCGGTCGCCTCGATGTAGCGCTTGGTGTCATCGTAGTAATGGCCGGTCTCAGGGTCGATTCCTCGCACCGCGCCGATCATCTCGCTGGCGAACAGGATGTTGTCGACCGGGATCACTTTGGTGAGGAGATCGACGCCCGGCTGATGATAGACGCAGGTGTCGAAGAAGACGTTCTTGAGCAGCTGCTCCATAAGCAGGGGCTTCTTCAGTTCCTGCGCGAGTCCGCGATAGCGGCCCCAGTGATAGGGCGCGGCCCCGCCGCCGTGCGGAATGACGAACTCGAGGTTGGGGAAATCCTTGAACAGGTCGCCCTGGATGAACTGCATCACTGCGGTCGTGTCCGCGTTGACGTAATGAGCGCCGGTGGTGTGGAAGCAGGGATTGCAACTCGTTGAGACATGCACCATCGCTGGAACGTCCCATTCCACCATCTTTTCATAAATCGGATACCAGCAGCGGTCGGTCAGCGGCGGGCTCGTCCAGTAGCCGCCAGACGGATCGGGGTTGAGATTGATGGCGACGAAGCCGTAGTCCCTGACGCACCTCTCCAACTCGGGAATGCAGGTTTTCGGATCGACGCCAGGGCTCTGAGGCAGCATCGCCGCGCCGATGAAATTGGCGGGAAAAAGCTTAGAGACGCGGAAGCAGAGTTCGTTGCAGATCGAGGCCCAAGTCGAGCTCACGGCGAAATCGCCGATGTGATGGGCCATAAAACTGGCGCGGGGGCTGAAGATCGTCAGGTCGCAACCGCGCTCCCGCATCAGGCGCAGCTGGTTCGCCTCGATCAACTCGCGAAGCTCGTCGTCGCTGATCGCGAGGTCCGCGACCTTGGGCGCCTGGGCGGGATCCTTGATGCCGGCGATCTGCCGGTTGCGCCACGCCTCGAGCGCCTTGGGAGCCGTCGTGTAGTGCCCGTGGCAATCAATGATCATGGGCCGCTCCTCCTGTCGGGCGAACGCGACGCGCTTCGCCCGGAAGGTTTACGCCATGGATTGACCGCAGGCTATCAGAAGGGATTCCAGGTCGCCCGCTGGGTGAACTTGAGATAGTTGAGGTTGACTCCGAGGCGCCACCCCAGTCCCGTTCGGATGGGAACGACGACAACGCCCTTCGCGCCCAGCGCGGTGAAACCCAAGCCCCCAACAAAGTAGGCTGACCCGTCCAGTCCGCCAAAGCGATCAAAAATTGCTTCGGTTTCCGGCAAATTATAGACCAGCATCATGGTCCGATCGCCGTCGGCGCCGGCGTCAAAGCCGATCGACGGCCCTTGCCAATAGATCCGCTGGTTGCCGGCGTTGCGGGTATACATTTTGCCTTCGCCGTATCTCAGGCCTCCCACGAATGCTCCGGAGGCCTCTTGACCAAGAATATAGGCATTGGGCAGACCCCAACGGCGGCCAGCTTCCTGAACCCCATCGGCCAAACCACGCGACACACTGCCAAAAAATCGCTGGCCATTGTCGACGATCTCGTCGGGGGAGAACGGCGCGGGAGCGTCGGCTCTCGCCGGCGCCGCGAAGGCGGCGGTGCCCGTCGCCGTTACGATCAGAAGCTCTCGGCGCGTCATTTTCCTCATGGTGACATCCCTCGAGGCGGCCAGACTAACTCGTGCGGCAGCGCATCCGGCGCTGACGGATGGTCAATCATCGCGCAGTCGAGTTGACAGAAAATTAATGATGGCCGGCTTTTGCAATCTTGGCTTTGCGCGAAGGCGGGGGCGCGTCGCTCGGCCTGGGCGGAGCGACGCGTCTAGTCCAAGACCTGGACGACGCGATTATTGCTCATGTCGATGATGGTCCGACGGCCGTTGACTGTCGCTGCCCCATAGCCGGGCCGATCCGAGATGGGGGAGGGATTGACGTCGTTCGGCAGCGTCTGACCTCGGGCCGGCCCTTCAGAGATTGTGACCCGCGGACCGTTGCCCACCGCGCCATAGTTCGGGGCCGAGAGAGTCGACTTGCCGGCCTTGGCGGCGGGCGGCGTGAAGCCTGGGGGCGCATAAACGCCCCGCAGCCCGCCCGGTTGCTCCTGGGCATAACCCAAGGATGCTGTTGCGAAAAAGGCGAGAGACAAAAGAAAAACAGCGCGCATGATGATCTCCACTGCGCGGACCTCGGCGGCTGGCACCGAGGAGAGGACCTGCCCCGACCTTAGCACGCGGCCTCGACCAAAGCCAGAATAGGGGCCGGCGCGGATCGGCGTATGACTCAAAAATGGGAGAGCCACACGTCGAGCACCGCGCAGCGCTGCTCCTCGAGCACCACCCTCAGACCCTCGGCGACCGAGGCCTCGACATCTTGCGGACGCTTGACCACCCGCGCATACGCGCCCCCCGCCGCAGCGGCGATGCCGGAATAGTCCGGCGGCGGATCAAGGCTCAGATCCAGATCCTCGGCGCGGCTGGCGAAGCCGTCCGGATGAACCGCGAGCGCGGAGAATTTGGGCGCTTTCCAGCCGCGATTGTTATAAATGATCTGCAGGAACGGCGTGCGGTAGCGGCGCGCCATCCAGTGCACGGCGGACGGCGCGGAAAACATGTAGGAGCCGTCGCCGGTCAGGGCGACGAAGGTCTTGCCGGGAGCGGCCAATTTCATCCCGATCGCCGCGCCGCCGGTCCAGCCGAGCGAGCCCCCGCCGCTCGCGAACATCGTGCCCGGATGTTCGCGCGCCATATAATCGCAGATCGCCGGATAGTTGGTGATGCCTTCATTGAGCACGACCGCCTCGAGCCCCGCCTGACGGCGCACGCAGGCGGTCAAATATTCCGGCGTAATGATATCGCCTTTCGGCGCCTCGAGGCGATCGAGATCGGCCTTCCGTTGTCGATGCTGCCCGGCGTAATGATGGCGGCGGCGCTCGGCGGCTTCCTCGTCGATGTCGACGCGATCGAGGCGAGCGTTCAGCTGCGCGAAAGCGGTCGCCGCGTCGGCTCGATGACATTGCCGAGCCCCGATCGACCAGAGCGGAATTGATTGCTTGAGCGGATCGACGTCGATGATGGCGATCGAAGCGCCATCGCTCGGCTTGCTCACTGTGGGAATCCAGGGCACGTCGCTATCGACGACCAGAATGAAATCGGCTTCGGCCAGAGCGCGGTTCTGGAACGGATGGTTCCATTGATTGCCCTGGTACAGCGGATCGTTGTGCGGAAAGTTCATGTAACTTGGCACCAACTCCAGCACGCCCACGCCGAGCCGGCCGCAGAAGCGAACGAGTTCGGTCACCGCGGCGGGATTGCGGCCGACATAAGAGGTGACGATAAGCGGCCTTGCGGCCTTTTGAACGGCGTCGACCAGGCTTGTGACGGCGGCTTCGGCAAGCGGCGTCGGCGCGATCGGCGGCCATTCGGCGACCTCAATCGCCGCGCTCCTGGTTTCCGCTTCCATCACTTCACGGGCGCCAACGAGGTACACCGGTCCCTTGGGGTCGCTGTGGGCGATTTGCAGCGATCGATGCACGATCTGCTTCACGTTGCCCGCGTTGCGCAACTCGTTATCGTATTTCATGTATTGGCGGACGATGCCGCGCTGATCGGGCGCGTCCTGAATCCATTGGATGAATTCGTTGCGGCTGCCTTTCGCCTCGCCCTCCTGGGTGGAAGGCGACAGGCCGGCGAACACGAACACCGGAATGCGCGCCTTCGCGGCGTTGTGGACGGCCCCGCCAAGCGACTGTGTGCCGCAGTCGACATGGACCACCACAGCCTGGGCGCGGCCGGTCAATTGGGCGTAGCCGTGGGCGCAGGTCATTGCGACCATTTCGGTCGGACAGGTGACGATGGCGGGGATCGGCCGACCCAAGGATCGCGCCTCGGCAATCGCCTCGACGAGCGCCGGATGGTCGCTGCCAAAATTGGCGAAGATATAGGAGACGCCCGCTTCCTGAAGCGCCTCGAGCATCGCCGCGCTCGCGGTATACATTCGCTCTGCTCCCGATCCTGGGCGCTGCTCGTCCCGGCGCTCGACCGTCCGCGTCACCGTCCGGGATTTTGGCTCTTGAACTTTGCCGCGAGTTGATCCGCGCCCCTCGCCAGCAATCCGATGTCGGAACCGACCGCAGCGAACAGGCAGCCACGGTCGATATAGTGCTGAGCGAGTTCGGCGTCGCCGGTCAAGATCCCCGGCGCGCAGCCCGCGCTCTTGATGCGCGGAATCATGTCGTCGATGATCTTGATGATTTCGGGATGGTTGGGTTGGCCGAGATAGCCAAGCGCGGCGGAAAGGTCGCCCGGGCCGATGAACACGCCGTCGACGCCTTGGACGCTCGCGATCCGTTCGAGGTTTTCGAGCCCGCGCTTCGTCTCGACCTGCAAAAGAAGACAGATCTGCGCATTGGCCGCGGCATGGTATCCTTTGATCCTGCCATAGCGCGACGCGCGCACCTGGCCCGCGAAGCCGCGAAAGCCATCCGGCGGGTAGCGAACCGACATGACCGCGCGGCGCGCCTCCTCCTCCGTCTCCACATAGGGAATGAGCAGAGATTGGGCGCCGACGTCGAGCAGCCGCTTGATGATGACGGGATCGTTCCAGGCGGGTCTGACCACCGCGTGGGCCGTTCCGCCGCTCAACGCCTGAAGCTCGGAGAGCACCATTGGCAATTCGTTCGGCGCGTGCTCGGTGTCGAGCAGAATCCAGTCAAATCCGGCGTCCGCGAGGATTTCGGCCACGATATGACTAGACAGGCTGTGCCACAGCCCGAGCTGCAATTTACCAGACTTCAGCGCGGCCTTGAACGGGTTGTGAAGTTTGTCCATTGGGGAACCTGAGAATTGAGAAGCGAGCGGCTCGTGATCGCCCGTCGAGGCCGCGCCGCGACGCCCCGTGGTTCATATACCGACGGACAGTGGCGCGCATCCTGTTCGACGTTGCGCCCGGCGCAGCCCGGGTCGCGGCGGGTTCGCTCCTGCCGTTAGGCTCTTTAGCATCGGCCCACAGATCATTTGTGCAGAACTGGATACCCTTGGGTGTAAATCCAGTCCGTCGCCTGTGCGGGAATGTGGCAGGGCTGGCAGTCCGACGTGTAATCGGTCGACGTTGTCTTCGTGGGATTGGCGGCGTCGAACCACGACCAACCCCATCCGCTGCCCCATAGCTTGTTTTGCGGATGGCTGTTCTTGCTGTCCTTGACCATGATGAACCAGCCCGCGAGAAGTCTCCGCGTGGCTGACCGTTCCAGTCGTCATCGGACTGGTGGTGCTCTCATAAACCTCCTTTACCAGAACGGCTCCGTCCGGGAAGTGGCCATTCGCCCGGAACGCGGCGACGGCGCCGGGCGAGGCGTAGACGGAATGGAGCTGCTTTGATCCCTCGCCCTTGTCGGCCGCGATGGCCCAGGTGCCCAAATATTCGTACATTGAGCGGTAATCCTTGGGGACGCGGAGCGCGCCGTCCGCGTCGGCGATCGCGTCCGTCGCCGGGCTGGGGTCGGCTGCAGCGCCTGCCCGTCCGACGACCGACACCGAAATCAAGGCCCCCGCCGCACAGGAAATGACCGCGATCAAGATCAGCAGCGCAGAAACCCGGAATTTCGCCATGGTCCTCAGTCCTTTCGATTGATGCTCGTCGCGAACCGCATATCCACCATAAAGCCGATCATTTGCTCATCGATCGACTTCCCGCGCAATGACAGCGCATCGCATGACTTCTACGCGCGGCTGGGCCATCGCCCGCCACGAAAATCGCGGATCATTTCGCGCGCCGCATTATGGCCAGGAGCGCCGGTGACGCCGCCGCCGGGGTGGGTCGAGGCCCCGCACATGTAGAGGCCGCGAATGGGCGAGCGATAGTCGGCATGGCCGAGCACCGGCCTTGCCGAGTCACCCTGTCTGTTTCCTTGCGCCATGATCCATCCTTCGACAGGAACAGGATAGCAATAATTTCTGACTTTAGCAACCAAAAGTTCATCGGATCAGTTTTTCAGATCTTCGCGAGCCGCCCCCCGGCCGTCGCGGCGCCTTGCGGCGGCCCAAGCGGCTCCCGCAGACCCGCCCTTCGCGCTTGCCCTCGGCGTCGGCCGCGTGCCGAAAGGCGGCATCGCCAGGGTCTCGTTCTCATGCAATCGGCAGCCGACAACGTCACGATGCCGATTGCGAAACGCCGCTCGCGCGGCAGGCATCCGTGTCGAGTGCGTCGCCCGGGGCGTCCATCTGCCGGCCGGCGTTCTCGCCGCGCTCGGCGGCCTAGCTATCGCCGGCTATATCGGCGCGATCAGCGCCAATCAGGCAACGGTCTCGTCGTGGCTCGGCCGGCGGCGCGAGGCGCGGCGCCGAATGCGCCCGTCCCTCAATACCTGTTCTTTCTAAGCGTCAATTTTACTCAGCATAAAACCTGTCCGGATTGTGCGAACCATGAGCCTCCGATGCCTTTGCGCGCCAAATCGTCGGGATCGAGTGAGTCCTTTGGAATGGATCTCCGTTCCCGGCGCACCGCGGCTCGCCGGGGCTCGACTGCTTGCTGAAGCGAATGGGATGGGCGCGCGCAGCGCCCGCCCAATGCGTCCGCCCGAAGCCTGGGTTGTGTTTCCCTTGCTCGCCGCCTGGGCCGTGATCGTCGACATCCCATTTTTCATGGTCGACGGATCCGACGACGGTTTCTACACCGAGGTCGCGAACCTCTGGACCAAAGGATCGCCCCCCTACGTCGGCGCCTTCGACGTCAAAGCGCCGGGCTTCTTCGCGCTTCTCGCTTTGGCGCAACTTATGCTCCGCCCCGCGCTTGCGACGTTGAAAATCGTCGCCATGGCTTTCTCTGCGCTTGCGACGACGAGCCTCTACACGCTGTGCCGCCGGTACGACCGCCTGGCCGCGTTCGCCTGCGCATTGCTCTACCCTTTGCTGACCGAGCTGTGCGGCGACGCGACCTATGAAGCCCTGAACGCGCTCATGCTGCTCGCCGTTCTCGCCGCGCTTTCTGTCAAGGATTGGCGGAGCCGGGCCGCGCTTGCGGGCCTTGCCGTCGGCGCCGCCTGCACGGTAAAGCAGACCGCGGCGATCGAGGCGCTCGCGATTCTCGTCATGCTAAATCACGATGCGAAAACCTGGGGCGAACGCGCGAAGGCGTTTGGCGTTTTCGTCGCGGCGGCGGCGGCGGCGCCGATGCTCTCCTTCCTCTATTACGCGGCGATCGGCCAGACCGAAGCGTTACTGAACGACGTGGTGATCACCGCTCTGACGCGGCCTCAGGCGCGCGCCAATTCCGTGAATTTTCTTGGAAGCTTGAAAAATCTGGTGCTTCATCAGCTTCCATTGACGCCGCTGAGCCTCGTCACGATTTTCCTACTCGCGAATGTCCGAACCCCACGGCGACGATTCCCCTTCGGGGCGTTCGCGCTCTGGCTCGGACTCGCCGTCGCGTCGATACTGATCCAGCATGCGATTTCACGGTATTACGCAGCCCCCGCGATCGCGCCGCTGCTGCTGGTCTCAAGCCTCGGCCTCGCTTGCCGGCGCGAGGGCTCGCCTTCGCCGAACCGCGCGACCGTTCTGACGCTGCTCGTCGTTACGACTGGCTTGTTCGCGATTGTGCTGCGCGGCCTTCCCCTCCGGCATAACCTCTCGCCGGTCGACGAGGTCGCGCTGGCGGCGGCGCAACACGTTATTCGGGCGAGCGGGCCGGAGCCGACCGATCGGCTCTATGTCGTCAATTCGGCGCCCTGGCTCAATGTTGTGACCGAGCTTGCGCCGCCCGGACCCTACTTCGCATGGTTTCACCTGATTTGTGACTTTCCCGGCGCGGGTTTCGAAAAACTTCAGGACGTAATGGCGAGCCGGCCTCGCTACGTCGTAGTTTCCGAGACCGCGAAACCATTACGGTGCGAGCAGGCTTCGCATTGGTCGCTCGTGCGGAACGCATTGAGTCAATCTTATCTCGCGATCGGAACCACGGCCGGACCTCATGACCGCTTCATGATCTACCAACGCCGTTGACGGTCGCGCGCTTCGCCGGCGGTCAGTCGCAGGAATAGGCGCGACCGCGCCCCTTAACCCTGTTTTTACCATTCTCTTCGGTTTGGGCCGCGCCGAAGGACCCTTCGCGCCCGCTCGCCGTTGACCATTCACCGTTTGGGAAGCATGCGGGCAGCGAGTTTGTTTCAAGCACCGCAAAGCAGCCTTTGACGCGGAGCGTCATCACGCGCGAAGCATGTTAACCTGAGCGTTTTGACGCGAGAGGCTGTGTGCTTCAAAATCAGTGCCGGTAACCCTTGGTCAGTCAGGGAAAAGGGCGTTCGAGTTGACTGGCAAGCGTTTCGCGAAACAGCTTGATCGTCTCAGCGTACGCTTGATTGTGGCCCTGGCCGCCAGCGTGATTGTACTCAGCGATCGGAGCGCCGCTCAGGCTTTTGATTTCTTTGGCCTCTTTGGCTCGGACGATACGCCGCCGCCAGTTTCCCGGGCGAGCATTCCCTATACACTGACGGTCGAGGTCGCAGGCGACGACGGCGCGCTCAAGAGCGCGGCGCGGGATGCGTCGTCGCTCTACAGCCTGCTCAAGGACGCCCCCGCCGATGGCGAGGCTCTCGCGCGGCGCGCCGAAAGCGACTTTGCGCCGGTCATCGACGCTTTATGGGGCGCAGCCTATTACAACGCCGCGGTGACGATTTCGATCGACCGCGCGACGCTGGCCATCGGGTCCAGCGACATCGCAGCCTTCTCGCGCGCCGCCGAAGCCTATCGCAATCGCGCGCCCGCCCCGGTCGTCATCAAGGTCGACCCCGGCCCATTGTTCAAGCTTCGCTCGGTGCGCGTTCTCGATGCGCTCGGCGTGGAATTCCCTGAAGCCGAGCTGCCGCAGCGCATCGTCGGCCTCAAGTCGGGAGACCCGGCGGCCGCGAGCGAAATCCGCGCCGCTGAGACGCGCATCATCGACTATTTCCGCAAACAAGGGCGCCCGCTCGCCAAAATCCAGTCGGTGGCGCCGGTGGTCGATCACGCGAAAGGCGTGATGGACGTGGCTATAACGGCGGCCCCCGGTCCCATCGCGCCCTTTGGCGAAGCGACGATCCACGGGCCCCAGACCTTCGATCCCGCGATCGTGCGCTCGTTTCTCTATATCCATCCGGGCGACCCCTATTCGCCGGCGGCGGTCGCCGATGCGCGGAACAGCATCCGCGAAATTCCTGCAGTTGGGGGCGTGCGCGTCACCGAAGGGACCGCGCTCGACGCCTATGGCCGCCTGCCCTACCAGATCGACGTCGAGGACCGTCTGCCCTACGCCGTCGGCGCATCGCTGAAATATTCGACGACGAATGGACCCGAGGGCCAGGTCTATTGGGAAGACCGCAATGTGTTCGGCGGCGCCGAGCGCCTGCGCCTGCAGGCCGACGTCTTCTATGCGCCGCCGTGGTATATCGCCTCGCAAAGTCTCACGCACTTCTCCTCCGACGATATCGGCGGGCGCATATCGGCAAGCTTTCTTAAACCCGCCTTGTGGGGCACGACCAACGACCTCCTGATAGACGCCCTGGCGGAGCGCCTGAGCACCAGCGGCGCGGGGTTCGTCGGCTACCAGGCGGAGGACGCGGACGTGACGGCCTCGCTTCGCCACCGCTTCAACCAGAACTTCTGGGTTCAGGCGGGCCTGGAAGGGCAAAACGGCGACGCCACGGACGCGTTGGGCAAGGTGAAGTACACGCTGGTCGGCGTTCCGGTGTCCGCCAATTTTGACACGACCGACAGCAAGCTCGATCCGACTCGCGGCGTCCGCCTCAATGTCGCCGCCACGGGCTTTGGCACATTCCTGGGCTCCAGCCTCGATCTCGTGCAGGCGAAGGCGCGCGCCTCAGCCTATTATTCGCTCGACGCCGACTCGCGCTACGTGCTGGCGGGCCGGCTCGCGGCCGGCGCCATGGGCGGCCCGGAACTCGACCAGATTCCAGCCAACTGGCGCTTTTATGCGGGCGGGGGCGGCTCAGTGCGCGGCTACGCCTATAACGAGCTCGGCCCGACCGTTTTCTGGGGTGCCGTGGTCGGCGGGCGAAGCGTCTTCGACGCGTCGGCGGAATTGCGCGTGAGAGTCAGCGACACGATCGGCGTCGTGCCATTTTTCGACATCGGAAATGCGTTCTCCTCGAACTTCCCAAACTTCAACGAGCCTCTGTTTGCGGCGGCCGGTCTCGGCTTGCGCTACTATACATCCGTCGGGCCCATCCGCCTCGACGTCGCCTTCCCCCTTGAGCGTCACGCCGGCGCCGGGCCCGTGGCGGTCTATGTCAGCATTGGGCAGTCCTTCTGATGGCGCAGTGTAACTCCCGACCACCTCGTCCTGAGGCGCCGCTAAGCGGCCTCGAAGGACGCTCCAGGAGGCGCAAACACCGCGACGCTGGACCATCCTTCGAGACGCCGCGCTCTGCGCGGCTCCTCAGGATGAGGTCTGTAGGGTTTGGCGCCGTTCTGAAGGCCGCCACCTTGGGTGTTATGGCGCAGCTCTTCCTCCGCCTGAAAACGTTGGCGTTGATCGCTCTCCTCGCCCTCTGCGCGAGCGCCTATGCGGCGGAGGAGGACAAGGGCGTGCTCGCCGACTTGATCTCGCGCGCGCTGTCTTCGCCGTCGATGAGCGTATCCATCGGCGCCGTGAACGGCGTCTTGTCCTCCGACGCGTCGATCAGCGACATCGTCATCTCCGACCGCAATGGCCCGTGGCTCAAGGTCGATAAAGCTCGGCTCGTGTGGAATAGGTTGGCTTTGTTCAGCGGGCGGCTCGAGGTCGATCAGCTCACCATCGGGCGCATAGAGTTTCTGCGGCGTCCGCTTCCCTCTGAAACGCCGCCCCCGGACAGGGGCGCGCAGCAGCCGATCCTCCCGGAATTGCCGGTCAAGGTGCTCATCAAGCAATTCGGCGTGCAGGAGCTCTCGCTTGGCGAGCCGGTCGTCGGCGTTGCGGCCCGCCTCAACATTTCCGGCAAGGCGACTCTGGGACCGCCGTCCGAGGGCCTGGACCTCACGCTGACCGCGCAGCGGCTCGACGCGCCGGGCGATTTCAAAACGCTGCTCACTTACGTTCCCGCCACAGATCGGCTGACGCTCAACGTGAACTCCTCCGAGCCCACCGGCGGTATTTTCGCCCATCTCGCCAATCTCCCTGGCCTGCCGCCGGTCAGGCTCGCCTTCAATGGCGCGGGCGCGCTGGACAATTTCACCGCGAAGCTCGACTTCAACGCCGGCGCGGACGTGTGGGCGAACGGGCAGGTCGTCGTTGCGCGACAGGGCGCGGGGCGACGGCTGACACTCGATCTCGACTCGCGCCTCGAGGGGCTTGCTCCGGGCGTCGTACACCCGGTCTTCGCCGGCCACACGACGCTCAAGGGCGATGTCCAGTTCAACGACGATTCGAGCATCACCCTGCCGGGCGGCCTGCATCTCGTGTCGGCCGCCGCGCGGCTCGACTTTGAAGGCGAAAAGTCAGCGAATGGCCTGCTTGCTTTCAAGGTCCACGCCGGCGCAATTCCAGGCTCGACAACGGTTGGAAAACTGGACCTCAACGCATCGATCAATGGACCGCTTTCGAGCCCGACGATCGACGGCGCTTTTGACGCCGGACAGATCCACGTCGAGCAAGGCTCAGTAGAGCGAGTCGAGGCGACCTTCCGCGCGAGCCCTGATGGTCCGCTGACGGGGGAGAAAACACGAATCCTGTTTGAGAGCCAGGCCTCGGTGAAGGGTCTCACGTTGGCCGACCCCGCCTTCGCCCAAGCGATCGGCCGCGAGCTAACCCTAAAAATGCGCGGCTCGGCCTCGTCGAGAGGCGAAGCGACATTCGACGTCCTCGATCTGTCGGCGCCCAATTTCGACGCCCAATATTCCGGTCTTCTCTCGGGTGGGAAAATTCACGGCACAGCGAATATCGTCGCCCGCGACTTGAGCCGTTTCGCACTGCTGGCAGGAGGAGCGCTCAAAGGCGAGGCCCGCATCGCCGCCGATCTGGAGGGGGCCCCCCGTTACGGCGCGCTGAGCGCGACCATCGACGCGCATGCGACGAAACTCGCGACCAACTATCCGATGCTCGACCGGGCCACCGGCGGAACGCTCGACCTGACGGGCGCCGCGCGACTGACGCCCGGCGGCGGTTTCGGCTTCACTGATCTTCTGGCGAGCGGACAACATGGGTCCGCGCGGCTGAACGGGGAGTACGGACGCGACAAGGTCGAGCTTGGCGCGCGAATCGAGATTCCGCAGGTTGAAGTTCTCGACCCGCGTGTCACGGGCAAGGGTGAGATCGCCGGCGCGCTCAGCGGAACGCCTTCCGACCTCACCGCCGCGCTCAAGGCCAGTTTGGGGGAAGGGCGGCTCCTTGACCGCAAGACGTCCGGCGTCGCCCTCGAAGCCCTCGCCAATCACATCACGGGCTTAATCGATGCGAACGCGTCCCTATCCGGCGATGTTGACGGCCATCCGTTGCAGGGTTTTGCCCATGTCGCAAAGCGCAAGGATGGCGGCTGGGCCATCGACAATCTTGCGTTCAACCTTGCTTCGGCCCGGCTCGCCGGTGCGCTCACAGTCGGCGCGGACAATTTGGCGGCTGGGGACCTGACTTTTAGCGCGACGAACCTCGATGATCTGTCGCCGCTTGCTCTCACGAAGTTGAGCGGCGCCCTTGACGCGAAGGCGAGCGCTTCGATCGCCGAGGGCAAGCAAGCGCTCTCTGTCATAGCGAATAGCGACCGGATGACGATAGGCGCCAATCGCCTCGAGGGCCTCAAGGTCGACTTCAAAGTCGCTGACCTCTGGGGCGCGAAAATTATCTCCGGGTTCGCACAGCTCGCCCGAGCTGAAGTCGCCGGCCAATCGATCACCGGCGTCAAGCTGACGGCGACCGGAAGCGCCTCGGCCAGCGATCTTGATTTCACCGGGACTGCGCGCGGCCTTGCGCTGACGGCGCGCGGGCGGCTGTTCGGCGGCCCGCCGACGCGTTTTGAGCTTGCCAGCTTCGCCGCTCAGGGCCGCGGTCAGCGCATCACGCTCGCAGCGCCGGCGACATTGACCTATGGAAGCGACGGCCTCGACATCAAGGACCTTGCGCTTCTGGTCGACGCTGGCCGCCTGTCCCTTTCCGGTCACGCTGGATCAACCCTGGCCCTCAAGGCCGCTGCGATAGGCGCGCCGCTGGCGGCGCTCGACTTGTTCTCGCCCGGCCTCGGTCTATCCGGCGTCGCCGACGGTGAAGCCAACATCGGCGGAACTCCAAACGCCCCGACCGGCGAATGGAAGGTGCGTCTGAAGCGCGTGATCGTTCCGCAAATGCGCAATGCTGGCTTGCCCGCGTTTGACGTCGCTGGCGCCGGCCGGCTCGCGGGAGGCAGAACCTCGCTTGACGTTACGGTCAATGCCGGGACCGGCAACGCCGTGCGTGTAACCGGCTCCGCTCCCCTCGCGCCCGACGGGCCGCTGGACGTAAAGATCGACGGCGCCCTCGACGCTCGCCTCGCCAATTCCATGCTTTCCGTGTCCGGTCGTCACGCCGCAGGTTCGCTGGCGGTCGCGCTTCAGCTGCGGGGGACCATCGCGAAACCGCAGGCGCAAGGAACGGTTCGCTTGAGCGGCGGGGAATTCACGGATGATCAGACGGGATTCAAGCTCACCGGGATCACTGGAACCTTGGCTGCGAACGGGAACACGATTCGGATCGATCGCCTCGCAGGGACGACGCCGAACGGCGGTTCGATCGCGGCGAGCGGCGAAGTGCGGCTCGATCCCGCCGCTGGCTTTCCCGGCTCCATTCGCCTGACCGGCCAACACGCGCAGGTGGTGGCCAACGATATCCTCTCCGCCACCGCCGACATGGCGATCGACATCTCGGGTCCTCTCGCTCAAAAGCCGAGGGTCGACGGGCGCATCACGATTGTCGGCATGGATATCTCCGTGCCCAGCCGCTTCAACAGCGTCGCGGCCCCCATTCCCGGCACGAAGCATCTGAACCCGACCGCGACCGCGCGGGCGCGCCTTGCCCTAGCGGCCAAGGCCAAGGGATCCGGCAAGCGCGCCCCGCTGTTCGACGCGACGCTTGCGCTCACGATCTCCGCAATGAACCGCATTTTCGTACGTGGCCGCGGCATCTACGCCGAACTGGGCGGCAATCTGCATGTGAACGGCTCCGCACGAGACCCGCAGGTCACGGGGGGATTCGAGCTTTTGCGCGGCTCGCTCTTGCTCCTGAGCTCACGCCTGACCTTCACCCGCGGTGACGTCCGTTTCCACGGCGACGTGATGCCCGACCTCGATCTCGTCGCCGAGACGAGCACCGGCGGCGTCACCGCTCGTATCGCCGTCACCGGCCCTGCGGTGCAACCCGCGTTTGAGATCAGCTCCAATCCGAGCCTGCCGGAAGACGAAATCCTTTCTCGCGTCCTGTTTCAGAAGTCGTCGGGCAGCCTGTCGGCGTTCCAGGCGCTCGAATTGGCGAACGCGGTCGCGACGCTCTCCGGCCAGGCCGACACATTCGAGAATGTGCGCAAGTCGCTTGGCGTCGACAGCCTGGACATCAGCACGAGCGCGTCGGGCGGCGCTCTGGTCAGCGCGACCCGGGCGATCAACGACCGAGTGAGCGTCGGCGTGACGACCGGAGCGAGGCCTCAGGACAATGGAGTTAACTTGAATTTCGACGTCACCCGCCATGTGAGGCTCCAGGCTGGTGTCAACTCGAGCGGAGGGTCGAGCGCCGGCGTCGGGCTCGATTGGGAGTACAAATAGGGCCATTTGCGCCGCTTGCGCCGACCTACGGGGGCGGTAAATAGAGTGGTAAGCGCGCCGCCGGCCCCCGAGAGTATCCAAAATGTTGCAATCGCTTCTGGCCGAAGGCCGGCCGCTGCTGGCGGACGGGGCGACCGGCACCAATCTTTTCGCCATGGGCTTGACCTCCGGCGATTCGCCGGAACTCTGGAATTCCGAGCATCCGGACCGGATCGAGAGCCTGCATCGGGCTTTCGTTGACGCGGGTTCCGACATCATCCTGACCAACAGTTTCGGGGCCAACCGCCGGCGCCTGATGCTGCACAAGCTCGAGGGCCGGGCGCGCGAGCTCAATCGTCGCGCCGCTGAGATCGCGCGCAAAGTCGCCGACAACGCCGGCCGACCGGTCGTTGTCGCCGGATCAGTTGGCCCGACGGGCGACCTTCTCGCTCCGCTCGGACCGTTGAGCGAAGACGAGGCGGTCGAAATCTTCATCGAACAGATCGAGGGCTTGCGCGAGGGCGGCGCGGATGTCGCCTGGATCGAGACCATGTCGGCGCCGGAAGAGATGCGCGCGGCGACGCTGGCTGCGAGCAAATGCGGCATGCCCTACACGCTCACCGCCAGCTTCGACACCGCCGGCCGCACCATGATGGGCGTTGCGCCCGCCGCATTCAGCGAGCTTGTTGAAGCCTTCAATCCCGCGCCTGTCGCCTATGGCGCGAATTGCGGCGTCGGCGCCTCCGACCTCTTGGCAGCGATCCTTGGGATGACGCCAGGCGCGCCGCTGATCGCCAAGGCCAACGCCGGCGTGCCGCAATGGCATGGGGCGGAAATCCACTATTCCGGCACCCCGGAGCTCATGGAGAAATATGCAGCGCTAGCCGCAGACGCCGGCGCGCGCATCGTCGGCGGCTGTTGCGGCAACAGTCCCGCCCATGTGGCCGCGATGCGGCGCGGACTTGACGCCCGCAGACCCGGCGCGCGGCCGGATGTGGAGGCGATCGTTGCGGCGCTCGGTGCCCTCGTCGCGCCGCCAGCGGCGGAGACCGGCGGCAGCCGGCCGCGCCGGCGGGAGCGTGCGTGAACAGCAAAGCCAAGCGGCGCGCCCAAAGCCTTACGGCCGAGCCCGATGTGGTCGAGCCAGAAGACATCCCGGTTGACGCCACGCCCTTCGCTCCGCTCTCCACGCCCGAAGGGCTGCAGGTTTTCGACGTCGGCGTAGAAAACGCGGGCGAGCGGCTCGACCGGTTCCTGGGGCAAGCGGCGGCGGCGAGGCGCATCGCGCTGTCGCGCACCCGGCTCAAGGGGCTGATCGAGGCGGGCGAGGTGAGAATCGACGACAGCGTTGCGCGCGATCCTTCGACGCGGCTCCCGGCCGGGGCGCGGATCGCCTTCGAGGCGCCGCCGCCAGAAGAATCGACCATCGCCGGCGAGGACATACACCTCGCCGTGGTCTACGAGGACGAGCATCTGATCGTGATCGACAAGCCGGCCGGGCTTGTCGTCCATCCGGCGCCGGGCCATGCGGCGGGCACCCTGGTCAACGCGCTGATCCGCCATTGCGGGGCGAGCCTATCGGGAATCGGCGGGGTCAAGCGGCCCGGAATCGTGCACCGCCTGGACAAGGACACATCGGGGCTTCTGGTCGTCGCCAAGACTGACGCGGCGCATCGGGGCCTAGCCGAACTCTTCGCTGACCATGGCCGCGCCGGCTCCTTGAAGCGCGAATATCTGGCGCTTGTATGGGGCCGCTTCGAGGTGACCGCGGGCAAGGTCGAAGCGCCGATCGGCCGCGATACGCGCAATCGAGAGAAAATGGCGGTCATGAGCGAGGAGCGCGGCCGGCGCGCCACGACCCACTGGCGGTTGGAGGAAGACCTCGGCCCGGCAAGCCTCGTTGCTTGCCAGCTCGAGACCGGGCGGACCCATCAGATTCGGGTCCATATGGCGTCGATCGGTCATCCGCTGTTAGGCGATTCGGTCTATGGATCCGGGTTCAAAACCAAGGCGGCGCTGCTCGGAGACCGCGCTCGCTCCGCGCTTTCTGCTCTTGGACGACAGGCCCTCCACGCCTCCGTCTTGGGTTTCGAGCATCCTGCGACCGGCGAAACGCCCCGCTTCGAGAGCCGGCCCCCCGAAGACTTTGTCAGGTTGCTCAAAGCGTTACGAGCAACGCGGGCGCCCTGACGTTCTTTTCGGACTGAACCGCCCATGAAACAATCTCATATTGGCAGCGAATAACTGTCAAGGCGCGGCCCTCTTTCGGCCACGCTTGCTCGACCACAATACCCTTACCCGGCCCTAGCGCCGACGAGACGGCCAACGGCCGGTCTCCAATCAGAGGAAAACATGGCTGCTTCGCTTCCCATCATTGCGGGCGAATCGGGACTTGCCCGGTACCTGCAGGAGATCAAGCGGTTCCCGATGCTGGAGCCGCAGGAGGAATTCATGCTGGCCAAGCGCTGGCGTGAACATGGGGATCGCGAGGCGGCGCACAAGCTTGTGACCTCACATTTGCGCCTAGTCGCCAAGATCGCCATGGGCTATCGCGGCTACGGCCTGCCGATCGGCGAGGTCATCTCCGAGGGCAACGTCGGTCTCATGCAGGCAGTCAAGCGGTTCGAGCCGGACAAGGGTTTCAAGCTCGCGACTTACGCCATGTGGTGGATTCGCGCCTCGATCCAGGAATACATCCTGCGGTCGTGGTCGCTCGTAAAGATGGGCACCACGGCGAGCCAGAAGAAGCTGTTCTTCAACCTGCGCAAGGCCAAGAGCCGGATTTCGGCGCTCGACGAGGGCGATCTGCGCGATGACCAGGTCGAGTCGATTTCGAAACGGCTCGGCGTTGGCAAGCAGGACGTGATCGACATGAACCGCCGTCTCGGCGGCGACGCCTCCCTCAATGCGCCGCTGCGCGAAGGCGGCGAGGGCGAGTGGCAGGACTGGCTCGTCGACGATAGCGCGGATCAGGAAACGCTGCTCGCCGACCGCGAGGAATCGGACGTGCGCATGGACGCGCTGCGCGGCGCGCTCAGCGTGCTCAATCCCCGCGAGCGGCGGATCTTCGAGGCCCGCCGGCTGGCTGACGACCCGATTACGCTGGAGGAGCTCTCGGCCGAATTCGACGTATCGCGTGAGCGTGTGCGGCAAATCGAGGTGCGCGCTTTCGAGAAGGTGCAACAGGCGGTCAAGGCCGGGGTCGCCAAGGCGCAAGCGCCGAAAAACCGCCTCCCTGCGCCGGCGCCGGCGGTGACGCGCGGTTAACCGAGTTCGCGCCCGGCGGTCGCTTCACGCGGAAATTGTCGCGCGGCGGCGAAGAATCTGAAATAGGCTGGGCGTAGACTCGGAGTGATCTCGCTGAACCGAATAGGCCGCCCCATGTCCCCCACTCGACTTCGCCCGGGCCGATTGGGCCATCGCCTTGCGCCTTTGTCGCTGGCCGCGGCGCTCCTGTGGGGGTTTCCCGCTCTCGCCGGCGACAAACCGGCGACGCCCGAGGGCGCCGATGCGCTGAAAGCCTTGATCGCCAAATATCTGCCGGCCGCGCAGGCCGGTGCCACGCCGTTTGTGACGGTGACCGCGGAGGGCTCCCACTATCTCATCTCGGCCGACCTCAGCCCGCTCAACGCGCTGCTCAGGGAAGCGGGCGTTTCCTATGATCCGGCCGCCATCGTCTACCAGGCGATCGAGCAGGATGACGGCAATTGGCGGGTCGCCATGGACGCGCTTCCCAAAATCGCCTTCCATTCCGAGGAGGCGAACGGCGTCATCGAACTGACGAATTTCCGCTCGGCGGCGCTGATCAATCCAGCCATCGCCTGGCTTCTCTCCGGCTCGGCGAGCGCCGATAAGGGAGCCATCCAGATCCAGAACCCGAAGCTCAGCCAGACGATCGATTTCGGGGCGGTTCAGGAAACCATCATGACCAATGTGGCCGGCGACGGCTCCGTGTCGACGCAGGTGAAGCAGGAGATTGCCGAACTCGGCCTCAAAGCGCTCGGCGCCGGCGAAAATGATTCGCCAATCAATTTCAGCGGCCGGGCGGAAAAGGCGCTGATCACTCTCGGCGTCCACGGATTCAAGAGCCGCAAGGCGTTCGACCTCTGGGGCCTGGTTGCGGCGCATCCGGAGCGCGCCGACCTCGCCGCCCACGAGGCGGAGTTCAAGGGCCTGCTCAAGGAGCTGGCGGCGCCCGGACTCAAGCTCGAGGAGGGGATCGAGGCGCAGAAGACCGTGGTCACCGCATCGCTCGGCGCAATCGCGCTGGCGGACGTCAAGTATCGGCTGGGCGCGGCGAACGCGGGGCCGCAGAGCGCGATCAACCTCAGCGTCTCAGCCGACGGGTTGAGCTTGCCGGTCGGGCTCTTTCCCCCCAACGCCGGCGCATTGACGCCGTCGAAGATCGACGTCGCGGCGACGCTCAAGGGCATCGACATCACCGCGGCGGCCAACGAGTGGATCTCCGACCTCAGCCTGCAGGGCGACGGACCCCTGCTTTCCGACGAGAACGCCGACAAGGTCGAGGCCGCTTTCTTGAGCGCCGGTCCGGTCCAGATCCAATTCGCCCCCTCGCATGTCGTGGCGCCGGCGATCGACGGGGACTTCGCCGGCGTCATCCGCCTCGACCACAACAAGCCGACCGGCGCAATAACAGTCCATATGCGTGGGTTCGACATCACGATGGCGGCGGTCAAAGGCTTGGGGCCCGACATTGCGGCCAAGGCGATGCCTGGCCTCGCGCTGGCCAAGGGCCTCGCCAAGAGCGAAAGCGACGGCAGCTTGAGCTGGCTCGTGGAGCTGGACGCCGAGCGGTCGATCAAGATCAACGGCATCCCGTTCGGCAAGGCGCCCGACTGAGGGGCTCGCGCCTCCCGGCCGCGGCCGGAGTTCAGCCAGGGTCGCGACCGCAACCTGACGCGCGAGTTCTTCCAAATAAATGCAAGGAAAGCCAAGCCGCGCCAAATAAAACCAAGCAAAAGGGCTTGGTTTAATTTGGTTCTATTCGTCCGAAATCGGGACTTTTCAATGGGTTAGAGCGAATCGAAATAAGATTTCTTCCCATCCAGCCTGGTGACCCGCTCCGGTTGCAGACGGGCGCCAGGCGGCGCAGACGGGCGGGCATTCGCGATCGAGCTTGTCATCGCCGAAGATCTTAGCCCACGTTTCTGGTTCGCGCAAGAAAATGTCTGAGATTCTGGTTGAGCAGCTCCTAGGGTTAACGGCCACCCGGGCGCTCAAACTTGCCGTAGGCGGCAGCGTCCGGTTGCGCCAGTCTCGAGGGCTCGAACGGGCAGAGATCGCAATTTGTCCGTAGACCTTGTTGCCTCTTAAACGGCACTTTGTCAGGCTACGTGCTGCGCGTCGATCAGGAAGTCCCTTTTGCGCGTTCCTGCGTTTCTCCTGGAACCGATTAGCCTTCCAAAAAGACAATTAGATAGTCTATTGTGCGCAGCGGAAAGATGGAACTACCGCAAAATGAAACAAATTGAGATTGATCTTTCCGATATGATCCTTAACGGGCTGGACGGCATCGATTTTTCTACAGTAGAGACTGTCACAATCTATATTCCTCTCCCAAGCGTTGGAAGCGCAAATTCGTATATCGATATTTGTTCAGACTATATTGACGCTTCGTGGGCTGCGGAGCGTCTGGCGGCAACAGGGAACGCTGCCCATGTTACTGAAGAATATATCACATCGACACATCGTACGCGACTGAACTTGATCTTGTCTAATCCCAAAGCGGACTTCAAGGAGAGGTTGTACGAGGTCGCGCCGGTGTTTCTGGAAGAGAAAGAAGATGACAATGTCGACGGCCTTAAGGCACTCGTCGATGATATTGCCGATTACGAAGAAGGATTGCCGGAGATCAATCCGCAACTGCCCGAGCTTGTCGACACGTATTTTATGAACTTAGTCTTTGGAGCTTATTACGAATGGCGCTCGGAAGATCCGGAATGGTATTCGGAGCAACTCAAAAAATACCCGGAACACGAAGTTGGGTTTTTTCGGAGTGCTTACAGCGATCGGCTGGGGGAAGTTGTTATACGTCGGTCGATAGTTGGCTAATCTCAACTAAGTTATCACTCGATACGTTCTTCGATATTACGAAGCAAAATTACCGAATGAAGGATTTCGTGGAAGGAGAGATACTTGTAGTTGCGAGCCGTACATACTTCCTTTCCGAAGGTATGGTAGCGAATTTTCCAGTCAATCGCTTCGTCAAATCCCGCATATGTGTCAGCTTTATCAAACGACTTGATGAGGACGAGGATCCGTTCAGTTGGCACGATGTTTCCTTCTTTCCTTCGTCCTTCCCCAGCTCCACCCATACTGCTCCGCCAGAGGACGCGGATGCGTCGAACCCGCGAAGAAAAAACTGCCTCATCCATACCAGCGGAACTTTGATAGCTTTGGATGACGGAGAATATAGACACATTCTCTACGATGTACAGCCCCTTAACAGCGTTGCGTTAAAGCTCTTAAACGAGAAAATGAGCGATTCCGCCCAAGTTATCGCTGCTTCAATAGGTCTTACCCAATCACCATCACTTCAGTGGGACAAGCTGTCCGACGAGCAATTTGAACAACTTTGTTATGACATCATCTTCTCCCATCCGAAATTCGATTCGTCTACAATCAGGAAGTTTGGACGATCAAGATCTCGGGACGGTGGCCGAGACATTGAAGTCATGGACGTTCCTAGGAGTCCAGCAACGAAGGCGAGGAAGTGGATCTTTCAGTGTAAACTTAGCAGTGGCAAGTCACTAGGCGCGTCGAAAGTTTTAGACATAGGCGATATGCTCGAACAGTACGATGCAAAGGGATTTGGAGTCATGACTTCTTCTCTTATTGACGCAACTTTATACGATAAGTTGGACAGGATTTGTGGACAACGCGCCATTGAGCAGCTGAATTTTTCAGCCCTCGAACTGGGGCGTGCTTTGGTAAGGAACCCAACGATCAGCAAGCGATACTTCCCGGACAACTGAGCGCACGTCCGCGATGGCACGGCAAATATAACGACAGGCCTGCGAGCGCCGACTCGGCACCGATCAGCGCCTCGCTGGCGGCTAGCCCCCGCAGCTCGTCTTATGCGCGGACTGTCATTTTGCGTGGGCAAGCGGCCCCGCCCTGAGGCGCTCAAGATCAAAAGCCAACACGTCGCGAAGGAGATCGAGAAACGCCTCCGCCGCGTTCTCGGCGCAAGCTTCGCCCTTTTCGGCCGTCGCCTTGGAAGCGTCGCCAGCCGTGCCCAGCGGGTGCAGGTCGCTCGCCATCCAGCCCAAGCCGATCGGCTGGGTCACGCGAAGCTGGCGAAATTCCTGCTCGATCCCGATCGCCGCGCTGACGAAATTTTGCGCCTCGCTCATGCGCACCGTCTTCGGCCTGAAGGCGAGCATGAGCGAGGTCTCCGCCTCGCCGCCATGGATACCGTGCGCGCGTTCCTGCGCGGAAAACAGCTCCGTTGGATAGCCCAGCCGATGCCAGGCCGCGTGGACCGCGAGCATGCGATGGCGGACGCGCAACTCCCTCGCCACCGCGTCGATAACCGGAACATTACCGCCGTGCGAATTCATGAAAATAAGCTTGCGGCATCCGGTGCGCGCGACGCTCTCGCCGATCTCGGTCCACGCTCGGGTGACCGTCTCGAGCGAGAACGTCAGCGTGCCCGGATATTCGATATGTTCGTTGGACTTGCCGACCGCCTGGATCGGCAGGATCAACACCGGCAGATCGTCGGGAATGCGTTTGACCGCGGTTGCGAAGTAGCCCTCGTTGATGAACATGTCGGCCCCGACCGGCAGGTGGGGCCCATGCTGTTCGATGGCGGCCACCGGCAGCACCGCGACCACTTTGCTCATGTCAGTTGCGGCGAAATCGCGCCAGCTCATCTCGGCCCAGAACTTGGTTGGCGGCATGCAGCTCTCCTCAGGGCGCGCGCGCGGCGACGGCCTCGATTTCGATTTTGAATTCCGGCCGGGCAAAACCCTGAACGATCATCAATGTCGAGGCCGGCGGCGGATTGCTCACAAATTCGTCGCGCACCTTCATATAGCCGCCCAAATATTGAGCCGAAACGACGTAGGCGTTCAGGCGAACGAGATCGGCGAGCGACATCGAGGCTTCGCCGAGGATCGCGGCAAGGGCGCGAAAGCAAAGACGCGCCTGACCCTCCACGTCCTCGGGAATGACGCCGTCGCGGCCAATCCCCAATTGACCCGAACAGAATATGATGCGCGCCCCAGCGTCGACTTCGATCCCATGCGCGTAATTTGCAAACGGCGGATGGATCGCGTTCGGGTTCAGTCTGCGCATTACGCTTGGGTCTCCAAGAAGGCGTTCCAAGGGCGTCTTGCGCCGCCGCCCCGGGTCGGCTCACAATGGCGCCTAAGTTGCAGGCGTCGATAGGGGCAAGTCAGAGCGAGAGCAAACCATGAAATTCCTCGGCGCGGTCCTGTCTCTTGGCGTTTGCCTGGCTGCGTCGGCCGCACCCGCCGCGGACAAGGTTTCATTCGGGACCAACTGGCTCGCCGAGGCCGAGCATGGCGGATATTACCAGGCGGTCGCCGACGGCACTTATGCAAAATACGGGCTCGACGTCACGATCGTCCAGGGCGGCCCGCAGGCCAACAACGAGCTGTTGCTGGCGGCCGGACGGCTGGACTTCTACATGGGCGGCAATCTCTTGCTGGCCTTCGACGCGGTCGAGCGCAACGTGCCGATCATGGTCGTCGCCGCCGATTTCCAAAAAGATCCGCAGATTATGATGTCGCACCCTGGGGTCGGCCTCGACACATGGGCGGACCTGCCGAAGGCGACGACAGCGTTCCTCGGCAAGGAGGGGCTCGCGACCTACTATCAGTGGATGAAGTCGGCCTATGGATTCAAGGAGGAAGCCGTCAGGCCTTATACGTTCAACCCGGGACCGTTCATCGCCGACCCCCATTCGATTCAGCAAGGCTACGTGACCTCCGAGCCGCTCGCCGTCGAGCGCGAAGGTCGCTTCAAGCCCAACATCTTCCTGCTCGCCGACAACGGATGGGGGACCTACGCGACGACGATCGAGACGCGCGCCAATCTGGTCAAGGACCATCCCGACGTCGTGCAGCGATTCGTCGACGCGTCTGCGATCGGCTGGTACAATTATCTTTACGGCGACAATTCGAAAGCGAACGCGCAGATCAAAAAGGACAATCCGGATATGACGGATGAGCAGATCGCCTTCTCGATCGGCAAGATCAAGGAGTATGGCCTGGTCGATTCGGGCGACACGTCGAAGCTCGGAATCGGCGCCATGACCGACGAGCGGATCAAGAATTTTTACGACGCTATGGTCAAGGCCGGGGTTGAGAAGCCCGATCTCGATTACAAGAAGGCCTATACGCTGCAATTCGTCGACAAGGGCGTCGGCCTCGACCTGCGCCCCAAGTGAGGAGCGCAGAATTCCCCGCGTGAACGCCTGCCGGACGCCCTCGCAGGCGCTTCCCCGCCGCGCCCGGGCGAAAGCCAATCGGCGATGACGGCGCTGTTCACCCTTCCTGGCGGCAGACGCTACGCGCTGAGGCGGGCGCGGGTCCTTGGCCGCGTGCTGCCCAAGCCTATCCCGCCGCTCGACTTTGACGGTTTCGCGATCGTCGACATCCTCGTTGACGAGGGCGCGATCGCGAAGATCGTCCCTCACGGCGCCGTCGACTTCGGCGAGGCGCCAGAAGTCGCAATGTCGGGGTGCATCGTGCTGCCGCTGTTCGTGGACGTGCACACCCATCTCGACAAAGGTCATATCTGGCGGCGCAAGCGGAACCCAATCGGGGATTTCGCCAGCGCGCTGGCCGCCAACATCGAAGACCGTTCGGCAAACTGGACCGCCGCCGACGTCGCCGCGCGCATGGAGTTCAGCTTGCGCTCAGCCTACGCGCACGGCACGACGGCCATTCGCACCCATATCGACAGCGTCGGCCCACAGACGAGAATCAGCTGGCCCGTCCTGGCCAAGGCGCGCGAGCGATGGCTTGGGCGGATCGACCTTCAAGCGTCGCCGCTCTTCACCCTCGACCATCTGGCGAACCCCTCGCACATGGCCGACATCGAAGCGATGCTCGACGCTTATGGGTCGGGGATTCTCGGCGCCGCCATCCGCATGGAGCCGGATCTGCGTGAGGGGCTCGGCGTCCTGTTCGAACTCGCCGAGCGCAAAGGCTGGGAGCTTGACTTCCATGTCGACGAAAGCTCCGATCCCGCGGCTCGCTCTCTCAAAGTCATCGCCGACATGGCGATCGAACGCCGCTTTGCCCGCCCTATCCTGGTTGGCCACTGCTGCTCGCTCGCGCTGCAGGACGACGACGAACGGCGAACGACCGTCGACGCCGTCGCGCGCGCTGGCTTAAGCGTTGTGTCCCTGCCGATGTGCAATATGTTCCTGCAGGATCGCGAGGCCGGCCGAACGCCGCGCTGGCGCGGCGTCACCGCGCTGCACGAACTGAAAAGCGCCGGGGTCAATGTGATGATCGCGAGCGACAACACTCGCGATCCATTCTACCCCTATGGCGACATGGACATGATGGAAGTGTGGCGCGAGGGGGTTCGTATCCTGCACCTCGACTATCCGTTCGCCGACTGGGCGCCGGTGGTCTCAGCCGCGCCGGCGAGCGCGATGGGGCTTGATTTGGGAGAGCTGCGTCCAGGGCGCCCGGCCGACATGATCCTGACCAGAGCGCGCGATTTTCCTGAGCTCTTCGCCCGTCCGCAATCGGATCGCATCGTGGTCAGGAACGGCGAGGCCTCGAGCGCCAAGCCGCCCGATTACGCCGAGCTCGACGCGCTTCAGGGCCTCGCGCCATGAGCGGGACTTATGACATCGCGGCGCTGCGCGCTGAGATTGGTCCGATCAAGTGGGAGGACAATCCCATTCTGGTCAAGCAGAAGAGCCGCGACTTCTATTGGTATTCGCCGGTGCTGAAGCGCGAACTCGAGGCGGTGACCGCCGATGTCGTTGTCTCCCCGACGAGCGAAGCGGAAGTGCGGACTGTGCTTGCGGCTGCATACAGGCTCGGAATTCCGGTCACTCCGCGCGGCGCCGGGACCGGCAACTATGGCCAGGCGATGCCCTTGACCGGCGGCCTGCTCTTGAACCTCGCCGAGATGAACAAGATCCGCTCGATCGAGCGAGGACGCGTCATCTGCGAGCCTGGCGCGCTGCTCATCGACGTGGACAAAGCGAGCGAACCGTCCGGGCAGGAGCTGCGGATGTTCCCGTCGACGCGCGGAACCGCGTCTGTCGCCGGCTTCGTCGCAGGCGGCTCCGGCGGCGTCGGCTCGATTGCGTGGGGAGGCCTGCGCGATTTCGGCAACGTGCTGCGCCTGCGCGTCATGACGCTCGAGGCCGAACCGCGCACGCTCGAATTGACGGGCGAGGACCTGCACAAGGCGGTGCACGCCTATGGGACGAACGGAATCATTACCGAAGTCGAGATGCCGCTCACGGCGCGATACGATTGGGTTGACGTCATTGTCGGGTTCGACAGTTTCGACGCGGCGACAGCCTACGCACTGGCGCTCGGCGAGCAGGATGAACTCCTGAAGAAGCTCGTCACCGTCGTCGCGGGTCCGGCGCCGCACGATTATTTTCTGCGCCATCGCGCGCTCATCCCGCAAGGCGACAGCGTCGTCATTCTGATGATCGCTCCGCACGCCTTCGACGCTTTCGAAGCTTTCACCCGGCCCTACAAGAATGCGCGGATCCTATTCGACTCGAGCGGCGCGGCCCCCGAGACGCGGGCCGGCCTGCCGCCCAATTATGAACTGACCTGGAATCACACCACGCTGCGCGCCTTGCGGGTCGATCCCCGCATCACTTACCTGCAGGTCCGCTATCCCACTGAGGGAGCGCTCGGCTTGATCAAGCGCATCCACGAACACTATGGGGATGAGGTCCGGGGACATCTGGAGCTGATCCGCTTCAACGGAAGAATAGGGTTCGCGGGGCTGCCGCTGGTCAAGTTCACAACCGAAGCGCGGCTCAATGAGATCATCGCCGAACACGAGGCGATGGGGGCGATGATCTTCAACCCCCACCGCTACACCCTCGAGGAGGGCGGCATGAAACAGACCGATGCGATCCAGCTCGCGTTCAAGCGAGAAACCGATCCGCTGGGGCTGCTCAATCCGGGGAAAATGATCGCCTGGGAGAACCCCGGTTTTGATTTTTCCGCGCGCCAGAATTTCCTCTTCCCCGGCCTCGAGGCGCGGGCGCGCGCGGCGCAGCGCTGAGCTGGGCGTTGCGCGTCCTGGTCCTGTTCGCCCATCCGGTCGAGACCAGTTTCGCCGCCGCCCTGCACGCGAAAGTGGTCGGGGTCTTGCGCGCGAAGGGGCACGAGGTCGACGATTGCGATCTCTACGCGGAAGGCTTCGATCCGGTCATGTCGCGGCAGGACCGGATCGACTACCACAACCTCGCGGTCAACCGCCGCCATGTCGCGCCTTACGTGGATCGCCTCCTGGCCGCCGAGGCGCTCATGTTTTCGTTCCCGGTCTGGAACATGGGATTTCCGGCGATCCTGAAGGGATTCGTCGACAAGGTGTTTCTGCCCGGCGTTAGCTTCGCTCTGGGCGAGGACGGCTCCTACAATCCCTGTCTTCACAACATCAAGCTTCTCGGCGTCGTTTGCACCTATGGCGGCGCGCGATGGTTGACGTTCATGATGGGCGATCCGCCGCGCCGCTTCTTGACGCGGTCAATGCGCCGCATCTGCGCGCCGGGCGCGCGTTGCGATTATCTCGCCCACCACGACATGAATCATTCGACGCCCGAGCGCCGCGCGGCGTTCCTCAAAAAGGTCCGGGCGCGGTTCTCGAACTGGTGAACCGAATTGGCGCACGCGGACGGACCAGGCTTCGGCCGTTCAATCTGTACCGCCGGCTTCCTCACCCTCGATCGCGCGCCGATGTTTTATGAGCTCGGCCCCGGCGAAATCCATGAAGGCGCGCACGCGCGCCGCCCGGCGAAGATCGGAATGGGTCAGCATCCATAAGCCAACGTCGAGTTCCGGCAGCAAATAACCGACGCGCGCCAAGCCCGGGCTGCGGTCGCCAAGGAAGCAGGGCAGCAATGTCGCTCCTATGCCCTGCAGCGCCAACTCGAGCAAGCATTGCGCCGCATTGGCCTTGGCGACAATTCGTCCGGGACCGACATTGGTCTCGATCCACCGCCGGGCCGACACCGGTCCCATATTGTCGCCAAATCCGATGAAAACGGCCAATTCCATCGGCTCGGCGCCGAGCCCCGCGGCGAGGTCGCCCCGACAATAGACGGCCCATCGCGCGGTGCAGATTCTCCTTCCAACCAGCGTTTCCGGCGGATCGTTGGTCAAGCAAATCGCGATGTCGGCGTCGCGGCGAGCCAAGTCGAGCGTCTGATTGGACAGGATCAATTCGACCACCACGCCCGGATTCTGCGCCTGAAACTGCGCCACGATTGGCGGCATGAAATGCAGGCCGACGGCGCCGGGCACGGTGACGGTGAGCTCGCCTGCCGCCCTGACGTCGCGCCCAGCGACCCGGCGCTCGAATTCGACGACCAACTCGGCCATGGTCGTCGCCAGCGCGATCATTTCTTGCCCTGCCGCCGTCGGTTCGTATCCCGCGCGAGAGCGGTCGAAGAGACGGGCGCCAACCGCAAACTCCAGCGCAGCCAAGCGCCGAAACACCGTTGAATGATTGACGCCGAGACGTTCGGCCGCGCCAACCAGCGAACGGGCTTCCGCGATCGACTTGACCAGTCGAAATTCGTCCCAGCTCAACCCTGAGTTCATGATTCCGTCGATCGGTCGTTGCTCATCTGCGCCGCCCTTATAGCGTTAAAGCGTCATGGCTGGGCTTGACCGGCCTTCCACGCGATCGGGCGCGTTGACCGCCCGCGAGTGGGCGCAAAAGCTAAGCCGTACAGAGCATTGCCTTTGCCGCTCTTGCGGGGTCGCGCAGATGGAGAAGTCGCCTCGGCCGGCGGCGTGGCGTGGATGGCCGGGTCACCCCAGGATCTCAGTCCGGGGGCAGCCATGACGAGAAAAGTTCGCCCCGCAATGGGAGAGGAGGCGAAACAACGGCTAGCGCTATAAGAGCCAATCTTCATTGTGACGGAATCCCTCTAGTCATCACCGAGGCGCAGCCGCGCGGCGGAGCCGATCGTTGATCGCCGCGCCGAGCCCATCTTCCGGGATCGGCGCGACCGCGATCCGCGCGACGCCGACGGCGTCCAAGGCGCGCATGTAGGAAAACAAATGCGACGCGGCCTCGACAAGGTCTGCGGAGGGCGAAAGATCGAGTCGCGCGCTTGGCCTCCCGCCCTTGAGCGATCCGCCGAAGTCCAGCGCGGCTTCGTCCGCCGAGGCGTTCGCCGCGCCGAGTCGAAGCTCAGCCTTGGGCGCATAGTGCGACGCCAATTGCCCGGGCGCGTTCGGAGCGGTTCGCGCGGCGCTCCTCGAGTTGATCGGCGAACCGAGCGCGGATTCGATCGCCTCCCGGGTTATCGCGCCAGGACGCAGCAATTGGGGCCGACCGGCGAGGCACGCGACGATCGTCGACTCGAGGCCATACCGGCATGGCCCACCATCCAGGATCCAGTCGACCCTGCCGTCGAGATCGGCGACGACATGAGCGGCCGTGGTCGGGCTCACGGCGCCGGATCGGTTCGCGGAAGGGGCCGCGAGGGGGACACCCGCCGCCTCGATCAGAGCCCGCGCGGTTTCGTGCGACGGCGCGCGAACCGCCACAGTGTCGAGTCCGGCGCGCGCCAGCAGACTGATCCTTGAGGTCAAAGCGACCGGCAAGACCAGCGTAACAGGCCCAGGCCAGAACGCGTGGGCCAGCGTCTCGGCCTCCGCGCCGAAGATTGCGTGCTCCTCCGCCACGTCGATGTCCAACACATGGGCGATCAGCGGGTTGATCGCCGGCCGCTCCTTGGCGGCGTAGATCGCCGCGACCGCGGCGTCCGAGGTCGCATCGGCCGCGAGGCCATAGACCGTCTCGGTCGGCATGGCGACGAGGCCGCCGGCGCGAAGACATGCGGCCGCCGCGGCGATGGCCTCGGGGCTTGCCTCCGCCAGACGGGTCATTTTGCTCTCGACCGCCATGTCTCTTTCCCGCCCGCATTGCGCGCAAACGCGACTGTACATAAGCTCTTTTGTCCCTGCCGCAGCAACCAGGGTCGCCAACGAGCCTGGCCGCGATTAGAAGCAAAGCCGAGCGCGCTTTGGCGTTCGCGATAGGGAGGAGCCAAGAAATGCCTTACCGTTCGCCGGTCGCCGATATCCTCTTTTCGCTGAGCGCGGTCGCCGACCTGCCGGACATCATCGGCCAGGGACTCATGGGCGAACTCGACTGGGATTCGGTATCCTCAATCGTCGCCGAAGCCGGCCGCTTCGCGACCGAAGAGATTGCGCCGCTCAACCGTCCCGGCGATCTTGCCGGCGCGCGGTACGAGAACGGCGTCGTGACGACAGCGCCCGGCTTTGCCGACGTCTATCGGCGCTGGGCGGAGGCCGGCTGGAACGGCGTCTCCGCGCCGGCCGAGTTCGGCGGCATGGGCCTGCCGCATCTCGTCAACGTCGCCTGCACCGAAATCTGGAACGGCGCGTCGATGTCGTTTGCCCTCTGCCCGCTCCTCACCGAAGGCGCCGTTCACGCGCTTCAGGCGTTCGGCTCGCGCGAGCTCACCGACCTCTATCTGCCGCCGATGGTCAGCGGCCGCTGGAGCGGGACGATGAATCTGACCGAGCCCCAGGCCGGCTCGGATCTTGCCGCGGTCAGGACCCGCGCGGAACGCGGGCCGGACGGCGCCTATCGCCTGTTCGGCCAGAAGATCTTCATCACCTACGGCGAGCACGACATGACGGAGAATATCGTCCATCTCGTTCTGGCCCGGCTGCCCGGCGCGCCTGCCGGAACGCGGGGCTTGTCGCTGTTTTTGGCGCCGAAGTTCCTCGTCAACGCCGACGGCTCGCTGGGGCCACGCAACGACCTGCGCTGCTCCGGGATCGAGCACAAGCTCGGCATTCACGCCTCGCCGACCTGCGTCATGGTCTATGGCGACAACGACGGCGCCAAGGCCTGGCTGGTCGGCGAAGAAAATCGCGGGCTCAACGCCATGTTCGTGATGATGAACGCGGCGCGGCTCGCGGTTGGGACGCAGGGGGTGGCGATTGGCGAGAGAGCCTATCAGCAGGCGCTGTCTTACGCGCGCGAACGCCGCCAGGGCCGGGGGCCGAAAGGCGGCGACGGCATGGCGCCGATCATCGAGCATCCCGACGTGCAGCGCATGCTGATGACCATGAAAGCGCACGTCCAGGCCGCGCGCGGGATCTGCTGCCTGACCGGCGTCTCGCTGGATCTCGCCAGCCGCGCCCGTGACGAAGATGAGCGAACGGCCGCCGCCAATCGCGCGGCGCTCCTCACCCCCATCGCCAAGGCGTTTTCCACCGACATCGGCGACGAGGCGACATCGATCGGCGTCCAGATCCACGGCGGCATGGGATTCGTCGAGGAGACCGGAGCGGCGCAGCATATGCGCGATTCCCGCATCGCCGCGATCTACGAAGGCGCGAACGGCGTCCATGCAATCGACCTCGTGCAGCGCAAGCTGCCGCTTGCCAATGGCGAAACCGTGCGCAGGGAGATTGCTCAAATCCGGCAGGTGGCGAGCGACGTCGCGGCCAAAGGCGGCGCGGGCTTCGGCGCGACGGCGGAACGGCTCGCCGAGGCTTCGGACGCGCTCGAGGAATCGACGCGCCTGATGCTCGACTGGCTCGCGAGCGACCCGAATTCGGCGCTCGCCGGCGCGTCGCAATATCTTCGCCTGTTCGGGCTTACGCTTGGCGGGGCGTGCCTCGCCAAAGCCGGGCTTGCGGCAGAGGCGCTGGCGGAGAGCGGCAACAGAAATGAGCTTGGCCGCGTCGGCCTCGCCCGCTTCTTCGCCGAAAAACTGGCGACGGCCGCGCCCGGCCTCGCGCGCGCGGTCGCCTCGGGGGCCACGCCGCTCGAACCTTATGAGGCGATCCTGGCGGAGAGCGCATGACCCAAGAGACTTTGACAAAAGACATCGAAGTGGCCCGCGAGGGCGCGGTCCTGTCGGCTGCCTTCGCCCGACCGCAGAAGAAGAACGCGATCACCGGCGCCATGTACGAAGCCCTGATCGAAGCCTTCGACGAGGCCGAGCGCGATCCCGAAATCGGCGCGCTCGTAGTGAGCGGCAAGGGCGGCGTGTTCACCGCCGGAAATGACATCGGCGATTTTCTCGCCGTCGCCTTGCATGAGGCAGGCGAATTTCCGGCATGGCGGTTTGTCAGCAAGGTCGCCGAGTTCGGAAAGCCGTTGATCGCGGCGATTGATGGTCTCGCGATCGGCGTCGGGACGACGCTCTGCCTGCATTGCGATCTCGTCTACGCTGCGCCTACCGCTCGTTTCCAGATGCCGTTCGTCAATCTCGGCCTCGTTCCCGAGGCCGGCTCCTCGCTCTTGGCGCCGCAGCGCTTCGGCCGCGCCAGGGCGGCGGAGCTCTTGCTGCTCGCCGAGCCCTTCGGCGCCGATCGGGCGCTCGAGCTCGGCCTTATCAACGCGATCCTGCCTCAGGGCGAACTGATGGCGCATGCGATGGGCAAGGCCGCCGCGCTCGCGGCCAAGCCGCGGGCCGCGCTGCTGGCGACGCGGCGCCTCATGCGCGGCGATCCCGAGGCGCTGAAAGCGCAGATGGCGGCTGAAATGCACGCCTTCAGCGCCGCGCTTAAGTCGCCTGAGGCGCACGCGGCATTCCAGACGTTCCTGTCCGCGGGGCGGAAGTGATTAGCGCGCCTTCTCTCGCTCCAGGGCGTCCCACAAGGCGCAATGGTGTTCCTGCGCATAGGCGTCGGCGCTGATCTCTTCCACGGCGCCGCCGGCCAGAAGGCCGATCCGGCGAGGCGATTGCGCTTCATAACGCGGCCATTCCGGCAATGAAGCGCCGTTCGGATCGCCAGTCGCCGCAAAGTTCGACCAGAAGCCGAGCATGACCCGCGCGAGCGCGATCTGCTCGGGCGTAAGCGGAACACTCGTCTCGCTCTGCCAGACATAGGGCACGTCCGACGTATGGCTCGCGCCCAGCGGGAACGACGGCGGCGTCGTCATGTAGGGCCGCGGCGGCGACGTCTCGTCGCGGAACTCGTAGGCGAAAGTCGGCGTCCATTTCGCCAGGTCGGCGACGACCGGGGCGGCGTTGCAGGCGAACCCCGAATCCGTCCCCACCGCGGCAAGCACGGCGCCTGGCGCCGATGTCAGCGGGTAGGCTTCCAGCACGCGGTCGGCATTGGCGCCCTGCTGCTTGCGCACCGCCACCTCGAAGGAGGCCGCGGTCACCGGCTGTTTCGCAAGATCGTTATGCTCGTAAACGAAAGCGCGCACCTCATGGCGGGTGTTGCCGATAATCACCGGCGTCCGATTGAATTCCCCCGCCGCGAACGCGGCCGGCGCGAGCATTGGCTGCGCTTCGCCGCCCTGCACCGGCCGCCATGCGATTCCAGCCGCGACCTGGGCGTCGATGATCTGAGCCGGCGACTTGCCGCGCAAGCATTCCGCCGTGTCGGTCGCATCGCCGCAGCCGGCCGCCTGGGCGAAACGCGCCCCGCGCTCCGTCGCTTCCTTGTGGTCGATGTTGACGCAATCGCCGATGCTCTGGATCACCGCCCGCTGGAAGAGGCCCTTGGCCGCGGGCGAGGCCATCAGCCAGCACACGGACCCTGCCCCGGCCGACTGTCCTGCGATCGTCACCCGCTCGGGATCGCCGCCGAAAGCCGCGATATTGCGCTTCACCCAGCGCAAAGCCTCGACCTTGTCGAGATCGCCATATTGCCCGCTCGATTGCTTGTCGCTGGATTCGGCGTCGAGCGCTGGCAAGGCGAGATAGCCAAGCGCGCCCAGCCGGTAGTTCACCGTGACGACGATATTGCCCTCCGCGGCAAGCCATGACGGCTGAATGTCGGAGCCGGCGCCGTTGACCCAGCCGCCGCCACGAAACCAGACCATGACCGGGCGCTTTCCACCGGCCTCGGACGGCGGCGCATAAACGTTGAGGTAGAGACAATCCTCATGCCAGCTCGCTGGCGACCCCGGGCGCCAGAAGATCGCCTGCTGCACACATTCGTCGCCGGGCTGCAAGGCGGGGCGCACGCCAGTCCAAGGATGCTGCGCCTGCGGCGCGCGCCAGCGCATTTTCCCGACCGGCGGCTCGGCATAGGGGATGCCTTCGAACCGCCGGTATCCCGGGAGCCAAGCGCCGGCGAGCGTTCCCTCGGCGGTCTGAACCTGCGTCTCGGCCGTCGCAGCGGCGTCCGCGCCGATTGACGACACGAGCGCGAGAACCGCCGCGCTGACGATCGCGACTCCCGCAGCGCCCAGGCCCAGCGGGTTCCACGCCTGAGCCATCGTCTCCTCCTTGTGCCCTGATGCAGGCGATCCAAAGCGCGAGGGATCGCATATCGGCTCCGATGCGTCGCCTCAACTCTGTGTAATGGCGTGTCGTCTCGCGGCCTCGTCAACGCGCCGCGGGCTCAGCGCTCGCGTTATGACGCTGGCGATGAGCAAGGCCGCTGACCTCGCAGCCAAGCGGCGGCCGAGGAGCATCCTTTCAATAGCAACTGATGAACTCTCGATAGACCCAACCTTCTCCGTTCGTCTCATAAGCGACATAGGCCCAGGGCTTGCGGCTTCTGTCTGCGCCCACACGGAGAATTCTAACGATCTCGCCGTCGTGGAGAACTCCGATGACGTGGCCGTCAAGCCTGCGCACGTTGAGAGGAGTCCCGGTCGGATCAGTGACCTTGCAACGCTCCGCGGCTCTGACTGGCGCCGCGAGCGCGAGGCTCACAAAAAGAAGTCCGGAAAACGTTCGCCGGCCCGCCATTGGCCTTCTCCGCACGAAATAGGACCTTTTAAGTCTCCATAGAGGACGAACGCGTTACGGCGCAGTTTAGTCAATCCCCGCTCTCTGCTTCGGCCGATCCGGATCGGGGCAAATGGCGGCTGTGCTCGCGCCGCGGCGTCTCATGCGCGGCGATCCCGAGGCGCTCAAGGCACAGATGGCGGCCGAGATGCACGCCTTCAGCGCCGCGCTCAAGTCGCCCGAGGCGCACGCGGCGTTCCAGGCATTTCTGGCTGCAGGGCGGAAGTAGTCACCGTCGACTTGCACGCCCGCTTTCGGACCCAAACCGGACACTGGTCGCAAGCAATTGAATGTCGCGAATCGCGTGAAGCTGCCATCGCCGGCCGCGAGAATGGACGTCCCAAATTGGGCGGAGAGCGCGTCTTCCGCGAGCCGGATTCGACGTTCATTGGCGATTGGAACATTCCCCTGGGGATTGTGGTTTTTGTCACAACTTTGGGACGAGAGGCGGCGGGCAACCTCCTTGATGTCGCCGCAAGGGTTTAGTCGCGAGCTGGTGACGAGTGCTACAACCGGTGCGTGCAAACTGGACGCTTCTAAGAACCTCGCGCCTTCCAGCATTTTCTGATTCACTCCCAGGTGGAGTGGGAGGCAAATCGATGCGCGGCCAGGGGGGACTTTTCGACGTCGACGAGCGGCTGAAGCGGCTGAGCGATCTCGGCGATCAGTTGCAGGCTTTCGCAGCGGCGGTCGATTTCGAGATTTTCCGGTCCGAGCTGACGCGGGCGCTGGCCTACTCGGACGGCTCGCAGGGCGGCCGACCGCCGTTCGACCCTGTGATGATGTTCAAGATCCTGGTGATCCAGGCGGCCAACACCCTCTCGGACGAGCGTACCGAGTTTCTGATCAACGACCGCCTGTCGTTCATGCGGTTTCTCGGGTTGAGCCTATCCGATCGGGTTCCCGACGCTCGCACGATCTGGCTGTTCCGGGAAAAGCTGACCAGGGCCGAGGCGATTAAGCCACTGTTCGACCGGTTCGACGCGGCGCTGCGCGAGGCTGGCTACGTCGCTATGGGCGGCCAGATCGTCGACGCCTCGCTGATCGCCGCGCCCAAGCAGCGCAACACCGAGGAGGAGAAGAAGGCGGTCAAGGAGGGGCGCATTCCGCAGGCCTGGAAAGCCCAGCCAGCCAAGCTCCGGCAGAAGGACCGTGACGCGCGCTGGACGGTCAAGTTCAGCAAGGCCAAGGCCAGGCCGGATGGGACGGTTCCTCCGGTCGACATCGCTATTCCGACATTCGGCTACCAAAACCATGTCTCGATCGACCGCGAACATGGGCTGATCCGGCGGTGGGAGGCGACCGACGCTGCGGCCTACGAGGGCGCGCGGCTGCGTGAGGGGCTGCTCGACAAGACCAACACCGCGAGCCCCGTCTGGGCCGACACGGCCTACCGCTCGAAGGCCAATGAGGCGTTCCTCGAAAAGAATGGGTTCGTCAGCCGCGTCCATCGCAAGAAGCCGGCGGGCCGGCCCATGCCGGAGACGACGCGGCGCGCCAACGCGCTCAAGTCCAAAGTCCGCTCCGGCGTCGAACACGTCTTCGCCGTGCAGAAGGACAAGATGGACCTCTTCGTCCGCACCATCGGCATCGCCCGGGCGAAAACCAAGATCGGCATGGCCAACCTCGTCTACAACTTCCGCAGGCTCGTCTTCCTCGATCGTCTCGCTGCCGCCTGACCCCCGCGCCGGGGGCCGCCCGGTCGCCGCAGCATGCGGCGCCCTATGCCGCATCCAAAACCGAGATCCCGCACCTCAAAATCGCGTCACTCGACCCGTCTCCGTCCGGAAAAACGCGTTTATAGAACCGTCCAGCTGATTGACTTTCCTTAGGCACCGGCATCCGACACTATGTCGGCCGGCTCGTCGCCAGCCTCGGAGCCCCGGCGTCAGAAGCGACGGCCGCGGCGCCTCAAGACGCGTGCAAGCAAGGTGAGGAGCGACTCGCCGCACTTAGCGGCCCCTGTGCAACTCCGATCATCACGAAGGAAATCTCACGCGGTCGCGCTATCACCGATTAAGCGTCATTCAGCGCTTCAACGTCCTTTGTGATCGCAGCCAGATCAGGATCTGACGCAATAATCTTGAGGTCGCTGCGACGAACTCCCTTGCGCCGCAATTCGCTCATTTTGGCGATAGCCTCGCCACGCACAAAGCTGCCGAACTCGGGAAGAAAGCGCCCCTCACGACGGGCGAGCAGAGTCCAGAAGCGTTTCCTGGCTGCCATATTCTTTCATCGAGGCCGGCGCGCCATATTCGAGCGCGGAGACACAAGAAGCGCAGAGGGCCTTGGGCGGAATGAGCCGGACTGGCCGTTCGCAACGCTCGCAAGCTGTCAATACGCTTTGTCGCCGTACGAAGTCAAAGAATGCCCGCTCCTCTGGCTCGCTGATGTTCAAGAAGCCGAAGTTATCTTCGTAAACCAACATTTGAGCGCCTCATGAGCGTTAGACGAAAGGCCTGGAGACCGACTGGCTTGTCTCTAATCGCTGTCACACTCCGAGCGCAGAACCTCGAAGCGCTTGATCCCCGGCTTCAGGCTCGACAGTCCACTTCGAGTCGTCGTCGAAACCAAGAACCATTTATGTAGAGCGGTAAGCGGTAAAAAATCCAGGTAAATTTGCATCTCAGCCAATCACAATTTGTATCATTCGGTGACAGGATTTTGATGATCCCTAATGCCGGAACAGGCGGACCGAAGCCCGAATCATATCGCGGCGCTCGGCTTGGGTCATGGCTGCCTCTGGAAGGCGGATTATGCGAACTACTGATCGCGCAAGAATGTACGCCTCGACCTCCGTAATTAACTTGCCGACCAAGGATTGAAAGGCCAATCCGAACGCCTCAATAACCCTGTCGTCATCGAGGGGCGAACGTTTATCAACCAGAATAATCTCTGTGTTTTCATCGGCTTCGATCTTGTCTTGGCCTGTCAGCAACCACTCTGGCGTCGTGGATAGGGCCGGAGCTAGGGCGTCAATCGTTCGCATCGTCACTCCGCCTTTTCCGCGGGCGACTGCCCGCCGCATATTCCGAATCGCATCTCGCCGGCCGGCGCGGCGTTCGGCCTCAAGGGCGCTGATGCCTAGAGATTCAAGTCGCTGATCGATTCTGTTAACGATTTCTTGCAGATGCATGCGCTCGACTCCGTCACCGTTAATTTTACCACAAAAGGTGACGGTGTACCAGAGTGGGCACCAGCTTGGGCGCCGGCAATCAGGTTGGCGTAAACGGTATAGGAGAGAAATCTCCTTGTCCCGCCCGGCTACGTCTCCGGGGATGCGAGTCCGCCAGCCTTGGCGTGACGCCCGGTGCCTAGTCTACACCTGGGGCGCTGACAAATTCGCGGGTCTGGAGAGGCGACGGTCCTCGAACCCCAAGCCGATCTGCTGCTGGGGATCGGCTTGGTCTTCACCCTGGCCGCCGCGAGCTTGCGCCCGGTGGCGAGCCGCTGATCCGATGCGGAAACCGCCGGGCGAAAAGTACGAGGCGACCTTAGAACTGCTTCGGGAACCTCGGCTTCTGGCGCAACCATCGACCGCTTTCCGGGTCATACCGCCCGTCCATAGGACCAATCTTCAAGGGGCGGTAAGGTCGAACTCGCCGTTTCGCCAAGCCGTCGGCGGATGTCCGGTGATTGCGCATTCTCGCCATTGCATCGCGATATCGCCGAAGGGCCGGAATCCGCCCTCTCGCGATGTCCGACTGGATGGCCACGGTTATTTTTTTACGACAGCGGTCTGAGCTTCAATCCGCGCCGCCCTCGTAAGGATTTCGCCAAGCTCCGGCGTCGTCGGCGACGGTAAGTCGGCAGCCAGGTCGATCCAGTCGACGGCGTCGACTTCGTCGCTCAGGCGCGGCTCGCCCCTTATCCACCGGGCGACGAACGAGGCGATGACGAAATGCGCACGCACCCGGTCGCCCTCGTGGATGATCGCTTCGACATGCCGGTTGAAGGCGATGATCTCGGCTTCGACGCCGACCTCCTCCATAAGCTCACGGGCGAGGGCGGCGGCGAGCGTCTCGCCCACTTCCACGACGCCTCCGGGCAGGCTGAAATGGCCGAGCAGCGGCGCGCGCCCCCGGCGCACGATGAGCGCCCGGCCTTGTCGAAACACCGCCGCCGAAACCGCGAGGATCGGACGGGCGGGGAACAACCGGTTCATGCGATCACCCCCCTTCGCGCCTGAAGCTCGCCGATCTGGAGCTGGAAACCGTTCCAGGCGGCCGTTCGGCGGGGCAGCCCCGCCACCTTGACGCTTGATGCGCCTGGAGGGAAGCGGCTCCTGCGGCTGTGGCCTGAAAAGCAGATTCAAAAACAATTGCTTTACGGAAAGCAGAAGCTAGTGTTATAAAGTCCTGTCGCGAGCATCGAACCCCGGCCTAAGGCGGGGCCGGCGGGGAGAGGGCTTGAGGTGTTCCGCCGGAGGTTAAGACAAGGAGAGAATTTTTTATTTAAATCGGCTCTAACCCATTGAAAAGTCCGGATTCGAAAAAATAAACGTAAGCAAAAGAAAGCAATTTTGCTTGCTTTTATTTTCTTTTATTTGCGGTTACTTCCTTTTATTTGCGGAGATTGGGCCCTCAGGCTGAGCCCGCGCGGCTTGCTTGCGCGCCCATGGCCCACCCCCTTTTAGCCACTTGCGCTTCGGTCATTGTTCTGCAAATGTTCTGACCATCGGCAAGCCCGGGCGGGGGGGCGGAATTGGTGGCGCGCGTATCGACGGTGGCCTTTGAGGGCGTGGAGGCGCGGCCGGTCGACGTCCAGGTGCAGATCGCCGCTGGCACGGTCGCCTTCACCATCGTCGGCCTCGGCGACAAGGCGGTGGCCGAATCGCGCGAGCGGGTGCGCTCGGCGCTGATCGCCTCGGGCCTCGCGCTTCCGGCCAAGCGCATCACCGTCAACCTCGCGCCGGCCGACATGCCGAAGGAGGGCAGCCATTACGACCTGCCGATCGCGCTTGCCGTGATGGCGGCGATCGGCGCCATTCCCCCAGACGCGCTCGACGGCTTCGCGGTGATCGGGGAGCTTGCGCTCGATGGCGCGATCAGCGCCGTCGCCGGCGTGCTGCCGGCGGCGATCGCCGCCAACGCCGCCGGCAAGGGCCTGATCTGTCCCGCGCCCTGCGGCCCCGAAGCGGCCTGGGCGTCGGCCGATCTCGAGATTCTCGCGCCCCGCTCGCTGATCCAGCTCGCTAACCACTTCAAGGGTGCGCAAGTTTTGTCCCGCCCCGAGCCCGCTTTGCGCGCGTCGGCCGGACCGCAGCCGGACCTGCGCGACATCAAGGGCCAGGAGAGCGCCAAGCGGGCGCTTGAGGTCGCGGCGGCCGGGGGCCACAATCTTCTGATGAGCGGCGCGCCGGGCGCGGGCAAATCGATGCTGGCCCAGCGTCTTCCGTCGATCCTGCCGCCCCTGACCCCGCGCGAACTCCTCGAAGTGTCGATGATCCATTCGGTGGCGGGGGCGCTGGCCGGCGGCGCCCTCACCGACCGGCGCCCGTTCCGAAGCCCCCATCATTCCGCCTCGATGCCGGCCCTGGTCGGGGGCGGCGTGCACGCCAAGCCAGGCGAGATTTCGCTCGCCCATAATGGCGTCTTGTTTCTCGACGAACTGCCGGAGTTTCAGCCCCAGGTTCTGGATAGCCTGCGCCAGCCGATCGAGACCGGCGAAGTGGCGATCGCGCGCGCCAATCATCGCGTCGTCTACCCGGCGCGGTTTCAATTGATCGCAGCGATGAACCCATGCCGCTGCGGCATGGCCAACGAGCCTGGTTACGCGTGCAAACGGGCGCCGAACGACCGGTGCGTGGCGCAATATCTCGGCCGCCTGTCCGGTCCGTTCCTGGATCGGTTCGATCTGGTCGTCGACGTGCCGTCGGTCTTGGCCGCGGATCTGATGACGCCGCCGGCGCGCGAGGGCTCCGCCGAGGCGGCCACCCGGGTTGCGGCGGCGCGCCAGATTCAGCTTAAGCGTTACGCCGAACTCGGCCTCGACGGCGTCGTTTGCAACGCCGGCGCGCCGGCGAGCCTCGTCGAGGAGATCGCCGACGCGGACGCACCGGGCTTGGCGCTGTTGCGCGACGCCGCCGAGCGCCTGCGCCTCTCGGCGCGCGGCTATCATCGGGTGCTTAAGCTCGCCCGCACGCTCGCCGATCTCGACGGCGGCGGCCCCACCCGCCGCGCGCATCTCGCGGAGGCGCTCTCGTACCGCGGAACGCCCGATCGCGCGGCTGCGGCGGCCTAGGGGGCTCAACCGGACGGAAAGGCAGATATTCGCGGCAGCGCCCACCCGATGGGCATTACGGGAACCAGCGAAGGTGGCAAACTGCGGCCAGATAGACTCAGGCCTGGAGTGGTTTTCAAAGATCCCCTCGCGCATTGGAATTGCTTAATGCCGGACGAACGCGACCCCATATCGAGTGAAGAGCCTAAAGGCCCTAAAAATTGTAAAGAGCCTTTAGAGCTTGACGAGCCATGAACTGGAGAAACCTTTGGCCGGAGCTGCCAGGGTATTGATCCAGATGGCTATAGGGGTTGTGTTGGTTTTATATGTATTTTATTTTGCCAGGGATTTCCTATTGCTTCGAGACGTCGATAATCATATCAGTTATAGGGATCTGCTCGGCATAATTGGCTACGGTCTCGTCGTTTCAGCGGGGATTGATCTTGCCTACATGCTGTTCACACCGAAATTGGATGAGGCGGTCGAACCGCTTCTAGTCGCTTTGTCCGCAGGAGTGATCTTGCTGCTGTCAGAAGGACCACGTCCCAACTCCGAAGCGGTCTGGGCCGCGCCTGTAGCGGCTCTCCTCATGGTTGCGTCAATCGTTGCGCTCTTCTGGGTCAAGAAAAACTTCCTCGAGGAAGACTGAGCCAGAAGGCGTCGAACGGCCGCCGAAGAACCGGATCGTTCTCCTCGCGCGCGCCGGCAGCATTGGCAAGGCGAACCGCGGCGAACCCATACAATTGCGCCGAATTCCGCAAGGGAATCACAAGCGCCGCCTGCAACCATGGACCGCATAGCCCAGCGGCGCGGGCCTGGGCTAAGCGGGATTGCGAATGGATTTTGGCGCTGGTCTGGCGGATGTCGCGGCTCACGCGCTGTGCCTTCAGGCGGGCGCACTGCTGGCTCTGGCGATCGCGCTCGCCGCGGCGATTGCCCGCGCTCGGGGTCAAGCCGAAGCGCGCGCCGCGCGGATCGCCGCTGAGAACGACGGATTGCGCGATGAACTCTGGCGGCTCAAGGAGGCGGCGAGCGCGCGGGACCGGGCAGAGGCGGCGAACGAGGCCAAATCTCGCTTTCTGACGACGATGAGCCACGAGGTCCGCACTCCGATCAGCGGCATTCTCGGCATGGCCGACCTGTTGCGGGAAGCGTCGCTCGATCCGGAAAATGCAAGCTATGTGGAAGCGATCCGCAGCTCGGGAATCGCGCTGATCGCGCTGATCGATGAAATCCTCGATCTTGCGAAGATAGAGGCGGGCCGCTTCGATCTTGTCGTCGAGACGGTCGATCTGCGCCGGCTCACCGAAGGCGTGGTCGAACTGCTCGCGCCGCGCGCCCAGAGCAAAGGCATCGAGATCGCGGCCTCGTTCAGCGCCGCCGCGCCGCGCTTCGTTCGCGCCGACGGCTTGCGCCTGCGCCAGGTCCTCACCAACCTCGCCGGCAATGCGGTCAAATTCACCGACCAGGGCGGCGTCTGTGTGACGGTCGAGCGCGGCAAAAATGGCGCGGCGCGGTTCTCGGTGATTGACACCGGGCCCGGGGTGCCGGCGGAGCGTCGGGCGGCGATCTTCGATAGTTTCGAGCAGGGCGACGGCTCGCACGCGCGCCGCTTCGAGGGCGCGGGGCTGGGGCTGGCGATCTCGCGCGAGCTTGTCGGCCTCATGGGCGGCGAGCTGACGCTGGCCGACAATCCGGGCGGAGGATCGATCTTCGCCTTCGCCGTCCGCCTGCCGGAATGTGCGGCGACCGAACCGCTCGCCGCTCTGGAAACGAGGGGTCGGGCTCCGCACGGGACCCGCGCCCTCATCATCGCCGACTCGCCCTTCGAGGCTCCGGCCATGGAAGACCGGCTCGTGGAAGCGGGCGTCATCGTAGACCGCGCCCGCGGCCTGGACTCCGGCCTGGAGGCGTTGAGCGGGTCGCGGAAGCCCGACGTCGTCATTGTCGATTGCGGGCTTGGCCCCGAGGCGACCAACCAGTTGGCTGAAGCCGCGCGCGAGTCCGGCGTCAAGCGCAGTCTCGTGCTGTTTTCGCCGTTCGAGCGGCGGGCCTTCGGGCAGACGGCGCTCAAAGGTTTCGACGGCTGGCTCGTCAAGCCCGTCCGCGCGCGCTCTTTATTCGAGCGCGTGGCGTGGGATTTTGAACCTGCCGTTAGCCCTCTATCCCGCCTCACCCCGCCGCCCGCAACCCGTCGCGCCCTCATCGCCGAGGACAACGACATCAACGCTCTGATTGCTCAAAAAGCATTGCGCCGCTTGGGGTTCGAGGTCTTTCGCGCAATCGACGGAGAGGAGGCGCTGTGCCTGGCCTCGCCGATCGCCCCGCTCGAGTTCGCGTCCTTTCGACATCATACTGATGGATCTCAAGATGCCGGGAGTCGATGGATACGAAGCCACGCGCCGCTTGCGGCGGCTTGAGGCCACCTGCGGCTGGTCGCCCACGCCAATCATCGCGCTGACCGCCAACGCTTTCGACGAAAAGAGAGGCTCCCCCTCGGCGGCCGGATTTGACGCGTTTCTGGTCAAGCCTGTCGAGTTCGGCGCCCTGGCTGGGACCGTGGAGCGGGTTTGCGCGGCTCAAACGGCGCCGCGGCGCGAGCGCTTGCGGGCGTCATAGAGTCGTCCCGGAGCGGCCAAACCGCCGATGATTATTGCGTTGGGGAAAGCGGCCGCGCCTCTCCGAAGCCGTCGCCTTGCTATCCACGGCTCGCCGCACTAGACGAAAAACGCTCGTCCGCCGGAAGTTATGGCGCAATCGAGCCAATTTCCTTCTCCTGCCGGCGATCGTGGTTAAGCTTCCCCCTCTCGACCGTTTCAACCGCATCGTCGTCAAAGTCGGCTCATCGCTGCTGGTCGACGGCGCCCTCGGCGCCGTCAGGCGCGTGTGGCTCGAAGCGCTCGCCTCGGATATCGCCGCCCTGCATGAGCGCGGCGCGAGTGTGGCCGTCGTGTCCTCCGGCGCGATTGCGCTCGGCCGTACAATCGCCAAGCTCCCCAAGCGGGCTCTGAGGCTCGAAGACAGCCAGGCTTCGGCGGCGATCGGGCAGATCGCGCTCGCGAGCGAGTGGTCGCGCGCGCTCGCCGAACGCGGCATTGTCGCCGGCCAGGTGCTATTGACCTTGCAGGACACAGAAGAGCGCCGCCGTTATCTCAACGCCCGCGCAACTCTCGGCCGCCTCTTCGCCATGCGCGCCGTCCCGATCATCAACGAAAACGACACGGTCGCGACCAGCGAGATCCGCTATGGCGACAATGATCGCCTCGCGGCCCGGGTCGCCACAATGATGAGCGCGGACCTGCTGATCCTGCTCTCCGACGTCGCCGGGCTCTATGATTCGCCGCCCCATCGCAACGCGCATGCGCGGCTGCTCCCTGTCGTCGAGCGGGTCACGCCCGAGATCGAAGCGATGGCCGGCGGCGCGGCGTCCGAGCTGTCGCGAGGCGGCATGCGCACCAAGATCGAAGCCGCCCGCATCGCGACCTCGGCCGGCGCTCACATGGTGATCGCCGACGGGCGCGTCGTCCATCCGATCGCACGCGTCGCCGAGGGCGGCGGCTGCACCTGGTTCCTGACGCCGTCGAATCCGATCGCGGCGCGCAAGATCTGGATCGGCGGGTCGCTCGAACTTAAGGGCGCGGTGTTTGTCGACGCCGGCGCCGCCGCAGCGCTCGCCCGGGGCAAGAGCCTATTGCCGGCGGGGGTCACACGCGTCGAGGGCGTGTTCAGCCGCGGCGATTGCGTCGCCATCCGCGACGATTGGGGGGTCGAGATCGGCCGCGGGCTCATCGCTTATGATGCGCTCCACGCCGAGCGGATTCGCGGCCGCAATTCGCGCGATATTGCGCATATCCTGGGGATCGGCGGGCGCGCAGAGATGATCCATCGCGACGACATGGCGCTTTTCGGAGGCTGACCGGCGCCGCGCGACGCAGCGCCCTTGGCAGGGCGGAGTCCCCCGAGCATAACTGGAATATGGGCTCGCTCGTCCGACGTCGGCTCTTCCCAATCCCGCGCCCGGCGCTGATCGCGCTTGCGACCGTCCGCGCGCGTTTGCGCGCCACCGAATTCGGCATGACGGCGCTCGCGATCGGCGTCGGCGTCGTCGCCGGCTTGTGCGTCGCCGTGATGACCAGCGTCGTCAACGCCACGCATGTGCGCATTTTCGGCATTCCCTTCGACGTTCGCCTCAGCGCCGCCGAGCGCGTCGCGCCGCTCGCCGCCTTCGGCGGGCCGATGCTGGGCGGACTCTTGCTTGGCGCGATCGACGTCTGGCTCGCTCGCAAGAAGGCGCCGCCGGCGGTCGATCCGGTCGAGGCCAACGCCTTGCGCGGCGGACGCATGTCGCTCCGCCAGAGCCTGCTTGTGGCGACGCAGACCGTGATCTCGAACGGCGGCGGCGCGTCGGTCGGTCTCGAGGCGGGCTATGCGCAGATCGGGGCCGCCGTCGCTTCGTACCTGGGCGTGCGATCGCGCCTGCGCCGGCAGGATCTTCGCATACTGGTCGGCTGCGGGGCGGGAGGCGCGATCGCGGCGGCGTTCGGCGCGCCCTTGACCGGGGCTTTCTACGCTTTCGAGCTCATCATCGGCGCCTATTCGCTCGCCAACGCGATTCCGGTCTTCGCCGCGACCCTCGCCGCATCGCTCACCACCCAGGCGATCATTGGCGCGCCTTACGACATTACCGCGCCCGCCGTCGCTCCGCTGACGTTCCTTGACTATGGCGCGCTGATCGGGCTCGGCCTCGTGGCGGCGGCGGTCGGCGTCGGCGCAATGCGGGTGGCGGCGCTAATCGAACGAGCCTTCCGGGCGGTGATCCGATGGCGTCTCATTCGCCCCGTCGTTGGCGGGCTGATGGTCGGCTCGATGGCGCTCTACACCCCCCAGGTGCTGGGGGCTGGCCACGGCGCGCTCGGGCTCGACTTCTACTGGCCCATGAGCGCGCGCGAGTTGACGATCCTCATCGTGCTCAAGCTGTTCGCTTGTCTCGTTTCGCTCGCGTCGGGCTTCCGCGGCGGATTGTTTTTCGCCTCGCTGTTCGTCGGCTCCCTGCTCGGCAAGCTCTATTCGATCGGCGTCGATGCGCTCGCGCCCTCGATGGGACTCGAGACCACGGCATGCGTGCTGGTCGGCATGGGCGCGCTGAGCGCCGCCATCGTCGGCGGACCGCTGACCATGACCTTTCTGGTGCTCGAGAGCACGGGAAACCTCGGCGTCGCCGGGGGCGTCCTCGCCGCGTCGATTGCGACCACCCTCGCGGTGCGCGCGACCTTCGGCTATTCGTTCACCACTTGGCGCCTTCATTTGCGCGGCGAGACCATCCGCGGCGGCCAGGACGTCGGCTGGCTGCGCGATCTCACGGTCGGGCGCATGATGGTTCGGTCGCCCCCCGTTTTTGCCGCCGACCGGTCGGTGCGGGCGTTCCGCGAGAGCTATCCGATCGGCAGCGCCAATGTGGTGGTCGCGATCGGCGAAGATGGGCGCTACCGGGGGCTGATCCATGTCGCGGAAGCCCATGCGTCGCCGATCGAGAACGGCGACGACGGCGGCCCAGTCGGCGCTGTCGCTCATCTGCCGGCGACCGTGTTGCATCCGGACCAGGACATTGGGGCCGCGCTCGAGGCCTTCGACGTCGCCCAGGCCGACACGCTCGCGGTCACCGCGCGCGCGACCGATCAGGTGCTGGGCACGCTAGGCGAGGCCTACGCCGCGCGACGCTATGCGCAGGAGACGAATCTCGCGATGAAGGGCGTGCTGGGCGGGGGGTGATGAAGCCGCTCACGGACGGATTGAACCGAGACGACCTGCAACAATCTCCCTCAGTGGCCCTGCGAACATGTGAAGGCGTAATGCGCCCGCTTGCGCGCCCGCGTCGGTCAGTTTAATAACGTATCGGCGAGTGTTGCCGCCTGACGCCCAACAGGCTTAGCAGAGGAGAGAATCCTGCGAGCTAGATCATGAGCGTAAGCAGATCGAAGTATGTCGTCTGCACCCCATGGGACAATAAACCCTTCGATTTAGACATTTTTACGTGGCAGGATAAGCCTGACGGTTATTTTTTTAATTATTGGGTGCGAATTTTTAAGGAAATAGAGAAATACTCGTCTCTGAGCGGCCTTACCTTTTATTTGGTATCCAATCATATTCTTGTGCACGAACTGCCTTCCTACGGAGACAAGGTCGTCGCGGTTATTAGAAGCGACGAAGAGTGCTGGATCCCGCCGTATCTCAACGAGGTTCGATACGTCTTCAAAACCTACGGATTTCAACCTTGGTGTGGCGCTTCGCTGCGCGAGCAGTCGCTGGCCTCGGTTGTCAAATGCGCCAGAGACTGGGGACTCTGGAGTTGGCGCTACTTGTCGTATCTGCGTCGGAGCGGACTCTCGCCTGGGCGGGGCGACAGAAAAATGGTCCTCCCGCTAGGCTACGCGCGGCAGTCGGATCTCCCTGGCAAGCCATTCGAATCGCGCCGTTACCTGGTCGGATTTCTTGGCAGCATCGAAAACAGGGAGTACCCTAAATTTTCGCCCAAGAAGCTGCTCAGGACGCCGAAGTATGTCGCGCGGTCGCGGTTAGCCGCGTCTTTGCAAAAGCTGGTCGCTTCGGACCCGGACAGCGTCTTCTACGGGACCACCGCCTCCTTCACGGAGAGCACCATGACGGGCGCCGGCGACCGCTATACGGAAATCATGGCCGATACGAAGATTGCGTTGGCCCCGCGCGGGTCTTCCGTCGAGACCTATCGCTTCTTCGAGGCGATGCGCCAGGGCTGCGTCGTCATCTGCGATCGACTTCCGCCGCACTGGTTTTACGTCGGCTGCCCCGCCATACAGATTGACGACTGGCGCAATTTGGAGGCCGAGGTGAAAGCGCTCTCGGCCGACCCGGAGCGTCTTGCCGACCTGCATCGCAGATCGCTCGCCTGGTGGGAAGAAAAACTCTCCGAGCGCGCCGTCGCCCAGGTGATCGCGAAATGTCTCGAGGCGCCGAGCGGAAGCGAAAAATCGGCCGCCTGGGCCTCGTCCTCATAGCGCGCTAAGCGGACTTCCCCGGACTGCATGGCGGCCCCTGTCAAACGGGAAGTTCGCCGCCTGCGCGCGAGCGCGAACCTTCTTTCCCGAGGATATTCTCAAAATACGCGATTGTCCTCGTGAGTCCCTCTCGAAGCTGAGTCTTCGGTTCCCACTTCAGGATCGACTTCGCCATTGAGATGTCCGGCTGGCGCTGTCGCGGGTCATCTGACGGCAACGGCTCAAAACGGATCTTGGACCTCGTGCCGGTCATTTCAATGATCAGTTCGGCAAGCTCTCGGATGGTGAACTCGTGGGGGTTGCCGATGTTGATCGGACCGGTCACATCCGACGAGGTCCCCATCATCCGAACAATTGCCTCGACCAGGTCTTCCACATAACAGAAAGACCGCGTCTGGGTCCCTTCCCCGTAAATGGTGATCTCCTGCCCCCGCAAGGCCTGCACAATAAAATTCGAAACCACACGTCCATCCTCGGGATGCATGCGCGGGCCATAAGTATTGAAGATCCGAACGACCTTGATTGGCATATTGTGCTGTCTGCGATAGTCGAAGAACAGGGTCTCCGCGCACCGCTTTCCCTCATCGTAGCAGGATCGTCGGCCTATCGGATTGACATTGCCCCAGTATTCTTCGGTCTGAGGATGCACCGTGGGATCGCCATAGACCTCGGATGTGGATGTCTGAAGAATTCTCGCCTTAACGCGCTTGGCCAGCCCAAGCATGTTTATTGCGCCTATGACGCTTGTTTTCGTCGTTTGCACCGGATCGAATTGATAGTGTATTGGCGAAGCTGGGCAGGCTAGGTTGAAGATTTCATCGACTTCAATATAGAGCGGGAAAGTCACATCGTGCCGCATCAGCTCCATGTTTGGATTGCCAAGTAGGTGAGTAATATTCCCCCGCGTACCCGAGAAGAAATTGTCGACGCAGAGGACTTCGTGTCCGTTATTCAGCAGACGCTCGCATAGGTGCGAGCCCAGAAAACCAGCTCCACCGGTCACGAGAACGCGTTTCGTCATCAATTCCCCCTGTCCAAGCGACAAAATAACCATTCATCGCCAACTGTACAGACTAACCTTGCTCGATCAAGCGCTTCGATCATCAGCCACTGCTGTGGACGCCGCTGATGGAAGCTGAATGCCGGTCAGCGCCTTCCCAGTCGCCGCAGGCCGCTTGTTCTAGCAACGCGCTGCTCGCGGCGGTCACGAATCCGCGTCAGCAGTCGAGGCAGCCCTCGACCACGCGGTAGCAGGCAGGCGCTCGGTATTCCCACAAGGTCAACTCGATTGGCTGCGGCGCGCCGCCATCGAATGCGGCCATGGCGCCGTGAGCGAAAGCAGGCGGAAGTTAGCCTGGAACAGAAACAGCAGATTGAACGAGCAAAGCGCGAGGCCGCCCGCCGCAATTCCCATCACGAGGAAAGCAAGCCAAACAGGCGCGTGGGAGAGCCGACAGAGGAGAGTGAACAGCCGGGTTGCTCGATTTGTCAGTGGCTGCTTACTGCTTCGCTGGCGGCCGAGTGTCGTTTCCTGTGGACTTGCACGCAAGCTCAGAAGGCTTTCTACTGGACGGCTCGCTTTGCATCGGTCTCCCGCGTCACCCACTGTTGCGCAAACCCGCCGATATGCCGTTGATGGTGAGCTGAATCCCCGTCAGCACCTTCTCGCTGGCCGCGCGCGAACGATACAATTTCAGTAGCTCGACTTGCACGTGATTGAGCGGATCGAGATAGGGAAAACGATTGCGGATCGAGCGGTCGAGGAGCGGATTGCTCTCAAGGAGTTTCGACTGCTCCATGATCGCGTTGAGCGCGTCGACCGAATCGCGCCACTCGCCGGAGATTTCGGGCGAAGATCTTCTCGCGCAAACTGACATCCTCGACGAGGCGTGCGTAGCGTGAGGCGATCGCGAGGCTGGACTTGGCCAAGACCATGTCCATGTTCGAGAGCTGAGTGCGGAAGAACGGCCAGCGCACGTACATGGCCTTGAGCGTCTCGAGCCCGTCCTGCGGATGGGCGTCGATATAGGCCTTCACCGCCGAGCCGAAACCGAACCAGCCGGGCAGCATGAGGCGGCACTGCGCCCATGAGAACACCCAGGGAATGGCGCGCAAATCCTCGATCGCTTGCGTCTTCTTGCGCGAGGCGGGGCGCGACCCGATGTTGAGGCTCGCAATCTCAGTGATCACCGTCGAGGCCCAGAAATAGCGCACGAAGCCCTCGGTCTCATAGACGAGGCCGCGATAGGCCTTGTAGGCGGAAAGCGACAATTCCTCCATTGTCTCGAGAAAAGCCGGGTCGGGCGCCGGGCTCTCGTCCTGCAACAGCGTGGCTTCGAGCGTCGCCGAGGCGAGCGTCTCCAGATTGCGTCGCCCGACCTCGGGGTTCGAGTATTTGCTCGATATGATCTCGCCCTGTTCGGTGATGCGGATCTGGCCCTGCACCGCGCCGCCCGGTTGCGCCAGGATCGCGTCGTAGCTTGGACCGCCGCCGCGCCCGACGGAGCCGCCGCGGCCGTGGAAGAGGCGGATGCGCACGCCATGCTTGCGGAAGACCTCGACCAGGCCGATCTCCGCCTTGTAAAGCTCCCAGCCCGAGGTGACGAAGCCGCCGTCCTTGTTCGAATCGGAATAGCCGAGCATCACCTCCTGCTCGCGGCCCTGCGAATCGACAAGCTTGCGGTACTCGGGGAGCGAAAGGAGCTGATCCATCACGCCGACGCAGTTGCGCAGGTCCTCGATCGTCTCGAACAGCGGCACGAGCGCGAGCGCCGACGACCCCTCGGCCGTGACCAATCCCACTTCTTTCAGAATCAGCGCCAGCTCCAGCATGTCGGAGACGCTGTCCGTCTTGGAGATGATCGAGGTCCGGATCGCGCCCGGGCCGTACTTGCTCCGGATATCGGCGGCGGCGCGAAAAAGCGCGAGTTCGCCGGCCGTCTCCTCGCCATAAGCGATGAAAGGCGAGAACAGCGGGCGGGGCGAGACGAGTTCGCGACGCAGCAGCTCCACCCGTTCAGGTTCGCTCAGCGCCTTATAGTCGAGGCCCGGCGACGCCGCGGCGAACAGCTCGGCGATCGTGCGTTCATGGACGTCCGAGTTCTGCCTGAGATCGATGGGTGCGAGATGAAAGCCGAACACGTCCACGGCGCGCTGCAAGGCGCGCAACCGCCCGCGCGCCACGATGCCGGCGTTGGTCTGCTTCAGCGAGAGCGCGATGGTTGCGAGGTCGGCGCCGAATTCCGCTGCGGACGCATACGGGTCACGATCAACGATCGGCTGACGCAGGGCGATGACGTGGTCAAGTTCACGCGCCGTCTTGGCGAGGCGCGAATACATTCCGGTGATGGCGCGTCGGTAGGGCTCCTTGCGGCGCGCGGCGGCGGAATCATCCGACGTTTCGGCAAGCGCGGCAAGCTCCGGACTTATCGTGGCGAGATTGGAGGCAAGCGACAGCTCGGCGCCCAGCTCGTGCAATTCGTCCAGATACTGGCCGATCGCCCGGGCGCTCTGCAGCCGCATCGACTCGTTGAGCACGTCAGCGGTGACGAACGGATTGCCATCGCGATCGCCGCCGATCCACGATCCGACGCGTAGAAACGAGCCGATTGGCTTCGTCCGCGGCTCGCCGGAAATGGCGTCGAGCTTATCTTCGACCGCGCCATAGAGGCGGGGCAACTCATCGAAGAACGTATAGTCGTAAAACGAAAGGGCGTTGGCCACCTCGTCGATGACCTTGAGCTTCGTCTGGCGCAGGAGGTTCGTGCGCCAAAGGATGAGCACGGCCCGCCGAAGCCGTTCCTCGTTGAGCCCCAGCTCATCCCCGGCGCCGCCTGCGCCTTCGCGCTCGTCGAGCAATTTCGCAATCTCGAGTTCCCGAGTGTGCGTGCTCTTGCGCCTGACTTCGGTCGGATGGGCGGTGAGCACCGGGCTCACCAGCGCGTGATCGAAGAAGTCGGCGAGCGCGCCCGAACTCGACGCCCATCTCGCGGGTGCGTTGAAACGAGTAGGCCAGGGAACCGGGGCGGGGCGCGGAGCCAGCGATCGCGTGGGCGCGGTTGCGGCGGATGTGATGCTGATCTTCGGCGATGTTGGCGAGATGCGAGAAATAACTGTAGGCGCGAACGATCGCGAGCGTCTGGTCAGCGTTGAGGCTGTCGAGCGTCGCCTCGAGCTCGCGGCGCGCGCCGATCTCGTTGTCGCGATGAAAGCGTATCGAGGCCTGGCGGATCTGCTCGACCAGCCCGAATACCTCCTCGCCCTCCTGCTCGCGAACGGTGTCGCCGAGAATTCGCCCGAGGAGCCGGATGTCGTCGCGCAAGGGCACGTCTTTCTCGGAATCATCCGCAGAGCGAAGAGGGAGGCTGTGGATCCGGGCGGTGCGGGCCATCGGGCGCATCCGTTGAGGGCGACAAATTCGATGCTGCACTGCGGCAGACCTTGGCGCAAGGCCGAAAGATAGGCAAATACGCCGCAATTTGCGCAGCCGCGCGCGTCTCGCCCTAGGTGTTTAGTCCCGGCATTTGCTGGAGCGGGTTCAGTCTGAATCGTTCAGGCTCGGTTGTCCATCGTTTGCAGACGAACTCGTATGGGGTGAGGCCTTTGAGGGTCTTGAGGCGTCTGGCGAAGTTGTAGGCGGCGAGGAAGTCGGCGAGAGGGCGAATGAGTTGATCGTGAGACTCGTAGTGATATCGCTTGACGGTCGCGTCCTTGATTGTCCGGTTCATCC
>CAWGBF010000011.1:0-204624 GCA_963820775.1 uncultured Alphaproteobacteria bacterium
CAATCCGACTTCGCGCGGATTGGTCTGCTGCGCGAGGTGCAGCCCGAAGACATGGTCTCCGAGCACCTCCCCCGCGTACTCAAGAAGCTTGCCTTGCGCCAGAGCGGAAATGCGACGGTGGCGATTGTCAATATCGCCTTCCGAAACGCCCGCTCGATTCAGCAAGGGCGCTATCGGGACATTGTGTTTGCGAAGGATCGCAATCGCCTGCCGCGCGGCGAACCCCGTCGCGCTCGGTAAGATTTGCCGACCTGTTTCCCCGGTCACGTTGAACGCTCCGAGTGCGAAAGTTGACCCGATTGAGCGGCCGATTTGGTCGCATTGGCGCGGCGTGGAGACTGGGAGCGCGCGGCGTCACGAAGGGCGCCCCCCAAGACACCCTCAAGCGGAAACGTCAATCCCCCCGGTTATCAACAAAGTAGGCCATACTAATCCCGAGCGTCAAATCTCGCGCGAGCGCGTGGAGAAGGACGCTCAGCGACCGCCTGACACGTCGAGCAGCGCGCCGGTCACGTAAGAAGCCGCCTCGCTGATCAGCCAAATCGCTGCTGCTGCGATTTCCTCAGCCGAGCCCGGGCGGCCGAGCGGAGCGGTCGCGCCCAGAATCCGTCCCCGGTCAGGCTCGCCGCCACTGGCGTGGATTTCGGTGTCGACGAGGCCCGGACGAATGGCGTTGACCCTGACCCCTTCGGGACCCAACTCTTTGGCGAGACCCAAAGTCAGCGTGTCGATCGCGCCCTTCGATGCGGCGTAGTCGATGTAAAGGTTGGGCGAGCCCAGGCGGGCGGCGGCCGACGACATCAGCACGATCGAGCCGCCGGCCCCGCCGGACGATTTCGACATCCGCCGCGCGGCCTCGCGGGCGGTGAGAAAGGCGCCCAGCACGTTGACCTCGAAGATGTGCCGCATGCGCTCGGCGCTCATTTCGGCGAGCTTGGCCGTCGGCGCGATGATCCCGGCGTTGGCGATGACCGCGGTCAGGGGCCCGACGGCCTTGGTCGCGGCGTCGAACATCGCGACCGCATCGGCTTCGACCGACACATCGCCTTTGAGCGCGACGGCGCGACCGCCTCCTTTGGCGATCGCCTCTACGACAGCGTCGGCCGCCTTGGCGTCCTCGCGATAGTTGACGCCGACCGCCCATCCGTTCTCGGCCGCGAGCAGCGCGCAGGCGCGGCCGATGCCGCGTGAAGCGCCGGTGACGAGCAGGATTTTGTCCGGCATCGAGGCCCCCTTTTCCATCGCGATCTCCGCTCGTTTCGCGGCGGCTCGCGGCTGCGCTATTGTGAGCCCGCGTCACGCAACTTAGCGCGGCGACGACGGTCGACATCATGCGCATTCTATCCGCCGCGATCCTTTTTTCCATCGCCTCCGCCCCCGCCTTCGGTATGAACTGCGCCGATCAGACGCAGCTCGGGCTCGACAAATGCGCCGACGCCTCGTTTCAGCGCGCCGACCATGCACTCAATGACGCCTATCGCGGGGTCGTTCGCCGGCTCGGCGGAGACGAACACAAGAAGCGGCTACTCGCGGCCGCCAAGACGGCATGGATCGCGCTGCGCGACGCCGACTGCAAGTTCGCCGTCTCCTCGACCGAGAGCGGCTCGATCTATCCGCTGGAGTATTCGCTGTGCCTCGAAGGCGAAACGCAGAAACGGACGAAGGACTTACAGGCCTATCTCCGCTGTGCGGAGGGCGACTTGAGTTGCCCTGTCCCTGCACAATGAGAGCCCGCCCCGCTTGAGCCTTAGCCGAGCACGGCCTCAATGTCCCCGGCGAGCGTTTCCGGCTTGTCAGTCGGCGCGTAGCGGCGCATCACGCGGCGATCGCGATCGAGCAGGAATTTGGTGAAATTCCACTTGATCGCCTGTGTGCCCATGAGGCCGGACGCCTCCTGCTTCAGCGCCTTAAATAGCGGATGAGCGTTCGCGCCGTTGACCTCGATCTTGGCGAACATCGGAAAGGTCACATCGTAGTTGAGCGAGCAGAAATTCTTGATTTCGGCCTCGTCGCCCGGCTCCTGATGGCCGAACTGGTCGCAGGGGAAGCCGAGCACGGCAAAGCCGCGCGCGCGAAAGCGCCGGTGCAGCGCTTCGAGGCCCGCATATTGCGGAGTGAAGCCGCACTGGCTCGCGACATTGACGATCAGCAGCGCGTGGCCTGCGAAATCGCCGAGCGTGCGCGGCTCGCCGTCGATGGTCGTCGAGGGGAATGTCGGGTGGGAGGGACATGTGGAAGCTCCGACTGACTCCATGGCTTTAACCGGCGCCCGGAGCGAGACGCGAGGCTTTTTATCCTCTCGGTTTGAATGTCAGCAATAGGCGTTGTGCTAAGGATGATTTTCATTCACTTCCGTTCTGTGAGAACGGGAGGCAGCCTTTGAAAAAGCTTTCGATCAAGCTCCTAGGAAGTTGTGCTTATTTCCGCTGCGCTATCTTCGGCGGTTAGTCCGGCGTTCGCGTTGGGCGGCTGCGGTCCGAACCGCCATCGCAATGGATGGGGCGCAATGCGTCTGGGGCGGCCAAAACCAAAACTGGTGCCTGAGACGAACCGGCCACACGGCGACGCGCGCTCCCGATGGGACGTTGCGCTGCTATCGGTGAGGCATGCCCTCGCTGACGGCGCTTGTTCGTTCGAGCAGATCGACTTCGCGGAAGTCCATCGCCCTCGGAAGTCGTCGACGTCGACTTCTGCGCCGGCGAAGGGTTCCGGGCGCCCGGCGATCGACGTCCGGACAAGGCGCGAGGCGGGCCGAAGGGATTGCCGACTCTGCGATCGAAACTGTATTGTCGATGGCTCTAAGGTGGATTGTCGGCGAGCGGTTCGGCCCCCGAATTTGCGCCGGACGCCACTTCTCCTTCAGGGATTTTCGCCATGGCCGCCGCTTTGAAGAGTCGCGCGGATGCGATACCAGCAGGGCAGGGACCTGCGAACGCGGACCCCTCGCCAAGCGCACGCGGAATTGCATGGCCCCCGGGATCGGGACGCCGTCGCCATTCTGGCGGAATCGGACGCCGAGCGGGTCCCCGAGCTCCTGCCCGAGCGTTACAAGCGCATGATGGCGAGCCCGTTCGGGTTTTTTCGCGGCGCGGCGGCCGTGATGGCGACCGATCTCGCGCATCAGCCGCTCGCAGGGGCGCCGGTGCAAGCCTGCGGCGACTGTCATCTGATGAACTTCGGCGCGTTCAATTCGCCCGAAGACAACATCCTCTTCGACATCAATGATTTCGACGAGACGCTGCCCGGCGTCGATTTCACCGTCGACGTCAAGCGTCTGGCCGCCAGCGTCGCGGTCGCGGCCAAAGCGGCCAACGTGTCGGACAAACGAGCGCGCAGCCTCGCGGCGGGCGCGGTGGCCGCCTATCGCGAGCACATGTTCGCTCTCATGGAGCTTTCTCCGCTCGAGATCTGGCACAGTCGGATCGATCTCGAACAAGAGCTCAAACGCATCGAAAGTCCGGAGCTGCGGCGCAGCCTTTCCACGCTGATCCGACACGCCCAGCATCGCGGTCTCGACAGGGACGACAACTTTCCGCATCTCGTCACCGGCGGCGAACCCAGGATCGCCGACAAGAAGCCGACGATTTTCCATCTCGGTGCGAAGACCCTCGGCGGCCGCAAGATCGACTTCGCTCGCGGGTTCGCGCTTTACCGCGAAACGCTGACGCCCGACCGGTCGGTTCTGCTCGACCGCTATCGAATGATGGACGTTGCTTTCAAGGCGGTCGGCGTCGGGTCGGTCGGTACGATCTGCGTCGTCGGGCTGTTCCTCAGCGGGGACGGCGATCCGCTCTTCCTGCAGGTCAAGCAGGCGCAGCGCTCCGTTCTCGAGCGGCTCTCGGAGAAGCTTGCCTACCAGGGTCCGCAGGGCAGGCGCGTGGTCGAGGGGCAGCGCCTGATGCAGGCGGCAAGCGACATTTTTCTCGGCTGGACGTCGGACGAGGCCTTAGGCGTCGATTTCTATGTTCGCATCCTGAAGAACCGCCGGCTCGGCGCGGTCAGCGAGCTCGCCGAGCAGCAGGCGCTTTCGGAATACGCCCGGCTGTGCGGCCGGACGCTCGCGCGCTCTCATGCGCGCACGGGCGACCCCGCCGTCATCGCCGGCTATATGGGAAGGAGCGCGGCGTTCGACGACGCGCTTGCGTCGTTCGCCATGGCCTACGCCGAGCAGACGGTGAAGGACCACGCTGCGCTGGTCGAAGGCCAAAGGCGGCGCCAAGGCCGAAGCTCCGCGGAAGACCGCGAAGCCGGAGAAGGCGACCGCGAACGGCGCCGAAGCCCCTAACACCCGGCGTCGGCGATACCGCCCGGCGTGACGGCGAAGGCGACGACCTCGACTTTGCGGGCGAGGCGATGGTCGCCGCTTTGCGGGAGTCCGAATCGAACCGTTTTCAATCGCTTGCGAGGCGATTAGCGATCGCTTCGAGGCAATCGCCCGCCCTTTCGCTTGCCCTTGCCACGCGCGCCTCTGCGATCTCGCGACAGACGCCTTCACGGGTCCACGCCTCATGTTTGAGGCAGGCAATCGAAAGTCGCGGCGTTCTCTGGAGCCGCCTCAACAATCTCCTTTGTCAGGATATATAGCATAAAACTCTGTAATTCGCAAATCTATTGTTCAATCTCTCATAAAGTTACATTGTTATCAAAGCTTACATAAGGTACTTCTCTAAACAAATGAACGAACAAGCGAAGCGCCAAACTCCCGCATCTCATTCCGCCGCCATCGCCGCGAGTTTGGTGACGGTGTTCATGTTGCGCGCGGTCCCCTCACCGGCCGCAGGGATGCGCAGCTTCGAGCGGCCGATCCCGTCGGGATAATGGACATAGATCTCGCGCGCGCCCAGGCGCAGCTCCTCGTTCGCTTGGCCTTTGACATCTTTTAATGCGTCGGGAGGCGGGGCGTGGTCGAGGAAGATCGCGACCGTCCGGCGTTCGCGGCCCGATCGGGGAACGGATTGTTGGCGACCACCTCAGCCATCTCGGCCGCCGTCCGGGCAATCACCGCGACCGGCTTTCCCGCATAGGACTGGAGCTCCGCCTCGAGCGCGGCCTTGGCCTTAGCCTCCGCGCCGTCCCGCTCGGCCACGACGTTACCGCTCGCGATATAGGTGCGCACGTTCCGGAATCCGGCCTTCTCGCATAGCCGCTTGAGGTCGCCCATCGGCAGTTTGCCCGTTCCTCCGACATTGACGGCGCGTAAAAGGACTACGAACACGGGCATGGCCGATCGGCTAGAACAAGATCGCTATCGCGCCGCGCGAATATTCTGGTTCAAACGGAAGAAATTTTCCGGATCATATTGTCGCTTGAGGTCCACGAGGCGATCGTAGTTCGCGCCGTAGGCGGCCCTCACCCGATCTTCACCTTCGTCGCCGAGGTTGTTGACGTAGACGCCATCGAGGGCGAACGGCTGCATGGCGGCGTACATGTCTCTCGCCCAGGCGATATTGGCCTCGTCGGCGGACGGGTCTGTCCATTTCGAAACCGGGAAACAGTCGTGCGTCGCGCTTCGGTTCGCGTAAGCAGTCGCCGCAGCCGGCGCACGGGCGATGGCCCCGCCGACCTGCTGGAACACGAACAAGGAACGCTTCGACGGCGCGGTGGGAAATCGCTCGATCAGCGCGTCGATCGCGGCGTCCGTGATTTCCCGCAGAAACTGGGCTTTCCAATAGAAGCGCTCGCCGTGTGGGAAGTTCGCGTCGGCGGCCTTCTGCAGCTCTAGGTAGGACGTAGGCCCGATCCGATCAGCGACTGGCGTCAGCGCTTCCCGCAGCGGCCGCAGCGCCGGCTCGCCGTCGCCTATGGGCCCGGCATAGAAGGTCGAAATCGTGACGCCAGGTTCGCCGTCTGGCCGCGTGAACAGCGCCGCGTCGGCGTAGACTTCGTCCGGCGCGGAAACCGAGAATTCCGCGTAGCGCCGCAAAGCGTCGCGAGCCTGACGCCAACCATAGTCGAGCGATCCGGCGAGCGCGATTGGCCCAAGGCGGTGGAGGCGATACGTGATCGCCGTGACCACGCCAAAGTTGCCGCCGCCCCCGCGCAGGCCCCAGAAGAGATCCGCGTTCTCGTCCTGGGACACGTTGAGAACCCGCCCGTCCGCTGTGACGATCTCGGCCGACAGCATATTGTCGCAGGTCAGCCCATGCTTGCGGGCCAGCCGGCCGATCCCGCCGCCGAGCGTAAGCCCGACGAGGCCCGTGTCGCTGTTGAGGCCTGTCGGGGTGGCGAGGCCGTGAACCTGAGTCGCGGCGTCAAGATCGGCAAGAAGCGCGCCGCCCTCCGCGCGCGCGGCGAGGGCTTTTGGGTCCACCGTCACGCGATTCATGTGCGACAGATCGATAACCAGGCCTCCATCGCAAACCGAGGCGCCGGCAATATTGTGCCCGCCGCCTCGAACGGCTGGTGAGGAGGCCGGTCACGCGCGCGAAACCGATCGATTCGACGACGTCGCCGACGCTCGCACAATAGGCGACGAGAGCTGGCCGCTTGTCGATCATGCCGTTCCAGACCCGGCGGGCCGCATCGTAGCCCGAGTTCGGAAGGAAGGACCAGCGATCCGGAGAGGCGACTCCGAAAGGCCTCGACCGTCTTGCCATCGACGGTCAGGGCCTCGCTTGTTCGCTTCAAACTGGCGGTCGTCATCGCGTCAAGCCTCCTGCTTTGGTCGCGGGCATTGTGCAGGCTGCCGCCGCGCCAAGGCAAAATCGAATTTGTCAGGTGGTGGATGAGCGTAATTCATCTATATTCAACCCATGCGCCGCCTTCCCCCGCTCGGCGCGCTGCGGGCCTTTGAGGCGGCGGCGCGGCTGCTGAGTTTCAAAAAAGCCGCGGACGAACTGAATCTCACTCCGACCGCGATCAGTCATCATGTCAGGCTTCTTGAGGGCTATTGCGGCGGAAAACTATTTCGCCGCCGCCCGCGGCCGTTGGCGTTGACGGACGCCGGAGCAAAACTCTTTCCCCCACTCCGGGACGGGTTCGACGATTTCGCCGCGGCGCTCTCGCTGATCGACCCGACGACCGATGCTCAGCAGCTTCGTGTCACGACGACCAACGCCTTCGCGAGTTGCTGGCTCGTCCCCCGACTCGGCGACTGGCGCGCCGCGCACGAGAATCTTTCATTGTCAGTGATCGGAACCGATCGAGTGGTGAAGCCTGACCGCGACGAAGCCGATCTTGCGCTCCGCTATTCGCGCTCCCCGCCGTGCGGAGCCGTTTCCGAAATCTTTCGCGATAAATACTTTCCGGTTTGCAGTCCCAAGCTCTTGGCAGGCGAGCCTGTGTTCAGCGCCGCGGATCTTGGCCGCTATCCGCTCATCCGCTACGACTGGTCTTCGGACGACCGCGGCTCTCCCAATTGGGAGCGTTGGTTCGAAGCGGCATTGCCGGACGATCCGGGCGCGCGCCTGAAGTGCAAGATCGCGCTGAGTTTTCGCGGGGAGTTGCACGCGATCGAAGCCGCGCTCGCGGGCCAGGGCGTTGCGCTGTGCAGCGACATTGTCCTTGCCGACGATCTCATGTCGGGAAATCTCGTCAAGGCAGTCGACGTGGGACTGCCGGGCTACGGTTTCTATCCGTTGTATGAGCCCGACCATCCGCGCCGAAAAATCATCGAGAACTTTGTCGAATGGCTCCGCGCCATAGCTTTGGAGGGCGACCAGGATCAGCCGCCGCCGGCCCAGGCCGCCGGTCCATGAGGAGACTTTCTTTCGGAAGATTTTCAGTCTTGGAAGCGCAGAGATTTGCTCAAATAATGACTTTCCGGGTCAGAACGGGATGTCGTCGTCGATCGGCCCAGCTCCAGCGGCGCCCCCGCCGCCCGAAAGCGCCGGGCGGCGCTCGCTCGTCGCGGCGCGGTTGAAGCCCGAGCTGCGGGGCGCCCCTTCCTCCGGGAAGCTCTCGCGGCCCTCGCCGCCGCTGCGCGAGTCGAGCAGTTGCAATTCGCCCCGGAAGCGCTGCAGCACGACTTCGGTCGTGTAGCGGTCATTGCCGCTCTGGTCCTGCCATTTGCGCGTCTGCAGCTGGCCTTCGAGGTAAACCTTCGTGCCCTTCTTGCAATATTGCTCGGCGACCTTGCCAAGGTTCTCGTTGAAGATCACCACATTGTGCCATTCGGTGCGCTCCTTGCGCTCGCCCGAACTCTTGTCGCGCCAGGTCTCGGAGGTGGCGACCGGGAAGCTCACCACCTGATCGCCGGAATTGAGCCGCCGAACGTCGGGGTCCTTGCCCAGATTGCCGATCAGAATGACTTTGTTGACGCTGCCCGCCATGATCCTCTCCTCGCCGAGCGCTTGAGCCAAGCGCGGCTACACATTCGCCCTCTTGTAGACGCGGTCGGTGACCGCGTCTGCCGCGCTCAGCGAGCGCGGCTACAAAAAGCCGCGCTTATCCACATGTCGCCGCGCCGAGGCTTGGGAAGCGACTGCGCCGCGACTACATTAACCTTTAACGCGGGGTCCGGCGCTCAAGGGAGCGCCTTTGCCCTTGTTCTGCTTTTGTTCTAGCATCGCCGCGCGGTGGGCGCAAGCGCGATTCGCGCGACCGCGTATTACCGTTAAGGAAGAGGCCCGCCTCCAGGAGCCGCCATGGCCGGACCCAGATCACCAGCCCGCCCGGTTCGCGCGTCGAAGGACTCGGAGCCCGTCGAAGCCCTGTTCGGCGGTCGGGCGATCGTGGTCCGCGGCGCGCGCGAGCACAATCTCAAGAACGTCGATCTCGCCATCCCGCGCGACAAGCTGGTCGTGTTCACCGGCCTCTCGGGCTCGGGCAAGTCCTCGCTCGCCTTCGACACCATCTATGCCGAGGGCCAGCGCCGCTATGTCGAGTTGCTCTCGGCCTATGCGCGCCAGTTCCTCGAAATGATGCAGAAGCCGGACGTCGATCAGATCGACGGCCTGTCGCCGGCGATCGCGATCGAGCAGAAGACGACGTCGAAGAACCCCCGCTCGACTGTCGGCACGGTGACCGAGATCCACGACTACATGCGCCTGCTCTGGGCGCGGATCGGCATTCCCTATTCGCCCGCCACCGGCCTGCCGATCGAGAGCCAGACGGTGAGCCAGATGGTCGACCGCGTGCTGGCGCTCCCCGAACGCACGCGCCTCTACCTGCTTGCGCCGGTCGTCCGCGGCCGGAAGGGCGAATACCGCAAGGAAATCGCCGACTATATGAAGCGCGGCTTCCAGCGGCTGAAGATCGACGGTCAGTTCTACGAAATCGCCGACGCGCCGGCGCTCGACAAGAAGCTCAAGCACGACATCGAGGTGGTGGTCGACCGCATCGTCGTCAGGCCCGACATGGGCGCGCGCCTCGCCGAAAGCTTCGAGACGGCGCTCGAGCTGGCCGACGGCCTGGCGGTGGCCGAATTCGCCGATCCCCCGGAGGGCGGGGGCGAGCCCGCGCGCATCCTGTTTTCGTCCAAGTTCGCTTGTCCCGTGAGTGGCTTCACCATCGCCGAGATCGAGCCGCGGCTGTTCTCGTTCAACAATCCGTTCGGCGCCTGCCCGGTCTGCGGGGGCTTGGGCTCGGAATTGAGGGTCGACGACTCGCTGGTCGTCCCCCATCCCGAAGCTCAGCTTGCGCCAGGGGGCGATCGCGCCGTGGGCGAAAACGAGTTCGCCCTATTACCTGCAGACGCTCGAGGCGCTGGGGCGGCATTATAAGTTCCGGCTCGACAAGCCGTGGAGCGAATTGCCGGCTGACGCGCGACGCGTGATCCTGCACGGCTCGGGCGCAGAGGAGATCCGCTTCGCCTACGACGACGGTCTGCGCGCCTACGAGGTGAAGAAGCCGTTCGAGGGCGTGGTCGCCAATCTCGATCGCCGCTACCGCGAGACCGAAAGCGAGTGGTCGCGCGAGGAGATCCAGCGCTACATGACCGCGACGCCTTGCGAGGCCTGCCACGGCTTTCGCCTCAAGCCCGAGGCGCTGGCGGTCAAGATCGACGGCCAGCACATTGGTGAAGTGAGCTTGCTCTCGGTCAGCGCTGCAATCGATTGGGCCAAGGGTCTGCCGGCGAAGCTCGACGCCAAGCGCAACGAGATCGCAGAGCGGATCCTGAAGGAGATCGTCGAGCGGCTCACGTTCCTGCGCGACGTCGGGCTCGATTATCTCACGCTCGCGCGTTCGTCCGGCACGCTGTCGGGCGGCGAGAGCCAGCGCATTCGGCTGGCTTCGCAGATCGGCTCGGGTCTCACCGGCGTGCTCTATGTGCTCGACGAGCCGTCGATCGGCCTCCACCAACGCGACAATGCTCGCCTGCTCGATACGCTCAGGCGCCTGCGGGGCTTGGGCAATACAGTGATCGTCGTCGAGCACGACGAAGACGCGATCTGGGCCGCCGATTATGTCGTCGATGTCGGTCCGGGCGCCGGCGTGCACGGGGGCGAGATCGTCGCCGAGGGAACGCCGGCGGAGATCGCCGCCAATCCCAATTCGCTGACCGGCCACTATCTCTCGGGCGAGCGGACGGTCGCGATCCCGGCCAGGCGCCGCGCGGCCGATCCCGGCCGGGAGCTCGCCATCGTGGGCGCGCGCGGCAACAACTTGAAGAACGTCACGGCGACCATTCCGCTCGGGCTCTTCACTTGCGTCACCGGCGTCTCTGGCGGCGGCAAATCGACGCTGGTGATCGACACGCTGTACAAGGCGGCGGCGCGCCATCTCAACGGCGCGAGCGAGCCGCCCGCGCCGCACGATCGCATCGATGGCCTTGACGAGATCGACAAGGTGATCGACATCGACCAGTCGCCGATCGGCCGCACGCCGCGATCGAACCCGGCGACCTATACCGGCGCCTTCACGCCGATCCGCGACTGGTTCGCCGGGCTGCCGGAGGCCAAGGCGCGCGGCTATCTGCCGGGCCGCTTCTCGTTCAACGTCAAGGGCGGACGGTGCGAAGCCTGTCAGGGCGATGGTGTGATCAAGATCGAGATGCACTTTTTGCCCGACGTCTACGTCACCTGCGATGTGTGCAGGGGCAAGCGGTACGACCGCGAGACGCTCGAGGTGCGCTACAAGGACAAGTCGATCGCTGACGTCCTCGACATGACGGTCGAGGAGGCGGCGGAGCTGTTCAAGGCGGTGCCGTCGATCCGCGACAAGATGGAGACCTTGAAGCGGGTGGGCTTGAGCTATGTGAAGGTCGGCCAGCAGGCGACGACGCTGTCCGGCGGCGAGGCGCAGCGCGTCAAGCTCGCCAAGGAGCTGTCGCGCCGCTCGACGGGCCGTACGCTTTATATCCTCGACGAGCCGACGACGGGCCTCCATTTCCACGACGTCGCGCAATTGCTCGACGTGCTGCATGAGCTGGTCGACCAGGGCAACACGATGATCGTCATCGAGCACAATCTGGAGGTTGTGAAGACGGCCGACTGGGTCATCGACATGGGGCCGGAGGGCGGCGACGCCGGCGGCGAGGTGGTCGCCGAAGGCACGCCCGAGCAGATCGCCCGCAATCCGAAGAGCTATACGGGGCAGTACTTGAAGCCGGTGCTGGCGCGGAAGGCGAAGGGCGGACGCAAGGCGGCGGAGTAGGGTCGCGGGCCGGGCTTGCGGCGCCTACTCGATTCCTGGCGAAAGCCGATCCTTCCGGCCTCTTTTGAGCTTGGCCAGTCCAAGGCCCCCGAAGAAAAGGAGCAGCATGGCCCAGATCGGCAGTTCGGGGATCGGTTTTGCGCTGCTCACGGTCGCAGCAGAGGGGGACGTCGGAGTTGGGGGGTCTGAATCGGGAGGCGGCGGCAAAACGCCAAGATCATGACTGGCGTCGCCTGGGTTTGATGCTGATTGGACGATAGCGCCGGCGTGCACAGCTTGCTCGGCGCGTGCTTCCATCGCGCCGAGCGCCAAAGACCAACCGACCGTGCAAACGATTATTCTCGCGGATAAGCCGCGATACGCGCCGAAGTCCCCGCGTCGATGAAAGCCCTGCGCGCCAACCATCTCCGGACAGACCCCCAAATCTTACTGATTGCGACAGAAGATTTTTAATGCATTGCAACCAATCATAATGTATCATTCTCGTCAAGTGATTTAGGGCCTGTTAACGTCAATCCGCCGGTTCGGAACTCGCCCTGCGGCAAATTCCGAGAATTCCTCAGGGAGGGCTGCATGGGTCATGGCCCCGGGCCGGCGAAACTCGTAGCGCCCGTACATTCCTTCACCGAATTTGACTTGTGATGAAGCCGATCGTCGGCCTAAGGCTTGGCCTCGGCCCAGTCCATTTCGGAAAGGGGATTTTCCATGTGTGGCATTGTCGGGATTCTTGGGACCGGGCCGGTCGCGGGCTCGATTGTCGACGCGCTGAAGCGGCTCGAGTATCGCGGCTACAATTCCGCCGGCGTGGCGACGCTCGACAACGGCCGACTGGAGCGGCGGCGCGCCGAGGGCAAGCTCAAGAATCTTGAGGCGAAACTTGCCGCCGCCCCGCTTGGCGGGGCGATCGGCATCGGTCATACGCGCTGGGCGACGCACGGCAAACCGACCGAAACCAACGCTCATCCACACGCATCGCCAAGGCTTGCGGTCGTCCACAATGGCATCATCGAGAATTTCCGGGAGTTGCGCCAGGAGCTTGCCGCCAAAGGCTACGCGTTTGCGACCGAAACCGATTCCGAAATTGCGGCCTTTGTCGTCGAGGACGAACTCGCCAAGGGCAAATCGCCTCAAGACGCGGTCCATGCGGCGCTTGCGCGCCTGCGCGGGGCGTTCGCGCTGGTCTATCTGTTCGAGGGCGAGGAGGATCTCCTGATCGGCGCGCGCCAGGGCGCGCCGCTCGCGATCGGCTATGGCGACGGGGAAATGTATCTGGGTTCCGACGCGCTCGCGCTTAGCCCCTTCACCGACCGCATCACCTATCTCGAGGAAGGCGACTGGGTGGCGTTGAGCCGCGAAGGCGCCGACATTCGCGAGTCGAGCGGGAAGCGGGCCGAGCGCAGCATTCAGCGAAGCCCGGCCGGCAGCCTGCTGGCGGAGAAGGGCAATTACCGGCACTTCATGGCCAAGGAGATCCACGAGCAGCCGGAGGTGGTCGGCCATACCCTTGCTCGTTACATCGACATGACGGCGCTCAAGCCGAAGCCCTTTGCCTGGCCCGCCGATCCAACCCGACTTACGCGGCTGTCGATCGTCGGCTGCGGCACCGCCTATATAGCTGGGCTCGTGGCCAAATATTGGATTGAGCGGCTGGCGCGGCTGCCGGTCGAAATCGATGTCGCCTCCGAATACCGCTATCGCGAAGCGCCCGTCGACAACCGGGGGCTCACCCTTGTCATATCGCAGTCGGGCGAGACGGCGGACACTTTGGCGTCGTTGCGCTATGTGAAGGAGAGGGGGGCGAAGACGGTCGGCGTCGTCAACGTGCCGGATTCCAGCATTGCGCGGTTGACGGACGCAGCCGCGCCGACGCTCGCCGGCCCCGAGATCGGCGTCGCCTCGACCAAGGCCTTCACCTGCCAGCTCGCCGTGCTGGCGGCGCTGGCGATCGGCCTGGGCAGGGCGCGCGGGATGATCGACGAAGCAGCCGAGTCTGCGCTCGTCAGCGAGCTCGTCGCGACGCCCGGCCTTCTTGCCGAAGCGCTCAAGCTCGAGCCGGCCGCCGAGAGACTTGCGCATGTGGTCGCCCGCGCGCGGGACGTGCTCTACCTCGGCCGCGGCACGGCCTATCCACTGGCGCTGGAAGGCGCGCTAAAGCTCAAGGAATTGACCTACATTCACGCCGAAGGTTATGCAGCGGGTGAGCTTAAGCACGGGCCGATCGCGCTCATCGACGAAGCGATGCCGGTGATCGTCATCGCCCCGCGCGACGCCGTGTTCGAGAAGACGGTGTCCAACATGCAGGAGGTGGCGGCGCGGGGCGGCCGCCTCATTCTGATCGGCGACCGGCATGCGGCTGAGGCGGCGGGGGTGACAATCGAGCATGTCCTGTCGATGCCCGATATGGCCGTCAATTTCGCGCCGATTGTCTACGCCGCGCCCATCCAGATGCTCGCCTATCACACCGCGGTCATCATGGGCAAAGACGCCGATCAGCCACGCAACCTGGCGAAATCGGTGACGGTGGAGTAGCCGGCGCAGAGGCGGCGCGACTCTATGTGACGGGGCCTCTCCGGGAGGAGCTTCAGACTTTGCGATCTGCTGGACTTAGGCCTTTTCGAGAGAGCGCGTGCGGCCAAAGCGCGAAGCGGAATGGCCTTGAACTCATTGAAAACAAGCCCACCCAAATGCCGATCGTCGAATGGGTCGCCGCGGAGCGCGCGTATCTCTCTCGGCTTGCCATTGAGCCGGGCGTGCCGGTAAGAGCCGCAGCCTAAAGCGGGATAAATCCCGCGATTGGGACATTTTCTTTGCGCAACAACGCCATCGTTCAGGTCGGCCAGGGGCCGCTTGCGGCCCGGTTCGGCCCAAAGCTGCCTTTGGCGCTCATCGCCGGGCCATGCCAGATCGAGAGCCGCGATCATGCGCTCGAGATGGCTGCGGCGCTTAAGGAAATCGCGGCGCGGCGCGCCATCGGCCTTGTTTTCAAGTCGTCTTTCGACAAGGCCAATCGGACTTCCGGCTCGGCCACACGTGGAGTGGGCCTCAAGGCGGCGCTGCCGATCCTCGCCGAAATCCGTGAGACGCTCGGCTTGTCCGTCATCACCGACGTGCACGAGACAAGCCAATGCGGGCCGGTTGCGCAAGCGGTCGACGCGTTGCAGATCCCAGCCTTTCTTTGCCGCCAGACCGATCTCCTTGTCGCGGCGGCCGAGACCGGGCGGCCGGTCAACGTCAAGAAGGGGCAGTTTCTCGCGCCTTGGGACATGAAAAACGTCGTCGCCAAACTCGACGGCGCCGGCTTGGTCGATATCCTGGTGACCGAGAGGGGCGCGAGCTTCGGTTACAATACGCTTGTCTCCGACATGCGCGCGCTGCCGATCCTGGCGCGCGAGACCGGCGCGCCGGTCATCTTCGACGCCACCCATTCGGTGCAGCAGCCGGGCGGGCAGGGAACGTCGTCGGGCGGGGAGCGTGCGTTCGTCCGGGTGCTGGCGCGGGCGGCGGTGGCCGTCGGCGTCGCTGGCGTCTTCATCGAGACCCATCAGGACCCCGATCACGCGCCATCGGATGGCCCCGACATGGTGCCATTGAAGGACTTCGAGGCGCTCGTCGCCGAATTGCAGGATTTCGACCGTCTCGCCAAGCGCGGAGCCGACGGCGCTTGATGGGGGTTGTCACATGACGGTCGCGTGAAGCCTATATTTCAGCGGCCGGCCGCCAAGACGAGTCATGGACAAATACCTCTTCAGCTACGCCAATGCGAGCGACCCACCGATCCAGCGGGCCATCATCCGGCTGGTCGAGAAGGCGACGGGTCAGCCGACCCTCAAGCGCATGTACGTGCATAACCAGCGCTTCCCGCGCTCGGGCGAGGATTTCTGGCAGGCTGCGGTGCGCTCGCTCAAGCTCGACGTCCGCTACGACGCTCATGCCCTTGCGGCGGCGCCTAAGACCGGCCCCGTCGTCTTTGTCGCCAACCACCCTTACGGGGTGCTCGATGGGATCGTCATGGCGTGGCTGGTGAGCAAGGCGAGACCGGACTTCCTTATTCTCACCCATATCGTGCTCACGCGGGCGCCGGAGGCTGCGAGTTTCATCCTCCCGGTCGATTTCTCGGGCGCCGAGGGCGCGGAAGAAACCAACCTTGCTTCGCGCGCGGCGGCGCGGGCTCATCTTGCAAAAGGCGGCGCTCTGGTGGTCTTTCCGGCCGGCGCGATTTCGACGACGCCCGACAAGCTTGGCCTCAAGCCCGCCGTCGACGGACGCTGGCAGCCGTTCGTGTCGCAGCTCATTCAGCGGTCGAAGGCGACGGTCGTGCCGATCTGGTTCGGCGGCCAAAACAGCCGCCTGTTCCAGATGGCGAGCCATGTGAGCCTGACGCTGCGTCTTTCCCTCATTTTCCATGAGGTAAAAACGCGAATAGGGACCTGCCTGCCGGTCGCGGTCGGGGCGCCCATCCCGTTCGCATCCATCGCTGCAATCCGAGACCGGCAGACGCTCGCGGACGAGCTGCGCACCCATGTCTATGCTCTGTCCCATCTGGCGCCGCCGGCCATTGAGAAGCCGCGGCGCGCGATTGGAAAGCTCCTGCGCCCAAAGCTTCCCATGCCGCGAACAAACCGCGCGGCCTAAGGGATCGCGCCGATCGCGCTCAGGCCGCCTTGTCCAAGTCGGCGAGCAGGGCCAAGTGCTCCTTGATCATGCCCCGCGCGAGTTTCGCGACATTGGCCTGATCGAGATTGTCCGGGGCCTTGAGATAGACTTCCTGGATGTCCAGGAGCTTCCGGTGTCCCTCGACTTCGTAGCGAATGTAGTCGCGATCGAACTCGGACCCGGCTTTTAAAGCGTGGAGTTTCTCCACCGACGCCTTGCCCGCATCGTCAAGGTTTTGCATGAGATCCGCGTCGCTCGGCGAGGGAGTCTCACCCGACGGGGCGGCGTTCGTCTGGATCGCCTTCAAGATCCCGCCGACCATCTCTTGCTCGGCGATTTCGAAGTCGACGAACTGCTTGAGCAGCGGGTGGGTCACTTTTGACTTCGCCATTCGGCTTAGCAACAGCGACAACGAACCATAGGCGGTCGTGTCTCGGATGTGTTTTTGCTGAGCGTCCGTCATGGCGCTCGGAGCGGCGGTTGTGGAAGACATCTTCTGGGCGAGGGCGCCGCCTGCCGGCAACGTCGCGATCGAGGCAAGAAGAAAACGACGGTTCATCTCTAGGCTCCATTCCGATGGGCGCGCTTGGCGTCCTTAAGCGGAATGAACGCGCCGCTGATCGCCCTTGTTCCTGTCGGCAGGCCCGTCAGCCCCGCCCGCGATAGGGAGCGACGCCCTGATCGGGAATCCACACCCCCTTTGGCGGCTTGCCGCTCTGCCAGAACACGTCGATCGGCATGCCGCCGCGTGGGAACCAATAGCCGCCAATTCTGAACCATCGAGGCTTGAGCAAGCCGACCAAGTCCTTGCCGATGCGAACCGTGCAATCCTCGTGGAAGGCGCCGTGGTTGCGGAAGCTCTGGAGGTAAAGCTTCAGCGATTTGGATTCGATGATCCATCGGTCCGGCGCATAGTCGATGACCAGATGGGCGAAGTCGGGCTGCCCGGTCACCGGACAGATCGAGGTGAACTCCGGCGCGGTGAAGCGCGCGATATAATCCGTATCCGCCTGCGGATTTGGCGCCCGATCGAGCGTCTTAGCGTCAGGCGCATCGGGGATGCGTGACGGTTGTCCCAAATGGGCGAAGGCGGGCTGCGGTTTTCTCATTCGGCCCGTTTAGACCCAAGCCGCTTTCACCGGCAAGGCTGGGCCGATGGCGCTACTTCAGCTGGCCGCCGCCGAACCTCGACGAAACATAGCCACTGAACCTCACACAAACACCATTGGCCGCCTCGACGCCAGGAGAGCCGGCGACATTGCACTTCTTGGCCGCTTCCGTTTGGCTCGGCTTGTCGGCGTGGCGCTGCGAGGGGAGTTCCGCCGCCTGTGCGGCTGAGCCGAGAAGAGCGGCCACAAGGGCGAACGCGACCTGTCGTTGCACGCTCATAAGTCTCCTCGCCGCCTCCGCACGCGACACTGTGGCCGAATTGTAACCGCGCCGGAGCGCATAGACGCCATATTGAGCCGCTATGGGGCGGCCGGCAAGCGGGGTGGAGGAGCTTGCAACTCATTGTGCAATCCGCGAGGAAGACGCGGTCCGGATCGGGGAACGCGAAATATGGAGACGACGGCTCCTTACGCACGCCCTTTTGTGCGCCGGTCCGCTGGGCTTCCGTGGCTCGGCGGCTTAGCGGTGCTCGCGCTTGCGTTCTATGCGGCGGTTGCGTTGCGCCAACCGGTCATCGCGGCGCTCACGGGCGCCGGCGGGTTGGCGATGTTGCGCTGGGGGCGAGCCGAGCGGCCGTATTCCGCGGCGCTGCTCGCGGTTGACGCCGCGGCCTTCGCCGTTTTCGCGATTCAGCGCAACAATTCGATCGGCTTCTGGCAATTGCCCGGCCCGTGGACGGACGTACCTCGCTTCGACGCTGTTGGGGCGGCGATCGCGCTCATCGTCTATGCCGGCGGTTCGATTTTGGCGCTCATCGGCGGCTTTCGCGGTCTTCGGCTCATCGAGGCGGCGAGCCTGATCGCGGTCCCTTTCTTATTCAACCTGCTGCTCACGATTGGCGCCGACTGGCACATGGCCGAACTCGGCGGCGCCGCCACTGCGCACGCAAATTTGCCCTTTCCAGCGCAAGTCGCGATCGGACGCGCCTTGATCTTGTGGTCCATCGGCGAAGCGATCTTAATCCTGATCAACCTGGTCAGCGTGAACCTATTCCCTCGATCGGCGCGCACGCACGCTCTGTTTGCACTGAGCGGCGCTGTCGCTGCCGCAACTCCTCTGATCGCGAACGCGGCGCAATCGGTTGTTCAGCCGGTCCCGGCGATCTTCTTTTCCGCCTTGTGTGCAGCGCTCGCCCAGGCAGGCCTGTGGGCGATCGTCTATCTTCTGACCGGCGTCGCTCTCGATTGGCTCGCCGGCCGACCGCCGCGCTTCGAGGCCGCCTGGGAGCATTGGCGGACCGGTTTCGTCAAGGGGGCGATCTACGGCGCGCTATTTATGGGCTTTGTTCTTATCGCCGCCCTGGTGCTGCGCGCGCCCGGCGCTTCGATAATCCTCGATCGCGCGGCGCTGCTTCTTGGGCCGCTTCTCGGCGCTCTCCTGTTTCCGCTCGGGCAAACGATCGTCGGCAGCGCTGACGGAACGCCGCCCTTCTTCGGCCGGCTGAGAGCTGCCTATCGTGATCCTCGCGGACCCGTGCGCGGGCTGGTCGTCGGGCTCGGCCTCGCGCTCGCCTATCGCGCCAATCTGTCGGCCTATGATGGCGGCGCGCGCTTTCTCGCGATGGCTGCGATTGGCGCTCTGTGTTACGGCGGCGTCGACCTCGCCTTCGACGCATGGAGCGTGATCAGCAGCGAGCGGCGAAAGCTGCAAAGCTGGCGACTCTACGCGCTGGGCGTTCTGCTCGGCGGCTTGGTCGCCGGTGCGCTCGGCTGGTATTTCGACACGCCGCAGCTGCATGTCGTGATCGCCAAGTTCTGGGCCTATGCCGATGTCAATTACCGGCTTGACGGCCGCCAGCTCGGCGACTTCACCACCTATCCGATCTTCAACAAGTACGGGCAGATCAATCTCGGCGAGGTCGCGGGAGGCGTCAGGCTGTTCTGGACCGAATCGGTGGCTGGCGTGATCAACTGGTCGCTCGCCGCGCCGCTCTTCTCGATCAACTATGTTCTGCTCGATGCGGGCTTACGGAGAAGCTTACGTCCGATCAAGACGCTTCTTAGCCCGGCAGGCGTTGAGGGCCTGGTGGAGCAGGGCGTGCGCGTATTGCGCTGGGGCTTGTGGATGGCTCCGGTCATCAACTCGTTCCTGCGCCAGTCGCCGGATCCGACCTGGTACAATCAGGATGGCGCGCTCCGCACGGGCGTCGCCATCGGCGCGGATATGACCCAGAGTCCAGCGGACTTTCGCCAGTTCAGCCTGGCGATGTTCACCGGCCTGCTCGCCTATGACTGGCTCAGAATCCTCATCTGGTTCGACCACATGGGGCTCAGGGTCGCGACCCTGGTCAATCTGTCCTTTCTCGGCGGCGACCGCGCCGATGAGGCGGCGGCCCGATTCGTCGGCCACCATGGCCGCACGCGCGCCATTCCGGACGGAATCCGCCGGTTCGGCACCTGGGCGCCCCTGCTCATTCCGTTTTACATCCCCCGCGGCGCCGAGTGGGACAAGGCTTGGACAGGCGCGGAGACGCTTGCGCGCGGCGGCGCTCCGATGCCCGATGCGGTCAGGACGCTGGCCTTCGCCTATGCCGCTTCAGGCGCCGCGATCGCCGCAGCCTCGGTCGCGGCGTTTCTCAAGGAGCGCGCCAAAACTGGGCCCGCGGCGCCATGGCTCGAGGGCGCTCCGCTTGAACTTGCGCGACGACCGGATCGCTACACCTTCAACAACGGCGCCGTGGGGCTGGAGATTCTGCGCGACGGACGGGGCGCGGCTTTCGTCATGGGCGCCGAGCGCGGCGGCTTCGCAATCGACCTTTTTCGCCGGCCGCTCGATCCCTTACAGGCGCGCGGCCATTTCTTTTATGTGAGCGAGGACGGCGAGCCGCCATGGTCGATCGGGTTTGAGCCGGCGCGGCGCGCGGGCGACTACCGCATCGAGGAGGCAGGCTTCAATCGTCTGGCGATCGTCAATTCGCTGAGCGGGATCGAGGCGCGCGTGGAGATCGCGCCCGATCCCGAGGGGGCGATTTTGAGCTGGCGCATTCGGCTTGAAAACAAATCAGATCGGCCGCGGCGGCTGTGGCTCACGAGTTTCTGCGAGATCGCCGGCCACGAGACCGGCGCTTACGCGAAAGATCTCGATTTCGCCGGCATGCATGTCGAGACCGTGTTCGTGCGTCCTCTCAACGCGATCCTGGCGCGCAACCGTCTTTTGCGTTCGGGGCGCGCCGATCGCGGCGAAACATCGTTCTTCGCCGTCAAGCCAGGTGCGGGCGCGGAGCTTGTCGGCTACGAAGATTCGCGCATTCGCTTTATCGGCGAAGGCTCGCTGATAAAGCCGACCGGTTGCGAGCGATGGCGCTGGCGCAAGCTCGACGATGAAGGCAAGGTCTGGCCGTTCGATCCGGCGGCCAGTTTCACTCTCGAGGCGACCCTTGCGCCCAGCGCGACGGCTGAGGCCGAGTTTATTGTCGGCCGCTCCGACAACGCGGTGTGGGCGAGCGAATTGATCACGAGGCGCCTCGGTCTCGCGCCGCTGCCCGAGCCAGAGTTGCAGAAGCGGCTTTACGAAACACGCGCGGTTGAGCCTTCGCCTGCGTTGCATTCGCGCTGGCCGTTCGCGTTCTCGGCGGACGGCAGGGCGCTGAGTCTCACTCATCGCACCCCGCGCCCCTGGGCGCATGTCATGGCCAATGAGCTCGGCATGGCGACCATGGTCTCCAACGACGGCGAGATTTTTTCCGCCTTCGGCAACGCTCGCCAGAACGGGCTATCCGCGTTCCGCTGCGACAGCGTGACCACTGTGCAGCCAGGGCAGATCGTGTATCTGCGTGACCTCCTGAGCGGCGAAACAGATGCGCCGGGCTTCGCGCCGTTTCAGCGCCAGGACGCGACTTACGACGCGATCTACGAGCCTGGCGTCGCGACATTCACAACCACGCGCGGCGACCTCGAGACGGAATATGTCGTCTTCGTGCCGCCGGAGTATCCGGGCGACATGCGCCTCTTGACCTTGCGCAATCGCGGGACAAATCCAAAGCGGCTGCGCATCACGCCGTTTTTTGATATCGCGCTCGACGACAGCCCCAACGCCAGCACTGATAAGATTATCGACGAGACAGTTGGTTCGACTCTTCTCTTCAGCAATCCGCAGAACGATTTCGTGCGCAGCTTCGCCTTCGCCGCGACCAGCCTTGAGGAACCGACGACGGAGGCCGTCCGCGCACGATTCTTCGGCGGGCCCGGACGCAATATTCTGACGCCCGCGATGGTCGAGACCGGCGCGGGCGACGGCGCAGTGAGTGACGACGGACGGCGCGTAGCCGCCTTCTGTAGTGAGATCGTGCTGCCGGCTGGAGGCGAGACAAGGATTGCAATCGCCTTCGGCCAAGCGCCGAGCCGGCCGAAAGCGTTAGCCGCCGCCGCGCGCGTCGGAGTGGCGAGCGCCGAAGACGAACTTGCCGCTACGCGCGCCTCTTGGGCCAAGCGGCTCGGCAAAGTCGAGGTCCACACCAACCGGCCGGACTTCGATCGGTTGGTCAACACTTGGCTCCCCTACCAGCTTTACGCTTCACGGCTGTTCGGCCGCGTGGGTCCGAATCAACTCGGCGGCGCCACCGGTTATCGCGACCAATTGCAGGACGTGCTCCCGCTTACGCTGCTCGAACCGCGGCTAACCCGGGCGCAGATCGTCTTGCACGCGACTCAGCAGTTCCGTGAAGGCGACGTGCTCAAATGGTGGCATCGCGCGCCCAGCGGCGGCACCGGTCTTGGTCAGCGGACCAAGGCGAGCGACCCACACCTCTGGTTGCCCTATGTTCTCGCCCGATATGTGCGCGAAAGCGGCGATCGAACCGTGCTCGACGAGGTCACGACCTTCCTCGAGGCCGAGGCCGTGCCGGCGCATGAGGACACCTGGATCGTGATCCCGCGCGTTTCGCGCGAGAGCGCGACGGTGTACGAGCATGCGCGCCTGGCGATCACCTTCACGCTCGAGCACCTGGGCGCGAATGGTCTGCCGCTCTTGCGCGCCGGCGACTGGAACGACGGCATCGACGCGCTTGGCCGCCGCGAAATCGGAACCAGCGTCTGGATGGGCTTCTTCCTCGCCAACGTGCTCGACGGTTTCGTCGGCTTGGCGCGGATCAAGGGCGATGAAGCTTTCGCGGCGCGCTGCGAGCACGAATTCGCCGCCCAGCAGAAGGCGCTGGAAGGCGGCTGGATGGGCGACCATTATGCGCTCGACTTCGCCGATGACGGACGTGAGATCGGCTCTCGCAACGCCATGACCACCGGTTGGTCCGCCTATTCCGGCGCCTGCGACGACGAGCGGGCGCTGACCGCGATCGAGGGCGGGCTGAAAGGGATCGAGCAGGCGAACCGGGTGCTACTGCTCGAATCGCCATTCTACGAACATTCGCAGCCGTATCCGGGACGGATCGCCGATTATCCACCGGGAGTGCGCGAGAACGGCGGCCAGTACAGCCATGGCGCGACCTGGATCGTCGACGGGTTCATGCGCCTCGCCGCGTCCGCGCGGGCCAAGGGAGATCGGGAACTGGCCGCTCATCTCGGCCGGCGAGCTTTCGAGATTTACGAAAAAATCTCGCCGCTGAAGAAGACCGACCCGGAAACTCTGGCAGTCTACGGGCTCATTCCCATTCAGCAGCCGGCGGACATCTACGACGGTTGGGGCCATGGCGGGCGAGGGGGCTGGTCGTGGTATACGGGCTCCGCGGCCCGGATGTTGTCAGCGGCCTACGCGTTGCTGGGAGTGGGGCAGCAGGACAGGCGGGTCACCCTGCGCGACGACCTGTTCGAGGCCAAGGGCGAACTGAAGGTTCAGTCCCTGCGCATCGGAGAAACGACATGGACCCCGGACGGGAAGCGCTGAGCGGGCAAATCCCCCGAAGTTCGCGGGCGGTTCGCCCACGGCGACCGGCATACGGCCGCATTTGCCTCAAAACCGATTGAAAACGCCCGCGCCGTTGCGGTGCAGCGCGGTTTCTGGCAAGAGGCGCCACCAACGAGCCGCGGGAGAGCGCCCGCGGCCTTGCAACGGGGCTTTCGCGCATGCTTTTGGGCCTGATTATCGTCTGTGGACTGCTTTCCGTTGTCTACGGCGTCTACACGATTAATAGCCTGATGGCGGCGGACGCCGGTTCAGCCCGGATGCAGGAGATTTCCGGCGCGGTGGCGGAGGGAGCGCAAGCCTATCTCAGGCGCCAATACACCACCATCGCCGGCGTCGGCGTCGTCGTATTCATTGCGCTCGGGCTTCTGCTTTCGTGGACCGTGGCGATCGGGTTTGCGATCGGCGCCATCCTGTCAGGCGCCGCCGGTTTTATCGGCATGAACGTCTCGGTGCGCGCTAACGTCCGCACTGCACAGGCGGCGACGAAATCGCTCGCCGGCGGTCTCGACATCGCCTTCCGCTCGGGCGCGGTGACCGGTCTCCTCGTTGCCGGGCTCGCGCTTCTCGGCGTTGCTGGCTACTTCGGCACTCTCACCGGCCCGCTCGGCTATGCACCCTCGGACCGGGTGACGATTGACGCGCTCGTCGCGCTCGGCTTCGGCGCCTCGCTGATCTCGATCTTCGCCCGGCTAGGCGGCGGCATCTTCACCAAGGGCGCCGATGTCGGCGCCGATCTCGTCGGCAAGGTCGAGGCCGGCATCCCCGAGGACGACCCCCGCAACCCTGCGACGATTGCCGACAATGTCGGCGACAATGTCGGCGATTGCGCCGGCATGGCGGCCGACCTGTTCGAGACCTACGCGGTGACAGTCGTGGCGACGATGGTGCTCGCCTCGATCTTCTTCGAGAACACGCCGGCGCTGCTTCCGGCGATGATGTACCCGCTTGCGATCTGCGGCGCCTGCATCGTGACCTCGATCGTCGGCACGTTCTTCGTCAAGCTCGGCGCCAACAATTCCATCATGGGCGCGCTCTACAAGGGTCTCATCGTCACCGGCGCTTTGTCCATCCTCGGCCTAGCCCTCGCTACGAGCTATGTGGTCGGCTGGGGCGAGGTCGGGACAGTGGCGGGCAAGTCCGTCTTCGGCTCGAACCTGTTCGTCTGCGGGCTCGTCGGCCTTGTCGTCACCGGCCTTATCGTCGTGATCACCGAATACTATACCGGCACCGGCAAACGCCCGGTTGTCTCCATCGCGCAAGCCTCGGTCACCGGCCACGGCACCAATGTGATCCAGGGCCTCGCGGTCTCGCTCGAATTCGACGGCGCTTCCCGCGCTGGTCATCGTCGCCGGCATCGTTTCGACCTATCAGCTCGCTGGCCTCTTCGGCACCGCGATCGCGGTCACAACCATGCTCGGCCTCGCCGGCATGATCGTAGCTCTCGACGCGTTCGGCCCCGTCACCGACAACGCGGGCGGCATCGCCGAAATGGCGGGCCTTCCGAAAGAGGTGCGTCAGTCGACCGACGCGCTCGATGCGGTCGGCAACACCACCAAGGCGATCACCAAGGGTTACGCGATCGGCTCCGCGGGATTGGGCGCGCTGGTCCTGTTTGCGGCCTACACCAACGACATCCGGCACTTCACGGAGACGGGGGCGCCCTACTTCAAGGAAGTTGGCGTCGTCGACTTCAACCTCTCGAACCCTTACGTCGTCGCCGGCCTCATCTTCGGCGGCCTCATCCCCTATCTGTTCGCCGGCATCGCGATGACCGCCGTCGGCCGGGCGGCGGGATCCGTGGTGCTCGAAGTGCGCCGGCAGTTCAAGGAAATGCCGGGCATCATGAACGGCACGCAGCGTCCCGACTATGGACGCGCCGTCGATCTGCTGACGCGCGCGGCGATTCGGGAGATGATTGTTCCATCGCTCTTGCCGGTGCTGGCGCCGTTCGTCGTCTATTTCGGCGCGCTTTGGATCTCGGGTTCGAAGGCGTCGGCCTTCGCCGCGCTTGGCGCCTCGCTGCTAGGCGTCATCGTCAACGGTCTTTTCGTGGCGATCTCGATGACCTCGGGGGGCGGCGCGTGGGACAACGCCAAAAAGAGCTTCGAGGACGGCTTCGTCGACAAAGACGGCGTCAAATGGGTGAAGGGCTCGGAGGCGCATAAGGCCGCTGTCACCGGCGACACGGTCGGCGATCCCTACAAGGACACGGCCGGCCCGGCGGTCAATCCTGCGATCAAGATCACCAACATCGTCGCCCTGCTGCTGCTGGCGATCCTGGCGAAGTAAGAAGTAACTCGCCGGAGTAGCCAAGGACCATCGCGCGCGGCAGGCTTAGCGCTTGCCATAGCATCGCGTCGGTTCGCGAGCAGCCGTCCGCGCCAACGCTGGCCGGTGCGGCCCATTTGGGTTTTCTTAGCCCGTGGCGGTTTCGCTGCGAAAACCCCCGATTTTGACTATTGGATTTCCTTGGATTTCCTTGGATTCTCTCGTCCGAAATCGAGACTTATCAATGGGTTAACGGCAAATACCGCATAAAGTTTTTCTCAGCGCTCTCCGTTGTCGTTCGACGCGGCTGACTGGGGACTCGCGGTCGCGGCCATGCGAAGGGCAGAATTGTTCATGGAAGCAAGTTTACACCATTTTCTGATTTTCTGCAAGCAATTGTCGATCGCACCGTTTCCTTCAGTCGGCTGATTAAAAACAGCACCCAGCGTGGTTCGAATCCCTTCGGGCGCGCCAGCTTACCATAAGATGGTCCTCTGGTCCTGGTCTCTGATTGGTCTTCTCGCGCCAAGTCACATCGCGAGGAAGGACGGTCGGCCTAGGGCGGATAGCAACTGTACAAGACGGACCTTGGTAAGAACTGGGGTCCGCGCCAAAGCCCTCGCGAGCCCGTGATGCGCGTGAGCAGCCGAAGCGGGCCTCGGTTCGGAACTCCTTCATTCGTTTCCGATGATGAGCGGCCGCTGTAGCAGAAGCGTTGGCTGGCCTGCGGTCATGCGGCGCTTGCGCAATCTCGGGAAATCTCGCTATTATTTGGTCGTTTCGTCATCTGCGGAGGCCGAGGGATGAGTGATTGGTAAGGCGGTCGTCTTGGCTGTTCGGGGTAGCGGCGCTCGCGGCGGTCGCCCTCAGCGCAACCTTATGCGATGCGCCCGCTCTCGCCGGGTCTCTAGACCTGTCGAAGATCAGCGCGAATGAGATCAAGGCTCTCGAACTGCGTCTAACGGACGCCGGCTGCTACAAGGGCGCGATCGACGGGCAGACGAGCGCTGCGCTTAATGACGCCATCAAGGCCTGCCCCGACCAGCGCCCGTTTCTACGTATCGAGACTGGTATGCACGCGGCGCCAATCACGGCGATCAGCGTTGATGGAGCGTGCCGATTGCTGGCAACCGCGGCCGACGATCGCACCATTAGGTTTTGGTCGCTTCCCGAAGGAAAACTTCAACAGGTCCTCCATCTGCCTACGCCCGGCGACAATGAAGCAAGCGGCCCGGGACACTGGGATTCACAATCGACCGCCTTCGGACCCCATAAGATTGCGCTATCGCCGGACGGGCGCTCGATTGCTGTGGCCGGGTGGGATACGCGGGGGACACCTAGGAGCTTACCTAGGGACGTAGTTATAGTGAACCTTGACAACGGGGCAATCCGTCGCGTCAGCCCGTTCGGGGATGATAACGTGAGGGATCTCGCTCTTTCTCCCGACGGGCTACGGATCGCAATCAGCGTCTCTCGTGACTCATACGATGACCCAAATCATGTGGTCGTGTTCGACGGTGAGACGCGGACGGACCTTTTTTCCGATCGCGAACACGCTGCATACGGTGGCGTCGCCTTCGGGCCCGACGGGGCACTCCTTGTTTCAGACTGGAACGGCGAATTATGGCGCTACACCCGCGACCTCAAGCTGGCGGTCAATCGCGCGGAACCTGATGGAACGAAAAACAATGATGAAACGAAATACAATGAAAGCATCGCCATTGACGCTACCGGCCAGCGCGCCGCCCTTGCGAATGGCGTATCGGGAGTTCGAAATCGAACTTGGATATCCATTGTGGATGCGAAAACCCTCGAGTTGCTTGCCACGATTGATACTAATGACTTCGGGTCATTTCCTGCATGGTCGCGCGATGGCTCAATGCTTGTCGCCAGCGCCAACGCGGGGGACTTGCGCAGATTTGACGCCTACGGTCGACGGCGAGGCAAAGATGTCCATGTCGGCGATGCCATCGCAGGCATACAGCCATGCGGCGGCGGCTTTGTGTTTGCGACCGAAAAATCGTTCGGGCTTTTTTCTATCGAAGGCGTCGCGCGAACGCTTCAAACTTCTCGAACTGCCGATATGGCTGCAAAATTAGGCGTAGCGCTTACTGTCTCACCGGACGCGAACTCGGTACGGTTTGGTCTCGAACATGGAGCACGCGAAGCAGTCGTTTTTGATCTTGGCGCCGCATCCCTAAGCGTATCGCCGAATATTCCCCCTGGCTTCTCAGCCGCTCGAGTTAAGGGCCTTCCGATTACAGAATGGCGAGGTGCTTCAATCAAGCTCAATGGCAAGTTTCTTCAACTGGGGCAATGGGTTTACTCCAACGCTTTGGCAATTCGGTCTGATGCATCTGGTTTTGTGATAGGCGCGGGGGCTTCGGAGGAGGGGAGAGGCGTTTACGCTTTCGACGCGACCGGGGAAGAACTTTGGTCGACGCACGAGGACAGCGAAGCCTTGGGTGTGAATTTTTCAGCCGACGGCGAGGTTGCAGTCGCCGCACTGGCCGATGGTTCGCTTCGATGGTTGCGTTGGGGCGACGGTAAGGAGCTACTTGCATTGTTCGTCGAGCCCCGGACCCGTAAATGGGTGGCTTGGACACCGACCGGCTATTACATGGCCTCGGCCGGCGGGGAGGACCTCATCGGCTGGCAGGTCAACCGCGGCTGGGAACAGGCGGCGGACTTCTTCCCGGCGTCGCAGTTCCGCGCCCAATATCTTCGGCCTGACATCGTCAAGCTCGTGCTAAAGACAAAGAATGAGGCCGAAGCGGTCCGGCAGGCCAATGCGGTGGCGCAGCGTGAGGCAGCGAAGTCTGTTCCCGTGGCTCTCCCGCCGGTTGTGGCGATCACGTCGCCGGCCGAGGGATCGCACTTCTCAGCCGACTCTGTTGAAATCTCCTATTCGCTGCGCACCTCGTCCGGCGAGCCAATCGACCGTCTTGACGTGTTTGCCGACGGCGAGCCGATCAAGGCGACAGGCTTCGCCGCGACGAAGGGCGGCGACGCCACGGGAAAGGTCCTTGTGACCTTGCCAAAGAAGGATGCGAGGCTCTCAATCATCGCCCATTCCGGTGAGCTGACCAGCGCGCCCGCGAGCGCGAAGCTCATCTACGAGCGTCCGCTGGTCGCCGCCCCGCCTGCTTCCGCCGCTGCAGCGCCGCCCGACCGGAGACCGAAGCTCTACGCCCTCCTTGTCGGGGTAACAAACTACGATGACAATAAGTTGAATGACATCCACTTCGGGGCGCGCGACGCGGAGGGATTGGCAGACGCGCTCGAACGCCAGAAGGGCGGGCTCTACGCGGACGTGCAGACGAAGATTATCGACTTCCCGACCCGCCCCGATCTCGCTGGCAAGGTGATCGGCCCACCGACCCGCGACAGCGTTTTCAGGGGTCTCTACTGGCTGAAGCACGAAGCGACTGACAACGATCTGGTGGTAGTGTTCCTATCCGGCCATGGCTATCGCGACTTCAGCGACCCGAGGCAGGGGTTCTGGTTCCTGACGCGGGAAGCAAAGACGGACGAACTGCCGACGACCGCGATTTCCGGCGAGGACCTCTATCGGCAGATTTCTGCGCTTCCGGGCAAGAAGATCATGTTCGTCGATGCGTGCCACGTCGGGACGGAATTGACGGCGAGCACCATGGCCCTGCCGACCGAGACGTTCCCCAACATGGACAAGGTGGTGAACGATTTCACCACGGCCGGCTCCGGCATCGTCGTTTACGCCGCGTCGCAGGCGATCGAACTCGCACACGAGGACCAAGCCGGCCAGCACGGCGCCTTCGCAGAGGCACTGATCGAGGCGCTCGGGCAGGGCAAAGGGTCGAGCCCCGACGGCAACATCACAACGGACCTGCTCGACTACTACATTCTCGAGCGGGTCAAGGCCCTGACGGGCGGGAAGCAGCATCCAGTCTTCCACCGTCCCGGCCTTGTGTCCGATTTCCCGATCGCGGTCATGCGCCACTAGCTCTTGGCCGCCGTGGCCGCTCTTTCCAGAGATCGGAGTATTGGGGATGATCATGTGCAGGTGGCTTATGGCCAGCGCAGCTTTCGCGCTTGTGGGCACCGCGGCGCCTGCGCAAGGAACCACGGGATGGCCGGACACGATCCGGCTTCTGACGCACGAGAAGTCCCAGGCCAAGGCCTGCGTTGCGCTTCTCAAATCCGCCGGCGACAAGCCAGCGATCCTTGACGGCCAGATCGCCTATGACGATGCGAAGGCCACGGCGGACGGCGTCATTGCAGGCCTATCGATTGCGCTCGTCGAGGGCGGAAAGCCGCACGACTTCCCAACCATCCAGGCCGACATGGAGAAAGCCGGCAAGGGCCTCCAGACGGTCTGCGATGCCGCCGTCAAAACAGCGCGGGCAGCGCAGGGAACGAAGGGAGTTGTCAGCGGGATCGTCACGGAGGCCGTCCAGCCGCTGATAGATGCGCTGAAAGCCGCGGCGACCGCGGTGTGGTCAAATCACGTCGAGATGGCGAAGCTCGAACGCGAGATGATCCAAAAGCGAATCGAAGCTGCCAAATGGCCGGAGTTCGGGCAATGACTTGTCCCGTGTATGTGACGCATATTCATACATTGGCTGAAATAACAATGACATAGCAGTGCCCAGTTTCATCCTGCCGGGCGCGCCGCGACAGGCCTCAGCTAAACCTGAACAGGCCGCCCATTATGTTCTTGAGAAAGTCGGGCTCCGAGCCCCCGGTCGGCGTGGTGCGACTCACGAAGTCGAACACCTTGCCGTCTTTCATGCCGTAATTGGCTATGCGGTCGACCTTGCCGCCCTTGTCGAAATAAACCGCAAGGACGTGCTGATCGGTCATCTGGACTGGCATGAACGACAGGGTGTGCTGCATCTTTTGCCCGATATAATACCAGGCGTCTCCGCCGACCGTGGACGTGGTCGAGGGTGTGCCAAGCGCTGCGAGCGCTTCCGGCTTGGTCGTGACGCCGACCTTGACTTGTGACAGCGTGTCCTGGTCGACCTGATAACCGCGGGCGAAGTCGCCCTCGTAGCCCAGACAGCCGCCGACCGTGAGCGCTGCGCAGAGGGCCAATCCCAACGTTGCTCGACGATGGACCTTCGGCGACATTTGCATTCCGTCTCTCTTTGACCAGCTCTTCGCCTTGCCAGACCGGGCGCGGATGCCTAACTCATGAACCCTGATCAGAGCAAGGCGCGAGCCGCAGCTCGCGGGGCATTTGTATGATCTTCGCCCAGTGGCGGACGCGCCGCGCCAGCAAAGCACTCATCGAGCAGATTCAGGGCGAGATCGTGGCCGCGGCGCGCCGTCCGGCGCTCTACGCGGCGCTGGGGGCGCCTGATCGGATCGACGGCCGATTTCGAGCTCCTGACGCTGCACGCCGGGCTCGTGCTACGTCGGTTGGCGGCGCTGGGCGGCGTCGCGGATGCGATCGCCCAGGACCTGGTTGATGGCCTCTTCGCCCACTTTGACGACACGCTGCGCGAGATGGGGTTCTCGGATATTGCCGTGGCGAAGCGCTTGAAGACGATGGGGAGCGCCTTCTACGGCCGCAACGCTGCTTATGCCGCCGCGCTCGCGGACGGCTCGGCCGCCGGCCTCGCCGCGGCGCTGGCTAGGAACGTTTACGGTCTAGAAGGCCGTGAGGCCGGGCCGAAAGCGGAGGCGCTAGCCCGCCATATCGCTTCGCTTGACGCGGCCCTGGCGGCTATCCCGATTGAGGCTTTCACGGAAGGCCGCTTTCGGTTCCCGCCGGGCGCGATCGCCGCTGGAGATTGTGATGACTGAAGCCACATCCTTCTCCCGGGTAGTGCGGGTCGACTCCCTTCCTCGCGAAGGTCAGACCGTCGCGATTGAAGCCACTCCCGCAGAGAGGGAAGAGCTCGCGTCGTTCTATCGGCTTCCAGAAATCGCCGCCTTGACGGCGACCCTGCGCCTCGTACCCTGGGGCCGGGGTGGGGCGCGCGTTACCGGCGCTGTCCATGGCGAACTCACTCAGGTCTGCGTCGTTTCACTTGAGCCGTTTCCCGCGACCGTCGACGAGGACGTGGACGTGCGTTTCGCGCCGCCGACAGCGGCCGATCCCAAGCTCCCGACGGCAAAGGAAGGGCAGACGTTATCGCTCGCCGACGACGACGAGCCCGATCCCCTCATCGACGGAAAAATCGACCTCGGCGCGCTCACGGCGGAGTTCCTCGCTCTTGGCCTCGATCCTTATCCGCATAAGCCCGGCGAAGTTTTAGAATACAGCCCGGAATCCGACCCACTTGATTCGCCGTTTTCGGCGCTGGCCCGGCGGGACAAACCGGGGTCCGATTAGGGCAATAATGTTGCCTGTGGATGGCAGATTCGCGGCATTGCATAAAATTTAGCCACAGGTTAACGTCGTAGCCGCACGGCGCTGGGCGACCGTGTCAAGATTGCGCAATCCGGAAAACGGATGAGCGCATGGCGACAGGGAGGAAGGCAATGGATCTCATTACTGCATTGGCGGTCAGCATCGGCGTCCTCGGAGGCATCGCGACGTATGTCCTCTTGTCGCCGTTTGGGTGGGGGCTGCAAATCTGGGTAGCATTCATCGGCTGGGCGACGTTTTACCATTCCGGCGGCAAGGAGGAGGGACTCACCAAGGCGCTGACGAACAACATATTCGGCGCCATCATGGCCTTGATCGCGCTGCTGCTGGTCACCCAGATCCCGCTTGGCGGCGCGCTCGGCGTTCCACTCTGGGCCGGCATATGCGTCCTGATCACGGTTTTCATTCTTGTGTATGCAGCCAAGGCGCCGGCGCTGAGCGATATTCCGGCAGGCGTGCTCGGATACGCGGCCGTCGCCGGTCTCGCTTTGACAGGCGCCAAGCTTGGCGCGGTCACCTCGGCCTCGCTCGAGAACCCCTTCGTTGTTGGAGTCATCTCCCTGATCATCGGCGCGGTGCTCGGATACATTTCCCAGAAGATCGCCCTAGCGCTGGTCAAGGAATAGCTTCGGCGAACGACCTAGGCCGGCGAGCTTCGCCAATCGCGGACGAAACAGGGCCGCGAGGCTGCGATTGCAGCGAATCGAGGATGCCGCGTGCGCCTGCGGCAAAGCGGCGGCCTTGCGCCAAGGGCAGCTTCGGATATGCCAGCGCGCTGCTGCTTTCTGCAGTGGCGCGCAACGATAAATTTTGGCTGCAACCGCTTTGACGTTGAGTCCGTCGCAATCAAAGCCGATAAGTCCCCAACGCGCCGCCGATTGAATGCTGGCTACAACCAGCAAATAGTTTCTTGCGTTGCCTTGCGCGGCGGAGCCGCTATTGTCGCGCCGCGCCGCGCCGCCGGGCTATGCGGCCCGGGCGGTCGGACAAGGAATGGCAGGCGACATTCGCATAGCGCTGGACGCGATGGGCGGCGATCATGGGCCGACGATCGTCCTGCCCGCCGCGGCCGTCGCGCTCGAACGCCATCCCGACGTTGAGTTTCTCCTCTATGGCGAGCATGGGGTGATCGGGCCGATCCTGGCGCGCCATCCCAGGCTGGCCGCCAAATCGCGCATTTTTCATACCGACGTCGCGGTCAAGATGAGCGACAAGCCGAGCCAGGCGCTGCGCACTGGGCGGCGCGTCTCGTCAATGTGGCAGGCGATCGAAGCGGTGAAGTCGGGCGCGGCCGATTGTGCGGTTTCCGCCGGAAACACCGGCGCCTTGATGGCGATGGCGAAGTTTTGCCTGCACACGATGGCGCCGATCGAGCGCCCGGCGATCGCGGCGATATGGCCGACCTTGCGAGGCGAATCGATCGTGCTCGATGTCGGCGCAACCATCGGCGGCGATGCGCAGCATCTCGTCGATCTGGCGGTGATGGGCGCGGCGATGGCGCGAATCGTGTTTCACATCGACTCGCCCAGTGTGGGTCTCCTCAATGTCGGGACCGAAGAGATCAAGGGCGTCGAGGAGGTGAAGGGGGCCGGGCGCATTTTGCGTGAGGCGAATCTGCCCAATATGCGCTATCAAGGATTCGTTGAAGGTGACGATCTGGGCAAGGGCGCAGTCGACGTTTTCGTCACCGAAGGCTTCACCGGTAATATCGCGCTCAAGACGGCCGAGGGCACCGCGAGGCAGCTCGGCCAATACATGCGCGACGCCATGAGCTACGACATCATGTCACGCGTCGGCTTCCTGTTCGCGCGCAAGGCGATCGCGGCGCTGCGCGCCAGGATGGGTCCGCGCGCCAGCGGCGGCGTCTTTTTGGGGCTTGACGGCGTCGTCATCAAGGCCCATGGCGGCGCCGACGCCGAGAGCTACGCCGGCGCCGTGGAATTGGCGTATGACATGGTGCGTCAGGAATTGCTCGGCAAGATTCGGGAAATGATCGCCCACGCCAACGGCTTCCGTCCCATGCCCGCACGTTCGCGCGCCGCCCAGTCTTGATTACGGAAAATTCCCCTTCATGAGCCTTGCATCCCCTCCAACGAGCCTCCGTCGCGCGCGCGGTCCCGAACCGGAAGCGCGCAATGGCGATGGGCCTGCGTCGATCCGCGCCTGTGTACGTGGCGTCGGCGCTGCGCTGCCCGCGCGCGCCGTCTCGAACGCGGAGCTGGCGACCAAAGTCGATACATCGGACGAATGGATCGTGCAGCGCACCGGCATCCGTCAGCGCTATGTGGCTGGACCCGACGAAACCACGTCGTCGCTGGCGGTCAAGGCGGCTCAGGCGGCGTTGCGCAGTGGCGGGCTTAAGGCCGTCGATATCGATCTCGTCATTGTCGCCACATCGACCCCTGATTACACGTTCCCCGCCGTCGCGACTCAGGTCCAGGCTCATCTTGGCATCGTCGAAGGCGCCGCTTTCGACCTGCAGGCGGTGTGCACCGGCTTCGTGTACGCGGTTGTGACGGCGGAAAAATTCCTACGTTCCGGCTCGCATAAGCGCGCTCTGGTGATCGGCGCGGAGACTTTTTCGCGCCTCTTGGATTGGACCGACCGCACGACCTGCGTCCTGTTCGGCGACGGGGCGGGGGCGATCGTGCTCGAGGCGCGCGACAGCGACGGCCGGCTCGCCTCCCCGGGCGTGATCGCGTCGCGCCTGCGCGCGGACGGCCGGCATCGCGAAAAGCTCTACGTTGACGGTGGCCCGTCGACCACCCGGACGGTCGGCCATTTACGCATGGAAGGCAAGGAAGTGTTCCGCCACGCGGTCGGCATGGTGACCGACGTGATCCAGGGATGCTTCGCCGACGCCGGCGTGACGGCGGACGAGATCGACTGGTTCGTGCCGCATCAGGCCAATCGCCGAATCATCGACGCTTCCGCAGACAAGCTCGGCATTGCGCGCGACAAGGTGATCGTCACAGTCGACCAGCACGGCAACACTTCCGCCGCCTCGATCCCGCTCGCGCTCGACGTCGGCGTCAAGGACGGCCGCATCAAGCCCGGCGATCTGGTGATGATCGAAGCGATGGGCGGCGGCTTCACCTGGGGCGCGGCGCTGATCCGCTGGTGAAGCTCGAAGACGGCGAGCCAGCCCCAATTTCATTTTAGTTTCGGGCCCTTAATGTTTTCAGTCTCTTACGACCCCGTTTAGTTTCGCGCTCGAGATCGCGTGCATTGGCCCTGCCCGACGGCGCGGAGCAAACAAATAACACTATAACGATGTGATAATCTTCGGGGAAGCCAGCCGCAAGTGCCTCTCGAGCAGCGCCGACGTCTACTCGAACGCGAAGATGCGCTTCCAGTCGTTTTTCATGCTGACGACGATCCAGCCGTCCTTGGTCGCCTCGTCGTAAAGCTCCGGGGGGAAGTGGCCGACCTTCGAGTCGGGCAGTCCGCGCGCGGGCCCGTAGGAATATTCGCGCTCCCCGTCGTCGTGCAGCACCAGCGTCGCGACCCGGACGCCGCCGCCGGCCTTTGTATATTCGAGCATCTGCCGGTCGCCGGTCGAGTTGCCGAAGGCGAAATAAGGCCTTCGCCCAATCATGAGGTCAATGTTCTCCGGCTTGCCCGCGTTATCGTCGTCGAGCAGGAGCTTCGGCTCCTTGATAAGAACCGGCCCTTTCGCGCCATATTGATAGCTGACGGCGCCCGCGCTGCCGACCACCTGTTCAGGCGGAATGCCGTAAACCCGTTCCGCATAGACGCGGACGAAACCCTGGCCGCCGCCGGTGACGATGTACGTGCGGTAGCCGACGCTGCGGAGATATGTGAGAAGCTCGATTTGCGGCGCATAGACAAGATCGGTGTAAGGCCGCTTCCAGCGCGGATCGCGCGCCTCGGCGATCCATTTGGCGACCTCGTCGCGGAACGTGTCGACGTCCATGCCGGTCAGGGTCGCGGCGACGACCTTGAGCAGGGGCTCGAGGCCGAGCGTCGCGACCGCTTCGCGATCGCCGGTCAGCACCGTGCGGAACGGCTCGACCTTGGCCAGCTCGGGTTTTGCCCTCACGAGCGCCGGCACGCGATCCAAGCAATAGACAAGCTGGGTGTAGATCGGATGCTCGACCCACAGGGTGCCGTCCTGATCGAAGGTCGCGATGCGCTCCGCCGGCGGCACAAAGTCCGGGCTCGCCGCGTCGGTGGTCGCATGGACGAATTTGACGATCGCGTCCTTGGCGGGCCCGGCGTTCCAGGAGGGCAGGGGATCGCTTTCCGCGTCCGCCCGCCCGGCGAGGCTGAGCGCAGCCGCCCCGCCGAGCATGAGCGACGCGAATTCGCGTCGACGCAGCTCCATCTCGAGCCGAAAACGCTCAGGGCTTAGGCGAGCGAGATGCTCATCCCGCTGAGGTCGATCGAGAAACTGAAGCCGACCTGGCGCCCGCGAAGGCGCAGCCTCACGCCGTTAGCGTTGGAAAGCTGCGCCGCGCTTCTGCCCCCCGCGACCGACATGCCGGCGCCGATGGCCGAGTAGATGCCCGCGATGTCGCCTGGAGCATGAAGGTTCGACGCGGTGCCGACCAGGTCCGTCGCCGAAACGCCGATCAGGGCGCCCGCGCTGATGCCGCCGACTCTGAGCGGATATTGATGTCCGTGGAAGGTCAAGACGCCGCTGCCGCCGGTCACGCCGAAGATGAAACCAGCGCTGGCGATGTGCAGCGAGATCGATCCGGTCGCGGCCTCCGCCGGGGCCACGAACGCCGCGGTCGCCAGACCGACGCCCGACAGAATAAGGCTACGACGCGTAACAATGCCCATGAGAGTCTCCCCGATTAGGTCCCGCTCGAAAGCCCGCGGTTCAGCACGAGTAAAGCCCCCAAGCTGCGCGGCGCGGGGTCCACCCTACCGCGTTGCGACCGCTATTCGCTAGCCCCAGCAACTGCCGTGCTTGTGTACAAATTGGCGACGTGGGCGGCGAACCGGTCAAGGGAGCGGATCTCAATCTCCGGGCCATGCCGACCGGCGCGACGGCAACGCCTGAAAAGCAACAGGCTGAGCGGCCGCGCCCAATCCGGGCTGACGTCTGGCCGGCGTCAGGGGACGTGGAGGACGCCGGCCCAACAAAAAGGGCGGCCCTTCGGCCGCCCTTTCTGCTCCAGTGCCGAATGGGCGAGACCTAGAAGTCCATGCCGCCCATGCCGCCGCCGCCCGGCATCGCCGGAGCTGGCGACTCCTTCTTCGGCTTGTCGCCGATCATGGCCTCGGTGGTGATGAGGAGGCCGGCCACGGAGGCGGCGTCCTGCAGCGCGGTGCGCACGACCTTGGCCGGATCGACGATGCCGGCCTCGATCATGTCGACATACTCTTCCGTCTGGGCGTTGAAGCCCCAGGTCTGAGACTTGTTCTCGCTGACCTTGCCGACGACGATCGAGCCTTCGTTGCCCGCGTTTTCGGCGATCTGACGGATCGGCGCTTCGAGGGCCTTGAGCACGATGCTGATACCGGCCTGCTCATCGGCGTTCTCGCTCTTGAGCTTGGACACCGCGATCTTGGCGCGCAGCAGCGCCACGCCGCCGCCCGGAACAATGCCCTCTTCGACCGCCGCGCGGGTGGCGTTGAGCGCATCGTCGACGCGGTCCTTCTTCTCCTTGACCTCGACCTCGGTCGCGCCGCCGACGCGGATCACCGCAACACCGCCGGCGAGCTTCGCCAGCCGCTCCTGCAGCTTCTCCTTGTCGTAGTCGGAGGTCGTCTCTTCGATCTGCGCCTTGATCTGAGAGATGCGGCCTTCGATGTCCTTCTTGGCGCCGACGCCATTGATGATCGTGGTGTTCTCCTTCTCGATCCGGACGCGCTTGGCCCGGCCGAGCATCTGGATCGTGACGTTCTCGAGCTTGATGCCGAGGTCCTCGGCGATCATGGTCCCGCCGGTGAGGATGGCGATGTCCTCGAGCATGGCCTTGCGCCGGTCGCCGAAACCAGGCGCCTTGACCGCCGCGACCTTGAGGCCGCCGCGCAGCTTGTTGACCACTAGCGTCGCCAGCGCTTCGCCCTCGATATCCTCAGCAATGATGAGGAGCGGCTTGCCGGTCTGCACCACGGCCTCAAGGACGGGGAGCATCGGCTGCAGCGAGGAAAGCTTCTTCTCGTGGATGAGGATGTAGGGATCCTCGAGCTCGGCCAGCATCTTGTCGGCGTTGGTGATGAAATAGGGCGAGAGATAGCCGCGGTCGAACTGCATGCCTTCGACGACGTCGAGCTCGGTCTCGAGGCTCTTGGCCTCCTCGACCGTGATCACGCCCTCGTTGCCGACCTTCTGCATCGCGTCGGCAATCATCTTGCCGATCGACTTGTCGCCATTGGCGGCGATCGAGCCGACCTGGGCGACCTCGGACAATTCCTTGATCTTCTTCGAGCGCTTAGCGATATCCTTGACCGCCTCCGCGACCGCCTGATCGACGCCGCGCTTGAGATCCATTGGGTTCATGCCGGCCGCGACCAATTTCGCGCCTTCACGCACAATCGCAGCGGCCAGAACGGTCGCGGTGGTGGTGCCGTCACCGGCGGTGTCGTTGGTCTTCGAGGCGACCTCGCGCACCATCTGGGCGCCCATGTTCTCGAACTTGTCGTCGAGCTCGATCTCCTTGGCGACGGTGACGCCGTCCTTGGTGATGCGGGGAGCGCCGAACGATTTGTCAATAATGACGTTGCGGCCCTTGGGGCCTAGCGTCACTCTGACGGCGTTGGCGAGAACATCGACGCCCCGCAGCATCTTGTCGCGCGCGTCAGAGGAAAAACGTACGTCTTTAGCAGCCATTGCTTTCAATCCTCAGGAATTCGTGGAGATGATGGTTAAGTTCAGGCGGCTTTCTTCGAGGCGGAGACGCCTTCGACCACGCCCATGACGTCGGACTCCTTCATGATGAGGAGTTCCTCGCCGTCGATCTTGACCTCGGTGCCGCTCCACTTGCCGAACAGGATCCGGTCGCCGGCCTTGAGGTCGAGCGGAACGAGCTTGCCGCTTTCGTCTCGGGCGCCGGGGCCAACGGCGATGACTTCGCCCTCTTGCGGCTTCTCCTTGGCGGTGTCCGGAATGATGATGCCGCCCTTCGTCTTTTCCTCGCCTTCGATGCGACGTACGACGACACGGTCATGCAGGGGACGGAATTTCATGAATGTTTCCTCTTTCGAAATCGCCCGCAATGGGGCGCGCGGACAGTACGTTGGCACTCGCGACAGTCGAGTGCTAACGGCGCCTAAATAAGGGTGGTGTCAGCCGCCGTCAAGGGTTCGCCGAGTGGCGCTAGGCTGGAACTAAACCGCGTGTTGGAACGTTGCGTTCCACAACTGCGTGTCCGGCGCCGCGTGACGGTAAGCCCGAAACCGGACGCGCCAAAAGAGAGGGAGACCGTTATGACATACGGCGCTCTTCGTCTTTCCGCGATCGCCCTTGGCGCGACTGTCGTGGCTCTTTTGACGCCGGTCGCTCCGGCAACCGCGGAGATTCGCCCGCACGGATCACATGGATTCGCGGGACCCGCTATTCATGGACAGGTATTTCATCCCCGCGGACCCGCGTTTCATCATGGATTCGCCGGAGCTGGAGTTCACCGTCCGGCGATGCGCGTTGTTCACGGCGGCGGCCATCGATACGCCTTGAGCGGCGGGCACGCATATGCTCATCCCCGGCGCTATGGCTACGCTTATGGTCATCGCTATGCCTATGGCGGGCATGGCTACGCCTACCGGCACTATCGCGGAGGCTACTATGGCGGAGGCTATTACGCCAGAGGGTATTCGTATCCGCGCTACGCGGGAGGCTATTACTACCGTAGACACACGTACTATGCCGGCGGCTACTATTATCGACATCATCATGGTTGCTGGTGGTACCGCCACTACGATCCGTACAATATGCCCTCGTGGTGCTACGGTCCAGCGTACGGCTATTCGTACGGGTATTCTGCGCCCGTCCACGGATACTCCTACGAGCCTTCCTATGGCTATGCGTATGGCGTCTACGGAGGCTCGTGGCGCGGGCGCCATCGGGGCTTCGCGTTCGCGGAGAACGGCGGATGGCACGGCGGGCGCGGGCATATGATGCCGCGCGGGCATACGATGCCGCTCGTCGGCGTAGCCCATATCAACGGCAGTCCGCGCGGTTTCGCTGTCGCTCATGGCGGGGCGCACTTCGGCGGCCATATGCATGGGCATTTCATGCACTGAACGCCCTCTGGCTAGGCCGGGCGGCCGCCTGGGCGGATGAGATTCGCGGCGAACGCGAAGCTCGCTGCGAAGACGCGGTGGCGGCATCCATGGAGGGACGCATCTTGCTGCGCCGGACCGCACTTGGTTAGCCACGGCGGGCGCACTTGCCGCGCCCGCGGGCCTACCCCCCGGCACATGGTCCCATGACCGGCCGCGTCCATCATAAGGCAGGCGCGCCGGGCGTGCGCCGGCGACCGTCAACTGCGGCGGGGCGCGGGTTTGCTTGGGATGCTCCGGCAAAGTGTAGCATTTGCACGGCTTTGAGAGCGATCGCACCAGTATTGGATGGTTTCTAAGTCGAAAGATTCACATCGAAAACAGCCGAAGTTAAACTTAATTTTAGAGCGTCACCTGAGCTTTCTTCGCCTCCGAAGACTATTGCGATGTTCGAACGCACGCATTCGTGACCCATTCGGATCTTGCGGGTCAGCAGTGCCGATCTACATCGGAAGCAGTAGGGGCGTTCCCGCGGCGCTGCTGCGTCGCCCAGCCTGAAAGGACGTCGCCATGACTCTTGGCGCTCTTCGAGTTTCGGCCGTCGCGCTCAGCGCGGCCGCTTTTGTCTTATCGTCGCCGGTTCCTGCCGCAAATGCGGCCACCGTCGCTCACCATTACGGGCACGCTGCTCAGGCGCGCGTCTCGCACGGCTTGTACAGGTATGTCGCGCGTGGCCACGCAGGCCATCGCCACTACGTTTGGTACGTTTGGCGAAACGGACACCGATACGCCTACTACGGTTACAATCCCGGCGCGGCCGTCGCGGCAGGAGTGATCGCCGGCGCCGCCGCTGGGTATCCGTACTATTCGAACTGTGGCGATTACTACTACGGGTCGTATTATGGCTCTTGCGACGACTATAGTTACGGATACCCGTATCCGTACTACGACTATGGTTACGGGTTTGGTAGTCCGGTCTTCTTCGGAGGGGGCCGCTTCCACCACGGCTTCCACGACCACGACTTCGCTTTCCACCACGGCTTTGGCCATGGCTTCGGCTTCCACGGGGGCGGGGCTCGGTTCGCCAACGGAAACTTCGGCCACACGGGCGGCTTTGGCGGCGGGCACCTCGGCGGCGGGGCTCATTTCGCCAGCGGAAACTTGGGCCATATGGGCAGCTTCGGCGGCGGGCACTTCGGCGGCTTTGGCGGCGGCCATGTGGGTGGGTTCGGCGGGGCAGGCTTCGCTGGCGGCGGGCATATGGGCGGTTTTGGCGGCGGCCACTTTGGTGGGTTCGGCGGCGGGCACTTCCGCTAACACGCCGCTTGCCTCGCGCTTCGGCTTCGGGCGGCCCCCTCGGCCGCCCGGTTTCGTTTGCGGAGGCCCCCTCAGCTCGAAATCAGGTCGCGCAAAGCGCGGCGATTCGCCAGCTTCGGCAGGGGAGGGGGAACCGTGCGTCGGGCTCCTGCGTTTCCATAGCAGGAAGGGCCCGTCGCGGCCCGCGCCGCCAAATCAAACGAAGGAGGTCATTATGACCCACAGCGTTGCTAGAACCTCGGCTATCGCGCTCGGCGTGGCCGTTTTTGCGTCGTTAGCGCCTCCTTCCATTGCATTCGCGGATCCGTCCGCACAACCCGCGCCCACGCCAAGCACGCCCGCGACAACCCCCGCGCCAGTTTCGGCCGCAGCCGCGCCGTCACTCAGTGAGCCGGCGCCTACGCCGGGGTGGGCGGAAGCCGGACCTGGCGGGGCGACGGTCGCTCGGCATCCTGTGCGCCACTATGCTCATCGCCACTATGCAGTCCGGACGGGCAATCGCTATGGCGATAACCCCGTGACGACGGCCGCGACCGGTGTGGCCGGCGGCGTCGCCGATCTGGGTTCGATCGCCGCCTATCCGTTCTACTGCTTCCCGAACTACGGCTCTTGCTCGGTCCGCGTGCCGTATCGCTATTGAATTGGGAACGGCTAGCGGGCCCCTTTAGTCTAGAAGCTCCTCGACGGTTCGACCGAATCGCCGAGAGCTTCGCCTATTATGAAATCGCTCGGTTTAGCTGCAGGAAAGCCTGAGCGGCCCCTCGTCAAGCGGCCTTGAGCAGCCGCTCCACCTCGTTGACCAGGTCTCGAAGATGAAAGGGTTTGGAGAGAATGCGGGCGTCCTTGGGTGCCGCATTGTCGGGATTGAGCGCCACCGCGGCGAAGCCGGTGATGAACATGACCTTGATTTCCGGGTCGAGTTCGGTCGCGCGGCGAGCAAGCTCGATGCCGTCCATCTCCGGCATGACGATATCGGTCAACAGCAGCTCGAACGGTTCCTCCCGCAACCGATTGTAAGCAGATAACCCGTTGTCGAAAGAGGTCACGGCGTAGCCGGCGTTCTGCAGCGCCTTGACGAGGAAGCGGCGCATGTCGTTATCGTCCTCCGCGAGCAAGATCTTGGCGGAAATCTCGACTGGCGTCTGCATCACTCTCCCCCTGGCAACCTTGCAGCTTTGCGGCGTCCAAGTAAAAATTTATTGAACCCGCCGGCAAAGCTCGCATCGAACGGCGGTTAGGCGCTATGATAAAGCCGAACGGCGCGTTCGGAGCAAGCGCTGGTCGGAGGGTCAATGGAACAGGTCGAGGGGACGGCGGTCCAGGACTTCGATCGTCCGTTCGAGACGATTGAGCCGGCGCGGTTGGCTTCGCCCCTCGTTTTCAGTTCGCCCCACTCCGGATCGACCTATCCGCGCCGCTTTCTCGCCGCCTCTCGCCTGGATCCGCTGACCCTGCGCCGATCGGAAGACGCCTTCGTCGACGAGCTGTTTCTGCCTTGCGTCGCGCTCGGGGCGCCGCTCTTGCGCGCGTTGTTCCCGCGCGCCTATCTCGACGTGAATCGGGAGCCCTATGAACTCGACCCGCAGATTTTCGACGGCCGCCTGCCCGAGTTCGCGAACACCCGCTCGCTAAGGGTTGCCGTCGGGCTCGGCACGATTCCCAGGGTGGTCGGCGACGCTCAGCCGATCTACAAGAAACCGATTCCGGTCGCTGATGGTCTGCGCCGGATCGAGACGCTGTACCGGCCCTATCATGCGCAATTGAAGGCCCTGATCGAGCGCGCCCGCGGATGGTTCGGGGTTGCGGTGCTGCTCGACTGCCACTCAATGCCCTCGAACGCCGCCGACGTCAGCGGGCTCGATATCGTTCTCGGCGACCGCTATGGCGCAAGCGCGGCGCCCAGCGTCGTTGACATTCTGGAATCGACCCTCAAGCGCTCCGGATATCGCGTGCGCCGCAACAAGCCGTTCGCGGGCGGATTTATCACCGAGCATTTCGGCGCGCCCGCAGACGGCGTCCACGCGGTTCAAATCGAGGTCGCTCGGGCGCTTTACCTCGATGAGCGCAGGATCGTCCGCACCGAACGGTGGGGTGCGCTCCGCGAAGATCTGTTTGGGGCGGCGAAGGCGCTGGCGCTGGAACTGGGCGGCGATACGGAAGCGGGTCGCCTGGCGGCCGAATGAGGGGCCGCGCCTGAGAGGCGCGAGGCGCGCGACGCCGCAATGCTGCACCGCAGCGCGACTGGGCGCGGCGAACAGATCGCAAAGGGCCAGAGGTTTGTTGAAAAAAGGAGGCCGCCATGTTGCCACGGCGGCCTTGAGTTTAGGGAGGAAACGCCCAAGGAGGGCATATGCGGCAGGTCATGCCGCACCGCAACAATATCGGTGCAGACCGCCGGCGTTGCAAGTCTTTTCTTCATCCAGTGGGCAGTCTCCCACTGAATTCAGGGGACTGTTGCATTTCAGTTCGGACCCGGTCGTGAGGCAGCAAAGGCGAATAAGCATGTTTTAACAATGGTCTAAAACGATATAGATATCGCCAATCAACCGATAGCCATTGTGATCTCGGATAGCAGACATGCGAATTACGCGGGTCTTTTCACGCCTTTGTGAGTCCTTCGAGTGACCGCTGTCGACTTTGCAGCCTTCGTCGAACGACTCGCGCAGGTGTCGGGCGAGGTGATTCTCCCATTTTTTCGCAGTGCGATTCGGGCGGAGGACAAATCGCTGGGGGGCGTGTTCGATCCTGTCACCGAGGCCGACCGGGGCGCCGAAACGGCCATGAGGCGCCTGATTGCGCAGACGTTTCCCGCCCATGGGGTGATCGGAGAGGAATACGGGCGCGATCGGCCCGAGGCGGAATATGTCTGGGTTCTCGATCCGATCGATGGGACCAAGAGCTTCGTATCCGGCCTGCCGACCTGGGGCACGCTCATCGGGCTCATGCATCGCGGCCAGCCGGCTTACGGCATGATGGCGCAGCCGTTCACCCGCGAGCGGTTCTATGGCGACGGCAAACGCGCCAAGCTCCGCACCCTCGCGCCCTCGCATGGCGACGCCCCGCCTTCGGAATGGGCGACCCGGAGCCTGCACACCCGCGCGTGCGCTTCCCTTGCGGAGGCGACGCTGATGACGACCAGCCCGTCGCTGATTCGCGACGATTCCGACCGGGCGGCCTATGCGCGGGTCGAAAGGCAAGTCCGGCTCGCCCGCTACGGCGGCGACTGCTACGCCTATTGCGCGCTCGCGGCCGGCTTTGTCGACCTGGTGATCGAGACCGGTCTTAAACCCCACGACGTGGTCGCGCTCGCGCCGATCATCGAGGGGGCGGGCGGGGTGGTGACCACCTGGGATGGCGAGAACGCCGCCAACGGCGGCCGAATCATCGCCGCCGGCGACCGGGCCCTCTACGATCAGGCGCGCGGCCTCTTGCTTCAGGGGTAGTCGCCTGTCAGCGACGGTCCCTCGGTAAGCCAGAGATACAACCAAAGCGCGAATTCCATGCAAACAAAAGCTAATAAACGCCACTAAACGCAAATAAACGAAAGTAGAATTACTTTCTTTTACTTACGTTTATTTTTCCGAATTGGGACTTTTCAATAGGTTACGGGCGATTCAAGCAAGATTTTTTCTCCCTACCTGAAAACTCGCCGCCCTGGTTGTAAACGCGGGCACATCGCGTCCCGCCCGACGCGGTCGCAGAACTCTCGGCGATCGAGTTTGTCATGAGCCAGGATCATAGCCCGGGTTTCTGTTCTGCGCAAGAAAATGTTGACAGACTATGGAATTACCCGAGGTCGGGCAACCGCCTCGAACGTCAATGATGGCTTTTATATCGTTGTCTGTCGGTGAAGTCTTGTAGCTTCGTGAACGGGCTCTAAGGTCAAAACCAATCAGCCTGACGGTTTCGACGTATCGCGGACGCAGCAGACCACGGCCTTGGACGCCTCGATTCGGCGGACAGCCCCTACGGGGTCGCCTCGAGATGAGTGCGCGCCAAAGCCGCCATGTCTGGATGTATATGGCTGCGCGAAGTGAAAGCCCGGCGGCTGTCGCTGGTGAGCAAGCTCCAGGCGATCCGCGCATTCTTGTTCGCGAGCCGCCGCTGCCGCATTTTTGGGCATGGCTTTCGTGACTGCCTGACGACCAAGGCCGAGAGACTTCGCCAAGTCTGACCGTTCGTCCAGCGCCGCTTCAGGCCGGTTCCCAGTGATCTACTTATACACCGGCGCGGGTGGGACGATCCGCGCAATCAGGGGGAGGGAGTCGCGCCAAAGCAGGCAGTCGCGCTGACGCTGCGGCATGGACGCGGCCAAGCGCCTGGTCTGCGCCCGGGAAATCGTGCTTCGTTCGCACCGGAACGGCCGTAGCGGCGCCCGGTTCATATAGTTGAAGTAGATCGCGCAGCGATCCCGCGCGCTCGCGGGTTTGCCGCGATGATACAAAGCCGCAGTATCTGCGAAGATCATTGTTCCGGCTTTCCCGGTACAGGTGACGACATCTCGCTCAGGGTCGAAATCGCCCAGAGCCTTTTCCAACTGTTCCTGACTCAGGAACGGGAACTTGCCTCTGACCATCCGGTTATGATCCGGCAACCGGCGGCGCAGCACCTGGAGGGGACCGCCGTCCTCGTCCACATCATTGAAATAGAGGGCGATTTTCAGCATGCGCCTGTCTTCGGCGTCCCGATGCCAACGCCTCGCCCCGGCCTCCATTCCGTCCGCCTTTGTGAAGAAGACATTGATCCCGTCGTACGCGACGGGCACGCCGAGATAGTTCTCGGCAATGTCCAGCAACCGATCGCTTAAGCCCCAGCGGATGATCTTGTCGTGCGCGACAATATCGGCGCCGTCAGCCTGGAAGGAACGTGTCCATGGAGTATGTCGGGCGACCAAAGCGTAAGCGTCCGCGAGAAGCGCGTCCACGCCTTCGAGCCCCATCGCCTCAAGCGATGTGATTGAAACACCCGACTTGTTGAGGTCCTCGACAATCCCCGCGTCCGCGTCGGGCAAACGAGGCAAATGCGCTTCGTGCGAACGCTTCGCTCTTTCGTAGGATGCCTCCATACGGGACGCGACCGGAGGCCAGGCGACAAGTTGTGAGCCGAGATTGGCCGGCGCCTCCAGCATTTTCTTCCTGGCGACGCTGAGCAGATGCCAAGTCCGCGTTGGACTTATCGCCATTTGCGCCACAGGGACATCAGCAGCGTCTATCGTGAGGCGGCGCGGTGAGGGAAGCCTGCATTACGGGAGCGCCGTTCGCCAGATAATTGATAATCTGTTCTGTCCGCCACTGCCATGAATGATATTTGCGCACGAAAGCCCCGGCAGCATCGACCGCGCGCTGAGCGTCGGGATTGTTGCCATCTTCATGCAAACGCTCGGCCAAGTCCGAGCCGTCTGGCGCCACCTGGCAAATCGCATCGGTGGGCAAGAGCGCCTCATATTCGCCGCTGCGCGGCAAAACCCCAAGAAGGCGTGTCCCCGCCGCCAATCCTTCCAAATACCGCATCACCAGCGGGCTGAATCCGCCTGTCCGTCGCGGATTATCGAGATCGGGCGGCGTTACAACGAAATAACGCGCGCTGGAGGCAATGCGTCCGAGGTCTTCGTCGCTGTAGAAAAGATCCTTTGAGTAGACGTAGCGAAGGCCGCGTGCGCCGCAGTACGCCAGCAACGCCTGATGCAGCGGCTCGTGTCGCCGACCCATCCAGAAGCAGAACACCGACTTTTCTTCTCTACGCGGGTAAAAAATTGTCGTATCAGCGGCGTGGGGCAACCACACGAACTTCCCCAGCGGGAAGCGGCGCTGCAGCTCGGTCGTCGCCTCGCGGAAAGCGACAAAACACGGGTCGAGCCGCTCGATTGTTGCGAATAAGCCCAGCTTCCACAGCAAATGCTTCCACGCGTCGAGGACGAAGATTGCGCGGCGCGCCCGCAAGTTCATCCACGCAGCGACCTCGATCGCCAGCGGCGGACGGGAAGACGTCTGCACCCAAAACAGCGCATCGCAATCCCTTATCTGGCGCCGCGCCGACCCCCATTCCTTGCGCCGTTTCCATTCCAGCGGCGGCGGAGAGATGATGTTGGCGCCCGGCTCACGGCCCAGCGCAGACAATAGCTGAAGGTAAACGCCGTGTTCCCGTTGGACAAGTAACGAATACGAGAGCACGCCCAATTCCATCATAGTTCCAACTCGCGAGCCGCTGCCCGAATACGCATCAAGAGCATGTCACAGCGTTCCTCCTGAATGCCGCACTCGTTCCCTTAAGGGCGGCGATCTCGTCCAAAGGTCCCTCGACAAGGCGCTTGATCGGCCGAATGTCTTTTTCCCAATGAAACAAATCGGATATATTGATCGCCGGTGGTTGAATAATCGAATCGCGCCCAGTTTCGGTCCGCTCATGGTCCTATCCTCCGCTCTATCCTCCCGTCTGGCCTTTCCTGTTTATTTCAACGCTACCCTGCGGGCGCGCAGTCACGCCCGAGGCTTGATGGCTGGGTTGGCGATTATTACCGGCGCCGCTGAGCTGGTCGCTTCCGCTCCGATCTGACCGCCCCTCTCTTCCTCCGGATGGGTTGGCGGTCATTCTGAACTAAGACTATGCGGTGCTTTCAGAGCCAGGTGCAAATCAACGATCCGGAGGATGGGGTGGTGAGGCTCAATCCGGAGTTGGCACGGCGGGTCGCGCAGTTAGCGGCATGAGATAAAGCCTTGTCTTTTGCCGAGGTGACGCTGATGACGACCAGCCCGTCGCTGATTCGCGACGATTCCGACCGGGCGGCGGCCTATGCGCGGGTCGAGGGCCAGGTCCGGCTCACGCGCTACGGCGGCGACTGCTACGCCTATTGCGCGCTCGCGGCCGGCTTCGTCGACCTGGTGATCGAGACCGGTCTCAAATCCCACGACGTGGCCGCGCTCACGCCGATCATCGAGGGGGCGGGCGGGGTGGTGACCACCTGGGACGGCGAGAACGCCGCCAACGGGGGCGAATCATCGCCGCTGGAGACCGGGCGGTCTACGATCAAGTGCGCGGCCTCCTGCTTCAGGCGTAGTCGCGTGACAGCAACGGTCCCTCGGTAAGCCAGGAATACAACCAAAGCGTGAATTCCATTCAAATAAAAGCTAATAAACGCCACTAAACGCAAATAAACGAAAGTAAAATTGCTTTCTTTTACTTACGTTTATTTTTCCAAATCGGGACTTTTCAATAGGTTACGGGCAATTCAAGCAAGATTTTTTCTCCCTACCCCGAGAACCAGCCGCCCTGGTTGTAACCGCGGACGCATCGCGTCCCGCCCGACGCGGTCGCAGAACCTCTCGGCGGTCGAGTTTGTCATGAGCCAGGATCATAGCCCGAGTTTCTGTTCTGCGCAAGAAAATGTCGGCACACTATGGAATTTTCCAAGCCCGGCGTGCCCGCCTCGAACGTCAATAGCGGCTCTTTATAGCGTTATCTGTCGGTTAAATCTCGTAGCTTCGTGAGCGGGACTAGGGTCGAAACCCAATCAGCCTGACCGGTTTCGACGTTAACCGGTCACTGCCGATCGAGGAGTGTATGTCGCAGTCGAGGGGGAAGGATGGTTCGCATGCACTTTTACGCAGCGCGTCACAATTGCCCCTTGGCGACAATCGTGGCCACCTCAACCTCTAATCGTTCAGTCAACTTGACTAAAGAACCGCTCCGGGGCGGCACTCGTGTTCCGCCCGGGTGAAGGCGGCGGGCAAAATTTCGGGTTGGTTTTTCCAAAGACGAAGGAGCACTCGGGTTCGGTCTAGATGAGAACTCATGCAGCCAGCCTGTGTCGTCCGATCCAGAGCCGGTTCAGCGTCCGCGTAGCGAGGTCCGGCGACGCTTGCCCCGACAGCCGCGCCACGGCCTCTTGGTACGGACCGACATGGCGCAGCCTGGCCGGCAATGTCGGATAGATGCGCCGAAGCCAGGCACGCGCGCGCTCAGATTGGCTGCTGTCGGTATCGCTCAAGCCAAATGCCTCCCGCAGCCGCGGCGGCAGCATCGACGCAGTGACGGCACGATACCATTGCGGCGGGCGTAAGAAATTCCGGCCCCTGAGAAGATTTGTCCGGCAATCTCGCGGGCTGCGGGACTGACCGTCAGGACGTCGGACTCCTGCATCATCTCCGCATAGGTGGCGAACTCCCGCAAGTCCGCTGGCAGCGCATCCCGAGGGATGCCAAATAGCGCCGCGAACTGATGACTTTCAGCATAGTAGCGTGCCCGCTCCTCGCCTGTCAGGGGTGGAAGAACGAGGTCATGCGTCATCAGCGCGGTCTCGACCAAGGTCGCATAGACCCAGCGCAGCGCCGCAAGATCGTTGGCTTGGTACCAAGAGCCGGCGCAGAAAGGTCCGACGGTGACCGGCAGGCGGCCGTGGATAGCGGCGTGGCGGCGATGCAGGGCTCGGGCGGCGGATAGGGCCTGATCGACCGTGCCGAACACCATCGTGAAGACCACCGCGAAGGTGCGATGAAAGCGACCAATCGGGTCGCCGACGGTCTTCGAGTGTTCGACGATGGCCGCCGCGACCCACGGGTGAGCCAGTTGGAGCAGGAGGGCGCGGCCGGCGCCAAGGAATGTTAGGGCCTCGCGATCGATCCGCCAAGTCAGCGAATCAGGACCGAACACGCCTTCCATCTCTCCGGGCGCGAGCGCTCGAACCACCTCGAGTTGACGCTCAAGGTCTTCGCGGCCGACTGCGGCACTGGTCATTCCTGACACTCCTTTGAGCGCGGCCCGAGAGCCCTTTTTCTGGCCGCCCGCGTTACTGGCCAAAGCGTCGCGTCCTCTGTTGGAACGAGCGAATCGCGCGCAGGAAGTCGACTTTACGGAACTCCGGCCAATAGACGTCCGTAAAGTAGAATTCACTATGAGCGCTTTGCCATAACAGAAAGCCCGATAATCGCACCTCGCCGCTGGTGCGGATGATGAGATCGGGATCCGGAAGGCCGACCGTGTAGAGATATTGGTCGATGGAAGCGGGGGTGATGTGTTCAGCGAGTTCATCAAGCCCGAGCCCGTCCCGCACCTTCGCGCGGATCAGGTCACGAACGGCATCGGCGATCTCCTCGCGCCCCCCATAGGCCACCGCGATGGTCAGTGTCATCGCGTCGTAATCAGCTGTTGCCTCTTCTGCCTTGCGAATTACGGCCACCGTGGACAGTGGCAGGAGATTGAGGCGGCCGGCGGCTTTGACCCGCACGCGTCGCCGGTGAATCCCAGGGTCTTCAGCTAACGCTCCAATCTTGGCCTCCACCGCTCTTAGAATCCCGGATACCTCGGCGTGCGGTCGTTTTAGGTTTTCGGTCGAGCACACCCAAAGCGTCACTGCGGAGATGCCGAGTTCGTTGGACCACAGCAACACCTCGTCAAGCTTCTGCGCGCCCATTTCGTAGGCTCGACCTGGATCGGCGAATCCTTGCTTGCGCGCGTAGCGCCGGTTGCCATCGAGAATGAGGCCGACATGTTCGGGCATAGGTCCGGCGCGGATCTGTCGACGCAGTCGGTGCTCATACAGCCGATAGAGGAGGTGCGACATGTGAGGTGCGTCACCGGTTCGCGCTCACGACGGACATCTCGCGCGGTGTCTCGGAAAAGGAGCCGTTGAATCGGCGTTGCGTTGCTTAGCGCTCGCGCCTTAGTGACAACGCCAACAGCCCTTAGTCCGGCGTCGCCTCTCTCGCCTTGCGCCGTCAGTCAATCGACCGTCTTGACGGTATCGACGAGGACCGCTGCGCCGTCAGTCGGAGCTTCGTAGCTTCGTAGCTTTGGATGATCACGTCAACGTATAGCAGGTCGAGGCCAACGCAACGGCAGATGCGCCCATTCTTGTCGGCTTCGATCGAGTTTTTGTTAAACACGGTCTGCACTCGAGACAGCCGGATCTCGGCCGATTTGACCCATTCGCCACGCACTCGGGTTTGACCGCTATTGCGCGAAGCGGCCACCCGCCGATTGGGTTTTGAGCCTATGGAGTCATGGCCCGGCTTGACCCCGCCATGATGAGAAACGTTCGGGGCGCAAGAGGGAGGAACGAAACAACTATTAACGCTTGTAATAGCCTCAACAACGACTCGCTATGAACAACGGCTCGCCGCCCCCGGGAGAAATCCATTGACAGGAACGCATCGATCGGGGTTATGATTCGCTCATGGGGAAGCGATCTCCCCGTGAGGCGACAGCTGAAGAATCGCGCCCGAGCTTTTTCAGGGGCGCATCATGTCGTCATTCAACTCCATATCCGTCGAAAAACTCGCGCGCCTGATCGGCGTCCCGCACCGCCCCGCGCTTATCGACGTGCGGGCCAAGGAGGACTTCGCCGCCGATCCGCGCTTCATTCCCGGCGCCATCCGCCGGCCTCACGAAACAGTATCGTCCTGGGCGCCGGATTTCGCGGGGCGTTCGGCCGTCGTCATCTGCGAGAAAGGCCAGAGGCTGAGCGAGGGCGTCGCGGCTTGGCTGCGTCACGCCGGCGCAGCAGCGGCTGAGGTTCTTGCCGGCGGCCACGCCGCCTGGGCGCAGGCGGACCTGCCGCTCGTCCCCGAAGCCAAACTGCCCCCGCGCGACCTGCAAGGGCGAACGGTATGGGTGACGCGCTCACGACCGAAAATCGATCGCATCGCCTGTCCCTGGCTCATCCGCCGCTTTGTCGATCCCGAAGCGGTGTTCCTGTTCGTCTCGCCGGCGGAGGTGCAGTCGGTCGCGGAGCGCTTCAACGGCGCGCCGTTCGACATCGAAGGCGTGTTCTGGAGCCATCGCGGGGAGCGTTGCACGTTCGACACGATGCTCGACGAACTCGGGCTGCGAAGCGAACCGCTTGACCGTCTGGCGACGATGGTTAGAGCGGCGGACACCGCCCGCCTTGATCTCGCGCCCGAGGCGCCGGGACTGCTCGCCGCCTCGCTCGGCCTTTCGCGCATGCACCTCGACGATCTCGAGCAGCTCGCGGCGGGCGTGACGCTCTATGACGCCTTCTATCGCTGGGCTCGCGACGCGAGCGAAGAAACGCACAACTGGCCTGCCAACAAGAAGGGGGCCTGACGTGGCCGATGCGCTCGCTGTGTCCCGCCGCGACGGCCGCGAGCAGCCGGGTCACGGCGTTACGATCGGCGAAGCCTTTCGCGTCTGGCTTCGCGTCGCGGCGCTGAGCTTCGGCGGCCCGGCCGGGCAGATCGCGGTGATGCACCGGATTGTTGTCGAAGAAAAAAGATGGGTGTCGGAAGGCCGGTTCTTGCATGCGCTCAATTACTGCATGCTCCTGCCGGGCCCGGAGGCGCAACAACTCGCCACTTATATCGGCTGGCTGATGCATCGCACGCGCGGCGGCCTGATGGCGGGCGGGCTGTTCATCTTGCCGGGCGTCATCGCGCTGATGGCCCTCAGCATCGTCTATGCGGAGTGGGGCCAAGTCGGCTTCGTGGCGGCGGCTTTCTTCGGTCTGAAGGCGGCCGTGCTGGCGATCGTCGTCGAGGCCCTGATCCGCATCGGCCGGCGTTCCCTCAAGGGCCGGCCTCTGCAACTTCTGGCGGGGGCGGCTTTCGTGGCCATCTTCTTCTTCGCCGTTCCGTTTCCCCTCATCATCATTGCGGCGGGCCTGATCGGTTTCTTTGCCGCGCGGGCCGGCTACCCGGCTTTCACGCGCGGGATTGGTCACGGCGAAGCGAGCGCCGGGCCCGACGGCGAAAGCCTGCTTGGCGAAGCCATCCCGGACCACGCGCGTCCGTCGAGATCGCGCACGATGCGGGTCGCGGCGTTCTGGCTCGCCTTGTGGCTCGCGCCCACGATCGGCATTGCTGTTTTTGCAGGCCCGGGCGACGTCTTCACCTCGATCGCCGTGTTTTTCAGCAAGATGGCGCTGGTGACCTTCGGCGGGGCCTATGCGGTCCTGGGCTATGTCGCGCAGCAGGCCGTGACCACCTATCACTGGCTCACGCCGGGCGAAATGCTTGACGGTCTCGGCATGGCTGAAACCACGCCCGGCCCGCTGATCATGGTGCTCCAGTTCGTGGGCTTCATGGCGGCGTTCCGCGCGCCGGGAGGATTTCCGCCATTGATGGCGGGCGCTCTGGGAGGCCTGCTCGCCACCTGGGTGACCTTCGCGCCGTGCTTCTTATGGATATTCGCCGGCGCTCCCTACATCGAACAGCTTCGGGACAACAAACCTCTGTCCGGCGCGCTCTCCGCGATAACGGCGGCGGTCGTCGGCGTCATACTCAACCTGGCGGTCTGGTTCGCCGTCCACACCGTGTTTCGCGCCACGCGCCATGTCGGCGCATTCGGCCTCAGCTTCGATGCGCCTGTCCCTGCCAGCCTCGACGTTTGGAGCTTCGTGCTGGCGCTCGGGGCGGCGATTGCGATCTTCCGCTTCAAGGTCGGAATGATTCCGGTTCTTGCGGCCAGTTGCGCAGCGGGCGTCGCCCTTTGCGCGGTGGGGCTGGTGACGGTGACGCAACACTAACTCCAGCCTTTTTTGAGTTTCAACCAAGGAAACAGGAGATCCAAATGAGGATGAAGAGCTTGGCCATTGGGATTGCGGCTGCGGGACTCCTGGCCATCGCCGGTTTGACCGCCTGGGCCGAGGGCGACGAAGAAGACAACATTAACCCGGTTACGCTCGCAAACGCGCTTTCCGAAGCGAGCGTCTCCCTGGATCAAGGGCTCAAAGCCGGTGAGGGCGAAGGTAAGCCAATCTCTGGCAAATTTGAGGTCAACGACGACGGTGCGCTTCAGCTATCGGTGTACACCATGAAAGGAGACCAATTCGCCGAGGTTATCATCGACCACAAATCCGGCTCGATCAAGAATTCCGAGCCGATCACCGACCCCGGCGACCTGAAAGAGGCCAAGGAACAAGGAGAGGCCATGGGGAAGGCCAAGCTGTCGCTCGCCGCGGCGGTCGCGACCGCCGCCAAGGCTAATAGCGGCTTTCGTGCGGTGAGCGCCATTCCGATCCTTGAGGGCGGCCAACCAGTAGCCGCCGTCACTCTAATCAATGGCGACGGGGTCAAGAAGGTAACCGAAAAACTCGACTGAGACCGGCCGCGAACTGTCTCAGTGAACCGTTGGCCGGAATCGAATGGATAGGCCCGTAGCGCTTGGGACCGAACGCCACCAGAATCCGGCCATTCGGCCTTTGTTCCACCAAGGAGAACAAGCATGCGTGCGATGACGGCAATGGCGTTCAGGTCCCTCTCTCTGTTGTACGCTGGGCACGCGACAGCGGGCGAGACGGACTGGAAGAAAATCGATCTCGTGTTTGGCCGCACCGCAGCTATAAGCGGGGCGGTGCACCGCTATGGACTGCCCCGTAGCGATCTCACGGTCAGCCTTGACGGCGTCCAGCTCAAGCCGGGCTTTGCGCTCGGCGGTTGGGTCGCGTTTGAGCCGATGGGCGACGTAGACGATGATGATGGGCGACCTCGTCCTGACCGAAAGCGAAATCAATCAGGTGATGAGCAAGCTGCTTGCCGAGGGCCTTCAAGTGACCGCCCTGCACAACCACCTGCTGCGCGCCACTCCGCCGATCTTTTACATGCACGTATCAGGGACGGGCGACGCCGAACATTTGGCCCGCATGACGCGCGTCGCGCTGGAGGAAAGCCAAACTCCGTGGGAAATGGGCGTCGGCTCCGCCTGCGACCGCAACCGACCTTGGCATCGATGCGACAAAAATCGATGAGGCGATCGGCTTCAAGGGGCGCAACAACAACGGCGTCTATCAGTTCGGCATACCCCGCGCCGACAGCATCAAGATGGATGGAATGGCAATTCCGGGCGCGATGGGTACGGCGATCGGGATCAACTTCCAGCCAACTGGCGGCGGCAAGGCGGCGATCACCGGAGACTTCGTTGCGTTATCGAACGAAGTCAATCCGCTGATCACGGCGCTCCGTGATAACGGGATCGAGGTGACGGCGATCCACAATCACATGATCGGCGAGGAGCCGCGCGCGTTCTTCATTCACTTCTGGGCCAACGACGACGCGGTGAAGCTGGCGAAAGGTCTTCGGGCCGCACTCGACGCGGTTCATGTCGCGGCCAAGGGGTGATCCGATGGTCTTGGCGCGCGTTTTCGGCATTCTAGCGGCTGCGGCGCTCGTCACTGTCGGCGCAGTCGCGCGCGCGGCTGACCAAGAGCCGATCCTGGAGAGCAAGATTGTGCTCGGAAAAGTGGCCGGCCGGATCGACCACCTCGCCGTCGATCTTGCGCGCAAACGGCTGCTCGTGGCCGAACTCGGCAACAATTCCGTCGCCGTGGTCGACTTGACCAAAGGTGCGCTCTTCAAGCGCATCTCGGGTTTGCACGAGCCCCAGGGCGTCGCTTATGCGCCGAAAGGAGACTTGATCTTTGTCGCCAACGCCGGGGATGGGGCGGTCGATATCTTCAAGGCTGACGACCTCACTCCCGCCGGCAAAGTCGAGCTCCTTAGCGACGCCGACAACATCCGGGCCGACGGCGCTGATCGGGTGATCGTCGGATATGGCGGGGGCGCGCTTGCGGCGCTTGACGCCGTTAGCGGCAAGAAGCTTTCTGATATCGCTCTGGCCGCGCATCCAAAGTCGTTCCAGTTGGACCCGGCCGGCGCCCGCATCTACGTCAATCTGCCGGACGCCCATCGCGTGTCGGTTGTCGATCGGGCGACTGGAAATGAAATCGCGCGCTGGGGCTTGACCGACGCGAGCGCGAATTTTCCCATGGCGCTCGACGGCGCCAGCGGTCGCCTCTTTGTTGGGTATCGCTCGCCCGCCACCCTCGCGGCGTTTGACACTCGCACCGGTAAATTGGTCAGCCGGACGGCCAGCTGCGGCGATGCGGATGACATTTTCTACGACGAGAAGCGCAAACGGGTCTACATGAGTTGCGGAGAGGGGCTCCTGGCCACTTTTGACGCCTCTGGCGCGGGCCTGACCGAGATCGCCCGAACGCGCACTCAACCAGGCGCACGCACGGCCCTGTTTGCGCCCGAGCTTGATCGGCTCTTTGTCGCCGCGAGGGCGCACGGTTCGGATCCAGCCGCGATCTGGGTGTTTCGGCTATCTCCGGCGCCCTGAGTCTGAGTGGGCGCTGGGCGATAGAAATCCAAAAGCTTCGCGCTGGCCCGCGGGAGCTTGGCTTGCAGGTCAGGTCAGCCCGACCGCTCGCCAGCTCAATCCGGGATTGGGGCTGACCGGCCCGCCGCCGACCAGGTTGGTCCCGTTCATGTCCCAGATCGAGGCTTGGCCGCTCGTGTTTTGAAAAAGAATGTCGGAACCGCCGCCGCCCGTTCCGATGGCGTGCCAGCTGGTCCCGGGATTGGCGCTCACGGGGCCGCCGCCCGTTAAGGTGTTCCCGTCCATCTCCCAGATCGAGACCTGGCCCGTGTTCTTGTTCTGGAAAAGGATGTCGGAAAAGCCGTCGTGGTTGAAATCGCCGGTTCCGATCGCTTGCCAGCTTGGGCCCGGATTGGGGTTCACAGGGCCGCCGCCGACCAAGCTGTTCCCGTGCATTTCCCAGATCGACACTTGGCCTGTGCTCGAATTCTGCCACAGGATGTCGGCATCGCCGTCTTTATTGAAATCGCCGGTTCCGATCGCTTTCCAGGCAGGCCCTGGATTCGGGCTCACGGGGCCGCCGCCGATCAAGCTGTTCCCGCTCATTTCCCAGATCGAGGCCTGGCCCGTGTTCGTGTTCTGCCACAGGATGTCGTCCGAAAAACCGTCGCCGGTGAAATCGCCCGTTCCGATCGCCTTCCAACTTGGCCCAGGATTGGGGCTCACTGGTCCGCCGCCGAGCAAGCTGTTCCCATTCATTTCCCAGATCGAGGCTTGGCCGGTGCTCGCGTTCTGCCACAGAATGTCGGAATGGCCGTCGTCATTGAAGTCGCCGGCTCCAATCTCGGTCCAACTCGGCCCGGGATTGGGATTCACGGCCCCGCCGCCGACCAGGGCGCTCCCGTACATCTCCCAGATCGAGGCCTGGCCGCTGCTCGTGTTCTGCCACAGGATGTCGGCTGTTGGCGCGGGCAGCGGCGTGGCCGTGGTGATGAAGCCGCTGTCGGTGATCTCGAACACCGTGCCGATGCGGTTCGCGCCGCCGCTATTGGCCGTGCCGAACAGGTTGCCGTTGGCGTCGGCGATCAGACTGCCGAGTGGAGACGCGCCGTTCGTTCCGTTGAAGCTGACCAGCGTGGTGGGCGTGCTCGCGTAACCCGCCGCGGTCTTGAGGATCTCGAACACCGTGCCGATGCCGTTCGCGCCGCCGCCCGAGGTCGTCCCGAATAGGTCGCCATTGGCGTCGGCGATCAGACTGCCGTCTGGAGACGCACCGTTCGTTCCGTTGAAGCTGACCAGCGTGGTGGGCGTGCTCGCGTAACCCGCCGCGGTCTTGAGGATCTCGAACACCGTGCCGATGCCGTTCGCGCCGCCGCCCGAGGTCGTCCCGAATAGGTCGCCATTGGCGTCGGCGATCAGACTGCCGTCTGGAGACGCGCCGTTCGCTCCGTTGAAGCTGACCAGCGTGGTGGGCGTGCTCGCGTAACCACCGGCGGTCTTGGCGATCTCGAACACCGTGCCGTCGTCGTTGGCGCCGCCTGCCTCTGTTGTGCCGAAAAGGTCGCCGTTGGCGTCGGCGATCAGACTGCCGCCTGGAAGCGCGCCGTTCGTGTTATTGAAGCTGACCAGTGTGGTCGGCGCGCCGGCGTAGCCGCCGGCGGTCTTGGCGATTTCGAACACCGTGCCGACGCCGTTCGCGCCGCCTTGCTCTGTTGTGCCGAAAAGGTCGCCGTTGGCGTCGGCTATCAGACTGCCGACTGGAAACGCGCCGTCGTCGTCGTTAAAACTGACCAGGGCGATGGGCGTGCTGGCGTAGCCGGTGGGAGTCTTCACAATTTCGAACACTGCGCCTTCGTCGTTGGCGCCGCCGAATAAATTCGTCCCGAACAGGTCGCCCTTGGCGTCGGCTATCAGACTGCCCTCCGGAAACGCGCCGTCGTCGTCGTTGAAGCTGACCAGCGTGGTGGGGGTGCTGGCGTAGCCGGCAGGGGTCTTCACGATTTCGAACACTGCGCCGTCGTCGTTGGCGCCGCCTTGCCCTATCGTGCCGAACAGGTCGCCATTGGCGTCGCCGATCAGGCCGCCGTCTGGAAACGCGCCGTTAGCGTCGTTGAAGCTGACCAGCGTCGTCAAAGTCGCGCTCATGAGGCCCTCTCTCGGATTGTCCGACTTCGCGCCTTGTTGTGATACAACCTGTCGAGTGTAAACAATCATCGAAATTATTACACTAAGATATCATGTGCATTATCGGTCCAGATTAGACAGCCGAGCAGACAATAGGTAAAATTGCCTATAGGCCCGCGCCGCTCCGGCGCTCGTTCCGTCAGCCTGACGGCGCGCCGGCTCGGTCCGGAATTGGGGCTGATCGCTTCGCCGCCGAGCAAGACGTTCCGTTCATATCGCGGATAGAAGCCTGACCGCTCGTGGTCGTTTGACCCTCCCAGCAAATCGTGATTTGTGCGCCGCACGCACCAAATGTGCATTACATGCACCAAATACCCATCTTCCTAAGAGTACGCCCCCTATAATGCGGCCCGAACGTTACAACGTGCGCGAATCCGAGGCCAAATGGCGCAAGGCCTGGGCGGACGCGCAAATCTTCAAGACTGATAACGACGATCCGCGCCCGAAATATTACGTGCTCGAGATGTTCCCTTACCCATCGGGGCGCATCCACATGGGCCATGTGCGCAACTACGCCATGGGCGATGTGGTGGCGCGCTATCGGCGCGCGCGCGGGTTCAACGTCCTCCATCCCATGGGCTGGGACGCGTTCGGGCTGCCGGCCGAGAACGCCGCCATGCAGAACAACACCAATCCTGCGAAATGGACCTACGCCAATATCGCCGCGATGCGGGCGCAATTGCAGTCGATGGGGCTGTCGCTCGACTGGTCGCGCGAGATCGCGACCTGCGATCCGAGCTATTACAAGCACCAGCAGAAGCTGTTCCTCGACTTTCTCGATGCGGACCTGGTCGCGCGCAAGAAATCGAAGGTCAATTGGGACCCGGTCGACCAGACGGTGCTCGCCAACGAGCAGGTGATCGACGGACGCGGCTGGCGCTCCGGCGCGCCGGTCGAGAGCCGTGAGCTCACCCAATGGTTCCTCAAGATCACCGACTATTCCGACGATCTCCTGGCGAGCCTCGACCATCTCGAGCGCTGGCCGGAAAAAGTGCGCCTGATGCAGAAGAACTGGATCGGACGCTCGGAGGGCCTCTCGGTTCGGTTCGTCATCGATCCGGCGACGCTCGGGGCGCTAAAGGGCGACCCGCAAGCGAGCGAACTCGACATCTATACGACACGGCCCGACACCCTGTTCGGCGCGAAATTCATGGCGATCGCGCCTGACCATCCGCTGGCCGCGGCGGCTGCGAAGCACGACCCGGCGCTTCATGCGTTCATCGAGGAGACGCGAAAGCTCGGCACATCCGTCGCCGCCATCGAGACCGCCGAGAAGCGGGGCTACGACACCGGCCTAAAGGTCCTGCACCCGTTCGACCCCGAATGGCGCTTGCCCATCTACGTCGCCAATTTCGTTCTGATGGAATACGGTTCGGGGGCGATTTTCGGCTGTCCCGCCCACGATCAGCGCGACCTCGATTTTGTCCGGGCCTATGGCCTGGGAGTCACTCCGGTCGTGTGCCCGCCAGAGCTCGATCCCGCGAACTTCACCATCGACACGGTCGCCTATGACGGCAACGGCGTGATGATCAATTCGCGCTTTCTCGACGGCATGACGGTCGATGAGGCCAAAGAGGAGGTTTCGCGCCGGCTCGAGCAGATCACGCTTGGGCGCGCGCCGCAGGCCAAGCGGCAGATCAACTACAAGCTCCGGGACTGGGGCATTTCCCGCCAGCGCTATTGGGGCTGCCCGATCCCGATCATCCATTGCGAGACATGCGGAATCGTGCCGGTCCCAGCCAAGGACTTGCCGGTCAGGCTGCCGGAAGACGTGAGCTTCGATCAGCCCGGCAATCCGCTCGACCGTCACCCGACATGGAAGCACGTCGCCTGTCCGCAATGCGGTCGCGCGGCGACGCGCGAGACCGACACGATGGACACGTTCGTCAATTCGTCGTGGTATTTCGTGCGCTTCACCGATCCCCACAATGCCTCGGCGCCGGACGATCCGGCGATGGCCAATCACTGGCTGGCGGTCGACCAGTATATCGGCGGCATCGAGCATGCGATCCTGCACCTGCTTTATTCGCGCTTCTTCACCCGCGCGATGCGCAAGTGCGGCTATCTCGGGCTCGACGAGCCCTTCGCCGGCCTCTTCACCCAGGGCATGGTGGTGCACGAGACTTATCGGGCCAAGGACGGCCAATGGCTCGCGCCTTCGGAAGTGCGCGTCGAAGCGGACGGCGCCGGCCGCCGCGCCTTTCTCCTTGCCGGCGACGAGCCGGTCGAGATCGGCGCAACTGAGAAAATGTCGAAGTCGAGGCGCAACACCATCGACCCGGACGAGATCATCTCGACCTACGGCGTCGATACGGCGCGATGGTTCATGCTCTCCGACTCGCCTCCCGAGCGCGACGTCATCTGGACCGAGGCCGGCGTTCAGGGCGCGTTCAAGCAGATTCAACGCCTGTGGCGCCTGACCTGCGAGATCGAGCGCATCGTGGGGAACGAGCGACCCAAGCCGCCGGCGCTTTATGGCGAGGAGGCGCAGCGCATCCGCCGGATCGCGCATAGTGCGCTGGCCAAGATCGAGGACGAGATCGACCGTCTGCGGTTCAATGTTTGCATCGCCACGATCTACGAACTGGCCAACGAGCTTGGCGCGGCGGTTGGCGCGATAGACAAGGCGCCGGTCGCCGACGATCTGCGCGCCGCTTTCGCCGAGGCCGGCGACATTCTCGTCCATTGCTTCGCGCCGATGATGCCGCATCTGGCGGAAGAATGCTGGGAAGTGCTTGGCCACAAGACTTTCGTGGCGCAGAGCCCGTGGCCGGTCGCTGACCGCAGCCTCATCGCTTCAGCCGATGTCACCTATGTCGTGCAGGTCAACGGCAAGAAGCGGGGCGAGCTCACGATCGAGCGGGAGGCCGACAAGGAGCGGGTCGAGCGCGAGGCGCTCGCTCTCGACGCGGTTAAGCGGGCGATGGATAATAAGCCTCGCCGCCGGGTGATCATCGTGCCGCACAGGATCGTCAATGTCGTGGTCTAGAGGTCTTCCTGTCCTCGCGGCGCTCGCGCTTGCGAGTGCGAGCGCCGGTTGTTTCCAGCCCCTCTACAGCGAGGCCGCCCACCCGGGACTGGTGGAGGATCTGCGCGCAATCGAAGTCCAGCCGATCAAGGACCGCATCGGTCATTATTTGGCCGACAATCTCATCACCGACCTGAACGGCACCGGTCAGACGCCGACGCCAAAGTATAAGCTCACCGTGACGGTCTCGACCGCCTCGTCGACGCCGACGGTCAATGCGCTGACCAACGTCGCGACCTCGGCGACGGTGACGGCCGAGGCAAGATATACTTTGAACAAGGTCGACGGAGGCGCGCAGGTTCTCACCGGCGTCGCCAACGCGAACGCATCCTACGATCGCTCCCAGCAGCGCTACAACGATCTGCGCGCCGCGCGAGACGCCGAGATTCGCTTGGCGCGCTCGTTGTCCCAGGACATCTCGCTGCGTCTCGCCGCGCAGCTGGCCGGGAAAGCCTCATGAGAGCCGCGCCCGGCATGGCGGGCGCTCGCAAAGATACGATGCGATTGGGTCGAACCAGCTTCGTCATTGCGAGCCATAGGGCGCCGAGAGACGTCCGTCCTTCCAGGCGAGCCACGGCGAAGCAATCCAGGAGTCGTCGGGCCCTACGGCCGCTGGATCGCCACGTCGCTTCGCTCCTCGCGATGACAGAATCAAACAGGCGCGGCGGGCGCTAGCCTTAGGCTATGCTGCTTTACCTAGGACAACGGATCGTCTTGTTCCTGGCGACGCTTCTGTTCGCATCGCTGGTCGTATTCGCGGTCATGCAGATCCTGCCGGGCGACGCGGCCGAGACCATGCTGGGGCCGACGGCGACGCCCGAGGCGGTCGCGGCGCTCTCGCACAAGCTCGGTCTCGATCTGCCGGCGCCCATCCGCTACGCGCGCTGGATCTGGGGCGCCCTGCACGGCGATCTCGGCCTCTCTTACGCCTACGGCTCGCCGATTGGTCCCTTGATCGCTTCGAGCCTTGCGGTCAGCGCGCCGCTCGCGCTGATGGCGATGGCGCTCGCCGCGATCATCGGGCTTGCGGCAGGCGTCTACGCGGCCGATCGGCGCGGGCGCGCGGGTGATGCGATCGTCATGGGGTTCAGCCAGATCGGCATCGCGATGCCGAACTTCTGGCTGGCGATCCTGCTCGTGCTCACCTTCGCGGTGATGCTGAGGCTCGTTCCGGCCGGCGGATTTCCGGGCTGGCATGACCCCGCGCGAGCGATTGCCGCGCTGGTCCTTCCGGCGATCGCGCTTGGCGTCGTGCAGGCGGCGATCGTGACCCGCGTTACAAGGTCGGCGGTGATCGAGGCGCTGAACGAGGACTTCATGCGCACCGCGCGCGCCAAGGGCGTCTCGCGGCGCGCCGCGCTCTGGCGCCATGCGCTGCCGAACGCGCTGACGCCCATCCTCACCATCATGGGGCTGCAATTCGCCAACCTGATCGCGGGCGCGATCGTGGTCGAGAACGTGTTCGTCTTGCCGGGCCTGGGTCGCCTCATGCTCCAGTCGATCTCCAACCGCGACACATTGGTGGTCGAGAATGGGGTGATGCTGCTGGCGATGATCGTGATCGGGTTGAACTTCATCGTCGACATCGCCTGCGCCGCGATCGATCCGAGGCTGAGGGCCTCCGCGACGTGACCTTGCCCAGCCGGTTCCGCCCGCGCGGGGGGCTGAGCCTGTGGCTCGGCGCCGCGCTCGTCGCGGCGCTGATCGCCGCCGCCGCATTGTCGCTCATCTGGACGCCGTATCCGCCGACCGCGATCGACATCCCCCACAAGCTCGCGCCCCCGTCCGCGGCGCACTGGTTTGGCACCGACAATCTCGGGCGCGATGTCGCTTCTCAGATTCTGGCCGGTTCTCGCGTCTCGATTCTGGTCGGCGTCATCGCGGTCGGCATCGGGCTAGTGTTCGGAATCGTGCTCGGGCTGATCGCGGCGTTTTCCAAGGGCCTCGTCGAAGACGGACTTATGAAACTCAGCGACTTCGTGTTTGCCTTTCCAGCCCTCCTCTTGGCGATCATGCTGACCTCGACCTTCGGCCCAGGCGTCGTCAACGCCATCATCGCCATTGGCGTCTACAACGTGCCGATTATTGCGAAGCTCACGCGCGCCACCGCCAATGGCGTCCTCTCCCGCGAATACGCGCTCGCCGCCCGCGCCGCCGGCCGCGGGCCAATCGCCATCGCAATCGACCACGTGCTGCCCAATATCGCGCCTGCGCTCATCGTTCAGGCGACGATTCAATTCGCCATCGCCATTCTGGCCGAGGCGGCGCTTTCCTACCTTGGCCTCGGCGCGCAACCGCCTGAGACATCGTGGGGCAAGATGCTCGCCGACGCCCAGAACGTCCTCTACAATGCGCCACGGCTCGCGCTCTATCCAGGCATTGCGATTGCGCTCAGCGTCCTAGGCCTCAATCTGCTTGGCGATGGGTTGCGCGACGCGCTCGATCCGAAACTGAAGGCGCGGAGCTGATGCTGCTCGAGGTCGCGGAGCTCGCGGTCGACGTGGCGACGCCCAGGGGATTGCAGCGCGTCGTCGATCGGACGTCGTTTTCGCTTGATGAGGGCGAGAGCCTCGGGGTGGTCGGCGAGTCCGGCTCCGGCAAGACGATGACCGCGCTGGCGTTGATGGGCCTGACGCCCGAGGGCGCGCGCGTGTCGGGGGTGATCCGCTTCGAGGGGCGAGAGCTGGTCGGGCTCGACGAGGATGAATACCGTCAATTGCGCGGCGATCGCATCGCCATGATATTCCAGGAGCCGATGACGGCTCTCAATCCGCTGCGCCGCGTTGGCGCGCAAGTCGCCGAGCCGCTCATGCTGCATCGGGGCTTGAGTAAGCATGAGGCGCAGGCGCGCGCAGTCCAGTTGCTCGATCATGTGCGACTGGCGGAGCCGGAACGCGCGGCGCGATCCTATCCGTTCGCGCTTTCTGGCGGCGAACGCCAGCGGGCGATGATCGCCATGGCGATCGGCTGTTCGCCGCGCTTGGTCATCGCTGACGAGCCGACGACGGCGCTCGACGTCACGGTGCAGGCGCGCATTCTCGCCCTCATCGACGGACTGCGCTCGGAATCGAAGATGGCGATCCTGCTGGTGAGCCACGATCTCGCGGTGATCGCTGGGCACTGCGACCGCGTCATCGTCATGTATGCGGGCGTGATCATGGAGAGTGGGCCTGTCGAGGCGGTGTTGCGTCAGCCGAGAAACCCGTACACGCTGGCGCTGCTCGAGGCCCGCCCGCGACCAGGCGCGCCGCGCGGGGCTCGGCTGAAGACCATCCCCGGCCCGCCGGCGACTGAGCACGAACATCACGTAGGCTGCCCTTTCGCCGGCCGATGCGCGCTCACCCTCGACATCTGCCGCACAATGGCGCCGCCGGAGGTCATGTTCGAAGCCGGCCATGTTTCGCGCTGTCATCGCGCTGGTGAAGTGGAGTTCACGCCATGAGCGAAGCGGGATTCGTCTCATGAGCAACGCGGGAACTCGCGCGACGGAGGACGCGCCGCTGCTCGAGGTCTCTTCGCTCGTCAAGACCTACCGCGCGCCGGGTGTCGGCCCGTTCGCGCGCAAGAATGCGCGCCCGGCGCTCGCCGGGGTCAGCTTCTCGGTGCGTCAGGGGCGCTCGTTCGGAATCGTCGGCGAATCGGGCTCCGGCAAGTCGACGCTCGCGCGCATCGCGCTTGCGCTCGACCGGCCGGATTCGGGGGTGGTGCGCCTTCAAGGGCGCTCGCTGTTCGATTTGCCGCGACGTGAGTTGCGCGCCGCCCGCGGGCATATGCAAATGGTCTTCCAGGATCCGTATGGTTCGCTCGACCCGCGCCAGCGCGTCGAGAAGATCGTGGCCGAGCCGCTGGCGGCGCTCGGCGGAGCGACGGGCGCCGAGCGCCGGGCTCGCGTTCAGGCTTCGCTGGAGGCCGTCGGCCTCAACGCCTCCGACGCTTTGAAGCATCCGCATGAGTTTTCCGGCGGCCAGCGCCAGCGCATCGCGATTGCTCGAGCGCTCATCACCCGGCCGAGGCTGGTCGTCGCCGACGAGCCCGTGTCGGCGCTCGACGTGTCGGTTCAGGCGCAGACGCTGAACCTGATGAGCGATCTCGAGCGCGACGCGGGCGTGACCTTTCTCCTGATCAGCCATGATCTCGCCGTCGTCGCGCATATCTGCGAGACAACCGCGGTGATGTATCGCGGGCGCATTGTCGAGATGGGCGAAACCGGCGCCTTGTTCGCCCACCCGGCGCACCCCTATACGCGCGAACTGGTCGACGCCACCCCGCGCCTCGACCGGCCCGCGGCGCCGCTTCCGCCTCCGAACGATGGACCGGAAACGACGGCGGGCTGTCCTTACGCTGCCCGCTGCGCCTTCGCCCGTCCGCGCTGCCGAGTCGAAGCGCCAATCCTGGAGGCGAAGAGCGGCGGAAGCCGCGAGGTCGCTTGCTGGTACCCGCTCGATTAGGTCAGCGACATTGACATTAATGTAATGCTTTTTTACATCCGAAAACCCTTGCACGCCGCTTGGCTGCTCCCAATCTCATACGCGCGTGAGCGACCGCTCTCTTAGGTCGCACGCGAGAGGACATGGAGGCTCGGTATGGGCACTGCAGATGGCGCCATGGGTGGTTCGTACGGCGCGCGGGAATTCGGCGCGAGCGAGTGGGCCGGCGCCCGCTGGCGGCGCGGCGGCAGGTCACACTGGACCGCGTTCGAAATCATCGCGATGGTGCTTGGCTTCATCGTCTTTTGGCCGATCGGTCTCGCGATCCTCGGCTACAAGTTCTGGCAGGGCCGATACGGCGGGCCGGATCTGCAGACGCTGGCGACCAGCAAATGGCAGGATGCGCGCACCATGATGTCGAGCAACTCTTCTTCATGGGGCTGTGGCGCGGTGAAGCGCGCGAGCCGCTTCTACGCTTCTTCGACCGGCAACGCCGCTTTCGACGAATGGCGGACAGCCGAACTGGTTCGCCTCGACGAAGAGCGCCGCAAGCTTGACGAGGCGCAACGCGAATTCGCCGAATATGTCGACGCGATTCGTCGCGCCAAGGACCGGGAAGAGTTCGAGCGGTTCATGGCCGAACGTCGGGCCCGCCCTCCGGGCGGCGGCTCGAACGCGAACTAAGCGTCGCGGTCTTTTGTGGACGCGATCTTTGATCGCGTCGGCCGAGGTCCGTTATCCGGCGGCAGACGGGCGTCCTTCCGGACACCCTTAGGCCTGGCGGCTACAGCAAACGCCCTTCTCCCCTGACCGGGGAGGGGGGCTTGCGCTTGACGCTCTTGCGTCTTGCGGTGCTATGCTCTCGCTGTCCCAGCCTCGGAGCTTCCATGCGCCGCCCGTACCGCTTTTTAGCTACGCTTTTTCTAGCCTTCATGGCGTCGACCATCGTCGCTCTGGCTAAGGACAGCGTGACGATCGGCATGGTGCTGGAGCCGCCAGGGCTCGATCCTACAGCCGCGCCGGCGGCGGCGATCGGCGAAGTCACGCACTACAACATCTTCGAGGGCCTGACGAAGATCAACGAGGACTTCTCGATCACGCCGCTCCTGGCCGAGAAATGGGACTTCTCGCCCGATCTCAAGACGCTCACCTTCACACTCAAGCCGAACGTCAAGTTCCAGGACGACGAGCCGTTCTCGTCGAAGGACGTGAAATATTCCTTCGAGCGCTACGCCAATAAGGAGTCGACCAACAAGGACAAGGCCTTCTTCGCCTCGATCGAATCGATCGAGGCGCCCGATCCGATGACGATCGTGCTCAAGTTCAAGCAGCCGAGCTTCGAGGCGCTGTATCATCTGGGCATGGACACCGCGGTCATCCTCGATGAGAAGAGCGCGACGTCCGAATCCACCAATCCCATCGGCACCGGACCTTACAAGCTCTCCTCTTGGGAAAAGGGCTCGACAATCACGCTCGACAAGTGGGACGGCTATCGCGACGCAGCGAAGATCCCGCTCGCTCACGCCACCTTCCGCTTCATCTCCGATCCCTCGGCGGCGGTCGCGGCGATGCTGGCGGGCGACGTCGACGCCTTCCCGCGCTTCGCCAACGTGCAGGCGCTTGGCCAGTTCAAGAGCGATCCCCGGTTCCAGGTGCTGGTCGGCGGCACCGAGGGCAAGACTATCCTCGCCATGAACAACAAGAAGAAGCCGCTCGACGATGTGCGCGTGCGTCAGGCGATCGCCTACGCGCTCGACCGCAAGGCGATCATCGATGGCGCAATGGACGGCCTCGGCGCGCCGATCGGCAGCCATCTCACGCCCAACGATCCCGGCTACGTCGACCTTACGGCCATGTATCCGCACGATCCCGAGAAGGCGAAGGCGCTCCTGAAGGAGGCGGGCGTCGCTACGCCGCTCGAGCTCAGCCTTATCCTGCCGCCTCCTCCTTATGCGCGCCAGGGCGGCGAGATCATCGCGGCTCAGCTCGCCGAGGTTGGGATCAACGCCAAGATTCAGAACGTCGAATGGGCGCAGTGGCTCAGCGGCGTCTACAAGGACAAGAACTACGATCTGACCATCATCAGCCACGTCGAACCGCTCGACATCGGCATTTACGCCAATCCGAATTACTACTTCCAGTACGACAGTCCCGCGTTTCAGGCGATCTACGCCAAAGTAACCTCGGCTCCCAATCTCGAGGCTTACAAGTCGGCGCTTGGCGAAGCGCAGAAGAAGCTCGCCGAGGACAGCGTCAACGCCTTCCTGTTCCAGTTGCCGAACGTCACCGTCGCCGACGCGAAGCTCAAGGGCCTGTGGAAGAACGCGCCGATTTTCGTCAACGATCTCTCGACGATGGCTTGGCGATGACCCGGCACACGAGAACGGCGAAGGCGGTGAGCACACAACCGTACGGCATGTCGGCGCTGGAGCTGCTCAGCGCCTATCGAAGGCGTGAATTGTCGCCGGTCGAGGCGATAACGTCGGTGATCGAGCGCGTCGAGGCTTACGAACCCCACATTCACGCGACCTTCCTTTATGCTCCGGAGCGGGCGCTTCATGAGGCGCGGGCTTCCGAGGCGCGCTGGGCCAAGGGGGAGCCGGTCGGTCCGCTCGACGGCTTGCCGATCACGATCAAGGACAATATCGCAACGCGCGGCGATCCCACGCCGGTCGGCACGGCGGCGGGCGACATGACGCCGGCCAAGGCCGACGCGCCCCCGGCGGCGCGGGTGCGCGAGGCTGGCGCCATCATCTTCACCAAGACGACGATGCCCGATTACGGCATGCTGTCCTCCGGCCTGTCGAGCTATCATCCGCTGGCGCGCAATCCATGGAAACTGGACTGCAATCCTGGCGGGTCTTCGGCGGGCGCGGGCGCGGCGGCGGCGGCGCTCTACGGTCCGCTGCACATCGGAACCGACATCGGCGGCTCGGTGCGCCTGCCGGCAGGCTGGTGCGGAATCTTCGCGCTCAAGCCGAGCGCCGGACGCGTCCCGATCGATCCGCCATACATCGGCCGGGTCACCGGCCCGATGACGCGCGATGCGGCCGACGCGGCATTATTGATGGCGACCCTGTCGCTGCCCGATATCCGCGACTACGCAAGCCTCAAGTACGAGCAGCTTGACTGGATCGTCGAGCCTTCGCCGCTCAGGGGTCTGCGCGTCGGCCTGTTGTTGGAAGCGGGTTGCGGCGTTCCGCCGACGCCTGAAGTGAAGGCCGCTGTTCAGCGCGCCGCGAAGGATTTCGAGGCCGCAGGCGCGCATGTGGAGCCGCTCAAGCCGTTTCTCACCCAGGACATGCTCGACGGGCTCGATCATTTCTGGCGCACTCGGGCGCTGACCGAAATGAACGGGCTCACTCCCAGCAAGCGCGCAGCGGTGCTGCCATTCATCCGCGACTGGGCGGAATCGGCCAGCGGCTTTTCGGGCGAACAGGTGTTCCGGGGCTTCAGCCAGATCCCGGTGATGCGCAAAGCGACGATTGAGGCGACGGCTCCTTTCGACTGTGTGCTGTCGCCGACCGCGCCGATGACGGCGTTTCCCGCCGAATGGGCGTCGCCGAGCCGCGACCCGCTTCAGCCGTTTCCGCAAGTCGGCTTCACCGTACCCTTCAACATGTCCGAGCAGCCGGCGGCCTCGGTCAACTGCGGCTATGACGCTGACGGCCTGCCGATCGGGCTGCAGATCATCGGCCGTCGATTCGACGACCTCGGCGTGCTGGCGATCGCGCGGGCTTTCGAGGCCATTCGGGCTTTCGAGCCGAGGCCGTGGCCGGAGCCGCCCCGAGGGGCGTGAGCGGGTCGCGGCTCGAGCGCGGGTTTCCAGGAAGTGAAGCGTCGTTTGTCGGGCCGCGGGAAAGCGCGTAAAAGGCGCCGCGTCTCAAACGTTTTCTCGCGATTGTTTTTTTCGCGGCAGGGAGGATTGGCCGATGAAAAAGTTCATGGTTCTATACATGGCCAATGCGGCCGACTTTGAGAGGATGATGAAGGAGTTCCACTCCCGAGCAGCAGAAGAAAGGCATGGAGGCGTGGATGAAGTGGATGGGCGACCACAAGTCGTCCCTCGTCGATGGCGGGGCGCCTCTGGGCAAGACCAAGCGGGTTGACGCCAAAGGCGCGTCCGACGTCAAGAACGGGATCGGAGGCTATTCGATCGTGCAGGCCGAAACCGCGGAAGCCGCGACAAAGCTGTTCGGCAAGGATCATCCGCATCTCCAGATTCCGGGCAGCTGGGTCGAAGTCATCGAAGTCATGCATATTCCCGGGATGTGAGGCGTGATTCGCGTCGCGCGCTTTGGCGAGGGAGATCGTTTGGCTTGATGGCGCGTGATTTGGGGGGAGAATTGAGAGCGTTGGTCTTTGCCGTTGCGGCGGCCATTCTCGCGGGCGCGCCCGCTTATGCGGAGGAGTGCGGCAGAAGCGCCGAGGGCTTCAGCGCATGGCTCGCCTCCTTTAAGCAGGTCGCTATCGGCAATGGCGTGTCGCCGAGGGCTGTCGATGCGGCGCTCGACGGCGTCTCCTACGATCCCGCGGTCAAGCGACACGACGGGGGCGTCGCGATGTTCGGGCACAACTTCGCCGGGTTCGCCGCAAGCCATGTCACGCCTGGAATGGTCGCGCGGGGCAGGGCGGAGCTCAAGCGATACGCCGCGCCGCTGGCGACGATCGAGCAACGGTTCGGCGTGCCTGGACCAGTGGTGGTGGCGATCTGGGGCCTCGAGACCAGCTTCGGCGGCGATAGCGGCTCGTTTCCCACCTATAGCGCCCTCGCAACTTTGGCCTGGGACTGCCGGCGCGCGGAGCGATACCGCGCCGAGCTCGTCGACGCGCTCATGCTGGTTGACCGGGGCATTGTCACGCAGCCGCGCTCGCTGCGCGGGGCCTGGGCGGGCGAGGTTGGTCAGACCCAGCTCATGCCCTCGGCCTATCTCATGTTCGCGACCACGCCCGACGGTTCGGGTACGCCGGACCTCATTCACAATTCCGCCGACGCGCTCGCGTCAACCGCCGCTTTCCTCAAGGGGCATGGCTGGCAACCGGGCGCGGGCTGGAACGAGGGCGAGCCGAACTTCGCGGCCATCCTGCAATGGAACTCGGCGGAGATTTACGCAAAGACAGTGGCGCTGTTCGCCGACCGCCTCGCGGGTAGGTAGCAGGCTGGCCTGACCCGACCCGCTGCGCGCCGGTGCGATCGAGCAATACGCTTAAGGTTGGCGTGGAGCGGTGGAATATGATGCTTCATGCGCAGGGGCCGGAGAATGAGCGCCGAAAGTGATCTCGCCTTGAGGGTGCGGGCTGCTCTTCAGGGCGTCGAGACGTTGCGCGAGGTCAAGATGTTCGGCGGCGTTGGATTCATGGTGAACGGAAATCTCGTCGCCGCTGCGTCCAAGCGCGGTCTTCTTCTGCGGGTCGGCAGGGAGCGTCAAGACGAAGCGCTGGCCCAGCCTGGGATCCGGCCCATGGAGATGCGAGGCCGCCGCATGGAGGGATATGTCTACGCCGATCCGCCGCCGCGCTCCGAGGATGCGATCAAGGCTTGGCTTCGGCCAGCACTGGACTACGTCCAATCGTTGCCGCCGAAGTCGACCGATACGAGGCCCAAGCGCGCGAAAGGACAAGGGAAATGAGGCGCTTCATGCTCGCCGTTCTGAGCGGACCTTGGCGCTCGGGCTTGTGCTGTTCGGGCCTGTGTTGATCACCAATCGCGACTCCTTGCGACGTTTTGCCGCCAACCGGTAAGCCTTAACCATCGTCGCCTATGTTTCGCGCATGTCCGTACTCGACGACCGCGCGTTCGCACCCTTGCGCCTGACTGAGAGCCGGCTGCTCGGCTGCGGCGCTGGGTTCGGGCTTGCGGCTGCGGCCGGCTTTTTTGCCCACGAAGCTGCGCCGGGCGCCCCGGCGATCATTCCGCTAAGCTTTGGCGGTCTCTCGGGTCTCGCCGCCCTCGCGCTCGCCTTTACGGTGGATGATGCGGCGCGGTCCAAGTTCATAGGCGCCGTCGTCGCCGGCGCCGCAATTGTCGTTGTCTGTGCGCTCGTCAGTCCGGACGCGAGGCTCAGTCTCGCAAGTTTCGCTTCCGCTGCGTTCGGGGTTGGACTCGCCGCGTGGCTCGTTCGCACGGCGCGGACGAGGCCGAGCGTATCCCTGCCTTTAGCGGCGCTGTTCGCCGTCACGCTCGCGTGCCTCACCGCCTACGCCGCCTATCTCGTGCTTGTTTCACGCGACCTGATGATCGCCGATTTCATGACCTATCGCGGCATCGCGATGATGGTCGCGCGGTTGGTCGACGCGCGAAATTGGCCGCTGCTGCTCAGCGCCGCCGTCCAATCGATCACGCAAGATTATTCCTGGGCGCCGGCGTTGGCTCCGGGTTTTCTCATGGCGGCGACCGACCCGACATTTCGCGCGATTTATACTTTTGCGATCCTCGCCGTCTATGCCGCGCCTGCCGCTTTGGCGCTGGCGGTGCTGGCCCGCGATTGCGCGCGGCAAGCTGGCTGCGTCCAGACCAAGCCTGACGCTATCCACCAACCTCGTCCTGAGGTGCCGCGAAGCGGCCTCGAAGGACACGCAAGTTCACATGAACGCCCGTGCACACTGGAGCATCCTTCGAGACGCCTGCTGCGCAGTCTCCTCAGGATGAGGTTGCGGTTCAACCTGACGATGCGTGAGGCGCAGCTGGCTTTCGGGGCCGCCGCCGTGTTGGTCGCTTATCCTGCCGCGTTCGCGGTCGCCGCGCGGGGCATGCCTGACGTCGGCGGGCTCGTGCTGGTCGTCTACGCGCTCAAGCTGGCCGAGCGTCTCGCCCGCCTGCTTGCGCTGCGACAAGGCCTCGACGCGCGCGTTCAGCCAATGACCCGTCGCGTCGCGTTGGCGCTGGCGCTGACCCTCTATGCGATGTTCGCCTTCCGGCGCTGGTATGCGTTCGCCGCGGCGGGGATCGTCGTCATGCTGGCGCTCGAGGTCGGTTCGAGCGCGCTGGGTAGAGGCGCGCGCTTTCGCTGGCGAGACGCCGTTGGCGCGGCGGCGCTCAGCGCTCTCACGCTGCTTGCGCTCATCAGCCCGGTCCTCGTCGATTGGGCCCCAAACTTGGGCGCGCATGAGTACGCCCAGACTTACGCCGGCTATCGCAAGCCTCCGGACGTGTTCCTGCGCGAGCTCGGCGACTGGGTCGGAATTATTCCCGCTCTCGCCGCCCTGGCCGGAGCGGCGTTCCTTTGGGCGCGCTCGCGCGACAAACGCCTGCTGCGTCTCACTCTTGGCGCCGCCGCAATCGCCGCCACGCTGTTCCTGCGCATCCAGACGCCCTACATCCATCATCTCGATCTGATCGCGCCGGCGATCGTCGTCCCCGTCGCGGCTTCGCTGATGCTCCTCTTCGCTCGCGCGCCGCGCGCCGCGCTTCTCGGCGTGGCCGCGCTTGGCTTAATCACGCTCTCGCCGCTTGCAAGGACCCTCAATCCGCTGGGCCTTGCGCCAATCGCCGGACTGCCTCGCGCGCCGCGCGCCGATCTCGACGAACTGAAGCGCCTCAAGGATTGGGTCGATGAGCGCGCGCGTCCCGACGCCAAGGTCTGTGGCCTCGGCTCGAGCTATACGTTCAGCGGCCAACTGATCGGCGAATTGTGGCAGCTCCGCCCGAAGCGAGGTCTGAGCGGGCCCAAGCTCGGCGTTGCGATGCCCGACGTCGATACGGTCGACGGGCCGCCAGGAGCTGATCTCAAGGATTGCGCCATCATCATCGTCGGCGATCCGATCCAGACTCACCTCGATCCCAACTATCAGCAGACAGTCATCGTCCCGTCGCGCGAGATGCTCACGGGGCAGGGGATCGGCGCGAAGTTCCGCCGCACCGGCGAAGTCTTCCACCTGGAGCACGGCGTGAGTGCGGTCGTGTTCGAGCGCCTGGCGCCGTTGGACGACGCCGACATCGGCGCGCTACAAGCGCGCTGGCGAGCGGCGCGCGCCGCGTTGGGATTCGGAGCGAGCGGGCAGTAAGGCCGCACGCTCTTGCAGACGCCGCTATTTGCCGACGCCCGCCGTGCGCAATGTGTGTTCGACGATCATCAGTTCCTCATTGGTCGGGATGACGAAGACGATCGTCGGAGAATGCTTGGCGCTGATGATCTGCGCATTGGCGCGATTCGCTTCCGCGTCGAGGTGGATGCCCATCCATTCCATGTCCTTGAGCGCGGCTTCGCGCACTTTCCACGAGTGTTCGCCGATGCCGGCTGTGAACACGATCGCCTCCGCGCCGTTGACTGTCGCTGCAAGCCCCGCGAGTTCGCGTCGAATGCGGGAGACGAAATAGGCGATGGCGTCGCGCGCGGCCGCGCTGGAGGACGCTTCGAGCTCCCGCATGTCCTGGGAAATGCCCGACATGCCCTTGAGGCCGGAGTTCTTCCATAAGAGATCGGATATCTCGTCCGCGCTCATCTTCTTTTCGGCCATGAGATAAAGCACCACGCCCGGATCGAGCTGGCCGCAGCGGGTTCCCATCGCAAGCCCGTCGAGCGCGGTGAAGCCCATGGTCGAGGCGACGGCGCGGCCGTCGTGGACCGCGCACATCGAGGCGCCGTTGCCGAGATGGGCGATGATCACGTCCTCGCGCGCGATCTGCGGCGCTATCGCGCGCAGCTTGCGGGTGATGAACTCGTAGGACAGGCCGTGAAAGCCATAACGCCGCACGCCCTCGTCGTAATAGGAGCGGGGCAGGGCGAACGTGTCGTCGATGAAGGGATGGCTGCGATGGAAGGCTGTGTCGAAGCAGGCGACTTGCGGCGTCGACGGGAAGGCCTTCATCGCGGCCTCGACGCCGGCGATATTGTGCGGCTGGTGGAGGGGCGCAAGCGGAATGAGCGCGCGCAACTTCGCGAGCGTTGCATCGTCGATCAACACCGGCTCGGCGTAGTCCGGCCCTCCGTGGACGATGCGATGGCCGGCCGCGACGACCGAAGAATCATATCCCGCCTGCCTGAGCCAGTCGAGAATGGCGCGCATTGCGGCCTGATGATCAATGCGGCGGATCGACGGATCGAACGTCAGCGCGCTATTCCCGCCTGCGGCTGTCGTCACGGCGCCTTTCGCGGTCGCGCCGATCCCCTCGATTTGCCCCGAGGCGAGCTGGGTCGGCTCACCTCCGTTGGCGAGGCGGAAGGCGGCGAATTTGAGCGACGACGAACCCGCGTTCAGAGTCAGGATCACCGAATTCAATGCGTCACTCCGCCGCTTTGGCGACCGCCGGTTGATCGCCAAACGCGCGGCCCTCGCGGCGCCAGTATTCGTACGGTTGCGCCAGCCCGCAGCTGCCGCCCACGCGACGTGCCCGGTACCGATACCACATTGCCGCCGCCGTCGACCAGCAAGGCGAAGCTTCGTGCGCACCTCGATTGTACAAGGCGCACGACTAGTTGAACGGAGTGACAGCTGAATGAAGAGCGGTGCGCGGCCAGGTGTGGCTTTCGCGTCGGTGGCGAATCATCGCTCCACGGGCCGCCCTTAGACTAGCTTGCCGCACTTGATTCCGCCCCGACTATGCTGTCTTAAACTGCGGCCGACGGGACGTCAGCCCGCGACCGAGCCCCGGGACCATAGATGAACTTTTCCCAACGCCTGACCTTTCTGTTCTCGGCGCCGATGTTCGACGCCGACGACCTCGAGGGCCTCAGGGTTAGCCAGATCATCGCCGCTATCGAGCGGATGGGATTTCAGGTCATCAAGGCGCGGCGTCTCGAGGACGCCGAGATCGCGGTGCAAACTGACGCCGCGATCGGCTGCATGGTCGTCGACTGGGGCAAGAAGGGTATCGAGGGGAAGGCGGCTTCGCTCATCAACCTCATGCGCAAGCGCGGCCTCGACATGCCGATCGTCGTGCTGGTCAGGCGCAAGCGCTTCGAGGACATTCCGGTCGAAGTTCTCGACTTCATCGACGGCTATGTGTTCCTCGCTGAAGAGACGCCGGAGTTCATCGCCAGAAACCTGGTGTCGCGCCTCAAGCAATACGCCGACACGCTGAAGACGCCGTTCTTCGGGGCGCTGGTCGATTACCAGGAAGAAGGCAACCAGTTGTGGACCTGCCCCGGCCACAACGGCGGCGTCTTCTACAGCCGCAGCCCGATCGGACGCATCTTTGTCGAGCATCTGGGCGAAGCGGTCTTTCGCGACGACCTCGACAATTCGATCCTCGAACTCGGCGATCTCCTGACCCATGAGGGGCCGGCGCTTCAGGCGCAGAAAGAGGCGGCGGCGATCTTCGGGGCAGAGAAAACCTATTTCGTGCTCAACGGCACCTCGTCGTCCAACAAGATCGTGCTCACCAATCTCATCGCCGAGGGCGATCTGGTGCTGTTCGACCGTAACAATCACAAGGCCGCCCACCAGGGCGCGCTCATGATGGGCGGCGGCGTCCCGATTTATCTGTCGACCGATCGCAACGCCTACGGACTCATTGGTCCCATTCGTCCGGAGGATCTCGACGAGACGAGGATACGTGAGCGCATTCGGGATAATCCGCTGGTGACGGACAAGGAGGCGTGGAAGCGCGAGCGCCCCTTCCGCGCCGCGGTGATCGAGCAATGCACCTATGACGGCACGATCTACGACGCGCAGCGCATCGTCGAGCGCATCGGCGCCCTGTGCGACTACGTGGTGTTCGATGAAGCCTGGGCCGGCTTCATGAAGTTTCATCCGCTCTATGAGCGAAGGTTCGCCATGGGCCTGCCGGATCTTGGCGAAGCCTCGCCCGGAATTGTCGCCACCCAATCGGCGCACAAGCAACTCGCCAGCTTCTCGCAGGCGTCCCAGATCCATGTGCGCGATCGGCACATCAAGGGACAGCGCCGGCGGGTCGAGCACCGACGCTTCAACGAAGGCTTCATGCAGTTCGCCTCGACCTCGCCGTTCTATCCGCTGTTCGCGTCTCTCGACGTCGGCGCGCAGATGATGAAGGGCCGATCCGGAGAAGTCCTATGGGACGACACGATCCGGCTCGGCATCGAATTGCGCAAGAAATTGCGCGCGGTCCGGCGCGAATTCGAGGAGAAGGAGCGCGACCCGACGCGGCGCTGGTTCTTCGATCCGTTCGTGCCGCAGCGCGTCTCGATCCGGGACGCCGCGCTCGAGGGCGCGACCCACGACGTGCCTTGGGAGAACGTGTCGACCGACCTGCTCGCTCGCGATCCGCGCTATTGGGCTTTGGCGCCGGGCGAGCCCTGGCACGGGTTTGGGGCGCTCGAAACGGGCTTCGCCATCACTGATCCGGCCAAGCTCACCCTGCTCACTCCGGGCTTCGATCGCTTGACCGGCGCCTACGAAGCGCACGGCGTGCCGGCTCCCGTGGTCGCACAATATCTGCGCGAGAACCGGGTGGTGGCGGAGAAGAACGATCTCAACTCGCTGCTCTTCCTGTTGACGCCCGGCGTCGAGTTCGAGCAAGGCAGGCACGCTGGTCTCGTCGCTGGTCGCCTTCAAACGGCTGCATGACGATAACGTCCCGCTCGAGGACGCCATGCCCGAATTCGTCGCCAAGCGACCGGCGCGCTATCGGGGCAAGCGTCTCAAGGACCTGTGCGGCGAAATGCACGCCTTCTTCCGCGACGCCGGCGTGAGTGAACTGCAACGGGCGCAATTCGCCGCCAAGCATCTGCCGGAGACGGCCATGACGCCGCACGAAGCCGCGCGCCAACTGGTGCGCAACAACGTCGACTATCTGCCGCTTGCTGAACTCGATGGGCGGATCGCGACGACGCTATGGGTGGTCTATCCGCCGGGCATCGCCACCATCGTTCCCGGCGAACGGCTGACGGAGCGGGCGCGGCCGATGATCGAATATCTCAAGATGTTCGAGAAAAGCGCCAACGTCTTCCCAGGCTTCGAAGCCGAGATCCAGGGCCTCTATCGGGAAGTGGACGCAGGCGGCGGGATTCGGTTCTATACCTATGTGGTTCGCGAGTAGTGGAGTAAGCGATCGACAATGGACGCCAAACTGAATAGTTCGTTCGACGCCAACGCGACCGCGAGCGAAGCGGGAAGGCCCATTGTGGTGCGCAACTCGCGCGACGGCGATGTGCCGGCGATGCTCGCCATCTACCTGCACCACATCCGGCGCGGCGTGGATCCCGGCGTCGACGGCGAGTTTGAAACCCCCGACGCCGACGATCTCAAGCGCCGGCGCCGATCGATGAACAATCGCAGGATGCCGCATCTGGTCGCGGAGGCGGCGGGGACGGTGGTCGGCTACGCCTACGCGGTGCCGTTCCGCAAGCGCCCCGCTTATCGTTATACGGTCAAGCATTCGATCTACGTCCGCAGCGACCGGCTGCATGCGGGGATCGGGCGTCAGCTCATGACCGAGTTGATCGACGCCTGCGCCGCGGCGGGCTTTCGCCAGATGATCGGCTACATCGACGGCGCCAACGTCGCTTCGATCAAGCTGCACGAAGGGTTCGGCTTCCGCCAGGTCGGCTATCTGCCCGCGGTCGGCTACAAATTCGGCCGCTGGACGGACTCGATCATGATGCAGCGCTCGCTCGGGCCCGGCGCGACCGAGCCGCCTTCGGCATAAGCGGCGACCTCCGGCATGCGTCCGAGCGGTCGACACCTCGCGTTTGGCGTGCGGTCTATCATCCCCGTAGGCTTGGCGCTCGCGCCGGTTCTTTCGCTCGTCCAACCGGCGCTTGCCTTCGAGCGGCCAGAGCCGCCACAAGTGTTGTTCGGCGACCTCTACGCGGACGTCGAGCGCGAGCATATTTTTCCCGACGGCAAGGAGTTCGCCGACGCGACGGCGAAATCCCCCCCGGCCGAGATTCTGGCACTCTACCACGCCCAGAAACCGAATTCGCTCGAGGGGCTGAAGCTTTTCGTCGTCACGCATTTCGACTTGCCGGGCCAGGCCGCCACGCCGGAGGCGGCGTCTGAACATATCCCGATCCGCCGGCACATCGACGCGCTCTGGACGCTTCTGACCCGGGACGAGCCGACTGTCGCGCCCCATTCTTCGCTGCTGCCCTTGCCGCGGCCTTATGTCGTGCCGGGCGGCCGATTCCGCGAGCTCTATTACTGGGACTCGTATTTCGTCATGCTGGGCCTCGCCGAAAGCCGCCGGCGAGATCTCGTTCAGGACATGGCGACAAACTTCGCCGATCTCATCGACACATACGGCCATGCGCCGAACGGAACGCGCACCTATTACCTCAGCCGTTCGCATCCGCCGTTCTTTTTTGAAATGATCGGGCTCCTGTCGCCGTGGGATCCGGCGGCCGCGTTCGCCCGCTATCTGCCGGAACTCAAGACCGAATACGCATTCTGGATGGAGGGCGCGAACGATCTCAAGCCGGGCCAAGCGCATCGCCATGCGGTCGCGCTCGACGATGGGTCGATCGTCAATCGCTATTGGGATGATAGCGACTCGCCGCGCGATAAATCCTTTTCCGAGGATGTGGTGCTGGCCGCGGCGACCCGTCGGCCTCCCGAAGAGATTTATCGCGACATCCGCGCCGGCGCGGAGAGCGGCTGGGATTACAGCTCGCGATGGTTCGCCGATGCGCGAACGATGGCCTCGATCGACACGACCGAAATCATTCCCGTCGACCTCAACGCTCTGATGTTCGGACTGGAGAATGCCATCCGGGCCGGTTGCGAACGCGCCGGCGACGCCGACTGCGCCCAGGAGTTTGCCAAAAAGGCCGCGGCGCGGCGCGCGGCGATCGATCGCTATCTCTGGGATCCGTCCCGCGGCGTCTATCTCGACTATCGCTGGACGAAGAAGCAGCCGATCGGCCACATCACCGCCGCGACCCTCTATCCGCTGTTCACCCACGTCGCGAGCGAAGCGCAGGCTGCGTTGGTGGCGAAAACCGTCGAGGCGGAACTCTTGAAGCCAGGCGGGATCGTCACGACGACACTGGACACTGGGCAGCAATGGGATTGGCCGAACGGATGGGCGCCGTTGCAGTGGATCGCGGTCGCAGGGCTAACCACCTATGGGCAAGACCGGCTCGCCGAGACCATCGCCTGCCGGTGGATGGTCAACGTGTCGCGCGTCTATCGCCAGACCGGCAAGCTCGTAGAAAAGTACGACGTGATCGCAGCCGACCAGGCGGGCGGAGGCGGCGAGTACCCAACCCAGGACGGCTTCGGCTGGACCAATGGCGTGATGCTGAAGCTGATGGCGCTCTATCCGGCCGACGCCGATCTGACCAACGCTGACCGTTGTCCTGTGCCCGAGGGAGGGTGAGCATCGGACAGCGATCCTGGCGGCGGCCGCCGGGATTAAGGAGCGCTCGCCACTGAAATCGCTGTCAGCGCCGCTCCTCCAACTGCCTAACCCGCTGCTCAAGCCGCTGCATCGCCATAGTGAGCCCCTCGTAACCGAGTTTATGGGTATCGCCGAGACTCGACAGTCCGGCCATGGTGCTCTGGTGTTGAGCGCGAGTGACCTGAAGTCCATGCCAGACGATATAGACGATCGCGCCGAGTAAAACGACGATCAGCCAAATGGCAATGTCAGTCATGCGTAACCGGGCTTCTCCAGCAAACATAGGCGGCAGCAAGGCTGTTCAACACAATAACGGAAATGCCGATAAAAGTGAAAGAGGCCGCGGTTGAACATGCAGAACGTGTTGGACCATAATGCCTTTCGTTAAGGCGCGGGTGGCATAACCGCTTGGAGCCGCCGCCAGAGGGCGAGGCTCAGGGACGTCCTGCTCCGCGGAGACACATCTCGCAAACGACCCGCGGGGCTCGGTCTGTGATCCGGATCACAGCGCAAAGGGCATGCAGGAGCTACCTAGTCGCCCATTCAACTGGACACGGGAGTATGTCATGGCGAATGTTCGAAAGCGGAGGGTTGTCGTCGTCCATCCCCGCGTCGAAGAGGCCTTGTTCCGCGGGAACGGGGCAAGTGGGAAGGCCGACAACCTTGACGCCAAGACCGGCAGTGAGGCGCCTCCGAACGCCTCGCGGATTGAATTTGGCTGGGACGTGTTCGATTTCCCGTTTAATTCCCCGAAGCCAACTCGATGATGGAAGGCGGAAAGAGCGGCGCCAGGCCGCCCTTCCGGCTGGCTCGCGGTCCGGGCCGCCTCAACCGGCCCGCAAGCGGGCGCCGAGACTGGCGAGATAAACGAGGCCCGAGAGCGCCGTGATCCAGAACGAGGTCGGCCAGTCGGTGTAATAGGCCAGCGTCAAGCCTCCCCACGCCTCCGCGAGCGCCAGACCCGCCGCCAGCGATACGGCTTGATTATGCCTCTATGGTCGGCTTGACATCGGACAAGAACCGGTACATATGAGCACGTGTTCATAGGTTCGTGACGATGCTCACTTCCGACCAGACTAGCGGCCTTGCCGAGATGTTCCGCCTGCTTGGTGAGCCGAACAGGCTCTCGATCGTGGCCAGTTGCCTTGATGGGCCGCTAAGCGTGGGTGAGATCACCTCCCGGCTCGGCCTCAGCCAGTCGCTGGTCTCCCATCACCTACGTCTTCTGCGGGCCGCTCGGCTTCTGAAGGCGGGGCGGCGGGGCAAGCAGGTGTTTTACAGCATTCCGGACTGCCATGTCCGGGACATGCTGACGAACATGATCGAGCACCTCTCTGAACCGCATGAGCATGACGAAGACATAGAAACAGGAGCGATCCCATGACTGTGACCGTTGATCGAGTGAAATGCGCCTGCAGCGATTGCGTTTGCATTGTCGGCGTCGACCAGGGCGTGAAGCACGAAGGCCGAAATCTATTGCAGCGACGAGTGCGCGAACCACCACGTCAAAGGCGACGGCTGCCATCACGCCGGGTGCAAATGCCACGGTTGACGCACGTCGTCACATGGCAGCGTAAAGGCAGGACGGAAGTCAAACCGTCCTGCCTAATCGTTTTTATTGAGGAATGCGGCGGAATACATCAAAAAGAGCCCCGGGTCCCAGCGCGCTTCTGGCGTTTTCAAGCCGCGACGCAGGCCTCAAAGCCGCGCTGCAGTTCTAAGCTGTTGACATTGCGGCCAATGAACACGATCCGGCTCTGGCGGGGGGCGCCCTCCTTCCACGGGCCGATGGGGCCGCCGTCCGCGAGCATGTGGACAGCCTGAAACGCAAAGCGTTGGTTCTTGCCGCGGAAGTGCAGAATGCCTTTAGTGCGCAGCAGATCCTGTCCCTTCTCCTTCAGGATGCCGTCGATCCACCCACCGAACCGCTCCATGTCGAGCGGCGCATCCGAGGTTAGACTGACTGAGACGACCGCATCATCGTGGTGGTGATCGTCCTCGCCGTACAGGAAATCCGGCTCCAATTCGAGTATCCGACTGAGATCGAAAGCGCCCCGGTCCATCAACTGCGCGATTGGCACATCGGCCTTCTCGGCGCGCAAAATGCGGGCCGTTTTGTTGATGGCGCGGATGGCGGCTTCGACTCGCTCCAGTTCCTCTGGCGTCGCCAGATCCGTCTTGTTCAGGACGATCACATCTGCGAATGCGACCTGTTCCTGCGCCTCATGGCTGTCCACCAGCTGCTGAAGCAGGTGCTTGGCGTCGACTACGGTGACGATCGCATCCAGACGTGAGTTGTCTTTGACGTCATCGTCGATAAAAAATGTCTGGGCGACCGGAGCAGGGTCGGCAAGCCCAGTTGTCTCGACGATGACGCCGTCGAGCTTTCCCTTGCGCTTCATCAGCCCCTCGATGATGCGGATGAGGTCGCCGCGCACGGTGCAGCAGATGCAACCGTTGTTCATCTCGAAGACTTCCTCGTCGGCGCCGACGACAAGGTCGTTGTCCACGCCGAGCTCACCGAATTCGTTGATGATCACCGCATATTTCTTCCCATGGTTCTCAGAGAGGATGCGGTTGAGCAGGGTCGTCTTGCCGGCGCCGAGATAGCCGGTCAAGACCGTCACGGGGATTTTCGAGGGGAAGGGCGACAGGGTCATCGACATTGCGGTCTCCTGGGCTGGTGGCAGAGTGAGTGTTTGCATCAGGTCACCACAACGTTATAACATTCCATCTCGCCTCTCACAATATTCGGCTGGAGGTGAGCCGCAGATCCTATCTTCGCCGCCACGCGGACCAGATCCGAATGCGCATGATCCCGACAAGATTTTCACGAAGGGAGGCCTCGTCCGGTGACCCCGCCCCAGTCCGTTTTGACCCTCCTTAGATAGACATCCTCGGCGCGGCCCCGCGCTGTTCACTCGGCGAATCGCCTTGAGGCCGTCGCGCCGAAGAACACCATGCCGGAGAGCGCGGTGATCCAGAAGCTGGTCGGCAAGTCGGTGTAGAAGGCCAGCGTCAGTCCGCCCCAGGCTTCCGCGAGCGCGAGCGCCGCCGAGAGCGCAACAGCGTGCGCAAGCCCCCGGGTCAGGTTCATCGCCGCCGCGGCTGGGCCGACCATCAGGGTGAACACCAAGAGCACGCCGACGATTTGCGCGCATTCGGCGACCGCGAGGGCGACAATCGCCAGGAACGCCGCCGAGACGAAGCGGATCGGAACGCCGCGCGCCTCAGCGAGTTCGCTTTCCAGCGATGCGAAGATGAGCGGCCGGATGATGATCGCGAGCGCGACAAAGCTCACGAGGGCCAGCACGCCCAACGTTAAGAGCGCCGACTCATCGACCCCGAGCACATTGCCAAACAGAAGCGCCGCCGCCTGTGTCGCCGCTGCGGTGTAGAAATGCAGGAACAAAAGCCCCAGGCCCAGCGACAGCGCCAGCATCATGCCAATCGCTACATCGCGGTGAGCGAGCTTTTCGCCGAACAGCCCCATGCCGACGCCGACCAGGGCAGTGAAGCCGACGAGGCCGGCGAGCGGCGAGAAGCCGAACAGCAGCGCGCCGGTCGCGCCGGCAAAGCCGGCGTGCGAGAGCGCATGGCCGGCGAAGGTCTGCCCGCGAAGCACCAGAAAGAACCCGACCGTTCCGGCCAACACCGCGGCGACGCCCGAGGCGGCGAAGGCGGTGCGCATGAAGTCGTATTCAAACATGGGCGCCGTGGTCGTGCGACTGCCCCTGACGATCGTCGTGGCGATGCGCCTCCGACTCGACGTCGACCTCGCCGGCCATCACGAAATAGCGGTCCTTGACGTGGATGACTTCAATCGGTGTCCCATAGAGGCGCGATAGCACTGGACCGGTGACCACCTCGTCGACCGGGCCGATCACCGCCGCGCCCGACCCCAGATAGAGAACGCGGTCGATAGCGTTGACCAGCGGATTGAGCTCGTGGGCGCTGAACACGATCGCGACCTTGAGATCATCGCAAATGCGTCTCGCGATTTCGACCACGCTCTTCTGATGCGACGGGTCGAGCGAGATCAGCGGTTCATCGAGCAGTAGCAGCCGCGGCCGGCCGAGCAGCGCCTGGCTCAGCAGCACCCGCTGGCGCTCGCCGCCCGATAATTCGCCGATCGATTGGCGGGCGATATCGCGCGCGTCGACTTGTTCGAGCGCCCAGTCGATCTCACGCCGCGTCGCCTTGTCGAGCCGGACGAAGCCGAAGCGGCCGCCGATCGCGGCGCTGGCGACGATGTCCCAGCCGGTGAGCCTCAGGCCCCCGATGGCGCCGCGGGTTTGCGGCATGTAGCCGATCTGAGAATTGCCTCGCGTCGGCGGCTTGCCGAGCACGGCGACCCCGCCCGAGGCAACGGGAACGAGGCCGAGCGCGGCGCGCATGAGGGTCGTCTTGCCGGCGCCGTTCGCGCCTAGCATGCCGACAAATTCGCCATCCTCGACCTCGAAGCTGGCGGCCGAGAGGATGTCCCGGCCCCCGAGCCTGATCGTCACATTGTCGAACTTAAGCGCGCTCAACTAAGCCCCGCCGGAGAGCGCCTTATCGAGCGCGTTCAATTGCCCCATCATCCAGTCCTGATAGGTCGAGTTGGGCGGCTCGGTCTCGGAGACGCCGACGACCGGGATGCCGCTAGCCTTGGCCATCTGCACCAGCTTGCCGACCGCCGGTTCGCTCGCCTGGGCGTTGTAGAGCATCGCCTTCACCTTGTGGCCTTTGAGGTCGTTTTCGAAACCCGCCACTTCCGAGGGAGTCGGCTCGGCGTTGTTCATGATCGCGAGCGCGAATTTCTCGTTACGGACCTTGAGACCGATCAGCCCCGCCTGATAGCCGAACACCGGTTCGGAGAGAGTGACCGATTGGCCGGCGTAGGACTTGCGCATGCCGGCGATCTTATCGTCCAAGGGTTTCAGCGAATTGACAAACTTCGCCTCGCCCTGCTCATAGTCGGCCTTGTGCGCCGGATCGACAGCAGTGAGATCGGCGACGAGCGCCTTGGCGGCAGCTTTCATATAGGCCGGATCATACCACAGATGCGGGTTGTCACCCGCCTTGTGGCCGACCAGCTTGCCGACGATGATCTCCTTGCGGCCGGGCGCGTTGTGGGCGCTGAGCAGCTTTTCCATCCACGGGTCGTAATCGATGCCGTTGACAATGACGACCTTGGCGTCACTCAGCGCCTTCGCCGTCTCCGGACTGGCTTCGAACAGGTGCGGGTCCTGGTCGGGGCTGCTGAGAATGCTAGTAACTGCGACATTCGCGCCGCCGATCTGGCTCGCCATGTCGCCATAAAAATTTTCCCCCGCGACCACTTTCACGGGCTCAGCGAACGCGGGCGCGCTGAACCCGCAGATCGCGATCGCCGCGATGAGATGGAGCTTGTTGATCATGGGTGACAGGCCTCCGTGTCGATTGAAGCGCCAGATCAGCGCGAGGCGGCACTGTTATGTTATATCCTATCGGTAGGCAAGCCCGATGTGCTACCTTTATCATTTCGAGGCGTTGACCGTGATATGATGGATGACGCGATGAGGAAAAAGACAGCGCCTATGAAAAATTCGGCCCCCGAGCCGGGAGCGATCGGCTGGCGAGGACAGGTGGAGAGCGCCTGCGCGCGGCAGGGACTTTCATTTGACCCCGCTTCGCCGGCAAGTTCTGGCCATCCTGGCCGAAAGCTCGGCGCCGCTCGGCGCCTATGCGATCATCGACCAGCTGTCGCGGCGCGAGGGCAAACCCATTGCGCCGCCGACCGTCTATCGCACGCTCGATTTTTTTCTCGAGCACGGCTTCGTCTACAAGATCGAGAGCCGCAACGCCTATGCGCCCTGCGAGCACCTTGGTCACGCCCACCATGGCGCGCTGCTGTTGTGCGAGAAGTGCGGACGGAGCGACGAAGTCGAGGACGTCAAGCTCGACCGCCTGTTGCAGCAAGCAGCCGCCCGCGCCGGCTTCGCTCCGCATCGGCAAATGGTCGAGCTGGTGGGCCTGTGCCGGGACTGCGCCGCGTAGCCCAATGAAGCGGAGAAGGATCTTCGGCTGGCCGTGGCAGGCCAGCATCCTCGCGGCGCTCGCCTTGGCCGCCTTAGCGATCGTCGCACTTCGCCCCATTCGGGAACCGGTTTTGCGCGCCGCGGGATGGGCTCTCGTCGTTGAAGACGAACCGGTCGCCCCCGCCGACGTCATCGTCCTGTCGATCGATTCCGACGGCGCTGGCGCGCTCGAAGCGGCCGACCTCGTGCAGGGTGGGGTCGCAAAGCGCGTTGCGGTTTTTCAAGACCCACCGAGCGGAGAAGACTTTGAGTTCATCCGCCGGGGGCTCCCATACGAGGATGCAGGGGCAAGGCAGATTCGCCAATTGAAGATGCTCGGCGTTTCCGACATCCTGCAAATCTCCAGAGTCGCTGGAACCGAAAGCCAAGGTCGGGTGCTTCCCCAATGGAGCGGCGAACAGCATTTCCGATCCATTGTGGTGGTGGCCAACAAGGATCACTCGCGACGATTGCGGCGCGTGCTCGATCGAGACATGAAAGGCTATCCTACGCAGGTCACGGTGCGAGCCGCGCGCTATTCAACTTTTGACCCGGATCGATGGTGGAAAACTCGCGGCGGCGTCAGGACAGAAATCGTCGAACTCCAGAAGCTTTTGCTCGACGTCGTGCGTCACCCGATGTCATTTTAGCATCGAGCGCTTCCGTGCGGCGACAAAAGCGTCCTGCCCAGATTTGGTTGGGTGAGGAAACCTAAAAGGCGAGGCAGCGAGATGAGATGGTTTAATCCGGTCGTCTTCTGCTCGACGCTCGTCCTCGTCGGCTCGTCCTTCTCGATGGATGCGTCGGCGCTGCTCGGAGGGCACGCGTGTGTGTCCGCCGTCAAAGCGTCCTGCGGACACGTGCAGCCGCGGGTCGCGCCGCTCCGGGCATGCTTCGAGACGCACATGGATCACCTTTCAGGGTCGTGCGCGAGCCGGCTGTCGCAAGTGGCCGACGTGGCCAAGCAATGCGAGGCGGATGTGAAGACCTTGTGCGGCGGCGTCCAGCGCGCAGCGGAGGCGCTGGATTGCATCAGGCCGCGGCTCGGCGAGGTCAGCAAACGATGCAAGGACGCGCTGGCCAAGGTCGCCGTCCCGTTCGCATTCTTTAGGTGATCTTCGTGGGCCCCCGGCGCGAGTGGCGGACTGGCGAGCCTCTCATCGTGGTCTGAGCCGCTTCAGTCATGCCTCTGCTCGCACCCGAGCGCTTCGAACACTCGTCTCGTGAAGCGCGGCTCGACGCTCCTCATCTCGTCGAGCGTCAAGATGCAAAGAGCGATTCCTTCAGCATCCAGCGCCGTGCGCCGTGGCGTCTGCTCAGTGCCGCTCAACCTGCGCGACTGAAACGCTCGACCAGCAAGAACTTCTGCACCTTTCCGGTCGGGGTGCGAGGCAAAGGCTCAGTCTGGATGAAGATCGTGCGCGGCGTCTTGAAGCCAGCGAGGCGCTCGCGGCAGGCGGCCTCGATGCTCTCAGCTGTCAGCGCGCAGCTCGCGTTTGGGGGCTCGACGACGAGCGCCGCAACGCGCTCGCCCCAGATTTCGTCCGGCAGACCGAACACTGCGCAGTCGGCGACGCCGGGAATGGCGAGCAGAATTTCCTCGACCTCGGCAGCGTGCACGTTTTGGCCGCCGGTGATGATCATGTCCTTCAGGCGGCCCTTGATGAAGACGAAGCCGTCCTCGTTCATGGCGCCCAGATCGCCGGTATGCACGTAGCCGCCGCGAAAAGTCTCAGCCGATCTCTGGGGGTTGTCGAAATAGCTGGTGCAGGTGGCCGGCGAGCGTCCAACGATCTCGCCAAGCTCGCCGGGAGCTGCGAGCGCGCCGTCCGGTCGCTCGATCCGGACATCGGACAAAGCCAGCGGGGCGCCGATCGAATCCGGGTAGCGTTTGCGGTCTGCCGGCGTGCTGACCGTCAATGCGCCGGTTTCCTGCATGCCGTAATATTCGTAAATGGCGGGACACAGCGACGCCGCCGTGCGAAGCCGCAATGGCTCAGGAAACATGGCGCCGGCGAAGACGAGCGCCCTCAGTGATCGCAGATCGCGTTGCGGCAGGCTCGGATCAGCGAGCAACATCGCCGCCATCGTGGGCACCAGATTTGAGATCGTGACCCGCTCCGTCTCGATAAGGCGCAACGCCTCCGCCGGATGAAAGTCCATCAGAACGTTCCGCACGCCGAACAGCACACCGGCCGCGATCCAGGCGAAGCCGACCCGGCCAAAGGCGGGAAACACGGTCAGGATGACGTCGTGCGAGGTCATGTCGAAGGCTTCGAACATCGGCCCGACATAGGCATTGTTGTACTGGGTCAGAACATAGGCCTTGGGGAGGCCCGTAGTCCCTGATGTGAGGTTGTAATAGTAAGGGTCGCTCTCCTCGACCTCGACATCCGGCTCCGCCGAGGATGATGTTGCGATAAGGGCTTCATACGCGCTGGCCCATACTGGCCCGGCGCCGCCGATCACGACGAACGATTTCACTTGCGGCAATTCCGCGCGCACTTTCTCCGCGACGGCGGAAAACCGCGTCTCAAACAGCATGGCCTTGGCGCCCATCGCGCTCATGAGCGCGACGATCTCGACAGGCGCGAGCCGATAATTCAGGGGAATGCCGACGAGCCCAGTCTTTGCGAGCGCAAAATAGATCTCCGCGATTTCGGCGCGATTGTTGCAGAGAAATGCAACCGTATCGGGCTGCATGAGGCCGAGGCCGGCGAGCCCATTCGCGAGCCGATTGCAGCGTTCGTTGGTTTGACCAAAGCTGAAGCGGCGATCGGTGCCGGCGCAGAAAAACGCCTCGCGGTCGCGAAAGCGACGCGCAGCCGTCGGGAGAAGGGTGCTGACGACAGCTTTGCCGAGCGCACGCGCAGGTTTTGAGCTAGGTCCGTCCGAGCGCCCGGATCCGGCCATGCTTCCCTCCCAGAGCGCCTCTCGGTGCTCTCAATGAGCGGGCGTCGCCGCCTTTTTTACGCCTTACAAAATCAATTTACAAACTCATCGCCCCTCGGCGCGCCTTCGGACGGCTTCTGGCGGCCGCGGGCGTGACGGCCCGAATGAAGCACGCGCCCTCACCCCGCTCCCAACCGTCTGAGCCATGCGCTCGCCTGCCGACGCACGTTGGCCGGCGCGGTTCCGCCGTAGGAGGTGCGGCTCTTGATCGAGCGTTCGACGCCAAGCACGCTGAAGGCGTCCTCGGTGATGCGCGGCTCGACGGACTGCATCTCTTCCAGCGTGAGCTTCTCGAGCGCTGCGCCGCGCTTGGCGGCGAGCGCGACGATGCGGCCGGTGACGTGGTGGGCGTCGCGGAACGGCATGCCCAGCGCCCGAACCAGCCAGTCGGCGAGGTCCGTGGCGGTCGCGTAGCCCGCGCCCGCCGCGGCCTTCATGCGCTTCGGCTCGGGCGTCATGTCCGCGACCATGCCGGTCATCGCGGCGAGTGAGAGCGCAAGCGTCCGGAACGCGTCGAATGCGCCTTCCTTGTCTTCTTGCATGTCCTTGGAATAAGCGAGCGGCAGCCCCTTCATCACCGTGAGCAGGCCAATTAGCGCGCCGACGATCCGGCCGGTCTTCCCCCGCACCAGTTCCGCCGCGTCGGGATTGCGCTTCTGCGGCATGATCGACGAGCCGGTCGTGAAGGCGTCGGAAAGCTTGACGAGGCCGAATTGGGGCGTCGTCCACAGCACGATCTCCTCGGCGAAGCGGGAGAGATGCGTCGCCGTGATCGCTGCGGCGCCAAGCGCCTCGAGCGCGAAGTCGCGATCGGCGACGCTGTCGAGCGAATTGGCGGTCGGCCGGTCGAAACCGAGCGCCTTGGCGGTCATGTCGCGGTCGATCGGGAACGACGTTCCCGCAAGCGCGGCCGCGCCAAGCGGACATTCGTTGAGCCGCTTGCGCGCGTCCTTGAAGCGCCCCGCGTCGCGCGCCAACATCTCGACATAGGCCATGAGATGATGGCCGAAGGTGACCGGCTGAGCCGATTGCAGATGGGTGAAGCCCGGCATCGCCATCGCGGCGCTCTCGAGCGCCCGGGCGGCGAGCGCCCGCTGCAATTGAGCGATCTGGAGGAGTATCGCGTCGATCGCATCGCGCACCCAGAGGCGGAAATCGACCGCCACCTGGTCGTTGCGCGAGCGCGCGGTGTGGAGGCGCCCGGCGGCCGGGCCGACGATCTCGGAAAGGCGACTTTCGACGTTCATATGGATGTCCTCAAGCGCGCGCTTAAACGAGAACGTCCCTGCCTCGATTTCGCCTTTGACTTGGGCGAGACCCATGGCGATCGCCTGGGCGTCGGCGGCTTCGACGATGCCCTGGCGGGCGAGCATGGCGAGATGGGCCTCGGAGCCGGTGATGTCCTGGGCGGCGAGCTTCCGGTCGAAGTCGATCGAGGCGTTGATCTCCTCCATCGCCTCGGCTGGACGCCCGGTGAACCGGCCACCCCACATCGTGTTGCTCATGCGTGTCGTCTCGGATGATTGGACATGACGAATATCGATAAGCCGCCGCCCCGGCGGCGCGTTGTTGCGCCCATTTTGGGCGCGCTGGCGGTGGTTGCGGCTGGCGCCGTCCTATACGGGACGGTTGCGCCGGCCGGCAAGGCCGCGAGCGATTGCCCTGCCGACTCGGCCAAGCTCGCGGCGAGGCTCGCGCCCCTCGCCAAGGGCGAACTCGCGGCGCTGCAGGTGGCGAGCGAGCCCCGGCGAGCGATACAGGTCTCTTTCGAGCGCGACGACGGCGGCAAGCTGACGCTCGCCGACTTTCATGGCCGCGCGGTGCTGCTCAACCTCTGGGCGACCTGGTGCATTCCTTGCCGGGCGGAAATGCCTGCGCTCGACCGGCTCGAGGCCGCCAAGGGGGGGCCGGGGTTCGAGGTGGTGGCCGTGAACGTGGACACCGCAAAGCTCGAGCGGCGGGCGGCCTTTCTCAATAACGTCGGGGTGAAGGCGCTGGCGCGCTACGCCGATCCGAGCGGCGACGCCTTTGAAACCTTGCATAAGGATGGCAAGGCGCTCGGACTGCCGGTGACCTTGGTCATCGATAAGGACGGCTGCGAACTCGCCGCTGTCGAGGGCGGCGCCAAATGGGATTCGGCCGAGGCGAAGACGTTGGTCGACACGCTCAAAGGCGGGTAGGGCTAACGGGCGAAGGCTGGCCGTGCATACTCGAATCGGCATGTTGGAAAAGGGCGGGTCCCCGCCCCGCGAAAGTCGGCCGGGGAGGACGGGAGCCCGCCGCAGATCTTGCTGCGAGTGCGTCAGGGACTTTAGATCGGCGGCGCCCATCAGCGACGCTGACCGGCGCGCCGCGGCTGGCTCTCCGTCGGGGCGCCAGCTCTCGACAACTCTCTCTCGTCGGCGACTAGCTTTCTGACAATTCTTAGGATTTCCGACCGCGTATCGATTGCGGCGAACTGGGCCGCCATCCACCGGGCTCGCAAGCGGTAACCCGGCTCAACGAGCACGGTCTTCACGGAGCTGAGAAGCGCGTCGCGACTCGGTTCGTTGGTCGCGAGATTGATGCCGACGCCAGACCACGCGACCCTCGCGTTGACGTCAGCCTTATCCTCGGTGAGCCCCGCGGTGACGACCGGGATGCCGAAGCTCATTGCTTGGTTGACGCTGCCGTAGCCGCCGTTGGTGACCAGCAAGTCGATCTTTGGCAATAGCCACTCGAAGGGCAAGAAGCTCGAGACGCGTGCATTTGACGGGAGAGGACCCGGAATCGCGTCGATGGGGCGGCCTCCCGCGGTTGCGACGACCAGGATGTCCGGCTCATTCGCGAGCGCAGCCAAGGTCGGCCCGATCAGCAGGTTGAAATTGTGATTGGCGACCGTTCCCTGCGTGACCAGCACGACCTTGCGCGAACCATCGAGTTCGTGCGCCCAAGGCGGAGGTGGAACTTGGTTGGGAATGATCGGCGGCGTGCCGACGAAATGCACCGAGCGGGGGATATCGCGCGGAAATTCAAAGCCCGGCACCGACAATTGCAGGTATGCGTCCGCAAGTCCGACACTGGAATCGAACAAAGTCAGTGATGTCTGAGCGGCGCCCAGTTCCTTGAGCACCTTGTTCAGGCGAAGGCCCACGGGGCGATCGACGGCCTCGTAGTAGTCCCGCGCGAGGGCTGCGTACTTGGCACGTTCTTTGGGCGTTGTCGCCGGTGGCAGGCCGAGGCCGAGCGGGGCGCCGTCTTCGCGCGGCCAGTGCAGGACCGAAGTGCCGCACAGAACAATAGGTGGCCGCTTCGAACGCGCGCCGAGCAGCATTGGCAGCACGCCAAAGAACATATCGTCGCCGACAATAACGTCAGGATCAAAGCTGCGTAGAAGCGCCCGCAGTCCCGCGTGTTGAACCGGAATATCGCCGACGAGAATGCGCTCCATGGCGACGCGATGCCAAGCGGGCCCGGGCGGGAGGACCTTCAGTTCTGGAACATGAGAGAACGGATCGGTCAGGTCGAAATCCGCTTCGGGTGGCAGCGAAAAGAACTTCGCGCCGGCAGCTTCGACGCGAGCGCGAAAAGCCGATCCCGTATAGATGGTGACCTCATGGTCTTCGATCACCAGAATCCGTGCTATCGCGAGCTTTGCATTCATGTGGCCAGTCGCTGGCATAGAGGCGATAAGAATTTTCATAGGATCCATCCTCCACTTGTCGTGCAGAACGCCGCAGCTGGTGCGGGCGGCTGTTTCGACGCTAAAGAGAATGGCGGGGTTCTGTTACGTCACCGCTTCACCCCTCAAAGAAAATGGTTACAGCTGCAACGCATGATCGCTGTGCGAACGCGACGACGAGCGGCGGCCTCTACGATTGACGAACGCGGGCAGCGTCATTTCGGGCGTCATTTCGCGTCATTTTGCCATTTCGGGCCATTTCGGCGCTGATCGAACGCTGCGGCGGCGTCTTTGCCGACCTGATCGAAGCCCCCGCCGTCGGCCGAAGCCCCCGCCGTCGGCCGAGGCCGCCTCCCGGCTGCGCGCCAGCGAGACGATCGGCCGTCCGCTCGGCTCGCCGGACTTTCTCGATCGCCTCGCCGCTCCGAGCGGCGACGCCTTTGAAACCTTGCGTAAGGATGGCAAGGCGCCGGACTGCCGGTGACCCTGGTCATCGATAAGGACGGCTGCGAACTCGCCGCCGTCGAGGGCGGCGCCAAATGGGATTCGGCCGAGGCGAAGGCGCGCTGGTCGACACGCTGAAGGGCGGGTAGGGGCGAGGGCCAAGACTGACGTTTACGAGGGCCAAGACTGACGTTTACGCGCCCGAGCACTTGTTCGTGAAAGGAGAGGCGATCTCATTTTGCGCCGAATTTCTCCTCGGCGCAATCGCAGCGCGAATCTCTTGAGCGATACACGGAAAAGGGTCGATTGATCTAAAGTTACTCCGGCAAGGCTCACTCCCCGCCCAGCATCACTTCGGGGACTGTCCCGTACTTCCTCTAGGTTGATATTGTGACATTACATGAAAAATCAAAGTCAAGTATAAAGCCATGGCTGCATACCCATATAATGCTTCTGAGGCAGCTACGATTCTACAATCTTGGGTCGGCTTAATGTCACCGTACCCAAGCGTAGTCCAAGTCACTACGGAAAAATATATGTAATCCAAAGGTTCAGTGACACGATCTTTATCTTCTAGTAGACCGTAGCGCTGGAATAGAACTGAATACGCACCAATTATACCTAGCATTGCGCTACCAACGAAGAAAATAGACTCAAACAGATTAATAAGTTTTGCTTTGGACGCGACCTCTTCCAGAGCATCTTTTATTACCGCAACGACAAATACTGAGATTAATGTTATATATCCAAAAGAATATCCTGGGGGCATTGTGGGGCCGGGGGACGGGTAGTTCCCTACGCGTTCTAGGTATGCCGTCCAATACAGAACTAAAAACGGCAGAGCAACGATCCACACGTTGCAAACTAGCCACGCTACTCTACCGAAGGTGCCAAAGGCGACGGTGAGGGGTCGCGAGAAAGCCGCTACCAGCCTTTGCACGCCCGACCAGAGTGCGGTCGCGATGGCACCTGCGTGCATGCCCACCTCCTCTCTTTTCGTGAATTCACGGTTGAGAGTTCCCAGTGGGAAAATAGAGTAGTCGGAGGGCAAAGGGGCGTCTAGGCCGTCTTGCGTGGGCGCGATCGCATTGCGGAAGTCGCTTGTTGCGCCATGGCAGTCTAAATTGACGTCGCTATTATGCGGTAATGTCGAATCGCGTGACAGAAAAAATACACTTAAGTCTTTGAAAAGGCACGACCGCGCCCATAACTAACACCGCCCCGATCTGGCCAATGGGACGAGGCCGGGCCGCGGGTCGGCTCAAGCCGCCTGAACGCGGAAGTCCCGCCGGAGAAGCCCGGCCACGTCCTTTTCCGGGACGGGCCGGCTGAAGAGGTAGCCCTGCGCCTCGGCGATTGTGCCCAGCATTTCGATCATCCGCAATTGCTTCGCCGTCTCCACGCCCTCGATCAGGACGTTCATGCCGAGCCTGCGGCTCATGGCCGACACGCCTTCGACCAGCACCGACGCGCGTTCCTGGATGCCAAGCCCCATGGTGAACGAGCGGTCGATCTTGATCCGGTCGAGCGGGAAGCTCAGGAGATAGCTCAGGCTCGAATATCCGGTGCCGAAATCGTCGAGCGAAATGCGTAAACCCTGGGCGCGCAGGGACTGGAGCGTGCGGCGGGTGTCGCCCCGATCCTCGAGCAGCGTCGATTCGGTGATTTCCAGGTCAAGGCGCTCGGGCGCAAGGTTGGCGGCCGCGAGCGCCCCGAGGATCGTCTTTTCGAGATTGCCGCTGCGGAACTGCGTCGACGACAGGTTCACCGACACGCCGACCTCATCCGGCCAGCCCGCGCACGCCTTGCAGGCCCGCCTCAGCACGGCCGCCCCCATCTCCTCCATTAGCCCGATGTCCTCGACGATCGGGATGAATTCGGTCGGCGACACGGGGCCGAGCAGCGCGCTGCGCCAGCGCGCCAGGGCCTCGAAGCCGACGATCTGTCGGGTCGCGACGCGAGACGATCGGCTGGAAGTAGACCTCGATCCCGTCGGTGGCGACCGCCGCGCGCAGTTCGAGCTCGATCAGCCGGCGAATCTGGATCTTGGCGTCCATCTCCTGCTCGAACGCCCGCCACACCCGCCGCCCGTCGCGCCTTCGCCGCGTAGAGCGCGATATCCGCCTTGGAGAGCAGGGCGTCGGGGCTGGTCCCGTCCTGCGGCGCCGAGGCGCTGCCGATGCTCGCGCCGACGATCACCTCGCTCCCGTCGATGACCACGGCGCGGTTGATTTCGTCGATGATCCGCTTGGCGAGGACGGGTGTCTCCAATTGACCGGGCGCGTGATGGTGAAGGATGACGAATTCGTCGCCGCCCCAGCGCGCGACCAGGTCGCGCGGACCGATGATGGCGCTAAGCCGGCGCGCGATTTCGACCAGGAGCTTGTCGCCGGTGCGGTGGCCGAGACTGTCGTTGACCTGCTTGAAGTCGTCGAGGTCGAGAAACATCACGGTCAGGCCGTCGCCCGTGCCGCCGTCGCGACGGAGGGCCAGAGCGAGCTGTTCCTCGAAACATCGGCGGTTGGGCAGTTCGGTGACGGAGTCGAAGCGGGCCATCCGGTTGATTTCGAACTGGGCGTTGCGGCGCTCGGTGACGTCCTGGATGACCAGAACGGTGCCCTCGCTCGTCATGCGATGGACGGTGATCTCAAAGGCCCGGTCGTCGAGCGTTTCGAGCGGAATGACGAAATCGGCGCCATTGGCATCGCCGCCGGCCAGAATGGAGGCGAGACGCGCAAATTGCGGCTCGGCGATGACGCCGCTCGTCGACCAGCCTCCCCAAGACCGATTTGACATGCGCGCCGACGGGAGCGTCGTCGGGGCCCAGGTTGAACATCTTGAGGGCCTGATCGTTGGTCAGAACGAGACGGCCGCCCGGGTCCAGCATGCAAAGGCCGTGCGACATGTTGTTGAGGGCCATGTCGAGGCGCGCCGCAAGCATGGCCGCCTGTTGCTGCGCGGTCACCACGCCGAGGAAGTTGGCCCTCAGGCGCTTCGCGTAGGCCCTTCATATAAAGAGACGAGCGGCGCAAATCCCGACGACGATCCCCATAGGATACCAGCCGCCGGCGACGATCATCGCCGCGCTCAGCGGAACGAAGGCCGCGACAAGCTGCTGATTGACGCCCCGGTAGATCGCGTAGCTGCGCGACATCAGGCTGAACGCATAGGCGATGGTCATCGACACGCCGAGTGAACTGGGCGAAGTTGTTGTTGGTCACGCAGAACGCGAGCAGGGTCCACAGACGACAGCGCGGCCAGACTGACGAGGCGCCGGCGGAGAAGATTCGCTTCGTGTCTGCGGGCGATCTCGACCGTGGGGCTTGGGAGCTTCTCGCATGCCGGTGAGCGAAGTAAAGGCGAACCGCGGCGATCAGGAGTTGCGCCGGCGGCGCTCGACGCCAGGATGAGGCTCTTGGCGGCGATTGCGGCGACAATTTCGCCGAGGTGACGGCGACCGCCGACAGCGAACACGACCGGAGCGACGTCGACGAGAAGGCCGTCGACGAACCCGATATAGATCTCGTCCGGCAGTTCGTCAGTTGGCGCGGAATGGTCGCTCCGTCGGGCGTCCGCCATGCAAAGTGCCGAATTTGGTAAACGGGACGCCAGTATTGGCTTGGACAATTAAAAAGTCCCTTAACGAGACGTAAGAACAGCGCTTTGAAATCCTGAAGGGAAAGAGTCGAATTCGTGGCTGCCAATATCGATCGCCTGTCTGGGCTTTTCCCTGTCTTCGCGGTGCCGGCCCCGCCTCGCCGCGGGCAAATTAACTGCTGCGCTCGTAAATTGAGCGCGAATGATTTACATTGGTTCACGTTTTGTTAACCTGCTCGAGAATGGCAACACGAACGGGGGTTCGATGACTTTGGCGACCGACGGCGCTCCGAGATCGTTTTCGGATCGCGTCTTGCGATTCCTGGAGCGGGTCGAGCACCGGATCGCGAGGACGGATTGCGAACGGGAAGCGGCGTTTCAGCTGCGACACGACGCCTACGTGCGCAACGACTTGATGAAACCGCAAGCCGATCGAAGACTATTCGACAAGCGCTATGACATCGCCGACAACGCCTGGATTACGCTGACCTTCGTCGACGGCGAAGTGGCCGCCACGACAAGGCTCAATCTTGGAACCGGCGAAGATTCCCTTCTGCCCAGCATGGCCGTCTATCCCGATGTGGTCGCGCCAAAACTGAGAGCGGGATTTGTGATCCTCGAAACGACCCGACTCGCGGCGAATATTCGAATTTCGGGATCGAATCCGGAACTGGCCTATGTTGCGATGCGCCCGGGCTACATGGCCGCCTTGCATTTCGATATTGATTTCGCGGTCGCCTCGCCGCGCCTTGAGCATATGGCGTTTTACCGGCGAGTGCTTTTGTTTTCGCAATGGTGCGAGCCGCGCCCCTATCCAGGCTTGAGCGCGAAATTCGGCTGCATGGGCGCTGATTTTCATGCGTCCAGGGAGCGGATTGAGTTGCGCTATCCCTTTTTCAAGTCCGAGCCGGCGGAAAGAGAGTCGTTGTTCGGGCCGAACTCGCGGCGGTCCAACCGCGCCGGGCGGGACGAGGTCTCGGCCGCCCGTCTCGTAAGCTCGGCCTGAGAAGCTTTACGCTGCCGAGAGTGGTTGCCGGCGGGCGCGAAGCCTGGAATGCTGGGCGTAGGCGTCAAGCGCACCTTCGCTTGGATGTATCTTGCGCGCGCCGCACCAGTTCAGGAAATCGTCCAGGGCGACCGTTTCCAGACCTGCCTCTGCGCCGCCTAGCGAAAAGCCCATGAAGTAGCCGTAGCGGCTATCCAGCCAATCGTCATAGCTGCTGTAGTCCGACAACTCCGAAATGCATCCCTGCGCGCGCTCAAAATCGGCCGCGGATACAACCCCTACGAGAATCTTGGCCATAGTACATCCACGAGTATCCAGGGTTCTCATCGCCTCCAAGCGCCCCTCGTTCATGCACTATCAACAATTCGTAAGCGGGGAGTAAAGGCTTTAACTTAAAAAGCGCGAAGGAGACGGTGAAAAGCTCGCCCTCTTCCGTTTCGATAGGAATCTTTGCCGCGCGAGTTAGTCTAATTCAGCGCATTCCGCTAACTAGCGGCGGCGCCGCAACGACTAAAGTATTCTTATCGAATTGTGTCAACATTAAATCAAAGGCCTGCCGGTTCGCCAGGACGCGCAACCGGCGACGCGTCGACCTCGAGCCGCGCGTTGGGTAATGAGAGACTTGCGATCCCAGATGAGAACGACGCTTTTTCGCCCTCGGGGATTCGCCGCGCCCACTGAGGGTTCGGCCCAGTAAGCCGAGCGGGTGGCGTGCGAGGCCCAACGGGTTGAGCTTGCCGGCGGCGATCTGGTAATGGCTGCCGCTCTCCAAGTCTTCTTCTCCAAGTCTTCGGCGACTGGGGCTGCGGCGGCGTCCCCCTTTCGAGACCAGATCATGCATGATATCCAAGCGATCCGCGACAATCCTGAAGCCTTTGATGAGGGCTTGCGGCGCCGCGGGGTTGGGGCCCGCGCGGAATCGCTGGTGGCGCTCGACGAAAAGCGTCGGGCGGCTATCCTCGCGCTCCAGACCGCCCAGGAGCGGCGCAACGCAGTTTCGAAGCAGATCGGCGTGGCGATGGCGCGCAAGGATAGTGTCGCGGCCAACGATTATCGCGCCGAGGTCGCCGGGCTTAAGGCGACAATGCCGGAACTGGAGGCGGCCGAGCGGGAGGCCGGAGCGGCGCTCGATCTGGAACTCGCCGCAATTCCCAACCTGCCGCTCGATGATACGCCGGACGGCACGGACGAGAACGACAATGTCGAGCTTCGCCAATACGGTAGCTTGCCCACTTTCCCAGACGGTTTCAAGCCCAACGAGCATTTCGAGATCGGCGAGGCACTAGGTCTCATGGATTTCGACGCTGCGGCTAAAATCTCCGGCGCTAGATTCGTGGTGCTCAAGGGCGCGTTGGCGCGACTCGAGCGCGCGCTCGAGCAATTCATGCTCGACCTGCACACAAGCGAGCATGGCTATGTCGAGGTCTCACCGCCAGTTTTGGTGCGCGACGCGGCGATGTTTGGCACCGCGCAATTGCCGAAGTTCGAGGACGACCAATTCTGGGCCGTGAGCGGCGAACTTCTCCGCCCGCCGTCCAATGAAGAGATCGCGCTCCTGGACCCGCTTGACGCCCAGGCCGCGCTGGCAAGCCGGCTCAACGGCATCAAGAGCGCCCGGTTCGGCTTGATCCCCACCGCCGAGGTTCCGCTCACCAATCTCGTGCGCGAGAGCATCGTCCAAGAAAGGACCCTGCCGCTGCGCTTCACCGCCGGAACTTTGTCTTTTCGGGCGGAGGCGGGGGCCGCAGGGCGGGACACGCGCGGCATGATCCGCCAGCACCAGTTCAAGAAGGTCGAACTGGTCTCGATCACCACGCCCGAACAGTCGCGCGACGAGCACGAGCGCATGACGGGCTGCGCCGAGGAGGTGCTCAAGCGCCTGGGCCTGCATTTCCGCACCATGGCGCTGTGCGCCGGCGACATGGGCTTTGCGGCGCAGAAGACCTATGACATCGAAGTCTGGCTGCCGGGGCAGGGACGGTTCCGAGAGATTTCCTCGTGCTCGCTCTGCGGCGACTTTCAGGCTCGCCGCATGAACGCCCGCACCAAGGGCGCGGACGCCAAGACCACCCGGTTCATCCATACGCTGAACGGTTCAGGCGTTGCGGTCGGGCGAGCGCTGATCGCCGTGCTGGAAACCTACCAGCAGCCGGACGGCGCGGTCGCCGTCCCGGACGTTTTGCGCCCCTATATGGGCGGCCTCACTCGGATCGGGGCTGCTCGCTAGCAGCCATACACGAGCTGTTGGCCGATGTAGTTGCCGTAGGCGTCATAGATCGGCGCGTAGGACCGGCACCCGTAACCGCCATAGCCATAGCCATACGCGTAGGGCGCCGCCAGCAACGCACCAGCCGCCAAACCGCCTACGATAGCCGGCCCGGCCCAACCTCCGCCCCTATGCCAGCCGCCTCCGCGCCAGCCGCCGCCATGCCAGCCGCCGCCGTGGAAACCGTCACCGCGTCCGCCGCCATGAAACTGGGCGGCGGCCGGTTCGCTCGTAGCGACAAGGGATCCCATAAGGGACAACGCGGCCAAGCCCGCTATCGTCGCCCTGGATACGGTGTTTCGCATTGTTGACCTCCATCCGTGGCCAAAGCCTCGTGCGTCAACGCCGCTAACAGGAAAGAGTTCCTCACTCCGGGAGAAAGCGGTCTGCGGTGATGAAGAGGCGCCGAAAGCGACCCTGGTGATGGGAAAAGTCCGGGCTTCCGGAGGCTCGATTGCCGTCCCGGACGTGTTGTGGCGGGACGCGCAACTCGCCGCGGACCGAAGGTTAGCGATGGAATTTCTTGGATTAGGCTTCGAACGCTCCTTCATCGGCAGACCGTTCCCTTGACCGGCTGACACTCGCGAACACTACGAGCAGTGCGAACAACGCATTGAGGAATTCAGTTGGAAGTTCAATCATTCGATGGCGCCTCGACCGCGCGCCAGCAGAAAACGAGAAATACAATCGTCGTAATGGCGCTGCCAGCTCCGTAAATAGCGATAATATCCAAAGCCTTAGCCTCCAGCACCCCGGAATCATCGGCCGTAAATTTGGGCGTCCGAATCACCCGCAACCTGAGATTGCGGTCGGGCCAGAGCACAAGTCAAGGTCCATTTTTGTAGAACCTGATTTTCGAAATAGGCTGGTCAAGACAGCCTTAGGGGGCGGGAATCATATTGAATTCATATTGAATCGCATGTGATCGGCTGGGAGCTTCGGCGATGGCGCAAATCGTGGAGCCTGCCCCGGTCAAACAAAGCGGATCCGAGCGCCCTCAAGCGGAATTCCGGTCAGTTGCGTCGTCCACTCCTCGCCTGCGGCGACGGGAAAGGCGCGGGTGAGCGTTCCGGTCGTCACGATTTCGCCAGCAGTGAGCGCGGGGCTGAGCTCATCTTGCGCCAGCGTCTCGGCGAGATGGCGCAACGCGAATAGAGGCCCCTCGAGTACGTTCGCCGCGGCCCCGTGATCGACAAGGGCTCTGTTACGGAAAAGGTCGATTTCGAACCGCGACAGCTCGCGCGCCCACTCATCCCGTCGCGCCGCCGCCGAATGCCGCGGCCCGACGAAGAGCCGCCCGTGCAGGAAGATCGACTGCACGATTTCGAAGCCGTGGGCGATCCAATCGATGCAATCGATGAGCGCCTGCTCGTCCATGCCGGGCGCTGGCGGGGCCGCAAGGCCAAACACGATCTCCGGCTCAATGCGCGGTTCGGCCAGGCCGCTCAGGGAAACCTCCAGTCCCTCGGGGGTGAGGTTCTGGACCGTGTGGTCATAGACGTAGCCCCAGATCGGCGCATAGACGCCGTATTCCGCCCAGATGGTCCGGTTGGTGAACCCGATCTTACGGCCGATCGGACGCTCTCCGCGCGCTTCTCTCCCCGCGCGGACAGTCGCGGTGATGTTGTACGCGTCCTTAAGTCCAAAGTCGGGATAGACCTTGGAGAAGGGATCGAGTTGCCGGCCGGTCCCGAGAACCTCGAGCACTTCTTTGGCGATATCGTGAAGGTTCATGTGGCGCGGCGTCCTCCCTTCCTTGTCTTGGCTAATGTAGCTTACCACCGGGCTGCTCACTTATCACGATTAGATGACGACGTCCGTCCGCCATACCTTCGCCAACAACCCTTGTTGGACTTTCGGCGGAAGCCCTGCCGTAGAGCTTTGGCGGAACGCTTTCTACCAAGGGGGAAATCTGCGCGATTCTCATCTCCGAAACTCCATCTCGGCGTGCTTGCGAGATGAACTGCGGGAAGAGCTCTGAAATTCCTTCGCGCCAAAAATTTCCAGGCGGAGCAGATCTGCTTTCACCGCCCGACATTGCCGGACTTTCTGGATCGGGTCGTCATCCGCGCGCTCAGCATCGGCGAAAGCCGAGTTGATGTCCTCCTACAGCGCCACGCTTCCCATGTGTCAGTCAACGTCCTGCGTCGCGTGGGAAACGTCGAGGTGATGGTCAAGCCATAGCCAGCCGCCGAGTGCCTCGGGTTGAAGTCCGTACAAGTCGACGCTCGACGGCGTTAGCCAGTTGTCGTCCAAGGCGCTGGACAACGCGGTCGAGGGTGAATACCGCGCGGTGCACGACGCGATGGCGACCACGGGCGATTTCCTCGCGATTTCTGTGCCGTCACGCATTTAGCTCAAGTCTTGGAGCAAGATGCGATAGGGCGGTCAGCCTCGGACAAACGCCCCGCGCATGGCCCTTTTTCCGCAAAACCCGCTCGCCTCGACGCACGGGCCGTGCGAAAACTTCGGCCATGCGAATCCTGCTCACCAATGACGACGGCATCCATGCGGCGGGCCTCAAGCTCCTCGAGTTGATCGCGGGCGAGCTGTCGGACGACGTGACGATCGTCGCGCCCGAAAACGACCAGTCAGGCGTGGCCCATTCGCTCTCTCTCAGCGACCCGCTTCGCTTGCGAGAAATTGGCCCCCGCCATTTCGCGCTAAAAGGCACGCCGACGGACTGCGTCATCATGGGGGTGAGGAAAATCCTCGCCGATCGTCCGCCCGATCTCATCCTTTCCGGCGTCAATCGCGGACAGAACGTGGCCGAAGACGTCACCTATTCGGGCACCATCGCCGGCGCGATGGAGGGCGCGCTGCTCGGTGTTCCTTCGATCGCCCTGTCGCAAGCTTATGGCGGCGCGGTCGGGCGGCCGATGATCGAGTGGGACGCGGCTGAAACGCATGCCGCGCCCGTCATCCGCACCATTCTTGCCGCCGGCATCGCTCCGGGCGGCCTCGTCAATGTCAATTTCCCCGCCTGCCAGGCGTCCGAGGTGGCGGGAATCGAGCTCACCCGCCAGGGCCGGCGCAACGCCGAATTGATGCGGGTCGAGGAGCGGCGCGACGGCCGCGGCTTTCCGTATTTCTGGCTGATGTTCCAGCGCGGCGCCTACGAGCAGGCGGAAGGGACGGACCTCGCGGCGCTGACGGCCAAGAAAATTTCGATCACGCCGCTCAGGCTCGATCTCACCGACCATGATTCGCGTCTGCGACTCGAGGAGGCCTTTGCAAAGCGTTGACGCAAACGAAACGACATCGGCGGGATAAGGACCCGTCATGACCGTGGCCGAATCAGAAGAACGCGCCCAGTTCACGCTCGCCATGCGAGCGAGCGGCATCAATGACCTCGAGCTTCTGCGAGCGCTCGAGCGCGCGCCGCGCGCCCTTTTTATGCCGCCGAGGTTCGCCGACATTTCCGGGCGCGACATTGCGCTGCCGATCGGTTGCGGACAGACCTCGCCGCCGCCTTCGATCGTCGCGGCCATGATCGCCGCGCTCGAGCTTAAGCCCGCACATCGTGTCTGCGAAATAGGAACCGGAACAGGATATTGCGCTGCGTTGCTCGCCCAGCTTGCGAATACGATCGTCTCGCTTGAGCGGTTCCAGACGCTGGCGGTCGAGGCGTCGGCAAGGATCAAGGCGTTCGGACTCGCCAATGTCACGGTGGATTGGGCGGACGGATTCGAGCAGCACCTCAAGGGAGAACAGTTCGATCGGGTTCTCGTGCAGGCCCTCATCGATCCGCCGGGCGAGGCTTTTCGCCGCCTCATTCGCCCGGGCGGGATTCTGGTCGCGGTGGTCGCCGGCCCGGACCGAGGCGAACAGCGTATCGTCAGGCTGACCGATACTTTGAGCCGAACCATCGAAGCGGGGGACATGGGGCCAGCGCGCGGGATGAGGCCGCTCGAGCACGGGCTGGCCCGCGCTCTCTAGCCGCAACGCGCGCGTTCGACGTGCGGATTTCGACATAATTATCAACCGGCGATTTATCTTAAACCTTCCCTTAACTCGATCGGCGCAAACTCCATTCAATGTGCAGTTGCGTGGGCGTGGGTGGAAGCCGATGAGTGATTGCGTTGCGGGAACAAGAGGACGCGCTTTTCCGCGTCTTGCGCTGGCCGGGCTGGGCCTTCTTTTTCTGTCGGGATGTTCGTCCGACGTCACGCGCTTTTCCCAAAGCGACAGTCCTTTCTCCAATCCGTTCGCGAGCAACACGACCCACGCCGCGCCGACTCCTGGCGTGACGACGTCGCCGCTCGCGCAAGGCGCGACCGTCGCGCCTGGGACGCGCACCGCCTCGCTCGCAAGGCCGCAAGCGGTTGGCGGATCGGCCGCGGGTTGGACCGCCGCGGGCGGCTCGCCGATTGTCGTCGGCAATGGCGAGACGCTGGACACGATTTCCGGACGCTACGGCGTGCCAGCCGCGGCGCTTCTTTCCGCCAACGGGCTTTCCAGCGCCTCTGAGGTGAAGAGCGGGACGCGCCTTGTGGTGCCCGTCTATCATGCCGATAGCCGCGCCGTCGCCAGCGCTGAAAGCGAGAAGGCGGAGAAAAAGCGAGACAGGGACGTCGCCGATGCTGAGCCGTCCAAGTCCTCCAAGACCAGGAAGGACAAAGAGAAAGAGAGGGCTTCCGCCAAAGCGGAGAAGGCCGACAAGGAGGCGGAGAGGTCTGCGTCGAAGGACGCTAGAGAGTCCAAGGGCGCGGCAGTCGCCGAAGTCGAGCCGTCCAAGTCGTCAGAGGCCAAAAAGCCGTCGATCGATAAGACGCCGACGGGCAACCTCGAATCCGGCGCATCACAATCGAAGGTCCCGCTGACCGGGGCTCAGGCCGACGCGGCCGGAACCGAGCCGGAATTCCGCTGGCCGGCGCGCGGCCGCATCATCCAGGGGTTTAAGGCTGGCGGCAACGACGGCATCAACATCTCCGTACCCTCGGGCACTTCCGTGCGCGCGGCGGAGAGCGGCGTCGTCGTCTACTCGGGCGACGAACTCAAGGGATACGGCAACCTCGTCCTCATCAAGCATCCGAACGGCTTCGTCACAGCCTATGGCAATAATGGCGAACTCGACGTGAAGCGCGGCGAAACGGTCAAGCGCGGGCAGGTGATCGCCAAGTCGGGCGACACCGGCAACGTCAATTCGCCGCAGCTGCACTTCGAACTGCGCAAGGGATCGACGCCGGTCGATCCGACGAGCTATCTCGCCGGGCTCTGAGGGCCAGGCCAAGAGTGGCGAGGTCCGGTCCTCCACCGGACCTCCACGAGGCCGATCTCCGAGGAATCCCCGACACACTCCTGATCCCTTCGAGCGGCCTATGAGGGCGGCGGGTCCAAAGAAAGGCCCGCCGCTTTTGATTCGCCCCCGAACGGACACGGAGAGCGATGCAAGCGAAAGCCCTCGACCCGCGCGATCAGTTCGCCGCATCGAGCGGTTTGCCGAGCCGGCCGGCCAGATCCTGAATGAACTGCCAGGCGGTGCGTCCTGAGCGGGCGCCGCGCGTCGTCGCCCATTCGAGCGCTTGCGCCTCGAATTGATCGGCCGGCGGGTCGAGGCGAAAGTGCTTGGCGTAGCCGTGGACCATCGCGAGATAGTCGTCCTGGCTGCAATGGTGGAAGCCGAGCCAGAGGCCAAACCGGTCGGACAGGGACACCTTCTCTTCGACCGCTTCGCCCGGATTGATCGCGGTCGAACGCTCGTTATCCATCATCTCGCGCGGCATGAGATGTCGGCGGTTCGAGGTCGCATAGAAGAGCACGTTCGCCGGACGGCCTTCGATGCCGCCCTCGAGCGCGGCTTTGAGCGACTTATAGGACGTGTCGCCGGCGTCGAACGAAAGGTCGTCGCAGAAGACGATGAAGCGATAGGGCGCCTCGCGCATGACGCCCATCAGCGCCGGCAGGCCATCGATGTCCTCCCGATGGATTTCGACCAGCTTGAGCCGCCCGCCGACGTCCTTCTCGCGGTTGATGGCGGCGTGCGCCGCCTTGACCAGCGACGACTTGCCCATGCCGCGCGCGCCCCACAGCAGCGCATTGTTGGCGGGCAAGCCGCGGGCGAAGCGCTGGGTGTTCTCGACCAAAAGGCCGCGCACCCGGTCGATGCCGCGCAGAAGCGAAAGGTCGACGCGATTGACGCGCTTAACCGGCGCCAGCGCGCCGCGGTCGGCGCGCCAGATGAATGCCTCGGCCGCCTCGAAATCGGGCTTCGCTGGGGCAGGGGGCGCGGCGCGCTCAAGCGCCTCGGCGATGCGGCGGAGGAGGTCGGCTTGGCTTTCGAGCGGCGGCAAGGGGAATCCAGTTTGTGAAGGGCCGAGGCTTTGCCACAAGGACGGGCTAAGTCTTGTTGAGGATGCGGGGTCTGATACCGTCAGGCTTCAACGGCGGCGTGACTGCATCGCCAATTCGCGCCGCCCAGGACGCCGCGTCGAAGGGACGAGCTTCATGACCAACTATAGGCGAACAGCCCCATGACTACGAGGATGATCACGGCAGCCATTACGTAATGCTTCGCCTCCCAGTCGTGCATGGTCAGGAGGGGCTTGGTGGTCTTGGCAGGGCGCTGGGAGGCCATGTTTACGCCTAGCACGAACCGGGCTGCGCGCAAACGCCGCGATGTGCGGCCTGCAGACTTGGGACATAATTCTACACTCAAGGGCTTGAATTTTGCGCCCGACGGCGCTTTGCTTACGCGGCTCGCAGGGCGAATCCCATGAACGTCGTCTTAATAGCCATCGGCTGCATTCTCATGGCGCTCGCGATCATGATGTCCGCCAACCGAAGCAGTTACATCTACTTCGTCGTCGGACCCCGCTCGGTTTTGGTCGTGGCAGGCGCGGTCGCCGTGCTCGCCTTTTGGATTGTGTGGGCAGTTCCCAGATAAGCTTGCCTTGGGCGAGCCGTTTGCGCGAATTGCGGTGAAAGCGGGGGTCGCCCTGTCAAACCGGCCTGCCTGATGCTATATATGGGGCAACCAAGTAGGCCCTGAACCGGGCGACGGAGAGACTTGAGATGGCGTCCCGACTGTTACGGCGACAGGTGATGACTTTGACCGACGCGGCGGCGGCGCGGGTGCGCGAACTGACCGAAGCGGCGGGCAAACCGGTTGCAGGTCTGCGGGTCGGGGTGAAAAACGGCGGCTGCGCCGGCATGTCCTATACGATGGAGCTGGCCGATACGGTCTCGCCCCTCGACGAAGTGGTCGAGGACAAGGGGGTCAAGCTCTTGATCGATCCGAAGGCGGTGCTGTTTCTGCTCGGCTCGCAGATGGATTTCAAGGTCGACCGCCTGTCGGCCACTTTCGCGTTCTCCAATCCCAATGAGACCTCGGCCTGTGGCTGTGGCGAGAGCGTCGCGATCACCCCCGCGAGCCCCGAGGCGCTTCACGCACCAGCCTGAACAAAGCCGCATGGACGTGGAAGGCCTGAAAGAGCTGTTTCAGCCGTTCGGGCCAGTTACAGTGCGGCGGATGTTCGGCGGCGCTGGCGTTTATGCAGAAGGTTTGTGTTTCGCCATCGAAGCGGATGGCGAAGTGTTCCTCAAAGCCGATGCTCTCTCACAGCGGAGCTTTTCAGCGGCCGGTTCTGCTCCGTTCACCTACCTGATGAAGGGCAAGCCGGCGTCAATGTCTTTCTGGTGCCTGCCCGCAATCGCGCATGAGGAGGCCGAGGAGCTGCGGCGCTGGGCGAGTATGGGTCTGGAGGCGGCGCGGCGCGCAGCCGACGCCAAGGCGAAGCGCAAGGGGAAATCGAAGCTACCCGCGGAAAGTCGCGCGAAGTCGAGATAGCTTGCGGCCCAAGGCGCGTAGGCGCGCCTATTGCTTACGAAACCATGATGCCGTCCGGCTGACAGAGCTGGCTGCGCTATAACTCAGCCCAACATAGGCGACCCATGCGAGCACGCTCGCCGCCATGAACGGGGCGTTTCCGAGCGAGCCTTCCGACCACGGGTATTCCGCTTTCAGCGCGCCGTAGCCAAGACCAACCAAAAAGGCCAGGACGAAAAGAGGCGCAAATCCAATCAAGCGGCCAAGCTTGAAAATGAAAAAAGGGACCACAACGCCAAAGGCCACGATAATCAAACTCGTATAGAGACCGATCCTGGCCATCCCCGGTTCTCGTTCCGATCCGGTCCCTTAAGCCAGCGCGGGAGCCGGACCCGGCGCGACCGTTGTCATTCTTCCGCTTCGATCGGCTCGGGCGTCGCCCGGGCGCGCGCCTTCACCGGGCGCAGGAGGAAATCGGGCACGTGATCGCCGAGCCCGATCACTGGCGCGTCGTTATCCCGCCGCGGCTGCGCTCGCGTCGCGCCGCGGACGCTCCTGGCGGGGCGCCCGGTCGGCGAAATCGTGCGGGCGAGCAGGCTCGCGGTTGGCCGAACCAGCGGCGGCGCGCTCGCGCGGCGGGCGGTCGCGGCGCGGCGAGGGGTCGGCGAATTTGGCGGCTGGCGAGGTTGAGGCTCGTTCCTGATCCGCGGCGAGCCGCTCTTCCGGAGGACGCGCGGCGCGGTGGCGGCGCGAATCGGGTCGATGTTCGGCCTGCCGAAGACGCTCGCCGCCTTCGACCGGCGCCGGGCGCTCGGGTCGCCGGTGGGCGCCGCCGCCGCGCCCGCGGGGCGAATGCTCTCGCCGCGGCGCCTCGGCTTCGTCTTCGGGGGGCAAGTGCGCGCCCTCCTGCCAGTCGATCTTGCGGGCGATGAGCTTCTCGATCTCAGCCACCGCCTTCTGATCGATGCGCGACACGATGGTCAGCGCTTGGCCCGACTTGCCCGCGCGTCCCGTCCGCCCGATGCGATGAACGTAATCCTCGGAATGATGGGGCGCGTCGTAGTTGATCACGTGACTGACGTCGGGAATGTCGAGACCGCGGGCGGCGACGTCGGAGCAGACCAGGAGCTGGACTTCGCCGGCGCGAAATGCGTCGAGCGCCGCCGTCCGCATGCGCTGGTCGAGATCGCCATGCAGCGCCAGCACTGAGAAGCCGTGCTTCTGCAGCGAACGGTACACGACCTGCACGTCGCGCTTGCGGTTGCAGAAGATAAGCGCGTTCTTGAAATTGTCGGCGCCGCGGATGATGCGCCGCAAGGTCGAGCGCTTCTCTTCCGGCGATCCGCCCGACGGAACGAGCGTCTGGGTGATGTTTTCGGCGGTGGTGGCGGCGCGGGAGACCTCGACGCGCACCGGATTCTGAAGGAACGCATCGGCGAGGCGAGTGATTTCCGGCGGCATGGTCGCCGAGAAGAACAACGTCTGGCGCGTGAACGGCACCAGCTTGCAGATGCGCTCGATGTCCGGAATGAAGCCCATGTCGAGCATCCGATCGGCTTCGTCGATGACCAGGATCTCGATCGCGTTCAGGAGCAGGCCGCCGCGCTCGGTGAAATCGAGCAGGCGGCCGGGAGTGGCGATGACGACGTCGGCGCCGCGCGCGATCTTGGTTTCCTGATCACCGAACGAGACGCCGCCGATCAGGAGCGCAAGGTTCAGCTTGTGGTTGACGCCGTACTTGCCGAACGCCTCTTCGACCTGGGCGGCGAGCTCGCGCGTCGGCTCCAGAATGAGGGTGCGCGGCATGCGGGCGCGAGCGCGGCCGCGCTCCAGCAGCGACAGCATCGGCAGGGTGAAGGCGGCTGTCTTGCCGGTCCCCGTCTGAGCGATGCCCAAGACGTCGCGACCTTGCAGGGCGTAGGGAATGGCTTGTTCCTGGATCGGCGTCGGCGTGTCGTAGCCCGACGCTTCAACGGCTTTGAGCACTTTCTCGCTCAGGCCGAGTTCGTTAAATTTCATCTGTTCTCGCTTGCGCGAATGCCTCGCATCCGCTCGGTTGGGATATGGGGGCCTCGATGGACCGCGTCAATGCGTCCGCTGGTCCCGACGCGCAAGCCTCGCGCCGCGCCTGAGCCTTCGTTCGCTCTCGGCGCATTTCCGCATAGATCAAATTGCGCAAAAGTCAATCAACTTGGGGCTGCGCGCTTTTGCAGGCGCGTCGCTATGCGGTGGGATGTCGCGCTTTGCGCCGCGCATGGCGGCCACTGGACCGCCCCAGCTTGGCCGAACTATCGCGCCGCCTGCGGCTCAGGAAATGTCCATGCGCCGCTCAAGATCTCAGGCTTGGGACGATAGAGGCGCACCAGATAGTTCCATCCGGGCGGGACGGGAAGGCAATTGGGGATCGCGCCGTCACAACCGCCGAACTGGATGGCGAACGATCCGTCGTCGCCCGGCTTTGCGATGCGATTGTTGAGCGAATAGGCGTTCTGCGGATTGGCGACGAAATAGCCCTTGTCGTCATAGACGCTGATCGACCAGAAGCTGTCGACCGGCACGTCCTTGACGCTAAGTTTGTAGATGGTCTTGCCGTCGTTGTGGGCGGGCGTCACGTTCAGATAGAGGGCGTCCTCTTCAGGATTGCCGCCCCACGCGGCCGCCGATCCGATCAGATGCCGCACCGGGTCGACCTTGCCTTTCGGGCCGAACATGCCCTTGGTGTCGGGGACAGTCGCAGCGAGGCTCAGCAAGCCGTCCCGAACCTTGACCTGGCTCGATGCATCCCAATTTGGAATCTTGAATGTCCCGGGACCGCCCGGCTGGCTGATCTTGATCGCATCTTGCAGCGCATGGACCGCCTCAACATCCTTCGGATCGTTCGGATCGACGAAGATGCGAATGGCGACGATGACGTAGCGCGTGCCGATCTCCTCTCTCTTCAGCGTGCGGACAACGGCGCCGTAGACGACCTCCGGCGAATATTCATCTTCATCGATGACCTGCATCGACAGGAAGCGCTTGCCGGAATCGGGCAGGGTGATGGTGACCGGACCCGCGTCAAGGTCGAACACCGCCGCCGAGTAGAGCGTGTCGCGGTTCATCCTGATGACGGTCTGCTTGGCGATCGACGTCGGTTCACGGCGATGCATGAATTTGCCGAAGCCCCCGTCCTTCACCACGCCGCTGAAATAAAGATCCGACTCGGCGCGGACGAAATTGTCGGGGGTGACGGCGATCGGCCGATCGTCGGGCGCCGCATGGGCGCCCTCAACCGCGTACAGCGCCAGGGTCGCGAACAGGGCGTTCGCGACCGCGCGGCCGGTTGCTTCCTTAATTGGCGTTCTCAGGTCAGTACTTGCTCATCGAGGCTGGGGCGCCGCATTCTAGCGCAGTGACGCAGGACGCGCACAGTGTTTTGGCCGGCATGAGCCGTGCGAGGCGATCGCAACGATCGCAAGTTTTCTGCACGCTCTGGCGCTGGACGTACTCGAAGAATGCTTGCTCCTCTTGTCCGTCGATGTCCCAAAAGCCGAAATTGTCCTCGTAGATGGCGGGGGCGGCCATTTTGAGCGTGTTCCTTCTACTGCGGGCGGCGGGAAGCCGCCTTGGCTTGACCGCGGGGACTTCCCATGATCGAGCCGCGGTAGATACAGTTTTTAGGAACCGCTCAACTGACCGCCAGGGCCAAGATTCTGTTTTCTCGTGCCAATCTTAGGTCCTGGCGGCATGCGATTTGATTTGCGCGACGGATCACGCAGGCGCTGGAAGCAGTCTCTCTGCGCGCGCCGCCGAGGGCGGACCGCCCGTCCAACGCCTGAAGGCGTGATTGAAGGACGTGCCTCCTTCGTAGCCGAGCAGCCAGGCAATCTGAGAGAGCGATATGCTGTGAGTCTTAACGTATTGCAGAGCGAGGGTCCGCCGCAACTCGTCCACAACCTCCTCGAAGGTCGTGTCCTCGCTAGCCAATCTCCGCGCTAGCGTTCGCGTGCTCATGGCTAGTTTCTTCGCAACATTGTGCCTTTGCGCTCTGCCGTGCGGCAGCAACTTTTGCACCTCGCTTTCAACTAAAGCGCGTACGCTCCCCGGCGCGGTTTCGCGCTGCCGGGCCGCCTCCTCACAAATGGGTCGAAGCGCGTCCAGCAAGTGCGTGTCTTCCGTAATGAGAGGCGCAGCGAGACTTTGATTGGAGAAAACGAGTTCATCGGAAGACGCGCCAAATTCGACCGGACAGCCGCAGAACCGCTCAAACTCCGGGAAGCCCGAGCTGCGCATATGGGCAAAGGTTATTTTTGTCGGGCGAACATTCCGGCCTGTGATCTCTCGTAGACTTTTCACGATAACCGCGATTCCAAACTCAGCGTTGTGCCCCGCCCGAAACCTCGGGACGCCCGCGAGGTGAAGCTCGACGACGAGGTCGCTGTTCCGTCGCGTGAGTTTTACGCGAACGGCTTCGTTTACGATCCGGAGATAGCGCGCAAAGAGCTCTATCGCCTCGCCAAGATCCTTCGCTGCGGAGGCGACGTAGAACAGCAACCCCACCGCGCGCGGGTTTACTTCTGTCGCAAGGTGGAAACCGAGCGCCGGGTCGTGCAGCGCCTCAGCAACGGCTTCAAGGAACCTGGCCTGCGCAGCAGCGGAGACGCGAATTTGATCTTCGTTCACCTCCTGTTCGGACAGGCCGAAACGCTCCAGCAAGGCCGTCGGGTCAATGTTGTGATTCCGAAGTGCGACAACCGCCCGTCTCGCGGCGAATCCGGTGGCCGTCGGCAGTCGGGGGGTCACTCCGTTGGTCACCCTCCATGCTCCTTTGCAGAATGCGAACCAGTTTAACCGCCGGTTAGGTTCGAAAACCAGACGTTAGGGCTGCTGTTTTCCTCCACATAATTGGCGTGCGCCGCTTTCCTCGCCCTCATAGAGTCGGTTGTTGGTCTCTAGGAATTGGGCGAAGCTCAAAGCGGCTCCGCGCGGCTTGACCGGGCCGTCTGCGTGGTTCCCGCGCTTTTCCAACCGCCGTGGGTGTCGAAAAGGCCGGTCGCCTCAATAATGGTCGGTCGACTTGACGAACGCATGAATCTGCCAAACCTCGTCCAGCGACAGGCGCAGGCCGAAGGCCGGCATTTGCGTTCCCTTGCGGCCCTGGATCACGGTTTCCAAGAAGCGTTGATCGCTGAGCTTGGTGGCGAAGAGATTCGGCCCCCGGGCGCCCGCGCTGTGGTGGCAAACGTAGCACTTGCTGGCGTAGGTGACCCGGCCGGCGGCGATGGCGTCCGGCTGGCCAAGGAAGGGATCCGTCAGCTCGTCATCCGCGAGGCCGCGGCTCATCGTTAAGAGCGCCATCGCCGCGCCTAACGATAGGAAGAAAACAGAGCCATAGATCGCAGAGACGCGCATGCAAGGATCAGGGCTTCGCGGCGGGCAGCATCTTGTCGATCACCTGCGCATTGTACATGCCGCCCTCATCCACCTTGCCGTCGATCGCGAACACCCACAGCATTCCGCCCTTCGGCGCTGAATAGTAGAAGCTCGGATCGCCGCCGAGTCCGGATAGAATCGCGACATATTGCTTTCCGTCGAGCTCGTAGGTGATGGGCGAAGCGTTGATCGCCGATCCGGTCTGGAACTTCCAAAGCTCCTTGCCGGTCTTCGAATCGTAGGCAAGCAGACGGCCGCGCTGGTCGCCGGTGAACACGACGCCGCCTTTGGTCGCGAGGAGTCCCGAGAATAAAGGCAGCGGGCTCGGCGCGTCCCAGAGAACCTTCTTGTTCGCGACGTCGATCGCTTTGAGATGGCCGATCGTATCGCCCATCCGGTACATCTGATAGTCGACGCCCTGATACACGTCGCCGGGCTTATATTGCAGCTTCCCCTTCTCCCATGAGGTCAGCCCCATCCCCCACTGATTGACGGCGACGAAGAGAACGCCGGACGACGGATCGTAGGCCGGCGGGAACCAGTTGGTGCCGCCCTCGAGACCGGGAATGATCTTCTCCACCGTCTTGCCGTTGGCGAGCGGCTTCATGGCCGCGTTGATCGTCGGCTTGCCGGTTTTCGGATCGAGCCCGGTCGTCCAGTTGATGCCCTCGACGAGGGGGATCGCATAGAGGAAATGGCCGTCGCTCCGGTCAATGGCGTAGAAGAAGCCGTTCCGGCTGGCGACGACCGCCGCCTTCGTGGGCTTGCCGTCGATCGTGGTGTCGACGAGGATCGGGGTCGCCATGCCGTCATAGTCCCAACCGTCGTTCGGCGTGTACTGATAGCCCCACTTGATCTTGCCGGTGTTGGGGTCGAGCGCCAGCATGGAGTCGGTCCAGAGGTTGTCGCCCGGGTGCTGGTCCGCCTGCCACGAGCCTGGATTGCCGACGCCCCAGTAAAGCGTATCGGTGTCGGCGTCGTAGCTTCCCGTCAGCCAGGTCGGCCCGCCGCCAGTCTTCCACGAATCGTCCTTCGGCCAGGTCTCGCTGCCCGGCTCGCCGGGCGCCGGAATGGTGTAGGTCTGCCATTCCAGTTTGCCGGTCTTCGCCTCGAACGACTTCAGATATCCGCGAACGCCGTACTCGCCGCCCGAGACGCCGATGATGACATGATCCTTCACGACGAGCGGCGCCGAATTTGTAGTCACGCCGCGTTTCCAGTCGTCGATCGGCACATCCCAAACGATCTTGCCGTCCGCGCGGTTCAGCGCGACCAGTCGCGCATCGAGCCGGGCGACGATGACCAGATCCCCTGCGAGCGCCACGCCGCGACTGATAGGCCCGCAACAAAGCATGGCGTTGAATCCATCGCCATACTCGGGCTCGTAGCGCCACAGAATATTACCGGACTTCGCGTCGACGGCGAAGGTGCGGGCGTAGTCAGCGGTGAAATAGAGGACGCCGTCGCGGAAGAGCGGCGTCGCTTCGAGGCCGCCGAACTGTCCGCCGGTGGACATCGCCCATACGGGCGCAAGCTTCGAGGCGTTGTCGGGAGCGATTTCAGACAGCGGGCTAAACCGCCAGTTGCGGTAATCACGGCCGTAAGTGAGCCACTCCTTGCCGTTGTCCTGCGCCTTGAGCAGGTCGCTGGAAGTCACCGGGTCCGCGCTGGCGGACCCGGCCGCAGCGACCATCGCGAAGACGGATATCAACAGCATGCGTTTCATGACGTATTTGCTCCGAGTTTGAAATTGTCCCGCAGATCGCCTGCAACACGTCACCTTACACTCAGGCTAAGTTCCTAGGTAGAACTACCCAGGAACTTTAACTAGGTAATTATACCCAATAATATCAATACAAAACAGTATTTGACTTGGCGGCCCGCCGATCTAACCGTGTGCAAGTTGTTGTTTCTTTTCATGCTAAGAGACGGGCTAATGTGACCGGCGGCGGGCTGTTTGGCCGTCAGGGCGCCGCATCTCACCCGGGTGAAACCGGCCGGCAAGCCTGGGGGAATTTCCTATTTCGCCAACGACAATCGTGACGGCGCAGGCAAGACGGGCCAGCAAGAGGGTTGGCGCTGACGGCCCCGCCGAGAGCAGATCAAAAAACTGACGCTGTGCGGGAACAATCCCGCGCGGGCCGCGTAAAAGTTGGTTGCGCTCCGATTCAAGCCCCCCAGCCCAGGAGCGCGCCGCCCCGCGGTCGAGCCCTCCCTCCGCGGGGCTTTTCTACACCCCGACCACGACCGGCGCCCGCTTTAAAGCCCTGCGGCGACGGCCGAGGGCAGCTGGCAAACCGGCATCGGAACGGCGCCTAGTGTCCCGATTCTGAAGTTCAGCGCATTTCATCCCAACGCCCCTCGCGCCTCAGGGCGCCGCGAAGCGCCCTCGAAATCTTTCCCTGAGCTTGTCGAAGGGGACGCTCCAGTACGCGCCGGTCGGGCGCCGCCTTCTGGAGCATCCTTCGAGACGCGAGACTTCGCCTCGCTCGCTCAGGACGAGGCCGGTGGGTTCGCCGCGTCAGTCGACGTCCACTGTTAATCGAACGAACTGCGAATCCGGGACGCTAGATGAGCCGGGGCGCCATCCCAAAGCACGTCTTAAATTGCTCAGAGCATGTGAGCTGGATCACAGACATTTAGAAATCTCTGTTGGTAGCGGTTGGACGCGCCGTTGCCTCGGTAGCCAGGCTCAAGCTCGCACCCGCAGCGAGCGGAAGGTCGGCGCGGCGACGGTCGGGAGGACGCAATGCCGAAATACTTGTTCGAAGCGCGCTATAGTTCGGACGGCGCTGGCGGCCTCGCAAGGGAAGGCGGTGTTGGCCGACGAGCCGCCGCCAGGAAGCATCTCGAGGAGCTCGGCGGCAAGTTGGAATCGATGTATTTCGCGTTTGGGGAAGTGGACTGCTTCCTCATCGCTGACCTGCCCGACAATGCGAGCGCGGCGGCGTTTTCGCTTGCCGGCAACGAAAGCGGGGCGATCGTGAGCAGGACGATCGTCCTGCTGGCCCCAGAGGAATTAGATGACGCGGTGGCGAAGAAAGCCTTTTTTCGCGCCCCGGGTCGCTAAGCGCGCGCTGCCCTTCGCGGGCTTTTTCCCCGCACGCTGGTCCACCAATTTGTTCGGCCGCGGCCTTCCCGACCGGCCGCCGGCAACGGGTTTGGGCTGGCGACCGGGGCGCGGGTCAAGGCCGAGCTGGCGGCTTAGGAGCCTCCACTCATGGGGCGGCTTTCGCGCCCCGAGCGCGCCGACGGAACAATTCCGCGCCAGTCGTGTTTCTGGCGTTCAGCGCGCTATCCTTGCCCCCCAGCCCAAGCGCGCTGTTGCCCTGCGCCGCCCTCCCTGCGCAGGGCTTTTTTGTGCGAAGTCGACCGCAGGCGCCTGAGCGTTTCTGAGTTGCTGCTCTTCAACTTCGAGGGCGATTTCGTGAACTGACCGCCGAGAGCTTGCCGACCGCGGCCGGCGGCGACGGGCTTCGGACCGCCGCGCCTTTGGCGCGGGTCAAGGCGAAGCAGGCCGACAGCGCCGAGAGGAAGGCTGATGAGGGCCATTGCCGGCGGTCCGAGGTTGCGACGGCGGGCGCGAGGCTAGGCGCTGCGCGCTAGCGCGGCGGCCCCTACTTTTTCGCTAGTTTAGCTGCCGCTCGCCTCACGGCAGTTTCACTGATTTTACCCGTCTTCTTCCTCATTTCGCCGAGCGTCGTGTCGGGCGAAAATTGAGGGATGGGTTTCGATAGATTTTTGTTGAGGGTGTCGCTGCGCTTTTGCTGAATCTCGCCGTCCTTGTCACGATGGCGGCCGTCCAATCCGGGCTTTTGCATTTTCCGACTCATTCTTTGGAATCAGTGCAACTTAATTTTGTCCCTCCTTGTGCCGCTTGGCAACTGTAGATCGGTCAATCAATTGGCCTGATCGAAGGGTCTGCTCGGATATGCTCGACGTCGCTGGAAATATTTGGCAGCGGTTGCCAATCGATGAGCGTCACTTCCTGTCCCGCGCCCGCGATAGCCTCTGCCACAGAGGGGCAGCCCAGCAGCAGGGTGCGGCCTTTCGGAATGCGTCGCGCCAAGCTTTCAATCGAAGGCGCGTCGAAGCGCCAGTCGAAGTCGAGTGGATGAGGATCAGGCCTTACCATGAGACGACCGGAGTAACACACACTCCCAGTGCTTGTCAGATGTATCGAAGGCTGGATTCTTGCCGGGATCGGATAGAAAGGCCCCCCGCGCTGAGGCGAGCGGTCCATCAGCCGGTGGCGGTTGCGCACAAGGCGGGACGACGCCGGAGCGAATTTCCTTTGGAAAAGACGAAAACTGTGTTATAAGTTTTGTATTCGCGGGAGCCAACACGGGCTGACCTGCAAAATGGAGTCGGAAATGGAGACAGAGCGCGCTTTTGACGTTATCTACAGAGCCTGAGCTAGCGCCGGAAATTTTTATTTGGATTCGCCGTAACCGATTGAAAAGTCCCGATTCGAACGAATAAAACCAAATTAAACCAAGCAAAATTGTTTGGTTCTACTTGGTTTTGCTTGGATTTATTTGGCCGCCGGGCCGAACCGCGGCCGCGCGCGCCGCCTCCGTCAATCGCCGGCGTCTCTCCCCCACGTCGGCCGACGCTTCTCGAGGAAGGCGCCGATGCCCTCGACCGAGTCGCGTTCGGCGAGATTGTCGATCATCGCCAGCGAGGCGACGGCGTAGGCCTCGTCGAGCGGCCGCTCAATCTGGGCGTAGAACGTGCGCTTGCCGATCGCCAAAGTCGGGGCGGATTGGCGCGCGATGGTTCTGGCCAGCGCCTCGGCTTCCTCGAGCGCATGGCCCTCGGCTACGATGCGGTTGACCAGACCGAAGCGCTCGGCTTCCGCGGCGCTATAAAGCCCGCCGGTCAGCGCCATCTCCATCGCGCGCTTGCGGGGTATTGCACGCCCGACCGCCACCAGCGGGGTCGAGCAGAACAGGCCAAAATTCACCCCCGACAGGCCGAAGCGGGCGCGCTCCCCCGCAATCGCCAGATCGCAGGCCGCGACCAGCTGACAGCCGGCCGCGGTCGCGACGCCCTCGACCGCCGCGATGACCGGCTTCGGCAGCGCGACGATGGCCTGCATGAGGTTCGCGCAGCGCGCGAACAGCTCCACGTAATAGCTGCGGCCTCTGTCGCAGTCATTGCGGTGCGCCTGCATTTCCCTGAGGTCGTGGCCGGCGCTGAGCGCTGATCCCTCGCCGGCCAGCACCACGACGCGCGCGCTGTCGTCGCTGGCAATCGAGTCGAGCTCGGCGATGAGCGCCTCGATCATGGCCAGGCTCAGCGCGTTGAGGTTATGCGGCGTGCTCAGGGTCAAAGTGACGACGCCGTTGTCGTCCGCGCGTCTGAAGAGCTCTGGGGATGCGGGGACAGGGGACGAAGCGGTCATGAGCGATTCTCGTTCGAACGAAGGCGAGCGGCTGCCGTGCGCCGAGCGCCTATCTTGACGCCAACACTAAATGAGGCCCGCGCTTGCGGCAATCTGATCCTGATGCGCGCCCCGAATCGAAAAGGGCCGCCGAAAGGCTGCCCTTACAGTGCGACGTTTCGCCCCCGCTTGGCGTGACCTTGCTCAGACGAGGTCGTAAGCGCCTTCCTCCAACCGGTCGCGGACCACGTCAGCGTGATTTCGCAGATCAAGCCACGGTGAGAGGGCGCTGCGGAGTCTCGACATCAACTCGGCGCGTCCGCCCTGAGTGTGGACATACGGAGCGCAGCGAGCCTCGTCCGCCGCTGGCGTTCCACATTGACGGAGGTACTCGGCGAAATTGACGAACGACTCATCGACATTCAAAGAGCGTCTCGGTCGGAACCCCTTCCGCGTAAACCACGTCATGGCTCTCGAGCTTGATGTGGAAAAACTCCAACTCGTCGCCCTCGGGCTCATAGCGCGTGATGGTCGCGCCGTTGACCAGCATCTCGGCCGGAACCAACGCGCCGTCGATCCACAGGCAATGGGACGCGGTGACAATGAGATCGGCATGCGGCGCATCCGGCGCAAGAGCGGATCGGGCGATACGAACCGGCAGCGCCGCCTTGACCCAGGCCCTCGACGGATCGCTCTTCTTGAGAGAATAGCGTCCAATCCATTGGATCGGACGAAGTCCACCGAACATTGTCGGCAGCAAATCACCGATCACGACGTCTTCGATATTGCGCTCGCCCTCGGCTGTCAGAATTCTTGTTCCCTTCAGGAAGCAATTACCGAAGGTGACGCAGATATGCCCAAAAGGACCACAAACCGTTTTGGCAGAAGCCAAACGAGCTGCTGCCAACGTCGCGGGGACCGCAATCGCGCCCATCTTTATGAGGTTGCGGCGAGTGCGCTGCGTTCCAGCGTTTGAATTCTCCAATTCGCTCGTCATGATGCACTCCCAAGGCCTGGGCAATTTGAGATCGCTATACGCTTTTGCGCAACTTGTCACATGAATTTTACATCTTTAGGTAATGATACCCATAAATTCAAGCCCGGCCGCCCGGCGCGCTTAGCCGCTTATTGCCGGAGACCCGCGCCGTGTCGCGCCGGAATCCGTGGCCGGTGCTATCGGAAGAGACATCAAGCGCGCGCCCGGGTCGACGACTTCGCGCTTTCCCCTTTGTCCATTTTCGGTTAGGCAGCGGCGCAACGTCGCCTGACGCGAAAAGACCCAATAATCATGCATCGCTACCGCACCCATACCTGCGGCGCCCTGACCCTCGCCGAGGACGGCGCCGACGTTCGGCTTTCTGGCTGGTGCCATCGCATCCGCGATCACGGCGGCTTGCTGTTCGTCGACCTGCGCGACCATTACGGCCTGACCCAATGCGTGGTCGATCCCGATTCGCCCGCCTTCCGCGAAGCGGAGAAGCTGCGCTCGGAATTCGTCATTCGGGTCGACGGGAGCGTGCGCAAGCGCCCGCCTGGCACCGAAAATCCCGAAATGCCGACTGGCCTCATCGAGGTTTACATAACCGAGATCGAAGTGCTAGGGCCAGCTGGCGATCTGCCGCTGCCGGTGTTCGGCGACCAGCCCTATCCCGAGGATACAAGGCTCCGGTACCGGTTCCTTGATCTCAGGCGCGAGAAGCTTCACCAGAATATCATGCTGCGCGGTCAAGTTATTGATTCGCTTCGCAGACGCATGAAGGGGCAGGGGTTCTTCGAGTTCCAGACGCCGATCCTCACCGCTTCGAGCCCGGAAGGCGCGCGCGACTTCCTCGTGCCCTCGCGCCTGCATGCGGGCAAGTTCTACGCGCTGCCGCAGGCGCCGCAGCAATACAAGCAGCTCCTGATGATGGCGGGCTTCGACCGCTATTTCCAGATCGCGCCCTGCTTTCGCGACGAAGACCCGCGCGCCGACCGCCTTCCCGGCGAATTCTACCAGCTCGACATCGAGATGAGCTTCGTCGAGCAGGAAGACGTTTTCGACGCGATGGAGCCGGTGTTGCGCGGCGCGTTCGAAGAGTTCGCCCGCGGCAAGCCGGTCACGCCCTCGCCCTGGCCGCGCATTCCCTTCTCCGAGGCGATGCGCAAATATGGCTCCGACAAGCCTGACTTGCGCAATCCGATCGTGATCGCCGACGTCACCGAAGTTTTCGCGCGCCACGATGTGACCTTCAACACTTTCAAAAAGGTGATCGAGGCCGGTGGTGTGGTGCGCGCGATTCCCGCGCCTGGTGCATTGGCGCAGCCGCGTTCGTTCTTCGATAAGCTTAACGATTGGGCGCGGAACGAGGGCGCGAGTGGCTTAGGCTACATCGTATTTGAGGACTATCCGTCCGGACAGATAGTTGGCTCAGACCGCCTTCTAAGCGCGGACGAACTCATCAGGGAATTGAAGGTCAAGCACAATCCAGATGGGACACTTGTATTTGGCAAAGGGCCGATCGCGAAGTTCTTGACGGACCCGGCCCAGCAGGCCCTCGCGGCAAAAGCCGGCCTCAAGCCGGGGGACGCTGTATTCTTTATCTGCGATAAGGAGGAGAAGGCCGCCAAATTCGCCGGGCTCGCGCGCACCAAGGTTGGCCAGGAGCTCAAGCTCGTCGACGAGGACCGGTTCGAATTCGCCTGGGTTGTCGACTTCCCCATGTATGAATGGGATGAGGAGGAGAAGAAGGTCGAGTTCTCGCACAACCCCTTCTCGATGCCGCAAGGCGGGCTCGAGGCGCTTGTCGGCAGGGACCCCCTAGCGATCAAGGCGTTCCAGTACGATGTCGCCTGCAACGGCTACGAACTCGCCTCGGGCGGCATCCGCAATCATCGTCCCGACGCGATGCTGAAGGCGTTCGAGATCGCGGACTACAGCGAAGAGACCGTGATTGAGCGGTTCGGCGGCATGTACCGCGCCTTCCATTACGGCGCCCCGCCGCATGGCGGGATGGCGGCGGGCGTGGACCGCATCGTGATGCTGCTCGCGGGCGAGCAGAACCTGCGCGAGGTGGCGCTCTTTCCGATGAACCAGCGCGCCGAGGACCTGCTCATGGGCGCGCCGTCGCCCGCGACGGCCAAGCAATTGCGCGAGCTTCACATCCGGGTCGTCGCGCCGGAGAAGTGAGTCTGGCGGAGCTTCCGGTGAGGCGCGCCATTTCCGAGTCGGTTTTGAGCAATTCCAAGAGGTTGCGGCGAGGAAGCGAGCGGGTCCTATAGACCAGCCGTTGACAGGGGCGACTTGGCGCCGACGACTTGGAGCGGTTCGGGGGGCGCGTGGGCGTGTAAACACGCCGTCGCCCTTGCCCGCCGCCCGCGCCGGTTGAGCCTTGTCCGACTCCGCTTCGCGTGTTAGCCACTCGGGCGAAAATCGGGGTATAGCGCAGCCTGGTAGCGCGGAAGTTTTGGGTACTTCAGGTCGCAGGTTCAAATCCTGCTGCCCCGACCACGATTGGGGAAAAGACTAGAGGCCGTCATGACCGCTCGCATCTACCAGCCCACCCGCAGCGCCATGCAGTCGGTGCAGTCGAAGGGCGATTGGCTGCTCGAATACGAGCCCGAAAAGCCGCGCGAGATCGAGCCCTTGATGGGGTGGACCAGCTCGGCCGACATGCGCTCGCAAGTAAAGCTGCGCTTCGACACCAAGGAGGAAGCGATCGCCTACGCCGAGCGCAACGGCGTCGCCTACCGGGTCGAGGAGCCGAAGCCGGAGACGCGCAAGATCCTGTCCTATTCCGACAATTTCGCCCCGAACCGGATCGTTCCCTGGTCGCACTGAAGCATGACATGAGGTCCGGCCGACTTGATTGCGTCCGGCTCCGTAGCTCAGCTGGATAGAGCAGCCGCCTTCTAAGCGGCAGGTCGCAGGTTCGAGCCCTGCCGGAGTCGCCACTTCCCTTAAATGGTCATGAAGAGACCGCCAATCGGCGGCGGGGCGACAATCCTGGCCGCCGCAGTTGGACGCTTCTAAGAACCTCGCGCCTTCCAGCATTTTCTGATTCACTCCCAGGTGGAGTGGGAGGCGAATCGATGCGCGGCCAGGGGGGACTTTTCGACGTCGACGAGCGGCTGAAGCGGCTGAGCGATCTCGGCGATCAGTTGCAGGCTTTCGCAGCGGCGGTCGATTTCGAGATTTTCCGGTCCGAGCTGACGCGGGCGCTGGCCTACTCGGACGGCTCGCAGGGCGGCCGACCGCCGTTCGACCCTGTGATGATGTTCAAGATCCTGGTGATCCAGGCGGCCAACACCCTCTCGGACGAGCGTACCGAGTTTCTGATCAACGACCGCCTGTCGTTCATGCGGTTTCTCGGGTTGAGCCTATCCGATCGGGTTCCCGACGCTCGCACGATCTGGCTGTTCCGGGAAAAGCTGACCAGGGCCGAGGCGATTAAGCCACTGTTCGACCGGTTCGACGCGGCGCTGCGCGAGGCTGGCTACGTCGCTATGGGCGGCCAGATCGTCGACGCCTCGCTGATCGCCGCGCCCAAGCAGCGCAACACCGAGGAGGAGAAGAAGGCGGTCAAGGAGGGGCGCATTCCGCAGGCCTGGAAAGCCCAGCCAGCCAAGCTCCGGCAGAAGGACCGTGACGCGCGCTGGACGGTCAAGTTCAGCAAGGCCAAGGCCAGGCCGGATGGGACGGTTCCTCCGGTCGACATCGCCATTCCGACATTCGGCTACCAAAACCATGTCTCGATCGTAAGCGGCGCTTAGGTCCCACGGCTTTGGTGGGTTGACGCTCGGGTCAGGCGGCGAGGCGATCGGGTGCGGACGCCTTCGCCCATGCCCACGGCATGAGTTCGTCGATGCGCGAGGCAGGCCAGAGATTGACGAGCCTGTCGAGAACGCCGGTGATGTAGGCCTGCGGCTCGACGTCGTTGAGCTTGCACGTTTCGATGAGCGAGGCGACGCAGGCCCAGTTTTCCGCTCCCTCGTCATGGCCGGCGAAGAGCGCGTTCTTACGATTGAGGACGATCGGGCGGATGCCGCGCTCGACGATGTTCGTGTCGAGCTCGATGCGGCCGTCGTCGAGGAAGCGGACGAGCCCTTCCCAGTGGTTCAGACCATAGCGGAGCTCCTCGGCGATTCCCGACTTGCCGGAGACGCGCGCCAGCTGATGCTCAAGCCATGGCCTAAACGCCATGACAAGCGGTTTGCTCTTCACCTGACGCACGCGACGACGCTCGTCCGCGCTCAGGCCTCGGATCGTCTTCTCGATCGCATAGAATTCGGCGATCCTCTCGAGCGCCTCGCGGGCGATCGGCGCTTCGCCCTTGGCGTGGTCGAAGAACCGGCGTCTCAGGTGCGACCAGCAGAAGGCGAGCGTGATCCGGCCGTCAGGCGCCTTGGCGGCGATCGTCTTGTAGGCGGCGTAGCCGTCGCACTGGACGACGCCCCGATAATCGTCGAGCAGCTTCAGGCCATGGATCGCCCCGCGGCCGGTCGCATAGGCGAAAGCGACGGCCGGGGGGTCTTTGCCGCCCCATGACCGATCATCGCGGGCGACCGCCCAGAAATAGCCCTCCTTGACCCGGCCTCGGCCCGGATCGAGCACCGGGGCCTTCGTCTCGTCGACGGCGACCTTGCCCGACGTCAGAATGAGTTCCCGAAGGCGGTCATAGACCGGCCTGAGTTCCGCAGCCGCGTAGCCGACCCAGAACGCCAGCACCGAGCGCTTGATGTCGAGGCCCTGGGCGGCCAGCATCTGAGCCTGCCGGTAGAGCGGCAGATGCCAGGCGTATTTAGAGACAAGCACGGAGGCGACCATCGCCTCGGTGGGCAGGCCGCCCTTGATCAGCCGCTCGGGCGCCGGCGCCTGAACCACCGTCTCCTCGCAGGCGCGGCATGCGTATTTCGGACGGCGCGTCACGAGCACGCGAAACTGCGCCGGGATCACGTCCAGCCGCTCCGAGATGTCGGCGCCGATCGCATGCATCGGCGAGCGGCAGCACGGACACTTCCGGTCCTCGGGCTCGATCGTGACGTGAACGCGCGGAAGGTGGACTGGCAGCGCGCCGCGGTTCGCCCGGCGCTTCTCGGCCTGAGCCGCTGCGGCTGCCTTATTCCGCTTGTCGTCCGCCGCTTCGCTGGCCGCTTCCGCCTGCTCAATATCCTCCAGCGCCAAAGCGAACTGGTCTGGATCGAGCTTCTCGGATTTGCGGCCGAACTGCATCCGCTGAAGCTGGCGCAACAGATGCATGAGGCGGTTGTTCTGGGTGAGAACCGCATCCCGCTCCGCAATCGCGGCGTCCCGCTCGGCCAGCGCCGCAGCCAGGCGCGCTTCAAGCGCATGGGGGTCGGGCGGAGGCTGATTCGCGTTGGGGCTCACGCGCGAAAGAGAATCAGATTTGCTCGCAGTTGGGGAGAGAAATCAGGCCGCAGGGCACAATCTTTATGACGCCGCCGCTGGAGCCGGCGTGTCCCGCGCATGCAGGCGCGACCAGTCGAGGCCGTCGACGAGCGCGGCGAGTTGCGAGGCCGACAGCCGCATGACGCCGTCGCTGATCGGCGGCCAGCGAAACGCCCCTTCCTCAAGGCGCTTCCAATACAAAATCAGGCCAGACCCGTCCCAGGCCAAGATCTTCAACCGGTCCGCCCGTTTCGAGCGGAAGACGAAGATCGTCCCGGAGAACGGATCGCGTTGAAGCTCTTCTTTCGCCAGCCCTGCGAGGCTGTCGGCGCCGCGTCGGAAGTCGACAGGCTTCGTCGCCACCAGAACCCGAACGCCTGCCGGAACCGAAATCACGTCGCAGCCTTCACCGCACGCAGCACCTTCGTCAGCGTCGTGACGTCGCTGCCAGGTCCGACGCGCACCACCGCAGTTCCGAGCGCAATCTCGATCGTCCCCCAGGAAATGGCGCAGGAGGCCGCCGAAGATGGCGCAGAAGCCTCAGCCTCCACTATGACCGGCGCGAAAGTCGCGCTGCCCGCGACGGCGGCGCCTCGACGGCGGACAGCTCGTCGCTGCGCATTGCGCCGCCAGCCGAACAGTTGCTGCGGCGTCAGTCCATGGCGCCGAGCGACTGCCGAGACTTTGTCCCCGCTCTCATAGCTCTCTGCCAGAATCTCCGCCTTCTGCTCCGACGTCCAAACGCGCCTCCGTCCGGACCCGGTGAAAATCTCAAGCCGACGAACCGGCTCCCCTTTAGACTTGTGCAAAAGCTCAGTGTCCGACACGTATCTAACTCGCTCTCAACTCAGCGACGTCAGACTATCGAGCGCACGCCAACCCGCGGTAGGTACGATCGAACCACCGCTTACTCTCGATCGACCGCGAACATGGGCTGATCCGGCGGTGGGAGGCGACCGACGCTGCGGCCTACGAGGGCGCGCGGCTGCGTGAGGGGCTGCTCGACAAGACCAACACCGCGAGCGCCGTCTGGGCCGACACGGCCTACCGCTCGAAGGCCAATGAGGCGTTCCTCGAAAAGAATGGGTTCGTCAGCCGCGTCCATCGCAAGAAGCCGGCGGGCCGGCCCATGCCGGAGACGACGCGGCGCGCCAACGCGCTCAAGTCCAAAGTCCGCTCCGGCGTCGAACACGTCTTCGCCGTGCAGAAGGACAAGATGGACCTCTTCGTCCGCACCATCGGCATCGCCCGGGCGAAAACCAAGATCGGCATGGCCAACCTCGTCTACAACTTCCGCAGGCTCGTCTTCCTCGATCGTCTCGCTGCCGCCTGACCCCCGCGCCAAAGGGCCGCCCGGTCGCCGCAGCATGCGGCGCCCTATGCCGCATCCAAAACTGAGATCCCGCACCTCAAAATCGCGTCACTCGACCCGTCTCCGTCCGGAAAAACGCGTTTATAGAACCGTCCAGTTTTGAGGGCTAGCGCGTCTTGTCGGAGGGTTCACCTTCCCTCTGGGCGCCGGCGTCTATCGCATGAGGGCTCCGAAGGAGCCGCGGTCCTTCAGCCGCAGAATGACATCGCTGAAAGTCTCTCCCGGCTCGCGTAGCTCACGCAGCCGGTTGACGACTATCCGGGGGACCCAAACTCGGTATTCGCGGTCAGGAGCATGTTCCGGCGAGGCGGTTGCTCCGGCCGGCAATGTGGCGACAATCGCGGCGTAGGCTTCAGCTGAGATGGTGATGCCGATCATGCGACTTAACGCGCGAGCGCCCTGAACCGCCCGATGCGAGAACCGATAATCCGGAAGCGCCAGGGGCGATTCGACCCGCAATCGCGTCTATTCTCGATATCAAGTACGGACCCAATGGCTGGCCTCATACGAAGCGCTCGAGTATCGTCCTTGCGACCTACGACGCTCGGATATTTGTCGCTCCAGTCGAGCCCGGCGCGAACTCAAAAGTTGCGGGCGGCCATGGTCGATGCGCGTGGCCATGCGAAAGCCGTCGAGTTTGATCTCATGGAGCCAGTGAGGCCCCGCGGGCGGCTTCTCGACCGGCAGGGAAAGCCGCGGAGGGATAAAGCGCGGAAGGGGCGACCCACGGCCTCCACGCGAGGAACCGGACTTGACGGCGGGCGAGGCCGGGCGCTTGACGGCGCGCGACATGCTGGAGCCTGAATTCGAATTGAGGGCTATAGATCCTCAACGCGAATATGGCGCAATATGCTCCTCAACGAACGCGGAAGGCAGGCCATGATCAAGACCCTCGCCGTCGCGGCCGCGCTTACCGTAGGCCTCGCCGGTTACGCCGTCGCGCAGCAACCAACCCCTCCGGCGCCGGCGCACCATCCGTCTCCCCATCACCACCTCCGCCGCCTGCCTGCCCATCATCACCTTCGCCACCATCCGTTGCGCCATCATTCCGCGCCTACCGTTCCGGCGCAGACGCCCTAGCAACCAGGCGCGCACGGGCCTCGAAGTCGCGCGCCCTCGATTCGGTCTCACTCGCCGCCGCGGCCCCGAGGGACGGGACGGCAAGGCGGCCCGCGCGGCCCGGCGAGACCAATACCTGCCCCGCGGTCGAGCCCACACTCGCGCGGGGCTTTTCTTGGCGTAGCAGGGCAATGCGCGGCCTGCCTGGAAACGCCTCGATTTCATTTACGGAACAACGGGAGCGCGGCCCAGTTTTGACCTGGACGGGCGCTCTGACCCAGCCCCTCGCCTAGGGCGCTCGTTAGCCCCGCGTCGGTTCCTCTTGGGCGCGGGGCTTTTCTGGCGGGGGACGCTGGCTTCCCCCTGAGTTTGGGGTTCGGCCGCCGTCGGCGTCACGCCCGCTACCTTCCTGCCCCGCTACCTTCCTGCGGCTGGGCCGAAAGCCGGCGCCCGCACCATGAGGTCATGCGCTTCCCGGCCTACGCCGCTCCGATCACGAGCCGCTCGATGTCGTGCGTCGCGATCGCCGGCAAAGCCTCGTAATGCTCGCGCCTCACCCTGAGGTCATGCGCTTGTCATGGCCCCCCTGACGCATCGACGCCGAGCGCCAGAACCGGGCGGGCGATTAGCGAGCGATGTGTCGTGATGGATGGTCAGCGCGGAGCGCAGGAGACGTCGCCCATCCGCGCCTCGTCGCTATTCATCCCAATGTCCTGGCACCCAGGTGCCCCCCGCATCCCCCCCTTCCTCCTCCCACATTGGCCCGCTCCCCGCCATCATCATGTCGCGGCCAAGCAATTCGAACTTGTGTTTCTGCGTATCGTCGAGGTTGCCGTAAAGTGGTTTGGCCGCTTGGGCGATCGCCTTAAGTTCTTCGGCCCGTCGAGCCATATGGCCGGACATGGCCTCCATACGCTCGCTGGGGGACATGTGCCCGCGGTTCTCCATCATCTGGCGCATGTCGTCCATGCGCGCCTTACTCGCGCCCCGCACGGAGTTTTCAAATGCTTCCCAAAGCGGGTTTTGATCGGGCGTCAGCTTGAGGGCGGCCTTCATACCGCCGAGCCTGGCGTCCATCATCGCCTCGTGGTCGGCGGCCCAATGCTGCATACGCTCCTTGCGAGCGGCGTCAGACTGATCGTCGGCGGCGACGGCGGCGGCGGTTAGGCTAAAGGCGGAGACGGAAAGCGCGACCGCAGTCAGCGCACAAAGAACAATGCGTTTCATTGCGAACCCCTTGTCATTTGAAACAGAAGGTGCTGAGCGCTTTCGCGATAGAATTCTCTAGGTGGCTCAATAGGCTGCACCCTAGCGTAAAAACCGGTCACACACTATGACCCGGTCGCCGAGTTTGTGCGTCAAGCCCCTGACCCTTACAAAAGCGGCGGGGGCGGACTATGCTCGCGAAGCCTCGCCGATCCGACTACGGCCGGACGTCCACAAACTCGGCGCGAAAACAGGATTTCCGCGCCGCATCTCCGCCCGTATTGACTGGAGACGATGACGGCAGCGTGACATTCGACGGCTCAGGCCCGATGCTGAGGCGATGATCAGCGTTTTCGAACTGTTCAAGATCGGCGTCGGTCCGTCGTCGTCGCATACCGTCGGGCCGATGAAAGCCGCCGCCGCGTTCGTGGGGGGGCTCCTCGCGACGGGCGCGGTCGACCGGGTCGCGTCGCTCGAGGTCGCGCTCCTGGGCTCGCTTGCCTTCACTGGCAAAGGCCACGCAACCGACAAGGCGGTGATCCTTGGCCTCAGCGGCGAGACGCCGGAGACCGTCGATCTCGACGCCGCCGAGGCGCTCGTCGCCCGGGTGCGCGAGACGAAAGCGCTCAACCTCGCCGGGCGGCGCGCAATTCCCTTCCACGCGGAACGCGCCATTGTGTTCGACACGGTGACGCCTGCGCCTCGCCATCCCAACACCATGCGGCTTGTCGCGCGGGACGGGCAGGGCGGGGCGCTCGCTGACGAAACCTGGCTCTCGGTCGGCGGCGGGTTCATCATCCGCGACGGCGCCGTCGGCAACGCGTCGGCGGCCGAAACACGGCTTCCGTATCCCTTTCGCTCGGGGGCCGAGCTTCTGGCGCGCGGGCGTGAGAGTGGCCTGTCGATCGCCGAGCTCATGCGCGCCAACGAGGCGGCGCTCCGGTCTCAAGGCGAGGCCGACGCGCATGCCGAGCGCGTCCTCGCCGTGATGTTCTCATCCGTCGACCGCGGTCTCACACAATCCGGCCCGCTGCCGGGGGGCTTGAAGGTCATGCGTCGCGCCAAGGCGATCCACGATCGCCTGACCGAAGCGGCGCATCGCAATTTTCACCCGGCGCACGAGATCATGGATTTCGTCGGCGTCTACGCCATGGCGGTCAACGAGGAGAACGCCGCCGGCGGGCGCGTCGTGACCGCGCCGACCAATGGCGCGGCGGGCGTCATCCCGGCGGTGCTGCGCTACTACCGCGACCATTGCGAAGGCGCGAACCAGGCGGGCCTGAGAGACTTTCTCATGACCGCGACCGCGATCGGCGCGCTGTTCAAAATGAACGCGTCGATTTCGGGCGCGGAGGTCGGCTGCCAGGGCGAGGTCGGGGTCGCCTCGTCCATGGCGGCCGCAGGTCTATGCGCGGCGCTCGGCGGCTCGAACGAGCAGATCGAGAACGCCGCCGAGATCGCGATGGAACATCACCTCGGCATGACCTGCGATCCGATCGGCGGGCTGGTGCAGATCCCCTGCATCGAGCGCAACGCGTTCGGCGCGGTCAAGGCGATCGCCGCGGCGTCGCTGGCGCTGCATGGCGACGGGACGCACCGCGTCTCTCTGGACAGCGTCGTCGCCACCATGCGCCAGACCGGCGCCGACATGCAGTCGAAATACAAGGAGACGAGTTTGGGCGGGCTCGCGGTGAATTTTGTGGAGTGCTGAGGGGCGAGCGGCGGGATTTGGAATGTCTTGGCGAGCCTCGTTTGGGGACGAAAAGGGTCAGAGTAAGGGGTTGGAAAAGCTTGGATTTCCTTGGATTCTCTCGTCCAAATGAGACTTTTCAATGGGTTACACGGGATTTTCGTTGCAAATATTTTCGCTGCCCTTCTTCGGCAAGGCGGCGTTCGACGGTCCTGTTGGGGCGTCTCTGCTGTCCACATCGCCTACCATGCGACGGCCGGATGTCTCGGAGTCGAGATCAGAGATTCTCTCCTTCAATTGGAGCCAGTCGTTCGCCAAACCCAAAGCCGTTCTATCATGAGGCCGCCGCGCATTTCCGGCAAGAAAATGTCGGTAATTCTGATTCACGGATTTGCGGGTGAGGACGTCACGGCGTCCCTTCGCGCCGAAGGCGCTGGAAGGATTGCTTCGTCGCTTCGCTTCTCGCAATGACGGGCGTCTCTCGACGCCGTATGGCTCCTCGCAATGACGCGAGGTGGCGTGGGCCCTTAGTCCAGCCGTCATTGCGAGCCGAAGGCGAAGCAATCCATCCCCTGACACTAGGCGAGGCTCGTATACAGATCCCTCCAGTCCGGATTCATCGCCTCGATGAGCGCGATCTTCCTCGCGCGCGACCCGCCCTTGATCTGCTTCTCGCGGGCGATGGCCTCGTCCATGCGGTCATATCGTTCGTAGAAAACCAGCCGATTGCAGCCGTAGCGGCTCGAAAATCCGGGCGTCAGGCCCTCGCGGTGCTGGAAGATGCGCTCCGCCAGGTTTGAGGTGACGCCGGTGTAAAGCGTTCCCTGTCGGCGGTTGGCGAGGATGTAGACGCAGGGTTCGCGCGACAAGGGCGCTCCTCCTTCGGCGAATCGGGGATGGATTGCTTCGTCGCTCCGCTCCTCGCAATGACGGCAGTGCGGCGCTCCTCAGCCGTCATTGCGAGCCGAAGGCGAAGCAATCCATCCCGCGTCAGCTAGGCCGAGGCCTCGCACTGACCGTCCGCGCGCGACCCCTCGACCCAATAGCCGAGATAGACATGGGGCAGGCCGAGGCGGCGCGCCTTCTCGATGTGGTCGAGAATGACAAAGCTGCCGAGCGACCGGCGCGCGATGTCGGGATCGTAGAAGGAATAGACCAGCGACAGGCCGTCGGCGAGGCGGTCGGTCAGGCAGACCGCGAGCAGGGGACCCGAGCCCCGCTGCTGGTCGCCGGTTCCGCTGCGCGGGCGATATTCGGTCAGCACGGTGTCGATATGCGTGTCCTCGACCATCATGGCGAAATCGAGCGACGACATGTCGGCCATGCCGCCCTCGGGATGCCGGGCGTCGAGATAGGAGCGGAAGAGGACGTAGTGCTCGTTGGTCGGTTTCGGCGCGATAAAGGCGCCGAGAAGGTCGGCGTTCGTCCGCATCGTGCGCCGCTGGCTGGCGGACGGGCGGAAATCATCGACCAGCACCCGGACCGATACGCAGGCCCGGCAGCTCTCGCACGCGGGCCGGTAGGCGATCGTCTGCGAGCGGCGGAATCCGGTCTGGGTCAGGAGGTCGTTGAGGCTGGCGGCCCGTTTGCCGACCAGATGGGTGAATATCTTCCGCTCTTGCTGGCCAGGCAGGTAAGGGCACGCCGACGGAGCGGTGAGATAAAACTGTGGGGCGTCGCGCGCTTCCCTGCTCACACCGTCTCCAACTCTCCCCGACCGGGCGATTGTCCCCAAAGGCGCGCAGTCGCCGACACTACAGCCTCCGGACGATCACGACGCCGGCGATGATGTCATGCAGGCATCGCTTTTCCCCATCGACCAGCGACACCAGCAAGATCGGCGGGAAGCACCAGCTGACGTAAAACAGCACCGCCTGAACGGCCGCGTTGACGAACGGGACCCGCGCGCCGGTGTCGTGCATGCGCATTTCGAGGTCCATCGCCCTCATGCCGGGCGTCGCCATTCTGGGGCCCGAGACGGTGAGGCCATTGTAGAAAAAGGCGACGAATGGCCAGAGCGGCGGGAGAAAGAACAGGGCGAGCCCGAAGGTCAGCACGATGGACACGATCCAGAGCGCCAACCACGATAAAACTGACTAGAATGAAGTCGAGGCAGACGGCGAGAATGCGTCGCGTGCGGACGCCGGCGAGCGCGTCGGAGCGCATCGCATTTGGCGGCGTCGCGGCATAAGCATTGGACATTGGAGCCTCCTCACGCGGGCTCACCCAGCGCGGTCAAGGATGTGGGAGCGGCCCACGCCAAGTCAAGACCGGCGTGGGAATAGGTTGTGCGTGACCGCCTCGCTTTTGCCCAAGAGGCCCGAGGGGCGCAGCGCAATGAAGATCGTCAGCAGCGCGTAAACCGCCATGTCGCGATAATCGATCGGGAACAAAGCCGACCAGCCGGTTTCGGCGGCGCCGACGATGAGCCCGCCAAGGAAAGCGCCGGGCAGCGAGCCGATGCCGCCGATGATCGCCGCGGTGAGCGCCTTCAGGGTGAGCGTCGCCGAGAGGCCGTATCCGACCGCGCCAAAGGCCGCCGTCATGGTGGCGCCAGCAAGGCCAGCCAGCGCTCCCGATAGCGCAAAGGCGCGTGCGGTGACGGCGGCCGGACTGATCCCCATCATCTCGGCGGCGAGCGGATCGTCGGCGTAGGCGCGCAATTCGCGCCCGAGGCGGCTGTAGCGAAAGATCACCACAAGGCTTAAGCCCGCGGCGAGGGTGATGGCGCTGACCACGAACGTCATCGGCGTGGCCACGGCGACAAAGTCGCCCGAGCGCGCGAGCGCGAACGGCTGGTTGAGCTGCGGGCTCATCCAGCTCGACCGGTCGCCCTGCGCCAGACGCAGGAGCTCGCGCAGGAAAAGCGCCAGGCCCACCGTCGCCACCAGCACCTGCTGACCCCGCGCCTGGCGCAGCGGAATGAACACAACGTGCGCCGACGCGAATCCCCAGGCCGAGGCGACCACGGCCGCGAGCACGAAGGCCGCGGTCAGCAACGGGGCGGGCGGCCAGCCGAGCATGGCGAGCGCCGCGATCGCCGCCGCATAGCCGCCGGCGGCGGCGATTTCGCCGAAGGCGAAATTGATGCGTCCGATCAGGGCGTAGATCAGCGAATAGGCCGCCGCCAGCAGCGCATAGATCGACGCCAGCGGCAGCCCATCCAGCGCCATCTGCAATCCATAGGCGACCGCATGCGGCACGACGGGAAGGCCGCTCAAGTCGCCGATCGGCGCGGGATCGGCGGCTCGGCCCTCCGGCGTCGCCAGCCAATAGCGGACGAGAAAGAAGAGCCGGGTTTCCGATAGGGGCTGGCCGTCGAGGGTCAGCGACGTCAGATCGCGGGATTCGCGCGGCCGTCCGGGCTCGCGAAAGCGGCAGGCGGCGAGATGGTTTTGAGGCTCCTCGCCGGGCGTCTCGGCGGTGAAGGCGACGCTCAAGCCGCGCCCGTCCGGGTCAGGCTCTTGCGCCAGAATGGCGATCCGCGCCTCTTGCGGCATGAGCGCCGGCAGCGCCATGCGGCAAAGCCGCGCCTGGTCGGTCTCCAGCGCCGGCGAGCAGCCGGCGAGCGTTGCGGCGGCCACGAGAACGATCAGGCGAACGGCCAGACGACGGCTCAAGCCCCGCGCCTCCGCGCCGCGAGTCGCCGCTGCTTGGCGCGATTGCCGCAGACTTCCATTTCGCACCACCGCCGGCGGTTGTTCTTGCTGCGATCATAGAACAGCCAGCCGCAAGCGTGGCCGCCGCATTCTCTGATGCGGTGAAAATCGCCTTCGGTGAACAGCCGGACCGCTGCGAGCGCGATCGGACCGAGCGCCGCCTCGACCGGCGACAAGCGCACGCTCCACAGCCAGCGACACGACGTAACGCCGGGCGCAAGCTCGGCCTTGGCGACAAATCGCGCATGAAGCGCAGAGAGACTGGCGAGCGCCGCTTCCGGCGGCTTGGCGTCGACGCCCGAGCGCCGCGCCGATATCGTGGATCGCCTCGCGAAGCTCGATCGCCTGCTTGAGGAGATCGGCGGCAAGATCCGCGCGCTCGGACACGCGGATCCGCAGCCAGTCGGCCTCCACGCGCGCAACGCCTTCGCGTGCTTCAGCCATTCGACGACATTCGCGGCCTCGCGGAAGTGGTTCTGATGCGAGGGAAAGCCGCGTCCGGATTCGGTGTTGGCGAAGTCGAGCGCGAGGTCGTCGGCGATCAGCGGCAGCGAACCGGCGCGGGAAGGGGGGACTCGGAGGAAATAACCGTCATTTGCATCTTTACAAGTTATGGCGAGCTGGCTAGTGTCCGCAAGCTAACCTATCAAACTGATATGGGAGGTTAAGTTGCGGACCGCCATTCTGAAGTCCATTCCGATCGCTCTGTCGCTGTGGTTCTCCGTACCGGCGCAGGCGCAGATCAAACTCGCCGTCGCGGGACCGATCACCGGGGCCAACGCGGCCTTCGGGGCGCAATTGACCCAAGGCGTGCAACAAGCCGCCGAAGACATCAACAAGGCCGGCGGCATTCTCGGACAAAAGATCGAAGTCGAGCTAGGCGACGACGTCTCCGATCCCAAGCAGGGCGTTTCGGTCGCCAACAAGTTCGTCGGCGACGGGGTCAAGTTCGTGGTCGGCCACTTCAACTCCGGCGTGACGATCCCCGCTTCCGACGTCTATGCGGAAAACGGCATCCTGTTCATCACGCCCTCGGCCACCAACCCGAAGGTCACCGACCGCAAGCTCTGGGACGCGTTCCGCACCTGCGGCCGCGACGACCAGCAGGGCATGGTCTGGGCCGAACTCGCCCGCGACAAGCTCAAGGGCAAGAAGATCGCGGTCATCCACGACAAGACGACCTACGGCAAGGGTCTCGCCGACGCTGCGCTCGACAACATGCACAAGTTCGGCATCAAGGAAGTGCTCTACGAGGGTGTAAACACTGGGGAAAAGGACTATTCGGCAATCGTCTCCAAGATCAAGGAATCCGGCGCCGACTATCTGATGTGGGGCGGCCTGCACACCGAAGGCGGCCTCATCGTGCGGCAGATGCGCGACCAGGGCATGCAAACCGTCATGATCTCTGGCGACGGCATCACCGACAGCGAGTTTGCGGCGATCGGGGGTCCCGGGGTGGAAGGAACGCTGATGACCTTCGGCCCCGAGCCGCGCAACAACCCCAACGCGAAAGACGCGGTCGCTTCGTTCAAGGCCAAGGGGTTCGACCCGCAAGGCTACACCCTCTATTCCTACGCCGCTGTCCAGATCATCAAGCAGGCGGCGGAGAAGGCGAAGTCGCTCGATCCGAAGAAGGTCGCGGAAGCGATGCATTCGGGCACGCCCTTCCACACCGTCATCGGCGACATCGCCTTTGACAAGAAGGGCGACCGCACGACCGTCGATTACGTCTGGTACGTGTGGAAGAAGGAGCCGGACGGCAAGATCGGGTTCGTCCAGCTCTGAACGGGGTTCAGGCTCTCCGCTCCGCTCGAAGGCGGACGGAGGGCCACTTCGCTTCAATCGCCTGGAAAAGGGCCGAGGCCGGAATCCCGTCGGCCGAGCTCGGCGCGTCTGGCGAGAAGTCCCCGAACATATTCCGCGCGGCTGCACCGTCTCGTTATTGTCTGCCCATTCCAATCGACAACCGGCAGCTCGAAGATTGACATGCTCCCCCCGGACTCGGAGCGCGTCAGCGGGTCTTCATCGTCAGGCCTGTGCTCATAGGTTTCCTTGATCCAGGCAATGACCTTGTCCAGGTTCGCCGCCTTGTACTCATCCACCGTCGGACTGGCCGCTCTTTCCGGAAGGAAGCGCTCGAGCGCGGAAATGTGAACCATCTCGCCGATCGGCCGGGCGTGCCTGTCGCGCGACACCTCCCTTTGATGCATCCACCGGTTCGCTCCGGTCTTGCAGTTCGCGATGGATCGAATGGCGAATGGCAAGGCGCGATAGACGCTGGTTCTCGAATTGTGGAGAACGGCCGATTTCTGCTTCGAGATCTTCTCGGCGCTGCGATCGAGATCGAAGGGGAAGTCCGGATAGAAATGCTTCGTTCTTCGAATCATCCAGTCCAATGCGATGTCGTCGGCGTAGGCTGTGTCGGCGTCTCTACTTTCCTCGACGATGTAACCTCCGCCTATGTCGGAGTGCACGCCGGAAAACCAAACTTGCTCCACCGCAGTGTCATATTGCTTGAAAGGCGGCATTCTCCACAGCGCCGGTTCAAACGGCCGCCGATGCTCGTCGATTGCGAGCGCGTGCAGATTGACGTCGGTAATGGAAGAGAGTTCGACGTCATGGAATTGGTACTTCTCTCGGTTGAATCTCCATGCAATGCCGGCCGGGATGCCAAGCGCGCCAACGGTGTCGAAAACTCCGATCAGCTTGACGCGCACCTCATTGCGATCGTGCACGTTGTCCGTGAGCCGGCGCCAGTCGGCCGGCATCCGGTCATTCGGCGGGGTCCGATAATATCGCCAGGCCAGCGCCTCCAATTCCTCGTTGCAATTATCCCGTCGCAACAGACCAGCCGCCCCCAGATATCCGACCAGTGATCGGGCGGTGTAGGCTCCGCGCGAAAAGCCATAGATGAAGATTTCGTCGCCGGGCTCATACCAGAACGACAGGAACTTGTAGGCGTGCCGGACGTTGCGAGGCAGTCCATAGCCAAGCGCGCCACCCTTGAATCGATCGAAGGCGCCAGTTCCTACGCCTCGTTCATAGTAAATGATATGCTCCTTGCCGGATTTGGTATAGCCGTGAACTTTCTTGTTGCTGTCGTCGTGGCGCGTGCGGCCATGGCCGGAGACTTTCACAAGATGGCGGGAGATCAATTCCCGCATTCGCACGATGTTCGTGTCGTACGGTCCGACGTCGATGTCGTTCCACGTTCCGTCCAGCAGGATAACGATGCGCTTCGGCACTTAACCCTCCCCATTGCGAGGCGCGTCTCCGACAGTTGAAGAAAACCGATCGGGATGCTTGCCTCGCCTCAGGTTGCTTCAACCTGTGAGGATATGGAGGCTATCTCACCCTCGCCCGCGCGCTGTGATGCGCATCACAGTTTGACGCCGGCTGGTTAGGGGCGCTTAAGCGAGGATGCATTTGGCCGCCGAAGCGCGGACCCCGCATGACTTGCTCGTGAGTATTTCACGGCGTCAGGGGGCCGACGGCTGGTCAATTCCACAAATCGAAAAATATTTGTGGGCTCTTATAGCGCTAGGTGTTGGGAGTGAAATCTCGGAGCTTCGTGGGCGGGCCGTAAGGCGTCCTGGCCGGGCTTGACCCGGCCATCCACGCGGTCGGGCGCGTTAACCGCCCGCGGGTGGGCGGAAAAGCTAAGCAATACAGAGCATTGCCTTTGTAGGTCTTGCAGGGTCGCGGGGATGGCGGACTCGTCTCTGCCAGCGGCGTGGCGTGGATGGCCGGGTCAAGCCCGGCCAGGACGAGAAAAGTTCGGCGCGCAATGGGGAGGAGGCGAAACAACGGCTAGCGCTATAAGAGCCTATTTGTGCGCGGCCGCGTTGATGCGTCCGTCTCTCGGACCTAAAAGGCGAGCGGGTTTTAGACCGGGGTCGCCGCAAGAATGACTGTGCTCGTCACCGGCTCATCTGGGCATCTGGGCGAAGCGCTGATGCGCAATTTGCGCGCGAACGGGCGCGCGGCGGTCGGTCTCGACATCATGCCTGGACCGTTCACCGACGAGGTCGGTTCGATCGCCGGCCGCGCCCTTGTCGCGCGCGCCATGAAGGGCGTTGATGCGGTGCTGCACGTCGCGACGTTGCACAAGCCGCATGTCGCAACCCATGCGCGGGAGGCCTTCATCGAGACCAATGTTCGCGGAACGCTGATCCTGCTCGAGGAGGCGGCGCGCGCTCGCGTTCGCGCCTTCGTCATGACCTCGACGACGAGCACTTTTGGAGACGCGCTGAAACCCCCGCCGGGTCAGCCCGCGGCCTGGATCGACGAGCGCGTCACGCCGGTCCCGAAGAACATTTACGGCGTCACCAAGACCGCGGCCGAGGACCTCTGCCAATTGTTCCACCGCAACGAGGGCCTGGCGTCGATCGTGCTCAGGACCTCGCGCTTTTTCCCCGAGGAGGACGACGATCCGGCGGCGCGTGAAGCCTACGTCGACCAAAACGCCAAGGCGAACGAATACCTGTTTCGACGTGTCGCGATCGAGGACGTGGTCGACGCGCATCTGCTTGCGATCGAGCGGGCGCCCGCAATCGGCTTCGGGAAATACATCATCAGCGCGACGACGCCGTTCTCGCGCGAGGATTGCGCCCGCCTGCGCGCCGCTGCGCCGGCGGTCGTGAGCCTGCGCGCGCCGGTGTGGGAAGATGAATATGCGAGGCGCGGCTGGCGCATGTTCCCAAGCATCGACCGGGTCTACGACAATGCGCTGGCGCGCCAGGACCTCGGCTGGCGGCCGAAGTGGGACTTCACGGCGATTGTCGAACGCCTACGCGAAACCGGCGACATCCGAGGGGCGCTCGCGAAGCAGATCGGCGTGAAGGGCTACCATGCCCAGCGGTTCGAAGGCGCGCCCTATCCGGTGGCAGGGCGTGAGTGAGCAACTTGGAGCATGGATGCGGCTCGACCGGCCGGGGCGGGACGCCGCCTTGTTGCGGCCAAGCGACGGAGGTTGGGTGCTTCGGGGAGCCGCCGCGTTCGATCACGATAGCGGATCGGCGGCGGTCGCCTATCAGGTGGAGGTCGACGCTCAGTGGGAGACCAAGCGGGGAATCATAAGCGGTCTCCTCGGCCGTGAAACAATCCAGCACGAGATTGAGCGCGACAGGGCGGGCTGGCGTCTGAACGGCGTTCGAAATCGACGGCCTCGAACACCTTGTTGTTGTCGACCTGGACTACGGGTTCACGCCGGCGACCAACGTGCTGCAACTTTCGCGCATCGCGTTGCAGCCCGATCAATGGGCAGAAGTTCCGGTTGTGTGGTTCGATCTGGAGAGCGCCTCGTTGATCGAGTTGCCGCAGACCTATGAGCGGCGCAGCGAAGCGTCCTACTGGTACGAGGCGCCCACAGTTCCCTATAAGGCCTTGCTCGAGATCGCGCCCAACGGCTTCGTTCGGTCCTACCCCGGTCTATGGCGGCTCGCGGCGTGAAGCGCGAGAGCGATCGGTCACGCCAGCGCCGCCAGCCGCTCGATGAGAAAGGCGCGCGCCGCTGGGTCGGTCTGCAGGCCGATCGCCTGCTCATAGGCGCGGCGCGCTGCGTCGATGTCACCTACCTTCGCGCAAAGATCGGCTCGCGCGACCCAATAGGGTTCGAACCCGGCGAGCCCGTCCTTCGCCCCCACCTCGTCCAGCAATTCCAGTCCCGCCGCCGGCCCGCGCGCATGCGCGACCGCCGCCGCGCGATTGACGGCGACGACGGGAGACGCGGTCAGGGCGAAGAGCGCGTCGTAGAGGACGGTGATCGCCTCCCAGTCCGTGGCTCCGGTCAGCCGGCGGGCGGCGTGGACCGACTGAACCGCCGCCTCGAGCTGGAAGCGCCCCGGCGCGCCCAAGGCGCTCGCCGCATGCAACAGCCCCTCGGCCTCTTCGATCGCAGCCTGGTCCCAGCGTTCGGCCGGCTGGTCGCTCAGCGGAACATAGCGGCCCAAGGCGTCGCGTCGCGCCTCACGGCGCGAATGGGCATAGAGCATCAGCGCCAACAGCCCCATCGCCTCGGGCTCGTTCGGAATGAGCGAGACGACGACGCGGCCAAGCCAGATCGCCTCCTCGGCGAGGTTGCGCCCGTGAGGGTCGTCGGAAAAGGCTTCCGCCCAGCCGTGCGAAAACGCGGCGTAGATCGCCTCGAGCGCCACGCCGAGTCGCTCGGGCAAATCCTCACGATCGGGAATCTTGAACGGCACACCAGCGAGGCGGATTTTCGCCTTCGCGCGCGAAAGGCGCTGCCCCATCGCCGCCGGTGAAACCAGAAAGGCCGAAGCGATCGCCGCCGCGTCGAGGCCCAGGATCGTCTGCAACATCAACGGCGCTCGTATGGCCTCCTCGATCGCCGGATGGGCGCAAGCGAACATGAGCCCGAGGCGCCGATCGGGGATCCCGTCCCGCGCATCGGCGGCCTCCTTCAATTCGGCGTCGATCAGTTCGAGCGCTTCCGACGCCTGGGCGGCGGTGCGCCGCCTGCGCGCAGCGTCGATCAGGCGCCGCCGCGCCGCCTTGGCGAGCCAACCCTCCGGGTTCAAGGGCACGCCCTGCCTCGGCCAGGCGGCGAGCGCCGAAGCGAAGGCGTCGGCCAGCGCGTCCTCGGCCCCCGGCACGTCGCGGGACGCCGCGGCGAGATAAGCCACGAGCCTGCCGTAGCTTTCCCGCGCCACTCGGGCCGCGGCGGCGCGGGCCTCGGCGTCGCGGCTAACCGCCATCGAAGAGGCGTGCGGCGAAAGCCCGGGCGGCGTGTGCAGCTTTGTCTTCAACTCGGTCATTTCAAGGACTTAAGTGTCTTTTTCTGTCACTGCCGACAACGCGCGATGATTGGGTCTCGGACTACTTACTGACATTTAAGTAGCTTACTCATGTGTATTAAAGCAAAGAATCATTAAATACATGCAACTAACTGATCTGTCTGTGTCGAGCCAAAAGGCCGGGGTCGCCTGCGCCTCAAATCGATAGAACTGTAGGCGGTCCAGAAATCGCGTTGAGATTGGGCGCGCTCCAAACTCGGCTGCGCCTGTCTCGGGGTCAAGCCCTCGTAAGTTGCAGGTTGATAGGCGAGGTATGACCCTTTACGCCCCGTGTTCAGCCGTTGGCGTTTGCCACCATGCCGATGCAATCGGCCAGGTAGACGAGAAACCAGAGAGCGACAATTGCCGCCAAAGCCCCACCGTCAGCGGCTCAAGGCTGCGATCGTCGATCAGGTATCCGCGGTAGAATGCCACTTGCCGTTCGATCTCGGATTTCATGGTCCCGATCCCGCCTCGCCGCGGCGCGCTTACATCTGCCAGATCGGACGGACTTCGACCGCGCCGTGCTGCGCGGCGGGGCATTGCGCCGCCCACGAGATCGCCGCGTCGAGGTCGGGCGCGTCGATGAGGAAATAGCCGCCAAGTTGCTCTTTGATCTCTGCATAGGGGCCATTCAGCACCTGGGTTTTGCCGTCCTTGACCCGGACGGTGTTCGCGGTCGACGTCGGGCGCAACCGCTGGCCGCCCTTGTTCACCCCCGCGCCCGTCATCGCCTTCACATAGGCGCCATAGGCCGCCAGCGTCGCACTCGTTTGTTCGGGCGTCGCCGCTTGCGTCGTCTTTTCGTCGATGTGAAGCAGCAGTAGATATTGCATGGGTTTCTCCTCGAAGGCAGGCTGGCTTACGGCGGCTCTTTATCGCGTTAGCTGTAAGTCTCAGCTCCAACTTGTCTTGGCCGGCGTTGCGCCGGCCATTCGCGTCCTGCGTACGGAAATCCGGCGGTTGCAGTCTGCCTCCGCCTCGCGGCCACGAGCCTTACATCTCCCAGATCGGCCGCACTTCGATTGCGCCATACTGCGCGCCGGGGCAGCGCGCGGCCCATGAGATCGCGGCGTCAGCATTGGGCGCATCGATGAGGAAATAGCCGCCAAGCTGCTCCTTGACCTCGGCATAAGGCCCGTTGAGCACCTGCGTTTTGCCGTCCTTGACCCGGACCGTGGTGGCGGTCGACGTCGGGTGCAGCCGTTGGCCGCCCTTGCTCACCCCGGCGTCGGCCATCGCCTTCATGTAGGCGCCATACGCCGCGAGGATTGTCCCGTTCTGCTCAGGCGGGGCCGCCTGCATCGCTTTTTCGTCGGAGTGAATCAACAACAGGTACTGCATCGCTTAGCTCCTTGAAGACGCGCAAGCTCGTTGCCGCGCTCAATGCAAAGACGGTCGATCGCGCTGCGTTTCGACAACGGAGTAAAAAAACGGTGCCGCCCGCCAAAAATTCCGGGCGATCGCGCGCTTAGGCGGCCCCAATCTGGCCGGTCGGCCACGACGTGACAGCCCGGCTCCGAGCCACTCTCAACCGTCGCGGACGTTGCCGTAGTGAGAATTGTCAGTTAAGGTCCGTATAACCGAGCGCCATATTGCGAGCATCTCGGCTGACATATTGGGAGGAATTAACATGGGCGCGAATGAAGCTCAAAATGTCGCTGCTATTCAGCGCGGCTTCGAAGCCTTCGCAAAAGGCGATATCGAGACGCTGAAAACTCTCTTTTCAACCGACGCGAAGTGGAATGAGGCCGAAACCGGCGTTTTGCGGGGAAACTATCGAGGTGTTCAGGCCATTTTGGAGTTCTTCGGTCAGCTCGCTCATGAGACCGAGGGGTCGTTGCGCGTCGAACCTCTGACAATGGCCGCATCCGGCGATCATGTGCTCGTTTTCGAACGGGTCACGGGCAAGCGGAAAGGGAAGACGCTGGACACCAAGGACGTGCTGGTTTTCAAGCTGGACAATGGCGTCGTGACCGAAGTGACCGAACTTCAGTCTGACTATCCGACGGTGGCCCAGTTCTGGTCGTAGGCCGGCTTCTACGAGTAGGGCGCTACCTTCAACCCATTCTGAAGTCAGCGCGCCAACCAAGCTCTGCTCTCGCCTTCACGGTCGACACCTCGTCATTGGGATCGGCGATGTTGAACGCGCCCGGCTCGCCACGATCGATCGCGAGCAAGGCGGCGTAAGCCGCCGCATCGACGTGAACCGAAGGCGGGCTCGGCGACGCATCCGTTCCGTTGCCTGGGCCATAAAGCCGGCCGTAACGCAGGACCACGCCTTCCATAGGTGACGCGGCGAGGACCTGTCGCTCGAGGGACCTGACGCCCCGCACACTCACGGCCCGGTCGCCCTCCGCATCCGTGTCCAGCGGGTGCTCCTCGCCATATGGCCGAGGTCCAGGCGCATAGGCCCAGGCGATACTCTGCGCGACCAACCGACGCGCGCCAGCCTTGCGCGCCGCTGCGACGAGGTTGCATGTCCCCTCGTCGCGGATGCGCGCGTTGCGGGCGAGCGCGTCGGACCGTTTTGCCGAGTCGTGAATCGCGGATAGGTCCGTGAGCTGGTGAATGACAATCTCCGGTTTCGCCTCAAGGACCGCTGTCGCAAGCGCTTCCGCGTCGAACACGTCGACCAGGACGGGCGCGCGCCGAGCTTGCGAAGGAATTCGCATTTGTCCGGCGAACGTGTCGCGGCCCAGACCAAATGATCGCGGGCCAAAAGAAGCGACGTGAGCCGCCGCCCGATCACGCCTGCCGCGCCGGCCAGGAAAATCCGGCTCATGAAATTCTGTCTGGTCCGATCAGCCCGCGGCCCCCTCCAGCGAGGCGCACGAGGCCTTCTGACGCGGATCTCCAACCCAGGATCGTCGCTCACCTATGGGGTGACGGTTCCGCTTCCGCGACCGGCGTCGTATTCGAGGTGATTTTCCAGTGCACCTTTTCGCTTACGATCCCCCTGGACAGCTTGTCGTCCGCCTTAAGCGGGAACTTCAGAACGGTCCATTCGCCGGTCCCGGAGATGCCCGCGAACTTTCCGGTCCCCGCCACCAACGTCTCGATCCCACCCTCGGCGGTCTTGCGTTCATACGTCGCCATTATCTTATCGCCGTCGTTGTCGGTGAAGGTGCAAGCGCCGTGCTCCTGCGCGCGGACCTTATCGGCGTCGTCGTAAATTCCCAGGCAACGCATCCCCATGTCGGTTGTGGCGTCGCCCTGGACGTTTTGGTGGACGCCGCTGACCTCATAGGTTCCGAGCGTTCGATCCCCAACCTTCATGGTGTTTGAGGTTGTTATCAACCACGTATTCGTAAAGGTGTCGGTCCCCTCTTTTGGCATCTCTCCCGCCAGGACCGTGAGGGGCGCCAACGGCAGTACTGCCATGGGGAGAAAGAATCGTAGAGACATCGTTTCCTCCTTTGCGAAGCAAAGGCTTCCACCCCGGATTTACGCTCTAGAGACATTCCGCTGATCGCGCTGTGATGCAGATCACACCCCGTGGCGACATGCCGCCGGCGCTGGCGGAGGCATCCTCGCCGGCGCCAGGCCCTTGCAGCCGGCTATCGCGCGGGACCGCGCCTTCCACCGACGGCGCCACATGGACATGCCGCTCGGGGACTCGACGCCGCTCACGCTCACAGCGCGGTCGCTTCCGCATTTGAAACTGCGGTTGGGCGGTCCAGCGTGACCGCAGACCTGGAAAGCGCCAGTTGCAATGACTTGGGAATGGCGCCGCAAGCCACATCGCTCAAATGGACTCGGCAAACGCCATCGCCGGTCCGGAGTGGCGGCGAACGAGAATCGATCAGGCGTGCGCGCCTCAAGCCCGGAGATATTTATTGAGCCAATCGAGCGTCCTTTGCCACGCCTCCTTCGCCGCGGCCTCGTCGTAGCGCGGCGTCGTGTCGTTGTGGAAGCCGTGGTTGGCGTCCTTGTAGATGTGCCCCTCGTGGGGAACGCCAGCTCCTGTAAGAGCCGCGTCGAACGCCGGCCAGCCGCTGGTGATGCGGGTGTCGAGCTCTCCATATTGGGCGTTGATTGGCGCCATGATTGTCGCCGCGTCGGCGGCGTTCGGCTGAAGACCATAGAAGGGAACCGCGGCGTCGAGGCCTGACCCCATGCTCACGGCCAGCTTGTTAACGACACCGCCGCCGAAACAGAAGCCGATCGCGCCGAGCTTGCCGGTCGAATCGGGCAGGGATTTCAGCCATTCAGCGGCGGCGGCGAAATCCGCCTGCATTTTGCGCCCATCGACCTGCTTGAACAGCGCCGCGCCCTTCTCGTCGTCGCCGGGATAGCCGCCGACCGAAGTGAGGCCGTCGGGCGCGAAGGCGATGAAATTGGCGACCACCAGGCGTCGCGCCACATCTTCGATGTAGGGGTTGAGGCCACGGTTCTCGTGCACGACCAGGACGGCGGGCAATTTCTCCGTGCCGGCGGGCCGGACGAGATAGCCCTTGATGCCGCTGTTTCCTTGGGGCGAGGGCGCCTCGACCCTCTTGGCCACGACGCGGGCATCGTCCGGCGGAACCTGAACGGCCCAAGCGTAATTGGGCTTCAGCATCTCGAACAGCGCGCCGGCACTCACGCCGCCGACAGCGAACTTTTCCGCTCCATCAAGGAAAGAGCGGCGACTCATCCCGCCATGCACGTAGAGATCGAAGAGGTTCAGAAGCTCCTGTGGGAAGTCTGATGCTTTTTTTCTGTCCATGACCCGCCTCCTCTGTTTGATTTTTGTTCGAGCCGCCCGCCCGCGCGTCTTCTTTACACCCGCCAGGGCCTATGACAGGCTTCAACAAAGCGCGAGGCGTCGGTTGCGCGCCCCTGTGACCATGCGTGTCGCGGCGGCTTCGTGGCGGTCGGCACGGGCCGGAACGATCTTGACATCGCGCCGCGCGGGAGACGGGAGCCCGGTCGAAGCCCACGTCGTTCGCGACCGAACGGGAACGGCTGCGGTGGATGGGACGACCTGCAAGCGCGACCTCAGCCCGCTATATTGAGCATGACCCGGAAGCGGGTGTTGCCGCCCAGCATGCGGTCATAAGCATCCTGCGCGTTTTCGAGCGGGTAGATCTCGTTCATCGAGGCGATCTTGTTGCGCCGAGAAAAGTCTACCGTGTCCTCCGAATCCCGAGCGATCCCCCGAATACCAGCCTTTGACCGAGGCGCGCTTGCCGAGCAGATCGGAGGAATCGACGGTAGCGGCCCGACGTCGCCGATAACCATCGTCACGCTGTTCGGGCCAAGGCCGCCGGCGATCGACTCCATCGCCTTGCCGTCGGTGACGGTGGCGAGGATCGCCTTCGCGCCGCCCATCGCCTCGGAGCGCCTTGGCAGGGTCTTACGCCGCGTTGCCGATGCAGTCGCTCGCCCCAAGTTTTTCGCCAACCCCTCCTTGTCGCGTCCGCGGGTCGCAATGAGGATTCGACGCGATCGGAGTTGACTCCAGATCAGGGAATGAAGTTGCTCTGCCGCGGGCCGGTCAAATGGTACAGGTTCCCCTTGTCGTCCTGAATGATGCCGGCAAAACCGGCCTTGGGCTCAAGGACCAGTTCCTTGGCGAGCGTCGCGGTGCGGAATTTCCAGCCCTGCGGCAGATTGAGGATATCGCCGAGAGAGTTGAGCTTGTCGATCGTCAGATCAGGCATATTCTTGTTCGTGTAAGAGACCATCACCCAAGTCCGGCCCTTGGGATCGTCGAGCAGATAAACTTCCGATCCTTTCTTGAAGCCTTCCACGGCCGTTCTCGCCGGCAGCGTCGTACGGTAGGCCGGCAAAGGGACCGGCTTGGGCGACGTCGCGGCGCGGGGCGCCAAACTGTTCCCCATCCACGCGGCGTTGAGACCGTCGAAGCTTCTGACTATGCCGACACGATCGGCGAGCCAGTCCACCGTCCAGTAATAGGGCGGGTTGATTTGCGCTGAGAGCGCCTGATATTGCTTGGCGATCCTCTTCGGGTCCAGTCTTTGCGTCAGCGCCGCCGGCGCCGAATCGCGCGAATTGTCCCCTCCGTTCAAGCCCGTCGTATCGTAGACGGTGACGTAGATGACTTTCTTGAGCGGATCCTTGGCGAAAAGCTCGATTTCCTCGTAGCGATAGTCGCGCAAGCCATCGAATTTTCGAAGCTCCGCGCGGGCGCAATCGTCCGGAAGCGCACTGAAATATTTGCAGTCTTGCGCATAAGACGGCGCAATGCCTCGGGTGGTCAGCGAAAGCAGCCCCAACGCGAAACCATATAGCGCCCTTTGGCCGCGCCGCTTTCCGACCGTCGGCATGCGACCTCCCATCTCACCCCGGTTCTCTCACCCGCCCAAGCTGAGATTGTAGTTCTGAACGCGAGATTCCTGCAACTCGGCTCATCCGGCGAGCCTCATAGCGGTGATCGTCGAATATTCGCCGCTCACGTGGTAGGCCGTGGCTCACGTCGGTCGGGCGCAGGAGCTTGCGATGAGGATCTGCGCCGGCCTCTTTGCCGCCGTAACGCCAAGCGATGCCTTTCGCGCCAGACGCCGCCGGGGTGTCGAGCGAGGGCCTTCAGCCGCCGACCAACGCTTTGAGCCCCGCTTCGTAGGCGCCGTCGACGGTCTTCTTGGCGTCGGCGTCGGAGACGCCCTTAGCGTCGTACTTGCCGACCCATGTCACTGAGGAACCTTTGGGATCGGGCGAAACGCTGATTGTCGAGCGATAGTTGGCGACAGGCAGGGGGCCCGAGAGGATCACATAAGTGTAAGCGTGTTTGGCGTCGTCGAAGCTCTCGAGCCCCTCGAGGATCGTGCCGCCATCGCCCGCAATCGTTAGCGTTCGCTGCTTGCCGTCGGCGCTCAGGACGCACTTTGGGAACGCAGGATGCCAAGAGGAGATGCCGCAGAAATCACCGACCTTTTTCCACAGGGCGTCGGGAGACATCGACGACGTCATGGTCACGCTCGAATCGAGCGCGAAAGCCATTCCCGTTGAGATCAACAATGTTGCGGCTGCGGCTGAAATCGTGGCGATGCGCATGTGGCGGCCCCTCCCGTGAGTTCATTCGAACGCGATCGTTGCGTCGCGGCGCGCGAACCATAACGTGTTTCCGACGGGCGGCAAGTCTGCTCGAGCCTCGCCACTTAGGCGCCGGGAAACGTTGATGGAAGAACGACGGGCGCGGCGGGCATGCCGTCGGCGCCAGCGCGCTTGAACGCGATAAGGCTTTCGATCATAGCCTTGTCGGTGTCTATCCAGCTAGTGTTGGCCGCCGATTCCCGTTCACCTGCAAGGCGAAGGTCGGCGCGCTGTACGCCGGCGCGCCGCGAGATTGCAGGGTTCGGAACCGTCTACTTATAATAGCCGACACCGCAGCCGAGATCATCGCCTGCCCTGGCTACGAGGCTTACCTTCGCAACGAGCCTATCATCGGGGCCCGGCTTTGGGCTCATATAGCTGACCTCGGTGATTTGACCTTCTGGCTTCTGAATCGCCGCGTAGATCTCCGCGCCGAAGGCCGTGCCCGTCGAGTTCTGAGCGGTGCGTATGTCTATGCCAAGCGCTTGCTTGAGGTTGGGATTGCCAATCGCGACGATCGTGCCGTCGCTAGCATTTGCGCAAAAGACGTAGAGGTCCCGATCCCGAAATCCGCCTTCTCCCTTGTTGAACATGTCGAGCGCTCTGGTCTTGTCGGCTTTCACAGCGGCGACTGCTTTCATCAGCATGGCTTTGGCTTCGTCGGCCGTACCGCCGGTTTGCTGAGCGAAAGCCGCGTGCGAGAGCGCCAGGACTGCGGCCGACACCGCGGCGATCACGAATTTGCGGACCATAGCGTTCCTCCTGTCGCGAGCTCCGATGAAGGGGCCGTGCATGCCGGCGATAGACGCCGAACGTCAGAATAACGACGGGCGGAATCTCATCGAACGCGCAGCTTCTCGGCCGCCCCCGCGCAGCGAAGCATGTCGGCGCCCGCGTGCTTGAAGCCGATCAACCTCTCCATCATCGCCTGGCCGCCGTCGATGCAGCCTGTTCGCCGCGCCCAAAAACAGAGCGCGCCTTCTTTTCGGGCGGAAGGCTGGCGCGGGCTCGCGGCGAACGCGGGTAGAGCAAGGAAGGCCGAGCTTGTCCATGCCTCACTCCTTCCGCAGCTTCTCCGCCGCCTGCGGCGCGAAATACGTCAACACGCCGTCGGCGCCCGCGCGCTTGAAGCCAATGAGGCTCTCCATCATCGCCTTGTCGCCGTCGATCCAGCCGTTCTGGGCGGCCGCCATGATCATCGAATATTCGCCGCTCACCTGATAGGCGAAGGTCGGAAAGCCGAATTCGCCCTTCACCCGGCGGATGATGTCGAGATAGGGCATGCCAGGCTTCACCATCACCATGTCCGCGCCTTCGTCGAGATCAAGCTCGACCTCGCGCAGCGCCTCATCGCTGTTCGCCGGGTCCATCTGATAGGTGCGCTTGTCGCCTTTGAGCGCGCCGGACGAGCCGAGCGCGTCGCGAAACGGCCCGTAGAAAGCCGAGGCGTATTTGGCTGCATAGGCCATGATCTGCACGTCGAGAAAGCCTTCGGCGTCGAGCGCCTCGCGGATCGCGCCGACCCGCCCATCCATCATGTCCGAGGGCGCGATGACGTCGGCGCCGGCGCGCGCCTGATTGAGCGCCTGGCGAACGAGAACTTCGATTGTCTCATCGTTGAGAATGATGAGTTCGCCTGAACTGCTCTCGCGCACGAGCCCGTCGTGGCCGTGGCTGGTGTAGGGGTCGAGGGCGACGTCGGTGACGAGGCCTAGCTCAGGACACTCGTGCTTGATCGCGCGGCAGGCGCGGCAGACGAGGTTATCCGGGTTAAAAGCCTCGCCGCCGCGTTCGTTCTTGAGCTCAGGCTCGGTATACGGGAAGAACGCGATCGCCGGGATTTTGAGTTTGACCGCACGCTCAGCCTCACGCACGGCTTCATCGACGCTGAGCCGGTCGATTCCCGGCATCGCGGCGACGGGAACGCGGCGCTTCTCGCCCTCGATCAGGAACAACGGCCAGATGAGATCGCTCGCCGTCAGCACATGCTCCGCCACCAGCCGCCGCGTCCATTCCGCCTTGCGGTTGCGGCGCGGGCGGCGGGTGAGGTCGAGGCGGTGATTTTCGGCGATGCGGGACGGCTTGTTCATGGGGTTCCTCTTTGACCCGCTTATACACCCGCCGCGGCGCAGACGACGAGGCGGCCTCGATCCCAGCGGCCTAGTCTTCGCGCGGGCGGGACGCGGCGCGAGGATGCCGGCTCGTTGAAATTTCAGGATGGCGCTCCCGTCCTTGATTTACGGTTGCGGACCCGACAGTCGCAGATGCTCGTGCTCGGCGCGAAAGACGTTGCTGTAGAGGCCGTTGATCCACTGCCGTCCGCTTGCGGTCACGTTGAGGTAGCGGATTGCGTCCGAAATGTAAGGAGACACGTTCCCCCAGTAGAACTGCGGATATTTGTCGACCAGATCTGCGGGCGATTCGTAGCCGAGCTGCCGGTTCAGTCCGACCTCCTCAAACTCCTGGTAGAGCGCGTTGGCCTTCCTCAGGTAGTGCGGATCGCCGAGCTGGCCGATGAGATCGGCGGCTCTGAGCAGCGCGGCATCCTCGTGGACGTGGCGCTCGTCAGGCGCGGTGGAATAGGGGAAGCGGGTGTGGTGGATTGCGCTCGCGATCTGGGGGCCGTCGAGCTCTTCGATAGACGCCAGGCGATCGAGCACGAACAGCTTTGACCGCTCGACGTGATGGGCCGCGAGCGAGGCGTCCGAGCAGCCGCGCGGCAGTTTGATCTTGTGGCCGGAGGCGTCGATGACGTAGCCGTCGGGACCGTCCCCTTTAAGGACGCCGCGCACGTAGCCGATGTCGTGGGTGAGGCAAGCGACAATGAAATGCGAGTAGTCATCGGGGGTCGAGTGTGTCAGCAGTGCGCGACCCTTGAAGATGTCGTGGCCAGCGAGGGTGACGAGCATCGTATGCTCGACGTTGTGGTAGAGAGCGTCGCTGTTGCCGATGCATTCGAGCGCGAGCCGCGCTGCGAACGGGACGATCTCGGCAAGGCGCGCGTGCGAGACCCCGAACCGGTCTCTCATATCGTCGGCCAGAAACGAGCCAAGCGCGTCCGCCGCCAAGCTTGGCAATGTGATCATGGATCGCTCCGATGGTCGTCGCGGCGAAGGTTGCCGATCCGGGTCGCCGGAAATCTTCGCGCGCGCCTCGGGTCGAGCATGCCCGGCAGTCTTTGAATCTCCCCAAGAGACAGGCGTATTCATGCGCCCACTCGCGGCCGGAGCGCAAGGCCTGCAGCCCGCGATTGACAGCGGGAGAAGCAGGGGGGAAAGTCGCGCGGGAGGGGGGCCTGAAAATCGTCAAGACCTTCGTCTCGCCTCTAATAGGTCGTCGATCGAAGGAGCTGACGGTGATCAAAACGGTTCGGGGTGTCCTGGCTGCTCTCGCAGCGTCGGCGGCTTTGGCGGGCTGTATGGCGATGGGCGCGCAGGAGAAGGAAGGGCAGCTGGCGGCGGCGGGCTTCGTGCGGCAGCAGGCGGACACGCCGCAGAAGATGGCCAAGCTTCAGGCGCTGCCGCAAAACACGATCGTCTTCTCGCAGCGGAAGAAAGGCAACGTCTATATCTATGCGGACGCAGCCGGCTGCAATTGCGCCTTCATCGGCAACGACGCCGCATACCAGCAATATCAGCAGATTCGCACCGCCAACAACATCGCGCAGATGCAAGAGACGACCGCGATGCTGAACCAGGATGCTGCGATGGATTGGGGCGGCGTTTGGGGGCCTTACGCCCCCGGCTGGTACTGAAACGGGCGCGCGTCGACGGCCCGGCTCAATAGCGGCTCATATCTTGGCTGGGACGCCGTTGTCGGCGTCCGGCTCGTCCTCAAGGCCCCCTCGGCAATTCAGCCGGGTCACGGACAGGCTCGCTACACCCCGAGCCCATCAAAGGGGATGACGCGGCACGGGTCTCCAGCCTTCGCCGCCTCCGCGTGCGGCGGCCGGAGGATGAGGCCGTCGGCGCGCGCCATCGTTTTCACCAGCGAGGAATCCTGGTTTGCAACCGGGGTCGCAATGAGAATTCCATCGGCGTTTTGGCTCAGCGACGCGCGCATATAGTCCTGGCGAACGCCGATGGAGGGGAGGTCGACCGCAAGGCGGGCCGGCTCGCTGGGATCCGCGCCAGGGTCGGGCTCGCCGTGCAGAGCGCGCAACAGCGGGCGCAGGAACAGGATCGAGCAAACCATGGACGAGGTCGGATTGCCGGGCAGGCCCAGGACGCGCATGGGCCCAAGCCGCCCGTGCATCAACGGCTTGCCGGGACGCATGGCGATCCGCCAGAAGCCGAGCTCCATGCCCGATGAGACCAAAGCCTTCTGCACAAGGTCGTAATCGCCCACCGACGCGCCGCCGAGCGTAACCAGCACATCAGCTTTCGCGTCATGCGCACGGGCGATGGCTGTCTTCGTTGCGTTCAGCTCATCGACTGCGATGCCGAGATCGATCGCCACTCCTCCATAGGCGCCGACGAGCCCGGCGACGGCGAAATTGTTCGATGCGACGATCTGCGCCGGCCCCAGCTCGCCGCCCGGCGCGACCAGTTCATCTCCAGTCGCCAGAATGGCGACCCGGGCGCGGCGGCGGACCGTAAGTCCGGTGTGATTGGTCGCCGCCGCCAGCGCCACGTCCCGGGGGCCTAGCCGGCGGCCAGCCGCGATAAGCATCTGACCGGCCTGAAAGTCCATGCCCGCCGGACGCAGATTGTCCCCCGCCAACACTGCGGCTGAGAGACGGATTCGCTCGCCCTCGCGGCTCACGTCCTCCTGAATGACGATGGCGTCGGCGCCGTCGGGCATTGGCGCGCCGGTGAAGATGCGCACCGCCTCGCCTGGACCGACGGGCCCCTCGAAGGCGCGGCCGGCGGCCGACTCGCCGACCACCTTAAGGGTCGCGGGCGCCGACGCCGCATCGGCGGCGCGCAGCGCGTATCCGTCCATGGCGGAGTTGGGAAACGGCGGCTGGGTGCGCAGCGCTTTAAGATCGCGAGCGAGCACGCGGCCATAGGCCGCTTCGAGTGCGACCTTTTCCTCATCGAGCGGCGTCTCCGCCGAGGCGAGGACGCGCTTGAGCGCCTCCTCGACCGTGATCATTGGGCTCATCAGGGCTTGTCCTTCGGCTCCTTGGCGGCGCGCCACTCGCCCGATTTGCCGCCGCGTTTCTCGATCAGCCTTAACCCCTCGATGCTCATGCCCCGGTCAAGCGCCTTGGCCATGTCATAGATGGTGAGGCAGGCGATGGACACCGCGGTCAGCGCCTCCATCTCGACCCCGGTCGGACCCACGCATCGCGCTTCTGCTCGCACGGTGAGGCCGGGCAGCGCCTCGTCCGGGGCAATGTTGATCGAAACCTTGCTCAAGCTGACTGGATGGCAGAGCGGAATGAGATCGGAGGTCTTCTTGGCCGCCATGATTCCAGCGATCCGCGCCGCGCCGATCACGTCGCCCTTCTTGGCGTCGCCAGCCAGGATGGTCGCCAGCGTCGAGGCGGCCATGCGCACCCGTCCTTCGGCGATCGCGACCCGGTCGGTCGCCGCCTTGTCCGATACGTCGACCATCCGCGCTTCGCCGTCAGCGCCAATGTGGGTCAGCGGCTTCGAGTTTGTGGATGAGACCATCGTCTAAGGCGCGCTCCGCTCACGCTTTGCATGAGCTTTTGTCATAGACCGTTGTCCGGGCGCCCCTTCAAGCAAAATTCACCGCAGCCGGCAATGATCGATGGGTCGATTGTCTTAAGCTGACCCTTCCGTGTAAGGACGCGCGCGGGCGGCGCGCCGCCCTCCTGAGCTTCAGAATGTGGTGCATGGCGCGCGAGCCGAAAATTGCCTATGTGATGTTGCGCAACGCGCATTTTGGGCCGCGGCTTGCCGCTTCGGTCGAGCTTTGCGTTCGCGACCTGGTCGTTCATAGCCGATATTCGCGCACCACGCTGGTCGTCTGCCCCCCGGTGGATCAGCCGTTCGAGGGGGTAGAGATTGCAACGATTCCCAACCCGGGGATCAGCGGCAATCTTGGGAAAGCCTGGGGCGTCGCCCGATTGTTGCGGCGTCGCGAAATCGACCTCGCCATTGTCGAAAATCACCTGCCCGTGGCGGCGTTCATCGCGTTGGCCTCCGGAGCGCGAGTGATCTTGCATACGCACGCCTATGTCAAAGCGCCGTCGAGCGTGCTTGACGGAGCTGTTCGAGGCCAGGAGCTGCGCCGGCTTTCAGGCTTCGCCTTTGTCAGCGAATACGCCCTGAGCCGCTTTCGCGCCGATTTCCCCGGGCTGCGCGCCCCCCAACGCGCCGTGCCCAACGGGCTCGACATGCGAGCCTGGTCAGCGGCCAAACCCAAGGACCGGTCGATTCTCTGCGTCGGCCGAGCGCTCCGGCACAAGGGCCATATCGAGGCGATGGCGGCGATCACGCGCGTTCTCGCCTCGAGGCCCGAATGGAGCGCCCGCTTCATGGTGTCCGACCCGGCGGCCGCTGACCGGGAGCCGCAAACCGTGGACGCGCTTCGCGCCGCCGCCGAGCCTTTCAACGGCCGGATCCGGGTCGACTCCAACGTCCCTTATGCCGAAGTCAAGGCGGCGTGGGAGAGCGCCGAGGTCGGCATGGTGCTCACGACCGGCCCCGAACCGTTCGGCCGAACGGCGCTGGAGGCGATGGCGAGCGGCGCCGCGCTCATCACCTCTGGGCGAGGCGGCCTGGCCGAAATCTGCGGCCCCTGCGCGGTGACGGTCGAACCCAGCGACGCCGGTGGCATTGCGGTTGCGCTCGGCCAATTGCTGGATGCGCCCGATCGGCGCGCGGAACTTGCGCGCGCGGGACGCCAGCGCGTCGAGGCTTTGTTCGATATCCGAGCCATCGCAGGGCAGATGGATGAATTCATTGAGGCCTGCCTTGGGGAAGGGCGGGGACAAGCCCAGGTGTCCGATCCCGGACGTGAGGCCGCGCTCCCGCTGTAGCCCAAGACGGTACTTGGCCGAATCTCGCGCAGGCCCTCATCCGGCCAGCGATAGCTCGTCCGAAAGGACGGGCGTCCTTCCAGACGCCCTACGCGCCGGCCACCTTCTCCCGGAGGGAGAAGGGATTTCGGCGCCGTCGCGCTCCCTCTCGCCAAAGGGCGTCCGGGACGACGCCCGTCTCTCGACGGGCTATGGGGAGAGGGTCGGGGTGAGGGCCCGTCTCGCTCTAATTTGTCTTGCCTTTCTTGCATGGCGGCGGAAAGGCTGCGGCCCCGTGACCTCGACCCCCACGATCTTGAAACTGAAAGCGCCTGCCGGCGATCAGGCCCTGATCGGGCGCGGCGGCGCGCGGTTCTGGCGCGTGAACTTTGGGCTGTTTCTCGGCAGCTTCGCGACCTTCGCGCTGCTCTATTGCGTCCAGCCGCTGATGCCCCTCTTCACCCGCGCCTTTTCGATTTCCCCCGCCGCGGCGAGCCTGTCTTTGTCTGCGGCGACCGGCATACTGGCGGTGGCGATGATCTTCGCCGGAACGCTGTCGGATGTCTTGGGACGCAAGACGGTCATGGCGGCCTCGCTGGCCGCCGCTGCGGCGGCGACGCTCGCCGCATCGTTTTCACCGGACTGGACGACGCTGGTGGCGCTCCGGGCGCTGACCGGCCTGGCGCTCTCCGGCGTTCCGGCGGTCGCGATGGCCTATCTGGTCGAGGAGATGGATCGTTCGGCGATCGGGCTCGCGATGGGCCTTTATATCGCCGGCAATACGTTTGGCGGCATGGGCGGCCGCCTGGCGACCGCCGCGATCGCGGAAGTCGGCGGTTGGCGCGGCGCTGTCGGCGTTGTCGGCCTAGTTTCGCTCGGCTGCGCGGCCGCCTTCGCCTTCGCGTTGCCGAGGGAGCGGCGGGTCCCTCCAGAGACCGGGAGGACGGCGCTCCTGCCGACGATTCGCGCCCATTTCAGCGACCCCGGTCTCAGGTATCTTTTCGCCTTGAGCTTCCTGCTGATGGGCGCCTTCGTCACTACTTACAACTACATCGGCTTTCGGCTTGAGGCGGCGCCTTTTTCGTTGAGCCAGACGACGATCGGCCTGGTGTATTGCATCTATCTCATCGGCGCGGTCGCTTCCGCCATGATGGGCGAACTCGCCGGACGCTATGGCCGGCGCCGCGTCATCGGCTTCGCCATCGCCTTCATGCCGATCGGCGTCCTGATGACCTTGCCGAATAGCCTGTGGCTCACGATCCTCGGCGTCGGCGTCATCACGATTGGGTTTTTCGGCGGCCATTCGATCGCTTCGAGCTGGGTGGGCTTGAGGGCCGAGACGGCCAAGGCGCAGGCCAGCGCGCTCTACCTGTTCTTCTACTACGCAGGCTCGAGTCTGGCGGGCTCGATCGGCGGCTGGGTGTTCACCCTCGGCGCGTGGCCTGGGGAGGCCGCGTTTATCGGCGCGATGTCGGCGCTCGCGCTCCTCATCGCCCTGAAGCTTGCGCGCGTGCCCCCGCCGGCGCATCTACGCGCTTCCTAGGCAAAGGCGGCTCGCCCATGGAATGGCGCGACGAGGGCCTCATCATCGGCGTCCGCCGGCACGGCGAGGCTTCGACGATCGTCGAGGCGATGACCCGCGCGCACGGCCGCCATCTCGGCCTCGTGCGCGGCGGACGCTCGGCGCGGCTGCGTGCGACGCTCCAACTCGGCAACACCATCGGCCTCGTCTGGCGCGCCCGGCTCGACGAGCATCTGGGCTCGTTCGCCGTCGAGCCTCTGTCGCTGCGGGCGGGCAGGCTGATGGGCAGCGGGATGGCGCTCGCGGGCGTCAACTATCTCGCTGCGCTCATGCGGGTGCTGCCCGAGCGCGATCCGCACGAGGCGGTTTACGAGGCGGCGAGCCTCATCGCCGAGGCCCTCGACGAAGGCGCGCTGGCGCCAACGCTCATCGCCCGGTTCGAAGCGCAGATCCTGGCCGAGTGCGGGTTCCGGCTTGACCTCTCTTGCTGCGCCGCGACCGGCGTGACCGATGATCTCGCGTATGTGTCGCCGAGGTCCGGGCGGGCGGTCAGCGCAGAGGCCGGGGCGCCGTGGCGCGATCGTCTGCTGCCGCTGCCGCCTTTCCTGCTCGAGGGCGCGCCGCTCGAAGCGCAGCCCAGCGCCGAGGAGATCGCCGACGGGTTCCGGCTGACCGGCTTCTTTCTCGCCCGCGACCTGTTTTCGCCGCGCGGCGAGCCGCTGCCGGACTCGCGGGCCGCCTTTCTCAAGGCGGCGGCGCAGGGAGCGCGGTAGCGGGCGCAATTCCGCGATCTCGGAGCGGGCGTCACCACGGCGTTTACCGACGTCGGCTCGAAGAAGTCCGATTCGCCGATGAGCCGCACCCTCGCCGTCTCCCGCCGGGACACGTGCTCTTGGTGGAAACGGTAGTGGCCGGCAAGTCGCGGGACGCGGTGGCCGCTCGCGGGACGCGGTGGCCGCCGTGCCCGAACCGCAATTCGGAGACGTTATCCAGCACCCATCTTCCGGGACGGCTGCCCATTCTATTGCCTAGGTTTTGAGCACGCGGAGTTGCACTTTCAATCCGCTTGTTTTGGGCCGCCGATCGCGAAAAGATGCTTCACGCCGTCGTTCTCGGAATTGACCCCAGGTTGGACTTCCTGCCACGAGCCGAAACACCAAAGGTCCAAGCGGGGCTGCTTGCAGTCGGGGGTGACCGGGCCGGGGTCGCAGATGCAGTACTTGTCCGTATGCGGTGTGATTCCAGCCATTTCCTTTTTCTCGCCGGAGGGCAGTGCAAAATTGAGTTGGCCGCCGCCGCTCCGCACGCCGATCTGGCACACATGCCCGGCCGGGGCGAGGCATGTGAAGGTCACGGCTTGCTGCGCCACCGCTTGTTGCGCGCCCCCAATCGCCGTCAGCAACAGGACGAAAAGCACAAGAGACGAAAGCACACTTCTCATAGGAATTGCCCCTCATTCATCGCTGCAAAAGCTTCCAGATTCTCGGCTCGCCGAGCCGAACGGGGTCGCGCCCCAGCCCCTATTCGACCTTGATTCCGTGGGCCTTGCGCATTTCGTTGAGCACGAACTCAATGGACTGGATGATCTTTTCGTCGGGACGTTCCTTGCAATGTTGGATCATGAGGTGCTCGGCCTCGCGGATGTTCTTCCAGTCGAGAAAATGCTTGTGCGCGAGGCCGTTGTACCAGCCGCTGTACCACGCGGTGAGGATGTTTGCGTCCTCCTGGTAGGTGTTAGCGAGCTGCGCGCAGGTTAGCGCCTGCATGTCGAGGTAGCCGTTCTGGTCCACGTAGGCGGATAGATCGACGGGATCAGCCTTGGCGAGGCCGACCGACGCGGCCACAGCGGCCGACAATAGCGCGAATAGAACCGTCCTTTTCATGTCGTTCCCTCGTTTCAATCTTGTCAATCTTGCGCGCCGACGGCGCTGATTCAAAGCGGCACCCTCTCCTCCGCCTTGCGACCGAAAAGGCAGGTCTATAAGGAGCTAAATAGAATGAGGCGCTGACGCATCGGAATGGCGCAACGGGACTAAATTTTGGCAGTTGGCGACAACTTGACGGCTCGGAGAGGTAAAGCGCCTCGCGGTCCTGGTCTTGTGACGCTTCGGATCGGCGGTTTGCGCGCGGCGATCGATCTCCTGAGCGATCTTGGCCACGATCCTGGGCCGGTCGTCCGGGCCTGCGGGCTGTCCCTCGATTTGTTCCGCGATCCCGAGAACGAGGCGCCGCTCGACGCGGCCCTGCAGCTGCTCTGCGCCTGCGCCAAGATTTCCAACCTTGCGCATTTCGGCCTCATGGCGGGCGCACGCAATGGACTTTCAACGCTAGGGCTCGTTGGCCACCTCGCGCAAACCGCGCCGAACGTGGGCGTGGCGATCGCGGACCTGATCGGCTTCCTTAATGTTCACGACCGATTCGCGCGCGCCGACCTGACGACCGAGGGCGAAAACGCGATCCTGCGCTACATCTTCGATCGTCCGACTTCGCCGGGCGCCGATCACGTCTATGACGGCGTCCTCGCCGCGCTCACCAAAATGCTGCGGTCCCTGTGCGGGGACGATTGGGTTCCGACCCGCGTCACGCTGCCAAGACGCCCGCCGGCGAACGCCGCGCCGTACTTCCAACTCTTCAAGTCGGAGGTCCTATTCGGAGGGGATTTCGGTCGGGTGGAATTCCCCGCGCGCTGGCTGAAGCGGAGGCTTCCCGGTTCAAACGAAACGCTTCGACGCTACCTCAGCGAGCTGGTCCGCCAGGTGGGGCAGGCGTCCGGCTCCGAGGCCGATCGAGTCCGGCGGATTGTCCGCGTCCAGCTTGTCGGCGGAACGCCGAACGCTGACCAGGCCGCCGCCGCGCTCGGCGTCCATCCGCGCACCCTCGGGCGACGCCTTTTCGCGGAAGGTCTAACCTTCAGAAAGCTGGTCCAGGATCTGCGCTTCGAGATGGCTTCGGACCTGTTGACGAAATCGAATGCCCCGATGGCCAGAATTGCGGAGATGCTCGGCTATTCTGATCAGGCCGTTTTTTCTCGCGCCTTCTCCAACCGGTTCGGCCACCCGCCGTCGCGCCTCCGAGCGATGAAATACATCCATAATCCGATATAAGAAGCGATGCCTACAGAAATGTTGCCAGCCCAAGAATACGGGGCCTGCGCGATCGCAAGTGAGACACATCTCCCGCGCCGTTCGCGCCGCGATCCCTTATTCGCGCATCGCGCCCAAGCGAAGGACCATGCGCAGATTGCGCGCTTGTCGGATCGACCGGCGCGTCCGCTAAGTCTTCCGTGCGCTAAGTCTTCAATGCATGATTGCCCGTATTCACGCTTCAGCCTTTTGGACGCGACACTCGAATTGCAGGCTGCGGTTTGAGAGTCCAGCTTTGGGGGTAACCGTTCGCCAAACCGTCGGCAAACGACCGCCATTTTGGGCATTGCGGCCGTCCACTGCGTCGTCTTCGCACGGCAATCCACCTAGGGGCCACCGGCGCAAGCACGTGATTGAGTTTTGACCCTAGCCGAAGCCGAAGGCCGATAGAAGCTGCGCCGCCCTGTTTCCGAGCCGTTCAGCCGGACTCAACGCACCCCTGCCGTCGCGCTGCCGATCAAATCCCCGCGTACCATTCATAGCCGCGGTCCTCCCAGAAGCCGCCGCGGCCGCGCGAGATTTTCGCGAAATCGTCGATCGCCTCGATGCGCATGATGTATTTGGCCATCTTGTAGCCGAGCTGACGCTCGACCCTCAGCCTCAACGGCGCGCCATGCTCGACCTTCAGCGGCGCGAAATTCATATCGTAAGCAAGGATGGTCTGCGGATGAAACGCGTCGATGAGCCCGATCGTCTCGTAATAGCGTCCGGTATTGTCGAGCGTTTGTTCGAGCGTATCGGCGCAGAAGAACGCGATATAGCGCGCCTGCGGCTTCAGGCCCGCGGCGGTGAGCACTTCCGACAATTGCGCGCCCTTCCACTGGCCGATGCAGCTCCAGCCTTCGACGCAATCGTGCCGGGTGATCTGCGAGCGGGAGGGCAGGGCGCGCAGATCGGAGAGCGAGAGCTTCATCGGCCGCTCGACAAGGCCGCCGACTTCCAGTTTCCAGTCCTTGAACCCGCCCTGGCGCAGCGCGACATATTGCGGATCCTCGGGATCGACGGAGCCGTTCGGCTTGAAATAGGACGAGATCGCGCCGGGCGGAAATTCCCGCGCCAGCGCCGTGTAGGGCCCGAGCAGGGCGCGCTGGGCGAACTTGGTCAAGGCCTCGGCTTTGTCCAGGATGTTGAGCGCCGCGGGCGAGCCGGTGTCGAAGCTGCAGGCCGATAGCGGCGCCGCCGCAGCGCCGAGCCCAAGGCCGATGAGAAGCTTGCGGCGCGTGAGGCTCGCTCGCGCCGGGCGGATGAGAGCGCTCGCCGCTCATTGCCGAGCCTCCTTGATCCGATAGCGGCCGGTGATCATGGAGCGCATGTTGTTGATCGGGCCTGAGAGGACCACCATTATGAGATGCACGATCAGGAACAGAACGAGGTAGGCGGCAAGCAGGAAATGCACGGCGCGGGCCGCCTGGCGCCCATGGAACAAAGTGAGGAGCCAGGGGAAGGCCGCATCGACCGCGGGCGACATGGTCAGCCCCGCCAGGATGAGGATCGGAAAGGCGATCACGACGCTGAGATAAGCGAGCTTCTGCAGCACATTGTAGCGCAGCGCCTCGTCGCCAGTGGGAAACCGAAGCTGCAGGTGCTCAACGATCGCGTGCGGGATCGCTCTCAAGTCGGCGAGGCTCGGCCAGAGATCGCGAATGTGGCGGCTAAAGATGAGATTGGCGAAATAGAGGAGCCCGTTAAGCACCAGAATCCAGGCGAAGAAGAAATGCCAGCGCCTTCCCATCGCCAGGTCCTGGTAGGAGGGCAGCGTCGCCCAGGAGGGAAAGCCGCGCTCTTCCAGTTCGCCGTCATCGCCGCGCGATGCGCCAAGCACGCCGGTGGTGTTGAAGGCATGTCCGAAGATCGTCGTTACGCCCGCGGTCGCATTCCCATCGTCGTCGTGGCGGGCCGAGAGCGAGAAGAAGGGTCTCTCGAAGTTGGTCGTCTGCGCCCAGGTCAAGAGCGGGCTCGCGTTGAAGATCTGCATCCCGCTCATGAGCAGCACGACAAAGCAGACCGCATTGACCCAGTGGCAGATGCGCACCAGCGCGGAATGTCTGAAGACGAGCCGGCCCTCCGGCGCGGCGCGCACGGATAGGGCGGAGGAAAGTGCTGTCAAATCCAAGTCTCCAATACGCGAGCTAATGCCCCGATCGTCAATACGTTCCCAATTGGCCCGGCGTTTCGCGCTCGAATCATGATTTTTGTTTGGCGCCTTTTTTCAAACCCATGAAACCCAGTGAGGAGCGCTCCGTAACACTCTCACGCCAATTGAAGGCGGATGAGACAACGATCGGCTGGAACGATCAACGGAGACCAACATGAACGCCAAGCTTTTGTACTGCGCCGCGGCGCTCGCCGCCGGAATTGGCCTCGCCGCGCCTTCCTACACCCTGCCGGCCTTCGCCGAGATGACCAAGATGGTCGGCGGCGCGGCGATGTATCCGTCGAAGAACATCATCGAAAACGCCGTCAACTCGAAGGATCACACGACGCTCGTCGCCGCGGTCAAGGCCGCCGGCCTCGTCGATACGCTCGAAGGCGCCGGCCCGTTTACCGTCTTCGCGCCGACCAACGAGGCTTTCGCCCATCTACCGAAGGGAACGGTTGAAACCCTATTGAAGCCCGAAAACAAACAAATGCTGACCACGGTCCTGACCTACCATGTCGTGTCCGGCCGCCTCACCGAGGCTGACATCGACGCCAAGATCAAGGAAGGCGGCGGCAAAGCCATGATGAAAACCGTTCAGGGCGAGGACCTCACCTTTGCCCGCGGCGCGGGCCATCTCTGGGTCATCGACGCCAAGGGCGACAAGGCCGAGGTCACGATCCCCAACGTGATGCAGTCGAACGGCGTCATCCAGGTGATCAACAAGGTTCTGCTCCCAAGCTGAGCCCTCCTCCTACGGCTCACGTGGAAGCAGCGGGCGGGCGCTTTTTTGGCGTCCGCCCTTTTCGCGTGCGCGAACCGCGCGCGGCCGGTTTGCGCCGGGCCCATGCGCTATTTAGGATGCCGGAATGACGATCCGGGGAGGGGCGCCAGGCGAGCGAGCGCCGACTGGCGCCGGAGACGATCTGACCCGCCTCTTGCGCCGCATCGCGGTGCGCGACGCGGCGGCGTTTGCGGCGCTCTACAGAGAGACAAGCGCGAAACTCTACGGAGTCGTCGCCCGTATCTTGACCCGAGGCGACGTCGCCGCCGACGTCGCTTCAGGAGGCCTATGTGCGGATCTGGGAAAAGGCCGGCGACTTCGATCCCGTCAAGGGCTCGGCCCTCGCCTGGATGGCGACCATCGCCCGCAACCGCGCGCTCGACGAGGTGCGGCGCGTTCGCCCCGTGTCGCTCGAGGATCAGCCGGAGGGCTTCGAACCCGCAGCGGAGGAAATCGACCCGCTCGCCGCGCGTGAACGATCCGAAGAGCTCGCGGCGCTGGTCGACTGCCTCAAGGCGTTGGACGAGGAGAAGCGCGCGATCGTGCTGCTTGCCTATTATCGAGGGTCGAGCCGCGAGGCGCTGGCGAAACGCTTCGGGCGGCCCGTGCCGACGATCAAGACCTGGCTCCATCGCAGCCTTGCGCAGCTCAGGGACTGCCTCAAGTCATGACGATTTCGCCCGACGACGACTTCGCTGCGGCCGAATATGCGCTCGGCACGCTCGACGCGAGCGAGCGGGCGGCGCTGGCGGCGCGGCGGCTGCGCGAGCCTGAGCTCGACGAGGCGATCCGCGCCTGGGAGGAGCGACTGGCCCCGCTTGCGGAAGCCGCGCCGGAGATCGAGCCTCCGCGCGACCTTCTGCCCGCGATCGAGGCGCGCATTCTGGGCCATTCGCCCGAAGCGCCGGGAAGCGTGGCGATTGTGGCGCTCGAGCGCACCATCAGGCGCTGGCGTGGCTTGGCGATCGCAGCGTCGGTCATCGCAGCCGCGCTGGCGGTCGGATTTGTCGCCCGCGAGACGAGTAGGCAGGCAGCCCCGCGCGAATATGTGGCGATCCTGCAGAAGGACGCGGCCTCGCCAGCCTTCGCGGTAACGGTCAATCTCGACAAGCAGGAGCTGACGGTTCGCCCGGTCGCGGCGCAAGCTCCGCCCGGCAAGTCATACGAACTCTGGATCATCGACGCGAAACTTGGCGCTCCGCGTTCGCTCGGCGTTGTCGGCGACACGCCGCGCGGCGCGAGCCTGTCGGAATACGATCCTGCGGTCGTCGCAGATGCGACTTATGCGGTGACGGTCGAGCCGTCGGGCGGGTCGCCGGACGGAAAGCCGTCCGGGCCGCCGGTGTTCGTCGGCAAGCTCATTCCGGTCGCGCCTTAGGGCGCACCTCGCCGGTTTCTGTACAATCTTGCCGCGATTGGATACAGCGGCGCCCAAATTTGCGGCATGGACAGAATTGCGACGGTGAACTGAGCCGGCGGAAATCGCCCTCCGGACAATCGTTGAACCGCGGCCGGCGACCGTACCGCTGCTTTGGCACGAGCGTTGCAGACTTCGCCTCATACGGACAGTCAATCGTGAGGTGGTGTTGGAGCCGGCCGACCTCGAACTGATTCATCTCACCAAACGCTATGGCGCCGCGACCGCGGTCGATTCGATCGATCTCAAGGTTCCGGCGGGCGCCTATTGCTGTCTGCTCGGGCCATCGGGCTGCGGCAAGACCTCGACGCTCAGAATGATCGCTGGTCACGAGGCCGCGACCGAAGGGGATGTCCTCATCGGCGCGACCAATGTTACCGAATTCCCACCGGCCAAGCGCGGCACGGCCATGATGTTCCAGAGCTACGCGCTCTTTCCCCATCTCTCCTGCGTCGACAACGTCGCTTTCTCGCTCAAGATGAAGGGGGTCGACAAGACGACGCGGCGCAAGAAGGCGATGGAGTTCCTCGAACTGGTCGCCATGACGCAATACGCTCAGCGGGTCCCCGCGCAATTGTCGGGCGGCCAGCAGCAGCGCGTCGCGCTGGCCAGGGCGCTGGTCACCGATCCCCAGATTCTGCTTCTGGACGAGCCGTTGTCGGCGCTCGACCCGTTCCTGCGGGTGCGGATGCGGGCCGAGCTTCGCCGCTTCCAAAAGCAGCTCAACATCCCCTTCATCCACGTCACCCACGGACAAGACGAGGCCCTCGCCTTAGCCGACCTCGTCGTGGTGATGAATAAGGGCCGCATCGAACAGGTCGCCGCGCCGCGCGACCTGTTTGAGAAACCGGCGACGGAGTTCATCGCGCGCTTTCTCGGCGGCCATAACGTGATCGCGACGGAGCTGCGGTCCGGTCGCGGTGCGCGCCGACCGAATCACGCTACGCCGCAGCAGCAATGGCGCCGGGGGAAATGACGCGCGGCTCGTCGCGGCAGTGCGCGCGATCGAGTATCAAGGCGCGCATTATGAGGTCGCGCTCGACCATCCCGGGCCATTCCGAACTGACCGCCCTCGTCAGCGACGAAAATTTCGCTGGCGCGCCGCTGAACGTCGGCGACAATGTCGCGGTTCTGTGGGCCGACAAGGATGTTCACGCGCTTGCCCGGGCGCCGTGAGGCTGATGGCGAATTGCGGGAACTAGCAGGAACGAAAAGGAGAGAGCGATGTCGAAGAAGCATGCCAGGACAGCGAAAGGTCTCAGCCGCCGCGCTGTGCTTAAGGGAGCGGCAGGCCTCGCTGGCGCCGCGGCCGGCTCAGGAGCGATCACCGGCTTCCCTTATGTCTGGTCTCAGGAAGACAAGGTGCTGCGTTATCTCGGCACCGCGGTCAACCAGTCGGACGACATCACCAAGAAGGTCAAACAAGACACCGGCATCACCATCCAGAACATCGTCGCCACCACCGATGACGTGACCAAGCGTGTCATCACGCAGCCGAATTCGTTCGACATTCTGGACACCGAGTACTTCAGCCTCAAGAAGCTCGTGCCATCGGGCAACATCCTGGCGATGGACGCCAAGAAGATCAAGGAATTCGACAACATCACGCCGGTTTTCACCAAAGGCCAATTGCCCAACGGCAAGGTGATCGGCGACCAGGGCACCGCGCCGAAGAAGGTGATGTTCCTCGAAGGCGAGCACTCGACTAAATTCTCAGCGACGCCGACGGAATGGGTGACGCTGATCCCGACCGTCTACAACGCCGACACGCTCGGCATCCGGCCGGACCTCATCAAGCGGCCGATCGAGCACTGGTCCGAATTGCTCAATCCCGAATTCAAGGGAAAGGCGGCGATCCTCAACATCCCCTCGATCGGCATCATGGACGCCGCGATGGTGGTCGAATTGCTCGGCAAGTACAAATATCCCGACAAGGGCAACATGACGAAGCCCGAGATCGACATGACCATGGGCGTGCTCACCGAAGCCAAGAAGAACGGCCAGTTCCGCGCCTTCTGGAAGGACTTTAATGAGAGCGTCAACCTGATGGCGTCGGGCGAGACGGTCATTCAATCGATGTGGTCGCCGGCGGTAACCGCCGTGCGCACCAAGGGCATCCCCTGCATCTTCCAGCCGCTGAAGGAAGGCTATCGCTCGTGGGCTTCCGGTTTCTGCATGTCCAAGGGCGTGACGCCGAAGCAGGCAGACATGGTCTACGAATTCGTCAACTGGTATCTGTCGGGATGGGCGGGCGCCTATCTCAACCGGCAGGGCTATTATTCGGCGGTCTTGTCCACCGCCAAGGCCAATATGGAGCCCTACGAATGGGCTTATTGGATGGAAGGCAAGCCGGCCGAAAAGGACATCCATGGGCCTGATGGGTCGCTGCTCGAAAAGGCGGGCGCGACCCGCGACGGCGGCTCCTACGATGAACGCATGGGCAGCGTCGCGTGCTGGAACGCGGTCATGGACGAGAACGACTACATGGTCCGCAAATGGAATGAGTTCATCGCCGCGTGAGGTTGACCTTGCCTTCTCGGAACGCGTTCGCGCCGCCAGATCCTAATCGCCCCTTCCTCTCCTCTCCCGCCTGGCGGGGGAGGGGAGCGGGAAAGTTCGGCTTCGAGGAATGACCGCCACCAGCATCCCGACCCCGACAGTCGCGAGGACCGCAAATCGCGCGGCCAGGCGAGGGCTCGATCGGGTCGGCGTGCCCGGATGGATTCAGGCCACGCCGTTCGGGCTGGTGTTTCTGTTCTTCTTCGTCGTCCCTCTCATCCTCGTCGTCATCGTCAGTTTCTGGGACTACAACGATTACGAAATGCTGCCGTCGTTCACGACGCGCAGCTACACCGAGAATTTCGAGGGATGCCTGACCAAGCTGCCGGATCTCTGCACGATCCTGAGAACCTACGCATCGACGGCGAAATTCTGCTTCATCGTCTGGCTGTCGACGCTGTTCATCGGCTTCACCGTCGCCTATTTCCTCGCCTTTTACGTTCGCACCGTGACCATGCAGATGGTGCTGTTCCTCGTCTGCACGATTCCGTTCTGGACGTCGAACGTGATCCGCATGATCTCGTGGATTCCGCTGCTCGGCCGCAACGGGCTCGTCAACCTCGCCCTCACGCGAGCCCACATCGTCGACAAGCCCGTCGAATGGCTGCTCTATTCTCCATTCTCGGTCGGCCTCGCCTTCACCCATCTCTTCACCTTTTTCATGGTGGTGCCGATCTTCAACTCGATGATGCGCATCGATCGCCGCCTCATCGAGGCGGCCTACGATTCGGGCGCTTCCGCATGGCAGACGCTGTGGAATCTGATCATTCCATTGTCGAAGCCTGGCATCGTCATCGGCTCGATCTTCGTCGTCACCATCGTGATGGGCGATTTCATCACCTTCGACGTGATGGGCGGCGAGCAGATCGCCTCGGCCGGCAAGGTTGTGGAGACGCGCCTCAACGCGCTGCAATTCCCTCCGGCCGCTGCGAACGCGGTCATTCTCCTGGCCGTCACGCTCATCATCATCGTCGGCCTCAACCGCATCGTCGACGTGCGCAAGGAGCTCTGAGATGGGCGAGGGGCGCTCTCCCGCCTTCTATTGTCTCGCGGCCTTCTTCGCCGCGTTCGTGCTGTTCCTCTACGGGCCGATGATCGTCATCTTCATCCTGTCGTTCCAGGGTCCGACCGGCGGCCTGACCTTCCCGTTGAACGGCCTCTCCTTCCATTGGTTCGAACGGCTGTGGCATGGCGGCGGCATCGTCGACATCAGCGGCGCCTTCGAGCGCTCGCTCAAGCTCGGGGTCGTGGTGATGATCCTCACCGTCCTCCTGTCGCTGAGCGCCGGCCTCGCCTTCCGCAAACGCTTCGCCGGCTCGGACCTTCTGTTCTTCGTCGCGGTCGCGAGCCTCATCGTGCCCTCGATCGTCACCTCGCTCGGCATCGCGCTCGAGTTCCGCTTGCTCGACGACTTTCTCAAAAACCATGCGACCCGCGTGGTTGGCAGGCGACTTGAAGACGACGATGGGGACGTTCACTTCGGGCTTCGGCGCGCATCTCACCTGGACGCTGCCGTTCGGACTCCTGGTCATGTTCGCGATCTTCAATCGCTTCGACAATCGCTACGAAGAGGCGGCGCGCGACCTCGGCGCGACGCCGTGGCAGACGCTGCGCTACGTCGTCCTGCCGATCATTCTGCCTTCGGTGATCGGCGTCGGACTGTTCGGCTTCACCCTGTCGTGGGACGAGATCGCGCGATCGAGCCAGGCGATGGGCGAGCACAATACTCTGCCGATGGAATTGCAGGCCCTGACCACCACCGTGACGACCCCGGAGATCTACGCCCTCGGCACGGCGACGACGGGGGTGTCGTTCGCCGTGATCGCGCTGGCGCTGTTCACGATCACCATCATCCGTTCCCGCCAGTCTCGATACGGCTCGGACGCCGGTCAGGCGTGAGGCCCGAGGGGAGCCGGGCGCGAGGAGCGTTCGCGCCGGTCTCTTGGCCATGGGCCGAAACCAACCCTCGAGCCTGGACAGGAGTTCCTGCCTGCCGACACGCGGTATGGCGCGAAACCGCCGCGCGGGAGGGTCGCCATCGCCGCACTCGTTCGGGCGAGGATGGCGACGGCTGGGCCCGGATCAAAAACGGCGTCGCTTAGCGTTTATCGGATGTGCAGCGCACGGGGCGCAGGAGATGGGCGTGCCGGGCGATCTGGAGGCCGAGGAGAAGGATGCTGGCCGACATTATGGGAGGCAATGCGACAGGCGCGCGGGACAGCGCCTGCGCGCCTGCTGCTGTTCGGGCCCTTCCCTGCTATTCCGCAGCAGCCGACTGGACGCTCAGGTGGTCATGCTCCATCTCGAACGGCTCGGCCGGCGCCACATGGGCGAATTTGGCGAAGGCGTAGAGCATCACGGCGATGCCGAGATAGCTCAGCGCCACCACGGGCGACTGCCCGATGCCGAGATCCTCGGCGTGGATCAGGCCGAAGAAGGTCAGGATCGAGCCCGCGAGCGCGAACGCTGCGGCCTTCTCGAGTTGGCGTTCGATGATGAACACGGTGACGGCGCCGAGAATGATGCCGGCGAGCGTCGCGCCGCCGCCGAGCGTCTGCAGGCCCTTGTATAAGATGCCGGTGTTACCGAGCTTGTCGAAGCCGACCGTGGCCGCGTTGGTGCCCGCGGCGCCAAGCGCGCCGTCGATCATGGTTTTGCCCCAGGCGGCGATCTGCGGAATCATCGCGAGGATGATCGCCGGGGCATGGCTCCGCGGCGATTCCTGGAAGGCCTGCGAGCCGATCAGCATGCCGATGTAGAGCAGGATCGGCAGGATGGCGACGACGGGGATCAGGCTCGAGACCAGGGCCACGATCCCGAGCCACGTCAGCACCAGCACCATCACGCCGGTCGCGGCGGAATAGCCGATCCGCCCGCCCATCGCCTTCCAGCCCGGATGGCCGATGTAGACGGCGTTGATGAACGGATTGCCGAGCAGACAGCCGATCAGGCTGATGACGCCGTCGGCGGTCAGCACCTGGGTAGTCGGAAACGAGTCGCCCGCAGCTGACGCGCTTTCGACATTGTCCATCGCCTCGACAAGATCGTAGATGCCGAACGGAATCGCGGTGACCAGAATGACTCCGATGAACTTGAAGCCCGAAAAGACGTGGCCCACGGCGGGAATGGGAAACGAGAAGCCAAAGTGCGAAAAGGCGTCGCCCACGCTGCCGACGCTCAAGCCGCCGTAGCCGAGGCCAAATAGGTTCGATCCCCAGGCGATGAGCGTGCCGGCTGCGATCGCGATCAGGCCGCCCGGCACGTCCTGGAAGTAGCGCACGCCGCCGAACCAGTTCGCCAGGATGATGGCGAAGCAGACCATGCCGATGAGCGGCGTCTCGAACACCAGGAGGCCGGGCCGCATCGAGATGAAGGTGATGGAAATGCCGGCGAGCGAGCCGAGCAGGGCGGCGCGCGGCGTAATCTTGCGGATGACCGGGGCGATGAAGCCGCCCGCCATCAAGACGAAACTCTGGACGAACACCCAGGTGAGCCCCGCCTCCCAAGCCTGGATCGGATCGTTGGTCCTGAGCAGGATCGGCAGCATGACCACGAAGGTGACGACGAACATGTGCGGCACGCTGGTGCCCGACGGCAGGGCGCAGACATCGGTGCGGCCGGTCTTCTGCGCCAGCCGATAGGCGAGCCAGGCGTAGTACACCGTGCTCAGGAACAGCATCAGCCCAAGGGCGGGAAGAATTCTGCCGAACACCAGCGAATCCGGCATCTTCAGGACGAAGCGCAAGAGCCCGGTCAAGACGAGAACATTGACCAGGATGTTGGTCCCGAAGCCGAAGAAGGCGTTCCAGTCGCCCGGAACCCAATAGCGCTCGCGCCCTGTCGCCGCCGTCGTTACTGACATCGCCGCCCTCCTTCTTGCCCGGCGCCTCGCCTAGTGAGCGCCCTTCCAGCCAGCCAAAGCCTCGATCACGTCTTCGGAACTGGACACCCAGCCGAAGATGCCGCCTTGCGCCTTGATCATCTTGAGACCCATGGCGTGGAACTCCGGGTAATAAGAGCCACAGCAGTCCTCGAGCACGAGGCAGTCGTAGCCGCGGTCGTTGGCCTCCCGCACCGTGGTGTTGACGCAGACCTCGGTCGTCACGCCGGTGACGACGAGTTGCTTGACGTCCTGGTGCTGAAGGATGGCGTGCAGGTCGGTGGCGTGGAACGCGCCCTTGCCCGGCTTGTCGATGACCGGCTCGCCGGGCGCGGGATAAAGCTCGGGGATGATGTCGTGGCCGGCTTCGCCACGCACCAGAATGCGGCCCATCGGGCCGGCGTCGCCGATGGTCGTGGCGCTGCGGCCGCGGATTTTTTTGACGGGAGGCAAATCAGCGAGGTCGGGCCGATGGCCTTCCCTGGTGTGGAGAACCGGAAGTCCAGCGGCGCGCCATGCCGCCAGGAGCCTGCGGTTCGGCTCGATCGTGCGGCGCAGTTGCGAGACGTCGTTGCCGAGCATTTCGCCAAAGCCGCCGGGCTCGAGAAAATCGCGCTGCATGTCGATGATCAGGAGCGCGCAATGCTTGGGCGCGAGCGTGAAATCGTAGGGTTCGGCCGCGAGGTCGATGGTTTCGTTCATGCGCCGGCCTGCGCGTTTGGCGACATCTCAGCAGTTCCCCCGGTCGACGCGATCACGACTTGCGCCAGCGCGCCTCGACCTCAGCCCCTATCGGGGGAAGCAAGGACCATGCCTGTGGGCCCCATGGGATCGCCGTTGGAACGGGATGGCGGCGACGGGGGATTTGGCGACCATTCCGGGCCTCCGTCGGCCAGTCGCATTGGCAAGAGCGGCCCAAGATAGGGCTTGTTCAGACGCGCGGGGCAGGGCGGGACGCTGTCGCTTGCGCGCACCGGCGCCGTTCTCGCCGCGGTCGTCGATCAGGCGCCGTCGCAATAAGCTTCGACTGCACAAGGATCGGGCGGTTGAGCGGATCGGCGCGCGCTTCTGCAGGAGCGATGCAGAGCGATCCTAGTGCGGCGCGAAGCGCTTGAACTCGCCCGCGTAAGGTTTGGCGAGCGGCGGCGCGTAGCTGTTGCGCTTCGATGTCATGAGCCCGATCCGGACCAGGCTTTCGGCAAGGCTCACCGCGCAGGCCACCCCATCGAGCACGGGAACGCCGGTCCTCTTCGCCAGATCGTGCGCAAGGTCCGTCATCCCGGCGCACCCGAGCACGATCGCCTCGGCGCCGTCATGCGTGAGCGCGCGCTCGATCTCCGCTTCGATCCGGCGCCGCGCATCGGAGCCCGGCTCCTCGAGCGCGAGCACGGGCACATCGCACGCTCGCACACGGGCGCACCGGGCCGCGAGCCCGTACCTCACCAAATTATGTTCGATCGGCGCGATCGAGCGCGACAGCGTCGTGACGACGCTGAATTTCGCTGCGACCAGGCTCGCCATATGAAACGCGGCCTCGCCGATTCCGACCACCGGCGCGGTTGTGGCGCATCGCGCCGCGTCCAGTCCGGTGTCGTCGAAGCAGGCGATGACGAAGGCGTCCGCGCCCGCCGCCTTGCCAATTTCGTCGATGAGCCCCGGAACGGCGAAAACCTCGTCGAAATAGCCCTCGATGCTGGCCGGCCCGAAGTTGGGGTTGACGGCGCTGATCTCGACCTCCGGGGAGGCGGCGGCCTTGGCCGCGGCGCCGATCTTCATCGTCATTGAGCGGGTGGTGTTCGGATTGACGACACAGATGCGCATGGGTTCGACCTAAATGGCGCCGCCGAAGCGGACCCGCCCGGCGGGCCGGTCCTTGGCGTCAACCGGCCCGCCCGTTGGCCGGCCGCCGATCGACAACGGAAAGGCGCCGAGAGGCGCGAGGTCATCGCTCACGGGTTGTCAATGACGCTGATATGGGCGGCGACGATCCGCCAGCCTTCGAGAAAGCGGATCCAGGTCTGCATTTGACGCCCGATCTTGCCAGGCGCGCTGTCCCGGCGGAACAGGGTGGCCGCGATGGCGCAGTCGCGGCCATAGGTCACGATCCGGGTCTTCTCGAGCTTCCGGGCAAGGCCCGCGGCCGGGCGGGCGGCGCGGAAGGCCATGATTGCCTCGTAGCCGTACAGGTTTTCACCTGCGCCGTAGCGGATCGCGGCTTCGCTCTTTAGGAAAAAGCGGTCGAGCGCGGCCACGTCGTTCGAAACCAGCGCCCGCTCGTAGGCGGCGAACTGGACCTCGACCTCGGCCTTCGTCTGCGGATCGTCGACGATCATGGCGCGCGCTTCCAGCTTTCCTCTGCAAAGGGCGCAACCCGCGCGCCGACGACATTGTCCCGCTCAAGAGCGCGCGCGACTCTAAGCGCAAGATCCTCGCGCCAGGGCGGAGCGATGACCTGCACTCCGATCGGAAGTCTCTCGCCCCCGGTCCAGACCGGTACGACGACGACTGGAAGGCCGATGAAGGAGATCGGCTGGGTGAAGAGACCGATATTCGGGCGGACCGGCATCTCCCTGCCGTCGAGAACGAAGGTCTTCTGGCCGATCTTCAAGGCGCGACAGGGGGTGGCCGCCGCGAGGAGAACGTCGACGTCGCGGAAGAGCGCCAGCGCCTGTTCGCGAAACGAGCGCCGGAATTTCTGCGCCTGCGTGGTCCAGGCGCCGGGAAGCATCGCCCCGGCGATCAGCCGGTCTCGGACGTCGGGATCGAAATCGCCCGCGCGCGTGCGCAGCCGTTCGAGATGAAGCGCCGCGCCCTCGACCATGGTGATGAGATAGGCGGCCGCTCGCGCCCTGTCGGCTCCGGCGAGTTCGACGACCCGCTCAGCTTTCAGCGCCCGCGCGACAACGTCGACTGCGGCGAAGGCGCTGGCGTCGGCCGAGTGGGCGAAATAGCCGCCGAGTCTTGCGATCCGCAGGCCGGAGATTCCCGCCTCGATACTTGGCGTCACGGCCTGAGCAGGAGCAGCCGCCTGCGCCGGATCCCTGTCGTCGCGGCCAAGCATGGCGTCGTAGGAAAGCGCAAGATCGCCGACGGAGCGCGTGAGCGGCCCCACATGATCGAGGCTGGCGACGAATGGGAACGCGCCGGCGCGAGACAGTCGCCCATAAGTTGGCTTGAGGCCGAACAATCCGCAGAACGAACTCGGCACGCGAATGGATCCGTTGGTGTCCGATCCCAGCGCGATCGGCACGAGACCGCCGGCCACCGCCGCTCCCGATCCGCCAGATGATCCGCCGGTCATGCGCTCGAGATCGTGCGGATTGCGGGAAGGGCCGTCGTGCGCGTTCTCGCCGGTGAAGTCATAGGCGTATTCGCCCATGTTGAGCGCGCCAACCAGGATTGCGCCGGCGGCCTCGAGACGCGCGATCATTGTCGCGTCCTTCGTGGCGGGCGCGCGGTCGCGATTGATCTTGGAGCCCGCGCGTGTTGTCAGCCCTTCGATGTCGAACAGGTTCTTCACGGCGAAGGGCGCGCCGGCGAGCGGCCCGAGGCTCGTTCCGCGCGCCCGGGCGGCGTCGACAGCGTCGGCCTTGGCAAGCGCGCGCGTCGCCGTCACATCGGTGAAGGCGCCGAGCGCGCTGTTGCGGACCTTGATGCGGCTGAGTGTTTCTTGCGCAATCTCCCGGGCGCTTGTCGCGCCGGTCCTGACTGCCTCGGCGATAGCTTGAGCCGAGCCTTCGAGGAGCGCGGCCGTCACGGCGCGAACACCGGCGCGGGCTCCTCCTGATCGTCGAACGAGACCGAGAGAAGCTTCTCAGCGTGCTCCGCCGCGATCCAAAGGTGCGTGATCGTCTGGACGCGCGATTCCGCCGTTGCTGTGAGCTTAAGCAGCGGGAGCATTGCGTCCACGACGGCTTCCGGATCGAAAGAGTCCGAACTCACGGCGCCGCCTGTTCGACCGAAGGGAAAGGCGGCGTTGGGCCAATAAGCGGATTTCGCGCGCGCATGCTGATGAGCGTTGTCTCCTTGAGGCCCAGAAAGGCGCCGCCCATCGCGCGCACTCGATCAGCAGGGCTCATAACCTCGTTTGCCGTCGCTGTCGAGAAGACGCCAGAGCATGCCGTTTCCGCTTCGTGGAGCTGAGGACGACCCGAGAGGGATCACCAAGATCTAAGCAACGCCAACCGGATCGGCGGCGCCTGCGATCATCGATCAGTGACCCGCCATATGACGGCCGATCGTCGTTCGATCGGCCCCGGTCGCCTCCGTCAAATAGGCGACCTTGCCGCCGGACATGACGGCGACGCGGTCAGAAAGCTCGAGGATTTCGTCGAGATCCTCCGACACGAGCAATACCGCGGCGCCGCGATTGCGCTGCTCCATGATTTGCGCCCGAATGTCGGCGACGGACGCGAAGTCGAGGCCGAAGCAGGGATTGGCGACAATCAGCACGTCGACGTCTTCGGAAAGCTCCCGCGCCAACACCGCGCGTTGCACGTTGCCGCCCGAGAGGTCGCGAATTTGCGTTTCGGTCGAGGGCGTCTTCACGTTGTAGCGGTCGATGAGATCCCGCGCCTTGGCGCGCATCGGCTCGCGCGACAGCCAGAAGCCGAGCCGCGAGATCGGCGACTTGTCGAATTGCCGAAACGCCATGTTCTCGGCCACCGACATGGTCGGCACGGTCGCGTTTTTCAGCGGCTCCTCCGGCAACCCGAAGATCTTGAACTTGTCGAAATGATCCCGCTTCGGCTCGAAGTCCTGGTCACGAACGAGGATTTGCCCCTGTTTGATCGCCCGCTGCCCAGATAGAGCCTGCACCAGTTCGCTCTGGCCGTTGCCCGAGACCCCGGCGATGCCCACGATCTCGCCTGGGCGGACCTTGATGTCGAAGCCGGCGACGGCGTCGCGTCCCTCGTCGTTCTCGGCGAAGAGGCCCGCGATCTCGAGGGTTGCGCCGTCCTCCCGCTGGACCGCGGAACGCGTCGCCGACGGGCGGACGATGGCGTCCCCGATCATCATCGCCGCCATCTCGCGCGTCGAGACGGCGCCGACCTTGCCGCCGCCGACCCTGGCCCCGCGTCTCAGCACCGTGAAGTCGTCGCAGAACGCCTCGACCTCGCGGAACTTGTGGCTGATCATCGCGACAGTGATTTCGCCCCGGTGCGCCATGTCGCGCAGAAGACCAAGGATCTCGTCAGCTTCCCCAGGCGTCAGAACCGAGGTCGGCTCGTCCAGGATGAGGAAGCGCTGATTGAGATAGAGCAGTTTCAGGATTTCGAGCTTCTGCTTCTCGCCGGCCGCCATCGACGAGACCGGCTTCTTGAGCGGCACACGGAATGGCATTGCGTCGAGGAACGCCTCGAGCGACTTGCGTTCCTTGCGCCAGTCGATGACTGCGGGCGCGTCCGCCCGGCTGACGACAAGATTTTCCGCCGCCGTCAGGGCCGGAACCAGGGTGAAGTGCTGATAGACCATGCCGACCCCGAGCGCCTGCGCGTCTCGTGGGCTGCGAACGGCCGCTTCCTGACCGTCGACCAGAAGCTGGCCGCGATCCGGTTTATAGAAGCCCATAATGCATTTGACGAGCGTCGACTTTCCGGCGCCGTTCTCGCCGAGCAGAGCGTGGAAGGACCCCGCCGGCACCTCGATCGACACATCTTGCAGCGCCTTCAAGGCGCCGAAGGACTTGCTCATGCCGATCGTCTCGAGCGACGGCGCGCGGGAGGGATGGCGCGCTTCGGTCACGGCAACGCCTCAAGGAAGGATTTCGACGGCGCGACCGCCCCGAACACGCCGCCCTGCATCTTGATCATCTTGAGCGCCGCGAGATGATTGCCGTAGTCCGTCGCGGCGCAGCAATCCTCGAGCAGCAGGCACTCAAAGCCCCGGTCGTTGGCCTCGCGCATCGTCGTGTGCACGCAGACGTCGGTGGTGATCCCGGTGAGCACGAGATTGTCGATGCCGCGCGTGCGCATCATGAGTTCGAGATCGGTCGCGCAGAACGAGCCCTTGCCCGGCTTGTCGATGATCGGCTCACCGGGCAGCGGCTTCAATTCGTCGATGATATCCCAACCCGGCTCGCCACGCACGAGGATGCGTCCGCAAGGGCCCTTGTCGCCGATGCCGGCGCCGATCCGTTGCGAGCGCCAGCGCTTGTTGTCGGGGAGGTCGGCGAGATCGGGGCGATGGCCCTCGCGGGTGTGGAAAATGTGGTAGCCCTTTGCGCGCGCCGCTTCGAGCAGCGCCTTGATCGGCCCGATCGGGGCCTGCGTGAGCGACAGATCGTAACCCATCGAGTCGACATAGCCGCCCTTGCCGCAGAAGTCGGTCTGCATGTCGATGACAATGATGGCGGTGTTGTCCGGCCGCCAATCGCCGTTATAGGGCCACGGATAGGGGTCGGCTTCGAACGTGGGCATCGTCTATTCCGCGGCTTGCGACAGCTTGTCGCCGTAGCGACGGGACGGCTTTGGGAAGCCGTAGGCGGTTCCGTCCTTGTGGACGACCTCGTCCTCCCAGGGCAGGCGATAGCGGCCGGCGACGAGATCCTGCATGAAGGTGTAGGGACAATCGCCCGCGCCGCCCGCGACCGCCGTCAAGCCGCGATGGCCGAGCTGATAAATGTTGTTCTCGACCGCCCAGTGCTTGCGCGCCTCGCGGATGAGATCTGGCCTCAACTCGGCGGTGATGATTTCGTCGGGTCGTCCCGTCGTTCCTTCTGCAAGGATCGAGCCGTCGAAATTGACGATCATGCCTTCGCCCATGGAATCGAAGTCGCCGTCCGAGCCGCACATGCAGACATTGGCGGTCGCCATCAGGTTCTGGAAGCTGTTGGCCTGGTTGGTGAAGCGCCAGGCGGCGCGGATCGGCGCTGTATAGCCTGCTGTGCGGATCATGATTTCGGCGCCCTTGTAGGCGCATTCGCGCGCCATTTCGGGGAACATGCCGTCGTGGCAGATGATGAGCGCGAGCTTTGCGCCCTTCGGGCCGTCGCAGACGGGGATGCCGATATCGCCCGGCTCCCACGGCTCGACCGGGGTCCAGGGATGCATCTTCCGGTAGTAGAGCTTGAGCTCTCCCGCGTCGTTGATGATCACGCCCGAATTGTAAGGGTTCCCGTGCGGATTGAACTCCATGATGGAGAAGCAGCCCCAGATGCGGTTGAAGCGGCAGGCCTGCTTGAACGCTGCGATCTCCGGCCCGTCGCGCGAACACATGATCGCCGGATTCATGTCCATCGACAGGCCATGCAGAGAATATTCAGGGAAGACGACAAGATCCATTGTCGCCATGTTGCGGCGCGCCTTGCCTACCGTAGCCACGATCTTTTGCGTCTGCGCGGCCAGGTCCGCGGGGGTGGCCACGACGGGCAACTGCAACTGCACGACGCCGACAACGACGCCGTTTGGAGACTTGTTGAGGCCGCCGAGACCGTTCATCGCTCCTCCTGTCGCCCCAGGTCCGCCGGCCGCCTACTTCGCCATCGACAGCTCGCCCGGCATGTCGCGCGCGGAATGCTTGGCGCTCGAGGTCGCGATCATGATGGCGAGGGTGAGGATGTAGGGCGCGGCGTTGAAGAAGTAATAGCCCTCATTGATCCCGACCGACTGCAGCGACGGGCCGATCGCGCCCGCCGCGCCGAAGAGAAGGGCGGCGGCGACGCACCGCAGCGGGTTCCAGCGGGCGAAGATGACAAGCGCGACGGCCATCAGCCCCTGCCCGGACGACAGGCCCTGGTTCCATGAGCCGGGATAGGACAGCGACAGGAAGGCGCCGCCGACGCCGGCGAGGAATCCGCCGGCGGTCGTCGTCAGGAGCCGCACCAGGTTGACGGAAATGCCCATGGCGAGCGCCGCCGCGGCGCTGTCGCCAACCGTACGCACAACCAAGCCCCAGCGCGTGTTGCGGAAGGACCAGGCCATCAGCAGCGCGATCGCGATCCCGACGAAGAAAAGCGGATTGACTTGCAGCGCGCTTTTCAAGCTCGCGCTGTCGCTCCAGAAGCCGAGTGGGATCGAGCCAAGCCGCGGCGCGGTCGGTTGGATGTAGGGCTTGCCGAAGAAGAAGGCGACGCCGACGCCGAACAGCATCATGGCGATGCCCACCGCGACGTCGTTGACCCGCGGCAGGCCGCAGATCGAGCCGTGCATCGCGCCGAGCGCGGAGCCCGCTACGCCCGCGGCCAAGACGCCGACCCATGGATTGCCGGAATGATAGGAAGCCGCGTAGGCCACCATGGCCCCGAGCACCAGCGTGCCTTCGAGCCCAAGGTTGACCCGTCCCGATTTCTCCGTAAGGCACTCGCCGAGCGCGACGAACATGAATGGGGTCGAGACGCGAATCGCGCCCCCCAACATGGCGATCAGGACCGTGAGAACGTCGCTCATGTTCGGTCATTCCCGGCGCGCGGCTTGAAGATCGAGAACCGGCCGTAGAGCGTCTCGGAGGTCAAGAGCACGACGAAAATCAGGCCCTCGAGGACCTGCACGGTCGCGTCGGGCAGACCCATGCGTCGCTGGATGAGACCGCCGGCGGCGACGATGCCGCCAAATAGGATCGCCACGGGCGGAATGACGAGTGGATTGTGCCGCGCCAGGAACGAGACGAGAATGCCGGTGAAGCCGTAGCCAGCGGCGAGCGAAGCGTTCGCGCGTCCCTGGATCGCCGCCACTTCGAAGAAGCCGGCGAGCCCGGCGCAGGCGCCCGCGATCGCGGAACAGGCGACGATGAGGCGCCCGACCGGGAGCCCTTGTGCGAGAGCGGCGCGAAAGTTGCCGCCCGTCACCCGCGCCGCGAAGCCGAAAGTCGTACGCGTCATCAGGAAATAGAGGCCGACGCACAGAGCGAGGCCGAACACGATTCCCCAATGGACCTCGGTGCCGGGAATCACTCCGACCATATAATCCTTGCCGAGCGGCTTGGTTGACGGCTTGTTCGGGTCCGACAGGTCGCGCAGCGCGCCCTCGACGAAGAAATTCATGATGGCGATGCCGATGTACGTCAGCAGCAGTGAGGAGATCGTCTCGTTGACGCCGCGCGCGTAGCGCAGGAACCCGGCGAGGCCGACCCAGAAGCCGCCGACGATCATCGCGAAAATCGCCATGATGATGAGCGTCGGAATCGGCGGTACGCGGCCAAGCATTGGAATCGCCAGCACCGCCGAGGCGAAGCCGCCGAGCACCAGCGCCCCTTCGCCGCCGATCATGATGAGGCCGATCCGGCCGGGGATCGCGACCGCGAGCGCCGTCAGGATGAGAGGCGCCGAGCGCTGCAGGGTATTCTGCAACGAGAACGAGGTTCCGAAGCCGCCTCGCCAGACATAGGAGACAAAGTCGACCGGCGACTTTCCGATCGCCAGCAAAAAGACTGCAAACAGAGCCGCCGCGATCAGAAGCGCAATAAGCGGAATGACGACATATTCGGAGTTGCTGCGAAACCGCGCGGCAAAGTCCGACCCTGCCGCTCGCGTCGCGACCGGTCTGACGATGTCGTGCGGGGCGCCAGTTGCGAGGGGCGCGTTCGACATCGGCCCGTCCCCTTCGCTTTCAGGTCGTCGAGCCGACGACGCCCTCCAGCAGGTAATCCATCTTGTCGAGGAAAGGGTCGAGATTGTCGTAGGTCTTGTCGATCACCACCTTGCCTGTCTTGTTGTCCTTCAGAGGACCGACGTAGATTGGAACTTTCTTTTTCATGTCTGCGATCGCCGCCGTCGCCGCGGCTTTGGCCTCCTCGGTGGCGCCGGCGCCGAACGGGGTGTTCTGAACGAAATCGACCTCATAGCCGCCGGCGGTGAAGTTCGGCAGCTCCTTGCCTTCGGCGAGATCGCCAGCGTAGCCCTTGTAGATCGTGATCCACTTGTACTCGGCGCCAGTAATGAAGCCTTTGGGCGCGAGCGGCGCCTGGCTCGCATTGTGACCGCAGCTTTTGACGCCGCGCTTCTCGGCCGTCTCGATCACCACCTTCGGCCCATCGACGTGGCAAGTGATGACGTCGCACCCAGCGTCGACCAGGGCGTTAGCGGACTCCGCTTCGCGCACCGGCATCGACCAGTCACCTGTGAAGATGACCTGGACGATCGCTTTGGGGTTGACCTTCCTGGCGCCCAGCATGAACGAATTGATGTTGCTCAGCACGCTCGCGATCGGCTTGGCCGCGACGAAGCCGAGCTTGTTGGTCTTGGTCGACAGACCCGCCGCGACGCCGTCGACATAGTGCGCCTGGTTGAGATAGCCGAAATAGGAGCCGGCGTTCTTCGGGTCGGTGTCCTTGTTCCAGAGCGGCGCCGCATGGCGAAACTGGACGTCAGGATATTTCTTCGCCAGGTCGACTACGAACGGCTTGTAATAACCGAAGGAGGTCGCGAGGATGAGGCCGGCGCCGTCGAGATTGATCATCGATTCCATCGACTTCGAGACCGCGTCGGTCTCGGGCACGTTCTCCTCCTCGGCCACCTTCACGCCCGGCACCAGTTTCAGGGCCTCGACCGCGACCGCGTGCGCCTGGTTCCAGCCGAAATCGTCGCGCGCGCCGACATAGACGATGCCGACCGTGAGATCTTTGGCGGCGAAGGCGCGGCCGGCGACGCCGAGATTCAGCGTCGCGCCCCCGACCCCGAGGGCCGCCGATTTCAGGAGCGCGCGGCGGGAAATTTCCGTTGCAGTCATCGCGGACGACCTCTTTCTTTACCTTCGGCGTGGAATGCCGCTCTCTGTCCCGCGTTCGCAATGTTCATGCCGCAAGTTGCAGCCATTGTCATGCGCGCTCGAGGCGCAGGGCGCGCGAAAGGCGGCCTGAATTTTTGGCCGGGCGCCCGATTGTTGGGCGCCTAACGTCATATCGCTTCGAAGGGCTCGCGCGGGGCGGGAATCGTGGATGAGCCTGCCTCTTGCATGGGCTGACGAAATCGGCAGCGTTGCATAAACCTCGCCGCCAGACGGAGTCCCTGCCCGATGACCGATACGATCGCAACGCTCCTCGAAGCTCACGCGGACGGCAAGCCTCTGAGCGCGACGATCGAGGAGACCTACGACCGGATCGGCCGCCATGCCGATCCGGCGCTCTTCATCACGCTCCGGCCGAAAGCGGAGGCGCTGGCCGAGGCCGAACAGCTGCAGGAGAAAGGACCCGCCGGCAGGGCGCTGTTCGGCGTTCCCTTCGCGCGTCAAGGACAACATCGACGTCTCCGGTCTGCCGACGACCGCCGCTTGCCCTGCCTTCGCCTACACGCCCAAGCGTTCGGCCTTCGTCGTCGAGCGCCTCGAGCGCGCCGGGGCGATCGTGATCGGCAAGACGAATCTCGACCAGTTCGCCACCGGTCTTGTCGGAACGCGCTCCCCTTATGGCGTTCCGCGCAACGCGCTCCGCGCGGATCTGATCCCGGGCGGATCGAGCTCCGGCTCCGCGGTCGCGGTCGCGGCGGGGCTTATCCCCTTTTCGCTTGGCACAGACACAGCGGGCTCAGGCCGCGTGCCGGCCGCGCTCAACGGAATTGTCGGGCTCAAGCCCTCGCTTGGGGCCCTGTCCGCTTCCGGGCTGGTTCCCGCCTGCCGGACGCTCGACACCATTTCCATCTTCGCGCTCGACGTCGCCGACGCGTTCAAGGTCTTCGAAGCAGCCGCAGCCTTCGATCCGGCGGACGCCTGGTCGCGGCCCTTTCCCCCGCCGGCGCGGTCCGGCTGGCCCAAGGGCCTGCGACTTGGCGTCCCGCACCGCGACCAACTCGAATTCTTCGGCGACAGGGAAGCCGAAGCCGCCTTCGCCCGCGACATCGCCGCAGCGCAGGGGCTCGGCGCGAATGTGGTCGAATTCGATATCGAGCCTTTCGCCGAGGTGGCGCGCCTGCTCTACGAAGGCCCGTGGGTCGCCGAGCGGTACGCCGCCACGAAGCCGCTGATCGAGAAGGACCCGGGCGCGCTCCATCCGGTGACGCTGGCGATCATAGAGGGGGCGCGGAAATTCGACGCGGTCGCGGCCTTCGAGGCGTCCTATAAGCTCGCCAGTCTCAGACGCCGGGCGCAGGGCGCGTGGGCCGCGTTCGATGCGATGGCGGTTCCGACCATCCCGCGCCCTTATACAGTCGCCGAAGTCGAGGCCGACCCGGTCCGCCTGAACTCGCGGCTCGGGACCTACACGAATTTCGTCAATCTGCTCGACCTTGCGGCCATCGCCTGCCCATCGGGCATGCGCGGCGACGGCGTTCCGTCGAGCCTGACGCTGATCGGCCCTTCGGGCGCGGATGGATACCTCGCCGGTTTGGCCGCCGAGATTCAGGGTCGCTCCGGCGTCCCGATGGGCGCGACCGGGCTCGCCGTCCCGCCGGTTGCGCCCGCGCCGGCGGTCCCGTCTTCCGGCCGCATCGCCCTCGCGGTGGTCGGCGCGCATCTCGCCGGATTGCCGCTCAATCCCGAGCTCGTCGCGCTCGGCGCCGCATTCCTCCGCGAGGCGGAGACGACAAGCGACTACCGCCTTTACGCGCTGCCGGGCTCCAAGCCGCCGAAGCCCGGTCTCCTGCGGATCGGGCACGGAGAGGGCGCCGCGATTCGGCTCGAGCTCTGGACGCTCGACAAGGCGGGCTTCGGCGCATTCGTCGCCGGGATTCCCGCTCCCCTCGGCATTGGGACGATCCGGCTTTCTGACGGATCGAGCGCCAAGGGCTTTCTGGTCGAGGCGGAGGCGGTCAAGGGCGCCGAGGACATCACCAAGTTCGGCGGCTGGCGAGCCTACCTCAGCGCCCGCTGAACCCGAGGGGCGCCCGCGCCGCGATCGCGCGGGGCGGCTGGCGCGCCCGACAGGATGAAACTGGGCACTCTTATGTTATTGTTATCGCCAAGGAATGGCGCGTCTTATTGGTTGGACGACGCGCACGGGCGCCTGCCGGCGGCGCGGTGGCTCGCCGCACGCGCTGATCGGCAGCCCGACGTCACGTTTGCCGCGCTTGTGGCTCAACGAGCTGCAAGGACGGCAGGACTTCGGCGTGGAGTTTATGCCTGGCTTCCTGAGCGATGCGCTTGAGCGCCTTCCCTGAGACGAACCGCTTCCTGGAGCCAATCTGGCTGGTCGCTCACCGTGGCGCCGTCGCGGCAGAACGCGTTCGCACCTGGTACGAAGAGCTAGCGCGGATATGATGGAGGCGCAAAGTCAACTCAGCGTGGGAACCAATTCCGCCGAAGAGGAATGATTATGCCAAGCTCGTTTGCTTTGGTTTGATCGCAGCTAGAAGATCAGAGTTTTGGTCGGCAACAGTCTGGCGCGGCTGATGATGTTCACCCTGAGGACCTGCTTCGGCCGTTTTGCTGAAAGTGTCCTTGAACGACATATCGGGCTTATTTTTTCACGGCCCTGAGTGAGGATCAGCGGGCCTGCGACAAGCGATTTGAAAATGAAAATGGCGCAGCACTGACGCGCCTAATATGGATCCACTGGGTAACGAGAGCGGGTGGGTGTACAATAGCGCCCAACCACGACTTGGAACATCGAAGGAAAGTTCGGTACTCCTGAACTCACACGCGGGGAATCGGACAAGGGCCTATCGCCTCTTCAAGTCCAGCCGCGATGGTGAGAATGCGTTGCTCCTCGAGCCACGGCGCGATGATCTGGAGACCGATCGGCAGGCCATCCCGTGAGAAGCCGCAAGGAATAGTCGCTGCAGGCAGCCCTATGAGGTTTATGGGCCAGGTAAACGGCGACCATCCGAGATGCGGATCGACCTTGTGTCCGTCGATGTTGTCGACCCCGATGGCCCCAGCCTCGAACGCCGGAACCGCGACGGTCGGCGTGACGAGGACGGCCGATGATTTGAACAGTTCGATGAACGACGCGCGTAGATCGCTCCGGCGGTACCCCGCGACGATGTATTCGACCGCGCTGAATCCGCGCCCCTCCCGGACGAGCTCCCGGTATCTCTCCTCGGATCGCGCGAAATCTTCCGAATCGCGAGCCGCCACCGCGGCCGCCTGCTCTGCATAGGCGATCGGCTTGAGCGTGACTTCGAGGACGTCGGAAGGCAGTTTGATGGCGTCCTCGCTGACTTCCGCGCCGAGCCGACGCAGCACGTCGACGGCCTCGCCGAAGACACGGCGCACCTCCGGATCGACCGGCGCGTAGCCGAAATCGGCGGAGGCCGCGACGACTAGCCCCTTTAGGGACTGTGTCTTGGCCGAGTAAGCGCCGCCCGAAGTGGGGAGGCTGCCGGCGTCCCGGACGTCGTGGCCAGCGATAACCGATAGAAGCAGAGCCGCGTCCCCCACGCTCCGGGCGATCGGCCCGGTATGGGCCAGGGAAGCCCATGACGGCGGCGAGAATCCGGGCGAGCGCGGCACGAGGCCGAAAGTGGGTTTGAGACCGATAACGCCGCAAAACGCCGAGGGCACGCGGATCGAGCCGACGCCATCCGTGCCGAGCGCCAGCGGGCCGCATCCCGTGGCGACGCCGACCGCCGCTCCACCGCTCGATCCGCCACTGGTATGGGCTGGATTCCACGGGTTGCGGGTAATCCCATCCACCGGGCTGTCCGCAGTCAGTTTGTACCCGGATTCGCAGGTGGTCGTCTTGCATGTCACGATGGCGCCGGCGCGACGAATTCGCTCGACCACCGCAGCGTCGCGCGGCGCGACGAAGGTGGCGAGCCCCGGAGCGCCGCCCCGGTACGGCGCGCCGGCGACATAAATCAGATCCTTGACGGTGATGGGGACGCCGGCAAGCGGTCCGGTAGGCCGGCCCGCTTTCCAGTCAGCGGTCGCCTTTTCGGCGTCCGCGCGGGCCTCCTCGAAGAGCGGCGCAGCCACCATGTTGAGCCGCAGGTCGACATGTTCAATCTCGCCGATTACCGCTTCGATCACATCGCTCGGAGTCCAAGAACCCGACGCGTAACCTTCGACGAGACGGGACGCCGACATCGAAGCGAGTTCGTTAGGCGCGGACGCCACACTGACTGCTAACGGCTCAATAGACATAGGTTCTCGTCCTCGTTCGAGGTTGTGTTGGTATCGGCGCGGGGATCGAAATCCCGGCGTTTCCTCTTTCCTGTGCGGATGGTGGCGGGCGCCCCGTCAGCCTCCGGCTTCCGCGACGGCGCGTCGCGCCATCACGCCGACGAGATGTGCGCGGTAAGCGCTCTCGGCGTGCATGTCAGAGAGCATCTTCGCAGGATCGATCGCAGCCGCATCGATCGCGCCGGAAGAGAACGTTCTTGCGAGCGCAGCCTCGAAATCGGTTGCGCGAAACACCGATGGCGCTGCGCCGGTCACAGCGACCCGAACACCATCAGGAAACCGCGCGACGAAGACGCCGACCAGAGCATAACGTGAGGCGGGGGAACGGAATTTGGCGTAACCGGCGGCAACTGGAACGGGAAAGCGTATCGCCGTGATCAACTCGTTGGGCTCAAGCGCGGTCGTGAACATCGCGACGAAGAAATCGTCGGCGGCGATCTCGCGCCGGTCCGTGACGATTGTCCCGCCCAGCCCGAGCACCCCCGCCGGATAATCGGCGGCAGGATCGTCGTTGGCGAGCGATCCGCCGATTGTGCCCCGGTTGCGCACGGCCGGGTCGCCAATGCCGCCCGCGAGCCTGGCGAGGGCGGGCAGGCGTGACCGCACAAGATCGGAGGCGGCGACGGCGAAATGCGTCGTCATCGCGCCGATCTCGATCGCGCCGTCGACCTCCGATATGCCGACGAGACGGGGCAGCCCCGACAGATCGACAAGCGCCGCGGGGGTGGCCAGAACTCTCCTTCATGGTCGGGAGCAAAGTCATGCCGCCCGCGAGAAACCGCGCGTCTCCGACCGCGAGGGCGACTGCCGACGCCTCGGCGTCCGGCCGGGAATAGAGAAAAGGCTTCATGACTGTTTCCTCATTCGGCGGCGCGAAGGAGCGAAGCGTTCTGGATAATGCGCCAGATGCGATTCGGGGAGGCCGGCATGTCGACGTGATTGACGCCCAGATGCGACAGAGCGTCCACGACGGCGTTGATGACCGCGGCTGGAGAACCGATCGTGCCGACCTCCCCGCAGCCCTTCACCCCCATGGGCGTGTGCGTGCACTTCGTCGAATGTGTAGCGACCGTCATCTTCGGCACGCTGTCGGCGCGCGGCATGCAATAGTCCATGAATGAACCGGTGAGGAGTTGCCCTGAGCCCTCGTCATAGACGCAGTTCTCATAGAGCGCCTGCCCGATGCCCTGGACGATGCCGCCGTGGAGCTGACCCTCGACGATCATCGGGTTGATGACGGTCCCGACATCATCGCAGGCGGTATATCTGAGAATCTCGACCGTCCCGGTGTCGGGATCCACCTCGACTTCCACGAGATGCGCGCCGCCCGGATAGGTGAAGTTCACGGGGTCGTAATAGGCCTGTTCTTCGAGCCCGGGCTCCAACGTTTCGAGTGGATAGTCGTGCGGGACGTAGGCAGCGAGCGCGATGTCCTCGATGGTCTTGCGCCGATCGGTACCGGTGACGGAAAACGCGCCGCCTTCGAAGACGATGTCTTCGTCCGCAGCTTCCAGCAGATGCGCGGCGATCTTCTTGCCCTTCACGATAACCTTGTCCGCCGCCTTGTTGAGCGCGGACCCGCCGACGACCAGCGAGCGCGAACCATAGGTGCCCATGCCGAACTGAACCCGGTCGGTGTCGCCGAAGACGATGTCGATGTTTTCAAACGGCACGCCGAGCCGCTCGGAGACGATCTGCGCGAAGGTCGTCTCGTGTCCCTGTCCGTGATTGTGCGTGCCGATCAGGACCGTGACCTGGCCCGTCGGATGAACGCGCACCGTTGCGCTCTCGTAAAGTCCGCCTCGCGCGCCGAGCCGCCCGGCGAAGCGCGAAGGCGCGAGACCACAGGCCTCGACATAGGTCGAGACGCCGAAGCCCCGGAACTTGCCTTGCGACGCTGATTTCGGCCTTGCGCTTGGCGAAGCCCGCGAAATCCGAGGTTTCGATCGCCTTTTCGAGGCAGCCGAGCGGATCTCCGCTGTCGTATTCGACCAGCACCGGCGTTTGGTAGGGATAGGCGGATTTCGGAATCATGTTGCGCTTGCGGATCTCGATCTTGTCGACCCCGAGATCGTGCGCGGCCATGTCGACCAGACGTTCGACAACGAAGGTTGCCTCGGGCCGGCCGGCTCCGCGATAGGCGTCCACCGGCGCGGTGTTGGTGAACATGCACTTCACCGAACAATGAATCGTCGGGATGATATACACGCCCGACAGCAGCGGACCGTAGAGGTTGGTCGGGATGTTGGGACCGAACGTCGAGAGATAACCGCCCATGTTTGCATAGGTGCGGACGCGCATCGCGAGGAACTTGCCGTTTTCGTCCAGTGCAAGTTCCGCTTCGGTGACGTGGTCGCGGCCGTGACGATCCGACAGAAATCCTTCCGAGCGCGTGCTCACCCATTTAACCGGGGCGCCAACCTTGCCGGCCGCCCAGGTCACGACGGCTTCCTCGCCATAGTGGAATTGTTTGACGCCGAAGCCGCCGCCAACGTCGGGGGCGACGACCCGCAGCTTCTGTTGCGGGATGTTCAGCACATTCCCCATGAGCAACCGCACGACATGAGGGAACTGGCTGGTCGTCCACAAGGTGTAGTGCCCGGTGCCGGGATTGTATTCGCCGATCGCCGCCCTTGGCTCCATAGGGTTGCCGACAAGCCGGTTGTTGACCAGGCTCACATGGCTGACATGCGCCGCGCGCGCGAAGGCCGCGTCGGTCGCAGCCTCATCGCCGAGAGCCCAGTCGGCGCACAGGTTGCCGGGAACCTCGTCATAGAGAAGCGGCGCATCCAGCTTGGCGGCGTCGAGCAAGGTCGCCGCCACTGGCAGCGCGCCGTACTCGACCGCCACCGCCTCCGCGCCATTTGCAGCGGCGTCCGCCGATTCTCCGACCACGAAAGCGACCGCATCGCCGACGAAACGAACCTTGCCCACGGCAAGCGCCGGGAATGGCGGCTCTTTCATCGGCGCGCCGTCTTTGAAGGTGATCGCCCAGCCGCAGGGCAGCGTGCCGCAGCCGTCAGCGGCGAAGTCTTCCCCCGTGAGCACGGCGAGGACGCCCGGAACCGCCAGCGCCAGCATCTTGTCGATCCCGTCGATCGTCGCGTGGGCCTTAGGCGAGCGCACGAACGCGCCGTAGGTCATGCCTTGCCGATGAATGTCGGCGACATAATTGCCGCAGCCGGTAATGAAGCGCCGATCTTCCTTGCGCTTCGGAGCCGCACCGATCCCAATTACTCCCCCCATGGTCATTCTCCTCTGGCGGCTTGCATGGCCGCGGACCCGGCGATCACCGAGGCCACAATGTTCTGGTAGCCCGTGCAGCGGCAGAGATTGCCTTCGAGTTCGCGCCGCACCTCTGCTTCGTCGGCGTCTGGCTTGCGGGTCGCAATATCGACGGCGCGCAAGATCATGCCCGGTGTACAGAAACCGCACTGAAGGCCATGGTTTTCATGAAACGCGGCCTGCATCGGATGGAGGTCGTTTCGATTAGCGGCGAGGCCCTCGATCGTATTGATCGAACAGCCATCGAGCGACAGCGCGAGCAGGGTGCAACTCTTCACCGACGCGCCGTCGAGAAGGATCGTGCAGGCGCCGCACTGACTCGTGTCGCAACCGATGTGCGTGCCCGTGAGACGGCGGCGTTCGCGGATCCAGTCCGACGCAAGGAGTTGCGACTCGACCTCGTCCGTGATGGCGGCGCCGTTCAAAGTGAGGCTGATCTTCATCGTCGGAACCTCCTGCGGGAATGGGTCACGCGAGCAGTCGGGCGTGCTCGACGTCCCAAGTCGCGAGAGCTATGTCGCCGACCTGGAAGGGCGTCTCGAAGAATTTTCTTTCCGGCACGTAAACGATGAAATCGTCGTTCCCGACGGGATCGAACATCACCTTCACGAACGAGCCCTGATATTCAAGCGCCCGTACCCGCCCGGGAAGCGACGCCACCGCCGACTCGAGGATCTCCGACGGTCTCACGAGGGCAATGTCGTCGCGCCGCACCGCGACATCGGCGACCGAACCCGCGTCGGGCGCACGACCGTGAAGGCAAGTCACAAGAATCGGCCTGTGCTCGGGAGGGCGTATGGAGACAAACCCTTCGGTCGCTCCTTCCACACGTCCCGAAATGATGTTCTGGCCACCGAGGAATTCTGCGACGTAGCGGTCTTTCGGAAAGGCGTACACGTCGCGCGCCGCGCCGGCTTGGCGGATTTGGCCCTGCTCCATCACCACCACCATATCTGCGAGCGCAATCGCCTCCTGCTGGGTGTGAGTGACGTGGATGAATGTGATGCCCAGGTCCCGCTGCATGCGGCGAAGCTCGGCGCGCATCTGAACACGAAGCTGTTCGTCTAGGGCGGACAGGGGTTCGTCGAGCAGCAATACGCGTGGTTGGGTGATCGCGGCGCGGGCCAGCGCGACGCGCTGCTGTTGGCCGCCGGAAAGCTGGTTCGGCAATCGGTCGCGCAACTCACCGAGCTTGACCTTCTCGATCATCGCATCGGCGCTCCTAAGCCGCTCCGATTTGCCGACGCCGCGTACGCGGAGCGAGAAGGCGATGTTGTCGCGAACCGAGAGGTGTGGAAAGAGCGCGTAGGACTGGAACATCATCGCGGTGCGTCGCTCGACCGGCGGGAGACCGACCACATTCTCGCCGCCAATCAGGATCTCGCCCTCGGTCGGATCCTCATGCCCGGCAATCATACGCAGGATCGTCGTCTTGCCGCAGCCGGACGGCCCGAGGAAACAACAATAGGCTCCGTCCGGAATTTCGAGATTGACGCCGTCGACGGCCTTGGTGACGCCGTCGAAACTCTTCACAAGCCCGGCCAGTTCGATCTGCGCGCGTCCTTTGGTCATGACGCGCTCCCTCAATGACTGGACTGACGCCGCGCCCGGCGCTTCTGCATCGAGGCAATAAATGCCAGGCTCACGACGATGATGATGAAGGAGACGAGGGTCGTGACAGTTCCGAGGGCGTAGAGCGAAGGGGAAGTGATATTGAGCGTCATGCTCCAGATCTCAAGCGGCAGCGTATTGAGGGCGCCCGCGGTCTGCACTGAACGGGCAAACTCGTCATAGGAGAGCGTGAAGCCGAACAAAGCGACAGCGACCAGCCCGGGCGCAAGCACGGGGATCATCACCAGCCGGATCGTCTGCCAGCGGCTCGCGCCAAGATCGCGCGACGCTTCTTCCCATACATGATCGAAACGCGACATGACGGCGAACATCACCAGCACGCCGAACGGCAGCGTCCACGACAGATGAGCGCCGAGCGCCGAGCTGTACCAGTGCGTCTCCAACCCAAGAGCGCTGAACAGGAGACCAACTCCGATGCCGAGCACAAGGCCGGGCGCGACCAGGCTGCCGATCATCATCGTGAAAATAACCGTGTCGCCGCGAAATTTCCGCCGGAACGCCAACCCCGAGAGAAAGGAGATCACGACGGTTAGGACCGTAACGAGGATCGCGAGCCAGATCGACCGAGTGAACGCCCCCTTGATATCGCCGGTCTGAGCCTGGCTGAAAAGCTGGTCGAACCAGTAGAGCGACGGAAATCCGCGGACGGGGAATACAAGGTCGCCGCGCACGTCCTGAAAGGAAAGAATGTAGATGCAGAACATCGGGCCATAGAGCGCCAAGACGTAGGCCGTGAACAGCGTCGCTAGCGCGTAGAAGGTCCAGGGGCGCTTGCCCTTCGACGGCGCCAGCGCCTTCCTGCGGACCAAGCTCGGCGATCGCAGCGACTCCGCCGACGCTCGCCTGCGCGAAGTTTCGGCGGCGACCGGCTCGGCGCTCATCGCGCAATTTCCTTGCGGATGTCGACGGTGCTCAGGATCAGCGCCACGGCGACCATCAGCACCGCGGTCAGAAACACGGCGCTGGCGGCGGCCTTCGGGTATTGCAGCACGCCGACGTCCTCGTAGAAGGCGCCGACGACGGAAGCCGAGCCGCCGCCGGACATCACCTTAACGACGAAGAAGTCGCCCATGACGATCGAGACGACGAAAATCGAGCCGAGCGCGATTCCGCTCTTCGACAGCGGGAGGATGATCAGACGCATCACATCGAAACGGCTCGCGCCCGCGTCGACCGCCGCCTCGACTAGCCGCTTGTCGATGCGACCCATCGAATTGAAGATCGGCACGATCATGAAGATCGTCAGTTGGTGCACATAGGCCACCACAACAGCGAAGCTCGAAAACAGCAGGAATTCGAGCGGCTGGTGAATGAGCCCGAACTTCAGAAGCGTGGAATTGACGAGTCCCTGCTTGCCAAGGAGCGGAATCCACGAAATCATCCGGATGATGTTCGAGGTCCAGAACGGCACCGTGCAGATAAGGAACAGTCCCAGCCCCAGAAGCGGATTGCGAACGTGGAAGACCAGGAAATAGGCGACAAAAAAGCCGATCAGCAGACTGAAGAACCAGGTGAGAATCGTGAATTTCAGTGTCGCCCAGTAAAGATTGAACGTCAGGCCCGATGTCAGGATTTCTCGATAACTGGAGAAATCAAGCGCCGGGGTCATGCCGCCGAAGCCGTCGGTCTGAAAGAAGCTTGCAGCGATGACAGCAAGCAGCGGCGCGAGAAAAAAAGGAACCAGAACAAGCACCAGTGGCGTGATGCAAAGCCAACTGAAAGCCTCACCGCGGACGTCAGCTCGCGCGGCGGCGACCGCGGCGACGGATTGGGCCATTTTTGGAACTCCGGGCCGAAGGCGAAGTGCGGCGGAATGCGCTAATACCGAGGCTCGGCGGGGGGGTCCCGCCGGCGTCGATGGCGAGATTTTACGCGACTTTGAAGTCGTTCCAGCGCTTGTTCATATACGCGGCTTCGTCCATCAGCGTGTTCCAGCAGGAGATGTTGGTGACGCGCTCGATAAAGGAGCCGCCATCGCGCTTCGCGCCGACTGGCTCCATCGGCTGGCCGAACGGGTCCTTGACGATTTCCGGAGAGGGCTTGCCCTCGTACCAGTACTGCCACTCGGCGTCGGTCATGAATTTTTTCGCCGTTGAAGGCACGGGGCTGTAGTAGCCGTAACGGCTGACAAAGGCGCCCTGCCAGCCGGACATGTACCAGTTGAGATACTCGTAGGCTGCGTCCAGTTTCTTGCCGGAAAGGTGCTTCATGAGCCCCATGCCATTGCACCAGCCGCGATAGCCCTCCTTGCCGTCCTTGATGTTGACCGGCGCATATATGCAAGGGATCTGCTTGACACGCACCGCGGCGACCGCCGGTGACCACATGGACTGTATGATGACCTCACCCGCGGCCATCAGGCTCACCGACTGCTCAAAGGTCGTCCAGGTGGCGCGAAATTGCCCGTCCTTCTTCAGGTCGATCAACTTATTGATGGTGAAGTCAATCTCGGGCTTAGTCATGTTGCCCTTGTCGACGTATTTGATGAGGTCGGCGCTTTCGAAACAGAGCGCAGCGTCCATGATCCCGATGGCGGGCACGTCGAGAATGGCGGCCTTGCCTTTGTACTTCGGGTTGATGAGTTCCTTCCACTCAGTCACTGGGTGACCGATCAGATCGGGACGGTAGCCGATCGAGTTCTGCGTTGTAGACTTGTGGAACGTTGGTCAGCCAGTCCGTCACGCCTTCATGCAGCTCGGTCGCGTCCTTGCTCGGAATGTAGAGCGCTTGGTAGGGCGAGATTCCCTGGCGAGGAATTTTGTGGCCGTCGAGTTCGCCCTTCGTGAAGATCGGCAGGAAGTTGTCGAATTCCTTGATCTTCTTCGCTTCGATGCCCTGGATCACGCCACGCTTCGCCGCGAGCTTAGCCTGCCACCCTTCGAGGTCGGCGATGTCGACTGTGTTTGGCTGGGTTATGAATCGGTTGATCGCTGCGGAAGTATCCAGATTCTGCATCGTCACCTTGAAGCCAAGATCCTTGGACGCTTGATCCCCGATCGCTTGAACGACCGAATAGGACACGCCGACATGGCGGAGCTCGATGTCCTTGATCTCTTGCGCCCAAACCGTCGGGAAGCCGCGGATCGCATCCGAACCGACGGCAGCGCCGGCAATGGCGGCGGCCGCGCCCTTGAGGAGGCCCCGGCGATCCACGCCAGCTTTATTTTTCAGGCTTCTCGGTTGAGGCGGCTTTTTGCCGGTGAATGACATCGCATTTCTCCTCGAAGTCTAATGGTATCGGAAGGGAGATCAGTCCGATCTCCGGGCATTACTTAAAGATGATCTCCCTGAAGATTGTACGGCACAAATCGAGCGCTACAAAATCAGAAATTATAATCCTTTTTATAAGCACGCCTAATGTGCTATTCTTACAGGCAGTACAGCTATTCTTACGGGCGCCGCGCCGAAGAAAAGGGCGAAAGTGATGCAGACCGATGTTTTCTTGTGGGACAGACAGCCTTCAATTTAGGACACCGGCCCAGTAGGAAGTCGAATGCCTCATCCTTGGGCCAAGCACAAAAATTGCATCCTGAGCGGGGTGGGCCCGCCGGAATGGCTGGGGAGCCCTTTCAGCCGCTTTTCCGCGGGCGAAGGTCGGCATGAATCTGATCAGTCTAGACATACGCGTTCTTCGCTCCCTGCTCGCTGTGACGGAGACTGGCAGCATCACAGAGGCGGCGCGACGTCTGGGCCGCACCCAGCCCGCGATCACGCTACAGTTGCAGAGGCTCGAAGAGACGATTGGAAAGCCGCTATTCACGCACGAAGGCCGGCGCATGGCCCTCAGTCCGAGCGGCGAGACGGTCGTCACCTACGCCCGTTCCATCCTTACGCTACACGACGAACTCCTGGCGCGGATGCTTTCGCCTGATATCCAGGGCGACGTCGTGCTGGGAACGCCCGATCTCTATGCGGCCTTCATGCTCCCGGACATCCTCGCGATCTTCCGCAAGGCCTTCCCGCACATCAAGATCGAGCTTCGCTGCGCTTTGTCCACGCCGCTTGTCGAGATGGTCCAGAATCGCAAGATCGACATCGCGCTCGTCACGCGCATGAACGATTTTGTCGGTGGTCAGGTTGTACGTCGCGAGCAGCTTCTCTGGATGACCGGCCACAATTCCGAGGCCCATCTCGAAAACCCCGTTCCCCTAGCGCTGCTCCCAAGCGGCAATATCTACCGCGACTACGCAATCGAATGTCTGGAGCGAATTGGCCGTCGCTGGCGCATCGCATGCGAAAGCGAAAGCGTTGGCGGTTTGCAAGCCGCCACATTCTCGGGAATGGCGTTGACAGTCCTCGGCCGCAGCGCGCTCGTCTCAGGCATGCGGGAACTCTTGCCCGAAGAAGGCTTTCCGGTGCTGCCGAAAGTCGATCTTCTTCTCTATAAGGCGCAAGGACCCACTTCAAGCGCGGCGCATGCGCTCCATGAATATCTCGCCCATTATCTCGGGCTTGAGCCGACCAACTAGCAGCTTGTCGGAGAGCGAGATCGCCGTCGACGTAAAGCGGGAGGCGGCCTGATCATCGTGTACCGTCTACGAGCGCGCCTCCGAATCTCGGCGGGGGGACCCTTTGGTCGACCTATGCACAAGGCATCCAGGATTGGCCTCGTGCGATGCGCCAGGGGTCGAGCCGCCATCTTTCCGCCAGGCCGAGAAATCAGCCCATCGGCCGTCTGGTCAGGCGGAGTTTCAGCGATAAGGTTGGGATCAATCTAATGTATTCGGGGATGACCGGCGCCGGCCCGAAGCGCCTCTGCTTATCCTTTCGGGAGCCGATAGCTTGTTAGTGGTAGCGACTTTGCGGAACGCATAGGCGACCTCCAACTTGAGGCAAGCGCCGCCATTTTTCATTTGCCACGCGCGCGGCAACCGTTACTTGGACACGGCGCTGCTTCGTCCGCAGCAGGATGTCCGTCTATAAGCGTTGGCGCGCCCGAGAGGATGAAACTGGGCACTGTTATGTCATTGCTGCGCCAATAGATTTTTGAGACTGCCGGGACGTGGGGTCTCCGCGCAAAGCAAAGCGAGGGGGATCAGAAATCTCTCGGAGCGGGCTCAAGAGGAGCCGGCAGCTCCCCATTGGTCGGGAGATGATGTTGACCGCCGGCTTGAAGTGCCACCCCTACCGGCGTCAGGCAAAAACGCTGTATCGCCTTGATTTACAATCGACTACAATAAAGTGATCCGACCGCCAATCTCTTGAGCAGGGCGATCATTCGTCCATGTCAGTGAAAATATTTATTAACTATCGGCGCGGGGCCTCCAGTGGAATCGCTGGGCGGCTACATGATGGTCTCGTTGACGCATTTGGGCGAAGAGATGTTTTCTTGGATGTTGACACAATTCCCCCGGGTGTCGATTTCGAGAGATATCTGGAGTCACAGGTCAAGACCTGTGATGTCTTTCTTGTAATTATCGGGGTCGATTGGTTAAGCGCTAACGATGACTTAGGGAGACGCCGCCTTGACCAATCCGACGATTTTGTCGCGGTTGAGATCGCTGCTGCGTTGGATCGAGGCATTCCAGTTATCCCAGTGTTGGTCGACGGGGCCATCATGCCCAATGCAGACGCGCTTCCTGAAAGATTAAAACCATTAGCAAGACGTCAGGCCGTTGAGTTGCGCAATTCTCAGTTCGGCCGAGACGCGACCGCCCTCATTGACAGAATTAGAACAACCTCCCCCTTAAATCGAAAAATTTCCTTGATGATTGCGGTAGTAGTGACGTTATTATCTATTGGTATTTTTGTGTACTTCATTCCCGAAGTTTATCACTGGTATTACGCTAAACAAATGCCTATCTCTAGGAAAGACCGGGTCGAAGATCATTTCGACGACGAGCGCGCCCAAGTTAAAGAGCAAATTGGTATCGCTTTTGCTGCTGCGGGATTCGGTCCAATTCAGCACGGTGGGGCGGTCAGATTGGCGAACCGAGCCTCTGGTCTTCTGCCAAGTGCCGTATCTACCACAGGTAATTTAGGTCTCTTCCAATTTTCTCCGAGTGTGCCCGTTACACTGAATGTAGAAAGAAAGCGGCTACTCGACCCATCATTGAATATACACTTGGCAATTCAAGCCGCGCGAACGTCATCTGACTTTATTAACGCCACGACTGAGCAGGGCGGAGCCGACGCACTTGACAGCGCATTAAAATCTGGTGCGGCCCCATACAGACTGAACCCCTAACCTTCGCAGGTGTGAATTCTTTGATTTCTGTCGTCCTATGCCGACCAGAAGAGACCGATGAGCGTGGTAGCCCCGCGGTAGGCCAGGCTAACGACTGCCGAAAGAGAAGAGTGGCTGAAAGACCCCGCATATGCCCGGCCAAGCGAAACGCTGTTACCCTAACGCCGACCCCGGTCAAGACCTACCTCGCCTAACCCCTTCGGATTGTTTCGTAAGCCTCTGACACCATTGGCGCGCCCGAAGAGATTCGAACTCCTGACCCCCAGATTCGTAGTTTGTCCATAGGGCCGTTCCGAGACTTTCCGTTTGTACGGTGAACCCCTACGTCGTCGATTATTCCTTTGTTGTTCATTGCATTTCGGCGGCTCTAGCCTGGGACGGCGAACCACGGCTCCCAAACTCATGAACTTGCAACCACCGTTCTAACGCCGTTCTAACAGTATGCCGCACTCAACCCGGCCCCAGTCAATTTGTGGGCGTAGCTCTGTCCGGCGTCGCCTCGGCGCCAAACGGGCGTCTCTGCCTTACCTCGAACCTTTCGGAGCAACCCGAGTTTAATAAGCCTTTCGCTGACTTTGGTGAGAACTGCGCCTTTCATCTTGTCGGGCGCAGTCTAGCAAAGGTCCTCGCGCTGCGCAGCGGCGCTCAGCATCACAAGTTGCGCAACGCTCAGTTTGACGCTCATGATCCGACCCTTTCTCTCATCCTGGAAGCCTGAACGATCCGGGCCCCTCACCAGCACGAGCCCCGGATCGGCCAAAGCCGAAGGGGCGGTTGGCGCGCGCTCATCGTGCGACGTCTGACAACGATACCAGTGCTTCCTTTCGAACCGAAAGTCAGTCGATTCTGACGAGAGCGAGCCTCAAGGTGAAGAAGCTGCTTCCAAGCGAGTTGAGGCGTTGGGCGCATACCAACGTTTGGGTTCACACAACCAACGTCCGACCGATGCCTACCAACGTAGAATAAAGAATTGCGCTCTACACGATTAAATTCCTTCTGAGGGGTCGCGATTGGATCGCGAACCTTCGAGCGACAACCCCCGATGAATTGATGAGCGATTCCTCTGCAATCCGTATTATTCACCCTTCTCAATTCGATAAGGGCACGCTGCAGACGCCCGGCTCAGAGCGCCAAGCCGCGATTGCGCCGCAACTCGGCATCCAGTCGATGATGTGGGGCGGCTTGTTCGAGGTAAAGGCGGGCGCCCGGACGGGAATTCACCATCATGGCGTGCAACAGACCATTGCATACGTTTTGTCGGGCGTGTGCGAAGTGCGGTGGGGCTTGAACGGCGAATTCGCAGCGAGTGCGGAGGCCGGGGACTTCATTCACGTTCCAGCGTTCTTGCTCCATATGGAAATCAATCCGTCGAGTTCGCAACCGTTCCGATGGGTAGTGGTGAGGAGCACGTCGACTCCGATCGTGGTCAATCTTCCAGAGGATACATGGCGAGACGCTCGGAACTCGGGCTCCGGCCAGCCGTTTCACGATGACAAGGAATGGTGGATCGAAATCACGAATGAAGGCGCCTGACATGGATCAAAAGGAACACCGAGGTTTTCGGATCACTCGACGAACGGTCTTAGAGTCCGGAACCGTTACGGCGGCCTTCATGCTGGGCGGTTTCCCGCGGGTCGCTCTAGCCGCCGAGGCGTCCGATGCTGAGACGGCAATCAGTCCGATAAACGTCGAACTTCAAGTCAACGGCGTGCTCCATCGTCTGACGCTCGATCCGAGGACAACGCTTCTAGACGCTTTGCGTGAACATCTCGCGATGACAGGATCCAAGAAGGGCTGCGATCATGGCCAGTGTGGCGCATGCACGGTGTTGCTGGACGGCCGCCGTATCAACTCCTGCCTGACGCTCGCCGCAATGCATGACGGCCAATCGATCACGACGATAGAGGGGCTCGCCGACGGTCAAGCGCTGCACCCGCTGCAAGCGGCCTTTATCGAGCATGACGGCTTTCAATGCGGCTATTGCACGTCGGGGCAAATCTGTTCGGCTATGGGGATGCTCAGCGAGAGCCGCGCGGGCGCACCAAGCTACGTCACCGAGAATCTGGCGGAAACCCAACCGGCCTTGACCGACGCAGAGATTCGCGAGCGGATGAGCGGCAATATCTGCCGTTGCGCCGCCTACCCGAACATCGTGGCCGCCATCAAACAAGCAGCGGGAGCGCCAACATGAAGGCCTTCACTTATGAGCGCGCGAACTCGCTGACCGACGCTGCAGCGGCCTCGGCCAAATCTGGCGCCAAACTCATCGCGGGCGGAACGAATCTGCTCGATTTGATGAAGCTGCAAGTCGAGACGCCGAACCATATCGTCGATATCAATCGACTTCCGTTAGATAAGATCGAAGATACCGCAGAAGGAGGCCTGCGCATCGGCGCGATGGTGAGAAACAGCGATCTGGCGGCGGACCGGCGCGTGCGGCAGCGCTACGGCGTCCTCAGCCGGGCGCTGCTGGCGGGGGCCAGCGCGCAATTACGGAATAAGGCCACCACCGGCGGCAACCTGCTGCAGCGGACGCGTTGCTACTACTTCTACGATGTGACGAAGCCGTGCAACAAGCGCGACCCGGGCTCGGGCTGTGCGGCGCTCGGCGGTTTCAACCGGATCCACGCCATACTCGGCACCAGCGACCAGTGCATCGCCGTAAACCCGTCCGACATGGCCGTTGCGATGCGGGCGCTCGACGCCCAAGTCGAGACGGTCGACGCGAACAACATGACGCGCGCCATCCCGATAGCCGAGTTTTATCGCCTGCCGGGGGACACGCCGCAGATCGAGACGACGTTGAAGCGCGGCGAGATCATCACGGCCGTCACGCTGCCGCCCCCGCCAATGGGCAAGCAGATCTATCGGAAAGTTCGCGACAGAGCATCCTACGCTTTCGCTCTGGTTTCCGTCGCGGCGATCGTGGACGCCGCAGGCGGAGAAGTCCGTTCGGTGCGTCTCGCGTTTGGCGGCCTTGCTCCCAAGCCGTGGCGCGTAGCGCTGGCGGAGGAACGAGCGGTTGGCGCTTTGGTGAGCGAGAAGACGTTCGATGCTGTCGCGTCCGACGTCCTGGACGGCGCCCACGGTTATGGGGGCAACGACTTCAAGATCCCCCTCGCCCGCCGCACGCTGCGCGCCGTTCTAGCTGAAGCGACTTTGACCTGAGGAGACAAGTCCGATGGAAATGAACGCTCCCGCAGGATCGAACGCGCTCGATGTCGGCGCGCAGGGCGTGGTCGGCAAGCCGCTTGATCGTGTGGACGGATGGCTCAAGGTCACAGGCGGGGCTCGTTACGCCTACGAGTTCGAGCAGGGTCCGACGACTGCGTACGGTTATGTTGTGGAAGCGTCGATCGGCAAGGGACAGATCAAGTCCATCGATACGGATATGGCCGAGCGCGCCCCGGGCGTCATCCTGGTGCTGACCTATCGAAATGCGCCCCAGCAAGGCGCAGGTAATCATCACGTGGCCCACCCCGTGCTCACCAGCCCGGCGGTGCAGTACTACGGCGTGCCAGTCGCGTTCGTAGTCGCAGAGACTTTCGAAGAAGCGAGAGCGGCTGCGTACCTCGTGAGCGTGGACTATGAACGCTCGCCTGGTAGATTTGCTTTGCGTGGCGGCCTGGATCAAGCACGCGCCCCGCGAGGTTTCGCTCCCCCTGATAGCGCCGTCGGTGATTTCGCCGGCGCTTTCGCCATGGCTCCTGTGCAGCTCGACGTGACTTACACCACGCCACTGCAAAGCCAAGCCATGATGGAGCCCCACGCAACACTGGCCATGTGGGACGGCGACAGCCTCATTCTTCACACTTCGAACCAGATGCTGAAGTCAGGGACGCGACGCGGTCGCCACGACCCTCGGCATTCCGGTCGAGAAGGTCAGGCTGATCAGCCCTTACATCGGCGGCGGGTTTGGCTCCAAGCTTTGGGTCAACGCCGACGCCATTTTGGCGGCGATCGCTGCGCGCCAGCTCAACCGGCCGGTGAAGACGGCGCTGACGCGCCAGCAGGTGTTCCATGTCACGACGCACCGTTCGGACACCATTCAACGCATCCGCCTGGGGACAGATCGCAACGGCCGCATTCTTGCGATCGGCCACGATGTGTTTTCGGGCAATTTGTGGAGCGAACAGACCTACGAGGGCGCGGCCCTGCAGACACGAACGCTGTATGCGGGCGACAACCGACTGACCAGGCATCGTTTGGCGCCGCTGGACATTCCTGTCGCTTCGTCGATGCGCGCCCCGGGAGAGGCGGTTGGTCTTCTGGCGCTCGAATGTGCGATGGATGAACTCGCTGAGAGGCTCGACCTTGATCCGATCGAGCTGAGGATGCGCAACGAGCCGACGGAAGATCCGGAAAAGCACATTCCTTATTCCAGTCGTCACCTCATTCCTTGCTTCGAGGAGGGAGCGCGTCGGTTTGGTTGGGACCGGCGGAATCCAAAGCCAGGCCAGTCGCGGGACGGGCGTTGGCTCGTCGGAATGGGGGTGGCCGCCGCCACGCGCGGAAACACGCTTCAACTGTCGAAGGCCAACGTGCGGCTCGGGCCGGACGGTTTGGCCGTTGTGCGAATGGCGATGACCGATATCGGCACCGGGACTTACACCATCCTGACCCAGATCGCGGCTGAAATGCTCGGCCTGCCTCCCGAACGAATTCTAGTGGAGTTGGGCGATACAAGCTTCCCGCAGGCAGCTGGATCGGGTGGCTCCTACGGCGCGGCCAGTTCGGGCTCGGCTCTGTTCGACGCCTGCAATAAGTTGAGAGCAAGGTTGGCGGAGCTCGCTGGCATGGACCCCGATGCGGCCCGCTTCGGCGACGGCCGGATTGAAGCTGCTGGTCAATCCAAGCCGCTCATGGACCTCATCGGTCCAGAAGGCGTAGACGCCGATGGCGAGATCAGACCTGGCGCCACGAGCACAGAATTCTCGCAGCAATCGTATGGCGCGCACTTTGCTGAAGTCGGCGTCGACATGGATACCGGCGAGGTCCGACTGAGACGTATGCTTGGCGTTTTCACTGCCGGCCGCATCTTGAATGAGAAGACCGCGCGATCTCAGGCGATCGGCGGCATGATCTTTGGCATCGGCGCTGCCCTCGAAGAAGCGATGATTCTCGATCCTCGCTTCGGCTGCTTCGTGAACCGCGACCTCGCCGAATACCACGTTCCTGTCCATGCCGACGTGCTCAATGTGGACGCGATTTTCCTTCCCGAACTCGACGCCGAGTCCAATCCGCTGAAAAGCAAGGGCGTCGGCGAACTGGGCATTTGCGGGGCGGGCGCATCGATCGCCAACGCGATTTACAATGCTTGCGGCGTGCGCGTCCGCGACTACCCGATAACCCTGGACAAATTGATTCCCGAATTACCGGTGCGGGCATGAAAGACCTACCAAAGGGGGGTTGGACGCGACCTGCCTCGGGCGGGCCCGAGAGCAGCTGCGTCGATGGAGCACCCGTGATGGATATGAAAGCTCAGAACTGGTCGAGCGCAGCGGAAGGTCCCGTTGGCCTGATCATCCGGCAAAAGGACCCGAACAATCTCGAAATGCCTTTCGATCAGCTCAGCGACTTCATCACACCTTCGGAGCTGTTCTACATCCGGAGCCATTTCCCTGTACCTGAGCTGGATCCGGCCGCCTTTCGATTGTCGATACGGGGCGCGGTGCGGAACCAGCTGAGCCTGAGGTACGCCGATATCCGCGCCATGCCTTCACGGACATGCTTCGCCACACTGGAATGCGCTGGCAACAGCCGGGTGTTCCTGGCGCCGCCCGTGCCCGGTGCGCAATGGGAACTCGGCGCGGTCGGCAATGCGGAATGGACTGGCGTTCCCCTTTCTGTGCTTTTGGAAAGCGCCGGACTGGCCGATGGCGTGTGCGACATCGTTTTGGAGGGCGCCGACCGCGGCGTGCCGACGGAAGAGCCGAAGCCGCCGGGTCGGATCTCCTATGCCCGCAGTATCCCGAGAACGCGGGCGATGGAACCCGACGTTCTTATCGCTTACCAGATGAACGGGCAGGATCTTACGCCGGACCACGGATACCCGCTGCGCGCCATCGTTCCTGGCTATTACGGCATGTCGTCGGTCAAGTGGTTGACCGACATCGTCGCGGCCACACAGCCGTTTCAAGGCTACTGGCAAACTTCAGACTACGGCTATTGGGATGATTCCGAAGGGATACCCATACGCCGCCCGCTCGCGGAAATGAAACTGAAATCGCAGATCGCCCGTCCCCGTGTGTACGAGCAGCTTCCACCTGGTCGCCCCTACACCATTTTTGGCGCCGCTTGGGCCGGGGACACCAATGTCACTGAAATATGGATCAGCCTCGATGGCCGCGCATCGTGGGTTCAGGGCGATTTCATCGATCCGATAAGGCCGCACGCCTGGCGCCGCTGGAAATACGATTGGATCACACCGGTACAACCGGGTCGCTATACGCTCTTGGCGCGCGCAACAGGAGCAGACCAACGGACCCAGCCAGACGGTCACAATCCGAATTTTGGCAGCTACGTGATCGATCACCCATTACCAATCGAGGTCCTTGTCGGCGCCCTTTGAATAGGTGCGACTCCGATTGCCGAGGGATTTGCCAATTCCCTTCATTAAGGGTTGGGGTTCGGCCGGTCTGAGCGGCGTTTGGACTCCGCAACGCACTGAATCGGCAAAGCAGGTATGCTTGCAACAAACCTGGTGGGACCTCGGTCGATCCTGGTCCCGACGAGCGTGCATTCAGCCGTTAGATGGCGACTTTCAATCGACCTTGGCGCGCACAGAGACGGCGGGCCGCCGGTTTCGGAGCTAGCGGCGCTCGACCCACGAACGAGCAACTTCCGCTCGCTGTTAAACCAACGTTTCATAGCTCTTATCCGTTGAGATGGTGCGGCCAAACGTGCGCGCGATGGAGCGCGCGGAACGCCATGCGTAAGTTGGCGCGGCACAGGAGAAGACCTCATGACCATGTGCACCGCGCTTAAACCCCCGCACGCCTGTCAGCGAGAGCAAAAAATCTCTGACCGGACGGCCTCGCGGCTCGGCGCTGGCGCCCGACTGTCAACTCGTCGGTAAGCTCGCGCCCACCGCTGATCGCGCCAGACGGCCAAATTGTTCTTATACGGAGATCGAAATGCAAAACCACCTTTCCGCCAAGCTTCTTGCGGAGTTCATCGGCACCTTCGCGTTCGTGTTCATCGGCGCTGGGGCCGCGGCCGTGGTTGGGACAGGCGCCGGCCTCAACGGGATCGCCGCGATCGCCTTCGCCCACGGCTTGACCATAATGGTCTTTGCATTCGCCTATGGCAGTTTGTCGGGCGCCCATTTTAACCCGGCGGTCACCGTCGGCGTCCTGGCCGCCCGCGCCATGAGCATTGGCGAAGCGATCGGATACATTATCAGCCAGCTCGTAGCCGGAGCCTGCGCGGCGTTCCTTTTACGGGCAGTGCTGGGCGGCGTCGCCACCGGCCTCGGGCGGCCCGAGCTCGCGCAGGGCGTCGTTCTCGGCGCAACAACGCTCACGATCACGCCCGAAGCCGGATTTGTGATCGAGGCCGTGCTCGCCTTTTTTCTGGTCATCGTCGTGCTCACCACCGCATACGCCCGCAGCGCCGGCAATCTCGCGCCGATCGCTATCGGAATGACCGTGGCTCTCAACATCATGATGGCCGGCAGCTTGACCGGCGCCAACTTCAACCCTGCGATCTCGTTGGGTCCGATGATCGCGACTGCCAACTTCACCGACGCCTGGCTGTATGTAATCGCTCCGATCGTCGGAGCCCTTGTTGCGGCTTTGATGCACAAAGCAATGAAATTGCTTGCAGAGGATGCGATCGAAGTGGCGCCGCGCTCCACAGCCCTGGCGGAATGATCAGCTCCAAAGCCAGCCTGCGTCGATGAGGCCGATGGCGACCTGCTCCATCATATCGCCCTCAAATTGGGCAATGATCAGAGCAGAGCCTCGTTTCCCCCGACGTCCGTATGAACTCTCGAGGAAGAATGAAGACCTGAACGACTCCCTACGATTGACCCGCAAACACAACGGAGGCGCTATCATGACGAACGACAGCTACAAACCCACGACGACTGACGCCGGCATTCCAGTCGCCAGC
>CAWGBF010000012.1:0-172741 GCA_963820775.1 uncultured Alphaproteobacteria bacterium
AGCGCCGCAACCCGATGGGTCGGCGCGGACGGCGGTCCGAGCGCCGCGGCTAGCAGATAGCCGACATATTGGTCACGCTCGAGCTGCGCCCAGGCCCAGCCTTGGATCTCGTCGTAGACGGTGACAGTTTCCCCGAAGAGCGCCTCGGTCTCGAGCGGCGCGTCACCCTGCGGAAAACGGCGCAGCGGCGCGCTGGCGGCGACAATGCGCATCTTGCGCCCTTGCACGTACCGCGGCGCATCAACGAGACCGCGCAGATGCTCGGCCGCGAGATCGGCGCGGGCGGGGGTCAGTCGGCGGTCGAACCGGGCGTCGGGCATGGGCGAGCGATCGGTTAACACGCCCCCCGACCCATGGCGACAGCGACAGCCGCTTCTTTGCCGATCTCGGTGGGAAGGAGTAACCTCGTGGAAAAGGGAGATGGTCCGCCCATGAATGCCCTTGCCGACCGACAAGACAATTTCCGTAGCGTCCTCGACCCTTACAGCGCTGCCACCCACGAGGTGTTCAACCAGCCGGTCGAACTGTCCGGCTACAACCTTTTTGCTTCCGATGCGGCGCTGAAGGAGGCGGTGGCGCGCGAAGGCGCGGGCTGGGCCGGCGATGCGCTCGACGCCTACGGCGCGCGCGCCGGCTCGGCCGAATTTTTGGAGCTGGGGACGCTGGCGAACAAGAACCCGCCCGAGCTCGACACCCACGACCGATACGGGAGGCGTGTCGATCTCGTCCGTTTCCATCCCTCCTATCACGCGTTGATGAAAGCCTCGATCGAGGACGGGCTGCATTCGTCGCCGTGGACGGACCCGCGTGAGGGCGCGCATGTGGCGCGAGCCGCGCGCTTCTACATGCACACCGAAGTCGAGGCCGGCCACGGCTGCCCGATCACCATGACCTTCGCCGCGACGCCCTGTCTCAAATTGCAGGGAGACCTCGCCGCGCAATGGCTGCCGAAGATCCAGGCGCGCGTCTACGATCCGCGCAATGTCCCGGCCGATGGGAAGCAGGGCGTGACCATCGGCATGGCGATGACCGAGAAGCAGGGCGGCTCGGACGTGCGCGCCAACACGACGCGGGCGATCCCTGTCGGCGCCGAAGGGCCGGGCAAGGCTTACGAACTTGTCGGCCACAAGTTCTTCGTCTCGGCGCCGATGTGCGACGCCTTTCTCGTGCTGGCCCAGGCGCCGGGCGGTCTCTCGTGTTTCCTCGTCCCGCGCTGGCGCCCCGACGGAACCAAGAACCCGCTGCAGATCATCCGCCTCAAGCGAAAGATGGGCAATGTCTCCAACGCCTCGAGCGAGACCGAACTGCGCGGCGCGCTCGGCTGGATGGTCGGGCCGGAAGGCCGCGGGGTGGCGACGATCATCGAGATGGTCGCCATGACCCGCTTCGACTGCATGATCGGCTCGTCGGCCGGTATGCGGATGGCGGTTTCGCAGGCGATCGATCATTGCCGCCAGCGCAAGGCGTTCGGCGCGTTCTTGATCGACCAGCCGATCATGACCGCGGTGCTCGCCGACCTTGCGATCGAGTTGGAGGCCGCGCTGACCCTCACCATGCGCATCGCCCGCGCGCTCGATCATCGCGACGACGGCCATGAGGACGCGCTGGTGCGCATCGGCGCCGCGATCGGGAAATACTGGATCTGCAAGCGGACGCCCGGCCACGCCTATGAGGCGCTCGAATGTCTCGGCGGCTCGGGGGCGATGGAGGATAGCCCGATGCCGCGCCTCTATCGCGAAGCGCCCGTCAACGCCATTTGGGAGGGAAGCGGCAACGTGCAGTGCCTCGACATCGCCCGCGCGATCCAGCGTTCGCCGCAGGCGCTCGCGGCCTATTTCGCGGAGGTCTCAGCGGTCAAAGGCGAAAGCGCGGCGCTCGACGCTCATGTCGCGGCGCTCAAGGACGACCTGCGCGATCCGTCACAGTTCGAGAGCCGCGCTCGCGATCTGTGCGACCGGCTCGCCGTCGGGCTTCAAGCGGCGGCGCTCTTCCGCGCCGCTTCTCCGATCGCCGAGGCCTTCTGCCGCTCGCGCCTTGAGAGCAGGGGCGCGCATAATTATGGCGCGCTGGCCGGCCTCGATGCGAAGGCGATCGTCAGCCGAGCCGCGCCGCGCTGAAAGCCCTCACCCCAAACCCCTCTTCCATAGCCCGTCGAAAGACGGGCGTCCTTCCGAACGCCCTATGAGGGAGCGGGGAGCCGACGGCGCGCGTCAGGCCAGGTCGCCCTCGCCGGCGGGCTCTTCCACCAGCTCCTCCAATTCCGCCATGGTTTGTTCGACAGTCCGATGATGCGGCTCTTCATACCAGACGGAAGCGACCCTTTCGATGTCGCTCGAGCTTACGCTGACATGAGTGACGTGCGGCCGCTGCGATTCCAGAAACTCATTGATGTCGTCCTCGAGCGACTGGATGGGTCCGTTCACGCCCAGGGAAAACAGCTTTACCCGCATTGCTTAACTCCGATAGGGCCGGCGCCATGTTGGGGTGTCCCTTCTCGCAGTAGAAGACGAGAGCGTCGAGAGTGAATGCGCTCCCGAACGCCCTGTAGTATAGCCCGTCGAGAGACGGGCGTTGTTCCGAACGCCGTACGGGGAGAGGGGGGACACGTCCTTGGCGGAGGGCGCGCCCGCGCGCCGCAAACGGGTTCCGCTTGTCGACGTGGCTGCTCTTTGGGTAACCTCCCGCAAAACGAACGGAAGCGGGGGAACCGCGTCGCATGGCTTTTGGCTACAGGAGGGAGGAGCGCGCCGAACTCGACGCGCGAGCGCGGGCCATCCTAGAGGCCTCTCCTGACGTTGGCAGCTTCATCCGGCGCGGCCTCGGCGCCAACCCTGGCCGCGAGACGCTCGTATATCTTCGCACGGCTCTCGACCCCGCGCCTGTCGTCACACACGCGGGGCAATTTCTGGGCCTTCTCGAAGCTGCGCGATTGTGGTTCAGGCGCAATGGCGTCGGTCCCAGCGACGTCGTCGCCATCCTCGCCCCGAACGTCACGGCGACCTCGATCGCCTATTGGACAGCGATGATTTCGGCGGTTGTGCAGCCGCTCAATCTTCTTTTTACGCGCGAGGCGATCGCGGCTCAACTCAGCGCGGTCAAAGCCAAGATCGTCTTCGCGCCGCCGCCCGGCGCGCCCGGCGGACTTTATGAGAAGGTCGAGGGCCTCGGCGGGCTGGCGCCGACCTTGGAGCGGATCGTCGCCTTGCCGATGGACGGACGCGTCGCCTTCGACGGGCAGACGCTGACGCCCGCCCCGCTGCCCTCAAACCCCGAAACGGCCAGTCCCGGCGCGCTCGCCGCGCTGCTGCCGACCGGCGGGACGACCGGCGTTCCCAAGATTGTACCGCTCACCCATCGCAACATCGTCACCTCGGCGACCGCCACGATGCTCGCCTTGGATCTGCGGTCCGAGGACCGCTTTGTGATCGCGCTGCCGTTGTTCCACGTCGGCGGGGCCTTTTGCAGCAGCCTGCCAGCGCTTGGCGTCGGCGCAACGATGATTTTGCCGACTGCGGCGAGCTTTCGCAATCCGGACGTGATCGCGAATTTTTGGCGGATCGTTGAGGGCCAGCGCGCAACGCTCGGTGGCCTGGTGCCGACCGCCCTCGGCGCCGCCGCCGGGGCGCCATCACACGGCTGCGACCTCTCGCGCCTGCGCTTGTTTCTGACTGGCGCATCGATTTGTCCGCCCGAGATCGAGAAGCGGTTCCTCCGCGTCTGGCCTGGCGAGTGCGTACGTCAGATCTATGGCATGACTGAATTCGCGGGGGCGATCACGCAGACGCCGTGGAATTGCCAACAGCGGCCGGGATCGGTCGGGCTTCCAGTCGCACTCGCCGAAGTCGCCGTTCTCGCCGCCGGAAAAATCCATGGCGGGCCCTCGCCGACCGGCGAAATCCTCGCGCGGGGACCGCAGATGTTCAGCGGCTATGCCGATCCCCGTCAGGCTGGCGCCACGTTTCATGAGGGCTGGCTCAGGAGCGGCGATCTCGGGCGGATTGGCGACGACGGCGAGGTCTATGTCACGGGCCGCGCCAAGGATGTGATCATTCGCAGCGGGCACAATATCGACCCGACTGCCATTGAAGACATCGCGTTGCGTTTTCCCGGGGTCGCAATCGCAGCGGCGGTCGGCCGCCCAGACGCCTACGCCGGTGAGACGCCGATGCTGTTCGTCACGCCCGCGCCAGGCGCAGCGATCGATCGCCACGCCCTCGCCGAATTCATTGAGGAGGGCGTGCTCGAGGCGCCCGCCCGTCCTCGCGCGATCGTCACGATCGATGAAATGCCGACCACGCCGGTCGGCAAAATCTTCAAGCCGCGCCTGCGCGAAATCGCAGCGGAAGAGGCGGCCTACGAAGCGCTTGCAGCGGCCCTGCCGCCCGGCGCTGCGTTCGAAGCAGCCGCCCGCCACGACGACAGGGGTCTCATCCTGACGGCTAAGGTCTCCGCCGACGCCGTCGAGATCGCTCGCGCCGAACTCGGAAAATTCCCGGTCCGCTTCGAGGTCGTTGCGCCCTAACCCGAGCGCAAGACCCCTCAAGGGCGGAGGGGCTTGCGGCTCCCGCCCCTACTTGCCGAGCGCCTTGTCGGTGATCACCGTCGTATAGGCGCCGGTCGGCTCCTTCGAGATCACGGGGTCGGAGCCGCCGGTCAAAAGCGTCTTCACCGTGCGCTCGTAGTCGGCCTTGTCGAGCCTGCCGTCGGAGCCTTGGGTCAGCTTGTTGATCTCGCCCAGCATCTGCGTCTGATGATGCTCGGTCTGGGCGCCGGTCGAGTCGTTGTCGAGCACGATCTTGACCGCTTCTTCGGGATGCGCGCGCGCATAGTCCCAGCCCTTCATCGACGCCTTGACGAAGCGGGCCATCTTGTCGACGAAGGCCGGGTCCTTGAGCTTGTCCTCCATCACGTAGAGGCCGTCCTCGAGGGTCGCGACGCCCTGGTCCTCGTATTTGAACACGACCAGCTGCTCCGGCTTGTAGCCGGCGTCGATCACCTGCCAATATTCGTTGTAGGTCATGGTCGAGATGCAGTCGGCCTGCTTCTGCAATAGCGGATCGACGTTGAAGCCCTGCTTCACCACCTTGACGCCGCCAGGCGAGCCGTCGGTCTTGAAGTGCAGCTTGCCCATCCAGTTGAGGAACGGATATTCGTTGCCGTAGAACCACACGCCGAGCGTGCGGCCCTTGAGATCCTCAGGCGTCTTGATGCCGGTGTCGGCGCGGCAGGTGAGCTCGAGCCCCGAATGTTTGAACGGCTGCGCGATATTGACCATCGCCGCGCCCTTTTCGCGCGCCGCGAGCGCCGCCGGCATCCAGTCGACCACGACGTCGGCGCCGCCGCCCGCCAGCACCTGCTCCGGCGCGACGTCCGGCCCGCCGGGCTTGATCGTCACGTCGAGGCCGTCCTGCCTTGTAGAAGCCCTTGTCCTTGGCGACGTAATAGCCGGCGAACTGCGCCTGGGTGACCCATTTGAGCTGCAGCGTGACCTTGTCGTCGGCCCGCGCCGCGCCGGCCGCCAGCATCGCCGCCACGCCGGCGACTGCGAACATGATCGATTTCATTTTGAACTCCCTCCAGTTGAACCCGGACTCCCGTCGCTGCGCTTAAGGACTATCGCATGTGGTGAAAAGCTCAAGCCTCTTTCGCACGATAGGAGGCGTGCCAGAACGTCACCCGGCGCTCGACGCCGGCGACGAGCGCATAGAACAGCGATCCGGTAAGCGCGGCGACGACGATCGTCGCCCACACCATATCGATTTGCAGCCGGCCGACTTCGGTCGAGATGCGAAAGCCCATGCCCACGATCGGCGTGCCGAAGAACTCGGCGACGATGGCGCCGATCATGGCGAGCGTGGTGTTGATCTTGAGCGCATTGAAGATGAACGGCATGGCGACCGGCAGGCGCAGCGCAAGCAGGGTCTGCCAATAATCGGCGCCGTAGGTCTTCATCAGATCCCGCTCCATCGCGCCGGCGCTGGAGAGCCCGGCGATGGTGTTCACCAGCATCGGGAAGAAGGTCATCACGACGACCACCGCCGCCTTCGATTGCCAATCGAAGCCGAACCACATCACCATGATCGGCGCGACGCCGACGATCGGCAGCGCGGAAACGAGATTGCCGATCGGCATGAGGCCGCGTTGCAGAAATTGCGAGCGGTCGATCAGAATCGCGACGATGAAATCCCGCGAGCGAGCCGATGACGTAGCCCGCGAGCACGCCTTGAATCGTCTGGCGGAAATCGGCCGCGAGCGTGGGTATGGAGGTGACGAAGCGCGCCGCGATCGCCGAGGGCGGAGGCAGGATGATCGCCGGCACATGGAGGAGCCGGACCCCCGCCTCCCAGATCGCCAGCACCGCGAGGCCGAAGGCGAGCGGCGGCAAGAGCTCGCTGAGGCGCCGCGCAGGTCATGACGCGAACGCCATGCGCCGTTGCGCGATGCGGCCGGCGACGCCGATTACGCCGACCAGCGCCGCCGACAGCGCCGCGGCGGCGAACAGGGCCGCCCAGATCTGCACCGTCTGCCCATAATAGGAGCCGGCCAGCAGCCGCGCGCCCAAGCCGCCGTCCTCGCTCTTGGTCACTTCGGCGACGACCGCGCCGACCAGCGCCGCCGCGGCGCCGATCTTCATGCTGGCGAAGAAGAACGGCGCGCTCGCCGGCGCTCTCAGCTTCAAGAAAGTCTGCGCGCGCGTCGCCGAATAGGTGCGCATGAGGTCGAGCTGCAACGGATCGGGCGAACGGAAACCCTTGACCATGCCGACGGTCACCGGAAAGAACGAGAGATAGGCGGCGATCGCCGCCTTGGGCGCGATGCCGGTCACGTTGAACTGGTTGAGGATGACGACGATCATCGGCGCGAGCGCGATGATCGGCACGGTTTGCGACGCCACGATCCACGGCATCATCGAGCGCTCGAGCCAGCGCATGGAGACGATGAGAACGGCAAGCCCGATGCCGAGCGCCGAGCCGATGGCGAAGCCGATCAGCGTCTCTTCGAGCGTGATCGAGCCCATGATAGACGAGGCTGCGCTTGGACGTCGGCGCGGTCGCGAAGACGAGCTTATAGAGCTCGCTTGCGACCTGGTGCGGCGCCGGCAGCTTCGGCCGCTCCATGTTGAGCGACGCGCCGATGAGATCTTGGGTGGAATAGTCCGTCCGGCCCGCGTTGGCGAACAGGTCGCGCTGGAGCGGCGCGTTCATGAGCGCAGCGGCGAGATACCAGACGCCGATCAGGGCGAGGACGACGGTCGTGATCGGCACGACGGACTTCACCGGTCGGGCCACTCATTCGTTTCAAGCCGCGTGCTTGCGCCGAGGATGTTGCACGCGCCGTCGATCGTGACATCGACGGCGTACATCTCGGTTCGGGCGCCATAGACGCCGACCTCGACGCGCAGCAGATGCGGCCCGAACGCGGTGGGCAGGCTGGAAATCTGAATTTGCCCCAGCGGCCTGGTCCTCTTCATCGCTTGCAATGCGGCCTTGTTGACTCTGGCGACGCAATCGGGACTGGCCTCGGTCTTCGTCTCGGGCGCGCAGCCGGAGGTGAACGGCGGCGAGGGTCAAGACTGCTGAAATGAGCGCCAGGCGTTTGCAGTCGCGCGCTCCTGGCCGAGTGTCCCGCGCGGCGGGGCGCTGGGCGATCTCTATCCGTCATAGGAATGCCCCTCGCGCAGTCCTTGCCTGACCCGGTTCGCGACGCCCAAGAATTCGGGCGTCTCGCGGATATCGAGCGCTCGGTCGCGGGGAAAATTGCATTCGATGACGTCGTAGATGCGCCCCGGACGCGGCGACATGACGACGATATGCGTCGACAGGAACACCGCTTCCGGAATCGAGTGGGTGACGAACAGCACCGTCTTGCCGGTCATGTCCCATAGGCGCAGCAATTGCTGGTTCAGCATGTCGCGCACGATCTCGTCGAGCGCGCCGAACGGCTCGTCCATCAAGCAGGAGATCGGGGTCGAACGACAGCGCCCGGGCGATCGACGCGCGCTGCTGCATGCCGCCCGACAATTGCCAGGGATATTTGGCGCCAAAGCCGGAAAGATTGACGAGGTCGAGCCCCCTGGCGACGCGGGCCTCGCGTTCCGCCCTGCTGAAGCCCATGATTTCGAGCGGCAGCGCGATATTGCGCGCGACGCTGCGCCAGGGATAGAGCGCCGGCGCCTGGAACACATAGCCATAGGCGCGCTTGGCGCGTGCTTCGCGCGGGCTCATGCCGTTGACGCGGATCGAGCCGCTGGTCGGGTTCTCGAGATCGGCGACCGCGCGCAGAAGCGTCGTCTTGCCGCAGCCCGACGGCCCGATGAAGGAGACGAACTCGCCGCGAGCGACCATCAAGCTGACATTGCTGAGCGCCTGCACCGGCCCATCGGCGGTGTCGAAGCGCAAGGAAAGCCCGCTGATCTCGATCGCGGCGTCCGCGGCCGGCGGCGCCTTGCGGTCGTCCGGCCTGAGTTTGGCAGCCGCCGCTACGTCCATCGCCGATCCGTTTCCTCAGCGCGCAACGCCCGCCACCGCAGTGAACTCCTTATAGCGCTTGAGCGCGCGCGCGTCCGGGGGAAACGGCTCGCGCCTGATGAAGCGGCCGCGCCCAAGCTCGGCCTGAACAGTGCCGTCGCGATAGACCACTTCGCCGCGCGACAGCGTATAGCGGGGCAGGCCCGTCACCTTGGTTCCCTCGAACACATTGTAGTCGATGACCGAAACCTGCGACCTGGCGGAGATCGTTTTGTTGGCTTTCGGGTCCCAGACCGTGACGTCGGCGTCCGCGCCCGGCAGGATCGCCCCTTTGCGCGGATAGAGGTTCAAGATGCGGGCGATATTGGTCGACGTTGCGGCGACGAACTCGTTCATCGTCAGCCGCCCGGTTTCGACGCCATAGGTCCACAAAACCGGCATGCGATCCTCAAGTCCCCCGGTGCCGTTGGGGATCTTGGTGAAGTCGGTCAGACCCAGTTCTTTCTGCTTGGTGGTGAAGGCGCAATGGTCGGTCGCCACCACCTGCAGCGAACCGGCGCGCAAACCATTCCATAGGTCGTCCTGATGGATCTTGTCGCGGAACGGCGGCGACATGACCCGCCGCGCCGCGTGCTTCCAGTCCTTGTTGTAGTACTCGCTCTCGTCGAGCACGAGGTGCTGGATCAAGGGCTCGCCATAGACGCGCTTGCCGAGAGCGCGGGCGCGGCGGATCGCCTCATGCGCCTGCGTGCAGGAGACGTGGACGATGTAGAGCGGCGCGCCCGCCTGATCGGCGAGCATGATCGCGCGATTGGCCGCTTCGCCCTCAACATCCGGCGGACGCGACAGCGCGTGGCCCTCGGGCCCGGTTACGCCCTTGGCCATGTAATGCTTCTGCAGCGCGGCGACGATTTCGCCGTTCTCCGCGTGGACGAGCGGCATCGCGCCGAGTTCGGCGCAGCGGGTGAACGAGGCGAACATCTGCTCGTCGTCAACCATCAACGCGCCCTTGTAGGCCATGAAATGCTTGAAGGTCGTGACGCCCGCTTTCACCACCTTCTCCATGTCCTCACGAACCGAGTCGTCCCAGTAGGTGATGCACATGTGGTAGGCATAATCGGAGACGGCGTCCTTCGAGCGCTTCTGCCAATCGGCGAAAGCCTCCATCAGCGGCTGGTTGCGGTTGGGGATGCAGAAGTCGACCACCATCGTCGTGCCGCCAGACAAAGCCGCCTTGGTGCCGCTCTCGTAATTGTCGGCCGAATTGGTCCCCATGAACGGCATGTCGAGATGGGTGTGCGGATCGATGCCGCCCGGCATGACGTAGCAGTCCTTGGCGTCGAGCGTGCTGTCGCCTTTCAACCCCTCGCCGATCGCCTTGATGGTCTCGCCTTCGACCAGCACGTCGGCCTTGTAGGTGCGGTCCGCGGCGACGATCGTTCCGCCTTCGATGACGAGCGACATTTTTCAAACTCCCGAACCCGGTTCCTCTCGCTGGCGTGGACGCGCCGCTTGGCCGCCGCTAGCGCCACTCGCTCTCAGGTGGAATCGTCATCGCGAGGAGCGAAGCGACGCGGCGATCCAGGAACCGTAGGGCGCCCTCAGTTCCCTGGATTGCTTCGCTACGCTCGCAATGAGGATCCTCGTTGGACCTGATTGCATCTTGCTCTCTAACCGTTACGAAACGATCTCGGCCTTCTCCAGCACCGCATGCATCAGCACATTGGCGCCCGCCGTCGCCCAATCCGGCTTGATGTCCTCGCTTTCATTGTGGCTGATCCCGTCGACGCAGGGCGTGAACACCATCGACGTCGGCGCAACGCGGGCCATATAGCAGGCGTCATGGCCTGCGCCGGACACAATGTCGCGATGCGAATAGCCGAAATGCTTGGCCGCGCGGCGCACCGCCTCGACGCAGCCGGGATCGAAGGGAACCGGCGCGTAATAGAAGATCTGCTTCAAGTCGCAGGTCAGGCCAATCTGTCTTGGCGATCGCTTCGGCTCCGGTGCGCAACGCCGCGTCCATCTCGCTCAACGTGGCGTCGTCCGGATGCCGGAACTCGCAGGTCATGAACACTTCTCCCGGGATGACATTACGGGAGTTCGGATAGGGGTTGAGCATGCCGACCGTCGACACCGCCAGGGGCGCCTTCGACAGGCCAATGGCGTTCACAAGCTCCACGATCCGCGCGGCGCCGAGCAGCGCGTCCTTCCTGCGCGGCATCGGCGTCGAGCCGGCGTGGCTCTCGAACCCGGTCAAGCGAATTTCGTACCAGCGCTGCCCCTGGCCATGGGTGACGACACCCACGTCGATCGAACTCGTCCTCCAGGATCGGGCCCTGCTCGATATGCAGCTCGAAGAAAGCATGCACGGGATGGGCGCCGACGGGCTCCTCGCCTTTGAAACCGATCCGCTCGAGTTCATCCCCCAGCGCCTTGCCTTCGCCGTCCTTGCAAGCATAGGCCAGTTCCTTGGTGTAGACACCGGCGAACACCCCCGAGGCAATCATTGCCGGGGCGTAGCGTGAGCCTTCCTCATTGGTCCAGTTGGCGACTTCGATCGGCCGCCGCGTCCGGATGTTGAGGTCATTGAGCGAGCGCACGACTTCGAGCGCGCCGAGCACCCCAAGCGCGCCGTCGAACTTGCCGCCGGTCGGCTGGGTGTCGAGGTGGCTGCCCAGCATGACGGGGGCGAGCGTATTGTCCTGACCCGGGCGGCGCGCGAACATGTTGCCCATCTCGTCGACCGTAATCGTGCAGCAGGCGGCCTCGCACCATTTCCGGAACAATTCGCGGGACTGACGGTCGAGATCGGTCAGCGTCAGCCGTTTGACTCCGCCCTTCGGAGTGGCGCCGATTTTCGCCATTTCCATCAGCGAATCCCAGAGCCTTGTCCCGTTGACGCGCACATTCGACAAGTCAGCCATCAACAGCTCCAGCATACATTCGCAAACGCTATTATAGCTTTGACCAAATGGTCAAATGGCGTAACCTTGAGCGCAAGCGCTCATCAATTCGGCGCTGCCGCCCAACGCAAGGGCGGGCCACGGGCGTTCCAGACCGCGCGAGGCCGGGGAGACGGGGAGGCCGCCGCTCGAGGGAAGACTATGGCGCGTCGCAAACCGAGACCGACCGTTCGGGAGGAAAGCGAACGGGCGCTGCTCGAGGCCGCCGAATGGGTGTTCGCCGAGCAGGGATTCGCAGGCGCAACCACCGCCGCGGTCGCACAGCGCGCCGGCCTTCCGAAGGCGAACCTGCACTATTATTTCCCGACCAAGGAGAGGCTCTACCGGTCGGTGATCGAGCGCGTGCTGACCGCTTGGCTCGCCGCCGCCTCGTCCTTCGACGCGAGCGAGGATCCGACAATCGCCCTCTCGGCCTATATCGGAGCGAAAATGGACCTCGCGCGCGAGATGCCGCTCGCGACCCGTATCTGGTCGGCGGAGATCATGCGGGGCGCGCCAATGATCCAGGATTTCCTCGACTCGACATTGACCGAATGGGTCGTGTCACGCGAACGGGTGGTCAAGCGCTGGATCGCCGCCGGCAAGCTCAAGCCGATCGAGCCTAGGTTCCTATTCTACATGATCTGGGCGACGACCCAGCAATACGCCAATGCGGCGCACGAAATGGCGACCCTGAACGGCGGCGCGCCGCTCGACGACAAGTCCTTTGAACGCGCGAAATCAGAGGTGATCGAGATCATCCTGCGCGGGGTCGACGCCGGGTAGCGGCGCAACTGAAGCCCGCAAACCAGCGGCCGAAAGGCCGGCGCCAACAGCTGGTGACCGAGCGCCCCCTCTATATATCCATTGATATATAGCGAGAATCTGATCTATCATCGCGCGGAACGCGACTCACATTCTTGGTTCTTGGGGAGGGCAAAAGCGGCCTTCAAGTGGGATCAAAAGCGGCTTTCAAGTGGGATTCGGCGGCAATGATGAAAGTGTTTGCTCGCATATCATGGTTTGTCGCCAAACTGTAACATGCGTGGAGTATGATACAATGGAGAGCACTATTTGGTCGAGAACGCGAACGCGGTTCTCGCAATATCGCTTGTCTCCCATCAAGTAATGTCTGTTATGCGTTGCCTATTGAACGGGCGCTGGACGGCTTCGCTGTGATCTATTTACAACAGTTTTAAATAAAGACCAAATGGCGGTTAAATTAGAGTTTGTCTGTGACGTTCGGCGCGGCTAGCCTCCACCTTGGTCAGTTCGATCCGAGTTGACCTTGAAGCCGCGTCGCCAGACCGGGGCGGCTTCAATATTGGGCAATAGCACGGCTCGAAGTTTGCATCGAAGGCGCTTGAGGAGCCGTCTGAGGCGGGCGCGAATTCGGTGTGACGAAACTGCAACGGTGCAGAGGAAGTTCGGAGGTCGACTGGTTCCACTTTGTCTATCTGATTAGTGGATGATAAGCATGGGAACGGGTCGCGTCGAGCTCTCGGGTAAGTACGGTGCGGCCCGTTTCGGATGAGAGGGCCGGGGAGAACAGCGGGGCCGCCTACGCAAGGACGTAGGTTGCGCCGGTGTCGGCTGGATGGGGTGGTGAACATGAAAAAGGCTGGTTACGCTCTGGCTCTGGCGATCGCAATCGCCTCGGTGGGAGCGGCTCACGCCGCCGATCTGCCAACCAAGAAGACCGTCCCGGCGCCAAAGCCGAACTGCTTTGCGACCTTCTGGACTTGGCTCAACTCCACAGCCAGCGACTGCCCGCTTTCGGCCGGGCCCATCACGGTCTACGGAACCATCGACGTCGGCGGCGGCTACTTCTCCTCAGGGGCGGACCGAAGCCCGGTCGCCGACAAGATGGCCTACGCCATCCAGAAATACTCCAACAGCTCCAGATGGCAGGGGAACTACAATAGCTTGAGCACGTCGGTCATCGGCCTCAAGCTGAAACAGGACCTTGGAATCGTGGGGGTTCCCGGCTGGTCTTTGATCGGCGTCTTGGAGGCAGGCGTCAGTCCTTATTCGGGCATGTTCAACAACGGCCCGCGATCGCTCGCCGACAACAACGCGAGATTCACCAACAAAGCCCCCTTCTCAGGCACGGCGCTCGAACTCGAGCCGCGCCGGTCAGTGGGATAACTCGCAGGGCTACATCGGCATCAGCAATAACACTTATGGAACGCTGACCTTCGGCCGCACCAACACGCTGGTCTCGGACGGCCTATCCGCTTACGATCCGGTCGCGTCGATCGCCTACTCGCTCATCGGCGTGTCCAGTTCGTTTCCCGGCTTTGGCGACACTGAAACGGTCCGCCCGAATCTCGCCGTCACCTATCGCCTGACCTACCAGAACTTCCGCGCCGCCTTCCAGGCGGGGGGGTTTGGCGGCTATGACCTTGGCAACGCGATGGACGCATCGTACCAGGGCCAGATCGGCGGCGACTTCAAGTTGTTCAACAGCACCCCCTGGGCCGGCACACTCTCGTTAGACGGATATGGGTCGTGGGTGAAGGATGCAGTGTCCCTGTCGAGTTTCAACGGATCGAACATCAACTGCCTTAGCGCCGTCAACTGCTTCATCAACGTCAATAACCAGTTCTTCAATCCGAATGATGTCCTGAAAGCGACGCTGTCGAACAACATCGGCTTTGCGGCGTTGGCGAAATACAAGTGGAACCAATGGGGGTTCTACGGCGGTTACCTCTATGCGCGGCTGATGAACCCGTCCGACGACCATCTGGACGGATTTGAGACCATCGCTGAGGGCATTTTTGTTCCTGGCGGCTTCTTGAGCAAGGGCGTCCTCACCAACAACGCGATCACCGTCAACAACTACAACGTCCAGAGGGTCTTGCAGACTTATTGGACCGGCGCGAAGTGGTCGGTAAGGCCCGATCTCGACCTCGCCTTCGGCTATTATTTCCAGTCGCAAAACAACTTCAACACGACCGCGTGCACGGGCTTCGGCCCCAACATCAGCAGCAGCAAGTGTGCTGGCGGCCAGCAAGGTATCTCAATGTTGATTGACTGGCGGCCGTGGAAGCGCGTCGACCTTTACGCCGGCGTGATGCGGAATTCGGTTTTCGGCGGCCTCGCCAATGGCTTCAACCATACGGTCAACTGGGACCCTTCAGCCGGTATCCGCGTCCGCTTCTGACATCGAAGCCACAAGGGCGGCGGCGGAAGACTGCCCCGCCGCTCCCGCTCCGAACCCCCGTCGGACGCCTCACCGAACTGTGTTGACGCCGATGCACCCCTTGTTGCAGTCGTCGATGTTGCGGCTGAGCCCATCCGCGTCGCCCTGGCCTGGCGGGTAGGGCTTCACCCCGAGGGCGGCAAGCCAAGAGAACGGGGGGACGATTGCCTGATGTGGCGCCTGCTCCGCCTGCATTGGCCTGACTGCGCCACTGACATGATGGGGCTCATGGCGTACATGGTGATTGACGCGCAGCGAGGTTTCGCCCGCGGCCACTGACAGTGAGACAATGGTTCCGCACGAGAGCGCTATGCAAAAGGCAAAGATCTTTTTCACGGCGGCACCTAATCCTGGCGCAAGAACGATCGGCTCTCCGATCATTGAGGCGTCGAGCCACGCTAGATAGTCCCGTTTTGTTCCATATCAAGCGCCGATCGGCCCCCAACAGGGAGGCGCGCTGATCACGATTTTGATATTGCTGGTCGGCAAGCTCAAAAAGAGCAAAGTATCGCCGGGGACTTTCCATGGACCTCGAACTCGACGGCAAACGGGCGCTGGTGACGGGCAGCACCGCTGGAATCGGCGCGGCGATCGCCAAGGCGCTGGCTCGAGAGGGCGCGCGCGTGATCATCAACGGCCGGTCGCAGGCGGACGTAGAGAAAGCGGTTGCGACGCTCAAGGCGGAATCCGGCGGTGAACTGATCGGCTTCGCCGGCGACCTTGGGACCGCTCAGCCGATCGAGGACCTGGTTCGCCGCCATCCGGAAGTCGACATCCTCGTCAACAACATGGGCATCTTCGAGCCGAAGCCGTTCGAGGACATTCCGGACGCGGATTGGATGCGGTTCTTCGAGGTCAACGTTATGAGCGGGGTGCGCCTCTCGCGCGCCTACATGCCGGCGATGAAGCGCACGAATTGGGGCCGGATCATCTTCATCTCCAGCGAAAGCGCGCTACAGATCCCGGCGGAGATGGTCCATTACGGGGTGACCAAGACGGCGCAGGTCGCGGTCGCGCGGGGACTGGCCGAAACTGTCGCCGGGACCGGGATCACGGTCAATAGCGTGCTGCCCGGTCCGACCCGATCGCGCGGCGTGATGGATTTCGTCGCAGCGCTGGGCGCGGGGGCGAGCTTCGAAGCGTTCGAGACCGAGTTCTTTCAGAAGTTCCGTCCGACCTCGCTTCTCAAACGGTTCGAAACGCCGGAGGAGATCGCCTCGTTCGTCGCCTATATCGCAAGCCCGTTGGCGTCGGCGATCACCGGCGCGGCGCTCCGGGTCGATGGCGGCGTGGTCAAGAGCGCCTTCTAGAGGCGGTGAATAACGGTGATCTTCCCGCTCTCGATCGCCAGCGCGACGGCGGTGAAGATGATCGTGGCGCCATGAGCGCTCGCGCAATCGCCAGCATCTCTCGCTTGCGCCCCGAGAGAGGGCGGGCCATCTCGAGCGATCGTAGAGGATCGGGAAGCTGTCGACGACGAGCTGCGCCTATGACGCCGTATTGTCTGACTTGATCCGCGGCTGGAGTTCGGCCGCATCCGCGACCGCGATGCGTCGCTTCCCGGCCCTCGACCCGCTGGCCTGACGCCGCGCGCTTCCTTTAAGCAGGTCGTTGCGCAACACGAAGCAGTTCTTGAGGTAGTGGATGTCGGCGACGTAGATCGCAACGCCCTTGTCGTCAATGACGGTGAGGTGGCAGTCGGCGGTCGGCTCGCCGAGCCCGATCTCGAGCAGATCCGCGGTTTCCGGATCGGCGACGCCAATTGTGAACGTCTGATAGGCGTGTGCGATAACCATGTCTTCCATCTCGACGATCTTCGGCAGCGCGGCTGCGCGCGTGAAGCGCCTGCTGTCCCGTAAGAACAGCGTCTGATCGAGGTGCAGGTTGACGACCGAAAAAGGCTTGCCGCCGTTGAATTGGACGCTTCTGAGGAAGGTGTAGGCCTTCGCAGGCCTTCCCCCGCCTGGAATAAGCTCGGGCGGCTCGGCGTCACGCTGAATGAACACGCGCTTCAGCACATTGTTGCGAAGCGACTCGACCAAAGAATCGAAGTCCGTCGCGAGGTTGAGCCAGCGATTGTTCGCCGGCCTGCTAGAAACGAAGGTGCCCCTGCCCTGTTGGGCCAGCAGGAGGCCCTCGGCGCGCAGGAGTTCGATCGCCTGGCGAATTGTCACCCGCGCCACGCCGAATTCTTCCTCCAGTTCCTCGAGCGTCGAAATTCTCTGGCCTTCGACCCAGCGGGCTGAATTGATGCGCTGACGCATTACCGAGGCGACCTGAAGATAGAGCGGCACGCGACTTCGGTCGTATAGCGTGGAGAATTTCCCCATCAACTCAATATACGACAGATAGGATGATTATTCCAGTTTGCTTCCGCCTCTTGGGGCGTCCGTGCGCTCCGGCGGGAAGCGCGTCAGGCGCGGCCGAAGAATCTTCCGAAGAAGCGTCTCACCTTGCCCAGCAGCGCCGCTGTGATCAGCGAACCAGCGTTAAGTTCGCTGACCATAGGAGGCGGCTCCACGCCGCCGCCGTCCCCTCCGGTGGAAAGGCGGGCCTCGAGATTGCGGGCGAAAGCGGCCGTGAGGTGGCTTGCAATATCCTGGACTAGGCTCGTGCGGCTGAACTGCGCCAGCATTCCCGTGAGCGTGTAACCGACGTCGACGTCGACGCGGGAGCCGGCGCTGTCCTGGTCCGGCCTGACAGCATAAGTGATCATGCCGCGCGTCGCTGAGTTGCTGCGCGCGTCGCGACCTAAACCTAGGATCGCGCCGCGAAGGGCCGCCTCATCGCGCGTGATCCGTGCGACGCCGCTGAACTCGGCCGAGATCGGGCCAACCTTGACCCTCATCTTGCCGTTGACGACGCCGTCCTTCTCGCCGCCATCGAGCGACGCGCCGGGCAGACACGCGGCGATGTCCTCGACCCGGCCGAAGAACGCCCATACCTCTTGGACTGGGTGCGCTATGACGAAGCTCTGCCGGAACTCGACCTGCGGCTTCCAATCGGCCTCGATGCTTTCGGCGGCGCTTGTTGCAGCGAGCCGCGGCGCGGCGCGAACTCCGGCAGTTGCGACCGCAGCGGCGGCCGCGCGCATTTCGCCGGCGCGCCCCGATCCCGCCGGGCCCAAACGCTCGCTGCCGCCTCCTGGAACCGCTTCGACGCCGCGCGCGCGCCGGTCGGAAATGACGCTCTCAATCGCGCGCACGATGCCGACATAACCCGTGCATCGGCAAAGATTTCCGCTCATCGCGACGCGGATGTCATGCTCGCTCGGCGCCTCCATGCGCAACACGATGTCGCGCGCCGAAACAATCATGCCGGGCGTGCAATAGCCGCATTGCAGAGCATGATGAGCCGTGAAGGCCGCTCTCAGCTCGCGCGCGATCTCGTCCTCATCGAGGCCTTCGATGGTGGTGACTTTGGCGTTTTCGCATGCGACCGCGAAGGTGATGCAAGAGCGTATCGGCGCGCCGTCGACGAGCAGCGTGCAGGCGCCGCAGACGCCGTGCTCGCAGCCGATATGGGCGCCGGTAAGGTTGTGCGTCTCGCGCAACAGGTCGGCGAGATGCGTGCGCGGCTCGACGTCGGCGCTCAGTACGCTGCCGTTGACCGTCAGGCTGACCTTGGTCATTGGCGCGCGGCCCGCTCCACGGCGCGCCGCAGGGCGACGACATGCGTCTGGCGCTCCAGCGGATCGTTCATGCCGGCTGAGCTCGCCAACGCGTCGGCGGCTCGGCTGTCGAAGCGTGCGGGATCGCCGTCGGCGATGATGGGGCGGGCGTCGGCGATGACGATCGGGCGCGCCCCGGTCGCGCCGATGACCGCTCGGCAAACGCCGCGCTCAGGATCGACGACGAAGGCTCCGATCGCATGGGCGAATTCGCCTGTCTTGCGGCAGAGCTTGTGATAGCCCCAGCGCGCCGAGCGCCCGAGCCGCGGCGCTTTCACGGAGACGAGCAGTTCGCCGGGCCGGAGGTCCGCCTCGAGCGCGCCGAGCATGTAATCCTCGACCGGGATTAAGCGCACGCCATGCGGGCCGCGCAGCGTGACCGACGCGCCCAGCGCCGCGAGCATCGATATCCAGTCCGCCGACGGATCGGCATGGGTCAGGCTGCCGCCGATCGTGCCACGGTTGCGCACCGCGCGATAGGCGATGCCATGGGCGACGCTGGGCAGCGCGCCGCCGGTTACGTCCGGCACGCGCCGGTCCTCGATATCGGAGTGGGTGACGCAGGCGCCGATGACGATTCCGTCGGCTTCCTCCTTGACCTGCCGAAGTTCGTCGATGCCTGTGATATCGACCAGAAGATCGGGCTGGACGAGGCGCATGTTGAGCATGGGCCCGAGAGACTGACTGCCGGCTACGACTTTGACGGAACGTCCCTCTTCGGCGAGCAGCGATAGCGACGCGTCTATGTCTTTCGGGCGGGCGTAGTCGAAATTGACCGGCTTCACCCCTCCATTTCCTCGAATCCGACCGGCGCTTTCTCTCGCCTTGCAGCCGCGATCGCCTCAAGCACCCGGCGCGACGTCATCGGCGAACGGAAGACTTCGGCGCCGAGAGACCGCAGGGCGTCGTTGACTGCGTTGCCGATCGCAGCCGGCGGGGCGATAGCGCCGCCTTCGCCAAGCCCCTTCACGCCGAATTCGGTGAAGGGCGAAAGCGTCTCCATGTGGCGCAGCCGCGGCGCGGGAACTTCCGTCGGACCCGGCAGGAGGTAGTCGGCGAAGGTCGACGCCAGCGGCTGGCCCGAGGGGTCGAAGTTCATCTCCTCGTAGAGAGCCGTGCCGACCCCCTGAGCGAACCCGCCATAGATCTGGCCGTCGACCACCATCGGATTGATGAGCTTGCCGCCGTCCTCGACGATGACGTAGTCGAGAATCTCGATGTCCCCGGTCTCGGGATCGACCGCGACAGTCGCGATATGGGCGGCGTAGCTGAAGGTGCCCGTGTCGCGACCCGGCTTGTAGCCGATCGTCGCCTCGAGGCCGCGTGGATCGACGGAAGCCGGAAGATCCTGCGGGCGCCGATACCAGGTGTGGGCGATCTCCGCCAGAGTGACGCTGCCGGATTGCCCATGGACCGCGCCGTCGCGCAGCACGACGGATTCAGCGTCGGTCTGCAACAGATGCGCCCCGATTGCTTTCGCGAGGCGCGCCACCTCGCGACGTCGCGGTCGCGACGGCGCCGCCCGCCATCACCGCGCCGCGCGAGCCCCAGCTGCCGGTCGAATAGGGGGTGTATTCCGTATCGCCATGGACGAGTTTGATCTTGGCGATCTCGACGCCGAGAATCTCATGCGCCACCTGGGCAAGCGTCGTCTCCATGCTCTGCCCATGCGAGTGGACGCCGACCCTCAGCTCGAGCCCTCCGTCAGGCGTCATGCGCGCCGTCGCCTGCTCATGCCCCGGCACCATGGGAATGCCCCAACCGGCGTAGACCGAGGTGCCATGCGCGCCCTGCTCGCAATAGACCGCAAGGCCAATCGCCGATGAGGCGTCCATCCGGCTCGCCGCGCCTCTGGCGCTCGCGAACGCTCTTGAGGTCGACCGCATCGAGAGCGCGGCGCAGCGCTTCGGGATAGTCGCCGCTGTCGAAATGCTTTTTCGTGATGTTGTCGAACGGCATCTGCTCGGGCCGTACGAGATTCTTCATCCGCACCTCGAACGGCTCGAGCCCCGCCTCGCGCGCGACAAGGTCGAGCATGAGTTCGAGCGCGTAGCAGACGCCCGTCCGTGCGACGCCCCGATAGGGAAGGATCGGACATTTGTTGGTCGCGACCGACCAGGTGCGGCAGCGATAGGATGGGAAATCGTAAGGGCCGGGCAGGATGCTCGCGACCTGCGCCGCCTCAAGGCAGGCCGAGAAGGGATAGGAGGAATAGGCGCCCGAATCGACCGTCGCTTCGCAATCGACGCCGCGCAGACGTTCCGTCGCGATCTGCATAGACGGTGATGCGGTAGTGATGCTCCCGACAATTGGCGCTGGCGGTCAGATGCTCGCGCCGATCCTCGAGCCAACGCAGCGGATGGCGGCAGCGCATCGCCAGCCAGCCGAGGCAGACATCCTCGGGCAGAAGAATGCCCTTGTAGCCGAAGCCGCCGCCGACATCCGGCGAGACGATCCGCACCTGGGTTTGCATCAGCCCCAAACATTCAGCGAGGCCGGTGCGCACGATATGCGGCATCTGGCTGCCCGTGTACAAAACGAGCTGGTCCATGCGGCTGTCCCAATAGGCGACCGTGCCGCGGCCCTCGATCGGGGCCATGCATTGGCGCGCGGTCGAAATCTCGCGTGTCACCTTGATCGGAGCGTCGAACGCGGCTTCGATATTGATGTCGACGAAGGTCTCAAGAAATGTGTTGTCGCCCCAGTGCTCGTGCAGGAGCGGCGCGTTCGGCAAGCGCGCCGCCAGCATGTCGTGCACGGCCGGCAGCTCCTCCAGATCGACCTCGACGCTCGCGGCGACATCCTCGGCCTCGGCCCGCGTCCGGCCGACGCACATCGCGATGAGCTCGCCGACTTGGCGCACCTTGTGGCTGGCGAGCACCGGTTGCTCGGACGCCTTGAACCCGGGAAGGCCGGACACGGCGACGATCGGCTTCACGCCGACGAGGTCTGCGGCGGCGAACGCCTTGCCGCGATGCTCGTCGGGAATGTGAACGGCGCGCAGCTTTGCGTGGGCGAGCGGCGAGCGGACGAAAGCGACGTCTTTCATGCCCGCCAGGCGGATATCGCCGACATACTGGCCGCGCCCGCGTAAGAAACGGTCGTCCTCCTTACGCTTGACCGAGGCGCCTACGCCCTGATCGCTCATCTCCTTGCCTTCGTCAGCGGCGACTCATTCGGGGGACGCGTCGTCGATCGCGTCACGCGCTTTGACCGACCGGCTCGGCGTTGCACCAGTCGTAAATCGCCAGCGCCATCACCTTGATCGCCGTGAGGTAGTCGTCAATCCGAGACGTATTCGTCGTCGGCGTGCATGACAGCCGTCGAACCGGGTCCAAAAATGACCGTCGGCGTGTTGCCGTAGCGGTTGAGGAAGCGCGTATCCGCCGCTCCCTGGCGGCCGGTGATCACCGGCGTTTTGCCGGTAATCTCGGTATAGGCGCGCGATACTGCGCCGACGATCGGATGATCGCGTGGAATCTCCGACGCCTCGGCGTCATAGCCGACGAACCGGACCTTGGGCGGATGATCCTTCATCCACGGATCCGCTGCGGCGGCTCGCGCCACCTGATCGACCAGGCTTTGCTTGACGCCTTCGTGGTCCTCGCCGGGGACTGTGCCAATGCTGCCCTTGAGCAGGCAGTTCGCCGGGAAGGCGCTCGGATAACCGCCAGCCTGAAAGCTGCCGACGATACAGGGCAGCGAATCGATCGCGCTTGGATAAAGCGGATGGGTCACGGTCGCGACGCGCTCGGCCTCGAGATCAGCGACCGCCTTGGCGATTGAGTTGCCGAGATCGATGCCGCTTATTCCCTCGTAGCGCTTCTGGATGCCGGCCGGCTTGCCGTGGATCTCGATCTCAAACCAGATGCGGCCGATACAAGCGGGCTGCACGGCGAGGTCGCTGGTCTCGCCCGAAATGCCGGCGTCGGCTTTGTAACCCCGGATCACCGTGTCGAGCGTGCCGTGGCCGCTCACCTCCTCGTCGATGACGACGTTGATCATGACGTCGCCCTTCGGGGTGAGGCCGAGCTCCTTGAGGTATTGCACGGCGAGGATGTGACTCGCGACCCCGCTCTTCATGTCGCAGGACCCGCGCCCGTAGATGCGCCCGTTCTTGATCCGCCCTGACCACGGATCGTCGCTCCAGCCCTCTCCCACGGGTATGACGTCGGTGTGGCCGTTGAGCAGGAGCGAGCGGCCGCCGCCCGAGCCTTTCAGCACGCCGACGATATTCGGTCGCCCTTGGTAGCCGCGCGCAACCGGTCGATAGCCCGGATGCTTCTTGAGCGCTTCCCAGTCGGTCTCCCAGACATCGACCTCAAGGCCGATCTCTTTCAGATGGTTCGAGACGAACTTCTGGATCGCCGCCTCATCGCCCGTGACGCTCGGAATGGCAATCATTCTCTGCAGGAACTCGATCGCTTGCTCGCGGCTCAAGTCGACCTTGTCGAGGATTTTCTGACGGTTGCGATCGGTCATCGGCGCTGCCTTATTTGCTCCTTCACCGCGGCGATCAGAGCGACTTCAAGCGCGGGATGATCTCACGCGCGATCGTTTCGATCTGATCCGGGCGGTACTTGTAGGGAACGAAGATGATCTTCTGCACGCCGACGGCGACATGCTCGCGGAGCTGAGCCACGCAATCGTCGACCGAGCCGATGATGGCGCTCTCGCGCGAGCAGTCGCTATGCGCCGGGAAGTCCCACTCCTTGTTCAGCCAGTCCATCATCTCTTCGCGCACCGCCTCCCTGGACGGTCCGACCATAATGGGAAGCTGCGCGGCGTTGAGCAACGTGTCAGGGTCCTTTCCGGCTTCCGCGGCGAAACCACGAATCTTGTCCCACGACTTCTTGAAGTCGCCTGGACGGTAGAAATAGGTGAGCCAACCATCGCCGGCCGTCGCCGCCCGCTGCAGCACCTTGTCGACATAGCCGCCGATCAGGATCGGCATGCGCGGCTTCTGATAGGGCTTGGGATACATCACGGCGGCGGAGATATTGTGGCTCATATATTTCCCGTCGACCTTCGGCTCCGTCCATAACCGGTTCATGATCTCGAGATTCTCGTCCATGAGTTTGCCGCGCTTGTCGAACGGAATGCCGGCCGCGTCGAACTCGCGCTTGTACCAGCCGGAGGCCATGCCCATGATGAGCCGCCCTTCGGAAAGGAGGTCGATGCTGGAGAGCTGCTTGGCGAGCGTGACGGGATTGCGCAGCGGCAGGACGAGGATGCCGGTGCCGATCTTCAAGCGGCTCGTGCGCGCCGCGATCCCAGTCAGCACCGTGAGCGAATCGATAATCGGGAAATTTGGCTCAACGCCGAGCAGCATGTGGTCCCACACCCACACCGAGTCGTAACCGAGCTCCTCGACGCGGACACCATATTCGACCAGCGCTTTCGCGTCGGGCATTTCCGGATAGGCGGTGAAATTGCGCGCGGCGACGCCAAACGTCTTGGCGAGACTCTTCATGGCGTTCCTCCTCCGGGCTCATTCTCTTCAGGCCGTGAACAGACGGCCGGGATCGAGCTCCGTAAGCGTCTCAAGCTCGCGGCCGGTTGGCGGCTCGGTCATCGAGAGGGCCCCGTCAAAGAGGAGCTCGAAGCCGGTGTTATCCTGGACCTGCGCGCGCTCGACCCCGGGATTGAGGGCGAGGACCTTCATCCGCCGCGTTTCGTCGTCGAAACCGAACACCGCAAGTTCGGTGATCACGCGGAACATGCCTCCTGCAGGCAGCCCGCTCTCGGCGCGCGTCTTCCGGCCGCGGATGAAGCCGGGGCTGGTGATGAAGTCGACCTTCTCCACAAATCGCCGCTTCTCGTGCTTCATCGCCACGATCATGTTGGTGAGGCTCGCGATGTCGTTTCCGCCTCCGGTGCCGGGCAGGCGGGTCTTCGGCGCGGCGGGACTGCCAATGAAAGAGGAGTTCAGGTTTCCGTACTGGTCGATCTGCGCCCCTCCCATGAACCCAACATCGACATAGCCGCGCTGCAGCAGCAGCAAAACGTCGGCGCTGCCAAGCACCACATTGGCGCGCTTGGTGCATCGCTGGTCGTTGGTCGAAGGCGGGAGCTTCCCCGGCTCGACGAAGGCGCCAATGACGCCGCCCTCAAAAAGGATGGTGAGGCCGGGGCAATGCAGTCTCTGAGCGAGCGTCGCCGCCAGCAGCGGGACGCCGACGCCGGCGAACACAACCTGTCCGTCCTCGAGCTGTCGCGCGCTCAGGATCGCCAGCATTTCCGCGGACGTGTAGCGCCGGTTTTCAGTCATTGTAGATGCTGCGCCCCCTGCCCGCGGCCTCGAGCAGATTGTCCAGGCCTATCAGCGACAGAAAGTCCGTCCAAGTCTTCGGCCCGTAGACGTGGCGCTCGAGATAGTCGCGCATACCTTCGACAGGCTCGGCGTTCACCTTCGCCACATAAGCCTCCAGGTGAGGCATCATCGGCTCGTAGACGCCAAAGCATTCGTGCGGGGCCGACCCGAAGGGGACCTCGACCACCGCGTCAACGCAGAAAAAGGGAATCTTGGTCTGATCGGGCGCCCGCCTGATCTGATCATTGGAGATGATGCGCTCGGTCGTCAGGATCACCCGGTCGGCCGCCATCGCGAGATCGATGTCCATGAACTGCAGGCCGTCGAGCTGGGCGTTGCCGTAAGGGTCGCAGCGCTGGACGTGGATGAGCGCAACGTCCGGGTTGAGCGCCGGAACCAACAGCAACTTTTCGCCGGTGAAAGGGCAGTCGAACGCCTTCGCTTCCGGACGCTGCTCGAGGACGTCGGAACCCAACATCGATCGAATGGGCAGGAACGGCAAGCCCATGGCGCCGGCGCGGAAGCGCATGCCCATCGCCATGTGGCTCCATTCCTGGAAGCGCTTGCCGCCTTTTTCGACATGGTGGCGCATCACCTTGGAAAGCCCCCAGAGAATGCCCTGCGCAAACCAGCTGGTGACGACCTCGTCGGCGATATCGGAGCCGAACAAGAGATCGCCGTCGGTCGAAACGATGCCGCGCGAGCAGGAGAGATGCTTGCGCCGCTGGCGCATCAGCTCCCAGATCATCGCCATCGGCGTACGCGACATGGTCGAGCCGCCGATGCCGACGGACATTCCATCTTGCACAAGGGTGGCCGCGTCGTGCAGCGACATGACTTTCTCGCGCAGGCTACGATCGCGCCGTGAGAGGCCCTGTCGGAGCGACCGATAATCTCTTACGACTGGGGCGGACACCCGTTCCTCCCAAGAGCCGATGGAGCGGCGTCCGTCAGGCGGCCGCGGTTCGCCGCGTCATCTGCGATGCGTCCCAAGCGCGCGCCTGTTCTCACAAATAGACCTATCATACCAATATTAGGACGACCATACAAGATGCGCCTACGCCGGTCCAGCGCCTCCGGCTCAAGCGCCAAGAGAGACCGCGAGCGTCGCCTCATCGCGCGCGGGCCAACCGCGGGCGGCGAAGGACCGCTTCCTGCGCTCTGGGGCAGCGTCCGCGTAAAACGTATTGCGCTGGCGCGGCGTCCGGCCGGCGGCGAGAATGATGGCTTCCATTCGTTGCGGCGTCATCTCCTGTCCGTGACCGGCGCCGGCGGCGCGCGAGATGCTCTCGTCCATCAGCGTGCCGCCAAGATCGTTGACCCCGGCGCTGAGGCAATGGCGTACGCCCTCCCCGCCGAGCTTCACCCACGAGGCCTGGATGTTGACGATGTGCGGGTGGAGCGTGAGGCGCGCGACGGCATGCATCAGCATGACCTCGCGAAAAGTCGGGCCTGGCCGTGAGCGGCCTTTCAGGTAAATCGGCGCCTCCATATGCACGAACGGCAGCGGCACGAACTCGGTAAACCCGCCGGTTTCGATCTGGAGATCCCGGGTCCGTATGAGATGGCGCGCCCAGTGCTCGTAGCGATCGATGTGGCCGAACATGATGGTCGCCGTCGACCGGAAGCCCACTTCATGGGCCGCGCGCATGACTTCGAGCCATTCGAGCGTGTTCACTTTATCGGGGCACAGGAGCTGGCGCGCCTCGTCATCGAGGATCTCGGCCGCCGTTCCGGGCAGCGTGCCGAGCCCCGCCGACTTGAGCTCGACGAGAAACTCCGACACGGATACTCCCAGCGTTCTCGCGCCCTGGAACACCTCGAGCGGCGAAAAAGCGTGCACATGGATTCCGGGAACGGTCTCCCTCACCGCCCTCAAGATGTCGAAGTAGGTGCGCCCCGTATAGGATGGATGAATGCCGCCCTGCATGCAGACTTCCGTCGCGCCGCGCTCCCAGGCTTCCCATGCGCGATCAGTGATGGTGCTCAGTTCGAGATTGTAAGGGCGGCCGCGCAAATTCTCGCTGAGCTTGCCTTTTGAAAAGGCGCAGAACTGGCATTTGAAGGAGCAGATGTTGGTGTAGTTGATGTTGCGCGTGACCACGTAGCTCACGATGTCGCCGTTGACGTCGCGACGCAGGTCGTCGGCCGCCCGGCAAACCGCGATGAAATCCTGGCGCCTCGCCTGAAACAGCTCGACGATGTCCGATTCCGTCATGAGTTCGCCACGCTCCGCCTTGGCGAGCAGGGAGCGGAGGCCGCCCGAGACGCACCGATGCGCCGGCCCATGGACGAGCGGAAGGTCGAGGGCCGGCGGCGGACTTTCGCGCCCAGCGCGCCAATTGTCATCGCGCGGCCAGCCCTCGCCGTCCACGAGATCGTAGACCGGCTTGCGCAGGCGCTCGTCCAGCCATTTCAGAGGATGGCGCGCGAAAGCCGGATAAATCGCAAGCCGCTCGGTCAGCGTCTTGCCGGCCTCGCTGGCGGCGTCTGCGAGCGCGCTTAGATGCGGCCATGGCGCCTCCGGGTTCACATAATCGGGCGTGACCGGCGAGACGCCGCCGCAGTCGTTGATTCCGGCGCCGATCAGCGCCGCAAGTTCGCCGGAACTCAGGTTGGGCGGCGCCTGGATGTTCATCTCAGGTTCGAAAAGGAGACGCGCGAGCGCGATCGTCCACAGATGATCGTCGAGCGGCGGCGCCTCGGCGCCAGCCATCGGCGTGCTGGGCTTCGGCCGAAAGTTCTGGATGATGATTTCCTGGATATGGCCGTAGGCGTCGTTGAGATCGCGCAGCGCGAGCAGCGCCTCGATCCGCTCAGCGCGGGTCTCGCCGATGCCGATCAGGATGCCCGAGGTGAAGGGAACAGCCTGCTTGCCGGCACGCCTGATCGTGTCGAGCCGCGCCTCGGGATGCTTGTCGGGCGAACCATAATGAGGACCGCCTTTGGCGCAAAGATTCAGCGACAGGCTCTCCAGCATGATCCCTTGCGAGACCGAGACGGAGCGTAGGCAAGCGAAGTCGTCATCCGACATCAGTCCTGGATTGACGTGCGGCAGTAGGCCCGTCTTCTTGAGAATGAGGCCAGCTATTTCCGCGAGATAGGAGAGCGTTGTTTCGTGGCCGAGTTCGCGCAACTGCGCCCGGGCGACGCCATAGCGCAGCTCGGGCTTGTCTCCGAGCGTGAACAAAGCCTCCTTGCATCCGGCCTTTCCGCCCGCCTCCGCGATGGCGAGCGCCTGCTCCGGGAGCAGATAGGCGCGCTCGCCTTTCCGCGGCGGGCGAGCGAAAGTGCAGTAATGGCAGACGTCGCGGCAGAGTTGCGTCAGCGGAATGAAGACCTTGCGCGAATAGGACAGCGCGTCCCCATGAGCCGCGTCGCGACGTCGCGCCGCGGCGGCGATCAGCGCGGTCTGGTCCGTCAGTTCGACGAGACTGAGCGCCTGCTCACGCGACAGGCGCCGGTCCGTCGGGGAGCGCGACAAGAACTCGGGAGGATTCGTCATGGCGGCGTCTTTTCAAAAAATCGCGGCGGCGCAAAGGACGTTGTCCGCCCGAGCCTGCGTAGGCAAGCGAGGGTTCTGGCGCCCGAGCCGAGCTTCGGGGCGAGGGGGCCGAAAGCAAGATCAGCGGGCTCGTCGATGTCGTGGCTCGCGCCTTCGAGCGGAATGACCGCTGGCCGTAGATCGCGCGCGAGCGCGCAGTGCCGCGCGAAGCTGTCCGGCCCGAAGGCTGGCGCGATCACGTCAGGCGGCGACAACCCCAGAATGTTGGTGCCGCCGTCGCGCGTGGCGGGCGTGAGCACGACCGCCGTTTGCTCAAGCGCCGCGAGCACGATGGTGAGCTCCTCGGTGGTGACGAACGGAATGTCGCTTGGCGCGATGATTGTGGCGGACGCGCCAAGCAAGCCAAGCTTGCTGACGCCATATGCGACAGCGTCGTTGACGCCGCTATCGGCTGGATCGGCCAGCACAGCAGCTCCGAAACTTCCGGCGATCACCGTAGCCTCCGTGTCGGATGTCACGACGAGGACGCCCGTCAGCCCCGTCGTTCCCGAGAGCTGCTCGAGCACGTCGCCAAGCATCGCCGCAGCGAGCGCGGCGCGTGCGGCGCCGTCAAGCACACCCGATAAGCGCTGCTTGGCCTGGTCGAACCGCTTGACCGGGACCACGGCCCAAACTTTGCCCAAGGGCGCCTGCGAGGTCATGACGAAACCTTCGCCTTGTGAGCCAGTTCGGCGGCGAAAGCGAGCGTCTCAACAGCCAGGCGGTCGCGGTCCGCATCGCTCTGCATGAGCGTGCGCGTCACCTTTACGGCAACGTCAGGTAAGTCGCGTTCGGCGGCGTCGGCCTCGTCGATGACAAGCCCGTCGATCAAGCCGCGATAATGTCGCGCGATGGTCTGCGAAGTCGCTGGCGCCCCGAGTTCGCGCATGATCTTCGTCGTTGGGCCCTTGATCGCCGCGCCGCCGATGATCGGCGACACCGCGACGACCGGCGCTTGCGCCGCCTCGATCAGCGCGCGGATCTGCGGCGTGGCGAGGATGGGGTCAATGCTGAGATACGGGTTCGAGGGACAGATCACGATCGCGCTTAAGCCCGGCGCTTCGAGCGCTTCGCGAACCTTCGCGGAGGGGCGCGCGTCGCTGGCGCCGTCGAAGCGGATGCCGAGAACCTCTGGGACACAACGGCGCTCGACAAAGTAGCGCTGGAAGGCAAGGTCGCCCTCCGGCGTCGCGACGATGGTGCGGATCGGGTCGTCCGACATAGGCAGGACCGTCGAGCGAATGTCGAACCGCCGCGCCACCTCGCCGATAATCGAGGTAAGCGTCCGCCCGGCGCGCAACGCCTGAGTGCGCAAAACATGCAGCGCGAGATCCAGGTCCCCCAGTTGGAACCAGGTCTCGCCGCCGAGTTCGCCCAGAGCCGACAGGAAGCGCCAGCTCTCGTCGGCCCGGCCCCATCCTCGTTCCTTGTCGGCGCGCCCGCCGAGCGTATAGAGGACGGTGTCGATGTCAGGCGAAATCGAGAGCCCCAAATGCTCGAAATCGTCCGCCGTGTTTACGATGACGACGAGCTCCTCTCCCAGAGCGCGCGCCAGCCCATCGGCAAGCTTGGCCCCGCCGACGCCCCCGCATAGCGCAACGACGCGTCCCTCTCTGGAGAACAGGGAGCGTGGGTCGCTCATCGGAACAGATCCCTTTCGCGCTCGCGCACGAGCGCCGCGGCGGGACGCGCGGGCGCTTCGAAGCGAAGCCCGCGAACGAGCACGGCCGGGAGAGCCTCGGCCGCTTGCCCCATCATGAGCGAGGCGGCCGAGGCAAGCTCGTCGGCGACGGCGATCTCGGTCACTCTGAGCTTACGGCCGAACAGGTCCAGGTCGCCCCTTTGATCGACGAGCGACGGCAGACCCGCGGCGCCGATCGCCACGCCGACCACACCGTTGCGCCAGGGTCGCCCGAAACTGTCGTTGATGATGACGGCGGCGGAAACAACGAACATTGTGTCGAGCCTACGTTTCAGTTCGGCGGCGCTGCCGTCCGGGTCGCGCGGCAGGAGGAGGACGCGCTCGGCGCCGTCTTTCTGGCTGATGTTCGACTCATCGATGCCCGCGTTCGCCATGACGAAGCCCAATTTGTGCGCGGCGATGACGAGCTGCGGCCCGAGTTCTCACGATCTCGTCCGACTCGGAGAGAATGACCTCGACCCGCCGCTCGTCTTTGCCCGTGCGTCGCGCGATCTCGACAGCGCGCTCGGACGGCTTAACGTCATCAAGTTTGACATAACGCCCCTCGGCTTTCGAGACGATCTTCTGCGCCACCACGAGCACGTCTCCGTCATGCAGCCCGACCTCGCTCTCGACCAGCGCCTTCCCCAGAATCGCTGCGAGGTCATCGCTCGGCTCGACCAGGGGAATGCCCGGCAAAGCGAAGAAGGAGACCGGCACCGGGCTCATCGACGATCAGGTCGGGCCGGCTGTCTCGAGGCCGGTGATGCCGATGCCGGCGCCTGGCGTTTTGTACTGGCGGTTGATCCAGATCAGGACCGAGGTCATAGCCTCCGCCGCCGCCGAATTGGCGAGCCCGCCGCCGCCGACGCCGCGCCGCGCAATCTCGCCGGCCAGGTTGATGACCAGATTGCGCGCCGCCTTGTCGTCGCTGAACACGAGCACATCGCAGTCGACGCGGCCGCCCGCGTGGAGTTTCGCCGCGCTGACATTGTGGAAGGCCGAGACGACGCGCACCCCCGCCCCGAGCAGCCGCTGGGCGATCTGCGCCGCCGAGCCTTCGCTCGGGAGCTGGACCGTCGACACCTTCGGGGGCACGAGCGGCACAGCCGTGTCGACAACGATCTTGCCGCCCACCGCGCCCTTGATTTCCTCGATGGTCTGTTCATGACTGGCGAAGGGGACCGCGAGCACCACGACGTCGGCGGCGCGGGCCGCGCCGACATTGTCGTCGCCGCTCACCGCCTCGCCGAGTGCGGCCGCGGCCTTCTCCGCCTTCTCGCGCGAGCGCGAGCCAATGATCACCTTGTAGCCCGCCGCGGCCCAGGCCTTGGCGAGGCCAGACCCGAGATCGCCCGTCCCTCCTATGATGCCGATGATTGGCCTGACCGGGTCCGACATGCCTCATCCGCCGCCGAGTGAACCGGGACGATCGCCACGCCGCAGGTGACGTCGCGCTCTTGCCAAGTGATACTATTTATAGAACGATAAGACAAGTAGGCCGGCTTCGCTGGATCGGCTCGGCATGAAGAGCAGCGGGCGCGGGCGCCGGTCGGATGTGTATCATCTGGCCGACTGGGCGCCCAGAGGACGGCCGCGACATCGCGAGCGCGCGAGCAAGGAGAGGCGGCGCAATGTTTCTCACCAACCGGCATGAGCATTATCGCTTGGCCCTCGACCCGAGGGACGCGGAGACCCTGAGCGTGACGGCGGCCGAGGACGTCGAGCGATTCCTTCGCCATCGCGAAAACCATGTCGTCACCCCTCTGCATGCGCTTGCCTCGCTCGCGCGCGAACTCGGAGTGGGAGCGATCCACATTAAGGACGAGGGCCTCAGACTCGGCCTCGGCAGCTTCAAGGCGCTGGGCGGCTCCTACGCCGTTCTCCGGCTCGTGCTCGATGCGGCTTCAGAACGGCTCGGGCGCGTCGTTGATATCGCCGAGCTGCACGCGCCAGATGTTCGCGCCATCGCTGCGGGAATGACCTTTGCTTGCGCGACCGACGGCAACCATGGGCGTTCCGTCGCGCAGGGCGCTAAGCTTGTCGGGGCAAGATCGGTCGTCTTCGTGCATTCCGGCGTCAGCCGTGAGCGCGTCGCCGCGATCGCGCGTTTCGGCGCCGAAATGGTCCGCGTGGCGGGCTCGTACGACGATTCCGTCGAGGAAACGGCGCGGGTCGCGGACAAGAATGGCTGGACAATCGTCTCCGACACATCCTGGCCCGGGTATGAGCGCATTCCTGCGCTCGTGATGCAGGGCTATACGGCGATGGTGCGCGAGGCGCTGCGTCAGCTCCCCGGGCCGCCGACGCATATCTTCGTGCAGGCCGGGGTCGGCGGCGTCGCAGCGGCGGTGGGCGGCCATCTCGCTTTGGCGCTGGCGGATCAAAGGCCAATGTTCGTCGTGGTCGAGCCGGTGAGAGCCGCATGCGTTTGCGAGAGCGCCCGCGCCGGCCGTCCGATCAGAATTGCACAAGGCGAGCCGACCGTCATGGCGATGCTCGAATGCTACGAGCCTTCGCTGATCGCCTGGCGGGTGCTGTCGCGCGTCGCCGACGGCTTCATGACGGTTGAAGAAGAGGACGCCGTCGCCGCGATGAAGCGCTTGGCGCGCCCTCTCGGAGCCGATCCCGCCATTGTCGCAGGCGAGAGCGGAGGCGTCGGTCTGGCCGGCCTCATACGAGCGTTGGCCGACGCGGAAGCGCGCAAGGCGCTGCGTCTCGGCCCACAATCGCATATCTTCGTTATCAACACCGAGGGCGCGACGGACCCGCTGCGCTACGCCGAGCTGGTCGCGTAAGCTAGGGCTCGGGAACGATTGCGACGGCCTGAATTTCGACCTTGGCGCGCTCCTCGATGAGGGCCGAGACCGCAATCGCGGTCATCGCCGGGAAATGACGGCCAATCGTCTCGCGGTAGGCTTGGCCAACGCCCTTCAGGTTGTCGAGATAGTCGCGCTTGTTGGTGAAATACCAGGTCATCGAAACGATGTGCTCGGGGCGCGCGTCGTCGCAGGCGAGCACGGCGACGAGGTTCTGCAAACTCTGCTTGACCTGGCCGACGAAATCGTCGGTCTCGAACCTCGAGTCCTTGTTCCAGCCAATCTGGCCCGCGACGTGAATGACGCGTCCGCGCGCCGAGACGCCATTGGCGTAACCAGCGGGCTTCGCCCATCCGTCCGGTTGCAGCGTTTTCAGCACAACGCCCTCCAAATTCAAGCCGGCCGCGCCTTGATCAGCTCGCGCGCGACGATCAGCTTCTGCACCTCGGTCGCGCCCTCGTAGATCCGCAAGGCGCGGATCTCGCGATAGAGGCTCTCGACAATCTCGCCGCGTCTGACCCCGCGACCGCCGAACATCTGCAAAGCCCGATCGATGACGCGTTGCGCCGTCTCGGTCGCAGTCATTTTCGCCATTGCGGCCTCGACTGTGGTCGGCAGCTTCTGGACGTCGCGGCGCCATGCAGCGCGATAGGTCAACAGCGCTGCCGCGTCGATGTCCGTCGCCATGTCGCCGAGCGCCGCCTGAGTGAGCTGAAGGTCAGCGAGCGTCGCCGCGAACATCCGCCGGCTCTTGGCGTGCGCCAGCGCCTCGTCGAACGCGCGACGCGCGAAGCCGAGCGCCGCGGCGGCGACCGAGGCGCGGAAGATGTCGAGCGTGCGCATCGCGATCTTGAAGCCGTCTCCGGGACCGCCGAGCCGCCGGTCCGCCGGAAGACGGCAGTCTTCGAAACGCAGTGTGGCCAACGGATGCGGCGCCATAACGTCGATCCGTTCAGCGATTGAGAAACCAGGATCGTCGGGAAAAACCAGGAACGCAGAGATTCCGCGCGCGCCCGCAGCTTCGCCGGTGCGGGCGAACAATGTGTAGACGTCGGCGATCCCGCCGTTGGAGATCCAGGTCTTCTCGCCATCCAGGCGATATCCGATTCCGTCCTTGCGCGCCGAGCAAGCCATCGCCGCGACATCGGAGCCGGCTCCTTTTTCCGAGAGCGCGAAAGCGGCGAGCCACTCGCCGCTGCGGACCTTTGGCAACACGCGCTTGCGCTGCTCGTCGGAGCCCGCGATGGCGACGGCGCCGGAGCCCAGGCCTTGCATGGCGAAGGCGAAATCGGCGAGCCCATCGTGGTAGGCGAGCGTCTCGCGAGCGAGACAGACGCTCCGCGAGTCAATCGCGGAGGCATCGCTGTCAGGAGACGCGACCGCTGCGTCGAGTAGGCCCGCTTCGCCGAGCGCGCGCACCAGATCGCGGCAAGATTTGTCGACGTCCTCATGATCGACCACAGAGATCGCGCCCGAAGCAACAAACGATCGAGCGCGCCCGCAAAGGCGCGATGGGACTCGCCGAAGAACGGCCAGTCGAGCCAATCGCGCCTCATCTCATGAGCGCGAGACGCGACGTTCATCAATCCCCCTCGAAGACAGGTTTGCGCTTGGCCGCGAAGGCCTCGAAGGCGCGCCGGAAGTCCTGAGTGGCCATGCAGATAGCCTGCGCCTGCGCTTCGGATTCGATGAGCTCGTCGAGCCCCATCGCCCATTCCTGGTTGAGCATCGTCTTGGTCATCCCATGCGCAAACCATGGACCGTCAGCGAGCGAGCGGGCGAGCGCGAGCGCCTCCGGCTCAAGGTCGGCGCCTGGATGCAGGGCGTTGTAGAAGCCCCAGGCCGAGCTTCGGCGGCGGTCATCGTCCGGCCGGTATAAAGAAGCTCCGCGGCGCGGCCCTGCCCAATGATCCGCGGCAGAATTCCGCATGCGCCCATGTCCGCGCCAGCGAGGCCGACGCGGGTGAAGAGAAACGCGGTCTTCGCTTCCGGCGTTGCGAGGCGCAAGTCGGAAGCCATGGCGAGAATGGCCCCCGCGCCGGCGCAGATTCCGTCGACCGCGGCGATGATCGGCTGCGGGCATTTGCGCATCGCCTTGACGACATCGCCAGTCATTCGGGTGAAGGCGATGAGGTCCGGCATGGCCATGCGCGTCAGCGGCTCGATAATCTCGAACACGTCGCCGCCCGAGGAGAAATTGCCGCCCGCGCCGGTGAGCACGATGGCGCGTATGTCCGACCCGTTGGCCAGCTAGCGAAAGAGGTCGCGAAGCTCGGCATAGCTGTCGAAGGTCAGCGGATTCTTGCGCTCGGGGCGGTTGAGCGCGATGGTCGCGACCCGCCCGTCCTCGCTCGCGGTGAAGCGAAAGTGCCGCGCCGCATAATCGCGCATCGGACGGCGCATGGCCTGCATCGCACTCGGCGTATTCATCCGGCCATGACCTCCCCGCCAGCGACCACGATCGCCTGGCCGTTTATCGACGCCGCGCCAGCCGACGCCAGCCAAAGCACGGCATCGGCAACTTCCTCGGGCCGCACGAGGCGACCCTGCGGATTGGACTTGGTGAGCTCAGCCTTGGCCAGCGCTTCGGATCGCCCGGTCTTGGCGACAATGGTTTCGACAGCGCGCTGAACCAGGGGCGTCTCGGTGAAGCCGGGGCAGACGGCGTTGACCGTGATTCCGGTCTTGGCGAATTCAAGCGCCAGCGCGCGCGTGAGGCCGATCATGCCGTGCTTGGCGGCGCAATAGGCGGCGACATAGGCGTAGCCGGCGAGCCCGGCGGTCGAAGCGATGTTGATGAGCCGCGCGCCCGCGCCGCGCGCTTTCAAATCGGAGAGGACCGCGCGAGACACGAGATAGGCGCCAGTCAGATTGACAGCGAGCGTGCGAGACCAGAGGCCAGGATCGGTCTTGTCGAACGGCGCGCTCGGCGCTTCGCCCGCATTGTTGACGAGGATCGTCACCGGGCCCAAGGCGGCGCGCGCTCTTTCGAGGCCGGCTGAGACCGCGGCTTCGGAGGTGACATCGAACGAATCGACTAGCGCAGCGGAACCCTGCGGCATGCCGTGCGCGATATCCTCGAGCGGCTTGAGGCGACGCCCCGCAAGGCTCACGCGCGCGCCGGCCCGAGCCAGAGCAAGCGCGGTCGCTGCGCCGATACCGCTCCCTGCGCCGGTCACCAGCGCATGATGGCCGTCCAGCGATTTGTCCGTCACGTCGCCGCGGCCTGCGCCGCCGCGGCCCGGGCAAGATCGGCCTCGTATTGCGCCTTGGCGGAATAATATTGCCTCGGCCACGCAATGTCCGCCACGCCGATCTTGGCGGCTTCATGCAGCGTCCAGGCGGGATCGGCGAGATGCGGCCTGGCGATCGCGCAAAGATCGGCTCGACCCGCCGCGACGATCGAATTGACGTGGTCAGCCTCGGAAATGGCGCCGACCGCGATCGTATCGACATGCGCTTCGTTGCGGATCTTGTCGGAAAACGGCGTCTGGAACATGCGGCCATAGATCGGCCGCTCGGCCTTCGAAACCTGGCCCGACGAACAATCGACAAGATCAGCGCCGGCTTCCTTGAAGAGTTCGGCGAAGACTGTCGCGTCGACCGGAGTGTTTCCCCCGGCGTCCAGTCGTGGCACGAGAGATGCACCGACATCGGGCGATCCGCAGGCCATGCGGCGCGCATCGCACGGAACACCTCGAGCGGATAGCGCGCCCGGTTGTGGCGTTCTCCTCCATATTCGTCACTACGCCAGTTCGTGAGAGGCGAAAGAAAACTCGAGAGTAGGTAGCCATGCGCGCAATGAAGCTCGAGCCAATCACATCCAGCCGCCGCCGCACGTCGGGTGGCGGCAATAAAGTCGTCGCGCACCCGGTCCATATCGTCTCGATTCATGGCCTTCGGGATCAACCCGATCGGCAGGTAAGACACGGCCGATGCCGAGATCAGCTCCCAGCCGCTCGTCCCGAGCGGCTGATCGATGCCTTCCCACGCGACCTTGGTCGAGCCCTTGCGGCCCGCGTGGCCAAGCTGGATTCCGGCTTTCGATCCGGCGCCGTGAATGAGATCAACGAGGCGCTTCCACTGGGCCTCCTGCTCGTCGTTCCACAGGCCGAGACAGCCCGGCGTGATGCGCGCATCCGGCGAGACGCAGGTCATCTCGGCAAAAACTAGCCCTGCGCCACCGAGCGCACGCGCGCCTAAATGCGCGAGGTGGAAATCATCGATGAGGCCATCGGTCGCCGAGTACATCGCCATAGGCGAAACGACGACGCGGTTCTTGAGCGTGAGACCCCGCACGCGATAGGGCGTCAGCATCGGCGGCGGCGCGCGTTCGTTGTCATTGAGTGGAACGCCGGTCTTCCGGGCGAACCAGCGCTCGTAGCCTTCGAGCCAGACCTTGTCACGCAGCCTTAAGTTCTCGTGGCTGATGCGCTGCGAGCGCGTCAGCATCGAATAGAAGAATTGTGGCGGCTCGAGCGAGTCCGCGTAGCGCCGGCCAACGACCTCGAACCATTCCATCGCGTTGCGCGCCGCGTTCTGGATGCGCGCGACGTCGACACGACGAATCTCCTCATAAGCCGCGAGCGCCTCCGGGATGTGTTCGACCGCATGGCCTCGCGCGTCGAACTGGCGCGCAAGCTCGATCGCGTCGTCGAGGGCAAGCTTGGTGCCCGAGCCGATGGCGAAATGGGCGGTATGGGCGGCGTCCCCTACCAGCACGACATGCGACCGGCCGTTGAAGCAGCTCCATTGGCCGCAGATCAAGCGGTTGAAATTGAGCCAAGCCGAACCGCGCAAATGGCGCGCGTTCGTCATCAGTTTCGCACCATCGAGGATTTCGGCAAAAATCTTCTCGCAGAAAGCAATTGAGCCGTCCTGGTCGAGTTCGCCCAGCCCATGCGCCTCGAAGGCGTCCTGAGTGGTTTCGATAATGAAGGTCGAAGTGTCGCCATCGAACTTATAGATGTGGGCCTGGAACCAGCCATGCTCGGTCTTGCGGAAGTCGAACGTGAACGCGTCGAACGCCTTGGCGACGCCGAGCCAGATGTAGCGATTGGGGCGAACGACAAGATCGGGCAGGAACTGGTCGGCATATCGGTGACGGATCTTGGAATTGAAGCCGTCGGCGGCCACGATGAGATCGGCGTCCGGGAATTCAAGGTCGGAATTGACGTCGTGCTCGAATGCGAGCTCCACGCCAAGGGCTTCGCACCGCCGCTGCAGGATGTTCAAGAGCTGCTTGCGGCCGATACCGATAAAGCCGTGACCGGTCGTGCGCTGCCGGGAACCCTTGAAGACAAGCTCGATGTCGTCCCAATGATTGAAGGCGTCGGCGATCTTCGCCGCGCTTTCCGGGTCCGCGGCGCGCATCGCGTTCATCATCGCGTCCGAAAAGACAACGCCCCAGCCGAACGTGTCGTAGGGCTTGTTGCGCTCGATCACGATGACGGCGTGCTCCGGCCGCCGCTTCTTCATGAGGAGCCCGAAATAAAGACCAGCCGGGCCGCCGCCGATACAGACGATGCGCATTTGTCCTCGCTTCCGCGTTTCATCGCGCCAGCATTTTCGCCAGCATATAGCCCGACGTGGCGCCTGTCCCGGCGCCTGGCCACGTCCCTGCCCCGCAGAGATAGAGCCGCGGTGTCGGCGTTGCGTAGCGCGAGTAGCCTGCAACTGGGCGGAAGACGAAGTTCTGATCGAGATGATGGCTTCCGGTCAAATTGTCGCCACCGATCAGGCAGGGGTTCTCGCGCTCGAGGTCGAGCGGCGACCACACCAAGCGGGCCAGGATCTTGGCGCGCAGCTCTGGCGCATAGGTCTCGAGACAATCGAGGACGCGCTCGACGTAGGGCTCTTTGGCCGCTTCCCAAGCTGCTTCGGCAATACGGCCGAGCGCATCGCCGGTGATTGTCGCGGGCAAGACCCGGACTTGCACCCACAGTACATGCTTGTCCGCAGGCGCGCGCGTTGGGTCTATGGCGGTCGGCTGGCCAACCACCAGCACCGGCTCGGCCGGCAGGAGACCCGCCGCGGCCTCGGCGAAGGCGCGGCTCATCATCGCCAGATCAGGGGCGACATGAACATAGGCGAAGCGTTTCAGCTCCGGGCCGGCGCGCCAGTCGGGCAGCGACTCGAGCGCAAGGTAAATCATCATCGTGCCGGGGCCAGCGCGAATGCGCGCGACCTTCTCATCGAAGGCCTTGCGCTTCGGGTCAGGGCTCAAAAGCCGGCCGAACACGATCTGCGGATGAAGGTTCGCGATCACCGCCTTCTTCGCGGCGATCCGCGTCCCGTCGCCAAGCGTCACGCCGGTCGCGCCGCTTGCGTCACTCTCAATCCCCGTGACCGGCGAATTCAGTCTGATCTCGCCGCCCTTCGCCTTGATAAGACCGGCCATCGCCCAAATGACGACATCCGCGCCGCCTGCGCCAATGACCATGCCGAAAGCCTGGTTCGCCATCGAACTCGAGATAGGGGAAAAGCGCGCCCCCCGCGGCCTCGGGCGGAAAATCGAGATGCATGCCCCAGGCGGCCATCATCGCCTTGACCTTCGGCAACTCGAAATGCGCGTCCAGAAAATCGCGTGGGCTCGCAAGCAGAAGGCGGCCGAGATCGATAAGCGATTGCGTGCCTCTGGCGCGCCACGCGGACCATAACGCGCGGGCGGCGGCGAAAGACGGCATGGGCGATCCCAGCAGGCCGAAGATGTGCGGCGCCTCCTCGCCAAAGCGGGCGAGCATCGCCCGCCAGGCTGCGGCGTCCTTCGCCGACAGCGCCGCGATCGCAGCCGCGGTCACATCGACGTCCTTGCTGACGCCAAGAAAGGTGTGGTCGCGGAAGACGCTGGCGAAACAGTCGGCGGCGGGCGTAAAGCCAAGGCCCTGCGCCGTAAGCTCGTCTTTGTGAGCGGCGAAGAACGGCGACCCCGCGAACAGCGAGAGGTTCATCGCGCAGAGGTCGTGGCGGAAGCCGGGCAAGGTGACTTCGCGGGTCTTGACCGCGCCCCCGGGCTCGCCCGCCTGCTCGATCACCGCGACCGACCAGCCGCGGTCCAGGAGGTGGATCGCGGCCGCGAGGCCGTTATGTCCCGCGCCGACGACGACGGCGTCGAAAGCGTCCATCCCGCGTTCTTCTCTCCGCCGATTATCCGCCAGCTGCATATATCCTTAGGGTGGCGGCGCAAAGCTACGTCCGATGCAGGCCCCGCGCAATGCTTGCACTGCGCCGAAAAATGGCTGGCGACCGAGGCCCGGCGCGATCGCAGCGATTGCTTGCATCCGCATATTCCTCGACTATGGTGGTCTCGCATTCGCGCAGGTCCGACGGAACGCGAACGCGCGAGGGAACTTTCGAGGAGCGATGGAGATGAGCACGAACAAGGTCCTTTCGGACTTCGCCGCGGCTTTGTTGTCGGGGTCGATCAAGGTTGTCGACCTGACCGCTCCGCTCGGGCCCAACACCCCGGTGCTCTATCTGCCGCCGCAGATCGGCAAGAACACGCCGGCGGTGAAGGTGCATGAGATCTCGCATTATGATCAGAACGGCCCGTTCTGGGCGTGGAGCTGGCTCGAGCTCGGCGAGCACACCGGCACGCATTTCGACGCGCCCGTCCACTGGATCACCGGCAAAGACTACAAGGACGGCACGACCGATCGGATCCCGGTCAAGAATTTCGTCGCTCCAGTCTGCGTCATCGATCGCTCCAAGGAAGCAGCGATAGATCCCGACTATGTGCTCACCCCCGACAGCGTGAAGGAATGGGAGCGCGAGCATGGCGGCATCGAGGCGGGCAGCTGGGTTGTGCTGCGCACCGACTGGTACAAGCGCAACGGCTCGGCTGAAACCTTCCTCAACGCCGACGACAAGGGCCCCCGTTCGCCGGGGCCGACCGCGGAAGCGATCGAATATCTCTTGACGAAGAACATTGTCGGCTGGGGGTCGGAGACGGTCGGCACGGATGCGGGCTCGGCCGGCGGCATGAATCCGCCGTTCCCGGCGCACAATCTCGTCCACAAGGCGAACCGCTACGGCCTCGCGAGCCTGTGCAATCTCGACCAGCTGCCGCCCAAACGCGCGATCCTGATCGCCGCGCCGCTCAAATTCGTGGGCGGCACCGGCTCGCCGGTGCGTGCGCTCGCCATCGTCCCCTGACCTTGAGACGCCGGGCGAACGCCTGAAGCCATGAAACTCGCTCACGAGAACGAGGTATGAGCGAATACGACTATGTGTTCGTCGGCGGCGGCGTCAATGCGCTGGTCGCAGCCGCCATGCTCGGCAAGAAGCGACGGACGACGCTCGTGCTCGAGCGCAACGCTATCATCGGCGGCTGCATGCGCACAGAAGAAGCGACCGCGCCCGGCTTCCTGCATGACGTCATGGCGACGACGCTGGTCCTTTTCCGGACCTCGCCCGCTTATCAGGCGCTTGGGCCGGACCTCGAAGCGCGCGGTTTCGCCTTCGCCGACACGAACCTGCCGACGGCGGCGCTTCGGCCGGACGGATCGAGCGTGATTTTCTCCATGGACCGCGCGCGCAACGTCAAGACATTCGACGCGCTGGCCGAGGGCGACGGCGGCGCCTTCGCGGCCGAGATGGACGCGCTCGGCGCGGACGCACCCTTCCTCTTCGCGCTATTGGGCGGCTCCCTGTGGTCATCCGGAGTCGCCAAGACCATCATGCGCGAGGTTTGGCGCCGAGGGCCGCGCGGCCTTGCGGCGTGGTTTGGCGAGGCGCTCGCGCCGGCGCGGGGCTATCTCGAGACGACCTACCGTTCGGACGCGGTGCGGGACCTCTGGGCGCCGTGGGTGCTGCACACGGGCCTTGGGCCCGAGAGCGCCTATTCGGCGGCGATGGCGAAGGTGATCGCTTTCGCGATCGAGGCGGCGGGCTGTCCGATCGCGGTCGGCGGCGCCAAGACGCTGCTCACGGCGTTCGAGCAACTCATCATCGATCAGGGCGGCGCGGTGCGAGCGAATGCGGACGTTGTGCGCATCATCCCCGGCCCCGGCTCACGCGCGAGCGGCGTCGAGCTTGCGAGCGGCGAAACAATCACATCGGCGAAGGCCGTGATCTGCTCGACTGGACCCGAGCAGCTTTACAATGGGTTGCTGAAGGACTGGCCCCTATCCGCGCCCGCGGAGGTTCGGCAAGGCCTGAAGGCTTTCCGCCACGGCAAGGGCGACATGCAGATCCATTATGCGCTCAAAAGTCCGCCGCGCTGGCGAGGCGATCCGGATCTCGCCAAGGTGGCGCTCATCCATCTGACGAGCGGACTGGACGGCGTGTCGCGCGCCGCCAACGAGGCGGAGCGCGGTCTCCTGCCAGCGGAGCCCACGATCTGCGTCGGCCAGCCGACGGCGCTTGATCCGAGCCGGGCGCCGCCGGGCGCGGCGATCCTTTGGCTGCAGATGCCGGAAGCGCCGCGCTTCGTAAAGGGCGATGCGGCTCACGAAATCGAAGCGCCCTCGGATGGCCGCTGGACGGAGGCCATGCGTGAATCTTACGCCGACCGCATCGAGCGGCGGCTCGCCGCGCATATCGAGAACTGGTCCGAGATCAAACTCGCTCGCCGCGCATACTCGCCGGCGGACCTCGAGGCGATGAACGTCAATCTCGTCGGCGGCGATCCTTACGGCGGCGCCTGCGCGCTGGACCAGTTCTTCCTCTGGCGGCCGTTCAAGTCGAGCGTCAATCATCGCACCTACGTTCCGAACGTCTATCACATAGGCGCTTCGACCCACCCGGGCCCGGGCCTGGGCGGCGTCTCCGGCTTCCTGCTCGCGTCGTCGCTTAATTGATGTCTGGCCGCACGGGATGAGCATGGAGCAGCGGTTTTCCGGCCACATCATGCAGCGCGACGTCGATCCGGAGGCGCGTCAGGCGACGCTCGGCGAGATCGGCATCAACCAGTTCGCCCCCTACCTCATGAACCGCATCATGGAGCGCTGGAACGGCAATCTCGCCGAGGCGTTGAAGCTCCACAACATGTCGACGACCATGATGAGGGCGCTGGCCGTGCTCAGCATTTCCTCGCCGGTGACGATCAACGAGCTTTCGGCCTATGCGGTGACCGAGCAGTCGACGATGAGCCGCACGCTCGACATCCTCGAGGCGCAGGGGCTGGTGCGGCGCCGGCGGCGAGCGGAGGACATGCGGATCCGCGACGTCTCCATCACCGAGGACGGGCGGGCGGCGTTCGAGCGGGTGTGGCCGATGATGCACGCGCGGTTCCAGACCCTGTTCGACGGCGTCGAGGAGGAAGAGTACCGCGCCTTCACCGCGACGCTGCTCAAGATTCTGCGCAACGTCGCGAAGCTGCCGGAGTAGGCGCGCGACCTCTCGAACGGACTTTTTATGCGTGCGGCGCTCGCCCGCTAAGGGAGTAGATGACAACACGAGCGGCGCGATCGAGAATACTTAAGCTGAGCATAATTATCGACCAACACAGCCAATCTGCACATAATAGTTTTCCACTTTCTGGACTCGAATATTTTGTTCTGGCGCCCGTTATTGAGAGGAATCAAGAGAGTATCTTTCGATGATACGGGCCGCCGACAGTTTATGTCCTGCGGCCGCGTCGCAGTCTTGATCTTGACTTGCATCATGTTCGGTACTGCTGTAATTGTTAATTAATAATAAGAGCTGTTCTCCGCGTGAGAGAATGAAGCCAAAAGAGAAAAAAATGGGCTAGCCGCTTTGATCGGCCGGCGGGGGCGGGGTAAACGCAAAGGAAGACGACCATGTTGAAATCATTCTCGATGATTGCGCTCAGCGTTCCTACGATCGCGCTCGGGGCAGCGTTACTGCTTACTGGCGCCGGAAGCGCGGCCGCGCAGGAAGGGTTGTTCACCTCCGAGCGGGATTGCACCACCGATGTCAGTTCCCTGTGCGCGGGCGTCAAGCCTGGCGCAGGACGCGTTCTCGCCTGTTTGCAGTCTCATGTCGGCGACCTCTCCGTTGGCTGTTCGACAATTCTGTCGAAGGCCATCTGGACCGCGCAGCAATGCGCGGGGGACATTCATCAATTCTGCCCCACCGCCACATTCGGCAGCGTCGGCTCCTGCATGCAACCGCACCTCGGCGAGGTGAGCGGGACCTGCAAGGCGGCGATGGCCTTCATGGCCTCTCCCGCCGCCGACCGATATTGAGCTACGCCATATCCCGTTGAGGCGAACCGACAGGCAGCGTGTGAAACTCCCGTTGGTTCCCTTCGGGAAGTCAGTGAGATGAGGCCGGCTCGCGGACGACGAGCGAGATAAGGTTGTCGTCGTCCCGAGCCGCCCGCGGCGATCGAAGCGATCAATCGCCCATTTCCTTGAGTAGCGTCACGATCTGCCGCCGCCGGGCTCGCACCTCTTTTATGTGCTGGTCAATGTGCTCAAGCTTGCTGCGCAACGCTTTGACCATCGCCGAACTTGAGGGAAAATTTGGCGCGGCTTCGCTGAGGGCAACGCGAATTTCGCTCAATGAGAAACCCAATCGTTGCGCGGCATCGATCAATTCAAGGATCTTCACCGCCGTATCCGGATACGTCCGATAGCCATTCCCATTCCGCGTCGGCTTCGGCAGCACGGCGTGTCTCTCGTAGAAGCGAATACGCGAGGTTGAGATCCCCGTTCTTCTCGACAGCTCTCCGATCCGCATGGATTGTCCTTGACCTTAAACCTAAGTTTAAGGTGTAACATCCCCTGATCGGTTGGAGAACACTCATATGGCGCGCGTTTTGGTCACTGGAGGCACGGGATTCATCGGCGCCCATTGTTTGATCCAGCTGCTGGCGGCAGGACACGAAACGCGCGCCACGGTCCGCGACCTCAAGCGCGAAGGCGATGTGCGCGCCATGTTGCGCCAGGGCGGCGCGGGCGAGGTCGGCGAGCGCCTCAAGCTCTTTCGCGCAGATTTGAACGCGGACGCGGGCTGGGCTGAAGCCGCGGCGGGGTGCGACGCCGTGCTCCATGTCGCCTCGCCCTTTCCGAGCACAGTGCCCAATGATGAAAATGACCTGATCGCGCCCGCCCGGGACGGCGCGCTTCGCGTGCTCAAGGCCGCGCGCGACGCCGGCGTCAAGCGCGTGGTGCTGACCTCGTCCTTCGCGGCCATTGGCTACGGCGCGCCCAAGGACCGGACCGCGGTGTTCACGGAACAGGACTGGACGAACCTCAACGATCCAACGGTGCAGCCCTATGCGAAATCGAAGACAATCGCCGAACGCGCAGCCTGGGATTTCATCGCGCGCGAAGGGGGCGAGCTGGAATTGGCCGTCGTCAATCCGGTTGGCGTTTTCGGGCCTGTCCTTGGACCTGACACTTCGACCTCGATCCTGCTCGTCAGTCGTCTTCTGGACGGCTCTCTACCGGGCTGTCCTGACCTCTCGTTCGGCGCGGTCGATGTGCGCGACGTCGCTGATCTGCACCTCAAATGCATGACGGACCCGGCCGCCCGCGGCGAGCGGTTTCTCGCCATCGGCGGGGATTTCGTAAGTATGCGCCAGATTGCTCAAATGCTTAAGGATGGCGTTGGCGATCTCGCACGCAAGGTTCCGACCCGCTCTTTGCCCACTTGGCTCATGCGCGTGGTCGGTCTGTTCGACTCTCAGGTCAAAGGGATTTTGCCCGAGCTTGGCAAACGCAAGAACGCGTCCAATGAAAAGGCGCGTCGCCTGCTGGGCTGGGCGCCGAGGAGCCCGAGGGACGCCGTTCTCGCCACGGCCCGGAGCCTTTCGGAACTTGGGCTTCTGAAGGCGGGCTAGCTGGCGCCGCCCAACCGGCGCTCGGTCTCCTCGATCCAGCCTTTTAGCGGCGCAAGCAGCGGGCCTTGCGTCAAGCCGCCGCAGCCGTGGCCGTGGGGCGCCTGCGCCCAGGCGACGATCGCAATCGCAGCCGATCCGTCCGCCGACCATACGGGAGCGCCGGAATCGCCACTGCAGGCGCCGGCCGCCCTTCCGTTAGGATCCGCCGCCCAAATGAGAACAGTGGACGCCGGCTCGCGGACGGCGAGCTCGACACTGCGCAGTTCGCCGCCCGACGACCAGTCGCCCTCGCGCGCCGCGCCGTAGCCGGAGACGATTGCTCGCGCGCCGATCGCCGGCGGTCCGCCATCGGCGATCGCCGCGGCGGCGAAGCGCGGGTCAAGTGGCCGCGCCGTCCTGATAAGCGCAAGGTCGATGGAGAGGGCGCGGGCCTTGATCGCGTCGGCGCGGTAGAGCGGATGGGGGATTGCGGCGTCGACCGGAATGATGACCGCCGCCCCCGCGCCGTCGCGATAGTGGACCGCCATGTCGCGCAACGGCCTCAGACAATGGGCGGCGGTGAGGAGGATACGCGGGCTCAACACCAGGCCCGTGCAGAAGCCCGCCTGGTCGCCGCCGCGGATCAGCACCATCGCCACCCGGTCGGCGAAGCGGCTGTCGGGCTGAGCGCCGACGAGCGCGCGCGCGGGAGCAAGCGGCGCGGCGAGCGCCGCGACGAACGCCAGCCATAGAAAAGAGCGGTTCAAGGCCAAGGTCATCAAGTCGGCTTCATGCGCCAGAACGCATGGCGCATCAATCGCCGCGCCCGTAAATCGCCGCTTTTCCGCCCGCTTTCGCGCGCCTCGTCCGTTTGAGGCTTCAGGCGGGCGCCCTGACCATTCACATTGCATTCAGCCGCAAGCGCCATCATGGGATCAAGTATCCGCAACAGAGGCTTTGCCGTCATGGCCGCGCTCGCCACGGTTTGCCGCGCCAAGTCTCGGCGCGCCATTACGGCGTGCGCCGCGGCGTGGTGCGCCCTCATGGCGTGCTCCAGGGCTGACGCCGCCGAAGCCGCATTGCACGCCGCGCCGGCGAAGCTGGTTTGTCTCAACGCCGCCGAGACACGCGAAACGGTCAAGACTCGCCGCCTGCTTGAGCCGTTCGCTGCTCTCAAGTTCGCCAGCGCGCAACGCAAGGCCGAGGCGCTATCGGCGAGGCTCTGCCGCTCCGGAGAAGATTTCGTGTACGAGATCACCCTCTTGCTTCGGGACGGGCGCCTCGTGCATGTCGACATGGAGGCTGGGACAGGGAAAATCGCTTCGCGCCCGGCGCGTGAGCCGCACGAAACTCACGAGCCGCGGGAGCCTCACGAGACCCACGAACCGCCCGCCAAGAATTGATTTCGGCGGGAATCAGGGTTAGAGGCGCCCCATGCGGCTTTTGGTCGTCGAGGATGATCGGGATCTCAACCGTCAAGTAACCGCGGCGCTCGAGGCTGCGGGCTATGCGGTCGACCGCGCCTTCGACGGCGAGGAAGGCTGGTTTCGCGGCGACACCGAGCCATATGACGCGGTCGTGCTCGACATCGGCCTGCCCAAGCGCGACGGGATCTCGATCCTCGAAGCCTGGCGCAAGGGCGGTCGCACGATGCCGGTCCTGATCCTGACCGCTCGCGATCGATGGAGCGACAAGGTCCAGGGCATCGACGCCGGCGCCGACGATTATGTCGCCAAGCCTTTCCACATGGAGGAAGTGCTGGCGCGCCTGCGGGCTTTGTTGCGCCGCGCCGCCGGCCACGCCTCCAGCGATCTGACCGTAGGCCCCGTCAGGCTCGACGCGCGCGCCGGGCGGGTCACCGTCAACAACGTGGCGGTCAAGCTCACCAGCCACGAATACCGCCTCTTGTCCTATCTCATGCACCATGCCGGGCGCATCATCTCGCGCAGCGAGATCGTCGAACATCTGTACGAACAGGATTTCGACCGCAACTCGAACACGATCGAAGTGTTCATCGGCCGGCTTCGCAAGAAGCTCGGCGTCGACATCATCAAGACCGTGCGCGGCCTCGGCTATGCCGTGGGCGTGGAGGAAGAGACGCCGACCGCACGATAGGGCGGCGCGGCGAGCCCGGGTCGGCCGCTGGAGCGTCTCTTCCGCACCAAACTTTCAGCGCGCTCGAAGCTCTGCGCCCTCTCTCGCAGCGGGTTCGCTGCACTTCTCTTTGATCACCTGTTGACCTCGACGCATATGTCAATTGACCCTTTCTCGCAGTCCGCACGATTGATCTCGAATGGGTAAAACTACGCATTGACTTTTCTTGTCTCGAATGGGTAAAATTACGTATTGACTTCTTCCTTGAATTGATCTTGTGCGAGCCCGCCGACACGGAGTTTGACGCCAGTTCTTGACTAACTTGAACTGGGCATGGCGATGTTCGAGGTATTTATGTATAAGCATATGATGTTGCTTTCGATCCGGTAGCCTGCGTACAACAATCACAAGTACAGCACACTATGTACTGCAACCTTTGTGGTATAGTAAAGTAATAATCTCGTATTGCAAACCTCGTATTGCAGACTCTGCTATTCTAAAACCTTCCTTAAGTAGTTTTCCAACTAAAGTTCATTATACGGAGTTTAAATAATGCGCGGAAACTTTTCCGTTCCTTTGGCGGTTCTCCTTCTTCTCATCGCAAGCGGTGCGGGCTTTCCGCAGGACGCGCCTCATCTCGATATTGGGGTGGTCCCAAATCAATCGCCGACTTCGACGCCGTCGCCGCCCCCAACCGCGACAAGCGGGCGACCGGAGGCGCAGCCAGCGGCGAAGCTATTGCGGGAAAATTGGCGGCAGTTGATGCTAAGGACGCCCGCCCCGAACGCCGGTTGCTACACCTCCGCCTTTCCAAGCACGACATGGCAGGAGACGCGTTGTTCGACGGAACCCGCTCGGCCTCACCCGCCCTTGATCGTCCCCCAAACATTGGGAGGGGGCAATGACGTTTCCGCGCTTGTAACGGGTTCACTTACCTCGGCAACGGGTTCGCTGCTTCAAGTGACAGGAGTCACGGACGAGTCGGACCCGGGAGGACAGAACTCCTATTCTCTCCAGCTTAATACGAATACTTTCAACAGCGCGGCGTTATGCGCCGGCCAGGCGGGGTGCGTCGGATGGCAACAGTTCGTTCGAGACAATCCAGGTAATGTATATATACAGTACTGGCTAATCAATCATACAAGCCCTTGTCCGGCTAATCCGGCTAATTTCTCGGCTATCTGGAATTTTTTGCCCCCCGGCACCCCCGGGCAAGGCTGGGGTTGCTTCATCAACGGCAACCAAACCTCGGTCCCAACTCAGGACCTCCAAAATCTCGAGGGAATGCGCATTACTGGAAACACTTCGCCAGGCGCGCAGTCAGTCGCGTTTGGGACCGCCGGAGATCAGATTTACACCGCGACAGACAACGGAGATCTCCTAGCCATCGGAAACCAATGGAATCAGGCTGAATTCAACATATTTGGTGGGTGTTGTGGAAATCAGGCCACCTTCAATGCGGGCTCTACGATTGTTGCCCAAATCGCTGTTAATAATGGAACCGCTAACCCCCCTTTCGCCTCGTCGACCGGTTTCACGGCGGAGACGAACAACCTCAATTTGGTAAGCCCCACCTGTCCGATCGGCGGGCCTACCCCAGCGATCGTGTTCACGGAGAATTTTAACGTTTTCGGCGATACTTCGACATGCGGAAACGACCAATTTTACCTCCCCGCATATAACAGCCCGCTTACGGTAACCCAGGGAAGCTCCGGATTTGCCTTCCTCATCATGGCGGGTCCATGGGTAGGAGCTGATCTTGGGGAGAACGCGACTGGAACAATTCTTGGCACTAACTTGCCGCCAGGCAGCAGAGCTTCCACGGATCCCGGTCACAAGGACAATCTGGGCCATGCGTACGGCTTGATGGAGCTCAGCGCGTCCGTTCCGTTGTCGGCGAACCTAGGATCCTACACTGTTTCCGTACAAGGACAGGACGTGGGCTCTGGCGCGGCAGTTACGACCAACGTTCCGATTCAAGTCGTGGCTTGTACCCCTACTACCACATGCGACCACCGCTTTGGCCTGTGCGGCCCAATTTCGAATGGGTGCGGGGGAACCATTGATTGCGGCGTTTGCACTGCTGGTCTTTTTTGCTCAAGCTCTCATTGCTGCCCGTCAGGCGATTTCTACAACACAGGTTCGAATGTGTGCCAACCTGTGTCGTGTCCGGCCGGGACGAGCTACTGCTTTGACCTCGGCGATTGCGCGACGACTAAAGCGTGCCAGAGAGCGGGCGGGCACTGCACAGGACGTCAATGCCAATAGCGGCGGAGACCCGGTGACACTCATTCCCGTCGGGTGCCGATGGAGTCGAGCGGAATCCAATATATTTGGTTCCTGCTGTACCAACCAGGCCGCCTTTACCGGTTCCACGATTGTTGTTCAGATCGCGGTCAATAACAGAACCCCGACGCCGCCAACCTGTCAGATCGGCGGCCGTTCCCTCGCCGAACTCGAACACGATCGAAGTGTTCATCGGCCGGCTTCGCAAGAAGCTCGGCGTCGACATCATCAAGACCGTGCGCGGCCTCGGCTACGCCGTGGGCGTTGAAGAAGAGAGCCCGGCAGCGAAGTGAGCAAGCAGGGCGAGTGTAGCTACCCGTTGCAGTTGGACGGTTCTATAAACGCGTTTTTCCGGACGGAGACGGGTCGAGTGACGCGATTTTGAGGTGCGGGATCTCGGTTTTGGATGCGGCATAGGGCGCCGCATGCTGCGGCGACCGGGCGGCCCCCGGCGCGGGGGTCAGGCGGCAGCGAGACGATCGAGGAAGACGAGCCTGCGGAAGTTGTAGACGAGGTTGGCCATGCCGATCTTGGTTTTCGCCCGGGCGATGCCGATGGTGCGGACGAAGAGGTCCATCTTGTCCTTCTGCACGGCGAAGACGTGTTCGACGCCGGAGCGGACTTTGGACTTGAGCGCGTTGGCGCGCCGCGTCGTCTCCGGCATGGGCCGGCCCGCCGGCTTCTTGCGATGGACGCGGCTGACGAACCCGTTCTTTTCGAGGAACGCCTCATTGGCCTTCGAACGGTAGGCCGTGTCGGCCCAGACGGCGCTCGCGGTGTTGGTCTTGTCGAGCAGCCCCTCACGCAGCCGCGCGCCCTCGTAGGCCGCAGCGTCGGTCGCCTCCCACCGCCGGATCAGCCCATGTTCGCGGTCGATCGAGACATGGTTTTGGTAGCCGAATGCCGGAATAGCGATGTCGACCGGAGGAACCGTCCCATCCGGCCTGGCCTTGGCCTTGCTGAACTTGACCGTCCAGCGCCCGTCGCGGTCCTTCTGCCGGAGCTTGGCTGGCTGGGCTTTCCAGGCCTGCGGAATGCGCCCCTCCTTGACCGCCTTCTTCTCCTCCTCGGTGTTGCGCTGCTTGGGCGCGGCGATCAGCGAGGCGTCGACGATCTGGCCGCCCATAGCGACGTAGCCAGCCTCGCGCAGCGCCGCGTCGAACCGGTCGAACAGTGGCTTAATCGCCTCGGCCCTGGTCAGCTTTTCCCGGAACAGCCAGATCGTGCGAGCGTCGGGAACCCGATCGGATAGGCTCAACCCGAGAAACCGCATGAACGACAGGCGGTCGTTGATCAGAAACTCGGTACGCTCGTCCGAGAGGGTGTTGGCCGCCTGGATCACCAGGATCTTGAACATCATCACAGGGTCGAACGGCGGTCGGCCGCCCTGCGAGCCGTCCGAGTAGGCCAGCGCCCGCGTCAGCTCGGACCGGAAAATCTCGAAATCGACCGCCGCTGCGAAAGCCTGCAACTGATCGCCGAGATCGCTCAGCCGCTTCAGGCGCTCGTCGACGTCGAAAAGTCCCCACTGGCCACGCATCGATTCGCCTCCCACTCCACCTGGGAGTGAATCAGAAAACGCTGGAAGGCGCGAGGTTCTTAGAAGCGTCCAGTTGGATCAGCCGTTCTTCCCACTAGGCCTCGTCCTGAGGCGCCGCGCAGCGGCCTCGAAAGCCTGCCCTGAGCTTGTCGAAGGGGACGTTCGAGTGTGCGCGAGAGGGGTCGCCACGGGAGCGTCCTTCGAGACGCGCCTTCGGCGCTCCTCAGGACGAGGTTAGAGGGACGGAATTCAAGACGCAGTCGATCACGTCTACAACGCGCTCAGGTCTTCCGCTTCGCCACGAAGCGCGCCGTCGCGCGCAGCATGTCGCCCCTGGCCCCCACTCCGGCCGCATCGACTGCGGAGATCGCTTCGTCGACCAGGCGGTCGAGCTCGCGGCGCGCGCCGTCGAGCCCGAGCGCTTTAACGAGGGTGGCCTTGTTCTGGGCGGCGTCCTTGCCGGCGCGTTTGCCGAGCGTCGCCGCGTCGCTTTCGACATCGAGAATATCGTCGGCGATCTGAAACGCGGCGCCGATCGCGCGGCCGTAAGTCGCCAGCGCCGCGCGCGCCGCCGAGCCCGCGCCCGCGAGCCTCGTCCCCGCCTCGACGCTGAATTTGAGCAGCGCGCCGGTCTTCATCGCCTGCAGGCGCTTAATCTCCTCAACCGAAAGCGGCGCCGTCGACTGCTCGGCGTCGATGTCCAGCATCTGCCCGCCGACCATGCCTGCGAGGCCGATGGCTCGCGCCAGGCCCAGGCAGAGCGACACGCGCACTTCCGCGATTGTGTCGGTCGCGGGATCGGCGAGAATCTCGAACGCCAGCGCCTGCAGCGCGTCGCCGGCGAGAATTGCCGTCGCCTCGCCGAAGGCCCGGTGGGTGGTCGGGCGCCCGCGCCTGAGGTCGTCGTCATCCATCGACGGCAGATCGTCATGAATCAGCGAATAGGCGTGGATGCATTCGATCGCCGCGCCCGCGCGCCTTGGACCGTAGTCCGTGCGCCCCAGCGCCCGCGCCGTCTCCACCGTGAGAAACGGCCGGAGCCGCTTGCCGCCGCCCAGCGTCGCATAGCGCATCGCCTCGATCAGGCGCTTGGGCCGCGCCGGCTCGCTCGGCCTGGGTTCGAGGCTGAGCAGGATTTCGAGCTCACGCTCGATTCCCGCCTGGCATTCGGCGAGCCTCTCCGCAAACGCGCTTTCGTCCATTGGCGCGGCTTGCGTCCTTACGCGCCGTAGTCAGCTGGGTTGAAGATTTGCTTGGTCGAACAGAATTCGCAGGTGACGCCGATCATGCCGTCGTCGCCCACCATCTCCTTGACCTCGTGCGGCGGAAAGGAGCGCAGCATCGCGTCGACCCCCTCGGCGGAACAGCGGCAAACCGCCGCAAGCGGAGTTGGCGCATAGACGCGCACGCCGCGCTCGTTGAACAAGCGAAACAGGAGCCGCTCGCCCGACAGCGTCGGATCGATCAGCTCGTGCGCTTCCGTCGTCGCCGCGCGGGCCTTCGCCTCGCTCCACGCGTCGTCCTCCGCGATTGTGTGCGGCTCGACGCCCTCCGGCGCATCCCCCGGCGGGAAGTCCGCCTTGAGCCGCCGCCCGCCCGCGTCCGGCAGATATTGGACGACGAGACCGCCGGCCCGCCACGCGCCGCCCCTGGGAGTGACGATTTCGCCGACCGCAAGGCGCACCAGCGTCGGGATCTGCTCCGATCGCTCGAAATAGTGATGCGCCGCCGCTTCCAGTCCCTGGCCCTCGAGCGCGATCACGCCCTGATAGCGGTTCATGTCGCCGCCCGGATCGATGGTGAAGGCCATATGGCCATGGCCGAGCAGATCGCCGGACGTCTCGGAGGCGCGCTCAAGGCGCGCCTTGTCGAATCGGGCCAGCGCACGCAAATGCGACGGCGCGTCGAAATCGACCAACAGCATGGTGACGGGCCCATCGCTTTTGGTCTGCAACTGAAAGCGGCCGGTCGTCTTCAGCGTAGAGCCGAGCAGCGCGGCCAGCGTCACCGCCTCCGCCACCAGCTTGGACACGGCTTCTGGATAGTCGTGGCGCTTGAGCATGAGATCGATCGCGGGCCCCAGCCGCACGAGACGCCCGCGCGTGCTCAAGGATTCGACGGCGAACGGCAGCACGATGTCGTCGACGACCTCGGCCGAGGCGGCGCGCTCGAGCAAAGTCATGGCGCCGCCCCGAGACACCAGGCGAGCACGCCCTTCTGCGCGTGCAGGCGATTTTCCGCTTCGTCAAACACGGCCGATTGCGGCCCGTCGATCACTTCGTCCGTCACCTCCTCGCCGCGATGGGCAGGCAGGCAATGCATGAAAATGGCGTCCGCCGCGGCATGGCTCATGAGTTCGCGATTGACCTGGTAGGGCGCAAGCAGGTTGTGGCGCCGTCCCTCGTCCTCGTCGCCCATCGAGACCCAGCAATCCGAGATGACCGCCGCAGCGTCCCGCGCCGCCGCCACGGGATCGACGCCGATCGCGATGTTCGCTCCGGCCTTCCGCGCGGCCTCGAGCCGCTGCTTGCTTGGCTGCAATTCCGGCGGACAGGCGATTTCGAGCCGAAACTCAAACCGTGCCGATGCGTCGATCCAGGATGACAGCACGTTGTTGTAGTCGCCGGACCAGGCGATCTTGCGGCCGCGGATCGAACCGCGCTTCTCCTCGAACGTCATGAGGTCGGCCAGCACCTGGCAAGGGTGCGACTGCTTGGTGAGGCCATTGATAACCGGAACCGTCGCGTGCGCCGCCATTTCCTGCATGTCGTCATGGGCGAGGATGCGAATGACGATCGCATCGACATAACGCGACAGCACGCGGGCCGTGTCGGCGATGGTCTCGCCGCGGCCCAGTTGCATCTCGGCGCCCGTGAGCATGATCGACTCGCCGCCGAGCTCGCGCATGCCGACATCGAACGAGACGCGGGTGCGGGTCGACGGCCGGTCGAAGATCATCGCCAGCGTCTTGCCGGCGAGCGGACGCGATCCCGCCTCCGCGCCTTTGACTCGCGCCGCCTTCATCGCCCCGGCGCTATCGAGGATGCCGCGAAGCTCCGGGCTCGAAAGCTCGAGCAGATCGAGGAAATGCCTCGGCTGGGTATGAACTGGCGCGTTCATGCTCTCGTTTCAGTTCATCGCCACGGTCAGGCGCTGTTCGACCGCGGCGCAAGTCGCGTCGAGCCGGCGCACGCCTTCGGCGATCTCCTCGTCGGTGACCACGAGGGGCGGCAGGACGCGCACGACATTGTCGCCGGCGGGAATGAGCAGAAGCTTCCGCTCCAGCGCGGCTTCGGCGAACGTGGCCGGGGGGATCTTCAGCTTGAGGCCGATCAACAGCCCCTCGCCGCGGACCTCCTCGATCACCCCATCGTGCCGATCCTTGAGCTCCGCCAGCCGCTGGCGCATGTCGAGGCCAAGCCGCGCGACCCGGTCGAGGAAGCCGGGGGCGAGGATGACGTCGAGGGTGGCGTTGCCGACCGCCATCGCGAGCGGGTTGCCGCCGAAGGTGGTGCCGTGGACGCCGACGGTGAGACCCCGGGCGGCGTCGGCGGTGGCCAGGCACGCCGACATCGGAAAGCCTGCGCCGATGCCCTTGGCGGAGGTCAGAATATCGGGATGAATTCCGCAATGCTCGTAGGCGTAGAACCGCCCCGTGCGGCCGACGCCCGTCTGCACTTCATCGAAGATCAAAATGAGGTCGTGGCGGTCGCAGATCTCGCGCAAGCCCCGCAGGAACGCCGGCGGTATGACCCGCACCCCGCCCTCGCCCTGGATCGGCTCGATCATCATCATGCCCGTCTCCGGCCCGATCGCCGCCTCGACCGCCTTGAGGTCGGTGAGCGGAATCTGGTCGAAGCCGTCGACCTTGGGGCCGAAGCCGTCGAGATATTTAGCCTGGCCGCCGGCCGCGATCGTGGCGAGCGTCCGGCCGTGGAACGCGCCCTCGAAGGTGAGCGTGCGGTAGCGCTCGGGATGGCCGCCGACGGACTGGCGGCGGCGCGCCATCTTGATCGCGGCTTCGTTTGCCTCGGCGCCTGAATTGGCGAAGAAGACGAGGTCCGCGAAGGTCGCCTCGGTGAGGCGCTTGGCATAAAGCTCGCCTTCGGGGTTCTGATAGAGGTTCGAAACGTGCCACAGCTTCGAGCCCTGATTCGTCAGCGCCTCAACGAGATGAGGATGGGCGTGGCCGACCGAGGTCACGGCGATGCCGGCGCCGAAATCGAGATAGCGTTCGCCGGTCGTCGACACGAGCCAGCAACCCTCGCCTCGCTCGAAAGCGACCTTGGCCCGGGCGTAGGTCGGAACCATAGCGGAAGTCGCGTCGGCGAGGCTCACCGTCAACTCCTTGTGATGTCTCGAGAAACCTGCCTCTCGAGATCGGCCGTGCGGGCGGCGAAATAAAAACGCCGCCCCGCTGGGGCGGCGGCCGAGAGCGCGCCAACTATAGCGGAAGGCGCTCGACTTGGTCAAATCGCGCGGCGCGCGCTCTCTCGATTGAATCGATTCAAGACCGGCGCGCCCGCCCCCGCGGGCGCGCAAATCCAGAAGCGGAACGCGGCTTGGGCTTTCCCGGCCAGGAAACCCTCGGGAGAGCTAACGCCTTGATCCGACTTCGCGCGGTTCGCGCCGGTCAAGCCAAGACCAAGGAACCCATCGCGAAGAGCTGGGGAAAAGCGGGTTCAGCGACCCTCGCGGAACTCTTGCGCGATTCAACGAGTAGTGTAGTTTTGCCCTTCAGGCCCACGAGATGTCGTGGGGAGGGTTTCAAAGCGCGTGCTGGTCCGCGTCACGCCCGACGGGCTCCCCGCCAGGCGACGGAGTTTGATTCTGCGTAATTCGCGGCCCTTTGTGAAGGAATAAGGCGAACGAGGCGACCATGGCTTGGACAGACGAGATAGTCGAGCAGCTCAAGCAGCATTGGATTGACGGCAAGAGCGCAAGCCAGATCGCGGGTTTGCTCGGCAATGGGGTGACCCGCAATGCGGTGATCGGAAAGGTGCATCGGCTGGGTCTGGCCGGCCGGGCCAAATCGCCGAGCTCGTCCGCCTCGCGTCCGCCCCGCCGTATGGCGCCGCCCGCGCATCGCGCCGCCGGGCCGCGCCTGTCCCACGCCCCTCGGATGACCCGCGGCGCGACCGCGCTCGCATACGCGCCGCAGGCGCTGTCGGAGCTTGAGAGCCAGGAGGAATTCGAGAGCGTCGTCGTGCCGATGTCGCTCAGGGTGACAATCATCGAACTGAAAGAGTCGATGTGCCGCTGGCCGCTCGGCGACCCGGCGACCTCGGAATTCCGCTATTGCGGATCAGCGACAGCGTCCGGGCCTTATTGCGCCTACCATGGCGGGCTCGCCTACCAGCCGGCCCAGGAGCGCCGCCGCGATCGCGACCGCTATCGCCGTGCTTTGCCGCGCTGACCGGCCCGCCCCGGCCCGCAGCCTGCGTTTCCCCCGGGGCGGCAAGCAATCGGCCGCCGCCGCCGCGAAAGCGCGTCTCACAAACAATGGCTCTCGCAATCGCCGCTAACCTTGGTGAGGATCCCTGCGGAATCGGCTCGCCACAGCACATGAACGATCCAGTCGCATAGCCAACCGTTGAAAATGAAGGCGCTCGTGTTGAGATCGCCTCGAGGCCAGTCAGGAACGAAGTTCGCCCCGACGAGGTAGCCGATGAGCTTATCTTGCGCGGTTCCGACGGGGAAGCGCTGGCGAAGTCGGGCGTCGAGTTCGCGAGAGAATTGGGATTCGTCGCCAGGCAGGGTTGCGACGATTTCCGGCATGATCCGAACGCCCAGCGTCATTCTTCCTGCGGCGAAAGACAGGCCCATGAGAATTACCGTCGCCGCCGCCGAAGCCGCACGATGCATCAGATCCATTCCTACGGAGCCGAAGGGGGGCGAATGACACGACGGCCGCCCAGCCACAAGCACGGCTTTAGGCCGGCCTTTCTGCGGTTTCGGAAGCTGTACGCCCGACGGCCGCCAACCAAGACGCCCTTCGTCTATGGCGGATGCGCGCGCCTGGCGACGAGCGCGACTTTAGCGCTGTAGGTTAGCCGCACCCCCATCGGGAGCCCGTTCGTGTTTTTTCCGCCATGGGCGCCAGAGATCCCGAGATGCTTCACCCGATCAGGCGGCGATATTCGGCCTCAGGGACGCCGTAGGCTGCGCCTGCCTTGCGCTCCATTCCCTTGCGATTCTCCATGGTGATCAGCCCACGCCCGTAGGAGATCAATCCTTGCTCTCGGAGGGCGTGCAGAGCTTCCGTCACTCCGGGCCGGCGGACGCCAAGCATGAGCGATAAAAACTCATGCGTGAGCGGCAGCGTATCGTCTGCGATCCGGTCGTGCGCCATCAAGAGCCAACGGGCCAGCCGCACGTCCAACTTGGACTGCGCGTTGCAGATTGCGGTGTGGGTGGTTTGGACGCCGAACGCCTGCGCGAACCTCAACAACGAGTCGCGAAGCGCCGAACTGGTTTGGAACGCCTTGCGCAGTTCGGTCGCCGGCATGCACTTGCCCGTTCCGGGCGCCTGAACGTAGGTCGCATGGGGCGATCGGTGATTGCCGAACACGATCGGCAATCCCGTCATACCCTCGCGGCCAATCAGCCCGACCTCGACCTCCTTGCCGCTCGATTGAATGGCGACAACGGAGGCGAATCCCGCTTCAGGGAAATAAACGGCTTCTATACGCCTGTTGGGCTTCTCAAGGTTTTTTCGCAAGCCCAGGGCGACGGGTTCGAGGTGCGGCTCCAGCAAACCGAAGTCGTCGTCCGCAAGGAACGCGAGCAATTTGTTGCTGCTCTGGGGCATCGCACGCTCCTCACCTTTCAGGCGGGAGCGCACGGATCTCTCAGCCATCGACGCCTGTGGGCAGGAGCCTCGGTCGATGATGCCCTATGATACGCCCCCTTCAGCGCAATTGCCAGCGGATGTACGGATTCGGACCGACTTCAGGCTCGCCAGACGAACCAAATGGCGCAACGATGGACCATCGCGCGCCCATCGCCCACCAAATGGGCACGCTATGCCCCGCGCAGAGCTCCTTTGCGCGGGGCTTTTTGCTTCCGAACATTGTCTTGAGTTGTTCTCATATCCCGGCTTCGTCCACCAGCTCACTTGCGAGCGCGTGTGTACGGATCCGGACCGAGATCAGGCTGGCCAAGCGATTCAAAAAGCGCAAAACTAACAAAAGTAGATAATTGCCGGCGGTGAAGGACGGCCGCGGGCGGTAGTGCACCTCATCGCTGGCCAATGGGATGCGCCCGCGGCGGTTCGGGTACGAAAGGGCCTTTCTCGTCCTTCCTGCACCCGCTGTGAGAACGCTCATGACCATCGCTCCATTTCTACAGGATAATGTGTTTGGGCCGCGCGACATCCAGGCGATGTCAACGGCGCTCCAAGACCTCTGCACGATTCTCAACCTGGCCGACGAACCCGAAACCGAAAGAGAGCTCCTCGCAAAGAAGATTATCGCCTTTGCCCACCAGGGCCAGCGCGACGCCGCGCTCCTGCGTGACCGCATGCTGAGGGAGATCGTGTCCGGTCAAGGCGAGTGGCCCGCAGCGCTCGTCCGCGCCGCTCGATGTGGGGCGCTTTAAGGCCGGAGCAACTGAAGTCCGTCGGCCCCCAAAACTGACAGGCTACCGCGAGAGGGGCGGATACGAGCCGCGCTCCGCCAGTCGCAGAATGACATCGCTGAAAGTCTCGCCCGGAGCGCCAAGGGCGCGCAGGTGGTTGACGACCTCCCGCGGCAGCCAAATCTTGCATTGGCCGTCGAAGGGCTGGACGGCATGATCGGCTGGCAGCGTCGGGGCAATTGCTGCGTAGGCTTCGTCAGAGATGGTGATGGCGATCATCGGGCTACCTAAACGCGCCAGCACCCTAAATGGAACCGGCCCGAAGGCCTCAAATTCAACGCCGGGGATAATCCAGCGCGAGATCGCCGGGAGTTCTAAGCAATCGGGAAAAAGCTAAGTCGCAGCCTGTTACTCAGCTTTCCGCCGGGCGTCACCAAAATGCAATCGTCGCGCTGGCAAACATCGGCCTCGGAACAAGCATCACCGCGTCAAGTTTAGGCCTGGACGGGCGCCCGACACAAACCAAGGGCGCTCGTTGACCCCGCGCCAGACACTCCCGTCGGGCGCGGGGTTTTAGTGGATCGGTCGAAGCTATTTACGGATTCGTACGGAGTTCGGGACCCTTGTGGCGGGAACAAATGAGTCTGCGTCGAATTAGCGCCTCTCTGAGTCGCCATCCGACGGGTCTTGATGATGAGCCTCCGCCTCGTGTTTCTTGCAGTCGGCATTTTCTTTGCCGCGGCGCTCCTGATGTTCGTCGGCGGCTTTGGGGAGATCGAGCTTCAGCGGGGAGGGGCAATGCGGCGCGTCGAGCTACCTCTGCGACCCGCCAACGGCAAATCGAGACGAAAAAGACCATGCCGGACCGCGGGTCGAGCGCCGCGTCGGGGCGCGCTAGGTCCCCTAGGATAACGGCCGCTCCATCGCCGCAAAGAAAACCGGCGGCCTACGTTCACTCGGCGGCGGCGCGGCGATTTGAGGGCCGAAGGGTGGCAAGCAGCTTCAATGGCCGTTTCCGGGGATTGGAAGCGCACCACTGTGTCCGCTCCGTTCAGACCGTACTGGACGTGCCAGGTCGTCGCGACAGCCATGTTTCGGTTACCCCCAACGCAACCGCTAATCATCTTAGCTTAGCCAGTCGCGCCTCGAGGCAACCATCGGAAACTACTCATGTGATCCTATGCGGCAAGACGTCACCCTTCGGCTCGCAGCTCGTTGCGAACGGCCCTTGACACCGGCGCGCGGCAGTCCAATTTTTTCACGGTGTGCTCAGGAGGAATGGGAGGAAACTGAAATGCCGATCAGACGGTATGTGAAAAACGGAGCAGTTTTCACGCCGCAAGCCCTTTCAGCGATGGGCAAAGCGCTGGAGGCTACGACAGAGACCCTTGGAATCGGCAGCGACGAAGCGAAACGTCAGGTTGTCGCGAGGTTCATTATCCGGCTCGCGCAGGAAGAGGAGAACCTCGATGCGGCGGCGTTGCATGATCGGGCGGTAGCGGCATTGGGAGGTGTCGCATACTGCGCCCCTCAGGCCTCAAATCCCCGCGCAAGCGCGGAGTTGGCCGCGGGGTAGGATCAGACCGGCTGCTTCACAACGATGTGCGCGATGAATGCATCCGCGTCACGAACGCCTTTGGCGGTCGCTGGGTTAGGCGCGCCCGTCTCGGCCTTAACGGCGCGTCGCTATCCTTCTTCCACAGCCTGAATGTAAAAGGTCCTCGGATCGGTCCATTCAGGGCGCCGGCGCGTTTAGCCAGCCATGAACGCCATTTCCCCCGCGAGGCCTACGCCGCGATCGCCTCGGCAGTCCAAGCCGGTCATGGCGCCGAGGTCAACCACCTGCGGGCGCTCCGAACCTCCGGCGAGACTTTCGGCGACGTCATTCTGAGCTGGCGGCCGAGGGCGAGCCGAGTTAGCGGACCGCGTATGACACATCGGTGACACCGCTCCTCTTCTCATGCTAACAGTGTTACCATGCGCTTCGTTATCACGTCTGGCACTGGCATTCGCGAGATCGTCGACCAGCGCGCGGACGCAAGGTCTGCGTATAAACGCGTTATAGACCTGATCTCGCTGAGGCGCCCGAGCGTTAGAATCTTCGATCAAAACGGCCATGCAGTGAGCTTGCAGAAGCTACATCGCCTGGCGGAGGCGGAAAGCGTCACGACGCCATAGGCGCGCGCAGACGGCAAGAGGCCCCGCTCAGAGCCATGGGGAGCGCTCCGAGCGAGACCATGGTCCCCAGAGGCCACTTGAGGAGCGGCTCGCCGTTACGAGGTTAACCTATCAGAGATGTGACGGAGCGCCCCTAGGCAAAAACCGGTAGCCGGAAAACCAACCCCAAAGCCCCCGCGCATGGGAGACTGCGAGCCATTGTTGTCCCTGGCGACAATCGCCCCGCGCATTGGGGATCTGCACGGGGCGAAAGAGCAGGCGCACCCCCGGTGGGATTTTGGGCGCGCGGGTAGCTGCAGATTGCTATGAAGGCGGCAAGAGGATCAATTCGCCAGAATTGTGGGGGAGCAAAGCAGCCCCGCGCACTCTCCCACCTACCTGAGGGCGCAAGGTGGGCCCTCAGGAGGGCAAAGTCCGCATTTTCTTGCGGAACAGCAGAATATGTGCTAGCGTCTTTCTGTTGGTGGGAGCGTCGCGCCGGCCCGGCCGCGCGGACAGAGTGCGGATAAACACGATTGTGATCTTTGAGCCACACTGTGACAGGGGGGAAGATTTTTTATTTGGATTCGGCGTAACCCATTGAAAAGTCCGGATTTCGGACGAATAAAACCAAGCAAAATAGCTTGGTTTTATTTGGCTGTGCTTCGTTCTGCTTGGATTTATTTGGCCCCAAAGCCGAACTTGCGGGCGTGCGTCTCACGGCTTCGGCGCCGTCTCACGGCTTCGGCGCCGGGTGCAGCGGCACCGTGGCGACGAAGGAGGAGCCGTGGTTGACGCGGCTGGTGATGGTCAGCCGGCCGCGATGGCGGGTCAGGATATGCTTGACGATGGCGAGGCCGAGGCCGGTGCCGTTCTTGGCCCGGCTCTGGGTGGCGTCGACGCGGTAGAACCGCTCGGTCAGCCGCGGCAGGTGCTCAGGCGCAATGCCGTGTCCGTAGTCCCGCACGGTCAAGGCGCCCTCCTTCTCCGTCATCGAGACCGCGACGTCGACGAAGCGGGCGGTCTCCGAATCGACGCGGACGCCGTATTTGATCGCGTTCTCGATCAGGTTCTCGGCCACGCGCAGGAGTTCGTCGCGGTCGCCGGCCACCATCACCGGCTGCTCGGCGCTCAGACGGATTTCGACGCCGAGTTCGTGGGCCATCGGGGTCAGCGCATCGACGACGCTGCGGGCCGTCTGGGCCAGGTCGACGATGGTTTCGGGCCTCAGGTGCTGCTTCTGCTCGATGCGCGACAGCGACAGCAGGTCTTCGATCAGCCGCGCCATGCGGCGCCCCTGTTCGCGCATGATGGCGAGGAATCGGTCGCGCGCCTTCGCGTCATCGCGCGCCGAGCCTTGCAAGGTCTCGATGAAGCCGAGCAGCGAGGCGAGCGGGGTGCGCAGCTCATGACTGGCGTTGGCGATGAAGTCGACGCGCAGCCGCTCGACGCGCCGGGCTTCGGTCTGATCGCGCAGGGTGAGCAGCGTCGCGACGACTTCGCCCGTCGGAGGTCGCGAGCGGCGCGACGGAGACGTCGAACAGCCGTTCGACCGGCACGCGTTCGCTCCACTGCACCGTCTCGGCCTCGCCGCTCGCCATCACCCGTCGGCGCGCGTCGATGACGTCGGGGGCGCGCAAGCCCAGCACGAACGGATCGCCGACCCTCAGGCCCGGCAACAGATCGAGCGCCGGCTGGTTGGCCGCCGCCGCGCGCTCGTCCGAACTGACGATCACCGCTGGCTCCGGCATCGCGCCGATCAGCTGCGCCGCGAACGGCGACCCCACGAGGTCGGCGAGTTTTTGCGCCTCGAGGCTGTTCATCGCCCGGCCCGCTAGTCGTCGGACGGGTCCGACATCGCTTCGCGCAGCGAACGCCAGCGGCGCACCGCCTCGACGCCGCCCAGCATCGCCATCGCGGCGATGAAAGGGACGCGTAATAGACGCCACGAAAGAGCAGGAGCGAGGCCAGCACGGCGTCCTGCGAGCCGCCGACGCCCTGGAGGATCGTCGCCTCGAACACGCCGAGGCCGCCGGGCGCGTGGCTGGCGATGCCGAGCATGGAGGCGAACGAGTAAAGCGTCGCGAAAGCGGGGAAACCGAACCGGTGATCGTGCGGCAGCAGAACATAAAGCGCCGCCGACGCCGAGCAGATGTCGATGACGCCGAGCGCCATTTGCCCCAGCGTCAGCATGCGGGCCGGGAAGCTTGAAATCGCCGAGAACCGTCGCGTCCCGCCAGCGCATGCGGGCGATCCAGGCGAGATAGACGATCAGCGCGCCGATGACCGCCGGCGCCGATCAGACGATTGGCGAGCGGATGGAAATGATCGATGTCGGCGACCGGATCGGACGCCGACAGGAACCCGGCTCCGACCACCAGTCCCATGCCCAGCCAGAAGGTGATCCCGGCCACGATCGTCAGGCTCGCGACCTTGCCGGCGGAGAGCCCCGCCGGCCCGTAGATCCAGTAGCGGACCGCGCCCCCCGTCACCAACGGAAAGCCGAGCGTGAACGAAAAGCGCATAGCTGGTGAAGGACGCCAGCGCCGTCAGCCGGTAAGGAATCTTGATGCCCAAGATGGCGCAGCGCCAGTCCGTCATAGCCGGTGAGCGCGAGATAGCTCAGCGCGGTGAAGGCGAAGGAGAGCATGATCTGATCGCCGCTCGTCCCGGCGATCGCGGCCTTGAACTTGTTCGGATCGATGCGGACGAGCGTGTGCAGAAAGATGGTGAGCGAAACGGCGATGATGATGACGCTCGCCGCCACGCCGAGCCGTCGAAGCGCCGAGCGGTGACGCCTAATGGCGTCGATCAGACGGTCGACGAATGTCGGCGGCTTCGGCGGCGGCGCTTCGATCGGCGCCCAGTTCAGAGCCGGGCGTCGTTTCTGGGCCTGCGCCATGCCTTCTTCCCGTTGACGCCGCCGCCTATAGGGCCATGCCGCTCGAGGCGCAAGCGGCGCCGCGGCGAACAGTGTTAACCGACCGCGACCCGCTGCTTGGTCTTCCAGGACCGGTAGGCCGCGTCCGCGAGCAGGAGCGCCTTGAGGCCGTCTTCGCCGTCCGGGCGAGGCTTTCTGTCCGGCCTTCACCGCGCCGATGAAAGCGTCGAGCTCGTTGCGATAGGCCGCCTCGTAGCGCTCGAGGAAGAAGTTGAGCGCCTTGTCGCTGGTGAAGCCGTGCGCGCCGGCCCATTCGACTGTCGTCTCGCGCACATTCGCGGCCTGGAGCATGCCGTTCACGCCATGCGCCTCGACCCGCTGGTCGTAGCCGTAGGTCGCGCGGCGCGAATTGGAGATCTGCGCCACCTTGCCGGACGCCGTCTCCATGATGACGACGGCGGTGTCGATGTCGCCGGCCTCCCCGATCGCCTTGTCGACCAGCGCCGACCCCATCGCGCTGACCGCAACCGGCTCCTCGCCGAGGACGAACCGGGCCATGTCGAAATCGTGGATCATCATGTCGCGGAACAGGCCGCCCGACCGGGCGATATAGGAGATCGGCGGCGGCGCGGGATCGCGCGAGGTGATCGAGACGATTTCGAGCGCGCCGATCGCGCCCTCCGCGACCCGCTTGCGCAGCGCGGCGAAATTGGGATCGAAGCGGCGATTGAAGCCGACCATCAGCGTCGCGCCGGTCTGCTTGACGACTTCGAGGCAGGCGCGGACGCGGTCGACGTCGAGGTCGATCGGCTTCTCGCAGAAGATCGCCTTGCCGGCGCGCGCGGCGCGCTCGATGAGATCGGCGTGGGTGTCGGTCGGCGAGCAGATGGCGACCGCGTCGACGTCCTTGGAGGCGAGGATCGCGTCGATGTCGGCGACCTTGGCGCCGGTCGCCTTGGCCAGGGCGGCGGCCGCCGCCGGGTCGGCGTCGGCGACGAAGGCCACCTCGCTGTCGGGGCGCGCCGCGACGTTGCCGCCATGGATCTTGCCGATCCGACCCGCCCCGATGATCCCGAATCGCATGCGCTCCTCCTTTTTGGAGGCGCTTCCGTCCCAATGCGCGCCTCGTCGAGAAAAAGAATATACGTTCCATATTGACTTGGGAATAGAATTTTTGTTTCATTCAGCGCGAGGCGACGCAGGCGAAGACGTCCCGCCGACGGCGACCCGAAAGCCCCGAGGAGAGAACGCCCATGGCCAAACCTCCGCGCCCGAGGCCGGCGCGTCTGCGCGCTCGGCCTATCGCGGGCCGGCGAATCTGAGCGGCAAGGTCGCGATCGTCACCGGCGGCACGCAAGGGTTCGGCGAGGCCATCGCGCGGCTGTTCGCCGAGCGCGGCGCGGCGGGGATCGTGATCTGCGGCCGCAACGCGCAAGTCGGGCGAGCGGGTCGCGAGCGAAATTTCGGCGGCGGGCTGTCCGACCGTCTTCGTCCAGGCGGATCTCGCCAAGGTCGCCGACTGCCGCAAGGTGGTCGCGAAGGCGGACGAGCGCTTCGGCCGCGTCGACGCGCTGGTCAACGCCGCCGCGCTGACCGACCGCGGCAACATTTTCGACACCACCGAGGAGCGCTACAACGAGATCTTCGACGTCAACGTGCGCGCGCCGTTCTTCCTCATTCAGGAGAGCGTGCGGATCATGCGGCGCGAGAAGATCGCGGGCTCGATCGTCAACATCCAGTCGATGTCGGCGCATGGCGGCCAGCCCTTCATCACCGCCTATTGCGCCTCCAAGGGCGCGCTCGCCACGCTGACCCGCAACGTCGCCCATTCGCTGCTCAAATTCCGCATCCGCGTCAACGGGCTCAACATCGGCTGGATGTCGACGCCGGGCGAGGACCACATCCAGAAGACCTATCACGGCGCCAAGGACGGCTGGCTCGAGGAGGCGGTCAAGGCGAAGCCGTTTGGACGCCTGATCGACCCGAAGGAAGTGGCGCGCGCCTGCGCCTATCTCTGCTCGGACGAGTCGGGGCTCATGACCGGCTCGAACATCGACTTCGACCAGATCGTCGTCGGAACCGGCGATCCGCCGCTCGAACCTTGAGAGCGAAGCCCATGGCGCCTGATCCCCGCCTCGACGTCATCACCATCGGCCGCTCGTCGGTCGACCTCTACGGCGCGCAGGTCGGCGGCCGTCTGGAGGATATGGCGAGCTTCTCCAAGGCGGTCGGCGGCTGCCCGACCAACATCGCCATCGGCACGGCGCGTCTCGGGCTGAAGAGCGGCCTCATCACCCGCGTCGGCGACGAGCACATGGGCCGCTTCATCCGCGAGCAATGCGCGCGCGAGGGCGTCGACGTCGCCGGAATCCACACCGATCCGGTGCGGCTCACCTCGCTCGTGCTGCTCGGCATCCGCGACGAAAAGACCTTCCCGCTCATCTTCTATCGCGACAATTGCGCCGACAGCGCGCTCGACGAGAGCGACATCGATCCGGCACTACATCGAAAGCGCCAAGGCGGTGCTGGTGAGCGGCACCCATTTCGCGCGCGCCAACACCGCCGCCGCGCAGCTCAAGGCGATGCGGATCGCGCGCGCCGCCGGCCGCAAGGTCGTGTTCGACATCGACTACCGGCCGAACCTGTGGGGGCTCGCCGGTCATGGCGCCGGCGAGGAGCGCTACATCAAGTCGGGCGAGGTCACGAAGAGCTTCAGCGCCATCCTGCCGCAATGCGATCTCATCGTCGGCACCGAAGAGGAGATGATGATCGCCGGCGGCGCCGACGATCCGCTCGCGCGCGCTGAAAGCGGTGCGCGCGGCAAGCCAGGCGACGCTGGTGCTCAAGCGCGGCCCGATGGGCTGCGTCGTCTTTCCCGACGCCATTCCCGATTCGCTCGAGCACGGCGTCAAGGGTCCGGGCTTTCCGGTCGAGGTCTATAACGTGCTCGGCGCCGGCGACGCCTTCATGTCCGGCTTCCTGCGCGGCTGGCTGCGCGACGAGCCGCTCGAGACCTGCTGCGCCTACGCCAACGCCAACGGGGCTTTCGCCGTTTCGCGTCTCTTGTGCTCGGCCGAATATCCGACCTGGGCCGAGCTTAGCCGCTTTCTCAAGCACGGCTCGCCCCATCGGGCGCTGCGCCGCGACGAGGCGCTCAATCACATCCACTGGGCGACGACGCGCCGCAGCGAGCCGCCGACGATCATGGCGCTGGCGATCGACCATCGCGCGCAACTCGAGAAGATCGCCGACGACGCCGGCGCGCCTCGCGAGCGCATCAGCGACTTCAAGCTGCTCGCGGTCGAGGCGGCGGCCAAGGTCGCCGCGGGCCGGCCCGGCTATGGCATGCTGCTCGACGGCAAATATGGACGCGAGGCGCTGTTCCGCGCCGTCGATCATGGCTTCTGGATCGGCCGGCCGGTCGAGGAGCCGGGCTCGCGCCCGCTCGAGTTCGAGTTCGGCGGCTCGCTCGGCGCCAAGCTCATCGAATGGCCGGTCGCGCATACGATCAAGTGCCTGTGCTTCTATCACCCTGACGATCCGCCGGAGATGAAGGCGCGGCAGGAGCGCGAGCTCCTGCGCCTGCACGACGCCGCGCGCACGCTCGAGCGCGAATTGTTGATCGAGATCATCGCGAGCAAGAACGGGCCTGTCGACGAACGCACGATCGCCCGGGTCATCGAGCGGCTTTATGAGATTGGGATCAAGCCGGACTGGTGGAAGCTGGAAGGCCAGCCCAGCAGAAGCCGCGTGGGACAACGTCGCGCGCGCGATCGAGACTGGCGATCCCTTATGCCGCGGCATGATGCTGCTTGGGCTCGAGGCGCCGGAAAAGGATCTGGCGCAGGCCTTCGCGCTGGCGCGCGATTGCAGCCTGGTCAAAGGCTTCGCGGTCGGGCGCACGATCTTCGTCGAGCCGGCGGTCGAGTGGTTCGCCGGCCGCATCGACGACCGCGAGGCGACGGAGCGAATGGCCGGCGCGTTTTCGCGGTTGGGCGATCTCTGGCGCGCTTCGGGCCGCGCGGGTAAATGACGCGTCAGACGACGATCGGATCGCCGCCTGAGCGATGAACATTGATTAAAGCGGGGAAGCGCCATGACAACGATCCGGTTGACCGCCGCCCAAGCGATGGTTCGCTTCCTGAGCGCCCAGCGAGTCGAAATCGACGGACGCAAGCAGCGGCTGTTCGAGGGCGTGTTCGCGATCTTCGGCCATGGCAACGTGGCCGGCATGGGCGAGGCGCTCTACGCCGTCCGCGACGCCCTGCCGACCTATCGCGCCCATAACGAGCAGGCGATGGCGCTTGCCGCGATCGCCTTCGCCAAGGCCTCGCGCCGCCAGCGGATGATGGCCTGCACCAGTTCGATCGGTCCCGGCGCGACCAACATGGTCACCGCCGCCGCGGTCGCGCATGTCAATCGCCTGCCGGTGCTCCTGATCCCGGGCGATGTGTTCGCCAACCGCAGGCCCGATCCCGTTCTGCAACAGGTCGAGGACTTCGGCGACGGAACGGTGAGCGCCAACGACTGTTTCCGCCCGTGTCGCGCTATTTCGACCGCATCACGCGCCCCGAGCAGATCGTGCCGGCGCTGAGCCGGGCGATCGCGGTGCTGACCGATCCGGCCGAGTGCGGGCCGGTGACGCTCGCCTTTTGCCAGGACGTGCAGACCGAGGCCTATGACTATCCAGCGAGCTTCTTCGACGAGCGCGTGCATCGTATGCGCCGCGTCGCGCCCGACCCGCGCGAGATCGAGGAAGCGGCGACGCTCTTGAAAAAGGCGAAGAAGCCGTTCGTGGTCTGCGGCGGCGGCGTCCTCTATTCCGATGCGGAGCGGGAGCTCATCGACTTCTGCGCCAGGCGCGGAATTCCGGTCGGCGAGACGCAGGCCGGCAAGTCGGCGACGCCGGTCGATCATCCTTTGGCCATGGGCGCGGTCGGCGTCACCGGGACCGGCGCGGCCAACGCGCTCGCGGCGCAAGCGGACGTGATCCTCGGCGTCGGCACGCGGTTCGCCGACTTCACCACCGGCTCCTGGGCTTTGTTCAAGAACCCTGATCGGCGATTGATCAGCGTCAACGTGCAGCCGTTCGATGCGGCCAAACATCAGGCTTTGTCTGTCGTCGGCGACGCGCGGACGGCGCTCGCCACGCTCGATTCCAAGCTCGAGGCCTGGAAGGCGCCGCGCGCCTGGAGCGACGAAGCCGCGAGGGTCAAGGCCGAGTGGGAGACGACCGCCGCCCGCTACACCGCGCCGACCAACGCGCCCGCGCCGACCGACGCCGAAGTGCTCGGCGCGCTCATGCGCGCGGGCGAGAAGTCGGACGTCGTCGTCTGCGCCGCCGGCGGACTGCCGGGCGAATTGCACAAGCTGTGGCGGACGGGCGCGCCGCTCGGCTACCATGTCGAATACGGCTATTCGTGCATGGGCTACGAGATCGCCGGCGGGCTCGGCGTCAAGATGGCTCTCCCCGACCGCGAGGTGATGGTGGTGCTCGGCGACGGCTCCTATCTCATGATGAATTCGGAGATCGCCACGTCCGTGATGCTGGGCAAAAAGCTGATCATCGTCGTCAACGACAACCGCGGCTTCGGCTGCATCAACCGGCTGCAGCAGGCGACCGGGGGCGCGCCGTTCAACAATCTTTTGAGCGATGCGCGTCACGAGGCGCTGCCGGAGGTCGACTTCGTCGCCCACGCGCGGGCGCTCGGGGCGGAATCCGTGAAGGTGAAGTCGATCGCGGACCTCGAGACGGCGTTCAGAAATGCGCGCGCCGCAAAGTCGACGCAGGTCATTGTCATCGACACCGATCCCATAGGATCGACAGACGCCGGCGGCTTCTGGTGGGACGTCGCGGTCCCGGCGGTCTCCGAGCGCAAGGAGGTCAACGCCGCGCGCCGCGGCTACGAGGAGGCGCAAGACGTTGCAGCGGGTTGGAGATTAAGCATGAGCATTCGCATCGGTGCCAATCCGATCGGCTGGACCAATGACGACTTGCAGGAAATCGGCGGCGACACGCCGCTTGAGACCTGTCTCGCCCAGGCGAAAGAGGCGGGCGTTGTCGGCATGGAGAAGGGTCACAAGCTCCCCAGCGACGGCGCGGCGCTGAAGGACAAGCTCGCTCAGTTTGGCCTTGCCTTCGTTGGCGGCTGGTATTCGGCCGAATTGCTCAAGCGCTCGGCGCTTGACGAGTTCAAGGCGGCGAAGCCGCATGTCGCCATGACCAAGGGCGCCGGGTCCGACATCATCATCGTGGCCGAAACGTCGAACGCCATACACGGCGACCGCTCCAAGCCCCTGTCCGAGCGCCCACAGCTGCACAAAGGCGACTGGGCCGGATATGGCGCCAAGATGACCGAGTTCGCGCAGCGGCTCGCCGACGAGGGCCTCAAGCTTTGCTATCATCATCATATGGGAACGATCATACAGTCGGAGCGCGACATCGACGCATTGATGGCCCACACCAAGCCCGCCGTGCATTTGCTGCTCGACACTGGCCATGCGCGCTGGGGCGGCGCCGATCCGGCGGGGCTCGCGCGCGCCTATCGCTCGCGCATCGCCCACGTGCACTGCAAGGACGTGCGCGAAGCCAAAATGCGCGAATCGAACGCCGGCGATTGGAGCTTCCTCGATTCGATCTTGGGCCAGGGCAAGGAGCTCGGCGTCTATACCGTGCCGGGCGACGGCTCGATCGACTATGTTTCGGTGTTCAAGGAGATCAAGGGCTATTCCGGCTGGGTCGTGCTCGAAGCCGAGCAGGACCCAAAGAAAGCTCCCGCCCTGCCCTATGCGAAAAAGGGCGTGGCGCACATCCGCGCCGCGCTGAAGGAAGCGGGATCGGCGTAAGGGCCGAGAAGCCCATTTCGGAGCGCACGCCATGGGGCAATCGAAACTGCTCGTTCATCCTTCTCACGGGGCCGACGGCGTCGGCCATCACATCACCCCGGCGAACGCCGGATGGCGGTATGTCGGCTTCGAAACACGGACGCTGAAGCAGAGCGCGAAGTCCAGACTCGACACCGGCGGCGACGAGGTCTGCGTTGTGATCCTCTCAGGCAAAGCGCGCGTGACCGCGGACAGCTTCGATTCCGGGATTATTGGCGAGCGCGCGAGTGTGTTCGAAGGGTTGCCCTGGTCGGTCTATCTGCCCCCGCATAGCGCGGCGACGATCCAGGCTGCCTCGGATTGCGAGTTGGCGTTGTGCTTGGCGCCGGCAAGCGGCAAATTCAAGGCCCGCGTCATCAAGCCGGACGACGTCGGCACGCTCACTCGCGGATCGGGCTCGAACACGCGCCATGTCCGCAACGTTCTGCCCGAAGACGCCGAGGCCGAAAGCGTGCTGGTGGTCGAAGTCATCACCCCCGGCGGCCACTGGTCGAGCTATCCGCCGCACAAGCACGATCGCGACGCGCTGCCGTACGAATCCTATCTCGAGGAAACCTACTATCACCGCCTGAAGCCTGCCCAGGGCTTCGCCTTCCAGCGCATTTACACCGACGACCGTTCGCTCGACGAAACGCTTGCGGTGAGCGACGGCGACGTCGTGCTGGTGCCGAAAGGCTATCATCCGGTCGGCGCGCCGCACGGCTATGATCTCTACTATCTCAACGTCATGGCAGGGCCGAAGCGCGTCTGGCGCTTTCACAACGATCCGGCCCACGAGTGGCTGATCGCGCAACTTCCCGCCTGAAGACCGCAGCTCATGCCCGCCGTTTGCTGGCGGCGGGCTTGGTCCCTTGCTTCGCAGAGCGGCGTTTTTTCGCCGCCGAGGCCGCCTTCGTCATCGTCAAAGACGCTTCGCGCTTGATCTTTTCGCCAAACCCGGCCTCGCGCAAAGCTTGCTCGACACGCGCATTATAACCGCGCCCGCTCGCCTTGATGCTTGCGACGACGTCCGACGCCAACCGGAAGCCGATATGGACCTTCGGCGCCTCGGTCTTCGGGCGACCGAGCTTGCGGCGAAACTCCGCCATGGCTTCGACCATGCCGACGTCAACTTCCGCAATCGGCTTGAAGAGACGCATATCTTCGGCCGTTAGCTCGCGAATCTCGCCATCCTTGTCAGCCAAAGGTCTTCGCATAGAGCTGCTCCTCTCGTTTGTTCGCCTTGCGAAAACTGATGATCCGGCGCGCGCTGCCGCGAACGCAGTAACAAACGGCGTAGAGCCTACCGGTCCTCGGAACCAGAGCGAGATATCGCTCTTCGCCATAGTCGCGCCGCTCATCGAGCCACACACGCGCGGCATGCCAATCGAGCTCCGCAGTCAACTCGAACGGCAATCCCCGCTCTTCGGCGTTCCTCGCGCTCTTCGCCGGGTCAAACTCGATCTTCACGTATTATTGTAGCAACAAAAATCAAGTTGATCAATCGGCAAAGCACGCGAACTCGACGTAGACCGCTCTGCTGGTTAGCAGGTAGCCTATCTTGGCCGACCAGATGGAGGGAGCATTGGGCGCGACAAACGGCCAGGCCACGAAGCGCCAGCGCGTCCTCGTCGTCGGCCTCGGCACGATGGGCATGAGCCACGCGCGCGCCTATCAGGCGATCGACGGCTTCGAGCTCGTCGGCTTATGCACTCGCAACGCCGCAACGCGCAGCGACCTCGACCAGGAGTTCCCCGGCGTTCCGCGCTACGAGCGGCTGACCGAAGCCCTCGCCGCGCTCAAGCCCGACGCTGTCGCGATCTCAGCCTATACCGAGCATCACGCGCCGATGGCGCTCGAAGCGCTCGTGGCGGGCGCGCATGTATTCTGCGAAAAGCCGCTCGCCGACACGCTCGAAGCCGCCGAGCGGATCGTCGCCGCGGCGCGTGAAGCGCGCAAGGCGCTGCTGGTCGGCTACATCCTGCGCGTGCATCCGTCGTGGACGCGCTTCGTCGAGATCGGCCGCACGCTGGGCAAGCCCCTCGTTATGCGCATGAACCTCAATCAGCAATCCTCGGGCTCGTTCTGGCAGGTGCATAAGAATCTCATGCGCTCGACCTCGCCGATCGTCGACTGCGGCGTGCACTACGTCGACGTGATGTGCCAGGTGACGCGGGCGAAGCCGGTCGCTGTGCATGCGGTTGGCGCGCGGCTCACCGATGAGATTGCGCCGTCAATGGTCAACTATGGCCATCTGCACCTTGCCTTCGACGACGGCTCGGTCGGCTGGTACGAGGCCGGCTGGGGGCCGATGATGAGCGAGACCGCCTTCTTCGTGAAGGACATGATCGGACCCAAGGGCTGCGTCTCGATCGTCGCCAAAGAGCAGGCGGATGCGGAGGTCAAATCGGCCGACCACGACAGCCACACCCGCACCAACACCTTGCGTCTCCACCACGCCGGTCTCAACGCCGATGGCGCCTTCGCGCATCCTGACGAGATCGAATTGACAAGGGACGAGCCCGGCCATCAGGAGCTATGCGAACGCGAGCAGCGCCTGTTCCTCAAGGCGATCCGCGGCGAGGCCGATCTCAGCGAGCATCTCGAGGACGCGATCAACTCACTCCGGATCGTGTTCGCCGCCGACGAAAGCATGCGGACCGGCGAGGTGGTTCGGCTTTAGCGGCGAAGGGCTCGTTTGTGGCGCCGGGATCGGGCGCCGCGCGAACTCTGTGGGCGTGTCCGATTCTGCTTGGCGCGAACAGATTTGTGACGCGCTTGCTCGCTTTAGGTAGTTTTACCGATTGAGTGACAACTACCTTGACTTTTAGCGTTCTCGACAACAGTGTTAGACAATAGAGATAAACATCTTTTTTGTGTTGTGACTTAGGCAGGGAGGATTTTATGCCGCCATTCGATGACAAAATTCGAGAAGTCGCCGCCGCGTGGACGTGGCGGCCGCCACACATCTTCACTGACCCGATCGACATGGAATACAAGCTAGCCGACGAGGTTCAGAAAGAGCTGGCCGTAGTGCGGCTTGAGACCTTGGGCTCCATCCACGAGAATTTCGCGAAGGGCTTCGCCCGCGCGGCGGAGCTTATCGCAAGGGGCAAGGCTGCCGGTTAACTGTCCTCTGTTGGCGGAGCTTGGCCGCGCATGGCTCGTGGTCGCCTGGACGTCGCCTTGATCGGCTACCAGGATCAGGGCAATCTCGGGATGGGTTATCTGGCGTCTGCGGCCCACGTCCGCGGGCACAGCGTCGAACTGTTCGAGATCCGCGACGGCGTTGATCGCATTGTGGCGGCTCTTGAAGGGCATAGCCCGCTCGTCGTCGGGTTCTCGCTCATCTTCCAGGCGTTCCTGCCGCAGTTTCGCAAGTTCGCGCTTGAACTCCGCGCGGCGGGAATCACCAGTCACTTCACGATGGGCGGACATTTTGCCAGCTTGTGCCATGAAGAGGCGCTCGCCCATTTTCCCGAGGTCGACAGCGTGGTCCGATATGAGGGCGAGCAGACGCTGGTCGAGCTCGTCGAACTCCTGAAAGCGGGCGCGGACTGGCGCAGTCTCGACGGCATCGCCTATCTGGATGACGGAAAGGTCGTAACGAACCCGCCTAGGGCGCTCGTTCCCGACCTCGACTCGCTTCCATTTCCCTATCGCCCTTATGAGCCCGAGCGCATGGGAGGGTTCGCGACGCTTCCGGTGCTCGCGAGCCGTGGTTGCGCGCGCACCTGTTCATTCTGCTCCATCCACACCTTCTATCGCACAGCGCCAGGCAAGGTGGTGCGGGTGCGCAAGCCGGCGAAGGTCGTCGAGGAGATGCTGGATCTCGAGCGCAGGTACGGCGTGCGGGTCTTCCTGTTCCAAGATGATGACTTTCCGCTGTGGAAGGCGGTTGGGCGGAGGTGGGCGACGGAACTCACCGAGCGGCTGCACGAGAGCGGGCTTGCCGAACGCACGATCTGGAAGATCAGCTGCCGGGCGGAATATGTGGATCCCGATCTGTTCGCGATGCTGCGGGATGCGGGCCTCTTCCTCGTCTACATGGGAATCGAGTCAGGGACCGAAGGCGGCCTCGATGTCCTGCACAAGCAGATCAGCGCCGAACGCAATCTCGAAGCCGTCGAAACGCTGAAACGCCTGGGCATCGCCTTCGGCTATGGCTTCATGCTGTTCGATCCGTCGACAAGTTTCGAATCGATTGGCGAGAATCTGCGCTTCCTGCGCAAGATGGTCGGCGATGGGTCGGCCGGCGCCACGTTCAGCCGAATGCTCCCCTATGGCGGCACGCCCATTCGCGATCAGCTGCAAAAGGAAGGCCGCTTGCGCGGCGACATCACGCGCCCGGACTATGTGTTCCTCGATCCGCGGATCAACGATTTCCACCGCGAGCTCGTTAGCGTCGTCCGCCCCTGGGTGCATGGCGAGGGGCTGTCCTACCAACTGAGTTACGTTGTGGACGAGTTCGAGATGATCTGCCGGTTGGTTCGCGGCGTCACGGGTGTTGAAGCCTATAAGGCGAGTTCTCAAGGCGCTGACCCGACAGAGCAACGAGCGCCTGCTCGGACTGGTCGAGCATTTCGCCGAGTTCTTCGCCGCCGGCGATCCGAGCGCGCCGGACCGGGATGAGATCCGCGACTATTGCGAGACGAGCATCGCAAGGCTGATAGAGGCCAGGAATCAGTTCATTGCGGAGAACATCTACCTGCTGCGCGACGCCAGCGAGGCCGCGTGTCCGTCGGGCCCGGTGCTCGCTCCTCAGGTGCACTGACCGCGCTTGCATAAGGTGCCCTGCCCCCTTGCTTCGCCTTCGGGACAGCGGTTGACGGACGCATTGCGACTTTCGCATCGAGACGTCCCCGGCCTCGCCCCGTTGGCGCCGAAGCGCGAGCCCGACCGCTTCGCCCCGGTGTTCGTGCTGGCGCCGGCGAGATCCCACACATCCGTCGTTACGACAATGATCGGCCGGCATCCGGACCTCGTGGACGTTCCGGAACTCAAGCTCTTCGCCTATCCGACCCTTGGCGAACTGGAAGACTCGGTGCCCCGCTTCTGGATCGAGCGCGGAGTGACGCATCGAAGCCCGGGCCTCGTGCGGGCGATCGCCGAGTTCATGTTCGGGGGGCAGACGCTGACCTCGCTGGCCATGGCGCGCGCCTGGCTCCGGGAGCGACGACACTGGTCCGGCGCCGACGCGTTCGACGTCCTCATGGAGCATATGCGCCCGCGATGCTGTGTCGAGAAATCGCCGGAGCATGTCGACAGCGAGGCGACGCTGGCTCGTCTGGCGGCCGCCTATCCTCGCGCGAGATACCTGCACCTGACGCGGCACCCGGTGACAACCCAGCAATCCATGGCGAGGCATATGGAGCGGATCGCCGGACGTACCGGCTCAGATGACCAGCCCATGGCCGGAATCCAAGCCTGGTTTGTAACGCATGCGCGCATTCTGCAGTTCGCGGACGGACTTGTGGGCTCTCAGTACTTGCGGATTCGTTCAGAGGACGTGCTGAACGACCAGGGGACTACCCTAAGAGAGATCGCGGCATGGCTTGGCTTGCGCACGGACGATGCCGCAATCGGCGTGATGGCGAATCCGGGAGCTTCGCCCTTTGCGTGTTTCGGACCACCAGCGAGCGGCGTCGTCGGAGGCAACGATCCCGATTTCCTGAAGGATCCCGCGCCGCATAGGGTCGAGCTTCCGGAGACCCTGGACCCGCCTCCTGGCTGGTCGGGGGAACTGGACGTCTGGAGCGTCGTCAGCCGACTCGGCGCTCAACTCGGATATCGATGAGGCGCCAACCGGCGCGCCCTCACACCGTCTGCGTCACGTTGTTGAGATGCGGCGGCTTGGCCATCTCGACTTCGGCGATGAACGCGGCGACGGATCGGCCGATTGTCTCAGGGTGATCCTCCTGCACGAAGTGGAGGCCGTCCCCGAGCTTGACGAACCGGCAGTCGTTGAGCTTGCCGGCTAGCTCTTCCGCGAAGGCTGGCGGGACGAGCGCGCCGGGCTCGGCGGCGAACAGGAGCTTCGGATAGGTCGAGGCGGCAAGCGCGGCATGGGCGCGCTCCATCGTGGCGTAGACGTCGGCGGGATCGCCTGCGATTGGCAATTCGTTGGGGAAGCGCCAGGTCGGTTTCCTCGACTGCGGCGTCGGGAAAGGCGCGCGATAGACCGCCATCTCCTCCTCGGTGAGCTTGTGCCGTATTGCTCCCGGCATCAGCTCGACGAAAGCGTTGTTCTCGAGAATCAATCTCTCGCCTTCGCCAGGCGTGCGAAACTTGCGGAAGATCTCACGCGCTTTCGAGCCGCGCAGAAACTCCTCCCAGGTCGGGAATGGCCGGATGAACTCCATGAACGCGAGACCGCGCACGAAATCCGGCCGCCGCTCCGCCAGGTGAAAGGCGAGGCCGCTTCCCCAGTCTTGCGCGACGAGAGTGGCCGAGCCGATCCCCATTTTTGCGATGAAGGCGTCGAGGTAACGGACGTGGTCTTCGAACCGATAGGCGATGTCCGGCTTGCCCGACTGACCGAAGCCGATGAGGTCAGGCGCGATGCAATGGGCGACCGGCGCGACGAGCGGGATAATGTTTCTCCATATGTAGGATGAGGTGGGATTGCCGTGCAGAAAGAGCGCCACCGGCGCGTCGCGCGAGCCCGCCTCCCGGTAGGTCATCTCGGAATTGAGCACGGAAAGCTTGGGCAGACTGACGTCATTCATGGGCGTGGCTCCTTGAATATTGTCATGAAAACGATGCGCTTGAAGCGCTCGAGCGGTTCGGCGTCGCGCTCGACTTTCATACGCAGGATCGCGCCCTCCCAGGAGGAGAGCAGGAAGTCGGCGAGGTCATGCGGAGCGAAGGTCCCAGAAATTTCGCCAGCCGCCTGCCCTTCGGCGATGCATGCGGCGAAGGGCGCGCGCCATTCGGCGAAGATCTCGCGGAGCCGGGTCCGAAGCATCTCGCTTTGCGGCGCGGCCTCGAGACTGAAATCGCCGATCAGACAGCCGCGGCTGAACTCGGCCGCAACGAGGCGATCGGTGATGATGTCGAGATAGCGCCTCAGACGTTGGCGCGGGCGACGGTTTGTGTCGCCCAGCACTTCTGCGACGAGCCGCTTGAGGTCGGCGAAATAAAGGTCGAGCACCTCGCGCGCGAACTCCTCCTTCGAGCGGAAGTGGTTGGTGAACGAGCCCTGCGGCGCTAGCGCCTCGGCGACGATGTCGCGCACCCCTGCCCCGCCATAGCCTTTGCGGAACATCACTTTGAGGCCGGCCTGGAGGATGTTGCCGCGGTTCGATGATCTGGCCATGCCTGAACAATACGTACGTACGTATTGATTGTCAAGCGCGACATCGGGGTCGCATTTCCTCGCCGTCCGCCCTGCCCGATCGCGGCCGCCAGTCACCGCGCTTTGGACATCGAGGATGCCGGGTGGTGGCGCAGGCTCAAGCAACCAAGTGGACTAAAATGTCACGCGGAAATTTTGGAATATCCTGCTTGTAGTTTTTGGAAGTCCAGTAAGAAAGAACAGGCTCTTATAGCGCTAGCCGTTGTTTCGCCTCCTCCCCATTGCGCGCCGAACTTTTCTCGTCCTGGCCGGGCTTGACCCGGCCATCCACGCCACGCAGCCGGCAGAGACGAGTCCGCCATCCCCGCGACCCTGCAAGACCGACAAAGGCAGTGCTCTGTATTGCTTAGCTTTTTGCCCACCCGCGGGCGGTTAACGCGCCCGATCGCGTGGATGGCCGGGTCAAGCCCGGCCAGGACGCCTTACGGCCCGCCCACGAAGCTCCGAGATTTCACTCCCAACACCTAGCGCTATAAGAGCCAAAGAACATCCATGATAGCCTGCCCCTTTTGTCCAGTGTAATCCTCTCCGGGGATATATGCGCACGCGATTGCCATGACGCGCTGCGGGCGGCGGGGTGCGAGACGGTGTTTGAGGATACCGGCTCGGGGTCGGACGAAAACCGCAAGGGCCTTGCTGACGCGCTCGCCCGATGCGCCGCCGATGATGTGCTGGTGGCTTGGAAGCTTGACGGGCTCGGGCGCTCCCTGTGGACCTCATGAAAGTCCTGCGGGCCAAGGACGCGGGCCTCAAGGTGCCGACCGGCGTGGGCGCGACAATCGACACCACGAAGCCGGAGGGGCGGCTTATTTTCGCGGTGTTCGCCGGTCTGGCGGAATTCGAAAGCGAATTGACCCGCGAACGGACGATTGCGGGGATGGCGGCGGCGAAGCGCCGGGGCCGTCATGTCGGCAGGCCGCGCAAGCTGACGCCGCACAAGCTCGACCATGCGCGGGCGCTGATCGCGGAAGGCAAGGAAACACGGGCCGGGGCGGCGGCGCTGCTCGGGGTCGATCCCGTCACGCTGCGGCGGGCGCTGAAATAGGAGGGCTAAACCCGTGATGCCGTCTGACATTGGTCTACTAACGCGCTGTGCACAATTTACGCTGAATCACGCACGGGACGTAGAGAATGATGTTCTTAGAAAACTTGAAACTAGCGCAGCAACCCCACTTGTTGTTGCATTACGAGTTATACGATTACATAAGGCTATACTGGTCACAGGAATGTTTTCTCTTTATGAATCGTTTCTTCAAGTCGGGATGGGCTGGAAAGAGAGGTTCGCCTTTGATGAATTAGAGAAATTTCTAAAGCAACATGATGAACATAAATTAGCTCAGGTATTCAGTGACTACCGATTAGTTGTAAACGTGTTAAAGCACGGAAGAGGCTCTAGTTACCACCAGCTGGAGAAAAGAGCGCCAGAGCTCGAATTCAAAATTAAATTGCCTGACGAAGCCTTCTTTTTTGAGGGTGACGTGTCGGAATTGGTATCTGTTCTTATTGATGTTGATGATAATTTCGTCGAGCGCTGTGCGGAGATAATACAAGAAACCATTGCCATTCTCCGTTCGAAAGAGAAAGAGGCCCGCTTTCTCTGAACTCTTCGACGGCTTAAGCGGAAGCTCATTTTCCGCGCCTTTTCCTTGGCTTAGGGGGAACAAGGCCTGCGATAATTCAGAAATTAGCGTTGACATAGTTCCTCTTTTGTTCTAGATTTACCGGGATGGACATCGCTTCCGCCCTGCGCCGCAAACGGGACGAGATCGCGGAGACGATCGCTGCCTATGAAGCAAGGATCGACGCCGCACGAATGGACCTGGCCGCGCTCGAACAGGCCGCACGGGTGTTCGATCCCGAAGCCGAACGCGACGAGACGGCCATGCATCTCGCCATGGGCCAATTGGCGCTCCCCGCCGCCAGGGCGAAGGGCTCCGACCATCGAGACGCCGGTCCGTTCAAATCCATCGGCGTTCGGGAGCGCCAGCTCCCGGCGAAGGGAGCACACCCCGCGACGCAGGCGGCGCGAGAACAAGTGCCAGACGAATTTTTTTATTTGAATTGGCCGTAACTCATTGAAAAGTCCCAATTCGAAAAAATAAACGTAAGTAAAAGAAAGGCATTTTGCTTACTTTTATTTTCATTTATTTGCGTTTGCTTGCATTTATTTCGTGACTCCCGACGCCGCCACGCGACCCGACGAGGGGCAACGCTGTCGCGCTGATCTCGCTTGCCGGCCGCGCCGTTTGCGCGTCATATCGCGCCGGCAACTCGAGGGAGGATTCCGTGGATCTCGGCGTCACCGACAAAATCAGTCCGCTCATCGCCGCCGTCCGGGCGATGGTGCGCGACGAGATCATGCCGCTCGAGGACGAATACCATGCCGAGGTCGGCCGCGAGGGCGATCGCTTCAAGCCGACCAAGCGCATGGTCGAGATCCTGGAATCGCTGAAAGCCAAGGCGCGCTCCAAAGGCCTGTGGAATTTCTGGCTCACCGGCCCCGACAAGGGCTTCGGCCTGACCACCGTCGAATACGCCTATCTCGCCGAGGAAATGGGCTGGTCGCCGCTCGCCTCCGAGGTCTTCAATTGCTCCGCCCCCGACACCGGCAACATGGAGGTGCTCGAGCGCTTCGGCTCGCCCGAGCAGAAGGCGCGCTGGCTGCCCGATCTTCTCGAAGGGCGCGCGCGTTCGGCGTATCTCATGACCGAACCCGGCGTCGCCTCGTCGGATGCGACCAACATCGCCATGGATGCGCGCCTTGACGGCGACGAATGGGTGCTCAATGGCGAGAAGTGGTGGTCGTCCGGCGCCGGCGATCCGCGCTGCTCGCTCTATATCACCATGGCGCTGACCGATCCCGACGCCACGCCGCACGCGCGCCATTCGATGCTGCTCGCGCCCGCTGCGACGAAGGGCATCGAGATCTTAAGAGCGATGAAGGTCTATGGCGACGACGACGCGCCGCACGGCCACATGCACATCCGCTTTCGCGACGTCCGCCTGCCCAAGGACGCCATGATCCTCGGCCGCGGACGCGGCTTCGAGATCGCGCAGGGACGGCTCGGGCCGGGGCGCATCCACCATTGCATGCGCGCGATCGGCCAGGCCGAGCGGGCGCTCGAGGCGATGTGCCGGCGCGCCGCGGCGCGCACGGCGTTCGGCCAGAAGCTCTCGCGTCTCGGCGCCAACCCCGACATCATCGCCGAAGCGCGCATGAGCATCGAAATGGCCCGCCTGCTGTGCCTGAAAGCCGCCTGGGCCATGGACACGCAAGGCGCGCGCGCCGCGGCGCCGCTCATCTCGCAGATCAAGGTCATCGCCCCGCGCATCGCGCTCGAAGTGATCGATCAGGCGGTGCAATTGCACGGGGGCGCCGGCGTCAGTCAGGATTTCCCGCTCGCCCGCATGTGGACCCATGTGCGCACGTTGCGCCTCGCCGACGGGCCCGACGCCGTGCACCGGCGGGTGATCGCGAAAGCCGAGATGAAGCGCTACACCAACGAGGAGGCGGGCGCGCGGTGAGCGGCGCGTTCCCCGAGGATACGAGCGCGCTCGACGCGTGGGCGGGCGCCCACATCGAGGGCTGGCGCGGCCCAAGCGTGGTGAAGAAATTCCCCACCGGACAGTCGAACCCGACCTATCTGATCGACGCCGCGAGCGGCCGCTACGTGCTGCGCCGCAAGCCGCCCGGCAAGCTGCTCAAGAGCGCGCATCTGATCGAGCGCGAGTTCCGGGTGCTGAAGGCGCTGGAAGGGGTGAAATATCCCGCCCCGCGGGCGCTTGCGCTGTGTGAAGACGAGGGCGTGATCGGGACGGCCTTCTATCTCATGGCCTTCATCGGCGGGCGGGTCCTCTGGGACCCGGCGCTGCCCGACCTTCCGCGCGAGGATCGGCGCGCGGTCTATGACGCCATGAACGAGGGCCTCGCGCGCCTGCACTCAATCGACATCGCCGCTGTGGGCCTGTCGGATTACGGCAAGCCGGGCAGCTACTTCACCCGTCAATACCAACGCTGGACCGACCAGTACCGGGCCAGCGAAACGGCGCGGATGGAGGACATGGAGCGCCTGATCGCCTGGCTTGCGGACAGGATCCCGGCGGACGACGGCCGCGTCGCGCTGGTGCACGGCGACTGGCGCATCGACAACATGATCTTCGACTCAAGCGCGCCGCGCCTGCTTGCGGTCCTCGACTGGGAGCTGTCGACCCTCGGCCATCCGTTCGCCGATCTCGCCTACCAATGCATGCAGTGGCGGTTGCCAGCGGGCAAGTATCGCGGATTGGACGGCGTCGACCGCAGCGCGAACGGCATACCGACCGAGGGCGAGTATGTCGCCGCCTATTGCCAGCGAATGGGGCTCGAGAGCATCCCCGACTGGACTTTCCTCATAGCCTTCAGCTTCTTCCGCAGCATCGCCATCCACCAGGGCGTCTATAAGCGTTCGCTCGATGGCAACGCTTCGAATCCGGAGCTCGCCCGACGATTGGGCGAGTCCGTCCCGCTGGTGGCGCATATCGCCTGGGAGGGCGTTGAGGCCGGCCGTTAGGCGGCGTTCACCAGCGTTTCCGCTTCCAAGAGGCGCGCGGCTGTCTTGCCGGCGGTGACCGCCCATGCTAAGCGGCTCGCGACCCTGCGGCGAGCGTTTCAGCGCCTCACCGCTGGCCCCGGAGAGGTGGCAGAGTGGTCGATCGCGCCGCACTCGAAATGCGGAGTACGCGCAAGTGTACCGGGGGTTCGAATCCCTCCCTCTCCGCCACGAGTTAAGCTATTGATATAACGACGTTTTATTAGTCCCAGCGACCTAATTTCCTGCGACATGTCCGGGACTTGTCAGGACGTTGCGAAAAGTCAGTACGGGAGAGACGCCAAAGTGGGTTTTTCTCAGAAGTCTCAAGGCTTTAAGTCTCGGAGTGACTTTTCGGTGGTACGGGCGTCTCTGACTGCTCGGTTCCCGGGAACCATCTTTCCGGCCTCGCGTCTCCCGGTGCGGCAGCTATTCTCTAACGCAACAAGCGGCAGGCCCTTGCCGAACATTTCTCTCCCCGGGGCGCATCGCCGCGCGAGGAGCGCAGGAGTTCGGAGCCAGGGATCGAATCGTAAGGGATGGACTATCCGGTTAGGTGAACCCCAGCGCGGCTCGCTGATCCTGCCACTCGAGGGGCAGACGGGTGTCGGCCATCAGCTTGTTGGCGGTGAGCCCAGACGGTTGCTTCCCTGCAAGGATCGTGGCGACAATATCAGGGGCGAGGAAAGCCAACCGCACAAGGCGCGTCGCGTACGAAGCCGTGACCCGTTCCTCGCGCGCGACGGCATCGAGTGGCGGACAGTTCGGCTCGAACATTCGCTTGGCGATTCTCTGGCTTCGCACGAGCAACCGGATCAAGGTCGTATCCGCTGGGGCGGAATTCGCGACGCCATCGACGATGAACTTCATCTCTTTGCCGGTTCGCTTCAGGCTCGCGGGAACGCTGAGCCTAATCAAAGTTTCTTCGGAGCCATCCGAGTTCGCATTCGACGCTCGATTCCGATCGACAACTCCCTCGCCGACGCCTTGATTCAAAAGCCAGCTCGCTACACGGGCCGAGCCGACGTCAAGGTCAATGCGATCCGCGTGAACCTGCACCCTGATGAGGATGGAGCGCGCAAAGTCACACTGCCTCTCGGTCGGCAAATGTTCCCAACGGGCGGAGAGCGCCGCCGCCGCGTCCCTCAACCTCTTCTGCATCGGCGCATCGCTTTCCTCGTTCGCAGTCGCGTTCAGGATTTCGACGGGATCGCCTAAGAGAGCACGCAGGCGGCCGATGACGAGGGCCTCGAGATTTGACGCCGGAACCCGCTGACCCTGGGAACTGGCTGTTGCAGGGTCGGTGATGAGGCGGCGTGAGATATAGTAGCGATACCGGGTTCCCTTCTTGATCGCGTGGGTCGGTGTCATGGGTTCGGAACTGGCGTCGAAGACGATGCCGGCCAGCAAGCTTGGTTCGCGGGCCTTGTCACCTTCCCGCCGCTCGATCCGGTTCACTTCGAGATGGCTCTGCACTCGGCCCCACAACTCTTCGTCGACGATCGCTGCATGTTCTCCCGGGAAGGCAATGCCCTTGTAGACGATGTTGCCTCGCTAGATCCGGTTCTTCAACATCAGATAGAGCGCGCCGCGCGAAAACCGCTGGCCGCCATAGGCGCTCCCATCCGCCGCCGTGCGGCGTTTGCTGACGACGCCTGCGGCGGCGAGATCATCCCGCAAGGCGCGCACGGTCCCCAGTTTAATATAGCGTCGAAAGATGTCGCGCACGGTCTCCGCTTCCGCTTCATTGACGACGAGTTTGCGTTCCTTGACGTCGTAGCCGAGCGCGGGCTGCCCGCCCATCCACATGCCCTTCCTTTTCGACGCGGCGATCTTGTCGCGGATTCGTTCTCCCGTGACCTCGCGCTCGAACTGAGCGAAGGAGAGCAGCACGTTGAGCGTGAGGCGACCCATGCTTGAGGTTGTATTGAAGGCTTGCGTGACGGACACGAATGACACGCGTTGTGCGTCGAATACCAAGAACTCGGTGATCATGACCGATAGGCCCAGTCCCGAAGGCCGATCGACATGATCCTCCAGGGCTGGTTTATGAGCTTGTTCCATGCTTCGCAGCAGTGATCGACGATGTCGTCGAAGCAATTGAAGATCCGATTTGAGAGCCAGTTGTCGCGCAGGAACTGCCAGATGTTTTCCTGCGGGTTGAGCTCTGGGCACTTTGCGGGGAACGGGATCAGCGTCATGTTGGGCGGGACGATCAATCTGCCGGACAAATGCCAGCCGGCCTGATCGACCAGCAGCACGGCGTGCGCTCTCGGCGCGATCTGGGTGGCGATTTCGGCGAGATGGAGGTTCATCGCCTCCGTGTTGCAGCGTGGCATGACCAGGGCCGCGCCTTTGCCGTCCTTGGGACAGATCGCGCCGAAGATATAAGCCGAGGCGGTTCGCTGATCTTTGGGAGCGCTTGGACGCGCGCCGCGCTTGGCCCAGCGCCGGGTGATCTTGTTCTTCTGGCCGACGCGCGCCTCGTCGGCGAACCAGACCTCTATGGCGCTGGGCTCGACGTCCTTCTCGCGCCCGATCGCTTCCAGGCGCGCGGAAAAGCTTTTTTAAAATCTTCGATCGCGCCTGCGGCCTGAGCATGATGGCGGGGACGGGCCGAGAGCTTGCGATAACCCATGGCGCGCAGTTCGCGGCTCAACGTCTGCTTGGCGACGACGACGCGAAACTCCTCGAAAATCCATTGGCAGAGATCGACAATCCGCCAGCGCACGACCCCATGAACCGCCGGGATCGGGCCGCTCTCGATGATCGCGGCGAGCGCGGCGCGGTGTGCGCCGTTCAGCCGGGGAGCCTGTCCGGGCGGCTTGCGATCAATCAAGCCTTCCGGTCCATGGGCGTTGAACTTCATCACCCAATCGCGAATGATTTGAAGCGTCACCCCGCCGATCTTCGCCGCCTCGGTGCGCGTCGCGCCTTCGTAAACCGCCGCCAGAGCCAAAAGCCGCCTGGCCTGCGGCCCGTCCTTCGACCGCTTGGCCGCAGCTCTCACCATCTCAGCGTCATAATCGCCCCGAAGCGGAATGGGCATGGCGAACCTCCTCTGTTCGCCACCTTGAATCAGACGCCAGGCGAGTCAGGAATCCCAACCGAGTCATCCCTTCAGAGATTTGGTAGAAGACCTCGATAATCTTGGCGAAATCAGCCAGCGATCGCGTCAGCCGATCGACCTTGTAGACGACGACCACGTCAACCTTGCCAGCGCGAATGTCGTCCAGCAGCCGTTGCAGCGCCGGACGATCCATCGTGCCTCCGGAATAAGCTCCGTCGTCATAAAGGGTGGCGAGAGCGGTCCGACCTTCATGCTTTTGGCTCGTGATGTAGGCCTCACAGGCTTCGCGCTGCGCATCGAGAGAATTGAACGCCTGCTCGAGGCCTTCCTCCGAAGATTTGCGGGTGTAGACGGCGCAGCGGACCTTCGCGCGTGCTGGGGAGTTTGTTTGACGGAGTTCAACCATTTGGGTTCTCCGACTTCATCTCCTAGCCGGTCAAGAGATTGTCGGGCGCCGCTGCTCCAGTCGCTGACCTTTGCGTCAGCCCGAAGAATCGAGGCCCGGACCATCTGGCGCCGGTAATGTCGTGCGCGATCTTGGTCAGCGAACGGTAGGCCTTGCCTTGGAACTCGAAGCCGTCGTCAGTAACGCTGACCGTGTGGGTTCGCCCATGCCATTCGCGAACCAGGCGCGATCCGGGTTTGATCTTGGGGCTCGGAGGCGGCGCAATCGTTCCGCCCTTTTCGAACTCCGCGGCCAAGGTCGCTAGCCGGCGCAGCGTCGCCTTGGACGCGCCGCCATGGGCGATCTCCTGCAGCCGGTAGGCAATAGCCCGGATCATGATATCGCGGCTCAGCCTTGGCGGGTCGGCGCGAAAGAGTCGCCGCCATTCGAGGCGCAGGTCGCCGAGGCTGAGATCAGCCAAGGCCGCCAGGCGGTCCGACAACCGGCTCGCGCCGTCCGACGCCTTCGCCGCAGCCCTGGCCCCATTTTCGAGACCGTTCATCGCGCCGGAGTCGTCCTGATCAAGGCTGGCGGCGGCGGTCCGTCCATGCGGCGCGGCGGCCGAATTGTCGGTCGGCAGCCGCGCTAAGCATTTCCCACTTGATCGCATCGAGACTACGAAGCGAGTGCGAGGGTCGCCAAGGCTCGGTAGACCGAAGCGCGCCCGTTCTCGCCACGCTCCAGGCGAACCTCGTAGCCGCGATGACGAAGGCCGGTCAGCGCGGCTCGCGCGGTATGGGGCAACCACCCCGTGGCGGCGATCAGCTCGTCCAACTTCGCGCCCTGATCGCGGTGAAGCAACTCAATTACGCGCGCGATCTTCGTGCCCTGGCGGGGCGCCGTCGCTGTTGCTGGGGCCGTTACGCTCCAGGCCGCCGCCATATTTGCAACGGTCTTCGCTTTCGACGAAACCTCGTTCGTGTTCCGCGGAACGGCCATGCTGGGTATGGATCGCGAGCCGCGCTCCTCGGCCGATAGCCTTCAGTCCGACGTCGGTCAATTTCAACGACTACGCTTCGCCCGTCTCGTCGCGGCGCCGCCAGGCTTCCACCCCGGCCTTCGCCTTGATCTCGCGGACGAGGCCAGCCTTCAGAAGCTTGGCCGCGACCTTCTGCGTCGCGGCGGCCTTCAGGGTCTTCGGCGGGATGAGGCAGCGATCCTTGCGTTGTGACGCCTCGGACAGAATCGAAAATTGCGTGTCAGTAAGTTTGGCAGGGGAATTCATCGAAATCATCCTCTCGGGTTTGACGGCGCTGTCGCCGTCACCACCGCGAGGCCCGGACCGGAGACGAGCCGGGCGAGGCCGAAGAATTCAACAATCAACCTATCGGCGGTAAGCCGCAGGTGCCTGAGCGCCCGTGACCACAGCATGACCATTGCTCTCTTGCGAGGCGAAAGCGAGTTAAATCTGAGGCTTGCGGGCAGATAGCGACAATTTGTTAGTGTTCGCGTTCCGCCCATAAACATCTTTGAAATTCACTAGCGAAATCCCTCGATTCGAAGCCGCCAAGCCGCGATGGCCATCAACGCAATATACACTATGGCGCGACCCTTGTTGTTTCGCTGCTGTTGTTTAGCGCGGCGCTAAATGTGCTGCTCGGCGGCGCCGCGCGGTCTTCCGTAACCCTGCCGCTTGGTCTGCCGTGGCTCGGCGCGCATTTCCCCATCTCGAATGGGTAAAACTACGTATTGACTTTTTACTTGAGCTTGACCGCACTCGTAAGTCGAGAATCTGTGTTGCCGGTGTCACGTCTTGGCAAGACGAGGCTGTCCTGGCCCCTCCTGTCGGCTCGTTTGTTAGCTAATGACATAGCTTATTCAATACCGTTAGGTTTATTACCACCTACAAGGCGCGTGGCTGAGTTTGAGATTCATTCTCAATACAACATCAATAGCCGGAATAAATACGTATACTCTATTGTCAGATACCCATTTTGGACATCCTCATGGGCGATTTGGATAAGGGCGACGTTCCAGGCTTGAAGGGTAATCTGGCCTGGCACATGGAGGCAGTCTCTGCGGAGGGGCCGACACCGCGTCGAATACTGGTCGTGTCGGATATTCGTATCCTACGCGAAGGTCTGGCAGAGGTGCTCGCTAGAGACAGCTCTTTTTCGGTTGTCGGCATCGTCGGCCGAACTCGAGGAGGCGCTTGAGATCGCGACATCGCAGACCGCGCAGATCGCTCTCGTCGACAGTGCTTTGCCCGAAGGGACCAATGCGGTCTTACGGTTGCGAGAACTGTCGCCAGCAGTTCAGATTATAGCCTTCGCGTTGAGCAATTCAGAGGACGCGGTGATCAGATGGGCTGAGGCCGGGGCCTGCGGCTACGTGCCACGCAGCGCGTCGCTCAGCGATGTAGTCGACTTCATCGACTGCATCCTCCGCGGAGAGCAGGTCTGTTCGAGACGCGTCGCGGGAGGTCTGTTGCGTCGGATTGCTGCCGGGCAGTCACGTTCGGGGCGACAATCCGATCCCGAGCGGCAGCCCATACTCACAGCACGTGAACATGACATCGTCCGGTGCCTTGGCGCGGGGTTGAGTAACAAAGATATCGCGAGACGTCTTAACATTGGTTTGGCGACCACCAAGTCGCACGTCCACAACGTGCTGAACAAGCTTATGCTGGAACGGCGCAGCCAAGTGCCGTACTGGATTCGGGCCAACGCGTCGTCGTTCGCTACGGCCGGGGGGATCTTGCCACACCAGGAGACAATCCGAGGCGACTTAATCTAGGCCGAAAAGATCACTGCGTTTCCGCAAGCCTGGATCCGACTCTTCTCATCGATGGAAAGGACGACAGCGTGCGCGTGCGGATCGAGATAGAGATCGTCCACGTCGCGCAGCTTGTCCACGAACGGGGGTCTTTGGACAGCTTGAACTGCCAGGTGCGATGCAGCTGGGGCCGATAGGCGCGCCAAGCGCTGCACGGAAGAGACACTCACGCCGGTGGCCTCCGCGATTGCCGTGCCCGACCAACGCGTGGCTTTGGCCGACGGCGGCTCCATCGTCAGCGCCACGACCCGCTAGGCGACAGCGGGATCGAGTTTCGGAATGCGCGAAGGCCTCGTCTTGTCGCGCAGCAGTCCTTCGAAGCGCTCGGCGCCAGATGCAGGTCTTACCTGTCTCCCGCATGATCGCCTTCGTCCCCACCCCTTCGGCGCTCAGCAACAGATCTGCGTCCGCCACATATGCTTCTGTGGAGCGTTCCGGTCGCTAACCAAGACACGAAGCCGTTCAAGGCCGGCGGATGTGACGGAAAACGTGACGCCGCTTCTTCTGCCCCAGACTCGCACGGCGCAAGTCCGGCCGGAATCCCTATCGGGATTCGAATGTCAGGTTCGATCCAGTCGCATAGCCGTTGCTCGCCCGACCTCGCTGGGGACAGCGGTTTGAGCACCTGACCAAAATCCGCACCTCTCCAATTAGAAGCTCTCCTGAGCCGGCATGGCGACAAGCTTTTCCTTCCGCTCCTCGATCCAATCTCTACCTAAAGATTGATTTCGCGCGAGTGCATTCCCTGCGCACGCTCGCGAATGTTCTTGTTTAGGAATTCACTCATGGTCGGGATCCGGACGGTGATGATTGCAATGCCGCCCATTTTCCGTGATATTCTCACGGAATTGATGGTTGGGCAGGGGACCCTCGACGTGGTTGGGGAGTTCGATACCCACGATGAACTCAAGGACCAATTACAGCAACTCGCGCCGGACCTCATTCTGATCAAGCTTCGCAGGAACGAAGGAGACGAAATCGGGCTAGGGCTCGCAAAAATTATACCAAGAGCGAAAGTAATCGCTTTCTCGAGCGACGCACGCGACGGATTCGTTTACCGCATGCCGCGTCGGCGTACTGCTTTGCTCGACGTCTCCCCAAGAACATTGGTCGACGCCATCATCGGATCTTGACGATCGATGGGATTTGAAGCGGAATCTATATTTGAGAACTCTGACGTAAGCTGCCGGACAGCAGCTCCGTTTAAAAGACGGAGCGAGCGATGACAAAGGCGAGACGTCGGATTGCCCCCGTAGTGAAGGCGAACGCGAATAAGCGCTGGAAGCGCTGTGGGGCAGGCTACAGCTGCGGACCTGGTGACATGCCACCAACTTATACCTACGGACTTAGAGCTTGACGGATACCCATGATCGGGTTGTAATTGTAGCAATTCCATTTTTTCCATGTTGGAAGGACATAAAGCCGCCGCAGCCTCGAAGGTGTAGATCCATGTCCCACCCCTTTTCGATCTAGAGGTGGATAGCGTCCCTCACAGGTTGGAAATTATTCTGGGTCCAAGCACTACCGCTCCCGGGGGCGAGCATTCTCAGTCTGCACAATAGAGAGCCGAACGACGCGCGAAATCTACTCTAGGGGCGCCGAAAACTGCAGGAGCGATACATGATGCCCGCGAAAAGCCCCGTCGATCAGCTCAAAGAATGGACCGACAAATTGGTCGCCGACCAATCCCAGAATACTGATCTCGCTAAAGAAATTGACCGGCTGAAGAATCAGATCGCGGATCTGAGCAAGACGGTCTCCGATATTGATCTGAAGAAACAAGCCTGGACGAACAGTATCCAGGCAGCCAACCAGCAGCAGGCCGATCTCGCTGCCTACGTCAAGACCAAGACCACGATGCTTAAAGCCACCGTCGCCGATCCCAAGACGATCAGCGACGCCAAAGATGAAGCGATGAAAGAGCTTGGCGATCTGCAGGACGTGCTCGACAAAGCCAATAAGGCTCCTGCGGAAAAACAGGAGGATTGGGTGAAAGCCAAGGACGCTGCCGCCGATGCAGCCAACTCTTACAGCACCTACGCCAGCCTCGCCGCCGCTAATGACGCCATTCTGAAGGATCTGACTTCGGTCCGTGCCTCGGCCGACAAGGAAGGCGCGGCCAATAATGTCGCTCGCATGTATTTCCTGGTACTCGTGATGACCGATCTGCTGAATAAGATCAACCTGCCGGCCCCGGACGACTATACTACTGAACTCAACAACCGCGCGTCGGCGCTGAGCACCACCAGCCAGAACGAAAAGCTGGCCAAGATCGCTGCCGATAAAGCCGCGGCTGATGCGACACAGGCGCAGAAGGCGCTCGACGAGGCCCGCGCCTCGTGGCGGCAGAAGGTGCTCGAACTCTATTCCCAACGGCGGTGCGGCCGCAGCGGCCCCGGGTCCCGCTCCAGCCCCGGCGCCAGCACATGCCGGCGCGTGATGACCAGATCCACTTTCAGCCGCTGTTTGCGGGCGGCGTTTATTGGGAGGACGCATGCTTTCTCACGCGCTGACAATCGTGATGAACGAGCTGGAGACGCATCTCACCGAGACTTATGGCGCGCCAGCGGTCGCGCCGCAGGTTGTTCTCTGAAACGTCGCGGAGGGCGTCGCGGGAGCTGCCGCGGGCATGGCGCCGCGCGCGGTACTCGCCGTCTCGATGGTGCGTGACCATCCTCCACTACCTCGCGCAGAACCATGACGCAGCCGACACCGTGCGAGGAATTATGAGCTGGTGGTTGCCGCCGCAGGACCGCAACGCCGACCGCGCGATCGTCGAGCGTGTTCTCAAAAAGCTGGCGGCGGAGGGATTCGTGGCCGTCACGCGACTTGCGGACGGAACCGTTTTCTACCACCGGCTCGCCAGCGTCTGAAGGAGCTGTTTCGTTTGAAACGTACAATGGAAGGAATTTTCAATGCCGGTCCCCCTCAGTTATCCTGGTGTCTATATAGAAGAGTTGCCGAGCGGCGTGCACACCATCACCGGCGTCGCAACCTCGATCACCGCGTTCATCGGAAGCGCGCCGCGCGGACAGACCGACACGCCGGTCAATGTCCAGAGTTTTGCGGAGTTCAGCCGAACCTTCGGCGGTCTCTGGGTGGGCAGCACGGTGGGCTATGCGGTCTACGATTTCTTCCAGAACGGCGGCAGCCAGGCGTTGATCGTGCGCGTGGCGCACAGCAACGCGGTGCCCGCGAAAGCCAATGTGGACACGCTGCCGCTGATTGCGCAGAGCGCCGGGCTATGGGGCAACAAGCTGCAGGGCACCACGGAGATCTTCTCCGCCGGCCCGCCCATCGTCTTCAACCTGACCATCAAGGACACCGGCAGCGGCGTGAGCGAGACGTTCCTCAACCTCTCGCTCGATAAGACCAGTCCGCGCTATTTTGTGAATGTACTCGCGGACAGTTCCAACCTGGTCGTTCTAGACCCGGCGGGGACATTGCCGACGACGGTCGCCGCCAAGAGCGCGGTCGTCTTCGGCGGCGGTCTGGACGGCGATCCGATCGGCGACGCCGACATATCGGACGCAGCGACGCTGCAGGCCGTCAAGCGCGGATTGTGGGCTCTGGACCGGGCCGAACTGTTCAATCTTCTGTGCATCCCTCCGTTCATCGATAAGAACGGCGACGTCGAGGACATCGGGGACAAGACGCGCATTGCCGCGACCAAATACTGCGAAGACCGCCGGGCGTTCCACATCCTCGATCCGCTGCTGGCCTGGACGAACCAGGCGGCCGTCCTCGACGCGACCAAGGGGATTGCGGGCACGACCTGGGGCCAGTCACCCTCCGCCAACGCGGCGCTGTACTTCCCGATGCTGCTCGAGAGCGATCCGCTCCGCAACAACCAGATCGGCACCTTCGCGGCCTGTGGCGCGATCGCCGGCGTGATGGCGCGCACCGACGCGTCGCGCGGAGTTTGGAAGGCGCCCGCGGGCATCAACGCGACGCTCGTCGGCGCGCTCGGGCTCAGCGTCGACCTCACCGACGGCGAGAACGGCAACCTCAACCAGAAGGGCGTCAACTGCCTGCGCGCCTTCTCCACCTTCGGCAGGGTGGTATGGGGCGCGCGCACGACGAACGGCTCCGACCAGCTCGCCGATCAATGGAAATACGTCCCGGTCCGCCGCCTGGCGCTCTTTCTCGAAGAGAGCCTCTATCGAGGCATGCAATGGGTCGTGTTCGAGCCCAACGACGAGCCGCTCTGGGGACAGATCCGCCTCAATATCGGCGCCTTCATGCAGGGGCTGTTCCGCCAGGGCGCCTTCCAGGGAACGTCGGCGAAGGACGCCTATTTCGTCAAATGCGACAAGGAAACCACGACGAAGAACGACATCGATCTCGGCGTCGTCAACATCGTGGTCGGTTTCGCGCCGGTGAAACCCGCCGAATTCGTTGTTCTTCAAATCCAGCAGATGGCTGGACAGATCCAGACCTAAGCGAGGGAAGTCATGGCTCAGTTCAGCGTCAACTCATATCGCTTCGACCCGTACAAGAACTTCAAGTTCCGGCTGAAATGGGACAATATTTATGTCGCAGGGATCAGCAAGGTGACGGGGCTGAAGCGCACCACCGAAGTGGTGAAGCACCGCGAAGGTGGCGATCCGTCTTCGAGCCGTAAATCGCCCGGCCGCACGGAATACGACGCGATCACGCTCGAGCGCGGCGTCACCCATGACGTCGCCTTCGAGCAATGGGCGAACAAGGTGTGGAACTACGGTTCCGGCCTCGGCTCGGAGGTTTCGCTCAAGGACTTCCGCAAGGACCTCTATCTCGAGTTCTACAACGAGGCGGGCCAGCTCGCGATCGCCTACAAGATCTACCGCTGCTGGGTATCGGAATGGCAGGCGATGCCGGATCTCGACGCCAACGCCAATGCGGTGGCGATCCAGCACATCAAGCTCGAAAACGAAGGCTGGGAGCGCGACTACGAGGTGCCCGAACCGACCGAGCCGAGCTTCACGGAGCCGGCAGGCTGACGGTCGATGCGCGTGCCGCCGGCTCCCGAGCTGCTCGACATCTGGGAGCAGGCGCAGCACCAGCCGCTGCCGACGCGGATGCTGTGTCTGCTCGCGGCGGCAATGCCCGAAACGCACGGCGCTGAGCTGGGCGCGCTCCCGATCGGACGACGCAACGCTTTGCTGCTCGACCTTCGCGAGCGTGCATTCGGGTCCGGTCTCGCATTCGTCGCGGAGTGTCCGTGCTGCGGTTCCGATCTGGAACTCGCCTTTGCGGTCACCGACATTCGCGTGGCGGCGCCGGACGATGCCGAGCTGTGCGTCGAAGCCGAGGGCTATCGGGCGCAGTTCCGGCTGCCGGCGAGCGACGACCTGCTTGCGATCCTGCGCGAACATCCGCAGCGTGCGCCCGCGGCCCTTCTGCAACGCTGCCTGCTCGATCTTCGCACGCCGGACGGCGAATGCGGCGACGCGGCGGCGTTGCCGCCCTCCATCGTCGCCGCGATCGACGCCCGGATGGCGACCGCCGATCCGCAGGCCGACATCCGTTTCGAGACGGCTTGTCCGTCCTGCGCCCATGCGTGGCATCCGACATTCGATGTCGCGAACTTCCTGTGGCAGGAAATCCATGCCTGGGCGAAGGAGGCATTGCGCAACGTCCACAGCCTGGCGCGCGCGTATGGCTGGCGGGAGACGGACGTTCTCGCGCTCAGCCCGACAAGGCGGCGGATCTATCTGGAGCTGGCGCGATCAGCGAAACGTCGCTCCGTCCGAACTTTCTCGGCCGCCTGGTCGACGAGGCGTTCGGCGTCGAGCCGGTCCTCCGGCCGCGCAAGCAATCTCTGTTCGAGCCGGCTCCCACCGCCTGGTTAGGCCAGGACGAGCAGACTGGCACGTCGGGCCCCGCAAACGGCGATCCGCCGTTGGAACGAATGCTCATCCGGAGTGATCCCGCGCCGCGGGAGATCGAGGAGCCCTACCGCGATTTCCAGCCGCGACGCGACGCGACCGAGGAGCCGTCGCAGATCGACGCGCGCCCGCTCGCGCCTCCAGACGCGCAAGCGCCGCCGGACATCGCGCTGCCTGAGTGCGCCGAACCTCGCGTTGAGGCGCCATCGCTCGTGCCGGCACGGCCGGTGCCAAGCGTCGCGCCGCCGGTGCCCCTGGCGCGCCGATCCCTGCAGGTGAACGTCGAGGTGCCTGCGCACGTCGCGAGCCGCGAAGCGGACGCGGCTGCGGGGTTCGTGCACGACCCAGTCGGGCTCGAACCGCAAGCGGCGATCCCCATAACGGCGCGGCGATCACCCGCTCAGCGCGTGGCACCCGAGCGGATCGCCCGAGAAACTAGGCCCTCCGTCGAGGAGGGCCCTGCGGCGCTGCTTGCCAAGCCGATCGCGCAGGAGATCATCGCGCAGTTCTCGCTGGATGCGGCGCCGACCGAGGCCGTCGTAATCGCGCCGGAGGCGACGCAGCAGGGCCCCACTGTCGTAAACGTCACCATCGGACGTGTCGAAGTGCGCGCGGCGCAGGTACAGGCGCGAAGCGTGGAACGGCGCGGCCAGAAGCCCCTGAGCCTCGACGATTATCTGAAGCGGCGGACCGGACAATGAGCAATTCTCTCGCCTTTGCCGCGACCACAGCTACACTGCGCAATCTGCTGCAGACACAGATCCCGCTGCTCGACACGGACCTCTCCGATCTCGAGGTGACGACGCAGCCGCTCGACCTGGCGCGCAAGAACGTCACCAAATCGCAGCTCAACCTCTTTCTCTATCAGACCGTCATCAACGGCGGCTGGCGCAACCTCGCGACGCCGGGCCAGGTCCGCCCGGGGGAGGCCGCCGCACCGCCTCTGCCGCTCAACCTTCACTATCTCATCACCGCTTATGGACGCGGCGACGTCGGCGACGGCGTCGACCACCGCGTGCTCGGCACCGCGATGAGCGTGTTGCACGACAATCCCGTACTCGACCGCTCGGCGATCGCGGCCGCGCTCGCAAAGAACGATCTCGGCGCCCAGTTCGAATCGCTGCGCGTCACCATGCTGCCGTTTAGCGTCGACGAATTATCCAAGCTCTGGATGATCTTTCAGAGCCAGTACCGCATCTCGGCCGCCTATGAAGTCACCGTCGTCCTTATCGACAGCCTGGCGCCGATCCGATCGCCGCTGCCGGTGCTGCAGCGCGGCCAGGGCGACCGCGGCGTGACGACTTTCGCCGGCAGCTTGCCGAGCCTGACCGGTATCGGTCTCCCGCGATCCCAGCCCGCCGCAAGGCTCGGCGAGGACATCACCGTGCAGGGCACGCAACTCACCACGCAGAACGCGGCCGTTCGCTTCACGACCCAACGCCGCGCCGCGCCGGTCGAACTGGTGCCGACGCCCGCCGATAACGGGCGCCTTGCGGTGCATATTCCGAACAAGGCCGAGGACATCACTGTCCTGACCAACTGGGCGCCGGGTCAGTATGCCGCCGGGCTGGTGCTGCGGCCTCCCGGCCTGCCAGAGTTGCCGAGTAACGAGGTCGCTTTCGCTTTGGCGCCGCAGGTGACTGTGACGCCCAACAACGCACCGGCGGGCGCCGTCAATCTGACTTTGACCTGCGAACCCAGGATCGCGGAAGGGCAGCGCATCCTGCTGCTGTTCGGCGATCGCCAGGTCGGGCCGAGCACGGTGACGACTCCCGCCGACACGACTAAGCCGACGACGCTCACCTTCGTTGTGCCGAACGTCGTGGCCGCGACCTACGTCGTGCGGCTCCGGGTCGACGGCGTCGATAGCATCCCCGTCTCCTACAGCGGCACGCCGCCCACGCCGTCCTTCGACGCAGCCCAGAAAGTGGTCGTCACACCATGAGCGAGCTGAAGCAATGGCTGGCCGCCAACAGCCGCTTTCTTGCGGCCGAGCTCGACGCGCTGCGCGGCCGTCTCGAGCGGCTGGCCGGAGCCGATACGCCGAGCGTCCCCGAAAGGCGCGACAAGCCGGCTGAACTCGCCAGGCCAAAACCTTGGCGCGCGCGCCTCTTCTCGCCGAAAGCGGAGGCGACGCCGCTGCCCGCGCTACCGCCGGGGCATCCTGAACCCGAGGAGGCGAAGCCTCCTGTGGCGGCCGCCGCCGAGACCGGCGAGCCGCCGCCGGCCTTGATGGTGCTGGCGCGGCGGCTGGACCTGAGCGAATTCGAGCGCAATACGCTCTTTCTTTGCGCCGCGATGGAGCTGGACACGCGCATGGGCTCGCTCTGCGCCAGGGCCCAGCACGATCCGCAGCGCCCCTATCCCACCTTCGCGCTGGCGATGTCGTTGCTCGACCAGCCGACCTGGGACGCGCTCTCGCCGGAGCGGCCGCTGCGGTTCTGGCGGCTCGTCGAGATCAACCAGCCGGGCGCCGAACCCCTGATCGCCAGCGCGCTGCGCGCAGACGAGCGCATAGTCGCCTACATCAAGGGCCTCAACTATCTCGACGATCGCTTGGCACCGCGGGTAAGCGCAGAGCCCGCAACCGGCTCCGCGCTGCCGCCGTCGCAGGCCGCGCTCGCCGACACAATCGTCGAGCACCTGCAACGCCGTGACCGCAACAGAGGCCCGCCCGTCTATCAGCTCATCGGCAGCGACCGGACCAGCAAGAACGCCATCGCGCAGCAGGCGATGGGTCGGCTTGGCATCACCCTCTACCGCATCATGGCCGACGCTCTGCCCGCGCCCTCCTCGGACCACGAGACGTTCGTGCGGCTGTGGCAGCGCGAATGCGCGCTCCTGTCCATCGCGCTCTACATCGATTGCTCGCAGCAGGACCGCGCGGCCAATCCCGGCGTCGCCGCCACGGTCCAGAGTTTCCTGCGACGCGACGCCGGCATCGTCTTCCTCGACACACTGGAACCCTGGCCGGACCTCAGCCCGGACGTGCTTACCGTGCAGCCGTACAAGCCGACACCGTCGGAGCAACAGGCCGCCTGGACGGTCGCGCTGGGCGACGAGGCGGGGACCCTGCCGGCCCGGCTTGCCGCCCAGTTCAATCTCGACACGGCGACGATCGACGCCATCGCGTCCAACGCTGATCCGCGCGTCGCCGGCGGCGCCGACGCGTTACGACTGCGCGTCTGGGACGCCTGCGTCAGCCATTCGCGCCCGGCGCTCGACCAACTCGCCCAGCCGATCGACGCGAAGGCGACGTGGGACGATTTGGTGCTGCCTGCGACGGAGACGACGTCGCTGCGCCAGATCGCCGACCAGGTTGGCGCGCGCATGCAAGTCTACGACGAGTGGGGCTTTCGCGAACGCATGAACCGCGGGCTCGGCATCAGCGTGCTGTTCGCGGGGGAGAGCGGTTGCGGCAAGACGATGGCGGCAGAGGTGATCGCCAACGAGCTCCGCCTGGCTCTGTTCCGCATCGACCTCTCCGCCGTGGTGAGCAAGTTCATCGGCGAGACCGAGAAAAACCTGCGCAAGCTGTTCGACGCGGCCGAGGGCGGCGGCGCCATTCTGTTCTTCGACGAAGCCGATGCGCTGTTCGGACGGCGCAGCGAGGTCAAGGACAGCCACGATCGTTACGCCAACATCGAAATCAACTACCTCCTGCAGCGCATGGAATCCTATCGCGGTCTCGCGATTCTCGCGACCAACATGAAGTCTGCGATGGACAACGCGTTCTTGCGCCGGCTGCGCTTTATCGTCAACTTCCCGTTCCCCGGCATGGCCGAGCGCGAGGCGATCTGGCGCAAGGTTTTTCCCGCGCGCACGCCGCTCGAGGATCTGGACTTCGCAAGGCTCGCGCGACTGAACTTGACCGGCGGCAGCATCCACAACATCGCGCTCCACGCGGCGTTCCTCGCCGCGCATGCCGGCACGGCTGTGACGATGGCGGTCGTGCTCGACGCGGCACGCGGCGAGTTCCGCCGCTTCGAGAAGCCGATCAACGAGGTCGATTTCCGCCAGCTCTCGAAGGTGGAGGCCAAGCAGTGAACGTCAACCTGCATATCGAGCGGCTGTTGCTGGACGGCATGAGCGCGGGTGAGGACGTCGGCGCGGCGGTGCGCGAACTCGATCCAGGCCGAGCTGGCGCGACTGTTCACGCACGAGCCGGCTTTGCGCGGCCTGCGCGCGAACGTCGCCGTGCCGTCGCTCCGCGGCGAGCCGGTCGACGCGGACGCGCGGAGCCTCGGCGCCTCGGTGGCAAAATCCGTATACGGAGCGGTCACCCGATGACGCAGCAGCTCACCGTGCAGGCCGTGCAGGCGGTGCCGCAGACGCAGCCGCCAAACCGCGTTTTGCAACGCACCTGCGAGTGCGGCAACCACAGCTACGGGGGCAGCCGATGCGCGCCCTGCGCGGCCAACGCCGCGACCCAGCGCCGCAACGGCGCCGGCGGCGCGAGGGGCGACACTCCGCCCATCGTGCACGACGTGCTCGGCGGTCCCGGGCGGCCCCTGGAGGCGCAGACGCGCGACTTCATGGAATCCCGCTTCCGCGCGGAATTCACGCAGATCGCGCCCGGCGCCACCGCGTCCGGGCCTATGCGCGCGCCACTCGCTGTCGGCGCCGAAGACGACGCCTACGAACGCGAAGCGGACACGATCGCTGACCGCGTCGCCTGCGAGCCGCCGGGTTTCGACCGTGGCGCCAGGCGGCAGGATTTCAGCGGCGTGCGCATCCACACCGACGCAGCCGCCGCGCGGTCTGCGCGCGCGATCAACGCCGAGGCTTACACGGTTGGACGCGACATCGTGTTCGGCGAAGGCCGCTATGCGCCGCATCGCCCTGAAGGCCGGCGCCTGCTGGCGCATGAGCTTACCCATGTGCTGCAGTAGACCGGCGGCGCGGGCGGCCTGCGCCGCTCGTCGGCGCGCATCCAGCGCCAGACGCCGCCAGGCCCGCATCCGCAACAGCAGACTGAGCAACAACCGCAGCTGCCGCGGCGCGACGAGAAGGCGCAGCGATCGGCGCGGCCGAGCCTCACGCACGTCCAACGCATCATCGTCTCATGCGCAGACATGCGGCTCGAGCTGGTCACCGACGCCGATTCCTACGTCTACACGATGGACGATTGCAGCGTGCCGCTCGGCTCCTACGATCCCGCAGTGACGGTGACGGGCAACAATTTCGATCTCGATTTCGGCTCGGCGATTTCGAGCGATCAGGAACTGCGCTTCAGCTACCGCGTCGAGCCGGGCCAGCCCAATCCCGCCGAATTCTTGCGCGGGCAGCACACCGTGCATGTCGACGTCGAGCCTTCGGTGGCGCCGGCGCCAGCGCCGGTTCCGCCGCAACCGGCTCCGCAGCCTTCGCCGACGCCGCAATGCGCGATCCGCCTTCCCGACCGCGAGCTGGTTCCGATTGGCAGCGTCAACAAGAACCTGTTCGCGCCCAAGACCTTCAACAAAACGCTGTGGTCCCACACCATTCCGCTCGGCGAGTTCGGCTGGGTGGACGTCGCGGCCACCGCGGGCGGCCGCCTCGCCGGCGCCTTCTCGGCCAGCTATGGACCGGGGCGGCTTACCGACATTTGCCTGACGCGCGTGATCGGCGTCACGCCCTCATCGGCGCCGATCAATGCGCCGCTGCTGGGCCCGGGCAGCCGCACCGAGGTGACGACCTACCGGATCGGCGGCCGCGCGCGCTTCGACCTGCCGGCGCGCGCTTCGATCCGCGCAACGGCCGACGGCCATTTGCTGATCGACGGCCGCTATCTGAGCGCCATACAGGTCGCGGCGGCGCGCGGCGCGATCAACGTGTCGGGCGAAGCTTCCGCCTCGGCCGGCGTCAGCGCTTCGGTCGAAATCGTCGCCACCGCAACCGCGGCGCGAGCGACGCTGCAGGCGCCCATCGGTCCACTCGGCATCACCATCGAGCACGACGCGCTCGACGGCGTCGATCTCTCCGCCGAGGTCGGCGCGCGCGCCCGCGCCGGCGTCAATTTCTCGGTCAACGCGTCGGCTGGCTTCGACCTGGCCGGCTTCAATCTGTGGAATCAAAGCTGGAACCTGGCGAATTTCGCGTCGCACGTCGCCTGGCACGGCGGGCTAAAGTACAGTCCCAATCCCGGGGTGCACTGGAATCTAGGCGCGCTCGGCGTGGACGGCAGTAGCGACGACGAGGATCTCAGCGATCACGAGGACGAGGCGGTGGTCCATGAGGACCAGATCGTCGGCTCGCTGCTCGACGAGCACGCCGCCACCCCCCCCACAATCCCTGACGGTCTCAGCGAGGCCACGGCGATTCCCTTCGACTGGCACAAGCCCAGTGATCTCTACCCGGAATCGTTGCACTTCCCCAATGCCGAGTCGATCCACGACCTGCATCGCGACAGCGGACCCACGCTGATCTACTACAACCACAACGGCCGGCGGATGAGCGCCGAACTCGGCGTCGCGGACTGGCCCTCCGTGCGCAGGACGTTCTCGTTCACACCCTATGATGTGAGCCACCACGCCGCAGCAGGATCAGTTCAACACCGTGCTCGACCAGCTCGGCTATCCGCGCCGCCAGATGGGGGTCGACGCCGAACACGTCTGGGACGTCTATCTACTGGGCAACGGACACGACCGTTTCGACAATCTCTGGCCCGCCAGCAACCAGGACCAGCAGCTCGCCGGCACGCGCCACCGCAACCAGATTCGCGCCGCCGAAGCCTCGCTCGGCGGCTCGGCCAATGGCCGCTGGTTCGTCATTGCTCGCGTGAGGCATCCGGCATGAAGGCGCGGGCGACCGCTATGGCACCCGCGACGTTCGTGATTTCCTCGGACGAAGCGTCGATGTGTGGAAAGGCAGGGTGATATGACGAGCTTGTCACGCGATGCTTCGCTCTTGCGCAAATCGTCCGCCGGAGTCTTTCCGGCATCCGCCGTGCTGCGGCGCAAATGCGGATGCCGCGCGCACAAGCCGGGCGGAGGCACGTGCGAAACCTGCGCCGCCAAGCATAACGCCCTCCAGCGCAAGGGGACGAACCAGAACGAGCCCGGCATCGCGCCGCAGAGCGTGTACGACGTGCTGAGCGCGCCCGGGCATCCCCTGGATCCCCAGACCCGGGCTTTCTTCGAGCCGCGCTTCGGCCGCAGTTTCGAGAACGTCCGCACCCACACCGACGGGCGGGCGACGAATTCCGCGCGCGAGGTGGGCGCATTCGCCTATGCGGTCGGGAACGACATCGTGTTCGGCGCCGGACAATATGCGCCGCGCACGCTGGGCGGCCGGCAGACGCTGGCGCATGAACTGGCGCACGTCGCGCAGCAGGGCGGCGCGGGCCTCCATCGCAAGGCGACGCCCGACGCCATCGCGATCGGCGGTGCTTCGGATGGCGCGGAGCGCGACGCCGACAGCGCCGCCGATGCCGTCATGCGCATGACGGAGGGCGCGGACGGAGGCAGCTCCGCGCGGCACGCGGTCTCGGACACGACGCCGTCCGCGTTGCGGCGCAAGCTCGCGGTCGATCCAGCAGACTCCGTTCCGGCCGCAAGCGGCGGCAAGGCTGTGCCGCTGACCGGAGCGGTCGAGGGACTGCTAAACCGGATGTGTCCGAGTGCCGCGTGCAAGGTGGACGCAAAAACCGGCGCGGTGACAACGCGCGAGCGGTTGTGCGATTGGCATCCACCGATCGTGGTGGGAAAGACCGAGGCCGACCTGACGGACACGCCGACCGGCTGCAACTGCATTTGCGATGTGATCAAGAGCGCTCAGACCGCGACCATATCGTTCAGCCCGGGCGGGCCCGGTACGACTCCCGGTTCAGTGGCCGGCGCGGGTCCAGGGCAGGGCGGCGCCAAGACGGACTCGACGGTCCAAGTCGATCCGCGCTTCCAAGGCCAGTATCGCGTCAGCGGCAAATGGGTCGACGTACCGTTCCATCTGCTGCTCACGCACGAGCTGTGCGGCCACGCGCTCCCGAAGACGCAGGGCACCCATGTGCCGCGCGGTGCCGGGCCGGTCGGTGGCACACCGCCGCAGGAGCAGCACGCGGTCGATGTCGAGCGCGCCGCCGCTGCCGAGCAGAAGCTTCCGCGCCGCCCGGACGACTATTCCGGCGATGCGCGGCAGAAACCTTGAGCAGGAGACGACGGCATGAGCGGCGTCGACATCAAGGCGGAGTTGGAGGCACTGGCGCAGTCGATGCCGGAGCCGTTCCGGCTGCGCGAGGAGGCAGACGCGTTCTTCTCGCGCCCGGCCGCTCGTGCCGCAATCGGCGCCGGCGTGCCGCGCATCATTTCTTCTCTGCATTCGCACTCCGGTCCGCCGCTGGCGCGGGTCGCCGTCATGCTCCTCTCCCGGTTTCCGTCCGCGCTCTATTACACCGACCTCCTGGCGATCCTGCGGAGTGCGGACGAGGAGACGACGCTCGCCTTCGAACCAGGACTTTGGATGTCCGACGTGGACGAAGCGTCTGCCGCGAAGGATCTGGTGCGGCTCGTCGTCGAATCCGGCAACCCGTTTCCGCTCCTGCTGCTGCAACGACCAGCGGCGAAGTCGGTCAAGGCGGAGTTGGAATCGTTCGTCGCGGCCGGGAGGCAACCCCTCGCTCGCTATGCACGCTATGCCCTTCGCTACGCCAATCCCGGAGACGCGCAAGGAGGCGACCCATGATCAAGAACTTGGCGTTCCGGTCGTCGCCGGCCGCGCAAGATCGGCAAGCATTCTTCCCGTTCTATCGTCACGCACCGAGCGCGGGGAGGATCGGACAACGCAACGGAACCGGACCGGAGAAAGAGCGGCGAGCGCGATGAGCACCTTCCCCGGCACGCCCCGTATCTTCAAGGGCGGGCTCGTGCTCGTCGATCCCGACACCGGCATCGTGCTCCGCGTGATCGCGCTGCAGTACAATCCAGATTCGCTCTCGCGCACCTTGCAGGTCCAGGCGGTGAGCGAGGGCGGCGACCGGCTCGAGGCGCTGCGCCTGAAGGGGCCGCCGAACGAGACGATCAAGCTCGAGGCGGAGATCGACGCCACCGACCAGCTCGAATTCCCCGATCAAAACCAGACGACCGTGAGCCTCGGCATCTTCCCGCAACTCGCGGCGCTGGAGACGACGATCTATCCGACGAGCTCGGTGCTCGAGCTCAACAACACGCTCGCCCAGGTCGGCATGATCGAGATCATCCCGTCGGAAGCGCCCCTGATGCTGTTCGTGTGGAGCCCGACGCGCATCCTGCCGGTGCGCCTGACCGAGTTCTCCATCACGGAGGAGGCTTTCGACACCGCGCTCAATCCGATCCGCGCCAAGGTCAGCCTCGGCATGCGCGTGCTCTCCATCAACGACCTCACCTTCGAGCATCGGGGCGGCACGCTGTTCATGGCCTATCTCAAGGCTAAGGAGCGGCTCGCGACGATGAGCGCGAACGCCACCTTCAGCACGTTCGGGATAGCGGGGATACCATGACCACCAATCCGTTTCCGCCGACCAGCCGCTATGCAGGCCTCGTCGTGGCGACAATGCAAGACGACGCGGGCAACGACATGGTCTACCTGGCGCGCCGCTTCGTGCCCCAGCCGGAGCGCTTCGCGCTGCTCCAGCTCCACACCGTCACCCAGGGCGAGCGTCTCGACAACATCACGGCGCGCTATCTCGACGATCCGCAGCAGTTCTGGCGCGTCTGCGACGCCAACCACGCCATGCGGCCGGACGAGATGACGGAAACGATTGGCCGCAAGCTGCGCATCACGCTGCCCCTTGGCTTCGCGGGGGTCGCCATTGGCTAGCTATCTCACCATGCTGATCGGGCCCGGGATTCCGGCGCCGCCGCCGCAGGCCGTGACCGATTCGCTGCTCAGCGCCCAGGTCACTAGCGGCGCCGACCGTAGCGCCTTCCAGCTCACCTTTGCGGTGAGCAAATCCTCGCCGCTCATCACCGTCATGCTGCCTGCCGGCTATTTCGATCCGATCACCACGCGTGTCATCCTCGCCGTCATCGTCGGCGGTGTGCCGATCGTGCTGATGGACGGCCTCGTCACGCGTCAGGAGATGCAGCCCTCAGACGATCCCGGAAAATCCACACTCACCATCACCGGCGAGGACCTGAGCCTGGCGATAGACTTAGTGGAGAAGATCATCCCCTATCCGAACATGCCGTGCGAAGCACAGATCGCGCTCTGTCTCGCACCCTATGCGCTGCTTGGCGTCACGCCGCTGATCATCCCGCCCATCATCGACACGACTAAGACGGTGAACGAGGGTTGGGAAACGCAGCGCCAGACCGACCGCGCCTACATCAAGGCCACCGCCTCAAGGGTCGGATACGTCTTTTACGTGCGCCCCGGCCCACTGCCCGGCCAGAGCATCGCCTATTTCGGGCCCGACATCAATCTGCCGATCCCTCAGCCCGCCGCCACCATCAACATGGACACCAACTCCAACGTGGAGTCGCTCAGTTTCTCGCTCGACGGCCTCGCCAAGAAGATCAAGGTCTACACGATCTACGACCCGATCACGCACAAGATCCCGATACCGATCCCGCTTCCGAACGTGAACATCTTCAAGCCGCCACTGGGCCTGAGGCCCACCGCGCCAGCCAAGATTGAGTTCGAGACCGAAGGCGCCGACAAGGACCCCGAGGAGGCAGCGGCGGACATCCTGGGCTTCCTGATGAACAACTCCACGGCCATTACCGCCAACGGCACGCTAGACGTGCAGCGCTACGGCTACGTGCTGCAGTCGCGCATGCTGGTGGGCGTGCGCGGCGCGGGGCTGGCCTATGACGGCCTCTATTACGTCGACAGCGTCACCCACAACATCAAGCACGGGGAGTTCAAGCAGAGCTTCTCGCTGTCGCGCGACGGGCTGATCTCCGCAACACCGGTGGTGCCGCCATGAGTGACGGCGGGAAGTTCTGGGGCAAGTACCGCGGCACAGTGATCAACAACATCGATCCCGACCAGCGCGGAAGGCTGCTCGTCGAAGTGCCGGACGTGCTGAGCCTCATCCCCTCGTCCTGGGCGGAGGCCTGCGTGCCGCTCGCGGGCCCCACCGGCCCGCCCATGGGCGTCTATATCGTGCCGACGATCGGCGCGGGCGTATGGATCGAGTTCGAGCATGGCGACCCCAACAAGCCGATCTGGTCGGGCTGCCGCTGGGGCTCGTCGAGCGACGTGCCCTCGCAGGCACAAGAAGGCCTTCCGGTCTCGCCCAGCATCATCCTGCAGACGATTGGACAGAACAGCATCGTCATCTGCGACCTGCCGGGGCCGACCTTCGGCATCACACTGACCTGCGGCGCCACCTCGATCGCGATCACGGCCGAAGGCGTCACGATACTGGCGCCGAAGCTCGAGGTCACGGCGGCGCAGATCAAGCTGACGGGCATCACCGACATCAACGACGGCGCGCTGAAGGTGGTCTGATGGCGCGCGAGGCTGGAGCGACAGGGCATGCCGGGCTTCATCCTCCATCTAGGCGCGACGGTGCAATGCACGCATGTCGGCACCGCGATGCCGGTCGCAACCAATCCGCGTGTGAGCGTGTCCGGCCAGCCGATCGTGACGATGTCGAACACCTACAGCGTCACTGGCTGCACCTTCCCCGCGATGAGCACCGGCGCGCCGCCTTGCGCCACCGCGCAATGGACGTCGGCGGCGACGCGCGTCACTGCCGCGGGGCAACCCGTTATCCTGCAGGACAGCCAGTCGACCTGCGTGCCGACCGGGACGCCGCTTCTCATCATCACCACCCAGTTGCGCGTCCAGGCAACGTGAGGGGGGCCCCATGAACCTGAATATCAAATTCCCCTTCCACTTCGACGCCAAGGGGCACACGGCCTCGACCGACTACGACGATCACGTCCGCGACATGCTCGAGGAGCTGATCTTCACCAATCCCGGCGAGCGCGTGAACCGACCCGATTTCGGCAGCGGCCTGCTGCAGATGGTGTTCGCGCCGAACAGCCCCGAGCTTGCCGCCGCGCTGCAGTTCACGCTCAAGGCGGCGATCGACCGCTGGCTCGGCGACATCGTCACGCTGCAGAGCCTTGCCGTCACGTCGGTGGATTCCACGCTGACCGTCGATGTCGCCTACGTGGTGCGCCAGACCGGAACCTCGCGTTCCGACACCTTCACCAGAGGAACATCCTGATGGATGCGCTCGACTGCCGCCGCGAGGACAGGCGCAAGAAGCTGTTCAACAACGCGAACTGGAACGGCATCGACTTTCTCGAGGTCGCCGACGATCAGATGTCGCTGTGCGTGCATTTCTTCGGCCAGGTTCCCGCCAACGTCGCGGCCGCGAATGTGCGGATCACCGGCGGGCGGCGGATCACCGATATCGGCGCGGTCATGGTCGAGATCGATTCCGCGCATGATCCCGACCTCGACGATTGCCTGCGCATCACCCTCGACAAGTTCGGCGACTTCTCCACTTACCAGCTGTGCCTCGTCGATCCCCCCACCGGCAAGGCAATGGCCGGGCTCGATCCGCGCTACGCCTGCCTCGACTTCACCTTCAAGATCGCCTGCCCGAGTGATCTCGACTGCAAGCCCGATTGCGGCTGCCCGCCCGAGGTGCTGCCCGAGCCGGACATCAACTATCTCGCCAAGGACTATGCCAGCTTCCGCCAGATCATCCTCGACCGGCTCGCGCTCGTCATGCCCGACTGGCGCGAGCGCCACGTCCCCGACATCGGCATCACGCTCGTCGAGCTCTTCGCCTATGTCGGCGACTATCTGAGCTATTACCAGGACGCTGTCTCGACAGAGGCCTATCTCGAAACCGCCCGCGAGCGTATCTCCGTGCGTCGCCATGCGCGCCTTGTCGATTACCGCATGCACGAGGGCTGCAACGCCCGCGCCTGGGTGACGGTCGCGACAGGCACCGACATCCCGTCCATCGCGCTGAAGGATTTCTACTTCATAATCGCCTTCTCGGCCGGCGAGGTCGCCGGCATCATCAGCGAGACCGTTCTCGAAGAGGTACCGGCCGAGGTCTACGAGGTGTTCGAGCCGCAATCCGTCGACGCGCAGACCACCGTCGTCTTACTCCAGGCTCACAGCACGATCCGGTTCCACTGCTGGGGCGACCTCGAATGCTGCCTCGCGAAGGGCGCCACCTGCGCGACGCTGATCGACATGGCGCCGCCAAGCACTGATCCGCCGCCGCCGCTACCTGGCGGAAGTCGGACGACGCCTGCGGGCGCACCCGCCGCGGAGCCGCCGGCTTTGCTGAGCGCGGCACCGGCCTCCGTATCCGAGCCCGTGCCCGTTACCCCAACGAATGGAATGCCCACGACGGGCACGCCGCCCGCGCGCATCCTCTCGCTCAAGGTCGGCGAGGTCCTGATTTTCGAAGAGGTGATCGGGCCCGGCACCGGCAATCCGGCCGACGCCGATCCCAGACATCGCCACGCCGTCAGGCTGACCTCGGTGACGCAAGGCATGGACGGGCTCCTCGGCATCCCGATCGTGGAGATCGCCTGGGGTGCGGAAGACGCATTGCCGTTCTCACTCTGTCAGTCGGTGCGGCTGCCGTCGCCCGATTGCCGCTGGATCGGCGACGTGAGCGTCGCGCGCGGCAACGTCGTCCTGGTCGATCACGGCCGCACGGTGAGAGAGCCTCTCGGCCCCGTCGGCACCATCGACACGCTCGGCGCCTGCAGCTGCGAAGGCAGCGTGGTCGAGGAGACGGTCGTGCCCGCGCCGTTCAGGCCCGGGTTGACGAAGGCGCCGCTCGTGTTCGCCGAGCCGCTTGCGCCCGGTGCCTCGGCCAGCGCGCTCTTCCGCCGCGATCCGCGCAAGGCGCTGCCCTGCCTCGCGCTGGAGGAGCTCGTCGGCGCGAGCGCGAGCGGACCGTTCTGGACCGTGTGCTACGACCTGCTGGAGAGCGGCCCGGACGACCGCGACTTCGCCGCCGAGATAGACGACGCCGGCAACGCGCAGCGTCGCTTCGGCGACGGCGCGCTCGGCCGTCAGCCCGAGGCTGGTCTCAGCTTCGATGCGACCTACCGCATCGGGACGGAGACGCAAGGCAATGTCGGCCGCGACACGATCACCTATTTGGTGATGCGCAACGGCACGCTGAGCGAGCCCGGCATTGCGCCACGCAATCCGCTGCCGGCCGCGGGCGGCACGGCGCGCGAGCCGGTCGCCGACGTGAAGTTGCTGGCGCCGTTCGCCTTCCGCGACATCCGCGAGCGCGCCATCACTGCCGACGACTATGCCCAGCTCGCCGAGCGCAGCCCCACGGTCTCGCCCTTCGCAGCTGAGACCACCGAGACCAATCCTGCGGTCCAGCGGGCCGCCGCCGAGCTCGACTGGATGGGGAGCTGGTACGAGGCTCATGTCGCGATCGACCCCGAGCACAGCGAGATCGCCTCGCCGCAATTGCTGAGCGCGGTCGACGCCTATCTCCATGCGTACCGGCGCATCGGCCACGATCTGTGCGTCGTGCCCGCGCAATACGTCCCGCTCAGCCTCGTGCTCGAAGTCTGCGTGCTGCCTGACTATAGCCGCGGCCAGGTCGAGGCGCAGTTGATCAAGATCTTCGGCACCGGCCAGCTCGCGAACGGCACGCTTGGCTTCTTCAATCCCGACAATCTGACCTTCGGCGAGGGCATCTATCTCTCGCGCATCGTTGCTGCGGCGCGGGCTGCGCCTGGCGTCGTCACAGTGAAGATCAAAAGTTTCCACAGGCTCAACTCGCGCAACGAAAGCGCGCTCGATTCCGGCGTCTTGCCGCTCGCGTCCTTCGAGGTGGCGATGTGCGATAGCGATCCGAACTTCCCCGAAAACGGCGGCGTAGTATTCATCATGGGAGGCGGACGATGAAGCGTCCCTGCGATTGCTGCGGAGGCGCGCGTGTCGCCACGAGCGGCTCGACGCCGAACGCACCGGGCCTGCCCAAGCTCCGCTACCGCATAGGCGCGCATGCGACGTTTTTCGAGACTATGCAGGCGCGCCTCTCCTCGACGCGCTATCCGGCGCTGGCCACGCTCAGCACGCGCGACGAAAGCGATCCGGCCATCGCGTTCCTTGACGCCTGGGCGCTGGTCGGCGACGTGCTGACCTTCTATCAGGAGCGCATCGCTAACGAGGGCTATCTGCGTACGGCCTGCCATCGCCGCTCGATCCTCGAGCTCGGTCGGCTCGTCGGCTACACGCCGCGGCCAGGCGTCGCCTCGAGCGTCTATCTCGCCTACACGCTCGACAAGGACGCAGCACCCGTCACCATCCCTGCGGGCGCGCTGGCGAATAGCGTGCCCGGCCCAGGCGAGACCCAGCAGGCGTTCGAGACCTCCGACGCGCTGGAAGTACGGCCGGCCTGGAACGCGATGAAGCCGCGGCCGACTAGGTCGCAGCGCGACCAAAAAGATCTCCTGCGCGGACTCTATCTCGACGGCACGGTGACCAAGCTCGCCGTCAACGATCCCTTGCTCGTTGGCGGTCCCACCGAAGGGCAGATGCCGACGCTTTACTACGTCCACGCTATCGCGGTGGACAACGACAAGAAGTGGACCGTGGTGACGCTGCGCGATACGGCGGGCGTCGTCCTGCAGACCGCGGCGGTGGCGGCAGCGCACGCCTCGCAGGCTGGTCACGTCGCGGAGGAATTTACGGGCACGACCGCCGCTGCGGGGGCGGCCGCTGTCGACGGCAGTCCGCTCGACAACATCGTCTCGGCGCTGACGCTGCCGCCGTCGGTGCAGCCCGTCGATGCGACCAAGCTCACGCGCAGTATCAGGACGATCTTTAGCGCCGATGCGGACACCGCGCCGCGCCTGCTCGCGAGCTTGAAGCCGGTCCTGTCGACGGCGCTGTACAGCGCCTGGAGTGCTCTTAAGCCCGAGACGCCGCCGGTGATAACCGCCTACGCGCTGCGCGTCGAAGCCCAGCCCTTCGGCCACAATGCGGCGTTGCGCCAGACCGGCTTCAATACAGAGACTAAGAGCGCGATCCTATCCGAATGGGCGATCGACGACCCGTGGAACGGGTCGAGCGCCTCACCGCCGGAACTCGCGGCGATAGCCACTCCTGCGCCCGACCATCACGAGCCGACGAAGCTGTTTCTCGACAACGACTACGACATCGCGCCTAAGAGCTACATCGCGATCGTCAAGAACTCTCAGGCTAAGACCATCGTCGCGGTTCCCGACGACTATATCCACCGATCGTTCATCGGCTACGGCCTGAGCGGGAAGACCGTGCAGGTTAATTTGTCGAAGGACAAGGCATGGCTCGGCGACAATTCGCCGTTCTCGGTCGTGCGCACGACGCGCGTCTACACGGGCAGCGAGGAGCTCACGCTCGGCCAGATGCCGATCGCCGAGGACGTGACGGGCGCCACGATTGAACTCGATGCCCTCTACGAGGGGTTGCAGCCGGGCCGCTGGCTCATCGTTGAGGGCACGCGGCGCTACAACGGCAAGAACACCGGCGTGGAGGCGGCAGAGCTCGTCATGATCGCCGCGGTCGCGCAGAGTGTGCTCGAAAAGGCCGGTGTGCCGCTTCCGGGCGAGAAGGTCTACACCGTCATCACACTTGCCACGCCGCTGGCCTATAGCTACGTGCGCGACACGGTCGCGATCTACGGCAACGTGGTCAAGGCCACCAACGGCCAGACGCGCCAGGAGACGCTGGGTGCCGGCGACGCGCCGCAGAGCTTCCAGACCTTCACCCTGAAGCAATCGCCCCTCACCTACGTCTCGGCAGCGACGACCAGCGGAGCCCAGAGCACGCTCGTCTCCCGCGTCAATGACATCCAGTGGCACGAGACCGACACGCTCGTCTTGCTCGGGCCGAAGGACCGCAAATTCGTAACCAAGACCGACAACGCGGCGATGACCTCGCTCGTCTTCGGCGACGGCGTCCATGGCGCACGCCTGCCGACCGGCGTCAATAACGTCACGGCAACCTATCGCAGTGGCATGGGCAAGGGCGGCAACGTCAGGCCGGGCCAGATCTCGCTGCTATCCACCAAACCCCTAGGCGTGAGGGCGGTAACCAATCCGATACGCGCCTCGGGCGGCGCCGACCGTGAGAGCCGCGACCAGGCGCGCCAGAACGTCCCGGTGGCGCTGATGGCGCTCGACCGTCTGGTGTCGATCACCGACTACGCCAATTTCAGCTGCGCCTTCGCTGGCGTCGGCAAAGCGGCTGCGCGCTTCCTGCCCGTCAATGGAAAGCTCCAACCGGGCCAGCTTTTGCCGGCCAAGCAGCGCACCGTGCAGGTGATCATCGCCGGCAATGACGATATTCCGATCGACCCTGCCTCGGACCTATACGCCAATCTCTATGCGGCGTTGCGCAAGTTCGGCGACCCCTATCTCCCGATTCAGATCGCAGTGCGCGACCGCAGCGCGCTGGTAATCTCCGCCAATGTGAAGATCGATTCAGACTACGACTGGGAGACCCTCGAACCCAAGATCCGCGCTGCCGTGCTCCAGCGCTTCTCTTTCGCCAGCGTCAATCTGGGCGACACGCTCTACCTTGCCGACGCGGTTGCCACGATCCAGGCGGTGCGCGGCGTCCTCTATGTCGACATCGACGTGTTCGACACAATCAGCGAAGCCAAGGCCACCACGAGCTTCACCGAACGCCAAGCGACGACGCTCGGGCTGAACGACCGCATCGACGCCGGCGCAACGAGCCTGATCTATCTCACACCTGACGTCCCCGATACGTTGGTTCTGCAGGAGTTGAAGTTGTGACGCTTTCGCCCGACCGCCTCTATCAGCTTCTTCCCGTCTTCCACCGCATGCGCGACACCGAGATCGGCGAGCCGTTGCGCCAGCTTCTCGCCGTCGTCAGCGAGCAGGTGAACGCGGTCGAGGAGGACATCGCGCGCCTCTACGACAATTGGTTCATCGAGACCTGCGAGGATTGGGTCGTACCCTATATCGGCGACCTCATCGGCTACACGCCGGTGCACGACGCCGGGGCGCCCTCGAGCGACGTGGCCTCGCGCGAAGGGCAGATGCTGAACGAGGCGCTGGTGCCGCGTCAGGCGGTCGCCAACACGCTGGGCTTCCGCCGGCGCAAGGGCACGCTTTCGCTTCTCGAGGATCTGGCCCTCGCGGTAACAGGCTGGCCGGCCGACGCGGTCGAGTTTTATAAGCATCTCGGCTGGACACAGCATCTGGACCATCTCAGGCTCAACCGCGCGCGCAACGCCGACCTGCGTGACGGCGCCGCGCTCGCGCGCGACGGCGGGCCGTTCGACACGCTGGCCCGCTCCGTCGACGTGCGGCGCCCGGTGTCGCACCGCCAGATCGGCCGCTACAACATCCCAAGCGTCGGCGTGTTCGTGTGGCGCCTCCAATCGTTCCCCATCACGCGCGCGCCGGCCTATTGCCAGGAGGCCGACGGACCGCAGTGCTTCAGCTTCAGCGTCATCGGCAACGACGCGCCGCTGTTCAACGATCCGCGTCCGAATCCCGTCCCGCCGCGCGTCACGGGTGAGACGAACGTGCCTGGACCGATCGGCCGCGGCGCGTTGACCGACATCGTCACGTTCCAGCCGCCGGCAGAACAAGCGTCGGCGACATATTACGGCGCGGGCAAGAGCATCGCGGTCTACGCGCCCGACTGGCCGGTCAAGGGCGCGCCGCAGCCCGTGCCGGCAAGCACCGTGATCCCGGCCGATCTCGGCAACTGGCACTACCGCGCGCAGAAGGGCAAGCTGGGCCTCGATCCGGTGCGCGGACGAATGATGTTCCCGAGCGGGCAACTGCCCAAGAAGGGCGTGTGGGTCAGTTACCGCTACGGCTTCAGCGCTGCGATGGGCGGCGGGGAATATCCGCGCGCCGTCTCGCAACCGGCGCTGTACACGCTCTACGCGGTGGCGAAGGACCCGGCGAAAAAGGCGGCCTTCTCCACGATCAACGCCGCCCTCGACCAGTGGCGCAAGGACCAGCAGGCGCTGGGGCCCGCGCCATCCGATCCCGCCCTCGTGCCGGCCTGGCAGGAAGCGCAGCAGAAGCTCCGCGCCGCGGTGATTGAGATCTCGGACAGCGCCGCGTACCGCGAGTCGCTGACCATGGCACTGGAAACGGGTGAATATCTACAATTGCGCGGTGCGGTCGGCGCGCGGCCGGTGCTGCGCATGCTCGACTACAAGGCCGATCGTCCCGACGCACTCGTGATCAGCGGCAAGCAGGGCAGCCGCTTCAAACTCGACGGCGTGGTCGTGATGGGCCGAAGCGTCCAGGTGAGCGGCCCCGACCCCACCGATGCGGCGCGCGCGGCGCAAGGCGATCTCTGCGACGTGACGATCCGCCACTGCACCCTGGTGCCGGGCTGGGGCCTCGATTGCGGCTGCGAGCCCAAGCGGCCCAACGAGCCGAGCCTCGAGATCATGGGCAGCAGCGCGCAAATCCGCATCGAGAGGAGCATTCTAGGGGCCATCTTCGTCACGGCGAGCGAGGTTACCAGCGATTCCGTCGACATCTCGCTATGTGACAGCATCCTCGACGCCACAGGGCTCGACGGCACGGCCGTGGGCGCTTTCGACCTGCCGCTCGCGTTTGCGCGGCTCAAGGTCATGCGTACGACCGTGATCGGCGAGGTCCACGCCCATGCGATCGAGCTCGCGCAGGATTCGGTCTTCCTGAGCCTGATCCGGGTAGGACGGCGTCAGATCGGTTGCATGCGCTTCTGCTACGTGACGCCCGGCTCGCGCACGCCCAGGCGCTTTCACTGCCAGCCCGACACGGCGCTCAGCGACAAATGCGGCTGCGCCACGGCCGATGCAAAGGCGCTCTGCCGGGCGGGCGAAGAGCGGCGCGTCCGGCCGCTGTTCAACAGCCTGCGCTACGGCCATCCCGACTACTGCCAACTGGCGCTCGACTGCGCGAGCGAGATCACGACCGGGGCCACCGACGAATCGGAAATGGGCGCCTTCCACGACCTGTTCCAGCCGCAACGCGTCGCCAATCTGCGCGCGCGGCTCGACGAATACACGCCTGCCGGCAACGAGGCCGGAATCTTCTTCGCAAGCTAAGAGGTGTGACATGAGAGGCGACTTCACACGGAACACGTTCGACCCCGCGCGCAATTTCAGCCGCGTGCTGATGCAACAGGGCCGCGTGACGCTGGACGCCGATTGGAACGAGCAGGCCTCCATCCTGCTGCATTTCATGCGGACGTTCGTGGTGGACCTCATCGGTCCGGCCGCCGGGCCCCTCGGCCGTGCCGGTTTCGAGCTCATCTCGGCGTTCGCCGGCAAGTGGCAGGACAAGGTGGCCGCGCTCGTCCCGCCCGACCAGGCGACCACAATCGAAGGCAAGATTGAAAAGAGCAGCGACGTCCTGATCGCCCCGGGCCGCTACTATGTTGAGGGCCTGCCGGCTGTGATCGACAAGCCCCTCCTCTACAGCGCGCAACGCGGCTTTAGCTATTTCGGGTCCCCGACGCTCGAAGTTCTCGCGAACGCGACGACGCCATATCTCTTCTACCTCGACGTCTGGGAGCAGCACGTCACCGCGCTCGAATGCGACGAGGTCCGTGATGTCGCGCTCGGCGGCCCCGACACCTGCACCCGCGCCAAGGTGCATTGGCAGGTGCGCGCGGTAGTGCAGCCGCCGAACTTCTCCTCGGCCAACACTGCCGCAACCTCGAAGGCACCGGCGGCTCCCGCACCGGCAGCGGCCGCGCCTGCGGCTCCGCCTGCCGACGACAAGCCCGTCTTCGCCTGCGACTACGTCCGCTATCTGCCGCAACTCGGCACCGGCGCGTTGCGCGCCGGTGCGCGCTGCGACAAGCCGCCGACGGAATTGTGCGTCATCCCGCCGGAGTCGCGCTACCGCGGCACGGAGAACCAGCTCTATCGCATCGAGATCCACAGGAGCGGGGTCGGCGCGCCCTGGCGAGGCAGCACGCCGGGAAAGACGCAGCTCAAGTCGAACCCTCCGACGCCGCAGGACGGCACGTCCACGCCCGATATCGCGAGCTTCAAATGGTCACGCGAGGACGGCTCGGTCGTGTTCGCGCTGCAGAGCCTGGCCGAGACCACCGCGATCGTGACCTTCCTCGGCCGCGACCGCCGGCTGGGACTGGACAATGGCGATCTCGTCGAAGTGATGGACGACGACATGGCCGCCGCCGGGGTGTCCGGGCCGCTGGCGCAGGTTCAAGCGGTGGATCGTGACCATATGACGGTGACGCTGCAATTCGCCAAGACGACTCCGACCCCGCCCGGCTACACGTCGGACGACATGGACAGGCTGCATCCGCGCCTCATCCGCTGGGACAAGGTGGGCAACATGAGCGGGGACGGCGCGCTGGCGGTTCTGGAGCCCGGGGACAATAGCGATTTCAAATCGGGATGGATCGAACTCGAGGACGGTGTGCAGATTCGCTTCGATAACAACAGCGGAAAGGACGCGAACGGGAACGACAAGCCGCCGCGGCAGTACCTGGCCGGCGATTACTGGCTTATCCCGGCGCGCACGATCACAGGTGAGGTCGACTGGCCGCATGCGTTCAAGGCCGACGGCACGCCTGTCACGGACGGCGACGGCAATCCGGTTGGCGCAGCTCTCCAGGCGCCACTACTATGCGCCGCTGCTGCTGGTCACGCCGGGTACGGACGACGCGAAGACGACCGCGCGGGACTGCCGCTGCCAGACCATGCCCCTGACCTGCGTGTAGGACGCGTCAAGCAATGACGTGCTGAGGAACAAATTCGTCGACGCCGCGGCGCTCGAGAGGAAGGAGATACTGCGCGCCTAGAAAAGGGGGCAGGATGAGCCCGTCAGGATAGGCCCGTCCGCTCGGTCCGGGTGTTTCTCACGCTTTTTTGAGGATGCCGCGCTTGACCAGGGCATCGAGGATTAGTTTATAGTTGTCCTTGATCATCTTGACGATCGAGGCGACGAGGGTGGCGCTCGTGGTGTCCGTGCCGGAATCGACCGACGATTTCACGGTGGCGGCGCCCGTCTTGGTCGTATGCGGCACGTAGTCCCAGACCGCCTTGAAGAATTTGGACAGGGCGGGTTTGTCCTTCGTATTGTATAAACTGATAACGTTGTATTGCGACTGAGCGACGGCCTTACGGCCGATCTCCAGCGTCTTCGCGTTGAGGGTGCGGTCGCCCGAGAGCTGCCAGGTGTCGCCCTTGTTGTTCTCAACCTCGACGCCGCCGGCCTTGGTATTGAGGTCGTCATGCACCGCCTTGGCAACCGAGTGGCGATGAGGTCGGGTTCGGCCGTGTAAACCCCCTGCAGCAGGGCGGAAAAGCGGCTCTCGGAATCGATATCCGGGCGGAAAAATCCGCCCTTGTATTCCACTGTCTCGTATTGAGAATACAAAGTCTTCACGTCTCCGACGAAGGCCGTTTTCGCGATCTGGTCGAAGAACGTCTTGCTGACGTCCGACAGCTCGCTATCCTTGGTCATCGGGCCCTTGCCCTTGATGGTGATCCCGCGCTCGAACTTGTCCATCACGTCGAGCTTGTTGATCAGATGGCCGGCCGAGAACGCGTCGGTCAGGAAGTGGTCGGCGAAGGCGTTCAACTCGTACGCCTTGTCCCTGTCGCCGCCTTGCGAACTGCCGATCGCCTGCGTGTGATACTTCTCCCATTCCGTCTTGTTGTTGGTGGAGCCGGAGTGCGTCGCCGGCGCGAAGGCGGGGTTCGACGGCGAAAAATGCGCCTGGTTGTCCAGCGCCTGCCTGACGAAGCGGCCCCCGGTCGCCTTGTCCCAGTCGGCATTGTCGACGAATTCCTTCGTCGTTTTCTTCGTGCCGACTTCTTCCTTGTCGATCAGCCCGCCGAGAGTGTCAATATTGGCCTTGCTGTCGTTGTCGATCTGGTCGGGCGCGCCATAGAGATCGCCGCCCATCGCGATGCCCTGGCGGTTTTTCCCCGTGTCCGCCTTGCCGGCGCTGTAGGTAAGCTAGTTCTGCTTGAGCGCGTCCTTCATCGCGTCGTTGAGCACCGGCGGCATCTCGATCTTCTCGCCTTCCTTGAAGCCGGCTGCCAGCTTCTTCGGTTTGCCCTTGACCGGGAACATCTTCACCTTGCTCTTGTTGCGCTCGAGCAGGTCCTCTACAGAAACGTTGAACGCCTTGGCGATGAACTCCGGCGTTTCGTTCTTGCCGACGGTGTAGATCGCCTGCGGCGCATTGATCAGGCCATTGAGTTCGCTGCCGGTCTGGCCGAACTGCGTGTGCTCGCCGGCTTCATAGCGCCGCACAACCTGTGCTCCGCCGCCGCTTTGCTGGACGACATGGGCGAGTTCATGCGCCAGCAGCCTCCGGCCGGCGGGCAAATCCGGGGCGTAGCGGCCCGCCGCGAAAGCGGTATGGGTTCCAGCGGTGTAGGCTTCGGCATTGATGGCGCGCGCGGACGCCGCGGACCTGTCGTCGTTATGCACGCGGACCTGACGGAAATCGTACCCGAACCTTAACTCCATGAAGGCGCGCGTCGCGCCTTCGAGCGGTTGGCCCGGGGAGTTGAGCACGTCGTGGACGATGGGCGGCGCGGTGTTTCCTCCGATGCCCCCACGTTGCTTAGACTTGGTTTCAATCTGCCCCAGCGTTGCCGCTGGGCCGGAGGTGCCGGCCGGTCTAGTGGGTGACCCGTGCGGCTCGGGCATTCGCATAACGCGCTCGGCGACGCGGTCGGCTTCCTGCTCGAGTGCGTCTCCAGTCTCGCCGACCTTAAGTCTCGGCCGGAGTTTGATCGGCGTGATTCCCGAGCGCATGGGAATGCGGCTGAAATCAAATCCGGCTGGCGCCGAGGTTGGGATTGCAGGTCGCTGTTGCAACATATTCTGCGGCGCCGTCGGTCTCGCGAGCGGCGCGGCAGTTTGGGGCCGGCTCGGATTGGATTTTTGCGCGTGCGCCCGCATGGCGGATTCCTCCAAGCGCGCCCGCTGTAGCGCGCCAGTAGAGTATTGCACGTCACTTGTGCAAGAGCGACGCCACATCGATCTCTGCAATAGCTTCCGCAGGACAGCGGCGGCCGTTCTTCACCCATGCGCCATAACCGGACCTTCGCGCGATCTTTGTGCTCACCTAGGGTGCTGTCGAAACCCTACGTGACTACGTGACGGGCCCAGATCGTCAGCGCCTTCGAAGGCTGAGAGCGCCGGGGCAATAGACGGGACGAAAGCGCGATCCTTCAAATTTTCAGGCCCGCCCTAGCATTGAGCATGATTGGGCCACCGTTAGATGAACGGCCGCTATGGGCGCAAGGACTAAACCGCTCGCGCGGTAGGGGGTGGCGAGCGGCCGGGGGAGCACGCCATGGGCTGAAGAGGAACGCGAAGGTCTGGGCCTGTCTCAAGATCATGGGGTTCAACCCCATGCGAGACGGGAGCTTTCGCGATGACCGACAAGCCCATCAGCTGTATCGACATCGCCGAGGTTCGAACCGCGCAGGGCAAGCTCTACCTGCTTGTCGCCATCGATCGGAAGTCAAAGTTCGCCTTCGTCGAGTTGCACGAGAAGGCGGCGCGCCGCACCGCAGGGGACTTCCTGCGCCGCCTGATCGCCGCCGTCCCTTGCAGGGTCCACACCGTCCTCACCGACAACGGAACCCACTTCACGACGCCAGGCAACGCGAGCTCAGCCGCGCCCGACATCAAGGCCGCCCTCGACGCCCGAGAACCCGTCTGGGCGCACCCTTCGAATACGCCTGCGCCCAGAACAATATCGATCATCGCCTGACGAAGCCCAATCATCCTTGGACCACTGATGTGATCGACAAGTGTCTTCTTTCGGGATCTGATTCTTGCGCGATCTGCGCTATTTTCCTCTCGCGCATGGGTGACCGCGCGGCGAAGAGCAGGGCGCGAGGCGCAAGCCCTGCCGCGCAGCCTTCACCGTCGCCCCTCGGTTGCGGCGCCCGTGCGCACCCGCTTGGGACCACGCGGGTTCCAACCGGAGACGAAGCGCGCGTAGGCCGTCTCGGCTTGCTCGACCCATCCGCGCTCCTGATCGCGATGGCTCTTGATATGGCTCTTGATATTGTACGCGTGGGCCGCGCCTCTTTGGCCACGCGCGGCCCTGTACCCCGCTTTCAGCTCCAGATCGCGCAGCTTCCTCGCGTGCAACGCCGGCCGGGCCCACACGTAGCTTTCGCCTTTGCTCAGCAAATGCCAGATGAGCGCCGCGAGCTTACGGGCGGTCGCGACAGCGGCGACATGCTGACCGCGGCGGGCGCGAACTCGCAGGAAGAACGCACGCAACGGCCCCGGCGCTCGCGCTGCCGCCCAAGCCGCCTCGACGAGCATGCCTCGGGCATGGCCGCGGCCCTGCTTGGTCAATCCGCTCCGGCAAATGCCGGGACTAAACACCTAGAGTCTTTTATCCCTTCGGACGCCGGGCAACCTGATAGCGCACGACCCACTTCTTTCGCCCTGTCTCGTTCACGACGAGATGGAGACCATCGCCGTCGCTATGCCTGCCCGGTCGAGCTGTCTGCATTCCTCTTCCGAAAGCCGTGCCATCAGTCCCGCATCCCGTCCCACACTACGCTTTGGATTGCGGCATACAGTTGTGGACAGTGGAAGACAAAGTTGCCAGGCATCCACGAGGTTTTCTTACCACTAAATGACAGGAACGAATGGTCGTGGACGAAAGTTTGGTACCCGGCTAGGGGCGATCATTTGGCGACGGCGCTTCGTATTCTCAGATCTTAATCAGGTGATTGATCGGGTCAGCCGGGAATGCTTTCCTTGCCGAACCGCCGTCCTCAAGTTTCAGCGAATGAAATCTGCGCATTTCTGGACGTCGTCCGTTCCATGGCCCCAAGGCTCAATCGGAACGCTTGACGTGGAATTCTTCGGCGAGCCTTCGACGAGCTTGTCGCTGTAAGTCATATACACCAGTATATTCCGCTTGGTATCGCACCCTCGGACAATCTGCATTTTCTTGAAGAAAATCGATCGCCTCTCACTGAACACCACACCGCCCTGGGAGAATTTATCCTTGAACTTGATCGGGCCGTACTGATGACAGGCGAGAGAAATGTCGGACGTCTGTTCGGCGAGGCCCAAAGCGCCGGAAAGGCCGCCTTTTTCCGGAATGGTATAGTGGCAGGCGATTCCATCGATGATCGGGTCATCGATGCCGTATACGGCGAGCTTGTCGTTCGGGGTGAGAAGCTTGAACGTCGTCGACTCGTGAAAAATCAGATCGGGATCCTGCGAGTCGGCATGCGCTGGCGAAAGGGACGCGAACGCGGCAAGGACGACGGCCGTACGCAACATCGCCATGGTGAGTTTGCTCGCTGCCCGTTTCGCCTGGGAGGAAGATAGGAGCCCTTCGTCCTTCCGCCAATGACGAGGCGCCTTTTCAGGCTGATCGCCTCCCGCCTTTTGGCGCGCAGCGCTACCGCCGCAGGCACTTAAGCAAATCCGATCCTTCGCGCGCTTTCGCTTCGAGGCTGGCGGCGACCCGGCGCTGCATAAGCGAGGGGCGCGCCGGGTTGCGATGAATTGGGTTCGGCAGCGAAGTCGCCAGCAGCGCGGCCTCGTGCCCATTGAGCTGACTTGCGCTCTTGTGGAAGTAGCGCTGCGCCGCGGCCTCGATCCCGTAGAGACCATCGCCCCATTCGGCGATGTTGAGATAGATCTCCAGCGTACGCGCCTTCGACCAGGCCTCCCCCAGAACGAGCGCCATAGGGATCTCGAGGGCTTTGCGGATAACGAAACGGCCAGGCCACAAAAACAGGTTCTTCGCGGTCTGCATGGTGATGGTCGACGCGCCTCGGCTCGGCCCATGTTCGCCCGCGCCGCTCAGAACCTCGCGCAGAGCGCCCCAGTCAACGCCATGATTGTCGCAGAAGCTCGCGTCCTCCGAGGCGATCACCGCAGCGAGAGCCGCGGGCGCGATGCTCCTCAGCGGCGCGTAAATGCGCTGGTAGGTCTTGCCTTCGATCATGCGCGCGAGCATCAGCGTCGAGACTGGCCGCGCGACGGCGTAGAGAGCCATGAGGCCAATGAAGAGAGCGAGAAGCGCCAGCGCCGCCCATCCGACGCCGAGCGCCGCAAGACGAAGAGGGGAGCGCCGCCGGGCCACGCTTGAGCCTTGGCGCAACTCGCCGCATCGGGCAAGCGAGGCCCGCGGCCTACATGCCGGGAACCGAGCGCTCCGTCACGTCGCGGCCTAGATTATTTGTCCGGGACGCCGGCTTTGCGGAGGCCCTCAAGGATGCGCTCGCGCTGCTTGAGGTAGGTGGGGTCGTCGCTCTCCGCCATGGTTAGAAATCGGGCGATCGAGTAATTCGGCGCGAGCGCCAGCCCAGCTTTGACTTCGGCTCGCGCCTCATCAAGACGACCGAGATGCGCAAGCGCGGCGGCCATATAGAAGTGGGTCAGCGGATAGTTCCGGCTGGCGTCGACCGAGCGGCGAAAGAGCGCGACCGCTTCCTCGTCGGCTCCAAGGTGGAGCTTGGCGAGGCCTCGGATGTGGGTCCAGATAAAGGCGACAGCGTCGCTGGGCGATAGCCGAAACGCCTGGTCGACGTGAGCCTCGGCCTCTTCGGCCCGGCCCATCGTGATTTTCGCTTGTCCGATCCATGCATGCGCCGCGCCGAGGTTCCTGTTGAGCGACAACGCCTGTTCCAATTCGCCGATCGCTCGCGAAGCGCGATTCGTTTGGATCTGGATGAAACCCAGCCACATATGCGCCCAATAGTTACGCGGCGCGATCGAAACGCCCTTGATCAAGAGCGCCTCGGCGTCGGCCAGGCGCTCGGCCCGATGCTCGGTGGTGTAAATCGCGCCGACCAGCACGTCGGCGCGCGCCGCGCCGACAAGGGCGTCTATGTTGGTCGGGTCGAGCGCCACCGCGCGCTCGAAATAGCCGCGTGCGCGCTCGATGTTGTCAGGCCCACCCTTGTTGAACCACTGAACCCCCTGGAAATAAAGGTCGACGGAATCTGGGTCGGCCACAGTCTCCGCCCGCTTCGCCTCGACGGCGAGCAACTCCGGACGCAGCTGATTGGCGAGTTGGGAGACAATTTCATCCTGCATGTCGAATAAGTCCCCCATCGGCTTGTCGAACCGGTCCGCCCATAAGTGGTTGCCAGTGATGGCGTCGATGAGCTGGACGTTGACGCGCATTCGGCTTCCGCCGCGCTGAATGCTTCCCTCAAGGATGTAACGCACGTTGAGATCGCGGCCGATCTGCTTGGCGTCGACCTGCTTGCCTTTGTAAGTGAAGGCGGTGTTGCGGGAGACCACGAACGCGTTGTTGATGCGCGAAAGGTCCGTCGTCAGGCTTTCCGTCACGCCGTCGACAAACAGCTCGTGCTCGACATCTACGCCAAGGCTCGTGAATGGCAGCACCACGATCGACAATCGCGGCGGCGCCGGATCCGCGACAGCTGCGACGCTCGGCGCGGGGCTCGCTTGGGCGGCGGCGCCGACCTCGAGCGAATAGACCCGGATAGGCTCGGCGATATTCTTGAGTTCAGTTTGACCAAGGTCGCTGACCATGAGGTCGAGCCGACCCTTGACTTGCCGGTAGGCGTCTTCCGACAGACAGATCGCCCCGGGCTTCGCTATCCCTTCGAGGCGCGCGGCGATATTGACGCCATCGCCCATCAGGTCCCCATCGCTCTCCTCGACTACGTCGCCAAGATGGATGCCGACGCGGAAATCGATGCGGCGCTCTGTCGGCAGGCCGGCGTTGCGCTCGGCGAGGCCATGTTGCAATTCGATTGCGCAACGCACGGCGTCAACGACGCTGCGAAATTCAACGATGGCGCCGTCGCCTGTGCGCTTGACCACACGCCCGCGGTGGACGGAGATCGTCGGCTCGATCAGGTCGCTGCGGAGCGTGCGCAAACGCGCCAGGATCCGATCCTCGTCGGCGCCCGCCAGCCGCGAGAAACCAACGATATCCATGACGAGAATCGCCGCGAGCTTGCGCTCTTCAGTCATTCCTGGCCCTCCGCGAGTGACGACGCCTATATAGGGTGGCGGGCGCGGCTATCCAGGATTTGACGCGCGCGGCGCCGCAGGCGCCGGGCGCGGCTATCCAGGATTTGACGCGCGCGGCGCCGCAGGCGAAGGTTCGTGCCGACCCCCAAAAGGCGCCTTGATGACCACTTCCCGTCTTGTGATTCCCGATCTCGCCGGCAAAGCTGTTCTGATCACCGGCGGATCGACCGGCATCGGCGCCGCCGTTGCGCGAAGCTTCGCCGAGCAGGGGGCGCGCGTCGCCATCGGTTACCATTCGAGCGCCGACCAGGCTCACGCGCTTGTGAGCGAGATCAAAGTCCAGGGCGGCGAGGCGCTGGCGGTGAAGGGCGACGTCGCCGATGCAAAAGCATGCGCCGAGATCGTGGCCGAAACGACAAGCCGGTTCGGCCGCCTCGACGGCCTCATCAACAACGCCGGCCTGATGCTCGGACGGGTCCACTCGCTCGAGGCGAGCGACGAGCATGTGCAGGCGGTGATCGATCTCAACGCGCGGTCAATTATTTGGGTGACCCGCGCCGCGGCGCCCTGGCTCGAGCGGCAGGGCGGCTTCGTCATCAACACGACGTCGATCGCGGCGCGAAACGGCGGCGCCGGCGGCGCGATGATCTACGCCGCCGCCAAGGGCTTCGTCTCGACGATCACCAAGGGCCACGCCAAGGAGCTGATCGGCAAGAAGATTCGCGTCAATGCGGTCTCCCCCGGCGTGATCGCGACGCCCTTTCATGAGCGCTATACGGACGCGGCGGCATTGGAGGCCATGCGCAAGACAATTCCGATCGCCCGGCTCGGGACACCTGAGGAGTGCGTGGGCGCCTATCTGTTCCTCGCCTCAGAGGCGCTCAGCGCGTATGTCGTTGGGCAGATTATCGAGGTCAATGGCGGGCAGCTTATGCCGTGAAGCGCCCCCGCGCGGGTTCCCGCGCGCCATTGGAACGGTTATCTTTGCTAGTGCCGATATTGCTGGATGCGGGTCGTCCGGAGCCCGGCCAGACCGTAACTGTCGATCGAGACTTGCCAGCTCAGGAATTCGTCGACCGTCAGCGTGTAGCGCGAGCATGCGTCTTCCAGCGACAGCAATCCGCCACGAACGGCGGCGACGACTTCGGCCTTGCGGCGAATGACCCAGCGGCGAGTGCTGGGCGGCGGCAGATCCGCGATCGTCAGGGGACTGCCGTCCGGACCGATTACGTATTTTACTCTCGGCCGCAGCGTTTCACTCATTGGACTCTCACTCAGACGCATGCCACACAACTTCTGTGACAATAAGCGAAGCGATTTAAGATTTGCCTAAGCCGTCGCTGCAAAAATATACGGATACATAACCAGAATTGTGTGGTGATCTGCGTATGAGCCGGGACAACGGCCGCTCGCGGAATCGATAACCATCGAAGGGTCCTATGGCGCCAACTTTCAACCCTGTTTTGCGTTTAGCGCTTTTCAAATTCACGATGATGTTGCTGGAGCGGGGCGAAATGCGACGAAGGGTTTTGAAGACGGTCTTATTTTCGATCGTCGCGGCCGCATCGATCGGCGTGGCGTCGGCGCACGCCGCGGATTGCGGCGACAGCGCGGCGGGCTTCAACGATTGGCTCACGTCCTTCAAGGAAGTTGCGCTTCGCAACGGCATTTCCCAGCAGGTGGTGGATTCGTCCCTGAATGGGGTTGTCTTTGATCCTTCTGTCGCCGCGCACGATCGTGGCCAAAATTTCGGCTCGAACTTCGCCGCGTTCTCCGCGCGCCACGTCACGCCTGCCCGGATAAAGAAGGGCAAGATGATGATGCTTGCCTACGCCGAGCCGCTGGAGCGAATCGAACAGCGTTTTGGCGTGCCCGGGCCCGTCATAGTGGCGATATGGGGCCTCGAAACCGACTTCGGCGCTGGCTTGGGCGGCTATTCCATGTTCAGCGCGCTGGCAACCCTGGCCTACGATTGCCGTCGGGCGCAAATCTATCGCGCCGAGCTCATCGATGCGCTCATGCTTGTCCAGCGTGGTCTTTTGCGCCCATCACAGAAGGGCGCGTGGGCGGGCGAGATCGGACAGACCCAATTCATGCCGTCGGCCTATCTGAAATACGCGGTCAACGCCCAGGGCGGAGGCGGAGGCGATCTGATTTCCAGTCCCGCCGACGCGCTCGCGTCGACGGCGAATTTCCTGCGCTCGAAGGGCTGGAGTCCCGGCGCGGGTTGGGATGAAGGGCAGCCGAATTTCAACGCCTTGCTCCAATGGAACTCGGCGGAGGTCTACGCCAAGACGCTCGCTCTGTTCGCGGACAAGCTGGCCGACAAGGAATAGCCGGGGCCGTCAACCCGCGCCCTGCCGGGCTTGAACCCATTCTAATCTGTGGCCGCGACCCCCTCTCGCTATGGCGGGGCTGGCTGAATTGGGCTATGGCCTTGCCGGATCGGGCCAGAAGCCCAAGATATACAGCTTCTTCGGCGTTTCGCCGGTAAAGATCGACATGCTCGCGCCATCGCTCGCGCCGCCTTTGGACGGCGCACTGAACAGTTTAGGGCTTGACAAGCCCCCGGCCGAAACCCGCGTCGTCGTCGCGATGTCGGGCGGGGTTGATTCGTCGGTCACCGCGGCGTTGCTCGCAGCCGAAGGCTACGACGTCGTCGGCGTGACGATGCAGCTCTATGACCACGGCGAAGCGACGCACCGCAAGGGCGCGTGTTGCGCGGGGCAGGATATTAATGATGCGCGCGACATCGCGGCGCGGCTCGGCGTTCCCCATTATGTGCTCGATTACGAGGAGCGCTTTCGCGAGAAGGTGATCGAGCCGTTCGCCCGAGCCTATATCGCGGGCGAAACTCCGGTCCCGTGCGTCGCTTGCAATCAGCACATGAAATTCGCCGATCTGTTCGCGGCCGCCAACGACCTTGGCGCTGATCTGCTGGCGACCGGCCACTACGTTGTCAGCCGCGACGACGGGCGCGGCGGACGGGCGCTTTACCGGGCCGCCGACCCCGATCGCGACCAGAGCTATTTCCTATTCGCCACCACCCGCGCGCAACTCCAGCGCCTGCGGTTTCCGATGGGGGGCATGCCGAAGGCGCGGGTGCGCGAACTGGCGCGCGAATTTGGCCTGACGAATGCCGAGAAGGCCGACAGCCAGGACATCTGCTTCGTGCCGTCGGGACATTACACCGAGATGATCGAGCGCTTGATTCCGGGCGCTTCCGTCCCGGGCGAGATCGTTCATGCAGACGGTCGCGTTCTCGGCCGGCACGCCGGCGTGGTTCACTTCACCATCGGCCAGCGGCGGGGCATCGGCGTCGCGGCGGCCGAGCCGCTCTATGTTGTCGGACTCGATGCGGCCAATGCGCGCGTCATCGTCGGCCCGCGTGCCTCTCTTGCGACGGCGCGGCTTCGGTTGCGCGACGTCAATTGGATCGGTCCGGGCGCAATCGCCGACTTGCCCGTCTCCGGAGTGTCGGTCGCCGCGCGCGTTCGCTCGACTCGTCCGCCGGCTCCCGCCCTGCTCATGCCAGCAGGCGAGATCGAGTTCGCCGAGCCCGAAAGCGGCGTCTCGCCCGGTCAAGCCTGTGTTTTCTACGATTCCGTCGACCCGACCGCGCGGGTGCTTGGGGGCGGGTTCATCATCGCGGCATGATGATGGGGGAGACCGGAGAGAGCGCATGGCTGCACTCGACGAGGAATCCGTCTTTGGGGCGAAGCGCAAACCACGCCTCGCCCACGAGATAGGGCAAAACATCGACGATTTGTCGGCGCCCGAGCTCGCCGAGCGCATCGCTCTCTTGCGCTCCGAGATCGACCGGCTCGAGAAGGGGATCCAGGCGCGTCAAGCGACCCGCGCGGCGGCTGACTCGGTGTTCAAGATTTGATCGATCGTGGGTTCGCGCCTTCGCGGAGCGACGAATTCGCGCGACCGAAAGGCCCATGTTAAGGAGCGCTTAATGCTTATCGTTTATGAATCGCATAGCCCAGCAGCAGTCTGTGGGCGCTACTCCTTCATGGTATCCTCCCATACTCCCTCCTTGAAGCCGCCTTCGGGCGGCTTTTTTTGTCCGCGGGCGGAGCGGGCTTCCCGGTTAACCTTGCTCAATGGTAAATGAGCCGAAGGCGCTGCGCGGGGGCTATGGTGGCCTGCGGCTCCAAAGGTGCGGCGGCTGTGTGCGCCGCCTCGCCTCGGTGAGATGGGAGTGAGAGCGTATGGGTCATCAGTACGAGGGACCGAGGCACAGTTTTACCGCGACCGCGCCGCCTTCGACCGCGATTCCTTTCATTCACCGTCTTGCCTCTTCCGGCGCATTCAGAGACCTCTTTCGAGAAGGGATGACGCTCGTCGAGGAGGCCGCATCGTACCTCGACGGTCCGGGGCGAGAGGAATCGCGCGTTCTTCCCCGCCCCGCTGCGGTCGCCTATTCGACCGAAAGCATGCGCTTGACCACCCGTCTCATGCAGGTCGCCTCCTGGCTTTTGCTTCAACGCGCGGTCAACGAAGGCGAGTTGACCTCAAGCCAAGCCCAAGCCGAACGTATACGCGTCAAGCTTTCCCGGGAGGAGTATGGCTGCGGGCCTGAGATTTTTGCACAATTGCCGCCCACCCTGCGCAGCCTCAGTCAGCGCTCGCTGCGCATTCAGGAGCGGGTGATGCATCTTGATCAAAGCCTGGTGGTCGCGCATTCGCGTGAGCCTTTCAAAGCGCAATCGGAGGTCGCCTCGCAAGTCGAGCGCCTTCGGGCTGCGTTTTCTCAATAATCGGCCAGAGACTCCGGCTCGGCCCGGGTCCTGATCCGGGCGCCATTGGGGCGATGATCCGCGTCCAAGGCCTTGCCTCGACCGCCATTTGGCCGCAATGGTCGGCGACATCACCCTTCTCGATCTGCTTTTGCCGCCCATGCCATTGACCCCTCAGAATTCGCCCCGCTGCTCGCTTTATCTCGTGACTCCCCTGCTGTCGGCCGCTGACGCCGACGCCTTCGTCAAGATTTTCGCCGGCGCGCTCGAGGCCGCGCCGATCGCCTGCGCGCTCGTCCGGCTCGCGCCCGGTTCGGAGGCCCACGCAAAAGCGATCGTGACGCCCCTCCTTCGTCCCGCAAAGGACGCCGACTGCGCGTTGTTGCTTGAAAACGACCCTCGGTCGGCGGCCCGACTTGGCGCAGACGGCGTCCATGTCGCGGGCGCCGGCGCGGAGCTGGTCGAGGCGATCAAGAGCCTGAAACCAGAACGGATCGTCGGCGCCGGGTCCTTGCGCACGCGCGATGAGGCGATGACCGCGGGCGAAATGGGGGCGGACTACGTGATGTTCGGGGAGCCGCATGCGGGCGCGCAAACAATCGGTCTGGCGTCGCTGGTGTCGCTCACCGAGCGGGTCGCCTGGTGGGCCGAAATCTTCGAGACGCCGTGCGTCGCATATGCCGACACGATCGCAGCCGTCAGGACCCTGGCGGACGCCGGCGCCGATTTCGTCGCGCTCGGCGACGCCATCTGGGGCAGCTCTTCTCCAGCTGCGGTCGCGCGCGAGGCCCATGCGCTGATCGCCGGCGTGGGCGTCGGCGCTTCATGACGCGGATTGCGCTCGCTCTGGGGTTGGCGCTGAGCTCAGCCTGCGCCGCCTTCGCCCAGACGCCCTCTCCAGGCGTCATGTCGCCGTTCGCCAGCCCTTCGGCCCCCGCTTCGCGCGACGCATTGCCAGCTCCACCGCCGCCCCGCGCGGACGGAGTGCCGGCTGATATGGCCTTCGGCGCCTATCAACGGGGAAATTTCCTTTACGCCCTGCTGGAGGCTGAACGCCGTCTCGACGCCAATCCCAAGGATTCAGCGGCGATGACGCTGATCGGCGAGATTTACCGCGACGGCGCGGCGGTTCCTCGCAACAATAGCGAGGCTTCGCGGTGGTATCGCCTCGCCAGCAATCTTGGCGATCCCCAGGCGGCTTATGAGCTTGGAGCGATGCTGGTTCAGGGCGAGGATGGTGTACCGAAAGATCCCGCCGCCGCCGAGGCGCAGTTCGAGCGCGCCGCGGCCAAGAATCATCCAGGCGCGCTCTACAATCTTGGGGTCATGGCGCTCCAGGGGTTGGACGGCAAGACCCCAGATTATGACCAGGCGGCGCAGTATTTCCTGCGCGCTGCGAATGCAGGCGACGACGACGCGGCATATTCATACGGCGTCATGGTGCGCGACGGCAAAGGGGCGCCTCAAAATATCAACGAGGCTGCCCACTGGCTCAAGCGCGCGGCTGATGACGGCATCATCGCCGGCCAAGTCGAATACGCCATCATGCTGTTCAATGGCGAGGGCGTAAAGAAGGACGAAGCCGAGGCGGCCAAGATCCTTCTCACCGCGGCCTCCCGCGGCAACCCGATCGCCCAGAACCGGGTGGCCCACCTCTATGTCAGCGGTGAAGCGCTGCCTCACGATTTGGCCAAGGCCGCCGCCTGGAACAGTTTCGCCAAGGCTGCCGGACTTAAGGACGACGGCCTCGATGTCGCCACCGCCAATCTGTCGCTCGACGAGCGGCGGCGTTTCACCAAAATGGTCCACGAACTCGCCGGCTTTTGACGCTAAGCGTGGCACCGGCGGTCGTTTCTGACGTCCTTAGCGGCTCGGCCTTGTTCTTGCGTGTCTTTCCGCCAGGAACGGTGACGGCCCGCCTGCCGGATCAAGGAGGCAAGACTCGCATGACGACCCAACTCAACGCCCGCGTCGGTGAAGTGACCAACCGCATCGTCGAGCGCAGCTGCCGGTCTCGTCAGGCCTACTTGGCGCGAATCGACGCCGCGGTCGCCAAGGGTCCAGCTCGCAAGCGCCTTGGCTGCGCCAATTTCGCCCATGGCTTCGCCGCCTGCGCCGCTGGCGACAAGGAGGCGTTGCGGGAGGGGACGGGCGCCAATCTCGCGATCGTCACCGCCTATAACGACATGCTTTCGGCTCACCAGCCCTATGCGCGCTTCCCCGATCTCATCAAGGAGGCGGCGCGCGCGGTTGGCGGTTCAGCCCAGGTCGCTGGCGGCGTTCCGGCGATGTGCGACGGCGTCACCCAGGGCGAGAAAGGGATGGAGCTTTCGCTTTTCTCGCGCGACGTCATCGCGCTGTCGACCGCGGTCGCCCTTTCCCACGATATGTTCGACGCGGCGGTCTATCTCGGCATATGCGACAAGATTGTGCCGGGCCTCATAATCGGCGCGCTGTCGTTTGGCCATTTGCCGGCGGTGTTCCTGCCCGCGGGACCAATGCCCTCAGGCCTCGGCAACGTCGAAAAGTCGAAAATCCGCCAGCTCTACGCCGAGGGCAAGGCGAGCCGGGCGGATTTGCTGGCGGCGGAAGCCGAGGCCTATCATGCGCCCGGCACGTGCACCTTCTACGGCACAGCCAACACCAACCAGATGCTGATGGAGATCATGGGCCTGCACCTGCCGGGCGCCTCTTTCATCAATCCCAATACGCCGCTGCGCGACGCGCTCACCATGCTCGGCGTCAAGCGGGCGCTGGAGATCACCGCGCTCGGCAATCAATTCGCTCCGATCGGACGCGTGATCGACGAGCGGGCGATCGTCAATGGCGTCGTGGGGCTTCATGCGACGGGCGGCTCGACCAATCTCACCATTCACCTCGTAGCGATGGCCGCCGCGGCGGGCATCGCGCTCCGATGGGAGGATTTCGCCGACCTTGCGGAAGTGACGCCGCTTCTGACCCGGATCTATCCGAACGGGAAGGCCGACGTGAACCATTTCCACGCCGCGGGCGGCATGGGCCTCCTGATCCGCGAACTTCTCGGGGCCGGCCTTCTCCACGGCGATGCGCAGACCGTCTGGGGCGAACTCGAAGCCTATGCGGTTGAGCCGCGCCTCGACGCCGAAGGCGCGGTCGCCTGGGCGCCAGCCGCCGCCGAGTCCGGCGATCGCAGCGTCCTGCGCGAGGCGAGCGATCCATTTCAGCCCAACGGCGGCTTGCGCGTGCTGGAAGGACCGCTGGGTCGGGCGGTGATCAAGACTTCGGCCGTGGCCCCCGACCGGCATACGATTGAAGCGCCGGCCCGGGTGTTTCACAGCCAGGAGGAATTGCACGCGGCCTTCCGCAACGGCGAACTCGACCGGGACTTCGTGGCCGTCCTGCGATTTCAGGGACCGAAGGCGATTGGCATGCCCGAACTGCACAAACTGATGCCGCCGCTCGGGGTGCTGCAGGATCGTGGCCATCGGGTGGCGCTCGTGACCGACGGGCGCTTGTCGGGCGCCTCAGGCAAGGTGCCGTCGGCGATCCACGTGACGCCGGAGGCGGCGGCGGGCGGCGCGATCGCCAAGATTCGGAACGGCGACGTCATCCGCCTCGATGCTCCGGCGGGCCGCCTCGAAGTCATGGTCGCCGACGATGTCTGGGCTCAAAGGCCGCACGCCGAAGCCGACCTCTCCGGCTCCCATATCGGCGTGGGGCGCGAATTGTTTGGGGTCTTTCGCGGCGCGGTCGGCCCGGCCGACGAGGGGGCGGCGATTTTCCCGGCCGCCTGACCGTACGGAACCGGTCGGAGTGTTGAAGCTTTCTTCATCATTGGCGAGCGAAATAGCCCCCTAGTCTCCCGACCAGAGAGGGCTCTGATGTCGTCGCGCCTTTGGCTTGCCGTTGCATTCGTTCTCGCGTCCGGCGCGTCGCCAGCTCGCGCCGAGACCAGCATGATCGCGGTCACTCTCGACCAGGCCAAGATCGCCCGCCTGCCTCAGGGCACGGCGACGCTCATCGTCGGCAATCCTATGATCGCGGACGTGACCATGCTCAAGAACAACAACACGATGGTCATCACCGGCAAGGGCTTCGGCCAGACGAACCTGATCGCGATCGACGGCGACGGATCGCTCATCGAGGAGCAAGAGATTCAAGTCGTGCCTGCGAAAACCGTGCTGGTCCTGCAGAACGGAAGCTCGAGGATTTCATACGCCTGCAATCCCACTTGCATGCCGACAGTCCAACTCGGCGACGACGACAAAATCTTCAAGGACACAGGCGAACAGATCTCGACCCGCAACGGTTACGCTTCGGGCGGCTCGAGTACTGCCGGGAAATAACGCGAGCGGGCGTTCAGAAAGCGCCACCCTTCCATTTCAGGCGAGACGGAAGCGCTGCTCGCCACCGTCAGGCTTTTCGCCGACCACCATTCCACGCTCGCTCAGATCCTCGAGATGGGCAAGGGTCGAAAGGCCTGCGGCGTGGGTCAAGGACGGGTTTAGGCCGACATAGATTTTGGCGACGAGCGTCGGAATCGTCTGCGGGCCGCCGCTAAGCGCGTTCAGGATCGAGGCCTCCCGCTGCCGCCGGTGATGGATCAGCGCGCGTAAGTACCGTTGCGGTTCGACGACGGGACCGCCGTGGCCGGGCCAATAGATCGTCTCTGCGCGCCCGCGCAGCTTGTCGAGCGAGTCCATGTAGGCGCGCATCGAACCGTCGGGCGGCGCGACAACCGACGTCGACCACGCCATGACGTGATCGCCGGAGAGCAGCGCTCTTTCCTCGAGAAGAGCAAAGCACAGATGATTGGAGCAATGGCCGGGCGTGGCCACCGCCTCAACCGTGTAACCGGCTCCCTGCCAACGCTCGCCGTCCGCGAGGTTTCCGTCGGGCGAATAGTCGCGGTCGTGCGCCGAGTTCGAGGCCGGTCGAGCCATCGCCTTGGGCCACAAACGGCGCAGCCCCGACCACCCGCGCGCCCGTCGCCGAGCGAAGGTTTTTTAATCCGCCGACGTGATCGCGATGGGTATGGGTGATGAGAATGGTCTCGACCCGCTCGCCGTCGACCGCGGCGAGCAGCGCGGAAAGATGCGAATCGTCGTCCGGGCCAGGATCGATAATCGCCACCCGGCCTTGGCCCACGATATAGGTGCAGGTGCCATTGAAGGTGAAGAGCGAGGCGTTCGGCGCGACCAGGCGGCGCAGCATCGGCGAAACCTGCGTCAGAGCGCGCGGCGGCGGCTTGCGCGAGGCGGGCACAGGATCAGGTTCGCTCTCGTCGTTGGGCATGGCGCGCTGTGTGTCCCGCTCAGCGGCAAAGCCGCTCCGCCTTGTCATGATAGCCGCGCGCGGGCTAAGAGGCGAAGCCAACCTTCCCCGCCGCTAGAGAACATGGCCGCCGACCCCGATCGCCAAGGGCCGCCTTCGCGGGCGGCTTTCGTCCGGTGCGTTCCCTTGGCAACGCGCTGGAGCGACAACGACGCCTACGGCCATCTCAACAACGTCGTCTATTACGCGCTGTTCGATTCAGCGGTGAATGCGATCCTCATCGAGGCGGGACTGCTCGACCCGGCCTCGAGTCCGGTCATCGGCCTCGTCGTCGAAAGCAGCTGCCGATACTATGCCAGCCTTACCTATCCCGAGCCCGCGGAAGTCGGCGTCGCGGTCGAGCATCTCGGCCGCTCCTCTGTGCGCTACCACCTCGCGGTGTTCAAAGCTGGGGCTAACGAGGCCGCCGCGGCTGGCCGCTTCACCCATGTCTATGTCGAGCGGGCGACGAACCGCCCGGTTCCTATCCCCGACGGGCATCGGCGGTTGATGGAAAGCCTGAAAGCGCCCTGAGGAACCCGAAGCCTTCCAGCGCCCTTGATCGCGACGCTCGTTTGAGGCATACGAGCGCCTCCTCATTATCCGCCGGTGGGCTCGTCCCTCGCGGGAAGACCTTCTGGTGATGAACGTGAAAGTCCGTAATTCCCTGAAATCCTTGCGCAACCGCCATCGCGACAACCGCCTCGTGCGTCGCAAGGGCCGCGTCTACATCATCAACAAGACGCAGAAGCGCTACAAAGCGCGGCAGGGATAAGCCGCCCCTACGGCGATTTTTTTGACGAGGGCCGTCTCGCGCGTTAGAATTGTGCGATGCGGCGCCTCGCACATTCCCTTTTCGCCAGCCTAGCGATCGCGGCCTTTTTGGCCGGGGCGTCCGCGTGGGCGGACGAACCGCGGACCGGGCCTGAGGCCAAACCGGACGCGCAGGCGCCGCAAGCGAAACAGGACGAGCCGAAGCCGAAAACGAAAACGCCGGCCGAAGAGCGCGCCGATCTCTACGCGCGGCTTGCCGCCGCGAAAGACGCGGACGAGACTTCCGGGATCATTACCCAGCTTCTGCACAGCTATTCCGAGTCCGGCTCGGACACGGCGGATCTCCTGCTTCGGCGGGCGCGTCAGGCGATCGGGGTCGAGAACTATGCCGACGCGCTCAAAATCCTTGACGCGACGGTCGCGCTTCAGCCCGACTGGGCGGAAGGCTGGAACGCCCGCGCGACCGCACGTTACCTCGACGACGACTATAAGGGCTCCATGGCCGACATCGCGCAGACGCTCAAGCGCGAACCCAAACACCTCGGCGCCCTCATGGGCATGGGTATGATCCTCGAGGCGCGCGAGAAACGCGAAGACGCGCTCAAGGTCTATGAGCGGGTCCTCGAGATCGCGCCGCACTGGCGCAACGCTGAAGAGGCGGCCGATAAGCTTAAGAAGGCGCTGGCCGGCAGCGAGCTTTAGCGTCACTGACCCAGCAAGGGTGAAGGTGGTCGCGGCGGGGTGTGCAACTTCGTCCGCGACTGAGCGTTTTCAAGCGCTTGAGTGCATTTTTCTGTCACTCGTCACTCTGTAACTCCCAGCAGCTCGAAGAGGCGCGGGTCGTCGTTTGGCCTCAGGCCGACGCTTGCGGCCTGTGCGGTCATCCGCTAGTGTTGTCTAAGACAACACTCAGGACGATCGCCATGACGCTGACCGACGCAGTGCGCGCCTTCAACCGGTTTTACACTCGCGAGATCGGCCTTTTGAACCGCAGCCTGCCGGCGACCGACCTGTCGCTGCCGGAGGCGCGAGTTCTCTACGAACTGGCCCAGGCGCCCGAGGGCGGCCGAACCTCGGCGGAGATCGGCCGGGCGCTCAACATGGACAAGGCGCATTTGAGCCGCATCGTGGCGCGCTTCGTCGCGCGGGGGCTGGCGGTGAGCCGGGTCAGCCCCAATCATCGCAAGCATCGGCTCCTGTCGCTGACCGACTCGGGCCGCAAGGTCTTCGCCGCAGCCGAGGCCGGGGCTCGCGCGCAAGTCGACGCCCTGCTCGGCCCGGTCGACGCCGCTGGCCGCAATCGCCTCATCGAGGCGATGCGCGACATTCGTGCGGCGCTCAAGGACCGCGCGGCGGACGAGGAAGTGCGCCTGCGCCCGCTGCGGCCGGGCGACGTGGGCTGGATTATCCACCGCCAGGCGGTCCTTTATGCCCAAGAATACGGCTGGGACTGGACGTATGAGGGGCTCGCCAGCCGCATTCTCGGGGCCTTCGTCGCCGAATTCGATGCGTCCCGCGAAGACGGCTGGGTCGCCGAGCGCGGGGGCGCGATCGTCGGTTCGATCTTCCTCATGAAGAGCGAGGATCCGGGAATCGCCAAACTCAGGCTGCTCTATGTCGAGCCGAGCGCCCGTGGAGCCGGCGTCGGGCGGAAGCTGGTCGAGACGTGCATCGCTCGGGCGCGGGAACTCGGGTACCGCCAGCTCACCTTATGGACCAACGACATTTTGGTCGCCGCGCGCCGCATTTATCAGGCGGCGGGCTTCCGCCTCGTCAGCGAAGAGCCGCATCACACGTTCGGCCACGATCTCGTCGGGCAGACCTGGACGCTCGATCTGGCGTAGACGCCCGGGGCGGTAAGCGAAGTGGGGAGAGGTGCCGACGCGCGGCGTGCTGGAGGCGCTTGCGGCGATGGCGCGGCTGAGACGCCGGCGATGAAACGTTGACCGTTGGTCTTAAAAGCGCAAAGTTAGCCAGGTAAACCATGGTCCAACAGCTTTTGTTTGCCGAGTGCGTATTGCAATCGGCAGCTCGCCTCTTGGGTTAAAACAATGAATCGCATTTTTCAGAAACGCATATGGCTGGCCGGCGCGTCGCTCCTAGCAATTGTCATGGGATCGGGCGATGCAAATGCCATTGTCTTCTCGGGCCCCCTAGGCACTGAATACGTTATCCCATCAATAGGCTATTACGACTTCACGGTCGCTGGGGCGCAGGGCGGATCGGGCGACGGTTTCGGTTCCGGCGGAGCCGGTGCAATTGTGGGCGGCGAGCTATTCTTCAGCGCTGGTTCCACACTTGACATCGTCGTGGGCGGAGCCGGCGGGAACGGAGAGGGAGGAGACGGCTATGCCGGGGGCGGCGGCGGCGGCAGCTTCGTGTTCGGTAGTAGGGGTTTGCTGTTTGCCGCTGGCGGGGGCAGCGGCGCGCCTTTTTCCGCCGGGCCCGGCGCGCCTGGCATCGGGCATGGGGGCCATCCGGCTGGTCCGGCGAGTTACGGAGGCGCTGGCGGGGCTGACGTTGCTCATCCAATCATCTTCGGCCCTACCCCTCCTCAGCAACCGGCGCAGGCGGGATCCTTCCCCAGCGGGGGCGCAGGAGCATGTTGCTATTTCGGGGGTGGACCAGCAGGAGGCTACGGCGGCGGCGGTGGCGGCGGCTACAATGGCGGCGGTGGTGGAGGCGGTGCTCCCGGCGGCGGTGGCGGCTTCGGCGGCTACTCGTATGTGATCAACACGGCGCGAGATTCCTTCGGCATTACCGGAGGCAACGGCATTGTCAACTTCCTTGGTCCTGGGGCAAACGGCTATGTGTCCATCAACTTCGTCGCGGCCCCCGAACCCTCGACCTGGGCGATGACGCTTACGGGCTTCGCCGGGCTAGGCTGGCTCGCTCGCCTGCGCAGGCGCAAACTCACGCTGACCTGAAACGCTTTGTGGGACCTGAGGACTGGCGGCGATTGGCGCCACTTTTTTGGCTAAACTCCGCCCATGCAGAACCGCCTCCACTTCATTTCCGGTCTGCCGCGCGCCGGTTCCACCCTTCTCGCGGCGCTCCTGAGACAAAATCCGCGCTTTGCCGCCGGCATGAGCAGTCCGGTCTATGCGCTGTTCCGCTCCATGCTGATCGAAACCAGCGCGCGCAGCGAAGGCTCGGTGTTTATCGACAACGACATCCGCAAGCGGCTGCTGCTCAGCCTGTTTGGCGCCTACTACGCCGAGGCCGCAGAGGGCGCGGTGATCTTCGACACCAATCGTGGCTGGACGACCAAGTTGCCGGCGCTGGTCGATCTCTTCCCCGCCGCCAAAGTGATCTGCTGTGTCCGCAATCCAGCCATGATCCTCGACAGCATTGAGAGCCTGATCCGGCGCAACGCCTTCGAGCTCTCGGGCATCTTCAGTTACGATTCCGGCGGGACGGTCTATTCGCGGGTGGAGGGGCTAGCGTCGGCGGCCGGCATGTTCGGCTTCGCATATAACGCGCTGCGCGAGGCGGTCTACGGAGCGCAGTCAGACCGGCTGCTCATCGTCCGATACGAGAGCCTGGTCGCGAACCCGCTCGGAACGCTCGCGGCCATTTATGGCTTCATCGGCGAGGACCTGCATCCGCACGACCCGAAGCACATCGAACCCTGCTACGACATGATCGAGTTCGATCAGAGGCTCGGCACGCCCGGCCTGCACGACGTCGGCCACTCGGTCGAAGCGCGGGAGCGCCAGCCGATCCTGCCGCCGGACCTGATCCAACGCTACCAGAGGGACGCCTTCTGGGAAGACCTGAAGCAAGTACCCCCGACCGTGAAACTGGTTTGACGCTTTCCGGGCAGCGCTGACAGAAACATTATTTTGTTGCCCCGTTGGGCAGACGTGGCGCTCGACTTGGCATGACGGAAGCCGCCACCCCTATCTGGTCGAGACCAGCGTGCCGGGCGCGTTCGCCTGCGGCGATGTTCGCTTCAGCCCAATGAAATGCGTCGCCTCCGCCGTCGGCGAGGCCAGCATCGCGATCGCCTTCGTCCATCAATATCTCGCGAGCGTCTCATCTGCGCGGTGCGGATGGCGATAGAGATGATTAGCACCGGCGCCCCCTCCACCGCGCTGACGCGCGGTCCCCCTCCCCCGCTTCGCGGGTGAGGACAAGAGCTGCGCCTCGCACACCATTCGTTCGGCCATGACGTCGTCGGCCAGACTTGGACGCTCGATTTGGGCGGAGCATCGCTTCGAGTTTGGGCGTCGACGGGTCGCCGCAATCCGGAGTGGCGAGCGTCGCCGGCTTGACAGAGCGGCGACCGCCCCCACACAACGCGTCCGCATTTCGCGCGCCGGGCGGGAGGGCTGGTAGGACATGCTGACGCCTGAGGAACTTGCCGCGATTCCGATCTTTTCCACGCTTTCGCCGGTCGCGCTCGCCGATGTCGCGCGGGCGGCTGCGGACATCCGTCTCAACGCCGGAGAATATGCGGTCTATGAGGGCGAACCGCCGGCTCTGTTCGTTGTGCTCAAAGGCGCAATCGAAGTCATCAAACTCGTCGACGGCGTCGAGCGCAAGATTGGGGCGCGCCTGCCCGGCAAGCTGTTCGGCGAGGTTCCTCTCGTCTTCGGGACGCAGTTTCAGGCCGGCTTCCGAGCCAGCGAGCCGACGCGGGTCTTGAAGGTGGACGCCCGGCCCTATTACGCCGTCGCCGCTTCGTCGCCCGAACTTGCAAGGATGATGGACGAACAGGCCCGCGAGCGCATTGGCGGGTTGCAAAAGATTGCGGCCGAGCCGCGCAATGCTCAGGTCATCCTTTTGGGAAACCGTTGGGACAGCGCCTGCCTAGACCTGCGCCGCTTTCTTGAACGGAACCAGATTTCCTTCACCTGGCTGAAGCCGGACGATCCGAATCTAAGCGATCACTGGCCGGGAACGCTGCCGCCAGAGAGCGATTGCCCCGTCTTGCGGCTCGCCGACGGCGCGACCCTCGTCAAGCCGCAGCCGCGGGAATTCGCGGCGCTGGTAGGCCTCCAGACCGTTTCGCGCTTTAAGGAATACGACACGGTCATCATTGGCGGTGGACCCGCGGGTCTGGCCGCCGCCGTTTACGGCGCCTCGGAGGGTCTGCGTACGATCGTAGTCGAGCAGGAGGCGCCGGGCGGCCAGGCCGAGACATCGTCGCGAATCGAGAACTATCTCGGGTTTCCGAGCGGGATCTCGGGTTCGGAACTCGCGAGCCGTGCCCTTCGGCAGGCGAAGCGCCTGGGCGCTGAGATTCTCGTCGCGCGCAAGATTGTACGCCTCGACGCTCACCCCCGCCGCATCGTCCTCGACAATGAGGAAGTGCTGAATGCGCGCACCGTCATTGTCGCATCGGGAGTGAGCTGGCGCCGTCTCAACGCGGACGGTTTCGATCGGCTCCTCGGCAAGGGGATTTTCTACGGCGCGGCGCGCAGCGAAGCGAGCGGCGCGCAGCGAAGCGAGCATCGCGCAAGGGCTCGACGTGCATCTCATCGGCGCCGGAAATTCGGCGGGCCAGGCTGCTATGTTTTTCGCTAATCATGCGCGCACCGTAACTCTGATGGTGCGCGCCGACTCGCTCGAAAAGAGCATGTCGCACTATCTGATCGACCAGATCCGCAGCAAATCGAACATTCGGACGGCGTTGCGCTCCGAGGTTAAGGCCGTTCACGGCGACAGCCACCTGACCGCGATCGACATTTTCGATCGAGGCGCCAATGAAATCCGTCGAGAGGATTCGGGGGGACTGTTTGTGTTCATCGGCGCCGACGCCGAAACTGGCTGGCTGCCGCCTGAAATCGCGCGCGACCCGCGCGGTTATATTCTCACCGGCGGCGATGTGGTCAAAGCGGGTCGCTGGAAGGAAAGCCGCGACCCCTACCTGGTCGAGACCAGCGTGCCGGGCGTGTTCGCCTGCGGCGATGTTCGCTTCAGCCCAGTGAAACGCGGCGCCTCCGCCGTCGGCGAGGGCAGCATCGCGATCGCCTTCGTCCATCAATATCTCGGGAGCCTCTTATCCGCGTAGCGTCGTCGCTTCGCGACGCAGCACCGGATCGCGCGCGCCCATGCGGACGCGTCTTGTGGTAGTTGAATCCTCGCCAAGAGGCGCTATGAGCGAGACCCGGAAAATTGCGGCGATCCTGGTCGCCGACATCGTTGGCTACAGCCGGCTCGCGAGCTCCGACGAAGAGCGCACGCTGGCGCGGCTGCGCGCGCTCCTCGGCGATTTGATCGAGCCCGCCATCGCCGCTCACCATGGCCGGATCGTCAAGCGCACCGGCGACGGGTTCATCGCCGAGTTCCGCAGCGTGGTCGACGCGGCGCGCTGCGCGATCGAAGTGCAGAGTGGAATGATCGAGCGCAATGAAGGCGTCGCGGCGGAAAGGCGGATCGAATTCCGCATTGGCGCTCATCTCGGCGACGTCGTCGAGGAGGCCGACGGCGACCTGATGGGCGACGGCGTCAACATTGCTGCGCGGCTGGAGAGCGTTTGCGAGCCGGGCGCGATCTGTCTCTCCGAACAAGCCTACTGGCAGGTGAAAGGGCGGCTGGATCTTGCGGTCAGCGACCTCGGCCCTACCCAGCTCAAGAACATCGCCGAGCCGGTCCGGGTCTACTCGCTTGACGCCGGCCAGCCGGCGCGGGCGAAAGCTCCGCCCGCCAAAGCAGCCGAGAATTTGGGCCCGCCGCGCCTTTCGATCGTCGTTTTGCCATTCGCCAATATCGGCGGCGACCCTAGCCATGAGCATTTCGTCGACGGGGTCACGGAGAGCCTGACGACCGATCTCTCGCGTATCCGGAGCGCGGTGGTGATCGCCCGCAACACGGCGTTCACTTACAAAGGCAAGCCTTTCAACGTGAAGACGATCGGGCGCGAGTTGAACATCCGCTATATCCTCGAGGGCAGCGTTCAGCGCGGGGGGAATCGCATGCGCGTCAACGTGCAGCTCGTCGACGCCGAGACCGGCAGCCACCTCTGGGCCGAGCGGTTTGACAAGCCCCTGACCGATCTCTTCGACATGCAAGACGAAATCGTTGGCCGCCTGGCGAATGCGCTGAGCGCTCAGCTCGTCGCCGTCCAGGCCCGCCGCGCCGAACAGGCGCCCAACCCCAATTCGATGGATCTCTATTTCCAGGGTTTGTCCTGGTTCGATCGGGGCAGAACCCCGAACCATATCGCGCAGGCGCGTCGGTTTTTCGATCGCGCGCTCGCCGCGGACGCCGACAACGTCGACGCGCTTATTGGATCGGCCGCGGCCGACATTGCCGACGGCGGAAATCCTTTGTGGTTGACCCGGCGGCGGCATTCGCCGCCGCGGAAGCAAAGCTGACAAAAGCCCTATCGTCGTTCCCGAACCACCCTCACGGCCACGCCTATCTGGGATATGTCAAGATCCTGACGAAGCGCGCCGTCGAAGGCATCGCCGAATGCGAGCATGCGCTGGCGCTGGATCGCAATCTCGCCGACGCCCATGCCTTCATTGGACTTGGCAAGATCTTCACCGGTCGCGCCGAGGAAACCGAGGCTCACATTGACCAGGCCTTGCGCTTGAGCCCGCGTGATACGTCGGCCTATGCGTGGTTGACCGAGGCGGGGATTGCGAAAAATCACCTGGGCGATTGCGAGCAGGCCGTCTTGTGGTGTCGGCGGGCGATCGAGGCCAATCGGAATTATCCCGAGGCTCATTTCCACTTGGCCGCAGCCCTCGCGCGGCTGGGCCGCCTCGATGAGGCGCGTTCCGCGGTCAATGGCGGTCTCATGCTCAACCCCTCCTTCACCGTCTCTCGCGCTCGGATAAACTGGACCGCGATGAGCGACGACCCGACGCATCCCCAGCAACTTGCCCCCATTTTTGAGGGCCTACGCGTGGCGGGGCTGCCGGAACAATGACTCGCGTTTGCGCGGCTGGTTTATCCTCCCACGCGAAGCGGGGGAGGGGGACCATGCGCAGCATGGTGGAGGGGGCGTGCGGCGATGAGAGCGCCTAAAGAGACGATAGCTCTTGCGCGGCGGCTTCGTCGCAATCTTTCGCCACCGGAGGCCCGATTGTGGAATCGATTGCGAGCGAGGAGGCCCGGAACGCCGGTCTTCCGCCGTCAGCACCCGATCGGGCCCTATGTGCTTGACTTCTATTGCGCCGAGGCGCGGCTTGCGGTCGAGATCGATGGAATGAGTCACGATTTGGGCGAGCGGCCGCAACGCGACCTAAGCCGTGACGCGTGGCTTAAGGCGCGAGGGCTTAGAGTAATGCGCATTGCGGCGCGCGAGGTCATGCGCGACCCAGATGAGGTCGCCGACGCGATCGCGGGCCTGGCGGCCGAAATGATCCTGGCGAGCGCCCCCTCCCCCGCGCTTACGCGCGGTCCCCTCCCCCGCTTCGCGGGTGAGGAAGGTGCCAATGACCACGCGCCGGAGCGAATAGAAAACCATGGACCAGCGTCCGTTCGGTTCGACAGACCGCGAGGTCGCACTCATTGGCCAGGGCACCTGGTACATCGAACAAGCGGACGGTGAGACTGCGGTCGCGGCGTTGCGCCGGGGCCTCGATCTGGGCATGAACTCATATCGACACCGCGGAGATGTACGGGTCTGGCGCGGCCGAGCAATTGGCCGGCGCGGCGATCGCCGACCGGCGCGACGAGGTTTTCCTCGTCTCCAAGGTCCTGCCGCATAACGCTTCCCGCAAGGGGACGATCGCCGCCTGCGAACGGTCGCTCAAGCGGCTCAAGACGGACCGGCTCGATTGTTATCTTCTCCACTGGCGCGCGCCGCACCCTCTCGAGGATACGGTCGCCGCCTTTGAGCAGCTTCGCGCCGACGGCAAGATCCTATCGTGGGGCGTCAGCAATTTCGACGTGGGCGATCTCGACGAATTGAGCCGGGTCGCGGGGGCGGGCAAACCTGCCTGCAATCAGGTGCTCTACCATTTGCGCGAGCGCGCGACCGAGCATGCGGTAATCCCATGTGCGAGCGTAACGGCGTCGCGATTGTCGCCTATAGCCCCTTTGGTCATGCCGGCGGATTTCCGGAGCCGCGCAGCGCGGGAGGGCGGACCCTGAAAGAAATCGCCGACCGGCATAATTCCACGCCGCGCCAGGTCGCGCTGCGGTTCCTGACACGGCGAGCGTCGCTGTTTGCGATTCCCAAGGCTTCGAACCCGAAGCACGCCGAAGAGAATGCGGGCGCGGGCGCGCTTGATCTCGGCGCGGAGGAACTCGCCCGGATAGACGCGGCTTTTCCACTCGATCCGCGTCCGCGCCCGCTGCCGATGCTTTGAAGCCAAGCCTTAACGGCGTCATTGCGAGCGGAGCGAAGCAATCCAGGAGTCGTCGCGCGCCCTGCGGTCCCTGGATCGCCACGCCCTCGCTCTGCTCGGGCTCGCGATGACGGCGGCGATTCAAACCGCTCGCTTGCCCTTCAGAACCGGAAGTACAGGAAGGGGCTATAGGCGCCCGCCGCGACTGTGACCATGGAAAAAATGAGCAGCGCGAACGTCAGCGCGACGTCGGCTGGGGCGCGGACGAAGAATGGCGCGGACCATTTTGCCGGCCATCTCGGCGCGACCGCCAGAACGCAGCCTATGATGAGCGTCATGATCGCGCGGTCGTTCAGGGCGTCGTGCATGTCGAAGCTGATTTCGCTCAACCCGTTCCGGCCGAGAAGGCTCGCGTAATAGCCAATCGCGTCTGAAAGATCCGCGGAGCGAAACAGCACCCAGCCTCCCATGACGGCGAGCAGCGCATAAATCCAGCGCACCGGCGTCGCCAGCCGGGCGAGAGCCGATCCCAGGCCAAGGCGCTCGATCACCAAAAAGGCCCCGTGCCAGGCGCCCCACAGCACGAAAGTCCAATTCGCGCCGTGCCAAAGCCCGCACAGCAGGAACACCATGACGAGGTTGCGGTAAGTCTGCGCGTTGCTTCCGCGGTTGCCGCCGAGCGGAATGTAAAGGTAGTCGCGCAGCCACGACGACAGCGACATGTGCCAGCGCCGCCAGAACTCGGTGATCGAAAGCGAAATATAGGGCATGCGGAAATTGCGCGGGAATGTGAATCCGAGCACGATGCCGAGGCCAATCGCCATGTTGGAATAGCCGGCGAAGTCAAAATAGATTTGCACCGCGTAGGAGATCAGTCCGATCCACGCCTCGACCAATGAGCGATCGTGGACCTGATCGAACGAAATCCGCACGAGCGGCGCGACGATATCGGCCACCAGCACCTTCTGCGCCAGACCGACGATAAATATGCGGGCGCCGACGGAGGCGCGGCCGAGCGTGAACCGGCGGGCGTCCAATTGCCGAGCGACCGTCTTGTAGCGGACGATCGGCCCCGCGACCAATTGCGGAAACAGGGAGATGTAAAGAGCGATGTCGACCGGATTGCGGTTGGCCCGGAACCGCCGCCGATAAATGTCGATGACGTAGGACAGGCAATGGAAAGTGAAGAAGGAGATCCCGAGCGGAAGGTGGATATCGGTCGTGACGACCGCCAATCCGAGCGGCGCCAGCAAACCCGCGAGATTCGCCGTGACGAAATTCGCATATTTGAAGATCGCAAGAACGAGCAGATTCCCGGTCACCGCGACCGCCAAAGCGGCCCTGCGGGCGGGACCTTCCCGATCATCGATGGCCAACGCCGCAAGGAAGTTGAACGCGATCGAGAACAGAAGGACGAGGACGAACTGGGGCTCTCCCCATGCGTAGAACACTAAGGAGAACACAAGAGTTACGACGTTCTTGCCCATGACCGTCGGGGTAATGAAATAGAGGACCAGAAAAATCGGCAGGAAGTAGAACAGGAAGGTTATCGAGGAAAAAACCATTTATCGAAACGCCTGCGCCCAGCCCATTGGTATTTTAGACAGCGCCTCCGCCGCCGAAGAGGCAATTGATTTTGCTCCCTGCGTCGAGGGCGGGGCGAAGCGTCCGCCTTTTCCGAGCTTTTGCCGGCGATGTCCAGACGAGGGCGTCACATGCCTGGGGAGATGCGACCCCCTGTTGCAACTCGCGCCGGAATCGGGGCCCGGGTTCGGCGCGGGCCTGGACTGGGCTGGGTCTGTTTAGCGCGAAGATCTCATAACAACATTGCCTAATTGTACGAAAAACAAACACATATTTTTTTACCGTTAAATATGCTAGCGGCTCTTGCAGGCGGGCGTCGGTCCGCCCACCTGCATGAGGCCGGGATGCCCGATGTCATTACCGCCAACCGGCTTACGGATGGCATTGTCGTGTTTCAAACCCTTGACGATAGCTGGACCGAGGATTTCAACCGCGCCGCGGTTTTGCCCGATCCGGAAGCGACGGCTGGCGCGCTGGCCCGCGCGAAAGAGGACGAGGCGAAGAATATCGTCGTCGACCCCTACGCAATTGTGGTCGAGGAGCGCAACGGGCATCTCACTCCCAAGGCGCTGCGCGAAGCGATCAGGGCGGCGGGGCCGACGATCCGGCGCGACCTGGGCAAGCAGGCGTTGGGTCAGGCGCCCCGCCCGGGTCCCAAGGTCGCGACGGAGTCCGATCATGTATCATTATGACGATTTCGACGCCGCGTTCGTCGCCGCGCGCGTCGAGCAGTTCCGCGATCAAGTGGCGCGGCGCCTTAGCGGTGAATTGACCGAAGAGCAGTTCCGCCCCCATCGGCTGATGAACGGCCTCTATCTGCAGCTTCACTCCTATATGCTGCGCATCGCCGTGCCTTACGGCGTCCTGAACTCGCGTCAGATGCGTAAGCTCGCCGAGATCGCGCGGAATTACGACCGCGGCTACGGCCATTTCACCACCCGGCAGAATATCCAGTTCAACTGGCCGGCGCTCAAGGACACGCCCGACATTCTGGCTGAGCTCTCGAGCGTCGAGATGCACGCGATCCAGACCTCGGGGAACTGCATTCGCAACGTCACGGCCGACCATTTCGCCGGCGTCGCGCATGATGAGATCGCCGACCCGCGTCCTTACGCCGAAATCTTGAGGCAATGGTCCTCGCTTCATCCTGAATTCTCGTTCCTGCCGCGCAAGTTCAAGGTAGCCGTCAATGGCGCGACGCATGATCGCGCGGTGGTCCAGGTGCATGACATCGGGCTGCAAGTCGTGCGCAACGATAAGGGCGAGCTCGGCTTCACCGTCTATGTCGGCGGCGGCCTCGGCCGGACACCGATGATCGGGCGCAAGGTCCGCGATTTCCTGCCCGAGCGCGACCTGCTTGGCTATGTCGAGGCGATCCTGCGAGTTTATAATCTCGAAGGACGGCGGGACAACAAATTCAAGGCGCGCATCAAGATCCTGGTGCACGAAAAAGGTCTCGAGGCTTTGCGCGAAGAGGTCGAGGCGGAATTCGCCGCCCGCGATCCGAACGCTTTGAACCTTCCAGAAAAGGAGCTCGCCCGGTTCCGCGCTTTCTTCGCGCCCCCTGAGCTCGAGGCCAAGAAGCCGGTCAGCGATCGGGTCGAGCGCCGCAAGGCGAAGGATGCGCGCTTCGCCAGCTTTTTTGCGTCCAACGTCGTCCCGCACAAGACGCCGGGCTATGTCGCGGTCATCGTCTCGCTGAAGGCGATCGGGGCGATCCCGGGCGACGCAAGCGCCGATCAGATGGACGGCGTCGCCGACCTGGCCGAGGACTATTCGCACGACGAAGTCCGCGTCTCGCACGAGCAGAACCTCATCCTGCCCCATATCGCGCTGGACGATCTGCCTGCTGTCTACGACCGCTTGGCGTCGGTCGGCCTTTCTACGCCAAATGCCGGCGCGATCAGCGACATTATCGCCTGCCCCGGCCTCGACTATTGCGCGCTGGCGACCGCGCGCTCAATCCCCGTGGCGCAGCGCATTGCCGAGCGCTTCGGCGCCGGCCAGCGGGCGAAAGAGATCGGTCCGCTCAAGATAAAAATATCCGGCTGCATCAACGCCTGCGGCCACCATCACGTCGGCCATATCGGCATTCTGGGCTTGGAGCGGGCAGGGGAAGAGACCTACCAGATCACGCTCGGCGGCTCCGCCGACGAACAGGCGGCGATCGGCCAGATCACCGGGCCTGGCTTCAGTTCCGAGAATGTGGTCGAGGCGATCGAAACCATTGTCGAAACCTATACGGGCCTCAGGCTCTCGGAGCACGAGACCTTCATTGACGCTTATCGCCGCGTCGGCATGGCGCCGTTCAAGGAGGCGCTTTACGAACGAAGCGCCGGATCGGACATTTGATGAGCGCCCACGACGTCAAGCTGTTCGGCGATCAGATCGCCGCGTCGCGGCTCGAGACCCGCTTCGCGCAACTCAAGGCCACTTCGCTCCTGAGGCTGGCGATCGAGGATCTCTATCCCGGCCGCATCGCGCTCGTGTCGAGCTTTGGCGCGGACGCCGCTGCGCTCCTGCACATGGTGTCGCAGATCGACACGGCGACGCCGGTGGTCTTCGTCGACACCGGGCAGCATTTCCCTGAGACGCTGGCCTATCGCGACGACCTCGTTGCGCGACTGGGACTGACCAACGTCATCGTCGCCGAGCCGAAGGCGGAGACTGTGGCGCAGGAGGACCCGGAGAAGTTTCTGTTCATGAGCGATCCGGACCGCTGCTGCGATATCCGGAAGGTGCGTCCCCTCGCTGAGGCTATGGAGGGGTTTGAGGCCTGGATTACTGGGCGTAAGGGTTTCCAGAGCACGACACGCTCGACTCTGCCGCTGTTCGAAGCCGAAGGGGAGCGGATCAAGATCAACCCGCTCGTCGGGTGGAGCTCGAGCGACGTGCTGAAATACATTGCCGACGCCGGATTGCCCCGGCATCCATTGGTCGCCAAAGGCTTTCCATCCATCGGCTGCCTGCCGTGCACGAGCCCCGTCAAGCCCGGCGAGGACGAACGAGCCGGCCGTTGGCGCGGGCGAGGCAAGGTCGAGTGCGGCATCCATGTCGGCCCGCTCGACGCTGGATCAGGCATCTGATGCCTTTGTGGCGGCGCGAAGGTTTCACGCATGACAAATGGGCGTTCCTCGGCGACGAGGCTCCCGTGCCCGAGGAGGGCGCGATCGTGGTCTCGCTCAAGCGCTGGCTTAGCGAGCGCGAGACGCTTGCGTCGCGCGCTGACCCCGTAGGGGTCGTGGTCGAGGCTGGCGCGGACGCGCAAGCGCATCTGTCCGACCTCACGAACCGGCCGCTGGTCGCGCTGGCCTTCGACAAGTTCGCCGACGGCCGGTCGTTTTCCTACGCCCGCATCTTGCGCGACCGGCGCCAGTTCCGAGGCGAGCTCAGGGCGATCGGCGACGTGCTGATCGACGAAATTCCGCTCATGCTGCGCTGTGGCTTTGATTCCTTCGAAGTGACCAACGCGCCGACCTTGCATGCGCTAAAAGCTGGCCGTCTGCTGGGCTCGCCGCTGCATTACCAGCCGAGCAGCGCGCATGACGAGGCGCATGAGGGAACGCGGCCGTGGCTCAGGGTGACAAGGCCGCCGACGGATCGGGGTTGAATCGCACAGACCTCGTCCTGAGGAGCGCCGAAGGCAATCTCGAAGGACGCTCCCGCGTCCACTGACGGCGTCGAGAGCTGGGCATGCTTTGAGACGCCGCGCTTCTGCGCGGCTCCCTGAGCCATGAGGTCTTTGGAGCGCCGGCGCCCCGCGGCGCTCTGTCACGGGACCTTGATCCTCCGCTCGGTAGAAGGTGTACTTTGGTCAGCCAAAGGCGATCGCAATGTCCCACGATCATAGCGGTCACTTCCATGACCATGACGGCCCTGCGCACGCGCACGTCCATGCGCCGGCGAGCTTCGGCAAAGCTTTCGCCATCGGCATAGCGCTCAATCTCGGCTTCGTCGTCATCGAAGCGCTCTACGGTTTCATAAGCAATTCGGTGTCGTTGCTGGCCGACGCCGGACACAATCTCAGCGACGTTCTTGGGCTTGGCGTCGCGTGGCTGGGGAGCGTGCTGGCCGCGCGCGCGCCGACGGCCCGCTTCACTTACGGCCTGCGCGGCTCGTCGATCCTCGCCGCCCTGTTCAATGCGGTCTTTTTGCTGGTGACGGTTGGGGGCCTGTCCTGGGAGGCCATTCGCCGTCTCGGATCGCCCGAGCCGGTGGCGGGCAAGACAATGATGGCGGTTGCGGCGATCGGCATCCTCGTCAACGCGGGGACGGCGTGGTTGTTCGCCTCAGGCAGCAAGCACGATATCAACCTGCGCGGCGCGTTCCTGCATATGGCGTCGGACGCGCTCGTATCTGTTGGCGTGGTCGCGGCGGGGCTTCTGATCCTGCTGACAAACTGGCTTTGGATCGACCCGGTCGTCAGTCTCGTCATCAACGCCGTCATCGTATGGGGCACCTGGGGTCTTTTGCGCAATTCCGTCGGCATGTCGATGGCGGCGGTGCCGCCGCAAATCGATCCTGCGGCGGTGCGACGCCTGCTTTCAGCGCGAGCGGGCGTCGTTGACGTGCATGATCTGCATATCTGGCCGATGAGCACGACCGAGAACGCGCTCACCTGCCATCTTGTCATGCCGGAGGGCCATCCCGGCGACGCTTTTCTGAATGAGCTGTGCAGCGATCTCGCCGAGCGCTTCAAGATCAATCATACGACCGTGCAGATCGAGGTCGACCCGCACGTCGCCTGCGCTCTGGCCCCGGACGAAGTGGTTTGAGCCGGTCACGACGAAGGATGATCAGCCCAAAAAACGCTGAACTCACTCTGGCGGCGTAACTTCGCGCACGGGCACGCCGATCCTTGGCGCAGCTTCCGCCAGGCATCTATCGAGTGTGCAGAGCGACGCTCCATGATTGGCGCAGATCGCTAGATGAAGGGCGTCGCCTGCGCGAAGATTGAACTCGGATTGGCCGGCAAACCGCGCGGCCGCGCGAAAGTCTTCCCGCGCCACCGGCAGGGTCCGAAGGCTTTCGGTGCACAGGCGGGTGAATGCCGAAAGCGCGGCCGCGCGATGCTCTGCGTTGAGCGCGCCCGTCCGCAATTTTATCGACAGCGCGGAAGCAAACTCGGTCGCCGTCCAGTCGCTGATCGTTAGTTCGGACGTCTCCTGTCTAGCGAGCCACATTTGCGATAGCGCGGTGTCCGCTTCCTTCGTGAGAGCGCTGACGATGACCGATGTGTCGACATAGAGCATCAGTAGCGTTCTTCGTCCCGCACGCTTCTCAGCCAGCTTCGCGCCGGCTCGGGCTGAGCGGGTTGAGACGCGGTCAAAGCGCGCAACTCATTGAGATCGATGGGCTTCACTCGTCGCTCGACGCCGGTTATTCGCGCGACAAGCTTTCCTCGCCGCGTAATCTGAACCGGCTGGCCCCGCTCGGCGCGTTCGATCAGTTCGCTCAAGTGCGCCTTCGCTTCGGCGACGGTAACCTCTTCCATGGCGGGCCTCATGACCATCTATTTGGTCATCTATAACCGGATGTGCCTCTGGCGCCAAGACCGGCGGCCTTAGGGCGTCACTCCGCCCAGCCTCTCAGCTCCCGCCGGGCTACGGCTTCGATCACCGCCATTCCATCAGCGCTGTCGTTGAGGCACGGGATCGCGGCGAAATGCTCGCCGCCGGCCTCGCGGAAATAGCCGGCGTTTTCGACGCCTATTTCCTCCAGCGTCTCAAGGCAGTCCGCGGAGAAACCCGGCGTCAACACGGCCACGCGCTTGATTCCGCGAGACGGAAGGTCGCGCAGGGTCTCGGAGGTGGCGGGCTTCAGCCATTCGCCTCGGCCGAACCGGGACTGAAACGTCATGCGGAGGCGGTCCTCACTTATCCCCAGCGCCTCGCGCAAGAGCCGTGTCGTCTTGGCGCAATGGCAGAAATAGGGATCGCCATTGTCGAAATAGGCTTGCGGAATGCCGTGGTAAGAGGCGACCAGGACTTCGGGTTCGAAGTCGAGATAAGCGAGGCTGGCTCGGACGGAGCGGGCGAGCGCGTCGATATAGACAGGGTCGTCGTAATAGGGGGCGGCCACGCGAACCGCCGGTTGCCATCGCATCGACTGCAACGCCTCGAACGCCTTGTCGCCGACGGTCGCCGTCGAAGCTGCGCAATATTGCGGATAGAGTGGAATGACAAGAATCCGGTCGCAGCCCTCGGCCTGAAGCGCCTTGAGGCGCTCGGCGATCGGCGGCGCGCCATACCGCATGGCCCAGTCGACGACGATGTCCCGGTCCATATTGCGCAGCGCGGGGCCAAGCTTTTCGCTTTGCGACCGCGTGATCGTCTTCAGCGGCCCTTCGTTGAGCTCCTTGTTCCAGATCGCATCGTAGTCGCGTCCTTTGGCGTGCGGCCGGCGCAGGAGAATGGCTTGCAGAATGGGCGCCCAAATCACGCGCGGCGTCGCGATGACGCGGGGATCGGACAGGAACTCCTGCAAATAGCGCCGGATCGACCAGTAGTCGGTGCCCTCCGGGGTGCCGAGATTGACGATCAGCACCCCGACTTTGCCGCTTCGCGCTAGCGGATGGTTCGCGGGGCGAGGGGCTCGGGCTTCCTTCGGCAGGTTCGACACGTTCATGAAATGGCCTTGATCGACCAAGCCGCTGCGTCCGGCCAAGCGCTGAGCTTCGTCAGTTTACCGCGTTCGGAGTGAAATTTGTCGCGACTCCGTTGATGCAATAGCGCAGTCCGGTCGGCGGCGGCCCGTCCGGGAAGACATGGCCGAGATGCGAGCCGCAGCGGGCGCAATGCACTTCGGTGCGGGTCATGCCGAAGGTGCGGTCGACGGTCGTTTCGACCGATCCCTCGACCGGGACATTGAAGCTCGGCCAGCCCGTGCCGCTTTCGAACTTGGTCTTGCTCTCGAACAAAGGCTGTCCGCAGCCGGCGCAGACGAATGTGCCAGCCCGCTTCTCGTGCAGGAGCGCACAGCTGCCCGGCCGCTCGGTGCTGTGCCCGCGCATGACATCGTATTGCTCGGGGGTCAGGATTTTTCGCCATTCGGCGTCGGTGTGTGTGACGGGGAAGTGGTCTTCTTTCATGAGATCCTCCTTGAGAACCCTATATAGGCGCGATAGGTGCTGGGGACACGTCCTACACGTTTGCGAACAGCCTTAAGTTACGCGCCAGAGGATGCCTACCCCTCGAACACCACGGTCTTGCCGTGGTTCAGGAGCACCCGGTCCTCGAGCACATTGGCGATGGCCCGGGCGAGCACGCGGCGCTCGATGTCGCGGCCCTTGCGAACCAGGTCCTCCGGCCTGTCGCGGTGGCTGATGCGTTCGACATCCTGCTCGATTATCGGGCCCTCGTCGAGATCGGAGGTGACGAAATGGGCCGTGGCGCCGATTAGCTTGACCCCACGCTGATGCGCCTGGTGGTAAGGCTTCGCCCCCTTGAATCCGGGCAGGAACGAGTGATGGATATTCACGCAGCGCCCCTGCAGCTTGGCGACGAAGCCGTCCGACAGAACCTGCATGTAGCGCGCAAGAATGATGAGATCAGCTTTAGCCGACTTGATGACCTCCCACGCCTGAGCCTCCTGCTCCATCTTGGTTTGCTTGGTGATCGGCAGGTAGTGGAAGGGAATGTCGCCGAATTCGATGTGAGCGTAGGTCTCACGCGGATAATTGGCGATGATCGCCGCAGGCTCCATCGCGAGTTCGCCGCTGCGCCAGCGATAGAGGAGATCGACCACGCAATGGTCGAAGCGCGAGACCATGAGCACGACGCGCTTCAGTTGATCGACGGAGCGCATCGACCATGTCATCGCGAAGCCGATGGCGATCGCCTTGAAGGTCTCGCGAAATGTCTCAACGTCTGCATGGGACTGAGCCGGATTGAATGAGACTCGCATGAAGAAGTCGCCAGTCTCAGTGTCGTCGAACTGCTGGGCGTCGAGAATGTTGAACCCGCCGTCGAATAGCGCGGCCGAGACTTTCGCCACGATCCCGGGCCGGTTGACGCAGGACAAGGTGAGAATGTGGCGCGCGCTCAGCACCAAGGCTCCTTTATGATGATTCCCAGCCGATGGTGGCGCGGGCTACCAGTTCACTTGTTTTAGCAGCGCCTCGACGGACGGCAGCATTTTTTGAACGATGATCTCGACCCCACCGGCGTTGGGGTGCAGTCCGTCGGGCTGATTGAGCTTCGGGTCGCCCGCGACCCCTTCAAGGAAGAAGGGATAGAGCGGAACGTCGTATTCCTTCGCCAAAGCCGAATAAATGGGGGAGAACTGGCTCGCGTATTCGCCGCCGAGGTTGGGAGCGGCCCGCATGCCCGCGAGGAGCACAGACAAATGGGCGGCTCGGGCCCTGTCCAGAATCGCCGCCAGCGTCGTCTTCATCGCCTCGGGCTTCATGCCCCGCAGCATATCGTTGGCCCCGAGCTCGACGATGAGCGCGTCGGCGTCTTGCGGCACCGACCAGTCGTAGCGCGCCAAGCCGTCGGCGGCAGTATCGCCAGAGACGCCGGCGTTGATCACCTTGACGTCCCAGCCCTTGGCGCGAAGCGCGGCCTCAAGGCGGTCAGGAAAAGCCTTACCCGGGGCTAAGCCGTATCCAGCCGTCAGGCTGTCGCCCAAGGCGACGAGGCGAAGCGTGCGCGCCGCGGCGGCCTGCGACGCCGTCGCCAGGACCGCTGCGAAAGCGGTCGCCTGGACGAGGAGACGCAAATGCCCATATGAGGGCGGCTTGGTCTTAAGGTGCTCTGGCAATGGTTTTTCCTGCGGTCGCGATGCGCGGCGTCGACCTCAGTCTCGGCCGCGGCGCGGCTCGCGTGCATATCTTGCGCGACGTCACTCTGACAATCGGCAAGGGCGAGGCGGTCGGCATTATCGGGGCTTCCGGTTCGGGCAAATCGACGTTGCTCATGATCATGGCCGGCCTTGAGCGTCCGGATAAAGGCGAAGTCGAGATTGACGGCGTCAAGCTCGGCGCCTTGAACGAGGACGCTTTGGCGCGGTTTCGCGGCCAGCGCATCGGCATCGTGTTCCAGTCCTTTCACCTGATCCCAACCATGACGGCGCTCGAAAACGTTTCAGCGCCGCTCGAGCTTGCCGGCGTAAGCGACGCGAGCGAACGCGCGCGGGCCGAACTCGCGCAGGTGGGTCTCGGCGATCGCCTCACTCACTACCCCGCACAGCTTTCCGGGGGCGAGCAGCAACGGGTGGCGCTGGCGCGCGCGCTCTGCCCCTGGCCGTCGCTCTTGATCGCGGACGAGCCGACCGGCAATCTCGACGAGACAACCGGGCGCGCAATCATCGACATGATGTTCGATCTGCCGGCGCGGCGCGGAGCGACGCTGGCGCTCGTCACGCATGACGCCTCGCTTGCTGCGCGCTGCGACCGGGTGATCCGCATGCGCTCCGGCAGGATCGAAGACGAGCCCGTTCCCGCGGCGACGCTTCCGGCATGAGCGCAGTCGCGTCATTGACGGATTCGAGATTCGGGCGGACGTGCGGTCCCCTCTCCAATGGGAGAGGGGTTGGGGGTGAGGGTTGTCGCCCGAGGTGTCCCCGCGCCTCTGCCGCGGCGCCCTCATCCGGCGCGCTTCGCGCGCCACCTTCTCCCCGAGGAAGAAGGGAATCGCTGTGAACGCGCCGGCGACAGGACTCATTCCACGGCCGAGCCGCCCGCCGATCATGCGCTTCGCCTTCCGCGATTTGCGCGCCGGCCTCAAGGGCTTGCGCATCTTTCTCCTCTGCATTGCGCTCGGCGTCGCGGCGATCGTCGGGGTTGAAAGTCTCGCCCGCGCGCTCAACGACGGCATGGGTCGCGAAGGACGGGTGATCCTCGGCGGCGACGCGTCGTTCTCGCTCATCCATCGCCGCCTTTCCGCCGACGAGCAGCGCTTTCTCGAGGCGCATGGGTCGCTGTCGACGGTCGCGACGGTGCGCGGCATGGCGAGAGCGGCGGGCGGCGACGCGACTTTGATCGAAATCAAAGCCGTGGAGGGGGACTGGCCGCGTATCGGTCAAGCAGTCTTCGCGCCGCCCATGTCGCTTGAGGACGCGCTCGGCGAACGCGACGGCGTGCTCGGCGCCGCGGTGGAAGAGGCGCTGCTGGTTCGCCTCAAGCTGAAGCTCGGCGACGTCATTCGCATTGGCGAAGCGAATTTCGCCCTTCGCACCGTTCTCACGAGCGAGCCGGACCGGCTGGCGACCGGCATTGGCCTCGGGCCGCGCGTGCTCATGTCGCAGGCGGCTCTTGACGCAACGAAACTGGTTCAGCCGGGATCGCTGGTCCGATGGACGACGCGCGTCGTCATGGACGGCGCGCCCAACAATTCCGCGGTCCAGGCCTTCATGGATGAGGCGAAGCGGTCCTTCCCCCAAGCCGGATGGGACGCTCGCACTCGTCTCGCCATCAACCCGGACTTCAGTCGCGATCTCGATCGCTTCGCCGAGTTCCTGACGCTGGCGGGATTGCTATCGCTGGTCGTCGGCGGCGTCGGCGTGGCGAACGCCGCGCAGGGTTTCGTCGAGCGCAAACGCGCGACGCTCGCCATTCTCAAAGCGATCGGCGCGACCGGATCTGGCGTCGTTGGCCTCGAGCTCATCGAGTTTATGATCGTGGCGGTAATTGGGGCGCTCCTCGGCGCGCTGCTCGGCTCGGCGATTCCATTCGCGGTCAATTGGCTGTTCGCATCCTTGTTGCCGATCCCGCTTGCGCCCTCGATCGCCCCGAGCCTTATCGGCCTCGGGCTGATCTACGGACTGTTGACGGCGCTCGCCTTCTCGATCGGGCCGTTGGGGCGGGCGCACGATCTGCCGGTGACCACGCTGATCCGCGACCTGGTCGAGGAACGCCAGGGCTGGCCCCGCAAGCGCTATCTTGCCGGCGCGGCGCTCGCTGGAGCGGCGCTCGTCGCGCTCGCTGTCCTGACCAGCCCGCAACAATCGATCGCGGCGATGGTCGCGGGCGCGACGGTCGCGGCGTTTCTTGCGCTCCGCCTTGTCGCCTACGGCATTGCTTATCTCGCGCGCCGCGCGCCTCAATCCCGCTTCGTCGAGCAGCGCATGGCGCTTGCCGCGATCCACAGGCCAGGGGCGCTGACGCCGTCGGTCGTGCTGTCGCTCGGCCTTGGTCTTACGGCGCTCGTCGCGCTCACGGTGATCGACGCCAATATGCGCGCCGAATTGCGCGAGGCTCAGCCAGGCGTGACGCCGAGCTTCTTCTTCCTTGATGTGCGTGGGCCAGACGCGGGCGCCTTCGTCGATTTCGTGAAGCGCGAGGTCCCAGGCGTCAAAGTCAGCGAGACGCCGATGATGCGCGGGCGGTTCGTCACCCTCGGCGGCAAGCCAGTCGAACAGGTCAAGCCCAGCGACAAGGTCGCCTGGGCGCTCGAAGGCGACCGCGGCGTCACCTTCGCTGAGAAACCGCCGGAGGGCTCCGAAGTCGTGGCGGGGAGATGGTGGCCAAGCGACTATTCCGGGCCGCCGCTGGTGTCGATGGAGCAGGAGGTGGCCGAGGGCCTTGGTCTCCATCTTGGCGACACCGTCGTGGTCAACGTGCTCGGACGCGACATCACGGCGAAATTGGCGAACCTGCGCAAGGTGAACTGGAAGAGCTTCGCGATCAATTTCGTGCTGGTTTATTCGCCAAACGCGCTCAAAGGCGCGCCCTTCACGGAACTCGTCTCAGCAGCGCTGCCCACCGCCGCGCCGGACGCGGAGCTTAAACTCATGCGCGCTGTGGCGCCTGAGTTCCCGGCCGTCGCCAGTGTGCGGGTGCGCGAAGCCATGGAGAATGTCGAATCGTTGCTCGCCAAGCTCGCGCTCGCCATCCGCGCGGCGACGGGGGTGGCGCTTACGACCTCGGTCCTGGTGCTCGCCGGCGCGCTCGCGGCCAATCGGCGCGCGCGCCTCGCCGACGCGACCATTCTGAAGATCCTGGGCGCGACCCGCGGCCGGCTGACGATGATGTTCCTGATCGAATACGTACTCTTGGGAATGGCGACGGCGGCGTTCGGCGTCGCGGCGGGAACGCTCGCCGCCTATTGGGTGGTCTCACGCATCATGCAATTCGATTTCGTCTTCGACTGGCGAGCCGCGCTCGCCGCCGCCGGAGGAGGCCTTGCGATCACTGTCGGCCTCGGCATGATCGGCGCTTGGCGTACTTTGAGTCAAAAGCCGGCCGCCTACCTGCGCGAATTGTGATAGAAGGCGTGAAGGTCTGCCGCGTCGTTGCGAGCGAAGCGAAGCAATCCAGGGAGCGTAGACGCCCTACGATCTCTGGATCGCCACGTCGCTTCGCTCTTCGCGATGACGGCGAATCCGCAAACGGAGCGAAAATGGCCCTGCTCACGCAATCCTACGTCCACGGGACGTCCCCGACGCCGCTCATCGGCGAGACGATCGGCCAGCTCCTGCGGCGCGTCACTGCGGAGGGGCCGGAGCGCCCCGCGCTCGTCACCCGCCACCAGAATGTGCGCTGGACCTACGCCGATCTGTTGCGCCGGTCCGAAGACTTAGGCGTCGGTCTGCGCAAGCTGGGCCTGCAGAAGGGCGATCGGGTCGGCATCTGGTCGGCGAATGTCAGCGAATGGGTTTTGGCGCAGTTCGGCACCGCGCTCGCTGGAATCATTCTCGTCAACATCAATCCCGCCTACCGGAGCCATGAATTCGACTACGCGATGAAGAAGTCCGGCTGCCGGGCGCTGATCCTCAGCCCTGGCCATAAGAACAACGACTATTTCGCGTCTCTCAGGACTGGCGCTCCCGAGATCGACGCGGCCCAACCTGGCAAGCTCCGGGCGCAAGGCCTGCCCCAGCTCGAGTTCGTCATCCGCTTAGGCGCGGACACATCGCCAGGCATGCTCAACTTCGATGAGGTCGCCAGCCCCGCGACAGCGAACGAGCGCGCCGAGCTTATGGCCTTTGAAGCGTCGCTTCAGTTCGACGACCCGATCAATATCCAGTTCACGTCGGGGACAACCGGAGCGCCCAAGGGGGCGACGCTGACCCATCACAATATTCTGAACAACGGCTATTTCATCGGCGAGGCCATGCGCCTTACGCCAGACGATCGCCTGTGCATTCCGGTGCCCTACTATCACTGTTTCGGCATGGTGCTGGGCAATCTCGCCTGCGTCACCCACAGCTCCTGCATGGTGAGCCCGTCCGAAGGATTCGATCCCGTGGCGACGCTGGAGGCGGTGCAAGCCGAACGGTGCACCGGCCTGCACGGCGTCCCGACCATGTTCATCGCCATGCTCGAACATCCCGAATTCGCCCGCTTCGACCTCAAAAGCTTGCGCACCGGGATCATGGCGGGCTCGCCTTGCCCGGTCGAGGTCATGCGAAAAGTGGTCAACACGATGCACATGAGCGAAGTCACCATCGCCTACGGCATGACGGAAACGAGCCCGGTCAGCTTTCAGAGCGCGTACAACGATCCGCTCGAGCGGCGCGTCTCCACGGTCGGCCGCATCTTGCCGCATCTCGAAGTCAAGATTATTGACGCGGAGGGTCGAATCGTCGCCCCGGGCGTCGCCGGCGAGCTACTCACCCGTGGCTACAGCGTCATGCGCGGCTATTGGGACGATCCCGCAGCGACGTCATCTTCGATCGACGGCGCGAGATTCATGCATACAGGCGATCTGGCGACCATCGATAAGGAAGGTTACTGTAATATAGTTGGCCGCTTGAAGGACATGGTCATTCGCGGCGGCGAAAACATCTATCCGCGCGAAGTCGAGGAATTTCTCTTCACTCACCCAGCGGTCGCCGAGGTCCAGGCCTTCGGCGTTCCGGATCATCGCTATGGCGAGGAGCTTTGCGTCTGGATTCGCCGCCGCGAGGGCATGAGCTTGAACGAGGCCGAGGTCGTCGCTTTTTGCCGGGAGCGAATCGCCCATTACAAGGTTCCGCGCTACGTGCGCTTCGTCGGTTCATTCCCGATGACGGTCACCGGAAAGGCGCAAAAATATTTGATGCGCAAGGCGATGATGGAGGAGCTGGCCCTGGCCGAAGAAAGGACGGCCTGAGGCTTGGGGCGCTTCCGGCATCCGAGCGATTTCAGCGGACTTTAACCTTTACCAAACCATCAGATGGCCCGGCGGGCGGCCAGGGGAACCCGCCTCGCGCCGCTAAAAAGCAACAATTTCGGCCTTCACTGAAATTTGAGATAAAGTGAGTTCACTTGGCAATTCGGCCGGGCGCGCTTAAATGTCCGGAAGGACAGGTCGGGAGGGTCCGAGAAATCTCAGACGACCGCTCCGTGACGGAAAGACTATGAACGCAAATTACAGAAATTTCGCCCTCTGGGTGATCATCTTTTTGCTCGTTCTGGCGCTCGTGACCCTGTTCCAGAGCCCGGGCCAGAAGGCCCCGTCGAGCGAAATCACCTTCAGCCAGCTCTTGTCCGACGCCGACGCCGGGAACGTGCGCGACGTCACAATCGCGGGTCCCGAGATTACCGGCCACATGAAGGACGGGCGGACGTTCCAGACCTATTCGCCGAATGATCCCGGCCTTGTGCAGACGCTTTACAAAAAGGACGTGACGATCACCGCCAAGCCGCCGTCCGACGGCAACAATTGGCTGCTCACGATCGTCTCCAGCGTCCTGCCCGTGCTGCTGTTCTTAGGGCTCTGGATCTATATGACGCGGCAGATGCAGGGCGGCGCCGGCAAGGCGATGGGCTTTGGCAAGTCGAAGGCCAAGCTTCTGACCGAGGCGCAGGGGCGGGTGACGTTCGAGGACGTCGCCGGCGTCGACGAAGCCAAGGAGGACTTGCAAGAGATCGTTGAGTTCCTGCGCGACCCGCAGAAGTTCCAGAAGCTTGGCGGCCGCATCCCGCGCGGCGTGCTGCTGGTCGGCCCCCCGGGCACCGGCAAGACTTTGACCGCCCGTGCAGTGGCGGGCGAAGCCAACGTGCCATTCTTCACCATTTCGGGTTCCGACTTCGTCGAAATGTTCGTCGGCGTTGGCGCGAGCCGGGTGCGCGACATGTTCGAGCAGGCGAAGAAGAACGCGCCCTGCATCATCTTCATCGACGAAATCGACGCGGTCGGGCGCCATCGCGGCGCGGGCTTGGGCGGCGGCAACGACGAGCGCGAGCAGACGCTGAACCAGTTGCTCGTCGAGATGGACGGCTTCGAGCAGAACGAAGGCATCATCATCATCGCCGCGACCAACCGGCCCGACGTGCTCGATCCGGCGCTGCTGAGGCCCGGCCGGTTCGACCGTCAGATCGTCATCTCGAACCCAGACTTCATCGGCCGCGAGAAGATCCTGCGCGTCCATGTGCGTAAAGTGCCCCTGGGGCCTGACGTCGACCTCAAGGTGGTCGCGCGGGGAACCCCGGGCTTTTCGGGCGCGGATCTGATGAATCTGGTCAACGAATCGGCGCTCCTCGCCGCCCGGCGGGGCAAGCGCGTCGTCACGCGTCAGGAATTCGAGGATTCGCGGGACAAGATCATGATGGGCGCCGAGCGGCGCACCCTCATCATGACCGAAGAGGAAAAGCGGCTCACCGCCTATCACGAAGCGGGCCACGCGCTTGTCTCCGTGTCGATGCCCGCCTCGACGCCCATTCATAAGGCGACCATTATTCCGCGCGGCCGCGCGCTTGGCATGGTGCAGTCGCTACCCGAGCGCGATCAGATTTCGCAGAGCTTCGAGGAGCTCATCGCCATGCTGGCGATGTCCATGGGCGGCCGCGTCGCCGAGGAATTGATGTTCGGCAAAGACAAGGTGACCTCGGGCGCAGCCGGCGACATCCAGCAGGTGACCAAGATCGCCCGCGCCATGGTGACCCGGCTTGGCTTCTCCGAGAAGCTTGGCACGGTCATGTACGGCGAGAACCAGGACGAAGTGTTTCTCGGCTATTCGCTAGGCCGCCAGCAAAACATCTCGGAGGCGACGGCTGAGACGATCGACCAGGAAGTGCGTCGGCTCGTGCAGGAAGCCCACGAGACGGCGACCCGCATCCTGACCGAGCGGAAGGTTGATCTCCAGACGCTCGCGGACGGATTGATGGAGTTCGAGACGCTGAGCGGCGACGAGATCGTTGGTCTCCTGCAGGGCGTGAGGCCGGTGCGCGAATCGGCGACCGACCGAGAGCCCCCTGCGCCTCCGCGCGCCGCGGTGCCTTCGACAGGCAAGCCGCGGCCGATCGGTCCGGAGGCTGGCGGGCTCGAGCCGCAGCCGCAAACCTGACCTCTGACGGGGTTGTAGACGCGCTCGCTGACCGCGTCCGCCGCGCGCTCAACGAGCGCGGCGACAAAGTCCCGCGTTAGGCCGTCGCCATCCGCACGACGTGGCCGCCCGGCCCAGGCCGGGGAGCGGCTTTCAAGTCTGGTAGATAGCGCGCGACCAGCGCCGCCCGATCGAGATCCTCAATCTCCGAGAACCCTTGCTCGCGCGCGCGAGCGCGCAACTCGGCCGAATCGAAGTAGCATCGGAACGGCTCGCCGCTCGCCGCGACCCGTTCAGCCATTTCCCGATGGAAGTCCCGCGTCGCCTTTTCCTCGATCGCGGGCGGCGGGTTGGCGTAGTCGAACACGACTTCGGCCCCGCCTGGCCAGCGCGCGAGTTCGCCAAGCGTCGCGAACACCGCCTCCTCGGTCAGATAGGGCGTGACGCCGAGCCAAATGACAAAGGTTCGTCTGTCCGGGTCAAATCCGGCGGCCCTAAGCGTGGCTGTCATGCCGCCGCTTTCGAAGTCGTGGGCGACATAAGCGACATGCGCCGGTTTGGCGATTTGCGCCTCGGTGAGCCGGCGCAGCTTCTCGGCTTGCGTCGCCGGATGATCGAGCTCGAAGACGCGCATGCCCTGGGTCGGCTCGAGGCGATAGGCGAAGGTGTCAAGACCGGCGCCGAGCACCAGCATCTGCTGCACGCCTTTTTCGATCGCATGGGACGCCAAGTCCTCGGCGAAGCGGCTGCGCATCGCAATGAACAGGCGCAAGGGCCGTCGCTCCGGCCGTTCCTTGGCGAGCGCGATGGCGTCGTCGGCCTCTTGGCCCAATATCGCGAGCGCGAGCGGGTCGGCGAACACGAAGCCGCGCTCGAGAACCTGGTGCGCCGCCCGGTGTCCCGCCGCGCCAAGCGCGGTCACGCTCGCCCGTCCGTGTGGCATGGGCGCGAAAGTAGAGGCTGTGGGATGGCGTGTCGAGCGCGACAAGCTTGACGCCGAAAGCCCGCTCCCCTATAGACCCCCCATCTATTGGCCAGGCCATTCGGCAGGCGGGACGCTTCTTGATTGGAGCGGCCCGCTTTCATATTTGCCGCATCGAGCTGAAGCTTTTTCGTCTGAAGGATCATTGCGCGATGTCACGCCGCTGCGAGCTGACGGGGAAAGCCGTTCAATCCGGCAACAAGGTTAGCCATTCCAACCGCAAGACGCGCACGCGCTTCTTGCCCAATCTCGTGCAGGTCACGCTGGTTTCGGACATGCTCGAGCGCTCCGTGCGGCTGCGCGTCAGCGCGGCGGCGTTGCGTTCGGTCGAGCATCGCGGCGGTCTCGACGATTTCCTCGTCAAGGCCCACGAGTCGGGGCTTTCCGACGGCGCGGTCAAGCTCAAGCGGGAACTCGCCAAGAAGCGCGCCGAATCGAAAGCCGAAGCTGCCTAGGTGTAGCCGCGGTCGATAGCCGGTCGGCCGGACGGGCGTTCTTTAAGAACGCCCTTTGGACCGCGGCGGAGCGACCAACGGTCGCGTCTACAAAGCGCCTGATCAAGCGGCCGCTCGTTTGAGGGCGGCCGCGTCGCGCGACAGAGCTTCGACCGCGAGATAATCCCCCGCAGCCAGCGCCGCCTTCTGCAACATCCACGACCCGCCGACGCAGGGCACGTTCGGAAACTTCAGGTATTCTGGCGCCTTCGCCAGATCAATGCCGCCGGTCGGGCAGAAGCGCAAATCCGGCAGGGGCGCGGCGAGCGACGCCAGCAGCTTCGCGCCCCCGACCGCCTCGGCGGGAAAGAGCTTCAGCGCCCGAAAGCCAAGCTCCCTGAGCGCCATGGCTTCCGAGGCCGTCGCGCAGCCTGGCAGGAACGGAACCGGCGATTGCGCCGCGGCTTTGGCGAGCGCCGCCGGAGCGCCGGGGCTGACCAGAAACCTGGCCCCCGCCTCAACCGCTTCATCGATCTGGGCGACCGAGACGATGGTCCCGGCTCCAACGACTGCGTCCGGCACGCTCTTGGCGATCGCCCGGATCGCCGCGAGCGCCGAGGGCGTGCGCAGCGTCACCTCGATCGCATAGAGGCCGCCGGCGACCAGCGCCCTCGCTTGGGCGAGCCCATCATCGACGCTCGCGACCGTGAGCACCGGGATCACCGGCGCGAGCGCCATGATCTTGGCCGTTTCGTCTTTGTGCGGATAAGCCGGCATGGCGCTCTCCAGGCAGTTCGAGACTTCGCCCTAGCACGCCGAGCTGGGGACGGCGAGACTCGCGATCAAGCGCGAATCGAATAGGCTGGACTCCTCATGGGTGCGCCGCCGCGACGAGGCCTAAGGTGAACGAGCCGACCGACCTCTCGGTCTACAAGGAGACGCTGCTTTTCCTGGTGACGGCTGGCGTGGTCGCGCCGCTGTTCTTCAGGCTGCGCATCAGCCCGGTGCTGGGTTATCTGGTCGCCGGCGTCGCGCTCGGACCCTACGGCCTTGGTGCGATCGCGCAGAAGGTGCCGTGGCTCAGCGTGCTTGCGATCAATGTTGGGTCGATCGACCGCATCGCCGCCTTTGGCGTCGTCGCGCTCATGTTCACCATGGGGCTCGAGCTGTCGCTAGCGCGCTTAAGGCGCATGCGCCATCTGGTCTTCGGGCTGGGCTTTGCGCAGGTCGTGGTGACGACGCTCATTCTCGCCGCCGCCGCCTGGAGTCTTGGCCTTAGCCCCCCGTCGGCGCTGTCGATCGGCGCAGCGCTGTCCATGTCGTCGACCGCGATCGTCATTCCGATGCTGGTCGAGAGCAAGCGGCTCCATTCGGGCGCCGGGCGGGCGAGTTTGGCGGTGCTCTTGTTTCAGGATCTGGCGGTGGCGCCGCTGCTCGTCATGACGAGCGCGTTGTCGGCGGCGGGCGACCGGGGCCTCGCGTGGCAGCTCCTCACCACGCTCGCGCCGGCCGCGGTCGCGCTGACGGCGCTGGTCGTTTTCGGCCGTCTCGCCTTGCGGCCCTTCTTTCACTTCGTCGCGGAAACAAGGAGCCCCGAGTTTTTCATGGCGGCGTGCCTGCTGGTGGTGCTCGGCGATGGTCTGGCCGCCGCCGCAAGCCACCTGTCGATGGCGCTCGGCGCCTTTGTCGCTGGGCTCCTGCTGGCGGAAACCGAATATCGCCGCGAGATCGAAGTGACGATCCAGCCGTTCAGGGGCCTGTTGCTCGGGCTCTACTTCGTCTCGGTCGGCGCCGCGATCAATCCGGGTTTCATCATTGCGCGGCCCGGGCTCATTCTCGGGCTCGCCGCAGCGCTGACGGCGGCGAAGGGTCTGACACTGTTCGGACTTGGCAGAGCATTTCGGTTGTCGTCCCGCGCCGCCGCCGAGACCTCTTTCCTGCTGGGGCCGGGCGGCGAATTCGGCTTCGTCATGATCGGCGCCGCGCTGGCGGGAGGCCTTATCGATCGCACGCTGGCGACGACGCTCATCAGCGTGGTGGCGATATCGATGCTTGCGATTCCGGGCCTGGCGAAGCTCGGCGGGCGCATCGGCTCAGCCCCGCGAGGCGCCGCCGACGCGAAGGCGCCCGAGATACCGCCGGACAGCGATTCGTCCCGCGTCATTATCGTCGGCTACGGCCGCGTCGGCGCGCTGATCGGCGATATGCTTGACCGGCACGCAATCCCGTTCATCGCCGTAGACTCAAACGTCGGGGTGACGTTCCAGGCCCGCGCCGACGGCAAGCCGGTCTATTACGGCGACGCTGCGCGGCCCGAATACCTGCGCCTTTGCGGACTCGAGACGGCGCGCGCGGTTGTCGTCACCATGGACTCGCCCGCGTCTAACGAAGCGGTGGTCGAGACAACGCGCCGCCTGCGGCCAGACATAGCGCTGGTCGCCCGCGCCCGCGACGCCGACCATGCCCGCGCGCTTTATGGGCTCGGCGTGACCGACGCGGTGCCCGAGACCGTCGAGGCGAGCCTGCAGCTTTCGGAGGCGGTGCTGGTCGATCTCGGCGTGCCGATGGGTCTCGTGATCGCCTCGATCCACGAGAAGCGGGACGAGTACCGCAAGCTGCTGGCCCTCGCCGGCGCGCCCGAGCGGCCCCGCTCGAGTCGCGGGCCGCGGCGGGGTTGAGCTCCGCCCGCGGTTGTTCCGCTTGCGTGGCGGGCGACGGCGCACGACATGCGAGCCGACGGAAGCTGTCAGTAAGCTGGCTTTCATCATGCCCATGGAGCCGTACTAGCCTGGCGCGCCGCGCTTGGCTAAAAGGACGCCTTCAGTCCGAGAAACCTCCCTTCTCCGCCTTGCCGCGCCTTCTTCTCATGATCACGCTTGCCGCCTGCGCCGGCTTAGCCGGCGCCGCGCGCGCGTCCGACTGCGCCTTCACCCCGGCGCCGGCGACTCGGCTTCAGAGCGTGGCCGCCGTCGGCGATTATCGGCCGGTGCTGAAGGAATGTGTCGCCGCCGACGGACGCAAAGCGGTTGCGATCCGCGAGATGACGATCGCTGGCCAGCAGGTTGCGCTCGTGGCCGACCCGGAGACGCTGACCACGCGGCTCGAACGCGCGGCGTGCTGGACCTGCCGCGAGGCAAGCGAGGACGAACTCAACGCGACTCGCATGGGCCGCGCGATCCGCGAATCCGCCCAGGCGCCGGGTCTCCTCCATCGCGGCTTTCTTCAGAATGCGGGGCTCACGCACGGCGGGGACCAAGGCGATTTCGTCACCGGCGACCTCTGCCCAAGCCAGAAGCCGCTTGCCCGCGCATTTTTCACCAGCCTTGAGGCCGCGAGCCCGCGCGCTCCGGTCGCGCTCTCGATTTCAGGCCTCTGGCTGATCCATCACTTCGAGGACTTCCGCTGGCTCGTCGATCAGCGCAATTCCGGCGCGCTCGACATCCTGTGGGTCGATCACACCTACCACCATCCCTATCATCGCAAGCTGCCGGACGACGCAAACTTCCTGTTGTCGAAGGGCGTCGACCCGCAGGAGGAGATCCTCGACACCGAGCGGCTTCTGATCGCCAACGGCGAGACGCCGTCGCTGTTCTTCCGCTTTCCAGGCCTCGTCTCCAGCGATCCGCTGATGCAGGCGGTGAGCCAATTCCACCTGATCACGCTCGGCGCAAACGCCTGGCTAGCGATTGGGCAGAAGCCTGGGCGCGGCTCGATCGTGCTGGTCCATCCGAACGGCAACGAACCCAAGGGATTGGCGCTTTTCTCCACCGACCTCACGCATGGCGCGATCGCCGCGCCACTCGAGCCGCTGACCGCCGCGCCGGAATAAGACCGCGCGCAGCGGTCGGTCGTGGTCACCCTTACGGCTTCCGCGCCACGAAAATCCCGCTTCCGAGATAGTTGCCGGTCCCGTTCAGGATGAGCGAACCACCCATCTCGCCAAAGGGATCGGTTGGACCCTGGAAGAATGAGCCGTTCAGCGCTGCGGTCCGACCCCCCATATTGCCGGCCAATGTACCGTTGAGCGTGAAGGCCTTCGGGACCAATTGGACCGTGCCGGCATAGTTGGTGTTGTCCAGCCCGTTGATCTTGACAGTGCCCATGCCGGTTCCGAAATTGACCATATTCGAGAACGTGCCTGCGGCGAGATAGCTGGTGATATTGTTCGGGTTGGCGATATTGGCGATCGCGTGGCCGGTGTAGGAGGCCGTGCCGGTCGCAGGAAGATTTAACATCGCCAGGCCGTCGTCGGGACGCCAGCGACCCAGAGCAGCAGAGGGCCCTGATCCGCGAACGCGAGTTGACCGTCGCTGTTGTTTGAGCCGTTGAAGGCGCTCCAGAAACCCCACTGGGTCTTGGCACGCGCAGGGCGTAACTGTGGTGGAGGGAAATCGAGCTCAGAAATGAGGACGTATTCGCGCCGACGCTTTCAGCTGTCACCATCAGCTGATTGGCGAAGCCGACAGGCTGCAAAAGCGGCGAGGCCTGGCCTGGCGCGCATCGAGACCGGAACATTGACGCCGTTGACAAGCATCGGCGGCGTCTCGCGCCGCGAAATTCGACGGATCGACATAGGCGCCGCGAGCTCCGTTAAACCCGGAATGAGTGTCCGCAGCCACGCTTCCGAAGAAATAGCGGGATGTCGTCATTGCGCCCGCTGGGCGCGTTGACGCTCTCGACCTTGAAGACTGCAAACATCTCGCTTGAATTGCCGGGCAGAAAAGATGCTGACGTCGCCGGGCTTCCCGGTGAGATTGGTGACGACATAGGGCTTGGTGAAGTTCGTTGGCGCCGCCCTCGTACCGCCAGTCGCGGTCGCATCACGCCCCCGACATAGCCATTCAGGGCCAAGTCCGGATGGTTGTCTGCCGAAAATCGTCGGCGTTCCTGTAGTTACGGGATTGAACGTGTAGCTGGTCGTGCCGCCGGGTTTGACAAAGTTAGAGGACTGACTGTTCGTAACTGCCCGGTGTCAACAGGTTTGTTTGCCGTATTGTTCAAAGTGAAGCCCGCAATCGGCGTGCCGTTCATGGTCGACACCGTGTTGGGCGAGGACGTTGGCGTCGCCGACGACACGGAGCCGCCCGCGAGCCCGAACCATTTGGCCGGGTTGCGCACCGTCACTCCGATGAACCCGCCGGCCTGAGTAAATCCGATGTTGTCGGGCGCGTTCGAAATCGCAGACGTCATGACGAATAGCGTCGCGTTCTGCGCCGCGCCCTTGCCCGTCACGCTGAGGCCAGCTTGAAACTGCCTCGAGGTCGTATCCGGCGTGCCGTCCGGATTGAGGCCGCCACGCTGATAGCCGAGGATCGGCGAGACCGTGAAGCCGCCGCTTCCGGCGAAGGCGCCGGTGAGATAGGGCACGGGGCTCGTGCCCGGCTCGGGCTCGTGCTGAAAGGCCCGGTGGTGACGATCGCGTAGGTCACGGCGGGCGGCGGCGGTTCGACCCCTCCCCCGCCGCCGGTGTTCCCGCCGCCGCCGGTGTTCCCGCCGCCCCAGTGATCCGCCGCCACCGTGATCCCCGCGCAGTGATCCCCGCCGAGTCGACGGCGGGGGAGTGATCTGTTTCAGCAGACTCTGCGCGATGAAGGTCTGTGTGGTGGCGGTTGAGGCTGAGTTTTGCGACCCTTGCTGGACAGTCTGTTGAGTGGTTTGCGCGACCGTCAGGGCGTTGGCGCGGCCCGCCGAGGCGGTGTTAATAATCGGCGCGCCGGGCGAATTAGGCGTGCCGACGTTGTAACTTTGCGCCAGACTGTCCGTCGGCTGCTGGCTTGCCCCTCCTGTTTGGCCGCCCTTGCTCGTCAACTGCCCGTTCGCCTTCGCGAGGTCCTGGCTGCTTGCCCGGCCCGGGGAAGAGGGAGACTTGTTGAATCCCGCGACGGTCACGCCGAAGCCCGGACGCGACACTTGAACCGTGTTCGGACTGCAATTTCCCCCCCCGCCACAGAGCGTCGTGACCGACATGTGGCCGAAGCCGAGGATCGCGTGCGTGCCCTGTGCTGCGTTATGCGAGATGATGGCGATGCCGCCGCGCAAGCCAATCGCCGCGACCGGGGTCCGGATCGTCGCCCCTTCGGAATGCGTCGCGACGCCTCCAACGACGCGCACCACGCCCTTGCCCAGCGAAAGGGCGAGCTGGCCCCTGGTCGTGGCGGGATTGTAAACGAACCGGTCGATCACCAGCGTCGAGTTGGGACCGACATTGAGGGTCGTCTTGTCGATGAACAGCACCTGGACGCTGCCGCTCCCGGTGGTCTGGATCTTCTCGTTTTCGACCACTTGGGCGCCGATCTCGATCAGTCGGGTCGGGCCGGCGGGCGGCGTGCCCGAGGAGCTCGTGTTGACGGCGCCGGCCGTGCCGACCGTGTCGGCCCGGGCCGCGGCGGATATCGCCAGAACGGCGCCGAGCGGGACGGCGGCGAACAGCAGCGAAAGCGATCGTGAGCGGCGCATTCGAGTTTGCCTCAAAAGATCAGAAGCGGAAGGTCGGCCCCGCCGCGACGAGGAAATCCTGCAGGCTGTAGTTCGGGACGGTCGAATAGGTGCGCAGGTATTGGACCTGCAGGGTGAAGCCGATGTTGCGGTAGAAGTTCGTATCCAAGGTTCCCGACACCCGCCATTGCTTGTCCATGCGTGTGGTGAAGGGGTCGACGATCAGATCCGGTATCGCATAAGGGGTGTAGGAAAAGCCGACTGAGGGCGTGAACGTCCAGAGCGATCCCGTATGCGCGAACGCAGGCGCGGCGAAAGAATAGGGCATCCCGAGATCGATCGAGAAATCGTGAAAAGCGTACGGCCCGTAGCTCGCGCTTGAGTCGGTGTAGGAGACGCGGCCCTGCCACGACAGGCCGAGCGGGGCCGAAAGCAGCCCCGAGGCGAAGACATAGCCGATCCACTGCCCGCCGCTTTGCCCCTCGGCCGTGGGATAGTTCGCCGAATTGGAGAACCAGCGATTGCGGAACTCGACTCCGGGGGTGACGGTGAGCATGTCGTTGACCGGCCAGTTCAACGACATGCCAGCGCCGGCGGTGTTGAGGTAGTTCGCGCCGCCGAGCGTCAGCACATTGCCGATCGCGTACGGATGGACGGTGAGCCCGCCGTAGTCGCCGATCCCGATTCGTGGCCCGGTGCGCAATTCGGCGAGGCCCAAATCGAGGCGCGTCACCTTGAATTGCTGCGAGTAATAGGCGATCAGATCGGATTCCCATCCGTCGCCGCGCTGATCGCTGAAATCGTAGAAATGATGCGCGGTGACCAGTCCGAAAGCGTTCCAGTCCGGCGTCTTCTGAAATTCTGGCGACAGCAGCGCGTTCTGGCCGAGCGCCAGAACGTTCGGGCTGTTGGGGCCGGCGTTGGCGTTGGTCTGATAAGCGAGGCCGAACTGTCCGTAGATCGAGAACTGGTTGATCGCGACGGCCTTGTCGACCGCGGCGACATAGGTCTGCACTTCGGTGCGAACGTCGGATGGCGTGTCCGGGGCGTTGAGGACGGCGTCGAAATAGTTGCGCGCCATCTCGTAGGAACGCAGATGAAAATAAAGCACGCCGAGCTGAAGCTTCACCCGGGGAAGATTCGGGTTGTAGTAGAGCATGCGTTCGAGCGCGCCGATCGCCGCCTCATAGTCGCCGAGTTCAGTCTCGAGCTGAGCGTACTTGAACCCCGCGTCGAGATCGTCGGGTTTGAGCAGCAGGCGCTTGAACAAGAGGTCGGCGGCGATGAGCTTGTCCGCATTGCTGAGGGGCGCGGCCGACGGGGAGGCGGCTTGGGTCGGGGGGGAAGCGCCGGCCGGCTGCGTGGGAGCGGCGGGGGAGGCCCCTTGGGTCGGGGTCGAAGCGCCGGCCGGTTGCGCCAAAGCGGCGGGGGGAACAGCGAACGCCGCGGCGGCGACCCCGACCGCGGCCGCAAACAGGGCGCCAAACCGCGGCGATCGGCGCGGGGCCCGCGCGGACCCTTCGAGCCTCAACTCAGCGGCGCCGCCAGCCGGCGCGCGTACGCGACTGGACCGGCTTAACCCCGAGCCGCTCTTCCGCCCCAGCATCAGGCAGATCCCAAATTGCAGTTTGTATTGTATTTTATTAAGTCCTATTTCCCTCTGAATGCAACCGGATTCTCGAAAGGTTGCAGCGGGTTGACATCCTTGCGGCGGGGCCTTCTCCCATTAGGTCAATGCGACTGAAAAACGAGCGTTTCATGGCGGACCGCCGCCCCAGGCGCCGCGGCGTTCGCCCTCTCGGACAAATCCGCCGATCGAACTCCATTATCGCGTCCGCCGCCGCGACCTATATCCGTCACGTCAGGGATGCCAGGACCAATCGGACGCCCGTGAGGGACAGGCTGGGCGCTCTGGGGTGGCGGAGAGGTTCGCAGTACCGCTGAAGCCGGGTAACGCCGGGGGAGGGAAGGAGCCTCAGTTCAAGACAGACGCAGGACGTGCGAAGGACATGGAGATTGGGAAACCTCACATGGGGAGGGTCGGGTCAAGGGTGATGTTTAGTTTCTCATGAGGAAGACTCCATCCGTGTCTCCCTATCCAAGGTCTGAGCCCGATCGCGCAACCCGGTCGTTTCCGCACCAGATCAACCTCACATTGGGTCGCCGTTCCCGACGGCTGCACCAAGATCCCGCGTGCGGCGGGTGGGGCTCAAGAGGACGAAACCATTCTTCAACGCGGCTTTTTAGGGCCATAGTGTTTTGCGGTTCGTCCGCCCGGATCGACCAGAAATGATCAGGTTCTGGAAGATTTGGGATTGCGGTCAATGTCTATCATCAGGCGGCCCGCACCACGGCTCCATCAATGACGACGCCGGCGGTCACATACTTCCAGAGCGCCACCAGCAGCTTGCGCGCTAGCGCCACGATCGTTGACTTGCGCAGGCTCCCGCCGTTGCGCCTGACGCGCTCGTGGAACCAACGCGCCAGCGCTGATTGCGGCTGGTGGCGCAGCCATAGCCAGGCAAGTTGTAACATTGTCGTCCGCAGTCTCGGGTTGCCCGCTTTGGACACTCCTTGTTCGTGAGCGACCGATCCGCTTTGCCACGGTGTCGGGGCCAGCCCGGCGTAGGCAGCCACCTGCCTTCGGTTGGCAAAGCTTCGATAGAACCCCTCCGACCAGAGGACAGCGGCGAATTCCGGACCGATCCATTCAGTTTGATCAACATCGCCGGTGGCGAGCGCATTGCGTCGGCATTCATCCCATCGGGCTTGATCACTGAGATGAGAGCGTCTCGCTCAGTCTCAACCGCCTTGATCTGCTCGAGCAGCAGCTCAAGTCGATCGAGTTCGCGAGCAATTTGAGCCTTGAGATGCGGCGCCAACGGACGTGCGTCTCCCGTCTTCAACTCATCGAGCCGTTGGCGTCGATTCCGCCGCAGCGGCTCGTAACCGGATATTCCTTGGCAGAACAGCAATCCCTTGATCCGATTGACGTGCTGAACCCGCTCGTTTGTTAGCGTCTTGCGCTCACGGCAAAGTCGGCGCCGGTCCTCGTCCTCTGGCGTCGGCGCCTTGACCATGGCGCAGACCCGCGGTTCACCGCGTTTGTACGCCAGCAGAGCGCGTACCAGGGCTTCGCCGTCGATCCTGTCGGTTTTGGCCCGCCGCCGACGTCGTGAGGTCGCAATTGAGGCCGGATCGACGACATGGCTCTCAACCCCTTCGCCCTGCAGCACGCGATGAATCCAAAACCCATCCAACCCCGCCTCCTGAATGGCGATGACATGAAAAGATTTTCCAGTCCGCGCAA
>CAWGBF010000013.1:0-441410 GCA_963820775.1 uncultured Alphaproteobacteria bacterium
ATCGCCTGGCGAGCGAGCATCGCCGCGGGAGGATAAAGGCGCAGCGCCTCCTCAAAGACCGCGCGAAGGATTTCGCACCTTTCCGTCGCGACCGACTGATCCGCGTCGAACGCCTGATCCGCGTCAGCCTCGGCCCGTTCGCGCCATTCGGGAGATTGGGAGAGCAGGAAAAGCGTCCAGGTCAGCGCATTCGCGGTCGTTTCGTGGCCCGCGTTGATGAAGGTGACGATGTTCGCACGCACATCCGCCTCGGCGATTGCGCGCCCGTTTTCGGGATCCTTCGCCGACATGAGTAGGGTCAGGAGATCACGCGGCGCGTCGGCCCCTTGGCTTAGCAACGCGCGCCGCTTTTCGATGATCGCGTCGACGGCCGAATCGAAAAACTCGAGCGCGGCGCGGCCCCGGCGGCGCCTGAGCCTCGGCACGAAATCGGGCGCCCCCAGCAAATCGAGCGGGTCGATCCTGCCGATCGTCTCGAAATAGCTCGACACAGCGCGCTGAAAGGCGCTGGGCTCACGTCCAAGCCCTTGCGAGAACAGTGTCTGCTCGAGCACCTCCAGCGTCAGGCGCGACATGACCGGGCCGACATCGACCACGGCCCCGTCGCGCCGTCGGCTCATGCGCTCAATCGCGGCCCGTCCAACCCGGTGGACAGCCGGAGCGAATTCCGCGGTCTGACGCGGAGAAAACAAGGGCGCGAGCGCGCGCCGCTGGACACGCCACTCATCGCCCTCGGCGGTCAACAGCCCGTTGCCGAGGCCCGGCCGCAAGATGCGAAGCTGCAGGTCGTCTTTGCGGTAGTTGGCGGCGTTGTCGAGAAAGATGCGTCTAACGGCCGCCGGATCATGCGCCGCGCCGCGAAGGCCGAAAATGGTCTGACCCATTGAAACCGGCCGCTCGAAATCCCCCTCCCACCAGACTTCGATCGGATTGCGCTGGAGGGCAAGGAGAGTCGAGAACGATCCGCGCGGCCTTTGAGGCCGGCGCGGGTAAGGGGGAACGAAAAGCCTCGAGGATGTTGGCGCGGCCGACATGCGATCGCCTTGGAAACCGTTTGGGGCCCAAACTTAAGCAGAGGCGGGGCCGCCCGACAGGGGCCGGAGCAAATATTCACAGTTCCCAGGACGTTCAGAACGCCGTGCGCTGACGCATCGCCGCCGCGAGCGTGCCGTCATCGAGATAGTCAAGCTCCCCGCCCACCGGCACGCCGTGCGCGAGCCGCGTCACCTTGATGGTCGTGTCGGCGAGGAGATCGATGATGTAGTGCGCCGTCGTTTGGCCTTCGACAGTCGCATTAACGGCAAGGATCATTTCGCTGAACCCCCCTTTGGCGATGCGCGCAACGAGCGCCGAGAGGTTGAGATCGGTTGGCCCAACGCCGTCGAGCGGCGAAAGCGCGCCGCCGAGCACGTGGTAGCGCGCCCGCGTGGCGCCGGCCCGCTCCAGCGCCCAAAGATCGCCGACCAATTCGACGACGACGAGCGTCGTCGAGTCGCGCCGTTCATCCGAGCAGATCGTGCAGGGATCGCGCGTGTCGACATTGCCGCAGACCGAACAGGTCAAGATCCGCTCCTGGGCGACGCGCATCGCATCGGCGAGGGGCGCGAGCAGCGTCTCGCGCTTACGGATGAGGTGCAGCGCGACGCGGCGCGCCGAGCGTGGCCCCAATCCCGGCAAGCGTGCGAGCAGCTGGACGAGACGCTCGATTTCCGGCCCGGCGACGCTGGTCGACATCCCGCCTCTAGAACGGCAGCTTCATACCGGGCGGAAGGGGCAGGCCCTCGGTGAGGGACTGCATCTTCTCAGCCGGCGACACGATCGGCTTTGGCCTTGCCATCGGTGAAAGCGGCGACGATCAGATCCTCAAGCATCTCCTTGTCGGCCGGCGTCAACAGCGAGGCGTCGATGCGCACGCCCTTCAATTCGCCCTTGGCGGTGAGCGTCAGACTGACCATGCCGCCGCCCGACTGACCTTCAACCTCAAGGCGACCGAGTTCCTCCTGCGTTTCCTGGAGCTTGGCCTGGACGGCCTGCGCCTTTTTCATCATGCCCATGATATCCACGGCGCAATCTCCTTCTCAAATGTCATCAAAGGGGTCGACGCCGGAATCGGCGTAAGCGACCTCATCGTCGAGCTCGCCCGCCGTGGGAAGCGGCGCGTCCGTAGGGGACGGGGCCTCCGGACGCCGCACGTCGACGATGCGGGCCCCTTTGAAGCGGTCAAGAACCTTCTGCACCAGCGGATGCGAGGCCACGTTGCTTGTTCGCTCAGCCTCACGCGCTTGCGCCGTCTCCCGCAGCGTCGACGCGGTCGAGCCCGGGACGAGCGCGACCATCCAGCGCTCGCCCGTCCATTCCTGCAGTCGACGGCTCAGCGTCTGCGCCAGTCCGTACTCGGCCCCTTCGACCAAGGTGAAGGCGATGCTGCCCGGTTCGAAACGCGCGAGCCGCACGTCTCGCTCAAGCGACTGGGTCAGCTGAATATCGCGCTTGGAGCGCGCGAGCGCGACGACGTCCTCGAAACCTCTGAGCACCGGAACCACGGCGGCCGGGGGAGGAGGGGCCGGCGCGGACGCGACCGGAGCGGGCGCTGTCGCCGCGAGCCGCATCGAAGCGCGCGGACCTCCGCTGCCCGACGGACCGGCGGACGGAATCGGTGCGTGACGCGGACTATCGGCCGCTTGGCTCAGCTTGCGAATCGTCTCTTCAGGACTGGGCAGATCGGACGCGTAGGCGAGGCGAATCAGCGCCATTTCGGCCGAGGCGAGCGGGCGGGGCGAATCCTTCACATCCTCCACGCCTTTGAGCAGAATTTGCCATGTTCGCGCCAGCACGCCAAGCGACAGTTTGTCGGCGAATTCGCGGGCGCGGGCGCGCTCGTTCTCACTTACCGCCGGATCCTCAGTCGCCGCCGGCGCAATCTTGGCGCGGGTGACGAAATGGCAAAATTCGGCGAGCTCGATCAGAATGTCGGCGGGATCGGCGCCCGCCTGGTGCAGCGCGCGCACGATCTCGAGAGCCTCGGCGATCTCACCCTTCATGACGCGCTCGAACAGCGCGACCACTTCGCCCCGGTCCGAGAGGCCCAGCATGTCGCGAATGGCGAGCGCCGTGACGCCCGTTTCGCCGCCGTAGGCGATGCCCTGATCGAGCAGCGACAGCGCGTCGCGCACTGAGCCCTCGGCGACGCGGGCGATGAGCGCCAGCGCCTCCGGCTCGGCGGCGACGCCCTCAGCCGCGCAAATCTTGCTCAAGTGGCCGACCATCGGCCCCGCCTCAATGCGCCGCAAATCGAAGCGAATGCAGCGCGAGCGCACCGTGATCGGAACCTTTTCGATTTCGGTCGTCGCAAACAGGAACTTGACGTGCTCCGGCGGCTCTTCGAGTGTTTTCAAAAGACCGTTGAAGGCCTGCTTCGAGAGCATGTGCACCTCGTCGATGATGTAGACCTTGGTGCGCGCCGAAACCGGGCGATAGCGCGCATTCTCGATAATCTCGCGCACGTCGTCGATGCCGGTATGGGAGGCCGCGTCCATCTCGATCACATCGACATGACGCGATTCCATGATCGCCTGGCAGTGGAGGCCGAGCTCGGGCATGTCGGTGCTCGGGCGGTCGATCTTGCCCGGCAGCGAATAATTGAAGGCGCGAGCCAGAATGCGCGCCGTCGTCGTCTTGCCGACACCGCGCACGCCCGTGAGAATATAGGCTTGGTGGATGCGGCTCGCGGCGAAGGAATTGGCGAGCGTGCGCACCATCGGCTCCTGGCCGACGAGGTCTTCGAACCGCATCGGCCGGTATTTTCGCGCCAGCACCCGATAGGGAGAGGCCGGCGGCGCGGCTTGGGCTTCGGCAGCAGGGAAGAGCGAATCGCTCAACGACGCCCTCTTTTGGCACGAAAAGGTCGATGGCGGAGCATGTTAAGCTTTGCTTCGCTCGATGAACCGCCGCTCGGAGGCGAAGGCGAACTCAGAATTCACGCTCGCCTGGTCGCTGGCGGCCCAAGCGCGTCAGTGGGAGGTTGGACAAAGACCCGCCCTGGCTCGTTAGGGCTGCTTCCTTCCGGACCTGACCCGGTTGGCGAGCGGTACGTCCTTCGCCAACCTCCCGCCGCCTATGTGGACCATGAGACGGCGGGGCGCAAGAGGCGGGCGGGAGCGCCCGTTCACGCCGCCCTCGCCTGCTCCTCGATCATGGCCTGGGCAATCCGCGCCGTCGCGTCGTCCGCCGGGAACAGCATCTCGAGCGCCAGCTCGGAAAGCGTTACGTCATTGGGGGTGCCGAAAACGGTGACCGTGCCGAGGAAGGACATGACGCCAAGCCGCGTGGCGACGCGAAGCGGCGTGGCCAGACGCTCGGCGGCGCCAAAATTCTCCGTGGGTTCGCAATCAGGCGGCGCCGGATAGGCCGAAACCTCAGCGAGCAGGGCCTGCAGAATCGCATCGCCACGGGCGTCGATCTGCTGGCGAAGCACGCTCAGCATATGCGCGCGCCACGCCCCATAATTCACGATTCTCGACCCCATGCCGGCCGGGTGCAGGGTGAGGCGCACGGCGTTGACAGGCGGGCGCATGAGATCGGCCGAACAGCCCTCGTAAAGTTGGGGCAGGGCGGAATTCGACATCACGATGTTCCAATGCCGATCGACGGCGAAGGCGGGATAAGGCTTGTGCGCCTGGAGAATGGCGTCGATCGCGGTTTTCGCCGCCGCCAAGGCGGCGAGCGAGCGCTCCTGAAAAGCCGGCGCGAAGCCCGCCGCCAGAAGAAGGGAATTCTGGTCCCGCAGCGGGATCTCGAGATATTCGGCAAGGCGGGCGATCATCTCGCGGCTCGGCTGCGCCTTGCCGGTCTCGAGACAAGACAAGTGCCGGGTCGAGCTCTCGGCGGCATAGGCAAGGTCGGCCTGCGTCATGCGGCGCCGTTCGCGCCAGCGCCGCAACAGCACGCCGAAGGGAAGCTGATGAGCGGTCATGGGGCCAAGCTTAGCGCTGGGTCCCGCATAAGGCCATGACCTCCGAGGTCAAGGGCCAAGCGCCTGGGCCGTCGCTTTTTGACCCGCCAAGTCATGGATTGCCAACCCGACCGGCGCGATGTTGGGCGATGAACCCGGGGGCTCACAGGCCCTCGATCTTGAAAGCCAGACTGGAGAGACACGATGCTCAACGCTCAAGCGCTCGCCGATCGCTATGTCGCCGCGTGGAACGAACCGGACGCAGCCAAGCGCTCGTCCGCCATCGCCGCGCTCTGGGCGCCCGACGCGCTCGGCTACAAGGGAGCGCGCGGATACGCCCCGCTCGCAAAGCTGACCCTTGTCGCGCCCGAGAAGAACGCAGGCCAAGAGGGCGTTCGCTATCGCGCCGCCCCGAGCGCTCGCCTCCGCGGCGACGTTGTCACGTTCCGCTGGGAGATGGTGCTCGCCGCGAGCGAGACGGTGCTGGCGAGCGGGCTCGAGTTCCTCATCGTCGACGACGACGGGCGGATCCTGGTCGACCATCCGTTCGCTGCTGCGTAACGCCATCCAATCCCCCTTTCATAAAGGACAAATCCGTGCCTTTCATCACGGCAAATGACGGAACTCAGCTCTATTGGCGCGAGTGGGGAGAAGGGCCGCCGATCCTGTTCCTGAGCGGCCTCGGCTGCAGCAGCCAGATGTGGGACTACCAGATGGCCGCCTTCGCGGACGAGGGGTTCCGCTGCATCGGCTTCGACCGGCGCGGCCACGGCCGCTCCGATCAACCGGCCGGCGGCTATGATTTCGATGCGTTCGCCGACGACGTCGCCGTGCTCGTCGATCGCCTCGATCTGTCAGAGCTCACCCTCATCGCCCATTCGATGGCGGGCGGCGAGGCGGTGCGCTATCTCACCCGCCACGGGAGCCAGCGCGTCGCCCGCCTCGTGCTCCTCGCGCCGACGACGCCGATGCTGCGCAAGACCCACGACAACCCGAATGGCTCGCCAATGGAAGCCTTCGAGGCGCTATGGGCCGGGTGGCGTCGCGACTATCCGAAATGGGTTGCCGACAACCTCGCGCCGTTCTTCATTCCGGAGACCTCGCCGGCGATGATGCGCTGGGGCGCGACCCTGTTGCAGACCTCGCTTCCCGTCACCCTCGCCTGCTCCCGCGCCATGGTCGAAGCGGACTTCCGCGCCGAGATGAGAGACATCGACGTGCCAACCCTCATCGTCCAGGGCGACCGCGACCGGTCCATGCCGGTCGAGATGACCGGCAAGCCTTCGGCCGAGCTCATCCCGGGCGCAAGGCTCCTCGTCTATCCCGGCGCGCCGCACGGCCTCATGTTCACCCACATGGACCAGCTTAACGCCGACCTCGCGGTCTTCATGCGCGAGCGCGAAGCCCGCTCAGCCGCCGCTTGAGCCGCGCAAATAACAGCTAATAAACGCCACTAAACGCAAATAAACGAAAGTAAACGAAAGTAAAATTGCTTTCTTTTACTTACGTTTATTTTTTCTAATCGAGACTTTTCAATGGGTTACGATCGATTCAAATAAGAAATTTCCCCCAGCTCAGTTCTCCAGCAAACGCCTCACGTCCCCTTCTCATTGGCCCGGTGAAGCACGACCTCGAAAATGGATAACATTGATTTCTTATTTTGTCAATAAATTGCGAGAGGACTTGCATAGCTGGACGCTTCTAAGAACCTCGCGCCTTCCAGCATTTTCTGATTCACTCCCAGGTGGAGTGGGAGGCGAATCGATGCGCGGCCAGGGGGGACTTTTCGACGTCGACGAGCGGCTGAAGCGGCTGAGCGATCTCGGCGATCAGTTGCAGGCTTTCGCAGCGGCGGTCGATTTCGAGATTTTCCGGTCCGAGCTGACGCGGGCGCTGGCCTACTCGGACGGCTCGCAGGGCGGCCGACCGCCGTTCGACCCTGTGATGATGTTCAAGATCCTGGTGATCCAGGCGGCCAACACCCTCTCGGACGAGCGTACCGAGTTTCTGATCAACGACCGCCTGTCGTTCATGCGGTTTCTCGGGTTGAGCCTATCCGATCGGGTTCCCGACGCTCGCACGATCTGGCTGTTCCGGGAAAAGCTGACCAGGGCCGAGGCGATTAAGCCACTGTTCGACCGGTTCGACGCGGCGCTGCGCGAGGCTGGCTACGTCGCTATGGGCGGCCAGATCGTCGACGCCTCGCTGATCGCCGCGCCCAAGCAGCGCAACACCGAGGAGGAGAAGAAGGCGGTCAAGGAGGGGCGCATTCCGCAGGCCTGGAAAGCCCAGCCAGCCAAGCTCCGGCAGAAGGACCGTGACGCGCGCTGGACGGTCAAGTTCAGCAAGGCCAAGGCCAGGCCGGATGGGACGGTTCCTCCGGTCGACATCGCTATTCCGACATTCGGCTACCAAAACCATGTCTCGATCGACCGCGAACATGGGCTGATCCGGCGGTGGGAGGCGACCGACGCTGCGGCCTACGAGGGCGCGCGGCTGCGTGAGGGGCTGCTCGACAAGACCAACACCGCGAGCCCCGTCTGGGCCGACACGGCCTACCGCTCGAAGGCCAATGAGGCGTTCCTCGAAAAGAATGGGTTCGTCAGCCGCGTCCATCGCAAGAAGCCGGCGGGCCGGCCCATGCCGGAGACGACGCGGCGCGCCAACGCGCTCAAGTCCAAAGTCCGCTCCGGCGTCGAACACGTCTTCGCCGTGCAGAAGGACAAGATGGACCTCTTCGTCCGCACCATCGGCATCGCCCGGGCGAAAACCAAGATCGGCATGGCCAACCTCGTCTACAACTTCCGCAGGCTCGTCTTCCTCGATCGTCTCGCTGCCGCCTGACCCCCGCGCCAAAGGGCCGCCCGGTCGCCGCAGCATGCGGCGCCCTATGCCGCATCCAAAACCGAGATCCCGCACCTCAAAATCGCGTCACTCGACCCGTCTCCGTCCGGAAAAACGCGTTTATAGAACCGTCCAGCTTTTCGTGCTGGTCGCGGCAAGCTCGGAACACAGGAGAGATCCGGGGTGCTCCGAACGTGTCAGGCCGTCCCCGGATCGAGTCTGGGGATGGGCATGACGAGAGCGGCTCAGCAGGCGCAGGCCCAGAGGTGGACGCGGCAGCTGACGCGATGGGAGCAAATTGCCCGATCTCCCGGTTGCATCCCGCCCAGGAAGCGCGTCCGGCTTTAGATGGAATATTCGGCGGCCAAACCACTGGCCGCCGATTGAGCAACGTCTCGCCTATAGCAGCTCAACTAAGCTCACTATTTCGGATCCGTATTTTTTGAGAAAATCCAAAACCCCCGAAAAAAGCTGACCCGGGTCGCCCGCAACAGTCATATGGTAATAAACGCCTGAGTTATAGACCGTAGGCCAGTTCTTAGCGATCCAGGGATCCTTGCCACTCCTATTGAACGTTCCATCCACGGGAGGACCGTCGAGTACCGCGCCTAACGCGCCGGTAAACGCTGTTCCGTGACTGGTATTTCCGAAGACAAATCCCAGCGCGTAATTGTCGCCGTACCAAAAGCTTTCGTCGTGTAGGGATCCATAAAATGACCACGTTCCGTCAGAACCCGCAACTACTGACGCACCGTTGCAATCTATCTCTCCACACGAGAAGGGTGCGATTTGCCAGGCTCGGCTCGAAGGTAGAATGTCCGTGGGCGCAAACGCCACAAGCCGATAACCTTGAGCGACCTCCTTTTTCTGGAGCTCCCCAAAATTGGCCCAAGGCAGCGGCGCCGAAATAAACTCACCTGAGTTCCCCAGATGCGCCACTCCAGCATACTTCACCTCGCTCCCGGTAGAGCACGTGCTCATATAGCCGATACCGTATCCTTTACGCGCGATGTCGGTCGCCCATTGTACGAATGTCCTAACATCCGTCGCGGGTTGGATGAGTTGATCGGAAGACGGCTGCACAAGGCCTCCAAACATTGACGGCTGCACGACGCCCCCATACATCACCTCGCCGTTCACAACGCACGTGGTCAACGACGCCAATCGGAGGCCGCCCGTGAGATGTCCAGCGGCCCAGTTTGAGAAGGACGTCCAATCACACGCATCGATGTAGTACTGAGCCCCTACACCCTTGTGCATAACCCCGGCGTACAAAATACTATCGCCATGATTGCACATGCTGAAAGAAGATAATCGTAACCCTTTGTCGAACAATCCTTGATTCCACTGCTTGAAAGCGCTTCCACTAGTAGCACCTTGAATTAATTGTTCTCCGGAGCCCGGATGAGCGACAGCTGAGTAAACAACGGTGCCTCCCACACTCTCAAGGTCAAGATCCGTTACAAAAAAGCCCTGGTTGAAGCTCTTCTGCTGCCAATCTCTGAATGACGCCGCGTCTGAAGCGCTAAAATAACCTTCGGCGCCGGCTCCGGGCTTCCACAATCCTGCGTATGACATAGTCATTGTCAAATTCCTTCTTAAATCCAGCTAGAATATCTCGCTGGAGAAATTGTTCTAAAGGCTCGGGGGGGACCCTCGCCTCATCAGTTTTGATGAGCACGCGAGATTTTCTCGAAATCTCAAATGACGACGACGCGCTAAATCGAGCCCGTTAGCGGTGTCGCCGAAATCGCCGTGAGAAGGGCGACGATATCGACCTGGCGGTTGCAGCCTGTCTTTTCCAATACGCCGCGTACGTGCGTTCGTATCGTGTTGGCGGACGTCCCCCCATCCGCGGCGATATCGTCCACGCTTTTGCCTGCGGCCAGGCCGCGGGCGACGCGCGCCTCGGCCGGTGTCAGGTCGAAAAGGGATTGCACCAGTTCGACCGGCGGCGCTTGAGGCAACGCGACGGGGGTCAACACCAGCACGGCCGCGCAGCGCACGAAGATGTCACGCGCCGACAGCCGAATGGGAACGACATGCGCGACCATCATCACATCCGCGCGCATGTCTCGGACGGGAAAAGAGCGCACGCTCGAGCCGCCCGTCAAGCCGATGGTCGCTATGGCGTCCCGTAGCAGTTGGTCGGCTGTCCTGTCGCTTAGCGATATGCTGTCGTGCGCCCGCAAATGAACATATCCCGTCATAGCTTCGATCAAATGGTTGGCGGCGAGGACCTTGCCCTGCTCGTTAAGAACCAGCGCCGGGAGACCGAGAGCGGCGAGAGTTTCGCTGGCGACGCGCGCCCGTTCAAGCTGCAAGCGCGCGGAAAGGAATGCGCTGCGGGCGAGATGGGGCCGCAGTTCGTCAAGTTGTTGCACGACAGCGCGTTCCACAGGTCCGCGGACGATCGGTCGCGTAAAGACGAAAGTCACCCTCTCGCCCGTTGGTAGCGGAATTGCTGACGCCGCGACCGATCCGACACCGAGCCGGGGACGGTACAAGTCGCGAAAGATCGGCTCTCGATCCAATTCATCAGGAGTGAGCAGGTCGAGCTCGCTCAAAAATCCCGCGTGGCGCGCAGCGAATAATCGAGCAACAACCTGTCCGCGGAAAAGCCATCCTTCTTTCACAAATATTGCAGTGCCATCGTAGGCAAATCTTGAAGCCGTCCACGAGATCAGCTCCTCGTTAGTTATAATGAACGAGGCTCCCGCGTCCGACATCCGTCCAATCTCGCCGAGGACTTTGGGCCAAAGCTCAGGGACGAACGAACATTCGTATATTCGGTCGACAATCTCAGGGTTCACGAAATTCTTTCGTCGGAGGCTGCCCAGTGAGTAATTCGAATCCAACATATCCGCTGGCGCCGTGACCGCCAATTGGCTGATCTCCCGATTGCGTCGGCGCTCCGGCGAGTCCATCTGTGCCGCATGAGGCTCTCATGTGGCGAGCGACCGGATGAACACTGAACCCAAGCGTACTACCGGCGGCTGCCTGTGCGGCGCGCTGCGCTATGAGGCGATCGGCGAGCCGATCGGCTCCGGCCATTGCTATTGCGGCGATTGCCGCAGGGCTTCGGGTTCGGGCTTCATTCCGTTCATGAGCTTCAAGGCGGATGCGGTCCGCTTCACCGGCGAAGCCCTTGAGTTCCGGTCGAAGGCGGCCAACGGGGGCGATGCGGTGCGCAATCGCTGCGCCATTTGCATGAGCCTGGTGTTCGGCGGCGAGATCGGCAAGACCGACTCGTACACGATCTACGCCGGCTCGCTCGATGATCCGTCGGCCTTCCACCCGACGATCGCCATCTTCGCAGCGGGCCGTCCGCCTTGGGCGCTGATCCCGCCCGGCTTCAAGGTGTTCGACCGAATGCCGGGGTAACGGCGTAGAATGCATTGGGCGAGGAAAGCGGTCGTCGTACAAACACGCTCAAATGGCAAGGATGCGCAAACACCGGCCATTCGGCGACGGCTGGGCGAACGGGTCAAATCGACCCTTTGCTGCCCTAGAACGGGCGGTAAGCGCGAGAAAGCGGCCCGAGGCGCTACGGGCGAAATGCGCAATTCCTTACCGATCATTCGTCGACGGCAGAGCGAACGCTGTCGTATCAGGGCAAAGCGGGCGACAGCGCAACAAATAGACGCCCCCGGTCCGCTTAACATGCGGATCGGTCAACGCGAGAACCGCTGGACATTGATGCAGCGGGCAAGGCGACTCATGCGACGAAGAGCAGCGTCGGAAGGGAGGAGAGTTTCGCGAAACTATGCGGCTATCAGTTCCGCGGAGTCCGTCGCGAGTACCGATCCTTCGATACCTAGCGCGCCGCGCACGGCTTGTTGGAACGCTTCGTCCATATTGAAGACTCCAGCGTAGCTCATCGTCCCATCTATTCGGCGAGGGGCGCCGAGGATTTGTGGTTTGCACCCTGCAGATGCGAGGATCCGGAAAACTCTCGCGTCAAAAACAGAGACGATCTGCGTTAAACCCGCTAGCCTTGCTACGTCGCCGATCCCCACAAGGAGTTCGGCGAGAACATGACTGACGCCGCCCCCAGCACGCCCCAAGTTGTGATTGTTGGCAACCGCACAAATGCGAGAGCTCTCCCATATCGTGGCGCTTTCTATGACTTCATCGTCGTTCAGCAAGGACGGGAAAACATCCCGCAACATGTTTGGGCCAGTTGTTGGCAAAAGCCGCAGCGAACCCCGATACTCCCCTGAGCAAGGGTCGACAGAAACCAGATAGAGGGGGTTTTCGTCGTCGAATCTATCCCGTTCGTATCCATCTTTGACGACCACCCGCCAGCCCAAGCGTTCAGAAAACGTCTGAGCTCGACAACGAAACATCGCGTCGATGACCTCAGGAAATAAATGTGTTTGCGCCGCCGGAATAAGACGAATCATGACGCTCTCCTACGAATCGCGGGTAGAGCGAATGGTTAATTAGATTGCGTAGGTAATCAATATAATGACGTTACAGCATGCCTATTTTGAGACAATAAGTAACAGTCTGCTACAAATGGTCCGTTGCTCTGAGGCGGGCCTATGGCTAGTCTGTTGAAGCGTCAGGCCCAAAGCGCGCGCTTTCGCCGGGCGCCCGCTTTTGAAGTTGGTTGCGCTGCTCCCTAGCCAGACGCACCAGCCAACTCCATCGGGCGGCAAGCTTCGCCGCTTCGGCAAGATCGACCTGCGGCTCCCAATCGCTGGGCGCGGAGAGCTGAAGGAGAGTTTTGAGCCGTTCGAATTCTTTCGACATGAACGAGCTCTCGCTTAATTGTTGGTCCGCGGAGATCTGCTCATACGCAAGCGCTGATTGTTATAGTTGACAAACAAAGCTGCGCTCAGCGCCGGACTGATTGGTTTTTCAGTCCTACCAAACTCCATAAAACATGAAAGCTAATAATATTATTTTTGCGACATGCTAATCTGTATACCCAATCTCGCGGCTGCAAGCAGGTAGGCCGCTAGTCCATAGTGATCCAACCTCTAGCGTTGGGTGTCTCGCATCAGGCGCAAAGCCGCCCAGCGAGGTCAGCCAAAGAGACCAAACGCGGCCAGTATATCCTTTGTAGGCGCTGAGCCGTCAAGAGTAAGGAGCCTTGCCATTGCAAGAAACCGACGTCGGGCAACTCCTATGCGGCCTCGTCGATATGGATCGAAGTCCGGCGTCGGTGGCCTCAATTTCTCCGCCGCGCTTAACGTGAGTATACTCGGCGATGTCTGCTAGACGTCGCAATCGGCCGGAACGCGCCGGGAGCGCGCATTCCCCCAGACTCGGGATCGCCACCAGGAGCCGTCTTTCGTACTCCCAGGAGCAACTAACGGCGGCGGGCGCACGCGACGTTTTCCGCACCGCGTTTTCCGAAGTCCAAGCTCCACGCCGTGCTTCCGGAGCCCGCCAATCGCCTCGGACCATGAGGCCTCTGCGTCGGGGCGGTTATATTCCGCTCGATAATCGGCGAAGAATCCGTGTCCCGCGTCGAAATAGATGACCACGCGAATGAGCGCCCGCGCGCCGGCAGCACTTGTGGGGCTGCTTGAGGTCGTCGGAGCGGCGTAGAGCTATCGTCCCGGCAAGCAAGAGGGCGGCTTCGGCCGCCCTTTCCAGGATCGCACGGCGATCCGTTTACGAGGCTGCTTGAGCCGCGTGCTTGTTGATGTCGGTATCGATAGATGAGACAGTCAAGTTCGCCGCCGCATCTGATTTCAAGTCGCGATCCGCTAGGATAAAAATGGTGATACGAAGCTCAGATGCCGTGCCGACCGTGTAATTAAGTTGTCTTAGGAAACTGTCGTTTGAATTTTCTGGAAAGTCAACAAGCAACGTTTGTTCGTTGACACTAAATAGCAAATGTCCATTGGCTCCGGCCTCGGTAAAGGCAAAGCCTCCAACGAAGAACGGGATCACGTCGCCTGACTCTGCGCCCGAAAGCGGGAGGGAAAACGAAAAAGAACGTGTAGCGATTGGCGCGGCCACTTTGACGTTGATGATGGCGACGAGACCGCTGAACGAGACCGTGAATGCCTGTTTATCGTCACTAAAGTCGATAGCGAAACCCACATCGCTATTGAAGGTAGGCCCCCCGAACGTTGCGCCGTTTGCCATTTTTTTCCTCCAAAAATTGTTGTGTATTAAAAGTCAATTGCACTTTACGGGCCTAGCTTTGGCTATCAGCCACATTGTCAGCAATAGGTAGTTTTACCCAGTGGGACGTGTCCGCGCGCCGGCGATCCGTTGGTCCCCGTTCAAGTGATGCTCCGAGCAGGACGCCCGTAAGAATGAGAGGCTAAGTCCGCCCTATCCTGAAACGGCCAATCACCGCATCGCGTGCCTTGGCGCGAGCCATGCGCAACAGCTCACACGCCGCGGCGGCCCTCCTGGCCCCGGTCGAGAGGGCGGCTTCGGCCGCCCTCTTTGTTTGCCTCTTTCGAGTACGGCCCCGGAGTTGACATTGTTAATGCAGGAAGCCATCGTAGATACTACCGGCGCAAGTGTATAGCGCCGGACTACGGAACCTAAACCTTCGGCTCGGCGTCGACGGGCGTATTGGCAGCTACGAAAGCACGCCCAAATCTTCCGCGGCGTGCGTCCCGTCCTGGTTGGGCGGCACGGCGGCTTTCGGGCCGCCCTTTTTGTTGCGCGAGCTGTGATAGCGGTCACGGCGTATTGGATGCGGCTCCAATATGTACGCGATTTAACGTTCTGGAAAGTTGAAGATCGCGCTCGGACGACGGGGCTCACCGAGCTTTACGGGGCTGATGCACCGATGGTTCTGCCCCTGGAGGCGTCCACAATGTTGGGACAGGACTCGGAAAACGACGAGAAGAACAAGGCCCGCGCGAGCTGGCGCGATCACCAGCGCATGCTTTGCGGCATTCACCACACTCCGCAGGCCAAACCTAAGCCGGTCAAACGAGGGCCAAAGATCGCCCCACACGACGTCGTCACGGCAGCTGCGCAAGCGTTCGCGCGCAATGAGATCGACCGCGCCGAGCTCATGCGCCGAATAACGCCAAGCCTAAATCGATGAAGAGCCAGGCACCCTTTCGGTTTGTGATGTGACTGCCGTCACTGCGTTTCCTAGGGCGCACCTGTAAAAACGCCGTACGTCCGTCTCTCCCTCCCACGGGCGCTAACTCGCCCCGCGCCCCACAAAAGCGCGGGGCTTTTTGTTCTTGCTACGTTCTCACGTCTCGGCTATCGTCCGGCCATGCCCGACGACCAAAAGCTCACTCCCGCCACTCGCCGCGACGTCGAAATCTGCCTATCTTTGGGCTTAACAAGCGGCAGAGCATTCGAGAGGTCACAAGCCGCCGAGACGACGGCGAAGATCGTTGCAGAGCGCCTGGTCGCCGAACTTGAGGCGTCCGGCTTCGTCATCATGCGCAAGCCGATTCCGGTCGGCGGATCAGCGCCACGAAATCCACCCGCGAACTACCCGCAAACGAGGCGTAATGAGTTAAAATGACCGACCGCACCACCGAACTCGAAGCCGCAGGGCAACATCGCCTAGGACCGTTGGCGACCAGGAATCAAAGGGGCGCATCGGCAAGGTCGAAGGAAGGTGTCGCCGGCCCACAGGGGGTTATGAGCCGGCGACGAGGCCCTTCAGCGGTCGGCTGGCGGCAGGGGAAGCCGCTCGGCCTTTCGCCGTTGCGGGCGCCGCTGAGGGCCGGCGCGCGCGCTTGAATTACCCATTTAAGTAGTGAGCGCGGTAATTTCCAGCCATCAACGTCGGGCCGCAGGCCCCCGGCCCCAACATCCATTTAGATTTACGATAAAATGTCGCTTTCTACCCAAACAATGGAGGGAACAGATGGCTCGCATTCTCACGGTGTCGTTCGCCTTCCTCATTCTGGTTTGCCCAGCCCTTGGCGCAGGCATGGCCGATACGGCCATGGCGACATGCAAAGACTATGAAACGGGCAGCCATCAGGACATGCTGGATATCAAGGCGGCGGTTCTTCGGGCCCTGAAGGGCGACCCCAATTTTGGCTCGCTTAGCGAAACCGGGTTGGATGTCGCCATAGACAAGTTCTGCATCGCTCAACCAGACGCCAAGGTGATCGACGCGCTGCGTTTGAAGAAATAGCGGCGGCCAAGGGGCACGGCCTAGCTGCCGGGTCCTCGCGGGCGAGATCAGCGCCCACGCTGGAATGATCGAGGCCGGTTCAGGAAGCAATGTGCGCAAGGGCTGAACCCGGCGCGCAGTTCATGTCAGGAAGCGGGCAGGGCGGAGCTGCGCCGGGTTCGGTCGCGGATCAGGCCACATCCTCCGGCGAGAGCTACAGCGACGTGATCATCCGCGTTGCGAGGGGGTGACGGCGGGTGCGCGCGAGTTCGTCTCGGTTTGCGCCTGTTTATTGGCCAGATTTTGGACAAAGCCTGAAGCAAGTCGCTACTGCCGCTTTGATCTAATTGGCGCTCCCAAGGGGACTCGAACCCCTGTTTTCGCCGTGAGAGGGCGACGTCCTGGACCGCTAGACGATGGGAGCGTCGCGGCCGCGACGCGGGAACGACCTATATATTGTGAGGGGCAGGTGAAGCAAGCGCGTATCGGACAATGGATAGGCGCCGCCACGGACGGTTCACGGCTTATTAAGCTTGTGGCGCGGAATTTGCTCCCGTAGATTCGAGTGGAGCGGCGTCCGTCGCGATGGAGTTTGAGATTATGACCTTGGGGAGCCTCGCCCGGCGCCCGACCATTTTGATCGTGCTGCACCAGGAGCATTCAACTCCGGGCCGGATTGGCGCGGCGCTCAAGGCGATGGGCGCGCGGCTCGACATTCGCCGGCCCAGCTGCGGCGAGCCGCTGCCGGACAAGCTCGCGGACCACGACGGCGTGGTCGTGTTCGGCGGCCCGATGGGCGCCAACGACACTCTCGACTGGGTGAGGCGCGAGATCGAGTGGCTCGAAACCCCGCTCGCCGAAGACAAACCGATGTTGGGTCTATGCCTGGGCGCCCAAATGCTGGCGCGCGCGCTCGGCGCGCGGGTGTTCAGTTACGACGACAAGCGCAGCGAGATCGGCTATTACCCGATCGAACCCACGCTCGCCGGCGACCGGCTGTGCCCGGTCCCGTTCCCGCGCACCGTCTACCAATGGCACTCCGACGGCTTCGATCTGCCCGAGGGCGCCGAACTCCTGGCGACCGGCGGAGCGAATTTTCCCAACCAGGCCTATCGCCATGGCCGGCATGCGGTCGGCCTGCAGTTCCATCCCGAGGTCACCTACCACATGATGTGCCGCTGGACCCATCGCGGCGCCGAGCGCCTGACCCGGCCCGGGGCGCTCAGCCGCCCCGAGCATCTGGGCGGCTGGTTCCAGCATGACGGCCGCGTCGCCGCGTGGCTCGAGGCGTTTCTGCCGGCCTGGCTCGAGGGGCGGCTGCTCGGCCCCGCGCCGAAGGTCGGCCCTGCGAACGCCACCCGCAGTCGCCCCGCAAGCCTCAACGAGCCCGGGCTCCAGCACGCGGGCGCGTAGCGGGCGGGCCGCCCCCGCAAACCTTGGACGACACGTGGCGGCGGCGACCGAAGCGGGCAAAGCCCCGGCAGCTTGAACCGATCGGCTTTTGGATGTGCTCACCCCTCACCCCTGAGGAGCGAAGCGAAGCTTTGCGTCGCGAAGGATGGTCCAGTGAGCGCCGGGTCGCGCCCGCACGAGCGCCCTTCGACAAGCTCAGGGCAGGCTTTCGAGACGCGCCTTCGGCGCTCCTCAGGTCGAGGCGGAGAATGCGCGCTCCTCGTCAGAGGCGACGAGCGTCCGCAAAGTGATGGAATAGCGAAGGCAGTCGAGGGCCGGAATGCTGTGCTCCCAGACCGTGCGGGCTGGCCCTGACAGAAGATAGGCCGAGCGCGGCTCGACCGTGAGCGACGCGCGCTCCCAAGTCTCGCCCGACTTGCGGCGAAACCGCAGGACGCAGGGATGAAGCAGCGACACGCCGACGACCTCGTCGAATTGCGCCTTGTCCCGATGCCAGCCGATTCCCGCGCCGGGCCGATATTCGTTGATGAGGACCTGACGGAAAGCGTCCGCCGGGCGGCCGAAGGTCTCGGCGACTTTCCGTCTCAGCGAAACAAGAAAAGGCGGAAACGGCGCGGCCTCGACGACGGCGCGCCGGTCATAATCGTAGCGATAGCCGAAGCTCACCACCTGGCGGTTCGCCAGAAAACCCTGAAAGTCGAACGGCTTGAAAGGGAGATTGGCCAGATCCCGTGCGAGCGCCTCTTCTTCTTCCACGGACAGGATGTCCGGATGATAGCTGAACCCCTGCGGCAGCCTCGTCGGCGCGGCGAACAGATCGGTCTGAGCAGAGGGTGAGGAAGGTCGGACCCGACGGCGGCTGGAAGCGTTCATCCGCTCATAGATAGGCGGCGTCAAAGGCTATCCAAGGCTTCGCCGGCAGGGCTCGATCCGCCCTGGCCGGCCCCCGTCAGGCCGCCCTCGTCTTCCGTCCTGTCGGCGGCGCCAGCCTTATCCGTTCCGGCGCGGGCTCGGCGTTCTCGTCGAACAGTTCGGCGAGCTTCTCGGTCATCGCTCCGCCCAGTTCCTCGGCGTCGACGATGGTCACGGCGCGCCGATAGTAGCGCGTCACGTCGTGGCCGATGCCGATGGCGATGAGTTCGACCGGCGAGCGGGTCTCGATCTCCTCAATCACGTAGCGCAGATGGCGCTCGAGATAGTTGCCGGGATTGACCGACAGGGTCGAATCGTCGACCGGCGCGCCGTCGGAAATCATCATCAGGATCTTGCGCTGCTCGGGCCGGCCCAGCAGACGCTGATGCGCCCAGTCGAGCGCTTCGCCGTCGATGTTTTCCTTGAGCAGCCCCTCGCGCATCATGAGCCCGAGGTTTTTGCGCGCGCGGCGCCACGGCGCGTCCGCGGATTTATAGATGAGATGGCGCAGATCGTTGAGGCGCCCTGGATTTGCGGGCTTGCCGGCCTGCAGCCAGGACTCGCGCGACTGTCCGCCTTTCCAGGCGCGGGTGGTGAAGCCAAGGATCTCCACTTTGACGCCGCAGCGCTCGAGCGTGCGAGCGAGAATGTCCGCGCAGGTCGCCGCGACGGTGATCGGCCGACCGCGCATCGAGCCGGAATTGTCGATGAGCAGCGTCACCGAAGTGTCGCGGAACGCCATGTCCTTCTCCTGCTTGAAGGACAAGGGCTGCTGCAAATCGATGATCACGCGGGCGAGCCTCGCGGTGTCGAGCACGCCCTCTTCGAGATCGAACTCCCATGAGCGGTTCTGCTGCGCCATCAGCCGCCGCTGCAGACGGTTGGCGAGGCGGGCCACCACCGAATGCAGGTTCTGCAATTGCTTGTCGAGATAGTCGCGCAAGCGCTGCAGTTCATCGGGGTCGCACAATTCGGCGGCGTCGATAATCTCGTCGAAACGATTGGTGTAGGCCTTGTACTCCGGTCCGCGCCTCTCCGGGGCTGAAGGTTGCGGGGGACGGCTCTCTGTCGCTTCTTCCGCCTCTCCCGTGTCGCCTTCGTCCTCGAGTTCCGATGACGGAGCCTCAACGGTTTCGATTGCGCCCTCCTCAGCGTCGTCGGCGGTGTCGTCGGCCGCTTCGCGCTGCATCGAATCCTGCGTCGACTGGTCTTCGCCCTCGCCTTCGGCCTCGTCGGGATCCTCGGGCGGCTTTTTATCTTCCGTCTCGTCGTCCGATTCCTCGGCGTCGGCGTCGGAATCGTTCGCGAGCCCCAAGGAGGACAGCAGCTTTCGCACGAGCCTCGCATAGGCGCGCTGGTCGAGGAGAGCCTCGCCCAGGCGATCGAGATCGGTGCCGGCCTTCTCCTCGATAAACGGACGCCAGAGCTCGACGACACGCGCAGCGCCCCGCGGCGGCTCGAGTCCCGTCATGCGCTCGCGCGCCAGCATCGCGACCGCATCCTCCAGCGGCGCCTCCTCACGCGTGCGGGCCTCGGCGAACGGGCTGCGATGGTAGCGGTCATCGAGCATGGCGGTGATGTTCGACGCCACGCCCTGCATGCGGCGCGAGCCGATGGCTTCGACCCGCGCCTGCTCGACCGCGTCAAACAGGGCGCGCGCTGGCGGGCTCGGCGGCGCGAGGCGCCGGTGGAGCGCATCATTGTGACAAGCGAGGCGCAAGGCGAACGAATCGGCCAACCCGCGGACGATCGCCGCCTCGCGCGGATTGGGCTTGCGCGGCGGCTCGGGCAGCCGCGCTTTGGCGCCTTCCGCCGAGGTGACCAGGGAGGGTTTGTCGGCCGAGAAGGTGATTTCGAGCTCGGGTTGACGCGCCAGCGCCCGCGTGCACGAGGCGAGCGCCTGCTTGAACGGCTCATTTGGCAAGTCGGCCTTGCCGGCTGGCTTGCGGTTGCTGGTCGGCTTGACGTCGACGGTCGGCATTCGGGCCTACAGGGGTGAACGCTACAAAAGGCGGGAGACGTTTTCTATAGGCCGCGCCCTGAGGCCGCGGCAAGGCGGAGCCACTCAAACGCCGGTCGAGAACTGGACGAGGTCGGGCCCGCTCGGTCCCCAACTATATCGTTGCGGCGACGCCGAAATCAATCGTCGCCCGGCGCGATAGGTCTGGCGGCGCTCCGACCGCCTGCAGGCCTAAACGGCGCGAGCGCGCCAGGCGTCCAGCGACCAAGCGCCAGGGCCGAGAAGCGCCAGAGTGAGAAAGCCCCCGGCCATGGCGACATTCTTCTGCAACTGGATCGCCTGATCCGCGCCCGTGTGGAAGAACAGCGCCGTCAGCCAACAGAAGCCGAAGAGCCATATCGCCGCCCAGCGCGTCTTCAACCCAAAGAGGATCAGCAACCCGCCGCCGAGTTCGGTCAGAATGACCAGCGGCAAGAGCCGCCCGTCGACGCCGTGCGCCTGCATGTACTCGGCGACACCGGCGTAACCGGAGATCTTCCCGACGCCCTCCACAATGAAAATGTAAGCCAGCATCGCGCGGGCGATGAGCCCAAGCGGGCCAGCCCAGCGGACAAGGAAATTGAGATCGGCGTCGAAAGTCCGCCCATCTGCCGGAGGTCCGGCGTCTCCGCGCGTATATTGCGCCTGGGACATCGTGGCTCCCTTCCGCCGAAGCGACGCGCGCCGAAATCAGCCAGCGCGCGTCGCCAAAGCCCAAGCTAAAGCGCGTGCGCCTGCGTTAGCGCGTCGGCCAGATCCTCGTAGTACTCGCAGTCCTTACCGCAAAGCGTCTCGATCGTCGACAATTGCTGCTTGGCGAGGTCGTACTTGCCCTCGATGACATAGGCCTCCCCCAGGTACTCGCGCACCTGCGGGTAATGGGGATCGAGCGCGACGGACTTCAGATAGTAGCCAATCCCTTCGTCGGTGCGCCCCAGCTTGCGAGTCGCGTAGCCGCGATAGTTGAGCGCGCGCGGGGTGTTCGGGTCATCCAGGAGGTCGAGCACGTCTATCGCTTCCTGGTAGCGGTCGGCCTTGGCGAGCGCATAGGCGTATTCGGTGAGATCGGGGTCTGGCAGGACGCCGCTATGCCTCGTTAGACACTTATGATGCTTCGTGTCCCAAACCATGCCCGGCGCGCAGGTCGTAAGGTCTGTTTTGTTCATCCTGTGAGCCGGCTCCGCGCTCGCGCCGCCGCCGCCAGCGCCGCCACCCGCGCCGCCGCCGCCGCCACCGCCTCCCCCTCCGCCACCTCCACCCCCGGCCGGGAAGGCGGGCGAGGCGAGCGCGAAACTAGCAACCAGCAATCCCGAGCAGAGCGCCGAAATGAAACCGCGGCTCTTTTGGCGATCGATTTGAAGAGAAGCGCGCATCGCGAGGTCCTTCGAATTGAAATACGGAGCCAATAAAACACGCCAGCCATTCATTTATTCGCGCCGCCTCCGTTCGGCGGGCGGGGGGGAATCAAAAAAACGCCGCCCGGGCTCTTCGCAGCTTGAGCGGTCATGCTCTAATAGAGCGGCTGTGCGGACTCTAAGTGGGATTGCCGAAAAGTGGATACCGGTTTTTGGCTAGAAATCCCGCGAAATGACAGGAATCAAAGCGAGGTTGCGTTGGTTCGCCAACGCAACCTCGCGGAGCCATGAGCGAAGCGAGCCGACGGGAAGTGCGGGCTGGGCTCGAGCCCTCGCTCGCGCGCCTTTGGCGATACGCGCTCGTGCTGTCGAGGGCGCGTGACGCGGCCGACGACCTGGTGCAGGCCACATGCTTGCGGGCGATCGAGCGCGCCGATCAATTTGTCCCGGGAACGCGAGTCGACCGCTGGCTGTTCGCAATTCTTCGCTCGATCTGGCTCAACGAAATAAGATCGCAACGGATTCGCCAAGGCGGCGGTTTCGTCGACGCCGAGGATGCGCTGACGACCGACGGCGCGCATGAAATCGAAACGAATATTACGGCGTCCGCGGTGTTAAGAGCCATCGGCCGCCTCCCGGAGGCGCAGCGCGAGACGATGTTGCTGGTCTATAGCGAAGGGTACAGCTACGCCGAAGCGGCGGCGGCGCTCAGCGTCCCGATCGGCACGATCATGAGCAGGCTGGCCGCCGGGCGCGCGGCGCTGGCGAAGCTGAAATAGAAGGATTTGTCAGCATATCGATGACCGACGATGACGCCGAACTTGTCGCGCTGATCGACAACGAGCTCGACGAAGGTCGTCGAGCCGCTCTCCTGGCGCGTCTCGGGGCGGACGAGCGGTTGCGCCAGCGCTACGAAGCGTTGCGGCGAACGACCGCGCCGCTCGCCGCCTCCTTTGACGCCCTGCTTGGGCAAGCGCCTGTGGCTCGGCTCCGCGCCGCGCTTGCCCCTGACGAACGCCTTCGCCAACGGTCGAGGCGCTTCTCCGCGATGGCGCTGAGGGAGTTGGCGGCGGGCGTTATCATCGGGCTTCTCGTCGCGGGCGCCGTCGCGTGGGCTGCGTCGATCTTTGGGGTCTTTGGCGGAAAAGAGGATTGGCGCACGGCGATCGCCGAATACACGCATCTTTACACGAATGAGACGTTCAGTCCTTTCAATCCGGACGCCGCGATGCAGGCGGCCGAGCTGGGCGCCGTCGGTCCCAAGGTGGGCGCCCGCCTGACGCCCGAAAACGTGGCGCTCCCTGGCCTGCGGTTCACGACCGCGTTCATGCTTTCCTACGGCGACGCTCCGCTGGGCGTGATCGCCTATGTCGACCCGTCGGGCGCGCCAGTTTTGCTTTGCATTCTCGCCAATCGCGCGCCGGACGCGCCGATGCTCACTGAGCGCCGGGGCGATCTGTCGCTCGCCTGGTGGTCGGGCAGCGGGCGGACCCATTTGGTCATCGGCCGTATCCCCGAGGAAAAGGCCGTCGCCCTGGCGCAGATGCTTGAAAAGCGAGTTTGAAATCCGTCGTCGCTCACGAACCTTTGGACGCGGCGATCGAATAAATCCAACGATTATCGTGTTTTGCGAACGGCCGACGAATGGGGCGGCCATCCATGAAAGCGCAAACAACATATCGATGCGGGCCAGGCTCGTCGGCGCGGCCCTGGCCTTTGGGATCCCGGGACGCGATATCGGAAATTCAGCGGCATTTTATACCAGAAACAAGTCGCAACCGCCGGATGCGAGATCCGGCGGCGCATAACCGCTTTTAGCCAACCCGGTTGAGACGCATACCTCGTTCCCCGATTGGCCCGTTCAGCGGACTGGGCGCGGCGAGGAGGAGTCCAAGGCGATTTCGCCGGATTGCGGATTGCGGCGATGGCGATTTTCCGGCCGATGGCGAATTTATACCAAGAACTCGGTGATCATGACCGATAGGCCCAGTCCCGAAGGCCGATCGACATGATCCTCCAGGGCTGGTTTATGAGCTTGTTCCATGCTTCGCAGCAGTGATCGACGATGTCGTCGAAGCAATTGAAGATCCGATTTGAGAGCCAGTTGTCGCGCAGGAACTGCCAGATGTTTTCCTGCGGGTTGAGCTCTGGGCACTTTGCGGGGAACGGGATCAGCGTCATGTTGGGCGGGACGATCAATCTGCCGGACAAATGCCAGCCGGCCTGATCGACCAGCAGCACAGCGTGCGCTCTCGGCGCGATCTGGGTGGCGATTTCGGCGAGATGGAGGTTCATCGCCTCCGTGTTGCAGCGTGGCATGACCAGGGCCGCGCCTTTGCCGTCCTTGGGACAGATCGCGCCGAAGATATAAGCCGAGGCGGTTCGCTGATCTTTGGGAGCGCTTGGACGCGCGCCGCGCTTGGCCCAGCGCCGGGTGATCTTGTTCTTCTGGCCGACGCGCGCCTCGTCGGCGAACCAGACCTCTATGGCGCTGGGCTCGACGTCCTTCTCGCGCCCGATCGCTTCCAGGCGCGCGGAAAAGCTTTTTTAAAATCTTCGATCGCGCCTGCGGCCTGAGCATGATGGCGGGGACGGGCCGAGAGCTTGCGATAACCCATGGCGCGCAGTTCGCGGCTCAACGTCTGCTTGGCGACGACGACGCGAAACTCCTCGAAAATCCATTGGCAGAGATCGACAATCCGCCAGCGCACGACCCCATGAACCGCCGGGATCGGGCCGCTCTCGATGATCGCGGCGAGCGCGGCGCGGTGTGCGCCGTTCAGCCGGGGAGCCTGTCCGGGCGGCTTGCGATCAATCAAGCCTTCCGGTCCATGGGCGTTGAACTTCATCACCCAATCGCGAATGATTTGAAGCGTCACCCCGCCGATCTTCGCCGCCTCGGTGCGCGTCGCGCCTTCGTAAACCGCCGCCAGAGCCAAAAGCCGCCTGGCCTGCGGCCCGTCCTTCGACCGCTTGGCCGCAGCTCTCACCATCTCAGCGTCATAATCGCCCCGAAGCGGAATGGGCATGGCGAACCTCCTCTGTTCGCCACCTTGAATCAGACGCCAGGCGAGTCAGGAATCCCAACCGAGTCATCCCTTCAGAGATTTGGTATTAGGGCTCTTATAGCGTTGGCTTGATCCGCGAACGACGAGTCAGCCACAACGTCATGGCCGCGCTTGTCGCGGCCATCCACGTCCATCCGCGCAAAGCCGCTGGTCTCGTTGCTGGAAAGTTAATCATATCAGATGATTACCATCAACGCCCGTCTTCTACGATCGCAGTGCGTGGATGGCCGGGTCAAGCCCGGCCATGACAGCAAAAGATCGACAGCGCGGACGTAAACAGCCTGACCAACAGGCAACACTATAAAAGCCGAATTTGTGGCTCTTATAGCGCTAGCCGTTGTTCGCCTCCTCCCCATTGCGCGCCGAACTTTTCTCGTCCTGGCCGGGCTTGACCCGGCCATCCACGCCACGCCGCCGGCAGAGACGAGTCCGCCATCCCCGCGACCCTGCAAGGCCTACAAAGGCAATGCTCTGTATTGCTTAGCTTTTCCGCCCACCCCGCGGGCGGTTAACGCGCCCGACCGCGTGGATGGCCGGGTCAAGCCCGGCCAGGACGCCTTACGGCCCGCCCACGAAGCTCCGAGATTTCACTCCCAACACCTAACGCTATAAGAGCCGAATTTGTCTTGACAAAAAACAGAAGCAAATGCTATATTTTCCCAGTCGCCGAACCGAGCCCTCGCTTTGGGGGTGTCAGGAGAAAGGGATCAAAAGGGGGTTCTGAGCTTTTGACGGAAAGGCCGAGGCCGAGAGAAAAATTTTATTTGAATCGCTCGCAACCCATTGAAACGTCTCGATTCGGAAAAATAAACGCTAGTAAACGTTAGCAAATTTACTAACCGTTTATTTGCGTTTACTAGCGTTTACTGGCGTTTATTTGAATTGCTTGGCCGCGAAGCCGACCGCTTGTCTTGAGTTGCGGCCTGGAACGATCGCGCGCTCGACCTTATTCGACGTCCTCGACCGCCACGGTTCGCCCCGACAGGCGCTGAGCCAGCGAAGCCTCCATGAACGGGTCGAGATCCCCGTCGAGCACGTCGGCGGGCGAACCGGACACGTGGCCGGTGCGGAGGTCCTTCACCATCTGATAGGGCTGGAGCACGTACGAGCGGATCTGGTGGCCCCAGCCGATGTCGGTCTTGGAGGCAGCGTCGGCGTTGGCCTTGTCCTCGCGCTTTTGCAGCTCGAGCTCATAAAGGCGGGCGCGCAACATGTTCCAGGCGGTCGCCCGGTTCTTGTGCTGCGAACGCTCGGACTGGCAGGCGACGACGATGCCGGTCGGCAAGTGGGTGATGCGCACCGCCGATTTCGGTCTTGTTGACATGCTGCCCGCCGGCCCCGGAGGCGCGATAGGTGTCGATCCGGCAATCGCTCTCGTTGACTTCGATCTTAATCCGGTCGTCGACCACCGGATAAACCCAGACGGAGGCGAAGCTCGTATGCCGGCGCGCATTGGAATCAAACGGGGAAATGCGCACCAGCCGGTGCACGCCCAACTCGGTTTTCAGCCAGCCATGCGCGTTGTGGCCCTTGACGACGATCGTCGCCGACTTGATTCCAGCCTCATCCCCATCCGTCTCCTCGATCAGCTCGACGGCGAACTTTCGCCGCTCCGCCCAGCGCATATACATGCGCAAGAGCATGCGCGCCCAGTCGCAGCTTTCCGTGCCGCCCGCCCCGGAATGCACTTCGACATAGGTGTCGTTGGCGTCGGCCTCGCCAGAAAGCAGGGCTTCGAGTTGGCGGCGGTCCCCCTCAGCTTTGAGCGCCCTAAGAGCAGCGATCCCCTCGGCTTCAATCGCTTCGTCGCCTTCGGCTTCTCCGAGCTGGACCAGCGTCGCCGCGTCTTCAAGGTCGCGGCCGATCTTCGCCAACGAGCCTAGCCGGTCTTCCAGCATGGTGCGCTCGCGCATCACCTTTTCGGCGATGTCGGGATCGGTCCAGAGGTTCGGATCTTCGGATTTCGCGTTGAGTTCGCCGAGACGACGCTGAGCCGCATCGACGTCAAAGATGCCTCCTCAGCAATCCCACGGACTGCTTGATCGATTCGACCAACTGTTCGGCTTCGGCGCGCATGATCCACAATCAACGAATGAGGGGGCGGGTTACTTTCCGGGACGGCTACGGGCCGCGCGGGCCGCAGGAGCGCATCCGAGCGGCGACGGTTACTGTAGCGAGAACGCTCGAGCCTCTCAATAGAGCCCGCCTGTCCCCGATCCGACCGACCGTTCGCTTCGCGACGATGTCTGAGCGGATTCGCCCCACCCACCGCCGCCGCCATAGCTGTCGGGCGGCCCAGTGCCGGGCTTGAACGCTTCCATGATCGAACCGGAGCCGGTCGCACGCATGCCGGAATGAACGTCGACAGAAATGAGTTTGATTCCGGGCGGAATGCGGAAGGGCGTATCGGGTGTGTCCTTGAGCGCCATTTTCATAAAGTCGCGGAAGATCGGGGCGGTGTAGAGCGCGGCCTGCGCGCTGCCGCCGAGAGAACGTGGTTTGTCGTAGCCCATAAACACGCCGAACGCGATGTTTGGCGAATAGCCGACGAACCAAAGGTCCTTCGCGTCGTTTGTCGTTCCGGTCTTGCCGGCAAGATGCTTGCCGACTTCCTTGATCGCGATGCCGGTGCCGCGCTGGATGACGCCCTCCAGGATGGAGGTGACCTGGTAGGCGGTCAGCGGATCGATCACTTGCTCGCGCTTGTCGATTAAGCGCGGCTCAGGCTGATCGTTCCATACCTGGGCGTCGCACCCCTCGCAGATGCGCTCGTCGTGCTTGTAGATGGTGTTGCCCCAACGATCCTGAATCCGATCGATCAGTGTCGCTTTCACTCTCTTGCCGCCGTTGGCGAACATCGAATAGCCGGTGATCATGCGCAGCACCGTCGTCTCGCCCGCGCCGATCGACATCGACAGGAACGGCGGCAAGTTGTCGTAGATGCCGAACCGCTTGGCGTATTCGACCACCAGCGGCATGCCAATGTCGCGCGCAAGCCTGATCGTCATCAAATTGATCGAATGCTCGACGCCGAAACGCAACGTATGTTGCCCGCCGGATGTGCCTTCGAAGTTTGCCGGAGTCCACAGTTGACCGCTGCCGTCGTCGATCGTGACAGGCGCGTCCAGAAGCGTCGAAGACGGCGTGTAACCGTTGTCAAGCGCCGCAGCATACACAAAAGGCTTGAACGAGGAACCCGGCTGTCGCTGGGCCTGCGTCGCTCGATTGAATTCAGATTCGTCGAACGAAAATCCGCCGACCATCGCGAGCACACGGCCCGTAAAGGGATCCATCGCGATAGCGGCGCCGGACACTTCCGGGATCTGACGCAGGCGATATTGGCCATCATGGCCGGCAATCGGTTCGGCATAAAAGACGTCGCCCGGCTTGACCAGACCCTTTGGCCTGCGGCCCGTCCAGCGGGCCCCGTCCAGCGTAACGACGCCTGTGCGACGATCGGCGACAACCGCGCCCGACGTGTCTCGTTGGGGTTGAAGACCAATCCGGATGGCCGTATCGCTGACGTCAAGCGCCACCGCCAGGACCCACGGCTTGATGTCGCCGTAAGCTGGAATATCGGCCAGAGGGACGCCCCAATCCTGGCCGATATCGATGGTCTTGAGGGTGCCATGCCAGCCATAGGCCTCGTCATAGCGCACGAGACCATCGACTAGCGCCTTACGCGCCATCAGCTGAACTTTCGGGTCGAGCGTCGTGCGAACAGAAAGGCCGCCTTCGTAAAGCTTCTGCTCGCCATACCGTTCCTGCAGTTCGCGCCGGACTTCTTCGGCGAAGAACCCCGCGGCGATGGAATTCGGCGTCAGCACGCGGGGATTGACCACCAGCGGCTCGGCTCGAGCCTCGTTCGCCTGTTTGGCGGTGATGTAGCGGTCCTCCTCCATGCGCCCGATGACGTAGTTGCGCCTTTCCACGGCGCGGTCATGATTGCGAAACGGATTGAGCGAACTCGGCTCTTTCGGCAACGCCGCCAAATAGGCGACTTCGGCGATGGTCAGTTCGTGCACGGACTTGTTGAAATAATTGAGCGCCGCAGCGGCGACGCCGTAGTTGGACAGGCCGAGATAAATCTCATTGAGATAGAGCTCGAGAATTTTTTCCTTTGAATAGGCGGACTCGATTCGCAAGCTGAGCAGAATCTCACGGATCTTGCGATCGAAAGTCCGGTCCGAGTTTAACAGAAAGTTCTTGGCTACCTGCTGAGTAATGGTCGACGCGCCCTGAATGTGGCGCGAACCCTGCATGTATATGATACCCGCGCGCAAGATCCCTTCGGGATCGACGCCCCAATGGCTATAAAAGTTCTTGTCCTCGGCCGAGATGAAGGCGTGCTTGACCAAGTCGGGAATTTCGTCCGACGGAAGATAAAGCCGTCGCTCGCGCGAATACTCGGCCAGCAGGCTGCCGTCGGCCGCGTGTACGCGCGTCATCACCGGCGGTTCATAGTTCTTGAGTATAGAGTAATCCGGAAGCTCCTGTTCGTATTTCCATATGACGCCGGCAAAAACCGCCGCCGCCACAACGAACAGCAACGCGCCGGTCGCAAATATGAAACCGATAATACGAGCGATCCCGCGCATCTCTCGACCGAAGCCTTCCATTTCGCCCGTCGGCGAGCGCTCGCGGCGTCGAGACGAACTGAGTACGGCGCCTCGAAGACGCGGACTCTACGAAACCGGTTCTGCCGACATTCTTCGCGCCGCCGGGATCCGGGTCGCGATCGAATGCGCCAGCTTTCACCCTGTCGTGCTCGAGTAAGGCGAATTTATGATCGACGGGTCTCGCCCCGGCACGCCGACGCCATTAGACCGACGCGGCCGCAACGCGCAAGCCTTAATGCGTCGACGGCGCGGCGACCCGCATGGTTGACGAGGCAACGCCGTTTTCGGTCGACGGGATGCTGTCCTGCTTTCCGTATCCGGCAAAGAATTCATCGATGGCTCTGACCATGGCGGCTGCCGCTTTGGCCCGCCAGTCCGGGGAGGCGAGGGATTGGACGTCCTGGGCGTTTGAAAGATAGCCGAGTTCTACGAGGACGGAGGGAAACTCCGGCGCCTTCAGAACGACGAAGCCCGCGGAGCGTTCTGGATTGTGGTTGAGCTTCGTGGCGCCCCGCAAGTTGTCGACGAGGCCCCGCGAGAAGATGTGGTCATACGTCCGCGTCTCCCTGCGCTTGAGATCGAACAGGATACCGGCAACGTCCGGATTATCCAGCCGACTCGCTCCACCCGGGTTTCGATCCGCGGCGTTCTCCCGGGCCGCGATACGGGCGGCTTCGGCGTCGGAAGCGCGATCGGCCACGGTATAGACCGTGGAGCCGCTGACATTCTTGTCCTCGCTCAGAGTGTCAGCGTGGACGGAGATGAATAGAGACGCGTTTGCCTTGCGAGCAATCGCAACCCGATCGTCGAGATCGACATATTGATCGCCGTCACGCGTCATCACGATGGCGTAGCGGTTCGTCGCTTCGAGCTGTCGCTTCAGTTCGGCGCAGAAGCCAAAAACCAGGGTTTTCTCCTCCACGCCGCCAAGGCCGCGCGCGCCGCTGTCGACGCCGCCGTGACCGGGATCAAGGACGAGGACCGGCCGCATGGGAGCAGTGGCCGAAGGCTCGCTCGGGGTCGAAACCGCTGACAAGCGGACGAGCGCGGCGAAGGCCGATGGGTCGCAGGGCTTCAGTTCGATCGTGAGCCGCGCCGCGGGTTTACCTTCGACGATCCGGCTGGCGGAAACGCGGGCGGGACAGGCCGCGCGGGCAAGGTCAATAACGATCCGGGATTTGCCCGGCGCGAGCAAGCCGAAGCGAAAGCCCTTCACGAACGAGATATTGGTCAGTGCGCCGGTGCGGCCGACCGACGGGTTGAGCTGAAAATTCACCTCCGGCATGTCGACGACAATGCGATCGGGCGACGCCAAGGCCGAGGCGCTCGCGTCGACCTGCCGCGACAGGTCGAACACCAGTTTGGCCGCATTCTCATCCTGTGAGAGCCGCACGCCAACTGCAACGGGCGCGACCGCCTCGCCCGCGAATCCGCGCTGGAGCGGCGCCCCCATCAGCGAGAACACGGCGAGAGTCGCCAGCCGTCCCATTCGCGCCATTCCGCTTCCCCTCGGCGCCGCGTCGTCGCGCTAATAGTGCCAATGCCGCGGCGGCGCAATCGCTCGCATCCGACTGGCGCCGCGCGGCGTTCGACTGGCCAAGCGGGCCAGCGCAAGGAAAAAAGCCCTCGAAACTCTTTACGATGGGTTAACCGGGTCAAGGAGCGACCTTGGCTCGAGCGAAAGAGGAGGCGCGCTGGCCAGGGAAAGCACCGCAGGGAAAAAGAAACTTGCCAACGCGCCCTGTGGCGCCTATTTATGGTGTGTTACGAATTCGGACCGAGTTCGCACAGCTGGCTCGCTCATTGGTTGAGCGGGGCATTCTGCCGGGACCATCTCGCGATGGCCTGCGGGTTGGGCGGACAGGCCGGGGCGGGTTATCGACCCGCCGGATCGCTTGCCAGTTTCGAGACCCCGGCGAGCGTCCGCGCGGGAGATTGCGAGCGGAAGGCGGGAGTTGACCTGCTGGACAAGGGCCGACAGAGCGGCTCGGATCGAAATCGTGACATCGGCGGCGCGCAGCGCAGCTATAGCCGTCGCGGCAAGCGACGTCTCGATTTCAGGTTGACGATGTCCCGATGGCAAAACCACCACTCGCCGGCCGCCATTCGGGCGGAGCGGGTCCTTTGCCGCGACGCGTGTGCGTCTGACCGGTTTCATGACGCGGCGCCTGCCGCCTCATTTCCGTATTTTTCCATCTCCAGCACAGACGCCCCGCGCGGCGCAATCGGGAGGTCCACTCGGCCCTCGCAGCGTATTTTCGCGCGCGGCGAGAGAGTTTCTCATGCCCAACAAAATGATCATCGACGCCTCACACCCGGAAGAAACTCGGGTGGTGGTCCTGCGAGGCAATCGAGTCGAGGAATTTGACTTCGAGTCAGCGAGCAAGAGACCGCTGCGCGGGAATATCTATCTCGCCAAGGTCACCCGGGTAGAGCCTTCGCTCCAGGCCGCCTTCGTCGATTATGGCGGCAATCGCCACGGCTTTCTGGCGTTCTCCGAGATTCATCCGGACTACTACCAAATTCCCGTCGCCGACCGACAGGCGCTTCTCGAGGAGGAAGCCTTGTCGCAGCGGGAGGAGGACGAAGAGGCCAACGTCGAAAGGCGCAGCCGGCGCCATCGTCAACCGCGACGCCCCGAGGCCGACGCCCGCGCCGAGAACGGCGAAACCGTTTCGGAACCAGTGTCAACAGATGAATTTGGCGCGGACGAAAGGGCGGGCTCTGCCGATATCGAAGCTGAGGGCGCCGAGTTCTCGCCGGCGGCGGCCTCAGCGGAGGCGAACCCGGTTTTGACCGTTGCGCCCGGGGATGGCGACGCGGCCGAGCGCTTGGATGCCGATCCGCCGGCCGAAGCCGCAAAGCCCTCGGCTTCAGATCTGACGGACTCCGAATCAATATCCGCGGAAGTCCCGGCCGTCGCGCCGACCGACGACATCGACGCCGCCGGTCCAAACTACGGCGCTGAGTTCAAGGAGCGCCCCGTTGAGGAAGATGTTCACGAAGTAACGACACTCGAGGGCGGCTCTGAAGAGCGGGTAGCGAGCGGAAAGCAACGGACTGAGGACGAAGGCGAGCCGGTCGAGCAGATCGGCGGCGACGCATTGGAAGAGGTTCCGCGGCGTCCCCAGCGCTTGCGCCGACAGTACAAGATTCAGGAGGTCATCAAGCGCCGGCAGGTTCTGCTGGTGCAGGTTGTCAAAGAAGAGCGTGGCAACAAGGGGGCGGCGCTCACGACTTACCTCTCGCTGGCTGGTCGCTACTCGGTTTTGATGCCCAACACCGCCCGCGGCGGGGGCATTTCGCGCAAAATCACCAACGCCCAGGATCGCAGCCGACTGAAGGTAATCGCCGAGGAGCTCGACGTTCCAGAGGGCATGGGCGTTATTCTCCGCACCGCCGGCGCCTCTCGCACCAAGGCCGAGGTCAAGCGCGACTTCGAGTATTTGTTGCGGATGTGGGAAACTGTGCGAGAGACGACGCTTTCATCCAGCGCGCCGACGCTCGTCTACGAAGAAGGCTCGCTTATCAAACGGGCCATCCGCGATCTCTACAGCAAAGACGTCGAAGAGATCACTGTCGCGGGCGAGGCGGGCTATCGCGAGGCCAGGCAGTTTATGCGCCTCCTTATGCCAAGCCACGTGAATAGCGTACAACTCTATCGCGACACTGCGCCGGTCTTCGCCAAGGCGGGCGTCGAATCGCAGCTCGACGCGATGTTCTCCAACCAGGTGACGCTGAAGTCGGGGGGATACATCGTTATCAACCAGACCGAAGCGCTGGTCGCGATCGACGTCAACTCGGGTCGGTCCACGCGCGAGCACAATATCGAAGACACTGCGCTGCGCACCAATCTCGAGGCCGCCGACGAAGTCGCCCGTCAACTGCGTCTGCGCGATCTCGCCGGGCTCGTTGTGGTCGACTTCATCGATATGGAGGAATTGCGCAACAATCGTGCGGTCGAGAGGCGAATCAAGGACGCGCTGAAGAATGACCGGGCGCGCATCCAGGTGGGCCGCATTTCGCACTTCGGCCTGCTTGAAATGTCGCGTCAGCGCATCCGTACAGGCGTTCTCGAGGGCTCGACCGTGGTCTGCCCTCACTGCCAGGGCGCTGGCGTCGTGAGATCGACCGCTTCGATTGCGCTTCACGTGTTGCGTGTGCTTGAGGACTCGCTGATCAAGAGCTCTACCCACGATCTCATCGTGCGAACGCGCACGTCCGTCGCCCTCTACATACTCAACCAAAAGCGCGTCAATCTGCGCGACCTCGAGCGCCGGTTTGGCGTCACGATCGTCGTCGAGGCGGACGACACTCTGACCGGCGCCAACTACCACGCAATCGAGCGCGGCGAGCCGGCGACCGGCGTCAAGAGCGAAGGAGAGCCGGCGAAATCGTTGGCTGACGAAATCGCCCCAGTCATCGAGGAACCGGCGCTGGCCGAGGCGGAAGAAACTCTCGAAGCTTTCGGCGACGAACATGAAGAGGTTGGGCGCCTGAGCGAGCGCGGAAGCGGCCCGCCGCTGGAAGACGCCGAGACCGGCCGCCGCCGCCGCCGCCGCCGCCGTCGTCGCGGAGAGCGCTCATTCGGAGACAATCTTCCGCAAGACGCACCGCAGCCAACGGACGACGGTTTGGCCGTCGTCGCCGAAATCGGCGGCGACCTGGTTGCGCCGAGCGGCGAGGTTGACGCCTTCGCCCGCAGAGGTCCGCGCAGCGGAGAGGAGCGTTACCGTCGATCGCGAGGCTCCCGCGGCGAGCGAAACCGGCTTCGGCGAACTGACGGAGACGGCAGGCCCGAGACGGGCGCGCCAGGTTTCGATTCGCCTCCCTCGCTCGCGCTTGAGGAGGAATTCACCGCCTCCGAAGCGGACTATCCCCGTGCGACGCCGCTCAGCGATACGGTCTCTCGCGAAGAGACTATGGCCGAGCCGGCGCGGGTCGCTGCGACGCAAGAGGTTGATGCCCAAGCGCAAGCGCCCAGCGCCACCCGCGGGGAGCCAACCGTCGATTCTTCTGCGCCTGCACAAGCCGACGCCGGCCCTGATGCGGCGGCGGCGTCGGCTCCTGCGGCGCCCGAACTGCAGCGACCGCGACGCAGCGGCTGGTGGCAACGCGCGCGGGCGACAGTCATCGGAAAATAGATCCATCCGAGGCGCATGCACGCGTCTCGGAAGCGTCTTTCCGCCTTGAGCCAGAATAACCTAGCGCCAAGCCGGGTTCGGTCTGTTGGCGGACAAACGATGCGCGCGCTAGGCCAAATTGCCTGTCTTAAGCGTATCTAAGCCGCACAGACGACCGCCTCGGCATCGCCGCGTTGGCCGCGGCGTTCGAGCCAACCGCTCAATCGAGCCGTGTAAATATAGACAACGGGCGTTGTGAACAGAGTCAACAGCTGCGAGATGAGCAACCCGCCAACAATGGCGTAGCCGAGCGGTTGGCGAATTTGCGACCCTGTCCCCGTGCCCAGCATGAGCGGGACGCCGCCCAGGAGCGCGGCCAGCATCGTCATCAGAATGGGGCGGAACCGCAGCAGACACGCCCGATGAATGGCCTCTTCGCTGCTCAGCCCGTGATCGCGTTCCTCCGCGAACGATGATGCCGATGGTACCGATGATGCCGATGACGTCGAACGGCATGCCAACCAGCATCAGGGTCAGCAGGGCGGCGAGCCCGGCCGAGGGCAGAGTCGAAATGATGGTGAGCGGATGAATCGGCTCTCGTATAGAATGCCGAGGATGAGGTAGATCGCGACCAGCGCGGCGAGGATCAGGATTGGAGTGCTGCTGAGCGAACTCTGGAACGCCTGGGCGTTTCCCTCGAAGCTGGTGGCGATCGAAGGCGGCATGTGAAGATCTGCCGCGGCCTTCCGCACCGCCGACACGGCCGCGCCGATAGTGCTGTGCGGCGCGAGATTGAAACTGAGCGTCACCGCCGGAAACTGGCCCTGGTGGTTAATCGCCAGCGGAGCGGTCGAGGGGCTGACGGTTGCGAATTGGCTAAGCGGGACCATCCCGCCGGCAGCGGATTTTGCATAGATTCGGCTGAGAGCATTCGGCCCAAGCTGGTAGCTCGGGTCGACTTCGAGGATGACGTAGTATTCATTTAAAGTCGTGTAAATCCGCGCCACGTGGCGCTGACCAAAGGCGTCGTAGAGAATAGCCTTACCAAGGCAGGATCGACTCGCATACGGGAGGCGACGTCCCGGTTGATCTCGACCTTCAGCGTCGGACCGGCGCTTTGTTGATCGCTCGCCACATCGGCGAGCTGCGACAATGCCTGCATCTTCTGCAGTAGCATAGGCGCCCAGTGGTTGAGTTCGTCGCTATCCACGTCAACTAGCGAATACTGATATTGCGTCTTGGAGAGTCGAGCGCCGACAGTGATGTCTTGCGCGGCCTGCATGATGGTCAGCGTGATTCGGCGGTATCGCAGGGCGACGACCAACCCCCGATCGTAGACGGCGACCAGCCAATCGAAGAAGCGCCCGACCGCGGCATGTGCGTCCGGCGCGATCTGCGTGGCAATCTCTGCCGGGTGGAGGTTCATGGCCGATGATGTCCGCCCGCCTGTTAATGCCGGAAGGCAATCCGGGGTCTATGTCGAAGGCGCTTCTGGTCGATCAGGCCGGATGGCATCTCTCCGGCAGCCTGATCGTCCCGTCCAAGATCACGTTGATCGCATTGCCGGCCAAAGGCCCCGAACGGAACCCGCAAGAAAATATCTGGCGGTTCATGCGCGATAATTGGCTCTCGAACCGGATCTTCAAATCCTACCACGATATCGTCGATCACTGCTGCGACCCCTGGAACAAGCTCGTCGATCAGCCCCGGAAAATCATGTCCATCGGTCTGCGCGATTGGGCGTATCGGTCATGATCAGAGAGTTCTTGGTAGTATAAGGCGCTGGTTCGGGCGATGACGTCATTCCACTCGCGCCGGAGGCGATCGGCAGGCGGCTTACATCAACGCCGCCGAGCTGGCTTGAGAAACTGAGGGAGCCTGATCCCGGCTGTTGCTGCGAGAAGCCACTGATCTGATGGTCCTGTGTGTCGTAAACGGTCAGTTTCCCGTTGTTATCGATGGCGAGCCGCCGGATGGCGGGAAATAGGCGTAGCGCACCTCGTTCTGCGCTCCGAGGCTGGATGGAACGCCAAGATCGGCAGGCCACCAATTCGCTTGGTCAGGGCCCACGGTTACCAGGAGAACGGACGATCCACGGTGGAAATCCCCACGAACGCTATGACTTTGCGATTGAAAGGAGTCTACGGCGACAAAGTCCGGTTCGCTCCGGACCAGCGCCGATAATTCGTTACACAACCCGTCGACCCGCGCCTTGAGCGCGTTGTTGAACATGTCCGAGATCATGATCGCGCCGCCGGCCATCCATTGCCCCGAACCTCCGAATTCGGGGTGGCTAAACTGCGCCATGGCGCCGCGACCAGCCATGATTGAGACCAGCATCGAGGTTACCGCGTCCTGACTGAAGTCGGTACGGCGGGCGATCTCTTCGACGGCGCGAAGACCTCTCCGCGAAAGCTGTGTCATCAGAGGAGATGTGTCCTTACGAGTCGGTCAACGGCGACGGCCCCCAGTAGTTCCTGGCGCGACATTTTGTCCACCTCGCGTCGGCGCGCAACGCGCTGTGCCTTCTGGGACGATGATGGCCGGAGAGCGCCGCGCCGATCCGGCGAGGCTGCGTCAAATAGGCGCTTGCCCTTTCGTCGCTGCGCGGCGATCGGGTAATCCTGAGCGTCAGCGCGCTAGATGGCTTTGCCGAACAGGCGCCGGGCCGTGGTTGCCGTGGGTCACCCACACTGGGGCGTAGACTGAACGGTGATCGGGCTCGCGACTCGCGGGATCATGATGATCGAGTCGTGCAGGTTCATCTGACCGATCGAGAAATAGATTCCGGCTGGTTGGAACGGGTAAGTCACCTCGCCGAGAACGACATAAGTGCTGGTCGAGCCGCTGGCGAACGCGGCGGCGATCGACGGATCGACCGACAATTGCTGGTCGCAGGGGCGTGCTGTTCCGTTGGCGTTAGCCCAACTGCCTTTGACTGTTCCGGTCGCAGTCCCGTTCGAATTCACCGTGACCTGCAATTGCGACACCACGACCGCCGCGCCGCTGCCGTCGTAAGGGTAGAGGATCAGGTTCGGGTACGCGAGAATCTGACTGAGCTCGGGGGCGGTGATCGTCGAGGTGTTGACGTTGTTGGCCTGGGCGAAAATATTGGCGACCGTGGTCGCCGCCAGCGTTACTCTGCGCTGCACCCCAAAGGCCTGGCCGCCAAAGACGACGAGGCTCATCAGCATGAGGGCGATCGGCAGGATCATCGCCAGCTCGACGGCCGCGAGACCTTTGGCGTCGGCGAGGAAGGCGCGCGCGCGGCCGCGGAGTGGGTGCGGCATGCGGATTGTCTCGCTCATCACAGGGGCTCGACGCGAAACACTTGGGTCGTGGTCATCAGCATTTTGCCGTTCCCCAAGTTAGCGAAATTGAGGCCGAGCGGGCCGCCGTAGACCGGCCACGGATACATGACCACGAGCAGCATGTCGGTGCCCGAGGCGGCGGCGTTGGCGCCGACGTCGACTGTGGGCGTGCCGACGAGGTTTCCGTGAGAGTCGAATGTCGGAAGCAGAGCGGTGAGATTTGTGGAGCCGGCCGGCAAAGGCTGGAGTTCGATGGTCACTTGCCCGCAGTTGAAGAGCGCGGTCAGCTGATTGCAGACTTCGGTCTTGAATTGCGCCGCCGTCAGCGTGCCGGTCTGATTGGTGAGAACGACCCTCGCCGCCTGTTCCGCCCCCGATTCGAAGAACGCCTTGACCAGGAATATCGTCCCTGCCTGCAGAGTGGCTAGCACAACGGCGATGAAAATCGGAAAGACCAACGCGAATTCGACCGCGGGTGAGCCGGTCTCGTCGCCGGCCAGCTTTCGCCCCAGTCCTCTCATGTTAGCGAAGAATTTGCCCACGGACCGCATCGCGTCAGACCTCGCTTTGACAGCGAATCCTGCGCGCGAAGTCATTACTTCGGTCTTATCCCCCACGTGCAATTTTGATGAAGATGCGAGCCGATCGCCGTGCGGATCGGAAAGAACACGGTCTTTCGTTATTAACGTTGTCGGATCGTCAAGCTAACGCGCCAAACAGGCCGTGAGCATCGCCCAAGTTGCGCCGCGCCGGTCGGCGACGTCGTGGTCCAAGTCTAACGGTTCTCAGTTCATCAGACCGCATCTGTCTTCGGGTCGCCCGGGGCATCCGCGGAGCCGACTGTCTTGGGAGTCGAAAATGTATAAGCCCGGTGTCCGAAATAGCTGGTCACCGCGGGAGTTAAGACGCCGATAAAATGGGCGACGTCGTCCGCTCGCCAGACGAAGCCGATCGCCGGAAACAAATACTTGGCCAAGCCGACGCTGATCGACCATACAAGAGTGAACGAAAAGACGTTCACGATCGCAAAGCGCTTGAATTCTGAGACGACGGACCGCCCACTGCCCTGAAAGACGAAACGACGCGCCAGGACGTAAGCAACGATCATGCCCAGGAGATAGGCGAGAACTACGGCGACCTCGAAGCTCAGAATCCTGTTGAGCTCGTGCCGGCTCACGAGATTGACGAGCGCTGCGAAGCCTCCTGTTGAAAGGAAGCGAAGAAACTGTCCGGACATCAATGCTGCGTTCCCCGCTATCGTGAGGCGTCAATCGCGCAAGCCGGCAAGCGGCCAACGCGGACGCGCTCCGAAATCGAGCGACCATCAGGATAGTAGGAACAGGTGTCAGCAATCTGAAGGCCGGCAATGGCCGTCCGGGCCGTCGGAATTTCCGCGCCGAAGCCCGGCGGGCGGACTGACTGAACGTAGCGGAGACGTCCGGCCAGGCTCTCGATCAGGTTTGCTTCGATGACCGCGACGCCCGGATACAACCGTGCGAGCGTTGCGCTGTCGGCTGGGTGACCGACCAAACCAGCGGCCCCCGTCACGATGATTTTGTCTTCGATCGACATGGCGGCTCCGCGGTCAAAGGCGGGTCTTATGAAAGATCGCCGACGGCGCGCTGCGCACCCCCAACATAATCGCCCGCCAGAAGGCGGGCGCGTAGACGACCGGGCCGCCGCGGTCAGCGGACGCGACGATCGTTCGCGCCACGGCCTCCGGCCGCGCCCAAAGCGGACCCTTCCTCGCGACGTCTGCGGTCATCGGCGTATCCACAAATCCAGGCTTGATCAGGACCGCGCGGCCTCCCGTGCGGGCCAGCCTGTGCGCGATGCCTTGCACGAGCACGCCGAGCCCCGCCTTGGAGGCGCCATACACGTAGTTGGAGCCACGTCCGCGGTCGCCCGCCACCGAACCGATCACCAGCAGGGCGCCGGAGCGCTGGCGCTCGAGAGTCGCGGCGACTGCCTGGCACCATGCCGCGGCGCTCGTGAAATTGGTTCGCAACAGGTCCGCGGTGGCGGCCGGATCCCGCTCGAGTTGCGCCTGGTCGCCAAGAACCCCGTAGGCGAGCAGAACGACGTCGAGGCCGCCAAGCATCTCGAACATCCGCGACAGTGCAGCGGTCGGCTCCGCTTCGGCGCAGTCTGCCACCAGGATCTCAGCCTGCGCAGCGCCGCGGGCCTTAAGATCGGCCGCGATGGCCTCAAGCCGCTCCTCATTTCGGCCAACGAGCGCGAGGCGCGCGCCCTGCCCCGCCCAGATTCGCGCCGCCGCCTGCGCAATAGCGGACGTTGCGCCGAGGATGACGACTCGCTTAGGCGATTCCGTCATCCCTCCACCCTTCGCCAAAAGTCTGAACTCATTCGAGGGTCCTTATGTGCTGCGAATGCTTCCCAGCGAGGGTAGGCGAGCTTGAACATGCGTGCTGGCATTCGACCGTCTTTGGCTGGATAGAGAGCGCCGCCGGCCTCGCGCACAATATCATCCAGCCGACTCATCACCGCCAGCGTTTCCGGCCCTCGGTTGGGGAAGTCGAGGGCGAGCGTCGCGCCCGGCCTCGGAAACGAGAGCATGCCTGGAGATGGGCGATCGCCAAACGTCTTGAGAACCGCCAAGAATGAAGCTTGTCCGGAGCGCGCGATGTTATCGAGAAGAGCACGCATGCCCGCCCGTTCATTCCCCCAGGGAATCGCGCACTGATATTGTAACATTCCGCGCGATCCGTAGAGCCGGTTCCAATTATGGATCGCGTCGAGCGGATAAAAGAAGGCGGAATAATGTTGCCGGACTTTCCCTTGCCTGCCACGATACACACGGTAGTAGAGTTCGTTGAAAGCGGCGACCGACAATCCGTTCAAAGCGAAACTGGGAAAGTCGAACGGCAGGCTTTTGAACGTCCGGTCGTCATGCGCGTCGAGCCGCCCGTCTTCGCTCCAATTCGCCCGGGTGAAAACGCCTCGGCCTGCCGAGCCCCCAGTTGACAGGCAGTCGATCCACGCGACCGTATGCTCAAATCGGCCGACACTAGCCTCCGCGACCGACCAAAACTCGTCAAGACGGCCATAGGGCACGATTTCGACATCCAGAAAGGCGCTTCGAATAGGGGCGAGCTGGAATTCGACCCATTCGATCACGCCGGTCAATCCAAGCCCGCCGATCGTGGCGCAAAAAAGCTCCGGCCCGAGCTCGGGGGTCAGCTTCAGCCGTCGACCGTCACTGCGCAGCAGCCCCAGTCCGGTGACGCTGGCGCCGAAAGTCCCGGCGCCATGGTGGTTTTTGCCGTGTACATCGTTCGCTACCGCGCCGCCGAGCGTGACAAATCGGGTCCCCGGGGTAGTCGGCAGGAACCATCCGTGCGGGACGACGAGTCGAAGCAAGTCGGAGAGGCTGATCCCGGCTTCGGCTTGCAGACGACCCGATTGGGGGTCGAATGCGACAACCCGGTTAAGACTTGTCGCGTCGAGGAGGGCTCCCGCGCTGTTGAGACAGGAGTTGCCGTAGGAGCGACGCAAACCGATCGCCAGTTTGCTCTTCCAACCCGGTTCTGAAACGAGGCCGGGAAGTTCGTCGCGAAAGCTCGGACGCGCGACGTGTTGCGGCTGGCGAACGACCCTTCCCCAGGAAAGAATGTCGGCACGTTCCAGAAACCGGTCGCCTGCCGGCATCCGCGTCTGAGGGATCTCGTCCCGCGTCAAGCCGCGGCGATCATTATCACGCCGATCAAGGCGAACGACAGAAGGCTATTCCAGTCCTTAAGGGCGAACACGATCGGATCGTCGTCCATTAGGCGTCGTTCCGCCATAATCAGCGCGCGTCCGAGCCAATACAATAGGATCGGACAGATCAACCACAGCGCCTGCGGATGCTGATACAGACGACGAACGGTGTCCGAAGAAATATAGAGCGCAAACACCGTCACTGCGTTGAAACCTGAGGCGGCGGCCAACGCGCCAAGCACGTTCAGGTCAGACTTTCGATAGTTGCGATTTGTCGGATCGGGAAGCCCCCCATCAACTCTGGCGGCCAGTTCGATATATCGCTTGACCAGCGCCATCGCGGTGAAGATGAACATCGAAAAGGCCAGGATCCATTCGGAGGGAACCGCCCCGATAGCGACCGCGCCGCCAATGACCCGCAAAGTGTAGAGCGACGCCAAAGCGACGATGTCGACCATCATTTTACGCTTTAAATAGAATGTGTAGGCAGTGGTTAGCGCCAGATACGCAAGCAGCACCGCCACGAAGTCGATCGAAACGGCAAATCCGGTCGCCAAAGCGGCCGCGAAAAGTACGGGAGCGAGGATCATCGCCTGTCGAACGGACACGGTTCCCGCGGCCAAGGGACGGCGCCTTTTGCTTCGGTGCCGTCGATCCGCGTCAAGATCTACGAGATCGTTGAGGATATAGATTGACGAAGCGGCCAGTGAGAACGCGATCGCTGCGATCGCCGCTTCAATGGCTGAACCGAAATCGAAACGATGCGCGGCAAAAATCGGCACGAAAACCAGCGCGTTTTTCGCCCATTGGTGAACGCGCAAGAGCTTCATCCATGCGCGCAACCCGCCGGTCTGGGACTCGAGGACAACCGCATTCGCATCGGCGGCCTCGAGCCGGGCCCTGACCGAGGAAGAAGGCCCGACCGCGAGGCTTCGATTGGCCGACGACCACACTGGAAGATCCGCCCTGTCGTTGCCGATGTAGTCGAACCCCTTTTCCCCGAAAACCTCGACAAGCCGCCTTGCCTTGGTCGACGATGAGAGATTTTCGCTGTCAGTGGAGGCGAACCAGCCATCAAAAAAACCGAAGTGCTCGGCCACGTCCCTCACGTATCGCTCGTTGCTCGCCGACGCTAAAAAAACCCGTCCCCCATTGTCACGCGTATCGCGAATGAGCGACAGCACCCGCTCATCGTAGGGCAAGTGCTCAGGATCGATGTCGACGCGACGTGCGATTTCGGCCTTGAAGAGAGCTTTTCCCCCCGAAGCGCGGTCGCCAGCGACAAAATGCGAAGGGGCTCGGCGCCGAGATAGGCGAAGAACGACTCGACTAGCAGGTCAGTTCGAATAAGCGTTCCGTCGAGATCCACGACGAGAGGCGGAACGGACTCGCCTGCTAGTTTGACACTGATGCTCATAGCGCCGCGCTCCGCCAAGCCCCAGCCATCCCTATCAAAGCTGGTCCCAAATTCAAACATCGCGCCACGACAGGCGCGAAGTCGAACGAACCAGGGTTGAGCGGTGAGGCAATGGAAGCGCTCGTGTGGCGGTGCCTATTCTCTCAGCACGCCTTTGTTGCGCGAGCCAGCTTTCGCTTGCCTTTCGGGGCCCTTGCCTCCAGCCGCCCTTTGCAGCGGCGTTGATGGAGTGGATGCCCCCTCCTGACGGCATCGCAATGTGCCAAGGTGGCGATGTTTGTCGCATCCCACGCAACGGAGAGGGCATCCATGAAAGAAGCTAGCATCATCGGTCTCGACCTTGCAAAGCGGTCCTTTGAGGCGCACGGCGCTCTGGCGGATGGAAGCGTTGCCTTTCGAAAGAAGCTTAGGCGTGAGAAAGTCCTCGGCTTTCTTGCCGAGCAGCCACGCTGCGTCGTCGCCATGGAGGCCTGCGGGAGCGCACATCATTGGGGTCGGGCTATCCGTGACGCCGGGCATGAAGTTCGCTTGATCCCGCCCGCGTACGTCAAGCCTTTTGTCAAACGCCAGAAGAACGACACGGCGGACGCGGAAGCGATTGCGGAAGCGGCGAGCAGACCCACCATGCGCTTCGTTGCTGTCAAGACGGAGGAACAACAGGCGTGCGCCATGCTGTTTCGGACACGGGATCTCCTGGTCCGTCAACGCACCCAGCTGATCAATGCGCTGCGCGGTCAATTATCCGAACATGGCGTCGTGGCGCCGCAAGGGCCATCAAACGTGGCGATTCTCGCTCAGGCGATCGACGATATGACGCCTTCACTTCCGCTGCTCGTGGTCGAATTGGCGCGCCTATATCTCGATCAGATAGACGGGCTTTCGGAGAAGGTCGCGGGGCTCGAGAAGGCGATAGCGTGCGAAGCCAAGCGGGGCGCCATGACCCGTCGCCTGCAGACAATGCCGGGCGTTGGGCCAATTACAGCCATGGCGATCGAGACCTTCGCGCCGCCAATGGAGGTGTTCCGCCGGGGGCGCGATTTCGCAGCCTGGCTCGGGCTGGTCCCTGTGCAGCACTCGACCGGAGGCAAGCAGGTTCTCGGGAAAATCTCCAAAATGGGGCAGCGCGATATTCGCCGGCTGTTAATCACCGGCGCAATGGTCATTGTGCGCTGGGCTTACCGGAAGGGGGCGCGGGAAGGAACCTGGCTGCATCGGATGCTCGGACGCAAACCGCGCATGCTTGTGGCGATCGCCCTCGCCAACAAAATGGCCCGTTCAATCTGGGCCATGCTGACAAAGGGGGAAGATTATCGAGTTCCTGCGGCTGCGACCATTTGATCCACGATCAGGTTGAGCGGCCAAGGGAACGTCGGGCGTGTGAGGAGGTCGAGGAACGTAAGGGCAAATGATCGGTCAGATCCGGGCCAGGAAAAGCAATAAAATGCCACCGAGCTCAAAAGCTCGCGGCGTTGATTTTGCACCTGATCCGCGCATCTCCATACCGGCCAGCGGTCATGACAGGCCGCGCTTGAAGGCCTGATACATGATCGCACCCGATCACGCGACCAAACGATTCAAAACCATCTTGCGCGAACGGGGGCATCCATACATGGCATTTGGATGAGACGCTTGTGAAGATGAACGGCAAGGGTATGTTATGGCGCCCTGTCACGTCGGCGACTTTGGCGGATCCGGCTCGATTGGGTCCGCAATCCTACGCCGGACCGGCCCTCGCCCACATCCAGCCCAGGTCGCGGCTAAGGCGGCAGCGCCAGCGGCGGGCGCCGCCATAACGGCTTGGAGAGAGGTGCGCCCTGCAGCCGCATTTGCATTTCCTGGTTAACCAAACCTTTCGAAAGCCGCACGGCTTGGGCGCTGGAAAGTTGACTTGCGTTTTCCTTTTTCCGATAGTGAACAAACCAAGAACAATGTGCGGCGACTTTGGGTCAAGTCAGCCTCGCACACACGGGAATTTATTAACTTTTGTGGCGTTCGAGTGCAAAGAGGAGCGAGATCGCGATGTTGAAGCTTATCGAGGGTTCGTATGCGTCATTTTTCCCAAAGGAAATAGATGCGATGTTCCGGAATAGAGCTGAAACCTTTTCGGATCGGCTTGGTTGGGACGTCGTGGTGAAAGACGGCTACGAGCGAGACAGTTTCGACGACGCAAACCCTCTCTATCTCGTGTCAGTCGACCCGGATACTGAAGAATATCGGGGCTCCTTGAGATTGCTGCCGACCACCGGTCCGAACATGTTGCGCGACGTCTTCCCGCAATTGCTCGACGGAGACTACATTGAGAGCGCCAGCATATGGGAAAGTTCGCGCATCTGCGCCGTCGCCGTCGCCGGACAGCCGCAACGAAGCCGAAGTCGCGTCAACTATGTCCTGAGCGAGCTCATATTGGGCATCGGCGAAGTCGCGGTCGCTGCGGGACTGACGCAAATCGTTTCGGTATTCGACGCCAGGATATTCCGTGTCCTGAAAGCGGCCGGATGCAATCTTCAAGTTATTGGGACCCCGCAACGCATCGGCGGCATCATGTGCTACGCTGGCCTCTTCGACACTGGCGAGGGGCCGTTGCAAGCATTTCGTGCTGTAGCGGGAATCGAGCACTCAGTTCTTGCTCCGGGCGCCAAAGAGATCGCGTTCGCCTGAATCGCGACCTCGCCGCGTGGCGCGATCGAAACGGGACACTTTCGCCCGGCAAGGTGACGCTTTCGGGAACGGAGTTGGGCGTGGTCGGGTTCGTTCCGCTTCGCAACCGCTAAGCAGTAAAAGCAACCCAAATTCCCGGCCCAAGTGTTTCGGCGTAATCCTCGGAGGATCTCATGAATCGGATGACTGCGTTGCTAATCGCGTTGTCGTTAATCTCAGTACCTGCGGCAGGCGGCCAACTTGGCCCGCCGGGTCAAGGGCAGTCTGTCGCGATCAACATAATGAATGCGACGACGACGCAGCTCGTCGCCCCATCGGGTTCGACCCAGATTTACGTGACCGCATGGGACATGTTTGCAAATGCAGCGAGCAATGTGAGCTTAGTATATGGAACAAAAACCAACAATCCTTGCGACACCGGTACCACAACTTTGACTGGTGTCTATAATTTCACAGCACAATCAGGTATGTCGCGGGTCGGCGGCAACCCAATTTACAGTCCGCTCTACCTCATTCCCCAAGGAAAAGCGCTCTGCGCAGTCACGTCGGGCGCGAGCGTGTCATTAGCCGGTTCTCTTTCCTATACGCAGTACTGAGGAGGGAATGATCCGACGCTCGATACCGTCGGCACCTTCTGGCTGGCCACGCGCGTGAGATAGAACCACCGCCATCGCGTAATTTGGGCGACGCTAGAAAAGGCGCGCGATCTTTCGAACGCGGCAAGCTGCTGCGACTTGGCCTATTGGTGTTAGCCTCAAGGCGGATAGGTGACGTGGTTTCCTGCGGCGCGACTTCGCAAGGCGCTATCCGATAGGATATTGAGTGTCGGCGAGAAGAATGGTTTTGCTGCGGTCGGTGGTTTCGCCCCACAACCGCCAAGTAGTAAAAGCAGCACAAATTCCCGTCCACAAGTGTTTCCATAAATTATGTTGACGTTGTTCCTGTTTTGTTGTCTACAGGTTTGTCGCTTGTCATTCTTTCCCTACGTCATCAAACTGGGTTTCGTGATGGAGCCAAGTATGGGGGGCGAAGTGACCAAGAAATTAAAAAAACGCTCGTCCGAGTCTGAAGACACAAAGCAGGATATTGGAAAATTGAGTCTGTCGGCTTGCGAGGCGCGCAGGTTATACGGTATCTGCGTTGAGTTACTTGAACTATGCAGTCACGTTTCTGGTCGAATAGACCCTCAGGCTGGCTGGATGGTCGCTCACGCACGAGACGAAGTGATGCTGGGGATCTTCGATGTTAAGCCTTAGAGAGAGACCGCCAGTCGATATCAGCATTGAATCGGCGGCGACGCGACTGACCGAGACGATTCTCGGCAACGATGATCATGATCTCGCCGACACGCTGAAGGCAATCGCTTCCGATATTGGTCTTTCTCATATCGCATATTTGCGCTTGTCGCCGGATAAGAGTCCCGATATCTGCCTGTTGGTCGCGGTTGTCACGTATTCGAGATTATGGCAGCACCGATACTTCGTCAAGAAATATATGAGCGATGATCCGGTGATTTCTTATGGGCGAGAGGCCGATCAGCCTTTCGATTGGACTAACCTCCCCGTTGATGATCCGGCGGCGAAGGCCTTTTTCGCTGACGCCTTCAATCACAGTGTGGGGCGAAACGGCCTGTCGATTCCCTTGCGCAACCGACGCGGCGTGTTCGCGCTGGTTTCGTTTAGCAGCGACCTGTCGAACGACGAATGGCAGGATTACAAAGCCGCCAATCTGGAGAAACTCAAACTTCTGTCGGTTCTTATTGACTCAGCGTCGAATATCAATTTCAAATTGCCTGCCTTTCCTGTCCATTTGTCCAATCGAGAAGAGCAGTGTTTGCTTTGGGCGGCGCGCGGCAAGACTTACCAGGAGATCGCCGAGATCCTGGGTCTAGCTTTTGGCAGCGTCAAAACGCATTTGGACGCGGCCCGTCACAAGTTGCACTGCATGAATTTGACCCACGCGGCCGCGGTCGCTTTCGCCACCGGAGTGATTCCGGCGCAGGCCCTGAAATAGGCGGAAGACAGCTCGCATCGCTCCGAGACTCGCGAATCCGGAACAGCCGAGTGCGGCGCCATCGCTAGCGCCTTCTGCAGTTGGATTTGCGCATTTCCGGCGTTCCTGCGCCTTCGGCGATCCAATCGTACCTTCGAGAGTTCACGTCGAAATGGCGCCTCCCAGCCGGTCGATCAGCGCCTTCAGCGTCGCTGCGGTCGAAGCGTCCGCCTCGCCGTCAACCCGCTCCGGCCGGAAGTGGCGCTGGAAGGCGGCGACCACCTGCCGGGTCTGACGATCGTAAACCCCGGTGATCTCGACGCCATAGCCATAAAGCGCCAGCATCGCCTGCATCGCCCGCACCGGCGGGCCTTCCTCCTCATGGGCGAACAGAGGCGAGCCGGTGAGGCGCGCGGGCTCGGTCCAATGGCCGACGCCGCGCCGCCACAGCGTCGCCCAAGGAAAGGCTTCGCCCGGGTCGCGCTTGCGCGTCGGCGCGACATCGGAATGGGCGAGCACCCGCTCGGGCGCGATCGCCCAGCGCGCGGCAATATCTCGGACGAGCGCGATCGTCGCCTCGATCTGGCGGTCAGGAAAGGCAGGCAGAGCCGCCTTCATGGCCGGGATTGACGATCTCGATTCCGATCGAAGCCGAGTTCAGGTCGCTTTCGCCTTTCCAAAAAGCCTTGCCCGCATGCCAGGCGCGGTCGCTTTCGGCGACCAACTGGTCGATTAAGCCGTCCTCCCAAACCAAATAATGCGCCGACACCTCGGAGGCCGGATCGGTGAGCGCCTTCAATGCAGCCTCGCCCGTCGGCATGCCCGTATAGTGTAGGATCAGGCAGTTTGGCCGGCCATAGCCGCGCCGCTCGCCATGATTGGGCGAGGGCGCGAAGCGGGCAACCAGCGGGCTGTCCGGGGACGACCGGCTGGTCATGTCCCAAGACCGGCCGCGCGCGCCGGGCGCAGGCTGGCCGCGCCGTGGCGAGAACGATAGCCATGGCGCGCGAAGCGTGGATTGATCAGTACCAGGCGCGGCAGACGCGGTTGCCCCAGTGCGTCCCAGCCCCATCGCGCGCAGCGGTGGCGCGGCGCCGTCACGGCGTTGCCGATCAGCGCGCCCGTGCCCGCGCCGAGAATGCCGCCGGCAATGGCGCCGCCGGCGCTGCCGCCGGTAAGCGCCGACCCGATCAGCGCGCCGCCGCCGGCGCCGATCGCGCCGCCGGCCAGCGTGCCTGTCTGCTGTTGCGGCGTGTAGCAGCCCGAAACCGAAAGCGCGCCGGCGAGCGCCAGCGCGAGAGCGAGAGATTTTTTCATGTTTCCTCCCTTAGGCTCAATAGAAAGCGGTGCAGATCCGGTTACCGTTATAGTCGTAGCCCCACTGCGCGCAACGCCCGCTTGGGGCGGTCGCAGCGTTGCCGATTAACGCGCCGGTCCCGGCGCCGAGCAGGCCGCCGGCGATCGCGCCCCCCGCGCTGCCGTGGGAAACCGCCGATCCGATCAGCGCGCCCCCGCCGGCCCCGATCGCGCCGCCAGCAAGGGTGCCCGTCTGCTGTTGGGGCGTCTGGCAGGCCGAGACCGACAGCCGCGCCGGCCAGAGCCAGCGCAAGAGTGAGAGTTTTCTTCATGTTTCCTCTTTGGCTCAATAGAAGGCGGTGCAGACCCGGTTGCCGTTGTAATCATAGGCCCATTGGGCGCATCGCCGCGGCGGCCCGCCGTAGTAGCCCGGCGGCGGCCCGCCATAGTAGCCCGATGGCGTCGCGGCCGAGCCTATGAGCGCGCCCGAGCCCGCCCCGATCGCGGCGCCCGCCAGCGCGCCGCCCGCGCTGCCGCCCGACACCGCCGAACCGATGAGAGCGCCCGTACCCGCGCCCAGCGCGCCGCCGACGAGCGCGTTCTGCTGCTGCGGCGTCTCGCAGGCCGAGACGGAGACGGCGGCGGCCAGCGCCGCCGAAAGCGCCAGAGTTCTTCTCATGCGATGCAATCTCCCCGTCCGTCTCGCCCCCAAGGGCCGTAAAACTGTATTCCTCACGCCTCGACGCCCTCAAGCCTGAGCGCGGCGGCGCGAACTGCAGTATCGTCCGCTTGCCGCCACAATCCCATAATTCGAGCGAAGCTTCAATGAACTAGCCCTGTGATTGGTTCCCCGGTCGGGCGCCGCCTCCGATTGTGCTTGACCGCTCCAGCATCGGCCCCCTATGCCGTCGTCCGCCAGTCGGCCGGACGGCCGCCGCTTCAAAAGCGGAGGAAAGTCCGGGCTCCATACGGATACGGCGCCGGATAACGTCCGGCGGGGGCGACCCCAGGGAAAGCGCCACAGAAAGCAAACCGCCGGATTGCGGGCCGCAAGGCCGCCACGCGAGACGGCAAGGGTGAAAGGGTGCGGTAAGAGCGCACCGCGCTGGCGGCAACGTCGGCGGCATGGCAAGCCCCGCCGGGAGCAAAACCGAATAGGAGCGACGCGCGGCGCCACCCGGCGCCGCAAGGCCTTGTCCGTTGGCCCTGCCGCTCGGGTTGGTTGCTTGAGGCGCCCGGCGACGGGCGTCCCAGAGGAATGGCCGTCACGTCGGGGCGATGAGCCCCGGCCATACAGAACCCGGCTTACAGGCCGGCTGGCGTTTGCTTCGCTTCTCGTTCAAACTCGGTCAGGGCGGATCCCGATCTCGCGACGATCGGCCGCTCGAAGCCGGAACATGCAGTGATGCTGCGCGCTGACAAAGTCATCCCGGCCGGCCATTGGTCGGGCGCTCCGGCCGACACGGTGGTGCTCGACTTCGACGAGCGCTATCGCCGGCGCGTCGCCATGACCGGGGTCGGCGGGCTCGAATTCCTGCTCGATCTCACGGAAGCAGCCATGCTGCGCGGCGGCGACGGGTTGCGGCTCGAGGACGGGCGCGTGGTCGAGGTGGTCGCCGAGCCCGAACCGCTGGCGGAGATCCGGGCCGCCGACCCTCTGGCGCTGATCCGCATCGCCTGGCACCTTGGCAACCGCCATCTGCCGACCGAACTGCTGCCGAAGGCGCTGCGCATCCGCCGCGACTCCGTCATCGAGGCGATGGCCGAGGGACTTGGCGCGCGGGTGATCGCGCTCGAGGCGCCGTTCAATCCCGAAGGCGGGGCTTACGTGAAGGGCGATGGCGGCGCGGCCGAGCCGTATGATCATGAGCACGCTCATGGGCGCGGCCACGCCCATGGTCACGATCACGCGCACGGCTCCGCAAGGAGCGTGACGATCGCCATTCTCACGACCATGATCATGGGCCTGCGCCAGCCCACGACGATCATCACGCCCACGACCACGAGCATGGACACGGCCGCCGAGGCTGACCGCGGCGCGCCGCTGCCGCTCCTCGATCTGGCTCTCGCCGGCATTCCCGGTCGGCGCCTACGCCTATTCGCATGGGCTCGAATGGGCGGTCGAAGCGGGCGACGTCGTGGATGCGGCCTCGCTTCAAGGCTGGCTCCTCGATCTCCTGGAATTTGGCGCGCCGCGTTCGGACGCCATCCTGTTCGCGGCCGCCTTTCGCGCCGCGGCGGCGGCCGATTGGCCGGAACTCATGGAGATCAACGCGCTGGCGGTCGCGCTGACGGCTTCGGCCGAGCGGCGCCTGGAAACGACGGCTCAAGGGACGGCGTTTGTCGCCGCCGCGCGCGCGGCCTGGGATTGCGAGCCATTGCGCCGGCTCGACTCGGCGCCGGACGGCGGCATCGCCTATCCGGTCGCGGTCGCCGCTGCGGCGAGCGGGCACGCTCTGCCATTTGACATGAGCCTCGAGGCGTTCGTCCTCGCTCAGGCCGCCAATCTCGTCTCCGCCGCCTTGCGTCTCGGCCCTATCGGGCAGACGGACGGCCAGAAGATTCTCGCCGCGCTGTTTCCACATATTCGGGGTTTGGCCCGGGAGGCGCAATCTGCGAACCTCGCCGACCTCGGCGGCTGCGCGTTTCGCTCCGACATCGCCGCCATGCGTCACGAGACGCAATATTCGAGACTGTTCCGGTCATGACCATGAGCCAGCAACCTCTGCGCGTCGGAATCGGTGGCCCGGTCGGCTCCGGCAAGACGGCGCTGATGGAGAAGCTTTGCAAGCGCCTGCGCGACGAACTCAACATCGCCGCCATCACCAACGACATCTACACCAAGGAGGACGCCCGCATTCTGGTCGAGGCCGGGGCGCTTGCGCCTGAGCGGATCATCGGCGTCGAGACCGGCGGCTGTCCCGCATACGGCGATCCGCGAGGACGCCTCGATCAACCTCGCGGCGGTGTCGGAGATGCGCAAGCGGTTCGCCAATCTCGATCTCATCCTGATCGAATCGGGCGGCGACAACCTCGCCGCGACCTTCTCGCCTGAACTGGCGGATCTTACGATCTACGTCATTGACGTCTCGGGCGGCGAGAAAATCCCCCGCAAGGGCGGCCCAGGCGTGACCCGCTCGGACCTCCTGGTGATCAACAAGATCGATCTCGCCCCTTACGTCGGCGCCTCGCTCGAGGTGATGAAGACTGACGCGCTGATGATGCGCAAGGGCCGTCCATTCGTGCTGGCCGAATATGAAGACCGGGGACGGCCTGGAGGCGATTGTCGCCTTCCTGCGCCTCCGGGGCGGACTCGAGGTCAGCGACCCGTGGTGAAGGACGACAGGGGGCCTCATTTGAAAGACGGGTGTCTGGGAGGACAGGGGGAACCTTAACAAACGCCGCGCGTTTACACTGTGAACCCGCGCGGCAGGCGAGATTCGAATGCATTCCACACGGCCCTATCGCCACGGCAATCTGCCCGCCGCACTTCTGGCCGCAGCTCGTCAGATTCTGGACGAGAACGGCTTGCAGGCGGTTGGACTGCGTGAGACCGCGCGGCGGGTCGGGGTCTCGGCGACGGCCGCCTATCGCCATTTCACCAGCAAGGAAGATCTCCTTGCGTCCGTCGCAGCCGAGGGTTTCCTCGAGCTGGCCGCGGCGATGCAGAGCGCCACCCGCGGCGCCAATCCCCTGACCCGGGCGGGTCTTGCCTATATCGAGTTCGCTCACCAGAATCGCGGCCTCTTTCGCCTCATGTTCGGGCCCATTCTCGCCGAGCGGGCGAAATATCCAGCGCTCCACGCCGCGAGCTTGAGGGTCGAAGCTATGTTGGTGCGCGGCGTCACCGACCTCGACCCGCGGCCGCTCAACGACAATCACGCGGCGATGGCCGCGTGGGGCCTGGTGCATGGACTCGCGCATCTGATCGTCGACGGCTTCTTTCCAGCGGGGCGAGCCACCGTCCAGGCGGAGGAGATCCTGGCCAAAACCAGACTGCCGAAACCGCCGGATTCGGCGCCGGCCCGATAGCTCGCTCACCGCCTGGCGTCGCGCGAGCGGCCCGACCGCGGCGGGAGGGCGGGACCGGGCGCAGCCGCCATCGATCTGCGCTTGGCGCATAGCCCAATCCAAATTTGTCCAAGCAAGATCAAATAAAAGGGCTTGGAATTCCTTGGATCTATTTGGTTTTATTCGTCCGATTCGAGGCTTTTCAACGGGTTACGGCGAATCCAAACAACTTTCTTCTGCGGCCCGCGTCCTGCTGGGTAGATATGCGCTTCCGTCTTGGCGGCGGCGCCACCCTCGCTCATGATGGGCGTGTCGCCAGCCTCATTCATTCGAGAGCCATTGTACCCCGCCATTCCGGAGTCGGGCAAGAAATTGTCGAAAAAAGAACGCCACGGGTCTTCGACGTCGCGATACTGAGCGTGAAATGGAAATGGAGCCGAACGGCGCGGCGGACGAATCGCGGGCGGCGGCAGGCCGGATCTTTTGTCGCGTGTCCCAAGGCTCCTCGGGGCGCATCGAATCGCCCCCCTCAGGAGCAGAGGCCGGCGAAGCCTATTTGGAACTCGAGGGCCGAAAGTTCACGACAACAAGACTTTCGCTGACAAAATCCTTGGGGCTGCCGCCGCTCTTGTGGAAGAAGCGGTTGGTGACTTCAATGGCGCGGTCATCCAGCGTCTTCGAGCACGTGTCGTTGATGTAGGTCGGACCGATCGCTTCCTCGTTGGCGCCCGGTTGCGCCTTTTCGCAGGTCCAGCCCTCGTCGCCGTAATGTTCCTTCGCCTGGAGGCCAAGCCGATAGGCTTTCTTCCGCATGTAGAGACTCGTCTGATCCTTGGTCTTGATCTCGATCCTGACCAAGCGAGCGGAGGCATCAAAAAACAGCGCCAAGTCGACGGGGTGGCCAGCCACTAACGTCTCGTCGTGGCCGGGCTGGTCGTATTCGACGTGCAAGCCGCGCAGACCCTCTGCGTCGGCCGGACAGGACATCCAGTCCCGCCAGCTCTCAACTGGCTGATTCGTCGTCCCAAGGCACGACAAGTTGTGGTAGCCGGAGGCGGGAAGGTCTTGCACCGACATGCCGATGTTGACGTCGTGCAGATCCGAAACGGACTGCGCCGCCGTCGCACCCGATGCGCTCAGCGACGCGCACAGGCCCAGTGCCGCGAATAGAGGCCGTGCTTCCGATCTCACCCCGCGGTCACTGCGTGGTGGCGGGCGTCGGCAACGCATGATGACCTCCTCCCTTGTAAACGTCACAGGCCTTCGACTCCTCGCCAAAAAAGGCGACGCAATCGGCCAGATTGGGATCCCCCTTACCTTTAATCGCGGTGAGGACGTAGTCCGCGACGGCGTCGATTTCCTCCACTCGGAGGAAAACGCCGGCTTGCGCCACGTGCATGGTCTCGACGTCTTTATTGGTCAGATTATAGCATTGCGGCGCGCCGTCCGCGGGGTAGGAGTCGTGAAAGAAGTAAGGCATTCCGGTTCCAGGACGACCGCATTTCACGGTCTCCATGATCTGCGACTTTTCGAGTTCAGTCTTGCGCAGCGACAGCGCCGCGCCGCCGTACCCGCCGCCGCCGCCTCCGTGCCACTTATGACAGCCGACGCAATTCGCGCGTTTGTAGATGGCTTGGCCGGTTTCCAGGCTGTTCTCGGCCGCGTAGGACGTTCCAGCGAGCATGACGACAACGAGCGCAGCCGCGCTCCCAACGATACAAAACTTCATCGGATCATCACATGAGGCGCGAGCGAGGCCACGGCTTATCCCGTGGCCTCGCTTTTTTCAGAGCGCGAATACGTACAGCATGGATCCCGGCTGCATTTTCTTCAGCTCAGGCGTGCTGTCGATAAACCACTTGTCCCAAGCGCCGCCCATGCCGACAAGAACCGCGACATATTGCTTTCCGTCGACCGAGAAGGTCATCGGAGGCGCGTTGACGCCGCCGCCGGTATTGAACTCCCAAAGACGTTGCAGGGTCTTTGCATCGAGGGCGTAGACTTGGCCGGACGGTTCGCCGGAGAACACGAGATCCGGAGTGGCGAGGATCCCGGCGAGATCCGGGTAAGGCGTTTCATGCTTGCCGACAACCTTGCCCGTGGTGACATCAATCGCGGTGACGCTGCCGGTGATCCGGAAGGGCTGCGACGGCCCGCCGCCGGTGAAGAAATCGCGCGGCTTGTTGGCCTTCGTCTCGGGCTTGATCGTGATGCGATTGCAGCTCTCGATCACCGGCACGTACCAAGTCTTAAGCTGCGGATTGTAAGCCGTCGGCGGCCAGTTCTTGCCGCCCATATTGCCGGGGCAGATGTCGGTGATTTCCCTGCTCCGGATCGGCGTCGCTTCAGGATTGTAGACCTGCACCTGCTGCTTCGCGTCATATTCTTCAGGCTTTCCAGATTTCAGGATCGATGCCCTTCGTCCAGGTCACTTTCTTCACAAATGGCGTGGCCCAGAGGAACTTTCCGTCCGTCCGGTCGACCGCATATCCGAAACCGTTACGGTCGGCCTCGAGCGCAATCTTCTTCCCATCAACGTCGACCAGAACATTTTCGGCGACGCTGTCATAGTCGTAGGGGTCGTTCGGCGTATGCTGGAAATGCCATTTGATCTTGCCGGTGTCGGCGTCGACCGCAAGCGAGGAGTCCGTGTAAAGATTGTCGCCGGGCCGGTATGCGTTGTCCCAGTCCGGGCCCGGGTTGCCGACGCCCCACAGGATGGTGTTGGTGCTCGGATCATAGGACCCGGTCACCCACGTCGATCCGCCGCCGGTGGTCTCCGCGCTGTTCGTTCCGCTCCAGGTTTCTGATCCGGGTTCGCCCTTCTTGGGCAGGGTGTAGGTGCGCCACACCTCCTTCTGAGTGTCGAGGTCGGTCGCGGCGATCCACCCGCGGATTCCATATTCCGCGCCGGCCACGCCCGTTATCGCCATGTTCTTCACGATGAGCGGCGCCCCGGTGACAACTTCGCCCTTGTCGGGATCGGCGACCTGACGCTGCCATTTGACCTGGCCGGTCTCCTTGTCGGTCGCAATGAGGCGTCCGTCCAGCGTGTGCGAGATCACCAGGCCGTTGTATAGACCGACGCCGCGATTATCGACGCCGCAGCAAGCGACCGCGCCAGCCCAATCGTGGTCGGTCTTGGGGTCCATTTTCCACAGCAGGGTTCCCTTCCCGCCATGCGTATCGATCTTGTAGACTGAGCCCCAACCGTCGGTGACGTACATGAAGCCGTCCTCAACGATCGGCGTGCCTTCGAGGCCGCCATGCGTCCAGATGCCGCCGCCCTCGAGGCCGCCGAGTTGCATCGTCCAGGCGACTTTCAGGTCCTTGACGTTGCCCGCATTGATCTGGTCGAGGGTGGAGAAACGCTGAGCGCTGTAGTCCTTGTGATGCGTGATCCAGTTTTGCTGCTCTTTGTCGGCGTTCAAAAGACGCTCGCTTGTTGTGTCCGGGCTCTTGGCGACCACCGGCGTCTCGGCTTTCGGACCGACAGCCGGGGCGTCAGCAGCAAATGCAGGTGAGGCGAGCGCGAGAATCAGAGCGGCGCCGCCGGCATGAAATCGGCGCGTCGATCTGGACAACAACCAGCAAGTTCTATTGCGTTCCATTTGCAGCTTCCTCCCGTTTGCCCCCAATTTCAATTTGGTGGCTTTGATGCTTGGCCGCCGCGGGATGTTATCCCTGACCCACGCCGAATATGTTTCGGTCGGTCGTGACGACAGTCCTGAGCACCGTCGCAGAATTCATAGTGCGAACGCAAGCACTCGGCAATAGGCGATCGCGACTGGCCGATTTCACGCTGTCGTCGGGCCGTCGCACAAGGTTCGTTTCCCGCTTGGCGGCAAAGGCGCCACTGATTGCGCGGCGGTGGTTGTGCTCGCAGCGCCAAAGTCCCTGTGGTCCTCAATAGGCGTATCGCGTCACCGCCTTCTCGTCCCACTCGACGCCATTTCCTGGCCTATCGGGAACATGGATCAAGCCGTCTTTCACGGCGAAGGGTTCGGCGATGATCGGGAGGCCCCAATCCCGCCACTCGAGCCAGTGTGCGGTTTCCGTCGCGCGCAAGAGGTGCGCGGAGACCTCAGGATAAAGATGATTGGACATCGGGCGCCCAGAAGCGCCCGCCACCGCCGCGGCGCGCATCCAACCAGTTACGCCGCCAATGCGCATCACGTCGGGCATGTAGAAGTCGGCGGCCTCAGCTTGCACCGCCTCCAAGAAGGATCGCACCCCATAGATGTTTTCGCCAATCTGCACCGGCGTCTTGAGTTCGCGCGCGAGCTGGGCGCTCTGAGCGAAATTGTCGAAGACCACAGGCTCTTCGAACCAATAGAGGCCCTGGTCGTCGAGGGCGTGGCAGCGCAACAGGGCTTCATCCAGCTTCAGCCCCTGGTTGAAATCGCACATGAGCTTTATTTCATCGCCAACCGCTTCCCGCACCATCCTGATGGCGTCGAGATCCTCCCTCAAACGCTCTCGCCCAAGCCTGATCTTGACGGCGCTGAAGCCGCCCTCGGCGACCAGCTCAGCGGCTTCGCGCTGCAATTGTTCCGGAGGCGCGAGCCAGAGCCCGTTCGTATTGTACGCCCGAACAGGGCCGACGCTGGCTCCCAGCAGTTCGGCGAGGGGAAGCCCCGCCGCTTTGGCGAGGATATCCCATATCGCCATGTCGATTCCTGAGGCGGCGATCAAGGTTACGCCTTGTCGGCCCAGGAGATGCAGCCTGCCCATCGCTTTCCGATAGAAATCGAGCGGCGCGAGCGCGGAGCCCTTGAACGATTCGGCCAGGTCGAGAATCGTCGGCGCGATATAGCGGACCGCCTCTTTGAGATAGACCTCAAGATAGCTTCTGCCCGTGATCCCTTCTTTGGTTCTCACATCAATGAGCAGGAACGGCCATTCCTTATAGACGCCTATTTTCGCCACGATCGGCCTGCGCAGAGGGATCGACACCGCCCGAACCTCGATCGATTCCAGAGTCAACCTGTCCTTGGTCTGCATTCGCTTCCTCCGCTTCTTCTCCCATCATGACGGTCGCTCATGATGGGAGAAGAATGGGCCTCGAACGCTTGTCCGGCAACCTGCGCGCAGCCAATCGCCGCCGAAACTCCATCCGTCGCGTTGCCGCGCGACCGGCCGGTTGCTATGCTCGCTCCGAAGATGCTCGACGCGCGACGGAGGGCGTCGAGCGGGTCGTGGACGGCCCAAAAATAAGGGAGGGCGATGAAGAGGTCATTTGCTCTCCTGGGCATCAGTTCGTCGCCCGGCGAAGCGCGCGCCCGACGAATGGCGAAGCTTGCTTTTTCGGCATGGCTTTTGGCCACCGGGGCGGCTCGAGCCGGCGACATCGCCGTCGCTGACGCTTGGACGCCTCCCAACCCCGAAATCGGCGGCGACGCTGTGCTTGGGATGGTCGTGACCAATGACGGCGCCGAGCCGGACGCCCTGGTGCGCGTTTCCTGTCCGGTCGCGAATTTTTCAGAGAAGCGCCAAATCGATATTGGCGAGGGCGGGAAGTCGGCGCGAGCAATCCACGACATTCCAATCGGCGCAAAATCAAAAGTAACCTTGAATGGCGCGGGGTTGCACGTCGCCCTGCTGCAAATGCGCCAGAAGCTGGAGCAGGGCGAAGAATTTCCGTGCTCCGTTTCATTTCGCCGATCGGGGACGCTCCAAGTTCAGGTGCGCGTGCTGGAGAAGGCGCCTGGTTCATGAGAGGGGGCTCGACGGCCCTGTGGCGTAGCCGCCTGACTTTTTTTACGGCGGCGAATTTTCGCGTTCGCCGCATATCGGCGAGACAAATTTTAAGATATCCAGCCGGATATAACGCGCCCACCTGTCTTCACAGGCGCGACGTTTCTCGCTACGCTGTTTTATCGACCGCCGTTTGCTTGTCGGTTGCGCGAATAGCGCGCCGCAGTGTCGGGAGACTCGCCATGCAGCTCAGTCGTCGCGGCTTCATCAAGATCACCGCTGCCGGACTGGCCGCATCGAGCCTGGGCGCTCTCGGCTTCGGCGGCGCGGGGGAGGCTCTGGCCGCAGCGGTGCGGCCGTTCAAGCTGACGGCGGCGACCGAGACGCGCAACACGTGCACCTATTGCTCCGTCGCCTGCGGCATCCTCATCTACAGCCTCGGCGACCGCGCCAAAAACGCAGTGTCCGATATTATCCACATCGAGGGCGATCCCGACCATCCCGTCAATCGCGGCACGCTCTGCCCGAAGGGATCGGCGCTGCTCGACATCGTGCATGCGCCGACGCGGCTTAAGGTCCCTAGATATCGCGCGCCCGGAGCAAGCGAGTTCAAGGAAGTCTCCTGGGATTTCGCGCTCGACCGAATCGCCAAGCTGATGAAGGCGGATCGGGACGAGAACTTCATCTCCATCAACACGGACGGAACGACGGTCAACCGCTGGCTCTCGACGGGCATGCTGGCGGCGTCCGCGTCCTCCAATGAGACCGCCTACATAACCTGGAAGGTCGCCCGAGCCTTAGGCATGGTGGTCTTCGACAACCAGGCGCGCGTCTGACACGGACCGACGGTGGCCAGTTTGGCCCCATCATTCGGTCGTGGCGCGATGACCAACACCTGGCAGGACATCAAGAACGCCAACGTCGTCGTGGTCATGGGCGGCAACGCCGCCGAAGCCCATCCGTGCGGTTTCAAATGGGTGATCGAGGCGAAGATCGAGAACGGCGCCAAGCTCGTCGTCATCGACCCGCGCTTCACCCGCACGGCGTCGGTCGCCGACGTCTTCGCGCCCATTCGTCCGGGCACGGATATCGCTTTCTTGAGCGGTCTCATCCGCTATCTGCTCGAAAAGGACCAGATTCAGCACGAGTATGTGCGCGCCTACACCAACGCCAGCCTGATCGTGAAAGAGGGCTTCGGCTTCGAGGACGGGCTCTTCACCGGATACGACGAAGAGAAGCGCTCTTACGACAGATCGAGCTGGGACTACGACAAGGACGAACAGGGCTTCGCCAAGATTGACGATACGTGGCAAAACCCCCGCTGCGTCATCAACCTTCTGCGCAAGCACGTCGATCGCTATACGCCGGAGATGGTGTCGCGCATCTGCGGCACGCCGCAGGAGAAATTTCTGCAGATCTGCGACTTGTTCGCTTCGTGCTCGGCGCCCGACAAGGCGCTGACCAGCCTGTTTGCGCTCGGCTGGACGCAGCACTCGGTCGGCGCGCAGAACATCCGCACGATGGCGATGGTGCAGCTGCTTCTGGGCAACATTGGCGTGGCGGGGGGCGGCATGAACGCGCTGCGCGGCCATTCCAACATCCAGGGCTTGACCGACATCGGCCTCCTGTCGAACGCCATGCCCGGGTATCTCACTTTGCCGCGAGACGGTGACGTCGCCTTCGACGATTACATGAAGACGCGGCTCTACAAGCCCTTGCGGCCAGGGCAGGTCAGCTACTGGCAGAACTACAGGAAGTTCTTCGTGAGCTTCCAGAAAGCGATCTACGGGAAGGCCGCGACCGCCGACAACAACTGGGCCTACGACTGGCTGCCGAAGCTCGACATCCCGCTCTACGACATCATCGCCGCATTTGAGATGATGGATAAGGGCGAGATCAACGGCTACATCTGCCAGGGGTTCAACCCGCTTCAGGCCTTCCCGGACAAGGGCAAGATCCGTCGCTCGCTGGGCAAGCTCAAATACCTTGTCGTGATGGACCCGCTCGACACCGAGACATCATGCTTCTGGGAGAATTTCGGCGCGAAGAATCCCTCCGATCCGGCGAGCATCCAGACGGAAGTCTTCCAGCTTCCGACCACCTGCTTCGCCGAGGAGGACGGCGCCCTCGTCAATTCGGCGCGCTGGCTGCAATGGCACTGGAAGGCTGCGCCCCCGCCGGGAGAAGCCCAGTCCGATATCTGGATCATGGCGGGCCTCTTCCACCGCCTGCGCGAAATGTACCGCAAGGACGGCGGCGCCTTCCCTGATCCGCTGCTCAACCTCACCTGGGACTACATCAATCCGGTCGACCCCGATCCCGAGGAAATGTCCAAGGAAATGAATGGCCGCGCCTTGACTGATCTCAAAGACGCTTCGGGCCAGACGCTCGTCAAAGCCGGGCAACAGCTCAGTGGTTTTGCGCAATTGCGCGATGACGGCTCGACCATGTCGGGTTGCTGGATCTTCTCGGGCAGCTACACCGAGCAGGGCAATCAGATGGCGCGGCGAGACGCGAGCGACCCGCGCGAAGCGGGCATCGCGCCGAACTGGGCTTGGGCCTGGCCGGCCAACCGGCGCATCCTCTATAATCGCGCCAGCGCCGACCCAGCGGGCAAGCCGTGGAACCCGGCGAAATCGGTCATCGAATGGAACGGCGCCAAATGGGTCGGCCTCGACGTGCCGGACTACACGGCCGCCGCGCCCTCCGAGAACGTCGGCCCCTTCATCATGAACAACGAGGGGATGGGGCGCCTTTTCGCGCTCGACCAGATGGTCGAGGGGCCGTTCCCCGAGCATTACGAGCCGTTTGAATCGCCCTCGGAGAACGTCTTGCATCCGAAGGTGCGCAACAACCCGGCCGCGCGCGTCTACACCGACGACCGCGCCAACTTCGGAACCTCCGCCGATTTCCCCTATGTCGGAACAACCTATCGCCTCACCGAGCAATTCCACTTCTGGACCAAGCACGCTTTGATCAACGCGATCCTCCAGCCGGAGGAATTTGTCGAGATCGGCGAGGCTTTGGCGAAGGAGAAGGGCATCGAGCAGGCGGGCTGGGTGCGCGTCTCGTGCAAGCGCGGCGCTATGATCTGCAAGGCTTATGTGACGAAGCGCATCAAGCCGATGACCGTCGACGGCAAGCCGACGCATGTCGTTGGCGTGCCGCTGCACTGGGGCTTCACGGGCCTAGCGCGCAAGGGCTACGGCGCAAACACGCTCACGCCTTCAGTGGGCGACGCCAATACGCAGACGCCGGAGTTCAAGGCGTTCCTCGTCAATGTCGAGAAGGTCGCGGCGCCTGTGGCGTAGGGAACTGAAGCATGTCCAATCTACAGTCGCAGGACTACATCCGCATCTCGGCCACCACGATCACGCCCCCTTCAGTCCGCAATCATGAGCAAGAAGTCGCCAAGCTCATCGATGTCACGCGCTGCATCGGCTGCAAGGCGTGCCAGGCCGCTTGCATGGAATGGAACGACCTGCGTGGCGAGGTCGGCCATTTCGAGGGAACCTACGACAACCCCCTCGATCTCGACCCCGACACCTGGACGCTGATGCGTTTCACCGAATGGGATAACGATCAGGGCAATCTCGAATGGCTGATCCGTAAGGACGGCTGCATGCATTGCGAGGATCCGGGCTGCCTCAAGGCCTGCCCGGCGCCCGGCGCGATCGTGCAATACGCCAATGGGATCGTCGACTTCGTCAGCGAGAATTGCATCGGCTGCGGCTACTGCATCAAGGGCTGCCCGTTCAATATTCCCCGTGTCAGCAAGGTCGATCACAAATCCTACAAATGCACGCTCTGCTCCGATCGCGTCACGGTCGGCAAGGAGCCGGCCTGCGTGAAGGCCTGTCCCACCGGCGCAATCATGTTCGGCTCGAAGGCGGATATGACGAACTGGGCGGGCGAGCGCGTCATCGACCTCAAGTCGCGCGGGTTTGAGAACGCGGGCCTGTACGATCCGCCAGGGGTTGGCGGCACGCATGTGATGTATGTTCTGCACCACGCCGACCGGCCGTCGCTCTATGCAGGCCTGCCGGACAATCCGAAGATCAGCATGCTGGTCGAGATCTGGAAGGGCGTCTTGAAGCCGCTTGCGGTGGCCGGCGTCGCCCTCGCCGCGGTTGCGGGATTCTTCCACTGGATCACGGCGGGGCCGAACGAAGTGCAGCCCGAGGACGACATCGCGGCGGCGAAGCTCATTCGCGAGTCGGACGGCAACGCCAGAGGACGCGCGACATGAGCTACCCTCTCGGGACGATCATTCGCAATTCCACGGTCGCGCGGATCAATCACTGGATCACCGCCACCTGCTTCGTGTTGCTGATGCTATCGGGCCTGTCGATGTTCGATCCACCCTTGTTTTTTCTCGCCGACTTGTTCGGAAGCGGGCAGTGGGAGCGCGCGATCCATCCGTGGATCGGCTGCGTGCTGCTCGTGAGCTATGCTGGGCTCATCGTGCAGTTCTGGCGCGACAATTTCTGGAACCGGGACGACATCGCCTGGATGGGCGCGATCGTGCGCGTGCTGCGCAACCAGGAGGAAGGCGTGCCCGAGGTTGGGCGGTTCAACGCCGGGCAGAAATTCGTGTTCTGGTCAATGGCCTTGCTCGTGCCTGTCCTCTTCCTCACCGGCCTCGTGATCTGGGAAGTCTACTTCGGCAAAGCGACTCGCATTGAGACGCAGCGCGCCGCGGAACTCATTCACAGCTACGCGGCGATCGCGGCGATCATCATCTGGATCACCCATGTCTACGCTGCGCTCTGGGTGCGCGGCTCGATGCGCGGAATGACTCGGGGCTGGGTTACGCCCGGCTGGGCCTGGCGTCATCATCGCAAATGGCTGCGCAGCCTTGTCTCGACAGGCTCGCGAGGTCCTCGTCCGCGGCGTGCGGCCGAGGGTTCATGAGGCAAGGCGAGACCGCGCCGAAAAGCGGCTGGATCGGCAATGCGTCCGGCGGCGTTAAGGCGCCGGAGCCGATCCTGCTCCCCGATGCGGCGGTCCGCTTCGCTCGGACCGCCGAGCGGCTCGAGGGCTTGTCGAAGGGCCATCCGATGGAAAGATGGCTTGACTTTATGGCGAAGGTCGCGCGCGCTCAGCACCGTGTGGCGACGATGCTCCCGTCTTTTGCCGCGCCCAATGGAGCGGCGGTGGAGCAGGCCGTCGCCGCTCGCATTCCGCCGATTTCCGCCGATGGACACCGGCGCGATCCGGCGTGGCGTGACGGTCTGGCTCCGCTGCTCGATACCGCCGTCAGCGAGGGGCTGCCGTCTCCGGCGGAGGCGCTCGCGTTGGGACTGCGCGTCCGCAGCGCCGCCTCCACGGAGGCGCTGGCCGACGCGTTCTTGCGTGGCGTCGTTGACGAAAAGGACGCCGGCTCGAGCTTCTGGATTGCTGCGGCGTTGCAGGTCTATTTCACTCGTCTTGCGGGACGCCTGTCGGCGCCGGCGCTGCGGCTGCTCGAACAGCGATCCTTATGCCCCTGCTGCGGCTCGACATCATCGGCGAGCCTCGTGACGGGCGCGGGGCAAAATCCCGGGGCGCGCTATCTCTGCTGCTCCCTCTGCTCGACGGGGTGGAACTATTCGCGCGCCGTCTGCGTCACCTGCGGCGGCTCGCGTACGCTCGCACTCAGGGGAATCGAAGGCGATTCCGGTCTCGTGAAGGCGGAGACCTGCGACGAGTGCTGGACCTATTCGAAGATGGTGTATCAGGCCAAAGACATGCAGGCCGACCCTTACGCGGATGACTTCGCCACACTCGCCCTTGACGTCATGGTTGGGGAAGCCGGCTGGGCGCGCCACGCCCCCAATCCGCTGCTGCTCGTCGGTTAGGTCGCTCTCAGTCGACTCCGTTCACTTTGCTCTGGCCTTGGGGAGCGTGGAAGTCTATCCTTCAATCCGTTCGCCATGTGCCCGACGTCCTCTGGAGGAGGCAAGCCATGCTCGACCGCCGCGACTTCCTAAAATCTGCAGCTTCAGTAGCCACGCTTGGAGTGAGCGCGATCCCCGCTGCCGCCGATCCGAGCGCGTTCGCCCCCGATCCCCGGCGATTGGCGCAGCTACGAGATCCGCACCATTGTCGAGATCAACTCGACCGAGCCCGTCCGGATCTGGGCGCCGGCCGCCGCCTTCGACGCCCCGGGCTGGAGCCGCCCCCTAGGGACGAACTGGACAGGCAACGCGGATTTCGCCGAGATCGTCCGCGATCCCGTCTATGGCGCTCAATTCGTCCACCTCGACTGGGGGGCGGGCTCGGGCGGACGCCGCGCTGAGATCATGAGCCGGGTCGCGACGCGCGACCGCGCGGTGGACATCCGTGCGGCGGAAAGGCCACGCCGCGTCCTCTTGCCCGAGGCGCGCGCGCTTTACACGAGACCGACCGCGCTCATCCCGACCGACGGGATCGTCAAGCAGACCTCCGACAGGATCGTCGCCGGCGCCACAAGCGATGTCGGGAAGGCGCGCGCAATCTACGATTGGCTCGTCGCGAATACGGAGCGCATCGCCGCGACGCGCGGCTGCGGTTCGGGCGACATCAAGGCGATGCTGGCGGCGGAAAGGCTTGGCGGCAAATGCGCCGACATCAACGGCCTGTTTGTCGGCCTCGCTCGCGCCGCGGGTCTTCCAGCACGCGACCTCTATGGCGTTCGCGTCGCCCCATCGCGCTTCGGCTACAAGAGCCTCGGCGCCGGTTCGAGCAACGTCACCAAGGCCCAGCATTGCCGGGCCGACGTTTGGCTCGAGGGGATTGGCTGGACGCCGATGGACGCAGCCGACGTCCGAAAGGTCATGCTGGAGGAGCCGCCGACTCATCTGAGCGCGGACGAGCCCAAAGTCGTCGCCGCGCGCCAAGCGCTGATCGGCGCCTGCGAAGGCAATTGGGTCGCGTTCAACTGCGCGCACGACGTCGCGTTGCCGGGCGCCTCGGGCGGGCCGGTCGGCTTCCTCATGTATCCTGAGGGCGAGGTCGGCGGCCTTCGGCTCGATTGCCTCGATCCCGCGGCGTTCCGCTACCGTATCGAGGCGCGCGAGATCTCCATTTGAACGCTCCCATCCTTCGCCTGACCGCTCTCGCCCATGGCGGCGGCTGCGGTTGCAAACTGTCGCCCGCCGTACTGCGCGAGCTGCTCGCCGAGCAACCGGCGGCGGCGCCCTTCGCCAATCTGCTGGTCGGCACGGAGACCGGCGACGACGCCGCGGTATGGCGGCTCGACGATGAGACCTGCATCGTCGCGACCACCGACTTCTTCATGCCGATGGTCGACGACCCGTTCGACTTCGGCCGCATCGCCGCGACCAACGCGCTCTCCGACGTCTACGCGATGGGCGGGAGACCCATCTTCGCGCTCGCGGTCCTCGGCATGCCGATCAACAGCATGCCGACGAGCATGATCCGCGAAATCCTGCGCGGCGGCGCGGCGATGGCGGCGGAGGCGGGAATCCCCGTCGCTGGCGGCCACTCCATCGATTCGCCCGAGCCGATCTATGGTCTCGCCGTCGTCGGCCTCGTCTCGACGAAGGCGCTCAGACGCAATTCGGAAGCGCGTCCCGGCGACGCCCTGATCCTGACGAAGCCGATCGGCGTCGGGATCTATTCGGCGGCGATCAAGAAGGGCGCGCTCTCCGACGACGGCTATCGCGAGATGCTCGGCTTCATGACGCGTCTCAATGTCGTCGGAGCAGAGCTCGCGCGAATGAAGGACGTTCACGCGATGACCGATGTCACGGGTTTCGGCCTGCTTGGCCACGCGCTCGAAATGGCGCGGGGCGCCGGCGTCACCGTCCGTCTGCGCCTTGACGATGTCCCGCTGCTCGACCAAGCGGAGAGCCTTGTCCAGGCGGCCTACTTCACCGGCGCGTCGGAGCGCAATTGGTCGAGCTATGGAGACGGCGTTGATTTGCCTGTGGGCCTCGAGGACTGGCGACGTCGTTTGCTGACCGATCCGCAGACTTCGGGCGGTCTGCTTGATCGCCTGCGACGCCAACTCCGCGCCAAGGATCTGCTCGCGCATCCAAGAAGGCGATCCGCGCGCTGCGATTCTCGGATCGGTTGAACGCGGCGAGCCGATCGTAGTCGTCCAGCCCTAAGCGCCGTCCGCGTCATTTGGCGCGGCGCGGCGCCTGACTCCAGGCTATAAAAGCCGCCCCGTCAGCTACATCGGGGGTTGGCCGCGAAAAGCGATAGGCGGCTTAGACGAGGGCGCGGTCGCATGGTGTGCATCGAATCCGCCACGGGACGGCGTGATGGATCCAGCGCCGTCCGAGCCATTGGCGCCGCTCCCCAGCCACGGCACAAGTGAGCTTGCTTTAGTGACGTTGGCCAGCGTCTCGCCGGCGGATTGTGCGAACGCCAGACCGGGGACGAGAACAAACACTGTTGTTGCAAGAATTTTGATGTTCATAGTGGTCATCACGTTCTTTCTCCCTCTGCAACCAGCAACCCAACTAACACGATTTCGCGTGGGCAAGTGTGACAAGCCTCACACTCCGGCGCGCCAAGACGCCTCGTCCGCCTGTTTTCCTAACCTTTTCAACGGCTACGACGATTTGAGGCCAGAAGCTCCTGGCGGCGTTGGCGGAAGAGAGTGGGAGTCGAACCCACCTGAGACAGGCTCGCTGCCCCACACGGATTTGAAGTCCGGGCGCCCCACCGGGGACGATTCTCCTCCATTCTCGTCGCCGGATTGACATGGCCCCCCGAACAAATCCAGGCGATGCCGGTTGACCCGGCGCTCATCGCCTTTGCGCAACGTCACGCCATGCCGATCGAAGAAGTCGAGGATTTGGATCGCCACCTTGCGGCCGTTGTCGACTTGATCGCGGAATTGCGCGGCGGAAAAACAGCCGTCCTTCGCTGCAGCCGACAGGTCCGCAACGATCGTGGTCATCTCCCTCACCGTCGACCGCAAAAAGAAATGGTCGTGCGCCACCTCGTCGGCCCAACCCATGCGCCCCGCACGTTTGAGGGCGCGGCGCAGATCTTTTTCAGCGCGACCGGTCGCGGCCGCGAGGTCGCGCACTCTGGGCGGACGGAATCGCTGCGGCCCCGCCGAGAAGCGGCGCGATCATCTCCCACGCGGCCTTATCCTCGGGCGTCAGCTGCACCTCGTGCGATGGCAGCCTGACGAACGCTCCTTCCAGAACGAGCAGGCCCGAGCCGGCAAGCTTTTTCAAGGCGACGTCGAACGCGGGCTTCGGCAGCTTCGGCTGCGACGCGACCCGCAGCTGCTCTCGTCCCAATCCTTGAAGATCCGGATGTTCGGCGTGATAGGCGCCGATCCGCTCGAGCATGGCCGACGCGAAGAGGGCCCAACGCTCGCGGCTCACCGCGACTCTTCGAATCTCCCGACTCCAAAATGACAAGACCTAGCTCCGACGCCAGCTGATCCGCTCGCTCGGCGGAGAGCGCCCGATCTCGCGCAAACGCGGCAAGGTCAAAGGCGAACGGCGGCGTTTCCAGAAGCGCCGCGAGGCAAGCCGACGGATCGGCCAGCTCGAGCGCCGCGCGCTGCGCGCGCCTCTCCGGCGTCCGCCTCCCTCTCGCCTTGGCGCGCAGATCAAGGAACAGGCCGCCGCCCAGCGTTCGCTGGGCCGATGCGTCCCGAACGACGAAGCGGTCATGCGCCGCCGCGGCGATCGGCCGATCAAGGACGAGCTGGACGTTGGCCTCTTCTCCGGGCGCGATCGGCTTGTCGTCGAACAGGACGATGCGCGCGCCGGCTTCGGCCGCGGCATGGTGAAGCCGGACAGGGAACCATTGACCGACCGGCTTCTTCTCGGTCGGCAAGATCCGGATGCGGGCGTCGATGCGGTCGGTTGGCGCGTGCAGTTCGGGATCGAGCGCGACGTCGCCGCGCCGGATCGCGTCTTTTGTTATGCCCGGGCCCGTGAGATTGAGCGCGCAGCGGTCGCCCGCATGCGCCGACTCGGCCGGGCGGTTCTGCGCATGAAGAGATCGCACACGCGCGAACAATCCGGATGGGCTGAGCTGAACTCGGTCGCCGAGATGGACCGAACCCGACAGCACCGTTCCGGTCGCCACGACCCCGACGCCGGAGAGCGTGAAGACGCGATCGATCGCGAGCCGAAACCTCTTGCCTGCTGTACGATCGGGCGCCGCGCCCGCCGCCTCTTCGAGATGGGCGCGCAGCGCATCCACGCCCTCGCCGGTCAGCGCCGAGACCGTCAGGACCTCGGCATGCGCGAGCGTTGTCGCAGCGATCATCGCTTTTGCTTGGCCGGCGATGTGCTCGATGCGCTCAGGCGAAGCGAGGTCCGCCTTTGTAAGGACCACCGCGCCGCGATTGACGCCAAGCAAGTCGAGGATCGCCAGATGCTCCAGCGTTTGCGGCATAATCCCGTCGTCGACGGCGATTGTCAGAAGCGCGAAATCAATCCCGCTTGCGCCCGCGAGCATTGTGTGAACGAAGCGCTCGTGGCCCGGAACATCAATGAAGCCGACACGATCCCCCGATCGCGTAGGCATGTAGGCGAAGCCGAGATCAATGGTGATGCCGCGGGCCTTCTCATCCTTCAGCCGGTCGCCGGCGACGCCCGTCATCGCTTTGACCAGAGCCGTCTTGCCGTGATCGATATGACCGGCGAGGCCAACAATCATGGGCCCGCGTCCGTCGCCGTCTGCTCCTCAGTGGGCGCGCCGCATGCCCGCCTCTGGGCGATGTCCTTGAAGTGCGACAGATTGGAGAGGAACGCCTCGTCCTCGCCCGCGCAGCGCAGGTCAAGCACCAGGCGCTCCTTCTCGATCCGGCCGATCACAGGTCGCGGCAGTTCGCGCAGCATCGCCGACAAGCGTTCGAGCCCGCCCCCTTTCCCCTTGGAGGCGATGGCGAGACCGGCGCTTGCTATGGTTTCGAGCGGCAGCGCGCCCGATCCGATCTGGCTTTCGCATTCGCAGACTTCCACTGCGAAGTCGCGGCCGAGGGCGTCCGCCGCCTCGGGCAGCATGCGCCGGGCCTGCGCCTCGATCTCAGGTCGCAACCGCGTCAGCATCCGCAACGTCGGAAGGCGCTCGGCGAGCCGCATGGGATCGCGATAGAGTTTAAGGGTGGCCTCGATGGCGGCGAGCCTGATCTTGTCGACGCGAAGCGCGCGCTTCATCGGATTGCGATTGATCATCTGGATCAGGTCGCGCTTGCCGACAATGAAACCGGCTTGCGGCCCGCCGAGCAATTTGTCGCCGGAAAAAGTCACAACGTCCGCGGCGGCGGCCGCCTGCCGAACTGTCGGCTCCGCCTGCAGCCCGTATTGCGTGAGGTCGACCAACGTGCCTGAGCCAAGATCGTGGGCGAGCGGAACGCCCCCCTCCTTGGCGATGGCGCTGAGATCCGCCGTCCCGACCTCGGCGGTGAAGCCCTGAATGCGGTAGTTCGACGTGTGGACCTTTAGGATCAGCCCGGTCCTTTCGTTCAGCGCCGAACGATAGTCCTTCTCATGCGTGCGATTGGTCGTGCCGACCTCGACGAGTCGCGCGCCCGCCGAAGCCATGATTTCCGGCAGGCGAAAAGCGCCGCCAATCTCAATGAGCTCGCCGCGCGACACGACTGCCTCACGGCCGTTCGCCAGCGTGTTCAGCACAAGCAGCACCGCGGCGGCATTGTTATTGACGACCGTCGCGTCCTCCGCGCCGGTCAGGTCGCATAAGAGACCCCTGACGTGGTCGTCCCGTTCGCCGCGCTTTCCAGCCGCAAGATTGAACTCCAGCGCCACCGGATTCCACATCGCCGCGACGGCGGCTTCGACCGCAGCCTCTGCGAGCACCGCCCGGCCGAGATTTGTGTGGAGGACCGTGCCGGTCAAGTTAAACAGGGGACGCGCGCCGGACCGGTCCTCCATCTCCAGACGGGCGCGGCTTTCATTGGCGAGACGCTCGGCGGTCGGAACGACGCCCGCGCCCTCTTGCACCGCCATGCGCGCGACCTCAATCGTCGCGCGGATCGCGTCGGCTGAGGCTTTTTGGCCATAGCGCTCGAGAAGAACCGCCGCCGCGGAAGTGTTCAGAACTGCGGATACCGAGGGCAGGTCGCGCAGGCGCGCCAATATGATGGGGTCCATTGTCCCGTCGCTTCAGCCTTGGCGGTCCTACGGGGCCATGTGAAAGCAGCGCGAACCGCCTACCACGGAGCGGCGCGCGGCGGAAACCACATTGTTTCCAGCCCCCGACCCGATTGCACAAGCCGAGGGGCGCCTCCAGCGGAACAAAACTTGACCTTGATTCCGAATTTGGCAGCGGAATACGGAATCTGCCGACTCGACCCCGCCGCTACAGGTTTGGAGACATTGGAGCGGGTGAAGGGAATCGAACCCTCGTATTCAGCTTGGAAGGCTGCTGCTCTACCATTGAGCTACACCCGCTAATTCAATACCTTAAGTCTTTTTTGAGTTTGTTGTTGGCACGCTTCTGGCACGGAAATCAATATATCTTTCTAGCCGATCGCGCCTACCCGTGCAACGCATCCGTGACAACCGGGCCGACAGCGCATGGCTGCGTCGGATGGTCCGCACCCATCGACACGATTACGCCGTGGCCTCTGCTTGTGGATACAGCGAGGTGAATCTTGACGTGAGCCGTCGCAAAGCGCGACCTCAGAGGGACGGCGTCAAACCGACTCGGCCGAAAGACGCCTCGCGGTGGCTAGGCCGGCCAGCCGAAAGCGGAATCGCACCCCCCGCTGCCGTCGCGCCCCCGGTGCGCGAGATGCGCGATGTCAACACTCGAACTGAGCGATGAGGATTTCCTTAGGTTACGCGCAAGGAACCACGCGCTGGGGAAGATCATGCACGAGACGCGCGTTGGAGAAGTTGAGGGAATACGTTTCGATCTGCGTCATAGCGAAATAAACCCTGACGAATGAACAATGGATCACCTGGGCGGCGCTGATGGACATCCCCCACGAAGAACAAGCACATTACCCTTTATTTGGTTTCCTTGGTATGGAAAATTTGATCTTAATCAGCTGAGGGCTGAAGTCTCAGAGGAATTTCGATTGGCAAAGGAATATGAAAAAAATGCACTGCCAACGCCTCATGAGGTGTATGGCAACGTTACTGACGTTAAATATGCAGAATACTTAAGGAAAGAGAAGAAGAGGCGCATTGCCAAAACCTGGATAAAGGATGAACTTGAGCTTCGTACACCAGACGCAATTGTAAATGCTGGTGATTGCATCAGAGCGCATCGAGCCATAATGAACATGGAGGACAATGAATTTGTGCCGTTGCATGACAAAGCGGAGATTCATTTATTCGTAGGGATCACGAACGAGACTGGATTGTACAAAGCACTAAATACACCAATAATAATGCGAGGAGCAACAGCGATCACGTATCGGCATGGTAATAAAGGAATATACTCAATACTTGCCCGGGTTCGTAATCATCATGGTTTGAAAAAAATAGATCGAGCCTCAGTTGGAGAGGCGTCGGATAATTATAACAAGAAAGGATACGAATATTCTGCGTTATACAAGTCGGTGTTTATAAGCGAGCGTTTTCTGCCGCTGAGTTGGAAATGGCGGCACTCCAATAATCGTAGTCGCGAAAGAATTGGGATGGAGTTCTTGGACGCTATGGATGATGCCTGCATGCTCGGGTATACTTGGGCATACGCCGAAGCGGAACGGTCGATGCGCCCGTTAGCTGCCGCAGCGCTGGCATCGCGGGCCGGCGCGGGACGGGCCGGACGGGCGAGTGGAGTTCGGCGGCGCGCCAAGGCGGCCGAGACGTGGCAACTCCTCATCAAGAAAGAGGCTGAGAAAATTCGCTCTAAGGAACCTCGCCTTTCTCAGGCTAAGCTTGCGGAGGAAATCAAATTCAAATTCGACGACAAGGTGCCGTCGCATCCCGTTATTGTACGGCATATCGCGAAACTTGAGCGCGACAACGAGTTGCCCAAGCGCCGCAAGTGAACGCGAACGCCCTCCAAGTGCGCACTTGAACGCCCATCAAGTGCCCATGGGAACGTCGTTCGCTCGCTAGGCAACCGAAGACGCATGTAGTTCATGAGCAACCGCAGATGACGCGCCGGAATTGGCCGAAGCGTCTGAGGAAGCGGTCAAATGTCCAGTAGCATTCAGCGACAAGCGCCCACGCGGACTTGCAACTCCACGATCGGGGGCGAGCTTATTCCATGTCGCGCCACTCCGCCTCACGGAGCATCGCGCCATGCCCAACAATTCCAACCCTCTCGGCTCTTTGCCGGAAACGGGATATGTCCGCCAATCGCAGCTGATACCAGGGATCTTCCCGTTTTCTTCTGCGACTCTCTGGCGGAAGGTAAAGGCGGGCACATTCCCCCAGCCTGTGAAGCTCGGTCCCCGGATAACAGCCTGGAGGGTCCAGGATATTCGCAGCCTGATTGAGCGCCTCGGGCGCTAGCGATGGCGAATCGCAAGCATAGCGTCCGTCATCTACGACGACGGCGGACCTACAACGTCCGCGAGGCTGCGAAGGCAATCGGCGCGACCCCGGGCACCATACGCAATTGGCAGAAGAACGGCCTAGAAGCGGTCGTGGGAGTCTACCCTGCGATATTCCGAGGTATTGACATCATCACGTTCCTTGGCCGGCGCAGCAGGGAGCGGAGGCAACCCTGCGGGCCAGGTCGCCTGTTTTGCTTTCGATGCAAGGCACCGAAGCGCCCCGCGTTCGACGAGGTCGAATTCTGGCCGGATGGGCCGAAGCTCGGGAAGCTTCGGGGTCTCTGCCCGGAATGCGCATCGACCATGAATAGGCGGACTTCGCTAGCCAAGCTGAGTTCGGCGGCGGGCGATCTGACGGTTTCAATGCGACGCCCGGACTCGCGTCCTAAGCGAGACGCCCTTGCCCCACTGCAATGATCACTCTGAAAGGGTGTGACAACCCATGTCAAAATACTGCCCTGAAAACGAGCGCGTGAAGCGGGACTACGCTTTCTATTTGGAGGCCGCTAACGGGAAGCAGAACGGGACGATAGACGCCGCCTTGCGCGCGATCGAGCGCTTCGAAGCATCGACGAACTACAAGCCATTCCGAAAGTTTCATATCGAGCAGGCGCGGTCCTTTCGCGCTCGTCTCGCCGAGGAAACCAACGCCAAGGACAGGCCACTGAGCGCGGCGACCGTCACGTCAACGCTCAAGCACCTGCGAAATCTTCTTCCTTTGGCTCTCGCGCGAACCAGGCTTTCGCTCGGCCCTCAACCCCAATGACGCCAACTATTTCTCGCCCTCAGAACAGGACCTTCGCATCGCCTCGGCGCGACGCGAGAAGCGTGTCGCGACACTCGAAGAAATCAAGCGCGTGCTCGGGTCTATGCCGACCGACACCACCATCGAGCAGCGGGACCGAGCGATAGTCGCTTTCGCGATATTGACCGGCGCGCGCGACGGGGCGCTAGCCTCCTTTCGGCTGAAGCATGTCGATATGAGCGCGCAAACCCTTTTCCAGGACGCACGCGAGGTCCGGACCAAGGGTCGCAAGACCTTCACGTCCATATTTTTCCCAGTGGGTCCGGAGCCGCTCGAGATCGTCGCGGACTATGTGGCCATGCTGAGAGAACGATCTGGTCTTTTCAGATGACGATCCGATTTTTCCATCGACCCAAATCGGTCGAGGCGAAGATCATGGGTTCATCGCCCAAGGACTGTCTCGAACCCCGTGGAGCGGAGCCGGACCAATTCGACGAATTTTCGGCGACGCTTTCGAACGCTGCTGGGCTTCCCTACGCCAAACCGCACAGCTTTCGTGACACGCTCGTTCGCCTTGGTCAGCGAATGTGCCGCACCCCTGAGGAATGGAAGGTCTGGAGCCAAAATCTGGGGCACGAGAACGAGGCGACGACATTCGTCGGCTATGGCCAAGTGTCGGCGCATCGCCACGCCGAAATCATGCGGGCGTTCTGCAAAGCCCGTCCTGATCCTTTGCCGCCGGATTGGACATGGTGGCCCTCAAGGCGTTCGTTCAAAGCTTCGAGGCGATAAATGCCGATTAGGCAGGTTGTATGTCCCCTCATCGCAGGTCGAAGCGAGGCAAAGCGGAAGCTGCTTGCCGCCCCTATGTGCTTCAAGCACCGGGCGGCAGCCTGCCGTGCGGCCAGCCGCTGCTTACGCCTGCAATGGAAGGGTCTAGGCCGCCCACGTCGCCAGCACGCCCTCGGCCCATCCAGGATCATCTTTAAGGCGGTAGATTGCCTGCCGCGAGAGGCCAGTCGTCTTGGCGATCGTGCTGATTGACGTCCCGGTTGTCAGCATGTCGCGGACCTGATCCAGTTGCTCGCGCTTGAAGGACGGTTTCCTGCCGCGGTAGGCGTCATCACGGGCTTTGGCATGCTCGATACCGGCGCGCTGCGCTTCTCTGGTCGCTTCGGCTTGCGCCTGCGAGAGGGCCGCCATGAACGAGATCAGCGCATCGCGTACCGCCATCTGCATTGGGTCTTTGGTCGCGCCGTCGAAGACAAGGCTGTTGATCACGGTCCGAATGACGACGCCGCGCTTCATGAACTCGCGGATGACCTCGGTCACGTCCGCGTAGTTTCGCCCGAGCCGGTCGATCCAGCGGACAACGAGCACATCGCCGCGGCGGAGCAGATCGAACAACCGCCTGCCTTGATCGCGCTCGGCGAGGCGGGTCGAGACGCCAGACACACCATTGTCGGAGACGACCTCGTCGATCGCGAACCCCGCGGCGCGCGCCTGAGTGACTTGATGCTCTAGGGTCTGGTCGCTCGTGCTGACGCGGCGGTAGAGAATCGTTTTCATAACGGATCGTCCGTTGACATGACGTCCGTATAGACACATGTCCGTAAGCGGATGTCAACCCTTACGGACGCGTCCCCTCTGAGGTGTGTTACGTCCGCTGCGGTATGCCCTTACGGACACAATATCGATTGTGTTTTTCAGTATTGACTGATTGCAACGCCGGCCTCGTCGATGAAACCGAACGCCGGGCTGCTCTGCCTCGCCTGCACGCGAGCGCGCGAGCATTGCTCCTCACTGGCGGTTCCCCCACACCGAACTACCTGAACGAATAGCCGACAGCATCTATGCGCTGGCGAATGGCTCGGGCAAGCAGCGCGCGCGGCGCGAAGGGATCCCCTCAAGGCCCAACTTGCGCGCGTGACCGAACACAAGCGCGCCGTCGCCCGCGATTGCTTCGGTGAACCGCGAACCTGTCGAAAGAGTGTCGTCGAGGGCATCTATTTTTCGCACAGCCTCGGCGGATTGCTTGCCTTCTCGGCGACGCCTGAAAGCGCAGTGTTCAGTTGATAGCGGCAGTTCCCGAACGGCCATTGGACGGGGGAACTCCGCCCTGAGCACGCATTCTGTCTCAACGAACCGGCGCAAAGGGCGGATGGCGGGCGTTCGCAACCCACTCTGTTGACGACCGCAATGCGCAAATAGCCGTCATTTCCCCGACCGCGCGCAGGTCAACCGGAGTGACTGGTCGTCTCCGCCGACGTGCTAGCGCGCGTGGAACGGCTGCGTCAGGAAACGCACGCGAGAGACGGGCAGAGCCGGCTCGTTCTCGACCGTCAAAGCTGTCGCCTGTTCCGCCACCATTGTACGCAGGATATCGAATCCAGCCGTAAACTTCGCTTCGATCGTGGGCCTTACGCGCTCATAAAAAGGCAGGTCCTTCGGCTTCGGCTTCGCGACGCGGAATTCGAAGTGGGCGCCGCCGTCGTCGCGTTCCTCGAACGTATAGGAGAACAGGATTTTCGGGGCGCCTGGGATCGGCAGCAGCGCCGTCAGGGTCACATAGTCGAACGGGCGCCAGTCAACGATGTCCTCGATGACCGCGTCCTTGCCGTGCAGGCAATGGTTCTGCGTGCCGGCGCCACGACGCCCCTGCGCATTGTTCTCGACGACGCCGTCGGCTCGTTGCCAGCGGGCATGGTGCTGAGGCGAGGTGACGAGGTCCCACACGGCTTGCTTCGGCGCGGCGAAATCCCTCTCTATGAATATATAGGCGCCGGTGCGCTGAACCAGGTTGCGCGCCGTCTCGGTCTCCCGCTTCCACGCCTGCTCAAGATTGACCGACCCAGCACTTCGTTTCGCCAATATGCTCGATGGTCTCGGTATGCTCGAGGAGACCTTGCCCCGCGGGGTCGATCCCCATCGCTTGCACGCAGGCGTTGGAATAGAGCGCATAGGCATGCGGGCCAAACGCCTTGCCGACTTCGTTCTTAAGGAGGCGGTGGACCAAAATCACATCGCGGCCAGCGAGCTCTTCGCGACCTGACATCTTTTGCCGGATGAACTCGCCGTGATGGACCACGAACTTGACATCGAGGCTCTGCATCCGGCTGCAGGCTTGGCACTCGCAAGAGCTGGCCTGCTTGATGCTGCGGAGCCGCTTGCGGAAAGCAAAATAGGCCTGTTCGATCGAATCCTGCATGAGCGCCCCATCGACCTTGTCGGTGAGGGCGTAGACGAAAGCTGCGTCGCCTTCGAACTTGGCGAGGCGGAACGGCGGACGCAGCGCCCTGAGCAGAGTGTCCATGATATCGGCGATGATGTCCTGGGCATGATCGAGTTCGACGCCGGACACGAAGTGCGTGTAGCCCGATATGTCGGCGATCACGAAACAGGCCAATTCCGCTTTCGGAAGCATTGCGACCTTCCAGCCCAACAGCCCAAAGCGCGCCCCAGTCTATGATTAGGCGCGGCAGAGGAAGCATGTCTAACGTTAGTACGCGGTCCCTGAATAGGCGAAAGTTGTCCCTGACGCTTGGACGGCCGAGCGCAGGTCGGAAACGCTGCTGTGTCGACCCCTAAAGAAGCTCCGGCCCTTGACCCTTTCGACGACAGTATCCGTCGACGCCGGGTTTTGGCCGGAATGCGCAGATAGCGTTGAAAAACTCGGATTTTCGCATCGATCACAAATGAGAAGACCGCTGGCAGCGTCGATGGAAAATTCCCTAGGGGTTCGGCGGAATTCACTGTTTTTGTCGCCTGAGACCGTCCCACATGGTCTATGCGCCCTCGACCTGCGGCTTTACGTCGACACCACACCAGCCGGCCGCTTCGCGCAAAAAGCAGCCATTCCCGGCGGCGAGTGGGTCAAAGCGACGCAATCTGCCGTTCGACCTTTGGCTCCACGTCTTCCTTCGGCTCGTTCGCTCTCAACATATAACCAGCGGCCTGACGGCTTTTGTGCTATGCCGGATGACGCGCGAGGGTGCGCCATGAGCGAAACCCGGAAAATTGCGGCGATCCTAGTCTCGGATGTGGTCGGCTATAGCCGGCTCGCCGGCGCGGACGAAGATCGAACTCTGGCGCGACTGCGCGCGCTGCGCAGCGACCTGATTGATCCGACGATCTCCGTACATCATGGCCGCATCGTCAAGCGCACCGGCGACGGCAGCGTCATCGAGTTTCGCAGCGTCGTCGACGCGGTGCGCTGCGCGCTCGAAGTGCAGCACGCCATGGTCGAGCGCAACGCGGGCGTCGCGCCCGACAAATGCATAGAATTTCGCATCGGCATTCATTTGGGCGACGTCGTCGAGGAGAGCGACGGCGACTTGATGGGCGACGGCGTCAATATCGCCGCGCGGCTCGAAGGCATCGCCAAGCCGGGCGCAATTTGTCTGTCTGAGGACGCCTACCGACAGGTGAGCGGGCGGCTCGACATGGAGGTCACTGATCTCGGGCCAACTCAACTCAAGAACATCGAAAGGCCGATCCGAGCCTATTCGCTGCAAGTCGGCGTCCCCGCGCAAGCGAAGCCCACGAAGGCGGCGGAACCCGTGACGCCCGCAGCGCCCACGCCGCAGAAAAGGCGTTTCGGGCTCGCGCCGCTCGCCGCCGCGCTCGCGGCGCTGCTGGTCGTGGTCGCGGGCGGCGCGTTGTGGTTCCTCAATGCGAACCGGCCCGCAAGCGTCGCCAGGACCGCGCCCGCCGAGGCCGCGCGGCTTTCGATGGTCGTGCTACCGTTCGCGAATCTCTCGGGTGATCCGGGACAGGACTACCTCGTCGACGCCCTGACCGACGAATTGACCACCGCTCTCGCCCGCCTGGCGCGCCTCCGTGGCGGCTTCGTCATCGCGCGCAACACGGCCATGACCTTCAAGGGCAAGCCGGTCGACGCCAAGGCGATCGGCAAGGATCTAGGCGTGCGCTATGTTCTCGAAGGCTCGGTGCAGCCCACGGCGATCAGGTGAGGGTCAACGCCCAGCTCATCGACGCCGAGAGCGGCGTGCATCTGTGGGCCGAACAATTCGACACGCCCCGGGCCGATCTGTTGCAGACGCAGGACGCGATCGTCGCGCATCTAGCGCACCCACTCGACCTTCAGGCTCATCGAGGCCGAGGGCGCTCGCGTCAAACGGACGCCCGCGGCCAATCCGGAAGCCCAGGATTTGGCTCTTCAATGCGAAGCCGCGAAATCAAGGGCTCATACGTTGTCAACCAAGAGTACCGGCTCTGCGAACAGGCGCTCGCCATCGATCCCAACAATGTCCTCGCCCTGACTGTATCGGGGATCAAGCTCTCCATGCAGGCGTCGCTTGGCGTTTCCGGCGACCCTAAGGGCGACATGAAGCGGGCCTTCGAATTGGAGTCGAAAGCGCTCGCCATCGATCCAGATTACGCTGTGGCCCACGTGGTGAAGGGCAACATTCTTCAGTCTGAAGGGCGCACCGAGGAAGCCGTCGCCGAACACGAACGGGCGCTCGCCATCGACCCCTCCCTCGCGGACGCCGTAGCCAACCTAGGCGTCGACTACCTCTACCTCGGGCAACCCGACAAAAGCATTGAATATTTCGACAAGGCGATTCGGATGAGCCTGCACGATCCGGCGCTCCTCTACTGGTACGGCCTCAAGGCGTGGGCCAATTTCGGGCTGAAGAAGTATGACCAGGCGACTGACTGGGCTCGCCGCGCGATCGCGATCAATCCGAATTATATCCCGTACACGCATGTGATCCTTGTGGCGGCGCTCGCCTTGACGGATCATGATGCGGAAATCTCGCGAGGCGCTGCAGCGCTACCTTGCGCTGCCTTCCAGCGGGCCGCTCGGGACGATCGCGGCGTGGAAAGCCCACTACAAGTCCGAGGTCTCCGAAAAGCACGGCGATCCACGCTTCTTCGAGATCAACGAGCGGACGTACGACGGCTTGCGCAAGGCGGGGATGCCGGAGCAGTGAGCGGTCGTGATTCGGGCTAAGAGGGCCTCGATGCGCGGCAGGGTATTCCACTTCGCGCGGTGAAGCCTGTTCTGCGCTCGCAATGGCGCCGACACCGGCCCTTCCCCGGTGCGACACCTGTAGGCGCGCTCACCGCCCAACTGAGGCGTCCAAAGGCCGCGATCCGCAATGTCGGGTTTACGTCGACAACAGACTGCGGCAGCAGTGCGCAAATTGCGGTCGTTCCCTGACGTAGTTGAGGATGGTCCGGCATGGAGCCAGCGTCACGGATGCGGCCGAAGAATTGGGTGTGCCTGTCAGCGACCTGCGCAAGTTTTGCTTCGCCGTCCCGCGCCTGATGGCATCAACGCCGCCATTCCATTACAAAAATCGCGCCGATCACGATGCCGACGCCGACAGTTTGCACCAGCGTCACCCGTTCTCCCAAGGCAACAATGGCGAACAGCACCCCGAGGATGGGTTCGAGATTGCTGATCATCGCGGCACGCGCCGCGCCGACGGCCGCCATGCCGCCAAGAAAGGCGGAGAGTCCCGACGGTCGAGGCGACGGCGACGCCGATGAACCCGGTCCATCCGAGCGCCGTGGCCGGGAGGGCAAGCGCTCCGACGAACGCGAAGAGCGCCGCGAGCGTCGCCGCCGCCGACAACATCATGTAGAACCCGACAGAGAGCGCCGGGGCCTCGCGTACGGCCTGAGCATTGCCGACAACGACCAACGCCGTCATGACCATCGCCATCGTGGCGAGGCCGATGCCGGCAGGACTTGGGTTACCGAGGGAAAAGCCAATGGCGAGGCCGAGACCGACCAAAGCGGCGACGAGCGCTCCGACCGAAATCGCGGTCAACCGTTCCTGGCCCATCAAGATGACCATGAAGCCGACCAGCAATGGATGAATGAAATAGATGAGGATCACCAGGTTGACCGCGAGGTAGTTGACGGCACCGAGATAGCCATAGAGCATGACGGCATAGGCCAGCCCCATGGCCAGGGCGATGACCATGGGGCGTCTTGCTATCCGTAACGGTTTGTCGAATACGAAGATCAACAGGAGCGTAACTATTAGGGATAAAACGCTTCGGCCCGTGATGACGCTCAATGTATTGCTTCCGCCTTCATAGGCGAACTTGGCGAGGCTCGGAACAATCGCGATCGAAACCGTCGAGAGGACGATCAGTCCAATTCCGGCCGCCTGACGCGTGGCGCCCGGAACATTCGCTTTGCGCGGAACGCCTTTGATGTCAGCCATTGGCGCGAACCCCCCGCCGCAGACGCAAATGGACATGAAGCTACTGGGCGAAATTTGTACCTGTCGAAGCATGTCATCTTTGGACCGCGGCAGCCAGGCTGAGATCGGGGTGTCGATCCGCAGTGACCGCTTCACGTCGATTTGCGACATTAGTTCGGTTGCGACGACCTTCCGCTTTGGGTCGAACCGGCGCGTTCAAAGCGCTTTTCGTGAACGGTCGGTCCTCGCGCCTCTGTCACATTCCGTCTACGACCGGTTTTTTTGGCCAGGGGGTACCGTGGACTTGCCTTGGGAAAGTGGAGAGCTCTTCTGAAGGAAAGAGGAGCATTTCATGGGCAAGCCGCAGCGACGGTTCGGGAAGGAATTTGCGGCCGAAGCCGTTCGTTTGGTTGAGGTGAGTGGTCGGACGCAAACGGAGATCGCCAGGGACCTCGGCGTCGGCCTTTCGACGCTGCGGCGCTGGCTCGACAAGCGCCGTGAGCACGAGATCGAGGCGCCGCTGCCCGAACGGCAAGAGGACCTGGCGGCTGAGCTGAAGCGGTTGCGGCGCGAGAATGAGATCTTGCGGCAGGAACGCGAGATCCTGAAGAGGGCCGCGACTTTTTTCGCCAAGGAGGGAAGTCGATGAGGTTCCGTCTCATCGATGCGGCGAAGAAGGAATTCCCCGTCCAGCGTCTCTGCAAGGTTCTTGGCGTCAGCCAGAGCGGCTACTTTGCCTGGAAGGATCGACCGCACTGCCGTCGACAGAATGAGGACATGGTGCTGCTGACCCATATTCGCTCGGCCTTTGCACTGTCGAACGCAACCTACGGCAGCCCGCGCATGACGCTCGAGCTTCGCGATGACGGGATCACCATCGGTCGTCATCGGGTCGCCCGGCTGATGCGAGAGAATGCCCTCAAGGCACGGCAGAGGCGGCGCTTCAAACGAACGACCGACAGCCTGCACGCCTTTCCGGTCGCGCCAAACCTCTTAAATCAAGACTTCAAGGCAACGGGGCCGAACCAGAAATGGGGCGCCGACATCTCCTATGTCTGGACACCGGCAACCTGGAAAAGACTCTGCGCTGCCCAGACCGACGAAGCGAGACTGGTCGATTGCATGCTGGGGCAGTACGCCGGGAACAGCTGCAGAGGGGGTGAACGACGCACTTCAGAAGAACGGGTGAAAGCAATTAAGGCGGTTTTTGCCGGATCGACGTCCAGCCGCAATATACACCCCACCGCAGCCGACGTCGTCTCCTGTACCGACGCTTGGGGTCGGTAAGGTGCGTACATCGAAGCCTCAAGCCATCCCGATCCAGTAAGGCTTCTAATTAGCCGACCACGTCCGCCGCCGTGCATTCCTGCCCGTCCGCCCGGATCCAACATCTCCGATAGTGTCCATGCTGCTTGTCACCCTGAAAAACGGACGATGTGCGTAGGTCCAGGGTCGCGGAGCAGGACTTTCATGAAGTCCAAGGAAGGGATTGCGCCATCCCTCGGGGTCAGCCCTAGTCTATTCTAGTTTGGCACGATAGCTGCCAGCTTATACAGTCCCAGCCTCTCCAACCTGGGGCTCCTGTGTGCGCGATGCCAGTGTCAAAGGACTCCGAGCACCCTCTTGGATCAAGGGTAGGGCCTTGGGCTTTTAACGTCATTCTGCTCGTCACGGCGGCCTTGGTTGCTTTCGGCTTGTCTGAGGACAAGATGCAGAGCGTTCGGGATGCAAACATAGAGATAAAGCTTTTGCTTCGTGGTCCGCTAAAGGACTTTCAGGACACGTGTAGTGCGACAGTCGCGCATCTTGCACCGAATTTTGACACGGTTCTTAGAGAACTTTTTCTAGATCGCACTAAAGAACTCGGAAGTAAAATAAGGCTCTCAGGCGACTTCGGATACACAGGAAGCTTTGAGTGCCCTTTTCCCGCGGCCACGCAAACAGTAAAACAAGCTGTCGAGATGGTTTTAGCTCAACATGCTCCGAACGCAATATACGTAAACGCTAAATTTATAGATGCCATAGTAACAGAGCTTAATCAACTAGGCGAACAGAAACACAAACCACTCGCGGAAACATCGCTTGATAAACCTGGCGTTTATTCTGGTATTCAACAAATAGCCTCACAACTCGCCTCGAAACCAGATTTAATAGTTCAGCACATTGGAGTTTACGTATACCAATCTGAAGCTAAGAAAAGACCGGAGCCCTTAATCAATTGTGCGTTCCACACTCATATATTCAAACCAATTGTCCCCGATACTCTAAATGATCTAAGAATATTAGTTCAAATCAATGGAGGTTCATATTGTCTCGATTTGCAAGCGGGAGATGAAAAATACCTTCAATCGGCCGTTGGCATTGATGCAAATTTTCTAAGAGGCTATTTTTCAAACCGAGTCCGCTTAAAAACGGGTTATTCAAGACAGGAAGCTGCAGATACTGAGCCACGAAATTGGCGAGATTGGCAAACAATTACGGACCCAATGAACGATCCGGTCTTAGGCGACTATGGGAATGCGTTAAACGAGCCCGGTGGATTCGACTTTCCGGCGTTGACGGCCCGCATGTATGACATTGGCGATCTTACAGTAGAGAATGCGGGCAGAAAGTTGAATGCTGAATACGATGAATTCGATACTTCTTGGGAAATCTTCGGCGTCAAGCTTCCGGGCCGATTGTTCATTGGAGCGTCGATAGCCACTCTCACTGTATCTTATTGCGTAGTCATTTGGGCGACACGCCAGGCGGGCAAGTTAGCGTTGTCAGACGTAATACAAGATCTGCCTACCAGGTCTTTGAAGGCAGCTGTATTTGCCATCGTGGCAGTAGCGCCCGCTGTGGGATTGCTCTTCGCCGCCACACGCATGCGGTATGCTACAAGTCTTTTGTTTCACCCAATCCAAGTTGTTGCAATCACGTGGTTTGTGCTCTCGTCGATCGGAGTAATTAAATGGATATTTCCTGCTGTGTCTCGTCCTACTTGACCAGCCCAAGGCAATGATCGATCCAGCACTAATGCGTGGCACACTTCCGACCGCCCGCTCCGATGCGCTTTTGGCACTACGCTGCGATTACAAGGACATTTAGAGTACCGAGCTCCATCTGTCCGGCCCGTCGGGCGAGATTCGAATTTACGGCATGGACGTCCGCTTTTCGGCAGAAGCCGCTGTCGCGAGATGGACCGCTGAATGGTGGGAATGGACCGAAAACCGATCTGCTGATCGCACCCGCTATGATTCGGTCAACGACGGCTTCTTTATTCACACACTCATTCGGCACGCGGGTGCAGCCGAACGCATCACACCCTCCGAATAAAGGTAGCGTCCACGGACGTGGTGGCATTCTTCCGACGCGAGGTCCTGGCCTATACGCCCGATGCGTGGATCAAAGAGGATGCCACGAAGATCGGCTACGAGATCAGCTTCACCCGTCATTTCTATAAGCCACCGCCTATGCTGACGCTTGAAGAGATCGGTGCCGACATCCTCGCTTTAGAACAAGAGACCGAAGGGCTGCTGGGCGATTTGCTGACGGTCACAGCATGATCGCGGGGCTCAAACGATACCCGAGTTACCATCGCTCCGGCGCAGATGCCCGCGCATTGGTCGCAAGAGCGAGCGAAGCGGCTTTTCACCAAACTTGAACGTCCTGTTGAGGAGGGGGCCGGGGTCGTAACATGTTTTCGAGATGGTGTTGTGACCCTTCGGGCGAATCGCCGATTACGTGGATTCACAGAGGCAATTTACGAGTTCGGATATCAGGGCGTAAGAAAAGGAGACTTAGTAATCCACGCTATGGATGCGTTCGCTGGCGCGGTGGGCGTATCGGATAGCGATGGAAAAGCGACGCCAGTCTACGCCGTGTGTCAGCCAAAGCCGAACGTGAATGCACACTATTACGCATTTCTCATTCGCGAAATGGCGCGATCACAATGGGTTTTGGCACTTTCCCGCGGAATCCGTGAGCGCTACCGACTTCCGTTACGACACCTTTGGAGTTCAATGTCTGCCCCTGCCCCCACTCGATGAGCAAGCGGCGATCGTGCGATTTCTGGACTGGGCAAACGGGCGGCTGGACCGAGCCATTCGGGCGAAGCGGAAGGTAATTTCTCTGCTCAAATGAGCAGAAGCAAGCCATCATCCATCGTGCTGTCACGAGGGGGATCAACCCTGATGTTCCTCTTAAATCGTCAGGCATTCCGTGGATTGGAGACATTCCGACGCATTGGGAGGTTCGCAGAGCCAAGCAGGTCTGCGCTGCAATCATCGATTGTAAGAACCGCACCCCCGATGCAGTTCCCGATGGGAAGTTCATAGTCGTTAGGACGACCAACGTCCGGAACGGTCGGTTCAACATTGTGGGCTCTTACTGTACCGACCGCCGCAACTATGAGAATTATTGCAATTGAACCTAAACATCGCGCCATATGGCGGAGCCGAGGCGCTTCACAGAGTCGTCGCAAGGATATGTGAGAGCCATCCATCGTAACGAGAGATTGCCTCGCGCATCTCGTCCATGAAATCGTGACGCTGGTAGACACCAACGATTCCGCCCATGCTCCCGCTGACGTGATTGAGCAACTTTTCAGTGACTTCGAGACGCACGCCGAGCCGAGCCATACTCGTCGCGAACGTGCGCCGCAAATCATGGTGCGTGAAATTCTCAACTCCGCACCGGTCGAGAGATTCCTTGCTAGCGCCGAAGCCGTTGAAGGGTCGAGTTGCGTGGCCTCTTGCGGGAAAAAGAAGCAATGAGTGGCGTGGTGTCTCGTCAATGATGCGGCGGGCCATCACCCCGAGAGGGATTTTTGAAACACGTGCGTTCTTCGTGATTTCGCCGGGGAAGGTCACCATTCCTCCTTCTATCCATTCCCAGCGCAAACCAGCGATTTCCCCCAGCCGCTGCCCCGTGAGGATCAGAAGCAGAACGATCGTTCCATACGGATAGCCGATCTCCCGCGCCCTCTTCCAGACCTTGCACAGCTCATCGTCGGCCAGGACGCGGTTGCGCGGCTTCTGAGCGGGTTTCTTGATGCCTATGCAAGGTGACGCTTTGAGATACCGTGGAATGCACCAATTGAAGAAAGTGCGAATGTCTTTGAGGGCATGCGCTCGCTGACTCCGGGCTTCAATGCCGTCCAATGCGGTGAGCACGTCTTGGTGGGTGATCTGATCAAGTGACTTCGTCCATTGGAAGTGCCGCTTCAAGTTCCTCGAAAGCTGGTAGGCGGATCGAGGACGAAGATCGGCAACGTGTATCGCGTGGAACGCTGCAAGGGCCTCCGCGTACGAGGGCATAATGGCTGTTTCTTCAGAAGGTGAAGCTGACTTAGAGAGCTCCGCCATCGCCCGCTTGCGTGCATCCGCGAGGGACATCGCAGGGTAGTGGCCTAGAGAGATCTTGGTCCGGTTCTTTCCCTTAATGATGATCCACGTTCTCCGTCTCTTCCCAACGCGGATTCCGAAGCACGGCAACCGGGCGTCGAGGTGCAACCCTTCGGGCAAAGTCCTGACGGTGATGTCGGTGAGTCCTGGCACGGAATTGGCACGCAATTCGATTGCGCTGTGATGAGACGCGCTGCCACGATGTGCGACAAACACGCAGGTAAAATCAAGCGATTTCTAGGATCGTGAGGCGCAGTGAAGCGGGGCGAAATAGCAACTCTTCAGCTTGGAAGGCTGCTGCTCTACCATTGAGCTACACCCGCGCCGCGTTCGCCCCTTTCGGGGCCGCCACGAAGGCGCCGTTTCTCGCAATCCGGCGGAGCGAAGTCAATTCGCGGGCCGCACCCCCAGCCCTTCCAAAAGGAAGTACGGAAGCGCGCCCTTGCTGTCGGGCGGATTAAAATGCGAATATGACGGTCAATTGGCGCAGGCGCGCCAGCCCCTCGCCACTCCCCCGGCGTCCTTTTACCCTATAGGCGAAACATGCCTCCCTATCGCTCCCGCACTTCGACCCATGGCCGCAACATGGCCGGCGCCCGCGGCCTTTGGCGCGCGACCGGCATGAAGGACGGCGATTTCGGCAAGCCGATCATCGCCATCGCCAATTCCTTCACCCAGTTCGTGCCCGGCCATGTGCACTTGAAGGACCTTGGCCAGCTGGTGGCGCGGGAGGTCGAGGCGGCGGGGGGCGTCGCCAAGGAATTCGACACCATCGCCGTGGACGACGGCATCGCCATGGGCCACGACGGCATGCTCTATTCGCTGCCTTCGCGCGAGCTCATCGCCGACAGCGTCGAATACATGGCCAACGCCCATTGCGCCGACGCGCTAGTGTGCATCTCGAACTGCGACAAGATCACCCCCGGCATGCTGATGGCGGCGATGCGCCTCAACATCCCCGCGGTGTTCGTCTCCGGCGGGCCGATGGAGGCGGGCAAGGTCAAGCTCTCGACCGGCGCGCGCAGCGTCGACCTTGTCGACGCGATGGTGGCTGCGGCGGACGACAAAGTTTCTGACGCCGACGTCGCGGTGCTTGAGCGATCGGCCTGCCCGACCTGCGGCTCGTGCTCGGGCATGTTCACCGCCAATTCGATGAATTGCCTCACCGAGGCGTTGGGTCTGTCTCTACCCGGCAACGGGACGGTGGTGGCGACTCACGCCGATCGCCGGCGCCTGTTCGTCGAGGCCGGCCATCTTGTCGTCGATCTTGCGCGGCGCTGGTACGAAGAGGGTGACGAAGGCGCGCTGCCGCGCGGCATCGCCACATTCAAGGCGTTCGAGAACGCAATGTCGCTCGACATCGCCATGGGCGGCTCGACCAACACCGTCCTGCACCTGCTCGCCGCCGCGCACGAGGGCGAGATCGACTTCACCATGGCCGACATCGACCGGCTGTCGCGACGGGTGCCCTGCCTGTGCAAGGTCGCCCCTTCCGTGGCGAACGTGCATGTCGAGGACGTCCATCGAGCCGGCGGGGTGATGGGCATTCTGGGCGAGCTCGACCGCGCCGGCCTGCTCAATCGCGACGTCCGGATGGTGCACGCCGAGTCGCTCGAGCACGCGCTGTCGCGCAACGACATCAGGCGCGCGAGCGGCAAGGCGACGCGCGAGTTCTTCCTTGCCGGGCCGGGCGGCGTGCCGACCCAGGTCGCGTTCAGCCAGTCCGCGCGCTATCCGTCGCTCGACGAGGATCGCGCCAAGGGCGTCGTCCGCGATTCCGAGCACGCCTTCTCCAAGGACGGCGGCCTCGCGGTGCTCTATGGCAACATCGCGCTCGACGGCTCGATCGTGAAGACGGCGGGGGTCGACGCCGGCAGCCTCAAATTCAAAGGCCCAGCGCGCATCTTCGAGAGCCAGGACGATGCTGTGCAAGGCATCTTGGGCGGCAAGGTGGCCGCTGGCGACGTGGTCGTCATCCGCTACGAGGGGCCGCGCGGCGGCCCTGGCATGCAGGAGATGCTCTATCCGACCAGCTATCTCAAATCGCGCGGGCTCGGCAAGGCGTGCGCCCTGGTGACCGACGGGCGCTTCTCCGGCGGCACCTCGGGCCTCTCGATCGGCCACGTGTCGCCGGAAGCGGCCGAGGGCGGCGCGATTGGCCTGATTGAAGAAGGCGACGTGATCGAGATCGATATCCCCGGCCGCTCGATGAACGTCCTTATCGACGAGGTGACGCTGAGCCACCGCCGGGCGGAGATGGAGCGCAAGGACGCAAGCGCGTGGAAGCCCTCGAAGCCCCGCAAACGGGCGGTGTCGACGGCTTTGCGCGCCTACGCCGCGTTCGCGACCAGCGCCGCGCGCGGCGCGGTGCGGGAAGTGCCGTAAAGCGGCCCTCGCCGAGGCCTTCCGCTTTTACTGCGACGCAAATTGAATCACCGCCTTAGGGGAGGAGAAGACCATGGCTGACAACACCGCTATTCGTCCGTTTCATTTCGAGGCCCCGCAAGCCGACCTCGTCGACTTGCGCAATCGCATCAAGGCGACCAAGTGGCCGGAGCGCGAACAGGTCGCGGATGCATCGCAAGGCGTCCAGCTCGCAACCATGCAAAAGCTCGCGCAGTATTGGGTGAACTCGCACGATTGGCGCAAGTGCGAGGCAAAGATCAACGCCCTGCCGAACTTCATCACCGAGATCGACGGCCTCGACATTCATTTCATTCACGTTCGTTCAAAGCATGACAATGCGCTGCCGATGATCGTCACCCACGGCTGGCCCGGCTCGATCATCGAGCAGATGAAGATCATCGATCCGCTGACGAATCCGACGGCGCATGGCGGGACCGCAGCCGATGCTTTCCATCTCGTGATTCCGTCTCTGCCGGGCTACGGCTTCTCGGGCAAACCTACGGCGCCGGGATGGAACCCCGTTAGCATTGCGAAAGCGTGGGCGACGCTCATGCAACGCCTCGGCTACACAAAATACGTCGCGCAGGGTGGCGATTGGGGCAATGCCATTTCGGAGGTGATGGCTTTGCAGCAGCCGCCGGGATTGCTCGGCATTCACACCAACATGGCGGCGACGGTTCCGCCCGATGTTTCGAAGGCGCTTTCCGCAGGCGGCCCGCCACCCGCAGGCCTTTCGCCGGAGGAAAAGCACGCGTGGGATCAGCTCGATGATTTCTACAAGAACGGCCTCGGCTACGCCAACGAGATGGCGCTTCGTCCGCAGACGCTCTACGGACTCGTCGATTCGCCGGTTGGTCTTGCGGGCTGGATACTCGATCACGACATTCGCAGCTACCAGATGATCGTCCGCGTTTTCGACGGCAAGCCTGAAGGGCTGAGCCGCGACGACGTTCTCGACAACATCACGCTCTATTGGTTGACGAACACCGCGATCTCTTCGGCGCGTCTCTACTGGGACACGCGCGCATAATTTGCCGGCAGGCGGCTTCTTCGACGCGAGAGGCGTCAAGCTTCCGGTCGGCGTGAGCGCGTTTGCGGAAGAAATTTATCAAGCGCCGAAGAGCTGGTCAGAGAAGGCGTATGTGAACCTCATCCACTACAACAAGCTCCCCAAGGGCACCCACTTCGCCGCTTGGGAACAGCCGGCGATCTTCGTCTCCGAAATGCGCGCAACCTTCAAATCATTGCGGACCGCGTAGTCTGAGGGCGGAGCGCCGCTTGCGCAACGCGCGCCATTCTCGGACGAGCAGTGCGCATCGGGCGCGGGGTGGTCGGGGATGGCGTTCACGTAGGTGGAGTCGCCGCTGATCTGGCGCCCCGCCGCGAGAGGGAACAGGTCTTCATGGTCAAGGCGCTCAGCGCGCGGTCGATCGCTTCGCGTCTTTTCCTATCGGCGGCGTTCTGGAGCATTCTCATCCTCGCGCTCGCCGGGCTCGGTTTGAGCGCGCTCAACAAGCAATGGACCGAAGCCAATTTCGACGAACAGCTTGGGGTCTACCTCAAAGCGCTGGTCGCCAATGTCGCGGTCCCGAACGAGGAGGGAAAGGCGATCACGCCGGCGGCGATCGCGCCGCAATTCGAGCTCGCGTTCTCGGGCTGGTACTGGCAGATCACCCGCACCGACGTGAACCCGCCGGAAATCCGCGCCTCGAAGTCGCTGTTCGCCACCCAATTGCCCCAACTGGTCGCGGTAGGGAATGATCCCGGCGCCATCCTCAGTGGTTATGCGGTCGGGCCGGGCGGGCATGAGGTGAGGATGATCCAACGGCAAATCGACGCCGGCGATGACGGGCGGTTCCTGGTGCAGGTGGCCGCCAACGCCGACGTGATTCAGGCGCAGGAGCGCAGCTTCGAATTGGCGCTCGCCGCGACGTTCCTGACGCTGGCGTTGGCGCTGACCGGCTCGACGGCGCTCGCGGTTCGATTCGGCCTACGCCCACTGAGGGTCCTGCGGGAAGGGGTCGCCGCAATCCGCCGCGGAGAGGCCGAACATATCGCCGGCGAATTTCCGCAGGACGTCGCTCCGCTGGCGACCGAGGTCAATCAGCTGATCGACGCCAACCGCGAGATCGTCGAGCGCGCGCGCACCCAGGTCGGCAATCTCGCCCATGCGCTCAAGACGCCGCTTAGCGTGCTGATGAACGAGGCCGATTCCGAGAGCGCGAGCCTCAAGGAAAAGGTGCGCGAACAGGCCGAGATCATGCGCCGGCAGGTGTCGTTCTACCTCGACCGCGCGCGCGCCGCCGCTCGCGCCAGGACCTTCGGCTCGGCGACCGAGGTGAAGCCCGTCGTCGAGGGGCTCGTCCGCACCTTCAAGAAACTGCACGGCGAGCAGGTTCTAACCTTCGACGTCGAGCTGCAGCCCGGCCTCAGGTTCCGCGGCGAAGCGCAGGATCTGACCGATCTGATCGGCAACCTGCTCGACAACGCCGGAAAATGGGCGCGCGAGCGGGTCGCCATTCACGCCGCTCGCGCGATCGCGGCCGAAAAGGACCCCAGCCCATTTCTCGTCGCCGAGATTGACGATGACGGTCCGGGCCTCGACAGAAACGCGCGCGCCGCGGCGATCGAGCGGGGAAAGCGGCTCGACGAGTCACGGCCCGGCTCCGGCCTCGGCCTGTCGATCGTGGTCGAACTCGCCTCGATCTACGGCGGCTCGCTCGAGCTCGACGAAAGCCCGCTCGGGGGCTTGCGAGCGATCTTAAGGCTGCCGTGCGTCTGACGTCTTATTCCGCCGTCGGCGAATCTCAAACGACCGGGAGAATCGGATCAATGCGGGCGACCCTTCTCATCATCGCGCTCGGCTCGATCGGGCTTGCTGGCTGTCAAAGCGTCGGGTCGAACGGCGCGCCGCCGGTCACCGGCTCGACGATGCCGGCCGGCCCCGCAACGACAAGTGTTGCGCCCACGCCGACAGGGATTCCCGCCCCGGCGATTCCGAGCGGCGCGGCGCTCGGCGGCGTCCTGGGCGGCCCGGTCGGCGCGTCACTGACAGACGGCGACCGCGAGGCGGCTTGGGACGCGCAGGTGGCGGCGCTCGATTCGGGTCAGAAACGCTCGTGGCGCGGCGCCAAGGGCGTATTCGGCTTTATCGAGCCGGGCGCCCCGACGGGCGGCGGCTGCCGCGCCTATTCGCAGACCATCTATGTCGCCGGCCGGCCGAACCGCGGCCGCGGGTTGGGATGCAAGCAGCCGGACGGAAGCTGGAAGATGACGAGCTGAGATCCTTCCTGCCTAGCGGGCTACTCCATTTCGGCGGAATTGCTGGCGTTAGCGCCCCCACCCCCATAGCCCGTCGAGAGACGGGCGTTCTTCCCAAACGCCCTAAGGGTGGGGGGTCGTGCGGACCGAGGAGATTATCGAATGCGCCATCGCTGGCTTGTCGCATAGGACCGTGCGACCCCCCGCCTCTGTCCTCCCCCGCCATAGGGCGCCCGAAGGACGCCCGCCTCTCGACGGGCTAAGGGGGGAGGAGGCGCAGCGGAGCGATCCTCGCCTAAACTCAACTGCAGAAGGCTCTGGGGCGCGGGTCGCGAAGGGGCGCCGCGCCGCCAGGGGCTTGGCCGTCTCGACGCGGCGCGAAGCCTTGGCGCTGAAGCGGTCCCTCTGGCCTACGACGATCTGGGCCCCTTCGCGGCCCGCAGAAAGGCGATCAACAGCAGCACCGCGGCGGGCCATTGAAACCAGATCTTGTGGAGGCCGCTGAATACGTTGATCACAAACAAGAAGACTGTGATGGCGATCATCGCGGCGCTGACACGAGGCAACCTCGCGTACCATTCCCAGGCGCGAGACAAGCCCGTCTCCGCACGATCTGGAGGCGCCGGGGGGTTCATTCTCGGCTCGGGCGGCGACGTCGGCAGCCGCGGCGGGGCGCCGCCGTGAAGCACGCGATAGCCCGTCACCGGATGGGCGACGTTCTTCAAGCTTTGTTCGCCGAGGCAGTCGAACCCGATGGACAGCTTGTTGCGCACCTGCTCATACACCGGACCGGATATCAAGATTCCGCCCGGTTCGGCCAGTTCCTGCAGTCGCGCCGCGATGTTGACGCCGTCGCCATAGACATCGTCGCCCTCCAGCATCACGTCGCCCAGATTGATGCCAATGCGAAAATTCATCCGCTGCTCTTCGGGCAGCTCGTCGTTGTGGCTGGAGAGTTCCTGCTGCGTCTCGACGGCGCATTGCACCGCCTCGACGACGCTCATGAATTCGGCGATGACGGCGTCGCCCCAAGTGTTGACGATGCGCCCATCGTGGCGCTCGATCAGCGTCGCCATGGCCGCCCGGCGCCGGCGCAGCGTCGCCAGCGTGCCCGCTTCGTCCGCCCCCATGAGGCGGGTATATCCCGCGGCGTCGGCGCATAGGAGCGTCGTGAGCCGCCGCCTGACCCTGTCCGTCATGAGCGCCATACTAGCGCAAAAGCTCCCGGATGGCGCGGCGCGTCATTGCGGCTCCCACCGTGGCGAGCCTCTTTCGGATGGGGCCGTTTGGCGAAGCCAGATGAAATTTCTCGACAAATTCTTTCCGATTAGCCGAAGGTGTGCGATATTGGCGGTTTGGTCGAAAGGAACCGCATGCCCGCGCCCGCCCGCGTCTCAAAGCCCGCCCCATCCTTCACCGAGGAGCATAAGCGCGCGCAGCGGATCTTCGCCCGCCTGATGGGCGGCGAGTTGATGCGCGCCATCGCGGCTTCAGAAAACCTCAGCCTCCGTCGTGTCCAGCAGATCGTCCACGAACAGCTGGATCGGCGCAACGCCAATCCGGCCGACGACTTTGCGCTCCTGCAGATCGCGCGGCTCGAGCGGGCGCTCGACCTGATCGGCGGCCAGATCGACGCGGGAAAACCTTCGGCGGCGCATGCCTATTCGCATTCTCGACCATCTGAACCGCCTCGCGTCGGACCGCCTGCGGCTCAAGGGCATACACCAAAGGATGGGCGACGAAGTCGACAAGACGGAAGATCGGCTCGCCCGCCTCGACACGGCGCGCGAGGCGCTAGCGGTCAGACAAGCCTCGCCGGTCCTTCGCGCGAACGCAGCGAAACGAAATCGACCTCAAGCCCTTGATAACAAAGAAAACCGCGAAACGGCTGATTCGCCGCCCCCAATGATTTCAGAGGCTTAAGGTTTCACAAGCGAAAGGTTTCGTTTCGCCTGGCGAAATGAGGCCTCCCCGCCCTCAACCAAAAAGAAGCGCTCGAAAGCGGCGCAAAAGCGCACTTAAATCCCTCAAATCATTCGCCTGCGCAAACTTGTGCGCGGGGCCCCGCTCCCTCAACCGGAGAGGAGCCCCTTCACGATCGCGCTCGCCTTGGCGAAATCCATTTCGCCGGGATGAGCCGCCTTGAGCGCGTTGACGACCTTGCCCATGTCCTTGACGCTCTTGGCGTCGGTCGAGGCGATGGCGGCCTTGGCGGCAGCGATCACCGCCGCTTCGTCCATCTGCTTGGGCAGGAATTCGCCGATCACCTTAATCTCCGCGTTTTCCTGCTCTGCGAGCTCCTTGCGTCCGGCTTCGGCGTAGATCGTTGCGGATTCCTGGCGGGATTTCATCATCTTGGTGAGCAGCGCGAGTTCATCGGCCTGGCTGACGATCTTGCCCGCGCCGCGCGCCTCGATCTCGCGGTCCTTCAGCGCCGCCATGATGAGGCGGAGCGCGCCGACGCGAACCTTGTCGCCTCCCTTCATCGCCTCTTTCATTCGCGTGGCCACGGCCTCGCGCAACGGCGCCGAACTGGGCATGAGTCTCCTCGCTCGTTGGAACCGGCGCGCCAAGCTTGACGCGCGTGAAGGGCGGCGCTTAAGCACACCCGTATGTCAAGCGCAACACGCCCCGCCCTCTCGCCGAGCCCGGATGACCCGTCTTCCGGCTGGCGCCCGCGCATCGCGACCGGCGTTATCGTGCTCGCGGACGGCGCGGTTATCGAGGGCTTCGGAGTGGGGGCGAGCGGCGCCGCGGTCGGCGAGATCTGCTTCAACACGGCGATGACGGGCTACGAGGAGATCCTGACCGACCCCTCCTACGCCGCCCAGATCGTCACCTTCACCTTCCCGCATATCGGGATCGTCGGCGTCAACGACGAGGACATCGAAGTCGTCAATCCCGCGGCGGCGCCGGCCGCGATCGGCGCCATCATGCGCGCCGACATTGCGGGTCCGTCGAATTTTCGCGCTCGCGGGCGGCTCGACAACTGGCTCAAGTCTAGGGGTGTCATTGGCGTCACGGGCATCGACACCCGCGCGCTGACCACGCTGATCCGCGAGCGCGGCATGCCGAACGCGGTGATCGCCCATTCGCCCGACGGCGCCTTCGACCTCGACGCGCTGCGCGCCAAGGCGGCACGCTGGCCCGGCATCGACGGCATGGACCTCGTTCCCTCGGTGGGCTCGACCCAGCGCTACGATTGGGGCGAGACGAGCTGGACTCTGGAAGACGGCTACAGCCCGCGGCAGGCGACCCGCTTTCACGTGGTCGCGATCGACTACGGGACCAAGCGCAATATCCTCAAACTCCTCAACGACTGCGACTGCGCGGTGACCGTGGTTCCAGCGACGGCGAGCGCCGAGGACATCCTGGCGCTCAAGCCCGACGGGGTCGTGCTCTCCAACGGACCCGGCGACCCGGCGGCCACCGGCGAATACGCCGTGCCCACGATTCAGGCGCTCCTGGAGACCAAGGTGCCCCTGTTCGGCGTCTGCCTCGGCCATCAGCTCCTGGGGCTCGCGGTCGGCGCGCGGACCGTCAAAATGCCGCAGGGTCATCACGGCGCCAACCATCCGGTCAAGGACTTCACCACCGGCAAGGTCGAGGTCGTGTCGATGAACCATGGCTTCGCGGTCGATCGGGCAAGCCTGCCCGCGAACGCCGAGGAAACCCACGTGTCGCTGTTCGACGGCTCGAATTGCGGCATCGCGCTTGCCGACCGGCCCGCGTTCTCGGTGCAATATCACCCCGAGGCCTCGCCGGGGCCGCGCGACAGCCAGTACCTCTTCCGCCGATTCGTCGATCTGATCGCCGCCTCCAAGGCTGAGGCGACGCGAGCGGCCTAAGGCGCCGGACGCGCGCGGGTCTCGCTGGCCGGCTCGTAGGTGAATTCCTGCACGCCAACGTCGACGACCACGTCGCTCTTCACCCGCGCATTGGTCGCCGCGACGAGCGCTTTGCTCATCTTCACGAAATCGAAGCGGTCGAGGTGGTCGAAGTCGATCGTATCGTCGTTGTAGACATAGCGAAACGCCTCGTCGACGAGGATCGAATCCGGGGCCATCGCAACCGCCTTAAGCGCGCTCAAGTCGACGGTGTAGCTCAGGAGCATGACCGCGTAGCCTTTGATCGCGCCGTCCTTGATGCGAGGGACGTTGATCTCATGCGTCTTGCGCGCTTCCGTCGTCCTTAAGACGGCGGCGCTGGAACGGGCCTGGCGCATGGCGAGGACCTTGTCGGCTCCCATCTCGCCCGCGATCACGGCGGCGATCGCCGCGACGCCGATGAGCATGGCCTTGATCATTCGCGCGCCGGCCTCCAGGCGAGGGCGGTGTAAGTTCCGTCGGATTGACCGTCCTGAATCGCGCGGGCGATGATGTCCGAGACCGCCTCGCAGGCTTTCAGCTGCACCGCCAGCGCCCGCCGATTGATCTCGAGCCGGGCGTGAAGTTCCGCCAGCGCGTCGCGCAGCGGCCCGGCCGCCGTTGCGCCGCTGAGCGCCGGAATGACGCGACTGAGCTCGAGCAGGCCCTGATTCTTGCTCTGACTGTAGGCCTCGTATTTGGCGCGCCGGCCCTGCTCGAGGTCGCGATTCTCCGCCTCAACGGTCGCGCTGAGACGTTCGATGATCGGCAACGCCGCGGCGGCCGCCGGAGATTGGGCTCGGCGCGCCGATTGGCTCATGTCCGTTTGCGTCCGGGAAACAGAACAGCGCCATTTTCAGGCTCGGCGGCGGCCGGCGCCGACAGGATGTTGGCGCTCATTTGGGCCGCAGGCTCGCCCAGCGCCTTCGCGGCTTCGCCAATGCGCCCCGGATGTGAGGCGAGCTCGTGGGTGGCGAACAGGCGCCTGGCGAGGCCGAGTTTTCCCGACTTGGCGATTTGCATCGAAACCTGCTCGGCGAGCATAGAGCGCCACATATCGCCGGCCATTCCCTGCCCGAAGACCTCGCCCGTATCCTTCGGCAACATTTCGCCGACGAACGAATTCAACATCATCGCCTCGAACTGCGTCTTTGCTTGGCCAAGCTTGTCCGGTCCCCCTGGCGCCTCTGCGAGACGCGACCGCGCGTCGGCGGCGCTCGCGGGCGGAGCCGCCCGGTCCAGGTCGGCGGCAAAGTCGGCCGCCGGGGCGTTCGGGCCCGCGACCGCGTTGAGCCGCTGTGCGGCCAGGCTCGCGCGCGACGGATCGGCCGCGCTGGCCACTTCAAGGACGACATCTGTACGAGGATTGAAAGCCATTGAGCGCCCCGAAAGGTGCGTAGGAGAGCAAGCGTCCTCCTTTAGCCTTACGTCGAGCTTGCGCTTCGGGCGATCGCCTGCTCGATGATCTCGGCCAGCGCCTTGCGCTCGTTCAAGCGCCGATAGCCTAGGGCCGCGGCTTCGATCGCGAGCTCCGCAAGCTTCGAGCGCGTCCCCTGCATAAGCACGCTGCGACGCGCGCTTTCTTGCTCGCGCGCCAGCTGATCGAGCGTCATCTGCAATGCGCGAATGCGGCGGGCGACCAGTCCGGCTTGACCGCCATAGGCGATCTCGTCCGCCTCCAGCGTCTCGAAGACCGCCTTCAGATCGTCATTCAATCCCGCCTGCTGGCGTTCGAGCGAATGAAGCCTCCAGCGGCCGACATCGTGCATGAGCGCTTGAAGCCGGCCGATACGAGTCAGCGCGTCGAGCCGTCTTTTCATCGGCTAGCCGGAAATTAGCCAGACGCCGAAGCCGCTAATGAACGCTTCGATCGCTGGTTTGATGGTGAAGTAGAGCAACAGCAGCCCGCCCGCGGCGACAAACGGCGTGGCGACGAAGAAGACCTGGACCTGTGGGGTGAGGCGGTTGACCAGCGCCAGCGCCAGATTGACCACCAGCGCATAGATCACATAGGGCGAAGCGATCCTCAGCGCGAGCCTGAACAATTCGCCTAGCACGTCGGCGATCTGCTTCAGCGCCAGTCGCGCATTGAAGTCAGCGCCGACCGGCACGACGTCATAGGAGGCGACGAGGCCGCGCAGCAGCTCCCAATGAAGGTTGGCTGCGAACAGAAGCGCGATCGCGGCGAGGGAGATGAGTGTCGCCAATGGGGCCATTGGTTCGTCACCCTCGATTTGGAATCCCGACGGACTGGCGAATCCAAGCATGGTGGCTGCCCCCACTGCGAGGGCTTCAAGCGCGAAATAGAACATCCGCACAAGGACGCCGATGAGGCCGCCGACCAGCGACTCGACGGCGATCACTTTGAGGGTGAGGATCGGATCGTCGCCCAGCGCGGCGCCTGGCACGCGCTCGAGCAATAGCGGCGTCAGCGTCAGGGTGACCGCGAGAGCCACGAACAAGCGAACCTGGGTCGGAATCTGCGCGTTCGAGAATCCGGGCGCCAGCATCAGGCAGCCGCCGATGCGGCAGAACAGCACGAAAACGCCGATCGCGGCCCTTGGCGCGAGCGCCGCGTGGGGCGCGGCCATCGCCCCGGAGATGAGCGCGGTCACGCGATCGTGCCCAGCGACTTCACCTCGAAGCCGCGCGCGATTTCCAGCTGCGACAAAACCGCCAGGGTGGGAAACATGCGCTCGATGATCATGCGCACGTAGGGTCGCGTCTCGGCGGCGGTGACGAGGGCGAACAAGCGCCGCTCGTCCATCCGTTTGCGGATCGCCGCAGAAGCCTCGGCTGCGAATTGCTCCATCAGCCGCGGGTCGATGTCGAATTCGATCACCTCGCCCTTCGGGTCCCGCTTGAGGCTCTGATGGAACGTGAGATCCCAGCGGGCGCCGAGCCTCAAGACGGCAAGCGCGCCTTCGTCGGCAAGGTCGCCGCAGATCTGTTGGGAGAGCCGGATGCGCACCTGCTCGACAATCTGCTCAGGTCTTCGCACGTGCGGCGCGACTTCCGCCACCGCCTCCAGAATCAGACTGAGATTGCGGATTGAGACGCGCTCGGCGAGCAGGAGCTTGAGAGTCGCCAAGAGCCCGGACTGCGAGATTTGCGAGGGACACATATCGTCGAGCAGCCGCTTGTACTCGGGTTCGAGCCGATCGAGGAGCGCGCGCATATCCTTGTACGACAACAGTTGGGCGAGGTTATTGTGGATGACCTCGCTCAAATGGGTGAGCAGCACCGAGACCGGATCGACGGGCTTGAAACCTGCGCGCCTAGCGTCCTTGACGAACGCCTCGGGAATCGCGATCGCCCGTATGCCGAACGCGGGTTCGCGCACTTCATCGCCCGGCAGATTGGGGCGCGGTCCATCGCCGATGATGATGAGGTGGTCCGTAACCCGCAATTCCTGGGTCGTGACCGCGGCGCCATGAATCTTGATCTGATAGGTCCGCGGCGCCGCCCTGATTTCGTCGGAAAGACGAATCTCTGGAACGACGAAGCCATACTGGCGAGCGAACTTGCGCCGCATCTTGGCGATGCGGGAGCCAATTTCGTCGCGCGACGGCAGCAGCGCGGCGTTGAGCTCCTTGCTCAGGACGAGTTCGATTTCGAACGACTTGAGCTGCTCCTTGATCGATGCGCGCGCCTCGGCCTTGGCCCGCTCGTCTTTCGCCGCGGCCTTCGCCGCCTCAGCGACTCGGTCCTTTTCGATGCGCCGGGGGATGGCGACGCCGACGGAGGCCATCAGCCCGCCAATCAGCGCGAACGGCAGGAACGGCAGACCGGGAACGACGCCGAGCACCGCCATCGTCAGCGCGGCGAGAAAGAGCGCGTTGGGATAGCCGCTCAATTGGTCGATGACCGCCTTATCGGCCGAGCCGCGCGTGCCGCCCTTGGCGACGAGAAGGCCGGCGGCGAGGGAAATGATGAGCGCCGGAATCTGCGTCACCAGACCGTCGCCGACCGACAGTTTGGTGAAAACATCGGAGGCGGCGGCGAGCGTGAGGCCGTGCCGGGTGACGCCGATAACGATGCCGCCGAAGATATTGACGGCGAGAATGATGAGGCCGGCGATCGCGTCGCCGCGGACGAATTTCGACGCGCCGTCCATCGAGCCGAAGAACGCGCTTTCCTCCTCGAGCTCGCGCCTGCGCGCCTGCGCCACCTTCTCGTCGATAAGGCCAGCCGAGAGGTCGGCGTCGATCGCCATCTGCTTGCCGGGAATGGCGTCGAGGGTGAAGCGCGCCCCGACTTCGGCGATGCGGGTCGCGCCCTTGGTGATGACCAGGAAGTTGATCGTCACCAGGATCAGAAAAACGATGATGCCGATGACGAAATCGCCGCCCATCACCAGGCGGGCGAAGCCGCCAATGATGTAGCCAGCCGAGGTTGGTCCCTGTTCGCCGTGCGAAAGAATGAGCCGAGTGGTCGAAATGTTGAGCGCGAGGCGCAAGATCGTCGCCACCAGGAGCACGGTCGGGAAGGCCGAGAACTCGAGCGGCTTGTGGATCCACAAGGCCACCATCAGGATGAGCACCGAAAGTGCGATCGACAGCGCGAGGCCGAAGTCGATCATCACTGCCGGAACCGGGAGGAAGAAGAGGCAGAGAATGAGAACGATGCCGACGGCGAAGGCGATATCCTTGCCGCCTCGGTTCGCCGCCGGCGCGCTCCCGACCGCCGTCAATGACATCGCCGCCCTCGCTCATCAGGAGCCGCCGGCACGCGGCCGCCCTGGGCGGCAGAGTGTGCGGCGAACCTTGCGCGAGGATCGAACGATAACTCGCATGGGCGCCGACTTGTCGGGATGGAGGAAGCCGGCTACCTGAGTTTGTGGCGCGTTGGCTTCTCAGGCGCCGCAGAGGCCCCAGGCTCGGAGAGCAGCGTGAGCTTCCCCATTTTGGAGCATGTCGCCAAGAGCGCGCGGCACACAACCTTCTTTCTGTCTTGTGGCGCAGCACAAGGGACGCCGATCATCTTCGTGCACGGCTGGCCGGAGCTGTCGATCTCTTGGCGCGGGCAGCTTCCGGTCTTTGGCGGGTTGGGCTTTCGCGCTGTTGCGCCCGACATGCGCGGCTACGGGCGCTCCAGCGTCCATCCGCGGCACGAAGACTATGCGCTGGAAGAAATCGTCGCCGACATGCTCGAACTGTTAGATTCGCTCGAGGCGGAGACGGCGATCTGGGTCGGGCACGATTGGGGCTCGCCGGTCGTCTGGTCGATAGCCCAACACCATCCGGAACGTTGTCACGGCGTCGCCAACCTTTGTGTGCCCTACATCCCGGAAGGCTTTGCGGTCGAGACCGTCGCTCCGCTAGCCGACCGGGCCGTCTATCCGGTCGACAAGTTTCCGGCGGCGCAATGGGACTACCAATTGTTCTACCGCGAGAATTTTGCGGCCGCGGAGGCCGGCTTCGAGAGCGACGTGGGCGCAACCGTCCGGGCGCTCTTCCGCGCCGGCAATCCGGCGGGCAAAGGCAAGCCTGTACGCACCGCTTTCGTTCGCGCCCATGGAGGCTCCTTCGGTCCCAGCAATTCGGCGCCCGATCTGCCGCGTGACCCGGGCGTGCTGAGCGAAGAGGAAGAGCATCGCTATGTGGCCGCGCTGGAAAGCAATGGGTTCTTCGGGCCTTGCAGCTGGTACATGAATTGGCAAGCCAATCTCGGCTACGCTGAGCGCGGGAAAGCCAACTGGAACCTCAACATGCCCGTGCTCTTCATGCACGCCGCTTACGATTATATCTGCGAGACCCTGGTTTCGCGCCTCGCCGAGCCGATGCGCGCCCACTGCAGCAACCTGACCGAAGTCACGATTCCCTCCGGCCATTGGATGGCGCAGGAGAAGCCGGTCGAGGTCAATGCGGCGCTGGCGAAATGGGTAAGTTCGCAGTTTCCGAGGTTATGGCCGGTGTAGAGTCTACTTGTACCCTTGCTCGATCCGCGCGTAGATCGACTGGGTGAAGATCGAAAACTTGGCGCCGACGAACGAGGCCGTGAGACTTGCGGCGACAAAAACCGCGATCATCTTCGGCACGAAGGTAAGCGTCATCTCTTGGATCTGGGTCAGGGCCTGTAAGAGCGCGATCACGACGCCGACCGCCATCGCCGCGCCGACGCAAGGCCCGGCGCCGACCACCACCATCCAGATGGCCGACTGGACGAGATCGATCGCGTCGCCTTCGTTCATTGCACGATCGCCCCGTTGGCGAGCGACACCGTCGCGCCGCTGGTCAGCGTAGCCATCGCGCCGGCGCTGCCGACGCTGACCGAGGCGACCTCGCCCGAGGTTGACCCATCGGCGGAGGTGACTGTGCGGCCGATCAGCTGCTCGGCCTGGCTGAGCGAGGTCGCAGTCAACAGCGAGGCCAGAGTTCGTGTTGCTCTGCACCGCTTGTCCGACCTCGGAGACGGTGGCGAGCTGCGACACCATCTGCGACGGGTCCATGGGCTGCGTTGGATCCTGATTCTTCATCTCCGCCATGAGAAGGGTGAGAAAATCGTTGTATCCGAGGGTCTGCGTCGCCGCGCTCGCTGACGCGCCAGTCGAGGCCGATGCGGCAGGGGAAGCGACGGGGGAGGTGGCGTTGACGGTCATGGAGTTCTCCTTGCTTCAGGCGGCGCTCGGCGTGTCGGCGAGCGGCTGAAGCTCCTTGTCCTCGAGTGCGAACAGGCCACGGAGGGCTTTTAACGCCTCGAAATTGCGGCTGCGGAGGAGCGACACGTCGACGCTCTTGAGCCCCGCGGACAACTCGGGCGTGCAATAGGCGCCGAGCGCCGCCTCGATCAGCGAATGGGCGAGCGGCGCGGCGCTGCCAGCAGCCGTCGGGTCCATCAGCATGATCTGGACGGCGAAATAGATCTGACGGACCAGCGTCGTCGCCTCCTCCGCCTGCATCACATGGTTCTCGAGCAGGAAAGTGACCTCGTTCAAAAGTTCGATCGAGGCCTTCCGGTCGATGCGGATGACCGCGCCGTTGATGAAAAATCGTTCCCCGGCCCTGAGCGTGATGTTCATGCGGCGGCCCCCTTCACTTGAGCCCGTCGCGAATCAGCTCGTTGATTTCGATCATCGGCGTCAGATCGTTGGTCAGTCCGCCGCACACGCGGTCGATCTCCTTCATCATCCAGATGCCAATCGAGATGATCACGGCTCGGAGCTGGTCCGGCAGCTCGTTGTTCGGGTCGTTGAGGTCGTTGATGAAAAGCGTCCAGAGGCGGCGGAGGTAGAACAGCGCGTCGATGCGCTCGCGCGATTGCGGCCCCTTCTCCTGGGCTGCGCGCAGCATGGCGATCAGGCGGTCCATCGCCGCGCGCTCGCGAGCGCGCATCGTCTGGCGGGAATCCTCGATCACATCGTTGTAAGCAAATTCGTACATCGCGTCCTTCACGCTTTCATGCGATCGGCAGATATTGCGCCAGATTGAGCTGCTGCAGACGCGCGGTGAGCTCGTAGGCCATCTGGATCTGATTGGTCAGACTGCTGATCTGGGCGGCCGTCGCCGTGGGGTTGACGGTGTCCAGGTTGCCAAGCTGGCTTTGCAGGATGGTGAGCTGCGAGCTCATCGAATTATTCGCGTCGGTGACGGCGCTCTGCGTCGAGCCGAGCCCGGCCTGAAGGTTGATCAAAGAATCGACGCCTTGCGAAACGAACGAGCCGGCGGCCGTGGCCACGGCCTGCTGCGCATCGCTGCTGAGCGCGGATCCGCCGAATTCGCTCAACATCGCGTAAGCTTGAGCCAATTGTTGAAAGCCTGGCTGATTGGCGTTGGTCGAGGTCGTGACGGTCTGACCCGGCGCGATCTCGGCGTTCGTGTTGACGCTCGAGGCGGACGACCAGTCGGCGCTCCATGGGGCGCCTTGGAAGAGAGTCGCGAACGGCCCGGAAAGAAAGCTCTGCATCGCCGGCGCGGAGATGTTCGCCGCGCCCGGATCGGTCGGCAGGACGCCGAACGCCGTTTGAAAAGCCTGGTCAACCGCGGTCTTGGCGGCCGACGTCGGAGTCGAATAATAGTCCGCCATCGGCGCGACGGCGGAGTTGATTCCGCCAAAAACATATTGATCGCCCGATGTCGTATTGACCCCGCTGATCAGCGACTGCAGCGCCGATTGGCCCATGTTCTGAAGCGAGGCGCCGGAATTGGCGCCGGGCGTCCATGCCGCCAGATCCTGCAATGTCGTCCGGGCGCTTGACTGGATCGCCTGCAGCGCGTTCTGCGCAGTCGACAAGCTGGTCGAAACGACGCTGTTGCCGCTCGTCAGCGTCTGCAACTGACCGACCTGTTCTTTGAGCGAAAGTTCGTAGCCGGACTGGTCGCCCAGCTGCAGCCCGAGATTGGCGTACTGGCCGGTCAATTCCTCGGTCATCGCGCTGGTGAGCTGCGACTGAGCCTGCATGACCGGGCCCACCAGGCTGTTAGCCAGGTAGTTGGTCGACACAAAGTTTGCGCCCACGGTGGTCATGCCGCCTGCAACAGGGCTGAGAACATGCTGCTGACGGTCGTCAACAGCTTCGCGGTCGAAGCGTAGGAGTTTTCGAGGTTCAGCATGTTGGTCATTTCGGCGTCCAGATTGACGCCGGTCGCGTTCGACAACGCTGAGGCCGCCTGTGTTGCAAGTGCGTTTTGATAGGAGGATGCGTCGCTTGCCCGCTGGTTCTGGGCTTGCAGCCAGCTCACCGAGGCGTTGGCGTAACCGGTAAGACTGGCCGATGGGTCGAGGCCAGCGGACGGATCGAAGCTCTGCGTCGCGCTGATTTGTCCGAGAAGCTCCTGGATGCGTCCCGTGAAGCTGGCCGCCCCGGTCATGTTATAGGTATAGGCCGGGTTTCCGGGGTCGGAGACGCCGCCGTCGCGCAGAAGATTCGGATTGCCGCCCCGCGACGGATCGACATTGGGATTGACCTCTATCGCGGCGCCAAGACCCGTGGTCGCCGACATCGAGGGTAGGCCGGTCGCTCCCGGCGTAGTGAATAGGCCCGGCAGCGAGGGCAGTGTCGGGGTAGCCGACTGATCGCTTTCGGCGAAGGCGTTGATGAGGCCGCCGGCGATCTGGTCGAGCTGGGCCTGATACTCGGGCGCGAGCGTATCCCGCAACGCCGCATAACCGGTGAGCGCGCCCGATTGAATCGGCATGGGCGAATTGGCGCCTGTGATCGGCACGCCGCCGACGGTGACCGCGCCGCCGTTCGCGCCATCGACAAGCGTAGGCGTCGCGGTGAATGAAACCGTGCGCGGCGTGTCCTGGAACAGGGTGACGCCGCTGTCGGTGTAGATCGACTGCGACCCATTGGCGGCGATGACGGTCGAGACGCCGATCTGCTGCGCGAGTTGGGTCACGATCGAGTCCCGCGTATCCTCGGCGCTCGAGACGTTGGCGCCGGTCTGAAGCCCGGTGACGACGGCGTTGTTCGCGGCTGTGAACTGATTGAGGAGCGAATTGATCGTACTGACCGACGAGGCCATTTTCTGGTCGGCGGTTTCGCGCACTTGCTGGACCGTTGCGCTCGCGCTGTTGAGCGACGAGGCGAGATCGGAGGCGGCCGACACCACCGCGTCGGCGGCGGACGACGAGGTCGGCGAGTCCGCGTAGGTTGTGAGCGCGCTTTGCAGGTTGGCGAGCATGGCGGAGGGCGAGGCGCCGTTCTGGTTGACGCCCGAGGTCGAAGAAGTCGATGAACTGTCATCGACGGTTTGGGCTAAGGTCGACAGCCCGTCGGAGATCGCCTGCTGCGCCGCCGCCTGGGAGGTCGAGCTCGAGACCTGCTCCAGGAGCGCGGCGTTGGCCTCTCGGGTGATCAAAGCGACGTCCGCGCCGCCGTAGGAATTTGTCACGACATTCGCGATCTCGCGCGAATAGCCGGGGGTATTGACGTTTGCGATGTTGTTCGAGACGACACCGGTCTGCGCCGCATTGGCGGCGAAGGAAGAGGTGATGACGTTGAACGCGGTCGACAGGCTCATCGAAGGTTCCCGGGCTTGTTCGAGCTTATGGCTTCAACCCGTTCAGGACGTCGAGAATATTGGCGCCCGTCTGAAACACCTTGGAGTTTGCCTCGTAGGCGCTCTGCGCCTGGATCATATCGGTCAGCTCCGTAGCCAGGTCGACGGTCGAGCTTTCGAGCGATGACGCTTCGATCTTGCCAAAGCCGGCGCCGCCGGCGGTTCCTAAAAACACGGGGCCGGAAGCAGACGTCTGCAGGTAGGCGCCGCCGTTGACCGAAGCGAGATTGTCGGGGCTCACGACATTGGCCAACGGAATTTCGTAGGCGACGCTCGAGGTCCCGTTCGCGTAGTTGAACGTCAAGGAACCAGAGGTCGAGATGGAGACCCCGCTGATTCCGCTGGGCGCGTTGCCGTTCGCTGTCGCCGCAGTCACGTTAAAGCCGGCCGCAAGTTGCGTCATGTTGCTCAGATCGAGGTTCATCGTCTGGCCATTCGGGACCGTGAACGAAAGCGGCGAACCGGACGATAGCGTGCCGTTCGTAGGGTTGAAGGTCAGAGTTTGCGTCGCCAGCGGGCCTGACGAATAGGGAAAGCCGCCGTTGGCGGAAGCCGTCGACGCATCGTATGCATCCGCCTCCCAGGTGTTGGATCCGGTATTGGTGAAATAGAGATTGATCGTGTGCGAGCCGCCGAGATTGTCGTACACGACAAGCGACGTCGCCTCGGTATAGGTCGCGCCCGGAGAATTGGTGGACGGCAAATTCGCCGGAGCGACCGGGGTCGCGGTCGACGGCAGATTGGCGGTGAGTGAGGCGCTGGTGGTCGCCGTCGCGGTCTGCCCAGCGTTGACGACGTTCACCTTCTGAAGGCCCGTCAGCGAGTTGGCCGCGAGCGGCGAAGCGCCGTTTTGCACGTTGGCCGCCATCAGGTAGTAGCCGGCGCTGTTGACGAGATTTCCTGAGGCGTCGGGCGTGAAGGAGCCGTTGCGCGTCAGATACGTTGTGCCGCTGGAGTTCGGACACTACAAAAAACCCGGCGCCCTGGACGGCGAGGTTGGTCGTCGTTGAAGTGGAGATGACACTGCCCTGGAGCGCGTTGCGCGACACCTGGGTCGTGGAGACGCCGCCAAAATCCTGCGAGCCGTTGCCGATCTGATCGACCAGAACTCGTGAAGTCGGTCTCGACGTTCTTGTAGCCGGTGGTGTTCGAGTTGGCGACGTTCTGGGAAATCGTCGATAGCCAGTTTGAATTGCCCTGCATGCCAGAAACGCTGGTGTTCATAATGCTCATGGAAGCGTCCTCGACGGATAGGCGCATTTGAGGCGCGCGGCCTTGCGCCAGGCTGGCGCTGGATTGGGCTCTCAGCGCTCGATCAGCTCGCCGAACGCACCAGGCTTCCGATCAACAGGTTCCAGCCGTCGATCAGGACGAAGAACAGAATCTTGACCGGTAGCGAGATGACCGAAGGCGGGAGCATCATCATGCCCATCGACATCGTCAGCGTCGCAACGATCATGTCGATGACGAGAAACGGCAACACAATCAGGAAGCCGATTTCGAAGCCGCGACGGAGCTCGGAAATCATGAAGGCGGGGATAAGGAGCCTGAAGTCCACTTTGGACCGGTCGGCGACGTAGAAACGCCCTTTGGACAGGCCCTCGAACAAAGCCATATCCTTTTCCCGAACCTGGCCAAGCATGAATTCTCGAAACGGCTCGACGACCGCGGCGAGCGCGTCCTGCTGACTGATCTTATTGTCCATCAGCGGCTGCAGCCCGTTTTGCCATGCGCGGTCGAACGTCGGCGCCATGACGAAGAAGGTCATGAACAGCGCCAGGCTGATGAGGACGAGATTGGCCGGCGCGCTCTGTAAGCCGAGGCCGGAGCGCAGGAACGAGAGCGCGACGATGAACCGCGTGAAGCTCGTGACCATGATGAGAAGGCCTGGCGCCACCGAAAGCACGGTCAAAATCGCGACCAGCTCGATGATGCGGCCGCTCGCCGTGGCGCCCCCGGCGGGAATCAAGGCGTTGAGGTCAACCGTCTGCGCCGCCGCCGGACAGCTTGCCGCCAGGAGCGCGACGCCTGCGCAGATTGCCCGTTTCATTGGACCACCAATGTTCGGATCACGAACCCGCGCACTTTGCCGCCGCTGCGAGTCGCCGCCCGCTCGTTGAGGTCCTGGCGGATGTTCTCAAGTCCGACCGGCCCTTCAAGCTGGCGCAGTGAGATGGTTCGCAGATAGGCGAGAATGTCGTCACCGATTTGGCCCGCCACGGCTTCCGGATGCGGCAAGGTCTTTGGGTCAAAAATGATCGAACCTTCGAGCCGAACCCATGTATCCTGCGGCGCGCCCAGGTTGGTTACGATCGGGGGCAAATCGACGATCGCCGAGGATTGCGCCGGCGCGCCGGCCGACAATTCGGCAGGCTTGTCCGCCGCTGGCGCGGCTGCGGGACGCCACGTTTCGAAGGCGGCGCCGGCCGAGGCGGCGAGACAGACGACGATCGCCAGTTCGATCAACGATCCTCTAGGCGTCTCCTTTGCGGCGGCGCCTTGGGACAAGGCGGAATCTGACATCAGCGCTCCGGCTAGAATGGCCTTGCGGCGTCGTAAATTTGTTGCCCCCATGACGGCTGCTGAAAGTCGCTCTGACGTCCACGGCCGCCATAAGATATGCGAGCCTCGGCGATCCGGTCATAAGCGACTGTGTTGTTCAGCGAGATGTCGAGCGGGTTTACGATCCCCGCGACGGTCAGCTGGCGCAGCTCGTAATTGACCCGAACCTCCTGAGATCCTGAGATGACAAGATTGCCGTTGGGAAGGACACGGGTGACGACAGCCGCCACCGACACTTGAATCTGTTCGGACCGGTCGATGTTGCCCTGCCCCTGGGTTGAGGCCGAGGAGGAGAGGTCGCCGAGAAGTTTGGCCGGCTGATTGGACGACGCCGCGGCCGAACCGTTGTTGTAGCCAAAGTCGACAACAACGCCGTCTTTGGTTGTTTGCGAGCGGCCCGAGGCGTTGCCGAGGGTCGCCTTGTCGTTCATCGCGATAAGCACCCGCACGATGTCGCCGACGTTGGCGATGCGCGGCTGGCTGTACAGGGACGGCGGCGGCCCATGCCCGGAAGAGGGGATGGGAAGGACTCTGGCGCTCTGAATGCTCGCGGTCTCGTCTGTGACCAGCCCGGAGCCGACAGGCGAGAAGAACGGTTCGCGCATGAATTCGTTGGCGCTCGTCCAACAGCCGCTCATCGACATTGCGATCGCCAGCAACAGCAGCGGCGGAAACGGCCGCATCAGGATTTCTTCTCTCCGCCGGTCGCACCTGAGAGAACGGCCGCAAGCTTGCTCGCCCGCTCCGCCTCCATCTCATTGAGAATGGCCCCCGCCGCGCTCGCCTTGAGCTTGCCCAAGAATCGCGGCCGCCATTTGATCGTCCATTGCGGCGATCTGAGTAGCGGCGGTCTCCGGCTGCATCCTGGCGTAAATGGCGACGAGGTTGTCGCTTGCCGCCTTAAGACTCGCGTCTCGCTTGGCCACCCATTCCTGCACTGACGCTTCCGCCTTTTCGAGATCCGCTAATCGTTGCTTGACCTGCGCGTCGAGTTCGCTGAGGCGTCTTGTCTGCCAGGCGATCCGCGCCTCGGCGATCGACGGGGCGACGTTGGCGCAGAAGCGGCTGGCTTCGACATCCGCCGCCTTGTCGACTGTTGCTTTTGGCTTCTCCCTCTCGGGCGCCCGCCCGTCCTGAGCGACCGCCGGACAGACAACCAGAGCGGCGACAACGCCAAGAGCCATGCGCGCGCCGCTGGATCGGGCTGTCTGGCGTTGCGACAGAGAAGCAGCTGGCATTGGTCGGCCTCGAGGATGGGCCCAATCCTCGACCGCGCGGCTTGCGCTAGCCTGACCTGGGGGCCGCCGCGCTGGTCACTGAATAACGAGATCGGCCTGCAGAGCTCCCGCGGTTTTGATCGCCTGAAGGATCGCGATGATCCCCGGCGGCTTGACGCCGATCCGGTTCAGGCCGCTGACCAGCGCTCTGAGACTTGAGCCCCCGACAATGGCGATGGGTCCGCCACCCTGTTCGACGTCGATCCTGGTGTTGGGCGTAACGACTGTCCGGCCGTTCGAGAACGGGGCCGGCTGGGAGACGCGAGGCTGCTCGGCGACCCGCACCGTCAGCGTCCCATAGGTCACCGCGACGGTCGAAATCTGCACGTCCTGACCGACGACGACCGTGCCCGTCCGGGCGTCGAGAACGACGCGGGCGGCCATGTCCGGCTGGACCTGCAGCTCCCCGATCTCGGCCATGAATCTTGCGAACGAGATATTGCGCGGGCGGAACAACTCCACCCTCCGGCTGTCGACTTCGTAGGCCGCATGGGCGCGGAATCGCTCGCGGGAATAGGCGTTGATCGCATCGACGATCCTCACCGCGGTCGCGTAGTCCGGGTTTTTCAATTCGAGCATCGAGCGCAGTTCCCTGGAGAACGACGGAAGTTCATGCTCAACGATTGCGCCGTTCGGAATGCGGCCGGCGGTCGGGACGCCCTGCGACAGCGTTTCGCCCTGACCGGCGGTTTCGAAACCGGTCACAGAAACCGCGCCTTGAGCGTTCGCGTACACCGTTCCGTCCGGCGACTGGAGCTGGGTCAGCAGCAGGGTCCCCCCCATCAACGACGGCGCGTCCCCGAGGGCGGAGACCGTGACGTCCAACCGTGAGCCCGGCTCCATTCCGGCGGAGAGATCGGTTGTGACGATGACCGAGGCGACGTTGCGGTTGCGAAGCGAAGCGCCGTGCACATCAAGGCCCAGGTGCTCCAGCATCGCCTGGACGGACTGCTCGGTGAAGGGCGCGTTGCGCAAGGTGTCGCCAGACCCCTGAAGCCCGACAACCAGGCCATAGCCGACCAATTGGCTGTCGCGCGCGCCGCCCAGGACCGAGATGTCCTTGATCCGGGCCGCGGCCGCCGGCGCGGCGAGGAGACAAAGCGCGAGCGCGATCATCAGTCGCCGCATCATCCCCCGCTCACCTGGACCGAGCCGTCCGGCTGGACGGCGCCGGACACCGTGACGCCGCTGTCATTGTTGCGGACCCTGATGATGTCTCCGATCGAACCGTCCTGGAGCGCTGCGCCGGTGGTCATGATGAGGAGATCGCCCTCGGAAAAAACCAGCTTGACCTCCGCGCCATTGGAGACGAGCTTGCGATTGGAGACCCCCGAAAAGGGAATCGCGTGTCCTGGAAGCAGCGTGAGCCGCGCGACCTTGCCGACGATGAGCGAGCGCGAATCGACGAACGGCCCTGATCCGTCGCGTGCGGCGTTGGGAACGTCGACAAGCATCCCGTCGAGGATCAAGTCGCCCGGATAGATGACCGCCCTCGGCGTCGGGACCGCGGCTTCCTGCGCCGCAGCAGGGGTTGCGCAAGCAGCCGCGAATACGACAATCGCGGCTTTCAGGACCGAATGGGCTCGCGTCACGATCATCGCTGGTCTCCCGGGTTGGCCTAACTGCGCAGGTTGGAGATCGTGCCGGACATCTGGTCCGCCGCCTGGATCACCTTGGAGTTCATTTCATAGGCGCGCTGGGCCGCGATGAGGTTGGTGATCTCGGTGACGGGATCAACGTTGGAAGCCTCGACGTAGCCCTGCTGGATGATTCCAAACGCGGTGTCGCCCGGAACGCCGGTCGTCGGCTGGCCGGACGCGGCTGTCTGCTGGAAGTAGTTGCCGCCCAGCGCCAGGAGGCCAGCTTCGTTGACGAAATTTGCAATCGTCAATTGGCCGAGCTGCTGTGGCGTCGCCTGGCCCGGAACCGTTGCGGTTACGAGGCCGGTTTGGCTGACAGTGACTGCGGTGGCCGTCTGGGGAATAAGGATTGACGGGGTCACATTATAACCGTCGGTCGTGACGAGCTGGCCATTCTCGTTGGTGTTGAACGCCCCGTCGCGGGTGTAGACGGTGTCGCCATTCGGCGTCGTCACTTCGAACCAACCGCGCCCGTTGATCGCCAGGTCAAGTTGGTTGCCTGTGTTTGTCAGCGCGCCCTGAAGGTTGACGCTGCGGATCGCGGCGGTGCGAACGCCAAGGCCGATCTGGGCCCCTTCGGGAACGGTCGCATCGCGGCCGCGGTTCGAGACTCCCATCAGGCGTTCAGTCTGATAGATGAGGTCAGTGAATTCCGCCCGCGAGCGCTTGAAGCCGGTGGTGTTGATGTTGGCGACGTTGTTCGCGATCACCTCCAGGTTTTGCTCCTGGGCGCTCATGCCCGTAGCCGCGATCGCCAACGCTCTCATCTCAACATCCTTCGTTTCCGCCTAGAACCTAAGCGCACAATTCGCGATCGAGACCCGATCAGATCGCCATGCGCGCGATCTCCTGATAAGCGGACACCGCCTTGTCGCGGATCGCAAGAACTGTCTGGAGTGAACGTTGCGCCGCCATAACCGAGTCCGCGACCTTCATTGGCGATGCTGCGCCTTCGACGCCTTGAATGGCGACCGCTTCTCCAGTCTTTAGCGTGTCGACCGCGGAGCCGATCACCTGCGCGAGCGCCTGCTCGAAACTCGGCCCCTGGGTCGGCGCCGCGGCGCCCGTCGGGGAACGAACACCGGCGCTCAGACTCGCGGAGCCAATTCCAGAAACACTCTCGATCATCATTTCATCCTCACGCCTTGGATGCTCGCCGCTCAGGCGTCCTTCATCAAGCTGATGGTGGTGTTCAGCATCTCAGCCGATTGCTTGGCGACTTGAAGATTGGCTTCGTAGCTGCGGTTCGCCTCCCGCATGTCTGCAAGCTCCGTGAGCACGTCGACATTCGGCATCTTCACCATGCCATTTTCATCCGCCCCTGGGTTGCCGGGGTCATGCTGGAGCTTGAAAGGAGACGAATCGACGCCGATCGACTTAACTGCGACCACATTGGCGCCGAGCGTCCGATCCATCTCGCTTTCGAACGAGACGGTCTGGCGAGCGTAGGGGTCGGCGCCGGGCGTCGAACCGGTCGATTGGGCGTTGGCGATATTCTGCGAGACGATGCGTAGCCGCGTCGATTGGGCCTGAAGGCCGGAGGCGGCGATGCGCAGCGCAGTCTGTAGCGAATCTTGCATGATGGTTCACTTGAGCGCAGAGAGAAGGAGCTGATGAAAGGATCGGCGAATGTTGGCGCTCATCGTGTAGTCCCGATTGACCTCGCCAAGATTGACCATCTGCTGTTCGAGATTGACCGTGTTGCCGGACAATGTCTGTTCCGCCGGGTCGACTTCCACCTCGCGCAACGCGCCCGCCTCCGATTGAGGCAGCGATAGGTGAGCCGGATTGGTCGTCGCCAATTCGATCGGCGAAGCGTCGAGGACGGCGGAGAACGGCTGAATGTCGAGCGCGCGATAGCCTGGTGTATTCGCGTTGGCGACGTTGGCGGCGAGCGCCGTTTGGCGCGCCGACAGCCATTGCGCCTTTTGGCCGGCGACTTCGAAGAGGTAGATCGACGACAATTTCACGCCATGCCTGGAAAGGATTGGTTCGATCCTGCGCGACGGGGCTTGCTCGTGGCTTGCCGCAGCATGGGACTAATGGGAGCGCAGCCGCGCGGTCGCGAGGGCGTCGGACAGGCGCTCCGCCTTGGCGAAATCGTCCAGCCCCTGCTCCTCAAAAAGAATGTCCAGGATTTCGACCCCCGCGCGGCGATGGCCAATCGTGAGCCGGAAGAAGGCGCAGACGGCGGCGTGGCGGAACTCCATGTCGATCTCGACAGTCGGCGTCGCGTCCCAGGGCCCCTTGAAACTTGCCGAAAGAGCGTAGCGCAACGTGCCGCTCTTGAAGAAGAGCTCGGTCGACGAATTGACGAGGTCGGCGAGATTCGCCGCTTGATCCTTTTGGATCATCGACATCAGTTCCGCAGCGTCAGTGAGCCTAAGCTCGCTCGCGAAGTCCACCAGCGCATCGGCGATGATTTGTTCTCGCCTGAGCGGGAGCTGCTGGCGAGGGCTTCGTCCAGGCGCGTTCATAGTCCTCGTTCGGCCCATTGACCCTTCCTTTGCTGGATCAGGTGGACGATCTCGGCGACGGCCCGATAGAATTCAGCCGGAATTGGCCGATCAACATCGACCGCGGCGTAGAGCGAGCGCGCGAGCGGCTTGTCCTCGACCACTGGAATGGCGTGTTCCTCGGCGATCGACCGGATCTTCAACGCGATGAAATCGGCCCCCTTGGCGACCACCATCGGCGCGCCTCCTTCGGCGCGGACGTATCGCAAGGCCACCGCGTAATGGGTCGGGTTGACCACGACCATCGTTGCGCGCGGAACCGCCGAGAGCATGCGCCTGCGCGAGCGATCGAGACGAAGCGAGCGCAGCCTTGCTTTGATCATCCGGTCGCCCTCGGCCTGGCGAAGCTCTTCCTTGACTTCGTGTTTGCTCATCCGATGGTCGCGCCGCCACAGGATCCGCGACCAGGCGAGGTCGGCGGCCGCGACCGCCAGCGTCGCGACGAGGACGGCGGTGATCGTTTTGACGGATAGATCGAGCACCCGCTGCGGCAGTAGGCCCGGGTCAATGTCCATCGCGGTGAGCAGGACGACCTTCTGGCCGATCAGCATCATCATCGCCACCGCGATCACCGCGGCGAGCTTGAGGAGGCTCTTCACAAACTCCGTCCAACCGCGAGCGCCAAACACGCGGCTCAGGCCCTTGCGCAACGAGATGCGCGAGGCGTCGGGCAAGATTCTATCCGGCACGACGCGGGGCGCGCTCTGAGCGAGGGAAGCGAGAACGCCCGCGACGGTGAGAAGAATCACCGTCGGCATAAGGAAACGCATGCTGGCGTCCACGAGGGGCCCCGCGAGAGCAAGGACGTCTTCGCCGCGCTCGATCCGCCAGCCGGCAGGATCGTCGATCAGGCCGACGAGCGCGGTGAGGAGGGCTTCGGCGTGGGTGGGAATGACGCATATGAGCACGGCGAGGGTCGCGGACAACGAGGCGAACAGCGGCGCCTCGCGGGAAAAAGCGACCTCGCCGCGCTCGACCGCGTCCTGCAGCCGCTTTTCTGTCGGCTCCTCGGTTTTGTCTTCGGGGTCGACGTCGCTGCTCATCGCTCATCCGCGGTTCGGCTGGCGATTTTCGCGCTTCCCGCCAAGCTTAAGCCGCCTCGGCCGGAGCGCCGCCGAGTTCGATCTCGTTGCGACTCGCCATGCCGAGCACGATTTCGGCGATGGCCTTGCGCGCCTTGACGATGTCCCGGGGCGAGGCCTCCGCGCCGGAACTGAGTTCGCCTTCGACCAGACGGCGTCCGCGCGACGGCATGGACGACAGGACAGTGTTGCGAAAGTCCGTATCCGTCCCCCTGAGCGCCATGACGACAATGTCGATCGAGGCGCGGTCGAACAACAAAGCCCGGGCCCGTTCGGACAGCCGCGGTAGATCGGTGAACGAAAAGAGCATCGCTTTCACAATGACCGCGTCCTTCGGGCGGACCTCAGCGAGCGCTCGCATGGCGTCCTCCGCCTCCTCCGGATCGAGGCCGTTGATGATGCCGGCGAGCCGCGACCGTCCCTCGACGTCGGCGGCCGCCTGTGGGGTCTGTTTCAACGCGCTTCCCACCGCCTCTTCGATCACCTGCGCGGTGCGCGCCGTCACGTTGAGCGGCGCGACCAGCCCGCAAAGCGCGGCGTTGCGCCGATCGCGCGGCAGCGCGGCGATGATTTTTGTCGCCGTCGCGGAATCAAGCTTGGAAAGGATATATGTCGCGGTCGTTGAGCGCTCCGCCGACAGGAGCGCGATGATCGCGCTTTCTGGCGCCCGCGCCAGAGCTTGCCAGACATCGACCTCATTGGTTTCGCCGGATTGAACGCCCAGAATGTCGGCGATTTGTTCCGGCGGCAGGCTATCGCCGAGCAGGTCCTTGACCTGACCCGCGTCGCTCAGCAGATCAGCTCCGGCGGAGAAGTCCGCGGCGAATTCTTCGACCAGCCGATCCAAAGTCGCCGCCGAAATGTCGCCGAGCCCGGCCGCGGCGCGCGCCACCGCTTGCAGGTCCGGTTGATCGAACTGTTTGAGCAGCCGCGCGGCGGGCGGCCTGCCCATCATCAGCAAGAGCGCCGCGGCCTTTTCGGGCCCGGTGAGCGTCCTCTCGCCGCTGATCGCCGACTCAAGCATGGCCGGTCTCCTGCGGAGCCTTCGGCGATGGTTTAAGCCCGCCGCCGGCGACGACCTCCAGCAGCGACACGCCGAAGCGCTGGCTCAAGTCGTCGACGACGACAATTTCGCCGCGCGCGATCACCGTGCCGTTGACGACGACGTCGACGGGGTCGCCGACCCGCTGATCAAGCGAGACGATCGCGCCGCGGGCGAGCTTCATGAGCCCAGAGACTGGCAGCGACGTCGAGCCGAGCACGACTTGCACCGTAACTGGGATCGACAGGATCGCGCCAAGATTGGAGGGGCCTGCGACAGGCTCCGGCTTCGGAGGGTCGACCGCGATCGGCGGCTCGGAGGTGATGGCGGCTTCGTCCATGGATTGAGGTCTTGCTCTAGGGTGTCGGAGTTGCAGGCGACAACAGGAGTTGGGATCTAGGGTTTGGCCGCTTCGTGTCCTTGTGCGATCGGGCTCTCCACTTCGAGACGGTAGCGTCCGTCCGCTTGGCCGAGCTTACAGGTGAACATTCCGCGGCCGGAACATTCGAGGCGGATGGCGGTGAAATCATTGCATTGCAGCGGCAAAAGCCCGCCAACCTGAAAATTAGCGATGTCGCCAAGATTCATCGGAACCTCCTCCAGGACCGCGGTCACCGGCAACCGCGTCTGCTGAACTCCGGCTTCCATCAGCCGGGACCAGCGCCGGTCCGGAGGCAGCGCCTCGGCCTCGGGATCGTTCGCCAGTTCGGCGCGAAAGGGCAGGAGAAACGCCTGCGGCAGCAACAGGAGGCCTTCGCAGGCGCCGCCGCTCAGCCCAAGCGTGAACCGCGCCGCCGCCGCCTCGCCATCCCGGCGCCCAAGCGCGAATGGGTCCTTGAGCGTCACAAGCCCTTCAAAGCCGAGCGCGACGCGAGCGACGGAGGCGAAGGCCGCCTCAAGCGCCTCTCCCAGCGCGCGCGCGAACGCCTCAAGAAGCCCAGCCTCGATTGGCGTGCGCAGCGTTCCGGCTTCGCTTGCCGGTTTGTCGGCCCCATCTGCGCTTATGGCCTCGCCGAAAATCGAGGAGACAATCAGGCTGTCGATGCGCTCATCGAGCGCGACCATAAGCCGCGCTTCGGGTTCGGCGCTCGCGTAGATCGCCGCGGTCAGGCCGGAGCACTCGCCAATCGCCTGAAACAGCGTGGTTGCGCGAACCTCTTCGATCGCGCCGCTGGAAGGGCGCGCGATGAGGGACGACAGGCGCGTCGGCGCCTCCCCGATGAAGCGGTTGAGCGCATGAGTGAGCCCCGGCATCCGCTCAATTGCGAGATTTGGGTGCTCGAGCATCGCGCCCTGCAGCCGGCGCGCGCCATGATCGAACTCGGGTGTTCCCTCGTCGATACTCATGCGGCCTCACGAATGGCGGGCTCGCCGGCGCCCGACGACGACGTCTCGGTCTCGACGACATCGATCGTTGGCCGCTCCTTGGAGGGAATCGTCTTGCGGCCGAACTCGACCGCCACCTGCGGCATCGCTCCGTTCATGAACGCCAGCAGGCTTTGCTTCACCAGGGTGAACAGCCTGAGCTGTTTCTGCCGCACCGTTTTCACCTTCTGGGCGATCGGCGCCAGGATCGCATAGGACAGAAAGATGCCGGCGAAGGTGCCGACCAGCGCCGCGCCGATCAGCCCGCCCAGAATCTCGGGAGATTGATCGAGCGCGCCCATGGCGTGGATGATGCCGAGCACCGCGGCCACGATGCCGAGCGCAGGCAGCCCGTCGGCGACCGCCTGGAAGGCGTGCACGGGCTTGTATCTGTCGTGCGCCAGGGTCTCGATTTCTTCATCCATCAGCGCCTCGATTTCGTGCGTTCGCGCGTTGCCGATGATGATGAGGCGGCCGTAGTCGCATATGAATGTCACCAGGTCCTTGTCCGCGAGCATCTTGGGGAAGTTTTTGAAGATCTCGGATTCCTGCGGGTTGTCGAAATGCGCTTCGACCTCGCTGCGGGACTTGGCTCTGAGCTCTCGCATCAGGGCGTGCAGGGCTGAGAGAACGTCGAGGAAATCACGCGGTTTCGGCGCCCTGTCGAGGATCGCCTCGATGAACGCCTTGCCGCAGTCCTTGATCGTCGAGGCGGCGTTGGCGACGATGAAGATGCCCAGCGAAGATCCGGCGATGATCACGAATTCGTATGGCTGGAACAGTACTTCGAGGTGGCCGCCGAGCGCCGCATAGCCGCCGAGGATGCATCCGACGGTGATCACGAGGCCAATGGCGAAATTCAAGATTCGCTCCTGATGCGACAGCAGGCAAGATTTGCCGCTCTAGACTTACGCGAAGCTGTCAAGAGCGAAGTCAGCCACGGACAAGCCGGCCGAACCATCGTTCTCGCGAAGGGCCGGCGTAGCTTCTGGGCCTTGTCGGAACGGCGTCATGCAAAACGGACTTTACGTCTCCCTCTCGGCTCAAGTGGCGCTCGAGCGGCGGCTTGAAACCATCGCCGACAACGTCGCCAACATGAACACCGTTGGCTACCGGGCGACCGGCGTATCGTTCGAGAAGGAAATGGCCAAGGCTGGCGACGCCAAGTTGAGCTACGTCTCGAACGGCTCGGATTTCATCTCGCGCCGTCTCGGCGGGCTTATCAAGACCGACAATTCGCTCGATTTCGCCGTACAGGGCGACGGCTGGTTCGGAATTCAGACGCCGCAGGGCCCCGCGTACACGCGTGACGGCCGGACCCAGATCGACGAGTCTGGAACCTTGCGCACGCTGACCGGCGACCCAATCCTTGACGCAGGCGGCGCCCCCATCCTGATCGACAGCAGGGCTGGGCCTTTGAACGTTTCCGCCGACGGAATGATCACGCAGAACGGGCGGCAGATTGGCGCGATCGGGCTGTTCGCGATCGATCCGAACGCGTCATTGAGACGGGCGGAAAACTCAAGCGTCGTGCCGGACAAGCCGGCGACGCCGATCCTCGAATTCACCCGCGACGGGGTCGTTCAGGGCGCGGTCGAAAGTTCGAACGTCGATCCCGTGCGCGAGATGACCCGACTGATCGAGGTGACGCGGGCCTTCGATGGCGTCGCGGCGGAGACCGCGCAGTCCGAGACATCGCTGCAAGACGCGATCAAGGCTCTCGGGGCGTCGGCATGAGCGATGCTTGCACAGACATTCCGCCGCCGCTTGAGCGCCTCGAACAGCGGGTCGCGCAAGGATTGCGGACTTTGCCATTCGCCCAGGTGAGCGGCCTCGTTGTCGAGGTCTCGATGTCGCACTATCGCGTCGCTGGCCTGTCGCGCTTCCTCAAATTGGGCGAGAGCGTCGGCGTCGATGTCGGGGACCGGGTTGAGATCGGCGAAGTGGTCAGGATCGACAATTCCTCGGCCACCTTGAAGCCGTTCGACGCGCGCAGCGACGTGACGATCGGCGCGCGCGCCTTTCGCACCGAGACGCTGTCGCTCATGCCCCATCAAGCTTGGAAGGGACGCGTCATCGACGCGCTCGGGCGGCCAATAGACGGGGCGGGCGCGCTCCCTCATGGGAACAGGCCGGCGCCGCTCGACGCTCCGCCGCCCCCGCCGCTCCGGCGCGCGCGCGTATCTGCGCCGCTGCGCACCGGCGTTCGCGTCGTCGACCTGTTCACACCGTTATGTGTCGGACAGAGAGTGGGCGTATTCGCCGGCTCAGGCGTCGGCAAGTCGTCGCTGCTTGCGATGCTGGCCCGGGCGACCCCGATCGATACGATCGTCATTGCGCTTGTTGGCGAGCGGGGCCGCGAAGTGAGGGAGTTCCTTCAAGACACATTGGGGGAAAATCGCAGCGCCGCGGTCGCGGTCGTCTCGACCGGAGACGAAAGCCCCATGATGCGCCGGCTGGCGCCGAAGACGGCGATGGCGATCGCCGAATATTTTCGCGACATGGGCGAGTCGGTGTTGCTGATCGTCGATTCGGTCACGCGCTTCGCCCATGCCGCGCGCGATGTGGCGCTGGCGGCCGGAGAGCCCGCCGTCGCCCGCGGCTATGCGCCAAGCGTCTTTAGCGATCTGCCGCGGCTGCTCGAGCGCGCCGGACCGGGCGTTGAAGGATCGGGTTCGATTACTGGCGTCTTTTCCGTCCTGGTCGACGGAGACGATCCCAACGATCCGGTCGCCGACGCAATTCGCGGCGCCCTCGACGGGCATATCGTGTTGGATCGCGCCATTGCTGACGAAGGACGCTATCCGGCCGTCAATATTCTCTCGTCTGTGTCGCGGATGACGAACCCGTCGTGGAGGCCGGAACAGCGCAAGGTGGTTCAAAACCTGCGCTCGCTGATCGGGCGATACGAGGAGACGCGTGAATTGCGCCTGATGGGCGGCTACACGGCCGGCGGGGACCCTGTCCTCGACAAGGCGGTCAAATCGATCCCGCGCATTTATGAGGCGATGAACCAGACGATGGACGCGCCGCGGTGCGACGATCCGTTCATCGACCTCGCCGCGGCTTTGCGCAACGAATCGAAAACCGTAGAGGCATGAGGAAGCGATGGCGCCTGCCCACGAAACTGTGATCCGCGCGGTCGGGATGGCGCTAGCCAGCCTTTCCGCCGCCTTCGCCATGTACATGCTCGCCTATGGCGCGGGGAAGACGCGCATCAACGGCATGGAGCATTTGGCCATCTTCGCCCAGCCGCGCGGGCCGGGAGGCGCCGTTCGAGACTCGACGGCGCCATCGGCAGACGCCTCGACTCCCGTCGACATGGCCGCGACAGGTTCGCTCGCCGCTTCCGCCGGCCAAGCCGCTATGGGCGCACGCCCGGTCGAGATCGTCGCCGCTGAAGCCGACCGCGTCTGGCTGAAGATCGATGGCGCAATCCGCACGGCGGAACCAGGCGAAAGCATCGCGGGGTTAGGCCGGATTGGGGCGATCGTCGCGCGCAACGGCGGCTGGGTCCTGCTCGACGACAAGGGCAGGGAACTTCTCGGGGTGGCGAAGGGCGCGAACGGCGCTTCGCTCTTCACTCGGAGGAGGATCTTCGAGTAATTCGGCCAGGGCCGGAACGCGATCGCCCGTTGCGGCGCCGACCGCTTTGGGCGGATTCCGGTCCCCTGCCGGTCGTGATATAATGGCAAGAATGCGCAAATAGCGGCCCCGTCCACCCCATCAGTCGCCGGTGGCGTGGCGACCGGGGCAAACCAACCCGAAGCCGACTGCCGGCCACTGGCTCGCGACCGATTTCCTTCGGGTCAAACCGATCCCCATCAGAAGCCGGCGGCTCCCTCCGGTTTGTGCTAGTCTGCATGGCGGGTGAGGGCGCGCCATGAGCGAAACCCGGAAAATTGCGGCGATCCTGGTCTCGGATGTGGTCGGCTATGGCCGGCTCGCGGGCGCGGACGAGGACCGCATCCTGGCGCGGCTCCGGGCGATCCGCAGCGATTTGATCGATCCGACAATCGCGGTGCACCGTGGCCGCGTCGTCAAGCGCACCGGCGACGGAGCCATTGTGGAGTTCCGCAGCGTCGTCGATGCGGTGCGTCTGGCGATCGAGGTGCAGAATGCGATGGTCGAGCGCAACGCCGGCGTCGCTCCCGACAAGCGCATCGAATTTCGCATCGGCATTCACCTCGGCGATGTCGTCGAGGAGGCGGACGGCGACCTTATGGGCGACGGCGTCAACATCGCCGCGCGGCTGGAGGGCGTTTGCAAGCCGGGCGCGATCTGCCTTTCCGAGGACGCCTATCGCCAGGTGAAGGGCCGGCTCGATCTTGCGGTCAGCGATCTCGGCCAGACCCAGCTCAAGAACATCGCGGAGCCGATCCGCGTCTATTCGCTACAAGTCGGCAGGCCGGCCCAGGCGAAGCCCAGTTCGGCGGCAGGCGGAACCGTCAGGCAGGACGCTGTCCCGTCTGCGCCGAAAGCACGGAGCTGGTCCTGGCGCTGGCCTGCGCTCGCCGCGGCGCTCGCTTTCGCGGTTCTTGCGGCGGGCGCCTATTCTTGGCATTCCGGCCTCGCGCCGCGCCTGTTCGGCGCCTCGGTTGGGGACAAGCTCGCGACCGCGCCGCGGCTCTCAATCGTCGTCTTGCCGTTCAAGAATCTCAGCGACGATCCGGAGCAGGACTATTTCGCCGAAGGGATCACTGATGATCTGACCACCGATCTCTCGCACCTCGCGGACAGCTTCGTCATCGCCCGCAATACCGCCTCCACCTACAAGGATAAGCCCATCGACGCGAAACACGTCGGCCGCGACCTCGGGGTCCGCTATCTCCTCGAAGGCAGCGTGCGGCGGTCGGGTGAGAACATCGCCGTCAACGCGCAGTTGATCTCGACCGAAACCGGCTCGCATATCTGGGCCGACCGGTTCGAGGGCGTGAGAAGCAAGCTCGGTCAGCTGCAATTCGAATTCGTCGCGCGGCTCGCCAATTCGCTGGGGGCGCAATTGGTCAAGGCCGAGAGCCTGAGGACAATGCGCGAACGTCCGGATAACCCGGATGCGGCCGATCTCGCCTTGCAGGGATGGACGCTGCTCAATCAACCCGATTCGAAGGAGCGCTTCGGGGAGGCGATAAAGCTGTTCGAGCGCGCGCTGTCGACTGATCCGCAAAACATCCGCGCAATGACTGGCCTTGCGCTGACTTTATGTTTCCGCGCCGGGGATCAGTGGAGTGACAACTTTCAGCGGGACGCAGCGCGCGCGGGCGGGATCGTCAAGCGCGCGCTGATCCTTCAGCCGGAAAATCCAATGCTCCACTACGCCTACGCGTGCGCTTTGAGCATGAAGAATTCCTTTCGAGCAGCGATCACGGAGAACGAGGCGGCGATCGCGTTGGATCGCAACACCTCGAAGGCCTACGGGGACAATGGCCTATACAAGATGCTTGTCGGACGCGGCGAGGAGGGTCTTGCCGATCTTCAGACGGCGCTGCGATTGAATCCCTACGATTCAGCCAACCCGACCTACTATTACTATATCTGCCTACTCAACAACGCGCTCGGACGCTGGGAGCAGGCGATCGACTGGTGCACCAGGTCCCTCGCCGCCGATCCGGAGCTGACGGATCCACTCTTCCAGCTCGCCGCCGCGAACGCCTGGGCAGGTCACGACAGGGAAGCCAGGGAGGCAGTAGCGAAAATCGAGAAGGCGCATCCCGGATCGACGATACAGAACCTGAACCCTATCGATGAATGGGCCCCAGATCCGGATCCGACTTTCAAGGCCCAATGGGCCCGTATTGTAGAGGGCCTGCGCAAGGCAGGGCTGCCGGACGAGCCGACCGCGGCCAAAGCGCATCTCGTCAGAGCAGAAATGTTGGTGAGCAATGCTCATGCGAGCGAGGCGCTTAAAGAGGCCGAGGCGGTGATCGCGGACGACCCCAACAATGCCGAGGCCCGCGGCCTTGCCGGTTACGTGAAGATGTATCTAGGCCGTGGAGAGGAAGGAGTTGCAGACCTCGAAACGGCGCTTCGCCTGAGTCCGAATGACAAGCGGGTTCCGGCATGGTTGGGCCGTCTCTGCTACCTCCAGACCAAGCTCGGGAACTGGGAAGCGGGAATTGAACGATGCGAGAAGGCGATCGCGGCGGGCGCTCCGGACAAGTCGTGGGTGCTTAGCCAGCTCGCCGGCGCCTACGCCTGGCTCGGCCGTGACAAAGAAGCCAAGGACGTTGTCGCGCGATTGCACGATCTCGATCCCCACTTCACGGTGCAGACTTACCTGACGAATGCGGAGACCAGAGACAATCCGACATACAGGGCGCAAGCGACGCGCGCCGCCGAAGGCATGCGCAAGGCGGGGGTGCCGGAGGAGTGAAGGGCGTGCAACCGGGGTATCTGGGCGCTAACCCCAACTCTGATGTCCACCGTCGCGATCCGCAATGCCCGCTTCACGTCGATCTGCGATGTTCGATCATCCGCGACAAACTTTCCGCTCAGGGTCGAGAGCGGTCGTCCTGCTGGGTTCGTCCTGGTCTCGGAGACGCTTCGGCGTTATCAATATATCTTTCATGTGAGTTAGGTCGACAATTTCTTGCGGTCGTCCGAAAGTTATGCTATCCTTTTTCATTCGCCGGATCGAGCGCGTTTTCCGACAATCCGGAGGCGACAAGAGAGAGAGAAGAAGAAGAGGACGGTTGTGACGTTTGAGCCACAGTGTGACAGGCGGGACATTGTTTTTATTTGGATTCGCCGTAACCCATTGAAAAGTCCCAATTCGGACGAATAAAACCAAATAAAACCAAGCAAAAATGCTTGGTTTTATTTGGCGTGCCTTGGTTTTGCTTGGAACTGTTTGGCCGTCGAGGTGAGGGCTATCGAGGCTTTGGCGAACTCCTGCCGGGCCCGATCGTAAAGCGTGTTGGCGGTCGCCACGCGGGCGTTGGCGCGCTCGCGGGCGTCCACGGGTTGACGATCGGGGTGGTTGCGCCAGACGAAATCGCGCCATCGCGACGTAAGCTGATCGAGCGTCAGCGCCGCGCCAAGGCCGAGCTCCGCCGCGATCTCGATGGACGTATCGCCGGAACGCGCCGGCGGTTCGCGTGGCGTAGATTTGGGGGGCGGTTGCGGCGGCGGCGCGGGCCGGTCTCCCGGTTCTTCCGTCCAGTCCAAAGCCAGGCCGAACCGCGCCTTGCCGCCGGAACCTGGCGCCGCGCCAAATGCGACGCCGCGCACGCGCGGTCTTCCAGTCGGCCCCGGACCGTCATCGTTCGGAGCGCGGTCCTTCCGACCCGCCTCGTCGAGGGCGCGCTGAAAGGCGTCGCTGCGGCGGTCGGACATTGTCGCGCGATCTCGACGAACGGTCAGCCCGCCGCGGCGCGTCTATGGCGAGGCGACGGTTGCGAGGTCTCGTCATTGGGATCATCGGCCATGACGCGGTTCCTTCCCTGGACCTTGGCTTCATAGAGGCGTTCATCGGCGCGTCGCAGCAGGTCATCGGCCGACTCGTCTATTCTCAGCTTTGCCACCCCGAATGACGCGGTCACCTTGCTGATGCGCTCGCCGCTCGGCTCGATGGTCCAGTGTTTGGACTCGAGAATGCATCGGATGCGCTCGGCGGCGGCCGCTGCGTCCACGAGGCGCGCGCCCGGGAAGATCAGCGCGAACTCCTCACCGCCGAAGCGCGCGACCTTGTCCTGTCCGCGTACGTTTTGCACCAGGATATTGGCGAACAGGCGCAACAGGCGATCGCCAACCAGATGGCCGAAACGGTCGTTGACATGCTTGAATCTGTCGATGTCCGCGAGGGCGAGGCAAAAATGGTCGCCCAGCCTTTGCGCTTTCTCCACCTCGGCCGCGAAAGCAGCGTCAAAGAAGCGGCGATTGCCGATCGCGGTCACGACGTCGCGCAGCCCGGCCTCTTCGGCGCGTTCGAGATTCGTTTGCAACTGCACGACCTGGAGGCGCGATTCTTCGAGCTGGTTCCTCACGTTGTCGAGCCGATCGCGCATGTCGCGATTGTCTTCGATCAGGGCCAGCACGATGTCCTTGATCGGGCCAACGGCTTCTTGCCGCGACAGGCGCTCGTTGGCGCCGTCGAGCCGCTCGGAAAAGCTCTCGCTGTCGGTCAGATGGGCCTGGAGCACCTTGGCGATATGGCGCAGGACCCGATCGACCTTCTCCTCTCTGCCGGCTGTGTCCCGGCGCGCCGCTTGATCGCCGGGCTCGGCGGCGCTCGGTTCGGCGCGGATTGTCAGGCGTCCGAGCGCGACGCCGATCCAGCCGAGCAGCAGGAGTTGCAAGAAAGGAGTTTCGCCCGGAATCAGGGACCGCAAGGCGCTGAGCGCTTCGTCCGGGACAAAGGACCCCAGCGCGGCCAGCCCGACAGCGCCAAGGGAAACCGCGGCCAGAGCGTAGGCCGGGCGGATTCGCGATCCGACGAACCGGACAATTTTCATGATCGCGCCGATCTCGGCGGGGAGAGCGCCCCGGAAATGAGCGTGGCGCGCCTCGCCGGCAGGCGAAGGTTAATTCGTGGGACAATTCCGCATACGGCGTAGCGCATCTGGGCCAACCTCTGACAGAAGCGCGTGAGCGGCCATCATGGCGGGCGCCGGCCACGTTGCGACCGGCGATGACGCGACGGATAGGTCCAAATCATTCGGACCGAATCCTGATTTAAGACCTGCCGGTTACTGTTCTGTAAGCGCGCGCCGCTTGACGGCTTCAAAACCCCATGCGGCTGCGGAAGCGCCGATTGTCTGGGCGAACGATCGACGAGCGCCGCCGCGCTTGTCGGCGAGATCGGGCGGAGCTCGGCGCGAAAGGCTATTGCCCGATTCACCGGGACTGTGCCAGCATGAGGCCCGCAATGGCCCCGCCGGCAAACCAGTTCCGATACGCCCTCTATCTTGCGCCGCCGCCTGACAGCGACCTGTGGCGTTTCGGTTGCAACGTGATTGGCCGGGACGCGAAGACCGGCGCGTCCTGCGACGGCTTGGCGCTCGAGGGCTATCCGCCGGACTCCTGGCGGAGCATGACGAGCAATCCCCGCCGCTATGGCTTTCACGCTACCCTGAAGGCGCCGTTTCGGCTGCGCCTGGACCTTGATGTCGCCGATGTGTTCGATCGCGTCGCCGACCTGGCGCGCAAGTCGTCGCCGTTCGATGCAGGCGAACTCGAAGTGGGCGTCGTCGCAGCCGACGAAGGGCGCGCGTTTGTCGCCCTGAAGCCTCAAGGGGCGTTGAAAGAATTGAGATCGTTCGAGGCGACCGTGGTTCGCGGACTCGACCGGCTGCGCGCCCCGTTCGTCGAAGACGGCGAACGCCGTCGGTGGGGGCGTCTGACCCCGCGTCAGGCGTATTACCTCGATGCTTGGGGCTACCCGTACGTCCTCGACGAGTTCGCCCCGCATTTTACCCTGACCAACGCAATTGCCGATGCTGACCACGTCGCGCGCTTGCTGGATTGGGAGTTCGGGCTTCGGGTTGCGTCGCATGCGCTGCGCGTCGACGCGTTGACGCTGTTCGGACAAGGTGAATCCGGCGGCGAATTCAAGATTTTGCGCCGCTTCCCGCTCGGGCGTCCCCACCGTGCTCGACGGTCGAGGCGCGCCTTGCCGGCGGCCGTTTTCGACTGATGATGTGAACCACACGGCGCACCCAGTCAGGGATGGCGAGAATTTGGCCGCGGGCATCCCAAGGCGCGGGACGCGCGAGGACGGGGCGCCGACGGCCAGACCATGAGAAAGCAAATTGAGCGCGGGCTTCGGGCCGCGCCAGGGAGGAGAGCATGGCCATCGAGGGACGCGACGACGCCAAAAAGGGCGGCAGGATCAGGCTTGGGATGGTCGGCGGCGGCGAGGGCGCTTTTATCGGCGCGGTTCACCGCATCGCTTCGCGCATCGACGACCATTACGAACTCGTCGCCGGCGCCTTGTCGTCGACGCCGGAGAAGGCGCGGCGCTCGGGCCAGGCGCTCAGTTTGGCTGCGGACCGGATCTATGACGACTACGAGAGCATGGCGAAGGCCGAGGCCAAGCGCGCCGACGGGATCGAAGCCGTCGCCATCGTCACCCCGAACAACGTCCACGCCGGGCCGACATACGCTTTCCTCAAGGCCGGAATCCATGTCATTTGCGACAAGCCGCTGACGGTCAGTCTGGCGGAAGCGAAAAAAATGCGCGCCGCGGTTGAGAAGGCCGGCCTCGTATTTGCGCTGACCCACAATTACACCGGCTACCCGCTGGTCCGCCGGATGCGCGAGATGGTCCGCGCTGGCGAGCTTGGGGAGATCCGGCTCGTTCAGGCCGAATATCCACAGGACTGGCTGACTGGCGCGACCGAGACCACCGGCAACAAGCAGGCTGAATGGCGCGTCGATCCGAAACGTTCCGGCGCGGGCGGCGCGCTCGGCGACATCGGCACGCACGCCTATAACCTTGCCGACTACGTGACGGGTCTCGAACTCACCGAACTCGCCGCCGACCTCACCTCGTTCGGCGCCGGGCGCCGGCTGGACGACAATGCGCAGATCATGCTGCGCTACGCCAATGGCGCGCGCGGGGCCATCTGGGCGAGCCAGGTCGCGCCGGGCAACGAGAACGGGCTCATGCTGCGGGTCTATGGGACCAAGGGCGGCCTCCATTGGCGGCAGGACAATCCGAACTATCTCTACTGGTCGCCGTTCCAGCAATCGACTCGCATCGTCACTCGCGGCGGGCCGGATTCGGGGGAAGCGGCGGCGCGGGTGACCCGCGTCCCGCCGGGCCATCCCGAAGGCTATCTCGAAGGCTTCGCCAGCATCTATTCCGAAGTGGCGCTGGCCATCAAAGCCGCCCGGGTGGGCAAGAAGCCCCTCAAATCGGCGCATTTCCCGACCATTGACGACGGTGTAAAGGGCCTGGCGTTTGTCGAGGCGGTGGTCAAGTCGTCGAAGGCCAACGGCAAGTGGGTCAAGCCGTGACGGGCGGCTGACATCGCCTTCTTCAGGCGCCATTTCGGCATCGGGAATCAATCTTTTCAAGACTTTGCGGCGCCATTTCGGATCGCTTCGCCTGCCCCCCCGAGCGGGGCGAGCAAGGCCGCAAAGGCCTTGATGGCGCGTGGAATAACATCCATATACCATCCACCCAACATCTATTTGGATGGTGCAATTGTCCGGACGTTTGCAACACGTCAAGCCGCCTGATAGCGAGAAGCTGACCATCAACCTCGGATTCGTCGATCTCGGATCGATCGATCTTCTCGTGCGGGACGGCTTCTATTCCAATCGCTCGGATTTCATCCGCACCGCCGTCCGCAATCAGCTCGCGGCCCATGCCGACACCGCAAAAAAGGCGGCTTCGCGGTTGACGCTTGAACTGGGGCTCAGGACGTTCGCCCGCAAGGACCTCGAAGCCGTTCAGGCGGCAGGCGAAAAGCTCAGAATTCGCGTTCTCGGCCTCGCTGTCATCGCCGACGACGTCACGCCCGACCTCGCCCGGGCGACGATCGAAATCGATCACCGTGCTCGGCGCTCTGCACGCGCCGGCCGAGGTCAAAGCCGCGCTCGCTGATCGCCTGCGCTGAGCGATTCCGAAAAGGAATAGATAATGAAATACCGCGTTCTCGACGTGATGAACGACGCTCTGGGGCTGGTGAAAAAATCCGATCTTGGCGGCGCGACCGCCCTTATCCGCAGGGCGCTGTCCGGCGGGACCGCGCCGGAGGGCGAGAGCGGCGAAACGAAAGCGCAGCCTGGCCAGCCATCGGCGAAGGTTATTCCGCTGTCGCCGCGGCGCCCGTTGGGCGAAACCTTGCGCGCGTTGCGCGTCCGGCCGATCATGCCGCCCGGCTTGCCCGACGCGCCCACACCGGGGCCAGCGCCGGATTTCGGCGAACAATTCTTAAAGCGAACCTATAGCGGGCCCGCCGGGTCGCTCAACTACCGCCTCTATGTGCCCGCCGATCACGAGCGGCGCGAGTTGGCGCTGGTGCTCATGCTGCACGGCTGCTTGCAAGACCCGGAAGATTTCGCATGTGGCACGAGGATGAACGACCTCGCGGAGGAGTTCGGCCTGATCGTCGCCTATCCGCACCAGACGCGGCGCGCCAACCCGTCCGGCTGCTGGAACTGGTTCGACCGGCGCCATCAGAGCCGCGGGTCCGGCGAACCAGCCAAGCTGGCGGGTCTCGCACAAGCCCTGGCGAAGGAGTTCGACGTCCGAAGGGAGCGGGTTTTCGCAGCTGGTCTATCGGCGGGCGGCGCGATGGCGGAGGTTCTCGGCTCAACCTATCCGGATGTGTTCGACGCGGTCGGGATTCACTCAGGCCTGCCCTATAAGTCAGCCGGCGACGTGCCCTCTGCCTTCGCCGCGATGAAGGGAAATGCGGCCTTCGACCCCACGCCGCCCGCCGCAAGCGGTCGGCATGTACGAAAGATCATCTTTCACGGGCTCGCCGATGGAACGGTCAATCCGGTCAACGGCGAGCGCATCCTCGATGAGGTCGAGAGCGGAGAGGCCTCGCTCACGAGAAGCGACCTCGACTGGCCAATCGAGGGCAGCCGCGTCACCCGCACGGCGCTCAAGGAAGCTGACGGTCGGCCAGTCGCCGAGCAGTGGCTGCTCGAAGGCGGCGGGCACGCCTGGTTCGGCGGCGATCCGCGCGGCAGCTTTACGCAGACCGTCGGCCTGGACGCCTCGCGGGTGATGGTGCGCTTTTTCCTGGACAACTGAAGACTGCTGCTGCTTTCGGAGAGCGACGCTGTCGACTACGTCGATGCAGCCGCCCACTATCGCCAGCGATCATGGGCTTGGCGAAATCCTCGCCATTGGACAGCACGCTCTAGCCAAAAAATGACACCGGAAACCTCCGCACGGGAGTCGCAAACGGGCAGATTGCGGTTATTCCAAACACCGACGCAACGTCAAGAATGCGCAATGAGCGGTCCTTGCGGAAACAGGCAGGACCGGGGCCGGCATTTGCGCTAATATGGCAACTCCAAGAGGGCGCGATGAGCGAGATCCGAAAGCTCGCGGCGATCCTGGTTGCCGATGTCGTCGGCTACAGCCGTCTCGCTGGCGCGGACGAGGATCGCACGCTGTCACGGCTCCGGGGGCTGCGCAGCGATCTGATCGATCCGGCGATAGCCGCCCACCACGGCCGCACTGTCAAGCGCACTGGCGACGGCTCGATCATCGAGTTCCGCAGCGTGGTCGCTGCCGTACGCTGCGCGATCGAGGTCCAGAGCGGTATGGCCGAGCGCAATGCCGGCCTGCCGCCCGACCGCCGCATCGAGTTCCGCGTTGGAATTCATCTCGGGGACGTCGTGGAGGAAAGCGACGGCGACCTCATGGGCGACGGCGTTAATATCGCCGCGCGGCTAGAAAGCATCTGCGAGCCGGGCGCAATCTGTCTTTCCGAAGACGGATACCGTCAAGTAAAGGGGCGGCTCGATCTCGCGTTCAGCGATCTCGGCCCGAAAGAGCTCAAGAACATCGCTGAACCGATGCGGGTCTATTCGCTTGAAATCGGCAAACCGGCGCTGGCGAAAAGGCCGCCCGAGCCGAAAAAGGGCACGCGACTTGCTCTTCTAAGCGCCGGGATCGCCGCGCTGGGTATCTTCGTCGCGGCCGGCGCCTGGTATATCCTCAGCGCGAATCGATCCGCGACCATCGCGGCCAAGCCGCCGCCCGGGGCGGCGCGCCTTTCTATAGTGGCGCTGCCCTTCGCCAATCTCTCTGGGGATCCGGCGCAGGATTACCTCTCCGACGCCCTGACCGACCAATTGACCACCGCTATCGCGCGCCTCCGCGACAGCTTCGTGATCGCGCACAGCACCGCCCTCACCTACAAAGGAAAGCCGGTCGACGCCAAGACTATCGGCAGGGAGCTCGGCGTGCGCTATGTGCTGGAAGGCTCCGTGCAGCCGACCGGCAATCAGGTGAGGGTCAACGCCCAGCTCATCGACGCCGAAAGCGGCGCCCACCTGTGGGCCGAACAGTTCGACACGCGCCGCGCCGATCTGTTGCAGACGCAGGACGAGATCGTGACCCGTCTGGCGCGCGCGATGTACCTTCAACTCCCCGAGGTCGAGGCCGCGCGCGCCAAACGCACAGCGGCAAATCCTGACGCGGAGGATTTGGCGCTTCAGTGCCAGGCGGCCTTCCTGAAAAACGAAGCGATCTTTCTCGCAGCTTATTACCGTCTGTGTGATCAGGCGCTGGCCGCCGACCCCAACAACGTCCGCGCCCTGACCTACTTGGCCCTCACGTTCTTGCCTTCGCGCGGCCGCGGAAACGACCCGGAGGACAAACTCAAGCGGGCCGACGAATTGGTCTCGAGAGCGCTTACCCTCGATCCCAATTACGCTCCGGCTCACCTCGTCACGGCTTTCGTGCTCCTGTCCCAGTCGGGCCACAATGAAGCGCTCGCTGAGAACCGACGCGCGTTCGATCTCGACCCGAGCCTCGTGGACGCCTATTGGCACATGGGCTACGTATTGAGGCTCCTCGGCGAATTCCGAACGAGCGTCGAGTTTATCGACAAGGCGATTCGGCTCAGTCCGCGCGATCCGTTTCGAGCTGTATGGTATGCGGACAAGACGAGCAGCCATCTCGCGCTGAAGCAGTACGATCTGGCGATCGAATGGGCCCGCCGCGCGGTCGAGATCAGTCCGGACAATTCTATTCCGTATCTCTATCTCATTCCCGCGCTTGCCCTGACGGGCCAGGAACCGCAGGCGCATGAAGCGGTCGGGCGCTACCTTTCCACCGGGGGCGCCACGAGGACGGTGGCGGGATGGCTGCAGACGAGGGCTCACTATGTGAATGAGCACACCGATCCGCGCTATGTCGAATATTGGGACCGTCTGATCGAAGGGCTCCGGAAAGCGGGGCTGCAGGAGGAGTAAACGCCGTCCAATCCAGCGGCCCTGTCGAGGCGAATGGTGCGGCTGACCCCTCAACTGCGATGTACGCCACCGCGATCTGCTATGGCCGCAATACGTCGATTTGCGACGTTCACTTAGCCGCGACCAATGTCTGCCAAGGGTCGATACCGGCCGATCCGTCGAGGCCGGTTCCGTCCATCCCGCCGACAGGAAGGTCTGATACCAAGACTCGGTGATCATGACCGATAGGCCCAGTCCCGAAGGCCGATCGACATGATCCTCCAGGGCTGGTTTATGAGCTTGTTCCATGCTTCGCAGCAGTGATCGACGATGTCGTCGAAGCAATTGAAGATCCGATTTGAGAGCCAGTTGTCGCGCAGGAACTGCCAGATGTTTTCCTGCGGGTTGAGCTCTGGGCACTTTGCGGGGAACGGGATCAGCGTCATGTTGGGCGGGACGATCAATCTGCCGGACAAATGCCAGCCGGCCTGATCGACCAGCAGCACAGCGTGCGCTCTCGGCGCGATCTGGGTGGCGATTTCGGCGAGATGGAGGTTCATCGCCTCCGTGTTGCAGCGTGGCATGACCAGGGCCGCGCCTTTGCCGTCCTTGGGACAGATCGCGCCGAAGATATAAGCCGAGGCGGTTCGCTGATCTTTGGGAGCGCTTGGACGCGCGCCGCGCTTGGCCCAGCGCCGGGTGATCTTGTTCTTCTGGCCGACGCGCGCCTCGTCGGCGAACCAGACCTCTATGGCGCTGGGCTCGACGTCCTTCTCGCGCCCGATCGCTTCCAGGCGCGCGGAAAAGCTTTTTTAAAATCTTCGATCGCGCCTGCGGCCTGAGCATGATGGCGGGGACGGGCCGAGAGCTTGCGATAACCCATGGCGCGCAGTTCGCGGCTCAACGTCTGCTTGGCGACGACGACGCGAAACTCCTCGAAAATCCATTGGCAGAGATCGACAATCCGCCAGCGCACGACCCCATGAACCGCCGGGATCGGGCCGCTCTCGATGATCGCGGCGAGCGCGGCGCGGTGTGCGCCGTTCAGCCGGGGAGCCTGTCCGGGCGGCTTGCGATCAATCAAGCCTTCCGGTCCATGGGCGTTGAACTTCATCACCCAATCGCGAATGATTTGAAGCGTCACCCCGCCGATCTTCGCCGCCTCGGTGCGCGTCGCGCCTTCGTAAACCGCCGCCAGAGCCAAAAGCCGCCTGGCCTGCGGCCCGTCCTTCGACCGCTTGGCCGCAGCTCTCACCATCTCAGCGTCATAATCGCCCCGAAGCGGAATGGGCATGGCGAACCTCCTCTGTTCGCCACCTTGAATCAGACGCCAGGCGAGTCAGGAATCCCAACCGAGTCATCCCTTCAGAGATTTGGTATGAAACGCCGCATGCGCCCCGACGACTTGAGCGCCGCGCTGAACGCATGCACGAGCAACAGCAACCCGCCAGGCGCATGCGCCCTACCGCTTCGCCAAGCCCCGCAGATCGAACGCCAGGTCGGCTGCTTCTTCCGGCGTCAGCGTTTTCGTCGTGCCGATGATGCGCTTGGCGGCGGCGTGGTCGCCGGCGCGGTTGACCAATTCGACCACAGCAAGTTTGCCATCGCGGAAGCCAAAGGTTGAGAAGGCCCGCGACGCCGGATCGCCGCGCACGACCCACTGGTCGACGCCATGCGCGAGGCCCGCAATCATGAGCTTCAAGTCGCCCTGATCGCTCCAGAACCAGGCGAGCTCATTGTAGGGTTTTGGCTTCCCCATGAGGCGTGCGGCGACCGCGCGCCCCTGATCGACGGCGTTCTGCACCGATTCGAGCCGGGTTCGCATGCCAAGCGCCGCATGCGGAAAGGCGGTGCAGTCGCCGATCGCCGAAATCGCCGAGTCGGAGGTGAGCAGAAACTCGTCGACCACGATTCCATTATCGCATTCGAGGCCGCACTCCCTGGCGAGCGCATCTTCCGCGACGACCCCAATCCCGACCACGACCAGGTCCGCGCTCAAGGCCTCGCCATCGGTGAGGACGACCGTTTCGGCGCGCTCGCGCCCCTTGATCGCGGCGACGCCGACGCCGAGCCGAAAACGCGCGCCGAAGGCGGCGTGCTCTTTTAGGAAAAAATCCGACATGATCGGCGACACCGCCCGGCCCATCGGGCGCGCGATCTCGACCACTGTCGCCTCCGCCCCGAGACTCGCGGCGGTCGCGGCGATTTCGAGCCCGATGAACCCGGCGCCGACAATGACGACCTTGGGCTTGGCGCCAAGGCGCTCGCGGATCGCGGTCGCGTCGGCAATGTCGCGCAGCGCGAACACGCCCGGCAGATCAACGCCCGGCGCATTGAGCCGCCGTTGCCGCGCGCCGGTGGCGAGGATGAGATGTCCGTAGTCTACGCGGCCGCCGTCGCTGAGCTCCACCTGCTGCGCCGCGCGGTCGATCCGCGTCGCGCTGACGCCGAGCCGCAAGTCGATGCGCTGCTCGCGGAAATGCGCGTCGGCTCTGAGCGGGAGTCCATGGATGTCCATCTCGCCTTTGAGAAAGGCCTTGGACAGCGGCGGACGCTGATAGGGCAAATCCTTCTCGGCGGAGAGCAGAACAACCGCGCCGTCGAACCCCTGTTCGCGCAAGGACGCCGCGGCCTGAACCCCGGCGTGGCCGGCGCCGACAATGACGACGGAGCTCAGGGACACCGGTAATATTTAGGAAGGGGCTTGGGGGTCGGTCCGTATCCCATGACCTCATCCTGAGGTGGCTCCGCGCGAGCGGAGCCCTCGAAGAGCCTGCCGCGGGCCTGCCGAGGGGATGCTCCAATTAGCGCGGCCATTGGCGCTATCTGAACCGTCCTTCGAGACGCGTCGCCTGCGGCGCCGCTCCTCAGGACGAGGAAGCGAAACTCATCCACCCGGCCGATCTCATTCATTGGCGTAGAGCCGGAAGCCGCGCCGTTTGGCTTCGTGCTCCTCGGGGCCCGGATCGTCGGGCGCCATCGATGAGGGATCGATGATGACGCCGGTTCGCGGCGCGGGAACGACGGCCGGCGCTGGCGCTGGCCCGGGCGCGGCGTGGGACGCCGGTTCGATTGGCTGGGGCGCGGGCGCGAGCGCCGCCGTTGAAGCGGGCGCGGCGATGGCCCCGGCTGCAGGCGGCGGCGCTGCGCTCTCCGCCGGAGCCGCGATGCGCTCGTCAGGCGTGCGCCAGACAAAGCCGTCGAGCGTTCCCGATGGCGAGACCGGCGCCCAACGGTCGCTGATCACGCCATCCGCCACCCAGGCCTTGTCGTGCGGGGCGCGGGCGGCGCGGCCAAGCCACTCGCGCACCGCGCCGTGATTGCCCTCAGCCTCCTCGATGTCGGCCATCAGCAAGCAGACGCGAGGGGTAGGTCGGCCGCCCGGCGAATCCGAAGCGACGAGCGGGGCGATCGCCGCCCGCGCCGCGGCGGAGTCGTGCGCCTCCAGCGCCGCGCGTCCCACCGTAAGAAACGATTCTGGATCGTTCGGTGCCATGCGGGCGAGCGTCCGGGCGCGGGCCAGCCGATCCTCGGTCGAATCGCCGTGGCGGACGCGTAGATAAGCGGCGGCGAGGTCGGGATGGGGCGTCTGCGTGTATGCCGCCTCGAGCGTCCGGGTGGCGCGACGATAATCGCCCGCCTGGGCCATAAGCTTGCCGCTGATCGCGGCCGCCGGAACCAGCGTCGGCGCGAGCTTGCAAGCCTCCTGCGCTAAAACGAGCGCCCCTTTCGGATCACGCTCCATCGCTTGCTCGGCCATCGCCGTCTTGATCACCGCGCGCCAGCGGTTCGCGGTAGGCTTGTCGATGAGGCGGGCGGCGGCGTTCGAATCGACGGTCGCGAGCGCACCGGCCCAATCTCCGCGTCGCGTGCGGTCGTCGAGGACCGCCTGACCGGCCCAGGCGGAGGAAGCGCGCGCATGGGCGCGCATCGCATACTGCAGCGCCGCCGCATGGTCACCCGCGCGCCGCGCCTCGACATGCAGACCGCGCAGGCCAATGCCTTGCGTTTCATGATGCTCCAGCATCGCATTATAGGCCGCGACGGCCCTCGGTCGGTCGCCTGCGAGCTGCGCAGATTGCGCTTGCAGGAGTTTGGTCATCGGCTCGTGCCCGATCAGCCGCCCCGCGTCCGCCGCGTGCTTGGCGGCGGCGCGCGCGTCGCCCGCGCCGACGGCGAGCATGCCGCGCGACAGCGCCCGGAAGCCCTTCTCACGCCTGCGCGACTGCGCGCCGATCGAAACCAGCGAGGGAATCTGGAAGACGAAGCGCAGCAATCCCCACACGATCGCAATTGCGATCGCCAGCGCCAGGACGGCGCCGAGCGCGAACAGCAACGAGACCTCGTATTGCTCGCCCCGCCAGGTGAGGTCGACGACGCCAGGATTGTTCGCAAGCCATGTCAGCCCTCCGGCGACCAGAGCCAGCGCCGCCAGGAAAATCAGCAGGCGAACCATCGTGACCCCGCTTCAAAACGCCAACCTGCGCCGAAAGGCGCTGGACGCCCCGACCGCTGAGACCTCACGGTTTTGGGCCGCCCGCGAGCTGCCCGACCGCCGCCTCGCGGATCGACTGAAGCGCCGCCTCCCCCGCTCGCCTCGCGCGGGCCAGCGTCGGCCAATCGCCGGCCGCGTTGCGCGCCGCTTCGGGAAGCTTATCGAAAGAAGCAAGAGCTGCGCCGATATCGCCGCGCCGGCTGGCCGCTTCGACCTGGGAGACCAAAGCCTGCGGATCGTCACCGGCCGTCTCGTTGAGTTCACGCACCTTCACGAGACTGTGGAGATGGGCGAGGAAACGATCCGACACACTGCCCGTCTCCGCCGGAGCCGTCGCGGCCAAGACGTGCGGCGCAACCGCGTTGAACGAGGCGGCCAGCGCGCTGTTGGTGGGCGCGCCATTGGCCACGGCTTGCAATGGCGCCAGCGCCGCAGAATCGACCCCGAGCCGTTGCAGGGCCGCGAGTTCGGATCCCAAGCCCGCGCCCGAGCGCAACTTTTCTTCCGCAACCTCGGCGATAATGGCGATCGCAGTGGTGTTATCGGCGGCCGCGAGCTTTTCCTCGGCGACGCGCGTTTCATTCTTGGGCGAGGCGAGCGCAGCTTCAACCTTGTCGATTCGAGCCGCGAGCGCGGCGGGATCGGGGCCGGCGTTGGCGGCCTTTTGCGCCTCGGTCTCAAGCCTCGCGATCCGCGCCGAGAGGTCTGAAGTCGCCCCGCGCTCGGCGTCGATGTCGGCGCGCAAGTCCTTGGCCTGAGCCGCCAAACGTTGGGTCGCTTCGCTGGCGGCGCCGTTCCCGGCGTTGGCCGCTTCCAGCGCCGCCACGCGCTTGTCGAGGTCCGTTGTGTTCGACGTTCCGGCGCTGGACTCGAGCGCGCTGAAGCGCTTCTCGAGCGCAGCGACGGCCCCGCTGTCGTGGTTTGCCGCAGCGCCGACAGCGTCGTTCGTCTGTCGCGCCTGCGCTTCGAGAGCGCCCAATCGATTCGCGGTATCCGAACTCGTCGGCTTTGGAGGTCAAAAGCGAATAGCCCGCGCCGAGGCCAAGCACGGAAACGATGATTCCTCCCACCGCCCCGGCCACCAAACTCCCAGCGCCAGCGCGCGGAGGCGCTTTGGCGGCGGGGGGAGGGGCGTCGCTGGTTTCGGCCGCCGCCGGGTCCGGAGACGATACATTATCGTCCGTCTCGCGCGCTGCAATTTCTCCTTCGATGACGTCCGGCTCGCGCCGGTCGTCACGATTGACCGGGGCGCCCGTTGGGCCAGCGGAAGCGTCCTTTATTTCCTCGTCGACCATCGCCTCGCGCTCTCGGTTTTCTCGCGGGCCCTATATACGGGACGACCCAAGCGAAGGGAACCCGCCGAGCTTCTGGCGCAACCTTCGGAAAAGCCCCGCTTCGTCGGGCGTTTCGGCAATCGCAACGCGGCCTGCGCCAAGCGCCTCTAATGGCTCTGCAACCTCGCGCGAAATGCAGACATGATTAAGTTCGAGGAAACGGGCCTTCACGCCGGCGGCCTTTGCGAGGGCGGCGGCGAGCTCGGCGGACCGGCGCGAGTAGTGAAGAGCCGCCACGCAGGAACTCGAGAGACTGCGCTTCTGACGGACGCCAAGCCGCGCGCGCCTCCGCCACATAGGCTTCGACGATTTCGACATCGAACACATCAGACAGCGCGGCCTCGATCAGGTCTTTGCGATCACGCCCGGCAAGGTAGAGCACGTGGGCCTGAGCGTTCAGCGCCCCTGCCAGGGTCCTCACCAATTCCTCTGCGTCCCGTGCCGCCGGCGAGGCGAGGCGCCAGCCGCGCGCCTCCGCCGCATGGCCCGTCCGGGCGCCCACGACATAGAGCGTCGACGACGTGTCCGGCGGCCCATCCGCATGGAACGCCTTGTCGCTGGTCGCGACCACGGCGTCATAATGCGACCGCTGCGGCCGGACGGGCCTGGTCCGGATTTCGATCGCCGGCAGACAGGCGACGGAAAAGCCCAGTTTGCGCAGCCGCGCCGCGCTCGCATTTGCGTCCTTGCGTTCGCGGAACAAGGCGACCTGGGAACGCTCGCCGCTCGCGGTCATCTTCCCTCTTTTGATCGCATCCGCGGCAATATGATCCTTGCTCGCGGCAGGGCCAAGCTTGCAGCCGCCGCTTGCCGATCGCCCCCAAGCGATTTACGCCATCGCGGCCAACGGCCGGGCTTTGCCGGCCGCCGACCGGACCCATGCGTTGGATAAAGCCCTCGAAACGCCTGACCTGATCGCGGCGCGCGCTGCGGCGGCGCTCGATTTCAGAGCCGACATCAATGGACTGCGCGCGCTTGCGGTCATCGGCGTAGTCGTCTTCCACGCCGACCGCGCCTGGCTCCCAGGAGGCTTCGTCGGCGTCGACATCTTTTTTGTCATCTCGGGCTTTCTCATTTCGCGCATCATTCTCAGCCAATGCGCGGCCGGACGGTTTTCCTTGGCGATGTTTTACGCGAGGCGGGCCAAGCGCATCCTGCCTGCGCTTCTCGTGGCGGTGAGTTTCGTTTGGATTGTCGGGTGGTTCATGGCTGCGCCGACCGAATTCCGCGAGATCGGCGGCGGCCTGCTCGGCAACTCGTACTTCACCGTGAATTTCTGGCTCATGCGGCTCGCGGGCGTCGGGGGTTATTTCGGCGCCGATTCGACGACCAAGCCGCTCTTGCATCTCTGGTCGCTCAGCATCGAAGAACAATTCTATCTCGTCTGGTCGGTTCTTCTGCTGGCTTTGTTCGAGCTTGAGCGGCAACTCGTCCTCTTCGTCATCTTAAGCGTGCTCGTCGCCTCGTTCGCATTCAGCGTTCTCCTCACTCCGACCGACCCGATCGCCGCGTTTTACCTTCCCTGGACCCGCGGGTGGGAGCTCGCGCTCGGCGCGCTGCTCGCCTACCGCGAGGTCTTTTGGCTCGAGACGCTGCCCCATCCTCCGCGGCTCATCGCCAACATTGGCGCTGGAGCCGGAATCGCGCTGATGCTCGGCGCCTACCTGTTCCTCAACGAGACGCGGCCCTTTCCCGGCTGGCTGGCGGCAATTCCGACAAGTGGCTCAGCGCTGGTCATCGCCAGTCCGAATTCACTTCCGGGCGAGGTCGCGCTGGGCAACCGCGTGGCCGGTTTCTTCGGCAGGGTCTCCTATCCGCTCTATTTGTGGCACTGGCCGCTGTTCGCCTTCGCCCGCATCTGGCCGGGCGTGCTGCCGACGACGCCGGTCCTGTTCGCGCTTGCGTGCGTGGCCGTGGCTCTCGCGACGCTCACCTACCGGCGGATCGAGCAGCCGGTAGCCGTTCCGTTTCGCCGTTGGCCATTCGCGACTGCGCTGGTCCTCGTGGGCTTGCTCGCCCTGACCGGATTGGTTGGCAAGCTAACCTACGACGCCAAGGGTTTTCCGTCCCGCTTTCCGCCGCTTGTCGACCGCATTTTCGACTATGACGCCAACGGCGCCGAAAGCCGGCCGCTCATGAGCTGCTTCTATCAACGCGACGAGGCGCGCTTTTCGCTCGGCGAGGAGCGCAAGCGGGCGGCGGGTTTCTTCGAGGCTCATCATTGCGCGGCGATCGCAGACCCGCTGAAGCCGACAATTCTCATTGTCGGCAACTCGCACGCCGCCCATCTCTTCACCGGACTGCAGGAGGTCTACGGCGCGAGAGCCAATCTCCTGACGCTCTCCTCCGTCTTTTGCGCACCCCTGGTCGAGAACGTCGCCATGGATCAAGGCGTGGCCGGCACGCCGCGCTGCCGCGCGATCAACGACTACGTGTTCGATGCGATCCGGACGATCAAGCCAGACTTGCTCATCGTTGGCGGCTACTTCGCCCAATACGACCATGAGGCCAACTGGCGCTATCCCGGCTATCTCGACGCGCTGGTCGCCGGCGCGCGGCGCCTGCATGGCGAGGGCGTGCGCTCGATCATCGTCGCCGGCGAGGTTCCGACCTGGGCTCCCGTTCTCCCCATCCTTGTCGGCCGTGACGTCCTCGAGCGCGGCGCGGCGGCGGAATTCTCGACCATTGGCGTCAGGCCCAACTCGCTCGACACGGACCGCGCCCTCGCCGGCAAGGACTGGGGCGAGGGCGTTCGCTACGTTTCGCAGGCCGCGAAGCTCTGCGGCCCCGCAGGCTGCCGGCGGCTGATCGGGGAGAACCTGCCCGAGGATCTGCTGGCCGTCGACTACGGCCATTACAGCCGCGAGGGCTCGGTCTTCGCCGTCAGAACCATGCTCGCGCCGGTCATTGACGCCGAACTCGCGCGATTGGGAAAGAATTGACGCCGCGCTGCTCCGCCGAGGCGGTAGGCGGATGGGCTATCCCTCCGCCGGCACGGAATCGGGGTAGGCCCGCGCGTGGACGACCGGTTCAAGGCGGGTCAGGCGCATCGCGGCTTTGACGTCCGCATTGCTTCCCGTGTCGACCGCGTAGTCCTGGAGATGGAGCAGGCAGAGGCGATTGCCAGGCTTACCGTCGCGAGAGCACCAGTCATCAAAGGTGAGGAATTCGAGGTCCGGCACGCCGATCGCCTCTTTGACCCACAAAGCTGACGCAATCTGCATCGCATCGCCGAGCGCCATCGTAGTCGGTTTTGCCTCGGCTTCATCGCCGTCGCCGGGCAGATGCCATTTGGCGTCGCGGAGCCTCGCCACCCGCAACATCGCGTTCGGGTCGGGCGTCACCAGAGTGGCCAGCGCCCGGATGTAACGCATCAGCTCGAACAGGGTGGCGAACCGTCCGGGGACGAAGGTCGAGGGCCTGAGCTCGGCAAAGAGGACGCTGCTGACCCACACGCGGCGTTTCGAGACGGCGGCCTCGGTCAAAATCGTCTCGATATGATGCTCCGCCTCGCCCGAGTCTCCGTTGGCGTGACGAAGCACAACGCTGGAATGGAGGAAATGCTTATCGCTATTCGACGCAATCAAGTCCGTCGTCCTCGTCCGATGAAATTGTCAGACGCAGCGAACCTCGGATGTCGATCGCAGCGTTAACATGGGCTCTTTCTTCGATCGTGAGCACTTCTATTCGCTCAGGAAGTTGACTGTCCCCAGTGTATATTGCTCTTCCTGTGATAGAAACGTTTTTATTACCGAATGGGTTCAGCGCATCTTCACCTTGCGACTTGTCCAAGACGCATTCGATGTGGGTTGTTCCCGCCGGGAGCCTCAGGTCGCCTTTCCATACTGCTCCGCGATAGTCGATTTCGTCCAGCCGTCCCTCGAACGACATGATCGCGCTACCCAGAAACCAGTTGTCGGTCCGCACGGCATCGTCCTTTACGCCCACCCGGTCGACTTGCCGACGGAAAAAATCGTCAATCGGCAACTCCGCATCGTTGAATTGAGCCAGCACGTGGAAGTGCGGATCAAGCGCCTTGACGATGCGGATAAACGCCCTCGTCACCCGGGGATGACGAACGACGGTCTGATAGTCGCTGCGGTACATGCCCTCGGCGCACCGCCGGAAGAACTCAATCGCCGACGGGCCGTTCTGGCTAAACGCTCTTCGCTTCTCCAAGATTCCGAACTCGTACGGATTGAGCGCCAGTTGAGAGATAAAGAACTCGCTCGATCGCGCTTTAGGCTGAAGTTCGCGGTCTGTCACCTGCAGCGCCGTCAAAAACGCGTCGAACGTCTTTTTGAAGAGTTCGGCGGGAATGGGCCCGAGATCGTAGTCGCGAGCTTCGACCGGCCGGATCACGACGCGAATTTCGTTTGGCCCGATCGGGCTGTTCATGGCTCGCTCCTGTCAGCGAACCATACCATGGCTTGAAAAGCAGCAACAGAGCGGGGGACGCCATCGCCGGAAGCGCAGCCGCGCCGCCCATGGCAAGCGGGTTTTCTCAGGCCCCCGTTCGGGCTATGGGCTCAATGATGCGCGTTCTTGGCATTGAAACGACTTGCGACGAGACCGCGGCGGCGGTGGTGCGGCTGCGGCCAGACGGCTTAGGTGAAATTCTCGCCGACGAGGTGATGAGCCAGATCGCCGCCCATGCGCCGTTCGGGGGAGTTGTGCCGGAGATTGCGGCGCGCGCTCATGTCGAGATCATCGATTCGCTCATCGCGCGCGCGATGATGCGGGCCAAAGTCGCGGCCAAGGACCTCGACGGCGTGGCGGCCGCGGCCGGTCCTGGCCTGATCGGGGGCGTGCTTGTCGGGCTGATGGCGGGCAAGGGAATGGCGTTGGCCTGCGGCAAGCCTTTCGTCGCCGTCAATCACCTCGAGGCGCACGCGCTGACCGCGCGCCTGACGGAGCGGGTCGCCTTCCCCTTTCTCGTGCTCATCGCCTCGGGCGGGCATACGCAGATCCTCGCGGTCAAGGGCGTCGGCGACTACGATCGGCTCGGCGCGACCATGGACGACGCCATCGGCGAAGCGTTCGACAAGACCGCCAAACTGCTGGGGTTGCCTTTTCCCGGCGGGCCCGCGGTTGAAGCGGCGGCGAAAGGCGGCGATCCCACTCGATTCGCGCTGCCGCGGCCTTTGCTCGGCCGGCCGGACGCAGATTTTTCGCTGTCCGGCCTCAAAACGGCGGTCCGCCTGGCGGCGGAATCCGTCGCTCCCTTACGCCCGCGCGACCTCGCCGATCTCTGCGCCTCGTTCCAGGCGGCGGTGGTGGACGTGGTCGAGGACCGCATTCGCACGGGGCTAAAGCTGTTTCGCCGCCGAATTGGCGTTGCTCCGCATGCGGTAGTGATCGCTGGCGGGGTCGCGGCCAATGTTGCGCTGCGCGAGGCGCTGACCCAGTTGTGCGCCGAGGCCGGCCTGCCCCTTGTCGCGCCGCCGCCCAAGCTTTGCACCGACAACGGCGCGATGATCGCCTGGGCGGGGGTGGAGCGGCTGCGGCTCGGGATGATCGACGGGCTCGAGGCTCCGGGCCGGCCGCGCTGGCCGCTCGACCCGAAATCCGAACGCACGCTCAACAACAAGGCTTAAAAGCGCCTCGTTCAGTTGGGGCTTGGCGCCGGAGGGGGCGGTGGAGCGCTCTGCGCGCCCTGCTCCTTCGCCTTTTCGTTGGCCATGTGATGGCCGACGACGCAACCGCCGATGGCGCCGAGAACGGCGTGATGGCCGGCGTAATGGCCGGCCACGCCGCCAACAACCGCGCCTTTCAGGCAACCCTTGGCCTCGGCGGGAGCCGTCGCCATGGCCAACACGGGGATCAAAGCGACCATTGCAGCGGCGATCGTTGGCAATCTCATGACGGCGTTCCTCTGTTCTCGATCGCGAAGTCAGTCCCCGATTTGGCCCCACCCGGTCCCCGACAAGGACTGGCGATGCATTTCTCTTGGCCGACCGTCGTTGGCGCTGGCCAAATTCATTGCAATTCGGCTCTCCCAAGCCTATACAACGATTTTCCTCTCAAGTTTGATCCTTTGAGGCTGCGTTTGCTCCCAACCCGCGAGCGCGCGCAAACGATCGTCAAGGAGCTTCCGTCATGAGCGACGCGCCATTGATGCCGAAGGCGACCGCCGTCTGGCTGGTCGAAAACACCTCGCTGACCTTCGATCAGATCGCGGAGTTCTGCAAACTGCACCCGCTCGAAGTGAAAGGGATCGCCGACGGCGAAGTGGCGACGGGCATCAAAGGCTATGATCCGATCTCGACCGGCCAGCTCACGCGCGAGGAAATCGCCGCAGGCGAGAAGGATCCCAACCATCGCCTGCATCTTTCCACATCGAAGACGCGCACGCCCGAATTCAAGAAACCGCGCGGCGCGCGCTACACCCCGTTGTCGCGCCGGCACGACCGCCCGAACGCCGTCTTGTGGCTGTTGCGCAACCATCCCGAACTGAAGGACGCGCAGATCATGCGGCTGGTCGGGACGACCAAGCACACGCTTTCCGCCATCCGCGAGCGCACCCACTGGAACTCTGCCAATCTCCAGCCGATGGACCCGGTGACGCTGGGCTTGTGCTCGCAGATCGACCTCGACTTCGAGGTCAATCGCGCCGCCAAGGAACGGCCGAAGGTCGAGGACGACCGCAGCCAGACGCTGGTGTCGGCCGAAATCACCACCGCCCGGCCTGCCCCCGCTCCCGCGAGCCAGCTCGAAGTGTTCGGCGTTCCGACCCCCAAGCCGAAGCCGACCGACGAGCGCATCGACGTCAATTCGGTGTTCGGGAAGTTGAAGGAAAAGACGTCGCCCGACGCGGAATAGCGCTGCGCCCCTGAAGCCGCGCTCGCTGAGCGCGGCTTCTTGTTCTCGGTCTACAAATCTGGCACAAATCCGGCATTGCACCGCACAACGCGTATCATCAGCGCGGGTCAGCGCCTGGCCCGAGGCGAAGAGGACGCCGCGGATTCCTTTCGAGATCGCCGATGCACCTGAAAACGATATCAGTCGGCGATGCGCGGCGAGAAAAATGGGATGTGATCGTCGTTGGGTCGAGTTTCGCGGCGCATTTTTTTGTTTATGGGCTACCCAAAAACCGAAGGGTGCTTTTTGTCGAAAAAGGGCAGTACATCTCCCACGACGATCAAATCAAAAGAGGCGCGCCGACGCTGCCCGAGGAGCCGGTAAATCTGAAAAATACCTCCCCCCACCCCAAAGAGTGGATTGCTCACACGCTGTTCGGGGGCAACTCGAATTGCTGGTTCGGCCAAACGCCGCGCTCCCACCCCAACGATTTCAGGGTGAAAACACTCTACGGAGTTGGACAAGATTGGCCCATTTCCTACGAGGAACTCGAGCCTTACTACTCCGAGGTCGAGACCTTCATGGAAATATCCGGCGGCGGCAACGAACATATTCTTCCGCGCTCGGCGCCGTTTCCCTATCCGCCTCACGCGCCCTCGCGCAGCGACGTATTGCTGCGGTCGCACCGGCCGGATGTCTGGTTCGCTGCGCCGACGGCGCGCGCCAGCGGCGGCCAACGATCGCCTTGCTGCACGAACGGCGTCTGTATGCTGTGCCCGATCGACGCGAAGTTCACGATCCTCAACGGCGGCCAGGGTTTCACGAACGAAAATCATCGTCTTGTCCTCGGAGCCGAGGTCAGGTTCGTCCGCATAGAGAACAAGACGGCGCGCAGCGTCGTGGTCAGGACCGGCGCCGGCGAAGAAATCGAGATATTCGGCGATGTCATCGGACTTGGCGCGAACGCCCTGTTCAATCCAGCCATTCTCCTGCGCTCGGGCTACAGCCATGGCGCGCTCGGCAAGTATCTTCACGAACAATCGTCGGTAAACTTAATTCTCGATGTTCCGATCGGGAACTATTTTGGCGGGACTTCGATCACGGGGCACGGTTATGCCTTCTACGACGGCCCTCATCGAAAAGAACGTGCCTCGGTCCTGATCGAGAACTGGAACGCGATCGCTGAGATCCGTCCAGAGAAGGGAAAGTGGATCAACAGGCTGCACCTGGTGGCGATCGCCGAGGATATTCCGCAAGAGGTGAACCGCGTCGAGATCGACGACAAAGGCGATGTCGTCGTGCACTGGTCCGGACATTCGGAATATTCCTACGCCGGCCTGGATTACGCTTTCGAGCATCTCGGCGGGACTTTGCCATTCCCGATCGAAAAAATCGTCCACAAGGAGCTTCGCGGAACCGAAGCTCATATACAGGGCACCCATCGTATGGGTGACGACCCCGCAACATCGGTGGTCGACCGCAACCTCAGGCTTCACGATGTGCCGAACTTGCTGCTGCTCGGAGCCGGGTGCTTCCCGGCGACGTCGGCGGCAAATCCGACCCTGACGCTCTCGGCGCTGTCCCTCAAAGCCGGGAGGGCGTTGCAATGAAAGTCAGCCGCCGCTGGGTGCTTGCGGCCGTCCCGGGTGTTGCAGCTGTTGGCGCCATCGGCATCCTGCTCGGCGACGGAGCAGGCTATATTCACGAGCTGATATTCATGAATACCGGTCTGCACGCCGATCGGTATCCCGCCATCCGGGAGTTTTCGGCAGATTTGCTCGAAGCCTTCAAAACAAGGGAAAAAATGAGAGGCTGGCTGGCGGTCTACATGCGGCTGAAACCGCGTTTCCTGCCGATCCTCCTGGAGCAGGAAGAGCAACTCGACAACCACATCATCAGTGAACTTATCCGGTCAACGAACTTCATCCTGTTCTCGGAAAAAACAGCTTCGGACCTGCAGTATTTCGGCTTGCCGGATCCCTACGCGCGTCCCTGCGTGAACCCGCTCTCGTCTCATTTCGCCGCCTGACGCTTTCGCCGCAGACAACAAGCCAACAGGAAATCGCAGCTCGACGCAGCGGCGGAGCATGTTGCAGGCCGCCGCTGTTCCGGGGCGGTTGAGGCCGCGCTCGATGTCGAGCTTCGATCCGGGCTCGACGTTGCGCCCGAACAATTCTCGGCAATCGCCGACATGGCGACGATGCCTGCCGCCCAGTCGTTGGTCAGGCCGAGCGCCTCTCCGAACGCCGCCGCGGCGGCGTTATCGCCAGAGCGCCGGCGCGGGATGACCGTCATGCAGCGACGCACGAACGACGGCGAAAATTACTCCGCGGTCCTCGCATGGACCGCCGGGTTGTTGGGATGCTTCGTCCAGTCCGAGGGCGGGCGGGCGTAGTCGAGCCCGGTGCGCGGATCGACGCCGGCGGCCTTATGGACCAGCGTGATGCAGTCCTCGACCGGGCACACCAGCACGCACAAATTGCAACCGACGCACTCGGCTTCGTTGACAACGAACTGACGCTTGCCATTGATGCGGGCGAAAATCGCCTGGTGCGACGTATCCTCGCAGGCGATGTGGCAGCGTCCGCATTGAATGCAGAGCTGCTGATCGATCTCGGCCTTGGCCACGTAATTGAGGTTGAGATACTGCCAGTCGGTGATCGAAGGAATCGCGCGGCCGCGGAAGTCCTCGATCGTCGCATAGCCTTTGGCGTCCATATAGTCGGCGAGGCCGGTGACCATTTCCTGGACGACCTTGAAGCCGTAGGTCATCGCGGCGGTGCAAACCTGCACGGTGCCTGCGCCGAGCGCGATGAACTCGGCCGCGTCGCGCCAGGTGGTGATGCCGCCGATGGCCGAGATGGGCATGCCGGCGCACACCGAATCGCGGGCGATTTCCGAAACCATTGAGAGCGCGATCGGCTTGACCGCGGGGCCGCACATGCCCCCGTGCGTGCCCTTGCCGTCGATGGCGACGTCCGGCGTCATGCGGTCGAGATCGATATTCATGATCGAATTGATGGTGTTGATGAGCGACACCGCATCGGCGCCGCCCATTTTCGCCGCGCGCGCCGGCTGGCGAACGTCGGTGATGTTGGGCGTCAGCTTGACGATGACCGGCATGCGGGTGTGCGCCTTGCACCAGCGCGCGACCATCTCGACATATTCGGGCACCTGGCCGACGGCCGAACCCATGCCGCGCTCGGACATGCCATGCGGGCAGCCGAAATTGAGCTCGACGCCGTCGCATTCGGTCTCCTCGACGCGAGCGAGAATATCCTCCCAGGACTTCTCGTCGCAGGGAACCATCAGCGACACGATCAGCGCGCGGTCGGGCCAGGCGCGCTTGACCTCCTTGATTTCCTGTAGGTTGATTTCGAGATCGCGGTCGGTGATGAGCTCGATATTGTTCATCGCGATGAGGCGCCGGTCGGGCCCGTGGATCGCGCCGTAGCGCGCGCCTGACACGTTGACGACCGGCGGCCCGGCTTCGCCCAGCGTCTTCCACACCACGCCGCCCCAGCCGGCGCGGAACGCGCGCTCGACATTGACCTTGCGGTCGGTGGGCGGGGCGGAAGCGAGCCAGAACGGATTGGGCGATTTCACGCCGAGAAAATTGGTGCTGAGATCGACCATTGGATCCTCGCTTTCACGCGCGCGATGCGCTGAGCGCGGCCGCGATCGAGCGCGCCGCCTGCTTGCCGTCCTCGACGGCGCTCACCGTCAGATCCTTGCCGCCGAACACGCAGTCGCCGCCGGCCCACACCCCGGCGAGCGTCGTGCGGCGCTCGGAATCGACGACGATGCGGCCGTCCCTGACCTCGATCGGCGCTCCATCGAGCGCTTCCGGCGCGCCGCGCTGCCCGATGGCGAGAAACAGCATGTCGGCGTCGAGGCGAAACACCGAGCCGAGCGGAGCGGCCGCGCCCTCGCCGCCATTGCCGCTCTCGAACACGACGCCGCTCACCGCGTCGCCGCGACCTTCGAGCGCGACTGGCCGCGCCCAATAGCGGATGACGACCCCGTTCGTTTGCGCGAGCTCCCGTTCATAAGCGCTCGCCTTCATCTGTTCCGGTCCTCGCCGGTAGACCATGGTCACCGTCTCGGCGCCGAGCTTCTTCGATTGCACGGCGGCGTCGACCGCCGTCATGCCTCCGCCGATCACCACGACCCGGCGGCCGACCGGCAGCGTGGAAAGATCCTTGGCCTGCCGGAGGCTGGCGATGTAGTCGACAGCGTCGACCACGTTGGCGAGTTCGGTCTCCCTCGGCAATCCGAGCTTGTTGGTCGCGCCTAGCCCTGAGCCAATGAAGACGGCGTCGTAGTCGCGCCGCAGGTCTTCGAGCTTGACGTCGCGGCCGAGCGCCTGGCCGCGCCGGAGTTCGACGCCGCCGATCGAGAGAATGAAATCGACTTCCCGGGCCGCGAAATCGTCGGCGGTTTTGTAGGCTGCGATGCCGTATTCATTGAGGCCGCCGGCCTTCTCGCGCGGCTCGAAGATCGTGCTGTCGACGCCGGAGGTCGCGAGTTCATGCGCGCAAGCCAGCCCCGCCGGCCCCGCGCCGACGATCGCCACCCGCTTGCCGGTAGGCGCGCCGCGCGCATAGGGCGATTTCCCGTTTGCGATCGTTGGATCGGTCGCATAGCGCTGCAATTGGCCGATCGCGACCGGCTTCCTCTCCGCCGCCTCGCGCACGCAGGCTTCCTCGCAAAGCGTTTCGGTCGGGCAGACGCGGGCGCAGATGCCGCCCATGATGTTGGAGTCGAAAATCGTCGTCGCCGCGCCCGAGCGATTGCCGGCGGCGATCTGGCGAATGAACAGCGGGATGTCGATCGCGGTCGGGCAGGCCTGCTGGCAAGGCGGGTCGAAGCAGAAATAGCAGCGCTCCGCCTCCACCCTCGCCTCATGGGGCGTCAGCGGCGGATGCAGATCGGCAAAATTGCCTTTCAGCGTCGCTTCGTCCAAGCGTCCCGGGCGGACGTCCGATGCGCCCGGCGGGTTGGCGGCGATCGTCATGACGGAATCCCAAAGCCTTGCAGGGACGGACAAGTTCGTTCTTGACCGTTTGGTCAATCGTTTTGCTGCGCGCAACGTTTGTCAAGCAGGATATGTGCCGCGCCACGCAGACGTTGGCCCGGCCAGGAACTCTCATTGATAATCCGCGGTCCCGACTTATCTGCCGAGCGCATGTGGATAACAAAAGAGTTGAAGCCTGATTCCGATTGCTGCGGTGCAACAATTCTGCTAGGACAACGTCTCAAACAAGGTAAGTCAGGATTCAGAGGGACCCCATGTCTACTACATGGAAGACCAAATGGGGCGTTCGCCGGGTGCGTCGCGACACGCCGACAATCGAAGAGGCGCTAATCGCCGCTGAAAGTCTGGCCAATGACACCGCCCAGCGGGCGGAAATCGCCGCTTCGCTGATGGGCGTGCCGGTCGACGAGGTCCAGGCGCTGGCGGCCAAACAGGCCGCGAGGACGCGGGGCCGGGCGAGCCTGGTCAGCGGGCGCACGCGCGCCGTCGTGGTCGAGTACAAGCGGCCGCGCATCGGTCACGGACCGATGTCGTTCGCCAGCAAGCGCTGATTTGACGCAGCGCGCAAGGAAAGCGGCGCCGCCTTTTCTCAGAGATTCGCCAGTCTGGCCGCCGATGGCCGACTGGTGCGGTATTGGCTGCGCGCCGCGACGTCGGTCGAAATGATGGCGAGCGCGACCAGGGTCAGTGTCGTCATCTCGACGAAATCGACATTGAGGAAGGCGAGCGCGACGACGGCCGAGAAGGCCGCGGCCATATAGGGCGCGAGCCGGGCCGGCGCGGTGGCGAGGGACCTGAACGCGAGCCACGCTCCGACCGCCGCTAACACGGCGCCAATGATTCCAAGCTCATACCAGACCGTGAATGCGAGCGCGCGTGGGGTCTCGGCCGGCAAGATCCGATCTTGAACCCCATGGCTGACCGTTGCAAATCCATGGCCGGTGATCAGTCTGAGCTTGTCGTGCGTGAACACGTCCGCCGCTACTGACAGCGACGGATAGGGCGCCGGCAGCGAGGCGAGCCGCGCGTGGAAAATCCAGGCGGAGACGGTCGGCGCGAGCGCGGGGATCAGCGGGGACAACAGGATGAGCGCGGCCGCGACCCAACCCAGCTCGCGCGCGGTGCGGGGCAAATCTGAGATCGAGAACGACAGAGCCAGATAACCGGCGAACAACGCCACCGTGAGCGGCGTGTAGCTGGCGATATAGGCGAAGCATAAAGCAAGGATCAGAAGCAGGCGCGCGAGGCCATTGCGTGCGCGCGCCGCAAGTCCCCCAATCGCCGGAAACAGCAGCACGGCGATGGCGACCGCGCCGATCGTCAGCCGGCCGTCATCTGGCGCCCCGGCCAGCTTCTCCGCAAGCGCCCGCGCGACCAGGGTAGCCATGCCGGCGACCACGCCGATCGGGAACAGGTAGAGATCGGTCGCGCTCGCGTTCTCGCGCGGCGCCGCCACCGCCGACAATGTCGCGACCAACAGGACGCTCAGTTTCAACAGGTGTTGCGCCGCCGCGACCGGATACGGCGTCCACAGAATCGATAGCGCCGCCCACGCCAACCCCGCCAGAAGGGCGAGAAACGCCGGAACGTAAAAGGGGCGCATGAAGCGATTGATAAATCCAGGCTCCGCGTCGAGGGCCGCGGCGATCAGAATGAGGCCAACCCCGATCGAGAACATCACGTAGAGGCCAAGCGGGTGGAGCACGACCCCGACTGGCGCGCCGACGGCCAGCACGAGATAGCCGATGCGGGAGAAAAATCGCGAGGCGTCCGCGGCGTCGTCTTGATCCGCGTCTCTCAAGCGCTTCCGGTCCGTCGCGGCCGCCATGATTCCCAACCCAATTGCGCCGCTAATCTTTCCGCGTCGCCGTCAAGGACTATACAATCTCGTGGGCGAGGCACCTGTGTGCGCGGCGCAACACCTCGCGTCAATTTCCCATATTTGCACAACGATTGACCGCGAGCGCGCGAGCGTGCGACGGACGCCCGCGATGGGCTCGATGGCGCTGATGCGGGCGAAGGCGACCACGTGAGCGGCGATTCCACGGTGGCCGCCACGCGGAGTGAACCGGGCTTGCGCCGCGCAGCGTGGCTCGGTGTTTACGCCTGCGCAGCGTCGATTGCGCTTTTGGCCATGCAGGCGCTGGCCGCCGGGCGGCTCGAGCTCACTTTCGACGAAGCCTATTATACGCTGTGGTCGCGCTCCCTTTCTTTTGGCTATCTCGACCACCCGCCGATGGTCGCCCTGCTCGTCCGCGCCTCGACCTCGCTGTTCGGCCCCTCCGAACTCGGCGTGCGCGCACTCTCTCTCGTTGTCGTTGGCGCGATGCCTGCGCTAATCGCCTTCATCGCCTGGCGCCTGTTCAATTCGGTCGAAAAAGCCGCGCTCGCGGCGCTGATGTGGATCGCCATGCCGCTGGTCTCCATCGGCGCGGTGTTCGTCACCCCCGACGCGCCCCTGGTGGTGTTCTGGACCCTCGGTCTCGCGGCCCTTGTCGAGCTCTGGCGCACGGGCGAAAGAAGCTGGCTGATCGCGCTGGGCTTGGCTCTCGGCTTGGCGCTGCAATCGAAATTCACCGCCATCTTTTTCATAAGCGGCGTCGTCCTCGCTTTGGTCGCGACGCCCTCGCTGCGCCGCTGGCTTATCTCGCCTGCACTGTTCGCGGGCCTCGCCGTCGCGCTCATAATATTCGCCCCGTTCGTCGTCTGGAACGCCGAGCACGGCTGGGCGACCTTCATGAAGCAACTCGGCCGCGCGGGCCCAGGCGACTTCACGCCCTATTACTTTGCCGAATTCATCGTCGCGCAGATCGGGCTCATGAACCCGCTTGTTTTCGCTGCGCTCGTCCCCGCCGTCGCGGCTGTCTCGTGGCGCGCACCCGCGGCGCCTCGTTCTCCTGACGAAGCCCGCCACATTCTCGCCTGCACGATCGCGCCCGCGGCTGTCTATTTCCTTCTGCATTCCCTCCACGACCGCGTGCAGGGCAACTGGCTCGCGCCGCTGTATCCGGCCTCGGCGATTCTGGCCGCCGACTGGGTCGCCGAGATTCGCCGTAGCGGCGATTCAGGCTTCGCCGGACGAATCGCGAAAGCGGCTCTATGGGCCGCGCCGATCGGCCTTGTCGTCGCCGCGCTGACCTTCGCCGAGGCCTTAACCGGCGCGGTCCCGCTTGGGGCGGCCAATCCGCTGGCGCGGCTCGAGGGATTTCGCGAGCTGGCGCGCGATCTCGACGCGAAGGCGCACGCCGACAACGCGGCTTATGTCCTGACCCAGGGCTATGCGCTGACTTCGCTGATGACCTATTACGGCGATCCGGCGCTTCCCCTCGTGCAGCCGGAACAGCGCATGCGGTGGATATTCGAGCCTGAGCCGCCTGAGACCCTGTTCGCCGCGCCCGGGCTCGCGCTTGGCGAACCGGGCCGCCATTTCGACCTGATCCTGCAGATGCGCTTTCGCCAGGTCGAGCCGGCCGGCCTCTTGCAGCGGCGCCAAGCCGGCGGGACGCTCGAGGCTTATGAGCTTTACCGGGTCGCTGATCCTTACGCGCCGGTCCTCGACCCGGTCTGCGAGCGCGGGGAGGTCAACCTTCAACGGCAATGCTCAAAGTGACCGGCATGCCATCTCCCAGGAGGTTGCGGCGACCTCGTAGTCAGATGGCCACCAAATGGTCGACGTCGCGCGCGTGAGAAGGCCTGATCGTCAGAATGGTATTTCGTCGTCCGCGAGCGCCGGGGACGGTGCCGCACCTTCAGGCAGTGGCGTATTGCTCACGGCGAAAAGGTTCACGATGTCATTGCGCTCTATGAACATCACCTGGCTACGCTTGGTCGCGTCAAGCTTCCCTCCAAGCCAGTTTCGTGCGGCCTTAGTGATCTCCCCTCCGGCGACAATGAACACGTGGTCGACAAGAACCTTTCGGCTTACCTCTGGATCGAATATCTCATGACCAATCATCATGGAAATTTGATTGAGGATTTCCGCTATGTTGGAATTTCCTGGACGCGACATCCCGGACGCATCGAGTTTACCCTTCTTCGCTTGCAGGCCGAAATAGAGAACGTGCTGTGTCGGCAGCACGTAGCGCATCCATATGTCCTTACCGTACTCAAGCGCCTTGTCGTTGTGCCCTGCTGCGGTGATCCGGTGAAAGCCGAGCTGCCTGAATAACGGCAGCAAGACCTCTTCGATCAATTCGTCCTCAGTCGCGTGGTCGAGATAGACTAACAGCTGATCACGCCGCAGGATCTCGTCCCGTGACATGGGCCTGTGCGGATTTGCCGCCAGGCCCGATACTATTCTTGTCGCAGTGTGGCGGAGATAGCATCGCCGGTCATTGCCGTAGAAGGCTTCGAAACCCTCGCGAGCTAGGACGGCATTAACGCGCGCCAGCGCGATCGCTCGATTCGTTGAGCGCATCGCCCTGATCCATCAACGTGGCGATGACGCGTAGGAAAGTATCGGGGGGTGTGTTGGTTCTTTGAGGATTTCTTCAATCGTATTTGACACCCACGAGGCCCGAGTAGAACCATCGTGTCGGTAAGCAGTTTCCGCATCCTCGAAAAACCGCGACAAATAGAAACTACTGCGGTAGGGAAAGAGACTGGTCTCTGCATTGGCATTGCCGCAGATCAGATCGGCCAGCTCGTCCAACGTTCTACGGCGAAATTTCATTTGTAATCCGCTTCGGAAAATAGAATCAGGTTAAGATACTACCACGAAGAACCGTGCTGTTCACCCGCCGGAAAGAGCGATCGCTCGGCTGAGCCTCCCATCAGCCGAACCGCAAAAGGATGATTCCCGCGAGAATAACGGGCACAGCGATCGCCCGCTGGACGTGGAACGGCTCGCCGAGCGCAACGACGCCGATGATCGCCGCGAACACGACCGAGGTCTCGCGAAGGGCGGCGACGGCGGCGATCGGGGCCCGGGTCATCGCCCAGATGACGATCGCATAGCCGAAAAAGGCTGCGAGGCCGCCGACGAGGCCGCGTCGCCAGTCTCCCGCAAAGGCGACGACCGCTGCGCGCCCGCGCAGAAAAAGGATGATCGGCAAATAGGCGAAGGCGGTCAGCGCGTCCGCCCATGAATTATAGGCGAAGGCGAAGGCCGAGCCCGCGCCCGACAGCCTCGCGCCCTGCCCGTCGATCACCGAATAAATCGCGATGACGGCCGAATTCACGAGCGCGACAATGATCGTCGGCCGATTGATTCGCCCATGCGCAAAGCCGCTCGCACCCATCGCCAGCACGCCGACGACGAGCGCGGCGACTCCAAGGCTGGCGATCGGCGCCGGCGCTTCGCCCAGCGTTAGAAGCGCGATGATGGCTGCGATCAGCGGGGCGAGCCCGCGCATGATCGGATAAGCCACCGAAAGGTCGGCGGTGCGATAGAGCTGTCCGACCAGGATAAAATAGACGATATGGATGGCCGCCGAGGCGATGATGAAGGGCATGGCCGCGCCCGCCGGCCGCGGCAGGACGAGAGCGGCCAAGGCGGCGGCGACGCCGCACCAGAGCGCGACGACCGCGGAAGACAGGAACTTGTCGCTCGCGCTCTTGACGAGCGAATTCCACAAAGCATGAAGGGCCGCCGCGCCAAGTACGGCGGCCAGGACGCCGGAACTGAGGTGAGTCGCATCTGTCATGAAAGAGTCACACTGATGGATTCGCTCAGCCCCGTCGAGCGATGTGGCCATGCGGCCAGTCGGCAGCGGGCTCGCGCGGAGGCGCGCGGGTCGTTCACGCGGGTCGGGGCGCGCACCGAGCCCGCGCGACTGTTCGAGACTGGCGGCTTGCGCTGGCGCTTTCCTCGCTCGTCGAACCCATGCGAAGCGGCGATCGTCAACACCGGCGGCGGCGTCGCCGGCGGCAATTCCTATTCCGTCAGTCTCACGCTCGGGGAGGGCGCCGAAGTCGAGGCGACCACGCCTTCGGCGGAGCGCATCTATCGCAGCGACGGCCTCGCGGCCTCCATCGCGACCCGGCTTACGCTTAAGCTGGGCGCGCGGCTGTTCTGGCTGCCTCAGGAGACGCTGATGTTCGACGGCGCGCGGCTGGAGCGGCGGCTGGAGATCGAAGCCTCCGGCGAGGCTGAGTTCGTTGTGGCGGAAACGCTGGTGTTCGGCCGCCTGGCGATGGGCGAAAGCCGGATCGACGCATCCTTACGAGACTCATGGCGCGTACACCGCGACGGCCGGCTCGTATTCGCCGATGAGACCAGGCTCGACCACGCGGGCGCGACCCTCGACCGCAAGGCGGTCGGGACGGGCGCCCGGGCTCTGGCGACGATCGTCGCCTCATCGCCCAATATCGAGGCGCGCCTGCCCGATTTGCGAGCGGCGCTCAAAGCCGCCGGCTCGGGCGTCGAAAGCGGCGCGAGCGCCTTCGACCGCCTCGTCGTCGTCCGCCTTCTCGCCGCCTCGGCCGAGCATTTGCGCATGGGCCTGGTCGCGTCCATTGTCGCGTTGGGCGGACGCAAGCCACGGCTGTGGCCCTGAGAGGGCGCGGAATTTGCTGGACCGCTGAAGCAGGAGGGACGAGGGCCCATGAATCTGACGCCGCGGGAAAAGGACAAGCTCTTGATAGCGATGGCCGCGATGGTCGCGCGCCGCCGGCTCGAGCGCGGCGTCAAGCTCAACCATCCGGAGGCCATCGCGCTGATCACCGATTTCGTCGTCGAGGGCGCGCGCGACGGGCGCTCGGTCGCCGAGCTCATGGAGGCCGGCGCGCATGTCGTCGCGGCCGATCAGGTGATGGACGGGATCGCCTCCATGATCCACGACATCCAGGTCGAGGCGACCTTTCCCGACGGCACCAAGCTCGTCACCGTCCACCACCCGATCCGCGGCGGGGACGACAAGCAGATCCCCGGCGAAGTGCTGGCCGAACCCGGCGAGATCGTGATGAACGTCGGGCGCGAGACCGTCGTGCTGGACGTGTCCAACTCAGGCGATCGGCCGATCCAGGTCGGCTCGCATTATCATTTTTTCGAGACCAATCCGGCGCTCAAGTTCGACCGCGCGAAGGCGAAGGGCTGCCGGCTCGACATTCCGGCCGGGACCGCGGTCCGCTTCGAGCCCGGCCAGAGCCGATCCGTGCGCCTCGTCGCCATCGCCGGCAAACGCGAGGTTTACGGTTTCCGCCAAGAGGTGATGGGGAAGGTATAAGGTATAAGGATCCTTGCATTACATTGGTGGCCCCCTTACCTTGCATCGGGTAAGGAATGACGGAGGGCCTCGTGACCAGGCAAGCCACGGCTGAACACGACTTTGGCGAAGCGACTGTGACCAGCAAGGGCCAGATCACGGTGCCGAGCGCGCTACGCCAGGCGCTCGGCGTTACAGCTGGAGACCGGCTGCGGTTCGTGCGGACAAAGGACGGTTCGGTCCGGCTCGAGGCCCGAAAGCGGCGCCGCATCGTCGATTTCGCGCGCGCCAATGCGTTTCGCGCCGGCGAAGCGGGCATCGATCTCGACAAGGCGATTGACGAAGCCATCACGCTCGCCATGGAAGAGCGCGAGCGAAGAAGCCGCGGCGGATGATCGGCCTCGACACGAATGTTCTGCTGCGCCTGTTCGTCGAAGACGATCCCGTGCAAAGCGACCGAGCGCGTCGCTTTGTCAACGCTGCGGCGGCGGACGAGCCCTGTATCGTCAACCCGGTCGTGCTCGCCGAGTTCGCTTGGACGCTTGCCCGAAACTTTAAGATAACGCGGCAGGAGGTGGCGCGTCTGATCGAGGGAGTCCTTTCGATGGATGACCTCGAAGTCACGTTCCGCCGCGCCGCGGAGGGCGCGCTTGACGCCTACCGCGGCGGAAAGGCCGATTTTCCGGACTATCTTCTGGCCGCGATCAATCTCGAACTCGGCTGCGCCTCGACCGCGACGTTCGATCGCGCGGCTCTCGACTATCCCGCCTTCTCCTCCGTGCCGTGAGTCCTCATCAATGCCCCCCTCCCGCAACGCCCTCCCGCCGACCTCCCTTCCCCGCGCGCATTACGCCGAAATGTTCGGCCCCACGACCGGCGACAGGATCCGCCTCGCCGACACGGAGCTCATCATCGAGGTCGAGAAGGACTTCACCACTTACGGCGAAGAGGTGAAGTTCGGCGGCGGCAAGGTGATCCGTGACGGCATGGGGCAGGCGCAGACGACGCGCGCACGGGGCGCCGTCGACACGGTCATCACCAACGCAATCATCCTCGATCATTGGGGGATCGTGAAAGCCGACGTCGGCCTGAAGGACGGGCTCATCGCTGCGATCGGCAAGGCCGGCAATCCCGACATCCAGCCGGGCGTCACCATCATCGTCGGGCCGGGAACGGAGGTGATCGCGGGCGAAGGCAAGATCCTCACCGCGGGCGGCTTCGATTCGCACATCCATTTCATTTGCCCCCAGCAGATCGACGAAGCCCTCATGTCCGGCGTCACCACAATGCTGGGCGGCGGCACTGGCCCGGCGACCGGCACCTTCGCCACCACCTGCACGCCGGGCCCCTGGCATATCCAGCGCATGATCGAGGCCGCCGACGCTTATCCGATGAACCTCGGCTTCGCCGGCAAGGGCAACGCGTCCAAGCCCGCGGCGCTGGTCGAGCAGGTCAAGGCCGGCGCCTGCGCGCTCAAATTGCACGAGGACTGGGGCACGACGCCCGCCGCGATCGACTGCTGCCTCAGCGTCGCCGACGATTACGACGTTCAGGTCATGATCCACACCGATACGCTGAACGAATTGGGCTTTGTCGAGGACACGATCAAGGCGTTCAAGGGCCGCACCATCCACGCGTTCCACACCGAGGGCGCGGGCGGCGGCCACGCCCCCGACATCATGAAGGTCGCGGGCCTCAGCAACGTCCTGCCCTCATCGACCAATCCGACGCGGCCCTATACGAAGAACACGCTCGACGAGCATCTCGACATGCTGATGGTCTGCCATCACCTCGATCAGAGCATTCCCGAGGACCTCGCCTTCGCCGAAAGCCGCATCCGCAAGGAGACGATCGCCGCCGAGGACATCCTGCATGATCTCGGCGCGCTCTCGATGATGTCGAGCGACAGCCAGGCGATGGGCCGGGTCGGCGAGGTCATCATCCGCACCTGGCAGACGGCGGACAAGATGAAGCGGCAGCGCGGGAGCCTCGAAGGCGACGGACCGCGCAACGACAATGCGCGCGCCAAGCGCTACATCGCGAAATACACCATCAATCCCGCGATCGCCCATGGCGTCTCGAAGCACGTCGGCTCGGTCGAGAAGGGCAAGCTCGCCGATCTGGTCTTATGGACGCCCGCCTTCTTCGGGGTGAAGGCCGATTGCATCATCAAGGGCGGCGCGATCGCCGCGGCTTTGATGGGCGATCCCAACGCCTCGATCCCGACGCCCCAGCCCGTGCACTACCGGCCGATGTTCCGCTCGCACGGCCGAGCTTTGCACGGCTCGTCCTACACTTTCGTTTCCGACGCCGCGATCGAAGGCGGCTTGGAGCGCAAGCTCAAGATGCAAAGGCGCCTCGTCGCGGTCGAGAACACGCGCGGCAAGATCGGCAAGAAGAGCATGATCCACAATAACGCGACGCCGAAGATCGAGATCGATCCCGAGACCTATGACGTAAGGGCGGACGGCGAGCTTCTGGTCTGCGAACCGGCCGACAAGCTGCCGATGGCGCAAAGGTATTTTTTGTTTTGAACCCGCTGTCTTAGCGGAAGAGACGCCTCCGCTAAATGACTTAGGGCACTAGTATTTCTCGTCCAAATCGAGTTCCTTTGACAACATACGAATAATGCCGACTAGAAATTCCTGATTTATCCGCTCAGTAATCCTCACGTAATCGCTTAGCGCATTAATAAACTCGTCCTTCAAATGAGTATGATCTGCTGGGTTAGAGCGCAATACGTATTGCGCCGCCTCGTACAGTTTATTCTGTGTTTCTATCGAACTGCGGACAATTATTTCTGCGTCTCCCTTAGGAAATAGCTGCTCTATGAAAAAACGATCCTCCAAATGACCGGTGTTCGCGTGAATTGAGATGAGGTCCAATCCCCTTGTGAGATCGACCACGAAAGTCTTAGCTCAGAGAGAGATCTCACCTCGAATTTGAGGCGTGACAACGAATACTGAGAATTGTCGTCCAATATAAGGGATTTCACTTCAATTCCGGCCAATAGGGAATTTATAAGTCGGACTAAATTTTGATTACTATACGTTTCCTGCCACTGTTGAATCAGATTTAACTCAACTGTTACAATTGTGTTTGATTGGTTCTGAGTAAGCCCTGAAACGTGAATGGTGTATTTCTTGTCACGCTTATGATTTGCAATTGAACAAGAGTAATCCGTGTCCTGGTTTGATAAGGCGCGCCCCACAAGGCCCGGAACAAGCCGTTCAATCGCAACAATGAGTTGAGCACCGAGAACCTGGTCAGATATTCCTTCGGAGAACGTTGACCAATTAAAACGATGTCCGATACTAAATCGCGGAGAGATGTATATTATGTCAGAGAAATCGCCCTTTAATTCAATGTTATTAATCTTAACGAGATCACGATATTTCTCAGTTTCAACGATCATCTTTCTTCCGATATAAAATTCTTCCGTTAACAAACGATAACTATCATTGTTAGATCGTTTGATTTTTCCGACTACCAACTCCGCTACCGTCTTTATATTAGCTGGCGCGTCTCGTTCGGAGAACTCAATTGCCTGGCGATCTGCTACGATGGGCCAAATCGAATTCTCTTTTGCGCCGGAATCAAGCAGAATTGGAAAAACCCGAGAATGATCGCCTTTTTGGAGGGCCTCAATTAGCTCCGTCTGAACCCAGCCGTCCCTTTTTGAATGGCTCGATAGCAACAATAGGATCGCCTTTGCCTCCGCAATATCCGCACTAATACGATCAGAAAATTGTTCGCCCGGGACGAGAACAGAAATGTCTAAACTGACAGAAAATCCAGCAGCTTGGAGCTGGTCCGCTATGGCGGACGCGATGTCCCCGTCAGCACGTGTATATGAAATGAAGACGTCAGTCATCAGCTTTCGCGTTAACTCGTTGAGTCAGTTGCTCGACGTATGAATTGAATTTGTTAATGTCTAAGAATAATTTTGTACCCAAAATTGACAGAATTCCTTTCTCATGCAACGTAGATTCCAAAACCACATAGTTAACTATAACAACGCGTACCTTACGAATTAAAGATGCACCAAGTTCGGCGAAGATCTAAGGGCGAGTTATGGATGTCGGTGTAATTAGGACAGGTATTTCGTGGCATTGTTCAAGTTCTGCAATAATTGTCTGGCGGAAATCATCCCCATAGACAAGCGCACCAGAGTTGACAAAAACTGACGCGCCAGAAGTCTCAACAAGCGGTCTGAGCGTCTTCTCGACAATATAGGTGTCGCCGCTACCGTGCGACAGAAATACGCGGAAACAGCTCTTGTTGGTCATGTTGCTAGCCGACCGAGCCTGATCGCATCCATCGGGCCGCAAACGCCACGCGGCCCCGAGCGCAATCTTGCGGATTCCCCTTCGAATGCCCTCGCTGTGGACTTTAAGCTCAGTGGTCGTGATGGAGCAAGCTCCACCGGACGATAGCAAAATCTCACCCCTCACCGGTTAAGGCGAAGGCACCTTGGCGGCGGCGGGCCGAGCGGGTTTACCCCCGCGCTCCGTTCTCCCGTTCGGGGTCAGGTCGAGGATCAGGGCGGAGGCAGTCGAGCGATCGAGCTCCGCGAAAAAGGCGTTGAGTCAAGCGGCGCGCTTGCGCGATCGCCTTGGCGCCCCGACCTTGCGCTTCGGCTCGGCGCGGGTTTCGGCGAGTTGCGCTTCGATCATCATGCGGATGAGGCGCTGGGTCGGCATGTTGGCTCTCGCCGCATTCGCCTTCAGGGTGGCGAGCAGCGCGGCGGGCAGGCGCAGGCTGATCGACGCGTCTTTGCGCGCCAGTTCGAAGCGCACCTTCTTCATGCCCGAGAGGTCGTATTCGGAGAGGTCCGCAGCTTTCAGCCAGGCGCCGGCCTCCTCATCGCTTCTCAAGTCGGGAAATTTCTTCGGCATAAAGCTTGACCTCCTTCTCATGCATGAACCGCACGCTGACCAGCCGGATTCTGTTCCCCGCCGGGTGGAGACGCAAAAAATCCAGCGCCCCGCGCCGTCGTCGAAACCCAGAATCCGCCGCTCGCCGGACACGATCGTATCGCGCACGGTATAAACGTCGCTCGCGAACAGGGCCTCGATCTTGTCCAGCGATACGCCATGCCCAAGGCACTTCGACCGGTTGCCGCCGTCCCAGTCGACGCCCCCGAACTTCATGCCGTCATTGATACTCTTTTGCATACGCAAATGCAAGTCATCCGGACTGGCCAATCCCAGCTCGGCGGCGAGGCCAAGCCCATTTCTTGGGCGCGCAAATGCCCTTTGGCGTGTGCTTCCTTCCAGACGGAGGCTAGATTAGCAGAAAGTTGCGTTCTTCATTGACAAAAACGGAAATCTGTGCCACGCTCTTCTCAGCCGCGAATTGAACCCGGCTGTTGGTAAGCTTCTAACAAGGAGAAAGCAAACGTCGCCCAAACTGACTTCAGACAGCTCGCGCACAACCTGAGATAGAGGCCGGAGATTTCTTATTTGGATTCGCCGTAACCCATTGAAAAGCCACGATTTTGACGAATAAAACCAAATAAATCCAAGCTATTTTGCTTGGACCCTAAGTAAGGATGCTGGGACAGTACACCGTTTTCGGCGACATCTGGTTTTCTAGAACTGATCGTTTTATGCGTCGGTTTTTGCGAATAAAATCACACCTTTCCGGAACTTACTTAGCTGTTACTGTATATACTTGCAACAATACATAGACATACCTCAATCCGCGCCGCCGTCGTCGCAAATGCCAATAGCTTCCTCGCCTTATCTGGGTGGAAGTTAACGGGCTCCGGGGCAGAGGCGAGCGAGACGAAGCGTCGCAGGGCCACGAGCCGCCTTTCATGTGGCGCGGTCGCACTCTACCGCGTCCGCTTCGAGTCGATTAGAGCGTTGCCTCTGCGCAAATAGCTGCCGTTCCCTACAACTCGGCGAACGGATCAAATCGACCCATACCGGAGGTGCGCAAGCAACTGGTAAACAGCACCAAACTGATTATGCTGCGGAACTGCGTTCTCGAATCAGCGCAATGCGCCGCCTTATTTTAGGTCGCCGAGCCCCGCCGGAGTGTACTGTTCGATGGAGAACACAGCGTCGCGTGGACAGACACGTACAAGACTCGGACGGTCCAACCTTGCGATGTCCGTGCCGCCGAAGGCGGAAGATGTGCCGATGAATCGTAACCTGGCCGCCGCGAAGGCGGCCAAGCAGGACGAGTTCTACACCCAGTACGTCGACATCCAGAAAGAGGTCGAGGCCTACCTGGAGTTCGACCCCGACACCTTCCGCGGCAAGGTCGTCTACTGCAACTGCGACGACCCATTCGAGAGCAACTTCTTCAAGTACTTCGCCGCCAACTTCAACAAGCTCGGCCTCAAAAAGCTCATCACCACCAGCTACGACGGCTCGCCCATCGCCGGCGCAGCGCACTCTTGTTCCCGTGAATACAACGAGGGGAATGGCAAGCGCCAGAAGCCCAAGGCGCTCGCCGTCATCCTCGACCATGTGAAAGACGAGGACGGAGACGGCGCGGCGAACGTGAAGACGTCAAGCTCTTCCTGAAGCGGAACAAGGCCGCCAGGACAGCCTTGAAAGCAGACGACAAGTACGCCGGGCGGCGACTTCCGCAGCGCCGAGTGCATCGCGCTCCTGAAAGAGGCGGACATCGTCGTCACCAACCCGCCCTTCTCCCTCTTCCGCGAGTACGTCGCCCAGCTCGTGGAGCACGGGAAGAAGTTCCTGATCATCGGCAACGTCCAGAGCGCATCACCTACAAGGAGATCTTTCCGCTTATCAAGGACGACAAGCTGTGGATGGGCGTCACCATCCACAGCGGCGACCGCGAGTTCCGCGTTCCTGACCACTATCCGCTGAACGCGGCCGGTTGGCGCGTTGACGAAAATGGCGTCAAGTACATCCGCGTCAAGGGCGTCCGCTGGTACACAAACCTGGACCATGGACGCCGCCACCAGAAGCTGCCGCTCATGACCATGGCGGACAACTTGCAAGTTCAGCAAGCACAAGGAGATCAAGGGCAAGGCGGCGTACGACCGGTACGACAACTACGATGCCATCGAAGTGCCCTTCACCGACGCGATCCCCAGCGACTACGACGGCGTCATGGGCGTCCCCATCACCTTCCTTGATAAGTACAACCCCGACCAGTTCGAGATTGTCGGGAACAGTGACGAACGCAGTGACCTAGACGGCCTGAAGGATTCGCGTCGTACACTACGAAGGAGTGTCAGGAAGCGCATCTGCAGGCGTTTCGGCAAGACCGGACACTATACCGATCATGCATGCCAGACCGTGATTGATGACGTAGCAAGGTTTATCAAGCGCATCCTCATCCGCCACGCCGCACGCCCGGCCCGCAAGAGGGACGAAAAAGTGAAGACCACGCTGAGAACCGACATCACCGTCGCCGACATCTGCGACGGGTTTGTCTACAACCAATTGGAGGGCAAAGGGCTGTTCGGGCTGGGCGGAAAGCTCACCATTCAGCCGGAGTACCAGCGGAACTACATCTATGCGGATGGCGGCGGCAAGAAGGAGCAGGCGGTCATCCACTCGCTGCTCAAGGGGTATCCGCTCGGGCTGATCTACTTCAACAAAGTCGGCGAGGACAAGTTCGAGGTGCTGGACGGCCAGCAGCGGATCACCAGTATCGGACGGTTCGTTACGAACAAGTTCGCGATCATGGATAACGGCAATCCGAAGAACTTCGACAGCCTGCCCGCCGACCAACAAGCCAAAATTCGGGACTCGAAATTGCTGATCTACGAGTGCGAGGGCACGGAGACCGAGATCAAGCAGTGGTTCGAGACTATCAACATCGCAGGTGTGCCGCTCAACGACCAAGAGCTCTTGAACGCCATCTACTCCGGGCCGTTCGTGACGCTTGCCAAGGCCGAGTTCAGCAACAGCCAGAACGCGAACATCCAGAAGTGGAGCGCGTACATCAAGGGCAGCGCGAACCGGCAGGAGTTCCTGGAGCGGGCGCTGGACTGGGTGAGCAAGGGCGATATCGGCGGCTACATGAGCAGCCATCGCACCGAAAGCAACATCAATGAGCTGAAGACCTACTTCAACAGCGTGATCGACTGGGTGTCGAGCGTGTTCAAGGATGTCAAAAAGGAGATGCAGGGGCTGGAGTGGGGACGGCTCTACGAGAAATACCACTCCAAGTCATACGATCCGGCCAAGGTGTCGGCCGACGTTAAGCGGCTGTACGCCGATCCCTACGTCAAGAACCAGCGTGGTGTCTTCGAGTACATTCTCGGCGGCCAGTCATGACACGAAGCTTCTGGATGTACGGGTGTTCGACGACGCGATCAAGAAGTCCGTCTACGCCAAGCAGACCACGACTGCCGAAGCCAACAGCACATCAAACTGTCCGCTCTGCGCGATGGGCCATGCTGCCAATAAGAGCAAGATATGGAAGTTCGCCGAAATGGACGCGGACCACGTTTCGGCATGGAGCAAGGGCGGCGGAAGCTCGGCTCGAGAACTGCGAAATGCTCTGCGTCACCCACAATCGCGCCAAAGGCAATCGATAGTATGGGCATGCCGTAGCTCAGCACCCAGTCCGCTTTGGGTCGTTGAGCGAAAAAGGCGGGCGAAAATTCATGCTACGCCAGCCTTCCCGACACCGCAAAATGAAGACTATCCGGGGAGCCGAGGGATCATCCGCTTCTGAGGGGCAGCGTTTGCAGTCCGAACGACGGCGTTGGCGCATTGCCGAAAGTAATCCCCAGTTGCCCGTAAAACTCGCCAAGCATGTCAACGACGCTGTGAACAAGTGGGGGGGCGCGGCTTCCCGCTCGGTAACAGGCTTCTTTTGCGGTCGAATCTCATTGCGCAAACACATACTCGATATCCGAGGTTGACGCTGGTAAAGGCGAGCCCTTGGGCACGACGACTTTACGTCTCGGCGGCGGCGTGGCGGGATCGATAACACCGGCTCTCTGGGTGGGCGCTGACGGAGCGGCAGACCTCTGAACGGGCGCTGATGGAACGGCAGACCTCTGTCTGGGCGCTGACGGAACGGCGGATCTCTGAGGGGTGGCTGACGGAGCGGCATACCTCTGAGCGGGCGCAAGCGTAGCGGCAGACCTCTGGGTGGGCGCTGACGGGGCGGCAGACCTCTGGGCGGGTGCAGGCGACCATGATCCAGCTTTAATGCGAGCGCGCCGCTCTCGCTGATATAGGCGCATTTTGGTGCGGCTCCGCATTTTCATCGGTTCAAATCGCGCCCTATTGTAACACCCACTTGTAACACCTTCATTTAGACTATGTCCAGCATTTTTCCCCCGAAAACACTGGCGTTTCGGGCTGGTGAGAAGGGCATCAGTAATTATTATTTTATGATCGTTTTCCATTCCTAGCTTTATCTCAAGGTCGGGCCATGCCGCGATTAAACCATAGAGCCGGGCCGACCCCGCTCCTAGCCGGCTTCGCAACCGTCTCTTGGCGTCTTCGCGATCCGATTCATTTTTACTTGAGAGAAATTATATCATTGACTTAGCGATGGACGCAAATTATGTTCTCCATCATGAACGCACAAGGGCACGCCCGTGAACAACGCCTATAGGTCAAGCTTGCCGGATTATCTGGCCTCACGGCTCGACGCCAAAGCCGCGCTGGAAGGCGGTACTTGGCAGGGTGTCTACCGCTTCGCGATGTGGCTTGGTCTGATCGCTATCGAGGATAGGGGCGGGCTCCAGAAGACAATAGACAGCCTCGGAGACGACGCTATTCCGTCAGGGTCTCACGGCGCGGGGCGTAAAGCGAAGGTGCCAAACGAGGCCCGCGAACTCGTGTCGATGGCCGAGCGGGAAGACGTGCCTTGGCAGCTCGCCCAAGCCGTCGCACTGACAGCCGGACTCGAAACCATCGATCAGCGAGGCGGCTTGAACGAAACACGGCGTCAAGTCGAAGCGGCGCGTCGGTCCGTTATGTCACAGATTACGGCGAGGGCGTCATGACCGCCGCCGACGGCTCTCTCGTCCCTCCGCCGGTCATCTCGACACGCGCCTATGCCGACGATGGGTGGCCTACAGACTTCGAAGCCTCGGCATCCGCCCCCGCGGCCGACGCCGCCGTCGCGGCCGCCAGATGCGGGAAGGCTATCATCAAAGTCATGCGCAAGGCCTTCAGGACGAAAGAGCGGAAGCCGCAGCGCCGTGCCCCGAGTTTGCCGGCCGCGCCCATCAAGCGCGCAGCGCGCGCTCGTGCGGTCCATTCGCATACAGCCCATGGAGGCGCTCGGAAGGCCGGCGACGATGGGGATGGCGGCGATGGAGAGCCGTCAAGCGCGACGCAATCCGACTATAGCATTTGGGCAAGTGGGGAAGCCTATGCCGTCGCCAAGCGTTGCGGGCTCCTCGATCCCATACCCAAGCCCCACCCCGGCTACGTCTTCGTAAACGTCAACTGCAAATGGTGGCGATGCCAGTTCTCAAACCTGTTCTGCCCGAAATGCACGCCAGTTGACCGCCGAGAAGTTCGGGGAGGCGGCCAATGAGCTACGCTCGCGCCGCTCGCCGCCGCCATGCGCGTAGTTCCGGAATACGGGCTCCGAACCCCTCAGATAGCGGGCCGCCGCACGGCGGTGTGCTCGGCACATTGGACGACGGGCGGGCTTGGGTCGCTCACTTTCCGACGACGGGAGAGGCCGAACCGTTCCTTTCCATACTCGGCCCGCCACCAGCGTCAGAGGAACGACAGCGAGCGGCGTTGAAGTTCATGGGAAGGGGGCTTCGCCATGGCTAAGCCCCGCCGCTCCACGCAGGTGCCGCAACATACACGTCGTCTCACCCGCGAGGAAGCGGCCCGGCGCGGCGTCAGCTTTTCAGCCAAGAGGCAGGCCCGCGCGGACATCAAGCGCGTCACCAAGCGCACAAAACTCTATACCGACCGCGAGGTCGCCACCGCCAAAATTCGCCTCATCACAGGCAATCGTCAGGCGACGCGCGAGACTTTTGCGCGTGAGCGCAGGGCTCGCGCCCATACCGAAAAGCTCATCGTCATTCAGCCGGGCGGCACGTTCGTTGACGTGACGGTGCAAGGATCAGACATCGCTAAAATTCGAGAGCGCAATATCGCCGTGTATGCGGCCAAACCGAATGGCGATCAGCCCGGCAACCTCGCCCCGCTCAATCGCTTCATGCGGCGGTTTAAGCGTCACTACGTCACCGATGTCGAGACGGGCGAACGCGTCATCCTGATCATGACGCGTGAGGAACTCGACCGCTCCAAGGCGCAAATGAACATGCCGACACGCGATGAGGTCGATAAGCGCTACGCCGAAGACATGGCGGAGGCCTGAGATGTTCTCCGCCATCACCATCCTGCGCTGCGCATGCGGCGAGGTACACCCGTCCGCGCTCACTCTCAGGCGCGGACGGTTCGCCTGTGGGAATTGTCTTGGCCGTGAGCGTGGAGCGAGAGAGGGCCGATGCGCCAAATGCGGGAACATTGCACCACTTCAAGGACACCATGTGTTCGGCCGCGAGAACTCGGATGAGGTCGTGGACTGGTGCATCAATTGTCACCAGAAACACCATAAAGGTCGGAAAACTAGGAATGGGTAGTCAGCCTCAAGAAATCTTCAATCCGGTCGTCGCCCGGCTCCGCGCCTTCTCCTGGCCTGACAAAGACGTTGGTGGCCCCATAAAGCCCTTTTCCGAAACGGATGAGGAATTGCTCGTCTACATCTCAGAATGGGAGGACAACGAGCGAAAGGGCAAAAACGCAAGGCAATATTGCCGCTTCCAGGGCGAACTGCAGCGCCGATACATCAAGCAGATTGCGGCCGCCATTCCTGAATGGGGAGCTTGGGGCGCTCGCACATGCGTCCTCGACACAGAGACGCAGAACGTCGAAACGGGGCAGGCCATGCGCTTCGGCGTCGCCCAGATGCGAGGCTATAGCTACCATGAACTGATCGAATTCATGCAGCGTGAAAGCCGCCCACCTAATCGGGCCGAACTCGACACACTTCGCGAGGTCTACGTCTTCTACGACCCGAACATGATCGAAATCGATGCGGCCCTCCGCGACGCCTCGCTTGCGCTATTGGAGACCGTGCGCAAGTCCCGTGAGGCCACGACGGGCATTCCTCACCATCTCGTCACGCGCGACCAATTTGTCGAGGATATTCTGTTTCGCAATGAGCGGATCAAGGGCGCGGTCCCGATCCCTGTCCTAGTTTTGGGACACAAGCTCGACTTCGATCTTGAACGCCTGCCCGCATTCGGCGCCGGTATGGCAAAGGGTGATTTTTTCTACGGGGGATTTTCCCTCACCATGGGGCGAAGCGTCTTCAAGGGCGGCAAAAATAAAGGAAAGCCTAGCGGGCCGGTCATCCAACTCAAGAAGATAGGGCCTGGAAAAAACAATTACCGAGCGGTGAGCCGGTTCAACGCTCATCTTCATACGCATCAATTTGTCGACACGCTCATGCTCGCCAAGGCGCTGCTTGGGGCAGACACGCCAGGTAGCATGGATGCGCTCTGCGATCTGTTCAAGGGGCCATTGCCCAAAGAGGAAGTCGAGCACTTCAAGCCGCTCACCCGCGACTATGTGGAATACTGCCTAAACGATGTCGAACGGACATGGTTCATCTACACGCGGCTGCGCGAGCTTTACCAGCAGCATGGTCGGACAACGCCAATCTGGGGCTTGTACAGCGTCGCCTCGGTCGGAAAGGCCTATTACAAGGACTTCGGGATCGAGCCGTTCCTCCACAAAAATATGAAAGGCTCGGCGGCGAACAAGCTGAAGACCCTGAAGCTGTGTGGCGTGTCGATGGAAGCCATGATCGGCGCACGCGCGGAGTGCGGTATCCGTCATCAAATCCGCGAGGTCATCAACAAAGATTTCAAGTCCCAATATCCGACCATCAACATCAAGCTCGGCTTGCAGGACTTGCTGCTTGCAGAGCGCGTCGACACTCATGAGGATGAATGCACAGCAAGCGGCGATTGGCTCAAGGGCGGCGAGGACGCCGCGTTCCTCGAAAGCGTCAGCATCCTCGATATGGATGATGGAGCAGGCGCTCCTTACATCTTCGGCGACCACGCATTGCTCGGCAAAGATAAGAGCCGGTCGGATAAGATGTGGCGACAATTGCTCGGCTTCGCGCTGATCGATCCGGCCGGAGCAATTCTTCCGCTGCGCACCGCCTTTCAAGACGCTGCCGACAATGATGACGGTAAAGCCTCGATCAATGTCGGTCTAACGGAAATAGAACACGGCCCCGCTATATGGGTCACATATCTCGACGTTCTCGCCTCCAAGTTCCTGACCGGCAGGATGCCCCGACTTCTCAAGACCATGCGAATGGTCCCTGTCGGTCGCCAATCAAACCTGGAGAAAATCAGCTTCTTCGGCGACGCCGCCTATGAGATTGACTTGACGCAACCCGACGGCGACATATTCAAGCGCATCCTGGAAATGCGCGATGAGATCAAGGCGAAGATGAGTGATCTCGCCAAAGGAAGTCAGGAGTACAATCGGCTCAACGCCATGCAACTTGCGCTCAAGCTCATCGCCAACAGCACATCATACGGTGTCTTCGTGCAGGTCGATGTCGATGAGCGTGCAAAGCCGACAAAAATCTCAGTTCTTCATGGGACTGACGAGAGGAAAATCGTCGCCCGCCAAAGAACAAGAACTGATGACGGATCGCAGGAAGCATCCTCGATCAAGGTGGAGAAGCCGGGATCATGGTTTGCGCCGTGGGGGCCGTTGATCACGGCAGGCGGGCGGATGTTGATAGCCATCGCAGAGACACTGGCGCGTCATGAGGGGCGAGCTTACGGCGGTATTCCCTATGGCATGTGCGACACGGACAGCATGGCGTTCGTGCGCCCTGAGGCCATGCCTCGCGCCGAATTCCGCGCCGTCGTCGAACGCATCGGCCGCTATTTCCAGAGGATCAACCCTTACGCGTCAGTGAACGGCAAGGAGGTCGAAGTCTTTGCGACCGAGGACATCAACTTCGCGTTCACGAATGAGGGCGGCAAGTTCAAGATCGTCAAGCCGAAACAGATGAAGCCGCTCTACATCCTGTCAATTTCCGCCAAGCGCTACGCCATAGCGAATATCGTCCGGCCGGACGGTTCGGACTATGACAGCCTCGAAGACCTTCACGCAGACTGGCGCAACGCCGTCGTCATCCTGAGAAAGGTTTCCGCGCACGGCCTCGGTCCGATCACAGCGCCCGGCTATGCCTTGCCGCCCGACGACGGCGTTCATCTCGCCGTCCCGTTCAAGTACGGCGACGATGGCGAGCTTGTCTTGAAGGATGGCAAGCCAGTTCCCCTCTATAGCGAAGTATGCCACGGCAAGGGCAATGCCCGGCTTTTCCTCGACATGTGGAAGCGCGCATTTGAACTGTTTGTGCAACATGAAGGCCTGAAAACAGGCCGAGAGATTGCGCGCCTGATCGAAGTTGAAATGCACAAATGGCCAGGCCTCGATCAACCCCAGTTCAAGCAGCGATCCCTGAATACGTGGAGCCAGTTCAAGCAATATGGGAACCTGCGAAATCGGCGGGCTGGAATGTTCTTCAACGTCCTTCCCGCGCCCCTTGACGCTGATTTTGGAATGGTCGGTCAATCGTTCGACATAGATCAATATTTCGGCAAGTCGCTTTATTGCCAAGGCGGCTCCGACATCAATGTCGTCAAACTGCTCGCTGAAGGCCAAGTATGGTGGCAGTCCGACAACGGGTCAGCCTCGAATTTCGTCGGCGAACATAAGCCCTATCGGCTGCAAACGGTCGCTGAAGCGATCGGCGATTATTTCGACCGGACGGAGTTCAAGGCAAAAGGGGAATACGGCAGGCTTGAACGCCACAGGGTAGCCGTCTCTCAGCGTGAATATGTGGGCAAGGAGACAAACTTCCTGCTGGACCCCGATCTGCCGGAGGATGATGAAACCCAGATTGAAGATGCTGCCGCCGCTCCATATTTTCGCTACGGTTTCAATCCGGTGTTGAGGGCTCAATATCTTGCCATTCCGGATATTGTCGAACTGCTTGATGTTGCGTCGCTCGATGCGCTCAAGGACATCCTGAACGGATATGCGCCATCCGATCATGCAAGGCGCGTCTTGGCGCATCTGCGCAAGGGAACGCGATACGATGAACTAACAGGAACATGTGCGTTCGACAGCTTCATTCGTGAGGCCGATATAGCTGAGTGGCAGACGGCGCGTCTTGTCGACCTGGCGCGGCGTAGCTACCGCAAAATCAGCAAGGCTTGCGCCAACGTGAACCAGAAACCGCTTGTTGCGCTCGCTGCGCATTTCGGATTGCTTCCCAAACGCGATTATGATGCGTCACCCTTTGGTCAACACCATGATAGATTTGAAGAGAATTTAGCTCACGACCTGTTCAATCCGATGCTCTATCCCGACAAAGCAGCGGCCGTCATCAAGCTGGGTTTCGTGAGAGCGCGGTCGGGTCAGGAATTACGTGTGGACGAAGCCTTCGCCATGTTCGAAAGCTATCTCGGAATTGCGCAGCATAAAGAGCGCGCCGCAAAGTTCACGAAAAATCTCAATGTCGACCGCCGCGAACGGCGCGCTGCGCGGCGATTGCAGTCCAAGAAAATGTTGATGCAGGCAGTCTCCAAAATTCAGATGGCCACGCTAGACGATCATGTCCGGATGCTAAAGAAAATGTTTGTTGAAGATTACGGTTTTGATCCGGCCGACGTCGAGGAAAGCTCGCCGAATATCGTGAGACTGGCGGTCTGTTGGCCGCTCGCTCATCCTGACTTTCAAATGCTGTTCCGCCGCCACACACAGACACGCCGGGCGCGACCCGAGATCAAACGCTTCGTACATGACTTGCTCGAACGTGCGACCGACCACGCTGAGCGCGTCAAGGCGCGAAAGCGCGTCCAGAAACGCCGCTCACGCATGAAACAGTCGCGCCAATTGAGAGACGGCAGCGTCCAAGTCGGCTTGGGAGATGGCGACGGCGTTAAGGAACTCGACGCTTAAGCCGCCGCTCGTCTTCACCGTACCATCGTTGACGCGTATGAATTCGCCCGGCGCAAAGGACCGTCCGTCGATGAAGTTGAACACTGCGGCCTCAACATGAGGCCTGAGGGGCTCGATCACGTCATAGGCGAGCGGCCAGCGCGGGCTCTTATGCAGAACGCCAATGGCGGGATTGAAGCCTTGCGCTGCGAGCGCGACAACGAGACGCCCAATCGTGACAGCGAGCGCGAGATTGAGAAGCGCATTGATCGGGTCTGTCGCGTGATGGGAGAACTTGCGATCAAGACGCCTGCGCTGCGAAAAGGGAAGCTTCCACGATGCTGGAATATGCCCCGCCTCACGCCAACGCATGACGATAGGCCTTTCGGCCCACGCAAGCCGCGCTGCTTGCGCTTCAGTCATCAGCAGGGACCGCTCTGTTTCGGCCGCTTGCACTGCACTGAGCTTGCCCTGAGCCTTGTCGAAGGGCATCGCGCCAAGATGCATGTGAGCGCTGATTTTTGCAGCGATCAGCGCCTTCGCATGGGCGAGGGCATGGGCGGGCGACGCTATGGCCCCACTCTGCGCACGGGCTACGCGCGCTGCCCGCCGCGCCGGAAGCGCCATTGCGGTCATGAAGTCCCGATCCCAGTCGAGGATGACGACAGCGATCTTGTGCTTTGCGCAGAAGCGCAACGCGGCAAGCGTAATGACGCCTCCCCACCCGGTCATGACGATGGCGCTCGGCTTGACGGCGCGGGGCTCATAAACGAGCGTCATCGCATCTCTTGCGGCGATGAGCGCTCCGCGTTTGACGCTGAGGCTCACGCTGTCTCCGGTCAGTGTGAGAACATTCGATGGCTTGACTGGTGTGCTGCTTTTGCCGCCGCTCAATCGAACGAGAGACGTTTGCGCGGGCGCGCAGCCCTCACTGTCTCTCGAGCTTTGCCTGCCCTCATGGCAACTGGCGTCGAGGGGCTGTCGAACCGCGCGGTCGTTTGCGGTCTTCAGAGCCTGTCGAAGGGCTCGCGAGCGCAACATGACGTCGAAACTCGACCGAGCATAAGGCCGCGCGGCTGTCGAGGCATAAACTTCATACGCCCGTCGCTCCGTAGTCTCGCCGCTCGCAATCGCCTCTCGGACGGCGCTCACGTCTATCGGGTCGCATCTCGCTCGCATTCGGCAACGCTACGATGGACGGCGCGGCGCGTCATCCTGGCGCTGCCCGCACTCGCGAAAGCTGGTGTGGATAAGCCCGGCCGAGAAGGGGAACCCCCCAATCGTTGGTCTTCGTCGCAGTCGGACCTCAACCTCCGCCAATTCTGTTGACCGAATTTCGAGTTCGGTCACATTGGAGGTCGCCGATGCGTGCATGCAATTGTGACCGGGTGGACCGGCTTGCAATGGTACGTCGTCGTGAGGAGTTTGGTTAGGTTATTGAGTCTCCCAATGCAACATCGTCCTCCCGACCCCCGGTCCTTGACCGCGAGCGATTTGTCCAAGATTCTAAGAGAGACAGAAGGACTAAAGCTTGAGTTTAAACTAGAATACGATCTCTCAGGGGGGGCCGGTAGCGAACAACGAAAAGGTGAGTTTGCCAAAGACATCCTTTCGCTCGTCAACACGGCAGGGCGAAACGCTTTTGACTTTGCCTATATGGTGATCGGAGCTGGAGATAAGATACAAGCGGACGGCAGCAGGCTTCGCAAGTCGATATTGTCCGGCCAGTATACATCTCCATTAGTACTGGACATCGTAAACGCCTCCTGCGCTCCACAAATCAAAGAGATGATAATCACTGAAATCGAGGTCGATGAGACGCTGTACTGTGTTATCGTATTACCTCCGTCACCTCAAATCCATAGCTTCTCTAAGAATATCGTTACCCCGAAGCGTACGTGGCAAAAGAACGCTGTTCCACTTCGCAGCGGTGAGGGAGTTATTCTAGCGTCTCCAGACGATCTATTTCTGATGCAGAAACAGAAGATGGCTTCGATTCTAACAGACGAGGCTGACGATTTCGAAAACATTGTCCCACTTTTTGCGAAATATACTCCCACTCCCCTGCCATCCGGCATTCGTGCGAAGCGCGCCGTAAGCCAGCTCTTAGCGTTTTTGAATCCGCGGCCGCATGACGCAGGCGTTGTAGAGTCGACTAAAGATTTTTTGGGTCTGCTTCAGCAATACCGGCATATCGCACTGGAAGGGTCCTCGGGATCCGGAAAAACAACAACGCTGCGCCAGATTGAGACGTCGTTACTCAAACGTGGGACTTCTGACTCTCCACCTATCCCACTTCGTATAGACATTGATGATTGGATCGCAGCGGACATTCCATTCCACATTTGGCTGCAGAAGTACCTCTTAAAAAGAGGACTGAGCCACCTACCACTATCTAAATTCGCGTTGCTGATTGACGGCATTCAAGAGTTCGATACGGCTCAACCAAGCTTTACGCACGATTTGATCCGCGGTATTTCAGATAAAGTGTCAGATATATGTTGTATAGTGACGGCACGGTCGTTCCCGCTCGAGGGCATGCCCTCCGATTTTTTGGTGGCGCGGCTCGAACCATTGTCGGGGACGCAAACTAACGTCTTTGTCGACGCTTACTTGGAACCTTCGCTCGCCGAGGAGTTTCGTAGTTGGCTTTCGCGATTTGAAATTGCGACGACCGCGACTCGACAATTATTGGAAGACATCGTTCGAAATCCACTTCGCCTTTCAATTTTGTTGAGCGTCTACGCAGTTGAGCGGGAGAAAACGCCTCGCGCCCTGGGTCAATTGCTACTGCAGTTCTTCACTATAGTCTGCGAGCGAGAGAAAGCCTTTCATGGGTTTGTCGACGTGACACTCGACGAAATTATTGAGTGGCTTGCTCCTGCTGCATTGAAGATGCTCGCCAACCCTAAAGTCAGTAGGGTGCTGCTGGAGGCACCGAGCGAACGAGAGAGAGTTTTAGGGCGACTTTTGGTCGGGTCGGAAATTATTTCAGCTATCGAGGAAAGGCCGGGCATCAACGTAAAATTTTGTCATACTCTTGTACGCGATTTTTTTGCCGCCCTTAATATTGCGAGACACCCAGAGCTTTTACAGAGAGGACTTCATCCTCCGAGATTTAAAAACGGAAGCCGGACCGTTAGCCCATGCGATGAGGTTCTGCTCCTTTTATCCTCCCTCGAAAACGCGCAGGAAGTTTTCCAGAAGGCCGCTAGTATTGACCCTCTAATTGTTTTAGAGTTATCCTCAACTGTCACTGAGGACGTAATCGACGGATCCGTTATTAAATCAGCCTGGACTAGTCTTTGTCTACTTCTGACTCATAAGACGAACGTCGTACGCACCCTCGCGCTTGAGCTATGCCGCAGGCGGGCTGTACGACTTAGAGAGCTGGTCCCCGCTACTTACGCAGAAACCCACAATCCCGCATTGCGAAAGGTGTGCCTCCAGTTGGCGTGGTATGCGAATGACGCGGAGAGCATCAAACTTATATGTCGCGCAATCTCTGATCAAAACAGAACTGTGCGAAGGTTAGCGCGGGACATTTTTCTTGGAATAGCCAACGAAGATCACGCGGAGGCAGCTCGCATCGCGAGAAACGTTGTCGATAGTCTTGATCGTGAGGAGCGTGACTTTTGGCGATCTTCCTTCGAAACGGTGGGAAACCACCTTAGCGATGAAGGGAGGAGATCTTTTTCTGATCTAATTTCGAATGTGGCGAGCCGTGACGTATCGGACGACTTTTCTAGCGTGTGGTGTTCTGGAGAGGCTCGTGAATCTCATAGTCTGGACGTAGACCAAAGCTCTGCGGAATTTATAGCCCTAATTACACGGCTAGGTTTCTGCGACGCTGATGACGCTGTCCAAGTCTTAGCCAAATTAAGGGATTTTGCAAATTCATATCTAAAAGAAGTTCATTTACTGGCAAAGTCAGGCAATCCGGTACTTGCGCGCCGACTGCCACGGCTAATGTCGTATGCCCAAGATCCAAGTTCAGTCGACGTTCTCTTTCGGCTCTTGGAGGTCGATGACTTAAGGGTAACCATGCATGTATTGAAGGCTCTATCTTCGTTTCGTAGATCGGACATAGCCGAGCGCGTTCGTGTATATTGCTACATCGCTGATCACCAAGTGAGGCTTCATGCTGTACGCGTTATGGCTAATCAAGACCACGTTGACGAACAGTTTTTGTTGAACTTTCTCTCGGATCGGCATCAAGAGACTCGTCGTGCGGCTGTGGTAGCGCTTGGACGAATAGGCAATGATGAGTTTGTAGTGCGGTGCTTGGACTTGCTAATTGATCCCGATGAACACGTAAGGATGGCGGCGTGTCGGACAGCCGTCCGAGCGGGACCGAAGGCGGTGCCACGGCTTACGTTGTGTCTGATGGGCGACGAGAGCGATCAAGTAAGGCGACGGGCGCTATTAGCTCTTTTCGAAGTCGATCCAGCTGAAGGAAGAAGAAAGGCCGTAGATTTTTTCTTCGATCCGGATACGCCAGATATATTGGCGGGTACCGCGTTAGCCCAACTTTTAGCGTTCGCGACCGGGGAGTTTCAAGAACATCTTCTGGCTTTTGGCGAGGTGCGGACGGGTAAAAGCGTAACAAAGGCCATCAGGGAGTGGAAAACCTCAAGAGACCCGGGCGGAGACAGCCTTTTTGCGGACCGCGGCAATGCCGGGACCCAGGGGCCCTCCAAAACCTGAACTCCGCGACGCCGCTAAAGGGGTAGAACTCGCGGCAAAGTTCCTCGTCGGCTTTAGCAGTGGAGGATGGGCTGCTCCTCGCGCAATTCTCCCGCACCGAACGACCGCAAACGGGATGGCCAATATTTGTTGTGATTTTAAGCGGCTAAGGTGGCGCGCGTCGTAGTATTGTTTATGTATTGACGGAATTAGTTGTAGCAACTCAGTAGGCCGCCCGAAACGTGAGATCGTGCGAAAAAGCCGACGCAGGCGAGGGTGAGCTTCAGAAAAACAACATGTCGCCGAAAACGGTGGACTGTCCCGGCATCCTTACTTAGGGCTATTTTGCTTGGATTTGTTTGGTCGGGCTTGGTCTGGCTTGGATTTGTTTGGCAGGAACTCGCGCGTGGGTTGAATCCGGGGCTTCGCTCGGGACCGGCCCGCCGCTTGCCGCGACGTCGCGGTCGGCGCTTAATGGCGGCCGATCGAGCCCGCGAACGGAGCCGCCCATGCCGTCACGACCGAAAGCCAGCCCCCATGTCCATATCTCGGAGCCGCATGTGCGGGTCACCGAGTGGAGGTTCGCGCCCGGGGCGGAGACGGGGTGGCACCGCCATGAGGCCGATTATGTCGTGGTCCCGCTCGCCGACGGCGACCTCATGCTCGAGGAGCCCGGCGGCGGCTCGCGCACGACGACGCTCAAGCGGCATGTCCCTTACGCCCGCCGCGAGGGCGTCGAGCACAATGTGGTCAACGCCAATCTGTTCGATTACGCCTTCATGGAGATCGAGCACCTGAAGCCGTAAGCCGCCCAAACGTCATCGCGAGGAGCCGTAGGGCGTCGAGAGACGCCCGTCTTTCGACGGGCTATAGCGACGTGGCGATCCAGGACCATAGGTCCCCTACGTTCTCCTGGATTGCTTCGCTTCGCTCGCAATGACGCTGGCAAATCCTCGGCTACTCGGCCGCGGCCTTTTCCTCGAGCGCCGGATAGTCGGTGTAGCCGGCGGGCCCTTCGCTGTAGAAGGTGTCGGCGTTCCAGGCGTTGAGCGGGACGCCGAGAGAGAAGCGTCGCGGCAGGTCGGGGTTGGCGAGGAACAGCTTGCCGAACGCGACAGCGTCGGCTTCGCCGGCTTCGATCACCGCCTCGGCCGCCTCGCGCGAAAACCCTTCGTTGGCGACATAGACGCCGCCGAACGCCGCCTTGAGATCGGGCCCGAGCCGCGGCGCCTTGGTCGATTCCCGGGCGCAGAGGAAGGCGATCTTGCGTTTTCCCAGCTCGCGCGCGACATAGCCGAAGGTCGCCGGCAGATTGCTGTCGCCCATGTCATGCGCGTCGGCGCGCGGCGCGAGATGCATTCCGACCCGGCCAGGTCCCCACACGGAGACGACGGCGTCCGTCACTTCGAGCATGAGCCGAGCGCGGTTCTCGACGGATCCACCGTAGCCGTCGTCGCGCTTGTTCGTGCTGTCCTGCAGGAACTGGTCGATGAGATAGCCGTTCGCGCCGTGGATCTCGACGCCGTCGAAGCCAGCCGCTTTGGCGTTTTTCGCGCCTTGGCGGAAGGCCTCAATAACGCCCGGGATCTCGGAGGTTTTCAAGGCGCGCGGCGTGACGTAATCGCGCTGCGGGCGAATGAGGCTCACGTGCCCCTTGGGCGCGATCGCGCTAGGCGCAACCGGCAGCCCCCCATCCTGGTAGATCGGATCGGAGATGCGCCCGACGTGCCAGAGCTGGAGGAGCATCCGCCCTCCGGCCGCATGCACGCCCTGCACGATCTTGCGCCAGCCCTCGACCTGCTCGTCGGACCAAACGCCCGGGGTGTGCGGATAGCCGACGCCCGCGGGCGCGACCGAAGTCGCCTCGGAAATGATCAGGCCGGCGGACGCGCGTTGCGCGTAATACTCGCCCATCATCGCGTTCGGAACCCGCCCTGGACCGGTCGATCGGTTGCGCGTCAGCGGCGCCAGGAAAATGCGGTTGGGAACTTCCAGATCGCCAATCTTCGCAGGGTCAAACAGCGTGGGCATTGGGTTTCAATCTCCGACTTGAATGGCGCGACGGCGCCAATGACCGCGTCGGCGGACATAGCGCCAGCCGAGGCTCATCTCTTTGTAGCTGGGGTTATGTGTGGAGAAGACGAGGAGTTCGCCCGGAACGGGTTACCGAGTCAATGCCGGGCCTTGTCCTCTCCGAAAATAAGGAAGGTGCGCAATTCGATGCTCTCGCGCGGCGGCGCGTCTTGAGGCGCGGTCGGATCGATAAACGCGGTATGCGGAGCGAAGCGCGCCACGGCGCCGTCGTCGCGCGAGTCATAACACTTGAGCAGCAGGACTTCGTCCGGGCGCATCGCCGGCGCATAGAACCAGCGTTGGCTCGGATTGTAAACGAGATTGTAAGTCTCGCCACGCCGGTCCCGGAAGACGAGATCGGAGGCGATGAGGTCCTGTGGCGCGACGCTGCGCGCGTCGCAGACGGCGAGCGGCGCATCGAGCGCGGGCGATCTGATCGGACGCCACAGATTGACGATGGTGACGCGGCGCCGGAGCAATTCATCCGCTTCGCCGGGATATTCGATCCGAAGGCGATCCACCCCGGACGCCGCCGTCTGATCGACGTGGACGCGATTGGCGGGCTGGCGGGGAACGCCCGGCGCCGTCGAGCGGTCGTTCTCCCCGAGCACGCGGCGCCTCAGTGTGTGGTCAAACACGCGGACTTCGCTCGCCCCGGTGACGCGCTTCAGGAGGTCGATGGACTCGGGATAATAGACGCGCTTGATCTCGTCCTCGTCCCAGAAGTCCTTGACCGCGCTCTTATGGCTGAGAAGCTGGAACCCGACGTCCTCCAGCAGGAATTCCGACGCTGCAGGACGAAGATCGTAGATTGTGGTGGCATGCTCCTCGGCCCGGGCGGTCGACCACGGAACGCCAAGCGGCGGTTGGTAGGCATAGGTAACTGGCTTTTCATCCGTAGCGGCCAAATACTCGCCGCCCATGCTCGACCTCTAGCCGTTAACGGAGCTGAGAGTTGACGGCGCCCCGCTACCGCATCAGTCCCTAAGATCCGCAATGGGAAACGAATCCGACTCGAGAATGGCGCTTGCCCGCCGGACGTCAATCGCGAGAGGGTGAGCCGGTCTGCGCCGTGCGCCTCCTATTCAGGGCGATCTCGCGGGGAAATCCCGCATTGACGAAACTCTTCCTCTACCGTTCAGGAGGCGGCTCCCGGGATGAAGGCGGCGGCGACGAGCGCGATCAGCAACTTTGCCCGCTTCACACGTCCAGATTCGCCACGCTCAGCGCATTGTCCTGGATGAACTCGCGCCGTGGCTCGACGATGTCGCCCATAAGCTTGACGAAGATGTCGTCGGCCTCGTCGACCTCGCGAATCTTGACCTGCAAAAGCGTACGGGCCTCGCGGTCGAGGGTCGTCTCCCAGAGCTGGTCCTTGTTCATCTCTCCAAGGCCCTTATAGCGCTGGAAGGCCACGCCCTTGCGGCCGGCGGCGTTGACCGCCTCGAGCAGCTCCGAAGGACCGGAAACGGTGGTCGTGTCGCCGCGGCGCGCAAACGTCGCCGGCTCGGCAAAGGCTTCGCTGAGCGGCCGCGCGTGCTCGTCGAGGCGGCGTGCATCGGCCGAAGCGAGCAGGCCAGCGTCCAGCGCCGCCGCCTGCCGGACGCCGCGCACCTCGCGTGTCAGCATATAGCCGTTCGCCTCGAGCCGGCCGCTCCAGCCGCGCTCGGTCTCCTCGGCGATCGCGTTCATGCGTTCAGCGAGCAGCCGCGCGCGCGCCTCGCCCTCCGGATCGTCGGCGCTGCTTAAGGGCCTGAGCGCGCCAGAGAGCGCGGCTTGCTCGGCGAGCGCACGGTTATAACGCGAGTGCAGGCCGTCGAGCTGTCGGCGCAGGGCGCGCGCCTCCTCGACCAGGGCGCGCAAGTCGGCGCCCGCGCGCGCCTCACTGTTGGCCAGCGTCAGCGTCGCGCCGTCGAGCCCCGCCTCGACTAGATAATCCTCGAGCCCCCGCTCATCCTTGAGATATTGCTCCGACTGGCCGCGCTTGACCTTGAACAGCGGCGGCTGCGCGATGAACAGATGTCCCGCCTCGATGATCGCGCGCATCTGCCGGAAGAAGAAGGTCAGCAACAGGGTGCGGATGTGCGAACCGTCGACGTCCGCGTCGGTCATGATGATGATCTTGTGGTAGCGCAGCTTCTCCAGGTTGAAGTCGTCCCGCCCGATGCCAGCGCCGAGCGCGGTGATCAGGGTGCCGATCTGCTCGGACGACAGCATCTTGTCGAACCGCGCCCGCTCGACATTGAGGATCTTGCCGCGCAACGGCAGCACCGCTTGGAACTCGCGGTTGCGGCCTTGCTTGGCGGTCCCGCCGGCCGAATCGCCTTCGACGATGAAGATCTCGGACTTGGCCGGGTCGCGTTCCTGACAGTCGGCGAGTTTGCCGGGCAAGCTCGCGATGTCGAGCGCGCCCTTGCGGCGGGTGAGCTCGCGCGCCTTGCGCGCCGCTTCGCGCGCCTGCGCCGCCTCCACCACCTTGCCCACGACCACCCGCGCCTCCTGCGGATGCTCCTCGAACCACTGCGACAGCAGTTCGTTGACGAGGCCCTCAACGACCGGACGGACCTCGGAGGAGACGAGCTTGTCCTTGGTCTGTGACGAGAATTTCGGATCCGGGCATTTGATGCTGAGCACGCAAGTCAGGCCCTCGCGGGTGTCTTCGCCGGTAAGATCGACCTTTTCCTTCTTGAGCAGTCCCGAGCTTTCGGCGTAGCCAACCAACTGACGCGTGAGCCCGCTGCGCAAGCCGATGAGATGCGTGCCGCCGTCGCGCTGAGGAATGTTGTTGGTGAACGGCAGCACATTCTCGTGGTAGCTGTCGTTCCACCACAGGGCGACTTCGACGCCGATCCCGTCGCGCTCGCCCTTGATCAGGATCGGCTTATCGATCAGCGCGGTCTTGGCGCGGTCGAGGTAGCGCACGAAGGCTTCGAGGCCGCCCTCGTAGAACAGCTCCTCGCGCTTGGGCTCGGCGTGACGCAAGTCGGTTAATATGATCCGCACGCCCGAATTGAGGAACGCGAGCTCCCGCAGGCGATGCTCGATGGTCGCATAATCGAACTCGACCATCGTGAACGTTCCGGGCGACGGGGTGAACGTGACCTCGGTGCCGCGCTTCGGCCTGCCATCGACGATCGGCGCAGGTCCCACCACCTTCAGAGGCGCGACTGCGTCGCCGCCCGCGAATTCGATGAGGTGCTCGAGCCCGTCTCGCCAGATGCGCAGCACGAGCCGCGTCGACAATGCATTGACCACGGACACGCCAACCCCGTGCAGGCCACCCGAGACCTTGTAGGAGTTTTGGTCGAATTTGCCGCCCGCGTGCAGCTGGGTCATGATTACTTCGGCGGCCGACACGCCCTCTTCGTCGTGGATGCCTGTCGGAACGCCTCGCCCGTCGTCGGTGACGGTGCACGAGCCGTCGGCGTTGAGGGTCACGGTCACAAGCTTCGCGTGGCCGGCCAGAGCCTCGTCGATGGCGTTGTCGACCACCTCGTAGATCATGTGGTGGAGGCCGGAGCCATCGTCGGTGTCGCCGATGTACATGCCAGGCCGCTTGCGCACGGCGTCTAGGCCGCGCAGCACCTTGATCGAATCCGCGCCATAGCTTTCAATGGGAGCCTTGGCGTCGTTGGCCAGGCCCTTGCCTTCCTCGTCCAAAATCAGAGCCTTTTCGTGATGGGCTGGACTGTCGGCGAAACCACGATTCGCGATTTCGCCACCCTAGCCTGTTAGGCCCGCAAATGCACGTGTTAACGGGACTTCGGGCACCGGCAGATGAACCCCGCCGCAGCACCCGCACGCAGACACTTCCAAGCCTACAATATATTGGTGTTCAAAGGGATTTTTCCAGTGGCGCGGGGGCTTGAGTTTCATCCCGCCCGAGCAGCTGCAAGTTCGTTTCGCGCCACGGCGCGCAGCATCGTCTGATCGCTGGAGATGGTGCACAGCTGAAAGCCGAGCACCTGCATCGCGCGTGCGTCGGCGCCGTCGAAACAGAACATTACCGCATATTTCCCGTGCGCCTTGGCTCGGTCGACAACCCGCCGCGCCTCGCTCATCACCGCCGCGCCACGCGGCTCGACGCCGGCTCCGTTGCTCAAGGCGATCGAAAGATCCGACGGGCCGACGTACACGCCATCCAAACCTTCGACGCTCAGAATGTCATCGACGCGTCCAGCGCGGCGCGAGTCTCGATCATGGCGATCGCCTGGGTCATCCCGTTGCCGGCTTTGAGATATGCGGCAGCCTCCAGGCCGCTCAGCGGCAACGCGGCCCGCGGGCCCCAGGAGCGGTGCCCCAGGGGCGGGAATTTGACCGACTCGACCAGGCGCCGCGCATCGTCGCCGCTGTCGATCATCGGCGCGAGGATTCCGCAGGCGCCAGAGTCCATGAGCTGGCTCGCCAAGGCAAATGCGCCGACCGGCACGCGAGCGATCGTTGGTTTACCCGCAAGCGCCACGCGTAGGATCGAACGCGCCGCGCCATCGAAGTCGACGGCGCCGTGCTGCATATCGAGCACAACCGCGTCGAAAGCCTCGCGCGCCAAGATCTCAGCGACAGCCGGCTCATTCATGGTGACCCAAGCGCAAGGCCTGCCCGCCTGCAGCCTTGACAATCGGAGAGCTTACTCAGCACAGAGTCGTTCATTCCCTCTCCTCGTGATCAAACCACGCCGCGCGCGTTAATCCGCCGCTAACCACAAATCTCTGCTAACGCGCAAACGCCTTCATTACGCCGAGTTCATTTGAAATTCATCTCGGAAGCGGTCAGCTGTATAGACCAGATGTTCGCCTGAGATAGGGCGACCCGTCTCACAATATGCAGGTTGACGAGGGTTGCGCTGGATGGACCAGCGCCGAGCCTCACGCATAGGAGACGGGTCATGGAGCAGCGTATCATCTACGTCGGCCTGGATGTGCACAAAGATACAATCGCGGTGGCGCTTGCCGAGGCGGGCAAGCGGGGGGGAGCTGCGCGAGTATGGCAAGATCGCGAACACGCCGGCGGCGCTGAGGACTCTGGCGGCGAAGCTGGCGAGTCATGGCTGGCGCCTTCGATTTTGCTATGAGGCTGGCCCTTGCGGTTACGGCATTCAGCGCCAGCTGAGCGAAGCCGGGCACGAATGCGTCGTAGTCGCCCCGTCGTTGATTCCGCGCAAGCCCGGCGATCGGGTCAAAACCGACCGACGCGACGCGATTAACCTGGCCAAATTGCACCGAGCGGGTGAACTGTCGTCGGTGTGGGTTCCAGACCCAGCCCATGAGGCGATCCGCGATCTGGTGCGCGCGCGACTGGCGGCGGTGCGCGTGTTGCGGCAGGCGCGCCAGCAACTCTCCGACTTTCTGCTGCGCCATGGCCGTCATTATAACCGGCCGGCCTGGACCCTGATGCACCGGCGCTGGCTCGCCGGATTGTCGTTCGAACACGCAGCGCATTACATCGTGCTGGAAGATTGCATCGCGGCCGTCGAGGCGGCGACGGCTCGGCGGGATCATCTTGAAGCCCACATCGAAGCCGCGCTTCCGGACTGGTCGCTGACGCCAGTGGTGAAGGCGCTGCAAGCGCTGCGTGGCCTCGCGCTGGTGGCCGCTGCGACGCTGGTGGCGGAACTCGGCGACATCACCCGTTTCGCCAATCCGCGGCAGTTCATGGCCTATCTGGGTCTCGTTCCTTCCGAGCATTCCAGCGGAAGCACGCGACGCCAGGGCGGAATCACCAAGGCGGGCAATGGCGCGGCGCGGCGCATGTTGATTGAGGCGGCATGGAGCTACCGGTTTCCAGCCCGTATCGGTCGCGATCTCCTTCTGCGCCAAGAAAAGTTGAGCAAGCCAATCCGAGACATAGCCTGGAAGGCCCAGGAGCGACTTTGCCGTCGATATCGCAAGCTCGCCCATGCGGGGAAATTGAAGACCGTGATCACCGCCGCGATTGCGCGCGAGCTTTCGGGCTTCGTTTGGGCGATCGCGAAACAGACGCGACCGGAAATCGCGTAGGGCGTCGAAGCTGAAGCCGAGGGATTGCGAAGAGGAGGCCATCGACCACAACTCATCCAAAGTTAGGCAAGGCTGGAGGCACGGTCACGGCCAGGAGAACCCTCGTTTCCACTAACAGCCGGATTCTATCCGACGCTGATCCTAGACAGAGGAAGCTCCGCGACGCATTACCGGTCCGGCGGTAACCAACCCGCGTATCAGAGCATGATCAACCGTCGTTCTCATGATCGTGCCTCTTGCCCTGCCTAACGGCGGTCGATTTGAAACGCTCGATCGCGAGCAAAAGAATATTCGCGCCTGCAGCTTGAAACGGCGAACATGAGAGTGGAGCGGGGAACAGGGATCCGTGATGAAACGCACACTCGTGGCGGCGCTTGTCGCAGGTTCCATGTCAGCTCCTATCTTTGCGCTGGCCGCCGATGGCGATCAGCAGGCTTTACGCGCGGAGCGGATGCAGCAATGGGCAGCCGACCGCGAGACGATGCTGGACGCAAAGCTCGCGGGCATGAAGGCTGGCCTTGGATTGACAGCCGACCAGGAGAAGCTCTGGGGCGCGTTCGAGTCCGCGGTCAAGGACGCCGACAAGTCGCGCATTGACGCCATGGGTCAGATGATGCGGATGCGCTCGCAGGGCGAGCGGATGTCGCCCATCGATCACCTTGAAGCCATGGCCGACCGCCTATCGCAGGGCGCCACGAACATTAAGAAAATCGCAGACGCCGCCAAGCCCCTATACGGCATCCTCGACGAGTCGCAGAAGCATAAGTTTAGCATGCTCGGGCGCATGCTGATGCCGGAGCGGTCCCGGTTCGCCATGGACATGATGCGCCATCACATGGGTGAACGCGATCGCAACGGCGCCGAGTAGCCCCGGGGCCATTAGCCTCGGCGAAGAGAAGACGCGGCCGCATCCCCCCGGCCGCTTCTTCCATTTTTGGCGCTCGCGACGCGAGAGCGAACGTCGCGCCGCACGATGAAACCATGCAGCCGCCTCCCCAGCGAGAACATAGCGCCGATAGCGTTGGCGTCGTCTGGCGCCGCACTAGACGTCGTTCCGGCGCGGGTCAGCAGAGTTTAGGGCTTCCGGGCGGCGACGACGCGGTCAAGACCCGCGAGGTCCCTGTAAGACGTGATGTCGGTAAAGCCATGCAGCTTGGCGATTGCAGCCACTTTGGCGGCTTGCCCAGCGCCGAATTCGGCGAGCAACCAACCGCCCGGGGCGAGTAAGGACCTCGATCCCGGCAGGATTCGGCGATAGGCGGCGAGTCCGTCAAATCCGCCGTCGAGCGCCAGCCAAGGATCGAAGTTGCGGACCTCGCGCGGCAGCCGTTGGAGATCGTTCGTCGGAATATACGGCGGATTCGACACGATCAGGTCAAATCGCCCTTCAAGACCGCTCGTCCAGTCGCCAATTCGAATCTCGGCCCTCTTAGACAGGCCGCATGTATCAAGGTTGCCGAGCGCCACGTCCGCCGCGCCGGCTGAGATATCGAGGCCGACTCCGCGCGCATTGGCGAATTCGGTTAACAGGGCGCACAATAGCGCGCCGGAGCCAACGCCAAGGTCGAGGATATGCAGCTGCTCATCGCGGCGATCGCTCAATATCCCGATCGCGGCTTCGACAATCGTCTCCGTTTCGGGCCGCGGATCCAACACTTGCGGCGAAATCGTGAGTGGCAGCCCCCAGAATTCCCGTTTGCCAACGATCCTCGACAGCGGTTCGCCGGCCGCCCGCCGCATCGCGAACTCTCGAACCGTCCCAGCCGCAGAGCCGAGCGCTTGGCACGGCTCCGTGAGCGACGCAACTTGCGAAACACCGGAAGCAGCGCAGAGACTCAGCCGCGCCTCTCGCCTCGGGTTTTCGATTCCAGCGAGCCGAAACGTCTCGATGACGTTGGCGAGCGCTTCGGAGCGCGCGGTAGACGCCTCAAAAGTGAGGCGGTTTTTTGTCAAGCGACCTGGCCATGGCAGTGCTTGAACTTCTTGCCTGATCCGCAGGGGCACTGTTCATTTCGACCGACACGCCCCCATGTCGCGGGATTTTTCGGGTCGCGATCGACCACGTCGACTCCGGACGACGTCGCCGCCAAAAGAGCCGCGTCCGCCGACGCCGGAAAGGGAGCAAGCGTATATTCATTTTCGCCGGTGGCGGGATCTATGTGCTGGTACTGCATGGGAGGCGGCGGCTCGGGTTGCTGGAACCGCACCTCGACCCGCGATATTTGCGCGATTACGGCTTCGTGCCACTGGGCTATCAATTCTCGAAACAGCTCGAAAGCCTCGGACTTGTACTCGTTCAGCGGGTCTCGCTGGGCCATGCCTCGCCAGCCGATGACCTGGCGGAGATGGTCAAGCGTGACGAGATGCTCGCGCCATAAATGATCCAGCGACTGTAAGATAACCTGCTTTTCGATATATCGCATGACCTCGGGCGTATTGCGTTGAACGCGTTGGACATACGCGTCCTCCGCCGCCTTGTGCAGCCTTGCCGCGACTTCTTCGTCAGCAATACCCTCCTCCTTGGCCCATTCGTCGACCGGAAGATCGAGGCTCAGCTTATTCAGGACCTCGCTCCTTAGCCCCGCGATGTCCCAAGCCTCGGGATACGCATCGTGCGGGATATGCTTCGCGACAATGTCGTCGATCACGCCTGTTCGCATCTCCTCGATCGTCGACTCGAGGGATTCGGACGCCATCATCCTGCGTCGATCCTCAAATATGACCTTGCGCTGATCGTTCATAACGTTGTCAAATTTGAGAATATTCTTGCGGATGTCGAAATTGCGCGCCTCGACCTTCTGCTGCGCCTTTTCGAGAGCTTTATTGATCCACGGGTGGACAATCGCTTCGTCCTCCTTGAGGCCGAGGCGCTTGAGCATCGCGTCCATGCGCTCTGCTCCGAAAATGCGCATGAGATCGTCCTGCAGAGACAGGAAGAACTTCGACCGGCCCGGATCTCCTTGGCGACCAGATCGGCCGCGCAACTGGTTATCGATGCGGCGGCTCTCGTGCCGCTCCGTGCCGATGATATAGAGCCCGCCGGCGTCGATCGCCTTCTGTTTGAAGGCGGCAACTTCCGCTCGGATTGACGCCTCGTGGACCTCGCGTTGCTCGTCAGGAGCAGCCGGATCGATCTCCTGTCTGACCCGCATTTCGACATTGCCGCCGAGCTGAATATCCGTCCCACGCCCCGCCATGTTGGTTGCGATCGTGATCGCGCCGGGAACCCCTGCTTCAGCGATGATGAAGGCTTCCTGCTCGTGGTGACGGGCGTTCAGGATCGCGAAGTTCTTTGAGGGCTTGCCGGCGCGCGCCGCAGCATAGAGCGCCTTCAATGCGTCAGGCTTGGTGAAATCAATCTTTTTGTACCCTTGCCGTTCGAGCACATCGCCAAGCTGCTCGGATTTTTCAATTGATGTTGTGCCGACCAACATCGGTTGCAATTTGGTGTTGGCGCCTTCGATCTCGCGGACGACGGCGCGCGTCTTTTCGTCCGTGGTGCGATAGACTTCATCATCCTCATCAAGACGCGAGATCGGCATGTTGGTCGGAATCTCGACGACAACGAGCTTGTAGATTTCCGCGAACTCGTCGGCTTCCGTCGCAGCGGTGCCAGTCATCCCGGCAAGCTTCTTGTAGAGACGGAAGTAGTTTTGAAAGGTGATGGAGGCCAGCGTGACGTTCTCAGGCTGGACCGTCACGCCCTCCTTTGCCTCAAGCGCCTGGTGCAGCCCCTCAGAATAGCGCCGCCCCGGCATCATGCGTCCCGTGAACTCGTCAACGATGACGACTTCGTCGTTGCGGACGATGTAGTCCTTGTCGCGTTGGAACAGCTTGTGAGCCCGCGCCGCCTGATTAAGGTGGTGGACGAGTGTCGCGTTTGACGCCTCGTAGAGCGATCCTTCCTTCATCACGCCGGCCGAACGCAGCAGGGCTTCAGCGTGCTCGTTACCCGCGTCAGTCAGGTTGACGGTGCGTTGCTTCTCATCGAGCTCGAATTCCTCGCGGGCGAGTTCCGGTATGATCGCATTGACCGAAACATAGAGACCGGAGCGGTCTTCAGACGGGCCTGAGATGATGAGCGGGGTGCGCGCCTCGTCAACCAGGATCGAATCGACTTCGTCGACGATCGCGAAGGCGTGGCCACGCTGGACCATCTGCGCCATATCGTACTTCATATTGTCGCGCAGGTAGTCGAAGCCGAATTCGTTGTTCGTGCCATAGGTCACGTCCGCAGCGTAGGCCTGTCGGCGCTGATCGTCGTCCAGGCCATGCACGATGACGCCGACAGTCATGCCGAGGAACTGGTAAATCTGACCCATCCACTCGGAGTCGCGGCGGGCAAGGTAGTCATTCACCGTGACGACATGGACGCCCTCTCCGGCGAGCGCGTTGAGATAAACCGCAGTCGTAGCGACGAGCGTCTTGCCCTCGCCGGTGCGCATTTCGGCGATCGCGCCCTCGTGCAGCACCAGGCCGCCCATGAGCTGAACATCGAAGTGGCGCTGTTTGAGGGTCCGTTTCGCGGCTTCGCGCACAGCGGCGAACGCGGGCGGGATGAGGTCGTCGAGCGCCTTGCCGGCCTTGAGCTCGGCCCGGAACTCTTCGGTCTTGGCTCGCAGCTGATCGTCGCTTAGGGCCTCGAATTCAGGCTCCAGCGCGTTTATGGCGGCGACTTGGGGCCGGTAACCCTTGAGCCGGCGGTCGTTGGATGAGCCAAAGACCCGCTTCATCACGGTGTCGAACTTAAGCGCGCCGAGCATTTTCGACCTTTCTTACCCCGCCGCCCGAAGCGGGTTTCCGCTTCTTTGCCCGGCCGAACGAGCGAGGCGGCGCGGACGATGGCGGCAACAATAAAAAGCGCGAAAAAGGCAAAAACCGCCCATTTTCGCGCAGCTAAACGGAATTCTTGGTCAGATAGGAGCCGCGCTTCCCCTTGTCAATGATTGCGCTTCTCCGCGAGACGCAGCCTAGCGCTGGCATTTCGGACAATAGAACGTCGAGCGCCCGGACTGCATGATCCTGGCGATGATTCCGCGACAGCGCTCCCGCACGCATGGCGAGCCTTCGCGATCGTAGACCTTGAAGGCGTGCTGAAAATATCCCAATTCGCCGTTTGCCCGCCGGTGATCGCGCAGGGTCGAGCCGCCGGCTTCGACGGCTTCCTCCAGCACGGCTCGAATCGCCCCCGAAACGGCAATGGCGGCCTTGGTGGGGGCGCCGCGCGCGTCCGCCAAAATGCCAGCTGGTTTCGATGGCGCCAAACGGGCGCGGAAGAGAGCCTCGCAGACATAAATGTTGCCCAGGCCCGCAATGCGCTTCTGGTCGAGCAGAGCTGATTTCAGCGGCGCGCGCGAGCCGGCGAACAGGGCAGCGAGCCGCGCGGCGTCGAATTCAGGCGCGAGCGGCTCGGCGCCCAGTCCGCGCATCCGTGCGTGCTGCTCCAATGTCTCGGTCGGCGTGAGGTCCATGAAGCCGAAGCGTCGAGGGTCGTTATAGGTGACGACCCATCCATTATCGAGGGCGAGAACGACGTGATCGTGCTTTGGATCTTTGGACCGTTGGTTATGGAACTTGCCCGGCGTTGAAACCGCGGTCTTTTCCATGCGGAACGAACCGGACATGCCCAAGTGCGCGATGAGGGTCTCGCCGCCGTCCAATTGGAACAGGAGATATTTGGCCCGACGCTTGACGTCGACGATGCGCTGGCCGGAGAGCCTCTTGGCGAAAGAAGGGGGAAAGGGGAAGCGAATGTCCGCCCGGCGCAAGTCGACCTTGTCGATCCGGGCGCCGAGCATTGCGGGCGTGAGGCCGCGCCGCACAGTCTCGACTTCGGGCAGTTCCGGCATCGCAGGGCCTCAGCTAACAGAAAGAAAGCCGGCCCAGCGGCTGCGCCCGCGCAGATCCTGACCGTCGCCCGACTAGGTAAGGGCGTTTATGCGCCGCTTCAATCGGTCTCCGGCTGGAGGAAGAACCTCCGTCGGCCTCGCAAGCAAGCGCCAATAAACGCCAATAAACGTCAGTAAACGTTAGTAAATTTACTTGCATTTGCTAGCGTTTATTTTTTGGAATCTTGCCTTTTCAATGGGTTGCAGCCGATTCAGATAAAAAATTTCCCTGGCTCTAAGGCCAGTCGCAAACCGTATGAAAAAGTCACCCTTTCATCTCCATTCTTCCCCTGGATGAGGCTTTTGGCAGGCCGCCAACCACAATCGGCGGGAAGAAGACTGTAGCATATAATTCTGATTCAACCAAGAGTTTGTTTTGACAAAGTGCGCCGAGCCTTGCCCTTCTCCAAGCCAGCTCCGTCGATCGGACTTGGAGACGCGGTGGCAGACCGCGTAGCCGTCGCGCTCAGCGAGCGCGGCTGCAATCGGCGCATCGACCCCAATGCAATCCGCCCTGGACTCTCGATCTACCCAAGGGGCTCCGGCCTAGTGGATTTCCGGGTCCGGCGTCGGGGCGCCGCGCTCGAGAAAATCGAAGTCGCACCCCTCGTTCGCCTGGCTCACGTGCTCAGAGAACATGCGCCCGTAGCCGCGAGCATAGCGGGGGGGCGGTTGCCGCCAGGCGGCGCGGCGCCGGTCGAGTTCTTCATCGCTCACCTGCATGCTCAAGCGGCGACCGGGGATGTCGAGTTCGATCACGTCGCCGTCGCGCACCAGGGCAAGCGGGCCGCCGACGAAGGACTCTGGGGCGACATGGAGAACGCAGGCGCCGTAGCTGGTGCCGCTCATGCGCGCGTCGGAGACGCGAACCATGTCGCGGACGCCTTTGGCCAGCACCTTTTTCGGGATCGGCAACTGGCCCCATTCCGGCATGCCCGGCGCCCCGATGGGTCCGGCGTTCTTGAGCACCAGGACCGAATTCTCGTCCACGTCGAGATCGGGATCATCGATGCGGGCCGCCATGTCGTTATAATCTTCGAACACGACCGCCTTTCCGGCGTGCTTGTGCAGGTGGGATTCGGCGGCGGGCGGCTTGATAATCGCGCCGTCGGGAGCGAGGTTGCCGCGCAGCACGGCGAGGCTGTCGGACGCGACCAGCGGATTGTTTAGCGGCCGAATGACGTCATCGTTGTAAATTGCCGCGCGTTCGACATTCTCGCCGATCGTGGCGCCGTTCACCGTGCGCGCGCCGGTCTTCAGCCGGCCTCCAACGGCCAGTTGCTTGAGCACCGCGGGCAGGCCGCCGGCGTAGAAGAAATCCTCCATGAGATAAGCGCCCGAGGGCCGGATGTTGGCGAGTTGCGGCGTCTCCCGCGCTTGCCTGTCGAACGCCTCCATATCGAGGGCAAGGCCCGCGCGGCGCGCAAGCGCGATCAGATGCACGACCGAGTTGGTCGAGCCGCCGATCGCGAGGACAGCGGAGACGGCGTTGTGGATTAACTCTTGGGTGATCAGATCGGACGGCTTGAGATCGTCCCAGACCATGTCGACGATGCGTTTTCCCGTCAGCGTCGCCATCACGGCGTGCCGCGAATCGGCGGCGGGAATCGAGGCTGCGCCCGGCAAGGTCATGCCGAGCGCCTCGGCGGCGCTGGTCATGGTCGAGGCGGTGCCCATCGTCATGCAGTGACCAGGGGAGCGCGCGATGCCATGTTCGATCTCCTCCCAATCCTTATCGGTGATCGTCCCCGCGCGCAGCTCCGCCCAGTATTTCCAGACGTCGCTGCCCGATCCCAGCGCGCCGCCTCGCCACGAGCCGCGCAACATGGGTCCTGCCGGCATGAAGATCGCCGGGAGGTTCATCGAGATCGCCCCCATCAGCAGCGCGGGCGTGGTCTTGTCGCAGCCGCCCATCAGCACCGCGCCGTCGGCAGGATAGGAGCGGAGCGCCTCCTCGGCCTCCATCGCAAGAAAGTTGCGATACATCATTGTCGTCGGCTTCTGGAACGGCTCGGACAGCGTCATCGCAGGCAGTTCGACCGGGAAGCCTCCCGCCTCCCAAACGCCGCGCTTCACCTCCTCGACCCGTTGCTTGAAATGGGTGTGGCAGGCGTTGATGTCGCTCCAGGTGTTGATGATCCCGATCACCGGCTTGCCTGCGTAATCGGAGCGGTCGTAGCCCATCTGGGCCGTGCGCGACCGATGGCCGAATGAACGCAGGTCGTTCACCCCATACCAGCGATGACTGCGAAGATCTTCGGGGCGCTTGCGGGCCATTGTTGAATTGTCCTCCGATTGGCTGGGATTCATCTTACATCATGCTCGGCAGATAGAGCGCAATGGACGGAAACGCGATCAGAATGACGAGACGCAGCATATCCGTCGCGATGAATGGCAGGACGCCCTTGAATATGGTGGCGAAGCTTATGTCCTTGACCGCGGTCTTGATCACGAAAACGTTCATTCCGACCGGCGGATGGATCAGGCCGAGTTCGACCGTCATGACAATGATGATGCCGAACCAGATTGGGTCGAAGCCGAGCGCCGTCACGACGGGGAACACGATCGGCACCGTCAGAATGATCATCGCCATGGCGTCCATGAGACAGCCGAGCGCGAGATACATCAGCATGATCAGCCCCAGCACGCCGTAGCGACCCACGCCAAGGCCGGTCATGAATTCTGTCAGCTTTTGCGGGACCTCCGTTACGGTGAGAAAATAGCCGAACAGGAGCGCGCCGATGAGAACCGTGAACACCGCGGCGGCGGTTCGGGTCGCCTGCAACAGCGCGGCGAGCACGCCCGCAGGCTTGAGGCGGCGCCGAGCGACCGAGATCAGGAACGCGCCGCACGCGCCGACCCCGCCCGCTTCCGTCGGCGTGAACAGGCCGCCGTAAAGGCCGCCGATCACGAACACGAACAGCGCGAGCGAAGCCCAGACGTCGCGCAAGGATTGGAGCCGTTCGCCCCAGCCGCTGCGGAGGCCAGCGGGCAGAAAGCCCGGCCTCATGAGGCCGATGGCGGCGATTGTCAGCATGTACATCGAGACCGCGAGCAGGCCGGGAAGGATCCCGGCGATGAACAGCTTGCCGATGTCCTGCTGAGTGATGAGGCCGTAGACGGCGAGCACCGTCGAGGGCGGAAAGATCGCGCCAAGCGTTCCGCCGGCGGCGATCACGCCGGCGGCGAAGGACTGCGGATAGTCGTATCGCCGCATCTCGGGATAGGCGACCGTTGCGAAAGTGGCGGCGGTTGCGACCGACGAACCGCTGATCGCCGCGAAGCCGCCGCAGGCGGCGATCGTCGCGAGGCCCAGTCCGCCCCGCCAATGGCCGATGAAACTGTTGGCCGCCCGGAACAATTCGCGGCTCATGCCGGAGGCCGACACGAAGGCGCCCATGAGCAGAAACATCGGGATGACGCCGAACGTGTAGTCGGTGACCGTCCGCATCGAGGTCTGCCCGACCATCTTCAGCGCCGGAGCGAGGCCAACGATCGACGCATAGCCGACCACGCCGACCAAGCCCATCGCCATGCCCACGGGAACCCGCAGCAGAATCAGTCCGAACAAAGCGACGAAGCCGAGCAGAGCCGCCGCATCGGAACTCATCGCCCAACCCTCATTCGAGCGCCTTGGCGATCGGATCGGGATTGAGCTTCTCGGGGTGGAAAATGAGCCGCCAGGTGCGCACGGCGATGAGAATGACGGCGGAGACGTCGCCCGCCCAGGCGACGGCGAAGAACGGCCAGGTCGGCAGGTGAAGATCGTAGGTCAGGACATGGTCGGCCCGCGTCGAACGCACCTTGTCGAACAGCATCGCGGTCTGGACGGTGACTACGAACAAAAGCACGAGCGTTGCGAAGACATCGATCGCCCGCTTTCCTCGTGGGCCCGCCGCGGCCCATACGAGGTCGACAGTGATGTGGCCACCGCGATAGCTCGTCGCCGCGATGCCCCAGAAGATGAGGATGCCGAGCAGCAGGCGGCCGAAATCATAAGAATCGGGAATCGACGTGTTGAACAGATAGCGGAGCAGCACGGAGACGAAAATATCGATCGCGACAATGCCGATGAACGCCGCCGCGGCAAGCTCGATGCCGTCGATGAACCGGTCCATTACATTTGCATTGGCCGTGACGCCGACGCCCCGCCGGCGCTCGGACAAGGTCATGGACCGGCGCCGTATTTGGCGATTGCCGCGTTGAGTTCGGTGAGCGCGGCGTCCGGATCGGCGCCCGCCTGCTTCACCGCTGCGGCCCAGCTCGTCTCGAGCGGCTTGACCGTCGCCCGCCACGCGGCCGTCTGGTCGGGGGTAAGCTTGTAGACGTCGTGATGAGCGGGATCGGCTCTCATCTTGTCGCGGCCGGCGGCTTCGAAATCGCCCCAGGGACCCGCAATCTTCACCGCCCAGTCGGTCGTGCAATGGTCGTCCATGACCTTTTTCTGCGCCAGGCTTAGCGATTCATATTTGTCCTTGTTCATCGAGAAGGTGAACACGGTCGTATAGAGCGGCGCGTCGATATGGTATTTGACCACCTTGTCGATGCCGAACAGATAGAGCGAGCCCCAGGGGAAGGTGATGGCGTCAGCGACGCCCCGCTCGAGAACCTCGCGCGCCTCCGGAGCGGAAGCCTGGACGTTCGTGCCGCCGAGCCGGGTGACAAGCTCGGCGATCGTGCTCTGCGCCGGGCGCACCTTCACCCCGCGCAGATCTTCCGGCATGACGATCTTCTTGCGGGCGGAGTGAAGGGCGCCGGGATCGTGAATGAAGGCGAAGCAGAAATGCGTGTCCTTCATTTCCGTCGGAGCGTATTTGCGATACCACGAGTTGAGCGCCGCGGTCCCTTTACGCGCATCGCCGAACATGAACGGCATCTGGCCGATGGCGATGATCGGGAAACGGCCCGGCTGATAGCCGGGGTTGACGTAAGTGATGTCCGCGATGTCGTCGCGCGCCATGTCGTAATGATCGAACGCCTTGCCGAGCTGCTCCGACGGAAAGACGGTGATCTTGATCGTGCCGTTGGACGACTTGGCTATGTCCTCCGCCCATGCCTTGGTCACCCCCGTCAGCGGGTGCGCGGGCGGAACCCAGAGCGACAGCCTGAGGTCGACCTCCTTGTCCTGCGCGAACGCCGGAAGAGCGCTTCCGACCGCTAGAGCGAATATCACGCCGAGCGCCAGCGCCGTGCAGAATTGGCGAACGGCCGAGAGGCGTCCTCGGATCGCGCCGGGGTCAGTCAATCTCGGCATGTCTCCTCCCGATATTTCTGGTTGTCAGACCATCTCGCAGGCGCGGGCTCGGATCGTCAAGCGCCGGGCCGGCCAACGACGCTTTCCCCCGGCCGGCTTCAGATCTTTCTGTTCTTCGCGTCCCAGTTGCGCTCGAGATTGGCGATCAGCGCCGGACTGAAGTGACAGTAGGCCTGCTCTCGCGCGTAGACAGAGGCGTAGCGGCGAAACAGATCGAGGGACTCCTGGCCGACCCTGATGGCGCGACGATTGCCGATGGCGCTGACCGCGCCGGCGCTGGTGAGCCCCTCGATAACGCGGTCGACCGCCGCGTCCATTTCGGCGGCGGGCGCAATCTCGTCGCAAATCAGGCGCCCTTCCGCGCTGTCGCACATGAGTTTGCGCTCGTAGAGGACGGCTTGTCGCGTCATGCGATCGCCGACGAACCGCGGCATGCGCAAATTCGCGAAGCCCGGAATGATTCCCTCCCTGCGCGCGGGCAAGGTCAGAAACGCGTCCGACGCGGCCAGAACATAATCCATGCACAACAGCGCCTGGCAATGGCCGCCGATGGCGAACGTGTCGACCGCGGCGATCCACAGCTTTTCGACCCCGCGTCCGTTCATGTCGTCAGGCACGCTCTCGGGCGTAGCGACGCCGCGCAAAAGCTTATGCACATAGCCGAGGTCGCGGATCAGGAACCAAAGGTATGGTATCTTGCCGAGGTAGAGATGGGTGAGATTGATGCCGGCGCCAAAAATGCGCTTACCCCGATATTTCTCGTTATCCACAACGACGCCGCGCATGACGGCGATTTCAGTCGTTCGATCGAGCGTCGCCACGTCGACGGCAATCTCGGTCTGAGCAAGGGTGGTGTCGTCCTCGGCGTTGAGGAAGCGCGGGTTGATCATGTCGAGATGGACGGCGTTGCCTTTTCGTGTGAGGCGCGCCGCGCCGAGGTCGAGCGAGCCCTGCGAGGCGAATTCGGCGATGAGCTGGGCGCTCTCTGGTCGCGGCAGCAGCATGGCGTGACAGAGATGCTCGCCGATGCGCGGACGCGAAAGCGCTTGCGCAAGGAACAGGCCCTGGTCGATTTCGACGCCGTCCTTGTCGCGCTGCGGATGAACCGCCTCGGCCTCGACCTCCTCTCGTGTCGGGACCAATCCAGGAACCAGTTTCGCGGCGGCGTATACGAGGTCATCGAGGCGGCGGAAGATCGAGCCGCGCTCGGTCAAGCGGTCGTAGACCGGCTCGACATGGGCGGCGAGAAACGATTCGCGAGACGCACGCGCGTCCGACATGAGCGCGTCCGCAGCCGCCTGTTCAGCTTCGTTCCGCCGCGGCTTTGGCGGCAGCTTCCGCACGAGAGTCTTCGACCGGCGCCAAAAGTCTCTGCATTCGTCGGCGTCGGACTCAAACTCGCCCGTCGCGACCGGGAAGGACTCGGACCATTCGCGCGCTTCCTGCTCGGGCAGACCGGCGGCGCGCATCGACGCAAGGGCGGATTCGGTCGCCGAGGTCATGCCTTTGGCCTCTTGTCGATGACGCGCTTGGCCTTGCCCAGCGACCGTTCGATCTGCCCCGGCTTGAGCACGCTCACTCTCGCGGTAATGCCGATGTGCGCCTTCATCGCATGCGCGAGTTCGCTCGGGACATACGCGCGCGCCTGGTCCAGATCGGACGGTGATCGAGCCTCGACCTGGACCTCCAGCTCGTCCAGTCGGCCTTCCCGGGTCAAAATGAGCTGGTAGTGCCCGCAGAGGCTGGGATTGCTCAAGATGAGTTCTTCGATTTGGGTCGGAAACACATTGACGCCGCGCACGATCATCATGTCGTCCGTTCGACCGGAAACTTTTTCCATCCGGCGCATCGAGCGCGCGGTGCCGGGCGAGAGTCGGGTCAAATCTCCAGTGCGGTAGCGGATCACCGGCATCGCTTCCTTGGTCAGCGAGGTGAAGACGATCTCGCCGAACGCGCCGTCCGGCAGCGCGGCGCCGGTCGCCGGATCCACGATCTCGGGATAAAAATGATCCTCCCAAATGTGGAGGCCATCCTTGGTCTCTACGCACTCGCCCGCGACGCCGGGTCCGATCACTTCCGACAGCCCATAGCTGTCGAGCGCGTCCATATCGAACGCGTCTTCGAGTTCGTTACGCATCGCATTGGTCCAGGGCTCCGCGCCGAAGCTCCCAAGCTTCAGAGAACAACGGCGCGGGTCCAGTCCCTCAGCGCGGAACGCGTCGATGAGGCACAAGGCGTAGGACGGGGTCGCGAACAGGATGTCGGGCGCGAAATCGTTGATCAGCTGGACCTGCCTTTCAGTCATGCCCCCGGAAATCGGCACGAGCGTGCAGCCAAGCCGTTCGGCGCCATAATGATAGCCAAGCCCCCCGGTGAAGAGGCCGTAGCCATAGGCGTTATGGGCCATCATGCCGGCGCGCCCGCCGGCGGCGCGGATCGTCCGCGCGACCACTTCGCTCCACACGGAAAGATCGTTGCGGGTATAGCCAACCACCGTAGGCTTTCCGGTCGTGCCGGAGGAAGCGTGAACGCGCGCCAGCTGATCCTTGGGCGCCGCAAAGAGGCCGAACGGATAGTTGGCTCTGAGATCAGCCTTGGCGGTGAAGGGAAAGCGCTTCAGATCCTCAAGGGTGTGGAAATCGTCCGGATGAACGCCGTGCTGATCGAACTTGGCTCGCATCGCCGGGACAGCGTCGTAGGCGCGGCGCAGCGTGACGCTGAGCCGGCGCGTCTGCAGAGCGATAATCTCGTCGCGGGAAGCCGTCTCGATCGGATCGAGCAGGCTTTTGTCTGGCGCCTCCCCAAGTTTCATCAGGGCAGGCCGATGCTGCCTGCGTCAAGCGCCAAACTGCAGGCGGCGCTGATCGAGCGGCGCATATCTCCTCCCTTGAGCGCAGAATTTATCGCGTGACGGCTCCATCTCGCCGGGGCGGCGGCCGGTGTCAAGCCGCGTCAATTGAGTCCTGTCAACGGCCGATGCCCCCACCCTCCGCCGCCCTGGTGTATCGCTCCACATCCTCCTCAAGGAGCATGCGACGGCGCTCGAGGTCGTGCGCGCTCTCGCCTACTGCGCGCACACAGGCGTCATGGTCAGGATAGCGCTCCTCAAGCGATAGCCGCGGGTCGGCGTTCGTCATCCGCTCCGCTTTTGTGCGCGCGAAAGGAATATTTCGGCCCTGCGTGTCGATTTCAGCAGCGCGCCATCCTTGGGCCAGCATTCGTTGTCGGAATTGGCCTCGACGATCTTCGGACAGGTGTCGTCCGCACCGCAAAGGCGGAGGCGGCGCCGCGCCGCAGCACATGCACATTTCTCAGGAAGTCGACGCGAGCTGGCTGATGCGCGCAGGCGCGATGTCGGATGGCGGGCGGTCGAAATCGCGTGCGACGGTGTAGCTTCGGCCAGCCATGGTGACATGGCCCAATTGCGGCGCCGTTGCCGCAGCGTAGGTCACTGCGCGGCCTCCCAATATGCAGCGAGCTTCGGTGACAGCCCCGTCGACGCCTTGGGCGCCGGACGCCGGAAACTGCTCAGAGAAGCCTTGATGGTCCGCAAGGCGATGAGCGCCTCGGCCTGCTTCACCGCAGCCGCGACCGGATCGATAACCGGCGCCCGGATCAGATCTCGCGCGCGGGTCGCGAGACCGGCGAGCGGCGCGCCGGCGAGGATGGCGACATCCGCGTCGCGCTCCGCAATCGCTTCGTTGGCGAGATCGACAAGCGCGGGCCAGTTTGCTTCGCGCGCGTCCTCCAACGAACCGAAGCTGCGATCGAGCGCTACAACGCCCGCACAGCGGCTTTCGAGGCCATGCGTCGCGACGCAGTCGCGATACCATGCGCACAGCGCGCTCGCAAAAGTGACGATGAGGAATTGTCCGCCAAGCATGCACGCGGTCAGCATCGCCGCCTCGGAGACGCCGATCACCGGAAAGTCGAACAGCTCCCGCGCACCAAACGGGCCCGGATCGCCGAAGGCCGCAAGAATTGCAGCGTCATAGCGTCCGTTGGTTTCCGCCAGCATCTCCAAAGCGACAGCGCCGCCGATCTGCGCCTCGGCGCGGCTCGCGATATAGGGGAACCCCCTCGGCGCCGTGACGGCGTCGACTTCGACGCCCGGCGAAGCCACGGCGCGCCCGGCGTCGAGCATGAGCGCGGTGACCGCTTCAGTCGTGTTGGGGTTGAGAATCAGGATGCGCATGAATACCCGCGGTTCATTGGGCGGCGGCGCGCATGAGGCAGGCGGCCGCGCGCGTCAGTTCCCGATCGTACCCTGGCGCAGCGACGGCTTGCACGCCGACAGGCAAGCCTTTGGCGCCAGTCATAAGCGGCAGGCTGTAAGCCGGCGCCCCGATCAGCGTCCATAGGGTGGCGAAGATCGGATCGCCGGTTCCTTCAGACGCGAGCGGCGCCGAGCCGGAGGCGGCGAAGGTCAGGACGGCGTCGTAGTCCGAAACGCGCTCGACAAGGCTTGCGCGCAACTGGTCGCGGCGGGTCCAAGCGGCCATGACGTCGGCGCCGGAAAGGGCGCGGCCCGCTCGCACCAACTGCAGGACCAGTTCAGGGACTTTGGCGCTCGCGCGATCGATGTCGGGGCCGAGCGATTCGGCGACGCCCGCACACATAAGGTCGCGCATCGTAGCGTCGGCGGCGGCGAATTCCGGGCCGACTTCGATCGCATCGACGCGCGCGGGCAGTTTCGCGACGAGAGCCGCGAAGGCCTCGCGGGTCGCAGGCTGGGCGCGGGTTTCGAACGGACCCAGCGTGTAGGCAAGCCGCGGAACTGGCGCGTCGCCGAGCGCGGCATCCAGCATCGAGGCCGTCGGATTGCGCGACAGGGAATCATGTGGATCCTCGCGGGCAATCGCGTGGACGATGAGCGCCGCGTCGGAGACGCTACGCGCCATGACCCCCGGATGGTCGATCAGCGTCGCTTGCCGCAAGACTCCGGTGCGCGGCAAGACGCCGAGGCTCGGCTTGAAGCCAACGACGCCACAATAGGAGGCGGGCCGGATGATCGAGCCATTCGTCTGCGTGCCAAGCGCCACGGGCGCAAGCTTCGCGGCGACCGCTGCCGCCGATCCGCTCGACGACCCGCCCGGCGTATGCATGGCGTCGTGCGGATTCTTGGTCGGCCCTGGGACGAAGAGCGCATATTGCGAGGTGACGGTCTTGCCGATGATGATGGCGCCGGCGGCGCGCAACCTGTGGACGATGACGGCGTCCCGGTTCGGCCTCCGGCCAGCGAAGATTTCAGCGCCGAATTCGGTCGGCATGTCGGCGGTGTCGATGATGTCCTTAACGGCGACGGGCAAGCCATGGAGCGGTCCCGGCGCTAGGTTTGCCGCCCGCGTCTGATCGACGCGTTCGGCCGCCGCAAGCGCGGCGTCCGAATCGAGATAGGCGAAGGCCTTGAGTTTGGGGTCCAAGGCCGCGATGCGATCGAGAAACGCGCGCATCGTCTCGACCGCCGTGAGTTCGCCTCGTTGCATGCTGTCCACCAGCGAACATGCGGACAGGTCCAGAATCGGGTGATCCATCTACGCGCTCTGCGAGGACGGCGCCCAGACGAGGAGGCGCGCGAACAGCCGCTGGATCACCCAGTAGCTTGCCGAGGTGTAGAGAATGAACAAAATCGCGATCAAGAACATCCGGTCGAGCAGTCCGAACTGCTGCGCGTAAACGATGATGTAGCCGAGCCCTGATTGGGCGCCGAGATATTCCGCGGCGAGCACCGCGCCCCAACCAGCGCCAAGGCTAAGCAGGACGACCGAGCGCATGGCTGGCAGGATCGCGGGCAGAACCACGGTTCGATAGAGCTGGAGGCGCGAAGCGCCGAGCGCGCGCGCGTTGTCGATAAAGATCCGCGGCACATTGCGCACCGCGTTGATGACGCCCGCAAAGACGATGACGCCAACGCCATAGGCGACGAACAAGACCTGCCCGAAGAAATAGGTTCCGAACCAGAGCTGAAACAGCGGCACCATCGCAAGCAACGGAAGCGCCCGCAAAAACTGCGTGGGCAATTGAACGAGCCTGCGGCTCCAGGGCGACCAGGACACCGCGAGGCCAAGCGCCAGGCCAAGCACGCCGCCGAGGACGAGGCCGCTCGCGAGACGCGCGATGGTCGCAAGCGAATGCGAGATCACCGAAAGCAGCGCGGCGAGATAGCTGCGCGCCGCTCCATCGGCGACGGCGGGCACGCCCATTCCGCCCTGCCAGTAATCGGACAGGCTCAGGAACGTCTGGGTAAACAGCGTGCCCCAGCCAGCGACCATCGGCTCTCCGGACTGCGCCTCCACGGTGTAGACCCAGGAAAGGATCTCCCAGAGAACCGCAAGCGCCGCGAAGACGGCGAGTGAGACGATCCATCCCCGCTTGTCGGAAGCTGTGGTCACGCCGCCGCTCCGCCCCGCAACGCCGCCGCCCGATGCTCCAGACCGAGATGGCCGAGCAGCCTGTGCTTGATGGCGACCATTTCGGGCAGCAACAGGCTATCTGTGTCGCGGGGCCGCGCCGCTCGGACGGGGATATCGTCGACGATCGCTCCCGCCCGCATGGCGACGATCCGGTCTGCAAGGGTCAACGCCTCGTCGACATCGTGGGTGACGAACAGAACGGTCGGAACGGCGCGGCCGGGCTCTTCCCAGAGATCGAGCAGGACGTCCTGCAGTTGGCGTCGGGTGACATAGTCGAGGGCGCCGAACGGCTCGTCCAGGAGCAGCACTTCTCCGCCATTCGCAAAGACAGCCGCGATGGCGACCCGCTTCAGCATCCCGCCGGAAAGCTCGCGCGGCCAGGCCTGCTCGACCTGCGAAAGGCCGACCCGGCGCAGATAGTCGCGCGCGATCTCGCGGCGCGCGCTGGGCGCGACGCCGCCGCACTTGAGCCCATATTCAACATTGTCGACGACGCGCAGCCACGGAAACACGCTGTCGCGCTGAAAGACCATTCCACGTTCGCGGCCTGGTCCTGCGATCTCCTTGCCGTCAACGACAACGGCGCCCGAGGATGGCGCGTCGAGGCCGGCGACCATCTGCAGGAGCGTGCTCTTTCCGCAGCCGGACGGGCCGATCAGACAGACGAACTCGCCTTCCGGCACGAGGAGCGACACGTCGTCAACGGCATTGACCCGCTGTCCGTCGGCGCGCGTATAGGTTCGCCCCACATGAGCGAGCTCAATCATGCGACGATTGCGGTCGGTCGGCATCTCGCTCTGCTCGTCAGCGGGCGGCAAAATTCCATGCGGCGAATCGCGCGATAAGCGCGGCCGCCAATGCGTCTGCAAGGATGGCGGCCACCCCCAACACAAGAAGGGTCGCCAGAATTCCCTGCGGATCCGTGGCTCCTGCAAGCACCTCCAGGACCTTGCCGACGCCGGACTGGGAACCAAGCAGCTCCGCGACTGCTTCGAGTCCCCAGGAGCCCGCGAGCGCGATGCGGAAGCCGCCCAGGATTTCCGGCACGGTTGCAGGGATCAGGATGTCTCGCAGCATCTGTTGCTTGCCGGCGCCAAGGGTCAGCGCGGAATTCTCGTAGATCGGATCGAGATTGAGCGCGGCGCGCTGAGCGGAGACATAGAGAATGACGACCACGTAGAAGGCGACAAGGCTGACTGCGCTCGCCCTTCCGACGCCGAACCAGATGAGCAGGAATGGCTCGGCGATGAGGATCGGGACAGTCCCAGCTGTCATCATGATCGGGTCTATCGCCGCCCGCACGAACCAGATGCGTGCGGAGAGGAGGCCGAGCGTCACGCCGATCGCCGAGCCGAGCAAAACGGCGATCGCCACGTTCTCGACGGTGTAGAGGAGATTGGCGAAAAGACTTGGATTCTCGACGCCATAATAGGAAAGCGCCGGCGCCGACCAGAAATCAGCCGCGGCCCGCTGTAATACGGAGAATGGCCCCGGCAGAATGATCGGGGAAACGACCGCGGTCGCCGCCTGCCAGAGCGCGATGAACAGAACTGCTCCAGCAAGGCGCAACGGATCGAGCGCCGCCAGCGTCCTCATCATGGCGCCGAGCCAGGATGAGGAGGGGACGCCGCCGCGGACAGGCGCCTTCGTCATGGCTTTGGCGCTTCCAGCCACCGCTGGGTCTCCGTCAGCTCGACGCGGCCAACGCAAGGCGATAGGCGTCGAGGAAATCAAAGCTGGCGTAGAATGACTTCGCCTTCTCGACGAGCTGCTGCTTCTCTGGGGTCAGGGTCGCTCCCGACAGTTTCTTTAGGAGGTCATCGCTCTTCGCCCGATATTCGACCATCTGGCGCCAGATCGGGCCCCCCCAGACGACATCGTCGGAAGTCACCTTGCCGGCTGGAATGACCTTGTGTTCCTCAAAGTTCTTGATGACCGCGTTCCAGACGTTGGCGTAGTAGGTCGTGCTCGCCTTGTCGTCGTAGTACTGCTTGTTGTCGTCGAAAGTTGTGAACGGATGCAGGATCGCAACCGTGTCCGCGACGCCCTTGCCGTCGAGACTCGTGCCGGCCATCGAGTTCAGATAGGGCGCCTGCAGATCATAGAGCGACGGGTCCTTCTTGGTCGCATCGATCACTCGCCACACGACTGAAAGGAAGCGCAGCACGGTGTTCGGGTGGCTGTTGATGTAGTCCGAATTGCCGCCGATTCCGACAATGCCGATCAAGGGTTCGATCGGCGAATCGACGCCGCCCAGGGCCGTGCTTGATGAGATCGTCGATGTCGATGAGATTCGTCCATCCCACCTGACGAAGGGTGTAGACAATCGGCGCGCCCTCGGGATTGACGAAATCTTCGCGTCCGGCCTTCGCGAGCACCAGCGACTTGGCGTCGTCCAGCACCTGCAGCTTGAACCCGGCGTCCGCAGTCTTGTTGACATATTCCTCGAAAGCCCGGTCGCTAAGCTCCGGCGCTCCCACCAGCGTCTTGCCCTTCATCGGGGCGAGAGCCGCCTTGATCGCTTCGTCGTAACTTTTTCCTTCGCCGACGTAGTCCTTGAAGGTCTTGAGCTTCAACGCGGGGTTGGCGAGAATCGCATTCGCGAGGAAATTGTCGGTGAAGGCGATGCATTTCAGCTTGTTTGCATCTTTGTAGGTCGGCAGCATCAGCGGGCAGAATTCCGAGATGATGTCGAGCTGGCCGTTCAGGAGCAGCGTCGTGACATTGGAGTCGTTGGCCTTAAGTCCATAGGGCGCCGGCTCGAATTTGACGCCGACCTCGTCGAACCAACCTTTCTTCATGCCGATGATGTAGAAGGTGTTGTCGGCATAGGGGCGCATGCCGAACTTGATCGTTGCGGCCGGAATGTCCGTGCCCGGTTCGGGCCCCGCGGGCTGGAATCGATCCGCTGTCTCAGCACGCGCCGCGGTGCTCACGGGCCAGCATGGCGGCGAGAGCGAGTGAGCCGAGCGTGGAAGATTTCGGATGAATCCATGGGCGCATAGTCTGGCTCCTTTTGCGCTTGCGCGCGACGCAGCGCGGGGCGCGGCTTCGGTGACTGTCGACTCAAAGCAAGCCGCGTGCCAGATGCGACCCTTTGTAAGCCATTGATTTATATGGGCAGAGCACATCGCCGCGGCGCTTGCATTTTGCATTTAGAATGCAAAATGATCATTTTCTATGCGCATCGGCGAAGGTATGCGAGATAGGCGATAAAACACGAGGCGACGTTGAGTGAATTCATCCGAGAGGCCCGCCCGCAACTCGGCGCGAGACGGCCCGTCGCCGTGATCGAACGCCCGAAACCGCTCCACGAGTCCGTAGTCGAGCGGTTGCGGAACATGATCGTCGAGGGGGATTTGGCGGTCGGGGAGCGCCTGCACGACGCCAATCTCGCGGCGACGCTTCAGGTTTCGCGCACGCCGATCCGTGAAGCCATCAAGCTGCTCGCGACCGAAGGGCTTGTCGACCTGTTGCCGGGTCGCGGCGCGCGCGTAAGCGATTTTTCAATCGACGACATCAAGCAATTGTTCGAGGCCATTGCCGGGATCGAGCGTAACGCCTGCGAACTCGCCGCCGAGCGGATGACCGATCGGGATCTCGAAAAGCTGCAGCGCATGCACGAGCGCATGGCGCGTCATCATGCCGCTGGCGAACGCCCGCCGTATTTCAAGCTGAACCACGAAATCCATCTCGCGATCGTCGCCGCGTCAAACAACGCGATCCTGCAGGCGATCCACACGTCTCTGATGACGCGCGCCCGCCGCGCGCGCTACGCCGCGCTCTCTTCGCAAGGACGATGGATCGAAGCGATGGCGGAGCATGAGCGTCTGATGGTCGCCCTCGCAGCACATGACGCGCGGCGCGCCGGCGAGATCATGCAACAGCATGATCTCGGAACGGCTCATTCGATGGTGGCGTCGCTCGAATCGTTAGCGCCCGGATCTCGGGCCACGCCGACTTCGAACAAACGCTGACGAGCGCGGCGCCCGCTCATCGTCTTCGGTGAAGAGCGACGCCGCGATTTTCGCTTCTGGCGACCCCAACTGCAGCTTGAGCCGTGGCGTCCGATCCCTCCGACGCGCGCACATTCACGGTTTTCGGGTGGTGGCGCCAGGATTGCTTGGCCCGGGATTGCTTAGCAAAGTCGCAACGCTATCGGACGGTCCCTCGGTGGGCGGCCCGATTGAAGCGACCTTTTTGGGAGAGGGCCAAATCCGCATGACGACCACATCGCCGTTCCGCCGATTTTCCGCCTCGGTCGCAATCGTCTCGCTCCTCACTTCGTTCGCCGTCGCTTCCGCGGCAAGAGCCGAGGACAAGGCGGCTATCCTGTTGCCGGGGAGCGCCAACGACCAAAGCTGGAATGCGCTCGGCTACTCGATTCTGAAGAGTTTGGAGCCACATGGCTTCAAAACCGCTTACTCGGAAAATGTGTCGGACGCGGACGAAGCCGAAGCCATGCGCGACTACGCGAGCCAGGGCTATCGGATCGTGATGGGCCACTCGGGTCGTTTCGTCTCGGCGATAGAACAGGTTGCGCCGGACTTTCCCAAGACGCAGTTCATTGCGGTGAGCGGCAACGAAGGCAAACCGCCGAACGTGATGTCGATCGACTGGAACAATGCGCAATTTGGCTGCCAACTCGGCTTGCTTGCCGCGCAGATGAGCAAGACTCGCAAGGTGGGCGGCGTTTACGGACTACAAGGGGTGCCCAATATCACCGCGCAAGCGGGGGGTTTCCGAATCTGCGCGACCAAGGCCGGCGCGCAGGTGACGATCCTCTACATTAAGGACATGGAAGACGCCGCGGAGGCGAAAGAGGCGGCGCTCTCGCTCATCGCCCAGGGCGCGGATGTCATTACCGGCAAGCTGAATGCGGCGGAGGCGGGCCTCGTGCAGGCAGCCAAGGAGAAGAATGTCTATGCCACCGGCCGCGGCTTCGATCAGACAAAAATCGCGCCGGACCTCGTGCTCACAAATATCATCGAGGATTGGCCGGGCATGTTCGGCAGCACTTCCGACCAGGTGAAGGGCGGCAAACTGTTCGGCGACTTCGTGCAATATGGCTACGATACGGCTCCTGTGACTGGCGCTTCGCTGCAATATGTGGAGGGCAAAGCCTTCAACCCGATCGTCCCCGCCGCCGTCATCAAGCAACTCGACGACATGGCGGCGCAGTTCAAGAGCGGAGCCTTGAAGATTACGCCCACCGAGAACGATGCGCGCAGCGGAAGCTGAAGCCTCCTGCACGCAAAATGCTGCGCTAGCCGGCGCGGGCGGTCCGCTCTGGCGGCGAGTGAGTCGCTGACCGCCCCAGAACGGTCGACAGAGATATGTGATGTCCTCGTTGCTCGAAATGCGGGGGATCGTCCGCTGCTTCGGGGCGGTTCGCGCCAACGACGGCATAGACCTGGGCGTCGAAGCCGGCGAAATCCTGGGGCTGCTCGGCGAGAATGGATCGGGCAAGAGCACCCTGATGAAGGTGCTGTTCGGGATGATGGCGTCCGATTCCGGCACGATCGTTTTTCGCGGCCGCCCTCTTTCGGGCCATCGCCCGGCCGAGGCGATGGCGGCGGGCGTGGCCATGATCCACCAGCACTTCATGCTGATCGAGGCGATGACAATCGTCGAAAACGTAATGCTCGGTTGGTCGCGAGCAGGATGGGTTCTCAAGCGAGCCGAGGTCGCAGCGCGCATACGCGAGACGAGCCGGCGGTTTGGGCTCGATCTCGATCCCGACGCGGTCATCGGGGATCTGCCGCTCGGTCGTCGCCAGCGCGTCGAAATTCTCAGAGCGCTCCTGCGCGATGCGGAACTGCTGATCCTCGACGAGCCGACCTCCAATCTGGCGCCAAGCGAGGTCGCCGAGCTCCTTACAATCCTTCGCCGGCTGCGCGCGGAAGGAAAGGGCATCGTGTTCATCAGCCACAAGCTGCCGGAGGTTCTCGAGGTCTGCGATCGGGTTGTCGTGTTGCGCGCGGGTCGAGTGACTGGAAGGGCGCCGATCGGCTCGGTGACCATGGAGCAACTCGCGGAGATGATGGTCGGGCGGGAGGTCGCCGCGCCGCCCGCTCACCGTCCTTTGACCAACGGCAAGATCCGGCTCGCGGTCGACAATCTGCGAGGTCCGGCTCTTGGCCCGCTCTCGTTTGAGGTGCGGGGAGGCGAAGTTCTCGGCGTCGCTGGCGTGGATGGCAACGGACAGATTGAACTCGTCGAGACGCTGGCGGGCCTTCGCCGCGCCGATGGCGGCTCAATCACGCTCAAGGGGCGCGACATAACCCGCGTGTCGGTCGCGGGCCGAACGCGATCGGGAATAGCTTACATGCCGGCCGACCGAGCCTCGACGGCGCTGGTCAAGAGCCTATCGATTCGTGAGAATCTCATGTTGCGCGACAGCGATCGCCCGCCCTATGCAAGCGGGCGGTTCCTTTCGCCCGCCGGATCGGACCGGAAGGCGCGCGAACTGATGCGCGAATACGACATAAGGGCGCCGGGGCCGTACACGCTCGCCGCGCGGCTGTCCGGCGGCAATCAGCAGAAGATCGTCGTCGCGCGCGAACTCGACAGGAAGCCCGCAGTGCTGATCGCCCATCAGGCCGCATGGGGTCTTGATCCCGGCGCGACCCGGTTCGTGATCAATCGGGTTCTTGCGTTGCGCGAGGCGGGGGCGGCGATCGTCTATGTGTCATCCGAACTCGAAGAGGTGCTCGAAGTCTCCGATCGCGTCGCGGTGATGGCGAACGGGAGTTTCGCAGGCTTCACCACCCGAGAGGGCGCAGATCTCGGGCAGATCGGCTTGTGGATGTCCGGGCGAACGGCGTGACTGAAGCGTCTCCTTCCAGGACGCCAACCCGGACCACGATCGGCGCTTCGTTTCGCCTGCATGTGGGCGAGGGAATCGCGCCGCGCATGGCGCTCGCAATCGCCCTCTCGCTGATCAGCGCCGCGCTTCTCGTCGGCGTCTCGGGACACAATCCGCTAACCGCATTTGCCGCAATGGCGATGGGCGCGGTCGGATCGCCGCACCAGATCGGAGTCGCGCTCAACCGGGCGACCCCGTATTTGCTTGCGGGCGGAGGCGTTGCAATTTGCTTTCGCGCAGGCGTCATCAACATCGGCGCGGAAGGCCAGATCGCGTTAGGCGGCGCAGGCGCCGCCGCCGTCGCGTTGCACTGGCCGAACAGCGCTTCCGCGCTAACGGTCGTCGCGACTTTGCTAGGCGCGGCCGCGGTCGGCGCGTTGTGGGCCGCTGTGGCGACGGCGATCCATTTGGGCCGGCGCGTGCACGAAGTCCTCGTGACCCTGCTGCTCAATTTCGTCGCCCTGTTGCTGGTGCAACAGGCCCTCAGCGGACCGCTCGGCCAGTTCGGCGCGGGCTTCCTTCAATCTCCGGCGATGCCGCCCGCGGCGACGCTCTGGCGGCTGCCGGAGCTCGGCGCGCATGTCGGCTTTCTCATCGCGCTTGTCGCTGCGGCGGCATTGTCGTTTGCGCTTTGGCGCACGCCGTTCGGCTTCGCTGTGCGCGTCATGGGAAGTTCGCGCCGCGCCGCCGCTTACGCTGGCTTCTCAGTTCCGCGCATCACTTGGGGGGTCATGCTTCTGGCTGGCGCGTTGGCGGGATTGGCGGGCGGCGTCGAAGTGCTCGGCGTCCATCACCGCCTTATCGAAGGCTTCTCGCTCGGCTTCGGCTTCAAGGCCGTAACCGTCGCATTGCTCGGAGCTCTCGAGCCTCTCGCGGTCGTGCCGGCTGCGATCTTCGTCGGCATGCTGGAAGCAGGCTCTCTCTCGATGCAGCGTCAGATTGGCGTTCCCTCGGCGCTCATCTTCGTGATCGAAGGCGTCACAATGCTGTTTGTCCTCGCGGCGACGGTGCGCCGAGCGTGATTGACTTTCTCGCCGCCGCCATCCGGATCGCAACGCCGCTGCTGCTTGCGGCGCTGGGCGGCATCCTTTCCGAGCGCGCGGGTGTGTTCGCGGTCGGCCTCGAGGGCATGATGCTGATGGGCGCGTTTTCAGCCGTCGTCGGGGCCTGGGCGAGCGGAAGTTCTCTAGTCGGGGTGGGCCTTGCGCTTGCCGGCGGCGCCGCGATCGGACTCGTCGTCGCGATCGTGACGGTGAGGCATCGCGCGGACAACATGGTCACGGGCCTAACGGCCAATATCGTGGCGGTAGGTCTGACAAGCTACCTTCTCCGCGTGCTCTCGGGCTCAGGTCGGCCAATCGCGATCCATCTGACTCCGTTGCCGCCCTGGCCGATCCCAGGCCTGGCCGACCTCCCCATGATAGGCCCGTTGCTGTTCGTCCTACCGGCGTTGACCTATTTGGCGTTTCTCGGCTGCATCGCCCTCGACGTTTTCCTGCGTCGCACGCAAGCGGGCCTGACTTTACGCGCGACCGGCGAAAATCCCGAGGCGGTCTTCGCCTCGGGCGTCGAGCCCATGCGGGTGCGTATCATCGCCGTCGTCGCCTGCGGCGCCGTAGCCGGCCTCGGCGGAGCCGTGCTGTCCCTTCAACAGGTCGGAACCTTTACCGACGGCATGATCGGAGGCAGAGGCTATCTTGCGCTAGCGTCGCTGATCGTGGCGCGCTGGAACCCGCTTGGGGCCGCGCTGGCATGCCTCGTCTTCGGCGCCGCGGAGGCCTTCGAATTGCGGCTGCAAAGCTTCAACATCCCCGTCAGTTCCTATGTCGTGCAGATGGCGCCTTACCTGATCGCGCTCGCCGTGCTCGCAGGACTGGGCCGCGCGTCGAGAATGCCGGCGTCCATCGGACAGCCGCTGTCCTGGGACCGGTGAGCGCCGAAACCTTCGAGGGGCGGATTGCGCTCGAGCGATGATGGGAGCTTATTCCGGCGACAGGCGCGCGCTAAAGTTGACGCGTTGCGGGAGCGCCAACCAGCTTTTCATGGCGTCTTCATCGGAGAAGCGACCACCGCTCGGTAGTGGACGCGCTTCCCCCTCGACTACGAGTTCACTCGAGCGGAAGTGCCAGGGAGAAATGACGAAATCGAATGAACGCTGAGGGCGCTCCGCGAACTCGAATGGTTAGAGCGTTCCCGTCTCGATCGGGCGCCTCCAAATTGAGAGGCGTCTTCAGTTCGCCGCATAGCGCCAAAGATAGAGTGTCGGAGAAAGCCAGAAGTCCCGTCTCTGTCTCCAACTCGGCAGCTTCCAATCCGAGCGCTCGCGACCAGACCGTCTCCATTGGCGCTTGAGCATTCAAATAATTTTGCGCTGCCGCGGCGTCTGCCTCGCTCACGCGATGACGATCCGTGTAGCGGCGGTAAATGACCCCGCCGTGGCGCGAAATAAGGAGGGCGACGTGGGTTCCCCATGCTCCGACCGCGCGCTGCACGCCACGCGTCCACATCGGCGCATGAGCCGATGCGCCGATTTCGCGAAAGAGATGCGGCCGCCCGGTTTCCGTGTTGAATGTAGGCTCGGCTTCCCAGTCGATCCAACCGATGTCGTGCTGCTCCGCCGCCAACAGAAGCGTCTCAGACAGGTTTCCATCCCAAGCACGCAATATCTGGCCCGAGATCCAAGCGTGGGTCAGTTGGCTGATGGCGAGAGCGCCGGATGGTTGGTCACGAAACAGCATCAGGGCAAGCTATCTGGCATGGGCGAATTTCGAAAGAAGAAGGCAGCGGACTTTCTACAAGCACGGGCACCTTACGCCTCGATAACGACTTCATGCGGCAGATCGACGAATTGCTCATCAGCCGCCGTTCCGTCGACAAAGGTCAAGACCGCGAAGCGCCCCGTGCGCTCCAGCGCCGACAGCGGATGGTGCCAAGTGTCCGCACGATAATTTATGCCCGTGTCGCCGGGCATCCTAAAAGCGCGAAGCTTGCCGAGGTCAGGCATTTCGTCAGCGCCGTGCGGCGCAACGAGCACGAGATAACTCGCGCAATCGACCGGAACGAAGGCCTGCGACGAATGGACGTGCCGCTCCATCTGGACTGCCGCAAGCGGGAGCGTCTTCGGCGCGACGGTCGTCATCGAGAGCCGCACCCGCGCGGAAGGCCGATTGTTCTGCAACTCTTCGAGGAGCTCCTGCCGTCCGTGCCCTGGCGCCTGGGGCGGAATAAGTTGGCCGAAAGGCATGAACGACGCCGCGTCAATAGGCTGGATTTTGAGACGCATCACGAGGCGGTCTCGCAAGGATGTTCCTTAAGCCAATGCCGGGCGATGTCCTCGCGCTTGCAAATCCAGACGTCCGTTTTGCCGGACGCGTAGTCGGGGAAGCGCGCGAGGCCCGACGCTCTGCCCGGATGGCCGAGAAGGCGCATATGCATGCCGACGTTCATCATCTTGGGCCTCTCCCTGCCTTCTTCGTACAGAAGATCGAACGCCTCGCACAAGATCGCGAAGAAATCTTCGCCGGCGTGGTGGCGCCGCGTGTTCGGCATCACTCTGCCTTTGGGACGGCCGGCCCCCACAAGATCGAATGGGTTTTCGGATCGACAATCCGCACCACCGTTTTTGGCGGCATGCTCATTTAGGAGATGAACGAGCTCCGTGCATTGAACTCGATGCTGGCCCGTCTCGGGGTCGGTCCGTTCCCGCACGGCTCTCGCCTGCAAATTGAGCTCCTGGCCGTCGCGCCGCACGATTCGTGGTCAACCGCCGCCGCCTTAGCCTGCACGCTGCAGTGGGAAATCCCTGAAATCGCAAGGAATCGCTTTCGCTCCAAACTGGCACGCATATTGCGCCGAGTATTACGCAATCGTGTTTTCGTAATATTAGCAATCGAAGAGCGTCATGCATCGCAATCTGCGTCTCGGTTTCACCTTCGGGCTAATTCTGTCCGGCGTTTTGGCGGTCTCAAAGCCAGCATCGGCCGCGGGGTTGACGATCGGCTACAGCGATTGGCCGGGATGGGTCGCCTGGCAAGTCGCCATCGACAAAGGCTGGCTCAAGCAGGCCGGCATTGATGCGACGTTTCAATGGTTCGACTATTCGGCGTCAATGGACGCCTACTCCGCCGGTAAAATCGACGCGGATTTGGTCACCAACGGGGATGGACTTGTCACCGGCGCCGGCGGCGCCAAGGGCATCATGGTCATGTTGACCGACTATTCCAACGGCAACGACATGATCGTCGGCAAGCCCGGCGTTAAGACCATCAAAGATCTCAAGGGTAAAAAGGTCGGCGTCGAAACCGGTCTGGTTGAGCATCTCTTGCTGCTCAACGGCCTCAAGGACGCCGGCATGAGCGAACAAGACGTCACGTTGGTGAATGCAAAGACCAACGAGACGCCGCAAGTGCTGGCCTCAGGTCAGGTCGACGCCATCGGGGCATGGCAGCCTGTTTCGGGAAGCGCGATGAAGGCGCTGCCCGGTTCGCGGCCAATCTACACTTCGGCTCAGGCCCCCGGACTGATCTACGACGTCCTCTACGCCAGCCCGGCGAGCCTGAGCGCCCATCGCGCCGACTACATGAAGCTGGCCAAAGTGTGGGATCGCGTCGTTTCCTATATCAACGATCCCAAAACCCAGGACGACGCCGTCAAGATCATGTCGGCGCGGGTCGGGCTGACGCCAGCCGCCTACAAGCCATTGCTCAAGGGCACCCATCTCATAGGTCTGGCGGAAGGCAAGAAGACCTATGGGAAGGGCGATGGGCTGGCCTCGCTCTATGGCTCGTCCAAAATCGCCGACGACTTCAACGTGAAGAATGGGGTCTACAAGGCCGCCCAGGACATTGATGCCGCCATCGATCCGTCCGTGACGAACGACGCCCTGAAATAGCGCGATCGGGACCGGCGTAATTCACGATGAAACTGTTTCAACTTCACGTGGCGCTGGCGCCACGCGCGAAGTTCCTGATCGGCGTCTTGTCCTTCGTGCTGCCGATCGCACTTTGGTGCATCGTGAGTTACGTCCCCGCCGTCTGGCATCCGCAAATGCTAATTACCGATCCCGGCTCCACCGACTATCTGCAGATCGGCATGCGCATGGACCGCGCGGCTTTTGACAGCGAGGTCGCGGCCGCCAAGGCCGAGGGCCGGGCGCCGCCTGCCGGCGTTCGATCGAATCCGATCTATTTGCCTTCGCCCGGCGAAGTCGCAGCCGCGTTCTACCAGTCCTTCACGACGCCGCCGCCAACCCAGGACGGCGAGTGGCTGCATCAAAGCCTCTGGCACAGCATTCAGATCATTTTCTGGGGCTTCCTGATCTCGTCCATCATCGGCGTGCCGCTCGGAATTCTTTGCGGCGCCTACGCCGCCGTCTCCAGGCTGTTCGAGCCTTTCGTCGAGTTTTTCCGCTATCTGCCCGCGCCGGCGTTCGGCGCGTTGGCTGTCGCCATCTTGGGCATCTACGATGGGCCGAAAATCACGATCATCGTCATCGGCACGCTGTTCCAGCAGATTCTCATCATCGCGAACACGACCCGCAAACTGGACGGCGCGCTGGTTGAAGCCGCCCTCACCCTCGGCGCCAAGAATTCACAGCTCCTCAGGCGCGTCGTGCTGCCCGGAATTCTGCCTGATCTCTATCGCGATCAGCGCATTCTGCTTGGCTGGGCCTGGACCTATCTGATCGTCGCCGAATTGATCGGCACCACAAGCGGCATCACCTGGTTCATCACGCAACAGGCCCGCTACCAGCATTTCCCCAACGTCTATGCGGCGATCACGATGATCGGCATCCTCGGCCTGGGCACGGACATGATCCTGGCGCTGCTCAGCCGCCGTTTATTCCCGTGGGACCGGTCTCTTGCAAAATCCAATTGAAGGGCTGGCGAGGACTCCGTCCAGTTCTGAGGCCGGTCTTTTGCCGTCCTATCTGGATCAGTCGGACGATGTGCGCGAGCGCTTCGACCGTATGAAGGCGCGCGATGTCATTCTGAAAGTCGAGCGTCTGGGCAAGACGTTCCAGTCGGCGGCCGGCGCAACGTTGGCGCTCGACGACATCAACTTTTCGACGCATCGGCGCGAATTTCAGTGCGTAGTCGGGCCGTCAGGCTGCGGCAAGTCCACCCTTATTCGGATTCTGGCCGGCCTTGAAGAAAAAACCTGCGGCCAAGTCCTGCTGCAGGGCAAGCCTGTCTCCGGACCCGGCCGCGATCGCGGCATGGTCTTTCAAGGCTATACGCTGTTTCCCTGGCTGACGGTCAAGAAGAACGTGATGTTCGGGCTGGAAGTCAACGGCGCCGGCGGTCACCAGGCCGAGCGCGAAGCGCTGCAATGGCTGCAACTCGTCGGTCTCGAGAAATTCGCCGACGCCTACCCGCACCAGCTGTCCGGCGGCATGAAACAGCGCGTCGCGATCGTCCGCGCGCTCGCCAATCAGCCGCGCATTCTTTTGATGGATGAGCCGTTCGGCGCGCTCGACGCACAGACGCGCGCACGCATGCAAGCTCATCTTCTGGAGATATGGAAGAAGATCGACATCACCATCATCTTCATCACCCATGACCTCGACGAGGCGATATTTCTCGGCGACCGCATTCTGGTTCTGTCTCCCCATCCCGGCCGCGTGCAGGAACTGATCGAAGTGCCGGTCCCGCGGCCGCGCACGCCGATGCAATGCATCTTGCCGGAATTTCTCGCCGCCAAGGCCCGGCTGGAAGAACTCATCCATCAATCGACGGCGCATGACGAGCTTGAAACTTATCCGGCCGTCGTCCGCCTCACGAACGTTGCCGACGATGTCGAATAGGCGTCCGCGATGATGTGGTCCGAGCGCAGCTGGGTCGAACTCCCGCACGATCTGGAAAGGGTCGGGCGCGCCGCGATCCTGCCCGTCGGCGCGACCGAGCAGCATGGCCCGCATCTGGGCGCGGGCGTCGACGCCGTTCTGGCCGATCGCCTGTGCGCGGAGGCGTCGAAACGCACCCAGGTGCCGATGCTGCCGACGCTGCCTTACGGCTGCTCGCTCGGGCATAGCCGGCGCTGGGCGGGCGCGCTCGCCGTGCAGCCGGTCACGCTAATCCACTTCGTCAAGGACATCGGCGAGTGGGCGTATCACAGCGGCGTGCGCCGGCTGTTCATCGTCAACACCCATGTCACCAATGCCGCGCCGTTGCGTTGCGCGCTTGAAATGCTGCGCAGCGAGCTCGACGACCTGATGGTCGCGCTCATCGATTCTGCAACGGTCAGCGCGCGCGTGCGCGCCGTCCATTTTTCCGACGCCGAGGATTGGCACGCCAATGACGCCGAAACTTCCCTGATGCTGGAGGTCGCGCCCGAACTCGTGCGCAAGACGCTTGTCACCGCCGCCGACGATCCGGATCGCACGACCGGGCTGGTGTTCGCGCATCCCATCAATCGCACCAGCAGCAACGGCGTGACGGGAGCGCCGAGCCGGGCAAGCGCGGACAAGGGTCGGCTCTGGTTCTCCTGGATGGTGGACGACCTGTGCGCGCAGATCCGCCTGGGCTTGGTGGAAACGCCCCCGCTCGATCATTCCTACTTCGGCAAAGCCGATCAGTCCGAATAGGGCACAGACCGATGTACACAAAAGAAAAAATATTCGAGATTGAGCAAAAGTTGCGCGCTCGCGGAATCAAATATTGCATCGGCGCCTATGTCGACATCCATGGCGCGCCGAAGGCGAAAGTCGTGCCGCTCTCGCATCTCTCACACATGGCCCACGGTTCGGAGCGCTTTACCGGCTATGCGCTGGACGGCCTCGGCCAGGCGCCGAACGACGACGAAATCACCTCGCTCCCCGATCTCGATCACATCATTCAATTGCCGTGGGAGCCGAAAGTCGCCTGGCTGCCCGCCGACAATATGTTTCAGGGCAAGCCCTATCCCCTAAACACGCGCGTCGCGCTCAAGAATGTCTTGGCGCGGGCCGGGGAACTGGGTTTCGGGTTCAATCTTGGTATTGAATGCGAGGTCTATGTTCTCCGGCAGGGCGCCGACGGCGCGCTGTTGGTTCCCAATCCGGATGATAAGCTCGTCAAGCCTTGCTACGACGTGCGTTGCTTTCTCGACAACTTTACCTGGCTCGACAAGGTGGCGAGCTGCATCAATGATCTCGGCTGGGACCTGCATTCCTTCGATCATGAGGATGCGAACGGCCAATATGAATTCGACTTCAGTTATGCCGATGCGCTCACAATGTGCGACCGCTTCATTTTCTTCCGCTATATGGCCAAGCATTATGCGCGCGAACAAGGGCTGCTGGCGACGATCATGCCCAAGCCTTTTGCCGACAAAACCGGCACTGGCGCGCATTTCAACATGTCGCTTTATGATCTCAAGAGCGGCGCAAATATGTTCGCCCGGTCAGCGTCCGACGATCCGCGCGGCATCGGGCTGACTGAGACCGGCTATCACTTCATCGGCGGCGTGCTGAAGCATGGCCGCGCGCTTTGCGCCGCGTTCGCGCCCACCGTCAACAGTTACAAGCGTTTGGTGCGCCGGGGCGCGATGAGTTACTTTTCCTGGGCGCCGGTCTTCAATTCCTATGGTTCGAACAATCGCACGAATTCGATGCGGGTTCCGGCCGGCGGCGGGCGTTGCGAGTCCCGCAACGCCGACGGCGCCGTCAATCCTTACCTGGCGGCTGCGCTTGTGCTGGCGGCCGGTCTCGACGGCGTCAAAAACAAGATCGATCCCGGCAGACCCAACGACGACAAGCTCTATGAAATGACCGATGCGGAGCGTCTCGATCGCGGGATCGAGTTCCTACCGCAGACGCTTCAAGAAGCCGTCGCGGCCTTTGCCGCCGATCCTTTGATCGAAGCAACGTTGGGTAAGGAGCTCCGCGACGAATTCATCAAGTACAAAACGATCGAATGGGAATCCTATCATTTGTCTGTCAGCAAATGGGAGATCGAACACTATAGCCATCTCTTTTAGATCGGGAAGGAAACGATGAGCGCCCACATACGGGGGAACAACAAACCTGTTTCGAGAATCAGTATGTCTCTGCCGGAGACTTTGTTGTGCGATCTCGACCGCATGGTGGAGGAGCGTGGTTTTGACAGCCGCTCGCAAGCGATCGCGGACATGCTCTATCAGTCGCTGGTGGAACACAAAAGCGATGTCGGCCAAGATGTCATGGTCGGCGTCGTCACGCTGTTTTACGACAATTCGGTCGCAGGCCTTCAGAAGCAGCTTGCCGATCTGCAATTTCGCCATATCGCCGAAGTCATCAGTTCGCTGCACGTCCATTTGATGCACAATCAGACAATGGAGGTGATCCTGGTGCAGGGCCCGGCGCAAAAGCTCCGCGTGATCGCCGACGAAATGACATCGCGTCGCGGCGTCATTTCCGGGAAAATGCATCTGATCGCGGCCCTTATTCCCCAACTTCATCCCTTCCGCCAGGAAAGAGACTAGGATGAGCGAGACAAATCCGACGCCCGAAGACTATCGCCGGCGCTATTTCGAATTGAAGGCGAAAGCGCGGGAAGCCAACGCCCCTCGTTCATCGGCGATCCAGGCGGCCAACCCGAAGATTTCTGGCCGCCGATCGAATCGAACGGGAAGAAACGATTCCGGCGGGTTGGTATTGGACGGGTCGCATGAAGCGCGGGCAAAGCCTGCGCATCGTCAATATTCACGCGACGCACGGGGTCTCGGCATTGTTTTGGAACGCACGCGATACGAGCGAGCGATTCAACCCGGCAGATTCGGTGAAGGTGCAATGGTCGGCTCGGCTTGCGCGCGGAAAACTTCTGCTTTCGGATATGGGGCGGGTGCTCGCATGCATCACCGACGACACCTGCGGCCAGCATGATTGCGTCGCCGGGGCGAGCACACGCAGCGGCGATGCGCGAAAATATGGCGCCAATCCCACTCGCCGCAATTCCCACGAGAATTTCGTTCTGGCCGCCGCCAAGCACGGCATGTCGGCGCGTGACGTTGGCCCTTGCATCACTTTCTTTGCGCCTGTCGTCACCGATCAGGGCGGTCGCTTCGAATGGCGCGAAGACGCCGTGAAGCCCGGAGATTATGTGGATCTGCGCGCCGAGATGGACTTGATCGTGGCGCTGTCCAACTGCCCGCACCCCTTAAGTCCGCGCGGCGATTGGCGCGCTGAACCCGTTCGTGCGTGTCTCTGGCGCTCCCCGGAGGCCGCCGACGACGATCTTTGTCGCACCGCGACGCAAGAGGCGGTGCGCGCATTCGAGAATACGGCGGCCATGTCATGATGATCGCAAAATCCCTCCTCGATCCGACCAAGGCCGCCTACGATCACGTGGTCCCCGCCTGCACGCCGTGGTCCGGTCTCGTGCGCAAAGGACAATGTTTGCGGATCATCGATGTCGCCGGCCAGCAAGCGGTCGACACGCTGTTTTACCGCGCGGACAAATTCGCCGAACGCTACGACGCCCAGGGCACATTGGCCGCGCAGGGCTCCGCCTATGTCGCCGCGGGAACGCAACTTCTTTCCAATGAGGGAAATGTGATGGCGACGATGATCGCAGACACCTGCGGCGATCACGATACTTCGGCGGGTGCGTGCAGCTGCGAGGCCAATACCGTGCGCTTTGGCCACCACACACGCTACATGCACGCCTGCCGCGAAAATTTTCTGATCGAACTGGCCAAATACGGCATGGATAAGCGCGACATCGTCAGCAACATCAATTTCTTCATGAATGTGCCGATCTTGCCCGACGGCGAATTGGCGATCGTCGATGGGGTGTCCAAGGCGGGTGATTACGTCGAGTTGCGCGCGGAGATGGATGTGCTTTGCGTCATCTCGAATTGCCCGCAGGTCAACAATCCGTGCAACGGCTTTGATCCCACGCCGATTCGGGTCCTCATCTGGGACGCTCCTGGCGATTAAGAACGGCCATGTTCAAAACGGTGCTGGTCGCTAACCGCGGCGAGATTGCAGCGCGCGTCATCCGCACGCTGCGCAGGCTTGGCGTTCAAGCCGTCGGCGTCGCCTCCGACGCCGACCGGTTCACCGCGCCGATGCGCGACGTCGACAAGCTGGTCAGGCTCGGCGCCGGGCCGGCCGCGGAAACCTATCTCAATATCGACGCCATCGTCGCCGCCTGCCATGCGACGGGAGCGGAGGCGGTTCATCCAGGTTACGGCTTTCTTTCCGAGAACATCGGCTTTGCCGGGCGGCTGGCCGCCGAGGGCATCGCGTTCATCGGGCCGCGCCCTGACCATCTCGGCGCCTTTGGCCTGAAACACTCGGCGCGCGAGATTGCCGCGCGTTGCGGCGTCCCGCTATTGCCCGGCAGCGGCCTTCTCGAGAGCGAGACGCATGCGCAGACCGAAGCGGCGCGCATCGCCTACCCCGTGATGCTGAAGAGCACCGCGGGCGGCGGCGGCGTCGGCATGCAGCTCTGCCGCACGCCGGGTGAGCTTTCGCAACGCTATGCGAGCGTGGCGCGGCTCGCGTCCAGCAATTTTGCCGATGCGCGGCTCTATCTTGAGCGGTTCGTGGCGCGCGCGCGCCATATCGAAGTGCAAATCTTCGGCGACGGCGACGGGGGCGTCGTCGCGCTTGGCGAGCGCGATTGCTCGTTGCAGCGCCGCAACCAGAAAGTCGTGGAGGAAGCGCCAGCGCCCAATCTGAGCGAGACCATGCGCGAATATCTTCGCGACGCAGCGATCGCCTTGGGAAAGGCGGTTCGCTATGAATCAGCCGGCACGGTTGAATTCGTCTATGATGTCGAGCGCCAACAGCCCTATTTCCTGGAGGTCAATACGCGCCTTCAGGTCGAACATCCCGTGACGGAAGAAGTTTTCGGCGTCGATCTTGTCGAATGGATGATCCGCCAGGCGGCGGGCGAATTCACGCTGCCGCCGCAAGCCGCGTTGACGGCGCGCGGCCATGCCATCGAGGCGCGCCTTTACGCGGAAAATCCGGCGCAGGATTTTCGACCCTCGACTGGCGTCATCACCCAATTGTCTCTCCCTTCCGACGCGCGCATTGAAAGCTGGATTGAAGCAGGGGTCGAAGTCTCGCCATTCTACGATCCCATGCTCGTCAAGATCATTGCGCATGGCGGCGATCGCGCCGCCGCGCTGTCGCGACTGGCGGATGCGCTCGATCAAACCAGCGTATGGGGCGTCGAGACTAACCTTGGCTATCTCCAACAAATCCTGCGTTGCGAAGCGTTTGGCTCCGGCGTCGCCACCACCGCGACGCTTGGGGATTTCGCCTTCCGGCCCCGCAGCGTCGAGGTGTTGGCGCCCGGCGCGCAATCTAGCCTGCAGGACTGCCCGGGACGGTTGGGATATTGGGATGTCGGCATTCCGCCGAGCGGTCCGATGGACGAGCGCTCGCACCGGCTCGTTAATAAGATTGTTGGCAATGACGAAGGCGCTGCGGTGCTGGAATGCACCCTCGCGGGGCCGAGCTTGCGGTTCGTCAGCGACAGCGTGATTGCGCTCGGCGGCGCGATGATGGCGGCGACGCTCGATGGCGCGCCCGTTCCGTACTGGCGTCCAGTTGACGTGAAGACGGGCCAGGTGCTGGCGCTCGGCCGGGTCGCCGGGAGCGGAATGCGCGCCTACCTTGCGGTCCGCGGAGGCTTCGACGCGCCACTCTATCTTGGTTCGCGCTCGACTTTCTCGCTGGGGGGGTTCGGCGGCCACGCAACGGGCGTCCTCAAAGCGGGAGACACGCTGCGCATTCGCCGCGAGCCGGTCTCAGCGGTCATGGACGACATTCCAAGCGATCTGCCCGCCTTGACGGACCGATGGGAGATCGGGGTTCTCTACGGCCCCCAGGGCGCTCCGGAGTTTTTCACGAAAGACGACATCGCGTCGCTGTTCGAGGAGGAGTATGAGGTCCATTTCAACAGCGCCCGCACAGGCGTTCGCCTGATCGGCCCGCGTCCGCAATGGGCGCGCGCCGATGGCGGCGAAGCAGGCTTGCATCCCTCCAACATTCACGACAACGCCTACGCCGTCGGCGCCATCGATTTTACCGGCGACATGCCGATCATTCTGGGACCAGACGGTCCGAGCCTTGGCGGGTTCGTCTGTCCCGCCGTCGTGGCGAGCGGCGAACTCTGGAAACTCGGCCAGTTGAAGCCCGGCGACAAAATCGTCTTCCGCGCGATCACGCAAGAGCAGGCGATCGCGCTGCGCGCATCCGCACCCGTGGTTTTTCCCCGCAAGGCGCCGGAGGGCGATGTTCTTCGCAGCCTGGGTGGGCGCACGCCCAAAGTCGCCTACCGCGCCGCGGGCGACGACTATTTGTTGGTCGAATATGGAGCGATGACTTTGGACATCGCCTTGCGCTTGCGCGTGCATCTTTTGATGGAAGCCGTGCGCGCCGCTAAACTGCCCGCGATCATCGATCTGACGCCCGGCATCCGTTCGCTGCAAATCCACTACGACAGCCGGATATTGCCGCGAGCGCGCCTGCTCGAAGCGCTGGTCGCGCTGGAAGGCGATTTGGCGGATCCGAGGTCCGTGTCCGTGGAAAGCCGGATCGTCCATTTGCCGCTGGCATGGAACGACGAGCAGGCCGTGCTCGCGATGAAGAAATATTGCGAACTGGTGCGGCCGAACGCGCCCTGGTGCCCGTCGAACATCGAGTTCATTCGCCGGATCAACGGGCTCGAGAGCGAAGATGAGGTCCGCCGAATCGTTTTCGACGCGAGCTATCTTGTTCTGGGCCTGGGCGACGTCTACCTCGGAGCGCCAGTCGCGACGCCGCTCGATCCGCGCCATCGCCTCGTCACCACCAAGTACAATCCCGCGCGCACGTGGACGCCCGAAAACGCAGTCGGCATCGGCGGCGCCTATCTCTGTGTATATGGCATGGAGGGTCCGGGCGGTTACCAACTCGTCGGGCGCACCATTCAGATGTGGAATCGCTGGCGGCAAACCGATTGTTTCGAAAAACCCTGGCTGTTGCGTTTCTTCGATCAGCTTCGTTTCTTTCCCGTTTCGGGCGAGGAACTGGTCGAAGCGCGCGCCGCGTTCCCACACGGCCGCTATCCCCTGCGCATCGAAGAAGGCCGCTTCACGCTACGCGAACACGAGAAATTTCTCGCCGCCAACGCGGAAGAGATCTCGCGCTTCAAATCTCGACAGCAAAGAGCCTTCTATGCCGAACGCCATCGCTGGCGTGATCTCGGTCTGGATAGCCATGTCGCCGACGCCGACATGGGGGCATTCCCAATGGTCGAGGAGACTTGGCCGGAAGGCATAAGTCCCGTGCATGCTTCGACCACCGGTACGGTCTGGAAACTAGAAGTCTCCATCGGCGAACCTGTGATAGCGGGTCAAACGCTTATCGTCACCGAATCGATGAAAATGGAGATCGCAATCACCGCGCCTGTCAGCGGCAAGTTACGCGAATTGCGCTGCCAGCCGGGCCGAGTGGTCAGGGCAGGCCAGATCGTTGCGGTGATCGGACAGAACTGATGAAAGGCACGCACGGGTAGAGACAGCAGGCGTAGGTAATCGACCAGCCGGTTTCTTCGCATGTTCGAATTGCATGCGCGATGACCGGAACGGTCGGCGCGCTATCATCGGAAAGCTCCACCGGCCGCTTGAACGGTAGTTCGGCGCCAAAGCTGCGCGCGATGGCGCCGATCTCCTCGTCGTCGGTGGAAACTATGACTTTGTCGAAGAGCTGCGACTGGTAAGCTGCGCCGATTGCATAGGCGATCATTGGCCTTCCCGCGAACGCCAGCACGTTTTTCCGTGGAATTCGCTTGCTCCCGGCCCGCGCGGGTATGATGGCAACCTTCACTGGTTCAAATACCCCCTTTTTGAGAGAATTATTCTCGCGGACAGAACTTGAGCCAGCATTCGCCTCGACGCCGATGATTGCCAGATCCGACGTCGCGGTCGCGCCGTTGTTTTTATATGCGTCCGTCCTGCGTACAACATTTAGCGCAGGGAAGACTTTCGCAAACACATCTTCGCAATCAGGCGGACTCTTGAGAAAGTGGATGCGCGCCTTGCGCATTGTCGAACGCCTCGCGGGCGCGAAAAACCCCATTTCCTCGTTTGATACCAAGACTCGGTGATCATGACCGATAGGCCCAGTCCCGAAGGCCGATCGACATGATCCTCCAGGGCTGGTTTATGAGCTTGTTCCATGCTTCGCAGCAGTGATCGACGATGTCGTCGAAGCAATTGAAGATCCGATTTGAGAGCCAGTTGTCGCGCAGGAACTGCCAGATGTTTTCCTGCGGGTTGAGCTCTGGGCACTTTGCGGGGAACGGGATCAGCGTCATGTTGGGCGGGACGATCAATCTGCCGGACAAATGCCAGCCGGCCTGATCGACCAGCAGCACGGCGTGCGCTCTCGGCGCGATCTGGGTGGCGATTTCGGCGAGATGGAGGTTCATCGCCTCCGTGTTGCAGCGTGGCATGACCAGGGCCGCGCCTTTGCCGTCCTTGGGACAGATCGCGCCGAAGATATAAGCCGAGGCGGTTCGCTGATCTTTGGGAGCGCTTGGACGCGCGCCGCGCTTGGCCCAGCGCCGGGTGATCTTGTTCTTCTGGCCGACGCGCGCCTCGTCGGCGAACCAGACCTCTATGGCGCTGGGCTCGACGTCCTTCTCGCGCCCGATCGCTTCCAGGCGCGCGGAAAAGCTTTTTTAAAATCTTCGATCGCGCCTGCGGCCTGAGCATGATGGCGGGGACGGGCCGAGAGCTTGCGATAACCCATGGCGCGCAGTTCGCGGCTCAACGTCTGCTTGGCGACGACGACGCGAAACTCCTCGAAAATCCATTGGCAGAGATCGACAATCCGCCAGCGCACGACCCCATGAACCGCCGGGATCGGGCCGCTCTCGATGATCGCGGCGAGCGCGGCGCGGTGTGCGCCGTTCAGCCGGGGAGCCTGTCCGGGCGGCTTGCGATCAATCAAGCCTTCCGGTCCATGGGCGTTGAACTTCATCACCCAATCGCGAATGATTTGAAGCGTCACCCCGCCGATCTTCGCCGCCTCGGTGCGCGTCGCGCCTTCGTAAACCGCCGCCAGAGCCAAAAGCCGCCTGGCCTGCGGCCCGTCCTTCGACCGCTTGGCCGCAGCTCTCACCATCTCAGCGTCATAATCGCCCCGAAGCGGAATGGGCATGGCGAACCTCCTCTGTTCGCCACCTTGAATCAGACGCCAGGCGATTCGGGAATCCCAACCGAGTCATCCCTTCAGAGATTTGGTATGAGCCTAACGCCACCGCGCCACACCTCGACTCTACCGACTCGGCGGTATTGGGGGTCGGAACCAAGCAGAGCGTTCCAGCGGCTTCTCTGGCAACTGGACGCTTCTAAGAACCTCGCGCCTTCCAGCGTTTTCTGATTCACTCCCAGGTGGAGTGGGAGGCGAATCGATGCGTGGCCAGGGGGGACTTTTCGACGTCGACGAGCGGCTGAAGCGGCTGAGCGATCTCGGCGATCAGTTGCAGGCTTTCGCAGCGGCGGTCGATTTCGAGATTTTCCGGTCCGAGCTGACGCGGGCGCTGGCCTACTCGGACGGCTCGCAGGGCGGCCGACCGCCGTTCGACCCTGTGATGATGTTCAAGATCCTGGTGATCCAGGCGGCCAACACCCTCTCGGACGAGCGTACCGAGTTTCTGATCAACGACCGCCTGTCGTTCATGCGGTTTCTCGGGTTGAGCCTATCCGATCGGGTTCCCGACGCTCGCACGATCTGGCTGTTCCGGGAAAAGCTGACCAGGGCCGAGGCGATTAAGCCACTGTTCGACCGGTTCGACGCGGCGCTGCGCGAGGCTGGCTACGTCGCTATGGGCGGCCAGATCGTCGACGCCTCGCTGATCGCCGCGCCCAAGCAGCGCAACACCGAGGAGGAGAAGAAGGCGGTCAAGGAGGGGCGCATTCCGCAGGCCTGGAAAGCCCAGCCAGCCAAGCTCCGGCAGAAGGACCGCGACGCGCGCTGGACGGTCAAGTTCAGCAAGGCCAAGGCCAGGCCGGATGGGACGGTTCCTCCGGTCGACATCGCCATTCCGACATTCGGCTACCAAAACCATGTCTCGATCGACCGCGAACATGGGCTGATCCGGCGGTGGGAGGCGACCGACGCTGCGGCCTACGAGGGCGCGCGGCTGCGTGAGGGGCTGCTCGACAAGACCAACACCGCGAGCGCCGTCTGGGCCGACACGGCCTACCGCTCGAAGGCCAATGAGGCGTTCCTCGAAAAGAATGGGTTCGTCAGCCGCGTCCATCGCAAGAAGCCGGCGGGCCGGCCCATGCCGGAGACGACGCGGCGCGCCAACGCGCTCAAGTCCAAAGTCCGCTCCGGCGTCGAACACGTCTTCGCCGTGCAGAAGGACAAGATGGACCTCTTCGTCCGCACCATCGGCATCGCCCGGGCGAAAACCAAGATCGGCATGGCCAACCTCGTCTACAACTTCCGCAGGCTCGTCTTCCTCGATCGTCTCGCTGCCGCCTGACCCCCGCGCCAAAGGGCCGCCCGGTCGCCGCAGCATGCGGCGCCCTATGCCGCATCCAAAACCGAGATCCCGCACCTCAAAATCGCGTCACTCGACCCGTCTCCGTCCGGAAAAACGCGTTTATAGAACCGTCCAGCTTGCCCTTGTAAAGGGCAGCAGGACATTGGCGCTTTCGTACAGCAGTATCAGCGCCCGCCGGCGCTCATTCCAATATTGGCTGAGAATTCCGCCGCAGAATTGTGACATTTCCGTAGCTGACCGACTTCGGTAACAATGGTAGCAAAATCTCCTCAATCAGAACTAGAAGATCTTTCGCTTCCTTATGCGCAAGCAGCGCATCTAGTTGACGGTTAAATTCGCCAATACCACGCCTGCCCAACGCCTTCCACAGAAAGGCGTTGTTGAGAAGGAGTCCGTACGGCGCGATTTGCACCACCTCCAGGCCGCATTCAGCAGCCTTTTTGTGCATCTCTTGCTCGTGAGCAACGGCATAGAACTTTGCGGGATCACCTACATCACCACAATAAGGAAAATCATCCTGGCTTCCAAGATTCGGATCGCACGCATTCACGTGCTCGCGATTGCCGAAATCGAACAGAACGATTCCCCCGGCACGCGTGGGTCAAGGCGCGGATTTGCTGGAAACGCGGGGCTGGGATGACCGGGCCAGTGGCGTGGTGGAAGTCTGATATTCGTCGTTGAGATCCTTTCGAACGGCGGCGATCTGGCGCAGTTCGAACTCGGTGAAGCGCAAGCCGCGCCAGCGCTCGGCGGCTCGAATGAGCGCGCCGAACATAAGCTTGAGCACCGGCTTCTCGCCGTTCGAGCAGATTCGTCGTGCGAACGAAGCGGCGATGGGTGACCGGCAATCTCAGGTGCGCGATGCACGCCTCGAAATCGTCCTCGAAACAGGCGAGCGCGCTCGGCAGGAGATCGGCGTCGTCGGCGCGGATGCCGGCCGCCAGTTGGCGGGCAATCGCCCGCGACGGCGCCTGATAGCAGGCGCTGACGCGCGCCTTGGGCCATAGGTCGGTCGGGACCTTCACCGCGAGGTTGCGCATGCGGTGCGCCAGGCAGCGCTGGCGCGCCGAGCGTGGAAAACATTCCTCGATCGCCCGGATGATCCCCGGCGCGCCGTCGGATACGACGAGCAACGGATCGCCGAGCCCGCGGGCGCGCAGATCCTGGAAGAACGCGCGCGCCGTCTCGACGTCCTCCTTGGAGCCCGCCATCAACGCCAACAGGACCTTGCGCCCGTCCTCGCCAATCCCCCAGGCTGCGAGCACGGCCTCACGCCGCTGGCCGGGCCGCAGCCGCTCAGCGATGCCGTCGACGATGGCGTGCTCGGAAAGATCGCGTTTGCAGAAGTCCTCATATTCGGCCCACAGCCGCTCGGTGATCTCGCTGACTGCCGCCCGCGATAGAAGCCGTCGGCCCGTCTCGTCGGTGAACGCATCCTCGATGTCGCGCGTCGACAGGCCTCGCGCGTAAAGTTCGACCGCCAGCCGCTCAAGTTCGCGCGTGCGCCCCGAAAGCGCCGCCCGCACGCCCGAAACAAAGGGTTCGGGCGTGTCGCGAACCTGCGGCGCCGAATATTCCACCGCGCCCTCCGCGGTCTTCACCTTGCCCGGCCGATAGCCGTTGCGGTAGCCGGCCTTTTCGCCGGCGCCGCGCTCATAACGCTCGCGGCCAAGGACATCGGAGACCTCGCCCTCGAGCGCCTCCTCGACGATCAGGCGCAGCGCCAGGCGGACCAGATCGCTTCGCCCCGCCGCCGTTCCCAAATCTCCGTTCATCAAGGCGCGAAGCTCCTCGCGCGTGCGTTCGGGTGCGGATAGTCTCTCCATCGGGATGCTCCCTGGGGCCTCCGGCGCCAACCGAAAGCCCGTTCTCCTGCTTCTCTTCAGGAAGGGTGCATCCCAACCCCATTTTCCAGCAAGCCTACGCCTTCACCGCACGCGTGACCCTGGCTTTTTCCCGAAGTATCCTAGGCCAGTCGGGAAAGTGCTGGAGGAACATGCGGGAGCTGACCACATCGAACTCTCCATTTTCTGCCGGAATGTCGGCGCCATTGCCTTGGCGCAGCTCGAAAGCCCGCTCTCCGCGTTCGGCCGACAATCTGCTCAGCATTCCCGAGCTCACGTCGCAAGCGACGACCCTATAACCAAGGTCATGCAGCGCAATCGATATCAACCCGGTGCCACAGCCAAGGTCCAGGATGCGCGCGCCAGGATCTGCATTGCGCTGCACATAACGGACGTAAAGATCACGGCGCAGCAGCTTGAAAAGCTCCGACGCCCCGATGGTGGCTGCGTGGTACCGGTCGGCGTCCTGTCGGGTCGCCCAGGCGCCAGTCTTGAACCCGGAAATTCCGCTCGAATCAGGTTCTCGCGTACTTTTCCCGGCAGCTGAAACCAACCTCCTGAGGCTGAATTGGCGAACGATGAAAGTGGGAAAAGCCGGTAGCCATCCGCCTCCCAACCACTTCCTGTGAGCAACTGGTCCTCAACAGACTGCTTGTAACCTTCCATGATGCTCAACGGCTGAGGCTTAGTGCCGAGGTGAACGCAATCGTGCCTATCACAGGTCGCGGATGCAACCGAGATTCAGCCAGCGCCTTTGCCAGTAGTCCTGGCGAACTCATTCGCGCGTCGTCAATACACGTCCCAACCAAATCGGCGCGAGCCAGTCCGAAGCCGCGAGGCGTCTTTCGCTCGGTCGATGACCTCGGAAGCGCGACTATCCGCTACTCGCCCCCACCAACAGGCACCCAAGCCCTTCGTCTGGACCGCTACCGCAAAAACCATTCAGGCCAAGCTCAGGCTGAACCATCCGTTTGAACTCGGTGCACTAGCCTTTGGTCGGAGGGACTTTAAACGCGACGAAGGCTAAGCAGTGACTTTCCAGCGACTCCCCAACAACTTGAATGTTGACGGCGCCAGCCGAGTCCAGAGTGTCGGTAATAGGTTCATGGTAGGCGATGATCTGACTCCGCACAGTTGATCGTGGGTCGGACAGATATCCAGAAACCAAACCTCCTCGCGTGGTAGATCTAACAAGATTTTCCACTAGCCGATGATAATCATTAGCAACATGTTGATGTATCAACACTTCAAGGCAAAGAACAACATCAGATTTAAATTTGATAGACTCCGTTGCGTCCGTGAAATCCGCACTAACAAACGCCTTACCGGCAAACCTAGTCGAATTTTCTTTGACAATGATTTCGGACACATCAATGCCAACATATCTTGCGTGCAATTCTAGTTCCGCGATAACTTTATGATCGCCGCAGCCAATATCGAGAATACTTTCTGGTCTCATTGATTCCAGGAAGGTCTTGATAATGGTGCGCTTGCGGAGAAGGTTCTCACCCCGGGAACCAATCCCTGAACCTAAGATTGGATTCTCCGTATAGCGCCTATCCCAAAAGTCTCGATTACAAAAATTTTTGTCGTTATCAAATCGGCCGCCCTGCATTTTCGCCCCCTACCGCGACCAGAAGGGATTTAAGAATTTGTCGTAGTGTTCGCGAGTCGAGTGCAGCTCTGCAATTTTCTTTGTAGCATCCAAAATCGCTCTGTTTAAACGCTCTAGGCTATCCGCCATGTCTTCGGAAAGTCCATCGGACTTTAGCGTTCGATCTGCATTAAAACGCTCAGGAAAGCTTGGGATATGACCAGTCGTGAGATGCACGGCAATGCAGCTTGATACCTCTTCAAGGAGACGAAGAATCGTGTTCACTTGAGGCGGAAGAAATTCGACATCTTCCCCAAGCTCTTCGAGCGCTAAAGCGAACGCAACCTGATCAATATGAACCGCCCAGCGGCCCAGCAAATTTCGATTTTCGACGAGCCAAAGAGCCCACTTCTTCCACCTTCGTGCTAATTCGTTCGCGCGCCCGCTGGGCGCCACAATTATACCAGCTGACACATTATTGATATGCGTTTCGCGTCTCCCGTCAATGCCTTTGAAGAGCGAGATACCTGGTCTATAGGGCCGGTTCAGTCCGCTCTCAAGTAAAATAGTTCTAAATATATGTGCTGGTGGATTACAACCATTATTCGGCGCCGCACGAAAACGGTCGGACTTGAGAAGGCCAATTGGGTCGTCTACAAAAAACAGATCTGTATCACATACCGCGATTAGGTCGGTTAAGTGATTATAAAAAAATGGAGCGATCTTGTTGGCATGGGGAGACCCTTCGACGACAGTGTCAGTCCGTTGAATCGAAATCCCTAAGCTTTCGACCCACGCAACCAAATCTGAAGGCACATCGCCAACTGTATAAACAATACATCGAAACGTGTCATGGGGAAGGTGCCGTCGTGCGCAAAGGGCCCATAGAACGAGCTCCACGTGAAAACGTGGATGTTCGTCGACAACACAGCACAATGTGCATGTTGGTGCCCTTTCCGATCGCTCAGCGGTATACCTCGCAGAGAGAGCGGCGGAGACCCAGCTTTTTCGAAAGTATCCCTTTATAGTCAAACCAAGCTCCATAGAACCGTGATGCCAGCCCTCGGACGCCAAGACCTCAGCCGCCATTGTCTCTCAGGGTTTTACATCTTGCCCGCGACTTTTCTATATTACTGGGCATCAGGAGCATCTGAGATCCATATCCGATGGGTGATTCGATGGTGATGACCTTCTTATACTCAGTCCCAGGATCTAAACCAAAGGACTGGATTACTTCGAACGGTAGCGGGGTCGACGTGTTCATCTTCAACAGCCGCCACGGGGATCTGATTCGTTCGGCTCGCCCTTTCCAAGTGGAGTGATCAACCGAGCGCTGGCCAAGTCCCGGCGCGGTACACGCTTGAGCACTGCTTGCGCGAACGCGACGCTTCCAGGGACCCCGCTTATCATCCAGGGAGAGCCTAGCGCTGCCCCACCATCAATTGGAAGTACGAACAGGTCGAGCGACACTCACCCCCGGGCGCAGTCGTTGTTTTCGACGATGTGTTTCCCGATCACGCTCTGCAAGCGAGACGTACCCGAGCCAGCTAAGTCTGGACAGGTGACGTTTGGCGCGTTTGGTCTGCTCGTCTGCCTGGCACCCCATGCGCCGTTCAGCGAGGGAAAGACTGACCCCTGCCTAACCCCAATCTCGAGATAACTGGTCGGCGTAAGTTCGCGATGTAGTCGCTCAAGGACCTGGAGATATGACGCTCGGCCAGCCGTCGCCTCTTCTTCCGAAGAAGCTGGGACACCATTCCATGATTTCGGTGAAAGTGAACTGGTGCTGTGTCCGTCGAAATCCGGGTGTTCACTCACATTTCCCTCTCTGATTGCGTTCAAACCGCGCGCCCGGCGCGGCGTGCCGCCAGCTCGCGGATGAACTTGAGAAGTTTGGGCGCCGCGAGCGTGGCGCTATGATGTCGCTCGGTCGCCTCGGTACTTTTCCGTGCGTCGGAGTTGAACTGCCGCATTGACAGTGCGCCCCTTTTTCAGATGACTTGTGCGTTCGATAAATGATCTAGTTCGAATTGCAAATCGACTAAATCGAACAAATCGCTGGCCAACAGCAGCTAGCCGGTTCGGCCCCAGCCGAGTCCCGGGCCGCTCCCCAAGGCGGATGCCTCGCAATTGTGATCGTTTCTCGCCTGTCAGCTGCGTGGAGCCACTCGCACTTTCAACTTCCTCGCCGCAAGGTCGACTAGCTTCGCAACCCAGACCGGCTCTGACCATCGCCCGTGGCTCCGCCGGCGCTGTCGGACCATCTCAACCCCGGACATGGACTCCTAATGGATGAACCTCGGGGGTCAACGCAAGATGGCTTCGGCAAACGCAAAAGCGAAACGGGAAGCTCGTCATGCTGTTCTGATCTGGCAAATCAAGAACAGCAATGCATCCGCGGGCGGCGCGTAAGATCGCGAACGGGGAATCGGCCCCATAGCCGCTAAAATTCTCCAATCCCTTGAAACTCCGCGCCTCCCGGCCAATTGCGGCGAACGAATAAATCGGATGCCCAGTTCGAACGGCTGATGGATAGTGTCGTCCCACCTCAGTGAGATCGCCCATTTGACTCGGCCTTAGACCAGGGCAAAAGGCGCACCTTTCGTGAAATCAAAGTTGAACATTGAAAAGTCCAGATTCGGACGAATAAAACTAAATAAAACCAAGCTATTTTGCTTAGATTTATTTGGTGTGGCTTGGACTTATTTGGTTTTGTTTGGCCGCCGGCCCAACGAGCATGCGGTTACGACAGTCGAACTCGCTTCCTTACGCCCAGAAGCGAGACAGGGAAGCGGTTGGGGCCAGGCGCGCGCAGACGATCCGCGGTTTGCTCGCCGGTGACCGCATCGAGGCGAATCCGTTCGTCCGGCCTGCGATCCCGCCGCGCTGTCGCGCAGCGACTGACTCGGAAATGGCGCCGCAACCCCTTGAAAAAGATTCGATTGCGACTCGGATCGGGCTGTCAGCCGGAGATTGTCTCCAAAGCCAGATTGGTCGTGCGCGGCCCGAAGAGCCCGATCGTCGCCATCACCACCCCCATCGCCGCGGCGATGAAAACGAAGACGCCGTGCGCGCCGAACCTTTCGAGGATGAAGGCGATGATGAACGAGCTGAAGATGACCGAGAGCCGGCTCCACGAATAGACGAAGCCGGCGGCCCGGGCGCGAATGCCGGTCGGGAACAGCTCCTGCTGATAAGCGTGGAAGCTGAACGACATGATGTTGGCGCCAAGCGTCAGGCCCACGCCCATGGTGATGATGAGCGCCGAATCGCGCGTTTGCCCGAAAATGAGGCCGCAGACGAGGATGGCGCCCGCCGCGACGACGATGATCCATTTGCGCTCAAAGCGGTCGCCGAGAAAGAATCCGAGCAAAGGCCCAACGGGCGCCGCGAGCGCGATCACGGTCGTATAGCCGAGGCTGGTCGAGACGGTGATCCCCTGCTTGACGAGCAGCGAGGGGACCCAATTGTTGAAGCCGTAGTACCCGACCGTCTGAAAGATGTTGAAGACGCTCATCAAGACGACCCGCCCGCGAACGCCTGGAAGCCATAAATCGAGAAAGCCGCTCGCTGGCGAAACCGGGCCCTCGAACTCGGGCGGCGGCAGCGGCCGGCCATACTCAGCCTCGACCCTCGCTTCGACTGCGCTTAAGACGCGATCCGCCTCGGCGAGCCGTCCGTGCTTGGCGAGCCAGCGCGGGCTTTCCGGCAGGCCGCGCCGCAAGAAGACGACGACTGGCGCGGCAGTCGCGCCGAGCAGCACCACCCAGCGCCAGCCCTCGAGGCCCAGGGGCGCCGTAGGCACAAGCATGTAGGCGAGGAACGAAACGACCGGCACGCTGACGAAGCCGATCGCCTGATTGATAGCGAAGGCGCGCCCGCGAAGGCCCTTGGGCGCGAGTTCGCTCAAATAGGCGCCGATCGTCACCATCTCGACGCCGAGTCCGACGCCGGAGGTCAGGCGCCAGAAGTTGAGACCGGCGGCGTCGTGCTGGAGGGCGACCATCACATTAGCGGCCGAATACCAGAGCAGCGACCAGGTGAAGATCGCCCGGCGGCCGAAGCGGTCGGCGAGAAAGCCGCATAGGATGGTTCCAATGAAGAGGCCGGTGAACAGGGCGGCGATGAAGCTCGCGACCCCGGTCGCGCCAAGCAGCCCCCGCGTCTGTGCGGTCAGCACGCCCGACTTGACCAGACTCGGCGCGACATATGCCGAAAACAGGAGGTCGTAGAATTCGAAGAACATGCCGAAGCCGAGGAGCGCGACGATGGTCCAGATCGTGCTCGTTGGCGGCAACCGGTCGATCCTGGCCGAAATGGTCCCGGCGCTCAGCGCAGCCGCTCCGCTCAAGTTCATGTTTCCTCGCCTGGGCGTCCTCCGCGCGTATGACTCGCGCTTTCGGCCCGCCTTTAAAACGCGCGCTTAACGCTGCGTGTCAAATACGATCGCAGCGTCTCTGATGGCGTCCCGGGCGGGGGCGGGCTAAGCCTGGTTCAGCATCGCGCGGTCTACGCTCCATGGGCCGCCGCCCGCGAAGGCGAAATACAGGAAGATGAAGCAGTAGATGACCGCCAGCTCTCCGCCATTCACCAGCGGGTAGAATGAGCGCGGCGCATGCGCCATGAAATAAGCCAAGGCCATCTCGCCGGAGAGGACGAACGCCACGATCCGGGTGTAAGCGCCGATGAGAAACAAGAAGACGCCGACAGTTTCGAGGAACGCCGCCAGAATGAGGAGGCCGCTCAGCGCCGGGCCGGGGGCGGGAAAGCTGAACACCTTCGATAGCCCGTGCTGCAGGAACAGCAATCCAAGGACAATGCGCAGAATGCTGAGAATATAGGGCCTCCACGTATCCATCCTGGTGTAAAGCGCGTTCATCGCCGCCCCCCATCTTTGCCAAGCCAAGGTCCCCGAACGTCCTCTCAGGAGGATGATTCGCGTTTACGTCGGCAGTTAACACCGCAGCTGGCCCTTTGACACGGGAACTTCATCTTAGCGCTTTAACATTCCCGGATCACATTCGCTTGATCGATGATGACGCGGTCTTCTCTATGTCCTTTGGCCGCCCCGACATTCGTTCGGCGCCTCGCGGCTGCGCTCGCCCTCCTTGTCTCCGCCGGTTTCGTCGTGGCTCAGGACGCGCCGCTGAGGGTCGCGGTCTACGACCTGCCTCCTTATGGCCATCTCGAGCCCGATGGCTCGATTGACGGCGTCGGCGTCGATTTGTGGCGCCGCGCGGCAGAAATCCTTCGGCGAGACTACCGCCTCATTCCCGTCTCGCAGATGGAGGCGATTCTGGAGGGTCTCGAACGCAAGGACTACGACGCCGCCCTCGGCGCGATCACGATCACGCCCGCCCGGCTCGCCCGGGTTGACTTCAGTTATCCGACGCATCGCTCGGGCGTCGCGGTCGCGGTCCGTCAGGACACTGGACCCGTGGCCGCGTTAGCCAGCTATGGCTCCGTCCTGGGCGAGCTTGCGCCGCTTATCGCGCTCACTCTCGCGCTCCTCATTGTCATGGGGGTCGCCATGTGGCTCGCCGAGCGGCCGACGCGGCCTCGCCGCCACGAGTCCGCCGTCGACACTTTGCATGATGGCGTCTATTGGGCGGTTGTGACGATGACGACAGTCGGCTACGGCGACAAGACGCCCAAGACCACCGCCGGGCGGATCATCGCAATCTCGTGGATGCTGGCCAGCGTCGCGCTGATTTCAATCCTGTCGACCTCGATCGTCTCAAGAATGACCGCCGAACGGGTGGTCGGCGGACTTCGAGTCACGGAGGCGGACCTCGCTGGCAAGCGACTGGCTGCGGTCGCCCACTCGTCCGGGGCCGAGTATCTCGATGAACGTCACTTGCGCTACGCGCCCTTCGACGACCTCACCGCGGCTCTCATTGCCCTCGATCGCGGCCAAGCTGACGCGGTCGTCAACAGCATCGGCGCGCTCCAGTATCTGGTCGGCGCGCGCTTCAAGAGCACGATCAAGACGCCGCAAGGCGTGCTGGAGCCCGCCTATATGGCGATCGCGCTGCCGCCAGGCAGTCCGCTTAAGAAGCCCCTCGATGAGGCGCTGGTCGGGATCACTGGAAGCCAGGAGTGGCGCCAGATTGAGGATGGCTACTTCGGCCGGCAGTAATAGTCATTCCCGCACTTGCCTAAGCGCCGCGGCGGCCGCAAAAGGCGCGGCGGCGATTGTCGCTAGAGACAGCGCGCATAGCACCAGGAATGGGCGGAGGTAGGGCGCGTTGCCTCCGCTTGCGGCCGAGGCCGCGGCGACGCCGAAGATCAGCACCGGAGTGGTGAGCGGCAGCACCAGAATCGCCATGAGCAGGCCGCCGCGCCTCAGCGAGACTGTCAACGCCGCTCCGATCGCGCCGATCATCGTCAGAGCCGGCGTGCCGGCGGCGAGCGTTGCCGCGGTGAGGGCAAGCGGCATGGGCGCCATCGCCAGCATGAGCCCGAACAGCGGACTCACGGCGACGAGCGGCAGCGCGCTCGCCGTCCAATGCGCCGCGCATTTGACGAGCACCGCCACCTCGAGCGGCAGCGACCCGTTGACGAGAAGGTCGAGCGAGCCGTCGTCGTGATCAGCCTGGAACAACCGGTCGAGCCCGAGCAGGGTGGCGAGCAGCGCGGCGATCCATAGAATTGCCGGCCCGAGCCGCGCAAGCAAATTGAGGTCGGGGCCGAGCGCGAACGGCATGACCGCGACCAGAATGAGGAAGAACACGACCCCGACCGACGCGCCGCCGCCGATGCGCCGCGCGATGCGCCACTCGCGGACAAGTAGGGCGAGCGCAGGGGTCACTGGCTGACGCTCACCGCAGCCCTCTCACAGAGGGAGAGGGGGCGTCCTTCGACGCCCCGTGGCGTCGCCTTTTCCCCGGGGGAGAAGGGTAGGCGCTCCCTTCCACTTCTCAGAGAGAGGTCAGGGGTGGGGGCGAGCGCGGTCGTCACGCCGCCGCTTCCGTCGTTGCGCCAAGCCTCAGCTCCTGCGCGTCCGCGAGTCCGAGCGGCGTGTGGACGGCGGCGACCAGGATTCCGCCGCCTTCGAGGTGCGCCTGCATGATGGCGGCAAGCGCGCGCTGAGCGGCGACGTCCAGCGCGGTCGTCGGCTCGTCGAGCAGCCAGAGCGGGCGCTCTGCGACGAGCAGACGAGCGAGCGCCACGCGCCGCCTCTGTCCGGCGGATAGCAGTCGCGCTGGAAAGTCGATCACATGGCTCAAGCCAAGCCTGGCAAGGGCAGCGAGTTGTGCCGTGCGTGAAGAATCGCCGCCCAATATCGCCGCCGCAAAGGCCAGGTTCTCCCCGGCGGTCAGAGCGCCTTTAATCCCGTCCGCATGGCCGAGATAGTGGGCTTGTTCGCCGACGGTTCGCTCGGCGTCGCCGCCCTCAAGCGCAAAGCTACCAGCCTCAATCGGCAGGAAGCCGGCAAGCGCCCTGAGCAGGCTCGTTTTTCCTGCCCCGTTCGGACCGGTCACTATGACCGACTCGCCGGCGGGCGCTTCGAACGAAAGTCCGGCGATGACTCGCCTTCCCCCGCGCTCGATCGTCAGGTTCCGCCCTGTGAGCCGCATTCCATCTCCGTGCGGGCGCGCCCTCGCAATCAACCTCGGCTCGGAGGCGAGCTCCGCTGCGCCCCTTCTTCTTCGCCCGAACAAGCTTAAAGAAACGCCAGCCCGCCGTTCACCGCGATGGTCTGGCCGGTGATGAAGCTGTTGCCGATGACCATGACCGTCGCTTGCGCCACGTCTTCCGCTTCCCCCATACGTCCGATCGGGATCTGGGCCGCGACGCATTCGGCTTTCAGGGGGGCGCCCATCTCGGTGTCGGTCGGGCCGGGCGCGATTGCGTTCACGGTGACCCCATCCTTCGCCGCCTGCGACGCATAACCACGCGTTAGGCCTTCGAGCCCCGCCTTGGACGCGTTATAGACGACGCCGAGCAGGCCCGGCCCTCTCGCCGCGCCGGAAGAAATGTTGACGATCCGGCCCCAACGCCGCGCGCGCATGCTGGGCAGGACCGCCTCGGTGCACAAGAAAGCCGATTTCAGGTTGACGGAGATCCCGAGATCGAAATCCGCTTCACGGACGCCAGTGATCGCGATCCCGGCGTTGTTCACCAAGACATCGATCATGCCGAGTTCGCCCGCAGCCCGGGCCGCCATCTCGGTGACCTGCGTGCTGACGGAAACGTCCGCGCGAATTGCGATCGCTCGTCCCCCTGCGGAGCGAAGTTGGGCGACAACTGCGTCAGCTTCCTCGGATCGCGTCCGGAAGTTTACCGCGACCGCGGCGCCCCGCACGGCCAACGCCAATGCGATCGCCCGGCCGATGCCGCGCGAAGCGCCTGTAACGAGGGCGACACGTCCTTGAAGATCATTCAAATTTCATCCCCCTCGCAACGGCTCGCGGCCTAAAACTTGCGTAGATCGACAGTTTGTGTAGCCCGCCCGGGTCATTATATCTATAGAACATCCCATCCCCCACGCCTCGTCCGGAGCGCCCCAAAATGGCCAGCCTCGACAGCTTCAAGTGCCGCAAAACGCTGACCGTCGGGGCGAAGACTTATGAGATCTATTCCCTGAAGGCGGCGGAGAAGAACGGCCTCGCCGGCGTCTCTCATCTGCCCTTCTCGCTCAAGATCGTGCTCGAAAACCTGCTGCGAAACGAAGACGGGCGCAGCGTCAAGAAGGAAGATATCGAGGCGGTCGCAGCGTGGATCGACAACCGCGGCAAGGCGGAGCACGAAATCGCCTTCCGCCCGGCGCGGGTGCTGATGCAGGACTTCACCGGCGTGCCGGCGGTGGTCGATCTGGCGGCCATGCGCGACGCGATGGTCGCGCTCAACGGCGATCCGGATAAGATCAACCCGCTGGTTCCGGTCGACCTGGTCATCGACCATTCGGTCGTCGTCGACTATTTCGGCACGGGCAAGTCGCTCGGCCAGAACGTGACGCGCGAGTACGAGCAGAACCAGGAGCGCTACCGGTTCCTGAAGTGGGGCCAGCAGGGGTTCTCCAACTTTCGGGTCGTGCCGCCCGGCACCGGCATTTGCCACCAGGTCAATCTCGAATATCTCGCGCAGACCGTCTGGACGGCGAAAGAGAAGCGTAACGGCAAGACGGTCGAAGTCGCCTTCCCCGACACCCTGGTCGGCACCGACAGCCACACCACCATGGTCAACGGCCTCGCTGTTCTTGGCTGGGGAGTGGGCGGCATCGAGGCGGAGGCCGCCATGCTCGGCCAGCCTCTCTCGATGCTGCTGCCCGAGGTGATCGGCTTCAAACTCGATGGCGAATTGCGCGAGGGGGTGACCGCCACCGATCTCGTGCTGACCGTCACCCAGATGCTGCGCAAGAAGGGCGTCGTGGGAAAATTCGTCGAGTTCTACGGCTCCGGCCTCAATGCGATGACGGTCGCCGATCGCGCCACGATCGCCAATATGGCGCCGGAATACGGCGCGACCTGCGGCCTCTTCCCGATCGATGCGCAGACGCTCACCTATCTGGAGACCAGTGGACGCAAACCCTCGCGCCTCGCTCTGGTCGAGGCTTATACGAAAGCGCAGGGCGCCTTTCGCACACGCTCGACGGCCGATCCGGTCTATTCCGATACGCTCGCGCTCAACCTCGGCGAGGTCACCGCTTCGCTTGCCGGACCGAAACGGCCGCAGGACCGTGTTGTTCTGACCGACGCCAAGGCCGGCTTCGCGGCCGCCATGACGACCGAATTCCGACAAGGCGACACGATCTCTGAGCGCCACAAGGTCGAAGGGACGAACTACGATCTGGGACATGGCGACGTCGTCATCGCCGCCATCACCTCATGCACGAATACCTCCAACCCAAACGTAATGATGGCGGCCGGGCTTTTGGCGCGCAACGCAGTCGCCAGGGGCCTGACCGTCAAGCCCTGGGTCAAGACGTCGCTCGCGCCGGGCAGCCAGGTAGTCCAAGACTATCTAAAGGAAGCCGACCTGCAGAGGCCGCTCGACAAGCTTGGCTTTAATATCGTCGGTTTCGGCTGCACCACCTGCATCGGCAATTCCGGCCCGCTCGCGCCCGAGATTTCGGCGACCATCGCCAAGCAGAATCTGGTGGCTGCGGCGGTTCTATCGGGCAACCGCAACTTCGAGGGCCGCGTTAATCCGGACGTGCGCGCGAACTACCTCGCTTCCCCGCCGCTGGTCGTCGCTTACGCCTTGGCGGGCTCGATGCAGATCGACCTCACTCGCGACCCGCTTGGCGCCGACAAACAAGGCAAGCCAGTCTATCTCGCGGACATCTGGCCGAAGACGGAAGAAGTCCAGGATTTTGTCGAATCCACCGTCTCCGCCAAGATGTTCAAGACAAAGTATGCGAGCGTGTTCGACGGCGACGTCAACTGGCGCAAGGTGAAAGCGCCCACAGGCCAGACCTACGCCTGGGACATCGGATCGACTTATGTGCAGGAGCCGCCCTATTTTGAGGGGTTGACCAAGACCCCCGTTCCGGTCGCCGACATCGAGAATGCGCGCATCCTCGCGTTGTTCCTCGATTCGATCACCACCGACCACATTTCGCCCGCGGGCTCTATCAAGGCCGCGAATTCCGGCTGGGCAATATCTCGTCGAACATCAGGTGCGCCCGGTGGACTTCAACCAGTATGGCACCCGGCGGGGCAACCATGAGGTGATGATGCGCGGCACGTTCGCCAACATCCGCATCAAGAACCAGATGGTGAAAGACGAGACGGGCAATGTGGTCGAAGGGGGCTTTACGCTCCTGCAACCGTCCGGCGAGCGTCTCGCGATCTATGACGCCGCTATCCGCTATCAGGCGGCGAAAGTTCCCTTGGTCGTGTTCGCGGGCCGCGAATATGGCACCGGCTCATCGCGCGACTGGGCAGCCAAGGGCACGAAACTTCTGGGGGTGCGCGCGGTGGTCGCGCAGAGCTTCGAGCGCATCCACCGTTCGAACCTTGTCGGCATGGGCGTCCTGCCGCTCGTGTTCGAGGAAGGAACGAGCTGGCAAACGCTGGGCCTTAAGGGCGATGAGACAGTGACCATCCATGGACTGGGCGAGAGCCTCAAGCCGCGCCAGACGCTGCATGCCGAGATCCTCAGTGCGGATGGAGCGGGGAGGAGCGTGCCTCTCACCTGCCGCATCGATACGCTGGACGAGCTGGAATATTTCCGCAACGGCGGCATTCTGCCCTATGTGTTGAGGCAGCTCGCGGCTTAGGCGCAAAAATCGCGCGCCGGAGGTGGGAACTGCTCGCTACACCGCCGCCCCGAGGTTTTTCAGGATCGCCGCGAGACGGTCCCTGCGATCCTTGTCCTCGACTTGCGCCACGCTTGCTTTGAGATCGGCCAAGGTCGTGTCGAGTTTCCATTGCGCGGAGCCTTCCGCGATAATGTCCGGAGCAAGCTCCTCGGCCTTGTCGGCGTCGCCAGCGTCGAAGGCCGTGGCCAGCAGAGTGGGACGAAGCCACTCATCCGCCACGCCAAGCTTTTTGGCCCGTTCGCAAGCGGCTATGACGATTTTGGAGACGGAAAGCGCTCGCTCGCCATCGCCCTTGCGCTTTCGGACTTTGTAGAGGCGTGGCAGATTGCTTGAGCAGTAGTACTGGTTGAGATCGAGCTCCATGCCGCGTTCATAGGCGTCGATGCTTTTGGCGAGATACTGCATCTGTTCCACCGGGGCTGCTGCGTTGGCGTAGAGCCGCTTGTATCGGCCGCCGAGAAGGCCAAGACGCTCCGGCGTCGGTCCCGACTGAACGATTAGCGCTTCGAGCTTGGCGATCGCGTCAATCGGCTTGCCGGCGTTGGCAAGCGCGAATGCGTTCAGTTCGCGAATCTCTTCCTGGTCAGCGACGTCGGTTGGGAGCTTGCCGATGAAGTCGGTGATCCAGTTCCAGTCGTCCGCATTCTCCGCGCTGTCCTTCATAAGGAGCAGGAGCGCGAGCGCAATCGGAGGTGTGAACGGAGGCTTCCAATATTGCGCAACAAGCTCCTTCGCCCGCGCCATGCGAGCTGGGCGGGGCAAGATGCGCGCAGCCCGTGTTTCGCCCTGGAACGCGGCCGTCGCGGCCATCACGTCCTTCATGGTCGACGCGGCCGCCTCATCCACTTCGTACGGATATCCCTTGATCGAGCCATGCACAGGCGACACGCCGTCCCTACGCTTTTCAATTTCTTTCGTTATCGCGCTAATGACCGCTTTGGCCGCCGGTTTTCCTACATTCCCATCGGAGAGCGGGTAACGCACCGTCCGCATCTGCGCGACGTCGAACAATTGCTTCGACCAGTCGGCCGCGAGCAGGACGCATCCGGTTTTCTTTGCCGCGTGTCGGACGCCGACCTCGTAATAGACGTTCCCGTTCGGGATCGTCATGTCGGCGAGGACGAGATCGGCAAAATAGAGCCGCTCGATCATCTGATTGATGATGAGCGCGCCTGTGTCCTGATCCGCGCGCACCGGATCGTAGCCGAGCGACTGGATGGCCGGTGCGAACGCCCGATCCCAAAGCGCGTTGAAGTCGATCTCACCCGGTGCGCCGCTGCTCGGCTCGATCTGGGTCGCCCGTCGTCCGTAGGGCATGATCATGAAACAGAGGGCCATCCTCGCCTCCCCGATTTAGGAACTGGACAAGCAATCTTAGGGCCGGTTCAATCCCAAAGCTTCCTCGTGTCGAGCCAGGCCGTACGGCCCCCCTTGTTGCGGACCTCTTCCATCATGTGCTGCGCCCCCCCCGGGCCATCGCCGCCCTCGCCGTTCCAGAGGCAGACGAAATGGACCTTGTTCGCGCCGAAGCGCAAAGCTGAGTCCAGCATCCAGCGGTTCTCGCGTTCATACGCATTCTCACCCTCTTGCAACGGACCGAGCTCGTGAGGCGCGACATGCAGCGCCGCACGCGCTTTGGCGGCGAAGAACCGCGCGCGCCAGTCTTTGTTGGCGAAGTCGACCGACTTCTCGAGGAAAGTCGACTCCTCGAAGGGGATGTAGAGCTCGACGAGCGCGGATCGCGCGAGTGCGGCTTCCGCGAACAAAAGATCGCCGCCGCAAGCCCCACCGCAAATGCAAAGGTCATCTGAGCCGACGCGGATATCCCCGAGAGCGCGGGCAATCGCCTGTGCGGCGGTCGGCTCCTTGTCCGGCGGAAAGCGCGGCTTCTCACGCCCCGGCGCGTCGATCATGTGGCCGCTGAACAGCACAACTTGTCTGGGCGTCTTCGTATTCGATTCCGCCATGAGTGGCGCTTCCTTCTCAAACGCGTTGAGCGCTAGCGAAGATCGAACGCGGGCGGAAACTGATCGGCCTTGACCTGCTCCTTCGCCGCAACTCGTCCAATCTCCGCCAGGCTCTCCATATTGCCCGGTTTGTCCATCTTGCGGATTTGGGTGAGCTTGTCCGGAGCGAGCTCGACTTTGAGCGCAGAGCTCAGCCATTTCTGTTCGAGCAGCACATTGTAGCGGGCGTAGGTTGCAAGTTGCGGACCGTTCTGGCTATCGAGCTTCATCTCGCCCACAGCTCTATCGATCTGCCATGGCGTCAGGCAGTCCGTCAGCCATTGGAGCATGGCCTGGTTTGTCCGTGCGCAGTCGTCCATAAGCGATTGCAGCGCCCGCAAGCCTTGCGCCGCCGCGAATTTGTCGAGGAGCCCCGGCGTGTGGGGCCCCGGCCTGTAAGTTCCGGTCCCCGCTGAGATGAGCAGGAGCTGATCCTTGCCCGTTCGCCATTGGAAGCCGTGGCCCTCCAGCGCCGCCAGCATGAGGAGTTGCAGCGCCGGATCGTTGAAGGGGCTGACGCCGCCATCGACGAATTCGCCGTCGACCACCGAGCCGTCGCGCGCCGAAATCTGGACCCGCTCGGGGTCGAAATAGGTCGGCGCGGCGGTGCTCGCGCGAACGATCTGAGTGAGCCGGAGAGCGCCGTCTTGCGCCGCGTAGCGCCCGCGCCCGCCATTGTTCAAGGGCCAAGGACTGCCGGTGTCGAGACGCTTGGTCATGATCATGAGACCAGTGCGAATCTTGTCGCTGTCGAGCGTCGTGTCAGCCCCAAGCGCCCCGTCGAGCGCTTTCTGCAACGCCTGCACCTGGAATTTCGGCACGACGAGGCCAAGCCCCGTCGGCACGAAGACCTTCGTTCCAAGGCCGTAATAAAGTTCCTTGATGGCCTCGACCGTCATGCCGCAGGCGAGGCCGGCGGCGATGATCGAGCCGGTGGACGTGCCGCCGATGAGATCGAAATAGTCGCTGAGCAGCAGGTTCGGATCGTTCCGCCGTTGCCGGAGAATGGCCTCAATGACCTCGAGGTATTCGAGCGTCAGAACGCCCCGGATGCCGCCACCGTCGAGCGCCAGGATGCGCTTTGGCCCGGTATTGGGATCGAGATGCTGGTTTTTCGTCAGCGTCATTTCGTTCTTCCTGGACAATGGGTTTGATCAGCACTTTGTAAGATAACCCGTTTACTAAGCGCCTCTGCCGGGCGAAAGCACGTTGACTGGACTGGAGTCACTATCTACATTTCCTTTGATTAGGGCAACAACTAGGTCTGCCCCGAACTTGCCAATAAAAAAAGCCCAATTCGAAGATTACATTTTGCCTTGCACGCTTCTTAAGTTTACTCGGAGTTATCCCGCCGAGATCATCCGGAGTCATCACACTACAGCAAAAATAGCATCGTTAAATTCTTCAACAAATTTTGTCAGAATATTTCTGCTAATATCAGGTATCTCATGTAATATTATACCATTGTAATTCAGTTCATCAATAAACCGTGCGACTTCAAGTTTAGTCTCATAGTCATGGCCATGTACGATGAAGATTTTTGGCAAAGATCTTGAGTATTCTGATCCTTTTTGAGTTTCGTGGCGATTGCCATCGTGACTGTTCGCCATATCTACACAGGTTCTGGTAATTCTAATCCAATCTTGCAGCACGTCCATTTCCAATGCTTCCAAATATTTGGCTGATCTGTTTTGTATATTGATATTAGCATCATCAATGAATTCTTGCGCAGACTTACATTTTTTCAGATCGGGGTCCTTTTCTCTGCAAAACGAAACGACGTATCTATCCACAGTCTCCATCTCATGTCTGGAAACTCGATATGTTGAGAGCTGGCGTTCCTCTTCGCGAGCGGGATAACCCGTCGATGCAGATTCTTCAAAAAAGGCTTTGTGAGCATTGAAGTAACGGAGGATACCGGCCTCAAGCTCATTCAGTTTCTCAACAACGGACGAATAGAGTATCGGCACGATGATAACCGCTGGAGGATCAAGGAAACGAAATCATATTCCCGCGAAAACTCAATCGCAATCGGTGCCGAGCTCAGTCGGCAGCTAACCTCCCGCGCTCGATCAAGGCCCACGTATGTAGCGAGCTCCCGGCAGACGAACCATGCTCAAAAGATGACCGTCGGACCTAGGTTGCGATGACGATTTAGGGAACGGGGATTCTCAAGAGGATGCGAATCGGATTCAAGGCTGATTTTGGGGAGATCGGCTTTGGATTGTGACAGGCTTCGAGATGACCAGTGGGAGCGGCTTAAGGAGTTTGTGCCCGGCGGCCGGAAGGGCAAGCGGGTCCGCGCACCGACAATCGCCGGTTTCTGAACGCGCTCTTGTGGATGGCCCGCTCAGGCGGGCGCTGGCGCGATCTGCCTGAGCGATTGGGCGACTACGAAACCGTAAAGCACCGCTATTACCGCTGGATCGAGATGGGCGTTCTGGACGACATCCTCGCCGCCTTGGCGCGCGAAGCGGATCTGGAATGGCTGATGATCAACTCCACCATCGCGGGGGCGCATCAGCAGGCTGCCGGCGCTCGCCGGCAAAAAGGGGGCGGACGCCCAAGGCCTTGGCCGCTCCCGCGGCGGCCTGAGCACCAAAATCCACGCCGCCGGCGATGCGCTTGGCAATTCGGTGCGCCTAATCGGCTCGCCAGGCCAACGCAGCGACATCGCCTTCGCGCACGAACTGATCGAAGGCTTCACCCCTGACGCCACAATCGCCGACAAAGGCTACGACGCCGATCATTTGTGCGCCGAGATCGCTGAAAGCGGCGGCGAGCCTGTCATTCCGCCCAAGCGGAACCGCACGTTCAAGCCTCCCTATGACGCCGAGCTCTACAAGGAGCGCAACATCATTGAGCGCTTCTTCAACAAGCTCAAGCAATTCCGCCGCGTCGCGACACGCTACGACAAGCTGCTGGCCAACTTCATGGGCTTCGTCAAACTCGCCGCCATCGTCATCTGGCTCAGATAGTTAAATCGTCACTACGACCTAGTTCGCCGCGTTTCGCGGCGCAGAGAAATTGCGTTTAAGAAAACAAACCAAGTCTCTCGCATGGACTAATCGCCGTCAAGTCCAACGCGCTATCGCGAGGCGATGGCCTAAAGGTGGACTGCGTCCAGTTCGGGCAGCATGACGACGCTTTCCTGCTCGTTGGGCTCGGTGCGCGAGATCACCGCTGTCGCCGGCTCGGTCTGGCTCAGGTTGTAGGGCAGGTGCGGCGTGTTTGGCGGGAATGTAGACAAAGTCGCCGGCGCGCGCGACCATATGGCTCTCGAGCTTTTCTCCATAATACATGCCGACCTCGCCGCTCAGCACGTAGAGCGCCGTCTCGTGCGCCTCATGCTTGTGGGCCTTGGCGCGAGCGCCGGGCGGGACGGTCAAAAGCTGCATATGGATGGCCGACGCGCCTGCGGTCTCGGCGGAAATCGCAGCCGCGTAGGTGAAGCCCTGCTTGCCGACGAACGGTTCGCCCGCGCGCAGGCGAACGCAGGTGACGGGACGTTCGGTGGTGGTCACGCTATCGGACATGAGACCTCTCTGCCGGAGCGCCGGGGCGCCCGCGCCGATCACGGAGATTCGCGCTCCGGTGGTTCGCCCCGCAGGGAGCGAACCCGCGCCTAGCCGAAACCCGTCGATCTCGACAGTCGCCGCGTTATTTCACCAGCCGAGGGCCGGCGGCGCGCGAATATTCGTTCTCCTGCACGACGCCGAGCCTTCGCGCGACCTCAGTATAGGCCTCGATCATGCCGCCGAGATCCTTGCGGAAGCGGTCCTTGTCCATCTTGTCGTTGGTCTTGACGTCCCACAAACGGCACGAGTCGGGACTGATCTCGTCGGCGAGCACGATCCGCATGGTCTCGCCCTCCCACAATCGGCCGGTCTCGATCTTGAAATCGACCAGCCGAATGCCGACGCCAAGGAACAGCCCGGACAGAAAATCGTTGACGCGAATCGCCAGCGCCATGATGTCGTCGATTTCCTGCGGCGCGGCCCAGCCGAAGGCGGTGATGTGCTCTTCCGAGACCATCGGATCATTCAGCTGATCATTTTTGTAATAAAACTCGATGATCGACCGCGGCAGTTGCGTGCCTTCCTCGAGGCCCAAGCGGGTCGACAGCGACCCGGCCGCTACATTGCGCACCACGACCTCAAGCGGAATGATCTCGACCTCGCGAATCAGTTGCTCGCGCATGTTGATTCGGCGGATGAAATGAGTCGGCACGCCGATGTCGTTCAGCCGCTGGAAGACGTATTCCGAGATTCGGTTGTTGAGAACGCCTTTTCCCTCGATCACCTCATGCTTCTTGGCGTTGAACGCGGTCGCGTCATCCTTGAAATACTGGATGAGAGTGCCGGGCTCCGGGCCCTCATAAAGAACCTTGGCTTTACCTTCATAAATTCGTCGGCGGCGGTTCATGCGGTGCGACCGTGGCTTGAGGAAATCCATTCGCGTGGCCTTTTCTGACGGCTATCCCGGAGAAGCCGCGATGACAGGCTTGGGATATGGGGATTCGGACCGCGAAACCCAACCATTGGACTCGTCCGGACCCGGGGCCTGCCCCGTTTCGTCAATCTACCTGATTGCCGTCCCCGGCACAAACTTTCCGCGACCGGATGGACGGGTAGACAAAGGTCGTAGCCGCGGAGAGTCGGCGCGGCGCTCGAAACAAAGCAAGATGGCGGCCAGATTTGGGCGTACGGCAGCGAATCGGGCAAAATCAGTCCGGCCTCGCCAAAATACTTGAAGTCGGCTTCCGGGTCGCGAACTCCAGGAGACGATTCGCCGGCGAACGATTTGCAGCTCGGGTCCGAGCAGGCGCTCGGCGGAGCGGTTGAGTCGTATCACCTCGCCCAGGCGATCGATCATCGCGACGGGCGAGCGGCTCGCCTCGAACGCGTCGAGCGCCGCCTCGATGCACGCGAAATTGAAGGCCCGCGCCAGCTCCGCCGCGCCAGCGAGCCGGTGGGAGAGCCCGGCTAGGCGCTCGAGCTCCCGCGGTGAAAACGGGCCCCTGCGTTGGAGCGATAAACCCCAGACATCCGCTCCTCCGCCAACCTTCACCACAGCGAACCATTCAAGCCCCTGTGGGCGAAGAAGCTCCTGATAAAGGGACTGCGCGCCATCGCCTCAGGCGTAGTAAAGTCGAATTCGCAGGCGACGCCGCGCCACATGAAAACCGGAAGCGACCGATAGCGCTCGTGTCGATGCGCCCAATCCTCTCGGACAGATCTGTCCATCGTGGACAGCATGGACTGGCTGGTCGGCATCGTAGGCGTCCGACCACGAACTGGGAGAAGGGCCGCTCCGAAACTGTCCGTCGCAGTCGTTGCAGCGTCCATCGCGGCGTCCCAGCGCGTCGGATCCACCGCCGCCATAAGGCGTCGGTGAGAGCGCCGAAGTCGCCGAACGCACCCGCCATCGGCCGCGTCCACTTTGTTGGCGTTCGACAGGACGGGAGCGCGGAGGATTGTCGAATGCCTCGCCGCCCTTGCCTTAGAACCTGTCTCAAGAGGTAGGGTGGTGTTAAGGAAGGAATGATTCACCGGGTCATCGGCAATTTTGAGGATGATTCGGGATGTGGCGGAGACTGACCGGAGCCGGTATCGCCAAGCTGGGGACTGTCTGCCGAGCGATCTGACCGATCCGGAATGGGAGCGCCTGGCGCAGCTGATTCCGCCGGCGAAGCTTGGTGGACGGCCGCGCAAGACCGACATGCGCTGGGTGATGAACGCGATCTTCTATCTCCTGCGAACCGGTTGCCCATGGCGATATTTGCCGCGCAGGGTGTTCCCGCCGCGCTCGACAATCTACAACATCTTCCGCGCGTTCCAGCGGGAGGGCGTGTGGGAGGCGATCTGGGAGGAACTGCGCGCGGCGCTGCGCGAACGGCTGGGGCGGGAGGCGAGCCCCAGCGCCGGCGTGATCGACAGCCAGTCGCTCAAGTCGGCCGAAAAGGGGGATGCGCGAAAGGTGAAGCAGACGCAGTGGGTTATGACGCCGGCAAGACGGTGAAGGGGCGCAAGATCCACGCTCTGGTCGATACTGAAGGCTTGCCCTTGCGCGTGGTGGTTCACTCCGCCGCCATTCAGGACCGGGACGGCGCCGGCTTGGTGTTTGACCGCATCCGCCAGCGCTTCAATTGGCTCGAACTCGTCTGGGCCGATGGCGGCTACAACGCCCGCCAGGTCCAACACGCCGTCGCCGCGCAGCCGCCGCTGCGGGTGGAGATCGTCAAGCGTCCCGACGACAGTTCAGGATTTATCGTCCTGCCGCGTCGCTGGGTCGTCGAACGGACCTTTTCGTGGTTCGGCCGAAACCGCCGTCTGGCCAAGGATTACGAGAACCTCGCCGACACCCTCGCGGCCTTCATCACCCTCGCCTGCATCCAACTCCCCCTCAGGCGGCTCGCGCGGGCCTAGACTTTTGAGTCAGGCCCTCGGAAGGGGAGTGACGTGATGAGCAGATTATCGCCATTTCAAGCTATTGCATGGACCACCGTCGGTGTCGGCGCGCTATGCGCCGGTGCCGGGACCGCCCAAGCGCAATCCAAGCAGACAAACCTCGCCTCGGGTGTCGGCGGCCTCGCCACGATAACCGACCCCAATCTGGTCAATACGTGGGGCGTCGCAGCCATTCCGGGAGGGAGTCCGTTTTGGATCTCGAATCAGGGAACAGGCACGACAAGCCTGTTCTCCGTGACCAGCAAGACCGGCGTCGCGCAGGCGGATCTCCCTCCTCCCGCGGCGCCGGCGACGAACTTCCTAAACATTCTGCCGCCCGTGGTCGGCGGCTCTCCAGGGCCGACCCGGCTAGGTTTCAAATCCGGCCGGGGCGTCCTTTGGTATTGGCTCCGCAGGACCCGCGCTATTCATTTTCGCAAATCTGAACGGCTCAATTTCGGCGTGGAATCCATCGCTGGGCAACAATTCCGCCGTGATGGCGTCTGCGACCACTCTCGGCCCCGCTTACACCGGACTCAAACTAATACCAACTGTCATAGCGGCTGACCGACGTGCGCCCAGTCGCGCATGCCGATGGATGTGATGGTTTCCGGCTTGGCGGTCGCTTCCGCCATGCGTCGCATGCGGCGTCGACAATGGCGTCGTAGTTTTCGAAGACGGTGTTTGAGATCCAATTCTGACGGAGATACTGCCAGACGTTTTCGACCGGGTTCAACTCCGGGGCTCGAGAAGGCAGGAAGATCGGCGTGATGTTTTTGGGCGCGTCGAGCTTGCCTGTCGAATGCCATCCGGCGCGATCGAGCGGCAGGACGGCGTGGGCGCCCTCAGCGACATTGCGTGAGATTTCGTCGAGGTGAAGCTGCATCATGTCGGTGTCCGCGTAGGGGAGCGCCAGCGCTGCTCCGACGCCTCGGGCGGGGCAGATCGCGCCGAACAGATAGGCGTTGTCGTAGCGTTGATCGGCAGGCTGTCTTGGCCGCGTTCCGCGCCTGGCCCACTGGCGGACGAGGCCGTTCTTCTGTCCAATTCGGGCCCTCATCCCGAGCTCGTCGAGGGACATCCTCAAACCAGATTTCGACCGGCGTCGTCTCGGAGATTCCTTCGAGATGAGCCTTCAGCGCGCGCGGGAAGTTTTTTTAAACGCCTCGACGATCCGCTCGTCCTGAGCCGGATGACGCGGCCGGGCGCTGATGTGCGAGAAGCCAAGCTTCTGCAGAAGCTTTCCGACATAGCGGGGATGAAAGTCGACGCCCAACCTCTCGGCGATGACATGCTTGAGATCGATGCGCCGCCACCGGACGACGCCATCTTTCTCGCGGTCCGGCCGGCCTCGACGATCTTTGCAAACTGAGCCAACTGTTCCTGTGACAGGCGAGGCTTGGGACCTTCTGTGCGGTTGTCGATGAGGCCCTCCGGCCCCGAAGCGTCGAAGCGATGAACCCAGTCGCGCAGCGTCTGGCGATCCATGCCGCCGATCTTCGCCGCCGCCCGGTCCATTCCATCTCGAACCGCGGCCAGCGACAGAAGACGACGGCTCTGGCTGACGTCCTTCGACCGGCGAGCGAGCGTGCGAAGCTCTCCCGCCGAATAGTCTTCTCGCAATCTCACCGCTGATGGCATGATGGCATGGCGCGAATCTCCCGCGCCAATGGAGTCAGAAAACCCGCCCCAAGGGAATCCCCCTGTGAGTCAGTCAGAGGGGCCCTTGGTATGAGTTTGGCCTCTTCAGGAATGACGCCGTCGCTGAGTCCGAACGTTGAAGGGCGGCCATTCCAGCGTGCGCTAGCGGGAACCGTCGAGGCCCCGCGCAAGAACGAAAAAGTAAGAAAATGTAGAGCCTATGTGTGCACTTTGTGCGCGCGAATTCCTGTAAAGGATTGAAGCAAATAAGTTTTCGGTCCAATCCATCATGGGGGCCACGCAAAAGCGCCAATCCAGCCTTGGGCGCTCTCCGTGCTCGTCCATTGACGCGGGATTTTTGGTCATTCTGCCGAGCCTAGTCGCAAACTCGTCCTATGAGCGTCAAAGATGGAACGGCGCCGTAGGACCGGACGCCGTCCCAGATGGACGCCGCCTCGGCGGGCGGGGAGCCATGGCGATCCAGTCGTTGCATCGTTGGAGTCAATTCTGGTCGGGCTCCTGCCTGGCCTTGGCGGCTTGCGTCGGCTTGGCGTTGCTTCCCTGCCGGCTCGAGGAGACGACCTTGTGAAACACCCGACTTTCTATCGCACGACAAATGTCGACGGGCTCTCCATCGTCTACCGGGAGGCTGGACCCAGCGATGAGCCGACGCGTCAGACGGGCGGATGCGCGCTCATCTGGCGCGCTGCTTGACAGCAAGCTTGAGCGAGACCTAGCCTAAAATCGTGATAGAGAAGTCGGCTGCGAACCCGGCTCGGTATCGGCAACTCCGGGAGGCGAACGGTCGATGGGGAGAGCGCCGACCATTCGTGACGTCGCCCTGCGGGCTGGTGTGTCGGTCGCCACCGCCTCCAATGTCGTCAGTGGCGCCCGCCCAGTTGGAGAGGCGAGCCGCCGCAAGGTGCTCGAAGCGATCGCGGCGCTTGACTATCGGCTCGACCCCGCGGCCAGCGCGCTTCGCGGCCGGTCCACGCGACTGATCGGCATGGTCGTGCCCGACATCACCAACGTGTTTTTCGCCAGCCTTGTGCATGGGGTCGAAGAGCTTGCCGGACGTGACGGCTATGATCTCCTGATCGTCTCCACCAGCGAGGATGTAGCGAAAGAGCGCCGCCGTGTCGAAGCGCTCATCGCCCGCCGCATCGATGGGCTGATTGTTGTCCCGGCGGCCGATGGCTCGATGGCCGCGCTCAAACGGGGAGCGGAAGGCTCACGCTTGCCCGCGACGGTGCTGATTGACCGTGGGGCCGAATCGCCGGGATTCGACACCGTGCGCGCCGATGGCTTCGCTGGCGGCTATGCGGCGGCGCGCTGCCTCATTGACCTGGGACACCGCGACATTGCCGTTCTCGCCCATTCGAAGCGCCTCGACAATATCGAACAGCGCATCGCCGGCTGCCGCCGCGCTCTCAGCGAGGGGGGCCTTAAAGGGCGCGACCGCGTCATCTACGGCGGCCATGATCTCGAAAGCTTGCGCGGCGCGATCGAACTCGAACTCAACCGCGCCGATCGGCCGACCGCGATTTTCGCCCTCACAAACGTTTGCGCCCTGGCCTCGATCAAGGTTGCGCGCGGCCTTGGCCTGGAGATCCCCGGCGACGTGTCGATTGTCGGCTTCGACGACTTCGACTGGATGTCGGCGCTCAGCCCCTATCTGACCACCGTCGCGCAGCCGGTCGACGATTTCGCCTCCGCCGCGTGGCGCCTCCTGATGCGACGCCTCAAGGGCGAGGCGAAGAACGACGTCGAGCGGATCGAACTTCCCTGTACCCTGAAGGTGCGGGAATCGACCGGGCCGGCCCGCCCCCGGCTCAAAGCGGTTGGCGCGAGCGGCGCGCCGCTTGAGAGAGGACATCCATGATCCGGTTCGGCATGCATTCGAGCCTGTGAACTTCCGCGTGGAAACGCGAGGGCGCGAAGAGACAGCCCCGGCTAGCGGCGCAGACGGTTCTGTAACGCGAGCGGCGAAGGCTTTGCTTCAGGAATGGAGGCGCAAGTGAAATTCGGCATTTATTACTCGTACTGGGAGCAGGAGTGGAGCGCCGACTGCCTGAAATATGTCGAGAAAGTCGCCAAGCTGGGTTTCGACGTGATCGAAATCGCCGCTCATCATCTGAATAGCTACAGCCCCGCGCATATCGCTGAAGTCGGCCGCTCCGCGCGCGACAATGGCGTTACGATCACAGCCGGATTGGGTCCGTCCCAGCACCGAAACCTGTCTTCCGCCGACCCGGCGGTCAGAAAAGCGGGCCGCGCCTTTTTTGAAGAGACGCTGACTAACCTCGCCAAGCTCGATATCCGCATCATCGGCGGCGCCCTCCATTCTTATTGGCCGATCGACTATTCGAAGCCAGTCGACAAGCTGGGAGACCGGGCGCGAGGCTTGGAGGGCATCTCGAGCCTCGCCGATTTTGCAGCCAATCTCGGCGTCAATCTGTGCCTCGAAGTGCTCAACCGGTTCGAGAACCATGTTCTCAACACTGCCGAGGAGGGGGTCGCTTTCGTCCGGGAGATCGGCAAGCCCAACGTCAAGGTTATGCTCGATACGTTCCATATGAACATCGAGGAGGATAGTTTCGGGAAGGCTATCCGCACCGCGGGGCCATTGCTCGGCCATTTCCATACTGGCGAGAACAATCGGCGCGTTCCCGGCAAAGGCGGCCTGCCCTGGCACGAAATCGGGACCGGGCTGCGCGAGATCGGATATTCCGGCGCGGTCGTCATGGAGCCGTTCGTGAAGATGGGCGGCCAGGTCGGCGCCGACATCAGGGTCTGGCGCGATCTGAGCGACGGCGCGGACGAAGCCCAGATGGACGAGGCCGCGCGACAAGCCTTGGCGTTCTCGCGCTTCGTGCTCGGTTGAAAGTCGCGGTCGCGACACGGCGACCGGATGACGTCATGCGTTCGGAATGTTGCGCGCGAGCGCCTCGAGCACCGCCATCCGCACGGCGACGCCCATCTCCACCTGTTCGCGGATGAGCGACTGCGCGCTGTCGGCGACCAGCGTGTCGATCTCGACCCCGCGGTTCATCGGCCCCGGATGCATGACGAGCGCGCCCGGCTTGGCGTAGCCGAGCTTTTCCTCATCGAGCCCGAAATAGCGGAAATATTCGCGCGCCGACGGCACGAAAGCGCCGGTCATGCGCTCGCGCTGCAGACGCAGCATCATGACGATGTCCGCGTCCTTGAGGCCTGAGCGCATGTCATGGGCGACTTCGACGCCCATGCGCTCCACGCCTGATGGCAGGAGAGTCGAGGGGCCGACGACGCGCACGTAAGCGCCGAGTTTGCTGAGCAGCAGGATGTTCGAGCGCGCCACGCGCGAGTGGAGGATGTCGCCGCAGATCGCGACGGTGAGACCCTCGATGCGGCCAAGATTGCGCCGGATCGTGAGGGCGTCGAGCAGCGCCTGGGTTGGATGCTCATGCGCGCCGTCGCCGGCGTTGACCACCGAGCAATCGACTTTGCGAGCCAAGAAATGCACGGCGCCCGCATAGTGGTGCCTCACCACCAGAATGTCGGGCCGCATGGCGTTGAGCGTCATGGCGGTGTCGATCAGCGTCTCGCCCTTTTTTACGCTCGACGCCCCGACCGCCATGTTCATCACGTCTGCGCCGAGCCGCTTGCCCGCAAGCTCGAACGACGATTGCGTGCGGGTCGACGCCTCGAAGAACAGATTGATCTGCGTGCGGCCGCGCAAGGTGCCCCGCTTCTTCTCGACCTGGCGGGAGATCGTCACCGCCTCATCGGCAAGATCGAGCAGCGCCACGATCTCGTCTCGCGACAGATACTCGACGCCGAGGAGATGGCGCTGGGCGAAGACGGGCGGCGGCGGAGCGATCATCGTTGACGGGGCGATTCCGAATGCCATGCTTGAGCCAAAACGCGAAGCGCTTCAATCCTGTTCGACCGCCCGGGTGTCAACAAGCGACAGCTGTCCGCGCGGCTCCCCGGGCAGCGTCCAAAGGAACAAAATAAACGCGCGTAAGCGCTAGTAACCGCCAATAAACGCTAGTAAGCGCTAGTAAAAATGCTGGTGTTTACTAGCGTTTATTTTTCGGAATCGAGTTATTTCAAAGCGTTACGACCGATTAAAATAAAAAAATCTTTTCCCCTGTCATACTTCGTCTCGAACGTCACACGCACTCTCCCGCCTACCCCTCGTCGTGAGAGCGGGCGAGCTGCGTCGGTCGATTGGAAAGACAGTAACATGAAGCTCGGATTTCCGCAACAAAATGTCGATGGCTGTTAGTCAGTCTCTTTGCGACCGCGCTATCGATGTTTAGCCGTCGTCCCCCCGGACTAAGATCCGGGGGTTGACCGGCCGTCCACGCACTGCGATCGTAGAGGGGCCTTGAGGGTAATCATTTGATATTATTAGCTTTCCAGCAACGCGACCAGAGGCTTTGCGCGGGTGGGCGTGGATGGCCGGGACAAGCCTCGCTTATCGCGGCCATGACGCTGTGGCTGAATCGTCGTTCGCGACCAATACCTAATGCTATAAGAGCCAAATATCGCAACAATCCTCGTTGCAGCGGAACGAGCGCCCTAAAGCCTCGCACTCGTGGCCGGGTCGGGGCCGCCAGCGAAATATTTGTCGATGCAGCGCTGGAATATCGCTTCGTCCGGCGCGGCCCGAGCGAACAGGGTCATGGACGAGCGGAACTTCATCTCGTCAACCGGGCCGAAGATTTCGCGCGCGGTCTTGTTTTCGACACCGAGCGCCAGCGTCGCGCACTCCCTCATCCTCGCGCCGAGAACCGGATGCGCCAGATAAGCCTTCGCCTCGTCCAGCGAGGCGATCGCGAAACGGATCGACATCGGGCTCTGTCCGAGGCCGGCGATCTGGGGAAAGATGAACCACATCCAGTGGCTCTGCTTCCGCCCGGCCTTGAGCTCCCGACGAACCTCCTCGTAAAGCGGCGCCTGGGCGTCGACGAAGCGCGCGAGGTTGAACGGATCCGCCATGTGCGTCCCCTTACGAAGGATCGCTATGCGCGAGGTTTCCGGCTTGAGCCGCCCAACGCGCTCAGCTCACCTTTGGATAGTCCGCGCCGCGAGCCACCGCTTCGAGCGAAGCGTGCTCTTTCCGCACAGCTTCGATCTCGGCCCCCATCGCTTCGTAAGCGAATGCGCCAAGCGGCAGCCGGAGCGGCGGATGGTCCTGTTCGACCACAGCGATGATCGCTTCGGACGCGCGGACAGGATCGCCCGGCTGATTTCCGCTGTAGCTCTGGATCTGGCGCCGCCGCCCGATCGCCGTCTCGGCATAGGCGTCGACAGGCTTCTTTGGCGTCTTCAGAGAGCGGCCGGCCCAGTCGGTGCGGAAGGGGCCGGGCTCGACGATGATCACCTTGATCCCCAACGGCTCGACCTCTTTGGAAAGGGACTCGGACAGGCCCTCAACGGCGAATTTGGTCGCTGCGTAATAGCCGGAGCCGGGAAACCCGATGAAGCCGCCCATCGAGGAGACGTTGACGATCGCTCCTGACTTCTGGGCGCGCATGATCGGCAGCACGGCGCGCGTCATGGCGGCGAGGCCGAAGAAATTGGTGTCGAACATCGCGCGCACGTCTGTGTCGTCGCCTTCCTCGATGGCCGCGAGATAACCGTAGCCAGCATTGTTGACGAGGACATCGATGCGGCCGAAGCGCGCCTCGGCCGCCTTGACCGCCGCGTCGATCTGATCCTGCTTGTCGACGTCGAGCGCAAGCGCAAGGCCGCTCTTCTGATGGTCGGCGACGATATCGTCGACCTTCGCCTTGTCGCGCGCCGTCACGACGACCCGGTAGCCGCGCTTCAGCAGGATGACCGAGAGTTCGCGACCGAATCCGGTCGAGCAGCCGGTGATGAACCAAACGGGTTTGGAAGCGGCGTCCGCCATGGCGGCCTCTCATCTTGAAGGGGACGGAAGGACGCGTCCTCGCACGGACGGGCTGATAGCGCAACGTTTGGAGGGGTTCGCCAGCATTGCGAACAGCGAAATGCGCGTCGCGTTTCGCGAATTGGCGCGCAAGCCGCATGGTGGCGCGTACGGGTGTTGGGCGTGGTTTGAAATACGCTCAGAGCCCGGCGCCGCCGGACCGGCAATTTGACAGGTGGCCTAGGCCTCTCCATATCCCGCGGTCGAACGGCCGAAGGCAATCGGGACCGCCTCGTCGGCCGCTCAAAGGAAACCTCCTAAATGAAAGTCGTGATCGTCGAGTCGCCTGCCAAGGCGAAGACCATCAACAAGTACCTGGGCAAGGACTACGGCGTCTACGCGTCGTTCGGCCATGTGCGGGATCTGGCGGCCAAAGATGGTTCGGTCGACCCGGACGATGATTTCGCCATGCGCTGGGAGGTCGACGCCAAGGCCGCCAAGCGGCTTAGCGACATCGGCGGAGCCGTGAAGAACGCCGACCGCGTGATCCTGGCGACCGACCCGGACCGGGAAGGTGAGGCGATCTCCTGGCACATTCATGAAATTCTCAAGGGCAAGAAGCTGCTCAAGGACAAGCGCGTCGATCGCGTGGTGTTCAATGCGGTGACCAAGGACGCCGTCCAGGAGGCGATGCGCAATCCGCGCGAGATCGACGAGGCCCTCGTCGACGCCTACCGGGCGCGCCGCGCGCTCGACTATCTGGTCGGCTTCACCTTGTCCCCGGTCCTGTGGCGCAAGCTGCCGGGCGCGCGCTCGGCCGGCCGGGTGCAGTCGGTCGCCCTGCGCATCGTCTGCGACCGGGAGCTCGAGATCGAAAAGTTTGTCGCGCGCGAATATTGGTCGATCATCGCCCATTTGCGAACGCAAGCGAACGCGCCCTTCACCGCCCGGCTGGTCGGCGCCGACGGCAAGAAGATCAGCCGCCTCGACATCGGCTCGGGCGCCGAGGCCGAAGCGTTCAAGACGGGGCTGGAGCAGGCGCTTTTCTCGGTCGCCGCGATCGAATCGAAGCCGGTCAAACGCCACCCTTATCCCCCGTTCACAACTTCGACCCTGCAGCAGGAGGCGTCGCGCAAGCTCGGCCTAGCGCCGGCGCGCACCATGCAGATCGCGCAGCGCCTCTACGAAGGCGTCGACGTCGGCGACGGCGCGGCCGGCCTCATCACTTATATGCGCACCGACGGCGTCGATCTCGCGCCCGAGGCGGTCGCGTCCGCGCGGCGCGTCATCGCCAAGGATTTCGGCGACAATTACGTGCCCTCCGCGCCGCGCAAGTACACGGCCAAAGCCAAGAACGCGCAGGAGGCGCATGAAGCGATCCGTCCGACCGACATGACGAAGCGTCCGCGCGACGTCGCCCGTCATCTCGAGCCTGAGCAGGCGAAGCTCTATGAACTGATCTGGACGCGCACGGTCGCTTGCCAGATGGAAAGCGCGGAGCTCGAGCGCACGACCGTCGACATTCTGGCTGAAGCCGGCGCGCGCAAGCTTGAATTCCGCGCTACCGGCCAGGTCGTGCGCTTTCCAGGCTTTCTAGCCCTCTACCAGGAAGGCCGGGACGACGAGCAGGACGAGGAGTCGGGCCGCCTGCCGGCGATGCGCCAAGACGAGAAGCTCACCACGGAACGGATCGAAGCGAGCCAACACTTCACCGAGCCGCCGCCGCGCTACACCGAAGCGACGCTGGTCAAACGGATGGAGGAGCTCGGCATCGGCCGCCCCTCGACCTACGCCTCGACCATCGCCGTGCTCAAGGATCGCGATTACGTGCGGCTGGAGAAGAAGCGGCTCTATCCCGAGGACAAGGGCCGGATCGTGACCGCCTTCCTCGAATCCTTCTTCGCCAAATATGTCGGCTACGATTTCACCGCCGATCTCGAGGAGAAGCTCGATCAAGTGTCGAACAGCGAGATCGACTGGAAAGCGCTGCTACGCGATTTCTGGAACGATTTCTCCAGCGCCGTGACCGACATCAAGGATCTTGGCACCCGGCAGGTGCTCGACAGCCTGAACGAGCTTCTGGGGCCCCATATTTTTCCCGCGCGCGGCGACGGCGTCGATCCGCGTCTCTGCCCGCTTTGCGGCGAGGGCCAATTGTCGCTGAAGCTTGGCAAATATGGCGCCTTCATCGGCTGCTCGCGCTATCCGGAGTGCAGGTTCTCGCGCGTTCTGGCGCCGAGCGGAGCAGAGAGCTCAGAAGGCGATCGGCCAGGCGTCCGGGTGCTCGGCCAAGACCCGGCAACGGGCGAGGAGATCACCTTACGCAACGGGCGCTTCGGCGAGTACATTCAGCAGGGAGAAGGCGACAAGCCGAAGCGCTCATCTTTGCCGCGCGGGCTTAGCGCAGAGGACGTGACCCTCGAGAAGGCGCTGGCCTTGCTCGCCCTGCCGCGCGAGGTCGCGCGCCATCCGACGAGCGGCGAGACGATTCTTGCGGGCATTGGCCGCTACGGCGCCTATGTGCAGCACGGGAAGACTTACGCCAACCTCGGCCGAGACGACGATGTGCTCGAAATCGGCGGCAACCGGGCGATCGACCTGATCGTCGCCAAGGAGAGCGGCGCAGGCGGCTCCCGCTTCGGCGCCGGGGCTGGGCGCGACCTTGGCGAGCACCCGGAGGGTGGCAAGGTTAGCGTGAAGTCCGGCCGGTTCGGCTCCTACGTGAACCACGGCAAGATCAACGCCACCATCGCGAAGGGGACCGACCCGGCGAGCCTCACCCTCGATGAGGCGATCGAACTGCTCAAAGCCAAGACGGCGGGCGGCGGCGTGACCGGGCGGCTGGTGGGCGAGCATCCGGATGGCGGGCCAGTCACCGTGCGTGACGGGCGCTACGGCGCTTATGTCAACTGGGGCAAGGTCAATGCGACCATTCCGAAGGGAACCGCCCCGGATTCCGTCAGGCTCTCGCAAGCTCTGGAACTCATCGCCGAGCGCGAGGGCAAGCCTGCGGCTCAACCGCGTAAGGCGGCGAAACGGGCGCCGGCTAGAGGCAAGACTCAGCGAGCGAAACCGCCGGCCAAGACTGTGGCCGCTGACGGCGGGAAAGCCAGAGCGAAACCCGCCGCGCCCCGACAACCAGTGCGCAAGAAGGCTGGGACGACCAAGCCGAAATCCGCCGCCTCCAAGCGCGGATAGTTCGCGGCCCGGCGCTCGGGCCTTCATTCCGGACGATGGCACACCGCTTCGATGTTGTTGCCGTCGGAATCGAAGACGAAGGCCCCGTAGTAGTGCGCGTGGTAGTAAGGCCTTAACCCAGGCGCGCCATTGTCCCGCCCGCCGGCGGCCAAAGCCGCCCGGTAGAACGAATCGACCTCGGCCCGTGTGCGAGCCGTAAATGCGACATGGGTTCCGCCTTTGGGCTTGGCGCCGCCGCCAATCCAGAAGAACGCCTTATTCTCCCTGCCGAAGCCGGCATGGGCGTCGCCGCCCGTCTCCTCCGCTGACACTTCCGCGATGACGCCAATGCCGAGCGGTTTGAGTGCATTTAAATAGAAAGCTTTCGATCGCTCCATATTGGAGACCGCAAGGCCGATATGGTCAATCATGATAGGACCCCTCCATGGCGCCAGCCCCGGGGCGGGCCGGCCTCGTCGCGGCGGCGCAGGTTCGTGCTATAATGCGTTGGATCAGTCTGAGCGAGGGCGCGGCGCAGGCAGCGAGCTTGTCGGGGAGGGCCCGACGATGAATCCGATCAACGCGACGCAGGCTTATGCCGGGCATACGGCGGAAGCGGCATACAGCCGCTGGGCGCCGATCTACGACCTTATCTTCGATCTGCCCTTCCATCCTGGCCGGGCCGCGGCGGCGCGCGCGGCAGCCGAGGCCGCGGGTCCCGGCGGCGAGATCCTCGTGGTCGGCGTCGGCACTGGGCTCGAACTGCCGCTCCTGCCGGGCAATGTGCTGGTGACGGGCATCGACATCTCAGCGCCGATGCTGCGCGCGGCGCGCGCGCGCGTCGAGCGCAAGGGGCTGGCGCAGGTCAAGGGGCTCCATGTCATGGACGCCGCCGCGCTCGAATTTCCCGACGCCGCGTTTGACGTCGCGCTTGCGCCTTATGTGATGAGCGTCGTTCCCAGTCCGGAGCGCGCGCTCGCGGAGGCCTGGCGGGTCTTAAGGCCGGGCGGCGCCCTGATCGTCATGAATCACTTCGCCGCGCTGGACGGGCTTCGCGCGGACATCGAGCGCCGGATGGAAACGGCCGCCGCCTGGCTCGGCTGGCATCCCAACTTTCCCTATTCCGCTGTCGGAAATTGGATCGATTCGCGCCCCGACGCGCTCATCGTCGAGCGCAGCGAACTTGCGCCGATGAAGCTGTTCACGCTGCTCAGGATCGACAAGACCACAGGACGCTGACCAGGCCCAGAGCGCGCCGCTTGTTTCTGGGGGCCTTCGAACTTACCTTCGGCATGGGACGCTTCCGCGGCCCTTAAGAAGTGGAAGCCTTGCAAAATCAAAAAATTCATCGGCGCGCGCCCCGCGCCGTCCACGGCGCGGTGGAGCCGAGAGCCGCCGCGCTTCCTTCGCGCGAGGAGGTCATGGCCTTTATCGGCGGGGCCCCCGCGCCCAATGGCGAGCGGGCGCCGGCGCGAGTCACCAACCGCGACATCGCCCGCGCCTTCGGCGTGAAGGGCGAACGCGAAAGCGGAATTGAAGCTCCTGATCAAGGATTTGCAGGCCGAGGGCGCCGTCGCGCGCGGCCGCAAGGCGCTGACTGTCCAGGGTCGCCTGCCCTCGCTCGTCGTCGCCGACATCGCCGAACTCGCCCGCGACGGCGAACTGATCGCCAAGCCCGCGGAATGGACCGGCGACGGGACCGCCGCCCCGCATTCTGGTGCGGCGCTCCCGCGCCAAACGCGACCGCGCTCCGACTCCGGGCCTTGGGGCGCGGGTTTTGATGCGGGTCGAGTTCGACGCCGACGCGGGTCCGAAAGCGCCCGCCTATTCCGGCCGGGTGGTCAAGATCCTCGACAAGATGAAGGCGCGCGACGTTCGCGGTCTATCGCGTCGTCGGCGGACGGTTCGGGGCGCGCGCTTCCGGTCGAGAAGCGCGCGGCGGGGCGCGAATATTTCGTGCCCGCAGGCATGGCGGGCGAAGCGCGGGACGGCGACCTCGTCGCCATTGAGCCGTTGCGCGAAGGCCGGCTGGGGTCGCCGCCCGCGCGCGTGGTCGAGACGATCGGCTCGGTCAAGTCCGAGCGCGCGGTGAGCCTCATCGCGCTCGAGACGCATCATATCCCGCATGTCTTTTCGCCCGCGGCGCTGAGAGAAGCCGAAGCCGCGCGGCCGGTTCGGCTGACCCCCCCGCGCGAGGACTGGCGCGCGCTGCCGCTCGTCACCATCGATCCGCCCGACGCCAAGGACCACGACGACGCGGTCCACGCCGTGCTCGATTCCGATCCTGAAAACCCGGGCGGCTTCGTCGTCACCGTCGCCATCGCCGACGTCGCGGCCTACGTTCGTCCGGGCATGGCGATGGACGGGCAGGCGCTCGAGCGCGGCAACTCGGTCTATTTCCCCGACCGGGTCGTGCCGATGCTGCCGGAGCGCATCTCCAACGACCTCTGCTCGCTGCGCGCGCACGAGGATCGGCCGGCGCTCGCGGTGCGCATGGTTCTGGGCGCCGACGGGCGCAAGCGCTCGCATAAGTTTCACCGCATCATGATGCGCTCCGCCGCCAAGCTCTCTTACGAGCAGGCCCAGGCCGCGATCGACGGGCGGCTGGACGAGACGACCGAAGCCGCTCCTCGACAGCGTGCTGAAGCCGCTTTACGCCGCCCATTCGGTCATCAGAATCGAGCGCGAGCGCCGCGATCCGCTCGATCTCGATCTGCCCGAGCGCAAGCTCGTTCTCGACTCTGAGGGGCGCCTCAAGGACGTGCGCTGGCCGGAGAGGCTCGACGCGCATCGGCTGATCGAGGAGTTCATGATCCTCGCCAATGTCGCCGCCGCCGAGTCGCTCGAAGCCGCGCATTCGCCTCTCCTCTATCGCGCCCACGACGCGCCGAGCGTGGAGAAGCTCGACGATCTGATCGAGTTCCTGCGCACCATCGGCGTCAAGCTGGCCAAGGGCGAGCGCGTGCGCCCGTCGCATTTCAACGGCGTCTTGAGCCGCGTGCGCGGCCAGGCGGTCGAGGCCCTGGTCAACGAGGTGGTTTTGCGCGCCCAGGCGCAGGCCGAATACAGCCACGAGAACTACGGCCATTTCGGCCTCAACCTGCGCCGGTACGCGCATTTCACTTCGCCCATCCGCCGCTACGCCGATCTCATCGTCCATCGCGCGCTGATCCGCGCGCTGAACCTCGGCCCGGACGGCCTGAACGACATGCGCGCGGGCGAACTGGCGCAGATCGCCGAGCATATCTCCGGCGCCGAACGGCGGGCGATGGCGGCCGAACGGGAAACCGTGGACCGCGTGATCGCGGCGCATCTGGCCGATCGCGTCGGCGCCATTTTCGCGGGCCGCATCGCTGGCGTCACGCGCGTCGGCCTGTTCGTGAAACTGAGCGAGACCGGAGCTGACGGCTTCGTGCCGGCGGCGACCCTGGGCGACGATTATTTCCGCTTCGAGGAGGCCAACCGCGCGCTCGTGGGGACGCGGACCAAGGAAACGTTCCGGCTGGGCGGCTCGGTCAATGTCCGCCTCGTCGAGGCCGCTCCGTTCGCCGGGGCGCTCAGGTTCGAGATTGTGCGCGCCGGCTCCGAGTCGCGCGTGCGAAGTCGGGGCGCTTCCGCGCCGCGCAAGCCGATCTACAAGGGCAGACGTCGATGAACGACATGACCCGCATTTGGCGTATTCCGACGCCCCCGCCAGACCGCTCGCTGCGCGAGGCGATGACGCGCGGCTTTTTTGGACGTTGTCCGTCCTGCGGCCGGGGCCGCCTGTTTCGCTCCTATCTCAAGGTCGTCAACGCCTGCCAGGTCTGCGGCGAGGAGCTCAGCGGTCACCGGGCGGACGACGCGCCGGCTTACATCACGCTGTTGATCGTCGCCCACGTCGTCGGCGCCGGCATCCTGATGTCGGACGAAACCTGGCCGAATTCGTCGCTCATTTGGGTTGCGGCATTCTGGCTCTTGGTGACCCTGGTGGCGAGCCTGCTGATCTTGCCTCGCGCCAAGGGCGCGATCGTCGGCCAGCAATGGGCGCTGGGCATGCACGGGTTCGGATCGCATCTCAGCGACAGAACGTGATCGAGCCCGCCTCTTCGCCGCGAGCGCTGCGCCCGCGCGACGCGGCGACGCTTATCGTGGTCGAACATTCGGAGCGCGGCGCGTCGCGGGTGCTGATGGGCAAGCGACATGCGGGGCACCGGTTCATGCCGGGCAAGTTCGTCTTTCCCGGCGGCCGGGTCGAGCCTGAGGACCGGCGCATGGCGGCGGCCGGCGCGCTCGACGCGCATGTCGAGGAGAAGCTCAACACACGGGTGCGCCGGCCCTCGCCCGGCTTCGCGCGAGCGCTGGCGCTGGCCGCGATCCGCGAAACGTTCGAGGAAACGGGTCTCGCGATCGGCGTCGCCGACTATGGCGCGCCGGAAAATCCGCCGCCCGGCGCCTGGACCCGCTTCGCCGCGACCGGCGTCCATCCGGCGCTCGACGCCATCGACTTCCTTGCCCGCGCGATCACCCCGCCCGGACGCTCCAGACGCTTCGACGCCCGCTTTCTCATCGTCGACGCGCGCTTCATCGCCAAGCGCATCGATGGCGCCGTTCATTCCGAGGCGGAATTGGTCGAACTTGTCTGGACGCCGCTCGACGAAGCGCGGAGCCTCGATCTGCCCGCGATCACCCACGCGGCGCTCGACGACCTTGCGCAAGCGCTCGAAGGCGGCCTCGACAAGCGCCGACCACGGCCCTTCTATCGCGAGATCAGAGGAAAGCGCCTGCGCGAACAATTGTGAGGCTTCCCGACGGTCCTCACGCGGCCAGCCGCGTGGGCCGCAATCGTCCGGCCAGCTCCATCAGCGCGAGATGATAGGCCCGCGCGGTGCGATGCGAGCGATTGTAGCGGGCCATCACCACGTCGAGCAGTTCGATCATGATCTCGCCGTCGACTTCGGCCAGATGATCGAGCGTCAGATTGCAGGGCTCGAGCTCGCCGACCAGCGTCTCGCGCAATTCCTCGAACCCCTCCATGTCGCCGCCGATGAGCGCGCGCCAGACGCGAGCGTGCAGGCGCGTCAGGTTGCGCGCCAGCTCCCGGTCGCTGATGAGTTTGAAGTAGGCGGCGATCAGCCGATCGTAGATGACCGGCTCGGACCATTGCTTGAGGCCGGAGAAGCCTTCGGATAGGTCGGCCGATCGCATGGCGCAGACTCCTCAACGACTTGTTTCGCAACGCGAATCAGGAGGTTAGGCCTCGCGACGCGACGAAGAAAGTGATCGGCGATGGTTAATGCGGAGTAAATCGCCCGTAGATGCGTTATCCACAGGAATTTCGTAACAAACCCGCATTTCGACTTGACGCAGCGGAAACGCTGGGCATTCGACTTACAGCAGCGCGCCCAGCGGGTCAGGCCGCGAGTTCGGCCCGCCAAGCCGGCTTATCGGTCCGCGGCGAACTCGGCCGGCCGCGTCTGGCGCGCCAGCGCGTCGAGCACCGCGTTGATCATGCCGCTCTCCTCGGGGCCGAAGAAGGCGGCGGCGACGTCGACATATTCGGTCACCACCACCCGCGCCGGCACGTCCGGGCGGTTGCGCAATTCGTAGAAGGCCGCGCGCAGGATGGCGCGCATGAGCGCTTCGACCCGGCGCAGCGGCCAGCCCTTGGCGAGCGTGTCGTCGAGGCCGCGGTCGATCGGCAGCTGATCGCGCAGCACGCCGGAGACCACGTCGCGAAAGAACGCCGGGTCGGCGGGCGTATAGGCGTCGCCCTCGATCTCGCGCCCGATCCAGTGGGCCTCGAACTCGGCGAGGATATCGTTGAGGCCCTTGCCGGTGATCTCCATCTGATAGAGCGCCTGCGAGGCCGCGAGCCGCGCCGCCGAGCGCCGGTCGGACCGTTTCATCGCTTGCCCAGGCCGCGGGCGAGATGGGCGAGGCCGATCGCCGCCCGCGCCGCGTCGCCCCCTTTGTCGCCGCGCTCAGGGTCGGCGCGCTCCTCGGCCTGTTCGATCGTCTCGGTGGTGAGGACGCCGTTGCCGAGCGCGAGCCGCCGCTCGACCGACATGTCCATCAGCGCCCGGGCCGACTCGCCGGCGACGATCTCGAAATGAAAGGTCTCGCCGCGGATGACGCAGCCGAGCGCGACGGCGCCGTCATAAGGCCGGCCTGCCGCCTTCGCCGCGTCGAGAGCGATCGCCATGCCGGCCGGAATCTCCAGGGCGCCCGGCCACGCTGATGAGGTCGTAGGTCGCGCCCGCGGCCTCGATCGCGCGGGTCGCGCCGGCCAGCAGGTCGGCGCCGATCGCCTCGTAATAGCGCGCCTCGACAATGAGGAAGCGGCCGCCTTCGAAGCGAGGCAGAGTTGCGGCGGCCCGGCGCGGCTCGGCCATCGGTGAGATCTCTTCAGGGCTGTGTCAGGAACGGCGCCCGTCCATAAAGGCCGGGAGCGGGAGAGGCAAGGCTCACTCGCGCTGAGCGCCAGCGTCCATAGCGCCAGGGCTGCGCCCATGAGGCGTTCGGGGGAAAGCGATCGGGCGGCGGATCGTAGCCGGAGCCGCCCCAAGGGTGGCAGCGGCACACGCGCGCCACGCCCATCCAGGAGCCGGCCCAAAGGCCATGGCGCTCGATCGCCTCGTCCGCATAGGCCGAACAGGTCGGCAAATATCGGCATTGCCGGCCGATCAGGCTCGAAAGCGTGAGCTGGTAGAAGCGGATCAGCGCGTGGGCGGCGCGGCGCGGCGCGGAGAACGAACGCGCTCACGACGCCGGCGCGGCCTCGCGAGCCGCCTCGCGCGCGGCGATCTGAGCCAGCGCGTCGGCGACCGCGTCGAATGTCAAAAGCGTGGAGGCGTGGCGGGCCTTATAGTCGCGCACCGGCTCGAGCACGGCGAATTCGGCCCATTTGCCGTCGGGCGGCGGACCGTTCGCCTTCAGCATCCGGGTCATGCGGTCGCGCAGCTCGTTGAGCTCCTCGGCGGTCGCGCCGATCGACATGGCGAGCCATCAACGACGACGACGCCTGACCGAGCGCGCACGCCTTCACGTCATGAGCAAAATCGACCACCCGCCCATCCTTGACGCAAAGGTCGATCACCACGGTCGAACCGCACAGCCGCGAGTGCGCCTTGGCGCTGGCGTCCGGGTTCGCGAGCCTCCCGAGCCGCGGAATGTTGCCCGCGAGCTCAAGGATGCGCTGATTGTAGATCTCGTTGATCATCCTGATCCGATCCTCAACGTTCCCTATATAGGTCGCGAGAAAGCCGAAATCGAGGCCTTAGGAAGCGGCGGAACAGCCAGCGCGCGACGAGAGACGGGGATGAACGAGAGCGTCAGATCGACAGCGAGGCCCGGCGCGACAAGCGACCGGGAGGAGGGCGGCGCGTTCGATCCGAAGTTCGGCGCCGACGGCCTCGCCACTTGCGTCACGATCGACGCGTCGCGCGGCGACGTGCTGATGGTCGCCCACATGAACGAGGCCGCTTTGCGGGCGACGCTCGCGACCGGAATCGTCCACTACTGGTCGCGCTCGCGCGGCGCGCTGTGGCGCAAGGGAGACACCTCGGGCCAAACCCAGACGCTGGTCGAAATGCGCGTCGACTGCGACCAGGACGCCTTTCTGGCTTTCGTCACCGTCGCCGGCGACGGCGGCGCCTGCCATACCGGCCGGCGGTCGTGCTTCTACCGCCGGGTCGAGACGGACGGCGACACGGCCCGGCTCGTATTCATCGAGCCATTGACGACCAACGGCTGATGGTCGGCGACGCAAAGCCAACGGTCCTAAGGTCGCGCCGGATCGAACAACTTGACGTTAATTGTCTGGCGATATCTGGCGCGCAAGCTTAAGTTTCCTAGCGGAAGGCGGGCAGGGAGGCCATTTCCAGACGAGTTGGGCGATGTTCAGGGCGGCCTATCGCAGAATTGACGCTGACCCCGCGTCGGGCGGCGGACGGTCCCGCCGAGCGAAAGTCGGGATCGTGCTCGGAGCGGGCGCGGCGCGCGGCTGGGCCCACATCGGCGCGCTGCGGGAGCTCGACGCGCTGGGCTTGCGGCTCGACGTCGTGGTCGGCTCGTCGATCGGCACGCTGGTCGGCGGCTGCTACGCGGCCGGCCGGCTCGACATGCTCGAGGCCTTCGCCCGCTCCCTGACCCGGCGGCGGGTGTTCGGCCTGCTCGATTTCTCTTTCACCGGCAGCGGCCTGATCGGCGGCCAGCGGCTGCGCACGAGGCTCGAGGCGGCGCTTGGCGGGCTTCGCATCGAGGATTTGCCGGTCCGGTTCGCGGCTGTCGCCACCGAGATCGGCGGCGGACACGAGATCTGGCTCCGGCGCGGCCCGCTGGTCGACGCGATCCGCGCCTCCTACGCCCTGCCCGGCGTATTCGAGCCGGTGAAGGTCGACGGGCGCTGGCTGTTCGACGGCGCAATCGTCAATCCGGTTCCGGTCAGCGTCGCGCGCGCGCTCGGCGCCGAGCGGGTCATCGCGCTCAATATTTCAAGCGACCGCTTCGGCCGCGGCGCCGTCATTCAGGACCCGTTCGGCCGTCCGGAGCGCCCGCCCGCAGTCGATGAACCGGCCAACGAAGCAGCAGCGGCATGATCGCGCGGTGGTGGCGCGGCGGGAACGGAGTCGACCAGGTCAACGGGGAGGCCGCGGCGCCAGGCCTCATGACCTCGATGGTCAGCGCCTTCGACATTCTCCAGGACCGCATCATGCGCTCGAGGCTGGCCGGCGATCCGCCGGACGCGCTGGTGCAGCTCAAGGTCGGCGACGTCGGCATGTTCGAGTTCCATCGCGCCGACGAATTGATCGCGCTCGGCCGCGAGGCGGTCCGCAAGGCGGCCGCCGAAATCCAGCGAGCATGTGGAACTCGAGCGCGGGACAGGACGCCGCCGGGGCTGTACGCTCCACGGCGCGCTGACCCGCTCAGAATTAAGCCGTCGCGATATATTCGCGCAAAGCCTGCCGCTCGCTGTCGAGCGCGTTGACGTGGCGCTTGACGACGTCGCCGATCGAGATGATGCCGATCAGGCGCCCGCCCTCCACGACCGGAACATGGCGAAACCGGCCCGCCGTCATCGTCTGCATGACGTGGTCGATGGTGTCGTCGCGCGTGACGGTGATGACCTTCGGCGTCATGTAACGCGACACCGGATCGTCGAGCGCGGACGCGCCATGCTTGGCGATGACGCGGACCACGTCGCGTTCCGAAAGTATGCCCAGAACGCTGAGCGAAGCGTCCGATACGACCACCGCTCCCACGCCTCTTTCGGCGAGGAGCTCTACGACTTCCTTCAGGGTGCGATGCGGCTGAGTGGTGAAAACGTCGCGCCCCTTGTCGTCCAGAATGCGGGCAACTGTCATCGTTCTCTCCCCTATTCGGGCGGTCTTTTGTCTGAGCCGCCGTAGAATCGGGAAGATGCGCCCGCGAAAGTCCCGCGATCAAGTCCATTTTTGTCGAGGCGGCTAACGCAGTCCGCCATCGACCTGGTAGCATTGCTTAGTAATCATCGCGCTGTCGTCGGAGGATAGAAACAGCGCCAGGCGCGCGACATCTTCGGCGAGCAAGGTTCGGTTGATGCATTGACGCGCGCGGAAGTCGGCGATCTCTTTCTCGCCCATCCAAAGGCGGCGCTGCCGCTCGGTGATGACCGCGCCTGGGGCGATCGCGTTGACGCGGATGTTGTCGGGCCCGAATTCGCGCGCGAGACTGTTCGTCAGGCCGACGACGGCGGCCTTGGCGGTGGCGTAGACCGACAATCGGGGAACCCCGATCATCCAGGCGGTCGAGGAGAAATTGACGATCGCTCCGCCGCCAAGCTCGCGCATGGAGCGGCGCGCGATCTGGGCGGCGAAGAACTGGTGCTTGAGATTGAGCGCCATCGTCCGGTCCCAATCCTCTTCGCTCACTTCGTCCGCCTCCTGGCGCTGGTCGTTGGCGGCGTTGTTGACGAGCACGGCGATCGGCCCCAGGCGCTGCCGAACCTCCTCCATCGCCGCCTCGAGCGCGGCGATGTCGGCGAGGTCGCAGTGAAGAAACAGCGGCGGCGGATGGGCGGCGCCGATTTTCGCCACCAGCTCCTTGGACGGCTCGACGGCGATGTCGACAAAGGCGACATTGGCCTTCTGCTCGGCGAAGGCCTCGACCATCGCCGCGCCGATGCCCGACCCGCCGCCGGTGATGAAGACGACCTTGTCGATGAGCGAGGGGTAGCGGGCGAGGGACATGCGGCGGGGCCTTGTCGTTGAGGCTAAGGGTCGAGGCTAGATTAGGGCGCCATCCGCTCCGGCGGAACCCGCTTCTCGCCTGCCGAGCCAATGCGATCGTGGAGGCGCCGACACAACCTCAAGGCGAAGTCCGTCCAAACAAAACCAAGCCAAACCAAGCCAAACCAAATAAATCCAAGCAAAGTAGCTTGGTTTTGCTTGGTTTTATTCGTCCGATTCTGGTCTTTTCAATGGGTTACGGCGAATCCAAATAAAAATCTCCTCCCGCGCCCGAAAGCCCGCCCTGGTTGCAAAGCCGCGCAACGCGCCCATTTCGGCCGCACGTCGTCACGGTCCCAGAACTCCCAGTGATCGAGTTCGTCATCACCGAGAATCATAGCGCTGGTTCCTGTTACGCGCAATAAAATGTTGCTAATTTTGGAATTATCGCAGTCCGCCAATCGCTCCGGGCCCCAACGCGGATAGAGTTACGACGCTGCCGGGCAAAGGCGCCGGCGGTCGCTGCGCCAGTCGCGGTGGGCTCAACGATCCCTCCCAGCCGCGCGGCGATGTTGACGCCGTCGCCATGAGATCGTCGCCCGTTCCTCGACCACACGCCGGTTTCACGAGTGGCGGCCGATTTTATTGAAATTTCTGCAATTTCCGGGGCGATGTGTTAGGACCAACGCAATGGGAGGAAGCATATGGGTGACCTCGTCACGCCCGACGAGTTGCCTAATTGGGTCCCCGGCCAGGTGACGGTGGACAGCGCCCCGCTTGACTGGCGGGGCGTACGGGTTCGCGGCTATCGCTATACTCCCCTGGACGTGCCTATTCCCGGTATGCAGGACTATATCGTCGTCGCCTACAAGGACGGCGCGACGACCATGAACCGGCGCAGCACCGGAGACTGGCGCAAGGAACGGGTCACGCCGGGCTGCGTGTCCCTTCTCACCCATGCGGCGCAATCCCACTGGCGCTGGAGCGAAGATATCGAGGTGACGCATCTCTACTTGTCGCCTGACGCAATGGCGCATGTCGCTGCGGAAGCTTATGATTCTCATATCAAAGAGGTCGAGCTGCGGGACGTGTTGAAGGCCGACGATCCCGTCCTCGCGGGGATCGCGGCTTCTCTGGCGCAAGAGGCGCGGGAAGCCGGTCTCGGCGGCGGCCTCTACGTGGAATCGCTGAGGAATCACGCCTGCGTCCACATTCTCCGGCGCTATGCGAATGTCATTTTCCGCGAACCGAACCGCTCCGGCGGGCTTTCGCACGCCCAATGCCGGCTGCTCAACCAGTATCTCGACGAGAACCTGGACCGGAACATATCATTGGCGGAGCTGGCCGGGGTGGTCGGCCTCAGCGAGTTTCACTTCGCGCGCAAATTCCGAACCGAATTCGCCTGCCCGCCGCACGCCCATCTCATGCGCAAGCGCATCGAACGCGCCAAGGCGCAACTGGCCAGAGGGAACATCCCGCTCAAAGTCGTCGCGGCAAGCAGCGGCTTCTCGGACCAAAGCCATATGACGCGCCTGTTCCGCCGGCTGCTCGGAGTGACGCCGGCCGAATACCGGAATGCGGCGAGTGCGTGACCTCATCAGGGCCGGCTTTGGCTGGCCAGCAAGTTTGTACAAAAGGAAGCTCACTTTCCGTTCAAGACCCAACAACCAGTCTCTGATTAATCACCCTTAGCGGGACCGAGATCTCGATGTCCACGCGCTGGCGACGAGAAACAAGGGAGATGAGACGATGGATGACACTGCTACCCTCGAGAGGACGACGGGCGATTCCACGAGGCCGCTGAAGCTTGACGCAATCGTCATAGGCGCAGGGGTCGCGGGCCTTTACCAACTACATCTTTTGCGCAGCCAGGGACTGGCGGTGAAGGCGTTCGAGGCCGGGTCCGACGTCGGTGGAACCTGGTATTGGAACCGCTATCCCGGCGCTCGCCTCGATTCGGAATCGCCTTCTTACCAGTACCTCTTCTCCCAGGAGTTGTACGAGGGGTGGGATTGGAGCGAACGGTTCGCCGCTCAGCCGGAAATTGAGCGCTGGCTGCAGTACGTCGCCGATCGCCTCGACCTGCGCAAGGACATTCAATTCAGCACCACGATCAAGAGCGCGCATTTCGACGAAGCAAAAGATCGCTGGACCATCACGACGTACAAGGGCGAGGTGATCGATGCGCGTTTCCTGGTCACCTGCTGCGGCATGCTGTCGGCGCCGCTCACGTCTCTTTTTCCGGGACAGGAGACGTTCAAGGGGCAGTTGTTCCACACCGCGCGCTGGCCGAAGGACCCGGTCGATTTCGCCGGCAAGCGCGTCGGCGTGATCGGGATCGGCGCGACGGGGATCCAGGTCGTTCAGACCCTTGCGGACAAGGTCGGTCATCTGACCGTGTTCGTCCGCACTCCGCAGTACATAATACCGATGAGGAACCCGAAATTCTCGCCAGCCGATCGGGAGGCGTACAAGTCGGCATTCAGCCGAATCGCTCAGCAAGTGCCGCACACATTTAGCGGCTTTGCGTTCGACTTTGAGAACCAGTGGGCTGCGCAGACGCCGGAGCGGCGCCGCGCCGTGCTGGAGGAGATCTGGGCGGACGGTTCGCTCAAGTTCTGGATCGCATCCTTCGTGGAACTCTTCCTCGACCCGGAGGTGAGCGAGCAGGTCTCGGAGTTCGTTCGCGAGAAAATGCGCGCACGGCTCAAGGACCCTCAACTCTGCGACATCCTGATCCCGAAGGACTACGGCTTCGGAACCCACCGCGTGCCCTTGGAAACGGGTTTTCTGGAGGCGTTCCTTCGTCCCAACGTCGAAGTGGTCAGCGTCAAGGACAACCCGATTGAACTGGTCACGCCGAACGGACTCAAACTCAAAGACGGTACCGAACATGAGTTTGACATCTTGATCTTCGCCACCGGATTCGACGCAGGAACGGGCGCGCTGACCCGCGTCGATATTCGCGGACGCGACGGACGGTCGCTCAAGGAAGATTGGGCCCGCGACATCCGCACCACCATGGGGTTGCAGGTGCACGGTTATCCCAACCTGTTCATGACGGCGGCCCCGCTCGCGCCCTCGGCGGCGCTGTGCAACATGACCACCTGCCTTCAACAGCAGACCGAGTGGATCAGCGATTGCATCCGCCACATGCGCAAGGAGAATCTAAAATTTTGCGAGCCGACGAAAGAGGCCGAGGACGGCTGGATCGAGCACCACGAGCAGACTTCCGCCCCGACTCTCGTGGTCAAGACCAACTCCTGGTACATGGGCTCAAACGTCGAGGGCAAGCCCCGGCGGTTGCTGTCGTATATCGGCGGCGTCGGCGCCTACCGGCAGAAATGCGACGCGGTCGCGGCCAGCGGCTACGAAGGTTTCGCGATGCGCTGAGCCGGAATGTCGACACAAGTAGAGGATAAGCTCCCAGTCAAAGAGACGGGGAGCATCCTGTCCGCGGCAGGCTCACGAAAGAGCCTGCGCGTTCAGCGGCGAGTCTAAAATAGCAAGCAAGGAGGAAGCAGCATGGAAAACTTCAAAACGACAGTCGATGCGGGCCTGAACCGTCTCGTGACGTCCAGTCCGCGCGTGCCCGGCGTCGTCGCAATGGCGACCGACCGCCAGCGCAACATCTACGAAGGCGCCGCCGGCAAGCGGCGGCTCGATCGCGACGCGGATATGACAACCGACACGGTGTTCGCGATCTTCTCGACCACCAAGGCGATCACCGGCACGGCTGCTCTGCAGCTTGTCGAGGAAGGCAAGCTCGATCTCGACGCGCCGGCGAAGAACTACGCGCCGGACATCGGCAAGCTCGAGGTGATCGAAGGCTTCACCGAGAGCGGCGAACCGAAACTCCGCCCGCCCAAGCGCGACATTACGACCCGGATGCTGCTCACCCATTCGGCCGGCATGGGCTATGACTTCTTCAACGAGAAGTACAATCGCCTCGCCCAGGAGAAGGGGCAGCCGAGCGTCATCACGGCTTCCAAGAAAGCGCTGATGACTCCTCTCCTGTTCGATCCGGGCGACAAGTGGGAATACGGCAGCAACCTCGACTGGTGCGGGCAGGTGATCGAAGGGATCGCCGGCAAACGGCTCGGAGAGGTGTTCAAGACCCGCATCTTCGAGCCCCTCGGCATGCAGGACACGACATTCGAATTGACCGACACGCTACGCCAGCGGGTCGCCGGCATGCACGCCCGCAACGCCGACGGCTCATTGGCGCCGATGGATTTCGAGCTTCCTTCCCAGCCTGAGGTCCACATGGGCGGCCATGGGCTTTACGCCACCGTGGGCGACTACATGCGCTTCATCCGCATGTGGCTGAATGACGGCGCAGGCGAGCACGGCCGCGTGCTCAAGGCCGAGACGGTTCTGATGGCGGAGAAGAATCACCTCGGCGACAAGAAGGTCACGATGCTGCCCGGGGTGATCCCGTCCTTGTCCAACGATGCGGAGTTCTTCCCGGGACTGTCGAAATCGTGGGCGTTGACGTTCATGATCAACGACGAGGAGGCGCCGACCGGGCGTCCGGCCGGCGCGCTCGGCTGGGCCGGATTGGCGAATCTCTTCTACTGGATCGATCGCAAGAACGGCTTCGGCGGTTTCTGGGCGACGCAGATTCTGCCGTTCGGAGATCCGGTGTCGTTCGGCGGGTACATCGAGTTCGAAACGGCCCTGTACAACAGCTTGCGGCAGCAGAAGGCGGCCTGACGTCCAGGACGGTTTGACCGCCGCGTTGAGCGGCGGTCGACCGCGGCGCGCCGCCGCGCGGGGGATTTCCGTTCCGATCGCGACGCGCGCCGCCCCCAGTCGGGCGGATTCAGTTTCGGCTTACAGCGTGTCGATTGTCTTTGCGACGCCGTCGAGCGCCGCGCCCGGCTCGTCCATCAGCGCCGCCGAAATGAGGCGGGCCATCCACTGCGCGCCATCCTCACGCTGAGCGAGCTTGGGCGCCTTCGCCATTACACGATCGAACTTGCTCAATCCCCGCGCATGGGTGTCGGAATAGCCCTTGACCAGGCGCCGGCAGCGCAGCATCTCGACAGCGAGACCATAGTTTATCGGCAGCATGCCGGCCGCTTGCGCGAGCCACGCCTCGCGGTGCTCGGTCTCCCGTTTGTGCCGCAGGCTTGAGCGCCGCGTGGCTCTTAAGGCCGCGACGCCATAAAGCTGCAGGAAGCCGAAAATCCGCCCGACCGGCACGCGGCGGCCGTGGTTGACGATGCGATCGAGGCTTCGGAACAGAAAGGGCTTTGCTTCGATGAAAGCGCCGAGCGAGGCGGGCATCATGCCGCAGATCTCCTCAGCCCGCGGATGAAGGTACTCCGTCGCGTAGACGAGCTGATCGGGCGACGCGCCCGCTTCTTCACGCAGACGAGCGAACCGCGACTGGCGCAATTTGATGTCGGCGACGCGGATCACGTCGTCATAGGCCATGGCGACGGCGAGCCGCTTCGCCGCTTCCGCCGTGAAAGCGAAATTTTTCGATTGCGCCGCTGTTGGCCGCGTCGAGCGCGGTCAGCTTCTGCAGCCGGTCGATATAGTCGTCGCCGTAGGCCACGTCCTGGAAATCGACGATACGTTTGAGGCCGGCAAAGGCGAGCGCACGCGCGCTTTCCGGCAGGTCCGAGCGCAAGCGCGCGACGAGCCGGTTGAGCTCGGGATGGCCCGCCTCCTCCGGCAGGTCGTCGAGGCGTTTCGCGGGGCCGGTGTTCGGCGCCTCGTTTTTCCCCTCGCGCGCGCGATCATAGGCGTCGGCGAAGGCGGCGAGGCTCGCGTTAGCGCCGCGGCCGCCTTCGCGCACGATCGCCTCGTAGGCCGCCCGCTCGAACGGCAGAGCGCCAGAGCCGGCAAGCGCGCCAAGCATTGTCGCCGAGATCATTGTGCCACGCTCGACCGCGAGCTTCTCCATGTCGAAGGCGATGGTGCGCTTGGCGGCGAAATCGAGCGCATCGACGACCGTGAACGGATCGCCCGCGCCGTCGCCCGGCTTCTCCTTTTCCGCCACTGCATAAGCCCGATGGGTCGAGGCGATGAGCGTCGTCTTGTCGGGAGTCACCAGTCCGCGCAGGACAGACCGGCCAGCCTCCATGAGCTCCGCCGCCATGACCACATCGACGTCGCCAGGGGTCGGCATGAGCGAGAAGACGGGCGCGACGCCGTTTCGCGGCGGCAGGGTCTCGATGTAATAGATGGTCGCGCCGGTGCGCTGCGCGACGCCCGGAACGGATGTCGATTGCGCCGCCCACCCCTCATGCTCGGCGACCTCGACGATCCAGTCCGCCAGCACCCCGCCGCCCTGCCCGCCCATGGCGAGAATGGCGATGGTCAGCGGCTTGTCGAGCGACGCTGGCGGACGGATCTGGGCGGCTTCAGTCATCGGCGCCAACTCTCGCCGAAAGAGCACGTTCGGGAGGAGCGCAACTCCCCTCTCCAACGGGAGAGGGGTTGGGGGTGAGGGCTCTGCGGCGCAACTCCCTCATCCGTCGGGCTTCGCCCGCCACCTTCTCCCCGAGGGAGAAGGGGACGCGATCCAATCGCAATCCGCCAAGTCTTAGGCAAAGGCGATCCGGCGGGATTCGCGGCGACGCTGCAGCCAGCCGATGACGCGCTCGCGGAAAGCCGCGAGCCGCCGGTCCCAGCGACTCGGATTGAAAATGATTTCGGTGCGGTAGAAGGAAGGACAGAGGACCGCGGCCTCCGCGACTTCGCCGCAATTGCCGCAGCCGACGCATTGGTTGTCCACGGCGGCGACCGGATCGTCCTTGAGCGGGTCGTCGGTATGCTTCAGCGAGAGCGACGGGCAGCCCGAGAGGCGGATGCAGGCGTGGTCGCCGGAGCAGATCGCCTCGTCGACGCCGAAGCGCTCCTTCACCATGCGCTCCCCCGCCGCGACGCCTTTCGCAAAGAGAGGCCGCACGCGACGCTGCTTGTTCAGCATGCATTCGGAGGAGGCAACGATGATCTTCGGGCCTTCGGTCTTGGTGGTGAGCGCCTCGCGCAAAGTGTCGCGCACCTTGGCGACGTCATAGGTGCGGTCGATCTGCCTGACCCAGGTCGCGCCGACGCCCTTGACCGCATCGACGATCGAATTGTTCGTCTTGCGACGCGGATTGAAGGCGCGCGACGAAGGAATGTCCTGCCCCCCGGTCGCGGCGGAATAAAAGTTGTCGACGATCAGGGTGACGCCGTCCTGCTTGTTGAAGACGGCGTTGCCGATCGACGAGGCGAGCCCGTTGTGCCAGAAGCCGCCGTCGCCCATGACGGAAATCACGCGTTTGTCCGACTTCACATTGAACGCGGAAGCCGAGGCGGGACCGAGTCCATAGCCCATAGTCGTCGCGCCGAGGTTGAAGGGCGGCAGGATCGAGAACAGATGGCAGCCGATGTCGGCCGAGATGTGATGGGACCCAAGCTCTTTCTCGACCAGTTTCATCGCAGCGAAGATCGGGCGCTCCGGGCAGCCGATGCAGAAGCCCGGCGGGCGCGGCGGCACTGTCTTGGCGAGCGCCTTCACCTTCTCGTGCGCGAGAACGGGCGCCGGATCGGGGACCGGCGGCTGGTTGCGCAAAAGCTCTGGCGCATGCGCCAGAAGAAAGGCGCGCACACCCGTGACCACCACCGGCGCGGTGTACTCGCCGCCCATCGGCAGGACGTCCTTGCCGGCGACTCTCGTCTGCATGTCGCGCCGGCGCAAGAGCGTGTTGAGCGCCTGCTCGAGATAGTCGGGCGCGCCCTCCTCGACCATCAGCACCGCTGACTTCCCGAGGCAGAATTCGGCCATCTCGTCCTCGATGATCGGATAGGCGACATTGAGGACATAGATGGGAATTAAGGACTCGCCATAGACATCGGCGTGGCCGAGTTGCTGAAGCGCGCGCAGGACGCCATTGAACAGGCCGCCGAGCGTGATGACGCCGACCTGGCCCTCTTTCGGGCCAATGAATTCGTTGAGCTTGCGGCTCTTGATGAATTCGACCGCCGCCGGCCAGCGCTTCTCGAGCTTCTCCTTCTCCTGCATGAACGAAGCGGGCGGCAGCACGATGCGGTTGACGTCGCGGGACGGATTTTCCAGCGCCTGGCGCAACGTGAAGGCTGGCTTCTTGTTGTCCTTGGCCACGAATTGCCCATGCACATGACAGGAGCGGATGCGCACTTCCAGCATCACTGGCGAGTTCGAGGCCTCCGACAGTTCGAAGCCCTCTTCGACCATCCGCACCATGGTCGGCAGATTGGGGCGCGGATCGAGAAGCCAGATCTGCGACTTCATCGCGAAGGCGTGGGTGCGCTCCTGCATGATCGAGGAGCCTTCGCCATAATCCTCGCCGATCACGATAAGCGCGCCGCCGGTGACGCCGCTCGAAGCGAGGTTCGACAGCGCGTCCGCCGCGACATTGGCGCCCGCGGTCGATTTGAACGTCACGGCGCCGCGAACAGGATACATGACGGAAGCCGAGAGCGTCGCAGCGGCGGTGGCTTCCGAGGCCGACGTCTCGAAATGGACGCCGAGGTCGCTCATCACGTCCTTGGCGTCGGCGAGCACGTCCATCAGATGCGAGATCGGCGCGCCCTGATAGCCGGCGACATAAGAGACGCCGGATTGAAGCAGGGCTTTGGTGATCGCGAGAATGCCTTCGCCGCGAAAGATTTCGCCGGCTTGAAGCCGCAAGTCCTGAACTTCGCGCTCGAAGGACCTTTCCGCCATCGGCTCGCTCCCTTCAGGTCAGGTATTTATTTGCATGAGCATATTTAGCGGCTCATGCGGTGTCAACGATAGCGCCATGCTCACGGAAAAGGCGTGGCCAAGCCAATGAATCGCGCAAGCGTATATAAATTCCGCCTCATACAATTGCGTGTTCCCGCCTTGCCTCGCCAATTCCACTTTGCTAGCGTTGCGATTAGCGGTCGGCTGAAAGTGGCACGCAAAATGCGAAGCCGCGGGACATGGGACCGATGGTTCGGATGAATTGGGAGGTCATGCATGGTGGAGGTCACTCGGCGCCAAACTCTGGCGCTCGGCGCGGGCGCGTTTCTCACCGACCTGCTTGCTGCTGGCGCCGTGCGGGCGGCGGGCAAGGACACGCTCACCATCGCCTATAACGTCAACCTGCCCTCGTTCGATCCGACCGACGGCACGTCCGCCGTCAACCCGACCATCCAGGCGATCTACCGCTCCATTTTCGACCAATATATCGGGCAGGGGCCGGATCTCACGCTCAAGCCCGGGATTCTCACGGCTTGGGGCTGGAACGACGACAAGACAAAACTCTGGATGGACGTTCGCCCGGGCGTCAAATGGCAGGACGGGTCGCCGCTGACCCCCGAGGATGTCGTCTGGTCGCTCGAACGCGCCGGCAAGAAGGACAGCGCCAATCCCATTTCGTTCATCTGGTCGACCGCGGGAAACTACAAGATCGACGGCAACCGGATCAATGCGGACGCCATCCGTTACGAGCCGACCTTCTTCATGTGGATGGCCTTCCTGACCGGCTATGTGCTGCCCAAGGCCTATTACGCGAAGGTCGGCGCGGAAGGCTTCGAGAAAAAGCCGATTGGCTCAGGCCCCTATATGGTCGACGAATATCAGGGCAACGCCTTCCTCAGGCTCAAGGCCAATCCGCACTATTGGGGCGACAAGCCGGCGTTCGAGACCGTGATCTTCAAGTTCGTCCCCGACGCGACAACGCGCGTGGCCGAGATCGAGTTCGGCTCTTCCGACATCACGCTCGAAGTGCCGTATGAGGAGTTCGACCGCCTGAAGACAAAGAGCGGCCTCGCGGGCGTGGCGACGCCAATTTCCGACATCGGCATGATCTTTATCACCAACAAGGAGCCGATGCTCGACAAGAACGTGCGGCTCGCCGCGATCATGGCGATCGACAAGAAGGCGATCGTCGATCGCCTGTTGCACGGCTATGGCGTGCCGATCGACACCCTCGAAGCGCCCGAATATTCCGCCTTCGACCCCTCGATCAAGACGCCTTATGATCCCAAGAAGGCGATGGAGCTGCTCGCAGCCTCCGGCTTCTCGCCCGAGAAGCCGGTCAAGTTCACCATCCAGACGACCCGCGGCTTCAAGCCCAAAGACTACGAGATGATCCAGGCGATCGTCGGCATGTGGCGCAAGGTCGGGATCGAAGCGAATATCGAGGTCTATGAGATCGCCAAGCACTTCGAGCTCAGAACCACGCACAAGCTCGCGCCCGCGGCCTTCTACAACTGGGGCGACGCGATCGGCGATCCGACGACCTCGACCGGCTTCGCCATGTTCGGTCCCTCGCCGCATTCGGCCTGGAAGACCGACGATCTCGACGCCAAGATCGGCCCGCTTTGGGGCGAGAAGGATGAGAAGAAGCGCATCGACGGCTGGAAGGCGGTCGACGCCTATATCGCCGAACAGGGCTATGTCATTCCTCTCCTGCAATACGTCCAGCCGATCCTCTACAAGTCGGACCTCAAGGTCATTCCGAACAAGTCCGGCGCCTTGCAGCCGACGCTCGTTTCGCCGGCCGCCTGAGCGCGCATACGATCGCGCCATGCGCGGAGGCGCCTCCGTGGGCGCCTCACGGTGAAGTCGTGACGAAGCGATGATCGCGCTTGCGATCCTCCGGCGCCTCCTTGTGGCGCTCGCCACCCTCGCGGGGGTCGCGGTCGTCGTGTTCGTTCTCCTGAGGGTCGTGCCCGGCGATCCCATAGCGATGATGATCTCGCCCGGCGCAAGCCAGGCGGATATCGCGGCGCTCAGAGCGCATTACGGGCTCGACGGCAGTCTGTTTTCGCAGTTCGCCGTCTGGGCGCGCTATGCGCTGCGGGGCGATTTCGGAACCTCGATTTCGCTGCACCGCGACGTTCTCGCTCTCCTCGGCGAACGGCTTCCCGCGACGCTTGAGCTCGCGACCGCGGCGCTCGAATTCGCGGTGATCGTCGGCGGCGCTGTTGCGATTCTTGGCGCAATGGCGCGGCGGACGTGGGCTGAGCCGGTCATCGACGCGGTCAACGGGCTTTTGCTCGCCATTCCCGATTTCGTTTGGGCGCTCGCGCTCGTGCTCATTTTCGGAGTCGTCTGGCCGCTTTTGCCGCTGACTGGTCGAGTCGATCCGAGCGTCGCCGCCGGCATGACGACGCCCTTCTATTTCGCCGAGAGCCTGCTGAGGCTCAGGTTTGACGTGTTTTTCGACCTCGTGAAGCACCTCGCCTTGCCGACGCTTGCGCTCGGCCTCCCTCTCGCGGCGGTGATTGCGCGGGTGCTTAAAGGCGCCCTCAACGAGGCGATGGCGCAGGACTATGTGCTGCTCGCTCGCCTCAAGGGGATGTCCGAACTCCGGCTCGTCTTGCAGGAGGCTTTGCGCAACGCGATCGGTCCGACGCTGGCGCTGACTGGCGTTCAGTTCACCTTCCTCATCGGCGGCACCGTGATCATCGAGCGCATCTTCGCCTATCCGGGCATCGGCAATATGGCGATAGAAGCGGTGATCAATCGCGATCTGCCGCTGATTCAGGGGCTCGTGCTGGTGTTCGCCGTCATTTTCATCCTGATCAACATCGCGGTCGATCTCCTCGTCGCGCTGTTCAATCCGAAACTGCGATATGCGTAAGCGCGAAGCTAACCGAAGAGCGCCGAGTCCATGACGGAGGCCTCCGCTTTTTTTGCGGCGTCCGGGCCCAGTCTCGCGATGCGGCGTCTGCGCGCGTTGCTCGCGGAGCCCAAGGTCATGATCGGCGGCGGCTTTATCCTGGCGCTGATCGTGATCGCAGTCTTTGCGCCGTGGATCGCGCCGAAGAACCCGCTCGACCAGGACCTGATGCTCGCCTCCCTGCCGCCGGCGGGCCTCGCAAGCGCGGAGCCGGGTTATTATCTCGGCACGGACGACCTTGGCCGCGACGTGCTTTCGCGTCTCATCTATGGCGCGCGGATCGCGCTGATCGTGGCCTTTGTCGCCGCGAGTCTGGCGGCGCTTGCGGGCACAACACTCGGGCTCATCGCCGGCTGGTATCGGGGCTCCCTCGACGGCCTGATCTCCCGGCTCGTCGACATCTGGATTGCTTTCCCGCCGGTCCTGCTCTCGATCCTTCTGGTCGCCGTTCTCGGCGCCGGCGTCGGATCGGTCATCGCGGCGATCGCCATCATCGACTGGACGCGCTTCTGTCGCGTCGTGCGCGCCGAAACGATGGCGCAGGCTGAAGCTGACTACGTCACCGCGGCGCATGCCATCGGCTTTCCGCCGTTCCATATCCTGATGCGCGAGATTCTGCCAAACATAGTCCCAGCGCTGCTGGCGCTGGTGAGCCTCGAAATGGGGATTGCCGTCATCGTCGAGGCGATCCTGTCGTTCGTCGGGCTGTCGGTCTCGTCGGACACGCCGACTTGGGGCGGCATGATCGCCGAAGGGCGGCAATTCATTCATCAGACCTGGTGGGTGTTCGCGGCCCCGCTCGCCGCGTTGTTCGCGACCGTGCTCGCCTTCAACCAGCTTGGCGACGGATTGCGGCGGGCGCTCGATCCGGTGCTCAAGCGATGACGGCGCCCATCCTCTCCATTCGATCTTTAAGCGCGGTCTCCGAGCTCGAGGGCGCGCAGCCGATCCTGCGGAATGTGAGGCTCGATCTTGCGCCCGGCGAAACGCTTGGGCTCGTCGGCGAAAGCGGCGCCGGCAAATCGACGATCGCCAAGGCGCTGCTTGGCGTGCTGCCGCGCACGATCAGGATCACGCAGGGCGAAATCCTGTTCGAAGGACGAGACTTGAGGACCATGCCCCGGCGCGAGACGCGCGCGATCTTCGGCGACGCCATCGGGCTCGTGCCGCAGGACCCGATGACGGCGCTGAACCCCGGCCGGCGCATCGAGGCGCAGCTGACGGACGGCCTGCGGCTTCGCCGGGGCATGAATGCGCGCGACGCCCACAAGCGCGCGCTCGAACTGCTCGCGGAGGTGCGTATCCGCGACCCGGAGCGCGTGCTGCCCGCCCATCCGCACCAATTGTCTGGCGGCATGCGCCAGCGCGTGCTGATCGCAGCGGCGTTCGCGCTCGAGCCCAAGATCATCGTCGCGGACGAACCGACAACGGCCCTCGATGTGACGGTGCAGAAGCAGATTCTGAACTCATTCGCATCATGCAGGAGGCGCACGGCACTGCGGTCATCTTCGTGACTCACGATCTTGGCGTCGTGGCGCAGATCTGCGACCGGGTGACGCTGCTCTTCGCTGGCGCAGTCGTGGAATCGGGCGCGACCGCGGAAATCCTCTCGGCGCCGCGCCACGCTTACACGCGCGCCCTGATCGCGGCTGGACCGCGATATGATCGGCCCGACGCAGGGCTTGAGCCCGTGCCCGAGACCCTGGTCGCTGAACTGCGGCTCGAGGTCGCGGGAGTGGGCCGCTAGGCCGCCGCATGGTTCCGGACCTCTTCGTCGCAAGCGCCATCGAGGTCGCCTATGGCGGCAAGCGCCGCCTGAACGGCGAACGTGCGGGCGGGGTCAAAGTCCTGCATGGCGTCGACCTGAGAATAGGCCGCGGCGAAACCGTCGGCATCGTCGGCGAATCGGGCTCAGGGAAAACGACGCTCGGCCGCGCTCTGATGCGGCTCATCGACATCGATGCGGGCAGCATCGTATTCGACGGGCGAGACATCACGCAACTGCCGGAGCAGCATATGCGGCCCTTAAGGCGCCGCATGCAGATGATTTTCCAGGACCCGATGACCTCGCTCAATCCGCGTCATACGGTCAGGCAAATCCTGGTCGAGCCGCTCCTCTTTCATCACGTCGCGCGCGATCATGTCGACGCTGAGCGCCGGGTGCGGGGATTCTTCGATCGCGTCGGGCTGCCGCTCGCCTGTCTCGACCGGACGCCGCATGAACTGTCGGGTGGGCAGCGCCAGCGCGTGGGCATCGCTCGCGCCGCGCTGCTCGAGCCCGACTTCGTGCTCGCCGACGAGATCGTCTCGGGCCTCGACGCGTCGACCCAGGCCCAGGCGCTCAATCTTCTCAAGACGCTGACCCGCGACCTCGGTCTCGCCATGGCCTTCATCAGCCATGACCTCTCGGTCATCCGGGCCGTCTGCGACCGGGTCTACGTGATGAAATCAGGCTTGGTGGTCGAGGAAGGCCGCTGCGAGGACGTCTTCGCCGCGCCCAAGAGCCGCTACACAAGGCTCCTCATCGACGCCATCCCGCTGCCCGAAATCGACCCCGGCTGGCTCGACCGGGACGTGGCGCCGGAGATCGATTGAAAGCGCATTTACTTTAACGGCGGCGACCGGGTCGCCAAATGAGATTCGTGCTCACCGCATAATTCCAAACAACGCTTAGCAATGCGCCGGCGATCCCGGCGATCCACCAGGTCTGATTGTCTTTATAGAGCCAGGAAGCGACGTCGATATTGGCGATCGCCCCGACGCTGCATCCGAGGGCAAACCCCACGAAGCCCCCGATCAGGCCGAGGCCACGATAACGGTATGAACGATAGGTAATTTCATTGTTGAGGATGAAGTTGCTCCCCATCGCGATGATCGTGGCGATGAGTTGACCTGAATCGAAGCTCAGCGTCCCGAACCAGTGAAGGACCGTCGAAAGCGCTGCAACGTGAACGACCAAACCGACTGCGCCGATCATGGCGAACAAGACAAACCGTATCGGTAGGACGCCCGCGGTGGCGTGGTGAACAACCAGGCCGAGAAAGTCGATGCCGACCAGCGCCGTCAGTTTGGACTCGCCGGCGTTACGCCTACGAAAAGCGTAAGGGACTTCGACGATATTCAGACCATCAGCCGAAAGAATCACGTCGACCAGGATCTTGAAACCGTCAGGCGAAAGACGTGGGGCGAGACGAGAGACGATCTCTCGCCGAATCATGAAGAAGCCGCTCATCGGATCGGTGACGGCCACCCCTGCGATTCGCCGGAAGAGCCACGCGCCGATATCGCTCAGCCTCTGTCGCGCTGGGGAGAGACTTCCGCGGCTTGTTTTTCTTAGCCGGGTTCCGATCGCCAAATTGGCGGAGCCCTTGGCGAGGGCCTGGTACATCCGCAGGAGGATAGAATTCGTCATGCTGAAGATCGCCGTCAATGACGGCGACGAAGTCTGCGCTGGACGACATCCACCCCTCAATGACTGCGCCCGCTAGACCCGAGCGATTGACGCGCCTCAAACAGCGAAGACGATTGTCTCCCGCAGCGAGCGCAAAGGCGACGTTGGAGGTTCCGTCCGGGGAGTCGTCATCGACGACGATCATCTCCCATGGCACACCATCGAGAGCGGCTTTGACGCGTTCGAAAAGAATCGGAACGTTGTTTGATTCTTGATATGTTGGAACGATAATCGAAAGCGTCGGAGGTGACCGCGCGGGCGCTGTATCGCTGGCCATTTCACGCAACGCTGATTTCGTCCGGGGCTGATGACATTATCTGCCGGGCGCGCCCGGATAGGGCATGGGTAGCCCGCGGGTCAAGCCGCCGGCGGGAATGAGAGCCAGCTTGATCTCAGGGCGGCCGCCACGACCTAGCGTGTAAAGCTCGGGCGGTCCCAGCTTGGCGAATAGGAGACTTGCGGCGGCGAGAGTCGGCGCCACGTCCGCCGCTGGCGTGACAATGACTCCGCTCTGCCCAACAAAGCTAGCGCTGTCGTCCAAAAAAGCCCAGCCGCGCGGGTCATTTGAAAGCACGAAAATGGGAATCCGAGGCCCAAGCGCGAGCGCAATCTTGCCCGCATCCGACCATTTCGTAGAAATGACGAAGCGAGGCGTCTGGTCAAAAATGGGCGCTTTCGCCAGATCACGCCATTCAAATCCCTCCAACGTCGGATCGCCAAGACGCCAACGCGCGGTCAAAATAGACCACGGCCAGCCTGTCGACGTTTGCAGGATCGCGAAGCCCGCGAGCACGGCCAGCAGCGTCGATGAAAGGAGAGCCCATCGACGAAGCGCGCCGACGGAGACGCCGAGTTCGTCGACCCATGCGCCCATCAATGGGAATGCAAAAAACCAACCGGGCATCGTCCAGTGGGGCTGGCCGCGGCCGCCCCAAAGCGGCGTCAAGCTGAACAAAACGATCGCCGGCAGGCTGAGGCAAAGCAGGAACAGGCGCCGTTCGTCCCGCCAGTGACGGAATGCGCTAGCGACGCCCGCGGCGAGAGGCGCGAATATCCAAGGCGACAAAAAAGCGACTTCGCCCGCGGCCATTATGAAAAGCTGCGCCGGGTGCAATTCGCCGCTCGGTGCGCCACGCGCGCCCTGAAACGCGAAGGACGCCCACCCGTGCTGCGCGTTCCACACAATGACCGGCGTTATCATGGCGAACGCCACGATCGCCGCGACATATGGCGCTGGATGTCTGAGCCAATGCCGCTGCTGGGGCGAAAGTAGAACGAACGCCGCCAGTCCCGCGGCGGTCAGAGCGGCGCTGTACTTCGCCAGTCCCGCCAGACCCAGGCCGAGGCCAATCAGGAGCCAATATCGCCAAGCCAAAGCCGCATCGGGAGGCTTGGAAAAGAACAGGCGGGTCGCCGCCCATGCGGCTGCCGCCAACCCAAACAGCAGCGGACCGTCGGGCACGATCCAGCTTCCGGCGGAGGCGAAAAAGAAAGGCGTGACGTTGAGGGCGAAAAGCCCAATTAGCGCCGATCGAGGGCCGAACAGCTCGCCCGCGAATCGATAGTAGATCCAAGCCGTCGCGAAGAAGAGCGCAACAAATGGAGCGCGCACGGCGACGTTCTCGGCAAATGCGACAGCAGCGTAATGCGCGATCCACAGATGCAGGGGCGGATGATCGAAATAAGACAGGGATAAGCGCCGCGAAATCGCGATCGTGTAGCTTTCATCAATCCCGAGGCCGATCGTGAAAGCAAACAAAAGACGCGCGACGAAAAATCCCAGGAGGATCGCGAGAGCAAGTCGATCCTTCTCGGGGTCCGGCGTCCAGGACCTGACGTGACCGGAATCCAAAGTTCGGGCGCGCGGGCACAATAACCCGGCGCGAAAAAGCGCGCTCCCCCTGGTCACGATGCGCCGAGCCTACTTGAGGTCGGTCGCTTCGACCCACCATCCCCGATGTTCCGCGGCGATGAGGCGCCGCGCGGCCGCCGCTCGGCGTCGATCGGCAAACAAGGCAAAACACGTCGCTCCTGAACCTGACATTCCAGTCGCTTTGGCGTCAGGGATTTGAGACAGTCTCTTGAGCACAGCGGCGATCGCGGGCGCGACCCGGATCGCCGCAGCTTCCAGGTCATTGCGGCTGCGAGAGAGAAACTCCAAAACGGCCGTCGCGCCAGACCCGCTGCGGGGAACGATCGTGAGTGTGATTCGAGGGTCGATACTGGCGCAAGGTCAAACATAGCGAAAACTTTCGGCGTCGGCGCCTGAACTTGCGGGTTGACCAGAACGACGAAAAGATTTGGCAACCCAATCGCCGGACCGAGTTTGTCGCCAATGCCCCTCATGACGCGGGCCTGGGGCGAAAGACAAGCCAAGACATCAGCTCCCGTCGCCTGAGCGGAAGCGCGCACTCGTGGATCGTCAGCTTGCAATCCAGCCTCGTCGGCGAGCAACCGCAAAGCGGCCGCCGCATCGGCAGAGCCTCCGCCAAGTCCAGCCGCGGTTGGCAGCCGCTTGATTAGTCGGAAGCGACCGAGCCTCAAGCCTGGGATGTGTGCGGCAAGCGATCGCGCGGCGCGCATCACAAGGTTCTCATGGATCGGCCCAGCCTCGTTAGCGCGAGGGCCGAGAACCTCAAGCATCAAGTCATCGCCGGGCTCAAAACCAAGCCAGTCGAATAGCCCGGCAAAGGCCACGAGACTCTCAAGCTCATGATATCCGTCGGCGCGGCGTCCGATCACACGCAAAGTTAGATTGATCTTCGCCGGAGCGCGTAGCCATCGCATGGGGTCTTATGGGCCGCGACTCAACCTCCGCCTTCTTTTTGCAACGAAGCCTTCGGCGTCGCAGAGCCGGTTGTGGGGTCCGGAAGTCCAACCTCAATCTTTTTCAAAATCGGCGGGAGGTCTTCAGGGTCCGGGCCCATGTCCCGCGCATGATTCCATTGAAAGCGCGCTTCGATGCGGCGGTTGACCCGCCAATATGCGTCCCCCAAATGATCGTTCAGGACCGGATCAGAAGGCTTCAAGTTAATGGCCCTTTCTAACGTCTCTGCCGCTTCGGGGTATTGTCCAAGCTTAAAGTGGGCCCACCCGAGACTATCAACGATATAACCATCGTTCGGCCGCAATTCCACGGCTCTTCTGAGCATTTTGAATGCCTCTTCCAGGTTAAGTCCCTTATCGACCCAAGAATAGCCAAGATAGTTTAGAACGAGCGGTTGATCCGGATTAAGTTCAAGAGCTTTTTTGAAGTCCGCCTCCGCCTTCGGCCACTGCTTGGATCGCTCATAACAAATCCCACGGAAATAAAACAGCGTCCAATTGTCCCGTTTTGGAATTCCAACGGCCGCGATTGCCTGGTCATAGGTCGCCGCCGCGTCCGCGTATTTCTTGGCGGACCGCTGCAACTCCGCCAATGCGCTCAAAGCGTCGACATCGTGCGGCCGCGCCGCTACGATTTCGGTAAGCCGTCGCTTGGCTTCGTCCGTTTTTCCCAAACCATCAAGTTCAAGGGCGATTTGGATATCCGCGCCCATTTTCAACGGCGACGTCGTCGGAACCATTTGATAGGCGGCGATGACTTGGTCGCCTTGCTTTAGCTGTTCGAAAAGACTGGCTAATGTTACTGCAGTCAAATCGCTTGATGGTCGAAGGTAAAGCGACAACCGGAGATAGACGAGCGCCGGAAGCTCGTCTCCCTGGCGGCTCCCGGCGCTTCCAAGGCCATAGAGCGCCTCCGCAGCGCCCTCCTTTGCGTTATGAACGAGCGGATCAAGAGTTCGATTCGCCTTCAGGTCTTCAAGCGCCCGCTGAATGATCGGATGGTGAGGAATAACCGCAGAGAAATCTTCGTATACTTTTGTGGCTCCAGCCAGATCACCTTGCGCCGCTAAGGCTCGCGCATAGGCGTCGGCGAAACGCAGACTGTTCGTGTCGTCGTCATGGGCGGACTTCAGCCTCCGCGCGGCCTCAGCCGAGTTTCCCAGCAAGCCAGCAATGAGGCCCGCGTGATAATCGCGAAAGGCAAGGACCGAGCGGTCGTGAATGCGGTCGAGCGCGTCGAGCGCATGGCGGAGGTCAGACTGCCCCGCGTAGCACCAAGCCGTAAGGAGCGCCGCCGTCACATCGCGTAAGCGCGTTGCGTCGGCGCCCGCCAAGTGGCCTCGCGCTGTCGCAAATTGCCCTTGTTCGATATCGTGAACTGCGATTGCAAGGCGCGCGAGGTTATTGTTCGAATCGCGCAGAAGGAGGCGTTCGCCGAGAGCGTCAGCAGTCGACTCATCGCCGTTGGAGAGAGCAGCGGAAAAGGCGCGCTCGAGGAGATCGGGATTTCGAGGATCGGCTCGGAGGGCTTCCCGGTAGTAGACCTCCGCCGCAAGCGTGTCCCGATCAGCGCTTGCGATAAGAGCCGAAAGATAATTTCCGGGCTGGGTATTTCCAATCTCCAACTTCTCCGACGCCGTATCGGTCTGGACAGCTGCGGCCGACCCGGCGCTGCTCAATACCGCCAGAGCCGAAGCTAAGAACAACGCTACACGCGGCGTCCAACATTGAGATCGGCTCTGCATCTCTTACAACTTCCCACAATTGTCAGTTGGCGAACAGGCATGAACGACAGGTGCGCACGCCGGCTGTCCGACGAGCGAGATGAACATCCTTGCGCGGCCTTCGCTGACAGCCGAAAGCGGCAATTTTGCGCCCAGCTCACATATCCAGATAGTTTGGTCCGCCTCCGCCTTCCGGCGGGGTCCACTCTATGTTTTTGGCGGGGTCCTTGATGTCGCAGGTTTTGCAATGGACACAGTTCTGAGCGTTGATGACAAAGTGGGGGTCGGCACGACTTGCCTCGTTGGCGTAAACAACTTCATAGACGCCAGCCGGGCAATAAAGTCGCGCGGGCTCTCCGAAACGAGGAAGATTGTCGCGGATCGGGACATCGGGATCCCTTAGACGAAGATGGACCGGCTGGTCTTCTTCGTGATTTGTATTCGAAAGATAGACAGAAGAGGCTTTGTCAAAGGTAAACACCGAGTCGGGCTTCGGGTAAACGATTGGAGTGACCTCGGATATCGGCTTTAGGGTGTCGCTGTCCGGCTTGCTGTGTTTGAGCGTGCCAAAAATCGAGGTCTTGAACAATTCGTTCGTCCACATATCGAGGCCGCCAAGCCCGACGCCCAGGACGAGACCGAATCGCGACCAGAGTGGTTTTACATTGCGGACCTTGTAGAGGTCGCGGCCGATGTCCGAATCTCGCCAAGAATTTTCATACTCGGTCAGCTCGTCATTCGCCCGACCCAGCGCCAACGCCTCGTGCGCTTTCTCGGCGGCCAATATCCCCGACAGGATCGCGTTATGGGACCCCTTTATTCGGGCAAAATTCACGAATCCCGCCGAACAGCCAATGAAGGCTCCCCCGGGAAAGACCAGTTTCGGGACCGACTGCCAACCCCCGGCGGCGATGACGCGCGCGCCATAGCCTATCCGCTTGCCCCCGACAAAAGTCGCGCGCATCAACGGGTGGGTCTTGAAACGCTGAAACTCGTCGAACGGGGAAAGCGTCGGATTTTGGTAATTGAGATGCACCACAAATCCGACCGAAACCAGTCGGTCGCCGTAGTGATAGAGAAATGAGCCGCCGCTCGCGCCTTTTGACAAGGGCCAACCGAAAGTATGCTGGACGAGCCCCGGCGAAAAACGGTCCTCGGCGACTTGCCACAATTCTTTGAGACCGATTCCGTACTTCTGCGGCTCACTTTCGGCATCGAGGCCGTAACGAGCGACGGCCTGCTTCGACAGCGATCCGCGCGCTCCCTCCGCAAGCAGCACATATTTGCCGAACAGCTCCATCCCCCGCGTGAAGCCCGCCTTCGGATGACCGTCCCGGCCGACGCCCATATCGCCTGTCGCGATCCCGACCACCTCGCCTTTGTCGCCGAACAAAAGCTCCGTCGCCGCAAACCCGGGATAGATCTCGACCCCAACCGCCTCGGCGCGGGCCCCGAGCCAGCCAGCGATCGCCCCAAGCGACCCGATGAAATTGCCATGGTTGCCCATCAATCTCGGCATCGCCCAGTTGGGGAGTCGAACCCCTTTCGTCTCCGTCAGAAAATAGAACTGGTCTGCAACGACCTGAGTTTTAAGCGGGCATTGCGAATCCGAGCGCCAGTCGGGCGTAAGGCGGTCAAGCCCAATCGGATCGATCACCGCTCCCGAGAGGATATGGGCGCCGACGGTCGAACCCTTTTCCACAATGACAACGGAGATATTTGGATCCAACGATTTGAGCCGGATGGCCGCGGCCAGCCCCGCGGGACCCGCGCCGACGATGACGACGTCATAATGCATCGATTCCCGCGCGGGCAGTGTCGAATCGTCGGTCATGATCCCTTTCGCCGTCAGAGCTGGGTCGCGCGACCTTGTGTCAAGGGCTCTCCCTAGATCGCGGCGCATTCCCCGTGCGGCGCCGTTCGCGGCCCAATATGATAGTTTGACCCTGCGCGGGGGCGCAAGCACTCAGGTCAGCAGGCCAATGTCTTCGGCGAAGAACGATTTGACGGATCTTCCATTGAGCGCGCGCCAGGCCATGGAGGCGCTCCACTGGTGGATTCGGGCGGGCGTCACTGATGCGCTCGATGATGCGCCCCATAGTCGGTTTGCCGAGAGCCTGGCCGGAGACGCAGACCGGCGCGCCGCGCCAAGTGCGTCGAAGGCGATGCGCCAATCTCGCCGGCGAGCCGGGCCGGTCGCGCGCCCCTCAGCGCGTCCCGGGGAGCACGTCCCTCGACGCCGCGGAAAGTTCAGCTCGCGCGCTTGCGGAAGCCGCGCCCGATCTGGAAACGCTGCAGGCCGTGATGGCGAACTTCGACGGTTGCACCTTGAAGCGGACAGCCACGCAACTGGTGTTCGCGGATGGCGTCCCTGGCTCGCGGGTCATGTTTGTCGGCGAGGCGCCCGGAGGGGATGAAGATCGAATCGGGCGCCCATTTGTCGGAAGAGCGGGGCAATTGCTGGATCGTATGCTGAAGGCGATCGGACTTGACCGGCAGCAGGTCTATATCGCCAATGTCGTTCCTTGGCGCCCGCCAGGCAATCGAACCCCGACGCCCCAGGAGACGCAAACATGTCTGCCTTTCATTAAGCGGCAAATCCAGCTGGCCAATCCTGAAGTCTTGGTTTGCCTCGGGGCGTCGGCGGCCCGCACATTGTTGGGGATCGAGGGAGGGATTATGCGCGCACGAGGATCATGGTTCGACTATCCGCGCCAAGCCGGCGGCGAGATCCGGGCGCTGGCCATGCTGCATCCAGCTTTCCTGTTACGACAACCCGCGCATAAGCAATTTGCGTGGGCGGATATGCGAGCGCTGGCAAGCGCTCTCAAAGTCATGTCGCGTTGAAAGCGGCGCCGCCCGACGCCCGGCGTCGGCTTTGACCTTCGCTAACGAGTTTCCCCGTGAGCGCTTTATCGATCAGCTTGCGCGTCTCATCCAACCCGTAGATCGCAATGAACGACCCCAAGCGCGGCCCGCGATTCTCGCCCAGAAGCACGGCATAAATCATATTGAAGAACTCGTTTGACACTCCAGGCCGTTCGGCAGTCGCTCCTTTGGCCGAGCGGTCCTGATAGCGGGGAACCGGCCGGGCGATGTCATAGAGCGCATGCTGGATTTGGTCCGCGCTCACATTTGCCGGCAGCTCCGACAGCTTCGATGAAATCTGCGTCAGTACGCCACGCTCGACGTCATCGGCCTCGCGGTAGCGCTTCTTGGGGGCGACAAAATCGCGAAAATAGGCGACCGCATAGCGAACCAGGCTGTCGAGACGGGGATGCGTTTCTGGCGACGCCGAGGGATAGTGGCGGCGGAGGAACCCCCACAGAACTGACGGATTTTCGTCGTTGGAAACCGCGACGAGATTGAGCAGCATGGCGAAGGATATCGTCGCTTGGCCGGCCTCGTCGCGGGTCAGGACTTCTGGCTCAGGCGGCGCGCCGGCGTGAATGTGCCACACCGGATTGCCCAGTCGCTCCTTCCATGGCTGGCGCGGATAGGCCTCGAGAAATCCCAGATAGTCGTCGACCGTGCGCGGAATGACGTCGAAATAAAGCCGCTTCGCCGCAGTCGGCTTCTGGAACATGAACGAAGAGAGACTCTCCGGACTGGCGTAGGCGAGCCATTGTTCGATTGTCAGGCCGTTGCCCTTCGTCTTCGAAATTTTCTGGCCGTTCTCGTCGAGAAAGAGCTCGTAATTGAACCCGGCGGGCGCGTCCGCCCCCAGAACCCGCGCAATCCGAGATGACAGCTTGACCGAATCGATTAGATCTTTTCCCGCCATTTCGTAATCGACGCCGAGCGCATACCAGCGCATCGCCCAATCCGGTTTCCACTGCAACTTGCAATGTCCGCCGGTCACGGGCGTTTCAAACTCCTCGCCAGTCGCTGGATCGCGCCATCGGATCGCGCCAGCGCTCAGGTCGCGCTCCAGCACCGGCGCCTGCATGACAACCCCGGTACGCGGGTGAATCGGAAGGAAGGGCGAATAGGTCGCCGCCCGCTCCTCGCGCAGCGAAGGCAGCATGACGGCTTGCACCTCGTCGAAACGATCGAGCATCCGCAACAACGCCGTGTCGAACCGCCCGGACTTGTAAGCTTCGGTTGAAGAGATGAATTCGTATTCGAATCCGAACTGGTCCAGAAAAGCCCGCAGCCGCGCATTGTTGTGTTCGGCGAAGCTGTCATATTCGCCGAAGGGGTCCGGGACCTGGGTCAGCGGCTTGCCAAGATGGGGCAGTATCAAGTCGCGGTTGGGGACGTTGTCCGGAACCTTGCGCAAACCGTCCATATCGTCAGAAAAGGCGATCAGCTTTGTCCTGACGCTGTCTCCGGTGAGGACGCGAAAGGCGTGCCGGACCATGCTTGTGCGCGCAACTTCACCGAACGTGCCCAGGTGCGGCAGACCCGACGGGCCGTAACCGGTCTCGAAGATGACCTCTTTGCGTTCTGAGCGTTCAAGGCGCGCGATCAACTTTCGCGCCTCTTCGAACGGCCATGCCTTTGACCCTTCGGCGGCCTCACGCAAGGCTTGCGACGACATTTTTTCCCGTTCGTGCTCGGCCACGCGAATGAGTATTCAGGACAGCTGAAATCAACCCGTCAGCGGCAAGAGCGAAGTTAGATTGAATTTTGTGTTCCGACGGCGCGTAGGCTTGGTCCCTGTCGACTTCTTCCGTGGGCGGTCTTCGCCCAATAATGCGGCCGCAAGACCTGATCGAACACCGCCACCCACGTCGCCGCACTCACTAGAATATAGTATACAGGGAGCAGCACAAGCACGCTCGTTGTGACTTTCAAGCCTCGGAATTTGGCGGCGATTACTGCTGGCAGGAGGATTGTCCAGACGCCCGCCAGGGCGAGAATGTAAGTGAAGACGTCACTCATCTCCCGCCACGGCGAAAGTGCGCCCTGCCCGACTGTCAGCGCGCGCCAAATGGTTCCAATCGCGAAAGCCGGCCACAACAAACACCCAAAAATAGCGCCGACAATCAATGTCGTCGCGGCCACCGCCCGTCGGGGTCCAAGGTCGCGCCAAAAAAAGATGGGCCGCCTCGAATGAACGATCAAGGTCTGTATCCAGCCTTTTTGCCATCGCACCCGCTGGCTGAACCAATTTCCGAATTCGTACGGAGCTTCCTCCCAGGTGTCCGAATCCAGCGCTTTCACCCTGTAGCCAAAGCGCGACAGACGAATTCCAAGGTCGGCATCCTCGGTAACGTTCCACTCGTCCCAAGCCCCCACCCCGACCAGCGATCCAACACGAAAGTGATTGGAGCTGCCGCCGAGGGGAATTGGCAAGTTGAGCGCGCACAAGCCAGGATTGAGGAGATCGAACAATATCGCGTACTCGATCGCAAAGAGCTTCGACAGCCACGATTCGCCGTGATTCCGAATGGCGAGCCGAGCCTGGAGACAATCCAGATCTTTTTCCGCGGCGAAACGTGACGCCGCAAGGCGCAACTGGTCGGGGGCTGGAGCGTCTTCGGCGTCGTAAACGACGACGAAATCCCCTCGTGCGCTGGACAACGCGATATTGAGCGCACGCGGCTTTGTCTCCGGCTTGCCCGCCGGAGCCACGACGACCTCATAGCGGGCAGGCAAACGCAGTTCGACAATTCGACCTAAGGTTTCGGCATCCCGCTGCTCAACGACCAACTTAATATCGAGTTTGCCCTTGGGGTAATCGAACGCGTCGATCGCTTTAAGCAGGTCCTCGACGACACTCGCCTCACGATAAAGGGCGACCACGACAGTATAATTGGGAAGCTCGTCGTCGCTGAGTTCCAGAGGATGAATTTCTGGTCCGCTGGCGACCACGGCCATCGATCGAAGCGTGACCGAGGCCGAGAAGATGAGCCAGAGAATCGCTGATGAAACGGCCGCCAACGCGTCCAAATCGGCAATGCCAAGGACTGACGCCAGTATCGCAATAATCGCAAACGCCGCGACCTGGAGCCCGGTCATCCCTTCCCTTGCGGTGAGGCTCGCAGGCAGGCGGCCGAGAGCGACATCAAGGAGTTCTGAGCCATGGCGCGCACGCACAAGACTGGCGAACCGCTGCGGCGAGGTCAGCGCGAAAGAGCCTGAGCGGATTGCGCCGGATCGAGTCGCTTCGATGAGCCGCGGTACGAACTGCGCACGCGGCGCGATGACCATTCGGGGACCCGGGCGGCGCCATTCGAGCGGAGCGACGCCGCAGCGTAATCCTTTGACCGCGTCAAACGCCCGCGCCAGAGGGGGCTCGCCACAATAATACTGGCAACCTAGATGTTTCGCCAATGTGCGATAGTAGACTTCCTCGCTCATTCTCCCTTCGCTCAATAGCTGATCGAGCGGCCCAACGGCCTTCGGCGCCGCGCCTACGGCACTGAGCAACGGTTCGGGGGAAAATCCTTCTGCAGCAAGAAAAGCCAATTCCGGCGGGAGCGCGCGCGCGACAAGGTCGGCCTGCTGGTGGCTCGGCGAAGGATTCCGAGCGTGCGGCGGACGCGCCCCTGCGCGCAGCGAGGCCCCGGGACTGCTACTTAGTTCATAAGCGTTTTCCGTCATAACGCCATACGCCAGGACTTCGACAGGCCACCCACGTGTAACAACACAAATCCTGCGGTTCAGCCGCGCGGGTTGGGTCGGCCGCGAGTATAAGATACCAAATTTTCATTGTTGTCTCGAAAACTGACGCGAGGGCAATCCCCTTTTGGGGGGAACCAAAGGTGTCCTTCGAATCTCAACGAGCGACCCAAACCGACGCTGAAGGCTTGGCCTGCCGCGGCGTAGGAGTGGCGGCGGTCAAAGGCGAGCGCCTGCTGACCTTTATTTGGCCGGATCGTGGACCCCAGCGACAGGCGATCTGAGAGCGCCCCAAGTCTGGCGCGGGACGAGCTTAGCGCTTCAATCCTTCGCCCGCTCCACGTAGCCGCCATCCTCGGTCTGAATAACGACCCGAACGCCGACCGAAATATGGGGGGGAACCATTGCGCGGGCGCCGTTGGCGAGTTTTGCCGGTTTGTAGGAAGAAGAGGCGGTTTGGCCCTTCATCGCCGGCTCGGTTTCAACGACCTCTAATGTGACGCGGGGCGGCAATTGTATAGCGACGGGAATCCCATCGAATAGAGACAGAACAACCTTCATGCCTTCCTGGAGCCATTGCGCCTGATCACCGATTATATCGCGCGGAACTTGCAGCTGATCATAGGTATCGGCGTTCATGAAGTGATAGCCATCCCCGTCCGCGTACAGAAAATCAAAATTCTTGTCCTCGACGAATGCGCGTTCCACCTGCTCTGTAGTCTTATACCGGTCTGTCACTTTGACGCCGTCCGAAAGGCGTCTCATGTCGATCTGAGTTGTCGGCGTGCCTTTGCCGGGGTGAAAACTTTCTGCCGAAAGAACGACGCACAACTGCCCATCGTCTCGTTCGATAATATTGCCCTTTCGGATCGAGCTTGCGATAACTCTCACGTCTTGTCCTCGGAATTGAAGGCGTCGTTTCGCCCTCAAGAAAGGGCGCGTGTTGTTGAGCCGTAGATTGATGGTTATGACGGGGACCATACCGATTTTGGCGCCGAAGGCCAGTCGGGATTGACTTCGATCCTATCCGACTTCCGCCGCAGTGTCCCTTGAGCCAGCCCGCGACCCGACCCTTTTGGAACCCAGGGCGATATGGCCAACGGCGCGCCTCGCTGCTCGCCCGCGCCCGGGTTTCGACCTTCGTGAGGCGCTGGTTCGACGCCAAAGGTTTCATCGAAGTGCAACCTGCCGCCCTGCAGGTTTCGCCGGGAAACGAGACTCACTTACACGGATTCAAGACTTCTCTCATTCTGGCTGACGGATCGGCGCACGACGCCTATCTGCATACTTCGCCGGAATTCGCAATGAAAAAGCTTTTGGCCGCTGGAGAGAGGCAGATCTTTACGCTGGCTGGTGTTTTCCGCAACCGCGAGCGAACGGGCCTCCACGCGCCTGAGTTTCTCATGCTGGAGTGGTATAGGGCATGCGCCCCATTGGAGCGCCTTATTGACGATTGTGTCGCGGTGATAGCGCTCGCCGCCCATGTCGCCGGAACGAAGGCGTTCGTATACCGTGGCCGGGAGGCCAATCCGTTCGAGCCGCCGGAGCTATTGACCGTAAGAGATGCGTTTCGCCGCTACGCCGGCATCGATCTTTACGACAGTTTGCCGATTGACGGCCGCGCCGAAACGGAAACGCTCGCTCGGCAGGCGAAGAATTCCGGCGTTCGCGTCGCGCCAGATGACGACTGGTCGGACATATTCAGCCGCATCCTCACTGAGCGGGTCGAACCAAATCTTGGTCTAGGGCGACCCACTGTCCTTCACGCCTATCCAGCAAGCGAGGCTGCGCTCGCGCAGGCGAACCCCAAGGATCCGCGAATTGCTGAACGCTTCGAATTGTATTGTTGCGGCGTCGAACTCGCCAACGCTTTCCACGAGCTGCGTGATCCGGGAGAACAACGGCGACGTTTCGCCGCAAGCATGAAGGAACAGGAGCGCATTTTCGGCGTCTCCCATCCCATCGACGAGGATTTCCTCGCAGCCCTCGCCGATATGCCGGACGCAAGCGGCGCGGCGCTTGGTTTCGACCGGCTCATAATGCTGGCGACCGGGGCGAAACGGGTCGAATCCGTCCAGTGGACCCCAGTTTTTGATCCGATCGGGGAAAGCCAGTGACGCCAGATTCTGCGGCTGATTGCGCAGTCGCGGGTTTTTGTAGAGGTTGGCGCGGCTCGACCGCTTGACGCTAACCCTCGCCGCCGGGGCGCTTCAGGCCGCCGCTCTCCTTCGCCCAGGCGAGAGTCACCACGCCAAGAAGCACCGCCAGGCCGAAAAATCCCGACGCGAGCGAAGTCGAACGCGCGCCGACCAGTTCGGTCGATCCCGTCCGTTTGACGCCGATGTAGTCGGCGCCGCCATAGCTCGGAGACGGGTTCAAGCCAACGACCCGCGGCATGGCCGTCGCGTCGCCGGGGCCCGCCGCAATACGACGCACCGTGCCGCCGGTGGCCTCGGCGATCGAACGCAGCTTTTCGGTGGTCGAGACGACGTCCCGCATCTCGAGCGGATTTTCCTGACCGACGTTGACCAGCGCGGTATGCTCACCGTCCTCGGCGCGATAGAGGCCGAACCGGTTGACAGTCACATGCGCGCGACTAAGGCCCGGCGCATAAGGGGCCATGTCAAGCTTGGTTTTCGAGCCGTCCGGCGCGACAAGGTTGATCTCGCGCGCGTCCCCGCTCACGCTCTGGCGCTCGACCGTCACCTCACGGCCCTTGGCGCTGGCGCGCAAGGCCTCCTCTTCCAGATCGGGCTCCTTCATCAACCAATGCGCCAAACGGCGCAACAGGTCGAGGTAGGGCCCGCCGCCGTCATAGCCACGCGCCCAAAGCCACATCTGGTCGCTCAGCAGCAGGCCGACGCGGCCCTTGTCGACCCGCGACAATACAAGGAGCGGCCGGTCGTCGGGGCCGCTCATCACGGTCACGCCGCTCGTCGGCTTGGCGCCAACGAGCCGGAACCATCGGCCCCAATTGGGTTTGCCATTGTTGGCGTCGAAACCACTCAGGCCCCGGGTCACTGGATGGCGCTGGCCCTCGTCGGACACACGGGCGCGATAAGCAGCCTCTACGTCGTCGCCGCTCGGCTCGGCGGGCGAAATAGCGCCAAGCGGAGAATAGTACAGGCCGTCGGGGGTGGAGAATTCCGGCCCCTCAGCCATCAACAGCGCGCCGCCATCGCGCACGTACTTGGCGATGTTCTCCAAATAAACGTAGGGCAGGATCGACTGCTGCGCATAGCGATCGAAGATGATGAGGTCGAAGTCCTTGATCTTGCCGCCAAACAGGTCCGCGACCGGAAAGGCGATCAGCGACAATTCATTGATCGGCGTACCGTCGGCACCTTTCTCCGGCGGGCGCAGTATGGTGAAATGCACGAGATCGACGTTGGCGTCGGACTTCAGCAAATTGCGCCACATCCGTTCGCCGGGATGCGGCTTGCCGGAGACCAGCAACACCCTCAGTTTGTCGCGCACGCCCTCGATGTTGACCACGGCGCGATTGCTGTCGGCGGCGATTTCGCCTTCGACCGGCGCAACTTCGAGCTCGATCACATTCGGTCCGGGATGGTCGATCGGCGCCTTCACGTCGATCCGCTCCCCAACCTTCGCGTCGATCGTCGCGATTGTCTCGCCGTCGCGCCGCACGGTGAGCTTGACCGGCTCGCCGTGGTCTGCGCTGTCGAGGACGCGGGCTTCGATGACTTGGTCCTTGCCGACGATGCCGTAACGCGGCGCCTCAACGAGCTCGATCCGCCGTTGCCGCTCACCTTCGTGGCCGGTGATCAACGCATGCAACGGCGCGTTGAAGCCGAGCGCGGCGGCGGACTGCGGAATGTCGTGCGCATCGCCGTCGGTGATGATGATCGCGCCGCCGACCCGCTCAGGCGGCGCATCGGAAAGAGCGCCGCGCAAAGCAGCGAAGAGCTTGGTTCCCTCGGTTTCGGATTCGTCGCGCGAGGTTTCGACGACCCGGAGGTCGACGTCTCCAAGCGTCTTGAGCCTCGCCTCGAGTTCGTCGCGCGCTTTATCTGTTTGCCGCGGCCGCTCGCCAATATCCTGGCTCTCGGAACGATCGACCACCACGGCGACAATATCCTTGAGCGGACGCCGGTTCTCCTGCACGAGATTGGGATCGCACAAGGCGAGCAGCAGGAGCGCCATGCTCAGCGCGCGCAGCCATGCGCCACGGACGCCCCGCCAGATAAGCGCGGCGGAAACCGCGAGCGCCGCCGCCGCCAGCACGTAAACCGCGGGCAATGGGAGGAAGGGGGAAAGGGCGATCGACCAGGCGCTCAACGAGTCAACCTTTCCAGAATATCCTTCGCGTGGACCTGGTCGGCCTTGTAATTACCGGTCAGCGTGTACATGACCAGATTGACGCCGCTGCGCAGCGCAAGTTCGCGCTGTCGCGCCCCTCCGGGAATCAGGGGATAGAGCGGGCGCCGGTCGGCGTCCTCAGCCCACGCCGCCGCAAGATCGTCCGAGGCTATGACGATCGGCGAAACGCTGTCGCCGGCGCGCGCCGGGCGCCGAACGTGGTCGTTCGGATCGGGCGGCGGGAGCGCCTCGATCCAGGTCTGCCCGATCGCGGTGCGGCCGACGATGCGATCGAGCAGGTAGAAGGTCTTAGTCAGCACGTGGTCGTGGGGAACCGGCTCAAGCTCTGGAACGTCGACCCCCTCCAGGAGCGCGCGCAGCCAGAGCGACTCGGCCGTCGGTGGCCCGCTCGGACGCGATGTCAGCGCGTCGCGCGTGTCGAAAACCATCGTGCCGCCGTTTTTCATGAATGCGGCGACGCGCGCGCGAGCTTCGGGCTTGGGTTGCGGCAGTCCGGCGACGATCGGCCAATAGATGAGCGGATAAAAGGCAAGCTCGTCGCGCGCCGGGTCGAGCGCGACCGGGTCGGCGAGCTCGGCCGAGGTGCGAGAGGCGAGCACCCGCGTCAGCGCCGTCAATCCGAGCTTCGAAGTTTCGTCGACCGACGCATCGCCGGTCGCGACATAGGCCAGGCGCGTCGACAGAGCCGCATCCATGTCGCGATCGGAGACTGGGGGCGATTCTCCAGCTCTAGCCTGATGTGGGACGGCGAGGCCAAGCGCCGCAACAATAGCAACGGCGGCGAGCGCTCCTTTGCGGCGCAAAAGGCCGCCGCCCATCAACCAAATCGAAACCAACGCGTCGATCATCAGGCCGATGAGAGCCGCAGGCAAAAGCCAGCGACGAAGGTCGATCGGCGGCGCGGTCGCCAGCGCGCCCTCGTGGACGACAAGCGGCCCATAATTGGCGGGGGTCAGCGCCTGCCCGGGGGCGAGGACGTTGACAGCCCGCAGGGAGTCGCGCGCGCCGTAAAAGCCGGGCGGATGAACCGCATCGCCGACGCCGGAAAAATCTGCTGCGATCGGTTCAGCCTGCGCCGGCGGCGGGCCGAGAACGCCGAAACCGTTCAGCGTGCGCAGAGGCGGCCGTGAGGCGCCATGCTCCGCGGCCTTGGCCTTGTTGGCGGCGCCCTGGCCCGGCGCATCGGCTTCCGCCACGATCCGGCGCAGCATATCGACGAACAGCCCCGACAGGGGGAGATTCGACCAGGTGGTGTCAGCGGTCACGTGGAACAGCACAATGAGACCCTTGCCGCGGCGCTCGGCGGTGACAAGCGGCGTCCCGTCAGCAAGACGCGCCCAAGTCTTCTCGCCAAGCCCAGCCTCGGGCTCGGCGAGCACCTGGCGCGTCACCGTCACCTCCTGCGGAGCGGCGAGCCCAAAGAACGGGCTGCCCGTCTCGAACGGCGCGATGTGCTTTTGGCTCTCCCAGGACAATGCGCCGCCGAGCAGGCGTCCGCCACGGCGAAGAGCGGTGGGGGTTAAAGTGTCGTCGCCGGCGGCGAGACGAGTGCCGGCGAAGCGCAGCAGCACGCCGCCGTTGTCGAGGAACTGGGTGATCGCGTCGAGTTCCGGGCCCGGCGCCACGCTCATGTCGGCGAGCGCGAGCACCGAGGGTTTTTCTTCGAGCAGCGAGACGATCGGATCGGTCGAGGAATCAAGCCATTCGCTGATATCGGCGAACGGCTGCAGCGCGCGCTTGAGATAATAATTAGGGGCGAGCAGCGGCTGCGCGACGTCGGCGCTGGCGCCCGAAGCGATGGCGACCCGACGCCGGCGCGAGCGTTCGTCAATGAGCCATGTCGCGCCCGCTGAGCGTTCGCCGTCGATGACGACCTGGGTGACATCGTTGCGCAATTCAACCGGCAGATCGAAACGGGCGTCGACCGCCGATTTGGCGCCAAAGTCGAAAACCCCCCTGCCAACTTCCCGTCCTTGAACATCCAGCGCGCGCACCGCCCCCGTCGCTGGCGCGCGCGCATCCGATCGCGTGAGCTGCGCGGTCAGCGCCCCCGCCTCGTTGTCAGCGCCGGCGAGCGCGAGCACGCTCCTGGCGTCGGTGACGACCTCCACCGAATGAGTGATTGACGCCAGGCGGGCCGAAAAAGCGCTGGCGCCGCCCAAATCGACCCCATCTGCGATCCACAAGATGTCGGTCTTCGGTTCGCGGGCGAGAAAGCGCTCGATCGCCGGCAACACCGCCGCGCGGTCCGGCGCGTAGGGAACCGGCGCGAGCGAGCGCAGCCGGCCCTCGACTCCGGATCTGTCGAGCGGCGCGATGTCCTGTCCTCCTTGCGAGATGGGGGCGATCGCCACAATCCGACCAGATCTAGCCGCCGCCGCCGCTCGTTCCCGGGCAAAGTCAATTCGTTTGTCCCAGGCGGGGGCCGCGGCGAATCCGTCGTCGACCAGAACCAGAAGCGGCGCCGATCCGGAGAGCGCGGCGAAGGTGTTCCACAATGGCTCGGCCATGGCCAGAATGATGAGCGCCCCGATCGTGAGCCGAAGCGCCAGGATTGGCCAGGGCGTATGCGCCGGCGTCGTCTCGTTCGGATCGAGCCCGACGAGAAGCCGCAGCGGCGGGAATATCGCTCGGCGGGGACTCGGCGGCGTGACGCGCAACAGGAAATAGAGCCCAACGAGGCCGACGAGCGCCGCTAGAACAGCGGGGGCGGCGAAGGCGAGCGGCAGTCCGAACATTGTTCAGGCGCTCCTCAGGCCGACGCCGGGCTCGGGCGCGGAAAGGCGCATACGCAGCGCCAGCAGCATCTCCGCCGCCGATCCGTCGGTCCGATGGATGCTCATCCCCCAGCCTGAGCGAGCGCAGATCCCCCGGATCGCTTCGCGATGGGCGGCGAGGCGCGCGAGATAGGGCTCGCGCAAGTTTTGCGCTCTCGGCGTGAGTACGCTCAACGAACCGGCGGGATGGAGAAACTCAGTGTTGCCGGAGAACGGGTAGGTCTCCTCGATTGGATCAACGATCATCACCAGTTCGCCGATCGCGCCCTCTGCGCCTACGGCTCGGATCGCTCGCGCGACGTCTGCGGGATCCGAGAGAAAATCGCCGATCATGAGAACCATGGAACGTGGCGCGGCAGGCAGCGCGGGCGGCAACGCAGCTTGCGACGGCCCTCGGAGGCGCTCCTCGGTCGCAATGGCCTCGGCGAAGCGCTCGACGACGCCTTGCATCGCCAAGGGTCTCGTAAGACCCAGCAGACCTGCGCGCTCGCCGCCGCGCACGGAAAGATCCGCGAAAGCCAGCGCCAGCAAAGCCGCCCGATCTATCTTCGAGACCGGAGCCAGACTCGACGCGAATTGCATCGAGGCCGAGCGATCGAACCAGATCCAGACGGTGTGGGCGGCCTCCCATTCCCGCTCGCGGACAAACGCGCGCTCTTCACGCGCCGAACGACGCCAGTCGACCCGCGCCGACGGCTCGCCGGAGAGAAAGGGGCGGAACTGCCAGAAAGTTTCCCCGGAACCTGCCCGCCGCCGACCATGAACGCCGTGCCTAACCGTCTGCGCCACGCGACGAGCCGCGATGACGAGGCTCGGGAGACGGGCCGAGAGAGTTCGCAGCGTCGCGACGTATCGAGGCGGGAAGCGTCATCTCGCCAAAAGCCGCCGCATCATTGGATCGTCTTGGCCACAAGCCGTCCGATCACCGCCGAAATCGTCTCGCCCTCGGCGCGGGCGGCGAAGCTGAGCGCCATGCGGTGCTTGAGCGCCGGCTCAGCCAAAATGGTGATGTCGTCAAGCGACGGCGACAGCCGCCCGTCGACTAGCGCGCGGGCGCGAGCGGCCAGCATCAGGGCCTGCGCGGCGCGTGGCCCCGGGCCCCAGCCAATCCCCTTGGTCAGCTCGGGGTCGCCTTCGCCTGGGCGGGCGGCGCGCACCAGGTCCAGTATCGCCTCGACCACACGATCGCCGATCGGGGCCCGCCGCACGAGCCTCTGCGCCGCCATCAGATCCTCAGCCGTCATGACCGGCTTCGGGCGCGCCTCGCGCTCACCTGTCGTCTCGATCAGGATTCGGCGTTCGGCCGCACGATCTGGGTAGCCGACGTCAATCTGCAACAGGAAGCGGTCGAGCTGCGCCTCGGGAAGCGGGTAGGCGCCTTCCTGTTCCAGCGGGTTCTGAGTGGCGAGGACATGGAACGGCCGCGGCAGATCATAGCGCGCCCCGGCGACCGTGACATGATGCTCTTGCATTGCCTGGAGCAGCGCTGACTGGGTGCGCGGGCTAGCTCGGTTGATCTCGTCGGCCATCAGCAGTTGGGCGAAGATCGGACCCTTGATGAAGCGGAAGCCTCGCTTGCCGTCATGACCTTCCTCCATAACCTCGGAGCCGAGAATGTCGGTCGGCATCAGATCCGGCGTAAACTGCACCCGCAGGGCGTCGAGGCCGACGACGATTCCCAACGTCTCTACAAGTTTGGTCTTGGCCAGCCCTGGCACCCCGATCAACAATCCGTGTCCGCCCGCGAGCAGGGTCGCGAGGGTCAGGTCGACGACACGCTCCTGGCCGAAGATGACGCCGCCGATCTCGGCGCGCACTGCGGCGATGCGCTCCAGCGCCAGGTCGGCGTCACGGGTCAACTGGCCGGGATCGGCGATGTTGGTCACATTCATCAACTTGTCCTTTGGGCCACCGGGATGGCTTAGTGTTTTGTTTTGTCTTCGGGCGCACTAGATTGAGCGCGCGCCGCCTCAACGCAAGCCCTAAGCACGTACGATGCCAGACTCGCCCACAGAGAAGCGCGGGAGTAACGCAGAGCCGGCGCGCGCGCCTGAAGGGGCTCTACGAGGACTCGGCGAGGCGGGGACGGGGCGTTTGCGCGGCGTAGGACCGGCGCCTTCTTGGAATCCGCCCGATTGCGGCGATATCGACATGCGCATCGCTGCCGACGGAACATGGTTTTATTGTGGCTCGCCGATCGGCCGCGCGCCGCTCGTGCAGCTGTTCGCCGCGATCCTGCGCAGGGAAGGCGACCGCTATGTCCTGGTGACGCCGGTCGAAAAAGTGGGGATCAGGGTCGACGACGCCCCGTTTCTGGCGGTCGAAATGCGTATCGAGAGCGAGATCGAGAGCGAGGCGGACGGACCGGAGCTGACATTCCGCACCAATGTCGAGGATCTGGTGACGGTCGATTCCGAGCACCCGCTCCGCTTCGAGCCCGGCGCCTCGGAGGGACTGAAACCCTATGTGAAAGTGCGGGGCGACCTTTGGGCGCTGGTCAAGCGGGCGCTGTTCTACGACCTTGTCGCCGTCGGGCGGACGGAGCGGGTCGCGAACGAGGACTGGTTCGGCGTGCGCTCGCGCGGACTTTTCTTTCCTATGTGTCCGGCGAGCGAAATCGAGGGGCTTTGAGCGCCCACCTCATCTCCGTTCCGAGTCCGGCGGCGCTGCGGGCGCTCGCGCAACGGAAGCTCAGGCCCTCGCTGAGCTCGGCGGAGCTCGAACGGGCCGCGCCGGCCGGCATAAGCGACGACGCCCCCGAAACGCGACGGCCCGAGCTGGCCAGCCTCGCGAGATTGCGTCCCGCCGCCGTGCTTTTGCCGATCGTCGACCGGCCGGGCGGGCTCAGTGTTCTCCTGACTCTTCGGGCTGCGGATTTACGCGCCCACTCGGGCCAAGTGGCCTTTCCGGGCGGAAAGATCGACGCGGGCGAGACCCCGCGCGAGGCGGCGCTGCGCGAGGCGCAAGAAGAAATCGGGCTCGAGGAGCGGTTCGTCGAGCCGCTCGGCTGGCTCGACCCCTATTTCACCGGCACCGGATTTCGCGTCGCGCCCCTGGTCGCGCTGGTCGAACCCTCGTTTGCGCTGACGGTCAACAAGCTTGAAGTCGACCAGGTGTTTGAAACGCCGTTCGCCTTTCTGATGGACCCGGCCAACCATCTCCTGGAGGACCGCGAGTGGCAGGGGCGCCGGCGAAAATACTACGCCATGCCGCATGAGGGGCGATATATCTGGGGCGCCACCGCCGGCATTCTGCGCAATCTTTATGAGAAGCTGTTCTCCTGATGGGCAGGAATATCCTTGAATCGCTGGCACTGTTCCTAAGCCCATTCGCGGTCTACGCTCTCTACCTCCTCCTGCGCGCCCGCTACCCGCTCGAGGTCGAACACTGGACCCGGGGGCGGGTGTCGGTGATGACCCTGGTTGGCCTTGCCGCGGCTGTGCTCGGGCTCATCGCGGTCAACGCCTTCGCGCCCCGAGGCCGCGGCGTTTACATCCCGGCGCATGTCGAAAACGGCGTGCTGGTTCCGGGGCGCTTCAAATGACCGCCCTTCCGGGTCTCACGCACGGAAAGCTCAAGAATCAGACGCCGCTCAGGCAAGGCCCGCTGGCGCGGGCGCTCAAAGCGCTCAACGGGGAGGGCGAGGAGACCCGCCTCGTGGGCGGCGCCGTGCGCGATCTGGCGCTGGGCGAGCCGGCGGTCGATTTCGACCTCACGACCACCGCGACGACCGACGAAGTCACCCGCCGCGCGCGAGAGGCTGGCTTCAAGGTCGCTCTGACCGGCGTCACACATGGCACGGTGACGATCATCGTCGACGGGCGCCCATTCGAAACGACGACGCTGCGCGAGGACATCGAGACCGATGGACGGTGGGCCAAAGTGGCGTTCGGCCGCGACTTCGCGGCCGACGCGCGGCGGCGCGATTTCACCATCAACGCGCTATCGCTCAGCGCCGACGGAGCGGTGCACGACTATGTCGGCGGGCTGGTGGACCTCCAGGCGGGGCGAGTGCGCTTCATCGGCGAGCCGGAAGCGCGGATTCGCGAGGATTATCTGCGCATTCTGCGGTTCTTCCGTTTCTCCGCCCGGTTCTCTGCGGGCGGGCTCGACCGCGAGGGCCTTTCGGCGGCGATCCGGTTGCGCGGTGGTTTGGCGCGGCTGTCGCACGAGCGGGTGCGCGCCGAACTCATGAAGCTGCTCACGGCGCCGCGCGCCAGCGAGATCGTGCAGACGATGGGCGAAACCGGGTTCCTCGAGCCGATCCTCGGCGGCGTCGGTTATACGCAACGTCTCAGCCGTCTCATCGCGATCGAGGCCGCGCGCGGCGTCCATGGCGACGCCCTCCTGCGGCTGGCCGCGCTCGGCGTCGCGATCCCGGAAGATGCGGATCGGCTGCGCGACCGGCTGCGTCTCGCCAACGCCGAAGCGGACCGGCTGAGGTCCGCCGCAACGGCGCTGATCGGCCTGCACGGGATCATCGCGCCCCCGCCGTTCCACGGCTTGCGGACCCTGCTATTCAACGCCGGGCGGGAGGCGGCGCGCGATGCGCTCGCCCTCGCGCAAGCCGAGTCTGAAGCGTCCCCGGCGGACGCCGCCTTCGCCTCGGCTGACCGTTTCCTGGCCGACACGCCCGAACCCAAGCTCCCGATCAGCGGCTTGGACCTGATCGCGCGCGGCGTGGCGGCGGGACGGCCGGTCGGACGCGCGCTGCGCGCCTTCCAGGCGCTGTGGATTCGCGCGGGCTTCCCGAAGGAGCCGGAGACATTGGCGCGCCTGCTCGAGGAGGCGGTCGCGGCATCGGCGCCGGCGGAAGCGCCGGAAGCTGGCGTCGACCGCGACGGCTGAGCGCCCCAGGACCCGCCTCACCGGAGCCGAACCGGCCCGTGGTCGGGGGCCCGGGCGACGTGAGCGACGGGGGCGGCCGAACGCGAGGCGGCGCGCTGGGCGAGATCCCCGGCGCCCGCTCGAACCCGTCACCGGCGGCCCTCCCTGAGCGATCAGGTGGCGGACCACCGGGCGCGGAGAAAAAGCGCGGGCCGCGGCCGTTAAAGCGCGTTGCTTTTGCATGGAGGCAGCCGAAAGGAAACGGCCGGGCCAACAATCTTGTGTCGATAGCGAATTAACTTGTCCGGTTTTGGTAGCACGTGATTTGTCCGCTTCTTCTGGTTTTGTTCTGCTGTGGGCGGGGTGGGCAAGGCTGAGGCTTGTCCATGCCGTCCACAGGGTTTCGCCGCCGAGCGGATTAAGCGGCGCGTTTTTCATCATGGCTGTCCTTGAGCGCTCCGTTGGCGTCGTAGCGGCCGATGCAGCGCGGGCCGAGGAAGAGGGCGTGCGAGCCATCGGGATAGACGTGCACCTTGACCCGCGCCTTGACGAAATGGGGCCGCATCGGGCTTTCCGGGATCTGCAGCTTGAGCGTGCGGTAGGAGACGCAATTGTCGTTGCCGACCTGCCGCTCCTCCTGAACGCACAGGATCTCGTCGAGATCGACGCCTGGAATGAGCGTGAAGGCCGAGCCCTCGCCGGCCGGATCGACGGCGAACCGGGCGTTGTGGGCTGGCCGGTAAGCCTCGCGGATGAAGGCGTTGGCCGTCTCGATGTCGGTTATGCCGGCGAGCTTGAGCTCTTTGACCAGACGGTCCTGAAGCGTCCCGAATGTGCGCTCCGAACGGCCCCTGGCGAAGGGCGCCTGGAAGGACGCCCGTCTCTCGACGGGCTATGCGGCGAATAGGCTCCGATATGCTCAACCCCGAGCTGTTCAAGGGCCCGCCCGACCTGGGTCGGATGACTGCGATCGACTTCGCCGCCTGCTTTTGGCGTGTGAAAGTAATGCGCCCCGCGATCGGTGTAGAGGCTCATCGGCAGGCCGTGCTCGGAGAAGACCTCCTTCAGCGCCCGGAAGGTCGAGGCCGTGCCCTCCTCCTCGACCAGAAAGGCCGAGTAGATCGCCCCGGTCGCGTCATCCATGGTCACAATCAGATCGAGCGCAGCCTGGCCCTCGAGCCATTCATGGCGCGAGCCGTCTTGATGCAGCATCATCCCCGGCAAGGGCCGCCGCTCGCGCTTACGCCGGTGGGCGCCTTTGCGCGGCGCCTTGGGCACGACCCCCGCCCACTGCAGATGCAGCTTGAGCCAGGTGTAGCCCCAGCCAAAACCGTGGTCCTTGATGAGATGCTCGTGGAAATGCTTGACCGTGAAGCCCTGATAGCGCTCGCGATAGAGCCGCTCCACTTCCTCCGCCCAGTCGCTCGGCACCCGCTTGCCCGACGCCCTGCCTAGCCGCCGGTCGGCGAGCCCGGCCTCGCCCTCCTCTTCATAACGCCGCGTCCAGCGCCGGAACGTCCGCTCGCTCACCCCGAGCAACTCCCGCCGCCTCCTCCTGATTGAGCTCCGCCAATTCCCAACGGCTGAGAAGATTCAAAAACACCGCCATGCGCACCCCCTGAAGGGCCTCCGTCCGGCGCATCCAACCCCTCCAAAAGGGCCGGACCTACCGGACAGATCGTGCGCTACCTAAACCGGACATATCGTCTGCTACCGACACCGGGCCAGCAATTTGGTTGCAGAAAATCGGAAATCAAGGTAACCTGCGCCATGGACGATCCCGCGCTTCAGCATGCCTCGACCGTTGGCTCCGGTCCTGGCGGGCTCACATCGCGCAAAGGGAGAGGAGAAAAATTCTTCCCGCTTTAACCCGCGTAACCCATTGAAAAGTCTAGATTCGGACCAGAGAATCCAAGGAAATCCAAGAGAATCCAAGGTCCATGATCGGGGGTTTTCGCAGCGAAACGACGATCAGCCAAGAAAGCCCAAACCGATCAATTGAACCAACGTCACGGGCCGAGGGCGAGCCAAACCGTCTCCACTTGCCTTGGCGCCTCTAGCGTCGGCGCGGCGAACAATGCAATCGTTGAAACGGCGCGCCGTCCATCGGGAGGAAATCTTGACCGCTCTGTTCGACCTGACCGGGCGGGTCGCGATCGTCACCGGCTCGTCGCGCGGTATCGGCCGGGCCATCGCCGAACGGCTGGCCGAACATGGCGCGACGGTCATCATCTCATCGCGCAAAGCTGACGCCTGCGCCGAGACTGCCGCCGCGATCAATCGCGCGCGCGGGCGCGAGGCGGCGAAGCCGATTCCCGCCAACATTTCGTCCAAGGAGGAGCTTCAGCGCCTGGTCGACGCGACAAACAGCGCCTTTGGCCAGATCGACATTCTGGTGTGCAATGCGGCCTCAAATCCCTACTACGGTCCGATGACCGGCATTTCGGACGAGCAATTTCGCAAGATTCTTGAGAACAACGTCCTCGCCAACCATTGGCTGATCCAGATGGCCGCTCCTGGCATGCTGGAGCGCAACGACGGCTCCATCGTCATCATTTCCTCGATTGGCGGGCTCAAGGGCTCGCCCGTGATTGGCGCTTACAACGTCTCCAAGGCCGCCGACCTGCAGCTGGCGCGCAATCTCGCGGTCGAATGGGGAAAGCACAATATTCGCGTCAATTGCATTGCTCCAGGCTTGATCCGAACCGACTTCGCGCGGGCGTTGTGGGAGAATCCGCAGACGTTGAAGGCGGTCACCGCAAGGACCCCGCTCGGGCGCATCGGCGAGACAGACGAGATCGCGGGCGCCGCCGTCTATCTCGCCTCCAAGGCCGGATCGTTCATTACTGGACAAACTATCGTCATCGATGGCGGCGCGACGATTGCTGGCTAAAGGCCAACAATCACGCTTTAAGCAATGAGGCCGACAGCCCAGCTTGATTCCGGCATGGCCGAGACAGCTCATTCTGCTTTCGAAGCGGTTCCGGGCGCACTCGACGGCGGGTCGCTCATCATCTGCGATCACGCCTCGAGCGGACGGATCGCTCATCGTCGGGGAAAACCCTCTTCCACGCCTTGACGCGAACAGACGTTCGGCGCGATCCGTCGCCTTCACCAGACGCAGTGAGGTCACAGCATGAATATGGCGAAACCAAGCGATCCGGATCCGACCGGCGCGAGCGAAGTCAACGCCGGTCACCTGCGCGCCTTCATCGAGCGAATCGAGCGGCTTGAAGAGGAGAAAAAAGCGCTCGCCGGCGACATCAAGGATGTCTACGGCGAGGCTAAGGCGAACGGCTTCGACGTGAAGATCATGCGAAAAATCGTATCGATCCGAAGACAGGATCGCGACAGCCAACTCGAGGAGGAGACGGTGCTCGATCTTTATCTGGCCGCGCTGGGGATGAATTGACCGTCCCCTCGGCGCGAAGCCCGCCGGGCCTGGCCGTCTCGCTGGACGGTGTAGGCGCGACTCCGATTCGGCATTGCCTGGGTCCGAGGCCGCGACTGGCTTGTCATCGACCGCGATCGTGTCACAATGATTTAAGGTCACAGCGGGCGGCGGGCGCGTTTATCCGGGGCGAATGCAATGGGCGAGCAACGGACGGGCAGCGGTTTTGCAGCAGGAATCGCACACTCAACCTACTCGGCAATCCTTTTTTTGGTTTTTCTGTCTGCGACCTCCAGCTGCTTAGCCGATCAACTCGCTCCTCTCACGGTCGAGCGCCCACCGAAACAAAGGGTGGAGCTGACCCAGGGGTTCTCGACGACGATTCATAGCGAGCGTCCGTTCGGAAAGATCTCCATAACCGATCCAGAGATTGTCGATCTGGTCTTGCGGACCGACAAGAGCGCGGTCCTTATTCCGCAGCGGCCCGGACGGACGAACATTGATTTTCTCGACGACCACGGAAGTCTGATCGGCAGCATGGATGTTACCGTCATTCGACAAGGCATAACCGATCGAATGGTGATCTATAATCATCCCTCCTTGGGGGCCTATTCGACGTACCATTGCCGACCCAGTGGATGCGAGCATTTTGAGGAAATACCCGACAAGGAAGAGGCCTTGACCCCGAATGCCCCTCAAATTCGTACTCCGATCGGTGTCCCTCAATGACGGGGGATAAAATCAGGCGGAGCCGCGTCTGACGGGTCCGAATGGTCGGCGCGTCACTGACCGCAATCGACGCTTCCGCAAGGCTCTCCATTCGCAGATCGCTCGATGAAATTCTGGCTCGCGTTCAAGAGCTTTATATTGTTCAGTGTCGTCTGATTGTTGGGGTCGAGTTTCAAGGCCAGTTGAAATTTGGCCCGCGCGGCTTTGAGGTCGCCGCGCAGCATGTACGAATACCCCTCGTTATTGAGAAGCCGTGGGGTTTCGCCCTCGAGTTTGGCTGCGGCTGCGTAGGCCTGGTCCGCGAGATCGAACCGCCCTAGTCGATCGTAACTCGCCGCTAATCCGATCCATGCGGTCACGTCGCTTGGCGATTTTTCGACCGCATCCTGAAAATATTGCTGCGCCAGGCCAAAGTTGCCGTCGTAAAACCGTTGGATGCCGAGCCGCACCGGCTGATCGGACGGATAATACTTGACGTCGCCTGGGTTTTGCCCAGTGACCGGATTGGGGGCCGGCGACGGCGTTAGCCCAGTCTGATTGCACCCGGCTGTGAACGCCAACACTATGGCCAGAATCAACCCGATCCACGATCTCGACGCCGCAACAAACAAAAACCGCACTCTTCATCCTCTGCATTCTGGCGATGCATCTATCCCGATTTCTGACCTCCGTCCGTTAGATCCTGGCGGCCAAGGTGAAATCCATAGCCGCATGAGGAAGATGGCGCCAATGCGCCGGTCGTAAGGTGTTTGGAGCACCCCGCCGAAGCGCTGCGGCGAGAGGTCGAGCGGAACTCATGTCCTGTCGCCTGTTCCTCGCTGGCTACTTCGTCGCGGTCCAAGGTTAATCGGATTCGGTCGATCCATCCAGAATCGTCAGTTTGATGACCTTCTCTCATCCTTCCGCTCGACCAGCGGACTTAAGGACCGATAAGCCGCAGCAATTTCAAAATGACGGGCAGAAGAACAATCATCAAGATTACCGGGAAAATACCGAGGGCCAATGGCACGACCATTTTGACCGGCAGCTCGTTCGCCTTCTTTTCAGCCAGCAGCATTCTCTTCGACCGCATGTCTTCGCTAAATTCCCGCAGCGTGGTCGCGACGTCGCCCCCGAGCTCCACCGAGTGCCGCAACACAGCGACGAAGGATGCCGCCTCGTCCAACCCCAGCCGGTCGGCGAATGCGCCCAAGGCGTCAACCGAGCTTCTCCCCGCGCGCATCTCGGCCCCCATCAATTCGATGTTATGACCAAGCGCGGGGCTGCGCTTGCTGAGCCGATCCCGGATTCTCTCGAAGGACGCCTCCACCGTGAGACCGGCAGTCACGCATACCGTCAACAGGTCCAAGAGATCCGGAAAATTCAGGCGATACTCGGCAATCTGCCTGGCCTGACGGCGAGACAGATAGGCGTCCGGCCCAAGCACCCCGACCCCGACGGAGACCGCAGCGGCCAGTACAAACTGCAGCGTTGACAAATTCTGCAATAGCAACACGCCACTCAGCAAAACCAGCGCGGGGGCGCCAACGACGGCGCATATGCGCGCGAAAATATAGAACCGGACAGAGCGTGGGTTGAAATAGCCGCCACGCACGAGCTTCAGCCTCAGCTCTTTGCTGAGCTTGCGCCCAATGCCAAATCGACTGTCTTTAAAAGGCTCCCCAGCCAGGGCGCCCGGGTCGTCGCCTCCAGACAGCGTGAACGCATCCGCCATCCTTACACCGGCTGGCAGGCGCCGCTGCAAGCGGTTGCGGCTCGTGACCAGCTGACCGACGGAGAAAGTGATTCCGGCGACCGAAACGAATGCGGTCGACACAAACAAAACAAGCCAAATATCCATGCCCACGAGCCTAAATCTTGAAATTCACCATGCGATAGATGACGAGATTCGCGACGACTAACGACACGCCCCCGTAAACCAGGGCGGGCACAAGGGCCGGACTGCCGGTTAGCTCGGCAAAGTAATCCTTCGAAAGCAACCGAACGGCGCCATAAAGGATGAAGGGCATTGCCGAGAGAAACCATGCCGACAATCGCCCTTCGGCGCTCAGCGCTTTGACCTTGAGCTGAAGCGTGCTGCGCTGGCGCATGAGGGTCGCGAGCCGGGCGAGCACTTCGGCCAGATTGCCGCCGGTCTGACTCTGCACGCTGACGGCGGTGACGAAAAACAGCAGATCATCCTGACCGACCCGACCGTGCAGGTTGACGACGGCTGTCGTGACATCCTGACCAAACGCAATTTCCTCAGCGGTCATGGCGAGTTCGACCGCGATCGGGTCGCGCATTTCCCTGGAGGCAAGTCCGATGGCGCTCACGAACGGGTGGCCGATGCGCAAGCTGCGCACGATGATGTTGAGCGCATCCGGCAGTTGGGCGGTGAAGCTATCGATCCGCCGTTGGCGAATGATTGCCAAGTAAGCGACGACACCCGACGAGCCCACAACCAGACCGACGCCTGCGGCCATCCACAGATGGGGCAGAAACGGAGACAACGCCAAAGCGAGCCCGGCGCATAGCGACGCCGTCCACAATCCGAGCGCGGCCACGGAAATTCTCAAGCCTGTCTGGGCCAGGAACTCGTTCAGAGCCACCAATCGGGGATGATCAAAATTGGCGAGCCCGCGCTCCTGACGAAGAATGTCGACGGACGTGATCTTGGTTCCGCCGCCGGCGTTCGACGCCAGTCGTCGGCTGATCGCGCTACGGTCGCGTTGGGCGCGAATGACCAGCCGATAGAGAGCCTGGACCCCGAGGACGACCCCGGCGAACACAATCGCGCAAACAATCCAAAGCTCGCTCATCGGACTCACAGGGTTCGGGCGGGGTCAAAGCAGCTCGATGGCACGTCGATCCCATAGGCCTTCACGTCGGCGAGAAAGCGGGGGCGAATTCCTGTCGCCTTGAAGCTTCCGTGCAGCGTTCCCTTGGCGTCCGTGAAGTCCTTCACGAACTTGAAGATCTCGTGCACCTGGATGACCTCGCCTTCCATGCCGGTGATCTCACTGACGCTGGTCAAGCGGCGAGCCCCGTCTGGCAGTCTCTGCACTTGAATGACGAGCGTTATCGCGGAGGCGATCTGGCTACGAATAGCGCCAAGCGTCATGGGCGTGCCCGCCATGCCGACCATTTGCTCGAGCCGTTTCAGCGCGTTGCGTGGCGAGTTTGCATGGATCGTAGTCATCGAACCTTCGTGGCCGGTGTTCATCGCCTGCAACATATCGAACGCCTCTTCCCCGCGGCACTCGCCGACGATGATGCGATCGGGGCGCATTCTGAGCGCGTTGCGAACGAGGTCGCGTTGTTTGACCTCGCCCTTGCCCTCGACGTTGGCGGGGCGGGTCTCCAGTCGGCCAACGTGAGGCTGCTGCAGCTGCAGTTCCGCCGCATCCTCGATGGTGATCAGACGCTCGCGGGCCGGAATGAAATTCGACAGCGCGTTGAGCATCGTGGTCTTGCCGGACCCGGTGCCGCCAGAGATGAGAGTCGAAACCTTGCCCGCGACCGCCGCCGCGAGAACCTCCGCGATCGCCGGCCGCAAGCTACCCACTTCAACGAGCCGGTCCATGTCGAGAACGCGCTCGGCGAACTTTCGAATTGAAACCAGCGGTCCATCGATGGCGATAGGCCGCACCGCGACATTGACGCGCGAGCCATCGCGCAACCGCGCATCGACCATTGGCGACGATTCGTCGACACGTCGCCCGATTGCCGAGACAATCCGGTTGATGATGCGCAAGAGGTGGGCTTCGTCCTTGAAATGGACCTTGGTCTCCTGCAATTGCCCGAAGCGCTCAATGAAGCAGCGCCTATGGGTATTGATGAGAATGTCCGTGACGGTGGGATCCTTCAACAACGGTTCGAGCGGACCATAGCCGGTCATCTCGGCAATGATCTCATTGGAGAAAATGTCGAGCTCTTTCTGATTGAGCGACAGACTTTCGCGGCGAACATAGTCGCCGACATAGGTTCGAACCTGCTTTGCAAGTTCGTCGGGCGGCATCTTTTCCAGCGCCGTCAAATTGAACTCGTCAATGATGCGCTCGTGCAGCTTCAGCTTTTCGTCCACCAGCCCCGGCCGGCGCGCAATCAGATGGGCGTAGAAGTCGTCCGACCCTCCCGACGGCGTTTCAGCACTCTTGTCCGAGGCGATCGGCTCGTTCTTGCCTGCGCTCTTGCTGCTAAGGAATCCCATCGCTCTTATCCGATCGACCCAGACATAGGGCAGGAACTGCCGATACTCATGCAGCGCATTGTCAACCCCAGGTCCTCTTTCGAGGCGGGGCGAAGTTCAGCCCAGCGCAAAACGCCGATATCGCCGCGATGTCCTTGACCGACTTGTCCGACGGATGGGCGAGGGTGATCGGCGTTCCGACGTTGACGCACTCAATCGCGACGCGGGCGTTTCTGACGAGCAAGCGCTTTTCCTCGCCAAGAATGCGCGCCACATGATCGGCTCGGGCGACGCTGCCGAACAGGCCAAATTCGCATCGGTTGACCACCGCTCGCAATTCCGCGGTGACCGTCGCCTCCGACCGTAGAGCTCGAAGCGTCTCTTCGATTTGCCTCAAGCCCGGAATAGTGTTGAGGCCGGTGACCAGAATCCCCTTCGACGCCGCGAGCAGGGGAAGCGTCCATGAATGAACGGAGATCGGTAGATCGATGATGATGGTGGCGTATCGCTGCGCCATGCGATCGAACAGCGCGGACAGAGCCTCGACGCTAAGATCGCGGGCGTGAAACCGGCTGCGGCTTGCGGCTAGGACATCCAATCCGCTCGAGTGATGACTGATGAAGGCGCGCAGCAAGTGATCGTCGAGACGGTCCGGGGCGGCGACAATCTCTTCAAACTGAAACTTGGGCGCGATATCGAGGTAGTCGCACACATGGCTCGACTGGAAATCAAGATCGACAAGCGCAACCTTGGCGCCTTTGGTTGATTTGTCTTTGACGAGATGAACGGCGGTTTCGATGGCGAGGGTGGAATTGCCGACTCCTCCTGCGCTCGGCGTGAACGAAACCACGACAGGCGATTCAACCGCGACATCGTCTCTCGCGGGCGCGCTGACCCGTCCGACAATGTCGAGAATTTCGTGCGGCAGCCCGACCTCGGCGACCCAGTCGGCATTGCCGGATTGAATGAGCCTTTTGTAGTCGCGAGCGGAAATGTCGCCGCCAACAACGATGAAGAACAGGTTTTGCGTATGGCGTCTGACAACGTCGATCAGGTCGTCGACCTCGAGATGCTTAGGGGTCGCCGCGACCAGGAGGACGATTGAGCGATCCGCGCCGTTGACCGATGTCTGGTCGATATCTTCGACACGCGAAACTCGCTTGAGGTCTGGGATTGTCGACTTGAGTTTATCCTCGAGTTCGTCGACTTTCGTCTCGTCATCGCCTCCCGGGGTCAGATAAATCGTCATCGACTCACCACGCAGAATTTAACGGTACAGCTGGACGAGATTGAAGATTTTGACGTTGTCAGCTTGACCCACCGCGCCGGTGATCTCGCCATAAAGATTCCCGTCCTTGAGGGCGGTGTAGGGCTGGGTCATGAAGAACTTGCCGAAAGCGGCCACGGGCGTCTTGGAGGATGCGCCGGCGTCAGTGATGTTGCCGAGAGCCGTTTGAGCGAGGCAGTTGATGATCGGCACGACCAGATTGCGCCGGTCGACGCCGCCAGTCGTGGTGTCGACGCCGCTGACCCCGCGGGAGCTGGCGCAGAACGGCGCGCCGCTCTCGGTCTGGAACTGGCCTGGCGGGCTTCTCGAGCCCTGCGGATCCGGTTGCCCGTTGCTCGCCCAGCCATTTTTTCCTGACCAGTCGCTGATCCCGCCCGCACCCTGTCCTTGGCTGATTTCATACCGATAAACCTGATAGCGGCTGACAGTTGTTTGTGCTGGCGTCCCGCATACGCCGCCGAGCGCGGTTCCGACGGTCGTGGCAGATCGGCCACGAGGATGATTGATGGCCCAATAGTTTGCGCAATCCCACTGGCCGTCGCCCTGAGCTCCCCCGAGGCCTGGGAACGCGATGTCCTCAGGCAATCCGCTGGTGGTCCATTCGATCGTCAGGCCATCGGAGGCCTGGGTCGCGCTTGCTGGGGCGGAGAGCGCAATAGTCGAGCCGGCGGAAGTGGAGACGGTGACGGGATTGTCGGCGGTGCTTCCGAAGACACCAGACGAGTTCACCACTGGCTCCCCGGCTGCTATTCCGATCGTGTTGGCGACATCCGTAAGAGTCGGCGAATTCTGCGTCGTCGTTCCAACGGTCCGGTTCGAAGGGTAGGTATAATAAAGGCTCGACCCGCCGGCCGGCATAGCGCTACACCAGTCGACGGCGTTTGACTTGCGTCCCGGAACACGGCCCTTTCGCACATTGACACCCGGCGGGGCGGGACCGGGCGAGGCGAGCGGCGGGTCCTGATTGTAGATATCGAATCGGGTGTCGAGATATTGCTCGACGGCGTGCTTGTCGCCGATGGCGAGGCTCACGCCCGCATCGCTGTAACAGGCGCCGCTCACGCCCGCGACATTCTTCGCCATGCAGGTCGTATCGTCGCACCCGTCGGCAGTGTTCAGCCAGCCGAAGTGGCCAGGACCGATGCCGTTTCTGTTGAGCTTGAGTTGGCGTCTCAGAATCGCCGGATTGTCGAAAGCGGAATAAAGCGCCGCAGTCGCTTGCGCATCGGTCATCGATCCCGCGCTCTCCTCGTAAGGATTGCAGACGAAGATTGGCGGGACTGAACAAACGCTCGTGCCCGCGAAACCGGCGACCGCGTCTGCGCCGATGGCGAACGCGTTGGTTGAAATATGCGCCAGGAACGCCGCCGGAAGGATGGTTGACCAGGTCTGCGGCGTGATCTTCACCGCGACGTATTTCGCATCCAAATCCCCACTCGCCACAGAACCGCCGATTCCGTCGCGCGCCGCGGACAGGCTTGAATAGAAAACGAAGGTGTAATCCAGCGTCGGCGACGATCCGACCCCGAAGAGCGTATTGGACAATTTGGTCGCTGCATGCGCGTTCGCCATCGTGGAGATCGCGCGCGATTCGGCGCCCGCTTGTTTGTCGAGTTCCCGGGCCCCCGCAAGCGCGAGGCTGTCGGCGGCCGCCTGCATCTGCGTCTGCAAACTCATACGGCGCGAGCCATCGAGGGCCAGCAGAGCAAAGCCAACGAGAACCGGCAGCATCACCGCCACATACGGGACCATCAATCCATCTGTGTCGCGCGACAAGGCCAACGCGCGGCGGGCGAAACGATCTGGGGCCCTTAAAGCCATGGGGCTCCGTTTATGTGGATCTTGAGGGTCAGAGGCGGTTCGCTCGTCGCTGAGCAACGGCCTGCGATCCGGTTGCCGAAGGCCATCTCAACTGTGCGCTCATCCGACATTGCTAGTTTACCGCTGAAGCCGACAGGGCTTCGCCGGTTATCGTGGTTGCCACCTGCGGTATGTTGAGCGTAGCGAACGGCAGGAAGAAAAATTTGAACGGCAATTTGGTCTTGGATGAAGCGCCGTTGAGCAAAACTGTGATCGTCGGAACCGGCCCCAAAGTTCGTCCGGCGTAGCCCAAGCCAGTTTGCTTATAAACCACCGTAACATACTGAGGGGCTATCGCAGGATGGAGGTTGCACATCCCGGCGAAATATTGAGAGGCCGGAGGCGTGCAATCATTGTTGCCGGCTCTCCCATAAACGATGAACCCCATCGCCTCGGCCGAATAGGAACCCATTCCGTCGCATGCGCCGCTCGTGCACGAGCAGGCCGCCGCGCCGCCGTCGCATTCCACGGTGAAGTCGGGCATCGGACTTCCCGACGCCAGGCCTGAACTCAGCGCATCGTCAGCAATCGAGGGGAGACCCGAAGCGATAGGATCGGACACCGCCGCGATGCGTGCGCCGATCTGGACCGCCTTGGCCGCGGCGTTCCACTGATAAAGCGCATTCATGAAGTCGACCCCGCCGAAAAGAAACAGGATCAGAATCGGCAAGATGATCGCGACCTCGACGAGCGGGCCGCCATCTTCATCCCGAGCTAGTCGCGCAACGAACGAGAACATAATCATCAACCCGGCCCTATGAACCGCTCCTGATGGGAAAAGGACAGCATCGGCGGCTTCAGTCCCAAAGAAGCGAAAAGCCCAAGCGATGGATCGGCGAAGCGGGTGGCTACGTCGATGATCGTCATGCTTGTCGAGCCGTCGGCGTACTCGCCGCCCCCGAGCGCGGCGCTCGAAACGCAGCTGATCGTGACATCGGCTGCGCTCCAGCCGCCGACGCGCGCCGAGCCGCCTACGGCTTCGGCGGTGGTTGCGATGTTCGCCGCGTCCGCTGTGTACAGGACGCCGTTCTGATCCTTTTGGGCGCAGGGATCGCGATTGCCGTCCGTGAGTTCGATTCGAGTCATGTAGCGCGCCGCGTCTCGCAGACCCGACACGACCAGCTGCTGATTGTACAAAAACCAGGAGAACTCGAACACGCCGAGAAAGAAGCCGATCAGCAAAGGCATGACAATTGTCGCCTCGACGAGCGCGGACCCGTCCTCGTCACGCCATAGCGACATTGTTTTTGCGGGCCCGCGTTCCGGCATTCGACAAAACCTTCGCGTCTCTAATAGCTTGAGGGTTGACCGGGAGGAGAAACCGTCATCCCGGTGGCGGCGCCGTTCGTTGGTCCGCCGCCAATGTTCCCGCCCGGATTCGCCGCGCTCGGCGTTGCGCTGTCGCCCCCGCTCGTGGAGCCGCCTTCATAGCGCGCAATCACCTTCGTGATCCGCGCGCCATTTGCGGGAATGTTCGTGTCGTTGGCGTAACGGGGCCAAGGGGTCGCGGTTTGCATGGCGATATTCGCCGCCTGGGCGTCCCCGCCCGCTGTCGAGACCAGAGCGGTTCGCTGAAGATAGTCGGCGAACGGGTCGTCGAAGCCAACTGTGGACGAGCAGCCGGCGACCGCCAGGGACGCGCCCATGGACAAGATCACAACGGCGTTTCGCAAAACGAGGTGTTGACCTGTCGAGGATTCCGCCGCCATCGCGCTTACTGACCACCGAGAATATGGCCATAGGGGCCTTCGAGGCCCCCACCGCTGGTGACGTAGTCGGTGTAGCGCTTCTTGCGTTCGGTATCGCCCATCAGGAACAGGTCGATGTCATTCGACTGAAGCGCCGTATCGAACGGGGTCGCCAAATGCTGCCCCGGCCGCACTGGCCGGACGAGATGCGGAGAGACGATGATGACGAGGTCGGTCTGACTCTTCTGGAAATCGGTGGATCGAAAGAGGGCGCCGAGGACCGGCACGTTGCCAAGCCACGGTAGCTGATCGATGCTTTGAGAATCTTGCGCCTGCAGCAAGCCCGCGATCGCGAAGCTTTGTCCGTCTCGCAGTTCGACCGCGGTATGCGCCTTACGCTCGGTCAATGAGGGGACGGTCGTTCCGTTGATGTTCACGCTGTTGGCCGTGTTGATCTCGGTGACGGACGGATTGAGCTGCAAATTGATAATGCCGTTGTTGAGGACCGTTGGGGTGAAATCCAGCCCGACCCCGAACTGCTTCCATTCGATCGAAATGTTCGGGGTAAAACTGGCGCCGATTCCAAGCGCGCCATTGGTCGCATTTGTGCCTTGCACCACCGGCACGGGAATTTCGCCGCCGGCGAGAAACGTCGCCTTTTCCCCCGAAAGCGCGACGAGATCCGGTTCCGCCAAACTCTTGACGAGGCCTTTGCTCTCGAGCGCGGACAGCAGGGCGTCGATGCTGACGCCATGCGTGTTGACGACATTGGCGAGCAGCACGCCGAACGACGACGCCGTGGAGCCTGCCCCAGGAAACACGCCGCTGTTGTTTGTGGCGGTCGTTGGCTGTGAGCCGAGACCAGTGGCGAAACTCACGCTGTTCGTCTTGCCGAACCAGCTGATGCCAAGGTCGCGTCCCGCATTGCGATCGACTTCGAGAATGCGCACCTTCAACATGACCTGCTGCGAAGGGGAAACCTTCATCGCGTTGACGACGGGGGCGTCCGGCGAAAGGCCCTTGGCGACTTCGACGGCGCGCGCGGCCGCCAAGCCGTCGCTCGCCTCGCCGCTCAGAACAATCTCGCCGTTTGCGCTGGTGACATTGATGTCTCTGCCACCGGTGCTGGCTGCAATCTTGTTTTGCAACGACGTTGTGTCCGGCGTCACGTCCAGGTCGATCACTGACACCAGGCGCCGTTGCTGATCAAATACGGAAATGTTGGTCGCGCCGACTTTTTTGCCCTGGACGTACAGCATCGAGTCCGTCATCGGCAGAACGTCAGCGATTTCCGGCGCGCCAATGACCGCTGTCGAGAACGGGTCGGAAAAGCACAGCGTACGCGATTTGTTGAGCGTCACCTTCAAGGCGCTCACTTGTTCTCTTACCGTGTGGCATGGGCCGCCCTTTTGCGCCCAAGCTGGAGCAGCGCCCTGCATGAGGCCGAAAGCAGCCGCTGCTGCGCCGGCGATCGCGAGCACGGCGACCCATAACTGGCGCCGCGTTGAAGCCGCCCCGGTTCTTTGGACCGCCATTCGCGGATGGGAAGATTTAATTCGCTTTTCCGGCGCGCGGCGTTCCGTCATTGGACCTCTGCGGGCACGTCGTACTGCTCGCTCTTGACCGACCGAACAACGGTGATCTTCCTCGTGACCGTTTCGGGCGGAGGCGTAGGGGGTGGGCTAACGGCTGGCGGCGGGCCTTGCTGAAAAGCGGTGGGTTGCGCCTGCACTGCGGGCAGGCTTGGATCGGCCGGAACCGGCGGAGCTTGCGCCTCGTCGCTCCCGAACAGGTCGCGATCGGTGACCTTCACGTCGGGGGCCAACGCGACTTCGGCGGGCTGGCGCAAGATCAGCGACAGCTTCCCAACATTGACGGCAAGTAAAATCTTCAGCGCCTGCTCGGGGTCGGCCTCGACAGTGACCGCTTTGGCGACAGTCGGGTGTTCTTGCCGTTGGGCGGCCATCTGGTCGATCGCCAGCACTTTGACGTGCTGCAATATCACTTCGGAGAAATTCTGCGGACCATTGCTGCTATCGGTTCGCGTCAACACAACGTCGACGAAGTCGCCAGGAAAAATGAAGCCCGCCACTCCACGCACGTCATCAACCGCAACCGTGACGGCCCGCTTGCCCTTCTCGATGACCGTCGACAGCGAGGCTCTCTGGTCCGGCGCGCTTACCTTCGAGGCGATAATCGGCTCGTCGCGGACAAAGGGCGACATAGTGATCCGTCGCCCGTCTTTGATGAGTTCCGCAAAGTTCGCGAACGCGCCGTCAGGCCTGGATTGCGCCGGCCAATCGATCTCTCTCACGTCCTTGGCGCCGATCGGAGCTCCAAAGGCGAGCGTGTCGCTCGCAACGAGAATCGATACGGTCTTTTGAGCGTCTGTGCGCACTGAGTGGCTCTGAAGCCAGCTTCTGGCAAGAAATGCGGCCAGACCGCCAAGAATTACAGCAACAATAAGGACTGCCAGATTTGTACTCCGACGCATGGTTGTGTCAATCCCTACCCTAACGCCTTATTTGCGCCGCAAGTTATTTACTCGTCTATTGCTTAGCCACTTGCATATGTCAACGGAGTAGCCCGATCTGGGCGGCAAATTGGGCACACTCTGCAATCCTTCACCAAAACAGGGTAAATTAGCGCAAGAGAAATAATTGATGCAATTGCAATGTTGTCTCCACAATATTGTCGAGCGAGCATAATTTTCCCTCCCAGAATTGCCCAATTCGGCGCGCAATTCCTTGCCCGAGTAACTTGCATCGTCGTGACCGCAAAGCGGATCAGTACATCCAAAGCCAAAAAACAAAACCAGCCTCCAGAAGCCGAAATATCCGCCCCAAGTCAACCCACCATTAAGAAAAATTCAAGAGCGAAAATAATAACAATTTCATCATGACTTTGGATAGTTCTATTCACATACGGATGACCGGAATTTAATCTGAAAATATAGTTCAATAAACAACTCCAGGCGTGGTTTTGTTAGCCGACCGGCCCGTTTGACTAGGTATTGACCGAGCCGTTCCCTAACGGATAATTGCGTGCGGTGGCCAGAAAAGGGTCTTTCAACCACGAACACGTCGACGCCTTTAAATTCAAACACCGTCAGGAGCTCGCATGTCCAAAGCTGTGAAGGTCTTCAGCCAGTTCCTGAAGGACGAAGAGGGCGCTGCCCTCATCGAATATACAGTGTTGCTCGGAATACTCTTGATCGCCGTCATCGCCACGATCGGCCTGGTTGGAACCTGGGTTTCCAAGCAATGGCTTGCGCTGGATAAGGCGCTGTCGCCCTGATTCCCAATGATGCCATGGCCGAGGAGAGATCCGCGGACGCGCGGCGCATCAAACCGGCCTGACGCGCCAAATCGACCACGACATTCGGCCAATGGCGGGTTGACCGCCCTTCGGGGCGCCAGTTCTCTACGTCTGATGACGCCCTCCGCCGTGTGTGGCGGCGGCTCGCGGCCGTTAGCTGTTAGGCGCTATGAGACCCAAGGCAAGCGCGCCGATGAGGGCGCCCGCCAGGGGTGGGGCAAGCGGAATCCGTAAGCCAGCGGCGGTCGGCTTGACCGCCGCAAGGCCGAATCGGGCCGCGACATAATACGCGCCGGTAAAAATCAGCAAGAGGATCACGAACGGCCCCGCAAACCATGGGCCCGTCCAGAGGAATGCGACCGCCAGCAGTTTCAGATCGCCGCCGCCGATTTGCTGAAGCGAGTAAGCATATGTTCCGCCCAATAACATCAATAGCGCAAAGGCGAAGTTCCACTGCATGGACACCCAGGCTCCCGAGCAGAGCGCGTGGACAAGAAAGAGGCCGGCCAGGATCGCGACGAATTCGTTCCGGACCTTGAATTCCCTCAAATCTGTCAGGGCCACCCAGAACAGAGTCGCCGCGGTGAGGACCAAAATCCACAGCGAGAGCGTCGGATAGACGGGAAATCGATGAACCGCGAGCAATGGCGATCCTACGAAGAAATTCTGCTCCGCGGTCGATTCCCGAGGCGGCGAGAACTCAGTGACTCTTGGTCCGCGCGCCAATGCCCAATCCATCCGACGCCTGGCGCCCTCATCGCGACGAATTGAGCGCGGCCGAAGGCGTCGAGGACGGCGGGGAGGCCGAAAACTCTCACGCCGCCTGTTCGATCTCGCTTGTCGGCGGGCCAAGTGACTTCGGAGTCCGACTTTGGCCCTTCTGCAGCTGCGCCTCGACCGTCTTCAAAGCGTCTATCTCGTTCGACTTCTGGACCGCCGCGATCTCGCGAACCATCCGGTCGAGCGCGGCCTCGTACAATTGCCGCTCCGAATATGACTGCTCCGGTTGCGCCTCCGACCGGTAAAGGTCGCGCACGACTTCAGCGATCGCGTTGATATCGCCGGAGTTAATTTTGGTTTCGTACTCCTGGGCCCGCCGCGACCACATTGTGCGTTTGACGCGCGCGCGTCCGGTCAGAACCTCCAGCGAGCGCCTTGCGGTCTCCGAATTGGATATCTTGCGCATTCCGACGCCTGAGACTTTGGACGTCGGGACCCGCAACGTGAGCTTGTCCTTCGAGAAGCTGATGACAAACAGCTCAAGTTTGAAGCCCGCGACTTCCTGCTCCTCGATCGCGGTGATCTGACCCACTCCATGAGCCGGATAGACGACGAATTCGTTGAGCTTGAAGCCTTGACGCTGGCTCACGCTCTTCAACGTCTTCGCAGCCGAAGGCGCCTCTTCCGACCCTCCAGCCTTTTGGACCTTGGCCAACGGCGCGGCGGATTTCGCCGGCGACGCCAATTCGGTCGAATGAGCGGGGTGAACGCCTTGATCGAGAGTTCGGCTTTGACGCGGCGAGCGGCGCTGCCCCCTTGTTCGCGGCTCGAGATTCCTGAGCGCTTCGGCTTTCGGTCGGCAACTTCGCTTCCTGTTCCTTCAAACGCGCCCGCACTTTCGACGCCCCTTTAGCGGCAGCCGCGGTTCTTGTCGCCTTGCTCACGCTCTTCGTCGCCGCCGGTTTTCGGCGAGCGGCGGCGGCCGGCCTTTTCGCCGCGCCCGATTCGCGGGTCGCGGCTCTGACATTGGAGCTTGTTCGCTTTCGTTTCGAAAGTTTCGTCACTGTGTTCTTCATCTTGGCTCGGCTAGTTTTGGTCGTTTTGCGCGCAATTCGGGTATTCGACGCCGGCTTGCTCTTGCTGACCCGAGCTCTGGCGCTGGACGAAGGGGCGCCCTTCTGGGTACGCTTTGCCCTCGGTTTCGCGCTGGAAGCGGCGCCTGTTTTCTTCTTCTTTGAACTCGTTGTCTTCTTCGACTTATTACGCGCCGCCATAGTTAACCTCTCCACGCGCAAACTTTCCCGCACACGCTCCAAATTCGTGCACGAACATTGCTCTAGATCCGTGCACGAATATTGTTGTTCAGAACGGCAAGTTGACTTTTCGTCGACGAACTCACTCGCGTCTTCGCCAGGGAGGCCCGACGACTTCAGCTCGACGATTAATTTGTCGTTTAGCACAAATTCGTCGAAAAATCAAAGAGGAAGATAAATCCAAGCGACCTTGGCTGCAGCGGCGCCGGGCCGATAGCGGGCAGACGGCGCGAGTCTCGGAATGGGCCTAATCGCCCTCCCCAGGCTGGGCTGAAAAAAACTCAGTAAACTTGTTGGCGCGCCCGTCGAACTCCTTGCCGTCCGCTGGCGGCTCTTTCTTACTGGTTATATTTGGCCAAGACTTGGCGTATTCAGCATTCAATTTCAGCCAAAAAGCGAGGTCCGGTTCGGTGTCCGGCTTGATCGCTTCGGCGGGGCATTCCGGTTCGCAGACGCCGCAATCGATACACTCGTCCGGGTGGATGACGAGCATATTCTCGCCCTCGTAGAAGCAGTCGACAGGGCACACCTCCACGCAATCTAAGTATTTGCATTTTATGCAGTTCTCGACAACCACATAGGTCATACGTACGTCCTCATGAACGATCTCGTCGGTAGCATTTGCGCCTGTTCCTATGGATTTCCAGACTATCTGCCAACACTTTTTCGCTGCCGGCGCCCTACGCAACCACAGTTGCGCAGCTAAGGACGCTTGTTAGCCTGTTTCTCAAGCAGCGAACGGAGTTCGAGAAGCTTGGCGAAGGGTGAGTTCGGGTCAACCTTGGCGTTATGCTGCGGCGCAGCCGTTGGATTTAACCGGGGCATATCATAGTTGCGCGCCCGCTGGCGACGCTTTTCCTCGGGCTGGACCGAGTTCGGGTCTGTCTGCGCCCTTCGGCGCATGTGCGGCCTGCGCTGGCACTGCCGGGGTCGAACGCAATTCGGCATGCTTCTTCTTGTCACGCGCCCACTTGCGCCCCGGAACCGGGCTATGACTGTCAGTATCCAAGCGGCCCAGCGTCCCGCTTGTTGAACGTCTGATGTCGCTCCCCCCGCGATTCTGCGCAATCCTGGAACGGTCGGGGCGCCAGACGATGATCACGTCGGCATTTTTTTCCGGTTCACAGCTTAAGCCTGATGTCTGCGGAGGGGCCGATTCCACACCGGCCTCTACCCTCGAGTCGCCGCCGAATGGATCTGCGGAGACGAGCGGCGCCGCCGTATCCACGGGGACGGGGCCGCCCTCCTCGGGGGCGGCGCTAGCAGCACCCTCAGGCAGGCCGTCAGCGCCCTCAAGAGCCGCGTCCGGCCGGGACTCAGCGGGCGGCGCAGCCAAAACTGCACCGGCCGCAGCCTCCTCTTCACCGACTGCTGGCGGCGACGCTTGATCGTCCGCAATCGGTCCCTGATCTTCGGCCGGCTTGGGCGATTCGCTTTGTTTGGCCGCTTCGTTGGGCGATTGGGATGCGAAAAAGTCCGACCGCTTCATTTCAACCGGCCGGAATCCCATAGAACGCAAAATCGAAGCGAATTGATCGCCTGAGCACCCGGTCAACGATGTCATCTCTCCGCCAATGATGAATCCTTTCGCGGCCCGCTGGCTTGGACGCCCGTTGGCGCCTTCCGGCGCATGGCCCGCCATCGCCGCTCGGATCATCCCCGCGAGGCGTTCCACGACATCTACGCGCACAATACGTTCGCCGCATGGCCGGTACCCGGCGACACGATACGCGTCCTTAGAGATCGCTTTGTCTAACGGCAGAGAGGTCCGGCCAGACGAAGCAACGGGGCAAAGGGTCCGTAGAAGCTCACTTGCATCGCCAGGCGCGTGAAGACTCCACAACTGAAGAGCCAGGTTTCTTGGCGCTGGCTTGAGCAACGCCGGGACAAATATATAGTACGCGCCGAAGCGCACGCCTTGCTTTCTCAGCTCCGCCCGGTCGTCTTGGGCCAGCGCCTTGATCTTCGCCTTGATCGGTTCGCGCTCCAAAACCCCCTGCGACCGCACCAGCTCCTGAGCCAGATCGCGAACGATCTCCGATCCTTCTTGAAGGCCTTCGAGCGCGAATAGCGGCGCAAGAATGCGTCGCGTTGTCGCCGCGATCCAAAGCTCAATTCGTGTCTTTATCGTCTCTCGAGACGCATCGGGCACCGATTCATCGGCAAAAATCACCGCGCTAGGGTTGAGCACATTTGACCCGAGGGAGAGTTTGGCGACCGGATCCCCCAACCAACGAATGATCCCATCGTTAGAGAGCACAATGGCGCCGTCGACAGCCTGATGCAGGCGCGCCGCGCGCGCCTCCAATTCCAATCTCAGCGCGTCACGCCAAGCCTGGCTGCCCGCCGCGACTTGATCTTCGGCGCCGACAACCTGGAAGCCTTGAACAACAGAAAAATCGTGGCGCGGCTCTGGCTCAGCGGCCGGCAGATCGTGCTCCGCCGAGCCCTGCCCCTCTTCCACCATCAAAAACTCCCTAAAACATAGCGGGCAGACTGTACCTCATCGCGGTCGACGGCGACACCTGCTCGAGCAACGGGCGCGCGCCGATACGGCTCCCGTGCGCTCAGAAATCAGCCGGCCGCGCGGATCGGCGCCTCTATAGGCCATGGCTCAGGCGAGCGCACGATCATCGTAGTCTTCGGGCCAAGTCTCATCATTGGCCCGAGAACGCAGAACCAACGAAAGCGTTGCGGCAAGGAGGAAGTTGACGAGCAGCGCCGTCAGTCCGTTGTACGCGGCGAAGCCAAGGCCAGAATCGGCGTGGCCCACAAGCGGGATATCCCACTTCAGCGCATGCACAGGAGCCCAGGCTTTCCCGGTCCACGATAGGGACGTCCCGACGATCATGCCCGCCGCCCAGCCGATCAGCAGCGCCCAACCGCTGAACCAGCGGGTGAAGAGGCCCAAAATCATCGCCGGGAATATCTGGACCATCCAGACGCCGCCCAGCAATTGCAAGTCCAGAGCGAATTGCGTCGGCATCAGAAAAATCACCGCGAGCGCGCCCACCTTCACCACCAGCGAAGCGAGCTTGGCGAGAACCGATTCCTCCTGTGGCGACATCCCCGAGTGAATGAATGGCTTCCAAATGTTGCGGGTGAAGGTGTTGGCCGCGCCGATCGACATGACCGCCGCCGGCACGAGCGCGCCGAGCGCAATCGCCGCAAAGCAAAAGCCCGCGAACCAATCCGGGAACGCCCACAGCACGAGCTGCGGCACGGCGTCTTGGGGCGTATCGACCTTGACGCCGGCGGCGATCGCCATCAGCCCAAGCAACGCAATCAGACCCAGCACGAAGGAATAGGCGGGGAGCGCCATGGTGTTGAAGCGAATGGCGCTCCCGCTCGAGGCGGCGAGCGAACCTGTGAGCGCATGCGGATACATGAACAGCGCCATCGCCGAACCGATCGCCAGCGTGATGTAAGGACCAACTTGCGCCGGCTTCAGAGTCAGCCCGGCGGCAAGGTTGGGGTTTGCGGCGACCTTCGCGTCAAACGCTTTGCCTGCCGCTTCGAAAATGGCGCCGAAGCCGCCGAGCTCGTAGGGAATGATGATAATGGCTGCAATGATGAAAATATAAATCATCGCATCTTTGACGAATGCGATCATGGCCGGCGCGCGCAACCCGCTCTTGTAGGTGAAGAGCGCGAGTATCACGAACGCGATGGTGATTGGCGCATGGGCCATGATCCCCTGGCCGGAGAAGCCGAGCGCCAGAATGACCTTCTCGAGGCCGACGAGCTGCAGCGCGATATACGGCATCGTCGCCAGGATGCCGGTCGCCGCAACGGCAAGCTCCAGTCCCTTGTGGCCATAGCGGCCGAGCACAAAATCGGCGGCGGTGATGTAGCCATGTTTTTGCGAGACGGCCCACAGGCGCGGCAACGTCAGGTACAGGAACGGATAGACGATGATTGTATAGGGCACGGCGAAGAACCCGAAGGCGCCAATGGCGAAGACAACCGCGGGAATCGCGATGACCGTATAGGCGGTGTAGAGATCGCCCCCGAGCAGGAACCAGGTGACCCAACGGCCAAAGCGCCGGCCTCCTAGTCCCCATTCGTGGATGTGGCCGAGATCGGCCGCCTTCCAACGCACGGCGACGAAGCCGAGCAGCGACACCAGGCCGAAGAAGAACACGAAGACGGCGGTGGCGACGACGTTCAGGTGATCGAACATGCTCAGTTCTTACCAACCCGGTCCGCGGCAAAAATTGCCAGGGCCGAGATCGGAACAAGAACCAGCTGGAACCAGAAGAAAAATGGGATGCCGAAAAGGACAGGCGGAATTGAGTTGTAGAGGGGAACCCAGAGCGCCAGAATACAGGGGACAAGCAAAAGAAAGAACTTCATTGTCCCCCCCCCCAGGATCAGTGAACGGGCCACCATCAGCGCCGCTAACACGATGTCTTCACGCCCTCTATCGAAATTCGTAAGCCCGGTCGAGAGGCCCTTGTTTCGAACCGGGAGGAACTCTGCCCGCCGACGCCCGTCCTGGGGCCGTTGCTTTCGCGCTCATGATCATCATGGTAACGAGGCGCCATGACCGCACGCCTCGATTTGCGCTTTCAACGGGTCGCCGCCGAACGCCGGGCGGCGCTTTTGACTTTCATCATGGCTGGCGACCCGGACAGCGAAACGTCGTCGGCGATCCTCGCGGCTTTGCCGGGCGCCGGGGCCGACATTGTCGAACTGGGCATGCCGTTCACCGACCCGATCGCTGACGGTCCCGCGATTCAAGCCGCCGGCCGTCGCGCGCTTGAGGCGAACCAGACCTTGCCCGCGACCCTCAGGATGGTGAAGAAATTCCGCGCCGCGGATCCGGACACGCCGCTCATCCTGATGGGCTATTTCAATCCGATCTACATCTATGGCGTCGAGACATTCTTGACCGACGCGAAAGCGGCGGGGGTCGACGGGCTGATCGTCGTCGATTGTCCGCCTGAAGAAGACGACGAGATTTGCCTGCCCGCGCGCCGGGCCGGGCTCGCCTTTGTTCGTCTGGTGGCGCCGACCACAAGCGAAGATCGCCTGCCGGAGATTCTCGGCAACGCCGGCGGCTTTGTCTATTTTGTTTCGATCACGGGGGTGACCGGCGCCGCCGCGCCGGACGTCAAACTGGTGGCCGAAGGTGTGGCGCGCCTGAAGCGGCGCACAGATCTGCCAGTCGCAGTCGGGTTCGGCGTCAGGAACGCCGAGAGCGCCCGGGCGATCGCGGAAACTGCCGATGGCGTGGTGGTCGGTTCGTCTATTGTCGAGGCGATACGACTTTCGCTCGACGGCGGAGCGGCGACCTCATCGACCGTCGTCGCCGCAACTGAACTCGTCAACAAACTGGCGCAAGGCGTGCGGGCCGCGCAGAAGTGAGCGCTGTTCGACGAGCGACCCAACGGAGGCAAAAGAGCGCATGAATTGGATCTCGAACGTTGTGCCGCCGAAGATTCGTTCATTGCTGCGCCGCGATACGCCCGAGAACCTTTGGGTCAAGTGCCCGGAGAGCGGCGAATTGGTCTTCCACAAGGATCTGGAAGCCAATCTCATGGTCGTTCCCGGTTCGGGCTATCATATGCCGATCACCCCCAAGGCCCGTCTCGCCTCGCTTTTTGACGATGGCAGATACGAGGAATTCGTCACGCCGGAAACGCCGACCGATCCACTGAAGTTTCGCGACATCAAGCGTTACACGGATCGATTGAAAGAGAATCGCCTCAAGGCGGGAACAGCCGATGCGGTCACGGTCGCATTCGGCGAGCTTGAGGGGCAGGACGTCACCGTCGCCATACAAGACTTTGCGTTTCAGGGCGGAACGCTCGGGCTCGCGGCCGGAGAGGCGATCGTCGCTGCGATCTCGACCGCGATCGAGCGAGCGACCCCATTTCTCATTTTCACCACGTCCGGCGGCGCGCGAATGCAAGAGGGCATGTTCGCCTTGGCGCAAATGGTTCGCACAACGGTCGCCGTCCGACGCCTCCGCGCGGCGAAACTGCCGTTCATTGTAATCCTGACGAATCCAACAACCGGAGGCGTGACCGCCTCATACGCAATGCTCGGCGATGTGCATATCGCTGAGCCCGGCGCGGTGATCGGCTTTGCCGGCGCCCGGGTGATTGAACAGACAATTCGCGAGCGCCTGCCGGAGGGCTTCCAGCGAGCCGAATACCTGCGCGACCACGGAATGGTCGATATGGTCGTGCCCCGACCACTGCAACGCGAGACGCTTGCGCGTCTCTGCAGGCTGCTCACGCGCGCCCCCGCCGCGGAAGCGGCCTAAACGAAGCGTCGGATTCGTAGCTTAGCTGAGGCGCGGGGCAAGCGCGGCCGGGTTTTGTTTTCGGCTTGAAGATGATTATCTAAACGGGCGGTGGGGTGTCCGCGCCCGGTTTGGGCGCTCGGATAAGACCCATCTCAACAGGAGGCTTGAGCGCCATGGCAGGTTCAACAGAGCGGGCCGTTCTCGCAGGGGGGTGTTTCTGGGGCGTGCAGGATCTCATTCGCCGCTATCCCGGGGTCATCTCGACGCGGGTCGGCTACACCGGCGGCGAGGTTGCCAATGCGACCTACCGCAACCACGGCAATCACGCCGAGGCGATCGAAATCACCTTCGATCCCTCGCAAATCAGCTACCGCAAGCTGCTCGAGTTCTTCCTTCAGATCCACGACCCTACAACCCGAAACCGTCAGGGCAACGATGTCGGCGCGAGCTACCGGTCGGCGATCTTTTTCACCAATGACGAGCAAAAGCGCGTGGCGCTGGACACCATCGCCGATGTCGAGGCTTCTGGCCTATGGCCGGGCAAGGTGGTGACCGAAGTCGCGCCGGCCGGTCCGTTCTGGCAGGCCGAGCCCGAGCATCAGGATTACCTCGAACGCTACCCGAACGGCTACACCTGCCACTATGTTCGGCCGAACTGGGTGCTGCCGAAGCGGGCCGCCGCGGCGGAATAGACCGGAGCTACGCTCACGGACGCCGATCGGGCTTTCGTGAACTGCGAGCGCGAGCGCGGTAATCCAGGGGACCTTCCCTGCCCTATCTGCCACTTCAAAACGACCCCGCACCACGATGGGCGTATGCACCGGTCACAGAAGGCCAAACATCCCTTCACGGTCGAGGAACTGATGGAAAGGCATCTGGCGAAGGTTGAGTAGCCATGTCGTCGTTTCGTTACGATCTGGGTATGAGTGCGCATCCAATTTTCGTGGTAACGTTAGACTTTTGGTTGTTACATTTAATCGCTACAGAATCAAGAATATCCATCTTCGCCTGACCTATACTTGGATCGTCATCACCACGTACTTGGATCGTCATCACCACGCATCACGCCTAGAGATAATATTTCTTTAGTCATCTCATCCGCGGTGAGTGAAGGACTTAGTGTGTACAGTGCGCTTCCAAGTTGTCCCACAAAATGAAATAGATTCATTGGTTCGTCGCGATCACCTTCTATTATAATTAAGGATACCTTGCCATTAGCTTCGGAAACAATCAATTTCTCCTTGAGTGTAAATCCACCGTTTGCAAGGTTCAATTTCTTAAACTCGGCCACAGATTTCTGAAAGTGGGAGTCATTAAAAACGCACGTTGTATCATGGCCATTATTCTTACATGTTTTTGTAGTGTCACCGCCATCTCGGATCAATTGAGCGTTGAACTTGTCTATAAATTGAGCATGAGTAAAATCAAACGTCTGCGCAACAGCCGTGTGGCTACAACCCGCGGCGATGACGAGAGCCACGAGGACTGTAGATCAATTCTTCACGGTGCTCTCTCCAATTGACGGTAGCGAACAGAACGCTTTCAAGTCCCCGCATTGAAAGAGTATCGCCGGTCGTGGATTTGTCAAATTATCCACCAACCACCTTCGCATTGCTGGGAGGCTCAAAGACCACCGTGACCCTCCGATTGCCGCACACAGGGCACATTAGCCGCCCTTCCAGCCTCCCCAGCGGGAAGTTCAGCCCTCTCGTGGCAACCAGCGTCTCTAGTCAAGTTGCTTACGGTAGACGCAGCGCCTCATAGACCTGGTTTCCTGGCGATAGCCGTTGGCGCAGCGCATAATGGACCTTCCAGCCAAGGCTCCGCGCCACCCCTAGCGTCTCCGCCAAGCGTCAAGCATCCAGGTGCGCCCCTATTGATTTTTGAGATTTGACAGCAACCAAATCCAATATCATCAAACTAAATCAAACAACCGCCAAATTGATCAAACCATCACAACAATCATCCAAGAATACTGACAGTAAACGCTAAGTAACCAGCCTTATTTATGCCTATGTATCAGGGTATAATACTATTAATCCGAAAAGCGGCCCAGAAAGGGACGCACAAGGGTGATTGACACCGCAGAGAAAACTGCGCCGCAGCCTGATTGGCGAAGAGCGACACAAACCTGGCCTTGGACATAAAGAGGGCTTGCAGGCAACCCCGGACCACCGCATCTCACCGAGCTCTCACCCGGAGTTCTGAAGACGGCGCGCGTTCAACCCACGAGGCGTCCGCAACCAGATCGCTTAACTGGGTGATTGTTTTGCGTCACCCGAGCTAATTCCCTCTCCCGGAGGAGAGGGAATCCATTCGCCCGGCCAAATGGCAGGGCTCAGTACGGATGGTAATAGTGGTGGTGGTGGTGGGGATAGTAGGCATAGCCGTGATGGTAATAATGATGGTGGGTCATCGAGTTGCCGATGGCCGCGCCGCCAAGTCCACCGACGACGGCTCCGACTGGACCGCCCACAACCGCCCCGCCCACAGCGCCCGCAACCCCTCCGGTTACCGCTCCCGCTTGGTCGGCCAGTACTGCCGAAGAAGAAGCGCAGATCAGTGTCGCGGTCGCGGCCGCAAGCATCCATCTAGACATAAAAACCTCCATCGAATTTGGCGGAGGATGCGCTTCGAGGCGATCCGCCGTGTTCCATCCATCAAACCGCCCGAGGGCTGAAAGGTTCCGTGTTCTCCATGTTGTATTGGTGATATGGTTAAAACCGGGCCGCATCGCGGAGGACCGGCGCGCTTGTGGACGCGGTCGTCGACGTCGTTGACCGCGTCGACGCCTTCACAGAGAGATTTTGCAGAGCCCCTTTTTACCAAGCAGCGAGGCCGCAATTGGCCGCGTTGGGGGACTTCCCTCCTCCGGCGCGGCCCTCGGGCGGGCGCGCAGGCTTTAAACACCCGTTGTCGAAGTATAATTCGAATTCCCGGTCCGCGAAAAATTCAGAGTTGCAGAAAAGTGAACCTAAGCCTCTGAAAACAAACGATCGCGAGCAGAATTTCTCGGGTCCCCGGAAGGGTCTCAAGGCGCTCAATGCGCCTTGAGGAGTTCGCCGCGCCGCTCCGGGCTGAAACGGATGATGACGACGATCGCGACCGCGACCACGCCCGCAACCAGCGCCAAGGCAAATCCGTAATTATTCCCGTTGGATACAGCGATCTGCGCCTGGAACGGACCGTTATAGGAGGCGAGGAAATTACCGGCCTGATAGACGAAGGCCGGAATCGTCGCCCGCGCCGCGCCCGGCGACAATTCGTTGAGATGGGCAGGAATTACGCCCCAGGCCCCCTGCACCGCGACCTGCATGATGAACGCGCCGATCGCGAGCAGGATCGGCGTCGAGGCGTAAGCCCATAGCGGAATAGCCGGCAAAGCGATGAGCGCGGCCACGGTGATTGCGTTGATGCGGCCGATCTTCTCCGACGCGTGGCCGAATATCAGGCCGCCGGCGATGGCGCCCAGATTGGCGACGATGACGATCCAGCTCACCGTCGCCGGATCGAAATTATGCTGTTTTTGCAGGAAGGTCGGATAGAGATCCTGAGTGCCGTGGCTGAACAGGTTGAAGCACATCATAAGCACGACCATGTAGATGGCCAATCCCCGATGTTCGATGAGCGTCTCCCATAACGGGGGCTTCTTATGCGCCTTCGAGGCCTCGAAGGCTGGCGATTCCGGAATGCCGCTGCGGATGAACAGCACGAGGAAGGCGGGCAAAACGCTGAGCAGGAACATCGCCCGCCAGCCGATCGTATAGTTGCCAAACGTTCGGCCGAAAAACAGGCCATAAGCGACCGCCGCAAGCAGGAAACCGGTCGGATAGCCGCACTGCAAAATCCCCGAAACAAGCCCGCGCGCCTGCGGCGGAATGGACTCCATCGCCAGAGAGCTGCCAAGGCCCCATTCGCCGCCCATGGCGACGCCGAACAATGCGCGCAGGATCAGAAAGACCGTGAGGTTCGGGGAGAAAGCAGCGAGCGCGCCGAGGATTGAATAGCAGAGGATATCCAGCATCAGCGCTGGCTTGCGGCCCCACCGATCGCCAAGCCGGCCGAAGATGAACGCGCCGACGAACCGCATCGCCAGCGTCAGGAACAGGGCGTAGGCCACCGCCGGCACCTCGACGCCAAACTCCTTGGCGATATCCTTGAGCAAAAACGTCAAGAGGAAGAAGTCGAAGGCGTCGAGCATCCAACCGAGAAAGGCGGCGAGGATGGTCTTCCTCTGCTCTCCCGTAAGGTTCATCGTCGCACTCCCGCAGCCTCTGCGCTCTTCGCGTGATTGCCATTCGACAGTTTCGATGCATATGCGCGAGGGGGCGTCGGCACAAGCTGAACCGCCGGTTTCAGCGCCCGGCGCAAGCGTCACAGCACGGCGAAATCTGCTGACCCGTTTGCGCCTCGACAGGGGTCTCGCCGCGCTCTAAGAGCGCCGCTCAGGGCGGAAACCCTGGGGGAAGCGGGCGGTTTTGAGGATGATCATCGCCATCGACGGGCCCGCGGCCTCGGGCAAGGGCACCATCGCGCGCCGAATCGCCGCGCACTACCGGCTGCCGCACCTCGACACCGGCCTCCTCTATCGCGCGACCGCGGCGGTTTTGATCGCCGAGGATCGCGGTCTCCACGACGAGGCCGCGGCAGTCGCCGCCGCGCGGGGACTGGGCCTCAGCGATTTCAACGACGCGACCTTGCGCACCCGCCAGATCGGCGAGGCGGCGTCCGTGGTCGCCGCAATGCCTGGCGTCCGGGCGTGCGCTGATCGAGGCGCAGCGCGCCTTTGCCGCGCGGCCGGGCGGCGCAGTCCTTGATGGGCGGGACATTGGCACGGTCATTTGTCCTGACGCCGAGGTGAAGATCTTCGTCACCGCCAGCGCGTCAGCGCGGGCGCAGCGGCGTGTGCTCGAATTGATCCAGCGCGGCGAGAAGGCGGACTACCAGGCGATACTGGCCGACATCATCCGCCGCGACGCCCGCGATTCGAGCCGGGCCGCAGCGCCGCTGCGCCCGGCTGACGACGCGGTGCTGCTGGACACCACGCATCTCGGAATTGACGCCGCTTCCGCCGAAGCGCTGCGGATCGTCGAGGCGGCCCGGACCAGAGTTTAGCCCGGATCCGCCGCCGGCGTCCTGTCAACGCTCGCCGCCGATCAGGCGGCGGCGCCTTGGGCGAGACGGCTTTGCGTCGCGCGCAGCCTCTCGATCGCGCCCTCAATCTCGCTGCGCTGACGCTCCAGGTGGCCGATCTGGGTCACGATCTGCTGTGGATTGAGCTGATCTTCGAGATCCGTCGTTTCGGTCGCCCCTTTGCCGCCGATCAGATCCTGGATTTCGGTCAGGGTGAAGCCTAGCTTCTTGCCCTTGAGGATCATCTCCATCCGGATGCGGTCGGTCGCGCGATAGTAGCGGGCGTTGCCCTCTCGGCGAGGCTTGATGAGCCCGCGATCCTCATAGAATCGCAAAGTTCGCAGGCTGACGCCGAATACGCGCGACATCTGGCTAATGGTCATCTCCGGCTGCGCCGAATCGAGCGCAGTGCGGCCTTCTTCTTCGAGCAATGCGCCCGAAACCCCAGCGGAAGCGTGAGCTAAAGACGATATCCTGTTCATGGCCTCTCCTTTCGTCGGCGCCGTTGCGTTCGCGCCTGGTGACTCTCGCGCCCCTGCGCGATTCGAATCACTATGCGCTAACCGCGCAAAAATGCAACTGATAGTTGCCACAACTTATTGTGCAACTTTGGGGAGGCCGGCGGCGCGACCGACGACGAAGCGTCCTTAACCGTTTCTTCACCATGACCCCCGACAGAATTACGCGCGTCACGTCGCCGTCGCTCATCCGGCGATTCGCGGCCCCCGAGCGATGGTCGAGGACATGAATAGAGCCATGGCGTGGAATATCGCGGGCGTAGGGCCGGCGGACCCGCGACGCCGCCGTCGAGGCCGCCCGCCGCGCCGGCATGCGCCTTGACGATTGGCTTGACGAAGCGATCGCCGACTACGCTGGACTGGATCAGCACGCGCGGCCGGAGCACAACGAAGCGGACGACGATCGGCTTGATGCGGCCGCGGAGCGCCTGGAGCGGATCGCGCGACGAAACGGCGCCAGCGCAGGCGCCGCGCGCGCCTGGAATTCCGGACTCTTTCAATTCCCTGATCGAGCGCTTTGAAATGAGGCTCTCGCGCGCCGAAGCGCAGGCCGCTCGCGCCTTTGAAACTGTCGCCCAAATTCTGGAGCGGGACGACGCGGCGCGGGACAGCGACCGCCGCGCGTTGATCGACGCGGTGCGGCGGCTCGAATCGATCCGGGCAAACTTGACCGACGTCGCTCAGACCGGCGAGACGCATGGCGACCGCTTCCCTCCCCCGCCCGCGCTGGACCCGAAGGCGCCATTCGATCTCAAGGCCGCGGTGTCGCAAATCGCCATGCGCCGCCACGAGCTCGAGGCCCGCGGCGGTCGCGGCGGGACCGGCCCGACGCCGCCGGATCCCCGAACGGTCGCCGCTGACGCCGGCCCGTCCGCGCCTTCCCCGGCCAAGCGCAATCCCAGCCAATTGGACGCCAGTCGAGAGCCGCCGAAGACGGCTCGGATGCGACGCCCGGCGCCGCCGAGCCCCGGCGCTGCGCCGCCGCTCGCGCAATTGTTGCTCGACGACGTTCGAGCCCTGGCGCTCAAGCTTGATGACATGCGCCGCGAGCGAGCCGATCAGAGCGCCTCCGCCGTCGACCTCAGCGCCATGCGCGCCGAGATCGACGCCATGCGCCGGAGCCTCGCCGATCTTGCGCCGCGCAACGCGGTGGTCGCGCTCGAGGGCGCCATCCGCGACCTCGTGCAGCGGGTGGAGATGCTGCGTCAAAGCGGTCACGGCGAATCGATGCTCGCTCCGCTCGAGGCGATGGCCGCCGAATTCCGCGCGGCGCTGAAGGCGCATGATCCGCAGGCGGCGGCCGCCGGGACTCGAACGCGAGATCCGCGCGATCGGCGGCAAGATCGACAGCCTCGCTGCGACGGCGATCAAGACCCGAAGACGTTTGAACCCATCCGGCGGCAGACGGAGGAAGTGCGCAATCTCCTCGCCTCGGCCGCGCTGCGCACGCCGCCGCTCGAACGGTTGGAGCGGCAGATCGGCGAACTGGCCGATCGCGTCGAGCGGCTCGGCGCGAGTCCCGCTCCTCACTTCGAATCCGCCGAGATGGCCGAGCTTCTTGCCGAAGCCTGTCGGCAGATCGAACGCTCCACGACCCCGGCGGCGCTCGTCTCGATCGAGCAGCGCCTGGAGCAGATCGCGACGCGGCTCGATCAGGAAATCGCTCGCCCGAACGCTCCCGCGGCGATCGATCCGGCTCCGTTTGACGAATTGGCGCGCCGCATTGACGGCGTCCGCGAATCCCTCGAGGCGCGCCCGCCCGCAACGATCGACACCGGTCCGATCGAAAGGCTTCTGCGCGATTTCGACGCCAAGCTCGGCGCGGCCGGCCGCAGCGACGCGGATATGCAGGCCCTCCAATCGATATTCGTCAAGATCAGCGACAAGCTCGACCGCCTCGCTGACCGAGAGGTCGGCGCGCGCCGGCTGGAGCCGGTCCTCCACGAGCTCGGCGCGCGACTGGATGCAGTCGCGTCTCCGGTTGATCTCAGTCCGATCGAGACGCTGCTGCGCTCGCTTGAGGCCAAGTTTGAGGCGAGCGGCGCCGCGGCCGTCGATCGGGAGGTCGTCAAGCAGGTCGCCGACGAGGTCGCTCGCCGACTTCACGATATGAGCTCCCGCCAAAGTCGACCTGGAAGCTGTCGCCCAGCAGATCGACACGATCTACGATCGCATCGACGCATTGGCGGCGAAGGCCGCGCGGCCGACGATCCGCAACCCGTCGTGCAGCAGCTGCTTGAAAGGTTGCGCGAGGCCGACAGGGCGGAAGGCTCTCCTGCGTCGGAGACCTCGGCCGCGATCAACGCGGCGCTCGACGCGCATCTGGCCGAGCTGAGAGCCGAACAGACGAGTGCGGACGAGCGCAGCGCAATCGCAGCTTGCCGACCTGCAGAGCATTCTCGAGACGCTGGCTGCGCGTCTCAAGAGCATCGAGAGCGAACTCGCGGCCGACGACGTCGACGAGGAGCTGCAGCCGCCAGCAAGATCGGCGAGCTCCGCCCCGTCCGTCAGCTCCGCGTTGCCGGGCGTCGAGGCGCTCGGCGCCGAAGTCGCGCCGCAACGCCCCGCCGGGCCCAAAGCAGCGACGCCCGCCGAAGATCCGGCGTTTCAACCTACCAACGGCGAGGACTTCCTGATCGAGCCCGGCGCCGGCGCGCCGCAGCGAGCGCGCGAAGCCCGCGAACTCGCGCAGATGATCGGGTCCAAGACCAATCCCGCGGTCACCGTCCACATCGCCGCCGCGCGCCGGGCCGCGCAGGCGGCGTTGGCGGAAACGAACGCCGAACCCAGCAGCGGCGCCGTCAAGACCTTGACCAGTTCCGAGCGGGCGCCGTTCGCGGCGCGGGGCGTCCAAACTGCAAGGGCGCTCTACGCCAGTCACAGGCGCACTGTATTGCTCGGCGTCGCGATTGCGATCGCGGCGACGCTCGCCATCAGAATGGTCGGCGTGCGAGCCCCATTTCTCCAACGCTCCGAATTGGGCGGACAAGCCGTCAACACCGCCAATGTCGATTCGACCAAAGACAAGCCGCCGAATGTCGCTGGCCCGGTCAAGTCGGGTGGCGAAGCAATTGACGTGGCGCCTACCGCCTCGATTACCCAGCCGCCCGCCAAGCCGGACGCATCGGCTCTTGCGCCGCAGAGCGGGCCTCCGATAGCCGAACTGCTTGCGGCGATCCCCGCCGGGATTCCCCCATCGGTGCGCGAGGCTGTCGCGGCGGGCCTCCCCAATGCGCAATACGAACTCGCGATGCGCTTGTTCGAGGGCCGGGGAGCGCCGAAGGATCAACCGGCAGCGGCGCGCTGGTTCGAACGCGCCGCGTCGCTCGGTCTGGCCCCAGCACAATATCGCCTCGGCTCGATGTACGAGAAAGGCGTCGGCGTGACGCGCGATCCAGGCGTTGCAAAGCGCTGGTATCTCAAGGCGGCGCAGGCGGGCAACGCGCGCGCGGCGCATAATCTCGCGGTCATGAGCGCCGACCCGGGCGGCGAGCCGAACTACCCCGAAGCGGCGAAATGGTTCCGAAGGGCGGCCGAACTCGGCGTTCGCGACAGCCAGTACAATCTCGCAATCCTTTATGCGCGCGGCCTCGGCGTCGAAAAGAACCTGGGCCAGTCGTGGCTGTGGTTCTCGCTCGCCGCTCAACAGGGCGACGCGGACGCCGCCACGAAGCGCGACGAAATTGCCCGCGAAATGGACCCGGCATCTCTCGCCGCCGCGGTGGAGGCGCTGATGAAATTCAAGGCCTCGAAGCCCGATCCGGCGGCGAATGACGTCGCCGCGCCGCCGGGAGGATGGGACGCCAAGGCAAACTCATCCCCGCCGACGCCCGCCGACGCGGCTCATTCGCAAGCGCCTCCCTGACGGAACTTCCGGCGGCTCGATGCTCGCCCTTGCGTCGTTCTCGACGTCCCGTCATGACGACCTATGTCTGGCCGCGAGATTGAAATGCAACCCCCGCTCGCGGGCTCGAAGCCCCGGCTTCGCCTGCGCCTCCTCGGCCTCACCGACCTGCACGCCAATCTTTATCCTTACGACTATTACCGTGATCGCCCGGACAACTCAGTCGGCCTCGCGCAAGCCGCGTCTCTAGTCCGGCAGGCCCGCGGGGAGGCCCCCAACTGCCTGTTGTTCGATAACGGCGACATTCTTCAGGGCACGCCGCTCGGCGACTTCGCCGCCCAAGCGATACTTGCGGACCCCGGCGCGATCCATCCCGTCATCGCCGCCATGAACACGCTTGACTATGACGTCGCGGCGCTGGGGAACCACGATTTCAACTACGGCCTGGAGGCGCTCGAGCGCGCTTATGCGCAAGCGCGCTTTCCCGTCGTCTGCTGCAACGTCCGCAAAAGCGATGGCTCGCCCTGGTTTGCGCCCTCGATCGTGATCGAACGCGCGTTCATCGACGAGTCCGGAACGCCGCAGCGGCTCAAAGTAGGTGTGATCGGCGTTGCGCCGCCGCAGATCGCCCAATGGGACGAGGTCCATGTACGCGGACGCCTGATCACGATCGACATCGTCGAGGCTGTCCGCGCCGAGCTTGGTGAACTCAGAAGCTGCGTCGATCTGGTGGTCGTGCTCTGCCACTCCGGCATTTCACGGCTCGCCTCGACCAGGGGGCAAGAGAACGCGGGACAGGACCTCGCCAGGCTCGACGGCGTCGACGCGCTATTCCTCGGCCATCAGCACTTGCTCTTGCCTGGCGAGGATTTTGTTGGTTTTGAAGGCGTCGATACGGAGCGCGGAACGATTCACGACAAGTCCGCCGTCATGGCTGGCTTCTGGGGCAGCCATCTCGGAATCATCGATCTCAGGCTGGAGATGGACGCATGCTGGCGGATCGATGAAGCGCGGGTTGAGGTCTGGCCGATCGCCAGACGCGACGCAAGCGGCGGCGTGACCGCCCTGGTCGAGTCGGACGCCGGTCGTGCTCGAAGCGGCCAAGACCGCGCACGAAGCCACTCTGCGCATCATCCGCGCGCCGGTCGGCAAGCTCGCGACGCCGCTGCACACCTATCTGGCTCTGATCGCCGACGATCCCACGGTCCAGCTCGTCAATGCGGCCCAGCTCGCCTATGCCGCGCCGCTCGCGGCGGCGCGTGCTGACCTCGCCTCGCTGCCAATCCTGTCAGCGGCGGCGCCGTTCAAATGCGGCGGGCGCAGCGGTCCGTATGCGTATACGGACATCGCTGCGGGCCCGCTCGCGATCAAGGACGTCGCGGACATCTATCCGTACCCCAACACTCTGAGGGTGGTTAAGGTTGACGGCGCGACGCTGCGGGAATGGCTGGAGCGCTCGGCGTCCATTTTCCGTCGCATCGATATCAGCCGGCGCGATGAGCAACCTCTCCTTTGTCCCGCCTTCGCGGCTTACAATTTTGACGTGATCGATGGGGTGGACTACGCTATCGACGTCACTCAGCCGGCGCGCTACGACGACGCAGGCGCGCTAGTCGCGCCAGAGTCGCGCCGCATCCTCGATCTGACATTCGAGGGCGCGCCGGTCGATCGGGAGCAGTCGTTTCTCGTCGTCACCAACAACTATCGCGCCAGCGGGGGCGGCGGCTTTCCCGGCTGCGACGGAACGAGCGTCGTCATCGAGGCCCCGGACGCCAACCGCGACGTCGTCCTCAAATACATTGAAAGCAGAACCGAGATCGCGCCGAAGTCGGACGGGAACTGGCGCTTCGCGCTCTGGCCAACGACCGTGATTGCGACCTCTCTGACGTCGCCTGCCGCGTCGGAGCTTCCGGCGCCCCCCGGCCTTAAGCTGACCTCGATGGGCTTGGCGCCCGGCGGCTTCTTGAAGTTGCGCGTCGAGACGGCGTGAATGACGCGAAAATCAAGAGTTTTGCACCAAGACAGGGTGTTGCCTCCGTGCAGCCAAAGGACTAAGACAGCTCGTCGAAATATTAGTTCACAATAGTCGATCTCCCAGACGATGTGCTCGCTTTGCAGTCGAAGTTTCCGACATCATGCCACAGGGAAATAATGAAAAATCAGAACACCAAACTGGCGGCCTTCGCCGCGGCGGCGGCGATGGTGGCGTTCGCTGCTGCTCCAGCAGACGCAGCAAATGTCGGTCGTAATTTACATACCCCCTGCGATGTCTTTGTCGCAAATTGTCAACGTCTCAACGCCAATCCCGAACTATGTCCGTTCTTATTAACGTGGGCGAGAGAACATGATGGCGATTGGGCAACTCCGGCGGCTCTAAGCACATTGCCGCATCCATTCACGAAGCCTCCACGTTATGGAAAGTGTGCACTCTGAAGATGGGGCAAGGTTGAAATTCAAAACGCCGCCAGTGGTGTTTTGTCATGTGTAACCGCATCATCTGATATTGTGACTTTCGTGAGGGCGACCCTGGTCAGTTGAGTGAAGCTGGTCGGGTTCTCTGAGCGCCATAGCGCGTGTTGCTCCAACGCCGCGCCCTTTTTCCAACTTTCTCAAAAGCCAATGATTTTCGGCGAAAAGCGCTGTTCCAAATGTCAAGAATTTTGCAGCGTGAGAACCTCGGTAAACGGGTAGCCGGCGTATCTCGAATTCGGTGATTCTCGGCCCCTGTTCAGAGTACCCACGTTACATCGCGACACCGCTGAGCTAAGGACGACGCCATCGGCAGCCGCTGACCCCGAGCGAAATGCCATTGGCGAAATATAACTCCTATGCCCTGTGCACGTCTCCGCGCAGTGGCAGCACCCTGTTGTGTAAGCTCTTGGCGGCGACTGGTGTGGCGGGGAATCCGGACTCCTATTTTCACCGCCCATCGATTTCCAGCTGGCTCGCAGATTTAGGTCTAGCTCGGGACCCTCCCGCGCCAGATCGCGAACTGCTGGAAGAGATTTTTCGGGCGGCCGTTGCCAAAGGAACGCTTGACACCGGAATCTTCGGGCTGCGCTTGCAAAGGCACAGCTTCGATTTCTTTACAGAGAAGCTGGTTGTCCGTAACGGCCAATATCTGGGCCGAAGCGCCAATCAAGCCGGCACGAAATAGCCGCCGCATCTTCCCGTTAGATCACACCGGATTTCAGAGTCGCGGATTGTAGAAGCGCCAGCAGGCTTTTCAGGATGTCCAATGGGGACGGAGGACAGCCGGGTATGTGCAGGTCGACTGGGATCACTTGCGAGACCCCGCCCACGACAGCGTAGCTTCCCACGAAACAACCCCCATTGAACGCGCAGTCTCCGATCGCCACCACCCACTTGGGCTCGGGGGTCGCCGCGTATGTCCGCTCAAGCGCCTCGCGCATGTTTCTGGTGACCGGTCCGGTCACCGTCAGCACGTCGGCATGGCGAGGCGAGGCGACGAAGCGCAGGCCGAAACGTTCGAGATCGTAGAAGGCATTGCTGAGCGCATGGATTTCCAGCTCGCAGCCGTTGCATGAGCCGGCGTCGACATGGCGGATCGATAGGGACCGACCGAGCCTTGCGTGCGCGGCGCGGTGGACGTTCTGCGCCAACTCGGCGAGCGCAGCTTCATCGGGTTTGGGGGCGGGCTCGGTGAGCGGGCCGTGCGTCAGGCTTTCGATCAGCGTCTTGCGCATAGGCCTTGCCTAGAGGTCGTGTCCGGAATACGAGCAGTTGAACGATTTGTTGCAGAGCGGAAAATCGGCGACGATGGTGCCATCGACTGCGGCCTCCAACAGCGGCCAATGGAACCAGGACGCATCGCGCAGGTGACAGCGCTCCACCCGCCCCCTCGCGTCGAGCCGCAGCCAGACCAGCACGTCGCCGCGGAAGGCTTCGACAAGACCGAGGCCCTCGCACGTTTCTCCGCCGCCATCGACGGCAATGGAGATTTGGCCATCGGGCAGGCGTGCGAGAATCTGTTCGATCAGCGCCAGGCTGTGCTCGACCTCGTGGATGCGGATCCACACCCGCGCGTTGACATCGCCGGCGTCCAGCACCGCCACTTCGAATGTCAGATCGTTATAGGGCGCGTAGCCGAGGGCGCGCCGCGCATCGAAACTACGGCCCGAGGCGCGTCCGACATAGCCGCCGGCGCCGAACTGACGCGCGAAGGCCGGCTTCACGATGCCGGTGGCGACAGTGCGGTCCTGCAGCGAAGCGGTGTTGTCGTAGAGCTCGATCAGGCGCGGAAACACTTTGCGCAATTCGGCGACGAGCGCGCGCAACTGCGCGGGACCCTCGACTGCGATGTCGCGTGCGACGCCGCCCGGCGCGATGACGTCCATCATCAGCCGGTGGCCGAAGCAGACCTCGGCCGCGCGCAGGCAGCGTTCGCGGAGAATGCCGGTTTGCGCGTGCATCAGCGCGAAGGCGGCGTCGTTGCAGATGGCGCCGATGTCGCCGAAATGGTTCGCCAGCCGCTCGAGCTCGGCCATAAGCGCGCGTAAATAGCGCGCGCGCGGCGGCGCCGTCACGCCGAGCGCCGCTTCGGCGGCCTGGGCGAAGGCGTAGGCGTAAGCGACGGTGCTGTCGGCGGACGTGCGCGAGGCGAGCTTCGCCGCGGCGTCGAGCGTGGCGCCGCTCATCAGGGATTCGACGCCCTTGTGCACATACCCAAGCCGCTCTTCCAGCCGCACCAGGTGCTCGCCGTTGGCGGTGAAACGGAAATGCCCCGGCTCGATGATTCCGGCATGCACGGGGCCGACCGGAATCTGATGCAGGCCTTCGCCCTCCGCCGGCAGGAACAGATAAGGCTCCGGCTTGCTCGCGGCGGCGCGGTCGCCGAGCGGGTGGCGCACGTCCCAGAATCCGAGATCGAGCCAAGTGCGCGTATCCGGCGCACCGATCGCATCGAGGCCATACAGATCGCGGATGGCGCGTTCGAGACGAATCGCCGGCGGATGCCGCGCCCCGACGCTCGGATAGCCCCCGTCCTCGCAGACGTAGCTCAGCACGGCGATGTCGCTTAAGCTCTCCTCCAGCAACGCCATGTGTACGACCGCTGCGTCGCCCCACAGACCGAGCATTGTGCAGCGGCCGTCCGCCAGAAGCTCGATCGCCTGGCGCCAGCCTTCGCTGCCCACGATCACCCGCGGCCAGGGCCGATGCCGCTCCGCCTGTTCACGGACCTCGATGGTGTCGAGCACGGCCATGACGCTATCCCAACAGCCTGGCGACGCTCCGGAAGCCAGTAACCAGCGGCGGCGGCAGGTAGATCCCCGCCATGAACACGATGGCGAAATGCGCGAACATCGGCAGGTAGGAAGCGTGCGACGGCGCGGTCGGTCCGCGCGGCTCGCCGAATGCAATCACGTTGAGCCGTGAGAGCAAGCCGCCAAGGGCGAGCAGAATGCCGAGCGCGAGAATCGCCGCGAGCCACGGCTGGCGCCCGAAGGTCGAGCTCACCACCAGAAACTCGCTCATGAATATGCCCAGCGGCGGAAGCCCCGCAATGGCCGCCACGCCCAGCACGAGGCCCCAGCCGAGCACCGGATTGGTCACTGTCAGCCCACCCATCTCGGCAATCCTCTGCGTGCCCTTGACCTGCGCGATGTGGCCGACCGAGAAGAAAATCGCCGACTTGGTCAGCGAATGCATGGTCATGTGCAACAGACCGGCGAAATTGGCCAGCGGGCCGCCCATGCCGAAGGCGAACACAATGATGCCCATGTGCTCGATGGAGGAATAGGCGAACAGGCGTTTGATGTCGCGCCGCCGGTAAAGCATCAGCGCGGCGAAGACGCAGGAAATGAGCCCCATCGTCACCATCAGCGGTCCCGGTGCGAGCGCGCCTGGGTTGACGACAAGCAGCATCTTGAAGCGCAACAATGCGTACAGCGCCACATTCAGCAGCAGGCCCGAAAGCACCGCCGAGATCGGCGTCGGACCTTCGGCGTGGGCGTCCGGCAGCCAGGCATGCAGCGGCGCCAAGCCCACTTTCGTGCCGTAGCCGAGCAGCAGGAATACGAAGGCGACATTGAGCAAAGCGGGATCGAATTTCGCCGCATGCGCGACCAGCACGGTCCACACCATGGCGTAAAGGCCTTCGCCGATCACCGGCCGCGCCGCCATGTAGACCAGGATGGTGCCGAACAGCGCGAGCGCGATGCCGACGCTGCCGAGGATGAAATATTTCCAGGCCGCTTCCAGCGCCTCATGCGTGCGATAGATGCCGACCATCAGCACGGTGGTCAGGGTGGCGACTTCGATCGCGACCCACATCAATCCGATATTGTTGGCCACCAGCGCCAGGTTCATGGCGAACATCAGCACCTGATACATGGCGTGATAGAAGCGCACCGACACCGGCGTCAGCCGGCCGATCTCGATCTCGTGGCCGATATAGCTCGCGCTGAACACGCTGGTCGTGAAGGCGACAAACGTCGTGAGCACGATAAAGACCTTGTTGAGGTCATCCACCAGCAGGTAGTCGCCGGACGCTGGCTGGACCACGAACAGCGATGCGGCGGCCAGGAATGTCAGGAAGGCGGCCGCCACATTCAGCCCCGCCGTGAGCCGATAACCAGGCAGGGCGGCCAGAAGCGTGGCCGCCATCAGAGGAATCAGTAAGACCGCCTCGAGCGCGTCGAACCTCATCGCTGCTCTCCGCGGAATCGGTCCATCGCCTGCATGTCAACTGTGTCGAAGCGTTCGCGGATGCGGAACAGGAAGATGCCGATGACGATGAAGGCGATCAGCACCGAGAAGGCGACGCTGATCTCGACCACCAGCGGCATGCCCTTGGCGCCGGTCGCGGCCAAAACCAGGCCGTTCTCCAGAGACATGAAGCCGATTACTTGGCTCACCGCGTTGTGGCGGGTCACCATCATCAGGAGGCCGAGGAGCACCACCGACAGCGCGAAGGCGAGATCCTCGCGCGCCAGCGGATCGTCGCCGGCGGTCACCCGCAGCATCACCACCATGGACAGCGCAACCAGCCCCATGCCGAGCAGCATCGTGGGCCCGACGCCGACCACGGTCTCGATCTCGCGGTGGATGCCGAGCCTGGCGATGATCCGGTGCAGCGCCACCGGGATGACGATGGCCTTGAACACCAGGGCAATCATCGCCGTCAGGTAGAGATGCGGCGCGTCCTGGACGAAAGCCTGCCAGGCGACCGACGCCGCCAAAATGAAGGCATGCAGCGCGAATGTATTGAGGAGCGCGTAGAGCCGGTCCTGATAAAGCTGCATGAAGCTCACCAACACTAGCGAGCCAGCCAGCAGGTGAGCGATGTCGAAGGCGATGCCGTGCATCGTCTAGAGGCTCCGCGAGACGAACAGCAGCAAAGTGCCGAGCAAGCCAAGCATCAGCGCGGCGCCGAGGAAGGCGGGCGCCCTGAATACGCGCATTTTGGCGATTCCCGTCTCGAACATGGCCAAGAGGAAGCCGCCGACCGCAAGCTTCGCCGCATAAGCCCCAAGCCCGATTGCGATTTCGCGCGGGCCGGCGTCCGGTCCGGCGATGCCCCAGGGCGTGAACAGGCATCCGATCACCGAGACATAGAGCAAGAGCTTGAGCTCCGACGACAGGTCGATCAGCGCCAGATGCCGGCCGGAATATTCCAACACCATCGCCTCGTGCACCATGGTGAGTTCGAGATGCGTCGCCGGATTGTCGATCGGGATGCGCGCGTTTTCGGCAATCGCCACCATGATCAGCGCGAGCAGAGCTAAGCCCAGCGAAACCCGCAAGCCTTCTTCGCCCGACGCCATGAAAGCGGCCATGGTGGAAAGCTGCGTCGAGCCGGCGACCAGCGCCAGCGTGAACACGATCATCAGCATCGCCGGCTCGGCGAGCGAAGCGATCATCACCTCGCGGCTTGAGCCGATGCCGCCGAAGCTGGTGCCAACGTCGAGGCCTGCGAGCGCCAGGAAGAAGCGCGCGCTGCCAAGCAGCGCTATGATGGCAATGAGGTCCGCCGACCAGGAAAACAGCAAGCCGCTGCGGAAGGTCGGCACCAACGAGGCTGCCACCCAGGTGCCGACAAAAATGATGTAGGGAATGACGCGGAACAGCCACGAGGCGCGCTCTGCCAGCACCACGTCCTTATGCATCAGCCGGATCAGGTCGTGATAAGGTTGTATTAGCGGCGGGCCTTTTCGGCGTAACAATCGCGCTTTCACCTTGCGCACAAAGCCGGTGAGCAGCGGGCTGAGCAGCAGCACCAGCAGCATCTCCGCACCTTGCAGAGCGAAGTCGCGTATCAAGGCCATATCGCGAGCACCAGAAGCAGCAACACAAGGGCCGTGAACACCAGCGCGAGATAGCTGCGAATGGTGAGGAATTGCAGGACGTCCAGGTGTTCGGTCGCAAAGGCGACGCCCATGGCGATCGGCGCATAGGCGAAGTCCCAGATCAAGTCGCGGAGATCGACATGGAGCCGGGCCGGCGCGACCGAGCCTGGCGGCGGCATTTCGCCGATCTCACGCGCGCGGAACACGGTTGCGCCATAAACACGGCGGATCGGCTGGGCGAAGCTCGACGCCGTATATTGCGTCGCTGGACTTGCGTCAGGGTAGCCGCAATCCCAGGCTGGCGCGCGCCGCAACCCATTCGACGCCAGTCGATGAATAGCAAAGGCCGTGATCGAACCGGACGTCACCACAAAGATGAACACCAACAGTCCGTTATAGGAGCTGCGGCTCTCGGCGATCGGAACGATTGAGAGCCATTCCACGCCGGCCTGATACAGCATGCTGACGCCGACCAGGCTCTTGGTCACCGGAGCCAGCGCGTCGATGAACAGGCCGGGCAGGATGCCCGCGATGAGGCAGAGCGCGGCCAGAAAATACATCGCGGCGAGCGAATTGGCGTCGGTCTCTTTCGCCTGCGCGGCGGCGGGCGTGCGAGGGCGACCGAGGAAAGTCACGCCGAACGCCTTGACGAAGCAAGCCGCCGCCAATGCAGCCGACAGCGCCAGTAGTGCGCCAACGGCGGGCACCAGGAATTTCAATCCCCACGATTGCAATTGCGGGCTGAGCAGGATGGCCTGGAACGTTAGCCATTCCGATACGAAGCCATTGAGCGGCGGAAGCGCCGAGATCGCAACGCAGCCGACGAGAAATGCGAAAGCCGTCTGCGGCATCCGGTGGATGAGACCGCCGAGATGCTCCATGTCCCGTTCGCCCGTTGAATCGAGCACCGCGCCGGCGCCGAAGAACAGCAGGCTCTTGAAGACGGAATGATTGAACACATGAAACAGGCCAGCGGTCAGCGCCAGCGCCGCCGCTAAGGGCATGCTATACGCCTTGAACGCCAGCGCGAGGCCAAGCCCGATGTAGATAATGCCAATGTTCTCCACCGTGTGGTAGGCGAGCAGGCGCTTGAGATCGTGCTGCATCAGCGCATACAGCACGCCCATCGCCGCTGTGACGCCGCCGACGGCGAGCACGAGCATGCTCCACCACCAATCGGGCGGCCCCAGGAGGTCGAACACGATGCGAATGAAACCGTACACCGCGACCTTTGTCATCACACCGCTCATCAGCGCAGAAACATGACTGGGCGCGGCCGGGTGCGCGAGCGGCAGCCAAGCGTGGAGCGGTACTACGCCCGCCTTCGAACCGGCGCCGACAAGCGTGAGGATCAACACCAGCGCGGTCAGTCCGGCGGACGGGTGCGTCGCGCGCATCGCGGCAAAAGCGTAGTCGCCGTTGGCGCTGGCGAGCAGGCCGAAGGCGAGCAGCAAGGACAGCGTGCCGAAGCTCGCCATCAGCAGATAAATGTATCCGGCGCGGATGTTCTCGGGCTCCTTATGATGCGCCATCACCAGCGCCCAAGAGGTGAGCGACATGAACTCCCAGGCGACCAGAAAACTGAAGGCGTCGTCAGCCAGCACGACGAGGTTCATTGCGGCAATGTAAGACGGATAGAACGGCAGCACGCGCTGCGGCGCTTCCTCATGACGACCATAGCCGAGCGCGAACAGGCTCGTCGCCGCGCCGCCGAGATTGACTACGACCAGAAAGAAAGCGCTGAGCGCGTCCATGCGGAAATGCGCGCCGAGCCACGGCAGACCGAGCGGCAGGCTTACGGAAGAGCCCGGACCGTTTCCAAGTAGGACATTGAGCGCGGCGCCGAACGACAGCACCGAAACACCAAGGCTTGCGCCATAGACGATGGGCCTTGCCCTTGCCGCAAGCCCCACGGCCAGAACGCTCGCGGCGAGCAGCACGGCGACGCAGCACAGGACGATAACGACCGCCATCACCTCGCCCTCAGGCGGACGCCGCGGCCACCCCCCGGGCTGGTCGCGCCCTCGGGGATCAAGTCGATGCCAGCGGCGTCGAACGCAGCGACAAGCTTCATCAACGATTCGACGTTCCCGCGGATCGTGTCCTCGCTGGCTTCCATGCGCTGAATGGTGGGCAGGGACAGTCCGGACAGTTCCGCAAGCTTGCGTTGATCAATTCCGAGCAATGCCCGGGCAGCGCGTATTTGGCCCGCGGTTATCATGCGAATCGCGTCAGAAGTGATGTTTCTTATACAGTTTCTGAGCGGCCAGAATGAAAAAGTCAATGCAACGACTATCAATGGCTTTCGGTCCCTAGCCCGTTAGCCGTCGGGCGGCGGCCCGGTGCTCGGCGCCGCCAGCTGCGCCGCAGGAGGGGAGAAGAGGCCGCAGAAGAAATCAAATGTTCCCGCCCGGGGCATAGGTAACAAAACGCACCTAAGGCACGGGACTTTCCGTTTAGGCGAAATCTTGCCGTCGCGCGGCGACCATTGGACCGGAGAATTCCTCGGCTTCCACCGGCGATCTGCTATGTCCGCCTTACGTCGACTCCAGCCGCCGGCTTCGCGCAAATGGCTATCATTCCGTGCGGCACGGCGAACGGGTCGAGTCGACCCGAAGCGTCTCACCGACCTTGAGCTTGCGCGGCGAAAAGATCTTAGACGTTTCGAAGCGGCAAAGGAAATCTCACCACCGAGTGGATAACCGCCTGGAAATCCGGCCGCCATCGGGCTGGGACCTCAATCGCCGCCCAGCTGATTAACCGACAGTTCGGCTATCACCTGATCGACGCCTTCTGACGATATCCTGAACAGCCCCACATAGGGTTGGCTGAATTCGAGAATGAGATAGATAGCGCTCGCCACGGCTGCCGCCCCCAGCGCCTCATACGTGATCGCCAGCGCGTTGACGCCCGAGGATGCGCCGATGCAGGTGAACAAGAGCGTCGCCCAGGAGACGACGCTAATGAGCAGCGCCTTCGGAATGGGGCTGAGGAGCTGCCGCGACATCAGATAATGCGTTTGGATTATGGAGGCCGAGAGTTGGCGGCCCTTGTCGAGCTGATAGCGCTGCTCATCGTCGGAAGGCTTGAGGGAGGCGAAGAATCCATCGAAGTCGCGTAGCTCGGCGCGCGATTGGCTATAGGCCAGCCGCGCCGGCCTGGCGCCGCCGCCGCCCCAGAAGCGCTTGCGCGTGGCCATGAGCTCTTGCCTCAAGAGTTCGCGGCCGCGATCGGCGCCTGGGCCGTAGCGCTCCAGGGCCAGATCGAGCTGCAGGACCTGCGAGCCAAGGGTATGCGTTTCGGACTGCTGCTGCGAATAGACGCCGTAGCTGGTCCAGATGAGGAGCCCCAACACCAGCGCGAGCAACAAGGCCACCAGTCCCTGAATGGTGGTGATCGCGCTTTTGGCGGCGGCGATATGTTGGCTCGGGAGCGAATGCTGCAGTAGGATGCCGAGCATGCAGCCGGCGAAAACGATTCCCATCACCGCCAGCGCCCGCCAGACAAAAGTCATGGTCAACCCCATTCAGCCTCGATCGCGCCCCATGGGGCGCGATCGGCTCCGCGTCAACCCGTCCTGGACCGTGGACCGAACGGCGCGGCAGCCTTGGCGTCAATCGCGGTCGGCAGGGTCTGCGCGGGCTAACCAAAGCACAGGGTTGGCGGGTGTGCAATTCTGCGCGCGACTCAAGCTTTTCAAAGTCTTAGGCTCATTTTTCTGCAACTCGAACAAAATGCGAGCCGGCAAGGCGAAAATAAACATAATGCGTATGTGTAAGAATAAGATATTGAGAAAACGGACGATCAGGGCTCTCCGGAAGTACACTCCGGACCTAGATGCACTCGCGCGGAATCGTTGCCGCGACGAGCCAAGCGTGACGCCCGTCGAATCGACCGGCTATTGCGACGCAGGAAGCCAGGGCCACACTGCGTTCGGCCGCCCGGATCAGAGCCCGTCGCCCTCGTGGTTGATTTTCGCCGTCGCCACGTCGTCCATCATGGCGAGAAGCTTGCCTGGGACGGGCATTGGCGTGCAGGCTTTGTCGCCATCGATGAAGAAGATGAGGCCGCCGTCATTGCCGTCGACCCTGGCGAGCGCCGCCTTGTCGCCATAGGGCAGACCGGGCGGGGTCTCAGGGTTCATGGCATAGATGCCACGCAGGAACTCCCACTGTTCCGTCGTCAGTTGGATCCATTTGCCGTTGCGCGCTTCGATCGCCTTCTTCGGCAGGGCGATGTCGACGCACTGGCCGCTTTCGCCAGCAAACGCCAGTTGAGGCAAAACGGCCGCAGCAACAGTCAGGGCCAGAAGACGCTTGTTTAACATGAGGACCTCCTTAAGGTCGGAGCCCTCGCTGGTTGTTTTCCTCGCCTACGAACCTTCCGATCGTCCTTTCGCCGACTGACGCGCGACAGAAGCCGCAACCCTATCGCAACTTGGTAAACAAGAATTGTGCCATGGAAGACGGGGCATTAAAGAATCCGCGCCTGCGGTTTGGCGGCGTGGGCGGATTCACGGATTCTGTTCAATACTTGGCCACCTGCCTAGTATGTAGGCATATTTTTCTGAAGCGCCCAAGCACACGGCCGAGGCGCAAGCCGCTTCAAGAGCCGTAGGGCGCCGCGCCCCCCTGGGTCGACGGGGCAATTGAAGCCGCGCTCCATAGCCCGTCGTCAGACGGGCGTTCTTTAAGAACGTCTTATGGAGCGCGACGGCGAGGTGAACGAGCGCGTCTTTAAAGTCCGATTCGACGCAACTCCGATCCGCGCTACGAGCGTATGGCGACGCCGACGCGCTTAATTTCCCATTCGAGCGCAATTCCGCTCGTCTCCAGGACCCGGCGCCTAACTTCTTCGCCAAGCGCTTCGAGATCAGCGGCGGTCGCGGGCCCGAGATTGATGAGAAAGTTGCAATGCATCTTCGACACCTGGGCGCCGCCGAGGCTTAAACCCCGGCATCCCGCCTTGTCGATCAATTCCCACGCCTTCATCCCCGGCGGATTCTTGAATGTCGAGCCGCCAGTCTTGTCGCGGATCGGCTGCGAGGCTTCGCGCGCCTGGGTGATGCGCTCCATCTCGGCTTCGATCGCCTTGGGCTCGCCCGGCCGGCCCTGAAACATTGCACTCGTGAAGATGACGTCGTCCGGCGCCAGGCTGTGGCGATAGGAAAAGCCCATTTCGGAATTCGAAAACACGCGCCTGGCGCCTGTCCGGTCGATTCCGCGCGCCTCGATCAGCGCGTCCTTGACCTCAGCCCCATGCGCGCCGGCGTTCATGACCAAAGCCCCGCCGATCGAACCGGGCACGCCGCGAAGGAACGCTAGCCCATCGACGCCCGCGATCGCAGCGGCCTTGGCGACATAAAGGTCTGGCGTCGCAGCGCCAACGACGATGCGCAAGCCGTCCATGATCTCGACCGCGCCGAACGCCCGGCCGCCGAGCCGGATGACGAGCCCGGCCACGCCGCCATCGCGCACGATGAGGTTCGAGCCGAGGCCGATCGTCGTGATCGGAATCTCGCGCGGGAGTGTCGATAGGACATAGGCGAGGTCGTCCTCGTCAGCTGGGGAAAAAAGGGCGTCAGCCGAACCGCCGACCCGGAACCAGGTCGCTTCCGCGATCGGGGCGTCGGCTGTCAGGCGTCCGCGCAGTTTGGGGGCCCGCGCCTTTATCTCGTCGACCAGGCCGGGAAAGCGCATCGGCGAAGCGTCACGATTTGTCGAGCACGGCGAGTTCGCCGGGGAGCGCGTAGGCCCATTGGGTGATGGACCCGGCGCCGAGGCAAATGACATAATCGCCCGGCTTCGCAAGCGAATGCACCATGCCCGCCAATTTCTCGGGCGAAGGCAGCATCAGCGCGTGACGATGGCCGTGGGCGGCGATCGCGGTCGCCAGCGCCACCTTGTCGACGCCTTCGATCGGCTGTTCGCCGGCCGGATAGACATCGGCGACGATGACGGTGTCCGCATCGTTGAAGCAGGTGGCGAAGGCGTCGAACAGCGAGGCGAGCCGGGTGAAGCGATGCGGCTGCGCGACCGCGATCACCTTAGCCTCGGTCGCCGCCCGCGCGGCTCGCAACACCGCGGCGATTTCGACTGGATGGTGGCCATAGTCGTCGTAAATGGCGACGCCATTCCATGTCCCAGTGCGGGTGAAGCGCCGCCGGACGCCGCCAAACCCGGCGATCGCCTTGCGGATGACGTCGATGGGGGCGCCGAGCTCGTGCGCCACCGCGATCGCGGCCGTAGCGTTTAGCGCATTGTGCCGGCCGGGCATCGGCAGCGCCAGATTATCGATGAAGGTGGCGCGGCCCGTCGCCCGATCCCGGATCAGCACGGAAAATCGCGTGACGCCGCCGGCAAGGTTGATGTCCATAAGGCGCACATCGGCTTGCGGATTCTCGCCGTAGGTGAGAATCCGGCGGTCTTCGACCTGGCCGACGAGTTCCTGCACAGTCGGATGATCGAGGCACATGACCGCGAAGCCATAGAACGGCAGGTTTCCGATCAGCGCCAGAAAGGCGTCCTTGATGGCGTCGAAGGTCTTGAAGTGGTCGAGGTGCTCGGGATCGATGTTGGTGACGACGGCGATATCGGCGGGGAGCTTCAGGAACGTGCCGTCGCTCTCGTCGGCCTCGACCACCATCCAATCACCGGCGCCGAGCCGCGCGTTGGTCCCATAGGCGTTGATGATGCCCCCGTTGATCACGGTCGGATCGAGCCCGGCGGCGTCGAGCAGCGTCGCCACCAGCGACGTCGTCGTGGTCTTGCCATGCGTGCCGGCCACCGCCACGCATTGCTTGAGCCGCATCAGCTCGGCCAGCATCTCGGCGCGGCGAACCACGGGGATGCGGCGCGCCCGCGCCTCGACGACCTCGGGGTTGTCGCGCTTGACTGCGGACGAAATGACGACCACCGCGGCGGCGCCGAGGTTGGCCTTGTCATGGCCGACAAAGACGGTCGCGCCCTGCTCGCGCAGGCGCTTGACGTTGGCGTTGTCGCTTAGGTCCGAGCCCTGAACCTGATGACCAAGATTGAGGAGAACCTCGGCGATGCCCGACATGCCGATGCCGCCGATGCCGACGAAGTGGATGGGGCCGATCTGGCTCGGCAGTTTCATGCTCGACCTCTTCCCAGCGCGACCGACGAACCCGCCCTGACGCAAGAATGGGACGGAATAGGCCAGTTCGTACGATTTGGGAAAGGGCGGAGATCGGGCATGCGACCAGCTGCTGATCTTCCTCAAATTTTATTGCTTGTATCTTTCGGTGCAAACAGCCGCCTTGGTGTTTCCTGACCAAATGACATTATAAAGCTTGACCCATCATCTTGAGGTCTAATTCGAGTCCAAGGGTCCTTCAGCTCCTCTTGAGTAAATTCTAACGGCGTCAAAGGGTCGAAGAGTGTTTGATCGACCAGAAATTGTTCTCGCTCTATTCGCTTGAGCTCATATCCATTAGCATATACGGCTATTGATGAAATTTTATCTGCCAATGATTTATTTACCATGGGCATCATCATTGATGCATCAAGATCCTTTAGTGAAAGATGTGGTTGAAATCTGACCAACTCATCTCTACTATAAGAAATGTATATAGATTCCAATTCATTCGCGCCAACTGAACTAAATTTACTTATCCTCGTCCACTTATCTTTGGAGCCGGGTCCGGAAACCGATTGTCCTACGCCGCCCACCACCTTTACCCGATGTTCCCATTGCCCACCAACTATGCCCGCCGCTATCCCGGCGCGATCATCTGTAAAAAACCGACTCGAATCCCGTCCGGCCTTATCAGTAGCTCCAAACAGAATTTGTAGAGTATCATGCTTGATTTCTTTCAATAAAAGAGAACAGAAAGCTCGGAAGTGACCGATCTCAAGAGATTGATACAGTTTATCCAATTTAAATAGAACGCCAAAGTAGTTTAAATGATCGACCGACTCTTGGATAAATATTATGCGATCAAGGCGCCTGGTAATGGAATCGAATTGATTTGATATCATAGACTGAATATCGTCTCCCCATCGTGCAAAAAAAGTAGCCTGCTCTGCTTCACTAAGTGGCAAACCTAAAAATTGAAATCGAGCAGAAGTCCATCTGGACTATCTAAAACAATACGTAATCGCTCTCTATCAAAAACTTCGCAATATTCTATTCCTGCAGCCACTGCAATGGCCGATAAGTAATCTTTCCATCCAATTGTCATATTTATGTTGGTCAAGAATACAAGACACTTGGACGAGGATCTGTTTCAAGAGCAGATTTGAGATCTAGTTCGAATTTGCGTTTGATTTGCTTCTTTTTATCTTGTGAATCGTTGGCTTGATTTACGAATCCTACGGCACCGAAAGCAAGATGATCATTTTTATAGATCGCTTGAATATCTAGACCTCCGTCTCGGCCACCGCGCGGGTGACGCGGTGTTACCTGTGAGAATCGTTTATCGAGGGCTAGAACTGCCAAGCACAACTGCTCTCGGTGAAGCTGATTCGTATCGAGATATCCCTTCAGACGTTCGTCTGTTTGAAAAGGCAAGGAATCACTCCGCAATCGAGAGCGCTCAATCAACCTACAACCGAAATTCATCCATTTTATGCGGTTCAGTCAAACCAGTGGGCGAGCGCTAAGCGATAATTCGTAATCTCGTTGCTTGGTCCGAGCATCCGCAGATGCCGCAGGCCGCACAGCGCTCTCACAGGATCGAGCGGTCGATCGCCATTTCCGCTTCCGCGATGGTCTCCGGGCGCCCGACATGCACCCAAAGGCCGTCGAGGCGGACGCCATAAAGCCGACCCTTCGCCGCGGCGGCGTGAAAGAACGGGGCAAGGCGGAACACCTCCGGTGTCTCATTTGCGAACAGTTGCGCCTTGACGATCCCGACGCCGGTATAGACGAATGGCGCAACGTGGCGCGGCTCCCGCGGGGCGAGCCGTCCATCATGAGTCATGACGAAATCGCCCGGCCAGTCGACGCCGACTGCGCCTGCGCCGGCCGCGACCAAGAGCAGAATGTCCATCGCGTTGGAATCGAAACTCCGGGCGAGGCGCGCAATGTTCGAGCGCGGCCCCTCGATCCAGAACGCGTCGGTGTTGCAGATCAGGAACGGATCGTCGCCTATCGAGGGCAGTGCGCGCTTGATCCCGCCGCCCTGATCGAGCAGCTTCGATCGCTCGTCCGAGATGACGATCTTTGGCGCCCGGCGCTTGGCGAGATGCGCCTCGATCTGGTCGGCGAGCCAATGCACGTTGACGATCGCTCGCTCGACGCCGCTCTCCGCCAGGCGATCAAGACAATGGTCGATGAGCGTCCGGCCGTGGACCTTGACCAAGGGCTTGGGCAGCGTCTCGGTGATCGGCCGCATCCGCATCCCCAATCCGGCGGCGAACACCATGGCCGTCTTCGGAACGGGCGGGCTCATCGGGCCTCAACGATCAGTCTTCGGGTTCGGATTTGGCAGGCGGCGGTCCAAGCGCCCGCGGCAAGTGGTTCCGATACCAGACCGCGAGCGGTTGAAGCAACGGATGGGCGAGATTGCGGGCCAGATAGCGCTCGATCCGCGGCAGGTGGCGGAGGTAGTCGGGCTTTTTATCGCGCTTGTCGAGCCGGGCGAACAGGCCGAGGATCTTGGTCGCGCGCTGGGCGCCCATCGCGGCGTAGGCGGCGGCGAACCGCTCAGCGTCAAAGGCGGGATCGGCGGCCGTCCTGCGGCGCATGTAGAGGGCCGCGAGACGCATCTCGAGATCCTCCGGCACGTCGACCCGCGCGTCCTGCAGCAGCGAAACGACATCGTAGGCCGGCGGGCCGATCACCGCGTCCTGAAAATCGATGAGGCCTATTCGCTTGAGCCCCTGCCGGTCCGCCAGCCAATGCAAATTGGGCGAATGATAGTCGCGCAGCGTCCAGGTCGTGGGCTCGGCGAGAATTGGCGCCAGGAGCTCGCGCCAGATCGCCAGGAACTGCATGCGCGCGCCCGATGGCGGTGTCACCCGGGCGATCGTCGGCCCATACCAGTCGATTACCAGCTCGACTTCGACCAGCATCGCTTCGATGTCGTAGACCGGCGGTTCGTAGGGTTCCTCGCCGGCCGACAAGCTCGGCGGAAGTTCGCGTCCGTGCAGATCGGCGAGAAGAGCGATCGCCGGCGCATAGCGCGCGCCGTCCGGAACGCCGTTTTGAGCGATGATCGTCGAGCCGAAGTCCTCGATGAGCGCAAGGCCCTGGTCGACGCTATAGTCGATGAGAGCCGGCGCCGAATAGCCGAGGCCCCGCAATCCCTCGTCGACGGCGATGAAAGCGCGGATGTCGGGCGACAGCTTGGCGATGGCCGCGTAGGGCTTGCCGAAGCGGATGATGGGCCCGTCCGGCCGGGGCGGGGAAATCATCAATATCGCGGTCTCGCCGGTCGGCTTGGTCAGCCGCTCATAGGCGCGAATGGACGCGTCGCCCTGCAGGAATTCGCGGCTTGCGTCGGTCCAGCCGGCGCGCTCGAGCAGCCTGGCGACGCCAAGCGCCAGCGACAAGCGCGGCCTGATCGCACCGAAGCCGCGCAACGTCAGGAGGCGAAAATCGGGGCCGCGCTTTGCATCAAACCGCATGTCAACCTCGAGCCGGTCGGCGGGCAGAGCCTCTGCAACCTTCTCGGGCCATTCGACGATCGCAATCGCGCCGTCGACCGCTTCATCCCAGCCGAGATTGGCGAGTTCCGTTGGGCCGCGCAGCCGGTAGAAATCGGCGTGGACCACTGGTCCGCGCGGGGCGTCATAGACCTGCATCAAGGTGAAGGTCGGGCTCGGCGCCTCGAGCTCCGGCGCCTCGGCGATGACGCGGATCAGGCCACGGGCGAAAGCGGTCTTGCCCGCTCCGAGATCGCCGGTGAGAGCAACGAAGTCGCCGGGCTCGAGCCAGGCCGCCTGCGCCGCGGCGATGGCCAGCGTCGTCGCCTCGTCCGGCGCCTCGAAGCTCCAAACTCCCGCTTCTTCTCTTACACCGGCGAGACCGTTCATGCCCTCTACTGGACCGATTGCGTCTTGGGCGGCGCCGTGAGTTGCGGGCTCGCCGCCGACGCCCCTACTGGATCGACCGGAAAGATGCAGGTGACGGTCGTGCCCTCCCGGGGCGCCGTATCGATCAGGACCCGGCCCTGATGCAGTTCGACCATCGCTCTCACGATCGACAGACCGAGGCCGGGGCCGCGATGTCGGGAGCCGTTGGGAAAGGTCTCGAACCGCTCGAATACGCGATCGATCATCTCGGGGGGAATGCCGCGTCCGCGATCGCTGACCTTGAACACGATCTCATCGCCCCGTCGCATCGCGGCCAACGTAACGGTCTGGCCCGCCTCCGAATAGTTGATCGCGTTGGAGAGAAGATTGAACAACACCTGGCGCACCCGCCGGCCATCCGCGTGCAGCGATCCGACCCCGTCGGTCATGACGATGCGCAATTCGATCGCCGCCTCGCTCAGGCGATCCTGCACGCCCGCCGCCGCGGCCTTCATCGCCTCGGCGACGTCGACGTCCTCGAGCCTGAGCTCCAGCGCCCCGGCGTCCATCGAGGCCAGATCGAGAATGTCGTCGATGATGGCGAGCAGCGCATGCGACGAATCGGTGATGAATCCGGCATATTCGACCTGCTTCGGATTGAGCGGGCCAACGCCTCCGCCGGCCAGAAGCTGGGTGAAGCCGATGATATTGGTGAGCGGCGTGCGCAGCTCGTAGGAGACATGGTTGACGAAATCATTGCGCAGCTTCTCCGCCGCGATCAGCGCCTGATTGCGCTCGGTCAGCGCGCGCTCGATGTTGACGCCGGCGGTCACATCGAGCGACGTCATAAGCGTCGCTCCGTCCGGCAACGGCAGGGCGGCGCAATCGAGGATGAGCCCGTCCTTGCGCTCGATCCGCGCCACCCGGCTCTTGCGATGGTCGGGAAGATCGACAATCACGGCCTTAAGTTCGTCGAACAGCTCCGGGTCGCTGCACAGCGGCTTGCAGGCGCGCGCGATCTCGTCGATGTGCGGGCGTTCGCCGAGGACCGTCGGATCGATTCGCCACAAGTCCGCAAAGGCCGGATTGAACAGCTTCATGCGCCCGTCCGCCCCGAACGCCGCCACCCCTTCCTTGAGCGCGTCGAGCGTTTCGCCCTGCACATGGGTGAGCGCGGTGACCTGGGAAGCAAGCGCATAGCTCTGGGTCGCGTCGTCATAGAGATAGGTGACGCCGCCTTTCGGGTTGGGGCTGGTGACGACGCGCAAAGCGCGGCCATCAGGCAGATGCCACACGGATTCGGTTGGCTCGATCGCCTGGTAAGCACTCAATTGCTGCGCCTTCCAGGCGCGGAAGTCCACCTGTTCGGGCAATTGTCGCTTGGCGCGGAGTCGATCGAGGATCTCGCCGTCGCTCGGCCCCTGGTCGAGGAAGGCCGGCTCAAGCGACCAGATTTGCCGGTACGCCGCGTTGTACAGGGTCAGCCGCTTGGACTTGTCGAAGATCGCCACCGCCGTCGACAGCCGATCGATCATGCGCGAATAGTCGTCCTCGTTGCGCTCCATATCCGCTTTCAGCGCCACGATTTCGGACACGTCGCGCGCGACGCCGGCGGAGCCGACCTGAGTGCGGGCCTCGACGGCGTCGAAGGTTCGCCGCTCGCCCCCGACGACCGCCGACGCGCGCCGCTTCCAGGCCCCGGTTTCCTTGACCGCCGCCGTCGCTTCGCGGCGCACCGCTGGATCGAACAGTTCCCCGCCCCTTTCGATCGCGGCCTCAGCATCGGGCGCGTCAACGGCGCGGGCATAGGCGACGTTGCACCAGACGATCCGGCCCAGGGTGTCGCGCGTCCACGCCGGCATGTCCGCAGTCTCGAGCGCGCGGCGCAGCCCGTCCAGAGCGCCGTCGGCTTCAGCGAATGAATCGCGCAATTGCGCCAATTGAAGGCGCTCGCCCGAGACGTCGCGGATGCGCATCACCGCGCTGCCGGACACCGGGCGCCCATCCAGCTCGAGATGGCGGCCGCGCAAACTGACCACGGCGGCGGCGAAGGCTTCGCCGCGGGTCAGCAATCGCTCAGTCGCCTCTTCAATCTTGGTCGCCTGGGCCGGATCGAGCCACGAGCAGAAGGCGAGCACGCGCGACGACAGCGGCGAATCGGCGACAAGGGCGAAATCGCCCTCGATCGTCGGCTCCGCGTCCAGACGGTCCCAGGAGACGAGGATTTGCGGCTCGCTGCGCAACATCAGCGCCGCGCGGTCGAGCTTGGCGTTGCTTCGTGCGATCTCCGTCTCGAGCTCGTGAACTCGGCGCGTCCATATCCTGCGGCCGATAAGATGAAGAACTGCGGTGATCGTCGCCAGCAGCATCAGTAACAGGATGGCGAAGCCCGCGACATTGGCCTGGACCGACGCCATGTCGAACGCCAGCCGCGCCGGCGCCTCCAGGGACTGGGTGAGATCCTGCGCACACGCCAGCGCGCCCGCGAGCAGGTAAAGCGCCAAGCCTGCGGCCGCCTTGGCCGGCGACCGCCCGGTCGAGCCTTCGCGTCCGCCCGCCAATTCCGGAGCGCTTCGCCCCGCTGAACCCCCGCAACGAATCGCCTCCTCGAGAGCCTGACGGCGGTGTCTCGCGCCGGCCGGGTGGTCCGCCGACCCATTCCTTCCGCCAAGAAGGTGCAAATCAGCCCCTCAACCAGGATTACGAAATGTTTGCCGCAAAGTCGTTAACCATAGAGGGCGAGGCGCGAAGGACAGTTCGCTGACCGGACGCTAGCCCTTGTGGTCATGACGGCTACGAGCGACAAGATGTGCCAATTTACGGCCTTTCGTCGCTGTCGCGTCGGCTTCGCCTCGCTATCAAATTTGTTTCAATTCTCGGCGCTAGCGCAACAGCCCAAGGATGTCCTTGATCGCGTCCATGTTCGGTCGCGCAATGGCGCGCGCCTTCTCCGCCCCTTCCGCGAGGACCTTGTTGGTATGGGCCGGATCGGTCGCGAGGCGCAGCATCTCGGCCCGAATCGGGGCGAGCTTGTCGATCATAAGGTCGGCGAGCGCGGTCTTGAACGCGGAGAACTGGCTGCCGCCGAAGCGCTTGAGCACGTCAGCCTTCGTTTCGTCGTTCAAGGCGGCGAAGATGCCAATGAGATTCTCGGCTTCGGGGCGCTGCGCCAGACCCGCGACCTCGCTGGGCAGCGGCTCTGGATCGGTTTTGGCCCGGCGAATCTTCTGCCCGATCGTGTCAGGGTCGTCGGTCAGCGCGATATAGGCGTTCTCGGAAGTGTCGGACTTCGACATTTTCTTCGCGCCGTCGCGCAGGCTCATGACCCGCGTCGCCGGGCCCTGGATCAGGGGTTCGGGCAGCGGAAAGTACGCGTCGCCATGGCCGTGAGCGGCGATCGACGCGGCGAAATCATTGTTGAACTTCTGCGCGATGTCGCGCGCCAGCTCCAAATGCTGCTTCTGATCGTCGCCGACCGGAACGTGCGTCGCACGATAGACCAGAATGTCGGCGGCCATCAGCACGGGATAGTTGTAGAGCCCGATCGACGCATTCTCCCGGTCCTTGCCCGCTTTCTCCTTGAACTGGGTCATGCGGTTGAGCCAGCCGAGCCGCGCGACGCAATCAAGGACCCAGGCGAGCTCCGAATGTTCCGCGACCCGGCTCTGGTTGAATACGATATTGGCTTTCGGATCGATGCCGCAGGCGAGGAAGGCGGCGGTCACCTCGCGTGTCGTGCGGGCGAGCTGCTCCGGCTCATGCGGCAGCGTCATCGCGTGCAGGTCGACGACGCAATAGATGCACGGATGCGTCTTCTGCATCTCGACGAAGCGCTTGATCGCGCCAAGATAGTTGCCGAGGTGCAGATTGCCCGTCGGCTGAACGCCGGAAAACACGCGTTCGGGAAACTTCGCCATTGTCGTCCAGTGAGGCCGGGAATTGCAGGGCGGCCCTTATGGCAACGCCGACGGGGGCGCGCAAGAGCGGAGGCTCGTGGGTCACGCGCCCGGCTCGCGCTCCCCCACATTAAGATCGACCATGATCTCGGCCGCGAGCTTTTCGAGCGCCTTGCGCAATTCGTCGAGCTCGAGGCCGTCAGGGACGCCGAGGCGCGCGGTCGCGCGAAACATCTCGACGCCAGTGAACGGCTCGCCTTCGAGACTGCTCACGAACTCTTCGATGTTGACGCCGAGGCCCGCGAGAGCCTGCGTCACGTCGCGAACGATGCCCGGCCGCTCATTGCCAACGATCTCCAGCGTGACAAGGCGTACTGGTTTTTCGGCCTCACCCGCCGCGCCGCGCTCGATTGAGACGCGCAGGCCCGAGGGCGCGAGCTTCCCCAGCGCCGATTCGAGCGGGATGAGGCTTTCGTCCGGAACGCTGACGAGCACCACGCCGGCGAATTTGCCCGCCAGACGCACCGAGCGGCTTTCAAGCCAGGTCCCGCCGCAGCCTGCGACCTTTTCCGAGATGGCGTTGACGAGGCCCGGCCTATCATCGCCGACGAAGGTCAAAACGAGCGGAATCATGTTGCGCGCCCCGGACGGTTCGCCGGGAAGCCTATCACAAGATGAACCGGCTCAGATCCGCATTTGCGGCGAGGTCGCCGACATGGCGCTCGACGAAATCGGCGTCGATGCGAACGGCTTCGCCGTTCCGGTCGGCGGCGGTGAAGCTCACCTCGTCGAGCACGCGCTCCATCACCGTCTGCAGCCGGCGCGCGCCGATATTCTCGACCGATCCGTTGACCTTGGCGGCGAGGCGGGCGATCGCCGCCACCGCGTCATCGGTAAATTCGAGGTCGAGGCCTTCGGTCTGCATCAGCGCCACATATTGCTTGATCAGGCTCGCCTCGGTGTCGGTGAGGATGCGCTTGAAATCGTCCTCGGTCAGCGAGTTGAGCTCGACCCGGATCGGCAGGCGGCCCTGCAGCTCCGGCAAGAGGTCGGACGGCTTGGCGATGTGGAACGCGCCGGAGGCGACAAAAAGGATGTGGTCGGTCTTGACCGCGCCGTGCTTGGTGGCGACCGTCGTGCCCTCGATCAGCGGCAAGAGATCGCGCTGCACGCCCTCGCGCGAGACATCGGCGCCGCCGCGGCCCTCGCGGGCGCAGATCTTGTCGATCTCATCAAGAAAGACGATGCCGTTGCTCTCGACCTCGGCCACCGCGTCGCGAACGATGGCGTCCTGATCGAGCAGCTTGTCAGCCTCGGCGGCGACCAGCGGCTCGCGCGCCTCCGCAACCGTCATCCGCTTGGTCTTGGTGCGCTGGCTCTTGCCGAAGATGTCGGCGATGTTGATCGCGCCGATCGAGGCGCCGGGCATGTTCGGCAGTTCGAACATCGGCATGCCGGAGCCGCTCTGCGGCAGCTCGACCTCGATTTCCTTGTCGTTGAGCTCGCCCGCGCGCAGCTTTCGGCGAAACGTATCGCGGGTGGCCGCGGATGACGTCGAGCCGACGAGCGCATCGAGCACCCGCTCTTCCGCCTCGAGCTCCGCCTTGGCCTCGATGTCCTTGCGCTTGCGGCTCTTGACCAGGCCGATGGCGACCTCGATCAGATCGCGGACGATCTGCTCGACGTCGCGCCCGACATAGCCGACCTCGGTGAATTTCGTCGCCTCGACCTTGAGAAACGGCGCGCCGGCCAATTTCGCGAGCCGGCGGGCGATCTCAGTCTTGCCGCAGCCGGTCGGGCCGATCATCAGGATGTTCTTCGGCATCACCTCCTCGCGCATCGGCGAGGTCAGACGCAGGCGCCGCCATCGGTTGCGCAGCGCGATGGCGACGGCGCGCTTGGCGTCCGCCTGACCGACAATGTAGCGGTCGAGTTCGGAGACGATTTCGCGAGGCGACAGATCCGTCATGAGGTCAGAGGCTTTCGAGGATCAGATTAAGATTAGTGTAGACGCAGATTTCGGCGGCGATGCGCATCGAGCGGCGCACGATCTCGTCCGCCTCGAGCGGCATCGGCATCAGCGCCCGGGCGGCGGCGAGCGCATAGTTGCCGCCTGACCCGATCGCCATCGCCGAGCCGGATTCGTCGCCCTCCGGCTCCAGCACGTCGCCCGAGCCGGACAACGTGAAGGCCGTGGTCTTGTCGGCGACAATGAGCATCGCCTCAAGCCGGCGCAGATAGCGGTCGGTGCGCCAGTCCTTGGCCAGTTCGACGCAGGCGCGCGCCAGCTGTCCGGGATATTGCTCGAGCTTGGCCTCGAGCCGTTCGAAGAGCGTGAAGGCGTCGGCGGTCGCGCCGGCGAAGCCGGCGATGACGTCGCCCTTGGCGAGACGGCGAACCTTGCGGGCGTTGGATTTGACGACCGTCTGGCCCATGCTGACCTGGCCGTCGCCGCCGATGACCACCTTTCCGCCCTTGCGCACCATCAGGATGGTCGTCGCATGCCACCCAGGCGAGCGGCGGGTCTCGTCAGTCATCGGCGCTCAATCCTTGTCGCTTTGGGGCAAGCGCCGGATGTATGGGCGCGAGCTCCGCAGCGCAAGGGAGGCCGGACGGCTCAAGGCGCCGCTGGAGGCTAAGCCGATGCGCGTCAGTTGAGGGCGTCGACCCAGATCGGGTTGGTCCAGGCGCGCCGCCGCGGCCCGTCAATGGCGACGATGCGGAACCATTTCACCTGCGGGGGGTCGCGCCAGGCCCATTTCGCGACTTCGCCGAATTCGATCGTCGCCTGGGTGAGCCCGCGTCCGACCCGGCTCAGCGCCGGCGAAGCGCTGGTGACGAGCGCGATGGTGTGGACCGGAGAACACTCAACCCGCACTTCGTTTTGGGTGACCTCGACGTTGTAAATGCGCGGGCCTTGGCTCGAATAGAACTCGCCCGCCTTCAACGCGCCGAGCAGCGATTCGGGTTCGAGCGTCTCAGATTTGACCATGACATAAGCGCCGAAGGCGTCGAGGTCGCCATTGTGGAAGTGCGCGTCGTCGCCGGCGACCGCCATCAGCCGCCGATCCTCGTTGCACAGCTGGTCAAGGAGGTAGAACCCATCGCCCCGGTCGGTCAGCACCGCGCAGGTGTGATTATAGACCTCGACCGCATGCGCGGCGCCGAGCGAACGCCCATCCTGGATCGTCAGTTGCGACCACGACGGGTGGGCGATGGCGACGAAGGCGCCCGCCTCCCGCGCTCGCTCGGCCAGCCGTGGCGCGCTCTCGTCCGGTTCGGCGTGGGGAAAATCGAACGGCAGCCCGGTTGCGACAATATGCCAATATTCGCCGGCGGTGGTCGCCATGGCGTGAACTTCGGCGCCAATCAGGGTCGTGAAATTGCTGGAGCGCAGCTTGCGGGTGTCGGCGATCGGCCAGTCGAACCGGCCAAGAAAATGATCCGACAATTGGAGAAAATCGTAGCCTGCGCGTTTATAGGCCCCGACGACGTCGACAGGGTTCAAGGCGCCGTCGGAGAGAGTTCGAGTGGGCGTGAAGATTCCCGCGCCAGAAACGGCCCGGCGTCGAGAAGGGGCGAATCCGCATAATCTGTTAGGTTGTCAAGCTCGCCGCGTCCGGTCAAGAACATTTGACGTAAATTCACTGGCAATCACCGAACTACAGCTTCAAAATATGTTTCATCAAATCTGTCGGCTGGAACACGCCTCAAGCGCTGCGCTATTCCGAATCGCCGTTGAGCCTGCATTTCTTGAGTTCGCGCCCTTTTCCTGACAAATCCGGCTGCCACTTTTTCATCGCCCGCTGGAACACGTAGCGGCGGATCGGGTTCGTACGAGAAGAAATGCATTAGTCGTCAAACTGTTATTCACAAATATTCACATATCTCGGCGAATGGCTCGCGACGCCAAGGCGAAGAAACCGATCGCGGTTGCGGCCCGCGCCACAATTGCGTCGGCTTCCACCTCCAGACCGCCGTCGATCGTGGCGCGATCCTCGCGAATTCCTCGAAACTTAGAGATGGCGATCTATATGACACCCGGCCTTGTGGAGTTCGCGGCGCCGAACGCGGATGCGGCGTAACCCTGGAGACATCATGTCCTGGAACATGTTTTCACGCTTCGGCGCCGGCTCTGATCCGGACGTCGTCAGCTTTGGCGATTTGGAAGAGGCGGTCGGAACGAACGCCTGGACAGTGTTGGACGTTCGCGAGCCGCACGAATTCGCCACCGGCCATATTCCAAACGCCCTCAATATGCCGATGTCCTCTTTCGATCCCAAGGAGCTGCCGCGAGGAAAGCCAGTCGTTCTCGTCTGCCAGTCGGGCGGACGGTCGCGCAATGCGTTGGGCAGGGCGCGGGCGATCGGCCGCGAGGACGTGAGGCACTTTGCCGAGGGCATGAACGGCTGGCGCTCGCACAATGGACCGGTGACCCTCTGACCCAAGAGCAAGAGCTTCGGATTCGCTGCATCCCTCGTGGGGCGCTGCCGAGGATCTCAGCCTCTGTCCTTCCGCGGCTCGCCCGCGACATAGGTCTGGCGCACGGCCCGATCGTCGCCGAGCGTAAGAAGGGCGAACAGCTCGATTTCGAGATCCCCGCCGGCGGTCTCCATCCGGTGCGCGAGCGCCGGGGTCGCGCGCGAATCGAGGGCGATGAGATCGGCCTCTTTGCCGGCTTCGATTGAGCCGATGCGATCGTCAAGGCTGAGCGCCCGGGCGTTGCCGAGAGTCATGCGGTAAAACGCCTCAAGCGCCGGCCACGACTGGCCATTGAGCTGCAGCACCTTGTAGCCCTCGGCCGCCGTGCGCAGCATCGAATAGCTCGTCCCGCCGCCGACGTCGGTCGCAAGCGCGATCCTCACTCCGGCCCGCGTGAGCCGCGCCTGATCGAACAGGCCGGAGCCGAGGAAAAGATTCGACGTTGGGCAGAACGCGGCGATTGAGCGGTTCTCCGCGAGCTGGGCGACCTCGCTATCCTGCAAATAAATGCAATGGCCGAGGACCGAGCGCGGCCCAAGAAGGCCCGCCCGCGCGTAGACGTCGACATAGCTTTGCGCTTCGGGAAACAATGCGGCGACGCGCGCGATTTCCGCCTTGTTTTCGTTGGCGTGGGTCTGGACGTAGCAATCAGGAAATTCGCGCGCCAACGCGCCCGCGGCGTCGAGTTGCGCTTGCGTCGAGGTCACTGCGAAGCGCGGGGTGATGGCGTAGTCGAGCCGGCCGCGGCCCCGCCAGCGCTGAATCAGCGCCTTGCTCTCGTCGTAGCCTCGCTGGGCTGTGTCCATGAGCGCTTCTGGCGCGTCGCGGTCCATCATCACTTTGCCCGCGATCATGCGCGCGCCGCGCTCATCGGCCGCGGCGAAGAATGCGTCGACGGATGCCGGATGGACCGTGCAATAGACCATCGCCGTCGTGGTGCCTGAGCGGAACAGTTCGTCGAGAAAGAAGTCTGCGACGCGCGCGCAATGGGCGGGATCGGCGAATTTCTGCTCTTCGATGAAGGTATAATTGTACAGCCAGTCGAGCAGCTGCGCGCCGTAAGAGCCGATCACCTGGGTCTGCGGATAGTGGACGTGGGCGTCGATGAAACCCGGCATGATAAGCAAGCCGGAGTGATCGTCGATGACCGCGCCCGGCGGCGCGCGCGCCAGGATGTCGCGCGCTGCGCCCACCGCCTCAATCAACCCGCCCACGACGAGAACGGCGCCGTCGTCGATGACGGAATAGGCGCGCGAGCCGCTTACAGCAGGATCGTCGGTGAACGAGAGGACGCGGCCACGAATGACGCGGGCATCCGCGCTCAAGGCAGGATGTCCTTGAGCCGGAGCTTGGCGATCCGGTCGATTTCGGCGAGCGCCGTCGCGGTCTCCGTGTCCGCGTTATTGGCGAGGCGACTGCGGAAGGCGGCGAGAATTTCGGCTGCGCTCTTGCCTTTGACCGCCATGATGAACGGAAAGCCGAAGCGCGTGCGATAGGCGTCGTTGAACTCGCCGAATTGGCGCAGTTCGTCCGGCGTAAGCCGGTCAAGCCCGGCGTTCGCCTGCTCGCGCGTCGAATCCGCGGTCAGCGTCTTGGCGAGAGCAAGCTTGCCGGCCAGATCCGGGTGGGCTTCGATCAGCGCGCGCTTCTGTCCAGTCGTTCCTTTCGCCGCCGCGGCGGCAAGCGCCTTCGCCAGCGCTTCCGCCGTGTCGGCGGTCGAGAGACCCGCGTCATAGGCCGCAGCCGCGATCCATGGCGAATGTTCGTAAACGCCGCCGAAGCGCTCGATGAACAGCGTCCGGGTGAGCTGGGTTGGCTTCCACCCGCCCGGCGGCGGGTGCCTGCCGATCCAGTGGCGCGCGATGTCGAGCCGAGTTGGAATCCACACGCGATCATGGGCGAGCGCATAGTCAAGGAACCGCGCAAGCGAGAGCGCGCGTCCGGGCCGGCCGACTAGGCGGCAGTGCAGGCCGACCGACAGCATCTTCGGCGCCACGTCGCCTTCCGCGTAGAGCGCGTCGAACGAATCCTTGAGATAGGTGTAGAACTGATCGCCGGTATTGAAGCCCTGAGGCGTGGCGAAGCGCATGTCATTGGAGTCGAGCGTATAGGGAGTCATGAGCTGAGGGCCGCGCGGGCCCTCGAGCCAGTAAGGCAGATCGTCGGCATAGGAGTTGGCGCAATAGATAAACCCGCCCTCCTCCATGCCGAGCCGGATGGTGTTGATCGACGTGCGGCCCTGATAGAAGCCAAGCGGGCGGGCGCCGGCGACCTCAGCGTGAATCCGCACCGCCTCGGCGATGTGGAGGGCTTCGACGTCGGGCGGCGTATCGCGATAGTCGATCCACTTGAGCCCATGGGTGGCGATTTCCCACCGCGCCTCGTTCATCGCCGCGACCGCCTCCCGATTGCGCGCCATCGCCGTCGCCACCGCATAGACCGTCACCGGAACCGAGCGCTCGGTGAAGAGGCGATGCAGGCGCCAGAAGCCGGCGCGGGAGCCGTATTCGTAGATCGACTCCATGTTCATGTGCCGCATGCCGGGCCAGGGCGCGGCGCCGACGATCTCGGACAAGAACGCTTCGGACGCGGCGTCGCCATGCAGGATGTTGTTCTCGCCGCCCTCCTCGTAATTGATGACGAACTGGACGGCGATGCGCGCTTGCTTCGGCCAGTCGGCGAACGGAGGGGTTCGCCCGTAGCCGATCATGTCGCGCGGATAGGTTGCGCCGTCCGTCATGCCCCGCAAAACCCCATGCTCAAGCCGTCACCGTCTGGGCACGCTACGATACGATCGGGCTTTGCTGCAAAGTTCGATCTAGCAAGGAAAATCCGCTAGATAATAGTGATCCCAAAGGGCTCTGACCCCATAGCCTTCGCAGCTCAGTTCGGTGTGGCTCGCCCGGGCTAGCCAATCGGCGGATTGGCGGCCTCGCGGCAAGGAGACTTGATCGGTCTCATCGTAGACGAGCCCATGTGACGCAAATGACATGCCGCCCCAATCGAACACGACCAGACGGGGACGCTGGTCAGCCGGGAGGGCGGCGATTTGCTCGTCATAATGGGATTTCATCGCAATAAAGTGGATCACATCTCCTGCATAATGACAGGTTCGGACAAATCTGACGGGATCGAATGCGACAATCAGCAAAACGACCGGCAGAATGGCGGCGAGGACACATCGCCTCCATTCTTTTTGCATCGCCGACCGAATGCTTACGATGAGGGCGCCTAGACCCGCGATGACCCATAGACATAAAAGAGCCGGTATCCCAACCACCACGTAGATGAAATTCGGCCCCAACGGGGAAGCCGCCAACGCGATCAAGGCTATGGGAACGCCGAGCCCGATCGCAGCCACCCAGCGGAGCAGGCGGGAGGGAGCAGGCTTTTGGGCTTCGGTCATTCCACCGCCTCGATTCCAGCTCGTTCGAAGCGCGGCCACATGACGCACGCAACGTGGCGGCTCCGGGGCGCGACGCCCCGAAGCTCGTTTCGACCCGATGTTGAACCTGTCCACGCCGGCATTGGATATAGCATCGTCTGATGCTGTATCTTTGCCCAGGATGGAGGTGGGCGATGCGCACGACATTGGCGCTCGACGACGAACTTGTGGCCAAAGCGCAGGCCTTCACCGGCCGCCGCGCACAAAAATGCTAGAGAAGCGCGTTCCCACCCGGCATCCCGAGGCCCTCATGACCGAAATATCCCTGCGCTTCGAGCCGCCGTTCGCCCGCGTGGTTCTCAACCGCCCCGAACGGCGCAATGCGATGACCCGGGCGATGTGGCGGGCGTTGCCGGCGATCCGCGCCGCGATCGAGGCGCGCGAGGACCTCTTGGTGACGCTTGTCGAAGGCGAGGGCGCGCATTTCTGCGCCGGCGCCGACATTGGCGAACTCGGCGATATCTACCGCGACGCTGCGGCGACGCGAGACTTTGGCGATGCGATGCAGAACGGCCTCAAGGCGCTGATGGACCTCGATCGCCCGACCATCGCCGTCATCCGCGGCGTCGCGATCGGCGCCGGGCTTGGCCTGGCGCTCGCCTGCGATCTGAGGTTCTGCGCTGACGACGCGCATCTTGCGATCACCCCCGCGAGGCTCGGCCTGATCTACGGCCACGCCGAGACGCGCAGGCTGGTCGAACTCATCGGCCCCTCGCGCGCCAAGGATCTTCTGTTCACCGCGCGCAGGATCGAGACCGACGAGGCGTTGGCGATCGGCCTCATCGACCGTCGGGTCGAGACTGCATTGCAGGAGACCGTGCTCGGCTACGCCCAGGGCCTTGCGGATATGAGCCAGATGTCGATCCGCGGCGGCAAACGCGCGATCGACGCCATCGCCGCCGGTATGACCCACGAGACGCCAGGGTTCCGCGCGTTGACGGAGGCGGCGGCCTCCGGCCCTGACTTCGCCGAGGGGCGAGCGGCGTTCGCGGCCAAGCGGACGGCGAAATTCGTCTTTCGCGGGCCGAGCGCGCGGCTCAAACTCGCGTAGGACCAGGATCCCTCCGGCCCGCGGAGCGGATTCGAGTTGAGGTGATCGAGCGGCCATGGCATATTATGCCATCGGCCAGCGTCCTGAGGAACCGCGATGCCAACCCGAAATGTCGTGCTCACCGAGCGCCAGCAAGAATTGATCGAGAACCTCGTCGAGTCCGGCCGCTACCAGAACGCCAGCGAAGTGCTGCGCGAAGGGCTGCGGCTGGTGGAGCAGCGCGAGGCGGAGGATGCGGGCAAGCTGCAAGCTCTGCAGGCGGCGGCCGGCGTCGGCGTAGCCGCGTTGGATCGAGGCGAATTCAAAGAATTCAGGGATATCGGAGACCTGCAAGCCTATTTGAATGACCTCTCGGACAAGGTCATTTCGAGAACCGCCGAATAGAGCCCGCAATGGCCGAGCGCAGGTGGCGCGTCCGTCTTGGCGCCCCCGCTGAACTCGACTTCGCTAACATTGTGAAATGGACCGCTGAGAATTTTGGCGCGCGGCAATCGCGCATCTATCGCGACACGCTCGTTCGCGCCATTCCCGAGCTTGCGGATGGTCCCTGTGTTGTGGGCTCGAAGGCCCGGGACGAGATCCTGCTCGGTCTTCGCACGCTCCACGTCGCGCGGCGCGGTCGTCGCGGGAGTCATCTCTTGATATACCGCGCAGCGCCGCAGCGTACGATCGAAATCATACGCATCCTGCACGATAGAATGGACTTCAGCGTCAGGCTCCAATTCTCCCCGACAGGGGCGGACGCTAGAGACCATGCCGAATGACGTGAAGCCACTGATGGACTCTCCGGCCTATGTCGATCCGATAAGCGGCCAGAAATATCCGATCTCGGAGCCGCGGTGGCGATCGGACGCGGGCGCGCCGCTCATGATCACAGCCCTCCCGGGAATCGGCCGCGACATGATCGATACGGGCAAACGATCGCTATGGCGCTATGCGGCGGCGCTGCCGGTCGACGTTCCCGATCCGATCACGATGGGAGAGGGATACACGCCGCTCGTCTCGCGCAGATGGCGCGGCGTCCCTGCCCTATTCAAGCTTGAGTGGTTTTCGCCCACCGGCAGCTTCAAGGACCGGGGCGCCTCCGTGATGGTCTCGATCCTCCGCGGCCAAGGCGTCACGAGAGTTCTGGAAGACAGCTCCGGCAACGGCGGGGCGGCGGTTGCGGCCTATGCGGCGGCCGGCGGCCTTGGTGTCAAAATTCTCGTCCCTGCCTCCACCTCGCCTGACAAGACAGTGCAGATGCGCGCTTACGGCGCCGAGATTGAGCTCGTTCCCGGAACGCGTCAGGACGTTAGCGACGCAGCAGTAAGCCAAGCGGCGACGATCTTCTACGCCGGCCACAACTGGCAGCCGTTCTTCCTGCAAGGGACGAAGACACTGGCCTATGAGCTCTGGGAGGATCTCAAGTTCAAGAGGCCCGACAATATCATCATCCCGACGGGCGCGGGCAGCAACATCTTAGGCTGCGATATCGGCTTCAGCGAGCTTCTATGGCGCGGCGAGATCGCGAGCCTGCCCCGGCTGTTCGCGGCGCAGCCGGAGAATTGCGCGCCGCTTCACGCAAGCTTCACGGCCGGTTCCGATGATCTTACGCCAGTTGAGGTCCGCCCCACGATCGCGGAGGGCGCGTCGATCGCGAAGCCTGTGCGGGCGCGCGAAGTGCTGGCCGCTCTGCGGCGCTCTGGCGGCGCGACCGTCGCTGTCTCCGAAGCCGAGATCGAAGGGGCTCTGTTTGGACTGGGCCGGATCGGCCTCTATGCGGAGCCGACCTCCGCCCTCGCCGCCGCCGCGTTCACAAAACTCATCGAGCGCGGCGCCATTCAGCCCGGTGCGACAAGTGTGGTCGTGCTGACTGGCTCAGGCCTGAAAACGACGCAGCGAGTGGGTGAGCTCATGGGCGCCCTGACGACGCGTTAGGCGGTCGTATCGCGTTCGGCGCGCCTGCTCACCGTCGTCAGCTCCTATCGCCTGCGACGAACTGGACGAGCTGCAAACGAGCGACCCGAGCAGGGATCGCGTCAAAGCCGCCAAGGAAATGCCTGAGCTGGATTCGCCAACGCCTTCCCGCGATGATCTATGGGAGTCGACGCCGCTACGCCCTATAGCTCCCCGCGTCAAAACGCCGCTCAAGACCGGCTGGGTCGCGCAGGAGGCGGCGTGAAGAGGCCACACAGCGGCGTGAAGAGGCCACACAATGGAAATGCAGCAAGTGGTCTATTTCCATGCCCTCTGCGAGGAGCTGAACTTTACCCGAGCGGCGCGCCGCTGCAACATCTCGCAACCTTCGCTGACACGCTCGATTCGGCTGCTGGAAGACGAATTTGGCGGAGCTCTGTTCCACCGAGAACGCAACAACACCCATCTTTCCGAGTTGGGACAGATCATAAAGCCCCATCTCGACCAGATCCTGGGGCAAGCCGAGGCGGCCGGCCGGGGAGCGCGCGGTCTCAAGGACTTGACCGAGGCGCGGCTGAAGCTCGGCGTGATGTGCACGGTCGCGCCCAGTGATCTCGTCCAGCTTCTGATCGGCGTCCGCGCCCGGCATCCTGGCATTCATCTTGAGGTCGTCGACGCCACAGCCGAACTCCTCGACCGCCAGCTTCGGACTGGGGAACTGGTGGCGGCGATCCTTGCGGGCCCGGACCAGGCGCGCGAGGCGCATCTCCATTACCTGCCGCTTTGTCGCGAGCGGTTCGTCATCGTCATCGGATTCGCTCACAGGTTCGCGAACCTGGAGGCCGTGCGCGCCTCCGATCTCAATGCGGAAGAATATTTGCGGCGGATCAATTGCGAAGTCGCGGAGGTCTTCGGACAAAGTCTCGACCAGCACGACAGCCGTCCGCACATCGTCTATCGGAGCGATCGCGACGACTGGATTCTGGCGATGGCCGAGGCTGGCGTCGGTTGCGCCTTCATGCCGGCGCGTTCGGTCACCCATCAGCAGGTGGCCGTCAAGCCCTTGGTCGATCCCGAGATCTGGCGCGAGGTCAGCTTGGTGACCGTCCGGGGCCGGCCGCGGTTGGCGCTTTGGTCCGCGAAGCTATGCGAAGTCCCTGGGCTAATGAACGCGCTCTCGCCGCCGTCAGGTTCGAGCAAAGGTCGCGTGGCGCCGGCGTTCATTCGCCGCGCCACGACGTATCGCCGTCCTCGCGCAGCACATAACGGCGCCCCCGGCCTAAACCAGCGTCATATTACGATACCGATCCAGGCTTGCCCGAACCAAGCTTGCGGGCGAAGCCGGCGAACGAAATATCCTTGCTCATCTCCATCACGGCTGCGTTCTGTACCTCGACATGGGCCGTTCCGCCGCGCTTGAAGGCGACGACAAAACGCGAATAGTCGGGGCTCCTTCGGGGGAAAACGAGCCGGCACCGCGCGCCGTCATCCCCAAACTTGCAGTCGTCCGCCGTGAGGATGCGGGAAAAAAGCCGCTCTCGGCTGTGGTCAACCCAAATGGAGAGTTTGGCGCCTGGATTGCCGACCTGATGCGTCTCGATGCGAAGTCCTTTCGCGCCGAAGCCGAACGCCACATTCGGCCCTGAGGGATCGCCCGCCATCAGTTGCGCGGGCTGCCCTGCTTCACTGAGCGATGGAGCGAGCGCCATGGCGCACGCGAAAGCCGTGGCTGCGATGAAATGCCTGATCATTGCTCTATTCCGGGCGCGGGAGGGGGAAGGAAGCGCCGGGGAAACAGACCCGGCGCTCGGCTCGGCCAATGTTCAGTTGATGCGATAGACGACGGGGCAGTTGACGATGAACCCGACCGCCTTCGGCTTGCCCCCCGCGATGCTCTCGACGATGCCGCGCTCGCCGGCGTCCTCGATGGCGATCGCATCCGTCATCTTGGTGCGGTAGCCTTTCTCGATCGCGGCCGCCGTCCACCTGACCGGGAACAGCCGCCATAACGGGCTATAGTCCAGATTGATCGTCGGGATGCCGCCCAGAACGTTGAGCGGTCCATGCGTCCCCTTGTCGGAGAGCGCGCTGTCGACGCCCTGGCGGAACGGGTTGTCGATGCCGGTGGGTCCGTTCACGAACACATAAATGCGCTCGGCGGCTTCCCCTGGCGAAGCGTCCTCGAGCGCGAACGGCACGTCCTTGAGAGCGGGCGTGTAGGTCGCCCCTTCAATCGTGGCGACAACCGGGTCGTTGGCCTCGGTGGACAGATAAAAGATCGGCTTGCCGAAAGTGTAACCGAGGGTCAGTTCGAGTGTGACGGTGCCGTCGCGGGGACAGATCTTGACGACCTTATCCTCGACTTTGGAATGGTCGACATTGCCGTCGCACATCTTGTTCAGATCGTCGTCCGAGACGTTGAACGCCACCATCGGCATATTGAAAAGCGCGTTCTTGGCGTTCGCGAACTGCACCAGCGGCGAATAATCCGCATCCCCCACCGAACCGGGCTGAGCGGCCTTGGGCGGGAAGAAGTTCGGCGCGTCGCCGGGCGTCACGCTGCGGGCCGGCGAAAAGTCGACTTTCCCAGACTTGAAAACGATCACGCCGTCCTTGTCGATGCTGGCTTCGCGCGCGGCCTTCCCGGTCACCGCGTAGGCAAGTTTTGGCGAGTAATCGACCCCATGCAGATTGGCGAGGTTGGGATCGGTTGTGTCGGTCATGATCGACCAGACCAGTTCGCCCGACTCGAGGCGCCCTTTCCGCAGGGGCAGCGTCGCGGTTCCCGCCTCAAGGTCGACGATCGCCGACTTCATCAGAAGCACGGGTCCGAAAAAGGAGGGATCGACTTCCGACGGCGAAGGCTGCGCGGTGATCACCTGCTGGTCCGGATAGATCGACTTGGGGGCGGGGCGGATCTCCGACAGCGGCGGCCCCTCCACTCCGCGATTGATCACCGCCGCCGAAGCGACAGCGGGTAGGCCAATACCGATCATTCCGGCAAAACAGAGCGCAGCGATTCTATCGGCGTCCAGGCGCAAGATATTCTTCATTTCGGTATTCCCATCAAGTATTCGCCTACGGCCTGAGGCCGAAAGCGATAGATTTCCGATGGGCGTTATTGTCTCTAATCGTCGTCTGTGGGAAATTACATTACGCTATACTTTCGATAGTCCTGGCTATGGAAGCGCCTCTCCGGCAAGCGCGGCGGTTGTGTCGAGCCGGGGCCGGCGGCCCCCCGGCCCGACGGGCGAATTGAAGTCTGGACGCGCTGCGGACTCGAACAGGCGGTTGACGCCTTCCGTCCGACCGGCCTATAAGCCCGGCCGAGCAAGGCTGGGCGGCAAAGCCCGGCCCGTTATTTTTTGAGCGCCGCGGCCTCGCGCGCGCAGGGAACGAAAGTCGATGGCTAACACCAAATCGGCCCAGAAGGCGGTCCGCCAGACCGTTCGCCGCACCGTGGTCAACAAGTCGCGCCGCACCGAGATGCGCACCTATGTGCGCAAGGTCGAGGAGGCGATCGCCTCCAAGGATCCAAAGGTCGCCGCCGAGGCGCTGAGCGAGGCTGAACCCAGGCTCGCCCGGGCGGCGCAAAAAGGCATCGTCCACAAGAATGCCGCCTCGCGCAAAATCTCGCGGCTAACCAAGCGGGTCAAGGCGCTCGCCGGCTGATTGCCGCGGGCCCCCGCGCCTTTCCTCGCCGGGCGCTTCCACTCGCGATGACCGACCTTCCGCCTGACCGGCTCAGCGTCGATCCTTCGAGCCCGTTCTACGACGAAGCAGCGCTGGCGCGCGGCATTGGGGTGCGCTTTCGCGGCGTCGAGCGGCGCGACGTCGAGGAATATTGTGTCAGCGAGCAGTGGATCCGCGCGGCTGCGGGCAAGGCGCTCGACCGCCGAGGCCAGCCGCTCGTCATCAAGATGACCGGCGCCGTCGAGCCCTATTACTTTGCGCCGCCCGGCGAAGCGGCCGGTCAAAATCCGGACTGACGGCCTCGGGTCAACTTAAAATCATCCCTCCCCCGGCTAATCCGGCCGGGTCATCGCAATTGTCGCGCAACGCTCAGCTCCCGCCGCCCACGAGCCCAATGGCCCGGTCCACTATCTTTCTGAATTCGTCCGACTTCGGCATTTCGAGCTGATCCACCTGCACGCCGGAAAGGTAGGCGCAAAGCTGATCCTTGCTATCGCCGGCCGCGATCCGGTCGTAGAGCGTCTCGGCATAGGTGAAGAGCTCGCCCTCATTGCAATCGGCGGGCAAGTCCCAGGTGTTGCGCATGACCTCGACGATCGCGCCGATCCGGCTCATCTTGTCGGCCATCGCTCGCTCTCCTACAGAAAAAGGCGCCCAAATCATTGAAAACGCTGGCTTGCGTCCAGAACCGATCGCCGCGCGCCAGCGTGAATTCGCTGGGATCCGTCAGAACGCTCCGATCCGCATGAGATCGTGAAAATTCACGATTCCAACCACTTGGCCGCGGTCGACGACCAGAAGCGCCTGAATCTTGTGGCTGATCAGTTCGAGCGCCTCCGCCACCAAGGCGTCCGGCCCGATCGTGCGCGGGCCTCGGGTCATGATCGCGCCGACGGGGGTGTCGAGGGAGAAATCGGGCTTCAGGTGACGGCGCAGATCGCCGTCGGTGATGATGCCGGCAAGCGCGCCGCCCTCTTCGAACACTGCGACGCAGCCGAAACCCTTCGACGTCATCTCGACGATCGCCTCGGCCATCCGGGCGCTCGCATCAATGCGCGGCACCCGGTCGCCGGTGTGCATGACCTCGCGCACATGCATGAGTTTGGCCCCGAGCTTGCCGCCCGGATGAAGGACGCGGAAATCGAGCGCGGTGAACCCTCGTCCTTCCAGGAGCGCGACCGCCAGCGCATCGCCCAGCACGAGTTGCATCGTCGTCGAGGTGGTCGGGGCCTCGAGGCCGTTGGGGCAGGCCTCCGGCGCGCCCGGCATCGTCAGGCAAACGTCGGCCTCGCGGCCAAGCGTGCTGTTGGCCTCAGCGGTCATGGCGATCAGGGGAATGGCGTAGCGCTTGGCGAAAGTGACGATCGCCGCCAGTTCGGCCGTCTCGCCCGACCAGGAGATGGCCAGCACGACGTCGCCGCTCTGCACCATGCCGAGGTCGCCATGGCTCGCCTCGGCCGGATGGACGAAGAACGCGGGCTCGCCGGTCGAGGCGAGGGTCGCTGCGATCTTGCGCGCGATATGGCCCGATTTGCCGATGCCGGTGACGATGACCCGGCCGGGCGCGGCCGAGATCGTCTTGACCGCCTCCGAGAATGCGGCCCCAAGTCCACCCTCGCGCGGGGTCCGGATCGCCTCCTCAAGCGCCCCCAGCCCGGCGCGCTCGTTGGCGATGGTGCGCAAAGCCGACAGGACGGCGCTGGTCTGCTCTTAAATCATCGGCCGCTGTTTATCACTCGCCGGGGGAGATGGAAAACGCCGCGAGCCGGAAGGGGAGGTGGGGTCAAACGCCTTTCCCGGCAAAGCCCAGCCGGTGCAGTTCCTCCTTCACCCCTGAGGCAAGATCGCTTCGGTCGAGCGCGAAGGCGAGGTTGGCGCTGAGAAATCCGATCTTCGAGCCGCAATCATAGGTTCGCCCATCGAAGCGCGCGCCATGAAAAGACTGGGTGCGGGCGAGTTCGATCATGCCGTCCGTCAGTTGGATTTCGCCGCCGGCGCCTTTTTCGACCTGTTCCAGGATCTGAAAAATCTCCGGCTGAAGAATGTAACGGCCCGAAATGATGAGATTGGAGGGCGCCGTCCCCTGCTTCGGCTTTTCGATCATTTTGGTGATCTCCAAGGTCGCGCCATGATCGTGGCCGACCCCGACAATTCCGTATTGATGGGTTTCGGCGGGAGGAACCTCTTCGACCGCGATGATATTGCCGCCGTGCCGCTCATAGGCCGCGACGCACTGGGCAAGGCAGCGTCCGCCGCGCGATCCCCCCCTAGTGACCATGTCCGGCAGCAGGATCGCGAAGGGTTCGGCGCCGACGATTTCACGCGCGCACCAGACGGCGTGGCCGAGGCCGAGCGGCGCCTGCTGGCGGGTGAAGCTGGTCGCGCCGGCGGCGGGAAGATCGGCCATCAACGCGGCGTATTCGGCCGCTTTCCCGCGTCGCTTGAGGGTGTCTTCGAGTTCGTAAGCGGTGTCGAAATGATCTTCGATGACGCCTTTGTTGCGGCCAGTCACGAAGATGAAATGCTCAATTCCCGCCTCGCGCGCTTCATCCACCACGTACTGAAGGATTGGCCGGTCGACCACGGTCAGCATCTCCTTGGGGATCGCCTTGGTCGCGGGCAGGAAGCGCGTGCCGAGACCGGCGACGGGCAGCACGGCTTTACGGATGGGTTTGTCCATTGATGCTTTGTTCCCCGGTCAATGGGAGGGTGGAAGAGAGGCGGGCCTGGCGAAATCCTGATATCCGACTATCAGTTCCAGCTGGACCGTTCTACGCGGCTTTTTTCCGGGTTAATTCGCGTCGGGCAGATCAAAAGGGGGCTTGGCGTGAGCGTTCTGGTCACTGGAGGCGCCGGTTATATCGGCGGTCATATGGCTCTGGGCCTTCTCGACGCGGGCGAGACGGTCGTCGTTCTCGACAATCTCTCCACCGGGTTCGCGTGGGCCGTGCCCGAAGGGGCGAAGCTCATCGTCGGCGATACTGGCGATAAGGACCTCGTTGCGCGCTTGATCGGGGAGCATGCCATCGACGCGATCGCCCATTTCGCCGCCAAAATCGTGGTGCCCGAGTCAGTCCGCGACCCGCTCGGTTACTACCTCAACAACGTTTCAAACGCGCGCGCCCTGATCGAGGCGGCGGTCAATGGCGGGGTGAAGACCTTCATCTTTTCCTCAACCGCCGCGGTTTACGGCGAAACCGGCGCCGAGCCGGTGTCGGAGGAAGCCGCGCTTGCGCCGATTTCTCCTTATGGCCGGTCCAAGCTGATGGTCGAATGGATGCTCGAGGACGCGTCCAAGGCCTACGATTTTCGCTACGTCGCGCTGCGCTATTTCAATGTCGCCGGCGCCGATCCCAAGGGCCGCCTCGGCCAGTCGACGCCCAACGCCACCCATCTGATCAAGCGCGCCGTCCAGACGGCGCTTGGGCTCCATCCGAAGATCGAGATCTTCGGTGAGGACTATCCGACCCGCGACGGCACTTGTGTGCGGGATTATATCCAGGTCACGGACCTCATCGACGCGCATTTGAGCGCGCTCGCCTACTTGCGCGCCGGCGGGGCCAGCGTCGTCTGCAATTGCGGTTATGGGCACGGAGAGACGGTGAGGGAGGTCGTCGAGGTCGTCAAACGGGTGTCGGGAATCGATTTTCCGGTTGCTCTCTCCGGGCGGCGCGCCGGCGACCCGGCGGCCATTGTCGCCAAGGCCGAGCGGGCCAAGAGGGTGCTCGGCTGGAAACCGACCCGCGACAATCTCGACGAGATCGTGCGCCAGGCGCTCGACTGGGAACGCCGGCTGCATAATCGTCGGACAGAAGGCTAAGCGAAGCGGCGGCCGCCCGTGGTCGAGTGGGATATCGGCTTGGGGCTTTACAAGCGGCGCGCCAGCGGCTTGATTGGCTCTCGCCTTCGTTGGGGGGAAGCGCATGCGCTCGGCCGAGCGGCGAGAATGAGTATGGACGATGTTCTCGTCACGGAAGGCCTCAGCAAGAGCTTCGGCGATTTCCGCGCGGTCAGCGATGTTTCCCTCCGCGTTAAGCGCGGGACGATCCACGCCCTCATTGGCCCAAACGGCGCGGGCAAGACCACCTGTTTCAACATGCTGTCGAAATTCATTGCGCCGACCGGTGGTCGGATCATGTTCAACGGGCGCGACGTCACCAATCTCAAGCCGGCGGATGTGGCGCGGCTCGGGCTCGTCCGCTCGTTCCAGATTTCCGCAGTATTTCCTCACTTGACCGCGTTTGAGAACATTCGCATCGCGCTGCAGCGAAAGCGCGGCAATTCGTTCGACTTCTGGCGTTCCAAGACGGCGCTCGACCCGCTCAATGAACGGGCGTTGGCGTTGCTGGACGACGTGGGGCTCGGGGGCTTCGCCAACTCGAAGGCCGGCGAGATCTCCTATGGCCGCAAGCGAGCCCTCGAACTGGCGACGACGCTTGCGGTCGAGCCCGAGATGATGCTGCTCGATGAGCCGATGGCGGGCATGGGCCACGAGGACATCGATCGCACGGCCGACCTCATCCGCCGCGTGTCGGTGAACCGCACCATCCTGATGGTCGAGCACAATCTCCGGGTGGTCGCCAATCTCTCACAGCGCATCACCGTGCTGACGCGCGGGCGGGTGCTGGCCGAGGGCGACTACCGCGAGGTGTCGGAAAACGAAGAGGTGAAGCAGGCCTATCTCGGAGTGGGGCATGGCTGAGGCGGCTCTCGCCCGAAGGCCGGTCGCCAGCGAAACGACGGCGCTCACCGTCAAGGGCCTCAAGGCCTGGTACAATGAATCGCATATTCTGCATGGCGTAGACCTCGACGTGCGTGAGGGCGAGGTGGTGACGCTGCTCGGACGAAACGGAGCCGGCAAGACGACCACGCTGAAGGCGATCATGGGCATCGTCCGCAAGCGAACAGGTTCGGTCGTATTCGGCGGCAAGGAACTCATTGGCCTGTCGATCGACCGTATCGCCCGACACGGCGTCGCATTCTGTCCGGAGGAGCGGGCTATATTCGCCTCGCTCTCTGTCAAGGAGAATCTGTTTCTGCCGCCTCCGATCTCCAAGGCCGGGGCAATGAGCGTGGAGCAGATCTTCTCGCTCTTTCCCAATCTGCGAGAGCGTCTGGCCAGCGGCGGCGGCAAGCTCTCCGGCGGCGAGCAGCAGATGCTCGCGATTGCGCGAATCTTGCGAACCGGCGCGCGATTTCTGATGCTCGACGAGCCGACCGAGGGCCTGGCGCCGGTGATCATCCAGCAGATCGGCCGCACCATCGCCGAGCTCAAGCGGGAAGGGTTCACGATTTTGCTGGTTGAGCAGAATTTCCGCTTCGCCTCGACCTTGGCCGACCGGTTCTTTGTCATGGAGCACGGGCAGATCATCGACACCTTCGCCAGCTCGGAACTGGCGGGAAGAATGGACAGGCTGCACGAGGCGCTGGGGGTGTGATGATGCGTGTCCAACGACGGGTCCGACCGTGAGCGTGTTCGGCCATACGGTCAGCATGCCGGAGCTCTTCGGTCAGTTGCTGATCGGCCTCATCAACGGCTCATTCTACGCGCTGCTGAGTTTGGGACTCGCCGTCATTTTCGGCATGCTGACGATCGTCAATTTCGCCCACGGCGCCTTCTACATGATGGGGGCCTTCGCCGCCTATTTTCTCCTCCAATACACAGGCCTCAACTATTGGTTCGCCCTTATCCTCGCGCCGCTGATCGTCGGCGCGATCGGGGCGATCGTCGAGCGGCTGTTCCTGAAACGGCTCGCCGGCTTCGATCCGCTCTACGGCCTGCTTCTCACCTTCGGCTTGGCGCTCATCATTCAGGGGCTGTTTCAGAACTATTTCGGCGCCTCTGGTCTGCCCTACGCGATCCCCAAACAATTGAGCGGCGCCTACAATCTGGGCTTCATGTTCCTGCCCATTTATCGCGGCTGGGTGATTCTCGCCTCGGCCGTGGTGTGCTTCGCCACCTGGCTTATCATCGAGAAGACCAAGCTCGGCGCCTATTTGCGCGCGGCCACCGAAAACCCAACCATGGTGCGCGCCTTCGGCATCAATGTGCCGCGCATGGTCACGCTCACTTATGGCTTCGGCGTCGCGCTTGCGGCGTTCGCCGGCGTGCTCGCCGCGCCGATCAATCAGGTGCGCCCGGGCATGGGCGCGGACATCATCGCCGTCGTCTTCGCCGTCGTGGTGATTGGCGGGATGGGGTCGATCCTCGGCTCGATCGTGACCGGCTTCGTGCTCGGCGTGGTCGAAGGGCTGACGAAGGTATTTTACCCCGAGGCGTCGAACACGGTGGTGTTCGTCATCATGGCGATTGTGCTCCTGATCCGGCCAACCGGGCTGTTCGGGCGGGCGGCCTGATATGGACATCGACGCCTCAGTCGCCCCGGCGGATATAACAAGCGAGGACCGGCGCGTGAACGCCGTCGCCTTCGCGATCATGGTCGCCCTGATCGCGATCGCGCCCTTTTTCGCCTATCCGTTCTTCGTCATGCAGGCGATGTGCTTCGCGCTGTTCGCTTGCGCGTTCAATCTCTTGATCGGCTACGCCAACTTGCTCTCGCTTGGGCATGCGATGTTCTTCGGGCTCGCCAGCTACGTCTGCGCCCATGCCGCCAAAGTATGGGGGTTGGAGCCGGTCTCGGCGATCGCGGTCGGCGTCGCGGCCTCCGCCGTCCTCGGATTCGTCACCGGAGCGCTGGCCATTCGCAGCGCCGGCATTTACTTCGCCATGGTCACCGTCGCCTTTTCCCAGATGGTGTTCTTTGTCTGCGTCGAGGCGCCGTTCACCCATGGCGAGGACGGCATCCAGGCGGTGCCGCAGGGACGGGCGCTTGGCTTCATCGATCTCAGCAATCCCTGGATCCTCTACTGCTTCGTCGCGGCCGTCTTTCTGTTCGGCTTTCTTGTCGTGCAGCGCGCGGTCAATTCCCCGTTCGGCGAGATTCTCAAGGCGATCCGCGAAAACGAGCCGCGCGCCGTCTCGCTCGGCTATCGCGCCCTGCAATACAAGCTCGCGGCGTTCGTCCTGTCGGCGGTGATCGCCGGCCTCGCCGGCGCGACCAAGGCGCTGGTCGTCCAGAACGCATCGCTGACCGACGTCTCGTTCTCAACTTCGGGCGAGGTCGTGCTGATGACCTTGGTCGGGGGCATGGGCACCTTCTACGGGCCGGTGGTCGGCGCGCTCATCGTCGTCTCGATGCAGAACTACCTCGCCCAGTTCGGCGAGTGGGTGACGGTGATCCAAGGCGTCGTGTTCGTCGCCTGCGTGCTGGCGTTCCGGCGCGGCATTGTGGGCGAAATGGCGGCGCGGGCGAAGATCTCGCTTTAGCGGCATGGGCGCCGACGCGCCTCACGGGGAAATGCCGCCGCTCCCGGTGGCGCAATCCAGGCCGCGGGCGGCGCCTTGAGCTCAGGCGAGACCGGCTCTCGTCTCATCCGAGCGGTTCATCGACGAGCGCGTCGCGGCGATCTTGTGGATAACGAGACGAATGTCGTGATTGTCGTCCATGAACCGGTCGAAATCGACCTTCCGCAGCACCAGCAGCCGGCAATAGGTCATGGCGACGACGTCGGCTTGCCGCGTCATGCCGGTGAGCAGCGCCATCTCGCCGAACAGGTCGCCGCTGCCGAGCGGGATGCGGCGACCGGGAAAGATCGACCTCGGCGGCGCCTGAGGCGATGAAGTAGCAGGCGTCGCCCTGATCGCCCTCCCGCACGATGCGCTCGCGGGGCGCCACGAACCGGGGCCTGAGCAGCTTCTGCACCCGCTCGAGCTGCTGGTCGTTGAGATCGGCGAACAAATCGAGGCGCCCGATCAACTCGCGGGTATCGAGGCCGAGATCGAAACGAGGCCGCGCCTCTTTCTTTCTATCGGCGACACTGCCCTTGAGGTCTTCGTAGACCTCGGCGGCGATAAGGCCTTCCTCGAACAGGGCGTCGTAGCGTCCCATCTCGCGCCGCATCGCTGATTGACGCAGGAACCGGGTTTCGAGAGCCGCCGCGTACTGAGGATATTGCCGGCGCAGCGCGTCGAGAGCGGCTGTCGTGCGCTTGAGGCGATTCTTGAGGATGGCGTCAATGAGCTCGACGACCCGCTCGCCGAAGATCGAGCGTGATCGCACCGCATGTCCGCCCATGAGCTCCTGGATCAGTAGGCGCGTCACGAGCAGCATCTCGAACCGGTCGCCGAGCCGATCGGCGAGAAAGCGCACGACGCCTAAGCGGCGATAGAAGAAATAGGCGGTGGCGAAAGAGAACGGAAAGGCGAGCGCGGCTTCGGCGCTGCGCTGGTAGCCGACACGTCCGCCGCTCCTCGCGCCTTCACCCAAAGCTTCGGCGTTTCTGAGCAGCGCCTGCACGGTGACCGGCGAGGCGGCTCGCTCAGCCATGATTTCGAGCGCCAGCATTCGCTCCTGATTGCCGAGCGCCACCAGGCCGATCGCCAGGCGCTGATGATCGGTGAGGCCAGCCTCCGCGAGGCCGGGCGATTTTGCCGCCGCCATCCCGGCCTCGTAGGGCGCAAGCGCGCTGGCGATGGCCGAAGGCGAGATCTCATGCTCGCTCGCCATCGTACGAACGGTCTCGCTGATCTCCGCATAGGAGAGCGCCAACACCCGATCGCGCAACGCCTGGTCGACCGGCGAAAGGCGATCAAGGCGCAGAAGGCGGATGACAACGCGCAATGTCGTGCCGTTGACCAGCAGCGTGAACAGCACGAGGCCAGTGGCGAGCACCGCCACGAACCTTTGCACTTCCGGCGTCAGCGCCGGGTTCTCAGTGACGGCGAGCGCCAGCACCAAGGTCAGGGCGCCGCGCAAGCCGCCCCAGGTGATCGCCAACTTATACGCGGTGCTGATCGGCTGAGTGAGCTTGGCCAGGCTCAACAGCGGCAGAAGCAGGAACAGCACCAGGAGGCGCGCCGCGAAAACCGCCACAATCAGCGCCGCGATCAGCACGACATCATGGAAATGCACGTCGAGCAGCAGCTTCGGCACCAGAATCGAAGCCAGCACGAACACCAGCGAATGCGCCCAGAACGCGATCTGAGCCCAGAGATCGACGATGAACGACCAGTTGTAAGGCGTGATCCGCGACCGCCCGAAAGCGCTGACAGTCAATCCGCCGCAGAGCACTGCGACTACCCCAGAAACATGGAGGACGTGCTCGGCGACGATGAAAACGAGATAGGGGAGCGCGACCGTCAGCGTCGCTTCGGCCAACCGATCGTCGCGGGTCCACGGGATGAGCTGCAGCAACGCCCTCCCGGCCAGCAAGCCCAGAGCGGCGCCCCCGAAGAAAGAGAGCAAAAACTGCTCCTCGCCAACGAGGAGGCTCGGCTGGCGTCCGGAGACGATGACGCCAAGCAGGACCGTGAACATGACGATCGCCGCCGCGTCATTCAGAAGAGCCTCGCCTTCGACGAGGCGGGTCAGACGGGCGGCGGCGCCGACGTCCCGGAACACCGCGATGACCGCCGCCGGATCGGTGGTCGCCACAACCGAGCCGAGCAACAGGCACACCACCAGCGGCAGATCCGCGATCGGCCAGAGCGCGAAGCCGACCACGGCAGTGCAGACGACCGTCGCTACGACCGCCAGCATCAGAATGGGGGCTGCATCCTCGAGCATCCGCCGCACGTCGGCGGTGATCGCGCCCTCGAAAACCAGCAGCGGCAGAAAGACGTAAATGAAGGTCTCGGCGCCGACCGGCAGGTCGGCGAACAGCGCGGCGATGTTGTCGAAGCGATTGGTGAGTGTCGTGTGGAGCAGGACTCCGGACACAGCGCCAATCGCCACCCCGATGACGGCGAGCAGCACAACCGGCGCGACCTTCAGGCGGACCGCCACCGGCTGGGAGACGGCGACGACCACAAGCAGAGTCGCGAGTACGGCCAGAAGCAGGACGATATCGACCATTGAAGGAGAATCCTATCCGGTCGCCGCCTCAGAGGGCAAGGTTGCGACCGGCGTTCCGCTGCGACCCGAGCGATCCTCCGGAAGGCCCCGCCGGAGATCATCGGCGCGCTGCGCGCAGGCGATCGGCTTGTCAGCCTGCGCCGCCGGCCATGTTCTTTGGCTCGTATGGGCAAAGATCGACGAGCACGCAAACGCCGCACAAAGGTTTGCGGGCCACGCAGACGTAGCGCCCATGCAGGATCAGCCAGTGATGGGCGTGCGGCAAAAACCGGTCCGGAATCACCCGCATGAGGCCATCCTCGACTTCGCGCGGCGTCTTGCCGGGAGCGATGTTCAGGCGATTGGCGAGGCGGAAGACATGGGTGTCGACGGCCAGCGTCGGCTCGCCGAAAACGGTGTTGAGCACCACATTGGCGGTCTTGCGGCCAACGCCTGGCAGGGCTTCGAGCGCTTCACGGTTACGGGGCGTCTCGCCGCCGTGCTGTTCGACGATCGCGCGCGACAGGGCGATAATATTCCTGGCCTTGGTCCGATAGAGCCCAATGGTCTTGATCCGCTCCTCCAGCCGCTCCACGCCGAGCGCCGCCATCTTCTCCGCCGTGTCGGCGATGGCGAACAGCGCGGGCGTTGCTCTGTTCACCCCTGCGTCGGTCGCCTGCGCCGACAGCACCACCGCCACGAGCAGCGTGAAAGGGTTGATGTATTGGAGTTCGCCCTTCGGGGCCGGATTGGCGGCAGCCAATCGTTCGAAGATCGCCTCGGTCCTCGCCGCCCTCGCCTGCCGGGACTCTCTCCGCGCCATGCTCGATCTATAGGGGCGCGCGGCGGGCGCCAAGCGGCACTCGACTAAAGCGCGAGTTGCCATGCGCTGCAGCGCCGAGCATTATGCCCGCATGGGTTGGGCTTTGGCGGCGCGCCGCCGGACGAACCGTGAAAATCGGGAGGAACGGAATGAAATCGCTCAGATGGACATTGATGCTGGCGGGTGCGCTGTCCGCGTCGCTCGCCGCGGGCGCGGCCTCAGCCGCCGACAACAAGGTCGTCATCGGCGACATCGACGACATGTCGGGGCCCTATGCCGACGTCATTGGCCCCCACGGGGTCGAGGCGATCAAAATGGCGATCGCAGACTTCGGGGGCGCGGTCTTGGGACAGCCGATCGAGGTTTTGACCTTCGATCATCAGAACAAGCCGGCTCTCGGGGCGGAGAAACTGCGCGAATGGGCCGACACTGACGGCATGACGATGCTGCTCGGCGGGTCCAACTCCGGCGTCAGCATCGCAATGTCGGCCGCGGCCAAGGAGAAGAAGATTCCGTTTTTCGCCATCGGCGCGGCCGCTGCGTCGCTGACCGGCAAGGATTGCACCCCCTATACGATCCATTACGGCTACGACACCACCGCGCTTTCCAACGGGACCGCCAAAACGATACTCGAAGAGGGCGGCAAGAGCTGGTTTTTCATCACCGCGGACTACGCTTTCGGGAAGCAACTGGAAGCTGGGGCCACCGAAGTCGTCAAGGCGGGCGGGGGGAGCGTGGTCGGCGACGTTCGCGTGCCGCTCGGGACGTCAGACTTCTCCTCCTTTCTCCTCCAGGCGCAAGGCTCGGGGGCGAAGGTGCTCGGCCTCGCCAACGCCGGCGCCGACACGCAAAACTCGCTCAAGGCTGCGTCGGAGTTCGGCCTGACCAAAACGATGAAGCCCGCTGCGCTCTTGGTGTTCCTCACCGACGTTCACGCGGTCGGTCTCGATATTGCGCAAGGGCTGGTGCTGACCACCGCCTGGTATTGGAACATGGACGACACCACACGCGGCTTCGCCAATCGCTTCTTCGAAAAGACCAAGAAGATGCCGACTTTCCCTCAGGCCGCCCTCTATTCCGCGACGCTCGCCTATCTCGATGCCGTCAAGGCTGTCGGATCGACCGATACCGACAAGGTCCTCGAGCAACTGCACAAGACGAAGATCAACGACATTTTCGTCAAGGACGGCGTGATCCGTCCCGACGGCCTGCTCGAGCACGACATGTACATCGTTCAGGTGAAAACGCCATCCGAATCGAAGGGCGCCTGGGACTTCTACAAGATCCTCAAGACGATGAAGGGCGAAGAGGCGTTCGGCAAGCTCGCGGATTCCACCTGCCCCCTGGTCAAGAAATAACGGCCCTCGGCCATCTCGCCTACCTGCAGACGTACGCCGACCGAAACTGAGGCGGAGCGCGGCGGCAGCAACGCTCGCCGCGCTCAGCTCGCGCTTGGCCCTAACACGGAACTTTGAAGGTGATGTGCGCCAGTGGCTCGTAAATGGCGCCGCAATTCACTGGAATCGCTCAAAACGGACTCGTAAATGGCGCTGGCCCTGGCGCCTCCCTGAAGGACGAGCGTCCTAACCCGCGACCGCGGCCTCGCTGGGTTGCTTCAGCGTCACCCGGTAGCTCGCCTCGGTCTTGGCGGCGATTTCGTCCACCGTCACCTCTGGCGCGAGTTCGATGAGCTCCATGCCGTTCAGCCCATGCTTGTCGATTGTAAACACGCCGAGATCGGTGATGACGAGGTCGACCACCTTCGCGCCAGTCAGCGGCAGGGTGCAGCGATGCAGGAGCTTGGGCCCGTCCTTGGCCGAGTGCTCCATCACCACGACGATGCGCTTCACGCCCGCGACGAGGTCCATCGCGCCGCCCATGCCCTTCACCATCTTGCCCGGAATCATCCAGTTGGCGAGGTCGCCGTTCTCGGCGACCTGCATGGCGCCGAGGATGGCGAGGTCGATGTGGCCTCCGCGGATCATGGCGAACGAATCGGCGCTCGAGAAGAAGCTGGTCGTCGGCAATTGAGTGACGGTCTGCTTGCCGGCGTTGATGAGGTCCGGGTCCTCTTCGCCCTCGTACGGAAACGGCCCCATCCCCAGCATGCCGTTCTCGCTCTGCAACTGCACGCTCATTCCCTGAGGGATGTAGTTCGAAACAAGAGTCGGAATGCCGATGCCGAGATTGACGTAGAAGCCGTCTTTGAGCTCCTTGGCGGCGCGCGCCGCCATTTGATCGCGGGTCCAAGCCATTTCAGTTCGCCTCCGAAGAATTCAGGCCGCTTCGCGCTTACGGGTCGTGCGCTGCTCGATGCGCTTTAGCTCATTCGGCGCGTGAACGATCCGTTGAACGTAAATGCCGGGGGTGACGATGGCGTCGCCGTCGATCTCGCCAGGCTCAACCAGATGCTCGACTTGGGCGATCGTCAGACGCCCCGCCGTCGCCATCATCGGATTAAAGTTGCGCGCCGTCTTCCGATAGACAAGGTTCCCTTCCGTGTCGCCCTTCCAGGCGTGGACCAAAGAAATGTCGGCGATGAGGCCAGTCTCCATGACATAGGCCTCGTTGTTGAACTCGCGGACTTCCTTGCCGTCCGCAATCACTGTGCCAACGCCGGTGCGGGTGAAAAACGCGGGGATTCCCGCGCCCCCGGCGCGGATACGCTCGGCCAAGGTGCCTTGCGGATTGAATTCGAGTTCGAGCTTGCCGGAAAGATAGAGATTGGCGAAAATCTTGTTCTCGCCGACGTAGCTCGAGATCATCTTCTTGATCTGGTCGGTCTCGAGCAAGATTCCAAGGCCGATCCCATCGACGCCGGCGTTGTTGGAAACGACGGTCAGATCCTTCGCGCCTGATTTGCGCACCGCCTCGATCAGCGTCTCGGGAACCCCGCACACGCCAAATCCGCCGGCCATCAAGGTCATGCCATCCTTGATCTGGTCGGCGAGCGCCTCGTCAGCGTTGGCGTAGACTTTTCTCATGGGGCGAAGAGTTCCTCTCGAAAGGGCCGCTGCGTCCCTAGCCCTCTCCAAGGCCCGCTGCAAGATGCGGGCCGCGGCGGCAGAATCCTATGCGCTGCCGCGCAAGCTGAGCGCGATCGCGATCCAGGCGAGGCCGTAGAAAATGAGGTCGATGCCGAGAAAGAGGCCGATCACCCACAACCCGGACGCCGGCCATTGCGCCAAGACCAGCAAGCCCAGAATGAATGTGATGACGCCGTCCACAGCTCCATCCCCAACCGGGCAACCCGATCCACGCTGCGCCAATGAGCTGGAACAAGCCGCCGATCAGAAAGAACAAGGCCATGAACAGAGTGAGCACTTCGGCCGTGATCAATGGCCTGAACACCATGATGAACCCGGCCACAAGAAACAGGACCGCAGCGAACAAATGCTGAAAGAAGCCCGCCCAGTGCCCCACCGCAACGGCTTGAACGACTTCGATCGCCCCGCTAACACCAGCAGCCAGCCGAAGAACACCATTGACACGACGGTCGCAGTGACCGCGCGCGCCACGGCGGCGACGCCGAGCGCCAACAGGCCCACTCCGAGGGCGAGGAACCATCCCCAATATTGGACCAGGTCGTGGGAGAATTGAACCTCGAGATTTTGAATTTCGGCTCCCAGCATTGTTTCCTCCCGTCGCGAAAGCCAATCGTCGTGCGCTTCGATCGTAACGCCGCGCGGCCGCTATATTATAGTCTCAGTCGCCGCTGTCGCCGGAGGATCCGAGGGCGCTCCGCTCATTGAATTTTTTCGCCGGGGTACGCGCCCCACAACTTCTCCTGCTCGATATATCCCCTGAACCCGTCTCCGTCGACAAGGCACCAGGCGCCGTCGCAATTGCGTATGTTGACGATCACCCCCGACTGAAGCGTCGCGGCCAAATCCGCCGACGCGGCCGCGCGGGCGTAGAGCTTCGAGTTCTCGCCCTTTTTGTTGGGTGTGACCAACGCCGTTCGCCGCCCCGAAAGCAGCGAATGAAGCACCCAGCCTTCGACGCCTTCCGAATCGCGGACCTTGCGCCAGATTTCAAACTCGGCTGTGATTTCCACCGGCAGCCCGGCCCGCTCATAGACCCATTTTGTCGCATGGTCCTTTGACGGGCCCTCTCGCAGGTTGACCCGGTCGGTTTTCAAGCTGGCGAAGCGCGGCAGCGGCAGTTTGGTGACCGGCCCGACGGGATCGGCGACCGCGGCTTGCGGCGCGACGATCAGCGCGCAGACCAGTGCGAGCACGTCGCGGCGGTCGATTGCGAGCGCGTTGGTTGGCCGCCTCAATCGTTTCATGCCGACATCCTCGACAGCGATCCGGCCATCCTTGTCTTTGCCCGTTTCTCTGCTAAGGAGGCCAACCCGGCGGATCGGAATTCGTGGGCGCGCCGGCCTATCCATTTGCGTCGTCTGTCGTTAACGCGGCGTGAATTCATGCGAAGGCGCGGAATAAGATGATTGCACCAGCAGGGGCAGCGGCGGCAGCGCCGCGCGAGCGATAAGAGCAGCGCTCATGACCAAGAAAAAACCCCTTGTTGTGGTCACCCGGCGGCTGCCCGAACTGGTCGAGACCCGCATGCGGGAATTGTTCGACGCTCGCCTCAACCACGAAGACCAGCCGATGTCCCAGGCCGATATCGTAGAGGCGATGCGCGAAGCCGACGTCCTGGTGCCGACCATCACTGACCAGATCAACGCCGCCATGATCGCTCAGGCCGGCGAACAGATGAGGCTGATCGCCAATTTCGGCAATGGGGTCGATCATATCGACGTCACCAGCGCGCTCCGCCGCGGCATCACAGTCACCAACACGCCGGGCGTCCTGACCGAAGACACTGCGGATATGACGATGGCGCTGATCCTGTCGACGGCGCGGCGGCTGGTGGAGGGTTCGCGCGTCATTCCCGAAGGGCGATGGACCGGCTGGTCGCCGACCTGGATGCTGGGGCGCCGCATTACCGGCAAGCGTCTCGGCATTGTCGGCATGGGGCGCATCGGCCAGGCGCTGGCGCGCCGCGCGCGCGCTTTCGGCATGTCGATCCACTACCACAATCGCCGTCGAGTGGCGGAGCAGATCGAGGAATCGCTCGAGGCGACCTACTGGGATTCGCTCGACCAGATGCTGGCGCGAATGGATTTCGTCTCGATCAACTGCCCGCATACCCCTGGCACTTTCCACCTTCTGTCGGCCCGCCGGCTGAAGCATCTTCATCCCGACGCCATTCTCATCAATACCGCGCGTGGCGAGGTCGTCGACGAGAACGCGTTGATCCGGATGCTCGAGGCGGGCGAACTCGCCAACGCGGGGCTTGACGTGTTCGAACACGCCCCCGCCGTCAACGAGAAGCTGATCGCGCTTGCGAAAATGGGCAAGGTGACGCTCCTGCCGCACATGGGCTCGGCGACGCATGAAGGCCGCGCCGACATGGGCGAGAAGGTGATCATCAACATCCGGACCTTCGTCGACGGCCATCGACCGCCCGACCGGGTGCTGCCAAGCATGCTTTAGGCTTCACGACGAAGCCGACGCGGCTGCGAGCGCGCCTCAAGCCGCCCGCCTAAGGCCGAGCCGCCAGCCGGCCGCGCAATCCGTGCGCGCCCTCCGCCTCGGGAACAAAAATGCCGCCCGACTTCGCGGATTCACCCCGTCGCAAAGCTTCGGGGCGCCGGGCTGGTCACCTTGGCGGCGCCGTCATCGATTTCCATCACCGCCAGCCCTCGCTCATTGGTTCCGTCGGCGCGGAAGCGGAACACCCCGTCGGCGCCGTTGAAGCCCGATACGTTGGTCAGCGCCGCTTGGCTGAACGGGTCCGGCCCTCCGTTGCGCGCGAGCGCCGCGGCCAGCGTCACCGCGTCGTAGGCCAGCGTCGCGAGGCGAGCCGGCTCGCTGTTGAATTTGGCCTTGTAGCGCTGGGCGAAGGCGTCGAAGCCGGCATTGTCGGGCGCGGAGAACCAGGCGCCCTGCATCTGCGGCAATTTGAGAACCCGCGCGTCATTCCAGACACCGGTTCCCAAAAACTTGGTCTTCACATTGGCCGACCCGAGAGCGCTCGCGACTGCGGGCATGGCGTCCGCTTGTTCGGGAATGAACAAAGCCTCAAGCTGACCTTGAATTGCCGCCACCTGTTGCGCCGCGGCCGCCATCTGGCCAGACGAATAGCGTGCAGTCACGACCACTTGCGCATTGACGTTTCCCGCCATGTCCTGGAACCGCTGGGACGCGACATTGCCGTACTCGGTCTGGGGCGCCATGATCCCGAACGACTTTTTGCCGCTCGAGACGGCGTACTGGAGGATCCGGTCGACATAACCCTGGATGAGGAAGGACAAGAGATAGACGCCCGGGGCCGCGACGCTGACGTCGGTGGAGAACGCGATCATCGGCCGGCCCCCCGACTTGGCCGCGGCCGCCGCCGCCCGCACATCGTTGGCGAATACCGGTCCGAGGATGAGTTGCGCGCCCGCGCCAAGTTCCGATTGGGCCGCCTGGCCGGCGGCGTCAGGGCTTGAATGGTCGTCCTGAACCATCAGCGTGATGTACGAAGACCCAGAATTGTCGATCGCGAGTTGCGCCGCATTGCGCATCGAGACGCCAATCGGACCTGGGCCGCCGTTTTGCGTCAGCGGCAGGATCATTCCGACCCGAACCGGGCCGGCGCCCAGCGTCTCGCCAACCAGCGCACCGCCCGCGGGCGGAGCCGCTGGAGCCGGGGCGCCGCCAAAGTCGTTCGGCATCTCGATGCCGGCCGAATTGCAAGCCGCAAGCGTCAAGATGAGCCCGCCGCCAAGCACGGCGCGCCTGGTCACGCCCCGTGCTGCTTCCGGCTGCTTGGCCGCTATCCTCATACCCACCTCTTGCCTTGAGCCAATGGCGGCGCCGGCGCGCCCCCTCGCAATATTCGCATGCCGGCGCGCGACAGCGGCCATTCGCCGGCTGTCGACGGAAATTGTGGCATTTTCATCTGCGCTTGGCTATGCGTCGATCATTGGCCAGCCACATGGCCGGCGGATTAAAGCGCAATGACCGCGGCAAAAGCTCCCCGCTCGGACGGGGTCAAGACTGTTCGCTCGAGCCGAACCTTTCACATTGGCGACGCGATTCTGCCGGGGACGGCGCTAGATCCCGGCCTTTACGTCGTGGCGACGCCGATCGGCAACCTGGCTGACGTGACGCTGCGGGCTTTGGCGATTCTGGCTGGCGCGGATGCTATCCTGGCCGAGGACACCCGGGTGTCGCGCGCGCTGCTCGCACGTTACGGCATTGAGAGGCCGCTCTCGCCTTATCATGAGCACAACGCCGCCGAGGCTCGCCCGCGCGCGCTCAGGCGCATCGCCGAAGGGCAGGCGCTGGCGCTGATCTCCGACGCTGGGACGCCTCTCATTTCCGACCCGGGCTATAAACTCGTCGCCGAGGCGATCGAACTTGGCTTCGCTGTCGTCGCTGCGCCAGGCCCTTCCGCGGCCATTGCCGCCCTTTGCGTCGCTGGTCTGCCCACCGACCGCTTCTATTTCGAGGGATTCCTGCCGCCCCGGCAATCGGCGCGACGGGAACGGCTCAACGCGCTCGCCGCTGTGCCCGGCACGCTCGTTTTCTACGAAGCCGCGGGGCGGCTCGCCGAGACGCTCGCCGACCTTGCGCACGAGCTTGGGGACCGGCCGGCGGCGGTGGCGCGCGAATTGACCAAGCTGCATGAGGAGGTAAGGCGCGGCGCCTTGGACAAGCTCGCCGCCGAATATTCCGCCGGCGAGACGCCCCGAGGCGAGATCGTCATTGTCGTCGGGCCCGTGGAGGCGCGCCCGCAGATCTCCGAGGCCGCGCTCGATGCGGAAATCACCGAGCACCTCGTGCAACTGTCAGTAAAAGACGCCGCCGCGGCCATAGCCGCCAGACATGGGCTGCGGAGACGGCAGGTCTATGCGCGCGCGCTTGCAATTGCCGGCGCGCAACGGTGAGCGGCCATGCCGACGGGAGGACAGAGCGCCGGCGCGGCGCTCATCTTTATGGCCTCAAGGCCGAAATCGATTGCGGCGCTGCTTCTGCGCCTCAAGGGCTATACGATCCTGGCGCGGCGTTTTGTCGTCTCCGGCGGCGAAATCGACCTCGTTGCGCGACGCGGCGGCTCGATCGCCTTTGTCGAGGTCAAGGCGCGGGCCGATCTCGAAGTCGCGGCGATCGCGATCAGCCCGACCAAGCGGCGGCGAATCGCCCGCGCTGCGCGCGTATGGCTCACGCGAAACCCATGGGCGGCGGGCCTGACGCTGCGAGGCGACGCGGTCTTCGTCGCGCGAGGGCGGCTTCCCCGTCACGCGCCGGACGCTTATAGGCTGGACATCGACTAATTTCCCAACGCGCCGCTTGCCCTCGGCCGGATTGGCGCGGGCGGGAATTTTCTTGCCAGAAGCAGAAATGTCGGCTATAGTTATCTATTACCGAATCAGCCCGCTTCGCAATGCGCTGGCGGCAATGGAAGTGTGTCTATGCTGTTTGAGACGTTTGACGCACAACCTTAGCGGCGAGCCGGGGAGCAGGAGGATTTTTTTATTTTTCCCGCCGTAACCCATTGAAAAGTCCCGATCCCAAAAAATAAACGGCGATTATCTAGATGACAAACGTGCCGTGATATGGGATAAGCCCCAAGCGTGACAGGCCGGCAACACTGAAAGGAAACTTTTTCTTTCATATTCCCAAATTGGGGCTATAGGCGTACTTATAGGTAGCGCTACCGATAAAGCGCTCCTTGATTCGGAGGGCAACGGGAGGTAGCGGAGAGGCAGTCGCCGACGGCACGACTGATTTTTTGGCTCCGTTTTAGGAGTCGCCAGTTCCATAGCCGGGGTAGAAAAGATGGCAAGCGACTGCGAATCGCTTCCGTCGAGGAACAAGTTAGGGGCTAGCCGATTCCTGTAGCTAGCGGAAGAGGACCTGTGGACGAACCCCTGCGCGATATATCTGAGCGCGAGCGTGGGACCATGTCCGCACTTCTGCGGATGCCCCCAGAGCCGCAAAGGAGTTCGCCAAAGCCGATAACATCAAGAGGCGAGGCGCAGCGGCGGCGGAGAGAAAAAGAACGTGCAGGGTTAGAGCCACGGCCATGAAGCGTTCGGATCGGGTCACACGGTCCCCAGCATCCAAATCGCCTCAGATAGGGCATAACTCATTCTGGGATCGCCTATTTCCCAAACGGGAGGGCCGCGTGTACGCGATAGCCTTTGATTTGGATCAAGAGCAGCTTGGCCTCCATTATCCGGGGAATTCCCCAAACAACGCCTATGAGGCCGTCCGGCGTGTATTAGAGACCTACGGCTTCCATCGGCAACAGGGCAGCGTATATTTTGGAAACGAATCGGTAACTCCTGTAACTTGTGTTATGGCTGTACAGGGTGTACAGAAGAGATATTCTTGGTTCGGCAAGGTTGTTACTGATATAAGAATGCTTCGGATAGAGGAACACAATGACCTATTGCCTGCCATCGCGGAACTTGAGCTTGATTTTGATGCACCAATGGTAGTAGGGTCGGCGGCTTAGGGGTTAAGTTATCCACTTCCTGCGATTAGGAGATCGCGCCGCTTTGAGGTCTGCGGTACATTAACCGTTTCCCTTTCGCTCCTTCAACGACTTTTGCGGCTCGCGATGCGTCGTTGACACCAAGTTTGGTGCGGTTTGAATAACGAAAATCGAATTCTGCCAAATATCGGTGAAGGTGCTTCTCGCCGCAATGCTGGTAGACGCCTTTCATGCCGCGCTTGAAAATTGAGTAATAGCCTTCAATCGTGTTCGTGTTAATCTTCGCTCCAGTCTCTCGGTCTGTGTAGCCGTATTCCTTGCGCGAGTGATCCACGACATCGTGCTTCGCGAACTCGCTTCCGATCTTGGAATAACGGCTCGCTTCGTCGGTCATGACGTGGCTTTCACGGTCAATATTCTCGCGAATGATCGGAACGATGTTTTCCTTCGTCGCATTGTCCACATGAAAAGAACGAGCGCGGCCGTCACGCTCAACAAGCGTTAGAATTGTGTTTTTATGCCAAGCGCCTTGCTTGACCTCAAAGCCGTCTTTGCGACCGATATAGGTTTCATCGATCTCGACAACGTCACCGCCCCCGCCCATGGGAGACAGGCCACCGTCGCGCATTGCTTCCCGGATGCGATGCTCCATAAACCAAGCGGTCTGATAGGCGACGCCAAGCATACGATGCAGCTGGTGGGCACTCATGCCCTTCTTTGACGAGGCCATGAGATGGATGGCCATCCACCATTTCGACAATGGAACCTTTGAGCGTTCAAAGATGGTCCCGACCGTAACGGTGAACTGCTTCTTGCAGTCGCCACAGTAATACAGACCGGAGCGCGCCGACTTGCCTTCAACTTTTCCAATCTTGCCCGTGCAGCCGCAATGCGGGCAGACCGGGCCGTTCGGCCACATCAACGCTTCGATAGCCTCGCGGGCTACGTTGTTGTCGGTGAAGGCCCTGGCTTGAATGTCGGCGGCGGACATGTCTCTCTCCTATGAGAGCCATTCTACCCCTTGCGTAACATTTGTCAACTAGATAATCGCCAAATAAACGCAAGCAAATGAAAGGGGTTTTGCTTTCGTTTATTTTCATTTGTTTGCTTTTATTTGCAGAGAATTCTCGCTCTGGTTAAATCGGCGGCTTCGCAGGCGGCCGCTTCCCCGTCACGCTCGGGCCGCGTATAGGCTCATGATCGACTGAGTCTTGAATTTCGCCTCTCGCCCTCGACCGGACGCCCATGCCCCTGACCGTCGCCGTGCAGATGGACCCGATGGAACGCATTTGCATCGCCGGCGATTTCGACCTTTCCGCTTCTTCTCGAAGCCCAGGCGCGCGGCCACCGCCTCCTGCACTACACACCGGACCGGCTGAGGCTCGATGGCGCGCACGTCGAGGTGCCGAGCCGCTTTCGGTCAACGACGTCGAAGGCGATCACGCGCGCCTCCGCGAGGCGAAGGTGATCGACCTCTCGACCGTCGACGTGGTCTTGTTGCGTCAGGATCCGCCGGTCGACCTCGCCTATATCGCGACCACCCACTTTCTCAAACGCATCCACCCCGCAAACGCTGGTCGTAAACGATCCGCGCGGCGTGCGCGATTCGCCCGAAAAGCTGTTCGTGATGGATTTCCCGGAGCTGATGCCGCCGACGCTCATCGCCCGCGACAAAGCGGCGATCGAGGCGTTTCGCGCCGAGCACTGCGAAGTGGTGATGAAGCCCCTCTACGGTTTCGGTGGCGCGGCGGTGTTCAAGGTCGGCGTTCAGGACCCGAATTTCGGCTCGCTGTTCGACCTGTTCAGCACGAGCTTTCGCGAGCCCTGGGTGATCCAGAAGTTCCTGCCTGCGGTGGCGCCAGGCGACAAGCGGATCATTCTCGTCGATGGGAAGGCGAGAGGCGTCATCAATCGCGTGCCTACCGGCGACGACATCCGTTCCAACATGGTGCGCGGCGGGGCAGCGAGAGAAACCGAGCTGACCGAGAAAGAACGGCGGATCTGCTCGACAATTGGGCCGGAACTCGGGCGGCGCGGGCTTCTGTTCGTTGGCATCGATGTGATCGACGGCTATCTGACAGAGATCAATGTCACCTCCCCGACCGGAATTCGTGCGATCAAGAAGGTTCGCGGCCCTGATCTGGCCGTAGCGATCTGGGACACCATCGAAGCCAAGATCGCCAAGAACTAACATTTCTGTCTGAACCCGGGTTGGCCTTGCGATTGCCGGACCGAGGGAGGATATACCTCCAATGTCAGACGCCCAAGTTCCTGCGGTCGAGCGCCGCGCCCGGGCCGCGCCGTCGCTGAAGGGTGTCGAGCGAGCCAAACTTCTCGACCAGTTCGCTTCCCTCCATGGGCAGCTTCAGGGCGACTCCACAGCGTTCCGCCGCGCCGCCGTCGAGATTTTGCGAGTGGCTCTGGACGCCGGTCGGGATGAAGCGCGTCGTGCTCTGGAGGCGGGCGGAACGGGCCGCGCCTGCGCGGAGGCGTTAAGCGCCGAGACCGACGAATTGCTGCGGGTTGGGCTCGAAATGTCCGCGCGCTGGCTTGCCCCTGCGCGGTTCGCTGGGCCGTCGCCAACGATTGTCGCGGTCGGCGGCTATGGGCGCGGCATGCTCGCGCCCTATTCGGATGTCGATGTCCTGTTCCTGTTGCCCGATAAGGCGCCGCCCGGCGTAGAGAAGGTGGTCGAGGCTCTCCTTTACGTGCTCTGGGATCTCAAGCTGAAGGTCGGCCACGCAACGCGAACAATCGACGAATGCTTGAAACAGGCCCGCGCCGACATGACCATCCGCACCACGGTCGTCGAGGCGCGGTTGATCACCGGCGACAGCGCGCTGTTCGACACTCTAAGAACTCGGTTCGACAAGGAAATCGTCGCCAAGACGGCGGCGGAGTTTGTCGCTGCGAAGCTCGCTGAACGCGAAGCCCGGGTGAAGAAGGCGGGGGCGTCGCGCTATCTCGTCGAACCCAACGTCAAGGAGGGCAAAGGCGGCTTGCGCGACCTCAACACGCTGTTTTGGATCTCCAAATACGTCTATCGCGTCCGCAATCCCGACGAGCTCGTCGCCGCCGGACTGTTCTCGCCGCGCGAATTCGCCCTGTTTCGCCGCTGCGAGGAATTCCTCTGGACCGTGCGCTGCCGGCTCCACTTTCTCGCCGGCCGGGCGGAGGAGCGGCTGAGTTTCGACGTCCAACGGCCGATCGCCCGTCAACTCGGCTATTCGACCCGCGCCGAGCTGATCGACGTCGAGCGGTTCATGAAGCACTATTTCCTCATCGCCAAGGACGTCGGCGACTTGACCGCGATTGTCTGCGCGGCGCTTGAGGAACGGCAGACAAAACGCACGCCCGCGTTCGGCCGCCTCGTCGGACGGTTGCGCAAGCGAACGCGCGCGATTACGGAGGCCAAGGATTTCAAGGTCGACAATGATCGCGTCAACGTCATCCGTGACGACGCGTTCGAGCGCGATCCCGTGAACCTTGTCCGGCTGTTCTGGATCGCCGACCGATCGAACCTGGCGATCCACCCGAACGCAACCCGGCTGGTGACGCAATCGTTGAAGCGCATCGACCTCCGCTTGCGGGAGGACAAAGAGGCGAACCGGCTTTTCCTCGAGATCCTCACGTCGCGCAACGCGCCGGAAATCGCGCTCCGACGCATGAACGAAGCCGGCGTACTTGGCCGGTTCATCCCCGATTTTGGTCGCGTCGTCGGGATGATGCAATTCTCAATGTACCATCATTATACGGTCGATGAGCATCTTATTCGCGCGGTCGGCGAACTCAGCGCGATCGAAGCGGGACGGCTGAGTGAGGAACTGCCGCTCGCCACGAAGATCATGCCCCAAATTGCCCATCGCACCGAGCTTTATCTGGCGACTTTTCTGCATGACATCGCCAAAGGTCGAGGGACCGATCATTCGCACGCGGGCGTCGAGGTAGTGCGCAAGCTGGGCCCTCGTCTCGGGCTCACGGCCGCCAATACCGAGCGCGCGGCATGGCTCGTCGAGCAGCATCTGGTCATGTCCAACATGGCGCAGGGCCGCGACCTGTTCGATCCGAAAACGGCGGAAGCGCTGTCAGCGATTGTGCAGACACAAGAGCGTCTGAAGATGCTGCTGACGATCACCGTCGCCGACATTCGGGCGGTGGGGCCCGGTGTGTGGAACGGTTGGAAGGGCCAGCTTCTGCGCACGCTCTATTGGGAAACCGAGGTCGTGCTGGGCGGCGGCCATTCCGCGATTGATCGCAATGGGCGTGTCAAAGCGGCGCAAGAGGCTCTGCGTCGCTTGCTTCCGGGCTGGTCCGACCCCGAATTCGATGCATATGCCCAGCGGCACTATCCGGCCTATTGGCTGAAGGTGGAGACAGCCCGCCAGGTCGCCCACGCCAAATTGCTCCACGCAATGGCGGCCGAAACCCGCTCGCTGGCTACGGAGGTCACAACCGACGCCTTTCATGGCGTGACTGCGGTCACCGTGGTCGCGCCCGACCACCCACGGCTTCTGACCGGCATCGCCGGCGCCTGCGCGGCCGCCGGCGGCAACATTGTCGACGCCCAGATCTTCACCACCACCGACGGCCTGGCGCTCGACACGATTTTTGTTTCGCGCGCTTTTGAACTCGAGGCGGATGAATTGCGGCGCGGCTTGCGCATTGCCTCCAACATCGAGAAGACGCTGCGTGGCGAGGTCCGGCTGGCGGAAATGACGCCGCCCAAGCAGACGCGCGACGAACGCCGTGGCGCGTTCGCAATCGAGCCGGAGGTCACGGTCGACAATAACCTTTCCCGTCGTTACACGGTGGTCGAGGTTTCCGGTCTCGACCGGCCGGGCCTGCTCAGGGACCTCACTGCCTCATTGTCGAGCCTCAATCTCAATATTGGCTCGGCTCACATCGTCACCTTCGGCGAAAAGGCGGTGGACTCGTTCTACATTGCCGATCTGACCGGTCAGAAGATCAACTCGCCAGCGCGGCAGGCGGCGATCAAACGGCGGTTGCTGGCGGACTTCGCCAAGGATTGACGGGCGTCAAGGGCAAGGGATTTACAATTCTCCCCGCGCTTGATTTTTGCTACGTCAGCCCTGATATCCGTCGGAAATTCTTATGGGGCTCATGAAACGATGGGTAATAACAACGCCGATCGCGGCGCCGAGGCGTCCGCGCGACAGGATCAGGCCGACGCTGAAGCCGCTCGGGCTGAGGCCGGCGAGCCGGACGTCCTCGCGGTGGTCGAGGCGCTGAACGCCGAAAACAGCCAACTCAAGGATCGCGTGCTGCGCACCCTGGCGGAGATGGAGAATCTGCGCCGGCGGACCGAGCGCGAGGTGTCGGACGCCAAGACTTATGGCGTGACGAGCTTCGCGCGCGACATGCTGACCGTGGTCGACAACCTTTCGCGCGCGCTCGAGCATTTGCCGGCGGAGGCCCGGGAGAGCGCCGATCCCTCGACCCGCTCGCTGATCGAGGGCGTCGAATTGACCGCGCGCGATCTCGAGGCGGCGCTCGGTCGCCACGGGGTCAAGAAGCTCGACCCCAAGGGCCAGAGGTTCGACCCCAATTTTCACCAGGCGATTTTCGAGGCGCCTGACGAGACGGTTCCCTCCGGCACGGTCTCCCAGGTGGTCCAGAGCGGCTGGACGATCGGCGATCGGGTGCTGCGGCCGGCGATGGTCGGCGTCTCCAAAGGCGGGCCGAAAGCCGCGCCCAGGCAGGAGCCGGCGTCCAGCGGCGAATAGCGCCCGGCGCTATCCGGGTCTCGCCTGTGGCGTGCAGGGGGCTTGAACGGCGCCTGAGGGATAGCCGCGCCCCCAATGCGGCCCGGCAGAGCCCAGCCAGGCTCAGGAAATGCAACCAGGGCGCGACCGCCGCGCAAGCAAAAGCAAATACACGCGCATAAACGTTAGTAAATTTACTTTCATTTGCTACCGTTTATTTTTCCGAATCGGGCCTTTTCAAAGGGTTACGGCCGATTCAAATAAAAAAATCCGGGCGCGCTCCGCCTCGCGCGACAGGTTGTGTGCGAAAGGCCCCGAACGCATTGCCATTCTCCTGTTCCACGGCCAATCGGCTCGATGCGGACGGACAGAACATCTTATAGCACGGATTCACCTTTTCACAAAGAGAATGTCGACTCGAGCTGGGGCTTCGCCCGGGTCACGCGCCTTAGCGTCAGATTGATCCTGCCGCCCTCAGGCAGGAGCGTCGAGGATCCGGCGACGATGCGGTCGACGCCGTGGAACGCGAGACGGCCCTCGCCCGCAAGCGACATCGCGTCGCCGGACGCGAGGCGGAAGGAGCGGGTCGGCGCATTGCGTTGAAGGCCGCCGACCCGGAACAGCGCGGTATCGCCGAGCGAGAACGACACGACGGGGGCGGACAGTTCCTCTTCGTCGCGGTCCTGGTGCAGGCCCATACGAGCGCCAGAGTCGTAGACATTGATGAGGCAGGCCTCCGGCGGCGGCGCGTCAGGGGCGATCGCCGCGAAAGCGGCGAGAAGCGAGGCCGGCGTCGTCGGCCATTGGCGCCCGGTCTCCGGATGTGTCGGCTGGTAACGATACCCGCGTTCGTCCGAGACCCAGCCAAGCGCTCCACAATTGCTCATTCGGACCGAGAAGGGCTTGCCGGTGCGGGGCATGCGTGGGCGAAACAATGGCGCAAGCTCAAGGATCGCCAGCACCTCGTCCCGCAGCGCCTCCTGGGCGGCGCGGTCGAGAAAGCCGGGGAAATAATTCACGCCCGGGGCTATTGCGACGGTGGCGTTCGGCATCAATCTTGATCCTCCCAGTCGCCTTCCCTTGGCGCCAGGCGCGGCGTATAGGGGGCCGAATTCGTTCCAAGCAACCCGCGCAAATGGAAGGGTCAACCGAGGCGAATATGGCCGGCCATAGTCAGTTCAAGAATATCATGCACAAGAAGGGCAAGCAGGACGCCATCCGCTCTAAGCTCTTCTCGAAGCTCGCGCGCGAAATCACCGTTGCGGCCAAGCTCGGCTTGCCCGATCCGACGATGAATGCTCGCCTGCGCGCCGCCGTGCTCGCGGCGAGGGCCGAGAACATGCCCAAGGACAATATCGATCGGGCGATCAAGAAGGCGTCCTCGGCGGACACCGAGAACTATGACGAAGTGCGCTACGAAGGTTATGCGCCGGGCGGGGTTGCGGTCATCGTCGAAGCGTTGACCGACAATCGCAATCGCACCGCAGGCGAAGTGCGCTCCTCCTTCACCAAGGCCGGCGGTTCGCTCGCCGAGACGGGCGCGGTCTCATTCATGTTTGATCGGGTGGGGCTGATCGTCTTCGATCGGAAGGTCGCCGACGAGGACGCGATGCTGGAGGCGGCGATCGAAGCCGGCGCGGACGACGTCGTCTCGGGTCCGGAGGAACACGAGGTCGTCACCTCGGTCGAAGCGCTGCGCGACGCGCAGAAGGCCCTGGAGGCGAAGTTCGGCGAGCCCGAGAAGGCCGCTATCGTCTGGCGACCGCAGAACACCATCGCCGTCGATGACGAAGCGGGCGAAAAGATCCTGCGCCTTATCGGCGCGCTCGAAGACAACGACGACGTTCAGACCGTCACCGCCAACTTCGAGGTTTCCGACGCTCTGATGGCGAAGATGGAAGGCTAGCGCCGCCCTTCAGGCGGCGCTCACGCGGGCTGCGTCAGACCCCGCAGCGGCGGCCCCACGGGCCCCACCAGCAATGGTATACCGGAGCGTACCCGTAGTAATGCGGACCCCAGCCCCAACCGCGATGCCATCCCCAGCGATGCCAGCCGCCATGCCAGCCCCATCCGTGGTGCCAGCCGCGATGCCAGCCGCCGTGCCATCCACCCCAGTGGCGCCAATAGACGGACTCGACGCCTGCGGCGACGGCGGGCTGCTCGAGCGAGGGGGACGAGAGGGTGAAGGCGGGCGCGGGCGCGCTTGAGGCGGCCAGCATCGCCGCGCCGGCGATGGCGGCGATGGCGCCGCCGGATAGAATGCGCAGGTCCATGATTTTCCTCCAGGTTTACGAGCGCCTTCGCCAACATGCTCTGACCCGTCTGAATTTGGTATGAATGCGTCACGGCTTTGCTTTGCGGCGCAGGCCTCACTGTGCGTTTACGATTAACGCCGTCTGCTCAATAGGGTTCCGCCATGGCCGTCGCGCTTGCGCAAGCCGGACTGAATCTGTTCGTCGCCGCCTGCCTCGGCGCGTCGATCGGCCTTGAACGCCAGTGGCGCCAGCGTCTCGCGGGCCTCAGGACCAATACGCTGGTCGCGCTCGGGGCGGCGATTTTCATCACCTACGGCCGCGCGGTCTCGGACGCGGACGGCGCCACTCGGATTGCGGCGCAGGTCGTGACCGGCATCGGTTTTCTCGGCGCGGGCGTAATCTTCAAGGAGGGCCTCAACGTGCGCGGCCTCAACACGGCGGCGACCCTCTGGTGCTCGGCCGCGGTCGGCCTACTCGCCGGCGAGGGGATGGGGCTCCACGGCCTCGTTGGGGCCGTTCTCGTGATCGGAGCCAATGTCGGCTTGAGGCCGCTGGTCCGCGTGATCAATCGTCAGCCGATCGAGATGTCCGAGGAAGGCCAGCACTACCTGATTTCCATCGAGTGCCGGCCGGCGCGCGCCTCCGATATACGCGCTCAGCTTGTGCAGGAGGTCGGGGCCGTGCCGGAGCTCAGTTTCAGCCAACTGGACAGTGCGTTCTTAGGGGAGGCTGGCCGGGTCGAGGTGACCGCGACGGTGACTTCGCACAAACGGCGGGAGCTGGCGCTCGAGGCGATCGTTGGGCGCTTCGCCGACATGGAGGGCGTCAACCGCGCATCCTGGCGGCTGAACCCGCTGGGCGCGTAAAAGGCGACCGCGATGACCTCATCCTCACAGATTCGCTTCGACGTCGAGGACGCGCCGAGCGACGCCGACGTCGAGGTCCTGCCGAACGGGCTGGAAGCGTTCAACGAAAGCCGGTGGCCGGGTCATCAGCAATGGCGGCCTCTCGCCGTGTTCGCCCGCGAGCGCGAGAGCATCGTCGCGGGGCTGGCGGGCGAGACCTACTCCGGCTGGCTGTTCATCCGCTATCTTTGGGTCAGCGACGGGCTGCGGCGGAGCGGCGTCGGGCGAGAGTTGATGGCCGGGGCCGAGGCCCGGGCGCTGGAGCGCGGCTGCCACTCGGCCTGGGTCGACACGTTCAGCTTCCAGGCGCCCGGCTTCTACCGCAAGCTCGGCTATGAGCCATTCGGGGAACTCGACTACCCACCCGGGCGCAAGCGGATCTTCCTGCAGAAGCGGCTTGGGTGAAGGGCCGCGCACAAAGTTACGCGCGCCAACGATTCCAATGGCTTGAGTGCGCTTTCGCGCAACTTTTTTCGTGTCCCGAGCAGCTCAGCCTAGGCGCATTCGGCGCGGGTGGGTGAAGGTGCCGGCAGCTAGCCCGAAGACCACCGCGACTTCGGGCTCAGGTGGGGGCGCCATCTCGCGAAACGATTCGTTTCGCCGAGCGCCTCATAAGCAATTGATTTTGCTAGGTACGAAATCGGTCGATTTCGCGGTCTTTTTCGCGACAATGTCTTGCACAAATAACCTTCTTATCGGTGCCTCAAAAAGCTATTATGTATGGAGCGCTCAGCGCCACAATGAACGAGCCACTATGTACTTGCGCTACGATCGCTGCGACTCCACTTTTTGAACAGGAGTAAAACCGCAAGTGTGAATATAAGCAAGATTACCATCGTAGAATCCACACAGATCTTGTTTCCAATAGCCGTTGTTGGAATCGTCCTCCCACGTAATACTATACATTACGTAAATTTTGATGTTTCCTTTTGGGAACTCTTGCAATTGCTCCTTCGATATGTATAATCCAGGTACGGTTACTACCTGCCCTGAGTTGACATCCATATCTGGTCCGAATCGATTTAGCTTGGTCAACTCCTTTACGATATCCTCCAACTTCGCAGCCTCTACTGAAAGATCATTAGCCGATGCTAGTGACGATCTTACGCTACCGATGACAGCAATTATCGGTCTGCGCGCAGTAATATTACCCGTATTGATAAACTGTATGTGGAGTTTCAGCAAATCAGGCTTATCCGTATCGGCAAGATCATGAAAGAAGTTCTTTGGAGAAAATTGTAATCGCGCAGCCATGTTTATATGTGGTAACGCGGTATGTATTATTGTATACAATAAGATTGCAAATACAACAAATGACATAACGCCCATAAGCATTAATTTGAAAGGAATCGTGAAGCTTTCTTGGGCAACGACAGCTATGTTTTCTCGCGATCTCGGGCGAGCGATTTTTTTGTTGGCCACCGCTTTCTCATACTGCTCGACTAGTTCTTTGTGATGGGTCAACCGTTGCTTCAGAACAAGCCATGCAGCTGCCCATCCGATAATAAGTCCGAGAGTAAGTATCGTCACAGAAAGTTCGGGAGCTGCCGTCACAATGGGCCATTCCCGACTAATCTCCTTAACGAGGTCGCTAAGCCAGTCCATAGGGTTATCACTGACTCTGCGCGCAATTCGACGCAATGGCGCGGCCTATTTATTCCCAGCGATCTCCCCAATACGCACCTCATATTAGGCACCCAGGCGGGGTTCGGCGAAACCCGCTGCCTCCTCCGCGACCCCAGCAACCCGCCCACAGTATCGAGGGGTCCGAGAGGCGCGGTGGGACCAGCGCGTCCGTCGTGCGGATCACAATCGGCCAGGCGTGTTGGCGGGTTTGGTCTCGATTGTGCGCGTCGACCTGCCGCCCGCTCACGGCTTACCGCTCTTGTAGGCGTCGGTGATCGGCTCGAGCGGCGGCTCCACAAGCGTGATGTGGCCGTCAGGCGAAAGATCGAAGCTCGCGACGTTGATGGTCTGCCCGACCTGATCGAGGGCGACATCCTTGGCGGACAGGGTCGTGACTTGCGGGTTGAGGCCCGTGATCTCGACACGCACGGGGATGGACGTCGCGCCCTTGGCGAGTTCGCGGTCGGAATAGAGGTTGACCCCGACGTCATAATGGCCCGGCGCGATGCACCGGATCGTCGCCGTTTCCTTGTTCAACTCCGACTGCGCCAGCGAGCCGTCGGCGAGCGTGATCTGCGATGTCGAATAGCCGAGGCTGTCGCGATCGAGCGAACCGCATCCGACCTCGCGCGAGCCATAGACGATCGGCTTCTTCTCAGGCCCGACAAGCCAAAGGTCGACGTCGGAATCGAGCGCGACAGGCCAGTCGGCGGTGATCAGAAACTCCGCCTTCGGCTTGACGCCGTCGACCCTCGCCTTGGTCGGCGCCACCGCGACGATGACGACCGAAAGGATGCAGAGGAGGAGGTCGGCCAGGCCGATCCAAATGGGCGAATTGTCTCTCTTCATCTGTCGGCCTCTATTCGGCAGGAACCCGGCGGCGCCAAGCGCGATCAGCCGTTTCTGACGCACATGATTTTGATGAACTCGCCTTCCGCGAGGTTTTGGAAGGTGCTGACACTGCCCAAGACTTGCTCGGACTGCCTAAGGCATTCGATCTCATTGGAGACCTTGCCAATAATGACTTTGTCTCGCGAATATCCAGGCATTGGCGAACAATCTTGCGGCGCCATGCCGGCTACGCAAATCATGGCGACAATGTTGAAAGTCATGGGGTAGAGCTCCTGTTGAGGGTCTTTCCTTTCGCGACTAAGGCTTGGCGAGGCGCGGTCATTCCGGCCGCCGCTCGCGCCTCGGCGTGATCCCCATCAGCCCGCCGATCATGTCCAGCGCCACGCGCAGGCGGTCGGAGACCACCGCGTCGGCGCGCCACGGGGTGGCGAGCTCGGGGACGAAGCCGCGGCAGTCGCGCACGCCTGCGCCTTCGATGACGATCCGGGTCACGATCGGCCAGGCGTGCGGGCCGACCCGGTCCTCGGCTTCCCTCAGCCGGTCGCGGGCCTGGAGCGCGATGTCGGCCTGCGGCAGGCCGTGGCGCGGCCCGAAGCCGGTCGAGCCCAGCCGGTCGGGCGCGACCGCGCGCAACTGATCGAGCCGGGCGCGATGATGGGTGCGGCGCAGCAACTCGCCGACCAGCCAACGAATATCGTTGAGCTTCGGATCGTTCGGCGCCAGCACCCGGTTGGCGCGCATGGTGTCGAACGGGTCGAGAAGGCGGCGCGTCCGGCCTGCGTCGAGGGTCGGCGTCTCCCCCGCGTCCTTGGCGCGGGCGAGGCGCTCGGGGGTCGCGTCAAGCCGCTCCTGGACCGCGTCGAGCATCTCCTGCGGCGACTTGCGCGTGCGCTTGGTCGGCTTTCGGGCGGCGCTCATTTGAGCAGCTCCGCCAATTCCGCGCCCAGCTCGGTCAGTTCCGCGCCCAGTTCCGCCAGCTTCGCCAGTTCCGCCGAATCGATCAGCTGCGGCCGGTCCCCCATCTCCGCAAGTTCTGCGCACAAGGCCGCCGGCGAGGTGCAATAGGATTGCTCAAGGATGGGAGCTACGAATTTCGGCAAGCCGCGAGCGCTGACCCGGACACTCGCCGGGGGGTGCCGGTGAGCGCGGCTCAAGTCCTTGAGATGACGGGCGCAGGAGCGAATAGCCTCCGCTCGCTCGGTGTCGACTTTTGGTGGACGGCGGCGGCGAGAGCTGGTCATGGCGCTTGCCCTTTCTGTTTTGCTGTGTTATGTTCCCTCTTTGTTCAGTATCGTGCAAAACAGAACGACGTGTCAAGATTCTGTTTTTTTGAATTGCGGTTTTTCCGGAAATGAGGTTAATACCGTGAGTCGGCAGGTGTTCGATGGACGGGACGCGCCAGAGCGGCCCACCCCTTTCGCTTGGAGAAAGCAAGTTGCAGGAGCTTCCGCTTTGACCGTTGACTGGATCCGCGCCGGGCTCAAAAGAACCGGCAAAACTCGAAGCGGCCTCGCCAAGGCGCTCGGCCGCTCTCCCTCCGCCGTCACCGACCTTCTCAACGGCCATCGCCGCCTGCGCGCCGACGAGATCGCGACCGTGTCCGATTATCTCGGCATCGAGCCGCCGCGCCTCATCGGCGGCGGACCGCCGCGGCCGCCCAGCGCGCCGCTGATCGGCTATGTCGGCGCGGGCGCGGTCGCGCATTTCTACGCCGATGGCCAGGGGCCGTTCGACGATGTCGACGCGCCTCTCGAACTCCAAGCCGATGACGGTGGCGGTGCAGATCCGCGGCCACTCGCTCGGCGTATTGTTCGACAACTGGCTCGTCTTCTACGACGATATCCACAATCCGCCCGACGATAGTCTCGTCGGCCGCATGTGCGTCTGCGGCCTCAGCGACGGGCGGGTCCTGATCAAGTCCTTGAAGCGCAGCCCCCACACCGGCTTATGGAATCTTCTGTCCAACACTGAGCCGCCGATCTACGACGCCGGCCTCGATTGGGCCGCGCCGGTGCGCGAAATGCGCCCGAGGTAGCTGTTTCGCATGGGCGTTGGCATGCCCGCGCCGCCTTCGGCGCTTGAGATTGCGCGCGCGCTCATCCGCTTTCCCTCGGTGACGCCGACCGATGGCGGCGCGCTGCCATATCTCAGCGATCTCCTGGGCAAGGCCGGTTTCGCCACCGAGCTCATCACGTTCGAGGCGCTGGGGACGCCAGCCGTTCTCAACCTTTATGCCCGGTTTGGCGCGGCCAAGCCCAATCTTGCCTTCGCCGGCCACACCGACGTCGTGCCCTCGGGCGACAAATCGCTCTGGCGATTCGATCCGTTCTCAGGCGAAATCGCCGAGGGCCAACTCTGGGGCCGTGGCGCCTGCGACATGAAGGGCGGCGTCGCCGCTTCGGTCGCCGCCGCCCTGCGGTTCATCGCCAAAGGGGCGTTCGGAGGCTCAATCAGCTTCCTCATCACCGGCGACGAGGAAGGCCCCGCCATCAATGGCACGGTCAAGCTCGTCGACTGGGCGCGCGCCAAGGGGGAGACGTTCGACCATTGCATCCTGGGCAAATCGACCTCAGTCGAAGCGGTCGGCGACACCATCAAGCACGGGCGGCGCGGTTCGCTCAACGGACGGCTGGCCATCCGCGGCCGCCAGGGCCACGCGGCTTACCCGCATGTCGCCGACAATCCGATTCCTGCGCTTGCGCCGATCTTGACGGCGCTGCTCTCGCCGCCGCTCGATCAGGGAAACGCCGACTTCGAGCCGACGAACCTCGAAGTGGTCTCAGTGGACGTCGGCAATCCGGCCTTCAATGTCATTCCCGGCGAGGTGCGCCTTAAGTTCAACGTCCGCTTCAACGATCTGTGGACGCCCGAATCTCTTGCTGCTGAAATTAAACGCCGCGTCACGGCAGCCGACGTCGGCGGACGCGCGACGCTGGCCTTCGAGCCGACCAACGCAGTCGCGTTCCTCACCAGGCCCGGGCCGTTCATCGACCTCGTCGCCGCAGCGGTTACGGACGTGACCGGGCGGAAGCCCTCGCTCTCGACCGGCGGGGGGACTTCGGACGCGCGCTTCATCAAGAACGCCTGCCCGGTGGTCGAACTTGGCCTGGTCAACGCCACCATCCATGGCGTCGACGAGCGGGTGGCGCTCGACGATCTCGAGGCGCTGTCGCGCATCTACGAGCGCGCGCTCGAGCTTTTATTTCGCTCAAGCTCCGGCATAGTCTACCCGAACCAGATATAGGCCGTGGGGCGGCGCCACCTGGCCGCACCGGCTGCGGTCGGCGGCCTTAAATGCGGCGTTGAACTCATCCGCGCTCCAACGTCCGGCTCCAACCTCGACCAGGGAGCCGACCATCGAGCGCACCTGGCGATGCAGGAACGACCGCGCGCTCGCCTCGAAGAGAACCTCGTCGCCGTCGCGCCTGACGTCGAGCCGGTCGAGCGTTCGGACCGGCGATTTCGCCTGGCACTGCGAATCGCGGAAGGTGGAGAAATCGTGCCGGCCGATCAGCGCGCGCGCCGCCGCATGCATCGCCTCGGCGTCGAGCCGCGGCTTCACTCGCCAGGCCGAGCCGCGCTCGAACGTCAGCGGCGCGCGGCGATTGACGATGCGATAGAGATAGTGGCGGGCGGAGGCGCTGCGCCGCGCGTCGAAGTCGTCGGCCACGCGCTCGGCGCCGACGATCGCCACGGGATGGGGATGAACGAGCGCATTGAGCCCTTCGCTGAGCCGAAACGGGGCCCAGTCGCGCTCAAGGTCGACATGCGCGACCTGGCCCAACGCGTGCACGCCGGCGTCCGTGCGCCCCGCGCCATGGGCGGTCACGCGCTCAGCCGACATCGCGAACAGAGCGCTCTCCAGAGCTTCCTGAACCGAGAGGCCGTTCGCCTGCCGCTGCCAGCCAACGAACGGCGCGCCGTCATATTCGAGGATAAGCTTAAAACGCGGCATTCGAAGCCGGGGCGGACTCGCGGCGGGGAGCAGCGGCAATGGCTTCGTCGAGAACCTCGTAAACGCGCGGATCGCTGCAGCGGGAGACATTGAAGCGTAGGCAGCCGCGCGAATCGTCGGAGACGCTGAACGCGGGTCCTGGCGCGAACATCACCTTTCTGGTCAGCGCGTGGCGGGCGACATCCGCGGCGCTGACTCCTTCGGGTAGGCGAGCCCAAACATAAATGCCGGCCCGCGGCTCGATCCAGGGGGTGAGGCCGTGACGGCGCAGGTTCCGCACAGCGCGCCCCATGGCGTCAGCAAGCTTGCGACGCAGGCCGTCGAGATGGCGCCGATATCCGCTTTCCGTCAGCACCCGATGCAGAATGTGGGCCCCAGTCGCGCTGTTGCCCATTGTCGTAGCGAGCTTCAGATCGACAAGCTGCGCGATCCAGTCCTCCCGCGCGGCGATATAGCCGCAGCGCATCGCCGCGCCGACAGCCTTGGTCGCGCTGCCGACCTGCACGACCCGCCGCAGGCCGTCGAGCGCGGCGAGCCGGGTCGACGGCTCGGCCTCGAAGTCCGCGAATGTGTCGTCCTCGAGGATGAGAACGTCGTGCTCCTCCGCCAGTCTCAGCACCCGATGGACGGTCGCCGCCGAGGGCGTCACCCCTGTTGGGTTCTGCAAGCCTCCGCCCGTGAGATAGAGACGCGGACGATGTTCGGCGAACACGCGTTCGAGCTCGGCGACATCCGGGCCGTCTGGGGTCATCGGGACGGTGAGGCTCTGGGCGCGGTTGGCGCGCAGCAGCGAATGGAAATTGAAATAGCAGGGATCGTCGATGACCACCGTGTCGTTTGGACTGAGAAGAAAGCGGCAGACGAGATCGAGCGCCTGCGAGCATGAATCCGTCACGATGATCTGGTCAGGATCCGCCAGCACCGCGCGTTCGGCGAGGCGCACGGAGAACAGACGCCGCAACGGAGCGTAGCCGAGCGGCTCGTCATATTGGCGCCGGCGCTCAGGATCCTCGCGCGCGGCCAGGCGCAACGCCCGCTGGACGCCAAGGTCGAGCACCCAGGAATCGGGTAGCCACCCTGCGCCCGGACACAGGAAATCGGGCGCGCCGGTCATCGCGCGCCGATTGATCCAGGATGGGTCGATCGCAGGCTCTGGGGGCGGGTCGACAGTTGAGAGCGAAAGCTGGCGACCGGCGCCTGCGACAAAGAATCCCGAGCCACGTCGGGCGACGACTGCGCCCTCGGCCGCGAGCCGGTCGTACGCCTCAACCACCGTCGATTTCGAAACCTCGAGCTTGACCGCAAGCTCACGCACCGAGGGTAACCGCGCCCCACGCGCAAGCGCGCGGTTGGCGATGCGTCCCCGGATGAACGCAGCGGTCGTCTCGACGCGAGAAGCGGGCCGATCGTCCATGCAACCTCCGCAGCAAACTGTACTGCCGGTGGATCGGTACAGTTTGGAAATATTGTACTGGACTGTCTCTGGCGTCGCAAGCCTCCGCGTCCGATCTTAAGCGCAAGAAAGGACGTGAACCCCATGATTCCCGAGAGCCATATGTGGCGGTCAATTCGAGCGGTTGCGGCACGGGCGGCGGCCTGGCCGTTCCGTGTCGCGGCCGCACGAGCGACGATGCGGACGCTGGCGAACATGAACCGCCGCGAGCTGGCTGACATCGGCTTGAGCCCAAGCGACGTGCGCGACGCCTCGGCGTTGCCGCGCGATCGCGATCCGACCGTGCTCCTCGCGCGTCGCGCCCGAGAGCGGCGCGGCGACGCCTTCGGGCCTCCGCCAACTCTTCGAGTTGGGGACTGGCCGCTTGACCATCCGAATGATCCGCCCGGGCGCAACCGACCGCCGTCGCGGCCGGAACCGAAGCCGGCCGGACAGGGAGCCCGCCTCGTCAGAACAGGCTGAGCTGCGCCCCCGCGTCGTTCGCTTTCAGAGTCGGTTTGCGGAAGAGGTCCGTACGCAGCGCCCGCGACGTCTCGCGATAGCCGAGCCGGCGCGCGGCCATCTCGAACCGGCGCCCGATCATCCAGGCATACGGGCCCGAGCCCGCCATTCGTCGGCCCCACTGGGCCTCGTAGTCCTTGCCCTCGCGCATCGACTGCATGAGCGACACGGCGCGCTTGAGCCGGTCGGGATAGTGGACCTGCAGCCACTCGCGGAACATGTCGCGCAATTCGTTCGGCAGCCGAAGCACGACATAGCTTCCTTCACGCGCGCCTGTCGAATAGGCGCGGGTCAGGATCGTCTCCAATTCCTCGTCGTTGATCGCCGGAATGACCGGCGCGGCCATCACGCCCGCCGGCACGCCCGCGTCATTGAGCGCCTCGATCGCCTCGAGCCGCTTCTGCGGCGTCGGCGCGCGCGGCTCCATCTGGCGGGCGAGCGTGCGATCGAGCGTCGTCACCGAGACAAACACCTTGACCAGGCCGTCGCGCGCCATCGGCGCCAAAAGATCGAGGTCGCGCAGAATGAGGTTCGATTTGGTGACGATGGTGAGTGGATGGCGGGCTTGGGCGAGCGTCTCGATCAGCGACCGCGTGATGCGATATTGCCGCTCGATCGGCTGATAGGGGTCGGTGTTGGCGCCGAACGCGATCGGCGCCGGATTATATTTTGGCGACGCCAGCTCGCGCTCCAGCAGTTCGGCGGCGCCCTCCTTGGCGAACAGGCGCGTTTCGAAATCGAGACCGGCGGAAAGCCCCATATAGGCGTGGCTCGGCCGGGCGTAGCAATAAAAGCAGCCGTGCTCGCAGCCGCGATAGGGATTGATCGACCGATCGAATCCGATGTCAGGGGACTCGTTGCGCGTGATGATGGCCCTCGGCTTTTCCCATGTAACTTCGGTGGCCAGCGGCTCGAGCGCTTCCTCGCGCGTCCAGCCGTCGTCGAAATCCTCGCGCTTCTGAAGCTCGAAGCGGCCGGAGGCGTTGGTCGCAGCGCCGCGCCCGCGCCTGAGGTCGGCGGGCAGGATGCGCTCGGCGATCGCCTCCGGGCGGTGACGGGGGTCTTGGGTCGCGGTGCGGATCAGGGTCTGGTTCATGCTCATGTTCCGTAGCGTAAGATTTGGAACAAATCATGAACAATTACATAGCCCCGCATCGGCGCCGCGTCAAGCCGATGCCTTGCGGAGCGCGCGCGCCGACGCGGTCAGCGACCGCGTCTGCAGATCTCGCTCAGCTCAATTCGAGAAGGTGTTGCAGGAATTGATGTCGCCGCTCTTCAAGCCGGCGGTCAGCCATTTCTGCCGCTGCTCCGAGGAGCCGTGGGTGAAGCTGTCAGGGACCGCATAGCCGCGGGCGGCGGTCTGCAGCCGGTCGTCGCCGATCGCCTGCGCTGTCGCCAGCGCCCGTTCGACGTCGCCGGGCTCAAGAATCTTCCATTTGTCGTTCGCGTGGTTGGCCCACACGCCGGCCAGGCAGTCGGCCTGCAGCTCGACTCTGACCGACAGCGCGTTGGCCTGGGTCTGGCTCACCCGCTGCTTCATGTCGTCGACCTTGTCGAGAATCCCCAGTTCGTCCTGCACGTGATGGCCGATCTCGTGCGCCACGACATAGGAATATGCGAAATCGCCACCCCCGCCGTACTTGTTCTTCATATCGCGAAAGAAGGAGGTGTCGAGGTACACTTTCTTGTCGATCGGGCAATAGAACGGCCCCATCGCTGACTGCGCGCCGCCGCATCCCGATCGCGTCGCGCCGTCGTAGATCACGAGCGTCGCCGGCTGGTATTTGACGCCCGCCTGCGCCGGCAGCACCTCCGCCCAGACTTGCTCAGTGCCGCCGACGACCTTGGAGAGAAAAACGCGCATTGGATCGTTGGGATCAAGCGGCGCGCCTGACGGCGGCGGCGCGCTCTGTTGCCCGACGCCGATCATTTCGGCCCCGCCGATGAGGACCTGGGGCGAAATGCCGGTGAAATAGCTGATGGCGAAAATGATGACGATGGCGCCGATGCCCAGTCCGCCGGCGCCGACCGCCCCGCCACGTTGTCCGCGCCGATCCTCGATATTCGAGGACTCGGGCATGTTTTCGTATTCCATGACCAGCTCCGGGCGGGCGAACGGCGGTTAACGCACCTTAACCATTCTATCAGACAGGGCGCTGACGGAATAGCGGCCCAGACATCAGCACGCCGCAAAGCTTTCTTTAGGCCTTTGCCAGACAGTGTCTGGACTTTGGCTTCCGGACAAGGCCGCCCCAATGCCGCCGACCTATTCGCTCGTCGTGCCGATCTTCAACGAGGAGGCGGTCATCCCGATCCTGCTCAAGCGCCTCGACGCCCTGCTCGCGGCGCTCGACGCACCCGGCGAAGTGATTGTCGTCGACGACGGTTCTGAAGACACAAGCGCGATCGTGATCGAGGCCAAAGCGCGCGCCGACAAGCGCTACCGGCTGATCAAGCTGTCGCGCAATTTCGGCCACCAGATCGCAATCACCGTCGGGCTCGATCACGCCGCTGGCCGCGCGGTCATCGTAATGGACGCGGATCTGCAGGACCCGCCCGAAGTCGTGCTGGAGATGATCGCCAAGTGGAAGGAGGGCTACGACGTCGTCTCAGCCGAGCGCGCCTCGCGTCAAGGCGAAAGCCGCTTCAAGCGGGCGACGGCGGATCTGTTCTACCGCCTCATTGGGAGGCTGGGCGACGTTTCGCCGCCACGCAACGCCGGCGATTTTCGCCTGGTCGATCGCCGGGCGCTCGACTGCTTCCTAGCCATGCCCGAGCGCGACCGGTTCGTGCGCGGCATGTTCGCCTGGATCGGCTTCCGCCAGGGAAGTGTGACCTTCGACCGCCCGCTGCGCGCCGCGGGCGACAGCAAGTATTCGCTGCGCAAGATGGTCGCACTGGCGGCGAACGGAATCATCTCGTTTTCCGACGCGCCGCTTCGCCTCGCGCTCTGGGCCGGCGCCGCTGTGTCCGCCGTCGCTTTCGTCTATGGATTGAGCGTGATTGGGCGGTGGGTCTTTGGCGACCCGAGCCTCGAGAGAGGCTGGAGCTCGACGATCGTGGTCATCGCCGCGCTCGGCGGCGCCAACATGCTGATGACCGGCGTCATCGGGCTCTATGTCGGGCGCATTTACGCCGAGGCGAAGCGGCGGCCGCTCTATATCGTCGAGCGCGCCGTCGGCTTTGAGGACGCGCCCGTGGCCGCTCGACGGCCGGCGCCGACGATGAACTAGGTGTTTGGTCCCAGCTTTTGATGGGGCATTCTTGTCGAGTGGTTCGAAGGATGCGCTATGGGCCAAGTTCTACATGGAAGCGCCACGACGACAGAGGCGGGCCGTCGAGCGATATAGCATAGTCAAGAGAGCTTGAGGGCGCTGGCCAGGCGCTACGGCGTTAATCCGAAGACCATCGCCAAGTGGAAGGCGCGGTCGTCGGTCTCCGATCTGCCGACTGGGCCGAGGGAGCCCCGATCAACGGCCCTGTCGGTCGATGAAGAGGCCGTGGTCGTCGCCTTCCGAAGGCATACTTTGCTGCCGCTCGACGATTGCCTCTACGCTCTGCAGCCGACCATTCCGCATCTGACGCGCTCGTCCCTTCATCGTTGCCTTAAGCGTCATGGAATCTCGCGGCTGCCGCAGGTCGAAGGCGAAGCTTCGCCCAAGCGCAAGTTCAAGGCCTATCCGATCGGCTTCTTCCACGTCGACATCGCCGAAGTGCAGACCGCGCAAGGCAAGCTCCATCTCTTCGTCGCGATTGACCGCGCCTCCAAGTTCGCGGTCGCTCAACTCGTCGACGAGGCCAATACGCAGACCGCGCGCCTTCCTGGAGGCCCTTGTCGCCGCCGTGCCTTACCGGGTTGAGATCGTGCTCACCGACAATGGAATCCAGTTCGCCGACCTGCCGAAGAACCGATCAGGCCCAACCGCCAGGCTCCGCGGACATCCTTTCGACCGCGCCTGTCGTGAGCACGGGGTCGAGCATCGGCTGACGAAGCCCAATCATCCGTGGACCAATGGACAGTCGAGCGGATGAACCGGACAATCAAGGACGCGACCGTCAAGCGATATCACTATGAGTCTCACGATCAACTCATTCGCCCTCTCGCCGACTTCCTCGCCGCCTACAACTTCGCCCGGCGACTGAAGACCCTTAATGGCCTCACCCCCTCCGAGTTCGTCTGCAAACGATAGACAACCGAGCCTGAACGATTCAGACTGAACCCGCTCCAGCAAATGCCGGGACTAAACACCTAGTCTGGAACGTTCTGCCCTTGCCGTCGTCGCGATTAAGGGGGTCTTTTCTCGTCCGCCATCGAACCAAGGAAGCTCCTCAATGGATCCGGTCAAGCCCCTGAATTCGCTCCGACCAAAAAGGCGGCTTCTTCTTGTGCTGACGCTCGTTCGAACTTGACCGAACCTATGTCGGCGCTGCGAATCTCGCCGGCTGGCACGGCCATCGCCGGCCGGATCTCTGGCTAAAATTCGCGGAAGCCCCTGTGCGGGCCAGATAATTGTGATCGAGACGAAAATCCGAGCTTTTCAATACAATCGACGTAACGCGGACATCGACGATTGCGCGGGTCTACGTCGCTGTCGGGAATGTCCCGCGCGCGTTCCGATCCATGGAAGTTTGCGACGCCGCCATGGCACGCAATATTCGCAAGGCCGCGCAAGCCGCGCCATAACCATTGTCGATATTGACGACCGATATTCCAGGCGCACAACTGGCGAGCGCGGCGTGCAGCGCCGCCACGCCGCCCTGAGCCACGCCATAGCCGACGGACGTCGGCAGCGCGATCACCGGACTGGAAACCAGACCGCCAACGACGCTGACGAGGGCCGCGTCCATGCCCGCGGCGACGATAACAACAGGCGACAATCGGATGTCCTCAATCCTTTCGAGGAGACGCCAGAGCCCCGCGACGCCGATATCTGTATATTCGCGATACGGTTGCCCGGCGAAAGCCAGAGTCCGCGCGGCTTCCCGACCGACCGGCAGATCGGAGGTCCCGGCCATGACGATGGCCGCTGGCCCCGTGACGAGCGTCGGATGAGAATGGCCAAGAATGGCGGTGCGGGACAGGGGGTCGAATTCGAGTTCGGCGCCATGGCGCAGGCTAAGGGCTTCGTACTTCGATTGGTCGAGACGGGTGAGCAACATATGACCCGTCTTCGCCTTTACGGCGTCTACTATTGCCGAAATCTGGTCAACGGTCTTGCTTTCGCAGAACAGGGCCTCGTCCAAGCCGATTCTTGCTCCGCGCGCGAAATCGACGTTGAACCCCGGCGTCATGCGCGCGAATGCACGAAGGCGCTGCCGTTGCGATAGGGCTGGAATGACAGGTCGAGCGTCGGCACGATCCCGGAAAAAATCCGATCCGCGTTGACGCGCACCTCATCTTCGCGCTTGCCCACGATCGCTGCGAGGGTTTCGAGATCGAGCTCGATCACGACTCCCCTTGCTCGCACCCTGCAACGGACGATTCCGGTCGGAAAGTCCTTTGCGATGCTTTGCTCCACCGCATGGATCGCCTTCAGGACCTCTGGGCGAATCGGGATGCCGGTCTCAACTCGGCTCGATAGACAGGGGGCCGCGGGCAGCTCGGATAAAGCGCCCAATCCCAGATCGCGGGCCAGCGAACGGACCGCCCGTTTGTCGATTCCGGCCTCGAGATAAGGGTGGCGGACCGAATGAAGTTTGGCGGCATTGAGCCCGGGCCGATATTCCCCAAGATCATCGAGATTGGCGCCCGAAAGGATCTGCGCGTCGCAGTGGCGCGCGATACAGCCATAGAGATTGGTCTTGCAAAAGAAGCAGCGATCGACCGGATTGGCCAGATAGCTTTTATCGACAAATTCTCGTGCGTCCACAATTTGCAGCCGCCAGCCTTGGTCAGCTGCGAGCCGTTTCACGCGCCCAGTCGCCTCTTCCGGGACTGCCGGCGAGATCGCGTGGAAAACTTCGACGCGAAAGCTGGCCGCACGATGGGCGAAAGTCGCCAGCGTAACGCTGTCCACGCCACCACTGACGGCGATCGCCAGCGGACCGTCTATGGATGACAAGACGGCGGCCAATCGCGCCTGAACGCTCGCGCTCGCTTGCTCCGCCTGTATTTCTGAAACCTCACTCGGCCTCGTCACTGGCGCCAGTCCGATTCTGATCGCGCAGGTCGAGCGCAAGCGCGACGGCCTCTCTTCGTAAGCGCGCGCGTTGAAGATACCCGCGATGGCTCGCCGCATCAGCAGCCTCCGCCTTGCCTGTTCGCACTCCTCCCGGCCGCTCGACGATTTTGACCTGCAAGTTATCGCCGCCTTCCATTTCAACCATCTCTAAACGGCGGCGCAACATGGCGCCTTCCGTCACCTGGTATCTCAAGCCGATGGTCGTAGTCTCCTGAAAGCAGGCGACGATCACATTCTCGAGTTCGCGAGGCGAGACCAGAATCTGAACGTGCGCGGCCATCCGGCCCTTTTTACCGACAACGGAAGCCTGGGTCACGTCGAAAACCTCTTGCATTGCGCGGATATGGTCGAGGCCGGCCGCCAGATCCTCCGGCGATTGGTCGTCGACCTCGAATGTGATGACAGCCAATTGCCGACGATCAAAAGAGCCAGCAAGCGTCGAATGCACGAGAGGCGTCGCTTCATCGAACGCCAGCGCCCGCAAGCAATTGCTGACGCCCGGCAAGATTCCACCGCCGAATCCGACGCCGGTGCGGGACATCCGGAGAATGCGCGCGTTCGGCCTCGCGCGGGGGTCGATGAGGTAAGCAGCGAGGGCGGCGCCTGTCGGTGTGACCCGCTCGCCGGGAACGCCGTCGTCGATAACTGGCAGACCTTGCAGCAGCAAAGCGGCGGCTGGCGCAGGTATGGGTAGAACGCCATGTGCTGAATTGATCCGGCCGGATCCGATCGGCAGCGGCGCCGACGTCCAGCGATCGGCGCGAATCAGCGAAATCAACTGCGCCGCGGCAACGATGTCGACAATCGAATCGACGGCGCCGACTTCGTGAAACGTGACCAAGTCCACTTGGACGCCGTGCACTTTTGCTTCCGCCTCAGCGAGAAGGCTGAAGATCGCGAGCGCACGCTTCTTGACGTCGTCGACAAGGCCGGAGCGGCCAAGTTCGGCTCGAATATCGACCCACGCCTTGTGACCTGTCCGACTCTCGTAAGCGTGAAAATGCTCGCGATGGCCGCTTCCTTCGTGACTGTGCGAGGAATCTCCATGGCTATCGGCCTGATGCTGACCGCCCGAAAGGTTCGACGTGGTCCGATCCGTTCCGACAACAAATCGACGTCCGGCGAAGGAATGATCGCGATGCGGCGCGAGCCTGCATTCGGCTTCGGCCCCAAGGCTCAAGGAAGCGATCGTCGATTGGACGTGCGGCCAATGTTCGGGGAAGGCGTCGAGAAGCGCGGCGACGAACATGTCGCCTGACAAGCCGCCGAGCGGGTCGAGATGAATGTCCAAAAAACTCTCCTCACTCCCGGTGGCGCGGCGATCTTTAGGCGCCGAATATAGCGTATTCGGCATCAGGCCCGGCATACGATATCGCGGCGGTTCTGGCCGTCAGAGGGTCGTGCTCTTCATGTCGGGGGTGAGCCGGCGAGCGCGAGCTATGGGGTGAAGGCCGCTCCCTTATTCCGCTCGAAATTGACAATCGGCGTCCTATGTTCGATCAATACGGATGCTCCTCTGACACCCACGGGCTCAAAGGGAATGCCAGTGGGGCCTCGGCGGGGGCTGGGCTCAGGCTTAGGCGATCCTAGCCGACGATAGCGAGAATTCCACGTGTCAGTCTCTGAATCGATCGCCCTTCTGTACGGTCGCGGAGAACTTGATCTGCGCATGCCCGCGCACGCGAAAGTCACCCTGATCGAAAAGGGCAAGCTTCAAAAGATTGTCGATCCTGCAGCAGTAGTTGGACAGGCTTTGTCGGAACCGACCGATTCAACTTCGCTGGCGGAACTCGCCCGTGGACGCGAAAGCGCCTGCATACTCATCTGCGACATCACGCGGCCAGTGCCCAACCATCTCTTCTTGCGGCCAATGATCGAAACCATGGCGGCTTCAGGCATTGCGCTCGACCGCATCATCATACTCGTCGCGACCGGCCTGCATCGGCCAAACCTTGGCGAAGAGCTTGCTGAACTGATTGGCGATCCGTGGGTCATGGAGCGGGTCCGAATCGAGAACCATGACGCTCGCAATGACGCCGATCATGTCGATCTCGGATTCACCGCGACCCGTGGAACGCCGATCAAGCTCGACCGCCGTTTCGTCGAGGCGGATTTGCGCATCGCCACCGGTCTGGTCGAACCGCATTTCATGGCTGGCTGGTCTGGCGGCCGCAAGGTCATCGCCCCTGGCGTCGCCCACCATGAAACCATCCGCACCTTCCATTCCGCGCGTTTCATGGAAGATCCGCTCGCCGTTCAGTGCAATCTGATTGGCAATCCGCTTCACGAGGAACAGCTCGAGATCGTCCGCCAGCTTGGCGATCTCTACGGTCTCAATACAGTTATCGACGACGATCGCGATCTTGCTTACGTGAATTTCGGCGAGATTGTCGCGAGCCACGCCGCCGCAGTGGAATTCGTGAACGGCGCCATCCGCGTGCCGGCGCGACGCAAGTTCAAGACGGTTGTCACTTCCTCGGCAGGTTATCCACTCGACAAGACCTATTATCAAACGATCAAGGGGATGGTGACCCCAATGGATATCTTGGCGCCCGGCGGCACGCTGATCATCGCTTCCGAATGCTCAGAAGGATTCGGGTCGAAGGAATTTCGCGCCGCCCAACGCCGGTTGATCGAACTGGGTCCCGACAAATTCCTTGCGACTCTGACCGCCAAGTGTTTGGCGGACGTCGACGAATGGCAGACCGAAATGCAGCTTAAACCGATGCGCGTCGGTCGAATCTCGCTCTATACCTCCGGCTTGTCGGACGAAGAGCGTGCGTTGACCGGGGTCGAAGCAATCGCCAATCTCGACGAGACGATCGCTCGCAGCATCGCCCTGGCCGAGGATCCGTGTGTCGCGGTGATCCCCGAGGGTCCCTATGTCGTTCCTTATTACGACGCTGGGTAATCATCCGACTTGCCCGTTGAGCGCGTGTCCGCGACGAGCGGTTCAATCGGGTGAACAGACGGGTCGCACCGACCAACAAGGACTAATTATTCTGACGGCGAGGAAGCCTGCGAACTCGGGGTGTGCCCGTGACGGACTTCCTCTCCGCCACGATACCTCATGTTCAGGCTGAGCCGAAGCGCCCAAGGTTGGCCAACCCGACTGCGAATTTATATCTGCTGCAGCATGGGTCGAAGATCGTTTGTCGCGCGTCGGGGAATAGGCACGGGAACAGCCCGCATCAGGGCCTTCGTATAGTCCTGAACCGGGTTCTCAAAGACCTGTCGTCGGGTTCCGTATTCCACGAACTCGCCGTCGCGCATCACGGCGACGTCGTGGCTCATGCGTTCGATCACGGCCATATCGTGCGAGATGAAAAGATAGGCTAGCCCCATCTCCTCCTGCAGTTCGAGAAGCAGGTCCAGCACCTGGCCGCGCACCGACACGTCGAGCGCCGACACGCTTTCGTCCGCCACGATGACGCGCGGTTCGAGCGCCAGCGCCCGGGCGATGCAGATGCGCTGGCGCTGCCCGCCGGAGAACTCGTGCGGATAGCGGCTCGCATGATCAGGCGAAGAGGTGAACGCGCTTCAGCAGCATCGCGACGCGCTCGCGCCGCTCGGCGGCTGTTCCGACGCCGTGGATCGCGAGAGGCTCTGCGATGGCGGCGCCGACCGACATGCGCGGATCGAGCGAAGCGTACGGATCCTGAAAGATCATCTGCGCCTTGCGCCGCACGGGCTTCATTTCTGCGGAGGACAGGCCCGTAATCGAGACGCCGTCGATGACGACCTCGCCCGAGAAAGGAATGAGACCCAGCACGGCCTTTCCGATCGTCGACTTGCCCGAGCCGCTTTCGCCGACTAGGCCGAGCGTGCGTCCTGCGGGCAGCTCAAAGCTGACGCCTTTGACCGTCGGCGCCGACGCCTCGCCTCGGCCGAACCAGCGGGCCGCGCGGCCATAGGTCACACTGAGTTCATGCACGAAGAGAACTGGGTCGCGGGACGGCCCAATCGGCGGCGCGGAACTCACGCGGGGGGGCCCGTCCGTTCCGGCGAAGGCGCCGAGTACGGGCACGGCGTCGAGCAATTGGCGGGTATAGGCCTCACGCGGACTGCTCGAAAATGTCAAGGGTCGGGCCTTGCTCCACCACACGCCCGGACTTCATGACCGCCACGCGGTCGGCCATTTCGGCGACCACCCCCATGTCATGGGTAATGAGCAGGATGGCCGCGCCGAAGTCGGCGCGAAGCTCCCGCATGAGGTTGAGGATTTGTGCCTGGACGGTGACGTCGAGGGCGGTGGTCGGCTCGTCGGCGATCAGCACTTTTGGCCGGCACGACAGCGCCATTGCGATCATCACGCGCTGCCTCATGCCGCCCGACAGCTCGTGCGGGTACTGGCCCACGCGCCGCGCTGGCTCGGTGATGTGCACGGCCTCAAGCATCGCGAGGGCGCGGGCTTCCGCCGTTCTGCCGTCGGCGCCGTCATGCGCGCGAATGGCCTCCGTGAGCTGCGCGCCGATCGACATGACTGGATTGAGCGACGTCATCGGCTCCTGGAAGATCATCGCGATCTCCCCGCCGCGCACGCGCCGCATGGCCCGTTCGCTCAAAGTCGTCAGTTCGCGTTCAGCGAGACGAATCGATCCCGACCGCGGCTTCAGCGACAGCGAGAGCAGGCGCATGATGGAAAGCGCCGTCAGCGACTTGCCCGAGCCCGATTCTCCCGCCAGGCACAAGGTCTCGCCGGGATGAAGCGTGAAGCTCACGTCTTCGAGCACCGGGCGCAAACCTTCAGGCGTCCGCGCGTCGACGGAGAGATCCCGAACAGCGAGAATGGGCTCCGTCATTTAGGTGAAGACGATCCGAGGAAAGTAGAAGGAGACGATCCAGTTCGGCTGATCCACGACCTCGCTGATGCGCAAATCTCCACAGACGGAGAGGAGCAGATAGGCGTCGATGGGATTGAGGCCGTGCTCGGCCGCGAGCAGATCGATCATGCGCGAGACCGCTTCCCGCGTAGCCGTCATCAGATCCGGTCCGAGGCCGGTCGTCGCCTCGTAACCCGCGCCGTCGAGATGACGCGTAACAGGACCCGGCGTCGAGAAGCGCGGGCTCTTGAGATTGGCGCCCTTGACCAGATCGAGCGTCAATTCAACGTCCATCTGGCTTTCGATGGCGGTGCCGCACACTTCGCCATCGCCCTGCGCCGCATGCGTGTCGCCGATCGAGAACAGTCCGCCCTCGACCTCTACGGGCAGATAGAGCGTCGTTCCCTCTGCGAGATCGCGGATGTCGAGGTTGCCGCCGACCGCGCGCGGCGGCACGACGGAATGCTGGCCAGGCTCCGCCGGCGCGAGGCCGACTTCGCCGGCGAACGCCTTCAGAGGCACCTTCCCCTTCGGACCAAAGAGCGCCGGCGCCATCGTTGAAGGATCGTAGGTCCAAAGGTGGAGCGCGGGATCGGGAAACTGGTCGGCCAACAGGCCGAAGCCGGGAATGTTGGCCGTCCAGCCGAAACCGGAGGGGATAAACTTTCGGAAGGTGATCTTGAGCGCATCGCCCGGTTGCGCGCCCTCGACATAGACCGGCCCGGTCACGGGATTGACCCGGCTGAAGTCGAGCGTCGCCACGTCGGCGGAGGTCGAGCCGCGCTTGAAGTGCCCGTCGCCAGCGTCCAGGCACTCGAAGTGGATCGTCTCGCCAGGCTTGCACCTTAGCGCCGGCGTGAAGTCGCGGCTCCAGGCGAAGTTATGGTTCTTGCGATGGATCGTATGGTTGCAGGCGACGCACATAGGATGTCCTTCAAGTCGTGTGCGAGGAGCCGCCGCCGTGCCTCCAGCAAGCGGCAGCGAGGCGTTTTCACCAGTTCATGCGCAGCAAGGGAGGCGTGCTATCGGACACCTCCTATCGCGAGCAATCTGCGCTCAAAACGCGACGGCCTCGCCCTGATGGCACAGGATGGCCCGCACCGAGGGCGAGGCCGCGCGGATCACTTCTTGATGTAGATGGCCTCGTAGTCGATGACGCGCGTCGGATCGATGTAGACCGCGTCCGCTCCGCCCATGCGCTTCGACTTGGCGACGACGCGCCGCTCGTTGAACACGGGCGCCCATGGCGCTTGCTGCGACTGGATATCGGTGAAGATCTGCGACCAGACCTTGAACCGCTCATCCTTCTGCTCGGGCTTCGACATGGCGTCCGCCTTGGTCGCGCGATCCTCGAAGCTCTTGTCGCAGAACCATGACCAGTTCCATCCGCCCGCGATCGCGCCGCCGCAACCGAGAATCGGCCCGTAGAAGTCGGATGGGTCGGGGAAGTCGGCGATCCAGCCCATGCCGCCCGACCACGTGAGCGCGGCCTGATCCTTGTTGCCGCCTGCCGCGATGACCTCCGGCTGCGCCAGCGCCTTGATCTCCGCCTTGATGCCGATGGCCGCCAGGTCCTGCTGGATCGCCTGGGCGATACGCGGATTCGGATCGGTGTTCATCGCGTAGAGCGTGGTCGAGAAGCCATCCTTGAGGCCGGCCTCCTCCATGAGCTTCTTCGCGCCTTCGACATCGTATGGATAACCCTTGTAGGCCTTGTCGTAGCCAGGCATCAGCGGCGGCAGCACCTGGTTGGCCGGCGTCGCGCGGCCGTTGATGATGCGCACGATGCGATCCTTGTTGATCGCCATGTTGATGGCCTTGCGGACGCGCACATCGTCCAGCGGCTTCTTGGTCGTGTTGATCGTGATGTAGCTCGTCTCGAACTGCTCGCGGTCGACGATCAAGTCCTTGGCGTCGGGAGAGTTCTTGATCTCCAGATACTTGGCCGGCGGGATGCCGTCGCCGGCGATGTCGACCTCGCCCTTCTGGAGTCTCGAAGATCGCGACGAGCGGCTCCTGGCCGATTTCGACTTTGAAGCCATCGAGATTCGGGCGCTCGCGGAAATAGTCGGCGTTGCGCGAGAAGACGAGACGCTGGCCGGGCACCCATTCGTCAAGCTTGAAGGCGCCCGAGCCGACCGGCTTCTTGCCGAAGTCGGCGCCCTCGGCCTCGACGACTTCCTTCGGCACCACGGAGGCGAAATTGAGCGCGAGCACGTTGAGGAAGGTGGCGTCGGGCTGGCTCAGCGTAAACTTGATCGTGGAGTCGTCGGGCGTCTCGATGCCGGAGATGGTCGTCGCCGAGCCGTCCGCCATCTTGTCCTGGCCGACGATGGAATGAAAGAAGCCGCCGGCAGGCCCTTGCGTCTTCGGATTCACGGTGCGCTCAATCGAATATTTGATATCCGCCGCCGTGACCTTCCGGCCATTGGTGAACTTGGCCTTGGGGTTGAGCTTGAACGTGTAGACCAGCCCGTCGGGCGATATGGTCCAGCTGTCGGCGAGCGAGGGAACGATCTCGGTCGTGCCGAACTTGTAGTCGACGAGGCGCGAGAACAGGCTGTTGATCATCGACCAATTCTGCCAGTCGTAACCAATGGCGGGGTCGAGAGTCGCCATGTCGTCCTTATAGGTGACGACGATCGTGCCGCCCTGATTGCGGCGTCGTCGGCGCGGGCGAAAGTCGCGAGGCCCGCGCTGAGCACCAGCGCCATCGCGGCGCTCTTCAGCAATTTCCTGTTCATCATCTCTCCCTCCTGTTTGAACTCATCGGACGCGGATTCTCGGATCAAGCAGCGGCGCTACGAGATCGGCGAGCAGATTGCCGAGCACGATCGCGAGCGAGGACACGAGCGTCACGCCCATGATGATCGGCACGTCCACTTCCTGGATCGCCTGCCAGGCAAGTTGTCCGATACCGGGCCAACCGTAGACGGCCTCGACCACGACGACGCCGCCCATGAACTGACCGATGTCGATCCCGATCATCGCGACGATGGGCAGAAGCGCGTTCGGCAGGGCGTGCCTGAGGACGACGCGCGAACCGCTCAGGCCTTTGGCGCGAGCGGTGCGGACGTAGTCCTGATTGAGGACGTCGATCATCGCCGAACGCACCATTCGCGCGTACCATCCGGCGCCCAGGAGGCCGAGCGTCAGCGCCGGCAGGACGACATGCGCCGGCGTGCCGAAGCCGCTCATCGGAAACCAGCCTAGACGAGCGGCGAAGACATAGAGCAGCAGGAGCGCGACCACGAATTGCGGCGACGACACGCCGACGAAACGCGAACATCATCACGATGCGATCGACGAAGCCGTTGCGCCGCAAGGCCGCGATGACGCCGAACGTCAGCCCCAGCGCGACCTCGACGAGAATGCCGCACGCCATCAGCACGAGCGTCGCGGGAATGCGCGCCAGGATGAGCGTGGCGACTTCGCTGCGCTGGATATAGGAGCGTCCAAGGTCGCCTTGGACGAGCCCAGTCAGGTAGCGCCAGAACTGCAAAGGCAGAGGCAGATCGAGGCCAAGCTGGTGGCGAACATTGGCGATCATTTGCGCGTTGGCGCTGCGGCCAGCGACGAGCGCCGCCGGATCGGCGGGCAGATAGTGCAGAAGCAGGAAAGTGATGATCGCGACGCCAAGCAGAACGGCGACCGCCTGGATCAGCCGCCGAGCCAGCAGCCCCGCCATCAGCCGCGCCCCCGCTGGGTCGGGTCGAGCAGGTCGCGCAGGGCGTCGCCGACAAGATTGAAGGAAAGGGCGGTCGCCAGAATGATGGCGCCGGGGATGAACACGAGCCACGGCGCGGCCTGGAAGTAGCTCTGGCTCTCGTAGATGATGTTGCCCCACGAGGGCTGCGGCGGCTGCACGCCGACGCCGAGAAAGGAGAGCGTCGCCTCCAAAAGCACCGTCGTCGCGACGCCGAGCGTTCCCCACACGATCGCGCTCGGCAAAAGATGCGGCGCGATGTGACGAAACAGGATGCGCATATGCCCGGCGCCGAGCGAGCGTTCGGCGAGGATAAAGTCGCGCTCCACGAGCCCGCGCGTCTCGGTGTAGATGATGCGCGCCACCTGCACCCAATTGACGAGGGCGATCACCAACGCGACGATCCAGAGGCTGGGCCTCAGCAGGGCCGCGAGAACGATCGCGAGCAGAAGCGCCGGGAAGGCCATCATGAGATCGGTGAAGCGCATCAGCGCATTCCCGACAAACCCGCTCACATAGCCGGCCACGACCCCAACGATCATTCCGATCAAGACCGCGACGCCGTTCGCGACCAGTCCGATGACGAGCGAGGTGCGGGCGCCGAAGAGAAGCCGCGACAGGAGATCGCGGCCAAGCGTGTCCGTGCCGAGCCAATATTTCGACCCGGGCGGCAGCGGCGCGCCGTCCGACGACAGGCCGTCGAACGGCTGGGCGTCGGGCGAGAAGGGCGCAAGCCACGGCGCCGCAATGGCGGCGAAGACGACGGCTGCGATCAGGAGGACCGCCACACAAGTCGCAGGCTGGCGAGCGATCTCTGCAAGCGCTCGCTTCATCCCGCTTGTTTCCGCGGGCTGGCGAGAATGGACGCCGCGGTTTGCTCGAGGGTCAGCCGCGTCTGCATCGCCTCGCGACGCAGTCGGCCATAGGCCTCGTTCTCGTCGCAACCCTCCGCGGTCATCAAGGTCCGCACGGCGGCGTGGACAAGCGGACGCAGCCGCACGCGCTCTTCGAGCCTCGCGATGCGTTCGTTGAGTTGTCGGGCCTCCGCATGCCGGCGTGTCGCCATCACAAGCGCCGGATAGACAGCGGAAGCACTGACAGGTTTGGCGATCAGCGCATCAGCGCCTTGATCGAGCGCCCAGGCGATGCGACCGGGCGCCTCAGAGGCCAGCAACGCGACGAGCGGCGCTGGCTTTTCGGCAGGCCGTCCACGGCAGGAGCCCATCCCATCCCTCGTCGGCGTCAACAAGAACGATGTCGACGTCCTCGACCGCGCGCAACGGGCGCCAGCGCGCTTCGGCGCGAAGTCCAAGCAGCACGCATTGGCGAACGAGACGATCGGTCGTGTCGCCGGGGCGATGCAGGATAACGGCTCTCTGGCCAAGGAAGCTGAGGGTCTCTTTCATGAGACGATCCGGAGCTGCGGCGGCGCGCGGCGCGGCGGAGCGGTCGTTCGCCTGCGGATCAGATAGGGGTCGGCCACGGCGGCCGGTCTCGCCTCAAGGATGATGAAATCGGCCCCTGATATCCGCCCGAGCAGAAACGGCAGATTGGCGTGGTTGGTTGCAGGATCAATACGCAGAGGTCCAAGGGGACCCGGCGTCTCCAGGCCGGCAAGGGCAGACCGAACTTCGATAGGATCATCGGTTCCGCAACGGGTCACGGCCTCCACGCACAGGCGAACCGTCGCGTAGCTGGTTGCGAAATAGCTCGACACCCGCCGCTCGGAGCCGAAGCGCGCCGCGACCTGCGCTTTGAGAGCGCGGTTCGCGACACTGTCGAGACTGTCGAAGTAGGACGCGGCGGCCAATTGCCCGTCCGCGACGCCGAACCCAATCTCGGGCAATTCGCATTCGGTCAGATCGCAGCTCACGACCGGACAGCGCTCCGGGCCGAAAGCAGGATCGCGCCGTCCGAGCTCGCTGCATGGCTCGCAGGAAAGCGTGGTTCGAGGGCCCGAGCATATTGCTGAGAATGAAGTCCGGTCGGCGTGCGGCGACCTCGGCGACGATGCGCTCGACGTCCGTATCACCGATGGGCAAGCAACGTTCGCCGACGATCTCGCCGCCCGCCTCTGTCACGATCTCGCGCGCGAGGCGGTTCATCTCCCAGCCCCAGATATAGTTTGCGCCGGCCAGATAGACGCGCCGCCCGTAGGCCGGCAGCATGTGCTCGAAAAGCGGCAGGAGGTGCTGGTTCGGACAGGCGCCCGTGTAGATCACATTCGGATTGGCCTCGAAGCCTTCATAGGGGCAAACGTACCAGAGCTGGGCGTCGTGCTTCTCGATGACGGGAATGACGTCCTTGCGCGCTTGCGACGTCACCGTGCCGATCACGTGCCGGCACCCGTCCTCCTGGAGCATCTTTCGCGCCAGTTCGATATAACGCTCGCTCGAGCCGGCGGGATCTCCGAAGACCGGCTCGATCGAGACTGAGCTAAGCGCCTCGCAGCTCCGCGATCGCGGTCATCGCCCCGTCACGGCAGTCTTGACCGAGCACCCCGTAATCACCGGAGGTCGAGAAGAGGATGCCGAGCACGCAAAGTCGTCATATCGCCTCAACGAAAACGCCCCACGATGCAGCTCCATTAGGAACTGCGCCGCGGGGCGCAAATGCCCAAAGCCCTTTCGGGCGAAATGCTCGCCGATCCGCTCGTGCTGATCGACGGACGGCAGCATCACAGCTTCAACAGGAGAGTCAAGGCGCGCGGCGCCTAATCAACGGGCTTCGAGCGCAACTCTTCGCAGCATGCTGCCGCAAGCAGCAGCGATCCTGGAGAGGAATCGGCGACGGGGCGAGATCACATCACTCGTGTTGACCCGTCGTCCGATCCGCGTCACAAAATTCTCCGCTTCATTGCGGAGTCGATGTCGTTTCATGGAGTTGCGATCGGTCGGGCGAAGGCAGAGGCCAAAGCTCGTGCGGTGTTCGAGTATTACGCACGCGCCCAGCGACGCGATCTCTCTTCCGATGGTTAGTCCAAACTGGCTTCGACGAAGCACGGGCCGCGGAGGTCGCAGCGTAACGAGGCGGTGGAGCAGGGCCGTGGGCAGGAGGGAGAAGGCTATGTGAAAGAGCGTGGTTTGCAGCGCGGCTGCGACGTTGACCATGACACTGGGGATCGGCGCTGCCCACGCTGACGGGCTGCCGGGAATGCGAGGGCATGACCATACCGGAATCACGGCGCCCGACATGAACGAGGCGCTGACCTTCTTCGTTGATGTCCTCGGCTGCAAGAAGGCGATGTCGTTCGGACCTATCGCTGATCCTGAGCCGAACGTCACGTTCATGAAGGACGCGCTCGGCGTCGATCCGAAGACGGTGATCAAGCAGATCACATTGGTCCGCTGCGGCATGGGCTCGAACATCGAGCTCTTCAGCCTATCAGTCGCCGGATCAGAAGGTGGTCCAACCGAAGAATAGCGACATCGGCGGCTATCACATCGCGTTCTACGTTGACGACATCAAGGCCGCGGCGGACTATCTCCGCGCCAAGGGCGTCAAGACGATGATGGGGCCAATTCCTATCACAGAAGGGCCTGCCGCGGGGCAGGCGATCGTCTATTTCAATGCGCCCTGGGGCCTCCAGCTGGAGGCGATTTCCTATCCGCAGGGCATGGCCTACGAAATTGCACACCGGGCGGGGAGGGGTTTTCCTGCGAGGGAGGGGCGATGACGTCGCGGATGGCCTGGAGAGGGCCGGTAGAGCGTCGGCGGGCGGGTTGGCGGGACGTCGCGGTTGGACATGAAGACGAAGAGATTTGGGCGAAGCTTTTCGATCGTGCTTTTCCATTTGACGGCGGCGGGATGGACGGGGGTCACGGCGAGGACCCGGTCGAGTTCGGCTTTCGAGGCGTCTCTGTGCGATTTTGAGAGTGACGTCGTTCCATTTGTCGCGCCGCGCCGCTTCGTCGCAGGCAGAGCCGATGAAGTGTCGCAGCGCCGGGGCGAAGACGCCGTCGCCCTCGTCGATGACGTATTGGGTGTCGCGCAGGAGATGGGCAAGGCAGACCTGCTGGTGTTTCGTGGCCCAGCCGGCCTGGGCGCCGTATCGATCGGAGACCCAGACGTGCGGACGAACGTCGCCGAGGAACTGTTCGACCGCCTCCTTGGAGCGTCGGGGATGGGTGAGGAAACAGGCATTTTCGCCATGGTGGAAAACCCACAGCCACCAGCTTCGCTTGCCGACCCGCAAGCCGGTTTCGTCGGAACAGATCACCCTGCCCGTCAACAGCCGGGCGCGGATGGCGGCGCTGGCTGCGGCGAAGGGCTTGCGCGCGCCCAGGAGAATGTTGACGAGCGCGCCTTCGCTGATCGAAAGGCCGAACAGGTCTTTCATCAGGCGCGACAGCCGCTCGAAGGCGACGCCCTGGGTGAAGCGCAGATAGATGACGAAGGCCCGCAGGTTGGGGCCGAACGGCGAGCCTGGCTCGAGCCCCGCCGGCGCTTCGGCCTTGAAGCGCTTGGCGCAGCACGGGCAGACCCCGCCATGCAGGCTCACCCGCGTGATCTCGGGCGCGATCGGGGGAATCTCGATCCGGTCGTAGACCTCGCAAGGCTCTTGCGGGCTGTGCGAGACGTCGGCCCCGCAATGCCCGCACGCTCGCCAGAACGTCGCGCCGCTGCGTCGGATTGGGATGCAGCGGCCGATGCGCGCCCGGATGCGGCTTCTTCTTGCGACGGTTCTTGACGAACTCGGTCGCCGGCTTGTGGCCCCGGCTCGGCGGGATGCTCGAATTGTCCGGCGTCTTGGGCGGACGATCCAGCTTCGCCCGCAATTCGGCGATTCCGCCGGAGCGCCCCCACATTCGCGCTCAACCGCTCGATCGCCTCCGCCTGCGCCAAGGCGACGCCAATAAGTCCTTCCCGATCCAGCGATTCAAACGCCGCGCGATCCATCCACAGCTTAGAATCAGAGCCCGATTCCCCCGTCAAATCCCCCCAGGGTGAGCAATTACCTCGGAAATGGCGCCATAACCCATCGAAATCGCTCAAAACCGGCTCCAGAATGGGCGCCGGCTCGCGATCACTGGGAAGGAAAATGGGTCAGGCGAATTCCGTAGGGCGCTTCGCGTCTCGTCTCGAAGGCTTCACAGCGAGATCTGCGTCGCGACCCAGGCCGCGAACTCTGCGGGGACAGGCGAGCTTGCGACATGAGGGTTCAGGATGACGCGCGGATGGGTCCAGATCGGGTCGTCCACGGCGGGAGGCTCGACCGGCAAAACATCCAGCGATGCGAGCGACAGATGGCCGGCGTCAAGGAGGCGCAGCAGAGCTGATTGTTCAACCGCATCGCCGCGCCCGACGTTTATGAACCCTGCGCCGCGCGGCAAAAGGCGAAGGCGTCGCTCATCGATAAGCCCGCGTGTCTCCTCCGTGGAAGGGAGTATGTTGATGAGAAGGTCGGGTTCTAGAAACGTCGAATGTCCAGTTTGCTCCAGCCCGATTGGACATCGACGATCGCGCTTGACTTGGGGGTTCGGGACCACGCCGGCGACCTTGCAGCCGAACTCATGGAGCAGTTCCGCCGCCGCTTGTCCCATCGGCCCAAAGCCAAGAATCGAGATGTGGCGGCTCGCCACCGGGCCTCTCGGCTCCGGCGCCCAGCGCCTGGTTGGCCCGCGAATTACGCTGTCGGCGATGCGCCGGTGATGCAAGAGCACCTGCATCAAGACGAATTCGGCCATCGTGCGAGTCGATGCCGGTTCCCGACGGGGGAGGACTGGAACGTTCAAAGGACGCGAGGGATCACTGCTGAGATGATCCGTTCCTGCGCCGATTGAGACAATCTGCCTCAGATTCGGAAATTGTCCCAAGAAACCGGACGGCGGCGCCCATACGATCGCGACAGCGACCTCGCGCATTGCCCGCGCGTCAACCTCATCGCTTCGAAACGCTCGCCGATGAGGAAAGGCGGACCGGAACGCCTTGAGCCACGGCGCCGGATCCTCGCCTTCGACATGGATCACGATTGCCCAATCGTCACCTTCGATTTGCATATTGCCCCGGCGGCGCTCTCAACGCCTATAAATATAGGCAATTTCGACTTCGAATCTCGCCTCGCGGAGGGGGCAATTCATGAGGAAAACAGTGAATTTCGACCACGACCTGGCGCCCAAGCGGCCGGTATGGAATTTATTGTAGTCCAACCCCTTGATCGAGACGTTGCACTGACGACCGGTTCGTCATCCGAACAGATTTCTCAAGTGATCGTTCAGGAAGCAGCCTGCCGGGTCCATTTTGCGGCGGATTGCTTGGAAGTCATGAAAGCGCGGATAGAGCAACGGCATGTCTTCCGCGCGATTGAAGTGCAGCTTGCCCCAATGCGGCCGCGCGCCGTATTGCCTGAGGATCGCGTCGACATCGAGGAGATAGCTCCAATAGTCGATGCCCGGGCCGCCAGAGACGGAAATCGTCACGCTGGCGCGCTGGTAATAAGGGCTCAGCATCCCCAAAATCGCCAGCGACGAAGCGATATTCAACCGGATAGACCTGCAATTCGTGTGCTTGGTTAGCATCAACTCGCGGATTTGCAGCAAGACCTCCTTGCCGTTTTCAATCGGTACGGCGTATTCGAGTTCATGGAAGTTCGGGATGTATTCAATCGGATAGATTTCCGAACTATAGGCGACCCGCTCGAAAGTCCTCTCGTTCGAGTATGCTGGTTCGTCGGTGGCGTTCATCACCTTCATCTCGCAAACGTCGTGCTCGCGCTTGACCCTTGAGACAGAGGCGACATCGGGCAGGCAGTAGAGGTGTCGGAACTCGGCGACCGGACACCAGAAGAAACTGAAATGGCGGTTATTCCTCGCCAGGTCGTCGTGCCTCTCCATGCAGGAATCGAAATCCTCGCGCCAGAGCGTCTCCTTGAGGTTGTATGCGGAGATAGCTTGCAGTGTGATTGTCGAAATTACGCCAAGCATGCCGATGGAAACCTGCGCAGCGGCCATCGTTTCGGTGTCCCGGTCGCCGTCGACTTCAAAGATCGATCCGTCGGGCTGAACCAGCCGCATGCCGACCGCCTGGGACGACAGACAGCCAAGCCCGATTCCGGGTGCCGTGTGTGCCGGTCGAGAGGGCGCCGGCGATCGCCTGGGTGTCGATATCGCCTTGATTGGCAAGCGACAGGCCGATTCGTTTCAGTCGCGGCCAATCGCCGATCCTGCGCCTGCGCGCACGATGACGCGCTTGCGATCGAGGTCGGCGCTGACGAGCCCCTGCATGTTCTTCAAGCTCAGCAGCAGGCCGCTGGTAACCACCACGGGTGTGAAGGAATGGCCGGAGCCGGCCACGCGGATGGGGAGATTTTCCTTCAAGGCCTCGCGCACGACAGCCAACTCGTCTTCCGAACCAGGCTCCGCCTTGCACCGCGCGATGAACGATTGGTTGCCAACCCAGTTACGCCAGTGCCCGCCTGGCGGCAGCTGCGCTGACGACATTTGCTTAACATCGGTCATGTCGTCGCTCC
>CAWGBF010000014.1:0-117540 GCA_963820775.1 uncultured Alphaproteobacteria bacterium
CCACCATCGCGCTGCTTGATAGTCTCCAGAAACGTGGACCGCTTCGACCTGGTCGGGCATTCGATGGGCGGGATGCTCGCGGTCAGATTGGCGCGCGCTTACGGGCCGCGCATCGATCGCCTTGTCCTCTACTCGCCAATTGGCTTGGAAGACGTGACCGCTTCTACGCGCCGCCGGTGACCGACGAAACGCTTGCGAACAACGAACGCGCGTTGACCGCGGACGGCTATCGCAAACAATTGATGACCAACTATGCGCTGAGCCTGCCGTCGAGCGCGATCGAGCCATTCGTCCAGCTGCGCGAAGAGATCAAGGAGAGCGGGGAAGTCCACGCTGGCTCAAGCGTTCGTCGCTTCCTATCAGATGATCTATTCCCAGGACACCGGTGGCGCACGAGATTCCGCTCATCGATCGGCCGACCCTGTTCATCATGGGCGCCAACGACCACAACGCGCCGGGGCGTCCGTTCGCGCCGCCGGAATTGCGGGCGAAGATGGGCAAGAACGTCGATCTCGCGCAAACGCTGGCGGCCCGCATGGCCAACGCCAACGTGAGAGTTTTCGATGGCGTCGGCCATCTCGGGCATCTCGAGGCGACACAGCTGTTCAATCAGACGGTCCTAGGCTTTATCGACCATTAGCGCTTTTCTTCGAGCGAAAATGGCTGGAAGAGCAGCGAATGATCTGGATTTCGGCGCGCCGCGCTCGGCGTCGGCTTGAACCATCAGCTAAGGAGGTACTCGCTGGCCGGCCGGCGCGCACGCTCCGCGCCGCGGCGATAAACACGCGGCGCGAGGCGATCATCTCTGCTTGAAATTTCAACGCACAACTTCTTTTCAGAGCAGCGCTTCCTTGATACCGCTTGTGTGATCAGCGCGGTCTCTCGGCGTCCGACGTTGTTGGTAAGCGCGGGACGACCGCGTGGGCCCGAGCGATGCAAGCGGTCTGGGGAGCGACGACATGACCGATGTTAAGCAAATGTCGTCAGCGCAGCTGCCGCCAGGCGGGCACTGGCGTAACTGGGTTGGCAACCAATCGTTCATCGCACGGTGCAAGGCGGAGCCTGGTTCGGAAGACGAGTTGGCTGCTCTCGTGCGCGAGGCCTTGAAGGAAAATCTCCCCATCCGCGTGGCCGGCTCCGGCCATTCCTTCACACCCGTGGTGGTTACCAGCGGCCTGCTGCTGAGCTTGAAGAACATGCAGGGGCTCGTCAGCGCCGACCTCGATCGCAAGCGCGTCGTCGTGCGCGCAGGCGCCAGGATCGGCGATATCGGCCGCGATCTGAAACGGATCGGCCTGTCGCTTGCCAATCAAGGCGATATCGACACCCAGGCGATCGCCGGCGCCCTCTCGACCGGCACACACGGCACCGGAATCGGGCTTGGCTGTCTGTCGTCCCAGGCGGTCGGCATGCGGCTGGTTCAGCCCGACGGATCGATCTTTGAAGTCGACGGCGACCGGGACACCGAAACGATGGCCGCTGCGCAGGTTTCCATCGGCATGCTTGGCGTAATTTCGACAATCACACTGCAAGCTATCTCCGCATACAACCTCAAGGAGACGCTCTGGCGCGAGGATTTCGATTCCTGCATGGAGAGGCACGACGACCTGGCGAGGAATAACCGCCATTTCAGTTTCTTCTGGTGTCCGGTCGCCGAGTTCCGACACCTCTACTGCCTGCCCGATGTCGCCTCTGTCTCAAGGGTCAAGCGCGAGCACGACGTTTGCGAGATGAAGGTGATGAACGCCACCGACGAACCAGCATACTCGAACGAGAGGACTTTCGAGCGGGTCGCCTATAGTTCGGAAATCTATCCGATTGAATACATCCCGAACTTCCACGAACTCGAATACGCCGTACCGATTGAAAACGGCAAGGAGGTCTTGCTGCAAATCCATGAGTTGATGCTAACCAAGCACACGAATTGCATCTATCCGGTTGAATATCGCTTCGTCGCTGGCGATTTGGGGATGCTGAGCCCTTATGACCAGCGCGCCAGCGTGACGATTTCCGTCTCTGGCGGCCCGGGCATCGACTATTGGAGCTATCTCCTCGATGTCGACGCGATCCTCAGGCAATACGGCGCGCGGCCGCATTGGGGCAAGCTGCACTTCAATCGCGCGGAAGACATGCCGTTGCTCTATCCGCGCTTTCATGACTTCCAAGCAATCCGCCGCAAAATGGACCCGGCAGGCTGCTTCCTGAACGATCACTTGAGAAATCTGTTCGGATGACGAACGGGTCGTCAGTGCAACGTCTCGATCAAGGGGTTGGACTACAATAAATTCCATACCGGCCGCTTGGGCGCCCAGGCCGTGGTCGAGCTTCACTGTTTTCCTCATGAATTGCCCCCTCCGCGAGGCGAGATTCGAAGTCGAAATTGCCTATATTTATAGGCGTTGAGAGCGCCGCCGGGGCAATATGCAAATCGAAGGTGACGATTGGGCAATCGTGATCCACGTCGAAGGCGAGGATCCGGCGCCGTGGCTCAAGGCGTTCCGGTCCGCCTTTCCTCATCGGCGAGCGTTTCGAAGCGATGAGGTTGACGCGCGGGCAATGCGCGAGGTCGCTGTCGCGATCGTATGGGCGCCGCCGTCCGGTTTCTTGGGACAATTTCCGAATTTGAGGCAGATTGTCTCAATCGGCGCAGGAACGGATCATCTCAGCAGTGATCCCTCGCGTCCTTTGAACGTTCCAGTCCTCCCCCGTCGGGAACCGGCATCGACTCGCACGATGGCCGAATTCGTCTTGATGCAGGTGCTCTTGCATCACCGGCGCATCGCCGACAGCGTAATTCGCGGGCCAGCCAGGCGCTGGGCGCCGGAGCCGAGAGGCCCGGTGGCGAGTTGCCACATCTCGATTCTTGGCTTTGGGCCGATGGGACAAGCGGCGGCGGAACTGCTCCATGAGTTCGGTTGCAAGGTCGCCGCGTGGTCCCGAACCCCCAAGTCAAGCGCGATCGTCGATGTCCAATCGGGCTGGAGCAAACTGGACTCGATGTTTCTAGAACCCGACCTTCTCATCAACATGCTCCCTTCCACGGAGGAGACACGGGGGCTTATCGATGAGCGACGCCTTCGCCTTTTGCCGCGCGGCGCAGGGTTCATAAACGTCGGGCGCGGCGATGCGGTTGAACAATCAGCTCTGCTGCGCCTCCTTGACGCCGGCCATCTGTCGCTCGCATCGCTGGATGTTTTGCCGGTCGAGCCTCCCGCCGCGGACGACCCGATCTGGACCCATCCGCGCGTCATCCTGACCCCTCATGTCGCAAGCTCGCCTGTCCCCGCAGAGTTCGCGGCCTGGGTCGCGACGCAGATCTCGCTGTGAAGCCTTCGAGACGAGACGCGAAGGGCCCTACGGAATTCGCCTGACCGATTTCCCTTCCCAGTGATCGCGAGCCGGCGCCCATTCTGGAGCCGGTTTTGAGCGATTCCAATGGGTTATGGCGCCATTTCCGAGGTAATTGCTCACCCTGGGGGGATTTGACGGGGGAATTGGGTTTTGATTTAAGCTGTGGATGGATCGCGCGGCGTTTGATTCGCTGGATCGGGAAGGACTGATCGGCGCGGCGTTGGCGCAGGCGGAGGCGATCGAGCGGCTGAGCGCCTTGGTCGCCCAATTGCAGGCCAAGCTTGATCGTCCGCCCGAGACGCCGGATAATTCGAGCCTTCCGCCGAGCCGGGGCCAGAAGACGGCGACCGAGTTCGTCAAGAACCGTCGCAAGAAGAAGCCGCATCCGGGCGCGCATCGGCCGCTGCATCCCAACCCGGAGCGCGCCATCCTGGCGAGCGTGCGGGCATTGCGGCGCCGACGTCTGGCAGAGCCCGCAAGAACCTTGCGAGATCTATGGCCGGATCGAGATTCCCCCGATTGCGCCCGAGGTCACGCAGGTGAGGCGGCACGCAGGCGTCTGCCCCCGTTGCGCAGGACGGTTCAAGGCCGAGGCTCCATCGGGCCTTGAGCCCGGCTCGCCGTTCGGCCCCAACCTGCGCGCCTTCGTCCTCTATCTGCGCTTCACCCAAGGGATCGGCTTCGAGCGGCTGTCGCGCCTGATGGGCGACGTGTTCGGCCTTCCCACCAGCGAAGGCGCGCTGGTCAACATTCTCCTGGGCGCGCGCCAGCGCTTCGCCGCGGCCAGCGCCGCCATCCGCGCCCGGCTGTTGTCGGGCGGGGTGATCTGTTCCGACGAAACTGGCTTACGGGTTGGCAAACGAAGTTGGCGGCTGTGGGTTTTCCACCATGGCCAGAACGCCTGTTTCCTCACTCATCCCCGACGCTCCAAGGAGGCGGTCGGGGCGTTCCTTGGCGAGGTTCGTCCGGACGTCTGGGTCTCCGATCGCTACGGCGCCCAGGCCGGCTGAGCGAAGAAGGACCAGCAGGTCTGCCCCATCTCCTGCGCGACACGCAATAGGTGATTGACGAGGGCGACGGCGGCTTCGCCCCGGCGCTGCGCCACTTTCTCGCTCTGGCCTGCGATGAGGCGGCGCGGCGCGACAGATTGAACGACGTCACGCTTAAACGGCACAGACGACGCCTGAAAGCCGAGTTCGACCGGATCATCGCCCTGACCCCCGTCCATCCCGCCGCCGTCAAATGGAAAAGCACGATCGAAAAGCTTCGCCCAAATCTCTTCGCCTTCATGTCCAATCGCGCCGTCCCGCCAACCCGCCCGCCGACGCTCTACCGGCCCTCTCCAGGCCATCCGCGACGTCATCGCCCCTCCCTAAAAAGAAACTGGGCTGTGGGGCGTTGATGGTCCATGGGTTTTGGTTGAGCGCGTCATGCGGCTTGTGGGGTTGGTTGGACGGTGACTTCGTAGCCGAGCTTGGCGATTTGGCGGACGAGGCGCCCGACTTTCGCTTCGGGGGATTCGGCGGTCGAAATAGTCGGCGCCGAGGTCTTGGTGGACGGTCCCGTTGCTGAGCATGTGATAGATCGCGGTGAGGATCGAGGCGGCCACGGCGCAGATCGCCTTTTGCGGGCCGCGTCTGGCTCTGCAGGCGCAAGAACTGCGCCTTGTAGTAGCTGGTTTTGGCGTTCTTGGCCGCCCAGGCGCACTGGATCAGCGCGGTCTTCAACCACGGGGCGCCCTTGCGCAGTCGGGTGCGTTTGCGCTTGCCGGCGCTCTCGTTCTGACTGGGACAGAGGCCCGTCCAGGCGATCAAATGGCCGGCCGTTTCAAAGCGGGTCATGTCCGCGCCGATCTCCGAAAGGACGCTCACGGCCGACAGCCGGTTGACCCCAGGGATCGAGTCGAGCGAGGTCGATCAGGTCGGAAAATCGGGCCTTATCGGCCGGTCCCTGCCGCATCCAGGCGCGCCACCCGAGCGTCGACTTCGCGATCGATGATCCGGATCGAAGCGTCGAGCGCGTCCCATTGCCCGAGATGGAGCTTGAGCAGAAAGCGGTGGTGCTCGGTCAGTCGCCCGTGCAGCGCGTCATAGAGTTGCTTCGGCGTGGCCTTGACGCTGCGATGGGCGAGGGCGGCCAGTTTGCGCGGATCGCGCTCGCCTGCGATCATCGCCTCGATCATGCGCCGTCCGCTCGCGCCCATGATGTCGCTGATCACCGAATCCAGACGAATGTTGGCCTCGGTCAGCGTCTTCTGGATGCGTTGAACGTGCCGCGTCTGCTCGCGCGTCAGCTGCTTGCGGGTTCGCATCAGCGTGCGCAGTTCATGCAGCTCCTCGTCGGGGACGAAGCTCGCCTTGATCAGACCGTGCGCGGGCCGAGGTCGGCGATCCACATTCGCGTCGTTCATGTCGGTCTTGCGGCCCGGGACCGCCTTGATGTGCGCGGCGTTGGCGAGGATGAGCTCGAAGTCGCCGTCGCTCAGGATCTTCCACACCGGCAGCCAATAGACCCCGGTCGCCTCCATCGCCGCCACCGAGCACCGGCTCGAGCTCAACCATTCGAGCAAGACCAGGAGACCGTCAGTCGTCGTCTCGTATGTCCGACATTCTCGCGTCGCCTTGCGCCCCGACATCGTGCGCACGCAGGCGACGACGGTGTCCTTGTGAACGTCCAAGCCCGCGACGCAATCATGGATCACGTCCATCGCAACCTCCTTGGGCAAACGCCGCCGGCAAGGACGCTTCCAAATCGGAAATCCTAAAAAACAGGCTTCGGAGCGGCGCCGCTCCTTGCGCAAGTCGAGGTCATCAAAGCGTCCCGGGTCCAACTCGCAAACGAGCTTCATGCATCACTGAGAGACCAACCTCTTGCCGTCGGCGTCAAACTGGTACCGCGAAATTCCGGCCGAAAAACGGCCGTTTCATTCAGCGAGGTCGGCCAAAGGCCGATGCCCAACTCGCAGGAAAACCCCTCCCCGCCCGGTGTGCAAAATGGCGCCGCAAGCCATTGAAATCGCTTAAAACGGACTCACAAATGGCGCCCGCTGGCTTGCGATCGAGGGCAAGGAGAATCGACCAGGCGAACTCCGTATGAGGCCCGCATATTGAGCGTTATGCGGTGACGGCTCTCATGGCGACGCGCTGAGGCGGGCGCAGACGCGTTAAATTCCGCCTTGCCTCTGCCCGGCGCGGACGGGGCGAGGCCTGCCATCCTCGTCGATGGCGACAAAGGTGAAAGTTGCGTCGGTCACTTTCTCGAGGTGATGCGTCCCCCGCCGGCCCGCCCAGGCCTCAATATGGACCTTCATCGAGGTCCGGCCGACCTCGTCGATGGCGGTGTAGACGGAGAGCACGTCGCCGACCTTGACGGGCCGGATAAACGTCATCGCGTCGATGGCGATCGTGACGACGCGCCCTTCGCATATTCGGCGGAGGCGATGCCGCCGGCCGCGTCCATTTGGCTGAGGACCCAGCCGCCGAAAATGTCGCCGTTGGCGTTGGTGTCGGCCGGCATGGCGGCGACCCGGATGGTGAGCTCGCCGCGTGGTTCGACAGGAACCGGCAACGCCTTGTCCATCGGCCCCCATCACTGGTTCAAAGACGTGGCCTGCGCGGCGGTGTCGACCGACTTTTCGTTCCTCGTCGGATCAAAGACCTCGCCCGGCGCAGCGACCGCGCCGGTGGCGACGCCGGCGGCGACATTGATCGCGCCGCTGGTGAACGTGCCGAGCGATTCAATCAGACCGCCCTTGGCGTCGGAGAGCGACTGACCTTCCGCCAGTCGCTGGCCGATCGCGCCAACGACTTCGCCACTGGCGAATTTGCCGTGGTTGGTGAAGTCGTTGGAGGCCATGCCGGTGAGATCAATGACCTGCACCCTGCCTTGCTCCAGGATCGAACGGTAAGGCTCCTTGTTCGGGTCGAGCGAGCCCAGCCTCGTCGAGTCTCGGGCGAGAAAACTTGATAGCCCAAGGGCCCGATCGTCTCGCGAAATAAACAGGGTGAATTGCGCCGGCCGCGGCCCGGCGTCGATTTCGGCGATCTGGCGCTTGAAGACGTCGACGTCGATGTCAGGCGAAGCCAGCATCACATCGCGGATCTTGGGCGACAATCCGCGATCCCGGATCGCCATCTGCCTCAGCGATTCGATAGCCAGGTAACCGCCCATAGAGTGGGCGAGGATGGATATCGAGTTGACGTTCGGGTCTTTGACCAGGGCCTGCAGCAGCGCCTCCAACGCGTCGCGCGAATACACCGCACTGTCCCGATCACGGACGTAGTCGGTCACATTGCCGCCTGAAGGCCAGGTGAACAGCACCGGAGCGACATTGACGCGCGCGTCGTGAACAATCTGCGCGAAGCGATAGACGGCTTCCTCGAAACGGGTGTTGAACCCGTGGACGAAAATGAGAACCCGCCGGCCCGGCGTGCGCCTGACGCGTTGGTCGAAACTGGCCTTGGCCTGAGCGAGGTCCATGCGATCAGCGCGCAGAATGGTGAAATCACGCTCTGGATTGGCCGGCAGGGAGGACGGGAGCGTGACGTCCCCTGGCTGGCGCGCGCTGGCCGGAGGGATCGACACGACGATATCGGCGAAATCCAGCCCCCGTCCCCTGGATCCTCCGAACATGACGCCTGGCGGCTCAAGCACGGGCGCGCGGGTCGTCGCCACAAGGAGGTCGACCTGGGTCGCGTCAGGCGCGCTCGCTCCAACGACGAGCGTGCCGTAGGGACGGCTTGTGCAACCCGCGGCGATCGCCGACAATGCGATCAAACAGATGATGCCGACTTGAGATCGCGCCGCCGCTCCTCTCAGCGGCGCGCGTAGCCAACGCCACAAGCGCGCCCCCAGCCCCATGTCGCGAACGCGGTCTTCAGTCGTGCATCGGGCGGGCCGGCGAAGGCGCCGCCAGGAGCGCGTATTCAATTGGAGCCAGTTGCCCGGTTTTCGCCGGCTCCGCTGGCTTTTGATTGTGGGTCATGTACCACCAGATCGCCAGCAGCACGACAATGACGATCAGAATGATCGCCCACATCGGGAAGCCGCTCGAGCTCGACGCCGCAGCAGCCGGAACCCTCGCCGCGGCGGCTTGGGCGCTCTTCGCAGCGGATTCAGCGCTGCGCGCGGCGGAACTGGCTGCCGAACTTGCGGCGGTGGCGGCGCTCGAAACGGTCGCGGTCGCAGTCTGGGTCGCAGCCGCGGCTGCGCCGCCGAGGCCTGCCAGCAGCCCAGAGGCTCCAAGCAATTTCGAGACTTCAGGCGGAAGCGCGGCGGAGATGGCGCCCTTCTGACTGTTCAGCATCGAAAGAATTGCCGAAGGATCCGACCAGTTTGACGGGTCCTGCTGACCGATGGTGCCGACCGCCGCATGCATCACCGTGCCGAGCAGCGTCTGCGTCGCGGGCTGCGGAGCGCCGGAGAATTGGCTGAGCGCGCCCGTCAGGCTGGAGAGGCCGCCACCGCCGAGAAGATTGCTCAGAAGCGCGCCGCCTTCGTTCAGGAACCGTGTGTTGCCGCCGGTGACTGCGCCGCTCAGCTTCGTCAAGATATCCGGATCCGATATGGAGACCGCGTCGGACACCTTCTGCGCGCCTCCGGGCGCAGCAGCCGCCGTGCCGAGCGAGGCGAGAATTGCGGGAACTGCTGCGGCCACAAGCTTCTGCGCCACCGCTTCATCGATGCCGAGCGCCCGCGCCAGGCCGCCGACCAATTGTGGCGTAAGGAACTGGGACACGAGACTAACAAGATTGATCGCCATTGCAGCTTCCCCGCACCAATAAAGGTGAACGACGGGGAGCTTTTAACAGACTTTTCTAAGCTTGGCGCGCCCTGGGCCATCGAAAAATGAGTTGCGGGCGGGGTCAGCCCGCCGTCATCTAAGGAGATCCAGCTTCAGCGAGAAGGAGCGTTACGAGTCTCTTGCGCGCCGGGCGATCAGCACAGCGCTGGAAAAGACCAAGACCTCCTGCCCGTGTTGGTTGACGCCGCGAAATGTGTTGGTGACGAGACCCCATTTCGGCTTGGAGGTCTCGCGCTTCGACACCGTCTCCATCGAATAGGAAACGATATCGCCCTCATGCACTGGGTACGGCCAGCGCATGCCTTTGAAGCCGGGCGAGACGCCAAGCTGCGGCAGGGTCTCGCCGCGCTCGGCCATCGCGGCGCGCAAGGCGCCGCGCGTGTCCACCAGTCGGCGCATCCCCGCGGCGGCCACATGCAGCCCCGATGCGGCAAGCGGCGTTCCCCCCGCAACTTGCGTCACGATGCGCGGATCGAACAGCCGCCCATAATCCAGGATCACTTCGCGCGAAAACGCCGCCTGGCCGAGGTCGAGCGAGTGACCGATGCGAATGTCCTCGTAGAACATGACGTCGACTAATTCCCGGAGGGTTGATGCCGCTGCTCGAGCAGGAGCAGGCTGCGCTGCGTCATGGCGGCCACGTCGTCCTGAGCGAGGACTTCATAGAGAAACTCGATCTCCCCGGCGCCGATCCGGTCCTCACGCGGGCGCTTGGCGACCGTCCGGCGCCGTACACGCAGCCGATCGCCCGGCCTGACTGGCCGCTCCCATCGCACCTCTTCGATGCCGGTCTCTTCGATGATCGCCGCACGGGTGAGAAAGGCCTCACAATTCATCCGCAACAATAGCGCCGACGTGTGCCATCCTGAGGCGATGAGACCGCCGGTCGCGGCGCGGGCCGCTTCTTCGTCCGTATGGAAGGGCTGGGGGTCGAAGTCTCGGGCGAACGCAATGATCGCGTCGACGGACAGACGAACGTCCCCGTATTCGACCACTTCATCGGGCGGAAAGTCTTCGAAATAGAGCCTATCCGGCATTGGCGTTCAATTCGCGAAACGGAAATGCATGACGTCGCCGTCGGCGACCACATAGTCCTTGCCTTCGAGCCGGAACTTGCCGGCCTCACGCGCACCGGCCTCGCCGCCATTGGCGACATAGTCGTCATAGGCGATGGTTTCGGCGCGGATAAAGCCCTTTTCGAAATCCGTGTGGATGACGCCGGCCGCCTGCGGGGCCCTGGTCCCTTGCTCGATCGTCCACGCCCGCGCCTCCTTCGGCCCCGCGGTGAAGAAGGTGACGAGGTGCAAGAGCTCGTAACCAGCGCGAATGACGCGGCTTAAGCCCGGCTCAGTCAACCCGATCGCCTCGAGGTAGGCCTCTTGTTCGGCCTGAGGCAAGAGAGCGATTTCGCTCTCGATTTTCGCCGACACTACGACCGCGGCGGCGCCTTCCTTGGCCGCCTGTTCCCTGACCAAATCCGAATAGGCATTGCCGCGGTCGGCCGCCCCTTCGTCGACGTTGCAGACGTACAGGACGGGCTTCGAAGACAGGAGGCCCAGCGACTGGAAAAGACGCCGCTCATCGCGGCCGACACCGATGACGCGCGCCGGGCGCCCCTCTTTCAGCTCGCCGAGGCTACGCTCGGCGAGCGCCAATAGTTCCTTGGTCTCCTTGTCGCCGCCCTTGGCCTTCTTCTCCATTTGGGCGATGCGCCGCTCGAGGCTCTCGAGATCGGCCAGCATCAGCTCGGTTTCGATGGTGGCGATGTCGGACAAGGGGTCGACGCGGCCTTCAACATGGGTGACGTCGCCGTCCTCGAAACAACGCACGACATGGGCGATCGCGTCACATTCGCGAATATTGCCGAGAAACTGATTGCCGAGCCCTTCGCCTTGTGAAGCGCCGCGCACGAGCCCGGCAATGTCGACAAATGACAGCCGGGTCGGAATGATGTCCTTGGAGCCGGCGATGTCCGCCAACGTCGCCAGACGGGGGTCTGGGACCGCGACGTCGCCGACATTGGGTTCGATGGTGCAGAACGGGTAGTTAGCCGCCTGCGCGGCGGCGGTCTGCGTCAGCGCGTTGAAAAGCGTCGACTTGCCGACATTCGGCAGGCCGACGATGCCGCATTTGAAGCCCATGGAATCCGTCGTTGGATTGGGGAAGGTGGGCCCTCATGCGCGGGCTTCAGGCAAAAGGCAAGGGCGCGGAACAGAGTCCGCCGGCGGTCGGTCACGCGGATCACCGGACGCCCACGGCTCTCATTTCCCGCAGCGTCGAGCCGTAGGCTTCCGCCACCCAGTCGCGCATCTGATTAGAGTCTGGCGGAAATTCGAGCTCGACCGACGCGGCGCCGGCAAAACCAGCGTCCCGAATGGCGGAAAGGTACTCTCGAAATGGCGTATTGCCCCGCCCTGGCGGGAGGTCGCCATGATTGAGGCCGTCGCAATCGGAGATATGAACCTGAGCTATCCTTCCGTTGAGCCGATTGAGCGCGCCCGGGGGAATTCGCATCAGCCAGAAATGCGAGATGTCCACTGTAGCCTTGACGTTCTCCAGGCCGACGTCGTCCAAGAAGCGCTCCATGTCGTCCAGCGTTTGGACGAAAGCAAACTCGAACGGAAGCAGTTCGATCGCAAGCTCCAGTCGCCGGTCTGCAGCATGTCGTCCGACCTGTTGCGTGGCGTCGACCACGAGCTTCCACTCGGTCTCCGCCGGCAGCAGGCGGTGCTGGAACATGTACTCCCCCGGAACGAAGCAGAGGTTCCTGGCCGACGAAAACTCGGACGCCAAGTCGAGAACGTTCTTTGCGCGTTCGATATGATAGGAACGGACGGCCGGATTGAAATCGCTGAGACCGAGGCAGGTGCACACGAACGAGATGATCGGTAAGTCGACGCCGCGCACGTCAGCGACATAGTCGCGGCGTTCGGTTGGAGTCATTCGGCCCGGGTCAAAACCGATGAAGAGATCGAGGCTATCGAAACCGATTTTCTTCGCTTCTTGTCTCCCGGGCTGCCCCTCATATTGCGAGCCAAACCAAGCGGAATCGATCAAGCCTAGCTTCCACTCAGGATAAGCCGTCATTGGTTTTTCCTCCCTGGACAAAACGATAGCGGACGATCATTTTGCCGTGCAAGGGCTCGCTAACCTTTTTGCCGGCCATCTTTCGCGCCCGCTGCACACGTCGGCGTTGGCCATCCGCGGGAATGCGCTTGCGCGGTTGCCGGGCGCATGGCATGTCGCGACGAAATTGGCGTTAGCCACGGAGTTGGCTTGTCAGACGCGCCGAATGCAATCGACTCTGAGGCCGTCGCACGGCTCGTCGCGCTGCGCGAACAGATTGCGCGCCGCGCGCGCGATTGCGGCCGGACGCCGGAATCGGTCAAGCTCGTCGCCGTCTCCAAGACCTTCTCCGCCGACGAGGTCTGGCCGACGATCGCGATCGCCGGCCAGACGCCGCTTCGGCGAGAACCGGGTGCAGGAGGCGATCCCCAAATGGCGGGACTTGCGGGCGCGCGCCGCCGCGCTCGGCAAGACGATCGAACTTCATCTGATCGGGCCCTTGCAAAGCAACAAGGCGCGGGAGGCGGTCGAGGCGTTCGACGTGATCGAGACCGTCGACCGGGAGAAAATCGCCGCCGCGCTCGCGCGCGAAATCGACCGGGTCGGCAAACGCCCGCGCCTGTTTGTCGAGGTCAACACCGGAGGCGAACCGCAGAAGGCGGGCGTCCTTCCCGAGGACGCCGACGCCTTCATCGCGCTCTGCCGCCAGACTTACGGCTTGACGATCGAGGGGCTGATGGCCATTCCCCCGGCGGACGAGCTGGTCTCGCCGCATTTCGCTCTGCTCGGCGTCATCGCGGAACGCAATGGGCTGAGTGAGCGTTCCATGGGCATGAGCGCGGACTGGCCGCTTGCGGTGCAGCTCGGCGCGACGTATGTGCGCGTCGGTTCGGCGATTTTCGGTGCGCGCGATTCACGTCATTGAAACGCGAATCCGACTACATGCTCGTTTCCAACATACGCTGCGGACCCGATGAGGTTTCGAGACAATGTGGGCGTTGACGGCCTAGTGGCGATACTGATCTTCATCCTGAGCCTCATTTTGCTGATCGCCGGCGTGGCGAGCGGGTATGAGAGCCTCGACCTTTTGCCGACCAGCATCGGCGTTTTGTATGCGCTGGCGGGAACGGTCGCCGCTTGCGCCGCGGTGGTGACGTTCGCCATCGCGGTTGCGATCCGGCGGATCGACGCGCTCACGAAGCTTATGCGCCAATCCGCCGGGGTCCTTCCGGCTGCCTTTGAGGTGACGCCCTCGACCGAGACCGGGCCGGCCGAACAGGTCTCCGCCGCGCCCTCGGCGATTGAAGCAAGGGCGCCGGAGAGCGTGGACGAAGCGCCCGGGGCCGAGGACGAGAGCCCGATCAACATCAATCGCACCGGGCACTTGCCCTCGCTCGAGACGATCGACACCGTCTTGGAGACGCCAGAGCCGGAGACGCCGCCGAGCCTGATTGGCAGCTATTCGTCGGCCGGGGCCAATTACAAGATCTTCGCCGACGGGTCGATCGAGGCCGAAACGAGCGAAGGAACGTTCAAGTTCGCCTCGATGAGCGATTTCAAGCGCCATCTCCTCGAGACGAAGGGCAACCGCGAAGTCGGCGCATGATCGAGAGAGCCGGGCCTCGCGGCGCGCTTACCGTCGTTTTACCGTTGCGCCCCAATGTTTTCAGTCCGTTAGGACCCGGTTTAGTTTCGCCCTCCATGCGCATAACAACATCTATACGCTGTTATTAGATCAAAGAAGCCCCAGCTATTCAACAGCGAATTGCTCCAATTGGCAGCCGCCGACCAGGAGACGAACGGTCAGACCGTCAAGCCGTTCTCTCTCGCCAGTTCCGCCAGCGACACATTGGGCCGCGCGCCGAGGTGCTGAATGATTTCCGCCGCGGCCAGCACGCCGAGCCGCCCGCAGGCGGTCATGTCGCGCCCGCGCGCGAGGCCGGCGAGAAAGCCGGCGGCGAACATGTCGCCTGCGCCCGTGGTGTCGACGAGCTTGGCGATCGGGAAGGCGGGAACCTTCCAGGTCTCATCGCCCTCGATGATGACGCAGCCCTTTTCCGATCGGGTGACGATTCCGAGCACGCCCTCCGCGCGCAGGCTGTCGAGCGCCTCGTCGAAATGCGGCGTCTCGTACAGCGACAGGATCTCGTCGGTGTTGGCGAAGATCGTATCGACGGTCCGCGAGCGCATGAGCTCGATGAATTCGCCGCGGAACCGGTCGACGCAGAACGAATCCGACAGAGTGAGCGCCACCCGGCGGTTGGCGGCGCGGGCGATCTCGCCGGCTTTCTGGAACGCCGCCTTGGCCGCCGGGCGGTCCCACATGTAGCCCTCGAGATAGACGACCTTCGCCGACCTGACCAGGGCCTCGTCGACGTCCAGCGGCGCCAGATAGGAACTCGCGCCGAGGTAGGTGTTCATCGTCCGCTCGCCGTCGGGCGTGACATAGATGAAGCAGCGCCCTGTGCTCGGCCCGAGCTCGGCGGGCAAGGTCGAGAAGGCGACCCCGGTCGAGCGGATGTCGTCGGCGAAGGTCGCGCCGAGCGGATCGCGCTTCACCTTGCCGATATAGGCGGCGGAGACGCCGAACGAGGCGACGCCGACGATGGTGTTGGCGGCCGAGCCGCCGGAGATCACGCGCGGATCGACGCGGGCGGCGTAGAGCGCTTCGGCGCGATCCTCGTCGATCAGGTTCATCGCGCCCTTCAGCATCTCCTGGGCGCTGAGATAGTCGTCGTCCGCGTAGGCAAGAATATCGACCAGCGAATTGCCCAGCCCCAAGACCTCGACCGTCGCGCTCATCGCCCCTCTCGGATGGTTCCAGCGGCGGTTCCTCGCATTGGCGCGAGACGCGGTCAATCGCCGCGCGGCGACAGCATTAGGACGCGCGCGGCCTTGACTTTGCGGTTCTCCCGGTCCACATGCAGCCAAGCCGCCTACAGTGCGGTCATTGGCGCTCCGGCCGCGTGAAGGGTTTTCCAGCCCACCTGCCGTCCGTCCCTTATTCTTCATTCGACGTCCGGACACGCGGGGCGTTCCCTAACCCCCCCCGCCGCTATAGGCGCGTCTGGCGTCGCCGCGGCATTTTGAAAGACTTTCACCTTGGATAATTTTCACGGGCTCGGCCTCGCCGCACCCCTCAATACAGCGCTGGCCAAGCTTGGCTTTGCGCGTCCGACCCCGATTCAGGTCCAGGCGATCCCGCCGCTGATGAAGGGCCGGGATCTCATCGGCATCGCACAGACAGGCACCGGCAAGACCGCCGCCTTCGCGCTGCCGATCCTCAACCGGATCGTGACCGACCGGCGCCCGGCGCCGAGGGGCGGCGCGCGCGTGCTCGTGCTGAGCCCGACGCGCGAACTCGCCAGCCAGATCGCCCAAAGCTTTCGCGACCTATCTGATGGGCTTGGTTTGAAAATCGCCGTCGTGTTCGGCGGCGTGCCGCATGGCGCTCAGATTCGCGCGCTTCAGGCAGGCCTCGACGTGCTGGTCGCGACGCCCGGCCGTCTCCTCGATCATCTCGACGCCGGCGTCGCGCGGCTCGGCGCGGTCGAATTTCTGGTGCTCGACGAAGTCGATCAGATGCTTGATCTCGGCTTCGTCAAGCCAATCCGTCGCATCGTCCGGGAATTGCCCAAGCGGCGGCAGAACCTGTTCTTCTCCGCGACGATGCCCACAGACATTCGCGCGCTCGCCGGCGAGTTGCTGCAGGACCCGATTGAGGTCTCGGTGACGCCCGCCGCCAAGACCGCCGACCGCGTCGAGCACAGCGTCGTCCTTATCGAAGCGGCGAAGAAACGCGACCTGCTGGTCGAACTGTTCAACGATTCCGAACTCACGCGGGTCATCGTCTTCACCCGCACCAAGCACGGCGCCGACCGAGTGGCCCGCGCCCTCGACGAGGCAGGCGTCAACGCTTCCGCCATTCATGGCAACAAGAGCCAGGGCCAGCGCGAGCGCGCCTTGGCCGCCTTCCGCGGCGGAGAGACGCGCGCGCTCGTCGCAACCGACATCGCGGCGCGCGGCATCGACATCGACGGCGTCAGCCATGTCGTCAATTTCGAACTGCCTCAGGTCGCCGAGGCCTATGTTCATCGCATCGGCCGCACGGCGCGAGCGGGCAATGCGGGACAGGCGATCTCGCTCTGCGACCATGAGGAGCGCGATCTCTTGCGGGCGATCGAACGCCTGACGCGACTCACTCTGCCCAAGACCGACCGCCGCGGCGCGGCCGGCCCGAAGCCCGCGCCCGTCGTCCGCAAGGCGGCGAGCGTGGCGGCGCCTGCGCCGTCGCCGAAACGTCCGCATCACGCGCCGCATCGGGACGCGCGAGGCGGCAGGCCCGTCGTTGTCGAGGCGCGCTCGGGCTATCGTCCCGGCTTTCGCTCCGCCGGCGCGCGGCCCGCGCGTGAAGTCACAGGTCGGCGCTGATCGAAGCGCCGTTCGGGCCGGCCTCAAGTGTGAGGCTGGCCGCGGCGGCCAGCGCCTCCCAGTCGCGCCCGTTCGCTAGCGCAACGGGGCATGCAAGTCCGTAGAGCTCGGCCGCAACCATCGCGCCGACGACCACAATCGCGTCGCGCTCCAGCATCAGGATCGCCGCTGGCCCATTGCCGAGCCGCAGCGCCTCGGCGAGCGTGGCGCTGCCCGAGCTCGAGCCGCGCCCGCCCGGCATCATCAGGATGCAACCCGCCACGCTTGCGCCGCGCTGCGGATGCAAGCGATCGATTATGGCTCCCGTCGCAGAATCAAGCCCACCCCAGAAGCTGAGCGGCTCGTCGAGCCGCAAAATAGGTCCGGACGCTGCGCCGGGAACAAGCGTCACGGCGTCGAACGCGCGCCCGTTCACAGCCGCACCACCTTGCCAGCGCGCGCCGAGGCGACGCATTCGGCGAGCGACCCATAGGCGACCTCGACCCCGAGATTGCCCGGCGCGTAATAGGCGCATTTGCCGGAATTGGTCATGACCGCGTCAACGCCAGGCTGCATCAGCGCGCTCACATAGACGCAAGTGTCAGTGACCAGAGTGACCCGGGCGTCGCTGAGCGGCTCCTCCCAGCCGCGCTTGCGGACTTCTTCGAGCGTCGCCCGGCTGCAGTTCACGAAGATGTCGATGAGCGGACGCGCGCCGTCGATAAGCGGCATCAGGCAGGCGAACTGATCAATCGAAAAATGCGGGGTGCCGAGCGAGACCGCGCCAAGCCGCGTTCCATCGGCGACGTTGGAGAGCGAGCGCGCGGCCTCGCGCAAATCTTCAGCGGTCAGTTGCAGGCGCAGGTCTGGCGTGAGGCCCCCGCAGGCGGTCCCAAGGTCCGGCGCCTCGGGGGTGACGCCGGCGACGTGGAACAGGGCCACCGCGCCTGACGAAGCGGCGGCCGCGCCTAGCGCCTTCAAATCGTCCTCGCTTATGCTGGCGGGCAGGCCGACAATCGCCGCGATGAGGGCGCCGCAGCGACGTCCGACCGCATGGCCGACGGCGACCGCGAGCCGCTCATTGTCCCAATCCTCCGGGATCGAGACGATCTCGACCAGCGCCCGCGCGACCCGGTTTTCGCTCAGGTGCAACCCATATGCGGGAGCACGGCCAGTCATGGCGCAGCAGAGGTCGATAAAATCGCCATAGCGATTGGTGCGCGCGCCGATCACGGAATTGGCGAAGGCTATGGCGTTCGATTCGCCCCAGGCGATCTGCGCGCCGAAGCGGGGGCGCGAGGCGCTCTGGTAAGGCGCGCAAGTGAAGGTTGGCGCGCAACCGAGCTCGACGTGCGCACGCATGAGCCGTGCTCCGTTCTCGGCATGCTCCTCGGTTCCACGAAAAAGCTCGGGATGGATCAGGTCGACAGAGCCGACGTTGAGGGTTGTCGGCACGCGAACCTTGCCGCCGAGGTCGATCATCCGTTCGGCGAAGTCGAGGCTGGCGCGCCCATGATAAAGACAGCCGTCGACATGCGCCGCCTCGATGTCGATGAAGGAGCCCGCGTCGACCGCTTCGGCGAAGCGCGCAAGGAGCCGCATGGCGAAGCCCGCGCCCGCGCCGTGTACGCCACCTAAAAGTTCGCGATCGAGCGGGGAGAGGTTGAGCGCCATAGGCGAACACGCTATCGGCCGTCAGGCGGCGGGGTCAATATGCGCGGGTCTGGCCGTGCTAGGCTGGGAACAGCGGGAGACTGGAGCGTCGAATGCCGCTTGTCGTCATCGGCGCGCGCTTACGCGCCATCTGCCTTGCGCTTCCCAAGGCAAGCGAGGAGCTCATGCGGCGCGGACCGTCATACCGCGTCGTCGACAAGATCTTCGCCCTCGAGTGGCCCCGGAACGATGGACTCGCGCTCTGGTGCAAGGTCCCGGAGGGCTCGCGCGAGATCCTCCTCCAAGCCGAGCTGGCGCGATTTTTCATTCCTCCCTATTTTGGCGCCAAGGGCTGGATCGGCGTCGGATTGGACGAAGCTGCCGACTGGCGCGAAGTCGAGGCTTTCGTCCGCCGCAGCTATCGGCTGGTAGCGCCAAAACGGCTCGCCAAGCTGATGGCGTAAGGCGAGCCTTCGCGGGCCAGATTGCAAGAGCGCCGCGCCCCGTCATAGCATTGCGCAAAACAGGCTCGTCGAGGAAACGCAATGCCGCAAGCCGCGCTCATGCGCCGTCCACCCGTTGGCGTTCCGCACTCCTCGCTTGATCCGTTCTCACTCGATTTCTTGCGCGATCCGCATCCTGCGCACGAAGCGCTGCGGGAGGCTGGACCGATCGTATGGCTCGAAAAGTACGGCGCCTATGCCGCCGCGCGGCACGCCGAGGTCAGGCAGATCCTGGGCGATCCCGTAACATTCTGTTCGAGTCGTGGCGTGGGCTTGAGCGATTTTCAGCGCGAGAAGCCGTGGCGGCCGCCAAGCGTTGTGCTGGAACGCGACCCGCCCGAACATGACCGCGCGCGTGCAGTGCTCAATCGCGCCCTGTCGGCGACGGTGATGCGATCGTTACGCGCTCGCTTCGCCCACGCGGCGAATGAGCTCGCAGAGAAGCTTGCGCGCAAGGCTCGCTTCGATGCGGTCGCCGATTGCGCCGAAGTCTATCCGATGATGGTGATGCCGGACGCGATCGGTCTATCGGACCAAGGCCGCGAGCACCTCTTGCCCTATGCGGCGACCGTCTTCAACATGTTCGGCCCCGATAACGAATTGCGCCGCGCCGCGGTCGCGCAAATGGCGCCGCACGTCGAATGGATTTCGTCGCAGTGCAAGCGTGAGACGCTATCGGACGACGGCATTGGGGCCGCCATTCACGCCGGGGCGGACGCGGACGAAGTGACGCGGGAGGAGGCGGAACTGCTGGTCCGGTCTCTGCTCAGCGCCGGCTTCGACACGACCGTTCATGGCCTAGGCGCCGCGGTGCGGCAACTGGCGCTCAATCCTGATCAGTTCGCGGCGATGCGCGCAGATCCATCCAAGGCGCGCGCCGCGTTCGAAGAGGCGGTGAGGCTTGAAACTCCGGTGCAGACGTTTTTTCGCACCACGACGCGACAGGTCGAGCTCGGTGGCGCGATGATCCCCAAGGGCGAGAAAGTGCTGATGCTGCTTGGCGCGGCCAACCGCGATCCGCGCAAGTGGCCCGACCCTGACCGCTACGACATCGATCGCTCGACCACGGGCCACGTTGGTTTTGGCGGCGGCGTTCATATGTGTGTGGGCCAGTTGCTGGCGAGGCTGGAAGGCGAGACGTTGCTCGGCACGTTCGCGCGCGTCTTCGCGTGCATCGAGTCGGACGGCGAGCCGACGCCGCTCATGAACAACACGCTGCGCGGCTGGACGCGGCTTCCGGTGATTGTAACGCCGGCGTAATCCCTGAGGCGCCTGCAGCGCTCTCACGTTCCTCTGGGCTTCGCTCGCGCGGTCGGCTGAGCGGCGGCGGGGTCCTCGGGCCAGAAATGGCGCGGATAGCGGCCGCGAAGGTTGGAGCGGACGGCGGCCCAGGAGCCGCGCCAAAAGCCCGGCAGATCGCGCGTGATCTGGATCGGGCGATTGGCCGGCGAAAGCAGATGGAGAGTGAGCGGAATGCGTCCGCCGGCCAGCGACGGGTGCTTGTTGAGGCCGAACAGCTCCTGAACGCGCAATGCAATCGCCGGCCCGCCTTCGGCTTCGTAATCGATCGGCGCCGCGGTCCCGGTCGGCGCCTGGAAGTGGGTCGGCGCTTCGTCAACGAGGCGCCGCGCCAAATCCCAGTGCAGCGTGGCGTCGAGGGCGCTCTCGAGATCATCGGCGCCGATCTCGTCGAGTTTCGCTTTGCCGACAAGGAACGGCGCGAGCCAGCCGGGATCGGCGGCCAAGGCCGCGTCCGACAGATCCGGCCAAGCTTCGCCCTCGGCTTGGGCCAGGAACATCACCCGGTCGCGCCGCTGCTTGAGCGCTCTTGTCCACGGCAGGCGCGCGAGTCCCAGCGAAAGAACGCCGCGCGCGAGCGCCACCGCGGCAGCCTCGTTCTGTGGGACGGAGAGCGTCTGCTCGGCGAGGATAAGCGCGCCGAGCCGGCGGCGGCGCCGAGCCCGTAAGGATGCGGAGGCGCGGTCGAAGCTCAGTTCGTCCATGGTTTCGATCGAGCGGCCTGCGATCCTTTCGATGTCGTCGAGCGTGAGCGCCGCGGCGGTGAAGATCCGCGCCGAAGCGGCGCGGCCGGCGATTTCGCCGATGGCCAGATACGCCTCGCCCGCCAACGGATCATGCGCTTCCAGCGCCGCCGCCCGGCCGTTGACCATCAGGAATTCGCCGCGCCGGCCGCGCGCCGCCGCAATCCGGTCGGGGAAGGCCGAGGCGAGCAGAGCGCCGACTGAAGTCGACGCCGCGCCCTCATCCAGCGCTTCGCGCCGCCTTCCCCCAGAGGGGGAAGGGGAGCCGGCGGCGCCGTTGGTTCTCTCCCCTCTCCCCATAGGGCGCTCGGAAGAACGCCCGTCTCTCGACGGGCTATGGCGAGAGGGGTCGGGGGTGAGGGTACGGTCGGGGGTGAGCGCGAGGGCCTGCGCCTGCGCCGTTAGTCCGCGAGCCAAGCGTCGAGCGTCATCGGCGTGTTTGGAGCGGTCGCGGCGGAAGGCATCGAGCCGGATCGCAAGATCGACCGAATCGCCGCCGAGTCCGCGTTCGGTCAGCACGATGGCGATTTCGCTCGCGATTCCTCCTTCGCCTGCGCGGGCGGCGTCGACCACCATGCGCGCGAGGCGCGGCGGCAGTGCAAGGCTCGCGATAGCACGGCCCTCTTCGGCAATGCGTCCATCGCCGTCGACGGCGCCAATCGCGGTCAGAAGCGAGCGGGCTTCCTTCAGCGCGCTGCGCGGGGGCGGATCGAGAAAGGCAAGTTTCGACGGATCGGCGACGCCCCAGAGGGCGCAGTCGAGCGCGAGACCGGAGAGATCGGCGGCGAGAATCTCCGGTGCGGCGTAAGGCTGAAGCCCGCCGTTCGCGGCCTCCTCCCACAGGCGATAGCAAACGCCTGGCTCCGTCCGCCCCGCGCGCCCGCGTCGCTGATCCGCGTTCGCCCGGCTGACGCGGACCGTTTCGAGACGCGTCAGGCCGACATCGGGCTCATAGACCGGAACGCGCATAAGGCCGGAATCGATCACGACGCGCACGCCTTCAATGGTGAGCGACGTCTCGGCGATCGAGGTGGCGAGCACGATCTTGCGCCGCCCCGCAGGCGCCGGCGCGATCGCGAGATCCTGCGCGCGGCTATCCAGCGCGCCATGGAGCGGCACGATGTCGACGTCGGGGCGCTTGATACGCGCCTGCAAGGTCTCCGCGACGCGGCGGATCTCGCCCTGCCCCGGCAGGAATACGAGGATCGAGCCGCCTTCGAGTGCGAGCGCGTCGAGCGTGACGCGCGCGACCTCGTCTTCGATCCGGGCGCCCGGGCTGCGACCGACATATCGCGTCGCGACGGGAAACGCGCGGCCTCGGCTTTCGATCAACGGCGCGTCACCAAGCAGCGCGCGCACGCGCGCGCCGTCGAGCGTCGCCGACATGACGAGAAGCCTTAAGTCCTCACGCAGGCCCTGCTGTGCGTCGAGTGCGAAGGCGAGGCCAAGGTCGGCATCGAGCGAGCGCTCGTGAAATTCGTCGAACAGAACAGCGGCCACCCCGTCGAGCACGGGGTCGTCGAGGATCATGCGGGTGAACACGCCCTCGGTCACGACCTCGATCCGGGTGCGCCTCGAAACAAGGCTGGTCAGCCGCACGCGCAGGCCGATCGTCTCGCCAACCTTTTCCTTAAGCGTCGCGGCCATGCGGGCGGCGGCGGCGCGAGCGGCGATACGGCGCGGTTCAAGCAGGATGAGGCGCTTCCCCTTCGCCCACGGCTCATCGAGAAGCGCCAGCGGCGCGCGGGTGGTCTTGCCGGCGCCAGGCGGCGCGACGAGCACGGCGCTCGAATGCGCGGCGAGCGCCGAGCGAAGCTCGGGCAGAACAACGTCGATCGGCAGAGGCGTCAGCGGGCTCACGATTTGCGGCCCTTCTTGGCAAGGCTCGGCGAGCAGCGCAACAGGGGCGCCACGACCGGAATAGCTCATGAAATCCCGAGTGGAATCGGCACAAGAGTATCGGCGCTGATCGACCGCCCGCACCTGCACTCATGCGACGCCGCGGGACCGCCCCTGCCAGTAGGGCGCGCACAGGGCCTTCCTGTCCACCTTGCCGAGACCCGTGACGGCAATCGCTTCGACGAAATCGATCGTTTTCGGCGCCCAGGGGCCGCCCCGCTTGGCCTTCACATGCGCGTGCAGCATTTCGAAGTCGGCCGCCGCGCTGCTCTTCAACACCACGAAGGCTTTCACCGCCTCTCCCCATTTGTCGTCCGGAACGCCGATCACCGCCGCCGAGGCGACGGCCGGGTGCGACATCAGAGCGTCCTCGACCTCACGGGGATAGATATTGAACCCGCCGGAGATGATCATGTCCTTGATGCGATCGACGATGTAATAGTAGCCGTCCTCGTCCTCAACCGCGACGTCGCCCGTGTGCAGCCAGCCGCCGCGAAACGCCTCTTGAGTGGCGTCTGGGCGTTTCCAGTAGCCGTTCATCACCAGCGCGCCGCGCACGCAGATCTCCCCCGGCTCGCCCTGCTTGACCTCATTCATGTCAAGGTCGAACAGCTTCATCTCGACAAGCGGATTCGGGCGCCCGCACGAACCGAGACGCCTCGGATGGGCTGGATCGTGATCGACCTTTCGAAGCGAGGTGATGCATTGGGGGACCTCGGTCTGGCCATAGAACTGCAGGAAGACGTCGCCGAAGATCTTCATGCCTTCAAACAACCGATCGGGCGACATCGGCGCCGCGCCGTAGATGATCATTTCCAGCGAGGTGAGGTCGTACTTCGCGCGCACGTTCTTGGCGTCGATCAACGCATAGACCATCGTTGGCACCAGCAGCACGGTGTTGATCTTCTCATCCTCAATGGTTCGGCAGTAGGTCTCAAGATCGAAACCGGGCAGCACGCGCACGAACCCGCCGCGCATCAGGGTCGGGAAGATGTTGACCCCGCCCGCATGCGTAATCGGCGTCGCCGCCAGATAGCGGATGTCTTGGGGCCACTCCCAGTCAGAGAAGATGATCGCCGCCATGTTGAGAATGCAGCGGTGCGCGATCATGACGCCCTTCGAGCGTCCGGTCGTGCCGCCGGTGTAGGCGAGCCAGCAGATGCCCTCCGCCTCGCCCTGGTCCACCAACGGTTCAGCCTCCATCGACTGCGTCTCCGCGACAAGGTCGCGCGCGCCCTCCATTGGCCCGAACGACAGGAGATGCTTGAGGCGGGGGACCCTGTTCTTGATCGAGCGGCCGCGTTCGGCGAACTTCGCCCCCTCGACGATCAACGCACCGACCTCGGCGTCGTCGACGATGAAGGCGTGGTCGTCTTCCGCCGCGAGCGGATGCAACGGCGTGTATCGCACCCCCATCACGGCGACGGCGGTGACTACGGCCCAGGTCTCGACGCGGTTCGTCGCCAACAGCGACACTCCGTCGCCCTTCTTGAGACCAAGGGCCCGGAAAAGGGTGACAACGCGGCCGGCCGCTTGCCCGAGTTCCCGATAGGTCCAGCGGGTCTGATTGTCCGCGATGGCAGGCCGATCGGCGAATCGTTGGATAGCCGTGATGAGCATGGCGCCGACCGTGCCGCCCTCATGCAGCGATCCCATGACGTTCTCCCTGGTCTTTTCAAGGGAGCTTAGCCCAGGGGCGCGCCGTAGGAAATGCATTCGCCGAGTGCGGCGGACAAAACCGCGGGCTTGGGTAGGCAGGTCCGCTGTCGAGTTTTGGCCAGGAGTGTGCGGCTTATGCCTGGTCAGCCGGTGTCATACCATCGACGCCAACCTGCGCGACAATTCCGGCATGGTTGAGAAGATAGCCACTCCCCATTCGGTCGGTTATGCCGGCGTCAGCCTTCACGGCCAGATCGCCAAGGCGGGCTTAGGGACCGCGCGCTTCAGAGCTACGATGGAGAGTTCCTGCTGCCGGCGCCTCAGTCAAAGATAGGGGCTCTTCCGGCGGAACCCGCATCGTCTCTCCGCTTCCTTGGCGTCAAAGACCACGCAAAAAAGGACGGGCCTGCTCACGAAGGCCCGCCTCAGCTTTGCGATAAACGATCGCTACGCTCCGACCGCACCCGCCGTCTGCAGCGTCGTGAGATCGAGCCGCACAGCCGGGCCCATCGTCGAGGACACGGCGGCGCGCAGGAGGTAGTGGCCCTTGGCGCCCGGGGGCTTCGCGCGATTCACCGCATCGACGAAGGCGCGCACGTTCTCGGCCAGCTTGTCGTCGCCGAACGAGGCCTTGCCGACCGAGCCTTGCACGATGCCGGCCTTCTCGGCCCGGAACTCGACCGCGCCGCCCTTTGACGCGGCGACCGCCGCCTTCACATCCATCGTCACCGTGCCGACCTTCGGATTCGGCATCAGACCGCGCGGCCCAAGCACCTTGCCGAGCCGGCCGACCAGCGGCATCATATCGGGAGTAGCGATGCAGCGGTCGAAGTTGATTTCGCCGGCCTGCACCTGGGCGACGAGGTCCTCAGCCCCGACGACGTCGGCGCCCGCTTGGCGCGCTTCGTCGGCCTTGGCCCCGCGCGCGAACACCGCGACCCTCAGCGTACGTCCGGTGCCGTTCGGCAGGTTGCAGACGCCGCGCACCATCTGGTCGGCGTGCTTGGGATCGACGCCCAGATTGATCGACAGCTCGACCGTCTCATCGAACTTGGCGGTGGCGTTGGTCTTGACCAGCTTGACCGCGTCTTGGAGCGGGTAAAGCTTCGTGCGCTCGACGCCTTCGCGGGCTTTCAGAACTCTCTTGCCGTGATGCGCCATGGTCAGCCCTCCACCACTTGCAGGCCCATCGAGCGGGCCGAGCCTTCAATCATCTTCATCGCCGCTTCGATCGTGTCGCAGTTGAGGTCGACGATTTTCTGCTGGGCGATCTCGCGCACCTGCTCCTTGGTCACCTTGCCGACAAAGCCGCGGCCCGTCGTCTTGGCGCCCGAGGCTGGCTTCTTGCCGAGCTTGAGCCCAGCGGCCTTCTTTAAGAAGAAGGTCACCGGCGGCTGGCGCATCTCGAAGGTGAACGAGCGGTCCTGGTAGGCGGTGATGACGACCGGGATCGGCGCGCCCTTCTCCAGTTGTGCGGTGCGCGCATTGAAGGCCTTGCAGAATTCCATGATGTTGAGGCCGCGCTGGCCGAGCGCGGGACCGATCGGAGGCGACGGATTCGCCGCACCCGCCGGCACCTGCAGTTTGATATAGCCGGTTATTTTCTTCGCCATAAGGCTGCTCCATGCGCGGGCGCAAGCCTCGGGATCCGCCCCGAATGCTCACGCCAGGTTTGCAGTTCGTGGTGCGAACGATCTGTTCCGGCTGGCGACCGGGCGTTCTCCCACGTTTTCCGTGAAGCCGGGGCGGATATCAGGTTTGCGGACGGGAAGCAACCCTCCCGTCAATGGTCGAGCACCACATCGCCCTTCGGGCGCGACTGGCAGAGCAGAATGATTCCGCTCCCGACGTCCTTATCGCTTAGCGCATCGGCGCTGTCCTGCTCGACCGAGCCTTCGAGCAGCGTCGCCTTGCATGAGCCGCATTGCCCGGCGCGACATGAAAAACTAACGTCGATCGCATTGTTGAGCGCGACATCGAGGAGATAATCGGCCGTCGAGCAATTGGCCACGATGTTGCTTGCGCTGAAGGTCACCTTCGCCGGGGCGCTGGCGACCGCGCCCTCCGGCTTCGCGGGGCGAGGCGCGCCTCCGAAACTCTCCTGAGCGAAGCGGGACATGTCGAAGCCCGCATCTTCGAGAATCTGCCGTGTGGTCGCCATGAACGGCACGGGTCCGCAGAGATAGATTTGGCGGCTCTCGAAATCCGGGACCAGCCTGCGCAGCAGTTCGAGCGAAGCATGGCCGGTCGGACCGGTCCATCCACCGCCGGTCTCGGCGCGGGTGCATACGAACTCGCAACGGAAGCCGGGCATCCGGCTCTCCATCACTCGGAGCTCGCGCTCGAACACAAGGTCTTTCGGCGTCCGCGCGAAATGCAGGAAGCGAATGTCCGCGTCGGGTGCGGTGTCGTGCAGCCAGCGCGACATCGCCATCACCGGCGTGATTCCGCTCCCCCCGGAGATGAAGAGATAGGGTCCGGCCTCCTCCCCTGTGAAGCCAAATTTGCCGTTCGGTCCGTCTGCAAACACGCTGTCGCCGACGCGCAGTTCGTCGTGCAGCCAGTTCGAAACCAGGCCGCCCTCGACCTGCTTCACGGTGAGCGTGAGCATGTGCGGGCGTGACGGGCTCGACGAGATCGTATAGCTGCGGCGCACAATCTTGCCGTCGAACGGCAACTCGAGCGTTAGGAACTGCCCGGGCCGGTAGACGAACCATTTCGGAGGCTCCGCCGCGAAATGGAACGTCTTCACGTCCGTCGTCTCCTCGACGATGTGAGCGCACCGCAACCGGAGCTTGCCGCGCCGCCAGAACAAATCGGCGTTGAAGTCGTCAAACAGCCGCAAAGGCGAACTCGCGCCCGGGGCGCGCGCGGCGACCCCGGACTGCGATGGAGCGGTCACCTGCATTGCAGCGCGCGTGGAGGGACGGTGGATGAGTTCGGCGAGCGCGGCCTTCTCTCGCGCCGCGGCCCCGTCGACGGAGAGAAACCCTGTGCCCGCGCGCGCGGCCTTCACCAACTCGCCGCAGAAATATTCAAGGTCGTGTTCGAGGTTGTGGCGCTCGTCCGGCGGCGCAGAGGTGAACACTGTGTCCAGGTCCGCCGCGGCTCGATCGATGGTCACCCGAAAATCGCCGGCGACATATTCGCGCCAGAGCTCGGCCTTTCCTGCCTCGGTATTGGCCAGCGATTGCTTGAACACTTTCGAGCGGCACCAGTCGCGCTTGGCGAGGAGCCCGTCGAACCGCTCCATCTCGCGCGCGGTCATCTTGCCGTCCCCGTCGGCGATGCGCAGAAACAGCAGCATCGGCAACTCGACCAGTACGTGGGATTTCTCGTTCAGGCGGATCGCCATGACGGGCTACCGAACCGGCGCCGCGGCGCTTGCGAGCTGCGGCGTCTGATGAGCTGTCGTGAAGATGGCGTCCAGGAGGTAGCCGGACACGATCTTGAGCAAGGCGCGCGTCGCGTGCAGGTCGCGGTGGAGGAGATCGTCGACGACATCCCTCGGGATGATGACCGCGCTCGCCGCGGCGCTGCGCACCTCGATCGTCGTTGAGCGGGCCCGCCTGGTGATGACGCCGAGTTCGCCGAACACCGATCCCTTATGGCCGTGGCCGAGAACAACCCTTCCGCCGCCGCTTTCGACCCACGCATCGGTCTCGCCTTCGACGAGCACGAACAACGAGTTCGATTCTTCACCCAGGCGGCAGATGCAATCGCCCTCGGAATAATGCTTCAGTCTCGATTGCTCAGCGATGCTCGCGAGTAAGGAAAAATCCACTGAGGCGAAGGCTTCGACATTAAGGAGTTCGGCCATAGTGACCACAACCCCGGCGCGGCGCCCCTGACTTGCCTGCGCGCGCACTTCGTCGAGGAACGGCGAGGACGCCGCGTCGGGCGGCCAGAGTTCGTCGATGGGAATGGGCGCCTGGGCCTGGTCTCCGGCGAGCCCGGAAATGGCCAGGACGGCGACAACCGGATCGTGGTCCGTCGCGAGCGTTCGCAATACGTCGTCGGCCGGTTTCGCAGCTTCCACGACGTCCGAATAGGAAAAGTACACCGGATCGTTGGTCGAGGACTGGAAGGCTCTTCGTATCTCGCTCGGCAGCGCTGCGATGGCTTCGAGGAGCGCCTCCTCGGTTTGTCGTCCAGCGAGCGCGTAGACGGACTGCGCGATCGAGCGGGCGTATTGGGGATCCGTCACGCCCGCGACAACATTGACGATTTCGTGGATCAGGAGTCTCTGCCGGAGCATCAGCGCGTGGCGGGCGAGGCGCGCCTCCGGACGCTTGTCGGGGGCAAGCGAGAAACGGAGGACTTCCGTCTGACGGAACGCTTCCAGAAGTTTCCGGGCACTGTCGACGAAGCGCGCATCGTCGTGTGAGAGTTCGGCGATGACGCGCCCGTGCTCTTCCTCGGATATGCCGAAGAACGCACGCATTCGTTCGATGGCGCTTTGCGCGCTCGAACTTTTGAGATAACTCGCGGGCGATGCGCCTGACCCCTGGCTCTGCCGCACCAGATCGAGCAGGAAAGCCCGGTAATTATCGCGCCTGAGCCGCGACTTAATCGACTTCGCCGCGTTGGCGTCAAACAGGGACGGATCCTGGACCCCAATCGCCTGCGCTATGGCGGTGTGGTCGGCGTCGGACAGCCCGAGATGCTCGCGCACATCCCGAAGGGTTGCGAGGCTATCGACTGAACGCGTGTGCCCGGTCTCGAGCGCGTCGACCAGGATTCCGCGATAGGCCTCGCGCTTCTGGGCCATCGAGAAATTAGGCAGCGTCTTGGCGAGCACATAGATTTCATCAGCGGTGAGCTGCTCGAGCGAGCGCCCCTCCAGGGCGTCCTCCGAACGAAACCCCAACTTCATGAGTTGCTGGCGAAGCGTCTTTCCCAGATGTTCGCGCCGATACATACCCCCGTCGCGCGCGAGCGCGCGAATGAGCCAGGTGATTGAAATCGCGGCGACCGCGAGGTCGATCAGCTCTGTCGCCCAGCCCGGCAGGAATTTTGGCCGCCCGGCAAAGAGGTAGAACACCAGGATACTGAGGAAGCCGCTGATCGTCAGCATGCGGTGGCGCAACTGCGCCGGGGTCATTGGCCTGCCGGCCCACGCGCTGGCGCGGCTCCACACGCGCTCCGCCAGAAACAGCGCCCCATAAGCGGCGAAGATCCAGAACAGGAAATAGAGCGGCGCGCAGACGAACTTCGGGATCGTGACGGCATGGCCCCCGAAATATAGACCCGGGGCGAACAGTGTAGCCCACTGGCTAGTTTCGTGCGCCCATGCGCCGCTCCTGAAGTAGTCCCAATTGCCCGAATAGACATAGAAGTACGTGAAGAATGCGATATTTAGGCCGAGCAGCCCGTAATACATGAAGCGCTTCGAATCCGACTCGAGGCCCTTCCAGTAGGAATTCTCAAGATCGACATCCGGGCAATTTGCGGTGCAGCCGACGCAGGCGCTGCGTTCCCCGGTGGCGAAACGCGAGCGACACATGGACTGGGCGATCGGGGCGGGCGAAATATGCGCCTTGGAATCGAGCAATCCGCCAGGCCCTGTGTAAGCGGCCTGGATCACCGCCACGGGGCAGAAATAGTTGCACCAGGTCTTGCCGCCATACGCCAGGCCGATCACGAACGCCAAGGCGATGATCACCAGGAATGCCGCCGCGAGCGCGAGACGGTCAGAATTATAGAACAGGATCCGTCCAAGCACGCCGAGCGCCAACAGCCAGAACTGCACGTCATAGTGGTTGCGCCGCATCCACGATTCATTCGGAATCAGAGCAAGGACTCGGTCAACCCTGCCGCCGGAGCGGTTGAGCGTCTTCACCCTCCGCTGCCAGCCGAGCATGTGCGGAATTTGGCTGACGAACGAAAGCGGACAGATCCGCCGCCAAGTTTCATGCCCGAACAGCATCAACGCGATCGGAATGATCGGGACAAAGATCGACCAGAAGATGCGCGCAGTCATCGGATACGGTTCCGCCGGAAGCGGCGCGCCTTGAACCACCGTCGGGGTCGTCCCGGTGCGGAAAGGGCTCGCGAGCTTATCCGGCGACGTCAGCGCCGGCGTCAGGGGATCGTAAAACAGCGAAAGGATGAGGATCAGCCATGCCAGCAGGAGAACGAACCGAACCGCGCGCATCCTGCGTTCCGGCGCTCGCGAAAGCATTTGAGCATTCCTCGTCCTGCATCTTCCATCATCCGTGACACGCCTCAGGGCGACGCACTGTGACGCCCGTCACACAGCGCGCGTGATGGTAAGGACGATACGAGGAAGTGAAACACAGTGGCCACGTTGGCCAAAAACCGCACCAGCTCGGGGCGCGCAACATCATCAACCGGCGCCGGCGGATCGCGCTCGCGATCAAGATCGAATGTACGAACGATGAGTTCCGGCCGGCGGCCAGGCGTTCTCCCACGTTTTCCCTAAAGGCGCGGCTGCTGCCAAGCAGATGGTTATCCCATCGGCTCCGGCATGCTGAACAGGGCGAGGAAACTAATCACACCCGCTACGGCGATGTAATATCCGACCCAGGCCGCGCCTCCGCTCGCCTCCAGAATCTGCGCCAGCGACGGCGCGAACGAGGCGCCGAGGATGCCGCCGAGATTGTAAGCGCTCGCCGCGCCGGTGTAGCGCACGGGCACCGGAAAGAGCTCGGGCAACAGCGCGCCAAGCGGCGCGAAGGTGAGCCCCATCGCGCCGAGCGCGAGCGCAAGAAAAGCAAATACGCCAGCGGTTCTCGCCGAAAGTAGAGCGGGCATCGCCAATCCGACGCCAATCGCGAGGACGGCGGAAACGAGCAGCACCGGCCGCCGGCCAAAACGGTCCGCGAGCGCGGCGGAAAGCGGGGTCGCGAGCGCCATGAAGACAACCGCACCGCACAGCAGTCCGAGAAAGTGCACGCGCGAAATCCCGAGCGCCCGCACGCCATAGCCGAGCGTGTAGACGGTCGCGATATAGAACAGCGCGTAGCAGACCACGATCGCCAGCGAGCCTTGGATCAGCGCCGGCAAATGTTCGCGAAGGACCGTCGCCAGCGGCGCCTGCGCGCGCTTGTCTTGCTCGAGGGCTTTGAACGCCGGGGTCTCCTCGAGCGAGACGCGCACATAGAGACCGATCGCCACCAAAACGGCGCTCAACAGGAAAGGGACCCGCCACGCCCAATCGACGAACGCCGCCTCGCCAAACCCGACGAGCAACAAGAGAAAGAGCCCGGTCGCGATGAGGAAGCCGATCGGAGGGCCGAGTTGGGGAAACATGCCGTACCAGGCGCGTTGTCCATGAGGCGCGTTCTCGACCGCGATCAGGGCCGCCCCGCCCCATTCGCCGCCAAGCCCGACACCCTGAACGAAACGCAAAGCAGCGAGCGCAAGCGGAGCAAAGACGCCCGCGCTTGCGTATGACGGCAGCGCGCCGATCAACGTCGTGGCGAGCCCCATGGTCAGCATGGTGGCCACAAGCGTCGATTTGCGGCCGATCCGATCGCCGAAATGGCCGAACAGGAAGGAGCCCACGGGACGCGCAAGGAAGGCGAGGCCGAATGTCAGATAGGCGTTGAGCGTCTGCGTTTCGGGGGCGGATTTCGGAAAGAACATCGGCCCGAACACGAGCGCCGCCGCGGTGCCAAAGATATAGAAGTCATAGAATTCGATTGTCGTGCCGACGAGGCTCGCCAGCGCGATCTTTCCAATGCTGGCGCGCGGCGCTTCCTTTGCTCGTGCGGCCGCTATCGTCGTCATGGCTTTTCACCCGACAGCGCCTTGGTCGTAGTTAGCCGCCCGGCCAAAAGCCCTCATCCATTGCGCGCGCAAAACTCCACGGGCATCGCTCTGGAAACGCATCTTCGTCAAACTCCGTCTCAATCGCCGCCTTCAGACGCGCCGATCGGTAAGCCTGCTTCATCGCACTATCGAGCACGGCCTTGAGACTGGGATTGTCCTCGAGATGGTCGATGATCTCGTTGCGAGCGTTGGCGATCGACAGCCGCCACGACTTCCCGCGATGGGACGGCTGTCGGCTCCATTTGAAGAGATGTAGCAGGAGGACCATAAGGCGGCTGACCAGTTCGCGCTTTTCGGTCTTGCCCATGCTCTCGATTTCCTCGGCGATCGCCGCCAAGTCAGCCTCTCCGACGCGCCCGGCGCGCAAGAGCGCCGCCTGTTCGAGACTCCAGGCGTAAAAATCGCTGTCGTGTAAGGATCGCCGCGACGTCATGGATTCAAGCCTACTCCCGACCTCCGGAACTGTCGATTGCAGAGTCCGCTTCAAATCTCCGCGTGCTCCTTATCGAAGCGCCACACGTCCTCGAATCCCATGAGGCGGTTCATCTTAGCGAAGGCGTAGAGCGGCGCGGATGAGCCGAGCGATGAGCCGGTGTCGCGGATCTGGCGATAAACCGTCTCCAGCGCGGCCGCGGCGCTGAGGAGCCCAGCGACCGGATAGATGGCGAGCGCGTAGCCGAGTTCGGCGAGGCGTTCGTTGCTCAACATCGGCGTCCGCCCACCCTCGACCATATTAGCGATGAGCGGCTTGTCGCCTAGCTCTCGGCCGATCGTCGCCATCTCGTCTTCCGTCTCCGGCGACTCGACGAACAGCATGCCGGCCCCCGCGTCGGCATAAGCCCGGGCCCGCCGGATCGCCTCGGGCAAACCCTTTGACGTCCGGGCGTCGGTGCGGGCGATGATGAGAAAATCGGGGCTCGTTCGCGCTTCGGCGGCGACCGCGATCTTGCGCACCATTTCCTCTGCCGGAATGACGCGGCGGTCGGCCGTGTGCCCGCACTTCTTGGGGAATTCCTGGTCCTCGAGCTGGATCGCCGCCGCGCCCGCCCGTTCGTAGCCGTGAACGGCATGGCGAACATTCAGGAGCCCGCCATAGCCGGTGTCGCCGTCGGCGATGAGCGGCGTCTCCGCCATGCGCGCCATCGCCTCGACCCGGCCGACCATGTCGGCGTAACTCGCAAGCCCCGCGTCGGGAAGCCCGAGATGGGAGGCGACCGTTCCGTAGCCGGTCATGTAGAGCGCCTCAAAGCCCATGGCCGCCGCCATCCGCAACGAGACCATGTCGTAGACGCCGGGCGCCGCGATCACGCGGTCCTTGGGGCGGGCGTTCAGGACGTCCATCAGTCTGCGCATGGCGAATTCTCACCCCGAATGGCGTTGACCGGTCAAGTTGACGCCCCGCCGGCAGCTGACCATTTTGTTTCCGCCGGGAAGCGCATGAGCGCAAGTCGCCGCCGACGTGAAGTTCGAGGGAGGCAAACACATGACGATTGTCAAGCACAGCATTGACGCCGAAACAGCGGAGAAGGCGGTCGCAGCGGCGGCAAAGAAGGCGACCGAACTCAAGCTCAAGATGTGCATCGCCATCACCGACGAAGCCGGCGATCCCAAAGCGTTCCTCCGCATGGACGGCGCGCCCAAGCTTTCGATCGATATCGCGCAGAACAAGGCCTACACCGCCGCGTCGTTTTCGATGCCGACGCATGCCTGGTTCGATTTCATCAAGGACGATCCGCCACTGCTGTACGGCATCACGCACACGCCGCGCCTGACCGTCTTTGGCGGCGGATTTCCAATCAAGCTCGGGGGCGAGGTCGTTGGCGCGATCGGCTTGAGCGGCGGCCATTATACGCAGGACATGGAATGCGCGCGGGCGGCGCTGACGGCGATCGGCGCCGACGCACTATAGCCTAACTGGCGACAATCTCCCCGAACGCCGCGCGCACGCGCTTGCGCGCTTCGCCAAGCGCCGCCGCGAACGCCTCGAAGTCGGGAAAGCCGCTCGCCGCGGCGATGCGGCGCTTGACCCCGGCTGCGGCCCTGGCCGGATCGAACGGGCCGGAGATCGACAGGCGCATGAACTGCGTCGCGTCGGTGTAAAGCCGGTGCGCGTCGATGAGGATTTCGGCCTGTTCTAGCGTCATCAGGCCCGCGCGGCCCGCCTCTTCCACCACTTTGCGGGTCGAGACGTCGAGGATGCCCGGATGGTCGTGAGCGAAAGCCAGCTCCAGATACTGGGCGATGAATTCGATGTCGATGAGGCAGCCTGCGGCGAGCTTCAGGTCCCAAACGTCGCTGTCGCCCTTTTCCCTGGCGATGAGCGCGCGCATGGCGCGCGTTTCCCGAGCGATCTTGGCGGCGTCGCGCTCGCGGATGAGCGTCTGTCGCACCGTCCTGGCGACGTCGGCCCCGAGGCTCGCATCGCCGGCGACGAAGCGGGCGCGTGTCAGCGCCATATGCTCCCAGGTCTCCGCCTCGTCCTTTTGATAGAGCTTGAACGACGCGAACTGGGTCGCGAGCGGACCCTGACGCCCGGATGGCCTGAGCCGCATGTCGACTTCATACAGGCGGCCCGCTTTGGTCGGCGCCGTCAGGGCCGAGATAAGCCGCTGCGTCAGGCGCGCATAATAGAGCGTAGGACCCAGTCGCTTCCGGCCGGTCGAGCTCGCTGGCGTCAGCGGGAAAATCGTAGATGAGCATGAGGTCGAGATCCGACGCCGCGGTCATTTCGCGCGAGCCCAGCTTGCCGAGCGCGATAATTGCGACCCGGCCGCCTCGAATGCGCCCGTACTCGGCTGCAAAAGCCTCGATGACGCGCTTGAGCAGCGCGGCGATCAACCCTTGCGCCAGTGCGCTATAGGCGCGGCCCGCGCGGTCCGGATCGAGGCGCCCCGACAGCAGATTGAGGCCGATGTGAAACATCTCCTCGGCGGCGAAGTCGCGCGCCCGGTTCAGGGCGTCCTCGAAGCTGTGCTCTTGCGACACGAACGTCTCGACCCGCGCGCCCATCGCCTCGTCGCCGAAGCTTAAGTCGAAGTCGAGGCTGCGCGCCGGATCGATCGCAGCGTCAAGCACGTGCGGCCGAGACGCGATCACCTGCGCCAGCCGCGGGGCGCTGCCGAGCACGTCGCCGAACAGTTCGCGCAAGGAGCTGTTCGAGCGCAGAATCGACAAGAGCTCGACGCTGGCGGGCATGCGCGCCAAGGCTTCGTCGAAGGCGGAAAGGGCGGCGTCGGCGTCGCCCGATCCGGCAAAGGCTTCGAGCAATGCCGGCGTCAGCTCGGTCAGCACCTCCCTGGCGCGCGCGCTGCGGACCGCCGCCCGCCGGCCGAAATGCCAGCCACGAACGGTCTCAGCCGCGGCTTCGGGGCGCTGAAAGCCTAGCGCGCGCAGAGTGGTCAGCGTCGCGGGATCGTCGGCGACGCCGGTGAAGACGAGGTTGCCCAAGGGGACGCTGAGCTCCGGCGCATCCTCGAACAGGCGCGCGTAATGCCGCTCGACCCGGGTCAGGTGATGGGTGAGGTCGGCGGCGAAACGGTCGAGCCGCGCATAGCCGCAGAATTTGGCGAAGCCCGCAAGCGCGTCGCGCTCGAATGGAAGGCGCTGCGTCTGCTCGTCGGCGACCATCTGCAGCCGATGTTCGACACGGCGCAGGAACGCATAGGCGTGGGTTAGATCGTCCACCGCTTCCGCGCTGATCCATCTGTCAAGGCAGAGCTGTTGAAGCATGTCGAGCGTGCGTGACCCGCGCATCTGAGGGCGGCGTCCGCCAAAAATAAGCTGCTGTGTCTGGACGAAGAACTCGATCTCGCGGATGCCGCCGCGTCCAAGTTTGACATCGTGGCCAGGCACGACGACGACCTCGTGACCCCGCACGGCGTGGATCTGGCGCTTCATCGCGTGGATGTCGGCGATCGCCGCGTAGTCGAAATACTTGCGCCAGATGAACGGCGCGAGGTCAGCTAGGAAGCGCTCGCCAAGCTTGAGGTCGCCCGCCGCGGGCCGGGCCTTGATCAGCGCCGCGCGCTCCCAGTTCTGGCCGACCGTCTCGTAATAATGATAGGCGCTTGACGTTGAGAGCGCGACCGGCGTCGAGGCTGGATCAGGCCGCAAGCGCAGATCGACCCTGAGCACATAGCCTTCGCTCGTCCGCTCCTGCATGAGGCGGGCCAGCGCCCGCGTTAAGCGCGTAAACAGGGGCCCCGGCTCCGTTCCGGGCAGAATTGAGGCCGCCGCGGGGTCGTAGAGCACGATAAGATCGATATCGCTCGAATAGTTGAGCTCGCGCGCGCCATGCTTGCCAAGCGCCAGCACGACAATACCCGAGCCGTCCTCGACATCGGGCGCGTCCGCGTCGAGCGCCAAAAGGCCCGCGCGCGCATGCTTGCGCAGCAGGAACGCGAGCGCGGCGCGGACGGCGGCGTCGGCAAAGCGGGTCAGCGCTTCGGTCGTCGTGACGACGTCACAGACCCCGCCGATATCGGCAAGCGCGATCAAAAGCGCCGATTCGCGTTTGGCGCGGCGCAACGCCGGCATGAGGTCCCCCTCATGCTCCTCGCGACGTGACGCGAGCGCCTGAACGAGAGCGTCGAGCGATTCCCCGGGCGGACGCCCGAGCAGGCGAGCGAGCCGAGCGGGGTCTTCCCGGACCAGCGTCCACAGGTAAGGCGAATGATCGGCCAGGCCGAGAAGGACATCACGCGTCCGGCCATGTTCGAGTTGGGGCTTGAGCTCCATGGCCGACGAGGTCTGCAACAGTTCCGCGAGGCGGCGACGCGCTTCGGCCGGCGCGGAGAGTCGCGGCGCCTCGACGAGGCCTTCAGCGAGCGTTGCGGTCATTCAAGACCAGGTCGGCGGAGGCTCGCGGTTGAGGCCGATCGTCCGACGCCGGCAAGGTGAAGCGCACGCGAAGGCCCGGCTCGTTGTCCTCGAGTTCGACCGCTCCGCCATGCATGCGCGCGACCGCCGCGGCGAGCGAAAGTCCCAGGCCCGAGCCCGGCCGCGAACGCGAGCCTTCGAGCCGCACGAACCGCTCGAGCACCCGCGCCCGGTCCGCCGGCTCAACCCCTGGACCCCGGTCGGCGATCGTGAGCACGATGGATTCGCCGACCCGCCGAGCGGTGATGGCGACATCGGGCTTCGCCTCCGCGCAGCCGCCGTCCTTGTTCGGCGCGCCGTATTTGAGCGCGTTGTCGACGAGATTGGCGATCGCCTGCCCGATCAATTCGCGATTGCCGCGCACCTTGAGCCCATCCTCGACGCGGACGGTCAGCGCCACGCCCTCTTCTTCGGCGATCGGCTCGTAAAGCTCGGCCACGCTCCTCGCCGCCTCGCCGACGTCGACGGGCTGAAGCGGCCCGAGATCGCCGCCCGCTTCCGCGCGTGCGATCAACAGGAGCGCGTTAAAAATCCGGATGAGCCCGTCCGATTCTTCGATCGTCTTCTCCAGCGCCTGGCGATAGGTCGCAGCGTCGCCGCCGAAGGCGAGCGCCGCTTCGGCGTGGTTGCGCAGGCGGTTCAGCGGTGTGCGCAAGTCATGCGCGATATTGTCGGAAACCTCCCGCAGCCCCTCCATCAGCTCGGCGATTCGTCCCAGCATCTCGTTGAGGCCTTCCGCCAGCCGGTCCAATTCGTCGCCAGAGCCGGAGACCGGCAGCCGGCGGGTGAGGTCGCCCGCCATGATCCCGTGCGCCGAGGTGTTCATGTCATCGATCCGCTTGAGCACGCGCCGGGCCACGAACAGCGCGCCGAGCGCCCCGAGCGCAGCGAAGAACACCAGGGAAATCGCCAGCGCCCGCACCATCACCTTGCCGATATGGGCCCGGTCGCTGAGGTCGTGCCCAATCAACAGCCGAAAGCCGCCCGGCAGAATGTAGACTCCGACCAGCGCTTGCCGCCCGCGTTCGCTGCTCCCGGTTCCGCGATAGAAGATCGGCAGGAAGCCGGGGCGCAACAGCACCTCGGTGGGGATCTGCTCGACATTGCCCGCGAGCGGTTCGCCAATCGGGTTGGTGAGCAGGTAGAGCGAGGCGCCGGGCTCCCTCTTGCGTGCTTCGATGACGGTTTCGAGCCGTCTTATCCCGGCATTGTCGAAGGCGTCGATGAGGCCCTTGGCCTCCGCATCGATGGTTTGCGCCGTTTCCCGGTCCACGACCGAGACGACCTGCCAGGCGATGACGGTGAGGACGATGCCGGCGCCGATCGCGCTGAGCAGCAGAATCGCCAGCGCGAGGCGAAAAGCGGTCGTGCCAAAGAGCTTACCGAGCGCCGTCACGAATTATGTAGCCAGCGCCGCGAACCGTGTTGAGCAGCGGCGCGTCGAAATCTCGATCGATCTTGGCGCGCAGGCGCGACACATGCACATCGATCACATTGGTTTGCGGATCGAAGTGATAGTCCCACACATGTTCCAGCAGCATGGTGCGCGTGACGACCTTGCCGGCGTTCTGCATCAAATATTCCAGCAACCGGAATTCGCGCGGCTGCAGCGTGATTTCCTCGGACCGGCGCGTCACCTTATGCGACAGGCGGTCAAGCGTCAGGTCGGCGACCCTGAGCACCGTCTCCTCCGGCGCGCCTTTCGGGCCGCGGCGCGACAGCGCTTCAACGCGGGCCAAAAGCTCGGAGAACGCATAAGGCTTCGACAGATAGTCGTCGCCGCCGGCGCGCAGGCCCTTGACCCGGTCGTCGACCTGGCCGAGCGCGGACAGGATCAGGACCGGCGTCTCGTTGTTCTGTTTACGAAGCGCGCCGACCAGCGTGAGGCCGTCCATTTTCGGCAACATGCGGTCGACGACCGCGACGTCATAGGCGCCTTCGAGCGCCAGATCATATCCGGTGAGGCCGTCATTGGCCTGGTCGGTCACATGTCCGGCTTCGCGGAACGCCTTGGCGAGATACGCAGCCGCGTCGCGGTCGTCTTCGATGATCAGGATGCGCATGTCCGACATATAGCGAATCCTTAGGCCTTAGGCCAAAAAAAGGAATGGCGGCAGGTCCTCGGGGGGCTTGATGGGACCTGCCGCCACCTTTGTCGGAGTCGCGCGGGCGGGGGATGTGCGACGCCGACTTGGAACGGAAGGGTGCGCGATGCGCAGGGCCGGGGACGAGCCCATAAACCCTTCCGCCCATTTCATTTCGGCGTCCCACGGGCAACCGTGGGACGCCGGAGAACTTAAGACGCGCGCGTAGGCAGCGTCAGGTAGTGCTCCCCATCGTTGGACTTGACGCGCACCAGAACCGACTTCTTGCCGCCCGACTTGGCCGCGTTGATCGCCTCGACGACATCGGCCGGCCGGTTGACCAGCTTGCCGGCGACCTCGAGGATCACGTCGCCTTGCTTCATGCCCTTGTCCGCGGCCGCGCCATCCGGGTCGACCTCCGCAACGACGACGCCATCCTGTCCACGCGCCGGGCGCAAGGTCAGTCCGAGCCTGGCCAGCGCCGAACCTCCGTTGTCATCGGAGTTTCGCATTTCCGCGTTGGCCGACTTGTCGACCGGCATGGTTCCGAGGGTCACGTCGACGGTCATCGGCGAGCCGTTCCGGATGAGCGCGAGCTTAACCGTCTTCTTCGGGCCAAGCGCCGCGATCCGGCGGGCGAGATCGTGCGGATCGGCGACCGTCTCGCCGTCGACCGCGGTGATGACGTCGCCGCTCTTTACGCCTGCGGCGGCGGCGGGCGAATCCTTCTGCGCCGCGGCGACCAGCGCGCCGGTCTGCTCCTTGAGGCCGAGATCATCGGCCAGATCCGCGGTCACATTCTGAATCTGCACGCCGATCCAGCCGCGCGTGACCGAGCCGTTGTCCTTGAGCTGCTGCACGACGTTCTTGACGACGTCGCTGGCGATGGCGAAGCCGATGCCGACGCTGCCGCCCGACGGCGAGAAGATCGCGGTGTTGACGCCCACCACCTCGCCTTCGGCGTTAAAGGTCGGGCCGCCGGAATTGCCGTGATTGACCGGCGCGTCGATCTGCAGGAAGTCGTCATAGGGTCCGGAGCCGATGTCGCGTCCCCGCGCCGAGACGATGCCGGCGGTCACCGTTCCGCCGAGGCCGAACGGGTTGCCGACCGCGATCACCCAATCGCCGACGCGCGGCGTGTGAGAGGCGAACGTAACATAGGGGAAATCAGCGCCCTGAGCCTTCAAAAGCGCAAGGTCCGTCTTGGTGTCGACGCCGATCACCTTGGCGGGCATCGACTTGCCATCGGCGGTGGTGACGGTCACTTCCGTGGCGTGATCGACGACATGGTCATTGGTGACGATGTAGCCGTCGGCGGAAATGAAGAATCCAGAGCCCTGCGCCTGGGAGAAATGATGGCGCGGCGCACGGTCGCCCCGGTCACTGTCGTTGTTATTGTTGTCCGGCATGCCGAAGTGGCGGAAGAAATGGTAGAACGGGCTGTCCTTGGGGATATCGGGCATTCCCGGCATTGCCTGGGAGTCTTCGTCATCGACCTGGTCGGCGTCGCTGAGTTTGACCTTGACCGAAACGACGGCCGGCTTCACGCGGTCGACGACATCGGCGAACGAGGCCGGGCCGGCGGGAGTTTGACCGGATTGGGCCTGCGCGCTCGTGGCGGCGGCGTCGACGGGCGCGACCGAGGTTTCGAACGCCACGCCGCCAAGGGCCGCCAGCGCCACAGCGCCAAGCAGCGCCGCCCGAAGGGAGTAAGAGGGTCGATCAAACGACATCAAGCGCTCCGAGCATCTCAATTCTCGCCACGGAGACTGTCCCCGCCGGCCTCACAGAACAACAATGCGCGCATTCGCCTAAACGCGCGATGGCCCGAACATGAAAGCTTGGTAATGTGGCGGCGCCCTCAAACGACGCGGCCATGTCGCCGCGCTCGTTGAGCCCGGCAGACGCGATCGGCGATCGCGTCTGCGAAGCCGGCGGCCGAACCCGCCCGCGGGTCAGGCGTCGACGGTCTTGGACTTCGGCTTCAGAACCTGGCGGCCGCGATACATGCCGCTCTTGAGGTCGATATGGTGCGGGCGGCGCAATTCGCCCGAATCCTTGTCTTCGACATAAGTCGGCGCTTTCAGCGCGTCGGCCGAGCGGCGCATGCCGCGGCGCGAGGGCGACGTTTTGCGTCTGGGAACGGCCATCGAGGGAACTCCAATTGATAAGCGGGCGGCGAAGCCCGGCAATAAGAAGCCGCGGCTCTTACACGCAATCAAGCCCCGGCGCCAGCCCCCTCGAGGCGTCTTCAGGCCGCTCCTCGAGTCTCGAAGGTGGCGAACGCAATCGCCTCGCGCGGCGGCCTGTTCGCCCAAAGCACGAACTGGAACGCCTGGTAATAGGTCTCGCAGGCGTCGAGGGCGGCCTTGACCACCGCGCCGCATTGCGCATCGCTCGCGACCGCGCCCCCGGCCAGGCACACGGCATGGCGGAACATCACCACGTCCTGCTGGCTCCACTGGTCAAAATGCCCAAGCCACAATTGCTCGTTGATGAGTTGCGCCAGTTCGCCGATCGCCGCGCGCTTGTGCGTAGGGACTTTAAGATCGAACGAACAGCTGACATGCAGCGATTCGAGCTCCGGCAACCAGGTGAAGGCGACGTCGTAATTAGCGAACCGGCCCGAGACCAGGATTGATATCTCGTCCGTTTGGGCCCGATCGAAGGCCCATTCATTGACGGCCGCCAACCGCTCGACGACGTCGACGGGATGCTCGCGACGCTCGTCCGCGCTGGTGTCGGTGTCGATGAAGGTCATCAGGGTCTTTCGGCGGAACGAGGGACGAGGCGGCGCCGACTCAACCCTTCGGTTGAGCAGCGCGTTGCAACCTTGCTGATTCGCGCCCGTTCGTAAACCGACGACCTCTCCTGGTCCACAAAAACAGTAAACGGAATCAAGGCTCTGCTAAGGGCAGGGCGCCGGTAATACGAGTCCGATCAAGGCCTTGGCTCGTTGAGCTTGGCTTCGAGCGCGGCCACTCTCGCGGCGAGCTTCTCGTTCTCGTCGCGCGCGCGGGCCGCCATCTCCTTGACCGCCTCGAACTCTTCGCGGGCGACGACGTTCATGCCGGCCATCATCCGCTCCATTTGCGAGCGGGCGAACGTCTGCGCCTCGCGCTTGGCGCCGTCGGCGAGGCCCGCCGCGTCAGTCATGAGGCGCGAGAGGTCGTCGAAAAAGCGGCTGTTGGTCTGCGGCATGGTTTTAGGCTCCGGGCGGCGCCCGCGTGAGGGCGAAGCGGGCTTGCTCGTCATGTGGCGCGAACGCGTTCGCGGCGCAAGGGCGGCCTCGCCGCAGGTGCATTTTCCGGTTGCCCCGCCCCGCGATCTCGCCCAGCATCAAACCGTCCCATTTCGAGACCCGGTCACCCATGCGCATCCAAGCCGCCGTTCTTCGCCAGCCCGGCCTTCCCCCGCCTTACGCGGTATCGAAGCCGCTCGAAGTCATTGAGCTCGCCCTTAGCCCCCCTGGGCGCGGCGAAGTCCTGGTGAAGATGGCGGCGGCGGGCCTGTGCCATTCGGACCTATCGGTGATCGACGGCTCGCGGCCGCGACCGATGCCGATGGCGCTCGGCCACGAGGCGGCCGGCATCGTTGAGGCGGTCGGCGATGGGGTGACCGATCTCGTCCCCGGGGATCACGTGGTGCTGGTGTTCGTCCCGAGCTGTGGCCACTGCCACCCCTGCGTGGCGGGACGTCCCGCCCTTTGCGAGCCGGCGGCCAAGGCCAACGCCGCCGGAACGCTGCTTTCCGGCGAGCGGCGGCTCTCGTTTCAGGCCGAACCGATAAACCATCTCCTTGGCGTCGCCGCCTTTTCAACCCACGCGGTGGCGGCGCGCGAATCCTGCGTGAAGATCGACCCCGACCTGCCGCTGGAACTCGCGGCTTTGTTCGGCTGCGCGGTGCTGACCGGGGTTGGCGCGGTGGTCAACACCGCCAAGCTCGAACCGGGCCAATCGGTTGCGGTGGTGGGCTTGGGGGGCGTGGGCTTGAGCGTCGTTCTCGGCGCGAGGCTCGCCGGCGCGCGCCAGATCGTCGCCGTCGATCTCTCGGACGACAAGCTCGCCTTCGCCACGAAACTCGGGGCGACCCAGACGGTGAACGCGCGCTCGAACGACGCGCTGGGCGAAATCAGACGCCTGTCCGGCAATGGCGTCGATGTCGCCTTCGAGATGGCCGGCTCGGTCCCGGCGCTCGAGCTCGCCTATGCCGCGACCGCCCGCGGCGGCATGACCGTAACCGCCGGCCTGCCCCATCCGGACAAGCGCATGAGTCTTTCCCCGCTCGTTTTGGTCGCCGAGGAGCGGACGCTCAAAGGCTCCTATGTCGGCTCGTCTGCCCCCCAGCGCGACGTGCCGCGCATGATCGCCCTCTTCCGCGCCGGCCGCCTGCCGGTCGACCAATTGCTGACCCACCGCCTGAAGCTGGAGGAGATCAACGAGGGCTTCGACCGGCTGCGCGAGGGCGTTGGGGTGAGACAGGTCATCGTGTTCGAATAGGGCGACGCGGAAGGCTGCGCCTCAGAGCTTCCGCCGTCTTGGCTGGCCCGGATTTGATCCGCGACAATGCTCCTTTAAGTCGCTCATGACGCCGAAATCCCAGCATTAGCAAGACCCAGACGGAGGGCTGCGGCATACTAATGGAGCCGGCCCGGAGCGCGTGAGTGACCAAGCTCATCATTTAGTGGTGATGGAAACAGGAATAAGAAGGAATGAGATGATGAAGCAATTAAACCAGCTCATTCTTTATTTTTCGAGTACAATGCTGTTCCGGAGTGGTCTTGACAGTTATTTAATTCGCGGTGCGATGGTTTTTACGTTCTTCGCCTTCAGCATCCAAAAGTGGACCCAGTACACCGCCGAGATGCTAGTCCCGTTAATCAGCCATAGTCCCGTCGTTTTCTGGTTGCTCCCAGCGCTCGGCGTCCGGGGCGCTGGCTATTTCCTCGGGACGACGGAAACGATCTTCGGCTCTCTCATTTTCCTTGGCTACTGGATTCCGAGGCTTGGCGTCTTGGGCGCGCTAGGGTCGATCGTCACCTTCGTCGGCACCACCAGCATTATTCCCTTCCTACCCGATGGTTGGGCTCACGAAGCCGGTGGATTTCCGATCATGACCTTACCACTCGGTTTTCTGATGAAGGACGTCTTGTTCCTCGCCGCGTCATTCTATCTGCTCAAGCAGGATCTGACGCGGGCTGCGCTGGCCTTATCGGAGTACGTGCGAGGCCTGAGCTAGGCCCGAAGCCCGGCCGCGCCTTGACGAATTAACAGAGCGCCGCTCATTTTGGCTGCGGCGCGGGAGCGCCGCCCGAGGTCCCTGGCGGCGGCACGACGTTCGGATCTCCGGTCTTGGGCGCCGGCTTTTGGATTCCTGGGTCCACCTCTTTCGGATGGATGACGCCGTTCGATTTGCTCAGCTCTTTGCTTAGGTTCTGAGCTGGCGCGGTCGAGTTCGCGCCAGGCGCAGTATCCTTTGGCCACGGGCTGGTCGCCTGGCCGAACGCCGCGCCGGCGACAAGGGTGACGCCGGCGATGAATAGACAAAATCGTGAGCCGATGATCCGCATGCGTACTTAAACGCGTCGATGTGCAGAGCGTTCCCTAAAGCGTGCGTTCGGATGAAGCGATGCCGTTAGCGCACCCCCCTCTTGTGGGGGCGGGCGTTCTTCCGAACGCCCTACGGGTTGGGGTCGCGCGGACCGAGGAGATTATCGAATGCGCCATCGCTGGCTTGTCGCATAGGACCGTGCGACCCCCGCCTCTGTCCTCCCCCGCCATAGGTCGCCCGAAGGACGCCCGTCTCTCGGGCTATGGGGGATGAAACGCGGCGGAGCGACCCCCGCGGAAACCCAGCCGCAAAAAGGCGCTAGCGCGTGCAGCCGACGAGCTCCTTTTCCTCGATGGCGAACACCTTGCCCGCCTCGATCTGCACGCCCTTGGCCATGCACACGCGTCCGTCGGCGAGCTTGAGCCGCGCGTCATAGGCGCCGCTCTTCACCTCCGTCACTTTCAGCCGCTCGTCGTGGTCGACGGCGCCATCGGGATCGTTGGCGCATTGGTTGGGGCCGAACGCGGTCGTACCGGCCGGCGCGAGCTCGAGCGACTTGACGGTTGACGACGTCAGGTTCCAGAAGCGCGTGTCCTTCGCCGCCGCGGGTTGGGCGAGAAGAATGGCCACGACGCCGGACAGAATTGCGCGTTTCATCATCCCTCCCTTAGCCTGGCTCAGCCGCGCCCATTCCGGGTCTTGGACCGCATCCGGATACAGCGAAATGCGGTTCAACACCAGCGATCTGGCCGCACTGGGCACGCGTCCGGGCGAGGCGTTGCAACGCGCCCGGATCAGGGCCTACGCTGTCTTGGCGCCGCCTGATCGGCCTTTCGCCGGCGGATTCGGCTTGAGATTGTCTCGATCGCGAATGGCTCTGTTCGTGGCGGCGAGCGCAACAGCGCTAAGCGCCCTGACTGGCCTTTCAACCAGCGACGCGCACCAGCCTCATGGCTCTCTTGAGCAGGAGATCGCAGAGCTCGAACAAGAGGTCGACAGCATCGAGGCGGACGCCGTCCCCGCGATCCTGGCTCTGCCCGCCGGCGGGTCTCACAAGCCGGCCGTGCTCGGCAAGGCGCTCTCTTTCGATAAAAACCTGTCGGTCAACCGCAATGAGGCTTGCGCCTTTTGCCACATGCCGAAGACCGGCTTTCAGGACGCGATTGAAAGCGTGAACTTGGGGGCGGTCGCTCAGCCCGGGTCCGTGAGAGCTCGGTTCAGCCTTCGCAAGCCGCCAAGCGCCGCCTACGCCGCGTGCGCGCCCCCCGTCCTGAGGAGCGCCGAAGGCGCGTCTCGAAGGACGATCCCGAAGAGCGTCCTTCGAGACGCCTGCTTCGCGGGCACCTCAGGACGAGGCATTCTTTCGCCACGCCGGTTAGACTGCGGCCTCCTCAAGGCGAGGGGAGCTCCCGACCCTGCTACTGCGCCGTCAGCCCTCCGTCGACCATGAATTCCGCGCCGGTGGTGAAGGAGGATTCGTCGCTGGCGAGGAACAAAATCGTATTCGCGACCTCCTCGGCCGTGCCCATGCGGCCCATCGGCGCGGCGCGCTCGAGGCCCGCGCGGATCCGGGCCGGATCCTTCGCCCGGGCGATGCCTTCGAGCACCATTGGCGTTTCCGCGAACGAGGGGTGAACCGAGTTCACCCGAATTTTGTAGCCGGCCCGGGCGCAATGAAGCGCTGCCGATTTGGTCAAAAGCCTCACCGCGCCCTTGCTGGCGCAATAGGCCAGCGACGAGGCGTCGCCAATGATCCCGGCGACCGAGGAGAGATTGACGATCGACCCGCCGCCCGTTTCCTTCATCGCCCGCACCGCCTCGCGGCAGCCAAGAAACACGCCCTCGGCGTTGACCGCATTGACCTTGCGCCAGTCGGCGAGCGTCGTCGTCTCGATATTGCCGAGGACCGCGACGCCGGCGCTGTTGACGAGGATGTCGAGGCGCCCGAACGCCGCCAGGACTTCGTCGACCAATGCGCGCCAGCGCGCTTCGTCGGTCACGTCCTGCACGAGGGTCAGATCGGCGTCGGCCCCGAGCGTCTTGAGACCCGCTTCGTTGCGGTCAGTCGCGGCGACCTTGGCGCCCTCCCCATGGAACAGAGCCGCCGTCGCCCGGCCGATGCCCGACGCCGCGCCGGTGATGAGCGCGACCTTGCCGGCGAGCCGCCCCGCCTTTGCTCCGTCCATTGTTTCCTCCCTATCTGGATTCTGGTGGGTTTTCACCGCGACTGCTTTGGGCGCCGTTATCGTAGCTGCAACGAAAAGCGTCGGGCGGAGCGTAGCCCGGCGATCGGCGGGACAAAAGCTCTCCTGCTTCGCGGCCCCTGAAGCCCAGTGGGCGCGCGGCAAGCCGAGGAAGGACGCTTCGTCCTGCCGACGCCGACCGGAAATCGCGGCCGCCCGGTTCTCTGCGAGGGGCGGCGGCGGTCGCGGACCCCGGTCGATCCGGGGTCGCGCGTTAGGGAGGAAGGATTCCAGAATTAATCGACATTTTCTTGCATAAAGCCGAAACCTGCCCTATGATCGTCACCGATGACAACTTGTCGATCAAACCCGCTTGGCCGCCGTCTTGTGGAAGAGCAGAGACGAACTCTTGGGGAACGGGAAAGACGCGCCTGAGACGTTTGGATACAACCTGAGCCGGAAGGTCAGGATTTTTTTTATTTGAATCAGCTGTAACTCATTGAAAAGTCCTGATTCGAAAAAATAAACGCTAGTAAATGCAAGCTATTTTACTAGCGTTTAGGCTCGTTTACTGGCGTTTATTCACGCTTATTTGCGCAGAGTTCGCCTTGAGGTTGTACTTGCCGGATGGAGCGCTGCGGTCGCGCCACGCCTATTTCGGCGCCATGCGCAGGGCGCCGTCGATGCGGATCGTCTCGCCGTTGAGGTAGCCGTTCTCGATGATATGGACGGCGAGCGCGGCGTATTCGGCCGGCTGCCCGAGCCGGGCGGGAAACGGCACCGAAGCGCCGAGCGAGTCCTGCGCCGCCTGCGGCAGGCCGAGCAGCATGGGGGTGAGGAAAATCCCGGGCGCGATCGTGTTGACCCGGATCCCGGACTGCGCGAGCTCCCGCGCGATTGGCAGCGTCATCGCGGCGACGCCGCCCTTGGAGGCGGAATAGGCGGCCTGCCCGATCTGCCCGTCGTAGGCGGCGATCGAGGCGGTCGAAACGATGACCCCGCGCTCGCCGTCGGTCGTTTCGAGCTTGGCCATCTCCGCCGCGGCGAGGCGGATCATGTTGAAGGTCCCGATGAGGTTGACCCGGATCACTCTGTCGAAGTCCGCCAGCGGATGAGGCCCATCGCGGCCGGCGACGCGTTTGGCGACGCCGATGCCCGCGCAATTGACCAGCACCCGCGCGGCCCCATGCGCCGCCGCGGCTTTGGCGATCGCCGCGCCGGCCGAAGCTTCGTCCGCGACGTCGCCTGCGACCGCAAGGCCGCCGACCGCCTTGGCCGCCTCTTCCGCCGCGGCCGGGTTGAGGTCAAAGACCGTGACCTTCGCGCCCTTGGCGGCCAGCGCCTCCGCCGTCGCGCGGCCAAGGCCCGACCCGCCGCCGGTCACGATCGCCGCAACGCCTGTGAGTTTCATTGCGCTTTCTCCCTTAAGCCCGAGCGAACCCTGGCCTGCCCACATATCGACCGCCGGCGATTCGCGCCACTGCGGCGGCGCGGGCGCCGAACGCCGGGCGCGCGTTGGTCAGTCGAGCTTGACGAGCAGCCTGCCGCCTTCGACCTTTACGGCGTAGGTCGTCAGGTTGATGCAGGCCGGCGCGCCCTTTGCTTCGCCGGTGGTGAAATCGAACCGGCCGTTATGCATCGGGCATTCGATGATCGTACCGGAAACGAAACCGTCGGCGAGTTCAACCTGTTCGTGCGTGCACAGGCCGTCGGTGGCGAAATAGCGGTCGTCAGCTGTGCGGTAGAGCGCATATTGCCGGCCTTCGTGTTCGAACGGCGCGACGTCCTCGGGCGAAATGCGGTCGGCGGGACCGGCGTCGATCCAGCTCTCGCTCAATTGAGCCGCTCCCGTTCCACCTTTACGGCGTTGGCGGTCACCTCGGGCTGCGCCGATGGCGGCAGCTCGCGCCGCACGAAATATGTCGGCTCTCTCAGCTGGCGAAAGAGCGTTGGGATGATCTCGCGATAGGCGGCGATGGAGCTCGGATAAGGCGGCGGGCAATCAGCCTTGATCGCCTCATGCAGCCTGGGCAGCGCATGATAGGGCACGGTCGGAAAGATATGGTGCTCCACGTGGTAATTCATGTTCCAGTACAGGAACCGGAAGATCGGGTTCATGTACACGGTGCGCGAATTCAGCCGATGATCGAGCACGTCCTCGGCCAGCCCAAGATGCTGAGTTACGCCGCAATAGAGCGCGAACCATCCGCCGTAGAGCGTCGGCAGACCGATATACATCGCCGGGAGAATCGAGCTAGTAGCGAAACAGGCGACGAGAACGAGGGCGTAGATGGCGAGGTAAATCCGAGCGACAAAATACACTTTCGGCCGCTCGCCCTCAGGCACGAAAGTCGCCTCCTCGTCGGTCAGCCGGCCGGTTGCGTGGAGAAACACCTTGCGAAAGAAGGTGACCGTGTTCTTGAGCGCGAAGATGTTGAGCAGAAGCGATACAACGTCCGGCGGACGCGGCGTGATGATCTCGGGATCGCGCCCGACGATGATCGTATCCGTGTGGTGGCGCGTATGGCTCCAGCGCCAGATCTCCGGCTCGCGCATGATCATGAAACAGGCGATCTGGTAGATCGCGTCGTTCATCCATTGGGTCTTGAATGCAGTGCGATGGCCGCACTCGTGCCAGCGGCTGTCGGTCGAAGAGCCGTAGAGAACGCCATAAGCGATAAAGAACGGAACCGCGGCCCAGGTCCCCCAAAAATAATAGCCGAGGCCCCCCGACGCAATGAACGCCGCAAACCAGATAAGCGTATCGCGGATCGCCGGACCGTCATCGCGACGCATGAGCTCCTTAAGCTCGGCGCGGGTGATCGGCGGCGTGTACCATTTTGCCGATGCGAGCCCGGCTGCGACGGCCTTCTCGGCCTCCCGGCCGATGAGGCTGTAATCGCGAGTGATGGTCGTGGCTGACATCTGTCTCCGCCTCCCTCAGAGCGGCTTTGCGAACCATCAAGCCTATCGACAACCCGCCTTCGGCTCAACGTCCCGTTCGAGAGCAGGCGCAAAAATCACCTTCCGACCGCGGGCCGTCGGCCGGCGCCGTCTGACGGGTGCGGGGCCCGCGGGCGCGCCGGCCGCGGCTCCAGGCCAGCCTTTGGGCGAGCCTGGCCTCAAACCTCATTCCGGAAAGTGGGTCACAATCTGCGCGAGCGCCGGCCGTGGGCGATCCTCGATCGCAGCCGTCGTCCGGCCAATGTGAATGAAGCCGGCGACGCGCTCATGTTCGGCCAGACCGATCGCGGCGCGAAAGCGAGCGTCATAGGCCATCCATTCGGTGAGCCAGGTCGCCGAATAACCGAGCGCGCGGGCGGCGACAATCATGTTCATGCACACCGCGCCCGCGGACAAAACCTGCTCCCATTCGGGGATCTTGAAATGTGGAGCGGCGCGGGAGATCACTGCAACGACCAGCGGCGCGCGTGCGAAGCGCCGCGACTCCTCGGCGCGGGCAGCCTCGTCCAGGTCGGGACTGTCGGCGAGGCGGATGTCAAGCGCAAGCCCGCTTGCGCCGTCGCGCGCCCGCCCGGCGAAGACCAGGAACCGCCAGGGCGCGAGCTTGCCATGATCCGGCACCCGCGAGGCGACAGTGAGGATTGTGGCAAGTTCGTCAGCGCTCGGAGCGGGCCCAGTCATCATCGGCGGCGGAACCGATCGGCGGCGTTTGAGGATGTCGATCGTGTCGTTCATCGGCGTTTCTTCGTAAATAAGGGCGTGTCCTTGGCCGAAAGCACGGCGGGTGTAAACCGCCTTCGATCCGCCTCAATATATGGTCACGAGCCGCCAGCGCGACGAAGCATCGGGGTCAATTTTCGGCTAATGCGAGGCGGGTTGACGGCAACTTGGCGAATTCTGGCGACCCTGGTCGCGCTGGTCGGGTTGGTCGCCCCCGCTATCGCGCAGACGCCGACGAGCGAATCCGCCCAGGCGACGGTCAATCTTTCCGCGGTCCTTAATGGCGGCGGCGCGCCGCTCACGGGCGGTCTGCGCTGGCGGGTGTTCGGCGCGAAAGCCGATCTGGACGGCTCGCATCCCCTGATCGTCGAATTGGGTCTCGCCCAGCCGACCCTGACCATACCGCCCGGGGACTATGTCCTTCATGTCGCTTTCGGGCTCGCCAGCGCAGCCAAACGCATGACACTGGGCGCAGAAGTTCGCTCCGAGCGGTTGACCCTCTCGGCGGGCGCGCTGCGGATCGAAGGCACCCTGGCGGACGCGCCGATAGACCCGTCCAAGCTGTCGCTCGCGATCTATGTGCCCCAGAACCGCAACCCGCTCGGCAAGCTCGTCTACGCCAAAGCCAAGGCGGGCGATATCATCGGACTTCCCGAAGGCTCCTATCATATCGTCTCGACCTATCTCGACACTGTCGGCGCGCGCTCCGGAGCGAGCGCCACGAGCATTTCTGGCAAGTCGGCGGCGGCCGCGCCGCCCGCGGCGATCCCGTCCAATTCGATGGCCAACGCCGACATCAAGGTTATCTCTGGCAAGCGGACCGACGTCACGATTCGCCATCGCTGCGCTACGCTCACGCTCAAGCTCGTCAACAAGCCTGCGGGCGAGGCGCTGGCTAATACGACCTTCACGGTTCTCACCCCCGGCGGCGACGTCATCCGCGAGCTGGTGGGCGCCTTTCCCTCGCTCGTGCTCGCCGAGGGCGAGTATGTCGTCATCGCGCGGCATGATTCCAAGGTCTTCCAGTCGACGTTCCAGGTTCAGACGGGGATGGACCGCGACGTCGAAGTTGTTGCACAAGTAAGCGGCAAACAAGGGCCGTGACCGAATGCAGACCTTCTTCGTCCAAATCAAATGCGCGCTCGGGCGCACCTACGAGGTCGCCAGCGCGCTGGCGGAAGCGGAAATCGCTTCCGAAATCTATTCGATCGCCGGCGACTACGACATTCTGGCCAAATTCTACGTGGAGTCGAATGTCGATATCGGCCACTTCGTCGGCCACAGAGTTCAGGTGATCCCGGGGATTGCCGACACGCGCACCATAATCACGTTCAAGGCGTTCTAGGCGGCAAAGCGTCGAGCGCTGTCACGCCCCCCGGGTCCCGCTCCATCATCCAACAGCAAACGGCTCTTTTCCCAGATGCGACTAAGCCTCTCTCTCGCTCTTGTCGTTCTCGCCGGCGTCGCAAATGCGGCGGAGACGGAGACGGCGTTTCTGTTCGACGCGCTGCATGGCAAGACGCCCTACCACGCCTCGTGGGACAAGCTGATGAAGCTGGTGCAGCCGACACCCGACTGGCTTGTCCATTTCAATCGGAACTTCGACGGTGTTTCCGGCGAGATGACAAAGGTCACGATCGACAGCAAGCCGTATCAGATATCGTTCGTCTGCAAGCCTACGGAATGCAGGGAACACAAGTTCGTCGTGCTGTTCGACGCCGCCGGCGCCCACGCCTATGGCGCGCTCGGCGGCAAGGACAATGAGCCAGCCTTCTTCGGCTCGCCGACGCAGGCCGAACAGGAGGCGATGGCGAAGGCGGTGAAGGGCTGAAGCCCCCTAACGACCGTCAGTTCAGCTCCAGAGTGAACGGCTCTCCCTCGGAACATTCCTGGCCCCGGCCAATCTCAGCGATCGCTTCATTCATCCGTCCGCGCCGTCCCAGCGCGTCGTCGGCGAGCGCCACGAGACGGGCGTTGGGCGAAGCTGTCGGAGAGGCCGCGCGCAGCGCGCGTGCGATCGCGAACTCGTCACGCTCAGGCGCCAGCGCGCATGCCGCGATGTAGGCGGCCGCCGTCGAACGGCTGACGCCGGCGAAACAATGAATCAGTAGCGGCGACGCGCGGTCCCAGGCACGGACAAACGCCAATAGCTCGTCGAGGTGGGCCGCCTCGGGCAGCACGTGACCCTCCATTGGCTCGACGATGTCGGAAACGGCCAGATAAAGATGCTGCTCCGGATGGATCGCTGTTGGCCGCTCGACCTCGGTGCCGGGGCTCAGCAGGGTGAGAAGCGAGCGAGCGCCCGTCTTGGCGACGGTTTCGCCGATCAGAGCGAGTGAGCAGACATGAAGGCGAGGCATGGCCGCCTTATAGAGCGCGGCTGACCTCTGCGTCGAGTTCGGCAAAGCGCGCCAGAAACCGCGCCTCAACATCGGCCGGCCGCATCGGCTCGAGGTGGCGGGCAAAATCACGAATTGGCAGATCGGGCTCGCCGAATAGTTTGCGAGCCTCCGCAACTGAGAAGCCGGCGAGCGCGGTCGCCTCGATATAGGCCGAGCCGCGGTCGGCCATCTTGATACGCCGGTCGAGATCATCCGGCGGTTCGGCAGGCAAGCCGAAGCGGATGAGGACCGCCCGCTTGAGGCGCGCCTCAACCCGCTTGTAATCGCCCCCAACCGCCGCCTTGAATGGCGAGATCATATCGCCGATCACATATTCGGGCGCGTCGTGCAGCAACGCCGCGAGCCGCGCACCGGCCGAGGGCAAGACCCCCCCGGCCGCGAATAGGGCCTCCACCAACAGCGAATGTTGCGCCACGGAGAAGATCTCAGGCCCCTTCGTCTGACCGTTCCAACGAGCCACGCGCGCCAACCCATGGGCGATGTCCGCGATCTCGACGTCGAGCGGCGAAGGATCGATGAGGTCGAGCCGGCGCCCCGACAACATCCGCTGCCAGGCGCGCCGCGGCGCCCTCTCGCTCACGGCTTGAACTCGCGGGCCAACGCGCGGCAGGCCTCATGACGGCGGCAATCGACGAGATGATCGTTGACCATCCCGGTCGCCTGCATGAAGGCATAGACGATCGTGGGCCCGACGAAATTGCCGCCCCGCGCGCGCAAGTCCTTGGCGATCGCGCGAGAAATCTCGGTCTCGGCCGGCACGTCCTTCAGGCTGCGCCGCGCGTTGTCGATCGGGCGTCCGTCGACAAAGCTCCACAAATGGCGGGCGAAGCCGCCTTTGTCGGCAAAGTCGAGAACGATGCGGGCGAGCGCTGTCGTCGCCTCGATCTTGGCCCGGTTGCGAATGATGCCGGCGTCCTGCATCAGCGCGTCCTTTGTCTTGTCGCTCCAGCGGGCGATCTTCTTCGGGTCGAAGCCGTCGAACGCGTTGCGGAAGGCTGGGCGCTTGCGGAGAATGGTGATCCAGGAGAGTCCGGCCTGGAAGCCGTCGAGCACAAGCTTCTCGAACATCGCCTGGTCGTCGTATTCGGGCACCCCCCATTCCTCGTCATGATAGGCGACGTAGAGCGGATCGACGCCTGCCCAAGGGCATCGCATCAATCCGTCAACGCCCTTGAGCGCCGTCAGGACTCGCGGCGGCTTCTCTCGATCGGGCATTTGGGGCTTTCCCTCCTCAACCATGCTCGGGCCAAGCCATTTGACCAGCCCGGAATCCCGGCCGTAGACTTCGCCTTCTCGTCAGCCAACTCAAGGGCATGAGCGATGACGTTTCGCGCTGTTCGAGCCGACAAGACCGACGCCGGGCACGACGTCAAGTTCGTCGAGATGGACGAGACCGAGCTCATGGACGGCGACGTGACCATTCGCGTCACCCATTCGACCGTCAACTACAAGGACGGGCTGGCGCTCAGCGGCAAGTCGCCGGTCATCCGCCGCTTTCCGATGGTGCTCGGCGTCGATCTCGCCGGAATCGTGGAGAGCTCCCGCCGGTCGGACTTCTCCTCCGGCGACGAAGTCATTCTGACCGGATACGGCCTGAGCGAGACCCATTTCGGCGGCTATTCCGAGCGAGCGCGGGTGAACGGCGACTGGCTGGTCAAGCTGCCGACTGGCCTCTCCCGGGCCGAGGCGATGGCGGTCGGCACCGCCGGCTTCACCGCCATGCTGGCCTTGATGGCGATCGAGCGCCATGATCTCACGCGGTCCGCAGGCGCGGCGCTGGTGACCGGAGCGGCCGGCGGCGTCGGCTCGATGGCGATCTCGCTCCTCGCCGACAAGGGCTGGCGGGTCATCGCCTCCACGGGCCGCGCGAGCGAGGCCGCCTACCTCAAGACCCTCGGCGCCGATGAGGTCATCGACCGGGCGACGCTGAGCAGCCCCAGCAGCAGGCCGCTCGGCAAGGAGCAATGGGCGGGGGCGGTCGACAGCGTCGGCTCGACCACACTCGCCAACGTGTTGGCGCAGACGCGCTACGGCGGCGCTGTCGCCGCCTGTGGTCTGGCTGGCGGCATGGACCTGCGGGCGACGGTCGGGCCGTTCATCCTGCGCGGCGTCTCGCTCCTCGGGATCGACAGCGTCCATTGTCCGACGGCGCGCCGACTCGAGGCCTGGCGGCGCCTGGCGCTAGATCTCGACCGCGACAAGCTCACGACCATGACCCGGACCATCCCACTCGCTGAAGTGTTCGAGGCCGGCGCCCGCATCCTCAAGGGCGAGACCCGCGGGCGGCTGGTGGTGACGATCCCGTAGGACCTCAAGCTTTGGGATACAACCCCGCGCGCGAACTCTCTCCAAACAAAACCTAGCAAAACCAAGCCCCACCAAACAAATCCAAGTAAAATAGCTTGGTTTTATTTGGCTTTATTCGTCCGAAATCGGGACTTTTCAATGGGTTACAGCGAATCCAAATAAAATTTTCTCTCCCGACCTTGGATGCCCGCCCAGGTTGCAAAACCGGTGGAACGCGCCGCCGCCCCGACGCTGGTCGGCGCGGTCGGACGGCTCTCGGCGATCCAGTTTGTCATCACCGATGATCATAGCCTTGATTTCTTCTTTACACAAGAAAATGTCGCTGGACTTCCGGCTGCCGGGTCAGGACGCCAGCTCTTCCAACAGCGCCTTGGCCTCTTTCAGGTCGAGCGTGTCGAACCCCTCGGTGAACCAGCCATAGACCGGCGCGAGGAGGTCATGGGCTTCTGCGCGCTTGCCCTGGTCGCGCCACAGCCGCGCCATGCTCATAGCCGCGCGAAGCTCCCAGGAGCGGGCCTGTTGCCCGCGAGCGATTTCGAGCGCGTGCTCGAAATGAGCCTGGGCTTTGGAGGTGTCGCGTCCTGGCGAGCGCAGTTCGATCTCGCCGGCGGTGCGGAAAATGTCCGGCTCGTGCCACCTTTCCCCGGACGCTTCGGCAGTATCTATTGCTTCGCCGATGGACAGGCGGGCGTCATCAAATTGCCTGAGATCAGAATGGGCCTTCGCCAGAATTTGTAGAAACAGCGGGACCAACCATGTTGCTCCAATTGAGCGCCATTCTCTCATGCCGGCCCTAATCATTCGAAGTGCGTCCGGAAAACTGCCGGTTGCGGCGCAAACCCAACCTCGGTTCATTATTCCGGCGGCTCTCCATACCAAGGCGCCTTTCTCGTCTGCCATTGCGAAAAGCTCATCGGCATGCTGTCTTGCCGTTGCGTGATTACCGAGAAGCGTCTGGGTAAATGCTGTCAGAAACAGCGCGACCATCACCGTGGGGGCGTGGCCGAAGTCCCGTGCGTCTCGGAGCGCATCGTCCGCATCCGTTCTCGCGCCGTTAGGATAGCCGAGCACCCATTTTGCCAGCGCTCGCCAAGATAGGATCATCATTCTGACGTCCTGGCCGAAGCGCGTGGCCACTTGGCGATGCTCGACCGGATTGTAGAGCGCAATCGCCTGATCAAGATGGGACCAGCTTTCAGTGATATTGCCAGTCATCAGGAGAGAGCCGCCGACCAGACGATGCCCCATCATAAGAGGGATGGTCGTGTTTTTTCTCTGCGCAAGCGCCAGATACTCCGACGCAAGATCGCGCGCGATCCTTCCATTAAAAAGGATAAAGTTCACTGCCCAGAAGCCGTAGAGGATTGAAAACAACGCCAAAGGGTCCTCGAACGGCTCCCCGAGCGCTGCGGCGCGCTCGATCAAGGAATGAGCCCGATCGAAGGACGCTTTTGTTTCCGGCGCTGCATGACCCTTTGTGTGCATCTGAACGTTCGCAAGTCCAACCTGGAGCGCGATATGTTGGCGACGCAAAGCCGGAGCGGTAGGTAAGGTCGCTATTTGTGTCAGTCCGCGACTCAACTGCGCCTCGCCCTCGACGAGCGCCGATCGAGCCAGCGATCGCATACCCGCCTTGCCCCAAAGGCTGATCGCCTTTTCGATTTGTCCCGCCTCAGTGCAGTGACGCGCCAGCAACTCCGGCTGGCTCTCGGCGATGTCGAGGAACCGACTTTCAAGCCCTTCCGCAATCCGGGCGTGCAGCGCGCGGCGCGGCTCGCGCAGCAAAGTACCGTAGGCTGCGTCCTGCACCAGCGCATGCTTGAAGATGTACGTCGAATTCGGCGGCGTCCCTTGCCGCGACACGAGTTCAGATTGAAGGAGCCGATCGAGCGCCGAATTTAGCTCATGCTCGGATAGGCCCAGGACAACGGTGAGCAGCTCATGGGAAAATTCTCGCCCGATGGCCGCGCCGACCTGCGCCACGCCCTTGGCGGATCCCAGCCGATCGAGCCGCGCCATCAGCGAGGCGTGCAGACTGGCCGGAACGGCGAGCGCCGGAGACGGGACGGCCGCGGTCGTGTGCGCCGCCGCACCCTCGCCCTCGGCCTCAAGCACCGCCTTTGTCATTTCTTCTACGAAGAGAGGAATGCCGTCCGTGCGTTCGACAATGTCCTGCCGAGCATGCTCTGGCAGCTCCTTGTTACCCGCGACGCGGTCAATCAGCGTCATCACCTCGCGCGGCGTTAGCCGATTGATCGTTAGCGCGGTCACATGGGAACGCCCGACCCAAGGCGCGGCGAACTCCGGCCGGAAGGTGACGAACAGCAGCACCCGTAAAGTGTCGATCTCGTCCACGAGCCTGCCGAATACCTCCAGGCTCGAAGGATCGGCCCAATGCGCGTCCTCGAAAATCATTAAGACCGGCGACTCGCGCGCAATCGCCTCGATCTGCTCGATCAACGCCTCCAACGTCTTCTGCCGGCGCTGCTGCGAGGTGAGTTCGGGCATGGGATAGCGGCCGTCGTTCGGCAAGGACAACATTTCGGCGAGCAGCGCGGCGTCCTCGGGTGAGGTCGCGGACCTTGCGAGCAGCGCGTCGAGTTTGTCGAGCTTCGCTTTCGGGTCGTCCTGGCGTGCGAGCCCGCCCGCTCGCGCCATGTGGCCGATGATCGGATAGAGCGCGCTGTCGGTGTGCTGCGGTGAGCAGAAATAGCGCAGGCGCACATGCGGCTCGCCCATGAGCCGCTCCAGCAATGCCGCCGAGAGCCTCGACTTGCCGATACCCGCCTCACCCGAGAGCAGCACGACCTGACCCTCGCCCGCCTTCGCCTTGGCCCAGCGCCGGAGCAACAGTTCGTTCTCTTCCTCGCGCCCGACCAGCGCTGTCAGTGCGCCGGCGTGCAGCGCCTCGAACCGGCTTTCCTGCGCGCTCGGCCTCAACACCGCCCAGGCGGGCGTCGGTTCGGCGACACCCTTGAGGTCTTGCGGCCCGAGGTCGCGGAGTTCGAATAGGTCGCCCAGCAACTTGCGCGTGCCCTCTGCGATCACGACGCCGTCGGGTTCGGCGATCCCCTGCAGCCGGGCGGCCAAGTTCGGCGTGTCGCCGACGACGCCGCGCTCCTGCAACTCCCCAGAACCCAGAAGATCGCCGACGACAACGATCCCGGTCGCGATCCCCAGCCGCACATACAAAGGCCCGCCTGCAGCCGTCTCCAGCTTCGGCGCCGCCTCGACGATATCGACTCCCGCCCTGACCGCGCGCTCGGCGTCGTGCTCGTGCGCCTGCGGATAGCCGAAATAGGCGAGCACGCCGTCGCCCATGTATTTGGCGACGAAGCCGCCGTTGCTCGCGATCAGCGTCGTGCAGCATTTGTGATAGGCGGCGATGATCTCGCGCATGTCCTCGGGATCGAGCCGCGCGGCGAGCGCCGTCGAGCCGACGAGATCACAGAACATCACGGTCAGCTGGCGGCGCTCGGCGACGTCGTAGGCGGGAGGGTCGATCTTGGCGACTGGCTGACCCGGCGCGCGCTCCCGATCAGCGCTGCTCAGACCTGCGACCGCCTTGAGCAGCCGCTTTCTGTGGCCCATGAGCACGCCGAGCTTTTCAAAATCCGCGTCGGTGAGGTCAGGCAGGACTTCGGCGTCGATTTCGTTTTCGCGGAACGCGGCTTCGTATTGGCCGAGACCGAGGTTCCGATGCCAAGCGCCGACGTCCACGGCCGCCTCCATTCAGCGCGTCGAATAATCGCCCCCGTGCAGAGTGTTGTAAAGCCAAGAGTCCTGCGGGTAGTGTCTCAGTTTGAAATTTGCGACGGTGCCTTTTTGTAAGGGCCACGTTTTGGAGCTGGTGCATCGGCGTCCATAACCTCGACAATATTCGACCAGTCCATAACCACCTTGGACAGGCCAGCGGCCATCGCTGGGGTCACGCGAAGCGTCTTGTGGATGCGAATCCAGTTGTACCAAACCGCATAGATCGCGACCATGTGCGCGTGGTTCTCGAATTTCTTCGAGAAGGCGTTCGTGAGGCGGGTGAACCTCCGATTGCTCATTCTCATGGTCAGATTGGCGCGCTCGCTGTAGGACGTGCTGACGTGCGCCATGTCGGGCTTACCTTCGATCCGATGCTTCTGAGCGCCGATGCATTCGGCGGGGCTGTAGCGGCCCTTGGCGCCGTCTGACGATGCCCCGTAAATCTTGACCAGCATGGCGTAATCGATGTCCGCGCCGAACGCGCCTTCAACGGCGTCTAGATAGGCTTTGTGGCCGTCCGACGTGAGTTGAATGCGACCGGCAATGCGATCGGCCACGTCTTGCATGAACCACGCGGCGCAATCGCCGTCACGCCCGCCAACGAAATGCGAAATGATGAGCTTGGTTTCCGCCTCAATCGCGGTCCAGGTCCATGTGTCGCCCGCGCCATCAATCGGGCTTTTCATCTTGGCGACGTTCTTTTGCTTCGCCGCTGTGAAGCTCCAAATTTCGTCCACCTGGACGCGCTTCGCCTTCACGTTGCGGACCTTGACGTCATGGAACCCAGCGCAGAAGCGGCCCGTGTCCTCCAAGAGCTTGGACACGGTATTGATCGACACGTCAGCCAATCGCGAGACAGAACGCATCGAAGCGCCCTCGCAGAGCATCGAGAGGATTTGGGCGCGCTGGGCAACGGAAAGCTTGTTCATGCCCCCCCTTATATGAACTTTTTTGCTTAGCGTCAAGCGAAGAAAGCTCATTTTGAAATGTTTTATGGTTCTCGACTAGTCCTCCTACCGGGCGTTCCGCGAAATAAGTCAATTGACGGAACTAATATTGCCGTGCTTAGGTGGCTCTACCCTTATTGGAGAGCCGCGTCAATGCGGCTCAAGGCGCTGTTTGGAGTTGGCCTTGGCTCTTTCCGCGGAAATGCGTCGGCTGCAAAACAAATGGTTGACAGCCGCTAGTTGGCCGCGCCGCCTCGAATGGCTGGAAATAACAGGAATTCGTGGCTGGACGGGCCAGCGTATCGACTTTCAATTCCCAATCACAGCTTTGGTCGGAGAAAATGGTTCCGGAAAAAGTACCGTTCTTCAGGCGGCAGCAGCGGTTTACCGTTCTGTGCCGAAGGATAGGTTCGCGTCTGACTTTTTCCCCGACACGCCATACGAACGTATTGAAGGCGCAACGATCCGTTTTTCTTTCCGTCAGGGCCAGAACTCCCAAACCGCAACAGTTAGAAAACCGACTAACAGATGGCGTGGGAATCCGGACAGACCAGAGAGAACGGTTCAATACATTGACCTTCGTAGAATTCAGCCCGTTGGGGCGCGGGTTGGATACGCGCGAATATTGAAATCAGGGGTAGTCGAGGGAGCTTTCACCGAGTTCGATGATCCCAGGCTCCAACGCCTTACTCAAATTGTTGGAAAGCAATATACCGGCGCGGGGATTTCCGTAACAGACGCGGGTGCTGACAAGCCGGTTCCTGTGATGCAAATGGGTGGCGTGCGCTATTCCGGATTCCACCAAGGGGCCGGAGAGATCGCCGCCGCCGAACTCCTGGCCGTCGATTATCCTAAGTATGGAATCGTTCTTATTGACGAGATTGAAACGTCTTTGCACCCTCGCGCACAACGCCGCCTTGTGAGGGATTTAGCGCGAGTGGCCCGAGAACAAGAATTGCAAGTTATTCTCACCACTCATTCTCCATACATATTGGACGAATTACCTCCAGAGGCTCGCGTCTATTTAATGGACGGAGCCGCAGGGAAAGCTGCGGTCGTAGGCGTAAGTCCAGACTTTGCTATGACGCGAATGGATGACGAACAGCACCCTGAGTGTGACTTGTATGTCGAAGATCCACGAGCCGCGACTTTAGTATCTGAAATTTTAGTTGTTGCCGATCGAGACTTACTGAGTAGGGCCAAGCTGATTCCTTATGGCGCAGCCTCGGTTGGGTTAGCTTTGGGTATCATGTCGAATCAAAAACGATTCCCGCGCCCATCTCTAGTTTTCCTTGATGGAGATCAAGCACCGGCGCCGGGATGCATTGTCTTGCCGGGCGATGACGCGCCAGAACGGGTAGTTTATGAGGGCCTGCAGAACGTTGGGTGGCCCGGCGTCGCCGAACGGGTTGGCAGGGGTCCGGCAGAAACCATTGATGCCCTCAACGGCGCAATGGCATTGGCCAACCACCATGATTGGGTGAAATTTAGCGCTGATCGGCTCACGTTGGGCGGTGAAATACTTTGGCAAGCACTTGCATCATCCTGGGCATCAAACGTGGCGATCAAAGCTCAGATCGAGTTGATATCACAGCCAGTCCGCGATGCTCTAGACGGGGGCTAGGGATATCCCTTTTTCCATCGCTTCTCCGCCGCCTTCTTGGCGATCTCCGCACGTCTTTCCGGAGGCATGCTCTTAGCCCGCGCCTCGCCGCCCTTCCGACCGAGCGCCTTCGCGGCAGGGTCCTTGCCGTCGTCAGCCGGTAGGGTCTCAGCTTCTTCGCCCGTCGCAATACGCATGACTTTGACGGCGTTGCTGATCACGTCGGCGGGTCGCTTCTCGCCCTTAGGACCGCGAGGCATTTAGTTCCCCCGTCAATCCGAGAAGCTTCAGGAGGTTGTCTTGTGCCGTGCCTCGACCGCTATTGAGGAAATCCGTGATAGCCATCGGAGCCTCATCAACGTCGCGTCCATGCGCCCACGCATGGATGACGTAGACGTTGTTCGATTCCGTATCGCGCGCCAAGTAATACCACGTTTCGTCGTGGTTGCCCTTTTCGTGATAGAAAAACCGGTTTTTGATTTCGGCCACAGCGGCTCTCCTGCTTTGCGCTAAGCATAGCACGGATTGAAAGGTTTGCGCGAAGCGCGTCAACCCCATCAATTTTCAAACTGAGACACTACCGTCCTGCGTCGGCAGCGGCCGGAGAGCCATCACCGCTCGCCCGCCGATCGGACGGGCGGATGTTGAATTCACTCGGGCGCGGCTGGCGCCAGGCAAACCATGACGAGACCGACAACGCTGAGAATGGCGCAGGCGACGAAGATGGACGCATAGCCGAACGCGTGCGCCAGGAGGCCAACGCTGAGCGCGGCGAACACTGAGCCCAGTTGGCCGGCGTTCGAAAACAGCGCCGCGGCTGCGCCGGCGCGGTGCGGCATGAACGAGTGCAGGAAGCTGATCCCGAGATAACTCACGAGCCCGATCGCGATCGCGCGGAGGATCTGGGCCCAGAGCACCGCGCCGACCGACTGCGCCAGCGCGAGCACTATAAAATAGGCGACGAAAGCGGCGAAGCCGGCCATGATCGCCGGCCGCTCGGCGCGCTTGAGCGGCCGCCAGATGAGGGCGCCCATGACCACGATTTCGAGAGCGGCGCACAAGCTGTAGGCCAGTCCAACGTCGCTCTTCGCGCCGCCCAGCGACGTGGTCAGAACGATCGCCAGCGGAATTGAGCCTAAGAACATGGCGGTATGGAACAAGGCGAGCGCCGTGAAGGCGAGCGCGATCGCCGGATCTCCGTTCGGCGGCTTAGGTCGATTCTCGTGACCCACGTCCGAGGAAACCGGCCTCGCTCGCGCAAGGGCGAGGGCCGCCAGCGCCACCGCGCTGGAAGCGGCGCTGGCGAAAAACACGCCGCGAAATCCGAACGCCGCGACCAGCACGGCCCCGATTGCGGGTCCAATCGCCCAGGCAAGCGACCAGCTGGCGCGCAGGACGCCAAGGGCGCGACTGGCGGTGTGAAAGCTAGCATGCTCGAAGCGCCGCCTGACGAGCGCAATCGACTGGGAAAAGACCGACGCGCCAATCGCAACGGGAATCGCCGCGATGACTAGCAGGAGAGCAAAATTGGTCGTAAAGCCGAGCAAAGCATAGCCGACGGCGGAACCGGCGAGAGCCAGGAGCAACGGCGCGACGCCCGGCTTCCGGTCGACCCAGCCTCCCAGTCCCGTGGCGAACGCGATTCCGGCGACCGCTCTCGCGGTCAGAACAGCGCTGAGCAAAAGCGGGCTGAGATGCGCCTGATCGACGAGAAAAAGCACGAGATATGGGCCGGACATCGCGTCCGCGAGGCCAGCCAGCACGTCGACGACGACAAGCGCGACGAAGAAGGACGAGCGGTCCGCGTGCGGGGTCAAGAGGCGCCTCGTTATCGCGGCAAAGCACGCCAACCGATGTTGGCGGCGAAGAAAGCCGCCGTTCGGCGAATCGCCTCTAGTCGACCAGGACCGCTCGCCCTTATACCCGACGCTTAAACGGTGTATGCGCCGCGCGCGGCTCACGATCGCGTTATTGCCGCCACACCTTGCGATTGAGGAAATCGCGGATCAGCGGCGCCATTTCATCGAGCTTGTCGTCGAACGCAAAGCGGCCCCGTGAAGGCCCGGCGTCGCAAAAGCTTCGGGCGCTCCCAATTGCGTGACGCCCTGGCTTAAGCCCGCGACTTGCCGGGCCGGTCAACAAACGCCTCGGCGCGTGAATTGAGGTTTGCAGTTCGCTGCTGCGAACCTGGAGTCCGCGCCTGCGCTTGCCGCGCCATCCGTGCTTGCGCGTAGCCCTTGCGGCGCCGGCTGACGGCTTGCGCCCGCGAGCGGCTCAAGCGGCCGCCGCCGGCCGGTCCGCCTCTCCCAAAGCGTCGCAGAGCGCGTTGCGGGGGAAGGTCCTGTTGGAGCGCGGCGACGCTGACCCGTTCGGCGGCCTTATCGCCAGCAGCCAGCCAGCGGGTTCCGCCGCCTTTCCGCGGGCGGGAGCGCCGCCGCGCGGGAAGCCATGCGGGGCCCCAGAAGGCCCTTGACAGTTAAGACGATCGTTCGTATTGATCTAAGAGGGTCGCTCGTATTGGCGCCTATGGCCAGACATAACGTTCGCGAACAAATCGTCGACGCCGGCTTGAAAACCCTGCTCAAGAAGGGGTTCAACGCCTGTGGCGTGCGGGACATCACGGACGCCGCCGGCGTGCCGACCGGCTCCTTCTATAACCATTTCGCCAGCAAGGAAGCGCTCGGCGCCGAGATCGTCGAGCGCTACGGGCGAGACAATTCACGGCGTAAGGACCTGTTGGACAAAGCGCTCCCCCCGTTAGAGCGGCTGCGGCGCCATTTCGCCGGGCTGAACCAAATGTACGCCGATCTCGAATATGGACGTGGCTGCCTGCTCGGCAATTTCAGCGCCGAGCTTGCCGATCAGAGCCCCCTTATTCGTGAACGGTTGGCGGCGCTCTCCGCCTCATGGACCAGGGATATCGAGGACGCTGTGCGCGACGCCCAGGCAGGCGGCGCCGTGTCGACCAAGTCCGAACCGGCCGATCTCGCCGCGTTTCTGCTCGACGCTTACGAGGGAGCGCTGCTGCGCGCCCGGGTCGAGAAGTCCGGCGCGCCGCTCGAGCGCTTCATGACCGTCGCATTCGCGCGCCTGCTCGGATGATTTGCCTCTGAGCAAGGGAGTTTTGCGACCTGAAACAAGACGAACGTTCGTATTAAAACCAACCCGGAGACGCCCGATATGCCCACAAACCCCTCAGCTCACGCGATGACGCCGATCTACTGGATGGCGCTCGGGACCTTCGCCATCGGCACCGAAGGGTTCATGATCGCGCCGCTGTTGCCCCGCCTGGCCGGCGACCTCTCGGTCAGCGTGGCCGCGGCCGGGCAATTGGTGACCGTGTTCGCGCTCACCTATGCATTGACTTCGCCGATTCTGACGGCGGTCACGGGCGCCCTCAACCGGCGCCGCTTGCTCGTCCTCTCGATGGTCGCGTTCGCGCTCGCCAACGTCTTCGCCTTCGTCGCCAAGGATTATTGGGCGCTGATGGCTGCGCGGGTCCTCCTGGCGGTCGCGGCTGGACTCTATGTGCCGAACGCCAACGCGCTCGCCGGCGCTCTGGTCAAGCCGGAACGGAGAGGCGCCGCTCTCGCCATCGTCAGCGGCGGAACCACCATAGCCGTCGCCCTCGGCGTGCCGCTTGGGTCCATCATCGGCGCCAAATTCGGTTGGCGCGCGATGTTCGCGGGCGTCGGCGTTCTTGCCCTGATCGCGACGCTTGGTCTCTTGGCCGGGCTTGCCCGAGACGTCGGCTCCAAATTGCCGGCAACCGGGCTCGGCGAGCGCATCGGCGTCATCCGCCAGCCGGCCGTGTTGAGGACCTTGCTGGTCACGACGCTGTGGGCGACCGGCGCTTATACGGTCTACACCTACATCGCCTCGCTTCTGTACGCGGCTGCCGGGATCGAAGGTCCTTATCTCAGCGCCGTCTTGTTCGTGTGGGGGCTGTCCGCCGCGGCGGGGGTTTTCGCCGGAGGAGCCCTGACCGACAAGCACGGCGCCGGGCCCGTGATCGCTGTTGCTCTGCTCTTTCTTGCGCTGGCGTTCGCAAGCCTCTCGATCAGCGCGACGTTTCTCACCAAGGCCGGCGCGGTCGGGCCGATGCTCGTCGCGATCGTCATCTGGGGCCTGTCGGCCTGGGCGTTCTTTCCGGCTCAGCAGACGCGGCTGATCGGCGTCGCCGGGATCAGGGTCGCGCCGATCGCGCTCTCGCTCAACGCCTCGTTCATGTTCCTGGGCTTCTCGCTCGGCGCTGCGCTCGGCTCCCTGACCTTGACCTATGCCGCGCCTTCCGCGCTCGGCTGGGTCGGCGGGCTTTGCGTACTCGCATCGCTTCTGCTCTCAGTTCGAACGATGCGCTCGACGGCTGCTATGCCGGAGCCCGCTCTTCAACAATGAACGGCTCTGTGTAACCGAGAGATTTGGCGGTGGAGGCGGCGCCTGCCGACTGGCGCGGCGGCTCAATGCTTGCCGGCGCCGATCCGCCTCTCGAGCGATTCGTAGAGCGCGTTGCGGGCGGCGAAAGTCTGTTCGAGCGCCGCGACGCTCACCCGCTCGGCGCCCTTGGTCAACAGCCAGCTGGCGAGCTCCGCCACTTTGCCGCGGTCGCAGTGCAGCGCGACAAAGCCGTGCGGATCGACGTCCTCGCCGGTCGCTGAAACGGCGCCGAAGCGCTCTGCCGCCGTCTCGACAACGACATGCGCCGGGCTCGGCAGCCGGGCGCGAACTTCACGCGACTTCAACGCCTCCTCGCTGGCCGCGATGCGGGCCAGGATGTCGCGCGCGGCTTGCCTCGCGTTCTCTCCCCAAGGGGCGGTGAGCGAGGCGATCAGCGTCGCCTGCGAACGCAGGATCGTTCCGTCATCGAGGGTTTTGAGCGCATTGGCTTCGAGCGTCGCGCCGGTGGTGGTGATGTCGACGATGAGTTCCGCCGCGCCAGAGGCGGGCGCACCCTCGGTCGCGCCAAGGCTCTCGACAATGCGGTAGTCGGCGATTCCATGCTCGGCGAAGAACCGGCGGGTGAGGTTGACGTATTTCGTCGCCACCCGCATCCGTTCGCCGCGCTTGGCGCGATAGGCCGAAGCGACGTCGTCGAGATCGGCCATGGTGCGAACGTCGATCCAGGCCTTGGGCGCGGCGACCACGACATTGGCGTGGCCGAAGCCGAGCGGGCTCAAAAGCTCGAGCCGCGCCTCGACGTCCGGGACTTTCTCGCGCAGGAGATCCTCGCCGGCGACGCCGAAATGCGCGGTGCCAGCGGCAAGTTGGCCGACGATCTCGGCCGACGAGACGTAAGCGACCTCGACGCCCGGCAGCCCGGCGATCGCGCCGCGATAGTCGCGCGCCCCCCGCCCCTGCACGAGTTCGAGCCCGGCGCGGGCGAAGAACGCGTGGGCCGCCTCCTGCAATCGTCCTTTGGAGGGGACCGCGAGGACGAACAAGCCCTCGGCGCCGTTGCCAGCGGCCATCAGCGCTCTCCCCCATTCGCGAGCCGGCCGAGCGTGATCGCGGCGCCCACGGCGGGAATGTCCTCATTCGCGCCAAGGCGCTGGGCGAGCCCGTCATAACGTCCCCCCGCAAGCGCGGTTTTCGCGCCAGAGACATGGGGATCGTGGGCCTCGAAGACGAAGCCGGTGTAATAGTCGAAATCGCGTACGAAGGCGGCGCTGAACCGGGTCGCCTCGATTGCAACGCCCCGGGCGGCGATGAAGCCGTTGCGGCGCTCGAACGCGTCCAGCGCCGCGCTTAAAGTCAGGCCGGCGGAGTTGGCCAGGCGCCGAAGCTCGACCGCAGCTTGGTCGGGATCGCCGGAAATCGCCAAAAATGCGTCCAGCACCGCCCGCTTCTCGGCCTCGATCGGCGGCCCCGACCTCAGCGACGCCTGTTCCAGAAAGCGGTCGGCGATCTCGCCGGCGCTGCGTCCGCCGACCGCGTCGACGCCGGCGATCGCCAGCAGGTCCTCGACCAGCGCCTTGGCGCCGGCGTGATCGGCGCTCTCCAGCGCCGCCAGCACCCCAGGCTGGGCGAGCGCGCTCTGGCTCGGGCGGCTGAAAATGGCCTCCAGGCTCCGCCCGCGAGCGACGCCGCGACGCAGCCGCCGTCGCCACGGCTCGGGAATTTTCAGCGAATCCAGCACGGCGTCGAACAGGCCGGCGTCGCCGAGCTGCGCTGCGAGCGCGCACCCGCCCGCCGCGGTCGCCGCCTCCATGGCGAGCGAGAACACCTCCGCGTCCGCCGCTTCGGCGTCCCGGCGTCCGAAGCTTTCGAGCCCCGTCTGCGTCTGCTCGCCGCCCCCGCCTGCCCGCGCGCGGAAAACCGGGCCGAGATAGGCATATTCGGCGATTTTGCCGGCCTTATCTGAACTAAGGTAGGCGCGACAGACCGGGATCGTATATTCCGGCCTCAGACACAACTCCTCGCCCGAAGCGTCGGCGGTGAGGAACAGGCGACGCCGGACCTCCTCCCCCGACATATCGAGAAAGATCGCCGCCGGGTGCAGGATCGGCGGCTCGGTGCGCTCGAAACCCGCAGCAAGCAGACAATCGAGCGCGCGCTCGCCGGCGGCGCCCGGCGCCTGGCTGACGGGGTCGCCGCTTCGCGCCGCGTGGCTCACGGAATCGGCAAGGGTCGAGGCGGGCGTGGTTGGGGTCACCTGATTGGCCCTCATGGGTCTTCGCCCCCTTTAACAAAGCCGAGCCAGGCGCGCAGCCCCTAACCTCAAGCCAAGGTGAACGCTTTTCTCAGCGCCGCATCCCGGTTGCCGCCGCAGCGCGGCCATGGTCGGATGAGAAAGGGAGCGCCGCCGAATCACCCTTGGGGGCCGTATAGCCTGCAATGAAGCCCGCCTCCGCATCGCACCTGTTGCGCTGGATCGTTCTCGCCTTTGCCCTCGCGGGCCTTGGGCGCGTTTGGGCCCAGGAAGTCCACTGGCTCGATCTCGACCAGACCCGCGCCGCGCTCACCGCCAGCGAATCGGCGCTCAGGGCAAAGACCCTTGACGACGCGGGCTTGCAGCGCCTGCGGGCCGAGAACGATGCGCTCGCCATCGCCTTGCAGGGAGCGGTCGCGGACCTGACCCCGCGTCTCGCGGGTTCGGCGAAACGCCTCGACGAACTCACGCCCAAGACGGGTGAAACCGCGCCGACGGCGGACGTCGCGGCCAAGGAGCTCGAGACCGAGAAAAAGCGGCACGACAGACTCGACGCCAACCTGCGCGCGGCGCGCGCCATGTTGCTGGAAGCCTACGACCTGAGCACGCGCATCAGCGCTGAGCGGCGTCAATTGTTCACGCAGCGTACTTTCGCCCGCACGTCGAGCGTTCTCAATCCGCAGCTGTGGACCGCCGTCCGCAGGGAGGTCCCGAGCGACCTTGAGGTCACGCGGGGTTTGATCGGCAATTGGCTTGGAGCCATCGGCGAACGGACGCTCGCTGAGAGAATCGGCATGGCGGCGATCGTGATCGCGCTGGCGCTGGCCGGCGCGCCGCTGGGCTGGTTCGCCAGCCGCTTTGTCTACCGGGATCGCGCTGAGCGCGCTCCGAGCCGGTTGCGCCGCGCGCTCGCCGCCGCCTGGATATTCGTGATCTTCGCGGTCCTCCCGCTCGCTGGCCTCGGGGTGCTGGCGGGCGCGCTCGAACTCGTTCAATCTCACCGATCCAAGCATGCAGGGCCTCATCGACGCCGCGTTCGAGGCGGCGCGGGTGCTGGTCGCTGTCAATGCGTTGGGCCGCGGCGTGCTCGCCCCCGGACGCGCGGCTTGGCGGCTCATTCCGATCGGCGACCGTTCGTCGGGGATTATCTATCGCCTCGCGATGACGATCGCGGCGATCTGGGCGGTCGAGCGGCTGATCGAGCCGGCGGCCGACGCCGCCGCCTCGCTCAACATCGCCGTCGCCGCGCGGGGCGTGGGCGCGCTCATCGTCGCGATCGCGATCGCCTATGCGCTGCGTCAACTTGGGTCCCAGCCGATCGGGGCGCAAGGATCGCAGCCAAACGACGCCTGGACGCCCTTAAGGACGCTCGGCTGGGCGGCGGCGTTGATCATTTTCTTGGCCGCTGTGACCGGCTACATCGCCTTCGCCACCTTCCTCGTCAATCAGGCGATCTACCTCAGCGTGCTCGGCAGCGCCCTCTATCTCGCCGATATCATCGCTCAGGACGGGACCGAGGCGATCTTAAGGCCGGACGCGCCAGTCGGCGCGCGACTGCTGGCGATGGCCGGCCTGCGCCGCAACGTCCTGGCGCAGATCGTCGTCATCCTGCAAGGCGTCGCCCGTCTGGTGGTGCTGGTCGTCGCGGTCGCGGCGGTGCTCAAGCCGTGGGGCGTGCAGTCCCAGGACATGTTCGGGGCGCTGCGCTCCGCTTACTTCGGCTTCTCGATCGGCGGCGGCGTCACCTTGTCGCTGTCGTCGATGATCGGCGCGGCGATCGTATTCGCCGTCGCGGTGTTCGTCACCCGGATGATTCAGAATTGGCTCGGCTCGCGGCTCTTGCCGCAGACGCGTCTTGACGCCGGCGCAAGCAACTCGGTCCGGACGATTTTCGGCTATGTCGGCCTGATCGTCGCCGCGATGCTGGCCGGGGCGCAAATCGGCCTCGACGTCCAGAAACTCGCCCTGATCGCCGGCGGCTTGTCCGTCGGCATCGGTTTCGGCCTGCAGACAATCGCCAACAATTTCGTCTCCGGCCTCATCCTGTTGTGGGAGCGCACCATTCGCGTCGGCGATTGGGTGGTGGTGGGAACCGAGCAGGGATTCGTCCGCGCGATCAACGCCCGCGCCACGGAGATCGAGACCTTCGATCGCGGCAGTCTGATCGTTCCCAACTCCAACCTGGTCAGCGGCGTCGTCAAGAACTGGGTCCATAACGACCGCGTCGGACGCATCATCGTCTCGGTCAACGTCGCCTATGAGAGCGACCTCGATGAGATGCGCGACCTCATGATCGACGCGGCCAAGGCGCAGGACCAGGTGCTGGCGATTCCAGCGCCCTCGGTGCTGTTCGCCGAGTTCGGCGATTGGTCGATCAAATTCAATCTGATCTGCTTCGTCGACGACATCGAGCTTGCCGAGCGGACCCGAAGCGACATCAATTTCGACATTCTGCGGCGAATGCGGGAGGGGGGCCTACGCATTGCCTACCCCGCGCTGCCGCCGGACCCCGCGCCGAAGAAGTGACGTGCGCGTGACCGAGCGCTGTCCGCGAACCTCGCGCCTCAGCCGGCGGTGGAGCCGCCGTGTCGAAGGGCGCTCCAGCACGCGCCGAGCCGGCGCCGCCCACTGGAGCATCCTTCGAGACACGCCGCCTTCGGCGGCGTCCTCAGGATGAGGCCGGGAGTTCACGCTGCCGCCGTTCGGCCCGCCTCCCAGCCGATGATCGCCTGCTTGCGCGCCAGCCCCCAATGATAGCCGGTGAGCGCTCCCGAGCGCCCCAGCACGCGATGACAGGGCACGACGAACGAAATTGGATTTTTCCCGACCGCGGCGCCGACCGCGCGCGCCGCTGTCGGCTTGCCGATCTTGCAGGCGATGTCCGAATAGGTGGTCGCGCGCCCCATCGGCACGCTGAGCAGGGTCTCCCAGACACGGAGCTCGAAATCCGTGCCGATCAGGACGACGCGCAAAGGCGCGTCGGGCCGCCAGAGGGCGGGATCGAAGGCGCGTTCGGCATAAGGGGCAGTCGAGCGCTCGTCCTCGACTAGGCGCGCGCGGGGCCAGCGCCGGGCCATGTCAGCCCGCGCGGCCTCGCGATTCCCGTCGTCGACGAAGCCAAGGCCCGCCATGCCGCGAGGCGCCGCGACCACGATCGCTTCGCCGAAGGGCGAGGCATGGAAACCGTAAGCCAGCGTCAGATCGTCGCGGCGATAGTCGCCAGGGGTGAGCGCCTCGTGGGCGACGAACAGGTCGTGCAGCCGGCCCGGGCCGGAGAGGCCGACGTCATAGGCCGCGTCGAGCACGCTCGCCGAGCTGCGTAAGAGCTCGCGCGCCCGCTCGATGGTGACAGCCTGCAGAAACGCCTTCGGCGTCAAGCCCGCCCAGCGCTTGAAAACATGCTGAAAGTGCGAAGCCGAAAGGCCGACATGGCTTGCAATCGCCTCGATCGACGGCTGATCGCGGTAGCGCCTGGAGATGAACTCGATCGCGCGCTTGACGGTGGCGTAATCCGCGCTGGGCGGCGGAGCAGTGGGAATGTCGAGCATGGCGTGGTCCACGAATCCTCTGCCGCCGGCCGAAATTGTCAGAGCCGACAAGGAAGCTTTACCTTCTCAGGCAGGACACGCCACCCGAAAACGACGATTCGGCTCGAGCGCCTTAACCCATTTGAGATCCCGGGAACCGATCGCCGACGATCTGCTCTTGAGGCTCGCGGCGGCTGCCGGAAGGGGCGGGGCGGCGCGAAGCCGCTCCGCCAGCCGAGCGTTCAGGGCGTGATGTCGGCGGCGCCCAGGCAGTGCGGCTGCTTGAACTGGCTCGGATCGAGGGTGGCGGCGGTCGTCCCGATGGCGTAGTAGGAAATGTTGTCTGTCCCATTGGGACCCACGCCACCACCCGGGGTCCCGTCCAGAGCCGCCAAGTTACGCATCCGATACGAGATCGCGTGGTCCGCGCAGGACGTGTCGCCGCTGACGCCGAGCCCGCCGATGACCTTGCCGTTCTGATAGAGCGCAACGCCGCCGCCGAAGGTGATGATCCCGCCGGGCACGAACCCGACGCCCGTGCCCTCGGTCTGGAAGAGCGGGTTGAACGGGTTGGAATTGTTTAGCCCATAGAGCGAGCCGGCCGGCTGCGTCGGCCCGTAAATATTAGCGGTCGAGAGCGCCAGCGCGCTATTGCTGAAGGCGTTCGCCGTGGTGGCCTTGGCGATGGCGATCGCACGGCTGCCGGGCCAGGGGTCGTTGCCGCTGTTGATCACCGAGCAAAGCTTTCCTTGCCGGTCTACGATCGCCGACCACATTCGGTTCGGCTTGAAGAGGCCGCCGTTGCCGTCGGGCTCGTGGATCACTGTCGCCAGCTTGGACTGCAGGGCGTTGACGGTCGCCGCCGAAATGCCACAGGTGGCGAACCCATCCGCTGTCGCCTCCGATCCCCCGAAGGCGACGGCGGCCGCGAAGCTTGCCAAAAGGCTTATGCTGATTGTGTTCATGCGCATCCTTGGTCCTCCTCGTTTTAATTGCTCGGTTGAGTTGCGAGCTTGCTTGGCGGGGTGGTCGCGTCAGGCAAGAGAGCGGCGGCGCCGGTGCGCCAAGCCGGTGACGAACATGCCAAGCGCGAGGAGAGTCCACGTGCGCGGCTCGGGCATGGATAAGACGCTGACCTGCACTTCAGGGGGATTTGCGGGATCGACGACGGCGCCGCCGAAGGGGCCGTTATCCCCGGCAAAGGTCTGAACGAGGTCCCACACGCCCAGGTCGTGAGGGCCAGCCATCACAGATTCGATGAACGTCCCGGTCGAGTTGTCGGGGCCGCCCACGGCGACCGGCGATGTTATGCCGAGCGACACTCCGTCCAGAATGACTTCAAACCCGTCGCCAACAGGTCCCAGCCCCGCGACATTGATCGAAACGGGTCCGCTGTTCGGCGCTATGAACAGGACGTCGCCTTCGATGAGCCCGCCGCCAACCGGATTATCGGGCGAAGCGAGGCTCTGCGTGGCCCCGAGCGGGGCAGCAGCGGCGGGGCTGGCGCAATAGACACCATCGCTGATGACGTTGGCGATGGCGGCGCCCGATGCGACGCACAGAACCGCGACGCCCGCGGCGACGCGGACAGAGCCAGCTATCATAACATCGCCCCAGCCCGAAACTGAAGGTAGTCTAACGCAATCCACCGGCTTGTCTGTGATCTACGTCACACAACTCGCGCGCAGGGAAACAACTCTCGGCTGCGATGAATTAGAACCCGCCGTCCCGCGGATTATACCAAGGGCCCCTCTGACTGACTCACGGGGGGATTCCCTTGGGGCGGTTTTTCTGACTCCATCGGCGCGGGAGATTTGCGCCATGCCATCATGCCATCAGCGGTGAGATTGCGAGAAGACTATTCGGCGGGAGAGCTTCGCACGCACGCTCGCCGGTCGAAGGACGTCAGCCAGAGCCGTCAGATCGTCGCGACGATAGTCGCCAGGGGTCAGCGCCTCGTGGGCGACGAACAGATCGTGCAGACGGCTCGGACCGGAGAGGCCGACGTCATAGGCCGCGTCGAGCACGCTCGCCGAATTGCGCAGAAGTTCTCGCGCCCGCTCGATGGTGACAGCCTGCAGGAACGCTTTCGGCGTCAGCCCCGCCCAGCGCTTGAAGACGTGCTGGAAGTGCGAAGCCGAAAGGCCGACATGCTCGCCGGTCGCGCTCGATCACACGCCGTCCCGAGCGCAGAACGGAAAGCTCCATTCCCTCGACATCGATCTTGATAACGGACGCGCGCCGACCGTGAGCGAAACATGCGTGCACATCGTCCAGAGCGAATGTGACCGCCGGTGCGCTAGCGGGGTCAGCCACGAAATACGTCGCGCTCGTGTGTCGCTCCGCTCGGTGTGGCGCGTACCGACCGCCCTCTCCGCCAGCGAGGCCATGCAACGCCGCAACCCGGCCGATCAGATCGCGGCTCCGAAGGTTCTGCCAAAGCAGGGGAAAGTTGTTGGGATCCGCTTCGACCCCGATGACCCTCCCATCATCTCCCACGGCCTCTGCGAGGGGTATCGCGAACATGCCGATATGGGCGCCGATATCGTAGACCAAGTCGCCTGTGTCGATGAAATGACGCAGCATCGCAATCTCGTTGCGCGTGTGCGACCCACATTCTGCGATCTGGCGGGTCACAACGTCGTTCTCGAACTCCGCCAATGGACCGTAAAGACTGTCTATGACGACAATCGGCAGCTGCGTGTTGATCGATTCACTCATGGCGGCGAATGCAGTCCGGAATGAAAGCTCAACCCTATCGACGTCTATCCGTCGACGGCCAAAGGCAACCGCAGCTGCAGCCACTCGATAACGTCCGCTGACAGACGGAGGCGCTTGTCCATGATGGCGTTGGCCTCGCCCTCTCCGCTCGAGGCCAGCCAGTGATAATGGATGTGGATGAGCGGGGTCGGAACCTCGGTGACGATGTCGTTAGTGAGATGCAAGGGAAAATTGTAGCTGTCCGGCAACAGGGCCACCTGATGACCGCCGGCGACGGCGGCCAGCGAGAGCGCCGCCTGGCTCGTCCCCCAGAGGGCGTTGCCCAACTCGCTCACCATTCCCGATCCGCTTCGCACCGTGAAACCGGGGCCGCCCCAGAGCTTTAGATTTGAGGTGGTCAGATTGCGAAAAATGTCTTCTGTTCGTTCGAAGATTCCGCTTGCCCGCCGTGCGGCGAAGAGCCCGCCGTTATAGCTCGCTCGGACCAGCACGCGATCGACTGTCGTGCGCACGATCGGGATCTGTTCGTAGTCCACGCCAGCGCAACGGCAAGCCGCGCACCAGTATTCGTCGAACGCGTCGTCGCGACCGGACGTGCACATGCCCTTCAGATCGACTGGGCGAGCGGCGGCCGCGCCGATCCGCGGCAAAAAAGTCGGCTCCGCGACAAAAAGCGTGTCGCTGTCGAGCTGAACAAGGATCGGGGGCCCTGACCGACGAGCAACGGCCGAAAGCGTATGAACCTTGAACGAAGGGCCATATTCAGGGCAGGCGCTGTCGACATCAAGCGGAAGAAATTGCGCCCCCAGGCGATCAATCGCGGCGAGCGTGGCGCGGCTGGGCCGGCATTTCTTTCTCGGCGAAACGACCGTGACGGCCGACGAAGAAAGCCTTCCTGCGAAACGACGGATGCTTTCGCACAGAAGGACGGCCTGTTTCTCGAGAATGCCGCTTTCGGCGATGAGGACGAACTCGAGTTGCGCTCCGCAGTCCGTCATGCGGCCGTCGCCCCATTTCTGGGCGAATCGGCGAGCGCGTCCCAGCCCCATTTGAGCAGCGGCAGCGCATCGCGCGCGAAGACGCAGAAGTCGTCGACCAGCGCCGGGGAGGCGATCGCCGCCTCGGGGACTGGACGCAGACAGATCATGCTCTTGAGCCGCGTTGCGGCGGCGATCTCGGGATCGGCGATCGCCTCGAAGCCGCGCGACGCACGCTTGAGCGAATCCTCCGCCGACAAAGCCAGGCCCGCCCTCTTGAGCTTCGCCGTCATCGCCTTGAACGCCTTGGGGGCCCGCGCGGCCGCGCCGCGCAATCGCGCAACCTTATCGGGATCGGGTTGGTGGAAACCGGCGGCGAAGAAACATTCCTCGGACGACAGGTGAAAATAAAGGAGGCCGGGATCGTTCTTATTCCCAGACCGGCTCAGCACGACGCCGGAATTGGTCTTGTAAGGGTCCTTGTTGGCCGAGAAGCGGACATCGCGGTGGATGCGGAACAGCGAGGACTTGCGGTCGCCCTTGATTGGAATTTTCGCTTTGCGCAGGCGCTCTGCGACATCCTCGACCAAGTCGCCCATCGGCCCCCTGATGGCGCTCTCATAGATTTCGCGGTTCGCCTCGAACCATTCCCGGCTCTGATGAAACTTGAGCGCCTTGAAGAACGGGAGCGCCTTGGGGCCGAAACCTGCGAACGTCATTATTCCTCGGGTTCCCCTAGACCGTCACAGCCGTCGCCTTCATGCCGACTGTTCCGAAAACCCGCCGATAGCGCTCGACTTCCTCTGGCGGCCCCAACGCCTTGTTCGGATTGTCCGAGAGCTTGACCGCCGGCCGCCCGTCCGCTTCCACAACCTTGCAGACCAGCGAGATCGCCTTGAGTTGGCCGTCAACCCCGGCCGGGACGCAGCCGACAAAGTCGTTGGTCAGGTTGGTGCCCCAGCCAAACGACAGGTTGACCTGCCCCCGCAGCGCGCGCACAGACTCTTCAATCGTCTCGATGTCCAACGCGTCCGACAGCACGACCAGCTTTTCTCTGGGGTCCCGGCCTCGCTTTCTCCACCACTCGATGAGCTCGCGCGCGCCCGCGATCGGCGGCTTGGAATCCGGCCGTGCGCCCTTCCAGTCCGCCACCCAGTCCGGCGCATGGGCGAGGAACGACGTTGAGCCGAAGCAGTCCGGCAGCACGACCAGCAGGTTGCCTCCGTACATCTTCGCCCAGTCCTTGAGCACTCTGTAAGGCGCCTCGAGCAGCGCCTCGTCGTCCTCGGCGATCGCCGCATAGACCATCGGAAGCTCGTGGGCGTTGGTGCCGATCGCCTCGAGGCCGGTGTCCATCGCGTGCTTGACGTTGGACGTGCCGATGAAACTGGCTCCCAGCCCTTCCTGCATCGCCTCGACGCACCAGCGATGCCAGAGAAAGCCGTGCCGCCGGCGGGTGCCGAAATCCGACACTCTCACCGGCCCCTCGTCGTGCTCGAGGATGCGCAGCCGCTCCACCTTAGACCACAGCTTGGCCTTGGCGCGGGCGTAGAGCACGTCGAGATCGAAGCGGCTCATGCCGCGCATCGCCGCGCGGGCCCTCAATTCGCTGATGATGGCGAGGGCGGGAATCTCCCACATCGTCGTCCCGGTCCAGGGACCGGCGAAGCGCAGCTCGTACTGCCCGTCGCGCTTGGTCAGTTCGTATTCGGGGAGCTGGAACGTCGCCAGCCACTCCATGAACTCGGGCTCGAAAATGTGGCGCGCGCCGTAAAAGGTGTTGCCCGCGAGCCAGATCAGTTCGTTCTTGGCGAGGCGCAAGCTGCGCGCGTGATCCAGCTGGTCGATCAGCTCGCGCTCGTCCACGATATCCGCGAGCCGGATCGACGTCGTCCGGTTGATGAGCTGGAAGGTCACGTGGAGCTTCGGATGCATCTTCCAGATCATCTGGAGCATCAAAAGCTTGTAGAAATCCGTGTCGAGCAGCGTGCGAATCGCCGGATCGATGCGAAACGTGTGGTTGTAGACGCGGGTTGCGATGTCCGTGGCCATTGTGCGAGCTTAAAGGACACAAAGGCTGAGCGACAAGAGCGCGGCGGCCCGTACCGGGCCAAGGACCGATGAACAGATGAATATGACGGGGGCCGCCCCAGGCCCAAAATCTCAGCCTCGCGTCGGACTCTTCGTCACCTGCCTCGTGGACATCATCCGCCCGAGCGTCGGCTTCGCGGCGGTCAAGCTGCTCGAGGACGCCGGGTGCAAGGTGGTCGTGCCGAGTCAAACCTGCTGCGGTCAGCCAGCGTACAACGCCGGCGACCGCGGAAGCGCGAAAAGGCTGGCGCGGCAGGCGATCGACGCGTTCGAGGACTGCGACTATGTCGTCGCGCCGAGCGGCTCATGCGGCGGCATGCTGATCAAGCATTATCCCGAGTTGTTCGCCGGCGAGCCGGATATCGCGCAGCGAGCTGAGCTTTTCGCCGAAAAGACGCACGAACTGATCAGCTTCCTGGTCGACGTCATGGGCGTCAAAAAGGTCGCCGCGCGCTATGAAGGAACCGTCGCCTATCACGATGCCTGCGCCGGCCTGCGTGAGCTCGGGATCAAGACGCAGCCCAGGCGGCTTCTGGCCGGAGTCGAGGGCCTGAAGCTGGTGGAACTCGCCGATGCGGAGATCTGTTGCGGTTTCGGCGGATTGTTCGCGACCAAATACGGCGAGCTCTCGAACGCGATCGTCGCGCGCAAGGCCGACGACATCCGTGGCGCGAAAGCTGATACGGTGCTGGCCGGCGATCTCGGCTGTCTCATGAACATGGCAGGCAAGCTTCAACGCGAGGGCTCATCCATCAGGGCGCGCCATATCGCGGAAATTCTGGCCGGAATGGCGGACGGGCCAGCGATCGGCGAAGGCAAGCCGGAGGCCGCCCGATGACGGTGATCTCGACTTCCGCCAAGTTCAAAGAAAACTCGCACGAAGCGTTGAGCGACGCGCGGTTGCAGAGCGCGATGTCTTTCTCGGGCAATTTCGTGACGCGGCGCGCGGCTGCGGCCGCAAGGTTGCCCGAGTTCGAGGCGCTGCGCGACAGCGCCAAAGCGATCAAGGACCACACGCTCGCCCACCTCGACCTCTATCTCGAGGCCTACGAACAGAAAGTCCGCGCGAGCGGCGGCGAAGTCCACTACGCGCAGGGCGCCGACGAAGCGCGCAAGATCATCATCGACCTTTGCAAGTCGATGGGCGCGAAAAGCGTCACCAAGGGCAAGTCGATGATCGCCGAGGAGATCGACCTCAATCACGCTCTCGAAGCGGAGGGGATCGAGCCGATTGAAACCGACCTCGGCGAGTACATCATTCAATTGCGCGGCGAAAGCCCCTCCCACATCATCGCGCCGGCGATCCATCTCACGGCGAAAGACTTCGAGCAGGAATTCCGCAAGGCGCATGGCGATCTCTTGCCCGAGCGCAGTCTTGCCGACCCCGAACAATTGCTGGCCGAGGCGCGCCAGGTGCTGCGGGCCAAATTCCTGGCCGCCGACGTCGGCATAACGGGCGCGAACTTTCTCGTCGCCGAAACCGGAACGTCGATCATCGTCACCAACGAAGGCAACGGCGACCTCACGCAAATCCTGCCTGAGGCCCATATCGTCATCGCCTCGATCGAAAAAATCGTGCCGACGCTGGAGGACGCCGCGCAACTCTTGCGCGTGCTGGCGCGCTCGGCGACCGGACAGGACGCTTCGGTCTACACGACGCTGTCGACCGGGCCGCGCCGGCCGGGCGATCCCGACGGTCCGAGGGCCTATCATGTCGTGATTCTCGACAATGGCCGCTCGGCGATGCTGGGCGGCGAGTTCGAGCACATGCTGCGCTGCATCCGCTGCGGCGCCTGCATGAACCATTGCCCGGTCTATCAGGCGGTCGGCGGCCATGCTTATGGCTGGGTCTATCCGGGACCGATGGGCGCGGTGCTGACGCCCTCGCTGATCGGCGTCGCGGAGGGCGGGCAATTGCCCAACGCTTCGACCTTCTGCGGCCGCTGCGAAGAAGTGTGCCCGGTCCGCATTCCGTTGCCCGGCATGATGCGACATTGGCGCGAGCGCGAGTTCGAGCGCCGCCTGTCGCCGGCGCCGATGCGCTATGGCCTGGGATTCTGGGCGTTCTTCGCCAGCCGCCCCGCGCTTTATCGGCTGGCGACGGGTCTCGCCGCGCGCGCCATGCATCTCGCCGGCCGAAACAAGGGCCGGTTCGCTTCGCTGCCGTTCGCCGGCGGCTGGACGCTCTATCGCGATCTTGCCGCGCCGGAGGGGGCCACGTTCCAGAGCCAGTGGCGATCCCGGAGCGGAGCGGTTCGATGAGTTCGCGCGCGGCGGTCTTCGCTAACATTCGCCGCGCGCTCGCAGTGACCGGCGACGAAGCGACGCGGCGGTTCGACGTCGAAATGCGTCTCAAGCAGGCGCCGCCCGGAATCGTGCCGAAGCGGGGTCAGGGCGATGTCTCGGCCAGGGCCATGACGTTCAAAGCCGAGGCGGAGCGCGCCCAGGCGAGCGTCACTGAGGTGCGAGAATGGGCGGACGCGCCGGCGGAAATCGCCCGTTTCCTTCGTGAAAGCAATTGCCCGGCGACCCTGCGCATGGGCGACGATCCGCGTCTTGCCGGAATGCCGTGGAGCGAGACCGCGCTCGAAATCCTGCATGGCCCTTCTGATGGCGGCGACGTCAACGCCGTCTCAGCCGCCTTTGCGGGCGTCGCCGAGACCGGAACGCTGGCGCTCGTCTCCGGCCCGGACAACCCGACGACCCTCAATTTTCTGCCCGACAACCACATTGTCCTCCTGCCGCGCGAGATGATCGAGGCCGATTACGAGAGCGTGTTCGCCAAGCTGCGAAGCGTCTACGGCAAGGGCGAGGCGCCGCGCACGCTCAATTTCATAACTGGACCTTCTCGATCGGCCGACATCGAGCAGACGCTGCTGCTTGGCGCGCACGGGCCCAGACGGCTGCATATCTTCGTCGTCGGTTGAGGCTGGGTCGCAACCCAACGCCGCGACGGCGGCCTCCCAAAATTAACGGCATGTTAATTGCTTACGGTGTCATACCGCAGCGTCATATCGCAGCGCGAAACTTTTATTCGCAATTGCAATAAACGCCACAGTCTTGTCACGGTTCACGTCTAACGCTGCGTCACTGGCCTCGTTTGGACTTGGGGGTAACATGTCCATCAGCTCAGCCAATCCACGTCGTATTGCGGTCGCGGCAGGTTATGGTGCGCTCGCGATCGGGTTGCCTTACGGGGCGGCCACTTACGCGTCTCCTGAGTTGTCTGCGTGGGCGCTTATGGCGCTCTGTGTCTGCGGTCTCGGCTTCGCCGGCTTCCGGCGCGGCCGCAATAACCGGCTGTCACCCGGCATCGAGTGAAAGCTAAAGAGTGAAAGCTAAAGAGCGCCTCGGCGCTCGTGAAGGGCCGCCCCTCGGGGCGGCCTTTGCATTTCTGGGACAAGCGGCTTAATGGGCGAAACAGCAGGCGCTGACGCCGAAACAGAGGCGCGGCGACAAATCAGTAACCTTAATGTGCATAGTGAATTGTTCCGGGACGCGCATGAAGTGCGCCCTCTTGTGTTGGGTCCTGTCGCATGACGCTGCGGGTTTTGTTTGCGGGGGCGCTCGCCGCGCTGCCTCTGATCGTCTCCGGCGCGCTGGCGCAGACCCCAGCGAGTTCGCCTGCCGTTACGATCTCCCCGGCGCCGTCAGCCAATCCGACGAGCGCCCCCGCCGCGACGACCACTCTCGCTCCCCCTGCGCAGATCCCGGCGAATCAGCCTGCCGCGACGGCTGCTTCAGCGCCGCCGCCCAATCTGGCGAGCCCGTCGGAGTCGACCCAAGGCCTCGTAAGCCCATTCATGCCGATGCCTTCTGCGCCGGCGCCGGGAGCCGATTCGGCGCCCAACGCTTCGCCGTCCACGCCTGCGCCCGTTCCTGCCCAAGCCGCGGCGCCGCCGAAGCCGAAGAAGGTCGCGCCTCCCCCGCCGCCGCGCGAGACCGCGCTCGGCGACGATCCTCGCCCAACGCTTCAGCCCGACACCTTCTTCGCCACCGCTAAGGCGTCGGAACGCTATTCAGCGATTGTGGACGCGGGCGGTTGGCCAACCGACATCGCGGCCATCGGCCCCGGAACGAAGGGGCCGGCTGTGCTGAAGTTGCGCAAGCGCCTGGCGATTGAGGGCGACCTCGCACGGGGAGAAGCGAGCGGGCTTAGCTGGGACAGCGGGCTCACGGCGGCGGTGAAGCGCTTCCAGGCGCGAATGGGGCTGCGCCAAACCGGCGTCGTCTCCGGCGCGACGCTGAAAGCGATCAACGTTCCAGCGAGGGTGCGCTTCAACCAGCTCGCCTCGAGCGCCAATCGCCTCGCCGGGCTCAATTTCTCTTTCGATGACCGGTATGTAGTCGTCAACCTGCCCTCGACTTCGGTCGAGGCGGTCGAGAACGGCCGCGTCGTCCACCGCTACGTCGCGATCGTCGGCGACCCGGAGCATCCATCGCCCGAGATCTCCGCCCATATCCAGGTCATCAATCTCAACCCGACCTGGACGGTCCCGACATCGATCATCAAGAAAGAGATCATTCCGCGGATGCAGCGCGATCCAGGCTACCTGACCCGCGCCAAGATGCGGATTCTCGACGGTTCGGGCAAGGAGATCAATCCGAAGTCGGTGAACTGGAGCACTGAGCGGGCGGCCAATTACACGCTGCGGCAGGATTCGGGCGCGGGCAATTCGCTCGGTTCGATCCGCATCAACATGCCCAACAAGCTCGCCGTTTATATGCACGACACGCCCTCGAAGGGGCTGTTCGGCGCCGACTACCGGTTCCTCAGCCACGGCTGCGTCCGGGTGCAGGGCGTTTACGATTACGCGGCGTGGCTGTTGGAGGGAACGAGCGGACCTTCCGGCGGCTGGGACAAGGCGGCGATGCAAGCCAAGATCAAGGAAGGCGCGCCCTACAACATCAACCTCGCCAAGGCGGTCCCGGTGATCTGGGTTTATCTCACGGGCTGGTCGAACGGCGATGGGCCGGCCAATTTCCGCGACGACGTGTACAATATCGACAATGTCGGCGAAGCGCAGGTGAGCGCGCAGGCTGCGCCGGTCCGCTAGAGCCTGCCGGAGCTCAATCCGTTTGGGTTTTCTTGGGCCTCGCCAATTCGACGCGGAAACCCCAATTTTAGGCTATTGGAATTCCTTGGATTTCCTTGCATTCTCTCGTCCGAATCGAGACTTATCAATGGGTTACGCGGGAAACTCCGGCAAAAAATTTTCTCGGCGCTTCTCCCTCGGCGAGGGGCGCCGAAACGGGGGACGCGGCGGTCGTAGGGGAAGGGCGGGTTGATCATGGGGACAGCCTAACCTAGATTCTGTTTTTCTGCAACAAATTGTCAGTTCTTGTCAGTTCTTAAAGCGTTAGCTGTTGGTGGCTGCTTCCGACCCGTCTCAGAGCCTCTCCCGTCCTGGCCGGGCTTGTCCCGGCCATCCACGCCGCGGCCGCCTCAGAGACGAGTCCAGGCAGCGGCCTTGGGGGTCGCAACGGCCTCAAAAACAATGCTTTTTGACCTCACCGCCCCTTGCCGTCGTTCTCTGCGCCGAAACGCGTGGGTGGCCGGGACAAGCCCGGCCGTGACGCTTCGCGCCCGTCACGCGCCGCCACAATATCCAGAATTTCTGTTGCCAACAGCTAACGGTTTAAGAGCCAAATTGTCGTTCGATGGAAAATGCGGACCGGTTCTGGAATAGTCTCCTGCACTTCGCGCGAATTGACGGTGTTGACGACGCCCGCTCCTTTTGTAGGGATTCTTGTATGGACCCAATATATGGAACCCGGTGGGCATCGTATGGACCGGACGCAAGGCGAACGCCGACGGCTCCGGGCTCCAGTCAGCGGCGTTCGGGCGGAATAGCCACGATCTCGCGAACGAATTCAGCGATCGCCTCGCGGCTGTAGGAGAGGCCCACGCGTTTCGTCGACGCCGGCCGCTTGGCCAACGACAATCCCGGCCTCCACTCCTTCGCTGGTCGAATCGGCCGCGGCGCAAAGCCGCCGCCGCAATTGGGGCAGACATTGCTCAAATGCCGCTCGACGCAGTTCGCGCAGAAGGTGCATTCGTAGCTGCAGATGCGCGCGTCCGTCGCGTCGGGCGGCAGGTCCTTGTCGCAATATTCGCAATTCGGACGAAGTTCGAGCGCCATGTCCGCTCCCCCAAGACGCAAAAGCCTTGGAGGCTGGACCTGCCTCTCATGGAATGCAACCTGTCGCCGCCCCGCATATCTCGAGCTCCCCGCCCCCTGCAAAATCGCGTCGATCCGTTCGGCGAATTGCACGCGGTCGCCGAGCGCGGGGGGCTAATGGGCAATCGCGGCGGTCGCCTCCACCGCGACGATCAGACGTTGAGCCGCAGCCGTTGGAAGACCAAGCACTGGCTCATTTGCGTCTGCCAATTCAAGGGCCGGCGCCGCGACGTCTGGGGCAGGTATTACACGGAGCTTTTTTTCCTCGACGAGCCGACCGCCCTCGCCGCCGGGCACCGGCCCTGCTTCGAATGCCGCAGGCAAGCAGCGAGAGCCTTTATCGCCGCTTTTCCCGGCGCTCCGAGCGGCGTGGAGGCGATGGACGAAGCGCTCCATTGCGAGCGGGTCGAGCACCGGCGCAAACGGCTGTGGCGGGCGCGGCTCGGCGACCTGCCCGACGGGGCGATGATCGCGCGCGACGGGCGCGCTTACGCCGTGCGCTCGGGCGCGCTTGCGCCGTGGAGCTTTGCCGGCTATGGGGCGCCGGCGTCGCTCGAGCCTAGCGACGTCGTCGACGTGCTGACCCCGCCCTCGACGGTGGCGACGCTCAAGGGCGGATACAAGCCGCTTTGGGTCGAGTCGCTCAAGGCGCCGCGTTGATTCTTCCTCCACGCGACCTAAGTGCCTTCTTTATGCAACGACTGGTTCTTGAGGGATAAACAGATGACGCGCGCTTTGCTCGTCGCTCTGGCGGTCCTGGCGGCGTCCGCGCCGTCAGCGAGCGCCAGCGAACTGACCGGAATATGGACGCGGGACGATGGGTCCGCCAAGCTTCGCTTCTCAGCTTGCGGAGGCGGCGCCATGTGCGGCTTTCTAGCCTGGAAGAAGGAATCGGGCGGCCCCGCCAAGATCGGCCAACGACTCTTCTCCGACATGAAGTCGAGCGGCGAAGACTCTTGGGCTGGAGCGGCGTTCAATCCTCAGGATGGCAAGCGCTACACGGCAAAGCTGACCGTCTCTGGCGATCATCTGGTTACGGCCGGTTGCGTGCTCGGCGGCCTCATCTGCCAATCGTTCGACTGGACTCGGACTTCGAGCCCGGGCCCCGTGAGCGGAGCTCGAAACACGCGCCAATTGAACTCGGGCGCCGGGTGCGCCGCCGGAAGCTACTTCTCGCCGCGGCCGTGCAGGAACGCCTCGAAGGCGTCAAGCGTCGTGGCGGAGACATAGTGCTCGATGCCTTCGGCGTCGGCTTCCGCCGCCTCGCGAGGCGCGCCGACGGCGATCAGGAGATCGACCACCAGCCGGTGGCGCTCACGCGCGCTTTTTGCCATCGCGGCCCCGGCCTCGGTCAGAAAGATGCCGCGGTAGGGCTTGGCTCGCGCCAGCCCCTCGCGCTTCAGGCGGGCGATCGTCTTGCTCGCGGTCGGATGGGCGACGCCCATTCGCCGCGCGATGTCGGTCGTGCGCGCTTCGCCATTGGCGGCGATCAGATCGGCGATCAGTTCCGTGTAATCCTCGAGCAGTGAGGCAAAGCGGGCTGAGCGCGCCCGGCTGAACCGGTCGGCTTGCGCGGGTTCGGCCGCGAGTCCGGCAGAGCCGGGCGGCGGCTCCTTACCACGCTTCATGGTCGCCAAATCGCCCTCGCTCGCCCCGCCGCACGCAACCTCGCCGCCCGTTTCATTGTGCAGCCTTGGCTGCAAAATGCAACTCGGTTCACGCCTGGCGAAATCTATTCAGCCTTTGCGCTCATTTGCAGTCTATTGACTATGACGTAGCAAAGGGTACATTATGGATATGAGGCGGGAACCGCCAGAGGTGAGGCGATGAGCGACGCGGTTGCAGGCGTGGGGATGGATGCGGCCGCGCGCACGGGGCTCACGGACCGGACCGTCACTGACATTCGCAAGGTTCTGGCCGGCAAGACGAATTGGCGGAGCCCGCTCCTGTTCGCCGGTCCCGCGGTCGTCGCCTCGATCGCCTATATGGACCCGGGCAACTTCGCCACCAACATCGGGGCCGGAGCTCGATACGGCTACGCGCTCTTGTGGGTGGTGCTGGCGGCCAGCATCGCGGCGATGCTGTTCCAGTCGCTGTCGGCCAAGCTCGGCATCGTCACGGGGCGCAATCTAGCCGAATTGTGCCGCGAGAACTTTCCGAAACCGGTGGTCTGGGCGCTCTGGATTGTCAGCGAGATCGCGGCGATGGCGACGGACCTCGCCGAGTTCCTCGGCGGCGCGATCGGCCTTTCGCTCCTGCTGCATATCCCGCTCCTCGCCGGCATGGGCGTCACGGGCGTCCTCACCTACGGCATCCTGATGTTCGAGAGCCGCGGCTTTCGCCCGACCGAACTCATCATCGGCTCGCTCGTCGCCGCGATCGCCCTTTGCTATCTCGTCGAGATGGTCATCGCCCCGATTGACTGGGCCGCGGCGGGGCTGGGCAGCGTGGTTCCGCGATTGCCCGACGCCGGCGCGGTGACGATCGCAGTCGGCATCGTGGGCGCGACGATCATGCCGCATGCGATCTTCCTGCACTCCGGACTGACCCAGAACCGGGCGCCGGGGCGCAACGACCGCGAGCGGCGGCTCCTGGTGCGGTTCTCGAACATCGAGGTCCTCGTCGCCCTCGGGATCGCCGGCCTCGTCAATATGGCGATGGTCATCATGGCGGCGAGCGCGTTCCACGCCGGCCATAGCGATGTGGGGGAGATCGAGACCGCCTATAAAACGCTGGCGCCGCTGCTCGGTCCGGCGGCGGCGGGGGCGTTCCTGACGGCGCTATTGGCTTCCGGACTGGCGAGCTCGACCGTCGGCACCATGGCCGGCCAGATGATCATGCAGGGATTCGTTGGTTTTCGCATCCCCGTCTTTGTCCGCCGCGTAGTGACCATGATCCCCGCGTTTGTCGTCGTCTGGCTCGGGGTCAATTCGACCCATGCTCTCATCATGAGCCAGGTTGTGCTCAGCATCGCCCTGCCCGCGCCAGTCATCGCGCTTCTCATATTCACGAGCCGCAAGGACATTATGGGCGCTTTCGCGAACAGTCGCCTGACCAACGCCGCCGCCGCCTTTGGGGCCTTGGTGATCCTGACCTTGAACGCCGTTCTTTTGCTTCAGGCGTTCGGTGTCGCCATTCCCGGCTTGCCGGGCGGCTGACGGCTCACCGTGAGCTCAGCTCGCAACGCTGATTTTCAGCCTCCAGCGCCGATCGTCAGTTGTGTGGCGGCCGCATTGAAAATCGCGCAGCCCCATTCCTCGCGACAGGCATGTAGAGGACGCAAAATCGCGGAAAGACGGCGCTTTACACGGGTTCGAAGGTGAATGTCACGTCCCCAATATATCGCTTGACGATCGGAACCGTTGGCGAATACTCGCATTCTTCATCGTCACTCTCGTTTCCTCACGGGGAGGTCTTTGATGCGCGCTTCACACATCGCTCTGGTTGCGGCCGTGCTGGCGATCCCATCCGTCGGCCATTCGCAGCAGGATGGGCCGGTTGGCGGCAAGGTAGGAAAGGATCTGAGCACGTCGCCAATGCAATCTAGCCCATCCGCTGGGACGGGGCCCTATGGCCGTCCCGCTCCAATAGGCCACCCCGCCGGCTATGCGGGCGCGGTCACGCCGGGGCAGGTCGTCCCGGAAAATGTGCAGGTCACGCCTCGACCCGGGGGGATGGGGTCAGCCTTCATTGACGGTCACCGTGTGCTCGTCGATCCCTCGAATCGCATCCTGCGGGTCATCAATTAGCGTGCTGGGGCGCGCGATTGGACGCAGGCGCCGCTCGCCCGTCGCTATCGGGTCGCATATTTTGTCGGTTTTGTCGGTCCGACGCATCGTGTGTTATTGTGCGAATCCATCGGCGGACGTCGGCCGTTCGCGCAGCATCGGATAGTGCGTTCGCATGAGCCAGGACAGCCGTTCACGCTTGGAGCCCTCCATAAACCGAGATTCGGCGACCGATATTGTCTATCCCTCGACAATTCCCTTTATAATCGTGCATCTTACCTGCTTCGCTGCGATCTGGACCGGTGTCACAGCGGAGGCGGTCGCGATTGGCGTTGGCCTTTATTGGCTGAGGATTTTCGCCATCGGGGCGGGTTACCATCGCTACTTTTCCCACCGCGCTTATGAGACCAGCCGGACTTTCCAGTTCATTCTCGCGGCGCTCGCGCAATCGACGTCGCAGAAGAGCGTCTTGTGGTGGGCCGCCAACCATCGCGACCACCACCTCCACTCCGACACCGAGCTTGACGTCCATTCGCCGCGGCAGATGGGCTTCATCTACAGCCATGTCGGCTGGATCTTCTCCCGCGGCCAAGAGACGATGAATTTCAATCGGATCGCGGATTTCGCCAAATATCCCGAGTTGATGTGGCTCCATCGCTACGAGCAGGTCCCGGCTTTCCTGCTCGCTGTCCTCTGCTTCGCCGTCGCCGGCTGGCCGGGGCTGATTGTGGGCTTCTTCTGGAGCACCGTCGCCGTCTATCACGGGACCTTCTGCATCAATTCGCTCGCCCATCTCGTCGGCAAGCGGCGCTACGTCACGGGCGACGATTCCCGCAACAACTGGCTTCTCGCCATCATCACCATGGGCGAGGGCTGGCACAACAATCATCATGCCTACCAGAGCAGCGCGCGCCAGGGATTCCGCTGGTGGGAATATGACCCGACCTTCTATCTCCTCACTCTGCTCGAACGCCTTGGGCTCGTGTGGAATTTGAAGCGTCCGACCGTTGAGGTCATGCAGAACCAGCATAAGCTCGGCTCTCGAGTCATAAGCCGCGCCGCCTCGCTGGTCGCTGAAAGCTTCTACCCTGAGCGGATCGCGGCCGCGGTCGCCGCGGCGCTGGGAAACAGCGGCTTGGCGGATCTCCGCGCCCGCCTTACCCAATCGCAGCCGTTCGCCGCGATGGAAGTATTCAGCGAATTCAATCTGCCTCACATTCCGACCAAGGCCGAGATTGTGGGCCGCGCTCGTTCGCTTTTAGCCAACTCGCCTTCGATGGAGGACATCGCGGCCAAGGCGCATGAGTTGCTGCTGGAGGCGATTGGCGCGCGGCTCACGACGATCGCGGCGCAAACGGCTTACTGACCGCCCCCGCCGTTCCCGGCGCGAGGCGCGTCTCCCCGCGGGCCGCCCAGCCAGACGGTTGCGTTTCTCGGATCAAAAATCACCTCTCCGAAAAGAGCGAGGAACGACGCGCCCAGTTGGGCTGCGGGCTCAGGCATGTCCGCGATCCCTCCGCAGGTGTTGGCGGACTTCACGATCAAATGGAAATCGTCGGTCCCAACGATTCGTCGCCCCTGTTCGTTTTCAATTCCGAGCGGGCGGTCTTTAACGCGGTAGACAGGCCAGTGCTCGCGTCCGTCGCATGTCCAGATGTCAATGTCTTCCACCCGGTCAAGCTTGGCGCCGCTCCCGACAAGCCGGTCGAACAAAGCCTGGTTGATGTCGATCGAGCGGGAATAGACGAAATCCTCGTAGCCGGTGTCGATCTGCGCCCAGACGCGAGCGTCGCCGAGGCGCAAAAAAACGACCGGAACATTGGGGAGGCGAGCGCCGCTCTTGGAAGGGTCAGAGGAGAAAAAGCCGTTCTGAGCGACGGGGGTGAAACCGCGCGCGATAAGCGCCTGGGGTTTACAGGTCTCGGCGCTCAGAAACGCGGTGTTGTCCGTCAGTTGGACGGTAAACTGGGACAGGAGATCGTCGCCGATGACCCCGAGCTGTCCATTTCCCGGCTGAAGCATCAGGTAGTAGCGGGCGAGGTGAAAATCAGCTTTTTCGATGCCTGGAAGAGAGATTGCCGCCGTTCTGATCGACCCATCCGGACCGGAAAATGAGGCCGCCGACAACGAACTTCGCGTCGCGCCATAATCCAGCAGGAAGGGGCCGGTCACCCCGTCAGCGGTAAGTTCGACGTAGGGCGATGCGCCGTCGGGAACGCTGATCCTGGCATAAGGGCGCCCGCCGCAGAGAGCCCCGCGATCGGTTTCTTTAATGTCCATGCTAAAGCCGAAAATAGGAACCCCGATCGCCACAAGTGAGAACGAGAAAATCCTGACGCGGTTCATCAGCTTCGATAGGATCGGTTCTGGATGCGCTGTCAACGACGCCGGCGCATCGATCTGTGCCTAATAACGATGCCGGTGGACTCTGGTCCTCGCAGGCTAAGGGGGGCGGGCTATGGCTCAAGATGCGTCCTCGATCAATTACCGACTTGGAAGCCTTTATTCGGTCGTCACCGCATTCCTCTATGCGACGCAGGAGCCGTTCTCCTTCCCGGCGGCCAAGCATCTCAACACCTTGCAGTTCGTGGCCCTGACCCAGGTTTCCCTGCTCGTGTCCCTCCCATTGTTGCTGAGCCGGGCAAAAAGCCGCCGAGATTTCGTAGCCTTGGTGCGAAAGCCAATCAACTACGGGTACCTGGCGATCATCTTCGGTATCGGACTGACCGGCCTCCTCTTGTACAACTTCGGTCTCAGCAACGCTCACCCGATCATCATCTCGGCAATTCTGAACCTTTCGCCGTTCTGGGCGGCATTGGTGGCGCTCGTGCTGGCCGGGGTGCCGATCCCGATTTCGCGGGTGACGTTTTTTGGCTGTTTTGCTGGCGCGTTCATCGGCGCCATGGCGGTCGCCTGGAGCCAGCTCGGCGACAGGGGCACGTCAAACGTAAGCGCGCTTGCGGACAGTTTTGTTCACGGCAGCTGGCTCTATGCGATTCCCGTGCCATTGGCCTCGGCGCTCGGGGGGACTCTGGTCGGCAAATGGTTCAGCGCTTACGACAAATCCGCGGCGATCGCGGCCAATTTTCTCACCGCAAACGTCATCCTGATTCCGGGCTGCCTCACCCTTCTCGCGTGGCGAAACGAGCTGAATTTCGATCAGCTGGGGTCGATCTTGCTGATGATCTTCGGCACGATCGTCGCCGCCTCGTTCGGCCGCGTCATGTATCAGGTCGCGCTGACCGTCACCGGCGGGGACAATGGCTTTGTCACCATGTTTCTGAATCTGGTCCCGGCGCTGACCGCTTTCATATCGCTCGGGCTGTCGCACTGGGTGGCTGACCTGCACTTCGTCATCGATCTCATCTTTTTTCTCGGCTCCGGCTTGATCGCCGCGTCGCTCGTGTTGTTTTCGCTCAAATCCTGGCGGCAGCCCGCTCGACGAACCTGAACCCGGTCGGTTCGGCAATCGCGTTTGCGCAGGGCTGCCGCCATCGCGCCATGAAATCACCGCCTAGCTCGGCTCAGATGGAAAGCGATGATTCGTATCGCCCTCTCGGACGCGGCCTACGACGCCATCGCCTCGACGCTGCCTACAGGGTCAGCGCGATGGCCCATGCAGCGGGACGGTGGCCACTGCTTTATCCAAGTCGAGGCGGCGGTGGTTGATCGCATGAGGGCGATGCGGCGACCCGGCGAGAGTTACAGCACCGTCATTCTTCGGCTTGTCGAGCTTGGGACGACTGATGCGAAGTAGAAATGCGCTCGAAGGCGCCGCTAGGTTGCCGCCCTTGCCCGCAGCGCGTTCAGGCGCCGCGCAAGGGCTTTCGCCGATCTGACAATTCGCCGGCCCCACCGGTCAAAAAACTCCTCCTTGCGCTCGGCCAGAAGATGCTCGGCCCGCCAGCGCCACTCGTCGCGGTCCTCGCGCAGGACGTCGTGATCCTCCCTGAGGCCAGCGACCAACGCTCTCATGGTCTCGAGTTCCGCCTCAACGGCGCGGAGACGCGTGAAGAGGGAGGGTTGCGGCTTGGGCTCGGGCGTTGCCGTTGCGACCGACATGGTTGGATGATGGCGCGCAAAGGTTATCGGAGCGCTAAAATCGCTCGCGGGACCGTGGCGACTTGACGTCGCCATTTACCGACGCCAGCGAGTTAACGCTGCTAAGCATTTGGTCTCATCGCGGCTCGTCGACTCGCGCGATAGGCATTCAAATTATCGGCTGTCGTACCGCGTATCGAAGCACATTTCACGGCGAAAAAAAGGCTGGGCGATAGTGGGTCTCGCTACTTCGGCGCTTGGTCCCACGGCGACGGGACGCCAACCCGAATGAGCCGAGAGAAGTCAGGCGACTGATCCGCCGCCTTGGCCTGGGGACTGACGCGCGCTCGCTCCATCAATTCGCTGAGCGGCATCGTCGTGACCACCGCCTGGTGGTCATAAAGGTAGCCCGGCAGAAAGCCGTTAACGACGAGTCGCCAATCAAACGGGAGCGTGCTCCCCGCCGCTCTCACCAGCTTGAAGACCACGGTCGCGCAGTTCGCGGTGATTGAATTGTAAAATCTGGGCTGCGCTGCGAGTTCGGTCGAACTCGGCGACATATTCCCTCAACAGCGCGCGGGCCTGGTCGGGCAGGGTGCTCAGCCGATAAAGCCGCACGTCCTCGCCGCGCACATTCGTGCGCAGTCGCACCGAATCGCGCTCGGTAGTGGCGAGATAGACAAGCGTGTGCGACTTGAGGGCGTCGGCGACCGGCGAGAATTCGCTGTTCTTCTCGCGCCGAACCTCGACCGACCACGCGATATGCTCGCCGTCCTCGAAGCCGAAACTCATGATGACGTGGGCCATCTCGGGCCCGGCCCAATAGGCGAGAAAGAGATCGAGCGTCTTCAGCTTCGACAGGTCGTAAGAGCGCTTGCTCCACTTTTCGGTGAAGTCGTTGTCGGTCCGCCAGTCGAAATCGCGAACGTCGGACAGCGTCAGAATATCGCCCTCGATCGAGCCCGTCGTCTGCCGCGCGACGTCAGGCGCCCAGTCGCCGTCGAGCGGCGGCTTGATCGTGCTCCACCAGGCGAGCAATCCGCCGAAGGCGACGGCGAAGACCACGAGCGCGATCAGGCCTCGACGAAAGAACAGCGCCGCGATTGTAACGAGGCCAAGTGTGGCGAATGCAACAGCCGCGGCCGCTCTTAAGGCCTCCGGCCCGGGGAGACGAAACCATAACGCAAGCGCGCTCCACGCGCTGAGGGGAGCGATGACAAGGGCAGAAACGAGGATGCGAAGCAGCACGTCGGCGACACGTCGTCCCCAGCCCGATGTCGCCCCGCGCATGCGGCCTCATTCCCCTCAGCCGCGGCGCGCTCGCCGCGCTCGAAACGCGAACCTGGAAAGACCGAGCTCGCCGCTCGGCTCAATTCACCGCCGGCACGACCGCCGAAGCCTCGATGGTCCCGCCGAATCTGGAGGTCGTCACCGTGACCTTCTGGCCAACCTTGATGCGCTTTATGTTGACGCCCCGTGCGACCTTGTAGGTAGAGCCGTCTTCCGTTGTGATGATATGCCGCATCAGGTCGATGGACCTTATCGTGGCCGTCGTCTTTGCCTCCGCAGCCAAGGCGACAGTCGCCGCGCCCAGGATTCCGACAGCCACGAACACACCGAGCATTTTACCCATCGACTTTCCTTTCCTTGAGGGCCCGCCTTTCTGAGAAGACCCGCTCGCAGCGACCCTCCAAACACCCTCTGGTGGCGCTCTGATGGCGGCGCGCCCACAACCTTGAGAGGGCGCCGGTCCGGTCAGCCCTCGCTCTGGTGGCCGCCGGACAGCGGCACGAACGGAATGACCTTGCCGCCGAAAATGTCGGACCGAGCGACCGAAGGAGCGCCATCTGCGTCGACCTTCTTGACCACTTTGAGGATGTGCTGGGCTCCCGGCGGGCCAACCGGAATGACCATGATCCCGCTCGGCTTCAATTGCTGCAGAAGCGGCGGCGGGATGTGGTCGATGCCGCAGGTGACGATGATCTTGTCGAATGGCGCCGCCTCTTCCCAGCCGAAATAGCCGTCGCCGCCGCGAGTCGTGATCGCGGAATATTCGCGATAACCAGCGCCGATCAGTCGATCATAGACGCCGCGGGTCCGCGCGGCGAGCTCGGGAATGATTTCGATCGAGTGGACGTGAGGCGTCAGATAGGTGAGCAGGGCTGATTGAAAACCGGAGCCAGTGCCGATCTCCAGCACCTTGTCGCTGCTGCGAATATTAAGCGCGCTTGTCATGCGGCCCATCGTGCCCGGCGGCGTGATGGTGACGCCGAAACCGATGTCGAGATAGTGCCCGACATAGGCGTTATCCCGGTCTTCGGGCAGGACGAATTCTTCCCGCGGCGTCATCAGGAACGCCCGCTTGTCGGCCGTGGTCCATAGATCGTTGAAGCTCAGCAGCACCTTATAGCGATCGTAGCGGCGGCCGAGCTGAGTTGGATCCTCGCCACGGTTGGCCGTCATCCAGGCGACGAATTCCGAGCGGTTCCCCATCGGCGGCCATAGATCCGGGCTGAACGGCTTCCGCGGCTCTGCGTGAGCCGGAAGCACGGCGGCGACCGCAGCGGCCGCGCCAAGAAGAAATTCGCGTCTGAGCATCAAGGCTCCCTCAATCGAGCGTCTCAAGGATTCGGGCGGTGTCTAACACAAATTGTCCGAAATAGGGGCAAGCCTTGCCACCGCCACGCAGCAAACCCGCCTAGCGCTTAAGCCGGGCCGCCAGGAAGCCGCGCAGCTCCGCCCAGGATCGCGATGCGGCGTTGCCGTCGTAGGCGAGCAACATGCCCATCACTTGTCTGCCTGCGCCGAACTCGGGCAGGTCAAAGGCGTGGGCTGCGCCAGGATAGGCCACGAACCTCGCCATGCCGGGCGCCTGCTGCTTCATGAGCCGCGCGCAGTCCGCCGCGGGAGTCACCTCGTCCTTCGCGCCGACGAGAATGAGCGCCGGGATATCGAGCGCAGCGCCCGCTATGTTAGCGCACGGAGGATAGAAAGCCGCCGCAGCCTTGAAGACTGTCCCTTGCTCGCCCGCCGGGCGCGTTCCCCCGCCGGTTGCGATTTTGAGCGCCGTGTCGCCTCCCTGCGAAAACCCCACGGCCGCGATTCTGCCGGGGTCGACGTAGGGAAGGCGGGCGAGATAGGCCAGAGCGCCGTAGGCGTCGGGCAGCGCCTGCTGGAAGTCGACCGAGCAAGTCTCCTTGAGGCCGCGCGTCGCAAAGTCATCGACGAACAGGGCGACATAGCCCCAAGCGGCGATCCGCTCGCCGATCGCAGCTCGCTCTGCCGGCAGGCCGAGACAGGTATGCAGAAGAACGACGGCCGGGAATGGGCCGGCTCCCTTCGGCCTGGTCAGATAGCCCCGGATCGGGTCGCCCTGACCGGCGCTCGCGAAATTGACCGGTGTGTCCGCTTCCGCCCGAGCGCCGGTGGCCAGGAACCCGAATAACGCAGCGGCGGCGAGTCGTGGGTGAAAGAAACCGCGCAAGGCGCTCCTCTTGAACCGCAAAGGTTGCCCACTGATGCATAGGCAGGCGCTCGTCAAGCGGGCATCGTGAGCCCGCTTTGCTCGACCGTGACACGGTCGACCATCTCTTCGATCATGCCCTGCTCGCGGACAGAGTTTCGACCGCCGCTGCTGCGAACATCGCCCCTCAGGTTCGATGGAACGGTCAGGAGACGATCTTCGCGCCGCGCCGCGTTGGTCATCAATTCGTGCTGCAGAGCGGCAAGCTTGCTGGACATTGATGAAACCCTCTATCTGTGAAGCGGCCAGCCTATCCCGGCCCTTCACCGATGCGAGCCTCGGATCGGCGCCCGCCGACGAGGCGGGGTTATTCACGCGGCTTTACTCAACCGCCTGCGCCCACATGCAACCTCTCTTTCGAGCCGAAATCCAGTCCTTTCTCAGCGTTCCCGGGCTGCAGTTAACGAAATCGGCGGGGCGCTCGCAGATCGGCCATCGCGCCAATAAACGTCGTCGACGTGCGACATGGATCGCCTACTGCACTTCGCAAGAATTTTAGGCTACTAAGGTGCGTTCTAATCACTTCGGCTTCACTAACAGGACGTTGCGGAAATGGACGACCGGCGCGAAAGCGAGAGCGGCGCTGAACACCTACAAGTAGGCGCACGCACGCGCCATGCGAGAATCTTGAAAGGCATGCGGATGCGCGATCTCGCAGCTGCGGTTGGTTGCGACGAGAGCATGATTTCCAAGATCGAAGCCGGCAAGGTAATGCCGTCCCTCGTGATGCTCAACAAGATCGTAACCGCGCTCGATCGCGACCTCGCCTCATTTTTCGGCCTCGAGATCGACGCGCACAAGCTGGTGCAGACTGCGGAGGAGCGGGTCAGGGTCGACGGCGACGCCTTGCGGGGCGGCAAGGGCGTCACGTATGAGCGGCTCGTGCCGCTCGCCGCCGGCAATCTGCTTGAAGCGAACATTCACAACGTGGAGCCGGGCGGCGAGAAGGTCGATCAGATCACCCATCAGGGCGAGGCGGTCGGCTATCTGATCGAGGGGGAGATCGAGCTCTTCATCGAGGGCGCCACCTATCACATGACGGCCGGCGACTCCTTTTTCTTTAAAGCCTATTTGACGAACGGCTACCGGAACATTGGAAAGACCGTCGCGAGGATCGTCTGGGTTAACACGCCCCAGGTTCACTGATTTGTCGACTTCGTGGCCCAGAGGCTCTCTTCGGCCCTGTGGCAGGCGACGGTGCGGCCAAGGAGTGTCCGTGAGGGAGGACGCTCGCGCCGGCAGCGCTCAACCGCAAGAGGACAACGGGTGTGAAAGAGACAAGCGTCCGGCGGATCGATCGGGCTAAGCGGCTCGGCGTCAATAAGGTTGGCGCCGCTCCGCCCGGGCGCAGCGGAGATCAGCGCCTGCGTGTAGGGATGCGCCGGCCGTCCCAGAATCTCCTCGACTGGCCCCGCTTCAGCAACCCTACCGAGGTAGAGCACCAGCACGCGGCGGCACATCAGCCTCACGACCTCGAGATCGTGAGAGACGAACAACAGCGCCGTGTTGTTGGCCCGCCTCAGCCCATCGACCAACTTCAGAATCGTCGCCTGCACGGAAACGTCGAGCGATGCCGTCGGTTCATCGAGGACGAGAAGGCGCGGAGCCGACACCAGCGCCCGCGCCAATCCGACGCGAGCCTGCTGGCCTCCGGAAAGCTGATGCGACGGCCGCCCCAGGAGCTCCTCGGTGAGGCCGACCGCGCGAGCGGACGCGTCAACCCGAGCGGCGATATCCCGCGAGAGCCGAAGGCGCCCGAGCCCGACCGCGATATTGCGTCTCGCGCTGAAGGCCGGGTTCAGCGCGTCGCCAACATCCTGGAACACGAACTGAACACCGCGCCCCGCGCAGCCCTCGGCGCGAGCCGAGCGAGATTCGGCCCTGATGTCACGGCCATCCAGGAAAATGGATCCAGCGTCCGGTGGGATAAGACCCGCGACCATCCGGGCGAGCGTCGACTTGCCCGAGCCGCTTTCGCCCACCACGCCCAGCGCCTCACCCTCAGAGATCGTGAAGCTTACCCGATCGACCGCATGAAGACGGCGTGTGCGATCGATCGGGAAGACCTTCGCCACGCACTTGACGTCAACACAGCTCGTCAAACCGGTCTCCAACAGGCGACCATTCGACTCTCCGCGCTGGCCAAGGCTGGCGGGCGCTCGACCCAGCAACGCGCCTCGGCGCGCGCGCAGCGCGGGGCGAAGCGGCAGCCTGGAACCGACCCCCTCAGATCGGGCAGGCCGCCGGGAACTCCCTCGAGGTCGGCGACGCGCTCGACGTCCGCCGGCGTCGCCCGAATGAGGGCGGCCGAATAGGGATGATGCGGCTTGGCGAAGAAGAGCGGCGCCGGGGCCTCCTCGACGATCTGACCGGCGTGCATCACGACGATCCGTTGGGCGTAAGCGCGGGCGAGCGTTAGGTCATGGGTGATCAGCAGCGTCGCCATCTTACGCGGTGCGGCCTGGTCGACGATCAGATCGAGCGCCACTTTTTGGGTCGTCGTGTCGAGGCCAGTCGTCGGCTCGTCGGCGACGAGGAAGGAAGGGTCGCCGGCGAGCGCGATCGCCAGCATGACGCGCTGGCACATGCCTCCGGACAGGCTGCTGGGATAGGCCGCGACTCTTTGTTCGGGATCGGCGATTCGCATGGCGGCGAGAGCGGCGATCACTGCTTTATGGAGAGATGAGCCGCTAAATCCTCGATGCTCCTTGAGCACATCGCCGATCTGGTCGCCGATGGCGCGGATCGGATTCAAGGCGGCGCGCGGATTTTGAAACACGACGCCAATCTCGCGGCCGCGGACCGACGCCCAGGCGCGCCCCGCGGGCGGACGCAGATCGACGCCCCCGAACTTGTGCCGCTCGACCGAGACCCGCGCCGCGGGACTGAGGATTCCGGCGATCGTATGAGCAAGTAGCGACTTGCCGGATCCGCTTTCGCCGACCAGAGCGACGATCTCGCCGCGTTCGACATCAAGATCGATGTCGTCGAGAGTGGGCGCGCAAGAGCTATCGCCGAAGTAAAGAGAAAGCCCTCGGAGCGAAAGTAGTGGGGGAGGCTCCAACGCGTTCATGTCCGGCGTGGATCGAACCGGTCGCGCAAGGCGTCGCCTAGCAGGGAAAAGGTGAGTATGGCGATCGCTAGCGCAGCGCCGGGAAAAAGAGAGAGCCAGTACTCGCCAGAGACGATGTAGCTTGCACCCTCCGACACCATGATGCCCCATTCGGGCTGAGGGGGGCGAATGCCAAGGCCGAGAAACGAGAGACCGGCGGCGTTGAGGATCGCCCAACCCATGTTGAGCGACGCGAGCACCACGAGCGAGGGCAGCACGTTGGGCATCACGTGGAATGAGAGGATCGAAAACGATCCAAGTCCGGCGAGCTGCGCTGCTTCCACGTAGCCCGAAGCGCGCTTACGACTGACGTCGCTGCGCGTCTGGCGCGCGTAAAGCGGTAGATTAACGACAACCGTCGCGATGACTACGCTCGACACAGAGTTGCCGAGCGCGGCGGCGACGCCCACGGCCAGGACGAACAGCGGAAAAGCCATCACCGCGTCGATGAGCCGGCTGATGATGCGATCCGTCCAGCCGCCCGACCAGCCGGCTGCGGCTCCAAGCGCCGCGCCGATCGTCAACGTAAAGGCGACCGATATCGTGGCGATCCCCACGTCCATCCGCGCGGCGGCCAGCACGCGGCTGAACACGTCGCGCCCCAGGGCGTCCGTGCCGAAGGGATGCTCGAAGGAGGGGGGGCGCAGCGTAACTGACGCGTTGGTGGCGGTCGCGTCGTACGGCGCCAGATACGGGCCAAAGACTGCGGCGAAGGCGACAAGCGCCACGAGGCCCAGCGCGGCCAGGGCGCCGAAGCTCGGGCGTCGAGCGGCGAGAAGCGCCTCAGGCATCGAAACGCACTCGCGGATCGACCGCCACGACGACCGCGTCGATGAGCAGATTGAGGAGCAGGTATAGGGTCGCCATCGCGAGGACGAATCCTTGCACAGGAGCAAAGTCCGAGGCCAACACGGCGTCAATCGCATACGCGCCGACGCCCGGCCAGCCGAAGACCTTCTCGACAAGAACCGTTGCGCCTAGCGTATAAGAAAAGACCATGCCGCTCGCGTTGAGCACAGGGATGAGCGCATTGCGGAGCGCATAGGTCAGGAGGACCTTCCTTCCCGGCAGCCCAGCGGCCCGCGCCGTCCGGACAAAATCGGCGGACAGTACGTCGAGCAGACTGCTGCGCGTGACACGAGCGAGCGGGCCGACGGAGAACATCGCCAGAGCGACAACTGGCAGCGCAAGCTGGCCGGCGAGCGCCCGGAACAGCGGCCAATCACCCGCGAGAGCCGCGTCGATCAACCAGAACCCCGTGATCTCCCGCGGCGGAGACCAGACCACGCCGAGGCGGCCTATAGGGGCCGGCGCCCAGCCGAGCAAGTAGTAGAAGACGTAGACGAGCAGCAGACCGAGAAAGAACGTCGGGATCGCCTGACCTGCAACGGATATGACGCTGCACATCGAATCGATTGGCCCCCTCGGCCGCAGCGCCGCCCCCGCGCCCAACGGGAGACCGACCGCTGAAGCGAGCAGTAGCGAAAACACCGTTAGTTCGAGCGACGCCGGCAGGCGGCTCCTCAGATCGTCGACAACGCTCTGACCGGAGGTCAGCGAATTGCCGAGGTCGCCTCGCGCGAGGTCCCTAAGATAGACCACAAACTGCTCGGAGAGACTGCGGTCGAGCGCGAGCTTGTGCCGGATCTCGTCGATCGAGGCGGCGGTGGCGGAAGGCCCGGCGAAATAGGCGGCCGGGTCGCCGGGCAAGAGGCGAGTCAACAAAAACGTGACGACAACCACCGCGATAAGGTTCGGGATCGCGGTCGAGAGCCGTAGCAAAATCAACCGCATGAGGTCCTTGCCGGGGCGGTGGCTGCGCGATGGCCAGAGGACGGAAATCTCCTGGCTGGCGGACTCTCGTTCATCCCGCATGAAACGCAAATTCGGCGCCATGGCTGACCCGCAAGCTGTTATCCGGCTGGGGGCGACTGCGATGTGACGCCGCGACACGCAGGCCTGCGAGGCGACTAAGCAGGCAGCATGAATTTTATGCAAGTCAAAAACCGGCGTAACTCCGCGAGTCTAGCCTATTTCGGGGTTTCCACCGCTCTCCGCGCCCGGCACGCGCTTTGCTTGACCATCATTGCATGATCAACAGTCATGTCTCCAGAAGGGAGATTCTCATGAGCCGCTCCGGTCGCCGATTCCGTGGCCTCCTGACCTTGGCCGCCGCTCTCGCGGGCGCGCTGTGTCTTGCGTCGGCCGCTTACGCCGAGACGCGCGATGAAACCCTTGTTGTCGTCACCGAGGAAGGCCCTTCGACGCTCGACATCGACGCGCCGACCGCCAACGTCGAGACCCACGAGGTCTCATGGAACGTGTACGACCGCCTCATCACGCACGCCCGCAAGCAGTTGCCGGATGGGAGCTGGAGCTACGATTACAGCAAGTTCGCGCCCGAACTCGCCGAAAGCTGGGAGTTCGCTCCCGACGGAAAATCGGTGACGTTCCATCTGCGCAGGGACGCCAAGTTCCACGACGGCGCGCCCGTCACCGCCAGGGATGTCAAATGGTCCTTCGACCGCGCCGTTTCCGTCGGAGGCTTCCCCGCGATCCAGATGGGCGCGAGCGAGATGAAATCGCCGGATCAGTTCGTCGTACTCGACGACTATACCTTCCGCGTCGATTTCCCCCGTCCGAACAAGCTCATCCTGCCGAATTTGGCGGTTCCGATTGCGAAGGTCCTCAACTCGGAGCTTGCGAAGAAGCACGCGACGGGCAAGGACCCGTGGGCCCTGGAATGGGTCGGAAAGAACGACGCCGGCGGCGGCGCATACATGATCGAGAGCTGGAAACCGGGCAGCGAGATCGTGTTCAAACGCTTCGACGATTGGAAGTCCGGCCCGCTTCCAGACTTCAAACGGGTCGTCAGCCGCCAGATTCCTTCGGCGGGAACGCGGCGCGCGCTCTTGGAAAAGGGCGACGCCGACCTGTCGTTCAATCTCCCGCCGAAGGACTTCGCTGAACTGGCGAAGGAGGGCAAGCTCAAGGTGATCGGCACACCCGTCGACTCTGAGCTGATCTACATCGACATGAACGTCAAGTTTCCGCCGTTCGATAATCCGAAGGTTAGACAGGCGATCGCCTATGCGATTCCTTACGACAGCATCCTGCACAACGCGATGTTCGATCGCGGCAAGGGGATGTATGGCGGCGAAGGGGACCCGACGACGACCGACTGGCCGCAGCCTTCGCCCTACGCGACGAACATCGAGAAGGCCAAGGCGCTTCTCGCGGAGGCGGGCTATCCCAACGGCTTCAAGACGACGCTCAGCTATGACGTCTCGGTCTCGGCCACGCGCGAGCCGATCGCCCTCTTCGTCCAAGACAGTCTCAAGAAAATTGGAGTCGACGTCGAGATCCAGAAAGTGCCAGGCGCAGATTGGTACACCCAGCTCAACAGAAAGAGCATGCCGATGCTCATCATGAGCTTCAAGGCATGGCTCAATTATCCCGACTATTATTTCTTCTGGACATACGACGGAATCAACAATTCCGTCTTTGACGACATGAACTATGTCAATCCGGACATGGACAAACTCATAGAGGCGGCGCGCTTCGAGAGCAATTCGGCGAAATACGCCGACGACGTGAAGGGGTTCATAAAAATCGCCTTCGACGACGTTCCTCGAATCCCCTTGGTGCAGGACTACCGCGATGTGGCGATGCAAAAAAACATCGAGGGCTACACCTACTGGTTCCACCTCGTGCTCGACTATCGCGACTTGAGCCGGACCAAATAGGCGCCCGTCATCGGGAAAGCGGCCGCCTGCGCGGAGCGGCGGCGCTTCTTACTCAGCGGCCTCCCGACAAGCAAACGTCGAGCGCATCTTGATGATCAGTCGCCAGCAATTTGCGGCATGGGATGCGTGTGCGATCGCAGACCGGGTGAGGGCCCGCGAAGTCTCTCCGGTCGAAATTGTCGAGGCGGCGCTCGCCGCGATGAACGAACTCGATCCATCGCTCTGCGCCTTCTGTACGCCGTCGCCCGAAACCGCGCGGCAAACGGCGAGAGCGCTGGAGGCGCGCTTGTTGCGCGGCGAACCGCTCGGACCGCTTGCGGGCGTGCCGATCGCAGTGAAGGATTTGGTGCTGACGCGTGGAATCCGCACGACGTTCGGTTCGAGTCTTTATGCGGATTACGTCCCCGACGAGGACGACGTCGCGGTCGAACGGCTGAAGGCCGCCGACGGGATCGTCATCGGCAAGACCAACGCTTCCGAATTCGGATACGGCGGCTTCGGCCACAATCTGCTGTTTCCAACAACACGAAATCCCTGGAACCTCAAATTGACCCCGGGAGGATCGAGCGCCGGATCGGCCGCCGCGGTGGCGGCGGGCATTTGCCCTGTCGCCCTCGGCAGCGACGGGGGCGGCTCGGTGCGTCTGCCCGCCGCGTTCACAGGCCTCGTCGGATTAAAGCCGACGATGGGCCGTATTCCCCTCTGGCCGAGTTGTCGAGACGAAACCCTGCCCGGCGCGTCCGGGTGGGAATCGATCGAGCATTACGGACCCCTCGTTCGCACCGTCCGCGACGCCGCGTTGTTCTTGCGCGCGACGAGCGGTCCCGACCTGCGCGACCGCCTGTCTCTTCCCGACGAGGGGGTCGACTGGATCGGGGCTCCCCAGGCGCCGCTTCCCCGAAATCTGAAGATTGCCTATTGCCGCCGCTGGGGGAACACCCCGCTGGACGCCGAGGTCGGGGCCGTCGTCGACGTTGCAGCTCGGGTGTTCAAATCCGAGCTCGCCTGCGAGGTCGAGGAGACGGATCCGCCATTCGGTGATCTCATTGAGGCGGATCGTGCGCTCATCGCGATGGAGACCGACTTGTCAGGCTTGCGACAGCGCATTGCCGATCGCGGCGCGGTGGTGTCGCTCGCGCTGCGCTGCGTTCTCGAGCGCGACTGGACAGCGGAGCAGTTTACGAACGCGGTCACGGCGCGGAAGGCGGCAGTGAACGCGATGGCTCGCTTCATGCAAGACTATCATCTCATCCTGACGCCGACCGTACCGGTTGCTGCTTTCCCGGTCGATCGGGACGGACCCGGCTCGATCGACGGTGTCGCCGTCGCCGACGACGCATGGACGCCGGCTCTCTATCCAGCCAACCTCACCGGTCAGCCCGCCGCTAGCGTACCGGCCGGCTGGACATCGAGCGGCTTACCGGTCGGGCTTCAGATTATAGGACGCCGCCTCGACGACTGGCTCGTCATCGCAGCGGCGGGCGCCTTTGAGCAAGTCCGCCCCTGGATTGGGCGCCGGCCGGTCCATTCCATCTGGAACCGCAGCGGCGACGGGGGATCAGGCTACTCAAGCGGTCCTTGATCAAAAAAGCCTTGGTTGGCCACCTCGACTATAATCTCAACTCGATCACGGCGGCATCGCCACGTTGCCACGCGAAGAGCGCGCGCGGAGGCAACGTCAGAGTAACAGCGGGTCCTCTGCGCACGGCTGAGCGCGACCTGATCGAGCGGAAGGCCGCGAGTGCGCGCCACGCGCAGGCTCGTCTGCGTTTGTAAACCTGGCGAGTGACGAGATGACGCTGATGATTGAATTGGTTGTGGACCTAAGCGTGAATTGAGCTGAATTTTTGCAGCGTCTTCATGCTTCGAAATCGCTGCATGGGATGCTCTCGGCGTCGGAACGGCTGATGCGAATTCTCCGCTCGATTGTTGCAGCCGACCGCTGATTTCGCGCCGCTCGGCTGCAACACGGATCGCGTTCAGATCGGGTTTGCCGCGCCGGGCGATGATGACGTCGCGCTCGCGCGCGACTCTCCGGCCGGAGATCGAGGTGTCGGCGACGCCCGCCCGGCATTTCTTGGTGCCGTCGTCGATCAGGTTGAGGATGCGGAAGCGCCCCCCGTTCGAAAGCTGGTCGTGGACGATCCGCTTAATGGTTTGCGGAAGCGTATTTTGGCGCCACTCTGACATCATGATTCTGCAGCAGTCGACCCGGAAGTTGCGTCGTGCCGCTAGAGCGAAACAATGGCCCTGGGGTCATTCACTCGACGAGCGGCCGTCGCCGGGGTCGATCTTGCTAACAGCCGCGCTGCGGGCCGATGAAGAGGCCGTCGAGATGCCGGAGAACTGAAACATGGCGGAACGCTACGACGTGATCATCATCGGAGGCGGCCATAACGGACTGACCTGCGGCGCCTATCTCGCGCGCGCCGGCCTGAAAACGCTGGTTTTGGAGCGGCGCCCTGTGCTCGGCGGCGCAGCCGTGACCGAGGAGGTCGTGCCCGGCTTCAAGTTTTCCGTCTTCAGCTATCTGATGAGCCTCCTGCACCCGCGAGTCATCGCCGATCTCGAACTCGCCAAATACGGCTACAAGGTGCTGCCCGCGACCGACATGTTCGGCGTGCTGCCGGGCAACGATTACATCATTTTCGCCGACGATATCGCCAAGACGCAGAAATCCTTCAAGCGATTCTCCGCTAAGGACGCGGAGATTTACCCCGAATTCGACCGATACCTCATGGACTCGGTCAAGATCATGCGCCAACTGCTCCTGGAGACGCCGCCCGACCCCTCGTGCCGCGACTGGAAAAGCTTCAAGGAGACGGCGAAATTCTTATGGAAATATCGTCGTGTCGGGAACAAGCTGTTCCGCCTCATCGACCTCATGACGATGAGCGCCGACGACTACCTCTCCGAATGGTTCGAGCGCACCGAAATCAAGGCGGTGCTCGCCTATTACAGCGGCATCGGCACTTTTGTCGGGCCAAAAAGCCCCGGCTCCGCGTACGTCATCATGCATCACCTGATGGGCGAGCATGCGGGCGCGGGCGGCTGGGGCTTCGTGCGCGGCGGCATGGGCGCGATCACCCAGGCGATCGCGCGCTCAGGCAAGGAGAAGGGGCTCGTCTGCAAGACGGAATGCGAGGTCGCGGCGATCGACACGGCGAACGGCCGCGCGACTGGCGTCACGCTCGCTGACGGGACGCGCTACGAAGCAGGAATTGTTGCGAGCAACGTCTCGGCGAAGCTCACCTTCCTCAAGTTCCTCGACAAGGCGAAGCTACCGGCGGAGTTCGTGCGCGACATCGAGGCGTACCGGACGTTTTCGACCGCGTTCAAGATCAACATCGCCTGCGAGGCGCTGCCGAAATATACCGCCTTCGACCCCGCGGCCTGCGGCTTCGCCTATCCGACCTACACCCATATCGGGCCGACGATCGAATATCTCGAACGCGCCTACGACGACGCGAAATATGGCGACATGTCGCGCGAGCCGTTCGTGACACCGGTGACGCCGACCTTCGTCGATGACAGCGTCGCGCCGCCGGGCAAGCACATCGTCAATCTGTTCGGCGGCCACGCCCCCTATACGCTCAAGACCGGCGACTGGGCGTCTCGCAAGGATGAGCTCGTGCGCAATGTGCTCAACGTCATCGACCACCATGCGCCGGGCTTTTCGAGCGGGATCATCGACATGCAGGTGCTGACCCCTCCCGACATCGAGGCGAAGATCGGCTCGCCACACGGCCACATCTTCCACGGCGAGCTGCAGGTCGACCAGCTCTTCTGGGCGCGTCCCGCGCCGCATTGGGCGGACTACCGCACGCCGATTGCGGGCCTCTATCAGTGCGGCTCCTCCGCTCACCCGGGCGGCGGCGTCGGGGGCGTCCCGGGCTATAACGCCGCCCGCGAGATCCTCAAGGACCGGCGGCGATGAAGCGCGGCTCGAGGACTTCAGGCGGGTAGCGCATGAGCGAGCTGCGCCACCAGGCCTTAAGGTATTCGCCGCCCAGCGAAGGTTCGAGGCGCGCAACATCGGGAGAGGGTCTTGCCCTGGTCAATCGATTCAGAAACGGGCGTGCTGACCGACGTGCTGCTCTGCCGGCCCGATCACTACCATTGGATCGAGACCAACGCGGTCGCCGTCCAGACGCTGGCCTCGGGGCGCCGGATCGACGCGCAGCGCCTGCAAGGCGAGTTCCGCGAGCTCGAGGACGCGCTCGATCAGGCTGGAGCCAAGCGCCATTACATCGAGCCCGAGCCGCATTTGCCCTACCAGGTCTATACACGCGATTCGAGCCAGACCACGCCCTGGGGACCGGCGCTGACCCAGCTCGCGCTCCCCCCGCGCCGCGGCGAGATCGCCTCCATCCTGCGCTTTCATGGAGGCCACGGCGGCTTCTGGCGCTATTGCAGCGATGGCGCAATCGAGGGCGGCGACATCCATATCATCCGCCCCGGACTGCTTCTCGTCGGCTGGTCGGGAATCCGCACCACGCAGGAGGGCGCGAGGCAGTTTGCGCGCTGGTTCGCGGACGAGGGCTGGGAGACGAAGCTCCATTCCTTCCCCGAGCATTTCCTTCACCTCGACGTCCTCTTCTGCATGGCGGCGCCGGGGCTCGCGGTGGCCTGCGTCGAGGTCCTGGGCGACGATTTCGCGCAGTGGCTGAAAGCGCGCGCAATCCGCGTGATCGAAGCGACCTATCGCGAAGTGATGGCGATGTCGTGCAATCTCTTGGCGCTCGGCGGCGACCGTGTTGTCTCGCCGCGCCACAGCGCGCGGATCAACGCGGCGCTACGCGCGGAGGGGCTTGAGGTCTTGGATCCGGAGCTCGATCTGTTCGCCGCCGGAGGCGGCAGCGTCCATTGCATGACAATGCCGCTCGCGCGCGAGCCGGTGTGACGAGACGAGCGACGCCGTCGGCGTGACGCAAGCCGCGCCCGGCTCGGACCCACGATTGCGCTGCGCCCTGCATAATGGAGCGGCGATCGTGCTCAAGGTTTGAGCGCAACATGGCATTGCTTTGGCTCAGAGAACGCCATTCTTTAATTGTCGCGAGCACCGGCCGGGGATAACCTGCCTTGACCTTGCATCGGAGCGTAAATGGCGTGAGCATAAGGGCGGTCAGCCTTCAGGCGGTCGGCGTAGGAAAGTCCTTCGGGTCGTTCCAGGCGCTTAAAGATGTGACGCTCGATGTGGGCCGCGGTGAGTTTCTGACCCTGCTTGGCCCCTCCGGCTCCGGCAAGACGACCTTTCTCATGATCGTGGCCGGCTTCGAGCAGCCGACCGTCGGGCGGCTGATGAGCGAGGGCGAGGACATCACGCTTAGAAGCGCCGAGGCGCGCTCCTTCGGCATGGTGTTCCAGGGCTACGCGCTCTTTCCGCATATGACGGTTGCGCAGAACATCGCCTTCCCGCTCCAGGTGAGGAAGACGCCGCGCGACGTCATTGCGCGCCGCGTCGTCGAGATCATCGAGCGCGTCGGCCTGAACGGCCAAGAAAGCAAGCTGCCGGCGAAACTGTCGGGGGGCCAGCAGCAGCGCGTGGCGCTCGCGCGCGCGCTCGTCTTCGAGCCTTCCGTCCTCCTGCTCGACGAGCCTTTCTCGGCGCTCGATAAGCACCTGCGCGGCCGGATGCAGGACGAAGTGAAGCGGCTGCATCAGGAGTTCGGCACGACCTTCATCTTCGTCACCCACGATCAGAGCGAGGCGCTATCTCTGTCCTCGCGGATCGCGATCTTCAACCACGGCGAATTGCTTCAGATCGCAGCCCCGCAGGAGGTCTACGAGCGTCCGACGAGCCGCTTCGTCGCCGAGTTCCTCGGCGAGATCAACCTTCTGCCGGTCGAGGACGTCGGCCATTGTCACATCGGCACCGGCGGCCTGTTCGAAGGCGGACGTCTCGTCGGCCCGCGTCAGAATCACGCCAGGAAGAGCGGCGTCCTGGCGGTGCGGCCGGAGCACATGTCTGTCGCCGACCGCTGTCCGGACGGCGGGAACGGCGTCGCGGCCTCGGTCGCGGCCACGACCTATCTCGGGGCCTCCATGCGGCTCGGACTCATCACTCGAGGCGGGACAAGGCTGACCGTCACGCTGCCGGCCGAGGCCGCGGCGAGGACGCTCGCCAACGGCCGGGATCTTTGGGTCACGTGGCCGGTGACTAAGGGCTTCCTTCTGCCGGAGGAAGGCGCCGAGCGGCTTGCGGTAACGGGAGTGTGATCATGAACGACGCCTTTGAGAAAGACTGTCTCGAGATCCTGGCTGAGAAGGCGCGGCGGAGCGGCGTTAGTCGACGCCAGTTCGCGCAATGGGCGGCGATCGCGCTTGGGGGCGCGCCGTTTGCGCTGAGGTCGACGGGCGCGCGCGCCGCCGACCGACAGCTCGTTCTCGTCAACTGGGGCGGCGACGCCATCAAGGCCTACGATCAGGCCTATGGACAGCCTTTCCTTAAGGCGACCGGCATCGAGGTGAAGGAGGACGGCACCGGACCCACCGAAGGCGCGATCACGGCGCAGTTCAAGAGCGGCAAGCCGACATGGGACCTGGTCGACGCCGACCCGTTCTCGGCCATTTCGCTCGGCAAGCAGGGCATGATCGAGCCGATCGACTATACGGTCGTCGACAAGTCCAAGATGCGGCCCGGCTTTGGCTGGGACTTCGCCGCCTCGACCTACTTCTTTTCCTATGTGATCGCCTACGACGCACAGAAATTCGGCGTCCAATCCGCCGAAGACCATGGCCGATTTCTTCGATGTTGCGAAATACCCGGGCAAGCGCTCGCTGTATAAATGGGGCGCCGGCATGTGGGAGGCGGCGCTACTCGCCGACGGCGTCGCGCCTGACAAGCTCTATCCGCTCGACCTGAAGCGCGCGCACGACAAGCTCGCCGCGTTCAAGCCCAATGTCGTTTCCTATTGGGGCGGCGGCGCGGAAAGTCAGCAGGTGATGCTGAGCGGCGACGCTTCGATGGCGATCATCTGGTCGACGCGAGCCTCGCTCCTCGACCAGGACACCAAAGGCCAGGTCAAGTTCATCTGGGATCAGGGCCTGATCTCGCCGGGCGCGCTCGCGGTGATCAAGAACAATCCCGGCGGCAAGGACGCGGCGATGAAGTTCATCGCCTCGACCTCCGACCCGCAAAGGCAGCTCGTCATGTTCAAGCTGTTGGGCCAGGGCCCCGCCAATCCGGCGGCCGACGCGCTGATCCCCGCCGACCAGAAGAAATACAATCCAGTCGACCCGGACAATTTCAAGAAGCAGGTCGCGCTGGACATGCCATGGTACGCCGACAATTACGGCGCCGCGCTCGACGCCTACACCAAGATCATCTCGGCATGAGATCGAGGCGTCCGGCCGCTTTGTCCTCCTTCTCCTCGGTCGACGCGACGGAGGAAGAGAGCGGCCGCGCCGCGCGCGCCGCCCTCAGGCTGAAGCGGCCGGACGTCGCCAAATGGATGGCGGTTGTCTTCGTTGCGCCGTTGCTCGCCTTTCTGGCGTTTATCTACCTTATTCCCTTCCTCGGCGTCGCCGCCTGGAGCGTCACGCTGCCCAAGCCCGGGCTTGGCCAATATGAGCGGCTGGTCGGCGATCCACTCGTCTTCTCGGTCTTCGTGCGCACCTTCCGCATTTGCGCAATCGTCACCTTTTGCTCCGTCGCCGCAGCTTACGCGATCGCCTATGTCTGGGTGCGCGGAACGCGGCTTGCAGCGGCGCCTCACCGAACTTTGCATCCTCATCCCGTTCTGGATCTCAGTCCTGACCCGCGCCTTCGGCTGGCTGGCGCTGCTCTCCAACCGCGGCCTTCTCAACACATGGCTGCAGGCTGCAGGCCTCACGGACAGCCCGCTTCAGCTTGCCCGGAACGAGCCAAGCGTCATCCTCGGCATGACGCATGTGCTGATCCCCTTCGCCGCCTTCCCGCTCGCTTCCGCCATGCGCGCCGTCGATGAGCGCGTTCTGCTCGCCGCGCGCGGCCTCGGCGCCTCGCGCCTGCGCATCTTCTGGCGAGTGTTCCTGCCGATGACGGCTTCCGGCGTGATCGGCGGCGCGCTGGTCGTCTTTGTCTTCGCGCTCGGCTTCTTCGTCACGCCGGCGATCCTCGGCGGCGGGCGCAGCATCATGGCGGCCGAGCTCGTCTATCTGCGTATGTTTCAGAGTCCGGATTGGGGCCTCGGCGCGGCGGTGAGCGTCGCGCTCGTATTGATCGTCGGCCTGCTCCTCGCCGCGCTCTACCGCTTCGCCAACCAGGCCCTGCTCGGCGGCGCGCGATGACGCTGCGCCCCAAGCCCATCGCGCTCGCTCTCGCCGGCATTGTGGCCGGCTTCCTGCTGCTGCCGCTCGTCGCGATCGTCCCGATCTCGCTCACTCCCGCGCGCTTTCTCACCATGCCGCACGGCGAATTGTCACTGACCCACTATCGCGATCTCATCGACAATCCCGACTGGGCGAGGAGCGTTCTTTTGAGCTTGCGCGTCGGCCTCGCCGCGAGCGCCATCGCCACTGCGCTCGCCCTCGCCTTCGCGCTTGGAATCTGGATGTTCAAGCCCCGTTTCGCCGCCTTGATGGTCGGCTTCGTGCTGCTGCCGATGGTCGCCCCGCCGATCGTCTCGGCGATGATCCTCTATTTCTTTTTGACCAGCCTCTCGCAGCTGAGCGGCGCGATCGGCTACGATACCTGGTTCGGCGTGACGATCGCCCATGTCGTGATGATCGTCCCCTTCGCCGTGGTGCTCATCCTCGTCGCGCTCGCCCAGGTCGATCGCCGCATCGATCTCGCCGCGCGCGGGCTCGGCGCCTCCACGTTTCAGCGCGTGTTCAAAATCATCCTGCCGAACATCCGCTTCGGCGTTCTGACCGCCTTCCTGCTCGCCTTCGTCCTCTCATGGGACGAAATCGGCGTCACGCTCTTTGTCACCAGTGTCAACGCCATCACGCTCCCGCGCCTGATGTGGATGGGCTTGCACGACAATATCGACCCTGCGATAGCCGCCATCTCGGTTGTGCTGATCTTTGTCACGACGATCGCGCTGGTCAGCCGCATGCTGCTCCAGCGCGAGGAACCTGCCTGAGGGGCGAGAAATGGACGAAGTCTTTGCCCGCCGAGACATGATCGCGCCCGCGAGGCTCAAGGCGCTCAGCGTCAAGTCCGACCTGAGCGGCGCCCTGCAGCTCGGCGGGCATGCCGCTGCGCTTGCCGTGACCGGAACAGCCCTCTGGTTCAGTTGGGGGAGCTGGCTTGCCGTTCCCTTCTTCATCGCGCATGGCGTCCTGATCAACTTCCTCTACGCCGGGCAGCACGAGTTCAGCCATTCGACCGTGTTTCGCACGAAGAAGCTCAACGAGATCTTCGGGCGTCTGTTCGGCTTCATCCTCATCTATCCGCGCGATTTCGATCAGATCCAGCACTTCGCTCATCACCGCTATACGCAGATCTGGGAACGGGACGGGGAGCTGGCGCGCGATCGCTATACATTGACCTCCTATCTCCTGTGGGTGCTCGGGCCGACCTACTGGTGCACACGCATCCGGCGTATCCTCCGATTCTCGACGGGCGTCGTGACGGAGCCTTATATTCCGGAGGACCGCAAGGCGGACGTGGTCCGAGAGGCGCGCTGGCATCTCGCGGGCTACGCCGCCATCGCCGCGATCTCGATCGCCGCGGGTACCTGGGCCGCTGTTCAGCTATGGCTTCTGCCAATGCTGGTGACGAAGCCCGTCCACCAGCTGCAGAACACGATCGAGCATCTCGGCCTCCCGCATGTGGACGCGATCACCGAGAACACCCGCTCGACCCGCACCAATGCGTTGATGCGCTGGATATGCTGGAACATGCAATATCACACCGCCCATCATGCGTTTCCGGGCGTGCCCTGCTACGCCCTGCCCCACTTGCATCAGGAGCTTTTCGTCGAGCGCGGGCGCCTGCCGCACATGATGTCCTATCTCGCCTTCCAATGGGCGGTTTTGCGCGCCTTCTGGAACGGGCGCACCGAAGCGGACTATCCGGACGACGCGATCTGGATCGCCGACGACACCGACCTTCAGCCGGTCGCGCCGCGCGTCCGGCCGGCAAGGCAGGCTTGAGCGATGGCGCTCAGCGTCTATCAATCCTCGTGGGCGACTGAGATGCGGCGACCGGGGACGCCGGAGCGCCCAGTCGAGGAGCGGTTCGACCGCGTGCGCGATGCTGGCTTCGACGGCATGGCGATCGATCTCGGCGCGATGGACATCGACGCGGCGCGGAAGCTCGTCCCGGAGTTTACTCGCACAGGCTTGAAAGGCCTGCTGACCGCCTTTCCGCGCTCGATCGAGGAATTGCGACCGGCCCTTCATCTCGCCAAGGATATCGACTCGCCCTTCGTCATCGTCGTCGGACAGGTCATGCCGCTCGCTGTCGCGGATATGGCGGAGGCGATCCGGGCGTGGCTCATGATCGCCGACGAAGAGAAGCTCCCGATTCAGTTCGAGACGCATCGCAACTCGATCACCAACGACCTTTTCTCGACGCTGCTCCTGCTCGACGCCGTCCCAGAGATGCGGCTCAGCGCTGATCTCTCGCACTATGTCGTCGACCGCGGGATGATGCAGCCGATCACCGCCGAATATCAGAGCTATGTCGGCCGCATTCTCGAGCGCTCCGATTCGTTCCAGGGTCGCGTCGCCAATCGCTGTCAAATCCAGTTGTCGCTGAATTTCCCGCAGCATCGCGTCTGGATCGATACGTTTCTCGACTGGTGGCGACGCGGCTTCGCTTCGTGGCGGCGGCGCTCGCCGGCGGAAGAGGATTGCATTTTCCTCTGCGAGCTTGGGCCCCGCGATTACGCGATCACCGACGCGAATGGCGAGGAGCTATCGGACCGCTGGAGCGAGGCGCTCCTACTCAAGGGATGGGCGGCGGCGTGCTGGGCTGAAGCGGGCGAAGACAGCGCCAAGCGCAGCGCAGCGGCTTAGAGCATAATGCGATTGGGTGGAATGATGGTCGTCATGGCGAGCGAAGCGAAGCAATCCAGGAGTCGTCGGGCGCCCTGCGGCCCTCTGGATCGCCGCGTCGCTTCGCTCCTCGCGATGACGATTCTATCCGAACGCGGATGAAGGCGCCCATGTCCGTCACCAGCTTCCCCGTCGAAAACCAGTCCGCCGAATGGCGCGAGCGCGTCGAGCTCGCCGCCTGCTATCGCCTGCTTGCCCATTACAAGATGACGGACCTCATTTACACGCATGCGACGGTCCGCGTCCCCGGCGAGCCGGGACGGTTCCTCATCAATCCTTATGGCTGGCGCTGGGAGGAGATCACGGCCTCCTCGCTGGTGAAGATCGACGTCGACGGCCGCAAGATCGACGACAGCCCGCATCGCGTGAATCCCGCCGGCTTCACCATCCACAGCGCCGTTCACTTGGCGCGTCATGACGCGGCCTGCGTCATCCACACTCACACGCGGGCAGGCATGGCCGTGTCCGTCGTCAAGGACGGCCTCCTGCCGATCAGCCAGATCGCCTTGCAATATTACGGCCGGCTGGGCGTCCACGAATATGAGGGAATCGCGCTCGATCTCGACGAGCGCCAGCGCATCATTCGCGATCTCGGCGGTTCTTGTGGCCTGATCCTGCGCAATCACGGCCTTTTGACCGTCGGGCGCAGCGTCGCCGAAGCCTTCAGCTTGATGTTCTACCTCAACCTAGCCTGCGAGGTGCAGGTCGCCACGCTGTCCATGGGCGCCGAGCTCGTCATTCCGCCGAAGGAGGTTTGCGAGCGGGTCGGCAAGCAATATGATCAGATGGCCTTCGATGACGGCGACCTTCAGCTCGAATGGGCGGCGCATCTGCGCATGTTGGACGCGCTTGATCCCTCCTATCGGAACTGATTTCATTGAAGTTGGTCCGTTCTCTATTCGCTAGGAAGCGCGACGATGATCCGAACCACCAGCGGCGACTTCGATTGGACGCTGCCGTCCAAAGACTATCGCGATCCGGCTCTTTTCGAGCGCGAGCGGCGGGAGATTTTCGCGAAGAACTGGATGCTGTTTTCCTGGTCGGGGCGGCTGCGGGAGCCTGGCGACTACGTGACCGGCACGGTCGCGGGCTATCCCGTCTTCGCCATCCGCGACGACGAGGGGCGAGTTCGCGCTTTCCATAATGTTTGCAGGCATCGCGGAGCACAGCTCCTCAGCGAAGCGGGCGGCCATTGCGGGAAGCTTCTCGTCTGCCCCTATCACAGCTGGAGCTATACGCGCGCCGGTCAGCTCAACAAGGCCGTCGATTTCGGTTCGGATACGTCCTTCGATCCGGACGCCTGGGCCCTCTACGCCCTGGACGCTGAAGAATGGCGGGGGCTTGTCTTCGTCAGAATTAGGCGCGGCGGACCAGGGCTGGCGGATTGGCTCGGCCCGATCCACAGCATGGCCGCCGACTACCCGCTCGAGCAGCAGCATTATTTCATGTCGAAAGACCGCGACTGCGCTGTCGACTGGAAGACCTACGGCGAGAACTACCTCGAATGCTACCATTGCCGGACGATGCATCCCGGCCTCTGCGCCGCCATGGACATTGATAACTACCGAATCGACACCTACCAGCGAGAGAAGTTCTTCCACCTGCACGCGCCGAGGCGCGAAGGCGGGCTCACGCGGGGACTTTATTTCTATCGCTTTCCGGTCCTGATGCTGAACTTCTACGATTGGGGTAGCTCGATCGCGACGATCGAACCGCTCGGTCCCGGCCGCATCAGACATATGAATTGGTATTTCTTCACCGATGTCTCGCCCGAGAAAGCGGAAGAGAATCGGAAATCCGCCGAATGGTCGGCGCAAATCGTTTCGGAAGATTTGGCCATCATCACCGGCGTGCAGCGCAACCTGAATGTAGGCGTCTACGAACGCGGCCCTCTGTCGCCCAAATTCGAGGGGGCGGTGAAGGCTTTCCAAGACATGGTGCGCGAGGAATTCGGCGCTCGCGGGCCAGTGCGGAGCTTCGCCGCGGAGTGATGCGGGATTCAGTAAAGAGATCGCTCGGCGTTCTCGACGGTCCCGAAAGCGGCGTGGAGCGCCGGGAGGCTCAGCGAAGCTTTTCGATCGTGCTTTTCCATTTGACGGCGGCGGGATGGACGGGGGTCAGGGCGATGATCCGGTCGAACTCGGCTTTCAGGCGTCGTCTGTGCCGTTTAAGCGTGACGTCGTTCAATCTGTCGCGCCGCGCCGCCTCATCGCAGGCCAGAGCGAGAAAGTGGCGCAGCGCCGGGGCGAAGCCGCCGTCGCCCTCGTCAATCACCTATTGCGTGTCGCGCAGGAGATGGGGCAGACCTGCTGGTCCTTCTTCGCTCAGCCGGCCTGGGCGCCGTAGCGATCGGAGACCCAGACGTCCGGACGAACCTCGCCAAGGAACGCCCCGACCGCCTCCTTGGAGCGTCGGGGATGAGTGAGGAAACAGGCGTTCTGGCCATGGTGGAAAACCCACAGCCGCCAACTTCGCTTGCCAACCCGTAAGCCAGTTTCGTCGGAACAGATCACCCCGCCCGACAACAGCCGGGCGCGGATGGCGGCGCTGGCCGCGGCGAAGCGCTGGCGCGCGCCCAGGAGAATGTTGACCAGCGCGCCTTCGCTGATGGGAAGGCCGAACACGTCGCCCATCAGGCGCGACAGCCGCTCGAAGCCGATCCCTTGGGTGAAGCGCAGATAGAGGACGAAGGCGCGCAGGTTGGGGCCGAACGGCGAGCCGGGCTCAAGGCCCGATGGAGCCTCGGCCTTGAACCGTCCTGCGCAACGGGGGCAGACGCCTGCGTGCAGCCTCACCTGCGTGACCTCGGGCGCAATCGGGGGAATCTCGATCCGGTCATAGATCTCGCAAGGCTCTTGCGGGCTCTGCGAGACGTCGGCGCCGCAATGCCCGCACGCTCGCCAGGATGGCGCGCTCCGGGTTGGGATGCAGCGGCCGATGCGCGCCCGGATGCGGCTTCTTCTTGCGACGGTTCTTGACGAACTCGGTCGCCGTCTTCTGGCCCCGGCTCGGCGGAAGGCTCGAATTATCCGGCGTCTTGGGCGGACGATCAAGCTTGGCCTGCAATTGGGCGACCAAGGCGCTCAGCCGCTCGATCGCCTCCGCCTGCGCCAACGCCGCGCCGATCAGTCCTTCCCGATCCAGCGAATCAAACGCCGCGCGATCCATCCACAGCTTGAATCAAAACCCGATTCCCCCGTCAAATCCCCCCAGGGTGAGCAATTACTTTTGGATCGCCCGCACGGTTCGAGGGGTCGTGTCCCGGCGCGTGGTGTAGCTGAGGCTTGAGCAAGCCGCTCGCGAAGCGCGCTTTTCATAGCGCTGTAGCGAGTGAAGCGGCTTGCGGCGGCCATCGGCGGTTTTTCGGTAGGTTCGGGTTGCGAATTGCAAACGCAAACCAAGGAAACCCCCGATGACCGATGAGATGATGAACCTTCGCAGGCTTGTGGAGAAGGCCCCCGACGCGGACATTTTGCGCGACAGGATCGCCTCGCCGCTGAGCGGCTGATGGAGATGGAAGTGGGCGTCAGAACTGGCCTCGCCCATGGCGAACGCTCGCCGACCGGCTCGCCCAGCCCAACGGCTATCGGGAGCGGGACTGGGAGACGAGAGCCGGGACGGTGGAGCTTCGCATCCCCAAGCTGCGCAAGGGCTCGTGCTTTCCAAGCTTCCTCTAGCCGCGGCGCATGGCCGAGAAGGCGCTGACCGCCGTGATCCAGGAAGCCTACGCCTGCCCTCGGGCTTGACCCGAGGGTCCATGGCGTCTCGACCCGCTCGGTTGACGATCTCGTCCGAGCGATGGGCGCAACCGGCGTCTCCAAGAGCCAGGCGTCGCGGCTGTGCGAGGAGATCGACGCGCGGGTGAAGGCTTTCCTCGATCGCCTCTCGAAGGCGATTGGCCTTATGTCTGGCTGGACGCGACCTGCGTGAAGGTCCGCCGTAACCACCCCATTGTGTCTGTCGCCGTCATCGTCGCGGTCGGGGTCAACATAGACGGCCGGCGCGAGGGGCTCGGCATGGACATCGGCCCCTCGGAGGCCGAGACATTCTGGGCCGAGTTTTTGCGCAAGCAGCGGCCTGCGCGGCGTCAAGCTCGTCGTCTCGGACGCCCATGAGGGCGTCAAGGCCGCTGCCGCCAAGCTGATGAACGCGACCTGGCGGCGCCGGGTCCATATCATGCGCAACGCGCTCGCCCACGCTGGCAAGAGCAGCCGGCGCGTCGTCTCGGCCTTCATGGCGACCGCCTTCGCGCAAGCCAGCGCCAAGGCGCAGTGGCGAAGGGTCGCCGACCAGCTCAGGCCGAAGCTCTCCAAACTCGCCGGCTTTATGGACGAGGCCGAGGACGACGTCCTCGCCTATATGAGCTTTCCCGCCGAGCATTGGTCGAAGCTGCACTCCACCAACGGCCTCGAACGGCTCAACGGCGAGATCAAACGGCGAACCGACGTCGTCGGCATCTTTCCCAACGACGAGGCCATCGCCCGGCTCGTCGGCGCAATCCTGCTCGAGCAGAACGACGAATGGGCCGTCCAGCGCGCCCGCTATATGACGCTGGAAACCATGACCGCCCTGAGCGATGATCCCCATCGTCGGATTGCCAGCCATGGTCATCTGACCAATCCGGACCACACCGGAAAACGCCGACGCCCGTCGTCGCCACACCACAACCGGGGACAC
>CAWGBF010000015.1:0-1406957 GCA_963820775.1 uncultured Alphaproteobacteria bacterium
AATCTTATTTTCGTTTATTTGCGCTTATTGACGTTTAGTTGCGTTTATAAGCGAAGCGCTCAGCGCTTGGCATTTGCCTTGCCAGGCCCCTCGCGAGCCGTCATTCTGCGCAGGCGCAGCGCGCCGAGATCCTCGTGTCCGATCCTTTCCCGCCGACCTTCCACCGCTCATTGAGCCAGCGGCTTCGCTCCTGGTTCTTCACTGGGCTCGTCGTGTTCGGTCCGATCGCGGTCACCGCCTATATCGCCTGGTGGGTGGTCGACACGATCGACAACTGGGTGAGGCCCTGGCTGCCGGACATCCTGTCGCCGGACGGCTACCTCCCGTTCCATGTCCCGGGCTTTGGCGTCCTCATTGCGATTGTCGGGCTCACTTTGCTCGGGTTCCTGACCGCCAATTTCATCGGCCGTTCGCTGGTGCGGTTTGGCGAGGGGATGCTTGATCGCATGCCGCTCATTCGCGGCGTCCACAAAGGCCTGAAGCAGGTGTTCGAGACCATCTTCAGCCAGTCCGGCAGCCAATTCCGCAAGGTCGGGCTGGTCGAGTTTCCTGTCAAAGGCGGCTGGTCGATTGTCTTCATCTCGTCGGCTCCGGCCGACATCATCGCCGACGCCCTGCCGGAGAAGAGGCCGATGATTTCGGCCTTTATGCCCTGCACGCCCAATCCCACGACCGGATACTTTTTCTACATCCCGGCCGACGAGGTGATCGAACTGCCGATTTCCGCCGACGAGGCGGCGAAGCTCATCATGTCGGCCGGCCTCATCCAGCCGCAAGGCCAAGCGGCGCTAGCCGCAATGGCGGAAGCGGCGAAACTCGCCAAGCCAACGCTGGAGACGCAGACGTCCGGCGCCGGACCATGAAAAGCCCGCCCGCGACGGCGCGAAATTTGCCTGCGGGTTCCCCTCCTCGGAGCGACGATGTCGCCGCCCTTCTTTGGACGCTGTTAGTGCGCTAAAGCTATGCTATGAGGCGGCGGGCGTGAATTTTGCCGCAAACTCGCTTTTGGCAGCCCCCGCCCGCCCCGGCGCGGCTTGAGCCTCCGAATTCGTGTGACGCACATGGCGCAATTGCCTCAATTTGACCTTGCCGAACTCAAACGCCGCATGCAGGCCGCGCACGCGACGCTCAAGCACGAACTGGGCGGCCTGCGCACCGGCCGCGCCAGCGTGAGCCTGCTCGAGCCGGTACAAGTCGAGGCCTACGGCCAGCGAATGCCGCTCAGTCAGGTGGCGTCGATCAGCGTCCCCGAGCCGAGGGCGCTGTCCGTATCGGTCTGGGACAAGAGCATGGTGCAAATGGTCGACAAGGCGATCCGGGACGCCAATCTCGGCCTCAGTCCGACAGTGGAGGGCGCCGTTCTGCGCATCCGCATCCCCGAACTGAATGAGCAGCGGCGCAAGGAAATGGTCAAGATCGCCCATAAATACAGCGAGGACGCGCGCGTCGCGGTGCGACACGTGCGCCGGGACGGCTTTGATATCCTCAAGAAGCTGCTGAAAGAGCACGCGATCAGCGAGGATGACGAAAAACGCCAGGAGGCGGAAGTGCAGAAGGCAACCGATCAAGCCATTCAGGAGATCGACGCCTCTTTGGCCGGGAAGGAAAAGGAGATTATGCAGGTCTAGGCGATCGCCTTCTTTGTCTGAGGCCCTCATGCATCATCATCGTTCCACGCCCTGTTCGGCTCGGACGCCAGCTCACGTCGCTATCATCATGGACGGCAATGGCCGTTGGGCTCAGTCGCGCGGCTTGCCTCGCTTTGAGGGGCATCGGCGCGGCGTCGAGGCCGTACGCCGGGTCGTCCGATCGGCGATCGAGCGCGGCGTGCAATTCCTGACGATCTATAGCTTCTCGTCGGAGAACTGGAGCCGTCCGCCGGAGGAAGTGGCGATGCTGATGGGCCTCCTCAAGCGGTTCATTCGCGAGGATCTCGCCGAACTCAACGCCAATGGCGTGAGGGTCAAAGTCATCGGCCAGCGCGACAATCTCAAGCCCGACATCATCGCTCTTATCGTCGAGGCGGAAACGCTGACCGAAAACAATCGCGGGCTCACGCTGACGGTGGCTTTCAATTACGGCGGGCGGCAAGAAATCTTCGAGGCGGCGCGGCGTCTGGCGATCGATATTCGCGACGGCCGCCTCGATGCTTGGGCGATCGGCCCGGACGAGTTGGCCGAGCGGCTCGACACGGCGGGCCTTCCGGATCCCGATCTTATCATTCGCACCTCCGGCGAAGTGCGGCTGTCGAATTTCCTGCTCTGGCAGTCGGCCTATGCCGAACTCGTCTTCCTCCCCATCCTGTGGCCTGATTTCGACGACGCGGCCTTCCTCTCCGCGCTCGACCAGTACGCGGCGCGCCAACGGCGGTTCGGGGCCGTCGCCGAGCCCGCGGCTGTCAAGTCGGCGTCGTGAGGATGTGCGCGTGGCGATAGGTGGAGAAGGCCCAGCGATTGGCTCGGCGCCGCGCGCTCGGTTCGGCTCGGACCTCAAGCCGCGCGCTGCGGCGGCTGTGGCGATGGGAAGCTTCGCGCTGGCGACAGCCTGGTTCGGCGGGTTTATCTTCGCCTTCTTCTGGTGGCTCGCCTCGATTGTCGTCCTATGGGAATGGCAACGGCTAGTCGGCGGCGCGCGGCTTGCCGAGCGGGTTGGGGTCGGCGGTCTCGCGCTTGCGCTCGCCGCGTTGTTTGCGCTTCACAATTCGATCTTGGGCGCCATCGCCGTGCTCGTTCTAGGCGCGGTCGCGGTCGGCTGGCTGGCCGGCCGGAGGGATGGAATGTGGGCCGCGGCCGGCGCGCTCTATGCCGGCGCGCTGGTCGCCAGCGTCGTGCTGCTGAGAATCAGTCCGAGATTCGGCCTGGCTGCGATTCTATGGCTGTTCGCGGTCGTTTGGGGAACGGACATCGCGGCCTATTTCGCCGGGCGGTTGATCGGAGGCCCCCGGCTTTGGCGCAGCGTCTCGCCGGGCAAGACCTGGGCGGGGGGGATCGCAGGCGCGGTCTGCGGCGCGGTCCTTGGCCTCATGCTCGCGGGGTGGACGAACCACCTCGCGGCGCTGTTCTGGCTTGGGCTGGCGGCGGCGATCGTCTCCGAGCTCGGCGACCTGTTCGAAATCCGCGCTCAAGCGACGATTCCGCGTCAAAGATTCGAGCGGCCTCATTCCCGGCCATGGCGGATTGATGGACCGGCTCGACGGGTTCGTCGCAGCGTCCCTTTGCGCTGCGGTCTTTGCAGGCCTCAACTCGCGTGGTTCGTTCATCGCCGGCGGATTGTTTCAATGGTGAGTGTTGCTGCTGGCGTTCGAACTCGGTCGTTGCGTTCGCGTGAGCCCCTCCCGCCGCCCAAGCGCCTGTCGATCTTAGGCGCGACGGGCTCGATCGGACGCTCGTGCGCGCAGGTCATTGCCGCCGCGCCCGGTAGGTTCTCGGTCGTCTCGCTCGCGGGCGGACGGGACGGAGCGGCGCTGGCCAAATCTGCGATCGAACTCGGCGCTGAATTTGCCGCCCTTGCCGATCCCGCAGGCTACGCGGACTTGAAAGCTGGCCTGGCTGGCTTTGAGATCGAAATCGCCGCCGGGCCGGAGGCGATCGAGGAAGCTGCTCTACGCGACGCCGACCTGGTGGTTTCGGCGATTGTCGGCGCCGCAGGGTTGCGCCCGACCTTCGCCGCGATCGCCGCCGGGCGCGCAGTCGCTCTCGCCAACAAGGAGACGTTGGTCTGCGCCGGCGCGGTGGTGATGGAGAGGGCGCGGCGCGCGGGCTCAATGGTTTTGCCAATGGATTCCGAGCACAACGCCTTGTTCCAGGCGATCGGCGGGCGCGATCCCGGCGCCATTGAGATGATGACCATTACCGCTTCCGGCGGACCCTTCCGCGAATGGAGCGCCGGGCGCATTTCCGCCGCCACGCGCGAGGAGGCGCTCGCCCATCCCAACTGGGTGATGGGCCCAAAGGTGACGATCAATTCGGCCGGTCTCATGAACAAAGGTCTCGAACTGATTGAGGCCCATCATCTATTCGGCTTGCCGGCCGACCGGCTCGATGTCGTCGTGCACCCCCAATCGATCGTGCACGGGCTGATCGCCTTCGCCGACGGGTCCCTGATCGCCGGCATGGCGTCGCCGGACATGCGAACGCCGATTGCGCATTGCCTCGCCTATCCGGATCGGATCGCGTCCGGGGTGCAAGCGCCCGACCTTGCCGCGCTTGGCCGATTGACCTTCGAGCGCGCCGACCTCCAGCGTTTTCCAGCGCTTGCCCTGGCGATCGAGGCGTTGCGCTCGGGCGGAGGCGCGCCGACCGCGCTCAACGCCGCCAATGAAATCGCCGTTGCGGCGTTCCTTGATCAACGAATCGGCTTCGGCGACATCGCGCGCCTTGTCGCAAAAACGCTTGCCGCGATGACCGCGACCGGCGAGTTGAGCGCGCCGGCTGACATTGCGGAAGCGCTCGCAATTCACCATATCGCGACAGATAGGACCGTAAGCCTATTGGCGTAAGCACGGACTTACGCCACTGTAACTGTTCAGTAACCATCGTCCGACGGCCGTGGCCGATGCGGCAGCTAGAACTGGAGGCCGCAAATGGCGGGAGTGAATGCGATCGCCGACCTCGTGGCCTGGTTCGGATGGTACGTTATCCCTTTCATCGCCATCCTGAGCCTGATCGTCGCGGTGCACGAACTGGGGCACTATTTCGTCGGTCGATGGTGCGGCGTCAAAATCGATGCGTTTTCGCTTGGCTTTGGCCATGAGCTGTTCGCCCGAGTGGACTCGCGCGGCACCCGCTGGCGGATTGGCGCCCTGCCGCTCGGTGGATATGTCAAGTTTCACGGCGACGCCAACGCCGCCAGCGTCGGTGACGGCGCCAACGGCGATCCAGCGGTTGATCGCTCATTGACGCTGGCTGGGCAGCCATTGCGAAACCGCGCCGCCATCGTGCTGGCGGGGCCGGTCGCTAATTTCATCCTGGCCTTCGTCATTTTCACCGGCATGTTTATGGCCTTCGGCCGGATTGAGCATGTGGCGCACATTGGGCGGGTCGAGGCCGGCAGTCCCGCTGCGGCGGCCGGGTTTCAGGCCGGCGACGTGGTGAAGGCGATCAACGGGAATCCGATCGACAGCTTTGAAGCGCTTCAGGAATCGACGCTGATGAGCACCGGCCTGCCGATGAACTTCGTAGTTGATCGCCAAGGCCAGCAGGTCGACCTCACGGCGACGCCCAAGATAACGGTGGTCGACCAAGGCGTTTTCGGCAAACGTCGCATGGGTCATCTCGGGCTGGCCTCCTCGGCCGACAAGAACGACGCGAAGGTCGAACGGTGCGGTCTCACGACCTGCGCCGCCTGGGGCGCTGCGCAGGAATGGTTCATCGTCAAGGCGACTGGCGCCTATATCGTCGGGATTTTCGCCGGACGGGAATCAACCGATCAGATGTCGGGCTTGATCGGCGCCGCGCAAATGGCGGGCGAAATGGCGAAAATCAGCCTTTGGGAGTTGTTCAGCCTCGCCGCGTGGTTTTCGGTGTCGGTCGGCCTGATGAATCTGCTGCCGGTGCCGCTGCTGGATGGCGGCCACCTGGCGTTCTACGCCTTCGAGGCCCTGCGCGGACGCCCCTTGAGCGAGCGGGCCCAGGAGATCGGCCTTAGAATCGGCATCGCGCTGGTCGGGCTATTGGTGGTTTTCACCACCTCGCACGACCTCTTCCGCTTGGTCACAAGCGGTAATTAACCAGCGGTCGACCATGTTTGCGTGTCCTCGACGCAACGGTGCCGAGAAATGGTGTAGAGTCGGCCAATAGCGGGTTTGCAGACGCGAGCAAAGATTGTAAAACGCCGTTAATCTTCCCGACCGCGGTCTGGTGGGCGGGATTTAGGCGGCGCGTTGTGTCTGCGGCGTCGCCCGCGATCGGCGCCGCAAGGGGCGCGCGGGGGCGCCAGCAGGATCACGCTGAAGCGGCGCCGAAGTGGCCGGCCGCGTCGGCGCGAATAGGGGCTTTGGGCCATATGGAATGGATTCGCGGGTGTGTTGGCGTCCTTCTCGCGGTGGCCCTTAGTCTGTGTGGGTTGAGCTGGGCGGCGCCCGCGAGCGCACAGCAGATCGTCGTCCAAGGCGCGAACGTCGACCCTTCAACTCTGAAACCGTATTTCACTGGAACCGACCCGGCCTCGGTTGAGCGGGGCGTTGAGGACTTGAAGGCCACCGGCATCTATTCGAATGTCAGCGCGACCGTGGAGAATGGCAAGATTGTTGTCAATCTCGCTGGCGGCTCGCAGATCATCAATAGGGTCGCGTTCGAAGGCAACAGACAAATTGAGACGAAGCAGCTCGAAGTTGAGGTGCAGTCGAAGCCGCATACCGCCTACAACGAGGCGACGGCCGAGGGTGACGTCGGCAGAATCAAGGACGCCTACAAGAAATACGGCCGCAACGAAGCCGGTGTGACCAAGCGCCTGGTTCAATTGCCAAACGGAAGGGTGGATCTCGTATTCACCATCAGTGAAGGCGAAAAGACCGGCATCCGCGACATTAAGTTTGTCGGGAATCACGCGGTTTCGAACTACCGTCTGCGCAGCCTGATGCAAACGAGCACGATGAATTGGCTATCGTGGTTCAAGAGCACCGACGTCTATGATCCCGACCGTTTAGCCTCCGACCTCGAGGCGATCCGCCGCTATTACATGAAGAATGGCTATGCGGATTTCCAAATCACCAATACCGACGTCGCCTATCAGGCCAATCCGGCAGGCTATGTCATTACGATCACGATGGATGAAGGCCCCCAATACCACGTCTCGTCGGTATCGGTGGTTTCCAATATTCCGAAGGTGAATGGACCGGCACTCAATCGATTCGTCGCTTTGAGGCCGGGCGACGTCTACGATGCGAGCAGCGTCGACAAGTCAGTGGAGGGGATTACCCGCGACGTCGCTCGGCAAGGTTACGCTTTCTCCGAGGCGCGGCCGCATGGCGAACGCGACACGGTTAATCATACGATCGCTCTTTCGTTCTCGGTCGACAACGGTCCAAAAGTCTACATCGAACGCATCGACATCGTTGGGAACACCCGCACCCGCGACTATGTCATTCGCCGCGAATTCGATATCGGCGAGGGCGACCCTTATAATCACGTGTTGATCGAGCGGGCCGAGCGACGCCTCAACAGCCTTGGCTACTTCAAGAAGGTCCACATCTCAAACCGGCCGGGGTCTTCGCCGGATCGGGTGATCGTAGTCGTCGATGTGGAGGACCAGCCGACCGGCTCAATCAGCCTTAGCGGCGGCTATTCGACAACCCAGGGCTTTTTGGCCGAACTCGCCTATACGGAAACGAACTTTCTGGGCCGCGGCCAATACGTGCGCTTGAGCGTTTCCGACGGCCAGTACACGCAGGGGTGGAAGGCGTCGTTCACTGAGCCTTACTTCCTCGGCCAGCGCCTAGCCGCGGGCTTTGACATTTACCATCAGGTCAACAACAACAACCAATTCGCGCTCTACCAGAATTGGACGACGGGCGGGACACTTCGGCTCGGCGTTCCGATTACTGATGACCTGACATTCCAGCCTAATTATTCGCTCTACGAGTTGAAGATCACCATTCCGAACACACAGGGTCAGCCCTTCGACGATTGCGTTGGACCCGATCAGACCTTCTTTCCCGGTGGAACCGTCATCCCGATTGTCCCGACGCCGTTTATCAATTGTTTGACCAATGGCGAGGCGCCGGTCGAAATCAAGCAGGCGGCGGCGGAAGGCAATATCGTCACCTCGATGGCGGGATTCTCGATCCTGTTCAACAATATTGACGATCGGAAGAACCCAACCACCGGCTACGCCATCAATTTCAAGCAGGACATCGCCGGACTAGGCGGCCAATCCGAGTTCATCCGCGAAACCTTCGACGCGCGCTGGTACCATCCGATCACGGAGGACTTCATTGGCCTGATTCATCTGCAGGCCGGTCAGATCAATTCCTTCGGCTCGAGGGATGCGCTCATCATCAACAACTTCATGCAGGGTCCGTCACTGGTGCGCGGCTTCGCCCCGGGAGGCATCGGGCCGCGTGACATTTCCGACCCGTTCAATATCCAGGCCAGCGCTCTTGGCGGCACCTCCTATTATGGCGCCTCGGCAGAGGTCGACTTTCCGATCTTCGGCTTGCCGAGAGAAGTCGGGTTGAAAGGGGCGCTGTTCGCGGACGCCGGCAACCTGATCGGATTTTCAGGTCCGACCGACTTCTCGAATTTCCTCGGCTACACCTTCTGTCCGCCTCCAGGGTCGTTCGGCAGGGCGTTCCCCACCACACAATTGAGTTGCGCGCAGGTCTGGGACCCCAACCTAGATCCGCGCCTCGGTGGGGGCAAGTTTGATTTGGGACTCGCCGATGGGCCCGATCCGCTTTGACTTGGCGATTCCGCTCCATAAAGGCCAGTACGACCAGACCCAGCTCTTCAACTTCTCGGGCGGCACGACGTTCTAAGATCGATCAACCGCCGTACCCAACAAGCGGGCGCGCCAGATGCTGGCGCGCCCGCGGTCGCTTCTGACGGAACTGCCTTATTGGCCAGGATTCGCTTTTTCCCCCGAGCGCAACGCCTTCACTGGCCGAAGTCGCGAGCTGGTGCGGCGCGGCTCTCGCCGCCGATTCCGCCTCTAGCCGCGTAATCCGTGACGTCGCGGCTCTTGATCAGGCGGGCCCGGGCGATCTGACCTTCCTCGACAATCCCCGGTATCTCGATGCGCTCAAGGGAACGCGGGCGGCGGCGGCGCTCGTCTCGCACCGCTACGCCGACGCCGCGCCCGCAACTTGCGCAGTGCTCATCGCCGCCGAGCCTTACCGCGCGATGGCCTTGGTGATGACCAAACTTTATCCTTCCGCGGTCAAGCCGGGCTCTGTTTTTGGCGAGACTGGGACTTCCCCGACGGCGTCGGTTCACCCTTCGGCCCGGCTGGAACCGGGTGTAGTCGTCGACCCGGGCGCGGTGATCGGCCGCGGCGCCGAGATAGGCGCCGGCACGATCATCGGGCCCAATGCGGTCATCGGTCCTGGGGTGCGCATCGGTCGCGATGGGTCGGTGGGCGCCTCGACCACGATCGCGGCGGCGCTGATCGGCGATCGGATCATTATTCATCCCGGCGCGCATATCGGACAGGACGGATTCGGGTTCGCCCTTGGGGCGCGGGGGCATCTCAAAGTGCCCCAGATCGGGCGTGTCATCATTCAGAACGATGTGGAGATCGGCGCCGGCGTCACGATTGACCGCGGCGCAAATCGCGACACCGTGATCGGCGAAGGGGCGAAGATCGACAATCTGGTGCAGATCGGCCACAACGTCGTCATCGGCCGCCACGCGGTGCTGGTCGCCCAGTCCGGCGTCTCGGGATCGAGCGCCATCGGCGATTTCGCCGCCCTGGGCGGGCAGGCGGGAATCGCCGGGCATCTGACAATTGGCGCGGGCGCCCAGGTCGCTGCGGCGGCCGGTGTGATGACCGATATTCCCGCCGGCGAGCGGTGGGCCGGGGTGCCGGCGAAGCCCGTGCGGAAGTTTTTTCGCGAGGTCGCCGCGATCACGCGATTGGCCGATCGCGACGCGCACGGCGAACTCGAATGCCGACTAACGTCCCCGAATGGACGGGTGGGAAAGGAAACGGAATGAACGAACCGGCCGATCGGACGTTCGACAGCTACGACATCCAGAAGCTGCTCGCTCTATTGCCGCACCGCTATCCGTTTCTCCTGGTCGATCGAATCGTCGAAGCCCGCGGCGACGAATATGGCGTCGGGGTCAAGAACGTGACGGCCAACGAGCCTCATTTCCAGGGCCATTTTCCAGGCCGACCGGTCATGCCGGGCGTTTTGTTGATCGAAGCGATGGCGCAAACAGCGGGCGCGCTTTGTGTCGCTTCGCAGGTAGACAACAGGATGCCGAGCGTCGTCTACATGATGACGATCGATAAGGCTAAGTTCCGCAAGCCTGTCCTTCCCGGCGATCAGGTGCGGTTTCATATGACCCGCGTCGCCAAGAAGCGCAACATGTGGTGGTTTCGGGGCGAGGCGAAAGTTGACGGCGTGCTGGTCTGCGAAGCCGAAGTGTCCGCGATGCTGGTGCGTGAATGACGGGCCCGATCCATCCGAGCGCTGTCGTCGAAGACGGCGCCCGGCTCGGGGCGGGCGTCGAGATTGGGCCGTTTTGCCATATTGGGGCCCAGACGACGCTCGGCGACGGGGTCAGGCTTATCTCCCATGTGAGCCTTGCTGGAGACTCCACGGTCGGCGCCCGCACCGTCATTTACCCCTTCGCATCGATCGGGCATCCGCCGCAGGACCTCAAATATCGCGGTGAGCCGGTCCGCCTTGTGATCGGCGAGGATTGCCTCATCCGGGAAGGCGTGACGATGAACCCCGGCACCGCAGGCGGCGGTTCGGAAACGATCGTCGGCCCACGGTCGGTGTTTCTGGCCAACGCCCATGTCGCACATGACTGCCGTATCGGCGAGGGCGTCATTCTGTCGAATAACGTGATGCTGGCCGGCCATTGCCAGATCGGCGATTTCGCTATTTTGAGCGGTGGCTCCGCCGCTCACCAATTCGTGCGCATCGGCGCCCACGCGTTCGTCGGCGGTCTCGCTGGCGTCGAGCATGACCTCATCCCTTTTGGCCTTGCGCTCGGCAACCGCGCCGCCCTCGCCGGGCTCAATGTGGTCGGCCTGAAGCGCCGCGGTTTCGCGCACGAGGCGATCCACGAGCTAAGGCGCGCCTACAAGATGCTGTTCAACGGCGGCGGCGCCTTGGGCGGCACGTTGAAAGAGCGCATCGACGAGGTCGCCGGGGCGTTCGCCGGCCAGGCCGCCGTGCAGCAGATCGTCGCCTTTCTGCGGCAGGGGGGCGACCGCGCGATCTGCGTCCCGCGCGCGGGCAAGGAAGAGGAGGGGTGAGTGGAGCGAACGGCGGGTCGGGCGCTCGCGCTCCGGGTCGTCTGGCGATCCTATGCGGCGCGGGCGCCTTTCCGCTCGAGGTCGCTGGCGAGGCCCGCCGCGCCGGCCGGGAGCCGTTTCTAGTTGGCGTCGTCGGCGCGAGCGACGCGGCGATTGAAGCTTATCCGCACGTCTGGATTCGGATGGGCGAGGTTGGCAAGCTGTTCGCCGCCTTGAAAGCGCGCGCCATCGCCGAGATCGTGATCATTGGCGCGATGGCGAGACCCGAATTGGCCGATCTCAGGCTCGACTGGGGCGCGATGAAGCGGGCGGCCGGGCTCGCGCAACTGTTCCGCCGCGGCGACAATGGTCTGCTCGCAGGCATCGCCGCGATAATCGAGCGGGAGGGCGTCCGTGTGGTTGGCGCGCACGAAATTGCCCCGCGCCTCCTCGCGCCGGTCGGCCAGATTGGCGTGCGCGCTGCGTCCGGGGAGGACGAGATGGACATTGCATTCGGCGCGCGCCTGCTCGGGGCGTTGTCGAGCTTTGACGCGGGGCAGGGCGCGATTGTCGCCGCCGGCCGGGTGCTGGCGATCGAGGCGGCCGAAGGCACCGACGCCATGCTTGCCCGTGTCGCGGAGATGCGCGCCAACGGCCGGCTGCGGCTTGCCGGTCCAGCGGGCGTCTTGGTGAAAGCCCCGAAGCGAGGGCAAGATCTCAGGCTTGACATGCCGGCGATCGGACCGAAGACGATTGAAGGGGCGGTCAACGCGCAACTGCGGGGGACGGCGGTCGCCGCGGGCCAAGTGCTCATCCTCGAGCGCGAGCTCTGCGCCCGCGAAGCCAACGCCGCCGGCCTGTTCGTCGCCGGATTCGCATATGTGAGCCCGCCCGGATGAGCCCCTTGCGGGTGGCTCTGGTCGCCGGCGAGCACTCCGGCGACCAGCTCGGCTTTAAGCTCATGCGGGCGCTCCGCGAAGCGCGTTCGGGCGAGATCGTCTTCTCCGGCGTCGGCGGCGAGGCGATGGAGGCCGAGGGCTTCAAGAGCCTGTTTCCGATCGGCGACATCGCGGTCATGGGCGTTCTTCCGGTGCTGGCCCGGCTGCCGACGCTCATCGCGCGGATTTATAAGACCGCCGCGGCGATCGTAGCCGCGCGGCCGAACGCCCTGGTTATCATCGACAGCCCCGACTTCACCCACCGCGTCGCACGCCGCGTGCGGGCGGCGTTGCCGAACCTGCCGATTGTCGACTACGTCAGTCCGAGCGTCTGGGCGTGGCGGCCGGGCCGCGCCAAGGCGATGCGATCTTACGTCGATTGCGTGCTAGCGCTGCTGCCATTCGAGCCTGAGGCCTATCGGCGGCTGGACGGGCCCCGCTGCGTCTACGTCGGCCATCCCCTGATCGAACGCCTCGGGGACTTACGGCCAAACGCGGACGAGGCGCGCCGTCCCGCCTCCGCGCCCCCGCTCATCGTCGTGCTGCCCGGCTCGCGCCGGTCCGAAGTGACCCGGCTGATGCCAGATTTCGGCAGCGCGCTTGCGGCGCTGCGCCAATCGGTCGGACCCTTCTCGCTCGTTTTGCCGACCCTGCCCCATATCGAGCGCGAAGTGCGGGCCTTGGCGGCGCGTTGGCCCGAGCCGCCCACCATCGCGCTCGGCGAACAGGCGAAATACGCCGCGTTTCGCGCCGCCCGCGCCAGCCTCGCGGCTTCCGGCACCGCGACGCTTGAACTTGCTCTCGCCGGGGTTCCGATGGTCGGAGCCTATAAGGTTTCGCGGATCGAGGAGCAGCTCAAATATCTGATCAAGGTCCCTTCGATCCTGCTGCCTAACCTCGTCCTCGGCGAGCGCGCGATCCCGGAAAAACTGCAGAGGGACTGTGCTCCCGCAGCGCTCGGCGCGGCGCTGGCGGAGATCGTGCGGGAAGGCCCGGCGCGCTCACGCCAGCTCGAAGCGCTGTCGCGGCTCGAGCGGCTGATAGCGCTGCCCGACGGCGGCGCGCCCAGCGCCCACGCCGCCCGCGTCGTTCTGGAAACGATCGCGGCGAAGCGGGGGTCGGCGAGGTGACGGCGGCGGGCAGGACATGGCTGCCAGTGCTGGCCTCGGCCCGCATCTTTGTCTGCGCGGCATCACCGGCATGAGCGTAGGCAGGTAGTTCTACCTATTGCTGACCCGGCTTGGCGAGTTTATGTTGGCCTATCCGATTTTATAAGAGTTTCACTGAAAAGACCCCGGTTCGCGGCGGCCGCGATGTGCAGGGGCTAATTGTAAGAGGCCATTAGACCGGGATTTAGGTCATGAGCGCTCTTGACTTGGTTAGGCTTCCCGAATTGATGAAGCTGACCTCGGGGCGGTCGGAGATTACGGTGGCGATGGTTGATGGCCCGATCGCCGTCGGCCACGCGGATCTCGTGCGATCCAGCATCCGGGGGGTGGCGCGAGACACGGGTGCTCGTTGCGCGCAAACCAGCAGCGCCGCCTGCGTTCATGGGACTTTTATCGCGGGCATTCTGAGCGCCAAGCGAGGTTCGGCGGCGCCCGCCATTTGTCCAGATTGCACGCTGCTTGTGAACCCTGTTTTTTCGGAAGCAGCGACGGGAAGCGCGGAGCAGCCAAGCGCCACGCCAGAAAAGCTTGCGACCGCCATCCTGGAGTGCGTCAAGGCCGGTGCCCGCGTCGTGAACCTGAGCCTCGCCGTGACGCGGTCGTCGTCAAAGGGCGAGCGCGCGCTGAAGCTTTCGCTGGACCACGCCGCTCGCCACGGGGTCATAGTCGTGGCAGCGGCGGGCAATCAGGGGGCAGTCGGCGGCACCATCATCACCAGCCATCCATGGGTTATTGCGGTGGCTGCATGCGACGCCAACGGCAAACCTGTCAATCAATCCAATCTCGGCCGTTCGATCGGCCGAAACGGTCTGCGGGCGCCCGGCGAACAGGTCACGAGCCTAGGGGCGGATGGCCCGGCGCTCAGCCTCGGCGGAACGAGCGTCGCCGCGCCCTTCGTGACTGGCGCTGTCGCTCTGGTCTGGTCGCAACTTCCTGCCGCCACCGGAGCGCAAATTCGCCTGGCGTTCCATCACGCGCATGGGCGAACCTCCGTGACACCCCCTTTGTTGGATGCGTGGGCGGCGTACCAATACGTGAACGCGACGCGATAACGAGGAGGTAAATCATGACGGGAAATGAAAAAGCACCCACAAACAATTCAAAAAACGAGCCTTTTCGCGTTCACCTGCCAGGATTTATTCAGGACGAGCAAATCGGCTTGGGTGATGTCATCAAACGCGTCACCTTTGCCGCCGGGATCCGTCCATGCGGCGGATGCGAGAAGCGCGCCTCCGCCCTGAACCGGCGGGTCGTGTTCACGCGCTAAGCCATTGCGAATCAACTCTATTCGCCAAGGAGGAAACCATGGAGCCTCAAGAGACAATTGATGAGATGATCGTGGCGGGGGCTGTTGAAGGCAAGCAGACATCATCGGCTGCGGTGCCTCCAGCGAAGGCGGGCGTGCGGCCCGCCCAGACGGCTGCGCCGTGTCCGACCTGCGGCGCGGGCCCGGCCGGCGCGATGCCGAGCGCTTCCTATGTCTATGTGCTTGGCCAGATCGAGGAGCGTTACCCTCGCCCCTCGGTGGAAAAGGAAGTGGCTCAGGCCACCGGCCGGGCGGAGACGGCCGGCCGGACGGACCGGCAGGCCTTTCACCAGGTCTTGTCGCAACGCGAGAACCGCTATCTTGCGCGGCAATTGTGCTGGGTGCTGAGCGTCCAGGGCGTCGAGACCTATCTCCTGCAGCCGGGCGATCCGGCGGACCTCGATTTGCTCATCAACGCGATCGAGCCTCAGCCGGTCCCTTGGATGAGCACGGTCATTGGCGTCCAGGGTCCGATTGCTCCGCCGGACTATTGCAACGGACTGATGCTGCCGATCGTGGTGTTCGACCAGATCTACACATTCTCGCGGGAATCGCTCGTCAACGCGATCCCCCGACCAGAGGGGATATCGGCAGAGGCCTTTGGGCCGGCGGCCAGCGAGTTGTTCGATCGCATCATGCAAATGACCGACAACGCCGGTTCGACCGACGAACACCGGGCGCTGAACTACTGCGCCGTGCGCTATCCCGCCATCTACGCCAAGACAGCCGAAGCCTTTGCCGCCGGATCGTCGCTCTCGGCCGTAGACGTCCAACCCTCGCCGCTGAGCGGAACGCGCAACATCGTGGAGGTGGTCCTGTCCCACACCAACCGCAGCACAGACTACACCGAGAAGTGCTTCCTGCGGGTCGACGTTACCGAGGAGTTTCCATTCCTGGTGACGAAACTGTCGCCTTACTACGACCGGTAAACAAGCAGCACGGGAGAACCGAAATGAACATGCCAGGATTTACGGCCGAGGCATCGATTTTCGAGCCGACAGAGACGTACCAGCAAAGCACCTGGAGCACCCTTACTGCGTCTCAAGGAGCGATCACGCCAGCCAAACGAGGGTTTCCCTGTTCGATGTGCAGCGACATCTGCGCGGGCGGCACCTTTATTTGCGATCGGTGGTGCGCCTGTGCATGTCGCGGCGGCACGCACTGCGGCAATCCCGATTGACGGAGCCGCCCAGTCCTATAACCGTTCAGGTCGAAATGGCAGGAGGCGCGCAATGACTATACCAAGCTTTACCGCAGAGGCGTCGCTTTACGCGACCAGTCAACACTATTGCAGCGCCGTTACGAGCGCCGGCGCACTCCCCCCGGTCAGCGCTCAGTCCCTGTTCTGCGCGCGGGCGGGGCAGAGGTGCGGAGGAATCGATCTCGTATGCTGCCCGGGATTGAAATGCACGGCCGGGCTTGGCGGACTCGGTGTTTGCGTGCCCGACTTGTTCCATTGTTCTCCGTGCGTCAACGGCCGGCAATTCTGCTGTCCGCCGCCCGGGTTTGGTCTGCGCTGTTTTGTCCGGCCATGTCACTAGCTCGGATGGCTGCGCGAGAACACGTTACGGCTATGTTTTTAGCCTCCCTACTGTAAGACAGGAGAGCAAGATGAACATCCCAGGTTTTACCGGAGAGACTTCACTTTACCGGACCGCGGGCCGCTATCGCGCGGTGGCGAGAGCTGCGTCTGTATTTTCAGGCGGACGATCGGTCCGGCCACAGCTGCCGATATCGATTGGTTTCTGCATGGCGGACTGCGACGATCAATATGACTGGGGGTCGCTTCCCAACACGATGTGCAAATTCGACTGCATGGACGCCGGCTTTGGCGATGGCGGAGGCGGCGGCGGGGGAGGTGGAGGAGGGAATGGCGGCGATGCTCGAGCTTGCGCTCAGTGTAAGGCCGCATGCTTGAAAAAGCCGCTTTCGCAGAGGAGCGCCTGTCGTCGGACCTGCGATGACACCGTTTGCTAGTCGAAATCGACTGTCTCGTCGGCGTGACCTGAGGAGCGCCGACGCCGGCTCGCCCCCGTTACGGCGAAGGGTTCGGTCCTTCCCCGCCCGTTTGGCATGACGAACCGAAAGGGGGAATTCAAGGAGGAAAAGAGCAATGCACATGACGAGATTACCGGGGTTTTCGGCAGACGTGTCGTTGTATTGGGGTAGACCAAACTACGGTGTAGATCACTTATCAAGCTCCCACGCACAGGGTAAGAAAGGAAGAATAGAACCCGCCTTAATTAAAAGTGGGATATGCGAGTGTGGTCAGTTCTCCTATGATAACAACGACACATATTGTTGTTGTTGGCCTCACCTTCTCAGCTGGAACCTGGCAGGCTATGCCACTTGCTGCAATCAGAGAACCGGCGCGTGCGGCGCTTCGGGGCTCCTGGGCGTGAGTTATCGAGGAGGCTTTTGAGGGCACGGTCGCGCGGCCCCCAACGGTTAGACTGAATCGGACGAAGGAGAGGATCAATGTACGCGACAAGAATTCCCGGCTTCTCAGCGGACGCTTCTCTCTATGGGAGCGGCCGGAACTACCGCGCGCGTTCGCTATCGGGCGTAGCCGGACAGATGGCGAGTGGCGCAATAAGGCCCGCCGTGCGCAACGCTTGTCAATGTTACAAATCCATGGGAGGGCCGGTGTGCGTCTGCAATTTAAGTATTTTGGGTATGGATATTACCGTTACTTGCGACAAATTTGGATGCTATTAGGTCGGAAAGTCCTGCCGAAATCGGTTCGGTTCATGCCGAGATGGGGCTCCGAGTAGGCAAAGAGGAGCGAAAGATGGCAAGGAAGGCAAGGACAAAGACGGCGACGACGAAAGAGAGGAAACTGAACCTGCCCGGCTTTAACGCCGAGGCGTCGCTCGGACCAAGTCAAGGCGGTTATCAGGGCAGAGCCGTCGCCGCCGAACGGGCCTCAACACCGGGCGCAGGACTCATGCCGCAACTTGGTTTTCAACCTCAGTTGGGCGGGGACGTGGGCGAATACTTGAGATGCAGGGCCAATGGCGGCGGCGAACTCGTGTGCCGCTTCTTCGCCGGCCTGCCGCCGTTTACGATCGGCGGCCTGTTTTTCTGACGCGAGGTAGGTTCGCCCGCCGTCAAGCGTGGGCTGACCTTAAACAGGAGACGCGAAGATGACCATGCCAGGATTTAGTGCGGAGTCGTCCGTTTACGCGAGCGAGTATCGGTACATGGCCGTAATGCGCGCGGCTGCTGCGGGCGCCCGCGTCGCGCCGGCGGGGACTTGCACCTGTTCGGACGCTGGGTGCGACAACCCCACCTGCACCTGTTCATGCCCGGTGCAGGACCCTTGCGACGTCTGCGATCGCCTAGTGGGTTGCAACCGGCTGGCGTGCCTATGCAGATGCAATGGCGGAAGGCTCGCGGCTGGTGGACTTGGCCCGTGTCCGTTCCATTGTGTTGATCTTCCCTAGAGTAATAAATCTTTACCCGGCATGCCTCAACCCAAGGACGCCTGTCTCTCTCAATTACTGCCCAATGGAGAAGAGAAACATGACAATGCCCGGATTCACTGCAGAAGTATCGCTTTCCGCGAGCAGGAGCTATCGCCGTCTTGGCCGTGTCTTCGAGACACGTGGCGGTTCAGTTGTTCCTGCGATCCCGTATTGCGGGAACTGCGATTACATCCTTGACTGGTGCGCAAGGCTCAACAGCCACGCTGCGATTTGCAGCTACTGCGCGGGAGGCTATTGTTGGGGATCGTATAACGGACCGGCCTTGTGAAGCGATTATAACCGCAACTGAAGGCCTTGGCCGCGACTTACGGCCGGCCTTCAGCGCTTGCTCATGGGCTTGTAGTCGCGCGGCTTCTCGCCAGTGTAGAGCTGGCGCGGCCGGCCGATCTTTTGCTCCGGATCCTGGATCATCTCTTTCCACTGGGCGATCCAGCCGACGGTGCGCGCGACCGCGAACAGGACGGTGAACATGTCGGTCGGGAAGCCCATCGCCTTGAGCGTGATGCCGGAATAGAAGTCGATGTTCGGATAGAGCTTCTTCTCGATGAAATAATCGTCGTGCAGCGCGATGCGTTCGAGCTCGATGGCGACGTCAAGCAGGGGGTCGTCCTTGACCCCGAGCTCGTTGAGCACTTCATGTGCGGTGCTCTGCATGATCTTGGCGCGCGGATCGTAGTTCTTGTAGACGCGATGGCCAAAGCCCATCAGGCGGAACGGATCGTTCTTGTCCTTCGCCTTGGCGATGTATTTGGGAATGTTCTCGACCCGTCCGATCTCGCCCAGCATCTTGAGCGCGGCCTCGTTGGCGCCGCCGTGGGCCGGACCCCAGAGGCAGGCGATGCCGGCGGCGATGCAGGCGAACGGGTTGGCGCCCGAGGATCCCGCGAGCCGCACGGTCGAGGTCGAGGCGTTCTGCTCATGGTCGGCGTGGAGGATGAAGATGCGGTCGAGCGCGCGCGCCAGAACCGCGTTGACTTTGTAATCCTCGCACGGGACCGAGAAGCACATGCGCAGGAAATTCGCCGAATAATCGAGCTCGTTCTTCGGATAGACGAATGGCTGGCCGATCGCATATTTGTAGGCCATCGCCGCGAGCGTGGGCATTTTCGCGATCATGCGGATCGACGCGACTTCGCGTTGCCACGGATCGGTGATGTCGGTCGAGTCGTGATAGAAGGCGGCGAGCGCGCCGACACAGGCCACCATCACCGACATCGGATGCGCGTCGCGCCGGAAACCGTTGAAGAAACGGTTCATCTGGTCGTGCACCATGGTGTGGCGGGTGACCCGGTAGTCGAACTCTGCCTTCTGCGCGGCGGTCGGCAACTCGCCGTACAGAAGCACGTAGCAGGTCTCCAGGAAATCGCCGTGCTCGGCAAGCTGGTCGATCGGATAGCCCCGGTAGAGGAGCACGCCCTGGTCGCCGTCAATGTAGGTGATCTGCGATTCAGTGCTCGCGGTCGAGGTGAAGCCCGGGTCGTAAGTGAACATACCCGTTTGGGCGTAGAGCTTGCCAATGTCGATGACCGACGGCCCAACTGTCCCCTTCAGGACCGGCAGTTCCACGGTTTTTCCACCTACGTTGAGGGTGGCGAAGGCCGCGGCCGGCGGCTCGACGGTTTTGTCGCTCTTGGCGAGGGTGGCGGCGGTCGGCGTCATCGAGCGTCTCCCATGAAGCTTAAAGCGCTCTTGCACTGCAATATGGTTATTGCAGCGCATTCCTCAAGGCAAGTCAAAACCAGGCGAGGGGCAAGCGCAGATTGCTATTGCGGATTCTCGTAGCTGAATGTTTGGCTGCTCTCGTCGTAGGCGAACAGCTCGCCGTAGCGTCCGAGATTGATGATCGCCCTCAATGTCCGCTCGGCGTAGTCCTCCGACATGTAGTCCTCGAGTTCTTCGCGGAAGCGGGTGGCCGGCGCCCGATGGGTTGGACGCTCGTCGAGGACACGCTTGATGTGGGAGGCGAGGGGAATCTGCGCCAGCACCTGGTCGCCGAACACCTTCTTGCGCTGGTCGACGTCCATGTCGACGAACCGCCGACCGAGCGGCGTCAGCTTGATGTCGGCGTCCTCGAACTCCACCAAGCGCAACAATTGCAAGGTCTCGCCAAGCGGAAACAGGTCGTCGATTTCGAGCTGCAGCGAGTCGGCGAGATGCGGCAGGTCCGCCTTTCCGTCGTAGGGCGGAGCGGCGATCTCCTCGAGCATGCCGGCGAGCGAGTTGGTCGACACCCGCGGCAGGGCGAGCCCAAGGCCGATCGCCGTCGCGGCTTCGCGGGTGGTCGGCTTCGTCGTGTCCGGCCGTTGGGTCATCAGCGCGTAGATCCTGTCGACCAGGGCGCGGAAATCGTTGTCCAGCCGATCGCGCGGATGGGGAAGGGTGACCGGGATCTCGGAGGCGATGCGGCCTGGATTGGACGACAGCACGAGAATGCGGTCGGCCATCAGCACCGCTTCCTCGATGTTGTGGGTGACCATCAGGATGGCCTTGATCGGCATCCGCCCTTCTTGCCAAAGATCGAGCAGATCGGTGCGCAAGGTCTCGGCGGTAAGCACGTCGAGGGCTGAGAACGGCTCATCCATCAGCAGGATCTTCGGCTGCATGACGAGAGCCCGCGCGAAGCCGACGCGCTGGCGCATGCCGCCCGACAGCTCCTTTGGGTAGGCGGATTCAAATCCGTCGAGGCCGATGGTGTCGATTGCTTTCAGAGCGCGCTTGCGGGTCTCATCGAGCGGCACGCCATTGGAGCGGGGTCCGATTTCGACATTGTCGAGGACGTCGAGCCAGGGAAAAAGCGCGAAGCTCTGAAACACCATCGCGACGTCCTTCGCTGGCCTATCCACCGGCTCGCCCCCAATCGTCACCGTTCCCTGGGTCGGACGAGTGAGTCCGGCGATGAGCCGCAACAGGGTCGACTTGCCGGAGCCGGAGCGGCCGAGCAGCGCAACGATCTCGCCGGTCTTCATGCGCAAGGAAACGTCGCTCAGCACCGGCGCGCGCGCTTCGCCCGAACCGGTTGAGAAGACCTGGCTTACCTTGTCGACGTCGAGGATCGTGGTGACGGCGGCGTCCAACATGGGCTTAAACTCCCTAATCAACGATGCGGCCAGAGCGCGCTGCGAAAAAGTGGGAACCGGTTTTTCGCGAAAAAGCGCGCAAAATGAAAGAAATATCGAGGCCGCGACGATTCGGCCAAATCGTCGCGGCCTCTATAGGCGCAGCCGCCGCTCCGCATAGGCATAGAGGCGTCGCCAGAACAGGCGGTTGAACAGTGTGACGAACAGCGACATCATCGCGACGCCCAGCACAATTCTCGGAAAGTCGCCCTTGTCCGTCGCTCTGGCGATATAGGATCCGACGCCCTGCGCGACGACGGTGTGATCTTTCCACTTGACGTATTCGGCCACGATCGAGGCGTTCCACGAGCCCCCCGACGCGGTGATGGCGCCGGTCAAATAAAAGGGGGCGACGGCTGGAATGATCACCTGAGACCACCAGCGCCAGCCGCGAATGCGAAAGTTCGCGACCGCTTCACGCAGGTCGTTGGGAAAGGCGGACGCGCCGCCGATCGTGTTGAAGACGATGTACCACTGCGTGCCAAAGACGATGAGGAAGCTCAGCCAGATATTCGGGTTGAGGTGGAAGGCGAGCACGAGGCTGACCGCCGCGCCGAACAGAAGGTTCACCGGGAAAGCAGCAAGGAATTGCGCGATCGGCTGAACGGCCTCAGCCCAGCGAGGCCTCAACCCGATCCAGACGCTGATCGGAACCCAGACGACGGTGGCGAGCGCCATCAGGGCTATGACGCGAATGAGGGTATAGAACGTCAGGACAAAAACATGCCCGACCTCGCCCCAACTGAGTTCGGTCGCAATGTAAGAAATGGTCAGCCACGCCGCCCATGCGGCCACGGCGACGATGACGAGGATCCAGATGGCGTCGAGGAGCCGCGACGGCTCTTTGGATGTTTTCTGCGTCGGCGCAATTGTCGGGAAACGCAACGGCAAGAGGCTTATGCTTCTCAGCGCCGCAAGAACCGGAGCGGACCCCAGACGCAGCCAGTGCGTGCGCTTGATCAGGTTCAAAACCCAAGAGGACTCGACGTCCTGGCTGACCGACAGTTCGACGCGGAACTTGGTCGCCCAGGCGACGATCGGGCGGAACAGCAACTGATCGTACAAGAGGATGACGATTCCCATGGTCAGGACCGCCGCGCCGATCGCTGACCAATCGCCCGCGTCGTTAGCCTTGGCGATGAACGATCCCACTCCCGGCAGCGTAATCGTCGTATTGCCGACCGTGATCGCCTCGGAGGCGACGACGAAGAACCAGCCGCCCGACATCGACATCATCGTGTTCCAAATGAGGCCAGGCATCGCGAAGGGCGCCTCGAGCTGCCAGAACTTCTGCCAGCCGGTCAGCCGGAAGCCCCGGGCCACTTCATCGAGATCGCGTGGAACGGTGCGCAGCGACTGATAGAAGGAAAAGGCCATGTTCCAGGCTTGGCTGGTGAAGATCGCGAAGATGGCCGCGAGTTCCGCCCCCATGGTGTTGCCGGGGAAAAGGTTGAGAAAGAAGGTCACGGTGAAGGACAGGAAACCCAGGATCGGCACCGACTGCAGGATGTCGAGCACCGGGATCAGAATCATCTCGGCGCGCCTGCTCTTGGCCGCGAGGGTGGCGTAGGTGAAGGTGAAAACGAGCGAAGCGGCGAGCGCGGCGAACATCCTGAGCGTCGTTCTCAGCGCGTAATAAGGGAGTTGCCAGTAGTCGAGCGAAACCGGGCTTTCGTTAGGCGCGGGCAGGGGCGCCGAAATGCCGTGATAGCTCTTCGCGATTGCGGTCAGAATCGCCAGAATTGCGGCGAACGCGATGAGATCCCATTGGTTCGGGAGGGCCCGCCTCCCGGCGGAAGCAAGGGAGTTCAGCATGCAGAGATCCGGACGCCGGGCGAGGACGAAATGCAGCAGGAGCCGTCAGCTGCGTCTTCATGAGTAAGCCGGACGACAAATGCAAGACGCTCGATCGCTCGACCGGCGAACGCGCTGACAGGTCGTCAGAGAAGAACGTCGTCTCGGCCCCACTGGGGGGAAAGATCGCTCACGGGAAATCGGCATAGCACGCGTTGACCTGAGCGTCCTTCGTGACAACCGCCCCTTCCGTCCGAGCGATGTTCAACGTGTGATCCTTCGCGTAGCGTCGCCGCAATGGCAGCAAACCTTAAGCGAGGTTTTGTTCGAAACTTCGGCGTGCCCCGGCCCTCTTCGGAAGGCGGTAGCGCCTGGAGGATCGGGCGATTGTTTTTAGCATGCACTACAGTTAATCAAGAACAATTGGACGCGGCTGCGCGCCAAGGGCCGGACGGTGGCGGATGGGTGACGGCGAACAGCGGCGGACGGAAGGAACTTGCGATCTTGTCGTCGAGGCCAGGGTTTGCTTACTGGATCAGCCCACGGCTCCGCGTGTCTAGAATTATCGAGCGCATTGCAGCCCGATTGCCGTTTGCGAGGCGCGCTCTGCGCCGGCGCGAGCAGCGGAGGATGGTGAGGGAAATCCGGCAGAGCGGTTTGTTCGATACGGGTTTCTATTTTGCCAACAATCCCGATGTCGCGGCGAGCGGCTCAGATCTCGCGCTGCATTTCGCCACGAATGGCTGGAAGGAGGGCCGTAAGCCCAGTCCAGGCTTCGATCCCCAATTCTATCTAAGCGAATACCCGGATGTTGCGGCTTCCGGGATGAATCCGCTGCTGCACTACGTACGATCCGGTCGCGAAGAGGGTCGGCAGACTTTGCCCGGATTCTACGGTGGCGCGCTCACAGCGCCCCGGGACATCAAGACGTTAGGCTCTACGGCTGTGACCTCCGTCGCATCCATCCTCCGGACGCACAATGCGGCTTGGGCGCCGCTACCGATCTTCGCCGATCATCGATCCGATCCAACCGTCACGATCCTCACCGACGGCGTTGATCCCGAATTCTCTGTTCGGCGGCGTTGCGACCGCCATGGTGGTGGGCGCCTTCGCCGCCCGCCGCCTGGGAGCAAGGCTGCGTCTCGCAACTCGTAACGCTCCCCCCGATCCAGCTGCTCTGGGAAACATCCTGCGGGAGCATCGCGTGAAATTGGAGGGCCCCACGGATTTCCTTCACTTGCCGCCCTGGGGTCAAAGATCTTTGTCGCTCGGCGATCAGGATATCATCCTCACGACCTCATGGTGGACGACGCGCGCGACGCTTGGATCGGTAAACCCCGCCCGCATAATCTACTTGCTGCAAGAGGACGAGCGCATGTTCTATCCCTTCGGGGACCAGCGTCTGCAGTGCATGGAAACCCTCTCCGAGCCGGAGCTGCGCATTCTCGTGAATACGCAGCAGCTTTTCGACCATCTGGCTGATGGCCAGGAACCGTTGCCACGGCTTCGTAAGCGCGGCCACTGGTTCACCCCGGCGTTTCCCTCCTTCCGCCGCCCGAAAGCGGCTAAGCCTCCCGCAGCGGGTGCGCAGAACTTTTTCTTCTATGCACGGCCATACAACGACCGAAACCTTTTTTGGCGCGGCCTCGAAGTCATCAATACCGCCATGCGGGAAGGCGTTTTGGCGGCTGACCAATGGAATTTCCACTTTGTCGGTCGGGAGCTGCCAGACATGGAGCTTCCCGGCGGCGTGCGACCCACCGTTTGGTCCAAACTGCCCTGGGCGAAATACGCGGAACTGGTGTCGACGATGGACCTCGGCCTGTGCCTGATGGACACGCCGCACCCCTCCTATCCGCCGCTCGATCTTGCGGCTGCTGGAGCAGTGGTTGTCACCAATACACACGGCTCCAAGACATCGTTTGAGCGATGGTCGCGAAATATTATCGCCGCCCCGCCGAGCGTCTCGGCCCTCACTGACGCCCTGCGCGAGGGGGTCAAGCTTTCGCGTGATCCGGAACAGCGCTTCGCCAATTGCGGCTCGGACCACATTGCGCGCGACTGGGAGCCCCAACTTGACGCCGTGATCGAGCGGATGCTGGGCGCCGGGGCTGGACGCGCGTGTTCGTAGGCATCCCGCCCGCGGTGAATTACGTCGACCCTTGGCTTTCAAGCTTCGACGAGCGGTTGCGACAGCTGACAGCCCAGCCGCGCCGCATCGCTTATTTCTATGAGCGCCCGGACACCAGCACCTTCCGCTACCGCGTGTTCAACCCAGGTCTGACTCTGGCGGCGAATCCGGATCTAGGCGTGTCGGCCGCGTGGTTTGATCATCGCGATCTGAATACAGACGACAGCTTCATCGATATCGCGCACGCGCTCGTCATCTGTCGCGCCCGCTACAACGCGCGGGTCGCTTACATGGTCGCACGCGCCCGGGCGCGCGGCATTCCTATTGTGTTCGACTGCGACGATCTGGTTTTTGATGCCGGACGGGCACATCTATTGGTCGATTCCGTGGGCGTCAACTCATCGAGCGAAGCGATTTGGGACTATTGGTTCGGTTACACGGGCAAAATCGGCGCGACTTTGCGCCTTTGCGACTCTTTCGTCACGACCAATGAATATCTGGCTGAGCGCGCCCTCGAGTGTCACCCGCGGCTACGCACGGCGATCGTGCCCAACTATCTCAATCCTGAACAGCAGGAATTGTCGCAAAGCTGCTATCGTGCGAAGCAAGATTCCGGCTGGGCGCGAGACGGGCGCGTTCACATCGGCTACTTCAGCGGGTCGCCAAGTCACGCCCGCGATTTCGCCATTGTTGCGCCGGCGATCTGCCGGCTCTTGGCGCGTGATCCGCGCATCGTGCTGCGGATCACAGGATTTTTGGATCTGGACGATGAGCTCATGCGCTATCGCGACCAGATTGAGTTTTACCCCTTGCAGGATTTCATGAATGTTCAGCGCTTGATTGCCGAGGTGGAGATTAACATCGCGCCGGTGCAGGACAACACCTTTACCAATTGCAAGTCCGAGTTGAAATTCTTCGAGGCCGCCATTTGCGGCACGTTGACTTTGGCGACGCCGACCTTCTCTTTTCGCAACAGCATTGTGGATGGGAAGACAGGTTTCCTTGTGCCTTCGCACGCGTGGGATTTAGCGTTGCAGGAAGCGGTGGCCGTGGTGGAGGAAAAGTCTCGGTACGAGACGATCGCTACGGCTGCGTTCGAATACGTCCAGAAGGCCTACGGGTGGGACCGCCACGCGCATACCATCGCGCGCGCCGTTTTCGGACCGGAGGAACCTGCGTTCGCACTCGAGACGGCGATCGCTTAAGTGGGCGTCTTGGGCGTCGTACACTCTCGTTCGTTGAGACGCCAAGCCTAATTCCGCCCGCGCCGTCGAACTGTTTGCAGAAGCTTTCGGCCTACGCTAACCATCGACCATGGGACGTTCAGAAACACTGCGGTCGATGTTTGCGACCACCGGGAAAGGTCTGGAGGTCGGTCCATCACACAATCCCCTAATGCCGAAGGCGGAGGGATTCGATGTCGAGATTCTCGATTATCTCGACGCGGATGGCCTTCGACGCAAATATGCTGGTGCGGGCGTCGACATATCGGCGGTCGAGGAGGTTGATTACATCGCCGACGGGCGGTCCATGACGGAGGTGATTGGCGAACGTCAGCGTTACGACTGGATCGTGGCCTCGCACGTCATCGAGCACGTTCCTGACTTAGTCGCGTTCCTCAACGATTGCGAAGCTTTGTTGAAACCCGGCGGATCGCTCGTGCTCGCTGTCCCGGACAAGCGCTGTTGTTTCGACATTCTGCGTCCGGTCTCCACAGTGGGCCAAGTCCTGCAGGCGCATGTCGACGGCAGGAAAAGACCGTGGCCGGGCGTGATCTTTGACGACGTCGCCTATGCCAGGAAACGTTCGGGTCACACTGGCTGGACTCTAGGCGATGCGGAGCCACTTGAGGAAGTTCGATCGCCTGATGCGGCCCTGCGAGTCTTCGAGCAAGCCTGCAGCAGCGACTCCTACATCGATGTACACTGCTGGGTTTTCGTCCCCTCCTCGTTTCACCTGATTATTAGTACCCTCGCGGCTTTCAATATGACCGGACTTCGCGGGCTCGACTTCCGGGACGCTGGTGGCGAGTTCTATGCCGTTCTCTCAGCCCGGGCGACGCCACAGGCTCTGGATCTCGGCGCGCTCGCTCTGTCGGCGCAGGCGGAGGAGCGTGAGATTTTCCCCCCCTCGTCAAACCCGCAGGTTCCGGCGATTTAACACGTTGCGGAAGCCGAGGCAGTGCAACTGCGACAAGATCTGGAAGCGGCGTCGGTCGCTCCCCAACCAATCCCGCCCAACCGAACTTCTTCAGAAAGCGAAGTTGTTCCAGCGCCCAGTCGGTTGCGAACTGGGCTCGGAGCGATACCGTGGCGAGTGAGTGCCGCTCTCAAAGCTGTTTCGGTTGGTACGCGATGGCGTTCGCGCGCCGAAAACCTTGTCGAAGACACTGAAGTGAAGGAGTGAGCCGGTGTGAAAGACTTCCTCGCATCTTTCGCTTTGAGGGCGATGCCCCCTATTCGGCGTCTAACAGAAATGCGTCAGGCGGCTGACGCAGCCGTGCTTAGATTATCGTCCGAATTGGATCGAACTCGACAGGCGTTAAACGAAGCGAGTACCCAAATAACGACACAAACGGCCGCTGCGACGCAACTCCACCCGCTCATTTGATCTCTCTGACGGGGGCCGGGCCGGAAACCCTAGACATTATTGGCAAACGACATGTCGAGCTATACCAAAAATTCTGTGGACTCGATCCCGATATGGTGATCCTCGAGGTGGGCTGCGGCATTGGTCGCGACGCGATGCAACTAATCGACTATCTCAGCGAGAGAGGGCGATACGTTGGGATTGATGTGACCCGCGACAGCATCCTGTGGTGTTCTGGCAACATATCGAGTAGACATTCAAATTTCGAATTTCATCACTTTGACGCTGAGAATGAACTCTATAATCCGCACGGGCGCAAAACGTCGATGGATTTCGTTTTGCCTGTAAAGGCCGGCAGTGTCGATCGCATCTTCCTCGCTTCCGTTTTCACGCACTTGTTTGAAGCCGAGGTCCTACACTACATGAAGGAATTCGCTCGGGTCCTGAAGGCGAACGGCCAAGTGTACGCTACGTTCTTTCTACATACACCGGAGGCTTTGGAGTCGGCAAAGATGGCGGGAACCACGCAATGGAAAGCGACTTTTGACCACTGCCTGAGCGATGGCGTTTACGGAAACGACCCGTTGTACCCACGAGGGGCGGTCGCGTTTACCGACACGGCAATGAGAAGGCTTATTGATGCCGCTGGCTTGCGACTCGTGCGACCATACTTGAGGGGCTCATGGTCGGGATTACATCCGGATCCCGATGACGGTCAGGATGTCGCAATCCTTGCTCGAGCGTAAAACCCCGCAAGGCATTGTCTGAGCATAGCCAGACATGGTTCGAAGCCGCGAATAGCCGTCCCCGAAAGCTGGCGGGCGATTTGTATCCACTTGAGAAACTTCGGACGCTGGATTCGGCTCGACATTTCTTCCAGCAAGCCTGCAGCGACAAATCCTACGTCGACGTTCATTGTTGGGTTTTCGTCCCCTCGTCGTTCCGGCTGATCATCAACTCCCTCGCGGCTTTCGGCATGACGGGACTTCGCGAGCTCGACTTCCAGGCGCCAGGCGGCGAGTTCTATGCTGTTCTCTCAACCCGTGCGCCCCCACAGGCTCTGGATCTCGGAGCTCTCGCTTTAGCGGCGCAGGCGGAGGAGCGTGAGATTTTCCCCGCGCCGTGAGATCGGCAGGTCCGGGCGATGCGGCGCCCGCTTGCCTTTCCCTCGGGCCTCGCTTATATGCCGCGCCATTCCACAGGCGGATTTTATGCGGCTCCTGATTCAAGGCGCCGCTCCGGTGGCGAGGCTCGCTTCGCTTCACATGATCCGCCGAGGCTCAACCGGACAAGGATAAGCGTCCCATGGCTTTGCCTGATTTCACTATGCGCCAACTGCTCGAGGCGGGCGCGCATTTCGGCCACCAGTCGCATCGCTGGAACCCGAAGATGGCGCCTTATATCTACGGCTCGCGCAACTCGATCCACATCATCGACCTCGCCCAGACGGTGCCGCTGCTCCATCAGGCGCTGAAGGCCGTCTCCGACACCGTCGCCAAGGGCGGGCGGGTGCTGTTCGTCGGCACCAAGCGCCAGGCGTCGGATGAGATCGCGGCCGCCGCCAAGCGCTCGGCGCAATATTTTGTCAACGCCCGCTGGCTCGGCGGCATGCTGACCAACTGGAAGACGATTTCGGCGTCGATCTCGCGCCTGCGCAAAGTCGATGAGCTCCTGGGCGAGGGCGCGAAAGGCCTCACCAAGAAGGAGCGCCTCATGCTGTCGCGCGAGCGCGAAAAGCTCGAGACCGCGCTCGGCGGCATCAAGGACATGGGCGGCGTTCCCAATCTGGTGTTCGTCATCGACACCAATAAGGAAGCGCTCGCGATCAAGGAGGCCAACCGCCTCAAGATTCCGGTGATCGCCATCCTCGACACCAATAGCGACCCGGACGGCATCAGCTTTCCGGTCCCGGCGAACGATGACGCGGGCCGCGCCATCCAGCTTTATTGCGATCTCATGGCTCGGGCGGCGATCGACGGCATTTCGCGCGGCCAGGGCGCGCAGGGGGCCGATCTCGGCGAAGCCGAGGCGCCGATCGCCGAACCGCTGCCTGAGACGATCGAGCCGGAAACCTCGACGGCCGAGCCGGAAGCCTTGACCGAGCGCTTCGAGCTCCTGGCCGCGCCCCGCGGCGCGCCGGACGATCTGGCCAAGCTCACCGGCGTTGGTCCGCAGATCGTCAAGAAGCTCAACGAACATGGCGTGTTCCATTATTGGCAGCTCGCCGCGATGACGCCGGAGGAGTCCGCCAAGCTCGACGCCGATCTCAGGTTCAATGGCCGCATCGAGCGCGACAAGTGGAGCGAGCAGGCGCGCACGCTGATGGCGGCTGAATAGCTTTAGGGAGCGCGCGCGGCGCTTCAAGAGCGAAAGAGGGACGAGCATGGCGACCATTGCCGCCGGACTGGTCAAGGATCTGCGCGAAAAGACCGGCGCGGGGATGATGGATTGTAAAAATGCGCTGAGCGAGACCGACGGCGACATCGAGGCCGCGGTCGATTGGCTGCGCAAGAAGGGACTTGCCAAAGCGGCCAAGAAGAGCGGCCGGGTTGCGGCCGAAGGTCTTGTCGGCGTCGCTGTCGAAGACAATATCGGCGTCGTTGTCGAGGTCAATTCAGAAACCGATTTCGTCGCCCGCAACGATGACTTCCAGGCGCTGGTGCGGGGCGTGCTCGCGGTCGCGCTCGACCATGCGCCCGACGTCGACGCGACGAAGGTGCTCGGCGCGCATTATCCGGGCGGCGGCACGGTGAGCGAGGCGATCGCCAACGCCATCGCCACCATTGGCGAGAATATGACGCTGCGTCGCGCGCAGGGCCTCCGGGTGGCCGAAGGCGCAATCGGCCATTATGTGCACGGGGCCGTCGCCGACGGGCTCGGCCGCATCGGGGTCATCGTCGGGCTCGAATCCGCCGGCGACCGCGCCCGGCTCAGCGCGCTCGGGCGCCAAGTCGCCATGCATGTCGCTGCCGCAAGTCCGGTCGCGCTCGACGCCGCGGGGGTCGATCCGGCGACAGTTCAGCGCGAGCGCGCCGTGCTCGCGGAGAAGAACGCCGGCAAGCCTGCAAACGTGATCGAGAAGATCGTCGAATCGGGCCTCAAGACCTTCTACAAGGAAGTCACTCTGCTCGATCAGGCCTATGTCCATGATCCGGCAAAGAGCGTCGCTCAGGCCATCAAAGAGGCCGAAAAGACGGTCGGCGCGCCGATCGCCGTTACTGCCTTCGTCCGCTACGCGCTGGGCGAAGGCGTCGACAAGACGGCGGAAGAGGCCTGAGGGCCTGGCGATATTATCAAGCGGCCTTGGGCCGCTTTTTTTATCGCGTCAGACGGGCGGATCGGCGATCGAGCGGCGGCCCGCATCGCGAGGAGGGGCTAGGCATGTCGAAAGCGCCGCGACCGTTGTTCAAGCGCGTGGTCGTCAAGCTGTCGGGCGAGGCGCTGATGGGCCCCGACACGCATGGCCTGCATGCGGCGACTCTTCAGCGCATCGCCGGCGATCTGAAGTCGGCGGCGGACCTTGGGGTGCAAGTCGCGGTTGTCGTCGGCGGCGGCAATTTCTTTCGCGGACTCCAGGGCGCGGACAAGGGTATCGAGCGCGCGCGGGCCGAACTCGATCGGCATGCTGGCGACGGTGATGAACGCGCTGGCGATGGAGGGCGCGCTCGAGAAGATCGGCCAGCCGGCCCGCGTGCTCTCTGCGGTCGCGATGCCGTCGTTGTGCCAGCCTTACTCGCGCCAGGCCGCGCTCGCGCATCTGGTCAAGCATCGGGTGATCATTCTGGCCGGCGGGACCGGCAATCCGTTCTTCACCACAGACACCGGCGCGGCGCTGCGCGCCGCTGAGCTTTCGTGCGACGCGGTGATGAAGGCCACTCAAGTCGACGGCATCTATACCGCCGACCCGAAGAAGGATCCGACGGCCAAACGCTACGACCGCCTAAGCCACGACGAGGCGATCGAGCGCAAATTGCAGGTGATGGACACCGCGGCCTTTGCGCTTGCGCGCGACAACGGCATTCCGATCGTCGTCTTCTCGGTCGACGAGCCGGGCGCCATTCCCTCCGCGCTGCTGGGCAAGGGGCGGGCGACCTATGTCATGCCCGAATATAAAACTGATTAAATATGTATAACTGTGTTTGGATTCTCTTAGTCTGGGCCGTTTCGCGGCGAAACTCCCGATTTTGAGGGATTGGAAAAGCTTGGATTTCCTTGGATTCTCTCGTCGGAAATGAGCCTTTTCAATGAGTTACACGGGATTTTCGCTGAAAAAAATTTCTCGTACTCCTCCCGGCGGCAGAGACGCCGAGATGGGAGCGGGCGTGCTCCTCCATGTAGGCGGGCGCGGCTGATCCATGGAGACGAGCTTAACCCGCCTTTCGGTTTTTGGCAATTGATTGTTGGCTTTTTGAAGCAGGGTTGTGGGCGAGGGGAGCCTCTTGCCGCCTCCTCGACCTCGACAGGGTCAAGCGCCGCATGACGGCCATTGGACTACGGGCTCGCGCGATCCGCGCGTTCCGGAAATCCTGCCTTGCGCAGGTCATCGAGATATTTCTGCTTCATCGGCTCGCGGATCGGCGTGCAGGATTCCGACAGGACAGAGTGGAGGCCTGTCTTGAGGTAGTCGGCGGTGACGGCCTTGGCGTCATCGATACGGCCCAAACGGACGTAGATAACCATGAGCGGCCATGGATGCGTCGCCTCTGCGCCTTTCAGCGCCTCAAGCGCCTCCTCGTATCGACCAGCCAGATAGTAGGTCCAGGCCGTGTTGGATTTGACCCAGAAGTAATCCTGATAATTGTGTGCAACGGCCCATGAAACCCAGTCCTGCGCCTTATCGAACTGCCTGGCGTTGGCGAGATAAAACGCGGATGTCGCCCTATCCGTCGCATCGTTGGGATTCATGTCGATCAATGCTTCCGTTTCGTCGACCGCCCGGTCGAATTCCGCGCCATGCCACGCATAGGCATGAGCCATGAGCTTTCGCGTCTGATAGATTTCATAGCGAGATTTGTTCTTGGCCTCTTCGGCCTCGCGCCCCAATTTGTATGCGGTCTCGATTGTGTCACGGCAGCTCTCGAAAGGCCCAAAAGCGTCGCTCTCAAGCAGATAGCTCCAGGCAAGCCTGACTTTGAGAAGCACCGAGTTGGGAAAGCGTCTGAGCCCCTCCTCTGCGATCGTGCGCCCCCGCAGATTGTTGTCGAACGTGAACTTGAGGGCATATGTCGCGGCGCGAAGATTATAATCCCATTCGCCAAACTCGGATTCTGGCTTTCGCCATGCCGCCTCCTGCTCGATCTTGAGGAGCCGCCCGTTTTGTCCGCTAAGGGCGCCGTAGATTCGCTCCGCCGTTTTTTTCTGGACGGCGATCGGGTCCCCAATGTCGAAGTCGTAGTTGTCGGACCAGACCGTCTCGCCGCTTTGTGCGTCAGTTAGGCGCGCCCTCACCCGCAGCTTGTCCCCGCCCTTCAGAAGATCTCCGTCGAGCGCGTATCGCCTCCCGATGTCGGCTCCCTGCGGCGGTAGGCCCGAGGGCGGAACCATTCGGAACATCGGGTAGGTCGACAGCATCGCCGAGACCTCGCGCGCCAGGCTTGGGCCGAGATTATCGAGGCTCTTGTCGCCGCTTGTGTTGGTGAACGGCAGCACCGCCATGACCGGCGTGTACTCGGGCCGCCCCGGCGCGCGCGGCCAGAAGCGCCACCCGACGGCGCCCGCAAGCCCGGCGATGAGGACCACAAGCCCGAGCGCCGGCGCGAGCCGACGGTATTGGCGAAACGCCGAACCAAGCCAATCCCGTCGGGCCCGCGTCCCAGGCGGTTGGATCTGGTAGATATGGACGGGGCGAGCAATGTTCTTGAGCGTCTTCTCCCCGATATCGCGCAACGGCAGACCAAGCTTGCCGAAGATCGCGTCGCGCACGTTGGCCGAAATACAGATCCCTCCCGGCTCGGCCAATGGCTCCAGCCGCGCCGCGACGTTGACGCCATCGCCATAAGTGCGCGTACCGTCATGGATGATGTCGCCGAGATTGACGCCGATGCGCAGCAGCATCCGCCGCTCGGCGGGGACATCGAAATTGCGCTCGGCCATGATCTTCTGGATCGCGACCGCGCATTCGACCGCGCGCACCGCGCTCGGGAATTGAGCGACAATGCCGTCGCCTGCGATGTTGATGACGGCCCCGCCGTGCCTGGCGATGAGCGGCAAAATGACCGCCTGGTGCGCTTCGAGATCGCGCACCGTCTCTTCCTCGTTGCGCCCCATGAGGCGCGAATAGCCCGCGACGTCCGCAGCGAGAATGGCCGCGAGGCGCCGCTCGTCGGAATGAAGGGCTAGCGGCTCCTCGGACATCGCCTCTATTTCTCCGGCAGTCCAGCCTTGCGCAGGTCGTCGAGAAAGGCGCTCTTCATCGGTTCCTTGATCGCCCAGCACGATTCGGTCGCAATCGAGAAGGGACCTTTCTTCAGCCAGTCGGCAACGATGGCGCGGGCCTCGTCGACGCGGCCGACGCGCACATAGATCGCCGCCGCAATGTCTGGCGCCGACCATTTCGCTGCCCTTAATGGTTTCCAGCGCTTCGTCATACCGGCCAGCATGGTAGAGGGCCCAGGCGAGATTCGGCTTCAGAAACATCGCATAGGCGGCGTTGTGCTCCTGGCGAAGCGCCGTGACGCCCATTCGATCGCTTGATCATTCCTTCCCGCGAAGGAAAGGAAGTTCGACTAGCGAGGAGCGGTTATCGGCCTCGTTCGGCGCCATCTCGATGGCCGCTTCGGCCTCCTCTACGCTTCGGTCGAAGTCCCCTGCGTGCAGAGTGTAGAGCTTCGCCATAAGGGAATGATGGAAAAACTCCAGCAACCTCGACTTGCTCTTGGTTTTGTCCGCTTCACTGGCGTATTTCCAGGCGAGCGCAAAGTTCTCGTGGCAGTCGGGGAACGGCCCAAGGTCTGTCTGCTCCAGCGATGAAGGCATTGGCCATCAGCAGATTGAGCGCGGGCGAGCTCGGAAACCGCGCCAGACCTTCCTCGGCAATTTGGCGCGCCCGGGCAAGACCTTCGCGCGTCTCCTGGGCAAAAAAGGTACGAGCTCTCAGATAATAGTCGTAGTCGGTGAGGTCGCGGTCCGGTTTGCGCCACGCCTTCTCTATTTCGGCCTTCCCGATCTTGCCGAAGCTGCCGCCTAGCGCGCCATAGATCTTGCGAGCGGTTTCGGATTGCATCGCGAGCCGATCTGAGCCCTCGAAGTCGTAGTGATCGGACCACAGGCTTTCCCCCGTGCCGGCGTCGGTTAGGCGGACGGCGACGCGGGTCTTTCCGCCGACCTTCGCCAGGTCGCCATCGAGGGCATATGCGGCCCCGGATTGTCGCGCCACCTCTCGGGGAGAGAGCTTGGTCGCCGATTCCGGGATGGCGAGCGTGTGCGCGCCCGGGAATGTCGAGAGATAGGCCGAGACTTCGCGCGTGAGGCTCCGCGCGAAATCGGCCTGCTCGGGATCTCCTCCGCCACTGAACGGAAGTACGGCGACGGTGGGCATGCCGTCGGCCTCCGTCGCCGGGCGCGGCCAGAAGCGCCACGCGCCAATGCCTGCGACGGCGGCGAGGAGAACGACAAGCCCGAGCGCCGGCGCGAGCCGGCGATATTGGCGCAGACCCGCGCCCAGCCAGTCGCGGCGGGCAGCGCGTTCCCGGCGACTGGATCTGATAGATGTGGACCGGCCGGTCGATGTTCTTGAGCGTCTTTCTCGCCGATATCGCGCAAAGGCAGGCCGAGCTTGCCGAAGATCGCGTCGCGCACGTTGGCCGAAATGCAGATGCCGCCGGGCTCGGCCAGCGGCTCGAGCCGCGCCGCGACATTGATCCCGTCGCCAAAAGTTCGCGTTCCATCGTGGATGATGTCGCCGAGATTGACGCCGATGCGCAGCAGCATCCGCCGCTCAGCGGGAACATCGAAGTTGCGCTCGGCCATGATCTTCTGGATCGCGACGGCGCATTCGACCGCGCGCACGGCGCTCGGGAATTGCGCGACAATGCCGTCGCCTGCGATGTTGATGACGGCCCCGCCGTGCCTGGCGATGAGCGGCAGAATGACCGCCTGGTGCGCTTCGAGATCGCGCACCGTCTCTTCTTCGTTGCGCCCCATGAGGCGCGAGTAGCCAGCGACGTCCGCGGCCAGAATGGCCGCAAGGCGCCGTTCGTCGGCATGGAGGGCCTGCGGCCCCTCGGACATGGCGTTGTCCACGCGACGCTTGGCCTAGGGGCGCGGCGCATTGTCGAAGCAACTCAGCCGCGCTCGTCTGGACCGTATCGGGGAGGCGCGAGTTCACGCAATTGTGAAAATTACCTATTAGCGGCGCTTCAATGCTATGTAGGCGGCTCAAACCCGGGCGCAATCTTCAATCGGGAGGGGAGCGGCAAATTCTGCTCGACTTGAGCGAACCATTCGATGCGAATAAATTCATCGGCTCGAGCGTTTCCTGGACTGCCCGACTCCAACGGAAAGACCAAACCATGTCTGTTTCTTTTCAGTTCCCGCGCAAGAGCAACCGTGGTCTTGCGTCGACCCTCTTCTGTGGAATTTTCGTCCTCGGCTTAGGGTTCGCCGCGCCCGCCATGGCGGCCGGAGGCGACGAGAGCCCAGCCGCGGGAAGCGGGTCTGCGGCCGGCAAGAAGGATCATTCCGGCGTCAAGAAGACCGACCTCACGACATGCGCGCCGGGCCAGGTCTGGGACAAAAAGACGAAGAAATGCCTGGAGAGACACAGCGGCGTTTTGCCCGATCCCAACCTGACCGAATACGCCTATGCGCTCGCTAAGGCCGACCGGTACCAGGAGGCCATCGACGTCCTCGACATGCTCGACAATCCCAATACCCCCCGCGCCCTCAACTATCGCGGCTACGCGACCCGCAAGCTAGGGCGGACCGACGAAGGGATCGGCTATTATCTCAAGTCCGTCGCTCTCGACCCGACCTATTCGCAGGTGCGCGAGTATCTAGGCGAAGCCTATGTCGTCCAGGGCAAATACGACCTCGCCAAGGCCCAATTGGCGACGATCGAGAAGCTCTGCGGATCGAAAGAGTGCGAGTACTACGAGGATCTCGCGGACGCCTTGAAAACCGCGCACGCGCTCTAAGGGGGAGCTGCCTCGCGCGCAGCAGGAGCACAGCGCGCGCGAGGCTTTTTTTAGGTAAACCGCATCGTCTGACTGGAGAGGCTCGGGCGATCGGTCAATGCCCCCAGACGCCCACCAGCTCCGCCTTGGCGAGCGTGTGGAAATGAAGCTGAAACCCGACGAAGGCGGCGCTGTTGTTTTCGTCGCCGTCGAGTTTTGGCGTATCCACGGCAAAGACTGTGAAGTGATAGTGATGCGGCGGATCGCCCTGGGGCGGGCACGGGCCGCCATATCCGGGGACGCCAAAATCAGTGCGGCTCTGCACTGCGCCCTTCGGCGCGGCGGGGCCCTTCGGTTCGCCCGCGTTCTTGGCGAGGCTGGTCACGTCCGGCGGAATGTTGAACACGACCCAGTGCCAGAAACCGCTGCCGGTCGGGGCGTCGGGATCGTAAACCGAAAGCGCGAAGCTCTTCGTGCCCGTCGGCGCGCCTGACCAGGACAGAGCGGGCGAAATGTTGCCGCCCGTGCAGCCAAAGCCCTTGTAGACCTGCTCGTCGGCTATCTTCGCGCCCGGAGCGATGTCTGGACTGGTCAGGGTCATCGTCTGGGCGGCGGCGGCTTCCGCGCCCAGGAAGGCGGCGAAAAGCGCGAATGCGGTTATCTTGAACATGAGTCCCCTCTGTTTTCAGGCCGTCGCGAAAGACGATCCCCGCGACAAGAAGCGCGTCGAACGGATTTTGTCCAGCGGCAGCGGCAGGGATGCGGCGACACGCCCGCAATTTTCCGAGCGCAAACACGCGAAACGCCATGATTATTCGTTCCGGCGGATCGGCCTAAGCTCCGATAAAGGCGAGCCCGGCGAAGCTCGCCAATCCGATCCAGTTTCGGCGCGGGGGCGCGGTTCGCGGCGATTGATTCCCTGCGCGACGACCCGACTCCGGAAGGTAAGTCCGGCCCTTTTGGACGGCGTTGGCAAGCTTCGGCGGTCTTCCCATCCCGGCGCCGCGCGCGCATGCGGACGAGGCTTGCACGTGACGCGAGCGCCTCCTAAAGCCTCAGGGTGCGGGGCGCTGCGCGCTCTTTAAGCCCGTACTCGCCAAAGGGAGGCCGAAGACATGCCGCACAAGATCCTTGTCGCCCAGGGAGGCGGCCCGACGGCGGTCATCAACCAGTCGCTGGCCGGCGTGGCGCTCGAAGCGCGGCGGTTTCCCGACGTCACCCACGTCTACGGCGCGCTACAGGGCGTGCGCGGCATCGTCAACGACGATCTCGTCGATCTCGGGCAGGAGACGGTGGCCAATCTCGAGGCGGTCGCGGCCACCCCGGCCGCGGCGCTCGGCTCGACCCGCGACAAACCCGACCGCAAATATTGCCAGGAGATCTTCAAGGTCCTCAAAGCGCATGCGATCGACATGTTCTTCTATATCGGCGGCAACAATTCCTCCGACACCGTGCGCATCGTCGCTGAGGAAGCGAAGCAATCCGACCATGGCCTGGGCGCCGTCCATATCCCGAAGACGATCGACAACGATCTTGTCGGCTTCGACCACACGCCGGGCTACCCGTCAGCGGCGCGCTTCGTGACGCAGGCCTTCGCCGGCGCCAATCTCGACAATCTGGCGCTGAAAGGCGTCTATGTCGCAGTGGTGATGGGCCGGCACGCGGGTTTCCTTACCGCTGCTTCTGCGCTGGCGCGCAAATATCCCAACGACGGCCCCCATCTCATCTATCTGCCCGAGCGCGCCTTCGTCGTCGACAAGTTCCTCACCGACGTCAAAGAGACCTTCGAGCGCCACGGGCGCTGCATCGTCGCCGTGTCCGAAGGCATCCACGACGACAGGGGCGAGGCGATCATCACCAAGTTCATCGGCAAGGCGGAAAAAGACGCGCACGGCAACGTTCAGCTCTCCGGCACCGGCGCGCTCGCTGACCTCTTATGCGAGGAGGTGAAGACGAAGCTCGGCGTCAAGCGCGTGCGCGGCGACACGTTCGGCTATCTGCAGCGCTCGTTCGTCGGCTGCGTCAGCAAGGTCGATCAGCGCGAGGCGCGCGAGGTCGGCGAGAAGGCGGTGCAATATGCGCTTCGAGGCGCGAGCGACGGATCGGTGGCGATTCGCCGCGTCGGCGAGTATGCGGTCGATTATCCGCTAATCCCGCTGGAGACGGTCGCTGGCAAGACGCGGGTGATGGAGGATCATCTCATCAACGCCGCCGGCAATGACGTGACCCCGGCGTTTCACGATTACCTGCGTCCGCTGCTCGGCGCGGACGTGATCGAGGTCGTGCGGCTGCGGGGAGCGAAAGTGGGGAAGGCGGGCGTGCTGATGGGGGACGCGACCTGAGAATCGGGGTCAGAACTCGATCGGCATGCGCCGACGAGGCCCGCGTTGGGCCGCAAGCGGGCGTGCACGTCTGAAGGCTAGGTGGAAACCGGGCAAGCATCAGGACATAAGTCTTTAATGCTGCGCCCTCATCTCGCTCCTGCCACTCTGGACATCAGACAGGAAAACCCAGCCCAACCCGATGTCGTCGAGCTTCTGCGTCATGGGGAGGCATTCTCGGCCTACCCCTATCCTCCAGAGAGCAATCACCACCTTCCGCTGGATGCCCTCGAAGGCCCGACGTGCGCTTCCTCGTGGCCCAGGACTCAGAAGGGGAACGCCCCGAATGTGGTCGAAGAGGCTGCACAAGGTCAAGGAATAGCCCGCCAAGTTCTGAATGCTTCATTGGCGGAGGCGGCTGGCGCAGGCGCCGAAATGCTTCGCCCGGAAACCGGGGGGGCTGGCTAGACCCATGAGCTCCTTGAGGATCACCGCGACGCCGAGCTGCGGATCGACTTTATTTGGATCGAAGACCCCATCGGCGACGAACTTCCCCGCTTTTGCTTGGGGCGGTCCATAAACGCTTCAGAGGTAGGGCGAGTTGACCCCTCTGGAGTGCCATACATTTATAACCTGACCATACGCTGTGAAACTGATTTTCAGATTGGTGACGAGCAGCAACGTAACTGGGGATTGAGAAACATCCGAAGGCCAACGACGCCACTGGGCTTGCCGGAGGTGCCGTAGAACCGAGCGAGTGGTTCATGACGCCGCATCGGCTAGTTCACCGTCGGACGTTGGCGATCCGGCCGACTTAGCGACTCGGGTTGTTTCCGGCAACTTCGCCAGGAGCTCCTGCAACGTGATCTTCGATTGCGCCATAAGAGTGATGTTGGTCCTCAGGATACGGTCAGTAATCTCGAGCCCGAGTGAGCGATAGCTTTCAAACTGAGATTCGGTGAACCACTGGTCGGTCGTGGCTTCATGAGGAAAGGTGGGGCGGGCTGCCGCGTAACTGATAATGCCCGCAGCTTCGGTCCCGTGCAGGGCCGGTTTGATGTAAAGGATCGTTCCGTCACCGCAGCCCTGTTGTTCGCCGTCGGCCGCTTCGTATTCAATGACGCCGATAGCGTAGTACGGAATGTCTCGCCGCTGCTCGTCAGTGACCGTATCTGGCGGACGGTTCTTCAACAATGACAGGCCGTCGAAATGAATGCGAACGCCAAGATCGATGTAAATCTTCCGCACCGCGTTGCCGAGATCAGCGAATTGGAAGTGGGCGTCCTCGCCGGCGTCCACAACAACGATGAACCGACATCTCCGCCGCACCATCTCGTAAAGGCCGAGATCCTCGAAATGGCCGCCGTCGGAGAGATAGACATACGGCCGGTTATCGGTGGTCAAGCCAAGGGCTTCCTCCATCAGAGGCGTGATGGCGAACGATGGTCCCTCGGTGTTGTAGGATTCCTCTCCTTGTCGGCCCGGGTTCCCCAACCACCAACCAAGCCGGACATTGAACAATGCGAGCAACAGCGAAATCGAAGGCGAGGAATAGTAGCCCATGTTCGGACTGACCGCGGCGCCCGAAATCGCCATTGCGGTCCCGAGGGAAATGCCTCCGGGCCCAGCATATTCAGAGCTCGGGCGAAATCCTTTGAAGCCGCTTCCGCAATGCTTGGGACTGACCGTGAAGGGCTCCGCCTTCCGTTCCTGCCAGGCCAGCCGCTTAAACTCGACCACGTTGAGCGATATGTTGATCACGTGGAAGAGGCCCCGGATGTTCCCCCCGTCGCTCGTCGCCTTTGGTGGCCACAACGTGTGGACGGGAACATTGTCGTCCGCGTCGAAGCCGGTGAAGCGATCCGGATTTCGCGCCTGACGCGATGCTCCGAGGTACCCCCGGACGAGGCGGTTTCGGTAGACCGCGTGCAGGGAGAAGCGATTGATGTTCACGTTCTTCGACGCGACGAAGCCGACGACGCCTGCCACAACAGCGCCGACTACGATCAAGAACACGATCGTGCCTGTCGTCGGAGAGGGAGGGACGTTGTTGAGCGCATGGACCAGGGTATCCCCGAACATTAACTCGTCGCACGCGATCGATATTCCTACGATTAGCGCCGCGACAAAAACCGGGCCGGCAATCGACAACACGAGATTGCAGATGAATCCGGTCCAGCTCGGATCGTTGTCGTCCGCCGTCGCCGATGTCTTGCCGCTCTTGCCAATGAGCGCGGTCGCGATGCCGGACACCCCTCCGAGCGATGCGATGTAACGACCGAGATGAGGCCAAAGATCATCCCCGTGCATCACGAGATTGCCGACGCCAACGGAAAGAAACGCGGTCACTGCCCAGCCGATTCCAGCCGCGGTCACGAAACCAGCCGCGCGGCCGAGCCATTCCCGATCGCTGTCGGAGTCGCTCTCGTAACTCACCAATCCGATGAAAATCATCTCAGCGGCGAGCAGCGACATCAGCACCCAGGGGATGCCAAATATGATCGGCAACGACAGCGTGAAATCGGAGGGGCGCTCGGTGGGCAGCTCCATGTAGGGACGCAGGAGAATGAATAGACATGCGCCGAGCCCGACCAGGGCGCCGAAGACGAGTCCAGACGCCATCCACAAAGCGAAGTCCTTGACTGAGCGGCGGACGGGCCATCCGGCTATCCATCCAACTGCGAAGAGAAGGGCGCCCACGATCGCAAGGATGATCAACGCGGTGTGGGGGCCGCTGTCTCTAACCCAACCCGTCCCGGGCCGCGAACAGAGGACAAGCGTAACAGCGATGGCCGATAAGACGCTCCACTTCAGATCGTGCCTGACGAAGGCGCGCTGACCGATGTTGTTCGGCGACGCGACGGGGTCTTGGCCGAGCAACAGCTTTTGCTCAGGCTCACGACGCACCGGGCGATGCCTAGTGGTGAAGGCCTGCGCGATAATCAACGAGAGGGCGCCAATCACGCCGACAGCGATGACGAGCCATTCGTCACCCTGACCCCGCGCGGCCCATACCGATGTCGCCGCGACAAATTTGAGAAAGAAAAGCGCCAGGCATAGGACGGGTACGATCACGAGCCAGTTCAGGAGGAGATTGCGGGCGTAGATCGCGACCGCCGTCCAGGAGTCCGCCGACGCGACGCCGACACGCGGGGTTAGGTAATTGCTGTAGGCCCTGAGCCAGGAAATCTCCGGCGGCTCGACGTCCGGATCAGCGCGATGGGTTAAACCTTTGACCACCTTGGGAAAATCGTTGTAGCTCCGCCACGCGGAGAGCCAAGAGCCGATATAGCCGCCCCCTGACACCGTCGACAGATATTGAAATCTCCCGAGCAAGGCGTTTCGCGACGCCTCAGGGCATTTTTCGTTATCGCCGGACGTCCCAGTCGTGACATCGTAGCCTGCCAACGCCTGGATCACGCCGAGACAAAAGGTAGCGCTGCGGATGCCGCCGCCCGACAAGCACAGGGCCGATCGATTGAGCTGGTTCAGCGAGCGGTAAAACTTCTTGCGGCGCTCAGCCTCCTCGGGACTCTCATCTTTGCCGTCACGCGCGTCCGCGTTCTTGTGAGTGCGTGCGCGCTCCGAGTTCCTGCGTCTCGAGTGCTGGTTGCAAATCCTCGGCGGAGAGCTTAGTTCCCGGCCCGACAAGCTCTGCGGCTTCTTCAGCCAACACCTGCTCCATCGAAAGCGGACCCATCGCCGCTCGCCTCCCTTGTTTGCAAATCGCTGGCCCGACACCCGGTCTTTTTGTTTGTAACTATTTGCGTTGGCACAATTCAAACGCTTCAGCTGTGACGCCCATCACACCACTACCGCCTGAGAATGCCCAACGCAATATACCGCGGTATTACTGTACTTCCGCAACTCCGCCGGATCGTAGTATTCGGATCGGCCATCGCAATACGCGGCAGCCGGACATCTTCGGCAACAACGCGGGTGGGGTCAGGTGCAAATCAACTGCGCTGCAGGCAACCACCAAGCTCCCGAACACGTCCCTCGGCCTCGTGTCGGCACTTCGCGGAGCTGGCCTCGCGCCCGCGCGCGTTAGGTAAGATCGTTCAAACTCTGTCATCATCGCGAGGGTTGCCTACGGCCGGGGCGGGCGCGCATCTCGCAATGGACCAGCGATGTCGAGCGAGTCGCGTGGATCAACCTGCGCGCTGAACTCGATCGTCTGCATCCAATTTCTGATTTTCTGCAATCAATTGTGGTCCCAGCCCTCGCCTTTCGGCCGCCTCGACCAAACGCTGGACGCTCGGTCAAAACTCAATCCGTTCGACCGGTTTCGGACCCTGAGCGGAAGTTGCAATTCAGTTTCGGTACTGAAGAACCGCACCCAATAGCAGTCACGGCGCCCTTGACGGCCCGGCGAGGCTTTCCCACCTACTTTAGCACTCGGAGGTGTCGAGTGCTAAAACGCCGTCCAAGTAACACGCTTCCTGACCTATCGCATCGCGGGAGCGGTCGGGACGTGCTTGGCCTCCGAGCAAGGAGGAGCGACAAATGGCTGTACTGTTGGATCCATTCGACGCGCTGGCGAGCTTTCAGCAGGCCCTTGACGCCTATCGAACAAGCTCTTGGCTCGACCCGGGCCTTAGCGGCGGCGGCGCCTATCCGCCGCTCAACGTATTCCGCAAAGGTGATGACTTCATCGTTATCGCCGAGCTTCCGGGGATAAAAAAGTCCGACCTCGACGTCCAGGTGAAGGGTCGAACAATCCGGTTGTCCGGCGAAAAGACAGTCGGCTACCCGGAGAAGGCGGCGCTGCATCGCCGGGAGCGGCTCGCGGGCAGGTTCGACCGGGCGGTGACCATGCCAATCGAAATTAATCCCGAAGGCGTCAAGGCCGAATACCGAGACGGCATCCTAGCTTTGTTTCTGCCGCGCGCCGAGAGCGACAAGCCGAAGTCGATCAAGGTGGCTTGAGATGACCGCACAACCGAAAGCCAAGAGGAAACGACCATGGCCGACAAGCAGGAATTGAGTGTACGCGAAAAGAAGGAGTTAGTGGCGAAGGAGGAGAAGACCATCCCTGGCCGCTACTATGTCCCGTACGCCGACATCTACGAGACCGACGACGCGCTCGCGGTCGTCATGGAAATGGCCGGGGTCGAGAAGAAGGACCTCAATGTCGCGCTGGAGAACGACGTGCTGAGGGTCGACGGACAGATCGATTTCAGCAAGTACAAAGAGATGGAGCCGGTCTATACCGAGTACAATATCGGCCACTACGCACGCTCGTTCACGCTGTCGAACAAAGTCGATCAGGACAAGATCAGTGCTAACCTCGAGGACGGCGTGCTGACGCTGACCCTGCTCAAAGCGAAGGCCGCTCAGCCGCGGAAGATCGCGATCGGGTGAACGGGATAGCGGTTTAGCAGGCTGTTGAAAAACTCATTTCCGCCGTAGTTCGATTTGGATTTTATTGTGTTCACGGTTTCGACCCCACGCGGCGGACTTTTTCAACAGCCTGTTAGGTCTTCCATTTTGGCGCACTAAGGGTCGGCCGGCGGCGACGCAACCGAGGATGGCCCAAGCGTTTGCTTTGAGCGCTCTCGTTCGCCTCGCCGCCTCGCGCCGGCCACGTCGCGTTCAGGCTACAGCCTGAAGATCAACATCGCTGCCGGCGATGACGCGCGGAAGCCAAGCGGCGTTCGTAGCCACGCCTGGGAGCCCTCGATAGATCGCCAGATAGTCCCTCGCCATGCGCTCCGCGGTGAAACGGCGTTCGAAGGTTGCCCGAACGCCCGCCCGGCTCAACGCCTCCGCTTGAGAAACTGCCTCGACGGCCTCGCAGACGGTGTTTACGACGAAACCCGTCACGCCTTCGTCGATCACTTCGGGCGTCGATCCCGACCGGAATGCGATGACCGGCGTGCCGCAGGCCATGGCTTCGATCATCACGAGGCCAAAGGGCTCCGGCCAGTCGATCGGGAACAGAAGAGCGGTGGCGTCGCCAAGAAGCTCAGCCTTCTGGCGCTCGTTGATCTCTCCGATGAACTCTACACTTTCATGCGCGGCGATCTTAGGGGCGATCGCCTGGGTCCAGTAAGCCTGGTCGACCTTGTCGATCTTGGCGGCGATCTTCAGTGGCATTCCAGCGCGAAGAGCGATGTCGATCGCACGGTCCGGCCGCTTCTCCGGGGAGATGCGGCCGAGGAAAGCAAGATAGCCGCCCTTCGGCTCAGGATTGAACGGGAGAATGTCGCGCGGCAATCCGTGCGGAACATTGCCGACCCAATTGATATGAGGCGGCAATGGCCGTCGCTGGCGATTGGAAATGGAAACCAGCGGGATGTCTGGAAACGCCGCGTAGAACGGCTTCAAGTCAGGCAAGTCGAGGCGACCGTGAAGTGTCGTCACGGTCCGGTCAGCGATGTCGCGGATCAGCGGGAAGTGCCATTGCTCGATATGGAAATGCAGAACGTCGAACTCATCAGCACGGCGACGCACCTCATCGAGCATGATGACATGATAGGGAACATGATCCTTCACCTCTGGATTTAATCGAAGCGCCCGCTTCGAACAGCGCACCAGTTCGGCGGTGGTCCTCGAATCGCCGCTGGCGAAGAGCGTCACCTCGTGACCCTGCGCCACCAGTTCTTCCGTGAGATAGGACACGATCCGTTCGGTGCCGCCGTAGAGGCGAGGCGGGCAGCTTTCGGCGAGAGGGGCAATCTGGGCGATCTTCATCGACAAGCCTCCCTCGTTTCAGCCCGCAGACGCCGGCGCGGCCAAGACCGACGGGGCCGGGCTCATGGCCTCCGCCATCCGCATTCTGTCGGGCCGCAAGGGGGTTTGGGCGTCGAGTTTGCGCAGCGCGTCAAGCACCTCCGCCAGGGTCACGACGGATCCGTTATCAAGACAACGCATCCAGTGCGCCCCCTCGAGCGCACGCGCGTCGGAGGCCCAGGATGCAAGGATCGCTCGTCGCTCGGCTTGCGAGAGTTCGGGATGGTCGAGAACTTCATTCGGATGGCTGAAGGCCAAGCCTGGGGTCACCAGCCAATCAATTGGAAGGGCGCGAGCGCCCTCGGAACGGATATGGTCGTGCATCGTCGTTGCTTCCTTCGGCTGCCGTCGCCCGGCAGGGAGGCGCCGACGGGACCCATCGCGTCCGCGTCAATGGCCACATCCCTTCTAGGCGACGCGGTCATGAGATTGCCGCCGGGTCCAGTGGGCCCCCGGCGCGCGGTAAGATTTGGGATCGATCAACGCGACGTCAAGATCGCCAAATCGCGCCGCGGTTCTCCATTGAGCGCCCCGACTTGCGGCCGCCTAGGGAGGCGTAGCGATCCAAGGCCGCCGCCTCAGCCTTTCATCCTTGGATCGCTTCGCTGGCGCTCGCGATGGCGGGTGCGTCCGCGTCGCGTGGCTCCTCGCGATGAGGACTCCATCTGACCTCAGGCTGCTTAAACTTCACCCCGCCGCAGACTTGACCGCCACGATAAAGAGCCGCGGGTAGGCGAACAGGGTGCGGCCGTCAGACTGGACCGGATAGGCCTCCTTGAGGCCAGCGCGGTAGCGGGCGAGAAACTCGCAGCGCTCATCGTCGCCGAGCCGCTCCAGGAATGGCTGCAGGGTTGAGCCGGCGAACCAGTCGGCGATGCTCTGCGGCCCGTCGAGCGGGTGAACATAGGTCGTCATCCAGGTGTCGACTTGCGAAGCGGCGGGCCGCAGCCAATCGTAATAATCTTCGTAGCCCGCGATGAGGGGTTGCGTCTTGGCGATCGGCACCAGTCGCGACGACCAGGGTCCTTCGGCGGCGACCATCCGCATCAGCGCGTGCGAGGATTCGCGCGCCGTATTTGGCATTTGGGCCGCCAGCGCTCCGCCAGGCGCCAGATACGACATCAGGCGCGGAAAGAGCCGCTCGTGTTCGGGCAGGAACTGGAGCGCGGCGTTGGCGAAGATGAGGTCCGGCCGATCCTCGGGCGCCCAATTGGCGATGTCCTGCTTGACGAACTGAGCCCCCGGCGCGCGCACGCGCGCATGTGCGAGCATGGCGTCGGAAGTGTCGAGGCCGACGATCCTTGCGTCCGGAAAGCGACGCAGCAGCAGTTCCGCGCTGTTGCCGGGCCCACAGCCCAGATCATAGATAAGGCGCGCCTTCTCGAGCGGAATCCGCGCCAAGAGATCTCGCGCGGCGCGCATCCGCTCGGCCTCGAATTTCGAGTAGAGAACCGGGTTCCAGTCGCTCATCAGCATGGGGTTCAGGCAGCGCCTCGAAGCGGCGTCACGTCATGTCGCGATAAGAAGGCGGAAAGCGGGCGCTTCTACTTGAGCGGGACGAAATGATTGATGACAACGAGCAGCGCAAGCAGCGTCAGGCCCGCGCCCAAGCTCCAGCCGATCAGTTTCTTCTCGATCGGCAATAGCGGCTCATGGGCGCTCGTCGCTTCGCGCAAATCGGGTTTGGGCATCGGAAAATTCCCTCGATTAAGACGGGAGCGGCGGTTTGACGCCGACGAAGAAAAGCCACGAGATGATAAACCCGACCCAGACGACGAAGCCGAACAGCGACGCCAGATAGACCGCCGCCAGCTTGCCGAAACCCTCCTGCCAGAGCTGGCGGAAATTCGACATCACGCCAATCGGGAAGAAGGTCAGCACGAAGAAGATGACGCGCAGCCCGTTGGCTTCCCCGATCGCCGCGGTGAGCGCGCCGGATCGGCCAGCCGTCGTCCCCAATGCGAGCGCCAGAGTGATGAGGAACGTCGCCACGACGCCGAGAATGAACTTCGGGAATTGCTCCCATATTTCGCCGAGCCTCGCCTTCTCCGGTCCCGCGCGGGGATTGATGTGGTTCGTCCAGATGTAGGCGAGAATGAAAGCCCAGACGCCGATGAAGACGTCGATGAACACTTTCACGGTCGCCGTCACTGTCAGCATCCAGCCCGGCTGATAGACGATTCCTTCCGCCGCCGCCTTGGCCTGAATGAGCGATTGCGTAATGCCGCCCGCCGCCAGCGCCGCCCCGTCGGTCTTCACCGCCAGCCCCATCCACGCCGCCGCGACCAACGGCTCATGCGACATGAAGGCTTGGGCGATGAAGGGCAGGATGAGCACTTCGATCACCGCGAAGACGACGACGAACCAGCTCGCGTAGGCGAGCGCAAATATGCCCGAAGGCGAGCGCAAACCTCCTGACATCCTCGCCAAGCAGATAGGCGCTGGCGGAGAGGACGGCAGTGAGGATCAGGGTAAGTGACCAGGAGCGACCCTAAACCGCCGAGGCTCGCATAGGCCTTCGAGACGGGCGCAAGCGCCCCGGAAGGATCAGTCCAGACCGATGTCGTCGCGAGCCACCCGAGAGCGTCGGCGCCGAGAAGCGAAAGCAACGCCAGGAGGAAGACGCCAAGGCCCAGACCGACGGCGACAAGGTCTTCGCTGAGCCGAGGCGGCGCCGCCTGGATGGGGATGGTTGCTTCGGACATTTCCGGCCTTTCAATGTCGCGAATGGCTTGTTATTAGTTGATTCATTCTATAGACTTTTGGAAAAAGATCAATCGGACTAACGCGACTGCCTTGGGCATCGAACTAACTTGCTGTCATGCATTGTGATTAAGCGGCTGTGCCGAGATATGGCCGGCCCGCAAATGCGGCGGCGCCTCGAGCGCGCCGTCGCGGGCGCCGAAGCATCGTTGCCAAACATCTAATCGCGCCTCGGATTTTGCTCGCTCTCTACTTTACCATCTTCTTCAACGAATTCGATAATCTTGCGCCGTACACTCAGAAACGGAACAAGTGGCCTCCCTCCCCGTTGAACAATGCGGCCGAGGCGGGTTCTCACGGCCGCTGGTCGAGGAGATGGATGATGTTCGGACGGGCCGAAAGGTTTTCGCGCCTGTTGGGCCGCCGGGGTTCTGAGGGCGGCGCTACGGTCGCGTGCGCTGCGGCGATGCCGCTCGTCGTGCTGGCTCTTGCGGTCGGCGCCGACTACGCAAAAGTGTCCCATTTCAGGAGCCGCGTTCAACTGGCGGCGGACGCCGCTTCAGTCGCGGCTGCGGAGGCAATTGCGCGGGAGCCAGACATTGCTGACAACAGCGAGGACCTCGCCGGCCAGGTCGCCGGCTTCGTCTTCACCGGCCATGCTCCGCGTGGAGCCGGGACGCCGACAGTCGATGTGAAGAGCCGCGCCGCCGCCGTGACCGCGACTGTTGGATATGTAGGCGTAGCGCCGAGCAATTTCGGATCCGCTTTCGGCTACGACGCGGTCAGCGTCGACGCTTCGTCGACCTCGCTCGCGCGCGTCGCCGATTTCCGACCAACGGTTGCTCGCTGAACCGCTTGCTGGCGATTACGTTTCCATGCGATTCGTTGTAGATTCGCGGATTTGGGAACCCGCCAAGCCGTGAGGGGGCATGACCGGCCACATCGATCCGACCAAGGAGGCCTTCGCCGCCTTTCGCGCCGACGACCGGCTTGGCCCGATCCATATGCTCAATCTGGTCAGATTGCGCGCCCTTGCTGCCTATCCGGATGGGCGCGGGGCGACCGGGGCCGAGGCCTATGCGGCTTACGGGCGCGAGAGCGAGCCGGTTTTCTCGCGCCTCGGCGGATCAATCGCCTGGCGCGGCCGGTTCGAGCAGACGCTGATCGGACCTCCTGACGAGCATTGGGATCTCTGCTTCATCGCTCAGTACCCGAGCGTCGCGGCTTTCGTCGCCATGATCCGCGATCCCGTTTACCGCGAAGCTGTCAAGCACCGGCAGGCGGCGGTCGAGGATTCCCGGCTCATCCGACTGGCCCCCGGGACGGTCGGGGTCGGTTTCGGGTGACTCCCATATTTGCGGCGAAAGCCACAGAAATCGATCGCCTCTTGCCGCCGGCCGGCGCCTCGGCTAGACCCGGGCCATGATCAAGGCTGTGCCATGGATCATCGGTATTATCGGCCTCGTGTTCGTGGGCGTCGCGGCCGTGTACTGGCTCACCCCCGCAGACGGCCTCCCCAGCTTCCTCCCCGGGTTTCAAGCCGCATCTGATCATGTGCACATCACGCACGCGCTTGGCTCGCTGATCGTCGCGCTCGCCCTGTTCGCTGTCGCCATCATCTGGTTTCAGCTTAGCTCCGAGGATTATTAGCCCGCGGGGTGATGGGAGGGGTGAGCGCCCGCTCGCGCCGGCGTTCGGCGAACCTGCCGCTTGCCCGCTGCGCCCGGGAGATCGCCCTCAAACCGAGCTTCCCAGGTGTCGCCAAAGCGTCATGATGGGTGCGTACTGAAGTTGCGCGACACGCAGACGCTGGACGGCGCCCCCATGGATATGCAAGTCAACCAAGCCGATAACGAGATTACTCAAGTCGTGCTCGACGGTCGCTTTGACATTCAGGGCGCGCAGGAGGTCGATTCCCGTTTTGACGAGCTGGCGAAGAGCAGCAAGGCTCTGGTTGTCGACCTCGCCAAAGTTTCGTTCCTCGCTTCACTCGGCATACGCACGCTGATGCTGAGCGCCAAGACGCTCATCCGTTACGGCGGCGACATGGCGGTCTGCGGCGCCAATGAGAACGTCGAGAAGGTCCTGCGGACGACCGGCTTCAATGAAGTCGCCGGTATTTATCCCGATTATGAATCGGCCGCCCGCATGCTGCGGGAGAGGCTCGCCGCCTTCCCGGGCAAGAAAGCGTGAGCGAGCCGCGAACCTGCTCGCGCGACTTTCCCGGCACGGTCGAGGCCGCGTCGGACGCCGAGAACTGGGTCGCGAGCGAGGCGAGCGTTTTGGGCCTCGGCGAAGAGGCCGAGTTTGCGATTGGTCTCTGCCTGGAGGAATTGTTCCTCAACGCCGTCCAGCATGGCCATGCCAATCACGCGAGCATTTCCCTTTGCGCCGAGCCCAATGGCGTCACCGTCGAGTTTGTCGACGACGGCGAGCCGTTCGATCCGACGCTCGCCCCGGCCAAGCGGATCAACGGGCCGACACAGGATTTCGAGATCGGCGGCTACGGCGCTGGGCTCATGCAGAAATTCTCCCGGCGCATGAGCTATCGCCGCTTTGAAGGCATGAACCGCCTCGTGCTAGAGTTCGAGGCCGGCCGCGACGCCAACGTCAGTCCGGGCGACGTTGAGCACACCATGATGACATGAAAGATTCGCCGGAGCTGCGCGCCGCCATTCGGGCGACGAGCGCTTTCCGTGAGCTGTCCGACAACAACCTCGCAATTCTGATCGAAGCGGCCGAACTCGAGACCTTCGAACCTGACGCCATCCTCATGGTGCAGGCCGAACCCAGCGATTACGCAATGCTGATCCTGAAGGGGGAGGTGACGGTCAGCGCCGACAGCGCACGCGGCGCCATACCCGTCTCAACTCTCAAGGCCCCCTCCCTGGTCGGCGAATTGGGGGCGCTGGCGCAATTGCCGCGCAGCGCGACCGCGCGCGCACGCACGCCCGTCACCGCTCTGCGCTTCGGACGCGCGTCGCTGGTCGAGGTTGCGCGCGCCACGCCGTCCTTGCTCATCGACGTCATCGCCCGGATGGGCGACCGCCTGCGCAAGTTCAATGGCGCAATCAGCCTCTACACTCAGGCGCTTGGCGCGCTCGAGCATCACGAACTCGATCCTGCGCTGCTCGAGGAATTGCGCAATCCAATTCCGGACCTCGCCGATTTCGGGCAGACCTTTGGCCGCATGGCCGAGCAGATCATTCTGCGTCGTCAGCGCGACGACGAAATGGCGAGCGCGGCGGTCATGCAGCGCGCGCTTCTGCCCAGGGTGAAGGAGTTCGCCGCCGAGTCCCGCCTCGACGTTTGGGCGTCGATGACGCCTGCGCGAGACGTCGGCGGCGATTTCTTCGATCTCGTTCCGCTCGCTGACGGCCGGGTGGCGCTCGGCGTCGGCGACGTCTGCGGCAAGGGCGTGCCTGCGGCTCTGTTCATGGGCATCACCAGAACGTTGATCCGCATAAACTTACGCGAGAGTCCCGATCTGCCGGGCGCGATCGTCAAGGCGAACGCCTTTCTGGCCGACAACAACGCCGGCCAGCTTTTTGCGACGGCGTTATACGCCGCCTATGATCCGAACTCGGGCGCGCTCGAATATTGCAATTGCGGCCATCTGCCCGGCTATCTCCGTCGCGCCGGCGGCGCGGTTGAAACGCTGCCTGTCGGCGGCCTGCCTGTCGGGCTGTTCGAGCCCATGAAAATGAGGGTCGCCCAAGCTCAATTGCGTCCGGGCGATCTTTTCTTCCTCTATACCGACGGCGTCACCGAAGCCGAGGACCCGGAGGCGCGCCAGTTCGGGGAGGATCGCCTCGAAAGTCTGCTCGCAAAAAAAGGCCACGGCGCCAGCGCGTCCCAATGGATTGCGCGCATCGAGTCTGCGGTGCGGGACTTTGCGCGCGGACGCTCTCAGTTCGACGACATCACCTGCCTCGGGCTGAGACGGTGAGGGGCCGGGGGTCGGTGAACCGCGACCCCCGCCATCACCAGAGCGACGCCGAGCGTGTCCCGGAGGCTCGGAATTTGCGCCAGCACGATGATCCCGACCAAAGTCGCGGTCGCCGGCAGCAAAGCCAGCATCAGCGCAAAACTCGCGCGCGGAAGCCGCGACATCGCCAGTTGATCGCAGACATACGGGATCACCGATGATGAGAGGCCGACGCCTGCTCCGGCGAGGACGAGCGTCGGATTTCCGAACGCGCGCGACGCCTCGCGAAATCCGATCGGCATGATGAACAGGAAGGCGATCGCCATCGCCGCGCCAAGGCGCTCGACGCCGCCGCTCGCGCCAGCTTCCGAAACCTTATGCCCGAGCACGATATATCCGACAAACAGCGCCCCGTTGAGAAAGGCCCAGAAGAGCCCGACCGGATCGCTTGACCATCGGACGTCGATCAAGAGAAAGACGCCGAGGACCGCGAGCCCAAGCGCCGTCAGATTGCGCGCGCTGCGCAGACCGTAGAGCGCCACGCCGATTGTGCCGACGAACTCGATCGCGGCGACGAGGCTCATCGGCAATCGATCGAGCGCCAGATAGAACGCCGTGTTCATGACCGCGAGGCAGACGCCGAGACCGATCAACAATCGCCGCGTTCGCCCGTCCACCTTGGCGATCGTCCGCCACGGCGCCGTCCAGGGCGCGAAGATCGCCGCGGCGGCCGCGATCCGCATCCAGGCGACGCCGAGCACGCCGACCGACGGAAACAGCAGAACCGCGAACGATGGGCCGAGATAGTGGAAGACTGCGCTGATCGCGAACCAGGCGTGCGGCGGGGCCAGATTTGCGGCCTTGCTGAACGTGAGCCCTGATCGCGCCATGCGGCTCTCCTTATTTTCATTATGAGAGTCGAGCGCATGGGGGTATATGGAGAAAGAAAGGAAAAACGAGCGAATCGTCCGCTATTCAAAGGCCCAGGTCATGAAACGCCTTCACGATCGAAACATCGACCTTGACGCTGTCGACGCCCGCATCCTCTCGGCGCTCACCGTCGATGCGCGGGTCAGTGTCGCCGAATTGGCGCGGTCCGTCGGCCTATCCGCGCCGAGTGCGGCCGAAAGGATCAAGCGCCTCGAGGAATCCGGCGTAATCGAGGGCTATGCGGCGTCGATTGACCCGCGCGCGCTCGGGCTTCGGCTCGCCGCCTGGCTGCGCGTTCGGCCGGTTCCCGGCGCGCTCGCCACGGTTGCGGATATTTTGCGGACGTTGCCCGAAATCGCCGAATGCGACCGCGTGACCGGCGAGGATTGCTTTGTCGCCCGCGCGCATGTGAAGTCGATCGAGGACCTTGAGAGGCTAATCGATCAGATTATCCCGCACGCGATGACGACGACCTCGATCATCCAGTCGACGCTGGTCAAGCGGCGCCCGCCGCCGATCGTCGCGACCATGGAAGAGCGCGCCGCGGTGGGCGGCGCCAACCCTGCGCGGCGAGCCGACTTGTCGGGGAAACGTCCGCAGCATCGCCGTGCGGCGTCTTCGCATCGCTGAGCAAGGGCGACCGGGTCTCCCTGGGGCGCCTCAATCCTGCCGCTGCGCCTCATAGCCCATAGCTCGGCGGAGTCGCCAGATCCCGTATTGACGCCTATTTTCACCGGCTATTCGCCTTCACGCTTCCGAGTCTTGAAAAAGCATACGGCTGTCTCGTTTGAAAATGGGGGAGGCCTTCAGGCTCGGACGTCGCAGGCTCTCCATGGTCTGAAGGAAGACATTATGCGCGCAGTCGGACTATTCGCTCAGGGCGGTCCTGAAGTTCTTCAGGTCGTCGAATTGCCCGAAGTTCACGCCCGCCCGGGGCACGTGCGGATCCGCGTCCATGCAGCGACCGTCAACCCGACCGACGTTTTGGTCCGCAATGGCGCGCGCCGAACGGCAGAAAGCCGATCCGCCGCCCTACCCCCTAGGACGTAGTGACGATTTAACTATCTGGGCCAGATGACGATGGCGGCGAGTTTGACGAAGCCGATGAAGTTGGCGAGCAGCTTGTCGTAGCGTGTCGCGACGCGGCGGAATTGCTTGAGCTTGTTGAAGAAGCGCTCAATGATGTTGCGCTCCTTGTAGAGCTCGGCGTCATAGGGAGGCTTGAACGTGCGGTTCCGCTTGGGCGGAATGACAGGCTCGCCGCCGCTTTCAGTGATCTCGGCGCACAAATGATCGGCGTCGTAGCCTTTGTCGGCGATTGTGGCGTCAGGGGTGAAGCCTTCGATCAGTTCGTGCGCGAAGGCGATGTCGTTGCGTTGGCCTGGCGAGCCGATTAGGCGCACCGGATTGCCAAGCGCATCGCCGGCGGCGTGGATTTTGGTGCTCAGGCCGCCGCGGGAGCGGCCAAGGCCTTGGGCGTCCGCCCCCCTTTTTGCCGGCGAGCGCCGGCAGCCTGCTGATGCGTCCGCACGATGGTGGAGTCGATCATCAGCCATTCCAGATCCGCTTCGCGCGCCAAGGCGGCGAGGATGTCGTCCAGAACGCCCATCTCGATCCAGCGGTAATAGCGGCGCTTTACGGTTTCGTAGTCGCCCAATCGCTCAGGCAGATCGCGCCAGCGCCCGCCTGAGCGGGCCATCCACAAGAGCGCGTTCAGAAACCGGCGATTGTCGGTGCGCGGACCCCGCTTGCCCTTCCGGCCGCCGGGCACAAACTCCTTACGCCGCTCCCACTGGTCATCTCCAAGCCTGTCACAATCCAAAGCCGATCTCCCAAAGTCAGCCTTGAATCCGATTCGCATCCTCTTGAGAATCCCCGTTCCCTAAATCGTCATCGCAACCTAGAGTTTAGCGTCCCGATTGACCGCTTTCCCCCGATCGTCGTCTATTGGCGTGAGCGAGCCGAAAATGGATAACTTGAGCTTCGGGGAGAAAGCCTATTCCGTCGCAAAGGTGACGGCGGTCTTGGATGCGTTAGCCGCTGAGGGCGTATCGCCTCTCGATGTACTAAGCGGCGTTGAAGTGAGCCTTGATGATCTGCATTCTCCCTCGACGCGTATTTCCAGGGATCAGTTGATTCAATGTTATCGAAATGCCCTTGCGCGCTCGCGAGATCCGCATCTTCCATACACAATCGGTTCGAGCGTCCACCTGTCAGCTTACGGTATGTACGGTTACGCTATGCTGTGCAGCACCGATTTCCGACGGACCATGGAGTTTGCTGTCCGATATCACCAATTGGCGACACCGCTCGCGACGATCGCGTTTCATGAGCTCGATCGTATGGGGATATGGACCATCGAGCCATTGCTGCATCCGCGGATCGACTCGCTACTCTACCGTTTTGTGACAGAATTGCAGATCGCGACGCACATATCTCTCCACCGTGACATCATGGGCGACTTTTTCAAGCCTTTGGAGATCTTGCTGAGCTATCGCATCGCCAAGGATTTTCAGATCACACCAGCTCTGGTCGGGTGTGCCGTTAGGTTTGAACAAACGACAAATCAAATCGAGTTCGATTCGACGTTCTTGGACGCCGCGCCCAGACTTGGCAATCGCACAACTTATCCTTCGGCGATCGCGCTCTGTGACGACCTTATCGCTGACCTTGTCCTACGGTCGGGTGCGGCTGGCAGGATTCGCAGGCTGTTGTCGACCGACGTCGCGAAGCGACCAGCCTTCACCACCGTTGCCAAGCTGCTCAAGACGACGCCCCGCACGCTCAGGCGCCAGCTCCAGCTTCAGGACACTTCGTTTCGTCAGTTGTCCGACGAGCTCCGAGTCCATGCCGCGTTGCGCTATTTGCGCGAAACGACGATGACGATGGAGGACATTGCCTTTGCACTGGGATTTAGCGACTCGGCGAACTTTCGGCACGCATTTCGGCGATGGACCGGCAAAGCGCCGCATGAATTTCGACGGCAGGCGGCGGCTGCTTGAACGGTTGGCGCTCGATCACCGAGCCCGGATTTGGCGAGCAAGCAGCGCGAAAATGGCCAGATCACACCCTTAGTGGCCGCATCGAACCTTGACGCTATGATGACCAAGCGGGAAACGTGAGCACATGCGCGGCGGAGATATCGGTCACTCTACTGAGGACTAAAGAGAAATTGGGGAGTACGTCAATGAACGGCAGAAAGATCGCCGTGACCCCTTCGGCGTACGCTTACCCCTTGCTGATCAAACAACTGTTGCACGCGCCGCTTGTTCAGGCGGCGCATCAGGAAATCGTCTATCGCAATGTTCGGCGGTTCACGTACCTCGAATTGCGCGATCGCATCGGCAGGCTGGCAAGCGCTCTTCAGAAAATCGGTGTACGTCCGGGCGATTCGGTCGGGGTTCTCGATTGGGACAGCAACAGATTTCTCGAGGCCTTTTTCGCCATCCCGATGATGGGAGTGGTCCTGCAGACGGTGAACGTGCGGCTATCTCCGGAGCAGATCGCCTACACGATTGACCATGCGGGCTCATCAACGCTGCTCGTCAATGACGAGTTCGTCGAGCTCCTACAGTCGATCTTGCCGCAATTGTCGAAGGTCAAAAGACTGGTCGTTCTTACCGACCGCGAAACGCCGGTGACCGGCAAGCTCGAATTCGCCGGCGAATATGAGCAGCTCCTCGCGGCCGCATCTCCGAACTTTGACTTCCCTGACTTTGATGAAAACGTCCAGGCGACGACCTTCTACACCACGGGAACCACGGGGCTGCCGAAGGGCGTCTACTACAGTCACCGTCAGTTGGTGCTGCATGCAATCGCGGAACTCGCCGTGTTTGGCCTTGCGGCGAAGCAAGGCCGCTTCCATCGCGACGATGTCTATATGCCGATCACGCCGATGTTCCACGTTCACGCATGGGGCTTCCCTTGGGCGGCCACGCTTGCCGGCGTCAAGCAGGTCTATCCCGGCCGTTACGATCCGGCGCTGCTCATCAGGCTGATCAAGACGGAAGGCGTGACGTTTACCCACGGCGTGCCAACGATCCTACAAATGCTGCTCGATGCGGCCGCCAAGGCCAATGTCGATCTCGCCGGCTTGAAGATGGTGATCGGCGGCTCGGCGCTGCCGAAAGCACTCGCCAAGCAGGCCATGGACCGCGGCGTCGATGTGTTCGCAGGCTACGGGATGTCCGAGACGGGCCCGCTCTTGACCGTGGCGCATCTGCAGTCCAGCGACCTCACCGGCGACCACGATCACGAGGCTGGAATTCGCACGAGAGCCGGACGGGCTTGTCCGCTGGTCGATTTGCGCATTGTCGACGCCAATATGAACGGAGCGGCTCACGACGGCGCAACATCAGGCGAAATTGTGGTGCGGGCGCCCTGGCTGACCAACGGCTACTTCAACAATCCGGACGCCTCCGAGCAACTGTGGGCTGGCGGTTATCTGCACACCAACGATATCGGGGTGATCACGCCCGACGGCTATCTACGGGTCACCGATCGCATCAAAGATGTCATCAAGACCGGAGGCGAGTGGATCTCTTCGCTCCAGCTTGAGGACATCATCATGCATCGCGTCGGAGTGGGGGAATGCGCGGTGATCGGGGTCAAAGACGATCGGTGGGGCGAAAGACCGCTCGCGCTTATCGTGCGCGACCCGAAGGCAGTGCCGCCGGTGAGCGAGGAGGACATCAAGGCTCACATCCTCTCATACAGCGAAAAGGGCGTGATCTCGAAATTCGCCGTTCCGCAGAAAATTCTGTTCGTTGAAGCGTTGGCCAAGACGAGCGTTGGCAAGTTCGACAAGAAAGCGCTGCGCGCGCAATACGGCGAGGGCGTATGACCCGCGGCGGAATGCCCGAACAACCCGGCGTCGAGCCCGATCCGGACTCACTTTCTGAGGAGGCGGCGCGAAACACGCTGGCGCTCAATCCGCTAATCGGCCTGCGCGGCAAGGACTTAATGGACAGCGCCGCGATCCTCCTCAAGGCGTTGGTCAACGAGCCGGCCGTCGCTGGTGGCCAATGGCTGTCGTTTCTCAGCGAGATCGGGCGGATCGGCGCGGGCCAATCCGAGCGCGTTCAGCCGGCTGGAGACAAGCGCTTTGCCGACGCGACATGGAAGAATAGCGGGCTTCATCGCCAATTGCTTCAGGCCTATCTCGCCTGGGGCGACGCCCTGAACGGCTTCATCGATAAAACGAGCCTCGGCGAAGTCGACAAGGCGCGCGCTCGCTTTATTGCGAATATCTTCATCGACGCCGCTTCGCCCACAAACATGCCGTTGAGCAATCCGGCCGCGGTGCGGCAGTTCTTCGATACCGGCGGAGAAAGTCTCTGGCGCGGATTTAAGAACTACCTTGGCGATCTCGCCGAGAATGGCGGGCTGCCGGCTCAGGTCGACAAGTCGCGCTTCAAGCTTGGCGTCAACATCGCAACGACGCCAGGCGCGGTCGTCTACCGCAATGAGCTGTTGGAGGTCATTCAATACCAGCCAGATACGCCTGAGGTGCGCAAGCGTCCGGTGATCATCACGCCGCCGCAGATCAACAAGTTCTACTCCATGGATCTGTCTCCCGATAAGAGCCTTGTCCAATATCTGCTGAAGTCCGGCATTCAGGTGTTCTGCGTCAGCTGGCGCAACCCGACCGCCAAAGAGCGCGACTGGGGTCTCGACACCTACGTCGCCGCTCTCGACGAGGGCACCGACGCCGTTCGGGAGATTGCGAGCTCGGACGATGTGACGATGATGGGGGCTTGCTCCGGAGGGATCACCTCCGCAGCCTATGCCGGATGGCTCGCGCGCCAGGGCGAAGCGAAGATCAAGAATATCGTCACGCCTGTCTGCGTCCTGGACACCGCGAGCGCAAGCGACAGCGCGATCGGCCCCCTGGTGACGCCCGAGACGTTGCGCGCCGCCAAGGAGGCGTCGCGGCTGACGCGGCGTCCTTGACGGTCAAGACCTCGCGCGGCTGTTCGCGTGGATGCGGCCGAACGATCTCATCTGGAACTATTGGGTGAACAATTATTTGATGGGCAACCAGCCGCCCGCGTTCGACATCTTGTTCTGGAACGCCGACACGACCTCGCTCCCGGCGCGGCTGCATCACGACTATGTCGACATGTATCTCACGAACCCTTTCGTCAACGCGAACAAGCTGACGTTAAACGGCGCCGCCATCGATATGAACCGCGTCAAGGCCGACGCCTATGTCGTCGCCGGCGTCACTGACCATATTACCCCGTGGAAGGCCGTGTACCGGACCGCCAAGATCTTCGGCGATAAGACTACGTTCGTCCTCTCGAACAGCGGCCATCTGCAGAGTCTACTCAACCCGCCGACCAATCCGAAAGCATCATTTGCCGTAGGGGCAGCGAAGCCGCTGGATGGCGAGGCGTTTGCCAGCACCGGCGAGAAACGAAACGGCAGCTGGTGGCCACACTGGCGAGATTGGCTCTTCGAGCGCTCGGGCGCGGAAATCCCCGCGCCCGCAAGCCTTGGCAGCAATCGTCATCCGCCCGGCGCGGCTGCGCCTGGAACATATGTCTTTGAGTGATGCGCGAGGCCCTCGGACATCTCGATCGGGTCATCATGTCAGATGATGAATTGGACAGGGCTGAATTCGAGCTTCGGATGATCGAAGTCGGGGCGCAGCCCCTGCGAGTGGCCATCAAACGCGGTCCTAAGGGTCGACCGCCGTTCGTGCTGTTCAACGGCATCGGCGCCAACCTCGAGCTGGCCGAGCCCTTCCTGCGCGCGTTGAAGCGCACGGAAGCGATCATCTTCGACGTGCCGGGCGTCGGCGGATCCCCCGCCCCACCCTACCCCTATCGGCTCTCGTCAATTGCGCGTCTAGCCGCGCAACTTTTGACGAAACTTGGCCATAAGCGCGCCGACATCGGCGGCGTGTCGTGGGGCGGCGGGATTGCGCAGCAGTTCGCCCATCAGCACTACAATATGTGCCGAAAGCTCGTGCTGGCGGCGACGTCGCCGGGGGCGATCATGGTGCCCGGCAGTCCCCGGGTGCTGTGGAAGATGGCGACGCCGCGGCGGTACGTCGACAAGGGCTTCATGCGCACTGTCGCTCCGGAGATTTACGGCGGCGCCTTCCGCCAAAACCCGCAGCTCATCGAAGCCTACGCCGGAGCGATGGGTGGAGCGAGCGGTCGCGGATACCTCTACCAGGTCATAGCGATGACAGGCTGGACCAGCCTGCCTTGGCTTTGGACGTTGAAGCAGCCAGCGCTCATTTTGGCCGGGACCGACGACCCTATCATCCCGATCATCAATGCGCGCGTGATGGCGCGCCTCATGCCGAACGCCCGTCTCGAAATTCTTGATGACGGTCATTTGTTTCTGGTGACGCGCCCTGTCGAATCGGCGGCGATCATTGAGAAGTTCTTGGCCGAATAAGCGAGGCGATACCATGGCGCGAGCGACCAATCGAGGTGATCGGCGATGGCTGAATTCACTCTTTCCGGAATCGCTCAACACGTTGGGAAGGAACTGGGCGTGTCGAGCTGGGTTACGGTGGACCAGTCGCGGATCAACCAGTTCGCCGAATGCAGCGGCGACCGTCAATGGATCCACGTCGATGTGGCGCGGGCGAAGCGCGAGAGTCCGTATCGAGCGCCAATCGCTCATGGCTACCTGACCCTCGCGCTTGTTGCGCCGCTGCAAATGGAGATTGGGGCTGTCCCGACCGACGCCGGCGCCGCATTCAACTACGGCCTGGACAAGGTGCGCTTCCTTGCGCCGGTCAAGGCCGGCGACCGGGTGCGGCTACGCGTCGCGCTGGTCAATGTTGAGCAGAAAAGCGGAGGGGTGCTGCTGAAGACGAGCAACACCCTTGAGATCGAAGGCTCGGACAAGCCGGCGCTCGTTGCTGAATCGCTGGCGCTAATAACACCCCGCAAATCTGTCTGAGACGCGGGAACATGAGGAGGAAGAGATGACCACGGAATCATTCATGGACCAGATCAAGGCTTTTGGCGCTCGGCTTGGCCTGCCCAAGGTCGACGTCGACAAACTGGTCGATATACAACTCAAGAACATCGATGCGCTCGGGCGTTCCGCTCAAGTAGCAGGGGAAGGCGCCAAGGCGCTTGCGGACAAGCAGCGCGAGATCATAGAGGCGGCGTTTAAGGAAACGTCGGCGATGGTGCGCGACTTTCATCCTGTGGGAGATCCGCAAGCCACGCTCGCCAAGCAGAAGGATTACGCGAAAAGAGCGTTCGAGCTCACGATGCAGAACACACGCGACATCGCCGAGTTGACCAAGAAAACGACGACCGACGCGACGTCGATCGTCCGCGACAGATTGCGGGCGAGCTTGACAGAGCTGCGTGACAGCGTCGGTCGCGCGGGAGGCGAAGAGACGAAGACATGACCTCGGGTCGGTAGCGCCCTGCGAAGCAGAAGCCTTTCGCGCCTCGCATCGCTGCGAGACCGCATCTTTGGCTCAAGCGTCGCGGCGTCAGGGCCTGCGGGAGGCGGAGCGCAACGATTTGGGCAACACAGGAGGAAGAGATGGACCCCACGTTGGCTGATCGGGCTCGCGCGAAAGAAAGAGGATCCGTCCCTCCCCCCGTGAACGGCGACTTCTACCGGATCGCTGACTTACTCGATCAAAAAGAGCGGGCGGTCGTCAAACGCGTGCGCGACTTCATGGAGGCCGAGGTCGCGCCGATCATCGAAGACTATTGGGCAAGGGACCAGTTTCCGCACGAAATCATCCCGAAGCTCGCGGCGCTCGACGTCAATATCGCCGGGATTGGATACCTAGGGTTATGGGGCCGCCGGCGGGACATGGCTGTTGAGCGGTTTGATCGCCATGGAGCTGGCGCGCGTTGACTCGTCCATCGCGACCTTCTGGGGCGTTCACACGGGCCTCTCGGCGGGCTCGATCTATCTCTGTGGCGATGAGACGCAAAAGCAGCGCTGGCTGCCGCCGATGATGCGTTGGGAAAAGATCGGATCGTTTGGCCTCACCGAGCCGCTGGTGGGTTCTGCGACGTCGGGAGGCATGCTGACGACCTGTCGCAAGGACGGCGACGGGTGGGTGCTCAACGGGCAAAAGAAATGGATCGGCAACTCGACCTTCTCTGAAATCAATGTCATTTGGGCGCGGGACGAAGCTTCAGGACAGGTCAAGGGGTTCGTCGTCGAGAAGGACAACCCCGGTTTTTCCGTCGAGAAGATCAAGACCAAGATGGCGTTGCAGAGTCGTCCAGAACGGCCTGATTACCCTGAAAGATTGCCGCGTAAGCGAGGCGGATCGCCTGCAGAACGCCAACACGTTCAAGGACTGCGGCAAAGTCCTGCGCATGACGAGAACGGGCGTCGCATGGTTTGCGGTGGGTTGCGCGATGGGCGCCTACGAGCATGCGCTTCGCTACGCGGTCGAGCGCAAGCAATTCGGCAAGCCGATCGGCGGCTTCCAGCTTGTACAGGACCTGCTCGTGCGCATGCTCGGTAACGTCACGGCTTGCCAGGCGATGATGCTGCGGCTCGCCCAATTGCAGGACCAAGGGCTCATGGAAGACGAGCACGCGTCACTTGCCAAGGTTTACGCGACGGTCAAGTGCCGCGAGACGGTCGGCTATGCGCGCGAACTCCTTGGTGGCAACGGAATCCTGCTCGAAAACCATATCGGTCGTTTCGTCGCGGACGCGGAGGCCATCTATTCCTATGAAGGCACCCGCGAGATGAACACCATGATCGTAGGCAAGGCAATCACCGGCCTTAGCGCGTTCGTTTAGGTCGCTTCGAATTGCGTGAGGTGATCTTTTGACTCGAAATCGGGGCCGGCGTTCGACGCCCTCGTTTCCCGCGCACTCAAGGCGATGCGCTTGTCAATCAGGGAACCGCTTTCCCCGTTGCTGCGTCACGCTCAGAAGCCCTCCCGCCGTCTTGAGGTCCGGTCCGACGTCACGCTGCAACGCGTTTGAATCCCTCGAAACGCAATCGCAAATGTCGCCCGAACGCACTCATCCAGAAAGGTGCCTTCGCGGGGCTGATGAGACGCGGCCAGCGGGGATTGGATATGACCGAGGAAGAGAAACGCGCCCGGCTTTCACGCATGCGCCTTGTTGCCCTTGCAGTCCTGGCCGCGATGTTCGCGCTTTTCGCTGCGAGTTCGATGTGGCAGGGCAGCATTCCGGCGCTCCAATGGCTACGCGCGTTTTTTCCGAGGCGGGCATCGCCGGAGCGATCGCGGATTGGTACGCGGTCGTCGCCTTATTCCGTCATCCGCTTGGACTGCCGATGCCGCACACCGTGATCATCCCGAGGAACAAAGACCAAATCGCCGACAGCATTGGCGCTTTCATCGAGACACATTTCCTGACCCCGCAGAACGTGGTTGAGCGGCTCGTTCGCTTCGATTTTGCTGCGACGGCGTCTAAATGGCTGCCTGACCAGACCAACAGCCGCAAACTCGCCGATGCGCTATGCGACCTTGTTCCGCCAACCTTCGAGACGGTCGAGGACGTCGAAATAAGAAGATTTCTCGAGCAGCTGGCCGCGTCGCAGGCTGAGGCGGTCGACCTCGTCACAGTCGTTGATCGTTTGATGGCCGTGATTGTCGAACTCGATCTGGATCGGACCGTGCTCAAACGGGTTCTGCTTTGGCCTCGAGATTGGTTGTCCAAAAATCGCGACACGATCAAGATCGAGTTCGGCAGGGCCTCCCGCTATACCCCAGGATTTATCGACACGTATGTCGTCAACCGCTTTGTTGATGGAGTCGCTCATGGAAAATCCCGACCATCAGGTGTCGGGCGAAGTCGACCGAGCCATTGAAGAACTACGGCTGAACATGAGGGACGTCGCCCGCGCTGAGAGAGCAAATCGTATACAACGTGCGAGCAGCGCTCGCCGGTTTCGAGCGAAGCGGCGTCGCACGTATGCTGTGGGTTGAGATCAAAAGCTACGCCGTAGCTAACCTGTCGGACGAGCCGTCTCAAATCCGCTCCTGGGTGACGAGGGCCTTTCAGCGGGTCGGCGCCGCGATCGCCGACGATCAAGTCGTCCAGCAAAAATTGAACGCCTGGCAGGTTGCCTCGATTGAAATGACTTTACCTCGCGCTCGCCGAGCGATCAGTCGGTGGGTGGCGGATATCGTTAAGAGTTGGGACACAGCGCAGATCACCGACAAACTCGAAACAGAAATAGGCACCGACCTGCAGTACATATGCCTGAACGGCGCGATCGTCGGAGGCTTAGTTGGCCTTGTACTTCATGCGGCGGCTTGACGCCGCGAGACCGATGCACCGGTGCTAGAGCTCTAGGTGAGCTTTCAGGAGGTTGCCCATCAACCGACGCGACGGCGCGAGCGTAAGATGCAGCGTTTCAAATCGCCCGGATGAGCTCAACGGTTCCTATCCCTTCACGCCGTGTCCAGCATCATCGCCCTCAAGGTCCGCGGCGTGTTCCTCCAGGCCGGAAAAGCAACCGGCGGAAGAGGCGATCAAGGATATCCGACAAGCGATGGGTTGGCATTTTTCGGCCAGGAGTTGACACCGACGTTTCTATATGATGGTTTATGAATGAAACGTTTCAGAAAACAAGAAGTGAATCAACTCCGAAAGCCGACGATGAAGGATGTCGCGACCGCGGCTTCCGTGTCGCTAGGGACCGTATCGAAGGTTCTCAATAATGACCCAACAGTGAGGAGCGACCGGCGGAGCCGCGTGATAGCAGCGTGTGAAAGTCTCAGCTACGCCCCCAATTTCGTCGCTGCCAGTTTGCGGCGCCGCTCGACCCGCACGATCGGTCTTGTCGTTCCGGATATCCGAAACACCTTCTTTGCAGAAGTCGTCGAAGCTTTAGAGGCTTCGGCCTCTGCCGCCGGCTATTCTCTCATTACGGTTATGTGCGCGGAGGATCGGCTGAGAGCGTTGGAGCAAATCCGGACCCTTATTGCGCGCCAAGTCGACGGCATCGCCGTAATACCTACGCTCGGCGCACGGATCGATTTACAGGCAATCCTGGGCAAAGAATTTCCTTGCGTCGTGATCGATCGGACCGAAGCGCACAATGACAATGCGACGGTCGCGACAAATAGCGAAGAAGCTGCCTATCAAGGGACGCGCTACCTGCTTTCCATGGGGCATCGGCGCATCGTTTTCGCTGCTAATTCTACTCTCGTATGGAACACGCGGGAGCGCATTGCCGGATTTGAACGCGCGATAAAAGAGAACCGGGCAGGGGGCAGTGAAGTGGCGACAGTTGGCGTCACGATCGAGGAGATTCGGATATCTACCGCCCGCCTGCTCAAAAGCGGACAATTCACAGCTTTGTTCACATGCTGCAACCCGGTGACGCTCGGAGCGCTCAAGGCCATTCAGGAAGTGGCGGTCGATATCCCAAACGATTTGTCCCTGCTGGCGTTTGAGGATTTCGAGTGGTTAACTCTGGTGCGTCCCTTCGTCAGCGCGATCAGGCAACCCGCGGGCGAAATCGGACGCGAAGCCTGGCAACTCCTTTTTCAACAAGTCGCAGGAGGGAAGACTGCGAAGCGCCATGTACGGTTTTCCGCGGAACTGGTTGTGCGACAGTCGACTTGTCCTCCTCCGGCCGGAGAAAAAGGATAAGTCCTTCACAGGATTTCGATGGCAGATCGGCCCTAATGACGGGAGGAGGCCGCGGGATTGGTCTTGCCTGCGCCCGGATGCTTGCGGAGCGCGGAGCACGCGTAGCGATTTTGGGCGATGACGCAGATGTCCTCTTGGATGCGGCGGCGCAGGCGCGCACAGATGGCTTGGATGTCATTCCGGTTCCCGCGGACGTCCGCCAAGAAAAGGAGGTCGCGAGGGCCGTCTCCGCTGTCGTCGAGCATTTTGGAACTATCCGCATCCTGATCAACAACCCGGCGATTCAGCCTTACGGAACAGTCGACGCCACATCTCCTTCCACATGGGATATGGTCATGAGCGTCAATCTTCGCGGGGCCTATCTCGCCTCCCACTTCGTCTTGCCGCATATGCGGGCGCGCAGCGGCGGTGCCATTGTAAATATCGCTTCGGTTCAGGGAATCGCAACGCAAAATAGGGTGGCGGCGTACTCGACGTCCAAGGGCGGGTTGCTTGCCTTGACCCGCGCGATGGCCGTCGACCATGCCATTGACGGGATCCGCGTCAACGCCGTTTGTCCGGGTTGCATCGATGCGCCCATGACACGGATGTCGGCGGCGGAGACCGCCGCGCCAGGGGGCGAAGAGGCGTTGCTTGAGAGCTGGGGACGATCTCAGCCGCTCGGTCGCATGGGACGACCGGAAGAGGTGGCCGAGGTTGTCACGTTTCTGGCTAGCGACCGGGCAAGCTTCTGCACTGGGGCGGAATTCATGGTCGACGGCGGCCTCTTGGCGAAACTCGGGGTCGTTCTACCGGAGTGACGACAATGGTTGCGATGCAATGCGCCGGCGCAGAGGCCTCGTTTCGAGACGGACGCTTTTCGGCGAAGCTGCAGTCGCAGAGCGTTCAAACCACCAGGACAGTTGGCGGCAATCGCCCCCCCGAAGAGCAAGGAATATAAACGTAAGAAATAGAGCGAGCCGATTGGTTGGGCCGATGAAACGTTTCATGTCAGCAATCAAAGTGAGAGTTTAGGCACATCAAATAGTTTCTTGGGAGGAAGGTCGTGCGTCCGAATGTTGCATGGCGGCTGCCGCGCTGGACGTCGCCGGCGTCGAGATCGGTTCCGCCGCCGGTCGCGGTTGAGCGGCCTCGACGGAGAGTCGAATGATCCGCGCCTCAACACTGCTGCGCATGAACGGCCTTTTTAAGAACCATCCAACGCCGCGCTCGATGGGCGCGGCGGAGATTCGCTGACCTTTCGTCGAAGAGTCGACGCAAGAGTGATTGCGTCGGCTATCGTCTTCTCACTGGTGCTCGTTCTGTTGGTGGCGTTCGCGCCGAGTTTTTTTCGGCTCAACAATCTCATCAACATCCTCGTTCAGACCTCCACGCTGGCCATCCTCGCTATCGGCATGTCTGTCGTGATGATCGGCGGAGGCATTGACCTCTCCATGCCGGCCAACATGGCCATGAGCGCCGTCTTGGGCGCCCTCTACATGCGCGTTGGACACGACCCAGTGACCGGGTCCGCAATCATGATCGTTAGCGGCGCGACGATAGGCGCCCTCAATGGCGTCGCGGTCGCCTATTTGCGCATGATTCCCTTCGTCGTGACCCTCGCGACAATGACCATCGCCAAGGGCGCCTGCATTTGGCTGACGAACTCAGTCAGCATCGCGGGTCTTCCCGAGAGCTTTGGCGACGTTCTGCTGGCGCGTCCTCTCGGCATTCCCGTCGCGGTGCTTGCGACAATAGCGTTGACCCTCCTGGCTTCGACGGCGCTCTCTTTCACCGTCATCGGACATTGGCTCTATGCGATCGGCGTCAATGAGCGGGCGGCGTGTGTCGCTCGTGTCCCGATCGAGCGGGTGACGGCGATGACCTACGTGGCGGCCGGGCTGTCGGCCGGCGTGGCCGCCCTCCTCTTGGCTGCCCGCCTTGACTCGGCGTCAGCCAACATGGGCAACGACGGAGTGGTCCTCGATATCGTCAGTGCCTGTGTCGTTGGCGGCATCAGCATTTATGGCGGAATCGGTCAAGCATACGGCGCGGTTTTCGGCGCGCTGTTCATCACGATCGTCTCAAACGGCCTGAATCTAATGGGAGTGTCCTTCTATCTCAGCCTCATCGTCAAGGGAATCGTCATTATCGGGTACGTCGCCCTCGACGGCCTCTCAGGGAAAGCGCGATGACCGCTGAGTCCTTTCTACGCCTTGACGGCGTCTCGAAGCGATATCCCGGGGTTGTCGTGCTCCAAGAAGCCTCTCTTGAAGCATATCGCGGCGAGGCCATGGCGCTGATGGGCGCGAACGGGGCCGGTAAGTCGACGCTGATGAATGTTCTCGGCGGCTTGGCGACGAAAGAGTCCGGCGCCATCTTCATTGACGGTCAGCCGGTCAGCCTGCGTTCGCCGCGCGACGCAGCAGCAAACGGCGTCGCCTTCGTTCACCAGGAGCTGAGCTTGCTGCCGACGATGACGATCGCAGAGAACGTTCACGCCGACGAGTTTCCGGTGCGCGGCGGCTTGCTCGCGCCTGAGATCATGCGCCGGCGCACAACGGAACTCCTCGCGAGGCTTGGCAGCAACCTCCCGACCGACATCAGGGTCGAAAATCTTAGCGCCGGCGACCGCCAGATCGTCGAAATCGCCCGTGCGCTCCGCCGGCGCCCGCGCGTCATTATCTTCGATGAACCGACATCGTCTCTGACCGGTCGGGAGAAGACGCGTTTGTTCGAAGTCATTGCCGGTCTCAAGCGCGATCAGGCGGCAATCATCTACATCACCCATTTCATCGACGAGATCTTCGCCATCTGCGAGCGCGTGACGATTATGCGCAACGGCAGAACGGTCGCATCGGCCGCTACCGGTACCGTCACTTCTAGGGACGTCGTCCATCTGATGCTCGGGGAGACCGACAATATCGTCCGCCTCGGCAAGACCCCGGCTGGCGACGCGGCAGACGACGGCGGCGACGTGGTCCTGCAAGTCAAGGGCCTCTCCCGTGGGAACGTCCTTAAGAATGTGGATCTGACCCTGCGTACCGGCGAGATCGTCGGCCTATGGGGCCTACTGGGATCCGGGCGAACCGAACTCCTTCGCGCCCTTATTGGGCTCGATGCAATTGACCAGGGTGAGCTGTGTTGGCGTCGCAACGGCGAGCTCTTGTCTGTCACCCCCCGAGAGTTGCGTCGATTTGTTGGGTTCGTCACCGAGGATCGCCGTGGCGACGGGTTGTTTCTACCCCTGTCGGTCGAGACCAATATCGCCCTGCCGTCGCTGTCGGCGCTGACCAATCGGTTACACCTGATCGCCGGCAAAAAGCTTACTCGCCTCGTTCACGGCATGATGGAGCGTTTGCGTATCAAGGCGTCGGGACCGAAACAACCGGTCGGTACGTTGAGCGGAGGCAATCAGCAGAAGGTTGTGTTGGCCCGTTGGCTGGCGACCAATCCGCGACTTCTGTTTCTTGACGAGCCGACGCGTGGGCTGGACGTCAGCGCCAAGACCGAAATTCTCAAGCTGGCCGTCGAGTTCGCGCTTGCTGGCGGAACAATCCTGATCGTCTCGTCGGCGTTGGAAGATCTGATGCGGGTTTCAGATCGGTATCTGGTGATTTCGCGCGGTGCGATCGTCGCCCAACTCACGGGCGCGGCGACTGCTGACGAACTCAAGCTCGTCGTCTCGGACAACTCCTCGCGCTCGGAGCTCAGTCTGTGAATACCGCGAACTCTGGCCTTATCGCGAGCACTGTACTTTCCCGCTACGGCTTTCCAATTGTACTTGCCAGCGTGTTCGTCTTCTTCAGCGTGGCAACTCGTAGTTTTCTAACGCTCGCAAATCTCGACGATATGGCGCACGACATGTCGCCGTTGATCGTAATTTCCGCGGCAGAAGCGTTCGTGGTGATGTCGGGCAAGCTCGACATTTCGGTGGGGTCCATCGCGTTCCTGTCAGCTGCCTTGGCCTCGCTGGCGATGCGCGACTACGGCGTCGATCCAATCGCCGCTCTTCTGATCGCGTTGGCGACTGGCGGGCTTCTGGGCGCTGTCAACGGGGCGATTGTGGTCGCGCTTCGGGTCAACGCCCTTATCGCCACCCTTGGCACCATGATCATGTTCCGCGGCGTCGGGCTGGAGCTAACCGACGCCGGACTTGTGCCCCTGCCCGAAAAAGTGCGGCTGCTCGGCAATCTATCGATTGGTCCTCTCTTCGTTGACATTGTGGTAGCAGCGTTCGTCCTCCTTACCTTGGACGTTGTTCATCGCCGCACCCGATTCGGACGCCAGATCATGGCGGTCGGAAACAGCGAAGCTGTCGCTTCCGACCTAGGCATTCCAGTCCGAGCGGTCATCTTTCGCAACTTCGTTCTCTGCGGCGCGCTTGCCGCTCTTGGTGGCGTACTGACAACGCTGCAAGTCGGCGCCGTCACGGCTTATCTCGGAAGTGGACTCGAATTCAATGCGGTGGCCGTCGTCGTGGTCGGCGGCATCTCTCTATTCGGCGGGCGGGGCAATCTTCTCTATTCGGTGACGCTTGGCCCACTGACTTTCGAGACGATCCGTACAGGCCTCAACTACTACGGCGCAAATCCCTATTCATACCGGCTTGTTGGGGGCGCCGTGATCTTCATCGCAATGTATGCAGATGCGCTGAAGAGGGGACGATTCGGTCAAAATCGCAACGTGTTGGTGCGCGAGTGACCCGGTTGATCCCAAACGAAATAGGCAAGCTGGCGAAAAAAGAAATGGGAGTAAACAATGCACGTGCAAACGAAGCTGGCCGTTGCTTTCTTACTTTCGGCGATCCTTGGAGGTGAGGCGGCGGCCAAGGACATCACGATCGGGTTCTCCTGGAACCAGAAGGAATCCTCGCTTGAGACGGCATGGGAGGACTATCTCAAGTCTGAAGGGAAAGCCCAGGGCGAAGCCGCCGGCGTCACGATTAAATGGATCTTCAACGTCGCAAATGGCGACCCAGCGCGCCAGGCGGCGAACATTGAGGATCTTATCAACAAGGGCGTCGACATCGTCATGGCGCGCGCTGAGGACTTCGGCGGCAATCAGCGCTTCGATCAAGGCCGCCAAGGCCGCCAACATCCCCTTCATCACCTTCGACCGCGCCTCCGCGGGCGCAAAGCCCACAGCGCATGTCGGCGGAGACAGCTATGACCAGGCCTTTGTGGCTGGTGCGGCTTTTGCCGAACTCCTGAAGTCCAAGGGTGTAACGGGTAAGTGCATCGAGCTGCAGGGAGCCTTGACCGACGTCAACGCCGTTAATCGTTCGAAAGGCTGGAACGAAGCCGCATCCAAGGGCGGCATCACGACGGTCATCCAAGTGCCCACTGAGTGGAACCCAGAGTTGTTTCGATCGGGTCTCACGAATGCGCTAAAGGCGAAGCCCGAGGCGAATTGCGTGTTTGCGGCGAGCGACTTTGCGTACACTGCAATTCAGGCGGCTTTGGAAGGCGCTGGCCGTTACGCGCCGACCGGCGACGCAAAACACGTTTGGCTTGCCACAAACGATCTTCTTCCGGCTGCGGTGAAGCCGATGGAGGAAGGCTACATCGACGTCTCCGACACCTGGGACACCTATCGCCAGGCCAAGGAGGCTATTCGCGTCGCGATCGCGATCGCCAAGAGCGAGGATCCAAAATGCGCCCCCGACGGCTGTCTTGCCAAGGGCCGGCTTGTAACCCCGCAAACCATCGGGACGATCGATAATCTCTGGTCTCGAGACTACAAGTAAAGAGCGCTTTTGAACGCATCCACTTCGAACCTCATGCTCTCTCAAATCCAGAGGAACCTTGGGCTTAGGTCAGAGTTGCGGCCAAACGCTCCAGCCGGAAGCAACCGGAGCAGTCATGGAGGTGACGAAATGGCTGAGGCCTTCGGTGTATCAGGTCACGTATAGGTGACGGCGCGAGTGTGCGGGCCGCAACGCGAGTGAACGCCGAGCAAGCCTCGAAAAGGTCGAGGTGCAGGCCGACCCGACTGCAATTTCGGGGAAGGCTGATACGGCTGGGTGAGATGAGCGAAGACGACGCCCAGCCGCGGCACCGGGGTACTGGCGGCAGCACGTACACAAAGAAAGCGCGCGCAACGCGATGAAGACAATCTGAGCTGGACCCCGGATTTAGGACCATTGGCTAAGGTGTGAAATGTCCTGCTCTGTCGCAACCGATGGAGCGAGAAATGACGAAGTCACGCGAGAAGTTTGATGCGGCGTTCAAGGCGAAGATTGCGCTCGAGGCGCTGCGCGAGGATGCGACGGTTCCGGAACTGGCGAAGCGGCACGGGGTGCATCCGAACCAGATTTACGCCTGGAAGAAGCAGGTTCTCGACAATGCGGCGATCCTGTTCGCCCGAGGGGCGAGCGGTTCGGGGGATGACGAGGAGGAGCGCGAGCGCGAGACGGCCAAGCTCTACGCCAAGATCGGCCAACTGACGGTCGAACGGGATTTCTTGGCCAGGAGGCCAGGGCGATGAGCGCACCCGATCGAAGAGCGATGGTCGAACGGCCTGGCAAGGACCTGTCGGTGCGTCGCCAATGCGCGCTTGTGGCGTGACGCGCGCGGGGGTCTACCGCGCCAAGCCCCTCGCCGGGGCCGACGATCTGGCGGTGATGCGCCGGATCGACGAACTGCATCTCGAACTTCCGTTCTACGGCTCGCGGCGAATGACCTTCGAACTCAACAAGGAAGGCCGTGGGGTCAACCGCAAGCGAGTGCGGCGGTTGATGCGGGTGATGGGGATCGAGGCGCTGGTTCCGCGCCCCGGCACGAGCAAAGCCGCGCCCGGGCACAAGATATACCCCTACCTGCTGCGCGGCCTGAAGATTGTCGAGCCGAACCACGTTTGGGCGGCCGACGTGACCTACATCCCGATGGCGTGCGGCTTCCTCTATCTGGTGGCGATCATCGATTGGGCCAGCCGAGCGGTTCTGGCGTGGCGGCTGTCGAACACCAACGATGCGAGCTTCTGCGCGGCGGCGCTGGAAGAGGCGCTGCTTCGGTTCGGAAAGCCACGGATTTTCAATAGCGACCAGGGCTCCACTTTCACCGCCGAGGCTTTCGCCGGCAAGCTCGCGGCGGCCGGCGTCGAGATTTCGATGGACGGACGCGGCCGCTTCATGGACAACATTTTCATCGAACGGCTGTGGCGCTCGATCAAGTATGAAGAAGTGCATTTGAAAGCCTACGCCGATGGCTGCGAGGCGCGGTCCGGCATCAGTTCCTGGATGACCTTCTACAATTTTCGGCGCCCTCACCAGGCGATGAACAACCAAATGCCGATGGCCGTGTGGCGCGGCGGCATGGACAAAATCGAGGCGGGGCGAAGGCTGTGGATATGCCGCTTCGCTTGGACAACGCAAACGCGTTGCCCACATACCCACAGCAGAGACAGAAGCACCGAGAAGCAGCTGATTCTTGAAGGACAAGGGCAGGCGAGATCACACCTTAAATTCAACCCCTCGTGGTCCTACGGATGGGGTCCAGTTCAGAGTGTGAACCCGCTTCGCCCATTTCTCCCGCAGCGTCTCGCCTTGCGTGCCGCGGATATCGATGCCGGTCAGCCCACCAGTCACCGCGTCGAAACGTGTGGCCAAGACAAGAACGTCCAGGTCATGCCCGCCGGCGGTCGTCGTGATCCCGCTGCGCGTCACTCTTTCGATTGGGGTTTTACGGAGATCGACAAGACTCAAATTGGGCTGATTGAAGATCTCGAAGAAGTTCTGTTCAAGTGAGGGCCGCTTGGCGCCATAGGGGTGAATTGGCTTCGTCGGCGCGAGTAACTCGGCAAGAGCGGGATCCTTGATGCGAGCTCGCGTTTTGTCGCGCCAAAAGTCGTAGGCGGCGCGGTTTGATCGTTCATTCGTGAGGATGTCGTTGAACGAGCCAACCCACGGCGCCGGGCCACCGATCTCCCAAATGCGTTCGAGCGTCGCTCGCCGCTCGTCCTCGGACACCTCGCACGCGGACCTGTCGAGGAATTGATAGTCGAATCCTCCGAAGGTCGTCCTGCGCTTTTGGTGCGCCTATGGATAGCCCTCCTTCATGCGGCGGATCGTGTCGTCGTCGAGCTTCCTCTGTCGCATCGGCAAAGCCAAATTAGGCGTGCGCTGGAAGACGGTGAGGTGAGCCGCCATGCTGGCGGCTTCCTGGGCCACCTGCACGCCGCTCGCTCCTGTCCCGACGACCCCGACCCGCTTGCCGGCCAGTCAAGGCCTTGCTGTGGCCAAAGCGCCGTATGATGGTGCTCCCCAGCGAAATCGTTCAGGCCCGGCAGCGCCGGGACATAGGGCTTTGCACCCAGGCCGATGCAGAGCACGAAATAGCGGGCCCTCGTCACGGAGCCGTCGCTTGAACGGACAGTCCAACGATTGCGCGCCGGATCGAACTCTGCCTCGGCTACGCGCCTGTTGAAGCGAATGTCCTGACTGAGGCCGAGTTTCTCGTCCACGTAGTGGAAATACGCGCGGATTTCCTGCCACAAGGGATAGAGCTCGCTGAACCTCCAGTCTCGCCACAGGTCGTCGCGCGAAAACTGATACATTGGCCCGGGAGAATCGACGCGAGCCCCAGGGTAACAATTCCAGTACCAGACGCAGCCCGGACCGTCCCCGGCCTCGAACACAACGGACATGCCCATGCCACGCAGGCGGTCAAGTAGATAGAAACCGGCAAATCCCGCGCCGACGATGATGACGTCGAGGCCTTCGTTCTTACTGTTGCTCGTCCGGTTGGCTTCGGTGGTGCTCATCTTGTCCCAACCCCTTCGCCGGATCAGCACGCGGCCTTCGCGCCACCGACGTTCAGAGCGTGGCGGGCGATGGATGAAGCTGGCGCCGATCCGAGAAAGACGAATGCGTTGACGTGGCCCAGAGATAGAGGCTGCCAAAGTTTGAACAATGGGCCGTAGCTCCAAACATATCGGACTCGATTGTCCGCAATGGAGGGTCCGCGGATGGACAGCCTGGGATCACTGAATGCCTTCGTTCGGGCGGTGGAAGCCCGAAGTTTCACGGTTGCGGGACGGCAACTCGGCGTGTCGTCGTCGGCGATCGGCAAGGCAGTGGCGCGGATGGAGGAACGGCTCCGGGTACGCCTCCTCCACCGCAGCACGCGTAGCATTACACTAACCGCGGGGGGCGCCTTATTCCTCGAACACTGACGGCGCATCTTTTCAGAAATCGAAGCGGCCGAGATTGAATTGTCTCAGACGCACGAGGCCCCGCGCGGCACATTGCGTGTCGGCCCGTTGATCGGCATCTTGATGATGCCGACTCTCGTCGCCTTCATGCGAGCCTATCCCGAGATAGTGTTGGATCTCGATTTCAGCGACCGGGTCGTCGATGTGATCGAGGAGGGCTTCGACGCGGTAGTGCGCTTCGCCGAGATCGGCGACTTGCGTTTGATGTCCCCGGCTCTGGGCCTATATCGCCGACGCCTCGTCGCGGCCCCGGCCTATCTGGCTGCGAAGGGTGTCCCTCTGATCCCGGACGACCTCAAGGCGCACGCGTGCCTGCACCACAAGTTTCCGACCAGCGGAAGGTTCGAGCGGTCGCCGGTGCTGTCCGAGCATGCCGGCGGCGAGACCGAACCCAGGACAGCTGTGGCAAGCACAACTGAACCGCTGATCTACATGGCTGAACAAGGCCTGGGGATCGCCTATCTGCCCGACTTCGCGATAGGCCGGCAACTTCGAGAAGGCCTACTCGTCACCGTGCTCGACGGCTACACAGATCGGTCCGGACCTCTTCGGGTCCTATGGCCGTCGAGCCGGCATCTCTCTCGCAAGCTCAGAGTATTCGTGGACTTTCTCGCCGCGAACCTTGTCCCCGCCGTCGAAGGCGAAGCAGATACAGCCGTAGCCAGCCGGATAGGTTGCTAAGCGGGATCGATCTCCATCCTCCCAAGCCCAGCCGCGGCCCAGCGGCGATAGCATCGGTGCGGCCGGCCTCTAGGATTTGAGCGATGGTCCCGATGGGTCGCCCTGGTCTCACCGAGAAGCGACCATGCCGATTGTCAATGGCGTCGCGAAAGACGCGGCGCGCCGATCCATGAGGGGATGTACCGGGATCACGGCGATTGGCAGAAGCGCCGCGCGCTCTTCCATGCGGCGAAAGCGGCGCTTCGAGCGGCCTCGCAAAGAACCGGCGTGCCTGTGGACGACATCCTGGGCCGACAGAGGCGCTCCGCCTGGCGTTTCTTCGATGATCGGGACCACACGACCGTCCTGCATTCGCTGCGCCGCATGGAGAATCGGGCCGCCAAAGATCCTGAGCTTCACGCGTACATGACCTCGGTCAGGCAGATGTTCCCGAGCCACCGGCCCCCCGCTGGCCATTGATCAGGCGGCCCTGATCGCGGCAGGGATTTCCTGTTCGCGCCATCGCCTCCGATCCTTCGCCTGGTGAGCGAAGGAGAAAAGGATGGCTACCGCTAGCGCCGGCCCCGCCGACAAGGGTTCGTCGCGGGGCTCCCGCGCGTTCCGCGCGCCCTTGCAGCGCGCCCGCCTCGCGGTCGGTGGGCAGGGGCAGGGGCGAAGAGAAGCCTAAGGCCAGACAGCCGAGCTCCTGCGCTCAAACGCAAGGAGCGATCATGAGCGACCCGGAAATCGAAGAGCTGCGCGACAAGGTGCATTGCGCCGTCGTGCTCGAGCGTACACTGCCGCCCTGGATGCTCGACCGGAAGGAGAGCACCAAGCTCAGCCTGAAGTATCGCCGCGGAAAGGGCGAGATCCTGATCGTCAGCCACGGCGGTAAAGGCTGGTGGGATCCGACCAGCGACGCCAAGGGTGCAGTAGTTAAGACTTAATCTGACAGTTGGTGTCATAGCTGAGGGGGAAGCGGAGGCCGGGCGCGGAGTGGTCGGGGTTCGCAGCGCCCGGCCTCGGCGTTTCGAAAGGACACCGACGATGACCAAGGAACAGAAGATCATCCGCGCCAAGGTAGGGCTGCTGGAGTTGGCCAGGCAGCTCGGCAATGTCAGCCAGGCCTGCAAAATGATGGGCTACGCGCGCGACAGTTTCTATCGCTTCAAGGAGCTTTACGACGCCGGCGGCGAATTGGCGCGGCAAGAGCTGACGCGGCGCAAACCGATCTTGAAGAACCGCACGCCGCCCGACGTTGAGGCGATCATCGAGGCGATCATCGTCGAGCTTTCGCTGGACCGGCCGGCTTATGGCCAAATCCGCATCGCCAACGAGCTTCGCAAAGCTCGGCCATTCGATTTCGCCGGCCGGGGTGCGCGGGGTCTGGCAACGCCATGATCTTGAGACGATGAAGAAACGGCTCAAGGCGCTCGAAGCCAAGGTCGCTTGAGGCAAGGCCTGGGGCTGACCGAAAGCCAGCTCGCCGCGTTGGAGAAGGCCAAGAGCGAAAAGGAGGCGCATGGCGAGTTCGAGAGCGAATGTCCGAGCTCTTGCGGCGCCCAGGATACCTGTCTCACGTCGGCAACATGAAGGGGGTCGGCCGCAGCTGCCAGCAGACCTTCATCGACACCTACGCTAAGGCCGCCCTCGCCAAGCTCTATGATCGCAAGACGCCGATCACCGCGGCTGCTCTCGTCAACGATCGCGTCGTGCCGTTCTATGATGCGAGGGAGGTGAGGCTCTGCCGTGTGCTGACTGATCGCGGCACGGAATATTGCGGCAACCCCGAGCACCACGAATATGAGCTCTACCTGGCGCTCGAGGATATCGACCATTGGCGCGCCAAGACCAAGAGCCCGCAACCGACTGATGTGATCGACAAGTGTCTTCTTTCGGGATCTGATTCTTGCGCGATCTGCGCTATTTTCCTCTCGCGCATGGGTGACCGCGCGGCGAAGAGCAGGGCGCGAGGCGCAAGCCCTGCCGCGCAGCCTTCACCGTCGCCCCTCGGTTGCGGCGCCCGTGCGCACCCGCTTGGGACCACGCGGGTTCCAACCGGAGACGAAGCGCGCGTAGGCCGTCTCGGCTTGCTCGACCCATCCGCGCTCCTGATCGCGATGGCTCTTGATATGGCTCTTGATATTGTACGCGTGGGCCGCGCCTCTTTGGCCACGCGCCGTCTTGTAATGGCATCGTCGAGCGCTGGGTCCAAAGTTACAATGAGGAAAGGCAGCGGCCATCCGCCGATGGCGCGGCAATCGCGGTTCGGCGAGGGCCAGAGCCCTGATCGGCCTGATAAGCCCGTAAACCGCCGAGGGTAGGCCGGGTTAACTCACCGAGCCTATTTCACATTACGCGCTCGCCCGCGTCGGCGCGTGGTCGGCTTCGGGGCCGCATGACAACGGCCCCGTGCCCGACATCTCGCTGATCAATAGTCCATGCCACCCATGCCGCCGCCGCCCGGCATGGCCGGAGGCTCCTTCTTCTTGGGCGTCTCCGCGACCATGGCCTCGGTGGTTATCATGAGACCGGCGACCGACGCAGCGTCCTGCAGGGCGATCCGCACCACCTTCGCCGGATCAACGATGCCGGCGTTCAACATGTCGACATATTGCTCGCTTTGGGCGTCGAAGCCGAAGGTCTGCGACTTGTTCTCAAGCACTTTGCCGACGACGACCGAGCCGTCTACCCCCGCGTTTTCCGCGATCTGGCGGATTGGGGCCTCAAGCGCCCGGAGCACGATGTTGATGCCGGCCTGGATGTCGGCGTTCTCGTTACTGAGCTTGCCAATAGCCGTCTTGGCGCGCAACAGCGCGACGCCGCCGCCGGGCACGATGCCCTCCTCGACGGCCGCCTTGGTTGCGTGCATCGCGTCGTCGACGCGATCCTTCTTCTCCTTGACCTCGACCTCAGTCGAACCGCCGACGCGGATGACCGCGACCCCGCCCGCCAACTTGGCGAGACGCTCCTGCAGCTTTTCCTTGTCGTAGTCGGAGGTGGTGTCCTCGATCTGTGCCTTGATCTGCGCAATCCGCCCATCGATGTCCTGCTTCTTGCCGGCGCCATCGATGATTGTGGTGTTTTCCTTCTCGATCCGCACGCGCTTGGCCGTGCCGAGCATCTGAAGGGTCACGTTCTCGAGCTTGATGCCGAGGTCCTCGGCGATCATTGTGCCAGATGTGAGGACCGCGATGTCTTCAAGCATCGCCTTGCGCCGGTCGCCAAACCCAGGGGCCTTCACGGCCGCAACCTTGAGGCCGCCGCGCAGCTTGTTGACGACCAGCGTCGCCAGCGCTTCGCCCTCGATGTCCTCAGCGACTATCAGCAGAGCTTTGCCAGCCTGAACGGCAGCCTCGAGGATGGGCAGCATTGGCTGCAGCGAAGAGAGTTTCTTCTCGTGGATGAGAATGTAAGGGTCCTCGAGCTCGGCTATCATCTTCTCGGCGTTGGTGATGAAATAGGGCGACAGATAGCCGCGATCGAACTGCATGCCCTCGACCACGTCGAGTTCGGTCACAGCGGTCTTCGCCTCCTCGACCGTGATCACGCCCTCGTTGCCGACCTTTTTCATCGCGTCGGCGATCATCTTGCCGACCGTCTTGTCACCGTTGGCGGAGATCGTGCCGACTTGGCCGATCTCTTCGGAGGACTTGACCTTCTTGGCGCGGCGCTCGATGTCCTTGACGACGGCCGCCGCCGCCAGATCGATGCCGCGCTTCAAGTCCATCGGGTTCATGCCGGCGGCGACCAGCTTGAGGCCCTCCTTCATGATCGAGGCGGTTAGCACCGTGGCGGTAGTGGTGCCATCGCCCGCATTGTCACTGGTCTTCGAGGCCACTTCACGCACCATCTGAGCGCCCATGTTCTCGAATTTGTCTTCGAGTTCGATTTCCTTGGCGACGGTCACCCCATCCTTGGTGATGCGCGGCGACCCGTATGACTTGTCGAGGATCACGTTGCGGCCCTTCGGACCGAGCGTCACTTTGACCGCGTTATTGAGGATATCGACGCCACGCAGCATTCGGTCGCGCGCGTCGAAGGAGAAGCGTACGTCTTTAGCGGACATGATGTTCAATCCATGGTTCGAGATGAGGGGATAGGCGGCGTCAGGCCGCTTTTTTCTTCGTGGCGCTTGCGCCCTCGATCACACCCATGACGTCGGACTCCTTCATGATTAAAAGGTCCTCGCCGTCGATCTTGACCTCGGTGCCGGACCATTTGCCGAACAGCACCCGATCGCCCGCTTTGAGTTCGAGTACCACTAGCTTGCCGCTCTCGTCCCGAGCGCCAGGCCCCACGGCGATGACCTCGCCCTCCTGCGGCTTCTCTTTGACAGTGTCGGGAATAATGATGCCGCCCCTTGTCTTTTCCTCTCCTTCGATGCGGCGGATGACGACACGATCGTGCAATGGACGGAATTTCATGGGCTTCGCTCCCGGTTTGACCTGCGATGCCGGCCTCACGCTAAGATGCGCTGGCGTTCGGCTCGGGTCCTAAGCCCGATGTAGATAGTTGCCCTTTGCGCGAGCGCCAAGCCTGTTGGGTACTCCCGACACCATTTAACGGGAATAGTTCCGGTGGGCACGGGAGCACTCTAAGTTTGCGAGGCGCCTAAGTTCCTCGACGGTGAGCACATGCCCTCTCGCGCGGTTTTGTTATTACGATCGGCAGGTGTGTCTCTTTCTGCATGTGCTCCACGATGGCAAGTGCATCGATTGCGCTGTCCAGATGATTCCGGGTCACGCCTGCTGCTCTTGTTTACGCGGAGATCGAGAACACCGACTGCCTTCCTCCAACGATCACGCTTTAGCGGCGGATCGCAAAACTTGAATCCCAGTCACAGCCACTCGGCGCGACTTGCCCAAAATGCCGCTTCTGGCTTTCCCGTTCGACAGCTACCGCGCCTTCTCGCATCAGATAGGCCCCTCTCCGTCGAGCCGGAGATGCCCGCGTCGCATCAATCGCCCGCGCCGGGATTTGGTAAGAAGAATTGGAATTTGTCCGGCTTCCCCTCCCAATCCTTAGAGTCAGACGGAGGCGGTTTTTTCATCGTAATGTTTGGCCAAACTTTCGTGAATTCGGCATTCAGCCGCAACCATTTCTCGAGCCCCGGATCGGTGTCCGGCTTGATCGCGTCAACTGGGCATTCCGGCACGCAAACCCCGCAATCAATGCACTCGTCGGGATGGATGACGAGCATGTTCTCGCCCTCATAGAAGCAGTCCACAGGGCACACTTCGACGCAATCCATGATCTTGCAATGAATGCAGTTCTCGTCGACGACATAGGTCAATTGTCGTCCCCTCGGCACATCGCTTGTGGAATGCTTTAGCGAAGTGCCTCATGGGTGAGGCGAGCGTCGCCCCCGTTACTTTCAATCGTAGCAGTCAATTGTGTTCAATTTAGCCCGCAGTTGGCGGCAGCATTGTCCTCTCCCCTACGCAAACATTTGATGTGGCTTGAGACGCTGCCGTCTCGGCTCCGTCTTCGGCCGGAATGCGCCCAACCTCGCCGTTCAGACGGTGGTCACAACAACTCCAAACCAGCCATCGAGGCGACGGACCGAATCGACGGCCGCGTTTTGATCTATTGCATAAATTCGCCGGCCCCTAGGACGTAGTGACGATTTAACTATCTGGGCCAGATGACGATGGCGGCGAGTTTGACGAAGCCCATGAAGTTGGCCAGCAGCTTGTCGTAGCGTGTCGCGACGCGGCGGAATTGCTTGAGCTTGTTGAAGAAGCGCTCAATGATGTTGCGCTCCTTGTAGAGCTCGGCGTCATAGGGAGGCTTGAACGTGCGGTTCCGCTTGGGCGGAATGACAGGCTCGCCGCCGCTTTCAGTGATCTCGGCGCACAAATGATCGGCGTCGTAGCCTTTGTCGGCGATTGTGGCGTCAGGGGTGAAGCCTTCGATCAGTTCGTGCGCGAAGGCGATGTCGCTGCGTTGGCCTGGCGAGCCGATTAGGCGCACCGAATTGCCAAGCGCATCGCCGGCGGCGTGCATTTTGGTGCTCAGGCCGCCGCGGGAGCGGCCAAGGCCTTGGGCGTCCGCCCCCTTTTTGCCGGCGAGCGCCGGCAGCCTGCTGATGCGCCCCCGCGATGGTGGAGTCGATCATCAGCCATTCCAGATCCGCTTCGCGCGCCAAGGCGGCGAGGATGTCGTCCAGAACGCCCATCTCGATCCAGCGGTAATAGCGGCGCTTTACGGTTTCGTAGTCGCCCAATCGCTCAGGCAGATCGCGCCAGCGCCCGCCTGAGCGGGCCATCCACAAGAGCGCGTTCAGAAACCGGCGATTGTCGGTGCGCGGACCCGCTTGCCCTTCCGGCCGCCGGGCACAAACTCCTTAAGCCGCTCCCACTGGTCATCTCGAAGCCTGTCACAATCCAAAGCCGATCTCCCCAAAATCAGCCTTGAATCCAATTCGCATCCTCTTGAGAATCCCCGTTCCCTAAATCGTCATCGCAACCTAGAAGTCCAGCACCGGCATGACCGTGACCGGGCGACGCCCGGACTTGATTGTTTGCTGTTACCGCGAGGTTTGAAAAATGGGACAGGCGACAGTCGCAACCCGTGCGCCATTGTCGACAGCGACAGTGGTCGACACAGCTATCGACACGGTCTCTGGCGTCTCCTGGGCGGCCGTCTTCGCGGGCGCCTTCGTTGCTGCGGCGTTCTCCCTGGCGTTGGTGGCGCTGGGGGCGGGCATTGGCCTCGTTTCGGTTTCGCCATGGTCGAGCAACAACCCTTCGGTGACGACATTCACCGTGCTCGCCGCAGCGTGGTTCATCGCCGTTCAGCTGTTCGCGTCGGGCGTGGGCGGTTACTTGGCGGGGCGACTGCGGACCCGTTGGGCGCGCGTGCACACCGATGAGGTTTTCTTTCGCGATACCGCGCATGGCCTCCTGGTTTGGGCGGTCGGGGCGGTCATCGCCGCAACGCTGCTTGCCTGGGCCGCAAGCTCGGCCGCGAGCGGCGCCGCGCGACTCGCAGGCGCGGCGACAGAGGCCGTCGGTTCGGCGACCGGCCAGGCCGCGTCGGCGATGGGCGATCCGACGAGCTATTTTTCCGATATGCTCTGGCGCTCCGATCACCCGGCGCCAGGCGACCAGGGCGCCGCACGGATGGCGGAGGGTGGCCGGATTCTGACCCGCGCTCTCTACAACGGCGATCTTCCTGCCGGAGATAAGACTTATCTGGCTCAACTCGTCGCGAGCCGGACGGGGTTGAGTCAACCGGACGCGGAGAAGCGCGTCTCCGACGTGTTTGACCAAGCGCAGAAAGCAAAGCAGCAGGCCGCGGATAAGGCCAAGGAGGCGGCGGACGCCGCTCGCAAAACCGGGGTCTATGTCACCCTTTGGGCCTTCATCTCCCTGTTGGTCGGCGCTTTCTCCGCAAGCTACATGGCCACAGTCGGCGGACGGCAGCGGGACGAAGCGCCGCTCTTTGAGCAGGCGTAACGCTCACCGAAAGAAAAAAGGGCGTCCCTAACCCTCTCCCCGCGAGACGGGGGGAGCGAAATCGGGAGCCTAGCTCTGCACGCCCTTGACGTACCAGTCGATGACGGCAAGGTCTTTATCCTCCATGCGCTGCCCCTTGACGACGCGCTCCTTGCCCTCCTGGTCGACGATCGGCCCGGTGAAAACGTCGTAGCCGCCGTCCTTCCAGCCGGCGATGATCTTGTCAGCGGCGGCCTTCACATTGTCCGGCAGAGCCTTGTTGTAGGGCGACATGACGACCGTGCCCTCCTTGAAGCCCCACCACGCGTCGTCGGGCTTCCAGCTCCCGTCAAGCATCGCTTTCGCGCGCGAGGTGTAATAGGGCCCCCAGATATCCTCGATGCCGGTCGCCTGCGTCTTCGGGGCGAAGCGCGACATGTCGGCGCCTTGCCCGAAACACCAGACCTTGCGCTGCTCGCACACCTGAAGGCCGGCAGGACTGTCGGTATGCTGGGCGACGACGTCACAACCGAGGTTAATGAGCGTCTGCACGGCCGCCGCTTCCTTTGCCGGGTCGAACCACGAATCGATCATCACGAGCTTCGTCTTGATGTTCGGACTGACCGCCTGTGCGGACAGGGTGAACGAATTCACCCCGAGCACGACTTCCGGCACTTTGTAAGAGCCGAGATAGCCGATCGTCCCGGACTTCGACAGCATGCCTGCGATTGTGCCCTCGACCGCTCGCCCTTGATGAAAGCGCGAATTGTAGGTGCCGACATTGTCGGCGTGTTTGTAGCCGGTGCAATGCTCGAACATTACTCCCGGGAACTGCTTGGCCACTTCGATCGTCTGATCCATATAGCCATAAGAAGTCGTGAAGATGAGCTTGGAGCCATTCTGCGCAAGGTCCTTCAGGATCGGCACGGCGCTCGCGTCTTCCTTCACATTCTCCACATAGCTCGAGACGACCTGGCCCTTGAGCGCGGCGTCCATCGCCAGACGCCCTTTGTTATGCGCCCAGGTCCAGCCATAGTCGCCGATTGGGCCGAGGAAGATGAAGCCGACTTTCAGGGGTTCGGCGGCGAAGGCGCCGCGGCCAAGGATCGGCGCCGTCGCCAGCCCTGCGGCGGTGGTCTTCAGGAAATTGCGGCGAGTGAGGAAGCTCACATTTTTCTCCATTTGCTCAGCCCCTCAGAGGGGCCGGAAACGCCAAAACAGAAGCAAGAAACGTGCCTAACTACGCAAACGAATCGCATGACGCTGCCTCATCCGGCCGACTGCGTGCCGCCTTCTCCCAGAGGGAGAAGCGAAGAAGCGCCGGCGTTTTCCACCTTCTCCCTCGGGGAGAAGGTGGCGCGAAGCGCTGGATGAGGTGGTCAACTCTGCACGCCCTTGACGTACCAGTCCATCACCAAGAGGTCTTTGTCCTCCATGCGCTGGCCCTTGGCGATGCGTTCCTTGCCGCTCTGATCCGCGATCGGGCCCGTAAACACCTCGTAGGTTCCGGCCTTGATGCCGGCAATGATTTTTTCTGTGGCGGCGCGCACGTTTTCCGGCACGGCCTTATTGTAGGGGGCTATGTCCAAGAGTCCTTCCTTCAAACCCCACCAGACGTCGTCCGACTTCCACGAGCCGCCGAGCACCGCCTTGGCGCGCTCGATGTAATAGGGGCCCCAGAGGTCCAGGCTCGCCGTCAGCTGCGCATGCGGCGCGAAGCGCGACATGTCGGCGCCGTAGCCGAACCCGTAAATCTTGCGCTTCTCGCAGACCTGGAGCACCGCCGGAGAATCGACGTGCTGGGCGATGACGTCACAGCCGAGATTGGCCAGCGTCTCCGCCGCGGCGGCCTCCTTGGCGGGATCGAACCAGGTGTCGATCATCACGAGCTTGGTGGTGATCTTCGGATTGACGGCCTGTGCGGCGAGCGTGAACGCGTTCACGCCCATCACCACTTCCGGGATCTTGAACGACCCGACAAAGCCGATCGTTCCGGTCTTCGACATCATGCCGGCGATTGTGCCGGTGACCGCTCGGCCCTGATAGAAACGTGAGTTGTAGGTTCCGACATTGTCGGCGCGCTTGTAGCCGGTGCAATGCTCCCATTTGACGCCTGGGGACTGCTTGGCGACCTCGATCGTCTGGTCCATGTAACCGTAGGAGGTGGTGAAGATGAGCTTGTGGCCCTGCTGAGCGAGGTCCTTCATGACTGGAATCGCGCTCGCATCCTCCTTCACGTTCTCGACGTAGTCGGCGACGACCTGGCCTTTGAGCGCGTCGACGAGCGCCTTGCGGCCCTGTTCGTGCGACCAGGTCCAGCCCCAGTCGCCGATTGCGCCAAGATAGATGAAGCCGATCTTGAGCGGGTCGGCGGCGAAGGCGCTGCGAGACAAGCCCGGCAGCGCCAATCCCGCCGCCGCGGCCGTCTTGATGAGACGGCGTCGGGTAACCTTGTTCATCGTTTCTCTCCCTGGCCAGTCTCTTAGCTGTTGGGCAGGAACGGCCGGCCGAGGCAGGCCGGGGCCTCGCTTCCGGCGACCTCGCGGGCCGAGATGACAGCCAGCGCGACCACGGCTGCGATATAGGGCATCGCCGCCCAGAATTGCGACGGCAGGAATGAGAAGCCGGACGCCTTGGCGTAAAGCTCGAGCGTCATCAGGACGCCGAAAAAGTAAGCGCCCGCCAGCAGCCGCCCGGCTCGCCATCCGGAGAAAACCACCAGCGCGAGCGCGATCCAGCCACGCCCCGCGGTCATTTGCTCGGCCCACATCGGCGTGATGACCATCGAGAAATAAGCGCCCCCGATTCCGGCCAGCGCGCCGCCGAAGGCGATCGCGGCGTAACGGATCGCGATCACCGGATAGCCAATCGAATGGGCGGAAAGATCGTTCTCGCCGACCGCGCGTAAGATGAGCCCGGCGCGCGTGCGGTTCAGGAACCAGCCGACAGCGAAGACCATGAGAAGCGCGAAATAGACGAGCGGACTGTAGCCGAACACGACCCGCCACAGCGGATCGCCGGCGAGCGAATCGGGAAAGACGGAATTGAACGACGGCACGATCATGCCCACATAGCCTGCGCCGATGAGCGAAGAGAGGCCGATGCCGAAGATCGCGAGCGCTAAGCCGGTCGCCACCTGGTTGGAGCCGAGCGTCAACACCAGCACCGCGAACAGCATAGAGGAGGCGGCGCCCGCGAGCGCGGCGGCGATGACGCCGAACCAGGGCGCCATATCGCCGAGATCGGGACCATAGTTCATGGTGACGGCGAAGCCGGTGACGGCCCCGATCAGCATCATGCCCTCGATGCCGAGATTGAGCACGCCGCTCTTCTCAACCACCAGTTCGCCGGTTGCGGCGAGCAGGATCGGCGTCGTCACGCCGACCACGGTGATGAGGGCGTCGATGAAGAAACGGATATTCACGCGACAGCCTCCGCGGGCGCGGCGCGCGGCGCGCGGCGAATGACGCGCAAACGGTATCGGACCAGAATGTCGCTGGCGAGAATGAAGAACAGCATCATCGCCTGGAAGATGCCGGCGGTGGCGCTGGGCACGTGCACAACCGTCTGCGCCACCTGGCCGCCGACATAGGTGACGGCGAGGATCAGCCCGGCGAGAAACACGCCGACCGGATGGAGGCGGCCGAGGAACGAAACGATGATCGCGGTGAAGCCGTAGCCGGAGGGGAAGCCCAGGTTGATCTGTCCGAGTTGGCTCGAGGCCTCGAGAATGCCCGCTAATCCGGCCATCCCGCCGCTGATCATGAGCGTCGACCAGACGGTGCGCGAGGCGTCGAAGCCCCCATAGCGCGCGGCGTGGGGCGCCGCGCCGACAGTGCGGACCGAAAAGCCGTAGACCGAGCGCGTGGCGAGCAGCCAGAACACGAGGGTCAGCACAATGGCGACGATGAGGCCCGGCGGAATGGCGGTTCCGGCGATGGCGTGCGGCAGGAGCTCAGCCGGGGTGAACGGCGGGGTCTGCGGGAAATTGTGTCCGTTCGGATCCTTCCACGGGCCGCTGACCAGATAATTGAGCACCTGCAGCGCGACATAGACCAGCATCAGGGTGGACAGCACCTCGGACACCCGGTAGCGCGTCCTCAAGAAAGCCGGGATCGCCGCCCAGGCCATGCCGCCCACGATCCCGGCCGCGATCATCAGCAGGATGACCCAGAAACCTTGCGCATTGGGCAGAGCGAAGGCGACGCCCGCGCCCGCGAGCGCGCCGATGATGTACTGGCCCTCGGCGCCGATGTTCCAGATCTTGGCTTGATTGCCGAGCGATAGGCCGAGCGCGATGATGATGAGCGGCGCCGCCTTGGTCGCGACATCCTGCCACTTGTATGAGGCGACGACGGGCGTGATGAAGGTCTCATAAATCGCGCGCGGCCCGTCGAAGCCGATCAACTGAAAGATGATCGCGCCGAGCGCCATGGTCAGAAGCACGGAGGCGACCGGCGTCGCGATCTGCATGAAACGGCTCGGCGTCAGCCGCTTCTCAAGCCGGATGCGCATGCAGGGCCTCTGTCATCTCGACCGTCGCCGCTGGGTCGCCGTGCACGCCGCCCATGAGGAGGCCGATCTCTTCGATCGAAACCTCGCCGACCTTCATCGGCGCCGACAGGCGGCCGAGATTGATGACGGCGATCGTGTCGCAAAGCGTGAGCAGTTCGTCGAGGTCTTGCGAGATGACCATGACCGCCGAGCCACGCGCGGCGAGATCGACGATCGCCTGGTGGATGGCGGCCGCGGCGCCCGCGTCCACGCCCCAGGTCGGCTGGCAGACGACGAGCGCCTCAGGCCGCTGCAGGATCTCGCGGCCCATGATGAATTTCTGCAAATTGCCGCCCGAGAGCGAGCCGGCGAGCGCGCCCGGGCCCGTCGCTTTCACCGTGTAGGCGCCGATCACTTCGGCGGCATAGTTGGTCGCCTTGCCGACGATCGATGAGGCCGAAGCGCACCATCTCCATGCGGTCGCGACCGGTGAGCGCGCCATTGTCGGTGAGCGAGAACTCGCCGACCGCCGCATGGCCGTTGCGCTCTTCCGGAACCGCGCATAAGCCCAGGTCGCGACGCTGAGTGACGCCGAGCCGGCCGACTTCGCGGCCCACGAGCGTGATCGCCTCGGGCGTCGGCGCCAGCGTCTCGCCGCTCATCGCGCTCATCAGTTCATTCTGCCCGTTCCCGGCGACGCCGGCGACGCCGAAGATCTCGCCGGCCCTCACGCTCGAGCGCGACATCTTGCAGCGCGACGCCGAATTCGCTCGGCTTCGGCAGGCTCAAGCCTTGCGCCGCGAGCTTGGGCGGCCCGAAGCCGCGACTCATGGGCTTGGCGATTTCCTTCAGGTTGGCCCCGATCATCATCTCGGCCATCGAGCGCGAGGTCTCGCGCTTCGGATCGCAATGCGCCACCACCTTGCCGCCGCGCAGGATGGTCGCCGTGTCGCAGAGCGCCACGATCTCGTGCAGCTTATGGGAGATGTAGAGGATCGAGCAGCCGCTCGCGGCCAGCTTTCGCAAAGTCTCGAACAATTGCTCGACTTCCTGCGGCGTGAGCACCGAGGTCGGCTCATCCATGATCAAGAGCCGCGGGTTGAGCAAGAGCGCGCGCACGATCTCGATGCGCTGTCGCTCGCCGACGCTGAGCGTTGAGACGACGCGGCGCGGATCGAGCTTGAGCTGATAGGCTTCGAGCACCCGATTGAACTCGGCCAAAAGGTCGCGCGAGGAAAGGCGCGCGTCGAGGCCGAGCGCGATATTCTCCAAGACCGTCATCGCCTCGAACAGCGAGAAGTGCTGGAACACCATGCCGATGCCGAGCCGGCGAGCCGCGCGCGGATTGGGAATGCGGACGGGCGAGCCGTCGAAGACGATCTCGCCCTCGTCGGGCGCGAGGATGCCGTAGATCATCTTGACCAGGGTCGACTTTCCCGCGCCGTTCTCGCCGAGGAGAGCGTGAATCTCGCCGGGCTTGACGTTCAGATTGACGTTGTCGTTGGCGCGGACGCCCGGAAAGGACTTGCTGACGCCGGTGAGCTTCAGCCGCAGGGGAGCTTCGACAGTCACCTCAACTTCACCTCGCTCCCCGCTCGTCGGGCCTCGCTTGAGCCCCGACGCAAAAACTGCGCCGCGCTCGCGCTATCCCCAACGACAAAGGATTGGGAGACACGCGATTTCCTTCCGTGTGCTGGACCCGGACGCCGCAATTTTGGGCAAAAGTAACGGGGGCTGCTGAAGTGTCAAATGAACTGGCGTCAATGATCTGTGGAGTAAGCGGAAATTGGCGGCGACGGTCCCGACATTTGCCAGCTTTGAATGCGTCACCTCAGGCGCTTTACCTTGCCCGGGACGCGCAGCTCTTTTGTGCTAGGCCTTCTCGGCCGTTCGTGGAGCCCTTGTCATGACCTTCGCATCCCTTCGCCCCTACGACGAGGCGCAGCTCCGCCGCGCCTTCGACGTGGCCAGCCGATCGCGAGCCGCCGGCGATCATCCGTTCGGCTCGGTGCTTGCCGACGGAGAGGGCAGGGCGCTCATTGAGCAGGGCAATGGATACACGAGCGAGGGCGGCGACCGCACGGCGCACGCCGAGCGACTCCTCGCCTCACGCGCGGCGCGGGCTTACGACCTCGCCTTCCTGGCGCGCTGCACGCTCTATACGTCCGCCGAACCCTGCGCCATGTGCGCGGGCGCGATCTACTGGGCGGGAATTGGCCGCGTCGTCTATGGGCAGAGCGAGAAGGCGCTCAAAGCGCAGACTGGCGCGCATGAGGAAAATCCGACCCTCGACCTGCCTTGCGCGACGGTTTTTGCCGCTGGGCAGCGGCCGACCGAAGTCGTTGGCCCGCTGCTTGAGGGTGAGGCGGCTCAATTGCAGTCGGATTTCTGGACGGCGAGAAGATAGGCCGTGTTACACCGCCGCGCCGGGCGAGTTTTATTACGAGGGTCCGCTACGCATTCCGTCTGAATCGTCTATTGAGGCGCCGGCCAGAGACCCCTCGGCGGGCGACGGCAACCGGCAAGGAGGATCGATGGATTTTTCCGTCATCATTCCAGCGTACAACGTTTCAGCCATTATCGAGCGCGCCATCCGCAGCGCCGCGGCGCAGACCTTGCCGCCGCTCGAGATCCTCGTCATCGACGATTGCTCGACCGACAACACCGTCGAAGTCGTGCGGGCGCTAGCGCGGGAAATGCCCTCCCTGCGCCTTCTCTCAACCCCTTCCAACGGCGGCGTGTCGGCTGCGCGCAATGTCGGTTTGCGGGAGGCGAAAGCCGACTGGGTCGCCTTGCTTGACGCCGACGACGCCTGGAAGCCCGGCCGGCTTAAGCGCCTGTCGGAAGTCGCGAGCGCGACATCGGCCGACTTCGTCGCCGACAATCAGGTGCTGTGGGATCCTGTCGCAGAAGCGCAGTTCAAATCGGCCTATTACCAACTTCCGGAGCCGCAGAAGCAGATCACGCTGCTTGACGTGTTTCGCGCTGATGACAATTTCAATTTCTCGAAGGCTTCGTTCACGCTCATGAAGCCGATCTGGCGCCGCAAGTTTCTTGCCGACCACAAGCTTGAGTACAATGAAAGCATGAAAATCGGCGAGGATTTCTTCCTTCTTGTCGAGAGCCTGTTCAACGGGGCGAAAGTGATCCTGATCAGGGAAGCCTATTACATCTATTCGATGCCCAGTGGGCCCTCCGGACGCTCGCCACACAGCCGCTCGGTCCAAGACGTCAGCAAGCTTCCGAGCCAAACCGACCTGCTGACCCAGAAATATGCGGACCGCATCGACGAGACCCTCAAACGCGCCATCGACGATTTCCGGAAGACTTTCACTCTCCTTCACCAATCTAACGTTGCTCGAACCTATCGACGTTCGGGCCAATACGCCAAATACCTTGCCTATCTTGCCGCCAGGCCTGAGCTGGTGCGGCGACTAGTTTCCCGCGCCGCGTTGAAAATCGGAAAAGGATAGGCGTAGGTCTGCGATTTAGCAGCATCCGAGGATTGCGAGGAATCGTCGGACTCGCCGCTTGAGGACGAAGGGCATCGGTTGCAGGCGACCGCGCGTCCCAGCGACGATGGCGCCACGCGCGGCCAATCATCACACATGGCGAGAGTAATCAATCAAGGGCCGGATAGAGCTGCTTCGCGGAGGAAAGCGCGGTTAGGAGTGTCAAACATTTGGTTCGGGTCGAACTTGGCTCTCACCGCTTCAAACTCGTCCCATTCTGGAAACACGCTTCGCAGATATTCGACATCCTGGCGCTTATGGAGCTTGCCCCAGTGCGGCCGCCCGCCCAAGCGCATCATGACGTCTTCGAAAGGATCGAAGACCGAGAGCTTGATCGCCTCGCCCACGAACCAATAGGTGTTAAAGAGTACTGCGTCTTGGCCGGAGTTCGGGCCGAGATAGGATTGCTCCGAAGCTTTGAGAAACTTCATCTCCATAACCTGGGCCGGATTCAGCTTCGCGAAGTCTGATGCCCGCAGGCGCTCAATCGCGAGCGGCGCTTGCGAGGCGGCGAGGGAATATTGCATCGTCACCCCGACGTCTCGCGGCCTTTCGCTTTTAAGGCTCTTCGCGGCCCGCTCGAGCGGCGGGTAGTAGCTCGCGATCCGACGAAAGGCCGCCTTCGCCCGGCGGAGGCCCGTGGATTTCGCGATCTGATCGCCCCAGTACGGCCCGTCCCCCGTCACGTACGCTCTGAATCCTTTTTGCGGCTCGACGCTTGTCTCGAGGCATTTCAGAACGACGGTATCCGCGCCAAAACTCCAATGTCCCCAAATGTGTTCATACTGCTCCGACAGCTTGGGCATGCGAACGAGGAAATCATCGACGGTCATCGAAAGTTCTTCGAACCGGACCCACGGCATTGCAATGGCCTGAAGCTCGAGTTCGACGATGATCCCAAGCCACCCGACCGCCACATTGGCCGCGCGCCTCTCTTCCGGCGTGCTGCTTGAATCGATCTTTCTCACTTCGCCGGACGGAAGAACTACGCTCAAGGACTGCACGAAATCCGAAACCGTGCCCCATCGGGGACTCGTGCCGTGGGTGGCGGTCGCCACCGCTGCGCCGATCGAACATTCAGTTAGGAAAGGCAGGGACGGCAGGGAAAGGCCCGACCCGGCGAGAAAGCGCGTCAGGTCGCCGATGCGGACGCCGCCCTCCACGACAATCCTGCTCGTGACCGGATCCAATCTTCCGATGCGATTGAGCCCCTTGAGCCGAATGGCCACATCATCGACAAGGATTTCCGGGCCTTGAGAATATCCGTTGCCAAACGCTCTCACCTTCAAGCCGGAACGGCCTGCGGCGGCGACCGCGTTGCTGACATCCTCGACGCTGGCGCACTCGACAACCCGCCGCGGCTGAAAGGACAAGAAGTCGCCATAGGCCTTCAGGGTCTGCGTGCGACCGTGAACCACCGGGGCGTGGACCAGCGGCGGAAGCGTGGCCGGCTTCACTGGCCGCTTGAGCCTGCTCGATTCGAGCATGGCCTCGACGACGGCGACGTCCCGCAGGGCTTGGACCGGAGAACTAACCAACGCCGCGCCGTTTTGGACGGCGTCAATGCAGTGAGAAAGGGTCTCGTAAACGCCGCCCGGCACGAAGAGATCGTCCATGACCGGAATGAAGCGCCTTCCGCCCTTGGTCTGGATGCGTATCCAGTTGTGACGAAAATCGCGCGGACTAAAGCGATTAAATCCGGCGAGCAGCGTCCCGTTCGAACCCGTCAACCGGAGACCCTGGTCTCCCGCTGGAAAGGGCGCGGCGAAAGTCAGGCGGTACGCCCCTTCGGGGCCGCCGGCGAAGGAGAGGATCGCGGTGACGCTGTCCGGAGGCGGCAGATAGGGAACGCGCTGGCTCACCGACGCGCTGACTTCCTCGATCTCGCCAACGATCTTTCGCAACAATGCGATGAAATGAACGCCGGAATCGAGCGTGTGACCCCCCTTATAATCCGGGGACGCCCGCCATCCCAGATTGTCCGGCTTTTGGAACGAGAGATAGGTAAAATCGGCGAAGCGAATCTCGCCGAGCGCGCCGCTTGCAACGATCTCCTCAACCATTTTGGTGGTCTTCTTGAAGCGCCAATTCTCGGCGACCGCCCAGAGGGCCGGCCGCTCGAGACGGGCGTGATGCTCCATCAGCTCAATGCCGCGGGCCACTGACGGCGCGCATGGTTTCTCGCTGATCACATGCTTGGCGGCGGCTAGAAAAAGCTCGATCGCGTCAGGCATGACGCCGATTGGCAGCACCAAGTCTACAAGATCGACGTCCGGATCTTCTGCAACTTCATCAAGCGATAGGTAATGCTTGAGATTTTGGCGTGAATACAAACGGTTTGCGCGCGCGACGGACCCTTGAGATCGGCTGCAAAACCCGACAAGTCGTATTCGGCCCTCTTCTTCCAGTCGCCTGAGGGCTGGAATGTGAGCAACGCCAGCAAACCAACCGCAACCCACCAGGACAACACGGACAGGTGTCGGCATGAAACGCCTCAAAGGTCGGAGCAAGGGGAACGGCCGGAGCGAAGCTACAATACCCGCGCTGAGCCAGGGTGCGCAATTCGCCGCGCTTGCGCCTTGGGCCCTCGCGGTGTGAGCGCGCCGGTCGAATTTTCGATCGTCGCAGGCTTCGAACTCACAACCGGAGGATCAGCGTACAATCTGGGTATTTCTGCCTATTGCCGGATGCTGCGATGCGGGATTACAACCAAGCCGCACGTAGAGTAATTGCGGCCCCAAGATCAAATCTGGGACAATTGTTAATAGCATTTATCAGTAGACCTTAGGTTTACATCATGAACATCTCGCCCAAGGAACCATCCATCCGCGGCCTCTAGGGCCGCGTCGCGGGGAGAAACGCGATGTCCAGGACACACGCAAAACTTGCAATTTCGGCGGCGCTGATCGGTTTGCTTCCCGCCGCCCCGGCGATTGCCGACACAACCTTCTTCAGCACTGGAGCTCCGGACGGGAAAATAGCGACCGCCACCCGTCCTGAGAGCGCCGTAAAATTTGAGATCGAGTTCGGCCGACGACTTCGTTCTCACGCATGGCGCTTCAATCACCGACGCGACCTTCACCGGCCTGATCCCGACCGGAGCTAGCCCTACGAAAGTCATCGTCGAAATCTACCGGGTATTTCCGAAGAATTCGGATGTCGGGCGGACTAGTGGGGCGCCAGTGTTCTCGACCGATCAAGTGCCAACGCGCGCCAATTCTCCGTCCGACAATGCACTCGACGAACGCGACGTCAGCGAGACGTTCTCGACCACCGTCCTGAACCCCAGTTTCACCGTGGCCAACTCAGTGAAACCCGGACCCGGCACCATCAATCCCAAACCGGACCAAACCACCGGCGGCAATGGGATGGTCACGGGCGTGGAGGTGGAGTTTGACGTGACCTTCGCCGAGCCCTTCCTCCTCCCCGCCGACCACTATTTCTTCGTGCCCCAGGTCCTATTGGACACCGGCGACTTCCTTTGGCTGTCGGCGGCGAAGACGATTCCTGCCCCCGCCGACCTGCAGAGCTGGACCCGCGATAAAATTTCCCCCAACAACCTCGAGCCCGACTGGCTACGCGTGGGCACGGACATCGTGGGCGGCACGCCGGCCCCGAACTTCAACGCCGCATTCTCCCTCAGCACGATTCCCGAGCCTTCGACCTGGGCCATGATGCTGCTCGGCTTCGCTGGGCTCGGTTTCGCCGGCTGGCTCCGGGCCAGAAGGGCCAGCCCCGCCAGCGCGTGAACCACCCGAAAGCGGCCGAAGCCGCTTTCGATTGACGTAGCCCGCTTATCCTTCCTCCAGCGCTTCGGCCGCCAGAGCCAGGCGCCGGGCGGCCTCCGGGTCGAGGCGCTTGGCCAGTTCGCGATGCGCGCGCCTCCAGTGGCCAAGCCCCGCCTTGAGGCTATGCGCCCCTTTATCCGTGAGCCATACCGCGCGCCGGCGCGCGTCCCGGTCGCCGGCCGCGATCTCGACCAGCCCGGCGGCTTCGAGCACCTGCAGATTGCGCGACAGCGTCGACTGGTCGAGCCCGGTTCGCTGGGCGAGGTCGCTTAAGGTATCGTCGCGCGCCGCGGCGATCTGCGCCATCAGACCGAACTGGACGAGGCTCAGGTTCGAATCCTGCATGCGCCGATTGAGGAAGCCCGTGATCCGGCGCGCCGCGAGCCGGGCGTTCCATCCGGCGCAGGCGTCGACCGCCGCGCGCGCTTCGGCGGCGAGCGTCTCGCGCAGCGGTTGCTCTGGCGTCGGCATCTATGTATGCATATACATTATTTGTATATGCATGCATAGGAGAAAGACGATGCCGACCCCTGCGCCGCGCGCTTACGGCGTGGCAGATCCCGCCGAGGTGCGGCTGATGTCGGGACGGGAGTTCCTCCAGGCGATGATGGACGGCCGCCTGCCAGCGCCTCCGATCATGAAGACAATGTCGTGCTGGCTCACTGAGATCGGCGACGGCCTCGCCGTCTTCGAGGGCGACGCCGGACCGCACCTCCTGAACCCGCTGGGAATCGTACATGGCGGCTGGGCGATGACGCTTATCGACAGCGCGGCCGGTTGCGCCGCCCACACCCTGGTCCCGGTGGGGAGCAGCTACACGACGATTGAGACCAAAGTGAATTTCTCCAGGCCGATCGCCAAGGATACGGGTCGCGTCCGCGCCGAAGGGCGCGCGGTCGGCCGTGGGCGGCGCATCATCTCCTGCGAGGCGCGGGTGGTCGACGCCAAGGGCCGGCTTCTTGCGCATGGGACCTCGACCCTGATGGTCCTGCCCGGCGGCGACGCGCCTGCGAAGCCTGCGCCGGAGGCGGGTTAGCCTGCTCGGCGGCTGGTCACGGTCACATGAACCGGACCCGAACGCACGCGGATCTAGGCGCATGGGCACGCTCGTATTGTCACATGTGAGCGCCATGCTGACACACGCACACGTGTGGTGAGATAATCGCAGCGCCAGCCTGGACGAGAAAATCATTCACGCCGTCGGCGTCGTGTTCTAAGAACGCGACCCTAAAAGGGCGTCGATTTTGAAATGAGCGCCGCCGCGCCCACCGCAACCGGAGGAGATCCAATATGAGGACGTTGACCTGCATCGCTGCGCTCAGCGCGGCTCTGCTGATGACCCATTCCGCCTTCGCCGCCTCCGCGGTCGTCAAGGCCTGCAGGACGGACATCAAGGCGCAATGCGGCGACGGGATGAAGTCAGGCGGCGCCGCGCTCAAGGACTGCATGAAGAAGCATTTCTCCGACCTGTCCGAGGACTGTCAGGTGGCGATCATCCGCGCGGCTGCGGCTGGCAAGGCCTGCAGGACAGACGCCAAGAAGCTCTGCGCCGACGCCAAGCCGGGCAAGGGGACGGAGTGCCTGAAGTCGCATGCGGCCGACCTCAGCGATGCGTGCAAGGAAGCAATGGCCAAGGCCCAAGCCGGCGGAAAGTAGGGAAACTACGGCTCGGCTAAACGGCGGCGCGCTCGCTTCACTTGACAAGCAGGCGTCGCCCCTGCACGCCGAGGCTTGGCGAATTCAATCGCCAGGAGACTATCGATGAAAATGATTGCTTCCGGCCTGCTGGTCCTCGGCCTGTTCGCCGTCCAAGTCTCTAGGGCCGATGCCGCCGCCTGCGCCGCTGGTCGCTATCACGCAGGGTGCGTCGGACCGCGTGGCGCTGTCGCGACGACCCACCGCCCATACGGCTACCATGGCGCCGCCGCGGTGGTGCGCCCTGCTTATGGCGCGCACTGCTACTGGCGCGCCGGCGTGCGCGTCTGCCGCTAAAAGGGCGGGTGAGCGGAGCGCAGGCTCAGGCGCCGCTCGCGATCGCGGGCCGTTCGCCGCGCCGCACGCATTCTTGCAGCGTGCGGCGGGAAGCTCTCGCGGCGGTTGCGCGCTTCACCCGACTTCGCGGGGCTCGGATTGGCCAAGACCGTAATGACGCGCCTGAAGGGGAACGTCCAAATTGGCCCTGGTCACCGATATCGATCAACTGAGCGCAGCCATAGGCCACGCGACGGCGCCAGCGTTCATGCTGGGCGCGCTAGCTGCGTTCTTGTCGATTCTCATAGCGCGCCTGGAGCGGGTCGCCGACAAGATCCGGGCGCTGCGCTCGCCCGACGCCGCCGCGGTCGATCCATCAGGGGCGATCGCCGCTTCGTTCTCGCGGCGAATGGCCCTCCTGAGCCGCGCAATTTATTTCGCAGTGCTCAGCGCTCTCACGACCGCCGCGCTCCTGATGTCGGCATTTGTCGCCGCTCTAACCGGCGTCGGCCATGCCCGCTTCATCGCCTTGGCGTTCGCCGTATCACTGGCGCTACTGATGGCCTCGCTGGTCGAGTTGACCCGTGAGATTCGCGTCTACATGGCCAACATGCATCTCGAATGATCGCGGCCGTCCTTATTTTTCGCGCCGGGCTCGGGAATCTGCTTTCTGCGCCGGATATGGTAAAGAGTTGCTTGAGGAATCTTCCGGGTAATGGGCAGAAAGTGCGAAGCCACGATTTAAGCCGGGAAAACGGCGATCACACGCGCAGCGCGCGACGCGAACAGGCAAATTGCTGACGGCGCCTCCAGATGGGATTTCCCCCGCGGGCTGGCGCGCGGGATACGCCCTACGCCGTCACCAAATCGCAGACAAAGGAACGCCTCCATGAAGGCCAATGCCGTTCGATTTGCCGCTGGGCTAGCGCTGGTCGCTTTCGTTGCGCCGTTTCCCGCCTCTGGCCAATTTTTTCCTCCCGCGCTGATCATCGTCCCGCCGCCGGCTCAAAATTACGCCGCGCCGAGGCCTGCGCCAAAGCCGCCGCCCGACAAGCCGAAACCAACGGCCGACACGCCCCCGCCGGCAAAGCCGACGGGGCACTATCAAGGCCAGACATACGTGCCGGATTAGGCCGCCGCCAAAGGCGGCGAACCGATCGTCGCAAGCGCGCGGCGCTAGCGGATCGGCGGAGCGTATTGAATGCCGCCGTTGCTCCACAATTCATTCAAGCCCCGGGGAATTCCCAGCTTTGAATGCGCACCGACGTTGCGGTCGAACACTTCGGCGTAATTGCCGACCTCTCGGATGACGCGCACGGCCCAGTCTTGGGTTAGGCCGAACGGCTTGCCGAAATCCCCCTCCGTCCCCACCAGCCGCTTGACCGCGGGCTTCTGCGACTTCAGCGCGTCATCGATCGTTTTCGAGCTGACGCCGAGCTCCTCGGCGTTGATCATCGCGAAGTTCACCCACTTGACGATATTGAACCATTGCATGTCGTCCTGCCTGACGACAGGACCGAGCGGCTCCTTCGAGATGATGTCGGGCAGGATCATGCTGTCGCCCGGCTTCGGCAGCTGCTGGCGCATGGCGAACAGCCCCGAGGCGTCCGTGGTTAGAACGTCGCATTTCCCGGCCTGGTAGGCGGCGATCATGGCGTCGGCGCTTGCCTCATGGACGGTCTCGTACTTCATATGATTGGTTTCAAAGAAATCGACAAAATTGGGCTCGGTCGTCGTGCCGGCCTGCACACAGACCTTGCTGCCGTCGAGTTCGAGCGCCGATTGGAAGTTGCGGCTTTTGGGGACAAGAAACGCCTGCCCGTCGTAATAGGTCACACCGGTGAACACGACGCCGTCGTCGCCTTCGCGGCCCATCGTCCAGGTCGAATTGCGCGACAGCACGTCGATCTGCTTGTTCTTCAGGGCGTCGAACCGATCTGAGGCCGACAGCGGCACGTACTGCACCTTTGACGGATCGTTGAAGATCGCCGCCGCGACGGCACGACAGAAATCGACGTCGAACCCGGACCATTGGCCATTGGCGTCCTTGCTCGCAAAGCCCTCGAGACCAGGGTTTACGCCGCAGACGAGCGAGCCCCGATCCTGGACAGTCTTGAGCGTCTGGGATTGGGCGGCGACGCTGACCGTCAGCGCCGCTGCGAGGCCGAGGACAACCGGGATCATCTTGCGCATGACCAGTCTCGATTTCGTTTCGGGGCTCAGCCGGCGAGCGGTTTAGAGCGCGACCGCCTGCTTGATGATAACCTTGGTGCCGACCGGCACGCGGCCATAGAGGTCGATCACGTCCTCGTTGACCAGGCGGAAACAGCCCGACGAGACCGCATGACCGATCGTCTGCGGCTGGTTGGTGCCGTGGATGCGATAGACGGTCGCGCCGAGGTACATCGCGCGCGCGCCCAGCGGATTGCCCGGACCGCCGGCCATGAAACGCGGCAGATAGGGCTGGCGCTCGATCATTTCCGGCGGCGGGCGCCAATCCGGCCATTCCTGCTTGCGCGCGATTTTCTGCAAGCCAGACCACTGGAAGCCGTCGCGGCCGACGCCGATGCCATAGCGCAGCGCGCGATTGTCGGGTTGCACCAGGTAGAGGAACCGCGACTTGGTGTCGATGATGATCGTCCCTGGCGGCTCGGGGGTGCGGAAGAACACCTCCTGCTTCTCATAGGCGCCAGTAAGCTCCTCTTCACCCGGCGACGGCTGATAGCCGGGCTGGTCGACGACATTCATCTCGTCCTGACCTGGGGTCTGGGCTCCGGCTCCCCCCGCGCCCGCGCCCGCGAGAACCGCCAGCGCCGCGCCAAGCGCAACCCGCAATAACAAACCCGCTCGAATCATCATGCACGCTCCGTCGATAGAAAAATGAGGCCGAGTTCCAGAATGGATCGCTGATTAGCGCTTTCCGCAGCGCACGTACACGGATGTGCCATAGCGACTGGCGTTGTCTGGATCGACCCAAACCGTCGTGAACGAGTTCGCATCCACGTTGGTGACGATGCGGTCGTCGGCCGTGCCGGCGGGCCCGGGCGGCCCCAAATAGGTCTCGCCGCTCGGCCCGCCTTTCAGGACCAATTCCGACAATTCCTTTTGGTCGGCCATGTTCATCATCAGGCCGCCATTCGGGCCCTTGTTGATGACGTAAGGCCTGTTGCACTGCGCCGCGGCCTCTTTGATTGTGCGGGCCCGATCCTCGTCCTTGTGATAGGCGGCGAAGCCCCACCTGCCGACCAACTGGTCGGTGCTGACGGCGGGAGCGACGATCGCGGGCGTGGGTGGCGGTGTTTCCCCGCAGCCGACAACCAAGGCGGAGATCAGACAGACCAGCGCCAGAGCGCCGCCGCGACGTGCGATCACTTGAGACGCCCCCTCTTCATTTCGGCCATTCAAACGATTTCCAGCCGAGGCCTGTCAGACCATGTGACATTTCATTGTCGAGCCCTCGCTAGCAAACCGGGCGCGCCGGGTCAATTCGAGCGCGCGGGGGCGTCGGCGATAAAGGTGAATGGCCGAGCGAAGCGGCTCAGACCAGATCAGCAAGCCTCCCGCGGGCGGCTGATCGGACCAGCCGCTTCTCGGCCTCCCACTGGTCAGCGGTTTCAAGCTCGGTCAGGAACTGGGCCTTGCCGCCGATGAGGGCCGCGACCGGCAGGCCGTCGCGGTAGACGATCCGATTCGCGGTCAGCGCCGAAAGCCTTTGTCCGGGCGTCAGGATGCCGATCAGATTGAGCGGATCGGCGCCCGACAGTGACACCCATTCGCCCGACGCCGGCCGGCGGCGAATCTCGCGCAATGATCCGACCGCGTCGGGAAGCGCGAATTGCTCGCCCGAGAAACCGGCGACGAACCGGCCGCCGCGAATCTCCCCCCGGGCCTCGAGCCGGCGGTACACGCGCAGCAGATCCCGCCAGGGGGGCAGCCACCCCGGCTCCTGCGTCAGAAGACGCCAGAATACGACGCCGTAACGGGCGAGCAGCGTGCGCGCCGCATATTCGACCGCGGCGTCGCGAGACGCCTCGCCACTATCCCTCGGCGCCGAGCGATTGATCATCGCCCAGCGGCCGCCGCTCTCGATGTCGAAGCTCAGCACGCGCCCGCGCCGTTTCATGCCGGCGGGCGGCTTGCGCTGGCCCGAGGGCACGATGAGAGCACGCAGGCCGCCGAAGCTGTCGGACGCCGCGAGCCCGAGCGCAGCGAGTTCGCCGAGCGCTTCCTCAAGCTCGTGGCGCAACAGGCGCGTGGCTTCCGCCAGCTCGTCGAAGAACAAAGCGCCGCGCGCGCTCAAGGCGTCGAGCGCGGTCTGAGCGCGTCCGCTCATTGGAGTCGCGCCGCTCAACGGCGCGAGCGCCATCCACAGCGCGGCGCGGCGGCGCTCGATGAGAGCAATCGGGGTCGCGCCGACCGGCGCCATGTGGCGGGCGCGCCCATTGCCGTTCGCGGCCGCGGGCGGCGTCAAACGGGCCCAGGAGGTCCGCCCGGCCAGGCATTGGGCGTCGAGCCAGGAAGCCTGATAGCCCTTGAGGCGCGCCGGCAGGATCTCGGTCTCCCACGCCTTTGCCGGCGCCTCGAAGCCTTCGAGCGCGCCCAAGATCACTGGAAGCGCGTCAGGCCCTTCGAGCCGGGTCTCCTCCGCAACATGAGCCCATGCGAACAGGAAGCGCAGAAAATCCCGCGCGGCGACCGGCTCGATCTCCGATCGCAGTCGCCGGACCGTGTAATGATGGATGCGCGCCAGCAGGCGCCGGTCGCACCATTGCTCGTCGTTGAGCCCGGGAAGGAAGCGTCCCTTGAGGATTGCGCCTTCGCTTTCGAGCGCCGCAAGCGCCGCTGCGATCGCGCTGGGCTCAAGCCCGAGCGGCGCGGCGAGCGCCGTTGGCGTCACCGGCCCAAGGCCGTCGAGCCTGCCGCGCAGGATCTCGACCAAGGCTTTATCCGCCGACCACGTCTCCCTGGCCTTTTCGGCGGGCGGCGCAATCTTGGGCTCGAGCCGCGCCTCAGGCCAGAGGGCATGGAATTGAGTGAGGCGCTCGGCTGGAACCCACAACGTCGTCTCGGGCGCCTTGAGGCGCGCAACGCGCTTGTCGCGCGCCAGGGCGTCGAGCCATTCGCTCCAACCGGACGCAGCGTGGGCCTCTGTTTCGGTGAGACATCCCAGCCAGAGCAGCGCGTCGTGAAGCTCCTCGGCGTTGACGGGATCGGGCCAAGCCTCGGACTGAACCTTGGCGATGGCCTCGGGGTCCAGCCGGCCAAGGTCGGATGGGCTCTGCGGGTCGCGCCACCGTCGGGCCATGACCGCCTGCGTCCGTCGCTCTTCCAGCGGCGCGTCGTCGAGGAAGGCGTACGGCCTGGCCGACAGCGCCTCCAGAGCGAGCGGCGAAGGCTCGGTCAGATCGCAGCCAACGACCTGGATCTCGCCTGCTTCGATCCGCCGCAGCAGCCGCTCTAGTCCCTCGATGTCCATCGCCTCATGCAGGCAGTCGGAGATCGCCTGATTGGTCAGAGGGTGGTCTGGGACCTCCCGCTCGCCGACCAAATTCTCGGCGCAGGCGATCTGATCGGGGAACACCGCCGCGACCAGGTCTTCAGCCTGCATGCGCAGGATTTGCGGGGGAACCTTCTTGCCGGCGCGAAAACGCGGCAGCGCGAGCGACACGCCAGCCACCCAGCGCCACCGGGTCGTGAACATCGGCGCATCCAGCATGGCCTGGATGAGCACGCCGCGCACAAAGTTGGAGTGAAGGTAACGCGCGACGTCGCCGAGTTCGAAGCTGTGCGCGGTCGTCAGCGACAGCACGATATTGTCTTCGGTCGCCGCCGCCTGCAGCTCGAAATTGAACTTGCGGCAGAAGCGCTTGCGCAGCGCTAATCCCCAAGCCCGATTAAGACGGCTGCCGAAGGGTGCGTGAATGACGAGCTGCATGCCGCCCGCTTCGTCGAAGAACCGCTCGAAGACGATCGTGTCCTGCGTCGGCATTGAGCCGAGGGCCGAGGCGCTCGCGGCGAGATAGTCGACCAGCTGATCGGCCGCGGCCGCGGCGACGCCCACTTGTTCTGCCAGCCAGCGCCGCGCGGTCGTTCCGGATGAATCGGAGCTGAGCCGCGCCGCGATCTCGGCGCGCAGACGGGAGACCGCGGCTGAGAGTTCGTCCGTTCGCCCCGGCGCTTCACCAAGCCAGAACGGAATGTTCGGCGGCTGGCCTTTGGCGTCTTCCACCCGGACCGTTCCGCGCTCGACCCGCTGAATGCGATAAGACGTGTTGCCGAGCTGAAAAATGTCGCCCGCCATGCTCTCGACGGCGAAATCCTCGTTCACCGTGCCAATGATCTGGTTCTCCGGCTCCAGCAGCACCTGGTAGTCGGCGGTGTCGGGGATCGTGCCGCCGGAGGTCAGCGCGGTCGTCCGCGCCCCGCGCCGGCCGCGCAAAATGTGATTGACAGCGTCGCGATGGATGAGCGAGCCGCGACGGCCCCTGCGGGTGGTGAAGCCTTCGGCCAGCATGCGCGCGATCGCATCGAAGTCGCCTTGCGCCAAGGAACGGAAAGGCCAGGCGCGCCGCAGGCGATCATAAAGCTCCGCCTCCGGCCAATCCTGCGCCGCGACTTCCGCGACGATCTGCTGCGCCAGCACGTCGAGGGGCCGCTCAGGGATGACGAGGCGATCAAGCTCCCCGAGGCGCACGCTGTCGAGGAGAGCCGCGCATTCGACCAGATCGTCGCGCGAAAGCGGAAACAGGCGCCCCTTGGGTGTGCCGCCGATCGCGTGACCCGAACGGCCGACGCGTTGCAAGAAGGTTGCGATCGAGCGCGGCGAACCGAGCTGACAGACCAGATTGACGTCGCCGATATCGATCCCGAGTTCGAGCGAAGCGGTGGCCACCAGGGCTTTCAGTTCGCCGCGCTTGAGCCGCTGTTCGGCGGAAAGCCTGAGCTCCTTGGCCATGCTGCCGTGATGGGCGGTGACAGCCTTTTCGCCGAGACGGTCGGTGAGCTCGCGCGCGACGCGTTCGGCCATGCGCCGGGTATTGACGAACACGAGCGTCGTGCGGTGCTCAGCGATGAGCTCGGTCAGCCGGGCATAGACTTCCGTCCACACTTCCTTCGACATCACCGCCTCGAGCGGTGATCCTGGAACTTCCAGGCTCAAATCGCGCTGGCGCTGGTGCCCCGCGTCGATGATCGCGACCTCCGCGGCGGGCCTGCCGTCGGCCGCCACGCCGGCGAGAAAATGGGCGACGGATTCAATCGGATTCTGCGTAGCCGAGAGGCCGATCCGTTGCAGGCGGTCGCCGCACAAAGCCGCGAGCCTCTCCAGCGACAGAGCGAGATGGGCGCCGCGTTTGTTCGGCGCGACAGCGTGGATTTCGTCCACGATCACCGACCGGGCGCTCGCCAGCATCGCGCGCCCGGATTCAGAGCCGAGCAAAACGTAGAGCGATTCCGGCGTCGTCACCAGGATGTGGGGCGGGCGTCGGCGCATCCGCTCGCGCTCGGCCGCCGGCGTGTCGCCCGTTCTGACCCAGGTGCGGATTTCGACATCCGGAAGTCCGGTTCGCCGCAGTTGTTCCCGGACGCCGGCCAGCGGCGCTTCGAGGTTGCGATGGATGTCGTTCGATAGCGCCTTGAGCGGCGAGACGTAGATCACCTGCGTCGCATCGGCGAGCGGCGCTTCGAGACCCTGTCGCACCAGGTCGTCGATCGCCATGAGAAAGGCTGCGAGCGTCTTGCCCGATCCCGTAGGCGCGGCGATCAGGGTGTGGCGGCCGACCTTGATCGCCGGCCATGCTTCGGCTTGCGCGGGGGTTGGCGCAGCGAAACTGTCGGCGAACCAGTTCGCAACCGCCGGGTGGAATAGGGCATCAACGACGGACGACCGTCGAGACGGAGCCGAGCTTTCGCCGGCGCCAGTCCGCGCCTCTAAGGTTGAAGCGAAGTCGGAGTGCAAGCTGCTTTGGTCCCCGCGGACGCCCGGGAACGGCGTCTGAGCGTATATATGGCGCCGGATCGCGATTTGGTCACCCTTGCGCCCTGTAGCCGCGATCGCCGATCGCGGCTGGCGCGGCCGCGACCGCGCCTACAAGTGCTCGCTTGCGGAAAAAGGCGCCTTGCGCCAAGTCTCCCGCCTGTTCCGGCGGGCGGTTCAAATGGTCCGCGTCCGCCAGCAATTCGCTCCGCCAAACTGGGAAAGCACCGATGACCAATCAGACCCAGCCGACTCTGAGCCTCAACGACGGCGCGGCGATGCCGCAGTTCGGGCTCGGGGTCTTCCAGACGCCGCCCGATGAGACCGAGCGGGTGGTCAACATGGCGGTCGACGAAGGCTATCGCCTGGTCGACACGGCGTCGATGTATCGAAACGAAGAGGGCGTCGGCAGGGCCTTGCTCGGCCGGACTGACGTCTTCATCACGACGAAACTCGGCAATTCCGATCACGGCTTCGACGAAGCGATGCGCGCATTTGAGGAGAGCATCAAGAAGCTCCGCCGCGACACGCTCGATTTGTATTTGATCCATTGGCCGCGCCCGCGCGTCAACCGCTATGTCGAGAGCTGGAAGGTGTTCGTCCGTCTCCAGCAGGATGGACGGGTCGGCGCGATCGGCGTCTCGAATTTCAATCGCGATCACCTGGAGCGGATCATCGGCGAAACGGGCGTCACGCCAGCAGTCAATCAGATCGAGCTTCATCCGCGCTTTCAGCAAAAGGCCTTGCGCGCGTTTCATGATCAGCGTGGGATCAGAACAGAATCGTGGAGCCCGCTCGGCCGCGGCGGCTTGCTGGGCGAGCCCGCGATCGTCGAGACCGCCGCCAAGCATCGAAAAACACCAGCGCAAGTCGTCATTCGCTGGCATCTCGACAGCGGCTTGATCGCCATTCCGAAGACCGTTCGGCTCGAGCGGCTGAAGGAGAACATCGGCGCGCTCGATTTTAAGCTCGATGGCGACGATATCCGGCGCATCGAAGCGCTCGATTCGCCCGGAGGCCGGATAGGACCCGATCCGGCCACGGCGACTTTCTAGTAGGGGGCGGGCAAAAGCTCGGCGAGATTTTTCGACAAATCCTTTCCGATTGGCAGAATCTTGGCTATACTGCCGGTTTCGCCGAAAGGAAAGCCCCATGCCCGCGCCCGCCCGCGTCTCAAAGCCCACCCGATCCGTGACCGAGGAGCATAAGCGCGCGCAGCGGATCTTCGCGCGCCTCATGGGCGGGGAGTCGATGCGCGCCATCGCAGCCTCGGAAAACCTCAGCCTCCGTCGTGTCCAGCAGATCGTCCGGGAGCAGCTTGATCGCCGCGACTCCAATCCCGCCGACGACTTTGCGCTCCTGCAGATCGCGCGGCTGGAGCGGGCGCTCGACCTGATCGGCGGCCAGATCGACGCTGGCAAGCCGTCGGCGGCGCATGCCTTCGTTCGCATTCTCGACCATCTGAACCGCCTCGCGCCCGACCGCCTGCGCCTGAAGGCCACATTTCAAAGAGTGGGCGACGAGGTGGACAAAATGGAAAATAAACTCGCCCGCCTCGATGCGGCGCGCGAGGCTTTGGCGCTCAAGCAACCGGAAACCGGCCCGGCAAGGCTTCGCGCGAACGCGGCGAAACGAAATCGGCCTCAAGCCTTTGATAACAAAGGAAACCGCGAAATGGCTGATTCAGCGCTCCCAATCATTTCAGAGACTTAAGGGTTCGCAAGCGAAACGTTTCGTTTCGCCTGGCGAAATGAGGCCGCAGCCGGAAAAAACTCCTCGGGCCCAGCAAAGTTGCGCAATGGAGCCGTTAAGCCCATGAAATCATTGGCGCACGCAACTTCCTGCGCGGGCTTTCGCGCTCCTAGCCGGCGAACAGCCCTTTCGCGATCGCCCTCGCCTTGCGAAGCGAGCGACAAATCGGGTGGCGCCGCGCCGAAGGTAGGAGGGCGCTTCTGAGATCGACGAAGCAAATCTGCTCAAAAGGTCGCCTCCCGTCGATTGCGTCGGTTCGTCGGCAAGTCAGGTGCGCGGCAATGAGTTTGGGTCTAGAACCAAGGCGGCCGCACCCTCCAGTGGTGCGGGCAACGAGCAAATCGTTCATCGCCGAGCGCTACAACGGGAGGAAATTAGACCATGAAACGCATGCTTATTGCGCTGGCCGCCGCCGCCGTGCTGTCGAGCCCCGCCTTCGCCGCCAAAATCGGCGTATCCATGGACAAATTCGACGACAACTTCCTGACCGTTCTGCGCAACGGAATGGCGGACTACGCCAAGACGCTTCCTGGCGTCACGCTTCAGATCGAGGACGCCAAGGACGACGTCTCCAAACAATTAAGCCAGGTCCAGAACTTCATCGCCAATGGCGTGAACGCGATCATCGTCAATCCGGTCGACACGTCGGCCACCGCCGCGATAACCAAGGCCGCGGCTGACGCGGGAGTGCCGCTCGTCTACGTCAACCGCGAGCCGGCCGATGTCGATAAGCTCGGGCCCAAAGCCGCATTCGTGGCGTCAAATGAGGTCGAGTCCGGCACCCTCGAGACAAAGGCAGTCTGCAAGCTTCTTGGGGGCAAGGGCAATATTCTGGTCATCGAGGGCCAGCTGTCCAATCAGGCCGCGGTTCAGCGGACCAAGGATATCCATGAGGTCATCTCAACTCCGGACTGCAGCGGCATGAAGGTCATCGCCGAGCAGACCGGGGAATGGGATCGCACCAAGGGCCAGAACCTGATGACCAACTGGCTGTCGAAGGGCATGAAGTTCGACGCGGTCGTCTCGAACAACGACGAAATGGCGATCGGCGCTCTTCAGGCGATGAAGTCGGCTGGCGTGGACACCAAGAAGGCGATCGTAAGCGGCGTTGATGCGACGCAGGACGGGCTTGCCTCCATGAAGGCTGGCGACCTCAAAGTCACCGTGTTCCAGGACGCCGCGGGTCAGGGCAAGGGCGCGGTCGACGCAGCGCTCGCCCTCGCGGCAGGCAAGCCGGTCGAGAAGAAGGTCTATATCCCCTTCCAGTTGGTGACCCCGGCCAATATGGATCAGTTCATGAAGAAAAACTGAGGCTGCTGGATGCCTCTCCACGCTCGCCGGGTCTCGGGCGAGCGGAGGGCGCCCGGAGACGCGAGGCCTCCCAGCGCCTCCGGGCCGTCGCGGATCCAAAGTAGTTGGACCGGCGTAGCCGCCGGCAAAAGTCGGCGCAGAAATCTGAACGGGACGGAACGTTATGGCGACCATTAGTCCTGCGACGGCCGAAATCGTCCGGCAGAGCGGCGCCATTCCGGGCGCCGAATACCTGCTTGAAGTCTCGAACGTGCGTAAGGCCTTCCCGGGCGTGCTGGCGCTCGACGACGTGTCGTTCCGGCTGAAGCGCGGTCACGTCCATGCGCTCATGGGCGAGAACGGCGCGGGCAAGTCGACGCTGATGAAGATTATCGCCGGGATCTACACTCCCGATTCCGGCTCCTTCAAACTGAAGGGGCAGGAGATCAAGCTGACGTCGCCCATCGACGCGCTCCAATACGGCATCGCCATGATCCATCAGGAGCTCAACTTGATGGACTACATGACGGTCTCTGAGAACATCTGGATCCGTCGCGAGCCGCTCAACAGCCTCGGCTTCGTGCGTCATGAGGAGATGCGACGGCGCACAAGGGAGTTATTCCAGCGGCTCGACATTCCACTCGATCCTGAAACGGAAGTGCGCGATCTTTCGGTCGCCAACCGGCAGATGGTTGAGATCGCTAAGGCGGTTTCTTACGATTCCGACATCCTGATCATGGATGAACCCACCTCGGCGCTGACGGATCGCGAGGTCGAGCACCTGTTCCGGATCATCCGCGCGCTCAAGGCGCAAGGCACGGGCATCATCTACATCACCCACAAGATGAACGAGCTGTTCGAGATCGCCGACGAGGTGTCAGTGTTCCGTGACGGGCGATTCGTTGGCGAGCATAAGGCCTCGGATGTTTCGCGCGATGAAATCATCAAGCACATGGTTGGCCGCGAGATTACTCAGATGTTCCCGAAAGAGGTTGCGCCGATCGGCGGGGTTGCTCTCTCGGCGCGAGATCTCTGCCTCGAAGGCAAGTTCCGCGGCGTGTCGTTCGATTTGCGCAAGGGTGAAATCCTTGGGGTCGCGGGCCTCGTGGGTTCGGGACGCAGCAATGTCGCAGAGACGCTATTCGGCGTGACGCCTGCGACCTCCGGCGCTATCCAGATCGACGGCAAAGAGATCGCGATCACGAACCCCCGCGTCGCAATGGACGCGGGGATGGCCTTCCTGACCGAAGACCGGAAGGCGAGTGGTTGTTTCCTGCTCCTCGACATCATGGCTAACATGCAGATCGCGCTGCTGCGTCAAGGCCATGCGACGGCTGGTTTCGTCAACGAGCGCAAGATCGAGGCGCTCTGCCAGCAGCAGAAGAATCGGCTGCGCGTGCGCACGCCGGATCTCGAAGAGCCGATCATCAATCTCTCGGGCGGCAATCAGCAGAAAGTCCTGATCGCCCGCTGGTTGCTGACCCAGCCGAAAATCCTCATTCTCGACGAGCCAACGCGCGGAATCGACGTTGGCGCCAAGGCCGAGATCCACAAGCTCATCACTGAACTGGCCGTCCAGGGCGTGGCGGTGTTCATGATTTCGTCAGAGTTGCCCGAGGTTCTAGGGATGAGCGACCGGATCCTCGTGATGCACGAGGGTCGTATGACCGGCATCGTCGACCGCAAGGACGCAACGCAGGTCCGGATCATGGAGCTCGCGTCGCAGTAGCGCCGGACTAGGGAGACGAGGGGAGAACGCGTCCGTGGCCACCGATATTTCGACAGCCGCCCCGGCGCCCGAAGCGAGAAGAGCTGGACGTCGTCGCCTGCCGCCCGAGCTCAGCATTCTCGCAGTCATGATCGGCATGATGCTGCTGTTCGAAGTTCTGGGCTGGATTTTTGTCGGGCAGAGCTTCATCGCCAATCCGCTCAGGCTCAGGATCATGATCCTGCAGGAAGCGGAGATCGGCATCATCGCCGTCGGCGTCACGCAGGTCATCATTATGGGCGGCATCGATCTGTCGTCGGGGTCGGTCGTCGGCATGACCGCGATGATCGCAGCCAGCCTAGCGCAGGTCGCTGGCTACACCCACGCGGTCTACCCCAGCCTCACTGGCCTCAACCCGGTTTTTCCGGTGGCTGCGGGTCTGGTGTGCGGACTGATCGCAGGATTAATCAACGGCTCGTTGATCGCCTACACGAAAATCCCGGCGTTCATCGCCACGCTTGGCATGATGGTGTCGGCCCGAGGCGTCGCCGACTGGTACACGAACGGCCAGCCGATCGGCAATCTCGAAGATTCCTTCGCCGCCATCGGCGCCGGCTGGTGGCCGGTGATCATCTTTCTCGGCGTCGCCTTCATCTTCCACATTGCGCTGCGCTATACGCGCTACGGCAAGTTCACCTACGCCATCGGCGCTAACCAGTTGGCCGCTCGCGTTTCGGGCATCGATGTCGAACGGCATATCGTCCTTGTCTATATGGTGGCGGGGCTGCTCTCTGGACTGTCAGGTATTGTGCATACAGCGCGCGCCATCAGCGGCCAGGCCGGGGTCGGCGTCGGCTTCGAACTCGACGCGATCGCCGCGGCGGTTATCGGCGGAACCTCGCTCTCGGGCGGCGTCGGCCGCATGACCGGAACGGTGATCGGGGCGGTCATTCTCGGGATTCTGACGTCGGGATTCACGTTCCTCAACGTCGACGCGCATTATCAGGAAATCATTAAGGGCGGCGTCATTGTGGCGGCGGTGGTCGCCGATCAGTACCGCCAGCGCCGACGCAAGGGAGCATGAGCGTGGCGTCCAAGTTGCTCGCCGTCAGATGCGCACGCCAAGTTCCATGGGTTCGCGCCAGCCGAGGCCGACAATGACGCCATCAGACTGACCGGACCGCCAATGCAGCCCACAGGACCGCCATGGTCATTGGGCCGGACAACGACCTTGATTTTGAAGGGGTTTTGTGGACGAATTTCTGAGGAAGGGTGAATGGTGCCCAGGGGCGGAATCGAACCACCGACACCGTGATTTTCAGTCACGTGCTCTACCAACTGAGCTACCTGGGCGGCTGGCCCGTCGAGACGCAGCGGGGGCTTATAGGCGTCGGCGCTGCGCCTTGTCCAGGGTTTCGGCGCCGATAATTTCGCGGACCTCAAAGCCGCCGGCTGGCCGGAGGTCGGCCCGCCGTCCCGCCATCAATATGCCGCACTCCAAACCGCAATGCTTCGCGCGGTGGTTTGTGATAAAAGACCGACGTCATGCGCTTCGTTATTGCTTGTTTTCCCGCCGCGTCGGTTTGTGCGGCCGCGGTTTGCCTCCGGGTTGCGCCCGCCGCCGCCGCTGACCTGCCGACCGCTCCGTCCACTTATCCGGCGCTCGGCCCCGGCGCAGCCGATGTCGCGCCCGATTATTGGTCCGGCCTTTCGGTTAGCGCGGGGGTCTCCGTCTGGGGAGGCAAAGGGATCAAGGGCGGCGTCGGGGGCGAGACGGACCTGAGTTATGAACACGTCTTCGACAACGGAATCATGCTGGGAGTGCAGGCATCGACAGGCTATATGCCCTATCTCCAGACGGGTCCCGGATTCTCGCAGTTCACCGGCGGCGCTTTCGCCGGCGGCTCGGCGATCGTCGGGTACAATTTCGGCCAAGTGACCCCCTATGTCATCACCGGGGTCGATTTCCTCCGTGCGACGCGCTTCAGCAGCGGGGTTTTCAACGCAGGCGACGCCGTCAACACCGTTTTCTCCGGCCCCGGGGCGGTGCAGGCGGTCGGCACGTTCGGCGTCGGCGTCAATTATCGCATCACCTCGAACTTCAGCATGGGGCTCGAAGCGATCGTCCACACCAACCCCAGTAGCGGCGCATTTGCGCCATGGCCCTAACTGGCCTGTCGCCTCAAGTCCCTGCGCCGCGCTCCGCCCAACCCGATCGCCCAGTCTGAATGACCCACATGCATGACCTGTCCCGCCGGGCGCTGCTCGTCAGCATCGTGGCTGCTTCCGGCGCGCGCTTAGCCGCCCCCGCGGCCGCCCAGAGCGATGCGTCGCCGGCCGCCGCCCCGGCGCCGTTCGGCTACCAGGACGTCGTGAAGCGGGCGCACGATCTCGCCGCGGCGCCGTTCGACAGCTCGATCCCACCACTGCCCGACGGCCTGGCGACCCTCGACTTCGACGGCTGGCGCGACATCCGCTTCAAATCCGACAAGCCGCTGCTCGGTCAGGAGGGCGCCAATTTCCGGCTCGAACTGTTCCATCTCGGGCACCTGTACAAGCGTCCGGTCGTCGTCAACGTATTGCGCGACGGCATCCCGGCCCCGATCCCCTACGCGGCCAATCTGTTCGACTACGGCCACACCAAACTTGGCGCTCTGCCGATCAACCTGGGTTTTGCCGGGTTTCGTCTGCGCTTTCCGATCAACGCGCCACACGTCTGGGACGAAGTGATCGCATTTCTCGGGACAAGCTACTTCCGCTTCCTCGGCCGCGGCCAGCGCTACGGCCAGTCGGCGCGGGGCCTTGCGATCGGCGCCGCCCCTCGCCTCAATGAGGAGTTTCCGTTCTTTCGCGAATTCTGGATCGAGACGCCGGATGCGACGGCCGAGCATATCGTCATCTATGCGCTGCTCGACGGCGAATCGGCGACCGGGGCCTTCCGCTTCGATCTGAACCCTGGCCAGGAGACCTTCATCGACGCGAACGTCACTCTGTTCGCCCGCAAGGCGACGCCTGCGCTCGGTCTTGCGCCGCTGTCGTCGATGTATTTCGTCGGCAAGGCCGATCGTCGTTTCTCCGACGACTTCCGCGGCGAATTGCATGATTCCGACGGCCTTCTCATGCATACGGGCGCGGGGGAATGGATCTGGCGGCCGCTCAGCAACCCGGCGAAGCCGAGCGTCTCCGTCTTCCTCGACGCCAACCCGCGCGGATTTGGGCTTCTGCAGCGCGACCGCAACTTCAGCGACTACGAGGATCTCGATCTCGCTTATGAACTGAGGCCGAGCTACTGGATCGAGCCGCACGAAGGCTGGGGCGAGGGCAGGGTGGAGCTGGTTGAATTGCCGACCAGCGACGAGACCAACGACAACATCGTCGTCGCCTGGGCGCCGAAGCAGGGGCTCGAGATCGGCAAGTCGCTGGTCTTCGGCTATCGCATCACGGCGATGTCGATGGATCAAAGCCTGACGCCGGGCGGCCGCACGGTCGCGACGTTCCGCGTCTCCCCGCGCGCCCTGGGAGCGCCCGATCCGCCGCCGCCGCCCGGGGCGACGCGATTCCTCATCGATTTTACCGGCGGCGACTTGTCCTACTACATGAGCGACCCCTCGCTGGTGGAGACGGTGGCGACGGCGTCGGCCGGACGGATCCTGCGCACGTTCCTCACGCCCAACACCCATATCCGGGGGTTCCGCGCCGGCGTCGACGTCACGGTCGATCCCGGCCAGAGCACCGACCTGCGCGTGTTCCTGCGCGCCGGCCCCAGGGCGCTGACCGAGACCTGGACCTTTCCCTGGCGGGCCTAGGCGTCATTCCCGCCAAGCTTACGGATACAACCGACGGGCGAGTTCGATTCAAATAAACGCAAGCCAACGAAAATAAACGAAAGTAAAATTGCTTTTATTTGTTTTCATTTGTTTGCGTTTATTTTTTAGAATCGTGACTTTTCAATTGGTTACGACGGATTCAAACAGAAATTTTTCTCCCGCCGGCGGGGACCCGCTCCGGTTGTAAATGCGCGCGCATCGCGCCGGGTCAGAAGGTTCGTCGGCATGGGTCGCGGAGCTTTCGGCGATCGAGTTTCTCATCGCCGAGATCATAGCCGAGGTTTCGTCTTTGCGCAAGAAAATGTCGCATATTCGTGAATTCCATAGTCCGGGGCGGCCGGCTCCGAGCGAGAATGGCCGCGTCTTACTTCTTCGCGTGGGTGTCTGGAGAGAGCCCCTGTAGGGGTCCAATTGCAAAAAATCTAACCCTCCGCGTGACCGACATCGATGCGACTGTCCGTCCCCTCGCTGGTGCCGTGGACCAGCTGACACGTGGCGTCAACGGCGTTCCGTTAGTCGCTCATTCAGGCAATTCTCGCGAGAATGTGGCTAGCAATTTTATGAGTTCGACCATCTCTGAGGGCACTTCGTCTACCTGCATCGCATCGATAATTGCTGTTGGAGTGACGCTGACCTGATTCTTGTCTTGCGAATGTTTGTTGATCGCCGCCAGCGCCTCCTTACCCGGTATAAGTTCCAAAGGAGCACCCGCAGTTTGCCATCGCGCCTCAAACTCATCGAGCGCCAATCTGGACATGGAAGCTTCGCTCAACTGCGGAGATCGCTTTCGTTCAAAACTTCGCCGACTCGAAATATATTGCGACAGAACCTGCGTTTTTGTCGATTTGGAAAAAACCTCAAGTGTTTTTGCAGCATGAGGTTCGTACGTGTAAGGTTCTCCCGAACGTCGACCACGATCGGCTACCCTTTGGCGCAATGCACGATCTATTGCTGTTGGAACCAACAAAAAGTTCTCTATCTCTTTACGCTTAAGAATAACGACGCGACTACAAAAGTCTACACATGCACTAGAAATAGCTTAGCATTCAGCATCGCTGCGATAGTCACGGTCCAACACTGCGGTAGCAATGATTTTTCCGCCGAGCGTTTCCTCCATACCTGACTTGAGATAACGCATTCGGTCCGGGTTAAATCCGTCTACCGGCACTACCGCAAACTCGTGTCGAAGGGCGACGTTGGCCTGACCGAGTTTCCGTGCAAATTTGCCAAAAATCTGAAAGTCCTTCCCCTCGACAAAAACAACTCGTCTTGTTTTTGCTAACTGTGTCAGCACAGGATTTAAGTTCGATCCTAACACCGTGAAAACCTCCCTGAGTTGAGAGGGATCCCTAATACGTTGCGCAGTTTTGCGGCTCTTACTCACGAGGACAATGTCGTCCGACTCCACCTCTGTCACAATCTCAGTCGAATGCGTTGCGATGAGGATATCAGGCCCGAGGCTACGCAGCTGTCCAAGAAGTTGCCGCTGCAACTCCGAGTGAAGGTAGATGTCTGGTTCGTCAATTAGGAACAACGATACGTTCTTGGATTGAATTAGATGTGTGAGCATTTGGCACCATACCTGAAAACCAAATCCAGCCCAAAAAAGCTCTCTAGGGATGCGTTGTTCCGGACAAAACATGAATAGCATTGGTCTTTCATGCGAGCGATCGATGACCGGCGGTTGTATATCCATGCCGGGCCAAGTCAGTTGAAGCGCACTCCGAAATTCTGCGAGAGCTTCGGGATATGGTGCCAAATATTTCTAAAATTGCGTGCCGCGCGATAGTTGAAGAGTGCCAGCCTCGCTGCCTCAACCTGATATAGGGGCTCATGGTGCTCAACCGGTCCCAAGATGGGGACGAAACCAATCGGGCAATCGAACTGCTGTTTGAAGCTTTTCGTATTGAATATCTCTTTTCCTTGAGCATCTGCGATAAGCACGCAGCTTTGCGGTTCTGGGAAGAAAATATTTAGCGTGTTTTTGTTGGAAAGGGAAAATTCAACACTCGCAGGTTTACTATCATCGTAGTTGTAAAATATATTTTCTTCAGCAACAGAAATGCTTCGTAAGTCGACTTCCCAACCCATTGTTCGGCCATACGGGCCCATGACGGCGGTTGGGTTCTTGGAAGCAGCTCGCCTCATTGCCGCGGCTAGAATCCGAAATGCTGCGAGGATCGTCGATTTTCCTGCGTTGTTTGGACCCACAAGCACGTTGAAATGCCGCAGATCGATCCTGAAAGTTTCGAACGCCTTAAATCTAGTGAATGACCCCCGCGTGAATTGAGGCATTTTCAGAATTTCGTCGCCAATCTGCGTCCAGATCATATCCGACTTGCGCCCGCCGCCGATATCGAATGCTTGCACGACCGCGGAGCGTGGCGGATGCGTGGTAGGGCCCAGTTTGGCTCTGATTGCAATTGATCGTCGCTCATACCAAATCTCTGAAGGGATGACTCGGTTGGGAATTCCTGACTCGCCTGGCGTCTGATTCAAGGTGGCGAACAGAGGAGGTTCGCCATGCCCATTCCGCTTCGGGGCGATTATGACGCTGAGATGGTGAGAGCTGCGGCCAAGCGGTCGAAGGACGGGCCGCAGGCCAGGCGGCTTTTGGCTCTGGCGGCGGTTTACGAAGGCGCGACGCGCACCGAGGCGGCGAAGATCGGCGGGGTGACGCTTCAAATCATTCGCGATTGGGTGATGAAGTTCAACGCCCATGGACCGGAAGGCTTGATTGATCGCAAGCCGCCCGGACAGGCTCCCCGGCTGAACGGCGCACACCGCGCCGCGCTCGCCGCGATCATCGAGAGCGGCCCGATCCCGGCGGTTCATGGGGTCGTGCGCTGGCGGATTGTCGATCTCTGCCAATGGATTTTCGAGGAGTTTCGCGTCGTCGTCGCCAAGCAGACGTTGAGCCGCGAACTGCGCGCCATGGGTTATCGCAAGCTCTCGGCCCGTCCCCGCCATCATGCTCAGGCCGCAGGCGCGATCGAAGATTTTAAAAAAGCTTTTCCGCGCGCCTGGAAGCGATCGGGCGCGAGAAGGACGTCGAGCCCAGCGCCATAGAGGTCTGGTTCGCCGACGAGGCGCGCGTCGGCCAGAAGAACAAGATCACCCGGCGCTGGGCCAAGCGCGGCGCGCGTCCAAGCGCTCCCGAAGATCAGCGAACCGCCTCGGCTTATATCTTCGGCGCGATCTGTCCCAAGGACGGCAAAGGCGCGGCCCTGGTCATGCCACGCTGCAACACGGAGGCGATGAACCTCCATCTCGCCGAAATCGCCACCCAGATCGCGCCGAGAGCGCACGCCGTGCTGCTGGTCGATCAGGCCGGCTGGCATTTGTCCGGCAGATTGATCGTCCCGCCCAACATGACGCTGATCCCGTTCCCCGCAAAGTGCCCAGAGCTCAACCCGCAGGAAAACATCTGGCAGTTCCTGCGCGACAACTGGCTCTCAAATCGGATCTTCAATTGCTTCGACGACATCGTCGATCACTGCTGCGAAGCATGGAACAAGCTCATAAACCAGCCCTGGAGGATCATGTCGATCGGCCTTCGGGACTGGGCCTATCGGTCATGATCACCAAGTCTTGGTATAAACTTGACTTTCCATATTTCTGCATTTATAGAAATACGGAAGGGACGACCATGCTTAGAAGCGACGCCGAGGAAACCGTACGCTACGCCGACGTGCTCGCCGCCCTCGGGGCCGAGCCCCGATTGCGGATCGTCCGGCTTTTGCTTGCCGCCCATCCCGAAGGCCTTGTCGTCGGCGAGATCGGCGCCGAGCTCGGCATCCCGCCCTCGACGCTCTCGCATCATCTCGACAAGCTGAAGAACGAAGGCCTCGTCGCCGTGCGTCGCGAAAGCACGTTCCTTCGCTACACGGCCGACACCGCCACGCTTCAGGAAATCGTCGGATTCCTGTTCGCCGAATGCTGCACCCGCAACAAGGCGATCAGGCCGGAAGCCATCACCTGCGCCTGCCCATGAGGAGCGTCATGCCGGAACCTGACATCAAGGAAGTCGTGCGCGAGCGCTACGCCAAAATTGCGCGCAGCGTCCGAGCGCCGGGCTCGTCGTGTTGCTACGACGGCAAATCGAGCTCGGAGGGGATTTCGGCCAATCTCTACGGCGCCGACGAAACCAGGCGCCTGCCGCAGGACGCGGTGACGGCGTCGCTCGGCTGCGGCAATCCCGCGGCGCTCGCCGAGCTTAAGGAAGGCGAGACGGTGCTCGATCTTGGCTCCGGCGGCGGCATCGACGTTCTGCTTTCGGCGCGCCGCGTCGGCCCCTCGGGCAAGGCCTATGGGCTCGACATGACGGACGACATGCTCGCGCTCGCCCGCGAAAATCAACGGAAAGCCGGAGCGGAGAACGTCGAGTTCCTGAAGGGCGAGATTGAGGCGATTCCGTTGCCGGATAATACGGTTGACGTGATCATTTCGAATTGCGTCATCAATCTCTCGGCCGACAAGGACAGGGTGCTGCGCGAAGCGTTCCGCGTCCTGAAGCCGGGCGGCCGCTTCGCCGTGTCGGACGTTGTGACGCGCGGCGCAATTCCTGAGGCGGTCCGCCGGAACATGCTGCTTTGGGCCGGCTGCGTCGCCGGCGCGCTGGACGAGAACGACTATCGGATAACGCTCGCGGCGTCCGGTTTCGAGGCGATCGGCATCGAGCCGACGCGCGTCTACAATGTGGAGGACGCGCGCGAATTCCTGACCAGCCAGAGCTTCGATGTTGACGCGATCGCCGCCGAAGTCGCCGGCAAGTTCATGAGCGCCTTCGTCCGCGCGAAGAAGCCGGACGTCGCCGCAAATGCGAAAGCCGAGAGCTGCTGCGCCCCGACCGGCCGCCAGTAGGGGAGCGGCGATGAGCGATCACCCGTTCAACGTCCTGTTCCTTTGCACCGGCAACAGCGCCCGGTCGGTTCTGGCGGAGGGAATTCTGCGTAAAGATGGGGCCGGCCGCTTCAACGCCTTTTCGGCGGGCAGTCATCCAAAGGGGCAAGTCAACCCGTTCGCGCTCAAGGTGTTGGGGTCTTATGGCTATCCGACGGACGGCTACAGGTCGAAAGGGTGGGAGGAGTTCGCCGCGCCCGGCGCGCCGGTCATGGACTTCGTCTTTACGGTCTGCGACAGCGCCGCGGGCGAAGCCTGCCCCATCTGGCCGGGACAGCCGATGACGGCGCATTGGGGCATCGAAGACCCCGCTGCGGTGGAAGGAAGCGATATTGAGAAGGAGCGCGCCTTCATCACCGCGTTCAGATATCTGAAGAACCGGATCTCGGTTTTCATCAGCCTGCCCATCCGGAGCCTCGACAGGATGGCTTTGGGGGCCAAGCTTCGGGACATTGGGCGTCTTGACGGAGCGACGCCGCGTGCGGCGTTGTGAGCCCGACACTCGCCCGGCGCCTTGCGGCCGAAGCGCTCGGAACCGGGTTTCTGGTCGCGACGGTCGTGGGGTCTGGCGTCATGGCCGAGACGCTGACCAAGGACGCGGGGCTTGCGCTGCTGGGCAACACGCTGCCGACGGGCGCGATGCTCGTGGTGCTGATCACGATCTTCGGGCCGATCTCCGGCGCGCATTTCAATCCGGCCGTCTCCCTCGTCTTCGCCCTCAAGCGCGATCTCGGGGCGCGGGAAACAGGCCTCTATGTCGCCGCCCAGATCGTCGGCGGCGTCGCCGGGACCTTTGCGGCGCATCTGATGTTCGGCCTGCCGATGCTGGAAACCTCGCTCAAAGTGCGGACGGGCGGCGCGCAATGGTTCGCCGAATGGGTGGCGACGTTCGGGCTCGTCGTGACGATCCTTTGCGGACTCAAATTCGCCCGGGCGTCCGTTCCGTGGCTCGTCGGCCTCTACATCACCGCCGCCTAATGGTTCACCGCGTCAACCTCTTTCGCCAATCCGGCCGTCGTGATTGCGCGGTCCTTGACCAACACCTTTTCCGGCATCAGGCCGGTGGACGCCCCGGCGTTCATCGTCGCTCAGCTCGTCGGCGCGCTCTGCGGCCTAGGCGTGGCGGGATGGCTTCTTGCTCAATCGGCCGAAACGGACGAGGCCATAAGCCGGGAGGCGCAGTTATGACGGTCACGATCTATCACAACCCGAATTGCGGAACGTCGCGCAACGTGCTGGCGATGATCCGGCGGAGCGGCGAGGAGCCGGTTGTCATCGAGTATCTGAAAAACCCGCCGACACGCGAGCGCCTGAAAGAGTTGATCGCGGCAATGGGCATTCCAGTCCGGGCGCTGCTGCGAGAGAAAGGGACGCCTTACGCCGAGCTTGGCCTCGGCGACCCCAAATGGTCCGACGATGAGCTGATCGATTTCATGGTGGGGCGCCCGATCCTCATCAATCGGCCGATCGTCGTCACGCCGAAAGGGGTTAGGCTCGCCCGTCCGTCGGAAAAAGTGCTCGACATCCTGCCAAACCCGAATATTGGCCGCTTCGTCAAAGAGGACGGCGAGGTTGTTGAGGTCGATCCCGCTTGCCGGTGAGCGGGCGAGAGCCTGTCTTTGCGCATAAGTCTGATTTTTTTATCGCCCGCGGATCGCTCGGCTGGGCCAGCTGCTGTCCTCTGAACTTTCGCTGTGTCAAAGGTATAACCAATGGACTAATCTATTGGATTAATTGATATGTGTAACTTACTGGAAAGTTGCTCTATTATTAGGTAATATAATCCAGCGCATGAGCTCGACAACGCGGCCTTAACCGTATAGTAAAAGCTCGACGCCAAGCCGTTCGAACTCCGCCTGCCTCGAACGGCGCACAACGCGAAGAGGGAACGACAGGACTTCTGGCTTCCAGGCCAGGCGCGCGCTCGTGGCGCTTGCTTCCGCCGCCGCAGGGTTGGTCCTCGGCGGCTCGGCGCGTGGGCCGACGCCTGCAGCTAGGCCCGCGCAGGCGTTGCTCGGCAAGCGCAGTCCTATACGGAGACGCTGCGTGCGAAGGCCGCCTCCCGCGCGAGCTTCGTCCAGGCGTTGCGGCTCGGCGAGGCCATGACGGCGGAGTTCCGCAGCGACCGCCTGGACATCATCATCGATCCGAAGACCAATGCGGTGATCGCGCTCCGCTGCGGCTGAGCCGCCCCCTTTTGGTGGCTAGCGGGCTGAGGGCGCCGGATGCCCGCCGCGGTATGACCACAGTTCGAACCTCATCATCCGACGACGGGGCCCGTTCTGCAGTTGAGGTCGCCTCTCGGCGGGCCTTTCTGGGCGTCCCGCGGCTTGGCGCTCATTCCGCTGTCATTCGCGGCAGGCCTGCGGTTTCCGGCGCTCGATCGGCGAAAACGCACGTCCGCAATGATAATTTGACGATTTCGCTAAAGCAACAAGAAAAATAATCTCGTTACACGAACTTAACGAGATTGAAATCATTTGTTAATTTGCAATTGGAAATCGAGAGCCTACGTTCATCTTCGCCGATTATATTTAGGCCAGGAAACGAAAGAATCCTATCCTAAAGTATAACCACTTCGGTGGTGGGGAATGAGATGGGCGATTGGTACCTTGGTCAAAAGATCGTTTGTGTCAATGCGCAACCAATCGATGGCGTCAGGAACCGTTTTGTTGATGAATATCTCAGAGAAGGTAAGATTTACATAATTAGAAAGATTGTTGGTTTTAATTATAGATTCCCCGATAGAAGCGAGGAGAAACTCGGTTTTAGACTGGAAGGGATCGTTCCCTATTTAATCGACGGCATAGAATACGCCTTTTTCCATGGCCAATTCAAGCCGCTCGAAGATCAGGACGAAGATGAGGAAATCGACATTTCGATATTCCTAAACGGCCTGCGCCAAGTGAACGAAGGTCTATTCACTCTCAAGAACGAAGATATTCGGGAGTTGGAGCCGATCACCTAACGCGACGAGCGGCGAATATCCCATCGCTTGCGCGAGGACGCCGCTCCCACCGCGACCATCTGGCCGGGCTGGGCGTTCAAGTCGAGTTCGCCGTCGAAGCAACCTCGATCGACGCCGATGGCGACGGCGTCACGGTGACCCTTGGCAAGGACGGGCGGAAGGAAGTCGCCCGGGCCGGACGGCGGGAACTGCCTCACGCGCCAATCCATGGAGGAACGCTCGACGGCGAGACTCACGGGGGACGCTACATCGTCGCTGACCTCATGCTCGGCTTTCGTGCCCGCCGGCGCGCGGGCGGGTTGTCGTCGGTGCGAGCGGCTTCGTGCTGATTTTGCCGCTTCCCGAGGGGCGGTTCCTCGTCTTCGTCAATCGCGAGGATGCCGACCTGAGGCGCCGGCCCTGGCGCTCGCGGGCTTGCGCACACGCTCGCTGCTCGACGTATCCTACAAGGGAAGCCTTCTCGTCGATGGGGGAGCAGGGGCTGGCGACGCTGAGCCCGCGCCGGGAGCGCGCTTTCCAGGATGGTGCGATCTCGAGGGAGCGACCCATCACCTCGTCATCTGCGGCGGCGCGCCGCGGCTCGACGATTTCCGAGCGCGATGGGGCGGCCTCGTGTCAGTCGTTGAATGGACAGGCGCGAGCGCGCTTGCGAAACAGGCGGGGCTGGCGGAGGGCGGCATTGTTCTGGTCCACCCGGACGGCTTCATCGGCTTCCGCCGCGCCTTAGCGGATGACGGAGCGATAGCGTCTCTGGATGCGCATCTTTCCACCTATCTTCGGCCGGATTTCGCGGTCGCGGACAAGGGCGCCGCACACGCCCGCTGATCGCCCGCGTCCTGCCTCTGGCGGCCGCCGTGAGCCTCTTACAAATTCGCGCCTGAACCCCCACATCCGCCTTGCTTCGCGCGGGATTTCCTGTTAGCGGAGCCGCCTCGCTTGCGCGGATTTCCGCGACGGCGAAGAAACCCTGGGCTTCCGCCGCCGGCCATATACGCCGGCTCAGCCGCCAAAGCGGTGATAAAGGTCTCGCGGATTACGCGTGGGCCTTTCCGGTCGGCGGACGCCTGAACGTCAACGCGAACCCAAAGCCGGCGTCGCCCGACCAAAAGGGCGCATTAGGAGAACCGATGGCTTCCATACAGTCCCTGGCGCCCACGCGCGAGGATTTCACCGCGCTATTGAACGAGACCTACGGCGAGGACGAGGCGTTCGAAGGAACGGTCGTCAAGGGCAAGGTCGTAGCGATCGAAAAGGATATGGCCGTCATCGACGTCGGCCTTAAGACCGAAGGGCGCGTGGCGCTCAAGGAATTCACCAATCACGGCCGCGACCCGGCGCCTGGCCTCGGCGACGAGGTCGAAGTCTATCTCGAGCGGATCGAGAACGCGCTCGGCGAAGCCGTCATCTCGCGCGACAAGGCGAGGCGCGAGGAGAGCTGGGTCAAGCTCGAGCAGGCGTTCGAGAAGAACGAGAAGGTTGAAGGGGTCATCTTCAACCAGGTCAAGGGCGGCTTCACCGTCGATCTCGACGGGGCGGTGGCGTTCCTGCCGCGCAGCCAGGTCGACATTCGTCCGGTGCGCGATGTCGGCCCGCTGATGAACATCCCCCAGCCGTTCCAGATCCTCAAGATGGACCGGCGCCGCGGCAATATCGTCGTCTCCCGCCGCACCGTGCTCGAGGAGAGCCGGGCCGAGCAGCGCCACGAGATCGTCGCCAACCTCGCCGAGGGGCAGATCATCGACGGCACGGTCAAGAACCTCACCGACTACGGCGCGTTCGTCGATCTCGGCGGCATCGACGGCCTCCTGCACGTGACCGACATCGCCTGGCGGCGCGTCAACCATCCGAGCGAAGTCTTGACCATCGGCCAGCAGGTCAAGGTGCGCATCATCAAGATCAACCACGAAACCCACCGCATCTCGCTCGGCATGAAGCAGTTGCAGGAAGATCCGTGGTCGAACATCGAGACGCGCTACGCCGTCGGCCAGAAGCTCAAGGGCCGCGTCACCAACATCGCCGACTACGGCGCCTTCGTCGAGCTTGAGCCGGGCATCGAGGGCCTCATCCACGTCTCCGAAATGTCCTGGACCAAGAAGAACGTCCACCCCGGCAAGATCGTCTCGACCAGCCAGGAGGTCGAGGTTCAGGTGCTCGAGGTCGACGCCTCCAAGCGCCGCATCTCGCTTGGCCTCAAGCAGACGCTGCAAAACCCGTGGGAGGCTTTCGCCGAGAAGCATCCGATTGGTTCGATCGTCGAGGGCGAGGTCAAGAACAAGACCGAGTTCGGCCTGTTCATCGGCCTCGACGCCGATGTCGACGGCATGGTCCACCTCTCCGATCTCGACTGGAGCCGGCCGGGCGAGCAGGCGATCGAGGACTACAAGAAAGGCGACACGGTCAAAGCCAAGGTGCTCGACGTCGATGTCGAGAAGGAGCGCATCGCCATCGGCATCAAGCAATTGGCCAGTGACCCGTTCGCCGCCAAGAACACCGGCGACGAGGGCGAGGGCGAATTGCGCAAGGGCTCGGTCGTGACCTGCGAGGTCGTCGAGGTCAAGGACGGCGGCCTCGAGGTGAAGATCGCCGGCACGGATCTGACCGCCTTCATCAAGCGCAGCGAACTGGCGCGCGACCGCGGCGATCAGCGCCCCGAGCGGTTCTCGGTCGGCGAGAAGGTCGACGCGCGCATCACCCAGTTCGACCGCCGGGCGCGCAAGGTCGCCGTCTCCATCAAGGCGCTCGAAGTCGCCGAGGAGAAGGAGGCGATCGCCCAATACGGCTCGGCCGACTCGGGCGCTTCGCTCGGCGACATTCTCGGCGCGGCGCTCAAGGCCCGCGACAGAGGCGACAAGGCGAAGTAACCGCCGCCACCAGTAAAGAACAAAAGCCCGCGCGGGAGCGATCCCCGGCGGGCTTTTTGTTGAGCATGGCATGGGGTGTTCAGACAGCGCCGTCGTCGTCATCGCGACCCACGGGCTTTTGGACCCGGGGGACGCGATCCGGGGAAATGCAGGGAGCCCGAGGCCCCCTGGACTGCTTCGTGGCTCTACTTCTCGCAATGATGACGTAAGATCGTCGATGCGCAAGGGAGAGGGGCGGCGGCCGCCCTGCGCAAGCCGTGGCAATCTCCATTCAAGACCTGCGCAAACGCGAGCTAAATTGGACGCTTCTAAGAACCTCGCGCCTTCCAGCATTTTCTGATTCACTCCCAGGTGGAGTGGGAGGCGAATCGATGCGCGGCCAGGGGGGACTTTTCGACGTCGACGAGCGGCTGAAGCGGCTGAGCGATCTCGGCGATCAGTTGCAGGCTTTCGCAGCGGCGGTCGATTTCGAGATTTTCCGGTCCGAGCTGACGCGGGCGCTGGCCTACTCGGACGGCTCGCAGGGCGGCCGACCGCCGTTCGACCCTGTGATGATGTTCAAGATCCTGGTGATCCAGGCGGCCAACACCCTCTCGGACGAGCGTACCGAGTTTCTGATCAACGACCGCCTGTCGTTCATGCGGTTTCTCGGGTTGAGCCTATCCGATCGGGTTCCCGACGCTCGCACGATCTGGCTGTTCCGGGAAAAGCTGACCAGGGCCGAGGCGATTAAGCCACTGTTCGACCGGTTCGACGCGGCGCTGCGCGAGGCTGGCTACGTCGCTATGGGCGGCCAGATCGTCGACGCCTCGCTGATCGCCGCGCCCAAGCAGCGCAACACCGAGGAGGAGAAGAAGGCGGTCAAGGAGGGGCGCATTCCGCAGGCTTGGAAAGCCCAGCCAGCCAAGCTCCGGCAGAAGGACCGTGACGGGCGCTGGACGGTCAAGTTCAGCAAGGCCAAGGCCAGGCCGGATGGGACGGTTCCTCCGGTCGACATCGCTATTCCGACATTCGGCTACCAAAACCATGTCTCGATCGACCGCGAACATGGGCTGATCCGGCGGTGGGAGGCGACCGACGCTGCGGCCTACGAGGGCGCGCGGCTGCGTGAGGGGCTGCTCGACAAGACCAACACCGCGAGCGCCGTCTGGGCCGACACGGCCTACCGTTCGAAGGCCAATGAGGCGTTCCTCGAAAAGAACGGGTTCGTCAGCCGCGTCCATCGCAAGAAGCCGGCGGGCCGGCCCATGCCGGAGACGACGCGGCGCGCCAACGCGCTCAAGTCCAAAGTCCGCTCCGGCGTCGAACACGTCTTCGCCGTGCAGAAGGACAAGATGGACCTCTTCGTCCGCACCATCGGCATCGCCCGGGCGAAAACCAAGATCGGCATGGCCAACCTCGTCTACAACTTCCGCAGGCTCGTCTTCCTCGATCGTCTCGCTGCCGCCTGACCCCCGCGCCAAAGGGCCGCCCGGTCGCCGCAGCATGCGGCGCCCTATGCCGCATCCAAAACCGAGATCCCGCACCTCAAAATCGCGTCACTCGACCCGTCTCCGTCCGGAAAAACGCGTTTATAGAACCGTCCAATTTCGGCAGCTTGAACCGTCGCTCACAGGCCCGGACATCGCCGAGATATTCGCTGGGGATCGCCGTCCATCAGTGGCTTGCCATCTCCTACGCGAATAAGCATGAATTTCATATTGATTATGGCACCCCGGCAAAAAACAATCAGTGTCTCAAGATCGTTCTGGCTAATGCCTGGAATTGAGGCTCCTTTATAGAATCCCCAATGGCTGTGTTTATACTGCCTCTGATTAATGGCTGTGTTGACGTCATTGTCAGCCATAAGGCTATTGCCGTCAGCAACGTCGTCCTCAAACTTTCGCCAAAATAGCACCTCTTCGGTGATCGCGTCCTTATACTCGGCGTACCAGAGTCTTAGACAACTTGGTTCCTGGCCGCATTCCTCGGCGCTATGCTGTTGTCGCGGGGGCGGTCCTTCGTCGGCGTGGGCGCCGCGACAACTGAAGAAGATGATCGGGAACGGGATCAGAGCGAAAATCACCGGCAGCGCAAGCGCGCCGCCGGGCAACCGCCAACTGCGGAACCTGCCCACAGTGCTAAAAGACAAATCCAATCGTTCCACCAGGTCGCGTCGCTATCCGCTCAAGCGCTGCTGTTCGAAACCGTCCCTGCCGTTTCTTTTTTCTCGTCTTTCCTTCAAACCACGAGCACGTCGCTTCGCCGGCCGCGTCGACACGCTCCACAGTCATCACAGGGCCGCCGCTCGCAAGGCGCACCCTTTCGCCGGGCTGTATCGTCATCGCCTACTCCCTGGCTAAGGCGACGATCTTACGCCGATTCACCGCCAGCGCCGCGTGGAAAGCCCGGATCATACTGCTGGCCCCCAACTTTTTGCGCAACGTCTCGTCGGGCGCCGCCGCCCCGGGAATGCGCCGCGCTTCGAGACTTACGTTCAGCTCTCGATGAGGAAGGCCGCGTCGACGGGCAGTTGCAGGCCTGTCACCAGCGCGTTTGTCTGCGAGGCCATGCCCACCACGGCCAGAAAGTCGGAATATTGCGCGTCGGTCATCCCCTTGGCGCGGGCCGTCGCCGTATGCGAATGGATGCAATAGGAGCAGCCGTTCGTTATCGAAACGGCGATGTAGATCAGTTCTCGGGTCAGTGGTTCAAGCGGTCCGGGCGCGCCCATCACCGCTTTCAGCGTGTTCCAGGTGCGTTCGAGAATCTCAGGCTGGTTGGCGAGGCCGCGCCAGAAATTGTTGACGAAGTCCGACTTCCGGGTCGCCCGGATATCGTCGAATACCGCTTTGACCTTCGGGTGCGCTTCCGCCTCCGCATCGGTCCAGAGCTTGACTGTGGCCATCCTCGCCTCCCTTGTGAACGCACGCCCGGGCGGCAGGCCCGCCGGGATCGCGGGAAGTCGTGTAGCATAGCGGCGACGATTCAGACCCCGAGCGGGCTTTTTGCTGTCGGATCCCGGTCGCGCAAGCGGCTCGATCACGGGCTTGTGTACTCGCGAGGCGGTCCGTTATACTGGCATGTCAGCGCAAGCAGACCGCCGATCCGGCGCCTCCCGAGGGATTTCGGGGCGACACGGCGGCGGTGATGACCGACTGAACAAAGAGAACTGCGCTCGACGGCGACGAGGCTTCGATGAGGCCGGCCGATTGAGACGCAAAAGGGAGGACAGAGGATGAATCATTTCCGCTGTATCGCCGTCGCCGCCATCGGCAGCGCTATGTTGACCGCCGCGTGCGCCTTCTCAGCGCCCGCCTTCGCCGCCGGACCCGAGGTCGTTGCCGGGCCAGCTTCCGATCCGGGCTGCTTTGTGCCGTGGACTGACAAGACCAAGTTCTTCAAGTGGCCGGCTAAGAAGGGACCCTTCCGCATCGCGCTCGCCAACGGCTTCATCGCCAACACCTGGCGCATCCAGATGATCCAGACCGCCAAGGCCTTCGCCGCGCAGCCTGACATTGCGGCCCAGCTCAAGGAGTTCAAGGTCGTCTCGACCGGCGAGGACGTCGCCGCGCAGATCGCGGCGATCAACAATTTCATCGATTCAGGCTTCGACGCGATCGTCGTCAACGCTCAGAACCCGTCGGCTTTCAAGCCCGTCATCAAGCGCGCCAATGACGCGGGCGTGGTGCTGGTGGCGTTCGACAACATCCTCGACTCTGAAGACGCGATCAACGTCGACGTCGACCAGAAGGGCCTCGGCGTCTATTGGGCGCAATGGCTCGACAAGCATCTGCCGAATGGCGGCAAGATCCTCGAAGTGCGCGGCGTCTCCGGCACTTCGGTCGACCGCGATCGTCACGACGGCATCCACGAGACGCTGGATAAGACCGGCAAGAAGTGGGACGTCGTCGAAGTCTACGGCAAGTGGGACGATCCGACCGCGCAGAAGGTGACCGCGGACGCGATCGCGGTGCAGAAGCATTTCGACGGCTATACCGCCCAGGGCGGCGACACCGGCGTCGTGCAGGCCATCATGGACGCCAAGCAGCCATTCGCCCCGTTCGGCGGCGAGACCGAGAACGGCTTCCGAAAATTCTGCGCCAAGTTCGCCGATCAGGGCCTGAAATGCTCGTCGGGCGGCACGGGGCCGGCCCAGGTCGCGGTCGCCATCACGGTCGCGCTCGCTGCGCTCAAAGGGCAGGTGGTGCCGCAGTCGGTCAAGTTGCCGCTGGCGACGGCGGAAGATCCCAACTTCAAGGACGGCGAGAACTATTATTCCAAGCTCGGCGATAACTTCTTCGTCGGCAACTCCTTCCCGACTTGCAACATCAATTTCAGCGCGGCTGAAATCATGGGGCAGTCTAAGGAAAACAAGTAGCCTGATCGAACGCGAGGCCGCCGCGGAACTGTGATGTTCCGCGGCGGTCGTGCGCGAGGCCGCGCGCGCGCGGCCCCTTGGGTTTCTTCTCCGGCGAGGTTTGGCTGCGTGACGCGACTGGAGCCGACGGCCTCGCCGATTTTGCGGATGGAGGGCGTATCCAAGCGCTATGGCGGCGTGCGGGCGCTCGCCAACGCCGACCTCGTCGTGTTCGCGGGGCGCATTCACGCCATTCTCGGCGAGAACGGCGCGGGCAAGTCGACACTGATCAAGATCCTGTCCGGCGTCGTAGCGCCGGACGCCGGACGCATCGTGCTCGACGGGGCGGAAGTCGCCTTCGATTCGCCAGCCGCCGCCAACCGCGCCGGCATCGTCTGCATCTTCCAGGAGCTTTCGCTCGTTCCCGACCTTTCGGTCGCCGATAACATCGCCATCTCCAATCCGCCGCGCCGTTTCGGGCATGATCGACCGTCGAGCGCAACGGCGCCTCGCCGAGGAAGCGCTCGAGCGCGCCGGCGCGACCGACATCCATCCGATGGCGCTGGTCAAGGATCTGCCGCTGTCGCGCCGGCAGATGGTGGAGATCGCCAAGGCGCTGGCGCGCAAGCCGCGCGTCCTCATTCTCGACGAGGCGACTTCGGCGCTCACGGCCGCCGACGTCGCCAAGGTGTTTGTCGTCCTCAAGCGCTTGCGCCAGGAAGGGCTGGCGCTCCTCTACATTTCCCACCGCATGCACGAGATCGCGGAGCTCGCCGACGAAAGCACGGTGTTCAGGAACGGCGCCAATGTCGCGACCTACGCGGCCGGGACGAAGACCGACAACGAGGTCGTCGAAATGATGATCGGGCGTGAGTACAGCCACATCTTTCCGCCGAAGCCTGCGGCGCGGCCGAAGGGCGCGACGCCGCTGCTCGAAGTCCGGAATCTAAGTTGGTCGGACCGTCTGCGCGACATTTCGTTCACCGCCGAAGCGGGCGAGGTCGTCGGTCTCGGCGGCCTCGACGGGCAGGGCCAGCGCGAATTGCTGCTGGCTTTGTTCGGCGTCCTGCGCGGCGTGTCGGGCGAGATCCGGGTAGCGGGCGCGCCCGTGTCCCCCTCAAGCCCGCACGCGGCGAAGGGAAAGCAGATCGGCATGGCGCTGATCCCCGAGGACCGCAAGACGGAAGGCCTGATGCTGCCGATGTCGGTGCGCGAAAACCTCTCTTTCGCCGCCCTGCCGCGCGTATCGAGAGGCGGGGTGATCGACCGCGCGCGCGAGCAGGCGCTGGTCGGCGAGATGATCGACCTCCTCGAGATCCAGACTGCGGGGACCGACATTCCGGCCTGGGGCGCTCTCGGGCGGCAATCAGCAGAAGGTGGTCATCGCCAAGTGGCTGATGGCCGAGCCGCGCATCATTCTGCTCAACGATCCGACGCGCGGCATCGACGTCGGCACCAAGCAGGAAATCTACGCGCTCCTGCGCCGGCTCGCGGACCAGGGCGCGGCGATCGTCTTCTACACCACCGACTATGACGAATTGATCGGCTGCTGCGATCGCGCCCTGGTGCTCTACAACGGCGCGATCAGGCGCGAGCTTGCCGGCGCCGAGATCACCGAGCGGGCGCTGATCGCGAGCGCGCTCAACATTCGCTCCGGAAGAGGCCGCGGCCGGAGCGCCGGCGCAATGAGCGACTGGCGCTATCTTCTCGCCCAGAACCGCGGGACCCTTCTTGCGATCGTCTTCTTCGTGGTGATGTTCGCGATCTACACGAGCAATCATCCGGCCGGCTTCAGCGCCAATGTGGTGCAGACCGCCGCCAACAAGGGCGTGCTGCTGGCGCTGGTGGCGATGGCGCAGACCTTCGTCGTCATCACCGCGGGCATCGATCTCTCGGTCGGCGCGGTGTTCGTTTTGACCAATTGCCTCGCCTCGTGGATCGTGGTCGGAACAGCGGCGAGCGCCACGCTCGGCGTTCTCGGCGTTCTTCTGACTGGCCTCGTCTGCGGCGCGATCAATGGGCTCATCGTCATCTATGGGCGCCTGCAGCCGATCGTCGCCACCATCGCCAGCGGCGCGGTGTTTTTTGGCCTTGCCCTTCTTGTTGCGTCCGGTTCCGGGCGGCGACGTGTACGGGCCGCTCGCCGACGCGCTGACCGGGCGCATTTTCGGCGTCTTGCCCGCGAGCCTGGTGGCGCTCGGCGCCGTGGTTCTTCTTGTTTGGATCCCCTATAGCCGGTCGGCGATCGGCCGCGCGGCTTATGCCGTCGGCTCGTCCGAGAGCGCGGCCTATATGTCGGGCGTCCCGGTCGACGCGGCGAAATTTTGCGCCTATCTGCTGTCGGGACTCACGGCCGCGCTCGGCGGGCTCTTTCTCACTTTCGTCACCTATTCCGGCGAAGCGTCGGCCGCCAACGGCAACACCTACACGCTGTTCTCTATCGCCGCGGTCGTGCTCGGCGGCGTGTCGCTGTTCGGCGGATCGGGCAGCGCGATCGGCGCGATCTTCGGCGCGCTGATGTTTCGCACCATCGGCGATCTTTTGTTCGTCTTCAATCTCGACCCGCTGTGGCAGCCGCTCTTCCAGGGTCTCGTGCTGCTCGCCGCGGTCTGCGTCGGCTCGGCGAGAGTGTTCCAGGTCCGTAACCGGCTGGAGCTTTTCCCGTGAGCGAGAACGCGGAGAGGGGGTTTGCGGACGCGCTCAAGCGTCGGATCGATCCGCCCGTCGCGATCGCCTTCGCCTGCGTTCTCGTCATGCTGTTTTTGGGCTCGCTCTATTCGCGCAGCTTTCTGTCGCCCGAATATCTTTTGCAGCAATTGAAGGTCGCCTCGTTCCTTGGCGTCATCGCCACCGGCACGATGATCGTCATTCTGCTCGGGCAGATCGACCTCTCCATTCCCTGGGTGGTCGCGGTCGGGGGCATGATGTCGACGGCCGCCACCGGATGGGGGCCGGTCGGCCACGCGATCGCCATCCCGTTCGGAATCACTTGCGGGGTCGCGCTTGGCCTCGTCAACGGCTTCGGCGTCGCCTATCTGCGCATTCCCTCGATGATCATTACGCTGGCGGTCAATGCGGTGGCGCAAGGGCTGATGGTGGTCCACACCGGCGGCTTCTCGCCGCAGGACTCCTCGTCGCCGGCGATGCGCACGCTCGCCACCGGCGAACTCTTTTTCGGCCTGCCAAACGCGCTCATCGTCTGGGCGGTGGTCGGCGCCGGCGCGATCTTCCTGCTCAACCGCACCACCTTCGGCCGCGCCGTCTACGGCATCGGAAATCGCGAACGCGCCGCCTATCTCTCGGGGATCGACACCCAGCGCGTGGTGCTGATCGCGTTTGCGCTCGCCGGTGGTCTCTCCGCGTTCGGCGGCGTGCTGCTCGCCGGATATGCGAGCAAGGCCGCGCAAGCGATGGGGGACGCCTACCTGTTGCCGGCGATCGCCGCCGTCGTGCTCGGCGGCGCCTCGATCCTCGGCGGGCGCGGCAGCTATCTCGGCACGGTCGCCGGCGTGATCCTGATCACGCTCTTGCAGTCCATCCTCTCGGTTGTGCAGATGCCGGAAGCGGGGCGGCAGATCACTTACGGCGTGGTGATCATCGCCATGCTCCTGCTCTACGGCCGCGAGGGCAGGGCGCGATAAGCCGGCCAAAGCCAGATTGACGCTCTGGCGCCTTGCGTCGGGCCCTGGCGCAGCGCATATCCCACGGCGGGAGTAGTTCGCCATTCGCCGTCGGGTGTCGAGGCATGAGCTTTCTAGACGACCTGGCGTTCGGACCGCATGGAAATCGAAGGGCCTGGATGAGGGGCCTTTTGGTCGCGCTCGCGGTTCTCGCTGCGGCCGCGGCGCTCCTGTATTACGCCGTTTCCGGCGACTACGGCTTCTTGCGAGCTTCCGTCCTGACCGGGGCGCCGACCGGCGCCTACAATGCGCTCGGCCAGCGGCTAGCCGCGCGGGCGCTCAAGAAGAACGGTCATTTGAAAGTTGTCGCCACGGCGGGGTCAGTCGAGAACATCGCCCGTCTCGTCGGCGAAAACGGGGTGTGCGTTCCGGCGTTCGCCTTCGTCCAGGACGGCGTGCCGGCGCCAGCAAACGCCGGCCTGCAGACCCTGGGGCGGCTGCCGCAGCCGGAATCGTTGTTCCTGTTTGCTCGGCGCGGACGCGCAATCAACACGTTCGCTGATCTCAAAGGCGCTTCGGTCGGGATCGGTCCGGAAGGTTCGGGCACGGGCTACCTGATGCAGCAATTGCTGGAGAATTCCGACCTCAGCGGTCTCGGTCTGAAGCCCTCGAATCATGACCTCGAAGCTCAAGCGGCGATGGTCCGGGACGGCCAACTGGACATCGCCGCCTCTGTGATGAACGAAACTGCCGAGATGGTGCGCACGCTGGCGAACAAGTACGACCTCGAGATTGTCGCTCCTTCGGACATTGAAGGCTTGGTGGCGCGCGACAAGTGGCTGCGCCTAGGCCGGATTCCTGCGGGCTATTACGACATCGCCAAACCGGTCCCAGCGACCGACAAGCTCGTCGCCCAGGTCGACACGCTCGTCATGACCAACGCGTGCGTGCATCGTGCGGAGCGGGTCGCGTTTCTGATGCTGCTCAGCGAGGAGTTCCCCAATTTTGTTCGCGTGAACCCCCCGCCCTCGGCAAAGTCGCAAGACAGCGCGCCATTGGCCGACGAGGCGCGCGAATTCTTCGCCAGCGGCGAGCCCCAGATCGCGGACAAATATTTCCCCTGGCTGGTGAACCTGATGTCGCCCGCCTACTGGATCTATCTGGTGATGGCGGCGACGGTCCTTTTGAACGGGGCCGGCGCGTACAGCCGCTTCAGGCTTTGGCGGATCGACGCCATCCGCGCGACGCTCGAGTCCCGGCTCAAAGCGCTCGCGCATCCGGGTCTCACCCAAGAGCAGATCAAGGCGCGCGCGCATTCCGGTCTCACGCGCGAGCAAATCAAGGCGCTCCCGCCCGAAGCAATTATCCGGACGCCGCAAGATCGAAAGGCCGCGGAAGACCTCATGCAGGACTTCGACGCGCTGCGCCGCCGCTGTGAGGAGCAGATGGGCTCGTATGTCACGCCGATGGGCTCGGAGATGTATTACCGATACCAGGAGTGGCTCATCGACGAAGCGCGAGCCGCGCTCACAGCCCTGCTTCGCTCACCGAGGCCGTGATGGCGCCTCGGCGCGCGCGGCTCGACCAGAGGCGCGCGGCAGCCTTCTCAGGCGGCGGCGGCTTCGGCCGCCGGTCGTTCGTGGCCATGGTGCGCGCCGGGGCATGTCTTCAACCGCTCGCGCAAGTCCGCGATTAGCCATCGTCCTGCTCGGCCGGGCAGGCGGCCGCGCTCATGCACGACGGAAAGAGGCAGCGCGACTTCCTCCTGGTTGGCGACCTTGAGTCTCTTCAGCCGGCCGGCCGCGACGTGATCGGCCACCATATGGCTCGGCATGTTGCACCAGCCGAAGCCGGCCAGCAGGAAATCGAGGCGGGTGGCCAGGTCCGCGAACCGCCAAATGTGACGGCTGACGATCCCGCCTGAGAGATTCTGGGTGAGCGGCGTGCGGTCGGTCAGCACCAGCTGCACATGCGGCTCGAGCGCTTCGCGCGCCAGCGGCTGGGGCAGGGCGGCGAGCGGATGGCTAGCCGCCACTACCGGCCACATCGCTATGCGCGTCATGAATTCGCTTACGAGATCGCAGGGGCTCGCCGGCGTCAGCGTATAAATCGCGAGCCGGGCCGCCCCGTCGCGCAGACGCTGCTCGGCGCCGCCCAGAGCCTCGGTGAACACCGACGCGGGCAGAAGCGGGAAGGCGACGCGCACCGCCTTCAGGCTCTCCATCAGAAGCGGTATCGGCAACATCGAGTTCGACCGCCAGGGTGAGTTCGGGCTCGACGTCCTCGGCCATGCTTTCCGCACGGGCGCGGATGGCTCGCGCGCCCGCGATCAGCGCCCGCGCGTCGCCGACCAGCGCTTGCCCCGCGTCGGTCAGGCGGGGCGTCTTGCCGGAGCGATCGAACAGGGTGAGGCCGAGCGTCGTCTCGAGCGTCTGAATCGACTGGCTGATTGCGGACTGGACCCGGCCGAGCTTTCGCGCAGCGGCCGAAAAGCTGCCGGCGTCGGCGACGGCGACGAGAACGCGCATCTGGTCGAGCGTGAGAGAGTCGATCATCCATCACCTCCAGAGATGGATACTAGCATAATTTTGCCAATTGCAACGATCGGATCAACAGCCGACATCTGAGCGCAGTGCAACAATCCCAGGGACCGCCTGCATGACCATCCACGTTCCTGACCGCAGAACGGTCGACGCCACGTCGCTCGCGCAGATTTTTACCGAAGCTCGCACGCACAATGGGTTTATCGACAAGCCCGTCTCGGACGAGGCGCTCCACAAGGCGATCGAACTGGCCAAGATGGGGCCGACCAGCGTCAACCAGTCGCCGCTGCGTGTCCTGTTCCTGCGATCGCGAGCGGCCAAGGAGCGGCTCCGCCCGGCGTTGTCTCCCGGCAATCTGGACAAGACGATGAGCGCGCCAGTGGTCGCGATCACCGCCTATGACGAACTCTTCTACGAGCATTTGCCGTTCCTGTTTCCGCACGCCGACGCCAAGCCGTGGTTCTCCGGCGATGCCGCGAAGGCCGCCCGCAGCGCCTTCCAGAACGGCACGTTGCAGGTCGCCTATCTCATCATCGCGCTGCGCGCCGTGGGGCTCGACACCGGACCAATGACCGGATTCGACAATGCGAAAGTCGACGCCGAGTTCTTCACCGAGGGACACGTCAAGTCGAACGTCCTGATCAATATCGGCTACGGCGACGCCGAGAAGCTGTTCCCACGCAGCCCGAGGTTTTCCTTCGACCAGATGGCGAAGATCATCTGAGGCTTCCGCGCTGGCGCAAAACCTGAGGAGGGGTGAATGACCAAGGTGCTTGTTCTTTATTATTCCAGCTACGGCCACGTCGAACAGTTGGCCTATGCGGAGGCCGAAGGCGCGCGTTCGGCGGGCGCGACGGTCGACGTCAAGCGGGTGCCGGAGAACGTTCCCGAAGACATCGCCAAGGCCTTTTACTTCAAGCTCGATCAGCCGGCGCCGATCGCGACGCCTGCCGATCTGGCGAACTACGACGCGATCATCGTCGGCGCTCCGACCCGCTTTGGCCGCATGCCCTCGGCGATGGGGAGCTTCTGGGAGCAGGCCGGCCAGCTGTGGATGAGCGGCGCCCTGATAGGAAAGGTCGGCGGCGCCTTTACCTCGAGCGCCACCCAGCACGGCGGCAACGAAACGACGTTGTTCTCCATCATCGCCAACCTGATGCACTTCGGCTTGGTTATCGTCGGCCTGCCTTACAGCCACGCGGGGCAAGGCACGCTTGACGAGATCGTCGGCGGCGCTCCTTATGGCGCAACCACAATCGCCGGCGCCCAGGGACAGCGGCAGCCGAGCAAGATCGAGCTTGAGGGCGCGCGGCACCAGGGCGAGCTCGTCGCCAAGGTCGCCGCGAAGCTTTCCGCATAATCCCAGCGGCCGGCGAGGTTTCCTGAAGATTTCAACCAACCCACAGAAAGCGACGCCCATGAGTAATATTCTTTCCCGCTCGATCGCTCCAGCGCTAAATACGGCGTGGCTCGCGCCGCATGCGCGTTCGTTGCTGCGGATCGCGGCCGGCCTCGCTTTTCTCGAGCACGGAACAGGCAAGCTCCTGGGCTTTCCCGCAGGCCTGCCGTTCATCGACAAGATGCCGACTGGGCTCATGTATTTCACCGGAACGATGGAGCTCATCGGCGGCGTGCTGATCGTGCTCGGCCTGTTCACCCGCCCGGTCGCCTTCATCCTGTCCGGATTCATGGCCGCGGCCTATTTCATGGCGCATTTCCCGGTGAGCTTCTTCCCCGCGATCAACATGGGCGAGGCCGCCCTGCTTTACTGCTTCATCTTTCTTTATCTTGCGGCCGCCGGTCCCGGCCCGTGGTCGATCGATAGGGACTGACAAAAGCGCGGCAGGCGAGTTTGCGCGCGGCTCCCTAGCCGCGCGCAGGACTCTTGCGGGCGCTCCCTTGCGGGCGCCCTTTTCGTCAGAGCTCCGCTAAGGTTTTCACATCACGAATTTCGCGGAACGAAATCGAGGCTCGAAGGCCCTAACTACGCGCGAGGACCTGGACGGCGCGATCGAGCTGCGGGTCGCCGCCCGCCGCGTAGCGCGAGTCGAATGGCACTTCGATCGTCGGCGTGACACCGATTCCTTCGAGGCGTTGGCCATCCACCAGCACGTCCTCGACCGCGAGCAAGAGCAGGCCATTGTCGCCGATCAGGAACGCCGTGGCCGCCAGCACCGCGCCTTCTGTGCGCTGGCCGACGAGCTCGCCCAGCCTGTATTCCTTGAACCCATAGGCCAGCACCTCCTTGCCGCTGCGGGTGCCTTCGTTGATCAGAGCGGCCACCGGCTTACGCCATTTGACGTCGACGAAGCCGGTTTCGCCGCTGCGATCCTTGACCTGCATCGTGGGCGCGCGCGGATTGAACAGGTCGAGATATTGCGGTTGCGCGCCGCCCCATCCGCCCCGCAGGTCCCAGACCAGCGCGTCGGCGTCCTTGAGCGGTCCGTCGGACATGAGGTCCTCGAGCGCCGACTGAATCCTGCGGCTGGCGTATGACCAGACATGCACGTATCCAATCTTGGCCTTGTCCGTGACGATGAGGCGTGCGCTGTCTTTGAGGCCGCGCAGGAACATTTCGTTCGGGTGAAGGTCGGCCGGCGATACGCTGATCGCGATCGGCGCCGCGCCGGACGCGCGGCGGATCTGAAGCGAGACGGGCGATCCAACCTTGCCCGCGGAAGGAGGCGACCGGGCGGAACGGCCGCTCGTCCGCCGATACGATTTCATCGCCGAGCAGAACGCCCGCTTGGTGTGCGGGCGCGCCCTCGATAACCCCGGTTACGAATGTGCGCCCCTGATTGTCGGTCTCGGTGAACACGCCAATCCCCGGATAGGATACGTCGCCGCTGGGGAAGACCCGCTTGAGGCCGCGATGCTCGAGGGCGCCAACGAAAATATCCGCAAGCTGGTAATAGGCCGGGTCCTCCGGGGTGTAGAAATGGGTGTGGGAGGCGCCGAGCTTGGCCAGCATCGCATTGATCGCCGCCGCCATGTCCTCCGCGGACCGCGCCGATGCGGCTTGAGGTCGGAACCGGGCGCGCTCTTCCTGCCAGTCGAGGCCATTGAGGCGGGGATCATAGAAGCGGTCGCGCACCAGCTCCCAAACCTGATCGAAGTCCGCTTGATTTGACCCCGCTGGCGCCTCGTCGGTCTGGCCTGGGGCTTGAGCGCTCGCCGGCCAGGCGCTGATCGCGGCCGCTCCAGCGGCGAAGGCCAGAACATCCCTGCGGGTCGGGCTCATGGGTTTCATCGGCGTTCGCAAGGCTCGAATCGCGGCCCTCCTGTGACTGCCGCGCGGCAATTTGCTGTGGCTGTAGGGCGGCGTCGTTGACGCTGCCGAGGCCGGGTCAGCGACCCGGCCCTACAGGGGCGGCACGGCGGTTTTTGTAGGGCTCGCGGTCTCAGTCGCCGGCCAAGCGGAGAACGTCGCACCGGCGGCGAGAGCCAAGATTCCCCTACGCGTTGCTTTCATTGATTTCATCGGCTCCCTCATTTCGTCGCTCGCTAAGCTCGAAACCAGGCCCATGTATGACTGCGCGGGGGGTAGTCAGTCGCCGGTTTTCGGCGACAGCGTTGCCGTTCAGACAGAGCAGGACGCCCGACGCGCGGCCAGCTGACAATGATTCCGCGCAGCACAAAAAAGAAAGGCCGCGCGTAGGCGGCCTTTAGCGCTTCCGTCGGAGCTCGACTTAGGACAGGAGGGCGCGCGCCTTGGCGCCGCGGCGGAACGCGGCGTAGCCCAAGCCGACGAAACCGAGCAACATCAACGCCCAGGTCGACGGCTCCGGTACAGGTGACCCCATGTCGAGCTCGAACGCGCCCCTCGTCGAGTTGGCAGTGAAGAAGAGAATTCGGCCCAGCGGTGTCGCGCACGTTGAACCACTGATTGTCGTTAGGGCTGGACGGGTCGCCAACTCCGTTCACGCCGAAGCCGGCCGTCACCAGCTGCGCGCCAGTGACGCTGTCCTGGGTGTTTACCGAGGGTATTGTAAACACGGTCAGAGTGTCCAAGGCGTCGATCGAGCCCCAGTAGATATTGAAGGAGTTCGGATCACCGGCCTCCCCATTCGGGGGGTTGAAGACTATTTCGGCGCCTATGAAACCAAGGGGATTAAGGGCATCCGCCCCGTAGAGATAGCGACTGGGGTCGCCAGCGGGCGCGTTGGAGGCGCCGGTCGTGCCGACAGCGACGGCACCGTCGCTTGAAAGCTGGATCGGCCCGCAATAGGCGAAATCGCACACCGCCGAATTCTCCAAAAACCCCGTTGGTCCGAGCGGGACGTCATTGAAGGTTGTGGGATTTTCAGGCGAGATCTGAGTTATGACCAGATTGCCAATGGTAAACGTCGCAGCATTTGCCGTAGTAACGAATACGAGCGACGCAATAGTCGCGGCAAACAGACGAGCTTTCATGTTTACCCCCAATAAAAAGTAGGAAGGGGACAGCTTACTTTACCTACGACAAGGGGGTGGAGTCAACACAAATTCGTGAAGTCGGCTCAGAAACAAGGTCGGCCCTCCGTTCGCTCGGCGCACAGATCAAGGCGTTTCGTTGTCGCTGCGCTTGCGTCCTGAAGTGGTCGGCCCACAGACGCAAAGAGTCCGACCGCGTAGACCGGAGCGATAATATTTCCTCGCTGCGCTGATTATGACCGTTGAAAGGGGTTGACGGGCCGGAACCGCTTGAATATGTTCCGCGCACTTTCGGCAGGCTGTAGAGCTTCGCTGTGTTTGACGACGCGTCGAACACCCAACGGCTCTAAACGCTGACGATCCTACCGATGACGAGCCATACCGGCCCTGAGGGGCCGGTTCTGTTTCGCACGATCGCGGTCTTGTGTCGTGATCCTCTGCTTATCTAGCGGCGCCCAAACCCAAACGGGTTTCCTGGGCGCTGTTGGTTTCGCGCGTTGCCTTGTCGGCTTCGCGCGAAGGTCGAGCGGCGGGAATTGGGTTTTTCTGTTCGGTTAACGCCGGACGTCTTGGGAACTGAAGCTTAGGGCCGACATGCCGACGATTAGCCAATTGATCCGCAAGCCGCGGCAACCGAAGACCTACCGCGAGAAGGCCCGCCATCTCCAGGCGAGCCCGCAGAAGCGCGGCGTTTGCACGCGCGTCTATACGACGACGCCGAAGAAGCCGAATTCGGCTTTGCGCAAGGTCGCCAAGGTGCGGCTGACCAACGGCTTCGAGGTCATCGGCTATATCCCCGGCGAAGGCCACAATCTGCAGGAGCATTCGGTGGTCATGATCCGCGGCGGCCGCGTCAAGGACCTGCCCGGCGTGCGCTACCACATCCTGCGCGGCGTGCTCGACACCCAGGGGGTCAAGGACCGCAAGCAGCGCCGTTCGAAATACGGCGCCAAGCGGCCCAAGTGACCTGAGCGAAGCGAAGGTCATCCCCGGACGGAGCGAAGCGACGATCCGGGGAACCAACAGAAGGCTGGGCGCCGCGTAGCGTGATCCTCGGGCGAGCGCGAGCGGGACCCGAGGATTGAGACAGAAAGAATTTCACGACCGGTTCGCCGGTTCCGAAGAAGAGGGAGAGTTAGGCGATGTCACGCCGACACAGCGCTGAGAAACGCGACATCATTCCGGACGCCAAATTCGGCGACGTGGTGGTGGCGAAGTTCATGAACACGATCATGTACGAGGGCAAGAAGTCGGTCGCCGAGTCGATCGTCTATGGCGCACTGGACAGCGTCGAGGCGAAGGCGAAGACGGACCCGCTCGCCGTCTTCAAGCAGGCGCTGGAGAACGTCGCGCCGTCGGTCGAGGTTCGTTCGCGCCGCGTCGGCGGCGCGACCTACCAGGTGCCGGTCGAAGTGCGCACGGATCGCCGGCAGGCGCTGGCGATCCGCTGGATCATTTCCGCCGCGCGCGATCGCAACGACAAGACCATGGTCGACAGGCTATCGGCCGAACTGCTCGACGCCTCGAACAATCGCGGCGCCGCGGTCAAAAAGCGCGAGGACACCCACCGGATGGCGGAAGCCAACCGCGCCTTCGCCCACTACCGCTGGTAAGCGGCGGTCGGCGAGGCAATCGGGATCAAGGATCATGGCGCGCAGCCACGCTATCGAGGACTATCGGAATTTCGGCATCATGGCCCACATTGATGCCGGGAAGACGACGACGACTGAGCGTATCCTCTATTATTCCGGCAAGTCGCATAAGATCGGCGAAGTGCACGACGGCGCTGCGACCATGGACTGGATGGAGCAGGAGCAGGAGCGCGGCATCACCATCACGTCGGCCGCGACGACGACCTTCTGGCAAGACAAGCGCCTCAACATCATCGACACGCCCGGCCACGTCGACTTCACCATTGAAGTCGAGCGGTCGCTTCGCGTGCTCGACGGCGCGGTATGTGTGCTCGACGGCAACCAGGGCGTCGAGCCGCAGACCGAGACGGTTTGGCGCCAGGCGGACAAATATAACGTGCCGCGCATCGTGTTCGTCAACAAGATGGACAAGATCGGCGCTGACTTTTTCCGTTGCGTCGAAGAAATCAACACCAAGGTCGGCGGCCGTCCGATCTGTATCCAGCTGCCGATCGGCTCCGAGTTCGAACTTCAAGGGCGTCATCGACCTTCTGCGCATGAAGGCGGTCGTCTGGGAGGACGAAGGCCTCGGCGCCAAATATCACGACGAAGAGATTCCCGGCGACCTCAAGGCGAAGGCGGAAGAGTACCGTCATATCCTGATCGAGGCTGCGGTCGAGATGGACGACGATGTCATGGGCGCCTATCTCGATGGACAGGAGCCCGACATTGACGCTCTGAAACGCTGCATCCGCAAGGCGGTGAAGCAGATTTCGTTTGTGCCGGTGCTTTGCGGTTCGGCCTTCAAGAACAAGGGCGTGCAGCCGCTGCTCGACGCGGTCGTCGACTATCTGCCGTCGCCCGTCGATCGCGGGGGCATCAAGGGCCACGATGTCGATACGGGCAAGGAGGTCGTTCGCATGCCGAACGATAACGAGCCCTTCTCGATGCTCGGCTTCAAGATCATGGACGACCCCTTCGTCGGCACGATCACCTTCTGCCGCGTCTATTCGGGCAAGATCGAGTCGGGCACGACGGTTCTCAATTCGACCAAGGACAAGAAAGAGCGCGTTGGCCGCATGCTGCTCATGCACGCCAACAACCGCGAGGACATCAAAGAGGCTTACGCTGGCGACATCGTCGCGCTCGCGGGGCTCAAGGACACCCGCACCGGCGACACGCTTTGCGACCTGCAGAAGCCGGTCATCCTCGAGAAGATGGAGTTCCCTGAGCCGGTCATCGAGATTGCGATCGAGCCGAAGTCGAAGGCCGACCAGGAGAAGCTCGGCGTCGCGCTGGCGAAGCTCGCCGCCGAGGACCCGTCCTTCCGCGTGTCGACCGATCAGGAATCCGGCCAGACCATTCTGAAGGGAATGGGCGAGCTTCACCTCGACATCAAAGTTGACATCCTGAAGCGCACCTACAAGGTCGATGCGAGCATCGGCGCGCCGCAGGTCGCCTATCGCGAGAGGCTGACGAAGAAGACCGAGATCAACTACACCCACAAGAAGCAGACGGGCGGCACGGGTCAATTCGCCAAGGTTGTTCTGGTGTTCGAGCCGGCGGAACCGGGCGCGGGGTCTTCGTTCGAATCCAAGATCATCGGCGGCGCGGTGCCGAAGGAATATATTCCTGGCGTCGAAAAAGGCATCAATAGCGTCATGGGGTCGGGCGTCCTCGCCGGCTTCCCGGTCGTCGATGTCAAGGCGACGCTGATCGACGGCGCGTATCATGACGTCGATTCTTCGGCGCTCGCCTTCGAAATCGCTTCCCGCGCGGCGTTCCGCGAGGGCCTGCAAAAGGGCGGTTCGGTTCTGCTCGAGCCGATCATGAAGGTTGAGGTCGTGACCCCCGAGGAGCACACCGGGTTCGTGATGGGGGATCTTTTGTCCCGGCGCGGCCAGGTGCAGGGCCAGGACATGCGCGCAAACGCCGTGGTCATCAACGCCATGGTGCCGCTGTCCAATATGTTCGGTTATGTCAACCAGTTGCGCTCCGGCACGCAGGGCCGAGCCAACTTCACCATGCAGTTCGACCATTATGAGCAGGTCCCGGCGGGCATCGCGTCCGAGATCATCGAGAAATTCAAGTGAGGCGGCGTTCCGCCTCTTGAGAATGAAGGGCCACGAGAAGGAGTCCGGCCATGGCCAAGGAAAAGTTTGCGCGTAACAAGCCCCATTGCAACATTGGCACGATCGGCCATGTCGACCATGGCAAGACGTCGTTGACGGCTGCGATCACCAAGGTTCTGGCGGAGACGGGCGGCGCGACTTACACCGCCTATGATCAGATCGACAAGGCGCCGGAAGAAAAGGCCCGCGGCATCACGATCTCGACCGCGCATGTCGAATACGAGACCAAGAAGCGCCATTACGCCCACGTCGATTGCCCCGGCCACGCCGACTATGTGAAGAACATGATCACGGGCGCCGCGCAGATGGACGGAGCGATCCTCGTCGTCTCGGCCGCCGACGGCCCGATGCCGCAGACGCGCGAGCACATCCTGCTGGCCCGTCAGGTCGGCGTCCCGGCGCTGGTCGTATACCTGAACAAGGTCGACATGGTCGACGATCCGGAACTGCTTGAGCTGGTCGAGCTGGAGGTGCGTGAGCTTCTGTCGCGCTACGAATTCCCCGGCGACGACATCCCGATCATCAAAGGGTCGGCGCTGATGGCGCTTGAGAACAAGTCGCCTGAGCAGGGGCACGATTCCATTCTCAAGCTGATGGACGCTGTCGACGCATACATCCCGCAGCCGGAGCGCCCGAAGGATCAGCCGTTCCTGATGCCGGTCGAAGACGTGTTCTCGATCTCGGGTCGCGGCACGGTCGTCACCGGCCGCATCGAGCGCGGCATTATCAAGGTCGGCGAAGAAGTCGAGATCGTTGGCCTGCGCGCCACGACGAAGACGACGGTCACCGGCGTCGAAATGTTCCGTAAGCTGCTCGATCAGGGCGAGGCGGGAGACAATGTCGGCTGCCTGCTGCGTGGCACGAAGCGCGAAGAGGTCGAACGCGGCCAAGTTTTGTGCAAGCCAGGCACGGTCAAGCCGCACACCAAGTTCAAGGCCGAGGCCTATATCCTCACCAAGGAAGAGGGCGGCCGCCACACGCCGTTCTTCACCAACTATCGACCGCAGTTCTATTTCCGCACGACCGACGTGACCGGCATCGTGGAATTGCCGCAGGGCACGGAAATGGTGATGCCCGGCGACAATGTGACGATTGACGTCTCGCTCATCGTTCCGATCGCGATGGAGGAGAAACTGCGCTTCGCCATCCGCGAGGGCGGCCGAACGGTTGGCTCGGGCGTCGTGGTTTCAATCACCGAGTGAGGCGTTGCGGCCAACAACATCAGGCGGGGCGAACGCTCCGCCGACCCGGGCCGGCAGGGATTTGACACATGAACACGCAAAACATCCGCATCCGTCTGAAGGCGTTCGACCATCGCGTGCTCGACGCCTCGACGAAGGAGATCGTGTCCACGGCCAAGCGCACCGGCGCTCGGGTTCGCGGTCCGATTCCCCTGCCGACCCGGATTGAGAAGTTCACGGTCAACCGATCGCCTCACGTCGACAAGAAGTCGCGCGAGCAGTTCGAAATTCGCACGCACAAGCGGGTGCTCGACATCGTCGACCCGACGCCGCAGACGGTCGATGCGCTGATGAAGCTCGATCTCGCCGCCGGCGTCGACGTCGAAATCAAGCTGTAAGGGGATTTGGCGAGCGTCTTTGAATTGTTTTCTTCATAAGGCGCTCACGAAGGACAAAGGCCAATGCGTTCAGGCATCATTGCAAAGAAACTGGGCATGTCCCGCGTCTTCACCGACGCAGGGGATCACGTGCCGGTTACGGTCCTCCAGGTCGAGAGCTGTCAAGTGGTCGCGCATCGCACCCAGGAGAAGAACGGCTATACCGCGCTCCAGCTTGGCGTCGGCAAGGCCAAGGTGAAGAACGTGTCGAAGGCCGAGCGCGGCCGCTTCGCCGTCGCCCATGTCGAGCCGAAGATGCGGCTCGCTGAGTTCCGGGTCGAAGAGGACAAGATGATCCCGGTCGGAGCGGAGATCACCGCCGACCACTTCGCCGTCGGGCAATATGTCGATGTCACCGGCGTGACGATCGGCAAGGGATTCGCGGGACCGATGAAGCGCTGGAACTTCGGCGGTCTGCGCGCCACCCATGGCGTGTCGATCTCGCATCGTTCGCACGGGTCCACCGGCGGTCGCCAGGATCCGGGTAAGACCTGGAAGAACAAGAAGATGGCCGGGCATATGGGAACGGATCGCGTGACGACGCAGAACCTTCGCGTCGTGCGCACGGACCCCGAGCGCGGCCTCATTCTGGTCGAGGGCGCGGTGCCGGGGCACGCCGGAGGATGGATCGCGGTGCGCGACGCGGTGAAGAAGCCGTTGCCGAAGGATGCGCCGCTGCCCGGCAAGTTCCGTGTTCAGTCCGAAGGGGGCGCCGCCCCCTCGGCCGAAACGGCGAAGGGAGAGTGACGCCATGAAGTTCGACATGACGTCGATCGACGGCTCGTCCGCCGGCTCGCTGGAGCTCAGCGACGCCGTATTCGGCCTTGAGCCGCGCGCCGATCTGATTGCGCGCATGGTGCGCTGGCAGCTCGCCAAGCGTCAGGCCGGCACGCACCAGACGCTGGGGCGCGCCGATATCCACCGCACCGGCAAGAAGATGTACAAGCAGAAGGGCACCGGCGGCGCCCGTCACGGCTCGGCCCGCGTGCCGCAGTTCCGCGGCGGCGGACGCGCCATGGGTCCGGTCGTGCGCAGCCATGCGCATGACTTGCCGAAGAAAGTGCGGGCGCTGGCGCTGCGGCACGCGCTCTCAGCCAAGGTCCGCGCCGGCGGCCTCGTGGTGTGGGAAAACGCTCAGATCGAAGAGGGTAAGACAAAGTTGTTGCGCGCGTCGTTCGAAAAGACGGCGCTCAAGAATGCGCTCATTATCGATGGCGCCGAGCCGCAGACGAAGTTCGCGGCCGCGGCCCGCAACCTGCCGGAGATCGACGTCCTGCCGATCCAGGGCGTCAATGTCTACGACATCATGCGGCGCGAGAAGCTGGTCTTGACCAGGGCCGCAGTTGAGGCGCTGGAGGCGCGGTTCAAATGATCAAGGACGTGCGCCACTACGACGCGATCGTCGCGCCCGTGATCACGGAGAAAGCGACGCTCGCCTCCGAGAGCAACCAGTTCGTGTTCAAGGTCGCCCGCAACGCGACCAAGCCGCAGATCAAGGCGGCGATCGAACAATTGTTCGACGTCAAGGTGACGGCGGTCAATACGCTGCTGCGCAAAGGCAAGAACAAGGCGTTCCGGGGCGTACGCGGACGCCAGCAGGACATGAAGAAGGCGATCGTCACGCTTGCCGACGGCTATCGCATCGACATGACCACCGGTCTGTGAGGAGCGACAGTCATGGCGCTTAAAAAATATAACCCCACGACCCCGAGCCTTCGACAGCTCGTCATCGTCGACCGCAGCGAGCTCCACAAGGGCAAGCCGGTCAAGGCGCTGACGGTCGGCAAGTCCGAAAAGGGCGGTCGCAACAACGCCGGCCGGGTCACTGTGCGTTTCCGCGGCGGCGGTCACAAGCAGACCTATCGCATCGTCGACTTCAAGCGACGGAAGCTCGATGTCGCGGCCAAGGTCGAGCGGCTGGAATACGATCCCAACCGCACGAGCTTCATCGCGCTGATCAAATATCCTGACGGCGAGCAGGCCTACATCATCGCGCCTCAGCGCCTCTCGATCGGCGACGAAGTGATCGCCGGCGTCCAGGTCGACGTGAAGCCCGGCAATGCGATGCCGCTCGCCAATATTCCCGTGGGCACGATCGTCCACAATGTCGAGATGAAGATCGGCAAGGGCGGCGCGATCGCTCGCTCCGCCGGCACGTACGCCCAGATCGTCAGCCGCGACCAGGGGTATGTTTCGCTGCGCCTGAGCTCCGGCGAGCAGCGGCTCATTCACGGCCAGTGCTTCGCCTCGATCGGCGCGGTGTCGAATCCGGATCATATGAACGCTTCGCTGGGCAAGGCCGGACGCAACCGCTGGCTCGGACGTCGCCCGCACAACCGCGGCGTCACCATGAACCCGGTCGACCATCCGCACGGCGGCGGCGAAGGGCGAACCTCGGGCGGCCGGCATCCCGTGAGCCCGTGGGGCAAGCCGACCAAGGGCAAGAAGACCCGTTCGAATAAGGTGACGGACAAGTTCATCGTTGCATCGCGCCATGTGCGCAAGAAGAGAGGCTGAGCCATGACGCGATCGATCTGGAAGGGTCCGTTCGTGGACGGTTATATGCTGAGGAAGGCTGACGTTGCGCGTGGCTCCGGCCGCTCCGATATCATCAAGATTTGGAGCAGGCGCTCGACGATCCTGCCTCAGTTCGTGGGTCTGACGTTCGGCGTCTACAACGGCCACAAGCACATTCCGGTGCTGGTGTCGGAGGAGATGATCGGCCACAAGTTCGGCGAATTCGCCCCGACCCGCACGTTTCACGGCCATTCCGCCGACAAGAAGGCCAAGAGGGCCTAGCCGCCGATGTCAAAACCGTCCAACCCACGCCGTCAGGCGGAGAACGAAGCCAAGGCGACAACGCGCATGCTGCGCGTGAGCCCGCAGAAGCTCAACCTTCTCGCCCAGCTCATCCGGGGCAAGAAGGTCGCGACCGCGCTCGCCGATCTCGAATTCTCCAACAAGAGGATCTCGGTCGAGGTCAAAAAGACCCTCGAATCCGCGATCGCCAACGCCGAGAACAACCATGATCTCGACGTCGACGATCTGGTTGTCGCCCAAGCCTGGGTCGGCAAGGACATGGTGCTCAAGCGCTTCAGTCCCCGTGCGCGCGGCCGCGCCGGGCGGATCGAAAAGCCCTTCGCGAACATCACCATCATTGTGCGGGAAGTCGCCGCCGCCGCCGTCAAGGCCGCTTAGAGAGAGTTGAGATGGGACAGAAAATCAATCCGATCGGGCTGCGCCTCGGCGTCAACCGGACCTGGGATTCGCGCTGGTACTCCAGCAAGGGCGAATACGGGAAGCTGTTGCACGAGGACATGAAGATCCGCGAGTCGCTGACCAAGGGTCTCAAGCAGGCGGCGATCTCGAAGATCGTCATCGAGCGCCCGCACAAGAAGGCGCGCATCAACATTCACTCCGCCCGTCCCGGCGTGGTCATCGGCAAGAAGGGCGCCGACATCGAGAAGCTGCGCAAGCAGGTCGCCAAGCTGACGACCTCGGAAGTGGCGATCAACATCGTTGAAGTCCGCAAGCCGGAAATCGACGCCACCCTGGTCGCCGAATCCATCGCTCAGCAGCTCGAGCGCCGGGTGGCGTTCCGCCGGGCGATGAAACGCGCGGTGCAGTCGGCGATGCGCCTCGGCGCCGAGGGCATCCGCATCAATTGCTCGGGCCGGCTGGGCGGCGCGGAAATCGCGCGTCTCGAATGGTATCGCGAGGGTCGCGTGCCGCTGCACACCCTGCGCGCCGACGTCGATTATGGCGTCGCCACCGCGCACACCGCCTATGGCACTTGCGGGATCAAGGTTTGGATCTTCAAGGGCGAGATCCTCGAGCACGATCCCATGGCCCAGGACAAGCGCCTGGCCGAGGCCGACCATTCCTCCACCCATCGTCCGCGCCGCGAACCGCGCGAGCGCGAAGCCGTCTGACGGGCGCGCAGCCGGGAGTACGCCATCATGATGCAGCCTAAGAAAACCAAGTTCCGCAAAGCCTTCAAGGGCCGCATTCACGGCAATGCGAAGGGCGGGTTCGCGCTCAATTTCGGCGAGTTCGGGCTCAAGGCGATGGAGCCGGAGCGCGTCACCGCGCGTCAGATCGAGGCCGCCCGCCGCGCGCTGACCCGGCACATGAAACGCGCCGGCCGCGTCTGGATCCGTGTGTTCCCGGACGTGCCAGTGTCGAAGAAGCCGATCGAGGTGCGCATGGGCAAGGGCAAGGGCGCGCCGGAATTTTGGGTGGCGCGCGTTGCGCCCGGCCGCATCATGTTCGAGGTCGACGGCGTGCCGGAGCCGATCGCGCGCGAGGCGTTCGCGCTCGCGGCGGCGAAGCTGCCGATCAGGACTCGCTTCATTCAGCGCATTGCGGAATAGGAGGCGCTTGAGCCATGAAAACGACCAGCCGTCTTTCCGACATTCGCGTCATGACCGAGGATCAGCTCAACGACGAGACGCTCAAGCTGAAGAAGGAGCGGTTCAACCTGCGCTTTCAGAAGGCGAGCGGGCAATTGCAGGACACCGCGCGGGTGCGCGTCGTGCGCCGTGATATCGCCCGCGTCATGACCGTCGCCGCCCAGAGGCGCGCCGCCGCGAAGGCCAAGGACTAAACTCATGCCGAAGAGAATTTTGCAGGGCGTCGTCGTCAGCGACAAGCAGGAAAAAACGCTTGTGGTGAAGGTCGAGCGTCGATTCACCCACCCGCTGTTGAAGAAGACCGTGCGCCGGTCGAAGAACTACCACGCGCATGTTGAAAACAAGACCCAGAAGGTCGGCGACACCGTCTCTATCGAGGAGACGCGGCCGATCTCGAAGCTCAAGCGCTGGATCGTCGTCGGCGAGACGGCGCCCAAGGCGTAATTTAAAGAGGCGGCTAGGCCATGATACAGATGCAGACCAATCTTGAGGTCGCCGACAATTCGGGCGCGCGGCGCGTGATGTGCATCAAGGTTTTGGGCGGTTCAAAGCGCCGTTACGCCTCGATCGGCGACATCATCGTCGTTTCGATCAAGGAGGCGATCCCGCGCGGCCGCGTCAAGAAGGGCGACGTGATGAAGGCGGTGGTCGTGCGCACCGCCAAGGACATTCGCCGCTCCGACGGGTCTGTGATCCGGTTCGATTCGAACGCGGCGGTGCTGATCAACAATCAGTCCGAACCGGTCGGCACCCGTATCTTTGGGCCGGTGCCGCGCGAGCTCAGGGCCAAGAATCATGTGAAGATCATCTCGCTCGCGCCGGAGGTGCTCTGATGGCCGCAAAGATCAAGAAGGGCGACCGGGTGATCGTCACGGCGGGGCGTGACAAGGGCAAGCGGGGCGAGGTTCGCCAGGTTATGCCGGAGGATGGTCGCGCGATTGTCGCCGGCGTCAATCTCGTGCGTCGCCATACGCGCCAGACGGCGCAAAGCGAAGGCGGGATCATCACCAAGGAATCGACGATCCATCTGTCGAACCTGGCGATTCTCGATCCCAAGACGGGTAAGCCGACGCGTGTCGGTTTCAAAATTCTCGACGATGGCCGGAAGGTGCGCGTCGCCAAGGGTTCCGGAGACTTGATCGATGGCTGAGACGAAGGGCGGAAAAGGCGACAAGAGCGCCAAGCCCGGTAAGACCGACAAGCCGGCCGCCAAGGGCGTAAAGCCGGAGGCGCCTTCGAGCTTGAAGGAGGCCAAGGCCAAGTCGCGCAGGGAAGCCGGCGCCGAGGTCGCTTCGGCCGGCGCGGCGAAGGCCGCGCCGAAGGACTATGTCGCGCGGCTCAAAAGGCTTTATCGGGACGAGATCGTGCCCAAGCTCACGGAGGAGTTTGGCTACAAGAACCCGCTCGAGGTGCCGCGGCTCGACAAGATCGTGCTCAACATGGGCGTTGGCGAAGCGGTCAACGACACTAAGAAGGTGACCTCCGCCGCCGCGGACCTCGCGCTGATCGCCGGGCAGAAGGCGGTTGTCACCAGGGCCCGCAAGGCGATCTCGACCTTCAAGGTGCGCGAGAACATGCCGATTGGCGCCAAGGTGACGTTGCGCCGGACCCGGATGTACGAGTTTCTTGATCGTCTGGTGACGGTCGCGCTGCCGCGCGTGCGCGATTTCCGCGGTCTCGATCCCAAGTCGTTCGACGGACGCGGCAATTACGCGCTTGGCGTCAAGGAGCACATCATTTTTCCCGAAATCGACTACGACAAGGCCGAGGCCCAGCTGGGTCTCGACATCGTGGTCTGCACGACAGCCAAGACCGACGTGGAAGCGCAGGCCTTGCTGAAGGCGTTTAACTTCCCCTTCCGGCAGTGAGCCTGGTTTAGCGCTCAGACGCGGAAAATGGAGCCGACGAATGGCAAAGAAGAGTGCGATTGAAAATAATCTGCGCAAGCAGCGTCTGGTGAAGAAGTTCGCCGCCCGCCGCAAGCGCCTGCTGGACCTCGCCAATGATCAGGCGCGTCCGATGGAGGAGCGCTTCGAGGCGCGCATCCGCCTTGCTGCCTTGCCGCGTAACGGCGCGATCATTCGCGTGCGCAATCGTTGCCAGGTGACCGGGAGGCCGCGCGGCTACTATCGCAAGATGAAGATGTCGCGCATCGCGCTGCGCGAACTTGGCAACCAGGGCCTGATACCGGGCCTCGTCAAGTCGAGCTGGTGAGGAGGCGACGATCATGGCGATGAACGATCCCCTTGGCGATATGCTCACCCGCATCCGCAACGCCCAAATGCGCAAGCGGGGCAAGGTTTCCACGCCCGGCTCCTCGTTGCGCAAGAACGTGCTCGACGTTCTGGAGTCGGAAGGCTATATCCGCGGCTATTCGACTACGGATTACGGCAATGGCCGCACCGAGTTCGAAATCGAGCTGAAATATTTCGACGACCAGCCGGTCATCCGCAAGATCGAGCGGGTGTCGAAGCCGGGCCGCCGGGTCTATGCGACGGTCGACGCGATGCCGCGCGTGGCGAACGGGCTTGGCGTGTCGATCGTGTCGACGCCGAAGGGCGTGATGGCCGACCATTCCGCTCGCGAGAACAATGTCGGCGGCGAGGTCCTCTGCACCGTCTTCTAGGCGGCGCGGAGTTTGAGCAAACGGATTAGAGCAATGTCCCGCATTGGCAAGAAGCCCATCGTCATCCCGTCCGGCGTCACCGCCAAGCTTGACGGCCAGACGATCGCCGTTAAAGGCGCCAAAGGCGAATTGAAATTCACCGCGCCCGACGAAGTCGCGATTTCGATCGACGGCGGCGCCGTCCATGTCACGCCGCATGGCGAGGACAAGCGTTCTCGCGCCATGTGGGGCACGGCGCGCGCCCAGGTGCAGAATCTGGTCGGCGGCGTCACCAAGGGGTTCGAGAAGAAGCTCGAGATCAACGGCGTCGGCTACAAGGCGGCGGTCGCCGGCAAGAACCTGCAGCTTTCGCTCGGCTACAGCCACGACATCATGTATCCCATTCCCGCCGGAGTGACGATCACCGCGGCCAAACCGACGGAAATCAGCGTTGTTGGCATCGATAAGCGGCAAGTCGGCCAGGTCGCCGCGGAGATCCGCGGGTTCCGCGGCCCTGAACCCTACAAAGGGAAAGGCGTGAAATACGCCGGCGAGTTCATCTTCCGCAAGGAAGGCAAGAAGAAGTAAGAGGCGACGGCAATGGCTCACTCGAACACAACCGCGGAGCGCCGCAAAGCGCGGGTCCGTCGAGCGGTCGCCGCCCATTCCGGCGGCCGCCCGCGGCTAAGCGTTTTCCGCTCGTCGAAGCAGATCTACGCTCAGGTCATCGACGACGAGCGCGGCCACACGATCGCCGCCGCTTCGTCGATCGAAAAGACGCTGCGCGAATCGATGAAGACGGGCGCCAACGTCGAGGCTGCCCGGCGCGTCGGCAAAGAGCTCGCCGAGCGGGCCAAGAAGGCTGGCGTCGACACGGTGGTGTTCGACCGCGGCGGCTACATGTATCACGGGCGTGTGAAAGCGCTGGCGGATGGCGCCCGCGAGGGCGGTTTGGACTTTTGACGGCAAGAACGGAACCGAATGGCGCTGTCCTCAACGCGCCGCGATATTTTTGACTATGGATGAACCCAATGGCGCGTGAAGGAGAAGGCGGCCGCGGCCGCGATCGCAACCGCGAGGAGCGCGACAGCGAATTCGTTGATCGCCTCGTGCATATCAATCGCGTGGCGAAGGTGGTGAAGGGCGGGCGGCGTTTCGGTTTCGCCGCCCTTGTCGTCGTCGGCGACCAGAAGGGACGGGTCGGCTTTGGCCACGGCAAGGCGCGCGAAGTGCCGGAGGCGATCCGCAAGGCGACCGAGGCCGCGAAGCGCGGCGTCGTGCGCGTCCCCTTGCGCGAAGGCCGGACGCTGCATCACGACGTCAACGGCCGCCACGGCGCGGGCCGCGTCGTGCTACGCGCGGCGCCGGCAGGCACCGGCATCATCGCCGGCGGGCCGATGCGGGCCGTCTTCGAGTCGCTCGGCGTGCACGACGTCGTCGCCAAGAGCCAAGGCTCGTCGAACCCCTATAATATGGTGCGAGCGACCTTCGACGCGCTGGCCCGCGAAGACAGCCCGCGCTCGGTCGCTCAGCGCCGCAACCTCAAGGTGTCGTCGATTCAGTCGCGCCGCCAGGGCGTCGAAGCTGACGCCGCCGATTCGTGAGAGCAGGACTATGAGCGCCGACAAGAACATCACGCTGGAGCAAACTTCCAGCTCCATCGGTCGTCCCGGTTCGCAACGCGAGACGCTGAAGGGCCTGGGGCTCAACAAGATCGGGCGGAAGTCGAGCGTCGCCGACACGCCCGCCAATCGCGGCATGATCGCCAAGGTCGCGCATCTGGTGCGCGTTGTCGACAGCCGGTAAGGATCGCCGCCCATGAAACTCAACGAAGTGAGAGACAACCCAGGCTCGTCGAAGGCGCGCATCCGCGTCGGGCGCGGCATCGGTTCGGGCAAGGGCAAGCAGGCCGGTCGGGGCGGCAAGGGTCAGACGGCTCGCTCGGGCGTCCGCATCAAGGGCTTTGAAGGCGGCCAGATGCCCCTCCATCGCCGGCAGCCCAAGCGCGGCTTCAACCCGCCCGCGCGGCTCGATTACAATGTGGTCAACCTCGACCGCATTCAGAAGGCGATCGACGCCGGTAAGCTTGACGCGGCCGAACCAATCACGGTCGAGAGCCTCATGAAGGCCGGGATCGTCACGCGCCGGCGCGACGGCGTCAAAATTCTTGGCGTAGGCGAACTGACCGCCAAGGGGACTTTTGAAGTGGAAGTCGCATCCAAGAGCGCAGCGGCGGCGATCGAAAAAGCCGGCGGCAGCGTCAAGACGCTGCGTCAAGAGGCCACTCCCACAGCCTCCTAGAGGCTGACCCCGGCCGGATGGCATTGGCGCGGGCGATGACCATATGCTAGGGGCGTTTCCGCCAAAGCCGCCTTCGGCTGGCGGGAGAGACGTATTGTAAGAAGAGGCGCTGGTCCTGAAGCGCCGCCCGGAGCAAATCCGCCATGGCGTCGGCCGCCGAACAACTTGCAGCCAATATCAACTGGTCAGCCTTCGCCAAGGCCGACGAACTCAAGAAGCGCATCTGGTTCACCCTCGGCGCGCTTGTCATCTATCGGCTCGGAACCTACATCCCGCTTCCCGGAATCGACCCCGCGGCGTTCGAGGCGTCATTCCTCGGACAGAAGCAGGGCGTCCTCGACATGTTCAACATGTTTTCGGGCGGCGCCGTTCAGCGCATGGCGGTGTTCGCGCTCAATATCATGCCCTATATCTCCGCCTCGATCATCATCCAGCTCTTGAGCTCGGTGGTGCCGTCGCTCGAGGCGATCAAGAAGGAGGGGGAGCAGGGGCGCAAGATCCTCAATCAATACACGCGTTACCTGACGGTCATTCTCGCGGTCTTCCAGGCTTACGGTATTTCCATCGGGCTCGAAGGGCGCGCCGGCATTGTCAGCGATCCGGGACTTCTGTTTCGCATCTCAACCATCGTCACGCTGACCGGCGGCACGATGTTTCTGGTGTGGCTCGGCGAACAGATTACGTCACGCGGCGTCGGCAACGGATCCTCGCTCATCATCTTCGCCGGCATTGTCGCCCGGCTGCCGCAAGCGGTGGTGCAATTGTTCGAGCTTGGCCGGCAGGGGTCGATCTCCACCGGGCTGGTGCTGGCGGTCGTCATCATGGTGTTCGTCGTTGTCGCCTTCATCGTGTTCATGGAGCGGGCGCAGCGGCGGGTTCCGATCACCTATCCTCGCCGGCAAGTCGGCAACAAGATGTATGAGGGGCAGAGTTCGTTCCTGCCGCTGAAGCTCAACACCTCAGGCGTCATTCCGCCGATCTTCGCTTCGTCGCTGCTGCTGTTGCCCACGACCGTCGCCAATTTCGCCCAGGGGTCGTCGAGTTCGGGTGTATTGTCGACGATCTCGGCGCTGCTGGGGCGCGGCAGCGCGCTCTATCTCATCCTCTACGCGGCACTGATCATCTTCTTCGCCTTCTTCTATACCGCGACGGTCTTCAATCCCTCCGACACTGCGGACAATTTGAAGAAGCACGGCGGTTTCATTCCCGGGGTGAGGCCTGGCGAGCGCACGGCGCAATATATCGACTACGTCCTCACTCGGATCACGGTGCTCGGCGCGCTCTATCTCGCCGTGATCTGTCTTCTGCCTGAATGGCTTATTTCCTATGCGGCGCTGCCGTTCTATTTTGGCGGCACCTCGCTTCTGATCGTGGTCAATGTGACGATGGACACCGTTGCGCAGATTCACGGTCATCTGCAGGCGCATCAATACGAAGGCCTCATTAGAAAGGCCAGGTTGAAAGGGCGGAAGCGATGAAGCTGATATTGCTCGGGCCACCGGGGGCCGGCAAGGGCACGCAGGCGCAGAGACTGGCCAAAGTTCTCAATGTCCCGCAATTGTCGACCGGGGACATGCTGCGGGCAGCGGTCGCGGCGGGGACGCCGATCGGGCTCAAGGCGAAGGCGGTGATGGAATCCGGCGCGCTGGTGTCGGACGACATCGTCGTCGACATCATCAACGACCGGATCGAAGAGCCGGACGCGAAACGCGGCTTTATTCTCGACGGATTTCCGCGCACGCTGGCGCAGGCGCGCGCGCTGGAGACCATGCTTGCCGCCAAGGGGTTGAAGCTCGACGCCGCGATCGAACTGACCGTCGAAGCGCCCAAGCTCGTCGAGCGAATTGTTCGTCGCGCCCAGGAAGCGAGCGCCGCTGGTCAGCCCGTGCGCAAGGACGATGATCCGGAAGTGTTCAAGTCCCGACTTGCGGCGTACGAACGCGACACGGCCGCGGTGACGCCGTTCTACCGCGAGCGCGGCCTGTTGCATGAGGTCGATGGCATGGCCCCGATCGAGGAAGTCGCGAAGGCTATCGACGCGGTGCTCTCGGAGGTCGCCGCGGCGTGACCGCGCCCTCGCCGGACGCGGAGGCGCTCGTTGAGCGCCGCGGCCGCGCCGGCTTCATTGTCCTCAACCGTCCCAAAGCGTTGAACGCCCTGACCCTCGTTATGGTCAGGCTGATCGCCTTGGCGCTCGACGAGTGGGAAAGGGACGACGCCGTTGATCGGATCGTTTTCCTCGGAGCGGGTGAGCGAGCCTTTTGCGCCGGCGGAGACATCCGCCGCCTTTACGACCTCGGGAGCGCAGGCGATCACGACGCCCAACGGACTTTCTGGCGTGAGGAATATCAGCTCGATCGGCGGATCAAGACCTATCCGAAACCGATCGTCGCCCTGGTGGACGGCATCGCAATGGGCGGAGGCGTCGGCCTGGCGATGAACTCCGCGCACACGGTGGCTGGGGAGCGGTTCGTCTTCGCGATGCCGGAAGTGGGCATCGGCTTCTTTCCCGACGTTGGCGCGGCGTGGTTTCTGCCGCGTCTTCCGTTTCGCGCGGGCGTCTATTGCGCGCTGACCGGTCTGCGCGCTGATGCGGGCGACGCTGTGGCGTTGGGCTTGGCTCAGACCTTTGTCCCAAGCGCAGCCTTTCCGGCGCTGGCGCAGGCGCTGGAAAGCGAGGAGCCAGTCAAGACCGCGCTCACCCGCTTTGCCGCCCCGCCGCCACGTTCAACACTGATCGGCGAGGCGGAAGCGATCGAGGCTTGTTTCTCGGCGCCTGATCGAACGGCGATCCTGGAGGCGTTACGCGAAGCGGCGGCGCATGGCCGGCCCTTCGCGGCGCCGGCGCAGGCGGCGATGCTGGAGAAGTCGCCGACCAGCCAGGCGATCGCGCTCAAGCAGATGGCGTTGGGCGCGACGATCGATTTTGACGAGGCGCTGAGGATGGACTACCGCATCGTCTCGCGAATTTGTCGCGGCCACGACTTTTACGAGGGCGTTCGCGCCGTGATCGTCGACAAGGACAATCGCCCGCGCTGGAACCCGCCGCCGTCGCGGGTGGAGATCGACGCTTATTTCGCTCCCCTCGGCGACGAGGAACTCAAGTTTCCGCCGCCGGGCGCATGAAATACATCATGCGCCAGAGCCGCGACGGCGCGATCGAACTTGTCGATCGATCGCCGGCGCCGACCAAACAGCACGATCTGATGTCGGCCGTTTCGCGTTTGGGCTGGGAGACCGTGCTCATCTGGTACATGCGCACGCTCGCCTGGGTCTGGGTCGCCAAGGGTCTGTTCCACTGGGCCATCATTCTGGGCGCGTTTCCGGCGCTCGGGCAGTTCACGACGATGGCCTTGCCCCTGCAGGCGACGATTGTCGCTTTCGCCTGCCTCGATTTGCTGGCCGCGATCGGCCTATGGCTAGCCGCGGCCTGGGGCGGGGCGATTTGGCTCCTGTGCGCGGTGGTTGAGGCCGCATCCCCGATCTTAAGTCCGCGCGCGGCCGCGATCGGATATGGCGGCGCTCTGCTCAACATCGCGCTGGTGGCGGGCTATTTCCTATTGAGCTGGTGGGCGGCGCGCGAACGGGCTTAACGCCCGGTTCCCCAACGTTCGCCTGCCGAACAGCGCGGCCCCGCCTTGCGTTTGGGTCCTGTCAACGTAAACAAAGCCTTTGATTCAGTTGAAATTTACCAGCGCCTGAAAACTTTGGATTCATCTTGACTCTTAAACTCGTATTCACGCGCTCACGTTACAGTTCTACTCATAAGAAGACCGAAGGAACGCTCGGCGGCTGAGAAGCGAACAGACGGGTGTGCTATGATTAACGCGGTAAAAACACAAGATATTGCAGTTCGCTCGGAGCCGGACCTTCGGGTATCCGGCTTGTACCTAGAGACTTTGACGATGGTCGAGCGGCTTCATCGCCGATTGCTGGACGTCATCAAGGATGAATTCGACCGTCGCGGGCGTTCCGACGTCAACGCCGTACAAGCGTTGCTCTTGTACAATATCGGCGACAAGGAATTGACCGCCGGCGAACTGCGCACGCGCGGGTATTACCTCGGCTCGAATGTTTCCTACAACGTCAAGAAACTGGTCGAAGTGGGTTTTCTGCATCATTCCCGTTCGCGCATCGACCGACGCTCGGTTCGGATCAGCCTGACCGAACGCGGCAAAGAGGTCCACCGCATTGTCGCCGGCGTGTATGAAAAGCATGCGCGCACCATCGAACAGATCGGCGGCATCCCCGGCGATGACTTCGCCCGAATGAACGCCTCCCTGCTGCGCCTTGAGCGATACTGGACCGACCAGATCAAGTATCGGCTCTGACAGCGCCGCTCGGCGCTTTCCGGTCCAACAAGCGAGCCGGGGGTCCCTTGCGGGAGCGCCCCGGTTGGCGTTTATCTGCCGTTAAGGGAGTGGCCATAAAAACGCCCGAGTGAGACCTATGTTGGGTGTGGAACGGCCGAGGCTTTCGCGGTCGTCACAACGCGCTCGAGAACGTCGAGGCACGGGCGGCCCAGGCTAGGACGAAAGCCATCCGTTCTTGGAGATTTGCATTTGATGCGTGGCATGACCGTCTCGTGGCTTTCGCGCCGCGCACTTTTTAGCGCGACGGCGTCCGTTGTTTTCGTCGTCGCTCTGGGAGCGATCCCGTCGAAGGCGCAGGACGTCACTCAAGCGGAATGGCCGCAAAGCTATGAGGCCTCGCCTCAGATGGTCGTCGCACGCGAGGCGACCCCCATCCTGTCGCCGGCGACGGTCGACGCGACCGAAGCGGCCATCCAGAAATATCAGGATATCGTCGCCCGCGGCGGCTGGAATGTCCTGCCGGGCGGTCTCGAACTGCGAGTGGGCTCGAAATCGAGGGCGGTTCAGGCCTTGCGCGAGCGCCTCGTCGCCTCCGGGGATCTCGATCCGGTCGCTGCTGAGGGGCCGGTGTTCGATTCCTTCGTCGAGGCGGCGGTCAAGCGTTTCCAGGCGCGTCACGGACTCGGCCAAACCGGCGTCGTCAATGAGGCGACGTTGACCGAACTCAACGTGCCCGCCGCGGCGCGGCTGCAACAGCTTGAGACCAATATCGTTCGGCTGAAGGCGTATTCGGGCGATCTCGGCTCTCGTTTTGTCCTCGTGAACATCCCCGCCGCCTCGGTCGAAACCGTCGAAAACGGGGTTGTTTATTCGCATCATGCCGCCGGCGTCGGCAAGATCGATCGCCAATCGCCGATCATGCAAACCAAGGCGACCGAGATCAATTTCAATCCGTTCTGGACCGTCCCGCCTTCGCTCATCAAGAAGGACCTCATCCCGAAGATGAAGGGCGATCCGAACTATCTGACGGACGAGAAAATCCGCGTCTTCAATAAGGAAGGGCAGGAGGTTTCTCCGTCCTCGATCGACTGGAACACCGAAGAGGCCACCCATTACAAGTATCGGCAGGATACGGGCGCCGATCTCAATTCACTCGGCTTCGTGCGCATCAACATCCCGAATCCATACGGGGTCTATATGCACGACACGCCGTCGAAGGGCATTTTTGGCGACGACTTCCGCTTCGTGTCGTCGGGCTGTGTGCGCGTGCAGGACGTGCGCGACTATGTCGCCTGGCTGTTGAAGGACACGCCCGGCTGGGGCCGCGACCAGATCGACGCGGTGATCCGCTCCGGCGACCGCCTCGACGTGAAGCTCGCGCAGCCGGTCAACGTCTACTGGATCTATGTCACCGCCTGGGCGACCCCGGACGGCGTTGTTCAGTTCCGTCCCGACATCTATCAGCGCGATGGCGCGGGCCCTGGGCCGGTGGCCTCCGCCGTCCCGGTGCAGCCGCTGGCGCTGCCCCAGGAATAGCCAGCGCGAAGGGGGGCCGCGCGGATCGGGCCGGTGCGCAGTTGGCGCGCGACTTAAGCTTTCAATAGCTTAGGCGCCTTTTTCTGTCACTCGTAACTGCCGACCCCCTCGTCGCTGAGGCCTCGAAGGACGCTCCTGTTTGCACCTTTGACATGACATATAAGATAAACACATAGTATTAATGTATTAATTGCCGACCGAACGAACCGCCCAGTGCCTGCCCGGAGTGTCTCAGTTCGATGCGCCTTAATCGGCGCGCCTCACTCTCGCTCGTATCTCACCTCGTGGACAACCTCGCGTCCGTTGAACGGGTTCTTGGCAGGGGGCGAAGTGTAGGTCAGCGTCTGTTCATCGACCCTGCAGAATCGCACCTGGTCCGTACCGCTCCATGCCTCATTCCAGCTCAAGTCGACGTGATGCACGACCCGATCTGACTCGACCGTGTAGGTGCCCGAATAGGCGAACATCGTGTCGAACAGCGCGATCTTCTCGTCGTCTGATGGCGGCAACCGTTGGGGGCGTGCGCGATTGTTTTTGGTGATGAGGAACGTGACGCGCTGAGGTGTATAGACGACGGCGCCGCGGGGATTCTGACCTAGCGCGTCCTGCCGCTCCCCAGTCGCGACGTCTCTGCTAACCCAAGAAGTCATCCTCCAGCTTCCAAGGATGAGGTCGCGGCTGAGGGGTGTGACCGGCGTATCTTGAGCCATCGCATACCTCCATTGTCCTTCAGCATCTCGCTGTTATCCTGCCAGCATATACGGTAGATCGTGTCGGCTGGCGACGGGGGTCAAGCTTCGCTTTCGAACTGAGACACGACCTGCCTGCCCGGACTGCTCGACAAATCCCTCTCACTGGGGGAAAGCTACACTTGAAGCAGGGCTGGAGGGGCCTCCGGTCGCCGGCGCGCCGCTTTTTGGAGGCGCCTCATAAGAAGCCTCGCAGAGGAGCCGAACAATCGGCGGGAGCCATCCCATGTCGAACAGCAATCGGACGGCCGGGCGCAAACTTCTCGGGGCGACGGCAGCCGCTGCGGTTTTGTTTGTGACGGCGGTCGTCGGACCGGGCCCCGCCCGCGCGGCGGGCGTCTGCGCGCTGGTGCCCAACGAGCGCATGCCGTCTGAAAAGATCCTGCAATGTGGCGCATCCCTGACGGTTCGCCCTGCTCAAGGCGCGCGATATCAGCCCTTGTATAAGAAGGGCGACCCGCTCCCGGTCGGCATCCGGCTCACTGAGGGCGCGTTGCTGATCGAATTTCATCCTGCAAGCGCGCAAGAGAAGTTTCAGATCCTGACCCCGCTCGCCATTGCCGCCGTCCGGGGCACGAAATGGGCTATGGACGTCACGAGAGCGCAAACCTCCACGCTTGTGCTCGCGGGCGCAGTGGCGGTGACCAACCGTCGTCTGAACGAGTATGTCGTTCTCACGCAGGGGCAGGGCGTCGACATTACCCCGGCTGATACGACGATCGTTCAGAAACAATGGGGGGAAGCCAGGGTGCGAGCGCTTCTTTCCCGTTTCGGCGAATGAATGGCGACTGAACGGCCGGGACCTTCCCGGCTCCTGACCGGCGGCTTTCTCGCCGCGACGCTCGTTGTCGGCGCCGCTCTTGGCGCTCTGGAGATCAACGGCGTCGCTTCTCCGTTGGACCGGGTCGAAAACGTGACGCTCGACTGGCGCTTCCTTCTCGCCGGCGCGCGTCGTGCGCCGCCGGGTGTTGTTGTTGTCGCGATTGACGACCAGGCGCTCAGCGAAGCGGGAGGCGATGCGCTCACGCGCGAAATGGTGACGCGCATCGTGCAGGCGTTGGCGGGCTTCCATCCCCGATCGATTGCGATCGATGTCGCTTTCCTCAATTCAAAGGATGCGGGCGCAGACGCGGAACTCGCCAGCGCGCTCAAGTTGGGACCCGCTGTCGTCGCGGCGATCGGGGTGTTCGGCGCGATCGAACCTTCAGGCGCGTCGGCCGAAGCTGGCGACTTGGCGTTGGCGCCAAAGCCGTCCTCTGTCCTCTGGCCAATCGACTCAGTCCGCGATGCGGCGCAAGTCGGGCTCGCCAACGTTTCGACGGACTCGAGCGGAGTGCCTCGCTATATCCCGATGATCTATCAGACGGCGGATGGGGTGATTCCGTCTTTCGCGCTCGCTGCGGCGTCCCAGGGGCTTGAGGCCCCGCCGGTCTTTGGCTCCGACCGGATCGAAATCGCGGGCCGTGTAAGAGAGATGGACCTCGGCTACCACATGCCGGTGCGCTTCTACGGGCCGGCGGGAAGCTTCAAGCGCATCAGCGCAGCCCAGGTCCTTCACGGAGATGTCGATCCAGAGGCGCTACGGGGCAAAGTCGTGGTCGTCGGGGTGACGGCGTCGGGCGCGGCCGACACGTTTGCGACCCCGTTCGATCGCGTTGCGCCGGGCGCGGAAGTCTTTGCAACCGCGATCGGCAATCTCCTGGCCGGCGACGGATTGGTGAGGACGCGCTCGACTCGCCTGATCGACGCGGCAGTGGCGATTGCGCTCCCCATTGTCATGATCTTGCTCATGGCGATGCGCCGCGCAGCGATTGGCTTCACTCTGGCAAGCGTCGTGTTCGTCCTCTGGCTCGTGGGGGTCTTTCTCGCATTCGTCAGCGGCTACTGGATCAGCGTCGCGGCGCCGCTCGCGTCAGTCCTGCCGCTGACGGTCGGCTTCGCCGCCGCGCGGTCAATCGTCGAGCGGCGTGCAGGGACAAGGATCGCCGCCGAGAAGTCGACGCTGGCCAAGTTTCAGTCGCCGCTTCTGCTCGATCATCTTTTAAGAGAGCCTGATTTTCTGGAGAAGCCGGTCCGCCAGGATGTCGCGGTGATGTTTCTGGATCTGTCCGGGTCGACAGGGATGGCGGAGGCGCTTGGTCCCGAGGGGTCGCGGGATCTGCTCAGCGCGATGCAGACCCTGGTCGAGGGCGAGGTGACCGCGCATGGCGGCGTCGTCATCACCTACATGGGCGATGGGGTTCTCGCGGTGTTCGGTTTGCCCAAGCCGCGAGGCGATGACGCCGCGCGAGCCTTGGCTACGGTCGAGGCGCTTCACGAGTCGATGACCGCCTGGCTGGCTAATCTGCCGCCTGTGGCCCGGGATCGTCTGGATTTCCGGATCGGCCTACATTTCGGGCCCGCTATCCTGTCCAGGCTCGGTTCGCCGACGCAACAGCAGATCACCGCCACGGGTGACACGGTCAACGTCGCGAGCCGGCTTCTGGAAGTAGCCAAACAGGAGCATTGCCGTCTCGTCGTCACTGAAGATCTTTTCCGGGCCGCAGACGCGCCAACGCCGGCGCCGAACGTCGATCGAGGCTACGCGCCGCTGACCGTGTCGATCCGCGGCCGAGCAAGCGACTTGCCGGTTCGGACGCGAAATTAGGCCGCTTCCCGCGGCGTCCGTGCGGGCCGGAGCTCAAGAGGGCGCGACCGGATGGTCGCCAAAGCGTCTACGCCACCATAGAATGACCGCAGGCGGTGTTTTGCGTTCGGGTCAGCCGCGAAACGTGATTTCGGACGTCTGGTCCGATCAGCCAATTCAATCTAAGCTCGATGACCGCCCGAACGGCGCATGAGAGGGATGCACAAGCATGTCTGAGATTGTCCTCTGGGGCTTCGACGGCTCCACGTATGTGCGCACGGTGAGGATGGTCCTCGCCGAAAAGGGCGTCACTGAATACAAGCAAGTCCCACTCAACGTGCTCAAGGGCGATCCGAAAACGCCGGAGCATAGGGAGCGTCATCCCTTCGGCAAGGTCCCGGTCCTCGACCATGACGGCATGCGCATTCTAGAGACGACCGCAATTGCGCGCTATCTCAACGATGTGCTGCCAGGCAAGTCGCTGATCCCGTCAACCCCCAAGGATCGCGCGCGGATGGATATGGTGATCGGCCTCATCGACTCATACGGCTATGGCGCCCTGACCGGCGGCGTGGCCGCCTATCATCTGTTTCCGGATTTCGTCGGCGGGAAGAACGACGCGATGCGAGAGAACGGCCTTGAGAACGGCCGCAAGATGATCGAACTCTCTATGAAGACGAAGGGCTCTTCTCCCTTCATCGCCGGCGATTTGAGTCTCGCCGACCTCTATCTCGCGCCAATTGTTTTCTACGTCTCGCTCACGCCGGACAAAGACGCGCTTTTCAATGTCCCAGGCTTTGCGGACTGGTGGACGAAAATCCAAGCCTTGCAGAGCTACAAGGACACCCAACCAAATCTTGGCTAGCGACGCGGCGGCCGACACGGTCAGGCGGCGTCCGCACGAAAGGACCGCTTATCCGTCGGCTTGATCCGCGATCCGCCCAAGGCTCTCGTCGCGCCCCAGCACCGTCAGCACGTCGAAAATGCCCGGCGAGGTCGAGCGCCCGGTCAGCGCCGCACGCAACGGCTGGGCGACGATTCCGAGTTTCGCGCCTTCCTCTTCGGCGTAGGCGCGCACGACTTCCTCCGTGCTCGACGCTGTCCACTCCGTGAGGGCGGTCAGGCGCGGCAATAGGTTTTGCAGGTGGAGGCGTCCGGCGCGGGCGAGGATCTCTTCGGCCTTCGCGTCGATCTTGAGCGGCCGCGTCGCGAACAGGAAGGCCGCGCCGTCGAGCAATTCGACCAGCGTCTTAGCGCGCTCCTTCAAGCCAGGAATCGCCGCCCGAAGCTTCGCGCGCTTATGCTCGTCGAGTTTGGCCGCGACCTCCGGGCCGCCAGACAGATAGGGCAGGGCGTCGATCAGCGCCGCAAAGATCGCATCGTCGCTCGCCGCGCGCATGTAGTGGCCGTTGACGTTCTCGAGCTTGGCGTAATCGAAGCGCGATGGCGAGCGGCCGACCGCCGACAGGTCGAATGCGGCGATCAACTCCTCAGTGGAGAAAAACTCCTTGTCGGCATGGCTCCAGCCGAGCCGCGCCAAATAATTGCGCAGAGCGATCGGCAGATAGCCCATCGCGCGATAGGCGTCGACGCCGAGCGCGCCGTGCCGCTTGGAGAGCTTGGCGCCGTCCGGCCCATGAATGAGCGGAATATGCGCCATCGCCGGAACGTCCCAGCCAAGCGCCCGATAGATCTGGGTCTGCCGCGCGGCGTTGGTCAGGTGGTCGTCGCCGCGAATGATGTGCGTCACTCCCATGTCGTGATCGTCAACGACGACCGCCAGCATGTAGGTCGGATTGCCGTCGGAGCGCAAAAGCACGAGGTCGTCGAGATCCTTGTTGGCGAAGGTGACCTTGCCCTGCACCTTGTCGTCGATCACGGTCTCGCCCTCTTGGGCGGCGCGCAGACGGATCACGGGCTTGACGCCAGGCGGCGCTTCCGACGGATCGCGGTCGCGCCACCGGCCGTCATAGCGCATCGGCTTGCCCTCAAGGCGCGCCTTCTCGCGCATTTGCTCGAGCTCCTCGACGCTCGCGTAGCAGCGATAGGCGCCGCCTGAGCCAAGCAGCTGATAGGCGACCTCGCGGTGGCGCTCGGCGCGCTCGAACTGGCTGATCGCCTCGCCGTCCCAATCGAGGCCGAGCCATTTGAGCCCGTCGAGAATCGCGTCGACCGCGGCTTGCGTCGACCGTTCGCGGTCGGTGTCCTCGATGCGCAACAGGAATGTGCCGCCGAAATGCTTGGCGTAGAGCCAGTTGAACAACGCCGTGCGCGCGCCGCCGATGTGCAGGAAGCCGGTCGGCGAGGGCGCGAAGCGGGTGATGACCTCAGACATTTCATGGAGCTCGAAGCGCGGGATTTGGGTCGAGCGCGTGGCTCTAGCAGAAGGGGGCGCGTGCGCGCAAAGGCGCGGCGTATCAGAGATCATCCCCCGCCCTTGAATTGGGCCAAATTTGGAGTGAACGTGCCGTCAGAGCACGTCGCCGCCCGCAACAGGACACGATAGGACGCCCGATGGCCTCACTCGACCCATTCGGTTACGGCACGCACGAGGTGCTCAACCAAGCCCCGGCAATGGCGGACTACGACGCCTACGGCCACGACCCCGCCCTCGGCAAAATTCTTTCGGTCTTCAATGCAGATTGGGCGGCGCCACACGCAAGCGCGGTCGGCAAACGGGTCGGTTCCGCTCGCGTACAAGAGCTGGCGCGGCACGCCAACCGCAACCTTCCCGAATTGCGCACTCATGATCGCTGGGGCCGTCGGATCGACCAGATCGAGTTTCATCCCGCATGGCATGAACTCATGGCGCTCGCCATGCGCGACGAGTTCCATTCGTTGTGCTGGAAAAAGCCACGGCCGGGAGCGCAGGTGGCGCGCGCCGCGGTGTCTTATCTCTGGAATCAGGGCGAGAACGGCATCTGTTGCCCCCTCGGCCTGACATATTCGGCGATCCCGATCTTGCGCCGCGATCCGGCCCGCTGGGCCGAATTTGGCGAACTCATTATGTCGAGCGAATACGACGGACGTCCCCTGCCGGCAGCGCAGAAACGGGGCGGGACGGTCGGCATGGCGATGACCGAAAAGCAGGGCGGTTCAGACCTGCGCCAGACCCAGACAACCGCGACGAAAAATTCGGATGGGACCTATTCGCTCGTTGGGCACAAGTGGTTCTTCTCCGTGCCGCACTCGGATGTGTTCCTGACGCTTGCGCGAACGGAGGAGGGGGTGTCCTGCTTTGTCGTTGCCGGTTGGCTGCCCGACGGAAGCCGGAATCACCTTCAAATCCAACGTCTCAAGGACAAGTGCGGCAACAGATCAAACGCCTCGTCCGAGGTCGAATTCCGCGGGGTTATTGCTCATCTCATCGGCGAGCCCGGCCACGGTATTCGTGAAGGGCTGGAGATGAACCACTATACGAGGCTTGATTTCGCGGTCGGCTCGGCGGGACTCATGCGTCATGCGCTAGCGCAGGCGGCACACCATACGACGTGGCGACGCGCCTTTCAGAAAGCGCTCATTGATCAGCCCTTGATGACGAACGTGATCGCGGATCTTGCCGTGGAAGTCGAAGCGGCGGCGTGGCTTGCGTTCCGTTTCGTTCATGCGCTCGACCAGGAGAGCGAAAGCGAGTCTGAGCGCTTGTTTGGCCGGATCGGCGCGCCTATCGCGAAGTACTGGATTTGCAAGCGTGCGACGCCGGTGGTGGTTGAGGCGCTCGAGTGTCATGGAGGCAATGGTTTTGTCGAGGATCACTTGATGGCGCGCCTTTATCGCGAGGCGCCGCTCAACGGCATTTGGGAGGGAACGGGCAATGTCGTGTGTCTCGATGTGCTCCGCTCGATCCAGAAATTCCCGGCGTGCGTTCCCGCGGTGCTGGACGAACTGCGGAGAGCGACGGGCGCCGATAGGCGATACGACGCGTTCCTAAAGGGGCTCGAAGCTGAGATCGCCGATATGCTGCGTACCGAGAGCATGGCGCGGCGGGTTGTGGAACAGATCGCGCTCGCTCTCTCGGCATCCCTTCTCATTCGCCATGCCCCACACGACATCGCAGACGCATTCGTCGCTTCGCGGTTGGCGGGACCGTGGTCAGGCCATTTCGGAGCAATGCCACGAGGCGTTAGCGTGCAGGCCATTGCACGTCGCGCCGCTCCGAGTCTCATGTGAGATGTTGCTTTCGAGGTCAATTCGGTCGAAGGGCGGGAAGCCGAAGGTTCAAACCGGCGCGAGACTTGCTGCGGCCCGCTGATGGAATTCGTCTTCATGTTGACGCGCAACGATGCGACGGTGGCGAACGCGCACGCCCTCGTTGAGATCGCGCGGCCGCTCGGTCTTCGCCATATCGGCTTCAAGGATGTGGGCGCCGACGCATCGGTGCTGCAAAGCCTGACGGCCGCGATTCGCGAAGCAGGCGCGAGCCCCTGGATGGAAATCGTGGCGACGACGCGCGAGGCTGAATTGCGCGGTGTGGAGCTTGGCCGCGATCTCGGCGTCGATCGTCTGCTCGGCGGCGTTCACGTCGACGAGGCACTCAGGATCCTCGAGGGCTCGGCGGTCCGCTATCTGCCGTTCGCCGGCGCGCCCAGCGGCCATCCGACGCGGCTCGGCGGGGCGGCGCCGGAGGTCGAGGCCCAATGCCGGGCCTTCGCCGCAAAGGGCTGCGCCGGCGTCGACATTCTCGCTTATCGCGCGACCGAGGCCGAGCCGCTCGACCTCGTCGCCGCCTGCCGGCGCGGATTTCTCAATTTCGGCGCGGTCGTGGTCGCTGGGTCGGTCAATTCGCCGGAACGGGTCGCCGCGGTCCGCGCCGCGGGAGCGGACGCCTTCACCATCGGCACCGCGGCGATCGACGCGTCCTACGCGCCCGGCGCAGGACCGCTCGCGGCGCAACTCGGCGTGATCCTTGCCGATTGCGGCGCGGCGGCGTGAGGTCCGCGGCGCGCGCTTTCCTCCTTCCGGATGCGGCCCCTCGTAACCTTCTCTATGCGAAGGTGTGATACGATCACATTAAGTGGAAGAGCCGGCGAGTTTATATCGTTCACACGTAACCGCTCGTTTTCACGCTCGCCGCTAAGTGGAGATCTTGACCTCTCCCGGCTCGATTTCCGCTTGACTGCCAATTTTCTTGCGCCATTCTGATAAGCCGCCGTCAAATAACGGCGAATATGGAGGAAATCAGCCCGGGGAGGAAGATCGATGTCATCGAACAACCAGAATCGCCGAGACGTACTTAAATCGCTCACGACGTTGGCCGCGGCGTCTTCAATTGCGAGCGCCATCAACCCGTCGTCTGCGCGCGCCGCTGTAGCGGATCCAGGCTTGAGCCCCGCGCTCGGACAAGTCGACCAAGCGCTTCGCCAGGCCGTGAACGCAGGCACTGTCCCGGGCGTCGTCGCGATTGGCGCTACCGACAAGGGCATTGTCTACGAGGGCGCGTTCGGGCCGTCGATCACGGCCGACAGTGTGTTCTGGATTGCCTCGATGACGAAGGCGATCACCGCGACGGCGTGCATGCAGCTGGTGGAGCAGGGCAAACTGCAGCTCGACCAAGAGATGGGCAAACTGCTCCCCCAACTGGAATCGCCCAAGGTGCTGGTCGGCTTCGACGCCAACGGAGCGCCGCAGCTTCGTCCGGCGAAGCGCCCAATCACGCTGCGGCATCTGCTCACCCATACGGCTGGCTTTACCTACAGCATTTGGAGCGAGCCGATGACCCAGTTCGAGAAGGTCACCGGAACGCCGTTTGTCGGCGAATGCAAGAACGCCTCGTTCACCGCGCCGATCGAATTCGATCCAGGGGATCGCTGGCAATACGGCATCAATATGGATTGGGTTGGTAAGGCGGTAGAGGCCGTCAGCGATCAGTCGCTGGAGGTCTATTTCCGTGAGCACATCTTCGCCCCGCTGGGGATGCCCGATACCGGCTTCCTCATCAGCTCGGCGCAGAAGGCGCGGGTGGCGCAGATGTTCAGCCGCGATCAGGAGGGCGCGCTGAAGCCGATCGAGTTCGAAATGCCGCAACGTCCCGAGTTCTTCATGGGCGGCGGCGCGCTGTTCAGCACCCCGCGGAACTATATGCAGTTCCTGCAAATGGTGCTGCACCAGGGGACATTCGCGGGCGCCCAGGTGTTGAAGCCCGAGACGGTGGCGCTGATGGAGCAGAACCATATCGGCGATTTGAATGTCGTCACCCTGAAGACGGCGCATCCAGAGACCTCGAACAACGCCAATCTGTTTCCCGGCATGGACCAGAAATGGGGACTGTCGTGGGCCATAAACATGCAGCCGGGGCCGGCGGGACGCAGCGCCGGCAGCGTGGCCTGGGCGGGCTTGTTCAACACCTATTTCTGGATTGACCCTACGAAGCGCGTGACGGGCACGATCATGACCCAGCTTCTGCCGTTCGCGGATCCCGAGGTCCTGAAGCTGTTCGCCAAGTTCGAAAGCGGGCTATATTCGGCAGTCGCCTAGACGATGGCGGCGGCGGAAGCCGAATTGGCTTGCCGCCGCCGCCGTGGGCGACCCTCAGGCGAGGCCCGTACTTGCGCCCCTCACGTCAGCTTCCGCCAGGCTTGCGCCTCAGCCTCGTTGACGAACACATCCGGCGGCCAATTCTCCTTGAGCGCCTGGCGCATCAAATCCTGCTGGGTCTTGGGCGCTATGCCGCCTTTCGGCGGATCACGGTCGAGATTGGTCGGGAAGGAATAGCCTTCGGCTGAAGCCGCGATGGCGTTGTCAGCCTCCGCCGCGGAGATCGCGTCGTCGGCGAGCAGACGCTTGAGCGCAGGATAGAGTCTTAAGCTCATCTTGAGCCGGTCGACGCTCTCCATCGCGCGGCCGAAAGCCGAGGAGACCTGCAACAGATTGGCGATGCGGCGCACGTCCTTCGAGCGGTTCGTTCCCGCGGCGTGGAACAGGGCCGGATTGAAAAACACCGCATCGCCCTTGGCCAGCGGCAGCTGGACATGGCGCCTGTCGAAATAGTCGCGAAACTCCGCGCGGCTCGTCCCCATATAGCCGGGCAGGTAGCTCTGCGAGAACGGGAGGTACAGCGTTGGCCCGGTCTCGATAGGCATGTCGCAATGAGCGATTGCGCCTTGTAGGGTCAGCACCGGCGAAAGCCTCTGGACGTGGACAGGAAAGCGCTCGATCGCCTCCGCCGACTGGAAGCCGAGATGATAGTCGCGGTGGGCGCTCTGCGCCGCGCCGCCGGGATTGACGACATTGAGCTGCGAAGTGATCTGGTAGGCTGGCCCGAGCCAGGCCTCGCTCACCAGCGCGATGACCGCATTGCCGTAATAGGCGGCGAAGACCTCAGGGTCGCGCAGGCACAGCTTCTCGAGCGCGTTCCAGATGCGGTCATTTGCGCCTGGCTTGGCGAAATGGTCGCCGCCGCCGACGTTGTTCAAGCGCTCTTCGTCGATGATCGCCCAGAAGTGCGGGTTGGCCTTATCGATCGCGGTGAGGTCGGCGAAAGCTCCGCGAATGACGATGATGCCGGGCCCGTCGGTCAGCGCCTCGACCCATTCCGCCATCAATTCCTTGCGGGTTTCGGGCGAAGCGGCGGCCGTGCGCGAACTCGAGGCCGTCGTAGATAAGCACGTTCGACACGACGTCGACGGCGAAGGGATAATCGGCGCGGTTGACCGAGCGTTCGACGATGCGCCTGAAGGCGTCGAGATCGCATGAGTCCGCAGTGAGCCACACTCTGTTGCTTCGTATGCGCTTGACGTTGTCGTCCTTCATGGGCGTTCCTCCGGCTCGTCTGGCGCGGCGCACTATACAATGGTGGCCGGCCCGGAACAGGGCGGAGATCGATACGCTGTCAGCTCGCGGCGCGCCGCCAGACCGTGATTTCGACGTTATGCGCGGGATCGAGGGGGATCGTCTTGCTCAGGCTGAGACCGTGCTGTTCAAGCACGGTCGCCGCCGGGAGGCCCGTGTCGCAGGCGGAAAAGACCGACCGTCCCCCGGGGAGTTTGACTCCATGCGCGCGCGAAAGATGAAATCCGTCAAAGCCGATCATGAGGAAGAGATCGAACACCACCTGACCGCCGCCCACGGCGACGGCCCCGCCCGCCGGCAGCACCCGCGCCGCGACTTCTTCCCAGGTCGTGCGGCGCGGATCCCACCACCAACCGTCCGGCCGGCGCTCGAGCCCCGCCGCGTCGCGCGAAACCACAAGACGCACACTCTTATGGATATTAGGCTCGAGTTCGTGGCTGCGGCGCGCGAAGACGACGATATCCGCAAGCTCCTGCGCGCGCTGGTAGAGTTCCCAGTCCTTTTCGTTGCGCAGCGAAGTCGGCGTCAGCCCGTCGGCGCCGGCGATCTTGTCGTCGTCCGAGACGATGGCGTAGCCGGTGATGTCCAGATTTCCAGGCATGAACGGATGGCTCCCGCGCGACTAGGATAGCGAAAGCTCATTGCATCCGCCAGGGCGGGCGCGCGGCGGTCGCCGCTCTTCAGTCGCCCCGGTCGAGCGCCTGGGCGTCCTTGAGTTGCGCCTCGGTGATCGGGATCATCTTGATCGCCAGGGCGTGCAGCTTCTCATAGTCCCCCCACAGCATGTAGTCGGCATAGAGGGTGAGAGCATTGGAGCGGTTTTCGCCCTGGCGCGCGAACGTCTTCACCTTAGGGTCGTGGGTCCGGTCGAGTGCGAGCCGCAACTCCGCGACGGCGAAGAGATTGCTGTTCGAGGCCCTGGTCAAGAAGTCAGCTTCGGCGCTGAAATCTTTCGCGAACGCCGCGGATGCCCAGAGGACCAGACCGACGACGCTAAGCGGGAACGTCATGGTCATGCTCTTGCCCCCGGGATTTATCTCGCGCCATCCTTCGACGCGACACCAGCTGCCGCTTCAAGGTAGGCGTGAATCGGTCCCGATGCGAAGCGGCTCATCCGCTTTGCGCGTCGCGCCTGGCCCGCTACTCTATGCCGCCAGCGCCTCCAGCGAGCGCTGCATCGCCGCCATTCCCGCTTCGATCGCCTGCGACATGTAGCCGCTGATGTCGTCGGGCAGGAAATCGGCGGTCCAGACGACCGACGTCAAGCCATCAGCCAGCTCGGAAACCTGGAGCGCGCCGTTGTAATGCCGGGCGCGGCCGCCGTCGTGGGTCCAGACCAGCCGCCGGGCCTCGTCGTCGAGCGTGACGATCGGCTCGCGCAGCACCGTGCCATTGACGAAGGTCACGACGCGCGCGCCGGGCTCGAGTTTGGTGTCGGTGACAAAGCCTGGGACGAGCCGCGTATGCAGCGCGCCGAAGTCGCGGATCGCCGACCAGACTTCGCTCGCCGGCGCGCGAGTCTTGAGTTCGGACCGAATGGTCGCCATCAGCTATTTCTCCCCATAATAGGCTTCGAGCCGGTAGCCTTCGGGGTCGTGGACGAAGGCCGCGTAATAGTTCGGCCCATAGTCTTTGCGCAGGCCCGGTTTTCCATTGTCGCGTCCGCCATGCGACATGGCCGCCGCATGGAACGCCGATGCGCTCGCCCGGCTCGGCGCGGTAAAGCAAAAATGGAGCCCGGACTTGGGATCGTCGGGAACGGGGCGCTCCGCCTTGAGTATCCAGAAGCCGGGGGCCTCTTTGCCGTAGCCGAGCGACGTCTCGTCGGCGCTGAGGCAGGTCAGTCCAAGCGGCTTCAGCGCCGCGTCGTAAAAAGTCTTGGCCTTCGCGATGTCGCGAACCCCGATCGATATGTGATCGAACATGAATGGTTTCTCCTTATGCAGCCGACCAGCCGGTGAGGGCGGTCGTCCGGACCCTAGTTCCGCTCGCGTTCCACGGCTTGGGGAAAATTGCTATCCTCGGCCCATGCTAGGCGAAGTCCGACCCGTTGGCGCCCCTGTTGGCGAACTGCCCAAGCGAACGCTGGCGGCCGGAGACGGCTGGAGCGTGCGCGAAGTCGTCTGCCGCGCTGGGCCGTCAGATCGACCATTTGAGGAGCGGCACGAGGGTTTCAGCGTCTCGGCCGTCATCGAAGGGAGCTTCACCTATCGCTCCGACGCCGGCTGCGGGCTGCTCTATCCCGGCGCATTGCTGCTCGGAAACGATGGCTTGTGTTTCGAATGCGGTCACGCGCATGGGGTCGGCGACCGCTGCATTTCTTTGAACGTGCACGAGGAGCAGTTCAACGAGGTCGCGGCGGCCGCGGCCTCGACGAGCCGCTTTCGCTTTTCGGCCCCGAGCCTGCCGCCTTCGCCAAAGACGCTGCCGGTCATTGCGTTGATGGAGGCCTTGTCCTCGACCGCGTCTTCGGTGCGCTCGGAGGAAGTGGCGTTGCGGCTCATCGAGCAAGTCATTGCCGCGTTGGCCGGCGATCGGCGTTTCCAGGCCGCACCCACCGGACGCGAGACGAGACGGGTGGTTGAAGCGATCCGACTGGTCGAATCCGACGCGGCGCGACCGCTCGAGCTCAAGGAGATGGCGGCGGTCGCAGGCATGAGCAAGTACCACTTCCTGCGCATCTTCCGCAGGCTGACCGGGGTGACGCCGCATCAATATCTGATCAGCGCCCGGCTGCGCCGCGCCGCCCTTGCCCTCGCAACCTCCCGCCGGCCGGTCATCGCCGTCGCGCTCGACGCCGGCTTTGGCGATCTCTCCACCTTCAACAAAACTTTTCGCGCCGGATTTTGCCTGACGCCCACGCAATATCGCGACTTGCGGCGCTCGTGAGGAAAATCAACCGATCACGGTTTGCCGCTCCCGGCCTAATCTCTAGGAGACGTGTTTGACAGTCTCCACCGCGGCGATTGGCGGTTTCGCGGTCGCGTTGCCAGCCGGCGTCCGCTCCCGCATTGTCAAGAACGTCAACGGTCTCGCGATCCATATGCTCGAGGCAGGCTTCGAGACGAACGGGCGGCCTCTCGTCCTGCTGCTCCATGGTTTTCCGGAACTCGCATACTCTTGGCGGAAAATCATGGGCCCACTCGCGGCGGCGGGATATCACGTCATCGCCCCCGATCAACGCGGCTACGGGCGCACGACGGGATGGGACAGCGCCTACGACGGCGACCTTGATTCCTTTCGCTTGCCTAACCTCGCGAGGGACGCGTTGGGTTTGGTCTCGGCGCTTGGCTATCGTTGCGTCGCCGCTGTGGTCGGGCATGACTTCGGCTCGCCGGCCGCGGCCTATTGCGCGCTCATCCGCCCGGACGTGTTCCGGTCCGTGGCCCTGATGAGCGCTCCCTTCGGGGGCCCGCCGCAATTGCCGTTTGACACTGCCGAGGCGACGACGCCGTCCGTTGCGCCTGACTCTCAAAGCGTTTTCGAGGACCTGGCGAGGCTTGACCCTCCACGGAAGCATTACCAACGCTATTACCAAACGCGCGAAGCGAACGGTAATATGTGGAGAGCGCCACAAGGCCTGCACGCTTTCCTGCGCGCCTATTATCATTACAAGAGCGCGGACTGGACGGGGAACAAGCCGTTCAAGCTCGCCTCTTTCACCGCCCGCGCGTTGGCGCAAATGCCAACCTATTACATCATGGATCTCACCAAGGGCATGGCGGAGACCGCGGCCGAGCATATGCCGTCTGAAGAGGAGATTGCTGCATGCCGATGGCTCACTGACGAACAATTGTCCGTTTACGCAGACGAATTTTCCCGAACCGGATTTCAGGGCGGACTGCAATGGTATCGATGCCTCACCGGCAAATACGTCAGTGAGCTTGAAATGTTTTCTGGCCGCACCATCGACGTGCCCGCATGTTTCATCGCCGGCAAAAGCGATTGGGGCGTGTATCAGGTTCCGGGCGCCCTCGAGAGCATGGAGACGACCGCTTGCACGCAATGGCGGGGCACGCATCTCGTCAATGGCGCGGGACATTGGGTTCAGCAAGAACAGCCCGATACAGTCAGCCGTTTGTTGCTGCAGTTCATCGGCGGATAGCGAGGCGGCCCGCGAGGTGCGTCGGCGTCGTGACCATACAACACTATTTATTTGTTATTGCGACGCCCCGCACGGTCAAGCCAGGGCCAATGCACGCCACACCGAAGCGCGAAACTAAACCGGATCGTAAACGACTGAGAATATTAGCGGCGCGAAACTAAAATGAAACTGAGGGGGCAGGCGCAGCCGCTCTCCCGAGAGACGCCCTTCGGAGCTCAGTAAAGCCGGTTGCACCGATGCCCGACCGCTTCGGGCAGGCTCCGCCTATCTGCGCCTTTCCCCAGCGTCAATCCGGCGTTAATCTCGCGCCGAATGGCGACCCCTGCGCGTACTGGCGTTTTGTCCGCGGCGGCCGGCTGGACCCGCGCCGCCGCGTGGACGCCGGACTGGCGCGGCGCGTTCTCAAGCGCGCTCGCGCGCGAGGTCGAGCAGCGGCGCTTCTTCTTGTGGATTCCGGTCGCGGCGATGGGCGGAGTGGCGCTCAATCTGGCGGCGGACCGCGAACCGGTCATGTGGCTGCCGGCGCTCATGACCGCTCTCTTCGCCGCGCTCGCGTGGGTCTCCCGCGCCCGGCCTTTTGCTCTCGGTCTCTCGCTCGCCATCGCGGCGCTGTTCGCCGGATTCTTATCCATGTCGCTGCGCACGGCGCGCGTCGCCGCGCCGGTGCTCGATCGCATCCGCATCGTGTCCTTGCAGGGCTATGTCGAGGAAGTGGACCTGAGGACCGTCGGCGCGCGCATGGTGATTGGCGTCGTCAGCGCCGACGGCATGCCGCGAGAAAAGGTTCCGCGCAGGGTCAGGGTGACGACCCGCAACACACCCGACGTCGCGGCCGGCGACTATGTCGAGCTCAAGGCGCGCCTGCTGCCGCCCTCGCGCGCGGCGCTGCCGGGCGGATACGATTTTGCCCGCGACGCGTTTTTCGCCGGCGTCGGCGCGGTCGGGTCGACGCTGGGGCCGATCCAGCGCCTGCCTCCACCGGGCGACGCCAGTTGGCGCCAGCGCTTCGACGCCGCCATCGATCAGGCGCGCAATCGCCTGGCGCTCAGGGTCAACGCAATCATCGGTGGCGACGAGGGCGCAATCGCAGCAGCGATGGTGACGGGAAAGCGCGACTTTCTGTCGAACGACGCCAAGGACCTCATTCGCGAAGCCGGCATCTTCCACATCATCACGATTTCCGGCGTGCAGATGACGCTGGTGGCGGGAATCATCTTTCTCGTCACCCGGCGGCTGTTGGCGCTGTCGCCGACGCTGGCGCTTCGCTATCCGATCAAGAAGTGGGCGGCGGCGGTCGCCATGGCCGGATCGGTCTTGTACGACATCGCGACCGGCTCGCGCGTCGGCACCGAGCGGGCGCTCTTCATGACGCTGATCGTGCTCAGCGCCGTGATCATGGACAGGCGGGCGCTGACCATGCGCAATCTCGCCTTTGCGGTTCTGGCCGTTGTCGCCATCGAGCCCGAGGCCATTCTCGGCGTCAGCTTCCAGCTCTCGTTCGCCGCTGTCGCCGCGTTGGTCGCAGTGATGGAGTCGCGGATCGCGGCCCTGGACGCCGATCCCGACCCATTCCTGCCCAAGCGAGGCGCGGCGCCCAAGCCTGCGTTTTTCGGCGCCCATTTCATCGAGAAACCGCTCGCGCTCCTCATCGCCACCGGCTTCGCGACCTCGGCCACCGCGTCGTTCATGGCCTATCACTTCCACGATCTGAGCCCTTACGTGCTGATCGGCAACCCGCTGACGCTGACCGTCATCGAGGTCTTCGCCGTGCCCGGCGCGCTGCTCGGCGCAGCGCTCTATCCACTCGGGCTGGACGGGCCGGTCTGGATCTATGTCGGCGCCGGCATCAAGTTCATCCTGTGGGTCGCGCGATTCATCGCGCAGGCGCCCGCCTCGACGGTGCATTTACGGGGGTTCGCGCCCTACGCGCTGCCGTTTCTCGCGCTCGCGGTGATGAGCGCGACCATCTGGCGGACGTGGACGTTCAGGCTCAGCGCCATTCCGCTCGCGCTCATCGGGATCGTCGGCGCGACACAGGGGCCGCGCTCCGATGTCATCGTCGCGCCATCCGGCGATCTGGCGGCGGTTCGCGACGCTGACGGCGCGCTCGAGGTGGTCGGCAAGCGTTTCAACGCCTTCGCCGCCGAGCAATGGCTGACGGCGGATGGCGACGGCCGCGATCCCGCTCAGGCGCGCGCCTTCGACGCGCCCTGCGACCGCCTCGGCTGCGTCGCCGCCTTGCCGGAGGGCGAATCGCTTTCGATCGTGCTCGATAGCCTCGCGTTCGACGAGGACTGCGCCCGGGCCGAGGTTGTGGTGAGTGCGCTCAGCGCGCCCGCCAGCTGCAAGGCGAAGTTCCTGTTCGACGAACAGGCGCTCGCGCGCTCTGGCGCCATCGGCCTGACGTGGAGCGAAAACGGCTTTACGCTGGCGAGCGACCGCACCCCGCTTGAGAACCGCCCGTGGTCGCCCGCGCCTCCGCCTGCGCGCGACGACAGGATTGTGCGCCCTGGCCATGGCGGGTCGCACGGCGCCGATCCGGCCGATGCGGCGGATCAGCCGGAGGAGGGGCGCTCGCCCTAAGGAGACTCATCTTGCGACGCAGAACCTTGATCCTTGGCGCGGCGGCGCTTGGCGCGGCGCCGTTGGTCACCCGGGCGACGGCCGCCGACACTTCCATCGTCGAGCGCTTCGCGCAGACGCTGACTGACCCGATCTCGACGCGTTCGCGGCGTTGTTCGCGGACGATTACGTCAATCACCAGTTGAGCGCCGCCGCCCCTCCGCACGCCGGCGCGCCGTCGAAGGCGGCGACGGTGAGCTTCTTCGCGGCGCGGCTCAAAGGCCTGCCCGACCTCAAGGTCTCCATCCAGGCGAGCCTCGCCGACGCCGACAAGGTCGCGGCCAGCTTTCTCTACGAGGGGACGCAGCAGGGCCCGCTATACGGCGTCGCGCCGACCCGAAGCGTCTCTCCTTCACCTCGTGCGACATCTTTCGCTTGAGCGACGGCAAGATCGCCGAGCATTGGGGCATGGGCGACATTGCGGGCGTGCTGGCGCAGCTCAAGGGATAGCGCGCCAAGTTCGAGGGTAGTTGCGCCTATTGCCAAGTTGGATTAGCGGCTTAGGAACTGCCGCAGTTCGACAGCGACTCGCGGCGGCATCCTGGCGCCGTGGGGGCGTTCTGACCGGCCGATCGACTTTAGGGAGGGGACTTATGAAAAGCCTGTGCATGGCCGCGCTTGCCGTGGTCGCCAATTTCGGCGCCGCCGCGGCGTTTGCCGCAGAATCTCAGACCGCGCGGGGCAAGTATCTCGTCACCATCGCCGGCTGCAACGACTGCCACACGCCTGGCTATTTCCTCGGCAAGCCAGACTTTTCTCGCACGCTCGCGGGTTCTGACGTCGGCTTTACAATTCCGGGTGTTGGAGCTTTTGTCGGCCGCAATCTCACGCCAGACAAGGAGACGGGCCTCGGCGATTGGAGTGACGACCAGATCATCTCCGCCATCACCGCAGGCGTCCGGCCGGACGGAAGAAGGCTCGCCCCGATCATGCCCTGGCGGGAATTATCGCATCTATCCGCCGACGACGCGCACGCCATCGTCGCCTATCTGAGAAGCCTTCCGCCGGTCAGGAACGCCGTCCCCGGACCGTTCGGGCCGAAGGAAGTTCCCACGACGCTGGTTTTCACCATCGTTCCAGGCGAGGTTTTCGCCAAGATTGCGGCGCCGCAATGAGCCGGCGCTCTCAGGCGTCGCAGCGCGACAGAGCGGCTCAAAATTAAAGGGCGCCGCGAAGGCGCCCTCGGTTGCGGAGTAGGGTTCGCCTACTTGATCTTCGTTTCCTTGAACTCGACGTGCTTGCGCGCGACCGGATCGTATTTCTTGAACGCAAGCTTCTCGGTCTTGGTGCGGGCGTTCTTCTTGGTGACGTAGAAATAGCCGGTGTCGGCGGTCGAGAGCAGCTTGATCTTGAGCGAGGCGGCCTTGGCCATAACGTAACGATCCTTGAACGAAAGGCGCGAGGCGCCGGAAACAGAAAAAGGCCCGCGGGAGCCGCGGGCGCTTCGTGCGGAGGAAAATAGTGAGGCTCGTCGCGAAGTCAAGCCGTTAGCGGCGGCCGATCCGCGGCGAAGGCGGCCTCGAGGCCTCGTCCTGTGGCGAATTTCAGTTCCCCAGGCTCCGGCGGCGGTTATCATCCGGCTGTCCGCGGCGCCATGCGGGCGGGAGAACGGATGTGAACAGCAGCCTCTTTACCGGCCCAGTGTTCGAAATGGCCCGCGATCAGCTGACGGTCATCGCCGACCATCTGGGCATCGCCGAGGACGAACGCGACTGGCTCCTCTATCCGAAGCGCGCCATCGTCGTCACCTGTCCGGTCCGGATGGAGGACAATCGGACGCAGGTCTTTATCGGCTACCGGGTCCAGCATCATCTGGCGCTGGGTCCCGCCAAGGGCGGCACGCGCTTCGCTCCCAATGTCGACATCAGCGAGATCGCCGCGCTCGCCATCTGGATGAGCTGGAAATGCGCGCTCGCCGATCTGCCCTTCGGCGGCGGCAAGGGCGGCGTCGCGGTCGATCCGCGCGCGCTAAGGCCAAAGGAACTCGAGAACCTCAGCCGCCGCTACATGCAGGAGATGATTCCCTTCGTCGGGCCCCGGACGGACGTCATGGCGCCGGACATGGGCACCAACGAGCAGGTGATGGCCTGGTTCATGGACACCTATTCGATGTATCAAGGGGTCACCGTGCCGGAGATCGTCACCGGCAAGCCGGTCGGCTCCGGCGGCACGCTGGGCCGGCGCGAGGCGACCGGACACGGCGTGGCCTTTCTCGCTTTTCGCGCGCTCGACGCCCTGGATATCGCGCCGACCAACGCGACCGCGATCGTCCAGGGTTTCGGCAACGTCGGCTCGCACGCGGCGATGGGGCTGACTGCGCGTGGAGTCAAGGTGATCGGCGTCAGCGATCATTCCGTCGCCTATTACGATCCCAAGGGCTTCGATGTGAAAGCGCTCGCCGCTCACGCCGGAAGAAATGGCGAGCTGGCTGGCTATTCGAGCCAGGCGACGATCGACCCGCGCGCCCTGCTCGAGCAGCCCTGCGACGTGCTCGTGCCATGCGCGGTCGAGCGGGTGATCGACGCCGATCTTGCGCGCCGCCTGCGCTGCCGCGTCATCGCCGAAGGCGCAAACGGCCCGACCACCCCTGAGGCCGACCGGGTGCTGGCCGAGCGCAACGATGGAATCTTCGTCATCCCCGACATCTTGTGCAATGCGGGCGGCGTCATCGTCAGCTATTTCGAGTGGGTGCAAGACTTGCAGCAATATTTCTGGTCGCGCGACGAGGTGATGGACCGGCTGGAACGGGCGCTCGACCGCTCCTGGGGGATGGTCGTCGCGCGCGCCAAGCGCGACGGGGTCTCCAATCGCACGGCGGCCATGGCGATCGGGGTCGAGCGCGTGGTGAAGACCAAGCAGATGCGCGGGCTGTTTCCGTAAGGGCTCAGAGGGTCTGGGCCTCTCATGCAGCCGACGCTTCGTCTAGCGGTGGACTTGTCCGGTATCCGTGCCCATTGCGGCTAGGATTTTCAGGGCGTGCTCAAGGGGAAACTCGCGGTCGATGACCACTCTGAAAATCCCGAGCTTCCCAGGAACTTCCGATAGAATGGGGATTGGCGCGGCCGCCGAGGCCGAGTGCGATTCCCCGAGGAAAGCAGGGATGAACGTGGTTTCCTCGACACCAAGCGCAGCGGCTACCGCTCTGACAAAGGTCCTCGTCGGACGACGCTTACCGTTGACCATATTGGAAATGTTGTCGGCACCCATGCGCCCTGGCTTGCCGGTGTCAGGGTCAGCCGGCATATGGAGCTGCGCGGCCCGCATTAGGTCTGCTTGAGTCCAATCACGCGCGTCGATCAATGCCCGCAAGCTGCGACCCATTTCCGCCAACGCCTCAGTGTATCTCGGGTCTGAATGGGAGAATCTCGACATATTGCGTACTTCTTCTTTGTAGGAACTATTGCGTCATATTGCGCGCGAATCATTCGAATGTCAATCCACATTGTGGTTGCCCATATTGCGCGGATATAAGCGAGCGAAAATGACGCGCCGAACGCTGTGCACTGCCGATCTTTCCAATGGGCGTCCCGTCTAAGGCCGCTGACTTACTCGTCACTGGCGGAATAGGCCCGCGATAAGGTGCCGGTCCGCAATCGGGTTTCAATGCGCTATCGCAATAAAGCCAAGAGAAGATTCAAACGCTGATTCATTCGTATGGCGCGCGAGCGCGCTATCGCCTGTCCGCCGCCCCCGGCTGCACGACCCCGACAATCGGCCCGATCGGCTCTGGTTCGTCGTCGCGGCTGAGTTCCGGCGCGTAGAGCGACGACACCGAGCCATCAAGGAACAGCGCGTTCTGACAGCCGAGGCCGTCGCGGAATAGCCGTGCGAAGGTGTCGAACGTCACGGGTTCTTCGGCGATAGCGAAGATGACCGCGCCCCCGCCACATGCGCCCACGCCGTTGCGGATCTTCTGCGAGGTCCCGGTCGGCCGGATCTTCGGATGAATCTTGCCCTCGACGATCAGCATTGGCCCCGATTGCGTCGCGTAGCGCGCGGGCGGGGTTTTGGCGAGAAAGCGGCTCGTCTCGGTCACGCCCGCGACCCCGTCGCCGATCCAGAACACGCCGTTCGGCTTCATGTGAAAATTCGTCGCGCCGCCTCGCGTGTCAGCCTCATGCAGCTTACGCCGGTCCTCGACGTAGAGGCCGACCGGCGATTGATCCTGCCCGAACATGCCGGCGTTCATCGCGAAGATGAGCTTCTCGCCCTTCGCCTTGAGCGCGTCGGCAAGCGCGGCCATCGATCCGTACGGCTTGTCGTCCGGCCCGCTCAGGAACAGGCGAATATCGTCACGGCGCGGATCAAACGCGCACACGGTGAATTTGGCGCTGTCGAAATCTTTCGGCGCGCACGCGGCCGAAGCGGACCCATTCGCCGCGCTGAAGCCGAGGACAAGGAGAGCGCTCAAAACGGCCGCGCGCCCGCGCGTCAAGCCTTGCCGCCGCTGGTTGAACTTCCGCATCGCCGCGACCGACCCTTGCGACACCCGACCGGCTCGCTGAACAATTCCTGTCGCGACACTATCGTCTTGGCATGATTCGCGCCATTGGACCGCGCCGGCGATGTGATGTGGAACACCCAGGCGGCGCGGTTGCGTTCGCGCCGCGCAGCGGCTAACTGCCGCGATCTCGACGGGGTTGGGAATGAGTCCGCTCAAGTTCGCGTTTCTCGTTGCAGTCGCAATGTTCGCCGCCGGATTGCTTGGCCTCCTTCTGCAGCGCGTGTTGCCCGAGCATCACACCACCGGCGGCTCGCGTGACATGATCGGCGCGGTTGTCGGCCTTCTGACGCTCTTGTGCGCCCTGGTCACGGGGCTTCTGATCTGGACCGCCTATGGCGTCTACTCGGGCCAGAACACGCAGATTCAAGCTCTGGCGTCGAAGGTCATGCAGCTCGACCTTGCGCTGTCCGACTACGGGCCGGAGGCCACCCCGGCGCGCGCCGAGCTCCGGGAAGCGCTGGGGAAGACCATCGATCAAATTTGGAGCGCAAGCGAGAGCGACGACAATTTCGCCGCCAACGGCTTCGCGGCGGCGATTCAAAACATGCGGGCGCGGCAAAAGGCCCTCGCGGGCCTCCACCCCTCGACCGAGGAGCAAAAGCAGGCCCTGGCCGCCGCGACGGCGACATCCGATGCGCTCGCTCAGGCGCGAATGCAGATGTCCTTCGCGCTCACGGCGCCCGTTTCCTATCCACTTGTGCTGACTGTCGTCGGATGGGTTGTTTGCCTTTTCTGCGGCTTCGGGCTGACGGCGCGCACCACTGTCACGTCGGTGATCGCGCTCGCTGTCGGCGCCATCGCGGTCGCGAGCGCCGTCCTCTTGATCCTGGAGCTTTCCACGCCCTATTCCGGAGTGTTTCTCGCTTCGCGCGCGCCCTTGGAGCAGGCGCTGGCGGTCATGGGCAAGGAGTGAACTGCCGGGACGGCCTCAAAGGACCTTGCCCGGATTCATCACCCCGTTCGGGTCGAGCGCCGCTTTGATCTGGCGCATCACGGCGAGCGAAGCGGGATCTTTCCACCGGGCAAGCAGTCCGCGCTTGAGCTGACCCACGCCATGCTCTGCGGAATACGAGCCGCCGAGGCGCGCGACGATCCCGTGCACGATCTCGTTCATCGCATCCCACCGATCGAGAAAAGCCCGCTTGTCGGCGCCGACCGGCTGCGACACGTTGAAGTGGATATTGCCGTCGCCGAGATGGCCGAAGGCGACCACGCGGGCCCCTGGCAAGAAAGCTTCGACGGCGGGCGTCGCCTCCCGGATCAACGTCGGCACGAGGCCGACCGCGACGGAGACGTCGTGCTTGATCGAACCCCCTTCCTTGCTCTGTACGTCGGACAGGCACTCGCGCAATTGCCAAAAGTCGGCGCGCTGCTCGAGCGAGGCGGCGATCGCAGCGTCCTCAATGACGCCCGTCTCGAGCGCCGCCTCGAGCGCGCCAGCGAAGGCTTCGTCGAGTCCGCTTGGGCTCTGGGAGGACGCCTCAATCAAGATGTACCAGTCATGGGCGCTGCGTAAGGGAGCGCGCGCGCCGCCGTGCCGAAGCGCGATGTCGTAAGCGTTGCGACCGATGAGCTCAAAGCTGGTGATCGCGGCGCCGAGCCGGTCGCGCGTCATTCTCAGGAGCTTCAGCGCGTCCTCGGGACTCGTAAGACCAACGAAAGCCGTCGCCTGGGCGCGCGGATTGGGAAAGAGACGAAGCGAGGCGGCGGTGACGACGCCGAGCGTTCCTTCGGCGCCGATGAAGAGGCTCTTCACATCGTATCCGGTGTTGTCCTTGCGCAGCTTGCTCAAGGCGTTGACGATGCGGCCATCGGCGAGAACCGCCTCGACGCCGGTGACGAGGTCGCGCGTATTGCCATAGGCGATCACGTTCACGCCGCCGGCGTTGGTCGAGATGTTGCCGCCGATGGTGCAGCTGCCTTCCGACGCCAGCGACAGGGGAAAGAGCCGATCCGCGGCGAGCGCCGCGGCCTGCGCTTCGGCGAGCGTGACGCCGGCTTCGCAGATCATCACGTCGCCGTCGAGGTCCACCTCGCGGACCGCGCGCAGACGTTGGGTCGATATTATGATCTCCTTGCCGCTCAAGTCTGGCGTCTGCCCGCCGACGAGCCCGGTGTTGCCGCCCTGCGGGACCATGCCCACCCGGGCCTCGTTGCAGAAGGCGGCGACGTCTGCGACTTCCCTGGTCGAGCCTGGCCGGACAACCGCGAGCGCCTTCCCATGATAGAGTCCGCGCCGCTCGACGAGCGCGCCGGCGATAAGCGCGGGGTCGGTCAGCACATGGCGAGCGCCTACGATGCTTTGCAGCGCCGCGAGAATGGCGTCCGGTTTCGTCGCATCCACCTAGAGGAGCCTCCGCGCGCGCGCTTTCGGTCTTGGCCGGCGAAAAACGGCGGCGATCTCGACATGGGCAGAAAAGCGGAACTGGTCAAGCGGGCTCAGGGCCTCAACATGAAAGCCCCCGTCGATGAGAACGCGCCCGTCGCGGGCGAAGGTCGCCGATTGCATGAGATGGACACGACCAGCGGCAGAGCCGAGGAGGCGAGCGCGTGCCTTTAGCCCCGGCGTCCCAGCAACCATCCGAAGGCGCTGCGCACGAAGGCCGCTCCGTCGCTTGTCACCGGTTCGCCGTGGGCAATCAGCACGCGCTCGATAGGCCAGGCCAGAATGCGCTCGAGGGAAGCGCGCGCCGCACGGCGGTTCAGGAAGGTCGCCCTCCATTCGCGAGGCGCGCCGGGATTGGGGGCGCAGACGCCATCCAAGCGCGCCACGACGCCGCGCCATCCAGGCGCCCAATCCCGAGGAAGATTTTGCAATAGGTCAGTGAAAATCGCGGTGCGGCTGGCGCGGTGGAAAAACTCCACCTCGGTGAGGAAGCTTCCGCGCACCGGGACTTGGTCGACGTCGGCTGCCCACCCCGGCTCAGGCTCTTCGCCGAGTTCGCCGTCGAAAGCGAGGTCCTGCCGCTTCTTGCGCAGGCCTGGCGACGCGTAGAGCTTCGCCTGCGGATAGGCCGATTTCCATTCCTGCAGGAACAGGTGGTGGAGCCGGTTCGGCGACACCAGGTAGCGCACCGGACCCAGTGCGTCGACACGATCTTTCAGAGCAGCCGAGAAGGCGATCGGCGACCAGGCGAACAGACCGCCGTCCGACAGCCGGATCAACGCCATGCGCGTCGGATAGGGGAAGGTGAAAAACGGCGCCGAGGGTCCGTCCGCGGTCCAGATCCCGGGTCCGAATTCATCCAACGACTTCGTTGTCATGCAACGCCTGCGCCGATTGGCGATCTTGCGCAGTAAGCGAGAGTCGATTCTCGTTTCGTCGCGTCCACCTAGAGGAGCCTCCGCGCGCGCGCTTTCGGTCTCGGTCGGCGAAAAACGGCGGCGATCTCGACATGGGCAGAAAAGCGGAACTGGTCAAGCGGGGTCACGGACTCGATATGAAACCCGCCGTCGATGAGAATGCGCGCGTCGCGGGCGAAGGTCGCCGCGTTGCATGAGATGGACACGACCAGCGGCAGAGCGGAGGCGGCGAGCGCGCGCGCCTGCTCGAGCGCGCCGGCGCGCGGCGGATCGATCAGCGCCGCGTCGAATGCCGCAAGTTCGTCCGCTCGCAGCGGACGGCGGAAGAGATCGCGCGTCTCGGCTCTGGGCTTTCGCAGGCCCGGCGTCATCGCTGCGGCGCGCGCAAGCGCCGCAATCGCCGCGGGGTCGGCGTCGGCGGCGAACACCTCATGCTGGTGGGCGAGGCGCAGCGCGAACGCGCCGGCGCCGCAGAACAGGTCCGCGATCTTTCTTGCGTCCGCAAGCTCGCGCTCGGCGAACGCCGCAAGCCACGCCTCTCCTGCTTCGGTCGCCTGGAGGAAGCCGCCGGGCGGCAGCCTCGCGCGCGCCTCGCCAAAGGCGACGCGGGGCGGCCGGCGCTCGATCACGATCTCGCCGTTGTTGGAGACGCGCGCGAGATCGAGCGCATCAGCCGTCCGCGCGAGCTTCTGCGTTTCGGCGCGTCCAAGAGGCCCCGAGCCGCGCAGGTCGACGTCGAGCCCGTCGAGCGTCGCGGTGACGCCGATATCGAGTGGCTTCATCAATCCTCGGAGGTCGCCGCTCAGCGCATGCGCGGCCGGAATCGCGCCGGCCATGCCAGGGCTGAACAAGGGGCAATTGTCGATGGCGATGATGTCGTGCGAGCGCGCGCGCATGAAGCCGACCTCGTCGGGTTGGCCGTGAGGAAAGCGGGCGTGAAAGGTCGCCCGGCGCCGCCCCGCGCCATGCGCATCGACTAAGTCCCCAACCTTGGCGGCGACGCCCTCGCGCTCGAGCGCTTCGACCACCAGGCCGCGCTTCCATGCCTGATAGAGCGAAGCCGACATGTGCTGGGCAGCGCAGCCGCCGCAGGTTCCGAACCAGGGGCAGATCGGCGCCGCGCGCTCGGGCGAGGCGTCGAGCGTCTCGACAAGCTCTGCGCGCGCGCCCTCAAGCTTGACCAGCGCCCGCTCCCCGGGCAAGGCGCCGGGAACGACCGCGCCATCGGCGGTCAGGCCTGCCCCATGCGAATCAAGCGCGACGATCGAAACCTCCTCAGGCGACTCACCCATGGCGCGCGGCGATCAGAAATTCCCGCGCTCCGGCGCCGCCGAGGATCGGCGACGGGACGAGGCCGAGCGTCTCCCAGCCTTGCGCTTCGATCGTGGCGCGCACAGCGTCGCAGGCGCGCTCGAGTGCGGCTTCACTCCTGACCCGGCCCTTGACGAGTTCGCTGCGGCCGAGCTCGAACTGCGGCTTGACCAGGCTGACCAGCCAAGCCCCTCTCGCTGCGAGTTTCAGCACATTCGGCAGCACGAGCCGCTGCGCAATGAAGCTGACGTCGACGACGATCGCTTGCGGGCGCTCGCTGAGCGCCTCAGCGTCAAGCGCGCGCGCATCGACGCCTTCGAGCGAGCGGACGCGCGGGTCCGCGGCGAGGCGCGGATCGAGCTGTCCGCGCCCGACATCGACGGCGATGACCTTCGCCGCGCCGCGCGCGAGCAGCACATCAGTGAAGCCTCCGGTCGAAGCGCCCACGTCGAGGCAGACGAGGTTTTTCGGATCGAGCGCGAAGGCGTCGAGCGCGGCGGCAAGCTTGACCCCCCCGCGCGACGCCCAGGGATGCGGCGCTTCGGCCTCGATCGGCGCGTTTCCCGCGACCTCATCCGAGGCCTTCTTGAGCGCGACGCCGCCAACGGTGACCAGCCCGGCCGCAATTGCCGCCTGGGCGCGCGCCCGGCTCGAAAAGAAGCCGCGCTCGACGAGAACGATGTCCGCGCGCTTGCGCATGGGGCCTTTAACGAGGGGAGCAGGGCTGATTGTCAATGAAAATTCCGCCGCCACGCCCCGGCATGGAAGGGCGGCGTCGGCGGAACGAATGGCGGACAGGCCGCGTTTCGTGAGGGGGCTCGAGATCGAGCCATTCTTTGGACGTTGGCGATGATCTCTATCCCGTACGCGCTAGACGCGCTCAACTTCCTCGACGCCGACGTCCGCAACCTCTTCGGACCGTTCGTCAACGTTTTCCTCGTCACGGACCAGCATTGGAGCCAGACTGATGTTGGGCTGGTGACGACCGCGAGCGGATTGCTCGGGATTGCGTTCCAGACGCCGATCGGCGCCGCGATCGATGTGACCCGCGCCAAGCGCGGCGTGATCGTTCTGGCCATGGCGGCGATGACCGTAGCCGCAGCCATTATCTTTGTCGCTCGTAACTCTGCTTTCGACCACGGCGGCAATATCGCCATTGCGCTTCTGGCCGGCGCAGTTGGCTACGCGTTTTCGCAGCGTGCGGTCTTTCTCATGGTTCCCGTGTTCGCCGTTCTGACTTGCGCCGCCGTTCTCGCCATTCCAGCGAAAGCGATCAATCATGATCGGGCGAGAGACTTGACCACTGACGGCGAGGCGGGAGGCGCGGCGGCGGGATATCGCGTTCTCTTCCAGACGCGGCCGCTGATGATTTTCGCTCTCTGCGCGTTTCTGTTTCATTTCGCCAACGCGCCGCTGTTGCCGCTGGTCGGACAAAAGCTAGCGGTTCAATTCCCGCAAGAGGCGACTGCGATGATGTCGTTTTGTATGATCGCCGCCCAGGGCGTCATGTTGCCAATCGCGATTCTGGTTGGGCGTAACGCCGACGCTTGGGGACGCAGGCCAATTTTTCTTATTGCTTTTGCTGTACTGCCGATCCGCGCTGCGCTCTATACCCTGTCGGGTAACGCCTTCTGGCTGATTGGAGTTCAATTGCTCGACGGTATCGGGGCAGGTATCTATCAGGCGCTTACACCCCTGATCATCTCCGACATTATGCGCGGGACCGGCCGTTTCAATCTCGCGCAGGGCGCTGTCGCGACCACGATGGGGATCGGCGCCTCGATCAGCGCACTGGTGGCTGGCGTTAGTGTCGACCATTTTGGCTATAGCGTCTCGTTTCTCGCCTTGGGCGTCGCGGCGGCGATAGCCTTTCTCTTCTTCTTTTGCTTCATGCCGGAAACGCGCGACGAGCAAGCGATCGTACATCAAGTAAAGCCGCTCGCGCTTAAGGGAGCGGCGGCCGACGAATGAATCCCGAAAGCATCGCCGCCCTCGTCATCCTGATCCTAACCTATCTGGGCGTCGCCATAGGCCGCATTCCGGGCCTGCGTCTAGACCGCGCGGGCATCGCTTTCCTCGGCGGCGCGGCGATGATTGCGCTTGGCCCCTTGAGTCTCGAGGAAGCCTTTCGCGCCATCGATTTCGACACGATCGCGCTTCTGCTCGGCATGATGATCGTTGTGGCGCACCTCAAGGTGTCCGGCGCATTCCGGGCGCTCGGCGCGCTCGCCATCGAATATGCGCATGCGCCGTTCCTCCTGCTCGTCATCGTGACGGTGCTGGCGGGCGTTCTCTCGGCCTTTCTGGTCAATGACGCGATCTGCCTCGTCATGGCGCCGATCGTGCTGCAAGTGGTTCGCTCGCTCGGCCGCAATCCGCTGCCCTATCTGGTCGCGGTCGCGACCGCTTCCAATTGCGGCAGCGTGGCGACGATCACCGGCAACCCGCAGAACATGGTGATCGGGACGCTCTCCCGGATCCCTTATCCCGTGTTCGCCGCCGCGCTCGCGCCAGTCGCCATCTTCGGCCTCGTCGCTGTCATCCTCATGGTGCGCCTCGTCTATGCAAAGGAATTCGCGTTCAAGGGCGAGCTTGAGCCGCATCTCTTCCGCGGCCACATGCACGCCGGGCAGGTGCTCAAGGCGAGCATCACCTGCTTCGCGCTCGCGATCGCGTTCTTCGCGGGCGTTCCGCCTGCGAAGGCGGCTATTCTGGGCGGCGCGTTCCTGCTTCTGACGCGTCAGATCAAGCCCCACCGCATCTACCGCGAGGTGGACGGGCCGCTGCTGATCCTGTTTGCCGGCATGTTCGTCGTCGTCGCCGGCGCCGAAAAGGCGCTGCTCACGCCCGATCGCATCGCGATGGCGAAGACGCTCGGCCTCGATATGGTCTGGCGCCTGTCGTTGTTCACGGCCGTGCTTTCCAACATCGTCAGCAATGTGCCGGCGGTGCTGGCGCTGCGGCCGTTCATTCCGACTTTTCCCGATCCCGAGCGCGCCTGGCTCGTGGTCGCCATGAGCTCGACGCTGGCCGGGAACTTCACCCTTCTCGGATCGGTCGCCAACCTCATCGTCGCCGAACGCGCCCGCGCGGAGGGCATGCCGATCAGCTTCTGGGCGTACTTTAAGGTCGGAGCGCCGCTGACGGTCATCACGCTCGCGGCGGGGACCGCCTGGCTGATTTGGCGGTAAGCGCCGTCCACTCGACCTCCCTCACAGAAATCGGCATTATCCGTTTCCCGTCCATTCGGGGCAGTCCAAAATAAGCATCTCCGCAACAGGAGGGTCTGATGGCAAGAGGAACGCCCAAAGAAAAGTCAGCCAAGCCCGGAACAGCTCGCAAGGCGAAACCCGCGACCACCGTCACGACAAAAAGAGCCGCGCAACGAACCACGGGCCGGAAAGCGCGGCCGAAACAGAAATTCACAGTCAGTCATCATCGCGAGGCCGATTTTGTGGAGGGGCTTCGCAACTACGCAAAATACCGCGATCTGGGTATCTCGGCTGCCTCCGGCGGCATGGTGCAGGCGCATGTGATCCGCTTTGTTCCGCCGTTCGAGCCAAACGAGGCGTCGACACCGCACTATCACGAAGTCGACTTTCAAATGATCTATGTACTCAAGGGCTGGTACAAGACTGAGTTCGAGGGCGAAGGCATCCATACTTTTGAGGCGGGAAGCTGCTGGATACAGCCCCCGCGCATAAAGCATGCCGTGCGCGGTTATTCCGACGACTGCGAATTGCTCGAAATTGTCCTGCCGGCCGGCTTTGAAACCCTGGAATTGGATACGTTGTGAGCGCCCGGCTCACGCCTCGGCATTGTGGGTGAAATAGTCCGGCGGGTTCGGGCCCCACACGTAGAACGAATCCTCGGGCGCGTGGTCGCCGCTCTTCCAGTCGCAATCGGCGGGCACAAAATCGATGCCGGCCGAATATTCGCTGAAAGACCCCCACGGGTCGCCGACATAGTGGAAAAAGTTCGAGCCCAGGACATGACGTCCGAGGCCCCATCCCTTCACAAAGCCTTTGTCCAGCATGTGCATGGCGCCGCGGCCGATATCGTCGACGGAGCCCACGTCCCAGCTCAGATGATGCAGGCCTGGCGCGCTCGATGTGACGAAGGCGATCATATGATGATCGCTGCCGTGAATGCCGTGCAGGAAGGCGATGCCGTCGCCGGACCGGTCGGAGAGGCGTAAGCCCAGCGCCCGCGTATAAAACTGAACCGCTTTCTCGACGTCGCGCGTGAACAGGAGAACATGCGCCAGACGCCGGGGCGTGACGCGCGCAACGTCCCGGCGGAACGGAGCGCCACGCTCGCCGGGGCCGATGGCGACGTCTGAAAACTCGGACTTCTCGTTGGGCGAGGACTTGGCCGCGACCTTGATTTCGACCAGGTTGCCGTCGTGATCGTGAAACCATAAGCCGTTCGTCTCGACGCCTGGCGGCGGATCGAGCCGCTTAACGCCCAAAGCTTGGAGCCGCTCGGCGAAGCGATCGAAATCATCGTCGAATGCGCCGAACGAGATATGTCCAAGCTTCTTGCGCGGACCCTCGCCGAGGGTGACCCAGACATGCGGGTTGCCGGGGGTCTTCATGGCGAGGAGACCGCCGTTCTCCTCGATCTCAAGTCCGAACTCGCCATAGAAATTTTTGGCGACCGCGAGATCGGGAACGGCGAAATGAAATCGGTCGACGGAGTGAACGCCCAGTTCACCAGGACGTCGGGTCGGCTTGATGGCGGCGCGAATGGCGGTCATGGCGCTTCCTCTGTTCCCGCGGGGCGCCGCTGCCGGGAAAACCGGCGCGCCCCGACAGACGCTTGGGCCGAATGCTACCTCACGACAAGCCCGGCGGCCAAGGTCAGCGCGCGCGCGCGTTGCCAGCCGGCGATTGGGTCGCGGGGTCGAACGGCGCCGCCGCGCCGGGATCCGGCACCGGGGCGGCGACAACGGTCGGAGGCTTGGGCTTCTTCTTCTTCGGCTGTGGGGCGGGGGCTGGCTGTTCCGGAGAGGCCGCATCGGTCCCGATGTCGGTCGGCGGACTTTCGTCCGGGTTCGGCGCCGAGGCCTCCGCCGCCGGCGCGTCGTGAATGACCACCGTGCCGCCTTTGCACGCCGTGAGCCAGATATCGAAAATCGGATGCTCGACGCCGTGCAGGCCCGGAGAGTCGGCGAACATCCAGCCTGAGAAAATGCGCTTGATCTGCTTCTGCTCGTCGATCTCGTCGACCTGGGCGAAAGCGTCGGTCTGTGGCGCATCGGTCGGCGGGCGGGAATAGCAGACGCGAGGCGTGATCTGCAGCGCGCCGAACTGCACGGTCTCGTTGATCGCCACTTCGAACGAAATGATGCGGCCGGTGATCTTGTCGAGGCCGTTGAAAACGGCGATCGGATTGCTGATCTTGTCGGCGAGCGCCGCATCGGGCGCGGTCAGCGCCGAAACCGCCGCCAGCGCCGCGCCGGCAAGCGTCGGCCTCATCCCCGCGACTGCGGGACAAGCGCGGCGTCGGATCGCGTGGGCCAGCCGGAAGAGGTCCATGGCGGGCGCTTTGCTGGTGAACGGCGGCGGAATGAAGGCGGCTGGCCTCAGGGGCCGGGGCTCCAGGCCTCGTAATCGCCCCCGGTGGGCTGGCGTGGGCCAGGCCTGAGCGTCGAGCCGTCAGGCCGAATCGCGCCCGGCGTGCCGGTAGGGTTGCCCATATGCGGCTGTTCCCAAGGGTGCGCCTTGTAGTCCTCCTCGGTCGGCGCCACGTCGACGGTATGGTGAAGCCAGCCGTTCCAGCCTGGCGGAGTCATCGAGGCTTCGGCCACGCCGTTGTAGATCACCCACCGCCGCTCGAACCCGAGCGCCGGATCGATGCCCGGCCGCCGATAATAGGCGTTGCCGAACTCGTCATGCCCCACCAGCACGCCGAATTGGCGGGTGTAGAATTGGGTGTTGAAATTCGCCCCGTTCCACCAGGTGAAATAGTGCAGCAAAAATTGTTTGATCTGTTCCAGCATCCGTGGAGCCTTGTTCTCGCAGGGAAACAAGCGCAGGCCTTGCGCGCGCCGGACTATGCCGAGGCGGGCGCGGAGAGGCAAGGCGCCTTTCCGCTTTTCCCGCGAATCGCCCTGCGAGGCGCCCCGGCGCCCGGTTCAGGCTGGGCTGATGTTCTGATTCATGCGGAACTGGTTCTGAGGATCGTAACGGCGCTTGATCTCCGCGAGCCGCCGATAGTTCGCGCCATAGGCGCTGCCGACCCGGTCGCGCTCGTCCTCGGGCATGAAATTGACATAGACGCCGCCTGACGCAAAGGGGGCAGTGGCCTCGGAGAGCCCGCGAGCCCATGCGATGCAGGACGAATCCTGCATTTGCTCGCGCCAGCGGGCATGCGCGTTCATGACGAAATGGGCTCTGCGATTCGGCCAGGCCGTCGCGTCCGGCGCGACGCGAGTCATCGCGCCGCCGAGATGGGCGATGAAAACCTCGCACTCGGGGGAGGGCAGGGCTCGCGCCGCGCGAACCATGGCTGCGATCGCGCCATCCGAGAGGTCGTCGAAGTCGTGGCTCTTCCAGTAGTTGCGCGCTCCGGGAGTGAGAAGCGGATCGAACGCGGCCTGCCACCGGATGAACGAATGGGGTGAGACGACGTCGACGATCGGGCGCCCGAGGGCGCGTATCGCGCGCATCGCCTGCTCGCCGTCGGCCATGTCGCCCGCGTGGCAGGCGGCGAAAATGAGCACCTCTTTCCCATGCCACTCGGCGGGCAGGAAGGGCAGAGGCGGCGCCTTGCGCATCACGCTCCAGACCGAAAGCTCGTCCGGCGCCTCGTTCACGATCCGGCGGAACTCAGGAAGAAGAGCCTCTGCTTCGGCGAGCGGATGCACGACCAAACCAGAAAGAACCTCAGGACCAAGCGGATGAAGCCTGAACTCGAACGAGGTCACGACGCCAAAATTGCCGCCGCCGCCTCTCAGCGCCCAAAAAAGGTCCGGGTGTTCGGCTTCGCTTGCCCGCATGAACTCGCCTCCGCCGTGACGAGGTCGGCAGAGACGAGATTGTCGATAGTCAGTCCGAATTTCCGCGTCGTCCAGCCGAAACCGCCCCCGAGCGTGAGGCCCGCTATTCCGGTCGTCGAGTTGATGCCGAGCGGAGTCATGAGCGCGAAAGCCTGCGCCTCGCGGTCGAAATCGGCCAGCGTCGCGCCGGCCTCGACGCGCGCGAGGCGAGCCGACGGATCGACGCGCACCGACCGCATCAGCGAGAGATCGATCAGGAGCCCGCCTTCGCACACTGCATTGCCGGCGATGTTGTGGCCGCCGCCGCGAACCGCGACGAGCAGGTTCTGTTCGCGAGCGAACTTGAGCGCATGGATGATGTCGGCCGGGCCCTGGCAGCGCGCGACCAGCGCCGGACGGCGGTCGATTGCGGCGTTCCAGATTGTTCGCGCGGCCTCGTAGCCCTCCTGGCCAGGCAGCGCCAACACCCCTCGCATTGTGTCGCTAAAGGCGGCGAGGGTCTCCTCGGAGATGGTCTTGGTCGCGTCGAGGGTCCGTATCGTCAGGTCGTTCATGATTGTCTCCCACCCCGGAAGTCGAGGCCCGTCGGTCGTTGGCGGCCTCATTTCACGGTGGGCGGGTCGGTGGCCAGTTCACGAAATGAATTGAAGCCGGTATAGATTCTGAACTGGCCGCCGCTCACGCGGAGGAGATAGAAATCGAGCGCAACGGAGTCTCCCGATGGCCGAAACCAGCTATGGTCAGTTTTGCCCGGTGGCGATGGCCGCCGAAATCCTCGGCGCGAGATGGACGCTGGTCCTTGTCAGGGAGCTGGTCGTCGGATCGACGCGCTTCAACGAGTTGCGGCGCGGTCTGCCAAAGATGTCGCCCGCGCTTCTGTCAAAACGCCTGAAGGATCTGGAAAGCGCCAAAGTCATCAGGCGCGTCCCGGTCAGGGGCGAGCCGGGAACGTTCGAATACCAGCTGACCGAAGCGGGATGGGAGCTGAAGCCGGTGATCGAAGCCGTTGGCTCGTGGGGTCAAAGGTGGATCGACCTCGAGGCTTCGCTGCAAAATCTGGATGTCGATCTCTTGATGTGGGATATGCGGCGCAACATCGATCCGCGGCCAATGCCGCCCGAAAGAAGCGTCATAGAGATCATTTTCAACGATCTCCCGCCCACGCGCCGAAACTGGTGGCTGGTCGTCGAGGCGGGAAAAGAGGTCGACTTGTGCTCCGTCGATCCTGGCTTCGAGGTCGATCTTTATCTCTCGACCAATCTGAGAACGATGACCGAGATCTGGATGGGCTATATTTCGATCGCACGGGCGCGCGATCAGGGAAAACTGTTGGTGACCGGGAGCCGCGAGCTTGAGCGCGCAATCGGGTCATGGCTGGCCCTGAGCCCCTTAGCCCGCGTCGAGAAGCGGGTCGCGTGATCCCTTCCTGACGCCGCAGCCTCGGCGGCCTACACGTAAAACCACACCGGCGCCCCTTGCGGCCTCGCCCCGACTCGGCGGATGCTGCCTACCCGCGCTGGCGTTACCTCTTGTTATCCACGTTATCCACAATATGTTGTGCCATCGTCTGGGTAGCCATACAAGTTGTTGACGCGGTCGTCATAGAGTTGTAATGTGTGCTTGTTCTCGGACCGCGTGGGGATCAAGCGTCCGGGACAGCGGTTTAGAGCCGGTCAGGCCCACGCAAACGGGCGCAAACTGACGAGGACACGGGTCTATAAAGTTCGAGGCGAGTGAGGGGGCGGCGTCGTGCGGGCTAGCCGATGGCGGCTTGCGCGCTGCGACGGGCGCATCAGCGCCTTCTGTTCGGGGTGAGGATCAACGCGACCAGCAGGGCGAAAGCCCCATGGCCGCAACAATGGGGTCGAAGCGATGCGCATCGAACGGCATTACACCCAATCGGGCGTCAGCCCTTATGACCTCATTCCCTTCGCGACTGCCAAGAGCGAGATCCGCAACCCCGACGGCTCGGTGGTGTTTTCGCTTGAGGGCGTCGAGGTTCCCGCCGCCTGGAGCCAGGTCGCGGCCGATGTGCTGGCGCAGAAATATTTCCGCAAAGCCGGCATCCCTGCGCGCGTGAAGCGCGTCGAGGAGGAGAGCGTTCCCTCTTTCCTGTGGCGCTCGGTCCCCGACGAGACGGCGCTGAGCTCGCTGCCGAAGGAAGAGCGCGTGGGCTCGGAGACTTCGGCGAAGCAGGTGTTCGACCGCCTTGCCGGCGCCTGGGCCTATTGGGGCTGGAGGTGCGGCTATTTCGACGGCGAAGAGGATGCGCGCGCCTACTACGACGAGATGCGGTTCATGCTCGCGCGCCAGATGGCCGCGCCCAATTCGCCGCAATGGTTCAACACCGGCCTCCATTGGGCCTATGGCGTTGATGGGCCGAGCCAGGGCCATTATTACGTCGACTTCGAGACCGGAAAGCTCGTCAAGTCGAAGTCGGCTTACGAGCATCCCCAGCCCCACGCCTGTTTCATCCAGTCGGTCGCTGACGACCTCGTCAACGAGGGCGGGATCATGGACCTATGGGTGCGCGAGGCGCGCCTGTTCAAATACGGTTCCGGCACCGGCACCAATTTCTCGGCTCTTCGCGGCGAGAACGAGAAGCTCTCCGGCGGCGGGCGCTCGTCCGGCCTCATGTCCTTCTTGAAGATCGGCGACCGCGCGGCGGGCGCGATCAAATCGGGCGGCACCACGCGCCGCGCCGCCAAGATGGTGGTGGTCGACGCCGATCATCCCGACATCGAGGCCTTCATCGACTGGAAGGTGAACGAGGAGCAGAAGGTCGCCGCGCTCGCCGCCGGCTCCAAGGTCGTCAAGCGTCATCTGAAGGCGATCTTCCGCGCCTGCGTCAATTGCGAGGGCTCGGGCGACGACTGCTTCAACGTCGACAAGAACCCGGCGCTCAAGCGCGAGGTCAAGGCCGCGCGCAAGAACGAGGTTCCGGACGGCATCATCAAGCGCATTATTCAATACGCCCGCCAGGGCTACGCGCAGCTCGATTTCGACACTTACGACACCGACTGGGAGTCGGAGGCCTATCTCACCGTCTCGGGCCAGAACTCGAACAATTCGGTGCGCCTGTCCGACGCCTTCCTGCACGCGGTCGAGAACGACGGCGAGTGGAGCCTCACACGTCGCCTCGACGGCAAGGTTTCTAAAACCATGAAGGCGCGCGACCTGTGGGAGAAGATCGGCTACGCCGCATGGGCTTCCGCCGATCCGGGCCTGCAATATCACACCACCATCAACGACTGGCACACCTGCCCGGAATCGGGGCCGATCCGCGCATCGAATCCGTGCTCCGAATACATGTTCCTCGACGACACGGCCTGCAATCTCGCCTCGCTCAACCTGCTGCAGTTCCGCGATTCCGCGACCAAGTCGTTCGATGTCAAGGGTTACGAGCACGCGATTCGCCTGTGGACGCTGACGCTCGAGATCTCGGTGGCGATGGCGCAATTCCCCTCGAAGGAGATCGCACGCCTCTCCTATGACTACCGCACTCTCGGCCTCGGCTACGCCAACATAGGCGGCCTGCTCATGTCGTCCGGGATCCCTTATGACAGCGACCACGGCCGGGCGATCTGCGCCGCGCTCTCCGCCATCCTGACCGGCCGCGCCTATGCGACCTCGGCGGAGATCGCCGCCAAGAGCGGCGCCTTCCCCGGGCATAGGGCGAACGCTGACGCGATGCTGCGGGTGATCCGCAATCACAAGCGCGCCGCCGATGGCGAGGCGGCGGGCTACGAGACGCTGTCCGTCGCGCCGACCCCGCTCGATCATAATGAGCTCGCCAATTCCGGCCCGGAATGGGCGGAGCTGAGCCAGGCCGCGCGCGCCGCCTGGCGCGACGCGCTGACCTTGGGCGAGGCGCATGGCTATCGCAACGCGCAGGTCTCGGTGATCGCGCCGACCGGCACCATCGGCCTCGTCATGGATTGCGACACCACCGGCATCGAGCCCGACTTCGCTTTGGTCAAGTTCAAGAAGCTCGCGGGCGGCGGCTATTTCAAGATCATCAACCGCGCCGTGCCCGAAGCCTTGCGCGCGCTCGGCTATGACGAGAAGCAGATCGCCGACATCGTCGCCTATGCGGTCGGCCGGGCGACGCTCGCCCATTCGCCGGGCGTCAATCATGCGGCGCTCAAGGCCAAGGGCCTGCCGCAAGAGGCGATCGACAAGGTCGAGGCCGCGCTCGCCTCCGCTTTTGACATCCGCTTCGTCTTCAACAAGTGGACGCTCGGCGTCGAGACGCTGAGCCAGGCGCTCAAGATCCCGCCCGAGCGGTACGACGCGCCGGGCTTTGATCTTTTGACCGCGCTCGGCTTCACCAAGGCCGAAATCGAGGCCGCCAACAGCTTCGCCTGCGGCGCGATGACGCTCGAAGGCGCGCCCTATCTCAAGCCCGAACATCTCTCGGTGTTCGATTGCGCCAACCCCTGCGGGCGGACGGGCAAGCGCTATCTCTCGGTCGAGAGCCACATCCGCATGATGGCGGCGGCGCAGCCGTTCATCACCGGCGCGATCTCGAAGACCATCAACATGCCCAATGACGCGACCGTCGAGGACTGCAAGGACGCCTACATGCTCTCCTGGCGCCTCGGCCTCAAGGCGAACGCGCTCTATCGCGACGGCTCGAAGCTGTCGCAGCCCTTGAGTTCGCAACTGATCGAGAACGACGAGGAGGACGACGAGGCCGTCGAGACCCTGGTCGCCCTCAACGCGCCCGCGCGCGCCGCCGCGGTGGCGGAAAAAATCGTCGAGCGCGTCATCGAGCGGGTCGAGCGCGAGCGTCAGCGCGAGCGGCTGCCCGACCGCCGCAAGGGCTATACGCAGAAGGCCGTGGTCGGCGGGCACAAGGTTTACCTGCGCACCGGCGAATATCAGGATGGGCGCCTGGGCGAGATCTTCATCGACATGCACAAGGAAGGCGCCGCCTTCCGCTCGCTGATGAACAATTTCGCCATCGCCATCTCGCTTGGCCTGCAATATGGCGTGCCGCTTGAGGAATATGTCGAGGCCTTCACCTTCGTCCGGTTCGAGCCGGCGGGCTTCGTCCAGGGCAATGACGCGATCAAGAACGCGACCTCGATCCTCGACTATATCTTCCGCGAGCTCGCCATCTCCTATCTCGGCCGCAACGATCTTGCGCATATCGCGCCTGACGAGATCGGTGCGACGGTGCTCGGCGGCGGCGTCGATCAGGATCGGGCGCCGGACTTAGGCGAAGGACACGCGCCGCCCGCCGCGCCGGTGGCGTCCGTCGTGTCCAAGGGCCTCCTGCGCTCGCGGCCGGGCGACAAGCTGATGTTGGTGCGAAGCGGGGCAGGGGACATGGCCACGGTTCAGGCTGTAGGCGGGTCAAGCGCGCACGGGCCTTTCGTGCAGGGGGCGACGGCGCTGAAAGGCGAGTTGGCCGAGCGCGGACTGGAGGCAATCAATTCCTCAACTGATGAGGCGATGCGGTTCGAATTCTCTCCGCCGGAACTAAGTGCGCATTCGTCTCTCAAAGGCAGTCGTGAGGAGGCGCGAATGAAAGGGTACGTCGGCGAGGCCTGTCCGGAATGCGGAAATTTTACTATGGTGCGGAGTGGAACATGTTTAAAATGTGATACATGTGGTGGGACCACGGGCTGTTCCTGAGGCTACGACGTGGTCAAAGATCACAAAGTACGTCGTCGGCGCTACGAAGACGAGATTAAGGAGTCCGCAGATTGCTGGCGCGACAAACTTTGCGGAGGTTTCGCCAACGACGACTTTAGCATTACGGAGTGCGTCCAGACCCTTACGAAAAACAAATGGATCAGGGCCTATGATACGCGTCAGTATCACGAGTTGCGACTTCGATTTTACACCCAAGACTCAAGCCAACCCCCAGCTTATGTGGAACATAATCCGGCAATTCTTCATTGCGATCACGAAACTTGGGACGACGCCCTAATTGGTGAGCCCAAAGCGAGGTTCATAGTTGCGCATGAACTTGGGCATGTCCTCTTGCACGACCATTACGCCCAACCTTTTACGGAACACGGCCAAAAATCCATTTGGATGAAGGAAGAATCTGGCGAATGGCAGGCGAATACCTTCGCAGATTATTTTTTAGTTTCCGATGCGGCAATAGAAAGATATTTCACGCCGACATCTATAGCAATATATTGCGGTGTCGAGAAGGATGTGGCTTTGCGCCGCTTGGGGCCAGGGTTTCGATACTTGGGTGAAAGTTGCGGGAAATGTGGCGACTTCACCATGGTGCGCAACGGCACCTGCATCAAGTGCGACACCTGCGGCGCGACGACGGGGCGCAGCTGAGGGAAGTGAGGGGCAGCGCGCATGCCTTCGAGATGAAATTCGATCGCTTCCCGGATTCCGGCCTTCATCTCTTCCAGCGTGTCGCCGACCGAGACGCAGCCGGGCAAATCCGGAAGATAGGCCGAGTAATCTCGCTCGCCTTTCTCGATCACGACAGCGTAACGCATGAATTAGTCCCTAGCAGGCTGTTGAAAAACTCATTTCCGCCGTAGTTCGATTCCGTTCCGGACTCCGTTGGATTCTATTGTGTTCACGGTTTCGACCCCCACGCGGCGGACTTTTTCAACAGCCTGCTAGGGCCATTCGCTTCGTCCTGGCCGGGCTTGACCCGGCCATCCACGCGGCTCGCGGTTCGTAAGGAGCCTCCACATTTCTGCAGTAAAATTCGCGTGATAGGCACTTGAACAGCCCTGGGGAGTGAGACAAAGCTATGCCCTACTTTAGGGAGGACGGGGCATGGCCGAGACCAGCAAGGGAAAGAAATTTGTACGTGTGAAGGGCTATTCGAAGACCGTCGGCGGAAAGACCGTCAAGGTACACAGCGCCGTTCGCTCAACCCCTAAGACCTCCACCGGCAAGAAGAAATAGGCCGTCTTCGGTGTCCGGCTAATCGCAGCGTTGCATAGGCTGCGCCTTTTGCCATTGCGCGGCGAGGCGGGTCCGGAATGCGGCAACTTCACCATGGTGCGCGCAACCGCACGTGTCTCAAGTGCGACACCTGCGGTGGCCTGGGGCGCAGCTGAGAGACGCTATTTTGACTCGGATCATCGAATTGGTAATGACTTATTGAAAAGCACCGAGGGTTTGCTGTGCAGAGATTTAAGATCCCTAGTTATGCTCACCCACTGTTATGGATCTTCGGCGGCATCATTTTGCTACTTGCGGCAGTTATTGTCGGTGAGATTTTTTTGACTGCGTCTGGCGACCACGGTTACTATCTTTCGGCTATCGCAGTGGAATTGTTAAAGACTGCTGGGGCTTCGCTTATAGTGGTCGGGGGTATAAACGCAATCATTGAGATCGGACACTGGCGGCAGTATTTCGAGGAAAGACTGAAAGATATTGTCATGGAGCAAAATTATCTTAATGGTCTCGACAAGAAAGTCCTGGCAAACTTGCACGTGAAGCTCCTTTAGGCTCAGTTCAAGGATTCATCTATAAGCGGCGACGAGAGTTTTTTCGGTTTTTACAACAAGCATATTCATAGTTACATAGGAGATCCCTTTAGAGAAGACGCGGTGGCCTGTGTGACCATTAGCGAAGACCAGGACGATTCAATGTGGAATGTACAGGAGACCATTCAATTTAATTGCAGAAAGAATGGTGGAAACATCCAAGAGTTCAATCTCTTGGGCTCCAAACGAGCACGAGAGACTTCACTCTATAACAATGTCGATCCGTCTGCCGGAGAGCGAGGAGGACAGAGAAATATTCCGTGCTCGTGCGGAAGGGGATATGGATGTCGGTGAAGAAATTATCACTAAGCTGAAGGAAGGCATCAAGTTTGACGCGATAACCGTTCCAAATTTATCTCAGAAAATAACCACCATAGACAAACTTGGCGTTAAAATTGAAACCGCGTATACACTAAAACGGTATAGCGCTATTACGTGGTCGTTTGTTCTACCAACTAATAGATTCCATTTAACCGTATTGGCGGACAAGAAGTACGAAATGGTACATGAAATGTTTTGTGCAAACGAAAACGGCCTGAAGATCGATCGCTCAGATGGATTATTGTTGCTTCACTATAGGACTGGATGTTACCTCAAAATGGAGTTATAGTGAAGGTATTGCCGAAGTAGTCTTAGTGGCGAAAAAAGCGCGCTCAAGAGCATGCGCAGTGCGTCGCGCCGAAAAACATCGCCGGATCTAGCATGCCCACGACGGCGGGACCTATTTGAGAAGAGTAGAGGCCGATCGGCGGGCTGAGCCGTCAACCTTCCGTCCATTGCTCGAGAACAGCATGAGGCGGACGCCACCGGCAGCTTATTCGTGCGGCCGCTCACGAAAGTGACGATGAGACCGCCAGCGTCAGGGATGAGACGCGAGCTTGGCCTGCTCCACGGGTCGGACGACAATTGCTTGCTGACAATCAGAAATTGAAGTAAGCTGGACGGTTCTATAAACGCGTTTTTCCGGACGGAGACGGGTCGAGTGACGCGATTTTGAGGTGCGGGATCTCGGTTTTGGATGCGGCATAGGGCGCCGCATGCTGCGGCGACCGGGCGGCCCTTTGGCGCGGGGGTCAGGCGGCAGCGAGACGATCGAGGAAGACGAGCCTGCGGAAGTTGTAGACGAGGTTGGCCATGCCGATCTTGGTTTTCGCCCGGGCGATGCCGATGGTGCGGACGAAGAGGTCCATCTTGTCCTTCTGCACGGCGAAGACGTGTTCGACGCCGGAGCGGACTTTGGACTTGAGCGCGTTGGCGCGCCGCGTCGTCTCCGGCATGGGCCGGCCCGCCGGCTTCTTGCGATGGACGCGGCTGACGAACCCGTTCTTTTCGAGGAACGCCTCATTGGCCTTCGAACGGTAGGCCGTGTCGGCCCAGACGGCGCTCGCGGTGTTGGTCTTGTCGAGCAGCCCCTCACGCAGCCGCGCGCCCTCGTAGGCCGCAGCGTCGGTCGCCTCCCACCGCCGGATCAGCCCATGTTCGCGGTCGATCGAGACATGGTTTTGGTAGCCGAATGTCGGAATAGCGATGTCGACCGGAGGAACCGTCCCATCCGGCCTGGCCTTGGCCTTGCTGAACTTGACCGTCCAGCGCCCGTCACGGTCCTTCTGCCGGAGCTTGGCTGGCTGGGCTTTCCAAGCCTCCGGAATGCGCCCCTCCTTGACCGCCTTCTTCTCCTCCTCGGTGTTGCGCTGCTTCGGCGCGGCGATCAGCGAGGCGTCGACGATCTGGCCGCCCATAGCGACGTAGCCAGCCTCGCGCAGCGCCGCGTCGAACCGGTCGAACAGTGGCTTAATCGCCTCGGCCCTGGTCAGCTTTTCCCGGAACAGCCAGATCGTGCGAGCGTCGGGAACCCGATCGGATAGGCTCAACCCGAGAAACCGCATGAACGACAGGCGGTCGTTGATCAGAAACTCGGTACGCTCGTCCGAGAGGGTGTTGGCCGCCTGGATCACCAGGATCTTGAACATCATCACAGGGTCGAACGGCGGTCGGCCGCCCTGCGAGCCGTCCGAGTAGGCCAGCGCCCGCGTCAGCTCGGACCGGAAAATCTCGAAATCGACCGCCGCTGCGAAAGCCTGCAACTGATCGCCGAGATCGCTCAGCCGCTTCAGCCGCTCGTCGACGTCGAAAAGTCCCCCCTGGCCGCGCATCGATTCGCCTCCCACTCCACCTGGGAGTGAATCAGAAAATGCTGGAAGGCGCGAGGTTCTTAGAAGCGTCCAGCTTGCCCCATGAACAATCCCACCCTTCCGAACAGCCTCGACCGCAGGCGACCGTTCCGCCTTCTCGCGCCAAGACAGAGCTTACGAAAAAATTTTCTGCGGAAAATCCCGCGCAACTCATTGATAAGTCTCGATTTCGGACGAGAGAATCCAAGGAAATCCAAGGAATTCCAACCCTCATAAACAGAAGTTTCCGCTCCGAAATGGGGAGGCCCCAAGAAAATCCAAACTGATTGACCTCACGCCTTCCGACAAAGGCTTCTCCGCCCCGTCCGGCGGCCGCGCTATCGGCTCTTAGCGGCCGATCCCGACGTTGTTCTGCGCGTAGCTGGAGGGATTGTAAGGATTGCAGCTGGGATCGTTCGCGCAGCGGTTCGCCTCTCCGGAGGGATTGATCGCCTGATTGGCGTTGCAGCCGGAGAGGAGAGCCACAAAAGCCAGAATGATCGGGATCCGCATTCGCGTCCTCCAGTTCAATGGAGACGAGGCCGGCGCACGAAGAGAGTTTGGCGCGGGTGGCGATCGGGTTCAATAGCACTGGACGGCGGGGATCGTCAGTCCGATCGTCGCCAGGACGGAGCCCAGAAAGATATTGACGGCTTGCTCATCTGGTTCGCGAGCGGCGCTGTCACGACCCGGCTGGCTCCACCGCTACAGCGGCGGGTTCTCCACGCCTATCTGTTTAAAGATGCCATGAGGCGCGCCGCCAGGCACAGGATCGGGCCGGATCTCCTTCAATCCTGTCTCATCGACAGTGTAATAAAAGTAATGCGGGGGAATTGCGACCACGCGATTGGTCGCTTCGACCTCGACAAAGCCGGGTAGCGCCAGCTTTCCCGTGTGCGTGCCGCCCTGGCGCCACTTAACGCCCCAACGCCCATCGCCGCCAAGGACGGGGGGATCGTTGTCGTAACGCCAGTCGGGAAATCCTGCGTAAAGCGCTGCAAGGAAGCGAAGCGTCTCATCGGCGTCCATGCTCCGCAACGGCGTCACGAAACGAAGTCCGGGCGCGAACGACCGCCTGATTTTATCGATGTCGTGCTCCCGCAGGCCATCCATGTACAAGAGAAGAGCGGCGGGGGGCGTGACCATGCCTGGATTTCCGTTTTCTGGGACGAATTGCCGCAACATTTTTGCCCATAGCGCGTTCAACTGCGACTCTCTCCGGGAAAGAACACTTTGATGCGCCATGTGAATGTTTGCTCGGCGTGCGGCAAACCGACAACGGTGGCGAGCATATCGTGCTTATGGTGCGGACAGCCGAAGAAGTTGTTCTCGGGTCGCCTCGTGGCGGGATTGAAAGCCGCATGGCTTGTTATGATGGGGTTCCTTGTCAGACGTAGACGCGCCCTACGACCTTGACTTGTCAGGGCGCGCCGCAGTTCGGCGGACCGGCTCGCGCTCATCGCTCCAACACCTGCCCTTTGACAATTCTCACGGATCGCAGGCGCTGCAGGCCAGGCTTCGGCGCGGCGCGCGCCGAACATGGGACCTGAAGCTGAGATCGCCGGCCCTCATCAGCAGCGTCGACGGCTTCGAGGGTCACGGGCGCCGGTTTTGAAGTCTCCCGCAACGACACGACCTGAAGGTCCAGCCGTATGGACGACGCGCAAAGCGGAGCGCCGGGCGAAATGGGGCAGAATCAGAAAAATCGACAATTTCTTTCCTTTAAGCGAAGCTCATGCTATAACTTCCCTTAGTCGCGGATTGAATCCGCGCCGTTGGGCGATGCGCCGGCGGAGGCAGGATGATAAATGCGGGCTTGGGCGGACAATTCCAAGCCTGAGACGAGAGGAGATTTTTTTGTTTGAATCGGCTGTAACCCATTGAAAAGTCCCAATTCGAAAAAATAAACGCTAGTGAATGCAAGCAAATTTACTAGCGTTTACTAGCGCTAACTGACGTTTATTGGCGTTTGCGAATCGGCTCGACCGGCCGAGCCGGGCGCCAGTTTTGGGGCTTTGGCTTCATTTTGATCTGTTTGGCGGCAGAGCGGCGCCGCGGACTCGCGTCGTCGGCGCAAAGGTGGCGCCCGTTTCCCGTGGCGATTTCGCGAGCCCAAGGCCGAGGCGATTTCGCGAGCCCAAGGCCGAATCGTCATCGCTTTTTCACGGGCCTCTGTCTATGATGAGTGTCCTCGGACTTGTGCCATCGCCTTGGCGTGGACAATCGGGAGCGTCGCTCTCTTAGGAGGGTCGCCGCGAGGATCGTTGGATCCTTCCTTCGGCGCAGTCGACCACCCGCTCGACGACGCTTTCCTACAAAGCGCATATCGGGCGGAGAGTGTGGAATGTCAGCGACGGAAACGAAAAGCGCAACGTGGGCGGCCCGCGATTGGGGCCAGGCGCTCGTACCCTACCGCCGGGCGAGCGCGGCGTGGGGCGTCTTTGAGCTCACGGTCACCTTCCCGCCCTTTGCCGCGGTCTGGACCGCGATGCTGCTCGCTTCGCGCCATGGCCAGTTCTGGCTTTCGTTCGCGCTGGCGCCGCTCGCCGCTGGGCTGCTCATTCGCCTGTTTCTAATCCAGCACGATTGCGGCCACGGTTCGTTCTTCCCGAGCAAGCTTGCCAACGACTGGATGGGGCGCGCGCTCGGCGTGTTGACGATGACGCCTTACGATCACTGGCGGCGGTGCCATGCGATCCATCATGCGACATCGGGCAATCTCGACCGGCGCGGCATCGGCGACATCAAGACGCTCACGGTGCGGGAATATTTCGCGCGCAACTGGCGCGACCGTCTGCGCTACCGCCTCTATCGCCATCCGCTGGTGATGTTCGGGCTGGGCCCGGCCTATGTGTTCCTGCTCGAGAACCGCTTGCCATTCGGCTTCATGCGCAAGGGCGCCACGCCGTGGCTCAGCACGATGACTACCAACGCAGGAATCCTGCTCGCCGCCGGTGTCCTAGTGCTATGCGTGGGCTTCACAACGTTCCTCGTCATCCATTTGCCGATTGTCGTGCTCGCTGCGACGATGGGCGTCTGGTTGTTCTACGTTCAGCATCAATTCGAGGCGACGACATGGGACGGGACGACAGCTTGGCGTCAGCCTGAAGCGGCGCTGCACGGCAGCTCGCATTATGACCTGCCGCTGCCGCTGCGCTGGTTCAGCGCCAATATCGGCGTGCATCACGTGCATCATCTGTCGAGCGGCGTTCCCTTTTATCGGCTTCCCGAGGTCTTACGGACCTATCCTGAGCTCCGCGAAGTCAGCCGGCTCACTTTGTGGCGCAGCTTCGTCTGCGTCCGTCTCGCGCTGTGGGACGAGGAAACGCGGCGGCTCTTGTCGTTTCGCGAGGCTCGCGAGGCTCGGGCGGCGCGCATCGCTTATCAGCGCGTGAGGCCAGCCTGATTCGATCGGTCGAGCGGCAGGGAGCGAAACTCCTCGAGGCCGTTACCGCGGTCGCGACGGGCGAGGCGATCGCCGTCCGGACACGGGATCGGCCCACAGCGCGGGCGCCGATTGTTCGCCCGGCGCCAAACCGACGGCGACGAGATCGGTTTCCCTGACTGCGCGCGCGAAAGGCTCGGCCTGGCTCTTGACGCGATAGGTCGGGGAGTCGGCATCGTCCGCCGGCAAAACGCTCACCACCTCATAGGGACCCGTGGGTCTTGATATCGACGGGAGCCTCCTGGCGAAGTCAACCGCTTGTCCGATCGCGAACTTATGGCAAGTCATGATGTAGCCGCCTCTCTGGCCCTCTGGCTCAAAGCGTGCGAGAAAGTGATTTCACCGGACGAGCGGCTCTGATCTCACCGGGCCTATGCCGCTGAACATGACCCGTACGCTTGGTGTAACGGCTGCAAGTCCGTCCATGGACATCCTTTTGGCGCCTAGGCTCTTATGTCCTTCCTCGCCGGATCGGCTGCGGGACGTTGCGGGTCGCGCGATGAAATCCATCAGCAAAAACCCCGCGCACAGCGAACCGAGCGCGGGGTCAGGAACCACATTGGCCCTGCCAGTACATCCGTGGTCAAGGCGATAGGGCTACCGGCGCGCCCGATCAGGCGGCCTTCAGATTATCCGCCGAGGACTTTCCGGTCTTCCGATCTGCGACAACATCATAAGAGACCTTCTGTCCCTCGTTGAGGCTGTACATTCCGGCTCGCTCGACGGCGCTGATGTGCACGAAAACATCCTTGCTGCCGTCATCCGGCTGGATGAAGCCAAAGCCTTTTTGGCTGTTGAACCACTTTACGGTTCCTTGCGTCATGAGACACTTCTTTCAGGTACGTGTTTAGGTAGACTGCGCGGTCGCGCAGCCGGCTTACAGTAATCGAGATTTTGGAAGAAGGTCGTCAGTCCGACGCGTAGCGCGCGGCGAGGCCAAGTCTTTCGGCCGAAACTCGATCGCGCACACATAGTCTATGTCAGCGCCCTTCACAAGGCCCGTGAAGGCACGCTTCTGGTGTGGAGGCCAGTCACTGAGCCGACGTCTCGAGGCGGCGGTGCTCGGATGCGGCGGAATTGGGGCGCCAATGGTTCTGCATCAGCCAGGGCTGCAAAACGATAGTCGTTCACACGATAGTTTCTACCGCTTCATGGAGCCCCGTCAGGCCAGCGACGGATGGGCCCCTCCTCTACCTCTCCCTGAGCGCCTCGGATCCGATTTTCGCGAGCGGCGAGAGCAAATAGTCGATGACGCGGCGGGAGTCGGTTCGGATTTCCACGGTGACAGTCATGCCTGGGGCCAACGGGATCGTCGCGTTGTCGATCTTCATCGCGGTTTCGTCGAGCGACACGGCAACCGGAAAGACGAAGCTTTCAGGTTGACCGGGGGCGGTGGGCGCTTCGGGCGCCATATTGGCGGTCGCTGTGGCGTTGGCGAGCCCGCGTTTTGCGTCCTGCTCGGCGATGGCGGCGGAGGCGATGCTGACGACCTTGCCGTGCAGGGCGCCGAAGCGAGTGAACGGGAAGGCGTCGACCTTAATCACGGCGTCTTGGCCCAGCTTGACGAAGCCGATATCGAGATTGGCCACCAGCGCCTCGACCTGAAGCTTGCCGCCGATCGGCGTCAGAACAACGAGCTGTTGGCCCGTGGTGACCACCTGGCCGACCGTAGTGACGGCCAACTGCTGGACGACGCCGTCCGTGGGCGCATAAAGCCGGGTGCGGGTGAGGCGCGCGTCGGCCTTGGCGAGCGCCTGACGCGATTCATCCGCCTTGCGCGCGGCCTCGGCGAGCTTGTTCTCGTTGTCGGCGATGAACTGGGAGATGGTCTTTGCTTTTTCGCTGTGCACCGCCCTGAGCGCAGCGTCGGTTTCGATCAATTGGCCCTGGTCGGAGGCGAGCGCCGACTGAGACTTTTCGAGTTCTTCCTTAGCGTTATAAAGATCGATCTTGGTGCCGACGTTGAGGTCGATCGCCTGCTGCCGAGTCGAGACGCGCTGGTTCAAGGTGTCCATCAGCGTGTTCTGGAAGGCGATGCTCATGTCGAGACGTTTTTGCGTCGCCATCTTTTCCGCCATCTGCCGGTCGAGCGCTTTGAGCGCGTCGGAGAGCTGAGCGAGATCTGCTCGCAGAACGGCTTCTTGGCGCAGACGGAATGGTTCGGGCACAGCCTCGTCCCAGGCGACCTTCAAATCGGCTCGGCCGGCTAGATTCTCGACCGAGCTAGAGTTCGGTCGCCAGCGTATCGTCCTTGCTGCGGGCGTCGAGCCTGTCCGACGCCATAAGGGCCCCGACCCCAGCGGCGCGCACAGCGTCGATCGCATAGCGGCGCCGTGCGATCTCCGCCAGGCTCGCGTTGAGCGCGTCCTGGGCGCTGACCGCGTCGGCGTTGGCTTCCGCGGGATCCAACTCCAAAAGCAGGTCTCCCGCCTTGACGGTTTCGCCCTTCTCGACATGGATCGCGGCGATCTTGCCGGGATCAAGCGGTTCGATCACCTTGGCGTAGCCAGCGGTCTCGATCTTGCCCGGCGCGGTCGCATGGACGTCCAGCCGGCCAAAATACGACCAGACCAGCGCCGCCAGCGCGCAGACGCTAATCGTCGCCATCAGCGCGATCGGCAGCGGAGGGGGCGGAGTTTCCAGGATTTCCAGCGCGGCGGGCAGGAATTCGCGATCACGTCCCGTGACTACGACCGGAGGCCGCCGCGAAGGCTGAGGCGAGGGCGCCTCCGGCGGCGCGGTGCGTTCGTTCATGCCGGCGCCCTCACCCTCGCCTGGTCGGATTGCAGCGCCCAAAGACGGGCGTAGAGCCCGTCTTTGCGCGCCAGCAGCTCCTCGTGACCGCCGACCTCGACTATCTCACCCCTTAGCATGCCCACGATCCGCGTGCAGGGGCGAACGGCAGCTAGGCGATGAGCGATGATAATGACGGTGCGCCCACGCACGATCGAGCGCATGTTCTCCTGAATGATCCTTTCGCTCTCGTAGTCGAGCGCGGAGGTGGCTTCATCGAGAATCAAAACCCGAGGATTGGTCACCAAGGCCCTGGCGATGGCGATGCGCTGACGCTGGCCGCCAGAGAGATTGGCGCCGCGTTCCTCAATCATCGTGTCGTAGCCTTGCGGCAACTGGGCGATGAATTCGTCTGCGCCCGCGAGGCGCGCCGCATGCATCACCATCACGCGGGGCATGGCGGGATCGCCGAGCGCAATATTCTCGTGGATGGTGCGGTTGAAAAGAAGATTCTCTTGCAGCACGACCCCAATCTGCCGGCGCAGCCAGCCAGGATCGAGCTGGGCGGCGTCGACGCCGTCGATCATCATCTGGCCGGATTGCGGACTATAGAGGCGCTGGACGAGCTTGGTTAGGGTGGATTTACCCGACCCTGACGGACCGACGACGCCGATCACCTCCCCCGGCTCTATGGAAAGCGAGACGTTGCGCAACGCGTCCGCCGCATCGGGCCGGTAGCGCATCGTCACGTTCCGAAACTCGATGGCGCCGCGCGGCGGCGGCAAGGTCAGAAGGTTCTGGGGCGCTGGCTCTGGCGGCGCGTTGAGGATATCGCCCAGACGCGCGACGGACACCTGCACCTGCTGAAAATCCTGCCACAATTGCGACAGCCGCAGGATCGGCTGCACCACTTGGCTCGCGATCATGTTGAAGGCGATGAGTTCGCCGACTGTCATCGTGCCTTCGATCACCGATTGCGCGCCGACAAACAGGATCAGCGCGGTGGTGACCTTGCTCACATACTGAATGAGGTTCTGCCCGAGCGTTCCCGAAACGCCGGCGTTGAAGGAGGTGCGCACGTAAGCCGCCAGACGCTCCTCCCATTGCGCCTGCATCATCGGCTCGACGCTCGCCGCCTTGAGGGTCTGCGCGCCGACGATCGATTCGACCAGGAACTGTTGCGATCGCGCGCCGCGGTTGAACTTCTCATTGATCTGTTCGCGCAGCACCGGCCGAATGAGGGTGGCTATGACGACATAGACTGGAATCGAAGCGAGGACGACCAGAGTGAGCTTCGCCGAATAGATGAACATCACGACGAAGAAGATGAGCGTGAAGACAAGATCGAGCAGCGAGGTGAGGCCTTGCCCGGTCAGAAAGCTGCGGATCGTCTCGAGCTCGCGCATGCGAGCCACCGTCTGCCCGGCCGGGCGGGTTTCGAAATAAGCGAGCGGCAGGCGAAAGAGATGATGGAACAGGCGCCGGCCCAACTCGACATCCATCCGGTTGGTGGTGTGGCTCAGCGTATAGGTGCGCAAGAACTGCAGGATGGTCTCGAACAAGCCGAGCGTCACCATGCCGACGACCAACACGAGAAGCGTCGAAATGCCTTTGTGCACCAACACCTTATCCACGACGAGTTGGAAGAAGATCGGCGTCGCCAGCGCGAACAATTGCACAAACAGCGACGCGACCAGCACATGGCTAAGGGGGCGCCGGTAGCGCAGAATCGAGGGCCAAAACCAACGGAACCCGAAGGTTTTGGGATCGACCCCGGCTCCGCCAAGCCGTCGCGTGATCAGCACCAATTCGCCGGAGGACAGCGACGCTATGTCCTCCGTCGACAGTTCTTGCGCGGTCCGGCCGATCGGATCGACTAGCCTCGCCATTCCTTTGGTCGAGCCCGCGCCCAGGACCGCGAAACCACCCTCCTTCAGGCCCACGATCGCCGGATAGGGAATGGCGCCCAGCCGCCGGGCGGTCACTCCGCGAATAATACGCGATTTCAACTGAAGAATATTCGCGCCGCGAACGATATCCTCAGCCGCCGCCCTGCGGCCGGTCAGGGCAAGTTGATGCTTCAGTTGCGCGATATCGCCGGCGATGCGGTAATATCCCGCCACCAACGAAAGCCCGGACAGCCCCGAGTCCAACAATTGCGCCGGCGCTGGAGATCCCATCTCGCTCTTGCCCATTGCGGTGGTATTATCCGACCTTTATCGTTATTTCCAGACTGGATGCAACGAAAATGTTAGCTACAGATCTGAAGATGTTGCCTCGGTGATGGTCAGCATGGTCAAACGAGCCCAGGATCGCTGCGATCGTCGGGCGCGACCGACCGCTCATTCTACCTGGGTCGCCCGACGCGTATAGGGTCGGTGAGCCCGAGGCCAGATCCAAGGCCAGATCCGGGGCTTGCGATGAAAATCGCGGTCGACCAAATGGCGTCATGCTACGCGCAAAGGAGGCTCCCGTGTGCCGCAACATCCGCCCCCTGTTCAATTTCGAGCCACCCGCCAGCGAAGCGGAAATCCGCGCGTCCGCGCTTCAGTTCGTGCGCAAGGTGAGCGGTTTTAGCAAGCCCTCGCAAGCCAATGCGGAGGCGTTCGAGCGCGCGGTCGACGAGGTGACGGAAGCGGCTCGGCGGCTCATCTTCTCCCTGCATAGCGCCGCTCCGCCGCGTGACCGGGAGACCGAAGCCCAAAAGGCTCGGGAGCGATCGCGGCTGCGCTATGGATAGGCGGAGGCCGCGCGTTGGTCACGCGCCGGAATAAGCGCTGATTTCGGGCGGCCGCCAGCCTTGCAGCGCCCCGTCGCGCGGCCGGAAGATCTCGACCTTGAGCGGATAACAGCGCGCCTCGTCGCTCGAGTGGCCCGACCCGCAGTCGCCGCCCGGGCAGGCCGACAGTGCGCCGAGAAGATCGATCTCGGCGAAGAATTCGATGAAATCTCCGGGCCGCACTGGGCTCGCCTTCATGAAGTAGCGGTGGGAGACGCGGTCGAAGCCGGTGCACATGAACACGTTGAGCACGTCATGGACATGCGCCTCAGCCTCGCTCGTCGGCAGTTTCATCCGCTCCGCCAGCGCCCGCGTCAGGTTCGAATGGCAGCAATGGTGATAGTCGGTCCCGGTCAATAGGCGGTTGGTGTAAGGATCGCAGCGCGTTCCGATCACATCGTGGACGCCCGCTCCGTCGGTGTCGAACCCATACCAGCCGAGCGTGTCGCAAGTGATGGTCGCCATCGGCCTCAAATAGGGCAACGCGCTCCAGAGCCGGGCGCCGGTGGTGACATGCGTCGCGTGGAGCGCGCGGGTCTTGCCGCTGAAGAAGCGCTCGTCGAGATTGGCGGCGCTCCACAAGTTGAGGTCGCCGACCTGCGGGCCCTCGATGCTGACGATGCGGAAGATATGCCCGGCCGGAACGTCGAACGCGCGTCCCTCCCGCGGCGGCGCAATCGTCTCGCCGATCTTCGTCATGCCCGCTCGGGCGTTGTCGTAGAACGTCGCGTCGTACGCGGGCAGCTGGTCGATGGCGTAGACGATGACCGGTTTGGCTGCGCGGCGCTGATCGGCGTCCGGGGGAGGTTGGGTCTGATGTGGGCTCGTCATCACCGAAGAGGCTAGTCGACGGCCAAGCGGCCGGCAAAGGGCGAATGGGGGTGCGGCGGTCCAGCCGTGAGTCTCGCGACTTGCAACGGAGGTGTGGAGTAACGCAACGCGGGGTCAAACCCGCGCAATTCCACGCCGGGTCTCCGGGCAATCCCGCCGGCCAAAGGCAATAAACGCCAATAAACGCCAATAAAAGAGAATAAACGTTAGTAAAATAGCTGGCGTTTACTAGCGTTTATTTTTTCGAATTGGGACTTTTCAATGGGTTACGGCCGATTTAAATAAAAATTTCTACCCCCTCTCTCAGGCCTCGTACGAGACGTCTCTCAAGCGACCTTGCCCATTCTTTTCTCCTCTGCGGGCGTCGCCGCAGGCGCAGCCACGGTCCAGCGAGTGGAACAAGATATAGCACGCGTTCCGAATTTTGAAAAGGAATTGTTTGGATTTTGTCGGTAGCAGACGATATGTCCGGTTTAGGTAGCGCACGATCTGTCCGGTAGGTCCGGCCCTTTTGGAGGGGTTGGATGCGCCGGACGGAGGCCCTTCAGGGGGTGCGCATGGCGGTGTTTTTGAATCTTCTCAGCCGTTGGGAATCGGCGGAGCTCAATCAGGAGGAGGCGGCGGGAGTTGCTCGGGGTGAGCGAGCGGACGTTCCGGCGCTGGACGCGGCGTTATGAAGAGGAGGGCGAGGCCGGGCTCGCCGACCGGCGGCTAGGCAGGGCGTCGGGCAAGCGGGTGCCGAGCGACTGGGCGGAGGAAGTGGAGCGGCTCTATCGCGAGCGCTATCAGGGCTTCACGGTCAAGCATTTCCACGAGCATCTCATCAAGGACCACGGTTTTGGCTGGGGCTACACCTGGCTCAAGCTGCATCTGCAGTGGGCGGGGGTCGTGCCCAAGGCGCCGCGCAAAGGCGCCCACCGGCGTAAGCGCGAGCGGCGGCCCTTGCCGGGGATGATGCTGCATCAAGACGGCTCGCGCCATGAATGGCTCGAGGGCCAGGCTGCGCTCGATCTGATTGTGACCATGGATGACGCGACCGGGGCGATCTACTCGGCCTTTCTGGTCGAGGAGGAGGGCACGGCCTCGACCTTCCGGGCGCTGAAGGAGGTCTTCTCCGAGCACGGCCTGCCGATGAGCCTCTACACCGATCGCGGGGCGCATTACTTTCACACGCCAAAAGCAGGCGGCGAAGTCGATCGCAGTCATCCGACCCAGGTCGGGCGGGCCCTTGAACAGCTCGGGGTTGAGCATATCGGAGCCTATTCGCCGCATAGCCCGTCGAGAGACGGGCGTCCTTCCAGGCGCCCTTCGCCAGGGGCCGTTCGGAGCGCACATTCGGGACGCTTCAGGACCGTCTGGTCAAAGAGCTCAAGCTCGCCGGCATAACCGACATCGAGACGGCCAACGCCTTCATCCGCGAGGCTTACCGGCCAGCCCACAACGCCCGGTTCGCCGTCGATCCGGCCGGCGAGGGCTCGGCCTTCACGCTCATTCCAGGCGTCGATCTCGACGAGATCCTGTGCGTTCAGGAGGAGCGGCAGGTCGGCAACGACAATTGCGTCTCCTACCGCACGCTCAAGCTGCAGATCCCGGAAAGCCCGATGCGGCCCCATTTCGTCAAGGCGCGGGTCAAGGTGCACGTCTATCCCGATGGCTCGCACGCCCTCTTCCTCGGCCCGCGCTGCATCGGCCGCTACGACGCCAACGGAGCGCTCAAGGACAGCCATGATGAAAAACGCGCCGCTTAAATCCGCTCGGCGGCGAGACCCTGTGGACGGCATGGACAAGCCTCAGGCTTGCCCTCCCCGCCCACAGCAGAACAAAACCAGAAGAAGCGGACAAATCACGTGCTACCAAAACCGGACAACTTCATTCGCTATCGACAGGAATTGTTGGGATTTTCTGTTCGCCTCCGGTCGGATGCACAAAGGCGCAGCGGCTTGACGCGATAGGGACGACGCGGTTTGAAGCCACGGTCCGAAGCGGCCTCACGCGCGACGCGCGCCTGATCGGAAACTGGAACTTGGGAGGAGGTCGCCGCCGCTCCCGCCAGCCAAAAACGCGACCGGCCGCTTTGCGCCGCCCTCCTGGGTAGAGGACGATCAGCCGGGCCGACCCTGGCCCCTCTCGCGGCCGAAACCGATCAGTCTGACTGGTTTCGACCCGAAGCAGAAGATCCCGTCGGCCGACGAAGTCGAATGACGGTTTCAGCGGCGGTTGGAGCGGGGCGAGATGAGCCGTTCGCCTCATGCGGCGAAGATTGGGGCCGGGAGGGGGATGAGCTTCGCCAGTTTCCGCAGATTTTGGGCGGTGGCGGCCAATAGGAACTCGTCTTTGGCTCCGCTCGGCCCGCGGAGGCGTAGTTTGCCGAGCCCGAGGATGCGCTTCAGATGAGCAAAGAGCATCTCGACCTTCTTGCGCTCCCGGCGTGAGACAACGTAGGCCTCGGTCTTGGCGATTGCGCGCGCCTTGTCGCGAGCCGCTTCATGGATGGAGCGCCCAATCTTGCGTGCGGGCATGTTCGGGCAGCACTTCGGCTTGAGCGCGCAGGCGTCGCAGTCCTGCTTTCTGGCGAAATAGAGGAGCGTGCCGTCCTTCGTCCGGCCGTCGCCGCGCGGCCTGGAAAAGTTCCGGTGATACTTCTTCAGCTCTTTGCCGCCGGGGCAGACATAGACGTTGGCTTCGGGATCGTAGACGAAGTCGCTGCGCGAGAAGGTTCCGTCCATTCGCTCGGACTTGTCCATCAGCTTCACGTGCGGCTCGATCCCGCGCTGATCCACCAGCCACCCGACCATCTCGGCCGAGCCGTATCCCGCGTCGGCGACCAGGCGCGAAGGCGTGACATCAAGTCTCTCAGCCGTGCGGTCGAGCATCGTCTTGGCCGCGCCGACTTCCGCCTGGCGAACAGCGGTCGTCGCCTCGACATCCATGATCACCGCGTTCTTCAAATCGACGAGATAGTTGTCGGAATAGGCGTAGACGGCGGGCGTGTCGGCCGCGGCCGTGTAGCGGGCCGCCGGATCGGTCGGCGAGATCGACTTCGGCTCGGTCGGCGTCGCCGCGCCGAAGGCCGCATCGTCCAGAACCAAAAGATATTCCGCGACCGCACGACTGGACGTCGGATCGAGATCCTCGACCTTGGCGACGCTGCGCCTGCGATAGGCGTCGGCTACGATCATGCTGGCGTCGACCGCGAAGGCCTCGCCGCCCACCATTCCTTCCTTCATGCAGCGCGCCACCACGGTCTCGAACAGTTTCCGAAACAGATCGCTCTCGCGGAAGCGGCCGTGGCGGTTCTTGGAAAACGTCGAATGATCGGGAACGTCGCCGTCGAGCCCCAAGCGACAAAACCAGCGGTAGGCCAGATTGAGGTGGACCTCGTCGCACAGCCGACGCTCCGAGCGAATGCCGGAGCAGTAGCCGACGATCAGCATCCGCATCATCAACTCGGGATCGATCGAGGGCCGTCCGACGTCGCTGTAGTAGGGCCCAAGATGCGCCCGCAGCTCGCTCAGATCGACGAACCGGTCGATCTTGCGAAGAAGGTGATCTTCGGGGACATGCCGCTCGAGGCTGAAGCCATAGAACAGCGCCTCCTGCATCACCCGCCGCTCGCCCATCATCGGCCAATCTCCTGCGCCCCCAGGAGAAGGGAATCAGCGACCAGCGCCGCGATCAAGCGGAGTTTTTCAACGCAATCGACCCCAAGCGGACATACGCTGCGAGCACTCGGACGCCGCGAATTGACGTTAAGCGGCCATCCCCGAACGCACTATGGACCTCGCAATTGGTGGGAAGCGGACAGTCCGACTATCTCGACCCACCGGAAGCGGCACAAAGCTAGCGAGGTCAGAGCGCCGCTTTCCTTGAGGCCCTTGGGCCTCGGGCAAGGCGCGTCACGAACCGGATCAGATCACCACGATAGTGCAGCCTCTCGTAATCGACTGGCCGATTGCCGGTGGTATACGACGTCCGCTCGATCAGGAAGATGGGGCTGCCGGCAGACACTTGGAGCGCATGGGCGGCAACAGGATCGGCGGCGGCCGCTTCCAGATTGTATTCGGCTTCGACCAGAGGCGTGTCGTATTTGATCTCCAGCAGCGCGAAGATCGGCTCGGCCGCAAGGTCGTTCTCCGCAACCTTTTCCCCTAGCTCGCGCGGCAAATATGTCTCGTCGAAGGACATCGCCACACCATCGGCCAAGCGAACACGCTGAAGCCTGACGACCAACGTCCCAGGCGGCAATGCAAGGTGGTGCGCGACGACTTCGTCGGCCGCCACGACGCGCCTGTCGAGCAACCGGGCGGTCGGGGTTCGCCCCAAAGCCTGCATGTCCTCAACAAAACCGGTCAGCTCGGTCAGCTCTTGCGTGATCTTCGGCTGGGTGACGAAAGTGCCCTTGCCCCTCCTGACCTCGACGAGACCGCGTTCGACCAAATTCTGAATCGCCTTCCTCACGGTCGTGCGGCTGACTTTGAACCGCGCGACCAAGCCGTCTTCCGACGGCAATTGGGTCTCTGGCGGCAAGCTGCCGTCAGCGATATCGCCGGCCAGAACCGTTTGGACGCGTTCGTAGAGCGGTGACCGCGACATCACGACAACGTGACATCATTATGTCTGCGCGTCAAGTAACGCACCTCCAATTTCCCCGAACCTCCAGCAGAGTCTTATCCAAAGGCTGCAATGAGCCTCCAGTGCCTACAAGCATCCGGCGGGCTTATTGCGCCCAAACAAAGTGATTGGCTATGACAACAATGAGCCACATCCGCAGACGGTAGCCAATGTGGCGCGACCTCCCCCTCGATTTGATCAGCAAATCTCCAATCGCCCGTTGGGCCCCGGTCCCGCTGCGGCTGATCGTCGGGTACGGTTTCATGGAGCATGGCTTCGCCAAGCTGGCCAGGGGCCCCGATGCGTTTCCTATAATTTTGCAGGCGCTTGGCGTGCCCGCGCCGCACCTCATGGGATGGCTCACGATCTTGGTCGAGGTATTCGGCGGCCTGGCGGTGCTTCTCGGTGCGCTGATTCCGCTCGCCAGCGTACCCATGGCGGCGGTCCTTCTGGTCGCGATTTTCACGGTGCATCTGCCGTACGGGTTCAGCTCGATCAAGCTCCAGGCTGTGACGGCGGCCGGCGCACAGTTCGGACCGCCCGGCTTTGAAACCGATCTCCTTTACCTCGCCTGTCTTGCGTCCCTCGTCTTGGGTGGCTCAGGGCCACTGGCGATCGATGGCCTTCTGTCAACGCGCAGAGATCGCTCGTCCGTCGATGCAATCCAGGGGGCCAAATAAAAGGTGAGGAGTCCGAGGTAGTCGACCAAAGGAGAGAAGAGAGACTGCCACCAACTAGCGCTCGCGCTTTGGGTTGCAGTGCCTGCCCCAGTCGCAGCCGTCGCCTCCGAGCGCGTCACCGGAATGCATGAGCATCGCGTTCACATGCATCACGTCGTCCGCAGATCCTTCAAGGCCGCAACAGCATTGGCGCCGCCGTTCGCGATCGTTCCGACCGCTCGGGCCGCGAGGTCTGACGACCACAAATCCGATGGACTCAGCCGCAATTCGGACGATTGCAACTATGGCTGCATAGACAATGGCCGCTGACGGCTTTGTCAAAATAACCGGCAGAGGGGCGGCCTCGCAAGGACCGCTCCGCGCCTTTCGACCTCGAAGGTTTGCTTGAAGGACGGGGCTCAGTGTCGGCTATTTGCGCATTCTCGCCATTGCCGCAGGCGTGTGGAATGACTGGAATCCGCCCGACGTGGAAGGCTATGACGAGATTTTCCAAGCATCCGCACGAAACAGGGACATCCAGACCCGCTCTAAAAAACGATCTTTTTGAGAAAGGGCGTCCTTTCCGGCGCCTCGCTCGCAGGCCGCGAGATTCAACTCATGCCGAGGTCAAGATTTATGCGCGACGCGCCACGGAAATTACCCGTCCTTTGAGCCGTTCGGCGAGCAACCAATCACGCGCGCCACGCCTTCTGCAATTCAGCGCCTTTTCTCGATGATGCGCCGAACGGCCGTCATGCGTGGGCGGTCAAGGAAATGGGCGCCCCTTTGCGCGGCCGAGAGGACGCCGGCCGCCTCGCGGTCGTCCTTGCCGCGGCGCCGGTTCGCCGCGCGTGCAATCAGGCCCCCGGCCCGGCGGCGCCCCCATCCTTGGCGTGAACGTCGCGGTTCACGCGGTCACGGCCCTCTGGGCCGCCGCGAAGACGTCGCGTGCCGAGGTCGTACCCGCTACGTGCTCCGCACCCTCGACTCCGAGGTCCATCCATCCTGCATTCACGGCCTCAAACATTTCTTCGGCAGGTCCGGTATGGCCCTTCGGGACGCCGAATTGCTCGAACGTTTCTGCCCACCCTGCACGCGGGACTGCAAAGGCTTTCACGTCGAGATTCAGGACTGCGCCCAATTGCTCCGCGACTTCATCCGCGGTGACCATCGAGCCGAGTTCGACGACGCGCCGCCCTGACCACGCTGGCCCGGTCAGAAGGGTTGCGACCTCCGCGCCGATGTCGTCCGTCGCGACCATGGTCGATTTCCGGTGTGTCGGATTGTAGGTGACCGGTAGCGTTCCGCCCTGGGCGACCTGCAAGCCGTAGAGGAAGTTTTCGAAGAATCCACCTGCGCGCACAAATGCGATTGGCGATATCAGGTCGCGAAAACCTTGCTCCAGAAGCGACAAGGCCGTGATCATGCCGAGCCCGCTGGTCCTGTTGGCGCCCATCGACGAAAGCGCAACCACTCGCGGCGGCGCCGCCTTGGTGAGCGCCTCGACATAATTTGCAATCACGCCCCTGGCTTCTTTGTAATCCGGCGAGGGGGCCCAGAGAGCCGGCAACATGACGAACGCGCCTTCGACGCCTTTGAGCGCCCGCTCGATGGCTGCCGAATCCTTCCAATCACCGTCAACCAGGTCCACGCCCTGGTTCGCCCAGCTTGACGCCTTCTCGCGGTTGCGGACGAGCGCGCGTACTTGCCTGCCGCCCGCCAACAGATGTTCCGCCGTTGCGCCGCCAACTTTTCCCGTGATTCCCATGACTAAAAACATGCGTTTTCTCCTGGTCCTGAGAGACAGAGCCTGCCCCTGTCGGTTCAACGGATGAGCGGCAGAATGGCCCGGATTCGGGGATCGCGCAGATAGAGGCCGCCCCATGTCATTGCGCCCAGAAGCAGGGAAACGATTTCCGGCGGCGACCCCAACTCACCAATGCGGAGATGGGCGCAGATGGCGCCTCCCAAAAAGCCCGTCACCAGGATCGCGCCGAGGACGGCGGTGGCCGGGATGGCGTAAAGGATGGCGCAGGCGAGTATGATCGGGCCCACGACACGGGTGAGGTCCATCGCGAACCCGGTTTCCTGCAACATGCTCGCGATCTGCGCCGGCGCGAAAAGCTGAATAGCGCCGTCCGCCAGCAGAGCGATAACGACAAACGCGCTCATTATCCGGCCGGCCCACAGGGCGGCGCGATGCAAGGTCATAGTTTCAGGCGCCTGATGCAGGTTCATGGTTGCGGACATTTGTCATTCTCCGATGGGAGGATCCCCATGTTCGGCGCTTACTTACTGTGTCTATTAGGTATGATAAACGCTGCGGGAATGAACTCACTGTTCTCTCCGTGGTGAACAATGCCGAGGCACGAAAATGCAGAATCTCGAACCCATCCTCATCTTCACAACGGTGGCGGAAATGGGGAGCTTCACACACGCAGCCGATAGCCTTGGCATTCAGAAGGGAAGGGCCTCAACGGCGGTCCGGAAGCTGGAAGAAGATGTCGGAGCCAGGCTTCTGCACCGGACGACGCGTAGCGTGCAGTTGACGGAGGACGGACGGGTGTTTCATGCGCGCGCCCGCGATCTGCTTGCCGACGTTGATGATCTGCACTCAATGTTCGCAGGCGATCGCGTGGCGCTTAGCGGGCGCTTACGGGTTGATCTGCCGAGCGAGCTGGCGCGCACCACGATCGTGCCGGCCTTGCCGGCCTTCATGGCGACACACCCTGAGTTGGAGCTGGAGGTGTCGAGTACGGATCGGCAAGTCGATCTGGTTCAGGAGGGGTTTGACTGCGTATTGCGGCTTGGTCCCATTGGGGACGAGACGCTGATTGCCCGCCCGCTGGGCAAATTACGCATGGTCAACGCCGCCAGTCCCGCCTACCTGGCGCGCTATGGCGTCCCTCGATCGCTGGAAGATCTGCAGCGTCAGAAACATCGGGCAATTCATTTCGCAAGGACCCTCGGCGCGAAACCCTATGGATGGGAGTATCCGCACGGCGACAGCTACGCGACGCTTCAGTTGCCAGGCGCGCTGTACGTCAACAGCGTGCAGACCTACGAAGCCGCTGGCGTCGCCGGCCTTGGCCTGATTCAGGCGCCACTGTTGGCGATTGGCCGTCACTTGGAGAGTGGAGCGCTGATAGAGCTTCTACCAGATTTTCAGCGCAGGCCGCTCGACGTCTCCCTGGTCGTGGCGCATCGGCGCAACCTGTCGCGCCGGGTCCGCGCATTCATGAAATGGATCGAAAATGTGCTCGCGCCCCATATAAAGAGCCCCATATAGGATAGCGAACCGAAGCCATCAGACTGTGCAGGAATCAAGAATTCACGCGCCACGAATCGACACAAATGAAATCAACGGGTTACGCGGAGTGGAAAGCACGTGCAAAATGGTCCGGTTTACGTCGAGGCCGTGCGAAAAGGCGATGTTCAAGAGCCTATGCGGGAGCGCAGGAAGCGCGGTTGGGTTTGCTGGCGGTTTATATTTTCATACGGAGAGGGGCTCAGGCGCCCCTCATCGCCTGGATGAGCGGCTGCACCCCGAGGATTGCGATCATCCGCTTCAGATTGTAGGCGAGAACGTGAAGGCTCATCTCCGCGCGGCGTTCGCGGCGTCTGGCAGCGTCATGATCTTGAGACGATGAAGAAACGGCTCAAGGCGCTTGAGGCCAAGGTCGCCCAAGAAGGCTTGGTGCTGACGGAAAGCCAGCTCGCCGCGCTGGAGAAGGCCAAGAGCGAAAAGGAAGCACATGGCGAGTTCGAAAGCGAATGCCCAGGCTATTGCGGGGCCCAGGACACCTTCTACGTCGGCAACATGAAGGGCGTCGGACGCATCTACCAGCAGACCTTCATCGACACCTACGCCAAGGTGGCTTTCGCCAAGCTCTATGACCGCAAGACGCCGATCACCGCCGCCGATCTCGTCAACGATCGCGTCGTGCCCTTCTACGACGCCCACGAGGTGAAGCTGGACGGTTCTATAAACGCGTTTTTCCGGACGGAGACGGGTCGAGTGACGCGATTTTGAGGTGCGGGATCTCGGTTTTGGATGCGGCATAGGGCGCCGCATGCTGCGGCGACCGGGCGGCCCTTTGGCGCGGGGGTCAGGCGGCAGCGAGACGATCGAGGAAGACGAGCCTGCGGAAGTTGTAGACGAGGTTGGCCATGCCGATCTTGGTTTTCGCCCGGGCGATGCCGATGGTGCGGACGAAGAGGTCCATCTTGTCCTTCTGCACGGCGAAGACGTGTTCGACGCCGGAGCGGACTTTGGACTTGAGCGCGTTGGCGCGCCGCGTCGTCTCCGGCATGGGCCGGCCCGCCGGCTTCTTGCGATGGACGCGGCTGACGAACCCGTTCTTTTCGAGGAACGCCTCATTGGCCTTCGAACGGTAGGCCGTGTCGGCCCAGACGGCGCTCGCGGTGTTGGTCTTGTCGAGCAGCCCCTCACGCAGCCGCGCGCCCTCGTAGGCCGCAGCGTCGGTCGCCTCCCACCGCCGGATCAGCCCATGTTCGCGGTCGATCGAGACATGGTTTTGGTAGCCGAATGTCGGAATAGCGATGTCGACCGGAGGAACCGTCCCATCCGGCCTGGCCTTGGCCTTGCTGAACTTGACCGTCCAGCGCGCGTCACGGTCCTTCTGCCGGAGCTTGGCTGGCTGGGCTTTCCAAGCCTCCGGAATGCGCCCCTCCTTGACCGCCTTCTTCTCCTCCTCGGTGTTGCGCTGCTTGGGCGCGGCGATCAGCGAGGCGTCGACGATCTGGCCGCCCATAGCGACGTAGCCAGCCTCGCGCAGCGCCGCGTCGAACCGGTCGAACAGTGGCTTAATCGCCTCGGCCCTGGTCAGCTTTTCCCGGAACAGCCAGATCGTGCGAGCGTCGGGAACCCGATCGGATAGGCTCAACCCGAGAAACCGCATGAACGACAGGCGGTCGTTGATCAGAAACTCGGTACGCTCGTCCGAGAGGGTGTTGGCCGCCTGGATCACCAGGATCTTGAACATCATCACAGGGTCGAACGGCGGTCGGCCGCCCTGCGAGCCGTCCGAGTAGGCCAGCGCCCGCGTCAGCTCGGACCGGAAAATCTCGAAATCGACCGCCGCTGCGAAAGCCTGCAACTGATCGCCGAGATCGCTCAGCCGCTTCAGCCGCTCGTCGACGTCGAAAAGTCCCCCCTGGCCGCGCATCGATTCGCCTCCCACTCCACCTGGGAGTGAATCAGAAAATGCTGGAAGGCGCGAGGTTCTTAGAAGCGTCCAGCTCTGCCGCGTGCTGACCGATCGTGGCACGGAATATTGCGGCAATCCCGAGCATCATGAATATGAGCTCTACCTGGCGCTCGAGGATGTCGATCACTCGCGCACCAAGACCAAAAGCCCGCAAACGAATGGAATTGTTGAGCGGTTCCACAAGACCGTGCTCGACGAGTTCTACCGCGTCGCCTTTCGCAAGAAAATCTACGGCTCGATCGGCGAGCTGCAGAGCGATCTCGATGATTGGGTCAAGAACTACAACGAGGAAAGGCCGCACCAGGGACGATGGTGCTTCGGCAAAACGCCGATGCAAACGTTCCTTGACGCGACGCCGCTAGCGAAGGAGAAAATGATCGCCGCCTGAGCAAACCCGACAGGCGGACCCGACCAGACTCCAGACGCCGTCCGTCAGATCAAGTTCCAGCTACTACACGAAAAACCGCTCCTGCATCGCGTCGAGCACGGCTTCGTGCTCCCAGCGCTTGACGCGCCGCTCCTTTGCCGGCGTGCACTTCGATTTCAGCGCGCAGCCGGCGCATTTCGTCGTCCAGTAGTTATGCAGCTTTCGCCCCGCCTCGACATTCCAATATCGCCAGGTCAGCTTCTCGCCGGCAGGACAACGATAGACGTCTTCGCCCGCGTCGTAGACGAAATCCTGCTTGCCGAACCGGCCGTCCGCCTTGGCGCCTGAGGTCAGCGGCTTCGGAACGAGCGGCGTCACGCCCGTCGCCTCGCAGGCCAGAAAATCTCTTCGCCTTTGAAGTAGCCGCGATCGGCGATCGCCGTCAGTTCGCGCACGCCCGTCGCTTCTTGCGCCTGCTTGGCCATCGTTGACAGCTGGCTGCGATCGTTGCCGATATTGGTGACCTCGTGCGCAACGATCAGGTGATGCTGCGCATCGACCACGGCCTGCACATTGTAGCCGACCAGCCCCGTGTCCTTGCCGCTCGTCGCCATGGATCGCGCGTCGGGGTCAGTCAGCGAAATCTGCTTGTCCGGCGCGGCGCGCACGGCGGCTTCCAGCGCCTTGTACCTGCGCATCTGCTCTCGCAATGAGGCGATCTTGTCCTTCAGCCGCGCCGACTTGGCTTCAGCCACCTCGCCTTCCTGACGGTCCGCCGTCTCCAGCGCCGACAGATAGCGCTCGATGCTCGCCTCGACCTGCTCGATGCGGCGCTCAATCGAGCCGCGCGAGAACGATCTGTCGCGGGAGTTGACGGCCTTGAACCGGCTTCCGTCGATCGCCACCATCGCGTGGACGAAGAGGTTCAGGCTTCGACACAGCGCGACGAATTGCCGGCAAGCGGAGCGGATCGCCGGGCCGTTGTCCTTGCGAAAATCGGCGATCGTCTTGAAATCCGGCGCCAGCCGGCCCGTCAGCCACATCATCTCGACGTTGCGCGCCGTTTCGCGCTCCAAACGTCGGCTCGACTGGATCTGGTTGACGTAGCCGTAGACGTAGATCTTCAGCATCGTCGCGGGATGGTAGGCCGGACGGCCCGTCGGTTCCGCCACCACGCCCTCAAACCCCAGCCCCCGCAAATCCAGCTCGTCGACGAAGACGTCGATCGCCCGCACCGGATTGTCTTCAGCTACGTAGTCGTCAACGAACTCGGGGAGCAAAACGCCTTGCGTTCGGTCCTCACCCTCGACAAAGCGCTTCATCAAGAACCCCGACTCAATCCTTCAGGATTCTAACCCAACCAACCTTTTCACACAGCCTGGGTCCGTTCCGGCCTTTCCGCCAACGGTCGCCCTCCGCCCACAGCGGAGATTTTTTCATCCGTTTTCGCGAGCAATCCGGTCATTGAGGTCCGGCGCTCTCTCAAGCGAGGCGCCAGACCGTGACCGGCTCGTCGTAGCCGCGCACGGGAATGGGCCCGAGCGGCGAAGCCTCGCCGACTGCGCCGCCCGCGGCCTCACGCACCGCGTCGGATACGACAAGCTGCGAGCCCACCTCCTTGTTGAGGGCCTCGAGGCGGGAGGCCAGGTTCACCGTGTCGCCGATGACCGTATATTCCTTGCGGCGTGGTGAGCCGACGGTTCCCGCCACCGCCTGACCGATGTGAATGCCGATGCCGAGGCGGATTGGCCAAGCGTCGCCGGCGTTGCTGGCGTCGATGGCGCGGAGCATCTCGCGCGCCGCTGCGACGGCGTTCGCCCCCTCGAGAGGGTCGTCGATGGGCGCGCCGAAAATGGCGAGCAGGCCGTCGCCCAAAAACTTGTTCACAATGCCGTTGTGCCGATCCACGATGTCGACCAGGATCTCGAAAACGGCGTCGAGGCGGGCGACGACCACGGCGGGCGTGCGCGTGCGCGCCGCCACCGTGAAGCTGCGGATGTCAACGAACATGACGCAGACCGGCCTCATTTCGCTGAGCTCGGCCGCGCCGATCGCGAGCAGCCGCTCCACCACTTGCGGCGAGACGTGCTGACCGAAGAGGTTGGTCACTTGGGCGCGCGCCGACGCGGCGGCGAGAGCCCGCTGGAAATGGCCTTTGATCGTCGCTCCGGCGTAGCCAGCCAACAGGCCCGCTGCGAGAAGGACGGCGCTGCGCGTCAGATGATAACCGATGCTGACGTCTGGGTCCTCGGTTCGCCAGCCGAGATGCAGGGTGAACAAAGCGAGGGCGAAGAGCTCGACCGCGGCGACCGCGCCGGTGAAGGCCGAAAGCGCAAAATCAAGCCGCAGAGTCGAGAGGATGATGAAAAGAAAATAGAGCAGCGCCGGCCAGGCGCCGAAAATGATCGCCGGCGCGGACAGATATCCGGCGAGGAGATAGAGCAGCGCCGTCGGAAAGCTGGTCTCGACCAGCGCGTTCATATAGCGGCCCAACACCGGAAAATTTCGGCCGCGACGAAGGAAGATCGTGACCACTCCGGCCGCGAACAGTTCGTAGGCGATGAAGGCCGAGAACGCCGCCAACGCGGCGCGCTCTGGCAGTCGATCGTGGTAGATCGACCTGACGAAATTGGGCGCGAATGTCGCCGCGAGGACGATTAGGACGAGAATAACAGCCTGCACGCCCGCCAGGATGAGCATGCGCCGCCGCTCACTCACGAGAATCTCGCGGTTCAGCAGGCGCTGAAACGTCGTGTCGGCAGGGTCAGGGGAACCGCCCATCTCGATCCTTTCGCGCGCCGGTGAGCGGTGAAGCGGAGGCGGCTTGGTCAGGTCAAGTGAACGGTGAGACAGAGCTTCCACCGAAAAGTTCCGGAGAGTCCGCCCTACTGAATCAGCTCAAACCGGGCGGTGACGGTCACGGTCAGTTTGTCCTCGCCCGCCTCGATCGGCGTCGGGGGGGCTGCGGCGGAAGCATACGCCCGGGAGAACGCAATCGGCGGTTGGCGGCCAGCCTCTTCCGTGAGCACCATGAGCCTGCCAATCCTGGCGCCTCCCGCGCTGGCGTAGATCTCAGCCTTTCGCCTGGCGTCTGCGACCGCAAGCGGTCGCGCCTTGTCGAGCAGGGCGCTGAGGTCGCTGTGCCCAAACGCGACGCCGTAAACGGAGTTGGCGCCCCCGCCCACGGCCTTGTCGAGCAGCGCTCCAAGGCGGGGAATGTCGCGAACCGTCACCGCCACGTTGTTGCTCACGGTATAGGTGGTAATTGTCGGGGCAGTCGTTTGGCCCGGCGCGGGCTGCGAGAACATTGGCGAAATCGACAGTTCGGAGGTCTGGATGTCGGCGGGCGCCACGCCTTCCGCCTTGATGAGCGAAACGAGTGCGCTTGCCGCCCTGGCGTTGGCGGCCATCGCTTCGCCGGCGTTTTTTGCCGTGGTCGTCACGCCGAGGGTCACCCGGGCGAAGTCGGGCGCGGCGCTGACGCTGCCTTCGCCGCTAATTTCGATCCAGCGGTCGTTGCTGATGTCGATCACGCGCTCGAGCGCTTGCGCGGGCGAGAGCGCCGCGAGCGCCATCGAGAACACGATCAAAGCGTAGCCTGGCCGCAATGCTCCCTCCGGGTCCTGGCCATATGTCGCGTATCAGGGATCAGAAGGCAATCGCCTGTTGGGGCGGTGCCCGCGCGGGGGGAATCGCCGGCGATGCGCGAGATTTCCCCCGAGGGCACGGCTCGACGTTAAGTCAAGATTGCAGATCCAATTCCCTCATTCCACGCGGGCGCGGAGCGCTAGTCAGCGGCTTGCTGTTTGCGGGCCTAAGCCGCCGGCTCCGCACTCGAGCGATAGCGGAAGTCGCAATGGCTCGCCCCGCTCATGATGGTCTGGGTCCGGGTCAGTCTGATGCGCGGATCGTAGCCCTCGCAGAACGCGCCGTCGCGGTTGCACGACAGGATGTCGCCGATGTCGCCGAGCCCCATGGCCCGATAGGTCTCGGCGTAGCGGCAACGCTTGACGTTGAAGTCGAGCACGCCGGGCTTATCGTCGAGGACCTCGATCGTCAGCGCGTCGTCCTTCGTCCACAGAGGCAGGATCGCCTTGAAGCTTTCGAGATCCGCCGCGCCGTCTGCGCGCGCGGCCATTTCGGCGCCTGCGTCGATCGCCGCGCGACGAATGGCGCGGCGCAGGATGTCGCGCGCCTTGTCTTCGCCGATCGCCTGGCGCATCTCGTCATAGATCGGCGCGATGATCGCAGCCTCGATCCTGCGGCGCGCGAGAATGCCGAGTTCACCGTCGCCCTTGTTCGTGCGGTCGTTCATGAGCCGAAAGCCTGCGCTCGGCGCGCAGCTGCTGTCAAATTCTGGCCTTCATGCCTGTCGACTTGACAGGGAATGGGGGAGGCGACGAGTCTAACGCATCGCGCGCCAGCCGGAGCCGCCGCTCGCGCTTTACGCGCCCAAGGGAGAAGAGGCCGATGCCGATCGCTCGTATGGATCATTTCACCATCCTGACGACGAACGCCGAAAAGACGGTCGCCTTCTATAACGACGTTCTCGGCTTCACATCCGGGCCGCGCCCGGCGTTCTCCTTCCCCGGCGCCTGGCTCTATAATAACGGCAAGGCTGTGCTGCACGTGGTGCAAAGACCCTCGATTCCGGAAGGCGGCGGCGTGCTCGATCACATCGCGTTTTTCGGGACCGACGCGTCGGCCTACGTAGCCAAGCTCAAGGAGCGCGGGATCAAATACGACTTGAGGCGGTTGCCGCAGCCCGGTCATGCGGGCGGGCTCTGGCAATTGTTCTTCTTCGATCCAAGCGGCGCGCGGGTCGAGATCGATTTTGCCGCGAGCGAGACCGTGGAGGGGCAGGAGTGATCGCTTCCGACGCCGGGACGAGGCGCGGGCTCGCACGGGATCCTCTGCGGCAACCGCGTCCTGAGCCTTCCCGGAACGGGTAGACGAGCAGACCCGAAGTCGCGGTGACGAGCGCGGCCCGACCGAATTCTTAGCCCCCTAAACGCCTCGGGCGTGGGGCCGGCTGGGCGTCGCCGGCTCGCCCGCGAAAAAAATGCCTCGATCGAGCCTGGCCACTCCGTCCCAGCCGCCGAGCGCGAGCGCGCGGTCGATCTCGCGCCGGAAAAGCTCGAGCACCCAAAGGACGCCGTCCTCGCCGGCGCAGGCGACGCCCCAGAGGTGTGGGCGCCCGATCATGATTGCGCGCGCGCCGAGCGCCAGCGCCTTGACGAGGTCAACCCCGCGGCGAAAGCCGCCGTCGATCAGCACTGGCGCCCGCCCGCCGACCGCGTCGACCACGCCTGGCAGCGCGCGGATCGAAGCGACGGCGCCGTCGAGTTGGCGGCCGCCATGGTTGGAGACGATGATCGCGTCCGCGCCTCGGTTGATCGCCTCGCGCGCTTCGCCCGGATGCAGCAGGCCTTTGATCAACAGCGGCCCGCGCCATTGCCCGCGGAGCCGCTCCACATCGCTCCAGCCGACATCGGGATCGAGCTGCTCGTTCATGAGCGGACCGAAGGCGCTGATCGAGGTCCGCGCGCCGTAATTGACGAAGGTCGGGGAGGGCGTTTCGCGCATGCGCAGGAGCCATCCAGGCCGGCTCAGAAAGTCGACGATGCTGCGCGGACCCCAGCGCAACGGAAAGCTCATGCCGTTGCGCGCGTCGCGGTCGCGCCCCGCCATCACCTGGTTGTCGACGGTGAGGATGAGGCCCTTGTACCCGGCGCCGGCGGCGCGAGCGGCGAACTCGGCGGTCAGGCCGCGATCCTTATACAAAAACACCTGCATCCATTTCGGCCCCGGCGTCGCGGCGCCGATCGCCTCGATGGTCGCGGTCGAGGCGTGACTGGTGCAGTAGATCGTCCCGAACCGCGCCGCCGCACGCGCCGCGGCGAGTTCGGCGTGCGGCCATAACAGGCCGGCGAGGCCGGTCGGACCGATGATAACGGGCGATGGCAGCTTGACGCCGAACAGATCGACCGATTGATCGCGCCTTCCCGCGCCTGCGAGCAGGGTCGGAACGAGCTCGAGCGCGGCCAGCACCGCCTCGTTGTTGCGCATGGTGATCTCATCGCCGGCGCCCCCGTCGACCATGTCGAACAACACGCGCGGCAGCTCGTTGCGGGCCAGCCCGCGTAACGCGGCGACGCTATAGCCTTTCCGCTCGAGCGTCGCCTTATCCATCAGGCGTCGAGCCGGTAGACCCTGGCGGCGTTGTCGCGGAAGAGCTTGCGCTTGTCGGCGGGCGAGAATCCCGCGGTCGCCCAGTCGAGCGTGGTGAGCCATTGGAGATAGCTGCCGGCAAGCTCGGACACCGGCCAGTCGCCGCCATAGAGAATGCGGTCCGGGCCGAAGCATTCGATCACGTGATCGATGTAGGGCCTGAGTTGATCTCGCGTCCATGTCTTGACGTCGGCCTCGGTGGTGACGCCTGAGAGCTTGCACACGACATTGGGCAGCGCCGCCATCTCGCGAATCTGCGACCGCCACGGATCGAGGAGGCCGGCCTTGATCCCGGGCTTGCCGATGTGATCGAGGACGAACGAAACCTCCGGGCATTGGCGCATCATCGTGAGTGTGTTCGCCGCTTGGGCGTGGAAAATGCAGGCGTCGAATGAGAGATTGTATTTCGGCAGGAGCCTAAGCGCTTCGAGAAAGCCGGGCTTCAGCACGAACTCCGGATCCGGCTGGTTCTGGATCAGGCGGCGCACGCCGCGCGCCGTCCTGAGCTTCGCGATCCGCGCGATTTCCGGCTCGATCGCCGCCCCGCGCTCGAGCGGCAGGCAGACGACGGCGCCGAGCACGCGGCGGTCATGGGCGGCGAGCCCGTCCACCCATTCGGCCTCGTCCAGATATTGCGGCATGTCGACATCGACTTCGACGAACACCAACCCTTGCAGCTCGCAGGGTTTCGCCGCGTTGGCGAGATCGTCCGGCGTCCAGTCGCGCTTCAGCGCCGGCGCGCCGCTTGCCCAAGCATAGCCGAACCGCTGCTGGTCGAGCAGATGGACGTGGGAATCGATGATGGAAAAATCGATCACTCGAAACGTCTCCTCCCGCGTAACCGTATCGGCCCGTTCGTCTTACCCTCTGCCCATCCGCTTGAGCGCCGGAACCTCGACCGGGAGCTCCTTCAAGCCGCCGCGCACACGCTCCAGCGTCGCCGCCTCCATGGCCTTGACGCGCTCGAGATTCTTGAGGGTTTCATCGATGCGGGCGCGTGGGACGACGACCACGCCGTCGCGGTCGCCGACCACGACATCGCCGGAGGCGACAGCCACGCCGCCACAGACGATCGGCAGGCCGACCGAGCCGGGTCCGCGCCTTTGCGGTGAATTCGGCGTGACGCCCATGGCGAACGTCGGCAGGCCGACGGTTTCGAGGTCGTCAAGGTCGCGAACAAGCCCGTCGGTGACGAAGCCCGCGGCGCCGCGATTGCGCGCGACATACATAAGCAGATCTCCGGTCACCGCCGCGCCCATATAGCCGTTGGTCGCGACCATGAACACATCGCCCGGCTTGGATTCCGCGAGCGCCGCCATGAACGCGAGATTGTCGAGCGGGCCGCAGTCGCAGGTGAGCGCGACGCCGACAAACGACTTGCCCACGAGCCGCTTGATCCGCGAGTCGACGGCTCCAACACCGTTCATGGCGTCGACGATGAAGCTGGTCGGCGCGCCGCGAAAGCGCTCGACGATGTCGGCCAACGGACGCTCGATTGACGGGGCGAAAACGATTGGCGGCGGTTCCTCGATCATGATTGTCCTTGTTGGTCGAATTGGCTTCGCGCATGCGGCGGGTTTGCGCGACCGCCCCTTGCGCTGGAAGGCCGGTAGAAATGCACGTCCGAAGCGCCCGGGCAACCCACTTGGGCGCCGCCCGACCCAAGCCCGCGCGCCTGGGCTCATCGGCCGCTTTCTCAATTTGACACCCGGACAAGGGTCGTGAACATAGGCGGCGCCTGAACAACGAAGCCGTTGGGCGCAAGCGCTGGGTGGCGTGGAACTTGCTCCTCCGAGCGTCGGGTTCGGACCGGTCAGGAGTGGGAGCTCTGCAATGACGCAATTCGACAAATTCGCCTTCACTCGACGCGGCGCGCTCAAAGCGGGGTTGGCCGGAATTGCCGCTTCGGGCGCTATGTTCGGTGTGACGGGCGCCGCCTTCGCCGACGATACGTTGGCGGAAATCAAGAAGCGCGGCGTGCTCTCGACCGCGACCGAGATGCAGTTCCCGCCGTTCGATATCTCCGACAATGGAACCTACAAGGGGCTCGACCGCGATCTCATCGACGCCGTCGGCAAGGAGATCGGGCTCAAGGTCACTTATCTCGATCTGCCGTGGACCAGCGTTCTGCCGGGGCTGGAAGCAAAGAAGTTCGATCTTTGCATCGCGCCGGTGACCATCACCAAGGAGCGCATGAAGCATTACGCTTTCACGGTGCCGATCGCCGACGCGACCGCCGCGCTGATGAAGCGCGCCGACGACAAAAGCATCATGAAGCCCGAGGACATCGCCGGCAGGACAGTCGGGGGCCAGAAGGGCACCTCGCAGGTGGCGCAACTCAAGGAATTCGCTGCCAAGCTGCCGAAGCCGGTCGAGGTCAAGGAATATGTCGACAACAACCAGGCTGCGGCGGACCTTGCCGCCGGGCGCATCGACGCGACGGTCAACTCGCTGCCGAACCTCGCTTACGCCGCCCAGCAACGTTCCGACACGTTTGCGGTGGTGACGCCGCCGTTCGGCCAGCCGACCTATTTCTCCTGGGTCGGGCGGCTCGACGACAAGACCCTGATCGACGCCATCAACGCGGCAATCCTCAAGGTCACGGCGGACGGGACGATGGCGAAGATCCAGAAGACCTGGTTCGGTCAGACGATGGACCTGCCGAAGACGGTGCCCGAGCCCTCCATCTGACGGCCGTTCAAACGGAGGGGCAACTGGAATCTCCATCCTTCGAGACGCGCCGCTCGCGGCGCTCCTCAGGATGAGGGTTTGTTCCGGCGCGGCGTCCGCCGCCTCCTCGTCCTGAGCAGCGACCCGCCGCGTCGCGTGTCGAAGGACATGACCGAGGGATCCGATGCGCCGCCGATTGGATCGGCCGGCGCCTGATGAAACCCGAGGTCATCCTCCATTCGTTCGGCTACCTCATGCAGGCGGCGGTGACCACGGTCGCCGTATCCTTCGCCGGCATCGTATTCGGCTTTGCGATCGGCTCTTTTATCTGCGTCGCGCGCGTTTCACTGCGCCCATCGCTCAAGCGTGTCGGCGGAGCCTATGTCAGCGTCTTTCGCGGCGTTCCGCTGCTCGTGCAACTCCTGTTCATCTACTATTTTCTGGCCGAATACGGGCTCGACGTGCCGGCGATCGTGGCGGCGGTCGGCGCGCTTGCGCTGTCGTCGGCGGCCTACCAGGCGGAGATTCTGCGCGGCGCGCTTAACGCCGTGCCGCGCGGGCAGAGCGAGGCGGCGACGGCGCTCGGCTTCTCTGGCCTCGACATCTGGCGGCGTATTCTTCTGCCCGAGGCGCTGAGGATTTCGACCCCGCCGCTCATCAACGAATTCATCCTCTTGATCAAGGCCTCGTCGCTCGTTTCGGTGGTCGGCATCGCCGAACTCACGCGCGTCAGCATGAACATCGCCACTCAGACCTATCGGCCGCTCGAGGCTTACGTTGGCGGGGGCCTGTTCTATCTCGCGATCAACCTTTGCCTCGCGGGATTCGGCGCGCTCGCGGAGCGACGCCTGGCCGAGGCGGGCGCGCGATGAGCCTCGATCTGCTCATGCGCTACGCCCCCTCGCTCTTGAGCGGCTTTGCCGTCACCATCCTGTGCTGGGGCGCGGGGAGCGCGTTCGGCCTCGTCCTGGGGTTCGCGATCACGCTCCTCAATCGGCTGCGAATCCCGCCGCTCAACTGGCTCATCAGGGGGTCGATCGAGCTGTTCCGCGGCACGCCGTTCCTGGTGCAGCTCTTTCTTATATACGCCGGCGGGCCCTCGATCGGGCTCAGGCTCAGCGCGACCGCGGCCGGAATCCTGGGCCTTGCGCTCTACTCGTCGGCCTATTTCGCCGAGATCTTTCGTGCCGGCTTCGCCGCGGTGCCGGTTGGCCAGGTCGAAGCGGCGGTCAGCGTCGGCATGGCGCCGTTCGATACGATGGTGCGGGTGATGCTGCCAGGGGCGCTCATCGCCGCGGTTCCGTCGATCGTCAACATGCTCATCATCCTGTCGAAGGAAACCGTGGTACTGTCGATCATCACTGTGCCCGAGCTCATGTATCAGGTGCAGACGATGGCGGCGGAGACGTTCACGGCGTTCGACGCGATCTTCGCCATGGCGATTTTCTACTGGCTCCTTGTCGAAGCGGTGTCGCGGTTGGGCGGCCGGCTCGAAGCTCGAGTGACGGCGTTTCTGGCGCACGAGGCGCGAGCGTGAGTGCGCCGATGATCGAGCTGGCTAAGGTCAGCAAGAGCTTCGGCGCGCACCAGGTGTTGCGCGACGTGGACCTTTCGGTCGGGCGGTCGGAGGTCGTTTGCCTGATCGGGCCGAGCGGATCGGGCAAGAGCACGCTGCTCAGGTGCGTGAACTTCCTCGAGCCCTATGATTCCGGCGACCTGCGCATCGACGGCCGGTTGATCGGCTATGAGGACGCGGCTGATGGAACGCGCCGCCCGATGGCGTCGCGAGCCTTGCGCGAGATGCGGCGCGAGATCGGCATGGTGTTCCAGCACTTCAATCTCTGGCCGCACATGACGGCGCTCAACAATGTCGCCGAGCCGCTCCGGCGCGTGCGCGGCCTTCAGGCCCGCGAGGCCGCCGAGCGTGCAATGGCGATGCTGACCCGGGTCGGGCTCGCCGCCAAGGCCGACGCCTATCCGTCACGTCTCTCGGGCGGCCAGCAGCAGCGCGTCGCCATCGCGCGAGCGCTCGCAATGCAGCCGCGCCTCATGCTGTTCGATGAGCCAACCTCGGCGCTCGATCCCGAGCTGGTCGGCGAAGTGCTGGAGGTGATGAAGAGCCTCGCCGCCGAAGGCATGACGATGCTCATCGTCACTCATGAGATGGGCTTCGCCGCCCACGTCGCCGACCGCATCGCCTTCATCGACGAGGGCCGCATCATCGACGAGGGCCCGCCGCGCCGCGTGTTCCACGAGAGCCCGGAACCGCGGGTGCGGCAATTCTTGCAGACCTATCACGACCGCAACAGCTTCTGAAGGACGGCCGACTTCGCCCGGCGGAGGGAAAGGTCCCTGCATTGTCGCGGTCATCGATCACCCACCGATTCGCTTCTACACATCCGGCCGCGCATTTCGACGACAATGAACGGTAGAAGTGATTCCGCATGGTCTTTTAGGGCTTTCCGATGCTGGAACACATCAAACGATCGATAGTTGGTCTATGCAGCCTTGACGGCGAGGAGTTTCAAGTTGCGGTCCGGATCGCCCACAATAATCTAAAGGACCAGAAAGAGATTTTCGACCAATTTGTCAGTGAAGCAGCATCGGCGAGAATACTCGAATGCTCATATTTACATCTGCTCTTCGCGCAAATGATTGTTTCAGAATTGAACGCGGAAAACGACCGTCGCTGCGGATTGGCAAATAAGCACCGGAAGATGGCATGAGTTCTTCGAGTATATGCTAGCTGAGAATCCTGGAAACCTAAACAGGTTGTCGGGGTCCGCCGCGCAGCGTCTTCCACGAAAGCCCTGAGCCCCGGGTGCGGCAATTCTTGCAGACCTATCACGACCGCAGCAGTTTTTGAGGGAGGCGCGCTCTCCCTCGCGAGGGAGGGCGTCTTGTGCGATGAGCGCGCGCCTCCTGGTGTGGCCCTCAGCTCCGCGCCGCCCTCTCATTGAGCATCGGAAAGTCGCGCTGATGCCAGACCGGATAGCTCGGGCGGAGGTCGCTCGCCGCGTCGAGCTTCGCCACCTGCTCGGGCGTCAGTTTCCAGCCGACGGCGCCGATATTCTCGAGCAATTGCTCTTCGTTGCGGGCGCCGATGATGACGTTGGCGACAGTCGGACGGCGCAGAAGCCAATTGAGCGCGATTTGCGGAACCGTCTTGCCGGTCTCCTTGGCGACGCCATCGAGCGCATCGACGATGGCGAACAGGCGCTTTTCGTCGTAGCGCGGCCCGGTTTCCGGAATGGTGTGCGCACGGGTGCCTGGCTGTGCCGGCTGCCCCCGCCGGATTTTACCCGTCAGCTTGCCCCAGCCGAGCGGGCTCCAGACGACCGCGCCGACGCCCTGATCGCGCCCGAGCTGCATCAGCTCCCATTCGTAGTCGCGATTGAGCAGCGAGTAGTAGGCCTGGTGCGCGACATAGCGAGCGTAGCCGTAGCGGTCTGACGCCGCGAGCGACTTCATGAGATGCCAGCCGGAGAAATTCGAGCCGCCGATGTAACGGATCTTGCCGGCGCGTACGAGCTGATCGAGCGTGGACAGCGTCTCCTCGACCGGCGTGTTGTAGTCCTGCCCGTGGAGTTGCAGGAGGTCGATCGTGTCGACGCCAAGCCGCTTGAGCGAACCCTCGACCGCCTCCAAAAGATGCTGGCGGGATGAGCCGTAGTCATTCGGGCCGTCGCCCATCGGGAATGTCGCCTTGGTGGAAATGAGCAGGCGGTTGCGATTGCCCTTGATCGCCTCGCCCAGGATCTGCTCGGCGAGCCCGCGAGAATAGACGTCAGCGCTGTCGAACATGCTCACCCCGTGGTCGAGGCACAGGTCGACGAGCCGGGACGCGCCGGCGGCGTCAGTCGATCCCCAAGCCTTGAAGAAGTCGTTGCCGCCGCCGAAAGTGCCGGTGCCAAAACTCAGCGCCGGCACACGGAGGCCGGAATGGCCGAGACGGTTATAGTCCATGCATACCTCCTGTTCGACGGCGCCGTGCGTCGCACCGCGTGTTCGCGCGAGACAATATACGGGCGACGACCGTCACGCCGCCCATGCGAACTCATCTGACGGCCTGGGAATCGTCCGTCATTGGCGTCAGCAAACGTGCGCATGAGTGTCGCGGGCGCATCGATATCGCATGCGCCCCATGTTTTGAAGACACGCGTGCGTGACCATTCCTTCAGGGAAGAGCGCCGAGGATGGCTCTTAGCGGCTCGCCGTTCCATCGGCCCTAAAATATCTCAACTGGAACAGAGAGCGCACATCCGGCGTTCCGGGGAAAATGAGGGTGCGCCCATGCTCGATTCCGAGATCCGCATTTCCATCGACGTAGCCATGCCGGCGCCGCCCGGCCTGCGCTACGTGTACGACGACGGACCGGCAATCCGGCGCAGGCGGGCGGGCAAGGGCTTTGTCTATTTCGACGCGAAGGGCAGGCGGGTCGCGAACGCGAACACGTTAAAGCGCATACGCTCGCTGGTCATCCCGCCGGCCTGGACCGACGTCTGGATCTGCGCGGCCGCGGACGGTCACATCCAGGCGACCGGGCGCGACGCTAAAAAGCGCAAGCAGTACAAGTATCACGCCGAATACCGCGAGACGCGGGAGCAATCGAAATACGAGCACCTGTTTGCGTTCGCCGCGGCGCTGCCGACGATCAGGGCGAAGGTCGCCGAACACATGAGCCTGCGCGGCCTGCCGCGCGAGAAGGTTTTGGCGACGGTGGTGCATCTCCTGGAGAGGACGTTGATCCGCGTCGGCAATGACGAATACGCGCGAACCAATCGGAGCTATGGACTGACCACGCTCAAAAGCGACCATGTCGCGGTCGAAGGCTCTGAAGTTCGTTTTCAGTTCACCGGCAAGAGCGGCAAGCAATGGTCGCTTGCGATGCGCGACCGGCGCGTGGCCCGGATCGTTCGGGCCTGTCAGGAGTTGCCTGGACAGGATCTGCTGCAATATTTCGACGAGGAGAAGGCGCTGCACGCTGTCTCCTCCGGCGACGTCAACGCCTACCTCAGAGAGATCGCCGGCGGCGACATCACCGCCAAGGATTTTCGCACCTGGGCGGGGACCATGTTGATGGCGCGCTATCTCTCGGCCTCCGATCCATTCACGAGCGCGACGCAGGCCAAGCGCGTGATGAGCGCCGCGGTCAAAAAAGTCGCCGCCGCTTTGGGAAACACGGCCGCCGTCTGCCGCAAGTCCTACATCCATCCGGCGATTTCGGACGCCTATCTCAGCGGCGCATTTGCGCTCGAGGTTTTGCAGGAGGGCTGCGCGCCGCTCCCGGCTGGGCTCAGGGCTGAGGAAGTCGCCGTCCTCGCGTTACTGAAGCCTTCACCCTAGCCTTTCCCAGAAGGAGCGCATGCCCGCACCCTGGCCCACTCCAGAAGGAGAGGGGAGCGCCGCCGCCTTTACTGAGCGCTCGCAGATGATAGGCTCTCGGCCCGCCGAAAGAGGACGCGCGATGGCGAGTTTCAACGCGAAGACAATCTCCCACATCCACCACGAGCTGCATTCGCACCTGCCCTCCGAGCCGGCTCTACGCACGAAGGCGCTGGAAAGCCTGCTCGCCGAGAAGAAGCTTATCGACCCGGCCGCGGTCGACGCCTGGATCGAAATGTATCGCGATGAGATCGGACCGAAGCGTGGCGCCACCGTCGTCGCCCGCGCCTGGCGCGACCCGGCGTTCAAGGCCCGCCTTTTGGCCGATGGGACCGCCGCGATCGACGAGTTTGGTTTCGCCGGCCATGCGACCGGCCATTTGCAGGCGGTCGAGAACACGACCGACGTGCACAACCTCGTCGTCTGCACGCTCTGCTCCTGCTATCCGTTCTCGATCCTGGGCCTGTCGCCATCCTGGTACAAGTCGAACGAATATCGCGCCCGCGTGGTGCGTGACCCACGCGGCGTGCTCGAGGAGTTCGGCGTCAAGCTTGATGAGAAGACGCAAGTGCGGGTCTGGGACTCGACCTCAGAGCGGCGCTATCTCGTTGTGCCTGAGCGGCCGGAGGGGGTCGAAGACTGGGACGAGGCGGCGCTCGCCAAGCTCGTCACCCGCAATTCGATGATCGGCACGGAGCGCGATCTCTCCCCGGCGCGGGCGAGTGCCTGATGGACGGCGTTCACGACCTCGGCGGACGCGAGGGCTTCGGCCCGATTGTCGGTAAGGCGGATGACAAGGTCATCCACGCCGAGTGGGAGATCCGGGACTTCGCCATCAAGCAGTCGTCGGCCGCGGGCGTGAGCTGGACGATCGACTGGTTCCGCTATTGCCGCGAGCTCACTGGTCCCGTCGACTATCTGACCCGGCCATATTATGATCAATGGCTCACGACGGTTGTCGCCCAATTGGTCGACGAGGGCTATCTGACCCTCGATGAGATCAAGCGTGGGACTCCGGCCTTCACGCCGAAGCCCGGTCTTCCGCCGCAAACGCCAGCTGCCGCGCGCGCGTCCGTTAAGAACCCGAGGAGTTTCGCCGTCAGCGTCAATACGCCGCCGCGCTTCGCGTTGGGCGAGACGGTGCGGTGCCGGCTCGACGGCGGGGTTGGCCATACGCGTCTGCCTCAATATGTGCGGGGCAGGGCAGGGGAGATCCACGCCCATCACGGCGCCCATGTGCTGGCCGACGCGTCGGCGCGAGGCGAGAGGCGCGGCGAGCATCTGTATACCGTGAGCTTCGCTTCTTCAGACCTTTGGCCGGGAGCGAAGGGGAGAGCCGACCGCGTCTTTGTCGATCTCTGGGAGAGCTATCTTGGGCCCGCCTGACCTCGGCTTTCTCAAGGCCAAGGACGGCGAGCCGGCATTCGGCGAACCGTGGCACGCGCAAACGCTCGCAATGGCCGATCTCTTGGTCAAAAGCCGCGCGATCTCGTCCGCGCGCTGGGCCGAGACGCTCGGAGCCGAGATCAAGGCGCTCGAGGCTGCGCCCGACGATCGCGAAACGTATTTCCGCGCCGTGCTCGCGGCGCTCGAGCGGGTGCTCGCGGAAACCGGCGGCGTCACGCGCGCGGAGCTCGACGAGCGCGAACATCAATGGGAGCGCGCCTATTTGGCCACGCCGCACGGAAGGCCGGTCGAGCTCGCCGCAAGCGCCGAGCAAGACTAGCGGGTCTCAGCTGAGAGGCGTCTCGAGGTCTAGCCCGCGGCTAAACACCAGCCGCCGGACTCTCGCTCAAGTACTGTCGCGCGCAGGCCGAACGGCTCCGGCGTGACGCCGCGGATCCAAAGCTCCATGCGCTCGACCTCGACCTCGAAAAAGATTGCGTTCGCGCGGTCGGTTTCGCTGGGAAAGTAGACGCCATAGGCGGCCTTCCAACGGTTGCGCGCCTCGGATGGGTCTTCGTGCAGTTCGGCCCTGCCGATCAGCGAGATGAAGGCGAGATCTGGATCGTGCTGAAACAGGATCGTAACCTCCTTGGCGCGCCGCATGTCGGCCGCCTTGTGCGATCGGCCATCGGTGAGGAAGCGGATCCTCCAGGCGTCCTCGCCGGGATCGTTCAGCACCCGACCCATTGGCCTCACATGGGGAGGGCCGTCCTCGGTCGCGGTCGCCAGCCAGCAATACCGCGCGCTTCGCATCGTCCTGGCCGCGCCCTCCAGCAGGCGGCTCACATCAGTGGCGTCGGACTTGGCCTTCATCTCCAGCATTGGAGCACCCTCCGTGTCCGCGCCCCCCGGCCTCGACAGCTATCAGATATTGACCATCACGTCTAGACCGAATAGTCTACAAAGATGGGGCGAGCGCAATTCGACCAACAAGGCTTCGTGGCTGCGGCCCGCGCGCTCATCGCCGAGCGTGGGCCTCAGGCCGTCACCATCGATTCCGTCGCCGAGCGGCTGAAAGCGCCCAAGGGCTCGTTCTATTATCGCTTCGCTTCGCGCGATGCGCTGCTTGGCGAGGTGTGGCTCAACACCGTGCTCGCCTATCAGGAGGGTTTCGTCGCTGCGATCGAGGCGAGCGACGGACTCAGCGCCGCGCTCCACACGCCGGCTTGGGCGCGGCGGCATTTGGACGACGCGCGGCTGCTCATGCTCTACAGCCGGCACGATTTCGTTCAAGGGGAGTGGCCGGCGGCGCTCAAGCGTGGCGTCGCCGATCAGGCTGAGGGCTTCGAAGCCTGCTTACGGAGGTTTGCCCGAGGCGCGTTCGGGGGGGCCGGCCTCGCCGAGGTGCGCCGGGCCACGTTTGTGCTGGCGGAAGTCCCGGTCGCGGCCGTCAAGCCGCACCTGCGGCGGCGCGAGCGGCCGCCCAAGCTGGTCGACGAATTGATCACGAAGACGTATCACGCGATCGTCGAGGGCGGCGATCGAGCGGACTAGGCTGCGTGGCCGCGCGAGGTGGCGCTAGGTTCCCAGACTCGGCAGGTCGAGGCCCTTCCCCTTCGCGCAGACGACCGCGATGTCATAACCCGCGTCCGCGTGGCGCATGACCCCGGTTGCTGGATCGTTCCACAACACGCGCTCGATGCGCCGCGCCGCTTCCGGCGTGCCGTCGCACACCATGACCATGCCGGCGTGCTGCGAGAAGCCCATGCCGACGCCGCCGCCGTGATGGATCGAGACCCAGGTCGCGCCCGAAGCGCAGTTGAGCAGCGCGTTCAGGAGCGGCCAGTCGGAGATGGCGTCTGAGCCGTCCTGCATGGACTCGGTTTCGCGGTTGGGCGAGGCGACCGAGCCGGAATCCAGATGATCGCGGCCGATGACGATCGGCGCCTTGAGCTCGCCGGACGCGACCATGGCGTTGAACGCGAGGCCGAGCCGGTGCCGGTCGCCCAACCCCACCCAGCAGATGCGCGCAGGCAGGCCCTGGAACTTGATCCGCGAGCGCGCCATGTCGAGCCAATTGTGCAGATGCGGGTTGTCGGGCATCAGTTCCTTGACCTTGGCGTCGGTCCTGAAAATGTCCTCCGGATCGCCTGACAAGGCCGCCCAGCGAAACGGCCCGACGCCACGGCAGAACAGCGGCCGGATATAGGCTGGCACGAAGCCTGGAAAGTCGAAGGCGTCCTTGACGCCTTCCTCAAGCGCCATCTGGCGGATGTTGTTGCCGTAGTCGACGGTCGGAACGCCGGCGTGCGCATACGCGAGCATCGCGCGGACATGGTCTCCCATCGACGCTTTGGCGGCGCGCTCGACGCCCTTGGGGTCGCTCGCCCGGCGCTCCTCCCACTGCTGCAGGCTCCAACCTTTAGGCAGATAGCCGTTGATCGGATCGTGCGCGGAAGTCTGGTCGGTGACGATGTCGGGCCTGACGCCGCGGCGCAAAAGCTCAGGCAGCACTTCGCCTGCGTTGCCGAGCAGCGCGACCGAGACGGCCTTGCGCTCCTTCGTCGCCCTTTCGATGATCGCGAGCGCGTCGTCGAGATCCTTGGCCTGGACGTCGACGTAGCCGGTGCGCAGGCGGAACTCGATGCTGGACGGGCGGCACTCGATCGCGAGCAATGAGGCGCCGGCCATCGACGCGGCCAACGGCTGCGCGCCGCCCATGCCGCCGAGGCCGGCGGTGAGGATCCATCTGCCCCGAAGGTCGCCGCCGAAATGCCTGCGCCCCATCTCGACGAAGGTCTCATAAGTGCCCTGCACAATGCCCTGCGAGCCGATATAGATCCACGAGCCCGCGGTCATCTGGCCATACATCATCAGGCCCTTGCGATCGAGCTCGTTGAAGCAATCCCAGGTCGCCCAGTGCGGCACGAGATTGGAGTTGGCGATCAGCACGCGCGGCGCGTCGGCATGGGTGCGGAACACGCCGACCGGCTTGCCCGATTGGACGAGCAGCGTTTGATCGCCTTCGAGGCGGCGCAGCGTCGCGACGATTCGGTCGAACGCCGGCCAATCGCGCGCGGCCCGTCCGATGCCGCCATAGACGACGAGTTCGCCTGGGCGCTCGGCGACGTCGGGATCGAGGTTGTTCATGAGCATCCGAAGCGGCGCTTCGGTCAGCCAGCTCTTGGCGCTGAGCTCGGTTCCGCGGGGCGCGCGTATAACGCGCATATTGTCGATGCGGGCTGGCGCGGTCATGGGTCGGTCCTTTTTAGAAACTTGTCATCCTCGGCGGACCGAAGGTCCGACCGAGGTTCCAGAGTTGCGGCCATCGGACACTGAGTCGCTGGATTCCCGATCGTTTGTTTCGCTCTCGTCGGGAATGACAACGCGTGATGGCGTTCATGAGCTGCCTATCTCCGAAAGGATCGCCTCGAGAACGCGTTTCAGCGTGTCGCGCGTCGGCGTCGCGCGCTTTTCATCGATGGGGGTTGGCCAGTTGCCGGGCGCCGGGCGTTCGGGCTCGCGCATATAGGCGCGGCACGCGAGCTCGAGCTGTAACGCCTCAACGCCGTCGCCCGGACGCCCATAGGCGCGGGTGATCCAGCCGCCCTTGAAGCGTCCGTCGACGACGGAAGTTTGGCCGCTGGCGGAGAGCACGGCGCCAACCATCTCGCGCAGCCCATGGGAACAGCTTCCGCCTGAATTCGTGCCAAGATTGAACACCGGCAGCTCGCCGTCGAACAGACGCGGGATCGGCGAGCGAATGGAGTGGGCGTCGAACAGAGCTACGCGGTCACGCTTTTGGCAGAGGCGCTCAATCTCGCCGGCAAGGGCTGCATGGTAGGGATCGAAGTAGAGGCGCCGTCGCTCGGCGATTTCAGCCGCGTCTGGCGCTCGGCTCGGCCGATAAAGAGACTCGCCGTCGAAAGTCGTTGTCGGGACGAGTTCTGTGGTCGCCTGGCCGGGATATAGGGAAGCGCCGCTCGGATCGCGATTGACGTCGATGATGGAGCGCGAGAGCCGCGTCCGCAGCAAAGTTGCGCCGAGCGGCGCGACAAACGCGTAGAGTTCGTCAAGCCGCCAATCGGCATCCTTGCGCGCGAGCCACGGATCGACGAAAGCGGATTCGAACTCGAGAAGGTCAGTTCCCGCATGCGGAATGCTGACGATGAGCGGCGCGTCGCGGCGCTCGACGATGAGCCAGCCGGGAGGCCCGTCCGTCATCGTACTGGCTTCTCAAATCCGGGCAGCGCCGGAGCGCCAATCGCATCAATGACAGCGCCGGTGCTGACCAGGCTGGTCGCGGCAGCGATGTCCGGATGAAAATAGCGGTCGTCTTCCAGGCGATGAACCTCGCGGCGCAGTAGCGTCCGCAGAGCTTCGAGCGGCGCGCTCGACGCGAGGGGGCTGTGGAAGTCGCACGCCTGGGCCGCGGCGAGCAGTTCAATGCCGATGACCGACATTGCGTTATCGGCCATCGACGCCAACCGCCTCGCGCCATGCGCAGCCATCGAGACGTGATCCTCCTGGTTGGCCGAAGTCGGAATGGAATCGACGCTGGCCGGATGGGCGAGTGTCTTGTTCTCGGCGACCAGCGCGGCAGCGGTCACCTGCGCAATCATGAACCCGGAATTGAGCCCGGGCTTCGGGGTCAGAAACGCGGGCAGGCCGGATAAAGCCGGATCGACCAGTAGCGCGATCCTGCGCTCGGCGAGAGAACCAATCTCGCAGATGGCGAGCGCGATCATATCTGCGGCGAAAGCGACCGGCTCGGCGTGAAAGTTGCCGCCTGACAATGCTTCGTCGGTATCGGCGAGGATAAGTGGGTTGTCGGACACCCCGTTGGCTTCGATCAGGAGGGTCGCGGCGGCCTGGCGCAATAGATCGAGGCAGGCCCCCATCACTTGTGGCTGGCAGCGCAGGCAATAGGGATCTTGAATTCGCTCATCGCCGGTGAGATGCGACGCGCGAATGGCGCTCCCATGAAGCAGCGCGCGCAAGGTGGCTGCCACTTCTATTTGCCCGGCGTGGCGCCTGAGCGCATGGATGCGCGCGTCGAATGGCGTATCCGATCCGCGCGCGCCGTCCGTCGACAACGCCCCGGTCGCCAAGGCGGAGCTGAAGAGCGTCTCCGTCTTGAAGAGGCCGACGAGCGCATTGGCGGTCGAGAATTGGGTGCCGTTGAGGAGCGCCAGCCCCTCCTTGGGGCGAGGCGTGATGGGCTCGAGGCCGACTTCGGCGAGCGCGGCGGCTGCCGGAGCGACGCGATCGCCCACACGAGCCTCTCCAACGCCGAGCATCGCCGCCGCCATATGGGCAAGGGGCGCAAGATCGCCGGAGGCGCCGGCCGATCCTTGTGAGGGGACCACGGGTGTGACGCCATGCGCCAGCATGGCCTCCATGAGAGCGATCGTTTGCGGTTGGACGCCGGAGGCGCCTTGCGCGAGGCTGCCGAGCTTCAACGCCATCATGAGTTGCGTTGTCGCCACGGAGGCCGTTTCGCCCACGCCCGCAGCGTGCGACAGGACGATGTTGCGCTGAAGCTCAGCGAGATCTGCGGGCTTGATGCGTACGCCCGCCAATTTGCCGAAACCGGTGTTGATTCCGTAGACCGGTTCGCCTCGGGCGAGAATACGCTCGACTGCGGCCGCGCTCGCAGCCACGGCGGCATGGCTAGAGGGGTCAACGGCGATCGGGGAGCCGCGCCAGATCGCCTGCCAGTCGGCGAGCGACGCCTCACCCGGACGAATGACGACGGTCATCGTCCTCTCCAGACGCGCGCATGCAGCGGATTGAAGCCGAGCCGATACACCAACTCGGCGGGCCGCTCGATGTCCCATATCGCGAGGTGAGCCCGCTTGCCGACTTCGAGGGTTCCTGTCTCGCCTGCGAGGCCAAGCGCGCGGGCCGCATTTCGGGTGGCGCCGGCAAGGCATTCGTCGACCGTGAGCCCGAATAAAGTGGCCGCCATATTGAGGGCTAGCAGAAGCGAGGTCATTGGCGAGGTGCCCGGATTGGAATTGGTGGCGACGGCCATCCGCAGGCGATGCTTGCGCATGACCTCGATCGGAGGGGCGCGTCGCTCCTTGAGCACATAATACGCGCCGGGCAGCAGCACCGCTACGACGTCGGCCTTCGCCATCGCAGCAAGGCCCTCCCTGTCCGCATATTCGAGATGATCGGCCGACAGCGCGCCGAACTTGGCGGCGAGCGCGGCGCCGCCTGAATTCGACAATTGGTCCGCATGCAGCTTGACCGGAAGCCCTGCCCGTCGCGCGGCGGCGAAGACGCGAGCGATCTCGTCGGGGGTGAACGCGATCCGCTCACAAAACCCGTCGACGGCGTCAATCAGGCCTTCGGCCGCCAGCGTCGGAATCATGGTGTCGGCGACATACGCGACATAGGCGTCGCGTTTGTCGACGAATTCGGGCGGCAGCGCGTGCGCGCCGAGGAACGTCGCGCGAATTGTGACGTTGCGTTGCTCCGCGAGTTGGCGGGCGACGCGGAGCGATTTGCGCTCGGCGCTAAGGTCGAGCCCGTAGCCTGATTTCACCTCGACGGCGCCGACGCCCTCGGCGATAAGAGCGTCCAATCGCTTGAGCGCCGATCGGGTGAGCTCGTCTTCGCTTGCGACGCGCGTCGCCCGGACAGTGGAAAGAATGCCGCCGCCTTCGCGAGCGATCTCTTCGTAGGTCGCGCCTGCGAGCCTGAGCTCGAATTCATGCGCCCGATCACCGCCGTAAACGAGGTGGGTGTGGCAATCGATCAGGGCGGGCGTAATCCAGCGGCCTTCGCAATCGACGACGCGCGCGCCGTTGCGCCATGCGGCCGGAAGCTCGTCCTCCCGACCAACGAAAGCGATGTATCCGTCGCGCGCGCCCATGGCGCCGGATTCGACGATTCCGAGCCCCGGGCGCCCTTCGATGAGGGTCGCAAGACGGGCGTTCAGCCAAACCGTGTCGCGACGGTTGTCGTCGTTTGCTTGCACCATGGCGCTCAACGGCTTCCCGCCGCGGACCGTTTCATGCTTAGACCTAATCGTCCGAAAGGCAAGCGGCCGGTGGGCCGAGGCCGATCGCGAGAAGCGGAGGCAGCCGGTGTCCGTCCTTCACGCCGCAAGGGCGCTGACCCCCGATGGTTGGAAGTCTGACGTCCGGGTGACGATCGAGGACGGCGCGATCGCGTCGGTGCATACGGGCGCGGCGGCGCAGGAAGGCGACGACCGCCACGCGATCATGGCGCCGGCGCCGGCCAACCTGCACAGCCACGCCTTCCAGCGCGCTATGGCGGGCCTCGCCGAGGTCAGGGGCAAGGAGACCGATACGTTCTGGACCTGGCGCGAGACGATGTATCGGTTCGCCCTGATGATGTCGCCGGACGACGTGGAGACGGTCGCCGCGCAGCTCTATGTCGAGATGCTGGAGGCGGGGTTCGCGGCCGTCGCAGAGTTCCACTACCTCCATCACGCGCCCGACGGTTCGCCTTACAAGCAACCTGCGGAAATGGCGGGCCGCATCCTCTCGGCGGCCCGACGTGTCGGCATCGGAATGACGCTGCTTCCAGTATTCTACGCCCATTCGACCTTCGGCGGCGCGCCGTCCCGGCCGGAGCAGAGGCGATTTATCAACGATCTCCCGTCATTCGCGCGCCTCGTCGACGATTGCCGCGAACTCATCAAGGCGGATCAAGGAGAAAGGATTGGTGTCGCGCCCCATAGCCTTCGGGCCGTGACGCCGAGCGAACTCACCGAACTCATCTCGCTCTCTGGCGACGATCCAATTCACATCCACGCGGCCGAACAGGTCAAGGAAGTCGAGGACTGCGTCGCTTCGCTGGGAGCTCGTCCGGTGCGCTGGCTGCTCGATCATGCCGGAGTCGACGCAAGGTGGTGCCTGGCCCACGCGACCCACATGGACGAAGGAGAGACACGCGATCTGGCGCGCTCGGGCGCGGTCGCCGGGCTTTGTCCAATCACGGAAGCCAATCTTGGCGATGGAATCTTCAATGCGGCGGATTACATCGGTGCTGATGGGCGCTATGGCGTTGGCACGGATTCCAATGTGTCAATCAGCGTGGCTCAGGAATTGCGCCAGCTCGAATACGCGCAGAGGTTGCGGGAGCGGGCGCGCAACGTTTGCAGCCCCCCCGGCTCGTCATGTGGGCGGACAATGCTCGACGCGATCTGGTCTGGCGGCGCCCGAGCCTTGAGGCGGAACTCCGGCCGGCTCGCGCCAGGCGCGTCGGCCGACCTTCTGACCTTTCGCGCCGACCATCCGACGCTTGCCGGCAAGGCCGACGATCAAGTGCTCGACGCGTGGATATTCTCGGCTGGCGATCCGCTTGTCGATTGCGTCTGGAGTGGCGGACTGAAAGTCGTCGCCGGCGGCCGGCACGTGTTCAAGGACGAGATCGCCGCGCAATTCGCGAAGACGATGCGCGAACTCAGCGAGCCGCAGGCCTCCTGAGGCTAAGACCGCCGGCTCACCTGCGTCCGCCAAGCTCGTCGATGTGAACGAGCAAATCCGCCGGGTCCTCGTAGACGCGGAAGGCGGTGGCTTGCTGCAGTTCGCTGGCGCCGTAACCGCCGCACAAGAGCCCGACGCCGAGCGCGCGACAGCGCGCCGCCGCCAGCATGTCCCAGATGCTGTCCCCGACCACGACGGCGGTCTCGATCGGCGCGTTCAGGCGGGCCGCGGCGGCCAGGAACAGGTCGGGATCGGGCTTCGCGTATTTGACCTGATCGCGCGTCACCACCGGGGTGAGAGCGGGATCGACGCCGAGCGCGGCCAGGTTGACTGACGCCGTCTCCATTCGGCCGCTGGTGGCGATCGCCCACGGAAGTCCTGCGTTGGTCAGCCAAGCCAGCAATTCGCGAGCGCCGGGCAGCGGGCGAATCGAAGCCGACATCCGGCGATAGGCCTCAGCGTGCAGGTGGCGCAGGCGCTCGAGCCGGTCATCGCTGAGGTCCATTCCGGTTTCGCGTTTGAGCTGATTGGTGAACAGCCCGCCGCTCATGCCGATCTTGCGATGGATGCGCCAGACAGAGATGTTGACGCCTTCCGCGTCGAGGGCCTCCTTCCAGGCCAGCACGTGCTGGTAGACGCTGTCGACGAGCGTTCCGTCGAGATCGAACAGAAATACGGGCTCGATGCGCATCGACCTGGGTCCTCGAGATGGCATCGCGGGGCGGGGAGCGCGCCAAGGAAGTGGAGGAAGCAATGGCGCCAGTCCGCGCGTTCGTTGTCAATCGCAATTCGGATCTCGCGCGCCGCGCCTCGCCACTGCAGGCTTTGATTGCTGTCTTCTTAGAGCTTCAATGTTGTGTTAAGTATTACGCTCGCCAGTAAAGGTTAATCTTAAGGCGTTCTTTGCTAGACTGCCGATTCATGTCATAACCTGTTGACGGCTCTTAAAGGGAGCAAATTGATGTACGGATTGAATCAGATCGGCTCGACTGTCCGGGACTTCATCGACGCTGCGCTTCACCCCTCGGTCGCCAACCTCCCCGCAGGTTTCCTTGTCCTTGTCTTCGCAGTTCTGATGATCACGGCGCTGCCGGAAAGCGCGCGGCAGAAAGTGCGACTGGCCAGCCTGACGGCGGTCGGATTGATTGTTAGTCTTTCCCTGACCTGGCCGGTGACCTCGGCGATTCTGCGCTGACTGGCGCCCCAGTCGCCGCTTTTCAATCGATCTGTCGACGCGGCCGCCTCCGGGCGGCCGTCTTTATTTGTGCGCGAATAATCGCCGCGGCTCTCTTGCATCCGCTCAATAGCGGGGGTGAACCCGCGGCGCGGCGGCGCCGATGCAGCGGACGCCGAGCCTGTGGAGAACGGCGTCGCTTCTGGCCGAGGGATCGGGCGCCCCGGTCAAATTGGCTCTAAGCGGGGTCATGGCGCCGCAAGCCGAATAAGGGAGATTTATTTCTGCGGCATGCGCCTGAGGTTGAGCGGCGGCGGAGCCAAGAGGGCAGAGCAGGGCAATCGCGCCACAGATTATGCGCATTGGTATGGTTCCCCAATTCTTCGCACGTCCTTCGTCCAAGCCAGGACGCAGCGGCGCTCGCCGGGCCGACAAACGCGCTCGATCGATCCGATCCTAGGCGGCAAGGCTGGATCGAGGCTGACGCGGCGCGCGGCGGCGCGAGCGGGCTCGCTCACAACAGAAAGGCCAGCGCCAACTCGCACGGCTGCTCCGCCTTCAGCGTCAGCTGGCCGTCGGCGCGGGTCCGTCCAAGATTGACGGCAGCCACCGGTTTTCCGAGGCTCGCGGCCCGTTGGACGAAGCGGAAGCCGGAATAAACCATCAGCGAGGAGCCGACGATCAGCATGGCGTCGGCTTCATCCAGATGGCGGCGGGCTGCATCGACCCGGTCGCGGGGCACGTTCTCGCCGAAAAAAACCACGTCGGGCTTGAGCACGCCGCCGCAGCGTGGGCAAGACGGAATGACGAAGGACGAAAAGTCCGCTCCTTCGAGGTCGGCGTCGCCGTCCGGCGCTTCCGTTGCGTCGAGATCGAGCCAATCGCCGTTCAGTCGGCAGAGTTCGTCCTGCAGCTCGTCGCGCGCCGATCTGCGCTCACAATCCATGCAGCGCACGAGATCGATCCGCCCGTGCAGGTCGATCACCTGCGTGCTGCCGGCCGTCTGGTGCAGCCGGTCCACGTTCTGGGTGAGCAGCAGCTCAGTTCTGCCTATCGCCTCAAGCCGGGCTAGAGCGCGATGCGCGTCGTTGGGCCGGGCCTGACGAATGCGTCGCCAACCAATGAGGCTACGCGCCCAATAGCGCTGGCGGATTTTCTCCTCCCGCATGAAGGCTTGATACGTAACTGGCTGCGCGCGCTTCCACTGGCCATCGGCGTCGCGATAGTCGGGAATACCCGATCGTGTGCTGCAGCCGGCGCCGGTCAAGACGAAAAGACGTCGATGCTGCTCGACGAAGTCCTGGAGGCTGGCGTGTTCGCTCATGAGCTACGTTACCGCCGCCAAGCGAAGCGCGCCATTCGCGGGCGCCGGTCCTGCGCTCGTTCATCCCCACCATCATTGCGAGGGGGGCCGTCAGCTGTGATGGACATGGGTCGCGCATATAGGTACGCTCACCGAAAAAAACATAGCCGCGTCCATAAGCGGCCAGCGGGGAGGAGAGCGAGATGGGCCGAAGGCGGTTGCGCGCGGCGGTCATCGCGATGGCGGTTGGCATTCTTCCCGTGATGGCGGCGCGGGCGGATTCGGCGCGCCATTTCAGTTTCGCCTACGACCAGCCGCACTCGACCGGCTATGGCGTCGCGGCGGACCTGTTCAATAACAAGCTCATCGAGGTGAGCAACGGGTCGATGGCGATCGACCAGTTTCCCGGCGCGCAACTGGGGCAGGAGCCCCAGATGCTGCAAAAGATACGCACCGGCGACATCGATTTCATGATCAGCTCGACCGCCAATGCGGCGACCGTGGCGCCGGAATCGAGCGTGCTGTCGCTCCACTATCTCTTCCGTTCGGAAGACCAGTTGATCAAGGCGATCGCCGACCCCCGGCTGATCGCAGCGGTTAGGGAGATGTTCGACGCGACCGTCAAGGATGGGCACGTGCTGGCGCTTGCTACGCTCGGCCTTCGCGATCTTTACGGCAAGCGCCCGGTCGCCTCGGTCGGCGACCTCAAAGGCTTCAAGGTTCGGGTCCAGGCGACTCCGACCGAGGACACGCTGTTCCCGGCCTACGGCGCGCAGACTGTCCACATGCCGTTCGGCAGTGTCTACACCTCGCTGCAGACCGGGGTCGTCGACTTCGCTGAGAATGGCGTCAACGTCTACGACAGCAACAAGCACTATGAAGTGGCGCCGGTGCTGTCGATGACCGAGCACGAGGCCAACAACAGCGTCATTTGGATCAGCGACAAGCTATGGGCGTCGCTGACCGACGAGCAGAAGGGCTGGGTGCAGGCGGCGGCGACAGAGGTCGGATTGAAGCAGCCGGCGCAGGCGATCGCGCTCGAACACAAGTCGCTCGCCAAGCTGCAAAAACTCGGCGTCAAAGTCGTCACTGACGTCGACAAGGCGAGCTTCATCAAGATTGCCGCGCCGCTGCAGGATAGACTCGCCAAAGGCCTTGGCCCGCACGCGGAAAAGATCCTGCAGGTCTGTCGTTCGATCGAATAGGGCGATGGACGGGCGCGCCGACCTCGTCCTCGCGGCCGATCGCCACCTGAAGTGGCGGGCGCTGGACCCGCTCGAGCAATTTCTGATGCAGCTCTGCGGCGTGTGTCTGGTTGGCTTCACTTCAACGACGCTGCTTGACGTTGTTGCAAGAGTGGCTGGCCATCCCCTGCTGTGGCCCCAGGAAGTGACGTCCGCTTTCTTCATCTACGGCGTCTTCATTGGCGCCTCGGTCGCGACGCGGCGCAACGATCACCTGCAGCTCCTGGCCTTGACCGAGTTGATGAGCGGCGCGACGCGGCGGGTGTTCGAGGTGATGAATCGCGCCGTCGTGATGGGCGTCGGCCTCTTCCTCGTTGTTTATGGCTGGCAGAATTTCCTCACCGGCTTCGGCAGTTTCCGCATGCCGTCGATGCTGCCCATCGCCTATCTCTACGCGCCCATTCCGCTGTGCGGAGCACTGGTTGCTCTCTTCAGCGTCGAGCAGATTGTCAATGGTCTGCGCCACGGCTTTGAGCCCGCGCCCGCTTCGCGCGCCGCCTAAGCGCGATGCCGAACAGCGTCATCCTCCTGATCATGACCGCGCTGTTTCTCATGCTCGGCTATCTCGGCGTTCCGGTGGCGTTTTCGCTCATGGCGGGGGTTATCGTCGGAACGATGCTGACGCCGATCTCGCTGCAGTCGATCGTCGGGCAGGCATTCAATGGGGTCGACTCGGAAGCCTTGATGGCGATCCCGTTCTTCCTCTTGGTCGGCGAACTGATGACGTCGGCGAACGTCGTCGTGCGCATCGCCGAACTGTCGCAGGCCCTAGTCGGCCACATTCGCGGCGGACTTGCGCAGGTGACCACGGTCTTCAGCATGTTCTTTTCCGGCATGTCGGGATCATCGTCGGCCGACGTCGCGGTGTTAAGCCGGACGATGGCTCGCCCGATGGCGAAAGAAGGCTATTCGCCTGCCTTCGTCGCGGCGCTGATCGCCGCCGCCTCGACCATCGCCAATCTCGTGCCGCCGAGCATCATGGCGGTCGTTTATGGCGCGGTCGGCAATGTCTCGATCGCGGGGCTGTTTCTCGCCGGCATTCTGCCGGGCCTCATGATCGGCGCCGGCCTCATGCTGTTCTGCTATTTCTTCGGACCGGTCGGATTTCGCCGGCCGCGCTCGAGTTTCAAGAACCTGCTCGGCGCCGCCCAAGCGGCGGCGCTGCCCGGGCTGATTCCGGTGATTCTCCTTGGCGGCATCATGACCGGTTGGTTCACGCCGACAGAAGCGGGCGTGGTCGCGGTCGCCTATATTCTCATCGTCGTGATTCCTGCGCTCAATCCGGGCCATATGAGGTCGGTATGGCTCGACTTTGTGCAAGCCGGACTGATCTACTCGTTGCCGCTGATCACGATCGCCGCCGCATCCGCCTTCGGCTGGCTGCTAGCCTATTTGCGCGGTCCCATCGTCGTCTCGGGGTGGATCGGCGATGTGGCGGGCGGCGATCCGCGCGCCATCATGTTCCTCCTGGTGGCGGTGTTCACCATTGTGGGCGACTTCATCGAACCGATCCCGGCGATCATCATCTTCATGCCGGTTGTGAATCAACTCACTGACCAGGCGTCGATCAACAGCGTGCATATGGGCATCGTGCTTATAATCACGCTCGCCTTTGGCTTGATCACGCCGCCATATGGACTGTCGCTTTTGATGGCGTCCAAGTTCGTCGGTGTCCGATTCTCTGCGGCGTTGCGGGCATCGTCGCCGATTTACGTCATCTTCTTCGTGACGATCGCGTTCGCCATCTTTTTCCCGCAAGCCGTGCTTTGGCTGCCTAAGACGCTGTTTCCGGAATCGGTCGGCTGTTTCAAGGCGCCGGACCGCGGCCGATACATTTGCCCGTGACGGCCCTAGCCGAACCCATAGAGCGCCGCCGGATTAGTCACCAGAATGTGATTGCGGGTCGCTTCGTTGGGGGCCCAATCGGCCAGGAGGTCGAACAGAATCGCGTCGTCCGGCTTGCGGTCCGCTTTCTCGGTCGGGTGCGGCCAGTCGCTGGCCCACACCAATCGCTCCGGCGACGCCTTCACATAGGCCCGCGCAACCGTGCTGACATCGACGTAAGCGGGCGGGCCTGTCCTCGTGTCCTGGTAGGCGCCGGAAAGCTTCACCCAGGTCCGGCCCTTGTCGAGGAGTTTCAGCACCAATGCGAACGCCGGATGATCGACGCCGGCTGGCTGAGGAATGCGCGCCAGATGGTCGAACACGATCGGCGAGGGCAGCCGCTGCAGGAGGTCCGCATTCTCGACGATGTGGTCGCCCAGCATGTGGATCTGGACGTGCCAGCCGAGATCGTTGACGCGCTTCGAAAGCGGCTCGAGCATGTCGATGGTGGTCGCGCCGGACTGGACGAGATTGAAGCGGACGCCGCGAACGCCGAGATCGTTCAGCCGCTTGAGTTCGGCGTCGGTGACGCTCGTATCGACCACCGCGACGCCGCGTGCGGTCGCGCCGAGCTTGGCCATCGCGTCGAGGCTGACGGAATTGTCCGTCCCGTAGGTCGACGGCGTGACCACGACGTTGCGCGTCGTCCCAATCCGCTTCTGGAACAGGCGATAGGCGTCGACGGTCGCATCGGGCGGCCGTAGCTTGGCGTTGGGAGCGACCGGAAAGCGGCTGTCGTATATGTGCATGTGGCAATCGCAGGCGTTCGGCGGCGCCTTGAGCTTGGGCGCTTCGATCCCTGACGACCATGGCGCCGCCTGCTGCGTCTGCGCTGTCGAAGTCTTGATCCCCGCTGCCGCCATGATCGCCGCTCCCATTGCTCTGACAAAGCCTCGGCGGGCGATTTCGCCGCTCATGCTCGCATCCTCCCCGGGCCTGTGCGGAACCTCGCCGGCCTCAGCGATCAGACTAAGCCAGTCCTGGAGCGGTTCAAAGTCTTGGTGAAATCCAGCGCCGGCCGGCGTCACGATCCGGGCGACCTCCGCCCGCAGAACCGGCAACAGCTCGATTTCGAACCAGGGATTGCGCTTGAGCCACGCGTTGTTCCGCCAGGAGGGATGGGGCAGGGGGATCAGGCGGGGGCAGTCGCTTGAGCGATGGACGTCGCGCCACTTGCCGACCGTTTCGCTCAAACCCTTGGCGACGGTCTTGGCGTCAAGATGCCACTTCTGGGCATACTGGCCGACAAGCAGAATGAGCTCGAGATTTGGCAAAAGCGCCAACAGACGCTTGCGCCACAATTCCGCGCACTCGCCGCGCGGAGGCAGGTCGCCGCCATTGCCGTCGAGGCCGGGAAAACAGAACCCCATCGCCACGATCGCAACCGTCTTGGGGTCATAGAAGATCTCTTCCCCGATCCCGAGCCAGCTGCGCAGCCGCACGCCCGATGGATCGGTGTATGGACGCCCCGAAGCATGCACCCGCACGCCAGGAGCCTGTCCGGCGATACAGAGGCGGGCAGAGGTTGAGACCTGGAAGACCGGTCGCGGCTCATGCGGCAACGGAGTCCCGTATCGGGGCGCGTCGCGACAGACGCGGCAGGCCCGGATGTCTTCGGTCAGGGCGGCGAGTGAAGAGCAAGAGGAGTCCACGGCCCCTGAACTATCCGAGCCTCGCTGAGCGATCAATCCGGAGCAGTTCCTCAGCCTGAGGCGCCGCCCGCGGCTTCTCGCTCCATGCTGACCTCGGCTTGGAGACTTTCAAGATCACGAAAGATCGAGGCGACGGCGAGCGTGCGTCCTGCGCGCTGCATACGCACCAGGCCATCCTTGCTGGCGATGTCGCCCTCAACGATCAGCTTGTCCCAGCTCTCGGCATGACCGACATAATTGATGGGAACGTCGTAGTGCTGGCTCCAGAAGAACGGAACCGCATCGAATGGTTCGCGCCCGCCAAGCATGTTAAGTGCGGCCGCCTGTCCCTGCCGTTCGGCCACGACCCAATGCTCGACCCGGATGGCTTGGCCAGTGTGCCGATCAGGCCAGCGGGCGATGTCGCCGGCGGCGAAGATTCCCGGCGCGCTTGTTTCAAGAAAGGCGTCGACGACGATTCCGCGGTCCATTTTGAGGGCGGCCGCCTCGGCGAGGCTTAGCCGTGGACGTACGCCGAGGCCAGCGACAATAAGATCGGCCTCGAGGACGCTTCCGCCAGAGAGCGTCATTCGCTTGCCCTCGAGGCCACGCGCAGTCTCGCCCAAGTGGGGGACGACGCCGTGCTGCTCGTGAATCGCGCGCACGAAGCGGCTGAGGTCAGGACCCAGAATTTTCTCCATCGGATGCTCTTCCGGCGCAACGACATGGACTTCAATGTCGCGCGCGCGCAATGCGGCCGCGACTTCGAGGCCGATGAAGCTGGCGCCTAGGACCACCGCTCGCCGCGCCGTCTTCGCTCGTTCGATGATCGCCCGGCAGTCCTTCAGCGAACGCAGGACCAGCGCGTCCGACGGCTGGGCGCCGGGTATGGACGGGCGCACAGGCTCGGCGCCGGTCGCAAGAAGGAGACGGTCGAAGACAAGCTTGTCGCCGTTGGCGAGGACGACTTGACGCGCGCCGACGTCGATCGCGGCGACGGTCGTGTTAAGTCGGAGGTCAATGGCGTTGTCGGAATAGAAGCTCGAGTCGCGCAGCGGCAGCCATTCCCCCGGCGCGCCGCCAGCGAGATAGTCCTTTGACAGGTTCGGCCGGTCGACGGGCGGAGCATCGTCGCTGCTCAGCATGACGATGCCGCCCTCGTATTTCTGCCGCCGAAGCATCTCGGCCGCGGCAAACCCAGCTGCGCCGCCGCCGACGATCACAACCTTGTTTGGTTCGTCGGGCTTTCCGTGACGCTTCTTCGCAGGCTGAGGGCGCTTCTCGCCGACGAAGATCTTGCCGTCCCGTTGGTCGACGCGCCACGTATCGACCGCACTGAACGCCGGCGTGTGCAACGCTTCTCCGGTGTGGAGATCAAAGCAGGCGTGATGCCAAGGGCACCGCACTGTATCGTCGACAATGAGCCCGTCAGCCAGCGGGCCGTTATAGTGGGTGCACTGAGCGCCGATGGCGAACAGGTTGGAGCCGCGGCGCACGAGCAGCGCCGGCTCTTGTCCCACATGGCCGACCAGCTTGCCGCCGTCCGGCAGGTCGGCGGCGGAGATTCCGAGCGCCAGATCGGGGCCGACCGGTTGAGCTTGATCTTCAGCCATCGCGTCCTCCCCCGGGGATTTTCGCGGCCTGCGGCCTTGGCGGCGCGAGGCTTCTGACGAGAGTTACATATTAAATGGACGGACGTAAGGCGGGCTCGGCCTGACTTTCATTGAAGCAACCTGAGGGCCTCCGCGTTACACTTGTCTCGCGAATCCTGGGATGGAGAGCGTTTGTGGCTCGTGCGGCTGTCTAAGCTTGATCCTGGGCGTTGAGCCGTGTCATGCTGCCTTCACTGCCGCGAAGCAATTTGCGGAATGAGTCGGGGTGGCTTCGCGGCTATTAGACGAGCCGGCATGAGTTTCGGCTCGGGCGGAAATCTCGACGAGGAGTGAGACGGCGGGGCGGCGCCATGATCCTCAAGGCCGGTGTTCGACGGCTTGCTTTCAGACTGGCGCCATTGGCGGTCGCGCTGCTGCTTGGCGGCTGTGACTGGGCGGTGCTCGATCCGAAGGGTCCGATCGGCGAGGCCAACAAGCAAATTCTGATCAATTCGGTGGCGATCATGCTCGCCATCGTGATCCCGACGATCCTCGCCACTCTCGCGGCCGCCTGGTGGTTTCGATCGTCCAACACCAGGGCGACCTATCTGCCGGACTTCGAATATTCCGGCGCGCTTGAGTTGATTGTCTGGGCGATTCCTCTTCTGACCATCATGCTTTTGGGGGGCGTGGCCTGGATTGGTTCGCATGACCTCGATCCGGCCAAGCCGATCGAGTCGAAGGAGGAGCCGCTCAACGTTCAAGTCGTGTCGCTCGACTGGAAGTGGCTGTTCATCTATCCCGACCAGCATGTGGCCAGCGTCAATCGCCTGGTCATTCCCGCGGGCGTTCCGATCCACTTCATGCTGACCTCGGGCAGCGTGATGACCGCTTTCTTCGTCCCTGAGCTCGGCAGCATGATCTACACCATGAACCGGATGGGGACGCAGCTCCATTTGTTGGCCGATGATCCCGGCACGTTTCGCGGCCTCGCCACTCAGATAAGCGGCGACGGATTCGCCGACATGCATTTCGAAGTCGAAGCGAAGTCGTCGGAGGACTTCTACGACTGGCTCGGCAAAGCGCGCGCTGACGGACCGGAGCTTACGCCGGAAAGCTATATCGAGCTCTCCAAGCAAAGCGTCGTGCCCGCGCCGTTCACCTTCCGCGCGGTCGCTGACGGATTGTTCGACAAGATTCTGGATCAGACGTTGCCGCCGGGTCCCGGGCCGATCGCCGAGACCAATCCGGGCGCCGGCGTGCGGAAGGGGAACTAAACATGCTCGGCAAGCTGAGCTGGGGCGCCATACCCTTCGACCAGCCCATTCCCCTGTTCGCGGGCGCCTTTGTTGTCGCGGTGATGCTCGGCGTGATCGCTTTCATCACCATCAAAGGCTGGATTCCTTACTTATGGAGTGAATGGATCACCAGCGTTGATCACAAGCGGATCGGCATCATGTACGTGACGCTGGCCGCCGTGATGCTGCTGCGTGGTTTCATCGACGCGATCATGATGCGCTCGCAGCAGGCGATTGCGTTCCAGTCCCAAGGTTATCTGCCGCCCGAGCACTACAACCAGATCTTCTCCGCCCATGGCACGATCATGATCTTCTTCGTCGCCATGCCATTCGTGATTGGGCTGATGAACTTCGTCATGCCGCTCCAGCTTGGAATCCGCGACGTCGCGTTCCCGACGCTCAATTCGGTCAGCTTCTGGCTCACTGCGACCGGCGCGCTCCTGATCAACATCTCGCTGGTGGTCGGCGAATTCGCACGCACCGGTTGGCTGCCGTTTCCGCCCCTTTCGGAGCTCACCTATTCGCCCGGAGTCGGCGTCGACTATTACTTATGGGGCGTCCAGATTTCCGGCGTCGGGACGCTGATGACGGGGGTGAACTTCGTCACCACCATTCTCAAGATTCACGCCCCCGGCATGACCTATATGCGCATGCCGGTTTTCTGCTGGACAGCTCTTGCCTCCAATCTGCTGATCGTCGCCGCATTCCCGGTTCTCACCGCCACGCTCGCGATGCTGACGCTCGACCGCTACCTCGGCTTCCACTTCTTCACCAATGAGGCCGGCGGCAACATGATGATGTTCATGAACCTCATCTGGGTCTGGGGCCACCCGGAGGTTTATATCCTCATCTTGCCGGCGTTTGGCGTGTTCTCCGAAGTTGTAGCCACCTTCTCTCGTAAGCCGCTGTTCGGCTACCGCTCGATGGTCCTGGCGACCTTGGCGATCTGCGTCGTCTCCTTCATGGTGTGGCTGCATCACTTCTTCACGATGGGCGCAGGCGCCAACGTCAACGCGATCTTCGGCATCGCGTCGATGGTTATTGCGGTGCCAACGGGCGTGAAGATCTACAACTGGCTTTTCACCATGTATGGCGGCAGGATCGTCTACGCGTCGCCGATGCTCTGGTCGATCGGTTTCATGGTGACATTCATCATCGGCGGCCTGACCGGCGTCCTGCTGGCGGTTCCGCCCGCGGATTTCATGGTCCACAACAGCCTGTTCCTGGTCGCGCATTTCCATAACGTGATCATCGGCGGCGTTCTGTTCGGGATGTTCGCCGGCTACACCTATTGGTTCCCGAAAGCGTTTGGCTTCCGTCTGCATGAGGGCCTCGGCAAGGCTGCTTTCTGGTGCTGGTTTGTTGGCTTCTACCTTGCCTTCGTCCCACTCTATGTCGTGGGCCTCATGGGCATGACCCGGCGAATGCAACATTACGATGTGCCGGAATGGCATCCTTGGCTCTTGGTTGCGGCGTTGGGCGCGGCCGTCATTCTCGCCGGCATCGTGTGTCAGGCGGCCCAGCTCGTTCTCAGCATCCGCGATCGCGAGCAACTGCGCGATGTGACCGGCGACCCGTGGATGGGCCGCACGCTCGAATGGTCGACGTCATCGCCGCCGCCGGTGTTCAATTTCGCTCTTCTGCCCCATGTCGAGAGCATCGACGACTATTGGCGCACGGCGCGGCTGGCCGAGCGTGGGGCTGGCCCCAAGGTCGAGCCGGTCTACAAGCCGATCGAAATGCCGAGAAACAGCGCGACGGGCTTCGTCTGCGCCTTCTTCGCGACCTTCGCGGGCTTCGGCATGATCTGGCAGATCTGGTGGCTGGTCATTGTCGCCCTGGTCGGCGCTTTCGCGACATTCGTCGTCTTCGCTTGGCGCGATCGGACCGAGTATGAGATCCCGGCCGAGGAGGTCGCTCGCATCGACCGCGCCAACCGCCAGGCGCGTGGCGAAGCGCTTGTCAGGGCGGAGGCCCTGTCATGACGGCCTTTCAGGCAGGCGCGGACTACGGCGACGGCCGGCGCGAGGAGGCGCGAGGCCCTGCCGCAGTCGCGTTTAGATCACACCGACCCGGCATCGAAACGCATCATTGTCGGCTACGGCTTCTGGATCTTCCTGCTCAGCGACATCATCATGTTCTCGGCGTTTTTCGCCACCTACGCGGTGCTCTCCGGCGAGACCGCTGGAGGGCCGAGCGGCAAGGATCTGTTCGACCTGCACAAGGTCGCGATCGAGACGGCGTGCCTCCTGCTTTCGAGCTTCACCTGCGGCTTGGCCGCGATCGGAGCGAGGGCGCACAACGGCCTCATGTACTACGGCGGTATGGCCGCCACTTGCGTGCTCGGACTTGGCTTCCTTGCGATCGAGATTCACGAATTCGTCGGCATGATCGAACAGGGCGCGGGACCAACGCGCAGCGCGTTCCTATCCGCCTTCTTCACCTTGGTCGGTTGTCACGGCGTTCACGTCACGCTCGGGACGTTATGGCTGCTGACGATGATCGCGCAGGTGTTCGCCAAGGGCTACCGCGCGGACATTCTGCGTCGTGTCCTGTGCTTCGCGCTCTTCTGGCACACGCTCGACATCATCTGGGTCGCGATCTTCACGGTCGTCTATCTTTTCGGAGCAGGCGCATGAGCTCAACCGACGACTATCAGCCGCTCCATGGAGCCGACCATGCCCCCGGCGACGAGCCCGTGGGGCGCCACGAGATCGCGGAAGGCGTCGTTGGTTATCTGATAGGCCTCGGCCTCGCGGTCCTGCTCACCGCGGTGTCTTTCTTTATCGCCGGAACGTCTTTGGTTTGGCACCCGAGCATTCCGATCGCGCTCGTGGTGCTGGCGATCGCTCAGATCGGTGTGCACCTGGTCTTCTTCCTGCACATCACCACTGGGCCCGACAACGTCAATAACATTCTGGCGCTGGCGTTCGGCGTTTTGATTGTTTTCCTGATCATCATCGGGTCGCTCTGGATCATGTACAACCTGAATCAGAACATGACCCCGATGAATATGCCGATGGGATAGAGATGTTCGGGCTGGTGGGGCGTGGGAGGTGCGGCAACTCTTGCGCAAGCAAACCATTCGGCTGACGCAGGTCGCTTCATAAAAGCGGCGGTAGTGTAGAGTAAAGGCATTGCCTGCCACAGGCCGGATCGACTCGGCAGTGATCTTTTCCCAAACGGCTGGGGCGGGTTTCGGGCGCAAGGCAAGGATTTGTTGACGCTCCCAATAGCCGGCCGTTCACTCGGCACGTTTTTTTTCGTAGTCCAAGGAACTCTACGTTCGTGCAGCGCGTTTGGGCCTTGCGGAGCAGTGTGCAGCGAAAGGCGTGGGGCGCTTGTCTTCTCGACGGTTGCAACAGCTCCGCTGGCACGATCGCTTATGGGCGTCCAGCTCCGTCTCTCGTGTCCCTCGTATTTTTCCCAATATTACGTGCAAAACTCGAAGCCTGGCGCCGAAGCGCTTTGACTTCGGGATGCGCTATTTAAAGAAAGGCAAATCAAATGGATGAAAGTGAGCCTGCACTTGCGCTCAAGTTAAAGAGGGTTGCAGGCCATGCAGGCGAGAGGGAACGGAGGGGCAACCAGAAATATTTGCGAAATCTATTGCATGCTCTGCAGGCGGTCCGCAGCGGCGACTTTTCCGCGCGACTGTCGACCGACGAACTCGGGCTCGCGGGCAAGATCGCGGATTCGTTCAATGACATCGTCTCCGCAAATGAGAGGATGGCGCAGCAACTGGAGCAGGTCGGCCAGACGGTTGGACGGGAGGGAAGGACGCGCAAGCGACTCCGGCTCGGTTTCAGCGCCGGCGCGTGGGGCGAGATGGAGGGTTCCGTCAACGCCCTGATTGACGATCTCCTATGGCCGACTGCCGCAGTCACTCACGCCATCACCGCCGTGGCGCAAGGCGATTTGCAACAGACTGTTCCGCTAGACGTGGACGGGCGTCCGCTGCAGGGGGAATTTCTGCGTTCCGCGAAAATCGTCAACGCCATGATCAAGCAACTGAGCGTCTTCACCTCAGAGGTTACGCGCGTCGCTCGCGAAGTTGGCACCGACGGTAAACTGGGCGGCCAGGCGCAGGTTCGCGAAGTGACAGGCGTCTGGAGGGATCTCACCGAAAGCGTGAACTCGATGGCGAGCAACCTGACCGGCCAGGTTCGCAACATCGCCGAGGTCACCATCGCGGTTGCGAACGGCGACCTCTCGAAGAAGATCACCGTCGACGTCCGAGGCGAGATTCTTCAGCTCAAGGAAGCGATCAACACGATGGTTGATCAGCTCCGCTCCTTCGCCTCCGAAGTGACCCGAGTGGCCCGCGAGGTCGGAACGGAGGGAAAGCTCGGCGGCCAGGCGCTTGTGCCGGGCGTCGCGGGGACGTGGAAGGATCTGACCGACAGCGTCAATGCGATGTGCGGCAATCTGACCGACCAGGTTCGCAACATCGCTCAAGTCACCACAGCCGTCGCTCGAGGCGATCTGTCTCGTAAGATCACCGTCGATGTGCGCGGCGAGATTCTCGAGCTCAAAGACACGATCAACACGATGGTCGACCAGCTCAACGGATTCGCTTCCGAGGTGACGCGGGTCGCACGCGAAGTCGGCACGGAAGGTCGGCTGGGAGGTCAGGCGCAGGTGCTCGGCGTCGCAGGGACGTGGAAGGATCTGACCGATAGCGTCAACTCGATGGCCGGCAATCTGACGGCGCAAGTGCGAAATATCGCCGAGGTGGCGACGGCGATCGCGGGCGGCGACCTCTCGAAGAAAATCACGGTCAACGTGAGCGGCGAGATTCTGCAGCTCAAGGAAACCATCAATACGATGGTCGATCAGCTCAACCGCTTTGCAGGCGAGGTGACGCGCGTCGCGCGCGAAGTCGGCACCGAAGGCCGGCTCGGCGGTCAGGCGAACGTGATGGGCGTGGCGGGAACGTGGAAGGACCTAACGGAAAGCGTCAACTCGATGGCCTCCAATCTGACGGCCCAGGTTCGCAACATCGCCGAGGTTTCGACGGCGATCGCGGGAGGGGACCTATCTAAAAAAATCACCGTCAATGTCAGCGGCGAGATTTTGCAGCTCAAGGAGACCATCAACACGATGGTCGATCAGCTCAACGCCTTCGCCGGCGAAGTGACCCGGGTCGCGCGCGAAGTCGGAACAGACGGGCGATTGGGGGGTCAGGCGCAGGTGCCGGGCGTCGCGGGCACCTGGAAGGATCTCACCGACGGCGTCAACTCGATGGCCTCAAACCTCACGGGGCAAGTGCGTAATATCGCGCAGGTGGCGACGGCAGTCGCGCGCGGAGACCTTTCGCGCAAGATCACCGTCGACGTTCGCGGAGAAATCCTAGAACTCAAGGACACGATCAACACGATGGTCGATCAGCTCAACGCGTTCGCTGGAGAGGTGACGCGCGTCGCGCGCGAAGTCGGCACGGAGGGACGTCTCGGCGGCCAGGCGCAGGTGCCAGGCGTCACTGGCGCCTGGAAGGATCTCACGGACAGCGTCAATTCGATGGCCGGCAATCTCACCGGTCAGGTGCGCAACATCGCCGAAGTCGCCACCGCGATCGCGGGCGGCGACCTTTCGCGCAAGATCACGGTCGACGTGCGCGGTGAAATCCTTCAGCTCAAAGAAACGCTCAATACGATGGTCGATCAGCTCAATCGCTTCGCCGGGGAAGTGACGCGGGTCGCGCGCGAGGTTGGCACCGAAGGGCGCCTTGGCGGCCAGGCGCAGGTCCCGGGCGTTGCTGGGACGTGGAAGGACTTGACCGACAACGTCAATTCGATGGCCGGGAACCTTACGGCTCAGGTCCGCAATATCGCCGAAGTGACCACCGCGGTTGCGCGCGGGGATCTTTCGCGCAAGATCACCGTCGACGTGAAGGGAGAGATTCTGGAGCTCAAGAACACGATCAACACGATGGTCGATCAGCTGAACTCGTTCGCTTCGGAAGTGACGCGCGTCGCGCGCGAAGTCGGAACCGAGGGCAAGCTCGGCGGCCAAGCGGCGGTGCCGGGCGTCGCCGGGACGTGGAAGGACCTCACCGACAACGTCAATTTCATGGCCTCCAATCTGACCGGACAGGTGAGAAACATCGCGGAGGTTGCGACGGCGATCGCCAATGGCGACCTGTCGAAGAAAATTACGGTCGACGTCCGCGGCGAAATTCTGCTGCTCAAGGACACTCTGAACACGATGGTCGAGCAGCTTCGCTCCTTCGCCGCCGAAGTCACGCGGGTCGCGCGCGAAGTTGGCACCGAGGGCAAACTCGGCGGACAGGCGCTCGTGCCGGGCGTCGGCGGCACGTGGAAGGATCTCACCGACAACGTCAATCTTCTCGCGGCAAATCTGACGACGCAGGTGCGAAACATCGCCGAAGTGACCACCGCGGTGGCTCGCGGCGATCTCTCGCGCAAGATCACGGTCGACGTCAAAGGTGAAATTCTCGAGCTGAAGAATACGATCAACACGATGGTCGATCAGCTGAACGCCTTTGCTTCGGAAGTGACACGCGTCGCGCGCGAAGTCGGCACGGAGGGGAAATTGGGCGGTCAGGCCGCCGTGCCCGGAGTCGCCGGGACTTGGAAGGATTTGACCGACACCGTGAACGTCATGGCGGCTAATCTGACCGAGCAGGTTCGCGGCATCGTGAAAGTGGTGACGGCCGTCGCAGGGGGCGATCTCACACAGGATTTGGCGGTCAAGTCGAAGGGCGAAGTCGCGGCGCTGGCAGAGACGATCAACAATATGACCAACACGCTCGCGACCTTCGCGGACCAGGTCACGACAGTTGCGAGAGAGGTGGGTGTCGAAGGCCGCCTCGGCGGTCAAGCGAATGTGCCGGGCGCCGCCGGCACATGGAAGGATCTCACGGGCAACGTCAATTTGCTCGCCGCAAACCTTACCACCCAGGTGCGCGCGATTGCGGAGGTCGCGACCGCGGTGACCAAGGGCGACCTCACCCGGTCGATTCAAGTCAACGCCCGCGGCGAAGTGGCGGAGCTCAAAGACAACATCAACACGATGATCGACAATTTGCGTTTGACGACCGAGCGCAACACTGAACAGGACTGGCTGAAGACCAATCTCGCAAGATTCACCAACATGTTGCAGGGGCAACGCGATCTGACCGCTGTCGGTCGAATGCTCCTTTCCGAACTGGCGCCCCAGGTCGCCGCGCAGAATGGGGTCATCTACCTGGTCGACGCCGAAGGCGCGCCAGCCCTCAAGCTATTGGCATCCTATGCCGACGCGGGCGCCGAAGGCCATCCCGAGAAGCTGCAATTGGGCGAGGGCATCATCGGACAATGCGCAATTGATGCGCGCGCGACGCTTATTTCCGACGTGCCGTCCAACGTCGTTCCGATCCGGACGGGCATCTTCGAGATGAAACCCTCTAATTTGATTGTCCTCCCTGTGCTGTTTGAGGGCCAGGTGAAAGCCGTGATTGAGCTGGCTTCCGTCTCTCCATTCACCGAATTGCAAAAGACGTTCCTGGATCAGCTCACCGCCGGGATCGGCATCGTGCTCAACAGTATCGAAGCGACTATGCAAACCGAGGGCTTGCTCAAGCAGTCGCAGCAGCTAGCGACCGAGCTGCAGACGCAGCAGAAGGAGCTCCAGCTGACGAACGAGCAGCTCGAGCAGAAGGCGCAGCAATTGGCTGAGCAAAATGCGGAAGTCGAACGCAAGAACGATGAAATCGAGCAGGCCCGACGAGCGCTTGAAGAAAAGGCGAGCGAGCTCGCGCTGACCTCGAAGTACAAATCAGAGTTTCTGGCGAACATGTCGCATGAGCTGCGCACGCCACTCAATAGCATTTTAATTCTCGGCCAACAGCTCGCGGATAACCCGGACACCAACCTCACGCCTCGTCAGGTTGAATTTGCGCGCACGATTCATGGCGCCGGCAGCGATCTGCTGAACCTGATTAGCGACATCTTGGACCTCTCGAAGATCGAATCCGGCACCGTCTCGGTGGACGCCGAGGACATCACGCTAAGTTTGCTCGAGCAATCCGTAACCCGCCCCTTCCGTCACGAGGCGGAACGGCGCGGTCTGTCTTTCGACGTCACAATCGCCCCCGAACTCCGGCACATCACGACGAACTCGAAACGTCTGCAGCAGGTCCTCAAGAATCTGCTGTCGAACGCCATCAAGTTCACTGAACATGGCGGAGTGCGCATGCAGGTCGCCGGCGCGACGTCAGGATGGACCCCGAATCATCCGGTGCTTGCGTCCGCGTCCACCGTCGTCGCGTTTGAGGTGACCGATACCGGCATCGGCATTCTCCCGGAAAAGCAGCGCCTCATATTTGAGGCCTTCCAGCAAGCGGACGCCAGCACCAATCGGAGATACGGAGGAACCGGTCTGGGGCTCGCAATCAGTCGCGAACTCGCAAACCTTCTCGGGGGGGAAATCCATTTGCGAAGCAAAGCGGGCGAAGGCAGCACATTCACGCTCTACCTGCCCCAGTCCTACGTCGGGCCCGCTCGGGTGGTGGCCAAGGGAGCGAGCGGGACGCGCTCCGAGGCGCGAGCGGACGGGGGGCCCGTGCAGCGGACTGAAGAGACGCTGTCGCAACCAACCGACGATCGAGCGCATCTTGCGCCGGGCGACGCGGCGTTATTGATCGTGGAGGACGATCCGCACTACGCGCGGATCCTCGTCGATCTCGCGCGGGACGTCGGGCTCAAGGTGCTAGTCGCCTCCCGCGGCGTGGACGCCTTAGACTCTCGCCCGGGAATTTTCGCCTCTGGCGATATCGCTCGATGTTTTTCTGCCTGACATGCTCGGGTGGGCGGTGCTGAGCGAGTTGAAACAGGATCCCCACACCAGGCACATCCCAGTGCAGATCGTCACGCTCGACGAGGATCGGCAGCATGGGCTGGCGGGTGGCGCTTTTGCGTATCTCAATAAGCCGACAACCGTGGACAAGCTCAAGGCGTCGATCGCTCGTCTGTCCGAATACGCCCGCAATTCACGAAAGCGGCTGCTTATCGTCGAGGACAATCCGGCTGAACTCCTGGGCATAACCGAGCTGCTCGGCCACCAGGACATTGAGGTCGTCACCGCGGACAACGGGCGCAAAGCTTTGGCGATGCTTCGGGAGCGTCCAACCGATTGCGTCGTTCTTGATCTCAAACTCCCGGACATGTCGGGGTTCGAGTTGCTTGAGCATATTCGCCAGGATGACATTCTGACGCAGGTTCCGGTCGTCGTGTTCACCGGCCGTGAGTTGTCGGCCGAGGAGGACGCGCAATTGCACTCGATTGCGCGCAGCGTCATTGTGAAGGGGGTCGAGTCGCCGGAGCGTCTTCTCGATGAAACAGCGCTTATCCTCCATCGCGTGGTCGCGGATCTCCCGCCTGACAAGCAACGCATGTTGGAGCGCCTGCGCAATTCCGACGAAAATCTGCACGGGCGCAAGACGCTTCTCGTCGACGATGACGCCAGAAATATCTTCGCGTTGAGCAGCGTGCTCGAGCGGCGCGGAATGGAGGTGCTGACCGCTACAACAGGCCGGGAAGCGATTGCAATTCTCAAGGCCGATCGAGGCGTGTCGATTGTCCTTATGGATATTATGATGCCGGAAATGGATGGCTACGAGACCATCCAGGCGATTCGAGAGGATCCCTCGGTGCGGCGACTGCCGATCATTGCGCTCACCGCAAAAGCGATGAAGGGCGACCGTGAAAGATGTCTCGAGGCGGGGGCGTCGGACTACCTGGCGAAACCGGTCAATACCGAGCAACTGCTTTCGGCACTTCGCATCTGGCTACATCGCTAGGGCATGGGTACGACCATGCAGCGCGATCGCGATCCGGTGAACATCCTAGTCGTCGACGATCAGCCGGCAAAGCTTCTCAGCTACGAAGTGATCCTTGAAGAGTTGGGCGAGAATCTCATCAAGGCGTCGTCGGGCCGCCAGGCGCTGGAGCTACTCCTGCGCAGCGAAGTTGCGGTCATTCTCGTGGACGTCGCGATGCCTGAGCTCGACGGATTTGAGCTGGCGTCGATGATCCGCGACCATCCGCGGTTCGCCCAGACTGCGCTCATCTTCGTCTCCGCGGTCCACCTGTCCGAATTCGACAGCTTGCGAGGGTACGAGGCAGGCGCCGTCGACTATTTGCCGGTCCCCATTGTTCCGGCCCTTCTTCGCGCAAAGGTGCGCGTGTTCTGCGATCTCTTTAGGAAAACTCGCCAACTCGAAATCCTGAACGCGGAGCTGGAGAGAAGGGTCGAAGCGCGCACCGCCGAGTTGGCCGCCGCAAACGCGGACCTGGAAAGGAGGGTCGAAGCCCGGACGCGAGAGAGGGAAGAGGCCCTAGCGCAGGTGGCGCAGATGCAGAAGCTGGAGAGCCTCGGGCAGCTCACAGGCGGCTTGGCTCACGATTTCAACAATCTCCTCATGGTCGTGTTGTCGAACCTCGAGCTGGCGCGCAACCGCGTGACGGAAGACGAGCGACTGACCCGCTGGCTTGGACGAGCGATGGAAGCCGCCAACAGCGGCGCCTCGCTAACCAAGCGCATGTTGGCTTTCGCGCGCCGGCAGAATCTGAGGCCTGAGTCCGTTCCGCTATCGGAGGTCGTCAACGGGATGGTCGAAATGATGTCCCACTCGTTGAACGCTGAAGTGCGTATCCTCGCCGATCTGCCGAGCGATCTTCCCAATGTTCGGATCGACCGCAATCAGCTTGAACTCTCCCTGCTCAATCTTGGCTTGAACGCGCGGGACGCGATGCCTTCCGGCGGGCAAATTGTCATCAAGGTCAGGATCGCCGACGAGAAGCAACTTCCTGAGCAACTGGCGCCAGGTTCCTATGTGAATCTTTCGGTCGCTGATACAGGGATTGGAATGGACGCCGACACGCTGAGGCGCGCCGCGGAGCCCTTCTTCTCGACCAAGCGGGGAGGCAAGGGGTTGGGTCTCGGCCTTTCCATGGTTCACGGCCTCGCTCTCCAGTCTGGCGGAGCGATGCAGATCGCGAGCCGATTGGGTGAAGGGACCACGGTTTTGCTTTGGCTTCCTGTGGCCTCGGACCCTCGCGCAATAGAGCCTGATGCGACTCTTTCGCATGCCGCTGTCGACAAGCGCCCGCGTCGCGTCCTTCTGGTTGACGACGATCCGCTTGTTCTTATGGCGACCGCGGATATGTTGCGGGAGCTCGGGCATGAGCCGATCGAGATGACGTCGGCGAAGAAAGCGCTTGAGGCGGTCCATGGAGGCGAGCGGCCAGATCTGGCGATTCTTGACTACGCCATGCCTGAAATGTCGGGCGTCGCTTTAGCGGAACTGTTGCGCGAGACCTATCCCGGGCTGCCGCTGCTGCTGGCGACGGGCTATTCGGAACGAGAAAAGGCGGGAGGACACTTGCCCAGGCTCGACAAGCCTTACACTCTATCGGAACTGGCTCGCCAGATTGGCTTGCTGGCGGGCGCCAAATAGAGCGCGACAACGAGCGCGCGGCGAAGCCTCAGACCCGCGCCGGTTTCAAAAACCCGACACGAAATTTGAGCGTAGCTTTGCCGCATTAGCCAGGATGCCGGAACGGCCCCGCGTCATCCGAGCGGTTTTTCAGAGCGTCGAGTTCGCGCGCGGTTTGATGCTCAATCTCGGCGCCAAGCTCAGCGCCGAGCAAGCTGAAGATGACGCAGATCGCCGTCCGCGTCATCACGCCGACGGCGGCGCCAAGCGAGCCGTAGGCCGCATTGTGTATGCCGAAATCGGCGATGGACGCCACCGGACAATCGCCGCTCTTGACAGGTGTTGAGTTTAGTGCCTAGCTTTAGCACTAAACATAATACTAAACGCTCGCTGCTCCTTGGAACGGGCAGGATGAGGAAGCTGCGGCCCCGGCTTGGATCCGCCAAGCAATTCGGGACGAGCAAAGGAGGAAACGAATATAAGTCGGCACAAGACGTCACTTGCGGTTGCGTTTGCATCGAGCCTTTTTGCTATTGCGTGGGCGGGCGCCGCCGAAGCTCAACAGAAATCGCTGACGCTTTGCTGGGCCGCGTGGGACCCGGCGAACGCTTTGGTCGAGCTCGACAAAGATTTCACCAAGGCGACCGGCATTGCGATGAAGCACGAGTTCGTCCCCTGGACGAGCTACGCGGACCACTTCATCAACCTGCTCAACTCGCGCAGCAGCGAATGCGACCTGATCATCGGCGACAGCCAATGGATCGGCGGCGCGGCGGAGAACAAGTGGTACGTCAAGCTCAACGACTTCTTCGACAAGAACAAGATCTCGATGGACACGTTCCTGCCCGCGACCGTCGTCGGATATGCGGAATGGCCCAAGAACACGCCGAACTACTGGGGTTTGCCCGCGATGGCCGACGCGGTCGGCTGGACTTATCGGAAGGACTGGTTCGCCAAGCCCGAGCTTCGCGCCGAATTCAAGGCGAAGTACAATCGCGAACTTGAACCGCCCAAGACCTGGGACGAACTGATCGAAGTCGCGAAGTTCTTCACCGGCAAGGAAATCGACGGCAAGAAAGTCTACGGCTCGTACGTCTTCAGCGAGCGAGGCTCGGAAGGCATCACGATGGGTGCCACCAACGCGATGTACAATTACGGGTTCCAGTATGGCGACCCGAAGGATCCCTACCACATGGAGGGCTTCGTCAACTCGCCCGGCGCCGCCAAAGGACTGGACGTCTACAAGGAGCTGTTTACCTGCTGCCAGCCTCCCGGCCTGACGAACGCCTATATGTCGGAGGGTCTTGACGCCTTCAAGTCAGGCCAGGTCGCGATGCAGATGAACTGGTATGCGTTCTTCCCCGGCCTTGCCAAGGACCCGAACGTCGGCGGGGACAAGATCGGGTTCTTCAAGAACCCGGCCGGTCCTGCTGGCGATTTCACTCAGCTTGGCGGTCAGGGGCTTTCGGTAGTCGCGGCCTCGAAGAATGTCGACGATGCGTTGGCCTATGTGAAGTGGTTCGCGCAGCCGGAGGTTCAGCAGAAGTGGACGGATCTCGGCGGTGCCTCGGCGTCCAAGGCCGTGCTTGAGTCGGACGCCTATAAGAAGAGCGCCGCCTATGCGCCGTCATTCGTTGAGTCGATGGGCATGGTCAAGGACTTCTGGGCCGAGCCCTTGTACGTCCCGCTCCTCCTCGACATGCAGAACCGAGTCCACGATTATGTCGTCGCCAACAAGGGCACTTCGGAGCAAGCGCTCGAACTCGTTGGTCAAGGATTGGGTCAAGGTGTTCAAGCAGGAAGGCAAGGATCCGTCCTGACCGCGCGACGGTTGGTTCTCTGAAACCCGCCCCGGCGGCGCAATCCGCCGGGGAGACGGGATTGGCTCACGAGCGGGCAGGTTATGTCGGTGACGAATAACGCAAGAGGCATCGCCGAAGGATTAGCCTTCCGGGCGCCGGCGACGGCAGTGCGGGTGCGCGGCCTATCGGATCGGGCTGTCGCCTGGCTTTTCATCCTGCCGACGATGCTGTTGCTTCTCGCGATCAACATCTTTCCGCTGATCTGGGCGATCCGGCTGTCGTTCACCGGCTTGATGGCCAACTTGCCCATGCCCGCCCGATTCATCGGCATCGACAATTACACCGACATTCTGACCGATGAGGACATCTGGGCGAACTTCCAGATCACCGCGCATTTTGTCTTTTGGACGATCGCGCTGCAGGTCCTGGTCGGCCTGGGCCTCGCGTTGCTCATCAACCAAAAATTCCGCGGCCACAGCTTTTGGACGACCGTCATCCTGCTGCCGATGATGTTGTCCCCGGCGGTGGTTGGCAATTTCTGGACCTTGCTATTCCAGCCGCAGATCGGGCCGTTCAATTATCTTATCGGCTTTTTCACCGGCGTCGCGCCGAGCTCGTTCACAATGATCGGAAGCGTCGCCTTGGCGCCGTGGACGATCGTGCTGGTCAACACCTGGATGTGGACGCCCTATGTCATGCTGATTTGCCTGGCCGGTCTGCGCTCGATCCCGGATTACATTTACGAGGCGGCGGAGGTCGACCGGGCCTCCCCGTTGAGGCAATTCGTGTCGATCACGTTCCCGATGGTCCTCCCTTTCCTCATGCTCGCCGTGCTTTTCCAGGCGATCCAGTCGTTCGTAATGTTCGACTTGGTCAATCTGCTCACCTCGGGGGGACCAGGATCGACCACCGAACTGGTCTCGATCACGCTGAAGCGCGCCGCGTTTGAAAAGTGGGAAACGGGCTACGCCTCAGCGCTCGCTGTAATCCTTTTTGTCACGATATTCGGGGCGGCCAACATCTATGTGAAGGCGCTCAACAAAGTGAAACAGCAATGAGCGCGCTCCCGGCCCCACGTCCGTTCTCCGAGCCGTCGCCGCTCGTCCGTTGGCTGGCCGGCGCCGTCGTCGTCCTGTATGCCATCGTCACGATCCTGCCTCTGATATGGATCGGGGCGACCGCGTTCAAGTCGCAGGAGGACGCAGTCGCGTATCCGCCGAAGGTGTTCTTCAAGCCGACGCTCGAAGGATTTGTCGATCTGTTCACGGTGCAGACGCGTCAGTCGCACGATTTCATCGCCAAGCTGCCGCCGCCCAAGACATGGTACGAGAAGATCGCCCGCGACCGCGACATGGTGATTGCCGGCCCGTCGCGGGTCGTTGAGCGTTTCTCGAATTCCCTGATCATCGGCTTCGGCTCGACCATTCTCGCAACTTTCCTCGGGACGCTGGCGGCTTATGGGTTTTCGCGCTTTCGCGTGCCGCTCGCCGATGACCTGCTATTTTTCATCCTGTCGACGCGCATGATGCCGCCGATCGCGGTCGCGGTCCCGATCTACATCATGTATAGGTGGCTTGGCCTCTACGACACGCGGATCGGGATGATCCTCTTGTACACGGCGGTGAACGTGTCGCTCGCGGTGTGGTTGCTCAAGGGCTTCATTGACGAGATTCCTCGCGAATACGAGGAGGCGGCTTTGGTCGACGGCTACACGCGGCTGCAGGCGTTTCGAAAGGTTGTGCTGCCGCAGGCGGCGACCGGCATAGCGGCGACCTCGATCTTCTGCCTGATTTTCTCGTGGAACGAGTACGCGTTCAATCTCTTGCTGACGAGCTCGAACGCGCAGACGATGCCGCCCTATATCCCCTTCATCATCGGCGAGGGCGGCCAAAACTGGCCTGCGGTCGCCGCGGCAACGACCCTGTTTCTGCTGCCGATCATGATTTTCACCATCGCGCTGAGAAAGCACCTTCTGCGCGGCATCACATTCGGGGCGGTGCGCCGATGACCATCAGGACCGAGCCGTCGAAAACAGACGCGCCGGCATGGCGACACCCGTTCCACCGTGGGCCGTGGGAAACGCTGGCGACCGTCGTGATCTCCCTCGGCGTCGTCATGTTGTGCCAACCGTTCTGGCTCGTCTTGTACGCCTACTCCTTCACAACGATCCTGACCGGCGTCGTGATGTTCGTCGTTGTCACGAAGTTCCCGGATTAGGGCGCGGGGTCATGGCGCAGATCGGGGTTCAATCTCTGCACAAGTCTTTCGGCGATTTCGTCGCGGTCAAGGACTCGAACTTTACCGTCGAGGATGGCGAGTTCTTCTGCCTGCTCGGTCCGTCCGGCTGCGGCAAGACGACCACGCTGCGCATGATCGCCGGGTTGGAGCTGCCAACCTCGGGCCGCATTCTGCTGGCGGGCGATGACGTTACGCTCAAGCGCGCCTCGGCCCGCGACATCGCTTTCGTATTCCAACTCTTCGCGCTCTATCCGCACATGAACGTGCGGCGAAATATCGCCTTTCCGTTGGTCTCGATGGGCGTGAAGCGCGCTGAGATCAAGACGCGGGTCGAGGAAGCCGCTCGCATTCTGCGGATCACCGAATTGCTCGATCGCCCAGTGTCAGGTCTGTCGGGCGGCGATCGGCAGCGTGTGGCTCTCGGACGCGCCATCGTGCGACGGCCGCTCGCGTTCATGATGGACGAACCGCTGGGCGCGCTCGATTCGGAATTCCGTCAGGTCATGTGCGGCGAGCTGCGCGGACTGCACGACCGGCTCAAGGCCACCACCGTCTATGTCACGCACGACCAGATCGAGGCGATGTCGCTTGGCGACAAGATCGCTGTGATGAGCCATGGCGTGATCGAACAGCTGGGGGCGCCACAGGAGATCTATGATCGTCCGGCGTCGGTCTTCGTCGCGGATTTCATCGGCTCTCCGCCCATGAACCTCTTGACCTTCCACGACTCGCTGGAGCCCGGCCGCGCCAAGGTCCGGCTCGGCGGCGCCGAAATCGCCATTCCGGCGCCACGCAAGGGCCTGTCGGCGCGCGATCTGATCCTCGGCGTGCGTCCCGAGCATGTGCGCCTGAACGATCAAGCCCCGTTGCGGGGCGAGGTTTTCGGCACGGAATATCTTGGCACCACGCAGATCGTCACCGTCACGACCCAGCATGGCTTGGCGAAAGCCCGGTTGGCCGCCAATCTGAAGGTGTCGGTCGGCGACCGGGTGGGGCTCGAATTCCGTCCTGACTGTATCTCGCTGTTCGACGCCGCTTCCGGCCGCGCCATCCTGACCGCGCTCCACGATCATGCGCCCGCGATGGAGCTCGCCCATGGCTGAGGTGGCGCTCGAGGGCGTTTCGAAACGCTTTGGCGCGACGAGCGCGGTCTCCGACCTGTCGCTCACAGTCGACGACGCCGCATTCGTGGTGTTGCTTGGGCCGACCGGCGCGGGCAAGACCACGAGTTTGCGCCTGATCGCCGGCCTCGAGCGGCCGGACGCCGGGCGGATCCTCATTGCCGGCCAGGATGTCACAAGCGCCTCGCCTGCGCAGCGCGATGTCGCCTTCGTGTTCCAGCAATATTCGCTCTACCCGCATCTCTCGGTGTTCGACAATCTGGCGTTCCCGTTGCGCTCGCCCGCACGGCGGTCGCCCGAACCGCGGATTCGACAGAGGGTGAACGAAGTCGCGGCGCTGCTGCGGATCTCCGACAAGCTGGAGGAGCGGGTCACCAAGCTCTCCGGCGGCCAGATGCAGCGCGTCGCCATCGGACGCGCCCTGGTTCGCTCGCCGGCAATCTATCTGATGGACGAGCCGCTTTCGTCGCTCGACGCCAAGTTGCGCGCCGACCTTCGCCTGGAGCTCAAGCGCATCCAGGCCGACCTTGGAGCAACCGTGCTCTACGTCACTCATGATCAGATCGAAGCCATGACGATGGCGAGCCGCATCGGGGTCATGCGTGAGGGAGCTCTCATTCAGATCGGGACGCCGCGGGAGATCTACGAGAGCCCGAACGACCTCTATGTCGCCACCCGGCTCGGCTCGCCGCGCATCAATCTGCTCCCGGCGGAGTTCGCAGCGGAGGCGCGGACGCCTGCTCGCGCGACAACAATCGGCGTGCGGACAGAGCATCTTCAGATAACAGAGACAATGAGCGCCGGCCCCGTCGGGCAGGTGAGCCGCGTGGAGCACCTCGGTGATCAGAACCACGTGCATATCGAATACAAGGGCCATTCCCTGGTCACTCTGGCCGACCCGCACCGGCCGCTCTCCGCCGGCCAGGAGGTCGGGTTGTCTTTGCTCAATCCGCTATATTTCGACGCCGCCGGGCGTCGCATCGGCATCGCGGCGGAATGAGGCTGAGCCCCATGCCTCATGATCCCGCTCTCCTCAGATCGATGATCGCCGCAGCGGCCGAGCGATTGATCGCCAGCGCGTCCGAGCTCACCGAACTTGATCAGGCGATCGGCGACGGCGATCACGGAATCAACATGAAACGAGGCTGCGCGCAGGTTTTGGCCGATCTCGACTTCGATTGTTGAAAAGCCGACTGGAGAAGCCCTGAAGGCGGTCGGCATGGCTTTGGTGATGAAGGTTGGAGGCGCTTCGGGGCCCCTGTACGGCAGTCTTTTTATGGGCATGGGCAAGGCGCTCGGCGATCGACAACCAACCATGGCCATCCTGCCAGAAGTGTTCTCCGCCGGCGTCGACGCGGTGGCGGCGCGCGGAAAATCGACCGTAGGCGAGAAGACCATGCTCGACGTTTTGACCCCCGTGCGCGATGCGATGCGCGCCGACGGGCCCGATCTCGGAGCTCGGTTGCGTGAGGCGGCGGCGGGCGGCGCGGCCGCCACGATTTCGATGCGCGCCACTAAGGGCCGCGCCTCCTTTCTCGGCGAGCGCAGCATCGGGCACATGGACCCGGGCGCGCGGTCGAGCGAAATGATCGTCGAAGCTCTGTCGCCATTTTTGGATGAACAAGCGTGAGCGAGAACGTCTCCTTGGTGATCGTTTCACACTCGCCAGATGTCGCGCGGGGCACGGCCGAGATGGTGCGCCAGATGGTTGGCGACGAGGTCAAGGTCGCCCATTGCGGCGGCAATCCTGATGGTGGGCTCGGAACCGACGTTCAGAAAATCCTGGAGGCGATCGAGCGGGCCTGGTCCCCGCGCGGCGTTGCGATCCTGGTTGATCTGGGCGGCGCCGAGACCAACAGCGAGATGGCGATCGAACTGTTGCCGGACGATCGCCGCGACCGGGTTGTGCTCTGCAATTCGCCGATCGTCGAAGGCGCGATCATGGCGGCGACGGAAGCGTCGGGCGGCGCCAGCCTGGCCGAAGTGCGCGCGACTGCGGAAGAATTATCGCCGAGGTGAAATGACCGCGTTCTCCGATCCGACTTCCGCTTCCCCTCAAAACATCGTGGCCGCGTCGGTGCGCCTGCGTCATGAAGCTGGTCTGCATGCGCGCCCCTCGGTCAAGCTCACCAAGCTTGCGAAAAAGTTTTCCTCCAAGATCTCCCTCGCCGCGTCTGTCGACGGGCCATGGATAGACGCAAAGAGCATCGTCAAGCTCATGGCGGCGAAGACGCCTCACGATTCGATCCTGCATTTTCGCGCGGAAGGCGCGGACGCCCGGGCGGCGGTCAATGCTCTTGTCGCTCTGGTCGAAGGGGACTTTGCCGATGACGGCTGAGACCGTTCGGCTGCGCGGCCGCGCCGCTGCGCCGGGCCTCGCCGCCGGCCGCATTTCCAGTCTTGCGAATGGCGTCGCCAAGACCTCGAGCTTCGGCTTCCCGGAGGCGGAGCGCGCGGCGTTGGAGCAGGCGATAGCGGACGCCGCCTCGGAACTCCGAGCGCTCGGGGGCTCGCAGCCGAGTGAGGCCGCCGAGATAATCGAATTCCAGCTCACGTTGCTGGAGGACGAGGATTTGTGCGCCCCTGCGTTCGCCGAAATCGGCGTTGGGGCGTCAGCCGGACAGGCATGGACGCGGGCGCTCGACACACAGATCGCGGACTATCAGGCGGCCAGTGACGAATATTTCCGAGCCCGCGCGTCAGACTTCATCGATATTCGTGACCGTGTGTCGCGTGCGCTCTCACGAGAATCGAATACCGCCCCATCGTTGCCGGACGGAGCAATTCTCGTCGCCGACGACTTGGCGCCTTCGCGCTTCCTCGAAATTGACTGGGCGCGCGGCGCCGGCATCGCGCTGAAGGCGGGCAGCGCGACGAGCCACGTCGCCACGCTCGCGCGGGCTCGAGGGGTGCCGATGGTTGTCAGTCTCGGAGAGTTTCCGGCGGCAGAGGGCGAGTGGGTCTTGCTGGACGGCGAGCGGGGGGAGGTCGAGATTGCGCCTTCGGAAGCAAGGCTGGCTGACTGGCGCCTGCACGCAGCCGACCTTGCCAAGCGCCGGGCGGACGAGAGCCTGCTTGCCCAGGCGCCCGCGGTCACCCGCTCCGGGCGAAGAATCCTGGCGCTCGTCAACATTCAGGAATTGGGCGATCTTTCGCCGGATGCCGCTCATGGGGACGGCGTCGGCCTCGTGAGGACGGAATTTCTATTCGAACCTGGCCGCGCGCCGCCTAGCGAGGTCAAGCAAAATGAGGCCTATCGCGCAATTCTCGATTGGGCCGGCGCCAAGCCCGTCACCATCCGAGCGCTTGACGCCGGAGGCGACAAGCCGATTGCGGGCGTCACGTTCGACGGCGAGGCGAATCCCTTTCTCGGCGTTCGCGGATTGCGCCTATTGCTGCGCAGACCGGAGGTGTTCAGGACGCAGCTGCGCGCGCTCGCACGCGCCGGCGCAACTGGAAATCTTAGAGTGATGCTGCCAATGGTGACGACTCCCGGAGAACTCGCGGAGGCTCGCGCGCATCTTGACGCCGCGATGGCCGAGCTTGGGACCGAAGGGCTTCCAGCCCGCCGTCCGCCGCTCGGCGTCATGGTGGAGGTGCCCGCGGCGGCGCTCACGATTGATCGTTTTGACGCCGATTTCTACTCAATTGGCAGCAACGATCTTGTCCAGTACGTGACCGCCTGTGACCGAGGCGCGGGCGAACTGGCCGCGTTGGCCGATCCCCTCAATCCGGCGGTCCTGGAACTCATTCGGCGCACTGTTGAGCATGGCAAGAAGACCGGCGCTCCCGTCAGCCTTTGCGGCGACATGGCGGCCGATCCGCGCTGTACGCCAGCCTTGATCGAATGCGGACTGGAAGCGTTTTCGGTCGCGCCTGCAGCTCTCGGTCGGCTGAAGGCGGCGATTGCCCGGTGCGGTTGAAATGCGCGCCAAACGGGATGCGCCCGCAAGCGTCGCCGAATACAAACAGCTCCTCAAGACCGCGCTCGACAGCCGTCCCTCGGGGATGCGGCAGCGACTCGCCGAGGCCATTGGCAAGAATTCGGAGCTTTGTGTCGCAGATTTCAAACCCCGCCTACGAGGTTCCCATACCTGCTCGACATGTCGCGATCATTTTCGAAATCTGTCATTTTTCCACCCAGGAGCGGGCCGCCTTTTTGAAGGCCTACTCTCGGGCGCATCCTGGCCGACTTGGCCTCGCCTCTGATGGGGCGCACCCGCACAAGATCACGCTCACGCTGCCGGACCTTGGAAGCATCGCGAAGAATCATCAACTGGAAACGCTTATCTTTGACGTCGTGCATCGACTAGCGCTGCTGCTCGGCGAAGGAAGATGACCGGGAGGAAAGTCCATGAAAAAGTTCATGAACGATGTCGACGCCATTCTTTCGGACAGCCTGGCGGGTTTTGCTGCGGCCCACGCCGGTCTCGTTGTGCTCGGGCCCGAGGACAAGTTCATCCGCCGCGCGCATCTTACGCCAAACAAGGTTGCGTTGATTTCCGGCGGCGGCAGCGGTCATGAGCCGCTGCATGCAGGCTTCGTCGGATATGGGATGCTGGATGCCGCCTGCCCCGGACAGGTCTTCACCTCCCCGACGCCGGATCAAATGGTGGCCGCCGCCACAGCCATGGACGGCGGCGCGGGAGTTCTTTTCATCGTCAAGAACTATTCCGGCGATCGCATGAACTTCGAGATGGCCGCAGAGCTCGTCGAAAGTCCAATCGAAACCATAATCACGGACGACGACGTGGCGGTTGAAAGCTCGACCTTCAGTCAAGGACGTCGTGGTGTCGCGGGCACTCTGGTCGTCGAGAAGATCGTGGGGGCGGCCGCCGAAATGGGGCGCGATCTTGCGTCCCTTAAGAGCCTTGGTGAGCGCGTCAATGCACGCACGCGCTCCATGGGAGTTGCCTTGACGAGTTGCACGGTTCCGGCGGTCGGCCGGCCGACTTTTCAACTCGGCGAAGCGGAAATGGAGATGGGGGTTGGCATTCACGGCGAGCCTGGCCGCCATCGCGTCCCAATGGCGCCCGCGGATCGCATCGCCGAGGAGCTCGTCGGCGCGATCGCCGGCGATTTGGCGGACATCCGCGGCGAGGCGTTGCTGCTGGTGAACGGCTTCGGCGGCGCTCCGATGATGGAGCTCTATCTCATGTACAACGCCGCCCGGACCCAGATGGAGAAACGCGGCGCGAAGGTCGTTCGCTCTCTTGTCGGGAACTACGTCACGTCGCTCGACATGGCTGGTTGCTCGGTCACGATCTCGATGCTCGACGAAGAGCTCGTAGCCCTGTGGGATGCGCCGGTCGAGACGCCCAGCCTGAGATGGGGCCGCTGACGGAAAATGCGGTTTGGGCGCGATTCGCTTGGGTCGCCGGATCGCCCTTATAGCTTTGGCGGCTGAATCGCCTCTTTGCGGCCGCGCCGTCGATTCTCAGGCGTCGTACTCGCTTTTGGGTTTTCTTGGCGCCTCGGCGTTTCGGTTTTAGAACCCCCGCTTTTGAGCCTTGGATTCTCTTGGATTTCCTTGGATCTCTCGGCCGAATCTAGACTTTTCAATGGGTTACACGGGATTTTCGGCGGAAAAATTTTTCACCCCCTTTTCCCCGGCGTCGAGCGGCACGGAGATGGAAGCCTGCGGTCAAGACTATGGGGGAAGCTGCAAAATTGTTCATGGGCGCAGCATAGTTCAATTTCTGGTTTTCTGCAACCAAATTGCTGGCCCAGTAGAACGGCGAAGTTTTTTGGCGGCCTGGACGGTGCTCATCTAGCCGTTCTAGCCGCCGTCATCGCGAGGAGCGAAGCGACGCGGCGATCCAGAAATCGTCGAGCGCCCCGGTTTCCCCTGGATTGCTTCGTTTCGCTCGCAATGACAATCGCCGAGCTGGCGGATCGTCGCAACACATTGCCGGTAACCAGAGCCCACATGCGGCGCTCAAGCCGCGCGACTGCGAAGCTCGGCAGATGCACCGCCGGTCTCTCCTGGAGAACGAGGGGAGGGGCGCCGGCCTTATTCCCTCAAGAGCTCGTTGATCCCCGTTTTCGCCCGGGTCTGGGCGTCGACGGTTTTCACGATCACGGCGCAATAGAGCGAGGGCCCGGGCGAACCGTCGGGCAGGGGCTTGCCGGGCAGGGAGCCGGGCACGACCACCGAATAAGGCGGCACATGGCCGATATGAACCTTGCCGGTGGCGCGGTCGATGACTTTGGTCGAGGCCGAGATGAACACGCCCATCGACAGGACCGACCCCTCGCCGACGATCACGCCTTCGACCACCTCCGAGCGCGCGCCGATGAAGCAATCATCCTCGATGATGGTCGGGTTGGCCTGCAGCGGCTCGAGCACCCCGCCAATGCCGACGCCGCCCGAGAGATGCACGTTCTTGCCGATCTGCGCGCACGAGCCGACCGTGACCCAGGTGTCGACCATGGTCTTTTCATCGACATAGGCGCCGAGATTGACGAAGCTCGGCATCAGAACCACGTCGCGAGCGATGAAGGCCGAGCGGCGCACAATCGCGCCCGGAACGGCGCGAAAGCCGGCGTCCTTGAAGCGGTTTTCGCCCCAGGCTTCGAACTTGGACGGGATCTTGTCCCACCAGGTCGCCTGGCCGGGCCCCCCGTCGATGAGCGCATTATCGCTGAGCCGGAAGCTCAAGAGCACCGCCTTCTTCAGCCACTGATTGACCTTCCACGAGTTTGGCCCGGTTGCGTCGGGCAGCTTCTCCGCCACCCGCGCCTTGCCCTGGTCGAGGAGGCTGAGCGCCTCCTCGACCGCGTCACGCGCATCGCCTTTCGTCGCCGGCGTGATCGTGGCGCGATCCTCGAAGGCCTCTTCGATCAGGGTCTGAAGGCGGACGTCAGTCATCGGCGCGCATTGTCCTTGAAGCGGGGGGCGACCCTTTCCCCGCGGCGGTGCGAATTGTCAATGCCGCAGCTATCCTGCGTGTGCGCGCTCGCGAGTTCGACGACGGCGGCGTCGCTCGGGTTTCTTAGGCGGCCGTTATCTGATGCGGCAGGCGCCGCCGGAACGTTCGGGTCGCGCGACCGGAGGTTGGGCCGCAACCTTTTCCGTCGCCGGCGGGGAGTGTCTGGGGCCGAAAGCCTCCCGCGCGAACAAGGCGCCGCGGGACCGCAAGCCGCCTCAACGACATTTTGACCTTGTCGGGCGCTTGAAACCAAGGCAAACCAGCGCGATCTGAGCCGCGTTGGCGTCCTCATTGGCGAGGGTCGGATCATGGCAAAATCGATAGTCATCGCCGCTTTCCTTCTTGCGGCGACTGCCGGCGTTGCGGCCTACGGGCAAGACAACAGTCTTGTGGCTCCGGAGCTGAGCAAGCCGGCGCCGGGGCGGCTTCTGGATGAGGACTACCTGACGTCGACCGGCGCAACCGTCCCGCGGCCAGGTGTTCCTCAAGCGTCGGGGCCGACGCCGCTGGATCGCAAGATTCAGCAAGAGAATAACCAGATCGACAACAGCATCTGCAAGGGTTGCTGACCTCTCTCGCGCCCCGCTTGCGGCGGCGGGAACGCGTGCTACTCCACCATGACCTGCGTCTTCACCGAATTCGCAATGAAGCAGATTTCGTGAGCCTGGTGGTGCAGGCGATCGAGCTCCTCCGCCTTGGGAGAGGCGCCGGCCCATTCGATCTTCGGCCGGAGCTTGACCTTGGTCACCGCCAGGCGGCCCGGCGCGATTTCCTCGGTCACGCCTTCGGCGTGGTCTTCGTAGGCGGTGACTGTGAAGCCGGCCACCCGAGCCAGATTTAGGAACGACAGCATATGGCAGCTGGAGAGAGACGCGACCAGCATTTCCTCCGGATCGACGGCGGCCTCGACCGCCCATTTTCCCACGACATGCGGCGAAGCCGAGGCAGGAACCTCCGTCCCGCCGTCGAAGCTTATCGTGTGCGCTCGGCTGAAGCGGCCCCTGAGGAACTCCTCGCCGTTTTCCTTCGCCGCCCATTTGATCGCCGCAAGATGGGTCGCCATGGTTCCTCGTCGCCTTCCTTCGTCCAGTCACGACAATAGCAAACTCACGCCCGTCTGCAGAGCCTGGAGGGGAAGAGTGGCGCCCAGGTCTTCCCAAGACCTCGTTCTGAGGCGCCGCGAAGCGGCCTCGAAGAACGCTCCAGAAGACGCCAAGGACGCCGCTCTATCCGCCGCCACTCTAGATCATCCTTCGAGACGCGCCTTCGGCGCTCCTCAGAATGAGGTCCCGGGGGAAAATTACCCAAACGTTGGAAACTCGTCCGGGAGCACCTGAAATGGATCAAAAGAGGCCGCTCGCGAGTTTCCCGTGTTAACCGGTTGAGGAGATGGACTGATGGGGCGCTTGACGGACCTCGAAGCGGAAGCGTTGCAGAAGGACATTCCGCCCCAGCTTGCCGAGCTCGCCGACGCGATTGGCAAGAAAGCTAACGCGACCGCCGTGTTCGGCTCGCCGATCGTGGATGGAGACAGAACCGTCATTCCCGTCGCGCAGGCGAAGTTCGGCCTTGGCGGAGGCGATGGTCTGATCGCCAAAGGCGTGGGCGGCGGAATGACGGCCAAACCGCTCGGCTTCATCGTGATCGACAGGAACGGCGTACGCTTTCAGCGGACCCCGCAACCAACGCTTACGGCGCTCGCGATCGGCGTTGTGATCGGGCTCGCGCTCGCCATGCGACTAACGCGGCCGCCACGGCCAAGACTTGCGCGCTAAACTCAACCCCCGCATAACCCGCCCCGCCATAGGCGACGGCCCCCGTCTCTCGACGGGCTATCGCGGGCGGGGATGGGCCAGAGTATTGATCCCCAATAACGTTCTATGTCATGGTCCGGCCCGTGTGCGACGACTGGCGAAGAACGCCAGGTCGCAGGGAGGAAGTTATGACTGATAAGAAGTTGATTTCGGAAGATCGCCGCAGGCTGATGAAGGCAGCGGCCGCGGGCGCGGGGGCCGCTGCCCTGTTCGGCGGATTGGGTGTCAACCCGATGATCTCGCAGGCGTTGGCCGAGGCCGCTGGCAAGTCGGAAAAGCCGCTCAAGGCCGCCTTTTCCAACGCCGGATTGCAGGCGACCTGGTGCGCCCAGGGCAAGCAGGCGGCCGAATATTGGGGCAAGCTGTTCAACGTCGACGTCACCTGGTTCGACGGGCAGCTCGACGCGGTCAAGCAGCGCGCCGCGATCGACAACATGGCCTCGCAGAAGTGGGATTTCGTCGCCATCCAGGCGTTCGGCATCGGCACGCTGACCGCGCCGGTGAACAAGATGATCGACGCCGGGATTCCGGTTATCGACATGGACACGCTGATCGCGCCGCTCGACACCATCAACGTGCACACGTTCCTCGCGCCGGACAATGTGTTCATGGGCTCTGCTGTCACTCAGGCGCTTGTCAACGCGATCAACGGCGAAGGCACGATCACCATGACACAGGGCGCGTTGGGCCACACTGGGGCGCAGGGGCGGGCAAAAGGCTTCCACGAGGTCGTCTCCAAATTCCCGAAGATCCAGGTTCTGGACGAGCAGCCAGCCGACTGGGACGTGACCAAGGTGGCGCGCATCTGGGAGACGCTGTTGACCAAGTACCCGAAGATCGACGCGGCGTTCTTCCACAATGACGACATGGCGCTCGCCGCCTACAAAGTGATGCAGGCGAAGGGCCGCACCGAGACGAAGATCGGCGGCGTGGACGCGATGCCGCCGGCGATCAAGGCTGTGCAAGACGGGCAGATGTACGCCACAGTGCGCAATCCATCGTGCCGCATCCATGGCGGGGCGATCGTCGCCGGCGTGCAGGCGGTGGTGCAGGGGGCGAAGACCGGCAAGGACATCCCGAAGAACATCGTCACCGACGGCCCGGTCGTCACCAAGAACAACGCTGACGGCATGCTCTGGATGCAGGAGCAGTTCCTCATCTAAACCGCCGCCGGCCTCTCGCCATGGCGCTGCTCGAACTGACGGGCATCTCGAAGTCGTTTGGCGGCGTCCAGGCGCTTCGAGGCGTCGACTTTACGCTGCTCGCCGGTCAGATTCATGGTCTGGCCGGCGAGAACGGCGCCGGCAAGAGCACGATGATGAAGATCATCGCCGGCGTCCATTCTGCCGACGCGGGCCACATGCGCGTCGACGGGAAGGAGGTCCATTTCCGCTCGTCGCGCGACGCGCTCGCTGCGGGCATCGGCATGGTCCATCAGGAGCTTAGCGTCGCGCCAGAGTTGAGTGTCGCCGAGAATGTCTTTCTCGGCGCCCAACCCGTCGACCGCTTCGGCGTCATCGCCTGGCGGCGGATGGCCGAGACCGCGGCGGTGCAACTGAAGAACCTCGGGCTCGACATCGATCCTCGCGCGCGCCTTGGCGATTTTCCCATCGGGGTGCAGCAACTGGTCGAGCTCTCCCGCGTCCTTTTCTCGGGCGCGCACATCATCATCCTCGACGAGCCGACCTCCGCATTGTCGCCCCCGGAAATCGAGCGCTTGTTCGCGGTTCTCGCCAAACTGCGCGAGGGCGGACGAAGCATTATTTTCATCTCGCATTTCCTCGACGATATCCTCAAGGTTTCCGACGCGATCACCATCTTTCGCAATGGCCGCAACGTCGCGGACGCCGAGGTCACGCCGGCCATCGACAAGAGCTGGATCATCGAGCGGATGATCGGCTTGGGCCGCGAGGAGCTCGAGGAGAGCTACCTCGGCGAGATCAAGCTCGAGAGTCGTCCCGAGGCGCCGGTCGCGCTTCGCGCCTCGGCGTTGACGCTGCTTCCGTCCTATCGCGACGTGACGTTCGACGCGCGCGCCGGCGAAGTGCTGGGCATCTACGGTTTCATGGGCTGCGGCCAGTTGGAGCTGGCGCGCACCTTGTTCGGGAAGTTGCGCGCCGACAGCGGCTCGCTCGAGATCGACGGCGAAGCCAAGGCGCTGTCGAACACCGCCGCCGCCAAACGGGCGGGCGTCGCCTATGTGGCGGAAAGCCGTCGCGCAATGCTGTTCGGCGACGAGCCGGTGTACAAGAATATCTCGATCGCCATCCTCGAACGCCTGTCGCGATGGCTGCTGAAGCCTGACCGCGAGCGGGAAATCGCGGCCGAGCAGGTCAAGGCCCTCGACATTCGTCCGCCCCGCATCGAAGCGCGCCTCGGCGCGCTCTCCGGCGGCAATCAGCAGAAAGTGGCGCTGGCGAAGTGGCTGACCCACAACCCGCGCATTCTTTTGCTCGCCGAGCCGACGCGGGGCATGGACGTGGGGGCCAAGGAGGACGTGGTCAGGATCGTGCGCGGGTTGCGCGATCAGGGTATCGCCATCGTCGTCTTTTCGACCGAGCCGGAAACCGTGCTCTCGCTCGCGGACCGGGTGCTGGTGATGCGCAAAGGCGAGATCGCGCATGAGTTCGCCGGCGAAGCGATCAGCAAGGATCGCCTGTTGGCGGCCGCTTGACCACAGGACTGCCATGAACACGCCAAGCGCCGAAGCGCGCTCCACCCGCGCCTTTCGCCTAGGCGATTTCCTGCGCGATCAATTGCGCAACATCGCCCCCTTCATAACCCTGATCGCGCTCATCGCGTTCTTCAGCATCGCCAGTCCGTCGTTCGCCTCGCTCGGCAATCTGGAGAACATCCTCCAGCAGGTGTCGGTCACCGCGATCATCGCCGTCGGCCTGACTTTCGTTATCCTAACGGCGGAGATCGATCTCAGCGTCGGCGCGATCGCCAACGCCACGGCGATCGTGCTCACGTTCTTCACGGCTCAGCCGGACTACGTGAACATCGCCAATCTGCCGATGCCCGGCGCGATCGCCATCATTCTGGCCCTGCTTGCCTGCGGCGCTCTCGGTCTCCTCACCGCCTTCGGCGTCACCCGCATCGGCATCCCGTCCTTCATCATGACGCTGGCGATGATGCAGATCGGCGCTGGCGTATCGGCGGTTCTGGTGCGCGGCCAGATCGCCTACACCGTTCCGCCGCTCATTCTGACGCTTGGGTCCAAGTCGATTTTCGGCGTGCCCTGGATCATCGTCGTCGCGGCGGTCTTCCTGCTCGTCGCCCATCTCGTGCTGACCTACACGCGCTTCGGCCGTTACGTTTACATGGTCGGGGGAAATCGCGAGGCGGCGGAATATTCGGGCGTCAATGTCCGCTTCATCGTCGGCGCGGTGATGGTGATCTCCGCCATGTGCTCAGGCTTCGCCGGCATGGTCGGCGTCGCCTATTTCGGCAGCGCCCAGCAGAACGAGTTCGACACTTTCCTGCTTGACGCCATCGCCGCCGTGGTGGTCGGCGGCACCAGCCTGTTCGGCGGGCGCGGCGGCATCGGCAACACGATCGTCGGCCTGTTCGTGCTCGGCGTGCTCAATAACGGTCTCGACTATGTGAAGATCGACAGCTTCCTCAAGATCCTGATCCGAGGAATCATTCTGCTCGTGGCGCTCATCATCAATGTTTACGCCGAGCGATTGCGCACGGCGCGAAGCGGCGAACGGGCCGCTTAAATCGAGTGGCGAGCACCCGCCTGGGGGGCGCTAGCTCTCTCGTCCGTCAGTCGCAACCGCGGCTCGATTCCCTTCACCGTCGCTGAGGCCGCCGACGCTCTAGGGCATCGGACGGTCATGTGAATCCATAGCCTGCGGCTTCGAAGTAGTTTGCGCATTCCTCTGGGAGGAACAGATCGCAGATTTGCCCGATGGCCTTCCAGAGTTCGTCGATGGTGCGCATGGCCATGGCGCGGAGATGCGCCTTGAGTTTGGCGAAGGCCATTTCGATGGGGTTGAGGTCGGGGCTGTAGGGCGGCAGAAAGATGAGCCAAGCGCCTCGCTCCCGGATGGCTTGTTCAGCGGTCGGGCTTTTGTGGGCGGGCAGATTGTCCAGGATGACGATGTCGCCCTCTTGCAGCGTTGGGACGAGCTGGGTGCGCACGTGGGAAGATCGCCCGATCCATCGGTGCGTCGATGACCCACGGCGCGGTCAGGGCGCCGCAGCGCAGTCCGGCGACGAAAGTCTGGGTCTTCCAATGGCCAAAGGGGGCCTTGGAGCGAAGGCGCTTGCCCCTCTCGCAGCGTCCGCGCGCACGGGTCATCTTCGTGTTGGTTCCCGTTTCGTCGATGAACACCAGCCTATGCGGCTCGGTCCGCATCTTGGGCTGTCGTTCAGCCTTCCACGCCGCGCGCGCCTGGCGCACGTCGGGCCGATCGCATTCGCTGGCCTGAAGGCTTTTTTTTAAAGCTCAGGCCGTTGCGGATCAGCCAGCGCGACAGCGAGGCGGGGTCGGCTTTCACTCCGCTGGCGGCTTGGAGTTCGCAAGCCAGCTCCGGCATGCTGATGTCGTCCTTCTCCGCCACGCGGCGCAAGATGAAGACGCGGTGCGGGTCGAGCTTGCTGTGTCGCCAGCCGCCGAGCGCCTTGGGCGTAACCGCCCCGCGCTCCCGAAAAGCCGTCATCAAATTGATCACAAACGAGGGCGATACCCCGAAACGGGCCGCCGCGGCGCGCCGCGAATGCCCAGCCTCGACGTAGTCCACCACACGCTCGCGAAGATCCATCGAATAGGGCTTCGGCATCGCAAATCACCTCCAACCGGAAGTGAATCACATTCTCATCCCCGCCGGAATCCCGACGATTCAATCTGACCGTCCGATGCTCTAGCGCAACGAAGGCGGCCTCGCGCACGGGGATATGGTGGACTACTTGGGCGCCTCTGGCGCCATCATGTGATCGCCCTCTTTCATCATATGCTTTTTCATGTGGGGCTTCTTCATGTGAGCCATATGGTCCCCCGACATGTGGTCCGCCGATGCGGCGTCCGGTTTGGGGGCGTCTTCGGCCCGCGCGACATTGGCGAAGGCGACGGCGCCAAGGGCGACGCACGCGGCTGCGGGAATAAGACACTTGAAGCTAGACCTCATGTTGCGCACTTTCCTGGATTGAGGACGCCGGGCCCGGGATTGGGTGCGTCCTTAAGATTGCGGCGCAAGCGCCGCAAATGGCCGCAGCTCTCGCCGGCGGCGAGGCGATCTTGACTTGAAAACAACCGCAGGCGGTTTCACCGCTTTGCCGCGGGGAAGATCGGGCCGCCGCCCTTCGCCTGGACGAGGAGCCAGACGGCACGTCTCCCCGGCGGCAGTTTTATGAGACCGGGCGGCCGCAACGACGAACGCATGATTTCACTTCCCTCTCAGCGGCCGGGCGCGCCATACCGCCGGTTTTCCGGGTCCCGATGGAATCTCTTCGTGAAAGGAATTCGTGGGAACCGAGGCGCTTGTTACAACGCGATTGGCAATCTTAGTCGCGGGATCGTCCAACGACGATTGAGCGGTGATCGACGGGAGCAGGCGCGGCGCCCGTGACGCTAGGCTAAGGCGCGAGGCTCGCGGGTCGTGGGCGCCGATGCTTCCGTGGGATCTTCGACGCCACCGCCGGGTCGGGGGAGCGCGCTGTGCTCGCGCTTCCCTGGCTCGGTTCCGAGAGTATTGAAGCCGCCGTCCCTCCATGTGAGCGAAGGCGGCTTCAGGTCAAGCGACAGCTTATTGCTTCGGCGCGGGGACGGTCGTCGCCTTGAAGGGCGGAGGCGTCTTCTTGTCCTTTGCCTCCTGGCCCAACAGGTACCTCAAGGGCACGTCAAGCACATAGATTTGGTCGCCGACCTGCGCGAGCGACACCGGCCCGTCGAAGCCGTCCTTTATGGTCTCGATCTTAGCGTTGTCGCCATCGACGGTGATGAGATCCAGATTGCCCTTGGTCTCGCCCTCGACCTGAATCAGCTTGTTGGGGCCAAACGACCTGAGCCCGTCCGAGTGGTAGAGCGGGCGCGAGGTTTGCAGCTTGGTGATTGTCCCCGCGCTGCCGTCGGCATTGACCGCGACGCGATAGAGGCCGTCGCCTTCGAAGAGGTTGCTGTAGATTGCACCGTCGCCAAGAATCGCGATGCCATCCAGTTGCGGCTTGCCCGGAACGTCCCAGCGCGCGTCGTGCGCCCAAACCTCGAGTTCCTTCGCGCCGGGCTTGAGGCGCAGGATCTGGCCGCCGAACGAATCCGAGACGTAAGCGGTCCCGTCGCTCGCCACAACGATGTCGTTGCACAAGGTCGTCTGACCCGGGAGCGGGACGCTCCCCTTGGCCTCGCCGCTCTTGAGGTCGAACAGTTTGAGCGACGTCCCTGCGGAGGTGCCGGGAATTTTGATTCCGGCCCCGGAAAAGTCGTTGGAGCACACGTAGAGCGTGTTCGACTTGTCGTCGGCCAGAACGCCGAGGGCCGAAGCCAAGCCGTTCGAACCCGACTTGATAAACTCGGTCGCCTGAGCTTCGCCTGGCTTCGCGCGCCAGACCCGGCCGTTGCCGAAGCTGCTGAAGAACAGCGTGCCATCGGCGGATGCGCTCATGCTTTCGGGAAAGTCGGTTGAGCCGGGCACAACGACGTCGGCCGCGCGCGCCGCTCCCGCGGTGGCCAAAGCGATCGCACACGAACTGGCGAATGCCAGCGGGGCGAAAGCGCTACAGAATTGCGAAAGACGCATAGTCATTTCCTCCATCGGCTTAGTTTTGGGTTTGAACGACCACGTTATACCTTACGGCATATAACGGGTCCATCGTTGGCGGCCGGAATTGTGTTTTTTAAAGCTGATGCACCAGGCGCTCGAGGCGCTTAGCCGCGCACGCGAGTTGCTTATGGGCGCGGGCTCCTTTTAGTCGCCCGGGTCCGCTTGGTCGAGTCGAAGCTCGGTCCGGATTGGTCCAGGCGGCGCGAGGACCCGAACTTACCCCTCCGCGGCGCGATATCGAAGGCGTTCAACGATGAGAATGGGTCATCCGGCGATCTGGATCGGTGTTTTGCTTTTCGTGGGCGCAGGAGCGCCGGCGGCGCGCGGCGGAGGCCGAGTGCTGACCACTTCGGATGTCGTCGTCATCAGGGTCGTCGACCATCCAGAGCTGGATACGACCACGCGTGTGGAGCCGGACGGTACGATCAACTTTCCGTATGTCGGCCGCGTCCGGGCCGCGGGTCGGACGGAAGACGACCTTGGGCGCGCTGTCGAACGGCGGTTGGTCGAATTGAAAATCATTGCGGCGCCTTGAGTTAGAGCAGCGGCTCTGCGGCGCGAGCCTAAAATCTCGCCGCTCATAGCGGCTTAGTCACATATATTGTCTGGATTGAAATAAGAGGCCTCCGCCCCATCTGTACATCGGTCCAACGGTTTGATTGGACGGTCAGAACTAAGAAAATCAGAAACGAAAATGAACTGCTCGCATAACTCCCATCGCGCCGGCGAGGCGTATTCCTCGCCGCTCATCGTCAACAACCTCTGCGCCCAACTGGCGCCGCTCAATCGATATGGCCTTCCTGGGCTCGGCGCCGTCGTCGCTAACGGCGCTCGCGCTCTCATCGGCGTGTCTCGCAAGGCGGTTGGCGCCCTCACGCGCTCCGAGTTCGAACGAACTCGCCGCGTAAGGCTGACGTGCTGGCTATCGCACCAGCACGTTCTTGAACTGCCAAGGATCGCCCTGGTCGATATCCTCCGGGAAGAGGCCAGGGCGACCCGCAAGCGGCGTCCAGTCTGTATAGACGCCGATGACCGGGCCGAGATAGGGCGTTTGAACCTCAAGGCAGCGGCGGAAATCCAATTCATCCGCCTCGACTATGCCGGCTTTCGGATTCTCGAGCGCCCAGACCATTCCCGCCAAAACCGCTGAAGTGACCTGCATGCCGGTCGCGTTCTGATAGGGCGCGAGCGCGCGCGTCTCTTCGACCGACAGCTGCGAGCCGTACCAATAGGCGTTGCGGGCGTGGCCGTAGAGAAGCACGCCCAGTTCGTCGATCCCGTCGAGAATCTCGGCTTCGCCAAGAATATGACGAGCGCTTTGGATTTCGCCCGCGCGTCCAAACAGTTCGTGCAGGCTCAACACCGCGTCGTCGCACGGGTGATAGGCGTAGTGGCAAGTGGGCCGATACACGGCTTCGCCCTTGGCGTCGCGCACGCTGTAATAATCGGCGATCGAGATCGCTTCGTTGTGGGTGACGAGAAACCCGAACTGCCCGCGCGCAGTCGGCGTCCATGAGCGTACGCGGGTATTGGCGCCGGGCTGGTTGATGTAGATCGCCGCGCCGCAGCCGCTCTTATGAGTGCCCGCGTTGGCCGGCGTCCATTTCTCGTGCGTTCCCCAGCCGAGTTCAGCCGGCTGCATGCCCTCCGACAAGAAACCTTCGATCGACCAGGTGTTGACGAACACGTTGCGCGGCTTCGGGCTCTTGGCCCGCTGGGTGTCGCGCTCGGCGATATGCACGCCCCTGACGCCGAGGCGCTGGGCGAGACGCGCCCATTCCTCCTTGGTCTTGGGTTCCGAAGCCTTGTCGCCAAGATCATGCGCCAAATTGACGAGCGCCTGCTTGACGAACCACGACACCATGCCCGGATTGGCGCCGCAACAGGAGATAGCGGTTACGCCGCCAGGAGTCTTGCGGCGTTCGGCGAGCACCGTCTCGCGCAAAGCGTAGTTGGTGCGCGCATCATTGCCGAGCGACTTGTCATAATAGAAGCCCGGCCAAGGCTCGACGACGGTGTCAACGTAAAGCGCGCCGATCTCACGGCAGTGGCGCATGAGGTCGAGCGACGAGGTGTCGACCGACAGGTTGACGCAGAAACCCTGGCCTGAGCCTACGGTCAGATATTTGGTCAGCACGTCGCGATAATTGTCGCGAGTGAGGCCGAGATGGACGAAGCGGACGCCGCGGTCATCCAGAAGCTTGCGATCGGAATCATCCGGATCGATGACGACGAAGCGCTCAGGATCGAATTCGAAGTGACGCTCGATCAGCGGCAAAGTCCCTTTGCCGATCGATCCGAAGCCGATCATCACGATAGGGCCAGTGATGCGCCCGTGCCGCGGCCAATGGGTCATGGCGTCAAGTCTCCTTCAAGGACGAGCGTCTTCGAAGGGGCTTAAAGCCACGGCGTTTTAGGCCATGTCAATAGCGCGAGAGGCCCGGTTTCTGTCGCAAAACTGTCGCATGGCGCTGCTTGTTGATACCCATTATCCCGTGGCGGAAGCTGACCCGAGTTCAAAAGCGACGGCCCCGGGCGCAGGATCGCGGGACGCGCGCTTCCGATGGTGTCTGCAATTGCATTCATGACCTCCAATCACGGGAGAAGCGCGCTGTTGCGAGCATGAACGTCAGGGCCGCAGTCGCCATTGTCGTCTTGCCGTCGGTCTTGGCCGGAATGGCGTTTGCCGCGCAGGACAGGTACACCTTGCAGGTGCCGGGCGGCCTCGCCTTTGCCGACTTCCGGGGATACGAAGATTGGCAGGTTGTCGCCGTCAGTCACAACGGAGACAAGCTCGCGACGATCCTTGGCAATCCTGCGCTGATCGAGGCCTACAGGGCGGGCGTTCCCGGCAGCGGCAAGCCTTTCCCCGACGGCGCGAGATTCGCGAAGATTCACTGGACGGCGAAGAAGGACGACAGCCAACCCGGCGAGCCGATCGTGCCGGGCGCGCTGCACGACGTCGACTTCATGGTGAAGGACAGCAAGAAATTCGCCGACAGCGGCGGATGGGGATACGCGCAGTTCGAATATGACCCTGCGTCAGAGACGTTCAGGCCCGGCACCACGGAAGACTTGCCACCGCAGGAGCATGACGCCAAATGCGGGTTCGCCTGCCACACCATCGTTGCCGACAAGGACTACGTCTTCACCGCCTATCCGCAGCGGTGAACGCCTGAAGGCAAGGCGTTAGCCACTGCGTCTTGCGCTCCAGCCGTCGAGGCCAAGCAGCCGGTCGAGCGAGATCGCGCCCGGCCCAAAGGTGATGATCGCGAGCGCCATCGCCGCCCAGTACAGATGGAAGTTCGCCCAGCCGTCCGGATAGGTGAGCTGAATGACTCCAGTCATGCACAACAGGCCGAGCGCGGCCCAGCGGGTGAGCAATCCGAACGCGAGCAGGATCGGCAGCACGATTTCAGCCGTGCTCGCCATTGTCGCCACCAGTTCCGGCATCGGAAACGGAATCTCGGCGCCAAACACGTGGAGCTTGTACTCGTCGGTAAAGAGCGCCTTTGCGCCGAAGGAAAGCGTGAACCAGCCGTCCCAGCGCGTCAGCCCTGAGGCATAGAAAGGCCGCGCCAGCGCGAGGCGTAGAACGAGCAGAGGCAGCCATGCCGGAACGAGCGCAAAGACGGCGCTCGTGAGGCGAGCGACCGGGTTTGAGGGCGTCAGCGCGGCTGTGTGCGCAGCGTCGGCGATCATGATGATTGTCCCGGGATGATGGCGGCGACGGCGCCGGACTCGACCAGTCCGACCAGATGGGTCCCCAAGTCGAAGGCGGGGTCGTTCAGCGCTTGAACGGCTTCGATCAAGGTCGCGCCCTCGCGCAATCTGACGGCGAAGTCGTAGCCGAGCGGCGGCAATACGCGCACGCGGACCTCGCAGTCGGGCCGCGTGATGAGCACGTCTTCGCCGCTTGCCTCCGCTGGCGCGGCCGCTTGGTCGCAGCTTTGAGCGGAGGCCCAGACCGAGGCGGCGGGAGAGGCGAAGCGCAAGAGCTGCGTCGCCGGGTGGAAGGCGATCCGCGTATTGGGCAGACGATCGGGACTAAGCGACGGCAAGCTCGCCAACCGTCGCAGCTGCGGCATCTTTTGCGTGGTACGCTTCGACCCAGGCGTTCTCGAGCCGCGCCACGTCGACGAGGCAGTCTGGAGCCGGCTGCACAGGATCGGCGCCGTTAGCGCCCCCGCCCCATCTTGTGGGGGCGGGCAGGGGTGGGGGGTCGCGCTGGCCGAGGAGACTATCGAAGGCGCTGGTCCCCTGTCGGCGCGACCCCCCTCCTTGATCCTCCCCCACAAGGGGGGAGGAGACGCGTTGGGAGTGTCCGCGCGTAAACTCGAGAGCGGTCCCTCTGAGGTCCGGCCCGGCCTCGGCCGCTGCGAGATAATCAGCCATGAACGCCGGAAACTCGCCACCGTAAGCGATCATCACCGGCGAGCGCGGCCTGCGTGCGCGCACAAACGCCCGCGCCATCGCGCGGAACCGGTCCTCGCCCGCGATCCGCCGGGAGACCGGATAGCGGGCCTCTAGCGCGCCGATCAGGCCGACGGCGACGTTATTGCGGTAGACCGAGAAACGATGCGCGTCGGGCGCGCCCACGCGCCCATGGGTGGTCGCCGGGGGCGCAACCGAGGGGTCGTCAAGCGCCGCCGCGAAAGCGTGGACTGTCGTCTCAAAGGACATCGGCGCGCTCCGGGATTGTCGCGGTCTCAACAATCGCGCGCTCTGCGCGGCGCGCTTCGCTAAGAAGCGTCGGCCAGGCGGGCACGTCGTTGTCCCATTCGATCAGCGTCGGCGTGGGCCCGAGCCGGCGGATCGTCGCGGAATAAAGGGACCAGACGGCGTCGCGAACCGGCGAATTGTGGGCGTCGATCAGCAGCGGCAGGCCGGCGTCGTCGTTGTCATCGGCGCAGCCGGCGAGATGGATTTCGCCGACGGCTGAAAGCGGAAAATCGGCGAGATAACGGGCCGGATCGAAGCCGTGATTGACGGCGCTGACGAACACATTGCTGACGTCCAGCAGAAGGCCGCAGCCGGTGCGACGCGCGATCTCGCGCAGGAAATCCGTCTCCGCCCAGGTGCTTTCGGCGAACAGGACATAGGTCGAGGGATTTTCGAGGAGGATGGGGCGACGAAGTGCGCTCTGCGCTTCGTCGATATGCTCCGACACCCGGGCGAGCGTCTCGTCCGTATAGGGCAGGGGGAGGAGATCGTTGAGGAACGCGCCCTCATGCGTCGACCAGGCGAGGTGCTCGGAAACCAGAGTCGGCTGAAAGCGCTTCGCGACTGTCGCGAGCCGTTGCAGATGCGTCTGGTCGAGCGGTCCCGGCGAGCCGATCGACAGGCCGACCCCGTGCAGCGACAGCGGGTAGCGCTCCCGGATCGCGTCGAGGCGGCGATGCGGCGCGCCGCCGGCGCCCATGTAGTTTTCCGCGTGGACCTCGAAAAACCCCAGACCGGGGCGCGTGTCGACAATCGCCTCGAAATGCTCGGGCTTGAAGCTGACGCCGACGCTCGGCGCGCCAAGCCCTCTCGGAGGACGATGATCCGCGACGGTCATGGGTTTCTCCAGGGTCCTCAGTGCGCGATGGGACGGCATTGGCGACTTCGCTGGCGGGTTGGAGCATGTTACATCGGGCGAGCCGCGTCATTCGTGCTTCGAGCAAAATATTTCCCCGGATCTGTAACGGCAGACGAAACGAAACGAAGCCTGTATGAGCCCCCAGCCCATCAAGGGTCCGCCGGACGATCCTTGGTCCCGGATGATGACCGCCTCGATCGCGGGCGACGAGGGCGCATACCGGCGCCTCCTTGAGGACCTCGGTCGGTCGGTGCGGGCGATGGCGCGCGGCGCGTTTGCGCGCGCCGGTGTTGGGGACGCGGACGTCGAGGATGCAGTGCAAGAGACCCTGTTGGCGATCCACCTCAAGCGCCACACCTGGGACCCCGAGCAGCCGCTCGCGCCCTGGGTGTACGCGATCGCACGCCACAAAGTCGTTGACGCCTTGCGCCGTCGCGGCCGGCGGAAGGTCGAGCCGCTCGAGAATTTCGAGGAGTTCCTGGCCGCGCCGGAGGCAGAGGATCCGCACGCCCTGAGCGATGCGCGGAAGCTCCTGGAGATGCTGGCGCCGCGCCAGCGCGACATCGTGACTTCGATCTCCCTCGATGGCCAGTCGATCGGTGCGACGGCGAAGCGCCTGTCGATGAGCGAGGTCGCGGTCAGGGTGGCGCTCCATCGGGCGCTCAAGTCGCTCGGCGCGGCCTGGCGGAGGTCGGTCGAGTGAAAACCTCCGAATTCATCGCCGCGCTTGCCGCCGATCCCGTTCCGGAGCCGATCCGGCTTGGCCGGCGTGTCGTGGCCGCGCTCGCCATCGGCTTTCTCGGCAGCCTGGCGATTTACGGGTTGTTGATGGGCCCAAGGCCAGACATCGCCGCGGCCTGCATGACGATGCGCTTTTGGCTGAAGTTCGTCAACTCGTTCGCGTTCGCCTTGCCGTCGCTTCTGCTGACGCTGCGGTTGGCGCGCCCAGACGCCAAGCCGAGGGCGCTCGCGCTCTGGCTGATCGCGCCGTTCGTTTTGCTCGCCGCCGGAGTAGTCGCGGAATTGTTGGTCGTGCCGCAAGGCGAATGGCTCACCCGGCTCATCGGCCACAACTCGATGTTCTGCATGCGGATGATTCCGCTGCTGGCCGCTCCCATGCTCGCAGCGCTGATCGTCGCCCTTCGCGCCGGCGCTCCGCTTCACCCAGGCCTCACGGGTGCGCTCGCCGGCGCTGCCTCAGCGGGGATTGCGGCTCTCCTCTACTCCTCGCACTGCCCCGATGATTCGCCGCTGTTCGTGGCGACGTGGTATCCGCTCGCCACGCTCATCTGCATGGGCGTCGGCGCGCTAGCCGGCCGGCGCTTTCTCGCCTGGTGAAGCTGGGCGCGGGCTGGCGGAGGTCGGTCGAGTGAGAACGTCCGAATTCATCGCCGCGCTGGCCGCTGATCCCGTTCCGGAGCCGATCCGGCTTGGCCGGCGGGTCGCGGTCGCGCTTGTGGTCGGCCTTGCCGCCAGCGTCGCGCTCTATGGGTTGCTGCTGGGCCCGAGGCCCGACGTCGCCGCGGCCTGCGCTACGATGCGCTTTCTGGTTGAAGTTCGTGGATTCGTTCGCGTTCGCACTGCCGACGCTTCTCTTGACGCTGCGGCTCGCCCGCCCCGACGCCAAGCCGAGGGCGCTTGCGCTCTGGCTCCTTGCGCCGTTCATCTTGCTCGCCGCCGGGGTGGTTGTGGAATTGCTGGTCGTGCCGCAAAGCGAGTGGATGTCCCGGCTCATGGGCGCCACCGCGCTGCACTGCACGATCACGATTCCGATGCTGGCCGCGCCTATCCTCGCGGCGCTCATTGTCGCGTTGCGCCCCGGTGCGCCGCTCTATCCAGGCCTGACGGGCGCCATGGCCGGGGCGGCTGCGGCGGGGGTCGGGGCCCTGGTCTATGCGTCGTCCTGCCCGGGCGATTCGCCGTTGTTCGTGGCGACCTGGTATCCGCTCGCGACCCTCATCTGCGTGGGCGTCGGCGCGCTGGCCGGGCGGCGCTTTCTCGCCTGGTAGGCTTCCGGATCAATCCGCGCGCTCGCGGGTTGATCCGCTCCATACGGAGCCTCTAGGTCATGGAACTTTCCAGCGCCGAAACGGAACTTAAGATCGCGCTTTCGCCGTCGGTCGCCGAGACCGTGTTCTCGCTTCCCGTTTTCACGCAGCGTCGCTCCGGCCGTTCAAAGTCGCAGCGCCTCGTCACCACCTATTACGAGACCCCGGAAAAGGATCTTGCGCGACGAGGCGTCACGCTGCGCATCCGGCGAGCGAACGACAAGCGTATCCAGACTGTGAAGTCAGTCGGCGACAGCGGCGTTGCCAATTCTCGCGGCGAATGGGAATGGCCGGTCGAAAGCGCGACGCCTGATCTTCGGGCTTCTCAAGGATGCGCCGATCGCCAATCTCTTTGCCGATGTGTCTGAGGACCAACTGGAACCGGTGGTGGTGACCGACGTCGTTCGGACCACGCAATCATTGAAAGTCGATGGCGACGTCGTCGAGGCGGCGCTCGATCTGGGGTCGATCGTTGCGGGAAAGGCGAAGCAGGACATTCGTGAACTGGAGCTCGAGCTGCGCGAAGGAACGCCAATGTCGCTTTATCGATTGGCGTTGGAGCTGAATTCGGCCGTTCCGTTCGATATCGAGGTCGAGAGCAAGGCGGCGCGAGGCTTTCGGCTCAAGGAAGGTTTGCCGCCACAAGCCAGCAAGCCGTCGACGATGCGCCTCAAGTCCGACGATCCGGCGATCCGAGGCTCTTCTGCGCGATCGTCGAGGAAACGCTCGGTCACCTGCTCGCGAATCAACCAGCGGCTCTCGCAGGAGATCCGGAAGGCGTCCATCAGGTGCGGATCGCGGTTCGCCGCATTCGATCGGCGCTCCGGCTTTTTTCGCCGCATCTCGAGTCAGCATGCGACGCGCCTGTTCGAGGACGCAGCTTCGCCACGCCGGCCGGACGATCGGCGAGGCCCGCGATTGGGACGTCTTTTGCGAGGAGATCCTGCTGCAGGTCTCCGAAAGCCCGGAGGCCCGAAAATTTAGCGAGATAATTAAGCCGCCCGCCGAGGCGCGTCGCGCCATCAGCGCGAGAGCGTTGCGTGCGGCAACTTCAAGACCCATCCTTCCGCGCTCTGGTGTTGGGTCTCGCCGCCTGGACAGAGGAGGGGCGCGAGCACAGCGAGCAGATTGGCGACAAAGCGTCTGAAGCGCGATATCATGGATATCGCTGAAAGAGCTGCTCGATCGCCTCGACGCGAAGGCGACGAAACGTGGGCGCGCGGTTCGTCCAGATGCGGAGGCGGCGGAGCTTCACCCTTTGCGAAAGTCTCTGAAGAAGCTTCGCTATAGCGTCGAGTTTCTGCAATCCATTTATCCGTCCCAAGGGGCGAAACAATTCCTGCGCCGCCTCAAGAAGTTGCAGGACGCTCTGGGCGAGATCAATGACGCCGCAATGGCGACGCGGCTCGCCGAAGGCCCTCGCTGCGCATAAGCATCTGGAGCTCGCCCCGTCGGTGGCCGCGATCTCCTTAAGCCGAGGGCGGGCGGCTCGCGGCGCTATGAAGGGTCTGGCGAAGAGCTGGCGGGCCTATCGCGACGAACCCCGTTTCTGGAGGCGGGCCTGAGTACGACGACGTGGCTACTTCTTGATCGATCGGATCGAGGATCGCTTTCAGCTGGTCGATGCTGAGCTCTCCGCCATAGACCTTGCCGTCGATGACGAAGGTTGGCGTGCCGGTCATCTTGATCTCGTCGGTCGCCCGCTTGCCGATGGCCACCATGGCGTCGGCCTTCTTTTGATCCTTGAGGCAGGCCATCGCCTGATCGTGGGTGAGGCCGGCCGGGCGCATGGCGGCGATCAGCGGCTCGAGCGGCTTGTCGACGAACGCCCACTTGTCCTGCTGGGAAAAAAGCAATTCGATTGCGGCGTACGCCTTGTCGTCGCCGATGCAGCGCGCCAGCACGAACGCTGCGACATCGAGCGGGTTGCGCGGGAATTCGCGGAAAATGAATCGGACCTTGCCGGTGTCGATATAGTCCTTCTTCAGCTCGGGAAAAATTTCGCGGGCGAAGGTGGCGCAATGGGGGCAGGTCAGCGAGCCATATTCGACAATCGGCACGCCTGAGGCATCGCCCACGGTCAGTTCCGGCAACGGACCGGGCTTGAGCACTGTCGCCATATCGACCGTTCGATCGGGGTCGGGCGCTGCGCCGGCAGCAAGAGCGCCATTCGCGGCGAGCGCGGCGGCGGAGAAGACAGCAGCGAAGGCAAGCTGTCGAAGCGTGGCGAAGGCCAAAGCAAGCTCCTAAAGGCGAGGGGACACTCGGAACGGCGGACAAATGCGCATAAAGGCCCGCGAGCGGCAAGTCCGCCTCTCCGCAGTGTTTCGAACAAAACATGCGGCTGATGAGCGCGACGGGTCACAAGCGCGTTATCGGGACGGCCGGCAACCTTGGCCCGCTTCAGCTGGCATGTTAGGCCCGCGCGAAAAATCGACGGTCGAACGACGAGGGCGCTATGGAATACCGGCAGCTTGGCAATTCGGGCCTCAAGGTCTCGGTGCTGACGATGGGCACGATGACCTTCGGGGGCAAAGGAAACTTCGCCAAAGTCGGCAATCTCCAACTCGACGAGGTGCGCAAGCTGATCGACATCGTCGCCGACGCTGGCGTCAATCTGATCGACACCGCCAATGTCTATTCGAGCGGCGGCTCGGAGGAATTGATCGGCGGGCGATGGGGCCGAAGCGCAAGCCCGGCATGCTGATCGCGACCAAGGCGCGCTATCCGATGGGGGAGGGGCCGAACGATCGCGGGCTCTCGCGCTGGCACCTCATTCGCGAATGCGAAGCGAGCCTCAAGCGGCTGCGCACCGATGTCATCGACCTTTATCAGGTGCATCAGTGGGACGGCCGGACGCCGCTCGAGGAGACGATGGAGGCGCTCGACAGTCTCGTGCGCTCGGGCAAGGTGCGCTACATCGGCTGTTCGAACTGGTCCGGCTGGCACATGATGAAGGCGATGGAAGTGGCGCGCCGCGACGGCCGCATCCCCTTCGTGTCGGAGCAGATTCACTACACGCTGCAGGCGCGCGAAGCCGAATATGAACTCATTCCCATCGCGCTTGACCAGAAGCTCGCCGTCCTTGTGTGGAGCCCGATCGCCGGAGGTCTGTTGTCCGGCAAGCATCGCCGCAACAAGGCGGCGCCGGAGGGCAGCCGTCAAATGGCGGGCTGGAAGGAGCCGCCGGTTCGCGATGAGAACGCGCTGTGGAATATCGTCGACGAACTGGCGGCGATCGGGGAAGCGCACAAGGTCTCGGCGGCGCAGATCGCGCTAGCCTGGCTCCTCGGCCGGCCTGCTGTGACGTCGCTGATCATTGGCGGACGCACCGAGGCGCAGTTCCGGGACAATCTCGCCAGCGTCAACGTGAAGCTCACCGACGACGAGCGCGCACGCCTCGACAAGGTGAGCCAGCCGCCGTTGATCTACCCGTACTGGCATCAGTCGTGGACGGCGAAGGACCGCCTCGGCCCGGCCGACCTCGCGCTGCACGCGCCGTTTTTGAAGGGGTAGAACCGCTACCGCTCGATGGCCCATGCGCGGATTGCGGTCAGTCGTAGTGCTTAGCGTCTTTGCACGCTGCAGTCGACGCTTTGTTTCTGGGTCTCGCTGCGCATAGAGGCCGTCATCATTACGACCAGGGCGAAGTATTTCCCGTCTGGCTTAATGTCAGCGCTTTGCACGCCCGCATAGGCCGCCGCTTCGGCTATCCGAGACAAATTTGGCGTCCATGTGGGGCATCGCTCCGATAGAGCGACGATCCGTGCCGACAGCAACGCGAAGGTCTTTACCTTTTGCGGGATTGCCGGGTCGAGCCACCATTTGGCGAAGGCGAGGGAAGCGTTCTGGCTCTTGTTTTCCTCGATTTTCGCCTTCTCCGAAGCAAGCAACATAGCCGCACGCTGCTCGGCTGAGACGTCCAGATGAACAGGATTGACGCCGAAACGGCGATAGACCGTGGCCGAGCCACCACCACCATCACAGGCGAAGGCCTGGCATTCGATCTTAACGCCACGAAACTCACGGTCGCCCATTTCGCCAGAGTCCGGCTTCAAGGCTTCGGTGACGCATGCAGCCAACTCTGTCCTTACTTCCGCATTGGTCGCGCCCGTGAGATACTCGCCAGCCTTGGCGATGAATGCGACGGTGTCCGCTGGCGGACGCGCCTGATTGTCCCAGGCGACGAACAGGTCGGTCGCCTCTTTCGGGCCGAACGGCCAACCGTAGGAGGCCTCGCTGGAGGGGACACCGGTCAAGGGAGCCACGCTGGATGTCGGAGTGCCCACCCCCGCGTTTACATAGGCGGCCAATTTCTGAGCGCCATCCAGGCATTTTGCCGCACGTTCGGCATCATCCATCGTTGTTTTTGTTGATATGTACGCCTCGTTCACATCTGCGGTGAGGACAGCAAATATGCTCATATCGTCGATCAACTTTCCTATTTCGATCGGCGGCCGCTTGGTCGGAATGGGGTAGTCGAGGACATCGTCCAGCGCGAAAAGGTGGTTAACTCCAGCCGTTTGGGAGCCATCGCTCGCAAGCGGGGCGATGAGCATTTTAACCCTCGTCTCCGCGCAGCGATGGGTCTTGCTGAAGTCACTGCATCCAAGGTAACAAAAGCCGCGTGCAAGTGTTCGCCGGTTGGTAGTCCGCCACGCGGGATAGCCCAGTGGTCAGGATCATCCTTGGAGGCGGAAATGATGCCCCAATCTCGGAAGGCGCTGGTCGCCGGAATCGAGATCTCCTTGTAGGTGTCGAACTTGACGTCCTCCAACGCGCACAACTTCGCTTTCCCAGAATTGGTCGAGGCAGTCCCGACGATCGACGTCGGACCCGAAGCTTGCCCTCCGGGGCTCGTGAGGGGATTGGGGGTCGCCGAGTCAGTAGCGAAGGCGTTGTGGGAGTGAGCGATGAGCGCGGCGAACGCCAAAATTCGTAAAGCAGTCGCGGAAAATATACACAAGAGTGCCCACCTCGCGGATATCGCTTGATGCGCGATGATGGCTCCAAAAAACTGCACCCTACACTGTCGCGGCGTAGATGACAATCACGACGCTGCTGCCACTTGCACCAACGGCGCAGTCTCGCAAAGACGAATCCGTGGGGAATCCCTTCCGGGTCAAACCGTCGGATTTGATTTGCTACCGGCTCGACTGGATGTGGTTGCGCAGCACCGGGTAGACCTGTGTCTCCCAGCGCTTACCGTTGAACACGCCGTAATGGCCGACGCCGGCCTGCAAATGATGGGTCTTCATATAGGGCCTTAGGCCCGTGCACAGGTCCTGCGCGGCGAGCGTCTGGCCGACGGCGCAGATGTCGTCCTTCTCGCCCTCAATCGTCAGAAGAAATGTTTTCTTGATTGCGCTGAGGTCGATCGGCTCGCCCTTGTGCTGCATTTTGCCAAGCGGCAGCAGATAGCGCTGGAACACCTGATCGACGGTTTCGAGATAGAAGTCCGCGCTCATGTCCATGATCGCGAAATATTCCTTGTAGAAGTCGCGGATCGCGTCCGCCTTTTCGATGTCGCCGGCGACGCGATGGTGGAAGAGGTCGATAAAGGACTTTGAGTGCCGCTCGGCGTTCATGCTCATGAAGGCGCAAAGCTGAAGAAATCCCGGATAGACGCGCCGGCCGCGTCCCTCGAACTTGGGCGGCACCGTCCCGATCATGTTGGAGCGGAACCATTCGATCGGCTTTTCCTGGGCAAGCTCGTTGACTTTGGTCGGCGACACCCGCGCGTCGATCGGCCCGGCCAACAGAGTGAGGCTCGCCGGCTGGATTCCGTTGCGCTCGCGAGCCATGACCGCGGTCGCCGCGAGCGCCGAGACCGTCGGCTGGCAGACCGCGACGAGATGGCAGTCCTCGCCGATGAAGCGGACGAAGTCGATGAGATGCTGGGTATAGTCCTCGAGCGCGAAGCGGCCGTCTTCGAGCTTGACGTTGCGCGGATTGATCCAGTCGGTGATAAACACCTGGTGGTCGCGCAAGAGCGTGCGGATCGTGCCGCGCAAAAGGGTGGCGAAATGCCCCGACATGGGCGCGACCAGTAGGATTTTGGGATCGTCCTCGCCGCCGTGCTTGCGGAAGCGAAGCAACTGGCAGAACGGCGTCCACAAGACGCCGCGCTCTTCGACCGGAACCGGCGCGTCGTCGATTTCAATGCTGTCGATGGCGTAGTCGGGGCGCGCATGCGTAAAGCCCGCGAGCGCGACCAGTTCATAATAGGCGCTCATCCGCCGCCAGGGCGATGCGGTTGGATGCGCCGACCAGGCGCTCAGGATCGCGTGGGCGTTCTGAGCCAGTAGACGCACGCGATCGCCGACGTCGGCCATGCCTTGGTATGCGTCATACATCATGGAGGCGTCCGAACTCTGGCGTTGAAAGGAGCAAACCGTATGCCATCCGCCGCTGGCACGCCCTTTGCTGGATTGCGAGCGAATGCAATTGCGGGCCCCTCATGTCGCAAACAACCCTGACCATTAGCAGCAGGAACTATTCGTCGTGGTCGCTCCGGGGCTGGCTGATGGCCAAGCTCTCCCGGATCGATTTCGAGGAAGTCGTCGTTGCTCCCGGTGACGCCGACGCTCGCGCGGAGATCTTGCTTCTGTCGCCGTCGATCTTGGTTCCTTGCCTTACCTACAATGGAATACGGGTCTGGGACACCCTGGCGATCGGGGAATTCCTGAACGAAATCGCGCCAAAAGCCGGACTTCTGCCTAAGGATCAGGCAGTTCGAGCCCACTGCCGGTCTGTTTGCGGCGAGATGCATTCCGGCTTCGTCGCGCTCAGGCAGGCGCTGCCGATGAATATCAAGGGGCATTTTCCCAGCTTCAAAATCTGGTCGAAGGCGCGCGCCGACATCGACCGCATCGTCATCATCTGGAGCGAGTGCCTTCAGGCCTATGGCGGGCCGTTCCTGTTCGGCAAGATCACCATGGCCGACGCGATGTACGCGCCGGTGGTGAGCCGGTTTCGCACCTACGGGGTCAAGCTCGACGGGGAGCTGAAAAGCTACGCCGAGCGCATCTGGGACCTCCCTTCAATGCAGGAATGGCGTGAGGCCGCGATGGCCGAGCAGGAGGAGATCGAGGAGCTCGAGGCGGAGTTTTAGCGAGGATTTCGTCACTTGTAGCCGGGCTTCATAGCCCGTCTTTAGAAGGGCGTTCTTCCGAACGCCCTTTGGAGCGCGGCGACGCGTTCCACGAAAACGTCCAAAAAGTCACCGCGGTCGGCTCTGGTCGTCCAAATCAGCTGGAACTCGCCCTTTTCGCTTCCCATTCGTCACGCGTAATCTCGTAACTGATCTCCCCGCGCTCGCTGCCGGGAAGAGGGTCGCGCCAGTGAGGATAGACGGCGCCCACATAGGCGAGCCCCGCCTTTTCCATAACCCGGCGCGAGGCGGTGTGAATCCCCATGGTCCTGGCGGCAATCCGTGCGAAATCCTCGTCCACGAACCCCATCGCGACCAGCGCGGTTGCGCCTTCGGTGGCCAAGCCCCAACCCCAGGCGTCGCGACGAAGCCTATAGCCAAGTTCGCCGACGCCTTCGCGCACACGCCGGAGCGAGAACCATCCCACAAAGGCGCCCGAGCGCGTCTCGACAGCCGCCCAGATGTCGCTTTCGCCGCCGCGAGGCGTCAGGAATCCGGCGCCCTCGTCGGCTCCATCTTCGCGCGTGGGACGGCCGCCGTTCAGAAAACGCATGAGTTCCGGATCACGTTCGAGCGCGATCAGGTTCTCTCTGTCCGCCTCTCGAGCCGTTGACAGCGAAAGGCGCGCGGTTTCAAAGGACGCCTTCATGGTGAACCGCGTCGCTGTCGCTCCGCGCGCCGCCGCCTCAATGGCGAGAGGGCGCGCTGGTCAGTCCTTGCCTTCGTACTTGAAGGACACTTTGAGCTTCGCACGGTAGGCTTCGACCTTGCCGTTCTCGATCACCAGGTCCTGCTCGAGCACCTCGGCGACACGCAAATCTCTAAGGCTCAGCGCCGCCCGCTCGATCGCGGCCGCAGCCGCTCTCTCCCAAGACTCCGAACTCGTGCCCACGAGCTCAATGACTTTATAAACGCTCTCGGCCATCGGATCCTCCCACGCCGCCCGTGTTGGGCCCGCAACTCGACATGCGAGGCCGCTTCGATTTGCGCTGACATTCGGGCGCGCGACGCCGACAGCTTGCGGCCCAAACGCCCGCCGGGTCAAGCTGGACCGGCCGCCAGCGCCGAGAACATGCGGGTGATGAGGCGGCCGATTTCGGGGGCAAGGCGCTCAGGCTCCAGGCCTTCGAAGGGCAAAGCGCGGTCGACCCACAAAGTCGCGAAGCCGTGCACGGCCGACCAGGCGACGAGGACGAGGCCAGTGGCGTCGCCTTTCGGCGCTTGGCCGGCCTGCTGGCAGGCGACCACCGCGTCGCGCAGGATATGGAAGGCGCGCAATCCGGCCTCGGTTAGGCCGGAGGATGTCGAGCCGCCGTGAAACATCACCCGGAAATAGCCGAGCGACGCGACGGCGAACGTCACATACGCAAGTCCAAGCGCCTCAAGGCGCGCGCTAGAATTGTTCGGCGCCGCGTCGCGCGCCGCAATCAACTGAGCCTCGAGCCGGGTAAAGCCTTCCTCGGCTATCGACGCCAAGAGGTCGCTGCGGCTGGAGAAATGGTGGTAGGGGGCGCCTGGACTAACCCCCGCTCGTGCGGCCAGTTCGCGCAGACTCAACCCGTCGAACCCGTGTTGGGCGATCGTTCTCACCGCCGTCTCGATCAGCGCTTGCCGCAGGCGCCCGTGGTGGTAGTCGACCTTCCTTTTCGCCCGCATGGCTTCCGGGCTCAGCTAGCGTACACGTACGGGCCGCCGCTGCTCAGCGCCCTTTGATAAGCGGGCCGCGCATGAATGCGGGCAAGGAAGCTCATGAGGTTGGGTCGCGACGCGTTCAATCCTGCTCGGGCGCTCGCGGCTTCGAGCGGGAAGCTCATCATGATGTCCGCAGCGGAGAACTCGTCTCCGGCGAACCATTTTTCGTAGCCGAGCTCCTTCTCAAGATAATCGAGATGCAGCGTGATCTGGCCGTCGACGTATCGGCGCGCCGGCCAGCCAAGCGGGCCAAGCTTGCGTAGGACGAGCTTCAAAAGCAGGGGCGCCATCGCCGAACCTTCCGCGTAATGCAACCAATAGCGGTAGCGCCAGTAAGCTTCACTGTCCTCAGGCGGAGCGAGGCTCTCGTTGTATCGATCGACAAGATAGTCGACGATCGCGCCGGTTTCGGCCAGGCGCAGAGAGCCGTCCTCGATGATCGGCGACTTTCCCAACGGATGGACTCGCCGCAAGCTTGCAGGCGCAAGCCTCGTCTTCGTGTCGCGCTGGTAGCGAATGACCTCGTAATCGAGCCCAATCTCTTCGAGAAGCCACAGGACCCGTTGCGAGCGCGAGTTGTTAAGATGATGGACCCTGATCAAGACGAATGTTCCGATCGCCGCTTCTCCATTCCAGCGAGCTTCAACGGCTCGGGGGGCGCGATCAAGGCCAGGGCAGCGTTTTTCAGGGCGCGACGGGTTCGCGCCGCATGATCTGGACGCCGAGCGCGGCGAGAATCACGCAGCCAAACGTGACGCTGAGGCCGATGACAAGCGGCAGATGCAGAACGCCGAGCGCCGCGCCGAGCCCGCTTATCGCCGCCGCCGCGCCGATGGCGATCCCGACGTACGACACAGCCCGTGGCAGCAGCGGCGGGCTGCGACTGAGGTCCGCGCACAGGACAGCGATCAGGCCCACTCCGTAAGGAACGTTGCCGGCGGCGAACAAAAAGTCGAACCACGACTTGACCGCTACGAACGGCGCGGAGTCGGAGGCGTGCGCCAAGGGAAGGAATAGCGCCGCGGTCATCGAATCGAACACCATGGCGAGGGCGACACTGACCGCCATCAGCGCCCAGCCGATCGCGTCGAGGTCGCTTGTGCGGGGGCGGCTCGAAGCCAAGACGACGCATGCCGCGAGCAAAAGGCAATCCCCGAGGAAGGCGAAGCCTCCGGCGAAGGCTAAGGCCTGAGGCCCGAGCGACAAGGCGTCGGCCAGCGCCTGCGTACGTTCGGCCGGCAGGGCCGGCAGCCCGAGCTCGGGGGTCAAGCGGGCGTAGAACAGCGTGCCGACAAACAGCGCCGCCGCGCCGGAAGCCAGCAGCGCGCCCGAGAAGACATCGCTCTCGCCAGCGCATCGCTCCTTGGGCCGTCTGCGCCGTAATCGCCGCCATGATCCTCTCCCGCGTTAACTCCGCGACCCGCTTCGCTTTATCTAAGCAATGATTAGATCAAGCGGGCGCCGACGTCAAGGATGATCTGATCGTCGCTTAGATCTGAATGCTTGAGCCTCTAACGTCGGGGCCGGACTTGTCCGGGCCCATCCACGCAGCGACGGCTCGAAGACGCGTTCGACGTCGCCTGCCTTGAGAAGAGCGACGGACCGAAACCTCTCGTCCGCGGCGCGCGCTTGCGGCGCTGTCAATGCGCACATCCTCCTGGATGGCCGAAATAAGCCCGCCATGACGCCGCACTTCGAAAGGCGGCGCCGCTATTATTCCGTTAATTAGGGATCTCGCGAGCCACTTGAAGTGTGACCATGGCCGATGAACTCAGAAAGCCCGCGCCGGTGGGAAGCCCTTCCCCGGAACTTGGAGCCATCAATCGTACGGAACGTTCGCCGCGCGCCCAGGCTCGCAACGCGGAGCGGTTGGCGACGGCTCTCGCCATGATCGCTGGCTTCATCGACGCCTATGGCATCATCACCTATGGCGTCTTCGTCTCCTTCATGAGTGGGAACACCACCCAGACCGGCTACCAGACCGCGGAGGGCGCCTTTGGGCCCGCCTCACTTTCGGGGCTGGCGATCCTGTTCTTCCTTGTCGGATCGTTTGCGGGAACCTTGCTCGTGCAGGCCGCAGGCCGCCTTGCGCGCCGGGCCGTATTTGGCGTCGTCGCGGCTGCGCTCGCCGAGGTCGTCGGCTTGACGCATTTCGGTTTGCTGTCCGTCGGGTTCGGCATCGCGATCGTCAGCCTTGCGATGGGGGTCATGAACAGCGCGCTATCGCGCGTCGGCGCGCAATCGGTGAGCCTCACTTTCGTAACCGGAACGCTGAGCCGCGTCGGGTCGCATCTCGCCCTGGCGGCGAAGCGCGCGCCGCTCGCGGACGCGCAAGGACCGTGGGACACCCATCTGCGCCGCGCGCTGATGCTGTCGCGCGTCTGGGGCGGGTTCTTTGCCGGCGCGGTCTTATCGGGCGCGGCCACACCACGCTACGGCGCCTGGGTTCTGTCGGCGCCGGCGCTAATCCTTGCGGCGCTGGCGGCGTTCGAGCGTCCGAACCGCGGCGCCGCTGGCTGACGGGCCAACAGACCGAAATCTGACTTTACGAAAAACAGAAACAAATGCTTGCGGAACGGAGGAATTAGGGTATGATAGTTCTGAAGAGCTGAAGGATGCGGCGATGGCCCATGACGACGACATCGAGACGACCCGGATCAAGCCCGAGCGCTCCAGGCGCCAGCGCGCCACGAAGCGGGAGCTGGCGAAGCGCGACCTCAGGCTGATCGAGAAACTGGCCGCCGGCGCGACCATCGAGGAAATCGCCGCGAGCGAAGGGATATCGGTGAAATGGGCGCGGGAGCGCAAGGCGGCGCTCCTGGCGAGCCGCGTCATCGACACACCGCACGAGTTCATAAAGCTGCAGATCCGCCGCCTGAGCGAGGCGATGCTCGTCTCCTACAGCGCCATGAGCCTTGGCGATCTGAAGGCGGTCGACCAAGTCATCAAGGTTGCGCGCGAGCTCGACCGCTATCACGGCTTCGGCGCAATCTCGAGTCCGCAGAGTTTCCCTGAGGCGCCGGTCACGCCACCGCCTCTCGCCCTGCTTGAGCCCCCGGCGGGCGAGCCGGCGATGGGCTGGACCGAGAGCGAGCCCTGCGACGACGGCGCGCCCAGGGACCACATCCCAGTCGCGGACTGAAAGCGCACCCTCCGAGCCTCGATGACCGGCCGAAGGTGCAATTGACACGCGGCTGCCCTATTGCGCTGACCGCCGTGTGATCTCGGCCCGTGTCTCATCGCGGCGGGTTTCGACAGATCGAACCCATTCGGGTGGCCAGACAGGCGTGGTGACGGCCAGGCAGGCGCTAAAGGCCGCGACCGCCTCCTGGAGCTTGCCGGTCCCGCTCTCCCGCTCGCCGAGCTTTTCGAGCGCATTGCCGAGATTCATTTGCGTCCTCGCCCAGCCGAGCGGCACGCGCTCGCGCGTCCTTTCCTTCAGCGCCTCGCGATAAGCCGCGACCGCCTCCTCGAGCTTGCCTGTCCCGCTCTCCCGCTCGCCGAGCCTTTCGAGCGCATTGCCGAGATTCATTTGCGTCATCGCCCAGTCGAGCGGCACCCGCTCGCGCGTCCCTTCCTTCAGCGCCTCGCGATAAGCCGCGACCGCCTCCTCGAGCTTGCCTGTCCCGCTCTCCCGCTCGCCGAGCTTTTCGAGCGCATTGCCGAGATTCATTTGCGTCATCGCCCAGTCGAGCGGCGCCCGCTCGCGCGTCCATTCCTTCAGCGCCTCGCGGTAAGCCGCGACCGCCTCCTCGAGCTTGCCGGTCCCGCTCTCCCGCTCGCCGAGCGCCTCGAGCGCATTGCCGAGATTCATTTGCGTCATCGCCCAGTCGAGCGGCGCGCGCTCGCGCGTCCATTCCTTCAGCGCCTCGCGAAAAGCCGCGACCGCCTCCTCGAGCTTGCCGGTCCCGCTCTCCCGCTCGCCGAGCGCCTCGAGCGCATTGCCGAGATTCATTTGCGTCTTCGCCCAGTCGAGCGGCGCGCGCTCGCGCGTCCATTCCTTCAGCGCCTCGCGAAAAGCCGCGACCGCCTCCTCGAGCTTGCCTGTCCCGCTCTCCCGCTCGCCGAGCGCCTCGAGCGCATTGCCGAGATTCATCTGCGTCCTCGCCCAGTCGAGCGGCGCGCGCTCGCGCGTCCATTCCTTCAGCGCCTCGCGATAAGCCGCGACCGCCTCCTCGAGCTTGCCGGTCCCGCTCTCCCGCTCGCCGAGCCTTTCGAGCGCAGCGCCGAGATTCATTTGCGTCCTCGCCCAGTCGAGCGGCGCGCGCTCGCGCGTCCATTCCTTCAGCGCCTCGCGAAAAGCCGCGACCGCCTCCTCGAGCTTGCCGGTCCCGCTCTCCCGCTCGCCGAGCTTTTCGAGCGCAGCGCCGAGATTCATTTGCGTCATCGCCCAGTCGAGCGGCGCGCGCTCGCGCGTCCATTCCTTCAGCGCCTCGCGAAAAGCCGCGACCGCCTCCTCGAGCTTGCCGGTCCCGCTCTCCCGCTCGCCGAGCGCCTCGAGCGCAGCGCCGAGATCGTTCTGAGCCACGCCAGTTTCGTCCGGCCCGTGCGCCAGCGCGGCCTCCTGCCGGGCGATCGCTATCGCGACTTCGAGCGAGAAATTGACGCCCTTGTCCCGGCCCTCCGCATCGAATTGGTCCTGCCGGGCGCGAAGCGCGTCAAACAGCGCCTTCGGATCGTCCTCGTGCTGAAGCGAAGCTATTTTCTCGACCCGTTTGGCCGCCGCGGTCGCGTCGAACCGCAAGAGATCGGTCTTCAGCGCCGCTTCGAGCAGCGCGACCCCTGTGGCCGCAGCGCTCGCCCGCCGCTTCGTCTCCTGTTTCTGCCAACGGGCGAAGCCTTCCTCCGCCTCGCGCGTCGCGCCAGTCGGATCGTTCGCCTTCGTTCGCTCGGCGATGCGTTTCAACACCTCGTCGACCAGTTGGTCGCTCGAGCCGCTCGACCCTTCCGCAACGACCTTCATCGCGAGGTCGACGGCATGCGAGACCTCGACCACGGCCTCGGCGAAATCCAGCTTCTGCGTCGGTTTCAGCCGCGCGGCGAGGCTGGCGATAACCGACGTTTCGATGCCCGCGTCTTCCGCCCGCCGCACCACGCCTTGGCGAACGAGTTCGTCAACGACGCGAGCGATATCTTCCTTGCTGAGACAGTGAATCTCAACGTGCGAGCCGATCAGCGTTCCGCTGACGGCGCTCGAGCAATCCTCCGCCTTGACCTGCGTCTCGGCCCGAGCGGCGGGCGCAAGACAGCAAACCAGCAGAACGAATGCGAGATGCGCGGCCGCTCTCATGGCGGGGCGCTCCTTCTATTTCTTGGGCGGACAATTTGCGGTCGATGATGCGCCGCCTGTCGTGATCGACGATCCGATGAAAGTCCCCTGCGCGGCGACGCTGCCGCAACTCGCTTCGAGCTTGTTCGCCCCGCCGCTGCCATCATTCTTCGTCGGCGGGAAGAAATGAGACGAAGGCGGCCCAGAGGCCCGCGATCACGACCACGAGACCTCCGCCGAGCCATCCCAGAGTCTCGCGATTGCGCTTATCGCGAATGTCCCACAATTTGCTCATGGCGACCACCGTTTCGAGGTAGCCTTATGGTTGTTCTTTTCAAATGCGCGCTGCATAATTTGATTTCTGCACAAGCGCAGCCTTCGCGCAAACTTAATTGTACACAATCTACATGTTTAATTGTTACTGCAGTGTGGGAGTCCTGCGGAGCCGCCCTCAACGTCAGACGCCTGTTCGACGACCTCGTCCTGAGGCGCCGCGAAGCGGCCTCGCAGGACGCGCATCGCTCCTCACGATGAGGTCCGCCCGCGCCATTTTTCAGCGCGGAACTAAACGGGGTCGTAAGCTCCTGATTCCATTAGGGCGCGCCGGTAAAATGGCGGCTACGCGCTGGCGCAGCCGTTTCGGCTGGACGCCTTACTCCGCCGCCACCGCCGTCACCGGCACGTAGTTCAACACCGGCCCGAGCCAGCGCTCGACCTCGGCGACGTCCATGCCCTTGCGCGCCGCATAGTCCTCGACCTGGTCGCGCTCGACCTTGGCGACGCCGAAATAATGCGCCTCCGGGTGCGCGATATAGACGCCGCTCACCGACGAGGCCGGCCACATGGCGTAGCTTTCGGTGAGTTTGACGCCAGTCGCGCGCTCCGCGTCGAGCAGCCGGAACAGGGTCGCTTTTTCGGTGTGGTCGGGCTGCGCGGGATAGCCGGGCGCCGGGCGAATGCCCTTGTACGGTTCGGCGATCAATTCCTCGGGGGTGAACGCTTCATCAGGCGCGTAGCCCCAGAGTTCGCGGCGCACGCGCGCGTGCATTGCTTCGGCGAAGGCTTCGGCGAAACGGTCGGCCAGCGCCTTGACCATGATCGACGAATAGTCGTCATTGGCGTGCTCGAAGCGCTTGGCGATGGCGTCATCGGCCATGCCGGCCGTGACGACGAACGCGCCGACATAGTCATGAGCGCCGCTCGAAGCGGGCGGGACAAAATCGGCGAGCGCGATGTTCGGTCGCGCATCGCGGCGAGCGAGTTGCTGGCGAAGCGTGAACAAAGTCGCGATTGGCGTCGCGCGCGACTTCGTCGGCGAACAGGTGGATGTCGTCGCCGACCTGAGCCGCCGGCCAGAACCCGACCACCGCTTTCGGCGTGAACCATCGCTCGTCGATGACGCGCTTGAGCATCGCTTGCGCGTCGTCGAACAACGCGCGCGCCGCCGCGCCTTGGTCAGGATCGTCGAGTATGGCGGGATAGCGGCCCTTGAGCTCCCAGGTCTGGAAGAACGGCGTCCAGTCGATGTAGCGCGCCAGGTCGGCGAGATCGTTCCATTCGAACGCGCGCGGCCCGAGGTAGCTCGGCGTCGTGGGACGATAGGCGCTCCAGTCGACCTTGAGCGCATTGGCGCGCGCCTTGGCGAGCGGAACGCGGATCTTGTCGGCTTCGCTGCGCTCATGCGCCTCCGCCACCTTGCGATACTCGGCGCGCACCGACTGGATGGTCGCGGCGCGGGTCTCCGGCGACAGCAGCGAGGACACAACGCCGACCGCGCGGCTCGCGTCGTTGACATGCACCGTCTGACAGCGGGCGTAGCGAGGATGGATCTTGACCGCGGTATGGACGCGGCTGGTCGTCGCGCCGCCGATGAGAAGAGGAATGTCGAAGCCCTGGCGCTCCATCTCCGAGGCGACGTGGACCATCTCGTCGAGAGACGGCGTGATCAGGCCGGAAAGACCGATCGCGTGGGCCTTCTTCTCGCGCGCGACGGCGAGGATCTTCGACGCCGGCGTCATCACGCCGAGATCGATGATCTCGTAATTGTTGCAGGCAAGCACGACGCCGACGATGTTCTTGCCGATGTCGTGCACGTCGCCCTTGACGGTCGCCAGTACGATCGTGCCCGCGGTCTGGCGCTCGTCGCCGCCTGCCGCCTTCTCCGCTTCCATATAGGGCAGGAGGATCGCCACCGCCTGCTTCATCACGCGCGCGGACTTCACCACCTGCGGCAGGAACATTTTTCCTGCGCCGAACAGGTCGCCGACCACGTTCATGCCGGCCATCAGCGGCCCCTCGATCACGTCGAGCGGGCGCTTGGCCTCGAGCCGCGCCTCCTCGGTGTCGGCTTCGATGAATTCGGTCACTCCGTTGACGAGGGCATGGGCGATGCGCTTGTCGACCGGCCATGTCCGCCATTCGAGGTCTTGCGGCTTCGCCTCCATTCCGCCTTTGCCGCGGAAGCGCTCGGCGATCGTGAGCAGGCGCTCGGTCGCGTCCGGGCGGCGGTTGAGGACGACGTCCTCGCAGGCCTCGCGCAGCTCCGGTTCGATCGTCTCGTAGACCGCGAGCTGGCCGGCGTTGACGATCCCCATGTCCATGCCCGCCTGGATGGCGTGGTAGAGGAACACCGCATGCATCGCCTCGCGCACCGGCTCGTTGCCGCGGAACGAGAACGAGAGGTTCGAGACGCCGCCGGAGATGTGCGCGTGGGGGAGCGTCTGGCGGATCCGCCGCGTCGCCTCGATGAAGGCGACGCCATAGCCGCTGTGCTCCTCGATGCCGGTCGCAACGGCGAAGATGTTCGGGTCGAAAACAATGTCCTCGGGCGGAAAACCGGCCTGTTCCGTCAAAAGCTTGTAGGCGCGCGTGCAGATCGAGACCTTACGCTCCAGCGTGTCGGCCTGGCCCTGTTCGTCGAACGCCATCACCACGACGGCCGCGCCGTAAGCGCGCACCAGACGGGCCTGGCGCAGGAATTCCTCCTCACCCTCCTTCATCGAGATCGAGTTGACGATCGCCTTGCCCTGGACGCACTTGAGCCCGGCCTCGATCACCGAGAACTTCGACGAATCGATCATCACCGGCACGCGCGCAATGTCAGGCTCGGAAGCGACGAGGTTGAGAAATTCGACCATCACCGCCTTCGAAGTCGATGAGCCCCTCGTCCATATTGATGTCGATGACCTGCGCCCCGTTCGCCACCTGGTCGCGCGCGACGACGAGCGCGCCGGCATAGTCGGCGGCGGTGACGAGTTTGCGGAACTTGGCCGAGCCGGTGACGTTGGTGCGCTCGCCGATGTTGACGAACGGAATGTCGGCGGTGAGGGTGAACGGCTCGAGGCCGGACAGGCGCATCAGCGGCGCGATCGTCGGCGTTGTTCGCGGCTTGAATTTGCCGACCGCTTCGGCGATGGCGCGGATGTGATCTGGCGTCGAGCCGCAGCAGCCGCCGACGATGTTGACAATGCCATCCGCCGCGAACTGGCCGATCTGCGCGGCCATCGCCTCCGGGCTCTCGTCATACTGGCCGAAGGCGTTGGGCAGGCCGGCGTTCGGATAGGCGCAGACCAGCGTGTCGGCAGCGGCGGAGATCTCCGCCAGATGCTCGCGCATCGCGCTCGCTCCAAGCGCGCAATTGAGTCCGATGGAGAACGGGCGCGCATGGCGCACCGAATGCCAGAACGCGGTCGGCGTCTGGCCGGAAAGGGTGCGCCCTGAGCGGTCGGTGATGGTGCCCGAGATCATCAGCGGCATCCGGAAGCCGCGCTCGGCGAACGCCTCGAAGCAGGCGAAGATCGCGGCCTTGGCGTTGAGTGTGTCGAAGATGGTTTCGATCAGGAGAAGCTCCGCGCCGCCGTCGATGAGGCCTCGGATCTGCTCGCCATAGGCGATCCGCAGTTCGTCGAAACTTACCGCGCGGAACCCGGGATTGTTGACGTCCGGCGATAGCGACGCGGTTCGGTTGGTCGGCCCTAACGCGCCGGCGACGAAGCGGCGCCGCCCATCCGCTTTCTCCGCCTTGATCGCCGCCCGGCGCGCCAATCGCGCCCCATCGCGATTGAGTTCGTAGACCTGGTCCTCCATCCCGTAGTCGGCCTGGGCGATCGAGGTCGAGGAGAAGGTGTTTGTCTCGAGAATGTCCGCCCCGGCCAGCGCATAAGCCAGATGGATGTCCTCGATCGCCTGCGGTTGAGTGAGCGTCAGAAGATCATTGTTGCCCTGCAAGAGTCGGTCGCAGGAGTGAAAACGATCGCCGCGAAAGTGCGTCTCACCGAGATTGAGGCATTGGATCTGCGTGCCCATCGCGCCGTCCATGAGCAGGATGCGCTCAATCGCGGCGCGTCTCAGCGCCGTCAGCGCGTCCTCCTGGCGCGCAAAATCTGTGTCGGGGACTGGATTGGAGGACCAATTCATTTGCTTAAAGCTCAAGCCGTTTCGCACTGACATAACCATATAAAGATGTCTTTATATGATAGCAAGTGGTTTTGCTGCGGTGCGTCACCACCAAAAGCCTTTGCTGCCGCACTTCGATCTGCCAAAAGCATGGCGCCCTCTCTGTATTCGGCCCGTTAAAACGGCGAACGTGATCTGTGGGAATGAGAGGGTCCCAAGGGAGGAAAGCTGATCGAAACGGCGGACTTTCTCTTCTCCGCGAGCGATGGTCGGGCGAGTTCGCGCTCCGGCCGGGAATGCGGCCTCCCGTTCTGGATCCAGGCAGGGTTTCAGCTATGAATGACAGGGTCGACGGACCAACCACGCGCTTTTCGATCACCGATCAGGAGGCGCTCCAGTTTCATTCGCGAGGGCGCCCGGGCAAGCTCGAGATCACGCCGACCAAGCCCATGGCGACCCAGCGCGACCTGTCGCTTGCGTATTCGCCAGGCGTCGCCGTTCCGGTTTTGGCGATCGCCGCCGATCCCTCGACTGCCTACGACTACACGACGCGCGGCAACATGGTCGCGGTCATCTCCAACGGCACTGCGATCCTTGGCCTCGGCAACCTCGGGGCGCTCGCTTCCAAGCCGGTGATGGAAGGCAAAGCGGTGTTGTTCAAGCGCTTTGCCGACGTCGATTCGATCGACCTCGAGGTCGGGACGGAGGATCCGGAGGAATTCGTCAACGCTGTGAAATATCTCGGGCCCTCGTTCGGGGGGATCAATCTCGAGGACATCAAGGCGCCGGAGTGCTTCTACATCGAGGAGCGCTTGCGCGAGATGATGGACATTCCCGTCTTTCATGATGATCAGCACGGTACCGCGATCATCGCGGCTGCGGGCATGATCAACGCCATGGATCTGACCGGGCGCGACATTCGGAGCACGCGGCTCGTCTGCAACGGCGCCGGCGCCGCCGGCATCGCCTGTCTCGACCTGATCAAGGCGATGGGATTCGAGCCCGCCAATGTCATCCTGTGCGACACCAAAGGCGTCGTCTATCGCGGTCGTCAGGAAGGCATAAATCAGTGGAAGTCAGCGCATGCGATCGAAACGCCGCTCAGAACGCTCGAAGACGCGCTGAAAGGCGCGGATATTTTCTTCGGTCTTTCGGCCAAGGGCGCTCTGAGCGCGGACATGGTCAGAGGCATGGCGCCCAATCCGATCATTTTCGCCATGGCCAATCCCGATCCGGAAATCACGCCTGAAGAGGCGAAGAAAGCCCGCGACGACGTGATCATCGCCACCGGGCGTTCCGACTACCCCAACCAGGTCAATAACGTCCTCGGGTTTCCCTATATTTTCCGCGGCGCGCTCGATGTGCGGGCCAAGACGATCAATATGGAGATGAAGATCGCCGCGGCGCACGCGCTTGCCAATCTCGCGCGCGAGGACGTTCCGGACGAGGTGGCTGCCGCCTATCGCGGAGCCAGGCCTCGCTACGGCCGTGAATACATCATTCCGGTTCCGTTTGATCCGCGACTCATTCATGTCATTCCGATCGCCGTGGCCAAGGCCGCAATGGCCTCCGCGGTGGCCCGGCGGCCCATCGTCGATCTCGAGGCCTACAAGGCGCAATTGTCCGCGCGTCGCGACCCGATCGCGGGCGCGATGCAACTCATCATCGAGCGCGTCCGCCGCACTCCCAAACGCGTGGTGTTCGCCGAAGGCGAGGAGGAGCAGGTGATCCGCGCCGCTTATTCCTTCGTCAATCAGGGCCTTGGCGAGGCCGTTCTGGTTGGCAGGGAAGAGCGCGTGCGCAGCGTCGCCAAGGCGACGGGTCTCGATCTCTCGGACAAGGGCATCGAGATTCACAACGCGCGCCTGTCGCAGCGCAATTCGATCTACGCCCAATTCCTCTACGAGCGGCTGCAGCGGAAGGGCTATCTGTTCCGCGATTGCCAGCGCATGATCAACCAGGATCGCAACTACTTCGCCGCCGCCATGGTCGCGCGCGGAGACGCCGACGCGGTGGTGACCGGCGTCACCCGCAACTTCTCGATCGCGTTGGAGGAAGTCCGGCGCGTCATTGACGACAAGCCGGGCCACCGGGTTGTCGGCGTCTCGATCATCCTGTCGCGGGGGCGCCCGATTTTGGCCGCGGACACCGCGATCACCGAGACGCCGACCGCCGCGGATCTCGCCGAGATCGCGATCGAAGCCGCGGGCGTGGCCCGGCGGCTGGGTTACGAGCCACGAGTGGCGCTGCTGGCCTTCTCCAACTTCGGCCATCCGCCCGGCGAACGCGCCCAGCGGGTGCAGGAAGCGGTGCGGATTCTCGACACCAAACGGGTGGATTTTGAATACGACGGCGAAATGGGCGCCGACGTCGCGCTCAACCGGCAGCTGATGACTGCCTATCCATTCTGCCGGCTGAAAGACACGGCGAACGTGCTCATCATGCCCGCCTTCCACTCCGCCGCCATCTCCACACGCATGTTGCAGGAACTGGGCGGCGCGACAGTCATTGGACCGTTGATCGTGGGGCTCGAGAAGCCGGTGCAAATCGTCTCGCTCGGGGCAAAGGACTCCGACATCGTCAATATGGCCGCCTTGGCCAGCTTCAATATTGGCGGATGACGCGCATCCCGCGCATTCGGGTTGGACCAGCAAATCGAAATCGCCGCTTCGACTTCGGCGTTCAGCCGACGCCGACTGTCGTAGTCTCCAGTCCCATTACCGTCTTCTGATATATCCATTCCATCAGGCCCGCGACCTGGCCGGCGAGACGAACGCTCTCACGTCCGAGCTTTGAGGAGCGACGCAGCGTTGGGCTCCCGTCAGTCGCAGCCATCCCGGTTGCGAACGCCTGGCCGCCATTGTCCGGCTCAAGAAGGTGATCCTGAATCGCGACCGCGGGACACAGCTGATAGATGTGCAAGCGCAGGCGGCGGGGGTGATTGGGGAACAGCGCGTAATCGGCCGGCGCCGAGGCGCTGGCCGTCAAGTCAAGGTAACGGGCTGCTCCCTCTCGGGTGAGGATATAAGCCGCGCTGCTTTGGTGGCGCGAATAGAGTCTGGCGACCTGGCGCTCGCCGATGGCGACCTTCCTCTCTCCCAACTCGACCTTCTGCAGATAGGTGTCGAGCTTTATCGAATGGGCGCCCGTCGGTATCCAGGCGCCGCTTGCGGTCAGCGCCGCGAAACTCGGCCAGACGTGCAGGTCGTCCTCCAGAAAGCAGGCGCAGCCTTCCGGACCATTCAGGAATTGACGCCATGCGAGCCTATGGCTCTCCAGGCAGGCCAGCTCGAAACGGCTGAGGCCTTTCGTCGTGGGCGGATCGTTCGACCCGTCGACAGCGGGAATGCGCTCAAACGCCACGCCATTCAATTGCTTGCCCATATGCGCGAGGCGCTCAGGGTGGCGATCTAGGTTGATCAGGTAAACCTTCATTATGCTTCCGCTCAGCGCTTCCGCTCCGGCTCGCTCAGCGTCGGGCGCTGCTTTGATCGTTCGCGAGGGGCGATGGCGCTCAGACCTTCATCTGCGCCCCGAGCTCGACGACCCGATCAGACGGCAAGTTGAAGAAGTCCGGCGCGCTGGCCGCCTGTTTCGTCATGGCGATGAACAGCTTGTCCTGCCAGAGCGGCATGCCCGAGTTTGGCGCGGTCTTCAGTGTGCGTCGCCCCAGGAAGAACGAGGTCGTCATGATGTCGAACTTGAGCCCGGCCTTCCGCATCGCCGCCAGCGCGCGGGGGATGTGGGGTTGTTCCATATAGCCGAAATGAAGCGTGACCAACATGAAATCGGAGGACAGACTCCTCATTTCATATCGATTCGCGAGGGCCACGCGCGGGGTTGTCTCGTTGCGGACGTTCAAAAGCACGACGCGCTCGTGCAGCACTTTGTTGTGCTTGAGATTGTGCATCAGCGACGACGGGGCCGAGGTTGGATCGTTGGTGAGGAAAACCGCCGTGCCCTGAACTCTCACCGGCTTCGACTTCTCGAGCATCTTGATCAGGTCCAGCATCGGGATTGCGTCCCGATGCGTCCGAGCCAGCAGAATTGCGCTGCCGCGCGACCAGGTCCACATCAGGATGAACATCGCCGTGCCGAGCGTGAGGGGCACCCAGCCGCCATCAACGACCTTGTAGAGGTTGGCGAAAAAGAAACCGACGTCGATGACAAGAAACGCCCCAGCCAGCGTCAACGCCGCCCCGAGAGACCATCGCCACAGCTTCCAGACGACGAAAAAGGCGAGCGAGGTGTCGACGACCATCGTGCCAGAAACGGCAATGCCATAGGCGTTGCCGAGCGCTTCGGAGGTGCGGAACAAGAGCACCAGCGCGAGGACTCCGATCAGAATGATACGGTTGACGCGGGGAATGAAAATCTGCCCCTCCTGCGTGGAGGAGGTGTGGACGATTTCAAGCCGCGGCAGCAATCCGAGCTGGATCGCTTGGCTGGTTAACGAGAAGGCGCCGGTGATAACGGCTTGGCTGGCGATCACGGTCGCCGCGGTCGACAGAAGGATGAGCGGCGCGAGCGCCCAAGCCGGCGCCAGCAAATAGAAGGGGTTCTCGACCGCCTTCGGATTGGTGAGGATCAGCGCGCCCTGGCCGAGATAATTGCAGACCAGCGCCGGCAGAACGATGAACAGCCAGGCGGCCTGGATCGGCCGGCGTCCGAAATGGCCCATATCGGCGTAGAGCGCTTCCGCGCCGGTCACCGCAAGAAAGACGCTGCCCAGGACGATGAATCCAATAAGGCCATGGGCATGGATGAACATGAGGCCTGGGATTGGGCTCAGGGCCTCCAAAATGATCCAAGCGGAGGCAATGTGCGCCAGGCCGAGCGCGGCGTTGACGGCGAAAAACGTCACCATGATCGGGCTGAAGAAAGCCGCAACCCGAGCCGTGCCTCGGCTCTGGGCGACGAACAGCAGCACAAGGATGATGATCGTCGCCGGCAGCACATAACCCGCCAGGTCGGCGTCGACCTGCTTCAATCCTTCGAGGGCGGAGAGCACCGAAATCGCCGGGGTGATAATGGCGTCTCCGGAAAAAAGGGCGGCCCCGGCGACTCCGAGCAAAAATACGATCGTGGTTCGTCGCCCCAAGGCGTTCTGCGCGAGCGCCACCAGCGACAGCGTGCCGCCCTCGCCCTTGTTGTCCGCCTGCATCAGGAACAGCACATATTTCCCGGTGACGACGAGCAGCAGGGCCCAGATGATGAGCGAGACGACGCCGATAACCTGAGGGGGTCCGAGCGCGCCGTCACCCAGCTGACTGAGCGCCGTCTTCAATGCGTAGAGCGGGCTCGTGCCGATGTCGCCGAACACGACGCCGATCGAGCCGAGCGCCATAACCCCGAAATTCCTGGACGAATGGGCCTGGCCCTCGCCGCCGCTGCTGACAGACGAGGGCGAAACTGCGTCCTTCGGAATGGGTTGGGACATGCGTAAAGCGAACCTCGGGGTCGCCGGCTAGCGGGCGGGCCCTGAAAACGGCGGGTGTCTATACTCTCTCAGCCCAGGAACGGGAAGGGCTGGAATTCCATCGCTCCATTAACGCTCGGCAACCTGTTCTGGGGGCGCCCGCTCGGGCGCGCCGGGCGCCTCAAGAGGCGGCCCGCCCGGCGTTCTCGGCGACCAATCGCGCCACGATCGTTGGCTTCTCGACATTTGGCAAATGACCCGCGCCCTCGACGATCTCGAAGCGCGAGCCGGCGATGAGCGCCGCAGTTTCCTTAACCAGGGCTATGGGCGTCGAGCCGTCCTCATCGCCCACCAAGCACAGGGTCGGCGCCTCGATCCGCCCAGCATAGGGCCGAAGGTCGGCGCGCTTCAAGGCGCCGCAAGCGGCGAGATAGCCCTGTCTCGGGGTCCGAGTGAGCATCGCGCGAATCCCCGCGACCTCAGCCGGGCGCGAAGCGCGGAACTCTGCGGTGAACCAGCGCTCGAGGACGGAATCGGCGATCGATTCGACCCCGCCGCGCTCGACCTCAGCGATGCGCTGATCCCAGGTCTCGTCGGTTCCGATTTTCGCCGCGGTGTCGCAAAGCACGAGCGCTGCGACCCGTTCGGGGCGCTGACGATAAAACTCCTGCGCGATCACGCCGCCGATCGAAACTCCGACGATCGTGGCCCGGCCGACGCCGACACGATCCAGAAGGCCCATGAGATCGCGCGCGTAGTCGGCCATGTCATTCTTATCCGGGCCGGATTCGGACAGGCCGTGGCCGCGCTTGTCATAAAGCACGATGCGGAAGTGGGGCGCCAGGATCTTCGCGACCTCGGTCCAGATGCGGAAATCGGTCCCGAGGGAATTGATGAATACGAGCGGGGGCCCGTCGCGCCTGCCCTGGTCGGAAAAATGGATGACGAGGCCGTTGGCCTTGACGAACTTCATGGCGGAGGTTTCTCAGGCGGGCTGCGGCGGGGGTTGCGGAAGAACGTCCACCAATACCAGACGAAGGCGAGCGGCGCGCGCCCCGCGAGGTGCGCCCTTCGGCGGCTGAACCGAGTCTAACCGCAATTTTACCGGCGCGACCTCAGGATTTCAAAGGGTTACGACCCCGTTTTGTTCCGCGCTCGCGGAGAGGCCAAAATGGAGCCTGCCCGGGAGCCTCTCTCCAATGCGCCTTGGCGTAATATTAGCATTTGCTATATGTATAATAGACCTAGCCCAAGCGGCGTCAGTGCGGAAGTTTCTCAGACCGACCGCGACGCGCGTCGCGGAAGAAGGTCCACCAATACCAGATGAGGGCGAGCGGCGCCCCGAAATCGACAATGGCGTCAAGACCGGGGATCGGGGTCGCCGGAATGACCAGCGTCCCGGCCGCCGCCGTGGCGCCGACGCGATAGCTGAGCGCGACCAGGACCCGCTTGAGCGGATTGTCATTCGGCATGCGCGAGATGATCACCAGGAGCGCCCCGAGCACCACAGTCATCGCGACGATGAAGACGAGCAGATCACGGATGATCCGTTCGGCCGCGGATAACGCCTCCATGAGCTGCCTCCATTCGCCGCCCTGGCTATAGACGGCGCCTCTCTTATTTGAAACGGCCGCTGGCGAGATATCAGGCTACCCGATTCCGCGCTTCCGGCGCAGGCGCGCGGATGCGAGATTCATGATAGCATCGCCAAATCCCGAGGCGACGCCAATGGCGGAAACGCGGAAGATCGCTGCGATCCTTGTCGCCGATGTTGTCGGCTACAGTCGGCTCGCTGGAGCGGACGAAGAGGGAACGTTGGCACGGCTGCGCGCGCTGCGCAGCGACCTGATTGATCCCGCAACCGCCGCGCATCACGGGCGCACTGTCAAGCGCACCGGCGACGGCATTCTCATCGAGTTTCGCAGCGTCGTCGACGCGGTGCGCTGCGCGATCCAGGTCCAAAGCGGCATGGTTGAGCGCAACGCCGGCTTGCCGCCCGAGCGCCGCATCGAGGTCCGCGTCGGCGTTCATCTCGGCGACGTTGTCGAGGAGGTTGACGGCGATCTCATGGGCGACGGCGTCAACATCGCCGTACGGCTGGAAGGCGTTTGCGCGCCGGGCAGCGTCTGTCTGTCTGAGCATGCGTTTTGGCAGGTCAAGGGACGGATGGATTTGGCGGTCACCGATCTCGGCCCCACTCAACTCAAGAACATCGCCGATCCGATCCGAGTTTATTCGCTTGAAATCGGCGCGCCCGCCCAGGCGAAACCCGCCCCGGCAAAATCCGTCCGGCCGCGCCTCTCGATCGTTGTCATGCCGTTCGGTAATATCGGCGGCGACCCAAGCCATGAGCATTTCGTGGACGGCGTCACGGAGAGCCTGACGACCGATCTTTCGCGCATTCGGGGCGCTGTCGTGATCGCTCGCAATACCGCCTTCACGTACAAAGGCAAACCGGCCGACGCGAAGACGATTGGCCGCGAATTGAACGTCCGTTATGTCCTCGAGGGCAGCGTTCAGCGCAGCGGAAACCGCATGCGTGTCAATGTGCAGCTCATCGACGCCGAAACGGGCAGTCATCTCTGGGCCGAGCGCTTCGACAAGCCGCTCGCCGACCTCTTCGATATGCAGGACGAAATCGTTGCGCGTCTGGCGAACGCGCTCAACGCGCAACTCATTGCTGCCGAGGCGCGACGCGCGGAAAAAGCGCCGACCCCCGACTCTATCGACCTATATTTTCAAGGAATGGCTTCGCTTAACAGGCGGCCAACTCCTGACAATGTGGCGAGAGCCCGAAGCTTTTTCGATCGCGCGCTCGCCTCTGATCCCGACAATATCGGCGCGCTCGTTGGATTGGCTCGCCTGGACGTGCGCGAGGGCGCATATTCCTTTGCGACCGATCCAGTGGCGGCCTTCGCCGCGGCTGAAGCGAAATTGACCAAAGTTTTGTCGTCCGTCCCGGACCATGCGCGCGGCCATAGATTGTTGGGGTACGTTGAAATATTGACCAAGCGCGCTGCGCAGGGCATCGCCGAATGTGAACGCGCATTGGAGCTGGATCGAAATCTTGCCAGCGCCCATGCCTTTATCGGATTTGGTAAGATTTTTATCGGTCGCGGTGAGGAAACAGAGGCTCATGTCGTCGAGGCCCTCCGCCTCAGTCCGCGCGATACGAATGCCCACACCTGGAAGAGCTTCGCGGGGGTCGCGAAAACCTTTCTTGGCTGTTACGAGCAGGGGACTGCGTGGTTCCGACGGGCGATCGAGGGCAATCGAAATCACCCGTTTGCATATTTCCTGCTGGCTGCCCCCTCGCACATCTCGATAGACTTGACGAGGCGCATTCAGCGGTCAAGTCCGGTCTCGGGCTCAATCCGTCCTTCTCCATCTCTCGCGGCCGCGCTGCTTGGACGGCGATGAGCGACGACCGGATTTACCTCGCCCAGCTTGAACTGCTCCTAGAGGGACTGCGCAAGGCCGGGGTGCCAGAGGGATGACCGCCGTCCTCACGCCGTGCTTGGACCCTTCCTGCCCAGCGAAGCTTGCGCCGCGGCAAGGCGGGCGATCGGGATGCGGAAGGGGGAGCACGACACGTAGTCGAGACCCGCCTGTTCGCAGAAGGCGATCGAGGCCGGATCGCCGCCGTGCTCGCCGCAGACGCCGAGCTTGAGATCGGGCCGGGTCGCGCGGCCGCGTGCGGCGGCGATGGTGACGAGCTCTCCGACGCCTTCGGTGTCCAGGGTCACGAACGGATCGGCGTTCAAGAGCCCCTTGACGGTGTAGAAGCCGAGGAACGACGCCGCGTCGTCGCGCGACACGCCGAGCGTGGTCTGGGTCAGGTCGTTGGTGCCGAACGAGAAGAATTCGGCGCTCTCCGCGATTTCGCCAGCGCGAAGCGCAGCGCGCGGCAGTTCGATCATGGTGCCGACCTGATAGGAGATTTTCACCCCCGTTTCCTTGGCGACGGCGTCGGCCATGGCGACGATGATCGCCTTGACCAGATCGAGTTCCTGCCGTCCGAACACCAACGGGACCATGATCTCGGCGGCCACAGGCTTGCCGGTCTTGCGTCCCGCCTCGACCGCGCCCTCGAAGATCGCGCGCGCCTGCATTTCCGCGATCTCGGGATAGCGGATAGCGAGGCGAACACCGCGGAAGCCGAGCATGGGATTGAATTCGTGCAGCTCCGCCGCGCGCGCCCGCAATTTGTCGGCGCTCACGTTCATCGCCTTGGCTACCTCATCGATCTCCGCGTCCGTGTGCGGCAGGAACTCATGCAGCGGCGGGTCGAGCAGGCGGATGTTGACCGGCAGTCCGCTCATGATCTCGAAGAGATCGGCGAAATCCTTGCGTTGCATCGGGAGAAGTTTGGCGAGGGCGGCCCGGCGCCCCGCCTCGTCGTCGGCGAGGATCATCTGGCGCACCGCCACGATCCGCTCGCCGTCGAAAAACATATGCTCGGTGCGGCAGAGGCCGATGCCCTCGGCGCCGAACGAGCGGGCGGCTCGCGCGTCCGCCGCGGTTTCGGCGTTGGCGCGCACCTTCATGCGCCTGACCGAATCCGCCCAGGTCATGAGGGTCAAGAAATCGCCGGTCATCTCGGGCTTCACCATCGGCGCGGCGCCGGCCATCACTTCGCCCGAGCCGCCGTCGATGGTGAGGATGTCGCCCTTCTTCAGCGTCATTCCGCCCGCGCTCATGGTCTGCTTGGCGTAATCGATGCGGATCGCGCTGACGCCGCAAACGCAGGGCTTGCCCATGCCGCGGGCGACGACCGCGGCGTGCGAGGTCATGCCGCCGCGCGTCGTCACGACGCCTTCGGCGGCGTGCATGCCGTGAATGTCCTCCGGGCTCGTCTCGACCCGGACCAGAATCGATTTTCGTCCGGCCTGACGCAAAGCCTGCGCCTCGTCGGCGGAAAAGACGATCTCGCCGCTCGCCGCGCCGGGGGACGCGGGCAGGCCAGTCGCGATCGCGGCCGGCTTGGCTTTAGGGTCGAGCATCGGATGCAGGAGCTGATCGAGCGCGCTGGGCTCGATCCGGCTCACCGCGTCCTCGCGCGAAATGAGGCCCTCGTTCGCCATCTCGACCGCGCAGCGCAACGCAGCCTTCGCCGTGCGCTTGCCGTTGCGGGTCTGCAGCATCCACAACTTGCCCCGCTCGACCGTGAACTCGAGGTCCTGCATGTCGTGGTAGTGCTTCTCCAGAAGTTGGGTAGTGGCGACGAATTGGCCGAACACTTCCGGCATCAGCGATTCGAGCGAGGGCTGATCTGAATGGGCGGCTTTGCGCGCCGCCTCGGTGATGTTCTGGGGCGTGCGGATGCCGGCCACCACGTCCTCGCCCTGGGCGTTGACGAGAAATTCGCCGTAGAGCTCCTTGGCGCCGGTCGAGGGATTGCGGGTGAAGGCGACGCCGGTCGCCGACGTCTCGCCCATATTGCCGAACACCATCGCCTGCACATTGACCGCGGTGCCCCAGTCGGCGGGAATGTTGTTAAGGCGCCGATAGGTGATGGCGCGCTGGTTCATCCAGGATGAGAACACGGCGCCGATTGCGCCCCACAGCTGGTCGCTCGGAGCTTGCGGAAACGGCTTGCCGGTCTCTTCGACGACTCTCGCTTTGTAGTCTGCAATGACGGCGCGCCAGTCTTCGGCGGTCAAGTCGGTGTCGAGCGCGTAGCCCTTGCCGTCCTTGAATTGCTCGAGGATGTCTTCGAAATTGTGGACATCGACATCGAGCACGACATTCGAATACATCTGAATGAAGCGGCGGTAAGAATTGTACGCGAAACGCGCGTCGTTCGAGCTCTTCGCCAGAGTTTCGACCGAGGCGTCGTTCAGCCCGAGATTGAGGACCGTGTCCATCATGCCGGGCATCGAGGCGCGGGCGCCCGAGCGCACCGAGACGAGCAGAGGATTGGATGGGTCGCCAAAAACGCGTTCGGTCTGGCGGCCGATCTCGGCCATCGCCGCGTCGACTTGGGGCGCAAGCTCGGCCGGATAAGTTTTGCCGTTGGCGTAGAAGTGGGTGCAGACTTCAGTGGTGATGGTGAAGCCCGGCGGCACGGGCAGGCCGAGCGAAGCCATATCGTGCAGGTTCACGCCCTTGCCGCCAAGCAGGTTCTTCATTTCGCCCCGACCTTCGGCGCGCTCGGCGCTGAAGGAGTAAACCCACTTCGTCATTCTCGCTCCCAATCTCTCGCGGAAGACCCGCGCGTCACATCCGCGCGTGCAGCCCCATGCCGAAGCTCACCCATCCAACCCCGTGAAACAGCAGGTCGACGCCAAGCAGGGTGCCGAGGACATAAACGCTGTCGAGCGGCCAATGGCTCGCAATGATCAAACCGAGCAGGATGGTAACCGCGGCGGCGAGAAAGACCAGGGCGCGCGGATGGTCGGCCGGGAGCTGCATCGTCAGGTACACGCGCACCAGACCCGCGGCGATGAGGCTGGCGCCGAGGAGGAGCGTCAGCGCGACCGAGGCGAGCACCGGGTTCACGATACACACGACCCCGGCGGCGATATAGATGAGACCGCCGACCACCCATAGGAAAAACCGCCCCCACTCGCGTGAATGCATGCCGATGCCGATCTCGGCCCCGCCGGCGATCAGGAACAAGACGCCGTTGAGCGTCACCGTCGCGATGGTCGCGACGAGGGAAAAGAATAGCGCCGCGACGCCGAGGACGACCAGAAGCACGCCAAAGGCGGTGATCGCCGCCCATTTTCCACGCAAGCGCTCGATGGCTTCGCCGAGACTATGCGCGGATGTCCCGACGTTCGACGCATTCGACATTGCGTATCTCCAGGCAGCGAAAACAAGACCCGGCCTACAGTAAGACGCGCTTGGATCGGTTCGTCATCGCGAGGAGCGCAGCGACGTGGCGATCCAGGGCCGCCTATTCAGCCCTTCATCTCTGGATCGCTTCGCTTACGCTCGCGATGACGTCCGTGCTTCGAGCCAATCGCGTCATGCTCTAGCGCGGACGTTTGAGATCGCCAAGCACATGCGCCGCATATTCGACCATCGGCACGATGCGGCCATAGTTAAGCCGGGTCGGCCCGATGACGCCGAGCACGCCGGCGATGCGATGGTCGGCGCCCCTGAGCGGGGCGGCGATCATCGACGATCCAGAGAGCGAGAACAGCTTGTTCTCCGAGCCGATGAAAATCTTGACCCCTTCGCCGGTTTCAGCGCGATGCAAAAGCTCGATCACGTCGGTCTTGGTTTCGAGGTCGGCGAACAATGTGCGAATGCGCTCAAGGTCCTCAGAGGCATGGACATCGCCGAGAAGGTTGGCTTGTCCGCGAACGATCAACTGGTCCCGAAATCCCCCGGCCCCGGACCACGAGACGAGGCCAGCGTCCACCAAGCGGGCGGCGATCTCGTCGAGCTCCTGGCGGGCTTCGTGGCGCGCCGCCTCGATTTCCGCAATCACCTCCGACAGGGTGCGGCCGCGAATGCGAGCGTTGAGAAAGTTGCTGGCTTCGACAAGCGCCGAAGCGGGCATGCCAGGAGGCGTGGCGACCACCCGGTTCTCGATCGAGCCGTCCTCGGAGACCAGGATCGCCAGCGCGCGCGCCGCCTCGAGACGGACGAATTCGACGTGCTTCAAACGCGCATCGGTCTTGCTGGTCAGCACCACGCCCGCGCCGCGAGTCAATTCCGACAACAGGCCTGTCGTCTCGGCGAGCGCGCCTTCGAACCCGCCTTCCTCCGCCGCCGCCCGCACCTGGCTATCGATGCGCGCGCGCTCCTCGCGGCCCAAATCCCCGAACTCCAGCAAAGCGTCGACGAACAGCCTCAAACCCTGCTGGGTGGGCATGCGCCCGGCGCTGGCGTGCGGGGCGTAGATGAGCCCGAGCTCCTCGAGATCCTGCATCACGTTGCGCACCGAGGCCGGCGACAGCGACATCGGCAGCATGCGCGACAGATGCCGGGAGCCGACGGGTTCGCCGGAGGAGAGATACGAGTCGACGATGTTGCGGAAGATCTCGCGCGAACGCACGTTGAGCGTGGTCAACGCGCTCGACTCGGGGGGGCGTTCTGCGGGCGCCGACATGCGATAAGAATGGCCGGAACTGGCCCCACGCGCAAGACGACGCCGCTTCCCATCGCCTACGATTGAAAAGAAGGGCGTGAACTGCCAAACATCCCCCAATCGACAAGGAGCAAACGTTGAGCGAGACTTTGCGATCGGGCGGACAGATCCTCGTCGACCAGCTCGTCGCGCAGGGGGTTGAGCGCGCGTATTGCGTTCCGGGCGAATCCTACCTCGCCGCCCTCGACGCCATGAACGGCACGCCGATCGAACTGACCGTCTGCCGGCAGGAGGCGGGCGCCGCGATCATGGCGTTGACCGAGGGCCGTCTCACCGGACGGCCGGGAATCTGCTTTGTCACCCGCGGCCCCGGCGCGACCAACGCGGCGCATGGCGTTCATATCGCCGAGCACGATTCAGCGGCGATGATCCTGTTCATAGGCCAAGTCGAGCGGGCGATGATCGGGCGGGGCGCCTTCCAGGAGATGGATTATCGCGCGCTTTTCGCTTCGACCACCAAGCTTGCGACGCAGATCGGGTCCGCAGCGCAAATCCCGGAAATTGTCCAGCGCGCGTTTCACATCGCGATGCAGGGCCGGCCGGGCCCGGTGGTGGTCGCGCTGCCCGAGGACATGCTGACGGAAATGGCGACCGTGCCGGACGCCCCCCGCGCCGAGCCGGTCCCGATCTGGCCGGGCCTCTCGCAAATGGCCGAATTGCAGAAGATGCTGTGGGCGGCGGAGCGGCCAATCGCCATTCTCGGCGGGGGCGGGTGGACCAAGCGGGCCAGCGCCACGTTCGCCCGCTTCGCCGAGCGCTTCGACCTGCCCGTCACCGGTTCGTTTCGGCGCTCGAGCACGTTCGACGGCGAGCATGACAATTTCGCCGGTGAAGTGGGCCTTTCGATCAATCCCAAGCTGAAGGCGCGGGTCGAAGGAGCCGATCTTGTCCTTCTGGTTGGCGGCCGGATGTCGGAGGCGGCGTCGCAAGGGTATACGCTGCTCAGCATTCCCGCCCCAATGCAGCGGCTGGTGCACGTCCATCCCGACGCGACCGAGATTGGCCGCAACTATCATCCTACGCTTGGCGTCGTTGCGACGACCTCGGAGTTCTGCGCCGCGCTCGAGGGCGTGCAGCCGCCGTCAAAAATCCGCTGGTCGGCCGAAACACGCGCCGCGCGCGCCGATTATCTGGCCTGGAGCGAACAGGCGCCGCGCAATCCGGGCCCGGTGCAGTTGAGCGAGATCATGTTCGCGATCCGACGGCGCTCGCCCGACGGCGTCTTCACCAACGGGGCCGGCAATTTCGCGATTTGGGTCGGCCGCTTCTTGCGCTTTCGCCAGGTCGAGCAGCAACTGGGCCCGACGTCGGGGTCGATGGGCTTCGGCTTGCCGGCGGCGATCGGCGCGCAGCGCCTCTTCCCGAAGCGGACGGTCGTCTGCTTCGCAGGCGATGGCGATTTCTTGATGAACGGGCAGGAATTCGCCACCGCCGTCCAATACGGCCTGCCGATCATCGTGGTGCTGATCGACAACGGCATGTACGGCACGATCCGCATGCATCAGGAGCGCATGTATCCCGGGCGCGTCATCGCCACGGCGCTGCGCAATCCCGATTTCGCCGCTTACGCGCGGGCCTTCGGCGGCCACGGCGAAACAGTTGAAGACACGGCCGATTTCCTGCCCGCGTACGAACGCGCGTTGGCGTCCGGCCTGCCTTCGATCCTGCATGTCAAAGTCGATCCCGACGCGATAACGCCGACGACGACCTTGTCCACGATTCGCGCGCAGGCGCTCGAAAAGCGCGGATGCGGTTGAGGTCTGGCCAGTATCGGTTATGCTTCTATCATGACCCAGCTCTTCGAACGCGCGGTCGAGACTGTCCGCAGTCTGCCGCCAGAGACCCAGGACGCACTCGCGCGAATTGTGTTGCAGCTCGCCCGAGATAACGATCTCCCGCCAATTGCGATGAACGTCGAGGACGAGAAGTCCTTCGACGAGTCGATCGCCGAAGCCGAGCGCGGCGAATTTGTCAGCGACGAGACTATCCAAGCGTTCTGGGCAAAACACGATCTGTGAGAGTCCGGTACACGCCGCGTGCTTTTCAAGAGCTGCAGGACATCTTCTCCTACATCGATGATCATTCCCCGTTGGGCGGACGAAACGTCAAAAGTCGCGTCCACGCCACTATCGAGCTCATTGCGTCTCACCCGCATTCGGGACGCCGGATCGGCAAGCGCGGCCTTCGACGGATCGCTGTGTTTCCCTATCCCTAGGAGCCTGTCCAAATAGGCTTTGCATCAGGCGGTTTGATGAAGGATAGCCCGCTCATGCGGCATGGGCGAGCTTGGTGAGGTTATGTGCGGTGCAGATCAATGCCCATTCAGCTCTCACTTTCTCGATGCCGCGCAAGAGGAACTGCCTGAACCCTCTTGCTTCTTTGACTTGTCCGAACACCGGCTCCACGGTTTGCTTTCGCAGTCTGTAGCGACTTCGCCATCCTGCCCGCCTGAGCTTGTCGCGCATCGCCAAGGTCAACGGGGCCTTGATCTGTCGTTTGGCTTGGTCGGGATGTTTGGCACGTCCGGTTGCGACATAACCGTTGATCTTGCGCTCGGCCAAGGCTGTAAGGTTCGCTTCGCTCAAGTAGCCGGCGTCGGCTGAGGCTTCCTTGGGCTTGCGGCCAAGAGTTTCTGTGATCCCATCGATGAGCGGCACAAGCTGGTCTTGATCGCTCATGCTCTGCGTTAAGGTATGGGCCACGATGATCTGCGCGGTCGCATCGACCGCGGCCTGCGCATTGTAGCCCTGAATGTAGCCCTCCCTGGTCTTCAGGATGCGGCTTTCGGGATCGGTGAAGTTGCGTTGCGTCTTGCCGTCGGGCTCCTGTTTGGGCGGCGCCGGCGCTCGACCGGTCTTCTTGCGCCCTTCGGCCTTGCGCTGCTCTTCGGCCTGCTCGCGGCGGCGCATCTCCTCTTCGGCGGCGGCTTTGGCTTCGGCTTCCAGCTCGGCCTTGGCCTGGCGTATCTTCACAAGCCGCTTCTGCTTGTCGGCCACCCAATCGGGCATCTCGTCGCCGCGCTTGGCGCCGTAGAGCTTGTCTTCCTCTTGATCGGCAGCCTCCGCCGCCTCGAGCCAGCGGTCCACCTCGGCCGCAAGCTCCGCTTCCCGCTTCTTCATGCGCGCGTAACTCATCGCTTTGTGTTTGGACGCGTTGGCCTTGATCTTGGTTCCGTCCAGCGCAACGTGCCCCAGCTTCACCAGACCGGCCTTCTCGGCAAGCCTCAACACTTGCACGAACAGAGCCGCAAGCGCCTTCAGATGCCGACGGCGGAACTCCGAGATCGTTCGGAAGTCCGGCGGGTCTCCCGCCACAATCATCATGAAATCCGCCCGCTCCACCGCCGAGCGCGCAATCCGCCGCGAGGAGTAAATCCCGCTCGCATAGCCATGCAGAAGCAGCGCCGTCATCATCCACGGATCGAACGGGGGCTGACCCAGCCCGCTTCTGTAGCTTCCTACAATCGCGGAAAGATCAAGCTCCTCCCGCACCAGCGACACAATCAGCCGCGACAGGTGGTCTCTGGGCACATAGTCCTGCACGCTCGGCGGCAGAAGCTGGGCCTCATCAATCTTCCAGGGGCGAAAGTCCTTGCTCATGAACCAGCAAAGAATCAAACTCGCTCCAATTTGGCTAGCAGGCTGTTGAAAAACTCATTTCCGCCGCAGTTCGATTCCGTTCCGGACTCCGTTGGATTCCAATGTGTTCACGGTTTCGACCCCACGCGGCGGACTTTTTCAACAGCCTGCTAGGGACTACTCAGACAGGCTCCTAGTTCATCTTTTACCAGGTCGTGGCGGACGAGATCATGATTCAAGGCATACGTCACGCCGCACGCGACCCGTCGCCGAGGCCGGGATGAGTCGTCGAGCGCGTCGCGTCGGAGGTCGCTCGAAGGCTAGTCTCTCACGACTTCTCGTTTATTCGTCGCGAATCTCGCTCCGGCCGACGTCGCCGCGCGCGACCTCTCCGTCGGTCGGGGCGGGGAAGCGGTTCGACGCAAATCGGATGACGAAGACCGCGAAAGCGAGGATGAGAATGGCGACGGCGAGAACGAGCACGCCGGTGTCCGCGATTTCCTCATGCTGGACAAAGCCGATCAGGTGACGGGTGAGCGCGGTGATGCCGACATAGAGCAGGAACCGCACCGGCATATGATTGGTGCGAAAATAGATCCCGACCATCGAGCCGATTTCGAGATAAATGAACAGAAGCAGCAAATCCTCGATCGTCGCGGCGCCTTTTTGGACCATGGTGTAGAAGGCGGCGGCGGCGGCCCAGACGGTGGCGCCGCCGATTGCGAATAGCGCGAGAATATGGAAGCCGTCGGTCAGCAATCGGCCGATCGGATCGGCGAACGACAGCATCCGCTGGTCGAGGGTCTTGGCGGGATTCTTCTGGTCCGACATGCGCTGCCCCTTTCTGAGGTTCGGCGCGAGCCAAATGCAGGATCAGCTTATGCCGCGGAGCGACCGTGCGACAACGCGCGGCGGCCGAGGCTCAAACGGCGCCGATCCGGGCGCCCGCCGCCCAATCGAGTCCCTGTTCGAGCCGGTCGTTTCCCCAGAATACTTCGCCGTCCGCGGTCACCAGACACGGCGCGCCGATGACGCCGATCTCCGCCGCGCGGGCGCATTCGGCTTTGAGCCGCGCCTTGTTGGCCTCGCTTTCGGCCCGCTCGAACGCCGCCGCCGGATTTACGCCACATGCCTCCAACAATGCGCCAAGCGCCGCCCGATCGCCGATCTGCAAGCCTTGGCCGAATTCGCCTACAAAGACCTTTCGGGAAAACTCAGCGCGCTCGTCGCCTTCGAGCGCGAGCGCCACCCGCGCCGCGAGCAGGCTCGGCTGCGGAAAGGGATCGGGCCGCTTGAGCGGAACGCCCATCGCGGCGCACGTCCGCTCCAGGTCACGCCACATATAGCGGCCCTTGAGGGGATAGATATTGAACGGCGAGTCGCGCCACCCCTGCGCCATGAAGATCGGCCCAAGCAAGAACGGCCGCCAGACAAGGCTCACGCCCCGCTCGCCCGCGAGCGAAGCGACCCTGAGCGCGGCCGGATAGGAATAGGTGCTCGCGAACTCGTACCAGAACTCGGCGCTCGCCATTGCGTCTCCTTGGAGAGACCGCGCGAGTTTGACATGGCCGGCGCGGGGGCGAAAGCGACGCGTCGGCGGCGGACAAAAAAACCGCCCCATCCGGGGATGGGGCGGCTCATATCTGCGAATTTGGCTTTGTCGTCCGCTGGGCGGCTTAGCTCTTGGGCGCTTCGGCAGGCGCTTCCATGGGCTTCTTCATCTTGGCCGTTGATTTATGAGCTTTGTGATGATGAGCCTTCATCGAGTTCCTTGGCCGGCGCCATCTTCTCAGTGGCGGCGGGAGCCGTCGTGTCGTTCTGCGCGATCGCGGCAAGAGGTGCGAAAACGATCGCGGCGCTGATCCCGATTGCGGTCAATGTCTTCAGCATTTTTACATTCTCCGTGTGGTTCGACTTTTGGCCGTTGGCGGGCGAGGGCATGCGCCATTTGAGATGAATTGGCGATGAACGTTGCGTGGCGGGAATGGGGCGCCGCCGCGGGTTTGACGCGGTCGAGGGGCGCCCCTATGAACCACCAGATTCGCCATGTCCCATAACACTTTCGGACACCTCTTCCGCGTCACCACCTTCGGCGAGAGTCACGGGCCGGGAGTCGGGTGCGTCGTCGACGGCTGTCCCCCGCGCATCCCCTTGGAGGCGGCGGACATCCAGGCTGAGCTTGATCGGCGCCGGCCGGGAACGTCCCGTTTCACCACCCAGCGCCGTGAGCCGGACGAGGCGCGCATCCTCTCCGGCGTGATGATCGACGACGCGACGGGCCGCCAGGTGACGACGGGAACGCCAATCGGCGTGTTCATCGACAATGTCGATCAGCGCTCGAAGGACTATAGCGACATCAAGGACAAGTACCGTCCCGGCCACGCCGATTACGCCTATGAGGCAAAATACGGGATCCGCGACTATCGCGGCGGCGGCCGCTCCTCGGCGCGCGAGACGGCCGCGCGCGTCATAGCCGGCGCCATCGCTCGCAAGGTGACGCCCGGCGTTGTCGTTCGCGGCGCGCTGGTGCAGATGGGCAAATTAAAGATCGATCGGACCCTCTGGGACTGGGACGAAGTCGGCTGCAACCCGTTCTTCTCGCCCGACGCCGCAGCCGCCGAGCGTTTCGCAGACTACCTCGACGAAGTGCGCAAGGCGGGCTCTTCGGTCGGCGCGGTGATCGAGATCGTCGCTGAGGGCGTTCCAGCAGGGTGGGGCGCGCCGATCTACGGCAAGCTCGACGCTGAACTTGCGAGCGCTCTCATGAGCGTCAACGCTGTCAAGGGAGTCGAGATCGGCGACGGGTTCGCGGCGGCGGAAATTTCAGGCGAAGAGAACGCCGACGAAATGCGCCGGGGCAACGATGGGCAGCCCCGCTTTCTCTCCAATCATGCGGGCGGCGTTCTCGGCGGCATCTCGACGGGACAGCCAATCGTGGCGCGCTTCGCGGTCAAGCCGACATCCTCGATCCTTGCGCCGCGCCGCACCATCACCCGCACGTTCGAGGAGACGGAAATCGTCACCAAAGGCCGCCATGACCCATGTGTCGGCATACGCGCCGTGCCGGTTGGCGAAGCGATGGTCGCCTGCGTGCTCGCCGATGCTTTCCTTCGGCATCGCGGGCAGGTCGGCGCGTAAAGCCGGTAGGCGCCGAGGGCAAGACGGCCCGAGGGTGACGATTGGCGCGCGCGTTGCGCGTACGCCTCCAATTCCAAGGCAAGAAGCGGAGTGTGACACGAAGGCGCAACGCGTAGTCCCTCGCGTGGGCAACATCGAGCCACTTCGATGATCCCCTGATAAAATCGAGAGGATCCATTTCCATGAGCAAACAGGACGATAACAAGGCCGTTGTGGGCCGCTGGTTCGCCGAATTCTGGGGCAAGGACGTGAATCTCGCGGTCGTCGACGAGATCGCCGCTCCGGACATGCTGCTGAAATATTCGCTGCACGCGCCTCGCCGTGGCCGTGACGACATCAAGGCGTTCATGACCGACTTTCGCGCCGCGTTCCCCGACCTCAACTTCTGGGGGACTGCCGATCTGATCGCCGAAAACGATTACGTCGTAGGTCGGTGGGAGGGTGGCGGAACCCATACCGGCCCCGCCTTCAACGACTTTCTGGTCGGCAGCCTTCCCGCCGCCACCGGCCGCAAGATGCGGTTCACCGGCACGACAGTCTTGAAGGTGATCGACGGCAAGATCGCGGAGGAGGTGGGCCTCGACGACGGCGTCGTCGCGCTGACCCAACTTGGCTTGCTCAAGGCAGCCTGATCGAGCGCGGGCCCCTGCCTGGCGCCGCGAGCAGACCAGGGGCCCGGCTCGATCGGAGCACCAGAATTCGTCGCCGGGTTTATTGACGCTAGGAAACGCCGGGCCCTCGGAAGGCCCCCACCTCCGTTTGGGTCTTCTCGACAAGCCGGACTCTATCGCCGGACGCAGCCTGCCGTTCGTCTTCGACAGCTTCACCTTGATCGGCGCGGACGATTTCGACTCCTCCAACGAGGATAGACTGGTGATCCTGCCGGATTCGCGGCAAATTCTGTCCGCCTACCCGCTCTACGGCGGCGTCCAGAATTTTCGGTAGCGAGCTGGCGATGACCGCGTGGATGACGGCGCAGGCTCCGTCATATCAAGTCGCGCTATAAGCTTCGTTTGAATGCCCTCGTTTCATGACAACGTCATGCCCGGGCCATTTCTTGCGACGAAGGCGAATCGGAGGTTTGAGGAATGTCGGAGCATCACGGCGATGGAGTCACTCGGCGCGAGGTGCTTATCGGAGCGGCGGGCGGCCTTGCGCTCGCGGCGGTCGAGGGGTCCGCAGCGCTGGCCCAGGACGCGCCGGCCGGGCACCTCGCGGCCCAGGTGTCCGGCCAAGTCTCAGGCATCGTGTTCGAGGATCGGGACGGCTCGGGCGCGTCCAGCGCCGCCAATCCGGGGCTCGCCGGGGTGCTCGTCTCGAACGGCCGCGACGTCGCCGTCACCGGGCCTGACGGCCGCTACACGCTGCCGTTGCCGGACGAGGCGACGGTCTTCGTCATCAAGCCCGCGGGCTTCATGCCGCCGGTCGAGGCGCTCACCAATCTGCCGCGCTTCTACCGCCACCATCAGCCCAAAGGCTCGCCGGCCGAGCTCAACCTGAGGTTCGAAGGCCTGGCGCCGACCGGGCCCTTGCCGGCGTCGGTCGATTTCTCGCTTCGCCGCCAGGAGGAACCGAAGGCGTTCAACGTTGTGCTGGTGACCGATCCGCAGCCGGAGACAGGCGCGGAAGTCGACTTCATCCGCGAGGATCTGATCCAGGCCTTGGCTGGCGTCGACGCCAAGTTCGGTCTCACCGCCGGCGACATCATGTTCGACGATCTCTCGCTCTATCCGCGTTCGAATGCGATCATGGGCGCGATCGGGTTGCCTTGGTGGAACATCGGCGGCAATCACGATCTCAATTTCGAAGCGCCCGACCGCAAATATAGCCGCGAGACCTTCAAGCGCGTGTTCGGCCCGAACTATTACGCGTTCTTCTATGGCCAGACGCTCTTCTTAATGCTCGATGACGTCGATTATCTCGGGCGCGACCCGCAGGAGCCGGGGGAGGGGGCAAGTACGAGGGCCGGCTCGACGAGGGCCAACTCGAGTTTGTGCGCAACGTGCTCGCGCACACGCCGGACGACACGCTGATCGTCATGGTGATGCACATTCCGATCAACACCTTTCTCGACAACGAGCCCTATCAGAACCTGCAGGACCGGGAGGCGTTCTTCGCCCTGTTCGAAGGGCGCCGCTATACGGTCAGTTTCGCGGGCCACACGCATACAACCGAGCATCATTATTTTGACGCCGCCGATGGCTGGAAGGGCGCTGCGCCGCATCACCATCATGTGCTGACGGCCCTCTCAGGCTCGTGGTGGAGCGGGCCATTCGATCATCGCGGCGTAGCTTCGGCCGATAGTCGCGACGGCACGCCGAACGGCTTCCATATCCTCTCGGTCGACGGCTCGACCTATACGACGCGTTTTATTCCCGCGAAGGAGCCAAACGGACGGCAAGTGCGCCTCTCGATCGACAGCCGCTTTCACGGGATAAGCAAGGACGCCGACCGCGATTTCCGCCAGGTGCGGCTGTTGGGTTCGCCGGTGCCCCGCGAGGCACTTCACGCTTCGATCCTGATCGCCAACGTGTTCGACGGCGGCGAGAAGACGAAGGTCAAGATGGTCATCGGCGATCGCGCGCCAATCGAGATGGCGAGCCTGGCGCGGCCCGATCCGTTCGTCCAGGAGGTTTTCGCCCGCAACGAGGCGACCAAGAAGCCCTGGGTCAAGGCCGAGGATTCTTCACACATTTGGACCGCCCGCCTGCCCGGGGACCTCGAGCCCGGAACCTATCCGGTTTTGGTCGAGGCGACGGGAGAATACGGCCAGCCGCTAAGCGGACGCCTCGCGCTCGAGGTGACGGGGTAGGGCGGAGCCAAAGCTAGCCACGCCCTTTCCCATTCAGCAGGGCGCGCACCAGCAATGCCAGCGACCGCAGACCCGGTGATGCCATGGCCCGCAGAACCGGCCCCAATGTGGACCGCAGGCGGCCTTCTCGACCGGCGTGAAGTTCTGAGCTTGTCCCGAAAGCGCCGCGGGGCCGCGCTCCATCTGGGCGTTAGCGCTCGAAATGAGCGCGCCGCCGATCGTCAAAGCCGCCGCCCCCGCGAGCGTGATCGCCATTCTTCGCATCGTCGTCCTCCTTGAACCCCTTCGCTGCACGCGCTGAATGCTTGCCACTCAAGGCGGCGTTCGCGACGCGGTCGCGGTGCAACCTCAGTTTGTGACCGTGTCCGGAGTTCTGGCAATCTGGCAAAAGTGTCAGTGCATCACTGGACCGCGCGCGTCGGTCGAAGCGGCGGACGCCGCTCGCATCGAGCAGCCAGCAGGGTGTCGTAGAGCGCCGCCGGTCGTCGTGAGCGAACGCAGCCGGAGCCTCGTCCTAAGGGGCTGGCAACGCCTTGTCGTTTCGGCAGACCGACAAAGGCGACGTGCGCGCAGATACGACCTGCGTCATCGTTTGCGCGCGAGGGTCAAAAGTCCCGCTGAGGCAGGCGCACAAGTACCCATACGGGCCGTTCGCGGCCACGAAACGGTCGGGCGTCGGCTGGGGCAGTTTTTCGACGCCCTCCGCACAGGGGCCGTCCTGAGCGGAAATGATCCAGAGGCCGTGCGGGTCCTTCAGCCACCAGTTGCCTGGAGTGGGGTTCTCCAGCCAACCGCATCGCTCCTCCGCAAGGACGGGACTTACGGATGCGGTCAATATCAGCCCGATAATCATCCCGGCTGTTGCGCGGCGGCACCCCGCGCGCAGGCAACAATTCGGATCGGCGAAAATGCCGCGCCGCGCGGCGTTCGCCGGGCGAAATCTCATCCGGCCGTGTAACTGATCGCCGAGTAAAAATTGTGGCCATACATGGCTATCGCCTGCGCTTTGTCTAAACCATTGACAATCTTGCGAGCGTTCACCCAATCATCTTTTGTTTTGCTGAAACAATCACTCAGCGACCTGCCGGTGAACAATCCCTTGATCATACCGATGAACATGATGTTGGTCGCATTGTCGAGCTTGAGCGCCAACTCGGGTTGATAAACGAAATCGACGTTCAAAAGATCCGACATCGTTTTGTAGTTGCGCTCCCAGGTTAACTGGACAAAACCGCGGCCGTAGTAAACTTGCCCGGTCGTGGGATCGGGCTTGCCGTAGGGCAGTCCGCGCCCCTTGCCATATTCCTCGATCGGCTGCATGTGCTGATCGGTTTCGTGATAGGTCGTCGCCAGGGCGTAGGCGAGCCAGCGGTCGTCATCGGCGGCGTATTTCGCTTCCCATCCGTCGAGAATTGCGTTCAGTCCGTCGACCTGCGATTGCGTCAGATTGTTTGAGAACATCTTCCGGCGCATTTGCGTGAAGAAAAACCCGCGATTGATTTGAGTCATTCGAGCTCCAAGGCGCAAAGGTAATTATTAATTCTGATTTTCAGTATCGTATCCTCCATTGGGCGTTATGGCAAGAAAATGTTCATGTTTTGTTCTATCCACCCTTAATCAACATGCCTCGGCAGCGCGCCGATGAGCAGACTGTGAGCGGGGACTGGCGCTAGCAGGCATATCCCTGGGCGGCCTTTGGTTGCCCGGGACGCGGCTCAGCGAAGCGCTCGCGTCCGGCGTTCTATTGGTCCATATATAGAGCGGAGGCTGGACGCGGCTCGGCCACCCGCCCGTACGAAATCACTGGGAGTAAGACAATGGATCCGAAATCGACTGCGGTCGTTCTCATCGAATATCAAAACGATTTCACCTCCGACGGCGGCACGCTGCATGGCGCGGTGAAGACGGTGATGGACAAAACCAATATGCTGGCGAACACGGTTGAGACCGTCAAAAAGGCGCGCGAGCTCGGCGCGACGATCGTTTACGCGCCGATCACCTTCACCGAGGACTATCACGAGCTCAGCCCAACTCCTTATGGCATCCTCAAGGGCGTGGTCGACAGCAAGTCGTTCCGTCAGGGAACCTGGGGCGCGGCGATCGTGGACGTGCTGAAGCCGGAGCCGGGCGATATCGTCATCGAAGGTAAGCGGGGCCTGGACGGCTTCGCCACCACCAACCTCGATTTCATCCTGCGCGGCCGTGGTATATCGACCATCGCGCTCGGCGGGTTCCTGACCAATTGCTGCGTCGAGTTGACGATGCGGACCGGATACGAGAAGGGCTACAACGTCATCACGCTCAAGGACTGCACGGCGACGGTCAGCGAGGAAGAGCAGAAGGCCGCGATCGAGAAGAACTATCCCATGTTCTCGAAGCCGATGACGCATGACGAGTTTCTGTTGAGCTTGAAGAGCGGCAAGGCGGTCGAGACCAAGTCGCGCGGCTACGAAGCCGCCTGAGGCAACGGGCCCTTCGGGATCATGGTGAGGCTGAACGAAGTCCGGCGAAACGAGATCGCAGTCGAAGCGCCCGACTCGTTCGACGCAGGGCTCGCCTTCATCGGAAGCATCCGCACGCCATGGACCTCGCGCCTCGAGTGTCCGCGCCAGGGGCGAGCCGACGGCCCCATCTGCCGCATCGAAGTCGCCGAGCCGTGGACCGCGGCGCTCGACGGGATCGAGGCGTTCGAACGGATCGAGGTGCTTTACTGGCTCCACGAGTCCCGCCGTGATCTCGTGCGCCAAAGCCCGGCCAATGACGGCTCAACGCGCGGGACGTTTGCCCTGCGCTCCCCCGTCCGACCGAACCCGATCGGCACGTCGCTGGTCGGTCTGGTCGAACGCCAGGGGTCGACACTCCTGGTCCGGGGTCTCGATTGCCTTGACGGGACGCCGCTCATTGACCTGAAACCCGACCGCTGCCTGTTCACGCCGCTCGCCCCGCCTCAACGCGGCGATTTCGAGACGGGGTGAAAAAGCGCGGCTTTTGTTGCATCGGCGAAAGGCGATGCTAACGAAAGCCTGCGATGGATGCGTCCGATGGACGCGTCAATGTCTGCTCCGCATCGGGCCTCGGCGGTTCCGGCCGCCCTTAGTCCGAAGCTCGAGGTCATTTCGAAGCTGCCTTCACGCCCGCGGGGCGCGCCGCCGATCCTGTTCGTCCACGGGGCCTGGCACGCCGCCTGGTGCTGGGACGAGTTCTTTCTCGATTATTTCGCCGACCACGGCTACGCGGCGCATGCGCTCAGTTTTCGCGCGCACGGCGGAAGCGACAGGCGATCTCAGCTGCATCGCTGCCGTATTCGCCACTATGTCGATGATGTCGCGACTGTGGCGGCCGCCTTGCCGGAGAGCCCCATTCTGGTCGGCCATTCGATGGGCGGCTTTGTCGTCCAGAAGTTTCTTGAGACGCGCTTGTCTCCGGCGGCGTTCCTGCTCGCCAGCATCCCGCCCAACGGGGCCCGGTCGACCTATGCGCGGCTCGTGCGCAATCGGCCGCTCGACGTGCTCAGGGCGAACGCGACGCTCAGTCTTTTGCCATTCATATCGGACCCCGATCGAGCGCAGCGGCTGCTCTTCTCCGCCGCGGCGTCGCGGGATGATGTCGTCCGCCACCACCGCCTGTTGCAGGACGAGTTGATGCTCAGTGTCCTCGACTGTCTGGCGCTTGAACGGGTCGCCGCGAACCGGGTGCGCTCACCCATTCACGTGATCGGAGCCGCGGCTGACGCCATCGTGACCGATTACGAGATCAAGGCGACGGCGAGAGCCTATGGCGCACAGGCGATGGTCTTCGACCATGTCGCGCACGACATGATGCTCGATCCGAACTGGAGAACGGTCGCGGACAGCATGATAGACAAACTCGACGCGCAATTCGGACAGCGGAGCGGGCCGCTTGGATCAGCCCAGGGCGGTCAGGGCTAGCGCCGCGCCGGTCTGAGTTTTGGCCAGAAAAACCCCGTGTCCTTCTGATACGATTCATATTCATCGCGAAGGGCGGAACGCGAGAAATTGCTCTGCTCGCCGAGCGCGGCGATCGTGTAAATCGTGGCCAGAGACAAGACGATGATCAGCATCGCCAGCGACGAGGTCGCTGCCGCGCATCCCAGCCAGAAGAGCAGATAGGACGTATAGAAGGGGTGGCGGATGTAGGAATATGGGCCCGCCCTGAACACGCGAGCCGGCAGGTCCCCGGCGAAAGCCATCGCCGGCCGGTGCTGTCTGGTGGCCAGAACCGCCCATCCAAACAGGGCCATCGCCAGGAGATGCAGGCAGAAGCCGGTTGCACGGCGCCAATCCGGGACGCTCGTCTCCCACACGGCGAACAGAAAGACGGCGATGCCGGCCAGGGACAGGACGAGAATGATTCTCATCGCGGCGGGAGTTCTGTCGCCAACGAAGTGGCCGCGGACCCCCCAGGCGAAGAAGCAGAAGCCGGCGATTCCAGAAAGCGAGAGCAACAGAGGCCAGACGAGGATAGAAGGAGACTCGAACAACGTTGGCTCGCGCGCCGGCCGGTGGGCTCGATCAGTCGGGCGCGAAATCACCGCCGTGCGATGGCATATCGGATGAACAACACTCCTGTCTATGAACAGATATGTAGATGGTTCCCTAGTCTTGACTCCCTTGCTCTTTCGGTCCAAAACAAGAACAAATGACGAACGATAGGACGCGGGCCGAATGTCGCCAGGCGGCAGAGCGGAGGGGATGGCGCGTTTGCGGCGCGTCATCGCTCAAATCGAGACCGAGGCCGGCCCAACGGGCGAGCGGGCCGCGCGGCGGCTTCCGTTCGCGCACGCATTCGATTCCGTCCTTGGCGGCGGGCTCGCGGACGACGCCCTGCATGAGATTGCGCCGGCGAGGCCTCAGGACGGGGCGGCGGCGATGGGCTTTGCGCTGGCCCTCGCCGCACGGTTCTTAAGCCAGCGGCCGGCCTCGGCGCTTGTCATCGGCGAAGGCTTCGCCGCTGAGGAGTTGGGCGCGCTCTATGGACCGGGCCTCGTCGCGCATGGGCTTACCCTAAGCCGCCTCATGTTCGTGCGCGCGCCCGACGCGGCTTTGGCCTTGTGGGCGATCGAAGAGGCGCTCAAATGCGGCGCGCCGGCGGTGGTCGTGGGCGAGATCTGGAGTCTCAAGGGCTATAGCCTCGCCGCCTCGCGCCGCCTGCTTCTAGCCGCGCGAAAAGGCAAGGTCCCCGCGCTTCTGATCCTGGCCAGCGCCTATGGCCAGGCGGAGCGCCTCTCCAGCGCCGCCGAGACGCGCTTTGAGATCGCCGCTGCGTCCAGCGTCACAATTCCGGCGCCGGCTGGCCCGGACCTGCCCGGGCCCTTCGCCTGCGGGGCGCGGCTCGTCAAGGCGCGCCTCGCACGCGCGGGGCCCGAGGCGCCTTTTCAGGCTTTCGATGCGGGACGCGTCATCCGTCTCGAATGGCGAAGCCAGGACATGACTTTCAAAGACATGACTTTCAGGGAGATGGCTTTTGACGACCAGGCGATTTCTCTCCCTATGGCTGCCGCGTCTGGCGACCGACCGCGCGCGGCGGCTCGGCGGCGTTGACAAGGCGGCGCCGCTTGTCGCGGTCGCCAAGGTCGCCAATGCGCAAAGGCTGGTCTGCGTCGACGCCGAGGCTGCGCGGCTCGGTTTGAGTCTGGGCCTTTCGCTCCCCGACGCGCGCGCTCGCTTTCCGGCCCTCATTGCGGTCCAGGCTGAGCCTGTGGAAGAGGCGCAGCTTCTGACGCGCCTCTGCGATTGGTGCTCCCGCTTCACTCCGCTCGCCGCGCTCGACGGGCGCGACGGGCTCATGCTCGACATTTCCGGCGTCGCCCATCTGTTCGAGGGCGAAGCGGCGCTGATCGAGGACTGCCGGGCGCGGCTCTCCGCGCAAGGGATCACCGTCGTCATCGGCGCCGCCGGCAATCCGCGCGCCGCATGGGCTCTGGCACGGTTTTCGCGGGTGAAAATCGCGCCCGAGCCGTTGAGCGACAAGACGTTCGCCCGGCTCTTCCACGATCTGCCGCTCGCCGCGCTTGGCCTCGAGGAGAAAACCGTGGCCGACATGGCGCGGGCTGGCTTGCGACGCATCGGCGACATCGCGTTGAGGCCGCGGGCGCCGATCACGGCGCGGTTCGGGCTTGCTCCGGTAGCGCGGCTCGACGCGCTCAAAGGCCTCGAGCGCCGGTCGATTTCGCCGCGCTTTCCGCCGCCCGATTTCTGCGCCGAGCGGCGGTTCGCCTCACCGGTCCAGACGGTCGAGGCGATCGAGGCTCAATTGCGCAAGCTCGCCGACGATCTCGTCGTGCTGCTCGAGCGGCAGGCCAAGGGCGCGCGGCGGATCGAGCTTAGCCTCTATCGCGTCGACGGCGCGGTGCGCCGCATCCTTTTCGGCGCCTCCCGGCCGCTCAACGAAGCGCGCGCCATCGTGCGGCTCATCGCCGAGCGGCTGGCGAGCCCGGACGAAGACGCCATTGACGCCGGCTATGGCGTCGATCTTATGCGCCTCGCTTGCCTTAAGGCCGAGCCGCTTGCGCCCTCTGAAGCCGGGCTCGAGCGCGCGCATGAGGCGGAGCGCGCCCATGCGCTCGCCGAGCTTCTCGACCGGTTGAGTGCGCGGCTCGGGACCCGCGCGGTGACGCGGCGCGAGCTTATCGATGCGCATCTGCCCGAACAGGCCGAGGCGGCCGCGCCGGCGACGTCGGGGCCTTTTGCTCTTGAGTTTACGTGGAGATCGGCTCGGCGCCTGCATTTCGGCAGCATCGATGGCGTTAGCGCACCCGCCCCCTCTTGTGGGGGCGGGCATAGCCCGTCCGAGGGACGGGCGTTCTCCCGAACGCCCTATGGGTGGGGGGTCGCGCTGGCCGAGGAGACTATCGAATGCGCCGCTGCTCCCTTGTCGTATAGGACGGCGCGACCCCCCTCCTTGTTCCTCCCCCACAAGGGGGGAGGAGACGCACGGATGCGTAGCGAAAGTCGCCATGGCGAGGTTGTGGAGGGCGCGCCGGCGCGGCCGTTGCGCCTTTTCGCTCGTCCGGAGCCGATCGAGGCGCTGGCCGAAATGCCCGACGGGCCGCCTTTGCGCTTCCGCTGGCGGCGAGTTCTGCATGACGTCGCGGCCATCGAGGGGCCGGAGCGCATCGCAGCGCCCTGGTGGCGACACGCAGATATGCCGACGCGCGACTATTTCCGCGCCGAGGATTCCGAAGGCTGCCGCTTCTGGCTCTATCGCGAGGGCCTGTGGGGCCGCGAGACGGCGCAGGCGAAATGGTTTGTTCATGGGCTGTTCGGCTGAGACGGCGAAGCCGCCAGGCGCTTGACGCGCGAGCGCGCTGGCGGACAACATGTCGCTTAGCCCCTAGAGCGCGGCTCGCGAAAAAGTTGAAACCGATTTTTCGTGAAAAACGCGAGAAATCAAAGATATATTGAAAGCTCAGGCGATTCGACCGAATCGCCATGGGCTATAGCGGGGAATTGAGAGCGTCGAATGCAGTCCGGCAGGGCCATTTTGAACGTCCGCCATCTGACCACCTACCGCTATAAGCGGCCGGTCGAGTTTGGCGACCACCGCATGATGTTGCGCCCGCGCGACGGGCACGATCAACGGCTTCTGTCCTCGGAGCTCGACATCGAACCGGAGCCGAGGCGGCTGCGCTGGCTCTACGACACGTTCGACAATTGCGTCGCCGTCGCATCATTTTCCGGCGCCTGGACGTCGCTCCGGGTCGAGAACCGCTTCACCGTCGAGCGGATCGAGGATGACCAGCCCGGCGGCGAGATCGACCCGCGGGCGCAGTTCTTTCCCTTTTCCTACGCTCCCGAGGAACTGCCCGACATCGCTCGGGCGATGGAGCGCCTGTACAGCGATCCTGCAGGGGATCTCGACCGCTGGGTGCGCCAATTCGTGTCGTCGGGGGCGACGATCCTGACCAGCCATCTTCTGATGACGATGACCTACGCGATCAAGGAAGGGTTCTCCTACGAGCGGCGCGAGGCGGCCGGGGTCCAGACGCCGCTCCAGACCTTGGAGCGGCGCCGCGGCTCCTGCCGCGACTTCGCCGTCCTGATGATCGAGGCCGCGCGGGCGCTTGGCGTCGCCGCGCGTTTCGTCTCCGGCTATGTGTTCGTCCCGAAGGAGGCGGACGAACCCGTTCGGCTGGGCGGCGGAGCGACGCACGCCTGGTGCCAGATTTATTTGCCCGGCGCCGGTTGGGTCGAGTTCGACCCAACGAATGGGCTGGTCGGCAGCAAGGATCTCATCCGGGTCGCGGTCGCGCGCAATCCCGCCCAGGCGGCGCCTCTGACCGGCGCCTATTTCGGCGCACCCGGCGACGAGCTGGGCATGGAGGTCACCGTCGAGGTGACCAGCCCAAAAAGGTCGAGCGCGTCAGGCTCGCCGGCGCCTGAGGCGTTCTACCCTGCGTAGGAGGCCGGAAGACCTGCTGGCCGGTCATGGAAAGCGACTGCGAAAGTTCTTTTCTCGACAGCGTCAGCGTCCATCGCATCGCGTGAGCGGTCATCAGCGAAATTCTGGCGCGTTGCCTATTGCCCGATCAAGACATCCTCGACTGCGCGGCGTGGATGCGGGATCTGATATTGCGACACGGCGCGAGTCACGCGGCCCGTGCCCGCGCTCGGTTTCCGGTGTCGAGCGGCTCGCGCGCCGACATCGTCGGCAATCTCGGCAACCGGCTGAGTTCGGGCGAAGGCCCGTGGGTTCGACTGTGTTGACCCGGGATCAAAACCCGGGAATGGTTATCTCGATGACGCGGGCATTAGGCGATCCCCATGCGTCTAAGCTCGACGACGAGGACTTCGGTAGCGGGCGCTTCGAGGACGACGACGGCCACGACGATGCGGGGCGGGGGTGTCGCGACCGAGGCGCGAACGGCGGCGGCGAGTTTTCTGCGGGCGTTGTTCTGTTTCGCGTAGCGGCAGTGACGTTCTCTTCCCGACGGCGAACGGCGCCGAACTCGGCGAGCGCGTCGGCGGCCCTTGTCGTACGCGGCGCGCAGGGCGGGCTCGGCCGGCGGGCCTCGGCGAGCTCCTGCGTGGCCTTCCGCCGGGCGGCGAGGGCCTCTGTTCCGAATTCGGGCGTCGAGCCGTTCGCGCGGGGTCGGGGGCATTCCCTCAATTCTAGTGAAGGGGGAACAGCTAACCCTTTTTCTTCCTGGGCCGACACGCCGCTCGCGCGTATCCTTGCGGGCGACGCGAGGGCCAAGCAACTCTAGGGGGATAGACATCGACGAAGCTCTGCATGGCGCCGCACCTAATTCTTGGGGCGATAGAGCCCGGTGAACGTGACCCATTCTTGGGGCGATAGAGCCCGGTGAACGTGACCCCGGAACCGCCACAACCGCCATTGTCCTCGACCAGCAGCCACGGACCGGTGCGCTGCATCCGCACGTGGCGTCCGTCCCCGTAGGCGCCCTCGTCGGTGAAGGTCAGGGTGTTCTGGGGCAGAACTTGCGCTTTGAAGTCGCCGTTTTGAAAATCACCGCTCGGGGTCGGCAGGGTCATTACGCCTTCAACGTGCAACTTGCCGCCGTCGCCGCTCTTGATCTCGATGAGGCCGCCCGGATGGTATCACGTGCCGATCCAATCCGACGTTCTTGGCGATGTCATCGGCGCGATCGGTGTCTGCGCTGTGCTCGGCAGCCAGCCTCTGATCCAAGTCTGGTTTTTCGCCAGCGGTGATTGGTAGTCGACGCGGGTGAAATCGCCTCGAGCCTTGCCCACTAGCACGAGATCGCCCGCAACCAACTAGGACTTTTTCTGGCAACCATTAGTGGCTGCCGGGCAGGCTGCGGCCTTAAAATCATCATCATACGGGCTCTTGATGAAGTTGACGCGCGGGGCCGTTATCTTTGATACGACTAAGGCGCGGTTGTCATCCCATTCGACTCCGTTGCAGTTGTTGGGGTCGTGGGCGTCATAGGCTGATACCGGCCCTGTGAAGAAAAACGCGCTCAAAAGCAAACCCAGGATTTCCGCTCGCATCCTTGTCTTTTCTGCGCATGGCGGACTTTGCCATTTTGGGTCCAGCACTTTCAGGTTATCCACCACCTAATTGTGGCGATTTCGCTCACGGGCTCGCGCTTCCCACGGAAAAGGCATCAAAGCGCACCGATAAAAAGTCAAACAACCGAAACGAACGGAAAGCTTGACTCCAGTAGTCAGCCCCTCGCCTCATTCATATCGTGGTCAAATGGGCCTCCGGTTTTCGAAGAGCCCTTGCTCGAAGATCCATTTGTGGGCATCCGCATTTACTCCAAGATCATCTAGTGATTTGGCTAAACCACGTGTCGTCAACATGCGGATGGGAAAGTAGCCAACCCGCAACCATCGCCAGAATTATAGACGCCCACCCAGGAGCCTCTTGACGGCATGCCTCAAACCAGTCGCTTGGGTAGCGGCGCAGTCCCCTGTGACCGAGCGCGGGGTCGATTCCGAGTTTGTTGAGCGACTGCAGGACGTGAAGGACAGTTTCCGCTTGAGTAACTTCGGGTTCGGGCGAACCGCTCGGAGCCGATGGGGCTCCATCAAAGTTAATCGAGTAGTCTAGTAAATGCTAGCAATTTTACCAGCGTTTATGCTCGTTTATTGTCGTTTATTGGCTTTTACTTGCAGTGGTCCCAGGCCGATCGGAAACGGGCCGCCATGACGTGGAGGAATGGGTGGAGGATAGTGAGGGTGTCCGCGGACGGCGGCAATGGGGAGAGCTCGGACCTCGGCCTGCGTATTGTGCATGGCAGCATAGAATTGTGCAGCGCAGCGGAAGCTGCTATGAGCCCGCCCCTTGGTCAGGGGAGGACGCGCTCGACGGCTACCGATACGGAGACACCGATGCAGCATTTCCACGTGGGAAACCGCCATCAGATCAAAGACGCGCCGCCCAACACTTGGGCGACGGTGCATTGCCGCGATGTCGTCACCATGAGCGAACTGGCGCGCCGCGGATTTCATCTCATTGATATGAGCGGCGAGGTCTGGACGATGCGCCGCGAGGGCTAATACCAAATCTCTGAAGGGATGACTCGGTTGGGATTCCCGACTCGCCTGGCGTCTGAATTCAAGGTGGCGAACAGAGGAGGTTCGCCATGCCCATTCCGCTTCGGGGCGATTATGACGCTGAGATGGTGAGAGCTGCGGCCAAGCGGTCGAAGGACGGGCCGCAGGCCAGGCGGCTTTTGGCTCTGGCGGCGGTTTACGAAGGCGCGACGCGCACCGAGGCGGCGAAGATCGGCGGGGTGACGCTTCAAATCATTCGCGATTGGGTGATGAAGTTCAACGCCCATGGACCGGAAGGCTTGATTGATCGCAAGCCGCCCGGACAGGCTCCCCGGCTGAACGGCGCACACCGCGCCGCGCTCGCCGCGATCATCGAGAGCGGCCCGATCCCGGCGGTTCATGGGGTCGTGCGCTGGCGGATTGTCGATCTCTGCCAATGGATTTTCGAGGAGTTTCGCGTCGTCGTCGCCAAGCAGACGTTGAGCCGCGAACTGCGCGCCATGGGTTATCGCAAGCTCTCGGCCCGTCCCCGCCATCATGCTCAGGCCGCAGGCGCGATCGAAGATTTTAAAAAAGCTTTTCCGCGCGCCTGGAAGCGATCGGGCGCGAGAAGGACGTCGAGCCCAGCGCCATAGAGGTCTGGTTCGCCGACGAGGCGCGCGTCGGCCAGAAGAACAAGATCACCCGGCGCTGGGCCAAGCGCGGCGCGCGTCCAAGCGCTCCCAAAGATCAGCGAACCGCCTCGGCTTATATCTTCGGCGCGATCTGTCCCAAGGACGGCAAAGGCGCGGCCCTGGTCATGCCACGCTGCAACACGGAGGCGATGAACCTCCATCTCGCCGAAATCGCCACCCAGATCGCGCCGAGAGCGCACGCCGTGCTGCTGGTCGATCAGGCCGGCTGGCATTTGTCCGGCAGATTGATCGTCCCGCCCAACATGACGCTGATCCCGTTCCCCGCAAAGTGCCCAGAGCTCAACCCGCAGGAAAACATCTGGCAGTTCCTGCGCGACAACTGGCTCTCAAATCGGATCTTCAATTGCTTCGACGACATCGTCGATCACTGCTGCGAAGCATGGAACAAGCTCATAAACCAGCCCTGGAGGATCATGTCGATCGGCCTTCGGGACTGGGCCTATCGGTCATGATCACCGAGTCTTGGTATGAGGCGCCGCTCCTCGCTCAGGCTCGCCCAGGTCGGGCAGGGGCTCGGAACTGGCGCCGCAACCGATTGGAATCGCAAGAAACGGGATCAGAAATGGCGGGGCGTGGACGCGATCGCTGATCGCGTCAGCCGCATTCCCAGGGGTAAGACGCGGTCCATAGCCCGTGGGGCGTCGTGGCAAACGCCCTACCGACCGCGTCCGCCGCGCTCGCCGCGCGCGGCTACAATCGGCCGCGGCGCTCCAGCGCTCGCTCAGTCCTCGCTCAGATCCTCGAACGCCCCTCGATCGACGCCATTGCCGATCAGGATCTCGCGTTTGCCTGAGTGATTGGGGGCGCTGACCACGCCCTCCTTCTCCATCCGCTCGACCAGTGAGGCAGCCTTGTTGTAGCCGACCGAGAGGCGGCGCTGGATGTAGCTCGTCGACACCTTTCGGTCGCGCAGCACGATATTGACCGCGCGGTCGTAGAAGTCGGCCGATTCCTCGGCGTCCATCGAGCCGGGGGAGGGCAGGGGGCCCTCGTCGTCCTCATCGCCCGCGTCGTTGTCTTCGGTGATGGCGTGCAGATATTCGGGCGCGCCCTGCTTCTTGATATGGGCGACGACCTTCTCCACCTCGTTGTCGGACACGAACGGCCCATGGACGCGCGAGATGCGCCCGCCGCCCGCCATGTAGAGCATGTCGCCCTGGCCGAGCAATTGCTCAGCGCCTTGCTCGCCGAGGATGGTGCGGCTGTCGATCTTGCTCGTCACCTGGAACGAGATGCGGGTCGGGAAATTGGCCTTGATGGTGCCGGTGATGACGTCGACCGACGGGCGCTGCGTCGCCATGATGAGATGGATGCCCGCTGCGCGCGCCATTTGCGCAAGCCTCTGGATCGCGCCTTCGATGTCCTTGCCGGCGACCATCATGAGATCGGCCATCTCGTCGACGACGACGACGATATAGGGCAGTTCGTCGAGCGGTATCTCCTCGGACTCGTAGATCGCCTCGCCGGTCTCGCGGTCGAAACCAGTCTGGACGGTGCGGGTCAGCGCCTCGCCCCTGGCGACCGCTTCGGCGACGCGGGCGTTGAAGCCGTCAATGTTGCGCACGCCGACCTTCGACATCTTCTTGTAGCGCTCCTCCATCTCTCTCACCGCCCATTTGAGCGCGATGACGGCCTTCTTCGGATCGGTGACGACGGGGGTCAGGAGGTGCGGGATGCCGTCGTAAGCGGAAAGCTCCAGCATCTTCGGATCGACCATGATGAGCCGGCAACGCTCGGGCTTCATGCGGTAGAGGAGCGAGAGGATCATGGTGTTGATCGCCACCGACTTGCCCGAGCCGGTGGTGCCGGCGACCAGCAGATGGGGCATGCGGGTGAGATCCACGATCACCGGCTCGCCGCCGATCGTCTTGCCGAGCGCGATCGGCAGGCGATGGTTCGATTTGCTGAAGTCGTCGCTGGCGAGAAGCTCGCGCAGATAGACCGTGTCGCGGCGCTGGTTCGGCAATTCGATGCCGATGGCGTTGCGGCCCTGAACCACCGCCACACGGGCCGAGACCGCCGACATCGAGCGGGCGATATCGTCGGCGAGCCCGATGACCCGCGACGACTTGATGCCGGGCGCCGGTTCGAGTTCGTAGAGGGCGACGACCGGGCCCGGGCGGACGTTGACGATCTCGCCTTTCACGCCGAAATCGTCGAGCACTCCTTCCAGGAGGCGCGCGTTCTGCTCCAGCGCGTCCTGCGAAACTTTGGCGCCCACCGACTTCTTCGGCTCGCTCAACATCGTGATCGAGGGCATGACCCATTCGCGGCGCGGGGCAGCGCTCTCGAACGGGGACCGGATTGTGGGGGCGACTCGCGCCGCGCCGGCGGAAGGGGAGGACGCCGCGCCCGGGGCGCGAGGCGCGAAGGCGGCGGCGATGGTCGCGACGTCATCGACGTCGCGGAGATCCGATAGGGACACCGGCGAAGCCGGAGCCGGACCAGGATCGAGGATCGGCAGGGACTCGCTCGCCGGTTTCGAGCCGCGAACCACCATTCGGCGCAGCGTCCCCTTCGCCGTGAGCAAGGCATGGATGACAGCGCCGATCGACACCATGCCGAAGCTTGGTTCGTCCTCGTCGTCTTCGTCATCGAACCGCGCCGGCGGCCGGGCGCCGGCCTTTCCAGCAGTGTTTTCGCGGCCGTCCTCCGGGGAATTGGCGGAGCCGCCAACGCTGGAGGCGGCCGCGAGCCCGAGGATGGCGATTGCGGCAAGGCCGGCGCCGACCGCGATTGTGGCCCAAGGCGAGGCCGGAAGCAGGCGACGCGGGAGCGCCAGGACGGCGTCGCCGACCACCCCGCCGAGACCAGTGGGCAGCGGCCAGCTTCCGGGCGCCGGAAGCAGGGAAGCCAGTCCCGCCACCGCGATCACGGCGACGAAATAGAGGCTGACTTTCAAACGCGGCCGTTCGAGCCGCCGCTGGGTGACGAGGCTCCAGCCCCAGAACGCGGGAGGCGCCAGCAGCGCCGCCGAGGCGAGGCCGATGAACTGCATCGCCAGGTCGGCGGCGATCGCGCCCGGTGCGCCGAGAAGATTGTGGATGCGCGCGTTGGTCGCGTGGTTGAGACTGGGATCGCTGACCGACCAGGTCAGCAGCGCCAGGGTCAGGCTGGCCACGCCGGCGAGCGCGAAGAGGCCGGCGATTTCCGCCGCCCGGCGCTTCGGGAACTCCCGCAACGAAGCGGGCACCTGGTCAATAAATGAGAATGTCGTCGTCCGCATCGCTCACTCGCGGGCTCGAAGCAGCAGCTGCGCGCCTCGCCCTCGTTGACCCTAAGTCGCGTGAAGTTAATGCGGCCCTAACCTTAATACTCAAGCAGGCGCCGGAAGGTCGGCGCGGCCGGTGAGGAAATGAAAAAATGGACGCCCCGAGGGGCGTCCAAGGTCCGCGGGGAGGAAAGTTCGCCCGGCGGCGGCCAAAAGCCGCCGGGTGCCGCAGCTCAGTGAACGACTTCGCCGTGCAGCGCGAGATCGAGGCCGTCGCGCTCCACCTCTTCGCTAACGCGCAGGCCGACGGCGAGGTCGACGATCTTCAGGATGATGAAGGTGACGATCCCGTCATAGACGATGACCGTGGCCACCCCCTTGAACTGGTTGATGAACTGCCCGACGTCACCTTCCAGCAGGCCAGAGTGGCCGCTGAATTCGCTGACCGCGAACACGCCAGTCAACAAGGCGCCGATGATTCCGCCGACCGCATGCACGCCGAATGCGTCGAGCGCATCGTCGTAGCCGAACGTGTGCTTGAGGCCGGTCGCGCCCCAGTAGCAGCCGACGCCGCAAGCAATGCCGATCACCAGAGCGCCGATCGGGCCGACGAAGCCTGAAGCCGGAGTGATGGCGACGAGGCCGGCGACGGCGCCCGAGCAGATGCCGATGACCGTCGGCTTGCCGCGGTGGCCCCATTCGACGAACATCCAGGTCAGCGCCGCGACTGCGGTCGCGATCTGGGTGACGGTCATCGCCATGCCGGCCTGCAAGCCTGCGGTCACCGCGGAGCCGGCGTTGAAGCCGAACCAGCCGACCCACAAGAGGCTCGCGCCGATGAAGGTCAGGACCATGTTGTGGCCCGGGCCGGGCTCCTTGCGCTTGCCGAGCAGGAGACACGACACGAGCCCGGCGACGCCGGCGTTGATATGAACGACGGTTCCGCCGGCGAAGTCGAGGACCTGGAACCAGCCCTGGAAGACGCCCTTGGAGTCGACGTTGGCCGCGCTCATGAACCCGTCCGGCCCCCAGACCCAGTGGGCGACCGGCGCATAGACGAAGATCGCCCACAGGCCGATGAACCACAGCATCGCCGAGAACTTCATGCGCTCGGCGAACGAGCCTGCGATGAGCGCCGGCGTGATAATCGCAAACGTCATCTGGAACATCATGTAGACGGTCTCAGGGATCGTCGGCGCCAACGGATTGGGCGTGTTGGCTCCGCTCGCCAGATCGTAGTGGATGCCCTGGAGAAACACGCGAGAGAAGCCGCCTATGAACGCGCTGCCGCCGGTGAACGCGAGACTATAGGTCAGGATGAAGTAGATCACCGTGACCAGCGCGGTGATGGCGAAGCTCGTCATCACTGTGTCGCCGACATTCTTCTTGCCGACCATGCCGCCATAGAAGAGACCGAGGCCGGGTATGGTCATCATGAGAACCAGCGCGACCGAGGTCAAAAGCCAAGCGGTGTCGCCGGAATTGCCGGTGCACTTTTCAAGGACGCTGGCGGAGCAACTCGGGGGCGCGGCGGGGGCTGCCGGAGCAGCAGCGGCGGCCGGGGCGGCGGCAGGCGCTGCGGCGGGAGCGGCGGCAGGCGCCGACGGCGCCGCGGCAGGAGCATTATTGTCCTGCGCCACGGCGGCAGGCGCGGCAAGGGCGATGAACATGGCCGTCGCTAGCGCTGGAGCGAGGCCAGTCAATAAACGTGTCAGTTTCATGGTTCAGGGCTCCGAATCTGGAAGGGGAAGCGGCGCGTGGCGCCTAAAGCGCGTCCTTGTCCGTCTCGCCCGTGCGGATCCTGACCGCCGAGTCGAGGCTGTAGACGAAGATCTTGCCGTCGCCGATTTGGCCTGTGCGCGCTGCAGCGACGATCGCCTCGACCACCTTGTCGGCGACGTCCGCGTTGACCGCGACTTCGATTTTTAACTTAGGAAGGAAGCTCACGGCGTATTCGGCGCCGCGATAGATCTCGGTGTGCCCCTTCTGCCGGCCGTAGCCCTTGACCTCTGTCACTGTCAGCCCGTGCACTCCGATGGCGGTGAGCGCATCGCGCACCTCCTCCAGCTTGAACGGCTTTATGATCGCCATTACGATTTTCATAAGCTCGCCCCATGTGACGCCGCGGCGGTACTGAAACCGTACCGCTCGAAATCGGAACGCAAGCGCGCCCCGCCCGAAGCGGCCTTACAAGGCGCGTGCCATGTCCTGATGGGCGCTCCAACAGCCTGAAAACCAATCGCTTTTCGACGCTCGCGAGAGGAGCCAAAATCCCTATCCTGATCGGATGAGGCATCTGATCAGAGAATAGGCGCCTATGATTTAATCAGCGTCTAGGGAAGCTCCAGGCTCGATCGGAGAGCCCGGCCGGGAAATAAGAGAGCTTGAAACGGGTCAGTATAATGGACGAGAACCGGACGCGCCCCATCGAGCGCTAGCGTCCGCAAGTTGCTTGTCATCGGATGCCTCGACCCCCCAACCTTGAACACGAAACTGTCGCCGCTGCTGGCAAGGGATGGCGTCAGCACTCTGATGACTGTTTTTATCAATCGGCCGTGATGCAGACTGAAGGTGAGTATGTCGCTCGCCGGCGCTGGAACCGAGCCGACGCGCGTTCCCTCCAGCGCGCCGATCATGTCTTGGTCGCTGTCGCGTAGAACTGTGGAGAACGTCTTGCCTTTGCTGCTGACGTCAATGGTGGCGACGAACTTGTTGTATCCCCAAATCTCCCGGCCCGCTCGATTCGCGATTGCGGTGGTGACCGGAAGGTGCGCCACATAGTTCGCCGCAATCGGATCGTCCGGAGCTTTCGCCCGGACAGTCAGCCCGACTTCATTATAGGGGCCGATATCCGTCTTGCGATACTCGATGCAGTAGAGATCGACCACCGCTTTTCCGTCCTCTTGGAAGACCGGTTGCAGGCCTGCGCCTGCCAGAAGCTCAGACGCTCGATCAGGCGCGGCCAAAAAGGTTGCGACGAGGCATTGAACGTCGAAGTAGCGGATGGGCAAAAAGCACTCTGCTCCATTGCTGAGGATCCGCCGCTGCAATGTGAGGTCGACCGCCGGGGTCGGTTCGGAGCCGACTGGCCGGGTTGCAAGTTCGCTCGCGATATCCGCTTCCCGGCAATGGTCATCCCTCACCTTGTCTTGGTCGAGGACAGCGAGAGCGCGCGCCACGAGATCCGCCGCATCGACCACAGGGTTGCCGTTCGCGACCGGGTCGACCTGCATCCGCCGAAGGCCGTCACCCACCTGGGCGTCGCCAGCGGCATCCGCAGCATTCAAGAAAGCGCCTCGACTTATAAGCTCGGTGTCGCGTCCACGGGCTGGTCTTGCGCCAGTTCCTCGAGCAAGAGCTTCGCCTCCCGCAAGTCGAGCGTGTCGAAGCCCTGCGTGAACCAACCATAGACTGGAGCCAGAATGTCGCGCGCACGCTCCTGCTTGCCTTGAGCGCAAAGGAGGCGCGCCATGCTCATCGCCGCCCGGAGTTCCCAAGATTTCGCTTGCTGCTTCCGAGCAATCTCAAGCGCGCCGGCGAAATAGGCTTCCGCCATTGCCGCATCCGGGTTCGTTCCCAGCAATGCAATCTCTCCGGCGACGCGATTGATCTCAGCTTCGAACCAGTTCTCCTTCGTTGTCTCCACCGCGGCCATCGCTTCGTGGATGCTGGCTAAGGCCTCGTCGAACTGGCCGATCTCAGCCTTGGCTCTGGCCAGATGAGACACAAAGAGCGGCGTCCACATCGTGTTTCCCGTTGAGCGCATTGCGACGATGCCGGAAGCGATGTCTTGAACCGCTTCAGCGGATCCTCCAGTCAGGGTCAATAAACAACCTCTTAACGCCAGCACCCATCCGCTCCACGAACTCGGACCCGATCTGATTCTTCAATAGGTTGAATTCATCGATGAGCGCATTTGCCGCTGCGAAATGGCCGCAATAGACATGCTGGAAGACGCTGAAATTTAGGACGTAGGTCAATGTCGCCGCGTGAGCGCTGTCACGCCCAATCTTCAGCGCCTGCCCGGTGTCCGCCAGCGCGGCGTCGGGATAGCCGAGTAGCAACAAAGCCAACGATCTCCAGGCCAAGGACGAAGCGCCAACGTCTTGTCCGAAACGCGTCGCCAGATGACGATGTTCAGCGGGATTATAGAACGCAATCGCGCGATCGAGATGGGCTCGCCCCCCTGCGATGTCCCCGGTATGGAGGAGGGACAAACCCATTTGGCGATGCGCGATCATGAGCGGCCCGGTCGCGCTTTGCGCCTCGGCCAGCGCCAAAAACTGGACGGCAAGTTCTTGCATCACCTCGCAGTTGAACCCGACAAGATTCGCGACCCATAGGCCGTAAAGAACGGAGAACAACAGCAGGGGATCTTCAGGCGGCTCTCCGAGAGCTTCCGCTCGTTCGATGAGAAGACGCGCGCGGTCCACGGCGGCTCTGGTTTCGGGCGCCGCGTAGCCGCGAAGGTGCAGGAGCGGAGTGATGAGCTCGACCTGAAGCTTGATCTCATCGCGGCGCAGCGCGGGCGTGATTGGCAAGGTCGCGATCAGGTCGAGCGCGCGCCTGAGCTGTTGTGTGGCTTCGACCAGAGCCGACCTCTCCGCCGATCGCCGCCCGGCTTTCCCCCAAAGCGCCGCAGCTTTTTCGATATCGCCCGCCTCCGCGCAGTGACGGGCCAACAGCTCGGGCTTGCTCTCGGCGATCTCGCTGAACTTGCTCTCGAGGGTTTCGGCGATTCGAGCATGAAGGTGGCGTCTCGGCTCGCGCAGTAGCAGGCTATAGGCCGCATCCTGCACGAGGGCGTGTTTGAACAAATATGTCGCATCGGGCGGCGCGCCCTGGCGGAACAGCAACCCCGCCCGAATGAGTCTGTCGAGCTGCATTTCCAGCTTCGCCTCTGGCCTGCCAGCCACTGCAACCAAAAGTTCATGCGAGAATTCGCGGCCGATAGCAGCCCCGATCTGCGCAAGTTCCTTGGAGCCGCCGAGTCGGTCGAGCCGCGCCATCAACGATGCGTGCAGGCTCGCCGGCACGGCCATCGCCGAAGAGGGAACCGAGGCGGCGATTCGCCGAGCCTCGTCCTCGGAGCCCGTCTCGAGCACCGCTTTGGTCATCTCTTCTACGAACAGCGGAATCCCGTCGGTTCGCTCGATGATGTCCTGGCGGACGGCCGCAGGCAGCGGACTGTTGCCGACGATTTGATCGATCATGACGTCGACGTCGCGCGGCGCAAGCCGGTTGAGGGTGAGGGCGGTCACGTGCGCCTGCTCGATCCAGGGCGCCTCGAATTCCGGCCGGAAGGAAATGACCATTAGCACGCGATGGCTCGCAATATGGCTCGCGAGCCGACCCATCAACTCCATGCTCGTAGGGTCCGCCCAGTGCGCGTCCTCAAAAATCACCAGCAGCGGACCGGAACTGGACATGATGTCCACTTGCCTGACAAGCGCGTCCATCGTTGTTTGCCGGCGCTGCCGCGGAGCGAGCTCGACCACGGGATAGCGCCCGTCGTGGGGCAGCGAGAGCATGTCGGCAAAGAGCGCGGAATCCTCCGCCGAAGACCAAGACTGTCGGAGGAGAACATCGAGTTTGTCGAGTTTTGCTTGCAGCGCATCGTCACGCGAAAAGCCGGCGGAGCGTTCTACATGGTCGATGATAGGATAAAGCGCGCTGTTGGTGTGCTGGGGGGAGCAGAAACAACGGATGCGAAGAAAACGTTCGCCCTTGAGACGTTCGGTAAATGCGACCGTCAGGTGTGATTTTCCGATGCCGGCCTCGCCGGACAGCAAGACGGCTTGGCCTTCCCCCTCTTTTGCCTTCGACCAGCGGCGCCGCAGCAATTCGTATTCCTCTTCGCGACCGACAAGGGTCGTCATCCCGCTCGGGTGCAGCGCCTCGAAGCGGCTCGTCGAGGAACTCGGCCGAAGCACGGCCCAGACCTGCACCGGGGCTGCAATACCCTTCAGATCCCTTGTTCCGAGGTCCTCGAGTTCAAAGAGATGACCAAGAAGCCTCCGCGTGCCTTCGCTGATAACGACCGTGTCAGGCTTAGCGATGCTCTGCAGGCGGGCCGCAAGGTTCGGGGTCTCGCCGACGATGCTCGGGGTCAGATTGCCCACCACGACCACCCCGGTCGCGATGCCGACCCTGACTTGCTGGCGATCAGAGGTCTTTAGCCCGGCGACCGCCGCGATGAGTTCAAGCCCGGCTCTCACCGCTCGCTCGGCGTCGTCTTCATGAGCGTGCGGATAACCAAAGTATACTAGGATGCCGTCCCCCATATATTGGGCGACGTTTCCACCAAACTTGTTCACGGTTTCTTCAGCGCAGCTCGTATAAGCAGCAAAGACATCTCGCAGATCTTCCGGGTCCATGCCGACGGAGAGCGCCGTCGACCCGACCAGATCAGCGAACATTACCGTGACTTGACGGCGTTCGGCCTCGTCCGGTCGCAGTGGCCCGGGCATATCGGGGACTTGGGACTTGGGGCCAAGCTCTGCAACCAGACGCAAAATTCGCCGACGATCCCCGAGAAATACCCCGAGCTCCTTAAGATCATCGTCCGTAAGATCCGGCAGAACGGAAAGATCAATCCGGTTCTCGGCAAAGCGGTCCGCATAGTCGGATAAGCCATGCGAACTCAGCCACTCAATAATCCCGGGCATCCCGGCTCTCCGCAGCTTGGGGCTCCTCCCCTTGCTTAGACCCTTTCCGGCGCAACCTGCTCGCATAACGCTCTAACGCCCTGTTGAAACTCCTTCGACGCGGATGTTTCAACGGGACTTACGGAATACACAACACACTATTATCACACCGCGCAACACGCACAATTGCCCATTACGCGTCGCGTCGCACGAGATAGTCAACGCAGACGCGGAGCCAGTCGAGGTCGGGACTCGCTCGCGTTCCTGCGAATGCCGAGTTGTCGAACTCGTGCGCGGCGGCGTCCGCAAATGCGAGCGCCGCCTGGCGCGCCCACTCGATGCTCTCGGTGCTTGCGATGATATCGTGCAGCCGCAGCACCTCACGCGGCAGGCGACGCTCGCGCGGCCTGGCCAGAAAGCTCCTTATCCACGCTCGGTCCGCGCTGCTCGCTTGGCCAAACGCATGCGTGAGCAGAAGGGTGCGTTTGCCTTCCCAGAGATCCCCGTTGATCTCCTTGCCGTATCGCGCCTCATTCCCGTTGAGGTTCAAGACGTCGTCGGTGATCTGGAACGCCACCCCAAGCAGGTAGCCAAAGCGATCGAACCGGTCGAGACGCCGATCGTCGCCATCGGCGACAAGGGCGCCGATACGCAGCGGATGAATGAAGCTGTACCAGGCGGTCTTCTTCAGCACGAGGCGAAAATAGTCGTCGGTCTTGACCGTGAGATCGTTGTCTCGCACCCAGCCAAGCTCCATGGCTTGCCCCTCGAGGGTCTCAACGACCAGGTGATCAACTTCCTGGAAGATCCGCATCGCGGCCGCCGGCCCTAGTCGCTCGCCAGTCTTGCGAAACAGGCGCATGGCGAGCGCGTTCATGGAATCGCCGGCGTTTAGGGCGATTGGAATTCCCGCGCTGCGATGCATCGTGGCGACGCCGCGTCGCCAATCGCTGCCGTCCTCTATGTCATCGTGGACGAGAAACCCATTGTGCAGCATTTCCAGCCCGGCGGCGGCCGGAAGCGCATCTTCCGCCCGCCCGCCCAGCGCCCTCGCGGTCGCGATGCACAGGGCAGGGCGCAGGCCCTTGCCTGATCGCTCAAGAAAATCTCTCACCAGCCCGTAAAGATGCCGCTGCGGCTCCCAGGTCGGAACTCCCGCCGCGAGCGTGTCGCCGAGCATGTCGCGGTACCAGCTCAGGCGCTCAAGAAAACCCGCTGGCCCAAGGACATCGCCGGCGCCCGAGAGAGGCTCGGCGATCCGTGACGCCACAGGCTGAGGCGCATAAGCATCAACGAACCGGCGTATCTCGACCGGGTCGCCTGCGCTCAGTTCCCGCACGTCCGGAAGGGCGCCATCGCTGAGGTCGAGCGCTTTGGCGGCGGCGTTCGCGAACGGGGCGACATGCTCAAGCAGCGGCCGCGCCTGCTCGAGGAGCGGGGACGCGCCGCGTATGGCGTGGGCGGCAACCTGCACAAGGGAATTGTCCCACGGTAGGCCGGCTCGGTGTCGCGCGGCGTCGTACAGCCGCCATGGCTGGAGGATTTCAGGCTCGTGCAGGGGCCACAATTCGCAGCGGCTTCCGGCGAAATCCATGGCGTCAAGCAGTCCGTTGACCGCGCGGCGCGCCGCCTCATTGGCGCCCTCCATCGTCGCGAGGTCCGTATATGTCCGCACGTAGTCCGACGCGAGAAACAGGTTCGGAATGGCGGTGGCCGCTTCCGGACGCAACGCCCACGAATCGACGAGGTTGACGAGTAGAGGTTCGCCATTGGTGAGGCGATCTGGGGTCGCGGGATCGCTCTTGATGTCCGGGTCGAGGAACCATGAGTGCAGATCATCCTCGCGCAGCAATTCCTCGCCGGAGTTCATGGAGCGCTTAAGCTGTCTCCATGTCTCGCGCACCACCTCTTCACGCGAGCAGTCGATCGCGGCGCGCCCGGTCGATCCCGGAGCGGTCCAGTCCGAAACATCGACCGACAGGACGCTGTGAACTTCGCTGTCTCGCAAGAACTCGGGTGGCGCGTCACCCCAGAACTGGAGCTGGGAGATGCTCGTCAGCGCCCACTCCGTATCGATGTGAATCACGTGCCCATGCGTGGTCGGCAGGTTGCCGTGCAGATAGAACTGAATGCCGTTCATCCACTCCACATTGGCGGCTAGCGCCCGCAAGCTCCTAAGCGTGGGGTCAGCCGCCAGCATGCCAGCGCTCACTAACGGGGCGATCCTCTCAACCGGAAGCGCCGCGATATAGCAGTCGCCGGCCGCGACGGCTCGCTTCCCGTCCTGGCTGATGGCGACTCCGGTGATCCGTCCGTTCTGGCAGAGAATCTCCTCGATCTGCGCCCCCTTGACGTAGCGCACGCCACGCGACTCGAGATAGGCGAGCCAGGGGTCGATCCAGACGAGATTGGTGGGGCCGTCGAGCACGCGGTCGGTCGATCCGGCGGTCGGATTTATCATCGTCAGTATGAGCTGCACGAAGATGTCACCGATCGTACGCGTGCTCGCCTTGCGCGCCTTGGCGGCGACCAGCGAGCGGGTTATGCCGACCGCGAGGAATTTTTGATAGGCCGCGGACCGGCCTTCGGCGCCGACGAAGTCCCACCAGCTTGTCCGCTCGTATTCTCCGAGCCTGCGCTCCTCGCACGAGGTCAGGATTTGCCAGAGGCGCGCCCCGAAGAAAGCCAGATCGTCCGGCGTGAGGCCCGTGATCGGCTCGAACGCCAGCAGGATGTCGCGCAGCACGGCGCCAGCGTCGCCGGGCGTGAGCGGAAAAGCCGCCGGCGTGACGAAGGCAGGCTTCCCATACTGGGTGAATCCGACCCGGGTCGTCGGCGCCAGGTGATCCGCCGCCGTGCGCCCGTCAAACGACGGCGTTCGGCGCATGGTGTCGACGACGTGCTTGTAGAAACCGGGGAAGAATCGAAATCCATGTTCGCCGGGCAGCCGGTGCTCGATGGGCCCCACGGCGCCGCTGGCGAGCTGATGTCCGCTCGTGTCCTCGCCGTCATCGACGACGGGAATGCTGCGGGCCTTCCCTCCCGCCAAGTCGCCGCGCTCGAGCACGACGACCTCGAAGCCACGCTCGATCAATTCGTGCGCGGCGCTCATCCCGGCGACGCCGCCACCCAAAATGACGACCCTGGCCGGCATGTGTCAGCGCGGTTTCGCGAGCATGGGAAAGACTGCTGGCTTTGCCGCTTGTGCGGCTCCTTCGGTCACTCTCTTTGTCCCCGCTCTCGCGACCTCGGCGCCGTCGCCAGGTCATCGCCGCCATTCTGCGTTGCAATGTCGGCGGCGCCTTCACCCTCTAACGGCAGCTTTTGCGTCATCTTCATCGTCGATGATGTCAACCGGCGTGTAGAGCTTTTTTTCTTTCGGATCATAGGCGAGTATATTGATGATCTTGTCGGTCTTCGTGGTTATCACAACCGTCCACGGACCTTCGCCGACTTCCGGCGGCGGCGACACGGTGACCTTGCCTTGGTGCGGCTTCGCCCCGACAGGAAGTCCGGCGACCAGCACATTGACGTGTGCTTCGCCGTTGTCGACCAGCTTCAAGTCTGCGGGGGTTACCCCCAAACGGTCCGCTCTCTCCCCCAAGTCCTTTAGGCTAAGCTCGATCTGATCCGGCATTGTATTTCCTCCTCACGTCCGATCGAAACCGAGGCGACGGTCGCGATGAACCGTCTGAGCGACGGTCGGCAAGCTCAGGGCGGCGCTCGCCGCACTTTCGAGATAGAGAACATAATCGTCATCAGCGCATGTACAATTGCATGACGGCGTCGGGCTCCTTGATTCGAAGCGCGATCTTCTCGGACACGCGGAAGAGGAAGGTCGGATCGGCGCTGACCTGGAGGAACTGGAGCGACACGTCCGTGGCGACCACGAGTTCGACAGGCGATCCGCCGAGCGCGACGACCACGCCGCCGTATCCGTTAAAATCGTCAAGCGTTGAGGAGCGCAGCAGTGGACCACCGCCCAAAAACGGGATGATGCGGTCTTGCGGCAAGGCGTACGACGCCTGGTCCGGGGTCTGAGCGATCAGGAAAAGCCCCTGACCAAACACAGCCGCGAACGGACCGAACTGTCCTGCGCCCTCCAACCTGCCAATCGCCGCGGATACCGCGCTAACCAGGCGATTGCCTCTCCGCGGAGGCGCGAACGGGATTCTGATCCACTGGCTGGGAGGAGCAGCCCTTGTCCAAAGCCCGCGGGCGGCCAACGCGCCCGTGATTTGCCAGACGGGCGGCAGGCCGGCGAGCCCGGCTGGGGGAGCAAAACCGCCAACTATTGCCGGGTTCGGCGCGAACCCCCGGAAGATCACGGCGTCTTCCAGGCGAGCGAGCACATTGGCGGCGCGGCGGAACAGCGCGAGCGCACTGGTCAGTTCGGGATCGGCCATCTGGGCGTTGCGCACGGGCACGATCACCTGCAGCGTCGCAAGCCGGATCGTGTCCCTGTCATCGATTCCCAGGCGCTGGAGTCCAAGGATGTGCAGGTCGCTGGCCATGCGCGCCTGCGCGTCCGCAGCTGTGGCGTAGTCTGGTGGGGCTCTCAACGCGGAACTGTACGCTTGGAACGCTGCAGCGTAATCGGTAAGAGCGGCCGCGCGCGCCGCCGCGGACGCGGAATACAAAATATCCTGCCGGCGAATGAAATCCGCATCTGCGTCGAGCGGCCCGTATAAAGGCAGGAATGTCGCAGCCACGCGCGCCCGCTTCGCTTCCTCCTGGACAACCTGGTTAACGCGAGCCCACTGCTCGTCGGTCCACGGAACTTGCGGGTCGTTTGGCATCTCGGCGCCCCTCCGGTTAATTGCCCTAAGGTTCATTTCTCAGCGGAAAACGCAATGCGTTCATCTGAAGCACAATGAACTCAACTCTTAACAGATCCCCCGACCGCGCGCGTACGGACGCTCGTGCGAATTTTTTCGGCCCCCAACGTCGATGAGATAGGCGTCAAACTCGACCCTGAGCGCCTTCATGTCCACCCTGCCGACGATGAGGCATTGCGCGCGATTGAGCCACTCGAGTTCCTTATCGGCCGTCGCATAAGTCGGAGCGCACACGAACGGAGGCCACGGATCGAACTCGCCGCGCAGCGCGCGGGCGTAGCCGTCTCGGCCAAGCTCGAGGTTGCCGCCGTAGGTCGTGTAGATGCGCGCGCCGGAACGCGTCTCTATGCATCCCTGGACCCGAACGATTGCGACGCCATCCGGGCGGATGTGCATCCAGTCAGCGGCGCCGGGCAGGAAACGCCCTTCGAGAACCGGTCCGACGAAGTTCGCCTCCACAAAGTGCCAGATGATCCGAAACCCGTCCGGCGCGACGCCGACCACTTCCTTGCGAAGCTGGATCGTGCAGGCTCCAAGGAATTTCGCGTCCCACCGCCAGCGCGACTCGTCAGCTGACCTGGGCGCCGTCCCGGGCGGCAAGTCCGGGGTCGCGACTGGCGCTGCGCCGCAACCGACCTGATATCGCGGACATTCTCCCGACTCCGAGAGACGGGTGGAAATCGGCTGTCCTGCAAAACGAAGCACCGGCAGGAACTCAACCAGCCCGTCCGATTGCCCTGGCACGACCGCTCGAAAAATCCGTGCTTTAGCGTCATGGACGCTCGGCTCGAGCACGCCAATGGCTTGGCGGACGGGACCTTGGTTGACCCGATATTCTACGGCGACGCTGTGACCCGGCCGCATCGGCGAGACGGCGACCAAGATAGGCGCTTGAGCGCCGGGCGCTACGATTTGTCGCGGTCCGGGCGTATCGGCGCCGCCCCACCACAGCGCCGACCCGTCGCTCGCTTGACGCTTCGAGGCGCGCTTCATGGCCTGTTCCGCCGCGAATAGGCTATCGCCAAACCGCAGACGAGAGAGTGTCGCCGGTTCTATCAAAGATCCATGGTCTCCCGTCCCACAACGGCGATTGCTGCACAGTCTGCGCACACGTGCAAGCGCAAAACGCGCGATCGGTGCGCGCCCTTCTCGTGACGTCGCGCGCCCGCCGACGGAAGGACAGATTCGGCAAAATGAAGAAAGGCAGTTGAAAGCGACGACCAAGCGGGGCCTTCGGGTTTGGACGCTTCCCTCGACCGACCTCGTCTCAGGCGCCAGACAACTCCTGGATCGCTTCCCCCGGACGTGGATCCTCACTTTGATCCGGGGTCGCGTGACGATCACGATTCCCGCATATACGTAGGGCCAGTGAGATGGCTGTCGTCGCCACAAGAAAAGCAGAAAACATAAGATAAAGATCGACATTTCCAGAATCAACCGCTATGATGCCGCGATGGTCGAAGCCGAGCCCGAGGTCCAGCCGCGCCGCCCTCAGAGGCGCGGCGCGGCGATCGTGAAGCGGTCGCGGAAGGAGCGCTTCGTCGTCTGTCGGACTTGGGCTTTTCTCGGTCGGGAAAGCGCCCGCGCGAAAGAGGCGAAACGAAAAGGGGGGTTAAGCCGTTGAAAACAAACAATCCCGCGAAATGACTGATTCGCCAATGTAAACGATTTCAATGACTTACGACCAGCGATGCGAAACCGCTCATTTCGCACGATCGGCCGCCCGACCGCTACGCGAGAGATTCGTTTCGCTTTCGGGGCTTTGGCGTTCGTTGGGGCTCCACGCTCCAATCCTTGCTCTGCTGGACTTGAGCTCGGGGCCGGTTGAAAACTTATACCAAGACTCGGTGATCATGACCGATAGGCCCAGTCCCGAAGGCCGATCGACATGATCCTCCAGGGCTGGTTTATGAGCTTGTTCCATGCTTCGCAGCAGTGATCGACGATGTCGTCGAAGCAATTGAAGATCCGATTTGAGAGCCAGTTGTCGCGCAGGAACTGCCAGATGTTTTCCTGCGGGAACGGGATCAGCGTCATGTTGGGCGGGACGATCAATCTGCCGGACAAATGCCAGCCGGCCTGATCGACCAGCAGCACAGCGTGCGCTCTCGGCGCGATCTGGGTGGCGATTTCGGCGAGATGGAGGTTCATCGCCTCCGTGTTGCAGCGTGGCATGACCAGGGCCGCGCCTTTGCCGTCCTTGGGACAGATCGCGCCGAAGATATAAGCCGAGGCGGTTCGCTGATCTTTGGGAGCGCTTGGACGCGCGCCGCGCTTGGCCCAGCGCCGGGTGATCTTGTTCTTCTGGCCGACGCGCGCCTCGTCGGCGAACCAGACCTCTATGGCGCTGGGCTCGACGTCCTTCTCGCGCCCGATCGCTTCCAGGCGCGCGGAAAAGCTTTTTTAAAATCTTCGATCGCGCCTGCGGCCTGAGCATGATGGCGGGGACGGGCCGAGAGCTTGCGATAACCCATGGCGCGCAGTTCGCGGCTCAACGTCTGCTTGGCGACGACGACGCGAAACTCCTCGAAAATCCATTGGCAGAGATCGACAATCCGCCAGCGCACGACCCCATGAACCGCCGGGATCGGGCCGCTCTCGATGATCGCGGCGAGCGCGGCGCGGTGTGCGCCGTTCAGCCGGGGAGCCTGTCCGGGCGGCTTGCGATCAATCAAGCCTTCCGGTCCATGGGCGTTGAACTTCATCACCCAATCGCGAATGATTTGAAGCGTCACCCCGCCGATCTTCGCCGCCTCGGTGCGCGTCGCGCCTTCGTAAACCGCCGCCAGAGCCAAAAGCCGCCTGGCCTGCGGCCCGTCCTTCGACCGCTTGGCCGCAGCTCTCACCATCTCAGCGTCATAATCGCCCCGAAGCGGAATGGGCATGGCGAACCTCCTCTGTTCGCCACCTTGAATCAGACGCCAGGCGAGTCAGGAATTCCCAACCGAGTCATCCCTTCAGAGATTTGGTATTAGATCAAAAAAAGTCGCGCAAAAGAGCAGTTATGTCACTGAAATCGCTGGCGCGCGTAACTTGCGCGCGCGGCAAGGGTGAGGCGCGAAAGGCGCCAATCGCGAGGCTGCCCGCTCTTCTGAATTAGACGCCCAGGTAGCGCTGCAGGAGGCCGGGCTGCGCCTTGATCTCATCAGCGGGGCCTTCATGGGCGATATGGCCGTTGTTGAGGATGTAAACGCGCCCCGCCAGCGCGAGCGTCGCGGCCAGATTCTGTTCGACCAAGACAATGGTCTGCCCGCTTCGCGCCAGATCACGGCAGGTGCGCACCAGATCCTGGACGATGATCGGCGCCAGTCCCTCGAAAGGCTCGTCAAGCAGGATGATCTTCGGATCGCGCACCAGCGCGCGCGCGATCGCCAACATCTGCTGCTCGCCTCCTGAAAGGTCGGTGCCGCGGCTGGCGCGGCGCTGCTTCAGGCGGGGGAACATTGCGTAAATGCGCTCGAGCGGCCATCGCTTCTTGGCCGTAAGCCCGGCGAGGATGATGTTTTCTTCGACGCTAAGGCTGCCAAAGATGCGCCGATCCTCGTGCACAAGCTGCATGCCGAGACGCGCGATGCTGTGAGCCTTGTGAGCGACGAGTTCGACGCCGTCGAGCTTGATGCTCCCGTTACGCCGCGCGACAATGCCCATCAGGCTCTTCAGCGTCGTGCTCTTGCCGGCTCCGTTCCTGCCGACGAGCGCCACCACCTCGTCCTTCTCGACCCGCAGCGAGACATCGAACAGGATGTGGCTGTCGCCGTAATAGGCGTTGAGCCCCTTCACTTCGAGCAGGCTCACGCGGCCTCCCCGTGAACGCCGCCGAGATAGGCCTCCTGCACCTTCGGATTGATTTTGATCTCTTCGGGCGTGCCCTCGACCAGCACGCGGCCCTCCTGCAGCACAGTGATTCTTTCCACCAGCTCGAACAGCGAATCCATGTCATGATCGATGACGATTATCGTACGCCCGCGCGCGATCGATTTGAGCAGCGCGACCGTCTCGACGCGCTCTCGCGGGCTCATGCCTGCCAGAGGCTCGTCGAGCAGAAGCAGGCTCGGCATGGTGGCCAGCGCGAGCCCAATTTCGAGTCGCCGCTTCTCTCCATAGGCAAGCTCCAACACCGGCGTGTCCGGTCGCTCGGTCAGATTGATGAGCGCCAGTGTCTGGTCGACCTGATCGTCAAGGCCGGGAACGTCGTGTAGATTGCGGAACAGATCGAGCTTGAACTTGCCGCGGATCTGGCCAAGCGCCGCGACCCTCAGGTTCTGCCTGACTGTCAGGCGTTCAAAAAGCTGATTGAGCTGATAACTCTTGGTGAGTCCGAGCTGGCAGACATCGGTGACGCTCATCCCCGTGATATCTCGGCCTTCGAATACGATCCTGCCTGACGTCGGCGCCGTCTCGCAGGTCAGCATCTTGAAGAAGGTGCTCTTGCCCGCCCCGTTTGGCCCAATAATGCCTCGCATTTCTCCATGCTTGACGACGAAATCGATATCGCTGTTGGCCTCCAGGCCGCCATAGCGCTTGGTCAAGCCGGTCGCTTGGAGAATTGGTTCGGTCGACGCGCGTTCGGCAGTGCGGCGGCCCGCCAGCATTGTTTTGCCCGTAGCCGGCGCGGCGATTGGCTCGACCGTCGTCTCAACGGGCTCGGTCGTCTTCCTTTGGCCCCCCGCCAGTCGATAGATGTCGACGAGGGCGCCGACAATTCCACGCCGCAGGAAGCAGACAAGCAGCACAAACACGATGCCAAGCACGAGCTTCCAGGTCGCCCCAAGATGCAGCGTGTTCTGAAAGAAGTCGCTGAGGTAGAGCCAGACTGTCGCGCCGACCAGCGGTCCGAACAACGTGCCAGCGCCGCCGATCGCGGTCTGCATGACGAGCTGGCCGGATGTGTCGAACATGAAGGCGTCCGGCGGCATGAACCCCTGCATGACGCCAAGGAGGCCGCCGGCGAAACCGGCGTAGGCCGCGGCGACGACGAAGGCGGTCAGTTTGTAGCCGTGAATGTTGTGGCCAAGCGCCGCGGCGCGTACCGGGTTCTCGCGCAGAGCGCTCAGGATCGCCCCGACCGGCGAGCGCACGATGCGCAACGCGATGACGAGTCCGACGAAGTACCAGAACGCCAGAAAGATATACATCGACCAGTCGCTGTTGAAGTGCAGCGTGGTGAAACCGAGATAGACGCTCGGCGTCGGCAAGCCGGGGAGGCCGTTCTCGCCCCCGGTGTAGTCCGACAAGGGATTGAATTCGACGAAAAAGAACACCTCCGCGATCGCGACCGTGATCATGGCGAAATAGATACCGGTGCGCCTCAACGCGATCAAACCGACGAGATAGCCAACGACGCCGGCGACCAGCGCGCCGATCACGATCGACACAAGCACATAGGGGAAGTTGACCTGGGTGAGGAGATAAGCCGAGAACATACCCCCCGTGCCGAAGAACGCCGACTGGCCAAAGGACAGGAGGCCGGCGTAGCCGAACAAGAGGTCGAAACCCAGTCCAAAGAGCCCCCAGATGAGGATGCGGTTGATTGTAGTCGGCGAGAAGCCGAGATGCGGCAGCACAAAGGGAGCGGCAATCAACCCGACGACCGTCAGCGCTTCAGCGATGAAGAGTCGCCTGGTGCTCATGGAGGGCCCGCGCTCACTCGCGGCCCGCCGCGCCGAGAAGTCCATAGGGGCGGAGCACAAGCACAAGCGTCATCGCGACGAACAGCATGACGTAGGCATAGCCCGGGTTGAACATCGAGGTCAGGCTGATGATTTCGCCGGCCAGGAGGCCGCCAAGCACCGCGCCGGGAAACGAGCCTACTCCGCCGATGACGACCACGACGAAGGTCTGCACAAGAATGGACTCGCCGATATCGGGTGAAATCGAGACTACTGGAGCATTGACGATGCCGGCGAAGCCGGCCGCCATGGCGCCGATGCCGAACACCAGCATGAAGACCTTGTAGACGTCGATACCAAGCGAATCGACCATTACCGAATCCTCAATCCCCGCCCGCACAATCATGCCAATGCGCGAACGATACAGGACGAAATAGAGCACGAGCAGCGCCGCGGAGACGATTGCGAGCAGCCCCAGACGATAAGTCGGATAGACCATGAAGCCGAGCGGCGTGATGCCGGTCAGCAGCGTCGGCGGCGGCACGGTCTTCGACAGGCTGCCGAAAAAGAAGCGCACGGCCTCGACGAACACAATGCCAAGGCCGAAGGTGACAAGAAGCTGGTCCTCGTTCGGGCGCGTGTAGAAGGAGCGGATGATCAGCCGCTCCGTCAGCACCCCGACCAGCATCACGAAGAGCGAGCCGGCGATCACCGCCAGAATGAAGGACCCAGAATAGGAATAGGCGACCCAGCCGGCATAGCCGCCGAGCATGAACATCGCGCCATGCGCGAGATTCAGCACGCCCAGCATGCCGTAGATGATCGTCAGGCCGGATGCGATCAGGGCAAGCAACGCGCCCAGCACCAGCCCGTTGAAACATTGCGATATGAAATTAGCCCAGTTGACCACGCTTCTGCCCCCTCAACGCCGATGGCTAGGAGCCTGTCCAAATAGGCTTTGCATCAGGCGGTTTGATGAAGGATAGCCCGCTCATGCGGCATGGGCGAGCTTGGTGAGGTTATGTGCGGTGCAGATCAATGCCCATTCAGCTCTCACTTTCTCGATGCCGCGCAAGAGGAACTGCCTGAACCCTCTTGCTTCTTTGACTTGTCCGAACACCGGCTCCACGGTTTGCTTTCGCAGTCTGTAGCGACTTCGCCATCCTGCCCGCCTGAGCTTGTCGCGCATCGCCAAGGTCAACGGGGCCTTGATCTGTCGTTTGGCTTGGTCGGGATGTTTGGCACGTCCGGTTGCGACATAACCGTTGATCTTGCGCTCGGCCAAGGCTGTAAGGTTCGCTTCGCTCAAGTAGCCGGCGTCGGCTGAGGCTTCCTTGGGCTTGCGGCCAAGAGTTTCTGTGATCCCATCGATGAGCGGCACAAGCTGGTCTTGATCGCTCATGCTCTGCGTTAAGGTATGGGCCACGATGATCTGCGCGGTCGCATCGACCGCGGCCTGCGCATTGTAGCCCTGAATGTAGCCCTCCCTGGTCTTCAGGATGCGGCTTTCGGGATCGGTGAAGTTGCGTTGCGTCTTGCCGTCGGGCTCCTGTTTGGGCGGCGCCGGCGCTCGACCGGTCTTCTTGCGCCCTTCGGCCTTGCGCTGCTCTTCGGCCTGCTCGCGGCGGCGCATCTCCTCTTCGGCGGCGGCTTTGGCTTCGGCTTCCAGCTCGGCCTTGGCCTGGCGTATCTTCACAAGCCGCTTCTGCTTGTCGGCCACCCAATCGGGCATCTCGTCGCCGCGCTTGGCGCCGTAGAGCTTGTCCTCCTCTTGATCGGCAGCCTCCGCCGCCTCGAGCCAGCGGTCCACCTCGGCCGCAAGCTCCGCTTCCCGCTTCTTCATGCGCGCGTAACTCATCGCTTTGTGTTTGGACGCGTTGGCCTTGATCTTGGTTCCGTCCAGCGCAACGTGCCCCAGCTTCACCAGACCGGCCTTCTCGGCAAGCCTCAACACTTGCACGAACAGAGCCGCAAGCGCCTTCAGATGCCGACGGCGGAACTCCGAGATCGTTCGGAAGTCCGGCGGGTCTCCCGCCACAATCATCATGAAATCCGCCCGCTCCACCGCCGAGCGCGCAATCCGCCGCGAGGAGTAAATCCCGCTCGCATAGCCATGCAGAAGCAGCGCCGTCATCATCCACGGATCGAACGGGGGCTGACCCAGCCCGCTTCTGTAGCTTCCTACAATCGCGGAAAGATCAAGCTCCTCCCGCACCAGCGACACAATCAGCCGCGACAGGTGGTCTCTGGGCACATAGTCCTGCACGCTCGGCGGCAGAAGCTGGGCCTCATCAATCTTCCAGGGGCGAAAGTCCTTGCTCATGAACCAGCAAAGAATCAAACTCGCTCCAATTTGGCTAGCAGGCTGTTGAAAAACTCATTTCCGCCGCAGTTCGATTCCGTTCCGGACTCCGTTGGATTCCAATGTGTTCACGGTTTCGACCCCACGCGGCGGACTTTTTCAACAGCCTGCTAGGGACTACTCAGACAGGCTCCTAGCCTGTCCCTTCGCCACGACGCCTCTTACCACGAATGGCTTATCACGAATGGCGATCCGCCACTGTGAGTTGACCAGACACCGACCCACGGAAATGCCGCTCGGCGCCGAACTCGCTCGTTCGTCGTAGGGGGAGGCCCTTCTCCACGCGGAGGGCGCGGAGAAGGCATAGGCGCGGTCAGATATAGGCGCCGAGCTCGCAGCCGAAGGCGTCCGGCTTTTGCATGAGCGCCTCCCCCGGCACTATTTCAAGCACTTCCCAATAGTCTTCTGGGTTCTTCATGTCCTTCGGCGCCTTGCCGCGGACGATGATGACGGGGCGGATCAATTGATGATCCTGGGGACGGAAACGCACGTCGCCCACCATCGACGGAAAAGTCTCGCCCTTCTCATACTGCTTAATGACGTCCGGCGGGTAAAAAGTGCCAGCCTCGGATACCATGCGCGCCCAAATGGCGAATTGCATATAGCTGTTCTCCGCGCCCCATTCCGGCCGGTAGCTGTACTTCTTCTGAAAGGCGTCGACGAACATCTTGGCCAAGGGGTACTTGTCCTCGAGCGTCCACCAGAAGTCCGTGGCGGCGAACACGCCTTCGGTGAGTTCCGGACCGACTTCCTTGGCGAGGAACGGGATCTGATAAGGGATCACCATCTTCATCTTCGGGGTCAGGCCGAACTGCTTGGCCTGTTGCACTGACAGCACGGCATCGCGTCCCCAATTAACGTTGACGATGAATTCGGCGCCGGAATTGGCGATATTGGTGAGGTACTGGCTAAAGTCCTGCGTCCCGAGCGGCGAAACCTGGTTCGTCACCATTGTCCAGCCGCCCTGCGAACTCAGATAGTCGTTCACCGACTTCGTTACGGTATGGCCGTAGGTGTAGTCTGGCGTCATGAACGCGGCCTTCTTGTCCTTGCCGAAGTTCTTCACCAGCACCGGGCCGATCGCATTCGCCGCAGTCTCGCCATAGAAGCATTGCCGGAACGAATAGCGCGTACAGTCCTTCCCGGTTGTGTCGTTGGAGCCCGAGATGGCTACGAGGTACAGAACCTTTGCGCGCTGGGCGAACTTGTTCAAGGCCACGGCGACCGCCGACGAAGTCGACCCTGTCATAGCGATAATCTTATTTTCGTTGATGAAAACCTGTTGCTCCTGCACCGCGTTGTTGGGCTTGGCGGCCGAATCAGCGACGACCAGGTTGACCTGCTTGCCCAAAAGGCCCTTCGTCACCTTAGGCGCGATCTGCTTGATCAGATCATGGCCCTCATTGAGGTGTTCAACTGCAAGCTGCATGCCTTTGAGCTCATCCTCGCCTTGGACGGCATAGGCGCCCGTACGGGGAACGGCGGCGCCGATCGTGACTGAGTCGCCCTGTGAACCTGCCGGCCAGGTGCCAAGCGGAGGTTTGTCATCCGCATACGCGCGGCCGACCTGGCCGATAAAACGGGGTATCAAAGTCGAGCCGGTCGCGCCGGCCCCGAGCTTCAGCGCGCGGCGGCGCGAAACCATGCCTGCACTCTCGTTTCCGAATATAAACTTGGTCATGTTCGTCCTCCCGTCCACGGCTTTGATTCCGGTCGCGACCTGGAACCCTGTGTTCGTTGCTTTCCTCATAGCCCGCAATCAACCCAAATCCCATGCGGTTGCAGGCCGGACAGCCAAGATTAGGTCAACAGACAGCCGGCGCGTCAATGCAACTTTCGTTCGACGTTGGTGATTCACTGCCGGAAGCCCGCGCGCCACTTGCGCGGCTGACCGACGAATCCGGCCAAGACGCAGATCTGGCTCCCCTTCGTGTCCGCTTATAGAACTCTTTGCCTTGCTCCGAGCGCCCAGTTTAGCAGGATCTTTGAGGGAATTAGGGATCTACTTTTGGCTCCGTGAAGGGCTGCCCTTCTTGAATACTTATCGAACCATGTGCATCGCTCCGAGTCCTGATTTCCTGCAGGCTCTTGAGGGAATTTCCGCCCTTCGGATGGCTGCCTAATTGTTAGGTCGCGCGCAGGAGACGGCCGGAGTCGACGTATCGCGGACATAGCGGTCCCCGGCCTTGGACACCTCAATTGGACGGAAAGCGCGCCTACGCGGGTCGCCTCGGGAAGGACCGGAGTTTGACCTAAACCCGCCATTCCATTACGAGCGCGAAGTCGCTCTCCCGCCCGAAGCGGACCCTGTCCCGGCTCCCGTTGGACTGTACTAATTAATTAGACGCGCACTCATTTGTGCAGCGCATTTGTAATGTCGCCCGAGCCTTGAGGTTGAGGCGCGGTCAGCTTGACGATTGCGTCATGTCCGAGACACCGCAAGCGGCGCGTTCGGCTCGGCAATTTCGGGCGTTTGCGGGGTCAGCGATAAGCGAAATGAAGGCGATAAAATGAGTTATATTCTCATCTAAGTTGGTATTGCTCGGGATAGAATGGCTATATTCGTTCTAACGACTTCAGCAGACGCTTCAAGCGCTTTCCGCTCAGAACTATTGAGAGCAACCGGTAGTACGCACGAAATTCCGCGCCGATTGACGATGCTTGGCAGAGATAGAGAGACTTCGCCTAATTGCATCCACTCTGGCACAAGGCTGGAAACGGTCAATATTGCATCTTCGTCGCGAAGGATAGCCCGAATGATCCGAACCAGCGCAGCTCCAATTCCGTAATACGTCGCCCCTTTGGCGTCGATAATGTCGCGGCCTGCGGTGCGCGTTTCGTTTGCGATCCTGTCTAACGCCTCCTCTTCGCGGAGTGACCCTAATCGTTCGCCGAACTCCTCGAGAGGAATGCTTGCCACGCGAGCCGATGACAGGAGTGGAATTTGGCTGTCGCCATGTTCGCCGATGACATAAGCGTGCACATTGTCCTAGGAGACCTTATAGCGCTCAGCGACGCGGCGCCTAAAGCGCGAGCTGTCGAGGGTTGTTCCCGAGCCAATGACCCGGTTAGGTGGAAGGCTGGACCATCTCCATGCTAGGTACGTCAAAACATCGACCGGGTTCGACGCGATGAGCAGGATGCCGCGCGGATTTTGACGACAGACGCCGCTTAAGAGGCCGTGCAATATCGCTCCGGCCTCGACCATGCCGTCAGCTCTCGATTGCTGTCCCGACTGGCTGACTCCCGTGGTGACGACTGTTAGATCCGCCGAGCAGCAGTCCGAAAAATCGCCGGCGAAAACGCGAGTTGCATGGGAGAAAACGGCTGCGTCACGCAGATCATTTACGTGCCCTTCTGCGCGACGGGCGTTTCGATCGATAAGCACAATCTCAGCCGCCATTCCGGATAACGTGAGAGCGTAGGCTGTGGTGGAGCCGACGAAACCGGCGCCTACTATTGCAATGCGAGGAATCGTCTCATTCGCCATCTACGCCACCATCGCAAGACGTGACGTCGGTTCGCCCTAACAACGAACGTAGCGCCAATCTCGCGGACGAGCTCGACACTGCAGTGGCTGTCTTCATGTCCTCTCGGGGCCTGCCAGGGTGTTTTGCTTCAATGAAAAGCGGGTCAGACGGGCTGCAATCTTGCAGACGCAATCGGCCTCTCTTTCGGACGCCCGACACCTGGGCGAAAAGGTCCAGCCAGCACTGGGTAAGCCAAGAGTCCTGGAGTTTTGGTCGGTGAACAGCGGAACTTTGGCTACCAAAGCAATTCCGCGATCATTCCGTCGCCTCCATCTCGTGAACGCCGAGATTGTGTCTTTGCCTCAGGATCTCGGCCGCGTGTTCTCCAATAACCACGCAGGGGGCCATGGTGTTTCCAGTTGTAATGTGGGGCATTATTGACGCATCGGCGATGCAAATATTCTCAACGCCGTAAACCTTGAGCGTACTGTCTACAACGGACATTTCGTCTCGGCCCATCTTTGCCGTACAGCTCTCGTGCGAATAGGTCACGGCGGCATCGCGGATAAAGTTCTCCAACTCCGCGCCCTTTAGGTTGCCTGGCATCACTTCCCGCTTTGCAAAAGATCGAAGCGCGGCGGAGTTCCCAACCTCGCGACAGAGCTCCACGCAAGCGGTCGCGGTTTTAAGATCGTCCGGGTGAGACAAGTAATTTGCCTCAATCTGAACTGGATCGAGCGGGCCGGGCCCCGTAAGGTTGATCCGGCCCCGGCTTTTGGCTTTGGCCAGGGCGCCGAACAACGTCCATCCCGCGGCCGGGATCCCAAAATTGGCCGCGTTCTCCGCACTCGCCAACGGGACTTCCGCGCTGTAGGTGAACAAGTCAGGGCTGGCCAGTTCCGGATTGCTCTTCCAGAAATAGACTGCCTCGCCCATGTTGTTGCGCGGCGGCAGCGCTACCCGGTACTCCCAGATACAACCAAAACCGACATGATCTTGAAGGTTCTGGCCGACACCCGGAAGATGCTGCAAGACGGGGATCTCGAAGCGCCGCAGCTCGGCCTGGTCGCCGATGCCTGATTGCATGAGCACCTTCGGCGTGTTGATGGCTCCCAGGGACAGCACCACCTCACGCTCCGCGCGAACGCGACGAATCTTGCCGCCCACGGAAACCTCCACACCAATGGCGCACCTGTCCTCAAAGGTCACGCGCGTGACCTGTGCGCCCGTGACGACCGTCAGGTTCGGCCGGCCGAGGTAGGGAAAGACATACGAGCGGAAGACTGACCGGCGCTTGCCATCGCGGATCGGCACATCGCAGATCGAAGCGCCGCCGGCGCTCTCCATAATACGACCATTCTGGTTCTCGAAAGTCGGTATCCCGACCGAGCGCGCACCTTCCACCGTGGCAGGCGCGACCGGGTTGGGGTTGGGTGCAGGCTGAACAAACACCGGCCCTCCGGCGCCACGATACCTTGGGTCTGGGGCACCCCACCAGTCTTCAATGCGCCGCCGATAGATGTCCAATACCGATGCATAGCTCCAGGCCAGGTCTCCCGCTTCAGAAGCAAAGAAATCCCAGTCATTCCGGTGGCCGCGCGCCCAGCTCATCGCGTTGATGCTCGATCCGCCGCCGAGGACCTTGCCTATGGGCAAAGGAACCGACCGGCCGTTCAAGTGGCGATTCGGTTCTGCCCGGAAGCCCCAATCCCTCTCGCTTCCGAGGTTCAGAGGCCATTGGTTCGCTTCCATCACCGCTGTCGCGTCGTCGTTGCCTCCCGCTTCAAGCAGCAGAACCTTGACGTCATGGTTTTCAGCGAGTCGCCGCGCCACTACGGAGCCGGAAGAACCCGACCCGCAAACTATAAAGTCGTACCTGGGTTTCAATGCAGAAGTTGGTCTTGTCTGATTGGTCTCTGGTCGTTTAACAACGTCTGCTGACATGATGAATTGTCCTTCAAAGATTTCTCGGATTGCAGTCACAAAAAGGGCTTGGGTCGCGGCCATCAAGAACCCGGCTCGCAAGCTCGTACCCATGCTCGCTTTTAATGTTCACGCAGCCGACGTGAACCAGCGCATCGTCGATGTCATGACTGCGCGCTGGTCACAAGAATTACGAGTGCCCGGGCGGACTCGCGACTGCTTGCATTTTCAGTTGCGATGTCGTTCGCAAGGGCCGACTCCGCCCAGGTCTCACCTGTGCGATAGGTGCCTACTCCGGCCTTCCAAGCAAAGGCATGGATGGCGCCCGACAGCACATACACCAGCACATAACCGGAGGACGGTGTGCGATGCAGCGTCGCCGATGCGCCTGGCGCGTAGTCGACAACGAAAGTCGAGAGAGTGGGCTCGTCCAAGTTCTTCGCCCGTTTAATGGAAACGAGAGTAAAGGTCGCCCCACACCCCTCTGGGTGATCAGCGGAAATAAGCGGCAGACTGGCGGACAAGTCCGGCCCGTCTTTGCTGATCATCAAATCGGCGGAGGCGGTGCTCGAGCTGACCATCATGGCGAGCAAAACTAAAGCTGCGGCACCCTCTTTACGTATTGCCATTGTTTTGGCTCCAGGTTGAGGCACGGGCCGACATTGGCCCACGCCATCCGTTGCTAGGGCGTACGCTGAGAAAGAACGCGAATGAGATGACGCGATTCGACAACTCGGACTCGCTGCGCGACTGGCGCCAGTTGGAGCGCGATGATTCCGAAGGGACGAACCTGGTGGGGGCGAACTTGGTGGGAAAGCAGCCACGAGGCAGCGACTCTTTCGCGCAAGCGCAAGAGTATGAGCCGGGCAACGACTACGTCGAAGGGTTGATCGGGAACGAAGGTACCGAGGTCGGCGGCGACAAAGCGCGCCCAATAGCATCGACCGGCCACCGTTGCGCGCCGCTCGGCCACCTGGATGGCCTCCGCTGACGGGTCGACCCCGCTCCACTCTCATGTTCGCCGTTTCAAGCTGCAGGCGCGAATATTCTTTTGCTCGCGATCGAGCGTTTCAAATCGACCGCCGTTAGGCAGGGCAAGAGGCACGATCATGAGAACGACGGTTGATCATGCTCTGATACGCGGGTTGGTTACCGCCGGACCGGTAATGCGTCGCGGAGCTTCCTCTGTCTAGGATCCAGCGTCGGATAGAATCCGGCTGTTAGTGGAAACGAGGGTTCTCCTGGCCGTGACCGTGCCTCCAGCCTTGCCTAACTTTGGATGAGTTGTGGTCGATGGCCTCCTCTTCGCAATCCCTCGGCTTCAGCTTCGACGCCCTACGCGATTTCCGGTCGCGTCTGTTTCGTGATCGCCCAAACGAAGCCCGAAAGCTCGCGCGCAATCGCGGCGGTGATCACGGTCTTCAATTTCCCCGCATGGGCGAGCTTGCGATATCGACGGCAAAGTCGCTCCTGGGCCTTCCAGGCTATGTCTCGGATTGGCTTGCTCAACTTTTCTTGGCGCAGAAGGAGATCGCGACCGATACGGGCTGGAAACCGGTAGCTCCATGCCGCCTCAATCAACATGCGCCGCGCCGCGCCATTGCCCGCCTTGGTGATTCCGCCCTGGCGTCGCGTGCTTCCGCTGGAATGCTCGGAAGGAACGAGACCCAGATAGGCCATGAACTGCCGCGGATTGGCGAAACGGGTGATGTCGCCGAGTTCCGCCACCAGCGTCGCAGCGGCCACCAGCGCGAGGCCACGCAGCGCTTGCAGCGCCTTCACCACTGGCGTCAGCGACCAGTCCGGAAGCGCGGCTTCGATGTGGGCTTCAAGATGATCCCGCCGAGCCGTCGCCGCCTCGACGGCCGCGATGCAATCTTCCAGCACGATGTAATGCGCTGCGTGTTCGAACGACAATCCGGCGAGCCAGCGCCGGTGCATCAGGGTCCAGGCCGGCCGGTTATAATGACGGCCATGGCGCAGCAGAAAGCCGGAGAGTTGCTGGCGCGCCTGCCGCAACACGCGCACCGCCGCCAGTCGCGCGCGCACCAGATCGCGGATCGCCTCATGGGCTGGGTCTGGAACCCACACCGACGACAGTTCACCCGCTCGGTGCAATTTGGCCAGGTTAATCGCGTCGCGTCGGTCGGTTTTGACCCGATCGCCGGGCTTGCGCGGAATCAACGACGGGGCGACTACGACGCATTCGTGCCCGGCTTCGCTCAGCTGGCGCTGAATGCCGTAACCGCAAGGGCCAGCCTCATAGCAAAATCGAAGGCGCCAGCCATGACTCGCCAGCTTCGCCGCCAGAGTCCTCAGCGCCGCCGGCGTGTTCGCGATCTTGCCATACTCGCGCAGCTCCCCCCGCTTGCCCGCCTCGGCAAGCGCCACCGCGATTGTATCTTTGTGCACATCCAGGCCGACGTAGATGATACGCTGCTCCATGACCCGTCTCCTATGCGTGAGGCTCGGCGCTGGTCCATCCAGCGCAACCCTCGTCAACCTGCATATTGTGAGACGGGTCGCCCTATCTCAGGCGAACATCTGGTCTAGCGAGATACTGGGCTCGCTCCGCAGCAACGTTTCGATCCCCGCGAGATCTGCTTTTTCGGCGAGGTCCGCCGCCACGACTTCGGTCGTGCGGCCGGTCTCCTCCGAGAGGCGCTTCGCCAAATCGTGGAGGCGCTCACGGTTACGGGCGACGAGGACGAGGTCGTAGCCGCGCCGCGCTAGTCGATCGGCATAAACCGCGCCGATGCCGCTCGATGCTCCGGTCACAACCGCCGTACCCTTAGTTTCTGCACTTCTCATCACTTGTCTCCTGGTAGTTGCGCGACGTCTCTTCACAGAAGCGCTCGAACGAACCAGCGGTTCAATTCGTGAAGCCCGCCGTCCTTCGTCCAGCACCTCGGTCGATCCAGGGGGCAAAACCCTGTCGTCGGGGTCGAGATGCTGAATCGCGGCCCCATCGGGTCGCGATGGCGAGCGCGCGGTGGTTATCGGTCCGCTTGCGTGGAAGTTAGATCAGTGGAGGTTGGACGTCGTGAGCCGATGGCGCACTTTCGCCGGTATGGGCGCGTACTGTTCGACTGCCGGCGCGATCAGGGTGCTCTGAAGGCGCCGGGCGCGTAGCCAAAGCGATGGCGAAACTTTCGAGCGAAATGAGTGTAGTCGCGGAAGCCGCAGGAATAAGCGATTTCGCTCAGAGGCTAGCTCGTTCCCAGCGATGCCCGGCGATGAACAAGGCGCGAAGCGTGATCCAAGCGAACCGAAAATATGAACTCACTGCAGGTCGAGCCGCGCTGTGTGAAGATCTTCTGGAGGTGGCGTAGCGAGATCCCCATCTCGGCCGCAACCTGGTTTGGACCGAAGCTTGGATCGGCAAAGCCCTCCTTAACAATGCGGCGGATGCGCGTAAACAGCTTGTCCGCATGACGTGAGCTGGGCCATGGGACCGACGGCGCAAAGAGTGCGCCGACGAGATCGTAAACTGCCAGCTGCATGTAGGAATCGCCCTGTGATGACGTTGATTCATATCCTTGGTCAGTATTCCGAATAAGATCGAAGAGCAGACGCCCTGCAGACGTTCCGCCATGGCGGTAAAGCCCGCCCTCTGGTTCGAATCCGAGATGAGACACAAGAGACCGGCGTGACAAATTAAGAGTCACGGCGTTCCATGCGGCACTGCCGTTGTTACCGAAGAATGTCGCCGGCCGAGCCGCATCCACAAGTGCGACATCGCCCACCGCAAGTTGCACGGCTTGATCGTTTTGAGTCAGCGCTATCTGGCCATCGACCGGAAAAAAAGCGAAGTAGTGGTCTGCGCTATCGAGGCGAGTATCGTGATAGGTCCGCTCGATCCGGTCAGCGTTGCAACCAAAATCCAACGGTGTGAACCCACAGACGTTCGCCGGCCGTATCCAACCTGTAAAAGCATTGTGTTTCGGACCCTCCGGGTTGTACCGCCCGCACACGGTCCCGACCAACTCTCTCCACCCCTCGAAATCCAATCGCGGCGCGAAAAGAAAATCGTCGCTTTGAAACATCATCAACTCCAATCAAAAGCACATCAACAAGTCAGCGCTTTCGTCGGCCTCGCGAGTGACGCTCTCATTGAGCTTGTTTCCCCCTTGGACCAGCTCCCGGTCTCTCTGTACGGTGGCTCGTAGAAACAAAATGTTTGATTTATCTTGGTTGTTTTCAAGTCCGGCTGGCGGCGTTTTGTTCTGCGTCCGCTTTTGGCGCATCCCGCCCGTAACGGCTAGAACCGCTTTCGGACGCATTCCGGGCGTACAGGGTTCAATTCGGGAACGCATGCTTCGGGTCGATTTGGCCTGTTCGCTGAGCCCGGGCGGAATGGCAGCTGGACGCTTCTAAGAACCTCGCGCCTTCCAGCATTTTCTGATTCACTCCCAGGTGGAGTGGGAGGCGAATCGATGCGCGGCCAGGGGGGACTTTTCGACGTCGACGAGCGGCTGAAGCGGCTGAGCGATCTCGGCGATCAGTTGCAGGCTTTCGCAGCGGCGGTCGATTTCGAGATTTTCCAGTCCGAGCTGACGCGGGCGCTGGCCTACTCGGACGGCTCGCAGGGCGGCCGACCGCCGTTCGACCCTGTGATGATGTTCAAGATCCTGGTGATCCAGGCGGCCAACACCCTCTCCGACGAGCGTACCGAGTTTCTGATCAACGACCGCCTGTCGTTCATGCGGTTTCTCGGGTTGAGCCTATCCGATCGGGTTCCCGACGCTCGCACGATCTGGCTGTTCCGGGAAAAGCTGACCAGGGCCGAGGCGATTAAGCCACTGTTCGACCGGTTCGACGCGGCGCTGCGCGAGGCTGGCTACGTCGCTATGGGCGGCCAGATCGTCGACGCCTCGCTGATCGCCGCGCCCAAGCAGCGCAACACCGAGGAGGAGAAGAAGGCGGTCAAGGAGGGGCGCATTCCGCAGGCCTGGAAAGCCCAGCCAGCCAAGCTCCGGCAGAAGGACCGTGACGGGCGCTGGACGGTCAAGTTCAGCAAGGCCAAGGCCAGGCCGGATGGGACGGTTCCTCCGGTCGACATCGCTATTCCGACATTCGGCTACCAAAACCATGTCTCGATCGACCGCGAACATGGGCTGATCCGGCGGTGGGAGGCGACCGACGCTGCGGCCTACGAGGACGCGCGGCTGCGTGAGGGGCTGCTCGACAAGACCAACACCGCGAGCGCCGTCTGGGCCGACACGGCCTACCGTTCGAAGGCCAATGAGGCGTTCCTCGAAAAGAACGGGTTCGTCAGCCGCGTCCATCGCAAGAAGCCGGCGGGCCGGCCCATGCCGGAGACGACGCGGCGCGCCAACGCGCTCAAGTCCAAAGTCCGCTCCGGCGTCGAACACGTCTTCGCCGTGCAGAAGGACAAGATGGACCTCTTCGTCCGCACCATCGGCATCGCCCGGGCGAAAACCAAGATCGGCATGGCCAACCTCGTCTACAACTTCCGCAGGCTCGTCTTCCTCGATCGTCTCGCTGCCGCCTGACCCCCGCGCCGGGGGCCGCCCGGTCGCCGCAGCATGCGGCGCCCTATGCCGCATCCAAAACCGAGATCCCGCACCTCAAAATCGCGTCACTCGACCCGTCTCCGTCCGGAAAAACGCGTTTATAGAACCGTCCAGCTTTTTGCGCGAAGGAGACGGCTGGAGTCGACGTGAAGCGGACTTTGCCCGCCGGCAAACAGCCGCGGTCGAAGACTGTGCCCGACCGGGTCGCGGCGCGTGGAAATTGACCTTGGCTGCTGATCTTTATCCGGCGTGTTTCACCGCTGCAATACCAAGGTATAGGGTGCTAAGCACCAATATATGTTCGAACGAAACTTTCGTTTGCTGGAGTCTTAAATTGATTAAACTAAGCTAAGGCTAATAGCGCCGAACGTGAGAAGTGGCCTCCGTCAAACCTGACCGCTGAAGCGGCTGCCCAGCGAGAGCGCTCAGGTGACGAGCTGTCCATCGTGCGTCGAATACTCATCCCAAGACCTTGAGGAATCTGCAACACGAGAACATCCAATGACGGCCGCAGTGAACGACATTTCCATCCCCGACAGCAAGATTGCGCGTGAGATAACCGAGCTGGTGAGGGACACGGAGTCTCCGCTTCTCTTTCATCATTCGAGCCGCGTTTACCACTGGGGCGCGCTGGCGGGCAAGCGTAAGGGGCTACGGTTCGATCCTGAGCTGCTCTACGCGGGAGCGATGTTTCATGACATGGGTCTCACTCACCAGCACCGTAGCGAGCACGATCGCTTCGAGGTCGACAGCGCCAACGCCGCCCGCGACTTCTTGCGGAGCCGAGGCATCCCGCAGCAGGACGTCGAGACGGTTTGGACAGCGATCGCTCTGCACACCACGCCGGGGATCCCGCCACACATGCATCCGGTCATCGCGCTGGTCACCGCGGGTGTCGAAATGGACGTGCTGGGGTTTGCCTATGCCGACTATACCCAAGCGGAGCGCGAGGCGATCGTTCATGCCCATCCGCGCAGCGGCAGCTTCAAGGAAGACATCATCCAGGCCTTCTACGAGGGTTTCGGGCACAAGCCGGAGACGACATTCGGCACGGTAAACGCCGACGTGCTCGCAGACAAGGATCCGAGCTTCAGACGACGCAACTTTTGCAGCGTGATCCGTGGATCCGCATGGCAGGGGTGACTGTACGTTGTGCGCGACCGGCGTCGCCAAGGCGGCGGCCCACTTGATACCAACGCCTTCTATCCAAAGTTTCGGAGCTCATCATGCCCACCGATGTGGGATTTACCAACGCCACCGGCGCTCCTGTCGCCGACAACACCAAATGTGTAAGCGCCCTCCTGCCGCAGGACGAGGCCCGCATAGACGGCCTCCCAGAGCGCCGCGTCCATCGCCTCCCCTGTTTCCTCGTACACCAGAGTGAGCGTGGCGACATCGGCGACGTTGCCAAGGCAGGCGAGCTGTTTCATCGCTTCCTGGGCGGGAACGGAGAGCCGCCTCATCTTTTCGATCAGGAGATCCGCCACGTTGTCGGTGTAACTCCTGGCGCGGATGCGATCGATGTCCCACCGCCAGGCTGGCGCGGCGGAGTTGAACGCGAGGAGCCCGTCTTCATTCAGGGCCGTGAGGAACTGGATTGCGAAGAACGGATTGCCGCTGGTCTTCTCGTGCACCAGTTGCGCCAGGGGCCGCGCGCGCTCCGGCTGGCAATGCAGGGCGTCGGTGACGAGCCGGCCAATGTCGTCGAGCCCGAGCGGGGTCAGCACGATCTCCTCGAACTCTTGCTCCGGCGTTGGGGATCGCCTCGAGCGTCCGCATCAGCGGGTGCGCGGGGCCGACCTCGTTGTCGCGGTAGGCGCCGACCAGCAGCAGGCGCCGTACGTCCGGCCGAGTGACCAGGTGCTCAATGAGTTCGAGCGTCGCCGCGTCCAACCATTGCAGATCGTCGAGGAACAGGGCGAGCGGGTGTTCCTGGCGCGCGAACACGCCGAGGAAGCGCCGGAAAACCATCTGAAAGCAATTCTTGGCGTCCTGCGGCGGCAAGTCCGCGACTGGCGGCTGCGCTCCGATAACGAGCTCGAGCTCGGGAACGAGGTTGACTATGAGCTGGCCGTTCGGACCTAGCGCTTCGTTCAAGGACTCCCGCCATCGGGCAAGATCGGACTCGCTCGCGCCGAGAAGGGGGCGCACAAGGCTCCGGAAGGCCTGGGCCAGGGTGGCGTAGAGGATGTCGCGCTTGTACTGGTCGAACTTGCCCGACGCCAATATGCCGCGCGGCGGCGCAAGCGCCTTCTGGAGCTCATTCACCGGCGAGGATTTGCCAATGCCGGCATAGCCCGAGACGAGCACGAGCTCGGTTGCGCCGTTTGCGACTACCCGGTCGAAAGCGCCAAGCAGCGTCTCGATCTGTGCTCCCGGCCGTAGAGCGTCTCCGGCATCAGCAGGCGGTCTGATGCATCGGCAGCGCCGAGCGGGAACGGCCCGATGCGGTGATGCGACTCCCATTCCCCCGAGCACTTCCGCAGATCGACCGTGAGGCCCGCGGCGGTCTGGTAGCGCTCCTCGGCGGTCTTGGCGAGGAGCTTCATCGCGATCTCCGAGACCGGCCCGGAGATGCCCGCGACCCGCTCATCGGGCGACGCCGGCTGGCGGGCGATGTGGCAGTGCACCCATTCCATCGGATTGGACGGGCGAAGGGAAGTTCGCCTGTCAGCATCTTGTAGAGTGTGACCCCCAGGGCATAGAGATCGCTGCGGAAATCGATCGACCGGTTCATTCGGCCCGTTTGTTCGGAGGCCATATAGGCGAGCGTCCCCGCGATCACTTCCGGGGGCGCAGGGCCTGGCGCTCGCGCGGCAGGCGGGACGCGATGCCAAAGCCGGTAAGCCAGACTTGTCCGGTGGCAGAGTCCACCAGAACATTCGCCGGCTTGATGTCCTTATGGATGAGGCCGCGCCGGTGAACCTCAGCAAGCGCCGTGGCGATCCCGATGGCGAGCCGTAAGAAGCTTTCCAACGTCATCGGTTGACCGAGCAGCCGGTCGAGCGGCTCGCCGCCCGGGTCTTCGAGCACAAGCAGGCTGCGCCCGCGCTCGCGCACCAGCTCTAGCAGGCTGTTGAAAAAGTCCGCCGCGTGGGGTCGAAACCGTGAACACATTGGAATCCAATGAAGTCCGGAACGGAATCGAACTACGGCGGAAATGAGTTTTTCAACAGCCTGCTAGCGGCCGCGCGGCCCACGCAGTGCTCAGCTCGTCCTTCGGTCCATATTCGTGAGCGAGGCGATCGAGGCCGACGGGTGTGGGAAGCTGTGCGGCGAGATCGACGATCAGGACCGCCACCCGGCGGCCCTCACCGCTTTCGCGCCATCCGCGGGAAAAGACGCGCTCGCCGTCCTCCCACAAGGGCTGGAAGAACTCTCCTCCATCGGCTCGCGATGAGCTCATCTGCCAAAAATCCGCCACCAGGTGCGGGGCCGCCGCTAAGAGATACCATATCTCATTCAACAGGGCCCGTGTCAGGGCAACGGTGGCGCGTCTCGGTTCGGCGACTAAGATGGCGCACGACGATCTCGTTCGCACCCGTAAAGAATTACCTGTGCCGCTCGCGGACAGGATCTGATCTTCCGCTGCGGCCTACCGCATATTGAGGAATCGTAAGGTCTAGCGTCAGATCAACTTGGATTTTTCGCCGACAATGACGGGAGCAGAGAGTCTCCTGCCGTCCCCCGGTGGCGAATGGCCGCTATTTGCGCGAAGCGGACGGCTGGAGTCGACGCATTGGGGCCGTCCACACCGACAGAAGCAATCCCGGAAGTTTGCAGACCGATCGCCTTTGCCCACTCATATCGGTGATCATGTTTACTTGACAGTTGACATCCAAACGAATCGGCTGTACAGTGAAAACTTAACAAGAGACGGGAGCGGGAGCCATGAGTGCTGCGACGGAAAAGTTTGGGGCGTTCATCCGCCGGGAGCGGGAGGCTAAGGAGATCGGATTGCGAGAGATGGCGAAGATGATCGGGGTCAGCCCGACCTACTGTCGAAGGTGGAGCGGGACGAGTTCGCGCCACCGGCCGAGGACAAGGTCAAGGCGATTGCGCAGATCATCGGCTGCGATGTGGACGAGTTGCTGGCGCGGGCGGGCCGGGTGGCGAGCGACCTGTCGGACATCATCAAGCGCCACCCGGTGGAACTGGCGGCGCTGCTGCGGACCACGAAGGGATTGACGACGGAAGACATCGCCCGGCTGGCCCGCAACGCGCAGAAGGCGAAGGACAAGTGAGCGCCTGATCGGGCGATGACGGTTTCGAAGATGCAGATGAGGATCGGCGATCAATGACCAAGTTCGTTTCCTATGTGTCCGACGAGGCGATCGAAAAGGACGCGCAGGCGCTCCTGGCCGAATATGCCCAGGCGCGCGGCGTCACGATCGAAGCGCCGATCGCGATCGACGACATCATCGAGAAGCACCTGAAGATCGGCATCGAGTTCGACGACATGCACCGGCTGTTCGGCGTGCCGCGTTCGGGCATCGGGTTCGATCCCGACATCCTCGGCGCGATCTTCTTCGAGCAGAAGCGGATCGTGATCGACGAAAGCCTCGATCCCGACGCCAACCCGGCCAAGGAAGGGCGCTATCGCTATCACGCGGCGCACGAGGTCGGCGGCATTGGCGCCTGCATCGCGAGCTGTTCGGCAAGGACCCGGCGCAGACTTCGCTGCTCGATGCCAACGCGCCGCCGAGCGTGATCTGCCGAACCAGCCAGGCCAAGGCGCGGATCGAATTGCAGGCCGATCTCTATGCGTCCTGCGTGCTGATGCCGCGCAAGCTCGTCTTCGCCGCCTGGGACGAAGCATTCCCCGATCGCAAGCAGCGGGTGCTTCAACCGTCCGAACCGATCGACCACCCCTTCGTCGAGATCGTGCGCTTCGAGAGCCGCATTCCCGGCGCTGCCTTCACCGAAAGCGACGATCAGGCGCTCGAAAACTTCGCGAAGCCCTTCGCCGAGAAGTTCCTCGTTTCGCCGATCGCCATGCGCATCCGGCTCGAAAAGCTCGGGCTGCTGCACCGCGCGGTGCCGCTTCAGCGGCTTCTGTCCGATGGCGCGTGAGCCCTTTTTTTGAGGAGATCGTAAAGTGTCAACTGAACAAGCAGTCCGAGAGGAGCCGAAGCGGCAGACGCCGCGTTCGAGACGCGCGATTTCTATCTCGCCTGCTTCCTGCGCTGCGCCGGCTACGAGCTTCTGAACCTGCGCGACGAGGGCCGGCGCAAGGTGTTCGTCTTCCGGGATCGCGCCACGCGGCGCGCCGACGTGATGGCCTTCTATGGCGACGCGACCAGCGTTCGGCCGCTGGCCTTCGCCGCCACCATCAAGGACATGAAGGGATTGCTGCACAATGGCTGAACCGCAAGACACTCCGCCGTTCCAGCGCGCCAAGAGCGGGCAGGTCCGCGAGGCCCTCGACCGGCTCGAAGGGCTTGTCGTCGATGGCCTGAAGCACGGCTTCTTCGACTATTCGATCGCCTGCGAGATCGCCAACGGCGGCAAGCGCCAGCTCGTGATCCGGGCAGGCAAGAGCCACAAGTTCACGATCCCTGAGGACGAGGTGCCGCGCTGAAGCGGCCAAGGCATGAGAACGACCGGCGATCCCTGAGACGGGGACGCCTGAAGATGCAAATCCCTGTTGGGTCCAGCGTCATCGGTGGGAATCCGAGACCGGAGGCCAGGAGCACGGAGCGGCGGAACCGCCCGTGAGGTCTTCGATGAAACGTCTCGACGCTGCAAACGACAATGACGCGGGCAAGCAGATCGCCCGCACCCGGCAAGTCTGGCAACCGCGCATCGGGCGCGACCTCACCGACGAGGACGCCCGCCAGATCATGCACAATGTCACCGGCTTCTTCGGCGTGCTCGCCGAATGGTCGCGCGCCGAAAGGCTTGCCGCCGCCAATGACGCCGCTGCGCCCGCCAAGCCGAACGATGGCGAGGTGCGCCATGACCGCTGAAACCATCGCCAAGGCGCTCGGCGGGCGCCGCGCGGGCGCAACATGGATGGCCCGCTGCCCGGTGCATGACGATCGGAGCCCGAGCCTTTCGATCAGTGCGGGCAAGGACGGCAAGGTGCTGGTGCGCTGCCATGCCGGCTGCGACCAGCGCGATCTGATCGCCGCCCTTCAGGAGCGCGGCCTGTGGCAAACGACCGGGCGGGCTTCGGGCATCGCCCGCAATCATCGGCGCCGGCTTGCCGAGCGAACCCGACGCCGACGCCCTGAAGCGCACGCGCGGCGGCGCTGGCGATCTGGCAGGCGTCGCAAGCGGCCGAGGGAACGCTCGTCGAAACCTATCTGCGTTCGCGCGGGCTCGACCTTCCGGCTTCGCCGGCCCTGCGCTTCCATGCCGGCCTGAAACATCCCTCGGGCGGCATCTGGCCCGCGATGGTGGCGCTCGTGACGCACGGCGCCACCGGATCGCCGATCGCCGTTCACCGCACCTTTCTCGCCCGCGACGGCGGCGGCAAGGCGCCAGTCGATCCGGCGAAGATGATGCTCGGGCCTTGTCGTGGCGGTGCGGTCCGCCTCGGCGAGCCCGGCGCCGTGCTGATGGTCGGCGAAGGGATCGAGACCTGCCTTGCGGCGATGCAGGCGACGGGAAACGCGGCCTGGGCGGCGCTTTCAACCTCGGGCCTTCGCTCGCTCGATCTGCCGCGCGACGTTCGCGACGTGATCGTGCTCGCCGATGGCGACGAACCCGGCGAAGCGGCGGCGCAGGATTGCGCGCGGCGCTGGAAGCGCGAAGGGCGGCGCGTTCGGATCGCCCGCCCGCCGCAAGGCATGGATTTCAACGATCTGCTCAAGGCCCGCGCGCCCTCGTTTCGACGGAGGGCGCGCGATGAACCCCGACGCCATCCGTTGAACCCGAAAACCTGATCGCCGACGCCATCGACGCCGCCGAGGAAATTCCCGATCCGCTGGCGGGCTGGCCGAGAAGACCGCCGCCGATCCCGGCGCGCCCTTCATGCCCGAAGCGCTGGAAGCGCTCGCCGCGCTGAAGACAGGACAACCGCGCCGCCTTCGAGGCGCTGCGGTCGCAACTGAAGAAGGCCGGATGCCGGGTGACGGCGCTCGACGACGCCATCGCCGAGGAAAACGGCGATACAGGCGGGCGCGGGCCGACGCAGGCCGATATCCTGATCGACCTCGCGCAAACCGCCGAACTGTTCCACACGCCGGACGGCACCGGCTTCGCCGACCTCGACATCAACGGCCATCGCGAGACCTGGCCGATCCGCGCCAAGGGCTTCCGCCGCTGGCTCGCCCGCCGCTTCTTCGAGGAGACGCGGCGGCGCGCCGAGTTCGGAGGCGCTGCAATCGGCGCTGAACGTGATCGAGGCCAAGGCGCATTTCGATGCGCCGGAACGGCAGGTCCATATCCGCGTCGGCGGGCTCGACGGCCGGCTCTATCTCGACCTCGGCGATGAGACATGGCGCGCGGTGGAGATCGACGCCACCGGCTGGCGCGTGATCGACAATCCGCCGGTGCGCTTCCGCCGCGCTGTCCGGCATGAAGCCGATGCCGATCCCGGTGCGCGGCGGATCGATCGAGACGCTGCGCTCGTTCCTCAACGTGCAGACCGACGCCGATTTCGTGCTGGTGGTCGCCTGGGCGCTCGCGTGCCTGCGCAATCGCGGTCCCTATCCGGTGATCGTGCTGTCGGGCGAGCAGGGTTCGGCGAAGTCCACCTTCTCGGCGATCCTGCGGGCGCTGCTCGATCCGAACACCGCGCCCTTGCGGGCCTTGCCGCGCGAGGATCGCGACCTGTTCATCGCCGCCAGCAACGGCCATGTGCTCGCCTTCGACAATGTGTCGGGCCTGCCCGCCTGGATTTCCGACACGCTTTGCCGGCTTGCCACCGGCGGCGGCTTCGCGGTGCGCCAGCTCTATTCCGATCAGGACGAGGTGCTGTTCGACGCCGCCCGGCCGGTGATCCTGAACGGCATCGAGGACATCGTGACGCGGCCCGATCTCGCCGATCGCGCCGTGTTCCTGACGCTGGAGCCGATCCCGGAGGAACGCCGCCGGCCGGAAGCAGGAATTGTGGGCGGCGTTCGAGGCCGAACGCCCGCGCATCCTCGGCGTGCTGCTCGACGCGGTGGCGAAGGGCCTGAGCGAGCTGCCGCGACACGAAGCTCGAGAAGCTGCCGCGCATGGCGGATTTCGCGCTGTGGGCGACGGCCTGCGAAACCGCGCTCTGGCCCGCCGGCACCTTCTGGTCGGCCTATTGCGGCAATCGCGACGAGGCGGTGGAGGGCGTGATCGACGCCGACCCGATCGCCGCCGCCGTGCGCGCCGTGATGACAACGCGGACGGAGTGGACGGGAACCGCCTCGGATCTTCTGGGCGCCCTTGCCGAGGTGGCGGGCGAGCGCGTCGCCAAGTCCAAGACCTGGCCCGATAGCCCTCGGGCGCTGGCGGGCCGGTTGCGCCGGGCGGCGACCTTCCTGCGCAAGATCGGCATCGAGATCGGCTTCGAGCGCGAAGGCCGGGCGCGGACGCGGATCATCCACATCACCACAACCGGCGACCCTCGCCGCGCCAGAAAACGGAGGGGCGCAACCGTCCGCATCGTCCGCACCGTCCGCCGATCGACCGAAAGCCAATCCGGCCAACGGCTTCGCGGCGTCCGGCCCTGCGGACGGTCGCGCGACGATGCGGACGGTTCAGCGGGCGAGGACCGCGCGCAACCGTCCGCGCCAACCCGTTGAAAACCAACGCCGAGACCGATGCGGACGGTGCGGACGCAAATCACCCGCCCCAATCCGCGCCGGAAAATGCTGGGCTGGAGGGCGCGGCTATGAGCGCCGCCGAAGCCCTGAAGGCGGCGCGCGATGCGGCTGGCATTCGGATCGGGATCGACGGCGACGCTCTCGTGCTCGAGGCCGACGCCGCGCCGCCGCCCGCCGTGCTCGACCTCTTGTCGCGTCACAAGGCCGGCGTCGTCGCGCTGCTGCGCACGGCCGATGACGGCTGGTCGGGCGAGGATTGGCGGGCCTTCTTCGACGAACGGGCGGGCATCGCCGAGTTCGATGGCGGGCTGCCTCGTCACGAAGCCGAGGCCCGCGCCTTCGCCTGCTGCGTCGCCGAATGGCTCAACCGCAATCCGGTGCGCTCGCCGCCCGGCCGCTGCCTCGGCTGCGGCGAAGCCGAACACGCGCACGACCCGCTGCTGCCCTTCGGCACCGAGCCGACCGGCCATGCCTGGCTGCATTCGCGCTGCTGGTCCGCATGGCACGCCGGCCGGACGGCGGAAGCCGTCGCCGCCCTTTCAACCTTCGGAATCCGTGAGATGAGGACATCGCCATGAACGCCAAGAACCCGCCCCAACACGCCGACAACTGTTGTCGCCAACGATCCTGACGATCGCAAGGGCCGGCTGAAGAACATCGGCGGATCGCAGTCGGATAACTGGAACAACATTCTCGCCAATCAGGCGGTGCAGGCCCTCTGGCTGAAGAACTCAAGCCCAGAGGAGCGCGACAAGCAGTTCAGCGCCACGCGTCGCCGCGCTCGTCGGCATCGCGCCGAAGGACGAACTGGAAGGCATGATGGCGGCGCAACTGGTCGCCGCCCACAACGCGGCGATGGAATGCTATCGCCGCGCCATGATCGGCGAACAGACCTTCGAGGGCCGGCGCGAGAACCTCGCCCAAGCCAACAAGCTATCGCGCACCTATGCCGCCCTGCTCGAAGCCCTCAACCGTCATCGCGGCAAGGGCCAGCAGAAGGTCACGGTCGAACACGTTCATGTCCATGCCGGCGGGCAGGCGGTGGTCGGCATGGTCGCCGCACCCGGTCAACCGGGGGGTGGGGATCGCAGCAATCTTGAGGAACAACCCCATGCAAAGCAGATTGCCCATGCACTTGAGCCAACGCTGCCGAGCCCGGACGTCGGGCCGGGACGCCGTGCCAGTCGCCCGCGATGGCGAACGGGCGCTGCCGGATGCACGGCGGCAAGGCGCCGGGCGCGGCCAAGGGCAATAGAAACGCCCTCAAGCATGGCCGCTATACCGCCGAGGCCATCGCGAACGGCGGCACCTGATGGCGCTTGTGCGCGACATGAAGGGCCTTGCCGAGCAGGTGGACGGCGAGGAATAGGCCCTTGGGCAATCTATTCCCGATGCGGGCGGGGCGGTTAGGCTCTTGGCGCCTGTCGTATGCGGGCGGCAAAGGCCCGATGCGTCGCCAGCGGCAGGGGGTGCGAACCGGGTTCGCACTCTGGGTTCGCGGGTTCGTACCTGATGCAACCGCGGTTCGCACCCGTGCCAATACTCAATTTGAACGATTGAAGGATTCGCCCTCGACGATGGATAAACGGAGCCTCACCGAACGCGATATCTGCACCAAGTTCATCCTGCCGGCCGTCAAGCGCGCCGGCTGGGACGAGATGGTGCAGGTCCGGGAGGAGGTCTATTTCACCAAGGGCCGGATCATCGTGCGCGGCAAGCTGGTGACGCGCGGCAAGGCCAAGAAGGCCGACTTCGTTCTCTACTACAGGCCGAATCATCCCGATCGCGCTGATCGAGGCCAAGGACAACAATCACAGCGTCGGCCACGGCATCCAGCAGGGCCTCGACTATGCGGCCACGTTGGATATTCCCTTCGTGTTCTCATCCAACGGCGAGGGCTTCGTGTTCCACGACCGCACTGGTCGGAGCGTTCCGATCGAAACGAACCTCGGCCTCGACGCCTTCCCGTCGCCGGCCGAATTGTGGGCACGCTATCGCGCCTGGAAGGGTCTCGACGTAAAAGCCGAACAGATCGTGCTTCAGGATTATTTCGACGACGGCAGCGGCAAGGCCCCGCGCTACTACCAGGTGAATGCCGTCAACGCCGCGATCGAGGCCATCGCCAAGGGCCGCGACCGCGTGCTGCTGGTGATGGCGACCGGCACTGGCAAGACCTACACGGCGTTTCAGATCATCTGGCGCTTGTGGAAGGCCGGCCGCAAGAAGCGCATCCTGTTCCTCGCCGACCGCAACGTGCTGATCGACCAGACAATGGTGAACGACTTCCGCCCGTTCGGCGGGAAGATGGCGAAGCTTTCGACCCAACGCCAAGACCATCGAGCGCCAAGATGGCGCCAAGATCAATCTAACACTGGCGCTCGATCGGAAGCGGCGGATCGACACCGCCTTCGAGGTCTATCTCGGGCTCTATCAGGCGATCATCGGGCCGGAGGAACGGCAGAAGCTCTATCGCGAGTTCTCGCCCGGCTTCTTCGATCTGATCGTCATCGACGAATGCCATCGCGGAAGCGCGGCCGACGATTCGGCCTGGCGGGAAATCCTGACGCATTTTTCCGGCGCGACGCAGATCGGCCTCACCGCCACGCCGAAGGAAACCGAATACGCCTCCAACACCGATTATTTCGGCGAGCCGGTTTTCACCTATTCGCTTAAGCAAGGGATCAGCGACGGGTTCCTGGCGCCCTACAAGGTCATCAAGGTTCATATCGACCGCGACGTGGAAGGCTATCGCCCGGAACTCGGCCAGCTCGACCGTGAGGGCGCCGAGGTCGAGGACCGCATCTACAACGCCAAAGATTTCGACCGGCACATCGTGCTCGACGACCGCACGGTGCTGACCGCGAAGAAGATCACCGAGTTCCTGAAGGAAAGCGGCGACCGGTTCCAGAAGACCATCGTCTTCTGCGTAGACGAGGAGCACGCGGCGCGGATGCGGCAGGCGCTCGTCAACGAGAACGCCGATCTGGTCGCGGAAAATGCGCGCTATGTCATGCGCATCGCTGGCAGCGACAAGGACGGCCAGGACCAGCTCGGCAACTTCATTGACCCGGAATCGAAATATCCCGTACTGGTGACGACTTCGCGGCTTCTCTCGACTGGCGTCGATGCGCAGACCTGCCGGCTGATCGTGCTCGATCGCGCGGTGGGCTCGATGACCGAGTTCAAGCAGATCGTCGGACGCGGCACCCGCGTCCACGAGGACACCAAGAAGTTCTATTTCACGCTGATCGACTTTCGCGGCGCGACCGCGCATTTCGCGGATTCGGATTTCGATGGCGATCCTGTGCAGATTTACACGCCCGGCGAAGGCGATCCAATCACGCCGCCCGATGACGCACCGCAAGGCGACGGCTCCATCCCGCCGACCCCCGGCGCGGACGAAACCGTGATCGATCAACCCGACCTGCCGCTGCCGCCCGGTGATCCGATCCGCTGGGGCGGCTCCATTTTGATGACGAAGTCCTCGAATGGATGCGAGACGCCCTTCATGCAAGCCATGCCGAGGAACGCCGCGAGCATGAGGAGGCGATCCGGCGGCTGGAAGTTGAGTGCAAGCGCCTCGACGACCGCATCCACGCGATGTACGCCGACAAGCTCGACGGACTGATTGACGCGGCCTTCTTCCAGAAAATGTCGACCCAGTGGCGCGAGGAGCAGGATCGCTGCAGACGCGACATCGAACGACACCGGAACGCCGATAGATCCTATTTGAGCGAGGGCGTAACTCTTCTCGAACTGGCCAACAACGCGCAGCGGCTCTACGCACAGCAAGAACCGCGCGAAAAACGCCGCCTCCTCAATTTGCTGCTATCGAACTGCACATGGGATGACGGCGTATTGACCGCCAGCTTCCGTCAACCTTTTGATATGCTTGCGGAAACCATAACCGCCCTTCGAAACGAAATGGGCTCGAAATCTGAATTTGTCGGCGAAACTGAGAATTGGCTCCCCGAGCAGGACTTCGAACCTGCGACCATTCGATTAACAGTCGAATGCTCTACCAGCTGAGCTATCGGGGATCAGCGCAGGCGCGATATAGCAGAATCCGGGACGATGGGAAGCGCGTTTTTTGGCCCCTTGCGCCCCGCGCGAGCGGCGCGCACCCTTCGCGCCCATGCGCGATCCCAAAGCATATCCGGAACTGCTGACGCCAGTTGAAATGAGCAGGGCGGACCGCTTTGCGATTGCGGCCGGGACGCCGGGCATTGATCTCATGGAGCGGGCGGGTCTCGCGGTCGCCGACGAAGCGGCGCGACTTATGAAGTCGCGCGGCCGCATCGCCGTCTTCTGCGGCCCCGGCGGCAACGGCGGCGACGGTTTCATCGCGGCGCGGCTCCTGGCGACGCGCGGCTATGCGGTCGAGCTCGGATTGCTCGGCCGCCGCGAAGCCTTGAAAGGCGATCCGGCGCTCGCCGCCGCTCGCTATAACGGACCGGTCCGCGACGCCGCTGCAATGGACCTCGCCCAAGCCGACTGCGTGATCGACGCTTTGTTCGGGGCCGGGCTGGCGCGCGACATCGACGGCGAAGCCAAAGCGATCATCGACCGAGTCAACGCTTTCGCGCGCATCGGCGGGCGCGTGCTGGCCGTCGACGTCCCTTCGGGGATCGACGGGGAAACCGGCAAGATTCGCGGCGCCGCTGTCGAAGCCAGCGCGAGCGTGACCTTCTTCCGCCTCAAGCCCGGCCATCTGTTGCAGCCGGGACGGACGCTCAGCGGCGCGATCCGGCTCGCCGACATCGGCATTCCCGAGGCTGCGCTTGCGCCCATCGCGCCGCAAGCCTTCGTCAATGCGCCCGCGGTCTGGCGCGCGTCGTTTCCGCGCCCGAACGCCAAGAGCCACAAATATGCTCGCGGCGCGGCGCTCGTCCTGTCCGGGTCGGGCCACCGCACGGGCGCCGCCCGGCTCGCCGCGCGTGCGGCCTTGCGCGCGGGAGCCGGCATTGTCAGCGTCGCGAGTCCGCTCGACGCGGTCGCCGTCAACGCGGCGCAACTGACCGCGGTGATGGTCGTCCCCTTCGCGAACGCAAGGGAGTTCGAGGCGCTGCTCGCCGACGAGCGGCGCCGCGCAATCGTGTTGGGCCCCGGCGCCGGCGTGGGTCCGACCTTGCGCAAGCTGGTCGCGGCGGCGCTGACCAAGCCAGCCGAAGAGAGCACGATCGTGCTCGACGCCGACGCGCTGGTCAGCTTCGCCCGCGACGCGGCGCGGCTCGGGCGGCTCATCAAGCGCGGCGGACATCAGGCGGTCATGACGCCGCACGAGGGCGAGTTCGCCAAGCTGTTCGAGGGCGCGCCCGATGTCCGGCTCGAGGACGACAAGCTGAGCCGCGCCCGGGCGGCGGCGCGTCTTATGGGCGCGGTGGTGCTCATCAAGGGCGCCGACACGGTGGTCGCCGCGCCGGACGGACGCGCGACCATCGGATGGGACCTGCCGCCCTGGCTCGCCACCGCCGGCTCGGGCGATGTGCTGTCCGGCCTCGTGGCGGGCCTCGCGGCGCAGGGCATGGCCGCCTTCGAAGCCGCCTCCGCGGCGGTCTGGCTGCACGGCGCCTGTGGCCGGGCCGTCGGTCCGGGCCTCATAGCCGAGGACCTACCGGAGGCGTTGCCGGGGGCCTTAAGGGCGGTCGGATAGACGTCCGGGCCGGCGGCCAAAGCCGCCGGGTCCGTGCAAATAGAGGCGACTAAACGCCAATAAAGGCGCTTAAACGCTAGTAAATTTACTTGCATTTGCTAGCGTTTATTTTTCCTAATCGAGACTTTTCAATGGGTTACGGTCAATTCAAATAAAAAATTCTTTCCCCCGTCTCGCCCCCTTGCCGTTTGCCTCAGGCGCTGCTTTCGCGCGCTCCCTGCGCCTCCTCTTGCCGGCCCAGCAACCGCGCTGCGGCTCGATCGGCCCCGTGTTCAGTTTATCGCACGAGCTTTCGGGTTTTGTCAAGAAAAAAATAATAAATTCCGATTAATCGGACGCCGATGATTTCCGTCTCACCACGCCCAGCGGCGGCGCCCCCCAAGAGCTGAGCCTGATCTTTAGGGCAGGTTGACGCGGCCAATCGCAGCCGCGTTCCTATGCCGTCGCCAGACGGGCGTTCTGAAAGAACGCCCTTTGGAGCGCGCGGACGCGGTCAGCGACCGCGTCTACAGTCCGCAGGCCCCGCGCCACGCCAAAGTCGCTGGCTTTGCGCAGCCGCGTCTACGAGCCCCCGCGTCGTCGCCCAGTCGAGCGGAACGTGCTCTCGCGGGGGCGGCCGGTAAGGACAGGTCTCCACCTACACCTGCCGAAGGAAGTCGATCATCGCGCTGCTGACCTCTGGCGCGCGTTCCTGCTGGGTCCAATGACCACAGCCCGGCAGCATTACCGGGGGCCGGAGCTTGGGGACCAGCGCAGACTGCTTCGCGATGTCCTGGGAGAAAACGGCGGCGACAAAATCGCGCTCGCCCGCCATGTATAGCGCGGGAACGGTCACCACCGCTCCGGCGAAGGGAGCCATCAACTCCCAGCCGCGATCGATGTTGCGCCACCAGGCGAGGGGACCATGGAATCCGCTCCGCGCGTATTCCTTGACGTAAACATCGACATCTGCCTCGCTGACCCAAGCTGGCAACAACGGCGGATCGGTCAAGAAGCCGCCCTTCCGAGGCATCATCCCAGGCGGAAGCCCTCCAACGCCCGCGGACGACGGCCTGTCGCCCGAAAACGTATAGAATTGGTAACGGAAGGTGAGACGCAGGTCGCGCCCTAGCCCCGCCTCAACCCCGGGAGTCTGGAGGAAAAGCTGGTAGAACACCGCGTTCTCGGTCCGCGGCATGAGCGTCGTCGGTGGCCCCGAGTCGCCAAACCCCCGCGAGCGGAACGGCGGGCTGAGAGCGATGACGGCCCGGAAGATGTCGGGGCGCAGAAGCGCCGTTTGCCATGCGATCGCGGCGCCAATGTCGTGGCCGGCGATCACCGCTTGCTTGGCGCCCAGAGCATCGACGAGACCCACGATGTCGCCAATGTCATTGAGAATCGTGTACTTCTCCACTTCCTCCGGACGGTCGCTTTGCCCATAGCCGCGCAAGTCGGGCGCCACCGCACGGAACCCGGCATTCGCCAGCGCCTGGAGCTGATGGCGCCAGGAATACCAGCATTCGGGAAAGCCGTGGCAGAGGATGATGAGCGGACCTTCACCTTGCTCGGCCACGTGCAAGCGGACGCCATTCGTCTCGATCATGCGATGCGTCACCTCGGGCATCACCGAATCCACCCAAGATGCCGGCCCAGGACCAGCGCCGCTTGGCTCGGGGGTAGCAGCCTTGAGCGGCTCGGCCAGGGCGCCGACTGCCGCCGCGGCCACGGCCGCGCCAAGCATGTCGCGCCGAGAAAACGTCGCGTCTCGCATTGCGTTGCTCCCTTGACTGTCGCACATCCGGGCCTCGACATCACCGTGACTCCGGATTTGCGAGCCAAATGTATGACGCTTCCGGCGAGCGACTATCCGCGATAATATTGACAGGCCATGAAGCAGAACTTCACAGTTCGGCAGGGCGCCCTCGACGGCGTCGAGGCGTTCCTGAGCGTTGCTCGGCGCCGCAGTTTTCGGAGAGCGGCCGCGGAACTCGGGGTGACCCCATCGGCGATCAGCCAGGCGGTGCGGGCCCTCGAGGCGCGAATCGGCGCGACGCTCTTCATGCGCACGACTCGCAGTGTCGGGTTGACCGAAGCTGGCAAGCAATTTCTTTCGCGCGCAAAGCCCGCCTTCGAGGAACTCGTCGCCGCAAGCGAGGTCGCGCGAGACCTCGGACAGCGGCCGGCCGGACTGTTGCGGCTCACGGCGCCGCGCGCAGTGGCGCCGGTCCTGCTGGATCCGCTGATCGCCTCCTTCTGCCAGGCCTATCCCGAGGTCGAGGTGGAGATCGCCGCAAGCCCGGACCTGGTCGATATCGCTGCCGAAGGATTTGACGCCGGCATCCGCCTCGGCCAGTTCATCGAGGCCGATATGATCGCGGTGCGTCTGACGCCGTCGTTCCCGCTGGCTGTGGTCGGCAGCCGCGACTATCTGCGCCGGCGGCAGCGGCCGGAACTCATCGACGATCTGCGCCGGCACGCCTGCCTGCGCATGCGCCGCTCAAACGGGTCGATCGCGCCCTGGTCCTTTGTCAACGGCAACGAGGCCGTCGAAGTCATCGTTTCAGGACCTCTGATCGCCAACGACATGCCCACAATCCTTGGCGCGGCCGTCGAAGGACTGGGTCTTGCGCAGGCGCCCGAGCCGATCGCAGCCGGCGCGGTAAAAGCGGGGAAACTCGTGCGCGTGCTGGAACCCTTCGCGCCCATGGCGCCGGGAGTGTTTCTCTACTATGCCGGCCGCCGGCAAATGATGCCGAAGCTGCGTGCCTTCATCGATCATGTGAAGAGCCGCTCGGGCTCCGCCAACAACCCGACGATTTCCGGTCCGAGCGCGCCGGGGCGGCGAAGCGCCTGATGCCAAAGTCTCCGGCGTCCGGAGCAGGGCGCAAAGCGCGCAGCGCGGGCTCGCCCTCGGGCGGAACCGGTCATGTCGCCGGCGAGATGGACCACGGCGTCGCAACCGGCGATATAGACGTCAAGCTCGTCGAGCGTGCCGCGGCCTTGGTCCTTGAAATCCTCCTGCACCCTCACTTCGACATTGGGACGGGCGAGATCGGAGCGCAGCTGATCGCGATAGGCGCGGAATTCATCCGAAACGGTCGAGAGAAAAATCTTCGCCGCCGCCGACATGAATGCGCGCCCCTGGATCACGGCCGCGTTCGGCTTTGTCCGGATTGCTTGAGCCTTTAGGCGCAGATTGCCGTTGCGGGCGCGCCGCGGCAAGGGGCAATTGCCGCCGCGCCGGCCCCGCCTTCGCCTTGAACTTGGTTCAGCTTGCCTCCGCGTTCTCTCCGGGAGTCACTCGGCGGGGACCAGCACCGGCGCGCCTTTGTCCTTGATCAGGACCACCAGGAATTTCGCCGGCTCGGTCGCGCTTGCGTTCCGCCCAACGACATGACCATCGTCGCGGCGTTCATGGAAGGTCTGTGCTGGCGGCAGCGTGACCTCTTTTCCACCGCTCAGCCGCATCACGATCGCTGTTTTATGGCTGACCCCGGAGGGACAGTCAGGTGTGCGCGTGCGCCGGCGGCGGCGGCGCAAGGTCGCTCGGCTGCGAGCCGGCAGGAGGCGGCGCGCCATGGCTGTCGGCAGTCGCGAAGAGGTTGGGCGGCGTCAACAACGATAGCGCGTCGAACGTGGCGCTCGGAGCGGGATTCTGGATGATGACGTTGTCGCCGGGCCCGCCGTCGAGCGTGTCGTGGCCGGAGTTGCCGATCAGCACGTCGTCTCCGGCGCCGCCGGTCAGAATAGCGCTGGCGACGCCGCCGAGAAGGATGTCATTGCCGTCGCCGCCATTGGCGGTGAGCAATATGCCGGTGAGCCCCGTCGCATTGATGATGTCGTCGCCGCCGAGGCCATTGATGACAAGGCGATCGTTCGCTGCTTCGGCGCCTGAGATTGTCACAGTCGCCGCGAGACCTGAGACGGTGATCAAACCTCCGCTGTTGGTCACAGTAATCACGTCGGCGCCGGTGGTCGCATTGATGTTGATCGTGTCCGCTTGACCGTCGCCAATGCCGCTGCCCGGCGACGACTCGAGGTCGATGGCGACCTGGTTGACGCCCGTCCCGGTGAGATCATTGACCGTGACGGTGTCCGCGCCGCCGAGCGCGTTGAACTGGATCTGCTCGACCCGGTTGAGATCCATCGTGATATTGGCGACATCGCGGGTGAATCGCACCCGGCCGCCATTGGCCGAGATGTCGATCTTCTCGCTGACGTTCGCGCCGTTGAACAGGAGCGTGTCGGTTCCGGCCTGGCCCTCGACGGTGTCGCTGCCGTCGCCCGGATTCCAGACGAAGGTGTCGTCGCCCGCGCCAAGCAAGGCGGTGTCGTTGCCACGGCCGCCGGTTACAAGGTCGGCGCCCCCGCTGCCCTTGATCAAGTCGTCGCCGTCGCCGCCATTGAGCGTCAAATTGATTTGACCGGCATTGAACTCCGGACGCGTCGATCGTGTCGGCGCCCCCTTGCCCATTGATTGTGAGCGCGTCGACGCCGGGGTCGATGCCGTTCACATCTGTAGTCGCGGACAATCCGGTGACGAGGACGGCCGCGCCGGCGGTTAGAACGCGGATCATGTCATCGGCATTCGTGCCATTGACAGTGACTTTGTCCGCTTGGCCGTCGGCGGGGCCGCCCGCAGACGCCGCGAGCTGGACGAAGACCTCGCTGACGCCTGTCCCGGTCAGATCGTTGACTGTGACATCGTCCGCGCCGCCGAGGGCGGCGATCTTGATCTGCTCGATGCTGTTGAGATCCATCGTGACATTGGCGACATCACGGAACAGCCTGACGCGGCTGCCGTTGGCTGAGACGTCCATGTTCTCGTTAGCGTTGGAGCCGTTGAACTGCAGTGTGTCGACGCCGTCCTGGCCTTCGACAACGTCGCTGCCGTCGCCCGGATTCCAGGTGAATTTGTCGTTGCCATTGCCGAGAAGAGCTTCGTCATCGCCGCGCCCGCCGATCACGTTGTCGTCGCCGTCGCCGCCTATCAGCGCGTCCGCGCCTTGGCTGCCAGTGATTGTGTCATTGCCGTCGCCGCCGTCGATCGTCAGACCGATGATGCCGGCAGCCAACGCCGCAGCGTTGATCGTGTCATTCCCAGCGAGGCCGTTGACTATCAACTTGTCGTTGGCGCCTTCCGCTCCGACGATGTTAACCGCCGCAGGCAGCCCCGTGACCGAGACGCTCGCGCCGGAGCCCTGAATGCTGATCCGATCATTTTTGGCTGTGCCATCCACGGTCACGCTGTCAGCGGTGCCGTCGCCCGCGCCGCTGCCCCGAGGCGAGGCGAGGTCGATGGCGACTTGCTTCACACCCGTTCCGCTGAGGTCGTTGACCACGATATTGTCGGCGCCGCCCAGCGCCGCGAAATCGACGCTCTCAATACTATTGAGGTCCATGGTGATGTTGGCGACGTTGCGGAAGAACCTCACTCGCCCACCATTGGCCGAAATATCGATGTTCTCGCTCACATTCGCGCCATTGAACTGGAGCGTGTCAAAGCCAGCTCCACCCTCGACGGTGTCGCTGCCGTCGCCCGGATTCCAGACGAAGGTGTCGTTGCCCGCGCCGAGCGAAGCCACGTCGTTCCCGCGGCCGCCGGCGACAACGTCGTTGCCGTTGCCGCCGATCAGTTGGTCGGCGCCGTCGCCGCCGGTGATCGTGTCGTTGCCATCGCCGCCGTCGAGCGTGAGGCTGATAAGGCTGGCGAGCCCATTGCCGGCGGTGATGACGTCGTCGCCGCCATTTGCATGGAGGACGAGGTTCTCGGTGGTGCCGATGTCGAGAGCGAAGGGCGCAGGATCCGTGCGGCTGAAGAGCACGCGCGAACCGTTCGCCGTGATGGTGAAGACTTCGCCGCCGTTGCCGCCATTGACCTCGGCGGTGTCGTTTCCGTCTCCGCCCTCGAAGAGGTCGCTGCCGTCGCCGGGGTTCCAGACCATCTTGTCGTCGCCGGCCTGACCGAAGTCCTGGTCGTTGCCGGTCCCGCCGGTCAGAACGTCGTTGCCGTCGCCGCCGAACAGAAAATCATTGCCGCCCTTGCCAGACAGCGTGTCGGCGCCGGCCTGGCCGAACAACATGTCGTTGCCCGAACCGCCGGTGAGCGCGTCATTCCCCGCGCCCCCGAACAGGTCGGCGGCCGGCAGCGCGCCATTCGTCTCATCAAGCGCGATTGTGTCGTTTCCGTCTAGGCCGAAGGCCTCGATCAGGGAGGTGTTTGCGACCGTCGGTGTGCCCCCGATGATCGGAACCGTCGGGCCGTTCACAAGAATCCGTCCGGCCGCGTCGCGGCTCGTGACAATCGAGTTATTGCCGTTGTCGCCGAACTCCGTCAGCAGACCGGGGGTTGGAATGAAGGTTGCAGTGATAGCCATGAGCTTGATCCTACAGGTTTAGCCGCGGCGATACTTCAGCGTTACGGCGGACTGTACAAGCGCCCGTGCAGTAGTTAACGGTATAATTATGAATCTAGCGACAGCTTATGAGGTAAGACAAAGATATTATTGAACGGTCCAAAGGTTAGGTAGGCGCCTAGTGGATAATTATACTAGCGGGCGGGCAAATCGAAACGCGCCAACCTCCGTTCCGAATGACTTACGACACACTCAAGGCGGCGCAACCCACAGGTTGCCAGTGTTAACTCCGTATCATGCCCGTATTATTATTTATAGCTTTGTCTACGCTAGGTCAATTAGGTAGAACTACCCAGATAATACGCCGTTGTGCTGGAATTTGTGCGGCCGTTTCCTCAATGAACCTTGGCTTCCGCTTTCTGCCGACAGCCGTCGGTTGCCGACAAAAATGGAAGTTTCAGCTTTGGAAGATGATCAGACTGACCGGGCTTTGATCCAAGCCCCGAGACCGCCGCTCATTCCCTGAGAGTTTTTTCCGCCGCTTTCGCCGCGGATCCCCATCCCGTCTACAGTCCTCCGCGTCTCGAACGTCGTGAAGCCTGAGAAAGACTTGCGCGTCGGGCGACGGTCATTGTTCGGGGACGCTGGCCTTGCGCATCCCCTCGAGAATAAACTCGAGCTGGGCAAGATAGGTTGGGTCGTCGCTTGTTGTCGAATGGATGGCTCGGGCGCGCGGGACATGGAGAAGGACAGATAGACGCGAAACCCGCCTTCACCACCGAACGCGCTTCGGCTAGTCGGCCTAGCTGCGCGAAAGCTGCGGCCAGGAAAAATGCGGAACAGCAAAATTTCGGTTCGCCTCGATCGCTCTTTGAAACCACGGGATCGCGAGCGCGTCATCTGCAGTAGTTAAGACTTAATCTGACAGTTGGTGTCATAGCTGAGGGGGAAGCGGAGGCCGGGCGCGGAGTGGTCGGGGTTCGCAGCGCCCGGCCTCGGCGTTTCGAAAGGACACCGACGATGACCAAGGAACAGAAGATCATCCGCGCCAGGTAGGGGGTTTGTGTCGACGTATCCACGAACGAATCGCTCGTCACGATAGAGCCGTCGGGGAAATAATACGTGCTGTGTCCGGCGCACTTGCCATTTTGATCCTCCTTGACAGAGAAGTCCTTGGTCCCGATCGTTCCGTCCGGTGAGACGGTCGCTCCGACCATGTGATATTCGCCGTCCTTCGATAGTGACCGCCACCAGTTTGAACTTGAGCGTCTGGTCGCCGGCGACAGCCACGACGTTCGAACCGACGAACAGCGTGAGCGCTGAGACAAGAGTTTTCATGGGTTTACTCCTCCGTTTCGCTTCGAAGGCGACGCCTCGTTGCGCCTGAAATGAACTGCGAGGCCGGGTAAATGGCGTTTGACCGCAATGTTTCCGGCGGGTAGTTGTTGTAACTGTCACATGTCGATCGTCTAAGAATCTGCAGCGGACCTGCGAGGGGGCCGAATTGTGGATGTTCAGGCGGACGCAGCGAGTAAGGCCGGCACGAGCCCGCAAGACGAGAAGCGGGGAGCGTTTGCCTTTGTGGGGCTCGTTCTCGACCTTGACGCCTGCACCCTTAAGCGCGAATGCGGCGAGGCGATCGCGCTGACGCGCGGCGAATTCGCCCTGTTGCGCGAATTTGTGCGCCGGCCTGGCCGGGTGCTGAGCCGCGATTTTCTGCTCGACGCGCCAGTCGGCCGGCGCAACGCTCCGTTCGACCGCAGCGTTGACGTGATGGTCGGGCGCCTCAGGAAAAAGGTCGAACCCGACCCGAAACAGCCGAGCGTCATCCAGACCGTCTCGGGCGTAGGCTACCGCTTCACCGCGCCGCTGTCGCCTCGCAAGCCGGTCGCCGAAACTGTCGCCGCTGTGACCGCAGCCCCGCCGGGGGACACGGCCCTCCCGCCGCCAGCCGCAATCCCGCGGACGTGGCGCGCGCTATGGCCGGTCCTGGCGGCCGCAGTCGCGCTTTGCCTGATCGCGGCGGCTGCCGCAAGTGGCGCCCAGACCCTCCGGAAGGCGGGCCGCGGCTGTCGATCGTCGTCCTGCCGTTCGAGAACCTTTCCGGCGACAAGGAGCCTGCCGTTCGAGAACCTTTCCGGCGACAAGGAGCAGGACTATTTCGCCGATGGGATCACCGACGATCTGACTACGGACCTCTCGCATCTGCAAGACAGCTTCGTCATCTCCCGCGGCATGGCCTTCACCTACAAGGGCAAGCCTGTCGACGCAAAGGCGATCGGCAAAGAGCTCAACGTGCGCCATGTGCTCGAGGGGAGCGTGCGCCGGTTGGGCGAGAAAGTGGAGATCAACACCCAGCTCATTTCGACCGAGACAGGCGGGCAAGTCTGGGCCGACCGGTTCGAGGGCGAGCACAGCAAGCTCGGCGAGCTGCAGCTCGAAGTCGTTTCACGGCTCGCCAATTCGCGGCGCCGAGCTCGTCAAGGCCGAAGCCCTGCGCTCCACGCGCGAGCGGCCGGGCAACCCGGACGCGGTCGACCTCGCAATGCAAGCCCAAGTCAAATGGAATCTTCTTGACAGCAAGGCGACCACCAACGAAGCGGTGACGCTGTCCGAGCGCGCGATGGACCTTGACCCGCAGAACGTGCGCGCGCTGACGGTCCTGGCGGGCGCCTCGCTTGACCCTCGTGAGCGATCAATGGAGCGACGACCCCCTAGGGCGACATCGCGCACGCCGAGAAACCGACCGATGCCGCCCTGGCCCTTCAGCCTGAGAATTCATTATTATGAAAACCTCGCCTGGGCTTGTTATGTCGGCCCGCGCTACGACGACGCCCTGAGCGCGATGTCGCGCTACAAGGCCGACTTTCCGGCGCTCTACGCCGCAATTTGCGTGCGTCTCGGCCGGCTCGACGAGGCGCGTCGCGCGATCGCTGACGCGCTTGAGGCCGGGACCAAGGTTTCGATCGCGAAAGAGGGCTCGATGCCGCAGATCGAGCCGCAGCGCGTGGCGTATTTGAATGATTTGCGAGCGGCCGGCGTGACCGGAGAACTGATTGTTGAGGCTCGGTTTGAGTCGCGGCGTTGTCGCCAGGGGCGAAGCGACGCGCCGATCCCGAGATCGTAGGAGGCCCGAAGACTCCTGGATTGCTTCGACGTAGCCCGTCCGGAAGGATGAGCGTCGTTTAACGCCCTATGGCTCCCAATGAGGCCTCTGGGGCGACCCAATATCAAGCCTTCCGCTCCCGCTCCTCACCCGTCTGCCTTGGGCTCGTTCTTCAGGAAACCCTCGAGCCAGTGGATATCGTACTGGCCGTTCTGCACGTCCGAGTTTCGAACCAGGGCGCGAAACAACGGCAGCGTGGTCTCGACCCCCTCGACGACGAATTCATCGAGCGCTCGTCGTAGCCGCATCAGCGCTTCGGTGCGCGTTCGGCCGTGGACGATCAGCTTGCCAATCAATGAATCATAATAGGGCGGGATCACGTAACCTTGATAGGCTGCCGAATCGACGCGAATGCCAAGACCCCCCGGCGGATGAAAGTAGGTAATTCGCCCTGGCGAGGGCGCGAACGTGCGTGCATGCTCGGCGTTGATGCGGCATTCAATCGCGGCGCCAAGGAAACGAACGTCATCTTGCGCAAGGGAAAGCGGGGACCCGGCGGCAATCTTGATTTGCTCATTGATGATGTCAATTCCGGTGATCATTTCGGTGACCGGATGCTCGACTTGCACACGTGTGTTCATCTCAATGAAGAAGAACTTCCCGTCGTCGCACAGGAACTCGATCGTTCCAGCGCCGACATAGCCCAGCTCGACCATGGCCTTGGCGACAATGCCGCCGATGCTGTCGCGCTGTTCTGGGTTTAAAGCCGGGGAGGGGCCTTCCTCCCATACTTTCTGGTGGCGACGCTGAAGGGAGCAGTCGCGCTCGCCAAGGTGAATGGCGTGCCCCTGCGTGTCGCCGAGCACCTGAATTTCAACGTGGCGTGGCTTGGCGAGGTATTTCTCCAGATATACGGAATCATCGCCGAACGCGGCCCTCGCCTCGATCTTGGCCGCACTGATCGCCTCTCCAATGTCGTTGGGTCCGTGCGCGACCTTCATCCCGCGGCCACCCCCGCCTGCCGCGGCCTTGACGATTACCGGATAGCCGATCGTGTCGGCGATCTCCTGCGCTTCGACTTCGTCCCGTACGCCGCCTTCGGATCCGGGGACACACGGGAGCCCGAGCCGCTGAGCCGTGCGCTTTGCCTCGATCTTGTCGCCCATCAAGCGGATGTGTTCAGCCTTGGGGCCGATGAATGTGATCTCGTGCTCATCGAGAATATCCGCGAAACGCGCGTTCTCGGCCAGAAAACCGTAGCCTGGATGAACGGCGTCAGCGCCAGTGATCTCGCATGCAGCGACGATCGCGGGAATGTTGAGATAGCTGTCCCGCGCCGGCGGCGGCCCGATGCATACGCTCTCATCGGCCAGCTTGACGTGCATCGCGTCCTTGTCGGCGGTTGAATAGACCGCAACGGTCGCGATGCCGAGTTCCTTGGCCGCACGCAGGACTCTCAGCGCAATCTCGCCCCGGTTGGCGATCAGGATTTTATCGAACATCGAGGCGAGTTCCCCGGTCGCTCGCAACCGTCGCGGCTCGATTCTGAATCGCGGTCATTCAACAATCATCAACGGCTGATCGTATTCGACCGGCGAGCCATCGTCGACCAGGATGCTGACGACTTTGCCGGCCCGCGGCGCGACAATGTCGTTGAACGTCTTCATCGCCTCGACCAGCAGCAACTTGTCTCCGACCTTCACCATCGATCCAATTTCGACGAACGGCTTGGCTTCGGGGCTGGCCCGCAAATAGGCAGTGCCGACCATCGGCGACTTCACCGCGCCCGCGAGATCGGCCGCGGGCGGCTCTGCTGCATTCGGAGCAACGGCCGAGCCCTGCGCGGGATCGGCCGCGGCGGACACCGTTTGAGGAATCGTGGCTACGTTCGCTTGCGCTGCTGGAGCTCGCCCGCGCGCCAGACGCACTTGCAGGTCGCCGAGGCTGACCTCGATCTCGTTCAGATCATATTTCGACACGATCCTCGCGAGTTGGTCGATCGCAGCGACGTCGACAAGACTTTGCGCGGACCCTTCGGGTTGAGGGCCGGACGGCTTCTTCATTTTGTTTCGCTCGCGAACGGGAACCGACGCGCCGGTCAGCAATCGGGCCTTCGTATATCCCGACGATCCGGGCAAAGAAAGTGGGCCAACTCGCCGCGGTTCATGCCCGCCGCGCCCATACGCTGACATCGTGAAACGCCGCGCCACCGTATGGAGCGACGCTGTCGTCGCCCACCAGGACATTGATTCCCCAGCCGTCAAGAAAGGCCGAAGGCGGCCAAATGCCTTCACTGACCAGGACGCCAGGCTTCACGGCTTCGACTATGCGGGCATGCAAGCGCGTCCGGCCACGTTTATTCCCCAGTTGCACGACATCGCCTTGCGAGAGTCCCAGCGCGGCCGCATCGGACGGATTGATCAGCACTTCGGGTCGCTGTTCCCGCGTGAGCGAGGTGGGCGTCTGAGTGAAGGTCGAATTGAGAAAATTTCGAGCCGGCGAGGTTGCCAGCTTGAACGGGTGATCTTCGTCAGCGTCCTCGTTGATCGCCCAATGATCGGGCAGGCTTGGCATGGCGCGCCAGGCGCCGCGCAATCCATCATTGGCGATGGGCGTGTCTCTCCAATCCGCCTTGAACCGAAACTTCCCGTTGGGAAAGCCAAAACCGCTGAGGAAGTGCGACTCCTCGAATGGGGGTTGCAAGTCGAGCCAGCGGTCCCTTTCAAGCTTGGCAAGATCGCCGTAGCCCGATTCCCGCAGCGTCCAATCAATGATCTCGCGTGGTGACATCGAGAAGGCGGGGTGTTCGGCCCCGAGGCGTCGGGCAAGCGCGGCGATCACTTCGTGATTGGAGCGGCAGCCCTCGGGCGAGTCGACCACTTTGGCGGCAAATTGCAGATGCTGATGACCTCCGGCGGAGTAGATGTCGTCGTGCTCCAGGAACATTGTGGCGGGCAGGACGATATCGGCGTAGCGCGCCGTGTCGGTCATGAACTGCTCGTGGACGCAGGTGAAGAGGTCCTCGCGCGAAAAGCCGCGGCGTACTTTCGCCTGACATGGCGCAACGGCGAGCGGGTTCGTATTCTGGATCAGCATGGCTCGAACGGGCGGGCCGCCTCTCAGGGCCTCCGCGTCGCCGGTCAGGATCGCGCCGACCCGCGACTGGTCTAGCCGACGAACGCTTAAATCACGGACGTCGAGTCCCTCGATCATTGTCTTTTGCAGCTTGTATACGCCGCTGTTGCTGTGAAAGGCGCCGCCTCCCTCGTGCGCCCAGGCGCCGGTGACCGCGGGAATGCATAACGCCGCGTGCATGTTCGCCGCGCCGTTGCGCTGGCGGGAGAAGCCGTAACCGAGCCGAAAGAAGCTGCGTTTCGACTGCCCGATGAGAGCGGCGAATTCCTCGATTTGCGTAACCGCGACGCCGGTGATCGCGCTCGCCCATGCGGGATCACGGCTCCGTACGTGCGCTTCAAGATCGTGCGGGGCGTCTGTGTACCGCTCGAGATAGTCCCAATCGGCCAACCCGTCCCGAAACAGAATGTGCATCGCCGCGCAGGCGAGCGCTCCATCTGTGCCTGGCCTTACGAACAAGGCGAGATCGGCCTGGCGCATTGTCTCTGTTTCATAGATGTCGATGGCGACGATCTTCGCGCCGCGTTCCTTGCGTGCGCGAATCGCGTGGGTCATGACATTGACCTGCGTGGTGACCGCGTTCGTGCCCCAAATAACGACGCAGTCCGACTTCGCCATCTCCCGTGGATCGGCGCCCATCAGCCGACCGGTTCCGGCTACATATCCCGGCCACGCGATTCCGACACAGATTGTTCCGTGAAAGCGCGAATAGCGCTTGGCATGCGTCAGGCGCTCGATTCCATCGCGCATCACGAGACCCATCGTGCCGGCGTAGAAGTATGGCCACACGGCTTCGGGTCCGAGTTCGCGCTCGACCGACAGAAAATTGTCAGCCACGCGGTCGAGCGCCTCGTCCCACCCGATCGGCGCGAATTGCCCGCTTCCCTTGGGGCCGACGCGCCGAAGCGGCTGAGTGAGCCGATCCGGGTGATGGATGCGCTCCCAATAGCGAGCGACCTTCGCGCAGACCACTCCGGATGTATAAGTCTGATCTCGCGCGCCGTGGATCCGGCCGATGCGCTTGCCCCCAATCACCTCGACGTCGAGCGCGCAAACCGACGGGCAATCGTGCGGACAGACTGAGGGACGCCGCGTAACCTCGGTGATCGCGTTCATGAGCCTTTCACAATCGTCGCGCTTCGAGCCGCCCGAGCTTTGCTCCAGATACTAGTGCACGACGTCCTCTGATTGAAGCGCTTGCGGCTAGCCCGCTTGCATTTGCAACCTAATACAACTAATAAGTTGTAGTCGTTCAAACCGGTTCAATTGACCTTGGCGATTCGCTTGTTTCTTACCGCCTGTGTGGCCTTGACGGCGCTCGGGGCCGCTTGGGCGGAGAAGGGGCCGAACGTGGACGGGTCCCAGCCGGAGATCCACTATGCGCCGCGCGAGAACCTTGAGAGCCTCGACGCTCGGGAGATTGGCCGCGCCGAATTGTCTATCGACATGGCGGCGTACGTCCTGTCGGACCCGCGAATCATCGAGGCGTTAACCGACGCGGCGGAACGCGGCGTCCTAATCCGACTTTACTTGGACAGGTCTCAATTCGCTGAGCACGGCCCCACGCGCGGGGAGCTCATCGAAGCGTTGCTGGCCCATCCCAATGTCGTCGCGCGCGTCAAGGGCGAGGGCGTTCTCATGCACTTGAAAGCCTATGCTGTCGATGGGGCGGTGTTGCGCACGGGTTCAGGCAACTTTTCCCGGTCCGGGCTCGCTGCCCAAGACAACGATGCCATTTTCATTACGGATCCCGCAGTTGTCGACGCGTTCGAGGGCAATTTCGAGCGCATTTGGGCGAGGGCGCAAAACATCAAGGCCCTGAACGCTTCTCACTGAGCAATCGCGGGCTCGACGGGTCTGCGTCCTGGTCTAGCGCGAATCGTTGCGCGGCTGCGGCAGCCCCAATGGAGTATAGCGCTCGTAACGCTGGTTGAACGCCTGAGCGCCGAGGGCGCCGTCCGCTTCCATGCGTGGGGAGGTCGTCTCGCCTTGCGCGGAGAGAATCGACGACACGTGCCAGCGCCAAGTGGAAGGATCGTCAGTGCTTGGGCCAGTGGCGACTGCGGTCACTCCCGCCGCGTAGCCAACGCCGCCTCCAATCGCAGTGATAGCAAGAATGAGGGACTTCCGCATCGTCTCCTCCGGATCTTGACTTCGATTTCCTCGCCGCGCGGCCTCGCATCTCCATGCCACCGGCGATAATTAAGAGATTGTAAACATGAATTTGTGGCCCGGCTAGGGCGATTCGCTCTTCATCGCGATTTCGCGCAATGCGTCGCTCGCCATTATGCGAGTTATACGTCGACCTTGCGTTAAAGCTTCATTGTCGAGCATGGCGACAAGCTCTCGCGCAGCTCCAAGCGAACGCTCGATCCTGAGCGCAATGTGGGCGATCACATGCGGTTCCACCTGAAGCTGGCGATCGCTGAACAACTTGAAGAGGACAGCCTCGGTCAATTCGATGTCGGGCGCGGCAAGGCGTACTACAGGCGCCAGGCGGAGTCGTGACAAAAGGTCGGGAGTGCTGAGTCCCCAAACGTCTGGCGCCGTCCGGCAGGTTAGCAGGAGCCAGGCGTTGTTTTGCATCGCGATGTTTATCAGGTGAAAAAAAAGCGCCTCCGCGCGCGTCGCGTGGTCGGCGTCTTCGATCAATACCGCGGGGGCGCGGGCGCAGGCCTCTAGGCTCTGCTCATCCAACCTCTCCCCAGCGATACTGACGGAGCCGGCGGCGCGCGCCCAGATCGCTCCGAGGTGGCTTTTTCCCGCGCCTTCGGGCCCGACGAGCATCAACATTCGACTGGCCCAGTTCGGCCAAAGCTCGATCGCCGTCAGCGCTTGGAGGTTGGACGGCGCCGGCAGAAAATCTTCGCGGGCAAAGCTCGGCAAATGCGGCCAGCGAAACGTCAGCTGGCGAGGCAGAGACATCATTGGCTCTCCGGTTCCGAGCGGCCTCGATAAAGCGGACTCGTCAGGTAAACCGCAATGAGATGACGGGCGACAACGCCGATCGCCGCTGCGGTCGGCACCGCGATGATCAGTCCCACGAAGCCGAACAATTGTCCGAAGGCAAGCAGCGCGAACATCAGCCAGACGGGGTGAAGCCCGATCAATTCACCGACGAACTGCGGCGAGAGCACATAGCCCTCGAAAAATTGACCTGTTCCAACAACGCCGAGCGCGAGCACGAACAGCTTGAGACTCGGCCATCCCTCAAAGAGGGCGATGCTGAGTGACAGCACGAGCGCGGTCAGCGATCCGACATACGGCACGAAGCTCAAGACGCCGGCGAGAACGCCGATCAGAAAGCCGTAGTCGAGTCCGATCAATGTCAACCCGAGGCTGTACCAGATCCCCAAGAACAGGCAGACGATGGACTGACCGCGGATGAAACCCGCCAGAGCGTGGTTGATCTCCCGGGCGATTTTTCTCAGGCTCTCGCGATGGTCGAGCGGGAGCCAGCTGTCGAGCTTTGAAATCATTCTGTGCCAGTCGACGAGAATATAAAAAGCGACGACAGGCGTGATGATCAAGAGCGACAGGAAATTGAACACCGCCGCGCCGCCGGAGACTAGCCGTGTGAAAGCATCCAGAAGCCACTGGGCGCTTTGCGCGACGAAGTTGCCGACCGATTTCTGAATTTGTGCGCTCGACAATTGTTGGTTGAGCCCAAGAGTCTTGAGCCATCCGCCGCCATATTTCTCAATGAGCGCGTTTCCTTCGTCCACCGCGAACGTCTGCAAACGCACAGCATAGCCGGGCAGGTGCTGCGCAAAAGCAATGAATTGATTTCCTAACACGGGGACGACGAGAATGAAAAACAGAACGCCGGTCAAAACGAAAACGGTGAGAATGAGAAGCGAGGCTCCGAGGCGACTGAGCCCGAACCTCTGAAGTTTGAGCACGACGGGGTCTAGGAGATAGCCAAGAACAATTCCGGCTGCGAACGGCGTTATTGTCGAGCCGAGCAAATAGACAATCAGCAAGAGGGCCGCCAGCCCGAGCCCCCAGAAGATGACCTGGCGCTCCAGGCTCATCGGCTGGAGTTCATGGCGTTTCGGCAGCTCCGTCGCCCGGCTGCAGCAAGTCCCATTTTCCGCCCCAGGGATCGACAAAGACCGCAACAAGCCCATACGGCTCGCGGCGCGGGTTTTCCAGGAAATTGACGCCGCGGTCGAGCAGGTTATCGTAATCTCGCCAGAAGTGATCGGAGTGAAGGAAAAAGCCGACCCGCCCCCCGGTCTGGTCACCAATACGAGCCCTCTGACGCTCGTCGCTCGGGACCGCGAGCACCAGCGCGCCGCCTGCGCCCAGCGACGGGGCGACAACGATCCAGCGCTTGGTTGGAGTGAGGGGAGTGTCTTCAAGAACCGTGAAGCCAAGGACGTCGCGGAAGAACGCGACCCCCTCATCGTAGCTGGGAACAAGAATGGTTGCGGCGGCGAGACCTTGGATCATGGGCGCGCGCGCCTATCGGCTCATGTGGTCCAGCCACTGGGCGACATAGACCGCTCCCGAGGCGAGAGTTGTCGCGGCGACGATCCATTGCAGGAAGGTCTGTAGAATCGGCTGGTCGAGACCGTAGGCGCGGACCCCGAGCGCGAAGCCGGCGAGCGTGATCTGGGCGACCGTATTCAATTTCGACACCCAGACGGGGCGAATCTCAACCGGCTTGTCGAGCAGCCAGGAAACCAGCACAGCCATGAGGATCATCACGTCTCTTGATACGACCGTGATCGCGATCCAGGCCGGCAAGCCGGCATAGATCGCCAAGGAAACATAGATCGAAATCAGGAGCGCTTTGTCGGCGAGGGGGTCGAGATAGGCGCCGAGTTCTGTGCGCAGATCAAGTCTTTTAGCGATAAAACCATCGATCCCATCCGATATGCCGGCGAGAATAAAAATCAGGAACGCGGGAAGAAATCGTTGCGAGATGATCATCATGACGGCTAAAGGCGTCATCAGCATTCGCGCCAGCGTGATGAAATTGGGTAAATTTTTGAGGACCGTGCCAATATTCATCAATTACAGACGCCCTGGCGCCGCCGCCCAGTCATCCCCTCCCTTGGTCTTCGTCACGGATGGCCAAGAGTACGGATAACACGAAGTCGCCCACGTTAGGAAACTGCCTGCGCGCTTGCGTGTTGCGGAGCGCGCAATTACCCCGATCCTGTCCGAAGCCCTGCGAGTCGGGATGTCCGAAAGCCAAAAACCCCTAACTTACGCCCAATCCGGGGTCGACATCGACGTTGGCAACCGGATTGTGGATCGAATACGCCCATTCGCTCGCCGCACGCGCCGACCGGGGGCGGGCGCAGAGCTTGGCGGATTCGGTGGATTGTTCGATCTCCGCGCGGCGGGGTTTGTCGACCCGATCCTAGTCGCCGCCAACGACGGCGTCGGCACAAAGTTGAAGATCGCCATTGAGAGCGGCCTGTACGACGCGATCGGCATCGACCTGGTCGCTATGTGCGTCAATGACATTGTGGTTCAGGGCGCTGAGCCGTTGTTTTTCTTGGATTATTTTGCGTCCGGAAAGCTCGACGAGGACGTCGCGTCCGCCGTGGTGCAAAGCATCGCCGATGGGTGCGCGCAATCAGGGTGCGCGCTGATCGGCGGAGAAACGGCTGAGATGCCCGGTCTTTACGCCCCGGGCGATTTCGACATCGCCGGCTTCGCAGTGGGCGCCGCCGAACGCGGGACGTTGCTGCCCCAGCCAGGACTGAAACCGGGGGACCTTGTATTCGGCCTGCCGTCCTCCGGCCTCCACTCCAACGGGTTCTCATTGGTGCGGCGCATCGTCGCGCGTTGTGGGCTCGGATGGGATGCTGCCGCCCCGTTCGATCCGCAACGCTCGCTCGCCGCCGCGCTGCTGGCGCCGACGCGCCTTTACGTCCGACCTTTGCTTCAGGCGCTGAAGCAAGTACGAGGCGTCCACGCTCTCGCCCATGTCACCGGCGGCGGCTATCCGGACAATTTGCCGCGCGTACTCGATGACGGTCTCGCCGTCTCGCTCGATCTCAACGCGTTCTCGCCGCAACCGGTCTTTTCGTGGCTTGCTTCGGCTGGCGATCTCGATGAAGCAGAGATGCTGCGCACCTTCAATTGCGGCTTTGGGATGGCCGCATTCGTTGCTGCCGACCGCGGGGAAGAGGCGCGTGACGCCCTCGCCGGCGCGGATCTGTCGCCAGTCCTGATTGGGGAGCTTGTTCATGGCCAGGGCCAGCGTCTCATCACCCATGGCAGGCTGAAATTGTGATCCCCCGAGTGCGAACGGCGGTTCTCATCTCGGGCCGCGGCTCCAACATGAGCGCCTTGATCGAAGTCGCGCGATCGCCGGACTTTTCCGCTGAGATCGTGCTGGTTCTGTCGGACGAACCTGCCGCGGCTGGCCTTTCGCTCGCGCGCAAGCTTGGCGTCGCCGCCGAAGCGATCGACTTCCGGGCCTATATGGGCAAGCCGGCGTTCGAGGCGGCGCTCGAGGCGCGGCTCACCGCCGCCCGAGCCGAAATCGTTTGCCTCGCCGGGTTCATGCGGGTGTTGAGCGCCCCATTTGTCGAGCGATGGCGGGGACGCATGCTTAACATTCATCCCTCGCTGTTGCCGAATCTGCGCGGCCTCAACACCCACAAGCGCGCGCTCGCCCAAGGGCTCACCGAACACGGCTGCACGGTTCACCTCGTTACGGCACGGCTCGACGCCGGGCCGATCTTAGCCCAGGCGCGCGTGCCGGTTCTCCCGGGAGACGACGCCAGCGCCCTTGCGGCGCGGGTCTTGAAGGAGGAGCACCGGATCTATCCGCAAGCCCTTGACGCGATCGCCCGCTCGCTGCGCGCCGCCGCTCCCGAGCCTCAGCGGCGATGACAACTCAATGGGCGTCGGGGAAGGCTCCGCTCCCCTGGGGCGGTGTTCAGTTCTGCCCGCGATCGCGTCTTTTCAATGGGTTGAGCGTATTTTTCTGTCACTTATTTTACCGTCGCGCCCTCATGTATTCAGTCTCGTACGACCAGGTTTAGTCCTGTTCCCGAGGCTAAGAACAAACATAATCTGTTCATTATGGACAAACCAACGCATGATCCAATGTCAAGTCGTCGCGTTCCCGGAGATCGTTACGCGCCCCCGGTTTGGCGGCGCGGCGCCACATTAAGCAAGGCGCGGCGACAATGCTTGCGGGGCGCGCGGCGATTGGATCATATGGCGTCGACAACAGAGGAGATTTGTTTGGCGCCCGCGGTCGCGACGAAAGAGCAGCTTTTCTCATCGACCGCGACAGTCACGGCGAATGACGAAACGCCGCCGTTGTTATCCTCGCCCGAACGTTTCATCAATCGCGAATTGTCGTGGCTTGAGTTCAATCGAAGGGTGCTGGAGGAGGCCGTCAACCCGAGCCATCCCTTGCTCGAGAGGCTGCGGTTCCTGTCAATCTCGGCCAACAATCTCGACGAGTTTTTCATGGTCCGCGTGGCGGGCCTGGTTGGCCAGGTGCTGTCCGGGGTCGTCGAAATTTCCGATGACGGACGCACCCCGGCCGAGCAACTCGAGCGCATCAGCGAGCGCGTCGCCGCCCTCGTTGCTTCGCAACAGTCGCGGTGGAAGGCCTTACAGTCCGAACTCGCCGCCAATGGCGTCGTAATCCTCGAAGTCGGCGATCTGACCCGTCGCGAACGAGAATGGCTGCAGGACTATTTCCTCTCGCACGTGTTTCCGATTCTGACGCCGCTTGCGGTCGATCCAGCGCATCCGTTCCCGTTCATTCCCAATCTGGGATTCACTTTGGCGCTCGAACTCCTCAATCCGCGTGACGGCGAGACGATGAGCGCGCTGGTGCGCATTCCCGGAAGCGTCGATCGCTTCGTCCGGCTGCCCGACGGTCCGCCGGGAGGCGCCGCGCGCTTCGTGATGCTCGACCGGTTGATTGTCGCCTTTATCGGGCTGTTGTTCCCCGGTTACGAAGTCTTGGGCGAGGGCGCCTTTCGCGTCATTCGCGACAGCGACATTGAAGTCGAGGAGGAGGCGGAGGACCTCGTTCGCCTGTACGAGAGCGCGCTCAAACGGCGTCGGCGGGGCAGCGTCATCCGGCTTGAGATCGAAGCCAGTATGCCGGAATCACTGCGCGCGTTTGTCGCCGGCGACGTCGACGTGGTCCCGTCCGGGATCGTGCTCATCGACGGAATGCTGGCGCTCAACGACCTGTCGCAATTGGTGGCGATCGATCGCCCCGAGCTCAAGTTTCCACCTTACAATCCTCGCTTTCCGGAACGGGTCAAAGAGCTCGGCGGCGATATCTTCGCGGCGATTCGGCAGAAGGATCTCGTTGTCCATCATCCTTACGAATCGTTCGACGTCGTCGTCAGGTTCCTCAATCAGGCGGCGCATGATCCGAACGTGGTCGCGATCAAGCAGACGCTTTACCGAACTTCAGCTGACAGCCCGATTGTAACGGCCCTCATCGAAGCGGCGGAGGCGGGCAAGTCCGTCACCGCGCTGGTGGAGTTGAAGGCCCGCTTTGACGAAGAGGCCAACATCCGCTGGGCGCGGGATCTCGAGCGAGCCGGCGCGCAAGTCGTCTATGGGTTCATCGAGCTCAAGACCCACGCCAAACTGTCGATGGTGGTGCGGCGCGAGGGCGGAGCGCTCGTCAATTACTGTCATCTTGGCACTGGCAATTATCACCCCGTTACCGCCAGGATTTACGCCGACATTTCGCTTTTCACCGCCGACGGGGCGATCGGGCGGGATGTCGCACGCATTTTCAATTTCATCACTGGCTATGCCGAGCCGGACGGCCTCGAGCAGATGTCGATCTCGCCGATCACGCTAAAGAGGACACTGCTGCGCAATATCGCTGATGAGATCGACTACGCACGCCTGGGCCGGCCAGCGCAGATCTGGATCAAATGCAATGCGCTCGTGGATTCGCAGATCATCGACGCTCTCTATGCCGCCAGTCGCGAAGGCGTGCAGATCGACATTGTGATACGCGGAATTTGCTGCCTGCGGCCGGGGGTCCCGGGACTTTCCGACAACATTCGCGTCAAGTCGCTCGTGGGCCGATTCCTGGAGCATGCCCGCATCTATGCCTTTGGCGCCGGCTATGGCCTGCCTAACCCGAAGGCCCGGGCGTTCATTTCATCCGCCGACCTCATGCCGCGCAATCTCGATCGGCGCGTCGAGGCGCTGGTCCCCCTGCTCAATCCGACGGTTCACGAACACATTCTCGACCAAATCATGCAGGCCAACCTTATGGACAACCAGCAGAGCTTTCGGATCTTGCCGGATGGATCGAGCGAGAGGATCGTTCCCGCTGAGGGAGAGGAGCCGTTCAACGCGCACAGCTATTTCATGACCAATCCGAGCCTTTCGGGTCGCGGCAAAGCGTTGATGGAGTCCTTCCCGATGGCGCTGCGCAGGCGGGTCTGATAGGCGCCATGCCCGGCACTACGACGCGCCCGACAGGATCAACTATGCTCGACACGTCCCCAACCGGATCAGCTATCCTCTATCGCGCGCGAGGACGATTGCCGGGCAAGCCGGTGGCGATTGTCGACATCGGGTCGAATTCGGTGCGGTTGGTGTCGTACGAGTTCGCAGTCACGCTCGCCGACGCCGACCTTCAATGAAAAAGCGTTATGCGGTCTTGGCAAGGGCGTCGCGATGACCGGGCTCTTGCCGGAGGACGGCATCGCCAAGGCGCTGGCCGCGCTTGAGCGCTTTCGCGTTCTGTGTGGCACGATGCAAATCCATGACGTGCGCGGCGTTGCGACGGCCGCGGTGCGCGACGCCGCGAACGGAGCGCAGTTCCTCGATCGCGCGGAGCGCGCGCTTGGCTGCAAAATCGAGCTCTTGAGCGGTCCGCGGGAAGCAAGGCTGTCGGCGCTTGGCGTCATAAGCTCGATTTACAAGGCGGACGGCGTCGTGGGCGATCTGGGGGGCGGTTCGCTCGAGCTCACCGACGTTGGAGAGGGCCAGTGCCGGCCTGGGGTGACCCTGCCATTAGGTGGCCTGTCACTGATGGACCTCTCGGAACGCTCGCCGAAAAAAGCCGCCAAGATAGTCCGTGAGCGGCTCGCGACAGTGAAGGCGCTTCAGGGGCTAGCGGGGCGCACGTTCTATGCCGTCGGGGGCACCTGGCGCGCTTTGGCGCGCCTGCATATGCGGCAGCGGCAATATCCGATGAACGTTATGCACAATTACGTCATCCCTTCGCGCGACGCGCTCGAATTCGCCGCGCTGGTCGAACGGATCGAAGCGGACGCGCTGCTGTCGATCGAGTCGGTATCGTCGGCGCGCAGGCCGCTACTGGCTTACGGCGCCGCAGTGCTGGAAGAGATCATCCGCCAGTCCAATCCGAAGGAGATCGTCGTTTCCGCTCTTGGCGTTCGTGAGGGGCTCATCTACTCGCGGCTCACTCCTCAGGAGCAAGCGGAAGATCCCCTCATCGTCTCCGCGCGTGAATTCAATCATCTGCGCTCGCGGGCGCCAGAGCATGGCGAAGAGCTATATGCCTGGACAAGCCGCCTGATCGCCTCAACCCATCTCGAGGAGGACGATCAGGATCGGCGCCTGCGTCATGCCGCATGTCTGCTGTCGGATATTTCCTGGCGCGCCCATCCCGACTATCGGGGCGCCCAGGCCTACGATCTGGTCGCCAACGCAGCGTTCATCGGCGTCGATCATCCCTCTCGCGCGTTTCTCGCTCTGGCCGCCTCCTACCGGCACATGTCCAGCGAAGACCTTGTTTCGCCGCAGTCGCGCGCGCTGGTGACGGCGCGACAACTCGATCGGGCGCGAATTATCGGCGCTGCGATGCGCGTCGCTTATAACATTTCGGCGGCGATGCCTGGGGTGCTGCCGCGCGCCTCCATGGTGTGCGCAAAGGGCCGGGTGATCTTGACTTTACCGGCCGACCTCGGGCCGCTTAGCGGCGAGCGACTTCTGTCGCGCGTGCGGCAGTTTGCTCGTCTGATCGGGGGCGAGCCGGAGATTCGGGCGTCCGTGTGAGCTTTCGCCGAGGCTCCGCGCACGACGACGATCGTAGAGCTTCCGATCGTTCCGAGAAGACAAACGCTTCAAAACGCATTGATGCGCCAAACGGATTCTTTACGGGCGCGCGGGCAAGCTCGTCCCTGATCTCTTCATCGCTTTATGCCAGTGATCGGTCAGACATGCATTCATTTCGCACCGACAGCCAATTTTTTCGCGACGCTTTCGAAAGGATCGGCAAAGCGGACGATGCGCGAGTTGCGCGTTCGCCGACCCCGGTCGGCCTGGAGCGACGCGAGGAGACCGAAGAGACTGGTGGGGTGGCGACGTTGCTGTCCGAGCGGCAGGGACTCGAGGCGATGCGCGTCATCGGGCGCCTGGTGGCGTTGAACGGAACAGAGGGTGTAATCAGCTGTCCGCTCGAAACAGGCGAAGCGGAGTGGTCGGTCGGCCATCTCATCACCATCGTCCACCGGACCTCGCGTTTGGTAGGCAGGGTCTGCGAAGTTGCGACCGATGACGGCCGGTGGTCCGAAAACGAGGCCAACGTCGCTCGCGTCACGATCGAGCTGAACGGGGAAATTATCGACGATCCGAACGGCGCGCCTTTCTACCATCGCGGCGTACGCTCGTTTCCCTCGCTGGGCGCCTCTGCGCATCGAATCCGCGCGGATGATCTGCGAGCTATCTACACATTTCGCGGCCGCCAAGGTGTCGAGATCGGCAGGCTGAGCCAGAACGAAGATATCCCTGCGGAGATTGACGTCGGCGAATTGATGCGGCGGCACTTTGCTGTTTTGGGATCAACCGGCGTCGGCAAGACGACCTCTGTCAGCCTGCTTCTGAAGAAGTCTCTGACCATGATGCCGAAGCTGCGAATCATTATCTTCGACCCGCACAACGAATACGCGGCCCATTTTCCTGGACTGGCGCAGATCATCGATTCGGAAAGCCTCGAGCTGCCATTCTGGATGTTTAAGTTCGATGAACTGGCCGACGTTGTGTTTAGCGGACGGCAGCCGCACGCCGACGAACGGGACGCGCTTTACGAAGTCATTCGTATTGCAAGGGCGAAATACCAAGCCGAATTGAGTTCATTGGCCGGGACGAGCGCGGTGCGCCGTCAGCCGGTCGCCGAGGGGAATTCGACGACTTCCGATACGCCAACACCATATCGCATTGTCGACGTAGTTGCAGTCATTGAGGAATGGCTCGGCATGCTCGATCAGCGGTTTCCCCGATCCGAACTGCGGGCGCTGCGTTATCGACTTGAAGGGCTCAACCGCGATCCGCGCTATCGATTCATGTTTGGCAGACTCGTGGTTGAGGACGATATCGCCAAGGTAATCTCGAAACTCTTTCGTATCCCAACACGAGGGTTGCCGGTCACGATCGTCCGACTGGCCGGCCTGCCTAATGAAGTCACCAACTCGGTTGTGTCGGTGCTGGCGCGGCTTTCCTTCGAGATCGCGTTCTGTTGCTCAGGCGCCTATGAAATCAATGTGTTGTGCGAAGAAGCGCACCGCTATATTTCCTCCGACAACAGGCAAACCTTTGGCCCGGCCAGGCTGGCGATCGGACGGATCGCAAAGGAAGGACGGAAATATGGCGCCTCGCTCGGCATCGTCACGCAACGGCCGTCGGAACTCGATCCAACCGTGCTATCACAATGTTCGACCCTGTTCGCCATGAGGCTCGCCAACGAGCTCGACAAGGGGATCATTCGGGCCGCAGCGGGGGTTTCGGCCAGCAGCACGATCGCCTTCCTGTCTTCGATCGCGGACCGCGAGGCGATCGCATTCGGCGAGGCTATCGCCACGCCGATGCGAATGAAGTTTGCGGACATTTCGGCCCGCGCCGGGGACAGACGCGCCCACCCCTCCAGCGACCGCGATGCGGATCCGATTGATTTGAGGAAACTCGCCGCCCAATTACGCGGCGAGGCGGGATAAGGCGTGGTGCGTTTCGGCGGCCAAACGGAACGACCAGAATAAACAGATACGTTACGTGAACTAGGGGCGCACGTAGGCAGCTGACATTGCGGCATCGCAGCCGAACGGATATTTGCAATCGGCGCGCATGAACGCCATATATGCGTCAGCGTCCCCGGCCGACGTCATCGTTTTTGAGCCGGGGCGATCAGACCCCCACCGGCGGTCCTTGAAACCGTCAAGGCGAGGAGAAGTCACTCATGGCGGCCGTCCAAGAGACCGTCGATCGAGTACGCTCGATTGAGGTTGACGCGTACAAATATGGTTTCATCAGCCCGATCGAGTCCGATCTGGCCCCGAAGGGCTTGAGCGAAGACACGGTTCGCTTTATTTCGCAAAAGAAGGACGAGCCGGACTGGTTGCTTGACTGGCGGCTTGATGCTTTTCGTCGTTGGCAGACGATGGAAGAGCCAAAATGGGCGCGGGTCAACTATCCCCCTATCAACTACCAAGACATATACTATTTCGCCGCGCCAAAATCTGGGCCAGCGCCGAAGTCGCTCGATGAGGTTGATCCGGAGTTATTGCGCACTTACGCTAAACTCGGCATTCCACTCGTCGAGCAGGAGATCCTCGCAGGGGTCGAGAAGCCCAGGGTGGCGGTCGACGCGGTTTTCGACTCCGTTTCGATCGCAACGACCTTCAAGGCGGAGCTCGCCAAGGCCGGGGTCATTTTCTGCTCCTTTTCCGAGGCGGTCCGAAATCATCCCGACCTCGTGCGCCGGTATCTCGGCACGGTGGTGCCAAGCACGGATAACTTCTACGCTACCCTCAATTCAGCTGTCTTTTCGGACGGCTCATTCGTCTATGTGCCCCCGGGCGTGCGCTGCCCGATGGAGCTCTCGACCTATTTTCGTATCAACGAGAGAAATACCGGGCAATTCGAGCGCACGCTCATTATCGCCGACCGCGGCGCCTACGTCAGCTATCTCGAAGGCTGCACGGCGCCGAAGCGGGACGAGAACCAGCTGCATGCCGCCGTCGTCGAACTGATCACGCTGGATGACGCAGAGATCAAATACTCAACAGTGCAGAACTGGTATCCGGGGGACTCTCAGGGGCGCGGCGGCATCTACAATTTCGTCACCAAGCGCGGCGACTGCCGTGGCGCCCGATCGAAAATCTCGTGGACGCAGGTCGAAACCGGATCGGCGATCACCTGGAAATATCCGTCTTGCATTTTGCGAGGCGAGGCCTCGCGCGGCGAATTCTATTCGATCGCGATTTCGAACGGCCATCAGCAGGTCGACAGCGGCACGAAGATGATTCATCTCGGCCGCAACACGACGAGCCGCATCATCTCTAAGGGCGTCGCTGCCGGCAAGTCCCAAAACACCTATCGAGGGCAGGTGTCGGCTCATCGCCTGGCGACAGGGGCGCGCAATTTCACCAATTGCGATTCGCTGCTGATCGGGCACGAATGCGGCGCGCACACGGTGCCCTATATCGAGGCGAAGAACGCCTCTGCCGTGATCGAACACGAGGCGACCACATCGAAGGTTTCGGAAGATCAGATGTTCTATTGCCTGCAGCGGGGCCTCTCGGCGGAGGAGGCGACGGCGCTCATCGTCAACGGCTTTGTCCGTGATGTGTTGCAGCAATTGCCGATGGAATTTGCCGTCGAGGCGCAGAAGCTCATCTCGATCAGCCTCGAAGGAAGCGTGGGATGACGGCTAGCCCAGGCCGCGCGCGAGCCGAGAATCGCGGAATGCTCGAAATCAAGAATCTCAGCGTTTCGATCGAGGACAAGCTGATCCTCGACAACCTCAGTCTTACCGTCAACGCGGGCGAGGTTGCTGCGGTCATGGGCCCGAACGGCTCCGGCAAGTCGACGCTGGCCTATGTCCTAGCCGGCAAGCCGGCTTACGCGGTCCTATCCGGCGAGATTCTGATTCGACGGAGAGAATCTCCTAGAGCTCGAGCCGAACGAGCGCGCGCTAAAGGGAATGTTTCTGGCGTTCCAGTATCCGACCGAGATTCCGGGTGTCGCCGGGATGACGTTTCTCAAGGCGGCGTTGAACGCACAGCGGCGGTCGCGCGGAGAAAGCGATCTGACCACGCCGGACTTTATGCGGCGCGTGCGTGAATCGACGCAGGCGCTGAAGATCGATCAGGAGATGCTGCGACGACCGCTCAATGTGGGTTTTTCCGGGGGCGAGAAGAAGAGGTTCGAGGTGCTGCAGATGGCCCTGCTGGCGCCGCGGGTGAGCGTACTCGACGAAACCGATTCCGGACTCGACATTGACGCGCTGAGAGTGGTCGCTGAGGGCGTCAACGCGCTTCGCAACTTTAAGCGCGCTTTTGTCGTTATTACGCACTATCAGCGACTGCTGGACTACATCAAACCGGATGTGGTGCACGTAATGGCCAAGGGTCGGATTGTCGCCACCGGCGGCCCCGAACTGGCGCTCGAGCTTGAGCGCAATGGATATCGTGATTACGCGGAGGAGGCTGCGTGATTCGCCGATGACCGCGCATGTCGTCAGTCGATCAGCCGCCGAAAGGACGCTTTCCCGGCAATTCGCAGAGCAGGAGAGGCGTGAGCCGTCACTTGCTCGCGCCGCCGCCTTCGCGCGGTTCGCCGCGGCCGGGTTGCCGACCCGGCGCGTCGAGGCCTGGCATTATACCGATTTGCGCGCCGCGATGGCCGATGCGTCGCCGATCCTGCCCGGGCCGACGCTGGCCAACGTCGAAACAGCGCGCGGCCGGCTCGCGGGGCGCGAACGTTTCGCGGCAGGGCCACAAGTTGTCTTGCTGGGCGGACGCTTAATCGCCGAGCTTTCGGAACCTCTCCCGAATGGAGTCTCCGTCGTGGAGGGATCCGTCGCAGCCTACGCGGTCGACGATCCCTTGGCGGCTCTGAACGAGGCGCTGAGCCCTCCCGGGTGCACAATTTCAGTCGAACAAGGCGCAAAGATTGCGGAGCCGATCATGGTCCTGCATCTTGCCGATGACGCCTCGTCCCATTCGCTTTATTCGCGGACGGCGATCGTGCTCGGACCGGGAGCGCAGGCTTCGTTCGTTGAGATATTCGAGGGCGCTCATGCCGGCGTCCAGCGGCATACGGCGACGATTTTGACGCTGGCCGACGGCGCGAGGGCGACACATGTCGCGGTCGTTGGCGACGAGCCAGGCCTGCACATCGAAACCCAGATCTGCAAAGTGGCTGAGGGGGCCGAACTCGCCGCCTTTGGACTCGTTTCTGGCGGCGAACTCACGCGCCGGCAGATTTTTGTCAGGATGGCCGGAGACGAGGCGAAGCTGTCGCTCGGCGGACTCGCGCTGATCGACGGCGGACGACGCGCCGACACGACGCTGCAAGTGATTCATGCTGCGCGGGCTGGCGTCAGCCGCGAATTTTATCGCGCGATTGTCAATGACGATGCGGTCGGGGTATTTCAGGGAAAGATCATCGTCGAGAAGGCGGCGCAAAAGACCGATGGCGCCATGAAGTCGCAAGCCATTCTACTGTCCCCGCGCGCGCAGATGAATGAGAAACCCGAGTTGGAAATCTTCGCTGACGACGTCGTCTGCGGACACGGGGCGACGGTTGCTTCCCTCGACCCCGAGCAGTTGTTTTATTTGCAATCGCGCGGCATCGCGAACCGCGACGCCAAGGCGATGTTGCTCGAGGCTTTTGGGGGGGAAGTCCATCGACCGGATCGAGGACAAATCGTTGGTTGACCCATTGCGCGCCCGCCTGGCCGCTTGGCTCGAAAAGCGGAAGGCGGAGACGTGAACAAGTTCGTGCAACCCGCGTTCGACGCTTACAACGTTGAAGCGATACGGGCAGATTTCCCGATCCTCGGCGAGCGGCCGTATGGAAAGCCGCTCGTCTATCTGGATAACGCGGCGTCGGCTCAAAAGCCGAAGAAGGTCATAGACCGCCTGACGCATGCCTATGAGCACGAGTACGCGAACGTCCATCGCGGCCTGCACTATCTCGCGAATGCGGCGACTGAGGCATATGAGGCGGCCCGAGAAACCGTGCGGCGGTTCGTCAACGCGGCCTCGCACGAGGAGATCGTTTTCACCCGATCGACGACGGAGGCGATTAATCTCGTTGCGTCCAGCTTTGGCCTCGCGCACATCGGCGGCGGCGACGAGATCGTGCTGAGCGTGATGGAGCACCACTCCAACATCGTGCCTTGGCACTTCCATCGCGAGCGCAAGGGCGCGGTCCTGCGCTGGGTTGACGTAGGCGACGACGGCTCGTTTTCGCTTGAAGCGTTTGAACGCGAGCTGAGCGATCGAACGAAAATCGTCGCGATAACGCAAATGTCCAACGTCCTCGGGACCTCGACTCCGATCAAGGAGGTCGTCCGTATCGCGCACGAGCGTGGGATTCCCGTGCTCGTCGACGGCTCGCAAGGCGCGGTGCATCTGGATGTTGACGTGCGCGACCTCGACGTCGACTTCTACGTTTTCACCGGACACAAGGTTTACGGCCCCACTGGAATCGGAGTGCTCTACGGCAAGCGCGAGCTTCTTGAGAAGCTGCCGCCATATCAGGGCGGCGGTGAGATGATCGAGGAGGTCACGAAGGAGACTGTCTCCTATAACCATCCGCCGCATCGGTTCGAGGCCGGCACGCCGCCGATCGTGCAGGCGATTGGGCTTGGGGCCGCGCTCGATTATATCGAGGGGATCGGGCGAGCGCGCATCCGCGCCCATGAAGAGGCGCTGTGCGCGTATGCGCACAAGCTTTTGTCATCGATTAACTCGCTGCGCATCATCGGCGCTGCGGAAGGGAAAGGCCCGATCATCTCGTTCACGATGGAAGGCGCGCATGCGCATGACATTGCGACTTTGATCGATCGATCGGGGGTCGCCGTCAGGGCTGGAACCCATTGCGCGATGCCTTTGCTGCAGAGGTTCGGAGTGACATCAACCTGCCGAGCCTCGTTTGCGCTCTACAATACGTTCGATGAAGTCGAGGCGCTGGCGGAATCGTTGATACGCGCGCGAAAGCTCTTCCGGTAGGGGGTCGGCATGGACGAGGCTCAGAGCCATGCGAATGACGTCGAAACTCCCATGGCTCCTGTCGGTCGCAACGCCCTTTTCAGACCTCCTTCGGAGATGGCGCCGGAAGAGCTGAGTCAGTTGACGGATGCGATCGTCGCTGCACTGAAAACCGTCTATGATCCGGAAATTCCCGCGGACATCTATGAACTCGGGCTGATTTACAATGTTGATATAGACGATAATCGCTTTGTCAGCATCGAGATGACGTTGACCGCGCCCGCTTGTCCGGTTGCGGGCGAAATGCCGACATGGGTTGAGAACGCGGTCAGTGCGGTCCCTGGCGTGGCAGGCGCCAAGGTGAACATGGTGTTTGATCCACCTTGGGATCAGAGCCGCATGTCCGACGAAGCGCGCGTCGCCCTCGACATGTGGTGAGCGGCCGCACTTGCTTCGGCGGGCCCGCTCCATCCAATATCGTTCATTAGTCGTCCTCGGCAGGCGCCTAAGCGATCCAGGGACCTGAGGAATGGACCCGGCGCGCGCCAAGCGGTCGTCTTGGCTTAATGATCAGCGAGTACGCGGACTGGTCTACCAAACATTGCTGCTCGCGGGCATCGCAGCGTTGGCTTGCGGCGCGATCTATAACGCCGTCGTCAATATGCGGGCCCGCGGCATTCCGATGGGCTTCGGCTTCTGGAACGATGTCGCCGGCTTCGACATCAATCTCCATCTGATAAGCTATTCCAACCTGTCGACCTATGGACAGGCGTTTTGGGTCGGGCTGCTCAACACCCTTCTCATCGCGGTCATTTGCATTCCACTGGCGACGCTGTTGGGCTTCGTGATTGGCGTGGCGCGTCTCTCCCCCAACTGGCTGCTGTCACGATTTGCGCTCGTTTACACCAGCATCATGCGCAACACCCCGCTGCTCTTGCTGTTGCTGTTTTGGTACAACGCGGTTCTCAAGTCCCTGCCAGGACCTCGGCAGTCGATCAGCCTAGGCGACGTCGTCTTTCTCAACAACCGTGGCCTCTACTTGCCGGCGCCCGTCGCGCGAGACCCGGCCGTCTGGTTTGTGGGCGCAGTCCTTTTGGCTATCGCCTTTGCCATCGGGTTTCGCGTATGGGCCCGGTGGCGACAAGCGCAAACGGGCGCGCAAGCGCCGACCTTGCTCATCGCTGCGGCGCTCATCGTTGGACTGCCTGCGCTCGTGACGGCGGCGGCTGGGGCGCCGTTCGCGTTCGATATCGCGCGGCTCTCCGGCTTCAATCTTAAGGGCGGACTTCAGGTCATTCCGGAGATGGCTGCGCTCGTGTTTGGACTTGTCACCTTCACCGCCGCGTTCATCGCCGAGATTGTTCGGGCCGGCGTTTTGGCGGTGCCAGCTGGCCAGAGCGAGGCGGCGGGCGCGCTCGGCTTGCATCGCGGCCTATCGATGAGGCTGGTGATCATCCCGCAGGCGATGCGGCTCATAACGCCGCCGCTCACGTCGCAATTCCTGAACATCGTCAAGAATTCCTCGCTTGCTGTGTTCATCGGTTATCCGGACCTCGTGCAGATTTTCGCCGGCACGGTTCTCAACCAAACACAGGCGGCGGTCCAGGTCATGGCGATCACCATGGCGGTTTATTTGGTCATTTCGCTTGCGGTCGCCACGGCGCTTAACGCCTTCAATTCACGTTATGCGCTGAAGGGACGGTGAGCTTGGACTCGCTAGCCTATGTTCGTGAAGCGACGGAGCCTGAAGAAGCGCCGCCGATCCTGTCGAGCGGGGCGTTGGCTTGGGCTCGGGCCAATCTCTTCTCATCGATCGCATCGACCTTCGTCACGATCGTCTGCGTTGCGCTCGTCGCATATTTGCTGCCGCAATTGGCCGCCTGGGCGACGACGCGCGCGATTTGGAGCGCAAGCGATGGCGCCGCTTGTCGCCAACATCAGGACGGCGCCTGCTGGGCGTTCGTCATCGCGAAGTGGGATTACTTGCGGTTCGGGTCCTACCCTGTCGCCGAGCGCTGGCGGGTCGATGTGGTGGAGGCGATCGGCGCCGTTCTAATCATCTGGCTATTGTGGATCAATGCGCCCCGGCGGGTCTGGGGCGCATTCCTGTTTTTTGTCGTCTATCCTGTTCTGGCGCTCGTTCTTCTGCGCGGCTCGGCTCGGCTTGGTCTGCCGATTGTCGATACGCAGCTGTGGGGCGGCATTTTTGTCTCGCTGCTGACGGCCGTCGTCGGGATCGTCTTCTCCCTGCCGTTCGGCGTGCTTCTTGCGCTTGGGCGCCGTTCGCGGTTGCCGGCCGTCCGAGCAGCGAGCGTCGTATTCATCGAGTTCGTGCGCGGCGTGCCCTTCATCACAATCTTGTTCATGGCGAACAACCTACTGCCATTGTTCGTGCCCGAAACGTGGACGCCCGATCGGTTGCTGCGTCCGTTGGCCGGAATCATCATATTTTCAGCCGCCTACATGGCCGAAGAAGTGCGCGGCGGTCTTCAGTCCTTGGGGAAGGGACAATACGAAGCCGCGATGGCGCTCGGACTGAACTATCCGCGGATGACGGCCCTCGTCATACTGCCCCAGGCGCTGACCTTGGTGATACCGGGGATCGTCAACAATTTCATTGGCCTGTTCATGGACACGACGCTCATTTCGCTCGTCGGCGCGACCGATTTCCTCGAAGCCATGAACAATGCGATCAAAGATCCGATCTGGGCCGGTCCAACGATCATGGTGACCGGCTACGTCTTCGCCGGGATCTTCTATTTCGCTTTCTGCTTTGGAATGGCGCGCTACTCGGCCCACGTCGAGCGAATCCTCGCCAAAGGGCGCAAATGATGTCGGGCTCTTCGGCCAACGCCGATCAAGGCGACGCCGCGGCAATCCGATTCACCGGCGTCCACAAATGGTACGGGAGCTTTCATGTCCTGCGGAACATCAACCTGACGGTTGGGCGCGGAGAGCGCATCGTCGTCTGCGGTCCGTCTGGGTCCGGCAAATCGACGCTCATACGGTGCGTCAATCGACTTGAGGAGCATCAGCGCGGATCGATCGTGGTCGACGGAGTGGAGCTGACCGGCGACATCAAACGGATCGATGAAGTGCGTCGGGAAGTCGGAATGGTGTTCCAGAGCTTCAACCTGTTTCCGCATCTCACCATTCTGGAGAATTGCACGCTGGCGCCGATCTGGGTGCGAAAAATGCCCAGGCGCGACGCCGACGCGTTGGCGATGAAGCTGCTCGCACGAGTGAGAATCCTGGATCAGGCGCAAAAGTATCCGGGCCAGCTTTCCGGCGGTCAGCAGCAGCGCGCGGCGATCGCGCGCGCCTTGTGCATGACCCCGAAGATCATGCTGTTCGACGAGCCGACGTCGTCACTCGATCCGGAAATGGTGAAGGAGGTGCTCGACACCATGACCGTGTTGGCGCAGGAGGGCATGACGATGATCGTCGTGACGCACGAAATGGGTTTCGCGCGTCAGGTCGCTGATCGCCTCGTGTTCATGGACGGGGGCGAGATCGTCGAGGTGAACGCGCCCCTACCTTTTTTCCGGCATCCCCAGCATGAACGCACCAAGCTGTTTCTGAGCCAGATTCTCCACATTCATCACTGAGTTCGCATCCCAGATCCGCTTGGCGTTCGGCATGACGTGTGAGGTCTCCCCAGCATTAAGCGCCATAAAGCCAATCGTACCGCTCGATTAGGCCGCGCGTCCCGAGTAGCCGCATTGTCGCATCCCGAGCGAACGCCGATGGACCGCTCATGTGATAGATGCGGCCAAGTTTGACGGCTTCCCGTTGAACGCGAGCCGCCCTGGCTACGCGATCACGCGAGTACGTTGAGAGAGCGCCAGGGATGTCCTGCGCCTGTGCGAGGATCCGGGCGAGCGCGCCAGCATCCTCGATCGCCTGGGCCGCGCCCTGTGCCAGGAACGGGACCATCGGATGAGCCGCGTCGCCGGCGAGCGCGACGCGCCCGAGGGAAAAGGAGGAAATCGGGGGACGGTGATAGATCGGCCAGGCGCGCCACTGAACCGGCGAGTTCGTCAGCCACCGCGCTTCTCTCGACCACCCGGTGAATGGACGTTCAAGACTTGAACGGTTTGCCGCTTCGTCCTCCTCGCGATCGGCAGGATAGGCGCCGCCCGGCGGCGAGGTTGACCTGATGGTCGCCACCAAGTTGACGATCGATCCGCCACGCAAGGGATACTGGACGAGATGCGCTTCTCTTCCCAGTCGGAGGATGATATTCTGCGATGGCCGTGGATTGGAGTCACCGGCGCTGACAATCGCGCGGTAAGCAACGCGTTCGGCAAACTCAACCTGATCCCGGGCTCCGAAGCCCAATTGATCACGAACCTCAGAGCGCAAGCCATCCGCCCCGATAAGGAGATCGGCCTCGTCGCGGGTTTGAGTGAGGCCGTGCGCCACTCCGACTGACAGACGGTTTCCCTCATTGACAAAGTTGACTACGGCCGCGCCCAGCGTCAGTTCGACGCCCGACTGGCCGAGAGCTGCGTCGAGCAGCGCGCGCTGCAAATCGGCGCGATGAATGACTCCGTACACGGCGCCCCAGCGGCGCTCGGCGTCGTCCAGCGGCATTCGCATAAGTTCGGCGTCATCCGAACCCCGCAACACGAGAATGGCGCGCGGCCTGGAGGCAAACGGCAGCACCCGATCGAGCACGCCGAGCCGTGCTAGAATGCGTGTCGCGTTCGGGGTTAGCTGCAGTCCGGCTCCCAATTCCTTGAGCGTTTCCGCACTCTCGTATATCGCGACCCTGAAGCCGGCCTGTGACAGCGCAATTGCGGCAGTCAGTCCAGCAATTCCGGCACCGGCGATGATAGCGCGCCGCTGCAAGCGTCAGGCGACGTCGCGCAATTCGCACGCGGCGGGCGAGCACGGCCCACTGAGGTCGCCGTCATAGACGAATCTGCTCGAACAATAGGAGCAGATCGCCTCGCCGTCCGAGCCCATGTCGATGAAAATGTGAGGATGGTCGAAAGGGGGGCTCGCGCCCGTGCACATGAACTCCTTCACGCTGACCTCGATCGCAGAGACCCCGAGATCATTGTGAAAGTGCGGGATTGAGCGGTCCACCATCAAAAGGCGCTCCTTAAAGACGCTCGTTAAAGCATGTTGGAGGCGGCGGCGCCAGGGTTCCCTCCATTTGGGCTCACGAAACTCCGGGTCCGACAAATCGCTTGAATAGCACTCGCGGATCACATCATAGTCAGCCCAAATCGGCCTCGCCCCAGGGCGTCACGAATCTCCGGAAGCCTTTGCAGACACTGCAAAATCAGGCCCAACGAGGCCGGTCAATGAATTTCAGGTCTGGCTCCAAAGACTGGGTAAAATTGGATGCGAGAGCGAGGAACGAACGTTCTAATTCTTGGCTCTGGCTCCCGGGAGCATGCATTGGCTAGGGCATGCGCCAAGTCGACTTTAACCGGCAATCTTTTTGTGGCCCCCGGCAATCCGGGCTGTTCAACCGTCGCTCAGACTGTGCCGCTGAGTCCGGCCGAACACGCAAAGGTCATCGCCTTTTGCCAAAGAGAAGCTATTGGTCTGGTGGTGGTTGGGCCCGAGGCTCCATTGGTGTCGGGATTGGCGGACGATCTAATAGACGCGGGCATATTGTGCTTCGGACCAACGAGAGAAGCGGCCCGGCTCGAAGGATCCAAGGGATACGCCAAGGATTTCTGCCGGGAGTTTGGCATACCGACAAGCGATTATCGGCGATTCCGAGATCCGAATGAGGCGAAGGCGTATATCCGCGACCGTGGCGCCCCGATTGTCGTTAAAGCTGATGGGCTGGCCGCGGGCAAGGGGGTCGTTGTCGCGAAGACATTTGAAGAAGCAGAGGCAGCAGTCGACGCACTGCTGTCCAACGCCATCGGATCGGCGAGAGCGGAAATCGTCGTCGAAGAGTTCCTCGAAGGCGAGGAAGTTTCGTTCTTCGCTTTGTGCGACGGCGTGGTCGCAATACCTTTCGCCAGCGCCCAGGACCACAAGCGCGCGGGCGAAGGCGATAAGGGCCCAAATACTGGCGGGATGGGCGCCTATTCTCCGTCAGCCATAGTGACCGCAGAATTAAGCCAGCGCATAACGCGCGAAATTGTTATGCCGACATTACAGGGAATGAATGAAAGAGGGTCACCCTTTCGAGGGGTCCTATTTGCAGGCTTGATCGTCGACAAACGCGGGCCAAAGGTGATCGAATTCAACGTCCGATTTGGGGATCCTGAAGCTGGGGTTATCTTACCTCGCCTTAGCGATGACTTGTTGCCCCTTCTCGTTGCCTGTGCGACCGGAACTCTGCGAGACGAACCGCCGAAATTTTGCTCGGATGCCGCGCTTGCGGTCGTGATGGCTGCGCGAGGCTATCCCGGCGAGCCGCTACGTGGATCCAGGATTGGAGGAATCGAAGATGCCGACACGCTGACAGGAGTGGTCGTTCTTCATGGTGGAACGCGCGAAGTCGACGGTGGCATCTTCGCGGACGGGGGCCGAGTCTTAACGATTACGGCGCTTGGCGGCGACTTGGCAAATGCGCGCGAACAAGCATATGCGGCCGTCAATCGCATAAAATGGCCGGAGGGATTTTTCCGGCGCGATATTGGTTGGCGCGCGATAGCTCGCGATAGCAACAAGTAGACACCGTGGACGGAACTTGGGATCAGATGGTAAATATTCGCCGGCCAAAGGCAGCTACAGCGCTTGGAGGTGGCGGCGCAGGAGGAAGTGCGCGCGTTTTGGGCGCTGGAAGCTCTGGGATTTGTCGAGTGGCGATCGCCCGTACGTCGATGGGCGCCATTATAGGCGCTGCCTACGCTGCGCGAATTGGAGGGCAAGTCATTCGGACTCATATACTTCGAGCCTTGGGCGATCGCTCCGACGTCATGAGCAAGTCGTTGCGGGCGCGGGTCGCGGCTTGCTGGAAAAGGGGTTGACCCTGCCTGAATCGCAACAGGAAGGCGGGCTTTCGGTTGGCGCCGGCGGTCCGCAGGGAGCATCCCGATGGAGAGACTATCCGCGCCGGAGCGCACCCGCGAGGAGTTTCGCGCCTTGATGAAGGGAGAACTGGGGACAGTGGCGGGTCGAAGCGATCTGGTGCGCCTGGCGCTGCGATTGATCGTCGAGGAGGCGCTTGAAGGCGAGGTGGCCGACGTGCTTGGCCGCGAGCGCTATGAGCGGAGCGAAGGGGAAAGGCCGGCTACCGCAATGGTATCGGCCGGGCGACGAACTACCTCGATCGCACTGAGGTCGCGTACGACGCGGGGCCGTTGAGACCGGCCGTGGCCGATTCGATTCCATTCCCGGGGTGTTTCGTCCGGTCATATTTGGTGGGAAAGTTTAACTTAATCTGACGGACGGTGTCTTTCCGAACAAGGACTTTGAGCCGTGGCGGGGGCGAAGCTGATGATGTGACGGCCCCAGCCTAGGAGTTCAGGCTGTACGGCCGGAGGTCGATTTCGACCGGGACACAGCGAAAGGCTTCTCATCATGCGTCAGATCGTCCGCGTCGGATTGGAGATTGCCAAGCGCTGGTTCCAGGTTCGCGGCGTCGACGAGGCGGAAAAGGAGGTTTTCAATCGAAAGCTCTCGCGCGACAAGGTCCTGGGTTTTCTCGGCGCACTGCCGCCGTGCGAAGTCGCTCTGGAAGCCTGCTCTTCCTCGCACTACTGGGGTCGCGAGATCGAACGGCTGGGCCATCGGGTGAGGCTGATCTCGCCGAACTACGTCAAGCGCGGCAAGTCCGACGCCCACGACGCGCGCGCCATCTGCGAGGCGGCGTCGCCACCCGACACGCGGTTCGTTCCAGTCAAAACCGCGGAGCAGCAGGCGGCATTGATGCAGCACACGTCGCGACAATTGCTGATTGATCAGCGCGCGGCGGTGGTCAACTCGCTGCGCAGTCAATTCGCCGAGTTTGGCGTCATCGAGAAACGGCGTGTTGAGAACCTTGCAGATCTCGTGCAACGCCTCGACGAGAACGATTTGGACGTCGCGGACATTCCTCCATCGGCTCTCGGGGTCATGAGAATTCTCGCCGATCATCTCCGCGCCGTGGAGGCGCATCTGGCGCTTATCGACGAGCAGATCGAGGCTGAGCGGCGATCGAGCGCAGCATCGCAGGCTTTGGCGACAGTTCCCGGGATTGGCGCCTTGATCAGTGCGGCGCTCGTGGCCCACGCGCCGAATCCATCGGCGTTTCGTTCAGGTGCAGGTCGCGACTTTGCAGCCTGGCTCGGCCTCGTTCCTCGACAGTACTCGAGCGGTTGATCGAGGAATCCCGCGCGGCACGGCGCAGGAATTTGGCAAGCGCGCACTGAAGTGATGGACTCCGGGCGAACCGCCGACCCGGACATTCCGTACCCCGACCAGCGCCTCGAGCGCGCGGAGCTGATGAGAAGCCGGACGAAGCGGATAGCATCATGACCAGCAGGCTTCGGCCTCGCATCGACGGGCCGGACATATGACCGCAATCGCCATCGAGCAGTCACGTCAAAAAGTGCTTGCCAAGGGGCCGTCCACATATGGTCGGGGTTGCGCAGCCCCTGCCACGCCGGCTTCAGGAGACACTGTCATGACCAAGGACCAGAAAATCATTCGCGCCAAGGCCGGCGTGCTCGAACTGGCCAAGCAACTCGGCAACGTCAGCCAGGCGTGCAAAATTATCGGCTACAGCCGGGACAGCTTCTATCGATTCAAGCATCTCTACGACAAAGGCGGCGCACTGGCGCTGCAGGAACTGTCGCGCCGCGAGCCGATCCTGAAGAACCGGGTGCTGCCTGAGATCGAGGCTGCCGTGGTTGGGCCAGCCATGGCTGTCCCTCAGATCAAACAGAAACTTCTGCATATTTGGCAATGAGGTGCTCATCGACGGCGGGCTGCCATATGATTTATTGTTCAGCTTATATTAGCTGATATTAGCGTCGGGGTCGACGTAACCTTTGGTATGGTAGTCGGCCACCGATGGTCAAGGCGCGGATTTGCTGGAAACGCGGGGCTGGGATGACCGGGCCAGTGGCGTGGTGGAAGTCTGATATTCGTCGTTGAGATCCTTTCGAACGGCGGCGATCTGGCGCAGTTCGAACTCGGTGAAGCGCAAGCCGCGCCAGCGCTCGGCGGCTCGAATGAGCGCGCCGAACATAAGCTTGAGCACCGGCTTCTCGCCGTTCGAGCAAATTCGTCGTGCGAACGAAGCGGCGATGGGTGACCGGCAATCTCAGGTGCGCGATGCACGCCTCGAAATCGTCCTCGAAACAGGCGAGCGCGCTCGGCAGGAGATCGGCGTCGTCGGCGCGGATGCCGGCCGCCAGTTGGCGGGCAATCGCCCGCGACGGCGCCTGATAGCAGGCGCTGACGCGCGCCTTGGGCCATAGGTCGGTCGGGACCTTCACCGCGAGGTTGCGCATGCGGTGCGCCAGGCAGCGCTGGCGCGCCGAGCGTGGAAAACATTCCTCGATCGCCCGGATGATCCCCGGCGCGCCGTCGGATACGACGAGCAACGGATCGCCGAGCCCGCGGGCGCGCAGATCCTGGAAGAACGCGCGCGCCGTCTCGACGTCCTCCTTGGAGCCCGCCATCAACGCCAACAGGACCTTGCGCCCGTCCTCGCCAATCCCCCAGGCTGCGAGCACGGCCTCACGCCGCTGGCCGGGCCGCAGCCGCTCAGCGATGCCGTCGACGAACAGGTAGACGATGGCGTGCTCGGAAAGATCGCGTTTGCAGAAGTCCTCATATTCGGCCCACAGCCGCTCGGTGATCTCGCTGACTGCCGCCCGCGATAGAAGCCGTCGGCCCGTCTCGTCGGTGAACGCATCCTCGATGTCGCGCGTCGACAGGCCTCGCGCGTAAAGTTCGACCGCCAGCCGCTCAAGTTCGCGCGTGCGCCCCGAAAGCGCCGCCCGCACGCCCGAAACAAAGGGTTCGGGCGTGTCGCGAACCTGCGGCGCCGAATATTCCACCGCGCCCTCCGCGGTCTTCACCTTGCCCGGCCGATAGCCGTTGCGGTAGCCGGCCTTTTCGCCGGCGCCGCGCTCATAACGCTCGCGGCCAAGGACATCGGAGACCTCGCCCTCGAGCGCCTCCTCGACGATCAGGCGCAGCGCCAGGCGGACCAGATCGCTTCGCCCCGCCGCCGTTCCCAAATCTCCGTTCATCAAGGCGCGAAGCTCCTCGCGCGTGCGTTCGGGTGCGGATAGTCTCTCCATCGGGATGCTCCCTGGGGCCTCCGGCGCCAACCGAAAGCCCGTTCTCCTGCTTCTCTTCAGGAAGGGTGCATCCCAACCCCATTTTCCAGCAAGCCTACGCCTTCACCGCCACCGATGATCCGCTCCGCGAAAACTGGGCCGTTCAGAGTTAGAGTTTTCCGCGGTATTTTCCCGTGGCTGGGAGGAGCGGAAAACGATGAAAGCGTCACGGTTCTCGGACGCCCAGAGGGCGTTCATTCTCCGGCAGGGCGCTGACGGGGTTCCCGTCGCCGACATCTGCCGGAAGGCCGGAATCAGTCAGGCGGCCTATTTCAATTGGAAGAAAAAGTACGAGGGCCTGCAGCCGCCTGAGATGCGCCGGCTGAAGCAGCTGGACGCTTCTAAGAACCTCGCGCCTTCCAGCATTTTCTGATTCACTCCCAGGTGGAGTGGGAGGCGAATCGATGCGCGGCCAGGGGGGACTTTTCGACGTCGACGAGCGGCTGAAGCGGCTGAGCGATCTCGGCGATCAGTTGCAGGCTTTCGCAGCGGCGGTCGATTTCGAGATTTTCCGGTCCGAGCTGACGCGGGCGCTGGCCTACTCGGACGGCTCGCAGGGCGGCCGACCGCCGTTCGACCCTGTGATGATGTTCAAGATCCTGGTGATCCAGGCGGCCAACACCCTCTCGGACGAGCGTACCGAGTTTCTGATCAACGACCGCCTGTCGTTCATGCGGTTTCTCGGGTTGAGCCTATCCGATCGGGTTCCCGACGCTCGCACGATCTGGCTGTTCCGGGAAAAGCTGACCAGGGCCGAGGCGATTAAGCCACTGTTCGACCGGTTCGACGCGGCGCTGCGCGAGGCTGGCTACGTCGCTATGGGCGGCCAGATCGTCGACGCCTCGCTGATCGCCGCGCCCAAGCAGCGCAACACCGAGGAGGAGAAGAAGGCGGTCAAGGAGGGGCGCATTCCGCAGGCTTGGAAAGCCCAGCCAGCCAAGCTCCGGCAGAAGGACCGTGACGGGCGCTGGACGGTCAAGTTCAGCAAGGCCAAGGCCAGGCCGGATGGGACGGTTCCTCCGGTCGACATCGCTATTCCGACATTCGGCTACCAAAACCATGTCTCGATCGACCGCGAACATGGGCTGATCCGGCGGTGGGAGGCGACCGACGCTGCGGCCTACGAGGGCGCGCGGCTGCGTGAGGGGCTGCTCGACAAGACCAACACCGCGAGCGCCGTCTGGGCCGACACGGCCTACCGTTCGAAGGCCAATGAGGCGTTCCTCGAAAAGAACGGGTTCGTCAGCCGCGTCCATCGCAAGAAGCCGGCGGGCCGGCCCATGCCGGAGACGACGCGGCGCGCCAACGCGCTCAAGTCCAAAGTCCGCTCCGGCGTCGAACACGTCTTCGCCGTGCAGAAGGACAAGATGGACCTCTTCGTCCGCACCATCGGCATCGCCCGGGCGAAAACCAAGATCGGCATGGCCAACCTCGTCTACAACTTCCGCAGGCTCGTCTTCCTCGATCGTCTCGCTGCCGCCTGACCCCCGCGCCAAAGGGCCGCCCGGTCGCCGCAGCATGCGGCGCCCTATGCCGCATCCAAAACCGAGATCCCGCACCTCAAAATCGCGTCACTCGACCCGTCTCCGTCCGGAAAAACGCGTTTATAGAACCGTCCAGCTTGAGGACGAGAACGCGAAGCGGAAGAAGATCGTGGCGGACCTGTCACTGGATCGCGAGATGCTTCAGGACGTCATTCGCCGAAAACTGTAAGGCCTGCTCGCAAGCGCGAGCTGGCGACGGCGGTTTGTGATGAATGGGGCGTGTCGATCCGGCGGGCGTGCAGCGTCCTCGAATTCGATCGTTCGACCTACCATTACAAATCCCGTCGTCGCGAGCAGGCCGGTCTCGAAGCTCGGATCAAACAGATTTGCGCGACACGCGTCCGCTACGGCTACCGGCGCGTCCATGTTCTTTTGCGCCGCGAGGGATGGGAGATCAATTTGAAGAAGACCCATCGCATTTACAACGAATTGGACCTGCAGCTGCGCAACAAGACGCCGAAGAGGAGAGTGAAGGCGAAGCTGCGCGAGATCGTCGCGCAGCTTCTACATCCAACGAGATCTGGGCCATGGACTTCGTCCATGACCAATTGGCCACCGGTCAGAGGATCCGCGTGCTCACAGTCGTGGACACGTTCAGCCGGTTCTCGCCCGTCATCGATCCAAGGTTCAGCTATCGGGCCGAAGACGTGGTTACGGCCCTTGAAGGCGCGTGTGCATCCACGGGCTATCCGAAGACGATCCGGGTCGATCAGGGCTCTGAATTTATCAGCCGGGGACCTCGATCTCTGGGCCTACGCGAAGGGCGTCACGCTGGACTTCTCACGGCCCGGCAAACCCACCGACAATGCCTTCATCGAGGCATTCAACGGCCGCCTGCGCGCCGAGTGCCTGAACGCGCACTGGTTTCTGACCCTTGCCGACGCCCCGGGAAAAGTTGGAGAATTGGCGCAAGTACTACAACGAGGATCAACCGCACGGAGCCATCGGCAACAAGCCCCCGGTTTCCCTCATGACTCCCGCCGGCGCATCCAGCCCGCCGGCGTGACAAAGGCCGGAAAACTCTACCTTCCGGCGGTCCAACAATCGGGAGCGGACCACGAAACGGCGGACTCCATCGCCATTTGGCTTGATGTTCGGTGTCGCTCAAATTATGCAAGGAGCGATCACCGCTCAAAAAATCAAAGTGCGTGCCCGGATATCCTCGTGCGGCCCAAGGTCAGGTATTTCGCAGCCGTCGACTTTTTCGTGCAAGTCAAATTTTGCGAGCCGCCACGAGGAGCTCAAACTTACGCTTGGGGAACGGCTAAAGGTGCACTGGACCGCACGAAGACTACTCCTAGACCGAGCTTCGCGCCGCGGATCAATTCGTGACCACTCATCACGGCCTTACCAACTCGCTGCCCCTGAAGAACTCTAACGGCGCCTACGCCGCATGCAATCCGCATATCTTCGGAGAGGAGCGACCCAGGCGAACCGGACCCCGTCGCGACCTCAGCGCGGAAGAATTTAATGCTTTCATGGTGGTTTCCAGCTAGGACTTTGGAAAAGGCGCCCGGCGCGGGCGACAACCCATTAATTTGGTTGCGAACAGCTTCTGCGCTCTGTGTCCAATCAACCTCCGCCTCACTCTTTTTGATCTTGTCCGCGTAACGAACGCCTACGCTCGATTGCTCGTGAAACTCCAATAGACCGGCGTCCATTGATTGTAAGGCGTCTACCGAAACCGTCGCGGCGATCGCCGCAAGACGACTTGTCAGGTCTCCGGCTGTCTCGTCAGGGCGTATCGGAATCATCTCACGCATCGCTATCGGCCCGGTATCCAGACCAGCATCCATGCGCATGACGTCCACGCCGGTCTGCGTGTCGTTGGCCATGATCGCGCGTTGGATTGGAGCGGCACCTCGCCAGCGTGGCAATAGTGAAGGATGCAGATTAATACACCCTAGCCGTGGTGATTTGAGAATGGGGATCGGCAGCAACAGGCCATAGGCGGCCACAACGGCAACGTCCGCCGCCAGACTGTCAAAAGCTTTCTGGGTTTGAGTGTCGCGCAAGGAGATTGGCGTCAAGACGGGGATTCCAAGGGAATCCGCTGCCAAATGAACTGGCGTCTTCCTTGTCCCGAGCCCTCGACGACCACCCGGCGCAGGCGCACGTGTATAGACGGCGACAGGTACATGACCGCTCTTCGAGATTTCCATCAACGTCGGAACCGCGAATTCCGGCGTGCCCATGAAGACAACTCGCATCGTCGAACGACACATTCCAAAATTCCAAATCATCAAAATCCGATCTTGCCCCAGGTCTCTTAGAACGCCAAAGAATTTTGTTCTCTATTCGCAGGTCAAGGCTGGCCTCCATGGTGCCGAAGGGTGCTCCTGCGCCAGCCCGGACGAGGCCAATTATGCTCGGCGCAGACAAGCGTACAACGCCGAGGAGTTCGTTAATGAACTGCGCTCGATGAACGCCACGCCTCCTCTAGGTTTAGAACCATACAGTTTGTTGATCTTGATTGTATATTTTCCGGCTGATTAAATCTTTCTGGGTGATCAGCGTGGCGAAGAGCTTGTTCTGGTTATCGGATGAGGCCTGGAAGTCGCCTAGCCCGCATTTGCCACCGCAGGCCGGGCCAGCCGCGCGTCGACGACCCCGGGGTCATCTCGGGCATCCAGGACGTCTTGAAGACGGGCTGTTGATAGCGCAGCGTTCCGCGATCGAGGGCCGGCCACTCTCGGATATAGCGGCGAGAACTCGCCCGAAAGGCCGACGCCGCCTCATTCGTGATGCCGCGCATGGCCGAAGCGGATGGTCCTAACCAGTGCTTCGAGATCGACATAGCTGAAAAGCAATCCAGACCGCTTTCCCCCGTCCCGCATCCGCTCGCCTCTGCCAACGCGCCAGAAGCACACACAATTCGTCGTTGCGAGGGACTTTTCAACGGCCTGCTAGGCCAACCGTCGTTCGCGTCCGTAGGGATCCAGCGCGTCTCTCATCAAGAAAAATGTGGGTCGAAAGCGCGGTCGAAACGCACGGCCAGCAAGTCCATGCGTTCCCCCAGTCGAAGCTCCAGATCATGAATATCAGCGCGACTGGGGAGCCCGCCAATCGTCTCTCGTAGACGATAGTGATCGTCGTGCAGTAGCGCCAGACGCTCAGCAAGACGTAGGAGCGCGGATTCATTGGCGGACTGTGACACGTCCAGATCATGTCGCTGTTGCCGAACCGCAATTTCGAGAGTGTGAAGCCGAGTCAAAAGCCGCCAGACAAATCCGGCGGCGCTCGCGCCGATTGAAGCCAATCCAGCGACGGCCCACTGAAGAAAGCCCCAGGGCGGACTTTCGGGTGAACTCATTCAGTCCTCCGTGGAGCTTGCTCACGGCGGCGTCCCGCGAGTCGTGCGCCGAACCAAAGAGGCACAACAGAGCAGAGCCGCGAATTAGTCGTAGCTGACCTAGCAGGCTGTTGAAGAAGTCTCACGTTTGGCTTTGAGGAGGGCTTCGTCGCCGTTGTGATAGGCGAATTCGATCGCGATGGAGCCGTCGTCGAGCAGTTCGGCAGAGCCGTCGCCGGAGACTTCGTCCATTTCGTCGAACCCCTCCCACGTGAACCCGACCGACGACCGGCTGTATTCGATGTCGAGGCCGGCCTGGAGAGCGCCGAAGGCGATTTCGCCGCGACCGTGGTCGGTGATCGTGATGGCCGCTGGCCCACAGAGGTCGAGATGATCGCGATCCCAAAGTCGGCCTCGACGATCCGCCAACGGCCGACGAGTGTGCAGTTCGCTGGCGCGCTCATGCCGGCGTCGTCAGCAGTTTGGGCAACCGCGCCAGGTTGTAGGCCGCAGCCGTGAAGGTGAAGGTCCATCCGACGCGATCGCGTCCCCGGAACTTGGTCTTCTCCTGCCCGCCGATCGTCTTCATCCAGCCGAAGGCTTCCTCGATCCGTTTGCGGATGCGCTGGCTGACGGCGTATCCGGCGTGTCGCGCGGTGCGGCCGTCGATCGCCGACGAGCGGCCGTTTGTGTTCTGCGCCACGTGCGGCGTCGTGTTCATCGAGCGCAACTCGTTGACGAAGTCCTCGGCGTCGTAGGCTTTGTCGGCGCCGACTGTGATCGCGTGCGGCCGATCGGCGCGCGGTTCGATCAGGTGCGGCGCCGCAATCCGCTCCGCGTGGCCGTCGGCCTGGGTCAGACAGGCGTCGACCAAAAGGCCGTTGCGGTTCTCCATCAGCGCATGCCCCATGAAACAGAGCTTCGCCTCCTCGCCCGGCCCCTTGCGATAGAGCCTCGCATCCGGATCGGTGGTCGAGGCGTGCGTGTCGTTCGATCGTTTCTCGCCGTGGAAATCCGTCTCCCGGTTCCGGCCGCCCGCATTGGCCGGCGGTTCGTCGCCATCCTTCGGCTTGAAGCTTTTCATCGACGCCCAAGCTTCGACCAGCGCGCCGTCGACCGAAAAGTGGTCCGTGCTGAGCAGCCGCTTGATCCGCGGCTGCGCCAGAACCGCGCTCAAGAGCTTGGCGGCAATGTCGCCTTCCAGCCGCCGATCGCGGTTCTTGGAAAATGTCGAGTGATCCCACGCCGCATCGTCGACGCCGATGCCGACAAACCAGCGAAACAAGAGATCGAACTCCAGCCGATCCATCAACTGCCGCTCCGAGCGGATCGAATAGAACGCTTGCAGGAGCATCGCTCTCAGCAATTTCTCCGGCGGAATCGACGGCCGTCCGATCCGCAAGTACAACGCCGAAAAATCGCCGGCGAGCGCAGCCAGAGCCGCGTTCACAATCAGGCGGATCGTCCGCAGCGGATGATCCTTGCCAACCCGCGCCTCGAGATCGACGCAACTGAACAGCGCCCCCGACCGTTCGTCCTCGCCTCGCATGATTCGGTCCCCGCACCTTCGCGCGGAAAGCAGAATCACATCAAAACTCCCGTGGCCAGGGACTTCTTCAACACCCTGCTAAGCATGTCGTCAATTCCTTAGACGAAATTTTTCGCTATGGGATCCGACGCTTGAAATCTCGAGGGAGGGACGGAAATTGCACTGGCTTTCGCTTGTAGCTTACCGATTTCGCCCGCGACAAGTCGGCCGAGATCCTCTGGAGTTTTACCGACAGCCCTGACAGCTTCAGGCATCGCCGCGGCTATGCGTGCAGCGGCTGCCGCGATCGCCGGCGATGTTACGGTAATGGATCGAGATGACAAGTTATCAGTCGCCTCGGCTACGAGAACTCCTGCTTCGGTCTGCGCAGCTTGACGAAGCGAATCGACATAGGCTGATTGCAGCGTGACGCCGGTCCATCTCTTCAGCAGCGCGACCCCAAACGTTACGGCCACGCCCACTATCGCCGTGACAACGGCGGATATTATTGGACGCAAGGTCTCGACAATCGGGCCCGCCGCGATCGCGGATGCTGTATCGGTCATAGAAATCTCCCGTGTCTCTTGGCTTAAGACTCCCAAAGTGCGCGGACCGGTCGTTTGCGCAGGACTATTTCGCTTCCGCTTTTTTGCTGCGCCGCTGCATCGCGACCGCTACCAGGAGTAAGAGCTCGGCGCGCGTCAAAGGATTCGGGTTGGACGGAATCTGAGAGTGGAGTGCCTTCGCCACTATTCAAATGACCATGCGAGCCGCTCTCGGAGCAGTTGTCAGGGTGAAGGCTTAAGTTTGCTGGAAAAGGTTTGGGATGCACCCTGCCTGAATCGCAACAGGAAGGCGGGCTTTCGGTTGGCGCCGGCGGCCCGCAGGGAGTATCCCGATGGAGAGACTATCCGCGCCGGAGCGCACGCGCGAGGAGTTTCGCGCCTTGATGAACGGAGAACTGGGGACAGTGGCGGGTCGAAGCGATCTGGTGCGCCTGGCGCTGCGATTGATCGTCGAGGGAGGCGCTTGAAGGCGAGGTGGCCGACGTGCTTGGCCGCGAGCGCTATGAGCGGAGCGAAGGGGAAAGGCCGGCTACCGCAATGGTTATCGGCCGGGCAAGGTGAAGACCGCGGAAGGCATGGTGGACTATTCGGCCCCGCAGCTTCGCGACATGTCTGAGCCGTTCGTCTCCAGCGTACGGGCTGCGCTTTCGGGGCGCACGCGGGAGCTGGAGCGACTGGCGGTCGAACTGTACGACGAGGCTTATCGGCGCGCGACATCGAGGACAGGTTCACCGACGGCGGGCAGATGGCTTCTGTCGCGGACGGCGGTGAGCGAGATTACCGAACGGCTGTGGGCCGAGTACGAAGACTTCTGCAAGCGCGACCTCTCCGAGCGCGCGATCGTCTATCTGTTCGTCGACGGCATTGCCGAGCGGTTGGGCCGGGCCAGCGGCGGGAGGCGGTTGTTGCCGCCTTGGGGCATTGGCGAGGGTGGACGCAAATCGCTGCTGGGGCTGATGACGGGTTCGAAGGAGGACGTCGAGACGGTTCGAGCATTCTCCCAGGACCTGCGCGCCAGAGGAGTCGGCGATCCGCTGCTCGTGGTCTCCGACAGAGATCGAGGAATGCTGTCCGCGATCGGAGCGCCAGCGCTGCGTGGCGCACCGGATGCACAATCTCCCGGCCAAGGTCCCGACCGACCTATGGCCGGAGTTAAAGGCGCGGGTTGCCGCCTGCTATCAGGCGCCCTCGCGCGCGATCGCGCGCCAACGGGCTACCGGCGTTCGCACCGACTACGCCGATTCTTCTGCCGAGCGCGCTCGCCCGTTTCGAAGATGCTCTCGAGGCCTGCATCGCAGAAGGTGGTCCGAGCGGCTTTAGCTCGATGAGCAGCTTTCCTTCCGTCTGCGTGCCGGCAACTCCGTCGGCGATGATTCCGGCGTGCATCTGGAAGCTCGTGACAACTTGTCGCGTTTTGGGGCCGTAATTGCCGTCGACCGTAACGCGATACCCAAGTATCTTGAGCGCTTGTTGAACACCGCTGGTGGTGCGAGCGTCCAGCGTGCCGGACGCCATTGAGATCATTGGCGAGGATGCTGACTCATCAGGCGACAACAGAGACGGCCTCCGCGGCTTATGCGGAAACCACACGTCGGGGAAATCGCCCTTACGATGCTCGCTGTCGACCATGCTGACAAATTTCTCCACGCAGACAGGGTCATCCGAAGGATCGTGATGGCCACCGCCAGCGGCGCCGAGATCACTATGCGAGGTGATGTCCGGCCCGACGCCTGCACGCTAATCGCGAACCGGAATTTGGAAATGATGTCAAAATTGGGGGACGGTCTCAGAGAAGATGGAAGAAAGTCCGTCATCGGCAAACCCCTCGTTAGCGCCATATGCAAAAAACGCTCCCCTTGGGGAGTAGGACCCGCTCAAGCAACTGGAAGCAGTTGTCTCGCAGGTCACTTAATTGGCCTCATTCGCTTTCTATGCGAAGACAGATTTGACGCCTTTGCTGAACCGTCCTGCGGCGAAAGTGCTATTTTGTGAATTGGAAGTCGTGATGAAGCACGAGTGCCCCTTGTTATGTCAGGGTGTTTACGTCTTCCTCACGCGCGCGGAGGTAGCAGTCGAAGGCGCGCTCGAGGTTGGGCTTGGCGCCGGAGAATTCCAGGACACCATAGGTGTTGCGCTTGAGGTCGATCGTCGGGTCGAAACTGCTGTCGAGGAACATCTGCCAGCGAGACTGATAGCCGCGGTCGCTCTTGCGGCCGTGGAAAGGATGCTCGATCGTGCCGTGGATGAATCCGAGCTTACCGTTGACCTCGAAGGCAGCGCGGGTCGCCCACGAGGCGATTGAGTTCTTATAGCCTTCGCTCACATCCACAGGCACGGAGGCCTCGTGATTGCCGACCATGCCGAGCGCCATATGATAGTCGCCGGAGCCCATGGCTCCGATTTCGAGCAGGCCGCCGATGCGGTCGAGGACGCGCCGCTGCCAGCCCCATGCGTAGCCTGGATGTGGATAGATGTTATAGCCGCCGTTGAAAGTCCAGAAGGAGGGGCTGGTGGCTACCACCGGCTTGCCCGCGTGCCAGACGGAGGCAAAGCTTTTGTGCGTTTGCACGTGCTCGTCATGGGGCCCAAGGTCGTAGGCGGTGTCCCAGGGCTGAATGACGGGATAAAGGTCGAGCGCCGCCAACGCCTCGGTTGCCCACCCGGCGCGGCGGAAGGTAATGTCAGCGTCGAGGACGGCGATTTTGTCCGCGCCCGGCGGCAAATGCGCGATGGCGATATTGAGCAGGCACTCCTTCGACCAAGCCATGGTGGTGGCGCGAAGCGGGATATGAGCGACACGGGCCGACGCTACGTCTGCTAGATCGTAGTCGCGGGAACCATAGGCGCATTCTGCCAACGACACATGGACATTGGGTTCCTTTAGCCAGTCAGCGACGGCAGCACGCGCGAGCACAGTGCGCGAGCGCCAGCGCAGGGGATTCGCCACGCAGGCGACAACAAAAAGCGTTTCCATCGGATCTCCGGGCGGCCGACACCATGGTTTGGCAAGTGGCGGTAGTTGTGAACCTGTTGGCCGAAGCGCGGTTCCTATTCGATTATATTCGCGTCGCGAGTTTGAAAATGAGCCAGCCCGGAAGCGCAAGCTCGATGAGCCACAGGCGATCATCGTCGCAGTCACTTCGCGGAACTGCGACGGCGTGCTCTGCCGCCTTAGAATGCTCGGCGAGCAGCGCGCCCAGCGCGCTGAGGGTCAATCTGGACGATCGCTGCGATTGGCGTGGCGCGACGAATGCTTGACCTGTGTTCGCCGAATGGACGGAGTCGATCGTTCTTTTGGGTCGCGAAGTGATAGTCTTCGTGAACCGATCATATGCTTGGCCTCTATCGAGGCTGAAGCCCTCGCCCTCACGCTTGAACAGCAATTCGTACTTGACACATTCAACTCGCTGTCTTCGTGATCACAGTTCGTCGCCCTTGCCGTCGAGCGCGCCGGTTCTAATACCGGCGACGAGCTTTATGAGTTTTTCGTTGATTGGGATCGGAGCGCAGGCGAGCGGACCGCGGGTCCAGATAATAATGCCATTCTTTGCGCCGTCGTGAGTCGCGAGCAGTGCGCCGTCGCCGGGTGGCAAGCCTTCCGGAGTTGCAGGACTTCCAACGTAAAGGCCCTCCACGAAATGGAATTGCCCGGGCGTCAGCGCGGTGAAGTGAACGTTAGCGTCGAAGTCGGCCCAGAGCTTGGCAAGTGGCTTGCACGGCGGTGAAGGCGTTTTGTCCGTCGCAAGAGGGGCACCTCTGATCTCTGGATTAAGTCCGAGGACGAGGGCGGAGATGATGGTGATCCGTAGCACGGGACCTCCTTTGAAATTACGAAAGAAGACGCAAAGGGAATCGAATGCGTTGTGCCTCTCATCGTCTAGAACCTTCTGCATTTGGCTTTACGCGTATCCTGAGTTCCTTATGTATGCGGCGCATTGGGCGGGCGGGTGCTGGGCGAGGATTTTACCGCTTGCGTCGGAGATCGCCGCGTAGCTTCGCGCTTCGGCCTTTCGCAGCAAAGTCTTGAACTTGGCGAAGACCTGCTCGATCGGGTTGAGGTCGGGGGAGTATTTGGGCAGGAAGACGAGGCGGGCTCCGACAGCTCGGATGGCCTTCCGCACCCCCTTGCCCTTGTGGGAGCCGAGATTGTCGAGGATCACAGCGTCGCCCGGCTTGAGGGTCGGGACGAGGAACTGCTCGACATAGGCGCGCAAGCGTTCGCCATTGATGGGCCCGTCGAACAGGCAAGGCGCATCGATGCGGTCATTGCGAAGAGCGGCAAGGAACGTCGCGGTTTTGCACCTTACGGCCTGGACGGATACCCCGGGGGAGAGCTGGGGGAGAGCCCCGAATGACAAGCAGAGGCGCGGAAAAGATGAACAACGACACCATCGGCGTCGATGTGTCGGAAGACCATCTCGACGCTCATCGCTTGGCCGACGGCGCGAGCCGCCGCTTCGCCAACGACAAGTGCGGGTATAAGGCGTTTGTGAAGGGGTGCGCGCAGACGCCTGTCGAGCGCGTCGTCGTCGAGCCGACCGGCCCCTATCCCCGCGCCTTCGAGCGCGCCTTGAGCGCGGCCGGCGTTCCCTTCGTCAAGGTCAATCCCCGTCAGGCGCGCCGCTTCGCCGAGGCGACCGGCAAGCTGGCGAAGACCGATCGCCTGGACGCGGCGATGCTGGCTCGCATGGGCGCATTGCTGGAACTGGAGGCGCGCCAAGCCCGAAGCGAGGTCTTGCTCGAACTGAAGGAGCTATACGTCGCTCGCGAGGCCCTGGTGAGGATCGCACCGCCGCCAAGAACCGCGGAAAGACTTTGACGCTCTCGCTGTTGAAGCGTCAGAACGCGCAGCGCCTCGAACGGCTATTCGTCGAGGAACGTCGAAGGCTGAAGATCATTCCCAACGGCTCCGGCAAGAAGCCGGTGCTCAAGCTCATGTTCGGCGCACTCATCCGCGCCGCCGAGCGCTGGCGCGGGCTGCGCTTTACGGAATTCGAGCTGGGCCAGATCGTCGCCGTCAGAAAGGACCTCGACGACGAATATCAGACTTCAATCACGCCGCTGGCCCAGTCATCCCAGCCCCGTGTTTCCAGCAAATCCAAGCCTCGACCAATCCCTGGCTGACGAGTCAGGCCTTCGGAGGAAGCGAGACGACGGAATCGTCCAGTTCGTAACCGGGATCGTCTCGCGCACGCTGCTCCATGACGCCGGTTCGCTTCGTTCCCGGGCGGGCTTTCACCAACATTACTCTTCCGCCATGGCCGAGCCTGCTCTGTGCCTCGCGTAGTGTCCGTTTGAGCTTGTCGTTCAGCGTGGTCTCATAGGCGCGCGGCTGGGCGTTGCTCTGACGTAACCACAGATCCACTCGCGCGTCGTCATCATGCGCGACAAAGGCGATGAGTTCGGCATGAGCGGGCAGCGTTGCGGGCGGCGCCGGGATAGGAAATCCCAGCATCGCATTGACTTGATATGGCGTTGCACAAGCGAGCGCGACGATGAGAACCGGGGCGGTGATCTTGGCGATAAGTGGCGCGGCAGAGGAACGAAAGAGCCACGAGGCGATGAGCGCGGCCACGAGCAGCATGGATCCGAACGAAACAGCGAAAGTACTGAAGAAGTCCACGGCTTCACCCCTTTGAGGCGTCGGCGATCGGTTCAAGCGGCGCTCCCGGCGTGTAATCTTGCCGTCCGCGGTCAGGTCGAAGCTAACGATGTTGACGGTTTGCTCGACATAATTGGGCGCCAACTGGATGATGACCGCGGATTGAGACCGGTGACTTCGACTCGCACGGAACCGACTTCGCGCCTCGCGAGCTCATGATCTGAATAGAGGCTGAACTCGAGGCCCCAATCCCTGTCTCAATGCAGCGCAACGTGGTCGCTTCCTATTTCGAATCCGCGCGCACGACCGAACCGTCAGCGATTACTGTGAGAGATGGCGAATCGCCGAGCCTGTCGCGATCCAGCGACGCGCCTCCGACCTGGAGAGAACCGTAAAGCACGGGCTTTTTCGAAGGGCCGACAGCCCGAAGATCGACGCCCGAGTCGAGGGCGACAGGCCAATCGGCGCTTATGAGAAATTCCGCCTTTGCTTAACTCCATCGAACCCTGGCCCTTGTCGGTGCAGCCGCGACATGACCACGCTGACCACGTACAAAAGAAGATCGGCAATCCCGATCCGGATGGGCGAGCGGTCGTATCTCATTGGGCGAACAGCATTTTGTCCGTGACGCCGGCTATCGCGACGACCGAGGACTTGGTAGAAATGACAAGTATAGCAGCCCGTACGACGAGAATCATCGCTGCTCTCTTCTGACGCCTGCTTCAAGATTGAACGTCATGATAGCGATTAGGGCCGCCGCGGTCCCGCCACTCGCAGTGGTGAAGAGCGATGTCGCAAGCGCGGTGAAGCTAGTTGCTCCCGCAGCGAGTGATTTAGCCTGCAAAGAAAGTCCCATCGCCGTGCCAACGAACGGTGAAGGCGTAGGCTTGCTGGAAAATGGGGTTGGGATGCACCCTTCCTGAAGAGAAGCAGGAGAACGGGCTTTCGGTTGGCGCCGGAGGCCCCAGGGAGCATCCCGATGGAGAGACTATCCGCACCCGAACGCACGCGCGAGGAGCTTCGCGCCTTGATGAACGGAGATTTGGGAACGGCGGCGGGGCGAAGCGATCTGGTCCGCCTGGCGCTGCGCCTGATCGTCGAGGAGGCGCTCGAGGGCGAGGTCTCCGATGTCCTTGGCCGCGAGCGTTATGAGCGCGGCGCCGGCGAAAAGGCCGGCTACCGCAACGGCTATCGGCCGGGCAAGGTGAAGACCGCGGAGGGCGCGGTGGAATATTCGGCGCCGCAGGTTCGCGACACGCCCGAACCCTTTGTTTCGGGCGTGCGGGCGGCGCTTTCGGGGCGCACGCGCGAACTTGAGCGGCTGGCGGTCGAACTTTACGCGCGAGGCCTGTCGACGCGCGACATCGAGGATGCGTTCACCGACGAGACGGGCCGACGGCTTCTATCGCGGGCGGCAGTCAGCGAGATCACCGAGCGGCTGTGGGCCGAATATGAGGACTTCTGCAAACGCGATCTTTCCGAGCACGCCATCGTCGACGGCATCGCTGAGCGGCTGCGGCCCGGCCAGCGGCGTGAGGCCGTGCTCGCAGCCTGGGGGATTGGCGAGGACGGGCGCAAGGTCCTGTTGGCGTTGATGGCGGGCTCCAAGGAGGACGTCGAGACGGCGCGCGCGTTCTTCCAGGATCTGCGCGCCCGCGGGCTCGGCGATCCGTTGCTCGTCGTATCCGACGGCGCGCCGGGGATCATCCGGGCGATCGAGGAATGTTTTCCACGCTCGGCGCGCCAGCGCTGCCTGGCGCACCGCATGCGCAACCTCGCGGTGAAGGTCCCGACCGACCTATGGCCCAAGGCGCGCGTCAGCGCCTGCTATCAGGCGCCGTCGCGGGCGATTGCCCGCCAACTGGCGGCCGGCATCCGCGCCGACGACGCCGATCTCCTGCCGAGCGCGCTCGCCTGTTTCGAGGACGATTTCGAGGCGTGCATCGCGCACCTGAGATTGCCGGTCACCCATCGCCGCTTCGTTCGCACGACGAATCTGCTCGAACGGCTGTTCGTCGAGGAGCGCCGACGGCTGAAGATCATTCCCAACGGCTTCGGCGAGAAGCCGGTGCTCAAGCTTATGTTCGGCGCGCTCATTCGAGCCGCCGAGCGCTGGCGCGGCTTGCGCTTCACCGAGTTCGAACTGCGCCAGATCGCCGCCGTTCGAAAGGATCTCAACGACGAATATCAGACTTCCACCACGCCACTGGCCCGGTCATCCCAGCCCCGCGTTTCCAGCAAATCCGCGCCTTGACCCCAACGAACCCCGCCATGACGCAAAGTCGCTCGGCCAAATGACCGTAATCAGACGACGGAAGAAAGGCGAAAGACGAGGGAGCGCCGCTCCGCCCTCTGTCGTCCGACAGAGGTTCTCCAATTCGCCACGTCTGCCAGCCGAGCCAAGCTGCCGAGCCGACGAACAGCGCGCCGATCACGCTCGTCATCATGCTCATGTCGTTCGCCCAGATGATCTGCGGCACGCCATTGACCCATGCAAAAAAAGCTAGTCCCGCACAAGCAAGGCAGAGAACGAGATGCGACAAAAAGGTGAGACGAGAAACGTACACTAGCAGGCTGTTGAAAAACTCATTTCCGCCGTAGTTCGATTCCGTTCCGGACTCCGTTGGATTCTATTGTGTTCACGGTTTCGACCCCACGCGGCGGACTTTTTCAACAGCCTGCTAGGCTGCCCCCAGTTCTCGCGACGACGCTTCCGATGCGCCGACGAGTCAGTGTGGTGCTGATAAGAGCCGATCGAACAGTAGCGCGAGCTTGCCCAGATTGCCGAACCGGTCCCTGCCAAAGCCGGAGCGGCTCACCCACTCACCGCCGCAGCCATGAACCCGCCCCACGGCATCACCGGGAGTCCCGGTTCGCAATATCCACTCCCAGCCTGACAAGTGAAGAACTGGCTGAGCGGATTCCCAGGCAGGCCCGAGTTGTCGTAGAGCAGATCGCCGATCATGTTGTTGTCGCTGCTATACGTTGCGATCCCAAATGAGCCGTCAAATGGCGTCAACGGCATCGTTCCGATGGAGCCACCAATCCCACCGAGCGAAGTCAAGTCAAAAGTACATGATCCGCCGTTGCTGAGTCCTTGCGCGCTCGTAGCCCCGGCTGCTGACCAATAGGTATTAACGATCGATCCGCCGCTGACCGTTATATCAATCGCCGGAGTGATGTATGGGGTGCTTATTTGATGGCAGGTCGTAGTGTTCCCCTGCACTCGGGTGACGCCGTTGGTGTACCCAGATCCCGGCGTGAACGGCAGGGGCTGCCCACCAACATTCCCGAGCGCGGCGGAATTAAACCCGGTGCCGACCACCGCGTCTCCGTACTCAATGTAGGTAGACCCGCTTGCCCAAGAGCCAATACCGATCAGCAGATGTGTCGTCTGATCATAGGCCGCGCCCTTCACGCACTGGACGACCTTGGCAGCGACGATATTGCAAGTGAACGCCGCGCTCTGATTGAATTGACCTCCGATGTCCCGGCCATCATCGTATGGAGAGCCGGGACCAGGTGCAGTCGCAGGCGGAACGATAGACCACATATGCTGGTTCGTCCCGATACGGAAGTCACGGGCCAAAGAGCCGACGCCATTGGTCTGGCAGACGCCTCTTGGCGGCTGGTTGTTCGGCGCGTTGCCGTTCAGGTTGTCCTCGCCGCATGTCGCGAGAGAAGCTGCGGTCCCGTATGTTCCTGTCGTGTTGATCGAGAATGCGACGTCAATGCAGTTCGCCCCGGTCCCGGATGTTCCCGAGCAGCCCGCCGTTACTGTCTCAGTCGTCGGTCCCGCGAGCAGTGACCCATCCGCTGTAATTGTGAATGTCTGGCCGACCTCGCCAGCGCCCGCCTGCGTCGATTGCGTAGGCGGGACGGAAATCGAGGTGATAAAATGCCCTGTCGCACAGCCGGAGCAAGTCAGCAATTGCCCTACGACGAATGGGCGCTCGTGGGCCGCCAGGCCGCCAGTGACTACAATCTGCGATCCCGTGATCGTTCCGCTGTGGCGCGCTGCGAAGGTGTTTCCGATGTCGAAGCACGGTGACGCAATAGCCGCAGCATCGCACCCCGTCGCATCGGCCTTGACTCGGTCAAGCATTGGAACCTTTGCGCTAGCCCCGTTCGCCAGCGCGCCCCAGGCCAGCGCCGCCCATCGCCGGCTCGCACGCGCCGCAGAGGCGAAGCTCCCAGCAGTCAAGTGGAAGCTTGGGCCGCCGCTTCCCGGCTGAACGAGCGTGTCGTTCTCGGTTCCCATATAAACAGGCGGCGTGGATCCTGTGTAATAGACCGCGTTGGTCATCGTGGTCGGAGACGCGATCGGAAACGCAGCAGTGCTATTCGGATTCGATAGATTATAAGTCGAACCCGACGCGCCCCATGCTCCACTCGCCAGCCCGGTGATGAAGGTTCCCTGAGGAATCGCGCAGCTTAGACTGAACGGATTACAGCCAACGATCTCTCCTTCCCACATATCCCCAACCGCAGGGGCTGTGAGCGTCAGGACACCAGCTGTCGCCGTCGAGCTCGCGATCGTTCCCGAGAACGTCGACTTTCTAATGAGGTCCTGTGACCACTGGATGAACTGCTCTGTACTCGCGCCATCCGTATTGACGCCCGTCGTGAGGGTCGTTGGCCCCTCCTGACGCCAGTCATAGCCAGACATCAGCGGAGAAAGGTTCTGCCCAGGGATCGTCTGGAACCTCGTGTTGTAGAGCCAGGAGATCGCCTGCGAGTAGCCGACCGCGCAATAGGGGTAGGTGGTGTTGACAGACAGCCTGTAGCAAAAATTATCTGAGATCGGCCCTGCCATGATATGACCGCTGATCCCGCTCGGAGAGCGGCCGAAGGCGGAGGAGATCGGCCCACTCGTTGCCGGACCAGTGCCGAACCAGTCTACCGGGAACGGGCGCTGCGTGTTCAAGGAGGTCAACGCCTCAGGGGATTGGATGTTTGTCCAAGATGCGCTTAAGACAGCGCCACTCGCTGGCGCCGTGGTGAACGTCACAGAGTAGTCGCCCGTCAGATAGTTCACGAAACTTGACGAGACATTAACCCCAGTGCAGGTTCCATTCTCGTTGTTGTATGCAAAGGCGGTCGTGTCTTGGCAAAGTGTCGTGGTCACGCCACTGAGAAGCTGAGTGATCTTGAATGTCCCGGCCTGGATGAGCGCCTGGCTAAAAGAACTGTTGCCGTTACCGGCGGCCCGGAATAGCGGCCAAGGAGTGCTGCCCGGCGGGTCCGCACGCATGGGTTCGGTCCCAATCGTCCCGAGGCTCACGCTGAGCATCCAGGTCGAACTAGATCCTCCAGACGACGCAGCACAATTCGTCAAGCAATAAAGCAGCGTCGGTGCGCCAGAAATTCCGGCCCCGGATAGAACCTCCCCGGGCTGGATAGCGCCCCACGTTCCGGGACTAGCGGCCGAGAGCGACCCAATAGTCACGACCGAACCGGACACAGACCCTGAGAACGACGCCCCCGTCATGGTCGCCGCATTGAAGACCAACTGCCCGCTGACGCTTGGTACCGCGCAGAAGTTGGTGGTTGAGCACCATACGGTCGTTGTCCCGTCGCCGACCCCGACCATCTGCCTCTGGACGACATTCCCCAGAATTTCGTTCCCTATGCCAATTCCATCGCGGATCGTATCGATCTCCATTGACGGAACGCCTAGCGCGTTCGTCAACTTTTGGTTTAAGATGCCTGGTCCGTCAGGGAAGCCAATGATATTAAACCGATCGCCGATATTAGGTGTCGTCTGTCCGGGGAGCAGTCCAGAGGCGGTGGATGGTCCTATGTTCCCAATAGACCATGAGTTAAAGGCCCAGAGCCCACTCGACCAAATCGTTCCGGATGCGCCGCCGCCGGGCCACGCGCCAAGCTGACCCTCCCCGTAAGTCTCGAATGCTAGGCCGATGTTGACGAAGTTCGGCATCGTCGCGTAGGCGGTCCCATTCGCAGCCCGCACGGAGACGTATAGCGGGCCTTGCTTGCCGGGAATGTTGACCGCCTGGCCCTTCCAATTGAACACTGTCCCGGAATCCGGCGTCGCAGCGTACCCCGTCAGGTTCGTCCAGGCGCACGCCGAGCACCCGGGGACAGGAGGACCGCTCGCGGTGTAGGAGATCTGGGCCTGGATGACCGTAGGCGTGCCGCCGAGGAGCGATGTGTCAAATGTTCCCGAGAGGTCCAGCGTGCCGGTCCCCGCACTGTAATTCGCGACGGGGAATATGACCCCCGGACCCTGATCCCTGATCGTTAGAGCGCGGCCCGGAGCAACCGCCCCGCCGTCGGTGATCCCAGTCGTCGTGATTGTCGTTCCGGGGGAGATGGACAGGCTCAGTGGATTGTAAACCGTGTAACATCCTGGGCCGCCGCTATAAGCTCCCGTCTGGCCGCACGCGCCCTGATAGTCTAGGATTTTGACGGGGCTATTGACGAACGACAGGTACTGCCCAGGGATCAGCGTCGACCAGGCCGCCACCATGCTGACGGGAGTCGTAAACGTCGGATAATAGTTGTTCCCCACCGGACAGGTCGCCGGCGCGGTGCCCGTGCAAGTCCCCGTCACCACGAGGGGGTTCCCCGTCAAATTCACCCCGCCATTCGTGACGACCATGCCGGAGGAAATTCCCGTGCTATTGCTGACAAAAAGCGTATTCGCGGATTCGGGGATCTGCCCGCTCCCCATAAGAACTTGGCTCGCTCCGCTCGTGACCGACGCATCAACCGTGTACGTCCCGGCAAGCCCTGCAGTTCCGGTTAATTGGCTCAGAACATGCACTGGACTGAAATCTCCAGCCGCATCGCCGACCGTCATCCCGATTCCCACCGCAGGAGATCCTGACGTCGGCGACGTCACGGTGAGCGCAGTGCCTGGGACGCCGATCGTGCCGTTGTCGATATGGCCGGTAAATCCATTCCCCAGCGCCGCGGTGAACGACGCGCCGGGGATCGAACTCACGGTGAGGGTGCTCCCCGAGAGTCCAGCGACGGCCGAGTTCGCCATGTTCGGCGCAGCGGGCTTGAAGTTGCCGGCGCTCAAGCCCGAGGTCGAGGCTAGATTGGCCGCGGCCCCAACCCCGAATGACAGGGCATAAGTCGCGCCCGAACCGCTTGTAATCGTCGGGCACGCGCTCGGGCATCCAGCCACCCTCGGACCCGCAATAACCGTTGCAGGCGACGTGGGCTGCGCTGCAATGGCGCCGTATTGGGTCGAAGCGACATTGAGCGTCGCCGTACTGCCACTTGCCCCGGTGATCGATCCGGTGAATTTCGCCTGACTCAGAATCAGCGAACATCCCCGGATCGTCCAGGCGATAGAGGGAATGAACAGTGAGCCCGTTGGCGCTCGCGAAGCTGTTCAGGTCCGTGGCCTTCGTGCAGAGCGATGCAAGCTTCGTCGTATCCGGCGCGCCGCCCGATGTCTGAGGGAATGGGCCATAGAGCATGGATACATTGCCAAGCGCGCCCCACCATCCAAATCTGCCGGCAGCAGACGTCACGCTGAATATGTTGCTCCCGATTGTCGAAAAAATATCCCCGAGGGTTCCATTCGTCCTTGCGGTGACGACGCCGCCGTAAGGATTCGCCGTGGTGGTCCCGGCAACCGCGCTATAGTAATGCCCGGGCCACGCGAACAGGGTCACAGGACTCCCAGCGGAGCCTATAACGCCGGTCATATTCCCGGTCCCCGTGGTGAGGCCGGTGGTGGTGTCTACGCCGAAGTTCCCGCCCCCATTTACACTAGTTACGGTGTAGGTATTACTTCCCTGCGCGAACTTCGTGCCAACAACTACCGGCTGTGTTGATGGAGTCGTTGCATTGAATGTCCCTGCAGCCGAGGTCGGCGGCACCGCTGTTACCGTCAAGGTGTTCGTGTTGCCGCTAAGATTATTCAGCGCGTATGTTCCAATCCCCCCGGTTCCGGTTCCACCATTTGAGCCGTAGGGGAGGATGAAATTTCCCTGCTCGATGCCAAGAACTCTCGTCCCTGGCATGACCACAGAGACCATCGTTCCGCCGGACGAATAGGCGCCGGGATTGCTAAGTGGTTGTGGATTTCCAGCCGGCCCGGTAACTGGAATACCGACGATGGTCGTCCTGCTTTGCGTCGTCGAGCCATCCGCGACGTAAGTTCTGTTGTAGCCGCTCGGGGTGATGCCGGAGATGGTGAATTCGCTCCCCTCGATGAAGCCAGGCGCGGCCGAAACCACGAACGAGACTTTCGCAGGAACGGTGCCGGATGCCGGAACGTATGTCGCCCCCGTGATCGTGTACGGGTTCAACGCCGTCACGTTCAGCTCGGGGAGAAAGGCATTCGAGCCTGCGGACCCAGAGAAGCTAATGCTCCCGGGATTAGTGATCGTGAAGGTCGTTCCGGTCCCGCCAGTCGCAATCGTCGCGCCAGCATAGTTGAGACTGTTGCTAAAGAGCATCACCCCTGTCGGAAGGGTCACGCTCGCCGAGGTCGTCAGCGTGGTTCCCGAGACCGACGTCGCGGTAAAGCCCGTGCTCTGCACCGCATTGGTGATATAGCCCGTGAAGTTCTCAGTCCCTTGGTTCAGAGTTCGGGACCAGCGCCGGAGCTCCCGGCAGCGGATTCCCCTGATCATCGACCGCAGAAAAGAACTGGCTTCCCGGGAACCCGAAGTCGCCACCGTTCTGGCCGACGATCGCGCAGAAATGCTGACCATTGCGGGCTGTGACTCCCGTGTTGGCTCCGAGAAGCGTAGTAGAGGTGGCGAGGGTCCACACTGTGCTGGACGCGCTCGTTCCACTTAGGGCGGTGCCTTCGCTCGACGCAGTAGATGCTGGGCACACGCCGCTCAGTGCGGTCACGGTACCTACCAACGTCGTCCCCGACGTCCCCTGGATGGCGGTGTAGGTTTGATTAAACCCAGTCTGCGCAAAGCCTTGGAGCGGGAAGGTCAGGCCGGGAGTGATCCCATGCGCAATCGCGACGTGGGCCGTCACGGTGAACCGCGTCGAGGTCGGGGAATTACTCACGCAGGTCGTCGACGGAAGCGTCGCCTGCCTACCTCCATTCCCAGGAATCTTCGCCACATCTACGGATAAGTTAATGGGGCAGTTGAATCCTGGATCGGCGATCCTTAGGGCGTTCCCGCTCGATACCACCGTTGGATTGCGCGCGCAGCCAGCGCCAGACATAGTCAACGAATAATATCCGGTGTTGAATCCGGTGAGGGTTGGACCGCTGGATATGCCATTGCCGTTCAGCATATTTACACTGTGGGCGTTCCACCATCTAGTATCTCCGGCGACTCCACCGCCCAGATTTCCTATCAACGTAGAACGAAGGAGGACCTCCGAGGTTCCCAGATAGTTGAAGCCCTTGGGTAACTCCCGCGGAATTGGTCCCCAAGAGGAATTCTTCTTCTCCGCTTCCATAACCAAGGAACGGACTGACCTGCCCTTCCAAATATATAACCTCGGAATTGGTTGGGACGGTTGGGCCTTGGAAGGCGCCAGAGGCGTTGCCATTGCCGATTAGGGCGTTGTTCGTGATGCTTCCGTTGCCATTGTTGAAGTATGACGACACCTGCGGGAGGATCGATGGTGTCGGGAGGATCGTGCTTCCGATGCCGCAGCTCCCCACGCCGAGCACCAGCATGCAAGCATAGGCAGGCTTACAGAGCAGGAGGAATAAGAATGCCGCGAGGATACAATTCATGGGGAAATCCATACTTCCAGTGTCGTCATAGGTTAGTTCAACACACCCAGAGGCGCTTCCCACAGGGTGTATGTGCAAGCGTTAGCGCAACTAAACGTCGGTTGCCCTGAAAGCATAGCCAGAAGTGTTCTTCCACCATCGACAGCGACAGAACTAGGAACGATTGCCGGATCGTAGAAATGAGGTAAGCTAGGAGTTGGGAATGCGCTAATGACCGTGTACGGCCCCCACGGGCGGGGAGCTTCGGCAGCGACCATTATTCCTGCCCCCTGTATGTGGCCTGTCAGCAGATAGCGCTTAGAGGCCGGCACATACGTGGCGGACATCCACTGGTAGTTCGTCGCTAGACCTGCTGGTGGAGGCGTGGCGTTAGTGGCAAGAGACCCAACACTGGTCCATGCCGAAGTCCCGCCAACACAGCCAGTTCCTCCGCCATGCCATGCTGCGTCCGTGCCATAGTAGCACCACTTGCCCCCGGCTGCGTCCGCTTTAGCCTTGAGGGAGGTGACGTCAGCCTGCACGTCGACTTTGGCAATCCTGACGACGACCGAGAAGCCGGGGATATGTGAAAACGAACTTTCGAGCGCATAAAGATACTCATTCATACTATCAGGATCACCCGACACCGTAGAATAATCCTGATTTCCATTCGAGACGAACACGCCAATACCGAAAGGCCAGGGGGAAGAGTCTTGCCCAGGGAAGCCTGTGAAGCTTCCAAAGGTTGCAGTCGATGCGATGTCTCCATTGTTCGTTGCTGGGAAGCCTTGCCAGTTTGCGAGTGTGGCCCACGGAGGATCTTCAGCCACATCGTAGGAGACGGACGAGTAGATGGCGCCGTAGCTGCCCGCCTCCCACTGCCGAGAGAGCATGAGCAGGATCATGTCGTGCGCCGCCCCTGTGAACGACGTTCCGAGGGCGAGCATCGAAGCAGGCTTCCACTCGCACCCGCCAGTTCCGCCATAACCAGCGGGGCATGTTCCTGAAGTCTGTCCGAAGGTCCCCAATAGGGTGTGGAACTGGACGCCGTTGGACCCGGCAGGGATTGGGATACCGTACCCAGGAGACGCAATAGAACCGAAGAATACCCCCTCGCTTCCCCCACCGCCGAAAGTGTTGGTGTCCCCAGCGGTCATATACGGCACGCCATCGGACGCCCAGGCACTTGCAAATGTATCGCCCTGCATTCCGTTGGCTGGGTATCCTTGTAGATTATAATTGATGATGCTGTTGGCTGTGGCAACAGCACTGGTTCCAGTATTAGGAGTTGTTATAATACCATTGAAGTTTAGCAATCCTCCCCATGTAATGCCTGTGATCGGCTGGCTGGCGCTCGCTATTGGGGCATTATTACCAAAGTCAACCTCAAGCGAGACCACGTTACCGTTTAGCAGGGAAGCAGAACCGTCCGCGCTGCCCAAGAAGACGGTCCCACTTAAGGACCTGGAAGTCGCGTCACTGACGACCGACCCGTTTAGAGACAAGGCGCCCGCACCCGAACCCCACGCCATTGTGACGACCGGTTGCCGAGAAGTAACCCCTGTGTACACTGCAGAAGTGTTCCACAACCCCGACGCTTTGGTCGCCAGAGAAGCTGTTGACACTACTTTATCCGTTGCGGTCTTACCTAAGAAAGTGCTTCCGCCATTCCCTAGAAGCGCACCAGCCTGCAACTGCGTTCCGAGGGACGTTTTAATCTGCGCGGTGACCGCAGAGGCGTGCAGCGCAGTGGCTAAGTCGCCTGTTGCCGAAATATTATCGACTAGAGCGGAGGTAAGCGCGGTCCCTGTCGTGGCGACGTTGCCAATCCGGCTCGTGCCAGGATTACACTGCGCCATAGCTATCTTAACAGTCCCTCCTGGAACCAGGGCGGGGACAGGCGCATTGCCAGCGTTGGCAAGTTTTTGACCGATCGCGGCAAGAGCACCGATAGCTATATGTACAGCACCTGAAACGCGCGTTACACCACTTATAGTGTATAACTTCCAATTCGGGGCGGCTGGCGGACTTATAAGGTTACCTGCGTCCAGAGAAGTCGATAACTGTGCGGTGATTGTTGGGTTACTTGACACCGCTTGAGCATAAAAACTACCCGTAAAATACTGTCCGGCAGCAGTGGCGGTCCCACAAGAAGAGTTATTTATGCCGCTTTGTGTAGTAAGCGTGTTGTCTGGAAGAGCCGGGAAGGTGATCGTATCACTATCAGTCCCGTCAGGCGCATCTCCTGTGTTATGAATGAACCCTGACGGTGGACTGGCTGCTAAGGTACCACCAGAAAATAAACCCCAACCAGTGTGAAACGTGCACGTCCCTCCAGTTGCACTCGCGCAAACAGTAGAGTACTGGAGGGTGTTTACCTGGCCTTGAATTTGGAGCCCAGCGCTACCAATCGCGAGCGTGTTCGACGGAATGGACGAGAAGGCCCCAGATGCGTCCTGGTAGCTCTCGGTCCCGGCGCGCGTGACCCGCATGAGTGACGCAATCGGGACGAGCGCATTGGAGATTCCGCTCCACGCCATGCCGTCACTACGGGTGGCGTCAATGCAGATTTGCGGATTGGGGTCGTTCGGACACGCTGTCGCGACCCATGGCGGGGGACCACCGCCGCCGCTCCGAGACGAACCAACCCCGGTCAGGGTCATGTTGGCTGATGTTGTCGTCGCTAGGCTGGCGAGCGGCAAGGAAAGCGCACATCTGAGAAATATATTCACGCTAACAGCCTCCACCGACCGGAGTTACGGTCCATTCATTTATGAACGTAGAAGAATTGAGTCCGGCTATATCTATATTGCCGGCAAATACAGTCCACGTTATACAGTTTATCGCCGCGTCGGCTCGACCACTCGGTCGACGCCGTAGGCGGTGAGCGCGGGGCCGCCGGATCCAAGCCGATGTGGCGATTGACAACGGTACGGGGCGGGCCGTGCGAAAGATTCGGATCAGAATTGCGTGTAGCTCACGCTGCCGCTCATCTGCACTGCAGCGGAGGTCAAGGCGCACAGCGCATTGCCGGTCGGCACTATGAGCACCGGCCCCAGGCCGTTGCCCTTGGCGATGCCGAATTGCGCCGCGAGGCTATAGGCGCCGGTTAGCGCGGTGGTCCCGGTGCCGCAATTCGAGCCCGTGCCATATTCGAGCGTGATGTTACCGGTCCCGGCCGCGATCACGTCCCAGGCGGTGACATAGATCGCCTTGACCGCTCGCCGCGGCCACAACCTGCGTCGTGGTCGCGCTTGAAATGTTGATCGGAACCGAAGCGCCGGCTTGGATAATGCTGGTCAGGCTTCCGCCGGTGTTGGCGCCGATGGTCGGCATCGGCACGCCGCCTGTGACGCCCTGCATGGCCTGCGCGCTAGTCGCGGTCGTTCCGGCGCTGGTCACTTCCTGATTCGCGGCGGTGGCGGCGCCGGTCGGCAAGCCGCTCGAGCCACCGGCGATGTGGATGTTGAGCCCGTGATCCGATGAGTTGACGGTGGCCTGGGTGGCGCCATCCCAAAGCTGAATCTGAGGCCAGCACAACGCTTGGCCCGACGTGCAATTATACTCGAAGGCCTGCGAGGTGAAGCCGGTCGGCGCCGAGCCCGACAGGTAGATGCCATTGAGAGAGGTGAGCGATTGAGCATGCGCCCCGCTCAAGGACTCGCCCACCGCCGAGGCGACGATGGCCGCGGCGAATATCAGTTTACGACGATTTGAAATCATTAGCTGAGCCCTCCGGTGCACAGGGAGACAGAGATATCGAGGAGACACGGCGGCGTGGCCGACGGCGTGACGCCGCCGCCACTGGTAGAGCTCCTTGTTGGGGACATCGGGCCGCTGACACCAGGGACCATCTGGGCGTACTGCGCCGAAGGGGTGAGAAATATCGAAGCGGCGATCGCAAGCCGCGCGACAGTCTTCATCATTTGAAGTATTCCGCGTTTACGTGGCCGGCCGAGAAGATGCGAAAGCTCGCGATCACGTCCGCCCCCACCAGTTGGACACATTGTCCGGCAGGCAAATCCTGGCCGATGCTCGGCGTTGGAGTCGTTTGGCCGTCAGTCGTGTATTCCGCCTGCGTCGCGCCAATCTTGGAGCAAACGACCGCATATCTGGCCCCGGATGGCGGGGTCAGCGCTGTCGGCTGTCGAAGGGGTAAAATTATATTGCCCAGGCCCCAGATGAGTGTACGGGAACGGGACGTTTGTAACGCCGGGAATGATCGTGCCCGACCAATCCTGGTAGGTCTGTGCTTGAGCCGCGCAGCCGAAAAGGGCCGCCGACGCGAGCGCCGCGGCGAGCGATAGGCGTTTCATCTTTTTGGACGTCCTCTCAAAGACGGAAGAAGGCGCGCTACTCCGCGTTGGGAAGGCGCGTTTCAGTTGGGGGACCAGTCGTAGGGAGTCAGATTCGCCTGATGCAAATGCGTCCCGTGGGGTGGAATCGGCATTTGGTGACATGGCTCGCTCTGTTGGGGATCGGAAGGATTCTTCCGCCCGAGATGCGCCCGATAGTGGTTGGGCCTTCTCGAAACCCGAGAGCGAAATAAAAATGCGAGGGGAACTGAGAGCGATTTCCCTGGGCCGAGTGAGCTGGACCCCGGATTTAGGACCATTGGCTAAGGTGTGAAATGTCCTGCTCTGTCGCAACCGATGGAGCGAGAAATGACGAAGTCACGCGAGAAGTTTGATGCGGCGTTCAAGGCGAAGATTGCGCTCGAGGCGCTGCGCGAGGATGCGACGGTTCCGGAACTGGCGAAGCGGCACGGGGTGCATCCGAACCAGATTTACGCCTGGAAGAAGCAGGTTCTCGACAATGCGGCGATCCTGTTCGCCCGAGGGGCGAGCGGTTCGGGGGATGACGAGGAGGAGCGCGAGCGCGAGACGGCCAAGCTCTACGCCAAGATCGGCCAACTGACGGTCGAACGGGATTTCTTGGCCAGGAGGCCAGGGCGATGAGCGCACCCGATCGAAGAGCGATGGTCGAACGGCCTGGCAAGGACCTGTCGGTGCGTCGCCAATGCGCGCTTGTTGGCGTGACGCGCGCGGGGGTCTACCGCGCCAAGCCCCTCGCCGGGGCCGACGATCTGGCGGTGATGCGCCGGATCGACGAACTGCATCTCGAACTTCCGTTCTACGGCTCGCGGCGAATGACCTTCGAACTCAACAAGGAAGGCCGTGGGGTCAACCGCAAGCGAGTGCGGCGGTTGATGCGGGTGATGGGGATCGAGGCGCTGGTTCCGCGCCCCGGCACGAGCAAAGCCGCGCCCGGGCACAAGATATACCCCTACCTGCTGCGCGGCCTGAAGATTGTCGAGCCGAACCACGTTTGGGCGGCCGACGTGACCTACATCCCGATGGCGTGCGGCTTCCTCTATCTGGTGGCGATCATCGATTGGGCCAGCCGAGCGGTTCTGGCGTGGCGGCTGTCGAACACCAACGATGCGAGCTTCTGCGCGGCGGCGCTGGAAGAGGCGCTGCTTCGGTTCGGAAAGCCACGGATTTTCAATAGCGACCAGGGCTCCACTTTCACCGCCGAGGCTTTCGCCGGCAAGCTCGCGGCGGCCGGCGTCGAGATTTCGATGGACGGACGCGGCCGCTTCATGGACAACATTTTCATCGAACGGCTGTGGCGCTCGATCAAGTATGAAGAAGTGCATTTGAAAGCCTACGCCGATGGCTGCGAGGCGCGGTCCGGCATCAGTTCCTGGATGACCTTCTACAATTTTCGGCGCCCTCACCAGGCGATGAACAACCAAATGCCGATGGCCGTGTGGCGCGGCGGCATGGACAAAATCGAGGCGGGGCGAAGGCTGTGGATATGCCGCTTCGCTTGGACAACGCAAACGCGTTGCCCACATACCCACAGCAGAGACAGAAGCACCGAGAAGCAGCTTGATTCTTGAAGGACAAGGGCAGGCGAGATCACACCTTAAATTCAACCCCTCGTGGTCCTCCGGATGGGGTCCAGTTCAGAGTCGTCAGCCGGAGTGTTTAGTCAGTGGGACTTGAGACTCTGCCCCCGAGCGCGTCAAAGGCCGCGCGGTGCAACCATGCGGTGCGACTAATTCCTTGGCGCTTGGCGGCGACGTCCGCCCTTGCGAGCAGCGCGCTGTCGAGTCTTAGCTGAACGCGGACTTTGCTCGCCACAGCGTTCACATCATGGGGTCCCGGCCTGCTCGATCCGCCAATAGGTTGGGCGAGCTTTTGGTCAGAATTCGCTGTCTTTTGGGCGCGGCGTAAGCTCACTCGAACCACAAAGCTTGGTGCACGGTCTACCCCGAGCCGACAGAGGAAGGCGGCAATTGCGGCGGCTGAGCGTTTCATGGTTGGAAGCCTCAATCGAACGGAAGATCAGCACTATGCAGCCGATGGATTGGCCAGCAGGTAGGAAATCGAGAGCCGCACTTGACCGGCCGAGAAGCTGCCGCCGGTCGCGGTAATGGTGAGCGTCGTCGCTGTGTAGAAAGCAGTCGGGCCGATCAGCCCAAAGTTGCTCGATCCCGCCGCGATGCTGAGAGCCGAGCCGAATTGCGACAGGTTGCCGGCAACGCCGACCTCATAGGAGGTCGCTCCAGTGATCGCGGTTGTTACGCGCGCACCGACCGCGAGCACGATGCAATTGGCCGGGATCTGGAGCGAGGCGTTGGTCGACGCGCCCGATAGGGTGACGCTGGTCTCAAGCACCTGGGCTTGGATGGTGGCGCCGTGTGCCGCGGCCGCGAGATTGGCAAGCGCCGGCATGAATCCCTGATCGATGATCGTCCAGTGGCCCGCGCCATTGCTCTCGAGGCCGACGAAGCCATAGGCCTGATTGACGACCGCCGACGCGGCCCCGTCAATGGTGTCCGAGCCCGCGGCATTGACCGTGAGCGTCTTGGTGACCGAGCAGTTTCCCGTTTCGTCGATGACTGTAAGGCGCGTTCCAGTCGGGTAGGCGCTAGAGGCCGGCAGAGTGACGACGCGCGCGGCGGTGAGCGCGGTGTAGGCCAGCATGCGGTCCGCCGCCAGCGCGGTATAGGCGGCGTCAGAAACTGCAGTGCGCGAGTTGGTTATGACCTCGGAGAGCTTCGCCGCCGGTGCGCCGCCGACCGTCACGCCATCGTTGGCGACGAGCCGATTGTTCGTCGTATCGAAGACGATCTCGCCAGCAGCGCCCGTGAAGGAGGCGACTTGAGACCCTGTGCCGCGCCGAAGTTGAAGTTGCTCGCTCAAGGAACCGTCCCTAGATTGATGACGTCCGTGACGGCGTCATTGGTGGAGCCAAAGTCGTCAGACACTGTTACGGCGCCGGTCGTCAGGCCGATATCGAGCGGCGTGCTGCTCAAGAGTTGAACGGCGATCGGATGAGTCACAGTGACCATGACCTGGCCGAGATCGATGACGTCGACAACCGGATCAGCCGCCACATGACCAAAGTCGTCGTCAACGGTCGGGGCAGAAATGACTTGCCCCAGATCAAGCGGGAATCCGCTCTCTAGTTGCGTCGCGATCGGATGCGACGACGGCGGAGCCGCGACCTTGAACTGGTAAGCCGTGAGGGTGGACAGGTCCTCGCCGCCACCACCCAGAATGTTGAAACTCTGGAATTTGAACCAGAGCGTCTGGCCCTGCAGGTTGACAGGAAGGTCATAGCGGACAACCGCGCCGTCCAGCCGCGCAAACGGCGCGCCTGTCGAGTGTGGAGCAGCTGAAGAGCCGCTCAGGCCGCGCGCTAGACCGGTCAGATTGTAAGTCCTATCGCCCGTCAGTGTCGCCGACTCGTAGGCGAGCAACTCCCAATCGACGAGAGACAGGGTGGCGCCAGCCTGCGCTGCGGATTGACTCGTCCCGCCCAGCGCGTTGATTCCAGGTGGCGCAACACTCTCTGAAATGTCTACGGCAAGCGTATCGACCGAGTCCCATCCTGCGGCGGCCGGTAGGCCCGACATCAAGAACCCCTGGCGCAGCGGAGCTGTAAGCACTGCGATCTGGGCATAGGTGACGTTGTCGACCGAAACGTAGACGTTGGCGCCGCCCCATTGATTCTGTCCGCCGCCGCCAACTCCAGACGCCCCGAGCCATACCTGAGACACGCCGCCTGTCAGAGCCAGTGGCGGCTGATAGATGAGCGGCGTGTTGACCGGAACCGCAGGAACGCCCCAATTCGGCTGAAACCCGGTCGCTGAGGCTGATGGATTGAATGCTGGGTTAGAGACGCCGGTGACCAACTCCTCACAGGTGAATGCGAGCAGGCCTTTGTCGTCCTCTTCGATCTCAATGACGCGGACCGGATAGTTCGATAGGCCCAGATTCGAGTCCGTTAGGGTGACGACGTCCATCGGATCGAGCAGGCAATATTCCCAGGATAGCTTGAAGGTGAACTTGGTTCGGACATAGAGCTCGCGTTGCAAGATCGTCTGCGCGATGCGCGGTCCCATGACGAACTCGTCACAGATCTCATGCGCCTGGATCGTTGGGCCGACGCGCGGGCCGAAAATCTCGATCTGGCTTTGGTCGCGTGCCTCGACCGGAAGCGCGGAATATTGGTTGCCGCGGGAGAGCACCTCAACGCGCTGGATAGTCGGTAGCGAGAAGACGTCGGCTCTTTCGGCCTGAACGGGGTCCTTGTTGCCCTTCTCATCGATGAAATCGAGATCTGTCAGCGCATAGACTGGGTTCAAATTCGGTGTGAAGCCAGCAGCGGCGCCGGTTGTGTAGGTGATGACGACCGGCTTGCCCTGATCGGCAGGCCCGAAAATATAAGACCCTGGTTCCGACATTCCATATTCGCCGGCGACGCTCGGTATCTGCGCGCCGATGAAAATGAACGGGATGCCAGAAATAGAGTTGACGACGCCGCCGTCTGATATGAAGTCGGCCGGAGGAGCAACTGTCACCACTGCCGGCAGCGACACACCAGACGAAACCGGGATTGGAGTTGGAATCGATAGTTGGGCGCTGAAGCTCTGCTCCTGACCCTGAGAGATCGCTGTGTCAGCGTAGGGAATGAACTTGAGCAGGCCCCCGCTCCACACGGCCGCCGTAGAGAAGATTTGCAGCCATCGAGTGAGGATGCTCGATCCCTGCTCCTGGCTGATCAGAGCGGGCGAGAACGCGTAGCCCATGGCGCGGCAATAGGCCTGGAACGAGTCCGGATTAGTGAACAAGGACCCTGAGTCGATGCTCGCGGGATTGAACCCGCCGCCATATTGCGCGTTCGTCAAGAAGTCTTGGATGACCAGCGCCGGATCGGCGTCGGTCCCGTTGGCGCCAGAGCCGGCGAGGATACCTATGATCTCGAAGTTGTGATTACCTACCGCCGCGGCGGAGCCAAGGTTGTAGCCGGCGCCCCAGGCGATCGCCGTCCCTTGATAGGCAAGGGCATTGAATGGGTAAAACTCGGCAAGATAGGGCCACACGATTTGGGGCGTGGCGCCGTTGAAGATGCCAAGCCCAAGCTCGAGCGGGACAAAGATCGACAGGTCTTTCCAGATCAGCCCGACACCGGCTATCGGACCCTCGCATAGAGCCAGGATGAGATCGGCCGTGTAGGTGTAATCCGCCGCGCCAGATCCACTCCCGAAAGCTCCGCCCTTGCCGCCCGCGCCTTTGCCTCCGCCGCCGGGGATGGCCCGAAAATTCTCGTACCAGATCAGGTTCGGAGAAATCTTGTTCCGACCCCAGACAATCGGAATCGGCATAGTCGACGTCGACGTTTGAATCTGCAGCGCGGTGAAGTCCGGCTTGTCGTTATTGCTGCGCCGAAGGAACCCCATTGGTCAGCGGCCGTAATAGAACGCTTGCAACCACCGAGGATGATTGTCGCAAAGGACCACGCAGCGCCGCCAGAGAGCGGCATGATACATGGCGTCCAGACTATCTGGTGATTGCGCCAATGCGACGCGCCAAGGCAGGCCAGGCGCGCAGAATATTCCGGTCATGATTGGCCCCAATAGCTCGCGAATTTCGCGCTCCGGATGCGCAACGATAGCTCCGGATGACTTTCGACGATGTCCTCGACCACGTACCCAGTATTGGAAAAGGCGTGGATGATTCTCAGAGGATCGAGTCGCGAAACGATACCGGCATGGGCGAAGCAGCGGCCCACTCTAAACAAGACAATATCGCCAACCGATGGCGTTCGTACCTGTCGCGATCTCGCAAGCAGGAAATCCCAGATAGCGCTCGTCGTCCCGATGTAGGAACCAATCGCGCGTATAGGGCCGAGGGTCGAACTTCTCGACAAGACCAAGATCGCAATAGACGCGGACGAGGAGCATCGCGCAATCGACGCCATGCCCCTTCACATCGGCGGCGTGATGGTAGGGCGTCTTGATCCAAGAGCGCGCTTCGGCAACGACGAGCGCCCGCTGAATGTCACTCACGCCGGCATCGCCGGGCCGCGCGCGACCGCGAACAGTTTAAGGGCCATCTCCATGCGGGGCCAATTCTTCACGTCGTCATGGAGGTTTTGCAAAGCTTCGATAAAATCGATGTTGTGGTGGAACCAAGCCGGCATCGAGAAATGAGCAGCGAGCGCGAATACCGTGTAGCCTTCCATTTTGCGGTCGTAGTGCGCATCGTCGATCAGTGCGCCGGCGAAGCATCGATCCCGTCCAAGACGATAGCAGCACCGCCCCGTCGCCTCAGAGACGCAGCGTCGCGGATGCGCGCGGTAGTGGCGAACAACACGATCAAAGATCAACTGGCGCGTCATCCATTCCGTAGAGATCAATTCGCTCGGAGGCTCGACCAGCGCCCCGTCGAAGAACCGCTCAACTTTCATCGCGCCCTCAGTAGGCCAACTGTGGCGGCGGCACGTATGGGAACCCGCGGAAGTTGGGTAAGTTGTTGAACTTGCCCTGACAGGTTGCTTGCGTGTGATCGCAGCCGAAGGCCACATTGAAGGTATCGCCAGGAGCTGGTGCGAACGGCAGCGGATACATGAGATTATAGGCCGAACCGACTGCGACGCTCTTGACCGTCGACCGGACATTCGCGTTGGCGCCCGACGTGAAAACAAGCGAGCCTTGAACGTCACCAGCGCGCGCGCCAGAGAAGTTGATTGTATTCGAGTTGGACCCGGGGCCGACCGTTCCGTCGACCGAAAAGGTTCCGCGAATGATGCCGCAGCCCGCGTCATAGAGCACGTGCAGGCAGGTGGGCGAAAACAGGTTTTTCGGCATGTCGTAGTCGAGGACCACAAGATCACTCGCGACCGTTAGCGTCGCCTGCGTGCGCCCGACATTATCAACCGTAGAGACGCGCCCCTGGAACAACCGAACACCGCCGACCACAGAACCCATCGGGCCAGTGAGAAAAACCCGATCTCGATAGACCGGCGCGCCATCGAAGGCTCCATCCCGCAGGGCGATAAGGAATGGCGAGCCATTGATAGTATCCGTTGGACGAGCGGCAATGGTGATCTGCTGCTTGTCGACCTCAAGGCCGATCGATCCTTTGTACTTCAGGCCCGATACGAGCGGGCCATTGGATAGAAACGTGAAGCCGTTGAACTGCACGTCATAGTCGACGTTCGTCCAGGCGTACTGCGTGCTCGTCGTCGTGATGAAGGTGAAGCAGTCGGCGAAGGCGATTGGCGCGTCGGGCGCGGCGCGGGCGGCGTTGATGAGGGCGACGACGGCTGGCGAGGTCGCTTTCACGACGTCCGCACCGATCGAAATTTGACGCTATCGACCTTCCAGAGATTCGACATCAACTCCTCAAAATCCATATCGTCTTCGTCGAAGCGACACTGGAAGGCGTAGGTGAAGGTCGTGGAGATCGTGACGCCCGGACCAGGCGGGGTGGTGAAAAGGAGCGAATTCGGCGCGACCACGGACCATCCAGTCGGCTGGTTGACGCCGTTGAGGAAGACGTTGGAGACCGCCAGCACCCAGCCGACCGGCTCGAGGAAGGCGCCCATGAAGCGCGAAAATGTGAAAGTCTGCGTTGTTCCGTCGCCTGTGGCGAAGGTCACGTCCGTCGCGACGCTGTCCGTCGGATCGGTGAATAGGAACGTTCCGAATTGCCCTTGGAGCTGGATGAAAAATCCCAACAGCGTTTGCTGAGAATCTGATCCCAGGCCAGGGTAGGCGGTCGCCGATGACGACAGGCCGTCATACGTCAGTTCGAACGACCAGATCGGATTCCGGTAGAGCGAATCTCGCACCTCGCGCCCGGAAACGTGCGAGGCCACCAGCGTCGAAAACAGCGGCTTTTTGTGTACGCTCCAGCCGAGGCCCGGAAGCAGCGGGAACGAAGGCGGCGTGGTCATGTCACGGCCTGACCGTCGTCAGCCGAACCGTCCGGAGCGTCCAGAGCATCGTCATTAACTCCTCGAAGTCCTGCACGTCTTCGGCGAAGCGACAGAGCCAGAGAATGCCGCAGTCGGCCGAGATGGCGACGCCGGAGCCCGGCGCCGATGTGAATGTGATCGCTGGCAGATACCCGCTTGAGACCGTCCATCCCGATAGCTGGGCGACCCCATTCAGGTAGACCCCCGCCACGCCCGGCGTCCCGTACACTGGCCCGGTATAAGGGCCGATCGAAGCGACCAAGCGGAAAACCGTCCTGGACCCGTCGCCAATCCCGATCGGCTGGCCGGCGACCACAGACAGGCTCGGGGGGGAGACCCAGAAGGCCTCGTCTTGCCCTGCAGTTTGCTCGAAGAATCCGGCAATCGCCTGCAGCTCGGCGAGCGCGGCGTCGGACCGCAGGACCTCATAGGTCAGCTCGATCTCAAAGTAAGGGTTCACGAACTGCTGAGTTCGCGTCTGTCGTCCGCTCACGTGGTGCGCAAGAACGGTGCTGAATTTCGGCCTGATGTGGGTAGACCAACCGAGCGTAGTGAGACTCGGGAATGTGGGGAACGTAGGAGGCGTCGGCGACGGTCTTGGCGCAGGCGGCGGCAGCGCGGCGCGCGTGGTTCCGATCCATAGACCCTGCGGCCAGTTTTCGGCGTCGCCCCAGGCGTTATTCAGGATCGGAAAGGTCGGGAATGGTCGCGCATCCGTGTTCCAAACGCAGCAAAAATTCCAGTTGAGCATCTGCACGCCGCCGACGTTGTCGTTGTTGCCGTCGACGTTCCAGTATTCGTAGACCGCCTCGAGCGCGAGCGCCTGGATAGTGTCATCGCGCCGCGGGAGATAGGCGCTCTCGTTAGCCGGATCCCAGATCGACCAGTAGGCGGTGAAGCTCTCTGTCGACTTGGGGTCAAAAAAGACGTTCGGCTGATTGGTCGCCTTGTCGCAGGCGGCAAAGCCATATTCGAGCGTGATGATCGATTTGGAGTTCGGTGTCCACTCGGTGCTCGGCCCATGCGGGGCGAAGCCGTGGCCATCGCCGTTGTCATAGAGCGCCTGGTGATCGTTATTCCACCACCAGCGCAATTGTTTGTTAGCGAGAATTTGTTGTTGAGGAAAGTACTGGTTGCGAGCCTGCGATAGACGATCGCCTTCTGGCAACGACACTTGCAAATCCGTTCCGTTCGGATCGAGCCCGCGGCCAAGATTATTGCTGTCATTGTAGAAAAAATCGAAATACTGTCCGCCCTCAATGTTGCCCTTGAGATAAGCGATCGAGTAGATCGTTGGCGGCCCGCTCAAACCAAGCCCGGTGAAATCCATTGGTCCAGGCGGCCACGCGCCAGTGAACTTCGGTTCGCGCCAGTTCGTTGCGTCCAGGCCCCCGTTGCCAGTCGTCCAGTCAGACAACGGCATGTAGTTGTCGAAGCTGACGAAATCGATGTTCGGGTTGGCCCACAGTTGATCGAGATGCGGCCACTGTCCATTCGCTCCAGCGTGCTGCCAGCCCATCCAGCTCGACCAGTCGGCCGAATAGGTCAGGAGGTTCTGGAGAGTTGTCAGATTCTTGTGCAGGCCGGCGTTGTCGAAGGTCGTCCGGACATCGTTGGCGAGCCGGTTCAGTTGGGCGACCATGGGGTAGTCCCAGACCGCGTTGCCGGAGCCATCTACCGTCCCTGGCTTCGTCCAGCCGGGACCGCGCAGGATCTCGAGGCCGCGAAGCTCCGACCCGATGACGAATAGGTTCACGCCGCCAGCGACTATGCACAGGTTCGCGTAGTGCAGGATCATGCGGCGGAACGTCCAATCGAACAAAAACCCCGAATACCCGACCGTCAGATTGGTTTCGTCCCGAATGAAATCGTCGACCGTCGCATTGCCCATGAAGGTGGCGACGTCGTTTGTCGCCGTTTGAGTGAGGTCGCCAGGCGAGGTGATGCGGCCGCGCCACGGAAAGCCGGCGCTCGTCCCCAGCAGGAATGGATAGAAGACGACCTTGAATCCCCGGCTCTTGAGATCGCGAATACACCGAACGACGCTCGGATCGCTGGGCGTGCCGCCGTAGACGAAATTGGTCGAGCCGGGCAGGGCAGGGAGCGGGATGAGACCGGGGAAGTCCTGCTCCGTCAGGCCTGATACTTTCCAGTTAATCGGCGCGAAGGCCCCACCCATCCACTGCTCGAACTCGCCGAGGATGAAGTTGGTCGACGGATAGACGTTGCAACTCGACGCGTCCTCCGAATTGAAGAACCACGCGATGACCAGGCTGACCGTCGCGCACTCCGGATGGTCAGCCTGGAATTGGGTGATCGCGTTCGTATAGTCGGTCGGCGCGCCTGGAGAACTGCTGAAAAAATTGAGGATCGTCGCGTCGTTGAGACCGGTCGATCCGCGCTGAAACCCGACTGCCGACATCGTGTCGTAGGCGAACTCGCCTGTCGAAGGGAGCAGGTGGACGCCGGTGACGGTTGGGAAAGTCATCCGCGTCCGTTGAGCCGTTTAAGTCCGAGCGCCGCGCCATGCCGCACCGCCTGGTCCAGCGCCTTCGCCATGCCGGGACCGTTAGAGCGCATCCATGACCCTACGGACGCGCTGTCGATCGCATTGACATGGAAATGCGTCGTCGGGTGGATGGCGACACTGCCTCCTCCCGCACCGCCGCCATTCGAGGCGTTTGTAAGCACGTCGCGCAATGCGCCAGCAGGCCCAGCGGGCATTATGAGCTCGTTCTGGTGAATGAGCGCCAGCTGGTCTCTTGGCACCTGCCACATGCCGATATCGGCGGACGCGACTGCGCCGGCCATGCCAGCGACCGTCGCCTGGGCCGCCGTGGCGGGACCGATTGCGAGCGGTCCCATGAGGGGCGCAAGAAATCCGAACACGCCGGCGAATGTCTCGGCGGCGGAGGAGAGGATCGATCGGACCATCGACGCGCCCTGTGCGCCCAATGTGGCAGCGGCGCCGCCCTGTTCCATGCTGGTGCGCGCGGCGACGCCGGCTGTGGTCGCGGACGTCTTCATCGCCTCCGCCAAAGCATAGTGCGCGACCGACGTTTCGCACCACTCGACGAATTTGATCAGCAAGTCCTCAAGCGCGTTCTTAAAGGCCGTGTGCCAGGTGGTTGTGCCGGTCAGCAGTCCGCGCAATTGGGAATTGAACGCCTGGCCGATAGAACTGCCGAACGCTTGATAGTCGCGCTCCTGGTGTTCCAGGGCCGAGCGGGTCAAGGTCGCCATCTGGTCGTCGCGTCGGCGTGTCGCCTCGATGAGCATGTCGTCGACACGTTGCTTTGTGGCGAGCGATTGCTCGCCGAGAGCATCCTGCCTTTGCAGCGCTCCGAGTTCGGTGGCGTATTCCTGACTGATCGCCTGCTGAGACAGCTGGAGCTTTTCCTGCTGAGTGATTTCGTAGAACCGCGCCTCTTCGGCGTAGAGGGCGAGCTTCTGCTTCAACCCGTCCGCAAGGAGTCTAAGCTCCTCCGACGTCGCGAGTTGCGCCGCCCTGGCCGCATCGGCGTACGCGGCGTCGTCGCCGGCTCGCAATGCCGCGGCGGCGCGACCTGCATCGGCGGCGAAGGATTGCTGGAGCGATTGAGTGGCGGAGAGTGCGTCGCGATAGGGCTGCAAGCGGCTAGGGTTGAATGCTTGGGACGAGGCGGTGGCCAGAGACGACAATTGTGCGTTGATTTCGCCGAATGGAGCTGAAAAGCTTTGCAGGGCGTCTTTCGCCTGGCCGACCCCCGATACGAAGTCGTTGATCGAAGCGCTGAAGCTGACGGAGACATTTGCGTCGGCCATCGCTGATCCTTGACCTTAGGTGGGTTCGTCAGAGCGCGCCGTTTGGAAAGGCCGCCTTTAATTCTGCAATCGTCGGCTGGCGCGGTGATGGGACGTCGTCAGGCGCGTGATACTTGAGCGCCGCGGCGACAAGCCAGTGAACCGGCGGGTTGCGACGCCACTCAGCTCGCAACGCGAGGAAACGCGGCATGGTCAGTTGGTCTAACGCCTCATCCCAGCTCCAACCGGTGTTGGAGACGACCTGAGCGATCAGGGCGTCGAAATCGACTTTCCCAAGGCTTGCGACGCCTCCGGCGTCGGAAGCGCGGGAGAGGCTTGGTCCTCAATTTTGCCCGGCTGAAGCCCGACCGCCCTGGCCACCGACGGAAAAGCCTGGATCAATTCGCCCACCGAGAATGCAAGGTCGAGAAATTTCACGAAGGAGAGCTCGGGCTCGACGAACGAGACCGCCCGCCAGGTTGCTTCAGCAAGCCGATCGAGCTGGGCCTCGTTGAGACGTGCGACGGACTCGCCCGACATCGAAGACCCGCCCGCCGCGAGATAGACGTCGAACAGGGCTGGCTGAATGGCTTTAATCGCACGGAACGGAAGGTGCGGAACCGACCAGGTCTTTCCGCCAAGGGATATGGCGAACGCTTCCTCACTCACGCCGCGTCTCCGAAGTTGAAGGTCATGACCTGGCCGGCTGCGTTGGCGAACGCCTGGAATTCGAAGTCCGGTTTGGCGAAGTCCTCGATATTGGTGTCGAAGGAGAACTTGCTGGCGATGCACTGGTTGAGACTGACCGAGAACTGCTGGTTCGTGGTCGGATCGGTTGCGAACAAGAGTGCGGAAAATGTCGACGTCGGCCCGATCAGCGGATTGGTGATCGCGAGGCTCTCGCCGGCGGCCGGCGTCGGCGTGTAGTTGTAAGAGATCAGAACTCCGACGTCCTGATCGCCAGCGGAGAACGTATAAACGCCGGTAGCCGCGTTGACAGAATACTGACCAGTCGTGGGAGACGAAGCGACGGCGATCAGTGGAAGGCCGGTCGCGGCATAAGTCACGCCCTGATCCGACACGAAATGCGCGCTGAACGTTACACTGACCGTAAAGGGGGTGGTCCCCGGGACAGAATGCACCTCGGAGAATTGAGATACAGTTGAGCCCGGTTGCGGAACCTGGTTGTAGAACAGGCGTCCGATAGCCTGACCGCTGAACCGCGCCAAGGACGCCTTGCAAGTCACCTTGCGCGTGCCGGATCCGACGGCGACCGGGAACGCAAACTGGCCGTACAGTTCCTTGACGCTGACCGACGTGTCGACGCTCACCTTCTGGACCAGACCAAAGTTGATCGGAGTGGGGGGTGTGGCGCCAGTGTTCAATTGCGTGCCGATCAGCACGCCCGAGCCGAATACGAACATGAGGGTGAACTCCGCTTGGGGTCGGTGTGAGAATCGCGTCGCAGCCGTCAGCTAGGCGCGGCGCGTTTGGAAGGAAGGTTCAGCGGGACGGGGGACGGAGCGCGATCACGGTTCCACCAGCCGCACCACGACCACCGCGAGGCCGTCGCCGTCGAGGTCGCCTGTGTCTCGTACCGGCACGCCCGTGATCTTGCAGTCGTATACGACGCCGCCGAGGGTCTGCCGTCCGAGGCCGACGTTGGAGCCCGCAGGCGCAAGCGCCGCGTCGATCGCGTCGAGAGCGTTGTTAATCGCGGTCGCGCCCGGCGTGGTCGGGTCGCGGGCGTCAAAATAGAGGAAGAGCTTGGCCTCCAGCGTCCGCTTCGGCGTCGCGGGCGAGGCCCATTGATAGGTTTCCGGGCCCGATTCGAGCTGGAAGAAGGCGGGGCGAAGCGCGGCTGGAACTTCGCTCCATATCTTCATTCGCCGCGAGGCGACGCCCCACGGATAGGCCGAGGAGACCGCGGCGAACAATGCGGAGAAGGCTCCTTCACGGGTCATGCGCTCTCCCATGCCTTAGCCGCGGCGTCGGCAAGCGCGGTGACAATTTCGTCTTTCATGTCTGCGAGCGCCGAGCGCAAATACGATCGCTCGGGGATCAGCGAGCCGGGATGCTCGACCCGGCGCGCAAAATGCTGACCGTCACCGGCGACGAAGGCGAGCACGTCGCCCTTCGAGGGCAGAATCTCATGTGCGCTCGTTTTGCCGCCGTACTCTTGAATCGCCGCGTATTTCACGTCGCCTTCGGAACCGACGGAAGCGAAGACGCCGTCTGCGTCGGCGGTTACGCTGGCCGTGATCGAATCCCTCAGCGCGCCGGAGCGTATGTTCAATACGGCGCCGGAAAGTTTGTCGTTTTTGACCCGATCGGCGAGCGCCGCCGCGAGTTCGCTCCCCTTGGCGCGGAGGGCGGCTTGCAATGCGGCCGGATAGGCATCGAACCGCGTTTTTGTCTCTTCGAGACCCTGGACCTCGAGCCCGGACATCAGAGGATGACCCGCTTATAGGGTTGCAGCATCGCCTGAATCGGCGCCGACATTGCGCTCGTGTCGTAGGCGATTGTTTCCTGACCGCCTATCGACTTTGATCTGAGCCCGATGCGCTCGGCCGCGCGAAAACGCTCAGCCGCCAATTCCAAGGCGGCTTGTGCGATATCCTGCGGCACATACCCGTAAGCGATGGAAACCGATTGCCCGGCGTCCGCCGCGGAGAAGCTATAGGTCCCGGCGCTGACCACATATTGCCCAGCGCCTGGCGAGGCTGAAACCGGCGTCAGCGGCGCACCGGTCGCAGCGTAAGTCACGCTGAGATCCGATCCCCAGGGTCCATAAGGCGAAAACGCCGAGAGCTGGAGGGGAGCGGCGGCGGGAACGGCTTGCCGCTCGTTTTGAACCGCATACCCGGCGCTGTAGGATATGACGAGACTTTGCCGTCCCGATCGATATTGATGGCCGAATAAATCGAGCGCCTGCGGCTGGCCGGGCGGAACGCCATCGTCCGGCTCAAGGACGTAGCCGAACGACGCTTCCGGATTGACGTTCTCATCGGGCGGAACGGCAATCCCGCGCCAGGTGACTGAAGTCACCTGCACCACCGGCCAGTGCCTGAGCGTGACGCGATTGGTCTCGAGATCAATCGTCTCCGCATAGGAGAACGGCAGTAGGCTCGGGCGGCTGAGCGAGGCGTAGATCGAACGGCTCGCCGCCGTGATGAGCGCACTGAGCGTCGCATCGTTCGGGCCTGGCGCGGATGGTAGTCCCAGCCAGGCCTTCAGGGCCGCGAGATTGGTCAGATCGAATGGCGACATGCAACGCTCGCTATGACGGTGCGTAAAACGAAACGAGCGCGCGGGTGTCCTTCGCCCACGCCGACGCGCTTGGCGAGGCTCAGCGTCAGCCGTTGCCGATGTTGGTGAGGATGCCGATGCCGAATGAGGCGTATATGGCCAAGACCTCTTCCGTGTAGACGCCAAACTCACGGCGACGAGTGCGAACCGGCCAATCGACCCGATAATAGTCGCGACGCGTCAGGACCTCCGCGACATTGGGAGTTTCGTTCGATTGATACCACGCCGGCAGTCGCTCGCAGTACGCCAGGATCGTTCCCGGCGGCAGGTCGGGGTGAACAATGAGCGGAATTTCGACACCGGTGAACGGATTATAATACCACCGCACGACACCCGAGGCGGTGAACTCGTAAGGCGCGGACTGCGAGGCGTCGACGTTGTAGCGAACGAGCGGCCCCGATGAGTTCGTCAAGCATTTGGCCGTGATGTTCTTCTGCTCTTGTGCGTTGACATAGATTACCGTCGGCGACAGCCGATAGCTGTTCCACATCTGCAGCAGCATGTTGTCAATCTCGAGGATCGAGCCGCGGCCTGAGGGCGTAAGGGGCGTGCCGGTCCCAGCGACGCCAGACGGCAAGGCTTGCACGAACGAGCCAGTCGCCGGGTTGAAGCCGTCCGTCAGCAATCCATCGAACGCTGTTTGGTTGCGAGAATTGTCAGTAGCGATGACGGTCGCCGCCTGCTGGCCGGTGGCGAGTGGCGCGCTAAAAGCGGCGCTGTTGATCGTGGTGATCGCTTGCAGCGTCTCCGCGCCGGCCGCGCCCACATACCACGCATAAGCGACCGCGCCGTTGACGATAGGGGCGGTTGCAAACAGCGTCTGACCGGTGGTTATGGCCTGCGTTGCATTGGTGCTGCGCAGCGAGGAGCCGCCGTTCAAGGTATAGGTGTTGCCGTCGTTGCCGGTGACGGTCATCGTCGTCGCGACGCCGCCGGCGAGTGTGGAGTTGCGATAGCCTTCGAAGGTCAAGCCGACCACGATGACCGAATAGGTCGCCGCTGGCAGCGTTCCGCCTGTGCCCGACGCGCTGAGCGTCGGTGTACCGGGCTTACCGAGCGCAAGCGAAGTGTTGCCGCCAAGCAGCGCGGTTTCCTCCTTGCGCATTGTCTTCTGCAGAATGCGCAAAGTGGCCGTAGCGTTGACGTCCTCGAAGCCCTGCGCCGCCGCCTCGGCTTCGAAGGTCACCGTATCTTCTTCGCCAAGCGTCACGTAAGGGAGGGTGACGGAGATGGCCGAATACGACATGCTCGCCGAACGCTGGCCTTCTGGAACCCAGCCCATCGCGTCGAAGCCCGAACCGGTCGTGGCGAAGATCGAGCGCCAATGAGCGGCGTCGCCTGGGTTCAGCCGCGCGACGCGAGGTAGCGAATTTCTCAACGGCGTGATCGTCGGGTAGAGGTTCTTCGCCGGCGCCTGCAGGTCGAACGCCGTCAGACCGGTCGAGATCGTAACGTTCTTGGTGAGCAATTCTTTCATCAAACCTAGCGTTTCCTGGGTCGTCAGCGCGATGTTCATGAGATCAGTCCTTTGGCGCGGATAAGGGGTTAGCGGAAGATAGGTGCATGAGTAGATTGGCCAGGCGCGATTTGCGCACGACCGATAGGCTTCCATGGAAGCCCCGGATCCTGAGCCCTCCGAGCGCGACTCGATCGTGCTGAATCAACGCAAGGCAAAGGGTGGCAAGTGACAGCGCTCCACGAAGGGCCGGGTGTCACTGGTCTGAAGTCGCGATCACTGGCCAAACTTCAGATTGCGGAGATTGAGGTTCCCGAACTTCGCACGCAGCTTGGCGATCTCTTGATTTGGCGCGAGCGCCGTCGCTTTCTTGAAGTAGGGGAGAAGCGCATTCTCGACCGCCAGAATATCGACCCCCGCGGCGACGGCGTTGGTCGGCGCGCCCGCGGCGCAAATCGTCTGCGCCTGGACGTAAGCGTTCTTGGCGTCGGCGTTCATCGTCGCGGAGACCGGACCCAGGGCCGGCAGCGCATTGCAGACGTCGTTGTAGGCGGTATTGATCGCGGCCGATGCGGTAGGCGTGAGCTGGCCGGCGGAAGTGCATCCGGCGAGCGCGCCGCAGACAGCTACGAGCACGAAGACGGACTTCATGGGAATCATTGGAGCTTCCTTTGAGCGCGGCGGACGTTGGATTGCGGCTCTAAAAATCTCTGTTGGCGACGATCCGCCCAACTCTCTAGTGGCCTGCGAAAATCCGCGGCGGCCGAAGCTTCGAGCGGTCTACCGATCGCCGCCGTTAGCGAGGCGATGGCCCACTGAGCTTCGACCGCCGCCTCGCACGACGCCGCGGCGTCAGCGATCCTTTGGTCCGCGAACGCGCGCTGCGGCGCGGGGCGTCAGGACTTCAAAGTGCGACGATTGGACTTTTAGGATAGCTAGCCGGCGGCAGCGTTTCAGAAGGGCGGCGGCCCGGGATTGGCGAGGCTAAGCTTAGTGAGCGCGAGCGCGCGTTCATGAGCCGGCAGTGACGCCAGGTGTCGGACCGCGTCGTCGGCGGTGACCAGGGCGCCGTCGGCGCCGTCGGCCGTCTTGGCTACAGAGCGAAGCGCAGCCTTGGCTGGCAGCGGCTGGGCTTCGAGCGCTGCGATGCGCTTCTTCATGTCCGCGAGCGCCGGCGTCAGATCGTCGAGCGCCTTGCGCAGACTTGCGTTTTCGGCGGTCGCGCGGTCGAGCTTCAAAGCGGCGTAAGTAAGGGTCTTAGCCAACGCATCGGGGGCCCGCGCCGTCGCCAGCGAATTGGAGACAGCGGCTCCTTTATCGACCGCTTCCGTCCAGTCGTCGGGCAGGGCGCTGTCAGCGCCGATCGCCTTGGCACGCGCAATGATGTGCGCCTTGACGTCTGCCTTCTCGCCGCTGCGGCAGCAGTCCCTCACGGCGTTCGCAACGTCTTTGGCGGATCGGATCGGATAGGAACCGTCGGGCATGGCGACGCCCTCTTCGGCGTCTTTCTCACGCTGGGCGGCTGACAACTCACGCTTGTCGGAATCGAGATCTTCATCACCCGCGTCGACGTCAGCATCAGCTGAGTCGTTCGCCTCGGCGCGGGAGGCGAACGAGCGCTTTTCGACCATGCCGTCCTTGACCACGTCGAAGGTCGCGTCCGGCACGCAAGGCAGATCGACGAGCGAGATTTCGTGGGGATCGGCGGTGTAACGGGTGAGCCCGCTGTCGGCGTCCGCCCACCGTTTCACGTAGCGGCCGCCCTGGCTGAACCCGGTATAGACGCCTTCCTGAACTTTCGCCCACTCGGCGTCGTCGACGATCTTGGCCACGACTGTGATCCGCTTGGCGTTGTCGTCGAAGGCGATGTCGGTCAGCTTTCCAGCAGCGATCGGGGTATGCATGGCGCGAACCGCGCCGAACGATTTGCCGCCGCTTGCCGCTGCGGCTTCAGCTGACCATTTCTCGAAATAGGGCTTGCTCGAGGCGTAGTCGAAAATTTCGCCGGAGCGATCGGGCGTCTCCGCGGTCGCGACGCCAGTCACGAGGCGTCGATCGAGATCGACCTTGGCCAGCGGCAGGAACAAGTCGAGAGAGGACATGCAGGCTCCGGAAGAAGCAAGCGAACCGCGCCCGTTTGGCGCGGGCGCATCGGAAGTTGGAAAGTTGGAGGAGCGGAGCAGCTGGCCGGGGCGTCATCGCCGCCCGCACCATCTCCACTGTAGCTGACTATGCCACGACCGGCGTAAGCGGTCAAGGAAATGTTCTCTTTTTGTTCTAGCGCCCGGAAACAGTGGGGTCTGCGCTCGAACGTGGCGCATCGGCAGGCGTAGCGGCGTCTGCGGGGCCCGCGTTGCCGCCCCCTGCAGGTGCGAGCCCCAGATCCGCCCGCGCCTCCTCGGGCGTCTTGATGCCGGGCGCCGACCAGGATTTGCAGCGTCTGCGCCTGCTGCAACGGATCGACGGCGTCGTCTCCGACCCAAACGAATTCGAGCCCCGGCTCGGCCATGCACTCCTGGATGACGTGGTCGAGCGCGTTCTTCACCCGCGCCTTGAGCGGCACCAGTCCTTCCTGCGTCGCCTGCTGGCTCATGGTCTCGCCCGTCGCGCGGTTCACCTGGCTCACGAACGGCGAAACGGGAACCGAGAAGGCGTAGCAGATGATGCGCGCCAGCCACTCGTCGTACTGGTCCTTGAGCGGCGGCTGGCGGGCCTCGATCAGCTTGAAGTCGGCGGGCATGAACTTGGTCTGGCGCCGGCGCGCCAGATTGCCGCCCATCAGCGGGTCGAAATAGTCCTGGAACGCCTATTTTGGGGTTAGGGCGCGGATTGCGCGGCGCAAAACAGCGTCTCGATCACTCCTTCCGGCGCCGAGGCGGTAATTCCACAATTAACTCCATCAAGTGTGAATGCAATAGTCAGGCACGCCCCGTGTTTTGAAGGCTCGATGTGCTGATCGACTCCCAAAGGCGCATCGATGCAAGGACCCACAGGAATTGCGGGTTTAAGGAAAACGAAATCCAAGGTCTTCCATGGCGCTGATGCGCCGACGATACCGATCTCCATCGTTGATTCGGGAAGACGCGCTCCGAGAATCGAGACAATGCCACTCTGTGTGATCGTGGTAGTGGCCCCGGAAAGATCAATTCCCAATGCGGATGAGATTTCCGAACTAGCCGGAAATTGCGGGCTCCGAATCGCGGCCACCATTCCGGCAAGGATTTGATTGATTTGGATCATGTCTACCTCATCAATAGGGCAGTAGCGGTGAGATCTGAAGTCCGGTAAGACGTTGTCTGTTGCGCAGGAGCGCGTTGCCTACGCATAGTCCGCGATAGTGGTGGTCATCCTCGAACGCGGAGGAATTGCAGGTTGCATAGTCGGATTCGAGAAGCTCACCGCAGGTGATATTGGCTGTGCTCGCATCTGGCTGGTCTTCTACACTTTACTTTGGTTCTTTTCCTTGGGCGGCGCCAGCGCCAGCTGGAAGTTCGGAGCGGAGGTCTGATCGCGCCATATCATTGCTCGCAACCTGCACGTCTGTCGGGCGCGGCTTGCGCGCGGGGCTGCCCACGGGTGGGGCCGCCGTGTCGGCTGTTGCAAACCGGCCACGCTCATCATGATGCGGATTGAGCTTTCGCAGCGCTTTTGAGGCATTGTCGTCCGCGACGGGCGTCTTCCCGTTCGTCGGCCCCAGCCCCAGATCCGCCCGCGCCTCCTCGCGCGTCTTGATCCCGGCGGCGACCAAAATGTTGAGCGTCTGCGCCTGCTGCAACGGATCGACGGCGTCGTCGCCGACCCAAACGAACTCGAGCCCCGGCTCGGCCATGCACTCCTGAATGACGTGGTCGAGCGCGTTCTTCACCCACGCCTTCAGCGGCACCAGTCCTTCCTGCGTCGCCTGCTGGCGCATGGTCTCGCCCGTCGCGCGGTTCACCTGGCTCACGAACGGCGAAACGGGAACCGAGAAGGCGTAGCAGATGATGCGCGCCAGCCACTCGTCGTACTGGTCCTTGAGCGGCGGCTGGCGGGCCTCGATCAGCTTGAAGTCGGCCGGCATGAACTTGGTCTGGCGCCTGCGCGCCAGATTGCCGCTCATCAGCGCGTCGAAATAGTCCTGGAACGAGCGGATCTGGTCGGCCGTCCACTCCTTGGGCAAAGTGGCGAAGGCGTCCGGCGAGGAGCCGGCGCGGTAGTAGTCGAGGGTCGAGGCGTCGCGCCTCAGCGCGATGTTGACGGTGAGCGCGATCTGCTCGACCGGGCTCATGCCGTAGAGCCGATGGGCGCGAAGGTTGCGCGGCAGATAGAGGAGCTCGTCAGCCGAGAAGTCGGCGGCGGGGATCCCCTTGAGGATCTGCTGGTAGGCGGGATCGGGCGGCTCGGGCGCGCGCCCGTCCTCGCCGATCAGCGGCTTGACCGTCGCCCCGTCGATGATGTCGAGCGCATAGAGCGAGCCGCCGCGATTGTAGCGTGGATAGATCGTCGCCGCGTCGATGACCAGCATGTCCTCGAGCAACATACGCAGCCAGTCGGCGAACGAATGGCGCCGATCGGGACGGGCGAGGAAGCGCGTGACCTGATCGATCGCCTGAGAGCTTGCCGGCGATTCCCCACGCGCCCGCGCCCGGATCGCGTAGCTCTGTGCCGCGATCTGGTCCTTGCGGGTTTCAATCACCGCGCGCAGCAGCGGCAGCGCGTCGGCGAGCCCGCGCAGGTCCGCCGAACGAGACGCCGTCTTCGGCGCGCGGGATATAGTTGAGGTTGGCGCCGAACGGATAGTCCCATTGGCGTCCCTTGACCTCGGGCGGCGCCATCGGCGCGAGCGGCTGCAGCGGCCCGAACCAGGTGTCCGGCGACACGCCGGTGATGACATAACGCGTCGCGTCGGCGAGCCGGGCGAATACGCTTGGGGGCAGGGCGCGTCTGACGGGTTCCGACATGGATCGTTTCCTTCGGTCATCCTCGCCCCGGGCATCCGGAAGGACGTCCGTCTTTCGACGGGCCATGGCGGGAGAGGGGTGGGTGAGAGGCCTTCGCCTTCCGTTAGGGATTGGCCCCTAGCTTTGCGCGTGCGGCTCGCGCAAGCAGGGAAGGGCGATGCGCATTTCGATAGCGCTGGTCGCAATCGTCGTTTCTCTGCCGGCTGTCGCTCTCGCTCAGCCGCGCTGGACCTTCTGCGTCGCTTCGTCAAAGAGCGGCGCCGACGTCTGGATCACCGACGTGTTCGCCGCCGAGCGCGATCGCGTCGCGCTCGAGAGCGCATTCAGGGCCGTGCTGGAGCGCACTGGCGCTGCGGGCGCCGATGCGCAGTGCCCGATGCCGAGCGAGGACAGGACGGAGGCGGTCAACGCCCAATTCGAAGCCGAAGAGTTCAACCGCAAACTTGGCGCGACGCTGCATGCGGCGCCGGCGGGCGAATTCCCGCCGCGACGGTAGGAGCGCGCTGCGAAAAAGTGGGAACCGGTTTTTCGCGAAAAGCGCGCGAAATCCAAGCCCTACCGCTCGCTACTCGGAGATCCGCGTGATCGCCGGCTCCTTGTCGCCGGACCATTCCAACCGATAAACGGCGCCGGGCGCGACAGACTGAACCGCGTGCGGCCTTAAAGCCACGATGCACGTCCCGCCTGGGCGCCGGACGGACGGATAGATGATCCCGTTGAGCCCTTCCGCCCGCGCGGCGTCGGCGATCGCGTTGCCGATCGGATAGCCGACCGCCGGGTCCCGATCGAGACATGAGTGGCCGGGCGTCTGCCGAAGATCGACGAACTCCCCGGCCATGCTGGCGAACATTTCGGAATAGTCGACGACGCCCTTCATTTGGCCCGACCGCGCGAGGAACTCGCTCATGTGAAAGGCGACCTCGTGCGTGCAGGTCTCGACTTCGAGCGCCGCATACCAGGCGCCGCGGGCTGCATTGAAGCGGTTGGCTTCGCGCGGCTTCCAATAGGCGAAAGCGGCGTTGACAAAACTGGCATAGGGCACGCCGTGAATGAATTCGCCGCGGCCGATCCCCTCCGTTCCTCGCTGTTCCGCCAAGAGGCGCCCACTCGTCGCCCCTTCGATTTCAGCGAGCGCCGCGCCGTCCTCGGCTGAAACGAGCGCCTCCAGCACCGGCGGGCGGAGACGCGCCGTCGATACGAGCCGGACGGTTCGCGGAAAGGCTTCTCTTACGACCGGCAGGCCATTGAGCACGCCTGCTAGCCCCGTCCTCGTCCTGAGGGTCGCGCGAAGCGCGGCGTCTCGAAGGACGCTCCAATCGCCGCGGAACCGGCGCGGGCGACTGGACCATCCTTCGAGGCCCCGCTGACGCGGGGCGCCTCAGAATGAAAGGGTGAAATCACAGCCCGCCGCGGACGGCGTCGACGTGGCGGCGGATCTCGAGCATCCTTGGAATGCCGCCTTCGATCATCGCCTGGATTGGGGTGTCGCGGTCGAACAGCGGCCCGCTATTGCGTCGACGCGGCCATTCGTCGGCCGTCTCGTCGGCGAACAGAAGATGAAGCCCCTTGTAAACACCGACCAGGGCGGAGACGCGGGTCAGTTGGTCCTGGCTCAAGGTGGGGCGGTAGCCGCGCTTGATGCGGTCAAGTGTGCTGCCGGAAACCCCGAGAAGGGCGGAAGCTTCGGCGTTGGACAAGTTCCAGGCTTTCATGAGCGCGAGGAACGCTTTGAGGGCGACTTCGGAGAGGCGCGCCCGATCGCTCTCGTGCGCAAAGGTCTGCGGCCCGACGGCGCCGAGCTCCGCTTGTCTTGCTTCAACGGGGGCTAAAAGCATCTCTCGTCTCCTGACGATGAGATACGCGTCATTTGACGCGACGTCCAGCAATTTCATGTTTCGCAGCGGCGTTACACGGCCCGTTGATCCGCAGATTTCACGGCCGCCTCCCGTCCAAAATTCGTACATCCCACCCGGGCTCGCGCGCCCGACCCCAAGCAGGTCGGCCAGAGCCCAGACCAGCGCATCGGCCCGGTCGGGCGAGAAGCCCATGGCGCGGCGGTCGAAATCGGGGGTCAAAGCGCAGAGCTGGTCCTCGAGCTTCATGAACGTCCCAACGTGAAAGACGAGACTGCGCTCGTAAGCCGCTGCGATCGGTTCGGCGCGCAGGAATTTGCCGCGCGTCGCGTGAACCGCGCGCACCGGCAGGTTGGGCTCGCTCTGGCGCAACACCTCCGTCACCATGTCGCCGCCGTTGTTGATTTCCGCCACCACGCGGCTGGCCTTGAAGCCGCGAAAGGCTGCGCCGACCCGCGCGCCCCATGCGCCCGGGGTCTCGCCCTGACTGGTCAGATCGGCGAGCACGTAGAAGAGCCCACTTTCGGCTTTCGCCGCGACGATGAGCCCGCATTCGTCGGATTTTGAGCCCGAGCGCGCCGGCGGATCGACTGCGATTACGATTTCAGCGAATTCCTTGGGCGCGGCTTCCGGCGCAACGCGTTGACGCTCCAGCAGCGCCCGCGTCCACAAAGCCCCGGGCGTCTCCTCGACGATTTCGGCGAACAATTCCTGCCGGCCGATGGCGCGGCCCTTGTAACGCGCGGTGATGCGTTCGAAGAACGCTCGCGCCAGATGAGCCTTATTGTCGAAGGTCGAACCGCGGGTGACGATTGTGTCCTTGCCGGCGGCGAGGGTTTTGATGATCTTGCTTGGCCGCGGCGTCGTGGTGATGACCGCCTGCGGCCTGTCTCCGAGCCGCAAGCCCAGCATCGCCTGATCGAAGGCGTCGGGCTGGCGCCAGGCGGCGAGCTCGTCGCACCACAATTTCATGTGCTGCTTGCCCCTGAGCCGGTCGGGCTCCTCGGCTGAGAACAGCATGCTCACTGCGCCGTTCGGCCATTCTAGCCTCAGATCCGTTGCGTGGAATTGGGGACGCTCGTCGCGGCGGCAGCAGGCGAGAATGCCGGATTCGCCCCTCACCATAATGTCGCGGGCGTCCGCCAGCGTGGCGCCGATCAGATTGACGATCGGGTAGTCCTGCACCCAATTGCGCACCGCCTCCGCGCCGGCCCGCGTCTTGCCGGCGCCGCGTCCCGCAAGGATGAGCCAGATGATCCAGTCCCCCTCCGGCGGAGCCTGTTCTGGGCGGGCCCAGAAGGCCCAGTCATGGAACAATTGCGCGCATTCGCGCGGCGTCATCTCCTCCATGAGGCGCACGCGCGTCTCGAGTTCGAGGTTCATAAAATCGGAGGCGCTCTTGATCCGGCCGCCCGTATCGGGACGAGCGAGCGCGCGCCCGGCGCCCCGAGTTCGGGCGGATTGCCCCATTTCGCCCGTCATTCAGCGGGGTGCTCCGGTTGGAGGCGGTCTACGATCTCATTGACCTTCTTCAGGAGTCGAGCGCGCTCCTCGGCGCCGTACTGTTCAGGGATCTGCTTCGCCTTCGTGAATCCGTGATAGCGGTCGAGCCGGTCGACGATCTTGAGCGCGCGGTCAATCGACTTGAGGTCGCCGTTCTGGAGCCGCTCGAGGAGCTTGAGGATCATCTGCTCGAGCCGGGCGATCTGCAGCCGGGCAAAGTCTTCGGCCGGGGCGACCCAGCGGTTGCGCAGCGCCTCACGCAGGATGCTCTCGGTTCGCTTTCGGGTCAGCTTTTCCGCCGCGCCGATCTCATCGACCCCGGCGCCGGCGACGAGGGACGCCAGAACCCGCTGGGCGCGAGTTGCTCTTGAGGTTTTCGATCGGGTTGATGGGCTCGCGTCGGACATGGGCGCCTTGGCGAATTGTTGAAGAAGCCCACGCAAGCCAAACGGCCGCCCCCGGCGGGCGCGGTCGAGATGTCGGGCGAGGGAAGGATTTGGGAAGGGCGGATTTGGCCACGGCCGAGAGAAGGCGCCTTCGGGGCGCGAGTCTCGAACTTGCCTCACTATGCCGCGTCCGGCGTGAAAGCGCAAGCCTTTGTTCGTGTTTTGTTCTAAAGATGACGCCGCGCGTGGAGGATAGATTAGCAATATCAAGTCGTTATCGCGACATCCAGCTTTACGGTCGAGGCAGGGGAGGTCGGATTGCCTGGACTGGCCCACCTTGCCCTTTTATCAAAAAAGCTCAATTTGCAAACAATAACTTATCTGTCGTGGATAATGTAAGTCATTAGTATATATATATATTCAAGGATCTGTAAAACATCACTTTTGAGAAAGCCAGCGCGGCGTCACCTCAGTTTCGCAATGCTCGCTGAAAATCTCAGCTGATCTCCAGATCTCGGCGCCCCCCTCCGAGCCGAAGCGATAAGTTGATCGAGTTGCAGAAAAAGAGACCTAACACCTTGAAAACGCTGGAACGCGTGCAGAATTGGCCGCATCCCGTTGCGGCGCCGGCTCATCGCCCAAGCTGGCGGTAGGCAAAGCGATGAGAGTTCATGTATTTCCTTCGGAGCGTTTGGGCTGAAGCAGGGCGAACGTGCTGATTGTCCACTATGCCGTCAAAACCGACCCCGGCGCGGCGACGGCGCCTAGCGTCGGACTCCAGCGGAAGATTCTAGACCCAGCCGAGCCAATCCCGCCCGGCGCGCTCTGGATCGATATGGTCGAGCCGACCGTGGACGAGGACCGGAAGGTGGAGGGCTACCTTGGCTCCAAGGTGCCGTCACGCTCCGATCCCGATTTCGCCCAGCCCGCCGAATCCTACTATGCCGAAAATGGGGTGCGCTATCTGCACGCCTGCGTCGTCAGCGAAGCTGAAGGTACGCCCGACGTCGCCGACGTCACCTTCGTCCTCGGTCCGAAAGCGCTTGTCACGGTACGCTACGACCCCGGCGAGGCCTTCGAGCTTTTCGGTCAGAGGCTTGGCAAAATTCCGACCCAGGCGCTGCACCCCGACGCGGTGGCGGTCGGTCTTATCAACGCCATCGTCGATCGCTCCGCCCGCGCGCTGAACAAGGTTGGCGTCGAACTCGATTCCATTGCGAGCCAGGTATTTCGAGCCCAGGGCGACCAAAGCGCGCGCAGCAAGATCTATTCCGCGACTCTCGGCGCGCTCGGACGCGAAGACGAGAAGATCTCGAACCTGCGCGAAAGCCTGGTCGAGCTCGAGCGGCTCGTGCTGTTCCTGATGTCGGAAGGACGCTCTGCGGATGCGCCGAAGCCAGTGCGCGAGGCGACGAAGTCGGCTTTGCGCGACCTCCAGTCGCTCGAGCAGGACGCGACCTTCAAGGCGCAGAAGGTGCAGTTCCTGCTCGACGCGACCCTCGGCTTCATTAACCTCGCGCAGAACGAGATCATCAAGCTGTTCTCTGTACTCGCGGTCATCTTCATGCCGCCGACGATGATCGCTTCGATCTACGGGATGAATTTCAAGAACATGCCGGAGCTCGACTGGTCGTGGGGCTATCCGGCGGCGCTTGTTCTGATGGCGCTGGTCGCTGTTGGGCCGTATGTGTTTTTTCGATGGAAGAAGTGGCTGTGAGGCGCATCGCGCATCGGATGACTGGCCGGCGAACCTTTCCGAAAGTCGTTTGACACGCTGCCTTCATCCGCGGCGTCTAGAGATTCCGGTGCGGAGCGGGCGATGACGGCGCAACCGGCGCGAATCGATTTGGCGGACCTCGGACCGGGCGTCGCTTGGGCGTTCGAGTTCGATGAGAATGGACGCGGGCGTCTGCTTAGCGCCGGTTCGGCGATCGACCTCCTGCATGGGCGTCGATTTGTATGGGTGCACTTGATCTTGGGAAACGTGCGGACCCGTGAGTGGATCAGCGCGCAGGACGCCCTTCCTCCCGAGGCCCGCGAGGTGTTTTTATCCAAGGATCGCCACCCGAGCCTGCACTGGGGCGGGGAGGCCCTGTGGGGAACGCTCCACGACGTCCGCCACCAAGACCAAACGGCAGGAATCGAGGCGACGGATCTCCGTTTCGCCTTGTGGCCGCAGTTTCTCCTGACGGCGCGCCATCACGCAGCGCGCTCCGCCATGGCGGTTAAAGACCAGGCGGAGAAGGGCGCCACCTTTGAAGATAGCGCGGCGCTGTTTGAGAGCATGCTTGTCGCCGCCACCGACTCGATCGGCGAGGCCGCGCAACAGATCGCCGGCGAGCTGGATCAGATCGAAGACCGCGTTTTATCGGACAGCTTGAGCGACGAAAGCGCGGCGCTCTTGCGGCTGCGGAGGGGCATTTCTCGCCAGGAGCGGCTGGTTCAAGCCGCTCACAGCGTGCTGGCTCAGCTCGAACAAAACCGCAGAGAGAAAGTCCTTCAAGCGTATCGGGACCTGGGCTCCAGGGTGCGGCAGCGGGTCGACGCTTTTCGGGCCGACCTCCATCTGCAGGCCGAGCGCGCGCGGCTTCTGCAGGAGGAAGTGGCGGCGCAGCTCGCAACCGCGACCAATCGCAACCTCTTCGCTCTCACGGTGGTCACGACCCTCCTGCTGCCTCCGGCCTTCGTGACCGGCTTTTTCGGCATGAATACGAAAGGGCTGCCGTTCGGCAACTCGGATTACGGAACCTTGTACGCCACCATTCTTTGCCTCCTCGCGGCGGCCCTCGCCTATTTGCTAATTCGTCGTTACCGGGCGGTCTCGTGAATCGACTTTGCCTTGCGAAGGCTCGCGCGTCGCAGTGCGAGGCGCTTCACGCCACCTGAAACCAGGTTCCCACTCCAGCCGCGCGATGTTCGGGGATCGCCGATTCGAGTGGCCATTTGCCCGGGTTGTCGGCCACGAACGCGACGTGGGCAGTGCGGCCGGGCTGGATGAGGAAAGTGTCGCGCCAGTAGGGCTCCCAGCCATCGTCCATTGAGTGCAAGAGCCGCGCGACATGACCCCATAGCCGAATCGCCTGGACGACCGCCGTCCTGTTCGCAAGCGCAAACACGACGGGCCGGCCTCGCGGGATCACGTACGCGGGCTTCGGCGCCCAATCGACGAAGGTTACGGCGTTGATCGCAAACGGAGCTGAGCCGCCGCCGCTGATGGCAAAATCGCAGCGCCTCGCCAATTCGAGGGCGATCTCTGCGGGCAGCCGAGCATTGGGCGCGAGGCGCGGCGGGTCGGCGCGCGCCTCCACCGGGGCGCCTTCTGACGCGATCGCGATGAATGGGCGGTCGGCCGCGCCAGTGTCGCCGCGCAGGTCGAGGCGGACGCCGACGCCGAGCTTGCGCGGCATATCGAACATCAATTCGAACCGGGCGCCAGGACCCATCGGAAACTGGTTGTTGAGCGGTTCGAACGGCTCGCTCGGTTGGCCGTCGACGGCCACAATGAGGACTTTTGCGCCGCTTATCGCGATGGTCGCCAGACGCCCGGTCGCGGCGCTGGCCAGACGCAGCCTCACACGGGCGCCGGGCCAGGCGTTGAGCTTCAATGGCGCGGCCGCGCCATCGGCGAAAACGACGCTGCCCTTACGCCCGCTTCCCCGGCCGATGGCAGGATCGGCAAAATCGTCCTTGATCTGGCCGCTCGCGTCGACGTTCCAGTCCGACAACACGACTGCCGCGTCGAAATCGACGTCCGGCATTTTCGCCTCATCGACAATGATCGGCCCAAATAGCCCACGCCCCTGCTGGGAGGCGTCGGTCGAACCGGCGCGCGGGAGATAAAGATTGAAGCCTGCATCTGGGGGGATGAAGCGGATCTCGGCGCTCGCGTCGGGTTTAAGCCTTTCCTGGGTGAGCCCGCCCACGCCGGCGGCCGCGTTCGCCGCCCGTAAGCCCGGAAAGCTCAGCGTCGTCGGCTCGGCGAGCTTGTTGGCGAATTTCAGCCCCAGCTCGTCGCCTTGCCTGAGCCTAATGAACGGGCCCGGAATCGCCCCGGCATAGGCGTAAGCCGCCGCCGGTTCGGCCGGGACCGGGACCAGTTGCAGCCTCGCCGGAGCAGCTTCGAAGTCGGGAGCGCTCGCAATCACGGGAGCCGAAGTGTCCGCTCGCGCCCGAGCGCCGAGACGCCACACGGCTGCCGCGAGGCCGCCGCCCAGAACGACGCGGCGGGTGAGCGTCACGCCTTCTGTCCCATTTTGGCGCGTTTCGCGCGGCACCGAGTATGCAGGCGAATGATTTGCGGTGAAAAGGGCCTAGTCATGCGTAAGCTTGCCATATCCTTGGGTTTTGCCGCCATTCTCGTCGCCTTCGGGCGTTTTCTGTTCGCGTCGCTCTTCTTAGCCGAGCGAGGCGACGGCGCAACCAGCCTTCTGCTCGCGGCAGGCCTCTTCACCATCGCCATCGCCGCCGCGTTGCACAAATGAGCCGACGGGCAGGTCAGGTCCGTATTTTTCTATGGCGCGGAGCGGACAAGCTGGTATAGAGCGCCGAAAGCAAATCGGCCTCGTCAAGCCGGCGCTTGCGGCGGGCGTGGCGGAACTGGTAGACGCGCCGGATTTAGGTTCCGGTGGCGAAAGTCGTGGGGGTTCGAGTCCCTCCGCCCGCACCATGTCCTTCGCGACCGCGAACGCGCTTGGACCAATTGACGATCGGTCGATCGGCAAGTATCGGCCAGTCGCGGTCGCCGGCCGCGATGACCATAAGGCGGAACGCAAGATGCAGGTGACCGAGACGCTGAGCCAGGGACTTAAGCGTGAGTACGACATTTCATTGCCGGCGAGCGACCTGGCGGCCAAGCTGAATGGGCAGTTGGCGGACTTAAAGGCGAAGGTCCGCATCAACGGATTCCGACCCGGCAAGGTGCCGGTCGAGCATTTGCGCAAAGTTTACGGCAAGTCGGTGATGGCCGACGTCATGCAGGAAGCCATCGCAAGCGCGAACAAGAAGATTATCGACGACAACCACTTGCGTCTCGCCCGGGAGCCGAAGGTCGAGCTTCCGAACGATCAGGCGGTTATCGACGCCGCGCTCGAGGCCCGCGGCGACCTCAACTTCAAGGTCGCGCTCGAGGTGCTGCCGGTGTTCGAGATTGGCGATTTCTCGCAAATCTCGCTGGAGCGTCTGACCTCCGACGTCGAGCCTTCAGATGTTGAGACCGCGCTCGAGCGCTTGGTGGACGAGCGCCGCGCCTACAGCGAGAAGCCGGCGGGCGCGACCGCCGAAATCCGCGACCGCGTGACAATCGACTTCGACGGAACGATTGAAGGTGTGCCTTTCGAAGGGGGCGAAGGAAGGGACATCCAGGTGGCGCTGGGCTCGAACACGTTCCTGCCAGGGTTCGAGGACCAGCTTGTGGGTCTCGCCGTGGGCGACAAGCGCACGGTTCGGGCCACCTTCCCGGACGCTTATGGCGTGCCGGCGCTTGCAGGCAAGACCGCCGACTTCGACGTGACGGTGAAGGCCGTCGCCGCGCCCGACCCGTTCGCCATCGACGATGAATTCGCCAAGAGCATGGGCTCGGAGAGTGTCGACAAGCTTAAGGAGACGATTCGTGACCGGATCGCCGCTGAGTACACGCGCGTCTCGCGCGAGAAGGTCAAGCGCCAACTCCTCGACAAGCTCGATAAGCTTTATTCGTTCGAGCTGCCGGAGGGGCTGGTCAATCAGGAGTTCAATTCCATCTGGGAGCAAGTAACCCGCGAGCAGCAGGCCTCGGGCCGCACCTTCGCCGATGAGAACACGACGGAAGAGGCGGCGCAGGCCGACTATCGCAAGATCGCCGAAAGGCGGGTGCGCCTAGGGCTTCTGTTGGCCGAAGTTGGGACAAGGGCGGAGGTTAAGGTCTCGGACGATGAAATGACCCAAGCGCTGGTCGCCCGGGCGCGGTCGTTCCCGGGCCAGGAAAAGCAGGTTTGGGATTTCTACCGTAACAACAGCCAGGCGCTGGCCGAGTTGCGCGCCCCGATTTACGAAGAGAAGGTTGTCGACCATATCCTCGGCCTCGCCAAGGTCGAGGTGCGCCAAGCGACCAAGGAAGAGCTTCTCAAGCCGGTCGAAGACGCGCTTCCGAGCGAGCCCCGGCCTTGAGTGACAAGCGCGCCGGAGTCGCTGATGGGGACTGGGACAGCCGCCTCTTTTCGGGACGGCCATGGGCGCCTATGTTGCATTTGCGGCTAAAAGCCGGGCGCCGGTTCCTTCCGGCGAAGGAAAGGTTCTGATGCGCGATCCGGTTGACTATTACACCAATAATCTCGTGCCGATTGTTATCGAGCAGTCGGCGCGGGGCGAGCGCTCTTTCGATATTTTCTCACGGCTGTTGCGGGAACGCATCGTTTTCATGGTCGGTCCGGTCGATGACATATCCGCCTCGCTGATCGTCGCCCAACTCCTGTTTCTCGAGGCGGACAACCCCAAGAAGGAAATTGCCCTTTACGTCAATTCTCCGGGCGGTGTCGTCACGGCGGGCCTGTCTATCTACGACACGATGCAGTTTATTCGTCCCAAAGTGACAACGATGTGCATTGGGCAAGCGGCGTCCATGGGCTCGCTTTTGCTCGCGGCTGGCGAGAAGGGTTCTCGGTTTGCCCTCCCCAATTCCCGCATCATGGTCCATCAGCCGTCTGGCGGTTTCCAGGGGCAGGCCTCCGATATCCAGCGGCACGCCGAGGATATTCTCAAGGTCAAGCGGCGGCTGAACGAGATCTACGTACACCACACCGGCCAATCCTACGAAGCCATTGAAAGAACGCTTGATCGGGATCATTTTATGTCGGCCGAGGAGGCGAAGGCCTTCGGGATCGTCGATGAGGTGACGATCAAGCGGGCGGTCGAGTTGGAAGAGGCGAAGGCATAGGCCGGGCGCCTGTCGAGCCCCGAGTTGTACCGACTTTTGGGGGTCGGCCGCGACGGCTTTTGCGCGTGGCCTTGATTTTGCGTGCAATTTGGTAGTTGCTTGTCAAGATCCCAGTCTGACCCAATGGCGGCGGACTGAGCGGGAAAGGCGAGGCAGGCCCAAAGGCTACGTTTCGTTAGGGTGGTTTGGTTAGGCTGCTCGGTCAGGCGTTTGACGACTCGCTTCGGCGGAAGCGGCCTAAATGGAGAAAAGCGATGGCCAAGGCCGAAGGCGACGCCAAGAATACGCTCTATTGCTCCTTCTGCGGCAAGAGCCAGCATGAAGTGCGCAAGCTCATCGCCGGGCCGACCGTATTCATTTGCGATGAATGTGTTGAATTGTGCATGGACATCATCCGCGAGGAGAGCAAGACCGCGCTTGTCAAAAGCAAGGACGGCATTCCGACCCCTCGGGAGATATGCAAGGTTCTCGACGACTATGTGATCGGCCAGCCCCAAGCCAAGCGGGTGCTCTCGGTGGCGGTCCATAATCACTATAAGCGTCTCAATCACGCCACCAAACACGGCGATGTGGAGCTGGCAAAATCCAACATTCTGCTGATTGGCCCGACCGGTTCGGGCAAGACGCTGCTCGCCCAGACTCTGGCGCGCATTCTCGACGTGCCATTCACGATGGCCGACGCGACGACGCTGACCGAAGCCGGCTATGTCGGCGAGGACGTCGAGAACATCATTTTGAAGCTGTTGCAGGCTTCCGACTATAACGTCGAGCGGGCGCAGCGCGGCATCGTCTATATCGACGAGATCGACAAGATCAGCCGCAAGTCCGACAATCCGTCGATTACTCGGGATGTGTCGGGCGAAGGCGTGCAGCAGGCGCTCCTCAAGATCATGGAGGGTACGATTGCGAGCGTTCCCCCACAGGGCGGACGCAAGCATCCCCAGCAGGAGTTCCTGCAGGTCGACACGACCAATATCCTGTTCATTTGCGGCGGGGCTTTTTCCGGTCTCGAGCGAATCATTTCGGCGCGGGGGAAGGGCACCTCGATCGGCTTTTCCGCCAAGGTTCAGTCGCCCGACGACCGACGCACGGGTGAAGTGTTCCGCGAGGTCGAGCCGGAAGATCTGCTGAAATTCGGCCTCATTCCCGAATTCGTCGGCCGTCTGCCGGTCATTGCGACCCTTGAGGATCTCGATGAGGACGCGCTCAAGAAGATCCTGACCGAGCCAAAGAACGCGCTCGTCAAACAATATCAGCGCCTGTTCGAGATGGAGAACACCGATCTGACGATTCAGGAAGAGGCGCTGGGGGTGGTCGCCAAGAAGGCGATCGAGCGGCGCACCGGCGCCCGCGGCCTGCGTTCGATCATGGAAAGCATCTTGCTCGACACGATGTTTGAACTACCCGGCCTCGATGGCGTCGAACAAGTGGTGATCGGTCCTGAAGTCGTCGAAGGCAAAGCTCGCCCTCTTTACATCTATGCCGAGCGCGCCGAGCGGGCGAGCTGATCTCGCCTCCGGGTCGACGCGCAGCTTGAAAGTTGCGCGGGACGCGCCCATGTTTCGGCAGGGGTTCTCGATTTTCCCATGCCATTCGGGCGAAAGGTCCGTACGCGAAATCGGTGGGTCTCCGGCCTGGCCCTGCGTTCGTTATTTTCTCGGGGACGAGGTGTCGTCGAAGGTCTGTAAACTAAGAAAATGCGGAGCGGACGGAATGTCGGCTCAAGAAAATTCAGGATAGCCATGACCAACCAACCCAAGTCCATCGTCCCCGGGACGCTCGACGTCTATCCCGTCCTCCCATTGCGCGACATCGTCGTGTTCCCGCACATGATCGTTCCACTGTTCGTCGGGCGCGAGAAGTCGATTCGTGCGCTCGAAGAGGTGATGAAGTCCGACAAGCCGATCCTGCTTGCGACGCAGAAGAACGCGGCCGACGACGATCCCGCGCCCGACGCCATTTTCTCCGCCGGCACGCTGGCCAGCGTTCTGCAGTTGCTCAAGCTGCCCGACGGCACGGTCAAAGTGCTCGTCGAAGGCTCGACGCGCGCCCAGGTGACTCGGTTCGTGTCTGGCGAGGGTTTCTTCCAGGCTGAGGCCGTGGCGATCGCCGACGAGCCGATCGAGAAGATCGAGGCCGAAGCCCTGTCGCGCTCAGTCGTGTCAGAGTTCGAGAGCTACGTGAAGCTCAACAAAAAGATTTCGCCCGAGGTCGTGACCGCGGTCAATCAGATCGACGACTACGGCAAGCTCGCAGACACCATCGCCTCCCATCTCGCGGTCAAGCTCGCCGACAAGCAGGCGATCCTAGAGATGCGTTCGATCGCAAAGCGCTTCGAGAAGTGCCTCGCATTGATGGAGAGCGAGATTTCGGTGCTGCAAGTTGAAAAGCGCATTCGAACGCGCGTCAAGCGCCAGATGGAGAAGACTCAGCGAGAGTACTATCTCAACGAGCAGATGAAGGCGATTCAGAAGGAGCTCGGCGACGAGGAGGGCAAGGACGAGATGTCCGAGCTGGAGGAGCGTATCAAGTCGACGAGACTCACCAAGGAGGCACGCGAGAAGGCGCTCGGGGAGGTCAAGAAGCTCAGGCAGATGTCGCCGATGTCGGCGGAAGCCACGGTTGTGCGCAACTATCTCGATTGGCTGCTGTCGATCCCTTGGCAGAAGCGGTCTAAGATCAAGAAGGACCTGCCGACCGCGCAAACAATTCTCGACGCCGATCATTTCGGCCTGGATAAAGTCAAAGAGCGTATCGTCGAGTACCTCGCTGTCCAGCAGCGCGCCAACAAGCTGACTGGACCGATCTTGTGTCTCGTCGGTCCGCCGGGCGTCGGCAAGACCTCACTCGGTAAGTCGATCGCGAGGGCGACGGGCCGCGAATTCGTGCGCATGTCGCTTGGCGGCGTGCGCGACGAAGCGGAGATTCGCGGCCATCGGCGCACCTACATCGGCTCGATGCCGGGTAAGGTTATCCAGTCGATGCGCAAGGCCAAGACATCAAATCCGCTCTTTCTGCTCGACGAGATTGATAAGATGGGCATGGATTTCCGCGGCGATCCGTCGTCGGCCCTGCTCGAAGTACTCGATCCCGAACAGAATTCGACGTTCAATGACCACTATCTTGAGGTCGACTATGACCTGTCGGGCGTCATGTTCGTGACGACCGCCAACACCCTCAACATCCCGCCCGCGCTCATGGACCGGATGGAGATCATTCGCATCGCTGGCTACACGGAAGACGAGAAGCTGGAGATCGCCAAGCGGCATCTTTTGCCCCATTCGATGACCAAGCACGGACTCGACGCCATGGAGTGGGTGGTCGGGGACAGCGCCATCATGGAGCTCATCCGGCGCTACACGCGAGAAGCCGGCGTCCGCAACCTCGAACGCGAGATTTCCAATCTTGCGCGCAAGGCGGTGAAGGAGATTCTCACCCACAAAAGCAAGGTGATCGCGGTCAATGGCGAGAACGTCGCCGAGTTCCTTGGCCCGCCAAAGTTCCGCTACGGCGAGATCGAAGCTGATGATCAGGTCGGACTCGTTACCGGGCTCGCTTGGACGGAGGTCGGGGGCGAATTGCTGACGATTGAAGGCGTCATGATGCCGGGCAAGGGCCGCATGACGGTGACCGGGAATCTCAAGGACGTGATGAAGGAGTCGATTTCCGCCGCAGCGTCCTACGTGCGTTCGCGCGCGGTCGATTTCGGAATCGAGCCGCCGTTGTTTGATAAGCGCGACATCCATGTGCACGTGCCCGAGGGTGCAACGCCCAAGGATGGACCGTCCGCAGGCGTTGGCATGGCGACCGTCATCGTCTCGATGCTGACTGGCGTTCCGGTGCGGCGCGACATCGCTATGACAGGCGAGATCACGCTGCGGGGGCGGGTCCTTCCAATCGGGGGGCTCAAGGAGAAGCTGCTGGCGGCGCTAAGAGGTGGCATCAAGAAAGTCCTCATACCGGAGGACAACGTCAAGGACTTGGCCGAGATTCCGAACTCGGTGAAGAACGGGCTCGAAATCGTGCCCGTTTCCCGGATGGACGAGGTGCTCGCGCACGCCCTTGTCCGTCGGCCGCCCCCGATCGTGTGGGAGGAGGATGTGGCTGCGCCGCCGCCTTCGGGGCCGCCGGAGGAGGATGGGCAAGGTCTGATCGCGCACTAACGGCCGATTGCCCGGCGCGGAGACGGGCGTCCTCGGCGCCGCGAAGGCCGCCGCATCGTAAGATCGCCGCGAATTCTCAGGAATTCGTCGCTTTTTCCGGCGTGCGGGCCAGTTTTAGGCTCTTTTTTTCTCATTAGACCCGACGAACGCTTGCGTTCCTTCCATGAAACGGCGAGCTATGAATCGAACTCTGCTGTCGATTCGCCTGGGGCGGCGATGAGCGCCTTCGAGGGGACGGACGGGTGTGAGCGCGGCGGCGGCGAGGCGCCGCTCATAGCGGCGTTGAAGGCGCCGGACTTTAAGATTGGCGCCGAACAACCGAGCGCCGCAGTCGAACGGAGAGGCAAAAAATGAACAAGCTTGAGCTCGTCGATCATATCGCCACGGAAGCGGAATTGACCAAGGTTTCGGCCGCCGCCGCGCTTGAGGCCGTGCTGGAAGGCATCATCAGCACCTTGAGGAAGGGCGAGGAAGTGCGGCTCGTGGGATTCGGCACCTTCTCAGTGCGCGAGCGCGCCGCCGGAAAGGGACGCAACCCGGCGACCGGCAAGGAAATTAAGATCGCAGCGTCCAGAAACGCGCGCTTTAAGCCCGGCGCGGCGCTGAAGGCGAGCCTCAATAAAAAGTCGGCCAAGAAATAGATCGATTCGCCGCACTCTGGGGCATGCGGCCATGGGGCGGCTTGGTCGTCCGCCCGTCTCTCTTCGCGCGTAGCGTCTGTTGGCGCTTGGCGAGCCTGCCACGAGCCTGTTATCCTCGCGCCGCCGGACGAGACGACCGGCGGCGTCAAGGGCGGTTAGCTCAGTTGGTAGAGCATCTCGTTTACACCGAGAGGGTCGGCGGTTCGAGCCCGTCACCGCCCACCAGGTTCGGGTCGCTGAGGTTGTTGGCGTTGGCCGCGGCGCTCGCCGTCGTGGGGGTCGCGCTCACGCCGGCCGCGGCCCAAGATCACGGGCCCTCAATGAGTTTCCATGTCGCGCCGCTCGAAGCTCACGAATGCGGCCGACACTGTCCCGACGTCATCGTGGCCGACGGGGTGATCGAGGCTCAGACGCCCGAGGCCTTTGTCAATTTTCTCAAGTCCGGCAGCTCCGACTCCAAGTTGCGGCGCATTGTATTTTTCAACTCCCGCGGGGGCAATGTCGTCGCTTCGATGGTCTTCGGTCATATTCTGCGCGGACTGCGCATCGCCGGCGTCGTCGGACGGTTCGATGCGGACGGCGATCCGGGACCATACGTTGGCGAATGCCTGTCGGCCTGCGTTTACGCGCTGATGGGCGCCGTGCGCAGGGTCGCTCCCCCCGGCAGCGAGGTCGGGCTGCATCGAATGTCGATTGTCGAGAGTGAGGGCGGCGGCCTTTTTGGATCTCATGTGAAGCGTAGTTTCGCTGATCCGCCGATGGTCGCCGTGCTCGGGCGCTACGCGCGGCGAATGGGAGTCGACCCCGCGCTGGTGCGAAGGGCGGAATCGCTGCCCCCCGACACGGTCCACGTCCTCACGCGTGATGAAATGCGCCGCTGGTCGTTGGCGACAAGTCAATTCTGACCGTGAGCGCGCGGCGCGCGGGTTTGTTCGGGGGTCGTGATTTGCGGCCAGATGCGATCCTTGACTCGGAAACGCGCCTAGCTTATCCGGTCGCGCTTCCGCGGGGGGAGTAGCTCAGTTGGTTAGAGCGCCGGCCTGTCACGCCGGAGGTCGCGGGTTCAAGTCCCGTCTCTCTCGCCATCTCCCTCGATTGATACAATCGCTCACCTTCGGATCAACGCGGTGCGGCTTGCTTGAGGGCTCTGCAGGCTCAAATTTTCCCTAAGCTTGCGGGCCTCCTGCTCACATAAGTGGTAGATGCGCAAGGCCGAGGTGCGCTGCGATACGCGGTCATAAGAAGTCGTAGCGAATCGAAGCCTTTCGCCTTGCATGCTACGCTGCGCTGCGATACGCCTTAAAGGACAGGGGATGTCCGCCGCGCAAGGCGTGGCGCGCAGTCGATAATCTGAGAAGCGAGGCCATGCCGAGCCTTATTTCTGACTACATGCCGCTGGTCTTATTCGTCATTCTCGCCGCGCTCATCAGCGGCGCGCTGATGGTCGCTCCTTTTCTCGTCGCCTACAGGGCTCCGGATAGCGAGAAGCTTTCGCCCTACGAGTGCGGTTTTCCTCCGTTTGACGATGCTCGCATGCGCTTCGACGCGCGCTTCTACCTCGTCTCGCTCCTTTTTATCATCTTCGATCTTGAGGTCGCGTTTCTGTTTCCCTGGGCGATCGTCTTCCACGATCTTGGCGCGCTGGGATTCTGGTCGATGATGATATTCCTCGCCGTGTTGACGATCGGATTCGTATACGAGTGGAACAAAGGAGCGCTGGAATGGGACTAAGCTCCAGTCCGACGGTCGCGCTGGGCGCGACTGATCTTCTTGATCCGCTGACCGGCAAGCTGCTCCGGCCCGAGGATCGGTACTATGGCGCTATAAGCGACGAGCTCGCCGACAAGGGCTTTCTCGTCACCACAACCGATGACCTCATCCAATGGGCGCGCACCGGCTCGCTGATGTGGATGACCTTCGGGCTTGCCTGCTGCGCGGTCGAGATGATGCAGGTCTCGATGCCGCGGTTCGATATCGAGCGCTTTGGCTTCGCGCCGCGCGCGAGCCCCCGCCAGTCGGACGTCATGATTGTCGCCGGAACGCTGACCAACAAGATGGCTCCGGCGCTGCGCAAGGTCTACGACCAGATGCCAGAGCCGCGCTATGTCATCTCGATGGGCTCGTGCGCCAACGGCGGCGGCTACTACCACTATTCCTATTCGGTCGTGCGCGGGTGCGACCGAATCGTCCCCGTCGATATCTACGTGCCGGGTTGTCCGCCCACCGCCGAGGCGCTGCTCTACGGGGTGCTGATGTTGCAGAAGAAAATCCGTCGGACTGGGACGATCGAACGCTGAGCACACTCGGGAGCGAAGGCGAGTCTTAAGCGAATGGACGACGAGCTTCAGACCATTGTGACGAAACTGACCGCCGCGGCCCCTGGCGCGGTGTTGGAATCCGCTTTCGCGTTTGGCGAGCTGACGCTCACTGTCGATCCCGCGCGTATCGTTGAGACGCTCCAATTCCTTCGCGACGATCCTGCGTCTCAATTCGTCTCCATCATCGATATCTCGGGGGTCGACTATCCGCAGCGCGAGAAACGCTTCGACGTCGTCTACCATCTGCTCTCGCCGAAGCTGAACCGTCGGGTCCGGCTCAAAATCGAGATCGACGAGGATACGCCGGCCATGAGCGCGACCGCCGTCTATCTAGGCGCCGACTGGTTCGAGCGCGAGATTTACGACCTGTTCGGCGTGATATTCGATGGCCATCCGGATTTGCGCCGCATTCTGACCGACTACGGCTTCGATGGTCACCCGCTGCGCAAGGACTTCCCGATGACCGGGTTTGTTGAGGTGCGCTACGACGATGCGGAAAAGCGGGTGCGCTACGATCCGGTGCGGCTCAATCAGGAATTCCGCCAGTTCGATTTCCTGAGCCCGTGGGAGGGCCCTCCGTTGCCAGGGGATGAGAAGGCGAAAGGCGACGGTCGGGAATAGGCAGTCGAGTCATGAACGAGCAGAACCTACGCAACTTCTCGATTAACTTCGGGCCTCAGCATCCGGCGGCGCATGGCGTGCTGCGCCTCGTGCTCGAACTTGACGGCGAGGTGGTCGAGCGGGTCGACCCGCATATCGGCCTCCTGCATCGCGGCACCGAAAAACTCATGGAGGCGCGCACGTACCTGCAGAACGTGCCGTATCTGGATCGGCTCGACTATGTCGCGCCGATGAATCAGGAGCACGCTTATGCGCTGGCGGTCGAGCGGCTCCTCGGCATTTCGGTTCCTCGGCGTGGCCAACTCATCCGAGTGCTTTATTGTGAGATCGGCCGTCTGTTGTCGCATTTGCTCCAGATCACAACGCAAGCGATGGACGTCGGCGCTCTGACGCCGCCGCTTTGGGGGTTCGAGGAGCGCGAGAAGCTGATGGTGTTCTACGAGCGCGCCAGTGGGTCGCGCATGCACGCGGCTTATTTCCGTCCGGGCGGCGTGCACCAGGATCTGCCGCGCAAACTTATCGATGACATTGAGGCCTTCTGTGATCCCTTTCTCCGGGTCTGCGACGACCTCGAGACCCTGCTCACTGGAAATCGAATCTTCAAGCAGCGCAACGTCGACATCGGCGTGGTCAAGCTGGCGGACGCCTGGGCTTGGGGCTTCTCGGGCGTCATGGTGCGAGGCTCCGGCGCGCCATGGGACCTGCGCAAGGCGCAGCCCTACGAATGCTACGAGGAAATGGATTTCGATATTCCCGTCGGCAAGAACGGCGACTGCTACGATCGCTACGTGATCCGCATGGAGGAGATGCGCCAGTCGATAAAGATCATGCGGCAGTGTTGCGGGAAGCTGAACTCGGCCGGCGGCGAAGGGCCGGTGGTGACGGACGATGGCAAAATCGCGCCGCCCCGCCGCGCCGAGATGAAGCGCTCGATGGAGGCGCTGATCCACCATTTCAAGCTCTACACCGAGGGTTATAAGGTGCCGGCCGGTGAGGTTTACGCTGCGGTTGAAGCGCCCAAAGGCGAGTTCGGCGTTTATCTTGTGTCCGACGGCTCCAACAAGCCCTATCGCGTCAAACTTCGTGCCCCCGGTTTCGCGCATCTCCAGGCGATGGATTTTCTTTGCCGCAAGCACATGCTCGCCGACATCAGCGCGATCCTCGGCTCGCTCGATATCGTGTTCGGAGAGGTCGACCGGTGATCGACCCACGGCGACCGCGTTTCAGTATGATTTCGCATTCGAGGAACTTTTGACCGATGTCCGTTCGCCGTCTCGCTGACGAGCAGCCGAGCAGCTTCGAGTTCACGCCGGAAAACAGGGCTTGGGCGGAGCGAGAGGCAGCCAAATATCCTCCCGGTCGGCAGGCGTCGGCCGTGCTGGCCCTGTTGTGGCGCGCCCAGAAGCAAAATGGCTATTGGTTGCCCCGCGCCGCTATCGAAACAGTCGCCGCGATGCTCGACATGCCAAACATCCGTGTGCTTGAGGTCGCCACTTTCTACACGATGTTCAATTTGGCGCCGGTGGGGCGTCACTACGTGCAAGTCTGTGGCACGACGCCATGTATGCTGGCTGGCTCGGACGACATCAGAGCTGTCTGTCGCAGACGCATCGGCGAGCCGGGCCATGTGACCCCGGACGGCGTATTTTCGTGGATCGAGGTCGAATGCCTTGGCGCCTGTTGCAACGCGCCGATGGTCCAGATCAATGACGACTATTACGAGGACCTGACGCCGGCGAGTTTTGCTAAGCTTCTCGACGATCTCGCGACGGGGCGCGCGGTCAAAGCCGGTTCGCAGATCGGGCGCGTCTCGTCTGAGCCGGTTGGCGGCTTAACCGCATTGACGACGCTATACGGCGCCGATGGGAGGGGTGCACTGAATGAGTCCGCCCCGGCGAACGATCGGTCGGCGACCGAGCGGATCGGGAACTGAGCGATGCTGGAAGACAAAGACCGCATCTTCACCAATCTCTATGGGCTCGGCGACCGCGGGCTGAACGGCGCGCGGGCCCGCGGCAATTGGGACGGGACCAAGGCGATCATCGACAAGGGGCGCGACTGGATCATCGCCGAGATGAAAGCCTCCGGCCTGCGCGGTCGCGGGGGAGCGGGATTCCCGACTGGCCTCAAATGGTCGTTCATGCCCAAGACCGTCGATCCCAAGCGTCCGCACTACCTCGTTATCAACGCCGACGAATCGGAGCCGGGGACCTGCAAGGACCGCGAGATCATGCGGAACGATCCGCACACCCTCGTCGAAGGCGCATTGCTCGCCTCATTCGCCATGGGCGCGCACGCGGCCTACATTTACGTCCGCGGCGAATTCATCAAAGAGCGCGCAAATCTTGAGACCGCAGTCGAGGAAGCCTACGAGGCCAAACTCATCGGCAACGACAATATTCACGGCTGGCCATTTGATCTCTACGTCCATCATGGCGCGGGGGCGTATATCTGCGGCGAAGAAACTGCGATGCTCGAATCGCTTGAGGGTAAGAAGGGCATGCCGCGCATGAAGCCGCCCTTTCCCGCCGGGATGGGGCTCTACGGTTCCCCCACCACGGTCAACAACGTCGAGTTCGATCGCCGTCGCACCGACGATTTTGCGGCGCGGCGCATCGTGGTTTACGAGTTTCGGCGCCCCCAACAATTTCGGCACCAAGGTCTTCAGTGTCTCAGGTCACGTCAACAAGCCGTGCAACGTCGAAGAGGCGATGTCGATCCCGTTCCGCGAATTGATTGACAAACACTGCGGAGGCGTACGCGGCGGCTGGGACAATCTGCTCGCAGTCATTCCCGGCGGAGCGTCGGTGCGACTGGTTCCCGCCGCCCAGATCATCGACAGTCCGATGGACTTCGACTCACTCGCCAAGCTCAAGTCTGGCCTTGGCACGGCGGCGGCGATTGTGATGGACAAGTCGACCGACGTCATCCGCGCGATTGCCCGCTTGTCGTATTTTTACAAGCACGAAAGCTGCGGCCAGTGCACGCCCTGTCGCGAAGGGGCCGGGTGGATGTGGCGCGTCATGGAGCGCATGGTTGAAGGTCGCGCGCAAAAACGCGAGATCGACATGCTGCTCGATGTCACCAAGCAGGTCGAAGGACATACGATCTGCGCGCTCGGCGACGCGGCCGCGTGGCCGATTCAGGGGCTCATCGCCCATTTCCGACCCGAGATCGAGCGGCGCATCGACCAGTATGCTGCCAATCCGCACAGCGAGCCCGTGCTCGCGGCGGCGGAGTGAGGCCGTGACAAGCCATATCGCCCAGCTCAACATCGGCCGGTTCCGTTATCCGACGGACGATCCGCGCATGGCGGGTTTTATGAAGAACCTCGATCGCATCAACGCCCTTGCGGAGCGCAGCGACGGATTCGTGTGGCGCCTCAAGGACGACAGCAACAATGCAACCGCCATCCGTCCGGCGAGCGACCCGACCATGGCTGTCAACCTGTCGGTGTGGGAGAGCGTCGAAGCGCTGGAGCGCTTTGTCTGGGCGACGGTCCACAAGCAGTTCTACAACCGCAAGGGCGAATGGTTTGAAAAGCTTGGGTCGCCGCATTTTGTCATGTGGTCGATACCGGCCGGGTATATTCCGGACCTGGAAGAGGCGACGGCGCGGCTCGAGCATCTAACGCGGAACGGTGACACCGAGTTCGCCTTCGGCTGGGGCCGTCTGGCGCATATCAAGCTGTGGATGAGGCAGAAATGCGCCTAAGAGCGAGCGACGGAGTCCATTTCCCCGGGGCGCAGATCGTGTTCCCGAATCTGGAAGAGATGATCATTGACCGCATGTTGGCCTTCCGTGGGGTGATCAGCGCGTGAGCAAGATCATCATCGACGGCAAGGAAGTCGACGTTCCGGGCGAGTATACGCTTCTTCAGGCTTGTGAGGCGGCTGGTGCCGAAATTCCACGCTTCTGCTTCCACGAGCGGCTGTCGATCGCCGGCAACTGTCGGATGTGCCTCGTCGAAGTGAAAGGCGGACCGCCCAAGCCGACCGCCTCTTGCGCCATTGGGGTCAAAGATCTGCGGCCGGGCCCGAACGGCGAGCCGCCGGTCGTCATGACCAACTCGCCAATGGCCCGCAAGGCGCGAAAGGGCGTAATGGAGTTCCTGCTCATCAATCATCCGCTTGACTGCCCGATCTGCGACCAGGGCGGCGAATGCGATCTGCAGGACCAGGCGATGGCCTACGGCGCTGACTCCTCTCGCTTCGCCGAGAACAAGCGCGCCGTCGAGGACAAATATATCGGCGCGCTGGTCAAGACCTCGATGAACCGTTGCATTCAATGCACCCGGTGCGTGCGTTTCGTAACCGAAGTGGCGGGCGTTCCGGAGCTTGGCGCGATCGGCCGCGGTGAGGACATGGAGATCACCTCCTATCTTCAAGAAGCGCTGAGCTCGGAACTGCAGGGAAACGTGGTCGACCTCTGTCCGGTTGGCGCTTTGACCTCGAAGCCGACCGCGTTCCACACCCGTCCGTGGGAGTACGCCAAGACCGAATCGATTGACGTTATGGACGCGCTTGGCTCAGCGATCCGGGTGGATTCGCGCGGCCGCGAGGTCGTGCGCATCCTGCCTCGGGTCAACGATGCGATTAACGAGGAATGGATTTCTGACAAGACGCGGCACATAGTCGACGGCTTGAAGACGCAGCGGCTCGATCGTCCGTATGTGCGGGTCGAGGGCCGACTCCGGCCCGCAAGCTGGGCGGAGGCTTTCGCCGCGATCGCCAGCAAGGTTGCCGCCGCTGCTCCCTCTCGGATTGGGGCAATCGTTGGCGACTTGGCGACGGTCGAAGAAATGCTCGCGCTCAAGTCGCTTGTCGCCAAGCTCGGTTCCGCCAACATCGATTGCCGTCAGGACGGCTCGAAACTGCATCCCAAATTTGGCCGCGCGTCCTATCTTTTCAATTCGACCATTGCCGGCATCGACCAGGCTGACGCGATTCTTATCGTCGGCTCGAACCCACGCCATGAGGCGTCGGTCCTCAACGCGCGTATCCGCAAGCGGTGGCTCAAAGCCGGCGTGCCAATAGGCGTCATCGGCTCTAGGGCTGACCTCACCTACAGGCACGAGCACCTGGGCGCGGGCCCGGAAGCGCTCGCGCAGGCCTGGGACAAGCCACCGGAGGGCGTGACTAAGCCAATGATGATCGTTGGCCAGAGCGCTTTCGCCAGGTCCGATGGCGTCGCCGTACTGGCGAGCCTCGCCAAGGTCGCCCTCGCCTCCGGCGTCGTGACGGACGGGTGGAACGGGTTCAATGTGCTGCACGGCGCAGCATCCCGCGTCGGCGGGCTTGATCTCGGCCTCGTGCCCGGCGAAGGGGGACTCGGCGCGTCAGCGATGGCGAAGGCGAATGCGCTCGACGTGCTCTTTAACCTCGGCGCGGACGAGATTGACATTGAGCCGGGCGCGTTCGTGGTCTATATCGGCACACATGGCGACCGCGGGGCCCATCGTGCGGATGTCATCCTACCAGGCGCGGCCTACACCGAAAAAACCGGAATCTATGTCAATACTGAAGGGCGGCCCCAGTTCGCTGAGCGCGCCGTTTTCCCGCCCGGGGACGCGCGCGAGGATTGGTCGATCCTGCGCGCGCTGTCGGACCCGCTCGGCGCCAAGCTGCCGTTCGATTCACTCACCCAACTCCGGGCGGCGCTCGGGGTCGCCTATCCCTACCTAATACGCTTTGACGGCGTCGCGCCGGCCGACGCGGCTGTCTTTCGCTCGATCGCCGAGCTCGGCGGGTCGGTCGACAAGGCGCCGTTCGCCCCGGCAGTCTCTGACTTCTATTTCACCAATCCGATCGCGCGCGCCTCTCGCGTCATGGCCGAATGTTCGGCTCTGGCGCGTGGCGTTCAGCGCGAGGCGGCGGAATAGGGCGATTCCTCGATGACCAGCGCGACGCCCTCCCACACCGCTTCGCCGCCATGGGGCGCGATCCTCGGCGCGGCCGCGGTCATCATTATCGTAATCATCGCTGGCCTGTGGCTTCTGATTAGCAGCGGAGCCATGTCCGCGCTCGGCGCGTGGATGCACGAGAGCGACACCGGCTCATTGTTGCGGCATGTGCTGGAGAGCCTGCTGCTTCTGGTGTGCCTTCTTCTCTCCACCGCGGCGCTCATTTATATCGAGCGCAAGATTTGGGGCGCCGTGCAACTGAGACGCGGCCCCAACGTGGTCGGACCGTGGGGCATCCTTCAGCCCTTCGCGGACTTCTTCAAGTTCATCCTGAAGGAGCCCATCATTCCCGCGGGCGCCAACAAGGGCGTATTTGTGCTTGCGCCGCTGGTTTCGGTGGTGCTGGCGATGTCCGCCTGGGCGGTTATTCCAGTAGCTGACGGTTGGTCGATCAGCGACATCAACGTTGGCCTACTGTATCTCTTCGCCGTTTCCTCGTTAGGCGTGTATGGCGTCATCATGGCGGGGTGGGCGTCCAATTCGAAATATGCGCTGCTCTCGGCGCTACGCGCAGCCGCTCAGATGGTGTCCTACGAGGTGTCGATCGGCTTCGTCATCGTGACGGTGGTGCTGTGCGCCGGGTCGACCAACCTTTCCGACATCGTACGCGCGCAGGACAGCCGATTTGGCTTCCTCGGTTGGTACTGGTTGCCGCTCTTGCCGATGTTCATCATCTTCTTTGTGTCCGCGCTCGCCGAAACGAATCGGCCGCCGTTCGACTTGACAGAGGCGGAATCGGAGCTCGTCGCGGGCTATTCGGTCGAGTATTCCGCGTCGTTGTTTCTGTTGCAGTTCCTGACCGAACTCGTCGCGGTCCTGACGATGTCCGCTTTGACGGCGACTTTGTTCCTCGGCGGTTGGCTGTCGCCGCTGCCGTTTCCGCCCTTCACCTGGGTGCCGGGCCTCATCTGGTTCCTTATCAAGGGGTGGTCGGTGGTGTTTATGTTCTCGATGGTGAAGGCGTTCGTGCCGCGCTATCGTTACGATCAATTGATGCGGCTCGGCTGGAAGGTGTTCCTGCCGATCTCGCTGGTGATGGTGGTGCTCGTGGCCGGGGTGCTCGAATTTACCGGTCTCGGGGCCAACCCCTCGGGCCCATTGCACTGAGGGGAGGAGGAAGCCAATGGCTCTAAGGCTCGCTCAGTCCGCGCGTTCGTTGTTCCTGGGCGAATTCCTGGCCGCGCTCGCGCTGTCGATTCGCTACATCTTCAAGCCGAAAGCGACGCTGAATTATCCGCACGAGAAGTCGCCGTTGAGCCCTCGCTTCCGTGGAGAGCATGCGCTGCGTCGCTATCCGAACGGTGAGGAGCGATGCATCGCCTGCAAGCTGTGCGAGGCGATTTGTCCGGCTCAGGCGATCACGATCGAGGCGGGGCCCCGCCGCAACGACGGCACGCGCCGCACGACGCGCTACGACATCGATATGGTCAAGTGCATCTACTGTGGCATGTGCCAGGAAGCCTGTCCGGTCGACGCGATCGTCGAAGGGCCGAACTTCGAATTCGCGACCGAGACGCGGGAAGAGCTCTACTACGACAAGCAACGATTGTTGGCCAACGGCGATCGCTGGGAGCGGGAGTTGGCGCGCAACATCGCGCTCGACGCCCCGTATCGATAGCGCCTTCTCCCCTCTGAGGAGAAGGAAGTTGACCGTGGCCCGTCGAGAAACGGGTTTCGTCAACGTGCGCCTTTTGGCTGGCCGGACGAGGGGGTCCGCACCACAAGGGCGCGCCAATGAACGCGGCGCTCCGCGCCGACCGACCGCCCCGGGCCTGTCTCGCAAGGGCAAAGGGCGATTCGGGGCAAGGGACTTTGACAAGAGGCGGACGATGCAAGCCGATGCTTTGTTCTTTTGGACTTTAGCCCCGCTTCTGGTTGTGTCGGCTTTCGCCGTGATCGTGGCCAAAAATCCGGTGCATTCGGTCCTCTTTCTCATTCTTTCCTTCGTCTGCGCGGCCGGTCTGTTCCTGCTGATGGGCGCTGAGTTCCTGGCGATGATCCTGGTCGTCGTCTATGTCGGCGCGGTCGCGGTGCTGTTCCTGTTTGTCGTCATGCTGCTCGACGTGGACTTCGCCCGGCTGAGGCAGGGCTTCGTCGAATACCTGCCGCAGGGGCTGCTGATCGCATTGGTGGTGGCGATCGAGCTCATCTACGTCGTTTCAGGTCTCGGCCCCTCGCAGCGGGCCGCCCCCGCCGCGGCGCCGGAGGGCATGATCAGCAACACGGCCGCGCTCGGCGAGGTGATCTATACGCGTTACTTCTACTTCTTTCAGGCGGCGGGGATGATTCTGCTCACCGCGATGATCGGCGCGATCGTTCTTACCCTTCATCACAAGCAGGGCGTCAAGCGCCAGGACGTCGGTATGCAGGTGGCTCGTAGCCCCGAAACCGCGATTGAGGTCCGCAAGGTCCCCTCACGCGCCGGCATCTGAAGGATCACGCGCATGGGAATCGGCCTCACCAACTATCTCACCCTAGCCGCAATCGTGTTCACGATCGGCATCGCTGGCATCATCCTCAACCATAAGAACATCATCATCATCCTGATGTCGGTTGAGCTCATCCTGCTGTCCGTGAACATCAACCTTGTCGCCTTCTCGACCTATTCGGGGGATCTGACGGGGCAGGTCTTTGCGCTCTTCATCCTCACGGTCGCCGCGGCGGAGGCGGCGATCGGCCTTGCGATCCTGGTGGCTTACTACCGCAATCGCGGCTCGATCGCGGTTGAGGACATCAATTCGCTAAAGGGCTGAGACGGATTCATGTACGAACTGATCGTCTTCCTGCCGCTTCTCGGTTTCCTGATCGCCGGCATTTTCGGGCCCTGGATCGGCCCGCGCGGCGCGGAGTACGTCACCTCGGGTTTTCTCGGGGTTTGCTGCGTCCTCTCCTGGATCGCTTTCATTATGGTTGCTGGGGGAGCGGACGCGCATGTCGCGATCGGCAATTGGTTCACATCCGGCAAGCTCGTCGCCGCCTGGGCTTTGCGCATCGACACATTGACCGCGGTCATGCTCGTCGTCGTCACAACCGTGTCATTCGTCGTCCACGTGTACTCGATCGGCTATATGTCGGACGACCCCTCGCGGCCGCGGTTCTTCGCTTACCTCTCGCTGTTCACGTTCGCCATGCTGATGCTGGTGACCGCCGACAATCTGGTTCAGCTGTTCTTTGGCTGGGAAGGCGTCGGCCTGATGTCCTACCTGCTGATTGGCTTCTGGTATGACCGGCCTTCCGCCAACGCCGCGGCGATCAAGGCGTTCGTTGTCAACCGGGTCGGCGACTTCGGCTTTTCGCTCGGTATTTTCCTAACCTATTATCTGACCGGTTCAATCGCCTTCGATCAGGTGTTCGCCGCCGCGCCCGGACTTGCGGGCAAGACGGTGCATTTTATCGGCTTCAATTGGGATGCGGTGACGCTCGCCTGCCTGCTCCTGTTCATGGGGGCGATGGGCAAGTCGGCTCAGTTCCTGCTGCACACCTGGCTGCCTGATGCGATGGAGGGCCCGACCCCGGTTTCGGCCCTCATTCATGCGGCGACCATGGTGACGGCGGGCGTGTTCATGGTGGCGAGGCTTTCGCCTCTATTCGAAATGTCGCCGGTCGCGCTCAGCGTCGTCACCATTGTCGGCGGAACGACGGCGTTCTTCGCCGCGACGGTTGGCCTGGTGCAGAACGACATCAAGAAAGTGATCGCCTATTCGACCTGCTCGCAGCTCGGCTACATGTTCGTAGGCCTTGGGGTCGGCGGCTACAACCTCGGCGTCTTCCACCTTTTCACCCACGCCTTCTTCAAGGCTCTGTTGTTTCTCGGCGCTGGCTCGGTCATCACCGCCATGCATCACGAGCAGGACATGCGCGTGATGGGTGGATTGCGTAAGGAGGTCCCCTTCACCTTCTGGATGATGATGATTGGAACGCTTTCGCTGACTGGCGTCGGCATTCCGCTGACCTCCCTTGGCTTTGCCGGCTTCGTCTCCAAGGACGCAATCATCGAGGCTGCGTTCGCCTCGCACCGCTATGGCGCGCTGTATGGGTTCTTATGCACCGACATCGCCGCCGGCCTGACGGCCTTCTATTCCTGGCGTCTGATGTTCATGACCTTCTTCGGCACACGCGGCGAGTGGGCGGCAGGTTTGCCCCATACGCATGATGGGCACGGTCATGAGGATCATGGCCACGGCGATCATTCTGCGCATGAATCGCCGATGGTGATGCTGGTCCCGCTTGCGGTGCTGGCCGTCGGCGCGACTTTGGCCGGCATGGCCTTTCGCTACCTCTTCATCGGCGGAGGTTACGAGGCGTTCTGGCGCCAATCGCTGTTCTTTGCTCCGAACAATCATCTTCTCGAGGACATGGAGCACGTGTCTGCATTAGTCTCGCTGTCGCCCAGTCTATTCATGTTGGGCGGGCTACTCGTCGCCTATTACATGTATATGGTCGACCGCACGGCGCCGCAGCGGCTGGCGGCCGATTTTCCGGCGCTCTATCGCTTCCTACTCCACAAGTGGTACTTCGACGAACTCTACGACTTCCTGTTCGTCCGTCCCGCCTTCGCCGTCGGCCGCTTGTTTTGGAAGGTCGGCGACGGTGCGATCATCGACGGCTTCGGACCGGACGGCGTCTCGGCGCGCGTCCTCGACGTGGCTCGTGGTGCGGTGCGGCTGCAAACTGGCTACGTCTATCATTACGCATTCGCCATGCTTCTTGGCGCCGCGGCGTTGACGACCTGGTATCTATTCGGAGGGGTCACGCAATGAACGGCTCCTGGATCCTCTCCGGCATCCTGGCCTTGCCGGTGATTGGTGCGCTGTTCGTCCTGTTGCTGCCAGGCGATAGCGAGGCGACCAAACGAAACGCGCGCTGGATTGCGCTGTTCGCGACTTTGATCACTTTCCTGCTGAGCCTCGTTGCCTGGGGTCGCTTCGATCCGGCGCAGCCTGGCTTCCAGCTTGTCGAGGAACGCGACTGGTTCTCGCACGTGATCTTATACAAGCTTGGCGTCGATGGCATTTCGATGCCGTTCGTGCTGCTCACGACATTCATCATGCCAATTTGCATTGTCGCATCGTGGACTCCGATTCAGACCCGGGTGAAGGAGTACATGATTACCTTCCTCGTGATGGAGACGCTGATGGTCGGCGTCTTCGTCGCGCTCGACCTCGTGCTCTTTTATCTGTTCTTCGAGGGCGGCCTCATCCCGATGTTCATCATCATTGGCATCTGGGGCCACGGGAACCGCGTGTACGCGGCTTTCAAGTTTTTCCTCTACACCTTCACCGGCTCTGTGCTGATGCTGCTCGCGATCATGGCCATGTACTGGACCGCGGGCACGACCGACATCACGGTGCTGCTCAAGACCCCATTTCCGGCCCATATGCAGACTTGGCTTTGGCTCGGCTTCTTCGCCTCGTTCGCGGTCAAGATGCCGATGTGGCCGGTTCACACTTGGCTGCCCGACGCCCATGTCGAAGCCCCGACCGCGGGGTCGGTGGTACTTGCTGCCATCCTGCTCAAAATGGGCGGCTACGGCTTCATCCGCTTTTCGCTGTCGATGTTCCCGGACGCCTCGGCCTATTTCGCCCCGCTCATTTTCGCCCTGTCGGTGATCGCAATCGTATACACGTCCCTGGTAGCGCTCGCGCAGGAGAGTACGAAGAAACTCATCGCCTATTCGTCCGTCGCACACATGGGGTTCGTGACGATGGGGATTTTCGCCGCCAACACCCAGGGGATTCAGGGCGCGGTCTATCAGATGATCAGTCACGGCCTCGTTTCGGGCGCACTGTTCCTTTGCACCGGTGTCCTCTATGACCGCATGCATACTTACGAAATTAATGCCTACGGCGGCCTAGTGCAGCGCATGCCGCTCTATGCGGTCGTGTTCATGCTGTTTACCTTTGCCAATATCGGATTGCCGGGCACCACGGGCTTCATCGGCGAGTTTCTGACTCTTATCGGCACGTTCCAGGTTAACAACTGGGTCGCGTTCCTCGCCACTACCGGCACAATCCTGTCGGCGTGCTACGCGCTCTACCTTTACCGTCGCATCATCTTTGGCGTTATCGAGAAGCCAAACCTGATGGGCATCGCCGACCTCACGAGCCGCGAGGTCTTGACGTTGCTGCCGCTTGGCCTGCTCACGATTTTTTACGGCGTGCATCCGCAGTCGATCATCGACGTTAGCGCAGCTTCGATCGAGCAGATCATCAGCGGCTTCCAACACGCGATTACGGCGACGAAGTCGGCGGGGCTGTGACATCCATGCACCAGACGGCCATTTCTCTCCCAGTAATCCTGCCGGAAGCAATGCTCGCTGCGGGGACTTTAGCGCTCGTGCTTTATGGCGCCCTGCGCGGCGAGCGTGGGTCGGCTCTCGTCAACGAGATCGCTGTCGGCCTGCTGGGCCTTGTCTTCATTCTGATGGTGGCCAGGAATCGCCCGATGGGCGTCACCTTCTACGGCTCCTTCTCCGACGACGCCTTCACCCGCTTCATGAGCGCGCTTGCGCTGGTCGGGTCGCTGGTGACGCTTCTGTTGTCGGTTGAGTTCATGCGTCAGGAGCGGATCGGCGGGTTTGAATTCCCAGTTCTTATCCTGATTTCCACACTCGGCATGCTGATGCTGATCTCGGCCGAGGATTTCATCGCGCTCTATCTCGGCCTCGAACTGATGAGCTTGTCGCTCTACGTGATCGCGGCCTATCGGCGCCACGACCTGCGCGCCACCGAAGCCGGCCTCAAGTACTTTGTCCTCGGCGCGCTGTCGTCCGGCATGTTGCTCTATGGCGTCTCGCTCATCTACGGCTATTCCGGCTCGGTCGCCTTCAGCGCGGTGGCGAACGCGGTCCACGACCACGCGAGCCTTGGCGTGTTGTTTGGGTTGGTGTTCATTGTGGCGGGGTTGGCGTTCAAGATTTCCGTGGTGCCGTTCCACATGTGGACGCCAGACGTGTATGAGGGCGCCCCCACGCCGGTGACGACTTTTTTCGCCTCCGCGCCCAAGATCGCCGCGATGGCGGTCCTGGTCCGAGTCACGATCACCGCTTTTCCCAGCATCGCCAACGATTGGCGCCAAATTCTCACCTTTGTCTCGATCGCTTCGATGGTGCTTGGCGCCTTCGCGGCCATTGGCCAGCGCAACTTCAAGCGGCTGATGGCCTATTCCTCGATCGGCCATATGGGATACGCCCTGGTCGGTCTCGCCGCGGGAACGGTCGAGGGCGCGCAGAGCGTCATCATCTATATGGCGATCTACGTGGTGATGACGCTTGGGACCTTCGCCGCGATCCTGTCCATGCGCCGCGCTGGCCGCGCGGTCGAGACGATGGCCGACCTTGCTGGCTTGGCGCGGACTAATCCAACCATGGCGTTTTTCCTGGCGACGATGATGTTCTCGCTTGCCGGGGTTCCGCCGCTCGCTGGCTTCTTCGCCAAATTCTACGTCTTCGCCGCTGCCATCAAGGCGGGCCTCTATGGCCTTTCGGTCATAGGTGTCTTAGCGAGTTGCGTGGCCGCATATTATTATCTGAGGGTCGTGAAGCTCATGTATTTCGATGAGCCGGCGCCGGCGTTCGACCGTCCGGGCGCCGTCGCGCGTATCGTGCTCGCGCTTTCGGCGCTCATGATTATCCTGTTCGTGTTCGCGCCCTCGCCGATCACCAACGCCGCGATGGCGGCCGCGCAGTCGCTCTTTTGACCACCGCGCCCAGTCTGGACAGCGGACATCGAGGCTGGCGGGTCGTTCGATTCGACGCAATCGATTCGACCAACGAGGAGGCGCGCCGCCGGGCGCTGGCCGGCGATGCCGGCCGCCTATGGATCGTCGCCGACGAACAGACCGCGGGCAGAGGCCGCCGTGGCCGGGCCTGGGTCTCGCCGAAGGGCAACCTGCACGCCAGCGCTCTCATGATCGATCCCTGCGCGCCCGCAATCGCTGCGCAACTTGGCTTCGTCGGCGGCGTGGCCCTGGCGCGCGCCGCGAGGGACCTCGGCGCGACCGAAGTCGGCCTCAAATGGCCGAACGATCTGATGTTTCGCGGTGCGAAATGCGCTGGGATCCTCGTCGAAGGCGTTGGCCTTGGGGGCGGGCGGGTCGCCTGCGTGGTTGGCGTTGGCGTGAATTGTACGCATGCGCCGAAGGGTCTTAGCTACGCGACCTCGTGTCTGACGCGGGCGGGCGAACAAGCGCTGGGTCCTGGCGAACTGTTCGAGCGTCTCGTCGAGCGATTTGGCGAGGCGTTCGACGCCTGGCGCACGGGACAGGCGTTTGACCGCATTCGCGGCGCCTGGCTCGATTGCGCCCTCGGTTTGGGCGAACAGATCGCGATCCAAAACGGCGCTGGCGAACGCGAGGGCGTGTTTCAGGGGATCGATGCAGCCGGCCGCCTGCTCATGCGCTCCGAGCATGGGCTGGAGGCCATCGAGGCCGCCGACCTATGGCTCCTGCCTCGCTCGGGCGCCCCGCCAGCAGTTTCGTTGACTTCCCATCGGCCGGAAGGCCGAGCGTAGATGACGGACGGCAACGAGTTCGTGTTCGCCCCGCTTGGCGGCTTGGGCGAGATCGGCATGAATTGCGCCCTATACGGCTATGGGCCGATGAACGCTCGCCAATGGCTGATGGTTGACCTCGGCGTCGCCTTCGCCGGCGAGGAGATGCCGGGGGTCGATCTCATCGTGCCGAATCTCAGTTTCATCGAGAAGGCGAAGAAGAACCTGGTCGGCGTCGTCATCACCCACGCACATGAGGACCACATAGGCGCCCTCGCCGAGCTCTGGCCGGACCTGGGCGCGCCCGTCTATTTGACGCGTTTTGCCGCCGGACTGGCCGAGGCGCGCCGGCTCGGCGAGCCGGGCGCGCCGAAGATCCCGTTGAGGATCGTCGAGCTCGGCGAGAAGGTTGTGATCGGCCCGTTCGTGGTCGAATTCATCCCCGTCGCCCATTCAATACCCGAAAGCTCGGCGCTTGCGATACGCACCCCCGGCGGCCTCGTCGTTCACACCGCCGACTGGAAGATTGAGCCGACGCCGATCATTGGCCTGCCGACGGATGAGGCGCGCTTCAGGGCGCTTGGCGACGAGGGCGTACTCGCGCTCATCAGTGATTCGACAAACGTTTTGCGCGAAGGGGAAAGCCCTTCCGAGCGTGACGTCGCCAAGACGCTGGCCTCGCTCATCGGTGACGCGAAGGGCAGGGTGATCGTGACCACCTTCGCTTCCAACGTCGCCCGGCTTCGCGCTGCGGCCGAGGCCGGCCTCGCCGCCGGACGGCAAGTTTGCATTCTTGGGCGGGCGATCGAGCGCGTTGTCGCGGTTGGGCGCGAGTGTGGGATGCTCGACGGCATACCGCCGTTTTTGGGCATGGATGCGTTCGAACGCCTGCCGCGCGAGCGGATTTTGGCCCTCGCCACCGGCAGTCAGGGCGAGCCGCGCGCGGCGCTCGCGCGCATCGCTGGGGACGACCATCCGACGGCCGAATTGAATGCCGGAGACACTGTAATCTTTTCGTCGCGCACTATTCCCGGCAATGAGAAGGCAGTCGGCAGGATCATCAATGCGTTTGTGACCGCAGGCGTCGAAGTGGTGACCGACCGCACTGCGCTGGTGCATGTCTCCGGCCATCCGCGCCGGGCGGAGATGGCGAAGATGTATGCCTGGGTGCGTCCGAGAATCGCCGTGCCCGCGCATGGCGAGCCGTTACACTTGAGTGAACATGCAGACTTCGCCAGGGCGCAGGGCGTGCCCCAAGTCTTGCGCGCCCTCAATGGCGACCTCATCCGGCTTGCGCCTGGCGAGGTCCGCGCATTAGGCAAGGTGACGAGCGGGCGACGGGCGAGAGACGGCGTTATTCTGCTGCCGGCGGATCAGCAATGCGTCGGCCAGCGCCGCAGGCTCAGTTTCGCTGGCGTCGTCTCAATCGCGATCGCGCTGACGGCGAGGGGAGAAATGGCCGGCGATCCGGACGTGATGATTGCCGGGCTGCCGGAGCGCACGCGCGAAGGCGCGGCGATTGACGCGCTGATTGACGACGCAATTTTCGAGGCCTTCGAGAGCCTGCCGCCCGGTAAGAGGCGCGATGCCGACGTCGTCTCGAACGCCATCGAACGCGCGGTCCGCGGTGCGGTCAACGCCGTGTGGGGCAAGAAGCCACAAGTGCATGTGCTGGTGGTGGAGGTGTGAGCCACGCGTGAAGAGACGCCCATGGGAAGAACGCCGATGAAGGATTTGGCCGGAAAAACCGCGTTCGTCACCGGCGCGGCGTCAGGGATTGGACTTGGAATCGCCGCTATTCTCGCGCAGGCCGGCGTGAAAGTCATGCTGTGCGACATTGAGGATGCGGCGCTTGCCAAGGCCGTTGATGGCCTGAAGCGGACCAACGCCGACGTCGACGGCTTCAAGGCGGACGTCTCGCTCAAGGCTGACCTGAAAGTGGCATCTGAAGCCGCCGTTGGCCGCTACGGCAAGGTACATATTCTTGTCAATAACGCCGGAGTGGGCGGCGGCGGGTCGTACGGCGCATGGACCGATGCGGGGTGGGACTGGACGCTCGGCGTCAATCTCATGGCCGCCGTTTGGGGGATCGAGATTTTTGGTCCGCTGATCGAACAGCATGGCGAGGGCGGGCACATTGTGTCCACTGCCTCAATCGCAGGACTGCTCTCATGGGGCGGCGCCGTTCAATACAGCGTATCCAAATACGGCGTTGTCGCTCTTTCTGAAGGGCTGCGCGCCGAACTCGCGCCTCGCGGGATCGGCGTGTCTGTCCTATGTCCGGGATTCGTCCGCACCCAGATCGTGGACTCCTCGCGAAACCTGCCCGACCGCTTCGGTCGCATCCCCGCGGACAGATTGGCGGCAATTCGAGCGTCTGAACCATTCAAGGTGATACAGCAGCGTGTGTCGACCGGCATCGATCCGCCTATGTGGGCGAACTGGTGCGGGAAGGCATCGAGAATGACTGGCCCTACATTTTCACCGACAGCGAGTTTGAGCCCATGATCCAGGCCCGCTTCGCGGCAATCAAACAGGGGTTCGACCGGATACGCGGACGTGAGCCGCACCGTTGATGGACGAAATTTTGGCGCCCCTCCTGCGCGTCATGTCGGGAAAGTCATGATAGGCAAGCTCAATCACGTCGCCATCGCCGTCCCCGATCTCGAAAAGGCGGCGCGGACCTATCGGGAGATGCTCGGCGCGCGTGTCTCTGCTGCCCAGCCGCAGTCCGATCACGGCGTGACGGTCGTCTTCGTCGAACTGCCCAACACGAAAATCGAGCTCCTGCATCCTCTGGGCGCGAACTCGCCGATCGCCAAATTCCTCGAGCGCAATCCGGACGGCGGCATGCACCATCTCTGCTATGAGGTGGACGACATCATCGCCGCCCGCGACCAGCTTAAGGCCAAGGGCGCGCGGCTGCTCGGCGATGGGAAGCCTAAAATCGGCGCCCACGGCAAGCCGGTGCTGTTTTTGCACCCGAGAGATTTCTGCGGCACTCTGATCGAGATCGAGCAGGTCTGAGGGCATGCGGCATTCCGCTGTTGGAGGCGGCATGAGTCGCCTGGGCGCGGACGGCATGCTCCTCTTCACCGCCTTCCTGTGGGGCGTCACCTTCGTCGCCCAGAAATACGCGACGGCGACAATGCCGGCGCTGGCTTTCGTCGCCGCGCGCTTCGCCGTGTCGGCCGTAGCGCTTGCGCCGTTCGCGCTCTGGGAAGTCCACCGCAAGCCGCATGCGCCCAGCCGCGACGAATGGCGCCTCGCGCTCGTGATCGGCCTCACGCTCTTCTTCGGCACGACCTTGCAGCAGGCAGGCATCGAGACGACCAGCGCCACCAACGCCGGCTTCCTCACCGCTTGCTATGTGGTGCTGACCCCCTTCGTCGTCTGGGCGCTGACTGGAGCGCGTCCGCGCGCGATCATCGTCGGGGCGGGCTTCGTATCGCTCGTTGGCGCCTGGCTGCTCGCCTCGGGCGGGGCGCTCGGTCCGCCGAACCTCGGCGACGCGCTCGTGCTCCTCGCCGATTTCGCTTGGGCGACGGGCATCGCGCTGACGCCGATCTTCCTCGCGCGCTCCGGCCGCCCGCTGCTGCTCGCCTTCGTGCAATATACGGTCTGCGCCGGCCTCGCGGCGCTATGCTCGGCCCTGTTCGAATCGACCCCACCCGGCGCGCTCGTCGCTACCATGCCGACGATCCTGTTCGCCGGCACTGTCTCGGGCGCGCTCGCCTATACGATCCAGATCTTCGCGCAGGCGCACACGCCTCCCGCCGAGGCGGCCCTCATTCTCGCCCTCGAGGGTGTGTTCGCCGCGCTCGCGGGCGCCCTCCTGCTCGGCGAGCGTCTGACCGCCCTCGGCGCCCTTGGCTGCGTGTTGATTCTCCTTGGCGCGGTGGCGGTGGAGATCGGGCCGCTGTTCGGGCGGAGGGCCGCGAGCGTCTGACGCTGCTCGTTCCCGCCTGCCGCAGCGGCCGTGGCGTCGAACGCCAGAGTGTTCTGCCGGATGGAGCAAAGTGACGAAGGTAGGAAAGCTCTCCCTCGCCGAAGCGCGGCGCATCGCTCTCGCAGCCCAGGGCTTCGGCGGCCCGCGCCTGGGATGCGTCACTGCCGCGCGATGGCTGAAGACCATCGACCGGCTCTCCCTGCACCAGATCGACAGCGTCAACGTGCTCGTCCGCGCCCATTACCTGCCGGCCTTCTCGCGACTTGGTCCCTACGACCGTTCATTGATCGATGCGGCCGCCTGGGGGAAACCGAAGAAGCGGCGGCTGTTCGAATACTGGGCTCATGAGGCGTCGCTCGTACCGCTGTCGTTGCATCCCTTGCTGCGCTGGCGTATGGCCCGCGCGGATCGCGGTGAGGCTGGCTGGAGGGGTCTACGGCTTTTCGCGCGCGAGCGGCGGCCTGAGGCGGAAGCGTTGCTCGATCGCATCCGCAACGAGGGTCCCCGTGCGGCCTCGGACTTGGACGAAAAACGCGGCCGGTCCGGCTGGTGGGAATGGAGCGACACCAAGCAGACCCTCGAGTGGCTCTTTTGGGCGGGTCACATCACGACGGCGACGCGGCGCGGCAGTTTCGAACGGGTCTACGACCTGACCGAGCGCGTCATTCCGCCCGAATTCTTGCACTGCCGACGCCTGACAAGGAGGACGCGCAGCGCGCGCTCATTAAGCGCGCGGCTCAGGCGCTCGGCGTCGCTACGGCACAGGACCTGCGCGACTATTTCCGTCTTGGTCCAGATGAGGCCAGATTGGCGATCCAGTCGCTGGTCGAGGAGGGCGTTCTCGAGCCGGTCGAGGTTCCCGGCTGGGTCCGCCTCGCCTATCTTCACCGCGACGCGCGCAGGCCGCGCCGCATCTCCGCGCGGGCGCTGCTGGCGCCGTTCGATCCGCTCGTCTGGGAGCGATCCCGCACGTTGCGGCTCTTCGGCTTCCACTATCGGATCGAGATTTACACGCCGGCCGACAAGCGCCAGCACGGCTACTATGTCCTTCCCTTCCTGCTCGGCGACCGGGTCGTGGCCCGGCTCGACCTGAAGGCGGATCGCCAGGGCGGACGACTGCTCGTCCATGCGGTGCATCTCGAGCCGCACGCCCCCTCGGACGTCATGGATGCGATCTCCGAGGAGCTTCAGGCGCTCGCTGGCTGGCTTGGTCTCGTCGAAATCATCTTGCCGTTGAAGCTGGCCCGTCGCTCAATCGACTGAGGAACGCTGACACGCCCGCCCTTCCGGGCTATAAGCCCGCCGCTGCAGCCCGCGTGGACGAACGGATTAAGCCCCGCCATGGCGGCTCGCCCCTCGCCATGGAAAGGCCCCTCATGTCTGGCCCGACTTTGAGCAGTTCAGCGCTCGATGAGCGACGCCGGCGGATTCTGTTTCGCGCCTGGCGCCGCGGCGTGCGCGAGATGGATCTCGTCATGGGCCGATTTGCCGACGCGCATTTGCCGACGATGAGCGAAGATGACCTTGCCGAGTTCGAGCGTCTGCTCGATGTCCCCGACACGCAGGCGCTGGCCTGGATCATCGGTGGCGAGGGGGCGCCGCGCGAATTCATGACCCCGCTGTTTGCTCGCCTGCGCGGATCGCGATGAGAACCACTAACGCGCGCCGATCAGACTCCGTGAGCCTCATCGCTCCTGCCATTCGCCGGCTCGAGGAAGGCGGTGTCGTCACGCTGGCGCGCGCGCCAGAGGGCTACGACGCATTCGTCGTCGGCGAGCTGACGCGCGCCTTGGCGAAGGATGGCGAGCAGCGCGCGGTGACGCTCGCCTTCGTCGCCCGCGACGGCCTGCGCGCTCAAGCCTTCATCGATGCGCTGAGCTTCGCCGCCCCCGAGATCGAGGCGCTATACTTTCCGTCTTGGGACTGCCAACCCTACGATCGCGTCTCGCCCAACGCCGCGATTTCGGCCGAGCGCATGACGGTGCTGGCGCGCCTTGCGCGGACAAGGGGCGCCGCGGAGCGGCCGCGCATTCTCGTCGCCTCGGTCAACGCGCTGACGCAGCGCGCGCCGCCGCTCGCTTTCATAGCTTCCGCCGCCTTCTCGGCCGCTCCCGGCAACAGAGTGCGGATGGAAGAACTCGCGCGCTGGCTCGAGGCGAACGGCTACGCCCGCGCCAGCACAGTGCGCGACGTCGGCGACTATGCCTCGCGCGGCGGGATTCTCGACCTCTATCCGCCTGGCGCTGCAGCGCCGATGAGGCTCGATTTCTTCGGCGATACGCTGGAATCGATTCGCGCCTTCGATCCGGAGACGCAGCGCTCGACCACGCAATTGCGCTCGCTCGATCTCGTGCCGATGAGCGAAGCGCGTCTGACAACCGACTCGATCAAGCGTTTCCGCCAGGGCTACGCGGCGGAGTTCGGCGCCCCCGCTCCTAACGACGATCTCTACGCCGCCGTCAGCGAAGGTCGTCGCGCGATCGGCGTCGAACATTGGCTGCCGCTCCTCTACGATAAGCTCGACACGATCTTCGACTATGTCGGCAATGCGCCTTTCGTGCTCGACGCGCGCGCTGACGATGCGGCGCACGAGCGCATCGCACTCGTCGCCGACAATTACGCCGCCCGCCGCACGGTCTACGCGGAAGATCCCAGCAAGGCCGACTACAAGCCGCTGCCGCTCACGCGCCTTTATCTGAGCGAAGATGAGTGGAAAGAGCGGCTCGCGGGGCAGCCGCTGGCTCGGCTCACCCCGTTCGAGGCGCCGCCGGATGCGAGCGACGTCGTTGACTGCGGCGGACGGACGGGACGCAATTTCGCCCCCGAACGCCAGAACGAGAGCGCCAATGTGTTCGACGCCGCGGTCGCGCATGTGGGGGCGCTGCGCGATCGCGGGTTGAACGTGATCGTCGCCGGCTGGAGCGACGGCTCGCGCGAGCGGCTGAGCCATGTGTTAGCCGAGCACGGGCTCAAATCGCTCGAGTTCGTATCGTCCTATCATCAGGCGACGACGGCGCGCGAGGGAGCGCTGCCGCTTGCGGTCGTCGCGCTCGAACAGGGGTTCGAAGCGCCGGACTTCGCCGTCATCGGCGAGCAGGACATTCTCGGCGATCGTCTCGTACGGCAGTCGAAGCGCAGGCGCCGCGCGCAGGACGTTCTTGCCGAAGCGAGCGCTCTCACGGGCGGCGACCTCGTCGTTCATATCGATCACGGTGTTGGGCGTTTCGTCGGCTTGAAGACGATCGAGGCGGCGGGGGCGCCGCACGACTGTCTCGAGATTCACTATGCCGGCGGCGATCGACTGTTCCTGCCGGTCGAGAATCTCGAACTTCTGTCGCGCTACGGCTCGGAGACGGGCGAACTCGACAAGCTTGGCGGCGCGGGCTGGCAGTCGCGCAAGGCGCGCTTGAAGAAGCGCGTGCGCGAGATGGCGGGGGAGCTCATCCGTGTCGCCGCCCAGCGCATGACCCACGCGGCGCCGCGTCTCATCGTCCCCGAAGGTCTGTACGACGAGTTCTGCGCCCGCTTTCCCTATGACGAGACGGCGGACCAGGAAAGCGCAATTCAGGCGACGCTCGACGATCTGGCCGCCGGCCGGCCGATGGACCGGCTGGTGTGTGGCGACGTCGGCTTTGGCAAGACCGAGGTCGCGCTGCGCGCCGCCTTCGCCGCGGCGATCAACGGCAAGCAGACGGCCATTGTCGCGCCCACCACGCTGCTGTCGCGTCAGCATGCTCAGAACTTCCGCCAGCGCTTCGCAGGACTCCCGGTCAACGTTGGACAACTCTCGCGCATGGTCGGCGCGGCCGAGAGCCGGCAGGTCAAGAAGGGCCTCGCCGAGGGCGGAATCGACATCGTCGTAGGCACCCACGCGGTCTTGGGCAAGACCGTCAGCTTCAAGGATCTCGGGCTCGTCGTCGTCGACGAGGAGCAGCATTTCGGGGTTGGGCACAAGGAGCGGCTGAAGGAGCTGCGCTCGGAAGTGCATGTGCTGACGCTCTCGGCGACCCCCATCCCGCGCACGCTGCAACTGGCGATGACCGGCGTGCGCGAAATGTCGATCATCGCCACGCCGCCGATCGATCGGCTGGCGGTACGCACCTTCGTCTCGCCCTTCGACGCGCTCATCGTCCGCGAGGCGCTGCTACGCGAACGTTATCGCGGCGGACAATCCTTCTATGTCTGCCCGCGCATCGAGGACCTGGATGAAGCGGCGGCGTTCCTGCGACAGAATGCGCCCGAGTGCAAATTCGTCATCGCTCACGGTCAGATGGCGCCGCGCGAGCTCGAGGACAAAGTTGGCGCCTTTTACGACGGCAAGTATGACATCCTAGTGTCGACGGCGATCGTCGAGTCCGGCCTCGATATTCCGCGCGCCAACACGATGATCGTCCATCGCGCCGACATGTTCGGATTGGCGCAGCTCTATCAGCTGCGCGGCCGCGTTGGGCGGTCGAAGATTCGCGCCTATGCCTATTTTACGACGCCGGCCAAGGCCAAGATCACGCCGCAGGCGGAGAAGCGGCTCGCCGTGTTGCAATCGCTCGATATTCTGGGCGCCGGCTTTCAGCTTGCGAGCCACGACCTCGACCTGCGCGGCGGCGGCAATCTCTTGGGCGAAGAGCAGTCCGGCCACATCAAGGAGGTCGGCTACGAACTTTATCAGCAGATGGTGCGCGAGGCGGTTGAGCGCATCAAGTCCGGCGAGGACGCGCCGGCCGAGGACATGTGGTCGCCGACCATCCAGCTTGGCGCGCCGGTGACGATCCCGGAATCGTACATACCCGACCTGCCGACGCGGCTCGCGCTCTATCGCCGCCTCTCGGCGCTCGAGGACGACGGCGAGATCGATGCGATGGGCGCCGAAATCGTCGACCGCTTCGGGCCGCCGCCGCCCGAAGTCGGCCTGCTGATGAGCCTGGTGCAAATCAAGGCTTTGTGCCGGCGCGCCAATGTCGAGAAGCTCGAGGCGGGCGCCAAGGGCCTGACGCTTGCCTTCCGCAAGAATTCCTTTGCCAACCCCACGGCTCTGGTGAAGTGGGTTTCTGGCAACCCGCTTGCCCGCGTCCGCCCCGACATGCGCATTGTCGTCACTGATAATTTCGAACGTCTCGCGGACCGGCTCGAAGGGACGCTTAGAATCATGCGTGAGGTCGCTAAGATCGCGGGGAAGAGGGCGTAAGGACCGCCTGAGCTCGCCTTTCCCCAAGGGAGAGGGGAGTGGACCTATCCCGGCCAAAACTCCACGTCCAACACCTGGTCGACACTCCACGGACAAGCCTCGGGGAAGGTCGATCCCGGCAGCCCGGTCTCCGCGACAGTCTCCCGAGAGGCCTTTCGATAGGCCGAAGCCAATGCCTGCGGCAGGAGGGCTTGAGGCTCGGATTGTCGTCGAGATGATCGGCGATGTCGTCGCGCTGGTTCGCGATGCTCGCTTCCCAGTTCGGGCCGCGCTTGCCGGGTTGGTAACGCCATTTGAGGAGATGCAGCAGGAGCACGGTGAGACGGCTGATCAATTCGCGCTTCTCCGTCCGGCCCATGCTGTCGATTTCCTCGGCGATATGCTCGATGTCGGCCTCAGCCAGCTTTCCGGCACGCAACAGTTCAACCTGCTGGCGGCTCCAGGCGTAGAAATCGCGATCGTAGAGCGGGCTCTTCTCGGGCATGGGCACGGGATACGACGTTTGGCGTTCGCCGTCTATTGCGGCGCATCCACAGTGAAGACGATGCGTCGGCCGCTATCGTCGCCGCGTCAGGCCGAAGAGCCCCGCTACCGCTTTGCCCGCGGTTTCGTGAGGCGCCCTCTCGCTTTGCGGAATTCGCTCCGATGGCCAAGCCGATCTTCGTGGGCGAAGCGCTTCTCTTTGGCCTTTGATCCGAAGACCTGCTTCACCTTGCCCGCCTTCTTGATGATCATATAGCCCCCCTTGGTCATCGTGTACGGCTTCTTGAGCAGGCCGAGGTGATCGAACTTCGCGCCGGGCGGATGCTTGAAGGGTTCGAACCAGGAGGGGTGGACAAAGTTGGACATCTCGACGCCGTCGACGAGAAACGTGTCCTCTTCGACCGGGTCGCACATTTCATAGGCGTATTCCGTTCCATCGGCTGCCTGCGCCCACAGGTTCGCCACCGGATCGATGACCATTTCGAACAGTTCATGGCACGCCGTCACGCTGACCAACTGCTTGTCGGCGATCGTCGTCTTGACGAAAATCTTTGAGATGGGCTGACCTTTTACTGTCAGGTCATGATAGCCGAGAGCGCCCGCAGTGTCCGCGTCGTCAAAATAAATGAACTGCCAGTCTGAGGGCTTGGCGGCGTGCGTATTGTAAAGCCTGACCGGATAGCCCCAAACCGGCAGGAAATATTGATCAAAGCATTTCTGCAAAGCGGATGTAAGCTTGTCGAAGGGCACGCCAAGATCGACCGTCGCCTTGTTGATGCAGGCGATGCTCACTGCCCCGCCTTGTCCCGCCTGAGCTGCAAGAACTGGCATGGGATCCTCCTGTCGCCTCAGTGGTTAGCCCGCGCACTCTCGCCCTTATTTCGGCGGGGCCGGCGGTATCGCTTCAGACTTATCCGCGTCGCTCGCCCGGGGGAGGCCCGAGCCCTCCAGCGTCACTTGTTGGCCGTTCGGAAATGGAACAGGTACGCTTCGTCACAAATTTGACGTATTGGCAATAGGTGGAACTACCTAGTTCAATCAACCTGGATCGGCCCGCGCCGCCGCCGCTCCATCGGTTTTGGCGCGTTCTTCAAGTCCGTGTACGGACGGCACCGCCGGGTGGGCGACGGCCGCCGCGGTCACGTCGTCGAGTTCATCAGGACGGGGCGGGCAGCAAAATCTCCATAGACCGGTGTTCGCATAGGTGGACGACTGCGGCTTTCCCTTCAATCCTAAATACCTTTGTAAACATATTTTATTTGTTGATATTAACGTCTCTGAAAGCCTTCGGACGTTGGGCTCTTATAGCGTTATCTGTTGATAAGGTCCGTTGCCGATGGCGCCTTTGATCCAGTTTGGCGGGTCGAGTTTGTCGCTCCAAGCTTCGAGGGCGCGTCGCCATCCGAGGGAGCTTGGCAGGTTTTTGGTGGCGACACCGTTGAAGCGATGAAGCCATTGCTTCAGACGGCTGTGGTAGGCGTTGACGTTGTTGATGTGCAGGTGAGGCGCTTCGGGAGCCGGTTTTCCCGGCGAAGGCACGGCGTGGAAGGGAATGCCGGCCCGACGGGCGAAGCCAGCGATCGGCAGGCCGCCGTCGCCGACCAGGTGATTGACGGGAGTGCCGACCCCGGCAAGCGCCGCTCCAATGGCGGCGCTGGTGACCTGGGGCAGGACCGCGTCGAAGGTTGCGCCCTTCCGGTCGCGCGCGACCAGGACAGGAATGCTGTCCTGGTAGGGACCCGGATGCCTGGCCTTGCCGCCCCGCTTGCGCGCCGTGCGCGGAAGATCGGACCGCCGGCCCTTGAAGGATTCGAGAAGGAAGGTTTCGTCCGCTTCGACGATCCCGCGCACGGTTCGCGGCTTGTTGACAGAAGGGGCGCGCAGAAACCGATGCCGCCAGCGAAACGCCGTCGTCGGATGGACGCCGCACAGCGCCGCGGTCTTGGCTAGGCTCTTGCCCTCGATCATCGCGCGCGCGTGATCGAGCCACTTCTCCTTCTTGCGCAGATGCGCCATCGGCGTCTTGGTCAGCGCGTTGAACGTGCGCCGGCAACTCTTGCAGCGATACCGCAAAAGCCCGTCCGAACGGCCCCAGCCGACAATCTCGCGACCCGCGCAATGCGGACACCCCTGAGCCGCGACCCGCTCGACGCCGCTCGTTCCAAGCGCGTCCTGCCGGCGGCTGCGCCGGCTGCCCCTGTTCGCGCCCGACGCCGCCTCCGCCGCAGCCGCCTTCTCAAGCGCCGCCAACGCCTCCGCACGCTGACCCTCGCTCAGCCCCGAAATCGCCAACAGCCAAGCCGCAAATTCCTCAGACCTCATCGAACCGCTCCTCGATCCAACTCAGTCTAAACCATATCCACAGATAACGCTATAAGAGCCGGACGTTGTTTTTCGAGTTGCAGAAAAATGAGCTTAAGCGCTTGAAAAGTTTAAGTCGCGCGCAGAATCGCACACTTCGTGGAACTGTAGGTCGCCCGCGATTCCAGAGCCCGCTCCGCTCAAGGTTCGCTTCGGCGGGCTCCCTCCCTATATGGGGAGGAGCCCTCCTACGGAGCCGCCGGGATGAAAGAGCCGCAAAAGTCGCCGCCGCGCAAGTCGCCCACAAAGTCGGAGGAGAAGCTCGACGAGGAGTTGGAGGAGTCCTTTCCCGCCAGCGATCCGCCCGCCAACACGCCGACCTCCGCCGGCGGGCCGGCCCGGACGAGGCGTCCCGCGACCGGCAAGCCGGCGCGACGCGACTGATCGTTGGCGGTGCGATGGCGCCGCCTGTGCGCTACGCCGTTGCCCGGACGACGAACCCGCCCGCGTCATCGTCATGCGGGCCATCGTGCTCGATGACGCTCAGATTTTCGACCACGGCTGAGCGCGGCCCTTCGCGCATTTCGGCGATGAGCGCCTCTACAGCGGTGGGCGGCCCGCGGATCAGCGCCTCGACCGCGCCGTCGGACCGGTTCCGCACCCAGCCGCAGACGCCCAGCCTCAGCGCCGCGCGACGGGTGAAATCGCGATAGCCGACACCCTGGACGTAGCCGTTGACGAGAACACGCCGGATAATGGCGCCAGTTTCGGTCATGGTGCGTTATCGTTCCATCGCGAGCCGATCGGTCGTCGATCCGCCGCCCCACATGCGGAGGCGCTCATGACGCTGGAACAGATTTTCGACATCGCCAGGCCCAAGCGGTATCTCGTCGTGTCATCCGCAAATAAATCCGGAGCGCCAGAGGCGGCGCTGATGGGCTTCGCCTTGACGCCGGCGAACGAGATCGTGTTTGACACGTTGTCGACCAGCCGCAAGGCGGTCAATCTGGCGAGCAACCCTGCCGCCGCGCTGGTCATCGGCTGGGACGACAATATCTCGCTCCAGATTGAAGGCGTAGCACGCCGACCGGTCGGCGACGACTTGGCGAGCGCCAAGGCGGCCTATTTCCGCCAATGGCCGGACGGTCGGGCCCGCGAGAACTGGCCCAATATCGCCTATGTGGTCGTGCAGCCGAAGTGGATACGATACTCCAACTATTCCGGAGCTCCGATCGTCGAGGAGTTCAGGCTTTAGACGCCGGATTGGCTGAGACTTACGCCATTGCCCTGATAGAGTTCGACGTTTATACGCGGGCCGCCATGCTTACGTCGATTGGTGTCGGCGAGTGAGCTGAAGGAGTCTTGATGATCCACGTCACCTTTCCTGATGGGGCTGAGCGCGCTTATGAGCCTGGCGTCTCGGGCCTTGACATCGCCAAATCCATTTCCCCCTCTCTCGCCAAGCGCGCCGTGGCGATGGTCCGCGACGGCGAGCTTGCCGACCTCGCGGACGCGGTCGATCGCGACGCGACGCTCGAGTTCATCGCGCGCGAGGATCCCCGGGCGCTCGAGCTGATCCGCCACGACGCGGCGCACGTTCTCGCCGAAGCCGTGCAGTCGCTGTGGCCGGGAACGCAGGTCACCATTGGCCCGGTGATCGAGAACGGCTTCTACTACGACTTCTTCCGCAACGCCCCGTTCACGCCCGAGGATTTCCCGGCGATCGAGAAGCGCATGCGGGAGATCATCGCCCGCGACGAGCGGTTCGAGAAGACCGTCGTCTCGCGCGAGGAGGCGAAGAGCCGGTTCGAAAAGAAGGGCGAAGCGTTCAAGATCGAGTTGATCGACGCCATTCCCCCCGATCAGGAGCTGAAGTTCTATAGCCAGGGCGAGTGGACCGACCTTTGTCGCGGGCCGCACATGACCTCGACCGGAAAGGTCGGGGACGCCTTCAGGCTGATGAAGGTCGCCGGCGCCTATTGGCGCGGCGACTCGACCAAGCCGATGTTGTCGCGCATCTATGCGACCGCATTCGCGAAGAAGGAGGAGCTCGACGCCTATCTGAAGCAACTCGAGGAGGCCGAGAAGCGCGATCATCGCAAGCTAGCGCGCGAGATGGACCTGTTCCACACCCAAGAGGAGGGGCCGGGCTCTATTTTTTGGCATCCGAAGGGTTGGAGCTTGTTCCAAACACTGGTCGCCTATATGCGGCGACGTCTTGCCGCCGATTATCAGGAGGTCAACGCGCCGCAGGTGCTCGACAAACATCTGTGGGAGATCTCCGGGCATTGGGGCTGGTATCGCGAGAGCATGTTCATGTGCCGTCCGGCCGGTGAGGAGGCCGAGACCGAGGATCTGCGCGTCTATGCGCTGAAACCCATGAACTGCCCGGGCCACGTGCAGATCTTCAAGCACGGCCTGCGCTCCTATCGCGAGCTGCCGCTGCGTTTCGCGGAATTTGGCGCGGTCAACCGTTACGAGCCGTCGGGCGCGCTGCACGGCCTGATGCGAGTGCGCGCCTTTACCCAGGACGATGCGCATATTTTCTGTACCGAAGAGCAGATGGCCGAGGAATGTCACAAGATCAATGAACTGATCTTGTCAGCCTACGGCCACTTCGGGTTCGACAAGATCGTGGTGAAACTCTCGACCCGGCCGGAGAAGCGGGTCGGAACGGACGCCATGTGGGATCACGCGGAAGCGGTGATGACCCGGGTGCTGGACGAGATCCGGCTGCGCCACGGCAACATTGTCACGACGGCGCTCAACCCGGGCGAGGGTGCGTTCTATGGGCCGAAGTTCGAATATGTGCTGCGCGACGCGATCGGCCGCGATTGGCAGTGCGGCACAACCCAGGTCGATTTCAACCTGCCGGAGCGCTTCGGCGCTTTCTATATTGGAGGGAACAGCGAAAAGACGACGCCGGTGATGATCCATCGCGCCATCTGCGGCTCGATGGAGCGCTTCATAGGCATCTTGCTCGAACACCACGCGGGCCACCTGCCATTGTGGCTCGCGCCGGTCCAGATCGTGATCTGCACCATCACCAGCGACGCCGACGACGCCGCGCATCAATTCGCCGCCGCGGCCAAGAAGCGGGGCTTGAGAGTCGAGACCGACTTACGCAACGAGAAGATCAACTACAAAGTCCGTGAACACTCGTTGGCGAAGACACCTGTCCTCATTGCTCTTGGACGCAAGGAAGCAAGCGAAAACACCGTGTCCTTGCGCCGCCTCGGCTCCAATGCGCAGACGGCGATGGGCGCGGAGGAAGCGCTGGAGGCGCTGGTCGGCGAGGCTATGCCTCCAGACCTCCGAGGATAACTTCGGCGCTGGTTGGGAGGGCGGAACTCGTCAATTGCCTTGATTTGGATCAAGGTCCGGACCAAGATTTTTCGGCGTGGCTACGGCGGCGAGGAGATTCGGCGGCGATGAATGTTCCGATCAGCGAGGCCAAGGCGCGTTTGACCGATCTGGTGCGACGGGCGGAGGCCGGGGACGAGGTCGTTCTGACTCGTCACGGGCGTCGGGTCGTGAGGCTGGCTCCGGTGCTGGAGCGGCCGGCGAGGGAACTCGGGCGGAACACGACCGTTGAGAGATTGCGGCTTCTCGGGGACGCGTAGGGATATCGACGCTCCGGCGCCGCGCCTCGACTCTATTCGGCGACGCGGACCGATCGGCGGTACGACTATAGCGCTTTGTCGTGGTTTCTTCAGCTCAGGTCTTGGCGTTGGTTTTTGTCGGCCAGTCTTTCTGGCGCTTACGATTTGACCCTCTGCGGAAGCGATCGGCTTTCGGCACGGACTTTGCCTCCTTCCGTTTTGCCTGCAAAAGCTCCATATGGCGGAGGGTCGAGGAGCGACTATGTCCTTTAAGGCCATACCAATCGACGCGCGTGGCGCGCTGCGCTTTCGTTTTCGCGGCGAAGATGTTGCGCTCGAACAATTCTCCCCGCGCGCGACGGTCCTTGACTGGCTGCGGGAGGAGATGGGAGCCAAGGGAACGAAGGAAGGCTGCGCCGAGGGGGATTGCGGCGCATGCACCGTGGTGCTGGCGCGGCTTAAGGGCGGTCGGCTTGCCTACGAGCCGTTCAACGCCTGCATTCTACTCTTGGGCCAGCTCGACGGCGCCGAGCTGATCACGATCGAGGATCTCGCCTCAGGCGGCGACCTGCATCCGCTGCAAGAGGCGATGGTCGACGCTCACGCCTCGCAATGCGGCTTCTGCACGCCTGGAATCGTGATGAGCCTGTTCGCAGCCTACCATTCGGGCGCGCCGCAAACCTATTCGGGGCTCTGCGACCAGCTCGCGGGGAATCTCTGCCGATGCACCGGTTATCGTCCGATCCTCACGGCGGCCTTGGACACGTGCAACGGCGCGCCGGTCGACCAATTCGCGGCATCGGCGCGCGAACACGCTGGGGTGCTCGCCGCCCTCGGCGACCATAAAGATGTGTTCGTTGGCGGCGAGGCTGCCTTCTTCGCCGCCCCGGCGACCCTCGATTCGCTGGCGGCGCTCTATGCGCGCTTTCCCGACGCGACCCTTGTTGGCGGGGCGACGGATGTTGGGCTCTGGATCACCAAGCAATTGCGCGACCTGAAGCGCGTGATTTGGCTCGGTAGGGTCGCGGGGCTGGACAGCTTCGTCGAGAGCAGCGGAGACGGCGCGCTTTTGATTGGGGCGGGCGTTACGCTGGCGGACGCCATGCCGCGGCTTGGCACGATTCACGCCGACTTAGGCGAGTTGTTGCGTCGTTTCGGATCGAAGCAGGTGCGGGCGAGCGGAACTGTCGGCGGAAACATCGCCAACGGTTCGCCAATCGGCGATCTGGCGCCAGCCCTGATCGCGCTTGGCGGCAGGGTGGTGCTGCGCAAGGGAGGCAACACGCGCGCTGTGCCTCTCGAAGACTTCTTCATTGCTTACGGCAAGCAGGATCGCGAGCCCGGCGAGTTCGTCCTGGCGGTCGAGGCGCCGCGGCTCGCGCCCCACCAGCGCTACCGCGCTTTCAAAGTCTCCAAACGCTTCGACGAGGACATTTCCGCGGTCATGCTGGCGGCGCGATTCGACCTCGACGGACGGAAAATTGTTGCCGCGCGCGTTGCCTGCGGCGGTATGGCGGCGACTCCGAAGCGCGCTGCGAGAGCTGAGCGCGCCCTCAAAGGCGCGAGCCTCGATGAACCCGCGACTTGGCGCTTTGCGCGTGAGGCGATCGGCGAGGACTTCACCCCGCTCACCGACATGCGCGCTACCGCGGCCTATCGGAAGACGGTCGCCGCCAATCTGCTCGAGAAGACGCTCATCGAGATCTCCGGCGGGAGCGCGCCGACCCGGATCGGAGTTCTCGATGCCGTCGGGTGACGAGGCCGACCTCGCTCTGGCGACTGCGGTTGTTTACAAGCCGCTGCCGCATGATTCCGCTCGTCTGCATGTCCAGGGCGCGGCGACCTACGTCGACGATATCGGCGAGCCGGCTGGCACGTTGCATATCGCGATTGGCATGGCGAACAAGGCCAGCGGCGAGCTGAAAAGCCTGCATCTCGAAGCCGTGCGCGCCGCGCCCGGAGTTGTCGTTGTTCTGACGGCGGCGGATATTCCGGGCAAGAACGACATTGCGCCGGTTTTCGCCGACGAGCCCCTCTTCGTCGAACAAGATGTGATGTTCCACGGCCAGGCTTTGTTCGCCGTGGTCGCCCGCACGCGTGACCAGGCGCGCCGGGCGACGCGGCGCGCCAAGATTGAAATCGAGGCCGGCGCGCCGGCGGTCACGATCGAGGATGCGCTTGTCAGCGGCGCGCGAGTCCAAGACGACTATTCGTTCGGGCGCGGCGACGCGGCGACCTCGATCGGGAAGGCCGGACATCGGTTGGAGGGCCAGTTTTCAATCGGCGGACAGGAGCATTTTTATCTCGAAGGGCAAGCGTCCTTCGCCTTTTCTGGCGAAGCGGACGAGATGACCGTACACGCTTCGACGCAGGACCCGACCGAGACGCAACACATCGTCGCTCGCATCCTTGGAATACCGGACGCGTTCGTCACCGTGGAGACGCGCCGCATGGGCGGCGGCTTCGGCGGCAAGGAAAGTCAGGCTTGCGCCTGGGCGGCGATTGCCGCGCTCGCCGCGCGTGTGACGGGGCGACCGTGCAAAATCCGCCTCGATCGCGATGATGATTTCGCCCTGACCGGCAAGCGCCATGATTTCCGAGCCGATTGGCGAGTGGGCTACGACGACAAGGGCGTGATCGGGGGTTACGAAGTGGCGCTCAACGCGCGCTGCGGCTGTTCCGCGGACCTCTCGCCCGGCGTCTGTGACCGCGCGATGTTTCATGCCGGCAACGGCTACTGGCTGCCTGACGTTTCGATTCTCACCCGCCGCCTCAAGACCAACACCGTATCCAACACCGCATTCAGAGGGTTTGGCGGCCCTCAGGGCATGATCGCCATCGAGCGTGTCATGGACGCAATTGCGCGCGAGCGCGGTCTCGATCCACTCGACGTCCGCAAGGCCAATCTGCTGCGTGCGGGCTTCGAACGCACGCCCTATAATCAGACCGTCGAGGACTATGAGACCCAACGGGCGATTATCGAGGACCTCGAGGCTTCGAGCGACTATCGCGCCCGCCGCGAGCGGATCGCAGCTTTCAATGCAGAGAGCCCGATCATTAAGCGCGGCATCGCGCTGACGCCGGTGATGTTCGGCATTTCATTCACGCTGATTCCGCTCAATCAGGCGACCGCGCTGGTGCACGTCTATTCCGACGGCTCGATTCATCTCAACCACGGCGGCACGGAGATGGGGCAGGGGCTGTTCACCAAGGTCGCGCAGATCGTGGCTGAAGAGTTCGGCGTGCCGTTGCATTTCGTCCGCATAACCGCGACCAACACCGCTAAAGTCCCGAACGCCTCGCCGACTGCCGCTTCGTCCGGGACCGATCTCAACGGCATGGCGGCGAAAATCGCCGCCGCCGCGATCCGGCAAAGGATGGCGGCTCATGCGGCGGGAGCCTGGAACGTCGCGCCTGGGGCGGTCGAGTTCCGCGACGCGCGCGTGTTCGCCGGCAACGTCTCCATGAGCTTCGGCGAGCTCGCCAAAGCTTGCCGGCTGGCGCGCGTGCAACTGTCAAATGCTGGTTATTACAAGACGCCAGAGATCCACTGGGATCGTCTCAGGGCGAAGGGACGTCCCTTCCTCTACTTCGCCTATGGCGCCGCCTGCTCGGAAGTCGCCATCGACACGCTGACCGGCGAGATGCGGGTGCTGCGCGCCGACCTGTTGCATGATGTCGGCGCGTCGATCAATCCAGCGATCGACATGGGACAGGTTGAAGGCGCTTTCATCCAAGGCATGGGGTGGCTGACGACTGAGGAACTTGTGTATGGCGCCGATGGAAGGCTGCTCACCCACGCGCCCGCGACCTACAAGATCCCCGTCGCCTCCGACGCGCCTCCGATCTTCAACACCCGGCTTTATACTCGGCCGAATCCGACCCCAAGCATTTACCGATCGAAGGCCGTCGGCGAGCCGCCGTTGATGCATGGAATTTCAGTCTATTCCGCGATCCTCGACGCGGTTCATGCGACGAATCCGAGAGGGCAGCCGAAGCTCGATCCGCCATGCACGCCGGAATCGATCCTGAAAGCGATCGCCTCATTGAACGGGGTGATGTGAGGGGTGGCGATGAGAGCCTTCCGCCGTCTCATTGAAGCGATCGAAGTCGAGGGTTCGGCGGCCTTGGTGACGCTCGCGCGGGTCGAGGGCTCGAGTCCGCGCGAAGCCGGTGCGCGCATGGTGGTGCGGCCGTCGGGCGGCTTTCACGGCACGATCGGCGGCGGGGCGCTCGAATTTGCCGCGCTCGAAGCGGCAAATGAGACTCTTCGAAGAGGCCGCGGGCCAGCGGCGCGCCGTTCGCTCGCGCTCGGACCCGAGCTCGGCCAATGCTGCGGCGGGCGAGTCGAGTGGCGCGTCGAAACATTTGACCGGCGTGACCTAGACGATCTTTCGCCACTGGCGATCGCTGAAAGGGGCGCCTCAGCGACGCTCAGCGCGCGGCTCGGGCTGGACGGACGGATCCAGCGTACGCTCGGGTCAAGCGCCAGCCAGCGTAAGCTGGCGCGTCTCGCCGACGATAGCTGGACCGAACCCATCGGCGTGCTGGCGCGCGCGGTCTATCTGTTCGGCGCCGGTCACGTCGGACGGGCGTTGGCGCTCGCGCTCGCGCCGCTGCCTTTCGCGGTGCGCTGGATCGATCCCAGGCGCGACGCGTTTCCGGCACACACACCCGCGAACGTGACGCTCATTCATGCGCCGGAACCTGCGACCGAACTCGCCAGCGCGCCCGACAACGCGCTCGTCGTCGTGATGACCCATTCGCACGCGCTTGATCTCGAAATCGTCGCCGAGGCGCTGCGGGCTGAGCGCTTCGGCTATGTCGGCCTCATTGGCTCGGCGACGAAGCGAGGCCGGTTCTTGAGCCAGATGCGCGCGGCGGGCCTGACGGAGGTTCACCTCGCCCGCCTCGTCTGCCCGATTGGGGTGCCGGGCCTCGAATCGAAGGACCCGGCGGTGATCGCCGCCTCGACCGCCGCGCAGCTTCTCATCGTCGGCGAGAGCCTAGCGGCGGAGGAGGATAAGGCGCCAAGCGCAAAACTCTGGCGTGATTCGCGGGCTTCCGCGCCTTGAGCATCTCGACCGTCAAGTCAGTTTGACGCCGCCGGGTCGTAGGGAGCCGCCGCGCAAAAAAAGGCCTCGCATCGCTTTATGAGCGGCGCTTGCGTGCGACGCGTTTGGCCTTGGCGGGCGGCTTAGGTTTCGCCCTAGTTTCAACAAGCGCCGCAATACGCGCCTGGACATCGGCGCCGTTCGACTTCAGTCGCTCTCCGATGCGACCGACTTCCTCGTCCGAAAGTATGGCCGGCCGGCCGAGAGAAAGGGCGATTGCGTAGAGTTTGGCGAGCGTTTCGAGCTCCCGCGCCCGGACCAGCGCCGCCTCCAATGTTGTGCCGGTGGTCACCGCGCAATAGTTGCTGAGCAGAACCGCATGGCTTTGGTCCAGCGCCTCGAGCGTCAGGCCCGCCAGTTCCTTGGTGCCGGCGGGCGCATATTTGGCGCACCGGACGATCGGTGCGCCAAATAGCGCGATCATCGAATGCGCAGCCGGGATGGGTTTGCGCGCCATAGCCAGAGCGGTGGCGTAAGGCGACTGGAAACGCACAATCCCGCCGATATCCGGACGGGCTCGCACAATATCGAGATGAATTCGCCATTCGCCTGTTGGCTTCATCGGCCCTTTCCAGGCGCCATATTCGCCGACTAAAGGCATGAGCGCGATCATCGCCGGCCGGAGGCCTGTGTAGTTCGCGCCGCTCGGCGTGATGAGCAGCGAATCGTCGAAGCGCGCTGAAATGTCGCCCATAAGGGCGCCGCCCGGTCCAGCGGCGACGACGGTTGCGCCGTGTGCGATGATCGATTCGCGCAGCGCCTTCTCAGTCGTGGCCATGTCCCCCGCTTTCGTTCAGCGCCAGTCGGCGTTTCGAATCCGCTTTTGTGGGAAGATCGCTCAGGAAATCAAGTCGCAAGCTGGTGGCTGAGGCCATGACACGGATCTCGGTCCGGCGGCGCGACTCTTGTATCCTCTCGCGTTTGCGCGCCGCGCCGGCCTATAATGCATGCAACCGCCGACTCGAAGCGCTGGCTCGAGCTTCTCAATCTGGAGACCACGTGTCGCGCCAGTCCGCAAATCTTTTTGACCTCATCGCGGCGCGAGCGCCCCATCCGGACAAGCTCGCTCTGGAGACCCACGACGCCACCGCGTTGACCTACGGCGAGTTATTCAAGCGCTCAGCGCAGGCGGCCAATGCGCTGATCGCGCTTGGGGTCAAGCCCGGCGACCGGGTCGCGGTACAGCTCGAGAAGTCAACCGACGTGATTGTCGTTACTCTGGCCTGCCTCCGCGCGGGCGCGATGCTGGTGCCGCTGAACACGGCCTATACGCTCGCCGAGCTCGAATATTTTCTAGGCGACGCCGAACCCGCACTCACCCTCTGCCGTCCTGACCGGCTCGAGCCGATTCGTACGCTCGCGCAAGCGCTCCACTTGCGTTCGGTCGAAAGTCTCGGCGTCAAGGGCGATGGAACTTTCGCCGCGACAATCGCCGCCGCGTCAGCCGAGTTCGAAACCACGCCACGCGCGAGCGACGATCTGGCCGCGATCCTCTACACCTCGGGCACCACCGGTCGCTCGAAAGGCGCGATGCTGACGCATGAAAATCTATCGTCGAACGCGCTCACCCTGATCGACTGTTGGCGCTTCGGCTCCGCCGACCAACTCATTCACGCGCTGCCTGTGTTTCATACCCACGGGCTGTTCGTGGCGGTCAACGTCGCGCTGCTTTCGGGGGCGACGATGATCTTCATGCCGAAGTTCGATCCGGAGGCCGTCATCGCCGCGCTGCCCGAAGCGACGGCGATGATGGGGGTGCCGACTTTCTATACCCGCCTGCTTGACCAATCCGCCCTCGATCGCGACCTCTGCGCGAATATGCGTCTCTTCGTCTCGGGCTCTGCACCGCTGCTCGCCGAGACTCATGCCGTTTGGCGGAATTGGACCGGCTTCGCAATTCTCGAGCGCTACGGCATGACGGAAACCAACATGATCACATCGAACCCTTACGACGGTGAACGCCGGCCCGGCTCGGTCGGGTTTGCGCTTCCTGGAGTTAGCGTGCGCATTGCCAACCTCGAGAGCGGCGCGCCGATTCAGGCTGGCGAAATTGGCGTCATCGAGGTCAAGGGGCCTAACGTCTTCGCCGGCTATTGGCGGATGGCGGGGAAGACGAGGCAGGAGTTTCGCGATGACGGGTATTTCATCACCGGCGACTTGGCCCAGGTTGACGACGATGGCTACATCCACATCGTCGGGCGGGCCAAGGACCTGGTGATTTCTGGCGGCTTCAATGTCTATCCAAAGGAGGTCGAGACCGAGATCGACGCGCTCGAGGGCGTGCTCGAGAGCGCCGTATTCGGGGTCCCGCACGCGGATTTCGGCGAAGCCGTGACGGCGGCGGTTGTCGCGCGTCCGGGCGCGACGCTGACCGAATCGGCGATCCTCTCGGCGCTCGGCGACCGCTTGGCTAAATTCAAGGCCCCCAAACAAATCGTCCTCGTCGATTCTCTGCCGCGCAATGCAATGGGAAAGGTGCAAAAGGGGGCGTTGCGGGAGGCTTATAAGGACATCTATCGCGGCCCTTGAGCGACGCGGCAGATCCGCTGCGCAGCGCCCTTTCCGAGGTGTTTCAAGGCGTAAAACGAAATGATTGTTTCGCCAAACGCGATCAAAGGCTTCGCGACCGAGCCATAACTCGCTCAAATCGTCGACATCGGAGGGGCTCACTCGGCCGGGTGTCATTCCTGCGCAGGCGGAAATCTAGAGCCCCGATAAAACTTACTGAATGCCCGCTCCGCGGGCATGACATGGCGCCAGCTGTTCGCGCGTAGCTCTAGCCGAGCTTTCCTGAAGCGTGCGCGAGGATCGTGTAGACCTTGCCGGTGTTGGACAACAGATAGGCCCGCCACTGCGAGCCGTCGCGGTCGCTATGACTGATCTTCGCCAGCAGGCGTTCGAACTCTTGCATATAACGGGTTGTCGTTTCTCGGAACTGGGGATCGGCGCGAAAGCGGCGCCTAAGCTCGTCGAACGCCTGTTGGCCGGCCTCGGTGTAGAGGCGACGCGACACAGCGCCGGTGTCGCCGCGTCGCCATCGGTCCCACATTTCCACCGCAGCCGCATTGTCGATGAGGCTGCCGATCTCCCGATTCAGCGCCTCGAGCGTTTCCGCTCCTTTGGACCCGGTCTCCACCGGATCGTCGCGGGAGGCAGCCGCAAGCAGGTTCGAAAGCCATCCGGGTTGCCCACGATCGCTAGCCGACGCCGGAGCGGAGGTTGCCGGCGTTGCAGCCGGCCGCGGCGTGGCGGCGGATGGTGCCGGCGACGACTGCGTCTGCGTGCGCGAGAACGGCGGGCTCAGCTCCGACGCGTCGATCCGCCCCAGCGCCGGTCTCTCCGTCGCGGGCGCGGCAATCGCCTCAGCGATGCGCGTGAGCGCTTCGGGCGGCGATGCGGCCTCGACCTCACGCGCGCTCTCGATGGCGCGCGGCGGCGGCTTCTCAAAGCGCGCGCTCGCGACTGCGGTTATCGCGGCGGCCGGCGCGCTGGGTTCGACGACGTCGTAGGTCGCCCCCGAGTTTGACACCAGCGCGGCAAGCTCCTTCAGCGCCCGGATCTGATCGGAAACGACCCGCCGCATTGCTTCGGCGGTCTCGCTTGTCTCCTGCGGTAGATCGAGCACGCCGCGGCGCAGCTCCTGCCGAGTCTGGTCGAGTTCACGCTGAACCTGACTCGCCATGTCCTTCACTTCGGCGACCGACTGACGGAAGCGGTCAGCGGCGTGATCAAGCGCGCCGGTCAGCTGCGCGTTGGTCTGTTCCAGGGTCGCCTGCAGCGTCTGAGCCGTTCGCTCGCGCTCCTTTGCCGCCGTGTCGCGAATGGTTTCAAATTGGCCTGCGACCGCGATCGACGCGCCCCGTGTGGCGGAGGCGAGCGCGGCGCTGATCTCCTGGGCGCGAGCTTGCGACCGGGCGAAACTGTCTTCGACGTTGGCTGCGAAGCGCCCGAGTGTCGCCTCAAAGGCTTCACTGCGGCCCGAGATATCGCCGATGAGCGCCTGGAGGCTGTCGCGGCGGTGTTCGAGAGCGAAGTCGAGCGACTGCTGCTGTCGTGCAAGATCCCGTCCGACAACCGCGAGAGCTTCGGCATGCTGGGCGAGCTGCCCGGCAAGCGTGGTCGCGTCGGACTGGGTCGTGGCTGAGAGGCGCCCCAAAGCGGCGACTTGTGACGAGATGCCGCCGAGCGCATGTTGGAATTCCTCGACGCGCGTCGCGAGCCCGCTCTGGACGGCCGCCAGTCGATCTCCAGCCGATCCGATCGCCCGGTCGATGACGGCGCTGGTTTGACCGAGGTCGTCGATCACGGATGTCAATTCGTTACGCAGCCGGTCGCCGGTGCCGGAGAGCGACTCGACCGAGTTCTCAGCGCTGCGGGTTACGGTTTCGCGTAACGAGACGCTTGAAGCTTCCACCTGCTCGGTCAACCGCTTGAGCAAGGCTTCGATTGTCTCGGCAGAACGGTGGGTGACGTCGGCCGCGACGTTACGCAGCGCTTCGCTGGAATCGGCGACCTCGGAGCGCAACTGCCCCGTCAGCGCGCTCAACGCGCGCACCGGGTCCGCCGCGCTGCCATTGACGGCGGCGATGAGCTCGTCTGTGCGCCGGGTCAGAAGCGTCGCAAGGCCGGCCATCTGCTGGTCGAGCGTTTGCATCGCGCGCTCGCCGACCCCGACGATCCTCGCCGACACATCGTCGCCCCGCTCACCAAGGGCGGCCACCAGGTCTGCGCCCTTGCCTTCGATGACCTCGCGCATGTCATCGACCCTTGCTCTGATCGCGCTAGCGACGCTGGCTCCTCGCGCGGACCAGATCGATTCAGCTTCCGACGCAGCTCTTGTCAGAACTTCGCTTATCGCCTGAATGCGAGCGACAAGGCGTTCATCGAGGGTCTCGGCATTGCGATTCGCCGCCTGCACCATGTCGGCCAGCCGGGCGTCAATGATGCGCGTGCTTTGGTCCGCGGCCTCGGCCAGAGCGGCTAGGCGCGCGTCAAAGATCTGCACGCTCTGTTGCGTGGCGTCGGCGACAAGGACTTTGTGGGAGTCGAACGCGGCGTCGATCGACGCCTTGTGGAAGTCAAGCATCGCCGAGACTTGCTGTGCGTGCTCGCCCACCTTGTCCTCCAGCTCGGCCCGGCTCGAGTCGAAGCGTCGGCTTAGGTCCTGCATCGGCGTGACGACTTGCTCCTTGAATTGATCGACGCTCACTCCGAGCGACCGCGAGACGTCTTCGACGCGGCCGGTCAAGGTCGAATTGATATCGCGGGCGACAGTCGACAGCGTTTGCGTCAGTTCTTCTGCCCGCCTTTGCAACGCCTCGCCGATTTCCGCTGACTTAGCGCTCATGCCCTGTGTGATCTCGCGCCCGCCGTCTCCGAGCGCCTTGGCGGTTTCGAGAGTACTGCGGACGAGGGTCTCGGACAGCGTTCGGCCGCGCTGCGCGAGCGCGTCTTCGATCCGTGCCAGAAGGCTTTCCAGCGTCGACGACACTTCGCGAAGTTTTGTTCCTCCGCGTTCCTCGATGGCCTCCAGACGGCGGTCGAACAGCGCCGCCGCCTCTTCGTTTCGCTGGCCGAGCTTCTCATCGATCGCGCCGCCGCGGGTGACAAGGGTCTCCTCGATGGCGACCAACTTGGCGCCAAGATCGGCCGCAAGAGCCGCGGACCGATCGCCAATTTGCCCGATCAGTTCGCGGCCGCGTCCCTCAATCGCGCCTTCGAAGCGCGCAAGTCCCTCGCCGAGTGAAGTCTCGACGCGGCGCGAATGCGACGCCAGAGCAAAATCGACCGCGTTGTGATGTGCGGCGGAAGCGATCTCGAATTGCTCCAAGCGCTCTGTGGACTTCGCCGCCAACTGCTCCCGGTAATCGACGAAGCGCTTATCGAAGTCATCGCGCTTCGCTTGCATCATCACGTCGATCGCATCGAGATGTCCGGCGATGCGAGCGTTGAGCTCGTCGGAGTGAGACCCCAAACGGTCGATGACGTTGTGCCCGCTTTCACCGACAAGGCCATCCAGCGCTTGGAGATATTCGCGCATCCGCTCGGTTTGTTGCGACACAGCCTCCACGAGGGTGACTGCTCGCTGGTTGACGATATGGTCAAAGGCTGCGATCCGCGCGCTCAGCGCGTCATGCACGCTGCCTGCTCCATTCGCAGCTGCGGCCGCTGCGTCGATGGTAAGCGACGCCAGGCGCTCGTTGATTTGTGCGGACTTAGAGCTCAGCGTCGCTATGGATCGAGTTGCTGACGCCTCGATCTGCGCCTGGGCGAGGGCGCCCTCTGCGGAGATCGCGGCGACAAGGCGACGTGTCGATTCGTCTAACAGGGTCTCAAGCGCGTCGGTCTGGTCGTTGACCGCGCCGCGCAACTGGCTTTCCCGGGCGTCGAATTGTTCTCCCCATCGCGCAGCCGCGGAGTCGAAGGATCGCGGCTGCGTCTTCCGCGCGATCCCGGATCAGGACGCTAAGGCGTTCGCTCGACCCGCTGAGCCTATCTTCGAGCACCTGACCACGCACCACGACGGTGTCGTGCAGACGGTCGGCGGCGTCGTTAAGCCGTGCGACGAGATTGTCCCCGTGTACGACGATGGTGTCAGAGAGCCGCTCACCGCCGCTTTGGAGCCGCTCGATAAGCGAATTAGACCGGTCGCTGAAGTCGCGGGCGACTGCGTCGCTGGCGACGTCGAGCTGATCGGCGACAGAGTCGCCTTGGGCGCGGATCGCGGTGACGGCCTGTGCGCTGCTCGCGTCGATCCGGGTGACGATGTCGTCCGAATACGCGTCGACGGCGCTGCGCGCCGCCGCCGCGGTCTCGGCGAGTTGAGTGGCGATCGAGTTGCCATGGAAGCGGATCGCCTCCGCGGCCTGTTCGCCGCTTGCGCTGATGCGAGCGACGACTTCGTCCGTGTGCTCGGCTGCGGCGCTGCGCGTCGCCTCGGAGGTCTGGGCGAGTCGATCGGCTACCGCGTCGCCATGGAAGCGGATCGCTTCGACGGTGTGTTCGCCGCTCGCGCTGATGCGGGCCGCGATCTCGTCCGAGATCTCTGCGACAGCGCTGCGCGCCGCCGCGGAAGTCTCGGCAAGCCGATCCGCGATTGAGTTGCCGTGGTAGCGGATCGCCGTGACAGCCTGTTCGCCGCTTGTGCTGACCCGGGCGACGATGTCGTCCGCGTACTCGCCGACGGCGCTTCGCGCCGTCTCCGAGGCCTGGGAAAGTCGATCAGCGATGGAGTCGCCATGGAAACGGATCCCCTCGACGGCCTGTTCGCCGCTTGCACTGACGCGCGCGACGACGTCGTCAGCATACTGAGTGACGGCGCTTCGCGCCGCCTCCGAGGCCTGGGAAAGTCGATCAGCGATGGATTCGCCGTTGGAGCGGATCCCCTCGACGGCCTGCTCGCCGCTTGCGCTGACGCGCGCGACGATGTCGTCGGCATACTCACTGACGGCATTGCGCATGGCCTCCGAGGCATGGGACAGTCGATCAGCGATGGACTCGCCGTGATAGCGGATCGCGGCGGCGGCCTGCTCCCCGCTTGCGCTCACGCGGCCGACGACGTCGTCTGCGTACTCGACCGCGGCGCTTCGCGTCGCCGACGAGGCCTGCGCGAGTTGGTCAGCGGCCCGTTCGCTTTCGGCGCGGATTGCCTCGACTGTTTGGGCGCCGCTCGCCATCGTGTGGCTCAGGACCTCGTTTGAGTAAGCGGCGACCGTGCTTCGGGCCGCCTCTGAGGCCTGGACGAGTTGATCGGCGATCGAGTTGCCCTGCGCGCGGATCGCATCCACCGTCTGCGCTCCGCTTGCGCTAACGCGGCCGACGACCTCGTCTGCGTAAGCGGCGACAGCGCTGCTCATTGCGGCCGACGCCCCAGCAAGTTGGGCCGCGACCGACACGCCGTGCGCGTTGACGGTTTCGGCGGCCTCAGAGAGGCGCGTGGCGACGATGTTACCATGGACTCGCAGCGTCTCCGCGGCCTCGCCGCTGCTGGCCGAGACACGGCTCACAACGGTGTCCGCATGGGCGGCGACGGCGTCGCTCGCTGAGGCGGCGGCCTCGGAAAGGCGAACAGCGACAGAGTTGCCGTGGAAACGGATGGCTTCGAGAACCTCTGCGCTGCTAGCGTTAATGCGACCGACGACGTCGTCGCCGTGGGCGCCAAAGGCGCCCGACAGCGCCAGCGACGCGTCCGCCAGTTGATTCGCGATCGCCTCTCCGTGTCCCCTGATCACGTCGACGGCTCGCGCGCTGCTGCCGCTAATGCGTCCGACCACATCGTCGGCATGGGCCCCCACGGCGCTCCGTGCGAACTCGGCGGCGTCCGCTAGCCGCGTCGCCACCCGCTCGCCGTGTGTCTCGATCGCCTCGACCACAGAATCCTGCGAAGTCTGGATGCGTTCGATCAGACCGTCGCTCCGTTCCCCAAGGCGAGACAGCAGGCTGTCGCCGACGGCCTTGAGACGGTTGTCGACTTCGCCTACTCGCGACAGGATGTCGCCGGCGGCCTTTTGGCTCGTGCTGGCGAGGCGCTCGGCCAGGCTTTCGCCGACCGCGGCGATCGACACGCTCATTCGCGCGCCTTCGGCGACAATGTGCTCGAGCGTAGCCGAGCCGGTGCGGTCCATCGCGAGGGTGATCTCATCCGACGTCGCGCCGAGTGACGTGGTTAGTTTTTGGCCGGCTTCAGCAAGGCGCTCGCTCAGATTACCGCCGGCGATGTCGAGGTCCTGGGCGATGCTGTCGTGAGCTGTTGCTATGGCGTCGCGAACCCGCGTTCCACTGGTCACGATCGATTCGCGCTGATCGGCCATTTCAGCAATAAGCAGGCGGATCTTGCGCTCGTTGTCGGAATAGGAGCGCTCAAGCGTAGACACCTCGGATCGTACACGTGTCTCGAGCTCCGCGGCGCGCGCCAGCGCGCGCTCGACGCCATCACCCATCGACGTCAGTTCGCGACGGATGGCTTGCGAGAGGTTGGCGACATGCTCGCCCGCCATCGTCTCTGGTTCGGCCAGACGCACGGCGACATGGGAGATTGCCCGCGCTGATTGGCGCAATTCGCGCAGCCGCCGCGATAGCGCGGCAAAGGCGAACATGAAGATGATCGGCCCCAGCGCCGCTAACAAAAATAATGGCGTCTCGGGGCGCAGCAGCATCTCGACAGGTCGCCTCGAAGCCGAGGGCCACACGGAGACGTAGCCGAAGAGCGCACAAATCGCCGCCCACAGGAGTGAAGCAATCAAGGCGAGCATGAACGGCGTCCGGCTCGCTGGACGTGCGCTCATCGCCTGCAGGATGGCGCCAACGTTCTCACGATCGTCATTTGCCGGCGTAGACGCGGGGATCGCCGGTTTCGGTTCGTTCTCAGGCGCGGTCGGCGGAGGCGGGCCGGCGCGAAGGAGCGTCGGCGCGTCGCTGGCGAGTTGGCTTGGCTTGAGAACGGGCGTCGCGGCCGTCGGCTTCGCCGGAACGAGTTGGGGCGGCGAGGCATTGGCGTCCGTCAGGACGGCCTCGTCGTCGTCGGTCAGATTCAAGGCGCTTTCGATCGCCGACATCGCCGCTGAAACCGGATCTGTCGCCGGATTTTGCTTTACCATCGCGTCCGCCTCACTCCATCGGCGCCGATCGTCGAAATGACCGACACACGCGCCAAGCGTTTCCCCGGGCTCGCCGCGGCCGAACCAAACGCCTTAGAATTAACCACGTTGCAGTCTACCGCCGAGCCTCAAAGATGAAAACCACGCTAGCCGCGCAACTTGCAAACGTCGTTAACGCTTCAGTTACCATGTTTTTCCACAGTGTTCAGCGGTTAGCGGCTGCGCCTTTGGGTGACAGGCTTCCGGGTGGAAGGACCAGGGACGTATGCAGAGCTCGGCCGGCAGTTTCGATCCCCCCCTCGACCTTGTTCATTTGGCCCGCCAATGCCTCGGCGATCACGAGCTCGAGGCCGAGCTCCTTGGGCTCTTTAAGCTGCAAGCCGGGCTGTTGACGGCTCAGCTGTCCGGATCTCCCCCCTTATCGCGGGAATCTAAGGCAAAAATGGCTCACACCCTGCGTGGCTCTGCGCTTGCCATTGGCGCCCCGCGCGTCGCCAGCACGGCGTGGCGCATCGAGGAATTGGCCTTGGCGGCCGGTGACCAAGGCTCGGCGGATGCGCGCGCGATGGCTGCGCTCCTATCCGCAGTCGCCGAGGCCCTCACGGAAATCGAGCGGATTCAGGGCTAATCGGGGAAAGCGGACGGCGACGTAGTGTTGTTGCCTTCGCCGGTGAAATCAGGCCGACCGTAGGCGACACCGCGAACGCCCTTTGAGCGCCGCGGCGCTTGCTCTATGTAGGCGGGCTCTATATAGCCGGCGCTCGCCCACCGAATTCACGCGCTCCCAAGGCGTGACGCGGTATTCCAAGGAATAACTCTGTTCAATGGCGAAAATCACATTCATTGACGCGTCCGGACAGTCGCGGACAGTCGAGGCGCAGGTCGGCGCGACGGTCATGGAGACGGCGTTGCGCAATTCCGTCCCGGGCATCGAGGCCGAATGCGGAGGTGCTTGCGCTTGCGCGACTTGCCATGTCTACGTGGCCCCAGAATGGATGGAAGCGACGGGCAAGGCCTCGCAGATGGAGGAGGACATGCTGGATTTCGCCTTCGAGGTGCGGCCCAACTCCAGGCTCTCGTGTCAGATCAAGGTCAGCGAAGCGCTGGACGGCCTGGTCGTGACCACACCCCCCAAACAAGGATAGGGACAGAAGGGATCTGAATGAGCGAAGTGCTAACCACCGACGTCGCGATCATCGGGGCAGGGCCGATCGGCCTATTTGCCGTCTTCGAACTCGGTCTTCTCGATATCAAGAGCCATTTGATCGACATCCTGCCGAAGGCGGGCGGCCAATGCGCGGAACTCTATCCCGAGAAGCCGATCTATGACATTCCGGGCTTTCCGGTGATCAGCGGCCAAGAGCTTGTCGACAATCTGATGAAGCAAATCCACCCCTTCGGGCCGAAGTTTCACCTTAGCGAGATGGTCGAACGGATGGAGGTCCTTGGCACACCCGACCGGCCCCTGTTTCGCATCAGCACCGACAACGACAAGGCGATCGACGCCAAGTCCGTATTCATTGCCGCCGGCGGTGGATCCTTCCAACCGAAGAGGCCGCCGATCCCCGGGCTCGACGCCTACGAAAACAAAAGCGTCTTCTATTCCGTGCGCAAAATGGACCATTTCAAGGGGAGGCGCGTGGTAATTGTGGGCGGGGGCAATTCGGCGCTCGACTGGGCGCTCAATCTGCACCCGGTCGCCGACCGCATCACCCTGGTGCACCGCCGCGACGCCTTCCGGGCGGCGCCCCACTCGGTCAACGCCATGCGCGAGCTGGTCAATTCCGGCGATATGGAATTCATGCTCGGTCAGGTGGCGGGGGTAAAGGGCGAGAATGGCCAGCTCTCCGCGCTGACGATCCGTCGCGAGAACGGTGAGCATTACGACCACCCTTGCGACGACATGCTGCCGTTCTTCGGGCTCACCATGAAGCTCGGGCCGATTGCGGCATGGGGGATCAATCTGCACGAGAATCTGATCCCCGTCGACACAGCGAAGTTCGAAACGAGCGTTCCAGGCATTTTCGCCATCGGCGACATCAATACCTATCCGGGCAAGCTCAAGCTGATCCTGTCGGGTTTCCATGAGGCCACGCTCGCCGCCCAGCGCGCCCACCACTATGTCTATCCGGACAAGAAGCTAACCTTCCAGTACACGACGTCGTCGACCAGCCTGCAGCGCAAACTCGGCGTGAGCTGAGCCAATTTCGCGCCCCGGAACGCGGTCTCGGGCGGCTCGCCGGTCGCGCGCTCCGGCTACGCAACCGAGTCGGTCAGAAGTTCACGTTCGTGCGCAGGCCGATCACCAGCTCGTTCTTGATCCGTTGGGTCGGAACGTTCGGGTTGGCGATTCCTAATCCCGGATTGATAAAGTATTGGACGTCGGGCTGAATCTGCCACCAGGGCAGGAACTGAAACTGATAGGTCGCCTCGATAAAGGTCTCGCTCGAGCGAATAGGCGTGTAGACCGAAGGCTGCAAGAATTGCATCTGCCGGTCGAAGTTGGACGCGCCGCTGCTCGCCCACACGGTCCCCATTTCGACGCCGAAGGCATCGTTGTCGCGCCACGGCAGCGGTCCGTGCAATGCGAAACCCGCGTTGATGCTGGCGCTGACCAGGTTGCGATCTTGGTAGGGCGTGAACATCGGACGGAAGAAGACATTCAAGCTGCGGTTGGCGTCGTCCTTCGAACGCCAGATTATTTGATCCATGACACCGTAAAGTGAAAAGTCGCCGTGGCGCGTGGCGGGATCCCCGTTGCTCAAGGGACTCGCGAGGGGCAGACCCATGGCGTCAGTTAGCTGGTCGTCGAATTTGTAGCTGTTATACCAGGCGCCGATCTTGTAGACGCCAGGCAGCGGACCGTCGACGTTCGCCTTCCCCGACGCGCCGGAACCAAACGCGTATCGCAGTTCGGCGATCGCGAGAGTCCCGGTGTTGAGCGGGAAGCTCACGCCATGGGGATTGCTGCTCGGCGTGTTCGGCGAATCAAACGGGATAGGGCTGCCGTTGAAGACGCCCGCGAGCACGGTGACGTTTTCGGTCACCTGCGCCCGTCCGCGAACGCCTAGGGCCGCAAGCGGATAAACGGGCCCGCCCCCCGGTAGATCGACCGTTGGAAGCCCCGGCCAACCGGATACGCCGTTAATGAAGAGAGAGTTCCCGCTTGGGGCGATAATGAACTCCTCGTCGAGGCTCTGCTCCCCGATCTTCACGTCGAACTTGTCGCCGAATTTCTGCTGATACCATAGCTCCCAAAGCCGAACGCCCTCGGGCGCGTCGATGTCGCTCAGGGTCTGCAGGACCAGGAGCTCATCCTCGTTCAGTTGGCCGCCATAAACTTGGAGGCCGCTCACGTTGAGCGTGCCGCCCTTGAGACCGAACGCCTTCTCGGTGTCCATTTCCAGCGTGACGGTGGTCAGTCCTTTCGGTTCGAGACTCTGCTGGACGCCGCCGGAGAGATTGCCGAACACTTCGACGTTCTCGAGTATAGCGAGCGTGACGCCGTGCTTGGCCAGGGCGGGTCGCAGCCCCCCCATGTCGCCAAGCAGGTTCTGGCCTTGCAAGTCCAAGCCAAATGGCCCGGGCGCCGTGGCTGCGGCCGGCGGTGTCGATGCGTCTGCGCGGAAGGGTTGGCCGAGTTGTGGCAGCGCGAAGGGAGCGGGATTGAGCAGGCTCGAAGAATCCGGTGGAATAGCGCCGCCGCCAGTCGCCTGAGTTTGGGCGGATTGGTTCGCAAGGGACGCGGCCGGCGCGGGGCTTAAGGCCGGGATCGAATCCGCAAACGCGGCGCCGGCGAGGCCGGCCATCGCCAGAGCGGAGGCGGCCTTAAGCGCGGCCCGGCGGCGGCGACCGACTGGACGATGAGGGGCGCGCAATCCCGAACTCCAACCCGCCGCGCGGCGATTGTCAGGCATTTCCAGCGCGGGCTTATGCGATGTCAATGATGGCGGGTGTCCGCAGGATAGGACTCGTCCAAAACCTCAGATGACAGCAGGTTAGAGCGAGGCTTTAAGATCGGGCGGGGCCTCTGGTTCTTCGGAGGGCGCCGGCGCTTCGCGCCCCTTGGCGTCGCTGGCGGCTCGGCGCACCGCTGCGATTTTGTCCACGACTCAATCTTTTCAATCGCTTAAGTGTATTTTTCTGTCACTCCGCTACTCGAACCCAATCGGCGCAATGGCGGACCTAGTTTGATGTGAAACATTAGTATAGTATATTAATATATTGATATACTTATGTTAGATCCGATTTTTGCGGAATCGTCATCGGGAGAATCCCCGGGTCTCAGCCCTGGCGAAGGCGTGGCGGTGTTTCTCGTTGTGCATCCGCCGACACTGGCGACGTGTCCTAGTCAGCTGCTGATCAAATGTGCTTTTCGGTCCTGGAACAAATCGAGGCGGGTGAATGTTTACCGGCCGTCAACATTAGCGACATGCAGCGCCAAGGAGGGTACTTTGGGCCGTGGAATTTTGCTTTGGCTTCTGGGCGTTCCGATCCCGATCATCATCCTGATCGCGCTTCTATACCACTAGAAGTCCAGCACCGGAATGACCGCGACCGGGCGACGCCCGGACTTGATTGTTTGCTGTTACCGCGAGGTTTGAAAAATGGGACAGGCGACAGTCGCAACCCGTGCGCCATTGTCGACAGCGACAGTGGTCGACACAGCTATCGACACGGTCTCTGGCGTCTCCTGGGCGGCCGTCTTCGCGGGCGCCTTCGTTGCTGCGGCGTTCTCCCTGGCGTTGGTGGCGCTGGGGGCGGGCATTGGCCTCGTTTCGGTTTCGCCATGGTCGAGCAACAACCCTTCGGTGACGACATTCACCGTGCTCGCCGCAGCGTGGTTCATCGCCGTTCAGCTGTTCGCGTCGGGCGTGGGCGGTTACTTGGCGGGGCGACTGCGGACCCGTTGGGCGCGCGTGCACACCGATGAGGTTTTCTTTCGCGATACCGCGCATGGCCTCCTGGTTTGGGCGGTCGGGGCGGTCATCGCCGCAACGCTGCTTGCCTGGGCCGCAAGCTCGGCCGCGAGCGGCGCCGCGCGACTCGCAGGCGCGGCGACAGAGGCCGTCGGTTCGGCGACCGGCCAGGCCGCGTCGGCGATGGGCGATCCGACGAGCTATTTCTCCGATATGCTGTGGCGCTCCGATCACCCGGCGCCAGCCGATCAGGGCGCCGCTCAGGCGGCGGAGGGTGGCCGGATTCTGACCCGGGCTCTCTACAACGGCGATCTTCCTGCCGGAGATAAGACTTATCTGGCTCAACTCGTCGCGAGCCGGACGGGGTTGAGTCAACCGGACGCGGAGAAGCGCGTCTCCGAGGTCTTTGACCAAGCGCAGAAAGCAAAGCAGCAGGCCGCGGATAAGGCCAAGGAGGCGGCGGACGCCGCTCGCAAAACCGGGGTCTATGTCACCCTTTGGGCCTTCATCTCCCTGTTGGTCGGCGCTTTCTCCGCAAGCTACATGGCCACAGTCGGCGGACGGCAGCGGGACGAAGCGCCGCTCTTTGAGCAGGCGTAACGCTCACCGAAAGAAAAAAGGGCGTCCCTAACCCTCTCCCCGCGAGACGGGGGGAGCGAAATCGGGAGCCTAGCTCTGCACGCCCTTGACGTACCAGTCGATGACGGCAAGGTCTTTATCCTCCATGCGCTGCCCCTTGACGACGCGCTCCTTGCCCTCCTGGTCCACGATCGGCCCGGTGAAAACGTCGTAGCCGCCGTCGTTCCAGCCGGCGATGATCTTGTCAGCGGCGGCCTTCACATTGTCCGGCAGAGCCTTGTTGTAGGGCGACATGACGACCGTGCCCTCCTTGAAGCCCCACCACGCGTCGTCGTGTTCGAGATCAGCGGGTCGGAGCTCGCGCGCGACCTCGTGAACCACGACATCAGCCTCTCCGGCACGGGCGTGACGTCCTACATCATCAACGTCATCGGCGACTTCACCGATCCGAGCAGCACGCATTTCAAACGTCGATCAGGAAGATGCGCTGTTCAATTTCGAGGATGCGACGACCGTCAATCTTGGGCAGTGGGGCGCCTCGATTCTGGCGCCTGGCGCCGCAGTGAAGATCACTTCGGGCGGCAATATCGAGGGTTCGCTTTTGCGAAGGAATTCCTTGGCGGCGGCGAGTTGCATAACAACAATCTGTTCGACGGGGCGCTTCCGACGGCGACGCTTTCGACGACGGCGGTTCCCGAGCCGTCGACCTGGGTGATGTTGTTCGCCGGTTTCGCTGGCCTCGGCTTCCTTGGCTGGCGCCGGGCCGCAAAGACGCCGCAGCCGCAGCTTGACCTCGCGGCGGGATCGCTGCCCAATCGAAGGCCGCCGAGCTCCGACGGCCTTCGTCATTTTCAGGGCGACTTAACGGGCGGGACCGGGAGCATCTCTGCCTGAAGCCTGCCTCCGCCTGACGGGCGCAAGTCGAAGCACCTTCAACGCCAGCGGCGCCGTCAGTCCCTGTATGATGACTGAGAACGCAACGACACCGAAGGCCGAGATCAGGACATCGCGCCGCCGCCGACGTCTATCCGTTCGTGTTTGATTGCGTCGCGCAGCGGGAGCAAATCGAGTGCGGCCTTGGTCTAGCGGCGCGCGGTTTTCCTCGGGGTTAGTCTCAGCGCCTTCAGCGCCAGCGGCGCCGTCAGCCCCTGGACGATGACGGAAAAAGCCACCACCGCGAAGGCCGAAATGAGAATGTCGTCGCGCCGGGCGAGATCGGCAGGCAGCGCGAGCGCCAGCGCCAAGGCCAGCGCCCCGCGCAATCCGCCCCACCACATCAGGTGCTGCTGATTGAGCGGAATCGCCCAGCGCGAGCGTAAAAAGGCCAGGCAGACCGGATAGACGGCGACTGCGCGGCCGAGAAGCGTGAGCGCGATCACCAGCAAGAGCGCGAACAGCCCTTCATGGGCGAAATCGATGGTCGCCAGCGCCGAGCCGATCAGCAGGAATACCAGCGAATTGGCGAGGAAGGCGGCGAATTCCCAAAACTCGAGCACGAACGCCCGTCCGTGCGGAGTGAGGGAGAGACCGAACCGCTCCTGTGGCGTCAGGACGCCAAGATTGCCCATGGTCATGCCGGCGGCGACACTCGCCAACACGCCCGAAGCGCCGAAATGTTCGGCGATCAGGAACGAGCCGAAGGCGGCGACCACCGTCAGCGCGGTCTCGACCAGATGATCGTCGGAGGTTCCCGCGATCATGACTGCGATCAGCCCGACGCCAAACCCCGCCGCGAGGCCGCCGCCAGCGACAATGCCAAACGTCGTGATCGCGGCCAAGGGGCCCTGCGCGCTCGCCGGGTCATGGGCGGCCCAGACGAGAATGAGGCTGAAGAGGACCGCGGCGGCGCCATCGTTGAACAGGCTCTCGGCTTCGATCAGCAGGCTGAGCCGGCCGGTGACGCGCAATTCCTTGAGCAGCGTGATGACCGCGATCGGATCGGTCGCGCTGATCAGCGCTCCGAAAACGAGGGCGGATTCGAGCGGCCAACCGAGCCATGCGGTGACCCCCGCCGCGACCACGGCGGCGCACAGGATCACGCCGATTGTTGATAGGGCGACCACCGGAACGAGGTCGCGACGTAAGTCGCTCCAATGCAGGTTGAGCGCCGCCTCGAACAAGAGCGGCGGCAGCACCACATCGAAGATGAGGTCATGGGTCAGCGCCAAGCCGGCATGGCTGCGTGTCACGGCGAGCGCCGCTCCCGCAAGCACGAGGCCGACCGTATAGGGCAAACGCAAGCGGCGCGCCGCGAGCGCGACCAGAATGGCGAGGCCAAGCAGACTCAGCGCGCGAAAGACCAAAAGGACTTCCATGCGGCCCTGTTTAGCGGCGCGCGCTGGAAAGAGGAACCGTGGCGCCCGCGCTATTCCGCCGCGGCGAGATCGGCCCCAGCGCGCAAATAGCGCTCGGGATCGACCGGCTCGCCGTCGACGCGCACTTCGTAGTGCAAATGCGGGCCAGTCGAGCGGCCGGTCGAACCGAGTCTGCCCAAGACGGCGCCCTTGTCGACCGCCTGGCCTTCGTCGACCAGCACCTCGGACATGTGCGCGTAGCGGGTGGCGAGCCCATTGCCGTGATCGATCTCGACCATGATTCCGTAGCCCCCGGCGGGTCCGGCGTGCACGACGCGGCCGGCGGCGGCGGCGTGGATCTCGGCTCCATAAGCCTCGGCGAGATCGACGCCCGGGTGCAGCGCGAGGCGACCGAGGAACGGATCGGCGCGATAGCCGAAGCCCGATGTGAGGCTGGGATCGCCGGAAAGCGGCATGCGCAGAGGCACAAACGACATCAGCGCCCTGAGGCGTTCGGCCGTCGCCACGTCGCGGGCGACGCGCGCAAGCGCCGGGTCGAGCGCGGGCGCGCTCGGATCAATTTCGGCTGGGATGTAGGGCCCGCCGACCCCGCCTTCGCCGCGGGGCAGAGAGAGCTTCGCCGGATCGAGCCCCGTCTCAGCGACGATCGCGGCATTGCGCGTGGCGGAACGTTCGGCGGCGCGGTCGATGGCGGCGAGAGCCTTGGTCTGGCTGCTCTCTATCCGGTCGAGCGAGCGATCGACGAGGGCAAGGCGTACCGAGGGGTCGAGCGAGGGGTCGAGATTGTCTGCGGCTCTTGCAACACTCGCCGTCGCGAGGGGCGCGTCCGAGGGCAGCGCGCTCAAAGTCTCCCCCGGTTCATCGATCGGATGAGGCTTGACGGCCCGAGGCTCGACGCTGGGCTCGGGAAGTGGGGCGTAGGCGCGTGCCGTTTCGTCGACGCTTTGCCCAGCCGCCGTCGGCGGCCCGAGAGCGCGGATCGCGCTGACCGCGTCGGGAGGGTTTGGCGACGTCCCGGCTTGCCGCCGCCCAGCCACCGACGGATTGCGCGCTTCCGTCTCGGCAAGCGCCGCGACGATCGCGCCGCTCTGTTCCAGCCGGGCCTGTCGGGACAGGACTTCGTTCACCCTGCCTTTGAAGGAATTCCGCTCGAGCAGCCGCTGGCTTGCAGCCTCATCGAGTCGCGCGCGCGCTTCGGCCAGGCGGTCCTCGTAAGCCGCCTTCATTTCCGCCTGCCGCGCGAGGATTGCCCCAATCAGGTCGTCGTGGAAGGCGACATAAAAGGTGACGGAAGCGGTCCAGGCGAATGAGAGCAGCGCGAGCGCCGCAATCGCCCCAATGCCGATCCGCCCCAGCCGGACGGTGCGGATGGCGCCGCCCCGAGAGAGCGAAAAACAATAGTGCGACCCCGGCGGCTCCGCCTCCGGATAGTCTTCTCGCAATGACATGAACCAGCGCTCCAGCCTGGCGAAAAGGGCGTTCTCGGTCGCGAGCAGAGCGCATTAAGGTTAATGCATCGGATAATGACCTTACGCCAAGGGAGAGCGAAGGTCCGGTCGCCGACGCCCGTCAGAGCGCCTTCGTCGCCGCAAGGACCTCGTCCGCGTGGCCCGGCACTTTCACTTTGCGCCACACCTTGGCGATGCGGCCATTGCGATCGATGAGAAAGGTCGAGCGTTCGACGCCGAAATATTTGCGGCCGTACATGCTCTTCTCCTTCCACACCCCATAGGCTTCGATCGCCGAGCGCTCCGGGTCGGCGGCGAGCGCGATCTTCAGGTCGTGCTTGTGCTTGAACTTGTCGTGGCTTGCCGCGCTGTCTGGGGAAACGCCAACGACCGCGGCTCCGGCGGCGGCGAATTTGGCGCGCAGGCCGTTGAAGTCGATGGCTTCGGCGGTGCAGCCGGAGGTGTCGTCCTTGGGGTAGAAGTAGATCACGACCGGCTTGCCCTTAAGGTCCTTGAGATGCGCCCGGCCGCCGCCGTCGGTCGGCAGCTCAAAATCGGGCGCGGGATCGCCCTCAAGCAGTTCCTTCGCCATATCGCCCTCGTTTCGTCTCATTATGGGACCAGGGCCCCCGTCCTGGAACGCGACTTCGTCTCCGGGCTCGACATTGACCCGCGGCGCTCGCGCGTTTCAACTCGGTCGGGGCAAGCGCCCAGACCGTGACGGGTCGCCTCGCGCCTTCGAATCAACGAAGATTCGCGCTTAACGCTTGCTCGACGCCACGGAGGATGATCGGTATTGGTCGTTCGGTATAGCATGACGACGCGGGCTCGCGCTCGGGCCGCCGTGCGCAGCATGGCGGCGGATGCGCAGGGTCCTCGCCTTCGCTCGCGATGGCGCCGGGTCAGCGCTGGCCGGATTACGCACGTTTGCCTTCGGACGGTGGAATTCGTCGCAGCTCTGTTCATCGTCGGCGGGCTGGCTGCTGGCCTCGATGCTGGCGCGCGGGCCTCTTCGGCTGGTCGGCATGCACGACCAGATCCAAACCTCTCTGCAGGAGCGCGTCGGCGACCGTTACGCCATCGCTCTTGGACCCACCTATCTCATGCACGATTCGTGGGGCGTGGGCCTGGGCTTCAAGGGTTTCACGGTCCGCGACGCCGCGGGCCGAACGGTTCTTTCGGCGCCGAGCGGGAAAGTTGGCCTCGATCCGTTCACGCTGCCATTCCTCGACGTCCGCGTGCGCCGGCTTGAACTCGACGGGCTCGACCTGGGCCTGCACGTCGCCGGCAACGGCGCGTTGTCGCTTGCGGTCGCCAGCGATTCGGGCTCGACACCGATCCCTTTGGCGGGCGCGACGTCGGGCGGAGGCGCCGCCGACCTTGCCGGTCTGGTCCGCGTCGCCGCCGAAGCAATGGCCGGCGCCACTCAGGCGCTCGATCGGCTGACCCTCGCCAACGGTCATTTCGAGGTCCGGAACGACGCGACGCAGCGGTCCGTCGTCTATAAGGATTTCGCCGTCACATTCGATCATACGGGGTCGACGGCGCACGCCACGATCTCGGCGACCGGTCCAGCCGGACCGTGGACAATCGCAGCGCAGGCCTCGGACGGGGAAGCGCCGACTCTCTCGATCCAGGGCCACGACCTCAGCCTCGCCGACCTCCAGGCGTTCGACAAGAAGCCGCCGCCACTCACCGCCGAGGGGCCGATCGCCTTCAAGCTCGACGCCGAGCTCACGCGCGAATTCGGCGCTGCGCGCGTTTACCGGCCGGTTCACCGTCGGCGCCGGACGCGTGCGCATCAACAACCCCGACGCGGTGCCGTTTTTCATCGACGAGGCGAGCGGCGCCGTGGCCTGGGATGCGGATGCCCGGCGATTTCGCGTCGACAGGCTTCAGGTTCTCGCCGGACTGACGCATATTGAGACGCAAGGCTGGATGTCGCCGCCGACTGATACGAACAAGGTCTGGACGACGCATCTCGAGTCTCATGGCGCGCAATTCGGTCCTGAACGACCCGGAGCCAATCCGGTCGTCCTCGAGTCCATCGTCTTCGACGCCCGCTTCCTCGAGACGACGTCGCAGTTCATCGTCGATGGCCTCACGGCGCGAGGACCGACGGTCGACCTGGCGGTCAAGGTCGAGACTGCGCCGGACGGCGAGGGCTCTTCGCTCAAGCTCAACATCGACGCTGGCCCCAGCGCTACGTCCGATCTCATCCGTCTGTGGCCGCAGTTCATCAATCCCGACGTCCGCGAATGGTGCGCTCAAAATCTGCATGGCGGACGGCTTCAGGGATCGCTGAAAGCCGATTGGACCGCCGCCGACCTTGACGCGATGGCCCACAAACGCGGCTTGCCGCGCGAAAGCCTGCACGGCGAGTTCACCACCCGCGATGTCGGCGTCGACCTCTTGCCCGGCTTGCCGATGATGATGACCGACGAGGGTAAGGGATCCTTCACCGGTCATGAGTTCACCGTCTCCGGCAATCACGCGACCATGGTCCTGTCGCCATCGCGGCGGGTGCAGGCGAACGATCTCGGTTTCACTGTCCCCGATACGACGCCGAGAGCCATCGTCGACGCTTCCGCGAAGGCGCACATGACCGGAACGGCGGACGCGCTCGCCGATCTGCTCATGCGCGAACCTTTGCGTCGCCAGGCGGGCCTCACGCTTGATCCTGCGACCGTCAAAGGGCAGGCGGAGGGCGATCTTGTCCTCGATCTCAAGCTTGGGAAGACCGCGCGTCCCGGAGGACACCCAGTTCCACGCCAGCGGGGCGCTCGACAATCTCCAGATCGAGAAGTTTCTCGCCGATGAGAAGCTCGAATTCGGCGACAGCCGCGTTCGAGGCCAATCGCAATACGCTGAAGATTGTGGGCGACGGAGAGCTCCTCGGCGCCGCGACACATGTGGACGTTGCTCGCGCGCCCGGCGAGGAAGGGTCCGCGACTGTGACGTTCGCCCTCGACGCGGCCGGGCGCGCCAAGCGCGGCCTCAATTTCGGTTCCTGGCTCACCGGGCCGCTGCCGGTGAAGCTCAAGGCGCCGCTGACCCGCGCTAGCGCGGAGGTCGAAATCGACCTCACGCCGGCCGGCGTCGACAATCCGGTGCCGGGCCTCTCGAAACCTGCGGGAAAGCCAGGCAAGGCGACGTTCGTCGTCAAGCCTGGGCCGGATGGCGCTTTCCTCAGCAATATCGCCGTCGACATGGGCGTGCCGATGATGCGCGGCTCGGCTCAAATGGACTCCGGCGGCGCCGTACAGAGCGCCACGATCAGTGAAGCGCGCATCGCCCCCGGCGACGATTTCAAGCTCGACGTCGTCAATGGCCCGACTTCGCTCAAGGCTACGGTGCGCGGCGCTTCGCTCGACGCCCGCGCGTTCGTTAGATCGTTGTTGGAGGGGACTTCCTCCGGACAAACCGCGGCGAAGGATTTCGACATCGACGCCAAGATCGCGAGCGTCATTGGCTCCAACAAACAGGCGATCACGAACATGGAGCTCACCGCGTCCCGGCGCGGCGGCGAAACCCGACTCGGGAGCTTGCGAGGCCGAATTGGCGGCGGCGCGGTGACGGCGACCGGAAGCGGCGGGGAAACGCGGATCACGACGTCCGACGCCGGCGCGCTTCTCCGTTTCGCCAATCTCTATTCGCATCTCGAAGGCGGCGACCTCAATCTGCTTCTCCGCTCTCGCGGCGATCTGAGCGCCGGCGAGGCCACGCTCACCAACTTCGTCCTGCGCGACGAACCCGCGTTTCGCCAGCTGGTCAGCGCCGGGCTGCAGCGTGCGTCAGAAGGCGGAACCGCCCCTATCGATGCGTCGCGCGTTCGTTTTGAGAAGATGACGGCATCCTTTGAGCGTGCCCCGGGCAAGCTTACTATTCAGGACGGCGTCATCTACAATCCAAGCGTAGGGCTTACGACCCAAGGCGGGATCGATTTCGAGCACAACCAAATCGACGTCAGCGGCTCGTTCGTGCCTGCCTATACGGTCAACACCATGCTGACGAAGATCCCGCTCGTGGGCGTCCTGCTCAGCGGCGGAGAGAACGACGGCGTTTTCGGGCTCAGCTATCGTCTGCATGGGGCGATGAGCAGTCCCGCGCTGACCATCAATCCGCTGTCCGCGATCGCCCCCGGCATCTTGCGCCGGATGCTGGGCGCAATCGACGGGACCACGTCCCGCGGCGGCGCTAGTGATCCAGCCGAGACAGGCGCCACGACGACGCGACGGCCGGGGCGGTAGCTATACCGCCCTGAGCAGCACATGCTTCTTGCGGCCAAGCGACAGCTTGACGATCCCGCCAGCTTTCAGCGCCTCGCGGGTGATGAGCGCCTTCTCGTCGCCGAGCGTGGCGTCATTGACCCTGAGGCCTCCGCCGCGGATCTGGCGGCGCGCTTCGCCAGTCGAAGCGACGAGGCCAGCGCGCACGAAGGCGCTGAGCGCGCCCAGTCCGGCCTCGAACTCCGCACCCGGCACATCGACTGTCGGCAGGCTCTCGGCGAGCTCCCGCTCCTCGAAGGTCTTGCGCGCGGTGACCGCGGCCGCCTCGGCCGCGACGCGTCCGTGGAGCAGCGCGGTCGCCTCGTTGGCAAGCGCCTTCTTCGCTTCGTTGATCTCCGCCCCCGGCAGACTCTCGAGCCGACGGATTTCGTCGAGCGGCAGCAGCGTGAACAGCCTCAAGAACCGGCCGACGTCGGCGTCGTCGGCATTGCGCCAGAATTGCCAGTAGTCGTAAGGCGCGAGCATCGTCTCGTCGAGCCAGATCGCCCCCGCTGCGGTCTTGCCCATTTTCGCGCCGGACGCCATCGTGATAAGCGGCGACGTCAAAGCATAGAACGACTCAAGCCCCATGCGCCGGCCAAGATCGATGCCGGTGATGATATTGCCCCACTGGTCCGATCCGCCCATCTGCAGCGTCACCCCGTAACGCTTGTAGAGTTCGGTGAAATCGTAAGCCTGTAGGCACATGTAGTTGAATTCGAGGAAGGAAAGCTCCTGCTCGCGAGTTCAGCCTGAGCTTGACCGAATCCATGGCGAGCATCCGGTTGACAGAAAAATGGCGCCCGACGTCGCGCAGGAAATCGATGTAGTTGAGTTTGGCGAGCCAGTCGGCGTTATCTGGCATGATCGCGTCACGCTTGCCGTCGCCAAAGCGGATGAAATGGGAGAAGGCCTTGCGGATGCCCGCCTTGTTGGCCTCGATCTCCTGAACGGTCAGCAGCTTGCGGCTTTCGTCCTTGCCCGACGGGTCGCCGACCATGGTCGTGCCGCCGCCCATCAACGCGACCGGCTTGCCCCCGGTCTCCTGGAGCCAGTGCAGCATCATGATGCCGACCAGGTTTCCGACGTGCAGCGACGGCGCGGTGCAATCGAAGCCGATATAAGCGGCGAGCGATCCCGATCGGGCCTTCTCGTCGAGCCCGGCGAAATCCGAGCACTGATGAATATACCCGCGCTCCTGCATCACGCTGAGGAAGTCGGATCGCGGTTGGAACACGTCAGTCAAGCTTGGTCCTTCGGCGCTTTTGGGCGGCGAGGTTTACGAGGGCCGGGCGACGAGCGCAACCGCGGCCCGCCGCGAGACGCAGGAGAACATGCCCCTATTTCAGCGGGCCGTGCTGATAGGCGCCGGCGTCGATCGGACTGCCACGCGGCGCTCCAGTGATGTCGACCGTCGGAGCATCGAGGGGGCTGCCGGCGCCGATCGCCGAGGCTCCGGGTTTCAGCCTGAGGTCGTAGACGAACTTGGCGGGATCAAAACCGACAAAGGCGTCGACGGCGCCGCGGCGGTCGACGAGGTTGTGGTCGCCGTACATCCCCGGCTTGTAGACCCCAAAATTCGGCTTGCCGTTCACAAAGGTGAGGATCTGGCATCTCCCTTCAATGCCGAGGCAGATGTTATGGTCCATCGTCATGTTGGGGTTGCGGTTATCAATGGAGAGCCTGCTGGCGATATTGTTTCGGATGATCACGTCGTTGGAGGGCAAGCCTTGATGGGTCTTGCCGCCGACTGCAAGCGAGGGGCGACACACGACCTTTCCCGCTGGGTTTTTCGTGCCCACGTCGGAGCCGTCGTCCACCACGGTGTTGTTGATGATCTTGCCGCCATGTACGCTCGCGTAGCCGATGCCCCAACAGGCGCTGGTCACGACGGCGTTGTTCGTCACGGTCAGGTTTGTCCAATCCTGGTCGAAGGCGTCGATCCCTTGCATATAGGCCGGGAACGCGAGCTTCGCGTCCGTCTGCCGGATAACCAGGTTGCTGTCGATCAGGATGTTCGAGAAGGCGTTGAAGGCCACACCCCGCGCTATCGACCCGTTCTGTCCCTGCATGGCGTCCTCGTGATTGCCGTCGCCGATGTCCAGGTTGTCGTGGATGTAGTTATGAGTGATCGAGAGATTGCTCGCGGCATAGTCGATACCGTCGTCGCCGAAATGGTCCATCTGGTTGAGCGAGAAAAGCGTGTTGTTGCCGGCGAGCACCGCGCCGATGCGCACGTTCTGGATGTGCGACCCCGTCATCGAGATGCAGGTCGTGTAAGGCTCGCCGTTCGTCCCGTCGCCGGCCGAACCGACCTCCCGGAAGCCGCTACGCGCCTCGGAGATCCACTGGGCCTTGGTCCAGCCATCCATGCTGTCCGCCGTGCTGATCTGCATGTTCTCGAAGATGATGTCGGAAGTCGGGAGCGCGGGTCCCTGGTCCCCTACCGTCACGAGCGATAGTTTGTTGGTCGCGCCCAACAAGCTCTGCACCTTGATGCCTTTGAACACCCATTTGTTGGTCGAGCGGATGTACAGGGTTGAAAATATCGGCGTCTGGCCCGGCGCGGCCTCGACGGTCACGAAGCTCGGGTTGATGATCTGCTGCCTGTAATCGGCCATGCCGATGTCGCCGTAATTGCCGCTCATCAGCTCGATCGTGTCGCCGGGCTGGACCGGCGGGCTGCCGAGCTGATCCGCGACGTAAACGCGCTTGCCGTCGACGAAGTGAATGTACGGGACGCTCGACAGCAGCGGGCGGGCGTAACCGGGCGGGGGTCTGAACGAGATGAAGGCTTGCAACGAGTTCCACGGAGCAGCTTGCGTGCCGCGGCCGCCGGCAGCCGGCGTCTTGCCGTTGACCGGGTCGACATACCAGACTTTCCCGGTCGGGCCGGGCTGAGCGCAACCCGGATAGACCTGGGCGGCCTGTGCTGCCGCCCCCTACCGCTGCGGCGAGGCAAAAACAGCCCACGCGGATCAGCGCGCGCCCCTTGTCCAAAATCACGGCGCTATCTCCAACACGATCGCAGGTGAGCGGAAAGTCAAAGAGGGATTGGCTCGCTTTCTAGCGGGAACAATGGGCCAAGACAAAGGCGGCCGGAGCCAAATCGGATCAGCTCCCTCATTCCGGCTCCATTTGCCAGGGGCTTCAAGCGACACCGCCCTCCGAATGCGCTAACAGACCGGCGTTCGCGCCCAATTGATCAGCGCGCTTGTCAGGATTCCCGCTTTCCATGTCCCTCCGCCTTGGCGAAGCCGATCTCATCGCCCGCTATTTCGCCCCGCTGGCCGGGCCCGCGGGCCTCAACCTCCGGGATGATGCGGCGCTGATGCGTCCGCCGCCCGGCGAAGACCTCGTGCTGACGACCGATGCGCTGGTCGCGGGCGTCCATTTCCTCGCTGACGATCCCCCAGGAGCAATCGCCCGCAAGGCCTTGCGGGTCAATCTCTCTGATCTTGCCGCCAAGGCGGCTCGGCCGCTCGGATTTCTGCTCACGCTCGCGCTGCCATCCGACTGGCGAGACGATTGGCTGGCGGCCTTCGCCGAGGGTCTCGGCGCCGACACCGTGACGTTCAAATGCCCGCTCATTGGCGGCGACACGGTGTCGACGCCGGGGCCTCTGACGCTGAGCGTGACCGCGATCGGCTCGGTCGCGCAAGGGCGAATGGCGAGGCGCAGCGGAGTGAGGCCGGGCGACCGCCTCTATGTCACAGGCGCGATCGGCGACGCCGCGATTGGCCTCAAGAGTCCGGTTCGGACGCGGGCCCGACATTGCACAAGCCGATAAGGCGTTCTTGCTCGAGCGGTATCTGACTCCCGAGCCGCGCCTGGCGCTAATCGGCGCGATGGCCGCGCACGCGAGCGGCGGCATGGATGTCTCGGACGGCTTTGTCGGCGACCTCGCCAAGATGCTGGACGTCTCCGGGGTTAGCGCGCGCGTGCCGATCTATCGCTTGCCGCTGTCGCCGGCCGCGCGCGCGGCGATCGCCGCTGATCCCGGCTTGTTCGAAGTTGCGGCGACCGGCGGCGACGACTATGAGCTTCTAGCCTCGGCGCCGCCCGAATCCGCGTCCGCCTTCGAGGCTGCGGCTGCGGCTGCGGGCGTTCCGTTAACGTTCGTCGGCGAGGCGGTCGAGGGGCGGCGGCCGCCGAGCTTCATCGGTCCCGATGGCAATCTGGTCGTCTTTGCGCGCGGCGCCTACAGCCACTTTTGACGGGGATACGATGACCGAAGGCGCGTCTACGCTCATGGACATGCGGTTGCTCGCGGCGCAGGCGGTCGCGCGCGAGGCCGGCGTCGTGGCGCGGCGCCGCTTCCTCGACCGGTCGTTCACGGTCGGCTTCAAGGGTCCGCAGGACTTCCTGACCGAGGTGGACGGGGAGACAGAAGCGCTCATCGCGCAGCGCCTTCTTCAAGTTTTTCCCAACGACGGGTTCATCGGCGAAGAGAGCAAGGCCCGCCCCACGGGCGAGGGCGGCGCGGCGTGGGTGGTCGATCCCATCGACGGCACGGCGAACTTCGCTCGCGCTGTCCCGCATTTCTGCGTCTCGATCGCCTGTGTCGCCGCCGGCAAGGTCGAGGTCGGCGTCATTTACGATCCGATGCGCGACGAATTGTTCGCGGCTAAGCGCGGCGGCGGCGCGCGGCTCAACGGCGCGCTGATCCGCGCCTCGGGCGCGACCTCGCTCGCCACCGCCTCGGTCGAGGTCGGCTGGAACCTCCGGGCGGGCTCCGACCAGTACGTCAACCTCCTGCGGCGGGTCGCTTCCACTGGCGCTTCGCCCTCGCGGACCGGCTCCGGCGCGCTCGCCATCGCCTATGTCGCCGCCGGACGGCTCGACGGTTTCGTCGAGCATCATATTCATGCGTGGGATTGTCTCGCGGGAATCGTGCTGGTCGGCGAGGCGGGAGGGTATGTGAGCGATTTTCTCAAAGGCGACGGACTCGCCAAGGGCGCCCCGCTTATCGCCTGCGCGTCCGGTGTCAAGGACGCGCTGATCGCCGCTGCGGCTTTCGAGGGCGTCACGCCATGACCGAGATCATTCTGACCCATGGAGAAGCCCGCGCGACGATCGCGCTTCTCGGCGCCGAGGCGCAAAGCTGGCGCATCGCCGGACGGGACCTCTTGTGGCCCGGCGACCCGGCGATCTGGAGCGAGATCAGTCCGATCCTCTATCCGGTGGTCGGCTGGACGCGCGACGGCGAGGAGCGGGTGGACGGCATCCGCTATCCGCTCGGTCTGCACGGCTTCGCCAGGTTCGAGACCTTCGCGGTCGAAGCTTCGGCGCCCGACTTTGCGCGGCTAACCCTCGGCGACAATGCGCGCACGCGCGCCGCCTATCCGTTCGCCTTCGCCCTTGCGCTCGAATACCGGCTAAGCGCTGATGCGCTCGCAATCGCCATCGAAGTCGCCAATCCCGGTGCGAGCCGCGCGCCTTATGCCTGCGGGCTGCATCCGGGTTTCCGCTGGCCGCTCGGCCAGGCGGGGCGCGAGGGCGCGCTCGTTCAGTTCGAAAGGGCCGAGCGGCCGGAGGTTCCTCGGCTCGAGCCGGGCGGCCTGATCGGCAAGACCATGCGTCCGATTCCTCTTTGCGGGCGCAATCTCCCGCTGTCCGACGCTCTGTTCGCCCACGACGCGCTCTGCTTTCTCGATTGCGCGAGCCGCTCGCTGGCTTTCATCGACGCCTCGGGGGCGTCGATCACGATGGAATATGAGAGCTTTCAGCATGCGGCGCTATGGACGCGTCCCGGCGCGCCGTTCATCTGCCTCGAGGCTTGGACCGGCTATAGCGATCCGGACGGCTTCACCGGTGATTTGTTCGACAAACCTGGCATGCGCGTTCTGGAGCCGGGAGAACGAACCCGCCACGAAGCGCGCTTCGTCTTCCGGCCGGAGTGACATTTCATCTGAACGCCTGCGCAAGGACGATCCATGACTGACGCCTCCGCCTTCGTGCTCGACGGCGCCGCGATCGCCGACGAAGTGCTCGCTCAGGTCGCCGATGAGTTGCACGGGCTGATTGCGCGTGGCGTGACGCCGGGTCTCGCGGTTGTCCTGGTCGGCGACAATCCGGCGAGCCGAACTTACGTCGCGGGGAAGGGCAGGGAGGCCAGGACTCGCGGCTTCTATTCGGTCCAGCACAATCTGTCAGCCAACACGAACGAAAGACAGTTGCTGGCGCTGGTCGAAGCGCTCAACGCTGATCCCGCCGTGCATGGCGTCCTCGTGCAATTGCCGCTGCCCAAACACATCGAGTTCGACCCGAGTGCTGGAAGCGATCGCGCCCGCCAAAGATGTCGACGGCTTTCATCCCATCAACGTCGGCCTGCTGTCGATAGGGGATACGAGCCGCGCCCTGATCCCTTGCACGCCGGCCGGCGCGATGATTCTCATCGACCGAGCCTGCGAGCGGCTCGGCCGAACTCTTCCCGGCATGGAGGCGGTCATCCTTGGTCGCTCGAACATCGTCGGCAAGCCGATGGCGCAGCTGTTGCTCAAGCGCCACTGCACGGTGACCATCGCCCATTCGCGCACCCTCGATCTGCCTTCCGTCGCGCGCCGCGCCGACGTGTTGGTCGCCGCCGTCGGCCAGGCGGAAATGGTCCGCGGCGACTGGGTCAAGCCGGGCGCGATTGTGATCGACGTCGGCATCAACCGCGCGCCAGGCCAAGGACTTGACGCGTCGGGCAGGCCTAAGACGCGTCTCGTCGGCGACGTCGCCTATGCGGAGGCCGCCGCGGTCGCCGGCGCGATCACGCCCGTCCCGGGCGGCGTCGGCCGGATGACCATCGCCATGCTGATGGCCAATACGGTTCTGGCGGCGAAGCGGGCGGCGGGAATTTAGGGCCGGCCCGTGGGCGCCGCGTCACAACCTCCGGTCGAGCTCGGTGCAAGAAAATGCAAGGAAAAGTAAGGAAAAATCCTTGGATTCCTTTGGTTTTCCTTGGCCGAAACGGGGCTTTTCAATGGGTTACATGCGAAAAAAATAAAAAAATGGGCTTCGGCGCAACTCTCGTCTCGGGTTGTGCGCGGAATGTCTCAAGCGCCATTTCCATCCTCTCCCGCCGGGGCGCCGCCCGGGCTGCTTTCGGCGACTCGTCTAGATAAATTTATAGCGCTGACTTCTGCTTTTGTCCAGATAAATCGCATCTTTCGGATTTTTAGTTCAAAGGTATCGGCTCTTATAGCGCTAGGTGTTGTTTCGCCTCCTCCCCATTGCGCGCCGAACTTTTCTCGTCCTGGCCGGGCTTGACCCGGCCATCCACGCCACGCAGCCGGCAGAGACGAGTCCGCCATCCCCGCGACCCTGCAAGACCGACAAAGGCAGTGCTCTGTATTGCTTAGCTTTTTGCCCACCCGCGGGCGGTTAACGCGCCCGATCGCGTGGATGGCCGGGTCAAGCCCGGCCAGGACGCCTTACGGCCCGCCCACGAAGCTCCGAGATTTCAACACCTAGCGCTATAAGAGCCGAGGTATCGCTCGTCAGGTCCGAACGCGCGGCGCCGCACCCCCGAGCGGAGACCGTCCGCCCGAGAGCCGGTCGAAGCGCCTGCGCCCGCCGCCTTCGAACCGGACATCCGCTCGACGACCTTCAGCGCCACTCCTCGAACGTAGAGCCGCAGCCGAGCGTATGGGCATCGGTAACAACGCGCTGCACCCAGTTCTCTCTTTCCGTGCGCAAGCCAGGCGACCGCGCCGCTTTGACAGGGTGTATGCGCGGCACACCCCAAGTCCTCACGGACGAACGCGGATGATCGTCTTCCCCCTGCGTCGCTCGGTCGGGTTTAAGGCGGCGACGGCATCGTCGAGGGTCGAGACGTTGCCCATGTTTGTCCGCAGTCGTCCGTCCCGCACCCGCTGGACGATCTCACTCAGTTGGGCACGATCGGCCTCGACAACGAAGTCGATCGCCAGGCCGTCGTCGGGCCGCGCCGTGGGCGGCCCGACGACGGACACCAGTGTTCCTCCGGCTCGAATCCGGCGTGCGGACCGCTTCTGGATGTCGCCGCCGATGACATCGAACACCAGATCGACGCCGCCGACGTCTTCCAGGGCTTCGTTGTCGAGGTCGACGAACTCCTGCGCGCCGAAGTCGAGCGCCTTCTGACGGTCGGCCGCACGCCCTGAGCCGATGACGTAGGCGCCGGCCTCGCGCGCGAGTTGCGTGACCATCGTCCCGACTGCGCCGGCCGCGCCGTGCGCGAGGACGCTCTGCCCCGCCTGGAGGCGGCCGTGCTGGAACAGTCCCTGCCAAGCGGTAAGGCCCGAGATCGGCAGGCTCGCGCCCACTGCGAAGTCAACGTCGCCCGGCAGCGGCGCGAGGTTGCGCGCCTCGACGGCCACATACTCGGCCAGCGTGCCGTCGCGATGCCAGTCGGCGAGGCCGAACACTCGCTGTCCTACCGACAATCCCGTCGTGCCGTAGCCGAGGGCGGTGACCATTCCGGCCAGTTCGTGGCCGAGGATCGATGGTGTTCGGTCACGGTCGCGGCGATCGGTCCAGGTCGAGGGCCACTCCAGCTCAGTCGGGACGAATCCCGAGGCATGAACCTGAACGATGACGTCGTTTATCGCTGCCGGCGGCTCGGGCCGCTCCACCAGCTTCATCCCGGCCGTTCCCGCGGCCTGATCCGTCACCACGATCGCCTTCATGATGATTTTCTCCTCGGCCGAGTCCATCAGCCATCTTCCACCGGAGACAAAGGGAAGGCGGCGCGTCAGCTCTGATCGACAATCAACGTCAGGTCGGCGCCTTCAAGACATGATATTCGATGCGGCGGTTCTTCAGCCGCCCCTCGGCGGTGTCGTTGCTGGCGACTGGGTCTGCCTCGACCGTAGCCTTTGGCGACCAGCATGTCCGGGTCCGCGCCGTACTTGATGAGCGCCTCGCGCACAGCCTCGGCGCGTCTCTGCGACAGCGCGAGGTTCAGCGCCGCATCGCCGGTGTTGTCGGTGTAGCCCGCAATCTCGAGCACATGGCCGGCCTTGAGCTGCTTCAAATCCGCGGCCGCGGTCTTCAGGAACGGCGTCATCGAGTCCGGCACCTCGGCGCTGCCCGAGGCGAAATTGACCACGGAGTCGTTGAGCGCGAACAGGAGATCCTTGACGGCGAAGCCGGACTGAAGCGAGGCGAGCTCGGTCGTGGCTCTGTCGTTGGCGACGGCGACCGCCGCGGCGGTCTTGTCCGTCAGCGCGCCGACGGCGACGCCTGCGCCGAGCGCGCTCTTCAGCGCCGCGATGATTTTGTCGCGCGTGGAATCGTCCATCGCGGCGCCGCCCACATTGACCTTGTCGCCCTCAAAGATTGCGTCGACATTGGCGCCTTTGAGCGCTTCGAGCGCGCGGCCAAGGTCGCCGAGCCACGGCGCCGCGGCGGCGCCCTTGTCGACGCTGATGTCGCTTTTCACTTTGTCCACGCCGAAGACGGCGTTGAGCATGTCGACGATCGACGTCTTCGCCTCCTCGTCGCGCACGACGCCGGACGCGCGCACCACGCCATTGTCGTTGCTGAGCGCCAGCCGGGTCGGGGCGCCGGCCGAGGTCGGCGCGGTTGGCTCCGCCGTTGCGACTGCCGCAGGGCCCGCTGGGGACGCAGGCGGCTGGACGGCGGGCGCCGGCGGCGAAGTCGGGGCCGCGGGCGCTTGCGCCGCCGGGGCGGGCGCAGCTTGCGAAGCGGTCGCCTGTGCTTCGGTCGACGGAGCAGGCGCGGGCGCCGGAGGAGCCGGGGGCGGAGGGGCGGTCGCCTGCGCGTCGCTCGACGGAGCAGGCGCGGGGGTCGGCGCTGGTGGCTGAGGCGCCGGCGCAGGTGTTTGCGCGACCATCGGGGCCGGAGGCGGGGAAGCTGGCGCTTGCGCTGCGGGCGAAGGAGCGGGCGGCGCGGGCTCCGGCGCCTTTGCGACGGTCGAGGGCGCGGGCGTCGTCGGCTCCGGCGCCTTGGCGACGGGCGGCGCGGACGGCATCCGGTTGAGCGTCGACCAGAAATAGGAAAGGAGCGCAACGACGACCAGCGCAGCCAGCGCCGGCCACAGCCAGCGCCGGATGCCGGATTCATCCTGCGTGCTCGTTGCATAAACGTCGACGCGCCGCGGCGCTGCCTGTTCCGCCGCCGCGGCGCGCGGTTGCGAGAGAAAGGCCGTGACCTCCGCGGGCACGCCGGCGGGAACGGCGCCGCCCGGCGTCAAAAGTCCAACGATCTTCGGCAAGGCGTATCCGAGCGCGGTCGAAGCAGCGGCCTGTTTCAGGCCGAGGCGCCCGGCAATCCCGCCGAGGGCTGCCGCGCCGAGCGCGCGCTCGACCTGCCCGGCGGCAATTGGGCCTGCGTCCGGACGGCCGAGCCAGGACGCCACTTCCGAAGTCAGGCCGGCCGCTTTGAACCTATCCAGGAATCCGCCAAAGCCCCCTGGCGAATTCGACATCATCGCGAGGACTTCCTTGACGAGCGTCCGGGCGTTGTCGCCAAGCTCGAACCGACCGGCCAGATCGTTGATCAGCGCGTCGAATGTCGCCATGTCGTCCTCCCCAGGGATTCGCCCGCTCTTAAGCTTTGCAGAAGACAATGACCGCTCGATGGCGCCGTAACAAGACCGAAAAGCCGCCGGAGCCTCGCCGAAGCGACGCCGCGCCCTAGTCGATGAGCCCCTTCGCCTTGGCGTAGTAAAGGAGCGCGATCGTCTTGGCGTCGGCGATCGCGCCGCGCTCGATCATCGTGAGCGCATCGCCGAATGGGATCTCGAGGACCTCGATATGCTCGTCCTCGTCGACGCCGCCGCCGCGTCCCGTGCGGTCCGCTTCGCCGTAAAGGGCGACGAAGCAGGCGATCTTCTCGCTCATGCCGCCGGGGCTCATGTAAGCGTCAAAGGCGAGGACAGGGTCGCGGATGACGATGCCAGTCTCCTCGAGCGCCTCGCGGATGGCGCAAACGTCGGGCTCGTCTCCGTCCAGCATGCCTGCGCAGGCCTCGATGGTCGCCAGCGCTCCGTCGCTCAGATACGCCCCGGCGCGAAACTGCTTGACCAGCGCAATGACTCGGCGCTTCGCGTCGTAGAGCAGCACCGCCGCGGCTTTGCCATGGCGATAGACATCGTGCTTGAGCGTGCGCGTCGAGCCGTCGTCTTCGCTGACCTCGATCTCGGTGCGGGTCAGATCGAACCGGCCCGTGGCCAGAACCGTGTCACGGATTATGCGCGCAGCCTTGGCCATCGGCTAGCCTAGTAGCGGAATTGTTCGCGCAGGATGCGCTCATCGAGCGAATGGCCGGGGTCATGCAAGAGGACCAGAGACGTCGCTTTGTCCATCGCCACGTCGACCTCGACCACGCGGCGGATTTCAAAGTGGTCGGCGGCGGCGGCGACCGGGCGCTTGTCAGCCTCCAGCACCTCTATGGTCACCCGTTGGAAATCCCGCAGGAGCGCGCCGCGCCAGCGGCGGGGCCGGAACGGCGACAGCGGAGTGAGCGCCATCAGCGGCACGCCGAGCGGCAGGATCGGCCCATTGGCGGAAAGATTGTAGGCCGTCGAGCCGGCCGGAGTCGAAACCAGGATGCCGTCGGCGATCAGTTCGTCGAGCTGCGTCTGACCGTCGATCTCGATGCGCAGCTTGGCCGCCTGATAGGTCTGGCGTAAGAGCGACACCTCGTTGATTGCGCGCGCCGTCGTCTCGGCTCCATGGACGTCCAGCGCGCGCATGATGAGCGGGTGAATGATCGACGGCAGCGCGATCTTAAGCCGCTCGGGCAGGCCCTCATCGGAATAGTCGTTCATCAGGAAGCCCACCGATCCTCGGTTCATGCCATAGATCGGCTTCGGCGCCTTCATGGTCATGTGCAGGGTCTGCAGCATCAGGCCGTCGCCGCCCAGGGCGACGATGACATCGGCCTTGTCGAGCGGGCTATTGCCGTAGAGAGCGGTGAGCCTCTCCAGCGCGTCGTTGGCTTCCTTCGCGCCCGAAGACAGGAAGGCGATCGTTTGCGTTCGCGCCGCTGGCGTCACGATCGTCATGCACATTCCCCGAACGGCCCTATGCGCGAGCCATGGCGAACCGCCACGCCGCCTGATTGCGGCCGTCTCCGCGGGGCGCAGTCTTAGCCGAGGGCTGCGCCGCTTGAAAGCCGCCGCGATCGCAGCGAGGGCGCCTGCGACAGGTCGCCAGCCGTCGGGGGCGATCGAAGCGGGAAGTTCCCTTGTGGGAAGTCCCCCTTACGGGAAGCGGATTATGGGAGCAGCTCTCGCGCGTCCGACGGGACGCGGGCGGGCTTGCGCCCCGCGCCTTCGGCGGTCGGCAGCTTGATCAGAAACCGCGCGCCGCAATAGAAGTCGTCGGCTTTTGCGGGCGCGAGCGTGATCGCTCCGCCGTTTCGACTCACCAGATCCGCGGCGATCGCGAGCCCGAGGCCAGCGCCAACCTCGCTCGTCGTTTTGTGGAAAGGCTCGAAGATGCGGTCGCTTTGATCGGGCGGGAATCCAGGCCCAGTGTCGCTGATCTCGACCAGCGCGAGCCCATCGGTGCGAATGGCCGCGAAGCGAATCGCCCTCGGCCGTCCGTCCGTAGCGCCCTTGGCCATCAACGCCTGAGCGGCGTTGCGGCCCAGGTTTTCAAGCACACGCAGAATATGATCCGGGTCGGCGTAGACGCAGAAGCGCGGAGGAATGTCGATTGTGTAGTCGATTGCCGCGTCGTGTTCGGCTTTCCCCGATTCGACGACCTGTCCAACCAGCTCGCTCAGGTCGAAGCGGCGGCGCGACGGAGGAAGCTCCCGGCTCGCGCCGTAGGTCAGCGTCGACTGGCAAAACTGGATCGCACGATCGAGCGTAGCCACGAGACGGGGCGCGAGTCGTTGGGCAAGCGGATCCGGGATCGTCGCCAGGCGATCGGAAATGAGCTGGGCGGCGGAGAGGATATTGCGCAGGTCATGATTGATGCGGGCGACGGCCATGCCGAGTTCGGCGAGCCGCTTGCCTTGCGCGAGTTCATGGGCGAGCGAGCCCTGCATGACGGCGAGCGCCGCCTCCGCGCGGCCGATCTCATTGCGCCGGCTGGAAGGCGTGATCACCCGAGAGGCGTCCTGCGGACTCTCGCCAAAGGCGATGATGTTGGAGGTGAGCCGGCGCACCGGCTGGAGCACCATGCGCCACAAAGCCGCCCACAGCACGCAGGTGACGACGGCGGCGATGGTCAGCGAAATCGTGAGAAAATTGTAGGATACGCGCCGCAACGACTGAATGAGCGGCGCCTCGTCGAAAGCGAACTCGATCGCCGGTTGGTTCGCCTGGGCCGGCGCCCTCAGCTTCACGACCGTGCCCGGCGCGGCGAATAGGGTGCGGAAGGTGGCTGCGATGCTCTCGAGATAGGAATTGTCGTCGGCGGTAAACGATTCGACGCCAGCCGGCGGCCCGCCCGGGATGACGAATTCGCGGCGGCCCGTCGGCGTCTCGATCGCCATCCACTTCACGTCGACGCTGTTCAGGATTTTTTGCGACAGCTCCTGGGACGGCGGGGTCGGCCCAGCCAGCCCGAAAGCATCGACCGTCGTCTCGGCGGCGTTGATCTTGCCGCGCAGCAGCATCTCGCGATGGGCGGTGAGTCGGGTCACATAAAAGAGGCCCATCGCGAGCAGGACGAATCCAATCGTCACCGCGAGCACGCGAGCCGCGAGGCCGAAGCCTTGGAACGGAGGCGCCCCTGCAGGCGCGCCTGCCTGCTTTGGCGACGCTTGAGCGAGCGCGACCCCGTTGGCTTGGCCCTCGATTCTGGCCGGAACGTCTAACATCCTGCGGTCACGCCCTCACCCCGTTGAGTTCGTCCTCAATATGGGCATTGATTATGGCCGAAAAACTGGCGTCCGCTTGAAATCCGAGGCTTTTTGCCCGCGCCGGATCGAAATCGCGCGCCCAGCCAGCGACGATGCGGATGATCGTCTCGTCAGGCTCGCGCCGGATAAGCGCGACCGTCTTGTCGCCGGCGATGGCGCGCAAAGCCTCGATCTGCTCGCCGACCGTGACGCTCACGCCGGGCAGATTGAGCGAGCGGCGGGAACCGAGCAGCGACAGATCGAGTTCGGCCGCCCGCAACAGGAACTCGACCGCGGCTCGGGGCGAGGCGTGCCAGTGACGGACATCCTCGCCGACCGGCAGGATCGCCTCCTTGCCGGCGAGCGGCTCGCGAATGATGCCCGAGAAGAACCCGGAAGCCGCCTTGTTGGGCAAGCCGGGGCGAACGCAAATGGTCGGCAGGCGCAAGCCAATGCCGTCGAAAAAGCCCCGCCTCGAGAAGTCGGCGAGCAGGAGCTCGCAGATCGCCTTCTGGGTTCCATAGCTGGTCAGTGGAGCGGAGAGGAATTCGTCGCCGATCTTGTCCGGAAACGGCGCGCCATAGACGGCGATTGAGGAGGTGAAGATGAGGCGCGGCCGGTAGGCGCCGCCGGCGAGCGCCTGCTCGCGCCGGATCGCCTCGAATATCGCGTGGGTTCCGCCGACATTGATGGCGTAGCCCTTGTCGAAATCGGCCTCCGCTTCGCCGGAGACCACGGAGGCCAGGAGAAAAATGACGTCGGGCCGCGGCGCGATGAGTTTGGGCGCGACATAGGGGGCGGCGATGTCGAAGGCGTCGAGGGCGACCGGGAAGGGCGCATTCGCCAACGGCTGCGGCGCGACGACGTCGACGAGATGCGCGTGGGTGATTGCGCGGCCGGCGAGGGTTCCGTCGCGCACGAGGCGCGCGGTCAATTTGCGCCCGATCATGCCCGCCGCGCCGATGATGAGCGCCTTCATGCAAATTTTCTCCCTTCGCCGCCCCCGCGATTCCTGACTCGCGGAGCGCTCGCAATCTAAAGCGGTTTTGCCGCCGTGCATATTCCTCGCACACTGTCAAGTTGTGATGAACGTTAGCAGAGTGAAAAATTAGATCGCCTTGTTTCCGCCTCATACACTCATCAGACGAACCTGGTTAACGTTCAGAATAATGAGGTGTAATGAATGCGTAAAATCCTGTTGGTGTTTGCGGCTATCGTCGGAACTACAAGCGTATCGGCCGCAGGTGAATTTGGTATAGCCTCATACTATCAAAATCCACATTACAGCGGACTGATTGCAGCCCACAAAACCCTCCCGATGGGAACGCGGGTGAAGGTCTTCAATCTCGAAAACGGGCGCAGCGCGATCTTGAAAATCGTCGACCGGGGACCGTTCATTCGCGGGCGCGTCATTGATGTCTCGCCAGCAGCCGCGAGCGTGCTCGGCTTTCGCCAGGCGGGCCTCGCGCACGTGCGGCTGGAGAGGAACTAACTCAGACATCCTTGGGGGCGGCTCAAGGCCGCCCTCAACAGCCCGAGTGCGCTCGGCTAAAGCTCCCGAGAGATCAGGTATGAAATCCGGTCGTTGAAGTGAAAGGCGGACAGGTTCGGCGGGGGAGCACGTTTTGCTCCACGACGACCGGCACGAGATCGGGCTCGCTGCCAGCCCCAGTCTTCAGAGCCTTTGCGAAATCGGCGCCACGCGCAAGGTCATCGCGCCCCACGCTGCCTTGCAGCCGATCACGAATTCGCATCGCCCACGCGGAATCCTCAGGTCGAAAGCTTATGAAGACGCCTGGGGAAAGGCTTGACCTCCGTGGACGTCAACAGACAGAGCGGCGGTTGTTTGCCCGCTTTATGGACAACGTGTTTATTTCACGAATAGGTAGGTCGCGGTGTACGGCTCCGAATGCAGTTCGCCTTCGCTGTCGCAGGCTCCCTCGAACACGCCCCCATTCGTGTTGATCCGTAAGACCGATGTGGCGCCTGCAGCCGGACCGGATTGCGGGGGGTCTTTGACCGAGAGCTTCAACCAGGCAATGTCCTTGGCGGTCGTGCCTGGCGCCTTGCTCACCACTTCGCCCTGAACTCGTGAACCGTCGGCGAATTCCCATGTTGGGCCGACGAAATGACGTCCCACTGTCTTTCCCTCATCCAGCAAGGAAGCGACCGGTTCGCGGAATGTCCAGTTCAAGGCTCCCGCCGCGTTCTTTGTACATACGTAAATTTGCGCTCCCGCCGCCTGTAGCTGCGCTACGGGGACGCTGCCTTTGATGGCGATTGACGCAGGGAGATTCTCAACGCCCTCAGCCTGAGCGGCGGCGGCGAGTGACCCCATCAAGGCGAGAACGAAGACTGGTCTGGTCATGTATGATTCCCACAGCCTCGACGGCATCGGCATCTGCTTCTATCTTGCCCTAGTTCCCGCCCTCGAGCAGTCGGCGCGCGATCACCTGGGCCTGAATCTCCGCTGCGCCTTCGAAAATATTGAGAATACGCGCGTCGCATAGAACGCGCGAGATCGGATATTCGAGGGCGAATCCGTTGCCGCCATGAATCTGCAGCGCATTGTCCGCCGCGGCCCAGGCGACCCGCGCGGCGAGGAGCTTGGCCATGCCCGCCTCGAGGTCGCAGCGGCGGCCTTCGTCCTTGGCGCGTCCGGCGAAATACGTGATCTGGCGGGCGATGTGGATCTCGACCGCCATCATTGTGAGCTTGTCGGCGACGCGGGGAAAATGGATGATCGTCTTGCCGAACTGCATCCGCTCCTTGGCGTAGCGCAGGCCGAGCTCGAAGGCGAATTGCGCGACGCCGACCGCCCGCGCCGCCGTCTGGATGCGCGCCGATTCGAAGGTCTCCATCAATTGCTTGAAGCCCTGGCCTTCCACGCCGCCGAGCAGCGCGTCGCTGGGCAGGCGGAAGCCGTCGAAGGCGATCTCGTATTCCTTCATGCCGCGATAGCCGAGCACCTCGATTTCGCCGCCCGACATGCCCTCGGCCGGGAACGGATCGGCGTCGGACCCGCGTGGCTTCTCGGCCAGAAACATCGACAGGCCCTTATAGCCGCGCTCATCGGGGTTGGTGCGGACGAGCAGAGTCATCAAATCGGCGCGAACCGGATGGGTGATCCAGGTTTTCGCGCCGCTGACCACATAGGCCTCGCCGTCGCGGCTCGCGCGAGTGCGTAATGATGCGAGATCGGAGCCGGTGTTGGGCTCGGTGAAGACTGCGGTTGGCAGGATCTCCCCGCTGGCGATCCTGGGCAGATATTTCCGTTTCTGCGCCTCCGTGCCGCCGACCAGGATCAATTCGGCGGCGATTTCGGAGCGGGTGCCGAGCGAGCCGACGCCGATATAGCCGCGCGACAGCTCCTCCGACACGACGCACATCGCCACCTTGCCGAGGCCCATGCCGCCGTAAGACTTCTGGGATGGTCAGGCCGAAGACGCCCATGGCGCTTAAGCCGGCGATGACCTCAAGCGGGATATAGGCGTTGGCGCGATGCCATCCTTGGGCGTGTGGAACAACCTCGGCGTCGGCGAAGCGGCGCATCTCGCCGCGGATCGCTTCGAACGTCTCGTCAAGCCCCGGATCGCCGATGGCGCCCTCGGGCGCTTGTGCGATCAGGGCGGCAAGAGCGGCGCGGTTTTCCCTGGTATTGCCGGAAGCGATCAGGGTCTCGACGCCGTCATTGCGAAACGGCGCGATCTCGTCGGGAGCGAGACCGAAGTCGGCGAGGCGCACGATTTCGCCCTGATTCATCGAGACGCCGCCGAAAATCTGGGCGAGATATTCCCCAAGCCCAATGCGCGTCAGAAGCTGTTCGGTGTCGCCGAAGCGGCCGTCCTCCTGCATACGGTTGGCGTAGGCCGCCATTTCCTTGATCGCTTCGACATAGGTCGCGAGCCAAGCCAGCCCGTGGACGGCGTGCTGTTCGGCCTCTATCCTGTCGGCGCTGAGCTTGCTGTTTTCGCTCACCCGTTCGCGCACGGAGGTGAGCGCGGAATTCATGACGCCCTGGACGGCGAAGTGGGCCTGGCGGGCAAGGTCGTCAAGCGTCAAGAGGGCCGCTCCTTCAGTTGGGCGCCGTTGCTGCGCCGCAGCATGCGTCGCCGTATCCGCCGTTGCAATGCGTCTTTTGGCGCCTGCCCGGTGAGAATTCGGCCTCGCGCGGGTGGCGCTCGGCGTCGCGCCGGGCCAAAATGGCGGCCGATGAGGGGAGGCTCGAGTCGAGGGTGCGCGGGGCAGTACGAATCCTCTGGCAGGCGGCGGAGAAATTCGCCGCCGATGACGGCTGGGCGATCGCCAGCTATATCGGCCTGACGCTACTGACTTCGCTGTTCCCGTTTCTCATTTTCGTCGCCGCGGTCGCCGGATTCTTTGGCTCGTCCGACCTGGCGCATGAGGCGGCGAAGCTAGTCTTCGCCGAATGGCCGGAGGTCGTGGCCCGTCCGATCGCCGACGAAGTGGAGCGGGTTCTGACGACCCCACGAAGCGGGGGATTGCTGACCTTTGGCGCCGTCTTCTCCTTTTATTTCGCCTCCAGCGCCATAGAAGCGCTGCGGGTGGGGCTCAATCGCGCCTACGGCCTCGTTGAGCCGAGACCCTGGTGGATGCTGCGCCTCCAGTCGCTGGGATTGGTGCTGACCGGGTCAATCGCCCTCTTGGCGTTGGCCTTCCTCGTCGTGCTCGGACCGCTGATCGTGGACACGCTCGGGGCCTTCTTTCCCTCAGTGGAGCAAGCGCACCCCCTGCTCACGTTCCTGCGCATTGGCATCGCCGCCTTGATGCTGGCGAGCTCGCTTATTCTGGCGCATCTGATCCTGCCCGCCCATCGGGTCGGGTTTCGCGATATTCTGCCGGGCGTAACCGTGACCTTCATCGCCAGCATCGCCTTCGGCGAGCTGTTCGGCGCCTATTTGAGCGAATATTTGCGCAACTACATTTCGACCTACGCCGGTCTTGCGTCGGTGATGATCGCGCTGGTCTATCTCTATTGGGTGGCGCTGTTGTTCGTGTTTGGCGGCGAGCTCAACGCGGCGATCATCAGGGCGCGCCAGCAGCGGGCGGCGGGGTGAGGCCCGGCGAAGGCGCCGCCGCGCCACCCTCGCTCTGTGGGGTCAGCGCCAGGAGATGCTTATAGTCCCCGCGACTTGAAGTACTTCAACAGAGTCCAGACCGCCGCTTGCTGCTCGTCGCCCATTTCGTTTGGATCCAGGTACGTGAGAAGGACCTCTGACGGCTTTTTGCCCTCGATGGCGGGCGGGGCGGGTGGACGGCGCGGAGGCGCTGCTTCGAACTCTTTTATCTGCGGAAGTGCAAACGCAGGTCTCCCAGGTTTCCCGCGAGGGGTCAGGGTCCGCGGTTTCCGACCCTTGAGCACCCGGCCGCTTATTCTCACGCCCGCATCATTCGCGGCATAAAGAAAGAACGTCACGCACTTCTGGACAACCGCGTCCGCCGCCGGAAAGGCCTTCCTGAACGCCTGGCTGAAATGTGAAGGCGTAGCGTTTCCCAGGTCGATCGCGAACATCGGCGCGTATTCCCGCTGCAGGAGCTCTAGGAACTTCTCGGGCCAATTGCCGGACCCGTGCGCGCTCGCCAGTTCCTTGAGGCGCTGCGTCGGGCGCCCATCGTCCTCGATCAGGCCAAGAAACCGCAGCGCGTGCATCAGCTGAGTGCCGACCACGCCTGAAAAGCGCGTCAGCACGCTGCGGTCTATGCGCGATGGAACGCCGTGCTCATGGAGGTCTTCGATGAACGTCTTGAACGTTCGGTAGGAGGTGTATGGCGGAGTTCCCGACGACCTCGCTCGCTCCAGCATGCCGATCTCCCGACGGTTCGGAACACGGCGCCTCGTATTCCGCACCACGGGGTCACTATACCGTATTTGTGGCCTGAGTCGGACTATTCCAAATAGCGGATTGCGACCTGATTCGTTTTTTTAAGATGCTGAATAAATTGGAAATTCGTTCAAAATTGGGGAGCATGGAGGCTACAACGTCTCTGCGTTCGCCGAGGAAAAGAATATCCACTCTCACACATTCCGCGCGGCTGGGAACGCCGCTGCGACAGCCATTGGAGCGTGCAAATGCTGTGGACCGCCGAGGCGATCGAGGACCTCAAGAGGCTTGCTCATGAAGGAAAGAGCGCGAGCCACATCGCGGTTGCGCTCGGCGTGGGATCGCGAAACGCGGTCATTGGCAAGGCGAGCCGGATCGGGATCAAGCTCAATGGCGGCGGGCGCCGCTCCGCGCGTGGCAAGACGGCGGCCCGCGCTGGTCGGTCCCAATGGGCGAGTGCTCACTACATTCGGCTAAACCCCAGCGACGACGGCGCCGACGCCGCCCCCGGTCGCGGTCCTGGGATCATCGGGTCACAACCCGGGGCTCAGGGGAAGAAAGAGGCGGCGTGGATGCTTGGCGAGGCCCAGATCGGAGAGATGCGACGGGTGAGGTTCGAGGAAATTCATGAATTCGCCTGTCGTTGGCCGATAGGCGATCCGAAAAGCGGGGATTTCGCCTATTGCGGGCTCAACCCGGCCGAGGGTCAGTCCTATTGCGCGGGGCATTGCCGGATGGCTTACCGGCCGCCAAAGGCGAGTGCGAGGCAGAACCCGGCTGAGCGGCAAGGATTGCCTCCGCTCGCGAATCCGTGGCGGCCGTTCTGAGGGCTGCACGCAATGCTGCGCGCCGGCCTGCCGCTACGTCGTCTCGAACACGCAGATCAGGCCTGGCGCATCAGCGCCCGCTTCGCGCCGCGCCGAAGCAGACCGGAGGAGGAGCCGACGCAACCTCAGCGCCCGGGCGGTCGCCTCGACATAGGCGCGAGCATGCGCAAACCGCATCGTCGGGTCGAGCCTAAATCCGTCGCCCTTATAAGTTTCGGCCGAGAACGCGAACAGGCCGCCCGCCGCCAGCGCCGTCCCGACAGCTGCGAACAGCGGCGCGAGGTCGCCGATATAGACGAGCAGGTCGGCGGCAAGGATGAGATTGAAGGCCCCGGGCCGCTCGCTCATCGGCGCCGCCGCCTCGCCCACGACGAGCCGGTCATAGACGCCGCGCTCGCGCGCTTTCGCGACCATGGCCGCCGAAAGGTCGACGCCGACGAGGTGGTCTACTCGGCCGCGCAGCGCCGCGCCCATGAGGCCAGTGCCGCAGCCGAGGTCGAGGGCCGAGGCGAAGCTGCGCCCCGACGCAACCGCGCTCAAGGCCTCGGCTATGAGGGCGGGGGCGCGATAGCCGAGGTTTTTGGTGAGATGCGTGTCGAAGCGCGGCGCGTAGTCGTCGAAAAGCCGCGCGATATATGCCGGAGGCAGCGTATTCGGGACGTCTCCTCGCCCGATGAGCGCGAGCCGCGCCATTGCTCCTTGCGCGTCGGCGGGATCGGCTGCGAGCGTTCCGCGAAAGGCTCGAGCCGCGGCGTCGAGATCGCCGAGCTTTTGCCGCGCTTCGGCGAGGGCGAACCAGGCCGCCGCCCAGTGCGGCGCGCGCTCCAGTGTCTGCTCGAACAATTCGGCCGCCGCGCTCCATTCGCGTTGTTTCGCCGCGGCTTTGGCGTAAGCGAAACGACGCTCGGCGATCAGGTCGCCAACAGCGAGGGGATCGCGCGTCACGCTAGCGGCCGTCAGCCAGCGCGGCCTTGAGGCGCGACAGCTTGACAGGCACACCGTTTGTGTCGGCGAGTTCGATCAGGCCGCCGAACCGGCGCCGCTTCTTCGCCTCATGATTGGTGAAGATTTCGGACAGGCGGTGATTGAGAAACGGATTGGAAAATCGCTCGATTACGGTCTTGAGATAAGCCTCCGCCTCTTCTCCCATGCCGATCCCGGCGAATACTGGGAGCACCTCTTCGTCGTAAAGCGTGTCGAGTTTGGCGCGAGTCGCCTCATCCGCCATCGCCTCACGGACCGTCAGGTTCGCCGCGCCGCCCTCTCGCTTCCAAACTTCACCGAGATAAGTGTGACCGAGATTGAGGACAAAGAGCTTGAGCCGCTCGTAAGGCTTGAGGTCGGCGGCGACGACGATAGCGGGATGCCGGCAAGGGAGCTCGAGGCCGGGCTGGTCCTCGATCGCCCACAGAGCATAGGGCTCGGCGACCGCGCCCAAGGGTTCGAGCGGCTCGGAAACGATGCGGTCGACGAGTGAGTTGACCCAGACGCATTCCTCCGCGACCCAGCGGCGCGCCCTCTCCGGCGCCTGCCAGCGATCGAGCGTTTCGAGCACCACGCCCCGCAGGACTTGGCCGTTGCCGGGCGTCAGCTCGCAGGGGAAGAGGGTGATGGGTTCGGCGCCGGCGCGATGGCGCGCAAGCAGGAGCTTGGCGAGCTTGGCCGGGAACGACCGAGGTGGTTCGGGGTCTGGCCGGTCGGCCGGATCGGTTTCATAGCCGCGGTCGGCGGTGTTCGAGACCACGCATCGCGCGGCGATGAACAGGCGCTCGAGCTCGTCCCATTGAGTAGCGGCGTCGATGCCTGCGCCGACGCTGTTAACCTCCACGCTTTCGTCGACGATCGCTCCTTCGCTGAGGCCCTTGACGAGAACACGGTAGGGCTGGCCCGCTGCAAAGGCGGCGATGCGCCGGCGGCTTTCCGGACTTCCGGTGGTCCCCGCAACGGCGATGCGCCCCATCGCTTCGCCGCGCGGCAGGGCCTTGCTGACGAACAGGTCGACATGCGCCTGCAGGAAGCGGCTCGCGCCGAACTGGAGGATGGGGAACTCGGTCAAATCTCACTCCGCGCGGGCCCGCTTGTGGCCGGGCCAAGGGCGCTTGTCCATTCCGACGAATGCGGCGGGTTGATTTTTTCGCGCAATCCTGATTGAAGAGGCCCATGCGAACGTGGTCGACGACCCTGCACCTTAGACGCCCGGCGCGCTAGACGCGTCGGGACATAGACTTTCGCATCCGCCTTCTTAAACGACAGGCAAGGCAGGCCAAGCTGATTTCAGCTTAAGCGCCGCCACAAGTCTTCTCAGGGTTCGTCATGACACAGATGCCTATTCAGAAATATCGCGCTTACGCGCCCATCATCTTAGCCGACCGGCAATGGCCCTCGCGGGTCATCGACAAGGCGCCGATCTGGTGCTCGGTCGACCTGCGCGACGGCAATCAGGCGCTGATCGAGCCGATGGGGGTTGAACGCAAGAACCGGATGTTCCAGCTCCTGGTTGGCATGGGGTTCAAGGAGATCGAGGTCGCCTTTCCGTCCGCCTCGCAGACCGACTTCGACTTCGTCCGCTCGATCATCGAGGCGGGCGCAATTCCCGACGGCGTCGCGATCCAGGTCCTGACCCAGTGCCGCCCGGAGCTGATCGAGCGCACCTTCGAGGCGGTTAAGGGCGCGAAGAAGGTCATCGTCCACTTCTACAATTCGACCTCGACCCTGCAACGCGAGGTCGTCTTCAGGACCGACCGCAAGGGCGTGACCGAGATTGCGGTCAATGCGGCGAAGCAGGTCAGGGCGCTGGCGGACGCCGTTTCGGGCACGGATTTTCAGTTCGAATATTCGCCGGAAAGTTTTACTGGCACCGAGCTCGAGTTCGCGCTCGAGATCTGCGAGGCGGTCAAGGACGTCATCAAGCCAACGCCCGCGAAGCGGCTCATTCTCAACCTGCCGGCGACGGTCGAGATGGCGACGCCGAACACCTATGCCGACCAGTTCGAGTGGTTCGGCCGTCACATATCCGACCGCTCGAGCGTAATCCTGTCGGTCCATCCGCACAACGACCGCGGCACCGCCGTCGCGGCGGCGGAGCTGGCCTTGATGGCGGGCGCCGAGCGAGTCGAAGGCACCTTGTTCGGCAATGGCGAGCGCACCGGCAACGTCGACATCGTCACCATGGCGCTGAACCTGTTCACGCAAGGGGTCGAGCCTGAGCTCGACCTCAGCGACGTCAACGCGATCCGCGACGTCGCCGAGCATTGCACGCAGCTGCCGGTCCACCAGCGGCATCCTTATGTCGGCGAACTGGTCTACACCGCCTTTTCCGGCTCGCATCAGGACGCGATCAAGAAGGGGTTCGATGCGCAGGAGAAGCGCAACGATCCAGTGTTCCTGGTGCCCTACCTGCCGATCGATCCAAAGGACGTGGGCCGCGACTATGAGGCGGTGATCCGCATCAACAGCCAGTCCGGTAAGGGCGGCATGGCCTATATTCTGCGCGCCGACCACGGCCTCGACCTGCCTCGTTCGCTGCAGGTCGAATTTTCCAAGATCGCCCAGGAGCGGATGGACACCGACGGCAAGGAGCTGACGTCGCCCGAATTATGGGCGTTGTTCCGCCAGGCTTATCTTCTCGACGATCCGCCGATGACGCTGGTCAAGCAGCAGACAGCCCCGACCAGCCCCGACAATCGTGAGCTCGTCGCGACGCTGCGCAAGGCGGACGGCGCGACCTTCACGATCGAGGGGGAGGGCAACGGTCCGATCGACGCGTTCGTCGACGCCTTGAAGAGGGCGTTCGGGGTCGAGTTCTCGTTCATCGACTATCACGAGCACGCGGTCGGCCGCGGCGCCAATGCGACCGCCGCGAGCTATGTCGAGATCCAGGACGCCGAAGGCCGCGCCGTGCATGGCGTGGGCATGGACCCGAACATCGTGATGGCCTCGCTCAAGGCCACGCTCGGCGCGGTGCTGAGGCTGATGCGGCGCGAGGGCAGGGCGGGTGTTAGCGGAGCCGTCCCGCGCGCCCTCGAACCGCCTAGTTTCCTTTTAGTTTCGCGCTATTAGCTCTTTTCAGTTGGTTAGGACCCCGTTTAGTTCGCGCCTCGTTTTTGGGGCGCGGCTGCGCCTAGGGAAATGGGCAGGTGAAGGGCGGGGTTTGACAAACGGCAAAAGGTGCCCACAGTTCGTCGACCATTGAACCGCGCCGTCAACAGGCGATGGAAATTCCAACTGAATTGTCGGGCATTTTATCAGAGTTTGGCTTGCCAGTTTGGGCAGGTGCATCTTGCGTATCGGGTTGGTGCGGGGCTCGGAATTCTCTAGAGAAGGACGCAAAACCAGCAGACGCTCACAATATATTTCTGACCTCCTCAAGGACCGATCATGTCACCAGCTACGGAAGGTTGGGCGCATCTGTAGTTCCCTTTGTTTTCGAGAAGGTTTTTGGTTCAAAACCTCTTAGTATCAAATTCGTAGTTAGATCCATCTTAGCTTCCATAGCGTTTTGGCTATTATTACTATTATTTATTAATCACCAGTCTTATAGCGGCTTATTTCATTGATTTGACCAATCAAGAAAGACGTGGCAGTTTCTGCTTGTAATGCTAATTATTGACTGGGTTTCGATTGCGACGATCAGCAGTCGCTGTTTTAGGTCGCCAAGCTTGTCTGCACTGAAGACCGCAAGGGTTCACGGCTGGCGCGAAGCCAGCGTCAAAGGCCAAGCAGCGCCCTCGCCTCCGCACTCACGCCGTCGCGAGCGCTTCCTTCGGACGCCGCCCGATCGTCAGCACGAGAGCGGCCGCGATCACGCAGGCGACGCCGGCGACATAGAGCGCCGGCAGGTAGGTCGCGAAATCGCTGCGCGAGAATCCGGCGCCGAAAGCCGCGGTCGCCGCCCCGAGCTGGTGAGCAGTGAAAATCCAGCCGAAGGTGAGGTTCGCTCGTTCCGCGCCGAACCGCTCGGCGGTCAGCCGGACGGTCGGCGGCACGGTCGCGACCCAGTCGAGGCCGTAGAAGACGGCGAAGGCCGAGAGCCCGACGACGGTGAAGTTGGTGAAGGGGAGCGCGATCAGCGAGAGGCCGCGCAGTCCGTAATACATGAACAGGAGCCAGCGGTTGTCGTAACGGTCTGACAGCCAGCCGGACAGGATCGTGCCGACGAAATCGAAGGCGCCGATCACCGCGAGCGCGCCGGCGGCCGCAACGGGCGCGATGCCGTAATCGCCGCAGAGCGAGACCCAATGCGTCTGGATGAGCCCGTTGGTCGAGAGGCCGCAGACGAAGAAGGTCGCGAACAGCACCCAGAACGTGCGGCTCGTGCGGGCCTCATAGAGCGCGCGGAGCGGCGACGCCATCATCGCGATAAGCCGCAGGTCCTGCTTCGGCGCCGGCTGGATTGCCCGCTCGCCGAACGGGGCGAGCCCGACGTCCGCGGGGCGGTCGCGCAGCACCATGAGGGCGACGAAACCAGCGACGAGCAGCATAGCGACGACCAAGGCGAGCGCGACGCGCCAGCCGTAGTCTTGCGTCAGCTTCGCGGCGAGCGGCAGAAAGATCAGCTGTCCGGTGGCGTTGCTCGCTGTCAGCATCCCGACCACCAGGCCGCGTCGACGAACGAACCAGCGCGTCGCGATCGTCGCGCCGAGCACCAGCGCGACCATGCCGGTGCCGATTCCGACGAGGACGCCCCACAGCGCGACGAGCTCCCACGCCTCAGTCATGGCCATCGAGGCGAGGACGCCTGCGATGATCATCGCGACCGCCGAAACGACGACCGGCCGCACGCCGAAACGATTGATGAAAGCCGCGGCGAATGGCGCGATCAGCCCGTAGAGAGCGAGCCGCACCGCAAGGGCGACCGAGATCTCGGCCGTGCTCCAGCCGAACTCCTTCTCGAGCGGCTGGATGATGACGCCCGGCGCGCCCATCGCTCCCGCCGTCGCCAGCATGACGAGGAAGGTCGCCCCGGCGACGACCCAGCCGTAATAAAGGTTACGCCCGGCCATCGCCGCGGCGAGCGGGTTGGAAAGCGAGAACGCCGCGAACTGCTTTTGCGGCTGGGCAGCGTCCGAAATCTGCACAGCCGGCCCCGATATCGTCATCTTCAACTCCGTGACGGGTATCTACCCGCAAATTTGCAGAAAAAGATCAAAGACTAAGCGCAAGGCTCTGCAACTGCTCGGCTCCGGCGTCGCCAAGCGCAGTCTCGACCCGCCGCTGCGCTTCCTCCCACAGGGGGGCGGCGCGTTGCAGCGCGTCTTTTCCGGCGAGCGTCAATCGCACCGCCGCCTCGCGCTGGTCCTTCGCGGGGCCCAAGCGAACGAGCCCAAGTTTTTCCAGCGCTTTCACGTTGCGCCCGATCGTCGATCGGTCCAATTCCGCCAGCCGACCGAGTTTGGTCAGGGAAACCGTTTCGGCTCGCTCGATTTTTCTCAAGAGACTGAATTGCGCCAGTGTGACGCCCGCCGGCTCGAGGATCGAGTCGTAGAGCGCGGTCGTCTTTCGCGCCGCGGTTCGAACCGCGGCGCAGTAGCAAGTCGTCTTCATACGCGGGTATATACCCGCACCGCGCGCGATAGGCAAGCGTCTCGGATTCGGGCAAATGGCGAGGCGCGATTAAATCAGACGTCCGCGCGTGCAAGCCGCTCGGCGATCGATTCGAGCCTTGAACCGAGTTCGTCGAGGCGCGAAGCAAGCGCTTGGGCGCGCTGTTCGGCGTCCTCTGAGCGCTTGCGCTCGGCCGTCGCCTCGTCGCGCGCTTCGGTCAGGCTGTCGGCGAGAGTCAAAGCGGCCATGATGACGAGGCGCTGGTCGCCGATCTCGCCGAACGTCTTGCGCATTTCGCCGATCTTCTCATCGATCAGGCCGGCCAGCGATTCGAGCCGCGCTTCTTCGCCCTCGTTGCAGGCAAGACGATACTTGCGCCCGTCGATGGTGACCGAAACCTGTGACATGGCGCGCGCCTTTTCCATGGGCGTGCCGGCCCTAATCTTCCGGGTCCGGCGCCAACCGGCCGAGAACACGTCCGATCGCCTCGGCGGCGTGGGCGAGTCGCTTGGCCGCTTCGCTGTTGGCGGATTCGAGCGCGCGTGACCGGTCGACGGCGGCGTCAAGTTCGACCGCGAGCCGCGAGCGGTCGTCTTGCATCAGCGCGAATTCCTCTTGCGTGGTTGCGCGCGCTTCGTCATGGCGCATCCGCAGGTCAGTCGCCCATTCGAGCGCTTCGACCGCGGATGTGAGCCGCTTGAGCGAGATCTCAAGCGAATCCATGGAGGTTTTGATTCCATCCATTGCGGCGTTTTGTTTACGCGATGCTTGAACGGAACGTCAACGCGGCATGAGCCGCAATTGACAGGTTCCTGCGACCGCCCCTAATTGGCGCGCCGTTCCGCGCCCGCAAAACCACCGCCCCATCTCGGAATAACGGATAGCCGGCGCCCCATTTCCTGAGGAGACTCCCGATGGCGACAACGACACTGTCCCCTGATGCGACGAGCGTGTCTCATGATGCGATGGCTAACGCGATCCGCTTTCTCGCCCTCGACGCGGTCGAGAAGGCCAAGAGCGGCCACCCCGGCTTGCCGATGGGGTGCGCTGACATCGCCACGGTTCTCTGGCGCGACGTGCTCAAATTCGACGCGTCCGATCCCCATTGGCCCGATCGCGACAGGTTCGTCCTCTCGGGCGGCCACGGCTGCATGCTCCTGTACAGCTTGCTCTATCTGACCGGCGTCGGCGGCGCCAAAGGACTGGGCATCGACGACATCAAGCAGTTCCGGCAGGTCGGCTCGAGGACGCCGGGGCACCCCGAATACTGGTGCGCTCCGGGCGTCGAGACGACGACCGGCCCGCTGGGGCAGGGGATTGCGACCTCGGTCGGCATGGCGATCGCGGAGCGCATGCTGGCCGCGCGCTTTCCAGGCATCGTCGATCACCACACTTATGTCATCGCTTCAGACGGCGACTTGATGGAAGGCGTGAGCCACGAAGCGATCGGCATCGCCGGCCATCTCAAGCTCAACAAGCTGATTGTCTTCTGGGACAACAACGGGATCTCGATCGACGGGCATATCCCGATCCTCGCCGACAACATCGACCAGGTCGCCCGCTTCCAATCGGCGGGCTGGAATTCAACCCACATTGACGGGCACGATCCGAAGGCGATCCTCGACGCCATCCACGCGGCGCAGAATTCCGACAAACCGACCATGATCGCCTGCAAGACGACGATCGGCTTTGGCCTGCCGACCCACGCGGGAACCCAGAAAGCGCACAGTGACGCGCAGGGAGCCTCCGAGGTCGCAGGCGCGCGCAAGAACCTGAACTGGTCCTACGAGCCATTCGTCATCCCCGACGACATTCTCGGCGTCTGGCGCAAGGCGGGAACGCGCGGCTCGGCGACGCGCGAAGCGTGGAACCGCGCGGTCGAAGCGCTCGACCCGAAGGAGCGCGCCGAATTCGAGCGGCGGCTGCGCGGCGATCTGCCGCAGGATCTCGACAAGGTCATCGACGCGTACAAGCAGAAGCTTGTCGCTGATAAGCCGGAGGTCGCCACGCGCAAGGCGGGCCAAGCGGCGCTCGATGTGATCGGGGCCGCCGTGCCTGAGCTTGTCACCGGCTCAGCCGACCTGACCCCGTCGAACAACACCAAATTCTCGCCCGAGAAAGAAATCGCGCCCGATGATTTCTCCGGGCGCTATATCCACTGGGGCGTCCGCGAGCACGGGATGATCGCGGCATGCAACGGCATCTCCATTCATGGCGGCTTCATCCCCTCGGGAGCCTCGTTCTTCTGCTTCACCGACTATTGCCGCCCCTCTCTGAGGCTCTCGGCCCTGATGGGGATCCGAGTCGTCAATGTGTTCACCCACGATTCGATCGGCCTCGGCGAGGATGGCCCGACCCATCAACCGGTCGAGCATCTGGCCTCGCTGCGGGCGATGCCGAATTTCTACATCTGGCGCCCCGCCGATAGCGTCGAGACCGTCGAATGCTGGCAGGCGGCGCTTGAGCGCGAGCATTCGCCGTCGATCCTCGCGCTGACGCGGCAGGGCCTGCCGGCGCTGCGGACGACACATGTCGCGGAAAACCTGTGCGCGCGGGGCGGCTACGAGATTTCTCCGGCCTCAGGGCAGGCGGAAGTGTCGATCTTCGCCTCTGGCTCCGAGGTTTCGCTCGCTGTCGCCGCCCAGGCGCAACTGAAGGAGAAGGGAGTCGCGGCCCGGGTCGTCTCGATGCCCTGCTTCCCTGCGTTCTTCGAGCAGCCTGAGGACTATCGCCGTTCGGTGATCGGCTCCGCCAAAGTGAAGATCGGCGTCGAAGCGGCGGTGAGATTCGGATGGGACGCGATCATCGGCGACGGGCCATTCATCGGGATGAAGAGCTTTGGCGAAAGCGGGCCCTATAAGGCCGTCTACCAGCATTTCGGCATCACGCCGGAGGCGGTGGTCGAGGCCGCGCTCGGCAGCCTGCGCTCCTGACGCTCAGCTCCCCCGGGGCTCTCTTTCCGCTGCGGTCAGAACGAGAGGGCCCGATTGCAGCAAATCAAATGAAATGTCGCGCATCACCGCTAGCCTGTAGACTTCGGAGTGGGGATCGGACAATAAGCGCGACTTCAGCGGAATTGAGTTGTGAGGCGTCGGCGGCCGTTCGGCAGGCCGAGCGCGAGAGGAGACGTTGCGATGGTTGCCAAGGTAGCGATCAATGGCTTCGGCCGGATTGGACGGCTGGTGCTGCGCGGAATTTTGGAGTCGGGCCGCAAGGACATCGAGGTCGTCGCCATCAACGATCTGGGTCCCGTGGAGACCAACGCGCACCTCTTGCGCTACGATAGCGTTCATGGCCGCTTTCCTCACAAGGTCAAAGTCGAGGGCGACACGATGGTCGTCGACGGCCATAAGATAAAGGTCACGGCGATCAAGGACCCGGCCGAGCTGCCGCACAAGGCGCTCGGCGTCGATGTCGCGCTCGAATGCACGGGCATCTTCACCGCGCGCGAGAAGGCGGCGGCCCACCTCAAGGCGGGCGCCAAGCGCGTCCTGATTTCAGCGCCGGCGGAAGGCGCGGACCTGATGGTCGTCTATGGCGTCAACAACGACAAGCTGACCAAGGATCACCTTGTCGTCTCGAACGCCTCATGCACCACCAATTGCCTGGCGCCGGTCGCCAAGGTGCTTAACGATGCGATCGGCATCGAGCACGGGTTCATGACGACAATCCATTCCTACACCGGAGATCAGCCGACGCTGGATACGCTGCACAAGGATCTCTACCGCGCCCGCGGCGCGGCGCTGTCGATGATCCCGACCACGACCGGCGCGGCCAAGGCCGTCGGCCTCGTGCTGCCTGAGCTTAAGGGCAAGCTCGACGGCTCCGCGATCCGCGTGCCGACGCCGAATGTTTCGGTCGTCGATCTCAAGTTTGTCGCCAAGCGCAAGACCAGCCCGGACGAGATCAACAACGCCGTTAAGGCGGCCGCGGACGGCAACGGCCCGCTCAAGGGCATCCTCGGCTACACCGACGAGTCCAACGTCTCGAGCGATTTCAACCACGACGACCGCTCGTCGGTTTTCCATCTCGACCAGACCAAGGTCATCGACGGCGATTTCGTTCGCGTGCTCTCCTGGTACGACAACGAATGGGGATTCTCCAACCGCATGGCCGACACCGCGGTCGCGATGGCGAAGCTGATCTGAGGATTGGATGTCACCCCCGCAAAAGGCGGGGGTCCAGAGTCGTGTCGCGAAAGTATGCGCTCGAACAGACGCGGCTGAAGTGGGCGCCCGCGTCCCCGCGGGCATGACAGAATGGGACGGAACCGGACCGCGTCGCCGCTGCCGGAAGCTTGAGAGGCGCTGACCCATGAGAAATCCATTCCGCACCCTCGACGACGCCGATGTCTCGGGAAAGCGCGTGCTCTTGCGCGTCGACCTCAACGTCCCGACCGAAGCCGGCCGGGTGACGGACGCGACGCGCATCGAACGTGTTGCGCCGACAATCACGGAAATCGCGGACAAGGGCGGCAAGGTCATTCTTCTTGCGCATTTCGGCCGGCCTAAGGGCGGGCCAGACGAGGCCAATTCGTTAAAACCGGTCGCCGCCGCGGTCGCCGAGATCATCAAGCGGCCGGTCGCTTTCTGCTCCGACTGCATTGGCAAGACGGCCGACAAGGCGATCGCCAAGATGAGAAACGGCGACGTGCTCCTTTTGGAGAACACACGCTTCCATAAGGGTGAAGAGAAGAACGATCCCGCCCATGTCGACGAGCTCGCCAAGCTCGGCGACCTCTACGTCAATGACGCCTTCTCCGCCGCCCATCGCGCCCACGCGACGACGGAGGGGCTTGCTCACAAGCTCCCGCCATATGCGGGCCGGGCGATGCAGAAGGAGCTCGAGGCGCTCAATCTGGCGCTCGGCAATCCGGCGCGCCCCGTCGCCGCGATAGTCGGCGGCGCCAAAGTGTCGACCAAGCTCGAGCTGCTCGGCAATCTCGTGAACAAGGTTGATGTCCTCATCATCGGCGGCGGCATGGCCAACACCTTCCTGTTCGCCGAAGGCAAGGGAGTCGGCAAATCGCTGTGCGAGAAGGATCTCGCCGACACCGCGCGCTCGATCGTCGCGGCGGCCGAGAAGGCCAATTGCCGCATTCTGCTGCCGGTCGACGCGACCGTCGCGGCGGAGCTCAAGCCCCATGTCCACGCGCATGTCGTCGACGTCGATCATGTTCCCGAGGACGAGATGATCCTCGACATCGGCCCGAAGTCGATCGCCGCAGTCGACAGCGTCTTGAGCGAAATCAAGACGCTGGTGTGGAACGGCCCGTTCGGGGCGTTCGAGACGCCGCCCTTCGACGCCGCGACAATGGCGATCGCGAAGACTGCGGCGCGCCTGACCAAGGAGGGCAAGTTGACCTCCGTCGCCGGAGGGGGCGACACCGTCGCGGCGCTCAACGAGGCCAAGGTCGCGGACGACTTCACTTATGTATCGACCGCTGGCGGCGCGTTTCTGGAATGGATGGAAGGCAAGGCGCTGCCGGGCGTCGAAGCGCTCAGGCCGAAGTAGCCTTAGCGCGGCCTGACGGTCAGGCTCTGAGTCGCGCGCCCGATCATGCCTCGCTCGTCATAGACGGCCAACTCGGCCAGACCGCAGCCGTTGCCGCCGAACAGGCTGCGCGCCTCGAGGCAGATCCACTCTCCCTCGGGTCGGCGGAAGAGGTTGATGGTCAGATCGCAATTGATGAAGAGAAACTTGCGGAAGTCCAACGCGGCGCTGATCCCGTTGCCGGAGTCTCCAGCAACCGCCGCGCGCTGATAGGCGCTTGGCGTCTCGCCCTGGATGAGCGGATGGTTCATTCGAAACCACGCCGCGCAAGGCCCATGGAAGAATTGGCCCGCCGCGATCCGATTCTCGACGAGATCGCCGTACCCGACACCGCGGTCCGCAAAAGGCATCCTGACGACCGCGCACTCGTTCGGCGGCTTCGGAGCGTGCGGTGGTGGATGGCCGGGAGTGCCTTCGGGAATGGGAAAATCCTCCTCGCGCTGCATGAGCGCCGTGAAACGCGCAACGTCCTTGCCCTGCGCAGTCAAGCGACCGGAAAAGTGGCCGGTGCTGCGGCCGATATAATCGGTCGCGACCTCGACGCCGCACTCGCCAATCGGCGCGGGCCGCATGAGATTGACGGTGAGCCGTGCGAGATGAGTCAACCCGTCATTGGCGGCGGCGCGTTCGATCGCGCGGCAGATGAGCGCCGAGGGCGGGCCAGCGTGCTGATGATCAGGATGCCAAGGGCCGCGCGTGAGCGCGGTCGCCCGGAAGCGATCATCGTCGAGCTGAACATAGGCTGCGTCCGACATCGAGCCCCTGCATTATGTTCGCGTCTTGAAAGGTTTGCTCCTCCAACCCTCTCGGCGCAATACACTGCGAGCCGTGAACCCTCTGTCGCCTTCCAGCCCGTCGATCGAGACCATCCTTTTCGCCATCGAGCAGGCCGGCCTTGTTCCGCGGGGCGCGCTTTCGTTCGCCCTTGACGAGAGGGCGGGGGAACTCGCTGACGTTCGCACAATTGTGCTCGCCGGCATGGCGGGGCGCGACGGCTGGAGCGCGTTCGCCGCGTCCCTGAGGCCAACGACGGCTTGGACCATCCTCTTGATCGCTGGAGCCGGCGGCTGATCGAGGGTCTGGCGGGCGAACTCGGGGCGAAAGCGTTGTTCCCCTTTGGCGACCCGCCTTTCTGGCCGTTCCAGCAATGGGCGCGGCGCGCCGAGCCGGTCCATCCCTCGCCGATCGGACTTCTGATCCATCCGCGCTACGGGCTGTGGCATTCCTACCGCGGCGCGCTTGGGCTGAGCGAAGCGCTCGCCATTCCGGAGCCAGGGGCAGTCCCAAGTCCGTGCGAATCCTGCTCGGGGCGCTGGTGCCTGAAGACCTGCCCGGTCGGCGCGTTCTCGGCCACCGGCTATGACGTTGCCGCTTGCGCGGGCCACCTGAAAAACGCCGCCGGCGCCGATTGCATGGCTGGGGGATGTCGGGCGCGGCGCGCCTGCCCGGTCGGCGCGGAATTCGCCCACGGGCCCGAACAGGCGAATTTCCTCATGCGCGCGTTCTTGAGGGCGCAAGCACCGCGCTGACAACTCCAGCCGGAACTCGCTTCGACCCTACGCGGAAGGTCAACGTCATTCCGGCAACCCGGCGCGTCGCAAGCCGTCGGACAACGCGGCGAGATATTCCGGCCGATGGAATAGAAGCCAATCCTTGAGGTTGGAAAGGCGAAGCGCAGGACCCAGTCGCCGCAGATTGCGCATCGCTCGCTGCGCTTCCTCCATCCGGCCAGCCAGCGCATGGCTTGCGGCAACGATGCACACGGCGATGAGAAAGCTCGGCAAGTCTCTCAACGCCTTCTCGGCCCAGGGCGCGGCCTCGTCGAAGCGGCCGGCGAACAAGTGCGCCAGCGCCGTTCCGCATTGCATTCGATACATTTCGGAATCGAGCGGGCTCAAGCGCATCGCGTGAGCGAGTCGCTTGATCGCGTCGTCTGGTTCGCCCCGCATGATTTGCACAAAGCCGCCGAGGAACCGCGCAGCCGCGAGATTCGGATTGAGCAGCAACGCCTTGTCGATGAGAGCGATGCCGCTCTCGAGGTCGCCGACGAAATTCGCCAGCGCATGTCCTCCGCGGGCGAGCGCGACGGCGTCATCCTTGCCGAGCTCGATAGCGCGATGGGCCAATCTCGCGCCTTCGGACATCGCTTGCGCTCGATCGGGCGCCCAGCCGTTGAACTTGCTCCAGAAAAGGCAGGCGGCAACCAACGCATAGGCCGATGCGAAATCAGGATCGCGCTCAATCGCCTGATAGAATAGCGGCAGCGCCTCGCTCATGCCCTCCCGGTCGCCCCGGTGAAAACTCGCCATACCGCGCAAGTAAGTGTCGTAGGCGTCGAGCTTCTCGGTCGGTTTATGCTTGGCGCGCTCGATCTCCGCCCGCTCCAGCTGCGGAGCGATTGCGCCCACGACGCTTGTTGCGAGCTCATCGTGCAGATCGAAGATGTCTTCCAGGGTGCGATCGAAGCGCTCGGCCCAGAGATGCGCGCCGGCCGTCGCGTCGATAAGCTGGCCCGTGACGCGCACCCGGCTCCCCGCCTTGCGCACGCTGCCCTCGAGCACATAGCGCACGCCCAACTCACGCCCGACCTGCTTCACGTCGACCGCGCGGCCTTTGTAGGTGAAGCTCGAATTGCGCGCGATGACGAAGAGCCATCGCATCCGGGACAACGCTCCGATGATGTCCTCGACTACGCCGTCAGCGAAATAGTCCTGCTCCGGGTCGCCGCTCAGGTTCAGGAATGGCAAGACCGCGACCGAGGGTTGGTCTGGCAGGGGGAGCGCGTCCGGAACTGCGGCGTCCGCCTCGGCGGGATCAGGCGCCGTTTGGGTTCCTGTCAGGTTGGTCGCGCTGTGCGACGGCGCCTCCTTCACCTCGCCGACAAATCGGAATCCCTTGCGCGAGATTGTCCGGATCAGGCGCTGTTCCTCGCCAGTGTCGCCGACGGCTCTGCGCGCGAAATTGACATGACTAGCCAAAGTTGAATCGGAGATCGTTCTGCCGCGCCAGATAACGTCAAACAGTTCATCCTTGCTGACAACTCGATCGCGGTTCTCGATCAAGCGGATGAGCAAATCGAAGACCTGAGGCCCAACCGCGACGGCCTCGCCGCCGCGTGAGAGCTCGCGACGGTCGGGATCGAGTACACAGTCGCCGAACACGTATTGCACGCGCCGCTCCCATCGCGCCGGGCTTCGGTGGCCTATTCGGCCTTCGATCGAGCCGCGATCGATAGCGCCTGATCATTTTGGACGGAATTTCAAGCTGGGCACAAGCCAAATTCAAGCTCGCCGCAAAGTCTTCGGGCCGGTTTTCAATCACCATGCGTCCGTCAAAAGCGCGTCGCGCTGTTGAAATCACCGGAGGGTAGAGCTCATGAAAATCGTCGTGATCGGCGGCACCGGCCTGATCGGCTCCAAGACCGTCGTCATTCTGCGCCAGCGCGGCCATCAGGTGGTCGCGGCCTCGCCCCAGAGCGGCGTCAATACGCTCACCGGAGAGGGACTCGAAGAGGCCCTGGCAGGCGCCCAGGTCGTCGTGGATCTCGCCAATTCGCCTTCGTTCGAAGACAAGGCGGTGCTGGAATTCTTCAGGACTTCCGAGGGCAATCTTCTCCCGACGGAGGAGGCGGCAGGCATTCAGCATCACATCGCCCTTTCGATCGTGGGAATCGACAGGACTGACAACGGTTATTTCCGCGCCAAGGTCGCCCAGGAGAAATTGATCGAAGCTTCGGGCATCCCGTACACCATCGTACGCTCGACCCAGTTCATGGAATTTCTCGGCGGCATCGCCGATTCGAGCGCCGCCGGAAACACAGTCAGGCTTCCGCCCGTTCTATTTCAGCCCATCGCGGCGGACGACGTCGCCGCCAGCGTCGCCGAGGCCGCGCTTGCAGAGCCACGAAATGGGGTCGTCGAGATCGCCGGCCCGGAACGAGCGCCCTTCAACGAGATCGTTGCTCGCTTTCTGAAGGCGATCGGCGATCCGCGGGAGGTGGTGAGCGACCCTGAGGCGCAATATTGGCGCGGTCGGGTCGAGGAGCGCTCGCTCGTGCCGTTGGGCGAAGCGCGCCTCGGCCGCATCGGTCTCGACGAATGGTTCCGCCGCTCGCAAGCAGCCGCGTGAGTCCGGATTCCGGCAACCCGCACGAGGGCCCCCCATGAAACTCATCCTTCGTTCGCTATTTGTCGCGGCCCTGCCCTTCAGCGCCGCCTTCGCGCCGACCGCCCCGCAGCCCATTGTGGCCCCAGTCATGCAGAAGGATCTGACCGACCTGCCTGGAAGGGAGATGCTGATGCTCAGTGTCGAGTATCCACCCGGAACCGTGGAGCACATCCATCGGCACGATGCGTACGCCTTCGTCTACGTGCTGGAAGGGTCGATCGTCGAAGGGGTCAGGGGCGGCAAGGAGGTTACGCTCACTCCAGGGCAGACTTTCTACGAAGGCCCTGACGATGTGCACACGGTCGGGCGCAACGCGAGCACGACGAAGCCCGCAAAGTTCATCGTGGTCATGGTGAAGAAGAAGGGCGTCGACGCCGTGCTGCCCGCCGAGTGATTCTGGGCCTTGAGACACCGGCCATGGTCAAACGAACGATCTCGCAGAGCATGCCGGCGAACTTCTGGCGCCTGCGCCGCCGAACCAACGAACCGCAGATGGGCGATCATGGACATCTATGAGGCAGTCACAAGCCGACGGGCGGTGCGCGGATTCACCGACGAGCCTGTGCCGAGGGAGGTGCTCGAGCGTGTGCTGTCCGCTGCGGCTTGGTCGCCTTCCGGATCGAACCTCCAGCCGTGGAACTGCTACGTGCTGACCGGCCCGCTGCTGGCCGAGCTCAAGACGCGCGCCGTCGAGCGCGTGGCGCACGGTGACCCCTGGGACGAGCGGGAGTACGAGATGTACCCGCGCCGCGCTGAAGTCCCCGTACGGAGAGCGCCGATCCGCCTTCGGCAAGGAGCGCTACAGCGCACTCGGCATTGCGCGCGAGGACTGGGAGGCGCGGCAGCGGGCGGCCATCGCCAACTGGAACTGTTTCGGCGCGCCCGCCGCCCTGTTCTGCTACATCGACCGCGACCTGGGCCGGCCCCAATGGGCCGACATCGGGATGTATCTGCAGACCGTCATGCTGCTACTCCGGGCCGAAGGGCTGCACAGTTGCCCGCAGATGGCGTGGTCGCAGGTTCGCGAGACGGTCGCGGAGGTCCTGTCACCCCCGGGCGGGCTGATCCTCTTCTGCGGCATGTCGATCGGGCGCGAGGACCCCAAGGTGAGCTACACCCGTACGGGCCGCGCCCCGCTCGACGAGACGGTTACGTTCGTCGACGGTTAGTTGCTCGCCACCCGGCTGGTGAGGACCATTCCGCCGGAAGGAGTCCGATGATGAGGCGACAGCGCTATGGCGAGAACCTACCGTGAAATTGCAATTGAGGACATGGATCTCTCGCCGAACATCACCCCGATGAAATGCGGACGAATTGGACCGATCGACGCGTCGGTCCGCAACGAGATTTCAGCGAGGCGCGCCGGCAAGAGCTGCGGCCGTTCTGGAGGTACTGATTAGGGGCGGCGCGCACTCCGCCCCCACGCGTCGCGATCACAACTCGCCCGGGTCCGGACGGTGGGACCTTCCGCTCACGCTTGCCGGGCTCGTTCAGGCCCACGTCGAAGGCCCGTCCGATCCCGACGCATTGGACGGAATCCGCCGAGGCGAGAACTGGGGAGTCGTACAATTGCTGTCGTACAATTGCTACAATTGCTGCAATTGCTTGCGGAAATCTGGAACCTGTGTTATGGATATTTCTATTGGCAGAATCTGCGCCATGGCGGCGGGCGGTGGAGGAGGGTGAGAGGAACGGCGCCTGGGACGGTTCGCGAAAAGCCCGAGGGGGGAGAGATTTCTTATTTGGATTCGCTGTAACCCATTGAAAAGTCCCGATTTGGACGAATAAAACCAAATAAAACCAAGCCATTTTGCTTGGATTTATTTGGTTGTGCTTGGATCTGCTTGGTTTAATTTCAGCGGACTTGTCCCATTCCGGGACAGCTACGCGTCCGGCGGGTAGCATGCTATTCGGCCGGATTGGTCGCCGTGACCATCCAGATCGCCGCGCCGAGCGGCACGCTGTCTCCCCGCGCGTGGTCAGCCAGAGCCTTGCGAATGTCCGCCGTCGCGGCGGCGCGCACCGCCTCGCTCTGGCCGTCGAGAATCCGGCTTGTCGGACCGATCGTCATCGCGGCCTTGACGGCTGTGTCCAGCCCCAGTCCCACGGCGATGTCGAGCTCGAGGTCCTGCGGCTTAAGTTCGATATCGGCGAAGCCCGCCTCGGTCAGGATCCGCCTCACTCGCGGTTCATTGGCGAAGGCGAACGGCCCGGGGTCCTCGGTGCCTGTCTCGGGCAGGGGAGGGGCGTGCTTGCCCGCCTCGCGCAGCGGCAGGATGATCCAGGGATTTTGCTTGGCCTCGCGCCAGCAGGCGAAGGCGAGGCGCCCGCCGGGCTTGAGCGCCTTGCGCAGGTTGTCGAACGAACGCGCTGGATTGGCGAAGAACATGACGCCGAACCGCGACGCCACGAGATCGGCGCCATTAGGCTCGAAATCGTAGACCGTGGCGTCGGCGAGTTCGAACCTTATGGGCAGGTCTTGCGGCGCGCGCTGGCGTGCGCGCGCGAGCATCGGCTCGGAAACGTCGAGCCCCAGCACCTGGCCGCCAGGGCTGACGCGGGCGGCGAAGTCGATCGTCGTCGCGCCGCAGCCGCAGCCGACGTCGATCACGCGATCGCCGGGCTTTGGCGCCGCCCCGGCGATGAGCCGGTCGGAAACCGGGCGCAGCACCTGATCCTGATGCTCCTGATGGTCGGTCCATCGCGGTCCGGCAACGGAACTCCAGTATTCGGCCTGCGCGGAATTGTCGGCGTGGACTGGCGCAGCGGACATGGATCTTCCTTCCTGGGCGCTTCGTGTGACGCCGTGCAGTTGAGCCAAGTTTTCGCTCGGCCGCAATGGGCGCGACAGGGTCTCGGGAGAATGTTGCTTAATTGTCATCAAATCGGCACAACGTGGCGTCGCCGATCGTTAGGCGAGCCAAGATCGCCCGGAGGAGATGCTTTCAATGGCTGGCGAGCCGCCCAGCGCAGCGGATGTGCGCCCGCCGGGTGACATTGCCGCCGCTATAGGCAATGATAAAGTCAAAGACGATCGAGTGAGGGATCGCGCTTACCTAATCTGGGTCGACGAAGGCATGCCGCATGGACGCGAGCTTGATCATTGGCTGCGCGCAAAGTGGGAGCTCGAGCGCGAGCCCAATCCGTAGACCCGAGGCCAAGACATTCGGCTTTGACGCGTCCGGCGCTATCGGGACGTTGAGCCGAAGGTGATGCGCCGTCAGGAGCGCGTTGTCACGCAAATGATATCGGCCCTCAGTAAGCCCCTTGAGAAATTGTGAGGAGATGACGATGGCGACCACGACCGCTCTGTCGAAAACGGAAAGCCCGTCGAAGACCGCAAGCACGCTCTCAAAAGCCGAAAGCGCGCTCATCGACGCCTACTGGCGCGCCGCCAATTATCTGTCCGTCGGCCAGATCTATCTGTACGACAATCCCTTGCTGCGTGAGCCGCTCAAGGAAGAACACATCAAGCCACGCCTGCTCGGCCATTGGGGCACGACGCCGGGCCTCAACTTCATCTACGCGCACCTCAATCGGCTGATCAAGAAGCTCGATCTCGACATGATCTACATAACCGGTCCCGGCCATGGCGGCCCGGGGCTGGTCGCTAACACCTATCTCGAAGGAACCTACAGCGAAGTCTATCCGGGCATCTCGCAGGATGTGGAGGGCATGAAGCGGCTCTTCACTCAGTTCTCGTTTCCCGGCGGAATCCCAAGCCACGTCGCGCCGGAGACGCCAGGCTCGATTCACGAGGGCGGCGAGCTCGGCTACGCGCTTTCGCACGCCTATGGCGCCGCCTTCGACAATCCCGACCTCATCGTCGCCGCAGTCGTCGGCGATGGCGAAGCGGAAACGGGACCTCTCGCGACGAGCTGGCATTCAAACAAGTTCCTCAATCCGGCGCGCGACGGCGCGGTGCTCCCGATCCTGCATCTCAACGGCTACAAGATCGCCAATCCGACGGTGCTGGCGCGCATCAGTCACGAGGAGCTAGAGTCGCTTCTGCGCGGATACGGATATGCGCCCCATTTCGTCGAAGGGCATGAGCCGGGCCCAATGCACGAACTCATGGCGGCGACCCTCGAAACAGTGATCGGCGAGATCCGCAACATCCAGGCGGACGCGCGGCGCAACGGGTTCTCCAAACGCCCGATATGGCCGATGATCGTCATGCGGACGCCGAAGGGCTGGACCTGCCCCAAGGAGATCGACGGCAAGAAGGAAGAGGGCTACTGGCGCTCGCACCAGGTGCCGATGAGCGAGATGCGCGGCAACCCCGGGCATGTGCGCGTCCTCGAGGCGTGGATGAAGAGTTATCGCCCGGAAGAACTGTTCGACGACACGGGCCGCCTCAAGGGCGAGCTTGCCGCGCTTGCGCCGCAGGGGACCCGCCGGATGAGCGCCAATCCGCACGCCAATGGCGGTCTGCTGTTGCGCGACTTAAGGCTGCCTAACTTCCGCGACTATGAGGTCAAGGTGCCTTCGCCCGGCTCGGCGACCGCAGAAGCGACGCGCGTCATGGGCGAATTCCTGCGCGACGTGATGAAACTCAATCTCGAGTCGCAAAACTTCCGCCTGTTCAGCCCGGACGAGAACAATTCCAATCGCTGGCAGGACGTTCTCGAGGTCACGAACCGCGCCTGGGCGGCCGAGACCGTTCCTTACGACGATCATCTCGCGCCCGACGGACGCGTGATGGAGATGTTGAGCGAACATCAGTGTCAGGGCTGGCTCGAAGGCTATCTGCTTACCGGCCGGCACGGCTTCTTCTCGTGCTACGAAGCGTTCATCCACATTGTCGATTCCATGGTGAACCAGCACGCGAAGTGGCTAAAGGTCTGCAATGAAATTAAGTGGCGCCGGCCGATCGCCTCGCTCAATTATCTCTTGTCCAGCCACGTTTGGCGTCAGGACCACAATGGCTTTTCCCACCAGGATCCCGGCTTCATCGACCACGTGATGAACAAGAAGGCGGAGGTGGTGCGGATCTATCTGCCGCCCGACGCGAATTGCCTGCTTTCGGTCACCAACCATTGCCTGCGCAGCCGCAACTACGTGAATGTCGTTGTGGCCGGCAAACAACCGTCGCCGCAATGGCTGACCATGGAGCAGGCGGTCAGGCATTGCGAAGCCGGGCTCGGTATCTGGCCATGGGCGAGCAACGACCGTGGCGGCGAGCCGGACGTCGTAATGGCCTGTTGCGGCGATGTGCCGACGCTAGAGACCCTGGCCGCGGTTAAACTTCTGCGCCAGCACGCGCCCGAATTGAAAGTACGGGTCGTCAACGTCGTTGATCTGATGACGCTGCAGCCTCCAAGCGAGCATCCGCATGGCCTTGCAGACCGCGACTTCGACGCCCTCTTTACCGTCGACAAGCCGATCATTTTCGCCTTTCACGGCTATCCGTGGCTCATCCATCGCCTGACCTATCGGCGGACCGGCCACGACAACATTCATGTGCGCGGCTACAAGGAAGAGGGAACGACGACTACGCCTTTCGACATGTGCGTGATAAACGACCTCGATCGTTTCCATCTGGTCGGCGACGTCATCGATCGCGTGCCGAAGCTTGGCGAACGCGCCGCTTACGCCAAGCAGGAAATACGCGACAGGCTCATCGACCATCGCGAATACATCCATCGCTACGGCGACGACATGCCGGAGATCAAGAACTGGACGTGGGGCGAGCGCGGGGCCGGAGGCGCAGCCTCGACCGAGGGCGACAACGTGTAAGCGCTCCCTTAGCGTCGCCAGAGCGTCACAAGCGCCGGGTATCAAGGCCTTTTCGGGAGGGTCAGGCGAATGAACGACGTGCAAGAGCTTAGTCGAGCAGCCCAAGCTTCTCCGGACACCGCGGCGCTACTCAAGAACTACGCCATCACCGCGGCGCTGTTCGCCGGCGCGCCAGACGCGCTCTACGAGCGGCATCTGAAGTTCGATAATATCGTCGAGCCCGATACCGCCAATACGCGCGAGCGCTACAAAGCCGCCGCTCGCGCGGTTAGAGACATTCTTTCGGACCGCTGGCTGCGCACCAACAAGACCTACGCCCGCGAGAACCCGAAGCGGGTCTACTACGTCTCGATCGAGTTTCTGATCGGCCGTTCGCTCGGCAACAATGTCATGAACCTCCTGCTCGATCCCGTGGTTGGCCCAAGCTTTGGCGCCGACGGCCGAGAGTGGTGGGAAATCCTTCATGAGGAGCCCGACGCCGGACTGGGCAATGGCGGTCTCGGACGTCTGGCCGCCTGCTTCCTGGATTCAATGGCCACGATGCAGTTGCCCGCGATGGGCTATGGACTGCGCTACGAGCATGGGATCTTTCAGCAGAAAATCCGCAACGGCTGGCAGGAGGAGCGCCCTGATAATTGGCTGCAGCACCCGGATCCATGGGAGATCGTGCGTCCCGCCGAAAGCGTGGAGGTGACGTTCGGTTGCTCGTTTGAATTGCGCGCAGGCCAGCTGCGTATGATTCCGAACAGCCCCTCGACGCTCATCGGCGTGCCCTATGACCGACCGGTGATCGGCTACGGCGGCAAGACGGTCAATACGCTGCGCTTGTGGAGCGCCACCGCCGCGCATGCGTTCGATTTTCAGCGGTTCAGCGGCGGCGATTTCGTCGCTTCGATCGCCGAGGCGCTTAATGCGGAATCGCTCACCCGCGTTCTCTATCCGGACGACCATACGCCCCAGGGGCGCGAGTTGCGGCTCATGCAGGAATATTTCCTCGTGGCCTGTTCGCTCGCGGACGCCATCCGCAGGTTTCGGGAGTTCGAATGCCGATTGGCGACTTTTGCCCGAAAAGGCCGCCATGCAGCTCAACGATACCCATCCGAGCCTCGCCGTTCCGGAACTCATGCGAATTTTGCTCGACGAAGCGCATCTCGGGTGGGACGAAGCGTGGGACATCACGCGGCGCACGCTCGCCTACACCAACCATACCCTGCTTCCCGAGGCGCTGGAGCGCTGGCCGGTCGAATGGATGCAATTCCTCATTCCGCGCCAACTCGAGATCATATGGGAGATCAATCTCCGGCTCCTCGACGACATTCGCGCCCGTTTTCCCGACGACCTCGGGCGGTTGGCGCGAACGAGCCTGGTCGAGGAGGGTCAGACTAAGCACATCCGCATGGCGAATCTGGCGATCGTCGGGTCCCACAGCACCAACGGAGTGGCCGCGATCCATTCCGAGCTCCTGCGCAAAACGACGGTCAAGGACCTCGCCGAGGCGTTTCCCGAGCGCTTCAACAACAAGACCAACGGGGTCACGCCGAGACGCTGGCTCAAGCTGGCCAATCCTTGGCTGGCGACGGCGATTTCGACGGCCATTGGCGACGGCTGGATCACGGACCTCGCGGAGCTGCAGAAGCTTCGGCCGCTGACGAGGGACGCCGCGTTCCTTGCGGGCGTTCAAAAGGCGCAGCACGAGTGCAAGGCGCGCTTCGCCGACTGGGTCAAACGGCACACGGACGTCACCGTCGATCCGCACACGATTTTCGATTGCCAGATCAAGCGCATTCACGAGTACAAGCGCCAGTTGCTCAATGCTCTGAGGATCGTCGTTCTCTATCAGCGTCTGCTCGAGAATCCGGGTCTCGATGTCGCCCCGCGCACGTTCTTCTTCGCCGGCAAGGCGGCGCCGGCCTACTATCTGGCGAAAGTCATCATCAAGTTCATCAACAACCTGGCGCAGACGATCGACAACGATCCTGCGGCGCGGGGCAAGCTGAAGGTGGTGTTCCTGCCGGAATACAATGTCACCCTCGCGGAGCGCTGCATTCCCGCGGCCGACGTCTCGAACCAGATTTCGACGGCGGGCTACGAGGCGAGCGGCACCAGCAACATGAAGTTCATGATGAACGGCGCCTTGACCATCGGAACGCGCGACGGCGCGACGATCGAGATGGCCGAGGAGGCGGGGGAGGAGAATTTCTTCCTGTTCGGCCTCACCGCGCAGGAAGTCGCCGACAGCCGACCCTGGTACAGCCCTTATTGGCACTACCAAAACGAGCCGGAGACCCGGAAGGCGCTCGATCTGATCTTTTCGGACCATTTCAGCCAGAGCGAGCCTGGGATCTTCGAGCCGCTGCGCGGCGCGCTCCTGACGCACGGCGATCAGTTCATGCACCTCGCCGATCTGACGTCGTATCTTCACGCTGACGGGAAGCTCTGCGACCTCTACCGCAAGCCGGACGAGTGGACGCAGAAGGTCATTCACAACATCGCGGCGTCGGGCAAGTTCTCGAGCGACCGCACGATCCACCAGTACGCCAACGAGATCTGGGGCGCGAAGCCCTGTCCGGTGAAGTAGCCCGGACGCAGGCAAAAGGGCCGGATTGCTCCGGCCCCGCGGATCAGTTCTTGGGAGCGGCGGGAGCGTGTCGCATCGTGCGCATATGTTCGGCCGAGGCCCTGGCTCTCTCTCTGCTCATGTTGCCGCTGTGGCGCAAATGGCTTCTGTGAGAGCCGCCCCCGCCGGCGTGAGCTGTCCCGGTTGCGGACTGCGCCGAGGCGGCCAGCGGCGAAAAGGCGATGACGGCGGCAAGCCCGATCGCGACGAACGTGTTCTTCACTGAGGTTCTCCCGAAACGATTGGTTGAGCCTTACCGTTCCGTTCAGCAGCACCCTGGGCCCGCGGGTATGAATTGTCGGTGAACGCAGCCCTCAGCCCGTCGACATCCCCGCCGTAGTCCGGTGATGAGCCGGGCCAGCGGCCGGCGCGGGCTCTAGGACCGAGCGCGCAAGCACCATCCGGCGGGCGAATCCGTCGAAATATCCGATAATAAACGCAAATAGACGCAACTAAACGCAAATAAATTTGCTTTCTTTTGCTTACGTTTATTTTTTTGAATTGTGACTTTTCAATGGGTTACAGTCGACTCAAATAAAAAATTCCTCCCTCTCTCAGGCTCTGCGCAAACCGCCTCAAGCCGAACCCCATCGTTTCCTTTTCCACCGCCCTTCGGCTGGCCGGGGGAAGTCGGCCAAGTCTGTCAAGTGAAAATGTATAACACAGAGTTATGATTTACGCAACATAATGTGCAAAAAAATTAGTTTGGGGCGTGCGTCTTGCGCGGGGATCCCGCGCCGACAGGCCTCTCCTCAGGTTGAGGTCAGTCAGGCGCGACGTCGCCGACGGTTGCCGCGGTCGCAACGGTTCGTTGGGCGCACTGGCCGACGCCGATCAAAACGCCGTTGTGGAGCAGCGACGCGTATCCGCCCAAGATCGCCGTCCCGCTGCGAATTCATGCAAGCAACGAACAAGACGAGCGGTTGATTTGGCTCTCAGCCGCTGTCGCTTGCTCCGCGGAAGGCGATCCCAGGAGAGCCGCCGTAGGCAGATCGACATGGCGGCGTACGTGCTCACAGGCTGGGCGGTCATCGAGCGTCGCACGAGGCGGCCACGCGCGGCGCGAAGATGCGAATATGGCGGCGAAGGTTGGCGACTATGACCTGGAGGCGCAGCTCGGCGGCCGGCTTCAGGGCGTAGAGCTTCGGCCTGGCGCCGAGCTCAGGCGCCTGAAAGACGATTGCGTGGGTCGCCGTCTGCTGCGCGCCGGCTCGGTCAACTTCAGCCGGTCCGGCGAGACACGCCAGGATAACGGCCTCGTGGCGTTGCGCGGCTCTGCCTGCGCCCGGTTTGACGCCAAGTTCAATGGTCTTGGGGCCGAAGCTCGGCGGCGTAAAAGGTCAGGAGGTCGCGATATGCAACCTGCAAGCCTCACAAAGGCCAAACGGCGGTCCGCGATCTTTTCAGCGAAGAATGATAGAACAGATGATCTTCCCTCTCCGGCGAGCCGGCGGCAATGCGTAACCTGATCATGGCAACCATCGCCGCCCTGAGCGTGTCGGCTTGCGCCGACACGCAAGAATACCCGCTTGCGCCCAATATGGTGCGGCTCGATATCAGTCCGCCGGCTGCGCCGTTCGTTGGTGAGGCTACCCTGCGACGTGCGGCGGAACTCACGCTACGGAACGGCTACAGCGCCTTTCGGCTTGACCCGATTTACGTGGAGGCGTTCGATGACTTTGGCGTCACTGTCGTCATGTTTCATGTTGGCGATCCCCGCGCCGGGGACGCATTCGACGCAGCGGAAGTTCTCAGGAGATACTCGTCAGCGGGACAAGCCGCGCCCGCCTTTGCAGTGACCATTTCAGCCGCGGGCGCCGTGTAGCCCAATCGTATGGTCGGCGACGCAATCCTAATCGCGATCGGACGTATTGTCATTCCCGCGCAAGCGAGAATCCATAGCCCAATAAGAGCGTTGCTGGACGCCCGCGTTTAGCAGGCATGAAAGGAAATGCGTCGGGTGAGGGGCCGCCGCTTCAAGGAAGGTGATCAGATCAGCGCCGGCTCAGCGGCTCAGCGACGGGAGGCCCAATCCCTGTACCGTTTGAGGTTGTCTTCGTTCGGCGGATAAAGACCCGGCAGCTTCGCTCCGTTCGAGACTTCGTCCATGATCCACGTCTCCATGCGCTCCTGCTCCGGAGCGACGCGAACCACGTCCTCGATCAGCGCGGCTGGGATCAGCACCGCGCCGTCGTCGTCTACGACGACAAGATCGTCGGGATAGACGCTCACGCCGCCGCAGCCGATCGGCTCCTGCCAATTGACGAAGGTGAGAGCGGCCACGGACGGAGGAGCGGCCGCGCCCTGGCACCAAACGGAGAGGCCGGTCTTGAGAACGCCCGCCATGTCGCGCACGACCCCGTCGGTGACGAGGCCAGCCACGCCGCGCTGCTTGATCCTCGCGCAGAGGATGTCGCCGAAGATGCCTGCATCCGTAACGCCCATCGCGTCGGCCACCGCAACGCAGCCTGGCGGCATCTCCTCGATCGCCGCTCTCGTCGAGCGCGGCGAGGCCCACGAAGCCGGCGTCGCAAGATCCTCGCGCGCCGGAATGAAGCGCAAGGTGAATGCGCGCCCAACCGTGCGCGGTTGGCCTGGACGAATCGGACGCGTTCCTCTCATCCACACCCGGCGCAATCCATGCTTGAGCAGGACTGTCGTGATGGTCGCCGTCGACACGGGTTTCAGCGCATCCATGATGTCGCTTAACTCACTCATGCTTCCTCCGGTTCGCGCAGTTAGGGCTCGTCAAGAGCGACCATCCGCCTGGGCCAGTGTATGTCGGACCAGGAGCGGATCCTCCCATGGGACTTACTCCAATGTGCAACGACTATCGATTGCTGACCAACGCGGCCGCGCTCTTCGAGGGCTTTTCCGAGACGAGGATCAAGATCCGTTTCTCAGAGGGCGCGCCCAACATCGAGGCGCGCGAGGATATCAAGATCACCGATACGGCGCCGATCGTCCGCGCGAGCGCAGATGGGGCGGAGACCGGCGACCTTGTGCAACGGCGCTGGAGCTGGCCCGGGCAGAACGGCAAGCCGGTCTACAATTTCCGCTCCGACGGCCGCGAATTTCCCTCGGGCCGGTGTCTCATTCCCGCCGACGGCTTCTACGAGTTCACCGATCCCGCGGACAAAAAGAAGAAGCGGAAGGACAAGTGGCTGTTCACCAGGACGGGCGAGCCGTGGTTCTGCGTCGCCGGAATCTGGCGCACCGACAGCCAGGTCGGCGAGGCCTTCACGATGTTGACGATGCCTCCCGGCCCCGACATCGCGCCCTATCACGACCGGCAGATCGCCATTCTCGATCGCGCGGACTGGGGCGCCTGGCTTGATACGTCGGTTTCAGCGAAGGCGATCCTGAAGCCGCTCGCTGCGGGCAGCCTCGCCGTCGAACAGGTGGGTTAAATGCGTCGTCGGTCGCGCGCCTTTGGCGTAGGCGCACATGAGCAAAAGAATGAGCCAGCCGGCGGCGCCGGCGAATACGATCGTCACGGTGGTTTCCTCTAGAAATGGGTTGCGTGGCCAGCGTTCGAAGGGCTGATCCGTTCCTTCACATCCGCTCGGCGATCTTGAAGACGAGCCAGCCGAGACCGGCGAAGCTCAAGCCCCAAAAAAGCATCACAGTGACCATCGCCTTGACCTCTGCTTTTTACAGGATTATTACGACGTTAACTGCGCGAATGCAAGTAACAAGTTGTTAAAGGTCAAATCGGCAGTTGAAGCTCATCGTCCTGCTCATGCCAGCGGGTTGTAGACCTCCGCCGGACGAAGCGCCGTGACGCCGCTCACAGTCCGTTAACCATAGGGAAGCCAGCAGCGGTAGGCTCGCTGTTCGCGTGCGTCGCGGCTGGATCGCGCCCAGCGCCCGGGTAAGGGCGCGCGAAGAGCCAAATAATCTGCAGGACATCTCCGTCCTAACGGAAGATTAACCTTGAGCCCCTAATGCGTTGATCCCCATGGGGTCCCATGCTATCCCACGCCATCCCGTCAATCGACTGCGCCCCCGCGCCGTCGCCTAGCGCCGCTGTGCGCCTGAAGCGGGCTTGCTCGCGCGCCGAAGGGCTGCCCGGTGGATCGATTTCTTTCGAATTTCACCCACCGCTTCGACGCCAAGGGGCGGATCTCGATTCCGGCCTCGTTCCGTCAGGTGCTGGCGAAGGACGGCTTCGCCGGCGTCTACGCCTATCCGTCGCTCGACGCGCCGGCGCTCGACTGCGGCGGCAATGCGCTGATCGCCGAGATCGATGCGCTGCTTCAGACGATGCCTCCCTATTCGCAGTCCCGCGACGCCTTCGCGACGGCGCTTCTGGGCATGAGCGAGGTCTTGCGCCTCGATGCGGAGGGCCGGGTGTTTTTCGAGCAACGGCTGAAGACGGCGTTGGGGCTCGGCGACGAGGCGGTGTTTGTCGGGCAGGGACACAAGTTCCAGATCTGGGAGCCGACGCGCTTTCAGGCCCATCTCGAACAGGCGCGTGCGCGGGTCCGGCGCTTGCGCGCGGAGCGCGACGCGCTCGCGCCGCCGGAGGCGTCCGGATGAGCCGCGCCGCCGCCGCGGACACCCGCCATGTTCCGGTCCTGCTCAAGGAGGCGATCGAGGCGCTCGATCCTCGCGCCGACGGTCTTTATGTCGACGGCACGTTCGGCGCCGGGGGCTACGCGCGGGCGCTTCTCGACCGTGGCGCGCGGGTGATCGCTCTCGATCGCGATCCGTCGGCCATTCGGGCCGGCGAAGCGCTTAAGGCTTCGTCCGGCGGCCGGCTCGAGCTTGTCGAGGCGCGCTTCGGCGATCTCGACGAGGTCGCCAAGCGCCTCGGCGTCGATGCGACTGGACGGGGTCGTGTTCGACATCGGCGTTTCGTCGATGCAGCTCGACGAGGCGGCGCGCGGCTTCTCGCTGCGCTTCGACGCGCCCCTCGATATGCGAATGGGACGAAGCGGCCGTTCGGCCGCCGACATCCTGCGCGACGAGGATGAGGCGACGATCGCCGACATCCTGTTTCACTTCGGCGAGGAGCGCGCCGCGCGCCGAATCGCGCGCGCCATCGTCGCCGACCGCGAGACGAAGCCGTTCACCTCGACGCTGGAGCTTGCCGGGCTCATCGCGCGGGTCGCGCCGGCGCGGCGCGGCGAGCTTACCCATCCCGCGACGCGCGCCTTTCAGGCTTTGCGCATCGCCGTCAACGACGAGCTTGGCGAACTCGCTGCGCGGGCTTTGCGCCGCCGAGCGGCTGCTCAAACCCGGCGGCCGCCTCGCGGTGGTGACGTTCCACTCGCTCGAGGACCGGATCGTCAAGCAGTTCCTCAGCGGCCGCTCAGGCCGCGGACGAGCGGCCTCGCGCCGCTTGCCTGGCGAACCGGCCGAGGCTGAGCCGACATTCGAGGTTCCGCGCGGCCAGCCGATCGAAGCGAGCGAAGCGGAGGCGCAGCTCAAATCCGCGCTCGCGCTCGGCCAAATTGCGGTTTGGCGTTCGCTTGAGCGCGCCGCCGCGGGGACGGGACGAAGGGATCGAGGCGCTGGCTCGACTGCCGGCGCGAAGGGGGAGATAAGAACGATGTGGCGCATCCTGCATGCTTTCGCCATCGCCGCCCTGATCGGGTCGGCGGCTTACGTCTACGGCGTCAAGTACCGCACGATCTACGCCTCCGAGCAGCTGGTGAAGACGCGCCATCTCATCGACAGGGAGAAGGACGCGATCAATCTCCTGCGCGCCGAATATGCGCATCTCGCCCGGCCCGACCGCGTGCAGGCGCTCGCCGACTCGAAGCTCGGCCTGGAGCCGCTGGCGCTGAGCCAGATCGCGACCGTCAACGAATTGCCCGACGCCCAGCCCGAAGATCGACTCGATCGGCCGCGCGCTCGAATCGCTGGGCTTCACCGCCGACAATTCGACCCCGGCCGTCACCGCCTCCGTCTCGACTCCGCCGGTGAGGTGAGAAATGGCCGAGACCCCGACCGACTCGACAGCGAAACCCGTGAGGCGCGCCGCGGCCGCGCCTCCAGCTCCTGGACGCCCTGGCTGACGTCGCGATCGCTTGGCTCAGGCGCTATCTGCCGAAGAATTTCGGCGTCGATTTGGAGCCGCCGGGCGCGCGCCTTGCGCAGCCGGCAGGAGCGAACAAAGCGAAGTTGAAGGCCTTCGCGCGCGCGCTTCTTTCGACCCGGCTCGACCGTTCGAGCGCCCGCGTCCGCACCATCGCGCTTGGACTGTTCGTCGCCTATGCCGGCCTCGGCGTGAAGCTGCTCGTGCTCGGCCTCAGCCATGATCCGCCGCAGACGCTGAAAACTGCGGCGGACGGCGCCGTCTCCGGCGCGCGGCCCGATTTATTGGACCGCAATGGTGAGATCCTTGCGACCGACGTCAAGACCATGTCGGTGTTCGCTGAGCCGAACCGCATCATCGACCTTGACGAGGCGGTCGAACTCATCACCGCCGTGCTTCCCGACGTCGACGCGAAGCAGCTGCGCGAGCGGTTGGATTCGAAAAAGGGCTTCATCTGGGTCAAGCGGCAGATCACGCCGAAGGAACAGGCGGAGATCTTTCACCTTGGCCTGCCCGGCGTCGGCTTCCTGCCGGAGAACAAGCGCGTCTATCCGAATGGCCCGATCGGCGCCTATGTGATCGGCTATGTCGACAAGGACAATGTCGGCATCGCGGGCATGGAGAAATATCTCGACCAGCAGAGCCTGACCGATCCGCATGTCGCAGGCTTCACGGTCGATCCCGACAGCCTGAAGCCGGTGCGCCTGTCGCTCGATCTCAAGGCCACCCACGCCTTGCGCGACGAACTCGTCGACGGCATGGACCGCTTCCACGCCAAGGCGGCGGCCGGCATGATCATCGACGTCAACACCGGCGAAGTGATCGCGCTCGAATCGCTGCCCGATTTCGATCCCAATGATCCGAGCAGCGCTCAAGACCCGAGCAAGATCAATCGCATCAATGTCGGCGTCTACGAGATGGGCTCGACCTTCAAGGCGCTTTCGCTCGCCATGGCGCTCGAATCCGGCAAGGTCAATCTCGGCTCGCATGTGGACGCGCGCGACAGCTTGCGCTACGGGCGGTTCACGATTCACGATTTTCACGCCACCCATCGCGTGCTGACGGTGCCCGAAGTGTTCACCCATTCCTCGAACATCGGCGCCGCGCGGCTGGCGCTGATGGTTGGCGTTGAGGGCCACAAGGCTTTCTTGAAAAAGATGGGCCAGCTCGACCGGTTGCGCACCGAATTGCCGGAGAGCGCCGAGCCGCTGGTGCCCAAGCACTGGTCGCTTCTCAACACGATGACCATCGCCTTCGGCCAGGGCCTGAATGTCGCGCCCATTCAGGCGGTGATGGCGGTGTGCGCGCTCGCCAACGGGGGCATGATGATGACGCCGACCTTTCTGCCGCGCACCGAGGAGGAGGCGGCGAAGGTCAGCCATCGCGTGATCAGCGCGCAGACTTCCGAAGTCGATGCGCTACCTGATGCGCTCCAACGCGACCCACGGGTCCGCAAGTTTCGCCAACATTCCCGGCTACTATGTCGGCGGCAAGACTGGGACTGCCGACAAGATCATCCACGGCCACTATTCGCAGAACAAGGTTTTCAACACCTTCATGGCGATCACGCCGGCCGACAAGCCGAAGTACCTCTATCTGACGATCTACGACGATCCGCAGCCCGCGCCCGAGGATCACGGATACCACACCGCCGCCTATAACGCCGGGCGGGTCGCGGGTGCGCTGATCCGCCGGGTCGAGCCGCTCGAGGGCGTGCCGCCCATGAAGGAGCCGCCAACTCAGCCGTTCCCCATCATCGCCCGACTGGGGTATGGAGCCGACGCCGACAAGACCGGCAAGGAGTGAGCTTGAGGGCGATGAGATGGCTTGGCGACATCCTCGAGCTCAAGGACGCCGATCGCGCGCTCGCCTCGCGGGCGATTGCGGGGTTGGCGTTCGACAGCCGCAAGACCGCGCCGGGCGACGTCTTCTTCGCGCTCGCCGGGGCGAAGGACGACGGTCTCAAGCACGTGGACGAGGCGGTGAAGAAGGGCGCGGCCGCAATTGTCGCCGAGCGTTGGGCGGAGACGCCGAACGCGGCCTTCGTCAAGGTCGCCGACGCCCGCGCCGCGCTGGCTCACGCCGCGGCGCGCTTCTATCCGCGCCAGCCCGAAACGATTGTCGCGGTGACCGGGACGAGCGGGAAAACCTCGGTCGCCGCCTTTGTGCGCCAGATCTGGCAGGCGCTCGGGCGCGAGGCCGCTTCGATCGGGACGATTGGCGTCGTGTCGCGCCCGCTGACCGTTTACGGATCGCTGACCACGCCGGACCCGATCGCGCTGCATGAGCTGCTCGACCGGCTCGCCGCACGCGGCGTCACCAGCCTTGCGATCGAAGCCTCCTCGCACGGGCTCGACCAGAAGCGGCTCGACGGCGTGCGGCTTGCCGCTGGCGCCTTCACCAATCTGACGCGCGACCACATGGACTATCATGCGTCGGTCGAGGATTATCTGGCCGCCAAGCTCAGACTATTCCAAGACCTTCTGCCGGACGGAGCGCCGGCCGTCATCGACGCCGACAGCGAAATCGCTTCGCGGGTGATCGCGGCCGCGCGGGCGTGCGGGCTCAATGTTGTCACTGTCGGCGCGAAGGGCGAAACGATTCGCCTGAACGCCGCCGCGCGGGACGAACTGTCTTCCGTGCTCGATCTTCAGTTCGGCGGCAAAACTTGGCGCGTAAACTTTCCGCTGGCCGGCGACTTTCAGATCTCCAACGCCTTGGTCGCCGCTGGCCTTTGCATCGCCACGGGCAGCGAGGCGGATCCGGCATTCGAGGCGCTGGAAACGCTGGAAGGCGCGCCGGGGCGCTTGGAGCGCATCGGCGACAGCCATGGCGCAAGCGTCTTCGTCGACTACGCGCATAAGCCCGACGCGCTCGAGAAAGCGATCGCCGCGCTGCGCCCTTTCGTGCGCGGGCGTCTCGTCCTGGTGTTCGGTTGCGGCGGCGACCGTGACCCGGGCAAGCGGCCGATCATGGGCGAAATCGCCGCGCGCTCAGCCGACGTGACAATCGTGACCGACGACAACCCCCGCTCCGAGAAGTCCCGCGGCGATCCGCAAACAGATCCTCGCCGCCGCGCCTCTGGCGATCGAGATCGGCGACCGCGCGGCGGCCATTCGCGCTGGGATCGCGATGCTTCTTGGCGGCGATGCGCTTTTGATCGCCGGCAAAGGTCACGAAACGGGGCAGATCATCGGCGACAAGACGCTGCCTTTCTCCGACGCCGACGAAGCGCGCGCGGCGCTTAAGGAGGCGCAATGACTGCGCTATGGAGCGAAGCGGAACTTACCGCCGCGTTTGGCGCGACGCCGAGCGCGACGCTGAGCGCTTCTGTCGGCGGCGTCTCGATCGACAGCCGGACGCTCGAGGCAGGCGACCTGTTCTTCGCCATTCGGGGCGATGCGCATGACGGCCATGATCATGTCGCGCGCGCTTTCGAAGCCGGCGCCGCGGCAGCCGTCGTGTCGCGCCACCGCGCGCCGCAGCTCGCCGGACTCGGTCCGGCGTTCGCGGTCGAGGACACGCAGAACGCGATGGAGCGATTGGGCGTCGCCGCTCGCGCGCGTTCGAAAGTAAAGATCGTCGCAGTGACCGGTTCGGTTGGCAAGACGACCGTCAAGGAGATGCTGCGGACGATGCTGACGGCCTGCGGCTTAACCCACGCCTCGGCTGCTTCCTATAATAACCACTGGGGCGTGCCGCTGACGCTCGCGCGAATGCCGGCCAACGCGCGCTTTGGCGTGTTCGAAATGGGCATGAATCACGCCGGCGAAATTGCGCCGCTCACCCGCATGGCGCGGCCGCATATGGCCCTCGTGACGACGATCGCCCCCGTCCATATCGAGCACCTCGGCTCGATCGAAGCCATCGCCGACGCGAAGGCCGAGATCTTTCTCGGTCTCGAACCTCATGGAGCAGCGGTCTTGAATCGCGACGCTCCGCAGTTCGAACGGTTGGCGAAGGCGGCCGCCTCGCGCGGCGCGCGGGTCCTGAGTTTTGGCCGGGACGCCGATTGCGATGCGCAGCTCCTCGAGGTCGAGGCGATCGACGGCGGTTCGCGCGTGCGCGCGCGCATTCTCGGGCGCGAATTGGCGTTCGAGCTTGGCGCGCCCGGACTTCACATGGCGCAGAACGCGCTCGGCGCGCTCCTGGCGGCGGAAGCGCTTGGCGCCGACCTTGACGTCTGCGCAGTCGCGCTTCGTGGATTCTCGCCGCAGAAGGGCAGGGGCGAACGCTTCTTATTGCCGACGCCCGACGGTACGGCGACCATCATCGACGAGAGCTACAACGCCAATCCTGCCTCGATGCGGGCGGCGCTGGCCCTGCTTGCGGCGGCGAAGCCTGGACCGAAAGGACGCCGCATCGCGGTCATCGGAGACATGCTCGAGCTCGGGCCGAAGGCTGCGGCGATGCATGCCGAACTCGCAGCCGATCTCAGCGCCAACAAGGTGGATCTCCTGTTCGGCGCCGGCCCGCTCACGCGCGCGCTTTATGACGCGGCGCCGGCGTCGATGCGGGCCGCTTGGACAGAACGGTCAAGCGACTTGACGGACGAAGTCGCCCGGACCTTACGTGGCGGCGACATCGCGATGGTCAAAGGCTCCAACGGCAGCCGGATGGGGCCGCTTGTCGCAGCTTTGCGCGATCGTTTCGCTCATGGGCCAGGAGGCTAGCGCATGCTGACCTGGCTGGCGGAGCTCCCGGGCGCTTTCCACCTGTTCCGGTACCTCACTTTCCGCACGCTCGGAGCGGCGGGAACCGGGCTTTTTCTCGTCTTCTTCTTTGGTCCGACGATCATCTCCGCGTTGCGTCTGAAACAGGGCAAGGGACAGCCGATTCGCCTCGATGGACCCGCCTCGCATCTTCTCAGCAAGAAGGGCACGCCCACTATGGGCGGGCTCATGATCCTGTTCGGCCTCTTTGCTTCAGCGCTGCTGTGGGCAAATCTCGAAAGCCCCTACGTGTGGATCGTGCTGTTCGTCACCGCGGGCTTCGCCGTGATCGGCTTCTATGACGATTATCTGAAAGTGACCAAGCAGTCGGACCGCGGCTTCTCGGGTCTCGCCCGCCTTTTGGGCGAATATGTCATCGCCGCCCTCGCCTGTTATGCGCTGATGCGTGTCGGCGCCGAAGGCGCGACGGAGCTTGCGGTGCCGTTCGTAACCGGCTTCGTGTTCGATTTCGGCTGGGGCTTCCTGCTGTTCGGCCCGTTCGTCATTGTCGCTTTCGGCAACGCGGTCAATCTGACCGACGGGCTCGACGGACTTGCGATCGTGCCTGTGATGATCGCCGCCGCGACGCTCGGGGTCATCGCCTATATCGCCGGCAATGTGCTCTACTCGCATTACCTTCTGATCAATCATGTGCCTTTTGCCGGCGACCTGATGGTTGTTTGCGGCGCATTGATTGGCGCGGGCGTCGGGTTCCTGTGGTTCAACGCTCCCCCAGCCCAGATTTTCATGGGCGACACCGGATCGCTGGCTCTCGGCGGCCTGCTTGGGGCGACCGCGGTGGCGGTCAAGCACGAGATCGTGCTCGCCGTGATCGGCGGGCTGTTCGTGATGGAGGCGGCCTCGGTGGTCGTCCAGGTGGTGTCGTTCAAGCTCACCGGCAGGCGCGTGTTCCGCATGGCGCCCATTCATCACCATTTCGAGCAGCTCGGCTGGTCGGAGCCGCAGATCGTCATGCGCTTCTGGATCATCGCCTTCGTGCTCGCGATGGTCGGCCTCGCCTCGCTGAAGCTGAGGTGACGATGACGCCGGTCGAGACCCTGCGCGGACAGAGCGTCGCCCTCTTCGGCCTCGGCGGTTCGGGACTGTCGACTGCGCGGGCGCTGGTTGCTGGCGGCGCCGAGGTGGCGGCCTGGGACGATAGCCCGACGGCTCGGGAGCGCGCTGCCGCCGCCGGCATTGCGCTCGTCGATCTCGCTCATGCCGACTGGCGCGGCTACCGGCTGTTCGTGCTCGCGCCTGGCGTGCCGCTGACCCATCCGACCCCGCATTGGACCGTCGACCTTGCGGACGAGGCCGGGGTCCCCATCGTCGGCGATGTCGAGCTCTTTGTGCGAGAGCGTGGCGTGAGAGCGCCAGACGCGCCGTTTGTCGCCATCACCGGCACAAACGGCAAATCGACGACCACCGCGCTCATCGCCCATGTGCTCAAAGCAGCCGGACGCGAAGTCGCCATGGGCGGCAACATCGGCGTGCCGGTCCTCGATTTGCCGCCGCCCGCCGCTGGGCGGATCCATGTCATCGAGTGTTCGTCCTATCAGATCGATCTTGCGCCCTCGCTTAGCCCCAGCGTCGGACTTCTGATCAACATCACGCCTGATCATCTCGACCGGCACGGCGACCTTGCGCGCTACGCCGCGATCAAGGAGCGGCTGGTCGCGCATGCCGAGGTCGCGCTGGTCGGCGCCGACGATGAGCCTTGTCGGGAGATCTATGCGCGGTTGAAGGCGCGCGCCGGTGCGCAGCGCGTCACTGCGGTCTCCGGGATGGAAACTCCGCTCGCCGACGTTTGGGTCAGCGACCATCGCGTGATGGCGCGCGGAGAAGCCGCGCCCGCGGCCGATCTTACGGGCGCACGGGCGCTTCGCGGCGCGCACAATGGTCAGAACGCAGCGTTCGCCTACGCAGCCGCGCGTGCGCTTGGCGTCGAGCGCGATCGCATCGCCCGCGCCTTCGAGACATTTCCCGGCCTCGCCCATCGCATGGAAGAGGTCGGCCGGTTTGGCCGGGTGCTGTTCATCAACGATTCGAAAGCAACCAACGCAGACGCCGCCGAGAAAGCGCTACTATCGTTCCACGATATTCACTGGATTCTCGGGGGCAGGCCGAAAGCAGGGGGCGTGGAGCCGCTGCGGCCGCTCTTTCCGCGCATCGCCAAGGCCTACCTGATCGGCGAGGCGAGCGACGAATTCGCGCGCACGCTCGATGGCGCGGTCCCCTTTGAACGCTACGGGACCTTAAGCGCGGCCATTGAGGCGGCGGCCGAAGACGCGGCGCTGTCGCCGGCGAGCGAGCCCGCGGTGCTGCTTTCGCCAGCCTGCGCGTCGTTCGATCAGTTCACCAATTTCGAGGCGCGCGGGGACGCCTTCCGCGCATGCGTAGCCAAGTGGCTCGAGCAGCGCGCGGCGAGCGAACCTCGCGCGCAAAGGGGGAGATAGAGCGCATGGTTTCGAGAGTGGAGCGGGGCCACGTTGCGGATTGGATGCGCACCGCGGACCGATGGCTGATCGGGTCGTTCATCGCGCTGATGGTGATCGGCCTGGTGATGGCGCTGGCGGCGAGTCCGGCGGTCGCGGAGCGGCTTAATCTTTCGACCTTCCACTTCGTCAACCGTCAGGCTCTGATGCTGCTGCCGACGGCGGCGCTGATGATTGCAACCTCGTTTCTCTCGCCGCGGCACGTGCGGCGCGCGGCGTTGCTGACGTTCGCAATATCGTTCGGGCTCATTATCCTCGCGCTCATGTTCGGCGCGGAGGTCAAGGGGGCGAGGCGGTGGATCTTCGGCCTCCAACCGTCGGAGTTCATCAAGCCGGCGTTCGTCGTTCTCGCCGCGTGGGCGTTCACCGAGGGCGGACGGACCGGGCCGACTGCGATTCCTGCGAAAATGATGTCCTTCCTGCTGCTGCCGATCGCCATTGTGCCGCTCATCCTCCAGCCCGACTTCGGTCAGACGATGCTGGTCGCAGTTGTTTGGACGGCGCTCTTCTTCTTGGCCGGTCTGCATTGGTTCTGGGTGGTCGCCGTCGGCGGAATGGGCATGGCGGGCGGGTTCGCCGTTTTCAAACTGTCGCCACACGTGCACGAGCGCGTTCTGCGCTTTCTCGACCCGGACTCGACCGGCGGCCTGGTCGACACCTTTCAGGTCGACACGGCGTTGCAGAGCATCCTCTCCGGCGGCTGGTTCGGACGCGGCCCAGGCGAGGGCGTCTACAAGCGGATCCTGCCCGACGCCCACACCGATTTCGTGTTCGCCGTCACCGGCGAAGAATTTGGCATGATCGCTTGCATGGCGCTGATCGCCTTCTTCGCCTTCATCGTGCTGCGCGCTCTCACGCTCGCGGCCCGCAACCCGGATCCGTTCTGCCGCCTCGCGGCTGCTGGCCTCACGGTCATGTTCGGGGTGCAGAGCTGGATCAACATGGCGGTCAACCTGCGCGCCATGCCGGCTAAGGGGATGACCTTGCCGTTCATCTCCTACGGCGGCTCGTCCCTGCTCGCGCTTGGCCTCGGCATGGGCTTTCTCATCGCGACTACGCGCAAGCGGCCAGCCGCTGATCTTGACCATCCTGCGGCGACGGAGGGATGAGTTCGGCGCGTCCGATCCTGCTTGCGGCTGGGGGGACAGGCGGACATCTCTTTCCCGCGGAAGCGCTGGCCGCAGCGCTTGCTAGGCGGGGCGCGGAAGTCGAACTGGCGACCGACAGCCGGGCGCTCAAATTCGGCGCGGATTTTCCGGCCCGCGCCATACATGCGTTCCCCGCCGCCACAACCACCGAGGCCGGCGCGCTCGCCAAGGCCCGCGCCTCGCTCACTCTAGGCGCGGGCCTCGCGGCCGCCGCCATGAAACTCAGCCGCATCAGGCCGCGCGCCGTCGTTGGCTTTGGCGGCTATCCGACCGTGCCGCCGCTTCTTGCCGCCTGGCTCCTCAGAATTCCGACCGTCCTGCACGAGCAGAATGCGGTCATGGGGCGCGCCAATCGTTTTTTGAGCCCGCGCGTCAACCTCATCGCCTGCGGTTTTCCTGGTTTGAAGGGCGTCGATCAGGCCAGGATCCGCGTGACCGGCAACCCGGTTCGACCAGCGGTCATCGCCGCCGCCGCGATTCCCTATCCCGAACACGTCGGTCAGCGCTTGAACCTTCTGGTGACCGGCGGCTCGCAGGGGGCGCGCGTCATGGCCGATGTCGTGCCCGCAGCGATCGCGCTCTTGAATCCGGACGAACGGCAATGGATCCGCCTGACCCAGCAGGCGCGAGGCGAGGATAGTTCGCGCGTTGCGGCGGCTTGCGCGCGGATGAACTTTCCGGTCGAGATCGCGGAATTCTTCCCCGATTTGCCAGGGCGGATCGCCGCCGCCCATCTCGTCATTGGCCGCGCCGGCGGGTCGACCGTCTCCGAACTCGCCGTCATCGGGCGAGCTTCCGTCCTCGTGCCGTTTCCCCATGCGCTCGATCAGGATCAGGCGGCGAATGCAGCGGCGCTCGCCAAGTCCGGCGGCGCGATCGTCGTGCCGCAGAACGAGTTCACCCCCGAACATTTGGCCGCGATCCTGCGAGACGCGCTCGCGGCGCCAGCCAAGCTCGAGACGGCGGCGGCGGCGGCGAAATCGGTCGGCGTCCCGGACGCCGCGGAGCGGCTCGCGGATCTGGTGCTTGAGATTGCAAGGTCGGCATAGGCCGACGGGATCATCGCCGGTTAACGCTTTCGGTCGCCGGCTGCGCGTCCCTTGACGTAATCCTTAAGCCCTGACGCGAGCCAATCGAACAGAAGCCGCACCCGCGGGGCGGTCTTCAAATCGCGGTGCATGGCCAGCCACACTTCGAGCGTGAACTCGAAGGCGTTCGGCAGCACCGGGACGAGTTCGGGCGTGCGCCGTGCGATGGCGTCCTGGCAGCCGCCGACGCCGACGCCGGCGCGCAGCGCCGCGAGCTGGGCGACGTCGCTGTCGCAGCGAAAGCCGAAGTCCTCGCGCGTGAGCGTTTCCGCCAGCGCGCCCGCGGACCGAAACGTCTGATTGTCGCGGTCGAAGCCGATCAGGCAATGATGCTTGAGATCGGCGAGCGAACGCGGTTCGCCGAACCGCGTGAGATAGTCGCGGTGCGCGTAAAACCGAATGCGCGTCGAACCTATGCGCCGTGCGATGAGCCCGCTCTGGGTTGGGCGGACCATGCGCACCGCGATGTCGGCGTCGCCACGCGCGAGATCCTGGTTGCGGTTGGTGACCGCGAGCTCGACGGCGACCCCCGGATTGCGGGCGCGAAAATCGGCGAAAATCGGCGGCAGCGCCTCCGAGCCCATGATCTCGCTCGCGGTGACACGCACGACGCCGCGATCGGCGGCGATCGCCGAAGAGGCGGAACGCGCGAGCGCCGCCGCGGCGACCGCCATGGCTTCGGCGTGCGGGACGAGCGCCTTCGCGGCCGCGGTGGCGCTGAGTCCGCGCGGCGAGCGCGTGAACAGCGTCGCCCCGAGCGCCTCTTCCAGCCCGTCGATGTGTCGCCCGACGGTCGGCTGGGCGAGGCCCAGCCGGCGCGCGGCGCCGCTGAGGCTCAAGTCGCGCGCGACTTCGAGGAAGGTGCGCAATTCCTGCCAGTCTGGCTCGCGGCGGCTCATACGAAAACGTATAGCTGATCAAGACAAATATGCAATTCAGCAGATGTCGGCGAGGGCGTATCGAGCAGGCGGGAAGCGGTTGCGCCACGCGCCGCGACTCAAAGGAGGCCTCGATGACCGCGATCCTCGCCCGCTTCGCCCACGCCAGCACGCCGGCTCCCGCGCGCGCCGCCGCCGGGTCGGCGTCAGGCGGGGTCAAGGCGGTTCTGCGCCTCGAGGGCGCGGCCGCCTTCGCGACGGCGATTGCGCTTTACGCCCACGCCGGCTTCTCGTGGCTCGCGCTTGTCATTCTGTTCCTTGCGCCCGATGTTTCGATGCTCGCCTATCTTGTCGGGCCGAGGGCGGGCGCGCTCGCCTACAATCTGGTCCATACCTATGCGCTGGCGCTGCCGCTCGCGCTTGTAGGCTTTGCGTTGGGCTCGCCTGTCGCCTCGGCGCTTGGGCTGATCGGGGTCGCCCACATCGGCTTCGACCGCATGCTCGGCTACGGCCTGAAATATGCGAGCGGCTTCGGCGACACGCATCTCGGCCGCATCGGTCGCGCTTAGGGAGCGGGAACAGTGCGCGTCCACATCATCGAGACCGGCCGGGTTCAAATCAAGGCGAGCCAAATCGTCGGACGGGGGCATGGACTCGCACGGCGCAGCGCGCCGCTCTTCGACGCCGAGTGGTCGGAGTGGCTGCCGATAAACGCCTACGCCATCGAGCATTGCGACGGGGTGATCCTGGTCGATACGGGCGTGTCAACCGGTGTCAAACGTCTGCCGCGCTGGCACCCCTATTTCCGTTTCTGCGTCCGCTTCGACATCGAGCGGGAGGAGGAAGCCGGCCCTCGGCTCAAGGCGCTGGGCATTGGCTCAGCCGACGTTACGCGCGTCGTGCTGACCCACCTGCACATCGATCACGACGGCGGGCTCGGCGCCTTCCCCTCGAGCGAAATCCTCGTCAGCCCTGGCGAACTTGAGCGCGCCGCAGGCGCCGCTGGGCGATTGCGCGGCTATCTGCCGCAGCGCTGGCCGAAGGCGTTCGATCCGAAGCCTATCATTCTCGATGACGGTCCCTACGGACGGTTTCCGCGATCGAAGCGCCTGACCGCTGATGGCGCGATCGTCGCTGTCGCCACGCCTGGCCATACGCCTAATCACCTATCGGTCATTGTCGAGGATGGCGATAAGACCGTCTTCATCGCCGGCGACGCGTCTTACAACGAGGAGGCGATGCTCAAGGGGGCGGTTGACGGCGTCAGTGACAGCGATGACCAAGCGGCGGCGACGCTTGCCGCCGTCCGGGCGCTTGTCGAGGCGCGCCCGACCGTCTATCTGCCCGCCCACGATCCGGAGGCGAGCCAGCGGCTTGCCGAGCGTCGCGTGGTCGGCAGTCGTTAGTCCATCACCGCGTGAGCCGCCGCTTCGCGCGAAGCAGCCGTCGCGACAGACTTTGGCGAGCGGATGAGCGCAAGCAGCGGAAAGGCGCAGAGCGCGACGAAGGTCATGAACAGGAAGTCGTTCGAATAGGCCATCATCGCCGCCTGCTGGGTGATGATCCCCTCGAGCATCGCCATGCTGGGAAGGCCGTGTCCCCAGACCAGCGAGGCGTTCGGCATTCTCAGCGCGTCGTTGAACGGCGTCGCGTGCTCGACGAGCTGGCTGTGGAACATGGTGGTCATGCTGGTGAGTTGCGCGATGACGACCGAAATGCCGACCGACGAGCCGATGTTGCGGATGAGGGTCCAAAGCGCGGCGCCCTCAGTGCGCAACTCGCCCGGCAGGCTTGCGAAGGCGATCGTGTTGAGCGGCACGAAGATGAAGCCGAGGCCCAACCCTTGCGCGATCGAGTTGATCACGATCGTGTCGGCCTGGACGTCGAGCGACCAACCGACCATGAGCCAGAGCGACGCGGTCGAGAGCACGAGGCCGATGAGGATCATCAGCCGCGGATCGACCTTGCCGCTCATCCTGCCGACCAGGAACATGCCCACAAATGTGCCGATGCCGCGCGTGCCGAGCAGAAAGCCGCTCGACAGCACCGGGTAGCCGAGCAGGTTCTGAATGAACGGCGTCACCAGCGCCATGCTTGCAAGTAGCATGATGCCGACCAGGAACATGAAGACAAGCGCGATGGAGAAATTCCAGTCCTTGAAGATGCGGACGCTGATGAACGGTCGCTGTGACGTCAGGCAGTCCGCGAGGAAGAAATAGAAGCCGACGACCGACAGGATGGCCTCAATGATGATTTCGGGCAATTCGAACCAGCCGAGCTGCTCGCCGCGGTCGAGCATCATCTGCAAGGAGCCGATGCCGAGCGACAGGCTCAAGAAGCCGAACCAGGAGAAGGGCACGTCGCGCCGCGTCGGCGTCTCGCTCATGAAGACCGAGAGACCCAAGGTGGTGAGGATGCCGAATGGCAGATTGACGAAGAACACCCAACGCCACGAATACGAGTCGGTGAGCCAGCCGCCGAGCGTCGGGCCCATGATCGGGCCGAGCATGACGCCCATGCCCCAGATCGCCATCGCCGAGCCGCGCTTGGCGGGCGGGAAGATGTCGAGCATCACCGCCTGGCTCAACGGCACGAGCGCCGCGCCGAACACGCCCTGCAGCAGCCGGTAGGCGACCATCTGCTCGATTGTACAGCGCGATGCCGCACAGCATGGAGGCGACCGTGAACCCGGCCGTGCAAACGATGAACAGCTTCTTGCGGCCGAAGCGCGTCGCCATCCAGCCGAGCGGCGAGGTCATGATCGCGGCGGCGACGATGTAGGACGTCAACACCCAGTTGATCTGATCCTGCGTCGTCGCCAGCGAGCCCTGCATGTAGGGCAGGGCGACGTTGGCGATCGTCGTGTCGAGCGCCTGCATGATCGTCGCCATCATGATGCAGACGGTGAGCAGCCACTTGAGCGTCGGCGAGATCGTCTCGTAGAGCGGCGGCGCGGGCGCTTGCGCGTTCATCGGATGACGGCGGTCCTCGCCCCCAGGAGGGTGTCGACGTAACCGACCGACCCACTGCTTGAGCCCTTCGAGCGTGCCCGCGAGCGTTCGCACCCGTCCCGTGTCGACGGTCAGATACGTGCTCATCCCGGCCCGCAGGCCCGTCGTGTCCTCCTTCGGGTCGAAGCAGAAGCGGAGCGGCACGCGCTGGACGACCTTGACCCAGTTGCCGCTCGCGTTCTGCGGCGGCAGGATCGCGAACTGAGCGCCGGTGCCGGGCGCGATCGAGCAGATCGTCCCTTTCCATTCCCGGTCGGGGAACGTGTCGACGCTCACCGTCGCGGGCAGGCCGACATGGACGTAAGTCAAGTCCGATTCCTTCGGATTGGCGTCGACCCACAGGCCCGTGTCGGCGACGACCGCGAACACCGGCTGGCCCGCGGCCGCCACGCGTCCGAGTTCGATCTCCGGCACTTGCGTCGCGACGCCGTCGATCGGCGCGAGCACCTTGGTGTTGCGCAAGTTGCGCTCCGCGTCATCGACGGCGGCTTGCGCCTGCATATAATCGGGGAACTGGTCGATGGTCGTATTCGGGCCGCCGCCAAGCTTCACCTTCACCGTATCTTGCTGCCATTTGACGAATTCGAGGATCTGCTTGGCCTGAATGAGATTGGCCATCGAGGTGTCGCGATCGGCGGCGGTGCCTGAGCGCGAGGTCGCGAGCTCGTTCTTGCGGTCGAAGTCGGCCTGGCGCACGCGCACCGCGTCTTCGCCCATTTTGATCTGGTCGATGTTGCTCACATACGAGGATTGCAGATTGGCGAATTCGACCTTGGCCGCTTCCAGCTTGCCCTTCGCGAGCGCGAGGGCGATCTGATAGGGCTTGGGATCGATGTCGAACAGCGGATCGCCGACCTTGACCTTCTGCCCCTCGACCACGTGCACGGCGACGATCGCGCCTGTGACCTGCGGCGTGATCATCGACTTGTCGGCGCCGACATAGGCGTTGTCGGTCGAGACATAGCGGCCGCTGCTCAACCACCAGGTAAAGCCGAGCGCAAGCGCGACGAGCGGAATGACGACGAGCATGACGAACGCGCCCCGTCCCGCCGCGCTTACGCTTGACGACGATCGGCGTCTCTGCGGCTGGCGGCGCTGTCGGCTGCTGTGGCGCTTGCGGGCTCGGCGCCGGCGTTCGCGTCGGCGTGAACTGAATGGGCTGTGAGGGCTGCTGGCCAGATAGGGGTTGCGACGGCGCGGATTCGCGCGCGGCCGACTGCGCGGTCGCTCCCTTCGGCGGCGTGAAAGGTAGCGGCTGCGCCGGTTGGGGCGCGGCTGGGGGATCGTCCTCCTGCGCGGGTTCGCGCGCGGAAGCGGGCTTGGGTTGCTTCACTTTGATTCGGCTCCCGCAATCAATTGGTTCTTGAGATTGGCCTTCATCGTCATAAGGCCGTCGTGCATGGCGCTGACAGTCGTTTGGTCGACGCCCGCCAGCGCCAGCCCCATGAGGTCTTCGGCGAGCGCGCCGAGCTCCTTCAGCGCAGGCGCAGCTTTTTCAGTGAGATAGAGACGGTTGGCGCGGCGGTCGGTTGCATCGTCGCGCCGCTCGACCAGGCCGGCGGCGGTCAGTTTGTCGATCAGGCGTCCGAGCGTAATTGGCGCGAGGTCGAGCGCCTCGGCCAGTTCGTTCTGCTTGGCGCCCTCGCAGCGTTGCAGGCGCGAAAGCACCGCCCATTGCGCGCGGGTCGTGCCGAGTTCGCGGGCCCGCTGGTCGGAATAGGTCCTGAGCAGGCGCGCGACGTCGTGGAGCGCGAAACCCAGCTCGCGAGCGGGGGATATGGTCCATTTGTGAGCAAGAGATAACATAAGCATGCTTATAATATAGTGAGCAGGCTTATTCAAGGGTGCGCGCAAAAAATGCGCTCCCGGGCCGTAGCTTAATCCGTCTGCCCTTAATTTTAAGCGGACGAACCGGCGGACGCGCCGTATCGCGCCATGAAGCAATCGACGCCCGCATCGATCTGCCTTCGACCTTGCCACGGAAGGGCCGGAAACTTGGATCGTAGAGGCAATGAGGCTGCAGTTCGCCTCGCACGAGAGCAAGGAATTGCTCAGCCGCGACCGTTGGATTGTTGACGGCCAGGCAGCCGTCCTTCGCAGCTTGCTCGCATTTCGGATACATCGCCGTCTGCCCGCTTTTCCCCTTCCATTAATCTGTCGACAACGCGAGCGCTCCCCCCAGGGGCGCCTCTTCAGCTTCCACGATAGGTCGAATAACTCCAGGGCGAGACAAGCAGGGGCACGTGGTAGTGCGCCTGGGGATCGGCGACGCCAAAGCGGATTGGGATTATGTCGAGGAACGGCGGGTCGGCGAGTTCCGCGCGCCGGCGGCGAAAATAGTCCCCGGCATGGAAGATGAGCTCGAACTCACCTGCGCGCGCCTGCTCTGCATTCATAAGCGGCTTGTCGGTGCGCCCGTCGGCGTTGGTCACGACATCGGCGATGCGCTTGCGGTCTGATCCGCCCGCCAACTCGTAAAGCTCCACTCGGACGCCGTCCGCCGGCCGGCCCTGGTCACGTCGAGGACATGGGTCGTAACGCCGGCCAAATCTTGCTCCCTCAGCTCTTTAACGCCCGCTGTCGGAGCGCGCCGGCGCTATTCTATCGCGCCGGACGAGGGTCGGCCAATGCACTGCCGTTGCATGCACGATTGACATGGCAGCGCGCCATCGGTCGCGATTGCCAATTCTGTGGACGCGTGAGAAGACTGCGCCGAGCTCACTTACGACTTTCGTAGGAGCGAGAGGGAGGTCGGCCCCGATGGACGACAGGGTCAAGGACCAAGCCGACGAAACTGGCGAGTGGCTCGACGCCCTGGATTCCGTCGAAGCCTTCGAGGGAATCGGCAAGGTCGACGACATCCTGGACGCGGTTGTCACATCCGCTCGACGCAAGGGCGCGAAGCTGCCGTTCGCCGCCAACACCGCTTACGTCAACACCATTCCGCCCGAAGCGCAGCCGCCCCATCCCGGCGGCCGAAAGCTCGAGCAGCGCATCCGCCGCTATGTTCGTTGGAACGCCGCCGCCATCGTCGTCAAGGCGAACAAGGAAACATCCGAACTCGGCGGCCACATTGCGAGCTTCCAGTCGGCGGCGACCCTTTACGATACCGGCTTTATGCATTTCTGGCATGCCAGCAATGAGATGCATGGCGGCGACCTGATCTATTTCCAAGGCCACAGCTCGCCAGGCATTTACGCGCGCGCTTTCCTCGAGGGCCGTCTCAGCGAAGAGCAGCTGATGAACTTCCGCCAGGAAGTCGGCCGCAAGGGCCTCGCGTCCTATCCCCATCCCTGGCTGATGCCGGACTTCTGGCAGTTCCCGACCGTCTCGATGGGTCTCGGGCCGTTGATGGCGATCTATCAGGCCCGATTTCTCCGCTATCTGCACGGGCGCGGCCTCGCCGATACGGCGCCGCGCAAGGTCTGGGTGTTCTGCGGCGATGGCGAGATGGACGAGCCGGAATCGCTCGGCGCGATCTCGCTTGCCGGCCGCGAGAAGCTCGATAACCTCATCTTCGTGATCAACTGCAATCTCCAGCGGCTCGACGGGCCGGTGCGCGGCAACGGCAAGATCGTTCAGGAGCTGGAGGCCGACTTTCGCGGCGCAGGCTGGAACGTCATCAAGTGCCTATGGGGTTCCGGCTGGGACGCGCTGCTCGCCAAGGATAATGAAGGCAAGCTCCGCCAGCTCATGGAGGAATGCGTCGATGGCGAATACCAGGACTTCAAGTCGAAGGACGGCGCCTATATTCGCAAGAACTTTTTCGGCCGCTATCCAGAGACCGCGGCGATGGTCGCGAACTGGACAGACGCCGAAATCTGGGCGCTGACCCGGGGCGGGCATGATCCGGTCAAAGTCTACGCCGCCTACAAGGCGGCGGTCGAGCACGAGGGCCAGCCGACCGTCATCCTCGCCAAAACCGTCAAGGGCTATGGAATGGGCGCGGCCGGCGAAGGGCAGATGATCGCCCACCAGGCCAAGAAGCTCGGCCACGACGCCCTCAAGGCTTTCCGAGACCGGTTCCAGGTCCCCGTCTCGGACGCAGATCTCGACAAGGTGCCATTTCTGCGCTTTGCCGAGGACAGCGAGGAGATGAGCTATCTGCGCGAGCGGCGCGCAGCGCTCGGCGGCTATCTGCCATCGCGTCGGCGTAAGAGCGAACCGCTTATCGTTCCCCCGCTTTCAACCTTCGACGCGCTTTTGAAGGCGACCGCGGAGGGACGCGAAATCTCGACCACAATGGCCTTCGTCCGGATTCTGACCGCGCTCCTGCGCGACAAGAAATCTTGGGTCCCATGTCGTTCCGATCGTCCCCGACGAGAGCCGCACCTTCGGCATGGAGGGTCTGTTTCGCCAGGTTGGCATTTTCAGCCAGGTCGGCCAGCTCTACCGGCCACAGGACGCCGATCAGCTCATGTATTATCGCGAGGACCCGAAAGGCCAGATCCTTCAGGAGGGCATCAACGAGCCCGGCGCGATGGCTTCGTTCATCGCCGCGGGCACATCCTATTCGACCTCCAACGTTCCCATGATACCCTTCTACATCTACTATTCGATGTTCGGCTTCCAGCGCGTCGGCGATCTCGCCTGGGCCGCGGGAGACATGCGAACGCGCGGCTTCCTGATTGGCGGCACCTCCGGCCGCACGACGCTCAATGGCGAAGGCCTGCAGCACGAGGATGGCCATAGCCATATTCTGGCCTCGACCATCCCGAATTGCGTAACCTACGATCCCACTTATGCCTACGAAGTGGCGGTGATAATCCAGGCCGGCCTGAAGCGCATGCTCGTCGATCAGGACGATGTCTTTTATTACATCACGACCCTGAACGAGAATTACCCCCATCCGGCGATGCCGGAAGGGGCGGAGGAGGGCATCCTCAAGGGCGCCTATAAGCTGCGCGAGGTCAAGGCCGATCAGCCCGGCCTCAACGTGCGTCTCCTAGGCTCGGGCGCAATTCTGCGCGAGGTCGAAGCGGCGGCCGAGATGCTGGCCAGCGAGCACGGGGTCACGAGCGAGATCTGGAGCGTCACCAGCTTCACCGAGCTGCGCCGCGAGGGCCTCGATATTGAGCGCTGGAATCTGCTGCATCCTGAAGCCGACGCCAAGGTCCCGTACATCACCCAAGCTTTGTCGAGCGGGAAGGGGCCGGTCATCGCCTCGACCGATTACGTGAAGGCGGTTCCGGACGGAATTCGGCCATACGTGCCCGCGCGCTTCAAGGCGCTCGGAACGGACGGATTCGGGCGCTCCGACTACCGTCGCCGTCTGCGCTCGTTCTTTGAGGTTGACCGCTATCATGTCGCGGTCGCCAGTTTGAAGGCGCTGGCGGAAGACCAATTGCTGCCCAACCGGCGCGTGGCCGAGGCGATCGCCAAATACGGCATCGATCCGGAAGGGCCAAATCCGGCGCGAAGCTGAAATCTGCATCCTAAACAACCTGTTCGCTGAGGAGAGAGCGCCGGTGGCGAAAGTCGACGTGAAGGTTCCCGATATCGGCGACTTCAAGGACGTGCCGGTCATCGAGGTGCTGGTGAAGCCCGGCGACGTCGTCAAGGTCGATCAATCGTTGATATCGCTCGAATCGGACAAGGCGACAATGGACGTGCCTTCGCCCGTGGAGGGCGCCATCGCCGAGGTTCTGGCGAAGGTCGGCGACAAAGTGTCGATGGGCACGCTCATCGCGCGCATTGAGTCCGAGGCGCGCGAGACGCCGAAGGCCGAAGCTGCTCCCGCCAAGGCAGCCGCGGCGCCGCCCGCCCCCGCCAAGGTCCCCCCCGCGCCCGCCGGCAAGGTCGCCGCACCGGCGCCTGCGAAGGCCGCGCCGATCGACATCACAATCCCCGACATTGGCGACTTTAATGACGTGCCGGTCATCGAGATTCTGGTGAAGGTAGGCGACACGGTCGAGGCGGAGCAGCCGGTCGTGACGCTCGAATCCGACAAGGCTAGCATGGACGTGCCGTCGCCGGCGGCCGGCAAGATCACGGAAATTGTCGTCAAGGTCGGCGACAAGGTGTCGATGGGCTCGCTGATCGCGAAGCTGGACGCCGGAGGATCCGCCCAGTCGATCTCGCCGGATCAGGAGGACGAGGCGGATGCGAAGGAAGAGGGGGACGCCGCTGAAGCGCCCGACACCTCGCCCGTTGCGCCAAATGATTTGCCTCCTCGCCCGCCCAAAATCTCTGCCGACCCAGCGCTGCCCGATTTCTCTGGGGTTCATGCAGGCCCCGCTGTCCGGCGGCTCGCGCGCGAGCTTGGTCTTGATCTGAACCTCATCAAGGGGACGGGCGAAAAGGCCCGCATCACCCGTGAAGACTTGAAGGCGGCGCTCTCCAAAGGCGCGGTCGCGCCTGCGGCGGGCGGCGCGCTGCCCGCTGTGCCGCAGGTCGACTTCGCGAAATTCGGTCCAATCGAGACTGTGCCGCTCTCGCGCATCAAGAAGATTTCCGGGCCCCGACTGCATGCTTCTTGGGTCAACATTCCACATGTCACACACACCGACGAAGCGGACATTACCGATCTCGACGCCTTCCGAAAGGCTCTCGACGAAGACGCGAAGAAAGACAAGTCAAAGCCTTACCGCGTATCGTTGCTGCCGCTTCTCATGCGGGCTGCGGTCGCCGCGTTGAAGGCCTTTCCGAATTTCAACGCTGCTCTCAGTCCGGGCGGCAACTCTTTGATTTTGCGCCGCTATTGGCACATTGGCGTCGCGGTCGACACGCCCGATGGCCTCGTCGTCGCGGTCGTGAAAGACGTCGACCAGAAAGGCGTCATCGATCTTGCCCGCGAGCTCGGCGCGCTCTCGGAAAAAGCGCGCGCCGGCAAGCTCGCGCCGACCGAAATGCAGGGCGCGACCTTCACCATCTCGTCGCTCGGGGGCATCGGCGGCACCGCCTTCACGCCGATTGTCAATGCGCCCGAGGTGGCGATTCTCGGCGTCGTGCGATCGAAAATGGCTCCGGTTTGGGATGGAACGGCGTTTCAGCCTCGTCTCATGCTGCCGCTATGCCTATCTTACGATCACAGGGTGATCGACGGCGCTGCGGGCGCTCGCTTCATGCGCCATCTTGCTGGCCTCTTGGAGGACATGCGGCGCATTATCTTGTGACCGCGGCCCGATAGAGAGATGAGGCATGGCGAAAGAAATCCGGCTCCCCGACATCGGCGACTTCAAGGATGTGCCGATCATCGAAATCCTTGTCGCGCCGGGGCAGAGCGTCCGCAAGGACGAGCCGATCCTGACGCTCGAAAGCGACAAGGCGAGCATGGACGTGCCGGCGCCGGAGGATGGCGTGATCGGCGAGATTCACGTCAAGGTCGGCGACAAGGTCACCCAGGGCGATCTGCTGGCGACCTACTCGGCTGGGGGAGAGACGAAGGCAGGCCTTAGCGCCTCAGACGCCCAAAGCCGCCGCGCCCGGCGAGGCCCGAGGCGGCGGCGTCGAGATTCAGGAGCCGGCTCCCAAGGCCGCCGCGCCCACGGGTCCGCCGCCGCAGGCCGCCGCTGACCCCGGCGGGCAGGCCGATTTCGAGGCCGATATCCTGGTTCTGGGCGCCGGTCCCGGCGGCTACACCGCCGCCTTTCGCGCCGCCGATCTGGGGCAGAACGTCGTTCTGGTCGACGCGCGCCCGACGCTGGGCGGTGTCTGTCTCAACGTCGGCTGCATCCCGTCCAAGGCGCTGCTGCATGTCGCCAAGGTCATCGACGACGCCAAGGCGATGGGTTCGCATGGCGTGAGCTTTGGCGCGCCGACCTTCGACCCTGCCGCGATCCGCGGCTGGAAGGATGGCGTGGTCAAGCGGCTGACCGGCGGCCTCACCGGCCTCGCCAAGCAGCGCAAGGTCAAGACCGTGATTGGGGAGGGCAAGTTCACCTCGGCCAAGACCCTGCGCGTCGAAACGCCGGAGGGCGCGCGGGTCGTGCGCTTCAACAAGGCGATCATCGCCGCCGGCTCCGAACCGGCTTCGCCCGGATTCATTCCCGCCGATCCGCGCATCTGGGATTCGACCTCGGCGCTCGAGATCAGTTTCATCCCCAAGCACATGCTGGTCCTGGGCGGAGGGATCATCGGGCTTGAGATGGCGACGGTCTATCATGCGCTGGGCGCCGGCGTCACCGTGATCGAGATGATGGACCAGCTGATGCCGGGGGCCGATCTGGACATTGTGACGCCGCTCGCCAAGCGCATTGGCAGGCTCTACGACAAGATCCTGGTGAAAACGAAGGTCACCGCCGTGAAGGCGGAGCCGGATGGGCTCAAGGTCAGTTATGAGGGCCCGGACGGCGCGAAGACCGAGACGTTTGACGCGATGCTGGTCTCTGTCGGGCGGCGCCCGAACGGCGCCCGCATCGGCGCCGCCGCTGCCGGTGTGGCCGTCGACGCGCGTGGCTACATCGCCGTCGATCGCCAGATGCGAACCAACGTGCCGCATATCTTCGCCATCGGCGACATCGTCGGCCAGCCGATGCTGGCGCATAAAGCCACGCATGAGGCCAAGGTCGCGGCGGAAGTCGCCAGCGGACACAAATCCTCGTTTGACGCCAAGGCGATCCCGTCGGTTGCTTACACCGATCCGGAAGTCGCCTGGGCGGGCCTGACGGAGACGGAGGCCAAGGCCAAGGGGATCAAATACGGCAAGGCCGTCTTCCCCTGGGCCGCGAGCGGGCGCTCCCTTTCGCTCGGCCGCGACGAGGGCCTGACCAAGACCCTGTGGGATGAAGAGACCCAGCATCTCATCGGCTGCGGCATCGTCGGCCCGAACGCCGGAGACCTCATCTCCGAGGCGGCGCTGGCGATCGAGATGGGCGCCGAGGCCGAAGACGTCGGCCTCACCATTCATCCGCACCCGACGCTGTCGGAGACCTTCGCCATGTCGGCCGAGGCCTTCGCCGGGACGCTGACCGACCTCTATATCCCGAAGAAGAAGTAGCGGTTCCCCTTCTCCCTCTGGGAGAAGGTGGCCCGAAGGGCCGGATGAGGGGGCGGAGGGAAGCGACCCCTCGCGGGCATGGGCCTGCACGCTTTAAAAACAACAATCGCCGGCCAAACCATCATCCGTCGGCTTCGCCCGACATCTTCTCCCTGAGGGAGAAGGTGGCGCGGCGCCGGATGGAATGCACGCCAATCGGAGCGCCTGCGCTTGAGAGTCTTCTTTTTCGGCCTCGGCTATTGCGCCCGGCGCCTCATTCAGCGCGAGCCCTGGATCGAGGCCAGCGGAACCGCGCGGACGGCCGACGCCGTCAGCGCTCTGCGTCGCGAGGGCGTCGAGGCCTATCGCTTCGACGGCGCTGAAGCAGAGCCCGGGCTTGAGCAGGCGCTCGGGAAGGCCGTGGCGATCGTCGTCTCGATCCCGCCGCGCGACGGACGCTGCGCGACGCTGGAGCGCTTCGCCGCCGCCATCGCGGCGGCGCCGGGGCTGCGGCGCATGGTCTACTATTCGACCATCGGGGTTTACGGCGACCACGGCGGCGCGTGGGTCGTCGAGACCAGCGCGACGCGGACGCGCACGGCGCGCGGACTGGTTCGGATCGAGGACGAGGCGCGCTGGACGGCGGCGGCAAAGGGGCGGGGGGCGGAAGCGGACATCCTGCGCCTCGCCGGCATCTATGGGCCCGGGCGCAACGCGCTCACCAATCTGCGCAAGAGCGAGGCGCGGCGGATCGTCAAGCCGGGGCAGGTGTTCAACCGCGCGCATGTCGATGATATCGCTCAAATATCGAGCCTCGTCCTGACGCGCGGCCTCAAGGGCCAGATCTGGAACGTCGCCGACGAGGAGCCGGCCCCGCCCCAGGACGTGATCGCCTATGCGGCCAAGCTGCTTGAGCTCGAGCCGCCGTTCGAGGAGCCGTTCGACCAGGCGCGGCTGTCGCCGATGGCGCAGGAGTTCTACGCCGACAACAAGCGGGTTTCGATCGCCAAGGCGAAAGCCGAGCTGGGATTTGCGCCCGCCTATCCGACCTATCGCGAGGGGCTCAAGGCTCTGGCGGAAGCCGGAGAAGGACGCGCGTAGCAGCGCCCGCGCCGGCGTCGCGCCAAATAAATCCAACCAAAACCAAGCCCAGCCAAATTAAACCAAGCAAAAGAGCTTGGCTTTCTTTGGTTTTATTCGGCGATATTATACTTGACGGGACCCGGACCGGCGGCGGTCCAAAGCCGTTCGGCAGCGGGCTATTTCTTTTCCTGTTGTCGCTTCTTTGGCTTCTGAGCGCCGCGCGCGACCACCGCAAAGGCTCGCTCAAACGACGCTGGATCATTATCGGTCTCGATCTCACGGGCGGCCTTGCGAATGCGCTTAATGCGCTCGTCGTCAGAAATTTGATTTTGCTTCTCAGGCATCAGTTATCCCCACTACCCACAACATCAATGCAATGACCGTTGACGAGAATCAATAAATCAACGATCCTGCGATTCGTGGCCGGGCGTGGCGAAATTGGTAGACGCAGCCGCCTTCCAAGCGGCTTCCTCGCAAGGGGAAAATATCGGTTCGAGTCCGTTCGCCCGGACCACGTGCCTTCAAACCAGTGAGGATAAAAATGGCGGGAAGGAAAGCTGAGATGGAGCAACGGAAAGCGATTGAGCGCCAAAGAGATCGCTTGCTCATCGAAATCGAGGCGCTTCGGAACAAAGTTGCGGGCCTTGAACTGGCATTGTCTTTGATGGGAGCGGAGTTTGCCGCGCCCGAAGAACGGGAGAGGACGAAGGAAAATCGCGGCCTCCGTCAGACGCTTACGGATCTTCTGCGAGAAGCAGGCACAACCGGTCTTAATGCGACCAGCGCTGTTGAGATAGCTCAGCGGCGGGGGGCTCATTTGGATCGCCAGTCCGTAGCGTCCACGCTCAGTCGAATGAAACGGGACGGGGATGTTACGTATAACGGCGATCGGTACAAACTGACTCAGTTCGCCGCGCCCTCTCAGGATGCGAGTGCCGATATCGTTCCTATTCGAGCGTAAAACGGCGGCGGGGAGCGTCTTCCAATCGCTCCCCGCCTTGGCTATGGAGACGCCCGCCGAAACGGTCCTCGCAAGGGATTTTGTTGCCTCCAAACCCAAAACCATTCCACCTTTTTTGACACAAAATCGCAATTGAAATTATTCACGGGCCTCATTGAGGCTGACTCAGCCGTTATCAGAAACTCCCGCCTTATAAGTCAGGCGCTTGCCCGAAGCGCCGTGAAGGACTTTATCAGAACGTGCAACATCATTGACGCCGAGCCTTGCGCGGTTTGAATAACGAAAATCGAACTCGGCCAGATAGCGGTGTAAATGCTTCTCGCCGCAGTGCTGATAGACGCCCTTCATGCCGCGCTTGAAAATTGAGTAATAGCCCTCAATCGTGTTCGTGTTGATGGAAACGCCAGTTTTGCGGTCCGTGTAGCCATACTCGTTGCGCGAATGATCGATCGCGTCATGCTTGGCGAACTCGTCGCCTAGCTGGGCGTAGCGCTTGGCTTCATCTGTCATAACATGGCTTTCTCGGTCTAGATTGGCGCGAACAATCGGCAGAACGTCTTCTTTCTTCACGCCATCGACGTGAAACGAGCGAGCGGAACCCCCGCGCTCCACAAGCGTCAAAACGACATGCTTGTGGTTTGTGCCGCGTTGAATTGGCATGTCTGGCTTGCGACCGATGAAAGTCTCATCAATCTCAACAATTGAGCCAGAGCCCCCCATCGGGGCAAGGTCGCCAGCCCGCAAAGCCTCACGAATCCGATGGCCCATGAACCATGCAGTTTTGAGAGTGACGCCCAAAGTGCGATGTAGTTGATTTGCGCTGATGCCTTTTTTAGAAGAGCAAATAAGATGGATGGTGGTAAGCCAATCGCGCATCTGGACATGACTGTCTTCGAATATGGTCCCGACTTTAACAGTGAACTTTTTTCGGCAAGCATAACACTTGTACGAACCAATACGATCTGTCTTGCCCTTGAGCGCGCCGCTCTTATCGACAACCCCGCAATGCGGACAGACGCGCCCGTTGGCCCAAATCCGCGCCTCGACGAAAGCGTAAGCTGCGGCTTCATCGTTGAAGTGTGGAGCAGAGAAAATCGACTTCGTCACGGCAAAATCTCCTTATGCCGCAACCCTATATCAAGTGAGTGGTCCCGTCAAGTATAATATCGCCAAAAATTCTCTCTCTCCTGTCTCCTGGCCATGGGGCCTCCCGAAGACGCGGGTTCGGTCCGCGAGCAGAAATAAGTATAACACAGAATTCGGTTTTCTCCAAGCAATTGTCGAACTGGATAAAGGATGATGCAATTTGGTCGAACCGCGAGACGTCATCGCGAGCGCAAGCGAAGCGACCCAAGAGTTGTCGGGCGCCCTTCGGCCCCTGGATCGCCACGTCGCCATAGCCCGTCGAGAGACGGGCGTCTTTCGACGCCCCATGGCTCCTCGCGATGACTAAAACTCACGGTAATCGCGTAAGCTGTCTTGGCGCGGAGGTGCGATCTTATGCTGAAACTGGTTTTGGCGCTGCTGATGATCACTTTCACGGCGACGAGCGCCCATGCCCAGGAGCCGCAAGTCGGGCGCTATCAGATGGTGGCGGTTCCGGCGTCACAATCTCAGACTTTCCCCCAGACCCTACTCCTCGACACGGCGACAGGGCAAACCTGGATCCTGTATCACGAAACCGGACAGTCGATCGAATGGCTTCCGCTTCGGTTTTCGGCCGGAAAGGACCGGCCTCCGACTCCCTTGCCGCCCTCGCCCGACGCTGTGGGCGTCTCGCGCTGAGGGGTGATATCGTTCACGATGATATAGTTAGAAGCCATTGAAATCACGGGCAATAGACCGATAGGCAAGGCGGCCGAGGTCGCGCGAAGTCGCTGTCGCTAGCAATGCGAGCGAGTCACCATCCGTTCAACTCTCGAGCCAATGAAGCGCCTCGCCTTCCTGGCTCTTCTCGAAGAGTTCTCACCTGGGGATGCAAAAACACCCTGATCGCGCCGATCAGCCAACGCTGCCATTCGTGCGCTGTCATCACGGCGATGCGGTCGACTTTTTCTTGATGGGTTTTCACGAATGAAGCGTGCTCTTCGAGCGCGGCAAAATCTTCCCAACCGGCCAAATCGGAGGCGTCAATTAGCAGGCTGAGGCGCCCTTGCCGGATAAGGGGTTCGACCTGCCGAGCCAGTTCAGCGAAATCACCTGATTGTAGTTTTGCCGGCGCGACGACCTTTAAGACGCCGTCGGCGATCAGTTCTGTTCTTATCATCGTTTCCTTCCCGTTCATGGCCTTCAAATGACGTTACGTCGCGCCGGAATTGAGGCGTTCGGTCGCATGATGATCTCGACATCGGTGTGATGCACTCCCTTGGAAGGCGGGTTGACCGTTTGAGGTTGTCGCCGGCGCGCTGTCCAGCTCGCCGGTAGGCCACGTCTTGGCGCGCCTGATATGACGTCATATATGAACATAATGGTATAAAATTGTGAAAAGAAAGCGCTATCTCCGAGGCGGGGGACGACCCCAGCTCAATGCGCCGCCGGGGCCCGACCGCCGAGCTTGACCTTGCGCAGGCTCATCGCCAGCGGAACGGCGGCGAGGGAGAGCAGCATCAGCACCCAGAACACGTCGACGTAGGACAGGTAGGCTGATTGAGCCTGCACCTGCTGGCCGATCCAAGCGGTTGCCCGCGCCTGCGCGGCGCCAGGCGAGAAGCCCTGCAAGGCGAAGTAGTGCGTCACCTGGTGTAGCGTGTCTTGATATTGAGGGCTCGACGGAGCGACGTGCTCGATCAACCGGCTCTGGTGGAACTGCTCGCGGTGGTTGAGCACGTTGGAGGCGATCGACACCCCGATCGAGCCGCCGGTATTGCGCGCGGCATTGATAAGCGCCGACGCCATGTCCACCCGGTTTGTCGGAATCCCGTCATAAGACGCTGTGATGATTGGGATGAAGATGAGCGGCAGACCGACGCCAAGCGCCATGCGGGTGCGCGCAAGAAACCAGAAATCGAGGTCGCCGTAGACGTTGGTCAGTTGATACATCGAGATCGCGGCGAAGATCGCGCCGGTCATGATCAGATATTTGGGCTGGATCCGGTTCGACACCTGCCCGACGATGAACATCATCACCATGGTGACGAGGCCGCCCGGCGAGAGCACGAGGCCGGCCCAGGTCGCGGTATAGCCGAACTCGGTCTGGACCATGAGGGGCAAGAACTGCGTCGTCGCGTAGAGGATCGCGCCGGTCGCCCCCATCACCAGAAAACACGCGCCGAACTGACGCGACCCGACCATGCGCATATCGATCATCGGATCGCGCCGGCTCAACTCCCAGGGGATCATGAACACGAAGGCGAGAGCGCAAATCGCTGTGAACGTTATGATAAAGTTTGAGCCGAACCAGTCGTCCTCGAGGCCGCGATCGAGCACGACCTCAAGCGAGCCGAGGAACGTCGCCACCAACAGAAAGCCCATGACGTCGAACCGGGCTTGCTTCTCCGGATTGGGTTTGTCGGCGGGAAGAAGGACGGCGATCAGCGCGATCGTGGCGAGGCCGACCGGACCGTTGATCAGGAAGCACCAGCGCCAGCTGAGATTGTCGGCGAGCCAGCCGCCGAGCGTCGGGCCGACCACCGGCGCGACAACCACAGCGACGCCGAACAAAGCGAAGGCCTGGCCGCGCTTCTCGGGCGGGAAGGAATCCGCCAAAATCGACTGCGACACCGGCACCATACCCCCGCCCGCCAGGCCCTGCAGGATGCGGAACAGAAGGAGCGAGTCGAGATTCCAGGCCTGCGCGCACAGGATCGAGCTCACGCTGAAGAGCCCGAGGCAGAGCAGGAAGAAGACCTTGCGGCCAAACAGGCGCGCCAAGAAAGGACTCGCCGTCAGGCTGACGGCGTTGGAGACCAGATAGCTCGTCACCACCCAGGAGGCTTCGTCGGAACTCACCCCCATGCCGCCGGCGATGTAGGGCAGCACCACATTGGCGATCGTGGTGTCGAGCACCTCCATGAAGGCCGCAAGCGCGACCAGAACGGCGATGATCCAAGGGTTCGTCGGCGCCGCGGCGCGAGCCGCCGGAGCGCCCGCGCCTCGCGCGGCGGCGTCGCTCACAAGCGCCCCCGCCATTTCTCTATGCGCGCCTTCAGTCGCTCATAAAGTGAGGGCGAGGGATCGACACGCACGGTCGGAACGACCGACATGCCCGGGCCGAGCGAGACGTCCGTCGGCGGGTTATCCAGGATGATCTTGACTGGGACGCGCTGGACAATCTTGACGTAATTGCCGGTGGCGTTTTCAGGCGGCAGCAGCGAGAAGGCCGGGCCGGAGCCGGGCTGCACGCTGGCGACATGACCCTTGAAGTCGCGTTCCGGGTAGGCGTCGATCTCCATGTCGACCGGTTGCCCCGGCCGCATGCGGTCGAGCTGGGTCTCCTTGAAGTTTGCTGTGACCCAGATTTCGTCCGGCACGAACATGGTGAGGTTCGTGCCCGCCTGCGCATATTGCCCGACGGCGCCGCTGAGGTTGACGACGCGGCCCGGCTGGTCGGCGATCACGGTCGTATAGCCGAGGTTGAGCTTGGCCTGATCGAGTTGTGCCTCCGCCTGCGCGAGGCTGGCCTCCGCCGAGGCGCGCTGAGCCCTCAGCGTGTCGATTTGCCGCTGCGCCACTTTGAGCGCCGCTTGCGCGCTGTCGACGCCGGCTTGCTGGGCCTTCAGATTCTGGACGTCGGTCGTGCCCTGCTGCGCCGTCGCCCAACCCTTATTCACCAGCGGTTGGTCGCGTCCCCAGGTGACCCGCGCCAGTTCCGTGTTCGCCTGCGCCTGGCCGACCTGCGCCTGGGCCGCGGAGATCTGTGCATCCTGGGTGGAGATCTGCGCGTCGATGTTGTGAATACCGGCTTCCGCGCCAGCCACTTGAGCTTGGGCCTGCGCGAGCGACGCGAGGTAATCCCGTTGATCTATACGGGCGACCACGTCGCCCTTGTTGACATGCTGGTTGTCGGTGACCGGAACCGCCGTGACGTAGCCCGCAACCTGGGGCGCGATCGCGAACTGGCGCGCGGCGATGAAGGCGTCGTCCGTCGATTCGAAATGCGACGTGTGATCCCAGTAGAGGTATCCGGCCGCCGCCGCCAGCAAGAGCGCGATCAGACCGACCGGCGCCAGGATCGGATGTCGGCGGAGGAAGCTCCTGCGCGGCTTTTCGCCAGGCTTCTTCTCTTTCGAGGCAGGCTGCTGTCCCGGCTTGGCCTCCTTCTCGGCGGGCTCGGCCGGGCGCTCGGTCTTCTCCCCTGGCTCCGCGGGGCGTTCAGTCTCGGGCGTTTCGACCGGGCGTTCGGCTGCAGGCGTCTCGAGCGGCGGAGCGCGTAGGGAGATAATGTCCCGCTTGGGGCTCGCTGAACCCCCTGAGCGCGGCGGCGAGACCTTATCCCAATCGGCCTCGGACGCGGACGCGTCCTTGTACATTTGCTGGCCTCGGTCCTGATTCCTGCGCGCCATGGCCGGAACTCCTCGTGGCCCCCCGAGCGCCTTAACGTCCTCGAAACGAAACCGTTCCGTTCACTTTACTTTGGCCAGGGTCCAACCTAAATCAAGGGGCGTGAGCACAGATTTTAGCGATCGAGGTTTTGACAAAGGACGCGCGCTGGACGTGGAAGCGGACGCGGCGTCCGAAGGTCCGCGCGCTGTCGTTCGGTGCGGCCGCCCGCCGCGCGGACTCGCCGGCCAAGTCGAAGAGAGAATTCTCGATGCGGCGGGCCGTGTTTTTCTCGAACGCGGGTTTCGGGGCGCAAGCGTCGACGAAATCGCCGAGGCCGCCTGCGCCGGAAAGCCGACGATCTACGCCAGATTTCCCGGCAAGCAGGCGCTATTCAGCGCGGTGATCGAGCGGCTCGTGAGCCGGAACACGAGCCTGGATCCGTTTTCCTGCCCCGGCGGGTCGATTGAGCAGCGGCTCGATGCGCTTGCTGCGATCATTTTGACCCGGTTGCTGAGTCCAGAAACGATCGGGCTAATCCGAGTGGCGGTCGCGGAGGCGCGGCGGTTTCCCGATCTCGCGACAAGCGTCAGCCGCATGGGGCGCGAACGCCCGACGCAAGCGGTTGCCCGCGTGTTTGGCGAATTGGCCGCGACCGGCGACATCGGCGCTTCGCCCGCCTTCGCGCCGGAAAAGCTCCCGGAGACGGCGCGCCGCTTTCTCGACCTGGTGGTGTTGCCGATGCTGGTGAGAGCGCTGTTTGGCGAGGATCTGGCTGGGCTGCGGGCGGAGATTGGCCCCCACGCCGCTCGAACGGTTGCTTTCTTTCTCGCCGCGTGCGGGCACGGCGGGACGCCGGCCCCCGGATTGGGGACGCCGGCGGACGCAGAGTTGCCGGCGAACCACGGCGCCATCGCCGAGTAACAGCGCTCCTAGCCTTTAGGCCTTCGGATCGTCCCCCTCTGACGGAATGACGACGCCCGAATTCGGCTCGATCCAGGCCATGTGGTCGTGGACGGCGACGCAGCCTGGCGTGTTCTCGGCGATGACTTTGAGGCCCTCGCGAAGCCGCTGGTCGATAATCGAGCCGCCGAAGGTGACGATTCCGTTCCGAACCTCGACGCGCACGCTGGCGCGCGGCGCCCAGTCGAGCTTGTCGAGCTTAGCCTGGATGGCGGCCTTGATCTCGGCGTCAGGATGCGGGCCGGTCGCTCGCGGCGTCGCGGCCAGCAATCCCTTGAGCAGGTCGGAGCGCGCAATCACGCCAACCAGGGTTTCCCCCCGCAGCACCGGCAGCCGCTTGACGCGGCGGCGGATCATCCGATCCACCGCCTCGCTGAGCTCGGCGTCTTCCCCGATCGTCTCGACATTGCGGGTCATGACTTCGCCGACCTTGCGGCCGTGCTCATGCGCGTAAGATTCGGCGACGCGCCCGCTGCCCAGCAGAAAGTTAAGCCAGTGTGGGCGCTTGTGCTCGGCTCCGAGTTCGCTGCGGCGAAGGAGGTCGCCCTCGCTCAAGACCCCGCTCAGCGCGTGGTCGGCGTCGAACACGAAGAGCGCGCTCACCCGCGAACGCAGCATCGTCTCGACCGCCTCGGCGACGCTCGCGCCCTCGGGCACGCCGATCACGCCATAGGTCATCACGTCGCGAACCTTCATTCTCTCTGTCCTTGCGTGGGTCTCACCCTTTCGTAAGCGAAGGGATCGAAGCGGGGAAGGCGTCATACGTGTAGATCGGTCCGCCAGCTGCTTTGTCATTCCCGCGCAAGCGGGAATCCAGGGCCACGGGGAGGGTTGCTGGACGCCCGCTTCCGCGGGCATGACAGGTGATGGCGCGCTCCGCTTGAGCCTTAAGCGCTAGCCTGGAGAGTATTATGGCCAATCCCGTGGTCGTCGAGGTCACCCGCGGCCACCTCGTCGAATCCGCCCATCGCGGGGCCGGCGCAGTTGTCGACCCGGACGGCCGGGTGGTGATGGCTTTTGGCGACGCCGAGGCGCCGGTTTATCCGCGCTCCGCCGTCAAGGCGCTGCAGGCCTTGCCGCTCGTCGAAAGCGGCGCTGCGGATCGCCTGGGTCTGAGCGACAAGGAGATTGCGCTGAGCTGCGCGTCTCATTCGGGAAGCGAGGACCATGTTGGAACCGCGCGGGCGATGCTCGCCAAAGCGGATCATGATGAACGCGCGCTCGAATGCGGCGCGCACTGGCCGCTCGGCGAGGACGAAGCCCGCGCGCTGGCGCGCTTAGGGTCAACGCCGACCGCCCTGCACAACAATTGCTCGGGCAAACACGCAGGCTTCGTCTGTCTCTCCTGCGCGATGGGCGTGGATCCCAAGGGCTATGTCGCGCCGGATCATCCCGTGCAGCGCGAGGTCGCGGCGTCGATCGAAGCGATGACCGGAGCGCGCCTGAGCGCGGAAATGCGGGGCGTCGATGGCTGCGCCATTCCCACTTACGCCATGCCGCTGATCGCGCTCGCACGAGGCTTCGCGCGCCTCGGGACTGGCCATGGACTATCGCCGGAACGCCGCAAGGCAGTGGCGCGTATTCGCGCAGCCGTCGCCGCGCACCCTCTGACCGTCGCCGGAAGAGGACGCTTTGACACCGAAGTGATGCGCTTGCTTGGCGCGCGCGCCTTCACCAAGGCGGGCGCCGAAGGCGTGTTCTGCGCCGCGCTGCCCGAAGCCGGGCTCGGTCTTGCGGTCAAAGCCGACGATGGGGCGGGCCGCGCGGCGCAAGTGATGATCGCGGCGCTCATCCAGCGCTTCGGCGGTTTCGACGAGAGGACAGCCGATGGCCTGACGCGCTTCGCCTCGCCGCGCCTCTTCAACTGGAACGGCGCGGAAGTGGGCCGGTTACGTCCCGCGGGTGCGCTGGCGTGACGCGCTCTCTCATGAGAAAAGCGCTCATGCGTCACACTTCGACAATGCGATCGTTCCTCACAGGCGCGGGAGCGGCTATGCGCCTGGCCGCGCTCGCGAGCCTCGCCTTCATCCCGGCTACAAGCTCATCGCTCGCCAGGGACCGCTGCGCCGAAACCGCTCACGCAATCGACGCGCTACAAGACGGCGATCAATATCAGGCGGCGACGCTTCTGTTCGCCGCCGCGCGGCTTGGCTGCGAGCCGCAAGCGCGCGCGCTCCTCGATCGCGGCGCGGCGATCGACGCCAAGGATCGCGAGGGCAAGACCGCCCTCGCCAAAGCGGCGGAAGCGGACAAGCTGCCGCTGATCAAGCTGCTTCTCGAGCGCGACGCCAACGTCAACGCGCGCGCCGTCGACGGCTCGACGCCCTTGTTCTACGCCGCCGAGCAGGATCGAGGCGCGGTGATCGCGTTGCTGCTCGAAGGCGGCGCCGATCCCAACCTGACTGCTAGGAAGGGTCTGCGCCCGCTTGCCGCCGCCGCCTTCAACGGTTCGACGGAAAGCGTCGAACGGCTCATGAAGTTCGGCGCAGACCCCAATGCCCTCGACGACGACGGCTTGGGCGCGATCGTTTACGCCGCTGGCCACGGCTACGCCCCGGTTGTCGCGCTGCTTCTTGAAGCCGGCGTCGACGTGAACCGCCGCTATGCGCATGGCCTCACCGCGTTGATGTGGGCGGCGGGCTATGATGCGTCCGCTGGCGTTGACGACGTCGACGCCACGATCAAGACGCTCATCGAGCGCGGCGCCGCGCTCGACCTCAAGGACGACCGCGGCAAGACCGCCGCCGACATCGCCCGCGACCTCGGGCATGAGCGGGCGGCGAAGCTTCTGGAACGCTGAACCCCTGCGGCGAAATCTGGAATCACCTGCTCTCTACGTTCACCGCCGGCGCGCTTCTGGGACGCGAAGACGCTGTACACCCTCAGGGTTGAGCCGGCGGCGGATTGGTAAGTGTCCTATGTTGTTGTTTAGACCGCCTACTTTAAATAACCAACATAGTATATACCGATGACACCTTTCGATTGATCTCGTATTGGTTCATATCCCGTAATGTACGGTTTGCCGAGAATATCGACCTCTCCATAGAATGCTTCGTTCTTCTGGATAGACGCGATCGCTTTTCCTTTTGGATCAAGAATTGTTCCGATCGCCCGTGAACCATCGTCCTTCTTCACGTTCGTAGCAACTCGGACAAATTCGTCACCATTCTTTACGAAAATTGTGGCTGTCCCGCCTGCTTGTTTCACAACGTCATCAACAAGCGAAAAGTTGTTATTCATCTTGGTTGAGCCGAAGTAAATTGCGGGCAGCTGTTTCCCGGCAACAGTATCCATCCCTTCGATCTTTGGCGGACCTAGTTTATCCGCCATTGACCTCAAGAGTTCCATCGCCGTCTTCACTTTGCCATCCTGGGCGACGCCAATGCTCGGCGCAAATAGGCCCGCAACGACGAGCGCTGCGGCCGCAAGGATCCCGACAACCGATTGTTTCAAGCGCATGAGGTTCCTCCCGAGGAAGTGTCGGCAGAAACGTCAGATCACCCGTTTGCCGACATTCTCCCGGATGACCAGGAATCGACAGGGTACTGGCAAAGCGCGCCGGCCAATCCTACGCCACCAATCGCCAGCGCAAATTGAAAGTTAACAACGTTACCACGAGTTCGTGTCTTTGTCGAATCCCCTCGGTTCCCCACCGGCGCAAGCACACGATTTGGTTTCGACTCTAAAGCCCAGCCAAATAGGCGGCGATCGCAGCTTGCTGCTCGGGCGTGACGGTGTGTATGAGGTCGGACATGCCGGGATTGTTGGCGCGGGTGCGAGTCCGGAAATCTGTCATCGTCTTGGCGAGATAATCGCGTTCCTGGCCGGCGAGCCGCGGAATGGACGAATCGCCTTGAAACTGCTCCAGATGGCAGCTCGTGCAGACGACCGACTTGATCGCCGTCATTGCTGCCGCCTCATCCGCCTTGGAAGCGCTGGGCGCCCCGGTCTTCGGCCAGGGTTTGGCGGCGAAATATTCGGCGAGCGCCAGCGCGTCTTGTTTGACGACGTATTGGGCGATTGGCGTCATCCGATAGTCCTTTCGCGCGCCCTTCTGGAAATCGCGGAACTGCAGATAGAGATAGCCTGCATTTTGCCCCCAGATGATGGGCGTCGTCGGGTCCGCCGGTAGGCCTTTTTCGCCGTGGCACGCGCCGCAGAGCGCCGCCTTGTCCTCGATCGAATCCGCCCAAGCGGCGGTCGCGCCGGCTAGGAGCGCGGCCACAGCAACGCTACGCAACATGAGAGAGATTCCTTCGCTGCGCCAACATCGCGCCCGTTCGCGCGCGGTGATCGCTTAAGGTCAAACGAAAAGGCCGCCGCCCCCCGGACTTGGATCCGGGGGGAAACGGCCAGCGAAAGCGAGAGCCTTTACTCGATCGTGAAGGCGATCATGTTGTTGCCGCGCTTCGAGTTCGATCTGGGCGTTGCCGCCCGAGCCGACCACGACATATTGCTTGCCGTCGACCGCGTAAGAAGACGGAGGCGCATTGACGCCGGCGCCAGCCTGGAACTGCCAAAGCACTTTGCCAGTGGCGGCGTCGTAGGCTTTGAACCATCCGTCGGCTTCGCCGGTGAAGAGCAGGCCGCCGGATGTGGCGAGAATGCCGCCGATCATTGGCTGCGGCGTCTTGACCTGCCAGGCGATCTTGCCGGTGTTGTAGTTGACCGCGCTGACATTGCCGAAGCTCTCTTCGCCCGGGATGATCGTAAACGCGCCGCCGAGCCAGAGCTTGCCGTCGGGATAGGGGGCGTTGGCGACGGTGTAGGTCATCGGCTGATGCAGGTTGATCGCATAGGCCATGCCGTGCGCCGGATCCGTCGCGATCGGCGACCATTCGACGCCGCCATTCGCGCCGGGGAACATCTTGGCGGAGTTGGGGTCAAGCGGCTTGGTCGGAGTCGGCAGCGTCCACCGGCCCTCCTGCGACACCATCGGGTCGGAATAGCGGATGAGGCTGCAGTCCTTGCGGTCGTTTACGTAGACGTAGCCGGTCTTGCCAGCGTGCAGGACGGCCGGAACCACCTTGCCGGACTTGTCCGCCGCGTTGACCAGAACGGTCGGGCTGACGGCGTCGAGATCCCAGACGTCATGGGCGATGTACTGGAAGTGGCAAACGTATTTGCCGGTGTCCAGATCGAGCGAGACAAGCGAGTCGGTGTAGAGATTGTCGCCGGGCCGCACGGAGCCGTCGAGGTCGGGCGAGGGATTGCCGACGACAAAGTAGATGCGCTTCGCCGCCAGATCAATCGATGGGTTCTGCCACACGCCGCCGCCGAGCGTCTTGTAGGGGTCGCCGTTCTTCGCCAGCGCCGCCTTTTCGGCCTCGATGTCGCGGTGCATGTCGCGGCCGGTGGCGTCCTTCGTCGCCCAAACGCCGACCGAGCTCTCAGGGATGGTGTCGAAGCTCCACAGGAGCTTGCCATCCTTGGCGTCGTAAGCTTTGACGAAGCCGCGGATGCCGTACTCGCCGCCATTGGTGCCAATCAGGATTTTGCCGTCGACGGCGGTCGGCGCCATCGTCTCGCTATAGCCCTTTTCGGGATCGCCGACCTGCTGCGACCAGACCTCGGCGCCGGTCTTGGCGTCGAGCGCGACCAGCTTGGCGTCAAGCGTGCCGACATAGACCCTGTCCTCATAGACGGCGACGCCGCGATTGTTCGGGCCGCAGCAGAAGGTGGTGACCGGGCCGAGCTTGGGCTTGTAGTGCCAGATCTCCGCGCCGGTCTTGGCGTCGAGCGCGTAGACGTGGCTGTATGAGGTGGTGACGTACATGACGCCGTTAACGATGATCGGCGAGGTTTCGAGCGATTCCTTGACCTCGGTGGAGAAGATCCAGGCCGGATGCAGATGCCGCACGTTGCCGCGGTTGATTTGCGCGTTCGGATAAAAACGAGTCTGCTCGTAGTTGGCGTTGGTGTGAAGGAAGTTCTCCCCATCCTTGTGGGCGTTGTTGAGCTGCTGCTGCGAGACCGGCGTGATCGCCGCGGTCGCGGCCATCGCGGCCGACGCGTTTTTGACCTCCTGCGCGCGTGCTACGCCCGCGGCTACGAATGCTCCGACGCAAACCGAACCGAGCAATAGTGTATAATTGATGTTTTTGAACATCGGCGTTCCCTCCCTGGACCCCGGCATACTGCCTTGAAAAGAGGGAGTTGTCACCCAGCGCGAGGGGGATATTTTCCCAAACTTCGCGTCAATTGAGTAATAGGCCCTATCAATCAAAGTTCTGAACGTTTGCTTTTCGTCCAAGACAAAAGTTCGGAATTGCTCTATCACAAACCAACCAAAACCTCGGCCTCAGGAGGCCTTTCGATTGACGTCACATCCAGATGCCGCGCGTTTCAATCTCGCCCGTCCCGAAGTCTATGATCGCTTGAGCGTGGAGGACGCGCTCGGCGCGCTCAGACGGATGCACCGAATCCGCCGTTTCGAGGAGGCGGCGGAAGATTTGTACATTCGGGGCTTGAGTTACGGGACGATGCACCTGTCGATCGGGCAGGAGGCGACTGCGGTCGGCGCCTGCACGCCGCTCACCGACGCTGACTACATCACCTCGACGCATCGCGGCCACGGACATTGCATCGCCAAGGGCGCTAAACTTAAGCCGATGTTCGCCGAGTTCCTCGGCCGCGAGAGCGGCTATTGCAAGGGACGCGGCGGGTCGATGCATATCGCCGACCCGGCCAAGGGTAATCTGGGCGCGAACGGCATCGTCGGCGGGGGCTTGCCGATCGCGGTCGGCGCGGCGCTCAGCGCCAAGAAGCTGCGGACCGGCGCGGTGGCAGTGGCGTTCTTCGGCGACGGGGCCAACAACGAGGGGGCGTTTCACGAGGCGCTGAACCTCGCCTCGATCTGGAAGCTGCCGGTCGTCTTCGTCTGCGAGAACAACCAATATGCGATGTCGACGGCGATAGGCCGCGCGACCGCCGTCGCCAATGTCGCCGACCGCGCCGCAGCTTACGCGATTCCGGGCGTCATGGTCGACGGCAATGATTTCGCCGGCGTGGCCGCGGCCGCGTTCGAGGCGACCGACCGGGCCCGGGCCGGCGAGGGTCCGACGCTGATCGAGGCGAAGACCTATCGCACCCGCGGCCACTCCCGTTCCGACCGCAACCGCTATCGTTCGCGTGAGGAGATCGAGGCCTGGACGGCGCGCGATCCGATCGCGCGCTTCGAAACGGAGATCGTCGCGCTGGGCTTCGCCACCAAGGAACGGATTGCGGCGATCGCCGCCGAGGTCGAAAGGGAAATGGCCGAGGCGGCAGCCGAGGCGAGCGCAAGCCCCTGGCCGTCGGCCGCGGACGTAATGCGCGACGTCTATTCGCCGGCCGAAAGCGCGGGCGCATGAGCGTTCGCGAGCTCTCCTATGCGGAGGCCATTCGCGAGGCGCTCGGCATCGCGCTCGAGCGCGACGAGCGCGTGTTCCTGATGGGCGAGGACATCGGCGTCTATGGCGGCGCCTTCCAGGTGACGGGCGATCTCGTCGGACGCTTCGGCGAGGAGCGGGTCATGGATACACCCATCTCCGAGCTGGGCGGAGCGGGCGTCGCGGTCGGCGCGGCGCTGACCGGCATGTTGCCGGTCTATGAGTTTCAGTTTTCGGACTTTTCAATGCTGGCGATGGAGCAGATCGTCAATCAGGCCGCCAAGCTGCGCTATATGCTGGGCGGCGCGGTTAATGTTCCGGTCGTCTTTCGCATGCCGACCGGATCGGGCCTTGGCGGCGCCGCGCAGCACAGCCAGAGCATCGAAGCCTGGTACGCGCATGTCCCCGGCCTCAAGGTGGTCGAGCCGTCGACGCCGGAAGACGTGAAGGGCATGCTGCTCGCCGCGATCAAGGACCCCGACCCGGTGATCGTGTTCGAGCACAAGCTCCTCTACAAGATGAAGGGCTTAACGCCAGAGGGCTATTATGAGACCCCGCTCGACCGAGCGGTGGTCCGGCGCGAGGGCCAGGATCTCACGATCGTCGCCACGGCGATCATGGTCCATCGCGCGCTGGAGGCGGCGGACATCCTGGCCAAGGACGGGATCGAGGCCGAGGTGATCGACCTTCGGTCTTTAAGGCCGATCGACAAAGACGCGATCGTGGCCAGCGTGAAAAAGAGCGGGCGGCTTCTCGCCGTTTACGAGGGCGTCAAGACGCTGGGGATCGGGGCGGAAATCTCGGCCATCGTCGCCGAGAGCGAGGCCTTCGATTATCTCGAGGCGCCGATCATGCGGCTTGGCGGCGCCGAGGCGCCGATCCCCTATAGCCCGGTTCTGGAGAAGGCGGCGGTTCCGCAGGTCGAGGACATTGTCATGGGCGCGCGGCGTCTGGCGCGCGGCGAGGTTTGATCCATGGCGGTTGAGATCGTCATGCCGCGGGTCGATATGGACATGACGTCGGGCCGGATGGGGCGCTGGCATGCAGCCGAGGGCGCGCATGTCGAAAAGGGCGCGACGCTGTTCGAGATCGAGACCGACAAGGCGGCGATGGAGGTCGACGCGCCAGCTTCGGGCGTGCTGAAATTCATCGCTGCGTCCGAGGGCGACGTGCTGCCGGTCGGCGCCTGCATTGGCTGGATCCTCGCCGACGGGGAGAATTTCATTCCGCCAGCGAAGGGGGACGCGGGCGACAAGACGGGAAACGAGACGGCGCCCCCGCCCCCCATAGCCCGTCCAGAGATGGGCGTTCTTCCGAACGCCCTATGGCGGGGGCGGGATGGGGTGGGGGGTCGCTCGGACGCTAGAGGGCGTAGCCTCGTGCGCGAGCAGAGGTCTGAAGACTCGGAGCAGATCGATCGGCTGCAAATCGGAGGCGCATGGCGCGACCCCCCTCCCGGCCTCCCCCACGATAGCCCGTCGAAAGACGGGCGTCCTTCCGGACGCCCTATGGGGGGAGGAGATTCGCTCGCGGAGCGTCCGCGCGCGACGCCCGCCGCCCGACGCATGGCGCGGGAGCGCGGCTTGCGGCTCGAGGGCGTGATCGGGTCCGGCCCGCACGGGCGCGTTCAGCGGCGCGACGTGGAGCAGCTTGGCGGCTCCCGCCTGTCTCCGTCGAGCGTGCATCGTTTGTGGCTCAAGCGAGGGGAGGGCGCGCCGATCGTGTTCCTGCACGGCTTCGGCGCCGATCTCAACGGCTGGCGGCCGGTTCATCGCCTTCTGCCCGAGACGCAGCCGGCTCTGGCGATCGACCTGCCGGGGCACGGACTCTCGCCGCTCGGCGCGGACGCGAGCTTCGAGGCCCTGGTCGAAGCGGCGCGCGCCGCGCTGATCGAAGAGGGCGTCGGCGCCGCGCATCTTGTCGGCCACTCGCTCGGCGGCGCGGTCGCCGCGGCGCTCGCGCACGAGCCGGGCGTCACAGCGCTGTCGCTGATGCTGATCGCGCCGGCGGGCCTCGGCCCAGAGACCAGCGCCGCCTTCTTTGATGGCTTTCTGCAGGCGGACACCGAGGCGGCGCTTGCGCCGTGGCTCAATATGCTGGCGACCGACCCCGCCGCGTTGGGTTCAGCGCTCGCCCGGACCACTTTGCGGCTTCGCCAGGAGCGGCCATTGGTCGCCGACCAGCGCCGACTCGCCAGGGCCATCCTGGCCAGCGGCAAACAAATGATCGACATTCGCGGCCTTCTCATGAGCCCTCAGGCGCCGACCAAGATCGTGATCGGGCTCGAGGATCGCATCACGCCGGCCCATCAAATGGAGGGCTTCGGCGGGCTCATCGCGCTGCATCGCTTCGCCCATGTCGGCCACATGCCTCATCTCGAAGTCCGCCGCGAGGTCGCGCGGCTGATTGAGGAGCTGGTGAGGGCGGGCAAAGGCTGAGGGATTCCGGCCGCTGTCAGCCCGGCGGCAAGGTCGCGAAAGGATCCAGCACTGACACGCCCAACGGTTCGAAATGCCGGACGTTGCGCGTTAGGATCGTCAAGCTCTGGCGCCGCGCCGTCGCCGCGATGATAATGTCGCCCAATCCTGGCGCATGACCTTGGCCGCGTGCGCGGTCTGACAAGGCGCCCGCGATTCGCGCTGTCGGCGCATCGAAGGAGAGGATGCGATCGCCATAGAGGTGCAAAACGGTTTCAAGCCACGCGGCCAGAATCTCGCTCTTGCGCGTCGCGCCCTCGCGCCGGAGCTTTGCGACGCCGTCTTCGATCTCCGCCACTGTCACGGCCGAGAGAAACAGCAAGGCCGAATGCGCCTCCATCCAGGTCACGAGCTCCGGCGGAGCGAGTCGGGCCGGCGCGCCGGCCGAGATGACGTCCGTATCGACCAAGTACACCGGCGCTTAGAGTTCGGCCGTGCGTGGCGGCGCGCGGTCGCGCGCAGGCAGATCATTCGGACTGATCGGAGCGGCCATAAGCAGCCGGCCGAAGGACGGCACATGAGACAGCCGCTCCCATTCCTCGAAGCTCAGAATGACGGCTTCCCGCTTGCCGCGGCGGGTGATGATGGCGGGCTCGCCTCGCAAGGCGTCATCCACGACAGCCGAGAGGCTTGCCTTTGCGTCCCGGAACTGAATTTCCCGCATGCAGGAGTTCTCTGTGGCGTGGTGACTACTGTGGTCATATAGGATGGGGCCGGGAGGGCGCAAGACCGCAACTCCCGATCCCTACCTCGATGCCTCCGTCAGCCTGCGCGCGCTCGCGGCGTCGGTCACCAGCGTGGTCGGCTTGAGCAGCTTGAGCGCTCCGCGGATCGCCGCGAGTTTGTGCGCGCCGCCTGCGGCCAACACGCGAATTGGGGCGGCGCGCACCGCTTCGAGCGGGACCGACATCACCCGCTGGTTCAGCGGGTGATCGACAATTCGGCCTTCATCATCGAAGACATTGCACAGCATTTCGCCGACGCCGCCATATTCCCGGAGCGCCTTGCGGTCGGCCTCGCCGATAAGCGCAAAGCGCGCGATCGCCGCTTCCGATCCTAGCGAGCCGACGCTGACCACCACCGCGTCGAGCGCCTGAGCGAAATCATAGACGGACTTGAGCCCACAGCGCTCGATCAACGCCCTCTTGGTTGCCGGGCTGTCGACGAGCGCGGGAGAGGGAATGAGATAGCAGTCGGCGTTGAAGGCTCGGGCGAAGGCGGAGGGAAACTCCGCCGGGTTGTCCTGCACGAAGTGGGTGACGCCGCCGACCAGCGATACAACGCTCAGGCCCTTGATCGAGCGCTCGCTTAGGTATTCGAGCGAAGAGTTCAGCGTGCGACCCCAGCCGAAGCCGATCTTCATGTGATGGCGCAACAAGGCCGAGACATGGTCGCCGAGCGCCGCGCCGATCGGCGCCGTCGGGTCGGCGGAGTCCGAGGACAGCGGCGCGACGAACGCCTCGGACAATCCGTACAGTTTGCACAACGCCGCTTCCAGGCCGCCAAGCTCCGCGTCGCCGCGCGAAAGCGCAATGCGCACTTCGCCGAGCGCCTTGGCTTCCGCCAGCATTCGAACGACCGTAACCCGCCCGACGCCGAGCGCGTCAGCGATGGCGCTCTGGGTCATTTCCTCGACGAAATACATCCACGCCGCCCGCTGCCTGAGGCGCTCGCTGCGCTTGGGCGGCCGCAAGCCCTCGTTAGCGGCCGGGTCCCGAGTCTTGGTCGATAGGTCCTGGCTCATCGATTCCGGGTCTGACAGACGATCGGCCGGCGCGTGTCGAAGGGCGCGGGCTCAATCGGCGCGCGATTCGCTTCGCCGACAATAGGCCGCGTCTCAGTCCTGTCCAACCGCCAAACTTTCTTCGAGCATCATGCGGGCGCGGGCGCGCAATTTTTCGCTCTCGCTCTTGAGCTGGCCGCAGGCGGCGAGAATGTCGCGCCCGCGCGGCGTGCGCACCGGGCTTGCGTAGCCGGCGTTGAAGACGATTTCCGAGAAACGCTCGATCGTCCCCCAGTCGGAGCATTCGAACGTGCTTCCGGGCCACGGGTTGAACGGAATGAGGTTGATCTTGGCGGGCAGGCCTTTCAAGAGGCGCACCAGCGCCCTGGCCTCGGCCACGGAATCGTTGACGCCCTTCAGCATCACATATTCGAACGTGATGCGCCGCGCGTTGGAGGCGCCAGGATAGTCGCGGCAAGCCTTGAGCAGCGCCTCGATCGGAAATTTGCGATTTAAGGGCACGAGCTTTTCGCGCAGCGCGTTGTTGGTCGCATGCAGCGAGACCGCCAGCATGGTCCCGCACTCCGCCCCGAGCCGCGCCATCTCGGGAACGACGCCCGAGGTCGAGACGGTGATGCGCCGCTTCGAGATGGAAAGCCCGTCGCCGTCGGTCAGAATGGCGATCGCGTCACGCACGGCCTCGAAATTGTAGAGCGGCTCGCCCATGCCCATGAAGACGATGTTAGACACCGCGCGCACGCCTTCGCCCTTGGGCGTGAGCCCATCGGCCGGAGCTACGCCGCCAGGAAAATCGCCGAGCCGGTCGCGCGCCACCATGACCTGGCCGACGATCTCGGCCGCCGTCAGGTTGCGCACCAGCGGCATCGTGCCGGTGTGACAGAACGAGCAGTTGAGGGTGCAGCCGACCTGGCTCGACACGCAAAGCGTGCCCCGCTCCGACTCAGGGATATAGACGCATTCGATCTCGGCGCCCTTGTCGAAGCGGTGGGCCGGGGCCAAGCGCAGGAGCCACTTCCGGGTGCCGTCGGCGGAGACCTGCTCGGTTACGATCTCGGGGCGCGCCAGCGTGTAATGGTCGGCGAGCCGGTCGAGCACCGGCCGGGCGATATTGCGCATCGCGGAGAATTCGTGCGCGCCGCGATGGTAGACCCAGTGCCACAGCTGCGAAGCGCGCATCTTGAGCTCGCGCTCGGGCGCTCCGATCTCGGTGAGGGCGCCCGTGATTTGGGCGCGCGTCGCGCCGGCGAGGGATACGGGCGCGCTGTCCTCGATTCTCAAGGCGGCGGCAGTCATGAGCGGCCTTTTAGCATGCGCGGGCGCCGTCGACCAACGTCCGGTTGTCGCGGGGTCTTGGACGGGCGAACCGGACTTCGGTCTTGATGTTATTATCCGGTCTGCCGTTTATGGACGAAACCCGCGGCCTGACGCGACCTCGGTCAGCAATTGGCCGTGGAGGGGGCCAAAATCGCCTTGCGCGCCCGCGGCTAATTGGCCATTGCTGACTGGTACGAGGCGTGCGGCAAGACCGTTTACCGATGGACGGTCAATCAATCTAAAGTGGAGAACGTTAATGAAAGTTCCCAAGTTATGGTCGTGGTTTAGCGCGTCAACTCGGCGTGTAAAGACCAAATCTGGTTTAAAAGTTGTGAGAGTAAAAACTCATATGAATAAGATAAACAGAAAACCAAGGAAGAAATAACGTTAGAGGCGATTGATATGAAGTGCCCGCATTGTGGGACCGATTTTCACGAGCGCTGGTCTGACCAAACGATGCTTAACGATTGGAACCAAATCGTCAGAGGGCGTGGAGGGTATTGGAAATATAGAACTACTGATTGCTCTAAGTGTCGAGATGTTGTCATCGAAATTGCGTCACTATGGAAGGACGACGATGTGTTAGACTGGCGACGGGTCTATCCAATCGGCGCGAATCGTGGACCTGTTCCTCCGGAACTTCCCCCTGAAATAGCCTCGGACTACATTGAGGCGTGTAATGTTTTGCCGGTCAGCGCAAAAGCCTCGGCCGCGCTGTCGAGACGATGCCTACAAAATATACTTCACGCTTTTGGATACAGAGCTCGCGATCTCGCGGCAGAAATCGACCTATTGTTGAACGAACCAGATCCCAAAAAAGCCGCCCCGCAAAGATTGAGCCAGACAATTGACGCTATAAGGCATTTTGGGAATTTTTCGGCGCACCCAATCAATGACAAGACTGCATTACAGATCATAGATGTAGAGCCTCATGAAGCGGAATGGTGCCTAGAAATACTCGAAGAATGTTTCGACCACTTCTATGTAGGGCCCGCAGTTGCCCGGGAAAAAAAGGCCGCGCTTGACGCAAAATTAGCCGCTGCTGGAAAGCTGCCCTCGAAAGGTTAGGTCCGCGAAGCTGGACGAAATTCGAGGCGCCCTGCGAGGTCGAGGCGTCGCATTGAGCGCCACGGCCTTCTGCGCGTTCTCTCACCCTCCGAACACATCGTTGGTCTGCGCGGTGACGCGCACGAAGGTCGTGCGCTTCGGGACCTCCTTGAGGTGGGCCGCGCCGATGTAGGTCATCATCGAGCGCACGCCGCCCATGATCTCGGTCATCGTGCCGTCCACCGACCCGCGATAGGGCGTCTCGACCGTCTTGCCTTCGGCGGCGCGGTAATGGGCGACGCCGCCCGAGTGCTTCTTCATCGCCGTCTCGGACGACATGCCGTAGAAGGTCATGCCGACGGCTACCTTCTCGCCGCCTCGCTCCTCGTAGCGGATTTGGCCCTCGCATTCGTCATGGCCGGCGAGCATGCCGCCCAGCATGACGAAATCGGCGCCGGCGCCATAGGCCTTGGCGACGTCGCCGGGCGCGGTGCAGCCGCCGTCGGCGCAGACCTGGCCTTTCAGCCCGTGCGCGGCGTCGGCGCATTCGATGATCGCAGAGAGCTGCGGATAGCCGACGCCGGTCACCCGCCGCGTGGTGCAGACCGAGCCGGGGCCGATGCCGATCTTGACGATGTCCGCGCCGGCGAGGATCAGCGCCTCCGTCATGTCGCCGGTGACGACATTGCCGGCCATGATCACGGCATGCGGGTAATCGTCGCGCACCCGCTTGACGGCGTCGAGAAATTTTTCCGCATAGCCGTTGGCGACGTCGAGGCAGATGAACCGGATCGGCGCCGCCTTCGCCACCGCGGCGAGCTTCTTGACGTCGGCAGGCGTGGTGCCGAGGGAATAGAAGGCGTGCGCGCCATCGGGACCGGCAAAAAATTCGACCAGCTTCGGCTCCGGGTAATGCTTGTGCAGGGCGGTGAGCGCCCCGTGTTGGCCTAGCGCACGCGCCATCGCCATGGTCCCGGTCACGTCCATGTTTGCCGCGATTAGGGGAAAGCCTCGCCATTCCGAGCCGGTGTGCAGGAGCCGGAAGGCGCGTTCGACGTCGACGGCGCTGCGGGTGTTGAGCGTCGAGCGTTTGGGGCGAATGAGGACGTCCTTGAAATCGAGCTTGACGTCGGTTTCGATGCGCATGACTTGTCCGGCGATGTCAAAAAGAGCAGGAGTTATCCAACAATCTAGTTATCGCGCACGCAAACCTCAACGAGCGGGCCTTTGGGCGCGAAAGCAACGGGAGATCGCCGATGGCGGACGAATTGGTTCTGTACACCAACCCGATGTCGCGCGGCCGCATCGCGCGATGGATGCTGGAGGAAGTCGGCCAACCTTACAGAGCCGAAGTTCTCGAATACGCGAGTATGAAGTCGCCGGAATATCTGGCGATCAACCCGATGGGCAAAGTCCCCGCGGTGCGCCACGGCGACACGATCGTCACCGAGGCGGCGGCCATCTGCGCCTATCTTGCGGACGCTTTTCCAGAGACCGGTCTGGCGCCGCCGTCAGGCTCGCGCCTCCGCGGGCCCTATTACCGCTGGCTGTTCTTCGGCGCCGGACCGGTCGAAGCGGCCAACACTAACAAGGCGCTCAAACTCGTTGTGCCGGCCGAGCGAACCAAAATGGTCGGCTACGGCACCCAGGAGGAAGTGCTCGCCGCGCTCGAAGATCAGCTAAACCGCTCCGAGTACATAGCAGGCGACCGCTTCACTGCGGCGGACGCTTACGTCGGATCGCATATCGGATCTGGCATGATGTACGGCGTGATCGACAAGCGACCTGCGTTTGAGCGCTATTGGTCTCTCGTTGGATCGCGCCCGGCGGCTCAGCGGGCGCGCGAGATCGACGAGGGGCTCGCGGCGGCAGGTCGCAAGGCCGGCTGAGGGCGTGCGGGCGAAGAGGCAAACCTATGCGGCTGAATGGCAAGGCGGCGCTGGTGACGGGCGCGGGGCAGGGGTTCGGGTTCGGCATCGCCGAGGCTTTCGTTCGCGAAGGCGCGCGGGTGGCCTGCCTGGACGTCAAGGGCGACGTGGCGGAAGCGGCCGCCAAACGGTTCGGCGCCGCGGCGATGGCGCTTAGGGCCGACGTGTCAAACCGCGGCGACATGGAGCGCGCGGCGCGCGCGGCGATCGACGCGCTCGGGCGGGTCGACATCGTCGTCAACAACGCCGGCACGACGCATCGCAACAAGCCGCTCATGGAGGTTGAGGAGGCGGAGTTCGACCGCATTTTCGCGGTCAACGTCAAATCGATCCTGCTGACCGCCCAGGCTTTCATCCCACATATGCGCGCTCACGGCGGCGGCGTCTTCATCAACGTCGGCTCGACCGCGGCTCTGCGCCCCCGCCCTGGGTTGACCGTCTACAACGCCTCGAAGGGCGCGGTGCATGTGATGACGAAGTCGATGGCGGTCGAGCTTGCGCCCGACAAGATCCGCGTCTGCGCGCTCGCTCCCGTCGCCGGCGAAACGCCGCTCCTCGCCATGTTCATGGGCGAGGACACGCCCGAGAAGCGCGCAGCCTTCAAGGCGACGGTGCCGCTCGGGCGATTCTCGACGCCGCAGGACATTGGGCAGGCGGCGCTCTTTCTGGCCAGCGACGAGGCGAACTTCCTGACCGGGGTGGTGCTGGAGGTGGACGGGGGGCGGTGCATTTGACCGCTCCTGCGAGCGAGCAGAGCGGCGCCCTCGTAGAGCCGCGCGTGTCGGCGTGACGCCGAGGCGCTTTGAATTACGGATCGGCGCGTTCGGCGCCGCCGGGGTTCCTCTTCCTTGACAAACTGGCCGTCCGTGTGCGGTTTGGAATGATAAATGCAGTTGACTGGCGTCGGGAGGCTCGTGTGGAGCAGAATGCGCGAGCTGATATGATCGCCGCGCGGGCTCATCCGCCGCGGCGACCTGGCAGGTGAACGGTCGTCGGCGATCTATGGCCGAAGTCGAAGCGGCGCGCGGCCTCGATCGCAGATCCGATGCGCGTGGGAAAGCGGCTCGCGGCGGCGGGCTGCGCAGACACGCGATAGCGGGCGGCGCCTTGCGGCGGTCGGCTCGCGGCGCCGGTCGTTGGTTGGCGGACCTGCGAGGCCGCATATCGGCGCTGCTGCGCCTTTCGTCGGTCCGTTACTCCATTCTCGGGCTGGCCGCCGTCGCGGTTCTCATCGGCGCAATGACCCAAATGGCGTCGGTCATTGTCGACGAATGGTCGCAACGCGACATCGAATTGCGCGCTCGCCTGGTTTACCGGTCCATCCAGGAGCGGGTCGCTGCGGGGCTGGCGGCGAAGCCTGAACGGGATCTCGAGCCGTTTTTCGAACAGCTCGTGGAGGACGAGCGGCTTCAGGCGCTGGGTTTTTGCAACCCTCTCGGACACATGGTTTACGCCACAAAGGACATGCCGAGCGCAGCGCAATGCCCGAAGCCCCCGCTGCCGAAAGTCGACACGTTTAAAGTCCTTCACGAACAGGAGCCGCCGCTCGCGCTCGCGTTCTTTCCGCTGTCCTCGAAGGAAGAAGAGGGCTCGCTCGTCGTTGTGCACGATCTCTCGTTCATCGAGCGGCGGGCGCATGAGGCCGAATTCTACATGGCGCTCGCACTCATCGGCGTCGCCGCTGGGCTGGGGCTGCTCGCGACGGCGATCGTGCTGGCGTTGCTCAAGGGGTGGACCCGATCGCTCCGCCACGCGATCACCAATTTCAATCTTGGTCGCGCCGACTATGGTCCGCGGCACGTCGAAACGGCGATCGGGCGGGATATCGAGGCGATGCTGTCCGAACTCCGGCTCGAGCGACAGTACGCCGATGGCATCCACGTGGAATGGTCGCAGAAAACGTTGCATCAACTGCTCGACCAGGAGTTGCCTGGGGCGCAGGTCATGGTCGTGTCGAACCGCGAGCCCTACATCCACAACCACGTCGACGGCCAAGTGGTGCTGCAAACGCCGGCGAGCGGCCTGGTCTCAGCGCTCGAGCCGGTGATGCGCGCCTGCGGCGGGGTCTGGGTCGCGCATGGCTCAGGATCTGCGGATCGGGAGATGGTCGACGGGTCGGACCGGGTCGCCGTGCCGCCCGACGCCCCCGCCTATGCGCTGCGACGGGTTTGGATCAGCGACGAGGAGCAGGACGGCTATTATTATGGCTTCGCCAACGAGGGCTTATGGCCGCTTTGCCACATCGCCTTCGTGCGACCGACGTTCCGCGAACAGGACTGGGCGCATTATGTCGCGGTCAATCAGCGCTTTGCTGACGTCATCGTCGAGGAGGCGGACCGCGACGACCCCATCGTCCTGGTGCAGGACTATCACTTCGCCTTGTTGCCGCGCATGCTCCGCCGGCGCCTTCCCCGCGCGACGATCATCGCGTTCTGGCACATTCCGTGGCCAAACCCGGAAACTTTCAGCATTTGTCCCTGGCGGGAGCGGATCATCGACGGACTCCTCGGAAGCTCCATCCTCGGCTTCCACACGCAATTCCACTGCAACAACTTCATCGAGGCGGTCGACCGCTTCATGGAGAGCCGCATTGATCGCGAGCGAAGCTCCGTGACGCTTGGCGGGCACGAGAACTCTGGTTCGCCCTTATCCAATCTCGATCGAATGGCCCCCGGCCGCGCTGGCGAGGCAGGCCCCGGTCGAAGAGTGCCGCCAGGCCGTCCGTAGCCGTTTCGGGCTAAGCCTTGAGACGCGGATCGCGGTCGGAATCGAACGTTTCGACTACACCAAGGGCATTGTGGACCGCATACGCGCGGTCGACGTTCTGCTGCAGTCCCACCCGGAGTGGCGCGGCAAGCTCGTGTTCATCCAGGCGGCCGCCCCGACCCGCAGCAAGCTCGGCGCCTACAGAGACCTCCAAGCGGAAGCGGCTCGGGAGGCCGAAGCGATCAACGCCCGATGGGAGGATGGCTCGTATAGACCGATCGTGCTTTCCGTTCGCCATCATGAACCGGCCGAGGTGTTCGAGCTCTTCAGGGCGGCTGACCTGTGCATCGTCTCGAGTTTGCACGACGGCATGAATCTCGTCGCCAAGGAGTTCGTCGCCGCCCGCGACGACGAGCAGGGCGTCCTAATCTTGTCGAGCTTCGCGGGGGCGTCGCGCGAGCTGTCGGAAGCGCTGATAGTCAATCCCTACGATGCGCACGGAATGGCCGAAACGATCGACCTGGCGCTGCGGATGGATCCGGCGGTCCAGCGCGAACGGATGCGGGAGATGCGCGACCTTGTTCGACAGCGCAACGTCTACCGCTGGGCCGGGCAGATGCTGCTCGACGCGGCCCGGCTGAGGCGGCGCGAGAGCATCAGTGGCGCAGAGGCGGCCTGAGCCGAGTTGTCGCGGAATTTGCGCCGCAGACTACAAAGGGGGAGCAGAACTCCTGCCCAAGGGCGCGAACACGGCGTCTGCCTGGCATTTTCGCCGGGACGCACAAACAGACGAAATTGTCGTTCGTTGGAATAGCGTCATTAATATTGTGGCCATGCTAACGCCATTGTATTGAACTCGGATCGGCGCCGATGTGGCAGGTTTCTATTGTGATGTAATTTTACAAATCCGACTAATCTCATCCCGGAGATTGAGCGAAATGGGGCCGAGCGTCATCGTATAGGCAAAGTTTTCCGCTAACTTCTCACTCGCGGGCGAACCATGAGGAGAGCAAAATGACGCAACATGCGCTTTACGTCCAACTCGAGGCCAAACCCGGCAAGGAGCAGGAGGTCGCAAACTTCCTGTCGAACGCAAGGACCATGGTCAGCGACGAGCCGGATACGACGGCCTGGTTCGCGATCCGGATGGGGCCGAGAACCTTCGGCATATTCGACGCGTTCGCCAACGAGCGCGGCCGCGACGCCCATCTGCAAGGCAAGCTGGCGAAGCAAATCACGTCGAAGGCGCCGGACCTGTTCGCCAAGACGCCGGAGATGCAGCGCGTTGAAGTCCTCGCGGACAAGCTGCCTCACTAGCGGCGAACCGCGGCGCGCCCGCTCCTGCGCGCGCCGCCAAAATGAGCGCGGCGGCCGTTTCCGCCGCGCTTGGGGGCGGTGCATCTGACTTGCGGGCGGTGCATCTGACGGCCCGTGACCTGCGCGGAGCGGCTCGACCTCAGATCGGGCTGCTCGATGCCGGCTCTCCACCCGAATCCGCGGGGTCGACGTTGGCGATCGTCTCGGAAAACGTCAAGCAATGGCTCGCCGGATTGATGCACGGGTATTGGCGCTCGCCATAGGGAAAGTCCTCGAGGTCCCGAACAATCCGCGCGCCGTGCTGACGCGCGCGTGACAGGTGCGCGTCGATCGCCTCGATCCGGACCATCACCGAATGTCCATTTCCGGGCGCGGGGCCCGGCGAACGGCGCTCCGAAATCATGATCGCGCCGCCGCCGAATTGAAGCTGGACGGTTCTATAAACGCGTTTTTCCGGACGGAGACGGGTCGAGTGACGCGATTTTGAGGTGCGGGATCTCGGTTTTGGATGCGGCATAGGGCGCCGCATGCTGCGGCGACCGGGCGGCCCCCGGCGCGGGGGTCAGGCGGCAGCGAGACGATCGAGGAAGACGAGCCTGCGGAAGTTGTAGACGAGGTTGGCCATGCCGATCTTGGTTTTCGCCCGGGCGATGCCGATGGTGCGGACGAAGAGGTCCATCTTGTCCTTCTGCACGGCGAAGACGTGTTCGACGCCGGAGCGGACTTTGGACTTGAGCGCGTTGGCGCGCCGCGTCGTCTCCGGCATGGGCCGGCCCGCCGGCTTCTTGCGATGGACGCGGCTGACGAACCCGTTCTTTTCGAGGAACGCCTCATTGGCCTTCGAACGGTAGGCCGTGTCGGCCCAGACGGCGCTCGCGGTGTTGGTCTTGTCGAGCAGCCCCTCACGCAGCCGCGCGCCCTCGTAGGCCGCAGCGTCGGTCGCCTCCCACCGCCGGATCAGCCCATGTTCGCGGTCGATCGAGACATGGTTTTGGTAGCCGAATGTCGGAATAGCGATGTCGACCGGAGGAACCGTCCCATCCGGCCTGGCCTTGGCCTTGCTGAACTTGACCGTCCAGCGCCCGTCACGGTCCTTCTGCCGGAGCTTGGCTGGCTGGGCTTTCCAGGCCTGCGGAATGCGCCCCTCCTTGACCGCCTTCTTCTCCTCCTCGGTGTTGCGCTGCTTGGGCGCGGCGATCAGCGAGGCGTCGACGATCTGGCCGCCCATAGCGACGTAGCCAGCCTCGCGCAGCGCCGCGTCGAACCGGTCGAACAGTGGCTTAATCGCCTCGGCCCTGGTCAGCTTTTCCCGGAACAGCCAGATCGTGCGAGCGTCGGGAACCCGATCGGATAGGCTCAACCCGAGAAACCGCATGAACGACAGGCGGTCGTTGATCAGAAACTCGGTACGCTCGTCCGAGAGGGTGTTGGCCGCCTGGATCACCAGGATCTTGAACATCATCACAGGGTCGAACGGCGGTCGGCCGCCCTGCGAGCCGTCCGAGTAGGCCAGCGCCCGCGTCAGCTCGGACCGGAAAATCTCGAAATCGACCGCCGCTGCGAAAGCCTGCAACTGATCGCCGAGATCGCTCAGCCGCTTCAGCCGCTCGTCGACGTCGAAAAGTCCCCCCTGGCCGCGCATCGATTCGCCTCCCACTCCACCTGGGAGTGAATCAGAAAATGCTGGAAGGCGCGAGGTTCTTAGAAGCGTCCAGCTGCGCGCGGTGGGCGCCGATTCGCATGCGGACCTCGAGCGCGAAGGCGTTCTCGAGCCATTTCACAGCTGTGGGAACGTCCGGATATTCGAGGACCGGAATGACGAGGCCGCTGGCATGGAAAGGTTCACCCGCATCACGTCTCCTGAGCAAGAATTCGACGTCCTCGCGTCCGCACGATGTAACATCCTCTCGGCCTCGACCGAAAACAACCGCGCTTGCTGCGCGTCAATGCGCGGCGGCGTTCATGTCCCGGGGAAGTCCGCAGCCAGGACTTACCTGGGCGATCAAGCCCTAGCCGAAGAGGCGCCAGCTCGATGACAAAATATTCGCTCTACGTCCATCTCGAAGCCAAGCCGGGCAAGGAGCAGGAGGTCGCCGACTTTCTCGTCGGCGCCCTTCCCCTTGTGAACCAGGAGCCGGAGACGACGGCCTGGTTCGCGCTCCGGATGGGGCCGAGCGCCTTCGGCATCTTCGACGCCTTCCCGAGCGAGGCCGGCCGCGACGCCCATCTCAATGGCGAGGTCGCCAAGCAATTGATGGCGAAAGCTTCGGACCTATTCGCCAAGCCGCCGGAAATTCATAAGGTCGACGTCCTGGCCGACAAGCTGCCGGGCTGACCGGACCGCCCCTTATTCGATCGCGAAAAAAGCCGCCACTTGGGCTTCAAAGCCGGGCGGATCGAGTATCACTTGGCCTTCGCGCAGGACGCGGGTCTCAATCGCTCCCGCTTGACCGCGCCTGTGGTGGATCATGACGCGGCGGTCGGGGTCAAGGATCAGGTAATGGTGGATGCTCGAAAGTGAAAAATAGCCATCCAACTTGACCCCGTGGTCGTCCGCGGCGGTGCTCGGCGACAGGACCTCGACAACAACAACCGGGTTTGGAATTTCCATTGCGTCTAGGTCGGCAGGGGGCGGGCAGACGACGAGCGCGTCAGGCTCGAAGGCGGTGCGCGCGGCGATCCGGACCGTCATCCCGTCGGGGAAAACGCGGCACGGCAGGCCCGCGCGCTGGAGCCCATTTTCAAGCGTCTTTTGAGCCGCGAATTTCGTCAGCGCGTGAAGCGCACGCTCCGGCGCCATCATGACCGGCTGGCCGTCGCGCAGCTCCCAGCGGCCCTGCCGTCCCTCCGCCCAGGCGAGGAACGCTTCCACGTCCATTTCGTTTTTCGCCGGGCTCGACATGCGCAATCTTATCATAGCCGGAAGTTGCTAGGAACTTCGTGCGCCCCGTGTTAGGCAGCCGCGCCATGCAGCGGATGCGAGTCTTGCGCAATCCGCGCCTCCGATCCACATAAAGGCGCATGGCGATGGCGGTGATTGAACTCAATTCTATTCCCGAAGGCCTTGCATTCGACGACGTCTTGCTCCGTCCGGGCCTGAGCGCCGTGATGCCAAGCGCCACGAATATCGGAACCCAGCTCACCCGCGCGATCCGGCTGAACCTGCCGATCATCTCGGCCGCGATGGACACCGTGACCGAAGCGAGACTGGCGATCGCCATGGCGGAGGCGGGCGGCATCGGCGTCATCCACCGCAACCTTCAGCCCGCAGATCAGGCGGAAGAGGTGCGCAAGGTCAAGCGGTTCGAGAGCGGCATGGTCGTCGATCCGATCACCATCTTTCCCGACGCCACTTTGGCTGACGCGCTCGCGCTCATGCGTCGCGCCTCGATCTCCGGCATTCCCGTCGTTGAGCGCGGGGCGGACGGAAAGCCCGCGAAGCTCATCGGCATTCTCACCAATCGCGACGTGCGCTTCGCCGACGATCCGCGCCAGCCGGTGACGGACCTCATGACCCGCAAGGTGGTGACGGTCGGCGAGGGGGTGAACCATGAAGAGGCTCGCCGGCTGCTGCATCTGCACCGTATCGAGAAGCTGGTTGTCGTTGACTTCGGATGGCCGTTGCGTCGGCCTCATCACCGTCAAGGACATCGAGAAGGCGACGACGCATCCCAACGCGGCCAAGGACGTCGACGGACGCTTGCGCGTCGCCGCCGCCACCACGGTCGGCGACAAGGGGTTCGAGCGCGCCGAGATGCTCATGGCGGCCGGGGTCGATTGCCTCGTCGTCGACACCGCGCACGGCCATTCCGAGCTGGTCTTGCAACAGGTCCGGCGCATCCAGCGGGCGACCAACAAGGTCTCGGTCATCGCCGGCAATGTGGCGACGCGCGAGGGCGCGAAGGCGCTGATCGACGCTGGCGCGGACGCAATCAAGGTCGGCATTGGGCCGGGTTCGATCTGCACCACGCGCATCGTCGCTGGCGTCGGCGTGCCGCAATTGACCGCGATCCTCGAAGCGGCGGAGGCTGCGCGCGCGTCCGGCGTGCCGGTGATCGGCGACGGGGGTGTGAAATATTCGGGCGACCTCGCCAAGGCGATCGCTGGCGGCGCGGACAGCGTGATGATCGGCTCGCTGCTCGCCGGCACCGACGAGAGCCCAGGCGAAGTGTTCCTCTACCAGGGGCGCTCATACAAGAGCTACCGCGGCATGGGCTCGCTCGGCGCGATGGCTCAAGGGTCGGCCGACCGTTACTTCCAGCAGGACGTGAAGGATCAGGTGAAGCTGGTGCCGGAAGGGGTCGAAGGGCAGGTCCCCTATCGGGGTCCGGTCGGCGCGATCATGCACCAGCTCGCCGGGGGCCTGCGCGCCGCCATGGGCTATGTCGGGGCGGAAACGATCCCCGAGTTCCAGGAGAAGGCCCGCTTCATGCGCATCACCAGCGCCGGACTCCGCGAGAGCCACGTCCACGACGTCGCGATCACCCGCGAGAGCCCGAACTACCACCCGACAGGGGCGTGAGGCTTCGGACCGAGTTCGGTTTTCTCACATGTGATTTTCGAGCTGCGTCTTGGCGTCGAGCGGCTTCGGCGGCGGGGCAGTGACCATCGGCGCAGGGGGCGGCGGCGCGGCGCAGGCGGCGAGTCCGGCAAGAACTGCGAAGGCGGCGAGGACGCGAAGGCTTTTGGACATCTTACGAGTTCTCCCCACCCGCGCGGGCGCGGTTGGCGGTTGGAGAATTGCTGAACAGCGCGATTCGATCAACTCTGCTGAACCGATTGACGTTGGCCGGCGCCGGTTGCCCCGATGGACTTCGCGAAGGCGCTCCTCCTCCTCATTCTGAGGCGCCTGCGTTAGCGGGCTTCGAACGCCTGCCCTGAGCTTGTCGAAGGGAATGCTCCAGTTCGCGCAATGGCCCCGCCCCTCCTCGAGCGTTCTTCGAGACGCTGCGCTTCGCGCGGCCCTCAGGACGAGGCGCGGATGGTGCGATTAAGTCTAGCCGCTAACGCCGCGGCTGCCGCCTTATCCTCAGGCGTGGCCCTCGACCTGAACAGCGTGGAAATCGGCGCGGTGTGTTTTCATCGCCAGCGCGAGCGAAGTTTGCAGCGCTTCGAGATCGGCCGCGCCGCGCGGCTCCCAACCGCAAGGGCAGGAATTGTCCCCCCGATGCGCCGCCACGACCTCGAGATAGAGCAGGCCGAGCGCCGTAGCCGCGAGACTGAGCGCCGCCATGGGCGGGAGCCGGGTCGATTGCATGATTCCGCAAAAGGCCGTCCGGACCGATCTTTTCATCTGGTCCAGAGCTGCGATCGTATCGTAGTCCGGTGTCGCGGCAATCTGCATGGTGAACAACTCTCTCTCGCTCTTGCCGCCGTATGGCCGTTGGCTGAGTGAGAGTTAGAGAAGCGCAAATCGGGCCGCAAGCGTTTGCGATCATTTCGCAATTGGAACAATCTCAATAATGTTTTCAATCTCTGCGGCTCTTGAGGGTTGATTGAAAATATTTCGCGATCTTTTCGAAATTCTTATATTATCCAGCCAAGCTAAACTGGACAGGCTCAACAGATTTACTGGGTTGCGCCAGGATTGTTTGAGGCATCGTATCGTCGCCTTGTGCTTGACGAAGAACCGTGGGCGCGGCGGCAGGGACTGAACGTGGCGACGTGATATTGAAAGTCGCGAAGGGAATGCACCGCCCAAATGGCGGACGCCATCTCGCCTGACGATAAACCAGTGGGCGAGGACCCCGAATGAGGAACCCATGCCTTGCGCTCGCGGCGATCCTAGGGCTCGCGACCGCGTCGGCCGATGCAGCAGACCTGTCACAGCCGGCCGTGACGGCGCCGCCGCCCGGTCCGGCCATGTCAACCGGGTTCACTGTGCCGAACAGCGCCTTCTTTCTTGGTCTAGGCGGGAGCGCCAACTGGATTCATTTCACTGACCAGCACGTCTATGCGATCGGAACCTCGGACGTCTTCGCGGATGGAATATTGGCGGCTTCCGGAAGCGCTCAGGGGCCTACCAACATTGGCATGAACGGCAGGTTCGCATTCGCGCCGTCGTTCCAGGGCGGCTACTTCCAACGCTTCGGGGCCAGCGACTGGCTATGGGGAGCGAAACTGTCCTACAACTATCTGGGAGCAACTTCGACCAACTATAACTCGATTATCCCTCAATTCGGCACTTACACCACCGTACTGAACCCTACACCTGTGCCTTTTAGCGGCCCCGCCTATGTGCGCGCCTCTCAGACGAGTTTTTTGCAAGAAATCGACTTCGTCCCATTCCTCGGTCGCTCTTTTGGTCGGAGCTATGTCTACGCTGGAGGCGGTCCGACCCTTTCGCAAACTCGAACCAGGCTGAATGGCCTGGTCGGTTTTGCCCTAGTCGATGGCGGGATCGTGGATCAATCCGGCGCGCCCCAGGACTTCTCGAGTTCGAGCTGGCTCGTTGGTGGAGCCGCGGTTGTTGGCGTCACTTACTTCTTCACCCCGACCTGGTTTATCGATTTGAACTACACCTACGCTTTTACGCAAGGCCACACCTCGAACTTTGCGAGCCCATTTATCGATCACAGTTCGACGAGCGTGGGAACGTTGGTCGGCAATTCCGCGTGGACTGCGCAGACGCAACGCGTGGGCCTCACGATCAACAAGGCCTTTTGAGAGCCCCGTCCTCAAGAGAATAATCAAACAATTTAAATCGAGGTTCTTCTTCGATCGCGGCCGAGATCGCGAGCGGCGGAACCTGATGCGGGCGACAGACCGGCATTCAATGATAGATTGACCGTCAGGGGCGGGAACGGAGGGCGTCATGTTGTTCACGGCCGAGCACGACGAGCCGCGTCGAAGCTTACAGAAATTCATCGCCGCCGAGATCAATCCGCATGTCGACGAGTGGGAGGCGGCTGGTCAGTTTCCGGCGCATGAACTGTTCAAGAAGCTCGGTGATCTCGGCTTCCTCGGATTGAACAAGCCCACCGAATTCGGCGGCGCTGGGCTCGACTATTCCTACGCGATCATGATGGCGGAAGAACTTGGCGGCGTGCACAGCGGCTCCGTTCCGATGGCGATCGGGGTCCATACCGACATGGCTACGCCGGCGCTCGCCCGATTTGGTTCCGACGCCTTGCGCCGCGAGTTTCTCGCGCCCGCGATTTCCGGCGACGTGGTCGCCTGCGTCGGCGTGTCCGAACCCGGCGCCGGCTCGGACGTCGCCGAGATCAGAACAAACGCGCGATCGGACGGCGACGATTACGTCATCGATGGCGGCAAGATGTGGATCACCAACGGCGCTCAAGCCGACTGGATGTGCCTGCTCGCCAATACCGAGCGACGGTCCCAAGCATCGCAACAAGTCGCTGATCTGCGTGCCAATGAACGCGAAGGGCGTCACGGTCGCGCGCAAGCTCGACAAGCTCGGCATGCGCGCGTCCGACACCGCGCAGATCTTCTTCGAGGGCGTGCGGGTTCCCAAGCGCAACCGCATTGGCGAGGAGGGCAAGGGCTTCGTCTACCAGATGATGCAGTTCCAGGAAGAGCGGCTATGGGCCGCGGCCGCTTGCCTCAAGGCGCACGAGCACACGATCGCCGAGACGATCGCCTATGCGCGGCAGCGCAAGGCCTTCGGCCGCAGCATCCTCGACAATCAGACGGTGCATTTCAAGCTCGCCGAATTGCAGACGGAGATCGAGCTTCTGCGCTCGCTCATCTATCGCGCCGCCGAGGCGATGATCGAGGGCGCCGACATGACGCAGCTCGCGACGATGGCGAAACTCAAAGCCGGACAATTGGGCCGCGAATTGCCGGGCGCCTGCCTGCAATATTGGGGCGGCATGGGCTATATGAACGAGACGCCCGTGAGCCGCGCCTTCCGCGACGGCCGTCTCGCGTCGATCGCCGGCGGTGCCGATGAGGTGATGCTGACGATCTTAGCCAAGGGCATGGGGACCTTGCCGGGGATGGGGCAGTAGCGCGGCGCGCGGCTCCGGGAAGCGACTAAGGCGCCGCTTTCTAACTGCCCTGACTTGTGCTTGAGGATTAGTCGATCCTCAAGATCTTCATGTTGGAATGACAGGCGACAGTCCCCCACCTTAAACGACGTCGCTTCGCGGGCCTCGCCGTAAAACCGCTGGCCGCCATTGCTTTGAAAGGCGCGCCCCCGGCAGGCGGGACGGCGCATGACGCCGATGAAGAAATTCCTCATGGTTAGCGCGGCGATCGCGGGCGGCCTCTATCTCGCCTACCTCATGTTTTTTCCGACCGACTATCTCCGCTACCGCCTGACTTTGGATGTGGATGTCGATGGCGTCACGCGGTCAGGTTCAGGGGTGGTGGAGATCGCCTACCAAGGAATGCCGGATTGGCTTTCAGAACTAGGTCAAGGCGCGCATTTCGGCGGAGAAATGCGCGGCTATGCGATTACGGTCGATTTGGGTGAGCGCGGATTGCTGTTTGTCGTTAACGCTTACCCGTTTTTGGTCGATCCAAGAACCCACCTGATCGCCCTGTCCCGAGCGGCGAGCCTCAACATGCTTCCCTTTGTCGCCTATGGAATGGTGAATTCCTTTGACCCGACGTCGGGGTTAGCTGCCGTCCATAAGCTGCAAACTGAGAAAGGCCCCGTCGAGTTTCCACCGGACAGGCTGCCGATGGTCGTGCGCTTCCGGAATATCAATGACGGCGACACCATCGAGGAACTCGACCCGCGTGATCTGTCTGCGGCCTATGGTCCCGGGGTTCGCCTGGCGCGCGCCCGGCTGGAGTTTACCACCGACCCGGTCAGCCCGATGCCTCAGACCTGGCCAAAATGGCTAGCTAGCGAAGAGCAACGCGGGTTTGGATTCTCATATCAACAGCTTTGGACACCCAGCCCATTCTCAATTGAAATGTTCAAAAGGGGATAGTTCGGAAAGAATAGCCGCCAACCGAACTGGTGATTGTCCGCCCATGTCGGTTCGACGTTAAGGCGTCCCGTCGCGGCGTCGCAGCTCCGCCTCCACTCGGTCAAGCGCCTCGCGCAATGCCTGCGCCTTGGCGACGGTTCCCGCATTGTCCTGCGCCGGCCTTGCGCCGTGCGGCTCAGCCTTGCCCCGCATCTCGCGCGCCTGGCGCGTTCCGATACCCTTGGCGCGATCATGCGCCTCCCGCAGGCGGCGGGCGGCGCCCTTGAGCGCATCCACGGCGGCCTGGCAACGGCGACCAACTCGAGCTCGGCGGCGGTCAGGAGTTGAGCTTCCAATTTTGCCGCTTCATTCATCGGAAGCCTCCTGATCCGGCGCCGTCCCCTCGGCGACGGCGCGAAACCCGTTTCTAGTTCATTGCTAAACGCACCGCCATCGCGGTCGCCGCGCTCTGCTTTGCTCGACGTTGCCCGCTGAGAGGCGGCGGGATAGGATCGCGGCGCAAATGGGGAGGTTTGTATGGCGACCCTGCTTTCGTGGACCAGCCTCGGCATCGGCGATCTTGATGTCTTTCTTCCCTCGCCACCGTGCCTCGTCGTCTACACGTCTTACGAGGACGGCGTGCCCGAGAGCTCGGTGATGTATATCTGGCAGCACGAGACGACCGGTGTTCTCCATCACGAACTGGTCTACCAACAGCCGGTCTCGTTCGAGACTGCGGTGGCCTGGGCGCAGGAGCATGCGCCGACGCGCAGCGTCGAGCGGATCCACGTCAAGCATGCGCGGGCCAAGAAGGCCGTCGAACCAAAGGCGCGGGCAAAGCCTGTTGCGAGAAGAGCGGCGGCGAAGAAGGCGCCGGCAAAGAAGACGGCGGCGAGGAAGGCTCCCGCGAAGAAGTCCGCGGCTGCCAAGGGGCGGAGGCGGAAGGCTTAGGGAGGCCGCGATTGCAGCTGTCCGTCGTCCTGAGGCGCCGCGTAGCGGCCTCGAAGGACGCTTCAGGATACGCGAGCCGATCAGCCCACGGGAGCGTCCTTCGAGACGCGCCTTCGGCGCTCCTCAGGACGAGAGTGTGAGCGCGGAACGGCCGCCTCCGTGTGGGGCGGTGAAGCTGGGTCTTCGACTTACTGCCAAGGGCCTCTTCCGATGACTCCCGCCGCCCGCGCCGCCGCCGCGATCGAGGTTCTGACGGACATCGACTCGCGTCGCCGGCCCGCGGCGGACGCGATGAAGGATTGGGGCCTCACCCACCGCTTCGCCGGCTCGGGCGACCGGGCGGCGATCTCGGGCCTCGTCTATGACGCGCTGCGCCGGAAAAGCTCGTCCGCCTGGATCATGGGCGAGATAAGTCCGCGCGCCGAAATGCTGGGCGCGCTCAGACAGGCGCACGGCCTTAACGCCGAAGCGATCGCCGCTTTGTTCTCCGGCGAGGGCCACGCGCCGCAGAAACTCACGGAAGGCGAATATGCGCGGCTCACAGCCGCCGACCTCACAGCCGCGCCGGCGCATGTTGTTGGGGATTTCCCCGAATGGCTCGCGCCGCAACTCGAGGCGAGCTTCGGCGCGTCCGCCGCGGGGGAGGGCAGGGCGCTCGCCGAGCGCGCGCCCGTCGACCTCCGGGTGAATCTTCTCAAGACCAATCGCGACAAGGCGCTGCGCGCGCTCGCCCATCTCAAGCCCGAGCCGACGCCGCTCTCTCCCGTCGGCCTTCGCATCGCCATGCGCCCGGACGGGCGCGCGCCGCCGCTCGCCTCCGACCCGGCCTATGTCAAGGGCCTCGTCGAGCTGCAGGACGAGGGCTCGCAGCTCGCTGCGCTCCTCGCCGAAGCCAAGCCAGGCATGCAGGTCCTTGATCTCTGCGCAGGAGCGGGCGGCAAGACGCTGGCGCTCGCCGCCGCGATGGAGAACCAGGGCCAGATCTACGCCGCCGACCCCGACGCGCATCGCCTTGCGCCGATCTTCGCAAGACTGGCCCGTTCGGGCGCCCGCAATGTCCAGGTGCGCGCGCCGAAAGGCCAAGCGGACGTGCTCGGCGACCTCAAAGGGCGCTGCGACCTGGTGCTGATCGACGCGCCCTGCACAGGCTCGGGCGCCTGGCGGCGCAACCCGGACGCCAAATGGCGCATGCGCCCCGGCGCGCTCGAACAGCGCATCAAGGATCAGGACGAAACGCTGGAAAGCGCGCTCAACTTCGTCAAGCAGGGCGGACGCATCGTCTATATCACCTGCTCCGTCCTGCGGGCCGAGAACGAGGACCGGATCGCCGCCTTCATGGTCCGCCACGACGATTGCCTGCCGATCGACGCGGCCCAGCAGGCGCGTTCGGCCGGCTTGCCGGCGCTCGCCGAGCATCAGTCAACCCTCGGCCCCGGCTTCCGCCTTAGCCCGCGCGCGACGGGGACAGACGGATTTTACGTCGCGACGCTGACGCGGACGTGAGGGCGCGCCCGTGTCGGACGGCTGGCGCGAACTCTGGCGCCGGGTTCGTCCTAGGCCACTCGACTCGCCTTGTCCTTGGCGTAAGCCTCCGTCGCGACTTCAACCGCTTTCTGCTGCTGCGCGGCGAGGTCGGAGCGCACGGCGCGTGCGCGGGCGGCGGCGTCCAGGGTCTGCTGCGCGTGGCCCTGGAAATGCGGCATCACGTGGCGGGCGATCAATTCGTAGCTGCGTTGCGTGGCGCGCGGATCGGCCCAATTGTGCGCCAGCATCAGATAGGCGCCGAAGCCGCCGTTCGACTGCGTCATCAGCCGATCAATCTGCGCGGTGACCATGTCTGGCGTGCCGATCGCGCCGAAACCGGAATCGTTGATGAACGAGATCATCTCTTTGACGTTGCTCCCGGGAACGGCCATTTGCGGGAAGGCGGCCACAGCCTGAAAATATTGGAACCAGTGTTCGATGCCATATTCGACATCGCGGTAGGCCTGCTCGATCGTTTCGGCCGCGTGACACAGGCCGACGAGCCGCCATTTTGATCGGTCGACATGCGTGTTGTGCACCTTCGCCTGGTCCTCCATCACCTCCCAATGAAGAGCCAGCGCATCGAAACCGGCCGCCGTGGTCGCCCCGACGGAGAGCAGACCAACACCGTGGCGCGCGGCGAGGCGCGGACCTGTGGGCGAGGCGACCGCTGCGACCGCCACGTCGAACAGCGGATTCGAGTAGGGGCGCAGATGCAGGCGCGCGTCGATGAGCTCCCAGCGTTCGTTCTTGAAATTGACCGGCTCGTCGCCCTTGAGCAGTCGCATGATGACGCCGAGGCTGTCTTCCAGCAATCTCCTTGTGTCGGCCTGTTTGATCGCCGATCATCGCCCCGTCGGTCGGCAGCGAGCCCGGTCCGACGCCGAGCATGACGCGCCCGCGCGTGAGATGGTCAAGCAGGACTATGCGCTCGGCGACCCAAAGGGGATTGTGATAAGAAAGGCTGACGACGCCCGAGCCCAACTTGATATGGCGCGTCCGTTCAGCCGCCACGGCCATGAGGATTTCCGGCGAAGGGCTGATCTCCGTTCCCGCCGAATGATGTTCGCCGAACCACGCTTCGTCATAGCCGCAGCGATCGAGCCATTGGATGAGCTCAAGATCGCTCTGCAGCGCGAGCGTCGGATTGATGCCTGGCTTATGGAACGGCGCCAGAAAGACGCCAAAACGAAGCCGATGCGCCATGCGTGCTCCTCCCGTCGCCACTTAAGGACGATTGCTTTTCAAGTGAAATACTGACCCACCCCGCGAGCAACTGCAAGCGCGGACGATCGTTCGTGGGGGTCGAGGAGAGGTTCGCCCTTGATAAGCTGCGACATCGAGGGCCAGAGTTTGCGCCCGTATGAGCAGACCGGTACAAGAGGGCCGCCGACCGATTATTCTGACGCTCCCGCTCGTTGACGATGACCCTCTAGTGACGCTGAAGCGATGAGCGCGGTGCATCCGGACGTTAAGATTGCGAATTTTCGCCTCGCGATGCGCGAATTCGCCTCTGGCGTCGCGATCGTGACATGCGCAAACGGAAAAGAGCGCGCCGGCTGCACCGCGACGGCGCTGGCTTCGCTCTCGCTCACGCCCCCCTCGCTCGTTGTCTGCCTCGAGCGTTCTTCGTGGACGCTGTCCGTACTGACCCAAGCTGGCGCCTTCGCGGTGAATATCCTTGCGGCCGAGCACGGAGCCCTGGCCTCGCGTTTCGCCGGCCGCAACGGCGTTGAGGGCGAGGCGCGATTTGAAGAAGGCGATTGGTCTCCGCTCAAGACCGGCGCTCCCGTCCTCGTCGACGCGCTCGCCTGGCTGGACTGCCGCGTCGAGGAGATTGTCGAGCGCCACACCCATGCGATCGTCATCGGCGGCGTGCAGGCGGTCCGCGTCGGCGGCGAGAGGTCAGGGCTTTTGCACTGGCGCAGCCGGTTCGAGACGCTCGATTGAATTTGGTCATCCCGCCGGGGCGAGCGGAGCTGCTCATCCGCCTAATCCAAGGCTTCCATCGGATCCAGGTTTGCGGCGCCGCCGTCAACCGGTTCGATTTGCTGTCGCCAAACTTGCGCTCGTTGCGCAACAGTGGCGTTACGCGGCGGTCGCCGGGTGACCGGACTCCGCTTAAAGCGGGCCGCGACCCGGGACAGGCGATTGGGTCGTGACCCTAGCGCCGCGTCGGCGCCGGCCATTTCACAAACTCAGGGGCCTTTCAACGCCGCCGCCGGCCGGCTCAAGTTTTGCGGAACCCGTTCGACTACGCCGCAACGACGATCTCCTGCCGATCGACGTGAATGCGCAGGCGAATTCGGCCGGCCTGCCGGCGCTCGCCGAGCATCGATCGACGCTTGGGCCGGTCTTCGCCTCAGCCGGAGAGCGACCGGCGCGGACGGGTTTTACATCGCGACCTTAACGCGGACAGGGCGCATGGCGGCGGAATCCGCAATGTCCGAACTGGAACGCCGTGCCTTGAAATAGCGTCAAAGCCGGCCGTCTTGTCATTCCCGCAGAGGAACCCAAGGCGCAAATACCGGTCATTCGTCGGCCACGCGGCAAAGGCGCAGATTGGATTCCGGGGCATCCGGCCAACCGATATTTGTTTGGGGGTTTCGAATGTGCGCCTGCGCCACATCCGTAATCCTCTTGGCCGGGCTATATTGGCAGTCCAGCCTGCTCCAGCCGTTCTTGCAAGGTCTGCCGCTTTTTGAGATCACGATACGATTCTTTGGTCATGAACTTTGGTGCCGTGAGCGAGGGGTTTCCAGCAATAGCCTGTTCCACCAGCGTGCGCGCTTCATCACGAGGGTCGAGTGCGATCAGCGCCGCGGCCCGATAAAGACGCGAGCGATAGGTCTGGAATACAAGCCTTCCGAACGCCTCGAGCGCCTCTTGATACCGTTCGAGCGCATAGAGGGCAACGCCACGCTCCTCAATGCACCAGACCGGGAGGAGGGGATCGAGCGCTTCTGCCTCATCGAGCAGCGCGAGCGACCGTAACGGCTCTCCGACGTAGGTCATTACTGCGGCGCTACGGGCTTTCACATAGGCGTCCGTCGGGTTCATCTCCATCGCTTTGAGGTTGAGCGATTTTGCTTGGTCAAAGTTGTTATTCAGCAATTCGATAAAGCCCAAGATCCGGTTAGCTTCGGGATCGCAGGGGTCTAGTTCGAGCGCGCGGCGGATATCCCGTTCTCCCTCGTCGAGATCGAATTCCGGTAGCCAGGAAGCCGCGCAAACCCTCCAAGCATATGCTGCAGCATAATTGGGATCAGCCTCGATCGCCTTGCTAAACCACTTGACCGCCTCTCGGGCATTATCGTCAGTCACCCCTCCGAGCCGATGGTGATCGATCCCCCGCAACACGCACTCGAAAGCCTCGATATTGTCAGGCGGCCTTCGCCTTGCCGCCACCATACTAGCGTCCTCCACCCGCCCGGCGACAGTCGCGGCAATCTTCGACACCGTTACATCGAGCATATCCCATAGATCCTCGAAGGGACGGGCGATCTTGTCGCTCCAAATCACCGAGCCTGCCTCGGTCTCGGAAAGCGTGAGGCCAAGACGGAAGTTCTTTCCAATCTTTCTGACTTGACCGTCCAGCACGTATCGGACGCGAAGCGCCTCGCCAACGCTCACCGGGTCCGAGTTCGAATCCAGCGCGAAGCTTGCGCTACGGGAGGCGATGTGGAGGCGCTTGAAGCGGCCCAATTCAACGATCAGCTCCTCGGTCAGTCCCTTGGCAAGGAAGCGTTGATCCTCGTCGCCGCCCGAGACTCGAAACGGCATGATCGCCAAAGACGACGGCCTCTTCCCCCTGTCGCTCGAAGATCTGGTCGGCGCGGACTGAAGCCTGTGCGCGCCCATTTCGCAGCGAACTTGATAGACACGGATTGGCTCAGAGAAGTTCTTGAATCGGCGCTCGCCCAGATCGTCGAAAGAGAATGGCGAGTTGCGGCGGATGTGGTCGAACAGCACTCCGCTCACCCAGACGGCGCCGGGCGCCGCTGCTTGCTGGATACGCGCAGTCAGGTTAACGCCGTCTCCGACTAGATCGCTTCCGTGCACGGCCACGTCCGCGACATGGACGCCGAAGCGCATTTTCAGCGGTTCGACGTCAGACCCGTCGACGCCGGCAAGCGCTACGCCTATCTCGACCGCGCAACGCAGCGCGTTGATCGCACTTGGAAACTCGGCCAGCATCGAATCGCCGGCCGTGTTGAATATCCTGCCGTCGAGGGAGGCAACTTTCTCTGAGGTCAAAGTCCGGCAGGTCGTGAGACGCGCGATGGCTTTCTCTTCCGACTTCTCCATCATCGCGGAGTAGCCGACGATATCGCCAACCATGATCGCGGTCATTCGACGCTTCATGGGAAAGCCTGCCCGCATCGAAACTTTTGCCGACTTAATACTGTCGCTTTTAGCGCGGGCAGGCAAATTCAAGACGGACGGGCTTCGTGAACGCAGCGTTGTTGAGGGTCGAAGCGAAGGACCGCTTGGAGGTTGCCCGCATTCCGGTATGTTCGCTCAGCGCAAACTCCGAGGTCCGCGGGCGCGATCTTCGATGTCCGGTTTACCTCGAAACCGGTCAAGCTGATTAAGGTCTGATCTAGGGCGGGTGGCCGTCAGGGAGGCGGCAAATAATCTGTTTTTACGTCGTAATTTGTTGATTTGACGAAGCTTTTTGCAAAGCAGCGCCAAATCCGCTCAACATTGTGTTGTGTTTTGCAGAAGGTTTGGTATTATATCTCCTTTTACCAGATATCCGGACCGCGTAAGGAGAAGTTGGATGGTCGAAGACAAGGCGCCTGCGCGGCGCCGGCGGATGGGCGCGCATGGCATGATGTTCCGGCGGAGACGGATCTTCGCCCAGCTTCGCGAGGACTTCACCTACGACGAAATCGCGGCCGAAGAGGGCGTGAGCGCGTCGCGCATCCGGCAGATCGTCTCTCAGGAGCTGCAGCAGCGCGCGGTCGACAGTGGCGCCGAGCATGCCAAACTGCAACTGGACCGCCTCGCTCCCGCGATACAGCTCGCGGCCGAGGGCATCGCTTCCAGGGACATCTCTGCGATCATGCCCTATCTCAAGGCGCTCGACCGGCTCGACCGCTATCAGACGGTCGCCACCGCCAACCAGGTCTATGACGACGAAGCGCGCAAGAAGCTCATGGACAAGGTCAACCGCATGGCCGAGAACTTCGGCATCAACGCGGACTTCGAAGCGGCGGTAAAGGAGCACTTGAAGAAGACTCGCAGGCTCCCCCCAGAGGGGTGGGGCGAGGCCGAAGGGCTGGACACGGATTCCGCGGGTTCGCCCGACTTCACGGACGAGGCGACCGCGCCTGAGACGACCCCTTGGGGAGGTTGAGGCGAGATCCGATTTTTTTTTACTCCAAACGGCCGTAACCCATTGAAAAGGCTGATTCCCAAAAATAAACGCTAGCAAATGCAAGCACTTTTACTGACGTTTACTAGCGTTTAAGCGCGTTTATTGGCGTTTATTGGCTCGGCGCGTGCGGTCCACGCTGTCGGGGCGCGCCCGCGCGACCTCGGGGTCCGGGTTGACGACGCAACGTTTGACCGACCCGCGGCCCAATCCTACATAACGACCCATGACCCGGCTCATCGACCTGACCGAACCGCGAGCGAGCCTGAACCTGCGCCACCCTGAGAAGGCGCACCGGCCGGACCAGCCGGTCGCCCGCAAGCCGCCCTGGATCCGCGTGCGCGCCCCCGGCTCGCGGGTGTTCGCCGAGACGCTGAGCCTGGTGCGCGAGTTCAAGCTCGCAACCGTCTGCGAGGAGGCGCGCTGTCCCAACATCGGCGAGTGCTGGGACAAGCGCCACGCCACCTTCATGATCATGGGCGACACCTGCACCCGCGCCTGCGCCTTCTGCAATGTGCGCACCGGTCTGCCGGGTCCGCTGGACGAGGACGAGCCGGCGCGCGTCGGGGACGCGGTCGCCAAGCTTGATCTCAAGCATGTCGTCGTGACCTCGGTCGACCGTGACGATCTCGCCGATGGCGGGGGACGGCATTTCGCGCGCACGATCGCGGCCATCCGCCGCGCCGCCCCTGAAACGACGGTCGAGGTCCTGACGCCCGATTTTCTGCGCAAGGAGGGGGCGCTCGAGACGGTCGTCGCGGCCAAGCCGGACGTGTTCAACCACAACCTCGAAACCGTGCCGTCGAAATATCTGACGGTGAGGCCGGGCGCGCGCTATTTCGCTTCGCTGAGGCTGCTCGAGCGCGCCAAGGAGCTGGATCCTTCGGTGTTCACCAAGTCGGGCATGATGGTGGGCTTGGGCGAACAGCGCAACGAAGTGCTGCAGGTGATGGACGACATGCGCGCGGCCAAAGTCGATTTCCTCACCATCGGCCAATATCTGCAGCCGACGCCGAAGCACCACGCGGTCGAGCGGTTCGTGTCCCCGGAGGAGTTCGCCGAATACGCGGCGATCGGGGCGGCAAAGGGGTTTCTGCTGGTGTCGTCGTCGCCGCTGACCCGCTCTTCGCACCACGCGGGCGATGATTTCGTGCGGCTTCGCGCGGCGCGAACGGCCCGGCTGAAAGCGGACATCGGCGTTGACCCACTCCCAATGACGCTGTAGGCACGGGGCGCGCGCCTTCGGGCGCTTCAGGCGAGCGCGTAGCTCAATAGGTAGAGCATCTGACTTTTAATCAGAGGGTCGTGGGTTCGATTCCCACCGCGCTCACCAAGCAAAATCAAATAAGTAGACGAACAATCTACTCCAAAATATTCGCTCCCAGCCTCCCTTGGGCAACAATCTGGGCAACAAATTTAGGATTTCGCCCGCTCACCCGCTCGCAACGCGGATCACGTCGCTGTAGCTCTCGCCAGGGCCGCGTGGGGCTCGAAGAAGTCGCGCACAAGGGGATGCTCTGCCATCGCCTGCGTGGCTGCGGCTATTTCGGCGGAACAAAGTCACGCGTCGACCCGAGCGCCCCGAACAGCGCGTCGCAAGTGAGCTCTCGTTCTTCGTGCGAAATTGAATATTCCCCTCGCACGCCTTCCGCTAACCCACGCAGGTAGCTCGCCGCCAGCTCAAGGTCCCAGCCGAGCCACTCGCAATACTTTCGGACCGCGATGGCGTCCGCCAAGACGCACCCTGCGAGAGCCGTGGCCGCGTCGTTGAGCGCCATTATCGCGTTGCTACGAGCTTCGTCGCTCGACGAGGCGTCTACGACCCAATATCTGTCAGCGGCTTCCAGCGCCTCCTGCCGCGTCTTTCGAAGGGCGACGACAGGCGCGCCAATGAAATTCGCGGGCAGCGCGATTTTTAACATCCAGGAAATTGGACTGGGAGTTATCCAATCCGTCAATGAGTATAGTTACCCATCCGCAGGCCCGTCGAAGAGAACGATCAACTCATTGATGATGGCGCTCCTATCCGACTCCGGCGCGATGTTCCGAGCCTTTGGAGGTTAGCGTGAGCGATACGAAACCGAACGTCGTCTTGGCGTGATGATGGCGGAAGGCGAACGGGCGCCTGTTGGAAGACCAAGGGTAAATCCTCGGGGGCGGATGGATTTAGGAAGGCAACGCAGGCGGCTTGCAGGCGCTCGGTCTCAACGTGGAGCGCGACGTTGACGCGGAGGGCGGCTTCGAGTTTCGCAATACGGTTGAGCATACGACCTCAACGCGCAACGGCCCCCCAACGATCCACGCTAGCGCGTCGCAAGCCCCTCGTACATCGCTTTGCAGCGATCGTAGACGCTGGTCGACCTCGCCTTCGGGCAGTCGGCCAAGGTCACAAGAAGCTCGGTCAGTTTGGCGTCGCCGTGCTCCTCGAAGAGCCTCGCCACGGCGTAGCGCCCGCGCCGGCCGCACGGCTCGCATACAATCGCGAGCGTCGTGGAGCGAACATCCGACAGGGTGAGCGCGCCGTCTCGGGACATCGGCAGACCATAGCGGAGGCGCGAGAACGGAGCAAGAACGATCAGGCTACGCGAAGCCTCGCGCGGTGACCGACCGAAAAGCAAATAGGCCCCACGCATTGGGGATCTGCGCGGGGCCTTCCAGTGTGCTCGCTCCCCGTTGAATGGAAGCAGCAGATGAGGTGCAAATTGCGATAGGAGCGCCTAGAGGATCAATCCACAGAATTGTGGAGAACAACAAACAGCCCCGCGCAGAAAAGCAAAAAGGGCGGCCGAAGCCGCCCTCTGACCAACAACCAGGAAGCCTTCAGGCTGCTTTGTGCTTCCGCATGGATTCCAGAAGCCTTGCGACGCTCTCATGATCTGCATCGATCATCATGAGATATGCACGTACTCCGCCCAGAGGCCGGGCACGCGCCTGTTCCCATGCTCGAATTTGTTCCAGCGTGAAGCCGTAGGAATAAGCGAAACGCTCTTGTGATAGATCAGTCTTTTCCCTGATAGCCTTCACGTCGATCTCGGCGGGCACGTGCAGTCGCGCGGGCTTCTCCTCCCCGCGCGCGACGGCGATGGCTTCGCGGAGACCGGCAGCTATTTTTTCGCGCGCCTTTCTGGTCATGATCTCGTCCTCCTCTCCACTTTCACAACTCTCTTCCGATATTCAGACGCCAGCTCCTTCGTCAGCGTGGCGAGCTCATTGCGGTCTGCCTTGCTCAGATCGGAGCGCTCACCTTTCGAGAAGACCGTTATCAGAAACACCGGCACATCCCGTCCACTGTAGAACGTGATCGTTCTGTAACCTCCACTCTTCCCCTTTCCTCTCCCGGCAACACGCACTTTGCGGCATCCACCGGTTCCCTGTACTTCTTCACCCGCCATCGGGTTAACGCTCAAGAACTCGACGAGTTCATCGATCTCGTCCTCTGTCATGCCGGCAGTCTCGGCCGCACGCAGAAAAGTTTTTAGCTCGCAAACCGTGTGCATTGTTTGCATCTATGCGCCAGGAAGTTTCTATGTGGTTACCATATATGTAACTCGCATAGTCTGCGTCAACCTGTTTCGGCTATCAAGCTGCGCTCCATTGAAAAAAGCTTATCATTGCAATGTATTCTGAAAATAAGAATATGTCAACTATTTGTTCCGACGCAACAAAAATGGGCGGCTCGAAAGCCGCCCTCTCGTCAGTTTGTAGCTCGCCAGATCACCGCCAGCGCGACCAGAAAGAAGGCAACAGTGCGCCACTCTCGCCGATGATAGCGAAGCGCCAGACTATCGATATAAAGACAATGCAGGGATGCCGGCAGCCCCAGAAGTGAAGACAAAATGAGAGAGAGCAGGCGATGGTCGCGGCGATAGTTCCGAATATAGCCCACCTGCCTTATCACGCTGGGTTCGACCATATCGCGCCAGGCATAAAACACGGCAGTAAGCAAATATGCTGTGAAGAACACGACAACAAACCTCATGATTGCGATCCTAAAGAGTTGGCCGCAAAAGGGCGGCCCGAAAGCCGCCCCTTGTTGCTTTTCCGCCAGAGGCAGCCCGCGTCAAGCAGCGATTGTGCGAACTGTTGTCGTAACTCGGCTGCCCCCTCCGCCGAGTGGGAGAATCCCGATAGCGCTGTGCGCTAACGTTTTGGCGAACTTGTCACCGGCACGACCATCGTTGGCCGCGAATGCCTCCAGCAGGGCGATTGCCTGTGTAGCTACGTCAAAACTCGTCTTCGCCTTGATTTCAAAGGCTTCGGCTGCAGTTTGCCGGATCTGTCCGTTTATTTTTTCCAACCGCTCAAGGGCATCCGCATAGCCACACTCTCTGGCCGCCGAAAACAGTCTGTACTGATAGCGCCAGGAGACCCGGTACATCATGTCACTCACCTCTGGAGACTCCATCCGCACCGCCCTTGAAGCCGCCGGCGTTGAGTTCACAAACGGCGATCAGCCGGGGGTGCGGCTGAGGAAGGCCCCATGAGGCTCCAATTCTTCCGCCGCGCTTTCGTCCACGCCGGCTAATCGGCGCCTAAATATAGGCGAGTCTCAATCAAGCCTTCTCGGGGCTCTTGTGCGGAGCGCTGGAGCGCGCAAGAGTGTGTCGGCATCAGCAGGCCCCTGGGCTGCGTCGTCATGGCCGACTTCTCAAAACTGGACCCTGAGACACGCGCATTTGCGATGGTAGGTCAATTCCTAAGCGCTTTCTCCAAGATGGAAAAAGCTCTTGATGATGCCATAGGCGCAGCTCTCAGCATAACAGAACCGAGCATGAGCGTACTGTCCTTGTATATACCGTTTAGAGATAAAACATATTCTCTGGCGACCCTAATATATCTGTCGGACGGGTTTTCCGACGCAGAGAAGAAGGTCTTTAAGACGGAGCTTATCAGGAATCTAGGAGAATACTCTAAAACCCGCAACATGGTTGCGCACAGTGAGTTTGAGCCAGATGAATCAAGACAAGGAGTGCAGTTCCTTACAATAAAAGCTAAGGGAGCCTTTTCATTGCCTCGCGTCGTCTGGCTCGACGCTGAAATTCAGCGTGAATTGAATTTAATCTCTCAATATGAGACCCTTCTGGGTGATATTGAGCAACGATTGCGGAATAAGCCGCCCGACGTTGCTCGGTACTGGCAACAGAGCCGTCATGATGAGCCGATGCAAGACCCGTTGTCCATGCCGCGAGGACCATCACAATCTCTTCTAGCATGGTTGAGTCAACAGGCGTGTCAAGATTCCTGTCCGCCCAACCAAGAATAAGACGCTCCAACTCCTGACGAGCCTCGGAGCTGAGCGGGCGCTCAGCGTCGTGAGATTGGGACATCGCTTCTCTACTCCACTGATATCCGGAATCGGTCGGCGTCGCGATGAAGCCGCTCACCCGGCGGGCGACCGCGTTTCCGCAAGTCTCCCAAGTGGAGGCAGCACGCTTCAAATTGCAGCTTCGACCAACGTGCCTGCTCGAAGGCGTCGACCGTCTCGTCATCGTGAGCGGGAAGACAGTGCATCCTAGGCCTGCGTTGGCTGACGAGGGGCTTTGCTGTTCACTGCAAATTGGCGCGCATGAGCTCGTCGAATCGCACGCGACCCGCAGCGACGACGTGGCCTGGCAAGCCCTCAGGATGAGCGGCCGCCTCCCGCTGCAAATCGTCGAGCACCGCGCGCGCCTCTGCGGCGCCCGCGTGCACGATTGTGGCCCTAACGTCCTGGACCGTAGCAATGACGCTGTCCGAGGTGATCAGCTCCTGCTCGCGAGCCCAAGCCGCTTGAGCGTCGCGCAAGGCCCGGCAGTCGTGATCGCCGCCGTCCTCTCGGATTCGCTCGGCGAGTGTAGCAAGGCGGCTTGCGATAACCTCACGCGCGCTCGCTTCGGACGCCGTGTCCTAGCAGACGGGACGCACAGGGCGTCGCCGACGGCTTATGCACATCACAGCAGCGAGTGCGACCAGGAAGATGATCGCCGCAACGAGATTCATTGATGCGCGCCTTGCAGATTTCTCGCGATATCGTTTGACGTTCGGTCGAGATGGACGCCGACCATAGCCGCCGTGCTCTGCGGGTCAGACCCGGTGACGTTGACCGTGTTGTTGATTGTCGAATTGACAGTCTTTGATGTGCTTCCGCCTGGCGGCCCTACGGGGAGCGCGGAGTTGAGCCCGTCCCAGATCGGCCCCTGACCCCAATTCAACTCTTGTGGAGAAGGGCCTGGCCGAAAGTTGAATGGGACTTTCCCCGAAGCTGATGGGACTCCCGCGACGGCAGAGGCCTGATTTTCCTGGTATGCCTTCAGCCACTTTGCCGCATTCGCTTCACGCGTTCCCGTCGAGTCGTCGCCATAACCCTCATAGGCATGGCTAATGGCTCCAGCCATCGCCAAGCCTTGTTGACTCGGCCAGTTGGGAACCTTCGACCGCGCGTCGGCGTCCAGAAAATCAATCTGAACGTCCCGGTCTCGCCAGTCCTTCTTTTGAGAAGCGGCAAAGGCCTGAAGCGCGGAAAGGCGCTCGTGATTCCACTGCATCATCCCCATTGATATTCCGCCGTCTCCGGGCGGCCCCGCAGGGTTGACGCCGCTTTCTTGCTCTGCATTGCCCGCAGCGATTGCCGCAGCGGCCGGCGTCCATCCATGCTCGCGAACAAGACGATCCATCATATAGAGGGCGCGATCACGCAGCGCCCCAACTGGAGCCGCGCCGCCGCTTGACGGGCCACCTCCACCGAAGAAACGCTTGACGCCGTTCCAAGCGCGCCCGAAGAAGCCGCCAATCCCCGTGTCGGCCGCGTGTGGCGCGTTCGGGTCCATCTCCTGTTCGATCATGCTCGGTGCGGCCGCGCCGCCCACAAGCCCCGCTAAGGCGCCCCAAGGGCCGAACAAACTGCCAAACCTCGCACCGACAAGCGCGCCGATCAGGGCTTGGATCGCGGGAAGATTCTTGACAATCTCGTCAGTCAGATGCGCGATCGATTTCGCGGCGTTATCAATGTCTGTCGCGACCTCTGGCCACTTGACCTTATTGAGATCGTCAACCCATGCCGTCGTCAACGAACCGACAGCCGTCGCCATCTTGGAGATCGCGTCGTTGATCGGCCCGGAATTCTTATCGAGCCATTCGCTGAACTTCTGCATCGGCGATGTCAGCGCCGTCAGAAGCTTCAATTCGCCACCCTCGGCCATCGTGCCGAGGCGGGCCCACACGCCACGCCACGCCTGCTCGAATTCGGCAGCGCGTTTCATCGCGTCCTGGTCAATACCAGCCGCAGCGTCGCGTTTTAATTGTTCGTCGTAATATTGCCTGGCCTTGGCGTTTTGCCCCGCTATGCTCGTATTGTAATCGCCGAGGTGGTAAGCGTCTCGATATCTAGCTTGCAGCGCCGGAGACATCTGCGAGAGATGTTCGTTGGCCTTCATAAGGAACTTGGCCGTGTCCGCCGTATCCGTGAGCGGAACACTCAATACCCGCGCAACGGTGGCGGTCGCGCCAGGGTTCTCGCGGAGAAATTTCGCGAAATCCTCTAGGCTGGAATTTGCGCTCTCAACAGTGCCTCCGAGCTGCGAGACCGCATATTCAAAAGCCCTGATCGAGGACGCGCTCGCGCCGACGCGGGCCGATTGATAAAAAAGCTGCTCAAACTGCGACGCGACCTGGCCGACTTTATCGACAACCGTTCGCGCCATTTCCGCGATGGCGTCGCCGAGAAGTTTCGCCCGTAGTGTAGCGCCTTCGAGAGCGCCGACAAAGTTGCGTTCCTGGGATTGGTCGACCGAGAAGCCGAGCGAAACTAGGAATTCGCGGATCGTATCGGCCATGATTATCCCCTAGCCAGGATCGCGGCCGAGGCGCGCCGTTCCTGCTCGGCTAAGTCCGCAAGCGCGAGCTTCGCTGCGAGCAAGCGGCGATCAACTATGCCGGCCGGAGGTCGAGGCTCGCGCTCGACATGAGCCAGCCACTCACGGGCCAACCAGCTTGCGTGACGCGCTGACTGAAGATCCGCCTCGGCTTGCGCTGGCGAGCGCGTGGGGCCGTCGATGCGCTCCCCCGGACGCCAGTCGAACCGTGCGGCCGAAGCGGCGCGCCTGATCCTCGCGAGATCGCTCGGTCGTTGTTGTTTCTGAAACCAACCCCACTGCTTAGTCATCGCGGCAGCGCTGCCGACGGATCGCGCATGAGCGCGTCGTGCGACGACTTCCAGGGCGTGACGGCCGAATGCGACGGATCGGCCGGAATTTGGTGCATCAGAGCGCGGAAGCGCATGAGCTCCGGCGCGCCGGAGGGCAACGAGCCTTGCATAAACGTCAAGATCCCTAATTTGACCGCGAGCGCGTGACGTAAATCCTCGGCCTCGCGGAGCACCTCGGCGAATTTCGGCGCTATCACTTCGCCCGCCAGGGATCGAACGCGCATCGTCTTGTAACCAAGCGCGGTCTCGACCTCGGCCAATTCTGTCTTCACAATCGCCAGTGCGGATTTGCACGCATCGATCGTGCGCTCGACCTCGCGCGCAGCGTCAGGATCGGCCCGTGTTAGTTCCGTAACGTCTCCGCCTGCAACGAGTGCCCGCACATGCGCGGTCTTCGTATCTTCGTCCTTCTCGCGCGCTGCCTCAAGCTGGCCCCGCGTCTCGTAAAGCTGATCCTCGATCCTCGTCACGCTCGCGCGCAAGGACGCGCAATGCGCTTCGGCATCTCGATGCGCTTCGATCGCGTTCTTCAATGCGAGCCGCGGGCCGCTAATCTCAATTTTTGTCATCAATCAACTCCTTAAGGAAAAAGCCCGCCGCCCGGTCATAGGAGCGAACCGAGCGGCGGGGTGCAGCGCCTCGTCATGCGGGAACGAGACGCGCCGGACGTTTTGCGCCGCAGCCGGCAATTGGCGTTTCGCCCGGGGGGCAAGCGCGAACAAGCTTCCCGGGCGAAACTCTTCATCGAACGTACGCAGAAGGGTTCGGCGCTGCGTCGAATTGCTTGTTGAGGGGCGAGTACGCCGGATCGATCACCCGATGAACGATCGCGTCTATGCTCGAGTCGGAAGCCTGCTCGATCCCGCCTTCGACTGAAACTCCGCCTTCGGGCGTCGGTAAGCACCCCAGGACAAGTGCGTCGAGCTTTATGCGGAACTTCTCGCGCTCCCCTTCGTCCTCAACGTTATTCTCAATAAGCTTGTCAATGGCCTCGCGTCTACGCGCGCGCTCCTCTTGCGACGCAGATGGTTCGTCGTCGAAATTAAGCCGTCGCATGTTCGTTTTCCTCTGTCGTGTGCGGGGGCTTTCAGAGCCGTTGCGGCGCCGGAAAGTTGAACATTTCGGCTAGGGTCGACCCAGCTGGCGAACGATCGCCGGCGCCGGTGAATCCAACGTTTTCCTGGCGCCTCGTGAACTCGTCGCTCTTTCTGCCTGAAGCGGGCATGTCGTCTTCGCCGCCGCCAAGTAGTTCGTTGAGAAGATCGCAGGCGCGCTTGTAATTGTCTGCGCCCATCGACCTCCGGAGATGATCCTGAAGCGCCGCTCTCGGTGAGACCGGATCGGCGTCGCGCGCCCCGCGCCAACGACCCCTTGCGGGCAGCGCTCGATCCAACGCTACGCGCTTGGCGGGCGTCATCACGTCACACTGAATTCCGTTGATCACCATTTTGATTTCTCCCTATTTCAAAAAATGCCCCGACCGGGATTTGGTAGCCACATGCGCGGCGATCAACTCGCATGACAACTCGGTATTCGAGCCCAGGCCATGATCTCGTCGCTGATATTCATCACCCCGGGTCGCGCCGCCGCGAGAACGATCGCCCCGGCGGCCGCGTTCGCAAAATCGTCGTGATCGCCCGGCTGATGATCGATTTTGCTGCCGCGAATGACGAGCGTCAGCAACTGCTCTTGCAGCTTGCCGTCGTCGAGCAGTTCAACTTCGCCAGCATTCAGCCGCGGCTCGAAGTCCTCGTAGATCTCAGACTTGTTCTTGTCCGAGACGACATACATGATCCCAAGTTCCTCAAAGTCGCGCCGGAATGTTTGACCCGCATAGGCGTCGCCGGTCACTTGAGATATTCCCCATGCCTTCAGCGCTGCGGCGAACTTGCGAACCGCGTCGCGTGGATTGAACGGCGGCGCTCCCGTCTGCGACATAAGTGCGCAGAGAACCGCAACGCGCCGCTCCCCGTCATACGCCGCAATCGCTAGCACCAATTCGTCGCTCGATCCGCCCGACATATCGACGAACGCCCTGAGCGGACCGCGAATGTCCTCTTTCGCCAGCCGCTTCCGGCCCGTCACGATCGCCGCCATGACCTTGTCGCCGTCGAAGGCTGCGCCGTCGGGAGCGCCTGGCAGGTTCAGATGCAAGCGGCGAAACTTGTGGTTCGGAAGCCGCTTGCGTTGCTGCGCCAGGTAGTCATCCCCGCCCCATGACGACATCGACGGATTGGCGCGACGCTCGGGCTCTGCATCGGCCAGCGCAGCGTCGGTCGTGAAATCGCCGCCGTACCATGAGAAGAACATGCGCGGGTCGTCGCCGCGCTTGCCCGACTGCATGAAATCGTAAAGGGGAATTCCGGGCGCGTGACGAATGCCCGCGTAGGACGTGATCCAAATCAGCGCATCGGGACGGGTCGGGTCCGGAGCCAACGCTTCGAATAGATCGTGAGACCGATAGCCGTGAATTTCATCGTAGGCGCAGAAGAGGTAGGTCTTGCCGTGCGCACCCTGCACGTCGCGCGCCGGGAGGATCTGCAGCTTGCCGGCGCCATCAAGGCGCTCGATCTCTTTCGCGTTGACCCTGACCTCAGCGGCCAAGATCGGGTTTGCCGCGATCAGCTTCTTGATCAACGCCAGATCGTCAGCCGCCTGGCCTTCATCATTCGCCAGCACGAAGCAATCATTGCCTTTGTCGCTGGGCCACGCCAGGAAGCGGTAGAGCGCCGCAAGACAAAGATCCGCAGTCTTCCAATTCTTTTTCGCTCTACCGGAGAGCACAAAGTTGAACCGCGGCCGGCCGTCCTCATCGAACGCGTACAGGCCGTCGCTTAAAATCGTCCGCCGATACGGCTCGATCGTGTCGAGCAGGGGCCTACCGTCGAGCCAGACGAGATGCGAGAAGAACTTGAGCGGGTGCGGCGCGCCATTTGGAGCCCGATTGCTGGGGCTCAGGGGCTCGCTGGCGGCCTTGGTCACTGGCCCGCCCCCATGTGCATCGGGATGCGAACTGAAGTCGCGATCGAAGCGGCTGGCCCGCGGCGCCATTGAAGCTGCTGGCTCACGGGACGCTCCCAAGATCAACGGACTGCGCGACGGCCTCTAGCCCGCCGAAATTGTCATAGAGGGACGGCGATGAGGTCACAGTTCCCAGGTCGAGCGGATGGATCGCGGCCTCGATCAAGAGGGCCTCCCGAGGAGCTCGGCCAGCGTCTGGCTTTTCGGCGTCAACGCCTTCGCGCGACGATCTAGCCGGCCGAGGATCCGCTGCAGCATATTGCCGACCCTGACAGCCTGTTCGACGTTAACGCTCTCGCCACGCGCAAGTGCGGCGGCTATCTGCTCGCTCAGTACCGTCTTTGCCGCAGCTTCCTTAACGAGTGCAGCATCCGACGCACCAAGAGAAGGCAACCCGCCGAGAGCCGCAGAGTACGCCTGGCAGAGATCACGAAAGCGGCGGCCCGTCGCCGAGCGCTTGTCCATGCCCGCAAGCAAACGCGTGCCGTTCGTGACGCGCGATCGGTTCGTCAGAGACGGCGCGACGATCGACGGGCGATCGGCAGACGAATGAGCACTATCGAGCACGAAACCTCCGAGCCTGTTGCCCATATGTTGCCCGGAGTCCTATGGATTTGCAATTGCCGCAGGACATCTCTTTTGATATCAGCAGCTAAATACATGCAGAGCGCCTGATGCAAGATCAGGAGGTGATCGCTTCAGTCCGGGCAATTCGATGGCCGTAAGCAGCGCCAGGAAAATATCGGGCCATGACGCACTGACGCACCGTGACCCATTTCCCTATAGAAGCCCCATCCCGCATATACCCCTCTATTAGAAACCTGCGTCATTCTGCGTCATGCGACATGGCTCTGACCGGACATAGGCACGGCCCCTCCAGTCCCTTATCGCTGCCCAACCCAGCCTGGTGAGGATATGGGAAATTCGCCGCTGTTCGGCTGTTCCGATCTTCGCCGCGACAATATCGAGGGCGTCGCGCGCGATCTCTGACACTTGGACGCGGTCCCGGTCGGCGAGGTAACGATCGATCGACGGCTCCCATGCGTCGACCTCGAAACGGGCCTCCTGCTCCGCTCGAATATGACTTCGCTCGAAAGATCCATCTGGCCACCATTGCTCGCCGTTGCGAAACGCGGTGACTGCTTCGGCGAGCAATTGATCACGATCGGAAACGAGCGCGTCGACATCGATCTGACCGACTTTGACTGGCCAAAAGCGACGACCGCCGGTGTCATCGCCGAGATAGGTCGAGCGGTTCGTTGTTCCGACGAAAATGCATTGGCGAGGCTCAATTACTTCGTCGCGCCCGTAGGGCGGTCGGTAGCGTTCGACCGGTCTGGAGATGAAGGATTTCAGCGCTTCGGCTTCGGCGCGCCCGAGCGCCGAGAGCTCCGATATTTCGATGATCCACTTCCCGCGGAGATGCTGGGCGGCGTCCTTGTCCCGCGTCACGTCTGGCAAGGAGTCGCTGAACCATTTCTCGCCGAGCACGGCGCACGCGCGGGACTTTCCGACGCCTTGTGGCCCTTCGAAGACCACAACGTAATCCGCCTTGCTGCCGGGCCGATACACGCGGGCGACGGCGGCGATCATGAACATACGCCCGATGGCCTTGGAATAGGGCGATTCGGCTGCACCCATATAGCCCGTGAGCCATGAGTCGAGCCGCTTGAGGCCGTCCCATTTCAAGGCGCCGAGATAGTCGCGCACCGGATGAAAGGACCGCTCCTGGGCGCACAGCGCGATGGCCTGGCTGGTGACTTCGCGGCCGATCTTCGGCAGGCCTTGAGATTGAAGCCACTCTTGGATTTGACTTACGTCGGCGTCGACGATGGGCCTAGGCGTCGGCCCGATGTTGCGCGGCTCCGCGCCATCGGCGAGGGGAAGCGACTTTTCAACGATGACAAGCTGCTGAAGCTCGTCGAAACGGAACGCGTCTTTGAGTTCCGGCGCCCCGCGAAGGGCAACGGCCACGTTTCGCAGGATTGGCAAAACCCGCCCACGCTCATCTTTGATAGTTCCGTCTCGCCAAGGCGCTGATGCACGCGGCCGCGTTTTCTTGGATGCGGAGATCGAGACGACCCGCGGCACCGCATCATCCTCAGAAGGGGACTAAATCGTCAAAGTCGCCCCCCGTGCTAGGAGCGGCCCAACTCGCCGCGGCGATCGATCGGCCGCCCACGCTCGGCACTTTCTTACGAGACTGCCGCGTTCGCGACGCTTTCGGCTTAGCTGGCTTTGGCTTAAGGGCCAGCGCGCGATCGGCCGTGAGCCGAAGCCCGATCCGCTGCACGCCCTTCCATTCGAAAAGATCCACGGCGAGCGTCCCGACGAGTGAAACCGCGTCGCCGTCGCTCAGCCCAGACAACTCCTCTCGGACGGTATCGGAAAAGGTGGATATACTCCACAATCCTTTCGATGCACCATTAATTACTTGCATTTTGAAGAAAGTAATCTGGCCACCTGTTTTGGTCGGCCGGGTCTGGATTTCTCCAAGAATGCGACCCTGTACTAAGGAGGAGACGCTCATTCGCTGCCCTCTCCTCGTCGAGGCCTGCGTTGACGAGCGCGCGCCCTAGGGTGGAAGGCGAGCATGTCTCGGTCGGCGTTACCAAGGGCGACCGCTCGTCCGAGCAGAGCGATCTTTTCCTCAACGTCGCGGAGACGGTTTAGGTCTCGCGCGAGGATCTGCGCTGACGCTTGAGTTTCAGGGCTGAAGATGATAGCAGGAAGTGCCCGACGCTTGCCCAAGTGCGAGGAATTCCGAGGGCCGACTGCCGTCCGACCGGCGTCGGCTCTCGCCGCTTCAGATGCCAACACTCAAGCCGAGACCAGCGCGCCAGAGCGCGGATCGGCCTTACGTGTCGAGGGCTTGCGAGCGGCCGGCCTGCTGGCGACCCATGCGTCGACCGAGGCCTCGTCCCAAGCCCGTGCGTTTGGCGTGATCAAGACGCCCGGTGGGAAGTCCTGCAAGTCGATTAGACGCTTGAGCGTCATACGGCTATTGACAATGCCTTTGGCGACAAGATCGGAGTATCTGATCCATTTCATTGTGTAGACCTCGTGCGCGCCGTTCACTGCTCGGCGTATCGCAGGGGGTCTAATGTGATCTCTGATGTCGAGGAATGTCCCTTCTCGGTCATTCGTTACGGAGACGGGGATACCCGCGATAGGCCCGAGCACCACTTCTCAACATTCTCGCTGGAAATTTTCAACCCAGTGGCGACACTCGCGGCGCGCGCGACGGTTCCATATAGAAAGGTACCAAAAATCTGTTCGGTGGCTTCCGCGAGCTCACGAACTTGCCCTCGGACGTTTTCATTTCCGCCGGTGCCTTTTCTGCCGCCAGGGGCGCGCTCATGGGCGTTCCTCTTAATGAGGTATGGACTGCCCGCAGACGTCAATTCGATAAATTTTGCCCATCCTTCAAAGTAGTCCGCGGACATTTTTAATGCTGCAGCAAGATCGGGTTCAACCGTCGCCCTGTGCGGGCTCGAAAGGGCCTCGCGGCATAGTTTCGCGCCGTCTCGCCACCGGCTCACCTCTAGCTCAAGATCGTGTTCTCTGACCGTGGCATTTCGAATTGTGAATATGATTGCCGTGGCAAGAAAAAAGGAAGCGCAGGCGCTGTCAGCGAGATAGGAGACGCGCCAATCCCGCCGATACAGCCTATCCTTCCGGTCGATTTCGGGCTGGATTTCCTCGATGGCGCGCCGGCGCCCCTCAGTGTTTAGCGTTTTCCACACTTCGTGGTCCGGGAGCATCATAGCCAGCCACTTGGTGTCAGGCTCGCCGCCCGGAGGCGCAAATGTGTCGTAAGTCTCCCTTCGGTATCTCTCTGACAAATTATTGAGACTACTTTCGAACCGCTCTGGGTCGTCTAGCGCGCGCCGACGCGCCTCAAGGTTTATCGTTTTCCAGACCTGCTCCATGCGTTCGTCAGTCAGTAACTGTGCACCAATTGGATAGTGCTGAAGATCAAAGTGCCCACTCACCACGCCACGGACAGCATCCGGCAGCCATTGTGGCAGGGGGCTCAACGCCGAACCCTCGCGGACGCGAGTTCGACGACTGTGCTTTCGCTTTCGACTTTGCGCTCGCGTTGCGGCTCGCCGACGGACAAGAGCTTGTCCGCCCACAAGTCCAGCGCGCGCCTCTTTTCATCCCGGTAGGCGTGCTGATCATAGACTTTGTGCAAGCCTGGCTTGGCGTGCGCGATGACGAGCTCGGCGACGAGATCGGGAATGGGCAGGCCGGAAAGAGCCGTTCGCATCGTGCGGCGCAGATCGTGGAACACGAAAGGCGCGATCGACTCGGCTCCGGGATCTGCTTTAAGGCGTATTTCATTGATAAGACGATCGAGCGCGATCTTGGCCTTGGAGAAACCCGAGATCGCCGCCTTGCCAGCGGTCGTCGAGAAGACGAACGCGCTGGTTTTTCGGTCCTCCGGCTCCGCGAGTGACTCGATGATCTCGATCGCGAGCGGCGAGAGCGGAACCTCGTGCGCCGCGTCGCCCTTCATGCGCCCGGCGGGTATCGTCCACAACTTGGCCTCAAAATCGAACTCTGACCATTTGGCGTTGGCGACTTCGCGGAGCCTCTGGCCGGTAGCTAGAAGCATGCGGATGAACGCGCCAAACGGGGAGGGTAGGGCCGCGCTCGCCTGCCAGACCTCGAATATCTCAGCGCTGTTCAGCACGTGCTGGCGCGGCTTCTTTGCGCCGACAATGTCCTTGCCCATGCCGCGCGTAATTGGCGAGGCCTGCAGCCCGTAGACGTCGCGCGCGATCGCCCAATTGAAGAGCTTTGAGAGGTAGGCCAAAAGGTGATGCGCAACCGAGGCGCGCCCGTCATCAACGACTTCCTCTAGCAGCTTGACCACGTCGCGCCGGGCAATCTCGCTGATTGCTCGACCATGCCATTTGGGGATTATCTCTCGCCGGATCGTCGCGGCGACTTCTGTCCCGGATTTGAGTTTCGGTCGCCCCTTGTCAGTAGCCAAGACATGCCGGCGGATGAAGTCCTCGGCGACCGATTCGAATGAGTTTGCTGATCGCTCGGCCGCGGCTGCTCGGGCAGACTCGCGCTCCCGTTCCGCCTTTGCCTTTGGGTCGACGCCCTGCGTCATGTCACGTAGGAATTTGCGCGCGTCCTCGCGAGCCTGCGTCAGCAAGCCCTCCTGGAACTCGATGCCACATCGATGCTCGGCGACCACGCGTCGTACTGGCGCGCCTTTCGGGCCGATCCGGCGCATAACGTTGAACGAGATTTTGCCGGTATTGGTGACGCGGACGCCGAAGTTCGGAACCTCGGTATCCCAAATGTCATAGCGTTCGGCGGCCTTGAATACCTCACCCCAGATTACAAACGCCTGGCCCGGATCGGCCGGCTTGAGGGCATTGATGCCGCGGACGGTGAACTTTTTCTTCATTCTGGGCCCCATGATCGCCCGGGCAACAGAAGCAATGATTTTCAATCATTGCGGGCAACTGGGCAACAATGGGGCAACAAGGTCGAGGTGTCAATAGCTGATATCTCATGAGACGCCGTTCTGTATCAAATGATTGAAATCGTAGCGTATGTTGCTTCAGACAGGCAAACTCGTCCGATATCGGCGCGTCTTCGACAGATATCAAAAAATAGGACTTTTAATCAGAGGGTCGTGGGTTCGATTCCCACCGCGCTCACCACGGCATTCCTGATGCGCTGGTCTGCCCGCTGGATTGGCGACCGTGCGAAGGTTGGTTAATCCGCCGGCCGGCATATGATTTTGTTGGTTACTCCGGCGACGCCTGGCGTCATCCGGGCGATGGCTTCGGCGCGCGATTTCTCGTACGCGCGAAGCGCCCGACCGGTCAGGACCCAGCCGCGAAGACGCTCACCTGCACGCGGTCGCGGGGAACGGCCAGATCCCAATGAAGCGCCGTCATGACCGCCAACTTAATCCGCTCGTCGCTTCGCCCTTGCCAGTTGGACGCTTCTAAGAACCTCGCGCCTTCCAGCATTTTCTGATTCACTCCCAGGTGGAGTGGGAGGCGAATCGATGCGCGGCCAGGGGGGACTTTTCGACGTCGACGAGCGGCTGAAGCGGCTGAGCGATCTCGGCGATCAGTTGCAGGCTTTCGCAGCGGCGGTCGATTTCGAGATTTTCCGGTCCGAGCTGACGCGGGCGCTGGCCTACTCGGACGGCTCGCAGGGCGGCCGACCGCCGTTCGACCCTGTGATGATGTTCAAGATCCTGGTGATCCAGGCGGCCAACACCCTCTCGGACGAGCGTACCGAGTTTCTGATCAACGACCGCCTGTCGTTCATGCGGTTTCTCGGGTTGAGCCTATCCGATCGGGTTCCCGACGCTCGCACGATCTGGCTGTTCCGGGAAAAGCTGACCAGGGCCGAGGCGATTAAGCCACTGTTCGACCGGTTCGACGCGGCGCTGCGCGAGGCTGGCTACGTCGCTATGGGCGGCCAGATCGTCGACGCCTCGCTGATCGCCGCGCCCAAGCAGCGCAACACCGAGGAGGAGAAGAAGGCGGTCAAGGAGGGGCGCATTCCGCAGGCCTGGAAAGCCCAGCCAGCCAAGCTCCGGCAGAAGGACCGTGACGGGCGCTGGACGGTCAAGTTCAGCAAGGCCAAGGCCAGGCCGGATGGGACGGTTCCTCCGGTCGACATCGCTATTCCGACATTCGGCTACCAAAACCATGTCTCGATCGACCGCGAACATGGGCTGATCCGGCGGTGGGAGGCGACCGACGCTGCGGCCTACGAGGGCGCGCGGCTGCGTGAGGGGCTGCTCGACAAGACCAACACCGCGAGCGCCGTCTGGGCCGACACGGCCTACCGCTCGAAGGCCAATGAGGCGTTCCTCGAAAAGAATGGGTTCGTCAGCCGCGTCCATCGCAAGAAGCCGGCGGGCCGGCCCATGCCGGAGACGACGCGGCGCGCCAACGCGCTCAAGTCCAAAGTCCGCTCCGGCGTCGAACACGTCTTCGCCGTGCAGAAGGACAAGATGGACCTCTTCGTCCGCACCATCGGCATCGCCCGGGCGAAAACCAAGATCGGCATGGCCAACCTCGTCTACAACTTCCGCAGGCTCGTCTTCCTCGATCGTCTCGCTGCCGCCTGACCCCCGCGCCAAAGGGCCGCCCGGTCGCCGCAGCATGCGGCGCCCTATGCCGCATCCAAAACCGAGATCCCGCACCTCAAAATCGCGTCACTCGACCCGTCTCCGTCCGGAAAAACGCGTTTATAGAACCGTCCAGTTGTGCTTGTCCTCGGCTCCGAACTCGAATTGCGAGGCGCCAACTGGAACATCGCTCGCGCCCATATGTTCGTGAGATCTTCCCCAGAGATCCGCTCCAACTGTGTCTCCTGTTTCGAAAGCATTCCCTGGCGACGGAAACGCACAAGGGAAAACGGGTTCCATTGAAGCCGCTTTTTTGAGGACGCCGCTTTGGCAAAGATGGACGTTGACGGCTAAGCTCACGCAAAAGGAACCGGACGTGCTCACGGGAGTTGATGGCGCACGGGGATAAGCGGCCTATGAACGCCGTAAGGGGGCGCAATGCAGATCAGCGAAGGCAAACCGTACCCGCTCGGCGCCACGGCGGATGGGAGGGGCGCGAACTTTGCTGTGTTTTCAGCGAATGCGACCCGGGTTGAGGTTTGTTTTTTCGACAACGAGGGCCGCCGCGAAGCGGCCCGCCTCGAATTGCCTGAGCGAACGGACGAGGTGTTCCACGGCCACGTGACGGAGGTCGGGCCGGCGACGCTTTATGGCTTTCGCGTGCACGGCCCCCATGAGCCGGAAGCTGGCCATCGCTTCAATCCCAACAAGCTGCTGCTCGACCCTTACGCGCGAGCGCATTCGGGAAAGTTGACCTGGGATCCGGCGGTCTTCGGATACACGATCGGCGCCAAGGGCGACGACCTCACTTTCGACAAACGCGACAGCGCGCCCTTCGTGCCGAAATCCGTCATCGTGGATCCAAATTTCGATTGGCATGGCGAATATCGGCGGCGAACCGTGCCGTGGGAGGGCACCATCGTCTACGAGACGCATGTCAAGGGCTTCACGAAGTTGCACCCGGAGGTCGACGAGAAGTTCAGAGGTTTTTACGCTGGACTGGGCGCGAAACGCGTTGTGGACTACATCAAATCGCTGGGCGTCACGACGGTCGAGCTCATGCCCATTCACACGTTTGTCGACGACGACTACCTGCTCGAGAAAGGACTCAAAAACTACTGGGGCTATAACTCGATCGGCTTTTTCGCGCCCGACCCTCGATATGCTTCCGATGTGCCCAACTCGTTGCGCGAATTCAAGGAAATGATCGCGCGCCTTCACGATGGCGGCCTCGAAGTGATCCTTGACGTCGTTTACAATCACACAGCGGAAGGGAACGAACGCGGTCCGACGCTGTCGTTCAAGGGGATCGACAACAAGTCTTACTATCGACTGATGCCGGACGAGCCGCGTTTCTACATCAATGACACAGGCACCGGGAACACGGTCAACCTGAGCCAGCCGCGCGTCATCCAGATGGTCGCGGACAGTTTGCGCTATTGGGTGACCGAAACGCGTGTCGACGGATTCCGCTTCGATTTGGGGACAATCCTTGCGCGTGAGCCCGACGGTTTCAATACCGAAAGCGGATTCTTGAAGGTCGTGGGCCAGGATCCTGTGCTCGCTGATGTCAAACTCATCGCCGAGCCTTGGGACTGTGGCCCTGGCGGATATCAGGTGGGAGGCTTTCCTCCCGGCTGGGCGGAGTGGAACGACCGGTTTCGCGATGACGTGAGGGACTTCTGGCGGGGCCACGGGGACGCGAAGGCGCTCGCGCCTCGGCTCTGCGCTTCACCGGACAAGTTCAACTTTCGCGGACGAAAACCTTGGGCTAGCGTCAACTTCATCGCCGCTCACGATGGTTTCACGCTTAACGACCTCGTTTCCTACAACGACAAGCACAATGATGCGAACGGCGAGGACAATCGCGACGGGCACTCGGACAACCGCTCATGGAACTGCGGCGCTGAGGGGCCGACCAAAGACAAAGCGATCCAAACCCTACGCTGGCGTCAGCTTCGCAATCTGCTCGCCACGCTGATTTTGTCTCAAGGGACTCCGATCGTCTGCGCCGGCGACGAGTTCGGCCGCACGCAGCACGGCAACAACAATGCCTATTGTCAGGACAACGAGACGAGCTGGATCCATTGGGACATGGACGAGGACCGTCTATCGCTGGTGAACTTCTTCCGTCGTTTGACGGCTGCCTTTCATCTCTATCCGGTGCTCCGGCGTTTGCGCTTCCTGACCGGAGAAATGAATCCCGACCTTGACGTGAAAGACGTCTCCTGGATCGACGCCAATGGCTCGGAGATGACATCCGAGGCTTGGGACAACGGGACGCGCTGTTTCGGTATGCTATTGGACGGGCGCGGGCAGGCGACAGGAATCAAACGGCTAGGGGCTGACGCAACGCTGCTGATGGTGTTCAACGCCTATCACGAGTCCGTCGAGTTTACTCTGCCGCCTTGCTATGAAGCGGAGGGATGGAAGCGGCTCTTCGACACCACCGACCCGCAATTGGACGCAAGCCAACTTGAAATTGGCGCGGTCTACGAAGTGACCCCGCGCTCTATGCTCCTGTTCGAGCGTGTGCCTGAGAAGACGGACCGCCAGTCGGCAAAGTGACGCGGGCTTGTCTTATTGCGCCACCAGCACCGCGAACGGCAGCGGATGCAGCCACTCGTGGAGAGGAGCGCCGACAATCGCATCCCTGCCGCGAAACAGGTCGAACCAGCGAGCCTCCGGCAATCGCGCCCAGGCGCTCCACTCGGGCTCCGCCTTCCGATGGGCGGGGTAGCGCACCATCACGACAGCGAGCCTTCGGTCTCCTGAAGCCCGCGCATAGCCAAAGGCCCAATCTGACCGATCGCCCTCGATGGCGATCGGCTGATAATCGCCGCTGGCGAAGAGTTCCGGCTCCTCGCGCCGCAGGGCGAGGAGCAGGGCGGTCGTCGCCAGCTTCGCTCGGCCGTCCTGCCATTCGCTGATCAGCGCGTCGAACAGCGCGGCGCGCCGTTCCGGCGCCTTGAGACGCCGGGCGAGATCCGCCACGGACGCCCTTCGCTGCGCGAAATCAACCGGCCGCCGATTGTCGGGATCCACAAGGTTGAGGTCCCATAACTCGGAGCCCTGGTAGATGTCAGGGACGCCCGGCGCCGTGAGTTTGGCGACTGTCTGAACGAGGCTGTTCTGGATTCCAAGGCGCGCCACACGCCGCGTGAACGGGAGGAAATTGGACCGGAACGTATCGGACCGCAACGCTTCCACAGCGAACGCCTGCGTCGCCTGCTCGTATTCAGCGTCGGGCGCGGCCCAACTCGAACGGCGTTTCGCCTCGCGCAGTGACTTCTCCAGAGCGGCATGAATGCGAGCGCCATAGGCTTCGAGCTGCTCGGCGCTGGGGGCCTCAAGCATGTCGATGGGCCAGGAGCCCACGAACATCTGGTAAAGCATGTATTCGTCGTCGCTGTCGGGCGGAGCCGTGCGCTCCACGTCGCCGCGTCTTGCTCGCAAGATGCGGGTCCAGGTTTCCACCTGCCGGCGCCATTCCTCAGGCATTTCGGAAAGAACAGCGAGCCGCGCCCGATTGTCTTCGCCGCGCTTGGTGTCGTGCGTTGCGGTCGCCAGCATCGCGTGCGGCCAGTTTTGGGCGCGCGCGGCGTTCGCCTTGTGAAACATCGGCGACGCGAGGCCAAACCGCTCGGGGGCGCCTCCGACCTCGTTGAGCGCCACGAACCGATTATAGCGATAGAAAGCGGTGTCCTCGACCCCTTTGGCCATCACCGGCCCCGAGAACTGCTGAACTTTCATCGCGAAGCGAAGCGCTGCTGTATGACTGAGCTCCTGTGTGGGCGGTTTTTCCGTTTCCGCCATCAATGCGTTCTGCAGGAAGTCGAAGGCGGATGGATGGACATCCGGATCGGAACGTCGAGCGCGCGTGATCGCCCAGGCGATATCACGCCGGTCCGCTTCGGCCGGCGGCCCCGCAAAGTCGAGATAGGTCCGGTAGACGGGAAAACTCGCGACGACCTGTTTGATCGCGCGCTGGAGCAGCGCGCGCGTCAAATCGGCCGTCATCGGACTTTCATCTGCCAAATGCGCAGCCCGGCGACCGAGCGCATTGAGCTCGCTCGCCATTTCATTTTCCATGATCCGAAGCTTGCCGTCGCGCGCGACTGTCGCGAAGTCGTGGTCCTCTCCGGTGAAGTCATGATACGCCAGCGTAAAGGCCAGCTCGCTCCGCGGGTCCACCAGCACTCCAAGCGAAAGATTCGTGTAGTCGTAGCCCGTCGTGCCCTCGACGGGCCAGTCCGCCCGTAACGCCTCGTGCGGCGCTAGGATCTTCTCGACGACCAAATAAAACGGCCGGTGTGCGCCGGCCCGAAGCGCCTCGAGATAGGCTTTAGGATCAAATAGCCCGTCGATATGATCGATGCGCAGTCCATCGATTTCGCCGCTCTCGAGCAGGCGGAATATGCGGGCGTGAACGTGGTCGAATACCGGGCCGACCTCAATGCGCAGCCCCGCAAGGTCGTTGACATTGAAGAAACGGCGGTAGTTGATTTCGTCCTCGGCCACGCGATGAAATGCGACGCGCCAGAACTGCTCCTGGATCAGCCGATCGAGTTCGCGCCAGTCGCGGTTGAGCGCCTCCACTCTAGCATCGATCGCCGCCCGCGCAATATTGTGTTCGCTGGCAAGAGAAGCGAGTTCGCTCTTTAATACGCGCGCCCTTTCCGCCACTTGTGGGCGCCATTGGGGCAAGTCAAGAAAGAGGTCGCCCATCCGATCCAGCGCCGAATTTCGATGACCAAGAATTTGCGGGAAGGTCAAGGGGTGGATCGGCAGCTTGTGAACGTCATAGGCCCAAACGGCGAAACCTCCGTCGGCTTCGAAACGGAGCTTGAGCTTGCCGGCTCTCAGCTCCTCGCCATATTGCGCGCCAAGCACGGGCGCCAAGAGCTTGCCGTCTTGAGCTGACCAATCGATGTCGAACCAGCCTGCATATTGGGAATACGGACCCCACTCGAGAATATCGAGCCACAACGGATTGTCGGCGCCCCATACGCCCATGTGATTCGGAACGACGTCCAGAATTCTCCCGAGCCCTTCCCGACGGAAGGCTTCGATCATCGACGCGAAATCCTTTTCCGTCCCGAGTTCGGGATTCAATTGGTTATGATCGGAGACGTCGTAACCGTGCACGCTGCCTGTGCGCGCCTTGAAGATTGGAGATAGATAGACGTGACTCACGCCGAGTTGCGTAAGGTAAGGCGCGACCGTCGCCGCATCGTTGAAACCAAAGCCGGCGTGGAGCTGCAGACGATAGGTTGCGCGAGGAACATTCATTCAGAGTTGAGCCCCCAGCGCACTGTCCAAGGCTTGAAGGAAGCGCCGGCATCGCCGCAAAGCCAAAACGGCGGGACATCGACTGCAGGAAACTCGACGGGGGTAGATGACAGATTGGCGTCGAGAACCAGCCGGCGCTTACCAGCCTGCCAGATGACGCGCACCGCCTGCTCGCCCACCACGAGCGTCTCGCCCCCATGTCGAATGGAAGGCAGCAGCCGCTGCACGATGTCGCGACGTTTTTTCAACAGCTCCCGGTAGTAGGCCAGATGCTTCGCATCGACCCGGCTCCAGTCGAGCTTGGATGCAAGGAATGTCGACTCGGCCAAAGGATCAGGGATCTTGGCCACTCGTTCGGGATCTGCAAACTCGGGAAAGCGCGAGAATTCTTGCCGCCGTCCTTTTCTCACAGCCTCAGCGAGCTCTCCCGTGAAGTCGCAGAAAAAAGGGAATGGGGACGTCGCGCCCCATTCCTCGCCCATGAACAGCATCGGTATTTGCGGCGCGAGCAGGTAGATGCTCGCAAGCGCCTGGATGACTTCCGGGGACGCCAAAGAGTTCAGCCGTTCGCCAAACGCGCGATTGCCGATCTGGTCGTGATTTTGGATGAAGGATACGAAGGCGGTCAGCGGCAATTCGGCGCTGGGACCGCCGCGGGGCGCATTCCGATAAGGCATCATTTCGCCCTGATAGGCGAAGCCTTTAGCGATGGCCTTGCCCAGCAGCTCCGTCGAGCCGTAGGCCGCATAGTACCCACTGCTCTCGTGCGTGGCGGCGACATGGAGAACATGATGGATGTCGTCGTTCCATTGCGCGGTGTAGAGCTTGGCCTGGTCGCCATTGCGCGTCAGGCGTTGTGGATCATTGTCCTCGTTCTCCAAAAGGAGATGGATAGGCCGCGAAAACCGCGCGCGAACGCGCGTGGCGAGTTCGTCAAGCAGATCTGGCCGGCTATCATCCTTGATCGCGTGAACGGCGTCGAAACGAAGCCCGTCGAGATGAAACTCTTCGATCCAATATTCGGCGTTCTCGATGAAGAAGTCGCGCACGGGCCGTGAGTTGGGCCCGTCAAATTGGATCGCGTCCCCCCAAGGCGTCTTGTGCCGGGTGGTGAAGAAATCGGGTGCGTAGAGCGGAAGAAAATTCCCTTCGGGACCGAAGTGGTTGTAAACGACGTCAAGCAGGACTGCGATCCCGCGCTCGTGCGCAGCCTCGACAAACGCCTTGAAGTGTTCCGGTCGTCCGTAGCTTGCATCCGTGGCGTAAGGAAAGGCGCCGTCATAGCCCCAGTTCCATCTGCCCTTGAAGTCACCGACCGGCATGATCTCGACGGCCGTCACACCGAGGTCCGCGAGGTGGTCCAGCTTGAGAGCGGCTCTCGCAAACGTCCCCTGAGGCGAAAAAGCGCCGACATGGAGTTCGTAAAGCACCACTTCGTCCCACTCGCGGCCTGTCCAGGACTCGCGCCAGCGATATGTGCTTGGATGTATGGCCTCGCTCGGGCCGTTTACGTCATCGGGTTGAAAGCGAGATGCCGGATCGGGAACTTGTTGTCCGCTCGACAGCGCAAACCTGTAGCGCGCGCCTGCCGACAAGCGGTTTACGAAGATTTCGAAAAAGCCATTCCCTGCGCTCGCCATCATGATGGGATCGCGACCCTCGACCACCAACGAGACCTGTTCTTCTTTCGGTGCCCAAAGACGAAAGCAGATCCCGCCGTCCTCGAAAGACGGGCCGTGCGTCCATTTCAACAAGCCGTCTTTCATTCCCGCCAGCCAGCCCGGGTCGAACCCCGACGTAAACCCGCTGTGGCCGCAGCGGTTCCCTCAGCTCCCAGGGGGGACGCGCGCTGGCGTCGTGGGCTTCAAAAGGCACAGGCACAGGCGGTCTTGATCCGTCGTTCGAATTTTTTTGTTCTGGGACTGGGAACAAAGTCCGTTCCCATGGACTTGAAGGGCTTGCAAACCCAATTCGGGTCCGTGATCTGCGCCCAGCTCAAGCTCCGTGCTCAAGATCGTCAATTTCCCGAGGCGCTCTGACAGGGGATGCTACGCCCAACAAAATGGGGCTTGCAATTCGCAAAATTGCTTGTGAACTTATCCCTGGGCGCCGTTTGAAACGTCTAGTGACGAGGAGGAACGACATGTCGATCTCGGACGCCATCGCGCCGCACATCCCCTTCTTGCGTAGGTTTGCTCGCGCGCTGTGCGGAACGCAGGCGGCGGGCGACGCTTATGTAGCGGCCACGCTCGAGGAGATGTTGGCGGATCCCGCTTGTTTCGACGCCACGCTCGAACCCAAAGTCGCCCTTTACAAGCTGTTCCTGCGCAGCTGGCGCAGCGTGCCCCTCAACGCCCATGTGGATTTTTCCGGTTTCGGCGACGAAGGCGGAGCGAACAGGAATCTCGCGGCGATCTCTCTTGAGCCGCGCATGGCCTTCCTTTTGAGCGCAGTCGAGTCCTTCAGCCCAAGGGAAATCGCACAAGTCATTGATTGCACACCGGATAATGTGGGTAATCTTATCGACCGCGCCGGACGCGAAATTTCCGAACAAATTCGCACAACGGCGTTGATAATCGAGGATGAACCGCTCATCGCCCTCGACATTCAGACGCTCGTCGAGCAACTGGGCCACGACGTCACGACGATCGCTCGTACTCATACGGAGGCGGTCCGCGCGGCGCTGAAGGCCCGCCCCGGCCTGATTCTGGCCGACATTCAACTTGCCGACGGAAGCTCGGGGCTCGACGCGGTTAACGAAATTTTGGGAACGCAGGAAGTCCCAGTTATCTTCATAACCGCCTTTCCCGAGCGTTTTCTCACCGGGCAAGCGCCAGAGCCGGCGTTCCTAATCACCAAACCCTTTAGCGCGGATTCGGTCAAGGCGGTTATCAGCCAAGCCTTGTTCTTCGATAGGAAGTCGCAAAGAACTGTGGCGAAGGCGGCGGCTGGCTGACGCAAGCCGGGGCTGTTGCTGGCGCGGACGTAAGCGCCAAAAAATCTCGGCCGAACGGAACCTTAGTCCTCGTGGAACGTTTGGCGTGCCGAGGGCGATTAAACGAGGAAACGCCGTGCCGTATTACGAATTCTGCCTGATCGGCGGAGACGGATCACCGCTGTCGCGCGAGCGTCATCCGGCAGCCGACCTCAAGACCGTTTGGGGTCGGGTTTTCCGTATGGCTGAACTCGAGAACAAGCAAGGAAAGCAGATCCATGTCTTGGATGACCACGGGAGGATCGTCATCGGCATTGGCGCGATCGCCGCTACACTTTCCGCTCACCGAGCCCGCGTGGTCGGGGGGCGCTTCGACGCCGTATGAGACGACGACCTTCCAGCATTTTGTTTGCGCTCTCGACGACCAGGGCTCGTCAGCCAGTACGATGAACGGCGCTTATATCTGCTGGGCGGGTAAGGCAGTGGGAAAGTCCTCTAAAGGAGGCGTTTACCGTTCTGAAGGATTTGGCTGACAGGACGGGGCGCCATGGCCAAGTCCCGTTCGTTGAGCTGGCGTCTGGGCGCGTCGACACTCGTCATCGTTTTGCCCCTCGCCCTCTTCGCACTGATCATGGTTGGATGGATTGCCCGCAACGAACGTGAAGCAGCGCAGAACCAGTTGATCGGCGACGCGCACGCATTTGCCGACACGGTCGGGCGCGAAATCAATGCGTATTTCCTGCTGTCAGCGGCGTTGTCACATTCGAGGCAGCTTCAGCACGGCGATTTGACAGGTTTCGCCGAGCAAGCTCGAGATACGCTTGCTGCAGCGCCTGGCGTGAAGGTAATCGTCTCGACCGTGGACGGCGATCCTGTGTTGAGCATTCCGCCGGCGCCCTTGGACTCGCCTGTGATGCGCAATCGTGCGGCGCTGGTTCGGCGGGCGATCGAATCGGGCTCCGCTTTTCTGTCTGACGTCAACGCTGATTCTGCCTTGCCTGAAGCGAATGCTTCAATCGAAACTCCGGTCTTTCTCGATGGCCAGCCCGTCTATGAAATTGGGATGCTTCTTTCTTTGAAGCACTTCCGCGATCTGATGCAGCGTCAAAACTTCCCGCCGAACTGGCTGTCGGGAATCGTCGATCGCAAGGGCGTCTTTGTGGCGCGGATCCCGAGCGAACCCCGTCCGGGAACGTTGGCGAGCGCGGAGTTTCGCGACGCCGCGCGGAGCTTGCCTGAATCGACCGTAACTCATAATTCGATCAGCGGACAAAAGGTGGTGTCAGCCTACGCGCCGGTGGAGGGGGGGTGGACTGTTGGCGTCGCCGCCGACGCCCCGGGGCTTGGAATTGGTCCCAGCGCATTTCTGCTGACCTCGCTTTTGGCGACGCTTGCGATGCTGGGCAGCCTGCTGCTGTCCTATCTGAACGGTCGCGCGCTTACGCGACGGGTGCGAGACTTGGAAACGAAGACGAAGAATGTGCTGACCGGCGAGCCGATCGCCGTGACGCCCACCGGCGTTCGCGAGTTCGACAGTCTCTCCGACGCCTTGGCCAGGACCTCCGAACTGCTGGCGTTGCGAACAGAGCAACATCACCACACCGAGCAGGAACTGCGAATCCGCGAAGAGCATTTCAGGCTCTTGGCCGACAGCCTGCCTCAACTGGTGTGGACGGCCGGTCCCGATGGCCGCATCGAGTACACCAATGCGCGTCGCGAGAGATACGAAGCGATCGGCAAGACGGATTGGGAAGGGATTATTCATCCCGATGATCGGCGCGCGACAGCGGAAGCCTGGCTTCGCGCGAGGGAGGCTGCGGTCCCCTATGAAATGGAGCACCGCCTGTTTGCGATTGGCAAGGGGTACACGTGGCATCTCAGTCGCGCATCGCCGCTGCTCGATGCACAAGGGGCCGTCGTGAGGTGGTATGGCACGACCACCGACATCGACGATCAGAAGCATCGCGAGGGGAATATCCGGGACCTTATGGCGGAGGTTAATCATCGTTCGCGCAATCTGCTCGCTGTCGCGCAAGCCATTGCGCGCTGTGGCGTGGCGAACGCGAGGACGGTCCATGAGTTTCAGGAGAGATATTCGGAACGGTTGCTCGCACTGGCCGCCAGTCAGGATTTACTCACCGATCGGAATTGGCGCGGGGTGCCGCTGGAGGCGCTGGTGCGGGCGCAAACGGCTCGTTGCCCGGAAGAACGCCTTGTGAGTGCAGGCCCGCAGATCCTGATGAGCCCCAATGCAACGCAAACGCTTGGCCTTGCTTTGCGCGAGCTGTGCGACAACGCTCTCAATCACGGCGCGTTCTCGAAAGCCGACGGCGAAGTCTCTCTCGTTTGGCGGATCGAGAACAGCGAGGGCGAGCCTAAGCTCGATATGATATGGCAGGAACGCGGCGGACCACCCGTGAATCCGGCGCCAACCTCCGGATTCGGCAAAGTTGTCATCGAGCGTCTTACCGCCGCAGGGCTCAACGCCTCCTCGATATTGAGATTCGAGCCTGACGGCGTCATATGGCGTTTGACCGCGCCGCTGAAGGACATTGCGATAACCGGAACCAGCGATCCGCTGTCTCCGGAGCGGTCGGGCGAGGTCGTATCAGGCTAAGAGGATCCCCTGCGCGACGTCCGTCGTTTGCGCAGAGGCGGCGTCTCATGTCCAATGAAACGGGGCGTCTTACGGAACTGGGTTGGCCCGCAATAAAAAGGGCGGCTCGGAGATTTGCGAATGCCGGACAAAGCTTCGGGAAGACCGCGAAAGAAGGCGCCAAAAACCGCGTCCTCCAGCACAGCGTCGGTCCGCGCAGCGGCCGAGAAGGCGGATCAATATATCGCCGATCAATTGAAAGCGATCTATGACGCCGTGGTTGTCGAGCCCGTTCCTGATCGACTTCTACAGCTGCTCGACCGTCTCGACAGCGACGCGGAAAAATAACCGCCGCGCTCTACGGGGCAAGTGGCGCGGTTACGACGAACTCGACACCGGGACGGTGCGCGACGACCTCGAACGACGCGTTCAACTGTTCGGCGAGCGCGCGCACCATGCGAGCGCCTAACCCCTTTCCCTTGCCAAATTGGAAGCCCTCCGGAAGACCGCCGCCCTCGTCGCGAACGGCGATGAAAAAGCTGTCAACGCCCGTCGTGGCGATGTTGACGTATACGTTGCCCGCGCCGTGCGCCTGATAAGCGTGCTTTGCGGCGTTCGACACCAGCTCATTGACGATCAGCGCAGATGAAATCGCGCGATCGGTCGAGATCACAATCCCAGGCTGCGCTTGAACGTGAATTTCGCATTGAGCGAAGCTGGCGCCGAGGTCTTTGCAAATGGCTTCGATATATCGTCCGACATCGAAGCGCTCGACGTCCGCCGATTGATACAATTGCTCATGCACTCTTGCGATGGCGCCCACGCGGAGGGTTGCGTCCTCAAGCTGCTGGGCGAATTCCGACTCATTTTCGCGCGCCTGAAGGCGCAGCATGCCCACGACCAGCGCAAGGCTATTCTTGACCCGATGGTTCATCTCCTTGACGAGAAACTGCTGGCGCTCCAGCGCCGCCTTCAGATTGCGCTCGTGCCGTTCACGCTCGATCGCCATCCCCAGGATGTTGGCGGCGCCCTGGAGAAAGGCGAGATCGTGCTCGACGAACTCATCTTCCGATCGGCTGTCAACCTCCAACACGCCGAACGGGCGGCCATCCCCTTGCAGGATGACGTTCATGGCGCGATGAATGCCATGTCTGACGAGAATCTCGGGCGTTCTGAACCGCTCCTCGATTTCCAGATGATTGGAGATCACCGGCCTGCCGGTTTTCAGCGCGAATCCGGCCGGCGAAGCGAGGTCTGCGCCGATACTGACGACGCCGACAACGCCCGGCTCCCACCCGACGCCCTCTCTAACGAGGAGGCGGTTTTCCGTCGGAATGTATTCGAGCACCTTACAAAACTCAGTGCGAAGGCCCTCGGCCGTTAGCCGCGCCGTATCCGCAAGAAGCTGATCGAACCCCGGTCCCTGCAGCGCGCCGACGCCGAGCTCGGCAAGGATTTCCTGCTGACGCACACGATGATGAAGGGCGTGCAGAAGGGAATCTGCGCCATCGGTTGGGGATTTGGATTCGGCGACGGGTGGAACCGGCCTATCGGAGGACGATCGGCTATGCGGCAAGCTGCGGCTCCCCAACGTTTCGCTTCTTCGCCGCCAATGTAGGTCGCGACGCGCAACCACGCCAGCCCCGCCAATCGCCGCCTCTGGAACCGAATGGCCAGCGCAGCGTTCATTCATTGCATGAAGGAGGCTGCAATGGACTGGAATCGGGTTGAAGGGAATTGGAAGCAAATGAAGGGCGCCGTGAAACAGCAGTGGGGAAAGCTCACTGATGACGATCTCACACAGATCAATGGCAGCCAGGAAAAGCTCGAAGGGATCATTCAGGAGCGGTATGGAATAGCCAGGGATGAAACCCGCAAGCAGATCGACTCTTGGTATCAGAACCAGGAATAGCAATAGCGCCGCGGCTACCCGCCCCATCGATCGGGGCGGGGCTTAAGCCTCGAGACGCGATCGGGGAACAGAAAGGCGAATCGCAAGTCCTTCGGGCCGCCAGTCGCGGATGATTTCGCCGCCGAGCTGGTCAGCAACCGCGATCCGCGACAGCACGTCGCCGAAGCCCAAGCCGCCATTCGGTGCGGCGACGGGCGGACCGCCACGTTCGGCCCAGTAGACAACGATCGCGCCGCCCTCTTCAGCAAGTACAACCTTCACCGATCCCTTGGCGGTAGAGAGCGCGCCGTATTTGGCCGCGTTGGTCGCGAATTCATGCAGCAGCAGAGCGAGGCTGGTGATAGCGGAACCGGAAACGCCAGCGTCAATTCCCGAGACTGCGATGCGTGGGCCCTCTGGTTCGTCAAAAGGAGCGACGATGGTGCGAATGAGCGACTGGAGCGTCGTCGACTGGTGCGGGGCGTCACCGAAGCCATCCGAGAAAGTGAGCGCGTGGGCGCGCGCCAGCGCGGAGAGCCGCGCACGCGTCGACTCCGCGAGTTCGTTCGGGGATTTTGCCGAGCGCGCGCTCAAGCCCACGATGCTGCCGGAGAGGGCGAAAAGGTTCTTTACCCGGTGACTTATTTCTCTGAGCAGCAGGCGCTGCCGATCTCGCGCTTTGTTCAGCTCCGTTATGTCGCGCGCGATTTTTGAGGCGCCGACAATCTTCCCGCGTGAGTTCCGGATCGGCGAGATGGTCAGCGAGATATCGACGAAGCTTCCGTCCTTGCGCTGTCGCACAGTCTCGAAGTGCTCGATCCGCTCGCCGCGGTGGATCTTCTCGAGGATCGCGGGCTCTTCGTCCAGACGGTCGGGCGGTATGATGATCGTCACCGATCTGCCGACAGCCTCTTCGGCGGTAAAGCCGAAAAGCCGCTGCGCGCCTCGATTCCAGCTGAGGATCAGGCCATCGAGGTCCTTCGACAGGATGGCGTCGTCGGACGAACTCGATAATGGCTTGATAGTGTTGGGCCGCGAGACTGTCGCGACCGCGAGCAGGGCGCGGCTGATGCGGCGTAGGCGCCGACACCCGCTTCCTGGTTGGCTGATCCATACGTCTCAACGCCCCGTCCTCAAAAGCAAAGCACAAACCCGGTCCGAGACACCAGGCCCACTGGTAGTGAGGCCCACCGTTACACCCTTTAGGGCGCGGCGTCTCAAAGGCTGAGAGGGCAGAAAAGATATCATCGGCCGCCGGCGAGGATCGGCTAAGTCGCCCTCGCGGCGCCACGAAGGGTCGAGGCGTCGGCCACCGGTTCGCCAGGGGGCTCGCCTTCGATGCGCTTGCGTTCAGAGGCTCGGACTTAACAAGGGTTTCAGTGGCCAGCCAATGGCGCTCAGCCGCGCCTTCGGGACATCCTTCCTCGAGCCACAGAAAATAGGCGATCTCACGTACGCGGTCGTTGCGGTCGGTCACGATCGCCTCTGGGTCGAGTTCACCACCGCGGGTGGCGTCCTGCTTGCGTGGGGGTGGGCGTTTCGCCGCTGCCAGTGAGGACATGGGACCTCCGTTGAAAGACGTATTGCAACTGAACTCGATTTGATTGCGCCGAGTTCCAATAGGCCGGAAATCTGGGCCTTGCTCAGCGAGCGCGCTTCCGGCGCGGGCCGAGGCCCTAGATTTTTTGCTCAGGCTTTGGCCGGCCCAGCGTGATGAAGAACGGACGCCCCGCGATCGCGCCGCCGAGCGAAGGCGTGATCCTAAATGGCAGGCATGTCTCGACCGCGCGTTCGGCGTCGTCGACGAATTGTCGTCGGGTGTCATTGTCGCCCTCGAGATCGGAAAAGGTGATGCGCGGCTTGCCGAAAATCGAGCCGTCGCGCTTCATCATCAGCATGATCGTCAGCCGCGAGCCCGCGGGGCCGAGCGACTTCCCGGCCATGCAGGCGCCCAACTGGCGTTGAAGCTCGACAAGCGTGTTGGCCGGCGCCGCATTCTCTGCGAGCGCGACGGGGGCGGCGCAGATCGCAGCCGCGGCCATCGCCCAGGCGCCCCTCATTGCGCATCGCTTCGACATGGACATCCGCCCCCATGCTTGGTCTGAAACGGTCAAAGATCAATGCGCGGGCGCTAAGGCCGGCGTATTGTCATTGAGGAACGGAGAGCGAGGCGCGGCGTGGCGGACCCATTTGCGAAACGCCACGCCTATGCGGCCGAGATCACGCGCCGCGCCGGCGTCAGCGACCCGAAAGTCGAAGCGGCCTTCGCCGCTGTTCCGCGCGAGGATTTCGCTGGTCCACCGCCATGGCGCATCGGCTCCGGAGGCGTCTTTGGCCTGACCTCCGCCAGCGACCCCGAAGGCCTCTATGAAGACGTCCTCATCGCCATCGACGCCAGACGCGGCATCAACAATGGCCAGCCGTCGCTGCATGCGCAGTCGATCGACGCGCTCCGCCTGAAGGAGGGCGACACGGTGGTCCAGATCGGCGCCGGCGCCGGCTATTACACCGCGATCCTGGCTGAGCTCGTCGGCCCATCGGGCAAGGTGATCGCCTATGAGATCGAGCCGGACATCGCCGAGCGCGCCGCGGCCAATCTCGCCCGGTACTCTCAGGTCGAGGTCCGCCCCCGTTCCGGCGTCGAGGGCTTGCCCTTAGCCGACGCCATCTATGTCAACGCCGCCGCCTCGCATCCCCTTCGCGCCTGGCTCGACGCCCTGAAACCCGGCGGGAGGCTGGTCTTTCCGCTCCAGGCGGCGGGCTCGACCGGGGCCATGCTGATCGTGACGCGGCCCGAACGCGGCGACGCGTGGCCGGCGCGCTTGTTCTGGGGCGTGGTGTTCATTCCCTGCGGAGGAGGGCAGGACCTGGAAATGGGTCGGAAGCTCGACCAGGCGTTCCGCCGCGGCGGCTCGGACAGGGTCCGCTCGCTGCGCTTCGGGGGCGCGCCAAGCAACACGGACTGGGTCCGGGGCGACGGCTGGGCGCTGTCGACCGAGCCCGCTAGGTAGGGCTGCGCTCCGGCTTCCCGGCGGGGCCGCAAATGCAACCTGCGGGCGAGCTCGGCGCAAGCAAATGAAAATAAAAACAAGCAAAATCGCTTTCATTTGCTTTTATTTACTAGCGTTTATTTTTTCGAATCGTGCCTTGTCAATGGGTTATACCAAGACTCGGTGATCATGACCGATAGGCCCAGTCCCGAAGGCCGATCGACATGATCCTCCAGGGCTGGTTTATGAGCTTGTTCCATGCTTCGCAGCAGTGATCGACGATGTCGTCGAAGCAATTGAAGATCCGATTTGAGAGCCAGTTGTCGCGCAGGAACTGCCAGATGTTTTCCTGCGGGTTGAGCTCTGGGCACTTTGCGGGGAACGGGATCAGCGTCATGTTGGGCGGGACGATCAATCTGCCGGACAAATGCCAGCCGGCCTGATCGACCAGCAGCACGGCGTGCGCTCTCGGCGCGATCTGGGTGGCGATTTCGGCGAGATGGAGGTTCATCGCCTCCGTGTTGCAGCGTGGCATGACCAGGGCCGCGCCTTTGCCGTCCTTGGGACAGATCGCGCCGAAGATATAAGCCGAGGCGGTTCGCTGATCTTTGGGAGCGCTTGGACGCGCGCCGCGCTTGGCCCAGCGCCGGGTGATCTTGTTCTTCTGGCCGACGCGCGCCTCGTCGGCGAACCAGACCTCTATGGCGCTGGGCTCGACGTCCTTCTCGCGCCCGATCGCTTCCAGGCGCGCGGAAAAGCTTTTTTAAAATCTTCGATCGCGCCTGCGGCCTGAGCATGATGGCGGGGACGGGCCGAGAGCTTGCGATAACCCATGGCGCGCAGTTCGCGGCTCAACGTCTGCTTGGCGACGACGACGCGAAACTCCTCGAAAATCCATTGGCAGAGATCGACAATCCGCCAGCGCACGACCCCATGAACCGCCGGGATCGGGCCGCTCTCGATGATCGCGGCGAGCGCGGCGCGGTGTGCGCCGTTCAGCCGGGGAGCCTGTCCGGGCGGCTTGCGATCAATCAAGCCTTCCGGTCCATGGGCGTTGAACTTCATCACCCAATCGCGAATGATTTGAAGCGTCACCCCGCCGATCTTCGCCGCCTCGGTGCGCGTCGCGCCTTCGTAAACCGCCGCCAGAGCCAAAAGCCGCCTGGCCTGCGGCCCGTCCTTCGACCGCTTGGCCGCAGCTCTCACCATCTCAGCGTCATAATCGCCCCGAAGCGGAATGGGCATGGCGAACCTCCTCTGTTCGCCACCTTGAATCAGACGCCAGGCGATTTGGCAAATCCCAACCGAGTCATCCCTTCAGAGATTTGGTATTACAGCCGATTCAAATAGAAAAATTTTCTCCCAGTTTCAACTCGCCTGTCGGGTTGTGCGCGAAACGTGTCAAACACGGATTCCCTTCCCTTCTCGCCCGGCGCGGGTCCAATTCTGTCGCTGGAATATCCATAACACAAAGTTAATGCTTCTGTCAACCAGAAGTAAGTTTGGCTCTCAAGGCTTGGCTGTTGTTTCGCGTCCGAACGCATTGGGCGCCGAACGTTTCTCGTCTTGACCCCCGGATTGAGATCCGGGGTGACCCGGCCATCTGCGCCGCGCCGCCGCGGAGACGAGGCCGCCATCGGCGCGACGCTGCGAAACCCACAAAGGTTAATGCTCTGTATCGCTTAGATGTTTGCGCCCGCACGCGGGCGGTCAACGCGTCCGATCGCGTGGAAGGCCGCGACAAAGCGGGTCAAGCCTGGCTATGACGAGCAACGTTCGTCGCGCAACGCGCCAGGACGCGGATCGACGACGCGGCTCAGCGCGGCCCGAGACCGTGAGCTTCGACGCCAACCGCCGGACCAGGCCGCCAGGCCCTGGTCGCCCGGGTCCAACCGGCAGCCGCCGCCGGACGATTACGTCTCGGCCTCGATCGGCGTGATTGTCGTGTGAGTCTCTAGTTTGACGAGCCGGAACTTACAGCGGGTGCGCAAACTCCGCTTCCACAGCATCAACCGACGGGCGCGCGCTTCGAGCGGGGTGATCGTTTCCCGGATCGTGTCCCAGTCGTCGAAGTCGGCGTTCAGCCGTTGGACCGCGTAACTAAGCTGTTGGGTTGTCTTGGTCATGTCTGCAGGATAGGGCCAAACGGGGTTGACAGCCGCAGTTAAGCCCAATGTTAACGCACAACAACCTCCACATTTGTGTGGATGCAGGTCGGCAATGCGAAGGCACGCGGCGCCTTTAGGGCGCGCATTTTTTCAAGGTTGTGGCGAGCGCCGGATCGCCTGAAGCGCTGTAGATGAGTTCGGTGGCGGAACGCAGTGCGATCATCACGCTCCGGGGCGTGTAGCTGATCGAGTCTTGGCACTCGGCGCTGACCTTGAGCGCGCCTTCCGCTTGAGACGCGCCGTCGATCCGGCAGATGGCGGAAGGCAGAACGATCCTCTTCGGCGACTCGACGATCGCGGCCTGGGCGAACTGGTCCACCGGCTGCCGATAGGCCCAGCCGCCGCCGCGCCGCTCGAAAAGCCGCTGGCAATCCGCCGGAGTATAGGCCCAGGTCCCGACCAGCTGCGTCAGGCTCTTGGGCGCGTAAAGGTCCTGGACTTCCGGCTGAGCCGCCCGGCCGGGCGCGGGCGGCGGCAGGGGCGCGTCAGCGAGCGCAGTGTGAGCGGGCGGGAGCGGGGGCTCTTGCGCGACGACGGGCGGAGCGGACGGCGTCTGGGGGGAGGGAGCGGGAGCGGGCGGCGAGACCGCCTGCTGTCCGGCGTCGGGCGCTGGAGCGGGAGCGGGCGGCGCGGTCTGAGCGGGAGCGGGCGAGGTTGCGGCGTCCTGCGCAGACGGGGGCGAGGGCGGAGGCGCTGGCGCGACGTTCTGCGCGGTAGGGGCGGGGGCGACAGGCGTTGGGGCTGATGAGACGGGCGGTGTGACGTTCGTTCGGTTATCGGCTATCCAGAAGGCGGCGGCGATCGCGACGAGCGCCACGACCCCGAGCAGAGCCCACAACCAGCGCGACATGCCGTCCCCTCCCACTCGGAACCGTCCGCAATGATGCGCCGTGCTCATCCCGGTGTCGAATCTGTGGGGCGAGCGGTCGCGGGCGCGGTTTCCACGGGCGTCCGAAGAGCGCCCGTCGAAGAGGGACTATGGAGCGCGGCTACAATCGGCCGCGTCGACCCCAACGCAGGAGGCGCTAGTGTCCCGGATTCGAAGTCGTTCGGTTAACAGTGACGTCAACTGACGCGGCGAATTCACCACCCTGAGGGCCGTGCGAAGCACGGCGTCTCGAAGGATGCTTCCGAAGGCGCCGCGGTCCCGCGCCCGCTGGAGCGTCCCCTTCGACAAGCTCAGGGCAGGCTTTCGAGGCTGCTTCGCGGCGCCTTGAGGCACGAGGGGTTGGGATGAGATACGCAGAACTTCAGAATCAGGACCCTAGACGGTAAAGCTCACCCCGCAGCCGCAGGAGGCGACCGCATTCGGGTTCTTGACCCGGAACGATTGGCCCATCAGGTCGTCGACGAAATCGAGCTCGGCTCCCTTCAGCATTTCGAGCGACACCGGATCGACCAGCACCGTCGCGCCGTCGCGGGTCACCGCCATATCGTCTTCGGCCCGGCTCCTGTCGACGTCGAAAGAATATTGGAAGCCCGAGCAGCCGCCGCCCTTGACCGAGATGCGCAGCGCCGCGCTTTGATCACCTTTGAGGATAACGTTGAGCCGACGCGCCGCGCTGGCGCTGATCGTAACGCCCTCGAGAGTAGGAGAGACAGCCTCGTTCATGACTTTGGCCCTTAATTGCTTGCGCCGCCGGGCCGGCGCCATCAAGATTCGCCAGGCTTCAAGATATGAATGCCGAGCAAAGAGTGCAATGTCGAGGGGTTTGATGGCGGACGACATGGGGCTTAAGGCCCGCGCTCCCTGCGCCGCCGACGCCGCTCGGACGCCCGGGCGCCTGATCCCCGAGCCGCCGTCGGCGACCCGGACGGAGTTCCAGCGGGATCGCGACCGTATCATTCATTCGACCGCCTTCCGCCGTCTCGCCCACAAGACCCAGGTGTTCGTCGATGACGAGAGCGACCATTTCCGCACCCGCCTCACCCATACCATTGAGGTGGCGCAGATTGCGCGCGCCTTGGCCCGGACCTTGAGGCTCGACGACGACCTGGCGGAGGCGGTCGCGCTTGGCCACGATCTCGGCCATACGCCTTTCGGCCATACCGGCGAGGACGCGCTCGCCGCCTGCATGGCCGAGCATGGCGGCTTCGACCACAACAGCCACGCCTTGCGCATCGTCACCGAACTCGAGCATCGCTACGCCGCGTTCGACGGACTTAACTTGACGCAGCCGACGCTGGCCGGGCTGGTCAAGCACAACGGACCATTGCTCGACTCCTCCGGCGCGCCAACGGAGCGCTACCGCGCGCGCGGCATTCCAGAAGCGATCCTCCGCTATGATGAGAGGCAGCGTCTGGACCTGAGCTTTCACGCAAGCCTAGAGGCGCAAGCCGCTGCGATCGCTGACGATATCGCCTATGACGCCCACGACATCGACGACGGCTTGCGCGCCGGCCTGTTTGCGCTCGCCGAGCTTCGCGCCGCCGTTCCGTTTGTCGACGGCTTGATGAGAGAGGTCGACGCCCTCCATCCCGGGCTTGAGGAGCCACGCGCAATCCATGAGGCGACCCGACGCCTCATCACCCGGTTCATTGAGGACGCGATCGGCGAAAGCGGCCGGCGAATTGCCGAATCGAAGGTGGATAGTCCGGAAGCGGTCACCGCCGCCGGGCGAGCGCTGGTCGGGCAAACCGCCGCCATCGAGACAGCCGATCGCGACATCAAGGCCTTTCTCGTCGCCCGCATGTACCGGCATCCGGACGTCCGGAGGGTCCGGGAGCAGGCGGACGCGATCGTGCGGCGCCTGTTCAAGGCTTTTTTGACCGACCCGTCGGCGATGCCGCCGGAATGGGCGGCCAAGGCCGAGGGGGAGACGCGCGCGCGGGCTGTCGCCGATTATATCGCCGGCATGACCGATCGGTTCGCGATCGCCGAGCACGCGCGGCTTTTTGACGCCGCTTCGGACTTGCGATAGAGGCCCGCGCTCGCGTTTCGCCTGCGCCTTTGTGACGCGCCGCTCAAGTCAGGATCCATGAATATTTTCGCCGACTTCCAGTCGCGCATCGCGAGCCTGCTCGAAAAGCGGATGGCGGTGGGAGAATTGCCGCGTGATCTCGATTTTGGCCGCTTCGTCGTTGAGCCGCCGCGCGAGCCGGCGCATGGCGACCTCTCGACCAATGCGGCGATGGTCTACGCGCGGGAAGCCAAGCAGGCGGGCTCGAATCCTCGCGCGCTTGCCGAGGCTCTCGCCGCCGATCTCAGGCGCGAACCGGACGTGCTTAGCGCCGAACCCGCTGGGCCTGGCTTCATCAATATCGTTCTTAAGCCAGAGGTTTACGAGCAGATCCTGAAAGCGGTTCTCATCCATGGCCAGCTTTTCGGCGCGGGAGCGCGGAGCGAGGAAGGGCCGGTCAACGTCGAATATGTGAGCGCCAATCCGACTGGCCCCATGCATGTCGGCCACGCGCGCGGCGCGGTGTTCGGCGACGCCCTCTCGAGCCTGCTGATCTTCGCGGGCCGCGAGGCGACGCGGGAATATTACGTCAACGACGCCGGCGGTCAGGTCGATGTGTTGGCCCGGTCGGCCTTCCTGCGCTACCGCGAGGCCCTGGGCGAAGACATCGGCCCGATCCCCGAGGGCCTCTATCCCGGCGACTATCTCAAGCCGGTCGGCGAGGATCTCAAGCGCGAATATGGCGCCGCGCTTAAAGGCAAGCCCGAGACGGAATGGCTGCCGATCGTGCGCAAGCGCGCCATCGACGCGATGATGGCGATGATCCGCGACGATCTCGCCGCGCTCAACATCACACACGAGGTGTTCGCCTCCGAGCGCGCGCTGACTGGCGCCGATGGCGGCGAGGACCGCGTGCTCGAGACGATCGAATGGTTGCGAGCGAGAGGCCTTGTCTACCAGGGCCGTCTGCCGCCGCCCAAAGGCGCGCCGGCGGAGGATTGGGAAGATCGCGAGCAGACCTTGTTCCGCTCGACCGAGTTCGGCGACGACGTCGACCGGCCGCTGATCAAGTCCGATGGCGGATACACCTATTTCGCCAGCGATATCGCCTATCATAAGACCAAGATCGACCGGAATTTTCGCGCCCTGGTCGACGTCTGGGGCGCGGACCACGGCGGCTACGTCAAACGGATGCAGGCGGCGGTCGCCGCGCTGTCGGACGGCAAGGCCAAGCTCGAGGTCAGACTTTGCCAGCTCGTGCGTCTCATGCGCGCCGGCGAACCGGTCAAAATGTCGAAACGGTCCGGGGACTTCGTCACATTGCGTGAGGTCGTGGACGAGGTCGGCGCGGACGCCGTCCGCTTCATGATGCTGATGCGCAAGAACGACGCGCCGCTCGATTTCGACCTGGCGAAGGTGATCGAGCAGAGCCAGGACAATCCGGTTTTCTATGTGCAGTACGCCCACGCCCGCGCCCGCAGCGTCTTGAGGCAGGGCAAGGCTGTCTTTGCGGACCTTGATCTCAATCAAAAAGTGCTGGCCGAAGCCGACCTCTCGCTTTTGACCGACGAGGGAGAGCGGGAGCTGATGCGAACCTTTGCCCAATATCCCCGCGCCATCCGGCAGGCCGCCGAGGCGCACGAGCCCCACCGGGTCGCTTTCTTCGCCCACGAATTGGCGACCCGTTTCCACGCACATTGGAACCGAGGCAAAGACGCGCCGCGTTTGCGGTTTCTTAACGAAAATGAACGAAATCTATCCTATGCGAGATTGGCTTTGGTCGCGGCTGTCAGCCTTGTTTTGGCCTCCGCATTGTCAATTTTGGGCGTTAGCGCCCCCGAGGAGATGCGGTAGCGGATTTGTTAGGTTGGGCGGCGCTTGACGCCCGCCCTAAGGATGACCCGCAACGAGTGAGGACGATATGGGTGCTTCCGGGTCACGTGCTACGGATGAGATCAACCTCGACGAATTCGAGCGGCGATTGCGCGCCGCCGGCGCTCAAGCTGCGCGCGCCGAAGATCCGCTGGCGGAATTGTCCCGTCTGGTCGAATTCTCGCACATGGGGATCTCGAATGGCGCGGCGCCGGCGCGGCGCGCCGCCGAGCCCGCCGCTGCGCGCGCGGAGCCGTTGACCTCGATCGAAACCGAGCCTCTCCGGCCAACGCTCGACGACGAGGTGGAAGAACTCGCGCCGGGCGCGTCGGAGGCCGATCGCGAGGCGCGGCGGGACTACGAGTTCGACGCCCATCGTCCCGACGGCGCTTCCGCAGCGGACGCGCGCGGCGAGCGACGGCCAATGCGCTGGAAGATCGCCGTATCCGCGCTGGCGCTGGCCGGCGTGGCGATGATCGGCGCCGTGCTCGCGCTTAAGGGTGGCGTGCCGGGCCTGAAGAAGAACGCCCCGTTCATCGCCGCGGCGCAGGGGCCGACGAAGGTGGCGCCCCCCAGCGACCAGACGGTCACGACGTCCAGTGACGCCGGCGCCACTCTGCTCCACGACAACGGCAAGCCTGGGTCGGTCAAAGTCGTCAATTCCGAGGAGCAGCCCGTGGATTTGAACGCGCAGGCGGCGGCCAGCAACCCGCCTCCGGCCAATGCTCCAACGTCTGCCGCTCAGGTCGGCGCGCCGGACCCGGCGCTTGCGGCGACCATCAATACGCCGCTTGTCGCGCCGCCGGCTGCAGCGCCGCCGCAAGGGATGACGTCGGATTTCCCCGAGCCGAAGCCCGTGCGTACGATTTCTCTCAGGCCGGACGGAACGCCGATCGCCTCTGCGCCGGCCCTCGATCAACCGGCGAGCGATGCGCCGGCCGCGGCAGCGCCGCCGCCGGCGGACTCGGCAAGCAAGCCGGCGGAAGCGCCAATGAAGCCCGCGCCGAAGACGACAAGCGAGGCGACTGGCGTCGCGCAGCCGTCGACGCCTAAAATCGAATTGCCTACCAAGCTTTCGCCGAAGTCGTCGGCTCGCGTGGCGGTCGGCAAGACCGATACGACCGCCCCCGAGGCGACTGCCCAGACGCCGCCCAACGAACCGGCGCAGAATGACGCTCCGGCCAAACCAGAAAAGACGGCGACGGCGAAGAAGCCGAAGGCTGGGCAAGTCGCCGACGCGACCGACACGACTGCCTCGATTGCACAGCCGCCTGTAGACGCGACGGCCGCGACGACCTCGGGCGGATGGTCGGTTCAGCTCGCGGCGCCCAAGTCGGAGGCGGAAGCCAATAGCCAGCTCACGCGGCTAAGCAGCAAATATAGCGCCGAACTCAACGGCTCCCCCATCGGCGTGCATAAGGCGGTGGTGAAGGGCGAGACCATCTATCGCTTGCGGGTGAGCGGCCTCACCAAGGCGGACGCCGCCGCGCTCTGCGCCCGCTTGAAAGGCGAGGGAGGCCAGTGCTTCATCGCTAAGTGAGCGAGGGGCGCGCCGGCCTTCGGGTCCGAGAGGTTCAGCTATTCGGTCGGACTGGCCGTCATTGCGAGCGAAGCGAAGCAATCCAGGGGATGAAGGGGCCAGGGCCGTGGCTCTGGATCGCCGCGTCGCTTCGCTCCTCGCGATGACGATTTGGGCCGACGCATCGTGTTCTTAAAACCAGCGCGGAGCCCAAATGCCCAAGGCCTTCATCAGCGGCTGCGCTGGCCTTGCGCTTAACGCCGAGGAACGCGCATTCGTGCGCAGCGAAGACCCTTGGGGCCTCATCCTCTTCAAGCGGAACATCGCCGACCGCAGTCAGGTGCGTGAGCTGACGCGGTCGTTCCGGGAATGCGTTGGCCGCGCTGACGCGCCTGTACTGATCGATCAGGAAGGCGGCCGAGTCCAGCGAATGGCGCCGCCTCATTGGCGCGGATACCCCGCGGCGGGCGCGATCGAGGCGGGGCTCAAGCCATCTCGGGCTGAGGCCGCGGCGCGTCTGGTCGCTCGCCTCATCGCTCAAGATCTCATCGAAGTCGGAATCACCATCGATTGCGCGCCGGTGCTCGACGTCGCGGGCGAGGGCATGCATGCGGCGATCGGCTCGCGGTCTTTCTCGTCTCGGCCCGAACGCGTCGCGGCGATGGGCCGGGCCGTCGCCGAGGGACTGCTTACGGGCGGGGTCGCGCCCGTTATCAAGCACATGCCGGGGCATGGCCGGGCTCGCGTGGATAGCCATCACGAATTGCCCGTCGTCGACGCCGCGCGCAGCGATCTCAAACAGGATTTCGCGCCATTTGCGGCCCTGAGGGACTTGCCCATGGCGATGAGCGCCCATCTCCTCTACACGGCGATCGATCCCCGCCGCCCGGCGACGGCGTCGCCGATCGTGGTCGCGGAAATCATGCGCGGAGAAATCGGGTTCGACGGGCTCATCATAAGCGACGACCTGTCGATGAAGGCGCTGAAAGGTCCGTTCGATGAACGCGCCGCCGCGGTGATCGAGGCTGGGCTCGACATCGTCCTGCACTGCAACGGCGATCTGGAGGAGGCCCGCGCCGTGGCCTCCGCTGCGCCTCTCCTTTCTGGCGCGTCGCTGCGCCGCGCCAAAGCCGCCGAGGCCGCGATCACCGCGCCGCAGCCATTCGATGTCGAGCGTGGCGAGCGGGAGCTTGCGGCTATCAAAGCCGAACTTGGCGTCGCTTGAGGGTCGTCGGGACCGAGGCCGTTCCCCGCCGCGCGAGCGTGTTCAGTTCTGCGCTCGCCGAAGCGATTTCAAGGGTTTAGGTTTCTTTTTCTGCAACTCGAATCGATTTTGGGCGGGCCTAACACGATCATCTGATTTGTTAGTTGTTATCTATAAGTATCTGATAATACGCTGTATTATGCAGCAATATCGCATCGTCATAGGGAGCGAGAGATAGGGCAAGTCGCTCTCAATTGGAATTGTCATCGGCGAAGGAGCCATAGGGCGTCGAAAGACGCCCATCTTTCGACGAGCTATGGCGACGCGGCGATCCAGGCCGCAGCTTGCGTTCCTTCACCTCTGGCTCGCCGTGCCCTCCCACGACTCCCAAAGTCCGGGTTAGGGCTCGCGATGACGACTGTGGTTCGACCCAAGCAAATCGACGCTCGCCCGACGCGGGGTTGCATCCGCCCCAACGTGACGCCAGTCCAGACTTAAACCACGCCCCTGCGAGCTGGCGGTGACCAGCAGCGCCTTCCGTTATTTTTACAACTTAACTTGGTTGCTGAACTCGCTGCTCAGCCCTACGCCCTGCGCGAATTTTAATGAACTCGGACAACATTTGGAAATTGATGCCAATGAAACTGAAGTTGCCGCAGCCATCCTGTCTGAAAAGGGCACGCTTTGACCATATCAACTCGGTCTCCGAATGATAAATTGGTTTCGTCAGCAAAGTCTTTGGAACCGGACCCGCGCCACTATCGCAAGCGAGGACATTTCGTCTCGTCGCTGAGCAGCGTGATCGATCGGCTGAAGACGGTTGCCATTGGAGCCGCCTGGACCGCTATCCTCATCGCCGGATCCACCATGATGGTACTCTTTGCTTTAGACCTAATGGACATGCTGAGATGGTGACCATCGCGCCAGTATGGTCATCAGGCAAGCCTACCGGTTACCCAGGCGCCATGCCCCGCCGCATCGCCGCCTCGAAGGGCAGCCTGAGCTGAACCCCTCTTGCCGATCAGGCGGCGTCCTGAGTGACGCGGTTGCGGCCCGCCGACTTCGACAGATAGAGCGCCCGGTCTGCGCGACGATAGAGCTCGGCGGAGTCCCCGCTCTCCCGCCATTCGGCGAGACCAATCGAGACCGTAATCGAAACGGAGCCGGTCGCGCCGTCGACCACGAACTCCCGGCTCTCTGTGGTCCGGCGCGCGCGTTCCGCGATCCGCGCCGCCTGGGCCGCGTCGACGTCCTGCATCACAACGACAAACTCCTCCCCGCCGAGACGGCAAAGGAGGTCGCCGCCGCGGACGATCTCTTGCAGCTGGGCGGCAAAGCCCTTGAGCACGAGATCGCCGACGTCGTGACCATAGGTGTCGTTCACCCGCTTGAAATGGTCGATGTCGAGAACCATCATGGTCAGGGCCGCGCCCCTCTCGCGCGCGGTTTCGATCATCGCCGGCAGGCGGCGCTCGAGGAAACGGCGATTGTTGAGACCCGTCAGCGCGTCGAACAGCGCCATCTCGATCGATTGCCGCACGGACTGGCGCAGTCGGTCCGCGTAACGCTTCTGGCGGATGTTTGTCTGCACCCGGGCCAGGAGCTCGTTTCGGTCGATCGGGCGGGTGAGGTAGTCATTGACCCCGAGTTCGAGGCCGCGAAGAACCTTGGGGCGATCGTCCGGATCGGCAATGAGCAGGATCGGCAGATTGCGCGTGCGCTCGTGCGAACGCGCCTGGCCGCACAGCCGCAAGCCGTCGAACGCGTCAAAGCCGAGACTGACGATCATGAGGTCGATCGCCTCGTCACGCGCCATTGCTGGCGCCTCCGCCGGGTCGCTAGCGAGGATCACGTCATGATATGGGCTTAGCGCGCCTTGAATGCGTTCGCGCGAGCTTCGCTGTTCGTCCACGAGCAACAGTCGCCCTCGTTCTGATGCGTCCAGCTTCAGGGCTTCGGTCGGCCCGATCATTCCCGCTTCCACGCTATGGGCGGCGCGAGCGCGCAATTCGTCGATCGAAAACTTGAGCCGAACCAGCGACCGAACGCGGGCGATCAGCGCGATTTCGTCGACGGGTTTGGTCAGGAAGTCGTCAGCGCCGGCTTCGAGACCGCGCACCCGATCGGCCGGCCGGTCGAGCGCGGTCAGGAGAACGATCGGCAGATGTGCGGTTTCCGGGCTCGTTCTCAGTCGCCGACAGACCTCGAAACCGTTCATTTCCGGCATTTTGACGTCGAGAAGAACGATGTCGCACCCGCCCTTTTCGCAAGTCGCGATCGCGTCAGAACCGTTGGTCGCAGTGAGCACCTCGAAATATTCAAGGCTCAGTCTCATCTGGAGCAGTTTGAGATTGGACCGGACGTCATCGACGACCAGCACGCGAGCGGTCATCCCGCGGCTCCCGGCCCAAGAAAGCTGTCGATCGTCTCGAAGAACTTGGCGACCGATATCGGCTTGGACAGGTAGGCTTCGCAGCCGCCCTGCCGGATCTTTTCCTCGTCGCCCTTCATCGCGAACGCCGTCACGGCGACGACGGGTATATTTTTAAGCTCCTCGTCATCCTTCAGCCATTGCGTCACTTCGAGCCCGGAAACCTCAGGAAGCTGAATGTCCATCAGGATGAGATCCGGTCGGTGCTTGCGCGCCAATTCGACCGCCTCGATGCCACTGCGCGTCTGCACGATGCGGTGCCCGCGGGTCTCGACGAGGTCGTTGAACAGCTTCATGTTGAGTTCATTGTCCTCAACAATGAGCACGGTCTTGGGCATCGGGCGTTCCATGGGGAGTGAATTCGGCCGGCGCGCCGGGTAAGATTAGCGGCGAGACATTTACGAATGGAGAATCGGACTATGCGCAATTCCTTGAAAAAGATGCAATCCGCAAGCCCCAATTCCGCCCGATCTCTGGCGGTGAGCGCGCTCACCTTCATTGCCGCCGATCCCGACCGGCTGGGCCAATTCCTCGGCCTGACCGGACTGGGCCCTGACAACCTCCGAACCGCCGCCGCGGACCCGGCTTTCTTAAGCTCGGTGCTCGACTATCTGGTCGCCGACGAGGAGCTGCTCGTCGGATTTGCAGCCGATGCCGGGCTCAAGCCGGAGACGATCGCGCGGGCGCATGCCGCTCTCTGCAGGACGCCGGAGGGTGAGACCTGATGGACCCGCCTCCGCTCCGCCTCTGCCGCGATTGTCTGAGGAAGGATCCTCAACCTTCGGCCCGATGCGCGCATTGCGGTTCGCCTCGCACGATCAGCCTCGAAGACGCCGCCGGGCTGAACATCGCCCATGTCGACTGCGACGCCTTCTACGCCGCGATCGAAAAGCGTGACGACCCGAGCCTTAAGGATAAGCCTTTGATCGTCGGCGGGCCGGGGCCTCGCGGTGTGGTTGCGACTTGCTGCTACATCGCCCGAACATTCGGGGTGCGCTCGGCAATGCCGATGGCGCGGGCCCGGGCGTTGTGCCCGAACGCGGTGGTGCTCCCGCCGGACATGGCCAAATATGCGCGGGTTGGGCGCGAAATTCGAATGCGGATGATGGAGCTCACGCCCCTGGTCGAACCGCTGTCGATCGACGAGGCCTTTCTCGATCTCAGCGGTTGCGAGGGGTCCAACGGAGCGGGGCCTGCAGAGACGCTCGTCCGCTTCGCCGCCCAAGTCGAGGCCGAGATTGGCGTGACGGTTTCGGTCGGCCTCAGCTATTGCAAGTTTCTGGCGAAACTCGCCTCCGATCTCATGAAGCCGCGCGGCTTCGCTTTCCTTTCGCGGGAGGAGGCAAAAGCGTGGCTCGCGCCCCAAAGCGTCGCGCTTCTGTGGGGCGTGGGCAGGGTAGGTCGGGAGCGGCTGGAGCGCGCGGGGTTTCGCGTGATCGGCGATCTGCAGCGGATCGAGGAGCGGGAGGCGCTCTCACGCCTGGGCGAGGACGGCCTGCGTCTCTGGCGTCTGGCGCGGGGCCGCGACGACCGAGCGGTCCATGCCGAGCGGGAAACGAAAAGCATTTCGAGCGAGACGACGTTCGACCGCGACATTAGCGATAAGGCCGAGCTGACGCGCATATTGCTTGCGCAATGCGATCGCGTCGCGACCCGACTGCGTAAGGAAGCGCTGGCCGCCTGCGGGGTGACGCTGAAGCTGCGCCTGGCCGACTTCTCCCTTCGAACGCGGAGCCGTGGCGGGCTTAGAGCCACGCAGCTTGCGCCGCGACTGTTCGCGGCGGCGCGGCCGCTTCTGGACGCTGAGCCCGACGGCGTCGCCTATCGCCTGCTGGGCGTCGCCGCAACTGAACTCGCGCCGGCCCAAGGCGCGGACGAAGAGGACATGTTCGCGCGCGACAGCGGCCGTGAGAAAACTCGAGAGGCGGCGATTGCAGCCATACGCGACCGCTTCGGCCCCGCGGCCGTGCAGCGAGGTCTCACGTTCCGGCCGGGACCAACGACGAAGTGAGGGCGCTGAGTTAGCGCGGCGCGGACGAAAGCAATCTTGGCGGGAGGCGATGCCGATGAATCCACCGAACTACGAAGTGTTCGCGTTGCGCTACGCAACTCATCGGGATCGGACAGCGCGCGCCAATTTCATCGCGGTCGACGCGCACGACGCGCCAATGCCTCTTGACTATTTCGTCTGGGTCATCCGGGGTCCGACTGGCGCTGAGGCGCCGAGCACGATCGTTGTCGATACGGGCATGGACGCCGCCGCGGCCGCGCGGCGTCCTGGACGCAGGATCTTGACCCCAGTGGGAGACATGCTGGGCCGGATAGGGGTGGATCCCACGCTCGTTCGTGATGTCATTCTGACTCACATGCATTTCGACCATGCCGGTTCTATCGATCTGTTTTCGGCGGCTGCTTTCCACGTCCAGGATTCCGAGATGGCCTTTTGCACCGGCCGCTGTATGCGCCATCGGTTGTTGCGTGACACATTCGAGGTTGAACATGTCATCTCCGCCGTCCGCCGCGTATATGATGGGCGGATGAAGTTCCATGACGGCACGGCTGAGATTGCAGAGGGAGTGACCCTGCATTTGGTCGGCGGTCACTCAGGCGGCTTGCAGGTGGTGCGGGTCCCGACAGCGCGCGGATGGGTCGTGTTGGCTTCGGATTCCACGCATTTCTGGGCAAACATCCGCACCCGAAGTCCGTTTCCCATTGTCGTAGACATGGCGCGAGTGCTCGAGGGCTACGACATTGTTGAATCCCTGGCCGACGGACCAGACCACATCATTCCCGGGCATGATCCGCTAGTGTTGTCGCGATTCCCCAGCGTGCCGGGGATGCACGATGTGGCGCGACTAGATCTGCCGCCGGTCGGCTGAGAGTAGCCCATGCCGCCTGATGCGATTGGGTTCTGACCCTTAAGCCTATTTGGCGCAGGCCGTGGTCGGCAGAATCTCGAGCTTGCGCAAGCGCGCGCGTAGCGCAAATGCGCCGTAGTCGAGCTTGAGACTGCCCGAAACGCCATTCTCATAGAGGTCGAACGAAAGCGTATATTCAGGCGGGGCGTCGGTCATGGCTTCGTTGAAGTAGGAGATCACCACCGGCCACCGGCGTATTCCGCCCAGCGCCGAGGCGGTCTCAGCGTCTTCGGCGGCCTTTGTCGCTTCCTTTCCGATCACCGACAGGGTCGCGAAGATTTTTGCGCCCGTGTCGGACCCGTCATAGACGCGCGCCTGCATCGCGCCGCCGCCGTGCTTGGCCGCCTCGATCAGACGCTCGATATGCTGGGTCGGGAACAGGACCTCGTGGCCAAAGTCCAGCGTCTGCGGCTTCGGTTTGGTCAACACCACGCGCAAGTCGTCATCGGCGCCGCGGGTGGCGGTCCCCGCGACGGGGGGGGTGTCGCGTTGACCTTGGGAATCGATCTGGAAACGCATCGACTTCCCGTTCCCCTCCTCAAACGACATGGCGTTCACCTGCATGGAGAGGGGGTCGCCCTCGCTACGCTCCATTTCCGTCATCTGGCGGAAATTGGAGGTGTAGCCCTCGCAGGCCGAGCCGCGAAATTCATAGGCGATGAGCCCGGTGGCCGCGACGGGCGTCTGAGCGGACGACGGTGTTGGACCCGAGGAATCGGCCAACGAGATGTCGTAAGCCGCGCGATGCGACGCGAGCGGCAAGACCGGCGACGTTTGGGCGAGCCCAACCGAGAAAGCGCACAGGAACGCGGCGAAAGAGACGGCGAATCTTGAGACCATTGTCTCTCCACGGGACTGCGGCGATCTTGAGAGCCGGCGCATCTTCCGCGCTTTCGTGACGCCGTCAATGCCCGCGATCGGAGAGCTCGCGCTCCTGGCGCTCAGTTTTCTTCCGGCGCGACAGGCGCCCAGGCTTGCTCTAGCGGCGACGAGTCTTCGAGCGGGTCCTCGTCCGGCCTGAGCGCCGACGCGTCATCCGCCTGCGGAATGTCATAGCCGACCGGCAGTTTTCCCTCGAACAGTCCGGCGCCCTTAAGCTCATCGAGGCCAGGCAGATCCGCAATCGCGCCAAGCCCGAATTCGACCAGAAACTCGCTCGTCGTGCCGTAGGTGATAGGCCGGCCCGGCGCCTTTCGGCGGCCCCGCATGCGCACCCAGCGCGCCTCCATGAGCACGTCGAGCGCGCCCTTCGACACCGCCACTCCACGGATCTGTTCAATATCGGCGCGGGTGACCGGTTGGTGATAGGCGACAATGGCGAGGGTCTCGAGCGCCGCGCGCGAAAGCTTCCGCTTCTCGTCACCGTCGCGGGCCAAAGCCCAGCTAAGGTCATCGGCGGTGCGGAACATCCATCGGCGCGCAACGCGCGCCAGATTGACGCCGCGTCCGTCATAGAGCCGGCGCAATTCATCCATCACCGCTCCGACGTCCGCCCCTTCCGAAAGGCGCCGGGCGATGGCGGATTCCTCGAGCGGCTCCGTGGCGGCGAAGACCAGCGCCTCGGCGATCCGCACGTCCTCAGGCGAGACGCCGGACTCGGCGGAAGGGAACAATTGTGCGACATTGTCCGCGCCAGTCATGCGGCCCATGGAGCGCCTTTCTTGAATTGCGATTGAGCGGACAGAATCGCAACCTCGCGTATGAGGGAACCTGCACAGGCTCGTGAAGCGCAGGCTCCGAAGTTGGGACAAATTGCGCGGCTTCGATAACCGGCGGCATGGGTGAAAGTCACGCGGCGCGCTCTTCGCCAGGATTGACGCCCGTCGGGCGGAGCCAGAGCGGCGCGAAGGCCCTGTCCTGGCGCAGTTCGATTTTGCCTTCGCGCGCGAGTTCGAGCGACGCCGCGAAAGTGGATGCGCGCGCGCTCCGGCGCATGTTCGGAGCAGCGCACGCCTCCTGCAGAAAATTTTCGAAAGCCGTCCAATCGGATTGGGCGCCGATGAGGCGCGTCAACGCTTGGCGCGCCTCGGCGAGCGACCAGACCTCACGCGTTTTGAAGCGCACTCGCGCCAGCGCATGGCGCTGAGCCTGCCGGGCGTAGGCGGCCAAGAGGTCGTAGAGGTTGGCTTGGTAGGAGACGCGCCCCGATGTCTCGACGGCTTCCGGTTCTCCTCGGGTGAAGAAATCGCGCCCGAGCCGGGGCCGGCCCATCAAATGTTCGGCAGCCCTGCGCATCGCAGCAAGCGCGCGCAGCCGTTGGGCGAGACCCTCGGCAAGCGCGGGAGCGTCCAGTTCCGTTGGTTGCGAAGGAGCGGGGAGAAGCAGACGAGACTTGAGGAACGCGAGCCACGCGGCCATGACCAGATAGTCAGCGGCAAGCTCGAGGCGCAATTTGCGCGCGGCCTCGACGAACAGCAAATATTGCTCGGCCAGGGCGAGAATGGAAATGCGCGCCAAGTCGACCCGCTGTCGTCGGGCGAGCTCCAGCAACAGGTCAAGCGGGCCTTCGAAACCATCGAGGTCGACGGTGAACGTGGGCTCGCCGGTCGCCTGAGCAAGGTCGAAATCGACACCAAACGTGTCTGTTTCCAACGAATCATCTCCTTTCGCGCATGCTGGCGCACTGGCGATAGGCAGGCAAGGGGCCCGGGGCCGCGGTTAACAGGGCGTCCTGCTCCGAGCCAATGAGAAAATATATGGTTTCTAATAAAGGATAGCGCCACAAGTACAACGCCCGCTAAATCAAGGCGCTCTAAGTTACGCAGCGTAAGCATTAACTGAATTCATTTAGGTAAACGCTATGCTCTTGAATTTAAGTCTCCGATTACTATTGTAGATCCGTCGAGCGAGCGTATCATTTGTTTGTCCGTCAGCCCTACGCTGACAAGGATGCCCGGCGCCCGGTTCCGCCGCATCTCCGGGAATCGTCGGGCTGGCCGGCTAGAACGCGATCTGGAGCGCCTCCATACGACGCGTTCGGCCGGCCTCCCTTCTTCTATTGGATTCGCTGGTTAGTATCGGCGCATCAGGCTCACCATCTTCCCTTGAACGCGCACCCGGTCCGGCCCGAAGATCCGCGTTTCGTAGGCTGGATTGGCGGCCTCGAGCGCAATCGAGGCGCCCCGCTTGCGCAATCGCTTGAGCGTCGCTTCCTCCTCGTCGATCAGGGCGACGACGATATCGCCCGTTTCAGCCGTGTCCTGCTTGCGGATGATGACGGTGTCGTTCTCGAAAATGCCGGCATCGATCATCGAATCGCCGCGCACCTCGAGCGCGAAGTGCTCGCCGCTCCCGAGGAATTCCGGCGGCATGGCCAAGGTTTGGAGCCGGGTCTGGATGGCTGAGATGGGGGTGCCGGCGGCGATTCGGCCCATCATAGGCACCATCACCGCGGGGAGTTCGTCTGAATCGCGCGCCGACGCGGCAGGCCGCAGCCGGCCGAGACTGCCGGGGATGACGCTGGGCGAGAACCTCTGCGGCCTAGGAGATGCGACTGTCGCCGATTCGGGCAGCCGCAAGACTTCGATGGCTCGGGCGCGATTGGCGAGCCGGCGAATGAAGCCTCGCTCCTCAAGCGCCATGATGAGCCGATGGATTCCGGACTTGGAGCGCAGATCCAGCGCGTCTTTCATTTCGTCGAACGACGGAGGCACGCCCGCGTCCTGCAGGCGCTCATGGATGAAACGCAACAGCTCGCTCTGCTTTTTTGTCAGCATCTCGGTCTCCGGACAGGCCCGCCGCCATTCGCTGCGAAAGTTACGATCGCGCGAATCACGATTCTGGCTAAAACAAATCGCGAACAAAGCCTAATCGTTCACGCCTTGTTCGGCAAGCGAAATCTGCGGAATTGAGCCATGGGGCAAAAAAATGACGACGGCTCACCCGCATGCGCCGACGCCGGATAGGACCTTGCCTATTTGCGGCTACGGCGATCGGGTTGGCGGCGGCAAGCGCCGCCACCTGGAGCGGGCGCGCCGCCGGATCGAGTCAGGAGATCGGGGTCTTGGCGCAGGCGTCGCGCTCTGGCCGCCCTCGAGGTCGTAAGTCTGGCCGAGGTATTCGTTTGAAGACATCATGTCCGCGCTCGTCCCGCTTCCGCGATTGGCGTGCGGCGGCGCGGGTCCGGAGGGCGGATTTGATGCGATCTGTTCCTCGAGCGTCTTGAGATCGGCGGCGGCCGCACCCGCCGCAGCCGAGGCCTGGGGTGTCGGCGCGATCGACACCGGCAGTTCGCTCGCGCCTGAACCAGACGTCTCCGATTGCGCAGAGCCTTGCGGCTGAGGCGCCGGCGTCGCGGCCTGCGGTTGAGCGGCCTGCGGCGCCGGTTGACTGCCCGCTTGCGGGAGAGTCGCCGGCGTCGCCTGGGTAGGACCTTGCAAAGGGGCCGTCCGCGCCGCCGCCGCGTCCAGCGACGCATCCGCCAGGGTCTCAAGCGAAGCTGGCTGTGGCGCGGCTTCGCTCACCTTGGCGGAGGAGGGTTTCGAATTTGGAAGCGGCGGCGCCTTGAAAGGTTCAATCTGCACCGTCGCCGTCAGGCCGGCGACGAGCTTGACCCCCTCCGGGACCTCATCGATGTGAATGCGCACCGGGACGCGCTGAGCGAGGCGCACGAAAGTGAATATCGGATTGACCGAGGCGAGTCCCGAGGCGTCGGGCGCCGCGTTCGGGACATCAATGCCGCGCGCGAGCCCCTGAACTCTGCCCCGCAGCAAGGGCGTGTACCCCATCAGCTTGATCGTTGCGGCGTCGCCTTCACGGATCCGGCTCAGAGCGGTCTCCTCGAAATAGGCGTCGACCCAGTACGAGTTGGAGTTCACGACCGACAGCTGCAGATCGCCGACATTGGCGAAGTCGCCAAGCTGGGCGGAAAGATTGGTGATATAGCCGTTGACCGGGGACCGGACCTGCGTTCGCTTGAAATTGACCCGGGCCTGCTCGAGGCTGGCGAGCGCCGACTGGTAGGACGCCTCGGCGCTGGCCGCCTGGCTGATAAAGGTCTGCCGCTCCTCCATGGTGACCGCGATGTCGTTGAGCTTTTCGCGCCTGATCATTTCGGCGTTCGCATTCTCGGCGACCGCGCGCGCCTGCTCGACGGCCGCCTGAGCCTGACGGACGGCGATGGAAAAGTTCCGCGGGTCAATCAGCATCAATAGATCGCCCTTGTGGACGAACTGGTTGTCGGCGATCGGCAATTTCACGATCTCGCCGGCGACCTGAGGGGCGACTTTCACGACGTAAGCGCGGACCGTGCCGTCGCGGGTCCATGGGCTGCCCATGTAATATTGCCATGCCCCCCAGCCGATGAGCCCTGCGAGAGCGACGGCCGCGAGAGTCGCGAGAACAGGCACGACGCGCACGGACGCCAGCGCCGGCCGGCGCTTGATCGCGGGCGCGGCCGCGATACCGTCAGCTTTTAGCTCGACGCGGGACATCAGCGACCCCAGCGCGCGACCACGAGGACTATGGACGAGACGATAATAACATAGACCGAGAGCTCGAACAGCGCCGGATGCCAGACGTGCCGGAGCGGGGCGAATCGGTTCGTCGTTCGTCGCAGAATGACGAAGATCACCCAGGCGACGCCGAGGATGACCGCGATCGGGGCGACATAGAGCCCGAAGAGGTTGATTTCGTTGAACCTCATCGCGTCGGCTCGCCGTCAAAACAGGAAGGGAATTCGCTGAGCTGACCGCAAATCACGAGGATGCTGGCGCGCAAGCTCAGCACGATGCGGCTCTGGGCCCGAGCGGAGGGCAGGGTCACAAGTTCGCGGTCGACTTGCTCGAATCCAGCAATCGCTTGGCTGCTTCGTCCTTCAGCTAGCGCTCCGAGCGCGGCGCCCAATGCCCCCATCGGGATGAAGCGCGGCGCGACGTGGCGAAGGCGAAGGAGCTCCTTACCGACGGCGATCATGGACACGAGTTCGGCGCGTTGAACCGGGAGAGCCTGCTCCGGCATGGCCAACAAACGGGCGAAGCCGCGACCTTCCCAGGCCTCCACTCTTCCCGGCGCAGCTCGTCGCGCCAGCCGCCGAAGATCGGCGAGCGTCAGGGCAAGCAGCCTGCGAGCGCGGATCGGCGGGGGCACGGGGGGCGCGATCTTGAATGCAATCGCCGCGACCGCTATGCCCCCGACAATGGCGAAATTGCCGTTCCAGAAGTTCGACGCGTTGAAAGTCATCTGGTTGGTGAGCGACAGCATCGGCAAAAAATTGACGCTGGCCGCCATACACATCAGCGGGCGCCAGGGCAGGGCCATAAGGGACGCGAACGGGACAAGCACCAGGCCCAAGGTGAGGCAGAGGCTCGGAAAACTCTGGACGCTAGGGAGGATCCCGAACACCGCGATCGCGGCGAAGACGAGGCTGAGCACGCATCCTACGAGAAACGTCATTGACGCGTTGTAGGCCTGATCCCCCTGCAAGGGTAACAGGATGACAATGACCGCGGCGAAGGTTATCGCCGTCACGCCGCTTGGCCATGCGGTTGCGACCCAGAACAGCGACAGAACCGCGACGGTCGCAAAGGCGCGCGCAGCGTTGACGACGGCGGGCAGCGTATCCGGGACGCGCAGTCTCGCCCCTCCCTTGACCCCAATGGCCTCATGCGGATCGACCACGAGGGTCAGGCCGTTGAGCGCCCGCGACATTCCGATCATGCCGGTCGCGGCGCTGTCGGCCAACAGTTGTTGACGAGGGGTCTGGGCCGGAAGACGGACCAGCGATCTCGCCGCCGCGCAACACTCGCGACGGAGCTCGGCCGGCTCCATCCTGGAAGCGCCGGCGCCCGGCGAGAGCCGATCATGCGGCAGTCGCTTGTGCACGAATTCCGCTTCGCCTTCGATCGCCCCGTCTGCGTTCTTCTCGATTGCGAAAGCGACCTTGCGCCAGACGGAAATCGTTTCCATGAAGCCGATGACCGCTTGCTGGAGGGCGGGCGAGCGATAACGCAGATCGGACGCCTCTCCGATCGCCGAGTTGATGATCGGATCGAGCGCGATCACGCGCCGCAACAGATCGCGGCGAAGAGGTTGAAGCCGGCTTTGGTCCGGACTGTCGGTGACAAAGCAATCCATGAACCCGCCCATTATCGCCGCCGCCAGGGACGTGAACTCGCTCGCGAGCCTTCGCCGCGAATGGCCGAGGTCCGTCAGCGCGAGCACGACGCCCGCGGACAAGATGCCGACGCCAATTTCGATTGCGCGATTGATGGCCAACATGGTGACGCTGCCGGCGTCGGTCGCGCCGACCGGCCCGAGAACGTCGATTGCGAGAATGGCCGCGGTGTACCCGGCCAACGCTGCGGCGTAAGCGGCGAAATTGGTCAAGAGCGTTGCAACGAAGGCGCAAGCCCCGCACCAGAGCGCCAGCGAGACGAGGAAGCTCACCCGGTCTTGGCGAAAGTAGGCGGCGATGACCACGATCGCGACGGCGCCGACGACAGTTCCAACCATCCGGAATGAGGCCTTGCGCAACGAAGCGCCGAGCAGCGGCTGGCAGACGAGCGCCGCCGTCGTTCCGGCCCATGAAGGTTCGCTGAGCTGGAGAGTGAAGGCGACCCAAAGGGCAAGGCAAACGGAAGCCCACACCCTCAGGCCGAACAGGACGGCTGGCGTCGCGACGCGCAACCGTTCCGCGAGCTGAGCGCCGCCCGAAGCGCTGATCGATGGCTGTGCCGCGGTCATAGCCCGGATTCAAATCACGGCGAGCAGGCCGCCGTCGATATAAATGATTTGCCCGTTCACGTAGTCCGAAGCCGGCGAGGCAAGGAACACCGTGACGCCGATGAGATCGTCCGGCTTGCCCCACCGTCCCGACGGGGTGCGGCCTTTGACCCAAGCGTCGAACTTAGGGTCGTCGAGCAGCGCCCGGTTCATTTCGGTCGCAATATAGCCGGGGCCGATCGCATTGGCCTGGATGTCGTGCTTTGCCCACTCGGCCGCCATCGATCGCGTCAGCATTTTCATACCGCCCTTGGCGGCCGTGTAGGGCGCGATCGTGGCGCGGGCGACCTCGCTCGCCAGCGAGGCGATGTTGATGATCTTGCCGCCGCGTCCGCGCGAGATCATGCGCTTCGCCGCCTCGCGGCCGACCTGGAACGCGCCGGTCAGATGGATATCGACAACACGGCGCCATTCGTCGGTTTTGAGATCGACCATCGGCTTGCGGAACTGAATGCCGGCGTTGTTGACGAGAATGTCAATATCGACGCCCTCGGTGTCGAAATGCTCGAAAGCCGTAAGAACCGCCTTTTCGTCCGCGACGTCGAATGCCTGCGCCTTGACCTCATGCCCAGCGTCCGCAAAAGACTTGGCGGCTTGGGCGAGCTTGTTCCCGTCGCGGCCGTTGAGAACGACTGCTGCGCCCGCCGCAGCGAGGCCCCGCGCCATCGAAAGCCCAAGCCCGTCCGAGGACCCGGTGACCAGAGCCGTCTTGCCGCTGAGGTCGAACAAGCTGGACAGATTCATGGCGCCCTCTCGCGACCTCGCCTCACGCCGCCAGCTCTACCCGCACCGGCGTGTGGTCGGAGGCCTTGTCGCGCCCGCGCATCTCCTTGTCGATCGTGACTGATTGCAGCCTGTCGGCGGCCTGCGAAGACAAGAGCAGATGGTCGATGCGGATGCCATTATTCTTCTGCCAGGCGCCCGCCTGATAGTCCCAGAAGGTGTAGAGGCCCGCCGCGTCAGTAGTCGCGCGAAGCGCGTCGATCATGCCAAGAGACAGGAGTTCGCGGAACTTGAAGCGGGTTTGCGGCAAAAACAGCGCGTCATTGACCCAATCCTCAGGACGCGTGGCGTCACGCGGCTCGGGAATGACGTTGAAATCGCCCGCGAGCACCAGCGGCTCCTCGTATTCGAGGAGCTGGCGGGTGTGGATGATGAGCCGCTCCATGAACGCGAGCTTGTACGGATACTTCTCCGAACCGGCGGGATTGCCGTTCGGCAGATAGACACACGCCACCCGCACGACGCCGTTCCCGGCCGGGACGATCGCCTCGATATAGCGCGACTGCGAATCGTTCTCGTCGCCCGGCAGTCCGCGCGCAACCTCGAAAGGCCGCTTGGAGAGAACGGCGACGCCGTTGAACGTCTTCTGCCCATGGGTCTCGATGTTGTAGCCGAGCTCCTCGATCTCCATCCGCGGAAACTGCTCGTCGAGGCACTTGATTTCCTGCAGGCAAAGGACGTCGGGCTGCACCTCCTTCAGATAGGCGAGGAGGTGGGGCAGCCGTTGGCGGATCGAGTTGACGTTCCAGGTGGCGATGCGCAAGGGGCGATTCCTTCAAGTTTTCACTCCAACCGCAATTATGAAAAATTGCGCCGAACTACATCCGGCCTTACCGAGCGCGGCCGGTCAAAACAATTCCGTCCGCCAATTTGTCGAAATGCTCTTTTTTCGCGTCGGAGACTGGGTATAACCAACGGTTGAACCGGTGAAGTTCCGGAAATTTGTCCCATCCGCCTGAGGGAAGAACGATGGGAAGGATCCCTCTTACCAACCCCTTATTGTCGTATTCATCGATTGCCCACCGAACCTCCTTCCTTACCCATTCAAACTCAGCGGCCTCCGGGCTTATGAGTACGAGAAAGCGGTCGGTACACTTCACTTCCTGTTCGAGCGCCTCGGCCCACTCTTGACTGGGCTTTAAGAAGACGACGTCACGGCTCGTGCTTATGTCGCGCGTGGCGAGCTCAGACTCGAGCTCTGACGCAAAAGTATCATCGGCGCGAGAGTAGCTGATAAAGACGGCGCGACCACTCTCAATTTGGTGTTGTAAGCGCTCCAATAGGGCGATGTCTTCAACTGCGAGGGCGGGGATACCAAGTAAACGGAGTCCGATGTTTTCGTTGTCACACATCGGGGTACCAGACGTAAACTTCAGTCTCTTCAAAGTCTCTTTCGCGCCATTATAACCAAAGTGACGCGATTGCGCCCAGTCGCTTGCGCGAACTACATACTTCCACCCGTTGACAGGATTTACTTTGACGCAATTCGAGAGCTTGTAGGCAAGGTGATAAGTCCTGTGACCACGACCTTTTCGCCGACTAGTGATCAACCAGAGCGTCCCTCCCTCTGAAACCCTATCAAGAAGACGCTGTTGATTGCTGCCATAGTATCGAGCAGGCCCGTAGAGAGAATCAGGCCCACCTTGGCCTTTCTTCGGCCGAAACACTTCCCATTTGACCATAGCAATTGCGTGTTTTGTCAACGCGTGTTCTCCCGGCGACCGAGAGCCTTAGTCGTCGATCGCCTGATACGCCAACGCGCGCAGATCCAATTCCGGCACGTCGAAGCTCATCATCGACTGGGTCATGAAGAGGCAGACCAGATCTTCCTTGGGATCGACCCAGTAGTGGGTCTTCGCTGCTCCCGACCAACCGAACTCGCCGACCGAGCCGGGCGCCCCGGATTGCGCGACATCCAAAAGAACCCGCGAGCCGAGCCCGAAGCCATAGCCGGGCAGGGGAAGGCCGCCGATGTCGAGGGGGAGCAGCGCCGCGGGCACGAAATTCGAGTGCATGAGCTCGAGCGTCTTGCGTCCGAGGATGCGCTCGCCGTCGAGTTCTCCGCCGTTGGCCAGCATCTGGGCGAAGCGGAAATAGTCGCCGATTGTGCTGAACAGACCGACGCCTCCGCGCATAAAGACGTCCGGCGAGTCGACCGGGTAGGACTTCGACACGTCGAGGCGATCGTTGACGCCTCTCATCCACGCGGCGTACTCGCTGCCCACGGTCACGTCGGGCCCGATCAGGTCGGGACGGCCGTACATCGCGGCCAGGCGGCTTCGCTTCTCAGCCGGAACCCCGAAGGCCGTATCGGCCATGCCTAGCGGTTCGAACAGGCGTTCGTGTAAGAACGCGCCGAGCGGGCGGCCGGAGATCACCTCGATCACCCGGGCGGCGACGTCGATGCCGACGCTATACCGCCAGCGCGCCCCAGGCTGGAAAGCGAGCGGAAACTGGGCGAGATCCTCGATGCCCGCTTCAAGCGTGCATTGGGCGTCGAACAGCTTGGCTTCATCGTACGTCTTGCGGAGCGGCGAATCCTCGACGAAATGGTAGGACAGGCCGCTCATGTGGGTTATCAAGTCGCGGATCATGATCGGGCGAATCGGATCGACCAGACTTCCGTCCGCCTCCCTGACCTTCACCGCCCCAAAGGCTGGAATGTATTTCGCCAGGGGTTCGATAAGCCTGAAGCGCCCTTCCTCGAGCAAGGTCATCAGGGCTGTGCAGATGATCGGCTTGGTCATCGAGTACAGGCGGAAGATCGTATCGGCGGTCATCGGCGAGCCCGCCTCATTGTCGCGCCAGCCAAACTCACCCGCATGCACGACTTTGCCGCGCCGGGCGATCAGCGTATTGATCCCGGCATAAACGCCGCTATCGACATAGGCCTGCATCGCCGGACGGATGCGCTCCAGACGCCGGGCGCTCATTCCAACCGCTTCGGACGGCTCGACTGCGTAATTCATGTTTCCTCCCTTTGCAGATGATGGCGAGGTCGCCGCCATGGAACGAACGGGCAGGGCAAAGCCCGCCTCCGGCCGATTTGCAGTTGCCGGGGCCGCTCCAAGGCGGTAGCTGCTTTAGACGACGAAATGACGAGGGCGTAAACCTCCCATGGGGGCTTGATGGCCAAGCGCAGGTTCACGATCGTGTTGATCAAGCCGTCGCATTACGACGACGACGGCTATGTCATCCAGTGGCGCCGCTCGACCATACCCTCGAACAGCCTCGCCAGCGTCTACGGATTGCTGGCGGAATGCGCTCAAGCCCGCATTCTCGGCCCGGACGTCGACATCGAGTTCGAAATCTACGACGAATGCAACACCATCGTTGATTTTCCCGCCATTTCGCGGCGCATCCTCGCCGACAGCGGAATGGTCGCTTTGGTCGGAGTCCAGTCGAATCAGTTTCCGCGCGCGCTCGACATCGGCCGCCAGTTTCGCCAGCAGGGCGTGACGGTCGCTGTCGGCGGGTTCCACGTCTCCGGCTGCATCGCCATGCTGCCGGAATTGCCGCCGGACCTGAAAGAGGCCCAGGCGCTCGGAATGATCCTCTACGCGGGGGAGGGCGAAGGCCGGCTCGCGGAATTCGTGAAGGACGTCGATTCGGGCAAGCCGAAACCTGTCTACAATTACCTCAGCGATATGCCCGACATGGCCGCCGCGGCGATTCCGGTCTTGCCGCGCCCCGTGGTGACCAGGGTGGCGGGACACTACACCAGCTTCGACGCCGGACGCGGCTGCCCGTTCCAGTGCTCATTCTGCACCATCATCAACGTCCAGGGGCGCAAGTCCCGCTATCGCACCGCCGACGACGTCGAGGCGATCGTGCGCGCCAACGCTGCGCAAGACGTCACGCGCTTTTTCGTCACCGACGACAATTTCGCCCGCAACCGCAACTGGGAGCCGATTCTCGATCGCCTGATCGAACTGCGCGAGCAGCACGGCTTCAAGATCAGGCTTCTGCTTCAAGTCGACACGCTATGCCACAAGATTCCAGGCTTCATCGAGAAGGCGGCGCTGGCCGGCTGCAACGCCGTGTTCATCGGGCTCGAGAACATCAACCCTAAGTCGTTGATGGGCGCCAAGAAGCGCCAGAACAAGATCTGGGAATATCGCGAGATGCTGCTCGCCTGGAAGCGTGCACATGTCATGACCTGGGCGGGCTATATCCTGGGCTTTCCCACCGACACGCCGGAATCGATCGCCCGCGACATCGACACCATCAAGCGTGAACTGCCGATCGACATCCTCGAATTCTTCTTTCTCACGCCGTTGCCGGGATCGGAGGATCATAAAGTCCTTCACCTCAAAGGCGCGTGGATGGAAGCCGACATGAACAATTACGATCTCGAGCATGTCTGCGCCAACCATCCGATCATGTCGGCGGACACGTGGCGCGGCGTCTACCGCGACGCCTGGAAGCGCTATTACTCGGACGCGCATGTCGAGACCGTCTTGCGCCGTGCGGTCGCGAGCGGCATCAGCCCGCGCAAGATCACTGATGCGATGACGGTGTTCTCCGGCTCGTCGCGGATCGAGCGCGTGCACCCGCTGCAATTCGGCTATGTGCGTCGCAAGATCAGAACGCAGCGTCGCCACGGCCTGCCAGTTCTCAATCCGCTTGTCTTCTATCCCTGGCGGGCGTGGGACTTTCTGTCGGTTGCGGGGAAATGGGCCGCGCTCGCGTTGCGCTACCGCACGATCTTGCGCCGTGTGCTCGCCGACAAGGACGGCGCCGCTTACGTGGACGAGGCGCTCAAACCCGCGGCCGAGGTCGACCACGACCACGATTTCGTCGCCGGCTACGCCGACAAGATTCCAGATACTCACGGCGCGCCCAAGCGGGAGCACGCCACCGCGGCGGAGTGACGACAAGACCCCTTTGGTTTTTCTTGGCCCCCGGTGCTTCTTTACGAAAAGCCCGCGTTTTGTACGTTGTATTTCCTTGGATTTCCTTGGATTCTCTCGTCCGAAACTAGACTTATCAATGGGTTACACGGGATTTCCGCTGAAAGAAATTTCTCGCGCCCTTTGCCACGGCGGGAGTAGCGCCAGGACGGGCGCCAGCGGTCTTGGCATTGAGAAGCGCAAGATTGGTCATGGGACAAGCTTAACTTAGTTTCTGTTTTTCTGCAATAGATTGTCGGCTCTTATAGCGCTAGGTGTTGGGAGTGAAATCTCGGAGCTTCGTGGGCGGGCCGTAAGGCGTCCTGGCCGGGGTTGACCCGGCCATCCACGCGGTCGGGCGCGTTAACCGCCCGCGGGTGGGCGGAAAAGCTAAGCAATACAGAGCATTGCCTTTGTCGGTCTTGCAGGGTCGCGGGGATGGCGGACTCGTCTCTGCCGGCGGCGTGGCGTGGATGGCCGGGTCAAGCCCGGCCAGGACGAGAAAAGTTCGGCGCGCAATGGGGAGGAGGCGAACAACGGCTAGCGCTATAAGAGCCAGATTGTCGTCCGAGCTACCCCGTTTGGCGCCCCATCGCGCAAGCCGGGAGGCGACGGCCAGTGATCGTTCAGCAGGCGCGCCCGCTCAGCGCCGTCATCACGGCTTGGCCGTCCGCCCATAGTCGACGCGTCAGCGCCTCGGCGCTCTCCTCTCGGGCGAGCGCCGCCGCCTCGCCTGCCCAGAGCGGGGAGAAGTCGCTGCTGCCGCGCTTTTCGCCTGCCGTCCGCAGCGGCGCGGCCGCTCCAGCCGCCAATGGAAATTGCGGCGCGTCCTCGCTCATCGGCCCGACCTCCGCCACGAACCGGTTGATGAGGCCGCGCGCCGGCCGGCCGGTGAACACGTTGGTGAGCCGCGTTGCGTCGTCTCGGGCGCTCGCGAGAGCTGCGCGATGGATCGGCGAAATCGTCGCCTCCGGCGTGCGCAGATAGGCGGTGCCGATCTGGACCGCGTCGGCGCCGAGCGCAAAGGCCGCGGCGATTCCGCGCCCATCGCTGATTCCGCCGGCCGCGACGACCGGCAAGCGCACGGCGTCGCGCACTTGCGGCAGGAGCGAAATCAGACCTGGTTGAGCGTCGATGTCGTCCGACAGAAACATGCCCCGATGCCCGCCGGCCTCGCGGCCCTGCGCGATGACGGCGTCGACGCCATTTTGCTCGAGCCAGCGCGCCTCGGCGACGGTCGTCGCGGAAGACAGAATCAGCGCGCCAACCGCTTTGACACGCGAAAGCAACTCAGCGGGCGGCAAGCCGAAATGAAAACTCACGATCGCTGGCCGCGCCTCTTCAACCACGCTGCACATGGCCTCGCCAAAAGGCGCGCGGACCGGCGCCGCTGGAATGGCGGATGGATCGATGCCCGCCTCGGCATAATAGGGCGCAAGCCGCTTGCGCCAGAGCGCCTCGATCTCCGGATTGGGCTCGGGCTCGGCGTGGCAAAAGAAGTTTACGTTGAACGGAGCGTTCGTCTCTCGTCTAACGGCCGCGATCTGTTCGCGCAGGCGATCCGGCGTGAGCATAGCCGCCGGCAGTGACCCCAGCCCGCCAGCCTTACAGACAGCGGTTGCAAGCTCTGGCCCCTGCGCGCCCGCCATCGGCGCCTGAATCAGCGGAATGATCGAGGGGAGGAACGTCATCAAAATTCTTTCCTGGCAGCTGTGGCTAACAGGTCGATCTTAAGCCGGCTGGGCGGAAGAATCATGCGCTGATGGCAAAGCCATGATCCTGAGCGATCGCTTCTAAAACCGGTCTGGGGTCAGGCCGGCGCGACTCGCTTTTTGGGCTCGTCCGAAGTCACGCCCTCGATGTGCTCGTCTTTGAGAGGCTCAGCCTCGATCAAGCCTTCGGCGGCCAGCCAATGTCGCTCGGCCGCGTCTTCGGGCCGGCCTTCCTCGAGCCAGAGGAAATAGGCAGACTCGCGGATGCGATCGTTGCGATCAGTCATTGTCAGCCTCCTCTTGAGTTGGCGGCGCGGGCGGCGTTTCGCTTGCGTGTAGCGGCGCCCTTTTTCGCCGCTGCCGATCGGCTCGCCGGCGATCGCGCGGCTGCCGCAGCGCCGCCGACCCGCCCGCCCTTGTGCGCGGCGGGATGGCCCGTCGACTTGCCGCGGCCCGATCCGCCGGCCCGCTTTCCGCCGCCATCGTCCTTGTTGACAGTGGCCCAGGCGCGACGTTCGGCCTCCTTCTCCGGAACCCCGCGGCTCTCATAGCTCTGCTCGATATGCTCCGCCTTACGTTCTTGCTTACCGGTGTATTTCGACTTGTCTCCCCGTGGCATGGGGCTTCCTCCTGCGCTGTGCGACATACTCCTCGGGAAAAACACTTGAGCGCAGGGAAGGTTCCTCGCTTTCGCCGCATTCGTGAGAAGCGGGAGTCAGGCGGCTGACTGGCCAGGTGGAACGATCTCGAGATCGACCAGGAATCCTGCCTCTGCGGAACATGCGCGCTCGGCGGCAGTTGGAATCGATAGTGAATTTTTCTTGGTCGTTGTGACGCGAGTCTTAGGGTAAAGGGTGATGGATCAGTCGGTGAACGACAACAATTCGTTGAGCGGCGTCAGAGTGCTCGTTGTCGAGGACGATCGGCTGCTGGCCATGGATCTTGAGGACACGCTCGTCGGCGCGGGCGCCGTAGTGGTCGGCGTCTGCCAGACCCTGGACGAGGCGATGGCGCGGGCGAACGTTGACGACTTCGCCGTGGCGCTGCTCGATTTCAGCCTTGGGCGGGACACGGCGTCGCCGCTTGCGCGCCGGCTGGTCCGCCGGGGCGTCCCGTTCGTGCTCCATACGGGGAAGTCGCGCCGCGAACCGGCCCTGGCTGAATGGAGGGATTGGCCGATCGTGGAGAAGCCGGCGCCGGCGCGCGTGCTGGTGTCGGCCTTGAAGACTGCTCTGGCGCGTTAATCCAAAAGTGCGCCGGCGCGACGAACCTTGCGCTCGACCGGCGGGCCGGATGCATCGTTCAGCTCCAAAAGCTCAACCAGCTTCGCGCGAGCGCGGCTCAGACGGCTCTTGATCGTGCCAATCCCCACTTGGCACACGACCGCCGCCTCCTCGTAGGAGAGGCCGCTCGCGCCGATCAGCGTCAACACCTCGCGCTGTTCGGCAGGAAGCTTGGTCATGGCTTGGCGGAAGTCTTCGAGATCGAGATGGCTTTCCTGGTCGCCAGGAATGGTAAGCCGGCGCGCATAAAAGCCGTCGCTGTCCTGCACCTCGCGGGAGCGTTTGCGATAATTCGAGTAGTAGATGTTGCGCAGGATGGTGAACAACCAGGCGCGCAGGCTGGTTCCAGGTCGGAACTTCTCCGAATTGCTCCACGCCCGCAGGAGCGATTCCTGGACCAGGTCGTCGGCGAGAGAAACCGAGCCGGACAGAGAAATCGCAAACGCACGCAAGTTCCTTATTTCCGCGAGCAACTCGTCCTTGAAGCTAGCCGAGGGCATCGCGCCTCCGTTTCGTCTGGGAAACCGGACCTTCCTCCAGGCGAGCGAGCAACTCCACGAACTTGTCTGGCAGCGGCGCGTCAATCAGGCTCGCATAATGCGTCTCAAGCGCCTTTCCGATCGCCTCCAGGGCCTTCGGATCGGGGGCTGCGGCATCCGCAGCCTCAGCCTTATCTTTGCGGGTCCCATTCATGCCAAATGTCCCGCAGCAACTATCCTGTACTCAGAACACACCTACGCAAACATCCAGGACGGCGCTTGGTTCCATAGTCCGAAAATTATTTTCATTTGCATCTCTTTGCCGAATTTCGTCACTTCCGCCCGGAAAGATTCGGGCCGAAGGCTCCGCGTCGACCCTTCGCGACAGCGAACGCGGCCCCAGCGATAACGCCGAAGCCGAGCACGCCAGCTAAACTCCAAAATGTGTCGCATGTTCCAGCAGGGGATCGCAGTCGAGGCTGGGGCGTCACAGTCACCCAAAAGCGGGGTCGCAACGGCGGGAACGATGACGGCCCCATGGCGTTCAGTAGCCATCGTAACTCGACGTGGCTTCGCCGCTTCGTGCGTTCCACATTCCGAGCCCAGCATGACGGAAATATCCTGGAAACGAACTTTCCGGATCACGTCGATAAAGCCGTGCGCTCTGTTTCGCAGCTCCATTCAGATCACCGCGTCAGGACGACGCCCTCCCAACGGATTGTCAATCGAATTGCCGGTCCCATGGGACGGCCGTGGTTTACAGTGGTCCTAGGGCTCGGCGTGAGCCTATGGATCGCCGGTAATTTACTCGCAAGCAGACTTGGTCTGGAACCGATCGATCCGTCGCCTTTCGCGTGGCTGGAGGTAACGGCCGCTCTGTTCTCGCTTTTGGTCGTCATGCTCGTGCTTGTCGCGCAAAAGCATGAGGATGAACTGAATGCGCATCGCGACACGCTGACGCTCGAGCTTGCGATCCTGAGTGAACACAAAATCGCCAAGGTTATCCAGCCTTTAGAAGAATTACGCCGCGATAGTCCCCATGTCGAAGACCGGGTTGACCCTCAGGCGGACCAAATGGCTGAGCCTGCCGACGCCGGATCCGTTCTCGCGGCCGTGCGCGCGAAGGATGAACAGTAAAGGGACCTTTCGCGCCTAGGCGCTGCGCGACGGGAACAAATAGCCGACTAGACTCGTTTGGACGATGCGCTTTCGGCGCTTATTTGCGCGTGGGAAATTCATATGCACATACGATATGGCTTTGATGTTGCGCTCGATCTTGCGCAACCGACGACAATCCTCACCATGATGGATGTCCACTCCGACGTTAGACATGGCGTGGCGGAGGAATCGGAGCTCGAACTCGCGCCCGTTGTGTCGGCCGAACGCTTCGTCGATGACAGCGGAAACGTTGTGAGACGATTGTCGGCGCCGGCCGGTTCGGTGTCGCTGCGTCTTCAAGGCGTCTTTCGCGCCGACAGACGCGAGGACGAGGTCGACACCGCTGCCGAAGCGGTCGCGGCGCCGGACCTGCCGCACGAGACGCTGCCATTCCTTCGCCCAAGCCGATATTGCGAGACGGACCTTCTCTCGGATTTCGCTTGGGCGAACTTCGGCGCCGTTAATGGCGGATGGGCGAAGGTGCAGGCGATCTGCGACTTCGTTCACCAGCGCCTCCAATTCAGCTATCCCCTGGCGCGGCCGACGCGCACGGCGAGCGAGGCCTTGGCGGAGGGCGTCGGCGTATGCCGCGACTTCACCCATCTGGCGGTGGCGTTGTGCCGCTGTCTCAATATTCCGGCGCGATACTGCAACGGCTATCTCGGCGACATCGGCGTTCCGCCCGACCCGGCGCCGATGGATTTCAACGCCTGGTTCGAAGCCTTTCTCGGGGGTCGATGGTTCACCTTCGACGCGCGCCACAATCAGCCAAGGATCGGCCGCATCTTGATTTCGCGCGGGCGCGACGCCGCCGATATCCCGATGATCACGACCTTCGGATCCCATAGGCTCACGCGCTTCTCTGTCGTGACGGAGGAGATCGAGGGTCGCGCATCGATCGCCGCTTGATCGCAAACTGGAAGAAAGGGGAGATCAGTCATGACGACGATTCTGCTGATTATCCTATTGATTGTCCTATTGGGAGGCGGAGGCGGCTACTACGCCCATGGGCGCTACGGTGCGCCTGGGCTCGGCGGCGTGCTTGGCCTGGTTCTCGTCGTCTTGGTTGTTCTCTGGCTTGTCGGCGCATTGACAAGCACCGTCGGACCCGTTCCCAGCTAAAAAAACAGCTTTCGTTAGCGACCCGGGAGTTTTTGGCGTCCAGCCAAACCACGTTCATTGTTCGGCGCCGGCCCTACCAAAACGACCGCGACTTACGAGCAACGGCAAGGCAAAGCCGGAACATTTCCAGGGCGTTCGAGTTTCTTTGACACATCTCGCACCCTGGAGACAATTCATGCGCAAGTTCCTACTCGCCACAGCGGCCATCGCCGCTCTCGCAGGCGCCAGCGCAGTGGCGCAAAATGCAACAACCGGCGGTCCCGCCAACGGCAACGACAAGCTGAATTCGCCGGCAATTGCTCCGACCGCCATGGCGCCGGCGAACGCGCCTCAAACCGCGACTCAAGCTGTGCCGAAGGAGGGGCCGAATTTCATCCAGGTGCAGAACACCGACATGTTGAGCTCCAACGTCGTCGGACTCGACATCCATAACAGTCAGAACGACGACATCGGCAAGATTCAGGACATCGCCTTCGACTCGTCGAAGCAGGTGACCGGGTACATCCTGTCCGTCGGCGGCTTCCTCGGAATGGGCACGCACTATGTCGCGGTCAATCCAGGCGCAGTCATGGTTTCTTACGACGCACAGAACAAGGTGTGGAAGGCGACCATGAACGCAACCAAGGATCAGCTGAAGTCGGCGCCGGAATTCAAGTACGGCGGCCAGTGGACGGCGAGCCGAAGCTGAGCGGCATATTCGGGGAACGGGGCTCAGATCCTGCGTTCCCCGCATTTCGAAAGGCCGATTCATGTCCGATCGGAGGGCCGATATCGATCGTGTTTGGACGCTGATCGCTGAGATCCCTGTTGCGATGGTGGTGACCCGCGAGGGTCGAGCATATGCGGGCGCGGCCGATGGCGGTGCGCCCGGCTCGAGACGAGGGCGCAATCGAGTTTTTGACCGACGTCGACGCTCCCAAAGCGGACGAGATCCGGCGCGACGAAACGATTTGTCTCGCGCTGGCGGACAACAAGAGGCAAAAATACGTGTCGATCGTCGGTCATGCGGAGATCATCGACGATCCGGAACGGGTCAAGGCGATTTGGTCGATCTACGACAAAGCGTTCTGGCCCGACAAGAACGATCCGCGCATAAGAATTCTTCGCGTAAGACCGGAGAGCGCCGAGTTCTGGGAAGGGAGGGGGAAGATCGTCACCGCGGTGAAATTGGCCGCGGCCATGGTCTCGGGCGAGCGGATGAATCTCGGCGAGAACGAAAAAGTTGGATTTGATCACGGCGGAAGCGTCGTGGATTGAAGCTCGAAACTTGCAGCAAGCTCCCGCTGTTGCGAGTCAAATCCGGCCGTCAGCCGATAGGAGCCCGCCTGGATTCGCCACAGCCTCGCACCCTCGTCGAACGTCGCGAGCAGGCGCGGATCGATCGACACCGTCACCTGCCGAGCTTCGCCTGGCTTAAGGTCGACTCTGATCCCAGCCGACGAGGCGCAGCGGAATGTTCGCGCCCTCGGGTCCAGACAGATAGAATTCCGGAATCGCCGCACCGGCGCGCTTGCCGGAATTGCGCACATTTGCGCTTGCCGTCACCTTGCGCCCGCTGACGTTCACGGCGAGGCTGCTCAAAGCGAATTTGGTGTAGGAAAGACCGAAGCCGAACGGAAACAGCGGCTGCTCGGCTTTCTCGAAGAACCATTTATAGCCCACCGCAGCGCCCTCGTCGTACACGGCGGTGAACATCGCGCCGTAGCGTCCGCCCCGCCCGACAGGTCCAATCGGCGCGCCGTTCGGGTCGCCCTGAATCTTCGGATGGGGCAATTGGCCTTCGCTGACCGGGAAGGTGACCGGCAGGCGTCCTGAAGGGTTGGCGGCGCCGGAGAGGATTTCGGCGATCGCCTCGCCGCCCTTCTGTCCGGGGTACCAGGCTTCGAGAACGGCGGCTGTCCGAGCAAGCCAGGGCATGAGCACCGGCCCGCCCGTTTCGAGCACCACTACGGTGCGGGGATTGGCTCGGGCGACAGCCTCGACAAGACGGTCTTGTTGGCCCGGCAGGTTAAGGCTTGGGGCGTCGGCGCTTTCGGTCATCCACTGATCGACGAACAGGATGACCGCATCGGCGTCAGCAGCCGCCTTCGCCGCCCGCGCTGGCGACGATCCGTCATCATAGTCGACGCGGGCGCGCGGAAACTGAAGACGGATCACCTCGAGCGGCGAACCGGGATCGAAGATCATGGCGCGGTTCTCGCCGATCTGTTCCTTCGCCGCGATCCCACCGCGGGGGATGACTTGCGACGAGCCGCCGCCCGAGGGCGCGCCGAGATCGGCATGAGCTCCGATCACTAAGAGCCTGCCTGCGTCGGCCGGGAGCGGCAAGAGGCCCTCGTTCCTCAACAGAACCACGCCTTCGCGCTCGATGGCGAGCGCGGCGCGATCGCTCGAAGCGAAATCGACAGGTTCGGGGGCGCTGTTTTTGTCGGCGAGGCCGTGCGCGAAAATCGAAGTGAGAATTCGTCGCGCCATGTCGTTGAGCCTGGCCTTGGGGATTTCGCCGTCAGCGATCGCTTGAGCCAGAGGCCCCTCGAAGAAGTTTTGCGTATCGAGCTGCTCGCCGGATTCTTGATCAAGGCCGGCCATCGCCGACCGCGCCGTCGAGTGGACCGCGCCCCAGTCGGACATCACAAAAAAGGGGTACCGCCAATCGGTCTTGAGCACCTGATTGAGGAGCCAGTCGTTTTCACAACAATAGCTTCCGTTCAGTTGATTGTAGGCGCACATCACGCTGCCCGGGCGCCCGCGCTCGATGGCGATCTCGAAGGCGAGCAGGTCCGATTCGCGCGTCGCGGCCGGGTCGATGCGGGCGTCGAGGACCACCCGGTCGGTTTCTTGCGCATTGAGCGCGAAGTGCTTGATCGTCGAGATGATATGGCGGCTTTGCACGCCGTCGATCATGCTGCCCGCCATCCGTCCGGTGAGCAGCGGGTCCTCAGAGAAATATTCAAAATTGCGCCCGCCGCGCGGGTCACGAATGAGGTTCGCGGCGCCGCCAAGAAGCACATTGAAGCCCTTCGCTCGCGCTTCGATGGCCACCGATTGGCCCTGAAGCCGCGCAATCTCTGGGTCCCAGGTCGAGGCGAGAGCGAGATCGGACGGCATCGCGGTCGCCGTGTCGCCGGCGCGTACGTCGCCAGGATTTGCAACCCCAAGCTCCGCGTCCGTCTCCTGCAGCGCGGGAATACCAAGGCGCGGTATGCCGGCCACGTAGCCTGCCGAGCCAATGGATCCGGCTGGCTTCGGCGTCCCGCCCCAACGCGCCGCGATGACGCCATGGAGCAGCGACAGCTTCTCTTGCTCGGTCATTTGATCAAGCGCCATCTGCGCGCGCCTGGCGGCGGGCAGGGAAGGATCGCTCCACGGCCAGCCTTGCGCCTGCGCTATCGGGGCGAAGGCCAAGGCCACGAGGACGACCGCCGGCTTGAAGACCATCAGCACAGGTTCACCCGTTCGTTTGGTCAGATCGCCTCTGCAACAACGCCGTTTCCGCCTCCGCTCAGCTTGAGCAGCATCGACATGATGATGTCACGCGTAAGGAACCGTCATGTAAAGGAGCGCGAACTGGAATGGCTTGCGAGCGTGGCACACAGGGAGAGGGATGGGATGTCAGACGACGCCGGACGAAACGCTCATGCGCCAATCGACGGCCCCTCGTCGTAGCCATGATAATGGCGATACGGATGGCAATCATGGCGCCGCTGTTTGGCCGCTGACTTTTGGATAGCGGCGCTTCGGCTGCTCGCGACCGCGCTCGCGATGGCGCCCTTTTCGTCAGCCAGAGCGAGAAAAGACGATGCGCAAAATATTGCTGCAGCGGAAAGAACTAGAGGCGCCGTGACATGGCACGCTCCTGGGATCGGGCAAAATGCGCGCATGATAATCACGCTGTATTTGCCAACGGGCGCGGGCGCTGAAAGTTCCCTTTGGTCGGTCGTGGCGCCGTCAATTCACTTCTCTCATTTCACCAGATCATAGCTTTTCCCCTGTTGCCGCCGGCATTGCTGACGCGCTCGCGGTTGAAATGGAGCACCAGTACGAGGGCGAGCATTCAAATGGTCGTTGCGCCAGGATGTCATATGTCCCTGCGCCTTGCCTTGAGCCCTGAGACCACGATGAACTAAAGTCCCCGCCGCCGTGACGGCGCGAGGAGGTCCGACGTCCTGACCGACGGGGGACAATTTTGACCGGCGAGTGGTTTACCTACAGGCAGGCGGCCGAACTGTTGAGCGTGTCGACCGAGGCGGTCCGGCAACGGGCCAAGCGCGGCCGGTGGCAGAAGACGCTCGGAAACGACAAGCGAACGCGGATTCGCCCGCCCGAGGGTTGGAACGATATCGTTCGGGTCTCGGACGATCGCGCTCTGCGCGCCCGCGTCGTCGACGAACGAGCGCTCGCCAACCAGGTCATACGAGCGCTCGAAGCCCATGTCGAAACGCTCAAGGCGCAGCTTGCCGCCGCTGAGCTGCGCATCGAAAAGCAGGCGGCCGAATTCGCCGCGCGCGAGACGCGTCATGCCGCGGATCTCGCCGTCGAACGGACTTTAGCCGACCGGATGTCGGCCAGGGTTGATCAGATGACCGCCGACCTCGCGGTCGAGCAGGCGCAACGGATCGACGCAGAAAAGAGGCTCGCGGCCGAGCTGGCGCGCGGCTGGTTTAAGCGCCGGCCGCCTGACGCGGGCTAATAGTTCTCGACCATAGCCCGTCAGCGCCAGCTCACGTAGCCATCACATCCAGAAACCCTTGGCGTAGCTGGGACGGGCGTCGCTCGCGCTGCGCGAAGATCACAGTGTGACGCGCATCACAGCGCGGGACCCCACGACGTGGTTAAAGCCCGTCCCGCCTGAGAAGCGTCTCCAAGAGGAGGCTGCACCGGCGGGGACACGGACGGGGGTAGGTATGGAGGCCATGATGGATGGCATCAGCAAACATGCGGCGTTCTACCGCGCCTATCTGCCCCATGATCGCAGCCTGATCCCAGTGTCAGTCGCATTGTGCGCCATCGTAGCGCTGTGGCTTAGCCTCTACTTGGTCAGCACGGAGCGAAACCCGCAGATTGTCCAGAAGGAAGCGCGCGCTGCGGCCGTGCTCGTTTCCCGGCCGGTAAGCCACTGATCACGAGGGAGATCTGGCGATCCGATCGGTTCGCGACCGGGTTCGAGCGCCGAGGACGCGCATATTAGGCGCATTGAGCGCGACGGCCGCGCCGCCGGTCCGTCGCGCCCGCTTCCTCTCGAATCGTTCGCCGCTATTCGAACAGCTTCAAGTCGACAGCATCGCCCATGGCGCGATAGCCGGCGTCGTTCGGGTGAAGATGATCGCCGACGTCGTACTCGGCGCGAATCCGGGTCGGATGGTCGGGATCGCGCACCGTGGCGTCGAAGTCGATCACGGCGTCGAAAGCGCCCCCGCTCCGAATCCAGGCGTTCACCGCCTCGCGCTTCGCCTCTCCCGCCGGCTGGTAGTAGCCGTGGAAAACCGTGCCCTCGTATGGCGTGAGCGTCGCGCCATAAATTTTTGCGCCGCGGTCGTGCACGCGCGCGATGATTTGCTTCATGCCGGCGATAATTTCCTCCGCGGACACGTCCTGCTCCGGAAGATCCGCGCTGGTGGAATGGCCGATGTCGTTGATTCCCTCCATCAGCACCACCCAGCGAAGTCCGGGCACAGCGAGAACGTCGCGATCAAGCCTTGCCAAAGCGTTGGGTCCGAACCGATCCTCCGGATGATCGTGGAGGATACGGTTGCCGCTGACGCCAGCGTTGACCACGCCGACCGGCTCGGCGTTCGGGCGGGCGGCCAGCCGCTCCGCCAGCCGGTCGGGCCACCGGTGGTTGGCGTCGACTTCAGAACGGTAGCCGTCGGTGATCGAGTCGCCGAGCGTGACGACGGCCGCGGGCTGGCCGGCGGCGTTGACGTCGACCTCATCGATGAAAAATCGCGACGTGGACGTCTTGGGCGAGGGGATGGCCGGCGCAACGGTAAAGTCTCCGTCGCCCGAGATCTGGGTTGTCGCCACCCCATCCAAATGAATGACCGAGGGTCCGGTCCAACGCGGCGCGAATAGGCTGACAGCCAGCTTCGACAGCGGCGCGAGCTCCATGTCGACCGGGTCCGACAGCGCGGCCGCGCCCGGTGGAATGGTTATCCCGCCCAAGCCTCCAAAAGTCAGCGCGCGGTCGGTCGCGGCGTCGATTGTCCCCGCCGGCGCGTCGATCGCTGGCTTGGCGATATGGGCCGCGCCGATGACCAGCGGATAGTGGCCGGTCTCGTTGGAGAAGCGCACGCGCACTTGCTTGCCGCCGGCGCTTAAGCGGACAATCTGCCGCAACGTCTGGTAGTTGATCTCCTGCCCGACAGGAAAGACGTCGCTTGCTCCCCAGCTGGCGATCCAGCCGTCCGCCCGCGCCGCCGGCGCCGCGCCGTTCAGCAACGCAACCGCCGCAGCGGCCGCAAACAACCTGCGTTGACCCCACATGACGTCCTCCGCTTCGTTCGGCGCCGGCGCTCCGGCGCTCGGGCGTTCCACTTATCCGTCGATTGCGACATAACTCGGAAAGGCCGTTCAGGTCCTGCCCGGGGCGTGCGCTGGGGCGCGGTCCGCCGCGGCGCCCTCAGGCCCCGAACAGCGCCGGGACTTCGGCGAGATGCGCGATCGACCGGTCGGCGCCAACGAAGGCCTCCCCCGAAGGCGCGTAGCCGACCACGAACAGCCCGGCGGCTCGCGCCGAGCGCGCGCCTGCGCCGCTGTCCTCCACGGCGACCGTCGTTTGCGGCTCTACGCCGAGCCGGCGAGCCGCTTCGCGGAAAGGCTCGGGGTCGGGCTTGCCTGACGAGACGTCGTCAAGGCTTAGCGAAAACGCAATGATTCCGCCGACGCCCAGCGCCCTGATGTTGGCGTCGACGATTGTTCGTCCGGAATTCGACACGCAGGCTTGCGCCACTCCGCGCGCCGCGAGTGCGCGCATCGCCTCGATGGCGCCCGGGTTGGGCTCGAGCTGGCCCGCATGGGCGACGTAGTAATCCTCGATCGCCGCGATCCATGTCTCGAATTTGGTGTCCGGCAAAAAGCGGGGCGTGAGCGACTTCCATATGTCACGCGCGTGCACGCCGCGAAACGCCTCCGGCTCCAGATCGCTGAGATCGGCGCCGAGACTCGCGCTTGCGGCTACGAGCGCGCCCTGGTGGAGCGGTTCGCTGTCGATCAGCGTGCCGTCGATATCCCAGGCGACGGCGCGAAACAAAGTCATAGGGCCCCCGAATGGCCGTCGCGGCGCGCGCTAGCCGTGCATCCGATAGCTGCGTTAGCTACGCTCGTAAACATTGGGTCTCATTGCCCCAGGCGCGAGGGCCGTCATTACCGGCCTCGCTTTCCCGGCGGCGGCGCTTGGTCTAGCATGGTGGCGTTATCGGCAACTCCTCGGACAGGGACAGACGCAGCGCGCCGCGTGTCGCGCCCGTGCGCTTCGACTGTCGGGGATGCGCTTTGTCACCGGGAGGAAGCGAAAGCGATGAGCCATGTGTCTCTGCGGCCGGATTTCGAGGACCTGATCGAGCTCGACGCGCCGGCCATCCAGGTGGCGACGGACTGCATCTTCACCGAGGGACCGGTTTGGCATCCGGTTGATCATTTTTTGTTGTTTTCTGACATGCCAGGCGACGTGCGGCGACGTTGGGACCCGGAGGGGGGCGCCGTCGAGGTCAAGCGGCCGTCCAACAAATGCAACGGCATGACCTATGACGCCGAACTCAACCTCATCGTCTGTGAGCATGCGACGTCCTTGCTCATCCGCGAGAAACCGGACGGCGCCCGCGAAGTCCTCGCAAGCCGCTTCGAGGGCAAGGAGCTCAACAGCCCGAATGACGTCTGCGTGCGTTCCGACGGCTCGATCTATTTCACCGACCCCTACTACGGACGCGTGCCCGTATTTGGGGTCGAGAGGCCGCGCGAACTCGGCTTTCAGGCGGTCTATCGCGCGCCGCCCAACGGCGGCGGTCCGCAACTCTTGGTCGATCGCGATCTGTTCGAGCAGCCGAATGGCCTTTGCTTTTCTCCCGACGAGAAACTGCTTTACGTCAACGACAGCGCGAAAAAGCTGATCCGCGCGTTCGACGTCGCTCCCGACGGCTCGCTGTCGGGGGAGCGTCTGTTCGCAAGCGAAATCCGGTCACCATCGCAGAACGGCGGTCCGGACGGGATGAAGTGCGACGAACGCGGCAATGTCTGGGTAACCGGCCCGGGCGGCGTCTGGGTTTATGCGCCGTCCGGCGAGCTGATCGGCAAGCTGCACATCCCCGAGGTCGTGGCCAATCTCGCCTGGGGCGGCCCCGAATTGCGAACTCTGTTCGTGACCGCGACCCACTCGGTCTATCGCTTGACGACCAAGGTCGGCCCCCGGATCGAGCCTTACATGCGAGCCCACGCAGCGGCGAACAATTCGTCGTCGCCCTCTGCGAGGCGGGGGCTGGATCTCGACCCGCGGCGCGCCGTCCTCATCATTCAGGATATGCAGAACGACTCGGTGAGCGAGGGCGGCGCCTTCGCCGCGTCCGGAGCGCCGGCGCATGCGAAAGCGCAGAACGTCGTCGAGAACATTCGCCGGGTCGCCGCGGCGGCGCGCGCGCATGGCGTTCCCGTCATTCACGTTTGGTTCATCGTCGAGCCGGGGGCGGCTGGCGTCACCCTCAACGCGCCGCTGTTCAAGGGCCTCGCCGAGCACAAGGCGGTGGTGCGTGGGACCTGGGGCGCCGCGCCCGTCGAAGGGCTCGAGCCTGACCTCGGCGATTTCGTCGTCGAGAAGATGCGGATGAGCGCCTGGGAAGGCACGCGGCTCGAGACGATCCTCAAAGCGCTCCATCGCGATACGATCATCAACACCGGCGCCTGGACCAACATGGCCGTCGAGCACACTGCGCGCACCGGCGCGGACAAGGGCTATGTGGTGATCACGCCGGAAGATTGCTGCGCGACGATGAACGCCGATTGGCACAAGGCCTCGATCGACTACGCGATGCAGAACGTCGCGCAGGTCACCACGGCGGACGCGGTCGTCGCCGGGCTGAAGGCCAGATGAGGCCGGCGCGCGTCGCAGCGGGGTCTACATGACCTGATGGACGCGACCATTTCGGCCGACTCCCGGGCCTTGCCATTCAGGTCGACGTGGACCCGCTCGTGGGGGCCGTCTCCGGCAAAGTCATCAAGATCGGAAGGACCAACACGCCGACCACGGCGATCATGACGCCCGGCGCCAGTATCCAGCCTGTTCGTTCCGTCAGGACCTGGGCGACATAGGGGGTGGCGCCGCCAAAGATGGCGGTGGCCGAGGTTGCCCCCAGGGCCAAACCGCTGATGCGGCCTTCGCCCGGGAATTGTTCGGCGGTCGCTATGGCGCCGACGGCGCTGACCGCGCCGGCGACGCAGCCGAGAATTACCGCCCCCAAGAGAGCGTATGAAGGCGAGCCGCTGGCCATCAGATGAAATAGCGCGACAGGCAGGATCGCGCTGCATAGGCTTAAGACTATCAGCACCGGTTTCCGGCCAAGCCAGTCAGACAATGCTCCCGCGAACGGCGTGACGACGATCACGGCGATCGCCGCGGCCGTGGAGAGCCGAAGCGAGGCGCTCTCATCGAGCTTTCCAGCGGAAACCAGGAATGTGGGAACATAGGTGATCCCGACATAATACGTGATCGATCCCAAGGCGGAAATTGCGAAGGCTCGCAGGATGCCGGCGCGGTAATTGGCGAGCGCGTGAAGCAGCGGACGCGCGGGCACAGTCCCCTTTGCCTGTTGCCTCTCGAACTCCGGCGATTCTTCCATTGTTGTTCGCGCAATCCACACGCTCGCCGCCAGAACGGCGCCGACGACAAAGGGGATGCGCCATCCCCACGCGTCCAAATTCGCCGGGCTGATCGAATTGACGGTCAGCAAAGAGACGCCGACTGCGAGGAGTCCCCCGACCTCACTGAACGCGGAGGCCATCGAGGTTATCAAGCCGCGCCTGTCGCGAGGCGCGCCTTCAAGCAAGTACGCAACGATGGCGATGTACTCGCCTCCGACCGAAAAACCCATGACGCTGCGGAGGAGAAAGAGAAGCCAGCCGGCCGCGGCGCCCGCCTGGGCGTGGGTCGGCAGCAACGCGGTGCCGAGCATGGTCATTGTCATGAGCGCCACGGACAAGAGCATTGTCCGACGTCGCCCGAACCGATCCCCGATGTGGCCAAAGACGGCGCCGCCAAGCGGGCGCAACAGATAGGCGATTGCGAACGCGGCCAGAGTCGCGCTCAGCGCGGTTTTGCCCTCGCCAAAAAACACCCGCGAAAGCACAGTGGCGAAGTAAAGGTAGAGGGTGAAGTCATACCATTCCAAAACGGTCGAGAACGCTGCGACGGCAATCGAGGCGCGGGACATGCTCTTCTGCGGGCGGTCGGAGTTGGTCATCCGTGTTCGCGGCTCTCAATGAATCTCGTGTCTCTCTGCGCCGGGGAGGCGTCGCCGCCATTCGGGCGAGAGGGAGGCCGCGTCAAAATGATGATGGGGCGGTCAATACCCGAGCGCCGCGCCGTCCTTGCGCGGGTCCGAGCCGCCGATGAGCACGCCGCGCTCGCTGTCGATCATGATCGCTTGTGCGCCGCCGAGGGGCCGCTCGAGTTCGGTTAGCTTGTGCCCGAGCGCGGCGAGCTTCTCGCGCATAGCCGGCGAAACGCCGCGTTCGATCTCGAGCTCCCCCAAATGCGGGCAGACGCGCGGGAAATCGATCGCCGCCTGGATGTCCATGCCGTATTCCACGGCGTTGGTCAGAACCCAGGTCTGCCCGATCGGCTGATAGTGCTCGCCCATCACCCCAAAGCAGATCGCGGGGTCACCGTCGCGCGTCGCCAAGCCCGGCATGATGGTGTGCGCGGGGCGCGTGTTGGGCGCCAAGCTGTTCGGATGACCAGGCTCGAAGGCGAAGCACAATCCGCGATTCTGCAGGAGCACCCCTGAGCGTTCGGCGAGAATGCCGCTGCCGAATGTTTGGTAGATCGAGTTGATGAGGCTGCAGGCGGCGCCGTCGCGGTCGACGACCGAGAGCGTGACCGTGTTTCCACTCTCTGCGAGGGCGATCTCGCCCGGAGCGGGCAACGCGCTCAGCGCGTGTCCGTCGTCGATGTGCCGCGCGAGCGCTGCGAGGTAATCGGGAGCGAGCAGGCGCCTTAACGGCGTTTCTCGTCGGCGGGGGTCCGCAAGGAAGGCGCCCCGGTCGCGGTAGGCCATGCGCGCAGCCTCGATGTGCCGATGGAAGCGCAACGCGCCTGACGGTCCGTCCGGCGCGCAGCCCAGCGCCTCAAGCTCGCCCAAAATCATCAGCGCGACCAGACCCGGCCCGTTCGGCGGGCACTGCCAGACGTCGAGGCCGCGCCAGTGGATCGAGATCGGCTCGACGAACTCAGCTGTATGGCGCCCGTTGGCGAAGTCCTCTTCTGTTTGTACGCCGCCGGCTGCCTTGAGCGTCGCAGCCATGTTGGCTGCGACCGAACCGCTGTAGAAGGCGTCGGCTCCGCGCCTGCCGATGGCGTGCAGCGTATTGGCGAGCGCCGTCTGGACGAAACGATCGCCCTCGCGCGGCGCCCGGCCGTCGGGCAGGAACAGCCGGTTTCCGGCGCGACGCAGCTTGTCCTCCTGCATCCACCAATCCCAGGCCACGCGCGAGTGCAGCGGAAACCCCTCCTCCGCGCAATGGATGGCGGGAACGAGCAACTCATCGAAGCCCTTCGTGCCAAAGGCGTCCAGGAGCAATTGCCATGCAGAGACGGCGCCGGGAATGGTGACGCCGTGCGGCGAAATGTCGTCTGGCCGCGTTGAGCCCGCGGCTTTAATCGCGTCGAGCGAAGCGGCTCCGGCCGATCGGCCGGAGCCGTTGACGGCGACGACCTTGCCGCCGCCGGGCGGCGCATAGAGGCAAAAGCAATCGCCGCCGAGCCCAGTCGACTGCGGCTCGACCACAGCGAGCACGGCGCATGCCGCGACAGCTGCGTCGACGGCGTTGCCGCCGGCGCTTAAGACTTCGATCGCGGTCAGCGAGGCGATCGGCATGGAGGTCGCGGCCATCCCGTTCACGGAATAGACGGGGCTGCGTCCGCTTTGATGGAAGTCTCGCAATGACGCGTCCTCTCCGTATGTCGGGAAATTGAGCCGACAGTGTTCCGAGTTGGGTTTAAGCCGGCTCGAGCGTCATTTTGCAATCCGTTTCGCCGTAGCGCAATTTGCATGGATCTTGCGTCAACGATCGAAATCAATCGGTGAAAGGAAGCAGAGGGTATGGAGCTTGATCTGGTCATTCGGGGCGGCGCCGTCGTCACCGCCGCCGACGTCGGCAAAAGCGACGTTGGCGTGAAAGACGGCCGCATCGTCGCGCTCGCCGAAGACCTGCCGCGCGCCGCCTCCGAGATCGACGCTTCGGGGCTTCTGGTCCTGCCTGGCGGAATCGACAGCCACGTTCATTTCGACCAGCCCCAGGGTCCAGGGGTCGTGATGGCGGACGGGTTCGAGAGCGGCAGTCGCAGCGCGGCGGCGGGCGGCAACACCACCGTCCTCGCATTTGCGCTCCAGCCGCGCGGGCAGTCCCTCCGTCAGAGCGTGGAGGACTACCATGAGAAGGCCAGGGGCAAGAGCTACGTCGACTACGGATTCCATCTGATCGTCACCGATCCGACGCCGGCGGTTTTGGGTCAGGAGCTGCCGGCGCTCGTCAAGTCCGGCTATCCGTCGTTCAAAGTGTTCATGACCTACGACAATATGGTCCTGACCGACCGGCAATTGCTTGAAGTTTTCACCGTTGCGCGCGAACAGGGCGCGACGGTGATGGTTCAGGCTACGACCAGATCAAATACATGACGGATCGCCTCGAGCGCGACGGCAAGACCCACCCTTACTTTCATGCGGAGTCTCGGCCCGAACTCGTCGAGCGCGAGGCGACCCATCGCGCGATCTCGCACGCGGAGCTGATCGGCATCCCGATCATGATCGTGCACGTATCCGGGCGCGAGGCGATGGAGCAGATCGAATGGGCGCGCGGACGGGGCCTGAAGATCTATGCCGAGACCTGCCCGCAATACCTCGTGTTGACGGCCGAGGACCTCAAAGGCCTCAACATGGACTTCTCGGGCGCGAAATATGTTTGCTCTCCCCCGCCGCGCGATCGCGCCTCGCAAGAGGCGATCTGGCGCGGCCTCATCGGCGGCGTCTTCCAGACTTTCTCCTCCGACCATTGTCCGTTTCGATTTGAGGACGAGGCCGGAAAGAAGGTTCCGAAGGGGCGCACCTCGTTCCGCTGGGTGCCGAATGGCATTCCGGGCGTCGCTGCGCGGCTGCCGATCCTGTTTTCAGAGGGCGTCAAGAAGGGGCGGATTTCGCTTTCGGAGTTCGTCGCGCTGACCGCGACCAACCACGCCAAGATGTATGGCCTTTATCCTCGCAAGGGCTCCATCATGATCGGCGCCGACGCGGACATCGCCATCTGGGATCCGGAAAAAAAAGTCACCCTTTCCCAGGATCTCATGCAGCACGGCAGCGATTACATCCCGTACGAAGGGATGGAAGTGATGGGATGGCCGGTCAAGACGCTGCTGCGCGGCAAGGTCGTCGCCGAAGAGGGCAAGGTCGTCGGCGAGAAGGGATTCGGTCAGTTCCAGCCGCGGCAAACGTCGAGATTTATGTGAGGCGGGCGGCGGCTTACATTGCCGGGCGGAACGGCGGGCGCCGCTCTCGAGTGGCGTGGGCAATCGCTGCGCCAGAGCGCCGCGGACCACCACCGCGCCCAGCTACCCACTTTCGCCAGGGAGCTGACGGAGGCGGTCCGCGGCCCTGTCATTGAGTTCATCCCGCCGCACGCCGTTGAGTTCTATCGAACGGCAGAAGAGATTGCCGGCGGCGAGCCGCTCAGAAAAGTCGCCTCTTGGATACCGGGGTAGCGAAGGATGCTATCGGCAAGGATCTGCCGAAGATTGTTCCCAAGGATCTGAAAGAGGTTTTGTCCACATACAACTCCACTCGTCCCAAACTGGGGCGTCCGAACGCGGCCGCGATATCTGCGAAACGCTGGGCGTGCGGGTCACCCGCGTCCGCGCCGGCCCCCAGCCGCCGGCAGCGGCGAGCGGCAAGCCGAGACGGGAGGCCTCATCACCGGAGGATGGCGCAAAAAAGGCCTGGCTGGCCCACAGAACGTCGGTGAGCGTGCGCCGGCCGGCGAGCGAGGGGGTGAACAAGACAAAGGAGGCCGCCGCGAATTCCCGCGCGTCGGCGGAGTGCGGAATGTCGATGATGTCCGCGAAAAAGTCATAAGGCGAGACGGCGAGCGCTACGGAGACCTCAGCGCTCGCCGAGGCGAGCGCCGACGGCAATCCGTCCGCTAGGGCAGTTGGCACGGCCTTCCGGTCGAAGATTAGAGCGAAATTGGGATCGTCAGCGCCGCGGCCGAACCGGGACAAGATAACGCTGGCCGCGCCGTCGTCCTCACCGGCAGCCGGATCATTGATTGCGGGGGCAACGCATGTTCCGGAGCACTCATCCAGATTGATGGAGCGGGCCTCCGCGCACGCGCCGCTCACCGACATCACCGCCAGCGCCAGACCAACACCAAGCGACCATCGCGCGTCAGGCCGCACGTCGCACCCCCAAAATCACAGTCGCTGCATGGCGGTCAATAGGGGAAAGAGCGAAAGGCTGTCAATGCGCCGAGACCGCTGGAGAGAAAGAGGGCGAAGCTCCTCGCGCATTTCGACTAGGAGGATTGGGTGAGCGCTTCCTTCAGAAAGCGGACGATGGCGGTCAGCATATTCTCGTCTGCTTGCTCTTGGCTGGAGCCGACCGCCTTCAACGCCGCCTTCGCGACGATGAGGGAATGGTCGCCTCCCTCCATCACGTACAGCGTCGAACGCGCGCCCATCCGCTTCCGCACGCCCTCGAAAAGGTCGAGCGGGCAGAGAGGATCGCGAGTTCCCTGCGCGAACATCGCCGGCGTCTTAAGCGCGAGCAGAACTTGGTCGCGCAGCTTCGATCGGTCGCCGGCGGCGCAAAGCGGGTAGCCGAAGCAGATCACCGCTTGGACCTTTTCGACCAGGGCGACATGGCAGCCCACGCGCCCGCCCATGCTTTTTCCCGCGAGCACGATCGGCCCGTCGTGCTTGGCGCGAAGGGCGGCAAGCGCCGCTCGATGGGCTTCGATGAGGTTGGGCAGCGGATCCGGCCGCTTTCGGCCCTCCAGGGCGTAAGGGTAATCGAACGGCTCGACCGGGCCGATTGTCCCCAGGAGTTGCGCGAAAGTCCGCATGCGCGGATGCGAAGACGGAGCCCCGGCGCCGGGCGCAAGCAGAAAGGCGGGTCGGCGATCGGGCATGAGCGGTAATCTATCGGCTCAAAGAGCTGCAGTCAGCCATGGACTCCCGCTGGTTCGCGGTCCGTTAGAGCGGCTGGCCGCCCACATCGCCGGCGATCTCTTGAAGACGGCGATCACCACCTACGGCGATGGGACGGCGGAGCCAGGTGTGCCTGGGGACCGACGAGGGTCGGCGGGTGGCCGGGGCATGTGAGCCGGTTTGCAGGAGCCCCCGCCGCCACTCGCTAAGGCGGCGCGCCGCGGCGCTATCGCAGATCGGCCTTGAGCCGCTCGAAGATCTCCCGCCCCTCCAGATCGAGCAGGCGCAGGCCGACCGCTCGCGGCGGCCAGTTTGACGCGGTGGCTTCGCGGATCGCGCCGGAGGCGTCTGCGGCTTGAATTTCGGTTTCAGCGAGAATGGCCGGCCCGTGATCGGCGCCGACGCCAAAGTACTGCAGGCGGAAGCGTTGCGGTCTGGTGGCGAGGATGCGTTCGAGTTCGTCCAACGGGTCAACCTCGAAAAATCTGACGGAAGGGCGCGCGCCCAAGGCCTCGCCGCCATGGGCGGCGTTGCCTTCCAACTCGGTCCGCATCGACGAGTCGTCGCTGCGCCGTTCGCTCGCCCGGCGCGCGATGAGGTTCGATACCTGGCTCCAGTGGGCCGCGGCTCCGGAAGGTCCCGCCTCCCGCTGGCGTCGACGCGCTTCTGAATAGGCGCGGAGCCGGAACGACGCGACCAATCGATCAGCGTCGGATTCGGGCGTTCCGGCGCTCTCGGCCGGCGCTCCCCCGGCGCGCGCCTTCAGCGGCGTCACGGGCCGGCGGATGTGGGAGTACGAGCGTCTTCCGCGAATGGTCATCACTAGACCCTTTGAGCCGGTCAGACGCGGTTCCAGATGTTTTCGATCGCGAGACAACCTAAACAGATCGTGTTTCAACGCACGCGGTCGGTTGTGTTTAAAATGCCAATCAGCTCAAGAGTCAAGCGATACAACCGTACGGTTTTAAATTGGCTTAATTTTTGTTTCCATCCGCTGCGAAGACACGTCCTGGATCGAAAAAGGGCCGGCCTTATGCGGCCCTAAAGTGTTTGAAGGTACGCGGCTTTTAGCCGAGGCCGGGCGCCAGGCGGGCGGTTTTTCGGCGGCGGCCGACGAGGCCCAGTCCGGCGAAGCCCATCGCAAGCATCGCCCAGGTCGACGGTTCTGGCACTGGAGTCACGCGCAAAGTTCCGCTCTCCTGGATCGGGTAGCTGCCGCTACCCGACTCATAGAGCGAATAGTTGCCGGGCGAGTTCCCCCAAAGGTTCCAATAGCCGCCCGGGTTCTGAACCGTGACGAACAGGAGGCCGTCAACATCGAAGGGCATCGCGGCCGGATAATACACATTGTCGTAGATGAACAAACCGTCGGGGCTATAGGACGGGCTCCGGAAGCCGGGATTGGCGGTGACCGCGCCGATGGTCTGATTGGTGAGGCCAGAGATGACGCCGGAAACACCGGTCACTTGCTCGGCGGCGTTGACAGTGATTTGGCCCGTCGCCGTCAGGTCGGAGCCGCTCGACTGGAAGGTGAATTTGTACGTCGCCGCGTTCGCTGTATTTACAGTAAATAACGCCGCAGTCGCCAGCGCCGCAATCATGGTAATCAGATTCTTATGCATCATGCATCTCCCGTCTCGATCACTGGTCATATTCCGTTTACGGCCCGCTGGAGACTGTCAACACCCGACATTGGGTGGATCTATTTTTATTAAATACGCTGGACATCAGGCAGATACAAGTTAAGGTTGTCGCCTTAGTTAGAGACAATTGAATCCAGGTTGTGCCAAAGTGTGATCAAATTGCTATCGGGCGGGGCGGGTCGGGGCGGTATGGCCGCGGGCGATTGCGGACACGTCCTTAGCGTGATCAAAGCATCTCCGACTTCCAAAACCGGAGGACTTGATGGCGCCCAATCATCCCGCTCTGGCCGCGAACCGGGTCGCGGTCGTCACCGGAGCGGCGAGCGGCATTGGCCTGGCCGCTTCGGCCAAATTCGCTGCGCTTGGGCTAAAAGTGTGCATGGCTGACTTGGGCGGCGACGCGCTCGAGGCCGGCGCCGCCAAGGTCCGCGCGGCTGCTGCGAAGCTGGATTCCGTGCGATCGTTCACCGTCGACGTCAGCAATCTCGAAGACGTCCGGCGCCTGAAGGCCTTGGTCTTCGACGCCTTCGGGGAAGTCGCCGTGCTTATGAACAACGCCGGAACCGGGGGAGCGGGCGAATTGTTCGGCGATCCGGCCCGCTGGCGGCGGATCATCGACGTCAATCTTTGGGGGGTGATCAACGGCGTGCAGGCCTTCGCTCCGGGCATGATCAAGCAAGGAACGTCGGCGGCGATCATCAACACGGGCTCGAAGCAGGGCATCACCTGTCCGCCGGGCGACACCGCCTACAATGTCTCGAAGGCGGGCGTGAAGGTCGTGACCGAGGCCCTGGCGCACGAATTGCGCAACATCGAGGGCTGTCGGGTGAGCGCGCACCTGCTCATTCCGGGCTTCACCTTCACCGGCATGACCGCCGGATCGAGGACGGAGAAACCGGCCGCGGCGTGGACGCCGGAACAGGTCGTTGAGTTCATGCTGACTTCGATGGCGGCGGGAGACTTCTATATCCTCTGTCCCGACAACGACGTGCCGCGCGAGACGGACGAGCGGCGGATTCTTTGGGCCGCGGGCGATATTGTCGAGAACCGGCCGCCGCTCTCCCGCTGGCATCCGGACTATAAGGAGGCCTTCGCCAAATTCGCGAAGGCGTGAGGTTGCGCTGATGTCAATTTGATGCGCAGTGATCCAGACTGGCGGCAAAAGGCGCTGGCGATTGGAGGGCGCCGCTGTGATCGTCCGGAATTGAAGCGGCGGGCTCACGCGGACATTGAAGGAAGGAACGGCCCATGGTTGACGCCAACGAAGCGCAGGCGATTGCGCAAGAGGCCTACATCTATCTTTATCCTTTGATCCTCATGGACCTGACGCGCAAGCAGCTGATCAACCTCGATCCCAAGGTCAGTCCCATGGGTGGGCCAGCGAACGCATTCACCCACGTTCGCGCGTTTCCGACCGCCGACATGCGGGCGGTGGTGCGGCCGAATTTCGATACGCTCTATTCGAGCGCCTGGCTCGACCTCACTTCGGGCCCTGTCGTTGTCTCGACCGCGGACACCGGCGGCCGCTACTTCATGCTGCCCATGCTCGACATGTGGAGCGATGTCTTCGCCGTCCCGGGAAAACGCACGAACGGGACCGGCGCCGCGAGTTTCGCCGTCGTTCCGCCTGGGTGGAGCGGGCAGTCGCCTGCGGACGTCGAGCGGATCGACGCGCCCACGTCCTATGTCTGGATCATCGGCCGCACCCAGACCAATGGCGTCAAGGACTACGACGCGGTTCATAAGGTCCAGGACGGGTACAAGGTCACCCTGCTCGCCGATTGGGGAAAGGCCTCGCGGGCGGTAAAGCAGGCGATCGACCCGGCCGTCGACACCAAGACTGAACCACTGCGACAGATCAATGGAATGGCGCCGGTCGATTATTTCAAGCGTGGCGCGGAGCTGATGAAGCTGAACCCGCCTCACCTCACCGACTGGTCGACCGTCGCGCGGCTGAGGCGCATCGGGATCGAGCCTGGCAAGAGCTTCGACGCCAGCAAGGTCGCTCCCGACGTACTCGCCCGCGCCGCCGCCGCGGGGCTCAAGCTCATGCACGACAAGGCTCCGACGCTCGCGCGCATAGCCAACGGCTGGCAGATGAACACGGACACCATGGGCGTCTATGGCAACTATTACTCAAGCGCGCCATCGTCGCGATGTTGGGGCTCGGCGCCAATCAGGTCGAGGATGCGATCTATCCCTTGAACGTGAGTGACGCGGACGGCAAGCCGGTCACCGGAGGAAGCAAATACGTCCTCCATTTCACGAAGGACGAATTGCCTCCAGTGGACGCGTTCTGGTCGCTGACGCTTTACGACGAGGAGGGATTCCAGGTCGCCAATCCGCTGAACAGATTCGCGATCGACGACCGCGATGCGCTCAAGTTCGGCGCCGACGGCTCGCTCGACCTCTACGTCCGGAACGAAAACCCCGGCCCTGATAAAGAGCCGAATTGGCTTCCGGCGCCAAAGAGCGGCGTGCTCGCTTTGACGCTTCGGCTTTATGCGCCAAAGCCTCAGGTCGCCGACGGCCGGTGGAGCCCGCCGGCGATCAGGCGCGCGAATTGACTGCTACAGGACTCGCGCGTCCGGGCAGGATTTTCCGCCGACGGAGGAAAGCCGCATGTTCTCTTGCTCATCAGGCGATCAGCCGGAAGCGACAGGTTCTCCGGGCTGCTCGTGCTGCCGAGGCGAACTCCAGTCCCTGACCCGTCGCATCAACGCAGACCTTTCGCGTCGGGGATTTGTCGCTGGGATGGGCGCTTCGATCGCAGCGCTGGGTCTTCCCCGAGCGGCGCGCGCGCAAGGCGCGCCCAATCCGCCGCCGCCGACCCTGTTCAAGAATTTTCTCCTGTTCGACGGGAAGTCCAGCGCTTTGCGCGAGGGACTCGCTCTCATCGTCGAAGGCGGGCGGATCAAGGCGGTTGCGACCGGGAATCCGGCCGGTCCGGAAGGGTCGCGCACGATCGATTGCGGCGGCCGGGTGGTGATGCCGGGATTGATCGACGCGCACTGGCATTGCATTTTCGCCGCGCTGCCGATCCCAACCCTGTTCGCCGCGGAGGTCGGCTACATCTTCCTCGCCGCCAGCGCCGAGGCGGAGCGCACGCTGATGCGCGGCTTCACCACGGTGCGGGACCTCGGCGGCCCGTCATTCGCGCTCAAACAGGCGATCGATGAAGGACTCGTGCCCGGACCGCGCATCTATCCGTGCGGCGCCATGATCACCACCACCGGCGGACACGGGGACCTGCGCCCCCTGTCCGATCTGCCGCGAAGCCCGGGCGGTCCGGTGAGCGACTTGGAACGGACCGGCGCCGCCAACATCGCCGACAGCGCCGACGAAGTGCGCTTGAGGGTGCGCGAGCAGCTCATGGAGGGCGCATCTCAGATCAAACTTGTCGGAGGCGGAGGCGTGTCGTCGCCGCGCACGACGCTGGACATGCTGACGTTCAGCGAACCCGAGCTTCGCGCAGGGGTGGAGGCCGCAGCCGACCGCGAGACTTACGTCGCCGTGCATGCCTATCCGCCAACCGCGATTGAGCGGGCGATCGCCGCGGGCGTTCAGTGCATCGAACACGGGCATCTGATGGACGAGGCGACCGCCAAGCTCATGGCGGACAAGGGCGTGTGGTTGAGCATTCAACCGTTCGTCGGGGCGGAAGACACTGTTCCTCTCAGCGGCCAAAGCCGGATCAATCTGCAGCAGGTCATCGCGGGAACGAGCACCGTCTACCCATTGGCGAAAGCCTACAAACTCAAGACCGCCTTTGGCTCGGATATGTTGTTTTCCGCTGAGAAGGCCGCGCGCCAGGGGATCATGCTGACCCATCTTAAGCGCTGGTACGAGAGCGCCGAAATCCTGAAGATGGCCACCGCGGCCAATGGCGAACTGCTCGCGTTGTCCGGGCCGCGCAATCCCTATCCGGGGAAGCTTGGCGTCATTGAAGAGGGCGCGTTCGCCGATCTCATCCTGGTCGACGGCGATCCGATCGCCAACATCGCGCTCGTCGAAAACCCGGAGAAGAATTTCCTCATCATCATGAAGGACGGGAAGATTTACAAGGACACCTTATCGACGAGATAGCGGACTGATATGCGGCAGGAGGGGGCTTCCATCCTGGCGATCGAAGGAGCTCCGCTCGAACGCCTCTGTTCGCACTACAACATCGAGCCAGCAATTCCGATTGCAGCGCAAGAACCGGAGTTTCGTAACTCAACCTGTGAGGCAATGACGAGTTCCAATCAATCTGGAGACGTGAGATGGACATCGTCGCTGACACGAGCAAAACGAAAAACGCCAATACCTACGGACCTTTTTCCGGACCGCACGCGGTCCGCGTTTCGCCACGTGCGGGAATCGAGAATCTCAACGTCGAGATCGTCAATAAGAACCCGCTCCTTCCGGCTGACAGCAAATGGGCCATTCGATTCGGCGCCGGTGAAACTGTAACGGTCGTACTTGGCATGAGAGACTACGGACGTGGCTGGTTGTCCGCCTACTTCGCTGGACTAGTTGTGGCTCGTCTCGGACTCCCTTTTCGGCGCGTTCGCATCTACTATAGCGCCACCCTTCCGGCGGTCGCGCAGGCGCCTCGGATAGATGGGATTCTGCTGTACGGAAGCCAGCCCGGACCGGTCGCGACCGCCATCGGCGACGTCATCTGCGAGATGTGTGAACTCGTAATTGAGAAGGGCCGGCTAGCCTCAGCCGCTGTGGCTGGCGTCGGCGCTGCCGACGTTGGCTTCGATGCCCCAACGGGTCGCTTCTTCGCCCGGAATATGGGTTGGAGCGGAGGAATTCAGGACATAGCGAAGATCGCTCGAGACGGTGCGTCGGTGTCCGCCGAGGTCACAAAAAATCTTCGCGTAAAGAACACGGTCGCGAATGAGGCCTATAAGTCGGCGGACGCCTGAGGCCACGTGAATATGCCGCGCTCGGGCTGTCAACTCTTCCGTGCCGGCCGGAATGCTTAAATCTTTGATCTGTCGTTTTGATTGGCAGCGGAGGATGGTGTCGTGGCCGACATATCAATAGTTAATACCGGAGAGCATTCACCCGAGCAGGTGGCCTATCAGTTGATGAAAGACATCCAAGCGTCTGGCGCCGTGTTCAAACTCAACGCCGATCAATTCCTCGATCTTTACGCCGAGTGCCTAAGGGCGGTGAGGATTCCGGAAGGCAGGCACGAAACTCATAAAAAGATGCAGGCCCCCTCACGATTCGAGGTGTAGTCTTGAATCGGCTGCCATTGGCGGCCGCCGACCGACGGCGCGCGCGGACCGACCTCCTGGTCGCTGGACGGCGCCCTTCGGACATGTCACGAAAGTCATGTCCGAGGGAGGCCGGATTGCCGGAAATGAGTTCGCTCGCCATCTCGCTCGTCGTCACCGGGGTAATCGTCGCAGGCGGCGTCCTCGGCCTCGTGCTTCAGCGCGTCCTCCCGGAGCGCCACACGATGGACAAGGCCCGCGACATGATCGGCGGCGTCGTCGGGCAGCTGACGCTCCTGCTCGTGCTGGTCAACGGCCTCCTCATCTGGACGGCCTACGGCGTCTACAGCACCCAGCAGACGGAGCTGCAGACGCTCGCGGCGCGGGCGCTCGAGTTCGATCTCGAAATGCGCCAGTTCGGGCCCGAGGCGGATGAAGCCCGCAGCATGTTGAGGACCGATCTCGTCTGGGCGCACGAACAGTTCTGGGGCGACGACACCTCGCGCGCCGCGGCCTATGAGGCCTCCTACAAAGCCATGGGCAGCCTGAACAAGTTTCTCGATGGCCTCACGCCCAAGACGCCCGCGCAGACGAGCCTGCTCGCCGCCGCGCGCGCCAACTACGCCTTCATCGGCGAGCAGCGCCTCCTCATGTCGCTGCAGGCGGCGACCCCAATTCCCTGGCCTCTGATTTATGCCGTGACGTTCTGGGCGGCTCTTCTGTTCGCCGCCATGGGCCTTTTGTCGAAATTGGGCCCGATGTCGCTTGCCATGCTCGTCCTCGGCAGCGCGTCGATCGGGCTCGCGATCTTTCTGATCCTCGAGTTCAGCCAGCCCTACATCAGCTCGATTCGCGTCTCGCCGGCGCCGCTCGAACAGGCGATCCTTCAGCTTGACCAGCCGAGCGTTGCGAGTCCGAGCAGCCCCGCTCAATAAGTCAAGGAGCAAACTCATGGCGCATTACAGGATTCTCAGCGACGCGGAGATTCGAGCGGCGCTGGCGGAACTGCCGGACTGGTCTGTGAAGGCGCCCAACATCGAGGCCCGGTTCGAGCTTAAGACCTTTCGCGATGCGATCGCCTTCATCGTCGAAATCGCCATCCAGGCCGAGGTGATGAACCATCATCCCGAGTTCCACAATTCCTATAACATCCTGTCATTCTCGTTCTGCACCCATGACGCCGGCATGAAGATCACCGATCTCGACATCGAGACGGCGAAGCATATCAGCGCGCTCGCGCGCCGGTTCCAATCGATGGCCTGACCATTCCCACTTCCTTGGAGTTCGACGGCAAGGTCGCGGTCGTGACCGGCGGCGGCTCAGGGATCGGCTATGCGATCGCCCGCGCCTTCGCCCGAGAGGGGGCGCAGGTCGCGATCGCCGGGCGCACCGAGGAGACGCTGGAGCGTGCGGCCGAGACGATCGAGAAGGAATGCGGGCGCCCCGTTCTCCCGGTCCAAGCCGACATCGCCAAGGCGGGGGACTGCGAGCTTTTGGTCTCGGCGACCGTCGATCGGTTTGGCGCGGTCGATATCCTTATCAACGATGCGGCGCTATTCGCGGTTCGGCCGCTGATCGACGTGGATGCGACAGAGGCCGCCCGATTTTTCGCCGTCAACGCCATCGGCCCTCTCATCGCGGCGCGGGCCTTTGCGCGCTGGGCGATCGATCACAAGCGCGGCGGCGCCATCGTCAATGTCAGCAGCATCGCCGCCGGAAAGCCGGCCCAGGGCCTGGCGCTCTATTCGGCCTCGAAGGCGGCGCTCGAGAGCTTGACCCGATCGATGGCGGTCGAATGGGCGGGGAAGGGCCTGCGCGTCAATGCGGTCGCGCCGGGTCACGTGGCCACCGAAGGGGTGCTGGAGGACTTGCGGGCCGGCCGGCTTGACGAGAAAGCGGTGCTTCAGCGCATCCCCGCCGGCCGCATCGCCGACGGCGACGACATCGCCGAAGCCGTCCTCTTTCTGTGCAGCGAGCGCGCGCGCCACATCCTGGGCCATGTGCTGACTGTCGATGGCGGCGAGGGGTTCTGAGGCGGCTATTCGTCCGCCGGATTGTAGCGGCGGCCTTCGTCCTCGCTCCTCGTCGGCGCTTCCTGGCAGCTCCAGGCCTCGAGCGAGCAAACCCACACCGTCGCGGAGAGCGCCGCGCCTACGAACAGGATCTGCTGGTACAACGCCCAATCGATCGCGACCAACACGCAGACTAGCGTCGCCACGAAGGAAATCGGCAGAATCGGGGACATAACGTGACCCGCTGGCGGCAAGGCTGGCGCATTTCGCCACATTTGGGAAACCAAGGCCCGGATGGGTTTGTTCCAAACGGTCGTTGGCAAAAAGTTTACCATGTTCCGTAGCGGTTACACGGCCCATCGCCGATGGGGTAGCTCTCCTGATTGGGGCGGCAGCTCTGTCGTCAGGCGGCGAAATGCGAATCGTCCATGCGCTCGGGAAAAAACAGACGGCAGGCAGTTCACGCGGCGTGTTAGGAGTCCGAAGAGTTGCGTAGCTTCCGCTCCTCGTCGCTTCGCACCGGGATCTCCCGCGCGCTCCACGCCTCCACCGCACACACGAGGACCGTCGCGGAAAGCGCCGCCCCGACGAACATCAATTGTTGAAAGAGAACGCCCTCAACCGCGCCAAAGGCGCAGAGCAGCGTGAGCAGAAACGAGATCGGAAGGATCGGAGACATCGTCGAGGTCCATGTGGCGACAAGCAAGTTCGCCTGTTGCATCTGCTGTCCGAAACGCCAGCCAAGTCGTTCGGTTCCCGCGGCGAGCGCGCCTGCCGAAAATTTACGTCGCTCTCGGCGTCTGGCGCTCAACCATTCACGACCGAGCCGGCGCGCGCATTGACGCGCGTCAAGACGCCGGTCAAAGTCATCCCCGGGGAGGGGGCGAGTTGGCCAAGAACGAAAAAGCCCCGAGTTCGGGCGACCGCCGTCGCGACGAATCGGGCGTTCCTGTCGTGAACGCGGCCCGCGAGCCGATGGATCGCAAGGATTACGAGAAGGCCTTGCGCGAACTGCAGGTCGACCTCTGCGCGCTCCAGGAATGGGTGAAGCACAAGGGCCTGCGCGTCGTCGTCGTGTTCGAGGGACGCGACGCCGCTGGCAAGGGCGGCGTGATCAAGGCGATCACGGCGCGGGTGAGCCCGCGCGTGTTCCGGGTGGTGGCGCTGCCTGCGCCCTCCGACCGCGAGAAGTCGCAGCTTTACCTGCAGCGTTACGTGTCCCATCTCCCGGCCGCGGGCGAAATCGTGATTTTCGACCGCAGCTGGTACAATCGGGCTGGCGTCGAATATGTGATGGGCTTCTGCACCGAAGCGCAGCACCGCCGCTTTCTCATTCTTTGCCCCGAGTTCGAACATGTGCTGATCGACGACGGCATCTTCGTGGTGAAGTTCTGGCTCGAAGTCAGCGATGAGGAGCAGGAGCGCCGCTTCGAAGCCCGCATCAAGGATCCGCTGCGCCAGTGGAAACTGAGCCCAATGGACCTCTCCTCGCGCGGCAAGTGGTACGAGTACTCACGAGCGCGCGATGTCATGTTGAAGGCGACCGACACGGATTGGGCGCCCTGGGCGATTGTGCCGTCCGACGACAAGAAGCGGGCGCGGCTCAACTGCATCCGCCACCTGCTAAAAGTCATCCCTCACAAGGACGCGCCTCGGGTCAAGATCAAGCTGCCCAAGCGTTCAACCAAGGGCGCTTACGACGACGTTGCTTCGCTCAAAGGCCTGCGGTTCGTTGAGGATTGGGCCTGAAGCCTGCGTTCGAACGGAATGGTCATCGCGAGGAGCGAAGCGACGTGGCGATCCAGAGATCGTGGGGCGCCCTACGTTCCCCTGGATTGCTTCGCTTCGCTCGCAATGACGACAAACGCCACGAGCCGCTCAGCCTTTCCCCAACAGAGCCAGCACGCCGCCAGCGGTTGAAAACAGCGCCGCGTCCGCGTCGGCGAAGCCGAGCGCCTGAAGCCCGAGCGGAAGGCCCCCGTCCTGAAGGACCGGAAGCGTGATCGCCGGAACGGCGAGCATCGATCCCGGAATCACGAAAGCCGGGTCGCCCGTCCAGCCGAGGCCGACCGGGGCGGCGCCCGGCGCCGCCAAGGTCAGGCAGGCGTCGAATTCCGCCTCGACAGCTTGGTAGATCGCGCGGCGCCTGTCGCGCTCCGCGATGTCGCGGCGATAGTCGTCGAGAGTCAGGGCTTCGGCCCGTGCGGCGAGGTCGTGCATCGCCTGGCTGAGCTTGTTCAAGTCGCGCGCGCGGTAGGTGTTGAGCGGCCAGCGCGATTCCCAGGCGATGATGTTGTGGGAGAGCTCCCGCGCGTCGTGGATCGCGTCCTCGACTGCGGCGACGGTCCTGCTCTCATGGCGCGATGCGAGCGCGACGCCGGCTGATTTGAGCCGTGCCGCAGCTTCCGCGAACGCGTCCTTCGCTCCCGATGTCGCCACGGCCCAGCCGGGGGTTTCCAGAACCGCCAGTCGGCGCGGTTTTGACGGCGCGGGGCAGGTCGGCGGGCCATAGAGTCCCGGAAAGCCGGGGTCGCCGCCGGCGCGCCGGGAGATTTCGTAGGCGACAGCCCAAGCCTCCGGCAGGCTCGCGGCTATCGGCCCGTGCGTGCTCTGGGAAAGGGCGTCATGGCTGCCGCCGCGGTTGATCGCGCCGACCGTCGGCTTGTAGCCGAAGCAGCCGCAGAAACTCGACGGCCGCAAGATCGAGCCGAAGACCTGGGTGGCGAGCCCCGCGCTGATCGCGCCGACGGCGACCGCCGCGGCCGAACCGCTGCTCGAGCCGCCGGGGGTACGGGTCAAGTCCCACGGATTGCGGGTGGCGCGCGGATGCATCCAGGCGAACTCAGTCGTCACCGTCTTGCCGACAATCACCGCGCCCGCCTCGCGCAGCGCGGCGACGCTCGCGCTATCACGTTGACTATGGGAGCCGGCGAACAGCGGCGAGCCGTTCTCCGTGGCCATGTCGATGGTTTCGATAATGTCCTTGACGCCGATCGGCATGCCGTCGATCGGCGAAAGCGGCTTCCCCGCCCGCCAGCGGTTCGTCGAGCGATCCGCGGCCGCCCTGGCGGCGGCAAGGTTGAGCGTGACGAAGGCGCCGATCTTCGGCTCCCAGGCCTCGAGGTCGGCGATGCAGCGCTCGAGAAATTCGCGGGCTGAGTTTTTGCCGCTGGCGAACTGCGCCATCGCCGGAAGAAACGGCTGCATCCGGGGCTTCTTCGCGTCTGCCGCGCTCATCGGCTCGCTTCTGTTGCTCTGCATCGCGTCCAAGCTCGCTGCCTGCGCAACTCTCCGTGTATCTTTTGCAGGTATAGCGCGATTGAAACAGCATCGTCATCGCGACCCCGGGGCTTCGGGACCCGGGGGAAGCGATCCAGGGGCCGTAGGGCGCGCTACGTTCCCGTGGATTGCTTCGTCGCTTACGGTCCTCGCAATGACGATCGCGGTTTTGCTTTTGGCTCTGCTCATCCCCTCATTCTGAGGCCGCGCGACGCGCGGCGTCTCGAAGAATGGTCCAGTAGGCGCCGCCGGTCCCGCGGGCCGTCCCTCGAGACGCGCCTTCGGCGCTCCTCAGGAAGAGCTCGGAGGTTGGACCTACGCCGACGCCGCCGCCTCAACCGCGGGTTCTCTCGAACGTATGGCGCGGATGATCGCCTTCTCGGCCTCGACGACCAGGAAGAAGATCAAGCCGCCAAGGAACAGCCACGGCCAGACGCCAAGCGGTATCGCTTCGGTCTCGAACACCCGCTGCAGTGGCGGCGCGTACGTGTAGAGGAGTTGCAGCACGACGACCGCGCCTATCCCCATTGGCAGATAGCGGTTGCCGAGATGGGCCATCGGGGAGAGCGACGAGTCGATCTTGAACCGGCTGTTCAACAGATAAAAGACCTGACCGATGACCAGCGCATTGACCGCGACCGTGCGCGCGAGCGGGTCGGACGCGCCTTGCGACTTCATCCAGAAGAACGCCCAAAGGGTCAGGACAAGCAGCAGCGCGCCGACGAAGACGACGCGCCACACGCCGAAGGCGTCGAGGATCGGACGATTGACCACGCGCGGCGGCCGCTGCATCACATCGATCTCGTGCGGCTCGAACGAGATCACGAGGCCGAGCGCGACCGAGGTCACCATGTTGACCCACAGGATCTGGGGCGCGGTGATCGGCATGGTGAAGCCGACGAAGATCGCCGCCAGAATGACCAAAGCCTGGGCGACGTTGGTCGGCAGCATGAACAGGATCGCCTTCTCGATATTGTTGTAGACGGTGCGTCCCTCCTTCACCGCCGCCGTGATCGAGGCGAAATTGTCGTCGGCCAGCACCATTTCGGCCGCTTCCTTGGTGACCTCGGTGCCCTTGATTCCCATCGCGACGCCGATGTCGGCCTTCTTCAAGGCCGGAGCGTCGTTGACGCCGTCGCCGGTCATCGCCACCACCTGCTTGTTGGCCTGAATCGCCTTGACCAGGCGCAGCTTGTGCTCGGGGCTGGCGCGCGCGAACACGTCGACGTTGGCGCACCGTCTCCTGAAGCGTCGCCATGTCCATTTCCGCGACTTCGGCGCCGGTCACGGCCGTCTTGCCGTCGCCGATGTCGAGCATTTTGGCGATCGCGGCGGCGGTGATCCTGTGGTCGCCGGTGATCATCGTCACCCTTATGCCGCCGGCGTGACATTCCTTCACCGCCTCGATCGCTTCCTTGCGCGGCGGATCGAGGAGGCCGACAAGGCCGAGCAGAATGAGATTCTTCGGCAGATCGGCCGGACCGAGGCTTCCCGCCTTGACGCCGGGATCGGGCAGCCACGCCAGCGCCAGCACGCGCTCGCCCTGGCCCGCGAGCACGTCGGACGCCTGCTCGAAATAGGCGCGATCGAGCGGCTTCTGGCCAGAAGCGTCCTGCTGCCGATCGCAATGGTCGAGGATCGCCTCGGGCGCGCCCTTGACGAGCAGGATTTCGCCGCCCTCCGGGGCTCTATGCAAAGTCGCCATGAACCGGTGTTCGGATTCAAACGGGATGACGTCGATGCGCGGGTAGACCGCCTGCTCCTTCTGCCGCTCGGTCCCCAGTTTCGCGGCGAACGGATAGAGCGCGCCTTCGGTGGGATCGCCCTCCACCTTCCACACGCCGTCCTCGTTGCGCAGTTCGGCGTCATTGCAGAGCGCGGAGACGCGCCCCAGAAGCTCAAGCACCGGGTCCTTGCCGACCGGCGCGCCGTCCTTGAGCACCTCGCCCTCGTTGGCGTAGCCGTCGCCTGTGACTTTCAGAGTATCGCTGGCGGTCGCGGCTGATACGACCATCATTTCCATGAGCGTCAGCGTGCCGGTCTTGTCCGAGCAGATGCGCGCCACCGACCCGAGCGTCTCGACCGCCGGCAGGCGCCGCACGATGGCGTTGCGGGCCGCCATGCGCTGGACGCCGATCGCGAGCGTGATGGTGATGAGCGCCGGCAGTCCTTCCGGGATCATCGACACGGCGATGCCGGTGACGGCCTGGAACATTTCGACGAACGGAATGTCGCGGATCAAATGCCCATAGGCGAAAGTGATCGCGCTGATGATCAGGATGATGACCGTGATCGCGTAGCCAAATTTTTTGATCTGAAGCAGTAGCGGCGTCTCCAGCGCGCTGACGCCGGCGAGCAACTGGTTGATGCGGCCCAATTCCGTCTGGCTTGCCGTAGCGACGACCATTCCGGTCGCCCGGCCGGAAACGACCAGCGTGCCGGAATAGGCCATGCTCGCGCGATCACCGACGGTCGCCTTGGCTGAGACGGGCGCGGTCGATTTGTCCGACGGCACCGATTCGCCGGTGAGCGCCGCTTCTTCCGTGCGCAGATTCTTGACGTCGGTGAGGCGGATGTCGGCGGGGATCTTGTCGCCGGATTCGAGGAACACGATATCGCCCGGCACGAGCTGTTCCGCCGGGATCATCGCCGTTTGCCCGTTGCGCAGGGTCCTCGCCTCGGCTGAGAGCATGTTGCGGATCGAATCGAGCGACTTCTCCGCCCGGCCTTCCTGAAGGAAGCCGAGCAATCCGTTGATCACCACCACAGCGAGGATGATCGACGCGTCGAGCATGAGGCCCATCATCAGCTTGATGAAGCCGGCGGCGATGAGGACGTAGACAAGGACATTGTTGAACTGCTCGAGGAAGCGCATGAACGGGCCGCGCTTGCGCGCGGTCGGCAACAGGTTGAGGCCATATTCCGCCTGGCGGCGCGCGGCTTCGCTGTCGTCGAGGCCCGCCGTCACGTTGCTCTTCAACCGCTCGACCGCCTCGTCAGCGGTAAGCGCGTGCCAGGCCGTCTGTTCTGCTTCGCTCATTGCTCCAGCTCCAGGCGCGAGGCGGCGGCGCGTTCGAGATGCGCGACGGCGCGCCATGCGTGGTGCGCGAGCCGGCTCATCAGCGCAACCGCATCGACACGCGCGATCGCGGCGCTCGCGGTCAGCTTGCCGGATGCGACCATGTCGAGCGTGGCGCTGCGATGCGCGGCGCGAAGATCGGCCAGCGCCTTGGCGGCGCGCGCAAGATTCTGGGTCCCATCATCGCCGGGCTTGGCGAGCGGTCCGACTGAGGTCTTCGCGCCGACGATTGTCTGAGCCAGTTCGTCATCGGCTGCGTGGGCCGGTCCGGCAGCGACCGCGAGGTTTGCGGCAGCCCCCGCCGCGTCGCGCATCGATTTTGCGCATAGAGCGGCGGCGCTTATTTCTTCCGGCCCGTCAGTCGCGACGCCCGTCTTGGCCATCGCGTCGACCGCTTCGGCAAGCCGGTTCGCGTGATCCAAAGCATGCACCGTGCTGGTGAACCAGGCGTGGCCGTCGTCGGAAGGCGGCGGGTCGCTTTTCGACAGAAAATCGTTTGCCTGCCGCACGCCGTCCGACGCCTGAACCCGCGTCGCGTCATCGAGGGCGGGGCGAACCGTCTTGTCTTTTGCCGCGCCTTCAAGTCCGGCAGCGGTCGCGACGCACAAAGTTTCGAGCGCCCGCTCGACCGTTCGGCGCACCGCCTCGACCGCGACCATCGGCGAGCGAAGCGCAGCCGGATCCAGGTATTTGGTGAACGGCGAGCCGCGCTCCGGCACGAAACGCTCGATCAGCCGCGTGAACGGGCCCATCAGCGGTAGGAGGACCGCGACGCCGACCACGTTATAGGCGGTGTGATAGGCGGCGAGCAGGCCAGTCGAATCGATGGTCAGCGCCGCGCGAACGATCAGCGGCGTCACAAACGGAAAGAGCACAATCGCGATCAAGGCCGCTACCAGCTTGAACGCGATATAGGCCACGGCGAGCCGCTTGGCGGTGCTCGAGGCGCCGATCGCGGCGACGGCGGAAGAGGTCGCCGTGCCGATGTTCTGCCCGATGACGAGCGCCAGCGCCTGATCGAGGCCGACCGCGCCGGCATAGAGCGCGGACAGCGTCACCGCGATCGCCGCGGTCGAAGACTGCATGACGGTCGTCATCAATGCGCCGACCACGACGAGCAGCAGCACATTGGCCATGCCGGCGAGATTGATGGCGCCGGCGGCGTTGGTGATCGTGGGCAGGTCTGACGGGTGCAGCGATTCGGCAAGGCCGCCCATGCCCTGCTGAAGCGTCGACAAGCCCACCAGGATCAGTGCGAAGCCGGCAATGGCGCCGCCCGCCGCCGCCAATCGTCCGCGCCCGACCACCTTGAGCAAAGCGCCGACAAAGACGATCGGCAAAGCCGCGGCGGTGAGCGAGATCCGGACCCCGAACGCCGCCACCAGCCAGCCGGTGCCGGTAGTGCCGATGTTGGCGCCGAAGACCAGGCTCAGGCCTTGCGGGAACGTCAAAAGCCCGGCGCTGACCAGCCCGATCGTGGTCATGGTGGTGGCGCTCGAAGACTGCACGATGAGGGTGATCACCGCGCCCCAGAACGTGCCGATGAGCGGCGTCGCCGCCGCTTTCTCCATCACCGTCTTCAGAGCCGTGCCGGCGAGCGCCTTGAGCCCGTCGGTCATCACCGCCATGCCCAGAAGGAACAGGCCGACGCCGCCGACGATCGAAACGATGGTCTCCAAATCTCCTCCCGGCCCCTGTGCGTCCGCCACAGTGGGAATCGCAGCCCTAGCGCGAGGGGCCGCGCTTGTCGACCGGACGCGGCGCCGAACCCGGCTTGTCGCGACACTCTCGACGGCGCAGATTATTGCTGCGATGACGGGCGCGCCGCCGACCGAGCGGGGCGTTAAGGAGGGACGGGGCATGCTGTTCGCTGTGAGCGGTCTTGAAGGCGCCCAGGTCCAGGCGACCGACGGCCAGGTCGGCGCCGCCAAGGACTTCCTGTTCGACGATCAGACCTGGAAGATCCGCTGGATGGCGGTCGACGCCAGTCATCTGCTGCCGGGACGCAGGGTGTTCATTCATCCGTCAGCGATTGCTCCGCTTACGTTGCCGCCAAAGCCGCAGCTCCCGATGATGAGCCCCGGCGAGCCGCTGGCGCTCACCGTCAATCTGACCAAGGAGCAGATCGCGGCAGGCCCGCACGCCGACGAAAACACCCGGGTGACGACGGACATGGAGGCGCTCCTCTACGACTATTACGCCTGGGATCCTTTTTGGGGCGTGTCGCATTTTGGCGGCGCCGCCTTGCCGAGTGCGGAATCCGAGATCGTCAGGGAGGCGGCGCGGCGTGAGACGGACGCTGAAAGCCCGCCTCTGGACGGCGCGGATCATCTGCACAGCGTGCACGACTTCAAGGGCTATTACGTTCACGCTCTGGACGGCGACATCGGCCATGTCGACAACGTTTTGGCCGACGACGCCAATTGGGAGATCCGCTATCTCGTGATTGCGACGCGGAACTGGTGGCCGGGCAAAATTGTCCAGCTTTCGCCTTATGCGGTGAAGGACATCGACTGGTTTGGCGAACACATCAATTTGAACGTCACGCGCGATCAGGTGAGGTCGGCTCCGGCCTGGGACCCGCTGGCGATGGCCGATGAGGTCACTGAGGAGCAGTTGCATCGCCATTTCGGCTGGCCGGGCTACGGCCGGTCGTCGGAGAGCTGAGGTCTCTCGCGCGACTCCCGCTCCCGAAGACCGGCCACTGACGAGGTTCAAGCAAAAGCCGGTCACACCGGTCGTATTTAATATTTTTCACAACTTCAAAAATGTAAATTGCCCCTAGACTTTGCGTGAGTTTTACTGCAAACAAATGGAAAGGTGGGCGACCGGCTCTGGCGCCATCTGCTGGGAGGACGTCGATGATTAACCCAGGGGCTGCGTCCGACATCGGCGCCGCCAACACCGGACAGCCGGAACTCGGGACGATCGACCAATTGAGGGTCCAAGCGCCGGCGGTCCCCATCCAAGCCTCCTCCGGGAGCTCGGCGCCGAACAAGCCGGTATCGCGGGGCGTCATGTATCGCATCGCCTGCGGGCGCTTCGCGCTCTGCGCCACTGCGATCATGGGCTTGGCCATCTACAAAGACTTGGCTGCGATGGGCGTCATCGTCTGCGCGGCGCTCGCCCTTGCGCTGGCGGGAAAGGTCCGCGCATCCCTCCCTTGACGCAAAGAGGTTTCACCGCTCCGATACCGGCTCGTTCCGCGCCGAGCTCCCCGCGCCCGCCGGCCGTTCAGAGAAGGGGCGTTTCGCATCGGGGGCGGTGAGGACGCCGTCGACCGCCGACGGATGGCTTTCCTTTCCGGTTGGCCGCGATCGCCGGAAAATGGCGACAGGCGCGGCTTTCACGCTTCGGGGAGCCGGTTTTGCGGCGCCGCGGGAGAGCCGGCGTCGGAGTTGTTTCGTCCGCAATCGCTCGGCGTGAACTCCCGCCAGCGTATGGATGACTTCGGGTCAAGCGCGATCATCCCGCTCTAAGGTGCAGCCGATCGCCTCGTTCTGCAGCGCCTCCGGTCAGATCGAGAGCGCGATCTTCCCGACCAGGCCGGCAAGAATGAGCAAGCCGCTCAGGCGGTGGCTGGCGCCGTCGTCCGCCAGGAAGAGGCGACTGAAGCCGATCACCCCGGCGAGCGTCACGGCAATTTGGCCGGCAGCGTTCATGTTTCGTTTCCCCAGCATTTCGCCGCCGATGAACCTCGCCGCGCAGATCGCTCCCGGCATTACCGGGAGCGTTCATCACGGCCGGAGAAGGGTAGGGGAGAAACGAGAACAAAGCAAGAATAAAATAGGGTCTACTGCCCGTTTTCGACAGAAAAAGCGGCCGCGCCCCGCTGCGGCCAGGCAGGCGGGAAAGACGGCGCGTCTCTGAGGGGCTGGGGCTGGCGCGTTCGGCAAGGACGATGGCGCGGCCGACGCCCGCGCCATCGCGCCCGACCGGCGAAGGCGTCCCTCACGAGTTTGTGGAAACTTTTCTTGGTTCGGCGCATACTGGCGACATGGCTGAAGATCATCAGATCACCGTTGTCGTCGAGCCGGATCTTTTGCGCAGCGGTCGCTATCGCTGGACTCTTTTCCGTTCCGGCCAAGCCCAGGATCGGTCGGAAATGTCTTTCGCGACTAAGCGGGAAGCCGACGCCGACGCCGAGAAGGCGCTGAAGCGGCGGATCGCCGCCTGGAAGGCGACCTGACGAAGGCTCTCGAACGCCGTCGCTTCCCGCAAGGCTTCTGCGAGGAACGGCGCCGGCCCTAAGGTTCTCGACCGGCCCGACACTATGGCCGTCTATTGCGACCGTCGCGTGGAAGGCCTGCTGGTTCGTTTCGGCCGCTCAGCCCCGTCTGCAAGTTCGAGCCAGACCGGCGCATGGTCGCTCGCCTTCTCCCAGCCGCGCACGTCGCGATCGACGCCGGCCGCCTTGAGACGCGCGGCGACGGACGGGCTCAGGAGCAAATGATCGATGCGCAGACCGGCGTCGCGCGCGTAGGCGTTTCGAAAATAGTCCCAGAAGGTGTAGATGCGCTCAGCCGGATGAAGCGTTCGCAACGCGTCGGTCCACCCTTGCGCGACCAGCCGGCTGAAGGCTTCGCGGACCTCGATTCGGAACAGCGCGTCATTGACCCATCGTTCAGGCTTGTAGACGTCGAGTTCGGTCGGCATCACGTTGTAATCGCCGGCGAGCACGATCGGCGCGCCGCTGGCGAGAAGCTCCCGCCCATGTGCGATCAGCCGCTCGAACCAGCGCAGCTTGAAGTCGAATTTCTCGCTGCGAAAGGGATTGCCGTTGGGCAGGTAGAGGCAGCCGATCAGCAGGCCGTCGACGGCCGCCTCGATATATCGGCTATTGAGGTCGTCGTCATCGCCAGGGAGCGCGCGCCGGGTCTCGACTATGCCCTTGCCGCGGGCCAGAATGGCGACCCCGTTCCAACTTTTATGCCCGCTCCAGATCGCCTCGTAGCCGGCGGCGCGGATCGCGCTTTGCGGGAACGTCTCCGACTTCAATTCCTGCAGGCAGACCACGTCGGGCGACGCCTCCTTGAGCCAGCGGAGAAGCACGGCCAGCCGGCCATTGACGCCATTGACGTTAAAGGTCGCGATCTTCATGGCGGCGATTGTAGCCCTGCCGGCGGCGAACAGGGCAAGTGAATCGCTAGCAAATCAATTCAGCACGATCTCGTCGCGCCGCGACAGCGCCGGCGCTGCGGGGATTACCGGCCGATTATGCGCGATGAGTCGGGCGCGGGCTCGTTTCCCGTGCAGATTGGGTCTTTGATGTCGATGCCGTAGCGCGCCGAAAGACCCAAAATATTGTGGTCGCCCCGAATCGTGCAGGCGGTTCTGACGACATTGGACTGGGCTCCAGGAATTGGAGTTACTTGGGCAGTTGTGCCGGAGGACGTCGTCACCACCTGTGTGCCGTCTGGGCTAAACGACGCGCTATATACAGGGCCCTCACGGCGCAGGGGCAAGCCGATCGGCGCGCCGGTTGCTGCATCCCACACCCGCGCGGTCTTGTCGGCTGACGCGGTTACAACCAGGTTGCCGTTTGGACTGAACACCCCGCTATATACGGCGGCATCATGCTGCAAAGGCTCGCTGATCGGAGCCCCGGTGGCCGCATCCCACACCCGCGCGGTCGCGTCTTCAGACGCGGTCACCACTCGCGTCCCGTCAAGACTGAAAGTCGCGCCATTCACCGAACGCTTGTGACGCATGGGTTTGCCGATCGGCGCCCAGGTCGCCGTGTCCCAGACGCGCGCGCTCTTGCCGGACACCGTCAACAAACGGGTACCGTTTGAGCTGAACGCCGCGTTATAGACAGGCTCCTCGAGTTGCAAGGGGGGGCCGCTCGGCGCCCCGGTGGCCGCATCCCATACCCGCACGGTGTTGTCGTCAGATGTGGTCACGAGTCGGGTGCCATCGGGGCTGAATCCAGCGCTAGAGACTCGATTCTCGTGCCGCAATGGCTCTCCGATGGGCGCCCCGGTTGCCACATCCCATACCCGCGCGGTGTTGTCGTCGGATGTAGTCACGAGTCGGGTGCCATCGGGGCTGAATCCAGCGCTAGAGACTCGATTCTCGTGCCGCAATGGCTCTCCGATGGGTGCCCCGGTACCCGCGTCCCATACCCGCGCGGTGTTGTCGTCGGATGTAGTCGCCACCCGCCTGCCATCGGGGCTGAACGCTGCGCTGGTGACACCTGCCTCGTGTCCCGCGAGCGTGGCAAGGGCGCGTCCGGATACCGTGTCCCATATGCGCGCGGTCTTGTCCTCGGACGCTGTCAAGACGCGTTTGCCGTCCCCGCTGAACGCCGCGCTGACAACCGGACCTGAGTGGCTCAAGGGCCTGCCAGTCGCTGGCCGCACCGCCTCCCATATCCGCGCTGTTCTGTCGCTCGAAGCAGTCACCACCCGCGTGCCGTCGGGACTGAATGCCGCACTGTAGACCAAACCGTCGTGCTGCAAGGGTTTGTCGATCGGCGCGCCGGTCACCACATCCCATACTCGCGCAGTGTCGTCCCAAGACGCGGTCACCACGCGTTTGCCGTCCGCACTGAACGTAGCGCTGTGGACCGAACCCTGGTGCAGCAAGGGTTTCCCGATCGGTCGGCCTGTCGCCGCATCCCACACCTGTGCGGTGTTGTCACTGGACGCGGTCACTACATGCACGCCATCGGGACTGAAGGCCGCGCTCGTGACCGGCGCCTCATGTTGCAAGGGTTTGCCGATCCGCGCACCGGTCGCCGTATCCCAAACCTGCGCGGTCTTGTCGTCGGATGCGGTCACCACCCACGCGGCCTTCGGGCTGAACACCGCGCTGTTGACAGGACCCTCATGCCGCAAGGGCTTTCCGATCAGCGCGCCGGTCGATGCATTCCACACGCGCGCGGCTCCGTCGTCGGACGCGGTCACCAACTCTGCGCCGTCGAAACTGAACGACGCGCCGAGAACGGCACCATCGTGCTGCAACGGGATACCAACCTTCGCTCCGGTCGCCGCACTCCATAGGCGGGCGGTTTTGTCATCAGACGCGGTCGCTACTTGTGTGCCGTCAGGACTGAACGTGGCGCTGTTGACGGAGTCTGCGTGACGCAAGGCATTTCCTACCGGAGTACCGGTCGCCACATCCCACACCTGCGCGGTGTTGTCGTCGGATGCGGTCACAACCCAGCTGCCGTCGGGGCTGAACCTCGCGCTGTTGACGGACTGTTCGTGACGGAGAGCTTTTCCGATGGGCGACCCACTTGCCACATCCCAAACTTGGGCGGTCTTGTCGTCGGACGCGGTCACAACCCGCTTGCCGTCGGGGCTGAACGCCGCGCTGTGGACGCTGCCGCTGTGCCGCCACGGAGGCAATATTTCCAGGGGTCCCTCCAAGGCTTGCCCAAGAGCCCCTATCGTTCGCGACAGCATGGGCCGTTCGTCGGCGGCCGACCGCGGCCACCCAGCAAGACCCAACTTGACGCCGTCAGTGAAGTGGCCCCGCAAACTTGCCGTCTGAGACAACGCCGTTAGCGCCCACGACTCGTTCGCGATTGCCTCGATCGTCTTCCGATCCGCAATCGTCTTTTCCCAGAATGCCGCGATCGCCAGAGATGCGACGACAAAGAAGCCTACACCGGCGATTGTCGCTACCAGCGCCAGCCAACGGTTCCGTCGCTCCTGCTCACGCTGTCTAAGATCGTCGAACTTGCAACCGAGAATGGGCGCGAGAAGTCTCAGCTTGGCCCAATGGCTCATCTTGCGAGGTTCGGTTTCGCCGTTCGGCCGGACGTCGGCTGCCAGCGGTTCGTCCTGGGTTAGCGCTTCGCCGCTTACCGAACTTCGGATATCGTAGAGAGCTTGGGGGAAAGCCTGAGCAGGCTCGTCCTCGATGAGCAGGGCCAAGATTTTGTCCGCGCGCTGCAAGTCCTTGAAATGTTGAACCTCGGCGCTGACCCATTCCGACTTCACCGCTCGGGGCGAGCAAACGACAATGAGCCAATCTGACCGGTCGAGCGCGTCTTTAATGTCCGCACTGAGATGTGGCGAGGCGGCCAATTCCTCTTCGTCTCGGAATACCCGCCCGATCCGCGTGTAGTCTGGGCCGGCCCGGAGCTCACGCGGGATGACAAAGGACTCCAGCGCGCTGTGCAGCCAGACAGCCCAGCGGCGGTCGGGCTCTACGTGGCGATAACTGATGAACGCGGCGTATTTGTCTTTGCTGAGAACATCGCCGCGCAGGGAACGGGCGAGGGCGCGGCGGGCCGCCTGCCAAGCCAGACTGACGCGTGGGAGCAATCTGGACGGGCTATTCGCTCTTACCGATTCCATAGGTCAAACCTTGTCTCAGAAGAGACGATCACGCAACTACTGTGCGCCGTTTACTGTGCGCCGTTCCGAAACGCCTTCTCCTGAGGGCGACCGCCAGCGTTGTCGCTAACCTCTGAGGGCCATCGGCGAAGGCCCGAAGAGTGCCCGAGTCTCGGCCTGCAAATTTTGGTGTGCAATCGCTTTTCAAAATCCAGAATGTGTGCTATCGTTATTTCTGTCGGTTCGGATTGGGCTCGGGACCGAGGAAGCGCATGGCGAGGGCAGCAAAGAGAAGGAGGGCGGTCGAGACGATCAGCACAACCGGAGACGACGCCGCCCGAAATTTTTTATTCCAAACGGCAGTAACCCATTGAAAAGGCTCGATTCGGAAAAATAAACGTTAGTAAACGCTAGCACTTTTACTAACGTTTACTAGCGTTTATTGGCGTTTATTGACTTTTATTTGCGACGTGTTCGCGCGCTGGTTGTATCGGCGGCGCCTTCAGGCGAAGGCGCGGGCGGCTGCCTTGTGCTTGGCGATGAGGGCAGGGAGATCGACATCCTCGGGCTGGCCGTCGATCACCCGCCAGCGCCCGGCGACCATCACCCGGTCGGCGCGGTGGGCGCCGCAGAGCGCGAGCGCGGCGATCGGGTCCTGGGCGCCCGAGAAGCGCGGCTCGTCGAGGGTAAAGAGCGCGAGGTCCGCCTGCATGCCGGGCGCGATGGCGCCGATGTCGTCGCGCCCGAGGCAACGCGCCGAGCCCTCCGTCGCCCAGCGAATGGCGTCGTAGGGGGTCACCGCCGAAGGCCCGTAGCTTAAGCGCTGCAGCATGAGCGAATGGCGCACGGCCTCCATCATGTTCGACGAATCGTTCGAGGCCGAGCCATCGACGCCGAGGCCGATGGCGACGCCCGCCGCTTCGAGCTCCTTGGTCGGGCAGACGCCCATGCCGAACGCCATGTCGGAGGCGGCGCAATGGCAGACGCTGACGCCCGCCTGGCCTAAGCGCTCGATCTCGCTCGCGTTGAAATGGATGCCGTGCGCGACCCAGGCGCGGGGGCTTAGCCACCCGGCCTCCTCCAGGAGATCGACCGAGCGCATGCCGAACGTCTCGACGGCGTAGACGTCCTCGTCGAGCGACTGACAGAGATGGGTGTGCAGCCGGCAATCGTAGCGCTCGGCGAGTTCGGCCGATCCCTCCATCACCCGTTTCGGAACCGCGAGCGGCGAGCAGGGGGCGAGCGCGACGCGGATCATCGCGCCGGGGTTCGGATCATGATAGAGGCGCAGCACCCGCTCGCTGTCTTCGAGGATCGTCTCCGAATCCTGCACGATCGAGTCGGGCTGCAAGCCCCCGTCCTTCTCGGAAATGCCCATGGATCCCCGCGTGACCGTCATGCGCATCCCAAGCTTCGTCGCCTCTTCGACCTCGATGTCGATCGCGTTCGTAAGGTTCGGTGGAAAGAGATTGTGATGATCGGCCGCAGTCGTGCAGCCGGACAGCATCAGTTCGGTGAGCGCCATCCGGATCGCGATGCGCAGCGCCTCGGGCGTCATCCGGTCCCAGCGGCGCTCCATCGTGACGAGCCAGGAAATGAGCTCCTTGCCGAAGCCCGCGGGATGGGCGCGCGTCAGCGTCTGGTAGAAGTGATGGTGCGCGTTGATCAGTCCCGGCAGCACGACATGGCGCGAGGCGTTGAACGTCGTGTCGGGGGGGATCGCCGGCGATCGGCCGCGCCCGACGCATTCGACGATCTCCGCGCCTTCGACCACAATTCCGCGCTCGGCGTCCGGCGCCAAGATGGCGAGCGGGTCCTTGATCCATATGCGCATGCGATGGTCCGCTCCGTGTTTGGCGAAGGGAGGCGAGAGACGGGGCGCATAGGCGAGGCGGGCCGAAAGGTAAAGCTCGGGCGACGAGCCGCGCCTTCGCCATTGCTCCTGCGACCCGTTGCGAAATTGTATTCGACGCCCGGAATTTCGGCCCTTATGGTGGGTCGCCGCGGCAGGTGGCGCGCTCGATGAGCCGCGCCATGAACTGAAGTGCGGGAGGGAATCGAATGCGCGTTGCGATGATGGCGGCGTTGGCAGGGGCGATCACATTCGCCGGACCGGCCTTCGCCCTCGACAAGGTGACTTTTGGCACCAATTGGGTCGCCGATCCGGAGGCCGGCGGCTATTACCAGGCTCTCGTTGACGGGACTTACGCCAAATACGGACTCGACGTCACAATTCTTCAGGGCGGGCCGACGTCGAACGGCGGCATGCTCTTGATCGCCGGCAAGATCGAATTCTTCATGGGCGGCGACATGATCGGCGATTTCCTGGCGGTGGAGAACAACATCCCCACCATCGCCGTGGCCGCCCACTTCCAGAAAAATCCGCAGATCTTCATGTCGCATCCCGGCGTCGGCCTCGACAAATGGGAAAATCTTCCCAACGCCAACCCGGCTTTCGTCAGCGCCGGTGCGGTCAACACATTCTGGGCATGGATGCGGCTCGCTTACGGCTTCAAGGACGACAACATCAAGCCTTACAATTTCAATTCGGCCCCGTTCATCGCTGAGCCGCGTTCGATCCAGCAGGGCTACCTGACCTCGGAGCCGCTCGAGGTCGAGAGGCAGGGCGGTTTCAAGCCCAACGTCTTCCTGCTCGCCGATTACGGCTACTCCAGCTATTCGACCATCGTCGAAACGCGCCGCGAGATCGTGGAGAAGCATCCCGATATCGTGCAGCGCTTCGTCGACGCCTCCACCATCGGCTGGTACCACTACCTTTACGGCGACAATTCCAAGGCCAACGAGGCGATCAAGAGAGAGAATCCGGAAATCACGGACGACGAGATCGCCTTCTCGATCGGCAAAATGAAGGAATACGGCATCGTCGACTCAGGCGACGCGCTCAAACTCGGAATCGGCGCGATGACCGACGAGCGCTGGAGCGGTTTCTATAAGGAGATGGTCAAGGCCGGCGTGGTCAAGCCAAGCATCGACTACAAGAAGGCTTATACGCTCCAGTTCGTCAACAAGGGGGTCGGCCTCGACTTGCGTCCGAAGTGACACTGTCCTGTCGAGGCGCCGCCTCGCTCGCGCTACTTCTTCGGCGCTGGCAGCGCATTGTAGACATCGGGCGGCAGGACCGCGGAGACGCTGATCGTCACCTTGTCGTTCGGGCCAAAATTTTTCACCTGGTTCGTGACCGGGGGAAGGCTCTTGAGAAAGGCGACGATCGCCTGCGCGTCGGCGTCGGAGAGGTGCGACAGCGCCGGGAAGGGCATCACGGGGCTAAGCTCCCTTCCGTCGGGCGTTTTGCCGGTGCGGATCGCCGCTATGACCTGCGCGTCCGTCCACTTGCCAAGGCCTGTGTCTTTGTCTGGCGTAAGATTTTCTCCGACGAAGACGCCCGCGCCGGGAATCGCGAAGCCGACGTCGGATCCCCCAAGATAACGCTTCATGTCGGGCGAACCGAGAAGGGCGCCGGGGGTGTGGCAGTCCGAGCAGCCGGCGATCGTCACCAGGTAGCGCCCGCGAGCGATCTGGGCGTCGTCGGCGGAAGCCGGAGACGCGAGGCATACGGATGCGGTCAGGGCCACGCCAAGCGTCGTGGCGAACAGGCTTTGAGGCATGGTTCTCTCCTTCTCAGTTTGCGACGGGTCTCTCAGGCCGCGGCGCGAGATATGGGAATCCCGGCCAGATGAGCGGGAACTTCCCAATGCTGCGTGGGGTCGGGCTTGTGCGCCGCCGGCGCGATCGCGCCTCGCCACGCGACGCCCATCATCTGCGCTGTTTGGTACGCCATGACATTCCAGCCTTTCGCCGCCAGCGCGCGCAAGCCCGCCGCGACATGGGGCGACACCAAGTCATGAAAGAGGACCATTGCGGTTGTTTCGAGGTAAGGCGCGCAAGCCAGCGCATCTCGGGTCGGGGCGTCCCCGTCATGGTCGCCGTCGATGAACGCGAACGACCATCGGGCGCCCGCTTCGCCCAGACGGACGACAGCAGAGGGGCTCGTTTCGGCGATCAGAATCGTAGTCGAGCCCCCGCCGGCCCCGCGAATCGCTTGCTCGAATTCGCTCCGCCAGTCTGCATCGGCGAGCAGAGGCTCGATGACATGGAGCGGCGCAATGCCGGAGGTGACGAGATAGGCGGTCGACCAGCCGCGCCACGCGCCGATCTCGATTCCGCTCCGCCCCTTGAACGCGCGCGCGTTGGCGTAGAGGATCGAAGCTTCGTCGCGATTGATGAAGCCGACCGTCGGATTGCGTCTGTCAACGCGAAACGGATGGTCGATCTGCTTGCGAAAATAGGGCCAGGTCGAAGCGCTCCTGTCCGCTTCGATCATGTTCGGAAAGAGATGATCGAGAACCGGCGCTTCCAGATTGGTGGCGACGTAGTCCTTGGCCATGGATCAGACCTGGAGCAAAGGAACCAATTGGCCGCGCCTGCGTTGAATGGCAATCTGATTCTGGCGTGTTTCAGGTGCGGCGCGCCATAGCTTCAGGCGAATGGCACGCCGCGCCGTCCGGCGTCAAGAACGGCGGGCCATTCGCCGCCTGTCGGTGCCGCAACGCAGCAATGAATAGGCACTTGTACTTAACTTGTTCTCGCATTAGCTGTTGTTTGACCGGAAAAACGAGGTCTATGATGTCCATGGTTCAGGCGCACTGAGCTGCCGAGCGCGAGGGTGACCTTGGAGGCATGCAGGCGAACGATGAAAAGCAAGACGCGAGTTCTTGCGGCGAGCGGAATGCTTACGGCACGCGATTTGCACTGCATCGGGAGAATGTCGCGGATTGGACGGACGCGACGGAACGACGGGTTCGCATCATGAACAAGATTGCAACTCTGACAACGAAAGAAGCGGCGACCCGCGTAGCCCCACCGCCGCTCGTGACTTTGCGCGGCGTGCACAAGGTCTTCGCCAATCAAGTCACCGCTCTGGAGGGACTCAACCTCGACATCCGGGCTGGCGAGTTTCTTTCCTTGCTCGGGCCGTCGGGCTGCGGCAAGTCGACGGTTTTGCGGCTGTTGGCGGGACTCACGGGGCCGACTCGCGGCGAGATCGTTTGGCTTGCGAAATGCCCGGAGCTCGGGTTCGTGTTTCAGGAGCCGACGCTGACGCCGTGGTCCGACGTGTTCACGAACGTGTGGTTGCCGCTGCGCCTTTCCGGAGTGTCGAAAGAAAAGGCTCGGCCGCGGGTCGAAGAGGCGCTCGAGCAGGTCGGGCTGGCCGGCTTCGCCAAGGCGTACCCGCGCCAGCTATCCGGCGGCATGAAGATGCGCGTGTCGATCGCCCGCGCCCTGGTGACGCGGCCGACGGTTCTTTTGATGGATGAGCCCTTTGCCGCTCTCGATGAGATCACACGCCTAAAACTCAACGACGATTTGGCGGCGCTCCGGTCGGCCCTTGGGGCGACCGTGGTGTTCGTGACCCATTCGGTGTTCGAGAGTGTCTATCTTTCGGACCGCATCGTGGTGATGGCCGCGCGCCCGGGGCGGGCTGTCGCGGAAATTAACGTCGAATCCCCGACCGAATTGCGCCAGGAGGGCTTTCGGCTATGCAAGGCGTACGCAGACACCTGCGTCCAGACCTCTGAAGCGCTTCACGTCGCGATGGGCGATCGGCCGCCTAAAATGCTCAAGAGCGGGGTGGCGTGAGCAAAGACGACTTTGTCGGCTATGCAGTGCCGGCCATTACCTTGGGGTTGGGGCTGTTTGCGTGGGAGGGGCTGGTCCGGTACTTCGCCGTACCATCCTATCTTTTGCCCGCGCCGAGCCTCATCATCTCCACTCTTATCACCGATTGGTCGACACTGTCCGCCTCGCTATGGGTGACGCTGTCGATCACGCTCAAGGCTCTCGGAGTCGCGATCATCGGGAGTGTCGCGCTGGCTGTTCTTTTCTCCCAGTCGCGGCTGGTCGAGCGTGCGTTCTATCCGTTCGCCGTCGCCATGCAGGTGACGCCGATCGTCGCCATCGCCCCGCTGTTGCTGATCTATCTCACCCCCGGCGTCGCGGTCCTGGTGTGTGCGTTTCTGGTGGCGTTCTTTCCTCTGCTGGCCAACACCACGCTCGGCCTGTCCTCGGCGGACCACAATCTGGTCGACCTGTTCCAGATGTATCGCGCATCGCGCATGCAGCAGTTCATGCTGCTCAGACTGCCTTCGGCTCTTCCGTATTTTCTCGCCGGCCTCAGGATCAGCGGCGGGCTGGCGCTCATCGGCGCGATCGTCGCTGAGATCGCCGCCGGCTCCGCCGGCCAGGGGTCGGGGCTCGCTTATCGCATTGTCGAGTTCGGTTTTCGCCTGAACATTCCGCGAATGTTTGCCGCGTTGCTCTTGATTTCGGTGGCGGGCATCACAATTCATCTGCTACTGACTGCGCTATCGCATTGGTTGTTGCGCGATTGGCACGACAGCGAGCGTGGGCGGGAAAACTGAAACAAACCAGATAACCAAACGTACGATTTAGAAGCGCGGCGCCTGCGCGTTCGGTACGCCGCGGGACGACCAGAATCTGCGCCCGTGGGGTCGAAGGCGAGGTCATATGAATGTCGGCTATCTCAAGGTCGAGCGGCGAGTCGGGCCGCGGCGCGCCTCTGTTCTCCGCAAGCTGGGGATTTCCAACTTAGTTAGCACTGCGATGTTCGACATTGCCGCGGCGCATGAGGCTCTGGTTCGCCGTCAGGCCGTGCCTGAGCGAATCTTCGCCGATGGCCTGGTGGTCGACGTTCCGGCCGGCGTTTACCATCCGCTGCCGGACTCGAGCTCCGAATTTTTTATCCGCAATATCAAGGCGATGAATCCAGATCTGATCGCCAAGACGCTGGAAATCGGGTGCGGCTGCGGCATTATCTCGCTCTACATGGCGGCTAACTGGACCTCGAGAACCGTCGCGACGGACATTTCGCCGATCGCCGTTGATGCGACGAACGCAAACGCCAAGCTTAACAACGTCACGTTGACGGCTTTTCAGTCCGACTTATTCGAGGAAATCGACGAGAAGGATTTCGACCTCATCGTTTTCAATACGCCATTGGTCGACAAGAATCCGGAAAACGACATCGAGCGCTACAGCCTGTGCGATCCGCAGGGGCGCATCACTGAATCCTACCTCCGCCAGGCGCGTCGCCATGTCTCGAAGGACGGGCTAATCATCTTTTCGATTTGCAACAATTCGGCCTATGAGGTGATGGACGCGATTGATCTCAACTATGAGATCGTCGGCTTTGAGTTAGCCTATAGCGGGTTTTGGCGGGCGATCGTTGGCGCGCGGAACTGACGACTAGGACAACAACCGGCCCGATCAGGGGCGTCTGGATGGGGCGGGCCCAGGAAGTCGAGGCCCTATTGCGAAGCGGGCCCTGCGGCATCGCCTGTGGCACGTCTTCGACGATCAGCCTGAGATCCGGGGCTGGCGGGGCCGCGGCGCTGGCGAAATCGTCGCAAAACGGTCTTAGAAAGGGCATCGCCCCAAGCCGCGGGCGGCCAGGAGACTGATCCTGAGCGATCTCGTTTTCATAGCGTTCGAGAGCGAAAAAAGGCTGAAGGTGCGCGACAAGATCCTTGGCATGCAGAAAGAGTATTTAATCGAGGTCGGCGATGCGGTCATCGCCACCCGTGACGAAAACGGCCGGGTGAAACTCAATCAACTCATGCATCCGGCGGCGACCGGTGCGGTTTCGGGCGCCTTCTGGGGCATGCTGATCGGCTGGCTCTTTCTTATGCCAGTCGCGGGCGCCGCCATCGGCGCAGCGTCGGGAGCGCTGGGCGGTTCGCTCGTGGACGTGGGCATTGACGACCAGGAGATGAAGACCCAGGCCAATGAGGCGCTGAAGCCTGGCGCGGCCGGTCTCTTTCTTCTCATTCGCAAGATGACGACCGACAAAGTTCTCGAGGACCTGAAGGGAGTCGGGGCAACCGTCATTCGCACGTCCTTCGACCACGCGAAAGAAAATGCGCTGAAGGAAGCCCTGGCGGGTCAGATCCCGACGGAATCGGTGAAGATCGACTGACGTTTTGCCTATTGGCGTCGTTATTGGCGCGCATGATAGGAAGAGGACGGGGCGCGCTGCTGCGCCCGGGCGCGATTGGACGCGAGCAATGGCAGATGCGAGTTCGGCGCCTTCGCACGGCGTCGCCGAGCTTCGTCCTCGGGGGACCAGGAAATGGATCAGCCTCCTGGCTGAGCTTCCCTACTTTGCTATCGTCATCATTGGCATCGTCGGGGTTTCCTGGACCAACATGCTGGGAATGTCGGTGGCCACCTATTGGGTTAGTATGACCCCGATCGCCGCGCTTCTCTGCGTTTGCGTAGGCTGGGCCCATTTGCCGCGGGGTCGCAGTCGGCTCGAAACGGCGGCGATTCAGTTTGGGCAATGGGCGGCGGTGCTCGTCGCGATGTATCTCATCCACGTAAGCAATGCGGACGGCCTTGTCACTCACGACGCATTGGGGAGCATTCTACTAACGCTGCTTGCGCTCGGGGTTTTTATTTCCGGGCTGGACTTGAGGACCTGGAAGCTTTGCGTCGCCGGCGGCTTCCTAGCGCTTGCGGTGCCGTTTGTCGCTTGGTTCGCCGATGCCGGGTTGTTCATTTTTTTCATCGGCCTCGTGCTGATCGCTCTTGGACTGTTGATTTGGTGGGGCGCCCATCGGTCGCACCAGCACGGCTGAGCCAGTCGCTGTCAGGGTCTAAGCCTAACCCCCTCGCTCCGGGCATCGTCGGCCCCCGTGGACCGGCGACACGTGTTCGTGATTGCTCCGGCCGGGACTTGCGCCCGGCAATTGGATGGCGCCTAAAGAGCGGCCGAGAAGAGGTTGGGCAAGACAAGCCGGCCGGGAGGGGGAGCTTCGCTATTGCTTTGCGCGTTCACGACTTGGCCCGCGTGACGGGGGCAAGGATAAGGATTGGGCCGCGAGCCGGCGCTCTGGTCGCGCGCCTCGGGCCGGCGGGCGAGGAAGCGAGCAGACGCTTACTCAAGCTCTTGGCCCTTGCGCGGGCGGCGCCGCTTCTCGCCTCGCTTGCGCTCTCGGGATGCGCGCCGGTCGGTCCCAACTTCGAACGGCCGGCGGCGATCGTGTCGCCGCAGTTCAAGGAGATCAAGGGCTGGAAGATCGCCACGCCGCGCGCAAACGAGCCGAAAGGGGAGTGGTGGTCCGTTTTTCACGATCCGGAGCTTAGCGCGCTCTTGCGCGTCGTCGTGGTGTCCAACCAGACGGTCAAGGCGGACGAGGCCAATTATCGCGAGGCGCTGGCGCTCATCAATGAGGCGCGCGCCGGCCTCTTTCCCACTGTCAACGGCATCGGCTCGGCGACGCGCTCTTCGCCCTCGCAGACGAATCTGACCGCGGAAGTCTCGGGGACGTGGACGCTCGACGTCTGGGGTCAGATCCGGCGCGAGATCGAGGTGCAGCAGGCAGGCGCGGAGACGAATGCCGCCTTTCTCGCCAACGCGACCCTCGCTGCGCAATCGGCGCTCGCGCTCGCCTATGTGACGCTTCGAGAGGCGGATTCGCTCGAGAACCTGCTCGCCGCGACGATCGAAGACTACAAGCGTTCGCTGACGATCACGCAAAACCAGTATAACGCTGGGACCGCCGCCAAGTCCGACGTCATCACGGCCCAGGCTCAGCTCCTCAACGCTCAGGCGGCGCTGATCGCCGCCGGCGTGACGCGCGCGCAAAGCGAACACGCGGTCGCGGTCCTGATGGGCCGCCCGCCCGCGGGCCTATCGATCCCGCACGGAAGCCTGGCGACCCGCGTTCCCTCGGTCCCGGTTGGTCTGCCGTCGTCGCTGCTGGAGCGGAGGCCCGACGTAGCGGCGGCGGAGGAGACCATGCGCCTGGCCAACGCTCAGATCGGTGTCGCGTTTGCCGGCTATTTTCCAGTCGTGTCGCTCTCCGGCCTCATCGGTTACTCCGGCAATCCGTTCAACGCCGCATTCGGCGCGAGCAATCCCGTTTGGTCGTTCGGCGCGTCGCTCGCTCAGCCGCTGTTCAACGGCGGCCTCACCACCGCCCAGGTCGAGGCGGCGCGCCAGATCTATCAGGCGGACGTCGCCGCCTATCGCCAGACGGTCCTGACGGCGATCCAGCAGGTCGAGGACGCGCTTTCCAGCATCCGTATCTTCTCGAAGGAAGTCACAGTGCAGGCCGAAGACGTTCGGATCTCGCGAGAGGCGACACAGATCTTGATCAACGAATACAAAGCGGGCACCCAGGCCTTCACCGCTGTCGTGACCGCCGAAACGCAGCAGCTGGCGGCCGAAGAGTCCTTGTTGTCGACCCAGGCCCTGCTTCAGATCAATGCGGTCGATCTCGTCGTCGCGCTCGGCGGCGGCTGGAGCCAATCGATGCTGCCTGACGTGACGGCGCAAACCTCAGCGATTCCGCCGCATTGAGCAGGGACGCTTGAACGCTCCGCCTTTGGGCGCCCTCCGGATGCGGACCGCGACATCGGTCGGGTCGATCCGTTTGGATTTTCTTGGCGCGCGGCAATATCACTCCGAAGGCTATGCTTATGAGCCTTGGATTGTCTTGGATTCCCTTGGATTCTCTCGTCCGAATCGAGACTTTTCAATGGGTTACGCGGCTTTTAGCCGGAAGAATTTTTGTCCCTCCTTTTCCGCGGGCACGGGCCAAGCGCCGGCCGGGGCGCTCAAGGACAGCCATGATGAAAAACGCGCCGCTTAAATCCGCTCGGCGGCGAAACCCTGTGGACGGCATGGACAAGCCTCCGGCTTGCCCACCCCGCCCACAGCAGAACAGAACCAGAAGAAGCGGACATATGATGTGCTACCAAAACCGGACAAGTTAATTCGCTATCGACAGAGATTGTCGGCTCTTATGTCGCTAGGTGTTGGGAGTGAAACCTCGGAGCTTCGTGGGCGGGCCGTAAGGCGTCCTGGCCGGGCTTGACCCGGCCATCCACGCGATCGGCCTTTGTAGGTCTTGCAGGGTCGCGGGGATGGCGGACTCGTCTCTGCCGGCTGCGTGGCGTGGATGGCCGGGTCAAGCCCGGCCAGGACGAGAAAAGCTCGGCGCGCAATGGGGAGGAGGCGAAACAACACCTAGCGCTATACGAGCCAGATTGTCGCCCGAGATTGTCGCCCGGCTCTATCCGACAGCCAATCGCTCTATGCTGAATTCCACAATGCGAGCGCCGGCTCGTCTTTGTCATGTTCGTAGCCGAGGATGCTCACGCTCGCCGTGCCGAGCAAGAAGAGACGTCCTTCCGACGGAGCAAGGCCGAGCCAGCGCGCCGCGAGCACACGCAGGATATGGCCGCTGGAAAACACGATCGCCCGGTCATCCGCTGCGCGAAGGCGGGCGATGACGCGATCGGCGCGCGCGCCGACGTCGGCTGGCTGCTCGCCGTTCGGGCAGCCGTCGCGGAACAGGAGCCAGCCGGGGCGCTCGCTGAGGATTTCGCTGCTCTTGCGTCCTTCGTAGTCGCCATAGTTCCATTCGAGCAGGTCGGGATCGACTTTGGCGGCGTCGCCGAATCCGGCGAGTGCGCAAGTGCGAGCAGCGCGCTGAAGCGGACTCGTGAAAACTCTGTCGAACGCGACTCCCTTAAAACGCTCCCGGAGCCCTCGCGCTTTGCGTTCGCCCTCTTCAGTGAGAGGAATGTCAGTGCGCCCAGTATGCTGGCCGCTCGCGCTCCATTCGGTTTCGCCATGGCGGACGAGATAGACGCAAGGAAGCATGGCGATTCCAATCTACGACTTCGCGCCACGGGCGCCGAAAATAGCAATATCTTACGCGGTCTTGCTCTGATCGGATATTGCGATGTTTGGGGGCCTCCGGAAACGGGAACATCAAGTCTGCGCCATCCTCATTCAGGGTCGATGAAGGAGAGGTGGTCGTCGTGACGGCCGGACGGATGCGAGCCGAGTCCTTTCGTAGTCATCAAATACTCACGGAGCTCGGGCGCCAAACCCAAAAAACGTCACTCACCTAAGTCACAACCGGGCGGATGAGTTCCGAGTTTAACCACTGTTCCGACCAACAGCCATGATCGCATGTTATAGAAATCGCTTCACGCGCTTGTGAGGATGCTCACCAATCTGTGAACGCCTCGCATCTGGATCGCCCTCAATCAGCACCTACCTAGGGACCGTGCCGCCTGTATACAGTCTCAGGCTGCACCATCCACTATCCAGGAGCCGAGCGTCTAGTTGAGTTGGTGGTCCGGCGCGACGTGGAACGTGTGATTCTTCGAACGTCTGCTGGAACCCACACGCGATTTCTATCGTTCGTGGGACGGCCATAGGAGAAACAATATGAAATACGCGCTTACAGGACTTTTATTGGCGGGATCGACCTGCGCTTTCCTTCTTGGGACTCCGGCGGTTGCGCAAGTGGCGGGTAACCCGGGCGATCTGCATACGCCGACGCCGTACACGACCGAGGTTCGGTCTCAGGCTTACGGGGTCACCCCCGGTTATGGCGGCGCGTTCGGACCCCTGAACGCTCTGACCGCCCCGGTAGGTGGTCCCGTCTCGATGATGTCGGGCGCTGTGCCTAGCGGCGGCCCGTGCGGAGTCTCTCAAGACTTCAACGGCAGACTGACTGCGCTCTGCGGTCTGTAACCTAAGCGGTCTCCGCTTGGATGTGGCGCCGCCCAGTGGGCGGCGCCGCCTTTTTTGCTGGCCAACGTGAATGGCGGCTGGGGTGCGCGGCCGCAATGATGAGGCCTCAGCCAGCGACCGCCAACAGGGAATCATATTCTCGGCAATCATTTCTCGGGAAGTGAGCCGTATTCGTCCTGGGCGCTGCGTCGCAGGCTGATCGTTTCATTCGGATTTTGTCGTCACCGACCCCCAGAAGCGGAACCAATGGGGTCCGAGGACGTTTGAAACGCAAACTTGTCCCCGCACACGGTTCGGAAGGCCCGGCGGTGAGTGCGTCGCGGATTGATGCGCTCCTCCTCCAGAGTGGCGATGCTTGCGACGCCGCATGCGGGAAACAGGAGGACGTCATGAACAACGCATTTTTAGCCCTGGCAGCCGCAGGATTGGCGGGTATCGGCGGATTCGGCATAGATGCTCAAACCTCTCCAGTCCAGACGGCGCAAGCGGTGACGTCGACGCCAGACTACAGCGAGGAGGCCGGCGTTTTTTCTCAGTGGCTCGACCCCCATGCGCCGCAGTGCGTCGCGGTGTCCAAGATCGGCTCGGTGTCCCGTTTGACGAAGCTCACTCCTGAGCAGTTTCAGTTCGTACGCGCGCTTTACGTCGCCATCCCCCCGATTTCCCGAGAACTTCCTCCGGGCGATAGCGCTGTGATAGCGAGCGCGAGCGGCCGATCGATGATCGCGCTTATTTCCGGCAATGAGGCGTGTGCGCGTTTCCTCGCGCCGGATTTCGTTTTGTCGATGCTCGCTCAAGTTGGCAGAGGCGAGACCCAGGCTGTCGGGGATCCTATCTGAAGCGCGATCGGCCGATAGGGCTCCGCGATCGTTGAACCGCGCGAAAGTGGCGCGCGGTTCCGGCGACAAGCGTGTCAGTAAACTTAGGTGGCTGCGCGTTAATTCAGAAGCGGCGCGCTATTGCCGGCGCCGCGGTTCCCCTCTATGGAATCCAAGGCGGTCGAGTCGGGCGGGTGCGCGCCGAAGCCTTAAGCTACGCCAATGTAGCGACCGATCGCGGGGATCGGGGCGACAATGCGGACATATTTTGCGGCGCTCATCGTCCTGACCATACTCTGCGGAGCGCCGGCGGCGGCCACGGACCTGCCGACCAAGAAACCCGCGCCTGAGGAGGTAGTCGCTCCCGCGCTGCCGTCCAGTTGGCATTACGAGATCACGGGCTATGGCTGGGGCACAGACCTCGCTGGTCAAAGCGGCGTGGGGCCATTTCCCACCTCTCCTTTCTTCATCAATTTCCTCAAGCTTCTCGAACACTTCCAGGGCGGGCTGATGACCGCGTTCGTCGCTCGCAACGACACGTTCATCGGCGGCGTCGACGTCATTTTGTCGCGAATCGGAGCTGGGACGAATTTCGAGAATCCGACGAGCGCGCTATTTGGCGACCATGCCAATCTCACGCTCACCGAGGCGATCGTGACCGCTTTCGGAGGATTGCGGATACCGATCGGACCGCCGAACCTTGAACTCTACGGCACGGTCGGCGCCCGTTATTTCCACGTCCACACAGCGCTCGATTTGTCGTTTCCGGTCACCGGCTTCGAGCCGTCATTCACACTCACGAAGGATTGGGCTGATCCGGTCGCCGGGCTCGTTGCGCACTACGCCGTGGACGACAAATGGTTCATTAACTTCCTCACGGATCTGGGTGGCCTCAGCAACAGCGCGACCGGTCAGGTGCTCGGTTCGGTCGGGTACAATTGGACGCCGTCGATCGCGACCACGCTCGGCTATCGGGTTCTTTACACCTACGAGCGTGACATCAGCGGACCTCTCCGCGACTTCCGCTATCAGTCATGGATGTACGGACCTTTCGCCGGCTTCAAGTACAGCTTCTGATCCGTATTCATTTCGTCCGATCACCAGGACTCGAACGCCCGGGTCACGCGCTTCATAAACGTGGCGCGCCTGTGCCCGGCGGTGAAATTCATGTCGTAAAGGGCGAGATATTCGAAGCGCCCCTTCGGATCGATCAAAGCGCCAATATTGTCACGCACGAATCGCAGCGGCGGATCGCCCTTTGCGGAGACGTCCCGCCGCCCTTCGCCATAGGCGCATACGGCGGTCATGCGCTTGATATAGCGCAGGTTAGGATGGAACAGCCCCGCCTCGTCGATACGGACAGCGACGCCAGGGAGAAACACGCGCTGGAAATATCCCTGCATGATCGCGGGCAGGCCGTCGAACCAGACAGGAAACACGAGCACGAGCGCTTCTGCCGCCCGCAGGCGCTGAACGTAGGCTTCGACTTCGCGCGTGTTGGCGTTCGTATCGACGTAGCGGAGAAGCCCCTCCCGCGACATGACTGGGTCGAACCTCTCCCCATAGAGGTCGAGATCGTCGACCACATGCCCGCCGGCGCGCAGGATCTCGACGACGCGCCCGTGCAACGCGGAAACGAAGCTCGTCTCCAATGGATGGGCGAAGACGACAAGAATTCGCAAGTTACGCTCCGGCCCGCTCGGCGCTCAGGCGCCGAGCCGCGTCGCCCCGTTCGCCGGCGATGAGAAATTCGATCCGCGGGGGCGCGATCAGCATCTTCCGGATATGGTCCTCCAGCACCCGGTCGGCGTTGGTGACCCGCTCGCGCAAATGCATGAGCTCGAGCCACGACTCGATGAGGTAGGCTTCTTCATAGCGGCCAACGTCGCCGGCGTCCTCGAAGATTCCCCATGCGAACGCCCCGTCGCGGCGACGCTCGAACCCGAGCTCGTCCAAAGCGCGCACAAACGCGGGGCCGTCCTTGGGGTCGATCCGGTACTCGATCTTGACCAGGACCGGCCCACGATCGTGGTCGATCTCCTGACGGGTTTGGGGCAGGCTCCAATGCTGGGAGGGCGAAAGGTCAAGCGCGGCTCCCTGCTGCAGCTTCCATCGCCAGGTGAGGGGGAGCGCGGCGATCGCGCCTGCCGCGGCGAGGAGAAGCGCGGTCGAAAGTCCCCATGTCGCGGCGATCTCGCCCCACGCCGCGCTGGACAAGGTCATAGTCCCATAGATGACGGTCAGGAACACCGCGAGGCCGCGGCCGCGCACCCAGTCGGGCAAGACGTTCTGGGCGGATGTGTAAAGGCACGTCAGGTTGTTCACCCACGCGACGCCGGCCAGCAGGCAGGCGCAGAGCGAAATCGGAAGGTCTTGCGCGATGGCGAACAGCGCCAGCGCGAGCACGGTCAGGATCGTCGCGGCGGCGACCAGCCGATCGGCCCCGAACTTGCGCCGTAATTTCTCATGTCCCAGTGATCCGAGAATCGCTCCGACGCTGATCGCGCTGAGCAGGATCCCGTAGTGCTCTGCGCCCTGGCCGGTTCGCCGGGCGATTAACGGCAACAGGCCCCAGTACGCGGCCGTGAACGGATAGATCGCTATCGTTCGCGCTAGCGTCGCCCACAACAGGCGGTTGTTCGCGGTGTGTCGAAGGCCGGTGCGCAGAGCGCTGCTCAGTCTCTCGGCTGGCAGGGACGCCGGCGCCTGCCTGGTCGGCGCGCGCCACCAGGTGAGCGCGGCGATCACCGCGAGATTGGCGGCGACAAATATCCAGATCGGAGCGGCCGCCCCGTAGTTCACGATAATGAGGCCGCCGAGCGTGGGACCAATCGTTCGGCTGAGATTGTAGCCGACGCTGTGGCCAGCGATAGCCGCCGGAATCAAGGGCTTCGGCACGAGCTTCGGAACAATCGACAACCACGCGGGAATGTTGAGGGACCAAGCCGCGCTGAGGACAAAGGTCGTCAGCAGCAACAGGACCGGCGAGGCGAAATCGAGCGCCACCACCGCGGCGAAAATCGCCATCAACGCCGCGATCGCATAGGAGACGGCGATGATCATCCGACGCGGATCGACGATATCGGCGATGGCGCCTGCGGGAAGAGTGAACAGGAACATTGGCAGCGTCGTCGCCGTGTGCAGCAGCGAAACGTCGAACGGATTGAGGTCGAACGTCGTCATCAGCCAGCCCGACGCCGTGTCGTACATCGCGATGCCGATCAGCGCGCACGTACTCGCCGTCCAGACGATTGCGAACGCCGGGTGGGCAAAAGCGCCAAGCATTGGCGAGGGCCCGGGGCGGGGCTCCTGACTGAAGCGCAAGTTCATCCTCAATTCGCTCCTCGCCGGACCCGCTCGCCTGGTGGGAAACGAGCGTGCAGCGCTCGGCCTCGGCGAGCAGGTCCCACGTCACTCAGCCGACCGCCCACTCGCGAAGGCCGCTGCAGCCGAACGCGCTGACCGCTCCAGTTAAGGATCGGACGTAAACCCGGCGTGACTTCGCCGCGCCAGTGGATCTGCTCGAAGCATAGTCACATAGCGGTCAATTCGAAAGTTTTCCGCGGCGCGCGGCTCTTTGTGCGCGGTCTGTGGCCGAGCCCGATCTTGAATGGGGCCGCATCCGTTCGACTTTCGCGGCAGCCCAATTTTTGGGCAGCCACCTCCATCATGCAGGCCTGCTTTTCGCACTGCGGCGCCTTGAAACTTTGCGCGCTGTTCGCCATTTGATCTGAGGATTCGGCAGCTGTCGGCCGTCCGATTTCTCGCTCTTCCAACGGGGATTTTGTTGTCCAGCGAGTCCTCCGCCCAGTCGGGCGCGCCTGCAGCCGGGGATTGGGGCGTTTTCGGCAATCTGGCGTTCACGGTCATGCTCATCGCGAGCTCGGCGTCGAACGTCGGATTTGCGATGTTCGACACCTCGTCGAACTGGCTGATGACCAGCCTCAATCCCGATCCAATGATGGTGTCGGCGGTTCAGGTCGCCACCACGCTGCCGATGTTTCTCCTCACCCTGCCCGCCGGCGCGCTGACCGACATCATCGACGCGCGCAGAATGCTGATTGGCGCGCAGATTGCGGTGACCGCAATATCGATTGTCTTCGCAGCGCTGGTCACAATGCATTGGGCGACGCCGGCTGTGTTGCTGGCGACGGCATTTTGTCTCGGCGGCAGCGGCGCGCTCGCTGCGCCCGCATGGCTCGTCATCACGCCGATGCTGGTGCCGAAGCACGATTTCGATAGCGCCATCGCGATCAACAACGCGAGCTACAACGTCAGTCGCGCCCTGGCCCCGGCGCTTGCCGGGTTGGCGATAGCGACCTTCAGCATAGCCTTGCCGTTCTGGTGCTTTTGCGCCGGCAATATCGCCGTCCTCGGCGCGCTGATGTGGTGGCGCGCGCCGCGCCGCACGAGGGAGACTCTTCCCGCGGAGCGCCTTGTGAGCGCTCTGCGCACCGGCCTGCGCTACGCCAGAAACAATCGCGATATCAACTCCACTCTCATCCGCGCTGTCGCCTTTTTCCCCTTCGCAAGCGCGTATTGGGCGCTTCTGCCTCTGGTCGCGCGTACGCAGATGCACAACGGGCCCGAAGTCTACGGCGTCCTGCTCGGCATGATCGGCGTGGGCTCGCTTTTTGGATCGTTCGCGCTCAAAAGTCTCAAGGCGCGCCTCGGTCCAGACCGCCTGGCGACGCTTGGCACACTTGGCACCATAGTCGCTCTCGGGCTGTATGGCGCTGCGCGCGAGCCGGTCATCGCGGCGCTCGCTAGCCTGATTGCGGGCGCGTCGTGGATCACAATGATGACAACGCTGTTCGTCTCAGCGCAGGTGGCCTTGCCGGAGTGGGTGCGCGGACGGGGCCTGGCGATTTTTCTGACGGCGTTTTTCGGCGCGATGACGCTCGGCAGCGCGGTTTGGGGCAAGGTCGCGAGCCTCGAGGGCGTGCCGACCGCCCTTTTCCTCGCCGCCGGTGGCGCGGCCATCGGGATGGCCTTGACCGCACGGTGGAGGCTGCAAACCGCCGCCGCTCTCGATCTTACGCCCTCGATGCATTGGCGGACGCCCGTGTTCGTGCATCCGATCGAGGACGATCAGGGGCCGATTCTGGTGACTGTCGAATACGTGATCGACCCAAAGGATACTAAGCCCTTCCTCGCGTTGATCCATGAAATCGGCCTCGAGCGAAAGCGCGACGGCGCTTATGCGTGGGGCGTTTTCGAGGACACGCAGGTCAGCGGCCGGATTGTCGAGACCTTTCTCATCCAGTCGCTGCTCGAACTCAGACATTTGCGTACGCGGGTGACGATGGCTGACCGCATGATTGAGGAGCAAGCGCGCGCGTTTGTGAAGCAGCCGGTGAAGGTGACTTTTCTTGTCGCGCCGAAGCGCCACCGTCAGAAGAGGCGGAAAGGGTCGAAGCGGGTCGCGCCACAGCCGGCCCGCGAACCGGCCCCGGTCGAGTAGGGGCGTCGACGGGCCCGGGTCAATCGGGCGCAATCGCGTTCCGTCGAGCCGCACGCTCCGACTCGACAATCGGCTTCGCCATCACGCGAAGAACCTCATCCTCAGTCGCGACGCGGCGAAAGCGGCCGAGCGCGCCGACGCGCTCGAACGCTTCGTGCAAATAGGAGCCTGCGGGCGGGCAAGTCCAAAAGTCATAGCCGCTCCAAACGATCGCCTCGCTCCAGAGGTGCACGAAGCTTGCGCCGCGCGATGCGTTTGCGACCCACTCACGGTAGCTAGGCAGGAACAGCTTCCAGAATTGCTCGGGCTCGATCGGATAGCAGACACCTGAATCGAGCGCGTATTGGGTCAGGTTGTGCCTGGCGAGGACGGGCGTCAGCAGGAACGGGCCGATCGCGCCCCATTTCTGGTCAACATCAACCGCCGCTTCCGCGGTCGCTTCGAGCTCCGCCAGCGCCGGGTGCGTCGGCGGAAGCCTCAGCACCGCATTGTTGACGAGGCTCGTTCCGACAGCGTCAGCCTGCCGACAAAACACAAAGCCGTCGTTCTCGAAAGCCGGCTTGCTCAAGCAAATCATGTCGGTATCGACCCAGCAACAGCCGGTCTCCCGCATCATCCGGTAGCGAAACAGATCTGCGAAGGTGGCGATCGAGGGTTTGCCGTTGGCGATGAATCTGCTGAGGAGCGTCTCGTCGGGAACGATCGCCCTCGCGTCCGCAAGCCACACTCCGGGAGGCAATTCGAGGCGGCGATCGTAGCTGAAGACGCGCAAGTTCGCGCCTGCCCGAGGAAAGGAGGCGAGGCACGCGTACGCGAACGGGTTGAGGGCCCCATGCCAGAAAGAGCCGAACTCCCAGTCGCTCACTCTATCCTCGCCAGCACGTTGCGGCCGGCCTCCTCCCAGTCGCCGAAGAACGTCTCAGTCGTCAAATCACCTCGCGAGACGAATTCGCAATAAACATCGAAGATCCAGCTCGCATGGATGTCGTCCAAGAGGACATGCCGGCCGCGTTGTCCGCTGGCGATGCGAATGCAATTGGCCATGTCGGAGCGCGACACTTCGTCGGTGTGGCCGCCGTCGACATGAAAAATGTCGAGCGCAAGCTCGGCGCGGCGGCCGACGAGCCAGGGGAGGACTTCGCGTGAATCGCCGGTGAACAAGTGCACGCGCCCCGGAAACTCCCCTTTGAGGAAATCGACGCATGCGGCCGTGTAGGCGTGCGACATGATGTCGACGCCGTAATATTCGAGCCGCGGATTCGATGACAGCGCCAGCAGTGCGCTGTGGCCTGCGTTAACGCCGACTTCGAGTAGCCGCTCTTTGAACCGCACCGCGCGCCATACGTTGCGGCGAGCCGGGGCGAGTTCCCTGTCCGGAGACTGGTCCGCATAGCGATCCGTATTGTCGGCGTAGAAGATATTGCCTTCCAGGGGTTCGCCGGCCTGCTGGACGAGTTCAGCGATGCGCTTGAGGCGGACGCGGAACGGTTCAGCGAAGGCCTCCTCAAGGGTGTCGCGCTGTATTGAATAATCAGGAATTTCCGTTGGAGGAATGGGCTTCCCCGGAAGAAGCCTGCGGCCGTTCATGGTTGCGAAGTCCCTTTTCTCGCCGACGGCGGCGATCATCCCGCGCCGGTCGCCGGCTATGGCACGGTTTTGCCGGTGAATGGAACGGCGATCGCCGCTCTTGCGGGTCGCTGAACCGCCGCCAGAGCCCGTCCTCTTGACTCTCGACCTCAGCAATCCGTATTCGGCATTTGTTTTGCATTCCTCCAAGATAATTGGGTGCATGCGCTCGGCTCGTAGGCCGTTGGGCGCGTTTTCGAGCGAGCGGAGCAGCTTTAGGATGCGGGGACCCTTTCGGATCGAGGGCTATGCGATTGCCTCAGCCGACGGCATGATTGCGGACGCTACCGGATTTATGCCCGACTCGCTTAAATTTGAGGCCGATCAGCGCTTTTTTCTCGAGGCGCTCGATCGTGTGACGATGCTTGCCCACGGGCGCCTTTCGCACGAGCGCCAGCCCGACTCTCACACTCGCCGGCGCCTGATCCTAACGCGGCGAGCCGCCGACCTTGCGCCCGACCCTGAGTGTCCGAACACCTGGCTCTGGAACCCAGCCGGCGCGACATTGGAAGAGGCGTGCGCGGCGGTCGGCTGTGACGGCGGCACGATGGCGATCGCTGGTGGGACAGACGTTTTCAGCCTTTTTCTGAAGATCGGCTACGATGTCTTCTATCTCGCGCGCGCTCCGGAAGTGCGCTTGCCTGGCGGTATTCCCGTCTTCTGCCAGGGTCGGTTTGGCCAGTCGCCTGAGGACGTTCTCCGCGAGGCCGGGTTGAAGCCGGTCGAAAGTCAGTGGCTTGACGACGACGTATCGCTCATCAAATGGACCGCCTAGCTCCGACGCCGCGACGCCGTTACTGCCGCAAGTTGAGAATATAGGCGATCAGGTTTTTTCGGTCTTCCCGCTGAGGATCAGGTTCGGCATCGAAGCGTGCGACGTCTGCAGGAACACCGCCAAGGACGCTTGAGTCGTCGAGGGCATCGCCGCAATCTCCGTGAATTCAGGCGCAGCGCCATGAGGGCGGTGACACTTGACGCAGTTCGCGTCGGCCAGACGCTGTCCAGCGGCCGGATCGCCGAGTTGTTGGGCAAGAGCGGACGCGAAGATCGCGAAAAGGAGCAGCGTGCTCCATGCGATCGAACGAACGGACATGGGTCGCTCCCTTCAACTCGCCAATATTTACAGCTACGCCGCCCGGCCTGGGAAGTCGATGATGCTGGCCCGATCCGCCGGCGCTGCGCCGCCCTGCCCAAAATATGGCTTTTCGCCGCAATGCGTCTATGGGTGAGCGGATGACGACTAAGCCGGCAAACCGCGCAGCGTCCATGGCGGCGTTGCTTCCGCTTGTCCGCTATGGCCGGCGCTATCTCGGCCGCGCGACCGCGGCGCTGGCGGCGCTGACAATCTCCTCCGCCGCGACGCTCGCCGTCCCGTTCGCGCTGCGTTCGATGATCGATTTTGGCTTCTCGAAAGAGAGCGGCGGCGCGATCAACGTCTATTTTCTTGCCATGGGCGCCCTGGTGGTCGTCATCGCCCTGGCCGCAGCCACCCGGTACTATCTGGTGACAACGCTGGGCGAGCGCGTGGTCGCCGATTTGCGACGCGATGTGTTCGCGCATTTGTCGCGTCTCGACGCCTCGTTCTACGACAGCGCGCGAACGGGCGAATTGGTGTCGCGTCTCACCGCCGATACGACGCAGATCAAGGCGGCTTTCGGCGCGTCCGCCTCGATCGCCTTGCGCAATCTGTTCATGTTCATCGGCGCCACCGCGCTGATGGTCTACACGAGCCCCAAACTGTCGGCTTTGGTGCTTGTCGCCATTCCGGTCATCGCCGCTCCGCTGATCGGATCCGGCCGCGTGGTGCGTCGCCGGTCACGGCGCGCTCAGGACACGCTCGCCGAAGCGACCGCGTTCGCCTCGGAGAGCCTTGGCGCGGCGCGAACCATGCAGGCGTTTGGCGCCGAGGGCGCCAGTCAAGCGCGTTTCGCCGAAGAAATCGAGAGCGCCTATCGCGCGGCGCGCGACGCCGCCGCCACCCGTTCCCTCCTGATTGCGATCGCGGTTTCGCTCGCTTTCTGCAGCGTGGTGTTCGTGCTGTGGCTCGGCGCCCGCGATGTACTGGCGGGGCGCATGAGCGGCGGACTGTTGTCGCAGTTCGTGCTTTTCGCCGTACTTGGCGCAACTTCGCTTGGCGAGTTGTCGCAGGTGTGGAACGAAGTCTCGGCCGCCGCCGGTTCGGCGGGGCGGATCGCCGAGCTTCTGGCCGTCCAGCCGCGCATCGTTGCGCCGGCAAAGCCGGCGCTCATGCCTTTGCCGCCGCGCGGCGCGATCGAATTCAGGCGTGTTGCTTTCTCGTATCCGAGCGCGCCCGAAATTCTTGTCCTGGAAGACCTGAATTTCGCGATCGCGCCGGGCGAACGGGTGGCGATCGTCGGCCCCTCCGGGGCCGGGAAATCGACCATATTCCAACTCATCATGCGCTTTTATGATTCTGTTGAGGGCCAGATCCTTGTCGATGGCGTCGACGTCAAGACGGTCGATCCGAAGGATCTGCGCGAGCGCATCGCGCCTGTCCCGCAGGAGGCCGCGATCTTCGGCGCGACAGTGGCCGCAAACATCGCCTACGGACGCAGTAAAACAAGCGAGTTCGCCATCGAAGAGGCGGGGCGGCGGGCGGCGGCGGACGGGTTTGTGCGTGAACTCGGCAGCGGCTACGCGACCAAGCTCGGCGAGCGTGGCGTGACGCTGTCGGGAGGGCAGAGACAAAGGCTCGCAATCGCGCGGGCGATCCTCAAAGATTCGCCAATCCTGCTGCTCGACGAAGCGACCTCGGCCCTCGACGCGGAAAATGAGGCGCTGGTGCAGAGCGCGCTCGACGATGTGATGACCGGCCGCACGACCCTGGTCATCGCGCATCGGCTTGCGACGGTGCTGAAGGCCGACCGAATTATGGTAATGGAGGCGGGTCGCATTGTCGAGGAGGGCGATCACGCTTCGCTGGTCGCGCGTAACGGCGTCTACGCGCGTCTGGCCCGGCTGCAATTCCAATCCGGCGCGGCCGCGCTCAGCGAGGCGAATGCGGCGAGCTAGGCGCGGCCTCACTTTTGCGGTCGACGGCCATTGCAATTATGGTAGAGGTCGGCGCCCGCGCGGCGGCGCCGCGATGGCGTTCTAAGGCGCCACGACGTGGCGCGCTACCTTGGGCGAAGCAGAGTGACAGTTCGATCGACAACAGTTGCGGGTGAGCGCCGCGTCCTTAAGCCGACTCCTGCGCGGCCGTGGGACGGCGTTGTTGATCATCTTGTTCTGCTCAAGCCGCGGGTCATGTCGCTCGTTGTCTTCACCGGCGCAGTCGGCTTCGCCCTTGCGCCGGCGCCGATCGATTGGATGAGGCTGCTCGCCACGCTCTCGGCGATGGCCGGCGGGGCAGGGGCCTGCGGCGCGCTCAACATGTGGTGGGACGCCGACATTGACGCCAATATGGCGCGGACGGCGATGCGCCCAATCCCGCGCGGCGTGGTGCCTCCGCTGGAGGCGCTGGCGATCGGGATTCTGCTCTCGATCGTGTCGGTTGCTGCGCTTGCGATCAAGGTCAACATGCTGGCGGCGGCGCTGCTGGCGCTGACCATCGCCATTTACGTTCCGCTCTACACGATGGTTTTGAAGCGTTCGACGCCGCTCAACATCGTCATCGGCGGCGCCGCGGGCGCGCTGCCGCCCGCGATCGGGTGGGCCGCCGCGGCGAATTGCGTCTCGGCAGGCGCGATCGCGATGTTCCTCATCACCTTCTTATGGACGCCGCCGCACTTCTGGGCGTTGGCTTTGTGCCGCAGCGGCGATTACGAGCGGGTCGGCGTGCCGATGCTGCCCAACGTCGTGGGCCCGGTTAAGACCTGCCGGCAGATCGTGGCCTATTCAATTCTGCTCGTTCCAGCGTCGCTTGGGCCGATGCTGATCCCGGGCGTGGGCCTCCTCTACGGGGCTGTCGCCGTTGCGGCGGACGCGGGGTTCCTTTGGCGCGCGTTCGGCCTGTACCGCCTGCGCAACGGCGATGAATCGGCGCGGCGCAAAGCGGCCATGGGCTTGTTCGGCTTCTCAATTCTCTACTTGTTCGTCCTGTTCGCGGCGATGCTCGCCGAGGTCATGCTGCGGGGACGCGTTTAAACCTGGCGGCTCAAATGCGGCTGTCGCCGGAGTGCCAAGCCGGAACTAGAGCGGCCCAACGAAGTCAACATGGCAAACCTTGACCCAAATGTTAAGCGGCGTAACTGGATCGTGCTGATCGTCCTCGTCGCTGTGGCGGTCGCGATGTATGTCAGCTTCGTGCTCAAGACGACGAGCCAGGGTTGACGCCGCGATGAATGTCATTCGTGAGTTGCCGCACGTGCTGGCCGTCATCAATGCGGCGACCATCGTCGTTCTTCTGCGCGCCTACAGCCGCATCCGCGCGCGCGATCGCGAGGGGCACCGGCGCACGATGTTCGTCGCTATCGGGCTCGGCGTCGCGTTTCTCGCGGTCTATCTCGTGTATCACGCGTTCGCGGGTCTAGCGAAATTCGGCGGGTATGGCGCGATCCGGCCGATCTATTTCACGTTGCTCGCGATTCACGTTTTTATGGCCTTCGTTGTCGCGGTCCTCGTGCCGGCGACCTTCTACAACGCGCTCAGACAAAGGTTCGCGACGCATAAGCGGCTGGCGCGTTTCACCTTCCCGGCGTGGCTCTTTGTCGCAGTCTCTGGCCTCGTCGTCTACGTTATGGCGATCCACCTCTATCCGATGGCGGCGAGTTGACTGTTCCGATCCTGCCATGACCCAAACGGCGCAAACAGTCACCTCCCTCGGTCGCGCGCGATCCGTCGCCGGCGTGAGAAGCGCTGTTCGACGCGAGCTCATCGGATGGGCGTGGCTCGCTGTCGGCGCGCTCGCTGTCGCCGGCGTCTTCGCGCTTCTGCTCGCGCTGTCGCGTATTCCCGGCATGGAGAAGACGCCGTTCTGGCCAATCGACTTCTTCTACAAGGGGCTCGTCATCCACGTCGTGTTCTCGCTGGTAATCTGGCTGCAAGGCGTCTTCGCCTTCCTGGTCAGCGTCGCGACGCTGAAACTCGCCGGCGACGTGCGCGCTGCGCCGCTTGGACGGATCGGGCAGGGCGCCGTGCTCCTGGCTTTTCCCTGCCTGTTCGCGCCCGCTTTCCTCGAGGCGACGCAGCCTGCGCTCACCAATTACATTCCGATCATTCGCCATCCGGCCTATGACATCGGCCTGTTGGCGCTGGCGTTGGGCGTGCTTGCGCCGGTCGTCCGCCTTCTTATCAATCTGCCCGGGCGGCTCGCCTCAGCGCCGCCGCTTGCGGTCGCGATGGCGCTTGGCGGTTTCGTCTACGTTCTGGCCTTGGCGTGTTTCGGCGTCGCCACCACGCTGCTTGCGTATAAGGGCGAGCTGGCGTCGCGCGAGGAATTGTTCTGGGGAGGCGGTCACGTGCTGCAATTCGTCTACGCCGCCCTCTTGGTGACGAACTGGTCGATCCTTGCGCGCATGAGCCTTGGCGAAGAGGCGGTCGATTACCGCGTCTTCCTTGCCTCCGTGGCCCTCATTGCGCTGATCGCCGTCGCGGCGCCGGCGTTCTACGCGACTTTCGCTCCCTTCTCCGACAATCAGCGCGAGGCGTTCCGTCTGCTGCAATTTGGGATCGCCGCGCCGACGCTGATCTTCGCCGTTTCGCTTGCAACGCGCGCCCTTCGAGCGCCTTCGCCATGGCCGTGGCTCGATCCGGCCTTTTTCACTCTCGCCATATCACTGGCTTTATTCGCGCTGGGCGGCGTGATGGGGTTCCTGATCAACGGCTCCGACACCCGCACGCCGGCGCACTATCACGCGGTAATCACCGCAGTCAGCGTCTCGAGCGCTGGCATGCTGCTCACTTATGGACTCAAGGAACTGGGCAAGCCCTCTGCGCCGGCGCGCGCGACGCGCGTCCTTATCGGCCTCTATGGCGGCGGTCAGTTCGTTGCCTCGATCGCGATGTTCGTCGCCGGCGGTTATGGCGCCCTGCGCAAGACTCCGTCCGGCGCCGGATCGCTCGACACAGTCGCAGCCGCCGGCATGGCGGTGCATGGGATCGCTTCGATCTTCACCATCCTGGGCGGCGCGGCTTTTGTCGTTGTCGCCATCCGCGCGCTATGGCGGGCAAGTCCGGCGCGCTCGACTGCGTGACAAGAGCGGCGGCGGTGTACAACGTCGCTTGTGATTCGTGTTCCGCGGACTTTCGCAGTCACAAGGCGGCCATGAAACCTGACACAACTCTTTCGATCGGCCCGATATCGACCCTATCTGGAAGCAGCGCATAGATGTCTCCGCCCAAATCGGCGGGCATCTTTGAGCCCTTTTCCCTGACAATCAGTACGTTCCGCTTGCCCTTTAGCCCAATGAAATAGCCGGCCTCAAACACCACGTTGTCTCGCGGAGCCGAGATGTCCAGCTGGTCTTTGTCGGCCAGATCATCGTCCTTGGTGAAGAGGAATATCCCCGCATTGCAGCGCGAGGCGGCCTCCTCGATCTGAGCCAGAATGGAGCGACCTGCAATAAAGTCGGTCTGCCAGTCCAGAACGGTGACTCCAGTGCTTTGAAGAAAGTGCTTGAGGCTTGCCGCCGTCGCCCGGGAACTGCTGCAGTAGCCCAGAAAAACATCTCGTCTCGCATAGAGCTGCATTCTCCAATAGCCGAACGGAACGCGAAACTGCTCGGTTTTCAGCCATCCTGGGTCTGCTGTCGCCGGTATCTCACCGACGAATCCTCCAAAAGTCGGGTCGAAGACAACGCGTCGCATGACATCGTGTTGTACGAGCACCAAGGTCGGAAGACCTAGCGTACGAGCAAGCGCGCCTTCGTAGTGGTTGAACTCCGTCGGAAGGCGCGCCCCACGTCCCTCGCTGTCTTGAAAATTCCAACGCGCCATACCTATGATCGCCGTCCCCACGCAGCGTCGGGCGATTTCTTCGGCGTCACGGGCGCCCCAGGCCCTTGACGAGGCGAGACCAGGCTTCCCTCGCGGATTTGTGAAGACCTCGGGGGTGTATCCAAGATTTCTCAATCTCGTCGACGATCGCCCACTTTAAATCGTTCATGCTAGTCGGCAACCAATGGTCCGCTGGTAAGCTTACATAAATGCGCCTTGTTATGTTCATGCGGACCTCGCTCGAAACTAAGTCTCTTGTTCTCTCTCCTTTACATCGCGCAACTTTACATTGGGCAACCGCTCGATGTCAAAATGGGCGACCCGCAATGGACCGGTGTTGCTTACCTTTTCTCCCACCTCGGACCGACGCTCGCGCACTGAGTCTGCCCCCACAGCGACGAAAGGAAGCCGCAACTCACCCGTCAGTCCCCTTCGGGATCGCCTTGCTCCCTCTCGGTGGCGCGCAGGTGGACGACCGCAAGGCCGAAGAGGGCGAGCGCCAGCGCCTGATGCGGTAGCGCAAGCGCGATTGGCGCGACGGCTAGCAGCGTCGCCACGCCGAGCGCGACCTGGAGCAGAGCGACCGCGGCGAGGAGCACAGCGCGGCTCGCGAGCGGCGAGCCCGGCGCGGCGCGCAGCGCAACGATCGCCTGAACAATTGCGAAGGCGACGACTGTATAGGCGATCATCCGGTGGTCGAACTGCGCCGTCGCCGGATCGCCGAAGATCGCTTGCAGCGGATTGGGGCGAAACGCCTCTCCTGGTACAAGGCTCGATCCCATGAGCGGCCAGGTGTTGTAGATGAGGCCGGCGCGTAAGCCCGCGACCAGCGCGCCGAGGCCGAGCTGACAGAAGATAAGCGCCGCGAAGATCCAGGCCGAAATCGCGAAGCCGCGCGTCGCCGTCGCCGCCCGCGTCCGTTCGCTTAAGCCGACCGCGGCGTAGATCAGCGCGCCGAAGGTTGCGGCGGCGATCATGAGGTGCAGCGCCAATCGTTCCTGCGCCACCTCGGTGCGCTCGCTCAGGCCTGAGCTCACCATCCACCAGCCGACAATCGGCTCGAGAGCGAGTAGCCCCGTCGCGACCGCGACCTGGCGGCCGAGCGCGCCCTTGAGCTGACCTTTCCACCAGAACCATAAGCCCGGCAGGATGAACGCCGCGCCCACGACGCGGGCCAGCAGGCGATGGGCCCATTCCCACCAGAAGATCGCCTTGAAGCCATCGATCGTCATGTCTGGATTGAGCGTGGCGAATTGCGGGATTTGCTTGTATCGGTCGAACTCGGCCTGCCATTCCGCGCCATTCAGCGGAGGGAGGATTCCCGTGACCGGCTTCCATTGGGTGATGGAGAGGCCGGATTCCGTCAGCCTTGTCGCGCCCCCGACCAGCACCATCAGAAAGATAAGGCCGGCGACCGCGATCAGCCAAAAGCGAACGGCGCCGCGAACATCAAAGCTTGCTGTTTGGACGGCGGCGGGCGCGCTGCGGGTCAAGGCCATGGGAGGATGCGAAAGCTTGTGTCCGCAACGGCTCAGTGAGCAGTTGAAGCCCCGCCTTTTGTCTCAAACATGTCCAAGGCGCAATGCAACCCTATCGCCGGCGGCGGATCAGCTTGTCGAGGATGCGGCGGTGGCCGGGATTCGCCGGAGCGGGAACATGAGGGCCCAGCGCGCAATTTTGTCGAACAATTGTTTTGGAAAAACGAAACTATATGATAAAAATTTTCCTACGGGCGGAATCAAGGCTCGTGCTTCGCGCGGGCTGGCTATGAGGTGAGAAATGACCCGCCATGAGGGGCATTGGAGGCGGAGGCCTGAGACGGAAGAGTTTTTTTATTTGAATCGGTTGTAACCCATTGAAAAAAGTCCCGATTCGTAAAAATAAACGCTGTTAAACGCGAGCTAATTTACTAACGTTTCTCCTCATTTATTGGCGTTTATTGACTTTCGCCTGGGCGTTTTTTGGAACGGATTCGCGTTGCGGACGAAGCGGGATTTTGAAAAGGGCTTGGACTGGCGGCGCTCCGTCAGCATCAAAAGCTGGGACGATCACGCGGTCGTGAACACGCCAAGTCGTATGATCGAGGTCAGCAAGATTGTCAGGGCGTAAGAAAAGAGTGCCGCGGAAAATCCTTAGGCTTTGCTGCTGGCGCATCGCGGCATTGCTGCAAAAACAATTGCCGTTCTGTTCACGCTGTGTCATGAGCGCGCATCCCCAACAACCAGTCGTCTAGGAACCAATGTCTTTTCTGAACGGCAATAAGTTTGCTGATCGCCAGGCCGCCGCCGCCAAGGCGCGGAAGGAAATGGCGGAGAAATTTCTCGCCAATTCGAAGTACGATCCTGCAGATCCCGCGGTCGTCGAGCGCCAGGCTAAGCGGAAGGAGATCCTCGAAGCGCGAAAAGTTCGCGACGCCGAACGCGCAAAGCGCAAGGCGGAACAGGAGGCGGCTGAAGCCGCCCGCCGCGCCGCCGAGGAGGCCGCCCGCCAGGAGCAGCTGAGGCTCGAAGCGCTTGCACGCGAGGCCGAAGCCCAACGCCAGCGCGAAGAGGCCGAGCGGCTCGAGTATGAACGGAAGCTTGAGCGGGACGCGCGCTACGCCGCGCGCAAGGAGCGAAAGAAGAAGCGGAAGTCGGCCGCCGAACGATACGGTTGAGCCGCCCGTCCGCCCTTGATTTCCAGCCGCAACTCGGGACACTTCGCTCGAGATCAAGTTCTCCGCCGGGCGGAGCGAGGAGATAATGACGAACCCGCTTCGCCTGGGCGTCGCCGGTCTCGGGGTGGTGGGGACGGGCCTCATTCGGCTTCTTCAGCGCCAATACGCCGGGTTGGTCATGCGAGCGGGACGCGACCTTGCGGTGGTCGCGTACAGCGCGCGGAGGAAGGGCGACCGGGGAGTCGACCTCGGCGACGCTGCTTATTTCGCCAATCCAGAGGCGCTTGCCGCCACCGCCGACATTGACCTTTTCGTTGAATTGATCGGCGGCGCCGATGGCGTCGCATTCGACGCCGTCAAGGCCGCGCTTTCGCGCGGAGTTTCGGTCGTCTCCGCGAATAAGGCGATGCTCGCCGCGCATGGTTTCGAACTCGCGGCTATGTCCGAGCGATCGGGAGGGCAATTGTTCTTCGAGGCGGCGGTCGGCGGCGGCATACCGGTCATCAAGACCCTGCGAGAGAGTTTGGCCGGCAATTCAATTCAGCGCGTTTCCGGCATACTCAATGGCACCTGCAACTACATCCTATCGCGCATGGAGACCGAGAATCTCCCGTTCGAGGCTTGCCTCAGCGAGGCTCAGAAACTTGGCTACGCGGAGGCCGATCCAGGGTTTGACGTCGGCGGCTTCGACACCGCCCACAAACTCGCAATCCTCGCCTCCCTCGCTTTCGGCGCCAAGATCGACGCGGGCGCGGTTTCGGTCGAAGGGATCGAAACAATCACGCTCGCCGACTTGAGCGCCGCGGACGAACTTGGATTTCGGATAAAGCTCTTGGGCGTCGCCGAACGAACCGCCCACGGCGTTGAGCAGCGAGTGCATCCGACGATGGTCGCCAAGAGCGCGCCGCTCGCCCAGACCATGGGCGTGCTCAATGCGGTTTCCATCGAAGGCGACGCGATCGGGGAACTGACGTTGGTCGGACCGGGAGCAGGCGGCGATGCGACCGCGTCGGCGGTGGCGGGGGACATTGTCGACATCGCGCGCGGGATCCGCGTGCCGCCGTTCGGTCGGCCTGCTGCATCGCTTGTCGAGGAAGATCGTGTGCCGATGCAGCGGCACGAGGGCGGCTATTACGTGCGGCTTGCAGTCGTTGACCGTCCGGGCGCCATGGGGGCGATCGCGGCGCGGATGGGCGACCAGCTCATCTCGCTCGAGGCGATCATGCAAAAGCGCGCCGCGAGAGAGGCGGCGGGCGCCGGCGTTGTGCCGGTTGTGCTCATGACCCATGGCACGACGAAATCGTCGATCCGGGAGGCGCTCGCGCGTACAGTCGAGGACGGCGTGGTGCGCGAGAGGCCCCAGGTGATCCGCATCGAACGCGAAGCGTCGTGAGTTGGCGTCCTCGATCGTCACAAGAGCGGCTGCGGCCGAAGTCGAGGACCGCCGGATGCGGATTCTCGCGATCGCGCTCATGTGCGGGGCGATGGTCTGCTTCACGGGGCTGGATAGTTGCGCGAAATGGCTAAGCGCTTCTTTGCCGATCACGCAAATCATATGGACGCGCTACATCGGGGCGTCGCTGATCGCTCTCGCCGGATCGCGCGCGCTGTCGCGGCCGGTCGCCCTGCGCTCGAAGCGGCCCTGGTTGCAGCTCTTGCGTTCGACGCTGCTTTTCGGCTCGACGAGCGCGAACTTACTCGCCGTCCATCAGTTGCAGCTGTCTGAGACCGCAACAATTTCCTTTCTCACGCCCATCTTCGTCGCGCTTCTTGCCGGACCCTTGCTGGGCGAAAAGGTGAGTACTGAGCGCATAATCGTCATTGCGATCGGATTTCTCGGAGTTGTGATCGCCACCCGCCCGGGGACGACCGCGTTTCAACCGATTGTGCTCGTTGCGATCGCTGGTGTGGTCTGCAATTCCGGTTATGTGCTGGCGACCCGCAAGCTCGCCGGAGCGGATGCGGCGCAGACGACGCTCGCCTGGACGCAGATCGCGGGGATCGTCTGTTTGACTCCGATATTGCCTTGGGTCTGGCAGCAGCCCGCGAGTGCGGGAGCCTGGCTGCTCATGGGCGCGTTGGGCGTCTTCGGGACTGCCGGCCACGGGCTTTTGATTGTGGCGCACCGGTTTGCTCCAGCGCCGATCCTCACGCCCTTTACCTATACCCAGCTCATCTGGATGATCATTTCTGGCGTGGTGGTCTTTGGCGATTGGCCCGCCGCCGCCACTCTGGTCGGGGCGGCTTTGGTCGTCGCTTGCGGCGCCTATCTTGCGCTCAGAGAGCGCAGGGGACGGCGCGTCGCGACAGCCGCAGCGGTTGACGTCGAGCCAAAAGTCCAGTAGTTTAATCAATATTAGATCTTGGGCGGCCGAACAGGCTTCGTCAATGTTTCATGGCATCGATCCTGTCTTCGCGGTTTCCGGGCTGGCCATCGGGCTTTTGGTCGGATTTACCGGAGTAGGCGGCGGCTCCTTGATGACGCCGCTGCTCGTGCTGGTCTTCGGGGTCCATCCGGCGACCGCCGTGGGGACTGACCTTCTGTACGCGGGCGTCACCAAAATCAGCGGCGGGGCGGTGCACGCCTATCACGGTTCGGTCGACTGGAGGATCACGCGTCGTCTCGCCTACGGGAGCGTGCCTGCAGCGCTGTTGTCGCTTCTGCTGCTCGCGCATCTGGGGTCGTCCTCCAAAGCGAGCGGAGGAATCATCAGCACGACGCTTGGAATCGCCCTGATCATGACTGCGGTTACGCTCATTTTCCGCAAGGCGATGCTGGCCCGCCTGGCGCGGGTTATGGACGGCGCAAGCGAGAACACCATCAGCGTTCTCACCATCGCGCTCGGCGCGGTTCTCGGTGTCCTGGTGACGATCTCGTCCGTTGGCGCCGGCGCCATCGGCGCGACGGTTCTGCTGACGCTTTATCCCAAGTCTCCAATCGTCCGCATTGTGGGGTCGGATATCGCGCACGCGGTGCCGCTGACGCTGATCGCCGGCGCCGGGCATTGGTGGCTCGGATCCGTCGACTTCCATATGCTCGTTTCCCTGCTCGTCGGGTCGATCCCGGGCATTATGATTTCCAGCCACTTCGCTTCTCGGGTTCCTGACCACGTCTTACGCCCGATCCTGGCAGGCACGCTTGCAGTCGTCGGCGGGCGCCTCGCGTTCTGAACGGGCGAGAACGGCCGGGCTTCTCGAAGCTGACGTTTGTACTTATCGTCCGCAGCCGGTCACACTATTTGCCGCGATCATTTGAACGCGTCCGGAGAAGGCGATGGCGGAACGGGGCGGCGCCCCGGCGATCGAGGGCGTCCTAGAGACGTCGCTCTACGCGCGCGACCTCAAACGTACGGCGTCGTTCTATCGCGATCTGTTCGGATTCAAGGCGCTCGTCGATTCGCCGCGGCTGGTCGCCTTCGAGATCGCGCAGCGCAGCGTCTTGCTGGTGTTTCAGGCCGGCGCAACCGAGCACGACGTCGTCGATCCGGGCGGCGCAATTCCCGGGCACGATGGCCGCGGGCGCCTGCACCTCGCATTCTCGATCGGGGCCGATGATGTCGACGCCTGGCGCAAGCGGCTTTCCGACCGCGGGGTGAACATTGTTGCCGAATATCGCTGGCCGCGAGGCGGGTTGAGCCTCTACATGCGCGATCCCGACGACGCGCTGGTGGAATTGGCGACGCCCGGCCTCTGGTGGTGAAGCGCTGTCGGCGGCCTTTGCGCTCGAAGCGCCTGGGGAGGACGGACGCTCAAACAGCGCAAATTCCTTCCGGATCAGCACGCCTTCTGGCATGATTCTCCGTGCGGCGAATGATTCGCGGGCCGCCGCGCTGCCGATCCAAGGCGGAGTTTTGACGCCCTCCGATTACTTCCTCGACGTAGAGACCTCGGCGCTCGGCCAGCCGTGGCGCCCTCGGCTTGACGCGGCAGGAGAAGTGCGCGCGCTCGCCATCGCGCAAATCGGCGGGCATGACGAACTGATCGCGCGCGTGCTTGCGGGGCGCGGCGTTGCGCCAGAGGCGGTGGACCGCCATCTTGATCCGACCCTCCGCGATCTGATGCCGGACCCATTTTGCCTGCGCGACATGGAGGCGGCGACCGATCGCCTCAAGCGCGCGGTCCTGGCCCATGAACGTGTGGCGATCTTCGGCGACTACGACGTCGATGGCGCGTGCAGCGCCGCGCTCATGAGCGAATATCTCAACGCCTGCGGACTGGAGACCATCGTCCATATCCCCGATCGCGTGACCGAGGGCTACGGCCCCAACGCCGAGGCAATTCATGGTTTCGCGTCGCAAGGCGCGACTTTGATCGTGACCGTCGATTGCGGAGCGGTCAGCCGCGAGCCGTTCGAGATCGCGAGCGAGCTTCGGCTCGACGTGATCGTGTTCGATCACCATCAGGCCCCGGAGGCGCTGCCGAAAACGGCGGCGCTTGTCGATCCCAACCGTGAGGACGACCTTTCCGGGCTCGGCTATCTCTGCGCGGCGGGCGTCGTCTTCATGGCGCTCGTCGCGCTCAATCGCGCTTTGCGCGAGGCAGGCTTCTGGAACGGCGGCAAAGGTCCGGATTTGCTCGCTTCCCTCGACCTCGTGGCCCTCGCGACCGTCGCCGATGTCGTGCCGCTGATCGGGCTCAATCGCGCCTTTGTCGTCAAGGGCCTCGCGATCATGCGTGAGCGTCGCCGGCCCGGACTCGCCGCTTTGTTCGACATCGCCGGCGCTGACGGACCGCCGCGACCTTACCATTTGGGCTTTGTCATCGGCCCGCGCATCAACGCCGGTGGACGCATCGGCGACGCGGCGCTGGGCGTCCGGCTCCTGACCACGGCGGACGAGATCGAGGCGCGCACGATAGCGGTCGAGCTCGACCGGCTGAACCGCATCCGCCAGCAGATCGAGATCGAGGCGCTGGCGGAGGCCGAGGCGGAAGCTTTGTTCGCGTTGGGCCTGGAGGAAAGGGGCGCCGCGGTCGTGGTGGCGGGAGCGACATGGCCGCCGGGGATCGTCGGCCTGCTGGCGGCGCGGCTCAAGGAGAGGTTCGAGCGCCCCGCCTTCGCGCTCACCCTCGTCGGCGGACAGGCGACCGGCTCCGGCCGCTCGATCGTGGGCGTCGACCTCGGCCGGGCGGTGCGCGCGGCGATCGAAGCAGGCGTCGCGATCAAGGGCGGCGGACATGCGATGGCGGCGGGGGTCACGCTCATGAGCGAGCGGCTCGGCGACTGGCGCGCCTTCCTCGAGGAGCGGCTCGGCGAAGCGGTGAGCAAGGCGCGGGCTGAAGCGGGTCTCAAAGTCGACGCGGCGCTCACGGCGAATGCGGCGACGCCGGAGCTCGTCCATCGCCTGGAGGCCGCCGGCCCCTATGGCGCGGGCGCGCCGGAGCCGCTATTCGCCTTGCCCCGCCATCGCCTGGCGGAGGTGACGCCCGTCGGGGTCGAGGGGCGCCACTTGCGCCTGCGCGCCGTCGCGGGCGACGGGCGGGCGGTCGAGGGGATCGCGTTCCGCGCTTCGGACAAGAAGCTCGGCGAGGCCCTCATCCGCCTCAGGGGCGCCCCGGTGCATCTCGCCGGGACACTCTCGGTGAACCGCTACGGTGGCCGGGAGCGGGCGCAGATCCGGGTCGTCGACGTCGCGGAGGCGGCGCGGTAATATCGCGTCCGCTCTGTCCAATGGCCTGCCTCAAGGCGCCCCCGTGAGGCCGCCAGGACAACTTGTGGGCGAACTCCCATGCAAGTAAACGCAAATAAAAGCGCTTAAACGCTAGTAAATTTGCTTTCTTTTACTAACGTTTATTTTTCTAAATCGAGACTTTTCAATGGGTTACAGCCGATTCAAACAAAAAATCTCCCTCTTCCTTCAGCTCGCCTACTCGGTTGCACGAAACGGCGCCCATGCGAGCATCCGCTCATCCCTTTCTCGCGCCGCCAAACAGCGTAGGTTGAATCGAAGGTAGGATAGCATTAATTCTGTTTTAGTGTAAAGCAATTGTTTCGGCGACGAGCTGATCGCCCGCGCCTAAGAGCCGAGTCCCGCTCAACCGCCGGGAACTTTCACCGCTCCGCCGATCCGCTGCGCGATGAGGTTCGCCAGCCGGGCAGTGACCGGCTCGGGAATGTCGACGGCCGACAAGCGCCAGGTGATTCCGGACAGTCTCATGTGGAGGCGATAAAGCCCATCGGGGCTGTCGAGGCCAACGACGAAGCTGAGTGGACCGTCGAAACAGGAGTGGATCAGGACCTGCAAGGGACGGGCGTTGAATGTTTCGCTGAGCGAGGGCATGCCCCAGACCGTTCCGGCGTCCTGGCCGCCGGCGTTGAGGACGCCCACGCGTCCCTGATTCAAAAGCGCCGCGATGTTGTCCGGCGTGAGCAGCGCGCGCAGCAGCATCTCAGCTGCGGAAGCGTTGAGAAAGACGCCCTTCCGAGGCGATGGCGGGTTTTGAAGTTGGGGATTCTGGCCGAGATAGGCGCGCGCGATCTGGCTGCTCACGGAGCGGATGAGCGGCTGCAGATCGACGCGCTCCAGCACCGCTTGCGCATCGTCGCGCGAGGCGGCCGACGCAAGCTGCGCCGCGCCCGCGAGCGCCCAAGCCCAATAGGCGGCAATAAGCATGGCGAGCGCGACCGCGCCGCGAATGAGCACTCGCATTTGGCTATCTACCAAGCGCGGCCTGCTGCGTCAGCCCTGATATGTGCTCAGAAGCAAGAAAGCGAATAAAGGTGGAAACACAGTGCCTACAATATCGGCGGATTTCCTCAGACAGGACGATTTGAGGGCTGCTTTGAACATTCGGAGAGAGGTTGACGGGGCATACGCGGCCTGCCGCCCAATTCGGTTTGTGGAAAACTCGTGAAGTCCGATGTGACAAAGGTTCGGGTGGTGCCCAATCATATTTAACGTCGGCCGACCCTGTTTTTCTTCAGATTGTATGATCGCGGGATCAGAGTGGTTCAGATGAGCTGGATGTCAGGTCTAAACCTTTTTTTATTAATGCAATTTGTTGTTGGTCTGGCTCTGTACTTTACTGGTTTGTTGCTCGTCGCGATCAATGAGTTATTCCTGGATGGTTCAGATAAGGCGACCATAAAATCGAAAATCGAGGATTTCTGGCTTTTTACAGCTGATCTAACCACTGCACAGAAACTGACGGAAGCTCTAAGAGTACGAAAAAACAGCACAAGAAGACGTATTCCGACGTTTATAAAGCTGTTCTGGTTTCTCTTATTGATTGTATTCGCCGGATCAGTAGGTTCTTCTTATAGAGAAGATAGATCAGAGATCAATACAATAGTCAGGGGTAATATTACGTTTGACTTAGATTTTCAATCAAAAGTAGCTTATATAGAGGCGACAAAAAGTTTACCTAGCTGCTTACCCGGAGATAGAGATTGCGAATATTGTCTGGATTCTGCAGGAAGCTATGCAGCACGAGATTTTATTAAGCTTAAAAATAACTATTTATTATTTTTGGACAATTCTGTCAAGACTAATTTGATGATGCTTAAGCTCGCCGATATGGGGCCAGGGAGCGGTTACATTGTTAATTTTGTCAGTCCCTTTAACAATATCTTTGCTCATATCATTTAATTTCACGATATGGATTCTGTCTATTATTACAACTTCGTCACTGACTTTCGGTATAATAATAGTAATAGATTTATTCGTTTCGCTGATTATGCCTCCACTCATGTTGACATTAATCGTCTATGGATTTGTATTATTATCAGTCTTTTTAGCGCATGGACTTGTCGACTATACTACTTTTGAGGAAGTAAATTTATTAAATTTCTCTATCGCTTCCACTGGGTTACAATTTACGGGATCTCTTTTAATTCCATCTATCTCCTCTTGGTTAATATATAACACTAGTGGATTATACTATCACGTAGAAGTTATTTTGTTACAATTGCACTCTCTCTATACACACAGTCTAGGGAATTCTTTACAGATTTAGTACAAGTTTTGCATTTTAATTCTCGTATTAACATTATCCCTAGTGCGATAAATTGGGCGATAGTTACTGATATAACCTATTCACTGTACTATGTGATTCCCAGCGTACTGCTAGTTTTAGCTCAGCGATGGGAAGCCGGCCGAGAAAAGTTTCTCGACCAGATTCTCTCAATTAGCGTGCACCCTCGAGGGGTACTGTACGCTATAGGAGAAGGCCTGATGAAAATCTCTACAGGAGTGAGAGATTTTCTTAAGGAATGGATCGGGGGGAGGAAGGGATGATTAGAGGACAGTGCTCGCGAGCGAACTGAGGAGGCGTGTTCCCGATCTAACAACGGAGTTGTCGCTGGATCGTCTCTTGCTTCAGGGCGGGAGTCGCCGCGGTCCGCGGCCTTCCGAACTGGATTTGACCCATGAAGCGAGCCGAACTCGTCGAAGAGATCCTCGACATCAAGCGCGAGAAGGGCTGGAGCTGGAAGCGGCATGTCGCCGGTTCTGGTCGTAGGCGCGCTGCTCGGGCAGATGAAACTGCCCAAGCCCCTGGCCGAAAAAGCGGGCACACTCTTCGGGCTATCCGAGAGCGAAAAGCGGATGCGTTTGGAGGGCGTTTGCGATCCGTGTCGTGGCGAGCGTCGGCTAAGCGATCGAAGGGATGGCCGTCCGCGCACGCTTGCGTCATGGCCGGGACAGTCCGGGCGCGGCCATGACGGGGAAGCAGAGCGAGGCCCACTCAATCCCTCTGTTAGAGCGGGTTGCCACCGATGCAGCCCTTGTTGCAGTCACTGAGGCGACGGCTGAGACCATCCGTGTCGCCAACCCCCGGCGGGTAAGGCACAAACGGTCCAATGGTTATGCTTCGGTGATAGACTTGGTGGCGGTATTTGCCCGCACTCACGCCGCTATACGGATTGGCTAGCACCGGCCCCGCGAATGACGCGAGCACAAGTCCTACAATGATCGAACGTCTCATCTTGACCTCCGGATTCTGTTGCAGTTTCTGATCCGAAAGGCCTATCGGCTCTCCCTCCGTGATCCAATTATACGAGAGGTCACGCAACAGAGCCTTTGGTATTGAGCTTCGCTTACGCTCGCGATGACGACCGTGGTTCGACCAAAATGCAATTTGCTTCAAAAAATTCGGCCGCTTGGACCGCCCTTTGCATAAACGTAAAGCGCCGGCGCGACCCGGTTTTCCAAATTGGATATCGAACCCATGAACCGAGCCGACCTTGCCGAAAAGATCCTCGACATCAAGCGCGAAAAGAACTGGAGCTGGAAACACATCACCGACGAGGTCGGCGGCATGTCGTCAATCCTCGTGGTAGGCGCGCTGCTCGGGCAGATGAAGCTGCCGAAGCCGCTCGCCGAGCGGGCCGCGAGCCTGTTCGGGCTGTCCGAGGCCGAAAAGCGCATGCTGAACGAGGTCCCGACGCGCGGCATGGCCATGCCGCCGACCGACCCGCTCATCTACCGTTTCTATGAGCTCATCATGGTCAACGGCCCCGCGTTGAAGGCGCTGATCGAGGAGGAATTCGGCGACGGAATCATGTCGGCGATCGACTTCGATCTCGAACTCGACCGGCTTGCGAACCCGAAGGGCGACCGCGTTCGGCCCGTTATGTCCGGCAAGTTCCTGCCGTACAAATATTACGGCGCCGAGCAGGGCGTGCCGGAATACGGGTTCAAGGAGGAGTGAACGGGGCGTAGGCGGGTCAGGGTCGATCGGTAGTCAGTCAGCGTAGGTTGCTCCGGCGGATTCAGGCCTTCACCGATCGCGTGCAATGGGAAGGATGCGCAAATGGCGGTCATTCGCAGACCGGGCGCACGCTAAATCGCCGTCATGCCGCCTTTCGCGGGGTAGCGGCTCACGTCTGCCTTTCCCTCGGCCCAATTCGGCTCATTGAAATAAAAGCGGGGCCCTTCACGGTTTTGTGATACGCTGCGTTACGCCGGAGGCGCGCCATGAGCGAGACCCGGAAGATTGCGGCGATTCTGGTTTCGGATATTGTCGGCTATAGCCGGCTCGCGGGAGCGGACGAGGATCGCATTCTGGCGCGGCTCCGGGCGCTGCGCAGCGACCTGATCGATCCGACCATCGCCCTCCATCACGGCCGCGTCGTCAAGCGCACCGGGGACGGCAGCCTCATCGAATTTCGCAGCGTGGTCGACGCCGTGCGCTGCGCGATCGAAGTGCAGAACGGCATGGTCGAGCGCAACGCGGGCCTGCCGCCGGAGCGCCGCATCGAGTTTCGCGTCGGCATTCATCTCGGGGACGTGGTTGAGGAGACCGACGGGGACCTGATGGGCGACGGCGTCAACATCGCCACGCGGCTGGAGGGCGTATGCGAACCGGGCGCGATCTGTCTGTCCGAGGACGCCTATCGCCAGGTGAGCGGCAGGCTCGACATGGCGGTCGCCGACCTCGGCCCGACGCAGCTCAAGAACATCGAACGGCCGATCCGGGTCTATTCGCTGCAAGTCGGCGTCCCCGCCCGGCCCAAACCCGCGCCGGCGAAGCCGCCAGAGGCGAAAGGGCGCTCGCGGCTCGCGCTCGTGGTGGCGGCGGGGATGGCCGCGCTTATTGCGGTTGTGGCGGGAGCCTGGCATTTCCTCGACGCCAATCGATCCGCCGCCGTCGCGGCGCCGGCGGTCGCGGTTCTGCCATTCGACAATTTGGGCGGCGACGAACAGGCCAGCCGCCTCGCCGACGGGATGACCGGAGACGTCATCACGGACCTCGCGCGTTACAAGGAGTTCCTGGTTATCGCGCGCAATTCGACCATGACTTACAAGGGCAAGCCGGTCGATGCACGGCAAGTCGCTAAGGATCTCAACGTCGGCTATGTGCTGGCGGGCTCCATCCAACATCAGGCCGACCAGCTGCGGGTGACAGCGGAGCTGATCGACGCCGCCACCGGCGCTCAGCTGTGGTCCGAGCGCTGGGACCGGCCGGCCGAGGATTTGTTCGCCGTCCAGGCCGAGGTGGCCGACAAGGTCGCGGTGTCGCTCGGCGGAAATGGCGGCTCAAACCTCGGGGCGATCCAAAGCCGTCTATTATTGGACGCGAAAAGGCGCCCCTCGGCAAATCTTTCAGCCTACGACTTCTATTTGCTCGCCTACGAACAACGTAAATTGGGCACTAAGGATGGGAACGTGAAGGGCCTCGAGTATATCGAGAAGGCTATCGCTCTCGATCCGAACTTCGCGCATGCTTATGCGACGCGTGCATGGCTCAAATTTGCAAAATATTGGGTGTTCGACCTCCCTTGGGCGACGCAGATCAAGGAATTTGAGAGCGACTTGCGGCGGGCGCTGGCGCTCGACCCGTCCAACGCCACAGCGCACGCTGGCCTGATCCGATACTTCGCGGATATGGGTCAGTGGGCCGAATTGTCGGCTGAGATCGACGGCGCCGTGCGGGACAACCCGACCAACAACCTGGTGCTTACGATCGCCGCCCAGCAGCTCCCTGCCCTTGGACGCCCGGAAGACGGTCTCGCCATGGCGGACTTGGTCTTGCGTCTCGATCCCCAGATGCCCCCGGCCAGGCGGGCAGCCCTCTTACTCCCCTATTTTTTCAGCCGTAAATTCGAACGGATTATCGAGATAACCGATCAAATTCCGGAGGAAAGCACCGACAAATTCGCTCGGTTCATGCGTGCCGTAAGTTACGCCTTTCTCGGTCGCGCCCACGATGCCGAGCGCGCCAAGGCCGACCTAATCGCGAAAAACGGCGAACAGGTATGGGAGATATGGTCCAATGAAAGCGAAGTTTTCGCCCGGACGATCGAGCGTGATTTCGAAATCGAGGGCTTTCGCAAGCTCGGCTTGCGCATCTGCGCCACTGAGGAGGAGCTCAAGAAATTCGAGAACCCAAAGCGCCTGCCGGAGTGCGTCAAGACTTGAGGGCGAGATCGAGCGGAGACACCGTGGCTTCGCTTCGGGCGATTCAAACTCGACGGAAAGACAATTCAACGCACGTACTTCGCCAAAACACCGATGTAGCGTGCTTGATAGCCCGTGGATGGTTCCGTTACCGACCAGGAATTCGCCGGCCAACCCTCGTTAAATTCTCGATACGACTTTAGCGCAGGCTGCCCGAGCGGCGGCGCGTAACTGTTACTGCAAAGAAAAGGCGGTCAAGAAAAGCATCGATATCCCGGGTTCAAATGGCGGCGGTGCAACATTTGTCGTTTGAATAAAATGGATTTGGACCCCCCACAAGATATCCCGGCGGGGGACCCGGCATGGCGTTCGCTGACCCTTTCCCAGCGCGTGCCGTGAGCAAACCAATTGTGAAACATGGTGCTGGCGGAATGGCTCGCCCCGGCCTTTTTCATATTCGTGAGATAGACGAGACCGAGCGGATTGACGCCGTGAATATAGTGGAGGTATTCCATTGCCGCAGAATCCGCCTTCGCTGCAGTGGCGGCGATCGTTGTCATACAGAGCCAAAAGCTGATATAGTCTCGCCTGTTGGGCCTTTGATTGGTTGCTGCCCCATGTATAGTCTTTCATCGGTGAGCGATAAGCGTCTTTGTTGCCGAGTATCATTGGAAGCTGATCCGGGTTCCTGGTCATGCTGGCAACGAATTTCGTCAAGATCGCCGATTTTACTTGAGGAGAAATATTCGGCAAGCTCGTGTAATCGAGGAGAACTTCTTGTCTATCCGCGTCCCATTGTGTCGGGCCATAACTCGGCGACGATTGACGTGTAGTGGGATTCGACGAAGTCCTTGTAAACTCGCGTCGTTAGTTAGCTCGTAGAGATAGACGGCGGCCTCGAATTTCGCAAACAGGCGCTGCGCATCGTCCATTTCCTGCTGGCCCGAAGCAAGCCCGCGGGAACCCGGCTGCTTCGCGTCGTCGTTATTGTAGTAGAGGACGCTCGGATGGGCGCGTCGCCCAATCCCACGCTCTTTTGGCGCGGGTGGCGAGATCGGCGCCGAAAGCCCTGAGATCGGCCTCAGATCGCGCTGAGTAAGTCTTGGCGGCGTAGGCGAACGCCGCCGCGCCCATCAGGCTGGCCGCTGTCGTTGCGGGACCATAATAGCTCGGCCCCGTGGCGGCCGACGGTGGGCTCGCCTGGATCCAAGCCCTGGACGCAGAGCAGCGAGCCGTCGGAGTTTTGCATGCGCGCCAGCCAATCCAACGCCCACTTGACTTCGTCGAGAATGTCGGGAACGCCGTTCCCCGACTCGGCTATGCCGGTGTCGTCGCCGAATGCTGTCGGGTTCTCACGATAAGCCCGCAGCAAGACAATAATATTGCGAGCCGTCCAACTTGTATACTTGTTGTAGTCGCCAGCGTCGAACCAGCCTCCGTGAAGATCTTTGATCTGCGAAGGATCGCTGCTGCCCAACCCGTGCGCGGCCTGCCAAGGTCGGGTTTCGGGATCCTGTCCGGGCCCCATATGGCTTGCGGCGTCCGCCCAGTCGGATCCGGCCGTCTCGGCGGTCTTTTTGAAGCCGGCGCGCTGGTAAAAATACATTCTCGTGGCATCTTTTAGGACATTCCGGTAGACGCCGATCATCGATTTCGAATTCGGGGGAGCGCAATCCTCTGTCGATATCGACGACTTTGTAGGTTCCGGGAGTTGTGACGTCAGAGAAATCAAACCACCAAACCTTGTCGCCTGACACGCTGTCCGTGGCGCCGCCATTCCAAGGCGTTGGCGGGCCCTGTTTTACAATCTTCCCGGTGGACTGATCGACGACGGCATAGGTCGGCTCCCGGCGTGAAATGGGCGGCGCTGTCGTAGCCCACCTTTGGATCGCGGATCACGGCGATTTTGGAAGCTTTTGTCGGGTAGCCGAACTGGTCGACAACGATCATGGGTATCGGCCCGTTTACGCCCAATGCCAAGCCCTGGCTCCAGGTCGTGTCAGCGCTCGACTTGTCGCCCGATCCTGATTTCTCAACAATGGCGCCTGCGATAGCCTGATCTGCCCAACATGGTGAGGCGACCGCGAAGGATAGAATCGAAAGGCGCAAGAGAACTCGCATAGGCGGATCGTCACCGTATCAACGACAAATTCAAGGACTCAGGCGCTGCGAGGCCTGAGCATTGGCGCAGCCGGCGCCATCGCCGAAGACGATATCTCACGCTTCCCGCCCGTTTATAGGCCGATCTTCCAGGATGGCAACTGCTCGAATGGCGGCGTTTTGGCCTGAGCACCATATTGGGTGACCTGCGGCACTCTCCTCGAGCGCAATTCACCCTTGGACCTCATCGTTTCGACCGACCGCGGTCTCTATTGCGCCGCGGGCGACTTTCACATCGATCCGTGGCGCCCAGTTCCGCGCGCGATCATCACCCATGCGCATTCCGACCACGCGCGCTTCGGCTCGGATGTTTATGTCTGCCATCGCGACACGGCCCCGATCCTGCGCAAGCGCCTTGGCGACGTCGCGATCGAGACGGCGACTTACGGCGCAGATCCTGACGCGCAACGGGGTCGAGCTTTCGTTTCATCCCGCGGGTCACGTGCTAGGCTCCGCGCAGGTTCGGGTGACCTCGAAGGGCGAGATTTGGGTCGCGTCGGGCGACTACAAGCTCGAGAGCGACGGCGTTTCGCCCGCCTTCGAGCCGCTGCGCTGTCACGCCTTCATCACCGAATTGACCTTCGGCCTGCCGATCTACCGCTGGCGCCCGCAAGCCGAGATGTTCGCTGCAATCGACGCTTGGCGGCGCGAGAACATCGCCGCCGGGCGCGCGAGCATCCTCTTCGCCTATGCGCTCGGCAAGGCGCAGCGGCTGCTCGCTCGTGTCGATCCAGCGCTCGGGCCGATCGTCTGTCACGGCGCGGTCGAGGCGATCAACGCGCTCTATCGCGAGGCCGGAATCGCCCTGCCGCCGACGCGTCTCGCGACGGAGATTCGCGAACAAGCGCGATTTCGCCCGCGCCCTCATTGTGGCGCCGCCCTCGGCCGCCGCGAGCCCGTGGCTCAAGCGCTTCGGCGACTATTCCGACGCGCTGGCGAGCGGCTGGATGCAGGTGCGGGGAAACCGCCGCCGGCGCGGGCTCGACCGCGGCTTTGCGCTGTCCGACCACGCCGACTGGCCGGGCCTGATCGCGGCCATCGAGGCGACGGGCGCGGAGCGCATTCTGGTGACGCACGGGTACACGGAAACGCTGACGCGCTATCTTCGCGAGAAGGGTCTCGACGCGCGTGCGCTCACGACGGCTTACGGCGACGACGAGGACGCGGGCGACGCGCGGGGCAGGCGGCGGAGGGCGAGGCGTGAAGGCCTTCGCTGCGCTCTACCGGCGGCTCGATTCCGGGACCTCGACCCGCGCCAAGCAGGCGGCGATGGTCGAGTTCTTCGCCGCCGCCAAGGCCGATCCGACGCAATGGGCGAGCGCCGCCTGGACGGTCTATTTCCTGAGCGGCGGCAAGCCGCGCCAGACCGCGCCGTCCCGCCTTCTTTGGCGCCTTGCCGTCGAAGGCTCAGGCTATCCCGACTGGCTGTGCGCCGAGAGCTATGGCGCGGTCGGCGATCTCGCCGAGATGCTGTCGCTGCTTCTGCCGGAGGGCGTGGGCGGCGAGGAGGTTTCGCTCGACGTCTGGATGCGCGAGCGGCTGCTGCCGCTTCCCTCGCTCGACGAGGAAGAGCGTTACGCGAGGCTCAAGCAATGGGTCGGGGAGCTCGCGACCGACGAGCGTCTCGCCTTCTTCAAGCTGATCACCGGCGAATTGCGCGTCGGCGTGTCGCGGCTGCAGGTGGTGAAGGCGCTGGCCGAAGTCGCGGGCGTCGACGAGGGCCACATGGCGCAGCGGCTGATCGGCTATTCGCAGGCGCGGCGGATCCCGACGGCTGCGGATTTCGAGGCGCTGATCGGCGAGGTCTGCACGCGGAGGCGCAGGCGCTCGACGCGGGCAAACCCTATCCGTTCTATCTCGCGCAATCGTGGAGCCGGCCGCTGGCCGAGATGCTGGCGACGCTCGGGCCGCCGTCGAACTGGATCATTGAATGGAAGTACGACGGCATCCGCGCGCAGCTGCTCAAGCGCGGCGAGAACTGGCGCCTATGGTCGCGCGGCGAAGAGCTGATCTCCGACGCCTATCCAGATCTCGAGCCGCTGGCGCGCGCGCTGCCCTCCGGCACGGCGATCGACGGCGAGCTCGTGGTGCTCATCCCGCCCGAGCACGACTTCGCGGCGGATTCGCTCGATGGCCTCGCGATCTTCGCGAGCCTGCAGCAGCGGCTCGGCCGCAAGATCGTGAGCGAAAAGACGATGCGCGAATTGCCGGTCGCCTTCATCGCCTATGACCTGCTCGAGAGCGAGGGCCGTGACCTTCGCGCCGAGCCGCAGCATGTGCGCCGCGCTCTGCTCGAAACGCTCGTCGATCGCCTGTTCGCGGAGGCGAAGACGCGCGGCGAGCGCCTGCCGATCCGCATCAGCCCGACCGTTTCCGCCGACACATGGGAGGAGCTGGCCGAGAAGCGCGAGCAGGCGCGCGCGCTTACGCGCGAGGGGCTGATGCTGAAGGCGCGCGACGGCGCCTATGGGATCGGGCGGCGCAAGGGCGACGACCGCACGGACGTGTGGTGGAAATGGAAGCTCGACCCGATGAGCGTCGACGCGGTCGTGATCTATGCCGAGCGCGGCCATGGGCGCCGCTCGGGCGTCTACACCGACTACACTTTCGCCGTCTGGAGCGCGGGCGAAGAGGCCGGGACCCGCGAGCTGGTGCCGTTCGCCAAGGCCTATTCGGGGCTGTCGGACACGGAAATCCGCGAGATGGACGCGATCGTCCGCCGCACCACGGTCGAGACCTTCGGTCCGGTGCGAAGCCTCACCCCGACGCAGGTGTTCGAGCTTGGCTTCGAGGGCATCGCGCCGAGCAAGCGCCACAAGAGCGGCGTCGCCGTCCGCTTTCCCCGCATGCTGCGCTGGCGCCACGACAAGCCGGTCGCCGAGGCCGACACGCTGGACGCGCTCAAGGCGCTGTTGGCGGGGGAGCGCCGGCTGAAGGGAGCGGCTGGTGTGACGGCCCTCACAGCGCTCACGCGGATGTCCTGTTAAGCGGTTGCTCCAAGCTGATGAGCCGTGTCCAAGTGGCGGCTGCTCAGAGCTTTAAAACATTTGGGAGAAGCGCATGGCAAATCCTGGACAACCGACGATCTCTTTAGGCGCTTCCGGCGAAGCGGTGAAGCGACTGGAGCGGGCGCTTCGGCGAACGCCAAATCCTGGTCTTAGTGTCGACGGCGTTTTCGGGCCGCAACTGGAGACGGCGGTGAAGCAGTTCCAGGAGGGGGGCGGGGTTAACCGTGGACGGAATTGTCGGCCCAGCCACTTGGGCCGCCCTACCGGACGGAGGACCGATGCCTATTCTGCAAGCAGGCTCAAAAGGACCGGTCGTCAGTTCGTTGCAGACCCTGCTCACCAATGGCGCGCCGGGGCAGTGGAACACCACGCCGCAGGGAATCGACGGCGACTTTGGGCCTCATACGAAGGCGGCGGTTGTCGCGTTCCAAGCCTGGGGCGGCGTCGCGCAGGACGGGATCGTCGGCGACCAGACTTGGGCCGTCTCGTTACATGCCGCAAGCGCCACTCTCGAGACCGCTGTGGGGCTGCAGTTCGTGGTTGGTTGAAGGCGCCTTGAGACTCCACCTCAAGAAGCCAACGGCTGCGCGAATGGATGCGGGTCTACATCAAAACCCGACGATTGCTTGGGGCGGTCAAGCGTTTTCCGCGCCCGCGATCGAATGGCGGCTTTGGCATGGACTCCGGTCCCTGCCGAGGCGCCCTCTGTAGGCTCGCTCAGGGCGCTTCATGCGGCGATCTGGCGGAAGGCTTGAGCCATCCGTCATCGCGCCAGGAGTCGTCGGGTGCCCTGCGGCTCCTGGATCGCCGCGTCCACCCGGGGCCAAAAGCCCGGGGGTCCTCGCGATGACGGCGATCCCCACACGCGGAAGGCCTCACTCCTCCACGTCCCGGTGGCACCCGTACCGGTCGCCCTCATAATTCTCGCCGATCGACATGGCGCAGATCAGCGATAGATGCCGGTAGGGCAGGCCGGTCTCTTTCGCCCAGGCGTTGAACTGCTCCTGGATCTTCAAAAGGTCGCGCTTCGACGTCGGCGACGTCGCCGATGTCGAGGCCGGCGTCGCGCAGGCAGGCGACGACGTCCTTCGACGGTCACGAAGGCGTCGTAGCCGAGAAACCTCAGCAGCATCTGCCCGCTATTTCCGCCGAGCCGGCCGCCGCGCTTGGCCAACACTTCGAGCAGCCCGACCTCGTTGGAGGGCGGCCAGTCGGCGAGGAACTTGCCGAACGAGCCGTGCTCCTTCGCCACGTCGAGCACGAAGCGCGCGTTCTCGCGCACCGACATGATCTTCGCGCCGTTGCGGACGATGCGGGCGTCCATGGTCAGCTTGTGCCAGAACTCGTCGGGCTCGGATGACGAGCCGCGCCGGCTCGAAGCCGAGAAAGGCCTCTTCGAAGCCGGGCCACTTCGATTCGATCACGCTCCAGGCGAAGCCGGCCGAGAACACGCGCTTGGTCATTTCCGCGAGCGCGCGGTCGTCGCGAAGCTTGAAGAGCGCCTTGGGGTCAGGCTTGGGCGGCATGAGGCGGGCGAGCGCGTCGGCGCCGCCTTTGCGCTTCTCGGCCCGGGCGCGGATGGTTTGGAACGCGATCACCGCTGAGATCCCTTGGTCTTGCAGCCGTTCTAAGACTAGGCGCGGCCGATTTGGCGCGCAATCGGCCTCGCACCGCGATCAATCACCTGAAATTTGTCTTGGCCTCGCGGTCGAGACTTCCTAGCCTGCGGCGCCCCTCGATCCGCGCGGGTCAAGCGCGCGGCAAGGTGAAATTCGTCCCCGCACCCGGAGAGCCTCGTGATCCGCTTCTATTTCCATCCCACGCCCAATCCCGCCAAAGTCGCGCTCCTGCTCGAGGAGCTTGGCATGCCCTATGAGGTCGTTCCCGTCGACACGGCCAAGGGCGAGCAGCACGAGGCCGCCTTTCGCGCCATCAATCCGAACGGCAAGGTTCCGGCGATCGTCGACACCGAGGGGCCGGGCGGGCGCGAGGCGCGGGTGTTCGATTCGAGCGCCATCCTGCTCTACCTCGGCGAAAAGGCCGGGCGCTTCATCGGCGGCCCCGCCGACCGTCCCGAACTCCTGTCATGGCTGTTCTTCATCGCCACCGGCATCGGTCCGTTTTCGGGCCAGGCGGTGCATTTCCAGCATGCGGCGCCGGAAAAGCTCCCCTACGCCGTGAACCGATATCGCCGCGAGATCGAGCGCCACTATCGGGTGCTGGACAGGCATCTGGCCGGCCGCGACTATATCGTTGGCGGCGACTATTCGATCGCCGACATGTCGGCCTGGGGCTGGCTGGGGCGCGCCGCCCGAGTCCTGCCTGGCGCGGACGACCCGCTCGCCGAGTTCCCCAACGTCAAGCGTCTGTTCGAAAAGGTCGAAGCGCGGCCGGCGGCGGCGCGGGCGAAGGCGGTCGGGAAGGATCATCCTTTCAAGCGGGACATGGACGAGCAGACGAAGCGCGCGATGTTCCCGTCGAACTATCCCGAAATCGCGATGTGACTCAGTAGCCGAGAGATTCGACGATAGCTGACAGGCCGCCAGGCGCGCGTGCGACTGCGGATCGCCGTCGAACACGATCTGATCCGCCCATTTGCGCGCCGCCTCGCGCTGCTCGGCGGTGCGCACCGTCCACGTCATGATCGGCGCGCCGGTCAGTTCCTTCACCAGGAACGGGATCTTGTGCGGCAGGTCGTCGACGTTAAAGGACAGGAAATCCGGGCGGGCGAGGTCGTAATGGTCGAAATCCGTCCAGTCCCGCTTCTGTCGGCGCTTAGGAAAGCCCAAGCTCGGACCGTCGTAGGACGCCTGGGCCAGAAGGCCGATCGGGCAGGGTCCCCTGGGCGGGCGCATGTGCGGGCGGCGCAAGCCGCAAATAGGCGGTGAGATCGTGGTCGAAGCTCTTGAACGCGAGCGGCCCGTCATAGGTCGCGGCGAGCGCGGCGGCGCGGTCGGCGATGCGCCAGTCGCCGTCGAACCGGCTCTTGAGCTCGCAGATGATCGGCGTCCGGCCGGCGACCTGGTCGAGAAAGGCCGCGAAGGTCGGCGGCGGCTCGCCCGATCCCTTGATCCGAACTCTCGCGATCTCAGCCGCGCTGAGGGCCGAAACCGGGCCCGACGCGTCGGTCAGGCGATCGAGCGTTTCGTCATGGAAAACAATCGCTTCTCCGTCGGAGCTCAACTGGATGTCGCACTCGATGGCGAAGCCGCCGGCGATCGCCGCCTCGGCCGCGCGGAGCGTGTTTTCGATCACGCCGTGCGCGCTCGTCGTGCAGGCCGCGATGGGCGATCGGACGCTCGATGAGCCAGGAGGGAGCGTTGACCGGCGTCAATCCTCGATCTCGAAGATGGCTTCGACCTCGACCAGCGCGTTGAGCGGCAGATGCGATACGCCGACCGTCGTTCGCGCATGGCGGCCCTGATCGCCGAACAGCTCGGCGACGAAATTGGACGCGCCGTTCATCGCGTGGGGTAGGGCGTCGAAGCTCGATTCGACGTTGAAGAACCCGCCGAGCCGCACGACTTGCTTCACCCGGTCGAGATCGCCGAGCGCCGCATGCGCGTGAGCAAGCACGTTGATCACGCAGAGTCTCGCCGCCTCGCGCGCGGCGTCGACTTCGGAATTGGCCGAGAGCTTGCCCTGGTGGCGCTCGGCGAGCTTTCCATCTTCCCCTAGCGGCAATTGGCCGGAGACGAACAGCAGCGATCCGGCGCGCACGGAAGGGACGTAGTTCGCGACCGGCGGCGCCGGTTTGGGCAAAACGACGCCCATCTCTTTCAGGCGTTTGGCGGTCTTGCTCATGCGGGCGGAACTCCTTGGCTTGGTCCGCGATCGCGCACGGGGCGAAGCTGTCGGCGGGCGACCTCGCCTATGTCGCCTTTCCCATGAAGGCAAGCTTGTTTTTGCCTGTCTACGCGCTTAGGTTCGGGTCAAAGAGAGGATGCGCCGGCGGCGTTGAGGCCGGGCGGCGCGCAATGGGACGACCGCCATGGGTAGCTTTAGCATTTGGCATTGGATGTTGTTCGGCGCGGTTGCGCTTCTGCTGTTCGGCGGCAAGGGCAAGATTTCCGACCTGATGGGCGACGTCGCCAAGGGCGTGAAATCGTTCAAGAAAGGCCTCGCGGACGACGATGAGCCGACAGTCGCCCAGAGCGCGCCGCGGCCGCTCGAGAATCGCGTCAGCATCGACGCGAACGACGTTCACAAGGTCAACTGAACTCCGTCGACGGAACGTCCGCCGGCAGAATGGCGGCGCGTCGTGTTGAGGCGGGTCGGCGCCGGCCCGGTGAGCCATGTTCGATCTTGACATCAGCAAGATGATCATTGTCGGCATCGTCGCTTTGGCGGTGATTCCGCCGAAGGATCTGCCGCGGGTGATGCGCACCGTCGGCCAGACGATCGGCAAGATGCGGCGCATGGCCTCCGAATTCCAGGGCCAGTTCATGGAAGCCATGCGCGAGGTCGAGCGCGAGGCGGACCTCGAAAGCGTGAAGAAGGAATTCCAGGCGATCAACGACCAGGCGAAGATCGACACCAGCTTCGATCCGGTCGGCATGATGCGCGAGGACATGACGAAGGCTGTCGCAACCTCCGCGAGCGCCCCCGGAGCCGCCGCTTCTGATCCCGCCAGGCCCGAGATTGGCGCGTCGGAGATTGCTTTGGCCGGTCCAGAACTCGGCCGCAGAGGCCGCTCCGGCTGACAAGGAGGCAGAGCCCGAGGCGCCCGCCGCCCGGAGAAGCGCGGCGGAATGAGCCAAGAGGACATCGACGCCACCAAGGCGCCGTTGATGGACCATCTGATCGAGCTGCGCGCTCGGCTCATCAGGTCGCTCTACGCGTTTCTCGCCGCCTTTCTCGTGTGCTTCTACTTTTCCCGGCACATCTACAACATTCTCACCTACCCTTACGTGCGCGTGGTCGGGGCCGAAAAGGCGACGCTCATCGCCACCCATTTCCTCGAGCAGTTCTACACCAATATCCGCCTCAGCATGTTCGGAGCGGCCGTGATCGCCTTTCCGGTGATCGCCGTCCAGATCTACAAATTCATTGCGCCTGGACTCTACCGAAATGAGCGGCAGGCCTTTCGGCCCTATCTGATCGCGACGCCGATCTTCTTCCTGATGGGGGCGCTGCTCGTCTATTTCGCGGTGATGCCGCTCCTGATCCGATTTTCGGTGTCGCTGCAGCAGGTCAACGTTCCAGGCGAGGCGACGATCGAGCTTCTGCCAAAGGTCAGCGAATATCTTTCGCTGATCATGACGCTCATCTTCGCCTTCGGCATCGCCTTCCAGCTGCCTGTGATTCTCACTCTTCTTGGTCACGTCGGCATCGTCGACTCGGCCTATCTCATCCGGATGCGGCGCTATGCGATCGTGGCGGTGGTCGGGCTCGCCGCCATCCTCACTCCGCCCGACCTCATCAGCATGACCTCGCTCGCTCTGCCGATGATCGCTCTCTACGAGGGCTCGGTGATCGCGGTCAAAATGGTCGAGAGGCGGCGAGCGCAGGCGCAGCAGCGCGCGGCGAACACTACCGCGACCTAGGGCCTCGCGATTCAGTGGAATCGTCACGTGTTCGGGTCCGGGTTAAATAGGGGGCCATGCCGTCGCGCGCGAGCCTGTCCGCGCGGACGTTCAGTTCGTCATCCGCATGGCCCTTGACCCAGCGCCACTCGATCGTGTGCCGCTCGGCGGCCGCGGCCAGGGCTCGCCACAGGTCCTCGTTCTTGACCGGTTTTTTGGCCGCCGTGCGCCAGCCGTTGCTTTTCCAGCTGTCGATCCAGCCGGTGACTCCGCCGCGCAAATATTGGGAATCCGTGTGCAGGACCACCTCGCACGGGCGGTTCAGGGAGCGCAGCGCTTCGATCGCCGCGGTGAGCTCCATGCGATTGTTGGTGGTCAGCGCTTCACCGCCCTTCAGCTCCTTCTCATGCCCGCCGTAGCGCAGAACCGCGCCCCAGCCGCCAGGGCCGGGGTTGCCGGAACAGGCCCCGTCGGTCCAGATCGAGACGCGTTCGCTCACCGCATGAGACCGTAGTCGGCGGCCGATCTGACGTGTTGGTGGAAGCGCAGTTTGTCGCGGTATTCGAGCGGATTCTTCGGCGCGACCTTTGCGCCCATCGGCACGTGGAGCCAGTCGACCAGCCGCGTCAGCATGAATCGCAGCGCCGCGCCCCGAGCGAGGAGCGGCAGCGCTTCGATCTCGGCTTCGCCAAGCGGTCGCAGCCGCTCATAGGCGGAGATCATCGCTCGCCCTTTCGAGATGTTGAACTGATTGTCGGGTTCGAAACACCAGGCGCTGAGGCAGATCGCCAGATCGTATGCGAGCGCGTCGTTGCAGGCGAAGTAGAAGTCGATGACGCCGGAAAGCTTCTCGCCGAGGAAGAACACGTTGTCGTTGAACAGATCGGCATGGATGACGCCGCTCGGCAGGCCCTTCGGCCAGTGAGTCTCAAGAAAGTTGAGTTCCGCTGCGCTCTCCGCGCGCAAATGCGGCGCGACCTCGTCCGTGCGCGCCTCGGCCGCCTGAAACAGGGATGGCCAGCCTTGAAGCGAGAGGGCGTTCGCCCGCTTGAGCCGGAAGTCGGCGCCGGCCAGGTGCATTCGCGCCAGCGCCTCGCCGACCTCGCCGCAATGGCGAACGTTGGGTCGCCGAATCCATAATCCGTCAAGGAATGTGACAATCGTCGCCGGGCGCCCCGCGAGTTCGCCAAGCGCTGAGCCGGTGCGATTGCGAACCGGCTGGGGACAGGTGACGCCGCGTCCCGCCAAATGCTCCATGAGGCCGATGAAGAACGGCAGATCCTCCGCTTTAACCCGTTTCTCATAAAGGGTGAGGATGTACTGGCCGCTCGAGGTGCGCAGCAGGAAGTTGGAATTCTCGACCCCTTCCGCGATGCCCTTGAACGAGGTCACCTCGCCGATGTCGTAAAGCGCCAGAAAGGCGCGCAGCGCGTCGTCCGAGACTTCGGTGTAGACAGCCATGTCCCGTCCGTTGAGCGACCCCATCAAATTAGAGCGATGGCGGTCCCGCTTAACGGCGTGTATAAGACCCGTCAATCGTCGCTGCACTCCGGTCGAAGGCCCTCGGGTCGCGGCTTGCGTTGAGCGAATTCGGCGCCCTAGCGCGCTCCGAGCGGATTATGCCGATCGCATGGTTCCTCGTTATTAGACATCCGGAGGAAGTCTGTTGTATAGGCGCGCTGCCAGGGCTGTTCTGGCGGCGCTGGTGCTGCCAGCAATTGGACGGGGGTCCGCTAGATGCGAATTGTAATGGTAGGCGCCGGCTACGTCGGGCTCGTTTCGGGGGCCTGTCTGGCCGATTTTGGCCATGAGGTGGTTTGCGTCGAGGTCGACGCAAGCAAAGTCGACGGTTTGCGAAAGGGTCGCGTTCCGATCTATGAGCCGGGCCTGAGCGAATTGGTGCTCGCCAATCAAGCTGCGGGCCGGCTATCGTTCACGACCAGCCTGAAAGAGGCCGGGCGGGGGGCGCAGGCGATCTTCATCGCCGTCGGCACGCCCTCGCTGGCGGAGGTCGGCTCGGCCGACATGCATTTCGTTCACGACGCGGCTCGCGCCATCGGCCAGATTATCGAAGACTTCACCGTTGTTGTGGTTAAGTCGACTGTGCCGATCGGCGCAGGCGACGAGGTCGAGCGCATCATCGCGAAGCACGCGCCTGAAGATTCGTTCGCCGTCGTCTCGAATCCGGAATTCCTGCGCGAGGGCGCGGCGATCGAGGACTTCAAGCGGCCCGACCGAGTCGTCATCGGGGTCGAGGACGACCGCGCGCGCGAGGTGATGCGGGAAATCTACGGGCCCATCGAACGCAACGGCGGCCGGATTGTCTATACGTCGCGCCGCAGCTCGGAGATGATCAAATATGCGGCCAACGTGTTCCTGGCGATGAAGGTGACCTTCATCAACGAAATCGCCGACCTGTGCGAGCGTCTTGGCGCTGATGTTCAGGATGTCTCGCATGGCATCGGTCTCGACGACCGCATCGGCCGCAAGTTTCTCAATCCCGGCCCCGGCTTCGGCGGTTCTTGCTTCCCCAAGGATACACTGGCGCTGACAAAGCTCGCCGCCGAGGCTAAAGCGCCGATCCGGCTGGTCGAAACGCTGGTCGACGTCAATGACAAGCGAAAAACGGCGATGGCGGCAAAGGTCGTCAGCGCTTGCGGCGGCTCGGTCGCGGGAAAACGGATCGCCGTGCTCGGCCTCACGTACAAGCCCAAAACTGACGACATGCGCGACGCGCCGAGCCTCGTCATCGTGCCCGAGCTGCAAGCGGCGGGCGCGCGCGTCGTCGCCTACGATCCGGAGGGCGTTCGAACCGCGAAACAGCTGCTGCCCGGCGTCGAGTTCGCGGACAACGCCTATGCGTGCCTCAAGGGCGCGGATGCTGCGGTCATCGTCACGGAGTGGGACGAGTTCCGCGCTCTCGACCTTGCTCGCGTCAAGGCCAGCCTGACCACGCCGATCATCGTCGACCTGCGCAATATCTATCCGATCAAATCGATGAAGGCGCTGGGATTTCGTTATGTCTGTGTCGGCCGGGGGTTTGGCGGGGAGGGCTGAGGCGGGGCGCGATGTCCATTTCGGCGCGGACGCGACGGAGTGAAGAAAGTCGTCGTTCCCGATCGAAGCCGAAAATCCCGACAATCAAAGGTCTTCAATGCCTCCGCCGCCACCACGTTCATGCGTCATCGTTGTCGAAAACTTGCCTGTCCCGTTCGATCGACGGGTTTGGCAGGAGGCGCAGGCCCTCTGTCGCGCCGGCTGGACGGTGTCGGTGATCTGCCCCTTCAACGCCGACTTTCCCAAGCGCTTTGAGATCATCGACGACATTGCGATCTACCGGCACCGGCTCCCGCCGGAGGGGCCCGGCGCGCTTGCGTACTTCCACGAATATTCGACCGCGCTCATTCATGAATTCCGGCTCTTGATCAAGGTTTACCGCGAACGCGGGTTTTCGATCATCCAGGCCTGCAATCCGCCAGACCTGATCTTTCTGGCCGCTCTGCCATTCAAGCTCATGGGCAAGCGGTTCATCTTCGATCAGCACGACGTCTCGCCGGAATTGTTTGTCGTCAAATTCGGCGCCAAAGGCTTCCTTTATCGCGCGCTCATGTTTTTCGAGCGTATGAGCTACCTCATGGCTGACTACGTCATCACCGCCAATGCGACATTCAAGGAGATCGCCATCACTCGCGGCGGCAAGGCGCCCTCGAAGGTCGAGGTCGTCTATGGGGTGCCCGATCGCAAGCGCATCCATCGCGTCGAGCCGGAGCATAGGCTGCACGGCGGGCGTAAATTCGTCCTCGGCTATCTCGGAATCATCAACGAGCAGGACGGCGTCGACCATCTGGTGCGCGCGGTTGCTCATCTCGTTAAGATCAGCGGATTTCGCGACTTTCGCGCCATTGTCGTCGGCTCCGGCCCGGCGCTCGAATTGGTGCGCGCGCTCACCCGCTCGCTCGAGGTTGAAGATTTTATCCTGTTCCCCGGCTATCTCAACGGCGATCAGCTGCTTGCGTACATCAGCGCCTTCGACATCGGCGTCATCCCCGATCCGCTCAATGAGGCCAACGACCTGATGAGCATGAACAAAGTGTTCGAATATTGCGCATTGGGAATTCCGACCGCATGCTATCCCCTCAAAGAGACGCAGCGGCTGCTTGGCGACGCAGGAGTCTACGCGCCGTCGCCCGATCCCGCCGGGCTTGCTGAGGCCTGCCTCAGCTTGATGCAGGACGAGTGCTTGCGCGCGCGCTCGGCGGCCGCGGCGGCGAAGCTTTCGGCTCGGACTTTCCTCTGGGAGAACGAGGCTCACAAATATGTCGCGACTTATGAGCGCGTGCTTGCTCCGAAGGCCGCTTGCACTTCGAAGAGCGCCGGCCCGGGCGGCCGCTCCTAGCTGGCGTTTGTGAAAGCGCGTCTTGTCGCTTTAGGTCTTATCAACTCCGTCCTGCTACACCTGCTACAGTTGCACGCCCCGGGTCAGCGCTCCGTCGATCACCAGATTGGTTCCGGTCGTAAAACTCGAAGCTGGGCTGGCGAGAAAGACGATGCCGCGGCCGATCTCCTCCGGTTTCGCCATCCGCCCGGTCGGGTTCAGCGAGAGCGCGTGCTTATAGATGTCGGGCAGGTTCCTTTCGGCGCTCTGCCAGAAGCCGCCGTCGAAATAAGTGTTGCCCGGCGAAACCGAGTTCACCCGGATCATCTTCGCCGCGTGCTGATAGGCGAGGCGCTGCGCGTAATGAATGAGCGCGGCCTTCATCGCGCCATAGGCCGGACCGGTGAAGTCGACCTCGCGCCCCGAGACCGAGGAAATGATGACGACCGAGGGATGTTTTGATTTTTCGAGGAAGGGCAGGGCGGCGTTGACCGCGTGCACGCTGTGCATCATGTCAACGTCGAACGCCTTGCTCCACGATTCCTCGACGTCCTGCGCGGCGAGCGCGGAGACGTTAGCGACCAGGATGTCGATTCCGCCGAGCGCCGCCGCGCTGTCGGTGATGAATTTCTGCAGCGTGGCCTTGTTGGCCACGTCGATATCGGCGCCGAAAGCATTCACGCCTTTGGCCTTGAGGTCCTTGACCGCGGCCTTCACCTCGTCTGCGCTGCGCGCGCAGATCGCGACGCTTGCGCCTTCCTGAGCGAAAATGTCCGCAGCAGCGCGCCCGATGCCCTTGGTGCCGCCGGTTACGACCGCGCGCAGGCCCCTCAGTCCAAGATCCATATTCCCCTCCAGCCGACGCATCGCCGCTCGACGAAGACTTTAAGCGCGATACAAGGGTGAGCGGAGGTTGGCAATGGCGGTGGGTGGAGTCTGGATTCCCGTCAGGCTTCTGACCTCGATTGCGCGCAGACGCCGCGGCCATCCTCGTCTGGACCGCGTGGTGAGGCGGTCCAAGGCTCGGATTGTCCGCTCAGCGTGGCGGAGCGAATCTCGTCGAGGGAAATGATCCATGAAAACCATCGCACAGTTCATACGGACAACGATTCTCGGCGGCGTCTTCTTCCTGGCGCCGATCGTTGTGCTGATAATCATCCTCGCCAAGGCGTTCGACTACGTGAAGACGGGCCTACGCGCCGTTGTTGTTCACATTCCAGGCGTTTCGGACTTGAGCGTCGGCGTGGCGACGGCGCTGTCGATCGCGATGATCGCGCTCGTCTGCCTTGTTGCTGGGCTCCTCGCCCACACCGTGTTCGCGCAACGCCTCGTCAACCTGTTGGAGTCGTCGCTCCTGTCGAAGATTCCTGGTTACGACTATCTAAAGCAGGAGAGCGCAAGCGCGTTGGGCGTCGCCGAGATCGGGGAGCTTCCCGTGGTGTTCGTGCCCATGGAAGGGGGATGGCAGCTCGGCGTTCAAACCGAAGCGCTGAGCGACGGCCTCGTCTCGATCTTCGTCCCCGGCGCGCCGAACCCGCATTCCGGGTCGGTCTTTTTCTTTCCGGCGGACATTGTTCGGCCTGCGGGCATCAAGCTGGCCGCCGGGCTCAACTGCCTCAGGCGATGCGGCGCGGGCGCATCCGCTCTTGGCGCCAATTGGCCATCCGGGACAGAGAACTCCCAAGCGTGACAGCGGGGCCTTAATGTGGGTGCTCTAGCAACCCGTCAGTTCGCCAAACCCCTGATGTCGCCGACATGCGCGACGGCGGCCTTCTCGACGTCATAGTCATAGAGCGATTTGCGAAACACCCCGGAATTCGCGATTTCGCGATCGCGCTCATCCAAGCTCTCGTACCTGGAGTCGAAACGAAGCCCTTCTTTCCTTGCCTCAGCTTGAATGACATCGGTTCTGGCGCGGCGAAATTTTTCGTATTGCGGCAAAATAGTTGGGACTTCGTCTGGGTCTCGCCCCTCAAGAAACACCGCCAAAGCGACGCCATCTTCAATTGTCTGGTTTGCCCCCTGGCCGAGGTGGGGGAGCATCGCGTGGGCGGCGTCGCCTAACAATATAAGCCGCCCGCTACTCCATGACAGGAGCGGACGGCGATCATACAGACCCCACCAAAAGCAAGTCTCCACCGTGTCGAGCAGTCGGACGATTTGGGAATCCCATCCATCGAAGGACGCGGCAAGCTCGTCGACGTCGCCGACGGCTGACCATGACTCGATCGTTTCATCCTTGGTTGGAACGAAGCCGACGTAGTTCAGAAGCCGACCGCTGCGAACCGGATAGACGATAAAGTGCTTTCCATCCCCCATCCAAACCATCTGGGCCGCCTCCGGCCACCCGGGCAGTTTCTCGCGGGAAATCAAACCCCGATAGGCGCGAACACCCGAGTATTCGGGAGGTTTCGGCTCTACGACATACTTCTGCAAAGTCGATTGTATGCCGTCCGCAGCGACAACGATGTCGAATTCGGCGCTGTCGCCGTGCGCGAAGTGCAATCGCGCGGAGGAGGCGGTTTGGATAATTCCGGTACAACATTGGCCAAGGCGAATTGTTTTCGGCGCAAGTTTTGCGGCGAGGGCATTCAGCAAATCAGCCCGATGCATGCCGTACATGCCGTTCCAGCCTGTCGAGTCGATCGTGACGATCGGACCGACGACTGTCCCGTCGGCCCGGCAGTATCGTGAGCCGTCACCAAACTTCGCGCCGACCGCAGCCAAGGCTTCGGCTAGCCCCAGTCGTTCGAGTTGTCGCAGACCGTTGGGAAAAATGGTCAAGCCAGCCCCGACCTCGCCGAGCGTTCTGGCCTGCTCGAAAACCGTGACGTCGACGCCTCGCTGGCGCAGCGAGCACGCGGCGGAGATCCCCCCAATTCCGCCGCCCACGACGGCCGCGCGGAGGGCCCTGTTCGATCCGGATTTATCTTTCATGTGAAGTTCTATCGAGGCTCCGAGCTGAAACGCAAGATGCGCAAAATGCTCCTCGCGCCGTGTCGCCGTCGTACGGCTGCTATCCCCCGAAGCGATTGCCGCGCAGGAACTCGATCGAATTTCGACCTCAAGGCTTCGCAGACGCGGGGCCCCCGAGCGGGGGCAGGCTCTTCAGATAGACGGCGATCGCCTGTCGGTCGGACTCGGGCAATTCGGCCAGGTTGCGCACGACCGCCGTCATGCCGGCGCCGAGGACGTCGCCGCCAGGCGTAAAACCGCTGGTCAGGGCCTCGACAATATCGGCCTCGGTCCAGTTCCGGAAGTCGCCGCCTCTCAGGTTCGCCGCCTTGCCGTGACCGTCGGGCAATGGCGCGCCCGCAAGCGCCCGGCTCAAGTCCATCTCACCCAGAAAGCCGCGCGGCGTGTGGCATTCGCCGCAATGGCCGGGACCCTCGACGAGGTAGCGACCACGGTTCCATTGCTCGGTCTGCGATGAGTCGGGGCGAAGGCCGGCGTTGTCGAAATAGAGGAGCTTCCACAAGCCCACGGCGCGACGGATGGAAAAGGGAAAGGGGAGCGCGTTCGCCGGCGCTTTGCCCTTGACCGCCGGCAAGGTCCGCAGGAACGCCGCGAGATCGGCGACATCCTTCGGAGTCATGCGCTGATAGGATGTGTATGGGAAGGCGGGATAGAGATGGCGGCCGTTTGGAGAAACGCCCGACAAGAGCGCGTTGGCGACATCGACTGGACGCCAGGCGCCGACGCCGTCAACAGGATCGCTGGAAATGTTCGGCGGGTAGAAGGATCCAAACGGCGTCTTAAGTTCGAGCCCGCCCCCGAGCTTTAGCGCGTCGTCCTGGCCCGGCGACTTGTGGCACGATTCGCAGCCGCCGGCGAAAAAGACGAGCCGACCGGCGGCGGCGTCGCCAGACAGGACGAGCTTTTGCCACTCCTCGGCCGAATAACGCGGCCGAGGCGCGGACAGCGCCCAAGTCAGCGCGGCCCCGGCGGCGATGACAACCGCGAGGACGACGGCGAGTCGCTTCATCCGCGCGCGGGCGAACTCGTGCCTTAGCCGCTTTTGGCCTTGTAGAGTTCGTGGCAGCCGCCGCAATTCTTGAAGACGGCCGGCGCGAATTGCTTAAACGTCGCCTCGTCGACAATCCCGGCCTGGGCGGCCTGGACATCTTTAACGAATTGCGCGAAGCGCGCGTCGAAGTCCGCCTTGTTCTGCCAGATCGCCGGCAACGCCGCGGTGCCCCCGCCGGTCTTGCTGTTGTCGGGAAACAAAGCCGCGGATTTCGTCGCGCCTTCGTTGAGCGTCGCCAGGGATTGCTTCACCGTCGCCAGATCGAACGGGACCTTGCCTTTGGACATATCGAACATTGTCTTCGCGGCGGCGCCGTCATGCTTCATGAGCGCGCGCCGTTCGGCGATCGGATCGGTGTCGGCCAATACGGCGCCGACGCCGCAAGCCAATGCTATTGCCACAACAACTGAGCGTTTCATGAGCGTCTCCCCGACCATATCCCGCGTTAAACACGGACGGGCCCGCGTTTATTCTTACAAGACAGCAATAATCGGGCGAGATCGCAATCCAAATCTCCGTGTTCAAGCGCGGCGCATAGGGCGCCATGGTCGGCGCGGCGCGACGGTCGCCATCGGTGAGACGTCTTGCCTAAAGCGGCTGCCTGTGACGACCGAACCATCGAGAAGCCCCTCTCCCGGGAGAGGGGCTAGAGCGCGAGCTTACTTCCCGCCCCAGCGCTGCGGATAGCCGGGGAGGTCCTTGCAGCCGCACATGGCGTAGTGCAACGGCGGCATCTTGTCGTCGACGTACTTGTCGAGGTCGGCCTGGGTGATGACCGGCTGCGGCAGCTTCCATGTCGGGCCAATCACGGGCTCGCCCTTCAGAACTTTCACCGCCGCGATCACTGGAGAGCGCCACTGATAGGTCGGATAGGTCGGCGCCATTGCGGTCAGACCCTTCTCCTTCCACTTCTTGAGGAAATCCTCCTGATCCTCGCCAGTGATGATCGGATAGGGCTGGCCGGAATCCTCGAAGGCTTCAAGCGCGGCGACCGCCGTGGCGCCGGCATCCATCCAGATCGCATCAATCTTCCCGTTGCGGTTGATGTAGTCCTCCACGATCTGCTTGGTCTTGGCGTTGTCGCCACCGGTGAATTCGGCCCCGACGACATCGACGCCATGCTCCTTGAAGATGCGGTTGGCCGCCGACCAGCGTGTCTCGAGCACGTCGACGCCGGGGAGGATGCGCAGAGCGAGAACCTTACCGCCCTTGGGCAATTTCGAGACGATAAAGTCCGCCGTCTGGATGCCCCAGCCGTAACCGCCGATCGGATTGACGAAGGTCACCGGGCAAGTGGTGAGCACGCCGCGATCGAAAACAATCACCGGCAGTTTCTTGCAAGCCGCTTCGACCGCCGGCGTCAACGCGGCGGTCGTGTTCGGCGAGACGATCAAGGCGTCGCAATCGCCGCTCTGGACGAAGGCGTTGATGTCGGAGATCTGCTTGTCGTCCTTGCCCTGCGCATCGGCGACCTTGAAGGACTTGATGTCGTCCTTAAGCACGTCGACCTGCGCCTGCATATTAATCCAGCCGACAACGCGCCATGGATTGTCGACGCCCGCGTTCGAGAAGCAGATGCGGTACGGACCTGGCTTCTTGTATTTGGATGTGTCGACTTCCTTGCCGCCGAGGTTCTGCTCCCACGGCTTGCCCTCCGGGCCCGAGGGCGTCATTTTCAACAGGTCCTGCGCCGCCTGGAACTCCTTCGGATCGTCGAAATTCTGCGCTGACGCCGCATAGGGCGCCGCCATCGCGAGCGCCGCGCCGGCGACGGCGGGCGCAATCAACTTGAACAGTCTCATCACTTTCCTCTTTCCTCCCTGTCGCCGAATCTCTCGGCTTCCAAACGGAACCTCAGCTCCGCTATCCGGTGCGGCGCCGGCGCCAGGCGCCGAACGCAACCGCAATGATCAGAATGACCCCCTGAGCGGTCTCCTTCAGGGGTTGTGGCCACCCGAGCAGGGTGAGCAGCGTGAACAGCGCCGTCAGAGTTAAGGCGCCCGCCACCGCTCCGACCAGCGTGCCTCGCCCGCCCATGAGCTGCACACCGCCGACGACGCAGGCGGCGATCGCCTGCAACTCGAGGCCAACCCCTACATCCACCGAAACGCCGCCGAAACCGCCAAGCAGGATCCCGGCCGTCACCGCGGCAAGGGCCGAGATGACGAAAACCGCGATCCGCACTGAAGCAACCTTGACGCCGGCCAACTGCGTCGCACGCGCATTATCCCCGATGGCGAAGACGCGCCGCCCGAACACCGTTCCGTGCAGGCCCCATTGCGCAAGCGCACAGACGGCGACGAACACAACGATGGCGACGGGGAAGATCTTCACCACCGGCACGTCATGAAAAACGAACCGTCCAAACATCCGAAAATTGTCGGGCAGATAGCCGCGCGGGGAGCCGCCGGACCACATCATCGAAACGCCATTAACCGACAGCAAAGTGCCAAGCGTGGCGATGATCGATGGCGTGCGGAGATAGGCGACAACGGCGCCATTGATGAGCCCGACGAGGAGCCCAATAGCGTAGAGGACAGCGATCGCCCACCACGTGTTGCCGGGGTCGTTTGCGGTCAGCATCGACCCGCCGACGACGGTCAGCGTCACCAGCGAGCCGACGGAAAGGTCGAAGCCTCCACTGACCAGCACGAAGATTTGTCCAGCCGCGAGGATCGCAAGGGGCGCCGCGCGACGCAGAAAATTCATCGCGCCCGCAGGTTCCAGGTAGTTCGGCTGCAGCAAGCCGATCAGGACATAAAAGATCAAGAAAACGACGAGCGCGACATTGATGCGGCGCGCCACGTGGGCGAAAGCTTGTCCTTGCCGGGTTTCCTTCAGCGCGATCGTCATGCGGCGAGCTCTCGCGAGCGGAACGTGTAGATCGCAACCGCGGCGATGACGATGGCGCCGCGCAGCACGAGCTTGGGATAGGCCGATACGTCGAGCATGTTGAACGAGGCGTCGAGCACCGCAAAAAGCAGGACGCCCGCGAGCGTGCCCCAGACGCCCCCGCGCCCGCCCGCGAGCAGCGTTCCTCCGATGACCACGACGGCGATCGACTCCAGATCATAGACGCCGTCGCGCCCGACCCACGGCGCGCCGGAGCGCAGGCGGCTCGCGAGATAGAGGCCGCTCACGCCCGCAGTCAGGCTGCACAGCACATGCGCGCCAATGGTCACGAGATCCGTGCGGATGCCGGCAAGGCGTGCGCCTTCGGCGTTGCCCCCGACCGCGTAGAGATGCGCGCCGAATTTTGTCGCCCTCATGAGGATCGACGCGAGAATCGCGAGCACGAAGAGGCCGAGCACCGAATAGGGCAGGGGGCCCAAAGCCCCATAGGCGACCGCCTGAAATTCGATTGGCACAGATCCCGCAAAATTGGTGAAGCTTGCCGACAGGAGACCTTGCAGGATCAGGCCGGAGCCCAACGTCGCTATGAAGGGACTGACCTGCAGCCGCGAGACAAGGGCGCCGTTGACGATTCCGACGACCGCCGAGACCGCAAGCACTGCCGCCACAGCCGGCAGCATCATCTCCGGTCTGCCCTGCATGATAAACGAGGCGAGCACCGCCGCGACGCTGATCAGATTGGCGACCGAGAGGTCGATCGATCCGGCGAGGATGACGAAGGTCTGCCCGATCGCGACGATCCCCAGCGCGACCATCCGCTGCAGGAGACCGACCACGCCCTCGACGTCGAGCATTCTGGTCTGCTCGGTCGAAATCGCGACGCCAATATAAAGCGCGACAGAGCCAAGCAGCAGCAGGAGGGGCGCCGCCGGGGTGCGCCTGCGCGGAAGGCCGGAGGCGATGACGTCCGCGCTGCTCATGCCGCGCCCAGAGAATCGTGAGCGTCGTGCGCGACAGCGATCGCCATCACGTCCTCCTCGGACGCGCCGCCCGGCAGCTCGCCGGCGATATGGCCCTCTCGCATGACGACAATGCGGTCGCTGACGCCGACGATCTCGGGAAGGTCGGAGGAAATCATCAGGATCGCGCGACCTCGATCGGCGAGGTCTCGCATGATCTTGTAGATCGCCGCTTTCGCCGCGACGTCGATCCCGCGCGTCGGTTCGCTGAACACCAGAACTTGGGGGTCGCGCGCGAGCCAGCGGGCGACAATAACCTTCTGCTGGTTGCCGCCAGAGAGGCGCCCGGCCTCTTGCTCGAAGCTCGCGGCTCGCACGTCCAGTTGTGTGAGCCGCTGATCCGTCTCGGTGTTCGACATAGCGTCGGCGCTTGGGGCGCGGAACGGTCCCGCGAACGCGCGCTGGATCAGGGTCGCGTTGTCGCGTAGCGACTGCTGCATGAGCAGTCCTTCGCGCTTGCGGTCCTCCGACAGGCGTCCAATTCCCGCTTCGATGGCGGAGCGCGGGCTGCGGGGCGTCAGGGTCTTGCCCCTGATCTCCATCGTCCCCTGCTCGAATGGCTCGTCGCCCGCGATCGCCCGCCCGAGTGCGCTTTTGCCAGCGCCTTCGAGGCCCGCCACCCCGACGATCTCGCGAGCGCGCACGGTAAGGTCGATGTCGATCAGATGATCATTGGCGGCTTCCCTTATGACAAGCGCAGGAGCGCCTGGAGGTTTGGCGGCGCGCGGCGGATAGAAGTCAGCGAGGTCACGGCCGACCATCGCGCGCACGAGCCGCCCGGCCGGCGCTTCCGCGATCGGGGCGGTCATCACCGTCCGCCCGTCCTTCAAAACGGTGACGCGATCCGCAATCGTTTTGATTTCGGGCATTCGATGGGAGACATAGATCACCGACACGCCTTCCGCGCTCAGGCGCTTGACGAGATCGAGCAGACGCGCCGCGTCATCGCGATCGAGGGCGGCGGTCGGCTCGTCCATCACGAGGATGCGCGCGTCGACAGCAAGAGCTTTTGCGATCTCGACCAACTGCTGCTGGGCGATCGACAGATCGCCCGCGCCGGTCTCCGGGCTGATCGACGAACCGAGGCGGGCGAGCAAAAGTCTAGCGTCGTTGCGCATTGTGCGGCGATCAAGCATACCGTAGCGCGTCGGCTCTATGCCGAGAAAAATGTTCTCAACCACGCTCCGATGCGGCAGGAGGCTCAACTCCTGATGGATGATGCTGACGCCGGCGCGGCGCGATGCGACGGGGTGAGAAAATTCGACCTCACGGCCGTCGATGAGTATCCGGCCGCGATCGGGCCGATAAGCGCCGCCAAGGATTTTGATCAGCGTCGACTTTCCCGCGCCATTCTCGCCGCAGAGCGCGTGGACCTCGCCGCGAGCGCAGCCGAACGACACATCGTCCAACGCCCGCACGCCGGGGAAGGTCTTGCTGATGTTCAGCATCTCGATGGCGAACGGCGCGCGCTCCACTCGAACTCTCCCGCTCTCCCGCTGCCGCCGCGACGCTATTCCGCCGCCTGACGCGCGTGGCTAAGCGCGCGAGTGCGCGGGTCTCGGTGCATCTTGCCGTCCTTCATGATCATCGCGAAGCGACTGGGCCCGACAAGGATCGAAGGGTCGGCGAGCGGATTGCCGTCCACGAGTAGAAGATCGGCCAGCGCGCCGGCCTTCACGACGCCAAGCTCGCCTTTATGACCCATCAATTCGCCCCCGACCGCTGTCGCGCACCGGAGCGCCTCCGCCGGGGTGTACCCGAAGAACTTGACGAAGTGCCCGATGTCGCGGGCGTTCTGGCCCATCGGCGTGATCTTGAATCCATAGTCGCCGCCGATCACCACCTTGATCCCGCGCTTCCTCATCTGCTCGTAGGTGCGGCAGGTCGCTTCGAGCTTGCGCGGCAGGTGCATCGACTCGACCACGTCGCGGGTCATGCCGACCACGTCGCCCTCGTAGACAGCGTTGTGGACGAGACCGAATGCGGGGCCGACAATCACGCGGTCCTTCGCCGCCTCGAGCATGTCGAGCGCCTCTTCATCGGCGAAGTCGCAATGATAGACGCAATCGACCTGATTGCGAACGGCCCGCTTCACCGAGGCCGCGGCGCGCGCATGACAGGCGACGCGCTTGTTCCATTCATGGGCCACCTCGACCGCGGTCGCCACTTCGATCTCGCTCATAGAGGTGATCTCGGCGCGCGCGTTGGACACGAACTCATCGCCCGAAATGTTAATTTTGACGTTATCGACCCCCTCGCGGCAGCAAATCCGAACCGCGCGTCTGACCTCGTCGGGCCCGTCGGCGATCATGCCGAAGCTTTCGGCGTGCATATGCTGCTTGCGTTCATCGCCAAGGCCGCCGGTCACCGTGATTTCCGGCCCGGCGGCGCGATAGCGCGGTCCAGCGAGGTAGCCGTCCTCGATTTCCTGGCGCACGACCACGTCGATACGCAACTTGGCGGACGCCGCCGAGTAGCAGGATGTGAATCCGTGATCGAGAATGAGCGTCGCATTGCGGCAGGTGCGCAGGAGGTGCTCTTCCGGCGGAATTTCGCCGAGATCCTGATTGCGCGCCGGGCCGACGAAAGACAGATGGCAATGCCCTTCGACGAGGCCGGGCATCAGTGTGAGACCCCTGGCGTCTATCGTCTCCGCCGCCGCCTCGGAGGTGATCTGACCCTGTCCTCGCGCGACCTTCGAAACTCGATTCCCGACGACGAGAACCTCGCCCGGGTAGCGGTCGTCGGCTTCACCGTCCCAAATCTCGACGTTTCGAAACAAATAGGCCGTCATGGCGATCCTCCCATCGCGGAGGCGAGTTGTTGCCGACCGCCTCCGATACGCTTCCTGCTCGCCGCGCTTTCGCGGCCGTCTTCTATTTATAAGGGTTTCGATAAGCGGTTTGAACAGCGTTGTCACGTCGTTGGGGAGCTTGCCGGCGATACGAGTTCGGACGTGCCTGACACCGCCTCGAAAATGGAGCTCAGGGAATCAGGACCAGTGACCCCGTCGTCCTGCGGCCTTCGAGATCGGCATGCGCGGTCGCTGCGTTCGCCAGCGGGTAGGCTCGCGGCCGCTCGGCGACGACGGCGCCGGAACGCAGCGCGTCGAAAAGACGCCCGCTTTGGAGGATCATCTTTTCCGGCGTGTCGGTGTAGTGGACGTAATTGGGCCGCGAGACGGTCGCGGACCGGTGCGCAAGACGATCGATTGAATGGGCCCCGACATCGCCCGACGCCTGGCCAAAGCTGATCAGCCGTCCGCGCGCCGCGAGGCACTCGACCGAACGCTCAAACGTGTCCTTGCCGACCGCGTCGAAGACGACGTCGACGCCGCGGCCCGAGGTGAAATTCAGCACGGCTTCGGCGAAGTCCTCGCGGCTTGTGACCGCAACGTGATCGCAGCCGGCGCGTTTGGCCTCCTCAGCCTTGGCCTCGCTCGACGTCGCGCCGACGACAGTCGCGCCGACCGCCTTCGCCCAGCGGGAGATGATTCTGCCGACGCCGCCGGCGGCGGCATGGACCAGGATCGTCTCGCCGGCGCGCACCTGGGCTACGTCATGGAGCAGAAACCCGGCGCTAATTCCTTTGAGCAACAGCGCAGCGGCGCTCTCGTCACTGATGGATTCCGGGAGGCGAACGAGGAGATCGGCGCGCATTGTCCTCACGGAAGCATAGGCGCCGGGCGGCGTACAGGCGTAGGCGACCCGGTCGCCCGCGCGGACGTTTCCAACGCCTGGGCCTACGCTTTCGACGACGCCCGCCGCCTCCATGCCGGGGACGCCGCCGGCGGGAACCAGATCGAAAGTACCGCGACGGCAGTAGACGTCGATGAAATTGACGCCGACCGCCGTCTGCAAGAGGCGCACTTCGCCGGAGCCGGGCGCGCGGATCGACGCGCGCCGCGGAACAAGAACTTCCGGGCCGCCGTAGCGCGTGATCGCGATCTCGACGCCCTCGGTCGCCGCGCCGGTTCGCGCAGGCGCCGAAGTGCGATCCGCATGCGCGGTAGGGTCGCCCGCGGTCAGCGCGCGCCGAAGCCCGGCGAAGCCCGCGTCCATGATCTCCTCTCGCACGAAGCGCTCGAGCCGCACGCGCTCTTGAGGAGGCGGTTCGAAGGAGGCTCGCCATTCCATGAGACAGGAATCGTCGCTTGTCACCGGGCGCAGCCGCACGCTCGCCACGTAGTTCCGGAGCGGCGCTTGCGCCTCGAGAATGCAATAGCTGAAGCCTCGCTTTGCGTCGGACAGAAACAGCAGCTGTTCGCGAATGCGCGAACCGTCCTTCAGCCTAAAGTTGCGGACACAGCCGACCTGGTCGCTCGCTTCCCCATTCTCGATCGCGCTCGTCGAGACGGCCGGATGCCAAGCGTCATGGCCGTTGAAGTCTCTTAAGATCGCCCACACCGCCTCGACCGGCGCCGCGATCACCGTGCTGCGGCGGATATCGACCCTCATGAACGGTTGAAGCGCGCCTTCAACGCTGAAAGGCCGGTGGCGAAGACATTGCGGCCGATCGAGTCCACAAGGCCGTCCTCCCGCTCCGGCGCGGCGTCGAATTCCGCAGTCCACTCCGCGAAGGTTTGATCCGAATCGGTCACCGGAATAAGCCGGAAAGTCGCGATATAATTCTCGACGCCCATCGGGCTCTCGAGGATCGAATATTCGAACGACATTTCATAATCGGAAAGCGAGAGCAATCGTTCGCGGATTCTGCCGCCGTCCTTGAGGCGGAAGTTGCGGACGCAGCCGATCTGATCGGACGCCTTGTTCTGTTCGATACGGCTCTCGGCCACGAACGGGGTCCATTGCGGAAGTGCGTTGAAATCGCGCACGACCGCCCAAACGCTGGTCGCCGCCGCCGGAATGACGGCCGAACTGTAGACCTTCGCCATTGCAGATCGCCTTACCGCCTGTCGTCGTCATCCGAGGAGCGCTGGGAGTCCTTGTCACCTGCGGCGCGCTTGGCGGTCAGGCTGGCGAGGTCCTTGGCGTCGCGCAAGACCTCGGTCATACGCCCCAGGCCTCCGCCTTCGATGCCGATCTCTTTCATGAGACTGTCGATCATCGGCGCCTGAACGCGGTAGCGCAAGGCGGAATCGATGACTTCATCGGTGACGTTGCGGTTTCCCTGTCCGCCGCCTTTGGCGCCGTCAATGTGGAGAATCTTGATCGCCTCGATCTTCTCCATCGGCCGCACGCTCTCGCGCACAATGCCTTCGATCTTTTCGAGAAGCTTCCCGCGGAAGCGCGACAGGCGCGCCGCGCCGCTCAGCATGTTCTCCGCTTCATTGATTTGCATCGCGCCCTTGGCCTCGACCTCATAGCGGGCCGCGGCGCCTTCAGCCTTGATCTTCTCGGCCTCTGCTTCACCTGAGGCGGAAATGCGCGCGGCCTCGGCGAGGCTGGCCGCCGCGTCCTTCTCGGCTTCCGCCTTGCGCGTCAAGCGAAGCGCCTCGCGATCGGCCTCGCGCGCTGCGGCGATAAGGTCGGTGGTCTTGCGGCGCTCGGCGATCTCTCGCTCGCGGGTTGTGATCGCCTGCTCCTCAGCGGCGATCGCGCGCGCCCGCGCCCCCTCCGCAGCGGCGATCGCCACGGATCGTTCGGCGGTCTTGTTGGCGACCGCGATCGCGCTTTCGATCGTTGCGATCTCAACCTCTCGGTCGCGCTGCAGCTCGAGGCGGCGGATGTCGCCGTCGCGCGTCACCCGCGCTTCTGTCAGGCCCCGCTCCGTCGCAATACGCGCCCGTTCGATCTCCTCGCCGGAACTGATCTCGGCCTCCTCGAAGGCCTGACGCTTGGCGATGTTGAGCGCGTCGAGCTGCCGCTCGCGTTCGAGCCGCGCCTGATCCAGCGCCCGCTCTTGCGCGATTTGGGCGGTCTCGACGTCCTGCGCGGCGGCGATCTCGGCGCGCCGCTTATCCGCCTCTGCTTGGGCCAGTTCCGCCGTTTTCACCGCGACGGCGATCTGGCGGGTAATCTCGGCCACTTCGAGAGCGCGGCGCCGCTGCACCTCGACCTCGTTGCGCTCGCGGTCGCGCTCGATGCGCGCCTTCTCCAGCGAAAGCTCAAGCGCGATCTGCTCGCGCTCGGTTTGCTCGCGCGAACGGATCTCCGCCTCCTCGATTGAGCGGCGTCGGACGATCTCGCGATGCTCGATATCTTCCTGGTTCTGGATGCGCGCTTCCGCGAGGCTTCGCTCCTGCAGGAGCCGAGCCTTTTCGACCTCTTCGCGTGCGGCGATCTGCGCTTGTTCGGACTCGCGCTCACGCTCCGCGCGATCTTTGGCGAGTTCGACCCGCTGGGCGGCGCGGCGGATTTCGACGTCGTGCTCCTGGGCGATGCGCGCGTATTCACTGTCACGCTCGATGTCGAGAGAGCGGCGCTGGGCCTCTAGATTCTGTGTTCGGATTTCGATCTGGGTGCGCTGTTCGATCTCGTTGCGCATGCGTCGGCGCGCTTCGATGGTTTCGGTGAGCTGAGTGAGGCCCTCGGCGTCGAACGCGTTCGAACTGTCGAAGAACTCGAGCCCCGTCTGGTCCAGGTCGACAATCGCCACGCTTTCGAGTTCGAGGCCGTTCTGCGCGAGTCCCTCGGCGGCGGCCGCCTTGACGCGCTCGGCGTAGTCTTGCCTCAGTTCGTGCAGGTCTTCGAGGCTCATCTGCGCGGCGGCGGTGCGGAGCGCCGCGGCGAACCGGCCTTCGAACAGCTCTCGCGCGCTGTCGGGATCAAGCGTACGCCGGCCGAGCGTTTGGGCGGCGCGGCTCACCTGCTCGCGGGTCGAGCCGACGCGAACGAAGAAATCGGCGACGACGTCGACACGCATCCGGTCCTTGGTGATGAGGCCCTGCGATTGGCGGCGCGACACCTCGATCCGCATCACGTTCATGCCAACCGGCATGATCTCGTGCAGGACGGGAACGACCAGGGCGCCGCCGCTGATGACGACCTTCTCGCCGCCGAAGCCGGTCCGCACGAAGGCGGTTTCCTTGGTCGAACGCCGGTAGAGCCAGCGCAGTAGGTAGACGGCGATCACCACGACGATCGCCAGAGCGATCAGCCAAAGGATCACCGAACCGACTGTTTCGGCGCTCATTGCAACATCTCCCTAAAGGCTCGCTTTTTCGAAGGCGATCGATTTGAACCGGCGTGTCTGATCGGTCATGGCGCGCTCGGTTGGCAGGCGCTCCATTGACGATGCGCCATAAAAACCATGGCAGCGCCTGGTCGATCGCAGGATGAATTCAGCGTCCTGAGGCTCCGCGACCGGTCCGCCGTGGACGAGGATGATCGCCTCCGGATTCACGTCAAGCGCTGCTCCCGCCCACTCGTCCACGAGTTGCGGGCAGTCTTCGAGCTTGCGCCCGGTATGCGCGCCGATTGTTCCACCGGCGGTCAGGCCAAGGTGGCAGACGATCACGTCCGCGCCGGCCCTCGCCATGGCCTTCGCGTCGTCGACGGAGAAGACATAAGGGGTCGTCAGCATATCCTTGGCGCGAGCAAGGGCGATCATTTCGACCTCGAGCGCGTAAGACATGCCTGTCTCTTCGAGGTTGGCGCGCATGATTCCGTCGACCAGTCCGACAGTCGGGAAATTCTGCACCCCCGAAAAGCCGAGACGCTTGAGGTCGTCGAGAAAAGGGTCGAACAGGCAAAAGGGGTCGGTGCCGTTGACGCCGGCGAGAACCGGCGTGCGCTTGACAACCGGCAGCACCTCCCGCGCCATCTCCCGGACGATCTCGTTGGCGTTGCCGTAGGCGAGCAGCCCCGCGAGCGAGCCTCGCCCCGCCATGCGGTAGCGGCCGGAATTGTAGATGACGATGAGGTCGATGCCGCCCGCCTCCTCGCATTTGGCGGAAAGGCCCGTTCCTGCGCCGCCGCCAATGATGGGCTGGCGCGCCTTTTTCATCGCTTGGAGCTTGGCCAGAACCGCCTGGCGCTCGACCCTGGGCATCAGGCTCTCCGCTCGCGGCGCGGTCCGACGGACAGAAACGCGGCCGTCGTCGCCGCGATGAAGGCGTCGTCGTTGATGTTGGCCTTGACTCGTTCGATGCGCCTCTGCGCGGTCTGTCGGACAGTCTGCTCCAGCGCCTCGAACAAAGCGGCGTCGGCCTCCGGATCGTGGAAAGGCTGGCCTGGGGCGTCGAGCGCGGACACGCCGCCCTCCGGCAACAGGAGCCTCACCGGACCTTCCATCTGGTTGATGCGGGCGCCCATCCATTCGCCGATGACGCGGTTCTCTTGCGGCGTGGTCCGCATCAGCGTGACATTCGGGTTGTGAATCACGAACCGGCGCGCGGCGAACTTGTCCGGCACGGTGTCGCGCGGCCCGAAATTCACCATGTCCATCGCGCCGACCGACCCGATCCATGGCAGACGCGTGCGGATCGCGCCGCCAAAACGATCGCCGTCCGCCGGAAAAACGCCGCCGACCAGCATGTCGGCGAGCTCCGTCGTCGTCAGATCGACGAAGCCTGCGAGCATCCCGGAGTCGGCGAGGCTCTCCATCGAACGTCCGCCGGTCCCCGTCGCGTGGAAGACAAGGCAATCGAAGTCTGGCTCGAGGCGTCGCACAATCCCCTGCACCGCGGGCGTCGTCACGCCGAACATTGTGATTCCGACAGCGGGTCGCGCGAGACGGCGACGGGCGTCGCGCGCTTCCGGGGAGGGGCTCGCCGCGATCATGCCAGCGAGCGCATGGGCGGCGTTGCCGAGAACCTGCTCGGTAATCAGGTTAAGGCCCTGCACGTCCGCCACCGAATACATCATCATGATGTCGGAAGCGCCCACATATGGGCCGACCTGGCCGAGGCGACGGTCGAGACCATCACTTTCGGAACGCCGAGCGGCAGGCGGCGCATGCCGGCCGTGGCGAGCGAGGTGCCGCCGGACCCGCCGGCGGAGATCACCCCGCCGATCCCGCGCTCTCGATCAATCCAGCGGGAGAAGGCCTCGGCCATCGCCGCGACCGAGGCGCCGCGGTCGCTGCCGAAGACGGCCGCGGAGCCGTTCGGGTGCATGGCCGCAACCTGGCTCGGGGTCACGTCTGCGCGGGACGGCTTGCCTGAAGTCGGAGAGATCGACGGTGCGGGTCGGAACGCCGTAGGCGCGAAGCCGGTCGCGGATGTAGCGGAGTTCATCGCCCTTGGTGTCGAACGTGCCGACGACAAGCGCCGTCCGCCCGATGCGCTCCGCAAAAGGTATTGGCAAGAGCCGAGGCGTCTCTGGAGCGCTGGCTGCGAGGGCCGGGCCCAGGCCCGCCTGCGCTGTCGGGCGAAGGCCCCAGCGGTTCGGCAAGTGATCGGCGCGGTAGACGGGAGCCTCGGCGCCATCCGCCTCGCCGCCGCGGGCCACGCGGAAAACCTGGGGTGCCGTCGCCGCCGCCGCAGCAGCGGCGGCCGGGGCGGTGTCGGTCTCGTCATGGCCATGCCGCCCGACGCCGAGAAGCCGTTGCTGCAGATCGCGGTCGGCGGCGAGCGCGCTTGCGTCCATGATGCGGTTGACGCGTCCGTTCACCATGATCGCGACGTGATCCGAGACGGAGGTCGCGACGCCGATGTTCTGCTCGACGACGAGGATCGCGATGTCTTCCTCGTGCGCAAGGCGAATCAGAAGGTCGCGCACCTGAATGACGATCATTGGGGCGAGCCCTTCGGTCGGTTCGTCCATGACCAAAAGGCGAGGATTGCTGAGGAGCGCGCGGGCGATCGCGAGCATCTGCTGCTCGCCGCCTGAAAGCTGGCCGCCGCCGTTGCTGCGCCGCTCGGCCAGACGCGGGAAAGTCGAATAGACGCGCTCAACCGTCCAAGAACCTTTGGCGCGCGTGCTGAGCCGCAGCGCCTCGTCGACCGAGAGGCTCGGCCAAAGCCGGCGGCCCTGGGGAACATAGCCGACGCCAGCGCGAACGATCTGATGCGTCTCGACGCCGACAAGCTCACGGCCTTCAAAGCGGATCGAGCCTGAGCGAACGGGCATGAGGCCGACGATCGCGTTGCAGAGGGTCGTCTTTCCCATGCCGTTACGGCCGACGACCGAGAGCACGCCGCGCTCGAGGGTTAACGAGACGCCCTGGAGCGCGTGCAACTCGCCATAGTAGACCTGCAGGTCCTGAACCTGCAGAACCGCCTTCGCTTTTTGCGGCGCCGGGGAGCGGATCTTATCCATGCCCAGTTCCGAGATAGATCGCCTGAACCTCTTCGTCGTCCTCGATCTCGTTCGGCGCGCCTTCCTTGAATATGCGGCCGTTGTGCATCATCGTCACATAAGAGGACACCTTGAGGGCGACGTCGAGATCGTGCTCGATGATGATGTATCCGATATGCGGGGGGAGCGCGTTGAGGATGGCGACGAGATCGCGCCGTTCGGCTGGCGAGAGACCCGCCGCCGGCTCGTCGAACAGGATGAACCGCGGCGCGCCCGTCAGCGACAGGGCGATTTCAAGCTGCCGCTGCTGGCCGTGGCTTAGCGTCGAGACCGGACTGTCCAGAATGTCGTCGAGATGAACGCTGCTCGCGATCGAATGCGCCTGCGCCATGGTGGCGTCTCGCGCGCCCGGGCGCATGAGAGACAGGCGCCCGCGAGAGACGCCACGGCAGGCGACGAAGATGCTGTCGATGACGGAGAGCCCTGCGAAGAGCTGGCTGATCTGGTAGGTGCGGCGCAGGCCGCGGCGGATCCGCTCATAGACGGGGAATGCGGTCACATCCTCGCTGAAGAAGCGGATGCGCCCAGTCGTCGGTGGGAAGTCGCCGGTCACCGCGTTGAACAGCGTCGTCTTGCCGGCGCCGTTCGAGCCGAGAATCGCCCGCCGCTCGCCGGCCTGAACCCGAAGGTTGATGTCAGCGAGGGCGACAAGGGCGCCGAACTGGCGGCCGACGCCCTCGAGCTCCAGCGCGAAGGCGCTGTTGGACGAGAGGCGTTCGGCGACGCTGCGGTCGACCATGGCGGGCGGCTTCCTTGGGTCGCTCAGGTCAAGGGCAACTCGGATTATCGCGGTTGGCGACGCCGAGCTTGAGAAAGTCAGCCTCCGGAATGCCGAGAGTCTGGTTGACCGCGGGGATGACCTTGACGACCTTATTGTAGAGATGCCCGTCGTCGGCCTTCGCGACCTCGGTCAGATAGTTGTCGGCGATGGCCTGGCGGTTCTTGTCGAGCGTGACCTTGCCGGTCGGGGTGTCAAGCGAGAGATGCGTGAGCGCGTCCCTGAACTTAGCCTGATCACCGGAGACGTCGCCGTTGACCTTATCGAGCGCCGCAAGCATCGCCTCGGTTTCGATGTAGTAGCCTTGCGCGAACAGCGAGGGAGACGGGAACCCGTCTTTGTAAGCCGCTTTGTACTCGGCGACGAACTTCTTCCAGGCGGGAGTGTCGTCATTGTCGGCGATCGGGCCCGCGGCCGGCGTGCCGATCACATAGTCGCGCTGCTTGCCCTGGGTGCCGAGCACGGTCTGGTCGACGGTGATCGAGCCGCCGATCAGCGGCGCCGTCCCGCCCGCCTGCTGGTATTGGGTGAGGAAGTTCACGCCGTCGGCGCCGCCGAGCGCCACATAGATCGCGTCGACCTTGTCCGGAATGGCGGCGATGACCGACGAGAAATCCTTGTTGCCGATCGGCACCCAGAACTTCTTCGGCACATGTCCGCCAGCCTTGCAGAAATCGGCCATGAAGCCGAACACCTGGGTGTAGGGGAAGGAATAGTCCTCCGCGACCGTCACCACGGTATGGTAGCCCTTGTCCTTGAACGCGTATTCGCCGAGGCCCGCCATCCATTGCGCGCCGTCGGTGGTGAAGCGGAAGAAATTGGGCGCGGGATCGCGGAGCGTCGTGTCCTGCGCGGCGGATGTGCCGTTGATGAAGGTGACGTTGGGCTGGGTCTTGGCGTAGTCCTTGATCGCGAGGCCTTCGTCGCCCGAGAGCGGTCCGATCAGGATCTTAACGCCGTCCTGCTCCACCAGCTTGCGCGCCGCCTTGACCGCGCTGTCGGGAGACGCGTCCGATGACCCCTTGATCACTTCGATTTTCTTGCCGCCCGCCGTATAATTGGCTTCCTTGAGCGCGAGCTCGGCGCCGCGCATGCTGTCCTGGCCGAGCACGGTGAAGGCCCCTTCGAGCGTCGCAAGCAACCCGACCTTGATCGAATCATCAGCGTACGCCCGTTGCGACGAGAGCGCGACGCTGGAAAGCAGCGCCAAAGTGACCCAAGACATTTTCACCTTCATCTACTCCTCCCTTGAATTGGGTCGATCTTTAGACCCTTGAACGTCCCTCTGGCGGCGCTCACGCTTCCCTTAGCGACTTCTGAGCCAAAGCAGGCTGAACGCGCCGCCAAAGCCCCAGAATGCCGTCTGGAGAGACGAAAACGATGATGAGAAAGATGGCGCCGATGAGTGTGTTGAATCGGTCGGCGCCGACAAGGTCGATGGCGAAAGTCTTGAGCACCACGTAGAGCGCTGCTCCGAGGAAGGGTCCTATCGGGTGCCGCATGCCGCCGATCACGGCAATAACGAGAATGCCGATGGATTCGCTCACGCTGACCGTTCCGGGCGAAATACGTCCGTTGAACCAGACGTAAAGCACGCCGGCGACTCCGGCGATGAGCCCCGCGAAAAAGAACGCGGCGATCCGAAGCCAAGTGACGTCGTAGCCGACAGCGCGGGCGCGCCGCGGATTGTCCCGACTCGCCATGAGCGCCAGGCCGAACGTCGAGCGCGCGGCGTAGACGACCGCCACATATGCGAGCGCCGCCATGGCGAGGCAGAGAAAGTAGAACGGGATGGCGTCTCGCCACGCGACGCCGAACACGTTCGGCGGCGCGACCCCGCGAAAGCCGGAATGGCCGTTGAACAGCGAGTAGTTCTGCTGGGCTAGGTAGAAAAAAGCGACGCCGACGGCGAGCGTGATCATGATCGTGTAGATGCCGGCCGTGCGCACCGCGATCGCGCCGATAAGAGCGGAGACGATACCGGCCACGAGGATCGCGACGGGGACGTAGATTTCCCACGGCCAATTGAGGCCGAGAACCCCCGTGCCGTTCGGGCCCAGGATCGCAACCGCATAGCCGGCGACGCCGGCGACGGTCAGCTGGGCCATCGAGACCATGCCGCCGTAGCCGCCGAGAATCGTGAGCGACAGCGCGATCATACCGAGAATGAGCGTCTGGGCCCCGAGCTGAAACACGACGAAAGGGGTAGCGACGACTGGAAAGAGGATCAGCGCTACCGCTAACGCCGCCGTAGACGGCGTTAGCTCGACAGGCACTATGTCGCCTGCCGCCAGCGGTCGCGGCGGGTCGGCCGACCTCGTCCGCGCGTTGCCCATGATCCCCTGTGGGCGCAACGCCAGCGTCACCACCATGATCACGAAGGTCAGAACGACGCCGTAGGTCGGAAAGTAAACGAGGCCCAGCTGCTCGGCGAGCCCGATCAGCAGGGCGCCGATGGCGGCGCCGGTGATCGAGCCCATGCCGCCGACAATGACGACAACGAGCGAAGCCATCAGGTAGCGCACGTCTTCGCCTGGCGCGACCGACAGCGCCGAGCCGCCGATCACGCCCGAAAGCCCTGCCAAAAGACCGCCAATGGCGAAGACGCCAACAAACAGGAGGCGAACGTTCACGCCGGCCGCCGACAGCATGCCGCGATCATCCACGCCGGCGCGGATCATCGCGCCAAACCGCGTTCGGTTGATCGCGAGCCACAGGACCGCGCCGATGACGAGCGAGATCGCGAGAACGACGAGGCGGTAGAACGGATAGCGCAACGTCACGATCTGACCGTTCGACTTGACCGCCGTGATGATCGGCGTCGCGACGGCGCCGTCGAGCATCGACGGTATCGAGAACTGGAGCGTCTTGCCGCCCCAGATCGCGAGCATGAGATCAGCGGCCACGATCGAGATGCCGATCGTGACCAGCGTCTGCCGCAGATCGTCGCCGGTCAGCCTTTGGAAGACGAAGATCTGCAGCAAAGCGCCGACCGCCGCGATGGCCAGCGCGCCCGCGGCGACGCCAATAAACCAGTTTCCGCTCCAGGTCGCGGCGTCGTAGCCGATATAGGCGCCGAGGAGGAAGAGGGACCCATGCGCGAGATTGACGTTGCGCATGAGGCCGAAGACAAGCGTGAAGCCGCTCGCGACCAGGAAATAAAGGCCCGCCAGTGTCACGCCGTTCAGGATCGCGCTGACAAACGTCTTCTTTCCGCCGAGCAACTCGTCCAGCCAGTCGGGCCAGATCCCGAAGATCATCCAAAGCAGCACGGCGCCGGCGAGAAGACCGGCGCCGATCCAGACCTGTCGCGCGGTAGGGCCCGCGGCGGCATTTGTTACAGCGAGGCTCACGCGGTCAGCCGCCGCCGCTGTTCGTTCATCCTGGGCGCCTTATGGAACTCGCCGTTCTTCATGATTGCGAGGATGCGGGATTTGTCCTGCAGCACGCGGACGTTGGCGGCCGGATCTCCATCGACCAGCAGCATGTCGGCAAGATAGCCCGCCTTGATCTGCCCGAGTTCGGCGCCCATGCCCATGATCTCGCCGCCTAATTTCGTCCCCGCGAGGATCGCCTCCATCGGCGAGAAGCCGACCATGTCGACGAAATATTCGAGGTCCTTGGCGTTGGTGCCTTGCGGCGTCCAGGCGAAGCCGTAGTCGCCGCCGATGAGCACCCGAATGCCGCGGCGATGCATCTTGCGGCAGGTCTCGACAGCATGTTCGAGCTCCCGCTCATAGCTCATCGAAACTGGCGAGCCCGGCTTGATGCCCCATTCGCCAGCGTTGCGCGCGGTGTTGATGAGCCAAGCGAGGCCAGGGGCGACGAAATGCCGGTCCTTGGCCGCTTCGAGCATGTCAAGCGCCTCCTCGTCGGCGAAGGAGGCGTGGTAGATGACGCCAATTCCGTGGCGCACGCATTGCTTGATCGAACCCGAGGAGCGCGCGTGAGCGGCAAGCGACTTGTTGCGGAGCTTGGCTTCGCGCACCGCCATCTCCACCTCCTCCTCAGACATCGGCGTTTCCTCGGCGCCCATGCCGGTGAGCTCTTCGCCGGAGAGATTGAGCTTGATGGTGTCAACGCCATACTTGATGAGCATCCGCACCGTACGGCGGATCTCTTCCGGTCCGGAGACGACGAGGCCGAGATTGAGGCCCTCATGCGGGATATGAGAAGGTGCGGAATCTCCTAAGCCTCCGACCGTCGTGATTTCCGGTCCGGCCGCGAGATAGCGTGGACCCGGAATCATGCCGCTGTTGATCGCGTTTCGCACGACGACGTCGAGACGCGGCTTTGCTGCGGCCGCCCCGCGTCCGGCTGTGAAGCCGGCGTCGAGCACGAGCTTGGCCATCTGCGCGGTGACCAGCGTGTGCTCCTCCGGCGGCATCATCTGAATGGGATCGATGCCCGGAGCGTTGTTCCAGGAAAGATGGAGGTGCGCGTCGCACAAGCCCGGCATCAAGGTCGCGCCCATGCCGTCGATCACCGTCTGGCCGCCGCCGGCGCCCAACCCGGGCGTCAGACGAGAAGAGCCTCTGGTGACCTGCCGAATTCGATTTCCCTGGACGGCGACCTCCCCGGTGTAAGGATTTTCGCCCGACCCGTCTATGATGCGGACGTTGGTGAAAACGACGCCGCTTGATCCGCCGAACCTGTCATCAGCCATGGGCCTGCTCCTTCATCGCTTGCTTGGGCCTCAAGCATTGCGAGTGTTCCTCCTCATGCGTTCGCCCGGATATGTTCCGAGGCGAGGCGCGCGCATTCCTTCGGCTGCTCGATTGGCGTCCAATGGCCACATCTCGGCAGCGTCTTGAGCTTAGCGCCCTTGATCCTCTCCGCAAGCCCCTGCGCCGCGCCCGGAGGAGCGATCGGATCCTCTTCGCCAGTCACAAGGAGGGCAGGGCGGCTTATCAGCCGGAGGTCGGCGCCCTTCGCCGACGCCAAGGCCTCACAAGATTGTGCGAAACCCTCCGGATCCTGCCGAAGGTGGCTTTCGCGGACGAACGCTTCGACCGCCGGGCTGTCGATCTTGGTCGATGAAGAAAGACCCGCCGCCGTGACAGGATCGGCGATCGCAATCATGCCGCTGCGCCGCGCAAGCGCCGCCCGGTCCCGCAAGCGTTCGCGCGCTGCGTCGCCGGGTTCGCCGACCGGGCCGAACAGCGTCAGGCTCGCCACCCACTCAGAGGCGGCGACAGCGAGATGTTGCGCCACCAGCGTTCCCATCGAATGCGCCACGATATGCGCGGGCGCGCCCGCGATCCCCTTCACAATGTCGCGAGCGGTCTCGCATAAAAAGTCGATTGTCGTGGGAACATACGAGCGCGCCGATCGCCCGGCGCCCGGGAAATCGGGGCGGATGCAGCGAAAACCGTGCAGCGCCGACAGGAGCGGCTGGAACGAGCTGGACGTCGCCCCAAGGCCATGCAGGAACACGATAGGCGGACCGTCGCCATCGATCTCGATCTCGATCCTGCCGAGCGAAGCTCCGCTCATCCGCGAAGCTCCTGGAATTCATTTTCGAGCACGCCGATCCTTTCAACCTCAATCCGCGCGACGTCGCCGGGCGTCAGATATTTTGGCGGCGTGAAGCCGATTCCGACGCCAGCCGGAGTGCCGGTCGCGATGATGTCGCCGGGGCAAAGCGTTACGCCGGCCGAGATGGTGGCGATAACGGTCGGCACGTCGAAGATAAGGTCGCGGGTGTTGGCGTTCTGCCGGAGTTCACCGTTGATCCAGCAGCGAATTTGGGTGTCGGCCAGATCGATTTCGTCCCTCGTCACCGCCCAGGGGCCCATGGGACAGAACGTGTCCTGAGACTTGCCGATCAGCCATTGACTGTGTCGGCCCTGAAGGTCGCGCGCCGTCACATCGTTGATGATGGTATAGCCCCACACGTGATCGAGTGCGCGCGACGGCTCAATCCCGCGCCCGCCCTTGCTGATGATGACGCCGAGCTCCGCCTCATAGTCGACCGCTTCCGAGACGGACCGGTCGATCCGCACGACATCGCGATGCGCCACTACGGATTCAGGAACCTTCGAGAAGACGATCGGGAATTTTGGCGTGACGCCGGACGCTGCGCTTGAATCAAAGCCGCTGGAGGCGAACTCCTTGGCGTGCTCGTGATAGTTCTTGCCGATGCAGAAGATGTTTCTCCGCGGCCGTGGGATCGGCGCTTCGAGCTCGACCTCGACCGTCGGCGTCGGCGAAAGACAGGGAGGCAAGGGATCGCGCCCGACAAGGGCGAGCACGCCGCGTTCGGCTTCGTCGAGCGAAAGGTCGAATGCGGACACCGTTTTCCGTCGCTCGTCCACGACCCCGACCCGACGCTCTCCGGCGATCCGATAGGTCGCCACCTTCATTTAGCGCTGCCTCCCTGTTTTGATCCAATAGAGTGCAGACTGGCTCAAAACGCAAGTCCCGCGCTCCTATGATTTTTCACCAATCCGAGAGCCCAAGGCCGCTGCGGTCCCTCCTCGGAAGATCGACGCGGCGTGCAGAATGCTTTCGCCACCGCAGCGAGACGAATCCTGCGCCTTGGCGTCCCGACGACGGCATGGTAATTGGCTCAAAAATGGTTCAGGTCGGGGGAACACATGCCCAAGCGCGTGTCGAACGACATCGAAATGTCGCTGCGCCAGCGAATCGAGGCGGGAGAGTGGAGCGAAAGCTTCCGCCTTCCCAACGAGCGTTCCCTCGCAAACGAATACGGCGTCGCGCGCAACACGGTCCGCGCCGCTATGGAGCGAATTGGCGCAGACGGCGGCCTGCGGCGCGAAGTGGGGCGCGGCACGTTTCTGCAGCGATCGCCTGACGCCGATCTCACCGCAGTGATGCGCACGCTCATCGGCGTGAGCCCAGCGGACACGATGGCCGTTCGGCAGATCATCGAACCGAAGGCGGTTGCACTCGCCGCGACCAAAAGTAATCTCGCTGATCTCAACGCGGTCGCCGCCGCTCACCAGAAGGCTGTCGAGGCGGAAGAGTTTGAGGCGTTCGAGCAATGCGACGCGGCGTTCCACGAGCGAATCTTCATCGCCTCACGCAACGAATTGCTGACCGCTCTGCATGCAATGCTCAGGCTCATCCGCAATCAGGAACAGTGGCTTGGAATCAAGCGGCGTTCCTTCAGCCCCGGACGGCGGGCGGATTATTGCGGCGAACACGCCGCGATCGTTCGAGCCCTTCTGTGTCGCGATGCCGAGGCGGCCGAGAAGGCGATGCTCGCGCATCTGGACTCCGTCGGCCGGAATCTTCTGAACGCCCTTTGACATGCTCGAATGACGACGCTCGTCTCGTCCCCGACTATCTGGCGGGCGATTCCCCCGCAAGACGGCGTTCGACCGGCAATGTTCCGCTCCGGGTTCGACCTTCGCTCTAGATGCCAAAGGCGGCGAGAAGGATCTGGCGGGGCGCACATCTGCGCCCGGGACGCTGCGCCGCTCCTACCCCGCCGCGGGTCTCCTCAAAGGCTTCAAGGCGACGAGTTACTGGAGCGCCCTCGCCTCGTTCCGGGAGCTGTACCCGGATACCTAAGTCGTGGAGCAGGCGTTTGTCGTCGACCGCAACCGCTCCACCTGCGCAGGGCGGATCGCTTGACTTATCCTCGCCGCCGGACGGACGACGATTGTATTGATGAACCGTGGCGCTCCAACCCTGCTCGCAGCATTTCTTAACCCTAGAAATCTTTCCAAAAAATTGTATGCGCAACCGTGCAGCCCTCATCCGCAAAGACTCCATAGCCGCGCTGGTCGAGGAGGAGTTGGCTGCGTGGGAAGCTGACAAGACCGCCAACCCACGGCCTCCAACGCCATCTCTGATCTCGACTCTTGGTCCGCCCCGAGTTTCGAGTTTGATGAGTGGGGCTTTCCGGTGTGGCCGAAGATGGCTCGGAGGGCCGGGGAGCGGCTACGGACGACAGACTGACAAATGGACCCTGGAGGGTTACAAAATACCCGTCACGGCTCACCCCCTTCAATCAACTCCCGAACGAATGCCCCATAAGGACCCCGAAAAGCAGCGCGAGGCGGACCGCAAGTGGCGCGCGGCAAACCCTGAGAAGGCCCGAGAAGCGAACCGCAGGTGGCGAGAGCGCAATCCTGAGATGGCTCGCGAGGCCACCCGTAGGTGGCATGAGGCCAACCCCGGGAGGGGGCGCGAGCAGAGTTGCAGGTGGCGGGAGGCTAACTTAGAAAAGGCCCGCGCCAGGGAAGCCGCCTACAGGGCCGCCAACCGCGAGGCGAGAAGAGTCTACATGGCCGCCTACAAGGCCTCTCAAAAGGAGGCTACACGCATACACGCGCGGGAGGTCACCTTCGCTCAGCCTCGCGAATGGAGACCGGCGGAGGGCTGTGTGGACTGAGGAGTGCATTGGCGGTCACTAGCAGGGGTCGTCAATCGCTTTTTTGGTGGTAAATTGGGTGGAATGACCCTCAAACTCACCCTAACCAATTGAAATATATAGAGATAAGAAGCTGGCTGGGGGACCTGGATTCGAACCAAGATTGACGGAGTCAGAGTCCGCTGTTCTACCGTTGAACTATCCCCCAACGGCCGCCTGGGCGCTTGTCTCGCGCGTGGGCGTGGCGCGTCAATAGCGAAGCGAGACTGGCGGCGCAAGCGCCCCCGCCTGGAGCGCGACGCGGCGTGCGCGCGCCTCAGACCTGCTCCACCGCCACCACCCCGGGCGCGGCCTTGAGCGCGCCCGCGATCGCCGCGCTCACCGCATAGCGGCCGGGCAGGCGGATTTCGACCTCGCCGTCCTGCGGCCCCAGGATCAAGACCAGCGACACCTCGCCTTCGCCCGGCGCGGTCAAGCGCCGCTCGATCGATTCGAGCGGCGCTTCGTCGCGCACGAACACCCGGAGACCCTTCTGGACCTTGGCGGCCGCCTCGGTGAGCCGCTCGACATTGACGATGCGCGCGCGCACGTCCTCGCCTTCAACCGCCGCCTGCAGCGTCACCAGGACATCCGCGCCCTTCTCCAGCAGGTCGCGGAACTGGCTCAAGCCCTCCTGAAACAGGATCGCCTCATAAGTTCCGGAGGGATCGGAGAGCTGCACAATGCCGATCTTGCCGCCGTTCCTCGTCCGCCGCTCATAGCGGTCGAGCACGCTCGCCCCGAGCCGGGCGGTCGAGGCGCCGTTGCGCACCGCTCGCGCGAACTCGGCCCACCGGGTGGCCCTCAGGCGCTTGAGCGCCGCGTCATAGACTTCGAGCGGATGGCCGGAGAGGAAGAAGCCGACGGCGTCGAATTCGCGCCTCAGTCGTTCCGATTCTGGCCACGGCGCGGCGCGCGCCCTGACCGGCGGCGCCTCCGTTTCTTCGAACAGCGCGTTTTGTCCGGCGGCTTTCTGCATCACCTCGCGGTTGGCGATCGCCAGCATCGGCTCGATCGCCGCAAAGGCCGCCGCCCGATTGGGCTCCAGGCAATCGAAGGCGCCGGCGGCCGCAAGGCTCTCCAGCGCCTTCTTGTTGACGGCGCGCGGATCGAGGCGCGCCGCCACTTCGCCGAGCGAAACAAACGCGCGGTGTTCGCGGGCGTGAACCAGCGCCTCCGCCTGCGCTTCGCCTACGCCCTTGATGGCGCTCAGCGCGTAATGGATGGTCGGCGCGCCGGCCTCCATCCGCACGTCGAAATCGACCAGGGATTCATTGACCGACGGCGCCGCGACCTTGATGCCGAGGCGCTGCGCCTCGGCGCGGAATTCGGCGAGCTTGTCGGTGTTGCTCTTGTCGAGCGTCATCGAGGCAGCAAGGAATTCAGCCGGATGGTTGGCTTTGAACCAGCCCGTCCAGTACGCAATCAAAGCATAGGCCGCGGCGTGACTCTTGTTGAATCCGTAGTCGGCGAATTTGGCGAGCAGATCGAAGATCTCGTCCGCCTTGACGCGAGTGAGGCCGCGCTCGATCGCGCCATCGACGAAGCGGGCGCGCTGCGCGTCCATCTCCTTCTTGATCTTCTTGCCCATCGCGCGCCGCAGCATATCGGCTTCGCCAAGCGAATAGCCCGATAGCGTCTGCGCGATCTGCATCACCTGTTCCTGATAGATGATGACGCCGTAGGTCTCGCTCAAGACTGGCTCGATCATCGGGTGGATGTAGTCGGGCTTCTCCTGTCCCAGCTTACGGGCGCAATAGGTCGGAATGTTCGCCATTGGGCCTGGACGGTAGAGCGCGACCAGCGCGATGAGTTCCTCGAACCGGTCGGCCCGCATGTCGACCAGCGCCTTGCGCATGCCGCCGCTTTCCACCTGGAACACGCCAATCGTTTCGCCGCGCCCCAGCATCGCGTAGGTCTTGGCGTCATCGAGCGGGATCTTGCCAAGGTCGATCACTTCGCCGCGGCGAGCGATAAGGTCGACGGCCCGCTTGAGAACGGTCAGCGTTTTCAGGCCCAGGAAGTCGAACTTCACCAGGCCCGCCTGCTCGACCCATTTCATGTTGAACTGGGTCGCCGGCATCGCCGACTTCGGATCGCGGTAGAGCGGCGCAAGCTCGATCAGCGGCCGATCGCCGATAACGACGCCGGCGGCGTGGGTCGAGGCGTTGGAATAAAGGCCCTCGAGCCGTTCGGCGATCGTGAGCATCCGGGCGACTTTCTCGTCCGCCTTCGCCGCTTCCTGCAGCCGCGACTCATCCGCGACCGCCTGCTTGAGGCTGACCGGATGGGCCGGATTCTGCGGCACGAGCTTCGCGAGCTTGTCGACCTGGCCGAGCGGCATTTCGAGCACCCGGCCAACATTGCGCAGGACGCCGCGCGCCAGGAACGAGCCGAAGGTGATGATCTGCGCGACGCGGTCGGCGCCATAGCGCTCGCGCACGTAGGCGATCACTTCGTCGCGCCGGTCCTGGCAGAAGTCGATGTCGAAAGTCAGGCATCGAGATGCGTTCGGGATTGAGGAAGCGCTCGAACAGGAGGCCAAACCTTAAGGGATCGAGATCGGTGATGGTGAGCGCCCAGGCGACGACCGAGCCCGCGCCCGAACCGCGCCCCGGTCCGACCGGGATTCCTTGCGCCTTCGCCCATTGGATGAAGTCGGCGACGATGAGAAAATAGCCGGCGAATTTCATGTTGACGATGACGTCGAGCTCGAAGGCGAGGCGCTTGGAATAGTCCTCCTCGCTCTGTCCAGTCGCGAGACCGTGCGCGGCAAGACGGGCGCTCAAGCCCTCGCTCGCCTGACGCCTGAGCTCTTCCTCCTCGTCAAGAGCAGCGCCGCTGGCGACCGAAAAACGCGGCAGGATCGGCTTTCGCGTCAAAGGCCGATATGAGCAGCGCACCGCGATCTCGACGCTGGCCTCGGTCGCCTCGGCGAGATCGGCGAACAGCTCGATCATCTCGGCGCGCGTCTTGAACCGATGCTCGGGCGACAGGCGCCGTGCGGTCGGCCGTCGACACCACCGCGCCCTCGGCGACGCACAAGAGCGCATCATGCGCTTCATAGTCTGAAGGCTTGGCGAAATAGGGTTCGTTGGTCGCGACCAGCGCCAGGCCCAGTCGGTCAGCAACATCGATGAGCTCAGGCTCGATCGCCCTCTCGCGGTCGAGCCCATGGCGCTGGATCTCGACATAGAGCCGCGAGCCGAAAACCTCGGCGAGGCGCTTGAGCCGGCCCTCGGCCAGGTCGCCAAGTCCGGCTCTCAGCGCCCGGTCGATGGGCCCCGCGGGGCCGCCGGTCAGCGCGATGAGCCCTTCGCTCTCCATCAACGCAGTGAACGGAATGTGCCGCTCGTCGCCGTCGGTTGGATCGAGCCACAGCGCGGAGACAAGACGCATCAGATTGCGGTAGCCGGCCTCGTCCTGGGCGAGCAGCACGATCGGCGCGCGCGCATTGTCCCGCTCGACGCCGCGCAAGAAGGAAGGCGCCGCGTCGCCGAAATCGACCGTCGTCTGCGCGCCGATGATCGGCTGCACGCCGCTTTTGGCGAGCTTCTCCGAAAATTCGAGCGCGCCGAACAGGTTGTTGGTGTCGGTGATCGCCAAGGCGGGCATGGCGTCGGCCGAGGCGAGCTTGGCCAGCGTCTCGACGGTGAGCGCGCCCTCGCGCAACGAATACGCGCTATGCACGTGCAGATGCACGAAGCCGACAGCCTTCAGAACCGACGAATCCATGCGCTCCGCATCCATTCGCTTATTGTCGCAAGCTGAGCTTCAGGCGTCGACGGGGGGCGGGGCGGGGCCTGTGGATAGCGCTCCCTTCTCCCATGGGAGAAGGGCCGGGGATGACGGCGAGCGCCGCGGGAGCGGGCCATCGCCGTCGAGCAACCACGCGTATCCCGTCGTCATCAGGCGCTACGAAACGCCGAATCGGGCGCCGCGAAACACCGACGCTGTTCGCGCAATCCAACGGTCGCTATTTTCCCGAAGCGGGAGGGCGTCACGACCCGATCGCGCGGGCGATCAGCGCAATCATGATCAGGAACGCCCCAAGGGCGGCGATTTCGGCGATGTCGCGCAGCGCGTAAGCGGCGATATTGTGCATTTCGGCCTCCTCGATCGGTGTATGATCATGATATGTTCCTGATATGTTCAGATCAAGCGGCGAATTGGCCGGGTGCTGTCCGAACTAGGACACTTGGTTAATGAAATTGGGATAGGAATCACATTTATTGATTTTGATTAACTCGTTGAACCTCGAATCGACGAAATGGGGAACGCCATTCGCCAGAAACAGTCCGGCGACGAATTGCAGCAGGTAGATATACCAGGGGAGGCTCGACATCATAGGCTCGCTGTTGTTCGAGGCCGGCCCGTCGAGGCGGTCAGGACTGGCCGATCCAGCGGGTCAGAAGGCGGGCGAGAGCAGGGCCGATGAGGATCGCCACGATCGCGCGCCCGATCTGCATCGTCATGACGAAGGGCAGGTCGACCTTGGATGACGCGGCGATGATCGCCACCGAATCGGCGCCGCCCGGACTGGTGGCGAGATAGGCGGTCAACGGGTCGGTTCCGACCACAACGTGCAGGGCGTAGGCGAGACCGCCGCAGAGCGCGATCAGGGTGACGATCGAGCCGACTATGCGGGGCAATTGACGCGCCGCATAGAGAACGATCGGCCGCGTGAAGCGGAAGCCGATCGACCAGCCCACCACGGCATAGCAGGCGGCGAGAAGCCAGGGCGGCAGAGTCATCGTAACCACGTGGGCGGCGGCAAGCGCGGTGGCGATCAAGAGCGTCACCAGCAAAGGGCCGGCTGGGATCCTGGACTTCATCCCGATCAGGGCCCCGCCGACCGCGATCGCCAGCGTCGCCAGCAAGGGTCCGAGGGGCAGGGCGGGAAACCACTCCGTCGGGACGGGCGCCGCGGCGCCAGGGGCGGCCCATTCCCGGGCGACGATCGACGCGATGAGCCCGACAAAGGCGACGCGCAGATATTGCATGACCGCGACCAGCCTGATGTCGGCGCCGAACGCCTCGGCCATCAGCACCATGGCGGTCGCCGCGCCGGGGGAGGAGCCCCAGATCGCAGTTGTTCCCGGCAGCACTTTCCAGCGTGCGAGGAGCACGCCGAGCACGGCGGCGAACGCCATCACGGCCCCGATCCCGATCAGGAAGATCGGCCATTGCTTGAGCATTGTCCCCATCGACGCTGCGCCAATGGCTTTGGCTATGAGGCAGCCGATCACCCCTTGCGCCAGGATGAACGAGCGGGGCGGGATGTGGACGCGGCCCTCGAATGAGGCGACCAGAATCGCGCCTGCCATCGCGCCCAACAACAGGGCTGCGGGCAGGCCAGCGAGCCGGAACAGGGCGACGAAGGCCAGCGTCCCACCAATCAGCGCGGTCCAGTGCAGCGCGGCCGGCCTGGCGCTGAGGGTCAGCGGCCGGACGATCATGCTGGCGAGAACACAAGCGCGATCATCGGCGGGGCTCCGGAGGGGCGCGCGACTTGCGCCCGGTCGGTTTATGAGGAATACTCGCAAATCGTCAATATGAGAGCTCCTCATATATGTCAACCGAAATCCAGACTTTGGCCAAGGAGCCTAAGCGGGAGCGGGGAAAGCAGCGGGTCGCGGCGCTCCTCGACGCAGGCGCCGAACTCTTCGCCGAGAAGGGCTATGAGGCGACGACCATGACCGAGATCGCAAGCCGCGCGGGCGCGGCGATCGGCTCGCTCTATCAGTTCTTCCCGTCCAAGGAAGCGCTGGCCGAGGCGCTCTTCAACCGCTTCGCTGAGCGGGCGGCGGCGGCCTTCGCCCGGGTCGAGGAGCGCGCCCCAGGATGTTCGCCGCGCCAGCTCGCTGACCTCTTCATCGACTACAAGCTCAGGCAGGGAACGGATCGGGACGCGGCGATCGCGCTCTCGAGCCTGGTCGCCGGCATCGTCGAGCGCCGGAAACCGCTCGGCGACGCGCTGCGCGGACGGATCGCTTCGATCCTCCGCGCCGCTAACGGCGCTCTCCGCGAGGACGAGGCGGCCACGGCCGCAATCATCGTGAACCAGGTCATGAAGATGATCCCGGCGCTCGCGGCGACGGACGACGAGAAGGCCGCGGCGCTGATCGGCGAAGCCCGGACGCTGATGGCGCTCTACATCGAGGAGGTCCTGGGGAGGTGAGGCCGCCACGCTCAGTCGGCGTAATTGTCGATGACGGCGTCTGCGATCGCGCGCTTCGTGATGACGCCAACAACATCGGCGGGGCGCGGGCGGTGCAAGCCTTTGAAGACGATGGCCGCGCCCGCGCGATGGCGCTTGAGGCGCGCAAGCACGAGGTTCAATAGGTCGACGTCGCGGCAGACGACTATGCGCTTCTCGACGAAATCGTCCACCATCCGGGTGGGGTTGTTCGCGCTTTCGCGCCACAGGCCGGAACGCGGCGGGATCAGCCCCACGATTCTACCCTCGTGTTCGACGATGATGGCGCGCAGATCGTCCACGTCCTCCCAGCCCATGCACTCGCGCAGCGTTGAACCTGCCTCGGCGAGTATGAACCGCCGCTCCATGATGTCCTGCGCCTGCTGGACGAGGTAGAGATTGACGTGGCGCTCCTTCGGGATGCGATGCCCGCGGTGGCGCAGCTTGACGGTGTAGATGGTCTCGGGGATTAGAGCGCGCCGCACTCCGGCGGCGACCGCGACGGCGACGATCACCGGAACAATGATCGCATAGTCGCGGGTCATTTCGAACACCATGATGATCGCGGTCATGACGCCGCCGGTGCCCGCGCCGACCATCGCCGCCATGCCGACGATCGCCGCCGACGGCAACGTCAAACCGGCGTTGGGCAGGACGAGAGCCGCGAGGGAGGCGAAAGCCGCGCCGAGCGTTGCGCCAAGATAGAGGGAGGGCGAGAAGATGCCGCCCGAAGCGCCGCAGCCGAGGCTGATCGTAGTGGCGAGGAGTTTGAGCACGAACAGCAGAGCCAGGAGGTTGGTCGCCGTCATGTCTTTGTCCAGGATCGACTGGATCACGCCATAGCCGACCCCGTCGACATAGGAATGGCCGAATCCCTGTGTGAGGCCAACCATCATCAGGCCGATCAGGGTCATGCCGATGATGTTTTGCGCATAGGCGCCGCCCGGCAGCTTGGGGAACCCGTCCTCCATGAACACGAGAAGCCGGATGAAGGCCCAGGAGGCGACGCCGCATAACGCGCCGAGGCACACGAATGCGACCGCCTCCTCGACGCCGAAGGAACTTGCGGACGGAAAGAAGACCTCGGGGACGGTGAAGGCCGGGTTGGGGCCGATGAGGATGCGTCCGAGCAAAGTGGCCGCGCCGGTCGCGATGACCACCGGCAGGAATGTGCGGTTGGAGACTTCCGGCAGCAGGATCTCGATCGCGAACAAGACGCCCCCGAGCGGCGTGTTGAAGGTGGCCGCAATGCCGGCCCCCGCGCCCGCCGACAGCAACGTGATCTTCTGCCCGGTCGAGAGGCCGATCACCTGCGAAAACGCCGATCCCAGCGCCGCGCCGATCTGAATGATTGGCCCTTCGCGCCCGACCGATGCGCCCGAACCGATCGAAAGCGCCGAGGCGAGCGACTTGATGAGCGCGACGACCCCCCGGATGTTGCCGCGCTTATAGAAAACGGCGTCCATCACCTCAGGCACGCCGTGGCCTTTGGCCTCCGGCGCAAAGCGAGCCACCAGATAGACGACGACGACGCCACCCAGGATCGGTGAAAGGATGACCCAGTTTCCCCACCGGCTCGGCCCCTCGAGAATGTTGGCGTCGTACGCCATCTTGAAGACGCCATTGATCATCACATTGTGGATCAATCCGATGAGCACTCGCAGCGCCACCGCGCCTATGCCGGTCAGGACCCCAACGCCCAGCGCCAAAAGGCAAAGGGTGAGCAGGCTGACCCGTCTCTCGTCGCGGTCGTCCGCAGCGACGTCCTCAGCGGAAACAGCGGTATCGGCGGTCGTCGACGACATTTTCGGCTTCTCTTGGAATGGAAGGTCGGAGGCGCGGAGTCCATCTTGGACCTTCTCGCAGGGAACGCCGTCAACCCGCAATGAGGTCAGATTAGGGCAATCGCCCAGGCCGCCGCGGCCCGATCCCCGCCCGCATCACCAAGCGGCGCAACGGCCCAATCGCGGAGAGCGTCGCCAGGCCAGCGCCGCGCGCGACATCGATTGGCGCCAAGCGAGTGAGCAATGACCGATTGAGGCCGTCAACGGCGCCGGTCCTGAGCGCAATGTCGGCGCGCCTTGCACGCTCGTAGGCGCGCAAGGCATCTGCGCCGCCGATATCGCGCCCCTCCGCCCGCGCTTCGACCCCGCAGGCGATGATCGCCTCGACGTCGCGCAAGCCAAGATTGAGCCCTTGCGCCCCGATCGGCGGCAGGACATGGGCCGCATCGCCGACGAGAGCCAGCCGCACCGCGGCGATCTTCGGCACAGTCTGACGCACCATGGGGAAGAATCCGCATGTCCCCTCGATGCGCATGGCGCCGAGGAGAGAGTGCGCCTGGCGCTCGATCTCGCGCGAAAGGGCCTCGTCGTCGAGGCCCTCGCGCCGGCGCGCTTCCTCTTGCCCCATCACCCAGACGAGGCTTGAGCGGTGGGGCGCCGTCGCGCTGGCGGGCAGCGGAACGAGGGTGAATGGGCCGCCGCGGGTGTGAAACTCGGTGGAGAAGTCGTCGTGCGGCAGTCGATGGGCAAGATGCGCCGTCAATGCGGTCTGCGGATAGCGATGGACGCGCGCTTCGAGGCCCCAGGCGCGCCGCGCCCTCGAATCCCGGCCGTCGGCGCCGATCACGAGCCGGGCCGAGATCACACGTCGGTCTCCGAGCCTCGCACGGACGGCGCCGATGGAAAAATCGTAAGCCGCCACCCCGGCCGCGACGCGCTCGATGCCGGGAATCTGCGCGACCGCCGCCGCGAGCGCCTCAGCCATCCGGTCGTTTTCGATATTCCACCCGAAGGCGTCGAGCCCGATCTCGGCCGCGTGGAACTCCACCGGGCGCAGCGGAAAGAACCCTCCCGTGTCGTCGATGAGCCGCAATGAGCGCAGAGGCGCGGCCTGAGATCGCAAACCCGCCCAAACGTCAAGGGACTCGAGAAACACGACGGATTGGTCGAGCAGGGCGACGGTGCGTCCGCGTCCGGTTCGCTCAGCGGCGCCGCAGGAGACCACGTCGAAGCCAGCCTGCGCCAAGCCGAGGGCCGCGGTAAGCCCGGCGAGCCCCGCCCCCGCGATCAGGATGTCCGCGCTGCGCCCGGCAGGCTCATCGCCATTGGTCATCGTCGGTCTCCCCGCGCGCTTCTCTGAGCTCCCCGATGGCTGAGTTTAGCGATCAGGGAGACGGCGTTGTGCAACTTTGATAAGCCGGAAGCTATAAGGTCGAGCGAACGCAGGACCCGCAAGCGAGTCGCGTGGGAGGCGGGCAGGGTAGGGCATGTCGATCGAAAAGCGGCCAGTTGACGTCGCGAGCGCAGCGGGGTTCTCGGTCCATCTCTTCACCGCTTCGGGCGGGGCCGTGGCTGTGCTCGCGCTTTACGCGGCGATCGAGCGCAACTTCGCCGCCTGCTTCGCCTGGCTGGGCTTGGCTTTCTTCATCGACGGCATCGACGGCACCCTGGCGCGCGCAGCGCGGGTTCAGGTGACGGCGGCGTCGATCGACGGCGCAGTTCTGGACTTGGTGATCGATTTCCTCACCTATGTGCTGGTGCCGGTGGTGGCGCTGTGGCGCTCGGACTTGATGCCGACCGAGGCCTCGTTCTGGATCGGACTTATCGTCACGATCGCCTCGGCGCTTTATTTCGCCGATACCCGCATGAAGACCGACGACCTGTGGTTTCGCGGATTTCCGGCGACTTGGAATTTAGTCGTCTTCTATCTGTTCGTCCTTCGCCCGCCGTGGGTGGTCAGCGCTGTAATTTTGCTCGGGGCGGCGGCGCTCATGTTCACGCCGATCGTATTCGTGCATCCGTTGCGGGTTGTACGGCTGCGCGGGCTCACCATCGCCATCACTTTCGCGTGGTTTGCATTCGCGGCGATCGCGATCGTCGAGAGATTGGCGCAGCCGGCCTGGGTCAGCTTGGGTCTGGTCGCGACGGCGGCTTACTTTCTGGCGCTGCCGCTCATGCGTCATTCGCCGCTTGCGCGCGGCTGAAGCGCGCCTTGCGACCGGGTTTGACGAAACACTCTGACTATGAGCTGGACGCGACGTCCTCCGGGATGTTCGCAAGCGAAATGCGCTCTGCCGGGTAAGCCTGCTCGAAGCGGTCGTTTTCCCTGCACCAAGCTGCAGCGGCAGGCGAGAGCCATCTGGTCAACTCGACCATCTTCCTATGGTGTTTACGGAGATCCCACATGATGATCGGCTCATGGCGGGTGATGCGGTTGCGTATGGTCCTGATCGGCGTGAGCGGTCCGGAAAAATCCTTTCGCCTGAGACCAGTCCCGTCAGGCTTGGCGGCGATGCGATGCAGACTCGCTCGCCATAGGCCTTCGTAGTCCGGTCCGAACATCGCGGTCCAAAAGCCGAAACTCAGCGCAGCAACAATGCGGCCCGGCGTCGGCGCTTTGTTCACGGACTCCAGGTCCTCGATCGCTTTGGCGAGCTGCTCGGGTTGGCGGGCGTTCAACAGCACGCCGGCCTGGTGAAACCAGCCCTCGTCTCCGAGCGCCTCGCTCATCAGGACATGAATGCGGTTGCGTAAGGACACTTCGAGCGACTGAAGGGGAGTGTAGAGGCTTTCAGAGATCCGAGTGTTGAGGGTGTAGAGTTCGATTGCGCGCTCTCGATCGCCTCCAGCCCAAGACAGATAGCGCCCGAAACCTTCCAGAGAGAGTGTTAACTCTAAATCTGCGTGCGAAAACCTCGCCAATCACGGACCCTTGAAATTTTTTCCAGCCTGGGGTACTTTGCCGTTGTGAACCCCGGTACCGCCTCTGCTTCGCATGCGGCCGGGGTAAATTTTTGCCTGGAATGCGCCCGGTCGGTCGCCGCTCAGGGCGCTGTTTTCCATAGCGTCGCCCGGTTAGGACAGTTTGCGGGTTTGCGCAAGGAGGCCTGCGACTGCCTTGCGAGCGAGCCAGAAACCTTGCCGCAGGCCTGCGCCGAATGACGCTGCTTGGCTTCATCGTCGGCCTCGTGGCGGAGTGGCCACGCAAAGGACTGCAAATCCTTGCATCCCGGTTCGATTCCGGTCGAAGCCTCCAATAAGATAAAAACACCTAGCGCGAGTTGGCCGAGGCGCTAGAAAGCGTCGTCAGCACCTAGTCGGTCTCCCGAGCCTCCGCCTCACTCCCTCGCGACGCCGACGATCACGTCGCTGTAGCTCTCTGCCGCGTAGGCCCTCCCTAGTAAAACTGCCTATTGCCAGCAGTACCGCTATTAACCACTCTAGCTGCGGGTTGTGAGGAGGATTTCGAAATCGAGCTATAAATCGAGCTATTATGATTAACGATAGGAGGAGATTCGGCATGAATACGCGTCTTGTTTCCTCAATCGCTGCGATGTTTCTCTCAATCTTGGAAATGGTTTCGGTGGCAAGGGCGCAGGAACCTCCCCCCGGAGCGCCTTTCGCCAATTTCCCGTTCCCGTTCATCCTCAACGGGCATGGCGCGATTGCAATATGGCAGGCGACGAGCAACGCCTATGGACCATTCACGCCGCTAGACGCCGTCTTCACCGACCCGCTTCTGGGATGGCAGCTTCCTTATTTTGTGGTGCCCGGGGACGTCTCGTTCGCCGAACCGCCATCGACCTCCTGCACCAGCGAGACAGATTGTAGGGATGGCCTTAGTTTTGTCGTAGCCGCCTCCATTTCTTTTATGTTTTTCTACTCTAGCGATACTGGCATCCCTCTCGATTTCGACTTCCTGACTTGGCAGCGGTCAGCCGACGCCAGCAACGGCTTCATGTACACTGCCGGTCCTGGCCTATTCCTTCCTCTTGGTACGCCGCTTAATAACTATCACAACTTGGCGAGCGTCGCCATCCCGGAACTTTCGACCTGGGCGATGATGTTCATCGGCTTCGCCGGCCTTGGCTTTGCCGGCTATCGGGCGTCGCAAAGATCGGCCACGGCCACCGTTTAAGAGCGGCGCGGCTGGTGAATCGCCATAACTCCGCAGCCCTAGCACGGGCGCAAGAGGCTCTAACACGGTCGCAGAATTGGTAGAGGAGAGGCACGGCTAATAGCCCGCGAGGCCAGCCGCTAGGGGGCCCGAATTACCTAAGAAACAGAAGGGTGGCTGGACAACCCGTCCGTTGGGTGCTTATTTTTCCGTTGCGGCGCTGGGAATAAAGCAATGCATTCGGACAACCAAGACTTAATCGACCGCGCTTGGCTCGGGCGCGCTTTGTCGTTTCACGGAATTGGCGAGGCCGATCTGGCGGCGGCGGTCGCCGCCATGAGCGAGTCATGGAAAACAGAGATCGCGGTGCGGCTCGGTAAATTGGCGACGGACCTGCAAGACCTTACGATGGTTGCTGTGGAGGCGGAACGGAAGTTTCTCGATGCGACCGCAGCTACCCGACTTTGACGCCGTGCACGTTTCGACAGCCATGACGCGACCATCCACGGATCGCAGCGGCAAAAGGACCCACCTGGCTCCGCGTTAACATTTGAAATCATTTTGTTGTTCTCGCGCGCGGCAGGTGCCTTGTCGGCGTCTCGCGGATGGCGCGTCAAGCGCGGCAATGACGCCGAACCGCCTTGCGAGCGAGGCTGAATCCTTGCTATAGCCCGGCCTCGCGATGCTGCTTGGCTTCATCGTCGGCCTCGTGGCGGAGTGGCTACGCAGAGGACTGCAAATCCTTGCACCCCGGTTCGATTCCGGGCGAGGCCTCCAAACAATTTTCATCCGGGGCGGCGATCCGCCCCATATCGCGGGTCTGAGCCAAGGGGGCGCACATTTCCGCCGATACGATGCTTGACCGTCGCTTACAAATGGTCAACGGCCAGCTCCGCACTGGCGGGGTGGTCGATAGGGTTGTGCTGGCGGCGTTCCTCGAGGCGCCGCGTCAGCGCTTCGTCGCGCGCGAATATGAGTCGCTCGCCTACCTGGATCGCGACCTGCCGGCGCGCGGCGCCAAGCTCCGGCGCTTGCTCGCGCCTGCGGTCTTGGCCCGAATGCTCCAGGCGGCGAAGGTCGTCGCCGGCGACCGCGCGCTCGACGTCGCGGGCGGATCAGGCTATGGCGCGGCCATTCTGGCGGCCATGGGCGCGAAGGTCGTCCTGCTCGAATCCGACGCAGGCGCCGCGGAGGCGGCCAAGGCCGAACTTCACAACCGCGCGAACGTCAGCGTGGTCGTTGGGCCGCTCGACAGCGGGGCCGCCGCGCTTGGGCCCTTCGATCTCGTCGTCGTAGAGGGCGCGTTTGGAGTTTTTCCGGATCGTCTCATCGGCCTGCTTGCCGATCCCGGACGCCTTGTCGGCGTCGATGCGTCCTCCGAGCCGTCTCAAGCGGTCGTTTACGAAAAAAGCGGTGGAGGGATCAGCCGCAGGGCTTTGTTTGAGACCAGAGCAGACCTGCTTGATGGCTTCAAGCCTGGGCTGACCTTCGCCTTCTAAAGGCTGGGTTCGACTCGGCAAAATCAGCCGCAGTTCGGGTCAGGTGTCTCATCTTTGCGACGCTTGACGGAAAAATGGACGTCGTTCCGTCGAGTTGGCTCGGCTCCCGTAGCGCGATCGGGATTTCTACGCCTATGATGCTTGGCGTTTGGCTGCTTTCGGCGAGCGAGCGGCAGGCGACGACTGTTGAAGTCTGTCCTGGCCGCCGCGCCGGCGTCTTTGATTTTCGGGGCGGACGTGCGAGTTAGAGCGGCGAGGCGTCGGCCGCTTTGTTTGAGGGTCAGACGGGGCGCATGAGGCGGGGATGATTTGGGGCTCAGGCGCATTTCAGGAGCGGCGCGCGGCGTCGTGCGGCCGAAAGCCGTGCAGCCTTTGGCGCGCGGCGCTCGTGGCGGTGGTCGGTCTGGCGGCGCTCGGCGCTGAAGCGGGTCGGGCGGAAACGATCGGCGGAGCGCTCATCAAAGCCTATCTGACCAATCCCGACATCAACACGCAGCGCGCCGCAGTCCGGGTGGCCGATGAAGGCGTCCCCAAGGCGAACGCTGGGTACCTGCCGACAATCGAGGCGACGGGCAATATAGGCATCGAACGCGCCCAATCGTGTCAGGTTGGCCCTAATGGCGGTGAAGCCTGCAGCACGAACTTTGTCAAACCGCGAGGATATGGCGTTCAGGCTAACGAGACCGTGTTCAACGGCAATAGGACTCTCAATTCCATCCGTCAGGCCGAGTCTCAGGTCTTCGGGGCGCGGGAGCAATTGCGCAACACCGAGCAGAACACCCTTCTTTCGGGCGTCACCGCCTATATGGACGTGCTCGAGGATACGGCGATCCTCGACCTCGACCGCAACAACGTCGACGTGTTGAAAGAACAGCTGCGCGAGACGCGGGACCGCTTCACTGTCGGCGAAGTGACGCGCACTGACGTGGCGCAGGCGGAGGCGAGCCTTTCGAGCGCTGAGGCGACGGCGCTCAGCGCGGTAGCCACCCTGCAGGCTGCGGTCGCGCGCTACCGTCAATTTATCGGGGATCAGCCGACCAGCCTTGCGCCGGTGAAGCCGCTTCTTAGGCCGCTGCCCAAAACCCTGCCCGAGGCGGTAGCCATCTCGCAGATCGAGCATCCGGCGATCAGCGCCTCCCTGCAGGGCGTCGACGCCGCGCAATTGCAGGTGAAGATCGCCGAGGGCGCGCTTTATCCGAGTATCGGGCTGAGCGCTGCAATCTCTAACCAGTATGACGCACAGGGAATCCCCGGTCTTCGCTTGTTGTCGGGCCAGATCCTGGGCCAGCTGACGATCCCGATCTATCAGGGCGGCGCCGAGTACGCTGCGACCCGTCAGGCCAAGGAGAGTCTGTCGCAACAGGAAATGCAGACTGATTCTTTGCGAAACCAGGTCCGCCAGGCTGTCGTCGCCGCCTGGGGCCTCAATGAAGCCGCGGTCGGTGTTGTGCGCGCGGCCCGCGCGGCGGTGTCCGCCAACGAAGTGGCGCTGACCGGCGTGCGCGAAGAGGCCAAGGTCGGTCAGCGCACGACGCTCGACGTGCTCAACGCCCAGCAGGCGCTGTTGCAGGCGCGAACGACACTGGTTCAGGCCGAACACGACCAGGTTGTCGATTCGTACTCGTTGCTGTCGGCGATTGGCCGGCTCAACATCCCGACCCTGGGACTTGCGGTCGCCGAGTACGATCCGCGCGTGCATTTCGATCAGGTCAAGAGCAAGTGGATCGGCCTGAGGACGCCGAGCGGACAGTAAAGGTCTTCTGTTTTTTCCGGGCGGCTTGCCGCTGGCGGCTCCGATTGACTAACGTGTGTCGCATCCCTTCGCTCGATTCGGCGGTCGACGGCAGCTTTGGTTGCATCCGACCTCGCGATAGGCGCACAGAAAGAAGCTCCTTGAATTGGGGCAAGGCGGTCCGATGAGCGCGACCCATTCGAATTCCACCGAGAGCGAGCTCGAGGCGATTCACCGCGCGCAACGAGCCCACGAGCCGTCGATGGAGGAGATTCTCGCCTCGATCCGCAACATCATCACAGATGACCCCGCCAAGGAGGCGGCGCCCAAGCGGCAGCAGGCTCCGGCGCCGATGCCGCAAATCGCGTTTTCCAAGGACAAAGCCGCGCCCTACGGCGACGCCTCCGAACCGTCCCAGCGCCCAGACGCGGACGCGCCGACCGTTGTCTGGCGCCGGCCGCAAGCGGTCGAGGCCGAACCCGCCGCCGACGCCGATGCGGTCCAGCAAAGCGAGGAGCCGTTGCTGTCGCCGAAGGCGGACGAGGCGGTGGCCTTGTCGTTCGGGGCCTTGACCGCCAATCTCGATGTTCGCGGCGCCGCACTTGCCGACAGCATGATGCGCGATATGTTGCGGCCGATGCTCAAGCTTTGGCTGGATGAGAACCTGCCGGCCGTTGTCGAGCGGCTGGTGCGGGAGGAAATCCAGCGGGTCGCGCGCGGACGGAAATAGGCGCCCGATTTACATCGCGCGTTGACTTCGACCGCCACGATGCATTTATAGCGCCCCGTGGCGCTTGCGCTTGCGGGGCCCGTAGCGGCGCTCGGAAGGCCGCCATCCAATCTCAAGGGCGTCTCCGTCGGGGATCGCGCAGACTAGAAATCCATGATGGACAAATCATTCGACTTCGCTGCGGCGGAAGGCCGCGCCTCCGCGCTTTGGGAGGAAGCGGGCGCCTTCCGAGCCGGGCGCCTCGATCGTGCGGCGGCGCGACCGTTTTGCGTGGTTATTCCGCCGCCGAACGTGACCGGCAATCTGCATATGGGCCACGCGCTCAACAACACCCTCCAGGATATCCTTTGCCGATATTGGCGCATGAACGGCCGCGATGTGCTGTGGCAGCCGGGGGTCGATCACGCCGGCATCGCCACGCAAATGGTGGTCGAACGCAGGCTCATGGAGCAGCAGGAGCCGGACCGCCGCGCCTTGGGCCGCAAGGCGTTCATCGAGCGCGTCTGGGCGTGGAAGGCGGAATCGGGCGGGGCGATCGTGGCCCAGCTCAAGCGCCTCGGCGCTTCCTGCGACTGGAGCCGCGAGCGTTTCACCCTCGACGAAGGCCTGTCGCGCGCAGTCGCCAAGGTGTTCGTCCAGCTCTACCGTGAGGGGCTCGTCTATAAGGACAAACGGCTCGTCAACTGGGACCCAAAGTTCCAGACCGCGATCTCGGACCTCGAGGTCGTGCAGGTCGAGACCAAGGACTCGTTCAAGTGGTCTCGGGAGGACGGCGCGCCGCTCGATGCGGCGGCGCTCGCCAAGGCGATCGCCAAAAATCCCAACGGGCGCCTCTATTACTTTGAATATCCGGTGGTCGACTCGGAAGGCGAAGAGACTGGAGAACGGGTGACCGTCGCCACGACGCGGCCGGAGACCATGCTGGGCGACACTGCGGTCGCGGCGCATCCGGACGATGCGCGCTACCAGCATCTGTTCGGCAAGCATCTTCGCCTGCCCTTGGTCGGCCGTCTGATCGCGATGGTTGCGGACGAGTATTCCGATCCCGAAAAGGGCGCAGGCGCGGTCAAGATCACGCCTGCACATGACTTCAACGATTTCGAGGTCGGCAAGCGGCACGAGGCCGAGGGCGCGCGGCCGATCAATATCCTCGATGCGCAAGGACGCGTGACGCTCAAGGGCAATATCGACTTTTTCGAGGGGCTGGAGAGCGACAACGATCACGCGCGGCTCATCGCCGCCGTCGACGGCCAGGACCGCTTTATCGCCCGAAGCCGGATCGTCGAGATGATGGCGCTCGCCGGCCTTCTGGCCAAGATCGAGCCGCATGCCCACGCCGTGCCGCACGGCGACCGGTCGAACGTGGTCATCGAGCCCTGGCTCACCGATCAGTGGTATGTCGACGCCAAGACTCTCGCTGGACCGGCGATTGAAGCGGTCCGCGAGGGCAAGACCCAGTTCGTCCCCAAGACCTGGGAGAAGACCTATTTCGACTGGCTCGAGAACATCCAGCCGTGGTGCGTCTCGCGCCAGCTGTGGTGGGGGCATCAGATTCCGGCCTGGTATGCGCCCTGGGGCGCCGTCTTTGTCGAGGAGACGGAAGACGCAGCTTACGCCGCGGCGCTCGCCGACGGCGTCGAACGCGGCGCTTTGACCGAAGCCGAGGCGAACGCGCTTAGCGGCGATCCCGCCCGACTGGCCGAAATGTTGAAGCGCGACGAGGACGTGCTCGACACCTGGTTCTCCTCGGCTTTGTGGCCGTTCTCGACGCTAGGCTGGCCGGACGAGACGCCGGAGCTCAAGCGCTTCTATCCGACCGACGCGCTCGTCACCGGCTTCGACATCATCTTCTTCTGGGTCGCGCGGATGATGATGATGGGCCTCCATTTCATGCAGGAGGTCCCGTTCCACGACGTCTACATCCACGCCCTCGTGCGCGACGAGAAGGGCGCGAAGATGTCGAAGTCGAAGGGCAACGTCATCGACCCCCTCGAGCTCATCAACCGATTCGGCGCCGATGCGTTGCGCTTCACGCTCGCGGCGATGGCGGCGCAGGGCAGGGACATCAAGCTGAGCGAAGCCCGGATCGAGGGCTACCGCAACTTCGCGACCAAGCTTTGGAACGCTTCGCGCTTCGCCGAAATGAACGGCTGTGTCCGTGTCGCGGATTTCGTGCCGTCAGCCCTGCGCGAGCCGCTCAACCGCTGGATCCTCGGCGAGGCCGCCGCGGCGGCGGCGGAGACGGCCGGGGCGATCGAGGCTTATCGCTTCAACGACGCCGCGAACGCGACTTACCGGTTCGTCTGGAGCGTGTTCTGCGACTGGCATCTCGAACTTGCGAAGCCGGTGCTGCAGGGCGCCGCCGCGGATCCGGCGGCGAAGGCCGAGACGCAGGCGACGATCGCCCATGTGCTCGACATGATCTACGCAGTCCTGCACCCCTTCATGCCGTTCCTCACCGAGGAACTTTGGGCGATCACGGGGGAAGCCGGCCCGAAGCGCGCCGGCCCGCTCGCGCTTGGTCCGTGGCCGGCGCAAGGCTTCGACGTCGACGAGACGGTCGAAGCGGAAATCGGCTGGGTGGTCGATCTGATCGCCGAGGTGCGTTCGGTGCGGTCGGAAATGGGGGTGGCGCCGTCGACCCAGACGCCGCTCATTCTCGTCGCTCCGAGCGAGCGGGCGGCGAGGAGCGCGCGCGCCTGGAGCGACAGCATCGGGCGTCTTGCCCGCGTCGCTTCGATTGAAATCGCTGAGGCGCCGCCGCCTGGCGCGCTGCTCCTCGTCGTGCGCGGCGAGACGGTGGCGCTGCCGCTCGCCGGCGTCGTCGATCTTGAGGCGGAGAAGGCGCGTCTCGATCGAGAGATCGCCAAGGAGAAGCTCGAAATCGCCAAGGTGGTGGCCAAACTGGGCAACGACGACTTTGTCGCCCGCGCTCCTGAGGACATCATCGCCGAGCATCAGGACCGGCTCGAAACGTTTCAGGCCCGGCTTGTTAAGCTTACCGGCGCGCGGGAGCGGCTGGAGCGGGTTTGAATCGACGCTCGAGGGGCCAAAATGTTGCTTTTGCGCAACATCTCCGATGCATCTCTCGCGAGTCGGGATTCCGGCTGGAAGGCGCCGCGTTTGCGCCATAAACGGCTCGCAGTTTGAAAATCATTCAAGGTGGAAGTCGTCCGTGTCGCGAGCCGTCGCGACGCGGCCGGATGGGAATTCAGGATCGATATGGGCGTGGTTGCGTGTGCGAAGGTCGCGGTCGAGAGGGCGTCGTTGCGCCGCCGCTTCGCTTTCGCAATCATCGGATCGATGACGCTTGGGTTGGCCCCCGCTTTTGGTTTCGACGGGTCGACGTCCGACCCGGCGGAGAAGATCCCGAAGAACTTCACTGACCCAAATCAGGCGCTGCGCGCGGGCCTCGCCGACTTGCAGGCCGGCGACGCCGATGCGTCGGTCGCAGCCCTCACTTACGCCGCCGAGGGGGGACAGGATCTCGCGCGATGGAAACTCGGCGAGATGTATGCGGACGGTCAGGGCGTGCCGCGCAATGACCTGAAGGCGTATCATTACTTCAACCAGCTCGTCGAAAATTACGACGAAGACCAGCCCGATCAGCGAAACCTCAGCGCGACCTCAAACGCGTTCGTTGCGGTCGGCGTCTATTGCCTGAACGGCATACCAAACAGCGACGTGCGGCCAGACCCGCAGCGCGCGCACGAGCTGTTCCAATATGCGGCCACAACCTTCCGTAACCCGAACGCCCAGTATAACCTTGCGCATATGTATATGGTCGGTGCTGGCGGCTTGGCCAAAGACAACATCTCCGCCGTTCGCTGGCTGGCGCTCGCGGCCAAACAAGGCCATCCGCCATCGCAGGCCGTGCTTGGTGACATGTTGTTCAATGGCGACGGCGTGCCGCACCAGCGTGCGCGGGGATTGATGTGGCTCGAGTTCGCCAAGGATGCTGCGATGGATCCAAGCGAGGCGTGGATCCGCGATCTCTACCAGCGTGATTTCGAGATGGCGACCGATGATGTCCGACAGGCCGCCGCCACCTTGCGCGATACGCGCCCCAAAGCAAGGCCGCCGTCGACTGCGGTTAGAGACATCGTCAAGTTTGTCCTTAAGCCGCTCACTCAGTTCGGGCCCCTAGCCGTTTCTCCGCCGCAGTAAGCGGCGGCCGTCGTCTCCCTTCTGACTTTCCCGGTGCGCGCGATCCGGCCTGGGCCTCGACGCTCCAGTTGCGGTCATAAGCCCACCGGAGCGTCGAGCACTATCGACCCCTGTCCGTGAAGCCGGATTATGGGGTGCTTCTTTTCATTTGGTCGCCGCCTGCGGGTTGCATAGCGGACTGGGAAAGCTGGCTTGCCGCATATTTAAAATCGGGCGCGGCCTTCAACTCCGCCAGGGTTACGTTGAGAATCGCCTTGTCAGGATATCCCTGGCTCGCTTCGGTGGCCGCCGGGTCTGTTTCCTGCATCGCCGGTGGTTGCCCGTTTGGAGCGGCGGGGCTGGCCGGCGGCTGATCGGTCGCCGGAACCTTCCGGGCTTCCGTGCGCCACTGCACCGCCGAGAACGGCACGGCGACGTCCTTCTTTCCGAAGCCGAGGAACCCGCCGACTCCGATGACGACGGTTTGGGCCGCGCCGTTACGGTCCATCAGCAGGTCGTCGATCTTTCCGATCTGCTGGTCATCCGGGCCGTAAACGCCGACACCGACGAGTTTCGGCGCTCGCCACTGCGTTTTTTCCTGGCTCGTCACGAAGTTGACGCCGGATGGCGCCTGGGCTTGGGGCGGCTGGTCCTTCGGAACCGCGGGGTTGTCTTCGCTGTACGCGCTGGACCCGATCAGCGCCGTACTGAATAAGGTTGCGTAAGCAAGCGTCCTCAGCATCTTCGCCTCCTGTTCCAGGAGCATGGCGTCAAGCGCCGACGCTAGGTAGCTCGAGCACTCGCCGCCGCTCCGTACCTCTAGGTACGGAGGCTGCTCGTTTGGCGCTCGCCGGAGCGCCAGCACAAAAACGATCGGCCGGCAGAAATGTTCCTTTGGGCATTTCCCCGTCGAGTTCACGGCCTCGCGTCCGCTGCCCTGGATGACATGACGGCCTGGATGGGATAGGCGCTCTGCCCACGAGGCTCATGGCCAGCTCAATGCGAAATCGCGGGGGAGATTCCATAAGAATGGTCGAGTTTGGCCTCCGGTTCCTCAAAGGCCCTTGGGCGACCGCGGCGCTTGTCTGTCTTGTGGCCTTCGTCATTCTGTTCGCGCTCGCCGGTCAAACCGTCAACGCCCTGTTCGTCTATGCCGCGTCGAAATGAAGCGCAGCGCCTCGCTTGATTTCCTGCGCGGAGCGGCGGCGTTCGCGGTCGCGATCCCTCACTATCTGACCGCCAACGCGCCGTTTCAGCCATTCGCGGAATCATTCGCCATCGCCGGCGTCGAGGTCTTTTTCGTGCTCAGCGGCTTTGTGCTCGCGCCGCAGATCGTCGACTGGGTGGTGGGCAAGCCGTGGCGCAATCTCGGCGTTTTTCTCATCCGGCGCTGGATGCGCACCATCCCGCCCTATGTGGTCGCGCTCGTCGTCATAGCGGTCCTGACCGGCGACCTCATGACCGCCGACTTCGTCCGCTATCTCTTCTATGTCGAGAACCTCTTTTCCTCCGCCAACCACCTCGATTTCTATCCCGTCGCCTGGAGTCTCTGCGGTCGAGGAATGGTTCTATGTGCTGTTTGCTCCGGCCCTGTTCGTGGTCGCGAGGCTGCTTGGGAGGGGTGACCGACGGCTGGAGGTCACCTTCGCGGTTTTTGTCATTGTCGTCGTCGCGGCGCTGCGGTTCTCAATCGCGCCCCACGACTGGGACTTGAACGTCCGCCGCGTCACGCTGTTTCGTATCGACTCCATTGTCTGGGGCTTTTTGCTTTATCTCGCGCTCGAGCGTCGTTCGCCGCTTGCGCTGGACGCGGCCTCAGGTCGATTGCGTCTGGGCGCGCTGCTCGCCCTGCTCGCGGTTGCAATTCCCGCCAAGCTTGGCGTCGCGATCCTGGCTGCCGGCGGCGACGCATGGGCTCAACGGGCGTTTCCGTATGCCTCGGCGGCGTTCGGCATGATCGCGGTCGGCGTCGTCTGGCTGTCCGAGGACCTTTTCCGCAACCGTGTCGTCAGAGGCGTCAGCTTCTATCTCGGCCGCATCTCGTACTCGGTCTATCTCTTCCACCTGATCATCATCATGGCGCTGAAGCCGATGATGGCTGCAGCGCCGCTGGCGCTGCAACTCGTAGTCTACGTGCTTGCAATCCTCGCGCTGTCGACGGTGTTCTTTGCTGGATTCGAGCGGCCGATCCTGGTGGCGCGCCCCTATTATGGCGCCGCGCGACGCGCAGCCGCCGCGATCGTTGCGCCGCAACGAGAACCTCGCGGTTTGCGCCCCTTGCTTCTCGCTATTGCGTTTGGCCTTGCGGCGCTCGGCGCAGGCGTTCTGGCGCGCAACGCTTTCATGGCCGACAAGCCCTATGTGTTCTATTCGATGTTGGCCGCGACGGCGGCTCTCGTCCTTGCGCTTGCCGAAACTGCGCGCCCTTATTCGACCGGCGCGGTCGCGGTGGCGGCGCGCGCCTTCCTTCTGTTTGCGCTCGCGCTGCCATTCGCCGACGGTCTGTACCGCCGCTCGACCGGATTGCCGCTGGTCGCGACGGTCGCTCAGCCGACCTATTCCTATCGCGCCGCGCACGCCAATCCGACCGCGTTCGCAACCTGGTGGTTCTATTATCTCCACGAGTGGATCCGGGACGACGGGATCAGGGCGGCGATCGATGCTCCGGACCCGCTAAAGAAGCTGCCCTTCGTCCTGGTTCCGGGCAGCTCGGGGCGCATGTTCGACACCACGATCCGCATCAACAATCTCGGCTTCCGCGGACCCGACTTGCCGCGCGACAAGGGCGACGCCTTTCGCATTGTCGCGCTCGGCGAGTCGCAGACCTTCGGACCGACGCTGCTCGATGGCGAAAAGCCTTGGCCCGAACTCCTGCAGGACCTGTTCGACCAGGACGCCTCATGCAGCCGCAAAATCGAGGTGATCAACGCGGGAACCGAAGCCTACACGCTCGAAAACAATCTTGAGCGCATGCGGCGCGATATCCTGCCGCTCGAGCCTGATCTCATTCTCAGCACCCACGGGATGAACGGCTTTTTGCCGTTCGGCTTGAGACGCATCCCGGAGCCTAACGAGCCGGGCGTCAGGCCCCGGGCCTCGGCCCTCATCGGCCGCGCCGTGCTGACGATCGAGCGCGCCGCGCACGATTGGCGCGATCGAAATTCAGCGCAAGCGAGCGCGGTCGCGCTCGCGCCGATGTCCGACGCCGAGCTGATGAAGAGCCGATACGCCGACGAATATCGTAAGCTGATCGCGCTTGCCCGCGACAACGGCGCGGATATCGCGCTCGCCAACTCAACCATGTCGGTCAACAACTCGAGCCCGCGCGAGGTCAAGGACTTCTATGGCGCGGTGTTCAAGCCGATCGACGACATCATCGCCGCCAACGCCGCGCACAATCGCATGGTCAAGCTAATCGCCCGCGAGGAAGGCGCGCCGCTGATCGACATGGCGGCGAGCGTCGACGGAATATGGGACGACGACCTCTATCTCGACATCGTCCACTTTACCGAAGCGGGCAACGAACGAGTCGCCGGCCTCATGTTCCGGGCGCTGCTGCCGATATTGGCCGAGCGGCACGGGTTGCACTGCGACGTGCGCTGACTGAAACAGCAAGGCTGCGAGGCGCGTCTAAGCCTTCTCCAAGGCGCCCTTTTTGAACGCGCTTCGCAGCGCCTTCTCGACTCGGACGTTGTAGCCACGGCCTGTCGCCTTGATGTCTGCGACGAGATCGGCGGGCAGCCGAAAGCTGATTTGTTCCTTCGGTGCGGGGACCCGGGGACGCCCGACAGGCCTTATGCGTTTCATGGCCTCACGCAGCTCTGGAAGCACCTCAGCCACTGGACGCAAGTCCATATTTGCGAAATCTTCATCAGTCAGTTCGCGAACCTCGCCCTCTTCGTCGGTTAGAGGTCAGAGTGGGGCCCGCATCGAAGGTCGACGCGGGCGGCGCAGCGGAGGCTGCATCAGGGATTTTGCCATAGGATGTTACCTCTTTCTCGTTCGCCTTGCGGAAACTGATCACTCTCGTCGTCTTCTCACGCAGGCAAAAACAGACCACATACAACCGTCCGTTCTTGGGGACGAAGGCCACAAACCTTTCCTCGCCGTAATCGTGCCGATCATCGCGGCTGATGCGAGCGAGTCCAAACGGCAAAGCGCGCTCATTCTCGTTCTTGGCGCTCTTTTTCGGATCGAACTCGATCTCCATCGTAATTATTGTATCAGCAAAAATTATCAAAGTACAGGATTCGCGCGACCCGCCTTCGTTTTGTCGCGTTCAAGATGGCCCCACTCGTTGTCTGTGCCAGCGCACTGTCCAACCGAAGCCGCTCAGACATAGAATACGCCGGCAAGCAGGGAGTTCGCCGTGCCTCAAAGCGAAATCGACGCCATTCGCGCCCTCTTGAGCGCCAAGCCACGGCCGGTGGGCTGGGAAGAGCGGCGACGCCGGATCGAGGAGGTCGGCGCGGTCTGGCCGGTCGCCGACGACGTCAACCTCGAAACGGTCGAGCTCGATGGCGTTCCGGGCGAATGGTCGATCACCCCCGGCGCCGACGCCTCCCGCGTGCTGATGTACTTTCATGGCGGAGGCTATTGCTCGGGTTCGATTACAAGCCACCGCCGCCTGGTGACCGAGGCCGGACGGGCAGGGGGCTTGCGGACCTTGGCCCCCGCGTATCGCCTGGCCCCTGAGCATCCCTTTCCGGCCGCGCGCGACGACGCTCTGACCGTCTGGCGGCGCCTGCGCGGCGATGGCTACGCGGCCAAACGGATTGCGGTCGGCGGCGACAGCGCCGGCGGCAATTTGACGCTGGCTTTAGTCGGGGAACTCAAGCGCGCGGGCGAGGACCTGCCCGGCTGTCTCTGGCTACTGTCGCCGTGGCTCGATCTCACCATGTCGGGAACGACGCTGCTCAGCAAAAGCGCCGCCGATCCGCTCATCCAAAAAGGATACCTGGAGGAGCTGGCTAACGCCTATGCGCCAAGGGACATGGACCGCAGGGACCTGCGCCTTTCGCCTCTCTACGCCGATCTCAGGGGACTGCCGCCGACTCTCGTTCACGTCGGCTCGGCCGAGACCTTGCTCGACGACGCGGTCCGCTTCGCCGCCGCCGCCGGCGCGGCCGACGTCTCGGCGACGCTTGAGATCTGGCCGCACATGATCCATGCGTGGCCGCTTTGGAACGCGCGGCTCGAGCCTGGCCGGCGCGCGCTGGCGCACGCTGGCGCCTTCCTGAGGGAACACCTGTAAGCGCGGCGCCCGAAACGGATGCGCTTGCCAAAGCCGCCCAATGCGGGCACGCAGATCGTCTGGACCGGACGGCGTCCGGATGTCGGGCGGATGACTTGACCACCCAACTGAACATCGACCCGATGACGCCGTCGAGCGCGGAAGCGCCCTCGGGCCTGCTCAGCAACCGCGCCTTCATGGTCATCCTGGTCGCGACCTCGTTTTCGAGCGTCGGGCTGGCGATGTATGACACGGGTTCGGCCTGGTTGATGACCAGTCTCAATCCGAGCCCGATACTGGTCTCCGCCGTCCAGGTCGTCACGACCCTGCCGTTCTTTCTTCTGACCTTGCCGGCAGGCGCGCTGACCGACGTTGTGGACCCGCGTCGGCTCCTCATCGTCGCCGAGGCGACCCTGACCGCGGTATCGATCGGTTTTGCGGCGGTGGTTTCGGCTGGACTCGCGAGCCCGCTTTCGCTCCTTGCGACATCGTTCCTGATGGGCGTGTGCGGCGCGCTCGCGGCGCCGGCATGGCTCCTCATCACCACGATCCTCGTGCGAAGGGCCGAACTCGACAGCGCGATCGCGATCAACACCGCCGGTTACAATGTCGCGCGGGCGATCGGGCCGGCGATCGCCGGGTACGCGATCGCAAGGCTCAGCATCGCCGTTCCGTTCTGGTGCTGCTGCGTCGGCAATCTCATGCTGCTTGCGGCGTTGATCTGGTGGCGGGCGCCGCGAAAGCCACAGGAAACGCTGCCGGCCGAACGCCTGATCAGCGCAATGACGGCCGGGGTGCGTTACGTCCGATACAGCCGCGAAATGGACGCGACGCTCATCCGCGCGATCGCCTTCTTCCCCTTCGCCAGCGCCTATCTCGCCTTGCTGCCGCTGGTGGCCCGCAGCCAGCGGGGCGACGGGGCGGAGGTCTACGGCCAACTCATGGCCGCAATCGGCCTTGGCTCGATCGTCGCCACCTTCGCGCTCAACTGGCTTAAGGCGCGGCTCGGCGCGAACGGGCAGGCGGCGCTTGGCGCGAACGGGCAGGCGGCGCTTGGCGCGATCGGAACCGTCGTCTCGCTGTTTCTTCTCGCCGCGGCGCGTGAGCCCATACTGGCGCTCATCGCGAGCTTCATCGCCGGCGCCGCGTCGATCGTCGCGCTGACGACGTTTTTTGTCTCGGCGCAGGTGGCTTTGCCGGAATGGGTGCGAGGCCGGGGCCTGGCGATTTTCCTTACCGTCTATTTCGGCGCTCTCACGCTCGGGAGCGCGGTGTGGGGCGAAGTCGCGACCGCAAGAGGCGTGCCCTTCGCCCTCTACGCGGCCGGCCTAGGCATATTGGTCGGCATGGCGCTCACATGGGCGTGGAAGCTGCAAGCGAGCGAGGGCCAGGATCTGACGCCGTCGATGCGCTGGCGGGCGCCTTGCTTCCTCAATCGGGTGACTGACGATCGGGGCCCGATCCTCGCAATCGCCGAATATCGGATCGACCCCAAGGACAGCGCCGCCTTCCTCGCCGTGATGCAGGACATCAGCCTCGAAAGGAAGCGAGACGGCGCCTACGCCTGGCATATGTTCGAGGATGCAGGCGAGGAGGGCAAGATGATAGAGACCTACCTCATCCATTCCGTGCTCGAACTCAGATATCGCGAGTCGCGCGTCACGAAAGCTGACGAGATGATCGAGGAGAGGGCGGCTCAGTTTTTGAAGGCGCCGGCCGAGACGCGTTATCTGATTGCGCCCCAGCGCGGCCCACGGCGGTCGTGGCGGAGGCGGGCTGTCGTCGACGCGCGCCTGCGCCCACTCCCTTGACGCCGGCGACGCGAGGCTTGCGTCGCGTCCCTAATAATAGCGCGGGATCCGGCCGTTGTGGGGCGTCTTGCGGTCCGAGAGATCGAACATCACCTCGTCGACATAGCACCATCCCCAGCCTTCCGGCGGATCGTAACCTTCAATGATCGGATGACGGGTGGTGTGAAAATGCTTGGTCGCGTGCCGGTTCGGCGACTGGTCGCAACATCCGACATGGCCGCAGGCGCGGCAGATCCGCAGATGCACCCATGCGTCGCCGGTCTTGAGGCACTCCTCGCAGCCGAGCGCGCTCGGCGTCACGTCGCCAATGGTGGTGAAATGCGTGCATGTTTTTGACATGGTGAACCCCGCCCTTTGAACCCAAGTGGCGGAGACCCTGTGGCTACTTGTCCTTTTGCGGGGGCTCTCGGGGCGGGACAGACTTCGGCTTGGCTGCCTCCTCCTTCTGGCGCCGGAACTCCTCCGGGGACACAGGGACCCCGATTGGTATCGACCCGCCGCCGCTTGGCTTTTGCTCAGTCACGCCCGATTGGCTGCCCGCACTCGCGCCGCCGCCTTGCTCCGCACTTCCGCACATGCCGCTTGTTCCTGATATCCCTAGCATGAAAGCTGATATGGAGCCGGCCATCGCGATACGCAACACGACTGGAAATCACAATTTGAGCGACACTGCCCAGGTGCCCCAGTGGCCGCCGCCATCGGCGTACTCGCCATACCCCCAAACAACCCCGGCATCCTTCCCGTCGCGGCAGGCAGTGAAGTAATCACCCCAGCGGTTTCCCGGATAGGAGCTGGCTCCGGATTTCACAACGACGCTGCCCTGCATGGCGCCGGCGGGATCGCCGGACTTGCGCCCCGTGGCGCGGAATGCGGCGAACTCGGTCTTAGCGGATCGGCCGAATATAAGATAGGCGTTTCGGTTGATGTCCGTCTGAATGGCGGGGAAGTAGTAGTAGGTTCCGGGGGCGCCGAAACCGTTCTGCTGCACGATGCTCTTATTGACCACGTCTATCTCGTACCATTGCAGGATAGAGCGCGCTGCTGTCTCTCCTGGCCAAGTATATTTCACGGTGTGGCAGGCCCACACGCGCTGGGTGCTCGCCACAAACTGGAACATCGCGGACAGGAGACGGTCGTCGTTGGTCGCGATCGGGTTGGCAGTGCCGCCCTGCTCGGCGTTGGGCGGAAGGTCATACGCGCGGCATGGAATGTCTTGCCGATTCAGCGCTGGAGCGCTGGCGTGCCAGAAGCCCAGCGGATTGTCGAGTTGCCAGAGCGTGATCGTGCTGCCGGCCCCGTATTTGGCATTCACGAGATAGGCTGGCGGGTTGCCCCCTGTGCCGCGGAAATGGCTGCAAGGCTGTACGGTAAAGGCCACGTTGCCCGCGCCATCTTTCAGGTTCCAGAAATCATACCATTTGACCACATGGGTCGGTCCAGCGCCGCCGGAGTACAGTTCCGACTTGTTGAGGATTCGCAATTTGGCGTACTGATAGCCGCCACCAATCTGGAACATGTTGAAAGTAACGTAGATTGCCTGGGTATCGAACCCGAGCATCGGATAATCACCCCAATTGTTTGTCGGCGCGCTGCCGTTCAGCGAATCATCCAACGCCCAAATCCAGTAGCCGCCGCCTGGATCCGGAGACTGCGAAACGCCGATCAGCAGCCAGGATCCGGCCGGGCTGTCGCGCCGGGCCGCTGCAACCACGATCCAGCGATTTTGGTAGTGGTCGTAGGCCACTCGCGGATCGAAAATCGCCGCCCCCGATGGGATGACCTTCCCGAAAAGCGTAGTCATATTGGCCCAGCGGAAAATCTGGTGTCCGGTCTTCGAATACCCGGCCAGATCGGTGTTGACCGCCAGCAGAACATGGTCGGGTCCGACGGCGCAGGTGCAATCCGGAGGCTGCCATGCAGTGGCGCCGAGACCATCAAAGCTGGCGCCAACGGCGGGCGCGAGCGGGGCGGGCGCCACGTGGGCATGGCCATCCTCCGGGCGGTCCAACTCCGCCGGAGCTTTGTCCGTCGCTGCCGCGTCAGCGCCGGTGTCCTCATGGGCCGCCGCCGCCGCGGCCCTCGCCGTCGCCGGTCGAGCCGCCTGTTCCTTGGCCCGCGCGAATTCCTCCATTGACGTCGGGAAACGTGTGACCATCCAACGCGGGCGCACCGCCTTCGGAGGCGATCGCATCAGCTCCGCCGCCGTGACCTGGTTCAGGTGCTGCTCAGCCCCTACGACCCCGTGTGCGTTTCCGGCGCCCTCGAAATAATGGGAGGCCGGTGTCCTAGGATGTGCTGGCATGATTATTTGCTCCGAATTGAGTTGACGGCCGGCCGGCCGGCCAAGCGCTCTCCTCTCGAAAGCCAGGCTGAGGCGCGCGACGCGACCATCGTCGTCGCCAGTGCGGCGAATACGACCTCAATCAGGTCGGCGCCGACGTACCACCAGCTTAACGCCAATTCTCCGCTGATCGTGCTGGCAAGGACCGCCGTGCCAATCGCAATCAGAGCGAGCAAGAGAGTCGCTATGATCGTCTTAGGTCGCCGCCAAATATGAATCCGAGCGCGACGCCTGCAAGAATGGGAAAAACCTCATCCATTTCTTCCTCCCCGTGTGACCCCTCGGCATCCCGCCGAAAGGCTTGTCTTCACGAATTATTCGCTCGATTCTGGTGTGCAAGATTACGGCGCAGAAGAGTACTGCGAATCCCAGTAATATAGTCTTCTCTAAAAACGTTCTAAACTAAAGGCAACCCTCAGAGACAAGCTCTCGCAAGCATCCCAGTGGATTTCCAGCAAATCAAGATTGTTTCTAGCCTCTGGAGCCGCAAATCGCGCCTCGCATCGAAAAAAAATCTTCGCAGCTATACGATGTGCCTCCGCAGAATTGGTGCAAGCATTTTGAGACTTGGTGAGGTCTCTTGAATGTTAGGCCATTAACTCTACCGTTAAACAACAAAAAATGGCACGGCCAAATATTCTTGTCAATGGACTTCGAGTTCCTAATCCAATAAGGCGCCTCTCCCGCCGATTAGAGATGCGGAGCGTGGGCATGCCCCAGGAAATTGTGGATCGCCGCCACCACCTGGGCGCCTTCGCCGATCGCTCCGCCGACCCGCTTGACCGACCCCGATCGCACGTCGCCGACCGCAAACACGCCGGGCACGGAGGATTCAAGCGGCGATAGGGCAGGGCCGCCATTGGCTAGCCCCACGCCGGTGGTCACGAAGCCCGCCTTGTCAAGCGCCACGCAGCCTTGCAGCCATTCCGTCGCAGGATCGGCGCCGACAAACAGAAAAACATTGCGGATGGCGGCCTCGGTCTCCCGGCCCGCGCGACGGTCGCGCCACTGCACCGCCTCGAGGTTGCCGCCGGGCGCGCCGCTCAGGGCGATGAGCTCGGTCTCGGTCATGAGCTCGATGTTCGCGGAAGCGGCGATGCGATCAATCAGGTAGCGCGACATGCTTTCGGCCAGGCTCGGCCCTCTCACCATCATGCGCACCTTGGAGGCGTGGGTGGAGAGAAACACCGCGCCCTGACCGGCTGAATTGCCGCCGCCGACCAGAACGACCTCGTCGCCAGCGCACAGGCGCGCTTCGATCTGCGAGGCCCAGTACCAGACGCCGCGGCCCTCGAACCGGGCGATTTTGGGGATTGCGGGATGACGATAGCGCGCGCCGCTGGCGACGACGACCGTCCGGGCCTGAACGCGATCGCCCCCTTCGACCTCCAGCACGAATGCGCCGTTGCCGCGCGTGCAATCGAGCGTTTTGACAGCAACTGGAATCATGATGTCGGCGCCGAATTTCTGCGCCTGATTGAAGGCGCGGGCAGTGAGCGCCAAGCCGCTTATGCCGGTCGGAAAGCCAAAGTAGTTTTCGATCCGGGCGCTGGCCCCGGCCTGACCGCCGAAACCGCGGGCGTCGAGAACCGCGACCGACAGGCCTTCGGAGCAGGCGTAAACCGCGGTCGAGAGCCCTGCCGGCCCGGCGCCGACCACGGCGACGTCATAGACGAAGTTCGACCGCGACGGAGCCGTCAAGCCGATTTGATGTGCAAGGGTGTGCTCCGACGGATTGCCGAGCACGGAGCCGTCGGGGCAGACCACCAGAGGCAATCCGCCGGCGATATCTGCATATCGACCGATCACCTCTTTGGCCTCGGGGTCGCGGGCCGGATCGAGCAGATGGTGCGGATAGCCGTTCCTGGTGAGAAAGCCTTGCAGTCGGATCACGTCCCGCGCGCCCCCCGCGCCGATCAGCACAGCCCCCGCCGCACCGCCTTTAAGCAGGGCCACCCGCCGCAGAATGAGCGCCCGCATGATGCGTTCGCCGAGCTCGGCTTCAACGACCAGGAGTGCACGCAAGCCGTCGGTGGGAATCAACAAGGTCTCGACGTCGCCCTCCGCCGCGCCGTCGACCAGCGCCGCGCGAGTTGAGAGCTGGCCGACGTCGGCCAGGAACTGACCTTCGCCCTGTTCGGTGATCGGCGTCACATGACCCAAGCCGTCGCGCTGAGTGAGCGCCACCTGACCCTTGAGCACGACAAACATGCCGGGGCTGACCTTTCCGGCTTCGAATAGCTTTTCGCCGTCCGAATATTTGCGGATCGACCCATACCGCCTCAGCCGGTCCATCTCCTGCGTGGTCAGCGCGGGAAACGTCTCCTCGTAGCGAGGTAAGCGAGCGGCGTAGACAGTATCGGCCATACGTCTCCTCTATTTGCAACAAATACTCAGCGGATTGGCCGCGCTCCGCCCGCCGCTCGATCCTCTCAAGCGTTGCGCCTTGTGGGCCCGTTTTTCAAGCCTGGCCGCAAGCACGTCAGGACAATGCGTCAGCTGGAGCTGGCGCTTGGCGGCGTCGCCCGATGCCGATTAACACTTGCATCCATGACTGCCATTCCCGATGAGGAACGTGGCGCGGCTGGAGCCTATTCGACGATGACCGAAACGTTTCAAATTCTGATCCTGCTTTTGGCCGTCATATCCCTGGTCGGCGTCATCGCAAAACGATTGCAGATTCCCGCCGCCATTCTCCTTGTGATCACCGGCGTTGGGCTCGCACTGATCCCGGGGCTGCCGAGCCTGCAACTCGCGCCCGATCTTGTCTTGCTGCTCGTGCTGCCGCCGATCATCTATTGGGACGCGGTGAAGATGAGCTGGAAAGAGTTCCGCTTCAACCTGCGCCCTATTGCGCTCTTGGCGATCGGCTGTGTCGTGTTCACCACGGTCGCCGTCGCTGCGGCGACGCATTTCCTGTTGGGCTTTCCCTGGGCCGCCGGCTTCGTCCTGGGCGCCATCATTTCGCCTCCCGACGCCGTCGCCCCGCTGGCGATCGCCCGGCGAATGCAGCTTCCAAGGCGCCTCCTCGTCATCCTCGAAGGCGAGGGACTGGCGAACGACGCAACGGCGCTCGTCCTCTATCGCTTCGCGGTCATGGCGGTGAGCGCGGGATCGTTCTCGTTTGTCACGGCCGCCGGCAGCTTTGTGGCGATCGTTGCAGGGGAGGTCATCTGGGGAATTGGCGTCGGCTGGCTCTGGCTTCGCCTGCGCCGTTGGGTCCGCGATCCCGCCATCGAGATCATGCTCTCGATCCTGACGCCGTTCGCGGCCTATTGGCCGCCCGAGCAGCTTGGCGGCTCCGGCGTGCTCGCCACTTTGGCGGCAGGGCTCTATGTCAGTTGGAACGGCTTGCGCTTGATTCCCGCGGCGACCCGGCTCCCGGGCTCGGTGTTCTGGGACTTCCTGACTTATCTGATCGAGGGCATGGTGTTCCTCATCACCGGTCTGCAGGCGCGCACGCTCATTCCGAGCATTCGTCATTACTCACTCGCCGAACTGACCATGGCCGCCATTGTCGTCTGTGCGGTCGTCATCCTGGCTCGCTTCGTTTGGATGTATCCGGCGACCTACCTGCCGCGTTGGCTCTTCCCTGCGCTCCGGCGCCACGACCCTTACCCGCCGTGGCAGCACCCGTTCCTGACGGCGTTTGCTGGCATCCGCGGCATCGTCTCGCTTGCCGCTGCGCTTGCAATCCCCTTCACTGTCGCTGACGGGAGCCCATTTCCAGATCGCGATTTGATCTTGATTCTGACCTTCATTGTTATCTTCGTCACCCTGGTCGGCGAAGGCTTGACGCTTCCCGCGGTAACCCAAATGCTCGGTCTCGCCAATGCGGGACGCCGCGAGCGACAGGCCGAGCGGGAGGAGGAGTTCAAGGTCCGCAGGCGCGCGATCGAGGCGGCGATCGAACGGCTCGAGGCGGTCGCAGAGAGCCGCAAGCTTCCCGAGCCCCTGGTCGCACCAATCCGCGCTCATCAGCGCAACCGGCTCACAGACGTCGAGTATCGCAAGGATGGCAATGACCATCACAGAAAGCTCACCGAGCTTGGCGATGACCTCGAACTGTCGCTGATCGAGGCGGAAAGGGAACTCGTCAACAATCTTTATCGCTCCGGCGAATTGAAGGACGAGGGCCGCCGGCGCATCGAGCGCGAGCTCGATCTGCGCGATATTCTTATCGCCAATCTGCGCTCAGCGGAGTGAGCATCGCGAGCGTCGGCGGCGCCGCCAGAAATTCCGCCAATCCGAGAGTTGACATTTCCTTTTCGAGAAACGGAATCCATGCTATATCTTTTGCAGTCGCCGGCTCAAGCGGCTGCGCAAATGGAGCGCTGGGAGACAGGATGATAAGAGGCCAGAGACACATTGTGGAACGCCTGGGAGGCGGCGGAAAATTTTTGCTTGAATTGGTCGTAACTCATTGAAAAGTCCCGATTTGAAAAAATAAACGTAAGTAAAAGAAAGCAATTTTGCTTTCATTTATTTTCGTTTATTTGCGCTTAGTTGCGCTTATGACGCTCGCGCGCTCGCGCCGGAGTCGTGGACGCCGCTAGCCCGCCGACGCCTCTATCTCGTCGTAGCCGTTGACGCGGTAGACGACATACGAGATCGCCCAGGCCGCGACGAACACGCCGACGATCACATAGCCGAGCATGCCGAAATTGTCGTTGAGGGATCCGATCGCGCCCCAGAACCCGCCCCCATCAGTGAGGCCCAGCCGATCGCCGATCAGATTGAGAGTCTCCAGTCCGCCCACGATAACGGCCACGATGACCGAAACCGCGGTGATCGTCAGGTTGTAGTAAAGCTTGCGGATCGGCTTGATGAAGGCCCAGCCATAGGCGCCGAGCATGAGGATGCTGTCGGTCGTATCGAGCAAGGTCATGCCGGCGGTGAACAGCGCGGGAAAGACCAAGATCGACCAGATCGAAAGGCCCTGCGAGGCTTGACTGGCCGAGACGCCGAGCAGTCCGACCTCGGTCGCCGTGTCGAAGCCGAGGCCGAACAAAACACCGAGCGGATACATCTGCCAGCTGCGCTCGATGAGACGAAAAAAGCGGCGGAACAGGCGCCCGAGCAGGCCGCGATTGGCGAGCATGAGGTCGAGATCTTCCTCGACGAACCGGCCGCCGCCTCTGACGGTCTGGAACGTCCGCCACACCGACGCGAGGACGATGAGATTGGCGATCGCGATGGCGAACAGGAACAGCGCCGACACCAGCGTGCCGACAACGCCGCCGAAGCTCTTGACCATCTCGAAACGACCTTGCAACTCGGTCGTCGCGACGGCGATCGCGACCGTCAGCGCGACGACGATTGTCGAGTGGCCGAGCGAGAAAAACAACCCAACCCCCACCGGGCGGCGGCCTTCCTGCATCAGTTTGCGGGTCACGTTGTCGATCGCCGCGATGTGATCGGCGTCGAAGGCATGCCGCAGGCCGAAACTGTAGGCGAGCGCGGCGGTGCCTAGAAGAACCGGATAGTTGTGGAAGGCGGCGATCGCCCAGAGCCATGCGGCGGCGTTGAAGGTGAGAAGGAGGGCGTAGACCGCAAAGACCTTACCCCGGATATTCCCCCGTTTGTCATTGAGGAGATTGGCGATGGTGGCGCTCATTCCGCAGGCTCCCCACTACTCGCTCCATGACTAGCGGAGTTTGATCGTTCCGCCAACGGTTTCACGCCACCGTATTTGCCGGCTTTCAGGCGGGAAGTTCAGTCAATTACGCAGCGGACAATGTCTCGTTTGCGCATCGCGCCGAGCGCCCTTTTTGCCCGCCGTTAATTTTATCTCAACGCGATTGGCCGAATGTCGGGCAAACCGTTGGGTAATCGACGCGCCGTCGCTAGGACACAGATCCCGAACCGCGCTCCAGCGTCGGGACCAGGGGGCGGATATGCTTGCGTGGTTGCTTTGGCAACTGGAGAAGACCGAGCGAATACGCGCCGCTGCGTGCGGGCTCATGGATGAGTTTGGCGATGAAGCCTACGCCGAGGCGAGGCGCCGGGAACGTGAGGCTAGCCGCGATGAGATGGCGGGCGCCTGGAGACGAGTAGCCCTCGTCGTCGCCCGCTGGACGCCCAGGCGCGTCGGGCCTGACGCCGCGCCTCCGACACTTCCTGAGCCTGACCCGCCGACCGAGATCGTCTCCGAACCGTCGCGAATATTCCGGATCCAGTTTGTGTGCGGGACGGCCGACAAGGGCCCGACCAACCTGACGGAGAAGCAGATCGAAGCGGCGGACGCGCCCGCCGCCATCATTGCCGCCGCAAATATAAAGTGGCCGCCTCAGACGATTGGAGTGCGGATTCTCGACCGCGAAGGCCACGAAGTCTTTGCGCGACAGAAGGCAAGGCGGGCATAGAACAAGGCATTGTGGCGCGCCCAACGGGGATCGAACCCGTGTTTCCGCCGTGAAAGGGCTTATATTCCACACTAAGCCATTGATTTCTGCTCTGCTAACTGATTGATAATGCGATAAATTGGTCTACGGGACTCTATGCTTGCCTACCGTGCTCCACCGTGTTATTTTGGACAGAAGTTACACAGATTGCGATTGCCGAGGGAGTTTCCGCCGTGGCGAAGAGTTGAAAGGGTCGGGTCAAAAGCACGCAGTTGGACAGCAAGACAGCTCGCTCCAAACTCGGATGGTCCCCGACGCCCTACTTTGTGGCGATCAACAAAGAGCTCGATCTTGGATATCGCAAGGGCAAACGCACCAACGATGCGAACCGCAAGCCCGGGCCTTGGCTCATGCGTCGCTATTTGGTCGATGAGAAAAAGTACGTCTTCGAGTCTCTCGACGCATGGGCTGATGACTTCGCAGACGCGAACGGCACGAATGTTCTTGACTTCTGGCAAGCGCAGGATCGAGCGCGAGAACGCGCCAAGGTAAAAGGCGGCGCGGTCACGAAGACGGAGCAGGGCCCGCAAACGGTCGGTGCTGCCGTGACCTCCTACATTAAGGCGCGGGAGGCCCGCAGCAAGGAGAATGGCCGCGACGCGCGATATCGGCTGTCTCCCGTTCTCAAGGACAAGAAATTCGCCGCGAAGCCGCTCGCGAAGATTGCCTCTACAGACCTTGAGGGATGGATCAACTCCTTATCTAAAACTTTAAAGCCAGCGACAATCAAGCGCACGGGGAACGACTTGCGCGCGGCTCTTTCCGCGGCGGTCAATCGGGACTGGCGCAACCTCCCCGACACGATTTCGCGGCGAGATCAAGATCGGCCTGAAGTCGCCGTCCAACGCGGGCGGGGATGCGAGCAAGGCGCTCCTGACCGATGCCGATATTCGGCGCATCGTCGACGCTGCTTACGACATCGATCAGGACTTCGGCGCGCTCGTCCTCGTCCTAGCGGCGACGGGAGCGCGCGACTCTCAGGCCGCCAAGATCACGGTCGCCGGCCTGCAGGTAGACGCCGAACGGCTAATCGTGCCGGCTTCGTCCAAGGGCAAGGGCGAGAAGAAGCGCCCCGACATTCCGGTTCCCGTCGGCTCGGATGTCATCGCGCGATTGAAGCCCCTTGTCGCGGGTCGAACTGGACACGAACGGCTCCTTATGCGGACAGACAAGCGCGCGACGAAGAGCAACGAGCGGCAGGATTGGGAGGGTGCTTCTCTCATGCAGCGGCCGTGGCGCAAGACGCTGGAGAGCGCTGGTGTCCCGTACGTTAAGCCGTACGCGCTGCGCCATTCATCGATCGTCCGCATGCTGCGCAAGGGCATTCCCGTGCGCATCGTTGCCGGATTGCACGACACCTCTGTCGCTATGATCGAGAAGCACTATTCGGCTTACATTCTCGATATGGCGGACGAGCTCGCGCGGCAGGCGATCGTGTCGCTCACGACCGCGGCGCCGACGCCGTTGCGCGCGGCAGGGTAGGGGCCCGCGCGATGACGCGCAACCAGCTCATGTCGGCGGTTATGCGACTGACTGTCCGCCCTGGGACAGACGGCATTGTCGCCGCTCGGCCGCTCGCCCAGTTGTATCTTGCGGCAGCAGGCGCGTTCACGCGCGCCGGGGCGGGCGCGTGGCTCTGGTTCATGAAACGCACCAGCGAGCCGCTGGATGAGAATGCAGCGCGTGCAGAATTCTTCGCTTGGCTCAAGGCCACAAACGGGAAGGAAATAGACCGCTTCATCGAGGCTGCTAACCGCTATCGGCCTGCGCTGCTCCATGCTGGAGAGAAGATCGACAGACTCGTCCAGCACGAACGGGTCGCCTATGGAGAGAACGCGCCAAAAAACGAGAGGGGAACGATATGGAAGGGCGCTGAGGGGCGTGCCCTATGGCGGATGACTCAGCGTGAGGCTGGCCGTCTCGCGCAGAAATCCAATGCCGGGGAAAAAAGCGGTGAGAAGCGGGGCGGTCCGGTCAAAACCGAAGTGCTGCGGCTTGCGGAAAAGGAAATGAGCAAACCTGTCAAGCCCAGGTCGCGTTCGAACTTGGCGGGGAAAATTTCGGCCCAACTCAGCGACGAAAACGCTCGCAGCCAGGATCGCGTCGACGCAATTCTCAAAGAGGCGGGCATTTTAGAGCCTAAGAATATCGTGCGGCGCGAACGCCGTTCGCACCGATAAAATCGGCTCGCTCCACGGTATGCCAATTGCAGTCAAATGGAGCGACTGCAATGCGTGACGAAGAGCGCGACGCCTATAGCATCCCGGAGTTCTGTCTCCGGCATGGATTCTCTCAAGCAAAGTATTTCCAGATTGCCGCGGTGGGCGAAGGGCCCCGCGTGATGCGCGTCGGAAAGCGCGTACTCATCTCTCGTGAGGCCGCTACCGAATGGCGGCGCTCAAGAGAAGAGGCTGCCTCGACTGCCCCTGAGAAGGGCGTTGCGTGATCGATGCGGTCTCAAAAGAGAAGCCCAGCTCGCTGGCGGCGAGGCTGGGCTTCCGAAACGTTCTGCTTGGCGGCTGAACGCTCGGAAGATAGCCAAACCCGCTCCGAATTTCAAGCGCTGATCGACGTTGCCGGCCTCGCACGTGAGGGCAGGCGATGAGCTCGCGCCTCTTACTCTCGGCAGTCTTGACTGCGCCGATCGCCCGCCGCGCCAGGCGCGATGACGGCCGTCTCTTCGGAGTTGCGGCTGTGACCGATGACGTCCAGGGCGAACCTCGCACCTGGACCGTCTTCGTCAACAGCACGGAACTTATCGAAGGTTTCGAGCGCCTCAAGATTGGCGAGCCGGTCGCCATCACAGGACCATTCACTGTCAAGCTCGAAGGTGCGAGGCTCGTTCATCGCGTCAGTGCCGACGCGATAGTCGGCGCGCGAAAGCAACGCAAAAAGCGCCACAAAACAGAAGCGGCAGCGATAAATCCCGACGACGCGCCAGTAGACGAAAATCAGAAGGAATGGCTGAACGATGCCGTCCCCTTCTGACGAGAGTCCAGTCGCAGCAGCGCCGCGGGTCGTCTCAATTGCCACGGCCAAGAAACCGCGTCGGCGTGCGTCCGCGCCTTGGCTAGATGGAACCATCAAAGATGAGCGCGGGCGCGTTCTGCCGGTCTTGCGCAATGCTGCGCTCGCCCTCCGCGAGGCTCCGGAGCTCGAAGGCGTGTTTCGGTTCGACGAGCTTCAGCGGATCGTCATTGTCGAGAAGGCGCTTCCACTCGCGGACGGCGCCGAGCCGCGAAATATCTCGCATCCGAGATCCTTAAGCGACAGCGACGTAAGCCAAGTCCAAGAATGGCTCCAGCATATGGGCGTCCCGAAGATCGGGCGCGAGATCATGGGCCAGGCGATCGAACTGCGCGCGCAAGAGCGGTCTTTTCACCCGGTGCGCGATTATCTCAGCGCCTTGGAATGGGACACGGTCAAGCGTCTCGACTCTTGGCTTACGCGCTACATGGGCGCAGCCGAAACGCCCTACACGAATGCGATCGGCCGCATGTTCATGATCGCCGCCGTCGCGCGCGTATACAAGCCTGGCTCTAAGGCAGACTACGTGCTCGTCTTGGAAGGGAAGCAAGGCGCCGGGAAGTCGCGAGCCTGTGAAGCGCTGGGCGGGGAATGGTTCAGCGATTCGCTACCGGATGTAACGCACGACAAAGAGGCCGCCCAACACCTTCGCGGGAAATGGATCATCGAAATCTCGGAACTTTCGGCGCTCAACCGCGCTGAGAGCGAATTGTTGAAATGCTTCATCTCGCGACCAGTTGAACGCTACCGGCCGCCCTATGGGCGCGGCGAGGTGATTGAGCCTCGCCAGTGCATCTTCATCGGGACAACGAACCGCTCGACATATCTCGGCGATGACACTGGCGGCCGTCGCTTTTGGCCGGTCAAAGTGGGTCAAATCGATGTCAACGCCCTCGCCGCCGATCGAGATCAAGTATTCGCCGAAGCGGTCTCCGGATATCGCACTGGCGAAAAATGGTGGCCGGACGGCGCCTTCGAGCGCGATCATATCCGCGCCGAGCAAGAGGCCCGTTTCGAGGTCGACGCATGGGAGCCGTCGATCGAACGGTTTCTCGCCAGCCGGAGCCGCGTCCAAGTCTCAGAGATCGCCTGTGAGGCGCTTGATATCGGCGCCTCAAAGATAGGAACCGCCGAACAGCGACGAATTGCTCGCATCCTGACGCGCCTGGGTTGGACGTCAGAGAGAGACTGGCGAGGACGGTTTTATTCCTCGCCCAATGCAGCCGAAAGAGAGACCGATGCCTTTTGACCCTTCTTTTTTGGGCGATTATCTCTCTCGCGACATAAAGATCAGACCGCATTTAACGGCGTGATTCCGCCACTGGCGGCCCATTATTACCCAAGAATCCTAACCGTTTTCCGCGATTCATTTCGGTCATTTCGAAGGGCGGCGGAAAACCATGTGGACAAATGGGATCGGTGCGCCGTAATGTTCTAGTAATGTTCTCGTTATGTACGCTGGCGAGGGGGTGGACCAATGAAGGGAGTTTGGCGGCGGATAAAGATAATCTGTGTATGTATATTGTCTATTGTCGCCGGGCATGGAACCTCTGGCGCTGCCGTTCTGTCGAGCGCATCTAATCCAGCTTCAGAACACTTTTGCGCCGAGACTATAGATGGCAAAGTCGCCCTGAATACGTCCGACGGCGAAGAAATGATCTGGCCCAATGAAGGGATAGAACGCCAATACAAAGAAACTTCCGTGCGGTACCCCTTGGTTGTCAGAATAGATGATACAGAGAGTCGTCCAGGCGGATGTGGTGAACTGTCCCCAATCATATCTAAAGAACCCGCGCGGTACGTCTTCATCGAAGCGCATCAGTTGCTTGGTTCCAGGAATTATTATAGTACCATGATCTTTACTGGCGATCGCGAGATTTCTATCGCAGATGATATTATTTGTAACATACGTAATGTCTGCGACAGACAGGGGCATTGGAGCTATTTGCAGTCCGGAACTAAAACTTGTTGCACCAATGGCGACGGACTTTCCTGTATTTCTCATGTAGATAGCAAAGGAGAGGTGTGCGCCAGTCTCATCAAAGACGAGCGGGCTCTTAATTTCAATTTCATTCGAATCTATGCCCACGAATGGGCGCTGGTCGAGCCTAAATTCGGACCGCTGCTCATCCAACTGCAACTGCATAGTTCCCAATTGATGCCAAAATATATAAGCAGCAGCTATAGCGAGGAGGGCGGCGACGGCCGTGCCGATGCCGGTGATGGCTGTCCAGCGAGCAACCCGTCGGGCAATGTTGTATTCGTCATTCTTTTCTTTAGTGCGCTCCTCTGCGGTTTGGCTGCCTTCTATTTTGACCAGAAGTGGGCTGGATGTGGACCGTATCCATTGGTGCTTTTTGCTGTAATTGCGGCCTGTTGTTCTTTTCAATTCCATAGGCTCTCTAATGACTGGGCCGAATGTTATTATTCAACATCGCTTGATCGCCGTCTCGAAGATGTCCACGTTCTGCCGGTTGTTATACTGCGCTTAACTGCGCCGACAATTGGTGTCTTGCCGGTGTCTCCGCGACCGCGCGATCCGCTTCGTTTGTCCCAATGACGGTTCTTATCGCTTCCGCCGATGTAGGTTTCGTCAACCTCGACAATCCCGCCCGAGTTTCTTGATGTCCTCGACCATCGCGATACGGAAAATTTGAAGGGCCGTGCCCTTCTTGCCGACCAGCATCAGGTGCGCGACGCGGTACCAATCTTTCAACGGCTTATTCGTGTTCTCAAAGATTGTGCCGGTCAAGTGCGAGAAGCGATAGCCGGTCGAGCCGCCCGGCGCATTGGGTGCATTGCCAGTGGTGGCCTGAAGCGAGCGCATAAGGCTTTGGATTTCCACAGCGCTAGCCAAATGACGCCCTCACCGACCATCATGTCGCATGACGCATCCTGACGCAGATTCCCAATAGAGCCATACCTGCGCATTGCGCATAGAGGGCTCTTATAGAGAAATGAGTCACGGTGCGTCAGTGCGTCATGGCCCGATATTTTCCTGCCGCTGCTTACGGCCATCAAATCGCCCGGACTGAAGCAGTGCGGCGAAGCACGCTGCGACGGGCGACGCTTGTGCAAACGCCTTACAACGGCGGAAATAAGAGCGCCGTAGAGTCGCGTGTAGCTTGCAATTGCTGGCGTTTTTCCCTCATCGGCTGTATTCTGTGCAACATCTGTCCAACAGAGCCAGGCGGAGAGGCATGTTCGAGACCATCAGATCGTCCACCGATGCGTCGCCCTTCGCGCTCCGTTCGGCAGGCAATGCAGTACCGAAGCGAAGCCGAGCGAAGCTGTTGACGAAAGTGGACCGCCGCTCACAGCTCGGCAAGCGCATCGCTGAGCTCACGGCCATGTTCACTGCCGCAGTTGGCGAGCTCACGCCTATGCGCCGGCTGGCTGTCGAGAAGTCGGCTCAGTTGACTGCGATCGCCGAGCAGGCTCGCGGCGCCTTCATGCGCGATGCCGTTGGGACGCTCGACGACATCGTGCGGCTCGAGAGAAAGGCCGACCAGGCCGTTCGGGCGCTCGGGATCAATGAGACGAAGCCGCGTGAGGAGCGCGGCCCTTCGGCGGTCGAGCGGCTGCGTCGGCATATGGTCGAGATCGCGTCGTCATGACGGTCGACGATCTCGATGGCGAGAATCGATCAGAGCTTCGCCGGCTTGGCGAACTATTGTTCGACGTTGCGGGTCGGGAGCCGACGCGCGCGGCGATCGTCTGGCAGGCGCGGATCGTCGCGTATGGCTTGCACGGATTGTGCGCCCGGCGGTTCGACCGGTTCAGCGAAGTTGACTTCGACGCCCTGGCCGATCTCCTGCTTGAGATCGCTGACGATTGGCTGCCTGTCGAAGTGCTCATGGCGAGCGCGCTGGCTATCATTCTCGGCGATCCGCTACCCGAGCCGCCCTCTTGGGCGGACGCCCGCCAGCGGGCGAACTTAAGCGATGGTGGGGCCATGCAATGAGCTTGCCCTCGATCATCGATGCGCTCGATGCGCCGAGCCTGTTTCAACCGTTCTTTGCTGGCGAGTCGTGGCGAGTATGGCGCTCCGTCCTGAAGGGCGCGTTTGCGCTGCCGATGACCGATGACGAGATCGAGCTGTTCCGCACCGTCGCGGAGCGCGACCCGCCGCGCAAGCGTGTGAAAGAACTTTGGGCCATCGGCGGCCGGCGCGCGGGCAAGGATTCGGTTGCCAGCCTGCTTGCCGCGTATGCGGCGGGCTTCGTCGACTATGACGATTTGCTGAGACCTGGCGAGAAGGCGACGGTTATGTGCCTCGCCAACGATCGGGACCAGGCGAAGATCGTGTTGGGGTACACGCGCGCCTATTTCGAACGCATCAATCTCTTGCGCGATCTTGTCGAGCGAGAGACGACGACTGGGCTCTTGCTTTCGACCGGGAGCGAGATTGTCATCGCGACAAGCAGTTTCCGCGCGGTTCGCGGTCGCACGGTTGCGTTGGCGGTTTTCGACGAATGCGCCTTTTGGCAGAGCGAGGAGAGCGCGAATCCTGCGGAGGAGATCTACGCGGCGCTGCGGCCGGGATTGTTGACCATTCCGACCTCGATGCTGATCGGTATTTCGAGCCCGCACAAGCGGAGCGGGCTTCTCTACGAGAAGTTTAAGGCGAGCTACGGCCGGGACGACGACCGCGTGCTTGTGGTCCGGGCTCCGTCGCAAGTTTTCAACCCGACGATTCCGAGCGAGGAGATCGAGGACGCGCTTGCGCGCGACCCGGCGAAGAACCGTGCGGAATATCTGAGCGAGTGGCGAGACGACATTGCGTCGTATTTGCCGCGGGAGTTGATCGAGGCTTCGGTTGACCGTGGCGTACTTGTTCGGCCGCGGGAGGCGGGCAAGCGTTACGTTGCGTTCGTCGATGCAGCGTCCGGCGTGGGCGAAGACTCATACTGCCTTGGCGTTGCCCATCGCGAGCCGAATGACCGGGTTGTTCTCGACTGCTTGCGCGAGATTCGACCGCGGTTTGATCCGGCGAGCGCGACGGCCGAGCTTGCGGAGATTCTCAAGAGCTACGGGCTCGTCAAAGTTGTTGGCGATCGTTGGGCGCTGAACTGGATTGCGGACGCTTTTCGTCGGCACGGGGTGACGTACGAAAACACGGAGCGAGATCGGAGCGCGATTTACGGCGAGGCGTTGCCGTTGTTCACGAGCGGCAGGGGGCGGTTGCTCGACAACCCGCAGATTGTCGCCCAGCTTGCGAACCTTGAGCGCAAGACGACGTCGACGGGCCGGGACGTGATCAACCATCCCGATCGTGCGGGTCATCATGACGATGCCGCGAATGCGGTTTGTGGGGCGCTGGTTCTGGCGTCTGCGGGACCGCAGCCGATGATGATCAGCGATGAGTTGATGGCTTGGGCTCGAATCCGGGGCGTCATGCGAGTGGCCAACGAATGTGGTTTCCCGACCGACATCTGCAGGGCGGGTTCAGATAGTTGAGGAGGAAGTGAAAGTGGCAAGACAATACGATCGTCGGCGTGGTGCTCGCGACAATTACACGCCCGAGACGGGCGCAGCGCTGAGGGATCACATGCGACGATCCATGGGTGAGGCGAACTTCGCCCGGGCGTGCGATCTTTTGAATTCATTCGTCGACGAGCTCTTGAACCTCGGCGGCGGCAGCGAGGACGAAGGCACCGGCTCGCCGGAGCGCCCGCGCGATCGGGTGGAGGGCTTCACCGAAAAGCAGAGGCGCGTCGGCTTCACGGGAGATCGCGCTCCTTCTCGCGGCGGCGGTCTCGCAGAGATGTTCGGCGACTGCCCGGCGCCACTTAGGTTGTGATGAGGTTCGAAAATGCGACGACTTAATTTTGACGACGACGGCCCATCGGCGTCGCAGGAGGAGCGCGCGCGTAGACGCGAGGCCATCGACGATCTCATCGACGATCATGTCGAAGACGAGGGCGCTCGCGAGCAGTTCCGCCTAAAGCTCGACGCGTTAATTCGGGCATGCTTACCGGAGCCCCAAGGCGGATTAAGTCAGGAAGGCTCGCTTGAGCAGGCTTCCGACGCGAGCATAGACGAGATCGTGCGTCGGGTGATCGATCCGGCGTACTCGAGGCTTAACAAGTTGCTGGACGGTGTGCCGAATCCGAGCAGCTACGTTCGATGATGGATGAGGGTTTCGCCATGGCTTGCTCGCTTGCTCGCTTGCGCCGTGGCGAACGCCAAAGTCGGCAGTGGCGAAAAACGTCCGACGGCGCGTCTCGTCGTCTCACGCTCGGCGAGGCGTTGCAGACCCGCCGCTCGGTTCCCTAGGCCGGGCGGCGGGCTTTTTCCATTGAGGAGTGATTGGATGGCAACGAAATTGACGGGCCCACGCGCAGCGCTTCAGACCGCAATCGAAGCGCAGCGCGATTTTGAATCGCATTGCGATGCCCTGCGCGCGTCTGTGACGCAGATTGAAAATCGGCTTTACGAGGCCAGGAGCCAACTGGAGACGGCGAAAGCGGCGGACGAGGAGGCGCAGGCGGGTCAGGTTCGGGCGCTGATCGCCGGCGGCGACGTGTTGGAATTGACGCATGTCGTCCCGGATGCAGTGGCTGGGGTCGAGCGGACCATCGATGCCTGCAAAAGGGCGCTGGCCGTTGTGAAAAGCGAGCTCGCCGAATCCGAGACTGCTCTGGGCTACAAGACGCTACGCGTTCGATCCCTGGCGGGTGAAGTGATGGCGCCGAAATTCGGCGATATCCTCCGCGAGGCAGAAGCGTTGCGGCACGAGCTCGCCGGAAAACTCGGGACGATGGCATTTATGCAGGGCTCCTTGCCCTCCGGCGCGCCTGAGCTCCTTCGCTTCCGCGCTCTGATGCAGCAAATCCCCGCCGATCCATCGCATCCGGATGTCGCACCATGGAAGTCGTCGCATGAGGCGCTCACGCGCGACGCGGGCGAGGAATTACCGCGGTGAGTCGCGCCGGATCTTGGAGCGTGATCCGTCGACAACGACCGGCCGATTTCGCGAAGATGAAGCGTGACGCTTCATCCAACCGGTTCGAATGGCGCTCGGGCGAGCGGATCGACGGGCCGCTGCGCCGGCGCCCGGATGATGCTCTGGCCGATCTCAACTCAGCACGCCAAGCGAGCTGGCTGGCGCGAGAGTGGCTTGCTCGTATCGAGCGTGAGCCCCGACCGCCTGCTGGCATCGTGGATCGGCGCTTGCTCGCGGCTAAACTCGCGCTCGATGACTTGACCGAACAGGAACGCCAGGCCGCGGTCCGGGCTATGGAAACGATTTGATGGCCGACACGATTCGAGAGCTCGTCATCGGGCTCGGGTTCAAACTCGATGAGGCCGGACAGCGCAATTTCGTTTCTGCTATTGAAGGCGCGACGCTGCGCGCGAAGCTCTTGGGCGACGCAATCGAGGGCATGGCGAAGACTGTCGTTGTCAAAGTCGGAGAAGTATCCGAGGAATTAGAACGGTTATTTTATCAAAGTCAAAGGGTCGGGTCTTCGGTACCTGGAATACAAGCCTTCGAGTTTGCAATGAAGCAACTCGGGAGCGCCGCTGGAGCCGCTGACGCGGCGCTGGAAAGTTTCGGTTATAGATTGAGGACTCAGCCTGGTTTTGAGGGCTGGATTAGGCAGATGGGCGTCGCCACGCGGGACGCGGGCAACCATCTTCTGGAAACATCGCAAATAATCCCCGAACTGGCACAACATATTTCAGCGCTACACAGTCCGGCCATTTCTAATGTTTTCCGAGAAGCTCTTGGGGGGATCAGCGATCAAGGGTGGCGCACCCTTAACAACCCTGAATTTTGGAAAGAGTACAACAAGGCGCTCGCCTCGGAAAAGGGGGCCGGCATTGACAATGATGCTGCGGAACGGTCCGCCAAGTTTGAGCGGGCTTGGCGTGAAGTGTGGAAGCGCATTGGCGACATGGCCACTGGTGGTGAGTTCGGAAGCCTGACATCGGCTCTCACCGAACCTATGAAAAAGTTCAATGAGTGGCTCGATAAAAATTCGCCGCAGATCAACGATGCTATCTCGAAAATGGCGACGTCTGTCGGGTCGCTGACGACGGCATGGGTCGACGATCTCGATAAGGTCAAATGGCCGGAAGTCGCCACTGACATTGACAATGCGGCGAAATCGATCGAGCGATTCACCGACGCGCTCATCAAGGACATACCGCTTCTTCAAGCATTTCTTGGCGCACTTCTCGGGGCTAAGATCGGCGGCTTGTTTGGCCCACTAGGCGCTCTCTTGGGCGTGGGGCTGGGGCGCTGACGCCCGGCATGATCGAGCAAGAGCTTGACCCGAATGCGCCGCACTCGGCTGATACGGGCATTGGCGGCTTCTTCAGGCGCGCCTGGAATGGCCTCTTCGGCGGCGGCGGTGGCAATCGAGGCATAGGCGGTTGGTGGACGCCGGATCGCATGTCGCACGCCGTCGATCGGCTAATGAAGGAAGGCGGATTGACGCAGGAAGGCGCCGCGGGCCTCGTGGCCAGATGGTCGGCGATCGAGGCTGGCGGGGGGCCGACGTCAGAGAACAGCATTGGGGCGTTTGGGATCGGCCAATGGCTTGATCGAAAGCCGGCGCTAATGCGCTACATGGCCGAAAACAAATTAGACCCGAAGGATTTCGACGCTCAGCTTTCATTTGCGATTCAAGAACTCAAGGGGTCTGAATGGCGCGCGGCGCATATCCTTCGCAATGCGTCGTCGGCTGCTGAGGGCGCGCGAGGAGCTTCGGCATATGAGCGCGCAGAGGGCTACAGCTCGTGGAGCGGGACGGACAATTTCACCGGATCAACGCCAGTCGACAAGGTGCTCAAGGCCATAGCCAACAAGACGTCGGCCTCGCCGCCATCTAGGCCGGTTACCGGGATAAGTATTCCCCCGTCTGGAGCCGCGCCGAACACTTGGGGCCAGGGGCAGATCTGGAACGGGCTCAACGACGCTCTTCCAGTTGGCCCGCCAGGCGGCAACACGTCAAAGATCGTCAATTCGACGATCAATAATACCGTCAACGTCACGGGATCTGACCCGCAGTCAACGGCTGCGATGGTGGGCGTCCATCTCGATCGAACGTCGAACGACATTGCGCGCAATCTGCAAGGCGCCCATCAATAATGCGGCAAGCTGCAATTACGATCTGCGCCGTCCTTATCGCCATATCCCGCCTCATGCGGCGACGGCGGCATGGGCATTTAATCGCGCGGGAGACTATCGAGGCCCGACGCGCTGACATTTCCGAACGAGTTCGACAGGCCGGCGATCCGGACGACAAGGCGTTGAGAGACGCTCAAGCGGCTTGGGCGCGCGAGCAGGAGCGGATCACGTCGGACAGCATCTTGAAGGTGGTCCAAGGCGTTCGCGCCATGATTACGCATGCGGGCGCCGCAGAAGCGCGCGCGGTGCTCGACGATTTGCAGCGGGAGGCGGCCGCTCATCCTGAGGGCTTGCCAGGCCACGTCGTGGCGAGCGCCCGCATTCGCTTTGACGAGCTCATGCGCAGCAACGTTCAATGAGTGGGCCTGGCTGAAATTGCCGTCTGCCGGCGTTGCTTGGCGGCTTCGCGGGCCGCGTCGGAGCAATAGCCCATTCCTTCAGTCGGGCTTACGTCGTTGCGTTGCGGCTTCACCGAAGAGAGTCAGACAATTTCTTGACAATTTCTGATTATGGGAACATCATAGATTGGAACAGACATAAGGGTTGGGCAATGTTATGAAGAGTATAGTGCGAAGGCCGGCGATCCAGCTAGTTAGTCATTGGTTAATTTGGCATCGCAAACCTGGGAGGGCGAAAATGGAAGAATCGCGCGCTGTTGCTCGTGTGTCGCCTGAAGAAATCAAGGAGTTGATTGAACGGGCAGCCGGAGAACCAGGGTTAAATGACATGCTTGCCCTAGCTCGACTCTCGGAGGAAGTGTCGCAAGACGGCCAAACACAGGCTGAAATGACGACCCAGGGTTGTGCACAGGTAGCAGGGACCGCGGGCTGGATCTTGTGAATGCCGTCCTGGGGCGAGATCGCACAGGAAATCGGCAGGACTGAAACGGCTCAGCTAGGGCCCGGTGTCTCGCAGTTTGACTTCGTGAGGCGCAAATATCTCGTGGTGATGCATGCTTTAACGGGCCGCTCCACTATTATTTACGCGACCAGATGGACCGCTCCGAGCCTCGGGGCATCACCTGGCATGCTTACGATCGGGCCGAATGATATCCATGGATTTATGGAGGCAGTGTACGGATTGGAGGGTAATCAACTCGATCTTATTCTGCATAGTCCCGGAGGTAGTGCCGAAGCCGCCGAGGCCATTGTCCTATATCTACGATCAAAATTCGAACATATCCGAGTATTTGTGCCTCATATGGCTATGTCCGCGGCTACGATGATTGCGACGGCCGCAGATGAGATCGTAATGGGCAAGCATTCCTTTATCGGCCCGATCGATCCGCAACTTCAAATGCAAACCTCGCTTGGCATTCGAAACGTGCCTGCACAGGCGATTATCGATCAGTTCGAGGAGGCCAAAAAGCAAAGTGCAAATCCGGCGCATCTCCGTGCTTGGATTCCTATGCTATCTCAATATGGTCCAGATTTGCTCGTCACCTGCGCTAACGCGACGAATCTTGGCAAAAAGCTGGTAATTGACTGGCTTACTTCTTTCATGTTCCAGGGTGATCCTGAAAGCAGTATCAAAGCAGCCCGCATCGCAGAATGGTTGGCTGATCATCGGCATTTTATGACTTCACGGGCGACCTATTTCGCGGCAAACCGCGGAAGAAAAGGGTTTGAAGATCTCTAGGTTAGAGGATGATCAGGCGCTTCAAGATGCTGTGCTGTCTGTCTACCACGCGACTGCTCATACGTTCGGCGCAACCGGTGCGGTGAAGATTATCGAAAACCACCTCGGCAAGGCCTTTCTCGACGTCGTCCAGTCGGTAATGATTCCCGGAGGCGCACCTTTCGTTCTCCCTGGGGGTAAGGGGCTAACAGTAGGCTAAAGCCTCGCCCTCAGCCGACCCGCGCCGTCCTCTGCGATGAACTCGACGCAGGCGCTCAGTGAAGCTTCCAATGCAGTTTTCTCAATCACGATCTGACGCATCGCGCGCCTTCCTCAGCCTCACCACCGGCTGGCCACCGTTCATGAACTCGATGCCACGTTCCTATTTACGGGCCCGCGGTTTCTTTTCTGGAGGCTCTTCCAGCCCCTTCTCGACAAGCTGACGAATCGCTTCTCCGCGTGAGGAAATACGATTCTTCCATCGCCACTCGTCGAGCTCTTTCAGCATCTCGTCCGAGAGCAAAACTACAACCCTGTTCGAGAGTTCTGGCGGCACAGTGGCAACGGTACTTTGCATGGGTCCCTCTGACAACTTGACAATGATAGGTGACATGTGCATGTTTAGCATGTCACTGTTTATCATGTCAAGGAGAACCCCAATGCCCAACGCTACCGTGCCGGCAAACACCCGAGCTTTGCCTGAAGCAACCAGTCGCCGCGTCGTCTTGGGCGCCGTCCTCGCGGCCGGAGCGACCGTTGTTTTGCCCGCCGCGGCAAGCAGCGCCATTGCCGCATCAGAGCCTGACGCGGATGCGGCGCTTTTCGCTCTCCTCACTGAAGCTCGATCTATCGACGTGCTTCAGAACGAGGTCGATGATGCTGAGAGTGCGGCCTACGACCGAATGAGTTTTCCCGACCGGCCGAGCGCGCTGAACCCAAGGCCTGATGACCATTTATTAGTTCGGTCGCGCCGCGCAGAATTCGACGAACCGGATATCCGACAGTTACGTGGTCTGGTCGAGAGTATGGAAAACCTCAGCCAGGACTCGGCGATCTTCAATAAGGCGCTGGTGAGAGAAATCAAAACCAGAGGTCGAGAGATCGTCGACGCTTGGGAACTCTTATCGGGCCGACTGTGAAAGAGCCATGGAGGGGGTCGGTTTGCCGGCGATCGACCGTCGGTGGGAAGAGCTTAAGGATCGGGAGCGCCGGCTGTGGTCGCAGATCGCCCAGACGCCAGCGAGGACCGTCGACGGAATGCACGCCAAGATGGCCTTCGCCGCGAGCTTTAATTTTTATGAGCGAGAGGACTTGGTGGAAGGCACGGCGGAAGACCTCCTCTTGTCGGCCGCTATGGATCATGCCGAGCTTCACGGCAAGGAGGCGCGGACATGAACGCGCTCGTTCCGGTGCAGGTCGCGGCGTTCGAGGCGGCCCCGGCCCCGCTCTACTACACGGTTCGCGATACCGGGCGCGAGAATGTCGCGCTAGTCCACGACGCTGCTCTACCTTGGATTGTCCGCAAGGGAGGCAAATACCCGATCATTGTTGGGCGCTATGAGACGCAGGCAGAGGCCGATTGCGCCGCGCTCGCCGCGAACCACGCGAATGAGCTCATGCGCGCTGGTAGCCATCCTGGCCCCGCTTGAGGTCGCCGGAGCGGTGTAGGATCGGCGCAAAGCGCGAGCGAGGGGCGGTCTTGGGGCCGCCCCTTTCTGTTTGAGCAACGGGAACAACGGGGCTCCACCCCTGTTTGAACCATAGGCGCGCTTGTTTCTTGCCCCAGCCCAAAGCGCGCTTCATTGCCCCGCCTCCGAGCCCCCGCTCGCGCGGGGCTTCTTTTATGCGAGGGGGTGACTTCGGGCCGCCCTTTTCGTTTGCCTCTTTCGAGTACGGCTCCGGAGTTGACATTGTTAATGCAGGAAGCCATCGTAGATACAATCGGCGCAAGTGTATAGTGCCGGACTAACGGAACCTAAGCCTTCGGCTCGGCGTCGACGGGCGTATGGCAGCTACGAAAGCACGCCCCGGAATCTTCCGCGGCGTGCGTCCCATCCTAGCTGGGCTGGGGCGGCGGCTTACGGGCCGCCCCTTTTTGCCTTGGGACGGCCGCCACGGCTTTGGCATATTAAGTGCGTGTCGAAGTGCGCTCCTCGACGGACCTCCCTGGGGCATGGCCTCGTCCCGCGGTCTCCCAAAGGCGGGCGGGCCCCTTTGTTCTTGATCCGTTCTCATCAGCGCGCTACCTTCGCCTGATGCCGAAAGACGCCTTCACCTTGTCGGACGTCCGAGAGCCGACGCTGACGATCGTTTGCCAGCCGTGCGGGCGCCGCGGGCGATACAACGTGCGGAGGCTCATCGCGAAGCACGGGGACGCGAAGATTTTTTACCTGTTGGACACGCTTGCCAACTGCCCTAAGGCGCAGTCCACCAATATCTACGATCGCTGTAAGGCGAAGTACGAAGGGCTCACGACTCGCTAGCGTGGATCGTTGGGGGGCGGTTGCGCGTTGTGGTCGTATGCTCAACCGTACTGCGAAACTAGAAGCCGCCCTCAGTCTCAACGCCGCGCTCCGCCTTGGCGGAGCGGCTGATCGCCGCCAGGCTTTCGTTGGTGACAAGCCCACGCCAGCGCGGGGATTCGAACCGAGCCGGGACGCCTGGCGAGCTTATGCCTAACGCCGTGGCGGCGGGCGAGTTTTCTTGCTGGACAAATGTCGGCCGATTATATCCGAGCGGTGCCGACAATTGACCTAACCGACGACGAGCTCGCCGCTGTTGCCGCGACCGTCCGGCGCGCCATCGAGACGGACAGATTTCCCCGCGCCCCGCGCCTTGATCCGCTGCGCTCAGCGCTGGCGAAGGTTGAACCGGCGACGGCCCCAAAGGCCCCGCCGCCAGCCAAGGCCGAGAAGAGGGCGCGGTCCGCCAAGGCAACCGCGCCTAAGATTTCCCCCGGCTTCAGGCTGGGCAGGCTGCCGCCCGACCGCTGATCAAAAGCTCGCCGAAGCGGTCTTCGGACAGTCGCGTGAGCCGGTCCCCGTCGGACGTTGACACTTTGAGGCAGGGCGTCCGGGAGGAACAAAAATCCTGTGAAGGGGTTTCGGCAACTCATCTCACCCAAGCGCGCCGTGCAGCCTGCAGCCATGATGGTAAAGCCGCCCCCCAATCGGGACGTTCACGTCTCACTCTTGATGCCTCGCTCGCTCTTCGAGCGGATCGACGACTTCCGTTCCGAGCACCGCTTGCCCAGCCGCGTCGAAGCCATCCGACAGCTCATCAAGGCTGGCCTCGAGGCCATAGGGCGACGCGCCAGACCATAACCATCACCCCGGGCGAGGGCTACAGCGACGTGATCGTCCACGTTGCGAGGGGTGACTAGAGCGCGCGACTTGCCCAAACTCCGTCGAACTCCACGCCGCTATGTTGGACAGAAGTTAGATAGATTGACGATGGTTTGAGCTAACTATTTGAAATCGTTGGCGCGCCCAACGGGGATCGAACCCGTGTTTCCGCCGTGAAAGGGCGGCGTCCTGGACCGCTAGACGATGGGCGCGGGCTCTTAAGAGGAATCCGGTTCTGCCGGATCGGCGCGATGCTATAAGGTCGACCGTTCGCGCTGGCAAGCCTGTGGGCCGGCGTGTCAGACGACAGCAAGGAAACAGAGGAAACGATGCGCGCCATTCGCATAGATAAGCCCGGCGGTCCGGAAGTCATGCGCCTTGAGGAGGTCGAGTTGCCGCCGCCGGGCAAGGGCGAGGTCCGGCTGCGCCAACATGCGATCGGGATCAACTTCATCGACATTTACCATCGCACGGGCTTCTACCCGCCCGCGAAGACACCGTTCACGCCGGGGTCTGAGGGCGCGGGGGAAGTGGTCGAGGTGGGTCCGTCCGTCCAGGGATTGAAGCCAAGCGATCGCGTCGCCTATGCCGGCTCGCCGGGAGCCTATGCTGAAGAGCGCAATATCGAAGCCAGGTTCCTGTTCAAGCTGCCGCGCTCGATTTCGTATGAGACGGCCGCGGCGATGATGCTCAAGGGCCTCACGGCGCAATATCTGGTGCGCCAGACCTATCGCGTCAAAGAAGGCGACACGATCCTTGTCCACGCCGCCGCCGGCGGCGTCGGGCTCATCTTATGCCAATGGGGCAAAGCGCTCGGCGCAACGGTTATCGGCTGCGTCGGTACCGCGGAAAAAGCCGCGCTCGCCAAAAAGTCCGGCGCGAAGCACACAATTCTTTATCGTGACGAGGATTTCCCCAAGCGGGTCGGCGAGATCACCAAGGGCGCGAAATGCCACGTGGTCTATGACGGCGTGGGCAAGGCGACCTTCCCGGCGTCGCTGGACTGCTTGAGGCCGTTTGGCGTGTTCGCCAGTTTCGGCTCCGCCTCCGGAGCCGTCGAAGCGTTCAACATTAGCCTCTTGGCGCAGAAAGGCTCGCTGTTCGCGACCCGGCCGACGTTGACCACGTTCATGGCGGATCGAGCGCGGGCGGAGAAAATGGCGCGCGATCTGTTCCGCGTGGTGGCGAGCGGCGACGTCAAGATCAGGATCGGCCAGCGCTGGCCGCTGGGAGATGCTTCGCAGGCCCACATCGCGCTCGAGAAGCGCGAAACGACTGGCTCGCTGCTTCTTGTACCGTAAAGCAAAGCCATGGCCTTTCTTGCGCCAAGTTTACCCGTCACCAGCCGGAGCTTGGCGCAAGCCGCCCGCCTTTGTATAGGAGGCGCGGGCGGCCAGTGCCGAGTGCTGCGTGGACGCGACTAGGAAGGGCGTATTGAGCCGAATGATCGAACCGACCGTGAAATCCGCCGACGCCGCCATCGCCCCCGCCAAGAAGGAGGAGGGCTGGTGGGAAACCGTCAAGGTCATCATCGAAGCGCTGTTGATCGCGCTCGTGGTGCGCACGGTCTTGTTCCAGCCGTTCAATATCCCCTCGGGCTCTCTGGTGCCGACGCTGCTGGTGGGCGACTACCTGTTCGTCTCCAAATACGCCTACGGCTATTCACATTTCTCGTTGCCGAGCTTCCTCGACCTCGACCCTTCGGCGATGCCGGGGCGCATCTTCGCCTCCGACCCCAAGCGCGGCGACATCATCGTCTTCAAGCTGCCGAGCGATGGCCAGACCGACTATATCAAGCGGCTGATCGGTCTGCCCGGCGACAAGATTCAGGTCACCCACGGTCGGCTCATCATCAATGGCCAGATTGTTCCGCGCGAGCCCATCGCCCCTTTTCTGACGGTCAATCACTTCAATAAGCCTATGGAGGCGCCGCAATATCTGGAGACGCTTCCGGGCGGGGTTCAGCACCGGATCATCCAGATCGACGGCGATGATGGGACCTTCGACAACACCAAGGTCTACGAAGTGCCGCCCGGCCACTATTTCATGATGGGCGACAACCGGGACAATTCCAGCGATTCGAGGCTTTCCGGAGATCAGGGCGGGGTCGGCTACGTGCCGTTCGAGAACCTGATCGGCAGGGCCGAAATCATCTTCTTCTCGATCGACGAGGGGACGCCGGCGTGGGAGGTGTGGCGCTGGCCATGGACCGTGCGTTGGGACCGCATTTTCCAACGCGTGCGCTAGACACCGGCAATCGGGCTCCCGCGAGCGAGCCGAAGGCGGTATAGTCGGGCGGCCGTCTTTCCCTTTTCCCGCTGCCAGTGGCGCCGAGGCCCAGCTTCCTCGATCGGTTGGACAATGAACAAGCAGCCGCGCGCCGAATTGTCCGCGTTGGAGTTCCGGCTCGGTTATCGCTTCCGCGATCCCGGGCTGGCGGTGCTCGCGCTCACGCACCTTTCGGCGCAAAACTCGGGCGGGCAGGGCAGGACGCAATCCTATCAGCGGCTTGAATTTCTGGGCGACCGGGTGCTGGGCGTCGTGATTGCGGGCCGCCTCTACCAGGCCTTTCCGAAGGCGACCGAGGGCGAACTGTCGATGCGGTTCGCCAAGCTCGTGCGGCGCGAAACCTGCGCCGAGATCGCCGCCCAGTGGGACGTCGGCCCGCATGTCGCGCTGGGCTTAGGCGAGGCGCGCGGGGGCGGCCGCAAGAAGGCGGCGATCCTCGCCGATGTGTGTGAATCCCTGATCGGGGCGGTGTTCGTCGATGGCGGTTTCGCGGCGGCCGAGGCGGTGGTCCTCGATGCCTGGGGCGACCGCATCACTGCCGAGGCCGAGCCCGCACGCGACGCCAAGACCGCGGTGCAGGAATGGGCCCAGTCGCGCGCGCTTAGCCCCCCCCGATACGAGGAGGTCGAGCGCAGCGGCCCGGCGCATGCGCCTCATTTCGTCATGCGGGTCGCGCTCGAAGGGTTTGCGCCGGAGATCGGCGCCGCCAGCTCGAAGCGGGCCGCGGAGCAGGCGGCGGCGCAGGCCTTTCTCGACCGCTGGGGCGGAAGTTGAGCGAAATGAGCGAGACCCGATGCGGGTTCGTGGCGATCATCGGCGCGCCGAACGCCGGCAAGTCGACCCTCATCAACGCGCTCGTCGGCGAGAAAGTCTCGATCGTCACCCGCAAGGCGCAGACCACCCGGTCGACCGTGCGGGGCGTTCTCACAAAGGGCCAGGCGCAGATCGTGTTCGTCGACACGCCGGGCCTGTTCGCCCCCAAACGCCGCCTCGACCGGGCGATGGTCGCCTCCGCCTGGGGCGCCGCGGCCGACGCCGACGCGCTCATGCTCATCATCGACGCCCGCAAGGAGGCTGACGAAATGAGCCTGACTGAGGACACGCAAGCGATCCTGACCGCGCTTGGCGAGGCGCGGAAGCCGAGCCTCGCCGTCCTCAACAAGATCGACCTCGTCGAGCGGCCGAAGCTGCTCCAGCTTTCGGCCAGGCTCAATGCGGCGCTCGCCTTCGACGAGACCTTCATGGTCAGCGCTGCGACCGGCGACGGGCTGGAGCGGCTGCTCGATCGCCTCGCCGCGCTGATCCCGGCCGGGCCGTGGCTTTATCCGGAGGACCAGATCGCGGAAGCGCCGATCCGGTCGCTGGCCGCGGAGATCACCCGGGAGAAGCTGATCGAGCGGCTGCACGACGAACTGCCCTATCAGACGACCGTCGAGACCGACGATTGGAAGGACCAGGCCGACGGCTCCGCCCGGATCGAGCAGACGATCTTCGTCACCCGCGAGAGCCATCGCAAGATCGTCCTCGGCGAGGGCGGGCGCACGATCAAGGCGATCGGCACGGCGGCGCGCAAGGACATCAGTGAAGCCCACGGCGCGCCTGTGCATCTCTTCCTGCACGTCAAGGTGCGCGAGAAGTGGCTCGACGACCCCGAGCGCTACCGGGCGATGGGGCTCGACTTCCCCAAGGGGTAGCGCGCGCCCGCGCGCCCGCCGCGCGAGGCAAATAAATGGAAGTAAACGCCAATAAACGAAAATAAACGAAAGCAAATTTGCTTTCTTTTACTTACGTTTATTTTTTCGGAACGTGACTTTTCAAAGGGTTACAGCCGATTCAAATAAAAAAATTCTCCGCCCAAACTCCCGTCTTAGATTGTTGCCTGGGCCTCGCGCCTTCCCTCATGTACTTCTCCTGTCGCCGCCCACTCTTGGCGGGACGAAGGGTTTCGATCAGCCGAAAGTATACGGATGATTCCGGGTTTAGCCAAGGTTTTGTTCGCCGCAACCGCCATGGCGCAGCGAAAGATCAAGCCTCGCCAATGGCTTGGGCGGCAAAAAGGTTGATGGCGCCGGGCCTGTGAGCGGACAGGTTGCGGCGCCATTTTTGAGCGCGTTTCGAGGAAGGTCCGGCCGCGCCTTTCCGTCCGCCCTCTCGGCCTCACGATGGGCCGCGGGCGCCTATTCCGCGGCCGATAGCAACGGCGGCGCGAGAGCGACACAAGTGTGGAGCTCCGGAGCGCGATCCCGCCGATTTACAATCGGACGAGCTTCAGCCACGATCGGGCTTTCCGCGGGCTGAAGCCAAATGGACGGCCCGTCGCGGGGCCAATTCTTTTTTCGATAGATCCACGATAGCCGCCAACAAAAGGGGCGAGACATGGGTGGAAAAAGCATTGTGCGGCGTTCGGCTTTGGCGCTTGGACTGACTTTCGCATTGGGGGCGATCGAGCCGCAGGCGCAGCAAACCGAGGGCGCCCTGACTTACGCCGCGCAGGGCTGGTCGGCTGCTGATCGCGAAACGTTTTATACCACCAGCCAGGGCTCGCACTTGATGCCCTATGCCTGGTTCAAGGCGCTCAAGCGCACGGACGTCGATGAGCCCTTCGCCGCCGACAAATTGGCGCGCTACGGCTATCTCGCCCACGACGTTTCGGCCGCAAATCCGGAAGGCCTGCCGGTCGGCTTCATCATCGTCGGCCCGGTCGCATCGGGTGAGCTCGGGTTGACCTGCGCCGCCTGTCACACCGGGCAACTCGAATACACGCAAGGCGGCGTCGTCCACGCATTGCGGATCGACGGGGCGCCGGCGAAAACTGACGCCCAACAATTTCTCACCGATCTTCTTGCGGCCTCGCGCGCGACTCTGGCCGAGCCGGCGCGGTTCGACGCGTTCGCCAAGTCGGTCCTCGGCCCCGGCTACACTGCGGCGAAGGCGGCGCAGGTCAAAGACGGGTTTGGCGAATGGGTGGCTCAATTCGGCGAATTCATGGACCTGAGCCTGCCCGCAGCGAGCCCATGGGGACCTGGCCGGCTCGACGCTTTCGGCATGATCTTCAACCGCATCGCCGCGCGCGATCTTGGCGTTCGCGACAATTACAAAGTCGCCGACGCGCCGGTCCGGTATCCGTTCCTATGGAACGCCTCGCGGCAGGATCGCACCCAATGGAACGGCGGCGTTCACAACGGACTCTTCATCCAGGCGCTCGGACGCAATACCGGCGAAGTCCTCGGCGTCTTCGCCGATTTCGCCCCTCGTCGCCTTGTCCCGCCGACGCCGTTCAGTCCCGCGATCATCGACTTCAAGAACAATTCCATCAATTTTGCCGGATTGCAGACGCTCGAGGAAAAGATCGCCGCGCTGCGTCCGCCGCCATGGCCGCGAGAGATATTCGGACTTGACGAGCAGTTGGCGGCGAAGGGCAAACCGTTGTTCGACGCCAATTGTGGCAGTTGCCATGCGGTGCAGCCTTCGCTCGACTTGCCCGGCCTTTGGCGCACTCCCATTCTCGCGGTCGGCACCGACCCGAAGATGCTCGTCAATTCGCAGCGCGCCTCGGAGCCCGGGCTGCTGTTGGGCGCGCTGATGCCGCCGCCGGCCATCGGCGCGCGGATCGGCGATCCGGCCAAGACCGGCGATCTTCTCGCCAGCGCGGTGCTGGGAAGCCAGCTCGCGGAGGCTTTCATTCCGCCGGTCCCGTCGCCGGCGAAGCTGGCGCAGAGCGGCGTCTTTCGCGCTCTTCGTCAGGATCTTGCCGAGCACTTTCCAGGGGAGAATCTTGATGCGCTCCTCGCTCCAGGGTTGTCCACAAAGGCCAGGATTGACGCGTTGGCTGAGCTCAAGGCTTTCATCGACGCAAAGCTGAGCAACATATTCAGTCCTCCGCCCGCCGTGGCCAGAGCTGCTTACGAAGCGCGCGTGCTGAACGGCGTCTGGGCGGTCGCTCCCTATCTGCACAATGGCTCCGTGCCGAACCTATGGGAATTGATGAAGCCCGCGAAGGACCGCAAGTCGAGCTTCATGGTCGGCAGCCGCATGTTCGACCCGAAAAATGTCGGCTACGCTGTCGACGAGTCGCCGTTCAAAACTGGCGCCTTCATGGCCGATCCAGCCAACGCGAATGGCGACGGCAATGGGGGACACGAATTCGGCGCCGGCCTCACCGACGACGAGCGCTGGGCGATCATCGAATATATGAAGACCTTTTAGGTCGCAACGGAGGTAAGAGCACTCGGGACCCGAAGTCCCCGGAGCGACAGGAGGCCCCGCTCGGACGCGGGAGACGCCGAGCGAGGCCAAACCCCCAGGAGGTCTATGAGGGCAATCTTCGCTACGTTGTTAACATATCAGAGTCGTGACAAGGCCCGGCGCGCGGACAACCTCCCCGCCAAACCACGAGCCTCCCCTCCAAGAAGCTCAACCGCTCACGGGACCAGCACGCCGGGGTTCATGATACCCGCCGGGTCGAGCGCGCTCTTCGCCATGGCGAAGGCTTTGCCGAACAGGTCTGGGCGCTGCCCGCGATACCAGGGCATATGGTCGCGCCCGACGGCGTGATGATGGGTGATCGTGCCGCCGGCGGCGATCAGCGCGTCGGAGGCGCGGGTCTTGATCAAGCGCCATTGCTCGATGAGCCGAGCGGGATCGCCGCGCGCGTTGAAGGTGTAATAGACCGCCGGCCCGTCCGGATAGACATGGGTGAAGCGCGTCGACACGGTTCCTTCGTGGCCGGTCGCCTCGACAAGCGCGTCTTCTGTCGCCTTGCGGACGGCCTCGTGGAACGACTCGAAGCGGTCCCAGGTGATGGCGGTCTCGAACGTGTCGTTGATGACCCCCATCGGCACGGTGAGCTCGCGCGCATAGGGCATGCGGATGAAGGCGGTGCGCCAGCGCAAGCCTGCGGCCTCGTCCACGTGCCGGCGCCCGCCGCCATCCTGCATGAGTTCGATCGCCCGCGCCATCCAGGCGTCCACCGTATGGTCGGCGGATTCGAAGGCGAGCACGAGCAGGCTCTCCTCATAGGCGTTGACGCCGTAGGCGCCGGCTTCGGCATTGTCGATGACCCGCAGGTTCGACGGATAAAGTCCTGCCTGCGAGGCGGCGCGAACCGCCCGCGCGGCGGCGAAGAAATCGGGGAAGCCGAACACGGCGTCGGCGCGGAAGCGCGGCCGCCCTTGCAGCCGCATCCACGCCTCGGTGATCACGCCCAGCGATCCTTCTGATCCGATCATCATCCGGTCGGGGCTTGGCCCAGCGCCCGAGCCCGGCAGGCGGCGCGACTCCATGATTCCCGCCGGCGTCACCGTGCGCAGGCTTTCGACGAAATCGTCGATATGCGTGTAGAGGGTGGCGAAGTGGCCGCCCGAGCGGGTGGCGATCCAGCCGCCGAGCGTCGAGAACTCGAAGCTTTGCGGATAGTGGCGGAGCGCGAAGCCATGCGGCTTCAGCGCCGCTTCGATCGCGGGTCCCAGGATACCGGCCTGAATGCGCGCGGCGCGGCTCACTGCGTCCACTTCGAGCACGCGGTTCAGGCGCCGCATGTCGAGGCTGACCGCGCCCGCGTAAGCGTCGCCGACGATCGGCTCGACCCCGCCCACGACCGACGAGCCGGCGCCGAACGGAATGACCGCGACCCTCGCGCCGCTCGCCCAGTCGAACAATGCGGCGATGTCGCCTTCGGTCTCCGGCAGCGCGACCAAGTCCGGCGCGTTGGCGAAATCGCGGGCGAAGGCGCGCACGGTCTCGGGGTAGGACTTGCCGTAAGTATGAAGCAGTCGCTCGTAAGGATCGGCGGTTAGCGTGTCGGCGAGCGAAGCAGGGGCCGAGACGCGCGGCGCGCGGAGCGCAATCTCGGAGGCTTGCGGCGGCGGGCCGAAAGCGCGCGGCTCGGCGCCGAGCTTCTCGGCGACGAATCGAAAGACGCTCGAGCGTTCGTCGTCGCTGAGGCCTTCGCCCTCACGCCCCCAGCCGTAAAATTTGAGCCTTCCGCCCATACCACGGTTTCCTCCGGATGCGCGGGACAAGCCGCTAGGGCGGAGCCTCGTTCTACTGGCGGGCGAGATACATTTTCATTTTCGCCGCCATGTCTTCGACCGCCTCGCCAGTCACGTCCACTAAGGCCTTCTTCACCGTCCCGGTGAAGGCGAACGGCGGCTTGTAGTCGGTCATGACCGGCGCGCCGGCGTCGGAGCCGACGCAGACGCCCGCCGACAAGCCAAGACTTATCGGTATCGTCACAGGCAAGTCACCTTTGCCGACTGGCGAGCCATCGACGAGCAGCGTGATCGTGGCGGGCACGCCCTTGCCCTTGGCGATATCGGCCTTGCCGGTCGGCTTGAACTCGAAGCTGAAGATGTGGTCGCCCTCAGGAATCGTCGTGTCGGATTGCACTTTGAAGCGTTGGTCGGCGACGTAGTTATAGCCGTAGGTGAGCTTGCCGCCCTGCACATAAAAGGCGAAACCGCCGTCGACGCCCCCCATCGAGAATAGTGCGCCCTCCGCTCCGCCTTTTGGCACGTTCGCGTGAACAGAGACCGAGTGCGGCACGTTGATCAGACGAGGCGCGGCGTTGCCGGGCACCTGCTGGGTTCCGGCATAGTAGATGTACTGCTTGCGATCGACCGCAATCTGCGGCCGCTCGTCGGCCATGCGCTGAACGCCACGACTGTCGATCGGCAGAACATTGTACTTGCCCGCCTCCACGTACCACATGCCGATCATCGCGATCAGCCGGTCGCGCTCCTTCTCAGCGAGATTATTGGTCTCGGCAAAATCGTCGTTGAGGTTGTAGAGCTCCCACCCCTTGGCGTCGAGTTCGATGAGCTTGTGGTAGTCGATCGGCGCCCCGAAGGTGAGGCCCGACTCCGTGAACGAAGTGCCCGGCCAAGGACACACGGCCCGCCAGCCATCGTGATAGAGCGAGCGATGGCCCATCATCTCGAAATACTGAGTGATGTGGAGCGACGGCGCCTTTGCCTCGTCGAATGACGACTTCAAGCTGAAGCCTTCCAGCGGCGACTGCGTAACGCCGCGGATTTGCGTCGGCGGCTCGACGCCCAAGGCGTCCAGCACGGTCGGGACCAGGTCGATGGCGTGGCAATATTGCGTGCGGATTTCGCCCTTGGCTTTGATGCCCTTCGGCCAGACGACGATGAAGGGGTCGGAAGTTCCCCCACGATAGGTCTCACGCTTCCACCGGCGAAATGGCGTGTTGCCGGCATGCGTCCAGCCCCATGCGTAGTGGTTGAAATACTTTGGACCCCCGAGGTCGTCGATCGCCGCTAGGTTCTGTTGCAAATCATCGGGGACATTGTTGAAGAACTTGCCTTCGTTCACCGAACCGGTTGGTCCGCCCTCGGCGCTCGCGCCGTTATCCGAAACGACCATGATGAGGGTGTTTTCGTACTCGCCCATGTCCTTGAGGAAAGCGATGAGCTCCCCGATGTAGTGATCGGTGTGCTCGAGAAAGCCGGCGAACACCTCCATCATGCGCGCGTAAAGGCGCTTCTCGTCGGCCGACAGCTTACCCCAGTCCTGCACATCGGGATCATGCTGCGACAGTTTCGTGTTCGCGGGCAGGATGCCCAATTCCTTCTGCTTGGCGAACACCTGCTCGCGGTAAGCGTCCCACCCTGCGTCGAACTTGCCATTGTATTTGTCCGCCCATTCCTTCGGCACATGATGCGGCGCATGCATTGCGCCGGTGCAGAAATACATGAAGAAGGGCTTGTTCGGCGCGACCTGCTTCGAATCAGCGATCATCGCCTTCGCCTTGCTGACAAGGTCGGGCGTGAGGTGATAGCCCTCTTCGGGAGTCTTGTCGGGTTCGGTCTGGCTGTTGTCGCGCACGAGCTCCGGGTAGTACTGGTGCGTGTCGCCGCCCAGGAAGCCGTAATAGCGCTCGAATCCGCGGCCCAGCGGCCAGCGGTCATAGGGGCCGGCCGCCGAGCCCTGCTCGGCTGGCGTCAAATGCCACTTGCCGAGCGCGTAGGTGTTGTAGCCGTTCTGCAACAGGATTTCTGACAGCATCCCGTTCTCGAACGGAATGTTGCCATTGCCGCCGGGATAGCCGGTCGATCCCTCGGTGATGCAGGACATGCCGTTCGAGTGATGATTACGGCCGGTGATGAAACACGAGCGCGTCGGCGAACACAGCGCCGTCGTGTGCATATTATTGTATCGCAGCCCATCAGCGGCAAGCGCATCCAGATTGGGCGTGCTGATCGGACTGCCGTAACAACCAAGCTGACCGAAGCCGGTGTCGTCGAGGATGATGAACAGCACGTTCGGCGCGCCCTCCCGCGCCCGATTGGGGGCCGGCCACGCGGGCTTTGACACATCGAAGGTTCGGCCAATTACCCCGGGAAACGCCTGACCCGGCTTGTACTCCTTGAGCGCCATGCTTTCCTCCCGTCGATAATGAAGTCCTCGCGGCGCTCTCCTACCGCTTGCGTGGGCGCGTGTCATGTGGAGTGCTTGCTAATGATCGGATGCGCCTTGGCTTATCGAGAAGCCGCCGCCGCCTCGCGCATCGCCGCCCAGACCGCGGCGACGTCCGCTTCCTCCGTCATGAGCGCGCCGATCGACACGCGCGCCATCCAGCGGCCGTCGAGGACGGCTGGCGTGAGATAGGCCGCGCCTGAACGATTGACCGCCTCGACCCACGCAGTCGTGTGGGTGTCGAGCGCCTCGCCCTCAAGCCCCTCCGGCTCGTGTCTCACGCACACCGTTTGCAACGGGACCGGGGCGACCACTCGCCAGCCGCGTGTCGCGGCGACCTTTTCCTCAAGCCAGCGCGCATTGGCCATGTCGCGGCGCAGGCGCTGCTGCAACCCGCTCACCCCCTGTTCGCGGATGATGAACCAGAGCTTCAGCGCCCGGAAGCGGCGGCCGAGCGGGATGCCCCAGTCGCGCAGGTTCTTGACCTCACCGTCGACCGAGGATTGCAGGAAGCTCGGGTTGGTCGACATCACGCGCATGAGGTGCTCGGGGTCGCGCACATAATAGACCGAGCAGTCGAACGGCGCGCCGAGCCACTTATGGGCATTGACCACCAGCGAGTCCGCGCCCTCGACGCCCTCCCACATCCAGCGGCATTCGGGCAGGATCATCGCGCTGCCCGCCATCGCGGCGTCGACGTGCAGCCAGATCCCGTGTCGCCGCGCGACCTCGGCTATGCGCGCGATCGGATCGATCGCCGTCGTCGCGGTCGTGCCGACGGTGGCGACGATCGCGCAAGGCAGGTCGCCGTTGGCGAGATCCTCGACCACCATTTCGGCGAGCGCGTTGGCGCGCATGGCATATTGGCCATCGAACGGAACGAGACGCAGGTTCGAGCGGCCGAAGCCGGCGAGCAGCGCGCCCTTGTCGACCGAGCTATGGGCGTGCGCCGACACGTAAACGCGCGGTGTCCGCGCTTCGCCCTGCAAGCCGCCCCGCGCCAGCGCATAGTTCGTCGCCCGCTCGCGCGCGCAGATGAGCGCGACCAGCGTGCTGGTCGAGGCGGTGTCCTGGATCACGCCGCTCCACGCGGGCGAGAGCCCAAGCATCTGCCGCAGCCAATCGGTGACGACTTCCTCGACTTCCGTCACCGCGGGACTCGATTGCCACGAGAGCCCGACCACGCCGAGCCCGGTGCTGACGAGGTCGGAGAGAATTCCCGCAGGTAAGGCGTTGGCGGGGAAATAGCCGAAGAAGCGCGGGTGCTGCCAAAGCGAGAGGCCTGGAACGACGATGCGGTTCAAATCCTCGATCACAGCGCCGAAGTCTTGCGGTTCGCTCGGCGGCGCGGCGGGCAGGGCGTCGCGGATCTCGCCGGGCCTGGTTTTGGCCATCACCGGCCGATCAGCTACGCCCGCATGATAGTCGGCCAGCCAATCGATGAGCTCATGGCCACGGCGGCGGAATTCTTCGGGAGACACGGCTGTTGTCCTTCGGGCAGAACACGTTAGACAGGCAGGGCATCATTGTTCAAAAGCAAGGAGATTTTGCTTAATATTATCAAAATACAGTCAACGTTGTGATCTTACCTTATAAACTAAAATACTCAGGTTGCACAAAACGGCTGGTATCACAGTCAAAAAAGTAGCTGCCGCAGTAATATTTAAAGTAGGTCCCGTAGTAATATTTTCGCTTTTTCCTGATATTACATGTAACGCTATAGTTAAAAGCAAGAAGAGTACAAACGACGCTACCAATGTCAAGGCCACAGGTTCCTGCGATTGAAGCCAGATTTTTGTGCTTATCACTCCGAATATAGCACAAGTAAGCGAGTACAAGGCCCACATAGTGATAGTCTCAGACTCTATCTGCTTATCCCAATCACGGTACGCCACGCTAATAAACCATAATATGGCGGGAGACAGAGCTGAGCACACTCCTACAAAATAACCAGGCTTTATATCAGGTGCAGGTAACTTTAGAGTTTCAAGTATAGCCGAGGGTGGGGGAGGCAAACGATAAGTCTGCGGTTTCGAATTTGCCTTCCTGGTTTTGCGTTTGACATCCGCGTCGACCGGTCTGACCTGCGCCCTTGTTTCATTAGCAGATGATCCGATCAGCGCCGCGATGGCGGCAGTCAACCTGTCGAACGCTGGTGTCGGTTCTGCCGCGTTCCAATTTACCAAATCTGCCGTCTGAATGCCCCTGAAGCCAATCGGAGGCTGAATATTGTCGATTCGAGCGGGAACGAGGACGCCTCGCAGTTTGGCATCCTCCGCTTCCTCACGCACCCACCCAGAACTCTATTGAAGTCTTCGACCATAGAACAACGACGCACCGAGCCTCGCCCAATTCCTTTCCAATCGTCTCGTGCCAATGCTTCCCAATTGGAATCGTTCGGTCCCAAAAGATCGACCAACCCCGTCCTCCAAGGGCTTGCGCTAACTCTTGCACCCGGAGTTGATCTTCTTGACTGTAGCTGATGAAAATGTCGCTCATTGCGTCTTCTCACCCAGCCGCCTCATAGCAATATTTCCAAAAAAAATCGATGAGCGAACGGCCGTAGCGGCGGAATTCCTGAGGAGACACGAGAGTGTCCTTGCAGTTTGGATGGGAGATTAGCTCGGCGCGCCTGCGCGTCGCGCGTTCATGAGCGCCGTGAGCGCTTCCGGCGTCGTGACCGGCAAGCTGCAGGTCTGACCCTGACAGAGCATCGCGATCGGCGCGTCGGCGCGCGGCAGGTCATCGCGCGGCGCGCCGTCCGGCCATAGCCGCCGGTCGAGGCGCAGCACGGTCAGCGACGGATCGGGCGCGCGAAGCGCGACGAACGCGAGCGCTTGGCTCCCCCGGTCGTCAAGCGGGCCGTCGATGACGATCGAGCCGCCGCGCTCCAGCATATCGGCGCTCATCAGCGTCAGCGGGCTGCCGCCAAGCCCTTCAAGCGCGCCGGAGACTGCGCGAATAAGGCCTTCGGCCGCCTCGCCCCAGCGCGCTTCGTCGGTCAGATGCCAGAGCCGAACGAAGGTCTCGGCGAGAAGGCCGACGCCCGACGGCGTCGCCCCGTCATGCGCCTGGCGCGGGCGCGCGCCCGGCACGTCGGCGGCATCGCGCGCGGTGAGATAAAACCCGCCCGCGCCGTCGCCGAACAGGTCGATGGCCTCGCTCGCCAATTGGCGCGCAGCTTCGAGGTCGGAGGGCTCGCCGCTCGCCTCGAATAAGCTAAGCGCGGCGCGGGCCATCGAGGCGTAGTCATCGATGAGGGCGCGGGCGCCGGGATGTCCCTCGCGCCAGGCGTGCAGGAGCCGCCCGTCGGCGCCGCGCAGCTTCGTCATGATAAAATCGAACGCGGCGCGCGCAGTTCTGAGCCATCCCGGCTCGTTGAACACGGCGCTGGCGCGGGCGAGCGCGGCGATGGTCAGGCCGTTCCAGTCGGCCAGCACCTTGTCGTCGCGGCCGGGCTTCGGCCGCGACTCGCGCAGCGCGAACAGCTTCGCGCGGGCGTTCGCAAGCTCAGCTTCCTCCTCCGGCGATCCGCGCGGCGTGACGCGGCGCAACACGGTCCGGTCTTCCCAATTGCCGCCGCGCGTCACATCGTAGGCGGCCTTGAAGCGCTTCGCTGCATCGCCCAGCGCGGCGTCAATCTCGTCTTCATCCCAAACGTAGAACAGGCCTTCCTCGCCGTCCTGATCGGCGTCGAGAGAGGCGGCGAAAGCTTCGCCGACCCGCATCTCGCGCATCAGCCATTCAACCGTCTGATGCGCCCGCTCGGCGAAAGTCGGATCGGGCCAAAGGGAATGAACAAGCGCCAGCAATTCAAGGATCTGTGCGTTGTCGTAAAGCATCTTCTCGAAATGCGGCACGAGCCATTCGGCGTCGGTCGAATAGCGCGCGTAGCCGCCGCCAAGGTGATCGTAGATGCCGCCGGCGTTCATCGCCTCGAGCATGGCGCGTAACGCCTCGCCGAAGGACGGGTCGCCACGACGGAACATCTCGTTCCAGAAGAAGCGGAAGATCGGCGCATTGGGGAATTTCGGCGCGCCGCTCAAGCCGCCATGGACGGGATCGACGGCGCTCCGAAGCGCATCGCCGACGCGGGTGAGGTCGGCAGGCGAGACGCCCGGCCCGGCGCTCACCTCCGAAAGTTTCGCCAAGTGCTCGGCGAGGGTCAGGCCGCGGCCCTCCATCTGGTCGCGCTGCGAGCGCCATGCGGAATCGACGGATTGGAGAACCTGCCGGAAGGAGGGCCGGCCGTAGCGCGGCTCTGGCGGCCAGTAGGTGCCGCCGATCATCGGCTTGCCATCGGGCGAGAGGAACATCGTTAGCGGCCAACCGCCTTGCTGGCCCAGCGCATGCAGCGCCGTCATATAGATGTGGTCGATGTCCGGCCGTTCCTCGCGATCCACCTTAATGTTGACGAACAACTCATTCATAACACTAGCTGTTTCGTCGTCATCGAACAACTCGTGCGCCATCACATGGCACCAATGGCAGGCGGCGTAGCCGATCGACAAGAGGATCGGACAGTCGCGCCGCTTGGCCTCGGCCAAAGCCTCGGCGCTCCACGCGCGCCAATGCACAGGATTGTGCGCGTGCTGCAGAAGGTAGGGCGACGCCTCCTCGCCAAGGAGATTGCGGCCGGATTCCATGCAGGTCCTCTGCTTTGCCCTCAAGCCGCCAGCGCGGCCTTCAGCATAGCCTTGAACCGGCGCAAGTCGAGGATCCATAAGACATCGGCGCCTTCGTGCTCCCCGGCCGCGTCCCGCCAGACATGGGCGTTGTTCTCGTCGTGGTGCACATTCAGCCGGTCGACGACGGTCATGCCGCGCGTGAGTTCGCTTCCGCTTTCGATCGCCACGCGATGACGCGACCAGGAGAGGCCGATCGAGCGGTCGAGCGCCACCGCCATGGCGGTCGGATCGGCGAGCGAGAGGCCGACTTCGCCCGTCTGGGTCCGATAGGCCTCGCGGGCGGTCGTGTTCGATTCAATGGCGAATTTCGCTTTCGCTGTGCCGAGCGCCTCGATCGCGGCGATCTCGTCGTCGCGCAAGACGGAAGGCCCGCGCGACACGTGCCAGCCGACCATTTCGATGTTGAGCTTCGAGCGGAAGACGGCGCGCGCCGCCTCCGGATCAACCCAGATGTTGTATTCCGCCGCGGGCGTGACGTTGCCCTCGCAGCAGGGCGCGCCGCCCATCACCACGCAGCGGCCGATCCGCTCCGCAAGCCCCGGATCGCGCTCGAGCGCGAGCGCGATATTGGTGAGCGGCCCGAGCGTCACCAAAGTGAGGCCGGGGTTCTCCCACGCGAGGCGGACGATGGCGTCCACGCCATGCTCACGCTCGGGCTTGCGCTCTGGCGCCGGATAGCTGCGATCGCCGAGGCCGTCCTTGCCATGGAACCAATGCGCGTGGTCATGCGCGCGGTTGAGCGGCTTGTCTGCGCCGGCGAACACGGGCACGTCGGAATTGCAGATCTCCGCAGTCAGGAGCGCGTTCCGGGTCGCCTGCTCGAGCCCGACATTGCCGGCCACGGTCGTGAGACCCAGCACGCGGACGCTCGGCTCAGCGAGGGCCATGATAATCGCGACCGCGTCATCGGAGGCGGTGTCGGTGTCGATGAGAAAGTTGCGCATGGGATTACTCTTCGAGCGCGCGCGCAACGCCTTCCGGATCTTTTTCAATCACCTTCAATAGCACGCGAGCCGCCTGGTCGGGACGGTGCGCGCCTTGTTCCCAATCCCGGACCGTGCCGAGCGGAAGGTGGAACCGCGCCGCAAACTCCTCCTGGGTCAGGTTGAGTTTCTTGCGCAACGAGCGCACGCTTGGCGTGCGATGAGCGCGCTGAAGCTGCGTCTCGGTCGCCGGCGCGGCATCCGGGTCCGAAAGCGCGGCCCGATGGCGCTCTTGCTCGCTCATGGCGTCAAAGTCGCGCCAATCCGTCTTAGGCGGCCTATTCGGATCGAGCTTAAATCTCGTGATACTTTCTTTTTTCATGCGGACCCGCTCCTCGGGCGGATATGATGCGGATGTGGTCGCCTCTCATCGTGTAGGTCACAAAGAGCACTCGGCCGTCGACCATACCGATCGCATTGAAACGCAATTCCTCGGCCGCCTCGCGGTCGTCGAACTCGATCGCGTAGGGGTCGAGGAATACTTTGGCGGCCGTTCTGAAGTCGACGCCATGCTTCTTGCGGTTGGTTTGCTCCTTGGCGCTGTCCCACTCGAAGTCCACGGCGAGCCCCCATCTCGGACATACTGATAATCAGTACTTTCGGCAAGACGCGGCCTCCATCGCTCCAAGTTTCTCGCGCTCGTTCAGGCAGCGCGTTTTCGTCCAAAGAGTTCGGCGAGCAGCGACCGAGTGACATGGGCCTCGCTCGCCCAATAGCCGCTGACCTTCGGAACGGCGTCGGCGATGTCGGCGACGCGCCGATCATAGAAGATATGGGCGTCCGGCGCGGGCAGTTCAGCGGGTCGCGGGAAATTCTGCGAGGGGACGAACGCGAGCGCCAAACTACGAGGAAAGCCCAGCAAACTAACGACAGGATTGCCGCATTGCGCGCACCTGCCCCGTCTCATCGCGGGCGGCGGACGATGGCGGCGGAATTCAATACCGCGATCGTCTGGCAAGGCGACCGACTCGGCCCAGAAATAGGTGACGTCGGCGAAAGGTTTGCCGTAGGCCTTCTGGCAGATCGTACAGTGGCAGAAAAAGCGACTGATCGGAGCCCCGGCGACGGTGAAGCGCGAAGCGCCGCAAGGGCAGGCGCAACCCTGGTTCATCTGGCCCTCAGTCTCGCGCCATCATGATCGCGACGGAGCGCCCTGAGGCGGCGCCGGCGCCGATGACGGCCCGCAACCCAGGATGAGTCTGGCCAACAGAGCGCCGCGATCAGGATGCTGGATCAATAGGTAGTTTTACTCATTGCTGCTTGGCCTTGGCCACTCAATCATGTGTTTTGGCAAAAAGCCTTTGGCGCACCCAAGGGCGCGGAGCGTCTGATTTGATCCACTGCGGAGCGGCGTGACCCGCTCGCGTTATTTTGACGACGCGGCGTGAGAACCAACAACTGCATCGAGGGAGGTATGACATGATCACGCGGCGCTTCCTTTTGCAATCGGCCGCTGCGGCCGCCGCATACTCCACTCAAGGCTTCCGGGCCGCGCGCGCGGAGAACGCGCCCGGCGTCACCGACACCGAAATAAAGATTGGCCAGACCATGCCCTACAGTGGGCCTGTGTCAGCCTATGGCGTGATCGGCCGGACGGAACTGGCCTATTTCAAGATGATCAACGATCAGGGCGGAATCAACGGCCGGAAGCTGAACCTCATCAGCCTTGACGATAGCTATAGCCCGCCGAAAACAGTCGAGCAGGTGCGGCGGCTGGTCGAGCAGGAGCATGTCGCCTTCTTGGCCAACACCCTTGGCACGCCAACCAACGCTGCGGTGCGGCAGTATCTCAACGACAACAAGGTGCCGACCCTCTTTGTCTCGACCGGCGCCGCGATGTTCAGCGATCCGGTGCATTTTCCGTGGACGATGGGCTACCAACCGAACTATCAAATGGAAGCGCGCATCTACGCCAAGCACATTCTGGCGACCAAGCCGGACGCCAGAATCGCGGTGCTTTACCAGAATGATGATTATGGCAAGGACTTCCTGATCGGGCTCAAGGAACCTCTCGGGCCCGACCACGCCGGCATGGTTGTCAAGGAAGCCCCTTACGAGGCGTCGGAACCGACGGTCAATTCGCAGATCATCACGCTGCAGGGCTCTGGCGCCGACGTCTTTCTCATCGCCGCGACGCCAAAAGCCACCACCCAGGCGATCCGCAAGGCTTATGACATCGGCTGGACGCCGACGCGCTATCTGAACCTGAACGCGGCGTCGATCGCCACGGTCCTCAAGCCCGCCGGGCTTGAAAAATCAAAGGGCGTCATCACCGCCGGCCCCTACATCGAAGTGGCCGACCCGCGCTGGAAGGACAGCCCGGACCTCAAGGAATGGCAGGCCTTCACCTCGAAATACATGTCGGCCACCGAATACGCGAGCAGCGTCGCCGCCTATGGCTTCGGCGTAGCGGCGACCGTCGTGCAAGTGCTCAAGCAATGCGGCGACGACCTGTCGCGCGAGAACATCATGAGGCAAGCCGCCAACCTCAAGGACTTCCACGCGCCGTTGTTATATCCCGGCATCACGATCAACACGTCGCCGATGAACTACAGCCCGATCCGCCAGTTGCAGCTCCAGACGTTCAACGGCGAGGGCTGGGAGCCGATAGGGGACTTGATGACCGATTGAGGGGCCCCTCTCCTCACCCGCGAAGCGGGGGAGGGGCGTTGGGTTGCTGCTCATCCCTCCGGCACGCCTGCCAGACGCATGCCTTCGATGACGCGCGCGTGCTGGGCGAGGTACACGGGGTTGTCGCTTTCGACGCCGGCGCGGAATCGGCGAAGCGTGAAGTTCGGGTTGACGGCGAGACCTGCTTTCAGCTCCTTACGCGCTTCGTCGAGCCGGCCCAGATGGGCGAGACAGGCGGCCAGGTGGAAGTAGGTCCAAGGATTGTTGCGATTCGCGTCGATCGACTTCCTCAGCCAGGCCAGCGCTGCTTCGTATTCGCCGAGATAGGCTTTCGCAGATCCGACGTGCTGGAAGCAGCTGGAAACAACAGCATCGGGAGGACCGAGGCGAAGGGCTTCAAGGATATGAGCCTCGGTCTCCCCCGCTCGGCCGATAAAGACATAGGCCATGCCCAGTGAACTCCGCGCTGACGCGAGATTGGGATCGAGCGCCAGCGCCCGCTTGTATTCCTCGATGCCGCGCAGGGCTCGGTTGGTCGCAACCAGCACCAGGCCCATGAAGTAATGAGCCCTTGCATTGTTCGGAGCCGCTGCCAGCGCCTTGGACAGCTTCTCCTCCGCCGCGGCCCACAGGGGGCCAGGATCGTCGGTCTGATAGCTCCAGGCAATATTCGAGTCTGCGACGGCTGCTCCGAGGAGAGCGCCGATGTTTGCGGGATCCAATTCGAGCGCGCGGCCATAGAAGCCGCGCGCTTTCGCCAACAAGTCGGGCGTAAGACCGCGATTTAACGCGGCATTCCCTTGAAAAACGAGGTCCATTGAATCGGGATTGGGTGATTTCTCGGCGCGGCGCGCCTCGACGTCGATCAGCTCGACCCGAAGCTGATTGGCGAGTTCGCGCGACAATCTCGTCTTGCATGTCGAACAGATCGGCGACGGGCTTGTCGAAGCGCTCGGCCCAGAGGTGGCTCCCGCTCTCGGCCTCGATCAGCTGCACGTTGACGCGCATCCGATCGCCGCGCCGCTGCACGCTGCCTTCGAGCACGTAACGCACACCAAGCTCGCCCCCGATTTGCCTGAGGTCGGCCGCTTTGCCCTTGTAGGTGTATGCCGTCGAGCGGCCAATGACGAAAGCGCCGGAGATGCGCGAGAGGTCAGTGGTCAGGCTCTCGGTCACGCCGTCGACGAAATAGTCCTGTTCGGGATCGCCGCCGATATTGGCGAATGGCAGCACCACGAGGGAGAGGCGCGGCGGCTCGCGCTTTTCCAATGGCGCGACGCTCGGCGGGGTCGCCACGCTTCCAGGCGCTGGCCCCAGCGCGTAGATTCGAACAGGCCGGGCGATGTTCTTTAACGGCTTTTCGCCGAGATCGGCGAACGCCTCCTTCACCTTGTCGCGCACTTGCCGCCACGCGTCCTCGGAGAGGCAAATTCCACCCGGCTCGGCGAGTCCCTCCAGTCGCGCTGCGATATTGACTCCATCTCCGAGAATGTCGTCGCCGTCGATCAGAATGTCGCCGAGATTGACGCCTATCCGATAGAGAATGCGCTTCGCCTCGGGCAGCTCGGCGTTGCGCTCGGCCATCATCGCCTGGATCGCGATCGCGCATTCGACCGCGGCGACCACGGAGGGAAACTCCAACAGCACGCCGTCGCCCGTTGTCTTAACGAGGCGTCCACCGAGGGCGCGCACTAACGGCGTCGCCGCCTCCCGACGCTCGCGCACGAGTCTGACCGTTCCCGCCTCATCCTCCCCTATGAGGCGCGAATAGCCGACCACATCGGCAGCCAGAATCGCCGCCAGCCTCCGGACCTCGCCCATTCAAGCCCTCCGGCTTGACGGAGACTACCACAATTGTCCTGCCGCCGAAGGCGGGAGAAACGATCAGGCCGTGACGCGCAGCCGCGCGAAGCCCCGGTCGAGGTCTTCCTTCAAATCCTCGATGTCCTCGAGGCCGATGCTGAACCGGACCGTTGGGCCGCCGGGCGCAAAGCGCGTCGCGGTGCGGGTGGCCGTGCAGTCGAAAGGAACGGCGAGGCTCTCGTAGCCGCCCCAGGAATAGCCGAGGCCGAACAATTCGAGGCCGTCGAGGAAGGCTGCGACGGCGGCCTCCGACGCCGGCTTCAGGACGGCCGAAAAGAGGCCGGAGGAGCCGGTGAAGTCGCGCTTCCAAAGCGCATGGCCGGGATGATCGGGCAGGGCGGGGTGGATCACGCGCAAGACCTCGGGCCGGGCGCTCAGCCATTGGGCGAGCGCCAATCCCTGCCGCTCCGCCTCGCTCAGCCTCAGCTCCATCGTACGCAGGCCGCGAAGCGCAAGAAACACGTCCTCCGCGCCGGGCGGGATCGCCATCAGGTGGGTCGTGCGGTGAAGCCGTTCGAACCAGGCCCCGTTCGCCGAAACGAGGCCAAGCAAGAGGTCCGCGTGGCCGGAGAGATATTTCGTGCCCGCTTCGACGGCGAGGTCGGCGCCATAGGCGTGGGGCGAGAAGAAGAGCGGCGTCGCCCAGGTGTTGTCGAGGATCATGCAGGCGCCGCGCGCATGCGCGACCCCGGCGATCGCGGGGATATCCTGCACTTCGAGCGTTTGCGAGCCGGGCGATTCCGCCAGAACCGCCTTGGTGTTCGGGCGCATCAGCGCCTCGATCCCGGCCCCAATGGTCGGGTCATAGTAGCTCGTCTCGATTCCGAAGCGGCGCAGAGCCTTGTCGGCGAAAGTGCGCGACGGCTCGTAGACCGAGTCCGTCACCAGGAGATGATCCCCGGCGCTGAGCGCCGTCATCAGCGCGACGACGATCGCCGCCAAGCCAGACGGAACGAGCACCGTTCCGGCCGCGCCTGAAAGGTCGGTCCAGGCCAAGCACAAGGCCTCGGTTGTCGGCGTGCCGCGCGTTCCATAGGTAAACCGCTGGGCGCGGCTCTTGAGCGTCGCAACATCGGGATAGAGCACGGTCGAGCCGCGAAAAGGCGGCACGTTTATGAAGCCCTGCGAGAACTCGGCGTCGCGGCCGAGATTCACCAGGCGCGAGCGGCGTCTCAAGGACGCGCGGGTTTCGTCGGTCAGCTTGGCCATTGGCTTCGTGGGGGCTCCGGAACTTCCGTCACTTCGGCCGTTGCCTAGCATGCCTCGCCAGCCCATGGCAGCCGATTGACTTCGATCGACTGTGCCGACAATGAGAACGTCTTGTCTCGGGTGAGCGCCCGAACCGTTCCGCGTCGATGAGGAGGGTTGTCATGCGATCGCACTTTGCTTGGCTCGTCGGAGCGGCGCTTGGCGTCGCGACTGCTGTGTCCGCCAACGCCGGGACGCTCGATAAGGTCAAGGCGCGCGGCCAATTGATCTGCGGCTCGAATTCTGGCCTCGCCGGCTTCGGGCTGCCGGACGATCAGGGGCAGTACAAGGGACTCGATGTCGACGAGTGCCGGGCGATCGCCGCGGCAATCTTCAACGATCCGAACAAGGTCAAATTCCTGCCGATCAACGCCAAGGACCGTCCCACGATCCTGGCCTCGGGCGAGATCGACGTCTTGATACGCAACACCACCTGGACGTTGTCGCGCCAGACCGGCGGCATGTTCTTTACGGGCGTCAACTATTACGACGGGCAGGGGTTCATGGTGCGCAAGAAGCTCGGCGTCGATTCGGCGTTCAAGCTCGACGGCGCATCGGTCTGCGTCCAGCAAGGGACGACCACCGAGCTCAACCTCGCCGACTATTTCCGCGCCAACAACATGAAATTGGAAGCGGTCGTGTTCGCGACCGACGACGAGGCGACCAAGGCCTACGACTCCGGCCGCTGCGACGCCTACACCACCGACGCCTCGGGCCTCTATTCGGAGCGTCTTAAGATGTCCAATCCGGACGACCATATCGTACTGCCGGAAATCATCTCCAAGGAGCCGCTCGGCCCCTCCGTGCGCAAGGACGACATCCAGTGGTTCCAGATCGTGCAATGGACCCACTATGCGCTCATCACCGCGGAGGAACTGGGCGTGACCCAAGCCAATGTCGACGAGAAGCTGAAATCAGACAACCCGGCGATCCGCCGCCTGCTGGGCGTTGAGGGCAGTTACGGCGAGGGGCTCGGCCTCACCAATGATTGGGCCTATCGCATCATCAAACACGTGGGCAATTATGGCGAATCGTTCGAGCGCAACGTCGGCATGGGCTCGCCGATCAAGATCAGCCGCGGCTTGAACGCACTGTGGAACAAGGGCGGCCTGCAGTATGCGCCGCCGATAAGGTGATGACGAAATTCTGGCGCAGCGGCAGTGCTAAAGAAGCGGGCCGTCGCCGGGTCAACGTTGACAGATGACAGCCTCCCGCAAGCTCGCCGCGATCCTCGCCGCCGATGTCGTCGGCTATTCGCGCATGATGGGCGAGGACGAGGCCGGCACGGCAAGTCTCGTGCGTGAGCGCCGGGACGCCGCTCAGCCGATTATCGCCGCGCATGGCGGGCGCCTGTTCAAGACCATGGGCGACGGGATGTTCGTCGAATTCCCGTCCGTCGTCGCGGCGGTCGAATGCGCCTTGGCGATGCAAAGACAAATGGCGGCGAGCAACGAAGGCGCTCTCGAGGCGAAGCGCGTCCTCTACCGAATCGGCGTCCACCTCGGCGATGTCTTGGTCGAAGGCGAGGACATCCTCGGCGACGGGGTCAACATCGCCTCACGGCTCGAAAGCGTCGCCGAACCCGGCGGCGTATCCGTTTCGGGCGCGGCGCACGAGCACGTGCGCGGACGGATCGATGCGGAATTCATCGACCTCGGAGAAAAGGCGCTCAAGAACATCGCGCGGCCGGTGCGTGTCTATGCCGTTCGCATCGACTCCGGACCTCCCGAGCGCGCACCGGACGCGACGCCCTCCGAGGTTGGCCCGCCTCGCCTCTCCATGATCGTGCTTCCCTTCGCCAACATCGGCGGCGATTCGGAGCAGGACTATTTCGTCGACGGGGTGACGGAGAGCCTGACCACCGATCTGTCGCGCATCCGCGGCTCATTCGTGATCGCGCGGAACACCGCGTTCACTTATCGGGGCAAGGCTTTCGACGTCACGCAAATCGGCCGCGAGCTGAACGTGCGCTACGCGCTTGAGGGAAGCGCGCAACGGAGCGGCAATCGAATGCGCATAAACGCGCAGCTCATCGACACGCAGAGCGGCAGTCATCTTTGGGCTGAGCGGTTCGAAAGGCCGGTGACCGATCTCTTCGAGATGCAGGACGAGATCGTGGCGCGCATCGCCAACACGCTGAACGCCCAACTGATTGCGGCCGAGGCGCGACGTGCGGAGCGTGCGCCTGCGCCCGACTCCCTGGACCTCTATTTTCAAGGCGAGGCCTGGGTCAACAAAGGGGTCACGTTTGAAAATATGACCAAGGCGCGCGCGTTTTTCGAACGCGCCTTGGCTCTCGATCCAGCCAACGTAGACGCCCTGGCGGGCATTTCGCAGGTTGAGGCCAATTTGGCGATAAGTCTGTCCACGGACGATAAAGCCGCGCAGTTCGCCGCGGCGGAGGCCGCGGCGACCAGGGCTCTGTCGTTGGCTCCCGACCATGCGCTCGCACACCTGTCCTTGGGCATGGTCCTCGGCTTCACCAACCGCGCTGCTCAGGGCATCGCCGAATACGAGCGGGCGTTAGCCCTGGATCGTAACATGGCCGGAGCCCACTCGCTGATCGGACAGAACAAGCTGTTCATCGGTCGGGCCGAAGAGACCGAGGCGCATGTCCTGGAGGCGCTCCGCTTGAGCCCGCGTGATCCCTGGGCATACGTCTGGCTGCTGACGGCCGGTTTCGCGGCATGTCTTCTCGGCCGCAACGAAGAGGCGGCGTCTTGGTTTCGCCGGTCCATCGAGGCCAATCGGAATTTTGCATTATGTCGTTTCATCCACGCGACGGTGTTGGCGAACCTTGGCCGAATGGATGAAGCGCGATCAGAGGTTGCGGCGGGGCTGTCCCTCGACCCTCACTTTAGCATCACGAATTTTCAGTCCGCCATACAGAGCGACAATCGCGCCTTCCTTGCCCAACGGGCCCGCATCATTGACGACATGCGCCGCGCCGGAATTCCCGAGGCATGAGCGGCGCAAGCCCAAGCTCTCCCGCGAAACCGCGCGCCTAAGCTGGCGCGGCGCCCAAATCCAGCGCGAAGATCTCTTTCCGCTCCTTGACGCCGCGCAAAGCGTGGCGGCCGAGCGACGTGAGCCGGGGATCAGCGCCGTTCATTCCCTCGACGAATTCGGCGGAGACCAGCACGCGGCGGCCGAGCGGCTCGCATAGGGCCTCGATGCGCGCCGCTTCGTTGATCGCCGGGCCAATGACCGTGAAATCCAGCCGGTCGATCGCGCCGACGTTGCCGTAAAGCGCGTCCCCGAGATGAAGCGCGAGATCAACCGGGGCGATCGGGTTGCCTGCCGCAATGCGCGCGCACCCTAGCGCCTCGATGTTGCCCATCGCCTCGATCGCGGCGTCGAGCGCGCGCCGGCAAGTCTCAGCCCGATCCGCATCTTCGAACGGAAAGATGGCGAGCATGGCGTCGCCCATGAACTTGAGCACCTGGCCGCCGCGCTCGCGCAGCGACGCGGTCAGGATTTCAAACACCTCATTCAGCAATTCGACGACAACGGACCCCGGCGCCGCGTCACTCAGCGGCGTGAAGCCGCGGATGTCGGCATACCAGAGCACGGCGCGGAGATTGTCGACCGAACCGCGCATGATCGAACCGGCGTGGATGCGCCGGCCGACGTCCTCGCCGAGATAGGCTCCCAAGAGGCCCGAGGCGATGACATGGCCGGCATGGGCTTTCATCGCCAGCGACAGCGCGGGCAGGGTCGCCTGCACGAGTGTGGTGTCGTCGTCGCTGAATCCGCCCTTACGGTCTGTCGCGAACGAATAGGCGATGCCCGATCCTTGCGAGCGGTCGCTTCCCTCCCCGTAAACGAAAAGTTGCGTGAGGTAGTCCGTAGCGCCCTTCGCGTAGAGCTCCTCCAGGATCGGAAAATCGCGCTCCTCCGGGCCCATTTCGATGCGCCGGCGCAGCTCGGGCGTGTCCTCGCCGGCGCGGGCGCGCTGCATGAGGGCATAGAAGGGGCTCGTAACAAAGATCTGCTCATTCTCGTCGCCGTGGGAATAATTCTCGGGTTCGATGGCGTTGAGATCGCGCCGCCAGGTGTAGCCGTAGCCGTTCCATTGCGGATGCAGCGTCTCCATCGCGGCATGCGCCCGCCACAGCGGCATCCCGTCGATCACCAGGCGCTGGCAATAGCCGTCAAACAGATGATAGGCGTCGGCGCCGCGCAATCCCTCGCGCACCGCCCAGATGTGCATATCGACGATGCGACGGCCGAGCGCGTCGTCGAATGTCCTGTGCCGAAGCTCGGGGAGCGGGTCGTCGCGACGGTCTTGGGGCATCGCGCCGACTACGGTTTCGCATCCGACTTCGGGACGACGAAGACCTGGCCGGGATAAATGACATTGGGGTTGCGGATTTGGGCCCGGTTCGCCTCGTAGATCGCTGGATAGCGCGTCGGATCGCCGTAATAGCTTTGGCTGAGCGCCCACAACGTGTGACCGGTGGCGACAAGTTTCGTTTGGATGGATTCGATCACCGGATTGGCCGGCGAGGGCGAAGGCGCGGACGTTGGCTCGGCGCTCGCCGGGGCCGTGGTTGGGGCCAGCGGCGAAGCTGGCACGGGCGCGGCTGGATAGACGAATGGGGCGCCGGCGCTCGCGACCACGGTCGCGCCGCCGGGGTTGATCACATCGGCGTGGATGACGTAGCCGCCGGGGGTCATGCCGTGTTTGATCGTCAGCGACCAGCGGCCGTCCGATTGGGTCTCGGCCTCGGCGACATCCGCCTGATTGAGATACAGACGCACGGCCGCGTTTGGCTGAGCTGAACCTCTGGCGACGAGCGCGCCGGCGCCGTCGGCCTCGACCGCCTGGATCGCCACGAGAGACCCGGCGGTAACCGGCGGAGTCGCCACGGTCTGCATCACCAGCGCGGGCCCGCTGGTCGGCGAAGCGGCGGCCGCCGTTTTGACTTCCGGCGGGGGAGGCGGCGCCGCAACCTTGCCTTCTGGCGCGGGAACCGAGACGGCGACCGTCTTTGACGTTTCCGACTCTCCCTTGCTGGCGTTCGCGGCCAACGAGAGGCTGTGATCGCCGGGCGCGAAGGCCGGCGGGATGATGACAAACTGGCCCGCGGCATCAGCCGTCGCCTCGGCGACGGCTTTGCCGGCGTCGCGCAGTTCGACTTTCGCGTTCGGCGCAGCGCGGCCGGCGATGACCGCCTCGCCCGAAGGGTCGACGTTCACCACGTCGAAGGCCGGTTCAACGGGCGCGGCCGCGGCCTGGGCGGGGTTCTTGTCCGCAGGCGTTGGAGCGCTTGCCGCTGGGGGCGGGGTCTGGGCGGCCGGGGGAGCTGTGGGCTGTTCAGGTTCGGCGGGGACGCTGGCCACAACCGGCGCGGTCGGACTCCGCCACAGGAAGCCTGGATGGGTCCAAACGGCGGCGCCCGCCCCGGCGGCAACGACCCCCAAAGCGGCTGCTCCGACCCAAATCAGCGTATTCCGCGACGGCATGCTTACTCACTCTCGCCCTCAACATATAGCGCTGAGCGATCATTGCGACAAATCTCTGTCGCAATGCCGTCATTAATTCTCGCTCTCACCTTTGAGAATCTCGATCACGCCAGCGCGGCCGGTGTTTCCTCACGCGCGAACTCGCGGCCTTTAGCTTGATGAAGCCCGGCGCGCGGTGGCTGCTTCGTCAGCGCATAGAGCGCAAGGTCAGCGCCCTTGCCGCGCAGCCTGAGATCGCCGAGCGAGCGTTTGGCGACCCCCGGGCGGCAGTTCGAGCCGATCGATCAGGTCGGCCGAGGCGAGCACGCGGTCGCCGGTCTGCCGGCAAAGCTCCTGGATGCGCGCCGCCGTGTTGACGGTGTCGCCGAGAAAAACGATCTCCCTCTTCACCGAGCCCATCTCGCCGGTCACCACCGGACCGCAATGAAGCCCGGCCCTGACGGTGACGGCGGCGCCGAACTCCCGCTCGTAGTCGGACGCGCGTCTCGCCAGTTGGTCGATGGCGGCGAAGCAGGCCGCGACGCAGCGGCCGTCAGCCATTCCCTCCTCGAGCTTCCAGGTCGCGATCAGCTCATCGCCGATATACCGATGGATTTCGCCCCGCGCCGCGACGATCGGCTGCGTGAGGTCATCGACGAAGCGCTTGACCAGGCGATGAAAGGCGAGCGCGCCGAGCCGCTCGGCGAATCCCGTCGAGCCCTCCATGTCGATGAGCAGGAACACGCGCGATTCGAGCCGTGGCGCATAATAGCGGCCAGTGATGAAGTTGAGCAGCACGTTCTGGCCAAGCAGACTGTTCACGTCGAGGATGAAGACGAACACGAACGCCGCCGCGAGCGAAAACAGCACGTCGCCGCTCTCAATGCCGTTCTCGCCGGGCGCCGGAAACAGGGACGCGCCAAACTTGAGGCCGAACAGGATGACGCCGAGGTAGATGACGGTCTTGATCGCCACATGCACCGCAAAGGGCGTCCGGCGAAGCGGCGCGCCGATTGGCCCGTCCATCACCAGCGCATCGAACGTCGTCAGAACGCCTGCAATCAGGGCGCCGGTCAGGGCGCCGCGCGCCAGGCCGGAGATGGCGAGCGCCTGTCCGCCTCCCTGCAAGAGGCGCCTTTCAGAATAGGCGGCGCCCAACGCCGCCGCGAGCGCGGTCGCCCAGAGTATGTGCCGGAACCGGTGCGGCAAACGAGGGAACGTCATCGTCGTGCGGTCGCCTTGCTGCGCGACAGTCTAACAGACTTTCGCCGGCGCGAAGCGGCCGCGCTTCGAACCGTCACGCCCGAAAGAGATCGCGCTCGATTCCCGACGCGGCGAAGACATAGTCGCGGCTCGCCTCCAATTCGGCCCGCAGTTTCGGGATGTCGTAACCGACGATCGCGCCGCGCCATTTTTTGATCTGCCCGGCGCACAGCACCGTCGACACGTTGGAGCGCTCCATCAGCGAACGACCGCGCCTGGCGATTGCGGATAAAATCCATCAGCGGCCTTTCAGCCTTTGCCGGTTGCAGCAACAAACGGACTTCGCAAATCGGAGTCCGCGCTCCGGGCCCCGCCGGCTACTGCCCGCGCTTGCCTCGCACGGCGAACCGGACCGCCTCTTCCGCGGCGCGGAACAATGCGCGCGCCTTGTCCACGCATTCCTTTTGCTCGGCGGCCGGAGAGGAATCGTAGACGATGCCGGCGCCCGCCTGGACATGCATGAGCCCGTCCTTCACCACCGAGGCGCGCAGCACGATGCAGGTGTCCATTTCGCCGCCCGCGCCGAAATAACCGATGCAGCCGGCGTAGATGCCCCGCTTGTCCTTCTCTAGTTCGTCGATGATCTGCATCGCCCGCACTTTCGGCGCGCCTGAGACGGTGCCGGCTGGAAAGCCTGCAGCGAGCACCGTTACCGCATCGACGCCGTCGCGCAACGCCCCTTCGACATTGGAGACGATGTGCATCACGTGGCTGTAGCGCTCGATGAAGAAACTGTCGGTCACCTTGACCGTGCCGATCTTCGCGACGCGGCCGACGTCGTTGCGGCCGAGGTCGAGCAGCATGAGATGTTCGGCGCGCTCCTTCGGGTCAGCCAAGAGCTCGGCCGCCAGCGCCTCGTCCTCGGTCGGGCTCTTGCCCCGCGCGCGCGTGCCGGCGATCGGGCGGATGACCACCTTGCCGTCGCGCACGCGCACCAGAATTTCCGGACTGGAGCAGACGATCTGGAAGCCGCCGAAGTCGAGAAAGCAGAGATAGGGCGAGGGATTGACGCGCCTCAGCGCCCGATAGAGCGCAAAGGCCGGAAGGTCGAACCGACTGGTGAACCGTTGCGACAGCACGATCTGGAACGCGTCGCCGGCGGCGATATAGTCCTTCGCCCGGGCGACCATCGCCTTGTATTCGGCCTCGGTCGTATTCGACCGGGCCTCGCCCGCCTTGACCACCGGATCGACGGCCATCGCCGCGGTGTGATCGAGCGGCTGCTCGAGCGCGTCGACCACCGCGTCGAGCCGGGCCATGGCGCTCTCGTAAGCGGCGCGAGCGGAGACCCCGGGCGCCGGGCGAACCGGCGTGACAACCGACATCTCGTCGCGCGCCCCGTCGAAAACCACCATGACGGTCGGGCGGATCAGAAGCGCTTCCGGCACGCCGATCGGATCGGGCTTGGCCGGCGCGAGGCGCTCCATCCGCCGCACCATGTCGTAGCCGAGATAGCCGAATATTCCCGCCGACATCGGCGGCAAGCCCGGCGGCATCTCGATGCGCGATTCGGCCAGCAGCCCTCGCAGCGCGTCGAGCGGATCGCCGGGACAGGGGATGAAAGCGTCCGGATCGACGAGCGCCCGGCGGTTGATCTCCGCATGATCGCCGCTCGACCGGAAGATAAGGTCGGGATCGAGGCCAATCATCGAATAACGGCCCCGCTGCGCCCCGCCCTCGACCGATTCGAGCAGGAACATATTGCCCGCGCGGCTGCGCGCGAGCTTGAGATAGGCCGACACGGGCGTCTCGAGATCGGCGACCAGCGTTGTGACCGCGACCTCGGCGTCGCCGGCGAGATAAGCGCGTGCGAACGCTTCGTAGTCGGGCAGGGTGGTCATCGCCTTGTCAGCCGCCCTCGGCGGATTGGAGGACATCCTGATGGATCGAGACGCCGAGCGACTTGCGCAGCGCCGCGACATATTGATCGAGCAGGCCCTCGCGGGTCGCGGTCTCGAGTTCCGAGGCCATGGCTTTGACGCGGGCGTCCGCGAAGTCGACCGGCGGCGTCCGGTCGGCGGTGATCTTGAACACCACCCGTCCGTCGGGCGTCGCCGCGGAGCCTGCGCCATCTGCGGGCTGGCGGAAGATGGCGGCGACCACCGATGCCGGCAGCGCAGTCTGCTCGGCGCGATGGACGTCGGTCGCCGTCTTCACCTCGGCGCCGGCGCCCTTCGCTGCGTCCGCAATGTTTCCCCCGCCGCTGATCTGCTTGACGAGATCATCCGCTTTGCCGGCGAGCGCCTTATCAATCTCTTCCGCCCGCTGCTGCTTCTCGACCGCGGGCTTTGCTTCCTCGAACGTGAGGTCGTGCGCCGGATCGACCTTGGCGATCTCAAACCAGATATAGCCGCCGTCCTTAGTGTTCAGCGCCACCTCGTCCAGCCCGACGTCGGAAGCGAAAGCGGCGCGCAACAACTCGGCCTGGTCCGGCAGGTTGACCGGCGCGCCTTTGGGGTCATGGCCCGTCGCGTCGACCGCGGCTATGTTTTCAGCGCTCAGGCCCACGGCCTTGCCCGCATCGGCGAGCGATTTGCCGGACACCCGCGCGTCCTCGATCTTGTCATGCAAGGCCTGGATCTTGTCTCCCGCGCGGGAAGCTGAGACCTGCTTCTTCACCGCGTCGGCGACCTCCGCGTAGGGCTTGACCGTGGACGGAATGACGCCTTTGACGCGAACGATCACCGGACCAAACTGGCTCTTCAAGACGCCGCTGACGCCCCCTTGCGGCAAGGCGAAGACGGCGTTGGCCTCGGTCTGGTCGAGCATGGCGTCCTTGGTCGTCTCGCCGATTTCGGTGTCCTCGGCTTTGAGGCCGCGGTCCTTAATGAGGTCGTCGAAGCTCGCGCCGGCCTTGAGCTTGGCCTCGGCCGCCGCGGCGTCGGCCTCATTGGGAAACAGGATCTGCTGCAGATCGCGTTTCTCGGGCGCGCCGAACTTAGGATCCTTGCCGGCGAGCTTCTGATAGGCGGCCTCGGCGTCGGCGTCGGTCACTTCGGCCGGATTGGCGATCGTGTCCGGCTCGAGCGCCAGAATGGTCATGCCCCGGTATTCGGGCGCGCGGTAGCTCGACTTGCGATCGTTGTAGAAGGCCTTGAGCGCGTCCTCGGAGGCGGCAGGAATGTCGCCCGCCGCTGAGGCGGGAAGGAGGAAATAGTCCACCGACCGGGTCTGGCCCTGGGTGTCGGCTTCCGCTTTTGTCTCGGCCTTCGGCGCGGCGATCCCGGTCGCCAGCGCGGAGACAATGAACTGCCTCAACACCTGCTTGCGCAATTCCGAGGTGAAGCCGCGCTCGTTCATGTCCATGTCGCGCAGCGCGCCTTCAAAACGGGCTGGGTCGAACGCGCCCGACTTGTCGCGGAAGCTCGGGTTCGAGGTGATGACGTCGCGCAGCGCATTGTCGGAAATTTCGAGGCCGAGCTTGTGCGCCTCGTCGTCGACCGCCGCTTCGTTCACCAATTGCTGCAGAATGCTCCGATCGAGGCCGATCTGGCGCGCCTCCTCGTTGGTGAACGGACGCCTGAACCGGCGCTGATATTGCTGGATCGCTCGATCGTAGGCGACGCGATAGTCCTGCGCCGAGATTTTCGCGCTTCCAACCGAGGCGACCGTGGACGGGCTGAAACCGCGCAGCATGTCGCCCACGCCCCAGATGACGAAGCTGACAATGATGAGGCCCATGACGATGGTCATGATCGCCTTGCCGACGACTCCTTGAGACGCGTTGCGTATCGATTCGAGCATTTCGCCGTATCCGCTTTCGTTCTCCGGCCCGCGAACGCGCCCTATCTAGCGGCGCTTGCCTGTTTTGCATAGGCGGGAGCGCGATGATAACAACCGCGCCCACCAAGAGGCGGGGAGGCCTGAATGACCCCTGGCGTGCGGCCGCTGGTCGCCGGCAACTGGAAGATGAATGGCCTTTCCGGATCTTTGGCCGAGATCGACGCCATGCGGCAGGCGGCGGACGCGGGCGAATCCGGCCAGGCGGAGCTCCTCGTCTGCCCGCCGGCGACGCTGATCGCGCAAGCCGCCTGGAGGATCAAGGGCGGGGAGCTCAGCCTCGGGGCTCAGGATTGTTACACCGAGCCGAGCGGCGCCTTCACCGGCGACATTTCCGCCGCGATGCTGAAGGACGCGGGTGCGAATTACGTCATCGTGGGCCATTCCGAGCGCCGGACCTATCATCACGAAACCGACGAACTTGTCCGCGCCAAGGCCGAAGCCGGGCTCAAGGCGGGTCTGACCCCGATCGTCTGCGTCGGTGAGACCAAAGCGGAGCGCGAGGCTGGCCAGCAGGCCGCCGTGGTCATCCGCCAATTGCGAGGGTCCCTTCCTCAGGGGGCGACCAGCGAGAACGTGGTCATCGCCTACGAACCGAGATGGGCGATCGGCACCGGCGTCACGCCGACGCCGCGAGGACATCGCCGTCGTGCACAACGGAATTCGGGCGCTGCTCGCCGAGATTGGCGGGCCGTCATGCGCCAAAAATCGCGCGTTCTCTACGGCGGGTCGGTCAACCCCAGCAATTGCCACGGTGCTTTTGAGCCTCGACAATGTCGACGGCGCGCTGGTCGGCGGTTCGAGCCTGAAAGCGACCGAATTTCTGGCCATCGCCGCGCATTATCGCTGAGAGGTCCGGCGTCCTCGCTCGATGCGCGCGTCCCCCGCGAGCGGAATCTCCGAGCGGCCTAACCTTCAGCCAGCCCCCAACTTTGGTAGCGATGAGGCGGTCGATGCTTCCATTCGCAACCTTCCAGCCCGGCCGCCATGGTCGAGAACGCTCCGGGCGTCACACGAATTGGAAATCGCTCGCGCGCAAGCTGGAAGCGTTGATGCTAGTCAGCGTAATCACATTGGTTGAATCATGCGTAATCACGGTGTTCGCTCCAACCTGCGTTATATCGCCATCACTCTGCATGGCGCCGAAGTTCGCAAACACGGCCTGAGCCAGCACGATGTTATCGTGCGCCGGGTTAAAGTTGGTGATGGTGTCATCACCAAAACTGCCCGTGAACACAAAACTATCGTGACCGTGTCCGGCGTTTATCAGCGAACTGACCGCCGTCACGATGTCGACGCCATTCCCGAGCGTGATCGTGCTGCCTGATCCTGCGGTCACCGTGTCGGCGCCATTTCCGACTGTAATTATACTGTTAGCTCCGGCGGTCACTGTGTCGGAGCCATTGCCTAGCGTGATCGTGTCATGCGATCCCAAGTCATTCACCACGTCCCCATTGCCGTTGCCGAGCGTGATGGTGTTGTTGCCGCCAAAGAAGTTGGAGTTGCCGTTCACCACGTCGCCATTGCCGTTCCCAAGGGTTATCTTGCTATTGGATGTCCCGTTGTGGACGTTACCCGTCCCTATGGAATACTGTGTCGTTGGCGCCGTTGCCGAGGTTTATGGTTCCGTTTGAATAGCCCAAGACACTCACGCTATCGTGAGCGCCGTTGCCGACGACAATCGTGTTGTCCGTGGCGGAAAAAAAACCGTCCAGAGAGACAGAGTCGCCGTTGCCATCGCCGACGATGATCGTGTTGCCGGAGCAGGGGTGATCATCGCCTGATAGATCGACTAGGTCGCCGGCCCCATTGCCGAGCGTGATCGCGTTGTTCCCGCAGAACGTGATGTTCACGGTGTCTCCAGCCCCGCCGCCGAGCGTGATTGTGTCGTTGAAGACACCGTAGGCGTTCACAGCGTCCCTGGCGCCATTGCCGAAAGTGATTGTTTCGTATTCGCTGCCCAAGCCGTTTGGGCCGCTTGAGCTGAACGCGTTCACGGTGTCCCCAGCGCCGTTTCCGAGGGTGATTGTGTCGTACTGGCTAGGCGGGGATGCGAAGGTTTTGCCCGAAACGTTGACGGTGTCTCCGGCGCCATTACCGAGCACGATCGTGTCATATTGACTGGACGCCGCGCTCACGGTGTCTTTGGCGCCGTTGCCGAGGATAATCGTATCGAACTGGCTGGCAGCTGCGCTCACGGCGTCATTGGCGCCGTTGCCGAGGATGATCGTGTCTCCGTCGCTATTGTCGTCAGACACGGAAAGATTATGGCGATTGCCAAGGATGATTGTCGCCATTTTCGGCTTCCTCTAAGTATCAGCTAAGTAAACATTTAACGCGGGCAGATTTCGTCCTCGGCAAAAACTTCCAGTCGGCGCGTCGCCTGAGGTCAATCTGGCCGCGCCTAGCGTTTCCTTAAGTAAGCACCAAAACTCACAAACTGCAAGCGGCGTTTGCATGGTTGTAGAGCCCGACAGGGCTCCGCAAGGATCTGGATCCGGCGCCGGTACGCCCCGCGGCGCCGATCCACGGGAGCGCAGGTCGACGGATTGAACCTGCGCTGCGCGAACTAGCGACCGGAGGCGGGAGCGCATTCCGTCCGGATCAAGACCGGGCAGGAGGCCCACCGGGTCGCGGGCGGAAATTCGAAACCGAGGCGTGACACGCCGCTTGAATTAGACGCCCCCCTTGCGCCGTGTTAGGAGCGCGCCATCTTTCGAAGACGCTGGCCCTGAGGCCCGGCGCTCCGGCCGTTCGAGATCTTCATGCAATCCGTTCTGATCGTTATTCATATCCTGATCGTCGTCGCGCTGATCGCGGTCGTCCTCTTGCAGCGCTCCGAGGGCGGCGCGCTCGGAACTGGCGGGGGAACCGGCAGTTTCATGACCGGGCGCGGCCAGGCGAACGCGCTCTCGCGCGCGACCGCCATCCTTGGCGCCCTGTTCTTCGCCACCGCTCTTCTGATGTCGATCCTCTCGAGCTGGAGCCGCGCGCCCCATTCGATCCTGAAAAGGGGCCCGGCGCCGGCCGGGCAGACCGCGCCCACGCCGATCTCGCCGGGCAATATTCTCGATCAGCTCAAGCAGATGGAAGGCGGTTCCAGCGCGCCTTCAGCGCCCGCCCCCCGCCGGCCGCTCCTTCCGCGCCGGCGCCGAAGCCCTGACGACTAGACCTGAAGCGGAGCGCCGGAGGTCCACGAACTCTTGCCCCTGTTCCGCGACGAGCGCCGCGTTCGCCACAACGCCGTTGAGATGTTCGATCTGGTCGCCGACGTCGAGCTTTATCCGGAATTCGTTCCCCTGTGCAAGGCGCTTAGGGTCCGCAGCCGAAAGCCGGAGACGGACGGCCGCGAGACGCTCGTCGCCGACATGACGGTCGGCTACAAGCTCATTCGCGAGACGTTCACGAGCCGGGTGTCGCTCGATAAGCCGCATCTCAAGGTGCGGGTCGAATATGTCGACGGGCCGTTCAGCCGGCTCGAAAACATCTGGACCTTCAAGGACGAGCCTGAAGGAGAAGGCTCGCGCGTCGGCTTCTTCATCGACTACGAGTTCAAGAGCCGGACGCTCGGCATGCTGATGGGCTCGATGTTCGACGCCGCGTTCCGCAAATTCGCCAGCGCGTTCGAGCGGCGCGCCGACGTGATCTACCGGCGCGCGTCATAATTTGCTCTCCTCCGAGCCCCTGTTACTGCTTCGGAGCGGGCGCCGGGATTGGACTGTTCGGCGCGCCCTTGATTGCGCCCGCGAGGGGCGCGTCATGGTGTTCCGTCGTGTGCTCCGTCACCTCGGTCAGGGAATCCGGATTGATGACCATCATCACCGGATTGCCCTGCGAATCCTTGGCCCGGACCAGAAAGGACGAGGGCATGACGGTGATGTCGGTGAAGCCTGCCTTGGTGAGATCGTCGTGCAGTTTCTGGCTCAGCGCCGGCTCTTGCGCGTCCGGCGGTTTGTCTGAGCGGAGTCCATCGCCGCCAGCGCCGAGCCTGCGAATCCCGAGCCGAGAAGAAGAACAAACAGAGTCCTGGCTGGAGCATTCATGGACGTTCATCTCCAAAACGGCCGCCCAGCGTCTAGTCAACGGCGCAAGCAGGCGGTCGTTCCATTCAACGAGATGAACTTGGCTTAATCCTTAAGCGCGGCCTCGAGCAGATCGAGGCCGACCCTGACCGAAGCGAGCCGCACAGCCCCGCGCCCGATGTCGCCGAACCGCTCCTCGCGCGCCACGGTCGGGCGCCCGCGCCGGGCGCAGGCGAAATGGACGAGGCCGACCGGCTTTCGCCGCCGTCCCGCCGTCCGGCCCGGCGATTCCGGTGACGCTGACCGCGACCTCGGCGCGCGAAGCCGCGAAGGGCACCCTCCGCCATCGCGACTGCGGTCTGCTCACTTACCGCTCCGTTGCGCGCAAGCGTCTCGGCCGCAACGCCTAACAGCTCTTGCTTGGCCGCGTTGGAATAGACGACGAAGCCGCGCTCGAGCATGTTCGAAGAGCCCGGAATCTCCGTCAACAGCCCTGCAATGAGCCCGCCGGTGCACGATTCCGCCGTCGCGGCCATAAGCCCAGCCGCCTTGTAACGGGCGACGAGGTCGGCGGCGCGGGCGATGAGGTCGGTGGGAAACATTGGACGCTTCAGGAAGCCTATGCGATTTGCCGCAGTCGCGAAACTATGGACTCACGACCGCCCGCCCGCCAAGCATCTCGACCACGCGGCCGAAAAAACGTCCGCCGAATGTCATAGAAAGATAGCGCTTGATCGCCACGCGCCGTCCAGACATGAAAACGCGGGCGAGAGATCTCATGGCCGACGCGACTTCAGAGACCGACGCTCGTGGTTGCGCAGCCGGTATCGGCGCCGCTGACGCGCGCTGCGATCTTCCTGGTCGTGACCATCAATCCCGGCGAGGACAAGCGCGCCGCCGTGCGGTCGTTCTGCGCGGACTTCGCGGGCTTGGTTCGCGCCGTTGAATTTCGCGATCTCGAGGCCGGGCTCTCCTGCGTGATGGGAATCGGCTCCGACGCCTGGGACCGGTTGTTCGGGGACCCGCGTCCGGCCGAACTTCACCCGTTCCGCGAGTTCCGAGCCGGAGCACGCCACGCAATCGCAACGCCCGGCGACCTCTTGTTCCATATCCGCGCCAAGCGGATGGACCTGTGCTTCGAGATCGCGGCGCAGATCATGGGCCGGCTCGGCGACGCGGTCACCGCGGTCGACGAGGTGCACGGCTTTCGCTACTTCGATGACCGCGACCTTCTGGGGTTCGTCGACGGCACGGAGAATCCGCGCGGGCAGGCGGTGATCGACGCGGCGCTCATCGGCGCGGAGGATGCCGCGTTCGCCGGCGGCAGCTATGTGATCACGCAGAAATATCTTCATGACCTTGCGGGCTGGAACGCGCTGCCGACCGAAACGCAGGAGCGCATCATCGGCCGCACCAAGCTCGCCGACATCGAACTGGACGACTCGGTCAAGCCGACATTTGCCCACAATGCCCTGACGACCATCACCGAGAACGGGCAGGAATTTCAGATCGTCCGCGACAATATGCCCTTCGGCAAAGTCGGGGAGGGCGAATACGGCACCTATTTCATCGGCTATTGCCGCACGCCGCGGGTGACCGAGCAGATGATCGAGAACATGTTCATCGGCAAGCCGCCCGGTAACTATGACAGGATACTGGACTTCAGCCGCGCGGTGACCGGAACCCTGTTTTTCGTGCCATCTACGACCTTCCTGGACGCTCTCGGCGAAGACGCCCCTGCGGAGGCGACGCCGGCTGCGCCGTCGTCAGCTGCCGCGACGTCGGATGGTTCGCTGGGAATCGGCTCGCTCAAAGGAGAAAAAGGGCCATGAATAATCTTCACCGCGAGCTTGCTCCGATATCGGATGCGGCGTGGGCCCAGATCGAAGAGGAGACGAGGCGCACCCTTAAACGCTACCTTGCCGGACGACGCGTGGTCGACGTCGAGGGGCCAGGCGGCTCCGGTCTTTCCGCAATCGGAACCGGCCACCTCAAGCCAATCGCCGCGCCGGGCGAGGGGATCCTCGCGCGACAGCGCGAGGTCAAGCCTCTGGTCGAACTCAGGGTTCCGTTCGAGCTTGACCGCGAGCAGATCGACGACGTCGAACGGGGCTCGAACAACTCGGACTGGCAGCCGGCGAAGGACGCCGTTCAGAAGATCGCTTACGCCGAGGATCGCGCCATCTTCGAAGGCTACTCCGCCGCGGCCATCGATGGAATCCGGCAGGGGACCAGCAACCCGATCATGACGCTCCCGGCCGACGTGCGGCAATATCCGGATGCAATCGCGCAAGCGCTGAGTCAGCTTCGTCTAGTCGGCGTCAACGGGCCGTATTCGGTCGTGCTCGGCGCCGAGGCGTACACGGCCCTCTCGGAGACCGTCGACAACGGCTACCCGGTGCTGGACCATGTCAAAAAACTCGTCAAAGACGAGATCATCTGGGCCCCCGCCATCGACGGCGCATTCGTGCTCACCAAACGCGGCGGCGATTTCGACCTGCATATCGGGCAGGACGTCTCGATCGGCTATCTGAGCCACACCGACAGCGTGGTACGCCTTTACCTTCAGGAGACGCTGACCTTCCTCATGCTGACCTCCGAAGCCGCGGTCGCGCTGGCGCCGTCCGCAGCGAAACCAATGCCCTGACGCGGCGGACGGGGGAGCCCTTTGGACGCGGCTTACATATCGGCGCTCGCCGCGCTGAGCGGGACAGCGATCGGCGGCCTCGCGTCATTCGCCACCTCATGGGTGACGCAACAGGCGCAAACCCGCGCCCAGCGGCGTGCGGCTGAGAGGGACACTCGAGCCGCGTTGTTCGGCAGGTTTCTGGACGAGGCGGCGAAATTGTATTCCGATGCGCTGCAGACCAGCAGGGACGACGTCAGCGGCCTCATTGGAATTTACGCGCTGACCAACCGGATACGTCTTCTATCCACGCCGGAAGTTGTGGAGGCTGCGGACACGGTGGTTCGCATCATCGTCGACACCTATCTGGCGCCGAACATCACCTTGCATGAGATGCGGGACAATTGGATCGACAAACAGGTCGATCCGCTGCGTGACTTCAGCGAGGCATGTCGAAAAGAGCTGCAGGCATTTTGACGCCGCCGCCACCGAGGCCTCCGCGTTGCGCTGGCGCCTCCCGCAGCGAAGCCGACGAGTTGAGCTCACTCGCTCGCACATGCGGCCGGGTCACGAGGTAAGAATGAACCGCGCGGGCTCGAATGCTTGGCCTCAAGTCGGGCCCTGATCCTGCGCGGTCCATTCCAGGCGCACGAACGGCGGCGATTCGTCCGCCCGCACAAACCCGACACGCTCGCAGAGCCTCAAGGAGGCGATGTTATGCATCAGCACGCTGACCCGGGCGGGCAGGCCGAGGCGCCTGGGCTCTTCGAGAGCCTGCAGCATAACGCGCCGCGCCAGCCCTCGTTCCTGCGCCTGCGGCAGGATCGCGATGTCGACATAGGTGACGCAAGCGGTTCCGACGTCGGTGACGAGCCGGCCGACCGGCTCGCCTTCGAGCTCGATGACCTCCCAACGCGCGTTAGGATATTCACGCCGATAGGTTTCCGTCATCGAGCGGTATTGGGCGCGCAGGAGAAACTCCTTGGCCTTGGCGTCGATCGGCATCGCCGCCATCTCGGGCGCTTTTCTCGCCGTGAAGAGCGCAAAGAAGAACGCCGCGTCGTCCTCATTGTCTCGCGCCGGGCGGAGCGTCAGCGCGCCGTCGCTAGGCTCGATCATGGCGGCCCCTCCTGGATCTCGTTTCGCGCTCGACAATGCGACAAGCATTCCGCAAAGTCGCTCGCCGCGTAGAGGGAGGGGGCATGAGCGACGCGATCAACGCCGAGACATTCACGCCTTACCTTGGGCGGCCGGCGTCGCTTGCGAACGGGCAGGCGCTCACCCTGATCGCGGTTGACCTGCATCGATCGCCTCAGCCGAAAGCGGCGGCGGGGACGTCGTTCAGCCTGCTCCTGCGCGGCGCCGCGGCGCCCATCGTGTCCGAAGGCTTGTACCGGCTCGCGTTCGAGGACGGCGCGAGCTTCGAGCTCTATATCATCCCGATCCACACCCTCTCGCGCGACCATCAAGACTATCAAGTCGTCTTCAATTGATCGCGGCGCCCGCCGCGCGCCTCAGTTCTGCGATGGAAAGATGGCCTGGAGGGCGATGCAGTAGTTCAGCGCCAGGAACGGCATGCGGTTTTCGTGCGGCTGTCCGCCCGTTGGTCCAAGCGAACCCATCGCGATCGTCGGAGCCGCGGAACTGTAGATATTCACCGCGGGCGATCCAGCTTCATTCGCGTAGCCGGCGCCCAGGGTGACCCCGCCGCCCGGCGTGCTTGACCCGCCGGTCGTCCCGTTGTTGTCGGCGTTGATGAGGTGACTGTGGGACGGTATTTCCGTCGCGGTGAGAGCGTGCGTCTCTTCGCCGGCCCGCTGACCGAGGGTGTAATTCGCTAGGCCCGGCCCCTGGCCAAAGCCGTTGGCCAGCCGACCGCGGAGGTCGGGCAGGGCAAAAGTAGTCCTGCCGTCGCCGCCGAATGTCGTGCCGAGCAGGGAAAAGAGCGCTTGGTTCTGATTGATCGGCAGGAGCTGCCCAGCGCAGAACGCCCACCCTTTCGGCGCGAAATTGTAGGGAAACGCTTCGATCTGACTGAGGAACGGCTGGGCCATGGACGCATTCTTTCCTAGAGGATCGCGGCTTACGAGCGGGGCGGATAGATTCCCTGCAGCGCAATGCACCAGTTCAGAGTGAGATACGGCTGCAGGTTGTTGTGCGGCTGGCCGCCTCCCGCGGGCGCCACTTGGCCCGAAGCCAGCGGGACCCGCGTCTGGGGCGGGGCGTAAATGTTGACCGGAAACGCGCCGCGCCCCGAGCCGTGCCCTTCGGCGGGCCAAGCGCCGGCTGGCGCATTCGTCGTCGCCTGGGCCGTGACGGCCGGGAAGGGATGTGAGTGCGGCGGGGATTGCGAGGCGAGGAGCGTGACTGCCTCTACTCCCTGCGTGCTGCCGATGACATAGTCGGAGCCCCCCGGCGCCTGGCCCTGGCCGATCGGAACCCGACCGCGCAGGTCCGGCAGCCCGAAGGTCGAGGTGCCGTTTCCGCCGTAGTATGTGCCGAGGAGCGAGAACAGCGCCGTGTTCTGCGAGATCGGCAGCAACTGGCCTTGGCAGAACGCCCATCCCCTCGGGGCGAAGAGGAATGGAAAAAGGGTGATCTGGCCGACAAAGGGTTCCATGCGCTCGCCTCCCGCCTCGACGCCGCCGATTCAGTTCTGTGACGGGAACACCCCGAAGAGACTGATGATGTAGTTTATGGTGCGACTCGGCTGCCGGTTTTCGTGCGGAACTCCGCCGCCTGGGGTCGGCGACACCACCCCCGGCGCGAGCGTCGTATTAATTCCGCTCGTCGCGTAGATCGGCGTCGTCGCGGCGGGCGTGCCGAGAACGACGGACGACGAAGGGGCCGCTGTCGTCGCCGTCGCCGCCGCCGCCAGCCCATGCGTATGGCTTCCGATCTCAGGTAAGATCAGCGTGACCAACTCCGAGCCGTCCAACTCCCCCAGAACATATGACGTCAACCCCGGCGCCTGGCCCATGCCGAGCGCTGCGCGCCCGCGCAGGTCCGGCAAACCGAAGGTCGTCTCGCCGTTGCCGCCGAACGTCGTGCCGATGAGCTGAAACAGGGTCGGGTTTTCGGAGATCGATAGCAACTGGCCCTGGCAGAGCGCCCAGCCCACCGGCGCGAAATTAAATCCGACGGCGATGATCTGGCCCACGAACGGCTGACTCATATGCGCCTCCCCCATTCTCGCGCCGAAGCGCCTCTAAGCGATGGGCGTCATGTCGTTTGCGCCGCCATCCGCCGCCATCCCGCGAACCCCAGTCCCGCGAAGCCCAGCAACATCAGCGCCCAGGTCGAAGGTTCAGGGACAGGCGGACCAATGGGTGTGAATGCAAGGTCGAGGATGAGTTTTCCGTCGATTGCGGGAGCGGCCCCGGTTAGGTCGACCAGAATGTCGGTCGGGGAAAGCAACTGCAGCCCGTCATGCGGCGGCGTGCTATTCGGGAGAAAATCGCTACTCGAATCGACGCTCACCCCGGTGATGTTGACGCCGGCGGAGAAAAGGAACTCGAAACCCGTGAAAGGGTCAGTGCAGGCCGCTCCAGCGCTCGCGCCATCGCTGCAGAACGTTGCGGGCAGTTTGTTTGTGATGACGATCCGAGTGTCCTCGACGTCGATCGTCGAGCCGCCGTTCGGAGCTTGGACGAAATGCGCGGGAATGGTCAGAACATACTGCGCCATGCCCATAGAGTCGTAGTCGTATTGCTGTTCGCAAAAACTCTCGGTGGATTGGTTGCAGCCGCCGCCCGATGGTGTCGCTGGCGCGTTGATGTAGAAAAACGCACTAACGGTGTTGGTCCCGTCGCCGATCAGTCCCGCGCGCGCTGCAGGAGCGCTTGCAATCCCCAAGAGCGCCGCCACGGCGGCGAACGATAAGCCAAGCCGCATTCCCCCCTCCCGCAGCATTCCCCCAAACCCGTAGCCCGATCAAAATCAATATTGAAAATATACTATAGCAACGAACGGTTCGGCGAGCAAATTGTGGTCCGGTTGTCTTTTGACTTCAAGCGGGCCTTGATCGCGCGCTCGGGGCTGTCCATGAGAAAGCCGGTCATCGCCTGGCTCATTCAAATCGCTCTGGTTATGGGAAAGGAGCGCTCGTCGGCCGGTCACCGTTTCGTGACTAGGAAGACGCAACCCTCACCCGCGCGATAATTTATGAGTAACAGTTCGGGCCCTCGCTTGCAGTTTCAGGATCGCTGGATGAACGATACGGTCAAAGCGCGTCCGTTCACACTCGACGAATTGCGCGCCTATCTCATCGAGATTTTTCCGGAGTTCTGGAAAGACGGCGATCTTCGCGTCGAAGACATCGCGCCTATGGGCGCGACGGTGCGTCTCATCCATCATCCCAGGCATTTGCGCCCGGGCGGCACGATCTCCGGGCCGACGATGTTCGCGGTCTGCGACGCCGCGCTGTTCGTGGCGATCTTAAGCGAGATCGGCCCCGTCGCGCATGCGGTCACCACCAGCGCTTCGATCAATTTCCTCCGCAAACCGGGGCCCGCCGATCTCATTGCCGAGACGAGGCTGATCAAGCTCGGCAAACGGCTCGCGGTCGGCGAAGTGGCGCTCTATTCCGAGGGCGAAAGCGAAATGGTCGCCCACCTGACGGGGACCTATTCGATCCCGACGCGCGGCGAAGCGGTCGCGCCATGATCCCGGTGCTCGTCATATACCCGGGCGAAAACGGGGTGAGGCGGCTGAAAAATGAGGTATCATGATACCTCATGGGCGAGAGCCCCAGTTTTCTTGGGCGTTCCGAGGCCTGGCGGTTGACATTTCGTGTTTCCTGCGGATAGAAGCCCGCTGCCTCGAAATCAAGCGGACTGATCCATGTTCGGCAAAACCTATTCGACCAAGACGGCCGAGGTCGAGAAGAAATGGCTGCTCATCGACGCCAAGGGCCTGGTGGTCGGGCGGCTTGCTTCGATCATCGCCATGCGCCTGCGCGGCAAGCACAAGGCGAGCTTCACTCCTCACATGGACGACGGCGACCACGTCATCGTGGTCAATGCGGAAAAGATCGTGCTGACCGGCAAGAAGCGCGACCAGAAGGTCTATCACCACTATTCGGGCTATATCGGCGGCATCAAGGAACGCTCGGCCAAATCGATCCTCGAGGGCAAGTTTCCCGAGCGAATCGTTGAAAAGGCGGTCGAGCGCATGCTGCCGCGCGGGCCGCTGGGCAAGAAGCAGCTTACCAACTTGCGCGTCTACAAAGGTCCCGATCACCCACACGCCGCGCAGTCCCCGACCGTGCTCGACGTCGCCAAACTCAATCCGAAGAACAGCCGGAGCGCTGAAATCAATGGCTGAGATCCTTGCTTCGCTGGCCGACCTCAAAGGCTCGGCCGCCGCGCCGGTGGCTGCGGAAGCCCCTGTCCATGTCCAGAAGCTCGACAAGCAGGGACGCGCCTACGCGACCGGAAAGCGCAAGAATGCCGTGGCGCGCGTCTGGATCAAGCCGGGCAGGGGCCTGGCGACCGTCAACGGCAAACCGCTCGACCAGTATTTCGCCAGGCCGGTGCTGCGCATGATCCTGAGCCAGCCGCTGGTCGTCGTGAACCGCATCACCCAGTACGACCTGATGGTGACGGTGAACGGGGGCGGCCTGTCGGGACAGGCGGGCGCCGTGCGTCACGGTCTCGCCAAGGCGCTGACCTATTTCGAACCGGACCTGCGCCCGCTCCTCAAGAAGGAAGGCTTCCTCACTCGCGATTCGCGCGTGGTCGAGCGCAAGAAGTACGGTCACCGCAAGGCGCGCGCGAGCTTCCAGTTCTCCAAGCGCTGAGCCGTCCATTCGGCAGCAATCGGAAAAGGGCGGCGCGAGCCGCCCTTTTTCTTTCACGCGCCCTCAATGTCCCATGCTGCAGGCGATTTCGCTGCTGGAATCAAAGGGCAGGGCGGGGATCGTCGAAACGATATGGGTCAGCGATTGATGGGGGTCGTGGGGATCCGGCTGCGAATAGGCGAAAACGCCACGGCTATTGGTCAAGCTGCAGCACCATGCCTTGCTCGACTGCTGGAACGGCGGGGTCGTCAGGTTCTTGCTGCAGTCGATAACGCTCGTGGTGTTGCCGGTCGATCCATTGCTCCACTTGGCGTCCCCGGCTGCGACCTGAGACAGCGTGAAGATCGTGAATGGCGGCGGCTTCGTAACCGTGAACGTGTAGGTTTGTGGCGTAGGCTTATTGTCGGTGAGATAGACAGGGCAGTTCTGCGGCGCGTTGGCGTTGATGATGAAGGCAGGATTGAGCGGATTGACCGGCTTCGTTCGCGACGGATCGTTCGAGCAGACGCCATAAGTTGCGAACTTGACCGCGTCCGTCGGCGAGTATCCGAGCGAAATATTGATCGGCGGCGCAGCCGGCAATTGATTTTCGAGGTGCTCCAGGCTGCCGATGTCGATGATGAACCCTTGGGCCTCGGCTTGGATGTTGCCCACCGCGTCGTCGACAGAATAGGCGTAGACGCCCGGGATGTTCAGGTACGCCGCGCCATGCAGGAACTGCACCCACGGGTCGAAGGCGTAAGCCGCGTCTGAATAGGCGCCGTATTGCAGGTTGTCGAACTCGAGCTTCACCTTCCCATATTTCTCGTAGCCATTGTCTGCGTAGCCGGGCGTGTTTTCGAGCAGATTTGCGGCCGGGGGGCAGCCATCGCCCGACGCTGCCTCCGTCCATGGAGTCCAGCCGTAAACATGCAGCAGGATGCGATCGGAGGTGGCGTCGACCGGCGTTCCCTTGCAGGGGCCAGTGCTGGTGAACAGGCTCAGGTAGTTCGCATAATTGTCCATGATGATCTGTTTGACGTCGAGGAGCGCGTCGCAAAAGGTCGTGTATCCGGCTGCGCTATGCGTGCAGGACTTGGTGTATGCAGCCCAGTTGTCGCGGAGCGCCTGTATCGGCGGCCAGACGTTCGTTGGCCACTGCGGGACCGGATCGAGATCCGTAGGCGGATTGGCGCCGCTCAATCTTGCGAACAATTCAAGCGGCGACGGCAGCTTGGGGATCTGTTCGGTCGAGCCGTCAGAATAGGTGACCACGAAGCGCGGCCAGTTCGTGTCTTGCTGGAATTGATTGAGAGTCGCGCGAAAGCTCTTAGGCGGCGTGACCAGCTGCATCGGCGACCCGACATAGCCGATCTGGTCGTTCCCAAAGGGTCCCATCGCGCCCGCCATATAGGCGACGTTGACATAGCTCACGTCGAAATCGGCGTTGGCGACGTCCAGGCTGTTCGGCGGGGAGTCGTTGACCACCGGCTGCGCCTGCCGCGCGCCGAGCGTGGCCTCAAACAGCTGGCTCGGGCCATTCTTCGGCAGCGTACCCTTGGCGTCGGAGAAGAATTGCAACTGGCAGGGGTTCCCGGCGCAACTCGGAAACGTTGGATTGGGCGCCTGGGACGTCAGCGGTGTTTGAGCCTTCCTCGATATCGAATTGTAGTCTTCCACGAACGCCCTTGGCGGCGTCGATGTCGGGCTGGAAAAAATCTGGATGTTCTCGCCCTGCCACCATTCCGCATATTGGTTCATCTGCGTCGGGTCGACGGTTGAAACCAATTGCGTGAAGAGGGGGATCGTTATCGAGGCGCTCTGCCCCGGCGCAACGCCTCCTTGCGGATTGATGTAGAATCTGAAGGTCGTATTCCTCCCGTATGTCAGAGTTCCGGTTTTGCTGTTTGGAACCTTGCAGATCGCCTGCATCCAGGCGTCCGGCGCGCCCTCGCCGGTTTCAAGCTCGGGGAAAAGATATTGGTCCGAGTCGTTGAAAATCTTGAGTGTTTGCGTCGGCGGTTGCGCGGGGCAGGTTTGAGCCTTTGCCGCGTGACCGGCGCCGAAAATCGCCATTGCGCAAAGCCCGCAATTCGTAGCGCAGACCTCGATTTGCCCAATCGCATCCGATGCATTTGTCCCTCCCACTCGTCGCTTCTCGCGCCGCTTTCAAAGCGAGCGCGCCCCGGAAGTCGCTTTCGTCGAAATGAGCTTAGAGAAGCTTCTTCGTAAGGCCTGCGACCGTTTTGATCCAGAGTTTTGCCGCTGTCGCCTAGCGCAGCGGTCAGTCCCGTCGCGAGGGTGGACCGGATTGTGTTTGACCCGTAATCTCCGGCGCAGAAAGACCACAAGGAGACCCTTTTGAAACTCGCGCTGGCGCTGATCGCCGCCGCGTTCGTTGCTCGCGCCGAGGCGTCGGAATGGCGCTGGAGCTATCAGGGCGAGGGGGTCAGCGCGTCGGGCGCGTTCACCACGAAGGACACGCCTAACGCGGACGGCTTCTACGAGATTATCGCGATAAAAGGCGAGATGAATGGGGTCGCCATCACCGGACTGCAACCAGCCGGGACGTCGATACCTGGCAACGACGGCTATCCGGTTGACAGTCTCGTCAGAACCGAGGCTCCGCAGCTTTCGCTGCATGGCTTCGGCTATGCGCTCGCCGACGGGACCTACGCCAACCCCTTCTACGGCGATCATTTCGTCCCGCCGGGCGTTTATGCGTTTTTCTCCGATCCAAAGAACCGCAAGACGAGCGAGCCATTGGTGAAGTTCACCGCGACCCTCGTCCCTTAGCGCGTCCGCCGGACGCTCCCGGCCGCCTCCGCGCCTCTCGCGCCTTGACCATGACAATGGTTTGTACGAAAGAGCGCTCATGACCGCCCGCCCGCTCATCCGACTCCGACGACGCTGAAAGCGCGAGCTCGCGCGCGTGCGCGGCTTATCTTTCGGCTTTAGGATTTGGCGAGGCTATTCATGTCAGCGACAATCTTCATCGATGGCGAAGCGGGCACCACCGGCCTGCAGATCAGGGAGAAGCTCGCTGGCGTCTCCGGCCTCAAGCTCCTCAGTCTTCCGCCCGAGGCGCGCAAGGACGCGGCGGCCAAGCAAAAGCTCTACAGCGAGGTCGACGTCGTGATCCTTTGCCTGCCCGACGAGGCGGCCAAAGAAGCGGCACGTCTCATCGACGGGATGGGCGCGGACGCGCCTCGCGTGATCGACGCGTCATCGGCCCATCGGGTTGCGCCGGGCTGGACCTATGGCTTTCCGGAGCTCGTCGCAGGGCAGGCCGAAGCCGTCTCGGCCGCCAGCAAGGTCAGCAATCCCGGCTGTCATGCGACCGGCGCGATTGCGCTTCTGCGCCCGCTGACCGACGTTGGCCTGATCGCCAAGGACGCGGCCGTTTCGATCGGCTCGGTCAGCGGGTATTCGGGCGGCGGCAAGTCGATGATCGAGGACTATGAGACGGGCAAGGCGCCGGCGTTCGAGCTCTACGGGCTCAAGCTCGAGCACAAGCACATGCCGGAAATCCAGCTCTATTCGGGCCTGACCGCCCGGCCGATCTTCACGCCCTCGGTCGGCAATTTCCGCCAGGGTATGCTGGTCAGCGCGCCGTTGCAGCTCGACGATCTGCCGGGCAAGCCGAAAGCCGCCGACCTGGCTGCTGTGTTCAAAAAGCACTACCGCGGGCAGAAGCATTTCCACATCAAGGACAGCGAGGACGCGACGCGCATCGAGCCGGAATCGCTGAACGGGACCAACGATATCGAGATCCACGTGTTCGCCAACGAGGCGCGCCGGCAGGCGCTGCTGGTCGCCAAATTCGACAATCTCGGCAAAGGCGCATCTGGCGCTGCGGTGCAGAATCTCATGCTGATGCTGGGGCGGTCAAGCTCCAAACCGAGTCGCCGTTAGATTGAGGCGACCCAGAAGCCATTCGGCTGGGACGACAATGAATTGCAGGAAAATAAAAATTGGGATATACTGCGTGTCTGAAAAGTTGTGCTCGTCGGAATTCACCAGATCGTAGGCGGCCTTTTTGAACAGCGGAAGCGCATAGGAAAAATTTTTGGCGAAAGTTCCGTGTAACCCACTGAAAAGTCTAAATTCGGACGAGAGAATCCAAGGAAATCCAAGGAAATCAAACACTCGTAATCTGGGTTTTTCGCGCGCAATGGCGAGGTGCCAAGAAAACCCAAACCGGACTGGCGTCTCGGCCCGCCGCCGGCCGAACCAACTCGACCCAAAACGCTATACGCCTGCGTCAACGCGGATGCTGCGCGCGGGAGTCCAGCACCAACCGCACGACAAAGCGGACGACCGTCTCGACCAGGAGGCCCGCGAGATAGGCGAGCGCCGAGCCAAACAGGCCGGCGCCGATCACGCGTCCCGTCATGTCGCCGCCGAAGGCGAATGAGCCGCCATTCAGCGCCCGCATCGCCAGCGTGAAGGGCAGGGCGATGAGCGACAGAGGAAGGTCGGCGAACCAGGTCCCGGATCGCCGGACGTAATCAACATAGAGCCCCAGGAAAGCCAGCGCATAGACGGCTGCGAAGACCGCGCCCGTCCACGACTTGAGGCGCTTCATTCCGAAGGGCTCAGGGCGCCTTCCACGCCACGACGTTCTGGGTTTGCTGACCGAGGCCGTCGACGCCGAGCGAGATCGTATCGCCGGCTTTAAGGAAACGCTGCGGCTTCATGCCGGAGCCGACGCCGGGCGGCGTGCCGGTCGTGATGACGTCGCCAGGCTCGAGGATCATGAATTGCGAGATGTAGGAGATGAGCGTCTTGACGCCGAACACCATCGTCTTCGTCGATCCGGTCTGCATGCGCTCGCCGTTGACGTCGAGCCACATGCCGAGCCCCTGCACGTTCTCGATCTCGTTTGGCGTGACCAGCCAGGGCCCGAGCGGGCCGAATGTGGGCGCGCTCTTGCCCTTCACCCACTGACCCGAGCGTTCGAGCTGAAACTCGCGCTCCGACACGTCGTTGCAGATGCAATAGCCGGCGACATGGGCGAGCGCTTCACTCTCGCTGACGTAGCTCGCGCGCGTGCCGATGACGATCGCGAGCTCGACTTCCCAGTCGGTCTTTTTCGAGCCTTTGGGGATCATGACGTCGTCGTTCGGCCCGACGATGCAGGAAGGGGCCTTGGTGAACAGCACCGGCTCCTTGGGAACCGACATGCCGAACTCGGCCGCGTGGTCGGCGTAATTGAGTCCGACGGCGATGAAATTGCCGACCTCGGCGATGCATGGGCCGATCCTGGGGACGCCGCGCACCGCGGGCAGGGCTTCCGGCTTGAGCTTCGCCAGGCGAGCCAGAGAGCGTGGACCGAGCACATCGGCGTCGATGTCGTTCACCACTTCGCTCAGGTCGCGCAATTTTCCGTTTCCGTCCACCAGCGCCGGCTTTTCCTTACCTACCCTGCCATATCGTGCGAGTTTCATGACCCCTCCGTAGACGTCGCCTCAGCCGGAAATCGCCATCGCGCCAGGCCTCGCGGCGACCAATGCCCCCTTACCAAACGCTGGCCGCGCGGCCCCGTCAATCCTTGACGCTTCTCACCCCCCGGCATGGCGCGGATGGCGGATAAATCGCGGCGGCGCAAAATTGCGGGCGATCCCTTGGATTTCAGGCTGGACAGGCACTATATTGTCGCCTTGTCTTGGCGTTTTCACGTCTTTGAGATTCGCCATTCCGGGGCCATGCGCCGATCGACAGAGGCCAAGGCGTCCGTGGAAGAAACGCAAAATTGTGGAGGAAGGCGCGCGTCCGGTCTAATTTCAGACTTGATCGTGGTTTCATGGAAATGTCATGTGCCGTGGCTGCTCACCTGACTCTATAAACAGCCAATCTATGTTAAACATCGAAACGCGAAAAGAACCTCGATATGTCATCAGTGGAACGAATCGCCCTTTTTATTGATGGGGCAAATCTCTACGCCAGCGCGAAAGCTCTCGGTTTCGACATCGACTACAAACGCCTCTTAAAGGAATTTCAGGCCAAGGGACGCCTGATTCGAGCCTTCTATTACACGGCTTTGGTCGACGATCAGGAATATTCCTCCGTTCGGCCCCTGGTCGACTGGCTCGACTACAACGGTTATTCCGTGGTGACGAAGCCGACGAAGGAGTTTGTCGAACTCGACGGGACGCCGCAAAGTCAAAGGCAACATGGATATCGAGCTCGCGGTCAACGCCATGGATATGGCGCCGCATCTCGACTCGATGGTCCTGTTCTCCGGCGATGGCGATTTCCGGTCGCTCGTCGAGTCGGTTCAGCGCAAAGGCGTCCGGGTGGCGGTTGTGTCGACGATTTCGACCCAGCCGCCCATGGTGGCGGACGAACTGCGCCGCCAGGCGGATGAGTTCATCGATCTCGCCCACCTGATCCAGAGGATCGGACGTGATCCCGGCGACAGGCCCCAGCGTCCCCTCGACCATCGCCGCCAGTCGTTCGCCCCGCTCCAGCAGCCCGTCGAGGAAGTGCGCGAGTAGGGCGTACCCCGCCGCGTGGCTTTCGACCTCGGCCCGTCGCACGACTGCCCGGATTGTCCGCGGCTTGCGGCTTTCCGGGCCGCGAACCGGGCGGCTTACCCGGACTGGTGGAACGCGCCGGTGCCGACCTTTGGCGACGCGGACGCGCGCGTCGCGATCGTCGGCCTTGCGCCGGGATTGCGCGGCGCCAACCGCACGGGGCGTCCCTTCACCGGCGACTACGCCGGCGAGCTTCTCTATTCGACGCTCATCGAGTTCGGCTTCGCCTCGGGCGTCTACGATCGCCGGCCGGATGACGGCCTGACCCTCGTCGACTGCGCGATCATCAATGCAGTGCGCTGCGTTCCGCCGCAGAACAAGCCCAGCCCACAGGAAATCGCGGCCTGCCGCCACTATCTCGTCCCGGCGCTCTCGGCGATGCCGCGCCTTAAGGTCATGGTCGCGCTTGGGCGGATCGCGCATGAAAGCGCGCTGCGCGCGCTCAAACTCGCCCTGGCGAAGTTTCCTTTTAGGCATGGAGCGCGGCATCTGCTGGCGCCCGGCCTCAGCCTCTTCGACAGCTATCATTGCTCGCGCTACAACACCAACACCGGCGTGCTGACCGAAGCGATGTTTCGCCAGGTCTTCGCCTCGATCCGCGCCGAACTCGACCGCACGGATGCGCAGGCGCCGGTCGTGGGGTGAAGGTCGAGGCCCGGCCCGCGGGCGCCACAGCGATTGGGGGACCACATGAGCGCACGAAGTTTCGGCGAGATCGATGGAACGCCAGTGTTCGAAGTCACGATCGCCTCCCAGGCAGGGGCGAGCGCGAAAATTCTGACCTGGGGCGCGGTGGTGCGCGACCTCGTCGCGCCAGCCTCCAACGGTTTGCAGCGGGTCGTGCTCGGCCTCAACACGCTGGACGACTACCTCGCTTACTCGCCGTCTTTCGGCGCGGTGCCGGGGCGGTTCGCCAACCGGATCGCCAATGGCCGATTTGTCCTCGACGGCGTTGCGTATGAACTCGAGCGCAAGCCCGGCCAGAAGCATACGCTGCACGGAGGCCCGCATGGATTTGGCCGCCGGATCTGGAAACTCGGCGCGTATGATAACTCTTCAGTTGAGCTGATTCTCGAATCGCCCGACGGCGACGCCGGCTTTCCGGGCGCCATGACCGCGACTTGTGTCTACCGCCTGCTCGAACCCGCAACCCTCAGGGTCGAACTTTCGGCGGTCTCGGACCGCCCGACCATCGTCAATCTCACCCAGCACAGCTATTTCAACCTCGACGGCTCGCCCGACATTCTCGACCACGAGCTGACGCTGTTCGCCGACTTCTACACCCCAGGCGACTCGGAGCTCATCCCCACCGGGGAAATTCGCGCCGTCGCCGGCACGCCCTACGACTTTCGCACCCCCCGCACGATCCGTGATCCGAGCCTAACGCCTTATGACACAAATTTTGTCGCGGCGCTTCAGCCCGACGAGGAAGGCCTGGCGCAAATCGCGGCGCTGCGTTCGCCGAAAAATGGTCTGACGATGAGCCTGTTCTCGACCGAGCCTGGCGTCCAGTTCTACAGCTCGGCGCCGCTCAACTGTCCGGCGCCCGGCCTGGACGGCCAGCATTACGGCGCGCATGCGGGCCTGGCGCTCGAGCCGCAGGCTTTCCCGGATTCGCCCAACCAGCGCCACTTCACCGATTGCGTGCTCTGGCCGGAAGACGAATACCAGCACGTGAGCGAATTTCGCTTCGTCTGAGGAGCGGCCGGCGCTTTAACGACGAGGAGCGCTTCAGGCATTGCGTGCAAATCTCTCTGGGCGTTCTCAAGACGTTACTGTGTTTTTCTGCAAGTTGAACGCATCCTCGGACAACCAATACCTGCGCTGAGTCGCGATCGGCTTTGACGCCGGCTTATCCACCAGCACACATCACATTGACATTCTTTGGGTTTCCGATAGCTTCCGATCGCGATCACGACTACGTGATCTTACGGGGAGGATGCAATGGACACCAACCCTCTTATTCGCGTGGGAAGTGCTGGAACGAGTTTGGCTTGAGTTCGGATTCGTTCCGGGACCGGGTATCCCACCATCACCTGCTCAGGAGACCAAAACTCAGAAAGTGCGACGTGTTCTCGGTACCGTGTACCACACTACTTTCGCTGCCGGACTCTGTTGCGCCACTTTAGCCTCTTGCGATGCGACGCCTGCGGAGATCAAATCTGCGCGACCCGGCGGAATCGATGCGCCACCGGGAAAGGGGGCAGCATGGAAAGTCAACTGGATTAATTCTTCGCAGGAGGTGCAGGAGAACCTCAGTTTCATGAGTCTCGCATTTTCGCTGCGGCGCGCCGTCGAGGTCGTCGACCTAGTGCGTGTCCGTGATGGGCAGCCGCACAATTCGGTCATTTAGAGCACCCGCTGTTTATACAAGCATTGGAATTGATCGAGCGCGCGGGCGCCATGGAGGAGGTGTCTAAATGCGCATCCTGACCTGTCAAGTCCGCAGCCTAGCTGGCAAGTCGTATGCAATCCTGAACCGCTCGAGCGCGTCACCAAGTCCGGCGCGATTTGCCCCTCGGAGGACGCCTACCGGCAGCTGAACTCGCGGCACGATCGCATCGAAGGCCTCTTATGGCTTTCGCTTGCAAAGGTATGTCCGCGCCCGCGAAACCGGCAAGAAGCTCGGCGTGCGCTACGCCCGCGAGGGCTCGGTCCAGCGCGTCTGGCGGAAGAAGTTGCGCAGAGGAGGCGTCAAGTCCCCGAAAGAACCGGCGCGCGCAAACTTGTGCGCGCCCCACATCGCGCGGCTTTATGACTGGTCGAAGCTGGCGTTCGGTCCGGCCTCGGCCAGCGCCTTGCCGACTTCGAGCCCAAGATCGTCCATCGAGGTCTGTTCGCGCACCGAGAGGTCTTCGCCCTTCGCCTGCCGTTCGGCCTGCTCGGGCGAGCGCGCGACATTGACGGTGACCTTCGACTCGACCTCGGGATGCAGGTGAATCGGAACAGCATGCAGGCCGAGGGTCTTGATCGGCTGCTGGATTGCGATATGGCCTCGCTGCACGGGGTGGCCGGCGGCAGTCAGCGCTTCGGCGATGTCACGCGCCGACACCGAGCCGTAAAGCTGTCCGGTCTCGCCAGCTTGGCGAATGATGACGACCGCAACTCCGTCGAGCTTGGCCGACGCCTCGTTTGCGCTGCGCTTGAGTTCGCTGTTGCGCGCCTCGAGATCGGCGCGTCGGCCCTCGAATTTCTTCTTGTTCGCCTCTGTCGCGCGCAACGCCTTGCCGCGCGGCAACAGGAAATTGCGGGCGTAGCCGTCCTTTACGCGCACGGTGTCGCCGATGTGTCCGAGCTTTCCGACACGCTCTATCAAAATGACGTCCATGATTTATCTCCTAGTTTGTCCAGTTGGGGTAGGGGAGGCGATGAGGGCCGCGCGCGAGCGCAGCTTGAGAAATCCATCGATAGCGCCGAGCCCCGCAAGAACCGGAAGGGTGTACTTCGCCCGCAGAATGCAGCACGCGTAGAGCGCAACCAGCATGATGGGCCGCATCTTGAGGCCGCGCGACAGCGCATGCGCGACCGCGAGGCCCTGCAGCGCCAGCGCCGCTCCGAGCCCTCCGACGCCGATGGAGAAATATTGCGCGGCCGGAGCGGGCAGGGCGTAAGCGGCGCCGAGGCAAGCGAGGAATGCGACCCCCACCGGCCAGGGAAGCGAAAGCGACGTCGGGACGTCAGGCCATGGCCTTGGAAGATTGCGCGACAATTGGGTGGAGCGAGCCGCGCCATAGAGATTGACGCACAGCATCATCAGCGTCGAGGCGGCGATCGCCGGCGGGCCATATCGCACCAGCGCGTCGGCGAACTCCCGAGCGGTCAGGTTGCCTGGCGCGCCCTCAAAGGCATCGCCGGCGAGGGCGGTGATTGCCTCGGCGACATGGCGCGCCCCTGCGCTGTAGCCGCCGTAGCGCAGGATTACGGTCGTCAGCACCGCGACGCTGCCGAGCATTCCCAGTAGCGCCGCCAGCGAGACGATGGCGCCGACTGGGGCGTGGACCGGCGCGTCCGGCTTCAGCCGCTTGAGATATCGCGCCATGGGCGTCACCGAAAACGCGGCTAGGACCCATGCGGGAGCAGCGACCGAGGCGGCGAACACCAGTGCGGATAGCGGCTCGGCGACTAGGGCGAGCACCGCGATTGAAATCGCCGCTGCGATCGCGCCGCCGTCGAGTCCCCAGCCAAGGGTCGCGATCATGATCGGCAAAGGCGCGAGATACGCGAGCGCCATCGCCAGAATGCTCGACTGGGCGCTCACGATAAAGAGCAGCGCAGCGGCGCATCCAGCTCCGATCGAGACGACAAATCGATGCAACATGACGAGCGCTGTCCCGCGTTGGCTTGCGGTTAGAAGGGGGTCGGCCGCCCGCCTCCAACTGCCGCCGCGGCCAAACGCGACGGGTTCGAAATTCAGGCGCGGCGACGCCCGACGGTCGTTAGCGAATCACGTAAGGCAAGAGGCCCAAAAATCGGGCGCGCTTGATCGCCTGGGCGAGTTCGCGCTGCTTGCCGGCGCTCACCGCGGTGATTCGCGACGGCACGATCTTGCCGCGCTCGGAGATGTAGCGCGACAACAGGCGCATGTCCTTGTAGTCGATCTTCGGCGCATTGGCGCCTGAAAATGGGCATGACTTCCGGCGACGGAAAAAGGGGCGGCGGGGCGCGGTAGCCATCACATCGCTCCTAGGTTCGCGTCTTCACGCGGCCGGCGGGGCGGACGGTCCCCGCGATCGCCGCGGTCCCCCCGATCTCCTCGGTCGCCGCGCGGTCCGCGCGGCCCGCGATCATCGCGGTCGCTGTCCTCGCGCTTGCGCAGCATCACGGACGGGCCCGCCTCATGCTCGTCGACGCGTATGGTGAGATAGCGGATGACGTCCTCGTTGATGCTCAAGAGGCGCTCGACCTCGGTCACCGCCTCGGAAGGGGCGGCGATGTTCATAAGGGTGAAGTGCGCCTTGCGGTTCTTCTTGATGCGGAAGGCAAGCGACTTCAAACCCCAAGGCTCGACCTTGGTGACTGCCCCGCCAAGCGAGGCGATTTTCGTCTTGATTTGCTCCGTCAGCGCCTCGACTTGCTGCTGCGTGACGTCCTGGCGCGCCAGGAAGATATGCTCATAGAGAGCCATTTTGGGCCTTTCCAATTCAACCGCGTCCCACGCGGAGCCCCTCGAGCCCGGAAAGGCTCGAACCGGATCGTTCGAAGGCGGGAACACGGGAGGACGGGCGCTCAAGGCCCTGCCGCACGCTCGCTTCAGTCGAGCGCACAGCCCTCCGTTCAGCCCCCGGCGGGACGCAACGAGGGGGCCCTCATACAGAGAGTTGGGGCCCGCGGCAAGGAAAAAGCCGAGGCCGCGCTCAATCCGACTCCTGGTCCGCCTCAGGGTTTCAGGTCAATGATCCCCTGTCTGGGGTGCCTGATCGGCTTTTCCATAGGCCTTCACAACATCGGCCAGGGTTTGGAATTCCTCGCCTTGAGGGAAAAACTCCAGCACCTCGAGCATGTCTTGGCCGGCGCCATTGTCCCTGGCTCGCACAAGAAGATCCTCCTTCGACGCGGGAAAATGCATTCCCTCCAGATGATGCGTGACGTTCACGGATGAACGCTGGGTCATAGTGCGCTCTCCATTCTGAAGAACGAACGGCCAAGCTTTCGCTTGGCCGCTCCTTCTCAAACTCGCCAAGGAGTTTCGTCAGCGTCGGTTTTGCCAGCCGCGACGCGCGGCTTCCGAATGCCCTTCTGGATCGCCGGACCAGCCGCCATGCCCGCGACCGCCGTCGCCGCGCTCGTAGTCATCGCTGCGGCGGTAGTCACGGTCGTCGTCATAACGCGATCGCGCGCGTGAGGGCATCTCGTCGTAGCGACGTGATCGCTCCTCGTAGCGAGGCGATTGCCCGCCCCTGCGCTCTTCCCAACCCCGGCGTGACGCTTCCGAGTGACCTTCCGAATCGCCGTACCAGCCGCTTTCGCCGTGGCGCGGATTGTCCCAGCCGCGACGCGAGGACTCGGAATGGCCTTCCGAATCGCCGAACCAACCGCCGTGGCCACGACCTTCGTGCGACCTGCCGCGCCGGGTGAAGCGGCCTTCATCGTCGCGATCGCGGCCCATGGACCCCAACGATCGGGGGCCATAATGCTCGTCGTCACCCTGGAAACGGCTGCGAGATGAGCCGTTGTCGCTCATGAAACGACCCTCGTCGTCACGATCCCGGCCCGTCGACCGCCGGCTGTAGCGCTCGTCCTCCTCATCATAACGGCCGCGGGACCGCGACCCGCCTTCACTCATGAAGCGGCCATTCTCATCGCGCTCCGGTCCATTGCGAGAATAGCGCCGGTCGTCGTCGTCGTCCTCGTATCGGCCGCGAGAAAACCCGCTTCCTTCGCTCATGAACCGGCCTTCATCGTCGCGATCCCGGCCGCCGCTGCGAGAGCGCGAGTAGCCCCTCTCGTCATCGGACATGAAACGTCCCTGGTCGTCTCGTTCTCGCATGTTCGAATATCTGCTCATCTCGGACTCCCTTCGATTTTGCCGGCTACTGGAAGGTACGGAGAGGCGCCGCGGCGCCAGCATAACCATGGCCTCTCCGATGCTTTCGTCCATATTCGCGAAGCGGCTTTTTAGGCGCTCGTATCGCGCCTTCATCTGCGCGTTCAGCTCGGGACTTGACCTTTCGGCCGATGAGACAAGGGCGAACATGCCAGTCTCCTCAGCGTCCGCGCCTTCCACGTGCGCGTCGAACTGTTTTGCGAGCGCTTCGAGCTTCGCGTGGCCGAATTGACGGCTCGCGCCGCGCAAGAGATCGGCCAGGAGCAAATTAATGATGTCCTTTTGAATCACGACGGCGGCGAGCTTTTCCTGGTCGATTCCCGCGCCCTCAAGCGCAGGGGTCAGGACCTCTTGTTCAACGGCGATATGTGGAAGCCAGGCGGCGGCGAACTCCTGCACAATCGCCTGGCGGTCGGCGTTGGCGTCCGACCGCTTGGCGAGCGTCGCCTGAAGCCCGCGATGCTGCTCCTTCAGCAGTTCCGTCGTATCGGATGAACCAGCCTCGGCGCTTTGTTCGTTCCTGCCGTTCTTCGAACCAACTCTGGCGTCGGTTTTCGCTTTCCCTATTGCTCGTGCTGATTTCTCGGGCTCTCGTGCCATGAGCGACTCCTCGGTCAGAGACTCGCGGAGGAAACTCGTTCGCTTGCACGGGGTTCCAAACGGAACGGCGTACACAATTCACGATAAATCCCGCTGCGGAGCACGCCCGCAGCATTGCCGAATAATGCGCCGAGGAACGCCGCAAAGCAGCCCAAGAAAGGCCCGATACGCCGCCTGACGAGGCAGCCCCAATCTTATCTCAGTCGGGCGACTTGAAGGTCAGAATCCGGTCCGAGGGGAAATCGTAGAGCTTGCCCGTCTCGGTCCAGTCGGGCGAGCAAATCTCGACAATCTTGGGCGCCAGCTCTTCAGGCGCGCGCAGCGTCGAGGGATCCTCGCCGGGCATGGCGGTTGCGCGCATCCGCGTTCGCAGCGGTCCCGGGTTGATCAGCGTGACACGGATGTTCGAGGTGTTGACGGTCTCGGCGGCATAGGTGCGGGCGAGAGCGTCGAGCGCAGCTTTGGAAGTCGCGTAGGGACCCCAATAGGCGCGCAGCTCCGCCCGGCTCGCCGCGCCGGAAGTTATGAACGCGACGCGTCCCGCGGCGGAGAGCCGCAACAATGGATCGAGCGACCTGATGAGGCGCCAATTGGCGGTCACGTTGACCGCCATCACGTCCTCCCACGTTTTGGGATCGAGTTGGTGCAGGGGGGTCAACAGACCTAGGACGCCCGCGTTGCCGACCAAGGCGTCAAGCCGGCCCCACCGGCGATTGAGAGCTTCGCCTAGCCGATCAATGGCGGCGAAGTCGCGCAGATCCATAGGAACCAGGGTCGTCGCCTCTGGCTCTTCAGGCCGGAGCGCTCGAATTTCATCGTCCAATTCCTCAAGGCCGCCCTGCGTCCGGGCCAGCGCCACAACATGCGCGCCCGACTTGGCCAAGGCGAGAGCCGCCGCGCGGCCAATGCCGCGAGAGGCCCCGGTCACCAGAGCGATCCGGGGCGGTCCGCCGTGGCTCGACAAGCTCAATCGACACTCCTTGTATCATTTGCTAGGCTTGCCTATGGGGCATGATCGCGGGAGGACGCAAGACGACGGGGGGCTGGATCGCATCGGCGCCGGTCGCAGCGGCGCGACAAGCGTGGATTTTGTTTTGCGCCGATTATAGGCTCGACCCTTCAGGGACTGCCGGGACCGAAAAGAGAGTCCGATATGGATCGGGCAAAGTGGCCGGCGCGCCTTTGGGGGCCTGCGCGGTCAAGGGCTGAGTATCGCGCGGGAGGGGGAAATTGATTGGGGCTCGATATGGCGAACGCTAGAGTTGGCCGCGAATCTGGCAAGACGGTGACTCGCGCCGATTTGTCGGAGATCGTTTATCAGAAGATCGGATTGTCGCGCACGGAGTCGGCGGAGCTGGTCCAATCGGTTCTGGACGAAATTTGCGACGCGGTCGCACGCGGCGAAACGGTCAAACTGTCCGGCTTCGGCTCGTTCGTCGTTCGCTCCAAGGGCGAGCGTGTGGGACGCAATCCCAAGACCGGGGTCGAGGTGCCCATCCTTCCTCGCCGGGTGATGGTGTTCAAGCCGTCCAATGTGCTGAAGGCCAAGATCAACGGGCGCGACGAGGAAGAGAAGGGGTAGGCGCGTCTTGCGCGACCGTGGCCCTGGCGTTTTGGAGCCAATCCGTCGATAGTCGGGGACCGCCACGGGGGCGTCGTGATTCTCTCGCCCCGCGCGCCAGGGAACAGGCCGATGGAGAAGAGCCCGGAAGCGTATCGAACGATCCGCGAAGTGGCCGATTCGCTTGACTTGCCGCAGCATGTCCTGCGCTTCTGGGAGACCCGCTTTCCCCAGATCCGGCCGCTCAAGCGGGCAGGCGGGCGGCGCTATTATCGCCCTGACGACATCGAGCGGCTAAGACTCATTAAGCGTCTGCTCTACGACGAAGGCTACACGATCAAGGGCGTGCAGAAGCTGTTCAAGGAGCAGGGCGTTCAGGCGCTGTCGGCGTCGCTCAGCGCCGGGATCATCCATTGAGCCGGCGATCGCCGCCGAGCCTCGCGCCGGGTCCCCGCAAGACTTTGGCTCGCCGGAGCCACGTTCCAGGTTGGCGGACGACGGGATCGCAGCGCTGCGCGAAGCGCTTGCCCAAATCGTAGAGGCGCAACGAATTCTTGCGCAAGCGAGCGCGCCCAGTTCATGAGAGATTGCCCGGCAGCGCCACATTGCACGGCGCCGCGACGGCCCCTATAAGGGGCGCCGTCGGAGTGTAGCGCAGCCCGGTTAGCGCACTAGTCTGGGGGACTAGGGGTCGTGGGTTCGAATCCCGCCACTCCGACCACCCATTTTTGGCGCCGCTGCGCTGGAAGACCGGGTCCCAGCGCTCAACCCGCCCGACCCTCGTAGCCCTGCGCCTGCAACCGAGCGTTTGGACCCAGCTTGACCCTATACCGTGCGCGCCTGATCGCCCCGCAGGAGGCCAAGTCCAGCCGACGATGGGCCGGAGTGCGCTTCTGTCGCCGCAGCAACGAAATCAACCTGTTAGGCGCCTTTTTCTGTCACTCGACAACGCGAACGGCGCCTCTCTTTCACCATCGGCCTGAAGCCGATTCGCATAAGAGTTATTATGGAACCAAAGATGGAGACGCCGGAAAGCGGGCTGGACTTTGGGCGCTCTAACCTCGGCCGCTCGCGTCATAGCGCCGCCTTGCGGCGAGCACGTCGACGATATGGTCGCGCGCCCAAAGTTGGAGCCCGTCAAGAACCGCCGCGAGAGTCTGGCCGAGGGACGTGATTGCGTATTCGACCGAGACCGGCATCGTCGGCAGAACGGTCCGGGTGATAAGCCCGTCGCGCTCCATCTGCTTTAGCGTCTGCGACAGCATCTTCTGCGTCACCCCTTGAATATCACGCCGTAGAGCGTTGAAGCGGCGGGGTTTGTCGCGAATGAGACCGAGCGTCAGCACCATCCATTTGTCGCCGATCCGATCGAGCAGCAGCCGCGTCGGACAGCCGGCCGCGTAAGGGTCCGGAGGTGCGACCGGCGGTTTCCGCTCGGAAACCAGGTTCCCGGAGGGTGCGTTCTTTACAAGGATGTCGATCGTGGTCATTCATCGGCCCGATACTAGGTATCTTTCTCATACCGCATCGGAGGCCATCATGAAAGTCGCGCTTATCGGCGCTTCAGGAAACGGCGGTTCGCGCCTTCTCGCGGAATTGAGCCGTCGCGGTCATCTGGTCACAGCGATCGCGCGTAATCCGGAGACGATCGCCAAGCTGCCAGGCGTGACGGCGCAAAAGGGTGATGTCTTCGAGAAGCCGGGCCTCGTGAAGCTGCTCAAGGGCCACGACGCCGTGATCAGCGCAGTTCATTTCCTCGACAGCGATCCGAAGCTCTTGATCGAGGCGGTCAAGGAGGCGGGCGTGAAGCGCTATTTCGTCGTCGGCGGCGCCGGCAGTCTCGAAGTTGCGCCAGGCGTCAAGCTCATCGATACGCCGCAATTTCCCGCCGCCTACAAGGCCGAGGCGGCCAAGGGCGGCGAATTTCTCGACCTTTTGCGCAAGGACAGGGAGCTCGATTGGACCTTCCTCTCGCCGTCCACGGTGATCGCTCCTGGCGAGCGCACCGGCAAGTTCCGGCTGGGTAAGGATCAGCTGCTAACCCACGACAAAGGCAGCAACATTTCGTGGGAGGATTACGCGATCGCGGCGGTCGACGAACTCGAGAAGCCGGCCCACATCCGCGAGCGGTTTACGGTCGGCTATTGACGCGCAAGAGGCGGGGCAGGGACAAGGCCCCTGCCCCGCCCTTGGCTAAAGAGCGGCGACGGCGGCCCAGCAGACTATGGCGCTGCACACGGAACTCCACCGTCCGTAGGCCTTATAAATTGTAGCCGCCGCCTGCGCCTGCTGCTTGAGAGTGCCTTCCGCGGCGATCTGAGGGTCTGAAACGTTGCGGATCGCCAGCCACGGCGGCGCGTCGTCGAGCGACTGGGCGACCATCCCAAGCACCGCGTCTCCCATTTCGGAAGCGTCTCCAAGGCCTTGAAGCTTGAAGTGATTGTCCGTGGTGTCGAAGCCGAAGAAGTCGGTGGTCACGATCGACCGGGAAAGACCCGACGGCGCGACGACGGTGATCCCCGGCGGCCGCGTGTTGTCCGGCGGCAGCTGCGAGGCGTTCGTCTTGAAAAGGTCCTTCGCCTGCGAGAAGAACTTGGTCTGCGCCGCGTGGCTCGCATAGTTCGCGCTGGCGAATGTCGCTTTCTTCAGCCAGCTCGTCGAATCAAAGCGCACGACGGAGCTAACGACCACGTCGCCAACCTCGAAGTCCTTGCCGATGCCGCCGGCGGTGCCGGTGGTCAGAATGAGCTTGGGCCGCACCTCGCCGATGATCTGCTTCCACAGTTCAGCGTTCGGCAGGACCCCGTTCGCGGGAAAGTGCTTGTTGGTGTCCTGCGACAGGTGTGACTCGGACTTGAAGACGATGGCCTTCTTGCCTCCGATGGTCGTCGTCCAGAACGCGCCGAGCCGCTTCGCCTTGACCGCTGGCGAGCCTTTGCTCATCTGGCCGGACAGCGTCGCGAAATTGTGGGTGTAGGGAACGTAGTCGTTGTGGGAATCTTTTCCCGGCGTCAGCACGCGACTGAGCGCATGTCCCTCGTCCACTGTCCAGGTGACGATGAGCACGTCGGCGCGCGGCAGCGGCTTGGCGCCGCCGGCCGGCGCCCGAGCGGCGGGCGTCGGCGCGAGGCCCTTGGGCCAGGGAATGTCGACGAAGCGGCTGAGGCCGGTCGCTTTGGTGAACGCGAGGAAGGCTGAGCCTTCCGGGCCCTCGGAATCGAAATCGATGATGTCGCGTTGAATGTCGTCGAGACTGGCGTCTCGCGCGGCTGCGGCGCGTGTCGCGAACGCCGTTTGCGGAATTGAAACGGTTGCAGGATCGACGCCGATATTGCGCGCGATCCAGGCGCGGTCGACAATCACGAGCCCCTCCCAAAATCAATTGTAACTGCCGGAATAGCCAGGGCCGACAACGAAAGAAATTGTGCGTTATACGATTTTGGCCTTGCAGGCTGTGAGCGCCATCACACAACCGGACAGTTTCGGCTACAGTGAAGCCCGGTGCTCGTCCGCGAGCGGTTCACGATCGGCTACTGACGCGCGAGGCACGGCCGGGCCAAGGCCGTTGCTCCGTTGCCCTCGATAGACGCCGTCAGGCCGCCCTGCCCGCCTCAGTCGCGGCTTTCACTTCGTCGAGCCGTCCAGTTCGAACGTCATAGATATAGCCATAGACAGGGACGTTCGCTGGAACCAGGGGATGCTCGCGAATGCGACGCACGTCCTGGGTGACGCTGTCGGGCTGGTTCTTGATCGTATGCCATTTGATGAAGTGGCCGGCCGCGTGACCCCCTTGGTGGTGCGGGTTCGACCAGGTCTTCCCGTCGAACCTCGCGGTGGAAAGATCGTCCTCGAGCAGATCGGCGATCACCTCGTCGGCGAAAAGCTCCATGCCGCAATTCGTGTGATGAATGACAAACCATTCCACCGTCCCGAGGAGCTTGTGGGAAATGACCAGCGACCGTATGGCGTCATCGGTCGCACGGCCGCCCGCGTTGCGAATCACGTGCGCGTCGCCCTCTGCTAGGCCCGCGTATTTGGCCGGGTCCAGCCGGGCGTCCATGCAGGTCAGGATTGCGAATCGGCGGCCCGGCGGGAGCGGCAACTCGCCCTTTTTGCCGAAACCCCGGACATAGACCTCATTGGCTGCAACAACCTCGCCAACGACTTTCGACATGATGTGCTCCTTGATGCGAAGTTCCGGCTTTGCTCCAAGCTCGCCGGTCACCCCGCCGAATAGATGATTATTTCTATATAAACAATAGACTCCCCCTCCCCTGTAGGATCTTTGCCTTTGGCTATGGGCAAAGCGGATGGCAGGCGCCGCAGCGCGGGTTCTCTGACCCTTTCGGCGTCGTCCACTCACTAGCCGCCTGCTTCCGCTCCCTGCAGCAGCTCCGCCAGCGTCAGCGCGATGACTTCCGTGGCTTTGTACAAATCTGACAGCGGCAAGCGCTCGTCGGCGCGATGGGCGTTGGCTTCCTCGATCGTGCGCGGCCCCGCGCCATAGAGCACAATCGGAACGCCCGCCTTCGCGTAGTGTCGCGCGTCGGTATAGAGCGGCACGCCCGAGGCGAGGATCGGCTCGCCCATGACCCGGCTGGCCTGACGACAAAGAATCTCGGTCAGCTTTGCTCCAGCCGGGGTCGGGGTCAGTGGTTCGGCGAGCAGGATGCGCCTGACCTCGACCTTGGCGTGCGGGTGGAGCATCGCGGCGCGCGCGATAACCGCGCGCAACTCCGCCTCGACCTCAGCCGGATTTTCCTCTGGCACGATGCGCCGGTCGAGACGGAAGGTGACGCGATCCGGCACCACATTGGTGTTGATCCCACCCGCAATGAGGCCGACTGTCATCTGCGGCGAGCCTATGCCTCGTATCGCCGAGGTGCGCGCCTGAAGCCCGCCGCGCCAGCCGTAAAGCGCAGAAAGGATCGCGTTCGCCGCCTCGAGCGCATCGACTCCGGTCGAGGGACGGGCGGCGTGAGCTGAGCGGCCGAGGACCTCGATCTCCAGGTGAAGGGCGCCGTTATGGGCGTTGACGACCGCATAGGAGAAGCCAGCGCCAATCGCCAGATCCGGACGCAAGAGGCCATTCTCTAGCAAGTAGCGCGGGCCGATCTCGCCGCCCGCCTCCTCGTCATAGGTGACGTGCAGTTCGACCGCGCCATTGAGCGCCGCGCCGCATTTTTCGAGCGCCAGCATGGCGAACGCATAAGTCGCAATGTCCGACTTCGACACGGCGGCGCCGCGCCCAACCATCCAGCCGTCGACGATTTCGGCGCCGTAAGGGTCGCGCGTCCAGCCCGAACCCGGAGGCACCACGTCGCCATGCGCGTTGAGCGCAATCGTCGGGCCCTGCCGGAACCGGCGCCTGGCGATCAGGTTGGTCGCCGAAATCATGCCGTTGGCCCTGACGAGCGGCTCGGGAACCTTGTGCCTCTCGACCTGAAAACCAAGACCTTCCAGGAGCTCGGCGACGACTTCGGCGGAGCGGTTGCAATCTCCCGGCGGATTGTCCGACGGAATTTTCACAATCTCGGCGAGGAAACGCGTCTCCGCTTCGGCGTGCTCGCGCACGAAGTCGCGTATCGCGCTCTCGACTGGCGTCATTGCGTTTCCCCCACTAAACGTCAGGCGTCGAAGCCCTCGACGCGCATCCCGTCATAAGCCGGCGTCACATGCGCGGGCAGCCTTAAGCGCAAGGTCTCGTAATCGAGATCGGTATGCAAGTTGGTGAGAATGGCGCGCCGCGGACGCATCGTCTCGATCCAATGAAGTGCGTCGTCCAGGCTGAAATGGGACGGATGGGGACGGTAGCGCAAGGCGTCGATGATCCACATGTCCAGGCCTTCGAGGAAGGAGCGGCTTGTCTCGGCAATGCGTTTCACGTCAGGCGTGTAAGCGAGCGCCCCAAAACGAAAGCCAAGCGCGCTGATCTCGCCGTGCTCGAGATCGAACGGCATCGCCTCGATTGCCCCGCCCAGGCCCTCGATACGGCAGAGCTTGCCGGCGGTAAGGCGCAGCTCCTTTGCGATCGGAGGATAAGAACTTCCGTCAGGAGTTTGAAAAATATATGAGAACGCCTCGCGGACCCTGAGCGAAGTCTGCTCGTTCATATGCAGGTCGAGGCGGCGGCGCATGAACAAACAGAGCGCCCTTAGATCGTCGATGCCGTGCGTGTGGTCGGCATGGGGATGGCTCAACAGGACGGCGTCGAGCCGCTTCACGTCGGCGTCAAGCAGCTGCTCGCGCAAATCGGGCGAGGTGTCGACCAGGACCGTTGTCGCGCCGCCAGATCCGAAGCGCTCAAGAAGCACCGAACAGCGGCGGCGACGGTTCTTCGGGTTCGCGGGATCGCAGGCCCCCCACCCCTCCCCGACCCGCGGCACGCCGCCGGACGAGCCGCAGCCCAGGATCGTCAGTCGCAGCGTCAATGCGACGACTCAACAGCCTGCGGCAGCTTGCCAAGGGCCTGCAGGAGCTTGCCGCCGGCCGGGGGCAGCCTGCTAAAGATTAAGTGAGTATTGGCGCGGGTCGCCGCGGCCAGCGCGTCCGGCGTGATCCCGCGCGCTTCGGCGACCACGCCTGCCGTGGCGACGACGAACGCTGGCTCGTTGCGGCGGCCGCGATGGGGCGCCGGCGCGAGATAGGGCGCGTCCGTCTCGACCAGAATGCGGTCGAGCGGGACGTCGCGCGCGATGGCGCGAAGGTCCTCCGATTTCTTGAACGTCACCACGCCGGAGAACGAGATCGAGAGCCCAAGGGCGAGCGCGGTCTCAGCGAGTTTGCGCGAGGCGGTGAAGCAATGGAGCAGCGCGCGGAAACGCCCCTGCCCCATTTCTTGCACCAGGATCGCGGCAGTGTCGGCGTCCGCATCGCGAGTATGGATAACGAGCGGCAGGTCGAGCTCTCGGGCAAGGGCGATGTGGCCGCGAAAGACCCGCTGAGCGACATCGCGCGGCGCGTTGTCGTAGTGATAGTCGAGGCCGGCCTCGCCGATCCCGACGCATTTCGGATGCGCGGCGAAAGCGCGCATGGCGTCGAAATCCTCCGCCCCCTCCCCACCCGCCTCATGCGGATGCGTGCCGACGGTGAAAAAGACGTCGTCGTACCGCTCCGCAATCGCGACCACCCCTGCGGCCTTCGACACTTTGGTGCCGATGGTGATCATGCGCTCAACCCCGGCCGCGCGCGCGCGCTCAACGACCCCGTCGAGGTCCTCGGCGAAGTCGGGAAAATCCAGGTGGCAATGGCTGTCGATGAGGGTCACGCCCGTCTCTCATCCGGCCGCGTCGCGGCCACCTTCTCCCGGAGGGAGAAGGGTCACTCCCCTCTCCCAACGGGAGAGGGGCAGGAGTGAGAGCGCGAGCCGCTTCACTTCGCGGATTCCGCTTCGACATAGCGAGGGAAAACCGGCTTGGGCGGGGGCAGCGCCCTGGCCGGCTCGAGCCGATGGGGAGCGTCCAGACGGCCTGTTCCCTCGCCGGCGTCAATAGCCGCAAATGTGCGGTCCTCCGGCGGGACGCCGAGGAGGTCGAGAAGCGCGCTCATGCTCCCGGGCATCGCTGGCTGCAACAGGATCGCGGCGATACGCAGGGTTTCGATCGTCACGTAGAGCACGAGCCCCATGCGCGCAGGATCGCTCTTGGCTAGCCTCCAGGGCTCGGCATTGGCGAAATAGCGATTGGCCTCCGACACGACCTCGAAAACCGCGCCGATGTAGAGATTGAGGGCAAAGCTCTGCATGTGCCGGCGCGCTTCGCCAAGAAGCGCGTCGGCGCGCGCGAGCATCGCCAGGTCCTCCTTTGCAGGCGCCGCCTTGCGCCAGTCGGGGGTGCGCGCGCCGGCCTTGGCGATCATCGTCAGCGAGCGCTGCGCCAGATTGCCGATGTCGTTGGCGAGATCGGCGTTCATGCGGCCGACGATCGCCTCGTGCGAATAGCTGCCGTCCTGGCCGAATGGGACTTCCCGCAGGAAGAAATAGCGCACCGGGTCGAGCCCATAGGCTTCGACCATCGCCTTCGGGTCGACGACGTTGCCGACCGACTTCGACATCTTCTCGCCGCGGTTGAACAGGAAGCCGTGCACTACGACCTGTTTTGGCGCGGGCAATCCGGCCGACATCAGAAACGCCGGCCAGTAGATCGAATGGAAGCGGGTGATGTCCTTGCCGATGACATGCGCATCCGCGGGCCAAAACTTCGCCCGCGGGCCGTCATCCGGGAAGCCGGTCGCGGTGATGTAATTGGTCAGCGCGTCGACCCAGACATACATCACGTGTTTCGGGTCGCCCGGCACCGGCACGCCCCATTTTAGGGTCGCGCGGCTGATCGAGAGATCGGCGAGGCCGCGTTTCACGAACGCGATGATCTCGTTGCGATACGTTTCCGGCGTGACGAATTCGGGATGGGCGGCGTAATGCGCGAGCAGTTTGTCGCCGTATTTGGAGAGGCGGAAAAAGTAGCTTTCCTCCTCGACCCATTCGACTGGCGCGCCGCTTGGCGCGAGCTTGGTTCCGTCCGGGCCCTCGGTCAGCTCGCTGTCGATGAAATAACCCTCGTCGCGGACCGAATACCAGCCGGAGTATTTCGACAGATAAACGTCGCCGTTCGCGGCCATACGCTCCCAGATCGCCTGGGAGGCGCGCGCGTGCCGCTTTTCCGTGGTGCGCACGATGTCGTCGGCGCGGGCGTTCAGCATGTCGCCCATCGCTTCGAATTCGGCCGCGACGCGATCGACGAATTGCTGCGGCGTCACGCCCTCGCGCGCCGCCGCCTGTTGAACTTTAAGGCCGTGCTCGTCCATGCCGGTGACGAACAGGGTCTCGCGCCCGTCGAGGCGCATGAACCGCTGGATGGCGTCGGTCGCGATGCGCTCGTAGGCATGGCCGATATGCGGCGCGCCGTTGGCGTAGGGGATCGCCGTGGTGATGTAGAAGCGGCTCATGAGCGCCGTCCTAAAGCAAAACTTTTTGAGCGGCGACGAAAATCTAAGTGTTCGGCCTATGGTTGGCCCTCCGCCATCCTCATCCAGGAGGGGCGCCGGTGGTGCGCTCTGGGGCGCGCCTTCGACAAGCTCAGGACAGGCTTTCGAGACGCGTCGCCTTGCGGCGCCGCTCCTCAGCACGAGGGGCTTGGTTAGGAGTTATCCCTTAAGCCGCGGGGCGCGGTTGCGGCTATCTCGGCGAACAGCGCCAGAATATGCAGCTTGCGGTCGAGATTAAGGTCTTCCGTCTCGCGCTGCGCGTCTCGGATGCGGTCCCAAAGGCCGCCAATCTCCTCCACCCGCAGAGAGCCGGGTTCGACGTCGCGCGCGTATCTAACCATCCAGTCGTAGAGCTCGCGATGGAGGGCCCGATACGCCTCGTCTCCGGCCCGCCCGCTGACCGCATCGGCGAGCCGGGCGACCGCACGTGGATCGGGACGCGGCAGGCCGGCGACGACCTGCTCGATCAATGCGCCCGCTCCTTCTGATTCCGGCGCGAGGCGGATGAGCGCCTCACGAATGGATCCATCGGCGCGCTTGGCCGCGGCGGCGACCTCATCGCGGCTCGCTTCGCTCCAGGGCGGACCGAGCCCGATCACCGCCTCGATGGTCTCATCCTCGTTAAGAGGTTCAAGCCGCAAACGGCGGCAGCGTGAGCGGATTGTCGGCAGCACCTGGCCTGGGCGATGCGAGATGATAAGGATCAGCGATCGTTGCGGCGGCTCCTCAACCATTTTTAGTAAAGCATTGGCGCTGCTGCGATTCAAGTCCTCGGCGGAATCAACGATGGCGACCCGCCAGCCGCCGAAGGCGGCGGAGAGCTGGAAAACTTGCAGACCCTGCCGCACGGCTTCCACCGAAATCTCGCTCGCGAGCCTCTTCGTCGCGCCCTGCCACTCGCGGCGGATCAGAGCAAAGTCGGGATGGGCGAGCCCCGCGAGAAGCCGCGCGGCCTGATGAGTGGGCTCGACATGGAGATTGATCGCCTCGCGCACCGCCTTTGCGGCCGGATCGGGGTTGGCGAGCACGAAGCGGGCGAACCGCCAGGCGAGCGTCGCCTTGCCGATCCCTTCCCTGCCGCCGATCAGCCAAGCGTGAGAGAGGCGACCCTCGCGATAGGCCGAGAGCATTTCTGCTTCGGCACGCTCATGGCCGATCAGCGAATAGACATGACGCGGATGTGGCGCGCCGGCCAATGCGTCAGCTTCGGGAAGCTCTTCGGCCTCGCCCTTTTTCGCGCGGGGCTGATTCATGCGTGGTTGGCCTTGAGGGCGCCCGCCGGATCGAGGCGGACCTCGACCGCCGACCAAATGGCGGCGGCGACCTCGTCCTCGCTTCTGTCGGCGTCGATGACGACGCACCGCCCAGGTTCGACTGCGGCGATGTCGAGGAACGCCCGCCGAAGGGTTTCGTGAAACGGCAGCCCCTCCGCTTCGAACCGGTCGGCGGGCCCCGTCTCCCTTCGCTCGGCTGCCCGCTTAAGGCCGACTTTCGGATCGAGATCGAGGATCACGGTCAGGTCGGGCTCGGTTCGCGCCCACCGTCAGACGCTCGAGAGAGGCGATGAACTCGGGCGGCAGATTGCCCGCCGCGCCCTGATAGGCCCGGGTCGAATCGGCGAACCGGTCGGAAATGACCCAGGCGCCGCGCGCGAGCGCCGGCAAAATCGTTGTGCCGAGATGGTCGACGCGGGCCGCGGCGAACAACAACGCCTGCGCGGCGGGACCAAACTCGGCCGCGAAACCGGAAAGGATCGCCTCGCGCAAAGCTTCGGCGCCCGGCGACCCCCCCGGCTCGCGCGTCTGAACAACGGCAAGCCCGAGCGCGGCGAGGCGCTCCTCGAGCCGCTTGGCCTGAACCGACTTGCCCACGCCCTCGCCGCCCTCGAGCGTGATGAATCGCCCCCTCGCCTGCCCGGTCATTGGCTCGCCTGCGGGGGCGCGCCATCGCTTCCGCTCCAACCCTCATCCATTCGCGCCACACGAAGCTGACCGCGGTCCTTGCGCAAAGATCGCCTCAAGCCTGCCCCCGATGGCTCTTCTCAGCATGGTTCAGTGCGGAGTGGCAACGAGCGCGAATTGTGGCGCGACGATCGTCTGTAGCAGCCGGCACGGGCTTAATAGTCGGCGCGAGCGGACTTCGCCGACTTCAGGTGATCGAACACGCCGGTCGTCGGCTTCTTGGGCGGAAGTCGAACCGGTCCGGAATAGGTGAGCGCCCTGTCGGCGCTGGCGTGAAGTTCGGGCCGCCGCGGCGGTGCGACCGCGTGCATGGACGAGACGCGCGTGGGCGAAACCGAGGAGGCCGAGGCGTGGGCCGCCACGACGGTCGAGTTGCGGCTCAGGCTGAGATCGAATGGCCGCGCAGGAGGCAGCGGAATAACGCCGCTCGGCTGGCGGATGCGGATGGGCTCGGGCGGCGACGGTTCCGCATCGCCGGTTTCGGCGGGCGCCGCGCGACCCGCACTGGCTCCGGCGGGGGCGGCGGAGGCTCAGGAGCGCTTGCGACCTGGACTGGCGGAGGCTCAGGCGCGGCTGGCGCTGGGGCGGGCTGAGACACCGCCTGCGGCTGTTGCCCGCCGCGGCCGCCGCCGGAAAAGAACGACCAGATCGTGTCGGTCTGCTCCGCCGCGGCGTTGGCCATCATGACCGGCGCGGAATAACCGATCATATTGGCCGGCGATCCGTCGGTGCGAAGGCTCGCCAGCAATTGCGAATTGTCCGAGCCTTCCATCGGCGCGGGGCCGACATAATCGACTTTCACCTTGGCCGTGCCCATGGCCTTCATATCGAGGACGTCGGCGACCCGCGAAGATACGTCCATCACCCGCCCGGCATGATAGGGGCCGCGATCGTTGACCCGGACGATGACCGAGTAGCCGTTTTCCAGATTGGTGACGCGAGCATAGCTCGGCAGCGGCATCGTCGGATGGGCGGCCGACAGTGAGGCCATGTCGTAGACTTCGCCGTTGGCGGTGCGCCGGCCGTGGAACGCAGCGCCATACCAGGAGGCCATGCCGACCGCCGTATAGGAGGGGTTCTCGGCGGGGTAATATCGGTGGCCCGCGACCGTGTAAGGACGGCCGACCAGATATTGTCCTCCGCCGCGAGGCACCCGTTCGCCATCGGCGACGACCTTCCGGCTGGCGTGGCCATATTTGGCTTGGGAGAAATGTTCATGGCCGTGCGAATAGGATAGGCGGGGCGCCTGAGGAGGGGCGCAGCCGGCGAGCGCCACCACAGCGAAGCCGAGGCACATCGCGCCCCAGCATTTCCGGTTACCCGCACAAACGCGCGGTTCAAGGCCCGAAACGCTCATCACGCTTACTCGGGTCGCGCACAAGCGCACGGTTCGAGCTTCAAACGCCGAGCCCGCCACAGCGACAGAATATTCCCGAACCATCAAGCCCGCTGCGCACTATTGATCCCGTTTCGTTTCGAATTCGCTAACGAATTCCGGCCCCGCCAGCCCAGCGAAAGTCCACCCCGCCAGCGCGCCACCGCGCCGGCCATGATTTGCCCTCAGCCGCCCGTCCGCCGCATTTCGGCCGCGAGGAGTGACGCCCAATCGCGGCGACAACGTGGCCGGCCCGCGGCGTGGGAAGCCGCCCTGGGTTCCGCAAAATGCGCGGTCAGCATCAGCGTCGCAGGCAAAGCGCATTTCGAGGGGGACGGATCAAATCGGCGCGCGAAGTGCGACGGCGTTTTTGGGAGGCGCAAATCGGCGCCGCGGCCAAACCACCAAAGCCCGGGCGCCTTCGCCATTCGGCAATTCGTGGCCCGCGCGCCACGTCCGTCAGCGGCTGCAAAAAAGACAGGGCGGCCCGAATACACAAGCACTCGAACCGCCCAGTTTTTCGGAAGCGACTTTGCCAGACGAACTTGCTGCAAGCCCTCCCGGCTGGTGCTAGTCGCGTCGCCTCCACTCATCGCCGCGTTGCTCATTGGGTTGAAGGGGGTTCTCAACCCAAAGGCCCAGGTTCAAGCCCCGTCGCGACGTCACGCTTTAATCACAGCTCATGGCGAACGTCCAGCAAAATATAGCCTTCCCGGTGTCATTGAAGTTTCATCCACAGGAACCTGAATGCGTTCCCGACGCGTAAATTAGCGAGAACTGCTATTGATGGCCGCTCTTCTGATGTGTGATCTATGCGCTCGCCGTCATTCACCAATGAGGTGCAACGCGATCTCTCGCCGATGGGGCGCACGCCGGTGCTCGAACAGATAAATACCTTGCCAAGTCCCCAAAGCGAGGCGCCCCTGCAGGATCGGAACCGAAAGCTGCACCCCGGTCAGGACCGTGCGGATGTGCGCGGGCATGTCATCGGCGCCTTCGTCGGCGTGCCGATATTGAGCGGCATCCTCCGGCGCCAGACGGTCGAAAAACGTCTCGAGATCGGCGCGAACATCTGGCGAGGCGTTTTCCTGTACGACCAACCCCGCCGAAGTATGCCGGCAAAACAAGGTCAAGAGCCCGGCTTGCACGGCATGCGGCCTGAGCCAATTCAGGACTTCTCGCGTGATCTCGACGAGCCCGGGGCCGTGGGTTGAAATTGAAAGAAGACCGACGAATTGGCGCATCTCAACGCTCGCTGCCGTCGCGGGATTCGTAGCATCTGGAACACTTCGGTGATTTTGGCGTTGTTGAGGCGCCCGCGTGTGCGGTTGACCCAAGCAGAGGCCAAAATGCGGCTTATCATTCTCATCATTCTGATCATTCTGATCGTCGGGGCGGTTCCCGCATGGCCTTACAGCGCCGGTTGGGGCTACTATCCGGTCGGCGGACTCGGGACAATCCTAATCATTTTGCTCATTCTGGCTTTGCTGGGATACGTCTAGCGCCGATGAGCCTTAAGCCACTCTGAATGATATGATCCCCGCCGCGCTAGCGACGGGGATCATATGTTTTCCGCTCCTCTTGTCCCGCGGCGATCAGCCTTTCGGCGCTACCTTCGCCAGATCACACCAGCCAGGAAGCCGAGCCCAATGGCGAGAGCGAGGGTGGCCAGCGGGCGTTCCTGGATCGCGTCCTCGAGCGTGTCGCCGAGCGAGGAGGCCTGCGACTGAGCGGTGTTGGCGACAACGCCCAGTCGATCAGATGCGTCGGAAACCATGGAGCCCATATTGGCGCGGGCATGTTTCAAGCCTCGCCTTGCTTGCTCCTGAGCAACCGTCCCGATGTCGCTCGCAGCGTCAGAAATCTGGTCGGAAAGACCGCCAATCGCATCTCTCATATTCGCCATCTCCTTTTCCAGGCGGGCAAAGGCGTTGTCGCCTGTGTCTCGCGCTTCGTCGCTTCGTTCAGCGTTGGACGGAAAGTCAGATGTCATCCGTTCCTCCGGAACACTTCGTTCGATGTTAACGCCGGTCCGTGCGCAAGGTTCCGCGCGGAGGCGATTTAGCGGTCCTCGTCGACGTACAGCCGTTGCTTGAGGATCAGCGCCACCATCAGAATTGGCGAGGAAAGGAACGCCCCCATCGGCCCCCAAAGCCAGGTCCAGAAGGCGAGCGAGAGCAGGACCGCGAGCGCGTTGAGTTCGAGGTGGCGTCCGATGATCATCGGGGTCAGGAACTGCCCCTCCACCGTGATCACCAGGAGGAAGCCGGCGGCAGGGAGGAGGCCCAGCAGGAAAGTGGGCTCCGCCACCACCCCGACAACGAGCAGAACTACGAACATGGCAATCGGCCCAATGATCGGAACGAAGTTGAGTGTCGCCGCCAGGGCGCCGAAGCCGACTGCATTTGGCATTCCGGTCAACGCACAGATGACGCCTGCTAACGCTCCAACGCCCAGGTTGATCAGCGTCACGATCAACAGATAATTGGCCAATCCAGATTCGATCTCGTTGAGGATCTTTAGAACCGTCAGACGAGAATCGCGGCTTGCAAACGTCATGACGAGACCGCGCCGCAAGTCTGGCCATTCTGAGATCACCAAGAGCAGCACGACAAGAAAGAACAGAAAACCTGTGATCGGCGGCAACAAGACCGAGATCGTCGATGGAACCCAGGAAATCCCGGGCAAAGGGATCGCCACCGCATCGGCTTTGGGGGGTTCGCCCATCATCGACGTGAGACGTCGCCACGCCCCGATCAGACCATCAAATACATGCAGCTTTTCCTTCAGCGACGCGACCATCCCCGGCAGGCCATTCGCGAGTTCGGACACGCGCGGGAAGATCAACAGGATCACCAAAACGATGATCAGCGTCACGCTGGCGACAAGCAGTAGAGCCACGAGCGGGCGCGGAACGTGCAGGGCTTCGAGTCTCCGCGCCGCCGGACCCAACATGATTCCGACGACGAAAGCCGCCACCACCGGCAGCATCACCTCGCGTGCGGCGTAGAGGACGAAGCCGGCCGCGATTGCGGCTAGGATCGCCAGCGACCAGGCGGAGATTTGGTGAAGCGTGATTTCGGGATGGGGATCCTCGTCCGCCACCGCGACCGTTTCGGGACGCCGGCCTTCGCCCATCGTTCCTCCGCTTCGTCGAGCCGGCGCGAACGCGCTCATCGGCGCGCCGCTTCAGGCCCCGGCATACCCACCCGCACTCGTGGATTTCGAAAGCAGAACAATCGAGGGCCCCAGCCTAGCGGGCCGACCCGACGACGTCGAGCTTGACGCAACCGCAACAACAAACAACGTGGGTCCGGAAAAGTTCCCCCAGGGCGCCGCCCCGAGGGCAAAATCCATGGGATCAAAGTTTGACCGTCGGGCATTGAACGGGTTTAATACTGGCGGCTTAAGTCGCTTTCAGAACCTCGCGAGGTCGACTTTGTCGCCGAGAGCAAGCTGGAAAGGCTTTCTGAAGATCGCCGACGTGACGGTCCCGGTTGGCCTTTACGCCGCCGCTTCGACCTCCGAACGGATCGCGCTGCACACGATCAATCGACCGACGGGCAACCGGGTTCGCCGCGAGTTCGTCGACGCCGAAACCGGCGAGGCCGTCGAACGGGACGATCAGGTCAAGGGCTATGAGGTGGCGAAAGACGAATACGTCTCTGTCGAACCCGACGAGATGGCCGCTGTCATTCCGCACGGCGACAAGACGCTCACAGTCTCCGCGTTCGTCGATCTCGCCGGGGTCGATGATCTCTATTTCGACAAGCCCTACTACCTCGGCCCCTCGGACCGAACCGCCGACGAAAGCTTCGCGCTGGTGCGCGACGGCATGCGGTCGGCCAAGGTGGCTGCGGTCGCGCAAGCGGTTCTCTTTCGGCGCGCCCGGACGGTGCTCATCCGTCCTCTCGACGGGGGTCTGGCCGCCTCGACGCTGAATTACGACTATGAGGTGCGCTCCGCCGAACAGGCGTTCTCAGGGATCTCGGCGAAAGCGATCACCGGGGAGATGCTCGATCTCGCCGTCCACATCATCAACACCAAGCAAGGCGCATTCGATCCGCGCGAGTTTCAGGATCGCTACGAGGATGCGCTGGCTGAGCTCGTCAAGCTCAAGCTCGAGGGCAAGGCGATTCCCAAGCGTGCGCCGCCCAAGCGAGCCGACGGTCAACCTCATGCAGGCGTTGCGCGACAGCGCCGCCGCGGGAGGTCAGAAACGGCCGAGCGGCAAAGCCGGGGGAAAGAAAAAAACCGGCCGGCGCGCCGCGGCCAAGGCGAAGCCCGCCGCGCCGCGCCGCAAAGCGAGCTGACGGATGGCGCTCGAAACGTATCGAAAAAAGCGCAATTTCGCCGCGACCGCCGAACCGAAGGGCGCCGCGCCGATCGCGGACAGCAACATCTTTGTTGTGCAGAAACATGACGCGACCCGGCTGCACTACGACTTCCGTCTGGCGCTGGACGGGGTGCTGAAGAGCTGGGCGGTGACCCGCGGCCCGAGCCTCAACCCGGGCGAAAAGCGTCTCGCCGTCGCGGTCGAAGACCACCCGCTGGAATACGCCGATTTCGAGGGGACGATCGCCAAGGGCGAATACGGCGGCGGCTCGGTCATCGTGTGGGACAATGGAACGTGGTCGCCGATCGGCGACCCGCACCGGGGCTTGAAGAAGGGCCATCTCGAGTTCGAGCTTGACGGCCGGAAGCTCAAGGGTCGCTGGCACCTGGTGAGGATGCATGGCAAGCCGGGCGAGAAGCGCGAGAACTGGCTTCTCATCAAGGGCGACGATGAATTCGCCCGCTCCGCCGACGAAGCCGATATCCTTGAGGAGCGGCCCGAGTCGATCAACACGGGCAGGACGATCGACCAGCTCGAAGGGGAGACGCCCGGCTGGTCGTCAAAGACGGGAAAGATCGAGACGCCCGACGGCGCCGCGAGGCCGGATGTGGGCGCGCACACACGCGGGGCGCCGAACCCGTCGACGATCGAGGGCGCGACCGAAGGCCCCCTGCCCGGATTTATCGAGCCGATGCTGGCGACGCTGGCGAAGTCTCCGCCCACGGGGAACCGATGGCTGCACGAGATCAAGTTCGACGGCTATCGGCTCCAAGCGCATGTCGAAGACGGCACGGTCACGCTCTGGACCCGGGGCGGGCTTGATTGGACGCAAAAATTCGGCGGCGCCGTTCAAGAGGCGCTACGCCGTCTGCCCGTGCGCGCCGCCTTGATCGACGGCGAGATGATCGTCGCGAACGAGAGCGGCGTCGCCGAGTTCTCGCTCTTGCAAGCGGACCTAAGCGAGGGACGCGTCGACCGCTTCGTCTACTACGCCTTCGATTGTCTCTATCTCGACGGATGGGATTTACGCGAAGCGGCGCTCATCCGCCGCAAGGAGCTACTGAGCCAGCTGATCGGAACCGACGCGCGGCGCCGTCCGCTACAGCTCGCACTTCGTGGAGGACGGCAAGCTGGTGCTGCAGCGCGCCTGCGCGCTCGGTCTCGAAGGCATCATCTCGAAGGCCAGTCAATCCGTCTATGTCTCGGGCCGCGGCAAGAGCTGGGTGAAGGCCAAGTGTTCAGCGCAGCAGGAATTCGTGATTGCCGGCTACGTCCCCTCATCCACCGGGCGCAACGCGATCGGCTCGCTGTCGCTTGGCGTCTACGACGACGAGGACTTGCGTTACGTCGGACGCGTCGGCACCGGGTTTTCCTCCGGCGTCGCCGAGGCGCTGTTCGCGCGGCTCGATGCGATGCGCATCCGGTCGAGCCCGTTCGCCAAGCGGCTCACCACGGCCGAAGCGCGCCAGGTCCGCTTCGTTCGGCCCGAGCTGATTGCGGAGATCGACTTCCGCGGCTGGACCGGCGACGGCCTCCTGCGTCAGGCGTCCTTTCAGGGCTTGCGCGACGACAAGCCGGCGCGTGAGGTTGTGAGTGAGACGACCATGGCCACAAACGCCGCGCCCGAGCGCCCGAAGAGCAGCGTGACGCTGACCCATCCCGATCGAATCTATTGGCCTGACGTCGGCGTCACCAAGGAGGGCCTCGCAGATTATTACGCCGAGGCCTGGCCGTTCATGAAGCCCCTGATCGTCGGCCGTGCGCTGGCCTTGGTGCGCTGTCCGGATGGAATCGTCGGACAGACGTTCTTCCAGAAGCACGCCTGGAAAGGGCTCAACCGCAACATCGTCCTCGTCAAGGATCCCGCGGAGCCGGAGGAGCTGATCAGCATTCGCGACTTCGACGGGCTGATGGCGCTCGTGCAATCGGCGGCGCTCGAAATCCATCCCTGGGGATCGACTGTCGCCGACTGGGAACGGCCGGACATGATCGTGATGGACCTCGACCCAGGCGACGACGTGGACTGGACGGCGGTGATCGCTGCAGCGGAGGAGGTTCGCGGCCGGTTGAAGAACGCCGGCTTGGCGGCGTTCGTGAAGACCTCGGGCAGCAAGGGGTTGCACGTTGTCTCGCCGGTCAAGCCGAAAGCGGAATGGCCGGCGGTTAAGGCCTTCACCAAGTCGATCGCCGATTCCATGGCGGCCGACAGTCCCGATCGCTACGTCTCGACGATCCCGAAAGCGCGGCGGCACGGCAAGATCCTGATCGACTATCTGCGCAATCAGCGCGGCATGACCGCGGTCGCCGCCTATTCCACCCGCGCCCGGCCGGGCGCGTCAGTTTCGATGCCCCTCGCCTGGCAGGAACTCGCGCCCGAAATTGGGCCCGCCTACTTCACCACGCGCAATACGCCGGCGCGCCTTTCCTCCGTCGCCGATCCTTGGGCGGATTTCCGCGCCGCCGCCGCGCCGATCGAGGAGGAGCGCAAGAAGGCCAAGCCAACTCGGAAACGGTGAAAAGAGCGCGGCGTCGTCTCATTGCGAGCGCCGCTACCCTCCGCCTCGTCCTGAGGAGCGCCAGAGGCGCATCTCGAAGGACGCCTCGAAGGAAGAATGTTCGATTCAGCGCGACCGGTTTGCGCTAGCTGGAGCGCAGCCGCCTTGAGACATGAGGCCAAGCGCACCCAAAGCCTGGGGCGCTATCGCCCCTTCGGCTTCTTCGCCCCAGCCACGCTTCGCCGCAACGCGTCCATGATGTTGATGACGTTGCTCGGCGGTTCGGACTCGAGCTCGGCCTTCGGTTTCGCCTTGGCCTTTTTCGCGCCCTTCTTCTTTGCAGCGATAATGTCGAGCAGTCCGGCTTGCACCGGATCGGTGACCATGTCGGGGCTCCAGGTTTTCTTGCGTGACTTGATGAGGTCCCCGATCAGCCGCATCAGCTCCGCGTCTGGCTTCTCGTCGCGGATCGCGGCGAAATATTCGCTGGGATCGCGCACTTCATCGCCATAACGCAGCGTCCAGAGGACAATTCCGTTGTCCCGAGGCTTGATGATCACCGCCCGTTCGCGGCGGTTGAGGACGAGCCGCGAGACGCCGACCATCTCGGTTGAGCGCATCGCGTCGCGAATGACGCAATAGGCCTCCTCGCCGATGGGATCGTCAGGGGTCAGGTAGTAGGGCGTGTCATACCAGATCCAGTCGATGCTCTCCGCCGCGACGAAACTCTGAATGTCGATGGTGCGGGCGCTTTCGAGCCCGATCGATTCCAGCTCCTCGTCCTCAAGCAGGACATAGTCGTCTTCGCCGCGCGCATAGCCTTTGACCTCGTTGGCCTCATCGACCGGCTTGCCCGTTTCGGCGTCGACATAGTGGCTTTGGATTCGATTGCCGGTCCGGCGGTTCAACACGTGGAACCGGACCTTCTCCTCCTCGCTCGTCGCCGACATCATCGCCACAGGACAGGTGACGAGGCTGAGCTTCATGTAACCTTTCCAGAATGGGCGCGCCGCCATCGAAAGGTCCTTCCCTCTCCAGTCGCCTCATCGCGCCGGCTTGTCGCGTCGCGCCCACGAGACTGTCAGTTTTTCCAATTCCTGGCTAGCCGCGAGTTGCATCCGGCCAAACCGAACAGCCACGCATTTTGTTCCGGTTGTGTACAATTGATATTGCAACTTATAGTGGTTCGATAGTGATTCGCGGGATGATGGGTTCTTATCGAACGAAACGCACAGATGCGGCACAGGCCGCAGCGGCGGACGCCACAGACCTACCAGAGCAGGACAACGCGATGACGCAAGCCGACCGTCTGTTTGAAGTCGCCAAGAAATTGAAAGAGGCGCGCATCCTCGGGGAAGCTTGCTCGGACAGGGCGCTGCTCTATTTCATCGACATGACCATCGTCCATGTCGGCGACTCTCTTGCCTCTTGTTCGGAGTCCAAAGGCGCCGCTGACGCTCGTTTGAGCCTCATCCACGCCGCGGCCTGAACCGGCGTCGAGGCGGGATCGAACGCCTGCCGCGGCGGGCGCGCCCCCGCGAGGGGTCTCTATCAGTTTTACGCACCCCTTTCCCTTCTCCCTTTGGGAGGAGGCGGCGCGCGTAGCGCGACGGATGAGGAAGCCACTCCCAAGCCGAGGGCGCCAGCCTGCGAGAACCGGAGGCCGTTCGCCTTCTCGCCCTTGGCGACGATGCCGAGCCCTTCATCGGGAAGCGGTTTTTGCAGCTTGAACGCAATCGGCGTCTCCGCCCTCGAGCCAAAGCTCGACCCTCCACCGGCACCCCAAGCCCAACTCACAAGCGCATCCTCGCGGGCGAGGGCGACCCCAGCACAGCGCGTGTTCAACCCGAAAGACGGCCGCCTGTACACGGGCGCGTCGTTAAGGCAAAACCGCCGCCGTCCTTGCATACGGGGCCTCCGCCTTCCGGGAATTTTCGCATGGCTCGCGACTCGGCGCTCAATGTCTCGGTCGGGATCATCGCCGCGGTCATGATTTGCGTCGCCGCCTCCCAGGCGAGCGATGTGTTTGCGCCTTTGGCGCTGGCCTTGTTCATCATCGCTCTGGTGTGGCCTTTGCAATCGTGGCTGCACGCTCGGATGCCGGCGCTGCTCGCGCTCGCCATCACGATGAGCGTGACCGTCGCGGTGTGTATCGCCTTCGCCTCCCTCGTCGCATGGGGCTTTGGTCGGGTGGGCGTGGCTCTGGTCGCCGATTCCGCACGCTACCAGGCGCTTTACGAGCGCGCGATCGACTGGCTCGAGGACCACGGAATTTCCGTCGCTGGTCTATGGAGCGAGCACTTCAACGTCGGCTGGCTTGTGCATTGGGCGGGGCAGATCACCGGCCGCGTCAACACCACCCTGACCTTCTGGCTGATCGCCCTTCTCTATGTCATCTTGGGACTGATGGAAGTCGACGACCTGCGCTGGCGGGCAAAGACTTTTCTCCGGCCCGAAACGTCTCAGATCCTTCTGCAGGGGACCGCCGCGACGGCGGTGAAAATCCGCAAGTATATGGGGGTGCGCACGCTGATGAGCGTGGCGACCGGCGTTCTCGTCGGCGCGTTCGCCTGGATCGCCGGACTGCCCTTCGCTCTCGAATGGGGCGCGATCGCGTTCGCGCTCAACTACGTTCCGTTCATCGGCCCGTTCGTCGCCACGCTGTTTCCGACCTTGGTGGCGATGACTCAATTCGGGTCGTGGGAAGCAGTCGTCGCCGTTTTCGTCTGCCTCAACATCATCCAGTTCGTGGTCGGCAGCTACATCGAGCCGCGCGTGTCTGGGGCCATGCTCGCCCTGTCCCCGACGGTCGTGTTGCTCGCCGTGTTCTTGTGGACCTACCTCTGGGGCCTGTTCGGCGCCTTCATCGGCGTCCCGATCGTCATCGCGATCATCACCTTCTGCGCCTATCATCCCTCCAGCCGCTGGATCGCCGATCTTCTTGGCGGGCCGATGGAAAAGAAAGCTTTGGCGCGAAGCTAAGGGGTGATGCGATCCATTGGAATCGTCATCGCGAGGAGCGATAGGGCGTCGAGAGACGCCCGTCTCTCGACGGGCTATGGCGACGTGGCGATCCAGAGTCGCTATTGCACCCGGTTATCCCTGGATCGCTTCGCATACGCTCGCGATGACGACTTGAGTTCAAGCCAATCGCATCACGTTCTTAGACGCTGCCGACGCCCTCCTCCTCAGCCGCCAGATCAATTCGCGTCGGCGCCATTAACGCCAGGACTCCGCCCGGCCCGCGCCCAAGCGCATGCACATAGAAGTGCGTTGGCTTCATGTCCGGCGCCATCACCGGCGACGGGGCGGAGACGATTTTCATCTCGCCACAGGCGCCGATCCAGTCGACATGGCGATGACCGTGCATGACGATGACCCGCTTCGCATAGGGCTTGAGGACGCGCTGAAACCAGCTGCCGTTGACAAGCGCGGTGCCGATCCGCTCGGAGAATTTGGCGACCGGCATCGGATATTCGATCAGATGATGGTGCAGCGCTACGATCCATCGAGCCTTCGGATAGTGATTGAGCGCCGCAATGAGCTTCTGCGCCTGGCCGACCGGAATCATGCCCAGCGCATTGGTGAAAGAGAAATTCGTGTCGGCGTTCGAGTTCAGGATCGCGACGCCGAGACCATCGTCCTCTTCCGGCGGAAGAATGAGCGGGAAGAGCTCATCCCACACGCCCGCGAGCTGGTTCGACAATCGAAGCCCGCCCTGATCCGCGAAGGCCTCGATCGAATAACGTTGCGGCGCAAGCGTCGCCGCGAGGGTGAGGCCGGGCTCGGCGGCGGCGGAGCTCATCACCCGCAAGCGCTCCGCACCGAAAGCGGCGATCGCGGATAGAGCCCGCATCTTGCGCAAGGTTTTCGCTGTGCTGAACGGTAGATCGAGACGCGCCGGGTTGGCGCGATCGACGACATTGACGTCGTGATTCCCAGGCAGGATGAGCATCCGGCCGGCGAGGTCGGGATGGCCGGCGAGAATGTCGAAGAACTCCGCCCACTCGGACGACCTCCCCGCATCGGTCATATCGCCAGTGATGAGAATGAGGTCGAGCGGCGAAACGGCGTGCTCGGCCTCGAGGCGAGCCATGACGCGTCTCACGCGCTCGTTGCCGCGCGGCCCGCCCCGCCCGCTCTCGATGCGAAAGCCATAAAGCTCGCCGACGATATGGATGTCGGACAGGTGGGCCACCCGCCAGACGCGACCCGTTGATGGCGGAGCGTCGAACCCTTCGAGATCGAGCGGCTGGTCCATGGTCGCGTCCGCGAATCCCCAGACGAGCGAGGCCGCCGCGAGGTAGGCCGACATGATGACCACGGCGTTGGCGAGCGTGGGCCAGATCAGCTGATGCGGGACCGCAAGATCCGCGGCCGATCCGATCCATCGCGTCGCGGGCCAAACGAGGGCCGCGACCAGCGCCGCGACGGCGGCGAGAAGAACGCCGGCGCCGGCGCAGCTCATCGCCCGCATGCGCGCCAGCTCCGTCCCGCTGCGTGGCTTGAGGACTCGCTCCGCCAGATGACGGATCGCCTCGCGGCACAGAGCGTATCCCGGCTGAACGCCAAGCGCGTTGAGCGCCCAGAAATTCGCCTCGGCGATGCGAAACAATGGACGCCAGCCGAACCAGCCCACGGCGACGACAGCGAGAAGCACAAGCGCGGCGCCCATTCCGTACAATTCCAGGACTCTGGAAAAGACGCCGCCGACCCATGCTGTCACGACGAGCGGCGCGAGGCCCAGAATCGCCGCCGGCAGCACGATTGACGCAATCCATGCGAGCAGGAGCTTGGTCAGGCTGATCTCGGCGAGCAGGCTGCCGGCGATCGCCAGAAGCGACTTCTGCTTCGGGCTCGAGACGTCGTCTTCCGCGTCGCCGTCACGCGGATCGAGGATCGGCCTCTGGCGATCCGGCTCGCGGCGTTCAGCCTCGAACTCAGCGCTAGAGGGAGAAACGTCGGGCGCTCGCATGGCGTCGGATGAGGATTTTCCCACAACGTCTACGCCATACCATGCAGCGCCGCCGCTCGGTAGCGAGCCGGGCGACGAGCGGCCGTCCATTCATCGGAGGTTCAAGTAGCGGGTCCACAATCGAGTCATCCAAGAGGACCCGCACATGTTTCGCAAGCTTGCCTTATCTTTTGCCGTCGCGGCGGGGTTGATCTCCCATCTCGCTGTTCCCGCCGAGGCTGCGCTTGGCGTCGGCGCGTTCGCGCCGCCGGCTGCGCTGGCCGAGACCTCGCCGGTCGAAAAGACGCAGTTCGTCTGGGGCGGACGGAGGTATTGCTGGTACAATTCGGCCTGGCGCGGTCCGGGCTGGTATCAGTGCGGCTTTGCGTGGCGGCGGGGGTTCGGCTGGGGCGGCGCGGCGGGCTGGCATGGCTGGAACCATCGAGGCGTCGTCCACAGGCCGCCCGTTCGTCACAGACCGCCGGTTCATCGTCCGCGCCCTCCCGCCCACGCAAGGCCGCCAGCCCATCACCGGCCGCCGGCGCACCGCCCCGGCGGAAGCCAACGCCGTTGAGCAGATCCGAGTGGGTGGCGCGGACCGGCTAACCTCCCTACCGTTGCGAGGCCAGCGGCCGGACTGTAAGCACGGCCGCACTGTCGGTGAGAGGATTCGCCTTGGCCCTGTGCAACCCTGATCCGCGCGCACGGGGGCGCATCCGCGCGCTCCTCGCCGCATCGGCTTTCGCGCTGCTTGTCGCCGGCTGCAATCACGAGGCCAAGACCGAGCCGCCGCTGCCGCGCCCGGTCCGCACCGTCACGGTCGAAAAGGGCAAAGTCGGCGATTCGGTTCAGCTCACTGGCGACATCCGCGCTGAAAACGAGGTGCACCTCGCCTTTCGCGTCGGCGGGCGGATCATCGAGCGAAAGGCGGGTCGGCGACAAGGTCGAGCCGGATGAGGTGCTGGCGAAGCTCGATCCGCAGGATGAGCAGAATGGCGTGCGTTCGGCGCAGGCGGCGCTCAACGCGGCGCGCGGCCAGGAAGTCGAGGCGCAGAACAATTTCGACTGCCAGAACCACCTGATGGAGCGAGGCTTCACCACGCGGGCGATTTTCAATTCTGCGAAGCGGGCGCTGCAGACGGCGCAGGCGCGGGTCGACGACGCGACTGCGCAACTGGACATTGCGCAGGATCGGCTGAGCTTCACCGAGCTCAGGGCCAACGTTTCGGGGACGATCACCGCCCGATCCGCCGAGGCGAAACTTGCAACAGGCGGGAGCGAGCGCGCAATCGCAGGCTTCGGTGTTCGCACTGCTGCCGGCCGCTTTGTTTCTGATGCTCCTGTTCCTGATGGCGCAATTGCACAGTTTCGGGCGCGTGGCGCTGGTGGTGGCGACCGTGCCGCTCGGATTGATCGGCATCGTTCTCGCGCTCCTCGTCGCCAACCGCCCGCTCGGATTCGTGGCCATTCTCGGGATTCTGGCGTTGGTCGGCATGATCGCGCGCAACGCCGTCATTCTGATCGATCAGATCGAGACCGAGCGTGCTGAGGGACGCGACATATGGGACGCGGTGGTCGAGGCGACGCTTTCCCGCTTCCGCCCGATCATGCTGACAGCCGTCTCGACCGTGCTGGGCCTGATCCCGATCGCGCCGACCGTGTTTTGGGGGACCGATGGCCTTCGCCATCATGGGCGGCCTGTTCGTCGCCACCCTGCTGACGCTCTTGGTGCTGCCGGTCTTCTACATCACGCTCTACCGCGCACAGCAGCCTACGGAAGCGATAGCGGCCTGAGGCCCTTCCCTTCTCCCCCGGGCTTTTGACCCGGGGGTGGCGCGCAGCGCGACGGATGAGGGGACGTCGGCACGACGAGAGCGCGCCTCGCGCGCGAACCCTCACCCCAACCCCTCTCCCGCAGGAGAGGGGATCGCCGCAGGGAGACCTGCATGAAAACGCTGAAGGTCGGCGAGATCACTGTCACCAGCCTCATTGAGCGCGACGGTCCGTGGCGGACGCCTGAGGTCATGTTCCCAGCCTATGATCCCGAGATCGGGCGCCGGCATCTCGCTGAACTCGACCCAATCGTGTTCGATCCCATGAGCGGCCGCATGGTGATCACCTACCAGACGTTCCTCGTGCGCACGCCCAGGCACACGATTCTGATCGACACCTGCACCGGCGAGGACAAGGGCTACCCGGCGCCTTACGACTTCCCCAAGCAACCGTGGCTTGACAATCTCCACGCCGCGGGCTTGCGCTTAGAGGACGTCACGCATGTCTTTTGCACGCATCTGCATTTCGATCATTGCGGCTGGAACACGATGCTTCGCAATGGCCGATGGACGCCGACCTTCCCGAACGCGAAATACATCTTTCACAAAGACGAGTACGCCCATTGGGAGGCGGTAAGCGCGCGCGACGAGGCGCCGCCGGGGATCCTCAAGGGGAGCTTGCCGGGGAACTCGTGGAGCTACAATTGCCGGCCGATCGTCGAGGCGGGACAGGCTCTATTGGTCGACGACACTTTTCAGCTCGACGACAATTTTACGCTCGTTCCAACCCCAGGCCATTCGCCATGCCATTGCTGCGTGATGATGCGCTCACAAGGCCAGGAGGCGATCGTGACCGGAGACATGATGCATCACGCGCTGCAATGCCGGGAGCCGGATTGGTCGACGATCTTCGACTTTGACCCCGTGCAGGCCGCGCAGTCGCGCCGGCGGCTTTTGGGGCAGGTCGCCGACACCGCGACGCTGGTGCTGCCGATCCATTTCCCGAGCCCGACCGTCGGCCGGGTCGCGGCGGACGGCGACCGGTTTCGCTACACGTTCGTGCGGTAGCCCCTCTTCCCTTCTCCCTCGGGGAGAAGGTGGCACGAAGGGCCGGATGAGGGCAGCGGCCGGAGGCGCCAAGCGCGCTTCGCGCGAACCCTCACCCCAACCCCTCTCCGGTAGGAGAGGGGCGGAGCAGAACGACCCGCCCGACGATCTCCTAGATCGCCACGTCGCTTCGCTCGCAATGACGCCGTCGACCTTGCGAAGCCTCAGAAATACCCGACCGTGGTTCCGAGGATGATCACGACGGCGAGCGCCAGAAGGCCGCCGACGATCGACACCATGACGATGTCGAGATAGCTCTCACGATGGGTCGAGTTGCAGACCGCGAGCAGCGTCACCACGGCGCCGTTGTGCGGCAGGCTGTCCAGCGTGCCGGCGCCGATCACCGCGACGCGATGCAGCAGCCCCGGATTGATGCCCTGCTCATGGGCGATCTTGAGATAGGTCGCGCCCAGCGCGTCGAGCGCGATCGTGAGCCCGCCCGAGGCGGAGCCAGTCAATGAGGCCAGCACATTGGTCGCGACCGCCAGCGACACCAGCGGGCCGCCTTCGATGCCGAGCACCCAATCGCGCACCATCCCAAACGCCGGAAGCGCGGCGACGACCGAGCCGAAGCCGACCAGACTGGCGACGCTGAGCACCGGCAACACCGACGCGTTGGCGCCCGCGTCCATGCTGTCGCGCAAAGCCGGCAGGCGCCGATAATTGATCGCGATGAGAACGACGATCGCGACCGCAAGCGCGGTCACCACCGCCCAGACGCCGCCGACCGCGGCGAGCGATGTCGAGCCCCATTCCTTCCCGGCGAGAAACGACGCATCCATGCGCGGCAGGACGAAGAGCGACATCAGGAGATTGACGGCGACGACGATGACGAGCGGCAGCGCCGCGAGCGCGATCGGCGGACCCAGGTCGCTCGGGCGCCCATGGAGCGCTTCAGGCGGATCGAAGGTGCTGGCGGTGGTGGCGCGCTCGCGCACGACCAGATCCTCCGCCGCGTTCTCATGGCGCACCTCCGCCCCGTAGCCCTCGCCCTTGGCGCGCGCGCTTCGCTCGGCTCGCCCGAGCCACCACATGCCGAAGCCGAACATCACGAGCGCCGCGATGAATCCAAGCCCCGGCGCAGCGAAGGGCGTGGTGCCGAAGAACGGCATCGGGATCGCGTTCTGAATCGCCGGCGTTCCGGGCAGAGCCGACATGGTGAAGGTCGTGGTGCCGAGCGCGATCGCCGCCGGCATCAGCCGCCTCGGAATCGCCGCCGCGCGAAACAGTTGATGCGCCATCGGCGCGATGACGAAGAAGGCGACGAACAGGCTGACCCCGCCATAGGTGACGATCGCGCCGGCCAGCACGACCGCGAGCACCGCGCGCTCATGACCCAGACGCTCGGTCATATATTTGGCGATCGAGGTCACCGAGCCCGAGTCCTCCATCAGCTTGCCGAACAGGGCGCCGAGGAGAAAAATCGGGAAGAACTGCATGACGAATTGCGCCGCGCTCGCCATGAAGGTTTGCGTCCAATGCGCGAGCAGCGGCTCGCCGGCCAATGCGGCCGCAAGGATCGCGGCGGCCGGCGCAAGCAAGAGGATGCTCCAGCCGCGGTAGGCGAGCCAGATCAGCAGTCCGAGCGCGATGAGGATGCCGAGTAGTCCCATGCCGTCAGACCCCTTCGAGCAGCACGTCGATGTCGAGCGTCGAGCGCTTGCCGAGGTCCATTGCGTGGGCGTCGAGAAAGGCCTGAGCCGCTTTTCTCCCCTCGTCGCGCAGGAATGAAAAGAAAGGCCATTCCGCATTGAGCTTCGACGATGCGCCGAGCTCGGTCATGATGGTGTTCTTGACGTAATGCACGCGCATCTGGGTCCAGAGCTTGCCCTCGCCGTCGCCGGGATCGGCGACTTTGCGCAGGAGCGCCATCATCCTGAGCTCCTTCAAGACCACGGCGTTGAACGACACCTCGTTCAGGCGGTTCAGGATGTCGGACGCGCTGCGCGGGACGCCGGGGCGCTCGATCGGATTGATGGGAACGAGAATCGTGTCCTGCGATTTGCACTCGCGGATAAGCGGAGTGAGCGTCGGATTGCCGGAATAGCCGCCGTCCCAATAGGCCTCGCCGTCGATCTCGATCGCCTGGAACATCGTCGGCAGACAGGCCGAGGCGAGCAGGACGTCGGGCGTCACGGCGTCGTTCTTGAACACCTTGCCGCGTCCGGTGCGCACATTGGTCGCCGTGATGAACAGATGGATCGGCGATTGCGCCAGGACCTTGAAATCGATGGCTTCGGCAAGGATCTCGCGCAAGGGATTCTTGCCCATCGGATTGATGTCGTAGGGCGACACCAGGCGCGACATGAGATCCATCGCGACATAGATCGGCGAGGAATCGAGCGTCCAGCGGCCGAGCAGCACGTCGAGCGGCCCGCGCTGGAACGGGCTGAAACGGGCGGCGTCCGAGACGCGCCGCCAGAAAGCCTCAAGCGCCTCGCGCGCGCCGGCGCCGCCGCCCTTCTGATGACCGTAGACCAAGACCGCGGCGTTCATCGCGCCCGCGGAGGTGCCGGAAATGCCGTCGATCTCGAGCCAGGGCTCTTCGAGCAGGCGATCGAGCACGCCCCAGGTGAAGGCGCCGTGCGACCCGCCGCCCTGCAGGGCGAGATCGACCAGGACGGGGCTGCGCTTTATCGGCTTGGCTGCTTCAGTCGGCATGTTTTCAACCTCGAACGTCGGCGCCGGCTTAGCGCCGTCTTGTGACACGCTGCTTTCGGACGAAGCCTAAAGCGCCGCGCGGCCCAACCGCGACGCGTGAGGCGCGAGGATCAAGAGGCCGGCTTAGCTATTGATTTTATCCGCGGCCGAGACCTTCGAAGCGCCAAATCAGACGCCGCCGCGTTATTGAGGATAGACTCGGAGCCGCCGAGGCGTAAACACTTTTGCGCTCCATCGCAAATTGGACTGACGATGACCGACCCCAACAGCTTTGTTGATCCGGAGCCCGAGCCGGAGCTGGAATCGGAACTTGAGCCTGTTCCGAACCAATTCTTCTCGAAGAGCACCCTCTTACGGAACTTGCCTTATATCGCGGCGTTGGCGCTGGCCATATTCGGCGTGGCCTATAGCAGTTTCTCCGGGCACGCGATCAACGGCTATTGGGAATTCCTGGCAGTCGCCACAGGGCTTGTCTGCGTCGCCACAGGATGGCCCAACGCGCCCGATCGTCAGACGCGGTTCAAGCTCATTTGGACTCAGGTCGCGCACTGGGTGACGATCCTGGTGGCGATGAATCTCGTGCTCCTCCAGGGTGTTCAACAATTGATGCCGATCCAGGCCACCGGTCTGGTGATGCTGTTGTTCCTCGGGACGGGAACTTTTCTTGCGGGCATCCACCTGATCTCGCTCAGAATTCTGCTTTCTCGGGCTCGCCATGGCGTTGTCCATTCCGGCCATGACCTGGTTCAAACAGGCGTCGCTGCTGTTGCTCCTGGCCGGCGTCGCCATCGCGGGGCTCGCGATCGCCTTCTGGCCGCGGGGCAGGAAGGCGTCTGCCTGAGCGGCTGAGCTCGAACTGATCCAGACGGGTTACCCCTCGGAAAGTCTCGCTTCTCCCGCTTCCATCGCAGTCGCCGATCGTCTTGATCCTTTCGAGGCCGCGTTTTTCGACGAGATCGTATCTACCCAGCGCGCTTCATAGCCAGCGGCGAACACGCGACTTGTAGTCGCGATAGACAGCGCCGAACTTGCGCTCGAGATAAGCTTCTTCTCGGGCGACCACGCCCTCGCGGATCACGAAATAGAACGGCGCAAGCACCGCCAGAACCCAGAGATTGTCAAAGCCAATTGCTATCCCAGTCTGCCCTAGTAACATGCCGAGGTAGATCGGGTTGCGGGTGGTGCGATAAGGTCCATTTTCGACGATCGCCGTCGTCGGCTTACGAATATCGAGGTGAGTGCCCGCCCTGCGGATAGTCACAATCGCCCAGACCGCGAGCGCAACCCCCAGCGCGAAGAGGCCGCCACCCACCCAAGCGCGCGGAGTCGATGTCGGGACAAACGGCAACGGATAGAGCCAACCCAACCCGAGACCCCCAACAATGGCGAGCGCCCAAGCGACCGGCGGAGGGATTACAACATTAGGCCTGTCGACAGTCTCAGCCATTCTATTTCGCCTCAGAGCGAGCGCCGCTCCCGTTCAGCGCGAGTCACGTTGGATGCGCTAATGCTAGGACATCGAGCCACATCCTAATACCCACAACTCGACAAGAGCAAACATGAGCAGCAACCTTCCGGGGTTCTTCCAGGGCACGGACATGCCAACTGCCGGGTGGTGGGAAGCGTTATGGCCCGACCCTTCCGGCGTACTTGCCGCCGTCGGACTCGGACCGGGTATGGAGGTCGTTGACCTATGCTCCGGCGACGGGTGGTTCACGCTGCAAATCGCCAAGATCGCACGTCACGTCGTGGCAATCGACATAGACCCCAACCTACTGGAAGTGTCGCGTCACCGTCTGTCCGAAGGCGGCGTGACGAATTGCGACTATGTGGCTGGCGATGCTTACGATCTTGGCAAATTGGCTCCGGGACAGGCTGACTTCGTATTTATGGCGAATGCTTTTCACGGCGTTCCCGATCAACGGAGATTGGCCCTCGCGGTGCGCGCAACCCTCAGACCGGGAGGGCTTTTCGCGATTGTCAACTGGCATCCCCGCTCGCGCGAGCAAACACCGGTCTTGGGCGAACCGCGCGGGCCAAAAACGGAACTGAGATTGTCGCCGGAACAGACCGTCAAGGCCGTTGAACCGAGCGGATTGAAGCTGGTTCAGCTGGTCGAAGTCCCGCCCTATCACTACGGCGCTGTCTTTGAGCGACCGTCAACGTGAGAGCACGATGCCTTCCATTCTCGACAACAAGAATACATCGGCCCCATCGGTCTTCCTGCCTGCAGCCCTGTTGCGCGAGGCGCGTCGACAAAAGAGGCTTGCTACAGCCGATGTCCCGCCGGTCTGCATCTTAGACCCGGATGGCGATATCGTTCGACAGTTGAGGCAAACCGGCAAGTCGCAACCCTTTGAGCACTGGCCCTGCTACCACACCGAACTCGACACGTTCTTGCTTGGCGAAATCGAGGTCGGAATTGTGGGTCGAGTAGTCGGCGCCTCTTTCGCAGTGCTGGTGGCGGAAGAACTGTTCGCCAGCGGTTGCCGCTTTCTAGTGAGCCTGACCTCGGCCGGCCAGGTCGCGCCCGCCGGGCGGCCGCCCTACTTCGTTGTCATCGACCGCGCTCTCCGCGATGAGGGCACAAGCTATCATTACCTGCCTACTTCCGAGTTCGCCAACGCTGATCCAGAACTTGTCGCGGCTGCGGCGGAGGCTCTCGCCGGTCTGAAGTTGCGGACGACAACGGGCCCAAGCTGGACCACAGATGCCCCTTTTCGCGAAACGGCCGAAGAGATCGAGGCGGCGCGCACCAAAGGCATTGTTGCGGTCGAAATGGAAGCGGCGGCGCTCTACGCTTTCGCCACCGCGGCGAAGGCGCGGGTGCTTTGTCTCGCGCACGTCACCAACACGATGGGGATGGCGGGCGAGGACTTTGAAAAGGGCGAGGCGGATGGCTCGCGTGACGCGCTAACCATCCTAGAGGCGACCGTGACCGCGCTGCATAAGTCTTGACTTCTGCAGGGTCGCGATTGGGGTTCGGCGGCTGGTCGATCAGGCTTCGACGAAATCGCAGCGAAACCCATCGTCCCATCGCTTGATCCGGCCTATCGACGGCGACGGGAAATGAGCCGTGCAGCATAAGGTGCGCGTGTCGCAATATCGCTCGAGAAACCCGCGACGCGTCTTGGCGGCGGCTTTCCCATCGACATCGAAGCGCGGGGATAGTTCGGGATAGCGCGCCTGCAGCGGCGAATGGATCAGGTCTCCGGGCATGACCGCATCGTCGCCGTCCCGCCCGAAGCAGACCGCTACGTGGTGGGGCGTGTGGCCGGGAGTCGGCAAAAGGCGCACATGGTCGTCAAGCGCATGGTCGTCGCGCACCCATTCGGCCCGCCCGGCTTCCACGACCGGAAGCACGCTATCGCCGAAATGCGGCAAAGGCGTTTTGGCGTGTTCCCCCGCCCAAAAGTCGAATTCGCCTTTCGAAATCAGATAGCGGGCCTTAGGGAAAGTCGGCGTCCAACGCCCGTCTTGCAGTCGCGTGTTCCAGCCGACATGATCGACATGCAGATGCGTGCACACGACGAAATCGATGTCATCGACGCTCAAACCCGCGGCGGCGAGCCCGCGCATGAAGGTCTCGTCGCGCTTCAGATTCCATTGCGGCCGCGCCGGCCTCGCCTTGTCGTTGCCGATGCAGGTGTCGACGAGCACGTTATGGTGCGGCGTGCGCACGACATAGGATTGGAAACAGAACACCAGCGTGTCGTCTTGAGCGAGGGCTTCCGGGGCGAGCCAGCGGCGGTTCTCGTCGAGCAAGTCCGCCGAGAGCGTAGGAAAGACGTCGAGCACGGGCAGAAACGGCCCCTCGATCTCGATGATGCGCTGGATGCCGATGTCGCCGACGGTCAAAACATTGTTCATCGCCAATTCCGTAAGGCCGGCCTGCGCCCGCCATTCCCGTGCGCATGGCCATATCAACAAGAATCCGGTCCCTAGGCAACGCCTCCGGGTTCTCCGAGGAAGCCGGATTTTCCTGCCTCGGCGGGCCAGCCGGCTTTCCGGCCGATCACTCGCCACACGTCCACCTCGCCTGCGCCTTTCACTTTGATCGTCCCGGCGGATTCGCAGTGGAACTCAGCGCCGACCAGATCGTAGGTGCTCCGCGTGATCTGGATGCCCCGCTTTGCCCATGGGATTCCATGCGGCTCGCCAGATTCACCGTCGCGCCCCAAAGATCGTAGATGAACTTCTTGCGGCCGATGACGCCGGCAACCAGGGGTCCCGAATTGACGCCAATGCGGAAGGCAAGTGCCTCACCGCCGAATGTTCGGCTCGCCACCGCTTCGCGCATGTCGAGGGCGAGTTGCACCAAAGCTGGCGCGTGATCGGCCCGCTCGCGAGGCACGCCCGCGGCGACCATATAGCAGTCTCCGATCGTCTTGATCTTTTCGAGCCCCTGTCTTTCGACGAGATCGTCGAAGGTGGAGAAAACCTCGTTGAGGAGGTTGACCAGGCGCAGAGGACTCATGGCCGCGGCCATCGAGGTAAAACCGACAACATCGGCGAACAGGACGCTCGCGGATTCGTAGTGGGCGGCGATGGCGCTCCGATCGGTCTTGAGCGCGTCCGAGATTTCCTTCGGCAGGATGTTTAGCAGCAACGTCTCCGAGCGTTCCTGAAAGAAGTTTCGCTGGGCAACGAAATAGTAGAGCAGCGCGAAGACGATGGCGATCACGCTGCCGAGGTTTAAGACGAAGAACCAGGTGACAAACGCCTCCGGCAGCGGGGGAGGCTTGAGCGAGGGTTCGAGAGTCGCGCTCACGATCAGGAGCACGACGAAACCCACGATCCACAGCACCGTCTGGCGCAGATCCTCGACCAGAAGCGAGACGAGTGGACAGAGCGCCGCCCAGACGATCACCGCGCTCGAATTCCTGAAGCCGCCAAGACTTATCGTGACAAGCCAGGGCAGCACAAGCGTCATAAGAAGCTGGATGAAGCCGTAGAAGCGAAGGTTGCGGGTCTAGGCGAACAGGGCCGTGTTGATCGGCGTGACGACCGAATAGACCGCTGGCGCTGCGGCGGCGAGCGGAGCGCCGGCGGCGAGATACACCACCGACCACAGGATCGTCAGGGGCAACGTGCCGACGGCCATGAGGACCATCACCAGCCGCTGCAGCGCCGCGTCGCCGGTTTCAAGAGGGTTGGAGCCGACCCGCGCGGCCAGGGCGACCAGCTTCGCGGACACGGCGGTCGCCCAGCCAAACCGGCCGATATCCGGCGCCCCGTCTCTCCCCATGGGGTTCCCTTCGGGCGCTGGGGGAGCTCCCCGCGCCGCATATACACCTTACATTCGCCATAGCACAAGGGATGCCGTGACGGAGACGGCCGCCGGTCCATAGGCGTTTCGGCTTAGCAGCCTCACATGGGGGTTTTTACTGTCAGGGCGGGTCGCCTCCGAAGAAGCCCAGCATAGGCGGCGAGGATGCGACTTTCGCAGAAAAGCAACGATTGCTGCGGTAATCTATCGCCGATGTCGGCCGCCCGTAGCCCATATCCTGAGAACCGCGGTGACCGGATTGCCGAGACCGGTGTCGGCCAAGTGCTGCATCGATTGCGGCGCCAGCGACGGGCCTTGGTCGGGCAGGAGCAGCACAACCCCCGCCAGCGCCAGCGCGACGAGGATACACAGGCAAGCGGTAAAGAGGCGCGCGGCCCCGCGCGGCGGCGCCAATGAGCAAAATCCCGGTCACGCCGCTGCTGATCGCCGCCTCCGTCAGCGCCACATCGACCGCAAACAGGCGTATCCAGACAAGCGAAAGCAGCAGCCCATAGACGACATAGCCGACTGTCGCCGCGAACGCTCCGGGCGCAAAAATGGTCCAGGCCGCGACCGCAAAGACCAGGAATGCCAGGCCAATGTCGAGCGCCTGCAAAACGGTCATACCGCCGATCCCTTGCGACGCACCGCGCGTCCGATGAGCTGCGCGGTGGTCGCGCCGGCCAATTGCACCAGCGCCCAAATGGCGACGAGCTTGAGCCCCGCGAGCAGGCTCTCGCTGCGCGGCAAAAGGCCGAGCACAATGAGGCCTAGACCGAGATTGTCAGCCTTGGTCAGCGCGTGCAGACGACTGAGAGCGTCGGGAAAGCGCAACAGGCCCGCCGTGCCGGCAAGGAAGAAAAAGACGCCGGCGCTGATCGCGGCGATGCTGAAAAGGTCGACAAGGCTCATCGGCCATCCGCGGCGTCATGATGCTCCGCCGGCGCGCCGCTATTGACGAAGGAGGCGGAGGCGAAGGCGGCGAGCAGCGCGAGCCCAAGGGCGACATCCTCGACCCCGCGCGCCTGTGGCGGCGGCGATGAGAAGGAGCGAACCGATTCCCCCCGTGCCGATGAGCTGCGCCGCCATCATGCGATCGGCGTCGCCCGGCCCGCCCAGGATGCGCACGAGCCCGACGGCCACGGTGAACAGGATCACGCCCGCCGTTGCGAGAGGAAAATCAGTCAAAGCCAAAAGCCCGGATGAACAGCCGCTCTTCCGCCCGGAGATTAGCCGCGACTGGCTGCCCTATATCAGAAGCGCGCCCTCATCGTTCGTCCCAGTCGGCGGCGTTCCCGGCATCAGACTCGAAAGCGCGCAGAACGCGCTCCGCTCGCCGCCTTCGGGCAACCGCAACGGGCAGGCGACGAAGCCCGGCTTGAGCTTCAGCCTCGGATTGAGCGCCCGCCAGGCGACATCCGTTCCCGAAACCACCGACTGCCGCAAGAAACTCGCCGCGAGCGTCCAGAGCGAGGCAAGCCTGAGCCGCGATCGTTTCGGCGGCAGGAAGCGTAAACTGGTCCAGGTCGCGCCCGCCACGGCGGCGAGCCCGACCGGAAGATCGGCCGGCGACCATCCCGAGATCATGAGCCAAAAAGACGAGAAAGAGCGCCGCTCGTGTGGCCGCGGTCCGCGCGAGGCTAAGCGACCCGTTATCAGCCGGTATGCTCAATGGGTCATTCCGGCGTGCGAAACCGAAGCGATGCGCGGCCGGACGGGCGACATTGCAAGGAAGCCCTGGTCAGGAATCTGGCCACGCTCATCGGTCGAGCGGCTCGCCATCCGAGATCCAATCCCTGTGCTGCGAGAGAGCGCAGAGCCACCATGTTCCGTTCAACGGGGGAAGCATCGGCGCGTGTTCGAACGGGCGCTGCGATTTCGAGGTCTCGCGATGTCGACCGCTGGCTGGCGGCCTCGGCGTCAAGCGCAACGGATCGGCGCGGCAGACTCGGTCCGCTCGAGCGAGCGCGCAAGAGCTGTCGTCCGGCACGGCGGCGGATCAGCATGGCGATGCAGAGACATTGGATAAAGCGACCTTGGCCGGCCTTGCCAGCCGAGGCGACTCGTCAGGCCGGTCGTCGGCAGTCACTCCGACGGGACTAGACAACGTCGGTGGGGGGCCGCATCGGTCGGCCCCTCCACCAACCGTGCATAAACCCACGGTGCGTATGCAATTGGGAGTTCATCGAACCGCGCGGTCGGGCGTTTGAAGGCAGCCGGACCGCTATTTCGCTGGAGCTGTTGCGGCGGGGGCAGGTTGACCGGTGCGGCGCGTGTGCCGTCGCTGATGGCGAGTGGTGCGTCGTCCTGACCGCCGTTGCATTCCGTGGGTTCCGGTGGCCGCAGCGGGGGCGGCGGCGGGAGCGGTAGCGGGGGCGGCCTGGGCCACCTGCTCTTGGGCCTCGGCGGCGACTGGCGCGAGTGCGATGAGAGCGCCGAGGCCCATGGCGAGATATTTGTTGATCATTGCAGTTCCTCCTGAAGCGAGTCTTCCGACTCTTGTTTCGCGTACAATCGCTATCTGCGCTTCCCATACTGAATTGGAGATGAATGTCGCGCTTGCCGGCCACGCGCCGCGTTCGGGCTGCAACTCTTGTCGCCCCGCGTGAGCCCGCGCCGCGGCTCAGATTGTCCAAAACCCCAAAGCCCGCGACCTCACGGAAGGTCCTCGCGGCCGCGGATCGCTGACCGTCCCGACGCCAGGAGGTCAAACCCGCCGTCCCCAATACGTCATGCTTGCAGTAGTGATGTGGTCGTTTTAGGCGGCCCGACGGAGTTGCAAACGGACATTGTTAGATTTCGCGAGAGCTCCGCAGCAAATTGTGAACAGTGTTAGCCGGTGTTAGTTGGCTTTCCTCCACATTTCTGCGAGTTGCAGCGGCTTCGCCGCGGTGGCTACCTACGCCATCACCCTGCCATTTTGTCTCTCAGGGTACGCCTTGGAGCGGAGACGTCGGTCCGTCGCTAAGTCGGATAACGGCTGTTCGCATGCGGAGCGCGCGAGCCAACACGAGCGGATGGAGGAGTCGCCCGGGGATGACGCGAGCACGACTGTCCCCGGAGGCGACGGCTGATGAACGAGACGAGCAGGCCCATCGCCCATCCGAGCGTTGTCTCCGCACCGCGCATTCTCGTCGTCGAGGACGAGATCGATGTGGCCTTGCTGATCAGTTACAATTTGGAGGCGGAGGGCTACGTCGTTGAAAGCGTCGCGCGCGGCGACGAGGCCGAGTTGCGCCTGGCTGAAAATGCGCCTGATCTCCTGATTCTCGACTGGATGCTGCCGGGCCTGTCGGGCATCGAGATTTGCCGGCGGTTGCGGGCGCGCGAGGCGACACGGACATTGCCGATCATCATGGTCACGGCCCGGCGCGAAGAATCCGAGCGGGTGCGCGGTCTCGCCGTCGGAGCGGATGACTATGTCGTCAAGCCGTTCTCGGTGATTGAATTGATGGCGCGCGTGCACGCGCTGCTCCGGCGCAGTCGGCCGGAACGGATCGCCGAACGGCTCTACGTCGGAGACCTCGATCTGGACCGGCTTACCGGGCGCGTTCGGCGCGGTAATCGCGAAATCGGCCTCGGCCCGATCGATTTTCGGCTGCTCGAAAATCTGCTCGAGAAGCCGGGCCGGGTGTTCCCGAGGGCGCAATTGCTCGACCTTGTCTGGGGGCGGTCGGCGGACGTCGATGAACGCACGGTCGATGTGCACATCGGACGCCTGCGCAAGAGGTTGTCGAAAGGGAAGGAGCGGGATCCGATCCGCACCGTGCGCGGCGTCGGCTACGCCATCGACGAGAGCTTCGGCAAGAGCGACTGGCGGTGAGTTTGGAGCCAATTGTACCCCCGTCATTGCGACCCCCCGGCTTTGGGACCCGGGGGGAAGCAATCCAGGGGAACCTTGGGCGCTCCACGGTTCCTGGATCGCGACGTCGCGCCAGAGGCGCTCCTCGCGATGACGATTCCATCGGACCGCATCATGCTCTAGACTCGCCTGCTCCCTCAGGAGCGCCGAGCCTGATTAGAGCGAATCTCGGAATACCGTATGGCCCAGAGATCAGGAAGCGCCGATCTGCCGCTGCATGGCGGGCGCGTGCCTTCGTGGCTGGCGGAGCGCATGACCCGCCTCGGCGCGGTCATCGGCGAGGCGATTGTCCACCATTATGGCCGCGACGAGTTGCTGCGCCGCCTCGCTCATCCGTTCTGGTTCCAGTCGTTCGGCGCGGTCATGGGCATGGACTGGCATTCGTCGGGCATAACGACGAGCGTGATCGGCGCGCTCAAGCGAGGCCTTGAGCCTCTCTCGGGCGAACTCGGAATCCATGTCTGCGGCGGCCGCGGCAAACAGTCGCGAAAGACGCCGCTTGAACTCGCAGCCATCGGCGACCGGGTCGGAATCGACGGCGCCGCGCTCGCCGACGTCAGCCGGCTGGTGGCGAAGGTCGACAGCGCCGCTGTCCAGGACGGTTTTGATCTTTACCTGCACGGCTTTATCGTCACCGACGATGGGCGCTGGACCGTCGTCCAGCAGGGCATGAACGATTCGAGCCGCACCGCTCGCCGCTACCATTGGCTGTCCGAGGGCCTCAAGAGCTTCGTCGAAGAGCCGCACAATGCGATTGACGGAATCCATCAAGGCGAAATCGTCGACCTCACCAATCGTCGCGCGGACGCCTCCCGCCGAGCCCAGCTTGAGCTTCTGGATTCGCTAGGTCCCGACGGCCTCGCCCGCGAGCTCGCCGCCATCGAGGCGAAACCTCGGAAGCCCCCGCCCGATCCCGTCCAGCTGACCCTGCCCCATCTCGTCATGCCCGCTCATCACGACGTGCGCGCGAGCGACGTGCTCAGCTCCCGCCTTCACGCGACGTTCACGGCGGCCGCCAATCGGGGGCCGGCCGACTTCGCCGAATTGCTTCTTATTCCCGGCGTCGGCGCCCGCACGGTGCGCGCGTTCGCGATGGTCGCCGAAGCGGTCCACGGCGCGCCCTATCGCTTCACCGATCCGGCCCGCTTCGCCTTCGCCCACGGCGGCAAGGACCGCCATCCCTTCCCAGTGCCGCTCAAAGTCTATGACGAGACGATCCGGATCATGAAGGCGACGGTTGAGAAGGCGAAGCTCGGCCAGGACGACCGGCTCGCGGCGCTCAAGCGTCTCGACGACGAGGCCCGCCGGGTCGAGCGGCGCGCGGCCGGACCGCCGGCGCCGGAGGTGATCGCCGAAGAGCTGCAGCTCTCGCACGCCTATGGCGGGCGCAGCGTGTTCGGCTGGGAGCCGGCGCCGGATGCGCTGGACCAAGAGCGAAAGCCGCGCGCAGGGTTCAATCGCGGATGATTCGACTGAGTTAGCCCGAATTCCGGTGGCGCGAGGCGCCGGGGGGTATTTCGGGCGAGATGAGGCAAAAACCTTCAATCGTTAGCGTCCATATCCTTCGGCGCGGACCTTATCCTGAGGCGGCCCTTGCGCGAGCAAAGGGCCTCGAAGGATATTCCAGACCGCGCTCAAGGCCACGCTTGCGCCGGCTGGAACGTCCTTCGAGGCCCCTTTCGGGGCGCGCCTCAGGACGAAGTCGGTGGAGGCGGCGTGTTAACGATCCCAGCAGGCATCCAAGGTGATGTTGACGGAATACCGCAGGGGGCCGCCACCCGAAGAGCGCGCCACGATCAAGCCCGGATCCGAAGCTTTTGCGGCTACCCAGGCCGGCTCGGTTAAGGAAGAGACCCGCGCAAGCGGGTCCTGGATTGGCTCCGGCGCAATTCGTCCACAAAACAATCTCTTCCGTAAAACAAAACTTTATGCTATATAGATTTCCTCAGCATCGCAAGCCCGCGTGATGGCCGGCGTGGAGACAAGGATGGAGCAAAGGGATCAAAGGCGTCGGGCCTATCGCGCGCGGAGCGAGCGCCACCAGATTTTTTTATTTGAATCGGCTCTAACCCTTTGAAAAGTCTCGATTCGAGAAAATAAACGCTCGTAAACGCTAGCACTTTTACTAACGTTTACTAGCGTTTACTGGCGTCTATTGGCGTTTATGGCGTCTTTGCTTGCATGGAATTCGTGGCCCCGGGCGCGCCCGGTTCATCGCGACGGCCCTCGACCGGCGGCGCCGCGACCGCGGCCGCCGCGGCTCGCCGCCGTTTCTTGCGCCGGGACGCCAGCAAGCCTATCTAGGACGCAGGAGCCAAGCCCCATGTTCATCCAGACCGAAACCACTCCCAATCCCGCAACCCTCAAATTCCTTCCCGGCCGGCCGGTTATGGACGAGGGCACGTTCGAGGCGCGCGACGAGGCTCAAGCCGAGCGCTCGCCGCTCGCCAAAGCCCTCATGCAGCTGCCCGGCGTGAGCGGGGTGTTCTTCGCCAACGATTTCATCTCGGTGACCAAGACCGACGGCGAATGGCAGCATCTGCGCCCAGCGGTGCTCGGCGTCGTGACCGAGTTCTATCTCTCCGGCGCGCCGTTGATCGAGACGGGCGGCGCCGATTCCATTACGACCGGCGAATTCTTCGACCCCAAGGACGCCGAATCGGTCGAGGCGATCAAGGAATTGATCGAGACCCGCGTCCGGCCGGCGGTGGCGAACGACGGCGGCGATATCATCTTCAAGGGCTTCCGCGACGGCGTAGTCTATCTCAAGATGAAGGGCGCCTGCTCCGGCTGCCCCTCTTCGACGGCGACGCTCCGGCACGGAATCGAGAACCTGTTCAAGCACTTCCTGCCGGACGTTCAGGCAGTGGAAGCGTTCGAGGGCTGAGCCCGCGGGGGTTGCGCCGATTCCCTCAATATACTTGACCTCGACCATGGGCTGTTGTTTTGCGCTGTGACGGCCGTCACAGCGCGGACCCGGGAGATATGTCAGTACGAGCTGCGGCCGCGGCGTCCAGTCCGGTGAATTTTAAGGGCGGAAGCAACCCGGAGCAATTATGGCTCACCCGCTCGACGTCGACGATGTCATCCTCAATTTCGACCCGGCGAAACCGCACCCCAGGTTTCGAACGATGGGGCTTCCTGAAGACATCCTGGTAGCCGAGGCGGCGTTGCCGTCGCCCGTGCCCTGGCCTCCCGGCGCCGCGCCGACGCCGGCGCCGCTCGCGAAGGCGCCCTCCGAGAGCGCCGACCTTTCCAAGTTCAAGGGCTACGACGCGGTCGTCGTCACCTGGACAGCGGCTGAAGCCTCAGCAATGGCTGCGCTATTCACGCCCGGCCATCCCACCGCCGAATGGTACGAATACCGCCACAACGTCGCGAGCTATGCGCCTCTGGTGACGGGCCCGAAGGCGCCGTTCAACGACAAGCGCCCCGACATGGCGCGATATCACCATAGCCTCGGCCTCTACTTTCCGTGCACGATCCACGGACAGCGGGTGCTCCTGTTCAAATCGGGCCTGCATCTTGATTACGACGGGCCGCAATATCCCGTGCGCCGGCTCATGGCCGAGATCGCTGCGGCCGTCGAACCGAAGGTCCTCATCACCACTGGCACAGGCGGGGGCATCGGCGCCGACGTCAAGCTCGGCGACGTCGTGGTCGCGGGCACAGTCAAATTCGACTGCCGGCATCAATTCAAGAACGAGCCATGGGCGAAAGCGAGTTACGCTCCGTCGGCCCTGCCCGCGGGCGCTCTAGCCGCCATGACGCCGGCCCTGATGGGCGTCAACGCCGCGCGCATTTCTGGCGCTCGGCCGACGCCGAAGATCTTTTCGTCTCCGGGCGACGCAGTGGTGACGACCGACGTCTTCGCCTTCGACGATTCGACCGACCACTACCATCTGCAAGGCCTCGGGCGCGCCTGCGACATGGGTGACGCGATGGTCGCCAACGCCCTGCAATCATTCAAATCGATGTCCTGGCACGCGATCCGCAACGCTTCGGACCCGCAAATTCCAAATCCGAATAACAAGATCGAAGAAGCGAACCAGCAAGCAGGGCTCATCTACGCCAAGTACGGCGGGCTCACCACCGCTGCGAGCCTGATCGCGACATGGGCGATCATCGAGGCCGGCGCCGCCGCGTCGCGTGAGCCGGAACACGCGGAAATTTCACCCGGCTTCAAGCTCGGGCGGTTGCCGCCCGAGCGGAGGAGCAAACGATAGCAGCAGCAAACCATACTAAAAGGAGGAGCATTGTCATGACGAAGCATGAAGCCGTCACCCATCCGAAGACCGCGGTCACCCATTTCAAACTCGGCCGGCTGCCGCGCGCGCACGACTCGCGCATTCCGCATATGAGCGCGCTGCTGGCGGGGAAGAAACTGCCGCCTCCGCCCGCCCAGGTCGACTACACCAAGGGCATGCCAAAGAACCTGGGCATGATGATGAACGACACGCTAGGCGACTGCACCTGCGCGGCGTTCTACCATGCGCTGCAGGTTTGGAGCTTCAACGCCTCGAAGCACAAGTCGATCGAAACAGAGCCGGATGTCGACGTCGAGAAGCTCTATGAGCTCGCCTGTGGCTACAAGCCCTCGCAAGGCGGCGAGGGGCCAGGCGGAAACGAACAGCATGTGCTCAAGTATCTGCTCACCAAGGGCGCGCCCATGGGCTCAAACGGCCAGACGGTGCATAAGATCGACGCCTTTGTCGAAGTCGATCCTCGCAACACAGACGACGTCAAGCGCGCGATCAGCAACTGCGGCGTCGCCTATATCGGCTTCGATGTGCCGCAATACATCGTCCCGCCCACCGGCCAGCCGCCGGCGGTATGGGACGTCGAGAACACCCAAACGCAGATCGTAGGCGGACACGCTGTCGTTCTTGCCGGCTACACGGCGAGCGGCGCGCGCCTCATCTCCTGGGGTCAGTATTACACGATGACCTGGGCGTTCTTCGCCAAATATGTCGATGAGACCTACGCCATCGCCGACTCGACCTGGATCGCGGGCGGCGGCAAGACCCCTGGCGGCCTCACCCTCGCCGACCTCGAGCAGCAGATGCAGGCGCTCAAAGCCGGCTGAGGCCAGCGACCGCGCGCGCCGTCTTGCGGCGCGCGCCACCGCTTACGTCGCCACCCTCAGCGCGCCGGCTTCTCGCCGCCGGCGGCGGTGATGACAGCCACGATAATCAGCCCGGTCAGCAAGAGGCGCACGCCGGCGCTGACGCCAAAGGTGTTGAGCATGGTCAGCAACAACACCAGGAACAGCGCGCCGCCCCAGACGCCTGGAAGGTTCGCCCTGCCCCCCGACACCGAGGTTCCGCCGATGACGACGACGGCGATCGAGGCCAAGAGATACTCGTTGCCAATGTCGATATTGGCGCCGCGGAAATAGCCGGCGAGCAACGCCCCGTTGAGTCCTCCCAGCGCGCCGCACAAAGCGTAAGTGGCGCAGCGCACGGGCTCGACCTTCAGGCCCGCCAGCCGCGCCGCGCGCTGGTTCTGTCCAATCGCCACGACAGATCGCCCCCAGATCGTACGGTGAAGCGCGATGGCGGCGGCGATCGTGAACAGCACGGTCAGGATCGCCAGGACAGGCACGCCCGCGATCACGATATTGGTGAAGTCGGCGAAGCCGGGCGGGGGCTTAATCTGCAGGCCGCGGCCGTAGCTGATGTCGATAGATTGGATGATGAAGCTCGCCGACAGCGTCGCGATAATCGGCGGTATGCGCAAAGCCCAGATCAAAAGGTAGTTGGCGAGCCCGACCGCAAGCCCGCACACGATCGCCGCGACGAGGCCGACGAGGACCAGCCGGTCGTCGCCGCCCATCGTCTTCATCGCCACCGCGCTCGCGAGCCCGATATTGGCCGGCAGAGAGAGGTCGACATTGCCGGGCCCGAGCGTGATGACGAACATCTGCCCGACGCCGACAATGACGGTGAAGACGGCGAGGGAAAGCGCCGCCGTCAGCATCCCGCCGGCGCCATAGCCGCCGGTGAAGGCAATCGCCGCAAGCCACACCACGCCCGCGCCGACAAACGACCAGATCCATGGCCGCTTGAGGAGCGTCTGGAACGTGGCGGTCATCGCTCCGACCCTTTGCGGGTGATAACGACGCGCGCGGCGAGAACGATGATGAGGATCGCCCCGTTCGCCGCGACCTGCCAGTCGGGCGGAATGTGCATGAAGGTCAGAAGCGGCGAGGCCGCCATCGCCATGGTCAGAGCGCCGAGCACCGCGCCGATCGGCGAGACGGAACCGCCGACGAACTCGCCCCCGCCGAGGATCACGCCGGCGATGGAGAGCAGCGTATAGCCATTGCCGATATTGGCGTCGGCGGACGTGGTGATGCCGACCAGCGCCATTCCTGACAACACGCCGAAAATACCAGCCAGCGCGAACAAGGTCATTTTCGCGCGCAACAGCGACCATCCGGCGCGCTCGATCGCCAGCGCATTGCCGCCCGAGGCGCGCAGGACTGCGCCGTAAGAGGTCCGCATCAGCCCGAAATAGCCGACGCCAGCGATGACCACGGCGGCGACGATCGGAAAGGGGATGAACGGCGGCTTGACGCCCATGATCGCCAGCAGCCACCCAGGCGCCTTGCCGCCGGGCTTCGGCAGAAGAAGGATCGCAAGACCCTGCCAGACGAAGCTCATGCCGAGCGTGACGACGATCGATGGCAGATTGCGCAGATAGATGAGCGCGCCGAGCGCGGCGTAAAGCGCGACGCAGCCGACCAGCGTTAGGACGCCAAGCCAGGGTTCGTCGTGCAGCCAGGTCGCCGCCACGCAACAGACAAAGCCGACGAAAGTGCCGATCGACAGATCGAGGTCGTTGCCCGCGATGACGAACATCTGCGCCATGGTGGCGAGCGCGATCGGGATCGCGAGATTCAGCATCAGCGTGAAGCCGAAATAGCTGATCGCGCGCGGGTTGAGCCAGGCGATGGCGGCGATGACCAGAGCCAGCGACAAAGCCGGGAGAGCGGCGCGCAGCCGACGCCGCCAGTCGGCCCCGCTCGCATTTGCCGACGGGACAGCCGCGGCTGCGCTCATGGTCACGCGGCGCCCGCGAACGAAGAGTGGATCACCTGCTCCTCGTTCAGTTCGTCACGCGCCAGTTCGGCGACGATTGCGCCGTTGCGGAATACGTAGGCGCGGTCGCAGTTCTTCAGCTCCTCGACCTCGGTCGTGTACCAGAGGAAGGTCCGCCCCCGTTCCGCTTCGGCCCGGATGAGCTCGTAGACTTCGAGCTTGGTGCCGAAATCAACGCCGCGCATCGGATCGTCCATCAGCAGGATGCGCGCGTCGGAGCCAAGCGCGCGCGCAAACAACGCCTTCTGCTGATTGCCGCCCGAGAGCGAGAGAATATTGTTGCGAACATCGGGCGTGCGGATCTTGATGCGCTCACGCCAGGCGTTGGCGAGTTCGTCCTCGAGGCGAGACGAGAGCAGCGGCCCTGAGCGGAACTTCTTCAGCGAGCGCACGCCGATGTTGAGGGCGATCGACCATCCCGGAAAGACGCCGTCCGACTGCCGGTCTCCGGCCACAAGCGCGACCGGCGCGCTGACTGTCGCGCTCGCGCGCGGATGCGAGGCGGCGGCGAAGGTCGCGAGCAAGAGATCCGTCTGGCCATGGCCCGCGAGTCCGGCAAGGCCGATGATCTCGCCCTCGCGCGCCACCACATCCCAATCGTCCGCCTGTCGTTCCGGGCGCAGGCGCACGACGATCCGGGTTTCGCCGCGCGCACGGGTCGCCCCCGGGCCTTGAGTCCGTGGAGCTTCGGGCTCAATGCCGCCCATGGCGCTAACCAGCTTCGCCCGGTCGAAATTTCGCGCGAGGTCGGCCGCCACCCCTTTGCCGTCGCGCATGACGACGATGCGGTCGCACGTGGACAACACCTCGCCCAGGATATGGGAGATCAGAACGCAACTCACGCCGGACCCGACCGAGCGGCGCACATGCGCCAAGAGTTGCCCAGCCGTATGCGCGTCAAGCGACGAGGTCGGTTCATCGAGAATGACGAGGCGCGCAGGCGCATCCGAGACCGAGAAAGCGCGCGCGATTTCGACCATCTGCCTTCGGCCGATCGTCAAGTCCTGAACCAGGTCGCCAGGTCTCACGCCATGACCCGGAAAAATCTCGTCGAGCTTATCGAGAATGAGCCGCCCTGCCCTGCGCCGCCAGCCAAAGCCATAGATCGCCGGATGAACGACACGGGCGTTTTCCGCCACCGTCAGGTTCGGGCAGAGCGACAATTCCTGAAAGACGCAGCGGAGTCCCAGCGCTCTTGCGCGCGCCGAGTTCCAGTCCGGCTGCTCCTCGCCCCCGACGACGAGTCGGCCGCGATCCGGCGTGACGCCGCCGTTGAGGACGTGCATCAGCGTCGACTTGCCGGCGCCGTTGTGGCCGACGACGCCGACGCATTCGCCGGCTAAAAGCGAAAAATCGGCGCCGTCCAGAGCCCGGACGGCGCCATAGGACTTTTCGACGCCGATGAAATCGACAAGTGAAGCGCCAGCGTCCTCCATTGTCTTATCGCCTCAGGCGCTGGGCGGCGCTTCATCGCCTCCGCGGACTTACTTCTCGTTGGCCTTGATCGCCGCGATGGCGTCCGCCTGGGTGTATTCATGGCTGGCGACGCCGCCCTTGGCGATATTCGGCAATTCCTTCTCGAAGTCGTCCTGGGTGAAGGCGAGATAGGGCACCAGGAGATCATGCGGGACCTTCTTGCCGTCGAGAACCTGCTGCGCGACCCAGAAGGCGAGGGTCGAGACGCCGGGGGCGATTGACGCCGACCAGGTCTTATAGCCGTCCTTCTCCTTCTGCTCCTTCCACCATTGCAATTCGTCCTGGCGATTGCCCTCGATGATGGTCGGACGCGGCTTCCCTGCGGCGGCGAACGCCTGCGCCGCGCCATAGCCGTCGCCGCCCTGATCTACGACGCCGACGATCGGCGGCAGCGAGGGCAGCACCGTCGCCACCGCCTTCTGCGCTGTTGTCTGATCCCAGTCGCCGGTGACCGAGGATACGATCTTGAAATCGGGATGCGCCTTCACGCCCTCGAGTATTCCGGCGTGGATGGCGTCATCGATCGAGGTGCCGGCAAGGCCGCGGATCTCGAGCAGGTTCCCGCCCTTGGGCTCAAACTTGGCCATCTGCTCGACTTCCTGCTTACCCATGTCCTTGAAGTCGACGACGACGCGGTAGGCGCAAGGCTCGGTGACGATGCCGTCGAAGGAAACGACGACGATGCCGGCGTCGCAGGCCTGCTTGATCGCGCCGTTCAGCGCGTCGGGCGAGGCGGCGTTGATGACGATCGCGTTATAGCCCTGCAGGATGAGGTTCTGGATCTGCGCGGCCTGCGTCGGCACTTCCTTGTCCGCGGTGGTGAACACATCGGCCGCGGCGACGACCTTGTCGGTGACGGCCTTCTTGGTGACGATGTCGTAGCTTTTCAGCATCGCCTGGCGCCAGGAATTGCCGGCGTAGTTATTGGAAAAGGCGATTTTCTTGTCGCTTGTGTCCGCCGACGCCGGCCCGGCGAAGAGCCCGGCCGCGGCAGCAAGTGCGAGCATCGAGATGTTGCGATTCATGGAAATATCCTCCCTCGGAGACGAGTACCGCGCGCTTTGGAACGCGCTTGCATGTCCGCGTTTGTCCTTGATGGTGCGTCCGGCGGTCAAGACCGCGAGCCAGCGAGAGCTAACATGCCAGAGAAAAGGCGGTCAACGGGATCCCGTCGTGACACCAAAGGCGGTGGGAGATGACCTCAACGCGCCCGTAGCGCGAATTGTCCCACGACGCCCGACCCCCAATCCCACTAACCCGTGCGATACGTGGCCGCAGGACACGACTCACCCCGGCTCAGCCGCCGACAGCGTCGCCTCTTGCGTCAGGAACTCGCGCAAAGCCTTGATGCGGGGCGAGCCGGCCTCGTCCGGCCGGCACAGGAAATAGTAGCCGAATGGCGTCGCGACGCTGGTCTTGAACGGCGCGATGAGGCGCCCGGCGGCCAGATCGTCGGCGGCGATCGCGAACGAGGTCAGCGCCACCCCCTGCCCCTGGGCGGCGGCGCGCAGCGTCATCGCCATGTTGTTGAAGAACACGCCGTGCGTGGCCTCGACATTGCGCGCGCCCGCGGCCTTAAGCCAGTCGGACCACGTGGGCCAGGAGGCGTGCGCTGGGTTCCAGTCGAGGTGCAGGAGGGTGTGGCGGGCGAGATCCTCGGGCGAGCGGAGCGGATCGTCGCCCGCGATGAGCCTGGGCGCGCAGACCGGAAACACGTTCTCCTTGAACAGAAGCGTCACCGCAAGTCCGGGGAACTCGCCCGCGCCCCAACGGATTAGCGCGTCGGCGGTGCCGGAGTTCGAGCGCTTCGTCGATCGGATTGGCGTCGATCAGGACGTCGGTCTCCGGATGGCGGGCCTTGAATTTGCCGATCCGGCCAACCAGCCAGGTCGCAGCAAAAGACGGCGCCGAATTGATGATGAGGAAGCGGCGCCCGTCGCCCTCGCGCATCGCGCGCGCAGCCTTGGCGAGGAGCGCAAATCCTTCCGCCAAAGTCGCGGCCCCAGCGACGCCCGACTCCGTCAACTGAAGCCCGCGGCCATTTCGCTCAACGAGCCTCGCTCCGATCTCCTGCTCGAGCGCGCGCACCTGCTGCGCGACCGCAGCCTTGGTCACATGCAATTCCTGCGCGGCGCGCACGAACGACGAATGGCGCGCGACCGCCTCGAAGGCCCGAAGGGCGTTGAGCGGCGGCAATCGGTGGAGGGGGTTCATAGTTTAGCTTTCCTATACCACCGACGCAGAAAGAATGACTCCATTACGATGTACAAGCGCCTTATATATCCGCTGGAAGCGAGCGCAAGAGCCGCAAATAGAGGTAAAGGATTGGTAAAGTGACTGCGTCTTCTACAAATCTGGCTCCTTCTCGGGCCGATTTCGAGATTTCCTGGGCTAGCGCCATTGTGAAAGGAATTCTTAACCAATTGGCCAAGCGCGCGGGAGCGGCCGTCGATCGCAGCCGGCTGGCGGGGCTGCCGCTTCGCTACCTAGACGATGTCGGCATGACGGTCGGCGAACGCGCGGAGATCCTCGGCTACGAGGCGCCGGCGCGCGATCCTTGGGCGCTCATTGCAATCGAGCGTCTGTAACCTCGACACGCTCGCGCGAACAGCGTTCACACGCGAAGGCCCAGCCGAGACGCTCGAACAGTAGAAGCGACGGCTCTCATCGCAGCATTACGCTCAACTTGACGCGCGCGGCACAGCATCGGAAAAGACGGCTCCCTTCGTTAAGCGGGAGACGAGATGCAGCGTGTCACGCTGATCGACAACTATGACAGCTTCACGTTCAACCTCGTCCACTATCTCGGCGAGCTGGGCGCGGAGGTGTCTGTGCGGCGCAACGACGAGATCACGGTCGCGGAAGCGCTCGCGGACAGACCAGACGCTATCGTGCTCTCGCCCGGTCCTTGCACGCCGAACGAGGCGGGCGTCTGTCTCGACCTTGTCCGCGCAGCGAGCGAGACGACGCCGATGCTCGGGGTCTGTCTCGGTCATCAGGCGATCGGGCAGGCGTTCGGCGGCGAGGTCGTGCGCGCGCCGGCGCCCATGCACGGCAAGGTGTCGCGCATTTCCCACAATGCGCGCGGACTCTTCCGTGGTCTGAACGGCCCCTTTTCTGCGACACGTTATCACTCGCTCATCATCGAGCGATCAAGCGCGCCCGCCGAACTCGAGATCAGCGCGGAGAACGACGAGGGGCTCGTCATGAGCGTTCAGCACATTGATCGTCCGGCATTCGGGGTGCAGTTCCACCCGGAGAGCATCGCCAGCGAGCATGGCCGGCAAATCCTGCGCAATTTCCTCGACCTGGCCGACGCCTTTCATCAGCGCCAGCACGCATCCTGAACGCGAAATGAGGACATGGAATCGTTCAAGCCTCTGATCGCAAAAGTCGCCGCGGGGGCGACGCTCACGCGGACCGAGGCGGAAAGCGCCTTCGATTCGATGCTGTCGGGCGAAGTGACGCCTTCGCAAATGGGCGGGTTCCTCATGGCGCTGAGGGTGCGCGGGGAGACAGTCGACGAGATCACCGGCGCTGTCGCGGCGATGCGGGCGAAGATGCTCACGGTAAAAGCGCCACCGGAAGCGATCGATATCGTCGGCACTGGCGGCGACGGTTCGGGCTCGCTCAATGTCTCGACGCTGGCCGCGATCATTACCGCCGCCTGCGGCGTGACGGTCGCCAAGCACGGCAATCGCGCCGCCTCCTCGCGTTCGGGCGCCGCGGACACGCTCGCCGCGCTCGGCGTCAAGATTGGCCTTGCGCCCGACGGGGTCGAGCGCTGCATTGATGAAGCCGGGATCGGCTTCATGATGGCGCCGGCGCATCATGCGTCGATGCGCCATGTCGGCCCGACGCGGGTCGAGCTCGGCACGCGCACGCTGTTCAACATTCTCGGGCCGCTCTCCAATCCGGCCGGGGTCAAGCGCCAGCTCGTCGGCGTCTTCTCCGCCGCCTGGCTCGAGCCGATCGCTGAAGTCCTGCGCAACTTTGGCTCCGAGCGCGTTTGGGTGACGCACGGGCTCGACGGTCTCGACGAGATCACCACCACCGGGCCGACCAAAGTGGTCGAGCTCAAAGGCGGCGCGCTGCACGCCTTCGAACTGACGCCGGAAGCAGCCGGCCTGCCCCGCTCGGCGCCGGCGGCGCTCAAGGGCGGAGAGCCGGAGCAGAACGCCAGGGCGCTCAAGGATGTGCTTGACGGCGCCGAGGGCGCCTATCGCGACATCGGGCTCATAACCACGGGCGCGGCGCTTGTGATCGCCGGTAAAGCCAGCTCTATTAAGGAGGGAGTGGCCATGGGCGACGCGGCGATCCGCTCCGGCGCCGCGCGCCGCACGCTCGATCGATTGATCGCAGCGTCGAACGCTTGACCGTCGGAACGCCGATGACCGACATCCTGAAAAAGATCGAAAGTTATAAGCGGCGGGAAATCGCCGACGCCAAGGTCAGGGTGCCGCGCGCCACCTTGGAGCGCGAGATCGACGGCCAGTCTCCGCCGCGCGGCTTCATCAAGGCGCTGCAAAGAGCGATCGACGAGGGGCGGTTCGGCCTCATCGCCGAGATCAAGAAGGCGAGCCCCTCGAAAGGGCTCATACGCGAGGATTTCGAGCCGGCCTCCCTCGCCAAGGCCTATCAGGCGGGCGGCGCATCCTGCCTCTCCGTGCTGACCGACGGGCCTTCGTTCCAAGGCTCACCCGACCAGCTGATGAAAGCGCGCAAGGCCACAACGCTTCCCATTTTGCGCAAGGATTTTCTCTTCGACGCCTATCAGGTGCTGGAGGCGCGCGCCTGGGGCGCCGACTGCATCCTCATCATCATGGCCGCGGTCGACGACGACCTCGCCAAGACCCTCAACAAGGCCGCGCATGATCTCGGCCTCGACGTGCTGATCGAGACGCATGACGAAAACGAGCTCAAACGCGCGCTTGCTCTCGAGGGCCGCCTGATTGGCGTCAACAACCGCAACCTCCGCACTTTCGAGACGTCGCTCGAAGTGTGTGAACGCCTTCTGCCCTCAATCCCGGCAGGCAAGATCGTGGTCGCCGAAAGCGGCATTTCCGACCACGCAGACTGCAAGCGGCTGGCCAAGGCCGGGGTGGAAGCGTTTTTGGTCGGGGAAGCGCTGATGCGCCACAAGGACGTCGCCGCGGCGACGCGTACCCTGCTGACGGGAATTTAAGGTCACTCAGGTCGCCGAGCCGCGGCTTCCAGGCGCTTTGCGCCTTTGGTCGGCGTAGGGAGGGACATCGACCAATGTTCCAACCAACCGCAAGAGAGCCTGCTGCTCAGGCCCCGTCCCTTCTCTCAGGAAGGCGCCGACTTCAATGTGCGCCAAACGGCCGCCCGAAGGCGCGTTGGGTTGATGGATAATGAAGGCGTGCCCGTTCGCGGGCTCCCGGCCGAGGAACCAGGTATCGCCGTTTGGGCTGCGGTATAGCTCTCGTCGATCTGGCATGCCGGGCTCCCCATGCTTGCCGCTTGGCATAGCATGAGTTAGGGGTCGCCTGCGACGCGCGGCCGCACCATCTCTCGAATTCAAACTGAGACACGACGCGGCGCCTATCCCGTTCCCCTCTCTCAGGCGCGCTCGGCCCTCTCAGGCGCCAAGTGCGCCGCGGAAGCGAGGGTTCTATTTTCGTTCTCCCCTGCCCGTGGTAGCCTGAACAGGGCGCGATTCGTCAAAGTGTGACCGACAACATGAATGATCTTTTCGGCGCGGCAGCGCCTCGACGCGGCAAACCCGCGCCGCTCAATGGCAAGCCTGGCGTGCGCAACGGAACGCCAGACGAAGCGAACTACACCGCCGCCTCGATCGAAGTGCTCGAGGGGCTGGAGCCTGTCCGCCGGCGGCCAGGCATGTATGTGGGCGGAACCGATTCGAACGCGCTGCATCATCTGTTTGCCGAGGTCATCGACAATTCGATGGATGAAGCCGTCGCCGGCCACGCGACTTTCATCGAAGTCTCACTGGAAGACAGCGGCTATTTGAGCGTGATCGACAACGGCCGAGGCATGCCGGTCGATCCGCACCCGAAATTTCCAAAAAAATCAGCGCTCGAAGTCATCATGACGATGCTGCACGCCGGCGGCAAATTCGACAGCGGCGCTTATGAGACGTCCGGCGGACTCCACGGCGTCGGCGTCTCGGTGGTGAACGCGCTGTCCGAAAAACTCGAGGTCGAGGTCGCCCGCGGGCAGACGCTCTATCGGCAGACGTTCGCGCGCGGCAAGCCGACGAGCGGGCTTACGATTGTAGGCAAGACGTTGAACCGTCGCGGCACCAAGGTGCGCTTCTTGCCCGATCCACAGATCTTCGGCGCTCAGGCGCGCTTCGATCCCGCGCGGGTGTTCAAGATGGCGCGCTCGAAGGCCTATCTGTTCGGGGGCGTCGAGATCCGATGGCGCTGCGCCCCCGCCCTCATCAGCGACGGCTCGAAAGTCCCAGCCGAAGCCACGTTTCACTTCCCGGGGGGCTTAAGAGACTATCTCGCCGCCGACATCGAGGGCGAGGCGCTCGTCGCCGATCAGGTCTTCACCGGCCGGGTCGAGAAGGCGGGCAAGCATGGCTCGGTTGAATGGGCGATCGCCTGGCTCGCAGGCGCCGACGGCTTCGTTCACTCTTATTGCAACACCATCCCGACCCCGGACGGGGGTGCCCATGAGGCGGGTCTCCGCACCGCTTTGCTGCGCGGGCTCAAGGATCATGCCGACCGCATCGGCCAAAGCAAACGCGCAGCCGCGCTGACCAGCGACGACGTTATGGTCAGTTGCGCAGCGCTGATCTCCGTCTTCATTCGCGAGCCCGAATTCCAAGGACAGAACAAAGGCCGTTTGCAAACGGCCGAAGCCGCGCGATTGGTCGATGGCGTGGTTCGCGACGCCTTCGATCATTGGCTGGCGGCCGCGCCGAGCCAGGCGGCCAAGCTTCTCGACTGGGGAATCGAGCGCGCTGAGGAGCGCCTTCGCCGCCGGATGGAGAAAGAGGTCGCCCGCAAGACCGCCGTGCGCAAACTCCGGCTGCCAGGCAAGTTGGCCGATTGCACGAACTCGTCGGCGCAAGGCTCTGAATTGTTTATTGTCGAGGGCGATTCAGCGGGCGGTTCGGCCAAGCAGGCGCGCGATCGCGCGTCGCAGGCCGTGTTGCCTTTACGGGGTAAGATCCTCAATGTCGCGTCAGCCGCGCGCGACAAGCTTGCGCAAAATCAGCAGCTCTCCGATCTGATGCAGGCGCTCGGCGCCAGCGCTGGCGCCCACTACCGTTCCTCCGATCTTCGCTACGACAAGATCATCATCATGACCGACGCGGACGTCGACGGCGCTCATATCGCCTCGCTCCTGATCACCTTCTTCTACCGGCAAACGCCGAAACTGATCGAGGAAGGGCACCTCTATCTCGCCGTTCCGCCGCTTTACCGTCTGACTCAGGGCGCGCGCTCCCTCTACGCGCGCGATGACGCCCAGAAAGAGGAATTGATGAAGTCGGGGTTCACCGGCCGTGGCGCGATCGAGGTCAGCCGGTTCAAAGGTCTGGGCGAAATGCCGATGCGCGATTTGCGCGACACCACGATGGACCCGGCCAAACGCGCCCTGCTGCGTGTCGCCATCATCGCAGAAGAGTGTGTTGCGACGGCAGAGGCGGTCGAGCGGCTGATGGGCTCCAAGCCCGAGGCGCGATTCGCCTTCATTCAGGAGCGCGCGCCGAAGTCGCTGGAGCTCGTCGATCTCTAACGACCGACGCTTCCATTCCTCGTCTCGTCCCGGCGCGGCTCCAGGGCGCCTTGCACCCGCAGTAGGAGAGCCACGGATCAGGCTCTACTAGAGGTTGGCCTTTTGACGCAATTTGAGACAATCGGACCTAAAATAAATCACTCAACACAGCGGTTTAAATGAACAAATAGTTTATTGCGCCCACTTGGACCATCTGGCGATGACGATAAAAATGCGCTAGTCTAAGCTTGCAAGGTCCGTGTACGTTTTGCGACCGGCCTAGCGGGTATTCGATGATGCGCGCGCTATATTTTATTTGTATGCCGGCGGCGAAGCGCACTTCGCCTCCCGAAGCGCGCAAGCGCGCGGGACAATCCCCCGAGTTCCTTCTGCCATGTGCGGAGTCCTGCCTTTGAGTGGGTCGACAGACACTTCGGGGATTGCGTGTCCAATCGACGAGGTCTTTTCAGACGGAAAGTCGGAACGGAGTTTCGCTGAAATCCAGCGGATCACAAGGGGCCGCAATGCGCGCCTATCGATTAAGGTTTTGGGTGAGGACTTGGGACTAACATGAGCAAGGGTAAGGACTTTAGGGCGCCTCGCAAGCGCGGGTTCGACGACGATGGGCCGATGCCCTATGAATCGAGGCCTCGTCCGGGACGAAGCTTCGGCGGCGGTCCGGACGCAGGGGGTTTTGGCGGACCGCCCATGGGGGGAGGCGCCGCGCCGGTGGACTCCGGGGCGCCGCCAGTCGATGCGGTCGTCAAATGGTTCAAGGCGGACAAGGGTTACGGATTCGTTGAGTTGGCGGGCGGCGCGGGCGACGCGTTTCTGCACGCTAACGCCCTGCATGCCGCAGGTCACGACACCGTCCCTGCGGGCGCCAAATTGCGCGTCCAGGTCGGCGCAGGCGCCAAGGGAGCGCAAGTGACGCGCGTGCTTGAAGTCGACGCCGCCGGCGTTGTTGAGCGGCCACAAAGGCCCTCAAGCGACGGAGTTCGGCCACGACGGGTTGCGCCTGATCCGTCGACCGCTGTCTCGGTCGTCGGAAAGGTGAAGTGGTTCGACGACGCCAAAGGCTTTGGCTTCGTCGCCAGCGATGACGGCGGCAAAGATGTGTTCGTCCATATCTCAGTCCTCGGCCCGGCCGGCATTTCGCATTTGGCCGAAGGCCAGCAAGTGACGATGAGAGTGGTGGATACGCCGAAGGGACGCGAAGCCATTTCGCTATCGCTTTAAGCCGTTCGCGCGTAGCCTACCAAGAGCGCGATGCGCCCACGCCCCTCATTCTGAGGCGCCCCGCGCGAGCGGGGGTCCCCGCGCCCGCTGGAGCGTCCTTCGAGGCCGCTTCGCGGCGCCTTGAGGCACGAGGTCCGAGGGCGGCAATCAACTCCTTCCCCATTGCAGCCTGCTTTAGACTGGTAGCCGTTATGCAACCCTCCAGGGACATTCGTCGCCTGATCGACATCATGACTGCGCTGCGCGATCCGATCGGCGGCTGCCCGTGGGACGTCCAACAGACCTTCGCTTCGATCGCGCCATTCACCATCGAAGAGGCTTACGAGGTCGCTGACGCGATCGAGCGCGGCGCAAGCGAAGACCTGCGCGAGGAACTGGGCGACCTTCTGTTGCAGGTCGTCTTTCATGCGCGCATGGCGGAGGAGGCGGGCCTGTTTGATTTCGGCGGCGTGGTCGAGGCCATCACCGCCAAGCTCGTGCGCCGCCATCCCCATGTCTTCGGTGACGCCGGGGCGCTCAGTTCCGCCGAAGTGAAGGCGCTGTGGGGACGCATCAAGGCCGAAGAGAAGCAGGCAAAACTCGCGGCGGGAGCGAGGAACGGAGGGGCGCCGGAGACAAAATCCAGCACGCTCGACGGAGTCCCGCTGGCGGCGCCGGCGCTCTCTCGCGCCCTGAAGCTTCAGGAGAAAGCCGGCAAAGTCGGCTTCGACTGGAACGATGTTCGCGCGGTTCTGGAGAAGATCAGGGAGGAGATCATCGAGGTTGAAGCGGAGATCGCCGAGGGTTCGGCGCTGGCGCTGTCGAACGAGGTGGGCGACCTGCTCTTTGCGGCCGTGAACCTCGCTCGACACCTCAAGGTCGATCCTGAGGCCGCCTTGCGCAGCGCCAACGCCAAATTCGAGCGGCGCTTCGCCCATATCGAGCATCGCTTAGCCGAAGGCGGCCAAACCCCCGAAAGCGCCAGCCTCGACGAAATGGAGCGGCTTTGGCTCGAGGCGAAGGTCCGAGAACGACTGACGGGAGACGCCGGGGGATTATCTGGCGCAGGCGACTGGCCTCTAAAGAGATAACGCGTCGCTCTACGGCGTAGCGCTTCGTGGCATGACTTGTGTGAGCCCGCTCACTGCGGCTTCATTTCGCGCCGACTAAATTGAATGCGGGGTTTGAGCCCTCGCGTTTGTTCAACGGATTTGGAACAGGCGATTCGCTGCGCATTAGGAGAGAACTATGCCTCCCAAGAAGATTGTCGCAACGCACGTCAAGGACATCGAATGGATCATCTCGTTGTGGTTTGCGATTCATGGCGGCGATCCCGCCCCGCACGAGGTTTTGACCGCCGCCGAAGTTGAAAGAGCAGCCGTCGGAATGATCCGCGCCGTTGCGGCTCATCTGCCTGCGCACCAGCAAAAAGCCGTTGTGGCGGCGCTCGGTTAGCCGCGCGCCTGCATAGCGCTTAGAGCGGAGGGGCGGTCGAGAGGCCGCTCTTTTGCTGTCTTAGGTGGTCAATGCAGCTTTCTACGAGCTGCGCTTGCCCGCCGGCCCAAGCGACGTTCTTGTTAGCTTGCATCTCTCAAAGCCGACGATTTTCGGGCACAAAATTGCTGCGCAAGTCTTGATGTGGGGCAGGCGCGAAACTTCCGCTTGGGATCACGAGCGGTCGGGCGTTGCGCAGTCGGAAGCGCCGCTCCCAGGCGAAGGCCGCCGCTCCAGGCGTCGGGGCCGGTTGATGGAATATATGAATTTTCGAATTCTTCGACATATTCTTGCGATTGGCAGAAATCTGGCCTATCATCAATTGCGATGACCAACTCGGCCGCCCGATCAAATCCATCTCCTGCGTCGCCGCCGGCGGTCGAGAGGCTGGGTGAGGCGCTTCGCGCGCAACCTGAGCGGGAGACAAGAGGGAAGCCTAATTTTTTTATTTGAATCGCCCGTAACCCATTGAAAAGTCCCAATTCAAAAAAATAAATGCTAGTAAACGCTAGCTATTTTACTAGCGTTTACTAGCGTTTACTAGCGTTTACTAGCGCTTACTGGCGTTTATTTGCGCTTGTTGAACCGTGACTCGCGCGTTGGTTGTACTCGTAGCCAAGAAGGCCGGCTGATCGCGCCGGTGTCATGGGTCGGCGGACCGCTGACCCCCGTCGGGGCGGCCCATGGCGAAGCGCCTCTTGACCCGTTCGATCTGATCAGGGGGAACGCGGATCGTCAGCCGGAGCTCGCCCTCTTCGTCGCTTCGGCTCATGACCTCGGCATGCTCGTAGAGCCAATGCAGTCCCTGCCCGTCGCTAGCTTCAAGGGTTAGCTCGAACTGGGAGCGGCCGCGAGCCAGGCGGTCCTCGATCGCTGACAAAAGATGATCAATCCCCTCCCCTGTGGCCGCGGAAATCGCGAGCGGCGCAGCCTCCCTCGTTTCCTGCTCCTGGGCGAGCGCAGCGCGCGCATCGGCGTCGAGCAGGTCCACCTTGTTCCAGGCCTCAATGACGCGATCGGCGAGATTGGCGACGCCAATCTCGTTCAGAACCGCCTCGACATCATGGGCTTGCGCGTCGCTGTCGGCGTGGGAGATGTCGCGCACATGCACGATGACATCGGCCGCGCGCACCTCCTCGAGCGTGGCGCGAAAGGCGGAGATGAGCGTCGTCGGCAAATCGGAGATGAAGCCGACAGTGTCGGAGAGGATCGCCGAGCCGCCATGGGGCAACTTGATGAGGCGCATCGTGGGATCGAGCGTGGCGAACAGCATGTCGGCCGCCGTCACTTCGGCGCGGGTCAGCCGGTTGAACAGGGTAGACTTTCCGGCGTTGGTGTAGCCGACCAGCGCGACAATCGGATAGGGGACGGCGCTGCGGCTGGCGCGTTGCAAGGCGCGCCGGCGCTTGACGGCCTCGAGCTCCCGCTCGATGCGGACGATGCGCTCGCCGATCAGGCGACGATCGGTTTCGATTTGGGTCTCGCCCGGGCCGCCGAGAAAGCCGAATCCGCCGCGCTGCCGCTCAAGGTGGGTCCATGAGCGAACCAAGCGGGAGCGCTGATATTTCAAGTGGGCGAGCTCCACCTGCAGCGCGCCTTCGGCTGTGCGGGCCCTTTGGCCGAAAATCTCGAGGATCAGCCCAGTGCGGTCGATGACCTTACAGCCGAACGCCTTCTCGAGGTTGCGCTGCTGCGCCGGAGATAAAGCGCAGTCCATGACCACGAGGTCGATCTCCTCGGCTTTCACTTTGGCGGCGATCGTTTCGACCTTGCCCTTGCCAAGAAAGGTCGCCGGCCGGATCGCGTTCAGCGCAACGCTTTCGGCGCCCACGACCGCGAGGTCGATGGCGCGCGCCAATCCCACCGCCTCTTCGCGCCGCGCCTCGGGACTGCGCAACGCGTCATTCGATTCGCGCGTGACACTCGGACAGACGACCAGCGCGCGGGTGGTCATAACTCCCCGGCCAGGTTCGTCCGTGGCTTTGCGCGATGGGGCGATGTCAGCGGGTGTCCTCGTCGACCGCCTCGAACATGGTGATCGGGCTTGCCGGCATGATCGTGGAAATGGCGTGCTTATAGACCAGCTGCGAGTGTCCGTCGCGCCGAAGCAGGACACAGAAGTTATCGAACCAAGTCACGAAACCCTGCAATTTCACCCCGTTAACGAGAAAAATCGTGACCGACGTCTTGGACTTTCGCACGTGATTCAGGAACGTATCCTGGAGGTTTTGCGCCTTCTCGGTTGCCATTCGTGTTTCCGTTTGTTGGGCCTTTCCGGCCAGCGTTGTTCGGAAGTCACCCGCGCCTTCTGATGACGCGTAGTTGTTCGAGCTCATATCATAGAAAATGAGGCGAGCGAACTCATAAACCTAAAATACAATGTTAAAGAGGCTTTCATGACCCTCTCGGCGCTCCGCGTTATTCGACGCCGAGAGATTTCAGCTTTCGGTGCAGCGCCGAGCGCTCCATGCCGATAAACTCGGCGGTACGCGATATGTTGCCGCCAAACCGACTGATCTGGGCCACGAGATAATCGCGCTCGAAGGCTTCGCGCGCCTCGCGAAGCGGAAGGCTCAGTAATTTCTCGCCGCCGATGCCGCTCGGCACCGCCGGCACAAGCGCGCCAACCTCCGCCGGAAGCATCGACGCAGAAATTTCGGCGTTGGGATCGCCGAGCGCGAGGATCATCAATCGCTCGACATTGTTCCTGAGCTGCCGGATGTTTCCTGGCCAGTCGTGCGACTGAAGCACCGCCATGGCGTCGGAGCCGACCCGGCGAGGCGCAACCCCCATATTGGCTGCGACGCTTTTCAAAAAGTATTGAACGAGTTCAGGAATGTCCTCCCGCCGCTCAGCCAGCGACGGAACTCGAATCGGCACCACCGACAGCCGATGAAAAAGGTCCTCGCGAAACCGCCCCTCGGTTATCGCCTCCGCCAGATCACGGCTCGTCGACGAAATGACGCGCACATCGACGAAAACACGCGCGGCGCCGCCAACGCGCTGAAAGTTCTGGTCGACCAAAACGCGGAGGATTTTGGCTTGCGTTTCGCGCGGCATGTCGGCAATTTCGTCCAGGTAAAGCGTGCCGCCATGCGCCTCTTCAAGCGCGCCGACCCTCAGCTGCCCTTCGCCGCCAGCCTCGACCCCAAAGAGTTCCGCTTCCATTCTCTCAGGCGACATCGCCGGCGCGTTGATGACGACAAAGGGACCGCCGGCGCGCGTCGAACTTTCGTGAATCAGGCGAGCGGCCAGTTCCTTACCCGATCCGGCGGCGCCAGAAATGAGAACGCGCGAGTTGGCCGGTCCGAGTTTTTCGATGATCCGCTTGAGGTTCGAGACTGCTGACGAAGACCCGACCATCCTGTCGACGGGGCCGCCGCGGGCGCGCAGTTCGTTGACCTCCCGCTTGAGGCGCGAAGTCTCCAGCGCCCGCTCGGCGATAAGAATCAAACGATCCGCCTTGAACGGCTTCTCGATGAAGTCATAGGCGCCGAGTTTGATCGCCCGTACCGCCGTCTCGACGTTGCCATGACCGGAAATCATCACCACGGGCACATTCGGGTGCTGGCGCTTGATCGCTTCAAGCAGCTGCAACCCGTCCAGCTTCGAGCCCTGCAGCCATATGTCGAGCAGGATCAGTTGCGGACGGCGCGCTTCAACCGCGGCGATGGCCTCGTCTGAATCGCGCGCCAGACGCGCCCCGTACCCCTCATCCTCCAAGATGCCGGCGACGAGTCCGCGGATGTCGTCCTCGTCATCGACGATCAGAATGTCAGCAGCCATCAGGACGAACCGATCCTCTCATTTTCCCGCGGCGTCGCCTTCTGTTCGGCGCGCGAGCGTCCACTGTTAGGCGCCCCTATATTCACCGCCCGCAGCAAGGCGACATAGTTGTCATGGGGTTTGTCCGCGCCGGGGGTGAAAGGCTTCTCCGCGGGCGAGCTTGGCGACCATCTCAGCGATCTTCGCAGCGCGCTTCTCGGGAGTTCTTGGCTTGATGCACGCGATAGAGCACGGAGTACCGATTGGCTGAATCCAACGTGTCGAAGAGAGCGCGGGCGGACGGTTCGGCAGCCAGGGCGGCCTCTAGATCGCCATCTGGCGAGGCCTGCGATTGGGGGGCATAGGCGGCCGCCCAGCGTCCGTCGGCTTTCGCCCGATTGATTTGGGCTTGGCCTTTGGGCTTCATGCGGCCGGCGATCAGAAGCCGATTGACGCGTTGGCAGTTCACCTGCGACCAAGCGCTCCTTGGCTTCCGCGGTGTAAAGCGCGTCTTGAAATAGTACCCGTCAACACGACCGAGTTGGCCGTCTACCCACCCATGAACGAGGGCGCAGTCGATCGCGTCGGACTTGCTGATGGTTGGTTCCGGCGCGCCTTTCTTAGCGAACCTGAGCCAGGCGCCGGCCGCGTCGTCAGGCTGATCCGTCAGCCACGAGTCGAATGTCGTCGCATCGGGAAAGGTCAACAATGGAAGCTCATCGCGCATCATACCCTCTCACTTTCCCGCGGCGTTGCATTCTGTTCGGCGCGATGCAACGGCAGTCTCATCAGCACTTTGGCGCCCCGGCCGCCATCGGGACGCGCGGGTCCGTCGAGCAGCTCGACACCGCCGCCATGGTCCTCGAATATCTTGACGACAATTGGCAAGCCGAGCCCGGTTCCCTCGGCTCGCGTCGTGACATAGGGCTCGATCAGACGGCGCCGATCCTCGCGCGGGAAACCTTTGCCGTTGTCGCTGACAGCAATTTCGGCAAAGCCCGCGTCATCCACGGACACAGTCGTTATGACGACGCCCTTCCCGTGCGCCTCACCTAAAGCGTCAATACCTTCTGTCGCATTTTTCAGTACGTTGGTGAGCGCTTGCGACACCAGCCGCCGATCGAAGTCGGCCAAAATCGGCTCATCTGGCAGTTGCTCCTCAAAACTGATGTCCGCGCGGCCGACCCGCATCAGGAAGATCGCTTGGCGCACGCAATCGGTGAGGTCGTCGCGCGCCGAGCGCGCCTTTGGCATGCGCGCAAAGGACGAGAATTCGTCAACCATGCGTTTGATGTCGTCCACCTGCCGGATAATCGTGTCCGTGCATTGGTCGAATATGTCCTTGCCCTCGACGATGTGTCGGCCGTAGCGCCGTTTCAGCCGCTCGGCCGAGAGTTGGATCGGGGTTAGCGGATTCCTGATCTCATGCGCAATGCGACGGGCGACGTCGGCCCACGCGGCGGTCCGTTGAGCGGTTACGAGGTCGCTGATGTCGTCGAGCGTGATGACGCTGGCGCGATCATCACGTCCGGGACTTCCGGTGACCCGAACGTTGAGAACGCGCTCGCGGCCGTCTCGCAGCACCGTCGCCTGCCCCTGATGAAGCCGCAGTCTGAGCGATCGGGACTGTTCCCAGATAAATCCAATGCTTGGCTGGACCGCATTGAGCGGCCGCCCAATGAGGCCGAGGTCGCCGCCGAGCAGGCGCTCGGCGGCGGCGTTCGAAATCGTGATGATCCCCTCGTGATCGACGCCCAGAACGCCCGCGGGCACCCCCGATAGCACCGCCTCGATGAATGCGCGCCGCTCATCGTTGAGCGCGTTTGCGTCGATCAGGCCGGTCTGTTGACGCAGGAGTTCGGAGGTCATCTTGTTGAACGTGTCTCCGAGATGGCCAAGGTCTCCATCGGAACGCCGCGTTGGCACTTGAACATGAAGATTTCCGGAGGCGACTTCGTCAGCCGCTCGGATGAGGCCGCGGATCGGTCGGACCAGCCGGTTGGCGAAGGCCAGGCCGATCCAGATGGCGGAAAACAGCATGGTGAGCGCAAGCAGCACGAAGACGGTCGCGAAGCCCAGTTCAAGGCTGTGCCTATGGGCCTCGAAGCGCGCCCACATGTTGGAGACGAGCGCTGCATCTTGCGTGACCTTGGCCGCCAAAGGGTCGATCCCCCGCGCGGCGTAGAGGAATTGCCCACCCGCGCCGGGGATTGGCCGAATGCCGACGAAGATGTTGCCGACGCCGAGGAAGCCGCAGAGCGCCTCGCCATTCTGAGCATCCCGGAAGTCGGAGGGGTCGGGCCTGGCGATCAGTTTTTCGTCCGAGCCCTCCGCGACGACGACTGGCGTTCCGTCGCTCTTCATCAGCGCGGCGGCGCTGAAGCCCAGCGTTTTGGAGCGCGAGCTGAAGTATTCGTTGAACTGAGCGGGATCCGATTGGAGCAGCAGGGCGCTGCGGGCGATATCGCCGGCGGTCAGTTCGACGTCGCGCAACAGCGCGCGACACTGGGATTCGCGGTAGAGTTGGGTCGCCTGATTGGATTCGTTGATGAAGGCCGCGACGTCGCTCATAAACCGCGGATTGATCGCCCACTCGACCGAAACCGTAGCGACGATCGCGGTGACGATGGCCGGAATTGCGGCGACCAGCGAAAACAAGGCGACGAACCGACTGTGCAGTCGGGCGCCTGCCCGCGCCGCCCGGCGCGCGGCTCGAAGGCGCGCCAACTCCATCGAAATCAGGATGATGAGGATGACGACGACCAGACCGTCGCCCAATAACAGGATGAGGACGACGGTCGCCGTCGGAATGATCGGCGTGAAACCGGCGAAAACGAGGAACGTCGCCAGAGCGAGGACGAAAGCAGCGCCGACGACGACAATTCCAAAGCGGCCTGTCGGCCGGGTGTCCTCTAAAAGCGCCGACCCCCGCGCGTTGATAGTCGTCGTTCCAGTCAAATCCGTGAACCGAAGGCCCGCGAAACGGTTCGGGCAACCGCGAATCCGCAACCGCGAAGTTCTTAGCGCCTACGTGGCAAAGCCGCAACGATGTTGCTCAACTGCGACGCTTTAATTGGCCTCGCGAATCCCTGCACGCTTGCACGCGAAACGGGCGCTTTTTGGGGCGAAGCGCCTTTCTCGCAGCCATGCTCGCCCAAATCGCCTGGCGCACGGGTCCGGCGGTCCCGGCGCGCGCAATTAAGCACCAGTTATTTCAATAGCTTAACAGCTTCTTGCGCAATTTTTTCCGACTGGAGCTTCGAGGCGGCCCTCGCTCTCCTGAGGCGCCTGAGGCGCGAGGTCGCGAGAGCGGCTGGCCCGTTTCGTGCGCCGACGAGGCTAAAAACAACGAAAGCGAAACAAAACGTTTCGCGACGATGGGCAAAAGTCATTGATGATCATTGTGGACGCCGAATCAGTCATTTCGCCGGATCGCGGAGCAATGACCTCGGCAATCTCTCAGGTGATAGAGCCGATGACGCCCTCGATCAGGTAGTTCGTGCCCCATAGGCTCCCGTCATAAAGGTCGAGCGTCTTGGCGGATATCACGTTGCCCTTATTGTCCTTTACGCCGCCGACGAAGATCGGCTTGTCAGCCTTCGTGTCGTCGATCGCCGCCAGCACGGCTTTCCGCGTCGCGTCGTTCGCGCCGGCGCCGAACGGCGTGCTTAGGACCAGATCCTTGTCGTATCCGCCTTCGTCCAGGTTCGGCAGCTTCTCGCCCTTGGCGATCAGCTTGGCGTATGCGTCGTAGATCGTGCTCCACTTCATCTGGGCCCCGGTAATGAACCCGTTCGGCGCAAGCGAGCTTTGATCCGCGTTGTGACCGAGCGTCTTGGCGCCCCGCGACTCGGCGGTCTCGATCACCACCTTGGGGCTGTCGACATGGCAGGCGATCACGTCGCAGCCCGCATCGATCAGCGCCTGCGCCGATTCCGCCTCGCGGACAGGAAGCGACCACTCGCCGGTGATAATGAGGTGAATCTCAGCCGCCGGATTGACCTTCTTCACGCCGACGGTGAAGGAATTGACGTTGCGCAATACGAGGCCGATCGGCTTCGCCGCGATATAGCCGATCTTGTTGGTCTTGGTCGATAGGCCGGCGGCGATCCCGTTCACATAGTGACCCTGGTCCATGTAGGAATAACAGCCGCCGGCGTTGTCCGGATCCTTGCCCTTCTTCCACAAGCTGGTCGGATGGCGAAACTCCACATGGGGAAATTTCCTCGCCTCGTCCAGCATGAAGGGGTCGAAATAGCCGAACGAGGTGGGAAAGATCAGCGTCGCCCCGTCAAGATTGATCATCGACTCCATGGTCTTCACGACCGCGTCAGTCTCGGGAACGTTCTCCTCCTCGACGACTGTAATACCGGGCTCGCATTTAAGCGCCGCCGCGGCGACGGCGTGTGATTGATTCCAGCCGTAGTCGTCCTTCGAGCCGACGTAGATGAAGCCGACGGTGGTGTTAGCGGCGCGCGCCGTGGAGACGCTGCTCAACGCCAGCGCCGCGCCGCCGACGCCCCCAAGGAAACCGCGCCGGGTCATTTGCATCGCGCCATACCTTTCAAACCGACAAGCCGCCAGACGGCGGTCGAAATTTTCCGGAGCAAGTCTCGCGCCAGCAGCGCTGAAGCGAGCCAATTTTCGCCACGGGCGCGAGACGCGTTCCAAGCTAAGCGGCCGTCCGCGTACCGGTTCGCCGCCGCGTCGACAGGCGGACTTTGTCCTTTTCCGGTGCTGATTCGCGACATAACGTGCACGCGGGTCGATCGGCGGAGCGAGGGGGCGGGAATGGCGGGAAGAACGGTTGTTGTGCGCCTCAACCAGCAGCAAATCGAACTCATCGACCGGACAATCCAGCGGGGCGAGGCGGCGGACCGCGTTTCGCTGATCCGCAAGGCGCTGCGCGAACAGGCGGCGAAGCAGCGCAACGGCGCCGCCCGATGACGGACCGGAATGTCCTGCTCGAAATGGTCCTCGAGCCGGGGACCGGCAAGGCGCTCGAGGTCAGGGCCGGGCAGATCCTACGCATCGAGCAGGTCGAAGGGCTGCAATGCGTCGACTTCAATTGCTTCAATCTGCATGACTATAAAGAATTCATGCATTGCGGGCGCACCCGGACGGTGCACGGCTTCAACCCGACCAAGGGCGCCTTCCTATGGTCCGCGCCGCCGCGCGAGCGAGCGCTCATGTACATTCTCCAGGATACGGTCGGGCGCAACGACGTGCTGTTCCCGCGCTGCAGCGCCTATGTCTACGAGAGCGCTTACGGGTTCGACGCGCATACCAACTGCCATGACATCCAGGCTGAGGCGCAGCGCGAATACGGTCTCACGCCGGACGACGTGCACGACAGCTTCAACCTCTTCATGTACACCGAGATCAGCCGCGATGGGCGCGCCACGATCACCCGCCAGGACACGAAGCCCGGCGACCATGTCGACTTGTTGGCGCTGGTCGACGTTCTCGCAGTGCCGAACGTTTGTGGCGCCGACGTCATGCGCACGAGCAATTTTGCGCTGAAGCCGATCAAGCTCACTCTGTTCGAGGCGACTGAAGCGGATCTGGCGGCTGCGCCGAAGACGCCGGTCCTGAAAAGCCAGCGGACGCCGAAGGACTTTCGCAACCCGACGATCAAAACGGAGCGCAAGCTGAGCCGCGATTCCTCCTACGTCGCCGAGTTCGTCAACACGCCGATCCAGCTCGAAGACGTCGCGGTCGAGCTCTCGGACGAAGAGGCGGCGATGCTCGATCGCCTTCGCCTGCCCGTCTACGGCGCGGACGACGGCGCAGCGCTGCGCGACATCCTGTTCACGTGGTGGGAGCAGAAATTTCTCGGCGCCGCCGAGAGCGGAGCACCGGCGATCGGCGACAGGAAGGCGTACGGCGGCGCGGTTGAGGGTCAAAACTCAGCGGCTTGTGCGGAGAAGACCGCTTTGGCGAGAGCGGACAAAGCTAACGCTTTGAACGCCCGCTATCGACGTCGAGCGGACGTAGCAGACCGTGGCCTTGGACGCCTCAGTTTGGGCGGGAAGCGCGCCTACAGGGTCGCCTAGAGAACGACCGGAGTCCGCGCCAAAGGCGTCATTCCATTGCGAGTGCGCATTAACCTTCACCGCTCGACGCAGAAATTGCTCGACCCGTCAGCAGAACAGCCTTCCTGGCAGTCCTTGTCAGCTCCGGCGTCCGCTTGGAGTTTACTCGCAACGGCCGTTCCTGACACTGCTGACGCGGGCAGTCGGATGGCGGGCGATCGAGTGTGGCGCGGGAAACCGACTTGCATGGATGCTGGAATGAGGGGAACGCAGGCATGTTCGGAGCATCGACGAGTGCGGTTTACTCCTTGGCGCTCAATTCTACGTGGTCGTGATGGGTGTTTACATTGAACCAAGTTTGTTCCCATGCGTTTTGACCCCCGTGCCGCATTCAGCGTCTGATGAAGCTTGCACACCAATCGTTGGGGGGTATAATTTGGTTGGCGCAGGAGGGTCGACTCGATGAGCGTCAAGGTTGAGAGAGACGATCCCAAAGACCCGGCTTCGAATGTGTGGTTTACAGCGCAATCAGATGACCGAGCCGAACTGGGAGCGTATATACCTGCGAATGCGCGGGACGATGACCCAAGTTTGAGTGTGTTCTGGTGCGGAGATACTTCCCGATCCACTTTTTGGGCGGCCGTTGACCAAACGGAAAGGCTCTTGTTGGACAAGGGCGCGCCTGTGCAGGTAACGCTCTACGCCTTTGGCCCGTTGAAAGAGCAGCTTGGACCGATCACGCTAAAGTCATCCGATCCCGGACTTGTGCATTATCTCGACAAAAAAAGCCCGATAGGCTGTTTTTCCGCATACCGGGCAGAGTTAGAGGGAACTGAGGGGCACATCATACTGTGGGCAAACGTGGTCGATCTTGATCTCAGAGTGTTGGAAAATGGTGGGGACAACATTGGGATATGCACAAGTCCAAAGCTTTTCAACGGCCCCGCTCGAGGCTTGATCGAAGAGACGATCGAAAAAACGCGCCAGGGTAAGCGTCCTACCACACGTGTGCTCGGTCGTGCCACTGTGAGCGGACTTCTCAATGAGATCGCGAAAGAAGTGAATCATACAATTCATCCATCAGTCTTGGGAAACAAGGCCAACTAGGACCCTGTCCAGACACAGCTCTAAATAACGCCGAATGGGGGGACGCTCTCCACACAGCTCTAAATAACGCCGATTGGGGGGGATTTTTGGTCGTCTACGTCGCCGGGCTCATTGCCATCGAAATGGAGGTTCAGGACTTAGGTGGCAGTCGCATATCGCAGATCGGCAGCTCTACCGTCGGAGCAAAGCACGTTGTTACCGCGGAGAATATTGGGAAGCATCCTCGAGGGATTCAAGTCGTGGCCTCACTGCCACAGGGGATGACGCAGCTTACGTTTGTGGAAGGTGTAAATAGCAGCGCTAAGTGGGACAAAAACGTTCTTAATGTTCCCTGTCACTCACCGCGCACCCTCCGATGCGACCTGTCCCGTCAATCCGCGAGCCGAAACGAACCATTGCAATGTGACGAAGTTTATGATGCACATGGTTCCTCTACTAATTGGGCTCGATTGACTTCGAATGCTGTGCCCTTCTCTATCTTCATAGATGTGATTTGAGATGGACGCTGGCGCAGCCTTAGGCCTCGCTATAATTCCCCCTTGTGTTGCAATATTCTTTGAGGCGGTGAACCCACTCCGTCACCGCTACGTGGAATCAAGCGTTGAGCGAGATTTGGAAAAATTTAGAAAAGTGGCCCAAGGCGCTGCTGGTTCCCCAAATTCTGCCACGCTTGACGATACCGCTCATAGCGAACTTGTTCAAAAGGTAGTTGGAGCGACTAAGGCAACCATTGAAGTTGCGATGTTATCTCTTACTGTAGTGAGCGCTATTACGAGTGGATTTGCCGTACTCCATGAATTGCAACAGCCCTACTGGCCCACAATCGGTTATGTGATATTTTTCATCGTTGTTGCGCTTATAACATGGAGACTGCTAGCGGGATACACGTTGTATGAAATAGACGAGAAAGCTTGCCAAACATTTCGATTGTCCGGGCGAACTCACTCCTTTAGTCGAAGCCAAGTTATTACCATTATTATTTACTTGCTGAATGGACTGCTCATAATTTTTGCGTTCGTCGTTTTGGAAGTCCCGGATAGCTGGAAGGCATTCTTCAAGTACTGATCGTGCTAGCAAATGTTTGCTCCGTCCGTCCTCGATTTTCTTTGCGGGGATCCGCCTCGTGACCTTCGCGGCTTGCCCTGGGCGCCCGATCTGACGCGCTCGCACTTCGTTCCGGGGGTGGTCGGTCATGGCGCGATCCACGCCTACCAGCCAAAGTCCGCTTTCTCGCGCTTCGCTGCTTCACGATCATTCATAGCCCCTAATCTTAGAGGGCGGAAAGGGTCGACTTGACCCGTTCGCTAAGCCATCAGTGAACGGCCGCTATTTGCGCGAAGCCGACCTCCGCGACAACGTCCTATTTGTCCGCTTGGGGGCTGCTCCCCGAAACTTTCGCAAGAAAAAGCTTCCCATTTTCAGAACTCTGTGCTAAAATTCCGCTTTGGCAGAGAAGCGAGGCATGAGCCATGGAACAAACTCCAACACCCGGGCGGCGGCTTAACGTTCTGGGCAAGGCGGCGCGGAGACAGCGGATTTTCGCGCGGCTCCGAGAAGGCTGGGCCTATGACGAGATCGCCCGCGACGAGCGGGTCAGCGCTGAGCGGATTCGCCAGATCGTCTCGGAAGTCCTCGGCAAGCGGGTCATCGACCGCGGCGCCGACCACGCGCATCTGCAGCTCGAACGCCTGATGCCCGCCTTGCGCCTTGTCGGCGAGGCGATCGGGCGTGGCGAGCTCAAGGCGGTCGGCCCGCTCATCAGGGTGATCGACCGGCTCGATAAGCACCAGGACACGGTCGTGGCGAAATATTCCTATGGGCCGGAGGAGCGGCGGCGACTGCTCGAGAAGGTTAACCGCCTCGTCGACAATCTCCAGCCGGCCAAGGATGAGGCGGCCGCGCCGGCGATCGACGGCCACGAAAAAAATTTCGCCGAAATTCCAGCGTAAGCCATTGAAAAGGCTCGATTCGGACGAGAGAATCCAAGGAAATCCAAGGAAACCCAACCCCCGCTAACGGGGGCTTTCGCAGCGAAACAGCGAGCGGCCAAGACAATCCAAACCGGTGGTCGAAGGGCCGCCGAGACCTCACAAAATCACTCGATTACAATGTGGCCATGGCCGGTCCGAGCACGGCCCCGCCGATCCCAATCGGGCTCATGGCGGCTCGCGAGCGAAGGATCTCAAGCCGCCGCTGAGAGCGTGCTGTGATCGGTTGGAACCAGAGCCGTCATTGCGAGCGAAGCGGAAGCAATCCAGGGGAACGTAGGGCGCCCGCTTTCTCTGGATTGCTTCCTCGCTGCGCTCCTCGCAATGACGATTTCATCGGACCGCAGCAGCTCTAACGGAAGCTCGCAACTCCACGAAGATTGAGGTCGCGGATCTTCTTGCGCAGGGTGTTTCGGTTCAGTCCGAGAATTTCAGCCGCCTTGATCTGATTGCCGCGCGTCCAGGTGAGCGTGGCGGCGATCAGCGGCGCTTCGAGGTCGTGCAATACGCGGTGATAAAGCCCGACCTGAGGGCTCGTGGCGCCAAACGAGTGAAAGAGATCGGCGACCGCGCGCTCCATTGCGGCGTCGAACCCGTCTCCTGCGATCTGAGCAGTGACCGGCGCGACGCGCTTCCTTCCGTCGTCTCCCGCGGCCGGCGGCGGGAACAGAGGTGACGCGCCAACGCTGAGTTCAGCTTCGATCAGGCCCTCCGCGATCACGTCCTGAGGATAGAGCGCGGCAAGGCGGCGGGTCAGATTCTCAAGCTCCCGCACGTTTCCCGGCCAAGGATAGCGGCGGAGGCGCTCCATGGCCGCGGGCTCGAACGTCTTGACCGGAAGCCCCTCGGCCGAATTGCGCTGGAAGAAGGCGCGCACCAGGTCGGGTATGTCCTCCGGGCGCTCACGCAGCGGTGGAAGACAAATCGGCACGACGTTGAGGCGGAAAAACAAATCCTCCCGGAACGTGCCTTGCTGGATGGCGTAGCGCAGGTCCTTATTCGTCGCGGCGACGATCCTCACATTCGTTTTGATCGGGGTGCGGCCGCCGACCGTCGTATACTCGCCCTGCTGCAGCACGCGAAGAAGGCGGGTTTGGGCCTCCATCGGCATGTCGCCGATCTCATCGAGAAACAGCGTTCCGCCTTCCGCCTGTTCAAAGCGGCCGACCGAGCGGGCGGCGGCCCCGGTGAAAGCGCCCTTCTCGTGGCCGAACAACTCGCTTTCGATGAGATCTCGCGGGATAGCGGCCATGTTGATGGCGACGAACGGCCCGCCCTTGCGCTTGCCATAGTCGTGCAGCGCTTTCGCGACCAGTTCCTTGCCGGTGCCGGATTCCCCGGAAATCATCACCGTAAGGTCGGTCTGCATCAGCCGGGCGAGAATGCGAAAAATGTCCTGCATCGCCGGCGAGCGGCCGACGATCGGCATCACCTCGACCGGCCCCGCCTCCGGCTCTTCGCGCCGCCGCTTGGGCTCGGCCAGCGCGCGGCCCACAATCGCCACCAGTTCGCGCAGATCGAAGGGCTTGGGCAGGTATTCGTAGGCGCCGCGCTCGGAGGCCTTGATCGCCGTTATGAAGGTGTTCTGCGCGCTCATGACGATGATCGGCAGATCGGGCCGCATGCGTTTGATGCGCGGCAAGAGGTCAAAAGCGTTGTCGTCGGGCATGACGACGTCGGTGATCACGAGATCGCCCTCGCCCGCCGCCACCCACCGCCAAAGCCCCGCGACCGTTCCAGTCGAACGGACCTCGTAGCCGGCGCGCGTCAACGCCTGATTGAGAACGGTGCAAATCCCCGCGTCGTCGTCGGCGACAAGAATATGCCCTGACGGCATCCCCATTAGCTCCTTCGCCCCGACGTTCGGCCGATCATCTCGCCGCGGCGCGTTGCGGGCGCAACGGCATCAACACGCGAAACATCGTCCTGCGCGGATGCAATTCGCACTCAATGATTCCTCCGTGGTCGCCAATCAGCTTGGCCACCAGTGCAAGACCTAGACCAGAGCCCTGGGCTTTCGTCGTCACGAACGGATCGAACAGATTGCCAAGGATCTCGGGCGTAATGCCCGGGCCATTATCCCGAACGCAGATCTCCAGCGGCAAGGCGACCGGCTCGTCGCTTGGCGTCGTGCGCAGGCGCACCCCCGGCCGATATGCGGTTGTGAGCGTTATCTCGCCCTCAATGCTATCTTTTCCAATGGCTTCAGCGGCGTTTTTAACAAGATTGAGGAACACCTGGATGAGTTGATCGCGAGATCCGAGCACATCCGGCAGCGAGGGATCGTAGGTCTCGACAAAGCGGATATGACGCGCGAACCCCGCCTGAGCCAAACGCTTGACGTGGTCCAACACGGCGTGAATGTTGAGGCTTTCCCATTGGGCCGGCGTGGAAACGGCGAACGATTGCATTCGATCAACGAGTTTGACGATCCGATCGGTCTCCTCGCAGATCAACTGCGTCAGCGCCCGATCCTCGTCGCTTGCGCCCGCCTCCAGCAATTGGGCGGCGCCGCGAATGCCGGAGAGCGGGTTCTTGATCTCATGCGCCAGCATGAGCCCGAGCGCGGTGATTGAGCGAGCGGCGCTGCGATGAGTCAGCTGTCTGTCTATTTTTTCGGCAATAGCACGTTCTTGCAGCATAATCGCGACAGCGTCGTCTGTCTGCGACAGTGGCGCGACGAAAACATCGACATCGTTTCGGTTACCGATCCGGGGCGTGGAAATATCGATCTTATAACCATTGACAGTCGCGCGATTGCTCAGCGCTTCGGCGACCAGAGCCAAAATTGGCGAATCAAAGGGAATGAGGTCGGCGAGCCGCGAGCGCAGCAGTGCTCCACGCCCCATGTCGAAGAAGGTCTCGGCCGCTGCGTTGACCTCGATCACCATGCCCTGCACGTCGACCGTGAGCAGCGGCTGGGCGAGCGCGTTGAGCACCTTTGCGGCGTCCGGACGCCGTTGAGCCGGATGCGCAGTCATGCCGCCTGCCTGGCCCAATCGCGATCAAAGGCGCGGGCGAGCAGCCGCTGGGTCTGGATCACGTCCTCGCCGGTCACCAACTCACGCCGAAGCGTTTCGTCACCGCCCGCCCGATCGGCATAGGCCGCCAGATGTTTTCGCGCATGTCGAAGTCCGGCCCGGGGCCCGAGTTTGCCAACCAGCCAATGGAAATGTTCGAGCGCGGCTTCGCGGCGCTCCTCTGGTCGAGGCTCGCGCATCGGACCGCCGTCATCGAGCGCGCGCGATATGGCGCCGACCAGCCACGGCGCGCCAACCGCCGCGCGCCCGATCATCACACCCGCCGCGCCAGAGAGGGCGAGCATGGTCCGCGCGTCCTCAACAGACGCGCAATCGCCGTTGACGACGACTGGGATCGCGACCGACCTGACGACTGTGCGAACGGCGGCCCAATCGGCGCGCCCGTCATAGAACTGAGCGCGCGTGCGCCCGTGAACGGTCAGCATTCGCGCCCCCACCCGCTCGGCCCGCCGCGCCAGTTCCGCTGCGTTCAACGACGTTTCGTCCCAACCTAAGCGCATCTTGACGGTTACGGGAACCGACGCCGCCTCGACCACCGCGGCTATAAGACATTCGGCCTGGTCTAGATCGCGCATCAGGGCTGCGCCGGCCAGAGCGCCCGACACCCGCCGCGCCGGGCAACCCATGTTGATGTCAACCAGGGCGGCGCCCGCATCCGCTACCCTGCGCGCGGTTTCCGCCAAAGCCTTCGCCTCACGGCCGACGACCTGAACCGCGTGGGGGACCAATCCATCGCCCTCGGCGCGCATCGAAGCTTCGGCGTCGCCTTGGAGAAAGGTCTCGGCCGCGACCATCTCCGAAAACACAAGCGCAGCCCCGAAGCGGCGCGCGATCCGCCGCATCGCCAGATCGCTGATGCCCGACATCGGAGCGAGCAGCGCACGTCCCTCGAGCCGGATCGGTCCAATCGCGATGGTGGGGACGGCGCCTAGAGATTGCGCACAATTCATTCTGCCTACACCCTAATCAATTGCATTGCGAAGGCAAGTCCGGGGAGCCCGCAGGGCGTCGAAATCAGGCGCTATCTCCAGGCGCCGGAAATAGATGGTCGCTGCGCCCGCTCAGCCAATACGCGGCAAGGCCGATCCACTCATGCAGGGCGGTCTCGAAGACCCGCAGGTTTCGCTCCGACTTGAAAGACAATCTCAGATCAACGCGCCACCGCCCAATCGTGTAAAACGACACGGGATAGGCGACGGCGTTGAATCCGACCTTCTCGAAGACGCCCATTGCGCGCGGGACGTGGAAGGCGGAGGTAACGATAAGCCAGCGCTGCGAGGGTTCGGGATGGACGATCGCGGCGGTGAAGCGGGCGTTCTCATCCGTATTGCGCGATTTGTCCTCGATCGTGACCCGCTCGGGCGCAATTCCCATTTGCGACATGAGTGTTCGCGCTTGCAGCGCCTCCGTGGACGTCGCTCCGGGAACGAAGGAAGCGGATCCGCTCGTATAAACGACCCGCGCCTGCGGATAGCGCTTGGCGAGAATGACCGCCTCTGTAAGCCGTTCGCCGCCCTCATCGAATACGGTCTGCCCCCGGGCCGCGCTCGCCTGGTCGTTGATTGCGCCGCCAAGCACGATAATCCCCTCTGGGGGCGGCAGATCCGGCGGCGGTTGAGGGAAGCGATTTTCGAGCGGCGCGATCAAAAGCACGCCGACCGGCAAGATCGCGGCTGCAACCAGTATGAGGTTTGCTGTCAGCGCCAGGGCGCGGCCGAAGCGCGCGCGTCGGCCATAGCAAAGCAACACGCCAACAAGCGCGGCGAACAACAAAAGATTGATCGGCGACGCAATCATCCAGAAAATCTTCGACGCGATGAAAAACACGGGTAGGCTCCCCAGGTTGGCGTCGCTTGTGGCAAGGGCGCAGGCTTGTCGCAAGCCTCGCCCTCGCCTACCCTTCATGCTTTCAATGCAAAGGACCGCGATGAAGCCGGTACGCGATGTTGTCGCCGCGATTGGCCGCACCCCCCTCATTAAGCTTCGCGCCGCCTCCGAGGCCACGTCCTGCACGATTCTTGGCAAGGCGGAGTTCATGAACCCGGGCGGGTCCGTCAAAGATCGCGCGGCGATGGCGATCATCAATGACGCGGTCGCGAGCGGCGCCCTGCGCTCCGGCGGGGTGATCGTCGAGGGCACGGCCGGCAACACCGGAATCGGCATTGCGATGGTGGCGAGCGCGCTCGGCTATCGGACCGTGATCGTCATCCCGGACACCCAGGCGCAGGAAAAGAAGGACATGCTGCGCCTCGCCGGGGCCGAACTGATCGAGGTTCCCGCCGTCCCCTATTCCAACCCCAACAATTACGTGCGCTATTCCGGGCGTCTCGCCGAGGCGCTCGCCAAGACCGAACCCAACGGCGCCGTCTGGGCCAATCAGTTCGACAATGTGGCCAACCGGCGGGGCCATTATGAAACGACCGGCCCGGAGATCTACCACGATCTCAGCGGCCATGTTGATGGTTTTGTCAGCGCCGTCGGCAGCGGCGGAACGCTGGCTGGCGTCGGCATGGCGCTCAAAGAGCGCAACCCAAACATCAAGATCGCGCTCGCCGACCCGTCGGGCGCGGCGCTGTACTCGTTCTATACGACAGGCGAACTCAAGAGCTCGGGCTCCTCCATCACCGAGGGCATTGGGCAGAGCCGGATCACCGCCAACCTGGAAGGCGCGCCGGTCGATTTCGCCTACCAAATTCCCGACGAGGAGGCGCTTCCGATCGTGTTCGATCTGGTGGTTCAGGAAGGCCTTCTGCTCGGCGGTTCGTCGGGGATCAACATTGCCGGCGCCCTTCATCTCGCCCGCGAGCTTGGGTCCCGGGCACACGATCGTGACGCTCTTGTGCGATTCCGGCGCGCGCTACGCGTCCAAGCTCTTCAATCCGGCCTTCCTCCGGTCGAAGAACCTGCCGGTTCCCAATTGGCTGGAAGCGAAAGGCGGCGCGCCCCAGGTGTTCGTGCAATGACCGAAACGCTCTTTCGCAACGACGCGTATCAGGCCGAGACGGAAGCGGTCGTCCTATCTTCGGAACCGCGCGGAATTGCGCTCGATCGCACCGTCTTTTACCCGCAAGGCGGAGGACAAAGCGGCGATAAGGGTGCGCTTTTGCTTGAGGACGGCGCAACGGTTCCGATCGTCAGCACGATCTACGATTCCGACCGCGCGACTATTCTGCATGTGCCCGCCGAGGGAGCCGCCCTGCCCCCTCCCGGCGTTCGCGTGATCGCCCGCATCGACTGGGAGCTGCGCTACAAGCGGATGCGCGCCCATACCGCGCTTGCATCTGCTCTCGGTCGTCGCGCCTTATCCCGTGACGGGGGGATCGGTCGGCGACGCGGACGGGCGGCTCGATTTCGATTCCGGCGATACCGTGCTCGACAAGGCGGAGATAGAGCGCCAACTCAACGAGCTGATCGCGCGCGATGCGGCGGTCAGCCAGCGCTGGATCGCCGATGCGGAGCTCGAGGCCAATCCGGGCCTGATCAAGACCATGTCGGTCAAGCCGCCGATGGGGACCGGCCGGGTCCGCCTGATCGCGATCGAGGGCCTCGATCTTCAGCCATGTGGAGGCACGCATGTCGCGCGCACCGGCGAAATCGGCCGCGCCTCTGTGACTGGAATCGAGAAAAAGGGCAAGATCAACCGGCGCGTGCGCATAGCGCTCGCCCCTGCGTAAGCGGATCGAAATCCCATGTCCTCTCGCAACTTCTTCACCACGGCTGAACTCGCCGCCGAACTCGGCGACCCCAATCTCGGCGTGATCGACGCCTCCTGGCACCTGCCCAATGCCGGACGCGTTGGCGCGGCCGAGTTCCGGCTTAAGCATATTCCCGGCGCGGTGTTCTTCGACATCGACACGATTGCCGATCATGACGAGGGCCTGCCGCACATGCTGCCGAAGCCCGAGGCGCTGGCCAAGGCGATGACCGCGCTCGGCCTCGGCGACGGCATGCGTTTCGTGGTCTATGACGCGCTCGGCCTCTATGCCGCGGCGCGGGTGTGGTGGACGCTGCGCGCCTATCGCGTCGAGGATGTGCGCATCCTCGACGGGGGCCTGCCGAGATGGATCAAGGAAGGCCGGCCGCTCGAGACTGGCGACGCCCATCCCAAGCCGCGCACATTCACTCCCCGCCCCGCGGACGGCTTCGTCGCCTCGCTGGACGAAGTGCGCGCGGCGCTGGCGAACGGTTCGGCCCAGGTGGTCGACGCGCGCCCCGCCGAGCGGTTTCGTGGGCTCGTCCCGGAGCCGCGGCCCGGGGTCAGAAGCGGCCGCATCCCCGGCAGCCTCAACCTGCCATTCGTCGACATCATCGAGCACGGCTCCCTCAAAGCCCCGGACGCGCTCAAGGCCGCGTTCGCCGAGCACAAAGTCGATCTTGAGAAGCCGATCATCACCACCTGCGGATCAGGCGTCACCGCCGCCATCCTCGCGCTGGCGGTGGAGGAGGCCGGCGGCAAGGTCGAAGGCCTCTATGACGGCTCCTGGGCCGAGTGGGGCTCGCGCGCCGACTGCCCGGTGGTGACCGGGCCGGAGTGAGGCGCGGCGGACCGTCCGGGGCCGGCGGGGGATACAACCCAATGCGCGAACTGCTCGCACAGTAAAAGCCACTAAACGCAGTAAACGAGCATAAACGCTAGTAAATTTGCTAGCGTTTACTAGCGTTTATTTTTTCGAATCGGGACTTTTCAATGAGTTACGGCCGATTCAAATAAAAAATTCTGGGTTCCCTTCATCTCAGGTTGTATTCGCGCCGTCTCGAACCCGACCGATGGCCCAAATGCAATCTCTCTCTCCGCCGTCGGCTGGCGGCGCGCCGCCAGAATCCGGCGAATAGAACTTATAGCACGAGTTCCGTTTTTCCAGAATAATTTGTCGACTTTTGAGTTTGGCTGTTGTCCGCGACCGAGGACCGCGCTCGTTCGCCGGCGCCGCCTCGGCTGGCCTCCTATGACGCTGGCCGACCAATGAGGTTGAGCCGTGCCTCGGCTGTTGAATGCATCACGGGCGTCGTTTAAGCTAACCGCATTGTGGGGGGCGGCCAATGGCCGAGGCGGCGCGAGCAGGGCGACAAGCTCAACGTCTTCATCTCCTACAGCCGCGACGATCTGGCGTTCGCGGACCAGCTCGACGCGGCTCTGGGACTCGCCGGCTTTGCGCACAACCATCGACCGGCACGGCATTTCGGCCGGCGAGGACTGGGAGAAGCGCCTCGGCGCTCTCATCCGCGACGCCGACACGATCGTTTTCGTGCTCTCGCCGTCGTCGGCTCGCTCCAAAACCTGCGCCTGGGAGGTCGAGGAAGCGGTTCGGCTCGGCAAGCGCATCCTTCCCGTGCTCTGTCGCTCGCTCGAGGGCGCGAGCCCGCCGCCACAACTTGCCGCACCTCGACTACATCTTCTTCTACGCGGAGCCGAAATTTCCGGGCTCGGGATTCGGCCGGGCTTGGTGCGGCTGGCGTCGGCGCTCAACACCGATCTCGACTGGCTGCGCGAGCACACGCGCTACCTGCAGCGCGCGACCGAGTGGGATGCGGGCGGCAGGCCGCCGAACCGGCTTCTTTCCGGCCCCGACATCGCGGCGGCCAAGGCCTGGGCGGCGCGCCGGCCAAAGAACGCGCCGGAGCCGACCGAATTGCAGCTCGATTTCATCAAGGCGAGCGAGGCCGAGGAGTCCGCCAGCAAAGCGCCGAGGCGCAGCGGCTGCAGAAGGCAGACGCGGACGGCGGCGCTCGCCGAGAGGGAGAAGGCGCAGGAGCAAGAAGCCGAGGCGCGCAAGAGCGAGGCAGAGGCGCAGAAGCGCGAGGCCGAACAGGCGAAGCGCGTTGCACGGCGGACAAGGTTGGGACTGGCGGCCGCCGTTCTTTTGGCCCTCGTCGCCGGATGATTCGCGTTTTTCGCGATCAAAGAGCGCAAGCAGGCCCAAATGCAAGAGTCGGCGGCTGCGACCGCTGAAAGCAACAAGGACGGCGGACGAACAGCGCGATCTGGCCGAAAGGGCTGCGAGGGCGGCCAACGAGCAGCGCGACTTGGCCGAAAAGGCGACGGTGACGGCGACCAACAACGAGACCTCGCCGAGAAAGCGACAAAGGCGGCGGACGAGCAGCGCAGAGCGGCTGTCGAACAGCGCAATCAAGCATTGCTGCAGGAATCGCGCGCGCTGGCGAATTCTGCGCAGCAGGCAAGCGCGCGAAGGCGATCAGCCGACGGCGATGCTGCTGGCGCTGGAGGCGCTTGCCGGACCCGGGATTCGGCGGCGAGCGCCCGCTGTCGCGCGAGGCGGCGACCGCCTTGCATCAGGCGTGGCTCAGGAATCGGGAGACGCGCTGGCCGGGCATCGCGGGCCCGTCAACTGCGCCGCGTTCAGCACCGACGGAACGCATGTGGTCACGGCGTCCAATGACGGGACGGCGCGGGTGTGGGATGTGCGCGGGGAGCGGCCGAGCTTCGTCGTCCTCGAAGGGCATCAGGGTTCGGTCCTCTCCGCCGTCGTTCAGCGCCGACGGAACGCACGTGGTCACGGCATCTAATGACAGGACGGCGCGGGTGTGGGATTTGCGCGGCGAGCTCCCGACCTTCGTCGCCCTCGAGGGGCATGAGGTTGCCGTCGTCGACGCCGCGTTCAGCGCCGACGGAATGCATGTCGTCACTGCGTCCGACGACTACACGGCGCGGGTGTGGGATCTGCGCGGGGAGCGGCCAAGCTTCGTCGCCCTCGAAGGCCATCAGGATTGGGTCGCCTCCGCAGCTTTCAGCGCCGACGGAACGCATGTGGTCACAGCGTCCTCTGACTATACGGCACGGGTGTGGGATGTACGCGGCGACACACCGAGCTTCGTCGCGCTCGAGGGGCATCGGAGCGGTCGTCTCGGCGGCCGTTCAGCCCCGACGGGACCCATGTCGTCACGACCTCTCGGGACAACACGGCGCGGGTGTGGGATTTGCGAAGTAAACAGCCGAGCTTCGTCGTCCTCGAAGGGCATCAGGGTCGGGTCCTCTCCGCGGCGTTCAGCCCGGACGGGACGCATGTCGTCACAGCGTCAGACGACAAGACGGCGCCGAGTGTGGGATTTGCGCGGCGATAAGCCCACCTTCGTCGCGCTCGAAGGACATCAGGATCGCGTGGTTTCCGCAGCGTTCCGCGCCGACGGAACGCATGTCGTCACAGCCTCTTGGGATAACACTACACGAATATGGGATTTGCGCGGGGACAAGCCGAGCTTCACCGCCCTCGAGGACACCAGGGTCACGTCGTCTCCGCCGCATTCAGCGCCGACGGCATGCACGTGGTCACAGCGTCCTCTGACGAGACGGCGCGGGTGTGGGATTTGCGCGGCGACAAGCCAAGTTTCGTATCCCTCCAAGGGCACCAGGATTGGGTCGAACCCGCCGCTTTCAGCGCTGACGGAACGCATGTGGTCACAGCCTCTAGACGGACGGCTCGGGTGTGGGATTTGCGCGGCGACAAGCCAACCTTCGTCGCCCTTGATGGTCACCGGGATTTGGTTGTTTCCGCCGCTTTCAGCCCAGCCGGAACGCATGTGGCGACGGCCTCCTGGGACAACACGGCACGAATATGGGACTTGCGCGGCGCGAAGCCGAGCTTCATCGCCCTCGAGGGGCATGAGGATCACGTCGTCTCTGCCGTCTTCAGCTCGGACGGAAAGTATGTGGTCACGGCATCAGATGACAAGACGGCTCGGGTGTGGGATTTGCGCCGCGAGAAGCCGAGCTCCATCACCCTGGAAGGGCATCAGGGTCCGGTCGCCTCCGCTACGTTCAGCGCCGATGGAACGCACGTCGTCACGGCGTCCGACGATAGGACAGCACGGGTGTGGGATTTGCGCAGTGCGAAGCCGAGCTTCGTTGCCCTCGAAGGGCATCAGGGACTGGTCTCCTCCGCCGTCTTCAGCACGGACGGGACGCACGTCGTCACGGCATCAGACGACAAAACGGCCCGAGTGTGGGATTTGCGCGGCGCGAAGCCGAGCTTCGTCGTCCTCGAAGGACATCAGGATCGCTTGGTCTCCGCGGCGTTCAGCGCTGACGGAACGCACGTAGTCACGGCGTCCGCTGACAACACGGCGCGTATATGGGATCTGCGTCCCGAGCGACCGACCTTCGTCGCCCTCGAAGGGCATCAGGAAACGGTCCTCGACGCCGCCTTCAGCGCCGACGGAACGCATCTGGTCACGGCATCGTTGGATAACACTGCACGGGTGTGGGATTTGCGCGAAGAGAAGCCGAGCTTTGTTGCCCTCGAAGGGCATCAGGATGCAGTGGTCTCCGCTGCGTTCAGCGGCGATGGAACCCGTGTGGTTACGGCGTCCCACGACAAGAACCGCCCGCGTGTGGCGGGTGTTTCCAGACCTCAACAAGCTGATCTTTGAGGTCCGACGGCACCTCTCACGCTGCCTTAGTCAGACGCAGCGCGACGGCTACGGCCTGCCAATCGAACACTTGGCGAAAGACCTAAATTTCATCCCGTCGCCCACACCGGACGGCCGCTGCCCTGGCTAATCGACTGCCGGAGGACGAGGCCGTGTCCCTCACCCTAGTCCCAGCTTCTGCGCCAGGCCGATGCGCTGAAGCTTGCCGGTCGCGCCCTTGGGAATTTCGGCGAGGAAGAGGATCTTCCTTGGGGTCTTGTACGCCGCGAGGCGTTCGGAGAGGAACGCGCCAAGCTCCTGCTCGGTGGCGGTCAAGCCCTCGCGCAGGACGACCGCCGCGCCGACGTCCTCGCCGAGCATCGGATGGGGGACAGCGAACGCCACCGCTTGCAAAACCGCGGGATGGTCCATCAAAGCTTCGTCGACCTCGCGCGGCGAGATTTTCTCACCGCCACGATTGATGATCTCCTTCAGTCGTCCAGTGAGCGTCAGGTAGCCGTCGGCGTCGATGACACCCTGATCGCCGGTGCGGAACCAGCCGTCGACGAACGCTTGCGCATTGGCCTTCGGGTTGCTCTCATAGCCGCCGGTGACGTTGTCGCCGCGAATGACGACTTCGCCGGTTTCGCCTCGGCCGAGCAGGCGGCCCCCTTCGCCCATGATCGCGATCTCGGGACCCGCGGGCAAGCCGACAGACCCGGGTTTGCGGGCGCCGTTAAGCGGATTGGACGCCATCTGATGCGTCGCTTCGGTCATCCCGTAAGCCTCGATCACGGGGGCAATGAAAGACCGCCTCCAGTTCGCCGATGACGGTCGGCGGCAGCGACGAGGACGACGAGCGCACGAAGCGCAGCGGATGGCGGGCGATGACTTCCTTGTTGCGTCCGGCGCGCGTCAGGATCGTCTGATGCATGGTCGGCACCGCCGTGTACCAGGTGGGCCTGGCTTCCTCCATCTCGGCGAAGAATTTCAGTGCGTTGAACCCGGGCGTGCAGAATACCGCGCCGCCGCGCGAGAGCGGGGCGGAAAGACCGGCGATCAGCCCATGGATATGGAATAGGGGCATCACGTTCAGAGCGCGGTCATTGGCCGAAAGCTCGAGCGAGGCTGCGATATTGCGCGCCGAGGTCCAAATGTTGGCATGGCGAAGCGGGACGATCTTCGGCCGCGAGGTGGTGCCGGAGGTGTGCAGGATGAGCGCCACGTCATCCGGTTCGGCGGGGCCTGGCCGCGCGGCGGCGCCGGTCGCCGAGCTCGACAGCCGGAACGCGCCCGCCCCAGCCTGCGGCTCAGGCGTAAGGGTGATGAGCTTAACGCCGAGCTTCTCCGCCGCTCGAAGCGCCGGGGACTCGCTGCCGGCTTCGACGATCAGCGCCCTGGCTTTGAGATCCTCGAGGCAAAATTCGAATTCGTCCTGGCGGTAGGCCGGATTGAGCGGCGCCGAGGCGGCTGCGGACGCGACGGAAAGAAACGCCGTCGCCATTTCGGGTCCGTTCGGCAACACGATCGCCGCCCGGTCGCCGCGGCCAATTCCGAGTTCGTTCAGCGAGCGGACGGCGCGGTCGATCAGCGCGCGCAAGGCCGCGTAGGTCAGCGGCGGCGCCCCGTGCGCGGCGATGGCGACCGCGTCGTCATGGCCCCCTGCGATGAGGCCTCTCAAGGTGCGATCCGCGCTCATGTGCCTATCAACTCCGGACGGGCTTCTTACGACGCAAGCGACAGTCGGCTCCCGACTCCGAGCGACCGTCTCGCCCAGAAGCTTGGTCACCGCATAGATTGCGTCAAGATGCGGCGTCGGGACATTGGCGAGCCGCGCGAGTTCGATGACCGAGCCGAGCAGCGCGTCGACCTCGGTCGCGCGGCCGTGCTCGATGTCCTGCAGCATCGAGGTCTTGTGGGCGCCGATGCTCTCGGCCCCGGCGATGCGCTTTTCGACGCTAAGACGAAAACGGATGCCGAACGCCTCGCCGACGCCTTGCGCTTCGCGCATCATCGCCGCCGCGAGCGCGCGCGTGGGCGCGAAGCGGCAGATGTCTTCGAGCGTCGCATGGCTCAGCGCGCTCACCGGATTGAAGGTCAGATTGCCCCAGAGCTTCATCCAGATTTCGGAGCGCACGTCGCTCAGCGCCGGTGACTTGAAGCCCGCTTTCGTGAAGAGCTCGGACAGCGCCGCGATGCGTTCGGTCTTCTGGCCGTCGATTTCGGCGAGCGGCAAGCGATGGCCCTCGATGTGCCGGATGATTCCAGGGCTTTCGATCTCCGCCGCCTGGTAGCTGATGGCGGCGACGACGGCGTCGATCGGAAGATGGCTGGCGATCACGCCGCCCGGATCGACGCTCTCCAGCCGAATGCCCTCGTGCGGCCCGCCGTGCTTGAAGAAGTACCACCAGGGCATGCCGTTTTGCGTCGTCATGACCATCGTCGCCGGCGTGACGATCGAGGCGACCTCCGCTGCGATCGGAGCCAACTGGTGCGCCTTGACCGCGAGCACGATCAGGTCCGCGCCGCCCGCTTCGGCGATCCGATCCGTCGCCTCGACGGATGCCACGATCTCCTTGCCGTTCTCCTTCAGCTTAAGGCCGCGTTCGCGGATCGCGTTGAGGTGCGGCCCGCGCGCCACCACCTTGACGCTTTCGCCCGCCGCGGCGAGCTTGGCCGCGATATGGCCGCCGATTGCGCCTGCTCCGACGATTGTGATCTTCATCGCGCGATCCGAGCCCATCGCCTGGGCGATGAAGTTGATCTAATGCTCATTTTCCTATCACGATAGAATTGGGGTCCGCGTTTTAAACGCGGCGGGCAGGAGGCTCGAAGCCTTGGACTACCGCAAGCGGTTCCGTGTCGAACCGGGCCAAAAGCCCAGGTTGAACAAACTTGATCCGTCCTATTCGGGGAAGCACGAATCGGAGGCCGAAGCCAAGGAGGAGACCGAGCACTTTCTCAAAGAGCTCGCCCGCCAGCAGTCCCTTCTCTATGCCGAGCACAAACATTCGGTTCTCATCGTGTTGCAGGCGATGGACGCCGGCGGCAAGGACGGCACGATCAAGCACGTGTTCAGCGGCGTCAATGCGCAGGGCGTGGCCGTCGCGAGCTTCAAGCAGCCGACGGCGGTCGAACTCGCACACGACTTTCTCTGGCGCGTCCACGCCCAAACTCCGAGAGCCGGGGAAATCGCGATTTTCAACCGCTCGCACTACGAGGACGTGCTGGTGACGCGGGTCCACAAGCTCATCGACAAGGGAACCTGCGCCCGCCGTTACCAGCATATTTGCGATTTCGAGGCCCTGCTCGTCCAATCCGGAACCACGATCCTCAAATTCTTCCTCCACATCAGCAAGGAAGAGCAACTGGCGCGCTTTGCTCAACGACTCGACGACCCGGCGCGCAACTGGAAGATCAGCGAATCGGACTATTCAGAGCGTAAATTGTGGGACGATTACATTGACGCGTTCGAGGATGCGATGCGCGCGACCAGCGCCGATCAAGCGCCGTGGTACGTGATTCCCTCGAACCATAAGTGGTTCCGCAATCTCGCGGTGTCGCAGATCATCGCGGACACGGTGGCCGATCTCGACCTCGCTTTCCCGCCGCCGTCGGTTAACCTTGGGGAAATAAAGCGCAAGTATCACGCCGCCGTCATGGAAGGTCAGGACGCGCGAAAACGGAGCGGCCACAAGAAAGGTTGACTGGGTTAGCGTGTTCCCCCAAGGAGCGCGGTGTCTCGCCCAACTTTGCGCGACGCATGAACTCTGGCGCGATTTGGGATCCCTGCTGGACCACCTGACCAAAAAGATAGTATGCCGGTCTGGCTCGCGAGGGCCGCGAACAGCGTCGATTGCGTTTTTAATGCGCGCATGGGGGGCCGAGCGGATCGGCGCTCATCCACGCGCCGAACAGTGGGCGCCATGGCAAAGCAAACGTTCAGGGTCATCCTCATCAAGCCGTCCCACTACGACGACGACGGCTACGTGATCCAGTGGTGGCTCTCCACCATTCCTTCGAACAGTCTCGCTAGCGTCTACGGGCTTTTGGCCGCTTGCGCCGAGGAGAAGGCGCTCGGTCCCGACGTCGACATCGAGCTCGAGGCCTATGACGAGTGCAACAAGATCATCGACGTCAAGGCGATGTCCCGACGGATAAACGCTGACGGCCAGGGATTTGTCGGGCTCGTCGGGGTTCAGTCGAACCAGTTTCCCCGCGCGCTCGACCTTGCGCGCTCTTTCCGCGCGGAAGGCGTCCCGGTGGTGATCGGCGGCTTCCATGTCTCAGGTTGCATATCGATGCTTCCCGAACTGCCGCCGGATTTGCAAGAGGCCCAGGCGCTCGGCGTGGCCCTGTTCGCGGGCGAGGGCGAGGGGCAGATGGCCGACCTCATCCGCGACATCGCCGCCGGCCAGGCGAAGCCGGTCTACAACTACCTGCATGACATGCCCGGCATGGAGGCGGCCGCGATACCCGTGCTGCCGAAGGAGGTCGTCGGGCGGATCGTCGGCCATCACGCGTGCTTCGACGCCGGCCGCGGCTGTCCATTCCAGTGCAGCTTCTGCACGATCATCAACGTCCAGGGCCGCAAGTCGCGCTACCGCAGCGCCGACGATATCGAGGCGATCGTGCGCGCCAATCACGCGCAAGGCATCACCCATTATTTCGTGACGGACGACAATTTCGCCCGCAACCGCAACTGGGAGGCGATCCTCGATCGCCTGATCGATCTGAGGGAGAACAAAGGCGTCCCGATCAAGCTGATCCTTCAGGTCGACACGCTCTGCCATAAGATTCCGGGCTTCATCGAGAAGGCGGCGAGGGCCGGCTGCAACCAGGTGTTCATCGGGCTGGAGAGCATCAATCCGCAGTCGCTCCAGGGCGCGAAAAAGCGGCAGAACAAGATCTGGGAATACCGGGTCATGTTGCAGGCCTGGCGAAAGCAGAAGGTAATGACCTGGGCGGGCTTCATCATCGGTTTTCCGACCGACACGCCCGAATCGGTCGCACGCGATATCGACATCATCAAGAAGGAGCTGCCGCTCGACATCCTCGAATTCTTTTGCCTAACCCCGCTTCCCGGCTCCGAGGATCACAAGATCCTTTACCTCAAAGGGGTGCGCATGGACCCGGACATGAACAAATACGACGTCGAGCATGTCTGCACCGGCCATCCTCTGATGTCGGGCGAGGCGTGGAACAAGGCCTATCGCGACGCCTGGAAGCGCTATTACACCGACGAGCATGTCGAGACGGTGCTCAAACGCGCCGCCGCCACGGGCTTGAGGATGAACAAGATCGCCGACGTTATGACGGCCTTCTCCTCCGCCGCGCGCATCGAGGGCGTCCACCCGCTGCAGTGCGGCATCGTCCGGCGCAAGGTGCGGACCAGCCGCCGGCATGGGATGCCGATCGTCAATCCGCTGATCTTCTACCCAGTGCGCGCAGTCGAATTCGTGTCCGTGGTCGCGCAATGGCTCACAGTCGGGTGGCGCTATCACCGGATCAAGAAGCGCGTCATCGCGGATTCCGCCAGCAAGGCCTATGTCGACGACGCGACGCGTCCGATGTCCGTCGACGAGATGGAGAGCGACGAACTCGTCGCAGCCTTCGCCGACAAGATCCCGGACACCTACGGCGCGCCAAAACGCCAGCCCGTCCCCGCTTCCTGAGCGGCGCCTAAGCGCGCGATTTGCACGGCTAACGAGCCCTTAACTGGCTCTCGAGCATAGTATCTGGCGATTTCCATAATTTCGCCGCCGATGATATGGAAGCACCGCTCCGGCGGGAATTCGCCGGCGGCGCGTACGAATGCGGGGCGATTGTCGGCCGGCGCGAGGGATTGAAGCTGAGGGGCTGAAACATTGTCGGTTTGGCGTCGAGCCCGCGACCGGGTGGGCTCCATTCTCAATTCACCCTCGAACTCCGTCCTGCGTCGGCTGCTGACCGACCAGGGCTTCACGCACTGGAAGGGCTACGCCTTCGCCTTTGCGATGATGGCCCTCATCGCGCTTACGACCTCGCTTTCCGCCTGGATCATCGGCAGGATCGTCAATGAGGTGTTCGTCGGCCGCCACCTCGCGGCGGTCTGGGAAATCACAGCGGCGATCGTCGTCATTTACACGATCAAGGGCCTCGCGACCTATGGGCAGCAGGTCGTCCTGTCGCGGGTCGGCAACAGCATTGTCGCCAATGTCCAGCGGCGCATGTTCGACCAGATGCTGCGGATGAAGGTCAGCTATTACGGCCAGTCGCATTCGTCGATATTCATCGCCCGTCAGGCCTTCATCGCCCAGTCGGCGAGCAGCGTGCTCAACTTGCTCATCACCACATTTTCTCGCGACGCCCTGACGATCGTCGGGCTCGTCGTCGTCATGGTGTCACAGGATCCTCTGCTTTCGTTCCTGGCGTTGATGTTGGTTCCGCTCGCCGTGTTCGGAGTCCGCAAGATCGGCGTCCGCGTGCGCAAGATCATGGCGAGCGAGTTCCAGGGCGCCGCGCAGATGATGGAATCGATGCAGGAGACCGCGCAGGGCATCCGCATCGTCAAGGCCTTCACCCTCGAGGGCTTCATGCGCGCCCGGCAAGGCGAAGCAATCGAGGGCTTCCGGATGGCGGCGAACAAGCTCGCTCGCGTCAGCTCGCGCACAAGCCCAATCATGGAGAGTCTCGGCGGCTTCGCCATCGCCGCCGTGGTGCTCTATTCCGGCTACACCGTCATCATCCGCGGCAACCCGCCCGGGAGCCTGTTTTCGTTCATCACTTCGGTGATCATGCTCTATGAGCCGATGAAGCGGGTGGCGCGGCTGCATGTCGACCTGTCGTCGTCCCTGTTCGGCGTCAGCATGCTCTACAGCTTCCTCGACGAGCGCGACTACGAGGAGGACGCGCCCCGGGCGGCCGAGCTTGAGGTCACCAACGGCAGAATCGAGTTTCGCGACGTGGTGTTCGGCTATCGGCCCGGAGAGCCAGTGCTGCATTCCATCAGCTTCGTCGCTGAAGCGGGCAAGACGACGGCGCTGGTCGGCCGCTCGGGCGGGGGAAAATCGACGGTGATGAACCTGATCCTGCGCCTCTACGAAGCCGGGTCGGGGCAGATCCTGTGCGACGACCAGGATATCGCGACCGTCCGCCTAATGTCGCTGCGTCAACAGATCGGCTATGTCGCGCAGGAGAATTTCCTGTTCAAAGGTTCGGTGCGCGACAATATCGCGATGGGCCGGCCGGGCGCGAGCGAGGACGAGATCGTCGCCGCCGCCAAGGCGGCCTATGCCCACGATTTCATCATGGGCTTCGAGCGCGGCTACGATTCGCCGTGCGGCGAGCACGGCATGCAATTGTCCGGCGGGCAGCGTCAGCGCATCGCCATCGCCCGCGCCTTTCTCAAGGACGCGCCGATCATCCTACTGGACGAAGCGACCTCGGCGCTCGATTCCGAATCCGAGCAGGCGATCCAGAAGGCGCTGCGAACCTTATGCGAAGGGCGCACGACGATCGTCATCGCCCACCGGCTGTCGACGGTGGCGCAAGCTGACGAGATTTGCGTCATCGACCGCGGTCGCATTGTCGAGCGCGGGCGCCACGCCGATCTCCTGGCGCAAGGGCGCACCTACAGCCACATCGCCCAGACGCAATTTCCCCGCGACGCGGCCTGAGGCCGTCATCGCCCTGCGCGCGCTCTCGGTCAGCGCCGCCGCTCGGCATTTCCAGCACGTCGATGCGCGACGCGTCGGCCGACATGACGCGGTAAGCGGCCGCCCCCATTCACTTTCGTTGGCGGCGGTCTTAGTGTAGCGCGCCGTCAGCGGCTGATTTTGACTTAAGCCATTTGAGCAGCGGGAGGATTTTTCATGACCTCGGATCGCACGTTCGAGCTTGGCCTCGTCATGGCCGGCGCCATATCCGCGGGAGCCTACACCGCGGGTGTGCTGGATTTCCTGTTCGAAGCGCTCGACGCCTACAGCGAAGAGAAGGGAAAGCCGGGTTGGGACGGCCCGACCCATGACGTGCGCATTCCGATCATGTCCGGAGCTTCGGCCGGCGGCATGACCTCGGCGATCTGCGCGCTGCATGCATTCCATGATCTTGCGCATGTCTGGCCGGGTAAGCCCATACCCCCGCCGGAGCAGAACCGGCTCTACTCGAGCTGGGTCAGCGACATTTCCCTGGACAAACTCCTGGAGACGTCAGACCTGGACGACCCGAACCTCCGGGGACTCAAGTCAGTCCTGTGCTGCAACGTGCTCGACCAGATTGTCGCTGAGGCTTTCAAGATGAGTGGCGGCGCCGATCGCCCGTGGATCGGGCGGGCCGATGACCCTTCGCTGCGCGTGCGGCTGACGCTCACCAATCTGCGCGGCGCGCCCTATTCGTTTCCGCTGTTCGGGACCGACACGGACCAAACCTACGGCATGCTCAACCATGGCGACTATTTCGACTTCGCGGTCGGCAAGACGCCGATCCTGGCGCCTGGGGCGGAGCCGGGGGCGACGCCGCTCGACGTCACGAACCTCGCCCAGAAGGAATGGGATGTTTACCGTGAGACGGCGCTGGCGACGGGCGCGTTTCCAGTCGGCCTCGCCCCTCGAATCATCTCGCGCACGGATACGGCTTTCTACCGTGCGGCTCAAACCTTCGGCTACCAAGACCCGCAGACGCAGAAGTTCTGTCCGGTCACGCCCGACGCCGCCTTCAACGACGTGGCGCCCTATTCATTCGTCTCAGTGGATGGGGGCGTCATCGACAATGCGCCGCTTGAGCTTGCGCGGCGCTATCTCTCCGGCAGTGCGTCTCGCAACGAGCGCAGCGGCGACGGCGCCGACAAGGCTGTCCTGCTGATCGCGCCGTTCCCGAATTTCGCCGCGACGCCGCCTGAAAACGATAACGATCTCCTCGCAAACGTTCTGCAGCAGCTCCTCTCCGCGCTCGTCGACCAGGCGCGATTCAAGCCGGAGGAACTGCAGCTCGCCGCGAACGACAGCTGTTTCTCCCGCTTCATGATCTCGCCAACCCGAATCGGGAACGGCTCAGCGGCCGCCAAACAGTTCCCCATCGCCTGCGGCGTCCTCAGCGGCTTCGGAGGCTTTCTGCATGAGTCGTTCCGGCGGCACGATTATCTGCTTGGTCGCCGCAACGCCCAGGCCTTCCTGCGCTGGAACTTCGGACTGCCGGAGACCAACGATCGCCTGTTCAAGGGCGTTGCCATCAACGGCGATCGCTGGCACGTGCGCAACGCCGACAATCAGACGGCGACGCTGGCCGCGGGCGAAGAGAAGACGCTCGCCAAGAAGAAGTTTGCCGAAAACGTGGGCGGTCCGAAAACGACGTTCGGGTTCCCCATCATCCCGCTCGTCGATCGCCTCCTGACGCCGATCGAAATCCCGGCGGCGGATATGCCGAGGCCGGACGAAGTCGATCGCGTTGGGCTCGCCGCGAAGATCGACGCGCGAGCCAAGAAAGTGATCGCGACTCTGATCGACGTCGATCTCCGCCGCGTGACGCGCGATCTTAAACTCGACGATAGCTGGTTCACTCACGTGGCGATGTTTGGAGCAGACCGAGTCGGCGGACCGTTTCTGGCGCAGGTTCTGGCGAAGAAGGCCGAGGCGATCATCGACGACGCGCTCGACCAAGTGAAAGCAGCGTTCGCCCCGCAGGCTCCTGGCGCGGCTTGACCCGAGATCGTCGTGCAAGGCCTTTGCGATCCGCTCGCGGACATGACGCGGCAAGCGGCCGCCTGGCGCGGTCGTCCGCGCTCACAGGATGCGGTTCTGGCGCGGCTTTTTTGCTGGCGCGGAACCCGCGTCGTAGACGATCGGCGCCGCGCCCTCAACGGCCGAGCACGGCGATCAAATTGTCGACGCCGACCGGGGAAATGCGGAACAGCCCCGAATAGGGCTGGCTGAACTCGAAAATCATGTAAACCGCGCTGGCGACCGCGATCGAGCCAAGCGCCTCGATGGCGACGCTGAGCGCGTTGAACGTGCCCAGCAATCCGTAGCTCATGAACAACAGAGCCGACCATCCGATGACCACGAAGAGGAGAAGCTTTGGCACAGGATTGGCCAATTGACGGGTCATCAACAAGGTCGTTTCCACCACCTGCATGAAATTGGGCATAGCCGTCGTGATAAGCTGCCTTTGTTGCTCCGTGGCAGGCTCCAGGCTGGCGAAAAAGCGCATTATGTCGTGCAGATCCGCGCGCAACTGCGCATAAGGCGTTACGCCGATCGCCCGACCGCCCCAGAAGCGATCGCGCGCGCGCACGACCGCTGCTCGCAACAAGTCGCGTCCGCGATCCGCTTCCGGCCCGTATTGCTCAAGGGCGAAGTCGAGTTTCAGAATCAGCGGCCCCAGCGACTGCGATTCGGAGTTCTGGTTGGTGTATACGCCATAACTCGTCCATACGAGCAGGCCGAGAACCAGAGCCAGCAGCAAGGTGACCAGGCCGACGATCGAGCCGATCATCCCCTTCGCGTCGCCGACATACTGAACCGGGAGCAGCCATTGGAGGAAGAAGCCGAGCAGCCCGCTCGCGAAGGTCAGCAGGGCCACGATCAGGGTTTTGGCGACGGGATTCACGCGTTTGCCTCCGGGAGCGAAGACCGAAACGGCGCCGCCACGATCCAACGCCCTTGAGCCTCCCATAGTCATCTGAGCCCGCGACTCGGGGCGCCAGAGCTTAATACCGTAACGGAATTGATGAATCAACCGGCCGCGACGCCTTAAAGGGCGACTGCCCGCGCTTATGGCTGTCTGGCCCTACGCCCCCTCGCCGAAGCAGCCGGCCGCGGAGCGACCCCCTGCTCAAGCCTGGCTCTGCGCGCCCGCCTGCTCGACGCGGACCGCGGCTTCAACCTTCTCCTCGCCGCCGCTATGGGCCGAGCGGATCATCGCGCCATCCTGACCGTCGAAGCCGACGGCGACGCGTACATAGCGGTCGTCGGGGCAAACTGGGGCGGTCGCATCGAAGGCGATCCAGCCGAAGTCCGGGAGATAGGCCTCCGCCCATTCATGCGCGCCGGCCTGGCCCGAACTCGTCGGCGACGCGATAGCCGACGACGAAGCGCGCCGGAATCCCGCGCCAGCGGGCGCAGGCGATAAAGATATGGGCGAAATCGCGCGCTCGTCCGCGCCCTAGCGCGAAGGCTTCGATCGCTGAACCGGCGGCGTCTTTCTCGTCGGGATGATGGGGCAAGGCCTCATGTAGCGCGGCCATCAGCCGGTGCATCGAATCGAGCGAGTCGGCGGCGCCCTGGGTCGCCTCGGCGGTGAAGGCGCGCAGCGCGCCGTTGACATGGGCATGCGGGCTGTCCCGCAGATACATCTCCGGCGGCAGCCTTTCCGCCGCGCCCCGGACTACGCCCGCACCGTCGCTCGTCTCGACCTCGCCGGAAGCCGATATCGTCACCGCCTCGATAGGCCCGTAGTGGGAGTAGGAGGTGACGGCGTTGCCATGCGCGTCCTCCGTCTCCCGCAGCGCGCCGTCGGCGTCGATGTCGACCCGCCAGCGCAAGACGTACTGGCTATCGAAGGAAAGCGGCGTCAGCCTCAGGATCTGGTTGACCGTGCGGGCGGGCGGGGCGAAACGGTGGACGATCTGATGCGAAACCCTGATCCGCATGATTGGACCCGCGCCGCCTCTCTTTAGTTGAAGAGATATTGATCGGAGATTGTGCTCGAGAGGCGCGCGTTGTCCTCGATGAACGCGGTGATGAACTCGTGCAATCCGCCTTGGAAAATTTCGGTCATGCTCGAACGCTCGAGCCGGGAGTACATCGCCCGAGCCTGCCGCTGGGCGAGGCCGCTGCGTCCATCGTCGCGGGCAAGCGCGTCGAGCGCGCGGTCGATGCTCTCGTAGCAGGCGATGAGCGAACGCGGCATCGCCTGCTTCAGGATCAGGAGGTCGGCGATCAGCCACGGCTTCACCCGATCGCGGTAGACCCAGTGGTAGGCTGTGGCCGCCGAAACCGCGCGCAGGATCGCCACCCACTGGAAGTAGTCGAGCGGGCCACCCACAGTTTCCGTCGAGGGCAGAAGCAAATGATATTTCACGTCGAGCAAGCGCGCGGTGTTGTCGGCCCGTTCGACAAAGACGCCGAGCCGGTTGAACCAATAGGCGTCGTTGCGCAGCATCGTGCGGTAGCACGAGCCGTCGAAATCGAGCGAGGCCTTCTTCACGTAGTCGAGAAAGCGCATCAGCTCCTCGCGGCCGAGCGCGCGGCTGGCGCGCCGGCTGGTTTCAAACCGCTTAAGCTCGAGCCAGGCGTCATTGATCGCCGTCCATGTCTCGGCGGTCAGCGCGGTGCGCACGGCGCGTCCGGCGGCGCGCGCGTTCTCCAGGCAATTGCGGATCGAGGAGGCGTTTTCGAGGTCGAAGGTCAGGAACTCAATGGCGGCCTCTTCGCTAAGCTCGCCGTGTTTTTCCATGAAGCTCATATAGGCGCCGGCGGCGTTGAGCGCGCCCTCCCATTCGCCAACCTGCTCGCTGTCGGTCTTCGGAAGATATTCGAGCCTCAGCGTCGCCTCGATAGTGCGGGCGATGTAGTCGGCCCGCTCCATAGAGCGAGCCAGCCAAAACAGATTGTCTGCGGTGCGCGCCAGCATCGAGGTCAGGCCGGGTCTTCCAGGCTGTCGACGATCCAGGTGTCCTTGGTGCCGCCGCCCTGGCTCGAGTTGACGACCAGCGATCCCTCCTTCAGCGCGACGCGGGTGAGGCCGCCGGGCACAATCCGCACGACGTCCGCGCCCGACAGGACGAACGGCCGCAAGTCCACATGGCGCGGCGACACACCGCTCTCGAACGAGGCCGGACAGGTGGACAGCGCCAGCGTCGGCTGAGCGATGTAGTTATTGGGATCGGCCATGATCTTGGCGCCGAATTGCTCGCGCTGCGCGGCGCTCGCTTGCGGTCCGACCAGCATGCCGTAGCCGCCCGAGCCGTTGACTTCCTTGACCACAAGCTGATCGAGCCGCTCCATCACGTACTTGAGCGCGCTCGGCTCCCGGCAGCGGTAAGTCGGCACGTTCTTGAGCAGCGGCTCCTCGGACAGATAGAAACGGATCAGCTCAGGTATGTAGCAGTAAATTGCCTTATCGTCGGCAATTCCGGTTCCGATTGCATTTGCGATCGTCACATTGCCAGCCAAATAGGCGCCGACCAGTCCGGGCACGCCCAAGACGGAGGCGGGATTGAAGACCAAGGGATCGAGAAAATCATCATCGACCCGCCGATAGATGACGTCGACCCGGCGTGGCCCCAGCGTGGTGCGCATGAAAACCTGATCGTCCTCGACGAACAGGTCGCGGCCCTCGACCAGCTCCACCCCGAGTTTGTCCGCGAGGAACGAGTGCTCGTAATAGGCGGAATTGAACGCCCCCGGAGTCAGGATCACAATCGTCGCCTCGCCGCCATTGAGCCGCGGCGCGACCGAACGCAGGCAGGCGAGCAACTGATCGGGATAATCGTCGACCGGCGCGACGCTGTGGCGCGCGAACAGGTCGGGCAGGAGCCGCATCGTCACTTCGCGGTTTTCCAGCATGTAGGACACGCCCGACGGCGTGCGCGCGTTGTCTTCGAGGACGTAAAACTCGTCAGCGTCGACCCGCACCATGTCGATGCCGGCTATATGCACCCAGATGTCGTGGGGAGCGCGCTGGCCGATCATTTCCGGCCGATAGAAGGGATTGCGCACAATCAATTCGGGCGGGATGATCAATTCCTTGAGAATGGCGCGCTTTCCGTAGATGTCCTTGAGGAACAGGTTCAGGGCCCGCGCGCGTTGTGTGAGGCCGGCCTCGAGCCGGCGCCATTCGGCGCGCGATATGAGACGCGGAACGATGTCGAACGGGATCAGTCGCTCGGCGGCGTCCTTGTCGCCATAGACGCCGAAGGTGATGCCGATGCGCCGGAACATGAACTCCGCCTGGGCGCGGCGAGAGGCGAGCAATTCGGGCGGCGTTTCTTCGAGCCAGCGGGCGACTTGGCGATAGAGCGACCTCGTCTCGCCGGAGGCAATGCCCATCTCGTCGAACGCTGCCATGCCGCCTGCCCAAACCTCATCGCCAGCGCCGTCAGGCTCGAACGACGCTCCGTCTCGGTGAATCGCCTGTCGCAACTTCCGTGCCGCGAGCGCGCCGGAGCGCCTCGGCGCCGCTCATCGCAACCTCAGCCGGCCAGGCCCTGAAATTCGCCCCAATATCCAGCGCATCGGCGAGCCGGAGCCGGAACGCCTCGCGCGGAATCTCGACCGCGCCGAGGCTCGCCAAGTGCTCGGTCGAGAATTGCGCGTCGAGCAACCGGAAACCGCCGGTCCGAAGGCGCGCGAACAGGTGGACGAGCGCAACTTTCGAGGCGTCGCGCGCGCGATGAAACATGCTTTCGCCGAAGAAGGCGCCGCAGAGGCTCACTCCGTAAAGGCCGCCGACCAGCCTGTCGCCCTCATAGGCCTCGAGGGAGTGCGCATGCCCCGCGGCGAACAATTCGCCATAGAGCCGCACGATCTCGTCGTTGATCCAGGTCTTCTCACGCTCGGCGCAGGCGCGGACGACCGTCTCAAACGCCCGGTCCGCGACAACCCGGAACCGATCCGACCGCACCGTCTTGGCGAGGCTGCGCGACACGATGAGCCCGTCGAGCGGAAAGATTCCGCGCTCCTGCGGCTCGACCCAGAACAGGTCCTTGGCGTCGCGGCTTTCGGCCATCGGAAAGACGCCGATCGAATAGGCCCGGAGCAGGATGTCCGCCGTCAGCTCGAATTTTCGCGGCGCGGTTTTCATCTTCGCGATCGTGGAACCGTCCGCGCGGGCAGTCAAGCTGAGGCGCCGGCGAAACAAGCTCTCGGCCCGCCTTGCCACAGTCGCGCCGACAGTTCAGCATAAGCGCCGATCACGGGTTATGAAGAAGGGCGCCTTGCCGCCGGTCAAAAGGAGAGCTCAAGTCGTGGGATCGGCCGCCCGGGTCACTTCCGCAGCCGAGGGTCTGCCGCGCCGCCGCTTCACGGTCGCCGAAGTGGAAGCGATGGTCGCCGCCGGAGTGCTGGAAGAGGACGAGCGCGTCGAACTGATCGGGGGGGAATTGGTTCCGATGTCGCCGAAGGGAAACCATCACGAGGTCTTAAAGGCAGCGTTGCTCCGACGGTGGTACCGCGCCTCGCCAGATGAGTTCGGCTTAGTCCCCGAAACTACTTTTCGCCTGAGCGAAGACACCTATCTCGAGCCCGACGTGGTGATCTATCCGCGCGCGAGCGGCATCAAGGGCCTCAGCGCGAACAACGTCCTTCTTGTCGTCGAGATTGCCGACTCTTCCCTGCGCTACGACACCGGCCGCAAGGCGGCCCTCTACGCCAGTTTTGGGATCCGCGAGCTTTGGGTCATCGATGCGGTTCGACTGACGACGCGCGCCTTCCGCGAGCCGGCGGCCGACGGCTATAGGAACGTGCAGGACTTTGGCCCTACCGACCAGCTCTCGCCGCTGCTTGCGCCGCAGGCCTTCGCGCTGCGGCTCGAGGAGCTCGAGTTGAGCTGAGGCAGAAGACCGACCTGCCGACTCACGCCTGCTTTTTCAGCTTCACCACATTATGCAGCGTTTGGTCGGCCGTTTCGAAGAAGCGCCTCACTCCGCGCGCGGCCTGGCGGATGCGCTGCTCGTTCTCAACCAGCGCGAGGCGCACATAATCGTCGCCGTGCTCGCCAAATCCAACGCCTGGCGCGACCGCGACGTCCGCCTTCTCGATCAACAGCTTCGAGAATTCGAGGGAGCCTAGATGGCGGAATCGCTCGGGCACTGGCGTCCAGGCGAACATCGACGCGCTCGGCTTGTCGATCGGCCAGCCGGCGGCGGCAAAGCTCTCGATCATCACGTCCCTGCGGCGCTTGTAGGTCGCGCGCATCTCGCGCACGCAATCGTCCGGCCCGTTGAGCGCCGCGGCAGCGGCGACCTGGATCGGCGTATAGGCGCCATAGTCGAGATAGGATTTGACGCGCGCCAGCGCCGCAAGCAGCCGCTCGTTGCCGACCGCGAAACCGATCCGCCAGCCCGCCATCGAGAAGGTCTTCGACATCGAAGTGAATTCGACCGCGACCTCGAAGGCGCCGGGCGCCTGCAGAATCGAGGGCGGCGGATCATCGTCGAAATAGACTTCCGCGTAGGCAATGTCGGACAGCACGAAAATCTCATGCTTCTTCGCGAACAGCACGAGGTCCTTATAGAAGTCGAGGGAAGCGACCATCGCCGTCGGGTTGGACGGATAGCAGACCACGACCGCGATCGGCTTCGGAATCGAGTGGGCGATCGCGCGCTCGAGCGCGACGAAGAATTCGGGGCCGGGCTCCGCCGGCACCGAGCGGATCACGCCGCCCGCCATCAGGAAGCCGAAGGCGTGGATCGGATAGGATGGATTGGGCACCAATACGACATCGCCCGGCGCGGCGATCGCCTGGGCCATGTTGGCGAAGCCTTCCTTCGAGCCGAGCGTGGCGACGACCTGCGTTTCAGGATCGAGCTTGACCCCGAAACGGCGTGCGTAATAGCCCGCCTGGGCGCGGCGCAGGCCGGCAATCCCTTTCGAGGCGGAATAGCGGTCGGTGCGCGGCTTGCCGACCGTCTCGACTAGCTTGTCGATAACATGCTTGGGCGCGGGCAGATCGGGATTGCCCATGCCGAGATCGACGATGTCGGCGCCGGCGGCGCGGGCCTTGGCCTTGAGCTTGTTGACCTGCTCGAAGACATAAGGCGGCAAGCGCCGCACCCGGTGAAAATCGCTCATCGCAGCTGCTGGCCTTGGGTCTGATCCCGATTCGTCGACCAATGCGCCGACAAGGGCCCTGTAGCATCGGAAGCCCAAGGCCGGCAAACGTGATATTGTTTAATTGCTTATTGCTGGGCGCTGGGAGCGTTCGATTTTGGCTTTTTTTTGCGCTGCTTGCTGATCGGCCAACGCCTTGGCGGCCGGCGCAAAGCCCTGTCGCAACGTGTCGTGTCGTTTCTGGACCCCGTCCAGGTCGCCTTTGACCGCCTTGAGCTCCTCGCTTTTCAACGCCTGCCGCGCCGGCTCGGGCGGCGGCTGGAACAGAGGAATGTAGTCAGGCTCGGCGCCCGGTCGCGTCTTGGTGACGAAGTCGGCCGGCGGCCCGACGTCAGTGGCGAAACCAAAGATCTTGGCCGCCTGTTTCAAAACGCTGTCCTGCTGCTGCGCGTAGGCTTCCAGTCCGGGGGCGAAGACCACCGCAAAGGCGACGACCGCAGCCGGGACCATTCTTGTCAGGCCGCGTCCCGCGCTTTCGCCGCGAGTCCTGCAAAACATTTTTCTGTCCGAAAAGTCGTGTTGGCTTCGCAGACAGGTAGTGACCTATTATGACCAAAACGGGACTAGCTTCCCGCCAGGGCTCGACAGGAAACGCTCGTTATGGCCAAGACCCCGACCAAGCCGAGGACGCGCGGCAAGTCCAAGCCCGTCAAAGCCCCGGCTGGAAGCTCCCCCGCGAGCCGCGCCAAGCGGGGGCCGCACGGCGATGCGCCTTCCCCAGACCTCAAAGCGCCTGCCCTGAAAGCCGCCGCGCGGCGAAACCAGCCGGCGGCGCCGACGGCCGCGGCCCCCGCCCCGAAAGCGCGAGTCTCGTCGCCTCCGGCGAAAACCAAGCCATCGACTCCCCGGCGGCGGCAAGCTGAGCGGCGACAGCCAACTGAAATCCAGACTGCGCCCGCAATTGCCGAGCTCACTCGATCCGCGCCCCCCGTCGCGCCGCCGGAGCCGCCGAGAGACGCTGCGGCGCCCGTAGCGACTCCCGCGCAGGCCTCGGCCGCAAGCGGCCAATATCCTGCTCCCGATGTGGAGGCGCTCGCCCACAATATTGCGCAGGCGATCGAGCAGGGCGGCAAGGCGGTGGCCGCCTATCTGGCCCCAAGGCAGAGCGGCGCGATCAAGACCACGGTCGCCGACGAAATCGGCGAGATGGTGCGCTCCATCGGCCGGGTGGCCGAATATTACATGGCGGATCCCCAGCGGGCGTTCGCGGCGCAAACAGCGCTGACCAAGCAGTTTGTCGACCTCTGGGCTTCGACCCTGCAGCGCCTGCAGGGCGAACAGGCGTCGCCGGTCGCCGCGCCCGACGTCGGCGACAAGCGCTTCGCCGACGCCGCGTGGCGCGACAATCCGTATTTCGATTTCATCAAGCAGGCCTACGTGCTGACGACGCGCTGGGCCGACGATCTGGTCAAGCACGCCGACGAGCTCACGCCGCACGATCGCGAGAAGGCGCAATTCTATCTCCGGCAGGTCACCGCGGCGCTCTCGCCCTCGAACTTTCTCGCCACCAATCCGGAGATTCTGCGCACGACGCTGGCCGAGAGCGGCGAGAACCTGGCGCGAGGCTTGAAGATGTTGGCCGAGGATATCGATGCGGGCCACGGCAACTTGCGCATTCGCCAGTCGGACGCACGTGCGTTCAAGCTCGGCGTCAACCTCGCGACGACGCCCGGCAAGGTGATCTTCCGCAATGCGCTGATCGAGCTTATCCAGTACGAGCCCACGACGCCCACGGTCTACAAGCGCCCGCTGCTCATCGTGCCGCCGTGGATCAATAAGTTCTACATCCTCGACCTCAATCCCGAGAAGTCATTCATCCGCTGGGCGGTCGCGCAGGGCTTGACCGTGTTCGTCATCTCATGGGTCAATCCCGACGAACGCCATGCCGACAAGGACTTCGACAGCTATATGCACGAGGGCGTCCTAACCGCCGTCGACTGCATCGAGCAGGCGACAGGCGAACGCGAGTTTGCAACGGTCGGTTATTGCGTCGGGGGCACCCTGGTCGCGGCGACCCTCGGGTATATGGCCGCCTCCGGCGACAGGCGCATCACCAGCGCAACCTTTTTCGCCACCCAGATCGACTTCGCCGATCCCGGCGACCTCAAGGTGTTCGTCGACGCCGAGCAATTGAAGACAGTTGAGGAGCGGATGGCCGAACATGGCTATCTCGAAGGATCGGCCATGGCCAACGCCTTCAACATGCTGAGGCCGAACGAACTCATCTGGTCCTACTACGTCAACAACTACCTCAAGGGCAAAGAGCCTATGCCCTTCGACCTCTTGGTCTGGAATTCGAACTCGACCCGCATGCCCGCCGCCAACCACAAGTTCTATTTACGCAACTGCTATTTGCAGAACGATCTGTCGAACGGGCGGATGAGACTGGGCGGCAAGACGCTCGACCTCAAGAAGGTGACGATCCCGGTCTACGAATTGGCCACGAAGGAAGACCACATCGCCCCTGCCCGCTCGGCGTTCACTGGGGCCAAATGCTTCGGCGGCCCGGTGCGCTACGTTATGGCGGGGTCAGGCCATATCGCCGGCGTCGTCAATCCGCCGGCTAAGCCGAAGTACCAGTTCTGGACTGACGGGCCACCGCAAGGCAAGTTCGACGATTGGGTCGCGAAGGCGAAGGAGACGCCTGGCTCGTGGTGGCCCGACTGGCTCGCTTGGCTAACGGAGCAGGCGCCGGAGAAAGTCCCAGCCCGCAAGCCCGGCGATGGCAAGCTGAAACCCCTATGCGACGCGCCGGGGGACTATGTGCGGGTGAAGGCGTAGCGACCGGGCGAGCCCGCATATGCCGACGGTCCTGCGTTCGGGCGCGCTACGGTTCTTTTTCTCCAGCCTGGAAAACGCCGAGCCGCCGCACGTCCATGTCGAAAGCGGGGACGCTACGGCCAAGTATTGGCTCGAACCTGTGGAGCTGGCGCGGTCGCGCGGATTTAGAGCGGGTGAATTGACGTGGCTCCGCGCGACAATTATCGAGCCATCGTCACGAATTCTTAGAGGCTTGGCATGCCCATTTCGGCAAATCGGCTTAACGTCCAGGCGCTGAGCGTCGAATTCGTCGACGCTTCAATCCGCGTCATCCTAGATGACGGCCGGGAAATATCGGCGCCGCTTGCCTGGTTTCCTCGGTTACGCGACGCCTCGAGTGCGCAACGCGCGAACTGGCGCCTGATCGGTCACGGCGAGGGCGTCCATTGGCCCGACTTCAATGAGGACGTGTCAGTCAACGCTTTGCTGGGCTTGCCGACTTAACGCCAGCGGGGGCGAAGACACTCGCGCCACGCGGGAGGAGAGATAAGCGATGCTTTACGGAGTCGCACTGTTGGCTGGCGTCGTGGCCGGCTTGCGAGCGCTCACGGCGCCGGCGGCCGTGAGCTGGGCGGCGAGGTTGGGCTTTCTGCATCTCGACGACTCCTGGCTTGCGTTCATGGGTTATGCCTGGACGCCCTGGGTCTTCACTCTGCTCGCCCTCGTTGAGTTCGTCACTGACCAATTGCCGTCGACCCCGAGCCGCAAAGCGCCGATGCAATTCGGGGCGCGGATCGTCACCGGCGCGCTATCCGGCGCGACGATCGGCGTTGGGGCCGGCGCATGGATCGGCGGCCTGATAGCCGGCGTCATCGGGGCCGTCATCGGAACCTACGGCGGCGCCGAAATTCGCTCCCAAATGGCTAAGGCGTTCGGGCGCGGCCAACCCGCCGCATTGATCGAGGACGCCGGCGCCATCATCCTTGGGCTCGTTGTTATCTGGGCGCTCCGGTGAACCGGCGTTTCGACGCCATCGTCATTGGCGCCGGGCAAGCTGGCCCGCCGATGGTCGGTCGGCTTGCAGCGAGCGGGCGGAAGGTCGCGCTTATCGAGCGTGATCTGATCGGCGGCACTTGCGTCAACACCGGCTGCACGCCGACCAAGACGCTGGTCGCGAGCGCCTACGCGGCTCATCTCGCGCGGCGCGGCGCGGAATTCGGCGTGAAGGTTGGGCCGGTCGGCATTGATTTCACCGCCGTCATGGCGCGCAAAGACACAGTGGTCGGCAATTCCCGCTCACATCTCACGGCCTGGTTGGAAGGCATGGCGAATTGCGCCGTCATCCGAGGCCACGCGCGCTTCCTTTCCCCAACTACGGTTCAGGTCGGAGACGACGTTCTGGAGGCGGAAAACTTCTTCATCAACGTCGGCGGCCGAGCGGTCGCCCCTGATTTTCCCGGCCGCGATCAGGTGAGGACGCTGACCAACACGACGCTGCTCGAACTCGACGCCCTGCCCCGGCGCCTTGTGGTCGTTGGCGGGAGCTATGTCGGACTCGAGTTCGCGCAGGTTTTTCGACGGCTAGGAGCGGAAGTCACCGTGGTGGAAAAGGCGTCGCGGCTCGTTTCTCGCGAGGATAACGAAGTCTCGGATGCGATCCGAGAAATCCTGGAGGCGGAAGGCATAGAGATACGGCTCGAATCCGAATGCATCCAGTTCGAGCCGCGCGGCGCGGAGATTGCGGTCGGCGTCAATTGCATGGCCGGCGAGCCCGAGGTCTTGGGCTCGCATGTGCTGCTCGCCGTCGGGCGTCGCCCCAACACCGACGACCTCGGGCTCGAGGCCGCAGGCGTCAAGGTCGACGCGCACGGCTATGTCGTCGTCGACGACTCCCTGAAGACCAACGTTCCGCACATTTGGGCGCTCGGCGATTGCAACGGCCGCGGCGCCTTCACCCACACCTCGTACAATGATTTCGAGATCGCGGCGGCGAACCTCATCGACGGCGCGGCGCGCAAAGTGAGCGACCGCATTCCCGTTTATGCGCTTTACATCGACCCGCCGCTTGGCCGCGTCGGCCTGACCGAGGCCGAAGCCCGGGCCAAAGGCCATGACGTCCGCATAGGCCGCCGGCCAATGACGCGGGTCGGCCGCGCGGTCGAAAAAGGCGAAACGCAAGGGTTCATGAAAGTCGTGGTCGACCGCGACACCGACGCGATCCTCGGCGCGGCCATTCTCGGCGTCGGTGGCGACGAGGCCGTCCATGGCGTGATCGAGGCGATGGCCGCAGGCGTGACCGGTTCCGCCTATACGCGCGTCGTGGCCATCCATCCCACGGTCTCCGAGCTTGTGCCCACGATCTTCGGCGAACTCTCACCGTGAATACGCTTCGCTGTCGCCGAACTCGACGCGGCGGCGATCGCATTGCAATGTGGCGTTTCGTGCTACAGCTGAAATTGTCAGAGGGAGAGCGGACATTGCCCGAAGCGCCCCGACCAAGTCCGCGTAACTCTATTGGATCGTTCGCGCTGATCGTTGGCGTGGTCGCCTTCGCCGCCGCAGCCTTCGCTTACACGGCCGGATGGTTCTCGCCCGAGCGCCTGACGCCGCAGAAGCTTGTCGACGCATTCGATCTGCGAACACCCCCACCGCTTGGCCATCGGCGCAATCACGCCAAGGGCATCTGCTTCAGCGGCGTCTTCGAGTCGAACGGCGCCGGGTCGGAACTGTCGAAAGCCGCCGTGTTCGCCAAGGGCTCCTATCCCGTGATCGGCCGCTTCAATCTCGGCACGCCGAACCCGAACGCCGAGGACGCCAAGGTGCGCGTGCGGGGCCTGGGCGTCATGATCTCGACTCCCGACGGTCAGCAATGGCGCATGGCGATGATCAACGCGCCAATATTCGCCGTCTCAACGCCGGACGGGTTCCACGAGCTCCAGCTTGCCTCCTCGAGCACCGAGCCTGACGCGATGGCGAAGTTCGTCGGCGCTCATCCCGAGTTCGGCCCATTCGGCGCCTGGGCGACAAAGGGGCCCTGGACCGGCAGCTACGCCGAGGAGCCTTACAACGGCCTCAACAGTTTCATCTTCACCGACGGTTCGGGCAATGACCATGCCGTGCGCTGGTCGCTTGCGCCGGCCGCGCAGCCGGTCGACGTTTCGCCGGAGGAGCTCGCCAAGCGCGGGCCCAACTTCCTCGAAACCGAGATTGTCGAACGCATCAAGAGCGGCCCGCTCCGCTGGACCATGCTGGTCACGGTCGCCAACCCCGGCGACCCGACCGCGGACCCGACCAAGGCGTGGCCGGAGGACCGCCGCAGCGTCGAGGTTGGCGCGCTTGTCGTGCATGAGATCGAAGCCGAGGCGGACGGTCCGTGCCGCGACATCAATTTCGATCCGACCGTCCTGCCGAACGGCATACGGACGTCGGACGATCCGTTCCCTGCAGCCCGCTCGTCGGCCTACAGGGTCTCCTACGACCGTCGCACCGCCGAGGAGAAAGACTATCCGCGAACCGCCACGGGAGCCGCCCAATGAGCAACGTTCAGCGGATCCGCCCGGTGGTGATTCCTCGACGCTTCACTCCCTTGCAGAGGACGCTGCATTGGGTCATGGCGGTCTGCATCCTGGCGATGCTGTTCATCGGGGTCGGCATGGCGTCCACGGTCGCGTCGGAATATCTGACGCTCATCAACATTCACAAACCGCTCGGACTCGCAATTCTCGTCCTCGCGTTGATCCGTCTCGTGGTGCGTCTGCGCTACGGCGCCCCGCCCTTGCCCCTCGATCTGCCGGAACCCATGAAGCTCGCGGCCTATCTCTCGCATTACGCGCTTTACGCGCTCATGATCGCGATGCCGCTGATCGGCTGGGCGATGCTGTCGGCGGCGGCATATCCGGTGGTGATCTGGCCGGGCGTCTGGCTGCCGCAGATCCTGCCGCTGGACCCCGGCCTGCATACCCTGCTGTGGAACGCGCATTTCTATCTCGCGTTCCTCTTTTTCGCGCTGGTGCTCATGCATCTCGCCGCCGCGCTGTTCCACGCGCTGATCCGGCGCGACGGCGTTTTCGATGCGATGGGGCCCACATTGACGCATGACGAGGTCGCGCCGGCGGAGTGATCCAGGGCCGGAACGGCGCCGAACCCCACGGACCTTATCCTGAAGAGCGATGCGGAGCATGGCATCTCGAAGAATGTTCCAGGTTGTAGCCTCGTATGCATCCTGGAACGTCCCCTTCGACAAGCTCAGGGCGGGCTTTCGAGGCCGCTTTGCGGCGCCTCAGGACAAGGTGGTTGGTAGTTACAGAATTGGCTTTGCCGCATCGGCAATGCGTTCCGCCGCCATTGCTCTGCATGCAATCGCCCCTTGACGTAAATACCAACCAGTTGGTACGGTTCTTGAAATGACCGAATCGCGCTACCGATGGGTGATCGTCGCGGCGGGCGGCCTTCTGGGCTGCGTCGCGATCGGATCGCTGTTCTCGCTTCCCGTTCTGCTGCAGCCCATCGCTCGGGACACCGGCTGGTCGGTGACTGGGGTGTCGAGCGCGATGACCATCGGTTTTCTTGCCATGGCGTTCGGCAGCATCGCCTGGGGCGGGCTGTCCGATCGGTTCGGTCCGCGCGCAATCGTGCTAACCGGCTCGATCATCCTGGTTGTCAGCCTGGCTCTGGCGTCTCAGGCGAGGTCGCTGCTCGCGTTCCAGTTGATCTTCGGACTCCTCATGGGCGGAAGCGCAGCCGCTATCTTCGCGCCAATGATGGCCTGCGTCACGGGCTGGTTCGACACGCATCGCAGCCTTGCGGTGTCGCTCGTCTCGGCGGGCATGGGCATGGCGCCGATGACCATGGCGCCCTTGGCGGCCTGGCTCGTTTCGACCATGAGCTGGCGAACCACGCTCGAGATCCTCGCCGCGGTCGCCGCTCTCCTGATGATCCCGGCGGCGCTTCTGGTGCGCCGCCCGCCGGCGCTCGTTAGCGTCAGCGCCGCGACAGGCGGCGGCCAGCAATCGGGCATGTCCGTCGGCGAGGCGTTGCGATCGCCGCAATTCGTCGTGCTGGTCATGACCAATTTCTTCTGCTGCGCAACCCATTCCGGGCCGATCTTCCATACGGTGAGCTACGCGCAAACGTGCGGGATTCCGCTCGTCGCCGCGGTTTCGATCTACAGCGTCGAGGGCCTTGCAGGCATGGGCGGCCGGATCGGCTTCGGGTTGCTTGGCGATCGGTTCGGCGCCAAGCGCATTCTGGTCCTCGGCCTGCTCGCGCAGGCGTTCGGCGCCCTCGCCTATCGTCTTCGCTCGAGGCTTAGGCGAGTTCTATACCGTCGCGGCTTTGTTCGGCTTCATCTACGCGGGCGTCATGCCGCTCTACGCGGTTCTGGCGCGCGAAAACTTTCCGCTGCGGATGATGGGAACCGTGATCGGCGGCACGGCGATGGCCGGCAGCCTCGGCATGGCGCTAGGACCGCTGGCCGGAGGTCTCATCTACGACGCGACCGCGAGCTATACGTGGCTCTATGTCGGCTCCTGGGCGATGGGGATCGGCGCCTTCCTGATCGCTTTGACGTTCAGGCCGGTTCAGCAGGCTGAGCCGGCGCTGGCCCCTGCCTGACCGTCTCGAGTGATGAGGAGTTTCATATCAGTCTTTATAGTGTGATATCAGTTGGTTGCTACACTGATATAACGTCTTACTTCATCTTTGGCGGCGACAAATGCTTCCCTTTTATCGAAAGCCATGTAGTATGGCGCTCACAGTTTGTTTTTGCCAGAAGAGCCGCCATGACCGAAGAAACGCCGTCCCCCTCCAACCGCGCCAAGGCGCGCGCCGCGACAAGAGCGCGACGGGCGAGAGCGGCCGCGTTGCGTCAGGGCTATTTCGACGCTCTCGTCTCCGGCTTTACGCCCGAGGAGATCGCCGAGGCGAGCCGCGCCAACGTGAGGACGATCCGTCGTGAGATCGACCGCGCGCTCGACGAACGGCGCCTCGATTCTCCGGAACGTTACGCTCGTCTCCAGGTTGCGCGGCTGACCAAGGCGCTGCGGCTGGCGGACGCCCGCATCGAACAGGGCGATCTCGCCGCGGCTAGACCGCTGGCGACGCTCGTCGCCGCCCTCGACCGTTATCACGGGCTTGGCGCGCCATCCCTGCCGCCGCTGACCGCGCCCGTTGCCTCTCTGGCCCTTCCCCCGCCGCCTCTGGCGCTCACCCACGCCGCCCAGCCGCCCGCCGAGTTCCGAACTTGCCGTGGCGCCCGAGGCGCAAAAAGCGTCGCAAGATCCGCGGACCAGTTTTTGGCGCCTAACCCGTTGGAATCGCCAGCGCGGCGCCAAAATTTGGCGCCTCGTCGGCGCCGTTATCCCTCGAACCGGTTGGTCTTCGGAAAGCCCTTTGGCGGCAGGCGGCCGGCCTCGGCGCGATTGCCGATCCATTCGTTGAGCTCGGGCCTGGCGACGGTGAAGGTGCGTCCTGCCGAATCGCGCCAGGTGAGACCGTCGGCGATGGCGAAGACCTTGGCGTCGGACAGGCCGCCGTCCTTGTAGCGCTGCAGCCGCGTGCCCTTGCCGCGCGCCATTTCGTTGAGCTGGTTAAGCGGAAACACCAGAAGCTTGCGGTTCTGCCCGATGACCGCGACATGGTCGCCGGCGGCGGGAACGATCAGCGCCGCGCTCGCCGGCGCCGTGACATTGAGCACCGCCCTGCCCTTGCGGGTCGAGGACAGAAGCTCGTCGTCGCCGACGATGAAGCCGTTGCCGTCGCTCGATGCGATGAGCCGTTTCGCGCCCGCGCGAATAAGCCCAGACGGCGACGATCGAAGCGCTCTCGTCGATGTCGGCCATGAGACGGATCGGCTCGCCCTGCCCTCGCCCGCCCGGCAATTTCGACGCGTCGAGGGTGAACACCTTGCCGTCGCTCGCCAGCACCAGAATCTTCGAGGTCGTTTCGGCGAAGAACGAGGTCTTCAAGCCGTCGTCGCCTTTGAACGTGGCGGCGGACAGATCGGCGACCTGGCCTTTCAGCGCCCGGATCCAACCCTTCTGCGACACGACGATGGTCAAAGGCTCGCGCTCGATCATCGCCTCGGCGAGATCGGCGACGATGACGTCCGGCGCCGCTTCGAAACTGGTGCGCCGCCGGCCGAGCGTCGGTGTCGGGCCCGAACTTCTTGCTTACGTCGCGGATCTCGACCTCGATCATCCGCCACTGCTTCTTCTCGCTGGCGAGCAGCGCCTCGATCGAGGCTTTCTCCTTGGTCAGCTCATCCTGCTCCTTGCGCAGCGCCATTTCCTCGAGCCGGCGCAGGCTTCTTAAGCGCGTGTCGAGAACGTAGACGACCTGCGGCTCGGTCAGGCTGAAGCGGATCTTCAGCGCCTCTTTCGGATCATCGTCCTCGCGAACGATGCGGATGACCTCGTCGAGATTGAGAAAGACGATGATCATGCCGGCGAGCAGTTCGAGCCGCTTGTCGATCGCCGCCAATCGGTGACGTGAGCGGCGCACCAGCACGTTGCGGCGATGGTCGAGCCATTGCCTGAGCGCCTCGCCGAGCGAAACGACCCTGGGCGTCACGCCGTCGACCAGCACGTTCATGTTGACCGAGACCCGCGCCTCGAGCTCGGTCAGCCTGAACAGGGATTCCATCAGCGTTTCGGGCTCGACCGCGCGCGTGCGCGGCTCGAGCACGATGCGCACGTCCTCGGTCAATTCGTCGCGGACGTCGGCGAGCAGCGGAAGCTTGCGTTCGTTGAGGAGATTGGCGATCTGCTCGATCAGCCGGGACTTCTGCACCCCGTAGGGAATTTCGCTGACGACCGCGACCCAGCCACCGCGGCCCGGTATCCTCCTTCGTCCAGCGCGCCCTGCACCCGAAACGCGCCGCGACCGGTCCGGTAGGTCTCGATGATCGCCGACTTGTCGTCGATGACGACGCCGCCGGTCGGGAAGTCCGGACCCGGCACGAATGTGGCGATGGCTTCGGCGTCGGCGTCAGGATGGGCGATGAGATAGAGCGCGGCGTCGCAAAGTTCGGCGATGTTGTGCGGGGGAATCGAGGTCGCCATGCCGACCGCGATGCCCTGCGCGCCATTGGCGAGCAGGTTCGGGACCGCCGACGGCATGACGATCGGCTCTTTCGTATCGCCCGAATAATTGTCGCGCCAATCGACCGAGTCTTCGTCGACGCCCTCCATGATGAGGCGGGCGACGTCGGTCATGCGCGCCTCGGTGTAGCGGTAGGCGGCGGCGTTATCGCCGTCGATGTTGCCGAAATTGCCCTGCCCCTCGATCAGCGGATAGCGCGAGACGAAGTCCTGCGCGAGACGCACCAAAGCCTCGTAGATCGCCTGGTCGCCATGCGGATGGAACGAGCCCATCACGTCGCCGACGATCTTCGCGCATTTCTTGAAGGCCGAGCCGGGGTCGAGTCTCAGGATGTGCATGCCGTAGAGGATGCGGCGGTGCACAGGCTTAAGCCCGTCGCGGGCGTCGGGAAGCGCGCGGCCCATGATGGTGGAGAGCGCGTAGGCGAGGTAGCGCTCCTCGAGCGCCTCGCGCAGGTTGATGTCGATCGGGACCGAAGGCGGGGCCGCAGGCGGCGGAACAGGTTTGGCCATGGGTTGCGGGTTACCCCGAGGGCTGAGTCGCGGCAAGGCCAGCCTGTGTCTTCCGTCGGCCTCCCGCGATGCGGAACATTCCCCGAACATACGAATTCATTGTGCGCCGAGCTTGGAGGTGGAAAGGGGCTGCACAAAATTGCGTCAGCGACAGGTTGCTCTTTTGCGCCATGACTTTCCTGGGCGAACTCCTCACATTTGTTGTGAAGTGTCACTTGCCAACTGGACCGTCGCGGCGGCAGCATTACATGAGTGAGTCGAGCCGGCGGCATGAGACTTGCTGCGGCTGAGTAGTCGAGTGTGGACTTGAGTTGAAAGGGGGAAGCCTCCCAGGGGTTCGGCATCATTCCAACTTGGAAACCCGCAAAGGGGACTGAGATGATCGCTCGAATCGCCGTAATATTGTTTGCTTTGTCCGCTAGCGGCGCGGACGCGCATGACTACTGGTCGGACGGGAAAGCCGTTCCCGACTGGGTGAAAGCTTCGTGCTGCGGGCCCGCGGACGCCCATCATCTTCGGCCGGAGCAGGTGCATCGAATCTCTGACAACTATTACTCGGTCGATGGCTACGTCCGTCGCATCCCCGTTGGCCAGGCGCTGCCCAGCCAGGATGGAGACTACTGGATCTTCTACCGGGATGACGGGAGCGGAATTCAGTCCGGGGTCTACTGCTTCTTTGTGCCGATGGCCTTCTGATTCCAAACCTTGATCCTGCGCTGGCGGCCGTTGCCGCCCGCCCGGACGAAGGCTGGCGGCCGCAATAGCTGAAGTCGCAGTCGCCCACTGAGAACGCCTTCCCGGGAGCTACGCCGCCGGGGGGTGACGCATGGCCTGCATGCGCCTACATATCGGGCTCGCGGCCGGATAAGGTTCGCGGCCCCCGGCCCGCGTGCGGCGCCGTCGCCGCCCTGCTAGCCGCGCCCATGAGCGCGCCTAAACGGGGAGGGCCGGCGATGTCGCCGATGATATCGATCGCCGCGGTGACTAAGCGCTATAAGTCGGGCCTCGTTGCCCTCGACGCGGTCGATCTGGAGATCGCCAAGGGCGAGATTTTCGCCCTGCTGGGCCCGAACGGCGCCGGCAAGACGACACTGATCGGGGTCGTGTGCGGCTCGGTGTCGATGACGTCTGGCCGGGTCCTTATTGACGGCCATGACGTGGTGCGCGATTACCGCGCCGCCCGGTCCATAGTCGGCCTCGTGCCGCAAGAAATTGCACTCGACATTTTCACCACCGTCCACAGGGCCGCGACCTTCAGCCGAGGGCTATTTGGGCGGCCGCCCAACCCCGCCTATATCGAGCAATTGCTGCGCGACCTCTCGCTGTGGGACAAGCGCGACACGCGAGTCGTTGAATTGTCGGGCGGCATGAAGCGGCGGGTGATGATCGCCAAGGCGCTCAGCCACGAACCCGACGTGCTGTTCCTCGATGAGCCGACCGCCGGAGTCGACGTCAACCTGCGACGCGACATGTGGGCGCTGGTTCGGCGGCTGCGCAGCCAGGGCGTCACCGTCATTCTGACCACCCACTATATCGAGGAGGCCGAAGAGATGGCGGACAGGGTCGGCGTCATCAATAACGGCCGGATCGTGCTGGTGGACGAGAAGGCGGCGCTCATGCGCAAGCTTGGCAAGCGGCGCCTGACGCTGACGCTGCAAAAGCCGCTGCCGGCTCTGCCAAAAGAATTGGACGGCTGGCCGCTCGAGCTCGAGGACGGCGGCCGGCGCCTCTCCTATCGCTTCTCTGCAGGGGCCGAGGACACCGGGGTGCCGACGCTTCTGCGTCGCCTCAACGAGATCGGGATCGATTTCAAGGATCTCGACACCAGCACAACCACGCTCGAAGACATTTTTGTCGATCTGGTGGGACGCGCGGCGTGATGGTTTCGGCGGTCAACCTGAGCGGCGTTTGGTCGATCTATCGCGCCGAAATGCAACGCACGCAGCGCACGATTCTGCAGAGCGTCGCAACTCCCGTAATCACGACGGCGCTCTATTTCGTCGTGTTCGGCGCGGCGATCGGTGGACGCATCCGCGAAGTGAGCGGGGTCAGCTACGGCTCCTTCATCGTGCCGGGCCTCATGATGCTCTCACTGCTGACCCAGAGCATCTCCAACGCCTCGATCGGCATCTACTTTCCCAAATTCACTGGCCAGATCTACGAGCTCCTGTCGGCGCCGCTATCCTCTATGGAGGCGGTTTGCGCCTATGTCGGCGCGGCGGCGACCAAGTCGATCGCGATTGGCCTTGTTATTCTTATAACCGCGGCGCTGTTGGTGCCGGTGCGCATCGAGCACCCATTCTGGATGATCGCCTTCCTCGGGCTGACCTCGATCGCCTTCAGCCTGTTCGGCTTCATCATTGGCATCTGGGCCAGAAACTTCGAGCAGCTGGCGGTCATTCCTGCGCTGGTGGTGACGCCGCTCACTTTCCTCGGCGGCGCTTTCTATTCGATTGACATGCTGCCGCCGTTCTGGCGCGCGGTCAGCCTGTTCAATCCGGTGGTCTATCTGATCAGCGGTTTCCGTTGGAGCTTCTACGGCCAAGGCGATGTCAGCGTCGCCGCTAGCCTTGGATTCACGGCGCTGTTCATTGCCGCATGCCTGGCGATTCTGACCTGGATATTCCGCACCGGCTGGCGCCTGAAGCCGTGACGTGTCACACGCAGGTGAATTGACCGAAGCGAGGCGCGCCTTCAGTATCCTTGAACATCCCCTTCGGAGCTAAGCCCCTTATGCCTTCAGGCCTCATCATCGTCACAGGAGGGTCGCGCGGCATCGGCGCCGCCATCTGCCGCCGACTCGCCGCGGACGGCCACGCGGTCGCCGTGAACTACGCTGCCGACGCCAAGGCCGCGGAGGGGACCGTCGCGGAAATCAAGAAGTCGGGCGGACAGGCGCAAGCTTTCCAGGCGGATGTCGCCGACCCGGCGGAGCTTCACCGGCTGTTCGAGCAGGCGACGAAAGCTCTGGGGCCGCTCGCCGGCCTCGTCAACAACGCGGGCGTCTCGGGCCGCTTCGCCACGACTGAGCAGCGTGAGGCTGCGGAGCTGACGGAGCTCTTTCAAGTCAACGTGATCGGAACCATCCTCGCCTGCAAGGAGGCCGTGCTCCGGCTTTCGAGCAAGCGCGGCGGGAGCGGCGGGTCGATCGTCAACATATCGTCGATCGCCGCGAGGCTCGGCGGGCTGCCGGGACTCGCGTCCTATGCGGCGACCAAGGGGGCGGTCGAAAGCTTCACCAAGGGGCTTGCGACTGAGGTCGGGCCCGAGCGGATCCGGGTCAATGCGGTCGCGCCCGGCTTCACCGACACCGACATGAACCGCGACCCGCTTGCCCAAGCGGGCTTCCGCGAGCGCATCGAGGGGATGACCCCCTTGCGCCGCATCGGCGCTCCCGAGGAGATCGCGGAGGCGGCAGCTTGGCTCATTTCGCCAGCGGCCGCCTTTGTCACCGGCAGCGTGTTGACCGTGTCTGGGGGACGTTAGCCTAGGGTTTCTCCGCCGACAGGCGACCGCCCGGGGGGGGCCATCAGTTCGTGTGTGAGCTGCGGCAACTTTAGACCTCGGCAACTGATCTCGTATGGCTGGCCACCCCGAGCGGTGGCTCCTCGACCATAGGCGTGTCGGGGTCAGTTGACGACATCGCCGCCGCATATAGATACTGTATGTCATCGGAAAATCAAATGGTATGGTACTGTGACGACTTAAATCGCGAACCGTTGAGAGGAGCTTGTGCGGCCTGTACGTTTGACCCGCGCCGAGCAGCAGGCGCTAACCCGCGAGCGGCTGCTTGCCGCCGCCGAGCAAGTCCTTGCGCGCCATGGATACGGAGGCGCGTCGATTGACCTGATAACGGCGGAGGCCGGCTACTCGAAGGGCGCAATCTATTCCAATTTCGAGAGCAAAGAGGCGGTCTTCCTCGAGCTGTTGCGCGTGTACATGGAGCGCGACATGGCGGAACTGGGGCGGATTGTCAGTCTCACCGCGCACCAGCTGTCTGCGGCGCTGAGCGCATGGCTCGAAACGATCCATGCCGATGGCGACTGTCCGCTCCTCATGACAGAGCTGCAACTCCATGCGCGCCGAAATCCGGCCTTCGCGAAGCGATATTACGCTCTCCAGAATCAGCAGACCCGCGCCCTGGCGCGAATCCTCGAACGCTTCTTCGATGCCCAGTCCGTCCCGCTTCCCATGGACCCGCTCGACCTTGCTGGATCCATGACCGCTCTGGCGCACGGTCTCAGCCTGCAACACCCGCAGGCGAAACCTGGCGCACGTAGCAGCGCAGGCCGGGTGATCGGCGCCTTGCTGAAACTTCTCACGCAACGCTAAGCGGCGCCCTGAGCCAAAGGCCCAAGAGCAAACTGCGCCGACCGTCAGCGAATTGAGATACTAGTTGACTTTCAACGATCACACGGTATTTACCCTGCGAACGCATTCAGGAGGTACGATGAAGATCCTTGTCACGGGCGCGACCGGATTCATTGGCGCCGCCGTCGCACGAAAGCTGTCGCAGCAAGGCCATGAGGTGCTAGCACTATCGCGATCCAACTCCTCGGCCGCGAAGCTGCGAGCCGCCGGCCTCTCGCCCGTCGCGGGCGACTTCTCCGTTCCCGCGAGCCTGGCCGCGCCGGCCGCACAGGTGGACGCCATCGTCAGCACCGCCAGCATCGGACAGGTCGAGGGCACTCCGGAGAGTTTCACCAAGGATCGTGACGCCGTTCGAGTGATGACCAAGGCCCTCGGCGATTCCGGCAAGCCGATTATCTTCACCAGCGGTTCGGCAATCTTCGGGGTCTTCACCAAGGGTGAGGCAGGTCCGACGATCTTCGATGAGGGTCATCCTGTTCCCCTCCAGGCCTCGGTGTTCGCGCCGCCGGAGGCCGAGGTTCCCCCGCCGTTCGTAGAGGCGTTCGGCGGCGCGATGGCCCCGCGCGCGGAGACGGAGACGAGCGTGCTAAAGGCGGCTGGCGTTCGGGGAATCGTGATCCGCCCGGGTCTCGTCTACGGCGATGGCAAGGGTTACGATCTGCCCAATCTCATCACCCTTGCCAAGAACCACGCCGCCGCGCCTCACTTGGGAGCGGGCGGCGTTCGGCAGGGCTAGGTCCATATCGACGACCTGGTAGGGCTGTACCTCCTGGCCCTTGAACGCGCGCCGGCCGGCGCAATTCTACACGCCGTGACCGACGAGATCGCTCTTGGCGACCTGGCCGCGGCAGCCAGCCAACTCGTGGGCGCCGGCGGCCGAACTGAGGCCTTATCGCTCATGGAGATGTACGCCCGTGGCGGGGGCGGCGGCGTGAGTCTGTCACTCAATAAGCGTCTCGCCAGCGAGAGGACCCGAAAGGCCCTCGGTTGGACTCCAACCCGAGACGACATACTGGAAGATACGGAGCACGGCTCTTACGCCGCCTAGTCTAGCGCGCTCGCGACACCCGGTCTGCGACCTACTCCCCCCGGCGGGCCGCCGCGGCCCATTCGAGCGCGCCTTTCTCGTCGGCGCGAGCGAACAGACGAATGGGCACCGGCGACGCCTGGAAGTTGCTGCGCCTGGCTTCGTCCATCCGCTCGGGGTCGGTCACGACAGCGAGCTTGACCAGGGACTTGTGACCCAGCGCGGCGCTGGCCAGCCCGCGCGCCAACTCGGAGAAATATCCCTCGAAATCCGGATCGAGGATCATGACGAGGCCCGTCGCCGTCTCGGATCGACCCAACACGCGTCAATCGCCGCCTCGACCTCCCGAGCCATGACCGTGTCGCTGGCGCGCAAGGCGAAGGTGTGCGCCGGGGCGTCCTGCACCCGCTCCAACATGGGCCGCTCACTTTCCTCGCCGATCTTTGCGGCGATTCACCGTTTCCCCCGAAAGGCGCCGTGGCCGATTTGCGCGCCCGCGCACAAAGTTACGCACGCCTATTCTTTCAGGGGCCTACCACCTCCCTTGCGCGACTTCTCTGCCACAGGCTTCCAAGTCGCCTTCGCCCGCGATCAAGGTCGCGCGCACCCAAGCTCTCGCTCCATGTGGCGATCTCGCAAGCATTGGACACGAGGTCCCCGCGGATCTCAGCTTGGATTCGACTGGTGATCCTATCCGTTCATTCCGGAAAATGTCAATCTTTTCTTCACTTTCTGCTTTCACGGATTCCATCGGCAATTCAATGGACTGGACCCTATCCGCGCCGGCGAGGCGCTCCACATCCGGTCGAGCGCGCCGCGAAGCTCCCGGTTCGCCGCCGGAGCTCGCCTTCAAACAGCGGCGATTCGCTTGGCGAAGCTCTCCAGATTGACCGCTCCGCGGCGATGCGTCCCCTCGCCGATCTTATGGACGCCGTCATGCGCTTCGACCGCAAGCAGCAGAGTGCGGCCAGAGACTTCAACGACCCGTGCGGTAGCGACGACCGTGCGCCCGACCGGAGTCGGGGCGAGGTGGCGGACGTTGACTTCGCTGCCGACGGTCGCCCACCCCGCGGGTAGATGCGGCGCCGCCGCCGCGGCGGAAGCCATCTCCATCGCCAGGATCATCATCGGAGTGCCAAAGACGAATGGCATCCCGTCAAGCTGCGCGCCGACCGTAAGCTCGCGCGTGACGACGACTTCGTGGCGGCCGGTCATGCCGACCCGAACGTTTTCGAGCGGCTCCGCCATCGGAACTCGAGCGTGATCCTACGGCGCTTATTCGAACGTCGCGCCCCAGGATCCCCAGATGTAGATGCAAGTGAACAGGAACAGCCAGACCACGTCGACGAAATGCCAGTACCACGCGGCGAACTGGAACCCGACATGGTGCCGGGGCGTGAATTGGCCCCTGAAGGCGCGCATGAGACAGACAAAGAGGAAAATCACGCCGATGATGACGTGGGCGCCGTGAAAGCCGGTGGCCATGAAGAAGGTCGCGCCATAGATCGAGTTCTTAAAGGAGAATGGCGCGTGGATGTACTCGTAGGCTTGAGTGAACACGAACAGCACGCCGAGGGCGATGCCGAGTGCAAGGAAGATCTTGAATTGCGGACGGTTGCCCTCACGCAGATTGTCATGGGCGACATTGACGGCGGCGCTCGACGTCAGCAGCACGAATGTGTTCATCAGCGGCAACGCGAGCGGGTTGATCACCTCCGTGCCCCTGGGCGGCCAAATTCCACCGCTGAAATCGAGAAGCCCATAGGTCTGCGGATTGGCGGCATCGAGCGCGTTCCAGAAGAACGCCCAGAACCAGGCGACGAAGAACATGACCTCGGAGGTGATGAACAGGATCATGCCGATCGTCAGGCCATGGCGCACAATCACATTGTGATAGCCGCCCTGAGCTTCGACGATGACATCGCGCCACCAGCCGAACATGGTGAACAGGATGCCCGCGACGCCAATGGTGAGAATCGCCGGCCCGACGCTCGACCCGTGCATGAACAATATGAGGCCAAAAGCCGAGAGAAACGCGACGGCCGCGCCGACGATCGGCCAAGCGCTCGGCTCGACGAGATGAAAGCCCGGCCGGTCTGGAACCGCCGCGTCGGTCATTGTCTTCTCCCGTTACTGATCATCCCGCGGGCCCTGCGCGATCGGCGGAAGGACCTGCCAACGGCTTCTCCGCCGGCGGCGCGAACATCGTATAGGACAGCGTAATCGAATCGACCCTGGCCATCGACTGGTCCTTCTCGAGAGCTGGATCGAGGAAGAACACCACCGGCCATTCGGCGCTTTCGTGCGGGCCGAGATGCTGGGTCGAGAAGCAGAAGCAGGAGATCTTGTCGAAATAGCCCCCGGACACTTCCGGCATCACGTTAAAAGTCGCGTGACCTTCTGTCGGCTTGTCGCTGAGATTGCGCACGCGGAAAAACACCGTAACAGTTTTCCCGGTGCGGACCTCAATCGACTCGACCTCGGGTTCCAGTCGCCAATTCAGACCTGGCGCAACATTCGCGTCGAAGCCGACCCGCAAGACCCGGCGCCCCTCGGCGTCCGTATTGGTTTTCACGTGTTGCGGCGTGCCTTCATAGCCGGTCGCCCGGCAGAAGGCGGAGTAGAAGGGCGCCGCGGCGTAGGTGAGGCCGATCATGCCCACCGCCAACGCGATACCCCCCACGCCAATCAGGCGATTGTTGCGTCCGGTGCGACCGCCGACAGACACCGTGCGGCCATCGTGATCGCGGGAAGCGTTCACGCGGCGCTCCCATGCCCCACAATGGCCGGCGCGTGGTCATGCTCGTCGTCAAGAATGTGCGGCGGCTCTTCCCAAGTGTGGAACGGCGCCGGGGACGGCACCTGCCATTCAAGCGTCGTGGCGCCAGGCCCCCAGGGATTAGCCGGAGCCGGACGTTTGGCTTTGAAAGCCTCGTAGAGGAGGTAGACGAAAATGAAGGCGCCAGCGCCGCCAATGAAGGCGCCGATCGACGACACCATGTTCCAGAAAGCATAGGCGTCCGTGTAGTCGACGACCCGCCGGGGCATTCCCTGGAAGCCAAGGAAATGCTGGGGAAAAAAGGCGAGGTTGATGCCGACGAAGGACACCCAGAAGTGCCATTTCGCGAGCTTCTCGTCATAGAGGTAGCCGGTCATCTTCGGGAACCAGTAGTAGAAGCCGGCGAAGATTGAAAACACCGCCCCGAGCGACATCACGTAATGAAAATGCGCAACGACGTAGTAGGTGTCGTGCAGATATCGGGTGATCGCGGCGTTGGCGAGCACGACGCCGGTGACGCCGCCGACGGTGAAGACGAAGATGAAGCCGATCGCCCACAGCATCGGCGGCTTGAGCGAAATCGAGCCGCCCCACATGGTCGCCAACCACGAGAATACCTTCACCCCTGTCGGCACCGCGATCACCATCGTGGCGAACACGAAATAGCGCTGGGCGTTAAGCGACATGCCGGTCGTGAACATGTGGTGCGCCCAGACGGCGAAGCCAAGGAAGGCGATCGCGAGCATGGCGTAGACCATGCCGACATAACCAAAGATCGGCTTTTTCGCGAACGTCGCCACGACCTGGCTGATGATGCCGAAGCCCGGGATGATTAGGATATAGACCTCCGGATGGCCGAAGAACCAGAACAGGTGCTGAAACAGGATCGGGTCGCCGCCGCCGGCCGGTTCGAAGAACGTGGTGTGGAAGTTGCGGTCGGTCAGCAGCATGGTCAGCGCGCCCGCCAGCACCGGCAGCGCCAGCAGCAGCAGAAAGGCGGTGATCAGCACCGACCACGGGTACAGCGGCATGCGGAACATCGTCATGCCCGGCGCGCGCATGTTGAAGATCGTGGCGATGAAATTGATCGAGCCGATGATCGAAGACGCGCCAGCGAGATGCAACGATAAGATGACAAAATCAGCCGCCGGACCCGGCGTCCCGACCTGGCTGGACATCGGGGGATAAAGCACCCAGCCGCCGCCGAAACCCTGCATGCCGGGCGAGCCTTCGGCGAACAGGGAGCACATGAGCAACAAGAACGACGCCACCAGAAGCCAGAACGACATGTTGTTCAGTCTGGGGAACGCCATATCCGGCGCGCCGATCAGGAGCGGCACCATCCAATTACCGAATCCGCCCATCATCGCCGGCATGACCATGAAGAAGATCATGATGATGGCGTGACTGCTGAAGAACACGTTGTACATATTCTTGGCCGCGTCAGCCGAGCCATCGCCGGTCATAATCGCAGAGATCAAGGGGAACACCTGAACCCCCGGCGACATGAGTTCAGCCCGGATCAGGATCGAAAGCAGCGTTCCGATCAGGCCGGCAATAATGGCGAAGATGAGATAAAGCGTCCCAATGTCCTTGTGGTTGGTGGAATAGAGATACCGCCGCCACCCAGTCGGGATGTGGTGCTCGTGCTCATGATGAGCATCGACGTCGTGATGAGAGAAATCGCTGACGGACGCCATGTTTTTAACGACTCCGGTGATGCATGGTCGGCAGCCTCATTGACAGCGCCGACTAGGGTTGGATCCGCGGCGCAGCCGCGACGTCGATTTGGTCCGAAGCGGCGAATTGTTTCTTCGCTTGGACAAGCCAGGCCTCATAATCCGGCTGGCTCAAGACGCGCACGTTGATCGGCATGAAGGCGTGATCGATACCACAGATATTCGAGCACTGTCCGTAGAACACGCCCTCGTGCTCCGCCTTGAACCAAGACTTGTTCAACCGGCCGGGGATTGCGTCGATCTTGATGCCGAACGATGGCACGGAAAACGAATGAATGACGTCCTGCGAGGTCACGTCGACCTCGATCACCTTGCCGACCGGGACCACCATTTCGTGATCGGCGGTAATGACGTCCGGTTGGCCGGGCTTGAGATCTTTTTCCTCAACATAGAGGGAATCAAAGGAAAAGCCGCCCTCCGATTTTGGATAGCCGTAGTTCCAGTGCCATTGCGAGGCCGTCACCTTCAGCGTCAGGTCCGGAGCGGGAATGATGAGTTGCTCCGCAAGCAGCCGGAACGAGGGCACCGCAATGACAACCAGGAGAAGCGCCGGCGCGACCGTCCAGGCAAATTCGAGTATGCCGTTGTGCGTCCGCCGCGAAGGCACGGGATTGGCGGTTTCGTTGAAGCGCCATACGATATAGACGATAAGCGCGAGCACCAGGAGTGAAATGCCGATCGTAACCGGCAGCAGGATCCAGTTGTGGAACCAGAACATGTCGTCGGCGTTTTGGGTGTTTCCCGGCAGGAAGCCGATCTCACCCGATTTGGGACCGCCAAATATCTGCGCCCCCGCTTTTGGCGCGATGAGAGCAGCCAAAAGCGCCGCCAGGCTCGCTCTGATCGCGTTTGAGCGTACGCGCATACAACCTATCTCCCACCGCCGCGCCTCCTCGATGCCGGCGCGGCGCGACAATAGACGGCGCCGCGACTCGTTGACAAATGAAAAATTCTCTTCGTCCGTTCCTGCGTAAAGTCGATCGCGACGATGCGGGGTTCCTTGATTTCTCTTTTTGCCTTTACTCAGGTCAATCAACGCGCACGCGTTCGGCAGAAGCGAGAATTTTGTGCTTGGCGGACCGCGCCGGGGCCCGCAATATGGCGCATGCCTCCTGGGCCGAGGTCATCGCGCTCGACGCGACGCCTTAAGGGAGACGCGTCATGGCAGACGAGAGCGACGAACAGTCGCGCCGACCAATTTTGCTGGCGCTGGCGGCCTTGGCGGCCGTCGGCTGGCTCGCCGCTGGCTTTGTTTGGTGGCAAGGCGCACGGGCGCAGTCTTATTTGACCGAGCAGTTGACGGCCGCCGAACGGGCGCGCGAATCCCTCGCCTCGGACTTGCAGAACCTCGAAAAGACGGCCGGAACCGTCGCTGACCTGAAAAAGCGGGCGGCGGACGCCGAGAAGGCGCTGTCGGACGCCTCGGCGGCGAGGGCGTCGGCGCAGAACGAGCTCGCCGATCTGACCAAGCAGATCAGCGACGCCAGACTGGCTATTTCCGGGGCCCAGGAAGAGGCGAGCGCCAGGACGCGCGATTTGCAAGCCGTCGACGGCCGTCTCAAGGACGAAAGCGACCGCATGGCCGCGCTGCAGAGCCAGGATCAAGCCCTTTCAGCCGAGCAGAGCCGGTTGCAGAGCGATGTCGAGGCCGGGCGCAAGGCTCTCGCGGATGCTCAGACTCAGACAGCCTCCGCGCAGAAGGAATTCGAAACCTTGCAAGGCCAGATCAGTTCGGCGACCGCCGAGCTCAACGCTCTTCAAGCGCAGATCCGCGCGGCAAGATCGGTGCCGCCCGGCGCGACCCCCAATCCGTGATGAGACCGTCCGACCATGAGTTGGCGAGGCTCGCGGGAGATTGTGCGGCTCGGGCCCGCGTGTTTAAACATCGAGCGGGTCGGCAGATTGAGGGCCGCGCCGGGGACTGACGCAGCACGGGGAGGCTTTCATGAACGAGCTTGCGACCAGAGACAAACCTCCGCCACAGCCGGCCGAGATGCGGCCCTATTCCGCCGCGGAGCTCAAGGCCGCGGTGCTGGCGAAACTAACTTACGCCGTCGGCAAGACGCCGGAGGTCGCCACTCCACGCGATTGGTTTCTCGCGGTCACGTTCGCCACCCGCGACATCATCGTCGGCCGTTGGCTCGAATCCCTGAACGGCGTCTACGCCGACGGGCGCAAGCGCGTCTATTATCTCTCGCTCGAATTCCTGATCGGCCGGTTGTTGTTCGACGCCCTGACCAATCTGTGCGTGGCGGAGCCGATGACGCAAGCGCTCGACGAGCTCGGCGTCAAACTGTCGGACTTGCGCCGAATCGAGCCCGACGCGGCGCTCGGCAACGGCGGCCTCGGGCGCCTGGCTGCGTGTTTCATGGACAGCATGGCGACCTTGTCGATCGCCACGCACGGTTACGGCATCCGTTACGACAACGGCCTGTTCCGGCAGATCATCCGCGGCGGCTGGCAGCAGGAAACGCCGGAGGACTGGCTCGTCAACGGCAATCCCTGGGAATTCGTCCGCCCCGAATACAATTACGCGATCGGCTTCGGCGGTTGGGTCGAAATGGTCGAGGACGAGGACGAGCGCACGCACCACGTATGGCATCCGGCCGAGACGGTCGAAGCGGTCGCCTACGATACGCCAATCGTCGGCTGGCGCGGCCGGCATGTGAATACGTTGCGTCTCTGGTCGGCGCGCGCAACCGACCCGCTGAAGCTCGAAGCCTTCAATGCGGGAGACTATGTCGGCGCGTTTTCCGAGAGGGTGCGGGCCGAGGCGATCTCCAAGGTTCTCTATCCGAGCGACGCGACGCCCGCCGGCCAGGAATTGCGGCTGAGGCAGGAATATTTCTTTACTTCAGCTTCGCTGCTCGACCTCATTCGCCGCCATATCAAGCAGTGGGGCGATGTGCGCACCCTTGGCGAGCACGCCGCCGTCCAGCTCAACGACACCCATCCGGCGATCGGCATCGCGGAGCTGATGCGCATCCTCGTCGACCTCAACAAGGTCGAATGGGACGAGGCCTGGTCGATCACCCAGGCGACTTTCTCCTACACCAACCACACGCTGCTGCCGGAAGCGCTCGAAACCTGGCCGGTGCCCCTGATGGAGCGCCTGCTGCCCCGGCACATGCAGATCATTTACCTCATCAATGCGGCGCATCTCGACAGCACGCGACGGCGCGGGTTCGTCGACGCTGGCATGCTCGCCGCCATTTCGCTTATCGACGAACACGCCGGCCGCCGGGTGAGAATGGGAAACCTCGCCTTTATCGGCTCGCACAAGATCAACGGCGTTTCGGCGCTGCATACCGACCTGATGCGCAAGACCGTGTTTCATTCCCTCAATTCGGTTTATCCCGGCCGCATCGTCAACAAGACCAACGGCATCACGTTTCGCCGCTGGCTCATGGAGTGCAATCCGGACCTGGCCGAGATCATTCGCTCGACTCTCGGCGAGCGGGGACTCGACGACTATCATGCGTTGAAGGGCCTTGCCGCGCATGCAGATGATTCCTCGCTGCAGCAGCGCGTCGCTCAAGCGCGTCGGGCGCGCAAGGCCGCGCTCTCTCGCGTCATAGCGGATCAGCTCAGCCTGCGGGTCGACCCGGAGGCGATGTTCGACGTGCAGGTCAAGCGGATCCACGAATACAAACGTCAGCTGCTCAACCTCATCGAAACCGTCGCGCGTTACAACGCCATCCGCGCCAACCCGACCATCGACTTCGCGCCCAGGGTCAAGATCTTCGCCGGCAAGGCGGCCGCGAGCTACACCCAGGCCAAGCTGATCATCAAGCTCGCCATCGACATCGCAAAGGTCGTCAATTCGGACCCGACCGTGCGCGGCCTGCTGAAAGTCGTGTTCCTGCCGAACTACAACGTCTCGCTGGCTGAGATCATCATGCCCGCCGCCGACCTGTCAGAACAGATCTCGACCGCCGGCATGGAAGCCTCCGGCACCGGCAACATGAAGATGGCGCTCAACGGCGCGCTGACCGTCGGCACTCTCGACGGCGCCAACGTCGAAATGCACGATCTGGTCGGCGACGACAACATCTTCATCTTCGGCCTCACCGCCGCCGAGGTCCAGGCCTCGCGAGCCAAGGGCATCGATTCAAGCGAACACATCGCCGCCTCGCCGATTTTGGGCGAGGCGCTCGACGAAATCGCTTCCGGCGTGTTCTCGACCGACGATGTCGGGCGTTATCGCGGCCTCGTCGACACGCTTACCCATCACGACTATTTCATGATCTGCGCCGACTTCCAGGCCTACTGGGCGGCGCAGATGAAGATCGACGAAGCTTGGCGCGACCGGAACCGATGGATGGGCTCGAGCGTTCTGAACACGGCCAATGTCGGCTGGTTCTCCTCCGATCGAACGATTGCCGAATATGCAAAGGAAATCTGGAGTGCTCCGTTCGTGCCGATAAGCTGAGCCCCAGCCATGGAGACAGTCGTGGGGGAGGACTGGAGAGCGCGGGAGGAAGACCTCGAGGCGATCGCGGCGGCGCGCAATTCCGATCCTTTCGGAGTGCTCGGGCCGCATCGCACGCCTGCAGGCTGGGTCATCCGGGTCTTTGCGCCTGAGGCGATCTCCGTGCGCGCGCTTACCCGCGATGGCGCCCTCATGGCCGAGCTGCCGCGTCGCAAGGATGACGTTTTCGAGGGGCTGGTCCGGTCGGCCAAGGAGCGGCCAGCCTATCGGGTCGAGGTGACAACCGCGCATGGGTCGTATTCGTATATGGACTCATACGCGTTCGGGCCGGCGCTGGGGCCGCTCGACGACTATCTCGCGCGGGAGGGCACCCATCGCCAGCTCTACCGCCGTCTTGGCGCCCAACTCATCCGCCACGAGGGCGTGGACGGCGTGCTGTTTGCGGTGTGGGCGCCTAACGCGACGCGCGTTTCCATTGTCGGCGCGTTCAATCAATGGGACGGGCGGCGATGTCAGATGCGCCGTCGCTTCGACAGCGGCCTCTGGGAGATCTTCGTCCCCGAACTGACGGTCGGAGCGATCTATAAATTCGAGTTGGTAGGACCGAACGGCGCGCTATTGCCCCTGAAAGCAGATCCGTTCGGCTTCGAGGCCGAGCTCCGACCGTTGACCGCTTCCGTTGTCGCCGACAGCGCCGACTTCACCTGGACCGACGCCCAATACATGGCCAAGCGCGGCGAGGGCGAACCGCGGCGCAAGCCGATGTCGATCTACGAGGCCCATCTCGGCTCGTGGCGGCGCGGCGAGGGCGGACGGTTTCTCACCTACGACGAACTCGCCGATGAGCTCATCCCCTATGTCGCCGGAATGGGCTACACCCATATCGAGCTTCTGCCGATCAGCGAGCACCCGCTCGACGAATCCTGGGGCTACCAGCCCATCGGCCTGTTCGCGCCGACTCGCCGCTTCGGCGATCCGGCGGCGTTCGCGCGCTTCGTCGATCGAGCGCACAACGCGAGCCTGGGCGTCATCCTCGATTGGGTCCCGGCGCATTTCCCGACCGATGAACAGGGGTTGGCGCGTTTCGACGGCACCGCGCTCTACGAGCACGCCGACCCGCGCAAGGGCTTCCAGCCGGACTGGAACACCGCGATCTATAATTTCGGCCGCACCGAGGTCGCCAACTTCCTCTATTGCAACGCGCTCTACTGGGTCGACCGCTTCCACATCGATGGGCTGCGCGTGGACGCGGTCGCCTCGATGCTCTACCTCGATTATTCCCGCCGCGAGGGCGAATGGCTGCCCAACCCCGACGGAAGCAAAGAAAACCGAGAAGCCATCGCCTTCCTGCGCCGCGCCAATGAGCTCGTCTACGGCGGCTTTCCAGGGACGGTCACCATCGCCGAGGAATCGACCGCCTTTCCCGGCGTTTCGCGGCCGACCGACCAGGGCGGCCTCGGCTTCGGCTTCAAGTGGAACATGGGTTGGATGCACGACACGCTCGACTACATGTCGGAAGATCCGATTTATCGCCGCTGGCATCACAACAAGATGACCTTCGGCCTGCTTTACGCTTTCAGCGAGAACTTCGTCCTGCCGATTTCGCACGACGAAGTCGTGCACGGCAAAAGCTCGGTCATTGGCAAGATGCCGGGCGACGAATGGCAGCGCTTCGCCAATGCGCGCGCCTTCTATGGCTTCATGTGGGGCCATCCCGGCAAGAAGCTTTTGTTCATGGGCCAGGAGTTCGGGCAAACAAGCGAGTGGAGCGCCACCGAATCCCTTCCTTGGTGGCTGCTGGACTATTGGCCCCATCAGGGCCTCCAGGCTTGGATCCGCGATCTCAACCGGCTTTACCGCGAGACGCCCGCCCTCTACGCGCGCGATTGCGAGCCTGACGGCTTCCGCTGGATCGTAGTCAACGACGAGAGCCAGTCGGTGCTGGCCTTTCTCCGCCGCGGCGCACAGAGCGATCCGCCGGTCGCGGTCGTGTGTAATTTCACCCCGCAGCCGCGTGTGGGCTACCGTCTCGGCCTGCCCTACCAGGGTTTCTGGCGCGAGGCGCTCAACAGCGACGCCGCTTCGTACGGCGGCTCCAATATGGGCAATTTCGGCGGCGTCCCCGCGGAGGCTCGCCCCTCGCACGGCCTTCCAGCATCGGTGACCCTGACATTGCCGCCGCTGGCGACGTTATTCCTCGTTTTCAGCCCGCCCACGGCCTGAGGCGGCGCTTTTACGACGGAGTTCGCGATGCCCAAACTGAAAACGGCGAAGGAACTGGGGGTTTCGGCGCCCTTCGCGCGCCATGCGATGGCCTACGTGCTGGCAGGCGGGCGGGGCAGCCGCCTGCTCGAGCTGACCGATCGGCGCGCCAAGCCCGCGGTCTATTTCGGCGGCAAGTCGCGCATCATCGACTTCGCATTGTCGAACGCGCTCAATTCCGGAATTCGCCGCATCGCGGTCGCCACGCAATATAAGGCCCACAGCCTGATCCGTCACCTGCAGCGCGGCTGGAACTTCTTCCGGCCCGAGCGCAACGAGAGCTTCGACGTCCTGCCCGCCTCCCAGCGCGTCTCCGAGACGATGTGGTACCTCGGCACCGCGGACGCGGTCTACCAGAACATCGACATCATCGAGCCCTATGGCCCCCATTTCATCGTGCTGCTGGCGGGCGATCATATCTACAAGATGGACTACGAGAAGATGCTTCAGCAGCACGTCGATTCGGGGGCTGACGTGACCGTCGGCTGCCTTGAGGCGCCGCTCGAGGAAGCCATGGCCTTCGGCGTCATGCATATCGACGCCAAAAACAACATCATCGCCTTCCTGGAGAAGCCCAAGAACCCGCCGCCGATGCCCGGCAAGCCGGACGTGGCGCTGTGCAGCATGGGCATCTATGTCTTCGATACGTCATTCTTGATCGATGTTCTTAGGCGCGACGCAGCGGACCCGAATTCGAGCCACGATTTCGGCAAAGACATTATTCCCTACCTGGTCAAGAACGGCAAAGCGGTGGCGCATCACTTCTCGCAATCCTGCGTGACTTCGAGCGAGGAGGCCACGCCCTATTGGCGCGACGTTGGAACCGTCGACGCCTATTGGGCCGCCAACATCGACTTGACCGACGTCGTTCCGGATCTCGACCTCTACGATCGCGGCTGGCCGATCTGGACCTACGGCGAAATCACGCCACCGGCGAAATTCGTCCATGACGTGGACGGCCGCCGGGGCCTCGCGGTTTCCTCGCTGTTGTCGGGCGGCTGCATTATCTCGGGCGCCTCGCTCAGCCGCTCGCTGATCTTTACCGGGGTCCGCGTCCATTCGTACACGACGGTGCATGAGACGGTCGTCCTTCCGTACGTGACGATTGGACGCAATGTGCGGCTCGCCAAGGCCGTCATCGACAGCGAAGTGCGCATTCCCGACGGCCTCGTTGTCGGCGAGGATCCCGAGCTTGACGCCAAGCGGTTCCGCCGCACCGAAAGCGGCGTCACCTTGATCACCCAGCCCATGATCGACAAACTGGCGCAATGAGCGAACTGAAAGTTCTCTCGGTCGCCTCTGAGGTCTTCCCGCTCATCAAGACTGGGGGGCTTGCTGACGTCGTTGGCGCATTGCCCGCGGCGGTCGCGCGCGAAGGCGTCGAGATCCGGACGCTCGTCCCCGCCTACCCGGCGGTATTGGCCAAGCTCACCAACGCACAGCCGGCGCACGCCTACGAGGATCTGTTCGGCGGACCGGCGCGCGTTATCGCAGGCAAAGCGTCCGGTCTCGACCTGTTTGCGATCGACGCGCCGCATCTCTATGACCGGCCGGGCAATCCCTATCTTGGCCCTGACGGGCTCAACTGGCCCGACAATGCCCGCCGGTTCGCCGCGCTTGCGCGGGTCGGCGCGGACATCGGCCTTGGCGCAATCGACGCGTTCCGTCCTCAGGTCGTGCACGCGCATGACTGGCAGGCGGCGCTCGCGCCCGCCTATCTCGCCTACGCCGGCGGGCCGCGCCCGGGAACCGTGATCACGATCCACAACATGGCGTTCCAGGGTCACTTTCCCAGTTCGATCTTCGGCGAACTGGGCTTGCCCCCGTACGCGTTCACCATCGACGGGGTCGAGTATTTCGGCGGCGTCGGCTATCTGAAGGCGGGCCTCGGGCTTTCCGACCGCATCACCACCGTTTCGCCGACCTACGCGCGGGAGATCATGACGCCCCAGTTCGGCATGGCGCTCGACGGTCTCTTGCGCTCCCGCGCCGCAGTCGTGCAGGGCATCGTCAACGGCATCGACGACATGGTCTGGAATCCGGCCACCGACGCCGCGCTGCCGCAAACCTATAGCGCGCTCCGCATCGACATGCGTGTGCGCAACAAGACCGCGCTGCAGACCCAGATGGGGTTGGCGTCTGGCGTCGACCGGCCGCTGTTCGGGGTCATCTCGAGGCTTTCGGATCAGAAAGGCCTCGACCTGCTGTTGCAGACTCTGCCAGGCCTTATCGCCGAGGGCGGCCAGCTTGCCTTGCTTGGTTCCGGCGAGCCGTGGTTGGAGGCGGGCTTTTCCGCCGCCGCCACGGCGCGACCGGACTCGGTCAGTTGCGTTCTCGGCTATGACGAGAAGCTGGCCCATCTCATTCAGGCAGGCGCCGACTTCATTGTCGTACCCTCGCGTTTCGAGCCTTGCGGCCTCACTCAGCTCTGCGCGCTTCGATACGGCGCCCCGCCGATTGTCGCGCGCGTCGGCGGTCTAGCAGACACGGTCATCGACGCCAACGAGGCGGCGACCGCCGCGGGCGTGGCGACCGGCGTCCAGTTCTATCCGCCTGCGGTTGAATCCTTGACCTACGCGCTTAACCGCGCGCTGGATATCGCCCGCGATCCTGCAGTTTTACGACGGCTCAGACTTAACGGCATGCGGTCGGATGTCTCTTGGCGCGGCCCGGCGAAGCGATACGCCGCGCTTTATCGCGATCTCGCGGGGCCTGCCGAATGAGCGACCCGAAGGCCGCGCGCGGCGTCATCGTCACGCCGCGCGGGCTTGAGGCGGCGCTCGTGCTGCCCAACGCCGAGGGCGCGTCGCTCTGCGTCTATGACGGCGATCGCGAGATTGCGCAGGCGCCGATGGCGCGTGACGCCGACGGCGTCCTGCGCGGCGTCGCTCCTGGCTTCGGCGCCGGCGCGCTTTACGGCTTTCGCGTGCGGGGTCCCTATGATCCGAAGCGGGGGCTACGCTTCGACCCGTCCAAATTGCTGGCCGATCCTTACGCCTGGCGTTTCGACCGGCCGTTCGGGCTCCATCCTTCGATGTTCGCATTCGGCGAGGACACCGGCCCGCATACGCCGAAGGCGATCGCGGGAGCGCCGCCGGCGGGTGAGCCGGGACATGAGCGCATCGCGGCGGAGGCGCTCGTCATCTACGAGCTCAACTTGCGCGGCTTTTCGCGGCTTAACCAGGCAATCCCTGAACCCGAGCGCGGAACCTTCGCGGGGCTCACGCATCCCGCCTCGATCGCGCATCTGGCCGCGCTCGGCGTCACCGCCGTCGAGATCATGCCCGCGGACACGTTCGTCGACGAGCGGCATCTGCCGCCGCTCGGCCTGTCCAACGCGTGGGGCTATAACGCGGTCGTGTTCGGCGCGCCCGACCCACGCCTTGCGCCCGGCGGCTGGGAGGAGGTCCGAGCGGCGACCGACGCGCTGCACGCGGCCGGCATGGAGGCGATTCTCGACGTCGTCTTCAACCACAACGGCGAGAGCGACCAGTTCGGGCCGACGCTATCATTCCGTGGCCTCGACAATGCGGCCTGGTTCCGGCTGGACCCCAATAATCCGGCGCTTTACATCAACGATGCCGGCACCGGCAATTGCCTCGCCCTCGACCGCCCGCTGGTCATTGATATGGCGATCGGCGCGCTCAAGCGCTGGATGGTCCACGGCGGCTTCGACGGCTTTCGCTTCGATCTCGGCACGTCGCTCGGCCGCAGCGACACCGGCTTCGATCCAGAGGCGCCGTTCTTCCAGGCGCTCGCCGCCGATCCCATACTCGCCAAGGCCCGCCTCATCACCGAGCCTTGGGACATCGGCCCGGGAGGCTATCGCCTTGGCCAGTTCGGCCCCGCGTTCGCCGAATGGAACGACCGCTTTCGCGACGCCGCGCGTCGCTTCTGGCGGGGCGACCCGGGGCTGCGTGGTGAGATCGCCACCCGAATGGCGGGTTCACGCGACGTGTTCGCGCGCGCTCGAGCGCCGTCCAAGGGCGTCAATTTCGTCGTCGCCCACGACGGCTTCACGCTTCGCGACATCGTCTCCTACGACCGCAAGCACAACGAGGCCAACGGCGAGAACAATCGCGACGGCACCGACAACAACAACAGCTGGAATCACGGCGTCGAAGGCCCGAGCGACGATCCTGCGATCGTCGAGGCGCGGTCGCGCGACGAGCGCAATCTCCTGCTGCTTTTGCTCGCCTCGCGCGGGACGCCGATGCTCAGCATGGGTTCCGAGCTCGGCTTCAGCCAGGGCGGCAACAACAACGCCTACGCCCAGGACAACGCGACGAGCGCGATCGACTGGCGCTCCGCCGATGCCTCGCTGATCGCCTTTGTCACCCGCCTGATTGCGGTTCGCCGCGGCAATGCCGCGCTGTCGCGCGACGCTTTCCTGACCGGGTCGCCGTTCGACGCGAGCCAGCTTCCAGACGTCGAATGGCGCGACGCCAATGGGCCGATGACCCAGAGCGGGTGGAACGACCCCGAGGGCGACGTTTTCGTTGCGGTCTTCGCCACACAGCAAGCCGAGGCCGTGGATCGAGTCGCCGCGGCCATGAACACGTCGAACGCGGACGCGGAGGTTCGCTTGCCCTCGCCGCGACCCGGCATGGCGTGGCGTATCCTCATCGATACACATGACCCCGCCACGCCTGAGCGCTGGCTTGCGCTGGCCGACCTGATCCGGCTTCCAGCGCGCTCGTCGCTGATTCTCTCGGAGGCGCCGAGGAGAACCGCCGGCATGGGCGCCGGCGCGCCTACCGTTGAGGCGGTCGACAAGCTCGCAGGCGCGGCCGGGATCGCCGGGGAATGGTCAGACATTGGCGGTAAGCGCACGATCGTTTCGCCGGAGACCAAGATCGCGCTTCTATCCGGGCTTGGGCTTGAGATTGCGAGCGAAGCCCAGGCGCGCGCGAGCCTGACGCGGCTCGTCGATGAGACGCAACGCCGCCGCCTGCCCTTTTCGCTCGTGCTGCGCGCCGACAAGCCGCTCGTCGCCCCTCTGCGCGACATGCCGCAGACAAGCGATGCGCGGATCGAGCGGGAAGATGACGCAATCGCCGAATGGTCGATCGAGGCTGCGGATGGGGTCCGGCGCGACCTGCCCGACGGACGTTCGGTCTCCGAGCGCGGAATCGCCTTGCCGGCCCTGCCGATCGGCCGCCACCGCCTCATTGTCGGCGACGTGGAATGCGCGCTGACCGTGGCGCCGCCATATGCTTACAGCCCGGCATCGGCCTCACGTAAGCGTTTTGGCGCAGCGGCTCAGCTCTACGCGCTACGCCGCGCGGACGGGAGCGGTCGCGACCAAGGTGTCGGCGACTTTTCAGCGCTGGCCATAGCTGGCGAACAGGCAGGCCAAGCCGGCGCGGCCTATCTCGGCGTCAGCCCCCTGCATATGCTGTTCCCGCTCGACCGAGACCGGGCGAGCCCCTATTACCCATCGGATCGCCGCTTCCTCGATCCGATCTTCATCGACGCGCTGGACGACGCGGACCTGCCGCGTGACGAGGCGCTCAACGCCGCGCTCGCGTCACTTGCCCCGAGGTTCGCCGCCGCGTCGACGACCAAATATGTCGAGTACGAGGCGGTATGGCTCGCCAAACGCGCGGCGCTCGAAGCCAGAAACGCCGCCTTCGCCCGCATGCGCGCGGCGCGCCCAGGCGATCCGCTCATCGCCGATTACCATGCCTTCGCGAGATCCGGCGGCGAGGCCTTGCGACGCTTCGGCGCTTTCCAGGCGGCCGCCGCGGGAGAGGCGGGCGAGAATTGGCGGCTCTGGCCGCAGGATCTGCGCAATGGCGAAGCCAAGGCGATCGACCATGCGATCGAGCGCAACCGCGCGGGCTTCGAGTTCGCTCTCTTCTGCCAATGGCTCGCCGACCGACAGCTAGGGCGAGCGGCCGGGCGCGCGAGGGAACGTGGCCTGGAGATTGGATTGTACCGCGATCTTGCAGTCGGCGCGGCGCCGGACGGGACAGAAGCCTGGGCGCATGCAGGCGCGCTTGCGCATGGGGTCACGGTCGGAGCGCCGCCCGATCCCTTTTCCATCGAAGGGCAGAACTGGGGCCTGCCGGCGCCCAATCCACTGGCCGGCGCGCGCGAAGGCTGGGCCTCTGTCAGCGCTGTCTACCGCGCCAACATGCGCCACGCCGGCATGCTGCGCATCGATCACGCGATGGGCCTGCAGCGGTTGTTTCTCATTCCCGACGGCGCGCCGCCAGCGGAAGGCGCGTATCTCTCCTACCCGCTTGAGGATCTCATCGGCCATATCGCCCTCGAAAGCGAACGCGCGCAGTGCATAGTGGTTGGCGAAGACCTCGGCACCGTCGCCGAGGGTTTCCGCGACCGGCTGACCCGCGCCCATATCACCGGCATGCGGGTGCTGTGGTTCGAGCGTAAGGGCGTGGAGTTCCTGCCTCCTGCGTCCTATCCGCCGACTTCGGTCGCCTGTGTCGCAACGCATGATCTCGCGACGCTCTCCGGCTGGTGGGGAGGAGCCGATATTGCCGAACGGCTTGCGCTCGGCCTTCTGACGCTGGCCAAGGCTGGCGAGGCGATCGCCGCGCGACGCGAGGAGAAGCGCGCGCTTTTGCGCGCCCTCGCCGCGGCAGGATTCACCGTCTCCCAGAGTGAGGACGGGCCGCTTCCTGACGCCACGGCGGCAGCCGTTCACGCGCTGATCGGCGGTTCAGCTTCGATGTTCGCTCATGCGCAGTATGACGACCTCATTGGCGAAACCGTCGCGACCAATTTGCCCGGGACGGATCGCGAACGCCCCAACTGGCGGTTGAAGGTTGGCCCGGACGTGGGCGCCGCTTTCGCCAGCCATCGGGCGCAAGCGATCCTGGCGGCGCTGGCCAAGGGACGGACATAGCGTGCGCTTGGGGCGCCGCGACGGCTTTTGACGGGTCTGGCTCCGCAATCTAAAAGGCGGCAAATTCGCCCTTGCCGGAACCCATTGGATGATTCTCCGCTCTCTTGACTTGGAAGCCCTGAAAGCGACGCCGGTGATCCGGGAGCCGTTCGAATATTTCGTCGTCCCCGGCTTTGTTCGCCCCGAGGCGCGCGCCAAAATCAACGCCGACTATCCGAAGATCTCAGAGGGCGGCAGCTTTCCCGTCGCGCAGCTTTCCTATGGCCCGGCATTCCGCGAGTTCCTCGGCGAATTGGAGACCGACGAATTCCGCGAGGCGTTCGAGGAGAAGTTCGGCGTCGAGCTTTCCGGGCGGCCGACCACGACCACGGTCCGCGGTCAGTGCAGCCCCAAGGATGGACGCATCCACACCGACACGAAAAGCAAGATCATCACGGTCCTCATTTACATGAACCCGAGTTGGGAGACCTCCGGCGGCCGCTTGCGCCTGCTGAAATCGGGGGACGACCTGGATGACATGATCATGGAGGTTCCGCCGGTTGAGGGAACGCTGCTGGCGTTCAAGCGGGCCGACAATTCGTGGCACGGCCATAAGCCTTTCGCCGGCGAACGCCGGGTCATCCAGTTCAACTGGGTGACTTCCGAAGGCGATCGGCGGATGGCGATGCTGCGCCACCATGTCTCGGCGCCGCTCAAGCGCCTGTTCGCCGCAATGCGGCCGAGCGCGGCCTGAACGGATCGTCCGAGAAGCCGGGACCGCGCGGCGCTCACAAGAAGTCGGCGGCAGCGTGAATTTCCTCTCGCTCGCCTTATTGTCGACCGGCGCGTTCGTATCAACGAATATCGACGACTTGTTCCTTTTGGTCGGTTTCTTCTCCGACCGAAGCTTCTCGCGCCTCAGCATCTTCACCGGCCAAATCCTGGGGATCGCAAGCCTCGTCGCGATCAGCCTCGCGGCTGCTTTTGCAGCATTGGCGATCTCGCCCGCGCATGTGGGCTTGCTCGGCGTGGCGCCGATCGTCATCGGAACAGGAAAGCTGCTGCGTCTCGGGAAGACCGAAGACGAAGGACAGCCAACGGCTGTAGGCGTTCTGCAGGTCGCGGCCATCACGATCGTGAATGGAGGCGACAACATCGCCGCCTATACGCCGATCTTCGCGAACCAAACGCCTCAGGAAATAACCGCGACAGTCGCGATCTTCGGCGCGCTCACGATTCTTTGGTGCTTCGCGGCCTGGTGGCTGGTCAGGCATACGGTGTTGGGCAAGCCGCTGCGGCGTTACGGACACATTGTCCTGCCGTTCATTCTGATCGGACTGGGCGGCCTCATTCTCTACAGATCCGGCGCGCTTCGCCTGGCCATGAGATGGGCGCCCAGTCCGCTCTAACCCTTGCGCGCCGCCCAGACCTGCCGGTACACGTCGCTGATCTCGTCGGCCTCGCGGTCGCGGCTGAATGCGCTGACCACCCGAGCGCGCGCCCGCTCTCCCATCGCCTCAATGCGTTCAGGATCGCGCATGAGCGGCTCGAGCGCGGCGACGAGCGCCTCGACATCGTCGACTGCCGCAAGGGCGCCGTCGTCCCCGTCGGTGATGATCATTTCCGCCGCTCCCGCGCGAGCGGCGACCACCGCGTCGCCTGCAGCCATCGCCTCGAGCACGGTGAGCCCAAACCCCTCGACCCGCGAGGCGAACACATAGATTGAAATCCTCCGGTACCAGAGCGGCACCTCCTCGATCGGTAATTCGCCGAGGAAACGGATGCGCTCCGCAAGGGCGGCGGCGGCGATCTGCTGCTTGAGCCCCTCGACAAAGGGCAGATTGTCGACGGTCGTGAGACCGATGACGACGGCGCAGAAATCCGGATATTGCGGCAAGAGCCGGCACATGGCCTCGACGAACAGATCGCTGCCTTTCTGCCTTCGCACGCGGCCGAACGTTCCGATTCCATATTTGCCGGGCAGGCCTGTTTCGGCGAAGGCGGCGAGGCGGTCGTCCGGCGGCCGGTAGAGATCAACGTCGATGCCGTGAAGGATGACCGTCGCCGGGCGCCGCAGAAATTGCGCCGCGATCTCGCTCGTTGCGATCACCGCATCCATTCGGCCGATGAGGAAGTTGGTGAGCCAGGTTTTCTTGCGTTGTGAGGCCGAATTAAAGATCAGCGCAAAGCCGTAGCCGAACAGGTTCAGGAACAAGTCCGGCCAGCATCTCGACATTGCGGCGCGCGTGCCAGATGCGGACCTTGCCGTGCGTCGGGCGGCGGAAGCGCAGACGCACAAGGTCGCCTATGCTCAAGGCCGCGATACCGTCCGGCCGATCGGGCCCGCACCAGGCCGCGCGCCACCGCTTGGCGATCAGGGGCGCGATCGTGCGGTTGACCGCCGTGCCGCCCGAGTAGCGCCAATTCAGATTGGGAATGACGACCTCGAGCGCGCCGAGGGCCTCGTCATCGAATTGCCGGCTCATCCCGCCCCGCCCGATCGCATGGCCGAAGAGCGCGGCTCGCACAAATCTCTCGGACCTCGTCCTGAGGAGCGCCGCCGTCGCGTCGAAGGGCGGTCCAGAGTGCACGAACGGAGCCGCGCCTTCTGGATCATGCTTTGAGACGCAAGGCCATAGGGCGTTCGAAAGAACGCCCGTCTTTCGCCGGACTATGGCCTCGCTCCTCAGCATGAGGGGCGGTGGACACGCACATCATTCCGATGTCCCGCCCTGGATGTTAAACGGCAACCGCCTCAGCGCTCCGTTCGCGTTTTATACAATTGCCGATGGATCGATTCGGTCATGAGAGAATACATGGCGCCGGTCGCCGCGTGGATGAAGCCCGCCCAACCGGATAGGAAAAACCGGTTCCAAAAAAAGATGCGCAGGAAATAAATCGGCGGATTGAACACGAGTTTCGAGCGTCGACGGCTTTCGACCCTGCTTCAGCCGCTGCTCGGCTTTGAGCCGCGCATAGGTGATTTCCTTTTTCATCTGCTCGTTCAGGGGCAGGCTGCGCTCGTGCCTGAGCAAGCCGTCGCGCGCTATCGGTGTTTCGCCATGATCCGCGACGAGGCCTTCGTGCACGATGAGCGCAGGATCGAACCGCGCCCTGCCCCGCCGCACGAGCCGCAGGATGTGCTCAGGCCTGGTCCAGCGGCTGACCGGCTTCGCTTGCCCGTAGAGCGTGAGCGAACGGCGCACCTTCCAGCCCGACACCGACTCGTCGGCCGCCATGAGGCGCGGCAGCGAGGCCCGCAAATCGTCGTCAAGCCACTCGTCCGCGTCGACACTCACGATCCAGGGCTCCTTTGTCTGGTCGAGCGCGAACTGCTTCTGCAGCGCATAGCCGAGCCACGGCTGACGGATGAACCGAATCGGAAAGCCGCGGCGAACGAAATCGTCAACGATCGCCGGCGTCGCGTCCGTCGACCCGGAATCGACGACGACAATCTCGGCGCAGTCGCGAAGGCTTTCCAGACATTTGCCGATGCAGGCCGCCTCATTGAGGCAGATCACCGCTGCGCTCACGCCAAGCGCGCCGCTCGCCGGAGGCTCGGAAGGCCGGGCGGGACGACAAAGTCGCGGGATCGGTTAGAGCCATTTCGCCTTCTGTGTTGGCGGCGCCGGCCGGGATTCGGCGACGTTCGGCTTCCCGACTCCGAGGCGCGCCAAGGATTCTGCCGATATCTGACATTTGCTTGAGGCTGGCAAGTTCACCGGGTCGCTGGCGGGGCTGCGGCTCACAACGACGCCCCGCTTGCGCGCTAAGGCCCCCGTCACCATATCGCCGCAATGATCGAACCCTCCCCATCTCCCATCCCGGTTTTGGCCCTCGATTCCGACAGCCTTGCCCAAGGCCCCGGCGCTCCATCCGCTCCCAATGACACGGCGCTTCTCGACGACTATTCGCGCGTCGTCAGCGACGTTGTGGACCGCGTCGGCCCGAGCGTGGTGCGCATCGACGTGCGCAAGAACGGCCGCAGCGCCGGCTCGGGCTCCGGCGTCATCATTTCGTCGGACGGTCTCGCGCTGACCAACAGCCATGTCGTTCAGGGCTCGCGGACCGTCAGTCTGACCACGCTCGAAGGCCGCGAGCTTCAGGCGCGCGTGCTCGGCGACGATCCCGACACGGATCTTGCGCTTCTGCGGGTCGAAGCCGACGTCTCGCTACCGGCGGCCAAGCTCGGCGACAGCGCCAAGCTCAAGCGTGGCCAGATCGCCATCGCCATCGGCAATCCGCTCGGCTTCGACGCCACGGTGACGGCAGGCGTCGTCTCCGCGCTCGGACGATCGTTGCAGTCGCGCACCGGCCGGATGATCGAGGACGTGGTGCAGACCGACGCCCCGCTCAACCCGGGCAATTCGGGCGGTCCGCTGGTGTCCTCGACTGGCGAAGTGATCGGCATCAACACCGCCGTCATCATGGGCGCCCAGGGCATCTGCTTTGCCGTGGCTTCGAACACCGCGAGTTTCGTCGCCGGCGAGATCGCCCGGCACGGGCGGGTGCGGCGAGCCTATATCGGGGTCGGCGCTGCGACGCTCGCGATTCCACGCCGCATCGCGCTCAGACTCGCCCTCCAACAGGCGACGGGCGCGCGGCTTCTCTCCGTCGATCAGGCCGGGCCGGCCGCGCAGGCGGGGCTGTTGACCGGCGACCTGATCATCGCCCTTGACGGCAAGCCGGTGACGAGCGTCAGCGACCTCATGCGCGCGCTTGACGCCGACAAGATCGACCGCACGGTCAGCGTCGATTTTCTGCGCCGATCGGAGCAGCTCAGGCTGTGGATCGGACCGGTGGAGCGCCCGCTGGCGGCGTAGCTTTGCCGGCGGGCGGCGGCGCGGTTGAGTTGAGCCTAGTATAACATATATGATACGTTCTTTATCTCTTTGCGCCCACCACAGCAACGCCAAAGAGCACGACGCTGCGGACGAAGTTTGTGACAGGTTTTGGCGCCTAACCGCTTGAAAAGGCTTGACCGGCGCCAAATTCGCGCACACCCCGAGGGCGCCAGCGGCTTGGGAGTCGCTCGCGAGGCAAAAGGCCTACATGTGCGTCGAATGGGCGCTCGCGAACTCGGTGCCGACGGGGACTGGAGGCTCGACCGCAAAGGCGCTCTTGTGCGCTTGAGGCGCCGGCGCTCGCGAGAAGAGCCGGCTCACTCCGAAAAGCACAATGAGGACCTGCGCCGCGACGAGCGTGTAAGACAGGCCTCGCGGCGTCGCCGACATTGCGAACCCGGCGATCAAAGGCCCAACCGCCGCCCCAGCGCCGTGCGCCAGCAGCAGGCCGCCTGAGGCCGCCACCATCTCCTCCCGCTCGACCGCGTCGCTCAAATGAGCGAGCGCCAGACTGTAGGTCGGGATGATCATGCCGCCGAACAGGGCGACGCAAAGGTAGAGCAGCCACGGATAGGCGTCGCCCGGCACGAGCGCGAGCATGGCGATCAGACTCGCAGCCGCCGCCGCGGCCGCCCCGATGATAACGAGGCGCCGGTCGTAGCGATCCGAGAGCAAACCCAACGGCCAGGCCGCCACGAATCCGCCGACGCGTCCCACTCGCCATGAAGATTGCAATCTCACCGATACTCAGACCCCGCCCCTCGGCGAAAATCGGCCCGAGCGTGAAGAACGCGCCGGTGGTCACTCCACTCAGGAATCCGGCCACGACCCCTAAAGGCGAGTCGCGATAGAGCCTGCTCAGACCGATATGGCTGCCCTCGCCGGGAGGCGCCGGCGGCGCGCCCCGGGTCAAAGCGATCGGCACAAGGGCGAGCGAAATGATGCAGGCGATGATGCAGAACGCGCGGAAGCCCGCTGGATCGGTCGTGGGCAGAAGAAGCTGGCCGCCTATGCCGGCCACCAATCCTGTCATGCCGTAAATGCTCAGAACTCGTCCCCTGTTTTCGGAAGTCGCGCCCGCGTTGAGCCAGCTCTCGACGACAATGAACATGGCGGCAAAACAGAAGCCGGTGAGCGCCCGCGCCGCTATCCACACGAACGGATCCACCACAAGAAGGTGCACGAGCGGCGCGGTGGCGGCGATTGCTCCGAAGGCCGCGAAGGTTCGAATGTGCCCAACCCGCCTTATCACTCCCGCGGCGCGCAACGATCCAATGATGACGCCGGCCCAGAAGCCCGCCCCAACCGCGCCGATTTGAGCGAGCGTGAAGCCTTCGATTTCGCCGCGGATGCTGAGAATCGTGCCTTGAAACGTATTGCCCGTCTGCATGAGCCAGAAGCCCAGGAGCAGGGCGGGCAATGCTGGAATTGTCGCCGTCAAACTGACTGGCATCTCCGCTCCTTTGGTTGACTTCTGCGCCTAAGGTAGGGCCGGAGGCGTCGAACAGCGCCTGGCCTTAAGCCTTCGGGGGCCTCAGCGGCCCTGGAAGCGCCCGCTCGGCTTCTTCCTCCAGCGCCTGCTCGTGAGAACGGATGAAGCGGGCCGCGAAGACCGCGCAGATCACGGCGATGATCAGCGCGGCGACGCCCACCGGCCGCGCATAATGCTCGAAGGCGCGGCCGAGCAGGTAGCCGCCTGCCCCAAAGATCGTCGCCCAGACGATTCCGCCCGCCGCATTGAAGAGAAAGAACTCCTCCCAATTGTAGCGATTGACGCCCGCCAAGAACGCCGCAAAAGCGCGCAGCACCGCGACGAAGCGGCCGAAAAAGACGATTTTTCCGCCGTGCTTGAGGAAGAGATACTGCCCGACCTTGAGCCGCTTCTCATCAAGTCGAATATAATGCCCAAACCGATAGATAAGCGGAAAGCCGAGCTCGCGCCCGACCCAATAGCCGCAATTGTCGCCGATGATCGCGCCCGCGGCGGCCGCTCCGATCACCCAGTAGATCTTCAGCGTGCCCGAGGCGGCGAAGATCGCGGCCGTCACCAGAACGGTCTCGCCCGGCATCGGAATCCCGGCGCTTTCCAGCGCAACGATCAGGAAGACCGCGAGATAGCCGTAGGTCGCGACGACGTGCTGCAGATGCGGAACGAGATCCATGTCAAGGCGACGCCTTGACTCCGGTCAAGCGACGCGCGTTGGCGCGCACTTTGCGCCGCGCGGGCGCGGCGGCGGCCTCGGCGATCGCGGTAAGGCCTGCCGAGACGTCGTTGGGCGTCCGCACGCCGCCGAACGCCGCCTTGATGAAAAAGGCGTTCCAGGCCGCCTGTGCGGCGAAAGCGCCTTCAATCGTTGCGTCGATCTTCTCCTGCACCATGAGCCGCGCTTCGCGCGTCTTGTCGGATTGCCGACCGCCAGGCGCAAGCAGATTCTGGGTGCGAGCGGCGATCGTCAACGCCGCGTCGGCGCCGGCTTGCGCGTTGGCCTTGGCGATGGCGAGAGATCGCCTGGCGACACTTCGCGAAACCATTCAGTTCTCCAGTCGGAGCCCGGCGCAAGACTCGGGAACAAGGAATCGTTCCGGGCTGCACACCATGGGGGAAGTTTTGCCCTGCGGCAAGTGTAAGACGCCTCGCGTCAGCTCAGTGGTTCGATGCGGTACTGAATGAAGCCCGTGCGCACAGCGACCGCGTCGTAAAGCTTGCGCGCGACGGCGTTGGTCTCATGGGTGTTCCAATACACGCGCGCCGCGCCCGCCTCCTTTGCCGCGGCGGCGACGGCTGCGATCAGCGCCCGGCCGACACCGCCGCCCCTTACGGCCTCGCTGACGTAGAGGTCCTGCAGATAGCACTGGGAATTGATCAGCCACGTGCTGCGCTGAAACAGATAATGGGTAAGACCGATGAGTTCGCCGCCACGCTCGGCGACGAACGCATGCACCGGCTCGAGAGGATCGAAAATGCGCGCGAAGGTCGCGTTGGCGACCTCATCGCTCCACTGAGCGCGATAGAAAACGAGATAGCCGCGCCACAGCGGCTCCCATTGCTCGCGATCCGCACGCTCGATCGCGCGCACCCTGAAATCTGGCAATTTCCGCCCTCCCCGCTCGATCCGAATCCGCGATACGCGCGCGAGGGCCATAGGATCGAGGGTCCCGACCGTCTTGACAAGCGCCCGCCCAGGGGACTGCTTTGCCCGCGCCGCTCGATATTGTCGGCGATGGAGCCAGGAATGATCCGCTCTCCCCTTATTCTCGCCGGCGTCGCCGCGCTCATGGGCGCGGCTGGGGTCGCGCTCGCGGCTGCGGGCGTTCACGAGAACGGCGGCGAGCTCGCACAGAGGGGCGCACTGTTTCTTCTGCTGCACGCGTGTGCAGCGCTTGCAATCGCCGCGCACGCCCGGGTCGGGACCGCCTCGGCGCGGGCGCTCGTGGTTGTCGGCTTCGTGATGGAAGCCGGCGCGATCCTGTTCTCGGCCGAGCTCGCAATGCATGTCTTCACCGGCGAGCGCATTTTTCTTTTCGCCGCTCCGATCGGCGGCACGACCATGATGCTGTCCTGGGTCGCACTGGCGGTGGTTTTTGCGAGCGCGAGCCGGAGCGCGGCTTGACGTTTTGCGCCTTCGCGGGCGCCGCCAGCCAACACGGATTCGCGCTCAGGCGCCGCATCGCGCCTGACGCGGGCGCGGCCCGAGAACCCGACCCGCGGCGCGAGGGCCATCTATTCAGCCGCCTGTGGTGCGGGAAAAGGCGTCACCTTGATCGACTTGGCCCGCCGACGCGCATGCCACAAATCATATGACAATTGATTGCGCAACCACGATTCAGCAGAGCCAAGTCCCGCCTTCTCGAGGCGTATCGCCATGTCGGCGGAAACGCCGTTGTGGCCGTTCAACAGTTCCGAGAGGGACCCGCGCGAAACACCGAGCCCCCTGGCCGCCGCTGTCACGGTCAAACGGAGAGGCTTCAGGCATTCCTCACGCAGGATTTCACCAGGATGGGGAGGGTTGAACATTTCCATGCAATGACCGAATCCGCTAGTGATAGTCTTCGAGATCCACATTATACCAAATCTCTGAAGGGATGACTCGGTTCGGATTTCCAACTCGCCTGGCGTCTGATTCAAGGTGGCGAACAGAGGAGGTTCGCCATGCCCATTCCGCTTCGGGGCGATTATGACGCTGAGATGGTGAGAGCTGCGGCCAAGCGGTCGAAGGACGGGCCGCAGGCCAGGCGGCTTTTGGCTCTGGCGGCGGTTTACGAAGGCGCGACGCGCACCGAGGCGGCGAAGATCGGCGGGGTGACGCTTCAAATCATTCGCGATTGGGTGATGAAGTTCAACGCCCATGGACCGGAAGGCTTGATTGATCGCAAGCCGCCCGGACAGGCTCCCCGGCTGAACGGCGCACACCGCGCCGCGCTCGCCGCGATCATCGAGAGCGGCCCGATCCCGGCGGTTCATGGGGTCGTGCGCTGGCGGATTGTCGATCTCTGCCAATGGATTTTCGAGGAGTTTCGCGTCGTCGTCGCCAAGCAGACGTTGAGCCGCGAACTGCGCGCCATGGGTTATCGCAAGCTCTCGGCCCGTCCCCGCCATCATGCTCAGGCCGCAGGCGCGATCGAAGATTTTAAAAAAGCTTTTCCGCGCGCCTGGAAGCGATCGGGCGCGAGAAGGACGTCGAGCCCAGCGCCATAGAGGTCTGGTTCGCCGACGAGGCGCGCGTCGGCCAGAAGAACAAGATCACCCGGCGCTGGGCCAAGCGCGGCGCGCGTCCAAGCGCTCCCAAAGATCAGCGAACCGCCTCGGCTTATATCTTCGGCGCGATCTGTCCCAAGGACGGCAAAGGCGCGGCCCTGGTCATGCCACGCTGCAACACGGAGGCGATGAACCTCCATCTCGCCGAAATCGCCACCCAGATCGCGCCGAGAGCGCACGCCGTGCTGCTGGTCGATCAGGCCGGCTGGCATTTGTCCGGCAGATTGATCGTCCCGCCCAACATGACGCTGATCCCGTTCCCCGCAAAGTGCCCAGAGCTCAACCCGCAGGAAAACATCTGGCAGTTCCTGCGCGACAACTGGCTCTCAAATCGGATCTTCAATTGCTTCGACGACATCGTCGATCACTGCTGCGAAGCATGGAACAAGCTCATAAACCAGCCCTGGAGGATCATGTCGATCGGCCTTCGGGACTGGGCCTATCGGTCATGATCACTGAGTCTTGGTATTAGTCGCGTCTTCGCCATTAATCTCGAAAGTCAGACGGTAGTTCCCGGTTATCCAGACTGACCACACCCCTTGGCGGTCGGCCTTGAGAGGATGAAGCCGAAAGCCTGGCAACGCCATCGCCTCAGGAAGCGGTCCGTCATTTAGGCGCGACAAAACTCTGCGCAGTTTCGGGGCAAGCTGGGCGTTGACGCCTTTCGCGCTGCCGGTTCGAAACAGGGCCTCGAGTCCCTTGTGACGAAACCGCTTGATCATTCCATAGTGTAGGGTGTCGGCAGACGGTTTACAAGAGGGCCAGCGAGCCCGCTTAGTCCCGGACGAACGCGAACTTATCGACGTCGACCAGCCCCATGTCGGTGATCTTGAGATGGGGGATCACCGGCAGCGGCAGGAAGGCGACCTGCAGGAACGGCTCGGCGAGCGTCACCCCTAAGCTTTTGGCCGCGGCGCGCAGCGGAATCAGCGCTTCCCGCACAGTCTCGAAGCTTTTGAGGCTCATGAGGCCCGCGACCGGCAGCGGCAATTCGGCGATCACCTTGCCGTCGACTGCGACCGCGAACCCGCCCTCGGTCTCGCGCAGGCGATTGACCGCCGCGGCCATATCGACCTCATCGGCGCCGACCACGCAAAGATTGTGGCTGTCGTGGCCGACGGACGAAGCGATCGCGCCGCGCTTCATGCCGAAGCCGTTGACGAAGGCCGTCGCGTGATTGTCATTGACGCCGTGGCGCGCGACGACCGAGACTTTGACGACGTCCTGGCTTAGATCGACGCCGCGCTCGCCGTTTTTGAACGGCAACGTCAACGGAATGCGGTCGGTGATGATCTTGCCCGGAATGACGCCGATCGCCTGGGTCGACGGCCCCTGCCCCCGGGCGACGAAATCACTCGGCTCGACCCGCCGCGCCTTGACGCTCGCACGCCCGACCGGCTCAAGCGAAGCGCGCGCCGCGAACAAAGCTTCGTCCACCACGCGCCCCCGCGCCATCGTCATCGAGACGGCGCAGTGTTCAAGATCGTCGACAACGACGAGATCGGCGCGCCAGCCGGGCCCGACCAGGCCGCGATCTCTGAGGCCGAAGATGCGCGCGGCCGAGATGGACGCGGCGCGATAGGCTGCGAGTGGCGGCGCGCCAAGCTTGATCGCGGTGCGGATCATGAAGTCGAGATGGCCCTCCTCCGCGATGTCGAGCGGATTGCGGTCATCGGTGCAGAAGGCGATGAACGGCGAGTTTCGCTCGGTGATGATGGGGCAAAGCGCGTGCAAATCCTTGCATACTGAGCCTTCGCGAATGAGGAGCTGCATCCCCTTGGCGAGCTTCTCTTTTGCCTCGGGAAGGTTGGTGACCTCGTGGTCGGTGCGCACGCCGGCGCTCAAATAGCCATTGAGGGCGGCGCCGGTGAGGAGCGGACTGTGCCCATCGATCGGCCGGGTCTGGAACGCCGCAAGCTTGGCGAGGCATGACGGGTCGCGCGCCAGCACTCCTGGAAAATTCATGAATTCCGCCAGCCCCAGAACTTTGGGTTGATCGGCGAGGGGCAGAAGATCGTCGGCCTCGAGCCGCGCGCCCGAGGTCTCGAGCGCTGTCGCCGGAACGCAGCTCGACAGCTGCACCCGCAGGTCCATCGCGGTCAGCATTGACGCGTCGAGAAAGTAACGCAGGCCAGTGAGTCCAAGGACGTTGGCGATTTCGTGCGGGTCGCAGATCGACGTCGTCACGCCGTGGCTCAGCACGCAGCGGTCGAATTCAAGTGGAGTGAGAAGCGAGGATTCGACGTGGCAATGCGTGTCGATGAAACCCGGGACGATCACCTTGCCGCGGACATCGATCTCGCGTTCGCCTCTATACTCGCCCATCGTTCCGACGATGCGGTCGTTGCAAATCGCAACGTCGCTCTCGATGAGCTCGCCGCCGACCAGATCGAGAATCCGCCCGCCCTTCAACACCACGTCGGCCTGGGCGAGCCCCTGCCCCTGCTCAATTGCGCGCTTGAGAAAGGCGATGGCGTCGCTCATGAACCGGCTCCGTGAGTGAGATTGTTCGCTTGGTTTCGAGCTTGAACGGGCGGCTCAACCGGAGTCTCAACTCTTAGCTTGCAGGGGTCGCTAGGTCGAGAGTTGCATCGCCTTGCCCTCACCCGGAGCCGCGGGCCGACTTCTTTAGCGGGAAAGAGCCCGTTGGCGGCGCCAACCAACTTCGCGACGGCTGGCGCGTCGATTTGTCCAGAGGGAATACTTTCGCCCCTATGAGTGGCGCCGCCCAACATCCTGAACTTTAGCCGCGAAAATGTGGAGCAAAAGTCTTGGACTATTCAACAAAGAACAGCCGCGATCTTGTTGCATAGGTTCTAAGCATAATTGGTGCATAATTAATGATGGGAGACATCCATGGGAGCCAAGGAGGAGTTCAACTCAAGGAATCGGCCGCGCTCCAGCCACTTTCGATGCGTCGAACCGACGCGGCGCGATGTGACCTGCGGAGGAGCATTGGCGGCATTCAGCCTCTTGCTCACAGATCTGCTCGGATCAGCATCGCCCGTCAAAGCGGACGCTTTGGCGGGACCCGTCCCGACCCTTGACCGCGTCGCCGTCCGCATCGTCACCGAGGACTATCAATTCGCGGTCGCCCCGGCGCTCCGCAAGGAAGACGGCGTTGTGGTCGAGAATTTTGGCTGGGGCATCGGCCCTGATCATCCGCCCGGCAGAACGCTGGTCAGCGAGTTTGGGCTCTCTATGCATGTCGAAAGCCATCGCGGCGACGAAACGAGACAGATCCTGATGGACTTCGGCTTCACTCCCGAGGCGCTAAACAACAATCTGGCGCTGATCGGGATTCAGCCGTCCAGGCTCGACGCGCTTGTGCTGACCCATGGGCATTACGACCACTTTGGCGGCCTCGCCGGCTTCCTCAGGAACACTGCCGGCCAACTGAAGCCGAAGCTGCCATTCTACGTCGGTGGCGAAGACGCCTTCTGCGCGCGCGATTGGGTGGCGCCGCCGGTCAAGGGCAATTTCGGCGTGATCGACCGGGAGGCTCTCAAGACCACCGATCTGATGGTGATGTCGACGCCGGAGCCTTCGCTTGTCGGGGGCCATGGGTTCACCTCGGGCCGCATCGCCGAGCAAAGCTTCGAGAAGTTGAAATCGCCGAGCGTGATGAAGCTCGGCATGGATCACGGATCGGGTTGCTCCGCGGCCAGCTTTAGTGACGCCGAGCAGAAGCTCGGATCGTTCCTCGACCAGTTCAATCACGAGATCGCAACCGCCTTCAATCTCAAGGACCGCGGGCTGATTGTTCTCACGTCCTGCAGTCACCGCGGGGTTGTCAATGCGGTGCGACAGGCGCAGGGGGTCTCCGGCGTCAAGAAAGTGCATGCAATCATCGGCGGCTTCCACCTTGCGCCCTACCCGCCGGAGTATCTGGCTGAAACCTTGTCCGCCATAAAGGAGATCGACCCCGATTATCTCGTGCCGCTGCATTGCACCGGCGAACCGTTTTTCGACCTGGCGAAAGGCGAACTCGGGCCGAAAGTCATCCGAGCCTACACCGGCACACGTCTCGACTTCAGTTAGCGGGCGGGCCTTCATCGGCTGCCTCGATGGACCAGGCGCCGATAGCGAGGTTCAGCTTCCTGAGGTCGCTTCAGGCAGCCAACGAGGCGGCCCGAACGGAGACGCGCCTCTAAAGCGGCTTTGAACCGGCTTTTCGCGCGATTTCCCGACGGGCTTTGACGCCGCCCTCGAATCGCCCTCTGGTCTGAGGCCATGCTCGCCCCAATCCTCTCGATCCAGTCGCATGTCGTCTATGGCCATGTCGGCAATTCGGCGGCCGTGTTTCCTCTGCAGCGGTTGGGGCGCGAGATCTGGCCGCTGATGACGGTGCAGTATTCCAGTCATGTGGGTTATGCGGGCTGGCGCGGCCGCGCCTTCGACGCGGCGATGATCGACGATTGCCTGAGCGGATTGGAGGCGATCGGCGTGCTTCCGCGCTGCGCCGGGCTTTTGACCGGCTATCTCGGCAAGGCGGAGATCGGCGAGGCGGCTCTGCGCGCGCTTGATCGCATTCGCGCCGCCAATGGCGAAGCGGCCTACGCGTGCGATCCAGTGATCGGCGATGTGGGCCCAGGGATTTACGTGGCCGCCGGCGTCGGCGAGTTCTTCCGCGACCGCGCCCTGCCGCTCGCGACCATCGCCACGCCAAACGCCTTCGAGCTCGAATGGCTGACAGGCGAACCGGTGAACACCCTTCAAGCGGCGCGGCGGGCGATCGCCGCCTTGCGCGCGCGCGGACCGCGGGTCGTGGCGGCGACGTCCCTCCAGCTCGACGATACGCCTGCCGGCGCTCTCGACATTCTGGCGGGGGACGAAGCCAGCCTCTGGCGAGTTCGCACGCCCAAGCTGCCGATCTTGGTCAACGGATCTGGCGACCTGTTCGCGGCGCTATTCTTTCATCATTGGCTTGAGACGGAGGACGCGCGCGACGCGCTATCGCGTGCGGCGTCGTCGGTTTACGCGGTGGTGAAGGCCACTTTCGACTCGGGGTCGCGCGAACTGAGCCTGATCTCTGCTCAAGATGAGTTGACCCGCCCATCGCAACTTTTTGCGGCAAAGGCAGTTTGATTTCCTGAACCGTACATTTACTTTTCTTGCACTTCGGCGCATGAGTGAACGGTGTTTGGTGTACGATCGGGCGGGTTAAGGGGGAGCGGTTTATGACAAATCCAGTCAGTCTCTTAGGGGCCGCCGCGCTCGGCGTCGTCCTGGCGTCGTCCTGCGCTCAGGCCCAGACGGTTCATCACCACGCCCATCATACGGCCGCCGCCGGCCGTCAGATTATCGTTCGGCAGGGCGTAGAGCCGTGGCTGACCCTGGGCACCTGGGCTCCCGTGGGCTCGCGCAACGGCTATGTTCTTGATACGCTGAGGCCGCCCCAGCGGTATTCCAACGAGGGGACATTCGTCGCCCCGCGCGGCCTCGACCGGCTGCCGAACGATGTTTCCCTCCCCCAGGCGAATAGGCCGTTGCTTATCGTCTCCTCGCCTGGCTTAAGTGGGCCGTTGTTCTCGTTGTATTGACGAGGCCCGCCGGCGCGCTAGGGGTGCTTCGGGCACGGGGCTCTGATGACGCGCCGTTTTCAAACGCTCGATGTGTTCACCGAGACGGCGCTGGCTGGCAATCCGCTCGCCGTGGTCCTCGACGCCGAAGGCCTCGACGATGCGCGCATGCAGGCGGTCGCCTCCGAATTTAACCTGTCCGAGACCTTGTTCGTCCTCGAGCCGAGGAATGCCATCAATAGCGCGCGGGTGAGGATTTTTACCCCGAAGCTCGAATTGCCCTTCGCCGGCCACCCTACAGTTGGAGCAGCGGCGCTGATCGCGCACCGGCGAGCGAGCGACCTGCTCGCCGCTCAGGATCTGAGAATTGTGCTCGAGGAGCCGATCGGCGACGTCGTCTGCGTCGCACGCCGACGCAAGGGCCAAGCGCTCGCGGCTTATTTTGAGCTGCCGAAGCTGCCTGAACCGCTCGCGGACAAACCACCACCCACGGCGGAAATCGCCATGAGTTTAGGCCTTGAACCGCAGGACATCGGTTTCGACGGACATGAGCCGAGCCTCTACAGCGCGGGCGCGCCCTTCCTGTTCGTTCCGGTCCGCTCGCTTGACGCAGTCGGCCGCGCCGCGCCCGGAATCATGCCTTGGGCGACCAAGGACGGTCCGGCGACGTTCATGTATACCCGCGAGACGGAGCGCGAGGGGTCGGCGTATCACGCCCGCATGTTCGCAGGCGCCTGGGGGGTGAGCGAAGACCCGGCGACCGGGAGCGCGGTCGCCGGGTTTGCCGGCGTCGTGCAAGCTTTCGACCGTCCGCGCGACGGCGAGCATATGCTGACTATCGAGCAAGGTTTCGAAATGGGCCGGCCGAGCCTGATCGCGCTTGGTCTTGCGATCGAGAATGGCGCGGTGGTCTCCGCGACGATCGGCGGCTCGGTCGTCGTCGTGTCCAGCGGCTCGCTCGACCTTTGAGCGAGCCGACGCGTCTTCTCAAGGTTGGCGAGCTCGACCTCCGATTCGAGCCCACGCGATGGACCTTCGCCGAACGCCAGGCGACGAGTATAGCCACACATTGGGCGCGGCTCACAAAGGCCAAGCCTTCGCTGTTCAACGGCAGGGTGCTACTTCTCGGCCAGCGTGCGTTCGAGACAGGCGCGGATGGCGTGCTCAGGCTGAAGGGCGTCTTCTTCGAGACCGACTACGCCGACTTCGTCGCCTGGGCCGATTTCGGCCACCCCGGTGAACCCGTCCACAATTGCTTCTCAATGGCTGCGTTGCGCTCGAACGACGGGGCGTTTCTGCTCGGCGAGATGGCGCACCATACCTACAGCGCCGGCCAGATCTATTTCCCCGCCGGAACGCCGGATCCCAACGACGTGTTCGAAGGCAAGGTCGATCTCGAGGCCAGCGCGCGCCGGGAATTGCTCGAAGAGACCGGGCTCCTGGCCGCTGAAACGAACATCGCGCCAGGCTGGACTTTGGCGATCACGCCTCAGCGCATCGCCTGCATGAAGCTCATGACGCTCCCTCTGCCAGCCGCCCTGCTCAAGGCGCGGATCGAAGTGTTCCTCGCGCGCGACCCTCTGGCGGAGTTTTCGCGCATGCACATCATGCGCAGTCCCGAGGACATCGATGAAACGCGAGTGCCGATCTTCGTCGCCGACTATCTGCGCTACGCGTTCGGTCACAGATCGGCCGGATAGCCGTGCCGCCTTTCTGACGCCGCGACCATTGACTTGGCCTCGGCGTCGCGTCCGGCTTTGCAGACGCGTGAAGCAGCGTCCGTGTCGCGCTTGATCTGATTGTAAACCGACTGGACGACATGCCCCATGGACAAATCATTGTCCTGGACGGCGCGATAGCGGGCGATTTTGGCGGAACAATCCGTCCCTTCAGGCAGCTGGAAGCCCGCCGGCGTCACCGCGACGGATCCCGGCGCCGGCGGAGCCGAGGCCTGCGGCGCCGGCGCGTTGCAGGCGGCGAGCGCGAAACCAGCGGCAACCAGCACGGCGAGCGTCTTCATGGGTTCCTAGGCTCCTGGCGAGCGATTCGAGGCGTTCGATCTGAAACGCCCCGAAAACGCTGGGCCGTCAAGAACCTCCAAGCCTGGTCACGCGCGTCGGGCGGCAGAACGGATCACTCGCTCAGCCGGTGTTCCCCTAGTCGCACTGATCTTACCGCCCTGGAATCGCCGCGGGATGGTGGACAGACCAGATCTCGGAGATCGATGACAGGACGACAATCGCACCAAGCACGACACATGACCACATCGCCGCATGGATCGCTGCGAATCCAAAGACCCAAGGCGCGATGATCACCAGCGCGCCGACGATCAGCGCGACCCATTCCTCCCACTCGGCGAACTGCATGAGGGCGACGAGACCCATAACGAAGATGACGACGCCGCCGATCCATGCCGTTCTCGCCGCCGTGGGATCCCCGGAGAATCGCAAGGCCCAAGGCGATAGGAAGAGCAGCGCGCCGCAGATCAGGTTGATCCAATCCTGGACATTTTTTTCGCTCCCGCGCAACGAAGCACTGTTTGCCATTTCAAACCTCCTTCATCACACACGGCGTTGGATAACGCCTTTAACTGCTTTACCTAACTCTCGTTTTTGGGAATTTGATGGCGGTCCGCGCGAACGGCTTGCGAAGGCGGGCGGCTGATAAAGCGCGCGGCATGACTGACAGGATCACCATTTTCGGCTACGGCCCGGTCGGACGCGCCACGGCGGCGCGGCTCATCGCCGAAGGGCGTGAAGTGATCGTCGCGCAGCGTAACGCGCCGGTCGACCTGCCAAAGGCAGCGACGTTCGCGCCAGCCGACGCGCTCGACCGCGACGCGGTCGTTAACGCAGTACGCGGTTCGGGACAGTTCGTCGTCACGATCGGTTTTCCTTATTCCGGCGTCCTCTGGCGTGACGTCTGGCCAAAGGCGATCGCGAACTTTGTCGCGGCCTGCAAGGCCACCGGCGCGCGCATGGTGTTCATGGATGATCTCTATATGTACGGCCCCCAGACAACGCCGCTCACCGAGACGATGCCGCTTTTCGACTATGGCCTGAAGCCCGCGGCCCGCTCGGCCGCGACTCGGGTCTGGATGGCCGCGGCGTCCGCGGGTGAAGCGCGTGTGGCGGCGCTGCGCGCGCCCGACTTCTATGGGCCTGGCGTCGGTCCGTCTTTTCTCGGGGATACTTCAATCGGCAAGCTCGCCCAAGGTCGGCCCGCAATATTCATTGGTTCGCCGGACGTGCTGCACGACTATGCCTACGTGCCCGATATCGCACGTGCGATAACGACGCTTTTGGATGCGCCCGATTCAGCCTTCGGCCAGGCCTGGCATATGCCCTGCGCGCCGACCCGCGCCACGCGCGACATCCTCGCCATCGCGGCCGAGACGCTCGGCGTGAAGCTTCGCATCAGCGCCCTGCCAGCCTGGATGCTGGGCGCGAGCGCAATGTTCTCACCCCTCTTGCGAGAAATGGTCGAGATGCGCTTCCAATGGGATCGGCCCTATCACGTCGATGCGAGCCGTTTCGCCGCCGCCTTCTGGTCGGACGCGACGCCGTTCGAAACGGGCGTCCCCGAGACGGCGCTCGCCTTTCGCGACGCACTAAAACGGAGACGCTGAAGGGCGCGCTCTCAGCCCAGTCCGACCGCTCGCCAGCTCGACCCGAGATTGCTGCTAACGGGGCCGCCGCCGACGATGGCGTTCCCGTTCATCTCCCAGAGTGAGGTTTGGCCGCTGGTGTTTTGAAGAAGGATGTCGGAGCCGCCGCCAGTTCCGATGGCGTGCCAACTCGGCCCGGGATTGGCGCTGACCGGGCCGCCGCCGATCAAGGCGTTCCCGTCCATCTCCCAGACCGAGATTTGGCCGCTGGTCGCGTTCTGCCACAGAATGTCGGACTTGCCATCGTGGTTGAAATCGCCCGCGCCGATCGCTTGCCAAGCGGGTCCGGGATTGGGGTTGACCGGCCCGCCGCCGATCAAGGCGTTCCCGTTCATCTCCCAGATCGAGACCTGACCGCTGCTCGAATTCCGCCACAGGATGTCGGAGAGGCCGTCGTGGTTGAAATCGCCCGTGCCGACCGCTTGCCAATTTGGCCCGGGATTGGGGCTAACCGGCCCGCCGCCGACCAGCGTGTTCCCATGCATTTCCCAGATCGAGGCTTGGCCGGTGTTCGTATTCCGCCACAGGATGTCGGAGAGGCCGTCGTGGTTGAAATCGCCGGTTCCGATCGCTTTCCAACTCGGCCCGGGATTGGGGCTGACGACTCCGCCGCCAAGCATATTGTTCCCGTTCATGTCCCAGATCGAGACCTGGCCGCTGCTCGTGTTCTGAGAAAGGATGTCCGAATGGTGGTCGCCGTTGAAATCGCCCGTTCCAATTGTTGTCCAACTCGGATCGGGATTGAGGTTCACAGCGCCGCCGCCGACGATGGCGTTCCCGTTCATCACCAAGACCGCCGCCTGCCCATTGGCGCTCTGAAACAGGATGTTGTTGGCGACTTCTGGCGTCAGCGCGGTCAGATTCGAAGCGCGCAAGCCGAACGAATACTTTCCGGAAATGGGTTCGATTTCGTGTGTCCCCGGGCCAGTGCCGTCGGTTGTCCACAAGCCTTGGAATCCTACGTTGTTATAGGCTGAGAACACCAGTTGGCCGTTATAGACTTCGAAACTGGAAGGACTGAGGCCATTAGTATTGGCGACTGTCAGCATCTGCGTGCCCGCCATTGTTCCGTCGGTTTCCCACAATTGCTCGCGACCAAATTTGTCAGCGCCGTTAAAAAAGACTTTCCCGTTAAAGACAGTCATATTGTGCGGGTTCAATCCAGATGGGTCTGTTGCGCCTCCGATTCCCGCGTAGACTTCGTGCGTGCCCTCTGGCGTTCCGTCAGTCACCCACAAACCCTTCTCGCCGTCGGCGTCGAGGCCATTGAACAGCAGTTCACTGCCAAAAACGGTCAAGTCGGTCGGGCTGAGCCCGTGTGTCGGGTCGGCTCCGCTGAGTTCGTCCAACAATTCATGCGTTCCAGGGGCGCTGCCATCCGTCACCCACAATCCGGTGAGACCATTGGCGTCGACGCCGCTAAACCACACCTCATTTTCGAAGACGGTCATATCGCTCGGGTTGAGTCCGGTCCCCGTCGTCGATGCTCCGGCGATGTCGGTCAGTTCCTGTGTTCCCGCGCCTGTGCCGTCAGTCGCCCACAGTCCAAGAAGGCCTGCCGCGTCAGCGCCGTTAAACAGAGCTGCGCCATTTAAGATGGTGATGTCGGTTGGGTTTATCCCGGTGGAAGCCGTCCCGTCGGTAATTTTTTTGGTGCCGGCCGCCGTTCCGTCGGTCATCCACAACCCCGACGCACCGCCGGTGTCGATGCCGCGAAACAGCACCTCGTTGCCGAAAACCGTGAAGCCCGGACGCACGGTTGGGGTGAAGATGCCCGACGAACTCGCTCCTACAACCGGGGTAAGGGCAACGGTGCCGGCAGCCGTGCCGTCACTTGTCCACAAATTAAACGGGCCAATAGCGCCGGGACCGCTTCGGCCCCCGAAAAGCACCTGATTGTTGAAAATCGTCAGATTTAAAGACACCCCGGCGTTTGGTGCGAATCCGTAACCCGCCTCCCCTGCGATCAGCGGCGACGTTGGACCACCCAGTTCAAAGGTTCCGCTTGCTGTGCCATCCGTCTCCCAAAGACTAACGGTGCCGCCTGCGTCTTCGCCTTCGAAAAGAATGATTTTGGGCAGCATCTCGTATCCTCATTCACGTAGAGTTAGCGAAAACGACGGGGTTGCTACGAGCGGTCTTGCCGCTGTCGGGTGAATAGCGGTTTGTTGGGCGAACCTACCGGCGGGAACCGTAGGCCCACCGATCGACTTCACCAAGATCATTCTGTTTTTTTTGCTAACAGACGCGAGACAAGTTGACAATAAGAAAAGTTGACGCCTGTTACCGTCGTCCTTACCGGGCGCCCGCGCGACGTCGTCGCCCCCGGCCAAAATGTCAGCGTAAAGCTTCGCACAGCGCCCGCTAGCCCGGATCCCGGCGACGAGGGCGATGTTTCCCGAGCCTCCAGCGAGAAGTCATCGAGACGCGTTTTTTAAGGGATCGACCCTACCTAGCCGACGCGAGTTGTCGTTCCGCCGCCTTCCGGTCGGACGCTAAGCCGTTCGAAACCGGCGCTCCCAAGCCGCGCTCGCCGTTCGCGCCGTATTGAAGCGCAGGCGCTGAAACTGCAGCGGGTCAGGCGAGACCGGTCGCCTTCCAACTCGGCCCGGGATTGATGCTGACGGCGCCGCCGCCGACCAGGCTGGTCCCGTTCATGTCCCAGATCGAGATTTGGCCGTTGGTGTTCTGAAAAAGGATGTCGGCGCCGCCGCCGCCGATTCCGATCGCGCGCCAGTTCGGCCCAGGATTGGGGCTCACGGGTCCGCCGCCGATCAGGGTGTTGCCGTTCATTTCCCAGATCGAGACTTGGCCGCTGCTCTTGTTTTGGAAGAGGATATCGGAAAGGCCGTCGTGGTTGAAATCGCCGGTTCCGATCGCTTTCCAGTTCGGCCCAGGATTGGGGCTCACGGGACCGCCGCCGATCAGATGGTTCTCGTTCATTTCCCAGATCGAAACCTGGCCGCTGCTCTTGTTTTGGAAGAGGATGTCCGAGTGGCCGTCGCCGTTGAAATCACCCGTCCCGACCGCGCGCCAACTCGGCCCAGGATTGGGGCTCACGGGCCCGCCGGCGATCAAGCTGTTGCCGTTCATCTCCCAGATCGAGGCTTGGCCGGTGCTCGTATTCTGCCACAGGATGTCGGAGAGGCCGTCGTCGTTGAAATCGCCGGTTCCGATCGCTTTCCAGTTCGGCCCAGGATTGGGCCTGACGGGACCGCCACCGATCAAGACATTCCCGTTCATTTCCCAGATCGAGGCCTGGCCCGTCTTGGCGTTCTGCCAGAGGATGTCCGAATTGCCTTCGCCATAGAAATTGCCCGTTCCGATCGCTTTCCAACTCGGCCCGGGATTGGGGGTCACGGGGCCCCCGCCAGTCAAGCTGGCCCCCGACACATTCCAGATCGAGGCCTGCCCGCCCGTATTCTGAAAAAGGATCCTGTTGCCTAACGCCTGGTTCAGCGCAGTCAGATCAGCCGGAAATAGCCCTAGGGACCCGGTCCCGGCGATGGCGTTGACCTCAATTGTTCCCGCGGCCGTGCCGTTGGTCGTCCACAATTCACTATGGCCGCTTGAATCGACGCCATTGAACAGCACCGCACCGTCGTAAAGGGTGAATCCGGAAGGGTTCAATCCGACTGTGGTCGTCGCCGCTCCGGCGATGCCGGTCAGCATGTGGGTGCCGGTCGCAGTTCCGTTCGTCATCCACAGCTGCGGGCGACCCGATTGGTCGAGGCCGCGGAACAGGACCTCGCCGTTATAGACGATGAGGTCGCTCGGAGCGAGCCCTGAAGGATCGGCGCCGGTTATGTCGGTCAATTCGTGCGTGCCGGCGGCGGTCCCGTTCGTCACCCACAAACCCATATCGCCGCTGGCGTCGAGGCCGCTGAACAGGACTTCGCCGTTGTAGACCGTGAGGTTGGTCGGATTTAATCCGGCGCCGCCCGTTCCCGCGACGAGCTCCTGGGTGCCGCCGGCGGTCCCATTTGTCACCCATAAGCCGGACCGGCCGTTGCTGTCGACGCCGTTGAACAGCACCTCATTTTTAAAGATGGCCATGTCGGTCGGGTCTAGTCCGGTCGTCGACGCCGCCACGCCGGTCAGTTCTTGTGTTCCCAGGGCTGTGCCATCCGTGACCCACAGGCCGAGATGGCCCGCTATGTCCACGCCACTGAACAGCGCCATGCCGTTGAAGGCCGTTAAGTCGGTTGGGGCTATCCCGGCTGACGCCGCCCCGACGATGCCGGCGAGCTCCATTGTGCCGGCAGCCGTCCCGTCTGTCGTCCACAATCCAGTCTGGCCGTCCGAGTTTATGCCGCTGAAGAGCGCCTCGCCGCCAAAGACTGTCAGGTCGGCCGGAGCAAGCCCCGCCAAACTCGCGTCGGCGATGGAGGTCAGCTCCGTCGTGCCTACGGCCGTGCCGTTTGTGGTCCACAACCCTAACTTGCCGCTCGAGTTGACCCCCGCGAACAGAACTTGACCGCCAAGAACTGTCAGGGCGCCGGGAGAGACCCCCGAGGCGCCCGCTCCGGTCACCGCTAACTCAAATGTTCCGCTCCCGGCGCCGTTCGTCGCCCAAAGACCACTATTATTGAGCGCGTCCTTGCCTTGGAAAAGAACAATGTTTGGCAGCACGGCGCACCTTCACTCTGACGACAGTCGATACAGATCGCTTGCGAATGGCGACCCTGCGCCCGCGACCGGTTGCACAATCTACGCGTGTTGGTGAAATGACCGCTTAACCGCGAGCGGTCGCGCAGGACTCCTATGTTTAACGACTAACAGATGCCTGCCGGAGAGGGCGCAAGTCGATGCTTTCTCTGCTCCGCAGCCTGGAGCGAAAGGGATAGAAGGCCCGCAGGGTCCCCTCGCGGCCGCCAAGAGGCGCGCGCCTGCGCAGTCCGGCCTTGACGCCCGGCGCCTGCCCGTTCAGCTGGGGTCAGAACGCAGGAGCAGCCCGCGCTGGGCGGCGCGGGCTGCTCATTGATCGCTCAATCCGAAGAAGGGCGAAGCGAAGCGACCCTTAGGGTTCTTCGGGAGCAGGCTCCTTGTCGTCAGCGTCCGAGTTGGCGGGCTCCACCCGCTTGCGCGACCGCCGCGCACCGGCCGCCACGATCAGATCGCGCTCGAGTCGCGGTTGGGCCGGCCCCTCCGGATAGACGAAGCTAAGCTTCTTCGCCCCGGTCTCGTCGGCGGTGACGACGACTTTGACCACGCCCCCGCCTTTGAGCCGCCCGAACAGGACCTCGTCGGCGAGCGGCGTCTTGATCTGGGTCTGGATCACGCGCGCCATGGGACGCGCCCCCATCGCCTCGTCGTAGCCGTTCTTGACCAGCCACTCGCGCGCCTCGTCCGTGAGTTCGATCGTCACATTGCGGTCGCTGAGCTGAGCCTCGAGCTGAAGGATGAACTTGTCGACCACGCGGGCGATGACGCCTTCCGGCAGCCGTGCGAACGGCACGATGGCGTCGAGCCGGTTGCGGAACTCAGGCGCGAACAGCCGGTCGATTGCCTCGGTGTCGTCGCCCTCCCGCTTCGACTTGTGGAAGCCGAAGGCCGCGCCAGCCAGATCTCGCGCCCCCGCGTTGGTAGTCATGATCAGGATCACGTTGCGGAAGTCGATCTGTTTGCCCGAGTGATCGGTGAGCTTGCCGTGGTCCATGATCTGCAACAGGATGTTGAACAGGTCGGGATGGGCCTTCTCGATCTCGTCCAGCAGCAGAACCGAATGCGGGTGCTGATCGATGGCGTCCGTCAGCAGGCCGCCCTGGTCGAAGCCGACGTAGCCTGGGGGCGCGCCGATCAGGCGCGAGACCGTATGGCGCTCCATATATTCCGACATGTCGAAGCGGATCAGCTCCAATCCGAGGCTGATCGAAAGCTGACGGGCGGCCTCCGTCTTGCCGACGCCGGTCGGGCCAGAGAACAGGTAGCAGCCAATCGGCTTCTCGGCGTCTCGCAACCCGGCGCGGGCGAGCTTGATCGCCGAGGCCAGCGCCGCCACAGCTTCGTCCTGGCCATAGACGGCGCGCTTCAAGGTCTCCTCGAGGTGCTGGAGCACCTCGGTGTCGTCCTTCGACACCGACTTCGGCGGGATGCGCGCCATCGAGGCGACAGTCGCCTCGATCTCCTTGACGCCGATCGTCTTCTTGCGCTTCGGCTCCGGCACCAGCATCTGCGAGGCGCCGGTCTCGTCGATGACGTCGATCGCCTTGTCGGGCAGCTTGCGGTCGTGGATGTAGCGCGATGACAACTCCACCGCCGCCTTCACCGCCTCTCCGGTGTAGCGCAGCTTGTGGAACTCCTCGAAATAGGGCTTAAGACCTTTCAGGATCTCGATCGCGTCGGCGACGCTGGGCTCCTTGACGTCGATCTTCTGGAACCGGCGGACCAGCGCCCTGTCCTTCTCGAAATACTGTCGGTATTCCTTGTAAGTCGTGGAACCGATGCAGCGAAGCGTCCCTTGCGCCAAGGCGGGCTTGAGCAGGTTCGAGGCGTCCATCGCGCCGCCCGAAGTGGCTCCGGCGCCGATGACGGTATGGATCTCGTCGATGAACAGAATGGCGTCCTTGTGCTGCTCGATCTCCTTCATCACCTGCTTCAGGCGCTCTTCGAAATCGCCGCGATAGCGCGTGCCAGCGAGCAGCGCGCCCATGTCGAGCGCGAAGACGGTCGAATCGGCTAAAACCTCAGGCACGTCCGCATTGATGATCTTGCGCGCCAGGCCCTCGGCGATCGCCGTTTTGCCGACGCCCGGATCGCCAACCAGGAGCGGATTGTTCTTCTGCCGGCGGCACAGCACCTGGATGGTGCGCTGCACTTCCGCCTCCCGGCCAATGAGCGGATCGATGCGCCCCTCTCGCGCCTTCCGATTGAGGTTGACGCAATAAGCTTCCAAAGCGCCTTCCTTTTTCTTTGAATCTGAGCTGTCCTTCGAGTCCTTGGAATCACGCGAACTCGTGCTCTTCGTCGGTCCCGCGCGGCAAGCGCGATGTGTCGGAGGCGCCAGGACGCTTGGCGATCCCATGGCTGATGTAGTTCACCGCGTCATAGCGGGTCATGTCCTGCTCTTGCAGGAAGTATGCCGCGTGCGTTTCGCGCTCGGCGAAAATGGCGACCAGCACGTTCGCGCCCGTCACCTCTTCGCGACCGGACGACTGGACGTGGAACGCCGCGCGCTGCACGACGCGCTGGAAGCCGTTGGTCGCCTTGGCCTCCTCCTGACTGTCGACAACGAGGTTTTCGAGTTCGGTGTCGAGGTACTGAACGACGGTCTTGCGCAGCGCGTCGAGGTCGACGCCGCACGCCCGGAGGACAGCCGCCGCATCGACGTCGTCGATCAGCGCTAGCAGCAGATGCTCGAGGGTGGCGTATTCATGTCGGCGCTCATTAGCGAGTGAGAGCGCTCGACGAAGAGTCTTTTCGAGCGCGCGGGAGAAAATTGGCATCGGGTGCCTTTCACTTCTTTTCCATGATGCACTGCAGAGGGTGCTGATTCTTGCGTGCGTGGTCCATCACTTGCGACACCTTGGTCTCCGCGATCTCGTAGGTGAAGACGCCGCACTCGCCCACGCCGTTGTGGTGCACTTGAAGCATGATCTGCATCGCCTCTTGCTGATCCTTGTTGAAGAACGCCTGCAAAATTGAGACCACGAACTCCATCGGCGTATAGTCGTCGTTGAGCAAAAGCACGCGATACATATTCGGACGCTTCGTCTGCGTCCGGGTGCGAGTGATGACCGCGGCGCCCGCCCCTGGCGTTTCTCCCCCCTCTTGTTGGGTTCGCGCGACGCAGTCGTGCGCACCGCCACCTGCGGCGCGGCCACGCCGAAGCCCGGGTAGAACCACCGCGCGAGCCGAGCCATTCCCGCTCGGAGTCGAACCACCAACGGATTTGAAGCGGCAGCCACCGAAAGACCCCGATTGACGCCGGTTGGGCTTGGACTCACATCTACTCGTACGCGAAACCGTAGCAACTACATCTAGCGCGGACCCTAGCAACTATATCTAGGCGCCGCGCGCCGTCGGCGCCAGATGTCATACTGAATCGCAGCATTGCCAATTTGGTCGTCACGCGCAAGAGCCTCGTTGCACGCAACTCAGGATCTCCCTTTCTGTTCCGGCTTCCCGCCACGATGACAGAATTGGTGGGACGAGGCTGCAAATAAAAAGCCGGCGCTGCAAAGGCGCCGGCGTAAGGCCGAACAAAAGAGCCGGCGCTGGAAAGGCGCCGGCGTAGGCTCGAAGGATTTTTCTCGCCGCGGTCGGCGGCGAGAGGATCGTTCAACTACTTCTGCACGCTCGCATAAGCCGTGGTGACTGGCTTCAGAGCGTCGGAAGCGACGCGAGTGTAGAGCTCGGAGACTTTCGTCGCCTGGGCGACAAAGCCCTCGTAAGCCTGCTTGGCGAACTCGGTCTGAATCTGGATCGCCGATTCGACGCTGCGCGCGCCGAGAAGCTTCTCGTACATCGCGGTCCCAGCGGCGAAGGCCTTCTTCGAATAATCGGTCGAACTCGGCGGCGATCTCCTGCAGACCCTTCGACAAGGTGGCCGAAGCGGTGGTGAACGCCTCGAGCTGGTCTTTCGAGAATTTCTGGAAGTCTTCGAGTGTCGGCGTGGTCGCTGTCATTGTGGAGCTCCTTGCGTTGAGTCGGTTTCGCGTCAGAAACGGGGCGAAACCGCGATAAGCGCAATATGTGCAGCGCACAATGAAAGTCAAGATCATTTTGCTGCGCTGCAGCAAAATTTTCTCCTACAGTGGCGAAGCGCGGTCGCATCTACCTGTGAATAATGAATTATTTCAATTAATTGTGCCGAAATATTTAGCATATGCTTTATGTCTGTGGAGCCCAGTCGCCCGGTGCTGGGAGCGATTCCAAAGGCTTGCTGAAAATTTCGCTGGTTCTTCGGAATCCCGTTAACCGCTGCGTAACCGCTCCGGCATATCGTCGCCGACTGTGTGCGTAACGCAACTGTGATCGGCGGCTTGGCCTCGCCGTTGCGTGAAGTCGTGGGGCGTTTCATGGCGTTGCGTAACGATTGCTTTGGAATCGGCCGGCTTGCTCGCGTGGCGACCGCGGCCTTGATTTCCGCCTCGACCCTTTGTCTCGCAGGCGCGCCCGCGGAAGCGCATCACTACCGGCATTATCGGCATTACGCACACGCGGCTGGTCAAGCGCACTATCCGCGCTATGCGCGCGCCGCGCATTATGCCCATCGCGCATACCCGCATTCCGCCCGCGTAGCGTCGGGCGCGGTTCCCGGTTCCCCCGCCTTTTCAGCGATCGTCGTCGACGCCAACAGCGGAAGCACGCTTTATTCCGCTGACGAGAACGGCCTGCGTCATCCCGCTTCGATCACCAAGGTGATGACGCTCTACCTGTTGTTCGAACAACTCGACCGAGGCGCAATGACGCTTCGGACGCTAATTCCAATTTCCGAGCACGCCGCAGCGCAAGAGCCGTCGAAGCTTGGCCTCGCTCCCGGCGATTCGATCAGCGTCGAGGATGCGATCAAGGCGGTGGTGACCCGTTCGGCCAACGACATCGCGGTGGCGATCGCCGAGGCGGTCGGCCAGTCTGAAAGCAATTTCGCCGACATGATGACGCGCAAGGCGCATGCGCTCGGCATGGCGAACACGGTCTATCGCAACGCGTCGGGACTTCCCAACGACGAACAGGTGACCACGGCGCGCGATCTGACGATCCTCGGGCGCTCGCTTGAGGAGCGCTTCCCGCGCTACTTCCGTTACTTCTCGACCGCCCAATTCGACTTCGACGGCGAGATCATCGGCAATCACAATCACCTGCTTGGCCGCGTCGAAGGGGTCGACGGAATCAAGACCGGCTACACCAGAGCCTCCGGCTTCAATCTCCTGACCTCAGTCCATCGCGACGGGCGGTCGCTTCTCGCCGTCGTGATGGGCGGGCGCTCCGCCGCCGGGCGCGACCGGATCATGGAAAATCTGATCGCCGACCACATTGCGGAGGCTTCGACCGCGCATACCGCAACCGCGGTCGGCGACGCTTCGTCGGCCGAGACGCCTGAGCCGCGCATCGAGTCGGCCGTAGCCCCGCCGGCGCGCGCCCGTCCCGCCAGTGTCGCCGAGGCCAGGATTCAACGCGTTTCCGCCACCACAAGCGAAGCGAACGCGACTGGCGAAGGCGACGATGGGGCCGGAGACGAGGAGATTGCGGCGCCCCAGCCGATGCTGGAGGCGCCCGAGGCTGCTCCGCGCGCGGCGCAGCCGACAGCCGCGGATCTCGGCTTGCTTAAAAGCCCCGCCAAGCCGTCAGCGAAAATTCAGGCCCGGCTGGCGGCGGCAAGCGCGCTAGCCATGCCGCCGCTGGGACGCCCGGAGAATTCGGCCGACGACGAGCGGCGTCCGGCGCGCGCTTCTCAGCAAGACGAGAACAGCGATGGGGTGGGCCCACGCGGCTGGATGATCCAGATCGGCGCCCCCGACAACCTCGCCAAGGCCAACGCCCTGTTGAGCCGCGCCCGCGAGCGCAACCGTTCGACGCTCGCCTCGGCCAAGCCCGTCACGGAGAAGGTGCGCAAAGGCGACGCCACCCTCTATCGCGCGCGTTTCGCCGGCCTGGATGATTCGGCTTCGGCGGAAGCTGCGTGCCGCGCGCTCAAGCGCACCGGATTTGCCTGCTTCACCGCCCACGACGACTGACGCGGAGCCTGCCTAGCCTTGTCGCTGCATCAGAACATCCTTGGCCTGATTGACCCTCGCGGCAAGCGTGGTCGAGCCGCCATGATCTGGATGAAACTTCTTCATCAAGGTTCGATGGGCGCGGATTATATCCGCCGCGCTCGCGCCTTCGGCGAGACCGAGGACTTCGAACGCTTCCCGGCGCGACATCGCCCCGTCGCCCCCCCGCCTCTGACGCTGACTCTGGTCTGCCTCACGCCAGCCGGCGAACCGGCGGTCGAGATATGCCTCTAGCAGGCTGACGCCGTCGAGGTCGTCGCGCATGAGCTCCCGACGCAAGGCAATGAGCTCCGGACGCGACAGGGTTTCGACCGCCCGGGCCGCATAAGCGCCGGCCAGAACCGTTCCGGTCATCGCGCCGCTGTCGTGATCAAGGCGCATTTCGATCATCGCCGACCGGGCGGTGGAGGCCCGTCCCGGGCGTGAGCCCGCGCCAACATTGCTAAAGCCCGGCGACGCCCCGCCGGGCGTCTTCCACCCGGCGAAGTTCGCCATCATGCCGGCGACCGCCGCCGCGAGCCCGATCCGGCCGCGCAAAAGCAGGAGCAGCGCGCCGATCATTCCCAGGACGCCGCCGCCATGGCGCACCAAGCGCGCGGCCGTAGCGGCGTCCATGCGGCCAAACTGCTTGATCGCCTGCACCAGAAGGAACAGCAAGATCAAGCCTATAACGAGATTCATTGTCGTAAGGCTTTCGATTGGACAGGCGTTTCGCCCGAGCTTAACAGCCCGGACTAATCGCCGCCGAAGGCGAAACTACGCCAACTTCACGTCCCGCGCATCTGCGACAACAGGAGCCGCGCCTCCGCATCCTTCGTCGCCTCCCGCAGCAGAGCCGCGTGGCCGCCTGCGGCATAGGCCGCCGCCGCGCGCAGGAGCGCCGCGAGCCTCGCCGAAGCCCCCGCGTCGAAAGCGCCATAGGCCCCGCCAGTCAGGCGGGCGATCTCGCTGAATACGCGTCTTGCCGCCGGATCGTATCCCTCCTGGAACATGAACGCCTTCACGCCAAGCAGCGCGAGCTCGCCCGCCAGAGAGGCGAGCGTGTCCGGGTTTTCTTCCATGGCGTCGCCGATAAACACCAGCGCTCCGACCTTGGCGCGCTTGGCTTCATCGCGCGCATGGGCGAGCACCCTCTTGATCTGGGTCGATCCGCCGCGCACGCCGATGCGGCTCATCAACTCCTTGAGCCCCTGCCCTGCGGAGACGAATTTCGACGCCCGGCATTCGTTGAAGCCGCGGAAATAGACGAGCTGCACGTCGAGGCCGCCGAGCCCGGACGCGGCCTCGAACATTTTCGCCTGCAGGGATTGGGCAAGGTCCCAGGTCGGCTGCCGGCTCATGGTGGCGTCGAGGGCGAAGATCAGCCGTCCGCGGCCGGACGCCGCCGGCGCGGGAACCTTCTTGGCTGCTTCGACGAAGGCGGCGACGCCTTCGCCGCCGCCGCGCCGGGTAAGCGCGCTGTCCTTGTCCTTGTCCATCAACGGCCCTGACGCCCTCAATCTGCGACCACGTAGATACATTGGACGCGGTGAACCGGGCGACAAGCCGCAAGAGGCAAATTTGCGCGACTGAGCCGGCAAAGCGATCGACGCGTGGCCCTCGGCTCGGCGAACTGGCGGGGCGCCCTGATCGCCCGAGCGACGCACTGTGACGCGCGTCACTGCGATGACTTTGGTCTTAGTCCAAGGTTGTGTTCCGCGTGCGCGGCGCCCGTCGCGTGGGTGATATTCGTGCGCGATGGGAGGCTACCCAAGGAAATCGAGCCTCGTTGCGATCGAATGGAAAGGTTGCGGAATGACAGCCTTATCAGAAGCAGCCGCCGTCTCGGAGAAATTGTCAGGGCTTCTTGGAGCGTGGATCGGCAAGATCATTGTTGGTCTGATTGTCAGCGTCGTCGCGGCGGGCGGACTCTACCTTCTGTTCGGCAGCAGGTTGCAAGTCGATAGCGGCATCGTCTTGCCGTTCGTTTCCCTCCTCGTCGCGGCGCTCTTCGCCCTTGCGCCGCTGCTCGCGTGCTTTGCTCACACGATCTCAATAGATCGTCAGAAAGACAAATTGGATAGTCTCGCCTTTTCGAATGTCAAAAGAACGCAATATTTCGTAATTGCAAGGGCGAATCTCGACGCAATCAAGCCTGCCTCAGTGAATCAGCCAGATTTTGTAGCTCCAATGCTATTGTTCGCGACGATAATATTGTTTTGCTCGATACTTTCTTTCATGGCGCTTTTCAGGCAACCCGCGGGCTAATGCGCCCCAGACAACTGGCCTTCGCGTCAGAATCGGCTTGGGCGACATCTCCAGGTCACAGGAGCCCGAGCGACGCCAACTCGCGGCGCATCACCTCCGGCATCGCCGCGAAGCCGGGCTGGGTCTCGTCGATGTCCGGCGGCGCGTCCTTCGGCTGATAATAGCGCCAGCCCTGAAAGGCGCGCATTGGCCGTGGCGCGACCGCGACCACCGTCTCACCGAGCGAGATCTTGCAGCGGCCGATCCCCTCCGCATCAACGAACGGCTCGAGGCCGAGGATCTGCTGCCTGGCCGATATCAGGCCCTTGACGACCCAGTAGAGCGAGCCGCCGTCCAGAATCTGTTCGCTTCGTTTCGGCGTCATCCGGGTCACGTGGGCATGGCGGAGCGGTGCGCGGCGGCGCTTGGCTTCGGCCATTCGCTCGGCCATCCATTCGCGAAGGTCCGCGAGCAATTCCGCACCGACAGCGAGCTTGATGAGGTGGAGCGGCATGGCGCCGATGCTAGCAGAGGCGGCGGCGCCGATGGAGCCCGCGGATAAACTTGCCCCCAGAAACCTTGGCTTCAGGACAGGCGCAGGACGGCGGCGCTCCGAAGCCAAACCTGTTTTCGGCGACAGTCCTCAGCAATTCGGCGACCGGCCGGGACTTTCTTCCAGGATTGTGACGGCGGCGCGGGGTTCACGTGCTCTACCGCCTACTTCGCAGATTTCATCTCAACCCGGACGCCGTGAAGCGGTTTGCCTGAGGCGTTGAGGACACGCCCAGCTGGTTGAGGTGCCATATCGACAACCAGACATCCCTGACCGTCCCAGGCTTGTAAAGCCTTGATGACGTCCCGATTGGGCGGCAACTCCCTCCCGTCGGGCGCGATATCGTGGATCGGTCCTTTCACCTGGTCCAAGACGAATATTGAGCGCCATCGATGATGATGCACAGGCTCCTCCTCGTCTGGAGCCAAAGTGACCTCGAGCACGCGAAGATTGTCGTTCTCGAATAGGACCTTGTGATTGGCGGGCGCGGCAACGACTGCGTCCAGAGCAGGATCCCATGTCATAGGATCCGGAAGCTGTTCCGACGTGGCGTCCTGCCCCATGCTAGAAGTCATAACGTCCTCCCCTCTGCAGCCCGTTGGAGCCGTTCCTCGTGTTGAGCGCCGTGAATTTCTGCCAGATCTCGAGCGCTTCCAATGGGCGAAACTACCTATCGCCCGGCCGGCAATCATTGGCCTTCGGCGGCCTCGACGCCATCGCGCGTGTGCCGACAATTCGCCGAAGGCCAAGATTGCAGGCGGGGCGGCCTCCTTGATGACGACCTGTTCCGCGTTCCGATCAGTGACGCGGAAATTGACTCCGGGCTGGATCCGTTGATGGCCTTGCCCGCAACAGCGGAGTTTTAAGTATGGCGACCAACAAGACAGTCATCGTAACTGGCGCATCGCAGGGCATCGGAGCGGCCGTGGTCCAGGCCTTTCTCGGCCGCGACTATAATGTGGTCGCAACTTCGCGCAGTGTCTCCAAGGCAGGCTTTGCCCCCTCGCAGAACCTCGCCCTCGTCGATGGAGACATCGGGCAAGCCGCGACCGCTGCGAACGTCGCTCAGACCGCGATCAGCAAGTTCGGATCAATCGATAGTCTCGTTACCAATGCAGGCGTCTTCTTCGTTAAGCCCTTCACGGACTATACGGCGGAGGATTTTCGTACTCTGGTCTCCACCAACCTCGAAGGCTTCTTCTTCATCACGCAACGTGCCGTTACGCAGATGCTGTCTCAGGGCACAGGCGGTAGCGTAACAAGCGTCACGGCGTCACTGGCCCAGCACCCTATCGCTGGCCTTCCGGCTTCGGTTTCGATGCTCACCAAGGGCGGGCTGAATGCGATTACTCTCAGCCTTGCGAGCGAGTATGCGAAGAACAACATCCGCTTCAATGCGGTTGCGCCCGGGGCTGTCGACACCCCACTCGTCAAAGGTATCCCGAAAGACTTCCTGATGACCCTGTCGCCGATGGGCGCGATTTCGGAAGCGAAGGATATCGCCGATGCTGTAATTTATCTGACGGAAGCTCGCCACATAACCGGCGAGGTGCTGCACGTGGACGGCGGCATGCACGTCGGCAAATGGTGACAGGCGAAGTTTGCCGTGGACGCTTCCCGCGAAAGGCCACGAGGCGCTATGCGCCGGGCGACTCGGCAGAACCGGTCCCGGCAGTCAATAGCCCGGCGCGGCGGGGTTAACTTGGGGTCGGTAAATCCGAGTATAAGCTGGTATCGCTTGACAAAAACAGAAAACACCGTTATCCTTGGCGATGGTCGGCTTCGAACTCGGGTAAGGATTGAGGACAAGAGGCAGAGGACAACTGGGAAGTTTCACACGCTTGAGGAGGAAGGAAAAATTTTATTTAAATCGGCCGTAACCGATTGAATAGTCTCGATCCCAAAAAATAAACGTAAGCAAAAGAAAGCAATTTTACTTTCTTTTATTTTCGTTTATTTCCGCTTACTTGCATTTATTTGCACGCCGTTCGGCGCACAGGCTAAGTCTGTGCTTTTTGCCCGGACGGTTGTCAGTCGCGCTCGGCCGGCCCCGCGGCGTCCGCCTTCCGTTCCGCCTCGACCCGCATGATGCGCTCGCCCATCTCGACCTGGTCGCCAGCGTTGGCGTCAAGGTCGCGCACAACGCCCGCGTGCGGGGCGAAGAGCGCATGTTCCATCTTCATCGCCTCGACCACAGCGAGGCCCTGGCCGGCCTCGACCGTCTCGCCCTCTTCGACGGCGACCTTGACCAGTCTCCCGTTCATCGGCGCGCGGATCGCCGCGTCGCCCTCCCCCGCGCCCCCCTCGGCCTTCACAAATGGATCGACGAGCTGAACGAACGCCTGCCGCCCGCCGGCGAAAGCGTAGACCCCGCCATTGGCCTCGTGCAGCGAGACCTCTTCACCGTCCTCTTGCTCCGTGATGGGGTCGACGTTGGCGCCTTCGATGAGATGCACCCGCATCGGAACGCCGTCGACGGTGACATCGAGGCCGATGCGGCGCGAACCGATGAGCTCGAAGGAATCGGCGATGCGCCACGGATCAAACGGGTTCAGCGGCGACGCCCTGCCTTCGTCGCGCCGCTCGAGCAGAAGCCGAGCCGCGGAATGGACGGCATTTTTGTCCGGCGGATGCGGCTGAGCCCCGAGGCGTCCGAGGTTGGCGTCGATGAAGCCGGTGTCGATTGTTCCGGCCGCGAACTCCCGGCTGCGCATGAGCCCGCTTAAGAAAGCGAGGTTGGTCTTCGGCCCGATGACGACGGCCTCGTCGAGCGCCGTGAGAAGCGCGGCCAGCGCCTGGGCGCGGTCAGGTCCATGAACGATCACCTTGGCGATCATCGGATCGTAATAGGGCGTGACGCTGTCGCCGGCGGCGAAGCCGGTGTCGATCCGGACGCCCTCCCCGCCCTTGAAGTTCATGGCGTAGATAAACCCGGCCGAGGGCAGAAAGTTGTGCTCTGGATCTTCGGCATAGACGCGGGCTTCGATCGCCGCGCCAGCGCAAGCGATCTCGCTTTGCTCGAGCGGCAGAGGCTCCCCGGCGGCGACCCGGAACTGCCATTCGACCAGGTCGAGGCCGGTCACCGCTTCCGTCACCGGATGCTCGACCTGAAGCCGCGTGTTCATCTCGAGGAAGTAGAAGTCGCCGGGCCTGAGGCCCCGCGACGGATCGGCGATGAATTCGACCGTGCCTGCGCCGGCATAGCCCGCGGCCAGCGCCGCCTCGGTCGCGGCTTTGGCCATGGCGGCGCGCGTCTCCTCCGGGAGCCCAGGCGCGGGGCATTCCTCGACCACCTTCTGGTGCCGGCGCTGCGCCGAGCAGTCGCGCTCGTAGAGATGGACGCAAGCGCCACGCGTGTCGGCGAACACCTGCAATTCGATATGGCGGGGCGAGGCGATATATTTCTCGATCAGAACCCGTCGATCGCCGAACGCGGCCTCCGCCTCCCGCATGGCGCTCTCGAGCTCAGCGTCGAACTCGACATGCGCATCGACGCGGCGCATGCCGCGTCCGCCTCCGCCTGCGATCGCCTTGATGAGCACCGGATAGCCGATCTCATAGGCCTTCTCGCGCAGGAATTTCGGGTTCTGGTTGTCGCCATGATAGCCGGGCACGACCGGCACGCCGGCGCGCTGCATCAGCGCCTTGGCCGAGCTTTTCAACCCCATCGCCCGCATCGCCTTCGGAGGCGGGCCGACGAAGACAATGCCGGCCTTCGCACAGCGATCGGCGAAATCGGCGTTCTCAGACAGGAATCCGTATCCGGGATGCAGACATTCAGCGCCGACTTGCTTCGCCAGCCCGATAATGGCGTTCTGGTCGAGATAGCCGTTCGCGCCCTCGCCGATCTCGTGCGCTTCGTCGGCGACGCGGGTGAAAAGCGCCCTGCGATCGGCGGGAGTGTGCATCGCGATCGAGCGCATCCCCATCCGCCGCGCGGTGCGAATGATCCGGCAGGCGATCTCGCCGCGATTGGCGATGAGGACATTGGCGAACATGTCAAGGCTCCCCGAGCGCCCTGGTCTAGCGAAGGCGGCAGCGGATGGCGAGGGACATGCCCCCAACAGCTGTCCCGCGGCCGGTTTGAGGAGGCTGTGTCATAGGCGATCGATCTTGGCCGGCGCAGTCAGGACGCGTTTTGACATTGATCAACGTTCAAAGCTACGTTCCGGGCCTAAGCTCACGCTGCGTGAATCAAGCGGGTCCGCCCGCGCTTGGGGAGGGGTTCCAAAATGACGGTTCGCATTCTTGCATCGTTGAGCGCGGCGGTCGCCTTGGCCGCGCTCAACAGTTCCCCAGCTCTGGCCCAGTCGTCGGTGAGGGTCGGAACCCTCACTTGCGACGTATCGGCCGGCATCGGCCTTTTGATATCGCAGCAACAGACGATGACCTGCACCTTCGACCCCGCCAGCGGAGGGCCGCCCGACAAATACGTCGGCCGCATTGACAAATTCGGTCTCGCTCTTGGCACGGTCCAGCAAGGAACCATGGTTTGGGGCGTTCTCGCGCCCTCCACCGGATTTCCTCATGGAGCGCTGGCGGGAACCTACGGGGGCGTCGGTGCTGAGGCGACCGCCGGCGCGGGTCTGGGCGCCAATCTCTTGGTCGGCGGAACCGGTCGCTCGTTCTCTTTGCAGCCCCTATCCGTCCAAGGTCAGGCCGGGCTCAACTTCGCCGCCGGCGTCACCACCCTGACGCTCACCTCGGTGCACTGACCTTGTAAGAACTGCGCCGCAGGTTGCCGGGCCAAGCGAGGCGACGATTTCGCGCGGGAACGGGAGCGCGCCAAATGCGTTTACAGGGCGCACGGCCGGAACGCGGACAGGGAGCGAGCCCATGACGAATAGAGTCTGAAAGCTACGACGAACTCAGCGCGGCGCAAAACAAGGCCGCGCAACAGGGCTCGGCGGCGCTGTCGGCGGCCGCGAAACACGCGCAGCAGGCGATGGAAAGCGCCAAAGGGCTAGTCGCGGGAGCCAACCTCGATGAGGTGGGCGCACGAGCCACTGAGGCGGCGTCGAACCTCTACCGCGGCGGTCGCGAGCTTCTCGCCGGCAACGAGGACCTGTCTCAGGCGGCGGATAATCTGAGCGCCGCCGTCCGGAAGAACCCCCTGGCCGCGGTCGGAATCGCGTTTTCCGCCGGGGTTCTGCTCGCGCTTCTCGTTCGCGGTTAGGCGGCATGCGCAACGAGATCGCCGCTCTTGCGCGGCAATACGTGCAACAGCCGGCGGAGGCCGCCGCACGGCGCGCGATGCTCTCAGCGGCGTTTGGTCTCATCGCCGCGGTTTTTTTTCTAGTCGTCGTCGTTGCGCTCTTCACCGCCCTGTTCTTCTGGCTGGCGCCGCTCTATGGGCCGGTGGCCGCGGCCCTGCTCGTCGCGGCGGTCGCCTTGGTGCTCGGGCTCATAGCCCTGCTGCCGCTGGTTGTGGGCCGGCGGCCCGCGCCCTCGCCGCCCGCCCCCAATCCAACGCCGCAGTTCGCGTCGCTGTGGGCGCAGACCGCGCCATCGCTTGCGCTGAAGCGGCCTCTCCTGACAGCGCTCCTGTTGGCGGTCGCGCTGGGACTGACGGCGCGCGGCGCCTCGACCGACAGGAAATAGGGACGCGCGCGCTCCAGTCGACTGTCTCAAGCCCGAGCCTGGGGCGCCGCCCGCGATCTGCGCCGCCAATGTCGCAACGGCGACGGAATCGGACAGACCTGCAATTCGTAAGTCCGAATCGAGCCTTTTCAGTCATTTGCGGCGCCAATTTGGATCGTCTCGGCGACCGTGGGCCCGATCGCGATCGGGCTCTCGGCGGGTGGGGGAAGACGGAGCGGCTCACGCTCCTCGCGCGGCCGGGCGACGGCGGCAAATCCGTGGTAGCGGTCGAGCTCGCGTACGATCCGGACCACTCGGTCGACCGCCTCGAAGTTGGTCCCCGTAACCGAATTGTGCATGGCGCCGTAAGAGACAAGCAGCGCCTCGCTGAGCCGGCTCACCTGCAGCGCCAGATATTCGGCCGGCGGCTGCGGCGCCCGCTCCGCCAGAATTTTCCGCACGATCTTGTCGATGAAAGTCTTCTTAGCGAGCACGCGGACATTGAAACAATTCCCGTTGGTCGCCAGATTTTCGAGATGCCATCTGTCCGCCACGAAGGCAGCACCACAATCATGCCGATAGTGGAAGAGGTGCTTCACACCGAGCGCCGGTTGTCTTTGAAAGAAGAAGTCAAGATTACCCGGCGACAAAAGACCGAACAATTTCATAACCGTGTCACGCTTCGCTATCAGGAAGCGGTCATTACGCGTGTTCAGAGTGCGGCTGAGCCGGTCGACGCTGCGTCGGTCAGAGAAGTCAAATCGCCAAACCCTAGGGAGTATCACATGACTTATGAGACTTTGGTTGCTGTTTACGACACACCCCCCCATGCCGAGGCCGCGGTCAAAGCCCTGAAAGCGCGCTCAAGTCGCCTCGCGTCCTTGTCGCGCCGGGCGCGCTATTCGACGAAATAGCTCTCGTCGATTTTTCGCACTTCGTAGACGTCCTTGACCCGGATGCCGACGCGGTGACGGATCATCAGATTGGCAAGCGCCTGCCCGTCGATCAGCACGACCCGCTTGGAGACGCGGGTAATGAAGTCGTAGGCGGTGCTGGGGAAGTACGAGGTTGTGACCAGCACGCCCTTGCTCGCTCGATGGCCCTCGAGGCCGCCAACGAAATCGCGCACTTCCGCTAGGGGCACGGCCTTGTTGGGATCGAGCCGCTTGGCCTGCACATAAACGACGTCGAGGCCGAGTTCGTCCTCCTTGATGACCCCGTCCACGCCGCCGTCGCCAACCCGGCCAAGGGCCCGGCCCATCTCGACCCGTCCGCCGCCGTAGCCCATGCGCACCAAGAGGTCGATGATGAGGCGCTCGAAGAATCCCGGACTGAACGAATGCACACGCCCGACAATGTCGCGCGCGAGCTCGGCGTTGAGGAGTTCGAAACTCGAAGCGATCGACTCCTCCGCGTCGTCCCGCGAGCCGACTTCCTCGGCAGCCTCGCCGCCCTTGCTTTGAGATCGCCAGGCGACGAATTCCGGATAGCGCTCCAAGAGTCCGAGGTCGATCTCGCTCACCCCCTCGGCCAGCAACTCGCGGCCTCTGTCGGTGGCGCGGCAGTAACCGCGTCGCGGCAGTTCGATGAGCCCAGCCTTCGACAGGTAGGACCTCGCCCAGTTGAGCCGGTTGGCGAACAGCGTCTGATTGCCGCTGGGCAGCCTGAGCTGCCGTTCCTCGCCGGAGATCTTCAGGGCACGGCTGACCCCATCCTCCAATCCCGAAATGCTAATCTCATCATAGCGCTGCCCAATCGTTTGCAGCGCCGGCAACATGAGTTGCTGAAAACTGGGCACGCCCATTTGATCTTACGCTCCCCAACGCCACTCAAAATTACATGCGAAAGACGCCGAAACGGGTCGGTTGGACTCCGGCGTTCAGCGTGGCCGAAAACGCAAGGGACAAAACCCGCCGCGTTTCCCCAGGCGCCACAATGCCGTCGTCCCAGAGACGAGCCGTCGCATGATAGGGCGATCCCTCGGCCTCATATTTGGCCCGAATTGGGGCCTTGAACGCTTCCTCGTCGGGATTGGGCCACTCGCGCCCTTCGGCCTCGAGCGCGTCCCTCCTGAGCGTCGCGAGCACGCTCGCGGCCTGTTCGCCGCCCATCACGCTGATGCGCGCATTGGGCCACATGAAGAGGAAGCGCGGCGAGTAGGCGCGCCCACACATGCCATAGTTGCCGGCGCCAAAGGAGCCGCCGACGATCAGCGTGATCTTGGGCACGTTGGCGCAAGCCACCGCGGTGACGAGCTTCGCGCCGTCCTTGGCGATGCCTCCCGCCTCGTAGCGCTGTCCGACCATGAAGCCGGAGATATTCTGCAGGAACAGCATCGGCACGTCGCGTTGGACGCAGAGTTCGACGAAGTGCGTCCCTTTCAGCGCGCTGTCGGAGAACAGGACGCCGTTGCTGGCGATGATTCCGATGAGCATGCCCGAAAGGCGAGCAAATCCTGTGACAAGCGTCGCGCCATAGCGCGGCTTGAAGGCGTCGAACTCCGAACCGTCGACGATGCGGGCGATGATTTCGTGCGCGTCGACCTGCTGGCGAAGGTCGACCGGCGCGACAAGCTCAAGCTCCTCGGCCGGATAAAAGGGTTCGACCGGCTTCGCCCAATCGATGGCGCGTTTCGGCGCGCGGTTGAGGTTGGCGACCGCCCGCCGGGCGAGCGCAAGCGCATGTGTATCGTCGCGCGCCAGCGAATCCGCGACGCCCGAAACGCGGGTGTGCATATCTCCGCCGCCGAGGTCTTCCGCGCTCACCGTCTCACCGGTCGCCGCCTTGACCAGCGGTGGTCCCGCGAGAAAGATCGTGCCTTGCTTGTCGACGATGATCGTCTCGTCCGACATCGCCGGCACATAGGCGCCGCCCGCGGTGCAGGACCCCATCACCACCGCGATTTGAGGGACGCCGGCCGACGACATGCGCGCCTGGTTGAAGAAGATCCTCCCGAAATGGTCGCGGTCGGGAAAGACCTCAGCCTGGTAAGGCAAATTGGCCCCGCCTGAGTCAACCAGATAAACACAGGGGAGACCGTTCTCCGCTGCGATCTCCTGCGCGCGCAAGTGCTTCTTCACCGTCATCGGATAATAGGCGCCGCCCTTGATGGTCGGGTCGTTGGCGATGATCATGACCTCGCGGCCCTCGACGAGGCCGATTCCCGCGACCAGACCCGCGCCATGGACGTCGCCCTCATACATGTCGAAAGCCGCGAGCGCGCCGATTTCCAGAAACGGCGAACCCGCGTCGATGAGGCCGGCGACGCGTTCGCGCGCCAGAAGCTTGCCCCGTGCGACATGGCGTTCGCGCGCTCTGGTCGAGCCGCCCTCGGCCGCCGCGCGCCGGCGCAGGTCGAGTTCGGCAATCAGCCGGCGCCATTCCGCGGCATTGACGTCGCCCCCGCCGCTCTTCGCGGTCAAGGCGGTCTTTATTCGCGCCATTGCGTTCGATTTCCTAAATCCCAGCCCGCAGACTTTGCGGAAGCCCCAGCATTGTTGTCGTTGTTCACCCGTGACATTGTGGCAAATCCATTGCCGATTTTATAATTTGATCCAGCGAATGCTTAGCTTCCTCAAGAGCATGCAAGATGTTGTTTATTTGCAACATATTGGCTTAGTGACGCTCTCCGCAGACTTTACGGAAGGGAGCCTGGCGTCGAATAGAGCGATCCGGATATTGTACTCGGGGCCCTCGGTGATGATCCCGCCCGGCGGAATCCCGGTCTTGCGAGGGCAGACGTCTCAGCCCTCGCCAGCAGCGCCGTCCGGGCCGGCGTCATCGTCGCCTACTCAGATCGCGTCATAGTGTTCGATCCGCCAGGGCTCGGCGCGCGCGTCGGCGATCCACGCCTTCCACACCGGCAGAGCCATGATCGTCTCCATATAGGCGCGGGTCGGCGTCGAGACCGGTATGTCGTAGACGTGGAAGCGATTGACCACCGGCGCGAACATAGCGTCGGCGGCCGAGAAGCGCCCAAAGAGGAACGGTCCGCCCCGGCCGAACGTCGCGCGCGCGTGTTCAAAGGCGGCTTCGATACGAGCGACATCGGCCCGAACTTCATCGTTTAGCTTGATCGCCCCGACCGGCCGGCGAAAATTCGTCGGACAGGTCTGCCTCAGCGCCCCGAACCCGGCGTGCATTTCGCTGGCGAGCGAGCGCGCATGGGCGCGCGCCGCCTTGCCCTTCGGCCACACCGTCTTTTCCGGATGGGCCTCAGCGACATACTCGATAATCGCAAGAGATTCCCAGACCGCGATCTTGCCGTCGTACAGCGACGGGCACTTTCCAGTCGGCGCGTATTTGAGCATGTTCGCGCGAGTCTCGGGCTGATCCATCGGAATGACCACTTCCTCGAACGGGATCTTCAGCTGCGCGAGCAGGATCCAGGGCCTCAGCGACCACGACGAATACGCCTTGTTGGCGAGGATCAGCTTCAGCGGCACGATCGATTTCCCGAGTGGTTTCGCAACGATTGATCGGGGCGGCCCGACACCAAGTCAAGACGGCGCTCAGGTCAGCCTGCATTGACGCCGCCGCTTCGGCGCAGGAAAAGGCCTCTTGAGCGATCGTCGGAGACCTCAACTTGTCATCCAATAAGGTCGGGCTTCTGATCGTCGCCGCCGGCCGGGGGGTCAGGCTCGGCGCGGACCGGCCGAAGCAATATCTCAGCTGTGCGGGGCGCCCGCTCATCGTCCACACTCTCGAGGCGCTTGCCGCGGGCTTTCCGTTCTCCGCCGTAACGGTGGTCATCGGGCCCGACGACCGGGTCCTCTATGATCAAGCGGTGGCGCATCTTACGGCGAGCGCAGCGGCGGCGCTCACGACGCCGGCGATCGGGGGCGCGACCCGTCAGCAAAGCGTCTTGGCCGGCCTCGAGGCTCTCGCCGCAGCGGAGCCGGATATCGTGCTTATCCACGACGCCGTGCGGCCCTTCCCCTCCCCCGCCCTCGTCGCCCGCGCGATTGAGGCCGCGGAGAGCCACGGGGCGGCTGCCCCCGGAACGGCGATGAGCGACACCGTCAAGCAAGTCGACGTCGACGGCCGGGTGCTCGCGACCCCGCCGCGCTCGGCGCTCCGCGCGGTGCAAACGCCGCAGGCGTTTCGCTTGCCCCTGATCCTCGCCGCGCATCAGCGCGCCGCCGCCGCCGGCGTCGGAGACCTTACCGACGACGTCACGGTCGCCGAATGGGCGGGCGCGACCGCTTACGTGTTCGAGGGCGACCCGGCCAACATCAAGGTGACCACCATTCAGGATCTCCACGCGGCCGAAGCCCGGCTCGCTGCGGCCCCAAGCGAGAACTCGGGTCGGTCAGGGCTTCGATGTTCACGCCTTCGCGCCCGGCGACCACGTGTGGCTGTGCGGCGTTCGGATCCCCCATTCCGCATCGCTCAGCGGGCATTCCGACGCCGACGTCGCGCTGCACGCGCTTGCCGACGCGCTCTACGGCGCGCTCGCCGACGGCGATATCGGGGCCCACTTCCCGCCTTCGGACCCGCAGTGGAAGGGAACGGCGTCGAAGGTCTTCCTCGCCCATGCGGCGGAACGCGTGTGCGCGCGCGGCGGCGCGATCGTCCACCTCGACATCACGCTCATCTGCGAAGCGCCGAAGATCGGCCCCCATCGCGAGGCGATGCGGGCCCGCGTCGCCGAAATCGCGGGTCTCGATATCGGCCGCGTCGCCGTCAAGGCGACGACAAGCGAGAGGCTCGGCTTCACTGGCCGTGGCGAGGGGATCGCCTGCCTGGCGACAGCGACCCTGCGGCTGCCCTAGCGCGGCCCTCATACGACGACATTACGCCTTGTGATGGACCTCCTGCAGCCCGTAGACGGGCGTCGGGATGCCCTCGAGGCGCGCCTTCAATTGCAGCGTCAGAAACTGCGAATAATGGCGCGATTGGTGCAGGTTGCCGCCGTGGAACCATAGGGCCTCCTGGTGCGTCGGCTTCCACATGTTGCGCTGCTCGCCCTCCCACGGGCCAGGATCCTTCTTGGTGTTTGAGCCGAGGCCCCAGACTTTGCCGACCTTGTCGGCCATTTCCTGACCGCAGATATCGGCGACCCAGCCGTTCATCGACCCGTAGCCTGTCGCATAGACGATCAGATCGGCCGGCAACTCCTTGCCGCTATCGAGTTTGACTCCGCGAGGCGTGATTTCATCCACCTGTCCGGATGCGAGCTTCACCTTGCCGTCGATGATGAGCTGGGAGGCGCCGACGTCAATATAATAACCAGAACCACGGCGCAGGTATTTCATGAACAAGCCGGATTCGTCTTCGCCGTAATCGAGCTTGAAGCCCGCCTTCTCGAGGGCGGCGTAAAAGTCGGCGTCGACTTTGCGAATCTTGTCGTAGACCGGCTTCTGCAGCGAGGCCAGGGCGCCGTATGGCAAGGAGGCGAAGATAAGATCGGCCTTGGCCGTCGTCATGCCGCCTCGAACCGCGCGCTCGGAATAGAGATCGCCGAGGGCGATATCCATCAATGTGCTCGAGCGCACGATATGGGTGCTCGACCGCTGCACCATGGTCACGTCGACGCCGGCTTCGTACATTGCGGCGCAGATGTCATGAGCTGAATTGTTCGAACCGATGACGACGACCTTCTTGCCCTTGTAGCCATCGGGCCCAGGGTGGCTCGACGAATGATGCTGCTCGCCCTTGAAGGTGTCCATGCCCTTGAAGCGCGGCAGAACCGGCTTGGAGGACATGCCGGTCGCGAACACCAGTTGCTTGGGCCGCAGGGTGACCGTCTCGCCGTCGCGATCGACAACGACCGTCCATTCCTTCTTCTTCGGATCGAAGCTCGCGCTCTTGGCCGTCGTCTTGGTCCAGTAGTTCAGCTCCATCACCTTGGCGTACATTTCCAGCCAGTCGCCGACCTTGTCCTTGGGCGAGAACACCGGCCAATTCTTAGGGAAATCGATATAGGGCAGATGGTCGTACCAGACGGGATCGTGCAGGCAGAGCGACTTGTAGCGCTTGCGCCACGAGTCTCCGGCGCGCTCGTTCTTCTCTACGATGATCGTCGGCACGCCATTTTGCCTGAGGCGCGCGCCGAGCCCGATCGCGCCCTGGCCGCCCCCGATGACCAACACATAGGGCTGCGTTTCATAGCCGAGCTTCTCAGCCTCCTCGTCCCGCAATTCCTTCCAGGTCTTGGCGCCCGGATTGACGCCGTGTCTCGCGCCGAGCACGCGGGTGAAACCAGCTTTCTCCTCGTGGCCCTTGAGGTCGGCCATCGTGGTCAGCAGCGTCCAGATGAGGCCGTCCTTGAGGCGGATGAGGCCATAGCCCCGCGCGACCTCGGTTTCGAACGAAATCCAGGACTCGAGCACGCCGTCCGCCTCGGTCGCCATCTCGCCCTCGGCGATGCGCCAGTCGCGCGGCTTCACTTGGCTGAGGCAGTGGGCGAGCATGTCGCGGACCTGATCGCGCCCCTCCACAGTCTTGATGTTCCAGGTGAAGGCGACGAGGTCGCGCCAATAGCTCTCGACGGCGAACATTACGACCGCCGCTTCGATATCGCCCGCCGCCAGCGCAGCGTCGAACTTGCCGAGAAAGGCCGTCATGCGAGCATTAGGGGCCGTGTCGAGCATTTGTCCTCCCGATTGGATTTCGCCCGGCGCTTGGCCGGGGGTTTCGCTGAGAGGAAAAATGCGCGCGTTTGGCGACGCTGGCAAGCCGGAACGCCGGATCGGTCCGCGAATGACAAGGGACGACGGGCCCTGACCGCCCCTTGTCCCGACCGGACCCCCTGCCCTACCGGAACCCCCTCCCCCCGGCCTCTTCAAGGGCCCAAAATACAACCGACGCGCGAGCTCATTGCAAGCAAATCCAAGCAGATGAAAGGAAATGAAAGCCGATTTGCTTTCAATTACTTTCATTTATTTTTACGAATTGGGACTTTTCAATGGGTTACACTCGAAAAAAATTTAAAACATTCGCTAGTTTTTTACTAGCGTCCGAAGTTGCGAGCAAAACCAGGCGCTGACATATCTGTCGTCGTTTTTCCCGCCGGAACATCGCAGCTCCGTGATTTTTATTTGCAGAATAGTATACTCTAATTTTCTCTATTTGTCAATGATTTTCGCCCGACTGCGCGGCCAGCGATCTCCTATGTCGTGGTTCATGGCGGGCCCGAGAAGAAGGCCATTTGATCGACGGGTCAAGACGAGGCCGATCATGGGTTCCCGCAGGCGATGCGCCGGAGAGGGAGGCCCTATGCTCCCACGGCCTGACGCAGGAGGCGCCTGACCGACTCCGGCTCCTCGAAACGCAATATGACCGGCAGCGTCACGACGGCGCGGGCGTGACGGGCGCTAAGCCGGACCAAGTCCTTCTCGGTGGTCGCCAGAAGCGCGCCTCGCTGGCCGGCTTCCTCGATCAGCGCCTCGACCTCGCGCGGCTTGTAAGGATGGTGGTCGGCGAAATCGTGAGTGGCGACGATCTGCGCCCCGACCCGGCGCAGGGTGGCGTAGAATTTCTCCGGTCGCGCAATGCCGGCGAAGGCGACGACCTCGCGTCCGATCAAGGGCGCCGCGGCGAGCGCGTCGGGCTCGAGGCTCGCGCGCATGAGGGGCTTGCCAGGCGCCAAAGCAGCGATCCGTGACGCGCCGCGTCGTCGCCGCCCAGCACGATCAGCGCCCGCACCAACGGCAGCTGGGCAAAAACCGGCGCGCGCAGCGGACCAGCCGGAACACAGAGGCCGTTGCCAAAGCCGGTTTCGCCATCCACGACGGCGAAGGCGAGGTCCTTGACCAGCCCCGGATTCTGCAGGCCGTCATCGAGAATGAGAACATGCGCGCCGGCTTCGACCGCGCTTCTCGCGCTGTTGACACGGTCCGCCCCGACCCAGCACTGGGCGAGTTTCGCCAGCAAAAGTGGCTCGTCGCCGACCATCGCCGCGGTATGGGCGTTGGCATCGACGAGCAGCGGCTCGGCACGGTCGGCGCCGCCATAGCCTCGCGACAGGAAGGCGACGCGCCGGCCGTCGCCGATCAGCATCCGCGCCAGCGCCAGCGCGGCTGGCGTCTTGCCTGCGCCGCCGGCAACGAAATTGCCGACGCAAATCGTCGGCGCGCCGGCGCGCTCGCCCCGCTCCCGCATGCGCCGCGCCGTGACCCGCCCGTAGGCCCAGCCGGTCGGCTGAAGCAAGCGGGCAAGCAAGGTTGGTCTCGGTTTCAGCCAGAAGCGCGGCGCCTTCACCGCCCCGCCCCGGCGGCCGGCAACAAGGCTTTCAGCGCCCGCATCGAGCGATCGACCGCTCCGGCGCGGCGCTCGACAATATCGCCGGCCGCGCGCGCCATGACGCGCAGACGCGCCGCATTGGCGAATAGCGCGATCAGCGTCTCCCCCAAGTCCTCCGGACGCGCTACGGTCAGCGCGCCGCCGGCGTCGTCGAGCGCCGCGTAGGCGTCGGCGAAATTCTCAACCATCGGCCCGTGCAGAATGGCTGAGGCGAGGCGAGCGGGTTCGATCGGATTTTGCCCACCGCCGGCGACGAAGGACTTGCCGACGAACACCACCCCGGCCAGCCGATAAAAAAGCCCCAGCTCGCCGATCGTGTCGCAGATATAGACCGCAGTCCCAGGACCGATCGCCTCGCCGCGCGAGCGCAGGGCGCAGACGAGCCCCTGCCCCTCCAATTGGCGCTGGATCGCCTCGCCGCGCTCGGGATGGCGCGGCGCGATCAGGGTCAGCGCGTCGGGAAACACCTGGGACAGGCGCTTGTGCGCGGCCGCCGCGATCATCTCTTCGCCCTCGTGGGTGGAGGCGGCGATCCACATCTGGCGCCCCGAGGTGAGGCCGGCGAGCTCGGCGAGCTCGCGCTGGTCGGCCGGCAGCGTTCGCGCATCGAACTTGATGTCGCCAGCGACCTGAACGCTCGGCGCGCCGAGCGCGGTCAGCCGCTCGTAGTCGGCCTCGCTGCGCGCAAGGCACACGTCGAACGCCGACAATAGCGCGCCGATGAAGCGCGGCGCCTTGCTCCAGCGGCGAAAAGACCGCTCGCTGATCCGCCCATTGACCATCGCCAGCCGCGATCCCGAACGTTTCAGTTCGACGATCATATTGGGCCACAGCTCGCTCTCCGCCACCAGCGCCGCGTGAGGGCGCCAATGGTTGATGAAGCGCCGCACGAACAGCGGACTGTCGAGCGGCGCATATTGATGCAGCGCGCCCGACGGCAGGCGTTGCGCGAGCATTGCGGCCGAGGTCACAGTTGTCGTGGTCACCAGCGCAGTCGCGCCCATGCGCGTGATGCGCTCGACGAACGGCAGCAGCACAGAGGCTTCGCCGACGCTCGCGCCATGCAGCCAGACGAGCGGGCCCGGCGGACGGGCGAGAGCGGTCAAACCCCGCCGCTCGCGCACCCGTCGCGGATCCTCCTTGCCGCGCTTAAGCCGCATCGCCAGGATCGGCCCGGCCAACGGCGTCGCCAAGAACGACGCCAATCGATAGCCGGTAAGCGAGATCGGCGCTGTCATCGCAATTTCAGGTCGGCGGTTTCAGGTCGGCGCCTGGGTCGCGTCCGCCGACCATGGCGTACCCCTGCCGGTGCGCCTCGTCGAGCCCACGCTCGACCGCAAGCCGCGCGGCCTCCATCTCCTCCTCATCGGCGTTCGGCGAAACGCGGATGAAGTCGCCCGCGACCACCACCGCCCGCCCGAACGGCAGTCCAAGCGTGGCGCGATCCCAGGTGTTGAACTCCACCCGCCGGCTCATGACCGCCGCGGTCGGAACGATCGGCCGTCCGGAGAGTTTGGCCAACGCCACGATTCCTGTCCCCGCCACCCGCGCGCGCTTCGGCACGTCGGCGGTCATCGCGACCGAGGCGCCCGATTCGAGCTGGCGCAGGAGTTCGCGCATCGCTGGCGCGCCGCCCTTGTAGTAGGCGCGGTCGGCGGGACCGCCCGAACCGCGCACCGGCGTGATCCCAAGACGTTCGGCGGCCAGGGCTTGGGCTCCGGCGTCTTCATGGCGCGAGATGAGCACCGCGAGCCGATCCATTGTCACAGGCCTGGCGAAGGGCATCATCAAATGTTGTCCATGCCACATCGCCGCGATCAGCGGGAGATCGTCCTTGATGAAACCGTCGACGTCCTCGGGCACGGTGGTGAACCGGCTCGTCCGCCGAACGAGCGACAAGTAGGTCGCGAGCCCGAAGCCAATCGCCTCCTGCGCCCATTGCGACCTGCCTACACGTCTCGCCATGCAGCGCTCAGGCGGTCCGGGTCGGAGGGAAGAGGTCGGGCTCGAGCAGCCGATGGAGGTGGACGATGTAGTAGCGCGTTTGCGCGCTGTCGACCGTCGCTTGCGCCTTGGCGCGCCACGCTCGCTCGGCGCTGGCGTAGTCGGGGAAGAGGCCGACGATGTCGAGCTTGTCGACATCGCGAAACTCGTGGCTTTCCAGCGATTTCAGTTCGCCGCCAAACACCAGGTGCAGCCGCTGCGGCTTTGCCTCGTCTGGAGCCTTCGCATCGGGGGAGCTCATGATCACATTTCCTTGAAGGCGCCCGGAGCAGCGCGGGCGGGCGAGCTGGCCTTTGCCCTCGCGGCGGCGAAAACGCAAGCTGGCCGAGGCCAGCCGCCCGCTTATTTCGCCCGCTAAGCGATGGCGGCGCGAAAGCCCTTGATGAGCCGGGTGGCCGCCGCGTCAGGCGCAGCAAGGAGCGCGCCACGGCGGACGTGCCGGGAATTGTAGCGGAGCCGCTCGCCCGAGGCGTCGATCAGGCGCGCGGCCGCTTCCTCGAGCACAATATCCGCGGCGGCGATGTCCCAATCATGCGAGTTCTCGGCTGCGACCGCGAAATCGACCGCGCCGCGCGCCGCCATGCCCATTCGGTAGGCGAGCGAGGGCACACGCGGCGTGACCTCGATCGAGGCGCCGAGCTCCGCCGCCATCGCCTGGATGATGAGCTTAGGGCCGGCGGCTGTGCGCGGCGGCCAATTGACGGCGGGTATGAGGGTCGCGCCGTTGAACGTTGCGCCCCCGCCGCGCGCCGCCGCATAGGTCTCGTCGAGGGCCGGCGCGTAGATGACGCCGGCGACCGGGCGCTCGTCGACGACCAGCGCCGCCGAGACGGCCCAGCGCGGATCGCCGATGACAAACGCGCGCGTGCCGTCGATCGGGTCGACGACGATAAGAGTGCGGCGCGAAAGGCGCTCGAAATCGTCGACCGTCTCCTCAGAGAGCCAGCCTGCTTCCGGCAACGCCTCCTGCAAGCGGCGCTTCAACAGCGAATCAGCAGCAAGGTCGGCGTCCGTGACCGGCGATCCGCCGGCTTTTGTGACGACTTTGGCGGAGGTACGGCCGCCGGGATGGAAATATTCGAGCGCCAGCGCTCCGGCCTCGCACGCGGCGGAGACCAACAGATCGCGCGCGGCAAGCGCGTCAGTATCCGCGTCGACGCTCAAGGGGAAATGTCCGATCAAGGGTTTGCGGCTTGGCTTTAGCCGCACGCGCTTCGCCGCGCAATTGCAAAGGCGGCGCAGCTCCGCTTACGTCATGGCGTCGAGCGCCTCTCGCATGGCCTTCGCCGCCGCTCGGCGGAGCAATTCGTGCTGGTCGGCCTCGTAGTGGATGCCGTCGAGATCGGAGCATCGAATGACGGTCAGGCGAAAGCTGCCGAGATTCGGCCTTCGCCGGCAGACCGTATTCCAAGCTCAGAAACGGCGAATGACAAGAGGAGGCGCGAGCTCGCTCCTATCAAGCGGTCTCCGCTCCGCGTTCCTCGAGAAGCGCGCCGGCGATCGCCGCCCATTCTTCGTCGAGTGAAGTTCGGCAGACTGGCTTGCGCGCGCGGCGGTACCAATAGGCGGCGTTGCCGGCGTCGCCCTCCTTGCGGTGCAGGTAGGCGTGCACCCAGTCGCCCGCTCCGCCCTCGTCGGCCTGCGCGGCGTCGTGCGCGCGATCCCAATTGCCCCGCGCCTCGAGCCAAAGCGCGCGCAAGGCGGGGCTCAAGCTTGGCGGGGGGTCAGCGGCCATGAGCGAGGCGCGGAAAGCCGGAAGGTCCATGACGGCGCTCCTATCTCGTTTCGCCCCGGATGAGACGCGCCCAGCGAACAAGTCGCGCAGCCGGGGCGAGCGCGATTCGGCTAGGTCGCGAGCGACAATCATTCCAGGCGCACCCGCTCCGCCTTGCCCGGAACATTCGCACGGATGTGGGCGATGCACCGGAACGCGCCATCAAGGGCGCAGAAGATCAGCAGGGTGGAAACCGTGTAACGATAGCGCAGGGTCGGCTGCACTACGATATAGGGCAGTGAACAAGCCAGGACGGCAACCAGAATGTAGGCATAGGGTCGCCGCCGAGGCGCCATCACCAACAGCGTGAGCAGTCCGCCCAAGGCCGCAGCCGAGAGGACAAACTGGCGCAGGCCAATGAGATGGACCGAGGCGTCCGTAAAGAGCGACCAGAGGTAGCGCGGCGGCAGGAAGAATTCGATGAATCTCTGGCCGGATAGATTGAGAAAGTCCCAGGGGTGGGCTGCGATCCAATCCCGGGTCTGTTGGCCCAGGGCGTGGTAATAGGCGACTTCCCCGCCCTTTGCGGCGAGCTCGCCCGGGGCCATCACCATCGGGTGGATCTCTTTTAGGCGAGCAAAATAGGCGTTCGGATCGCCGGCATGCTCCCCTCCCGAATAGTTGGAGAGTGCGATTTCAAGGCCGAGGTCGTCGCGCAAGAAGATCGGCGCGCCCAGTTCGCGCATGTTCCTCTCGGCCCAGAGGCCGGCCAGCGACCCGCCTACGAGGACGATGAAGAGCGGCGCGATCCACCATTGTCGATACGGGACTCGCAGCCCGTGAAACAGGGCCCCAGATAGGATCGCCCCCAAGCCCGCGGCCGAATTCAGTATGAAAAGAAAGCCCGTCGACGCGCCGATCAGAGCCAGCGAACGGCGCGTCAAGATATTGACGTCGCTCTCCGCCAGCTTGAGAAGAATCCAGATCAAAACGACTGTTGCGAGATTGATTTCCCAATTCCGGTTTTCGTTCACCTCCATGTGGAACTGCAGCGGCGCCAGGGCCGCGACAGCGACAGCGGCGAGGCGCGCGGCGGGAGGCGCGCCCAACACGACCGCGAGCCGCCAGCAAAGCCATATGGAGAGACAAACAAGAAACGCTGCCCAGCCATATAGAATGATTTCTGCGTAAGGACTGTCGCCGCCAAACAGCCAATAGGCGAGAGCGGCCGGCAGGGGCGTCAGCATGCCAATATGTGCGGTGGGGCCGCTGGGATAGCCGAAAGGATCGGCGAAGCGGCCGGTGGTCGCCAGCGACACCGCCACATTATGGGATTCGCTCGGAAAGTGGGACAAATTATTTGTGCCCCTCCCGATGACGAAGCGGGCCAACGCCCCGCAAATCAGCATGAAGATCACGATCAGCGGCTCGCCGGACGATGCACCCGCTACGGACAACGTTTGGTCGCGCGTCGACAAACCTCGCCCCATTGCTGTGGGCAAGCGGAGAGAAAAATCCTTAAAGCGCATGAGAATCCTTGAGCATATGCGCGCGCGACATCATTTCATAAGCCGAGGCGATCGCGCCATTTGCGCCGGCCCATTTTCGTCAAAAAGGATAGCGCAGCATCCCTATCATTAGCAGCAGTGCAGCCATTGGCGGCAATCGCATGTTGACCCGTTGCGTGTCGCCCACTCCAGGCAGGTTAGCAGGCCCAATCCGACCTTGATCACTCCGGCGCGGGGGGTCTGCCCTGATGAATGCAGATGCGCAATCATTGCAACGATGGGGGCTACAAACAACAGATCAATTCGTGCGTCATGGTGAGAAACGGCGAGGCGATTGTTAGGGCGCTATGAAATGGTGCGGCAGGGGATGCGCGACCCAGATGGGCCAGACGGGCTCGTCACCGGCCCGTAAACTTGGATCTCGCCGCCACTGGAGCCGGATATGAGAGGTAGCGCATGCGCTTCGCCTCGCGTCGGCCTAAGGTGACAGTATCGAGCACGAGACCGCATGTCAGGCTCAAGAACCCCAACAGCATCACGCCGGTCGCCAGCACCGCGGTAGGAAAGCGCGGGACGAGGCCCGTATGGAAATAGGTGATGAAAAGGGGCACGCTAATAGCGGTCGACAACGAGATGCAAGCAATGAAAATTCCGCCAAAGAACGGAAGCGGTCGCTCCTCCTTGACAAGATATAAAATGCTCCAAAGGATTCGAACGCCGTCACGAAAAGTGCGCAGCTTGCTCACTGAGCCTTCCGGGCGGGCCTTGTAAGCGGTGTCGATTTCCGCTGTAGGCATACGCAGTTCGAGCGCGTGAACGGTGAGCTCCGTCTCAATTTCGAAGCCCGTGGACAGCGCGGGAAAGCTCTTCACGAACCGGCGCGACATGACCCGATAACCCGATAGCACGTCTCGAAATCGATTGCCGAAGACCATGTAGACGATGCCTGACAGCAATTTGTTGCCGAGCCGATGCCCTGCGCGGTAAGCTTCGGCGGCGTCCGTCACCCGCCGTGCATTGACCATGTCAAGCTGGCGATCCAGCAAAATGGAGATAAGCTTCGGCGCCGCACCCGCGTCATAGGTGTCATCGCCATCAACAATGACATACACGTCCGCCTCGACGTCAGCAAACATGCGGCGAACGACGTTGCCTTTTCCTTGGAATGTCTCGATATTTACTTGAGCGCCAGCTGCGCGCGCGACCTCGATGGTGCGATCACGCGAATTGTTGTCGTAAACGTAGATGGCCGCGTCTGGCAGCGCCTTGCGAAAATCGCGTACAACGCCGGGGATTGCGGCCTCCTCGTTGTAACAAGGCACCAATACAGCGATACGGGTGTCGCTGGCAACGGTCAGCCCATCCATTCCCATTTGACCCAGCCTCACGCGTCGACGGACCCGCGCGGCGGCATAGCTCTGGCCACCGCACAAGCAAACACCGACAGGAATTGGCGGCGCTTGATCAACTTCAACCCCATCCGGCAGCCCCGTTAACTGCGCAACGCGAGTGTTGCTTCATGGATGGCTTTTGGGGCCAATGCAAGCGCGCGGCCGGCCGGAAGGCGAGTCGAAACTTCCGCCTCGGGCGGCCGTGAGCGAGGCGCAGAAAGCCGGAAGCTCCATCAGGGCGCTCCTATCTTATTTGGCTCCAGCTGAGACGCCCGGCGAAGGCGCTCATGAGCGCGGCGAAGCCATAGTCGAAGACCCGCAGCGCGCGTGGGTTCCGCCTCGCCGCAGCGACAAAGCGGCCGGCCATGAGCACGACGATCGCGTTAGCCAATGTCGTAATGGCGTTGGAGCCGAAGCCCAACACGAACAGCTTCATGCTCGCGTGCGGATCGCTCGCGCTCATGAACTGCGGCAAGAAGGTCAGGAAGAACAGCACGATCTTCGGATTGGTGAGGTTGATGAGCAGCCCGTTCGCGAAAGCGCCGCGCAAGCCTCCTCGCGTCGGGGCGCCCGTCATCAGCTTGAGCGCGGAGCCCTGGCGGATCGCCCGCCAGGCAAGCCACAGCAGATAAAGCGCGCCGCCGATCTTCACCGCCTCGTCGGCCTCGGCCGAGGCGCGAGCAGGGCCGAGAGGCCGAGCGCCGCGGCAAAGGTACCGACGACGAGTCCCACGCTCGCGCCCGCTTGCGCCGCGAAGCCTTGGGCCTGCCGCCGGTCAGCGTGCGCGACAGAAAGAGTGCCATGTCCGCACCGGGCGTCGCGGCGAGCAAGAAGCAGGCGACGATATAGGCTGCCGCCAGCGAGGGACTGGGAAAGAATGGCGTCACGACGCTCGCGCCGCCATCGCCGCTTCGACCTTGGCGCGCCCAGGCAACGGCGCGACCGCGCCGTAGCCCAAGGTCGAGAGCGCCGCCGCCACATTGGCGAAGCGCGCCGCGGCGAACGGATCGCCGTGCCGCACATATTCGGCGAGAAAAGCGCCGTCGAAGCAGTCGCCCGCGCCGGTCGCGTCGACCGCCTTGACCGCATGCGAATAGATGCGCTCGCGCTCCCTAGGCGTCGCCGCCAGCGCGCCGCCCCGGCCCATTTTCACCACGACCACGCGCGCGCCGAGGTCGAGGTAAAAACTTGCAATGGCATCGGGATCTCTCAAGCCCGTCAGCGCTTCTGCGTCATCGAGGCCCGGCAGCGCAATATCGCAAGCCCGCATCGCCTCATGAATGATCGCCCGCGCCCGTCGCATTGGCCACAGCTTCAGCCTCAGGTTCGGATCGTAGGAGATGAGCCGCTTGGCCTCGCGGGCGATGTCGATGGCGGCGAATGCAGCGTCGGCGGCGGAAGACGAGATCGCCTGGGTGACGCCGGAGATATGCAGGACTTTGGCTGCGCGAATGCGGTCGACCGGCAGGTCGCTTTCGCTGATCCGGCTCGCCGCCGAGCCCGCCCGCATGTAGGAGAACTCATGGCCTTGCGCGCCATGTGTGACGAAATAAAGTCCAGTGTGAGCGCCGCCGTTGACCACGATCCGGCTCGCATCGACGCCTTCCTTAAGCCAAAGCTCGGTCAGCGCCTGGCCGAAACGGTCGGCGCCGACGGCGGTGAAATAGCCGGCGGCGGCGTCGAGGCGCGCCGCTGCGATCATGGCGTTCGAGGTGTCGCCGCCGAACCCCTGCATGAACGGGGCGCCGTCCTCCGGCTGGTTGAGTTCAACCAAAGCTTCGCCGATCGCCAGGAGATCCGACACGGCCTTACCTCGTGGCGACCGCCACCGCGACCCCGGCCATCAGGCCGCCGGCGGCGCGATGGACGAACCGCATCGCCCGGGTCGAGCGGAAAAGGGTTCTCGCCCGATTGGCGGCCGGCGCATAGAGCGCTAATGTCGAAAAGATCACGATCCCGCAAACCGTGGCGAGTTCAAAGAGCGCGAGCGCGGTCAGCGTCCTGACGTCGACGACAAGCGGCATGATCGAGAGGAAGAAGACCATCACCTTCGGGTTGCCCAGCGTCAGCGACAGCGAGCCGAGGAATGCGCGCACCCCCCGCGTGGCTGGCGTCGGCGCCTCTCCAATGACGGCAGGCGCGGTCGCCATCCGCCATGCGAGATAGAGGAGATAGGCCGCGCCGGCGAATTTGATCACGACAAACACCCCGGCGAAGGTCTTCGCGATGACGGCGAGACCTGTCGCCGCCAGAGTCGAACCAGACCATGTCGCCGACGAAATAGCCGGCGATGAACGGCGCGACGCTCTTGAGCCCCTGCCCCAGCACGCGCGCGATCAGCGCCGCGACGCCCGGTCCGGGCGTCGCCACGGCTGCGAAATAGACCGCGGCAAAAAGAAGCAGAGAGCTGAAGGTCATGTCGACCGCCTACGGTTGCGTCTGGCCAAGACGTTGAGCGTCTCGACCAGAGAGGAAAAAAACATCGCCGCGTAAATATAGCCTCTTTCGATATGAAAGCCGAAACCGTCGGCGATCAGCGTCATGCCGATCATCAACAGAAAGCTCAGCGCCAGCATCAACACCGTCGGATTGCGGTGTATGAACGCCGCCAGCGGCCCGACCGCGACCATCATCACCCCAACCGCCACGACGACGGCTATGACCATGATCGGAAAATACTCGGTCATGCCGACGGCGGTGATGATGCTGTCGACCGAGAAGACGATGTCGATCATGATGATCTGGATGAGGCCGGAGACGAGGCCGAGCGGCGCGGCCGGCTTTTGGTCCTCGGCCTCATCATTCGGGTCGACCCGGTGGTGGATTTCGCTCGTCGCCTTCCAGACCAGGAACAAGCCGCCAGCCAGCAACAGCAGATCGCGCACAGAAAAGGCATGTCCGAGCACCGTGCCCAGCGGCTCCGTAAAATGCACGACCCACGACGCCGAAGCGAGCAGCGCGAGGCGGAACACGAGCGCCAGCGACAGGCCGAGTTTGCGCGCGAGGCCCCGCCGGCGTTCGTCGATGCGGTTCGTGAGCAGCGCGATGAACACCAGATTGTCGAGGCCGAGGACGACCTCCATGGCGATGAGGGTCGCGAGCGCCGCCCACGCGTTGGGGTCTTCGGCCAGGCGAAGAAGATCGTCCATGCGCCGCTGAACCCTCAGTCCTTAGGCTTCGACCCCACGCCGCCAGGGCGCCCCAATCTAGGGCGTCGGAGCGCGTTTCCAAGCTCGGACCTGAGATCGCAGGCTCAGTACTAATACCTAGACACGCTTCACTGCCCTTCGATCCGCCGCACCATGGCCCAGATGGCGCTGATCTGGACGCCGCTTTTCGTCAGATAGCGCGGATCCTCGGCGTATCCCCACCAATTCCAGCAGCCATACGGGTTTGCGTCGATAAGCGCTGTAATCCCGGCCTTCGCCGGCAGCTCGGCTGCCGTGGTGGCGTGCGCCTGCGGATAGAGGACGATGATCCGGTTGGCGTCCGCCCATTCGTTCACGCCGATCTTGGTGTAAAACTCATCGCCGAGCGCTTCTGAAGATTGGGTGCAGCCGTGCAGCACGATGTGCAGCCGGCAGGGCGCTTGAGCGCCCGGTGCGCAATCTTTCGGCACATAAAGATAGCCGACGTCCGACAGGCCGTTCGCTCGCGCGACCCGGCCCGGAACGAATTCGCTCTGATCAAAAGCAACGATCCGGCCCGAGGGCGCCGCAACGGGCGGCGCGAGATCAGGCCCATAGATCGCCTTCAGCTCGGCGCCCGCTTGGTCATACGCGCAATCGTTGATGTAGGGCTCTTCGTTGGCGGAGCACCTGCCGCCGAAGTTTTTCGTCACCCAGGAGTGCCCGGCCTTGGCTGCCGGTCCGCTGTCGTCTTCGAAAACGATGTTGGCGCTTGGAACGCCGAGCGCCGCGTAGACGGCCTTCGCCTTCTCGACCGTCTTAGCACTCACCACCGAGTTGGAGCCCCCGGTGAAGAGGTAAATTCTGCTGTGGGCGAGATTGGACGGCGAGTTCGATTTCGCGCTTGCCGGCAAGCGTCTTCACAAGGTGGGCGTAGAAAGAGACGTCCTCGAGCAGGAATGGCGTCGACAGGCACGGTCCGGCCGCCTGGGAGGCCAGCGCCTCCACGCCGTCGGCGGTCGCATGCAGGACGGCGCAGCCGTAAAGGCCGCCGGCGATCATGGCCGCGCCCATAATGTTGGCGGAATGGGCGATGTGCAGCTGGTTGGCCATGAAGGCGCCCGACGAAATGCCGGAAACCGACACTTGCGCCGGATCGACCGGATACCCGCCCAGCCGCTCCGCCGCCGAGGAGGCGGACGCGCAAAGCAGCATCAGTGGTAGTGGTAGAAGGCTCTTGAGCCGGATCATGGCAAGGACCCCTGACGACAGGCGCCTCGCCATTTTCCGCGCTCGATCGCTTTGTGTAAATGCTGTCCCGCCTTGATCGCGCGCGCCAGCCGACAACCTGCGGCGGGCGCGCTTGCGCCTCGCTTACTTGAGCGTGGTGGAGACCTCGTTGAACACATTGCTGACGCTCGTGCCGACCGCCTGGACGGCGACGATGATGAACACCGCAATCAGGCTCGCGATCAGCGCATACTCGATCGCTGTCACGCCGGATTCATCGCTAAGGAAGTTTCGAACTTGAAGCATGGGATTCTCCTGACACTCTATGGGCCCCTGCGTTCGCAAGCCGCGGCGGTTCCTAAGCCAAGGCTTTCGACAAGTGGCCGCAGGATCCCGACCACAATGCAAAATCGCACCCGGCGATTGCCAACGCCTCGATTGGACGCCTAAAGTTTTATCGATCCCCGATCGATGGGTGTAATTGGTCGCCGATCCTTAATTTAGTGGTGATCTGCGCCGAGAAACCGCGCCAATATCGACCGGCGCCCGGGCCTTCGCCAGGTTTCCGTCCCGCGCTCTGTTTGCGGTTATGACGCCTATGCGGGGGCCGCCTCGACCGCCTCTTCGACCTGCCCCAGCCGGTCCTTGCCGAAGAACATGTCGTCCCGGACGAAAAACGTCGGAATCCCAAACACGCCGCGCGCGACCGCGGCGGCGGTGTTGTCGGCAAGCTTCAGCTTGACGCGATCGGTCTGAGCCGCCGCGAGCAGGCTCGCCGAATTGAGGCCCGCAGAATTGATCCGGCGCGCCAGAACTTCCGGATCGTCGAGCTTGAGGCTCTCCTCCCACAGGCCCTGAAGGCCCATCTCCAGATAGTCGGCTTCGACTCCCGTCTCGCGCGCGGCGACGAACCCGCGCATCAGCATTAGGGTGTTGACCGGAAAATGTGGGTTGAAACGAAACTTGTCGAGCCGATGCCTGGCGACGAAGCGGCGGATCTCCAGCATTTCGTACTCGAGCTTGCCCTTGATCGGCGCAAAGGCGACGGTCGGCGCCTGGTTGCCGGTCGCCTTGAAGATGCCCCCGAGCAGGCAGGGGTTCATCACCAGCGACGCGCCGGTGCGAGCGAGGATCGGCGGCAGGGCGCGATAGGCGAGATAGGCGTTGGCGCTGCCAAAGTCGAAAATGAACTCGATGGCCGCGCTCATCACCACGTCTCCGACCATGGCCGCAAATCCATCTCGAACGTCCAGGCGCTCCGTTGCTGCCGATAAAGCCAAACATAGTTCTTGGCGATTTCGTCGGGAACCAGAATCTCGTCTCGCGCCAGCTTTTCGGCGGCGTCCGGCAAGAGCCCGCGGATGAAGGCGCCGTCAATCGCGCCATCGATGACGACATGCGCCACGTGGACGCCCTTCGGGCCCAGTTCGCGCGCCAGACTCTGCGCCAGCGCGCGGAGCGCATGCTTCGCGCCGGCGAAGGCGGAAAAGCCGGCGCCGCCGCGGACGCTAGCGGTCGCGCCGGTGAACAGGATGGCGCCGCGGCCGCGTTCAGTCATTCGCCGCGCCGCCTCGCGGCTGGTCAGGAACCCGGCGAGCGCCGCCATTTCCCAAACCTTGGAATAGACCTGCGTCGTCGTCTCGACGACTGGGAAACGCACATTGGCGCCAATATTGAAGACGAGCGCCTCGATCGCGCCGATCTCCCGCTCGATCCGTTCGATGAGCGTCGCGACATCGGCTTCGACGCGCGCGTCGAGCCCGAACGCGTGAGCCTCGCCGCCGTCCGCGCGGATCGCCTCCGCCAGCCTGTCGATCGCCTCGGTATGCCGCGGCCGCCGGGTGACGCAGACGCTAAGGCCTTCGCGTGCGAAGGCACGCGCGATCGATGCGCCGAGACCATCGCCAGCCCCGATCACGAGGCAGACGCCACGTCCCTGCCCCGCCTCGCTCATGAGCCGAGGCCTGAGCCGCGGACCGCTTGCATTGTGTAGACCCTCGCCTTCAACCTACTCCGTCCGAACCGCCATCGCCCTAACCAATGTCCACGCTTAGGTGCATATACACTTATTATGGGCGTCAACCGGCGGCGATTGCCTGGAGTGAGTGACAGGAAAAGGCGCCTAAGCGATTGAAAGGATGGATTCGTCGCCAGAACCGCGCGCATCGCTTCGTCATCACAGCCGACGTTCCTTCTCCTATGGCGCGAGCGCGCCGTGGCGCGGGATCTGAGCGCAACGAGCCGAAATCGCAAAAACCTCAGAATCGGGATACTATCTTCTTCTAGACGGAGAAGGGTCTTCACGTCAGCGCCCCTATGCCGCTGAAAAACGCCGACCGCCGACACGATGCCGCAAACCGCGACGATCCGTCCAAGACCACGATCGAGCGGAGAGACGAGCCGGCGCCGACGTCGTTCGACGGCGTTTCGGCCTTCATCGCCCGGCGCCCCGCTGAGGTCGCCGGCCGCCCGGCCGAAGGGCGAATGCGGCGGCGCCCCTCAAACCACCCGCAGCGATCCTGCGGCCAATCGGCTTGGCGCGGCTCGCGACTCCTCGCGACTCTCGGAATGGAAAAAGGAATGCCGATCGACCAGCCAGACAACGCCTATCGCCCGGCGAGACGCGCCAAGGCGTGCGCCACGCGACGCTTCGGCGCGGTCACGCGAGCGAGGCCGTCCGGTCTAGAAGCCCCACTTGAGTCCGCCAGTGGTATGGCCGCCCTGATCTTGACCCATACTGATCGACAAGCCGCCCTGCGGGTCTGTCGGAATGCGGTACGAATAACCAGGAAGGCCGCCACTTTTTCTTACAACGGTCGTGCCTTCGGGCGGCGCATAGGGGTCGGAGAATCGAACCTCATTGTCGAGGCTCGCCGATTTCGTGACGGCTGCATGCTTTGCTTTACCCGCATGCGGTCGAGGGGTCTTCATCGGATCGGAGGACAGATTTTCGGCCGACGCCTGCGTCCAGGCGACAGCGCTGAGACATGCGATCGTCAAGCAAAGGCGATTCATCGCAGCGCCCTCTAAATTCGCGCCCCGCAAGCCCTTTTAACCAATTATTAATCAGACGTGAACGCTCGCGCAACCCAAATCCGTCCCGCCCCATCACATTTCTCATCGGCCCCGCCCACGTGCATTCCGAATTTTCCCCGCCAGCGGCGGCAAAAACTCTGGTGGCTGGCGGAAAACACCCCACATAGAGAAGGTGATCGCCGTCAGGCGCACCGCCCGTTTGCCGTAGCGATTGAGGCCTTTCCGATGCGAAACCCCAATCCGCTGCCGGGGCTGATCTTCATTATCATTTTCGTGGCTGGCCTGGGGCTTGCCTATGCGAACATGAGCCCGCAGAGCTATGTCGCAAGCGTCGCGATTGCGGTCTTGAGCTTCATCGTCGCCTCGATCGCTGCCAGCGCGGTCAAAGTCGCTGATCAGTGGGATCGCGTGGTGGTGCTGAGGCTCGGCAAGTTCCGCAGCCTCGAAGGTCCAGGCTTGTTCTTCATCGTGCCGATCCTCGAGACCGTCGCCTACCGGATCGACACCCGCGTCATCACCAACACCTTCAGAGCGGAACAGACGATGACGCGCGACACGGTGCCCGTCGATGTCGATGCGGTCTTGTTCTGGAAGGTGGTCGATCCGAAAACGGCGGCGCTCGACGTCGCCGACTACAGCTCGGCGATCAACTGGGCGGCGCAGACGGCGTTGCGTGACGTGATCGGCAAGACCCCGCTGGCCGACATGCTGGAAGGACGCGAGAAGCTCAGCGTGGAACTCCAGCGCATCATCGATGCGCGCGCCAAGCCGTGGGGGATCGACGTCATCGCGGTCGAGCTCAAGGACGTGCGGATCCCAGCCGCCTTACAGGACGCCATGTCGATGCAGGCGCAGGCCGAGCGCGAGCGCCAGGCGCGCGTGATATTGGGCGATTCGGAGCGGCAGGTGGCCGACTCGTTCAACGCCGCCGCCAAGACCTACGCCGACAACCCTATCGCTTTTCACCTGCGCGCGATGAACATGCTTTACGAGGGCCTCAAGCGTAGCAACGCGACGATCGTTATCGTACCCTCGACCGCGGTCGAATCGATGCAGCTCGGCGGCATGCCGACGATCGCGACGGTCGCCAGCGCCATCGCCCATGCACAGCCCGCGGGAACCGCGCCTGCGCCGGGAGCCGGACCTACCGGTTGACAGGCGTGCGCTTCGGCGTGTCCGAAGTTTCGGTTGGGGGAACGTTACTATGGGCGAGACGGACAGCAGTTTTGCGGGATCGATCCCGGACATCTATGACGCCTATCTCGTGCCGCTCATCTTCGAAGCGTATGCATCCGATCTTGCCCGACGGGCCGCTGAGACCGAGCCGGCGCACGTTCTAGAAATGGCGGCCGGAACCGGCGTCGTCGCCCGCGCGCTGGCTCCGCTCCTCGGCAAGCGCGCACACTATGTCGTGAGCGACCTCAACCAGCCGATGCTCGACAGGGCGGCCAGCCGGCAGGGTCCGGACGGGCGCATCGCCTGGCGACAGGCGGACGCGCTCAATCTTCCGTTCGAAGACGCCAGCTTCGACACTGTTATCTGTCAGTTCGGCGCGATGTTCTTTCCCGATCGGGTCGCGGGCTACCGAGAAACGCGCCGCGTGCTCAAACGGGACGGTCGGTTTCTGTTCAATGTTTGGGACCGGATAGAGGAAAACGAGTTCGCCCACGTGGTGACGCAAGCCGTCGGCGCAATGTTTCCGAGCGACCCTCCGCGGTTCCTCGCCCGAACGCCGCACGGCTATCACGATCTTGAGCAGATTGAGGTTGAATTGCGGGCGGCCGGCTTTTCGGGGATCGAATTCGTGACGCTTCAAGAGAGGAGCGAGGCCCCGAGTTCCCGGCAGGCAGCCATCGCATATTGCGAGGGCACGCCGTTACGCGCCGAGATCGAGCTCCGGGACCGTTCAGGTTTGGAGGCGGCGACGGCCCGGGCCGCCGAGGCGATTGCGGAGGCCTTCGGAAACGGAGCGGTTTCCGGAAAAATACAAGCTCACGTCATCACCGCGCGGGCTTGACGCTCGCTGCCCAAGACTTTTCCGGCTCCAGCGTTTCCTTGACGATGCGCCCGTCCTTCATGATGAGCAGGAAATTCTTGTCCGGGTCGGCGATGAGCTTGAGATCGGCGAGCGGATCGCCGTCGACGAGGATGAGGTCGGCGAGCGCGCCCGCCTCGATCACCCCAAGCTTACCCGGATAGGGGTTGCGCGGGCCGGACATCGCCAGGAGTTCGCCGTTCACCGCCGTCGCCATCTTGAGGATTTCGGCCGGGCGATACCAGCGCTCGAGGGTCGTCAGGATCGCGCCCTGATGCGATGTCATGTTCGAATCGAAAAGGATGTCCGTGCCCCACGCCGTCTTGAGGTTGAACGCCTTGGCGAGTTTGTAAGCGGCGTCAGTGCCCGCATAGACTTGCCTCGCCTTTGCCTGTCCTTCCGGGGTCGGCGTCTGGGCCGAGAATTCGTTGTCGAGAAAAGGCTGGGTGCTGAGCCATATCCCGTTCTGAGCGATGAGTTCGGCCGTCGCCTCGTCCATCAGGTGCCCGTGCTCGATGCATCTCACACCGCCGCGGATCGCGGTCCTGATCGCGCGCGGCGTATAGGCGTGGACGGCGACATAGGTGCCCCAGTTCTCCGCCGCGTCGACCGCGGCGCGGAACTCGCTTTCGGTATATTGGCTGACGTCGATTGGATCGTAGTGCGAAGACACCCCGCCGCCGGCGGCGAGCTTGAGCTGGCTCGCGCCGAGCATCAGTTGCTCACGAGCGCGCATCAGCACGCGATCGACGCCGTCGGCGACGGCGCTCCCGCCGATCGCCTCGACGCGGCTCAGCGGCGCATTGGGAGAAGCAGGAACTTCATAGGGGAAGCGAAAGTCGCCGTGGCCGCCAGTTTGCGAGATCATCGCGCCCGACGGCCAGATTCGGGGTCCCGGCGCGAGTCCATCGTCGATCGCGCGCTTCAGGCTGAAGGTTGGGCCGGCCATGTCGCGAACGCTGGTGAAGCCTCGCATCAGCGTCTTTCTCGCTTCGTCGGCGGCGACCAGGGTGATGTAGCGGGCGTCCGCGGTCAGCAAGACGGTCAGCGGCAAGGACGCCAACATCGCATGCCAGTGGGCGTCGATGAGGCCCGGCATCAGGGCCCGACCGCCGCAATCGATGACCAGAACGTCGCCGTCGAGCGGGGCTTCGACCGGCCCCACCGCCTTGATCGTCTTGCCGTCGACGACCACCCTTAAACCTCCCAACAGCGCGTCCGACTTGCCGTCGAACAGCCGCGCGTTGGTGAAGACGACGCGCGAAAGCGCCGTCGCCGAAGCGCGAGCGGGCGTACTCCCCGAGCCGGCGGCGAATGTGCCGGGCGTCGCCCCCATGGCGGCCGTGGACGAATGGTAGGAGAATTTTTGGGTAAGACGCGTGTTCAGCCGGGCAAACGCCGGGGTGTGGCAGAGACACCCTTGCAGTCGCGGTGCTTCCTTGTCGTCCGGCCCACACGCAAACATTCGCGACCCCCAAAGGATTGAGTCCGTGCGCCGCCGTCAGGCGATCAGGCGAAGCTATGTCGGATCGGAGACCGGTCGGCAATCAGACGAAATGCGCCGGGTCTTCTAGCCTCACGGCGAAAGGCTCACGCCGGCGTGGGCGCGTCGGCGCGGATGAGCTTCTCGTGCTTAAGCTCGCCCCAGAAGTCCTCGGGGATCGGATGGCGGAACGCCGCCACATTCATCTCCACCTGAGCACGCGCGACCGCGCCGGGGATGATGGAGGCGACGATCGGATGGCCGAGCGGAAACTGAAGCGCTGCGGCGGGAAGCGGAACACGATGGCGCGCGCAGACCGCCTCTATTTTCTTCACCCGCTCGAGGATCTTGGGGCCCGCAGGCGCATAATTGTACATTGCGCCAGGAACGGCCCCGCTCGCCAGGATGCCGGAATTATAGCCGCCGCCAATGATAATGCCGACGCCGCGTTCAGCGCAGCGCGGGAATTCGAACTCGAGCACGTTCTGCTCGAGCAGCGTGTAGCGCATCGCCAGCAGGAAGAAATCCATGTCGAACAGATCGAGGAAGCGCGGGATCGAGCCCATTGAGTTGAAGCCCGCGCCAATTCCGCCAATGACGCCTGCCTCGCGCAATTCCGCAAGCGCCTTCCACCCGCCGGTCTTCAGCTGCGTCAAGTAGGCGTCGAGCGCCGCGGGATTGTGGTCCCAGGGGTCGAGGTCGTGAATCAGGAGGACGTCGACCCGATTGATTCCGAGCCGCTGGAGGCTGTCCTCGAACGAACGCATCACGCCGTCGTAGCCGTAGTCAAATACGGTCTGAAACTCGAGGCCGCCGAGCCACTGATCCTTGATCGCATTGGGCCCGAGCGGCCGTCGCAACACGCGCCCGATCTTGCTCGATAGGGTGAACTCGGAGCGCGGCTTACGATAAAGCGCGCGGCCGAGCGTATGCTCGGCGAGTCCGCGCCCATACCACGGGGACGTATCGAAATAGCGAACGCCGCCGTCCCACGCGGCCTCGATAAGGCGCGCAGCCTCGCCGTCCTCGACCCTCTCGAAAAGCTCGCCCAGCGGCGCGGTGCCGAGGCCCAGTTCGGTCACCCTGACGTTCGTCCGCCCAAGCGTACGCGTGTTTAGCGGTGCGACATTCCCGCCGCTCATGCTGGAGCTCTTTCTTCAGCGCTGCCGGAACCGACTATTCCTCGGGCTCGGTCCCGAAACGCAGCGGATAGCCCTTCGCCGCGCCCGCTTCAGTGGCGCGCGCAGCCTTGGTTTCGGCGATGTCCTGCGCGAACACCGCCACCACACAGACCCCCTTGCGATGCGCAGTCATCATCACGTTGAGCGCCTGGGTTTCATTGAGACGGAACACCGCCTTCAGCACCTGGACCACGAAGTCGCGCGGCGTATAGTCGTCGTTGAACAAAATGACCTTGTGCAGGCGCGGGTGCTCGACGCGGGGCTCCGTCTTGACCTGCCGTTTGGTGGCGATCTTGCTCATCGTGCTCTCTTGCCGTGTTTCGGAAGCGACAAATATTTTGCACCCTGGCTCCGCCGGTTTCAAGCGGGTTCGCGGGCGCCGATCGCCTGGCTCGAGCTCCTACTCGACGGTGAAGGAAAAGCGCGAGTTCCGCGCCACCGGGGATATTCTCCAACGCTTGTCGTCATGATAGAAGTTCGCGTCTGGGCGAGCGCTCACGGACAATTGTTATCCTATTCGGCTCGTCTGATTGAACGATGACGGCGTCAATGGCGTTTTGGGCCTACGGCCGCACTTCCGAGGCCCGGGGGCCGTTGCGCGCCCGCCCGATCCGAGGAGGGTGAAATGATCGCTCGACACGCGGCAGCAATGGCGGGGATCGCGTTCATTCTGGCCGCCGCGGCTGCTCATGCTGGACCCTGCACGGATCGGATCTATCAGACCGACCTCGAGGTCGCCAAGCTCCTGAACTCCGCCGCCGCTCAAGGGCGCCCGGCGCCCCAATCGACGTTTGCGACCATGCATCGCCAGCCAACTCCTGGCTCGGTCGCCAGCGCCGAGCAAGAAGCCGGTGACCTCACCTCCGACGAGCTCCAGGCGATCACCGAGGCCATGGATGTGGCGCGCCACGCCGACGACGCGGGCGACCGCGCTGGTTGCGAGAAGGCGCTGAGCGACGTCGACGGCATGCTCAACCGTTAGGGCCAAGCGCGCTTGAGCGTCCACGCGTCGCGATCGAGGCCATCGGCCACGAGAGTTCGGTCATGACACTCGCCCCGCTGCTCGACGCCTCGCCGATCATCCGCTTTCATGCTGCTTTCGCCTTCGCGGCGATCGGTCTGGGCGCGGTGCAGCTCCTGGCCCCCAAGGGGACGCTTCCGCATCGAACGATCGGCTGGGCGTGGGCGCTTCTCATGATCCTGGTCGCGGGAACGTCGCTCTTCATCCACACGATCCGGATCTGGGGACCGTGGAGCCCCATCCACCTTCTGTCGTTGTTCACGCTGGGAGTCGTTCCGCTCGCGGTCCTTCGCGCCCGACAGCACAATGTCCGTGCTCATCGCGCTGCGATGATCTGGATTTTCACTTTGGCGCTTGTCGTCACCGGCCTGTTCACGCTGGCGCCCGGGCAAATCATGAACAAGGTGGTGTTCGGCGGCTGAGGCCGCACGCCCCTCGCCGAGGCGTCCGCCGACGTCAACCCGGCTAGATCCGATGCCTATCAGCCCCGTCGGGCGGCAAGCGTCGGGCTTGTCCTCGCCTTCCTGTAGCCGGCATAGCTCAGGCCGACGAAGCCGAGCAGCAACATCGCCCATGTGGAGAGCTCAGGGGCAGCGAAGGCGGGGGGATCGGGAGGGTCGGGGACGAATACGGCCACCGTCACCGTGTCTTTTTTGCGAGTCACCAGGTTAAATAGCCCTGTATGGGTGCCGAGAATAAACGTTGGGGTCCCTTCCGAGCCCGTGTAAAACTTCTGTGGGTCGATAAAATTGAAAAAAACGTCATCCTTAAATCCACCGCTCCCAAATTCCGTGCTAAAAAAATCCAGGTTGGTGAGAGTCACTGGCGACCCTCGGACATCGGCCGAAACAGACGAAATACCGAAAAAGACCGGCGCGACGGGGACATCCGGCGTCGGGCTCAGAGGCAGCTCGAAGGTGATGGTCCCATCACCGCCGGCAATGGTGAACTGAACCTCGGTGGCGTGAGCGCCGCCGATAGCCGCCCACGCGAGCGCCAGTCCCATGGCAAATGCCTGGATTCGCATGTTCCCCAACCTATCGCTGAACTCCAGTTACGGCATGGTAGTGTATTGAATCGAGTATCGCAACCACCAAATTGTGCCTGAAGCCGGATCCGGATTCGCCTCGCCACCCGAACGGGTGCCGCGACCCACGCGGCAAGATCTGCGCATTCAACGCATTGTGACCGCGCCTTCCACGACGCGCCTTGCAGCGCCGCCGCCTGTGCGCCATGAACGGCGGGCATAGAAGGCTCATATGCGCTCCGCCGCTTTTACCGCCCTCATCATCGCGACCGCGCTGTTCATGGAAAACATGGACGGGACCGTGATCTCGACCTCGCTGCCGGCCATTGCGCTCGACCTGCACCAGGACCCGATCGTCCTGAAGCTGGCGCTCACCTCCTACATGTTGACGCTCGCGGTGTTCATTCCAGCCTCCGGCTGGGTCGCCGACCGCTTCGGCGCTCGCACGGTGTTCTGCAGCGCGATCGTCATCTTCACCCTCGGCTCGATCCTGTGCGGCGCCTCGTCGTCGCTTTCGACCCTGATCGCCGCGCGCGTGTTTCAGGGGCTGGGCGGAGCGATGATGGTGCCGGTCGGTCGGCTGGTTCTGCTCCGTTCCATAGCGAAGAGCGATCTCGTCAGCGCGATGGCCTATCTCACCGTGCCGGCGCTCATCGGACCGGTCGCAGGTCCGCCGCTCGGCGGCTTCATCACGACCTATTTTCATTGGCGGTGGATCTTCTGGATCAACGTGCCGATCGGCATCCTCGGCGTGCTGCTGTCGCTCAGGTTCATAGAGAATTTGCGCGAGAAGGCGGTGCCGCGCTTCGACTTCGAGGGCTTCATCCTGTCGGGCGTCGGCCTCTTGAGCCTCATATCGGGCTTGAGCATGATCGGGCGAGGCATCGCCGCTTACTGGCTGGTCGCGGCGTTGATCGCGATCGGCGCGCTTTCGCTGGCCGCCTACGTCCGGCACGCCAACGAAAAGGAGGACGCGATCATCGATCTCAAGCTGCTCACGATCCCGACGTTTTTCGCCGGCGTCATGGGCGGCTTCATATTCCGGGTGGGCATTGGCGCCATGCCGTTCCTGCTGCCGCTTTTGTTGCAGGTCGGGTTCGGCCTCACGCCATTCGCGTCCGGCTCCCTCACCTTCGCCGCCGCCGCCGGCGCGCTCGTGATGAAATTCACCGCGTCGACGGCGCTGCGTTGGTTCGGCTTCCGCCAGACGCTGGTCGTCAACGGCCTCATTTCGGGGGCGTTTCTCGCCGCCTGCGCGCTGTTCACCCCGTCGACCCCTCATTGGCTCCTGCTGCTGACGCTGCTCATCGGCGGTTTCTTTCGCTCGCTGCAGTTCACGGCGCTGAACGCCATCAGCTACTCGGATATCGACTCGCGACGGATGAGCCGCGCCACAAGCTTCGCCAGCGTGTCTCAGCAGATGTCGGGGGCAGTCGGCGTCGCGGTGGCCGCGATCTGCGTCGAAGCGATCCAGGTCGGCTTCGGCGATTCCGAGCTAATGGCACGCGACCTCTCGCTCGCCTTCGTCCTGGTGGCGATCGTCTCGAGCCTTTCCGTATTCATCTTCGCCCAGCTCAAGCCGGACGCGGGCGCCGCGGTCTCTGGCCGGACGGTCTCGACCAGCGAAGAACACGCGGCTGCAGCGGCGGAGTGAGCGCCGGGCCCGCGTCGCGTCCGTCTTGCCCGACGGTCGCGTCGCTGTAAGTTAGGGCTGCTCGTCGACGGTCGCCAGGTGGGGAATGGATCGGGTTCAGCCGCGCGGCCGGAACATGCGCTTGCTGGCGATCGGGGCGGTGCTTATTGCGTTGACCGGCGGCTACTTCCTGATGGTGCGTCAATTCAAGGTCGCGGAACTACCCAGCGAGCGGCATTTTGGCGCCGCCGGCCAGGTCGAGCCCGCGGGGGAGGTTTATCTCGAGCCGGTCAGCATCGACCCCCTCAACGACGCCATGCAGCTGCGCGCATACGTATCGCCAAGCATATCGGGGAGCAAAAGCGCTCACAGCGCCTCGGATCGCGATTTGACCGTGTTGGTCAGCCACGACAACACAGTAGAGGAAGTCAAGCTGGCGGCCGGCGACCATATCGCGAGTTCGACCTTCGAGGTCGACATGAATGAGGGCAGCGTCACCCATTACCCATTAGACTCCTATCTGGCGCGGTTGGGCGTCCAGCTCCTGGACGGAAAGTCCTCGCTCAGGTTGCCGGCGAGGATCACGATGTGGGAAGGGGTGCTTGGCTACAATCTGCATACGACGAGCCAGCCGGGAGCCGACCCGAACGACGTTCAGCTGACGACCGCGATTGCGCGCAGCGGCGCCTTCGCGCTGTTCGCGCTATGCGCGTATGGCGCCATGATGGTGCTCGGCTGTTGCGCGCTTGCGGTTGGGATCTTGACGTTCACCGACGTGCGTCGCCCGGAGGCGACGTTGATCGGGGCTCTCGCAGCAATCTGCTTCGCCCTGCCCGTGTTGCGCAACGCGCTGCCGGGCTCGCCCCCGCTCGGCGTCGCGGCGGACATGTGGGTGTTTTTGTGGACCGAACTTGCGGCCGTGCTGGCGCTCGCGCTCTTGGTTTTCAAATGGGCGAAAGCCGGCCCCGGCCCTTGAGGAACGCGGGGGGCGGCGACCGCCGCCACCAAGTCGGCTTGGCGTAGGCGGGCCGATAGGTCACCGGGTTAGCAAAGCACTTTATGACTTCCTGCTCGAATTTCGTGACGTCGGCGATGCCTTTATTGGTCACCATCTCCCGGGAATAGTTCCGCGTCATCGTCCAGCCTGGCGGCCCGCCGCCGCCTCTCGGCAAGGGCCGGATGAGCGCCTTTTGCCGCGAGCGCGAAGAAAAGCATGAGCCGCACGGCGCTGACCGGGTCCGGCGCGCGCCGCGCGACCGACGGAGGTCTGCGCCTCACTCCAAAAGGTCTGGCTGCTCCTTGACGATGCGCGCATAGAGAGGCTGGAACTGGAACCAGCCGGAGAACGGGCTGCCGACAATCTTGAAGGACTGCGCCGCGGCTTCCGGCGACACCTGTTTCAAGTTCTCGCCGGGCTTTAGAGCCGCCTCCGCTAAGAGCTGCACCTGGCACGACCGCTCCATGGTGATGAACCACCACACCGCCTCGTCGACCGTTCCGCCGACCGTGATCAGGCCGTGGCTCTGCAGGATCGCCGCTTTGCGTTTGCCGATTGCTTCGGCGATCCGCTGGCCTTCGTCGAGTTCGACCGCCACCCCGCCAAAGTCGTCGTAGACCGCATGATCTTCATAGAAGGCGCAAACGTCCTGAGTGATCGGCGCGAGCGGGCGCCCAAGCGTCGAAAAGGCGCGCCCGTATGTCGAATGGGAATGAGCGGCGGCGTTCGCGTCGGGCCGCGCGGAATGCACCCGCGAATGGATCACGAAGGCCGCCGTGTTGACCGGATAATCGCCCTCGACGACATTGCCCTTGTGATCGCAGCGGATCAGATTCGAGACCTTGATCTGGCTGAAATGGACGCCGAACGGATTGACCCAGAACGTGTCCGTAAACTCCGGATCGCGGGCGGTGATATGCCCCGCCACTCCCTCGTCGAAGCCGAATTTCGAAAACAGCCGGAAGCCCGCCGCCAGTCTCTGCTTTCGATGCAACCTCTCGTCCGCCGGGTTTTCGAATTTCGGCGGCGTCGGCAACTTCCCCATCAGCGCCGCCGGGTCGACCGGCGCTTTGGGCTCCTTGGCCTGAACGTTCATGATTGTTCCTCCCGTGTCAGCCGTGGCGTGCGCCGAGCATAGGCCCGAACGCCGCGCCCGTCAGCATGACAATTGCGGGCCGCCGGCCGCCGCATCCTGATATGAGCCGAGCGACGCCGCAGCGGCTGGCGAATCTCAGGTAGGGGCGAGTTCCGGCCTTGCGCCCCTGAACCCTGTCGCCAGCAGGTAAAGCTCGGCGCTGTCGGCGCGGCTCGCCTTCGGCTTCACATGGCGCACGGTGGCGAACTCCCGCTTGAGGCGGGCGAGCAGTTCGCCCTCAGTGCCGCCCTGCAGCACCTTGGCCAGAAAGAAGCCGCCTGGCGCCAGGACTTCGCCCGCGAAATCGACGGCGAGCTCGACCAGGCCGATGATGCGCAACTGATCTGTCTTGCGGTGGCCGGTGGCGTTGGCCGCCATGTCGGAAAGCACGCCATCGGCAAGGCCGCCCAGCCATTCGCGAAGCTTACCGGGGGCCTCGGGGTCGTGGAAATCCATTTGCCGGAACTCCACCCCCTCGATTGCGTCCATCTCCAATAGATCGATGGCGATCACCCGTCCCCCACCCCCGTGCGCGGCCGTGCGCGCCGCCGCGACCTGGCTCCAGCCGCCGGGCGCGGCACCGAGATCGACAATGCGCTCACCGGGCTTCAACAGCCGGTGCTTGTCGTCGATCTCGAGGAGCTTATAAGCGGCGCGCGACCGGTAGCCTTCGCGGCGCGCCTGGGCGACATAGGGGTCGTTGAGTTGGCGTTCGAGCCAGCGGGCCGAGGCCGGCGTGCGCTTGCGAGTCATCTTGACCCGAGTCTTGAGCGCCCGGCCGCCCTCGCGGCCCGAGCCGCCGGTCGTCACCAGCGACCGCGCGGTCGCCGGTGCGGGCCGACCCCGTCGGCGCGCATCATGTGACTGAGGATGCCCTCGCGCAGGCCCCGGTCGGCGATGCGCAGCCGCTCGGCGGGGAAATGCTTCCGGATCGCCTCAAGAATGGCGCAGCCGGCAAGCACCAAATCGGCGCGCTCGTGGCCGATGCAGGCGTTGGCGGCGCGCTCGGCGTAGCTCATGGCGCGCAATCGGGCGATCGCCTCGTCAACCTCCGCCCGGCCAAGCCACAATCCGTCGACTGCGCGCCGATCATAGCGCGGCAGATTGAGATGCACGCCCGCAATGGTGGTGACCGTGCCGGAGGTGCCAAGAAGATGGAAGCGGTCGCAACGCGCCTCGTCCGCCACCCGGGCGACGAAAGGAGCGAGCGCGTCCGACACATGGGTTGTCATGGCGGCGAAAGCTTCTTCGCTTACGTCCACCCCGCCGAACATCTCGGCCAGCGACACCACGCCGAGCCTCAGCGACTCCCACGCCTTCACCCGGTTCGCCGCGCGCGGCGCCTGAGGATCACAGCTGAGCCAGATCACCTCCGAGGATCCGCCGCCGATGTCGAACATCACAGTCGAGCGGGCGTCCTTGTCGGCGAGATCGCCGACGCCAGCCGCGGCAAGATGCGCCTCGGTCTCACGGTCGACAATCTCGAGCTCGATGCCGAGCCGTTCGCGAACCACAGCGACGAAGTCCGGTCCGTTGGCGGCCGAGCGGCAGGCTTCGGTGGCGATGGTGCGGGCCCGGGTGACCCCGCGCGCCGCCATCTTGTCGCGGCATACCTTCAGGGCCTCAAGCGTGCGCGCGATCGCCCCTTCGCTCAACCGTCCGGTCAGCGACAGCCCCTCGCCCAAGCGGACGATTCGCGAGAACGCGTCAATGACCCGGAATCCCTGCGCGGTCGGCCGCGCGACCAGCAGCCGGCAATTGTTGGTTCCCAGATCCAGCGCCGCATAAGTCCCGCCCCAGCCATTGCGCGCGCTGGCCGGGTTCTCAGTTGAAAACGGCGTGTGAAATCCAGAATCTGGACTCCACGTCGAAACTTGACTCAAACCACTCCCACCCCGCCTCACGCCGCCTTAGGTGGCGGCGCCCAGTGTGACAGGAGTGTAGCAATGTTGACGGCGGATGCAACGCGATTGGGTGTAATACCAAATCTCTGAAGGGATGACTCGGTTGGGATTCCTAACTCGCCTGGCGTCTGATTCAAGGTGGCGAACAGAGGAGGTTCGCCATGCCCATTCCGCTTCGGGGCGATTATGACGCTGAGATGGTGAGAGCTGCGGCCAAGCGGTCGAAGGACGGGCCGCAGGCCAGGCGGCTTTTGGCTCTGGCGGCGGTTTACGAAGGCGCGACGCGCACCGAGGCGGCGAAGATCGGCGGGGTGACGCTTCAAATCATTCGCGATTGGGTGATGAAGTTCAACGCCCATGGACCGGAAGGCTTGATTGATCGCAAGCCGCCCGGACAGGCTCCCCGGCTGAACGGCGCACACCGCGCCGCGCTCGCCGCGATCATCGAGAGCGGCCCGATCCCGGCGGTTCATGGGGTCGTGCGCTGGCGGATTGTCGATCTCTGCCAATGGATTTTCGAGGAGTTTCGCGTCGTCGTCGCCAAGCAGACGTTGAGCCGCGAACTGCGCGCCATGGGTTATCGCAAGCTCTCGGCCCGTCCCCGCCATCATGCTCAGGCCGCAGGCGCGATCGAAGATTTTAAAAAAGCTTTTCCGCGCGCCTGGAAGCGATCGGGCGCGAGAAGGACGTCGAGCCCAGCGCCATAGAGGTCTGGTTCGCCGACGAGGCGCGCGTCGGCCAGAAGAACAAGATCACCCGGCGCTGGGCCAAGCGCGGCGCGCGTCCAAGCGCTCCCAAAGATCAGCGAACCGCCTCGGCTTATATCTTCGGCGCGATCTGTCCCAAGGACGGCAAAGGCGCGGCCCTGGTCATGCCACGCTGCAACACGGAGGCGATGAACCTCCATCTCGCCGAAATCGCCACCCAGATCGCGCCGAGAGCGCACGCCGTGCTGCTGGTCGATCAGGCCGGCTGGCATTTGTCCGGCAGATTGATCGTCCCGCCCAACATGACGCTGATCCCGTTCCCCGCAAAGTGCCCAGAGCTCAACCCGCAGGAAAACATCTGGCAGTTCCTGCGCGACAACTGGCTCTCAAATCGGATCTTCAATTGCTTCGACGACATCGTCGATCACTGCTGCGAAGCATGGAACAAGCTCATAAACCAGCCCTGGAGGATCATGTCGATCGGCCTTCGGGACTGGGCCTATCGGTCATGATCACCGAGTTCTTGGTATAAGTCACGGTTTGAAGAACGGATGGCGAACCTTGTCGCCCACCTTGAGCCCGATCGAAGCCGCCGTCCCGCCGTTCAGTTCGAGCACCGCAACGCAAGGTCCGCCGGAAGGAATGACGCGCTCGGACAGCGGCTCGGCGTTGGCGGCGACGTGGGTCACGACGCCCGAGGGCGCAATGAAGATCATGTCGAGCGGGATGTAAGTATTCTTCATCCAGAACGCCACCGGCGCCTCACGGTCAAACTCAAACAGCATGCCATGGTCGGCCGCCATATAGCGTCGGTCCATAAGCCCGTGTTCGCGGGTTGCGTCGTTATTGGCGACCTCGACCTGAAACGCATGCCGTCCCGTGGAGGTGACGATCTCGAGCGAATCAGGCTCGCCGCCCCGCGCCGGCGCGCAAGCGGAGGCGGCGAGGAAGGCGACGAACGCAAACGCCGCCCATGCCCGATCTCCGATCGCCCTCATCGCCGCCGCTCCTCGGTCCTCGCGCGCCATCGCGCGAGGCGCTCAAGCCGGTTTCAAGAGCAAGCAGAAGAGCGCGTCAAGCGCTTGAGCCGCGGCGACCGGCGTCGACTTTCAAAAGCGTCGCGGCGAAGCGGCGTTCAGTGCGGCGCGAAGATCTTCGGACCGTCGAGCGGCCTCACTTCGGCCGCCATCAATCCCTTCGGCCCCGGGCCGAACCGCGCCAGCATGCTGTCGCCCGGCTTCGGGTCGACGAAGCCATAGCGCCTCAGCGTCTCCATGTGGACAAAAATGTCCTCGGTGCCCTCGCCGCGCGTGAGGAAGCCGAAGCCCCGGGCCCGGTTGAACCACTTGACGATGACGATCTCGAATGCGCCGACCGAGCTCGCCTGGGCGCGGGTGCGCGCGGGCGGAAGCTCCGGAGCAGAGGCCGGGTCGGGCTCGGTGATCGTGAGCACCCTGAACACCTGCAAGCCGCGATCGCGCCGCTGAGCCTCGGCGACGACGCGCGCATTTTCGCGAAGGGCGGTGAATCCGTCGCGCCTGAGGACGGTCACGTGGATGAGGACGTCAGCCTCGCCGCTGTCGGGCACAATGAAGCCGTAGCCCTTGACGGCGTCGAACCATTTAACCCGCCCAGCGATTTCGACCAGCCCGACCGGATGTTCGTCGCTTTCCACTATACGCGCCGTCGCTTCAGACGGCTTTACGAAATCATCGCTCAATTCGGCCCCCACTCAACGCGTCGGCTGCACATCCTCGCCGCCCATGAACCTCTTGCGCCTCGCGATTGGGACCATCCGCTCGGCCCCCGCAAAAACGGCGGAGACCCGCAACGCAAGTGATTCTGTCCCCAGGATAGCAAATCGCTCGGCGCTGAATATAGGAAACACGCCAAACTTGAGCGTGGCTGTGGATAGGGAGCAAAAAAAATCCCGCCGCGCCACGATGGCCGACGGGATCATACAACTGGACGCAGCGGCGCCGCTGCGTAATGGCGACTGTATGGTTGCGCTATTCGCCGTCATCCTCCGGCTCCGGCGGCGGCGTCAGGCCCTCAAGCCCGCGCAGCAAATCCTCTTCCGTCATGCGATCGAACTGGACATCAACGCCGGCTTCGATCTGAGTCTGCAGATCCGGATTGACCATCGGCGGCGCCGCTTCCGCCTCCGGCTCGTCGATCTCGACGTGCTTCTGCAGTGCATGGATGACATCCTCGCGCAGGTCGCCGGGCGCGAGCTTGCCATCGCCAATCTCGCGCAGCGCGACGACCGGATTCTTGTCGTTGTCGCGCTGGACGGAAATCGGCGCCCCGGACGAGATCGCCCGCGCGCGGTGGCTGGCCATCAGGACCAGATCAAATCGGTTGTCGACCTTGTCGATGCAATCCTCGACGGTGACGCGAGCCATGGAGAACTCCTCGGCTGTTGAAATGGGCGGCAAAATGGAAGCGCGGCTCCTACACCGCGCACGCGAAGGATGCAAGTTATTACCAACTCTAGGCGACGAGCTTCTTGCGGAGCAAATTATTCACATAGGCGCTGACGTTTGGAATGGCCTTCAGGCGATCGGCGACATCGGGATCGAGCATAATGTTGACGCGCCGTTTCTTCGCCTCTGCGGGCATGGACGGACGCCCACGCTTGGCGGTTGCGAAGAATTCCTGATCGAGCTTACGGACGTCGCCGCCACGGTTGATGTATGGCCTTTTCATATTTGTTTCTTTCTCTCTCGTTTGCTTTGCGAAGGCTACTCACGCAGAGAGCCTCGCCACGCTGACACCAAGCGAAAACGCACAGGCGACTGTTGATCGGGGCCATTGTGACAAACCGGGGCTCCGCATAGCTCGCGCGGGTGTCTTCAACGGTGAAGGCAGCATCCCAATCGACGCGGGCGACATCCGAAAAATCAAGGCCGCGTTCGGCGAAAGCCTTGTTTCGCTTCTTGTCATCCCATTCAAGCCTCACGGGTATTTATATACACACATAAAATAGCGTCGTCAATAAATGTGCGTACGAAAATGCGACACGCTCGCGGGGCGAACGACACAAGTCAATCCCGCGCGGTTAGTGGGCCAGTTCGAATAAAGCACGCGAGGGGAACGGCAGGTCGCCTATGACGAGGCGGACGAAGATCTCTTCCGTCGTGATCTCAAGGCAACGCTTCAGTTGGTCCGGTGTGAGAGCCTTGTCATGAAAGCATGCATCAAGGGCGATAGATGCGACGTGCCCACGCCACTCTTGATCAGCGATAGCGCGATCTTCCTGTTTGCTCGGATCGCCTCGCATCGAGAGACTTCTCCTTCTAAACTCGCCCTCTACCCGCGGCGCCCGCTTCGGCGAGTATAGCCGAAGCGCCTCGGCGCGCCGCCCGCATCCGCGCCATGACGCTCGCGAACGCCACGGCGAAGCGCTCGACATCCGCTTCCGTCGACGCCCAGCCGAGGCTCAGACGGATTGCGCCGCGCGCGAGCTCTGGACGAACGCCCATCGCCGCGAGCACATGCGACGGCGCCACCTTGCCCGACGAGCAGGCCGAGCCTGAACTCACCGCGATCCCGGCGAGATCGAGCGCGATCATCAACGTCGCGGCCTCGACGCCGGGCACGGCGAATGAGACCGTGTTGGGCAGCCGAGGCGCGGTCTCGGCAAAGACCACCACATCGAGCGCCACCGAACGGACGGTGATTGTCAGGCGATCGCGCAGCGCAGAGAGCCGAGCCGGCTCCGTCGCCGCCTCGGCAAGGCATGCGCGGGCGGCGGCGCCAAAAGCCGCGATGGCGGCGACGGATTCCGTGCCCGCGCGCGCGCCGCGCTCCTGACCGCCCCCGCGCACCAGAGGCGCGCCCAGACTGACCTCGGCGCGGGCCACGATGAGCGCGCCTGCGCCTTTGAGACCCCCCATCTTGTGGGCCGAGAGCATGAGCGCGTCGGCGCCGAGCGCGGCGATGTCGCAAGCGATCCGGCCGGGCAACTGCACCGCGTCGCAGATGAGGCGTCCGCCCGCGGCGTGGACCAGCGCCGCCGCCTCGGCGACCGGCTGGATCACGCCTGTCTCGTTGTTTGCGCCCTGCAAGGCAACAAGCGCGCGTCCAGGACGGCGACAGGCGGCCTCGAGCCAGTCGAGATCGACACGTCCGTCGGGAAGCAAAGGCGCTGCTTCCGCCGCCGGAAACCGATGCCCAGACAAAACGCACGCGTGCTCGCCAGCCGAGACGATAATCCGCTCAAGCGGCGCCGCATTGGGCCCACCGCCGAACAGCGGATTGAGCCCAGCGTTCGCCGCCTCGGCGCCGCCGGACACGAATGTGACGCAACGGGAGCTCACTCCCACCAGCCGCGCAACCTCCCTCCTCGCATCCTCGACGATACGCCGAGCGGCCCGGCCCTCGGCGTGGACCGACGAGGGATTGCCGGTCGTCTCCATCGCCGCGAGCGCGGCCTCGCGCACCTCCGGCCGCAATGGCGCGGTCGCGTTATAGTCGAGATAGGCCCGGTTCAATCGGCTCGTGGCGGCGGCCATCGCGGCTCCAATTCTCGCGTTGGGGACGAAAACCGCAGCGCGACTGGCGGTTTTTCCTTGCAATTGCCGGCGCCGAGCGTGCTATGAGGCGGCCTCCGAGGCGAACCCCCGTCGACTGACCGAGACAGACCCGCGCCCAATTCCGCGCCGCAAGGCGTAAAGGCGCGCACTCGACCCGCAGAAGGAGGCGCTTCAAGGCATTGTGGAGTTTTCATGCCCGAGGTTTTCTTTACCGGTCCCGCCGGTCGGCTGGAGGGTCGTTTTCATCCGGCCAAGCAGCGCGGGGCGCCGATCGCGGTGGTGCTTCATTCTCATCCCCAATTCGGCGGCACGATGAACAACCAGATTGTCTACAATACTTATTACAATTTCGCCGAACGCGGATTTTCCGTGCTGCGCTTCAACTTCCGCGGCGTCGGACGGTCGCAAGGGGCCTTCGACCACGGCCAGGGCGAGTTGTCGGACGCGGCCTCCGCCCTCGACTGGGCGCAGACAATCAGCCCGGAGGCGCGCGCCTGCTGGATCGCTGGCGTCTCGTTTGGCTCTTGGATCGGCATGCAGCTCCTGATGCGCCGGCCAGAGATTGAGGGCTTCATCTCGATCGCCCCGCCCGCCAACCGCTTCGATTTCAGCTTTCTCGCGCCTTGTCCCTCGTCCGGTCTCTTCGTCCATGGCGACAAGGACCGGGTCGCGCCGCTGAAGGAGGTTCAGGCGCTGATCGAAAAATTGAAGACCCAGAAGGGCATCGTCATCGAACATGCGGTCATCCCCGAGGCCAATCACTTCTTCGAGGATTGCATCGACGAACTGCAAATGGTGGTCGGCGCCTATCTCGACAAGCGTCTCGGCATGCCCCGTCATGCGCCTCCACCCGTGCGCAAGGACCGGCCAAAGCCGGTGGCGCCGCCCCGCGACCCCCAATAGAGCCACGAATCCAGTGTCCGTGATCACAACGACCGACGAACTTGCCGACGCCTGCCAGCGCCTGGCGCGTTCGCCGTTCGTGACCGTGGACACGGAATTCCTGCGCGAAACAACGTTCTGGCCAATTCTGTGCGTCATCCAGCTCGCCTCGGACGACGAGGCGCTGGCGATCGACGCGCTGGCCCCACGGCTCGACCTCGAGCCACTGTTGCGGCTGATGGCCGACGAGGGCGTGGTCAAGGTGTTCCACGCCGCCCGTCAGGATCTCGAGATTTTCTGGAAGCTCTCCGGGCTCGTGCCAACGCCGCTGTTCGACACCCAGGTCGCGGCGATGGTGTGCGGCTACGGCGAGCAAGTCTCCTATAGCGAGCTCGTGCAGTCGATCTGCCATGTCGGAATCGACAAGTCGTCGCGGTTCACCGATTGGGCGCGCCGTCCGCTGGCCGAGGCGCAGATTAACTATGCGATCGGCGACGTGACCCATCTCCGCGACATCTATAAAGCGATGTCGAAGCGGGTGGCGGCTGCGGGGCGCCAATCCTGGCTCGACGACGAGATGAAGACGCTGACCTCGCCTTCGACTTACGAGCAGCATCCCGAGCGCGCATGGGAACGCTACAAGAGCAAGGCGCGCAAGCCCCGCGATCTCGCGATGCTGATGGAGCTCGCGGCCTGGCGCGAGAGCGAGGCGCAGGCGCGCGACGTGCCCCGGTCGCGCGTCTTGAAGGACGAAGTGCTGATCGAGCTTGCGCTCGCCGCCCCACGCAGCGCCGAAGCGCTTGCCAACATGCGCGCCTTCCCGCGCGGGATGGAGCGCTCGCGCGCGGGCGCGGAGATTCTGGCCGCGGTCGAACGCGCGTTCGAGCGCGATCCCAAGACATTGCCGAAGATCGAGCGCGACCGGCGCAACGGCGCCAATGTCGGCGCGACCGTCGAATTGCTTAAAGTGCTGCTGCGGCAGGTGAGCGAGGAAAGCGGCGTCGCGGGCAAGCTGATCGCGACTGTCGACGATCTCGAGGCGATCGCCCAAAGCGACAAGGCTGAGGCGCCGGCGCTCAGCGGCTGGCGGCGGAAATTGTTCGGCGAACGGGCGCTTGAACTCAAGCACGGGCGCCTGGCGCTGACGGTCGAGAACGGCAAGGTCGTCACCCTCGAATGGAAGGACGCCGAGGCGCCGCACCCCGCGGGTTGAGACCGGCGCTCTTCGTCTATGTCCACGGCGGCGGGGCGCGTCCACTGGGCGGCGCCCTCAGGCGCACGAGGCAAGCGACTCGCTCGGCCAAGCAGCCAAGCAAAACCAAATAAATCCAAGTGAGGCCAAATAAAACCAAGCAAAAGTGCTTGGATTTATTTGGTGCTATTCGTCCGAATCGGGACTTTTCAATGGGTTACGGCGAATCCAAATAAAAAATCTCTCCCCGTGCCACACTGTATCCGCAACGCCGCACGCTCCCGTTCTCCTTTGCCCTCTCACCGCGCGCTTCCACGACCGCAAGTTAGATCAGGCAAACAGACACAAGGATAGCACAGGGTCTTGATTTTGAAAAGCACTTGCACGTGGAAAATTATAGTCGGTCCAACAAAACGGACGACATCCGCTTCCCAACCCCAGCTTTGCCGAAAGACGCGGTTTACGGTGCCTTGCCGAGGGCGGCCAAAAGCGCAGCGAGGTTGTTGCGCACAGTCACGGTGTTCGGATGATCCGGCCCAAGGCTTGCCTCCAGAATCGTGAGTGCGCGACGAAACAGCGGCCCGGCCTCGGCGAGGCGGTTCGTGGCTTGGAGCAAAAGCGCGAGGTTGTTGAGGTCCCTCGCCAAATCAGGATGATCCGGCCCCACGGTCGCCTCGTGGATCGCGAGGGCGCGGCGATACAGCGGCTCGGCCTCGCCGAGACGGTTTGTCACTCGGAGCAATTCCGCGAGATTGTTGAGGCCGGTCGCCACAACGGGATGGTCCGGGCCCAGGCTCGTCTCGCTGATCGCCAGCGCACGACGATAAAGCGGCTCGGCCTCGCCGAGGCGGTTAGCGCCTTTGAGCAACAGCGCCAGAATATTGAGACGTATCGCCACTGTGGGATGGCTCGGCCCATAGCACGCCTCGTCGATCGCGAGCGCACGGCGAATGAGCCGCTCAGCCTCGAAAAGGCGATTCGTGCCTCGAAGCAAGTCCGCGAGATTGCTGAGGGAAGTCGCCACGTGCGGATGATTAGGGCCGAGGCTCCGCTCCGTAATCGCCAGTGCGCGGCGAGATAGCGGCTCGGCCTCGGCGAGCCGGTTCATACGTTGAAGGAGCGTTGCGAGGTTGTTGAGGCTGGCCGCCACCTCGGGATGGTGAGTTCCATAGTTCACCTCGTCAGCCGCGATGGCTCGACGAAGCAGCGGCTCGGCCTCGCGATTGCGCGCCTTCGACGCGAACAGAAGGCCGAGATAGTTTAGGATGCGGGCGGTCGGTTTCGTGGCCCCTACTTCGTCCGCCCGTTGTGCGACAGTGAGCGCATGCGGCGCGAGCGGATCAAGAACCGGCCAGGTTCGAACGTCAGTCGGATCGCCGTCAAACGCCGCGTTCAGCCAGCCCAGCGCCTCCCGGAGCGACTCAGTGCGGCGCTCCGCCGTCATCGCCCGCCGGGCGAAGTCCTGCACCAGGCGGTGCACGACGAAACCATTCGCCGCGCCGTCCTCGCCCTTCGCCTGCGTGGCGAGCGAATAGGCGTAAAGGCCTGCTCGCGCCTCGTAAGCGTCAAAATCCATCGCCTCGCCCGGAACCGCAACATCGATCAGCGAATCCGGAATTGGATCGGGCGCCAGAAACGCGAGGCGGTCCAGCAGCCGGCGGCTCTCGGGAGTCAACTTTTCGACCGACGCCGCCCAGGTCGCAGCGAGACCGACGTCGTGGTCATAGCTCATCGTTGTCTTGTCGAACCAGTTCAAGACGCTTTCGCGCTTCTTGCGCCACAGCATGAGATAGCGAGGGAAGCCGATGCGCTGGCGGGCAATATAGGCGCGGCCTGTTCAAGCCCGAGCGCAAGCCCGCCGAGTTCGTGCGCGAGTTCGCGCGCGCGGTCCGCATCGTCGGGTGCGGCCGCGCGATCGTCGCGCGTGCGCTCCAGTAGAAACTCGGTCGCCGCGTCCTCGTCGAGCGCGTCGAGTGACAGCTTTCGGATCGACGCAGGAAAATTCGTCGCGCGGGCGGTGACGATCACATGTCCGCCCTTGAGCCGCGCCATCAGCTCAGCGACGGCTCGGACCGCCTCATCGTCATCGACGTTGTCGAGGATCATGAGCCAGGTCGGATGGGCGTCAAGCTGCTTCGACACCGCTTCAATCTTGGGAGCGTCTTGCGGCGCGTCTTTCTCGGGCAGATTCAGCACATCCGCGCCCGCGAGCGCGGCAAGGCTCGCTTGAAGCGTCGCTCGATCCTTCGCGCGCACGAACAGCAGCATCGAATAGTCGGTCTCGCGCCAATGCGCATATTCGATCGCGAGGCGCGTCTTGCCGATCCCGCCGAGCCCATGCAGCGCCCGTCCCGTCACCGCCGCGCCCTTCCCGCTCGTGAGCGCCGCGCGCAAATCGTCGAGGGGCTTGTCGCGGCCCATGAAAAGAGACCCGAGCGAGGCGAAAGGCAGGTTTCGAGGCTGATGGATGAGCATAGCCGCGGCCTTGACCAACGCGTCGATCACTGCGGATGCAAAAATCTGCGCGACAAGATTGTCGGCGTTGGCGAACTTGACCTCCGGGTAGCGGCCGAGCGCCCTCAGTCTCTCGAGATGCGCCGCCTGGGCGGCCCTACATTGCTCGGTCGGCGCGAAGTTCGGCGTAAGGCTTAGGTCTCGCGCGTAGCTGGACCCGGGCGCGGCGATCACCAAGTCCTTGGCAAAATAGAGCGCGAGCCACGCCTCCCATTGGGTGTATGAGATCGCGGCGCCCCCCTCGATCGCCGCGCCGAGCGGCGGCAGCTTGGTCTTGATGTCGGGATGACGTGACAAGAAGGCCTGCAGGCCGAAATCCTTCGGCGGCGAGCCTGTCGCCGATGATATGGACGACCGCTTCGCAGCGCTTGATGTAGGCTTCGAGCTTCATCAGCGTGTCGCCGCCTAGCGCCTTGAAATCTTCCTGGATTTTCGCCTCGACGTTCGGCCGCGTCAGCGCACCGCGCAATGCCTCGCGATATGGCCCGAACTCGTCGGATACGCAGGACAGGAACAGCTGGACCGCCATCGCCTCGCTCCGCCGCCAGGGCCGCGCAATGATCGTTGGCCGAGTGTGGCATGAGCACGCGCCACGGCAAAGGGAGGCGCGCCCGCTGGAAACTTCACCCCGGCCTAGCGGCCAAGAGTTTCGGCTCTTACCCCATCTCGCTGACTTGCCCGTCGCGGATGGTGACGCGGCGGTCCATGCGGGCGGCGAGGTCCAGGTTGTGGGTGGCGACAAGGGCGGCGAGGCCGCTCGCCCTGACCAACGCGGCAAGCGTGCCGAACACATGGTCGGCGGTCTTCGGGTCGAGATTGCCCGTCGGCTCGTCAGCCAAGAGGACCCGCGGGCCGTTGGCCACCGCGCGGGCGATCGCGACCCGCTGCTGCTCGCCGCCTGACAATTCCGCCGGGCGATGGCTCTCGCGCTCGGCGAGACCGAGATAAGACAGTAGCTCCCGCGCGCGGGCGGCGGCCTGAGCGCGCGGCAGCCCCGCGATCATCTGCGGCAGGACGAGGTTTTCAAGCGCCGAGAACTCGGGCAGCAAATGATGGAACTGGTAGACGAAGCCAATTTCCGTGCGCCTTAGCGCCGTCCGCTTGTCGTCGCTCATGGTCGAGGTCGCCGCGCCCCCAATCCTCACTTCGCCGGCGTCGGGCCGCTCCAACAGACCCGCCAGATGCAGAAGCGTCGACTTTCCGGCGCCGGACGGTGCGATCAGCGCCACCGATTGGCCCGGCGACAACTCCAGCGATGCCCCGTTCAGGACCTCGACCGTGGTGTCGCCGCGCCCGTATCGACGCTCCACCCCGTCGAGCGTCAGCGCGGCGACCCGCGCGGCCTCATTCATAACGCAGAGCCTCGACCGGATCGAGCTTCGCCGCGCGCCAGGACGGATAGATCGTCGCCGCCAGCGAAAGGATCAGCGCCATGGCGACGACCGAGAGAACATCGGTCGTTTCAACCCGCGAAGGCAGTTGCGACAGGAAATAAAATTCGGAAGGAAAAAGATTGGCGCCGGTGATCCAGCTCAGAGCCTTGCGGATCGGCTCGACGTTGTACGCGACAAGGAGCCCAAGCGCGAGGCCAACGGCGGTGCCGACGAACCCGATGGTCGCGCCGGTGATGAGAAAGATCCGCATGATCGCGCCGCGCGTCGCGCCCATCGTGCGCAGGACGGCGATCGCGCGCGCCTTGTCCTGCACCAGCATGATGAGGCCGGAGATGATGTTGAGCGCGGCCACCAGCATGATCAATGTCAGAATAGCGAACATCACGTTGCTCTCGACCGCCAGCACGTCAAAGAAGCTGCGGTTGAGCTGGCGCCAGTCGGTGTCGATCATCGGCCGCCCCTGCGCCGGTTCGATTCTGCGCCGCATCGCGTCCATGTCGTCCGGATCGGAGACATAGACTTCGATCACGCTCGCCTGGCCATCAGAATTGAAGAAGGTCTGGGCCTCTGGAAGCGGCATGAAGATGAAGGTGTTGTCGAAGGTCGTCATGCCGATCTGGAAAATCGCGGCAACCGTATAGGACTTCATGCGCGGCGTGACGCCGAACGGCGTCTCCGCGCCATGCGGCGCGATGATGGTGATCTTGTCGCCGGCCCTCAGGCTCAAATGTTCCGCAAGCTTGGAGCCGACCGCCACGCCCTGGCCGGAGTCAAAGCCGTCGAGCGAGCCCTGGATGATGTGCCCTTCGACCCCGGGCAGCCGCGCCAGATCGCTTCCGCGAATGCCGCGCACCAGCACGCCGGACGAGCCATAGGGGGAGCTAGCGAACGCCTGGCCCTCGACCAGCGGCAGCGCCAACGTGACGCCGGGCACCTTGCTCACTCTCGCCGTTACCGCGTCGTAGTCGGTGAGCGGCGTCTCGACCCCTTGCAGGAACATGTGGCCGTTGAGGCCGATCATCTTGTCCATGAGGTCGTGGCGGAAGCCGTTCATCACCGACATGACGACGATCAACGCCGCGACGCCGAGCACGATGCCGAGAAACGAGAAGCCGGCGATGACCGAGATCGAGCGCTGGGCGTTGCGCGCGCGCAGGTAACGAAACGCGACCATCCATTCGAAAGCGGAGAACGCCTTGGTGGCCGGCGCGGTTTCGGGAGCGGGCGCGTCCAGCGCGACGGCGGTCACGCGCAGACCCTCACCCCCGGCCCCTCTCCCGCTAGCCCGTCGAAAGACGGGCGTCCTTCGGGACGCCCTATGGGGAGAGGGGGACGGCGGCGGCGCATCCCGTCTCCCTCCGGGAGAAGGTGGCGCGAAGCGCCGGATGAGGGACCAGGCCGAAAGCGGTGCGTCGAACCCTCACCCCCGACCCCTCTCCTGTAGGAGAGGGGAGTCCTGCTCTTGCCCCCGGGAAACAGGAGCGCCCCCTCCCTTCTCCCTCGGGGAGAAGGTGGCCGACGAAGTCGGCCGGATGAGGGAAAGGCCCGGTCTCTCGTCACGCCTGCCCGCCAAGCCGGGCGATTGCCGCATCGACGCTGATCAATTCGCGCTCGCCGCGGCGGGTCTTAAGCTCAACCTTGCCCTCGGCCAGGCTCTTGGGGCCGATGATCGCCTGATGCGGCGCGCCGACCAGATCCATCGCAGCGAATTTCGCTCCCGGCCGCTCGTCGCGGTCATCATAGAGCACGTCGACGCCCGCTTTCGTGAGCGACCCATAGATGCGCTCGCAAGCCCCGTCGCAGGCGGCGTCGCCGACTTTGAGATTGATCAGCCCGACACGAAACGGCGCGACCGCCTCCGGCCAGATCGGGCCGTTGTCGTCGTGGTTGGCCTCGATCAGCGCGGCGGCGAGCCGCGTCGGGCCGATGCCGTACGAGCCCATATGCACGGGATGCTCCTTGCCGTCCGGTCCATTGACGACCGCCTTCATGGGAGCCGAATACTTGGTTCCGAAGTAGAAAATATGGCCGACCTCGATCCCGCGGGCGGAAATCCGATCCTCGGGATCAATCCGCTCGAACGCGGCCTCATCGTGCTTGTCTGATGTGGCGGCGTAGAGCGAGGTCCACTTGTCGACAACGGCCTGCATCGTCTTGGCGTTGTCGAAGTCGATGTCCTCGGGCGGCGTCTTGAATGAGAGATAGTCGCGGTGGCAGAAGACTTCGCTCTCGCCGGTCGACGCGAGAATGACGAACTCGTGGCTGAGGTCGCCGCCGATTGGGCCAGATTCCGCTCGCATCGGAATGGCCGTCAGGCCGAGCCGCGCGAACGTGCGCAAGTAAGCGGCGAACTCCTTATTGTAGGAATGGCGCGCGCCAGCCTGATCGAGGTCGAAGGTATAGGCGTCCTTCATCAGGAACTCGCGCGAGCGCATCACGCCGAAGCGGGGCCTCACCTCGTCGCGAAACTTCCACTGGACGTGATAGAGATTGAGCGGCAGGTCCTTGTAGGAACGCACCGAGGCGCGGAAGATCTCGGTGATCATCTCCTCGTTGGTCGGCCCGTACAGCATGTCGCGGTCGTGCCGGTCGCGAATGCGCAGCATCTCCTTGCCGTAATCGTCGTAGCGTCCGGATTCGCGCCAGAGATCAGCCGACTGGATGGTCGGCATCAGAACCTCGATCGCGCCGGCGCGGTCCTGCTCCTCGCGGACGATGGCGCAGATCTTGTGCAACACGCGGACGCCGAGCGGCAGCCAGGCATAGCTGCCCGCAGCCTCCTGCCGGATCATGCCGGCGCGCAGCATCAGCCGATGCGAGAGGATCTCCGCCTCTTTCGGCGTCTCCTTGAGGATCGGCAGGAAATAACGGGAAAGACGCATCGGGCTTCCTGAGGTCTCGATTCGAGCTTGCGGTCCGGGCGCCCCTATTGGCCCGTGCGGCTGAGCTTGACAAGTTTTCACCGGCCGGTGCGCTGGTGACCCCGTATTGGAAGACCCCGCCGACATGCGCCTTGACAGAGCCGCCCTCGCTTCGTATTACACCTCTCAGTTAATTCACCTGTTGGTGTAATAATGCCCGCAGATTCCCTCAGCCTGACGTTCGCCGCTCTCGCGCATCCTGCGCGGCGCGCGATCCTGGCGCGCTTGAGCCTGGGGCAGACCTCCGTCCAGGAGCTGGCCAAGCCGCTGAAATTGAGCGGGCCGGCGATGACGAAGCATCTGAAAAGCTTGGAGCGCGGAGGGCTCATCAGCCGCACCCGCGAAGCCCAGTGGCGACCGTGCAAGCTCGAAGCCGCTCGAATTGAGAACGTGACCAACTGGATTGATGAGCTCAAGGCGTCGACCGAGCGCAGTCTGGATCGCCTGGACGCCTATCTGCAGAGCCTGCAATCGGCCGACGCCAACCCCGAATTGAAGGAGAAATAGTGTGGTGGAAACCGAAGCCTTCTCGATTTCGCGAGATCTGAAAGCGCCGCGCGCGCTGGTCTATCAGGTGCAGACCGACGCCAAACACTTGGCGAACTGGCTAAGCCCGGAGGGATTCAAGACAATCCACGCCGCCATGGATTTCCGCGTCGGCGGGACATACCACTACGGCCTCGAGGGTCCTGGCGGCTCGCAAATGTGGGGTCTGCAAAGATTTCGCGAGATCGTGCCGAACGAAAGGATCGTGCTGATCCAGTCGTTTTCCGACAAGGACGGCGGGCTCACGCGTCATCCGATGGCGCCGGAATGGCCGCTCGAAATGCTGGCGACGACGACCTTTGAGGACATCGGCCCGGGGATGACGCGGATCACGATTTCATGGCGGCCCTACAATTCGGACGAGGCAGGGATCAGGGCGTTCGACGCCGGTCGGCCCGGCATGACGGGCGGGTTCTCCGGAACGTTCAAAAAGCTGGAGGCCTATTTGGCGCAACTCCAGGGGGAATAGGCTGTGAGGGCCCGCCTAGGGCGCGCCATCAACCCGTTCGGGCTAAGCCCCTCAGAAAGTTGATGTCTACGAGCCCGGCGTGCTGTTTGGCGACCTTGCCCTTTTCGAAGGCGATCAAAGTCGGAATGCCGCGGATGCCGAAGCGCGCCGCAATCGCCGGCTCCTCGTCGACATTGACCTTGGCGAAGCGGGCGCGCGGCTCAAGCTCCCTCGCCGCCTTGTCGAAGATCGGCGCCATCGTCCGGCACGGCCCGCACCACGGCGCCCAGAAGTCGACGATCAGCGGCATATCGTTGCGCTCGACGTGCTTGTCGAAGGTCTTCGCGGTCAGCGCGATCGGCTCGCCGGTGAAGAGGCTCGCCTTGCAGGCGCCGCACTTGGCTTCCGACGCGGGACGGTCGGCCGGGATGCGGTTGACCGCGGAACAATGGGGACAGACGGCGTGAATCGACTCGGTCATGGGGGCGTGCCCCTCTCGACGGCGCTCGTCAATATTTGGCCCCAATCAGCGCCGTTTCAAGCTTTCAAAGGCCACCGTCCACGCGTGTGATCACGAATTCGTGATCTAACATTGCGGTAACCTAGGCGCCCGAAGCACGTACAGGCTGCAGGAGCTATGAGGCTCCAACGGCTGGGCTGCCGCTTGGCCGCTCGTCTCATTGTTTAATCTGGAGATTTTCGGATGAACGCTAGAACCGCCATCACCGCCGCGACCCTTGCCTGCTCGCTCGCCGCCGCGCTCGCCACCGCCGCAAACGCCGGTCCCGCTCCCGCTCAGCCCGGCGCCGACAAGTGCTACGGCATCGCCATGGCCGGCAAGAATGACTGCGCCGCCGGCGCCGGCACGAGCTGCGCCGGGACCTCGACCGTCGACTACGACCCGGCGCACTGGAAATATGTCGCCAAGGGCACCTGCGAGGCGATGAAGACCCCGAAGGGCCATGGCTCGCTGACCGCGATGTGAGTTGAGCGTACCCCTCCTTTCGCCCTGCGGCCTCGCCTCCTCCCAGGTGGGGCCGTTTGCGTTTTCCTCACCCTTCCGGAAAATCCTCGATCCTGAATTCGGCTTGCGCCCGTTCGCCGCGTTCGGCGAGCGCGCTCTCGCGCTGGCGCAGCTCAACTCGCCGGATCTTGCCGGACACGGTCTTTGGCAATTCGAAGAATTCGATCCGCCGCACCAGCTTGTAGGCCGAGAGGCGGCCGCGCATGTGGGTGAAGATCGCCGCCGCCGTGGCGCGATCGGGAGCATGGCCGTCCGCGAGCGCGACATAGGCTTTGGCGACGGTGTAGCGCAGCGGATCGGGCGCCGGCACGACCGCGGCTTCCGCCACTGAAACATGCTCGATCAGCACGCTTTCGAGCTCGAACGGACTCAAGCGATAGTCGCTGGATTTGAACACATCGTCGGCCCGGCCGATGAAGGTGATGGCGCCGTCGGCGTCGCGTGAGGCGACGTCGCCGGTCTTGTAATATTCGCCCTCGATCGGCATGAGCCGCCCATGCTCGTTCTGATAGCCGGACATGAGACCAACGGCGCGAGGGCGCAAAGGAAGCGCGATCTCGCCGGTGTCGCTCTCGAGCCCGTCGGCGTCGATAAGCACGACGCGATAGCCCGGCAACGGCCGCCCCATCGAGCCGGGGACGATCCGCTGTCCGGGTGAATTGCCGATCATCATGGTGGTCTCGGTCTGCCCGTAGGAGTCGCGCAACGGCAGGCCCCATGCGCGTCTCACCTGCTCGATGATCTCGGGATTGACCGGCTCGCCCGCCGCATTCACCTCGCGGAGCGCGACCTTCCATTGTCTCAAGTCGTGCTGGATCAGCATCCGCCAGACGGTGGGCGGTGCGCAGAACACGGCGACCTGGTGCTCGACCAGCGCGTCGAGCGCCGCGCGCGGCTCGAAGCGCAGAGCGAGCGCGACAATGGTCGCGCCAGCGTTCCAGGGCGCGAACACGCTCGACCAGGCGTGCTTGGCCCATCCGGGCGACGAAATGTTGAGATGCGTGTCGCCGGGCCTGATCCCAAGCCCATACATCGTCGAGAGATGCCCGATCGGATAGCTCGCGTGGGTGTGCACGACGAGCTTCGATCGCGCGGTGGTGCCGGAGGTGAAATAGAGGAGCATCGGGTCGTCGGCCTTGGTCGGGCCGTCAGGAGTGAAGAACTGGCTGCCCAGCAGCGTGGCGTAACGCCGCCACGAGGGCGGGGCCGGGCCGACCGCGATGCGCTGGACGCCCTCCGCAAGCCCCGAGAATTTCTCCGCGTCGGCGCCGTGCGCGACCAGATATTTGGCCTGGCCCCGCTCGATCCGGTCGGCGATGTCGGCGTGCCCCAGCGTCGGCATGGCCGGGATCAGCACGAGGCCGAGCTTCATCGACGCGAGCATCGTCGCCCACAGTTCAGGAACGACGCCGAGCATCATCAAGAGACGATCGCCGCGCTTGGCGCCGAGCGCGCGCAGGCCGTTGGCGAGACGCGACAATTCCAGGCGCAGATCGTCGAACGTCCGCGTCTCGACGCGCTCGCCGATCACCTTCAGCGCGACTTTACGCCCATGCTCTCCCGCCGCGAGCTCGGCGTCGAACCATTCGAGCGCCCAGTTGAACTCATGCGGGCGCGGCCAGGAGAACGCCGCGCGCGCGCCGTGATAGTCGTCGCGGAACTCAAGCAGGCGATCGCGCGCCTCGCGGAAGGTCAGAGGCTCCGGAGCGGCGGGGGCTGCGGAGAACGGGGCGAGAGACATTCGAAGATACTGACTCCGCTTGGCCTCTCCGGCAATGTCGCCCAAGCGTAGCGACCGCTCCGCACCGGGCGGCCAGCACAACCAGCGCGCGAACTAGGGCGGAAATAAAAGCGCATAAACGCCAGTAAACGTTAGTAAACGCTAGTAAATTTGATGGCGTTTACTAGCGTTTATTTTTCGGAATCGGGACTTTTCAATGGGTTACAGCCGATTCAAATAAAAATTTTCCCCCTCCCGCCTCAACTCGCGTCTCGGGTTGTACGCAAGATGCCTGAAATCCCATTTTCCTCATCCTTCTTCCGAGATGCAAGAACGCCGAGGCTCCAATCCCGAGAGTAGAAATAATTAGCACTCATTCCGCTTTTCGCAAAGCTTTTGCACTGCTTTTGCACTGAAACCTTCCGGGTCCGACGGCGATTACCCGGCGCCCGTCCGGATCGGCGGCAATTCGGGCGCGTCGAGCCCGGCGAAAGGATCCCGCCAGGCCGGGATCTCCATCAGCCGCGCATGCCAGGCTTCGACGCGCGGGAAATCCTTGAGCGGCAGGCCGGCAAGGTCCGCGAACGGCAGGACGCAGGCGATACGGAAATCGGCGTAGGTAAGATGATCGCCAACGAGCCAGACCGATGCGCCGAGACGCTCATCCAAAATGGCCGCCGAGGACGCGAATTCGCTCAGGCCCGAGTCCACCACATCCTGCCTCACCGGGCCGATGCCGTAACGCTGCTTGGTCACGCGCTCGAAATGGACCTGATCGCAGGCTCGCACGAAATTCCAGTAGCCCCAGCTTATCCAGCGGACGAGGTCCGGCAGGGACTCGCCCATCGGCCAGAAGTCCGAATTGGCCAGCTGCGACAGCCGGCATGCGATGGCGTCCGCCTCCCACAGCGTCTTGTCTCCCTCGACCAGAATGGGAACGCTCAGGTTCGGATTGAGCTTGAGAAATTTCTCTCTCTCACCGGGCGAGAAGGGCGAAGCAAATTCAAATTCCACCGGCGCTTTCAAGTAGCGTGCTACGGCGACCGCAAGGCGCGGATTGTAGTTGCGGCTGAAATAGAGCTTGCCCTTGCTCATGAGGCGATCATGCGCCTCTGCCGGACGGGCGCCAACTGGGGTCGTATCCGAGGTCAAAAACCCATTCGACCGGTTCGACCGGGGCTGTGTGAAAAAAGAATCGTCAAACTGGCGTCAGTACGAATATGGCTCCGAGCTTGCCGAGACCTAAGGCTTTTGCGGAGTCACTTCCTTCGGGGTGGCGGCAGCCGAAACTCCAGCGCCAATGTTGTCTCTCGCCGAAAAAGACGAAAACCCGAAGGCTTGCCAGCTACGAAGTCCCATCTTCCGCCAAATGTTATTGGTGGTGTCAAAAAAGCCGATGCCTGGGCTTCCTCCACCAGGAAACTGGCTATCCTTCGTCTTGAGGACCTCGACCGAGTTCCGATACACGGTGATTGTGTCTCCGACCATAGCGGCCTTTAAAACATCTCCGTCAGCGCATCCAATCTTTGCTTTCCCGATGTAGGTAAAGTTGTTTAGGGGACCATTCCATCGCGCTATGTTGAGGTACGGATCGGTAGACGCCACTGAACACATGATTTCGTACCCGGTTGTCGCGTGGGGCTTAATCGTTGTGCGCAGGCGCAGTTCGACCTCCCGGCAGCAGCCTGACAGCGGTTTTTCGACGCGAATTCTGGCCTCCGCCTCCTGATTCGGGCCCCACGTTCCCGTTAATGCGGCGGTGGGATCGGCATATTGTGTCGGCAGGTCCTTCCCGAAGGCCATGCCGCCAGAGGTTTCGACGTCAGCCCAATCGAGACCTACGGTTTTGCCGTCGATCCAACACCCACCTTCTGACAGAGGTTTCTCTGAAGCCGGAAACGAGTTCGAATAGCTGTGGCCTGCGCTCTTGGCGCCGCTTACGGCATCAAATGAGGCGCCACAGTCGGCGGCCCAGCCGCCGCTCGAGAAGGTCATCGCCCCTGTGAGCCACGCGATCAGGAGCCCAAATCGGTGTTTCATGAGGCGCCCGGGAACGAGAAAATATTTCCAGGACCCGGTTGTAATGCGGGCGCCCTGTTTTCTCAAGCCAAGCCCCGCCGCTTCTTCGGCGCGTAAGGGTTGTCGCTGCCCGAGCGCATCGACAGGCGGATCGGGACGCCGATGAGGCCGAAGGTTTCGCGCAGGCCATTGACGAGGTAGCGCTTGTAGCTCTCGGGAATCTTGTCGACCGAATTGCCGAACAGCACGAAGAACGGTGGGCGCGCCTTGGGCTGGGTCATGTAGCGAATCTTGACGCGCCGACCGGAGACAGCCGGCGGCGGCGTCCCGTCGATCACGGGTTTGAGCCAGCGATTGAGGCGCCCGGTCGAGATGCGGATGTTCCAGATCGCGGCCGTGGCGAGGATCGCTTCCATCAGTCTGTCGACATGCGCCCCGGTCAAACCGGAAAGCGGAATAACACGCGTTCCGCGCAGCTGCGGCAACAGGCGGTCTGCCTCGGCCCGGAGCTCCTGCGCGCGCAGGCTTTTGTTGTCGACGAGGTCCCATTTGTTGAGGCCGATGACCAGCGCCCTGCCCTCCTGCTCGACAAGATCGGCAAGCGTCAGGTCCTGCTTCTCGAACGGGATCGTGGCGTCGAGCAGAAGCACCACCACTTCGGCGAAGCGCACCGCTCTGAGCGCATCGGCGACGGCGAGCTTCTCCACCTTCTCGACCACCCGCGATTTTCGCCGCAGGCCGGCGGTGTCGAAGATCCTCAGCTTGCGTCCGTTCCACTCGGCGTCGAGGCCGATCGAGTCACGGGTGATGCCGGGCTCGGGGCCAACCAGCAGGCGATCCTGGCCGAGGATGTGGTTGATGAGCGTCGACTTGCCTGCATTCGGTCGCCCGAGCACGGCGATGCGCAAGGGCTTGGCGAGATCGAGCTCGCTGCCGTCCTCTTCTTCACCCAGGACCAGCGGCTCGGGCTCGCTCTCTTCGTCCGGGTCGAGACGCGCGGCGGGCGGCAGGACTTCGACCAGCGCGTCGTAGAGTTCGCTCAAGCCCTCGCCGTGCTCGGCGGAGAATGCGATCGGCTCGCCGAGGCCGAGACCAAATATCTCGTAGACGCCGGCCTTCCCCGCGGCGCTTTCCGCCTTGTTGGCGACGACGATGATCGGCTTGCCGGCGCGGCGCACGGCTTGGGCGAAATGCTGGTCGGCGGCGGTGAGCCCGGCGCGCGCGTCGACCACGAACAGGATCGCGTCGCAATCGACAAGCGCCGCTTCCGTCTGCGCGCGCATGCGCCCCGCGAGCGTCTCCGGATCGCCTTCCTCGAGGCCTGCGGTGTCGACGATGGTGAAGGAAAGGTCCGCGATCCTGCCCTCGCCCTCGCGGCGGTCGCGGGTGACGCCCGGCTCATCGTCGACCAGCGCAAGCCTGCGCCCGACAAGCCGATTGAACAGCGTCGACTTGCCGACGTTCGGCCGGCCGATGATCGCGACCTTGGCGCTCATGTCGTTCGAGTGCGGGGCGGCCTCATCCTGAGGAGCGAGCGAAGGCTCGCGTCTCGAAGGATGCTCCAGCTGGCGCCGACGTTCCTGCGAACTCGCACGTCCTTCGAGACGCGCCTTCTGCGCTCCTCAGGACGCGATCGGAGATGGCGAGCCCATTCCGTTCTTGAGCGGTGCGCTATGGCGCTCATGTCATCTCACGCCCGGCGCCGCCGGCCGGTTACTTCGGTGACGCCGCCGACCGGTTCGAGGCGATGAGGCCAAGCCAGCGGCTCGCCGCTTGCCGCTCCTCGGGCGAGACTTCGGGATCACCCAACACGAGATCGAATTGCTTGGCGGCGTCGTCATAGTCCTTGCGTTCGAGCGCGAGCGCGCCGAGCGCGAGCGCGGCCAGGCGCCGATACGGTCCGCCGGCGGCCGAAAGCGCGGTCAGCGCCGCTTCGCCCTTTTGCTGCTCGCCGGGCATGTCCACTCTCAACAGCGCCGCGCGCAAGCGGGCTGTGTCGCGCAGCAGCGGGTCGATCGCCGCGTCGCCGGCGAGGGCGTCGAAGGCCCCGACCGCGCCCTGCGGGTCCTTACTCGCCTCAGCGCCAGCTGCGGTCATTTGCGCGAGCGCCCGATAGCCGCTGGGCGCCTGGGCCGCAAGCTTGTCGAGGCCAGCCTTGGCCTCGTCCGGCTTGCCGCCCTCAAGCGCGGCAAGCGCCTGCTGGAACTGATCGCCGGCCGCCTGCGCGGCTCTTTCGCGCTCATATTGCCAATAGCGAAAGCCGCCCGAGGCGAGCACGATCAGCGCGGCGGCGGCCAGGATCTGATTCTGGTATTTTTTCCAGAATTCCGCCGCCCTGTCGCGCCGGACTTCCTCGTCAACTTCCTGAAAGATGTCGCTCATTATCGGGGCGCCCTATCACAGCGGCACGGCGAAAGCGAGCGCCGGAGGCGGGGACCGGCACGGTGGAAAACATCTAACGGCAGGGATGCGAGTTCGGCGGCGCGGCCGCTTCCTTAGCCAGGCGCAGGATCACGTCGCTCATGTCCTCGCCGAAATCCCTTGAGGCGTTCAACTTCTCCGCCAGCTTTCTGGGCATCCGGACCTTGCACATCCCGCCCTTCCGCGATTTCCTGACCACCCCTTCCTGAACCACCGCATATGCTTCCGGCGTGAGATCAACCTCAATCATCAGTGTCCTTCGTCGCTATGCCGCGCCGGCAGCAGCGCCGGCGTTGGAAAGGACGCGAAGGTGTGCGTGTCGATTGAGCAAGTCCAACAATAGCTGCGCCCTTCCCGACCCACAAATCTGGGGGGCTGCCCAGCGGCCCCGGCCGTAAAGCGGGAGGCCGCCGCTTCGAACGCGCTGGCGCGCATGGGCTGCTAGCGAATAAAAGGACCGCCTGACGTCTTAAACCTGCCGCCTTCGCTGGTCCCCTGGCCGGCGAGGCCGATTGCCCAAAGTTCCGGACCAGAATGCGATGCGAAGGAGTGGGAAGCGCGGCGTTCAAGCTTTGTTCGCCAGCGCGCTGATGCGCGCAGGTGCAGCGACTATCGTGGTCGCAGCTCTGATCGCCCTTCTCACCGTCCGCCCCGCCGCCGCGGAGGATAGTGCGCCGGTCGTCTCCCCCGACCGCATGGAGGATGCGCCCTCGATCAAGCCCGACCCTTATCCCGGCTTCGACAATTTCGCCTGGCGCGCCTTCATCGCGCTCAATTGGCCCTCGTTGACCGAACCCGGCCATCGGGGCGAACCCGACCGCGCCAAGACGCTCGGCGATCAAGGGCCCCGCGTCTGGGAGACCTTCAAGGCGCGTTATGAACTGTTCCAGGTCGGTCCGGACGGGCGCCCGATCGCGCCGCAGCCGTGGCCCACCTACGAAGCGGCGAACCCCTGCGGAGCGAATGTCGACAATCGCACAAAGACGCTCGCGACCTTCGAGCCGTTCATGGATTTCAATCAATCCGCCTTCTTGCCGGGCGTCGCCTCCAATCCGCTGGTGGCGCAAAATGGCGCCTATACGCGATACGAAGGGCGCATCAACGAACCCGAATATTCGGCGCTTGCGCTTAAGGGCTGGAGCCTGGGCCAGAACCTGCCCGATCCGGCCCACCCGGTGGAACTGCCCGTGGGCTCGATCGCGGTCAAAGCCGCATGGCGCCCGCTCACTGCGGTCGACATGCCGGCGGAGCGGGCGCGCTATTACGTGGTCAAGAACGCCAACATCGTCGACGTCGCCAAGACGCTCGCGGCCGGCCGTGTCGTCTGTTCGAAAAGCGACGTTGCGCTGGTCGGCCTGCACATCGTGATCCGGACGAAGGACCGGCCGCAAGGACTGTGGAGCACGTTCGAGCATGTCGACAACGTGCCCCCGGCTGGCGTCGGCGAAGCGCGCGAGCCCGACGCCATAGACGCGGGCGCGCCCTATTCCTATTTCGACGCCTCGAAACCCAAGCTCGGCCTTTGGCCGACCTTCGGGTTGCCCGACACCCTGCCTGTCAGCATGGAGCATCCGCCGAAGATCGAGCCAAAGCCGATGCAGGTGGTGCGCCGGCATCCGATCCATGGCCAAACCATGGCGATGAACCGGGCCTATTGGGCGCTCAGGGGAATCAAGGGGACCGTCTGGGAGCATTACATGCTGGTCGCCAGCCAATGGCCGACAATTCCGGCGCCGCCAGGTCCGCAAAACGACGGCGGCTATTTCCCCGGCCAGCCGCTCGCGGCCGACGCGCCACGCGAGAAGTACCAGTCGGCCGACGCTCCACATGAAAATCTGGTCAACACCACGATCGAGACCTATTTCCAGGACCCGCCGTCAAGCTGCATGTCCTGCCACCAGAGCCTATCCAACGCGCTCGGCCATGACTTCGTCGGCATGCTGGGCACCTTTCGCTGATGGCCACGGCCAAGGGCAAAGGGCTAGTCAAAACCCAATCAGCTTGACTGGTTTCGACGTTGAGCGGACATCGTGGACCGCGTCCGGCGGAACGAGCTTAGTCGGCGAAAGCTCAACGTCCTCTGGACGCGCTATAGGCGGCCCAGATGGAGGCGAGACTGAAGATGGCGCAGATCAAACTCACCCGGCCCTCGTCGAGATATTGGCGGGTCACATTCGATAATCCGCCGCTCAATTTGATGGGTCCAGAATTCGTTGTGGAATTCCGGGAAATCGTGACGGCGCTTGAGACCGACGAAGCGCTGAGGGTTGTGGTGTTTGACAGCGCTGTCGAAGGGTTCTTCCTGAACCACAGCGATTTCAACGCTAAGCTCGAAGACCTCACCGACATACCTCAAGGGCCCACGGGACTGGAGGCTTGGCCGGATATACTTGTCCGCCTGACGCACGCGCCTGTCGTATCGATCGCCTTGATCCGGGGTCGGGCGACGGGGAACGGAAGCGAGATTGCGCTTGCCTGCGACATGAGTTTCGCAAGCCGGGAAAAAGCGGTTCTGTCGCAGTGGGAAGTGGGCGTCGGCTTGGTCGCCGGCGGCGGACCCATGGCTCGGTTACCTCGGCTGATGGGCAGGGGACGCGCCTTGGAGGTGCTGCTCTCGTCCAATGACATCCGCGGCGACCTGGCTGAGGCCTATGGCTATGTGAACAGGTCGCTGCCGGACGCGGAGCTCGACGGGTTCGTCGATGCGCTTGCGACCCGCATAGCTTCGTTCGACAAATGGGCGATCGCGAACACGAAGCGGCTCGTGAACGCCGCAAGCTTGCCCCCGGACGTCGAAATCTCGGCCGGATGGGACGCCTGCATGGCTTCGATCGCTAGGCCTGCGGCGCAGGAGAGGATCAAGACCCTGTTCGAGCTTGGATTTCATAAGTCCGGAGATGCCGAAGATCGGCTGGGATCGTACCTGGGGCGACTTGGCCGCTGAGGTGTCGCAGAGCCGAAACGGCGCAGGTTTTGGTCTCCGTATCCCGCTCTCTGGAAACCTGAAAGGACGCGCATCATGGATTTGCTCGCCTTCGCGAAAAGGATCGCAGAGCGCGTCGAGGCGGAAGCATCGCGCGCCGGCGTCCCCGTCGCCGTTTCCGTGATCGATATTCACGGCAACCTCATCCTCAAACATCGCATGAATCGGGCGCCGGCTTTCTCGATCGGACTCTCGGAGCGAAAAGCTTATACGTCTGCGCTCGTTGGGACACGAACGGCCGACCTTCTTCCGCTTGCGCAGCCTGGGCAGGCGCTCTTCCCGCTGATGTCTCAGGGGAGGTACTGTGTGATGGGAGGAGGAGCACCGCTCCGCAGCGAGGGCGAGTTGGTTGCCGGCGTTGGCGTAAGCGGCGGCTCCGTCGAGCAGGATGTCGCCATTCTCGAGGCGGCGCTCCGAGAAGCCTAACTGTCGATTTTGACCGAGCAAATTAGGATTAACAACCAGAGAGACTCTCGCCCCCTACTGCACACCCTTAGCGTACGCCGCAACCGGCAAGAGCGGGTGGGGGTCACGCTTGGCGATCATGCCCTTGGTGGTCGCCGCGTATTTCTTGAAATGATCGGTTTGTAGGTGCGCATCAAAGGCAGCGGCGTTGTCGTACACTTCGAACACGAACACGCGGTTCGTATCCTTTTGCGACACCGCGATATTGAATTCACGGCAGCCCGGCTCATGCACCGAGGCGGCCCCGTTCTCCTTAAGCGCGGCCAAGTAATTATCGATTTGGCCGGGTACGATGTCAATGTCGACCGCGTTGATGTAGAGCGATGCGGATTGCGCCCACGCCGCGTTGACGCCCAGGGGTGGCAGGATGCATGCCGCCGACAGCGCGAGTGCGGCGCCGGTGAATATGATTGATTTCAACATCGCGTTTCCTCCGGGGGGAAGAAACGACGTCCCCCAAGTGAGAACCTTAGCGCGTCCGAGACTGCGGACAAGGGGTCGACTAAATCGCGGTCCAGTACCTGGGGCGTCCGAGATGTAAGATATCCAGCCCGGCTGCGAGGGCGAGGGGTTAGGAGCCTCTTGGATGACGTCGAGCAACTCAACAGTTTTCCTTGGCCCACTGCGAGATCGCGTGATCACGACCGATAGGTGCTTACGGGGCCCAAGCACCTTTTCACTCCGCGTCATCTCGTGGGAACTAAGCCCGGCCGCGTTGGGTAGCTGCGGACGATCGTCACGTCCGCAGCGGTTGCCGACGACAGAAACCTCGAACGCGACATGGCGCTGGGCCGCTTCACGTCCATCCGCGACATTCAATCAGCCGCGATGAACTTCCGCTTAGGGGTCGATTTGACCCATCGCTAGGCCGACGATGAATGGCCGGTGTTTGTGCATTGCGGTCGTCGTCTCCCCACCGCGTCGTCTTCGCACAGCGGCAATCCCTCAGGCGATCATCCGGCAAGCAGGCGATTGGTTTTGACTTTAGCTGAGATCCGATAGGCGCACGACGGCGATTGAGAGCGATTGACTGCGCGCCTATTTAGAATCATTCTAAATCCAGTTGAGAACCATTCTAAACTGGCGGAGGGTTGGCCGGGGCCGGCGAGCTTCCCGTCGCGAGATGATCCCGCCGACGAGGAGGCGCTTATGCGTGAGACTTGCAACACATCGGGCGTCAGCCGGCGCATCGTGCTTTTCGCCGCCGCCGGCGCCGCGCCCATTCTTGCGCTGACGGTCGGCCAGGCGCAGGCCAAGATCGCCCAGACCGCGGTCCATTATCAGACGACGCCGAAGGACGGCCACCAGTGCGACGGCTGCAACTTCTTCATCGCCCCCAATTCGTGCAAGATGATCGATGGCGACATTGCGCCGACCGGCTGGTGCGCGATCTGGGTCAAGAAGGCGGCCTGACGAGAAGCGCTATGGCCGACGCCCGCTGAGCCGCGCGTCGGCCTCGATCTCGACCTTCATTTCCGGCTTGAGCAGCGCCGACACGACCACGATCGTCGCCGCCGGGCGGATCGCGCCGAAGGTCTCGCCCTGCACCGTGACCACTGCTTCACAATAGGAGACATCGGTGACGAAGGTGCGCAACCGGACGATATCGGCGAGGTCGCCGCCGGCCTCCTTCATCACCTTTGCGAAGGTCGAATAGATGTTGCGGGTCTGCTCGGCGACGTCGTCGGGCATCGCCATTTTCGCGTAGTCATATCCCGTCGTGCCCGCGATATGGACCTCATCGCCGGAAACGACCGCGCGCGAATAGCCATACGTCTTCTCGAACGGCGAGCCCGAGGAAATCAGCTGCGATCGCTCATGCGAACTCCATGATCACCGCGTCGACCGCGAGCGAATCGCCTTCCTTGCACAGGATCGCCTTCACCGTCGCGTCGCGCTCGGCGTTGAGCACGTTCTCCATTTTCATCGCCTCGACGATGCAGAGCTGCTCTCCCGCCTTGACCTCCTGCCCGACCTTGACGGCGATCGCCTTGACCAGGCCTGGCATCGGGCAGAGCAGGAAGCGAGAGCCGTCGGCCGCCTTGCGCTCGATCATCAGCGCCGCGAGCTTAGCCTCGCGGCGGGTGTAGACGCGGGCGTCGACGCCAACCCCGGCATGGGAGAGCGCATAGCCGTTGAGGATCGGGCGCGCTTGCACGGCGATGTCGGCGCCGTCGATCGTTCCGCGCCACAGCGGATCGCCCGGCTTCCAGTCCGAACGGGCCTCGACCTTGTGACCGTCCGCAAACACCATCGCAACCCCGGCCTGTCTCGGCTCTATCTCGAGTTCGATGCGCTTCGCGCCCATTGCGACCACCCGCTTGAGCTCGAAGCGCATCTGCTCGGGTTCGCGTAACTGGCCGGAAATATGCCGCTTTCGCTGGTTGAGCGCATGATCGATCATAGCCGCGGCCACAACCAGATGGCGCTCGGTCTCACCCTTGGCGACCAAGGGGTGGAACCCGTCGGGAAATTCCTCGGCGATGAAGCCAGTCGAGAGCCGCCCCTCGCGCCAGCGCGGATGCTGCATCAGCGCTGAAAGAAAAGGGATGTTGTGGCGGATGCCGTCGATGACGAAGGCGTCAAGCGCGGTCGCCTGCGCCTCGATCGCGCCGAGCCGGTCGGGCGCGTGGGTGACGAGCTTGGCGATCATCGGATCGTAGTGGATCGAGATCTCGCCGCCCTCGAACACGCCGGTGTCGTTGCGCACCGTGACGCCGTCATGGGTTCCTTCGGCCGGCGGCCGGTAGCGTGTGAGCCGCCCGGTCGACGGCAGGAAGCCGCGCGTCGGATCCTCCGCGTAAACCCGGCTCTCGACCGCCCAGCCGGTCAGCTTCACGTCCGACTGCTTCAGGCGCAGAGGCTCGCCCGCGGCGCTGCGGATCATCTCCTCGACGAGATCGACGCCGGTGATGAGTTCCGTCACTGGATGCTCGACCTGCAGGCGAGTGTTCATCTCGAGGAAATAGAAGCTTCGGTCTTGGCCCGCGACAAATTCGACCGTGCCGGCGGAATCGTATTGCACCGCCTTAGCGAGCGCGACCGCCTGTTCGCCCATCTGCTTGCGCGTTGCTGCATCGAGGAGCGGCGACGGCGCCTCCTCGATCACCTTCTGGTTGCGGCGTTGGATCGAGCACTCGCGCTCGCCGAGATAAATCACGTTCCCGTGCTTGTCGCCGAGCACCTGAATCTCGACATGACGCGGATTGACGATGAATTTTTCGACGAAGACCCGATCGTCGCCGAAGGAGGATTTCGCCTCAGAGCGCGCCCGGGCGAAGCCTTCCGCGACCTCTTTGCGGGAGTGGGCGATCCGCATGCCCTTGCCGCCGCCGCCGGCCGAGGCCTTGATCATCACCGGATAGCCGATTTCGTCTGCGATCTCGGACGCGCGCTCCGGCAATTCGATCACGCCGAGATAGCCGGGGACGGTCGAGACCTTGGCCGCGTTGGCGAATTTCTTCAATTCGATCTTATCGCCCATCGCCTCGATGGCTTTGGAATTGGGGCCGATGAAGACGATGTTCGCTTCCGCGAGCGCATGCGCGAACGCCGCGCGCTCGGAGAGGAAGCCATAGCCCGGATGGACCGCCTCGGCGCCGGTCTTGAGGCAGGCGGCGACGATCTTGTCGATCATGAGATAGGACTGGGCCGCGGCGGGCGGGCCGATGGCGACGGCTTCGTCCGCCATCTCGACATGCAGAGCGTCCTTGTCGGCTTCGGAATAGACGGCGACGGTCCTGATGCCCATGCGGCGCGCCGTCTTGATGATGCGACAGGCGATTTCGCCGCGGTTAGCGATCAGGATTGTCTTGAACATCGCGCCCTTGCGAGGAAAGGGTCAAGCTTTCCTTCAACGGCTGTTTCTATTGGAACGATAGAAGCGCGTAAACCGCGCCCGCCGAGGGTTTGCGATTGATTCAGGGAAGGGGCGCGATGCGCCCATGTTCAGGAGCAGACCTCGACCTCCCGCCACGCGTTCTTAAGTCTCGCGCGAGTGAAGTAGCAGCCATAAGTCGGCCTGAGAGTCGGCCAGGCGAACGGCGGTCCTGGCCAAGGATAGCCGCTGAAGCCGAAATATCCCGGGCCGACGGTCCAGTCGACCTGCTCGGGCGGGTAGCCAGAGGGCTGAGCTTTGGCTGCGCCCGGCTGACCAGCGACGCCGAGCGCAAAAAAAGCGGCGACCGCAAGCGAAGCTGCTGCGCCTCTGATCATGTCGGGTACTCCTCGCCGGCGGCCAGCGCTTTGAGGCGCCTCTTGGGCTCCGCGCCCATATCCGATAGCGCGAGGCGCCCGGTCGCCGCAAGGCGTTTCGCCGATTCCGGGATATGGGGCTGGAAGGGCTATCCGACGGTCGCGCGGAGCCCAGTCGCGGCGGTGGACCATCCGGCTGCGGCGGCTCGCTCTTTCGCCGCGGCCACGAACCAGTCCGGCGCGCGTTGCGCTTCGGCGCACACGTTGACAAGCGCGGCCAAGGCCTCGACCGATTTGCATTCGTCGACGCGCGCGAGAAGCCAAACAGCCTGCTCGTCCTTGACGACGCCAGGCGTGTCGGCCTGCCGGACGACATGTTCGGCGATCATTTCAACAAAGAATTCTTTCCATTCGGGCGCATTGTCCATCTCGGCCCGAACGACGGTGAAGAGTTCGTCGGCGGATTCGCGCGTGACTTCGCCCGTCGTGAACACTTCGCGCTTCAGCCATGCGACATCTTGCGCCGTCACCCGGCGGCCAAGGATCATCGCACTGATGATCGTTCGGCTCCTGTCGATCGCGAAAGCCATCATACGCACCTGCACTCTCTCCGGGCCGGCGACTCTGTCGACGGATCTGGACGCGGAGAGACCCTGCGCCTCAATATTTTCCCGCAGGTGAATCCGGCGGCAGGGCGATGAAGAGCGTGTTGGCACAGTTAAGCTTCAGCAAAGGCGCATGGTTTCACGAAGATGAAAGCCGGGTTAACGGTTGATCAAGAAAGTCCTCACGCCCTTGTCATTGGACCTCCGCGCGGCGCTCATCTAGCGTTCGCGTCGTCCGCAAAATGCGCATGGAGGAAATTCGTTGCATGAAAACAGCGCTTTCCGTGATTGCCCTAGCGAGCGCGCTTACTTTGGCGCCCACGTTAAGCGGGAGCTTCGCCGTCGCCGACGATTCCGCACAACGGTCGCAGCACGATCGGTTCACCCCCGAGGACCGCGCCGCCTTCGTTGACGCGCGCATAGCCGCGCTGAAGGCTGGCCTCGAACTGAACGCCGAACAGGAGAAGAATTGGCCGCCGCTCGAATCGGCGATGCGCGATCTCGCCAAGCAAAGAGCCGAGCGCTTCGCCGCTTGGAGGGAGCGACGCGATGACAATCAGGACGCGGACGTCGAGATCAATCCGATCGATCGCCTCGCCCGGGCGTCCGAGCGTCTGAGCGCGCGCGCCGCCGATCTGCAAAAACTGGCCGCCGCCGCCAAGCCGCTTTACGACAGCCTGGACGACGGCCAGAAGCGCCGCTTCGCCGTGCTTTTCCGCGGGCCCATGGGCCACGGCCATTGGCGCCGCTGGCGCCGCGAGGGCTGACAGCCCGACTGAGTCCGCCGGTTTCCTCTATCCGCCTCGCGGGCGGGCGGCTTCGGTAGTCACGGGGCCGCCGGCCTGTGGCGGGGCGCGGCGGTCTGTGTCACAATTGCGGACTCGGGCGCGGGGCATAAGGAGGAATCGATGGCGAAGGGTCAGATGCGAAACAACAAGGAATCCAAAAAGCCGAAGTCAGACAAGGCGAAGAGCTCCGTGTCCGAATACAAGAAGTCGCAAGGGGCGACCGGCCAGGCGTTGCAGCCGCCGGGCAAGAAATCCTGAGCGAACGCTCGACTGGCCCTGGCCCGCTGCGAGGCCAACGACCCGCAGCCGCGAGGCCAAGCGGCGGTGTCGCGCGGCGGGGGCGACCTGCGCTTGCCAGTCGCGTCACGTCTGGGCGCAAAGCACCGGGACCGGACATGTTGCAAGGCGCATCACGGCCTCATCGATGCTGGCCCGCTCACAGCGGGATATTGTCGTGCTTCTTCCATGGGTTCTCGAGCTTCTTGTTGCGCAGCATCGCCAGCACCCGCGACAGGCGCCTGCGGGTCGCGTGCGGCATGATCACTTCATCAATATAGCCGCGTTCGGCGGCGACGAACGGCGACAGGAATGCATCCTCGTATTCCTTCGTTCTTTCAGCGATCTTCGCCGGATTGTTCACGTCCACCCTGAAGATGATTTCGACCGCCCCCTTGGCCCCCATCACCGCGATCTGCGCCGTCGGCCAGGCGAGATTGATGTCGCCGCGCAAGTGCTTGGACGCCATAACGTCATAGGCGCCGCCGAACGCCTTTCGGGTGATGACCGTGACCTTGGGAACCGTCGCCTCGGCGTAGGCGAACAACAGCTTTGCGCCATGCTTGATGAGCCCGCCATATTCCTGCGCCGTCCCGGGCAGGAAGCCGGGCACGTCGACGAAGGTTATGATCGGAATGTTGAAGCAGTCGCAGAAGCGCACGAAGCGCGCCCCCTTGCGCGATGCGTCGGAATCGAGGACGCCGGCGAGCGCCAACGGCTGGTTGGCGACCATGCCGACCGTCGTTCCGCCAACGCGAGCGAAGCCCGTCACGATGTTTTTGGCGTGCGCCTCCTGGATCTCGAAGAAATCACCCTCGTCGGCAACTTTGAGGATCAGCTCCTTGATATCGTAAGGCTTGTTGGGACTATCCGGAATTAGAGTGTCGAGCGACACGTCGATCCGGTCGGGATCGTCGAAGCTCGGCAGCGTGGGCGGCGGTTCGAGGTTGGAAGCCGGCAGGAAATCGATCAGCCTGCGCATCTGCAGCAGCGCCTCGACGTCGTTGTCATAAGCCCGGTCGGCGATGGAGGAACGGGTGGTGTGAACCTGCGCCCCGCCCAGTTCCTCGGCGGTCACGGTTTCGTTGGTCACCGTCCTCACCACTTCCGGGCCGGTGACGAACATGTAGCTCGTGTCGCGCACCATGAAGATGAAATCGGTCATCGCGGGCGAATAGACGTCACCGCCGGCGCAGGGGCCCATAATCACCGAAATCTGCGGAATGACGCCGGAGGCGAGCACATTGCGCTGAAACACTTCGCCATAGCCGCCGAGCGCCGCGACGCCCTCCTGGATCCGGGCGCCGCCCGCGTCGAACAGACCGACGATCGGCGCGCGGTTCTTCAGCGCCATGTCCTGGATTTTGGTGATCTTCCCTGCATGCGTCTCGCTAAGCGAGCCGCCGAACACCGTGAAATCCTTGGCGAACACATAGACAGTGCGGCCGTTGACGGTGCCCCATCCGGTGACCACTCCGTCGCCAGGTATCTTGGTCTCCGCCATCCCGAAGTCGTCGCAGCGATGCTGGACGAACATGTCGAACTCCTCGAACGAGTCGTGATCGAGCAGGAGCTCGATGCGTTCGCGCGCGGTGAGCTTTCCCTTGGCGTGCTGCGCGGCGATGCGCTCTTTGCCGCCGCCAAGGTGGGCGCGCTCGCGACGGGCGTCGAGGCGGGCGAGGATGTCCTTCATCAGCGGGTCCGGAACCTTAGGAGTGCTTCCAACCTAGCGTAGCACGACCAGCCGGCCGACCGGTATTTCTGAGATAGGAAAAAAGCTCGCTATTTTCGATTTCAAGGCGCCATCGCGCCTCAAGCAGCCGCATGACGCGCGTCGCGCGTTGGAGGCGTGCGACGCGCCATCGCGGCGAAGCGCTCCTCGCCGCCGCCGACACGCGCGCTCGCTGCGGGCATCCAGACAGGCCAGAACGTCTTTTACGGTGCGCGTTGCTTCGCGCCAACTCGGCGAGCGAAGCGGCGTCGCATGCCGGGCGGCCAGCTGGAAGCGCTCGACGCTCGCAACGAACTGCTCGCGAAATTAGGCCCCAAGCGGATTGGCGCCCTAAGCGCGGCGCAAGGTTTCGTAGCTGCGGAGGTTCGCCGTCCCGCGCGCTGTGCAATCGCGGCGAACGCGGCTTTTGGCCTGCGTCCTCATTGGCTGGGCAGACCTCGGAACCGGACGGCGGCGGAGGTTGCGCCGGGGCGCAGGCCCGTCACCACGTGTACCTTGCGCCGAACGCGCCTCGAACGCCGCTTCGTTTCTCGCCCTCGGCGGCGCCGACCGCGAACTCGTAGTCGACATTGGCGAAGACGGAGACGTTGGCGTTGATCCTTCCCGTCAGGCCGCCGCCAAGCTCCAGCCTGGTGACCTGACTGGCCAGCGGCACGAGGTCCGTCCCCGAATAGACGGCGTCGGCCTCCGCCCCCCAATCCCGCCGGAGATTGCCCCTGAGATACGGCTGCCACACCTGACCGCCCGCGGTGACGATCGTCCATTTGGTCCTGAGCCCGACGCGCCCGCTCGGCCCCGTGGTGTCACCGAGCGCGACATCGCCGAGCCCGTCATAGTCGTGCCGGAAGGACACCTTCTGCCATAGGATCTGCCCCTGCGGCTCGATCACGAACCCCGGCCCGAGTTGCGGCCAAGCGTATGGATAGCCGCCCTCCAGGGACGCAATGAAGCCCGTGCCGTCGGTGTTGAGCCTCGCGAACTGGGTGCTGGCCGAGCCGTAATACCAGGTCCCCTGCAGCACGGCGTCGAGATACCAGCCGCCGGGCCCGACATGCGTCCAGTAGCCGCCCGCCGACCAGGAGTTGAGGTTCATCGATCCGGTGCGGCTTAGGACATAGGCGGTCGCCGCCGGATTGGTGACGAGGCCGTTCACGTCGGCGTGCACGTCGCCATAAGCGCCATAGAGGCCGGCGCGCTCGTAGTGACCGGCGATCAGAGATCCGCGCAGAAGATCGATGCCGCCCTGGAAGCCTCCCAGATCGCCGTTGGCGCTGGGATCGGCGAAGGCTTGATAGTGGTTGTGGATCGTCTGGCCGAAGAAGCGCCCCCAGACTGAGGGCGAGAAGAACGGGCAGGGCGCAGGCCCGGGCTTCTTGGTCGGCACATCGGCTGGCTTCTTGGTCGGCAGGTCGACCGCAGAAGTCGCGGCCGCGGCGGAAGCGACCGCAGGCGCGACGGCGCAACCATCCGGCTCGTAAGTGTCGCCGACCCGGTCGTCGAGCGTGCCGAGGATGCTGAGCCCCAATTGCCGCGCCAGAGGCTGCACCACGCCATAGGTGGCGAGCTCCGGCCCGATAATCGGAAAGGCGACGCCGGGCGGCAACGGGTTCGGCGGCGGATCAATGGGGAATGGCGGGATGGGCGGAAGCACGCCACCGCCGCCTCCGCTACCCCCGCCGCCTCCGCCGCCGCCTCCACCGCCGCCGCCACCGCCTCCACCGCCGCCCATGAACGTCGAGCGCAGGAACCAATCATTCGGGAAGTTGCTGGGGTTAAGTCCGCCCCGGAACAGATCGTAGTCAAAAGCGCCGGCCCGCAATTCGCCGTTCAAAAGGCTGAACGCGCCTGGCGTCGTCGTCGCGCCAGCATTTGCCTGCACAACCAGAATGCCGTTCGCGACCGTCTCCGCGCCTGGGCCGGTTGTGTTCCGGATATCAAGTCTCGTCGCGCCTGTCGCCGCGCCCCCGTCAATGATCAGCCGGTCGGACGGCGAGCTGTCGTCGCCGAGAAAGGTGTTGAGCACGATTCCGCCGCCCATGCCGGTATAGTTGACGGCCGTCAGCGTCTTGTAGCTGGCGAGCTGCGTCGGATCGCCGAGAGGCGCGGAGAAGACGATCGTACTCGTGTCGGCGTTGACGAGGCTCGTGACGTTTGAACTGCCGGTCATGTTCCAGACTGTGCCGCCTTGCAAAGTCACATCCGAGACGCCGCCGGCGCCGGTCGCTATCGCGCCCGTGAGTAATGAGGACGTCGCCGTCAATGAGGCGGCGGCCGTCCCCTCTGTACTCATAAGGATGCCATTGGCGCCGGCGACAGTCGCTCCGCTCAAATCGATGTTCGCGGTAACCCCCTCGACCCGGAACGCGTCCGCCGCCGAATCGACTGTCGCGCCCGTGATCTGAAGCGCATTGGCAACTCCCCCCGAGCCCTGGAAGAGAAAGCCGAAGCTGCCCGCGCCCGAGGTCGTCACGCTGCCGCCGCCGATCGTCATGACCCCGCCGTTTTGCACGACGCCGCCCGGCGCCGCTGGGCCGTTTGTCGCAATGGTCACATCGGACGCCGCGATCGCCCCAGCGGAGGCGCTGAGGGCAGCAGCCCCGCCGCCTGAAGTCGTGACGGCGCCCCCCGTGAGCGAAACCGTCCCGCCGGCGCTTGCATCGACGCCGATCGCGTTGTCGCCCATGGTAGCTACGGTTACGCCATCTACGCCGGTGACCGAACTGCCGGCGCCAGTCGCGCGAATGCCGATCGACCCCTCACCGCCGGTGCTGACCGAACCCCCGCTAAGCGCAATCGTTCCGGCCGTATCGGCCAGTACGCCGAACCCGCCCTGGCTCAACGGGACGGAAATCGCCGCTCCGGTCGCGGTGATCGAACTGCCAGCGCCGGTCGCCCAGATCCCTTTCTCGCCGCCAGCGCTGGAGATGACCGAATCCGAACCGCCGATCAGCGTGATCGCGGCGCCGTTCGCCGCCTTGACGGCGGTGTCGCCGCCCGCGCCGGAGAGTGTGATTGGAACGTCGGTTGCAGTGAAGGTCGAGCCCGGAGACTGCGCAAGCACCGCGATCTCGCCGCCGCCGACGCTGGTCATGGTGATCGAGCCTCCCGTCAGCGAGACGTTGCTTCCCGTATCCACCTTGATCGCGACGTCCCCGCCCCCTCCGCCCGTGGCTGTGAAAGTCGTGTTTTGCGCAACAATCGTGCTGTTCGATTCCGCGACCACGACAGTTTCGCCGCCGCCATTGCCGTCAAAGTTGAATGCGCTGTTGGTCAGATCGATCTCGCCGCCGGACTGGGCATGGACGCCGAAATCGCCGCCGCCGACCGTCTCGGTTTCGGTGATGTCGTCGACAATAATTTTGCTGCCCGTCCCGGTCGCCAGAAGGCCCTGGTTGCCGCCGCTGTTTAGAACGTCGATAGTCGTACCGTTGCGCAGGATGATCTGGCCGCCGGCCTGGGCTTCAGCCATGATGTCGCCGCCGCCGCTAAAGGTCACCATGAGGCCGCTGGCGTCGATCGTGCTGGACGCTCCATTGGCGACCAGCACGGTGACTCCTCCGCCGCCGAACTGGGAGGTGATGCTGGATGCGCCCGCTGTCGGATCGACGCCGAAGGTGATGAGGCTTCCGCTCTGCGAAGTCACGCCGACGCCGAAGGGCACAGAAACATCCACGCCGTTCGCCACCACTGCCGAGCTTGTCGACGCCGTGATGCGATGGACCGTGGCCCCCGGAGGAATGGCGCAAGACGTTGAGGTGGCGGTCACCTCGCCCTGCGGGTTGGTCGGGCAGGTCTGGGCGGAGGCGGTTTCGAGCCAAGGCGCAGACGCGATGAGAAGGAGCGCAGCAACCGGCGGCAGCCTTCCGGCGCGCGCAAGCTTGGCGCGAGAACTTCCCCATTCGAAACTCGCGCGACCGCAAATTCTTCGCGGCGAATGACGGCGAATCATGGCGCCCCTCGGCTGGCAGCGACCATAGCGCAAGCCGCGGGCGATGGGCGCCCTAACGTACAAAAGGCGCCAAATAATTAGTCCAAGTGACTATTCCATTACCAGTCGCATCAGGGGGTTGCGGCGTCACAATTATGCCGTCAGCACGGACCCCCGCCGCCTCGAATTCGCGCCAGCGCGCCTCGCGCCGCGCCATCGCCTCCGCGTCCGCGCCCCAGCGCTCGACCTGAAAATCCTCGTCGATATGCGCCGCTTGCCACGCGGCTTCGGGCGAGAGAAATCCTCGCGCGACAGCCAACGCCAGCAGGGCGGAGCCGGTCAGCGTCGTCATCACGCTGAGCGCGGCGAGCGCAGCAGGGTCATCGTAGGCGGCGAGCGCCGCGCCGATGGCGGCCAGCGCTGCCTGCGGCTGCGCGACATGCATCACCCCGGCGGTTACATTGAAGCGCGCCCCGAGCGTTTCGGCCGCCCAGAGCAGAATCGGGTCGAACGCGTTGGCCTGGCGCGCAACCAGCGCCTCCAGCTCCTCGGCCCGGTAACACAGAAGATCGGAGCCGGCGTAGCGGAGAATATCGGCCCGCGTTTCGGCCATCGTATGCGCGACGCCGTCGATCGCTGAATTGAGAAGCCGCGTGAGCGGCATCGCGGCTGGATCGATAGTCTCAGGTTGCCGCTCCCATTCGGCGGCGACTTCAAGCATCAGCGCCCGGCTTGTCGCCGAAAGAGGGTTGCGGCCCGGCGTCCGCGCGCGGCGGCCGTCGAGCATGAGCGCATGGCGCCCATCCTCCTCGCGCACTTCGACCGCTGTGTAAAAGCGCCTGACCGGCGGGGGCCGCATGTTCGCCTGCGCGGCCCGCATCGGGTCTTTGCTCCCCTCGCCTGTGCCTGGGAGAGGGGTTGGGGATGAGGGCTCACTCATCCGGCGCGTCCTCGATCGGGTCACGCTCCGTCTCGTCGAAGCCGAACATGGCGAAGCTTTTCTTCATGTGCTCCGGAAGCGGCGCGGTCACGTCGATCACGCCGCTGCGTGGATGGGGCAGGATGAGGCGGCGCGCCAGGAGATGCAGCTTGGCTTCGAGCCCGGGCGGAACGGCGCGCAGAGGATCGCTGCGGGCGGGATCGTTGGCGGGACGCCGGTTGTATTTCGGATCGCCGATGATCGGATGGCCGATCGCCTCGCAATGGGCGCGCAGCTGGTGGGTGCGGCCCGTAACCGGGCGCATCGACAGCCACGCCAGCCGCGGCGCGACCTTGTCGACGACCGCATAGAGGGTGAGCGAGTGCTGAGCGTCAGGATCGCCATGCTTGGCGACGCGCATCCGCTCGAGGTCCGCCCTGCCCTGGCGACGCGTTTCTCCCATGCCCTCGCCCTTGGCGAGAAACATCGAGACGCGTCCCTGCCCCGGCTTTGGCACGCCCTCGACCAGCGCCCAATAGATCTTCTTCGCCCGGCGCGAGCGAAAGGTCTCGCCAAGCTCCGCCGCCATTCTTCGCGTTTTGGCGATCAGAAGAACGCCGGTTGTGTCGCGATCGAGCCGATGAACGAGTACCGGCCGATTGCCGTCCTTGTCGGCGAGCGCCTGAAGCATGCCGTCGATATGGCGCTTGGTCCCGGAGCCGCCCTGGACCGCGAGGCCGTAAGGCTTGTTGAGCACCAGCACGTCCCGATCCTCGAACAAAGTCATCGCCCGGACCGCTTCGCGGTCGCCAGGATCAGCGCGCTTGACCGGCGATGCTTGCTGTGCGGCGATCTTGAGCGGCGGCACGCGCACGCTTTGGCCGCCCGCGAGCCGGGTCGAAACGTCCGCCCGCTTACCCGAGACGCGCACCTCGCCCTTGCGCACGATCCGCATCAGGTGCGAATTCGAGACGTCCGGAAACCGGCGGTGCAGCCAGCGGTCGAGCCGCATGCCCGATTCGTCTTCGCTGATCTCATAAGAGGCCGCCTTGTCGGGCGGAGCGGTCGCTGTCGCCACGGCCTTGCCATCTTTCCGCATGAAGCGGGTCATAGCGCAGCCTCCTACGCCGCGGTAGGGTCAAACGCTGATCGTCGCAAAGGAGCCCGCCATGGCCGATCATTATCACGCAGTCGTCTGGATCGATCATCAACGGGCGCGCATTCTCCACTTCAACGTCGAAGAGGCGACGGGCACATTGATCCGCGACCACGTCGTTCGCGACCTCCACGCCCATGAGAAGCGGACCGGCCACAGGACCGAGGAGAACAAGCCGTTCTTCGAGGATGTCGCGAAGACGATCGCCGACGCTGGCGCGATCCTCATCGTCGGTCCGGCGCAGGAAAAGGACTTCTTCGCCAAATTCCTGGCTGAGAAGCATCCGGCCATCCGGGCGCATGTCGAGGGCGTCGAGAAGGCGGACCATCCGACCGACGGCGAGCTCCTCGACTTCGCGCGCCGCTATGTCAAAGCCGCTGACCGCATGCGGCCGCAGATCGATCCGCATGAGGCCGGCAAGCCATAGCGCCAGGGCGGGCCAGCTGGCCGCCCGGCGACGCCGGCGCGCTCATTCTCAAGCAAGGATTCCCGATGCCTTATGAGCTCTACTACTGGCCGGGCATCCAGGGGCGCGGCGAGTTTGTGCGCCTGGCGCTCGAAGCGGCCGGGGCCCCTTACGTCGACGTCGCGCGCGAGCGCGGAGCCGGGCGCGGCATGAAGGCGATGATGTCGATGCTCGAGGGCGCCGCAGTCCCGCAAACTCCGTTCGCGCCCCCGTTCCTGCGTGACGGCGCCATCGTCGTCTCGCATGTCGCCAACATCCTCCAATATCTTGGACCCAAGCTTGGCCTTGCGCCGAAGGATGAGGCGGGCCGCTTCTTCGCCCACGGGCTGCAGCTCACGATCACGGATTTCGTCGCCGAGGTTCACGACACGCACCATCCGATCTCGACCGACCTCTATTTCGAGGACCAGAGACAAGAGGCCAAGGCGCGCTCTACGGCCTTCCTTCAGCATCGCGTCCCGAAATATTTCGGCTATTTCGAGCGCGTGCTCACCGACAACCCGGCGGGACCGAAGCACGCCGTCGGCGGCGACCTCACCACCGTCGACCTGTCGCTGTTCCAGATCTGGGCTGGCATGACTTACGCCTTCCCGCAGGCATTCGCCGGCGCCGACAAGCTTTATCAGGGGCTGGCGACGCTGGCGGCGTCGGTCGCGGCGCTCCCGGGTGTCGCCGCTTATCTCGCCTCGGACAGACGGATTCCCTTCGACGAATCGGGCATTTTCCGGCATTATCCAGAGCTTGACGCGGCGCCGGCGAAGCGAGGCCGGAAGACGTCGTGAGCCGCCCGCGCGCGCTCTGGGCCTCTCTCTCGGCGCTATCCCCCGCCCATTCCGTTACACAAAGCGTCCGACTTCGGATAGTGCGCTGCGTCGGTGCTGTCCTGAATTGACCTTGAGCGTCCTAATTCTGGTGGAGAGGTATCCTAGCGCGCCGCATGCGCTTGGACCAATATCCTACGGCGATCCCACTTGATTGGTGATTGAGCAAATGTCCTGCAACCCTGAGCGCGATGCCCAGCATCGCGTCTCGAAGGATGGTCAAGTGACGCGCCGAACCAACCGCACGAGGATTTGATTCTCATACCTAAAAGGCCTTTGGTTGAGGCTTGAACGGGTTTAACGCGAAGCTGAGGTTTACGCGCCGCTGTCGCCGCATCGCGATTCCGATCGCGCCGAAGCCCACGATCATCAGCGCCCAGCTCGCCGGTTCGGGGACGGCGGACGGCGAGGATGGCGTCGTGTCCTCCGGCAGGCCGATCTCAAGGGTGTAGAGCTTGGCGAGTTCCGGGTCGGCGATCGAGATAATCGGGTCGATATAGGCTTCCGCGATCCCGGTGTAAGGAAAACCCGCGTTGTAGATATAATAGCCGGAATTTCCTGCGTCGGCCGCGGCGTCGAGGATCACCCGGCCGCTATATTGACTATAATTCGGAAGAACGTCGATGACCGTATCGATGGCAGCCGACGGCTCGGCATTACCGAAGGTCTCAGTGAAACGCTCCGAGGAAGGGCCTGGCTGCTGTTCGTAGTCCACGGTGATCCTGGACCAGGCCTGGGCGAAGCCGTTGATGCTGTCCGTCTGCGCGCCGGCCGCGCCCGTGATGCTGATCGGCACCGGGTCGGTTGTCGCCGGCCCGCTTAGCCAGAAATAAAAGGTCAATGAGGCATAGGCATGTGCGCCCGTCTGGTTGGAATCGGCATTGACGATCACGGTGCCGCCATCGTCATTGGATGTATGGCTTCTCGCATCGGTAAAATAATCCTGCCCCACGACTTTATGTGTGCTGTAATCCACAACCTGTCTTGTGTAATGGGCTCCCACGCCTAAATCCGTGGGATACAGATCGGAAATTTCGCCATAGCCGCTGCCCTGGCTACGACTGCTGCCCGGCGCTTCGGGACTTCCGTCGCCTTCGGCCGACACTTGCGCGGTGTAAGTTGGCGCCGGCAGGGTCTTGGTCGTGGCCAGGGCCGCGCCGGGGCAGATGATCGCGAGGATAGCCGCCCCCGTTGCGAGGAGCGATCCGCGCTTGGACGGCAGGGCGCCGATGATCGTGTGACCCTCCCTCCCGCCGCGCGCCAGCTCGTCCTGGCTCCGTCGATCGATTTGGTGATGTCCCGTCATCATCCGCACCCCTTCATTGTTAGCGCTGTTAACAGATAGACCCCGACCCGGCTTGCCTCTCCAGAGGAGTAGTCTTTCCACGCGGCAGATTTATTCCCTGCGGCGGAAAAAAATTTTTCCGGCGCCGCGAAAAGGATTTGCCGGAGGGCGTCGGGCCTCGACGACAAGGGCTCCGGCGGGCCGAGCCTTGCGCTTCCTTCCGATACACAGAAAATAACATAAATATTCCCTTTTCAAGAAGTCAATGATAGAGTGGCGGATGGTCAGAACAGTCCGCCGAAGGGCGGATCGCGATCCATTGGTCGGCCCTCAGGAGGTGGGACGCGTGCTCGAGAGGAGGGCGAAACGAAAAAATCGCGCTAAGTGTTGAAAACAAACAACCCCGTGCGCACGGCGAAACGAAATGGAGGTTAAATCCTTGAAAACAAACAATCCCGCGAAATCACTGATTCAACGTCTATAATGATTTCAAGGACATACGACATGCCCCGCGAAACGGTTCATTTCGCCAAGCGAAATGAGCGTTTTTCGTTTTGGCCATTTTGCGGCTTCTTCCAGACCGAGCGGAATGGCCCAGGGGGAGCGTGTCGTCGGCCCTCGGCGAATCAGAGCGAGCTGCAAATTGCGGCGAAAAAGTTGCGCAAAAGAGCAGCCAAGGTATTGGAATTCATTAGCCAGCGTAATCTTGTGCGCGGGCGCGCATCTGGTCGCTGGCGACCGGTTCGGCGCCTCCGGGACGATGGCGGTTCGGTCAGGTGGAGCGATGCTCTACGGGTGGCCGGCCGGGCCTCGATCGACGCCCGGATCTCCGCCAGCGGCGGCGACCCCCAGCCGGCCAAGATAATACGCCCAGCCCTTAGCATGGCCTTCGCGCTCATAAGCGTTGGGAAGTCCGGTATGAGTCATGCGGACAAGCGTGCCGCCGTTCCGCTCCAACAGGTCGATTTCGACCAGGCTCGACCCCGGCGGCACATTCGCATCGTTGTCCCAGCCGAAGCTATAGGCGAGGCGATGGACTGGGACGACCTCGCGGAATTGACCGCGCGCGGTGCGACCCGGCCGCCCTGCGATGTCCTTGACCAGATAGAGCCCGCCGCGATGAGCGTCCGTGTCCGCTTCCGCGCCCATCCAGCTCAGGATCTTTTGCGGATCGGTCAGAAAGGCGAAGACGGTGGCGGGCGGAGCCGCAATCTGGGTCTCGCGGCGGACCACAAGCAATTCATCCATGCGCCTCTCCTGAAAGTGAAAACTCATTCCCGCCTTACAGACGCGCGCGCAGCCGCCAAATCGACAGGCGCCGATCGCGATCATCTCTTGGCCTTCCAAGAAAGGAGAGCCGAGGCGCGTTGAGGCCAATATGAGCCGAGGTTCCCGGAAGGTAAACCGTTTGGTTGAATAATTGATCGGGCGGCGCAACCGAAACATGCGGCCGAGAGACAGCAAAAGCTCAAAGGCTGATGACAAGGAGGGCAAGTCCAGCCGATATCGATCCATGCAGCTCAGTTCGACCCTCGCCTGGCTGGTTGACTTGGCCGCCGAGACGCCGAGTTCCGAACGGTTTCTGGCGAACCTCGGCCAGCGCCTGATCAAGGATGGCGCGCCGCTCGCCGGCGGAGCCCTGACGCTGGCCTCGCCCCACCCTCTCATCGCCCGGCGCACCTGGCTGTGGCGTGCCGAGAGCAATGAGGTGATCGAGGCGCTGGGGTTTGTCGCCGGAGCGCATTCGGCCGTATCGGCGGATCGTCCGCCGGGCGAAGCCGGCCGGCGCTGGCTTGCGGGCCTTGGCGGCGGCCCCGTGCACGAAGACGCCATCGAGCCGAGGCCCGACGGGCCGAGGCTCGGCTGGGTGGGCCAGCATCCCTTCACGCCCGACGAGGCCGACCGCCTGCGCGAGGCCGCCCGCTTCGCCGCCGCGCCGCTCGCCGCGCTCACCGCCCGCGCAACACTGAATGCGGCGCTCGAGGCCTATCTCGGCCGGCGTAGCGCCGCGCGGGTGCTGGCCGGTCCATTGCGGCGCGGAATCGGCGAGACCATCGAGGCCGCGCTCCTGTTCGCCGACCTGCGCGGCTTTACCGCGCTTTCCGAGGGCAGTCCGCCCGCCGCGGTCATCTCGGCGCTCGACGCCTGGTTCGACCGCATCGCAGGTTCCGTGCACGCGTTCGGCGGCGAAGTGCTCAAATTCATGGGCGACGGCGTGCTGGCGATCTTTCCGGTCGTGGGCGGGTCGCCAGGCAACGCCTGCGAGACCGCGCTCAAGGCCGTCGCCGCCGCCCGGAGCGGCATGGCGCATCTCGACGAGGCGCGGCGCAGGGATGGGCGGCCGCCGCTGCCGTTTGGTGTTGCCCTGCATCTTGGCGAGATGCTGTGGGGCAATATCGGCGCCGCCGACCGGCTCGATTTCACCGCCATCGGCCCGGCCGTCAATCTGGTCAGCCGGCTCGAGGGTTTATGCCGGCCGCTCGACCGGGCGGTCCTCATCTCAGGCGCCTTCGCCGCCGAGACCGCGGCGCCGCTGATCCCGCTCGGGACCCACGCCCTGCGCGGCATCGCCGCCCCATGCGCGGTGTTCACCGTGGCGGAGAGCTAAGCCCTCAAGCAACGGTCGGCGCTCTCAAGCGAGCGGTTGGGCAAATCTGCGCAACGAGAGGCCAGACGATTGGATAAATCGGGTCGATTAAAGCGACCGGTCGCGACCGACTGCGTTGGGCTCGCTTGTCCCCAGCATCGTCGCCTCGCCCAACGGCGCGGGATTGCTCGAAACGCGCCATTGGGCGAAATTACCTGGCGGCTCCGCACGTATCGGGGGAACGCGGGGTAGGGATGCAGCGCTCGGCGGATTGGCCGCACTGACGGCGATAACCGGTGCGTTCTGAGGATTGAACAATTGATCGCCGCTTTGTTGTCCTATAACGACTTCAGAGCTTTCCTTGGCCGCCAGAGCCTGGGGCCGACAACTCCGGGGGGAAATATGGCCGACTTTGCCTCTTGGCTGCGCGCGCAAGCTAATCCGGATCCCGATACGGCCGCTTTGCGGGCCTTCGCCGATCCACGCGCGGATTGGCCGTGGTGGACAAACAGTCTGAATGATTACGTCGGTGTCATCCAGGCGGCGAACCCGCCCAACAAGGACAACCTCATCTCCGCCGTCAGCGTGAACTACGGTCGGTGGCAGACAGGGGAGGCGCGGCCCGGAGGTCTTCTGGTCACGCTCACCAGTCATCTCGGAGCGTTGCTCCTTGCTTTGTTCGGTGTGGTTGTCGCCGTCGCGATCTTCTATGGGCTTTTCTTCAACCCGAGATTTTTCGAGTTGATGGCTCAGGTCAATCAGGCGCGGGGACTGATCACGTTCCTCTTCGCTTTCGCGACCATCGCGATCATTCTCCTGGTCGCTATCACAACATTTTGGATGCCCAAGGACGAGGTGCAGGTCCGCTTCGAAAAAGCCAAGGACCTTTTGACAATCCTGATAGGAGTCATGGGCACGATTCTCGGGTTCTATTTCGGGACCGTCAGTTCCAGCCCCCCAGCTGCGACGCCCAGCCCATCCTCCCTTTCCGCGCCGGCCGATCAGCCCGCCGGCGGAGGCGCCTCCCACTGAGTTGAACGGTCTTCTCTACGCATGCCAGCCGCAGGGGCGGGCAGGCGCGGCGACAAGCTCCCGCAGGAGCATGCGCAGCGCGCTCCTTTTCCATACCCCATCGGGCGCTACACGCGACCCTCCTTGCTCGCATTTGGCAGACATCGAGACAGGACGCCAAAGCGCGTCCGCAGGGCAGCCAGGCCCATCGGCCTCACAGCACAACGACGGGCGTTCCCTTCGCGACCCGCCCATAAAGATCGATCACGTCGGAATCGAGCATCCGGATGCATCCGGACGACACGGCCTTGCCGATGGAGCTCGGATCATTGGTCCCGTGGATGCGGAACAACGTGTCCTTCTTTCCCTGAAACAGATAGAGCGCCCGCGCGCCGAGCGGATTCTCCATGCCGCCGTCCATATGCACCGGCAGCTCCCGCTGCCGGGCCAACATTTCCGGCGGCGGCGTCCATCCGGGCCAGAACGACTTTCGGCCGACCTCCGCTTCGCCCTTCCAGGCGAAGCCCTGGCGCCCGACGCCGATCCCGTATTGCAGCGCCCGCCCGCCGCCCTCCGAGAGGTAGAGCTTGCGTTCATGCGTGTTGATGGTGACCGTGCCCGCCGGTTGGCCCGTCGGGTCATTCACCTCCTTGCGGGTGGTGCGGGTCATGTCGACTTCGTTGTCGAAGCCGCCCGGAGTTGAGTAGTTCGGATCCGCGTCCGGCGGCAGGAAGGTCTGTGGATTGGGCGGGGGCGACGCCCCGGGCAAGTTCAACGGAAAATTGAATAGCGATTGGGCCGACGCCTCGGTGGTCGCGACGCCCACGCTCGCAAGGCTGATCAGGATAAGAGTTCGCGCACCAAGCATAAGTTACCCGCCGCTCCAACCGCTCCGAAATTGCGTCTTTGAGGAAAGCTAAGTCGGATCGGTGATTTCGTAAAGCGCCGCCATGATCCCAATGTGTCCTTGCCGAGCGGCGACGCGGGGCGCAATAATCCCGTTGGGGCATTCGGGAGGAACGATCATGGCGCTTCGGCTGCGTGCGGCGATGTTGACCGCATTTCTTGGCTTCTCAAGCGCGGCAGGCGCGCAGCAGACCAATCCCCTCGACGTCATCCCCGACAAGATGCCATTCAACATCCCCTATGGCGCGCCGATTTCATTGGCTCGCGCTCAGGCTGCGATCGCCGCGGCCATTGCGGAGGCCGAGAAACACGGCTGGGCGCTCGATGTCGCCCTCGTCGACCCCGGGGCAAACCTTCTCGCTTTCGCGCGCATGGACGGCGCCCAGCTCGGCTCGATCGCCGTCTCCGAGCACAAGGCGCGCGCATCGGCCAAGTTCCGTCGCCCGACCAAAGCCTTCGAAGAGGCGATTCAGAAAGGCGATACGCGCGTCTTGACGATCGACGACGTCATGGGCTCGCGCGGCGGCATTCCGCTGATCGAGGACGGCAAGTTGATTGGCGCGATCGGCTGTTCCGGCGGCGCCGGGTCGCAGGATGAAGTGGCGTGCATGGCCGGGGCGGCGACGATCAACAAATAGGGCTGCTGGCCGCGTCCGCGCGCCATCGACGCCGCGCTGCCCGGGAAATGCAACTGTTGATTAGGTTTGATGTGCGAACCTCGCTGGAAACGCAGGATTCGCTCATGATCGTCGCCACCACCGAAAATATCGCCGGCCATCGCACTGTTCGGACGCTTGGACAATGCTTTGGCGTCGTCGTGCGCAGCCGCGGGCTCGGCGGCAACATCATGGCCAGTCTTCGCACCATCGTCGGCGGGGAGATCCACGAATATACGCGATTGCTGGAGGAGGCGCGCCGGCACGCGCTGGATCGGCTGGTTGAGAACGCGACCGCGATGGGCGCCAATGCTATCGTGATGATGCGCTACGACAGCGCCGAGATCGGCAATACGATGAGCGAAATCGTCGCCTATGGCACCGCGGCGGTCATCGAACCCGTTTCATGATCCCGTTTCTTTTCCCGGTCGGCTTCTTTCTCGCGCTCTTTCTCATTTGGTTCTTTTTCCGCAAAGGCGGCTACAAGCGCCGCCCGCTCGACGCTCCGCCCGGACGAGACTGGAGCTTCACCGGCGAGCGCTTCCTCGACCCGCCAACCGGCGAGATGCTGGAGGTCTGGTATTGTCCGACGACGGGCGAGCGCGCCTATGTGCGGGCGCGAGGGGGCTGAGGCGTGCGAGCGGAAATTGGAAGTGGTCCGGCCCGGCTCAATCCGTCTTCTTTTCGCCCTCCGGCACGCCCGCCTTGCGCGCGCCATCGGCGATGCGCTAAAGTTGCGCGTTGAAGGTTGGATCGTCGCTCCAGCGGTCGATCCAACCCTGAATGGTGAAGTCCGGCTCGAGTTTCAGTCAGCACTTTGGCCGCGGCCTCCTTCGCCTCCTTCATGTGGCCGAGCCAGCCGTGGGCGGCGGCAAGGTCGGTATACGGCCACCGAGTCAGATTGCCGCTGGCGATCGACTTGTTGCACCATTCGATCGCCTGTTCCCATTGCGCAAGATGGGCAGCGGCGCCTGCGTGGTTACGATCGTCGGCGATCGCTTTTTCCACCTCCGCGATCGCCGGCCTCCACTGGTGCCGTGGCGCCAAAGGCCTAATCCGTTTTCTTCTCGCCCTCGGGCAGCCCCGCCTTCCGAAGGCCTTCGAGGATGCGCTGGATTTGCTGGGCGAAGGTCGGGTTGTACGTCACTCTCGCTGCCATGTCCGCGAAGGTCTGCACGGTAAAGCCCGGATACACTTTGTGGAGGCCGGCGATCGCCGCTTTGGCCTCTGCGTCATGGCCGAGCCAAGCGCTGGCGGCGGCGAGATCGACATAGGGGAACCACGTTCCTGCGTCCGTCGCGATGGATTTTTGGCACCACTCGATTGCCTGCTCCCATTGCGCCAGATGCGTATGTGCGTGGCAAATGCCATATTGCCACATGTTTCGTCCCGGGTCCCGAGGGCTCAGCCGGAGCGCAGTTTCATCCTCAGCGATGCTTTCCGCCGCTCGCCCGGCCCAATTGAGCATATCTCCACGAGTTGCATATGCCCAAGCGAAGTTTTTATCGTTTTCGATTGCCGCGTCGATTTCAGCAAATTGATCACCGAACTGTTTCTTCGCACCTAAGAGGCTCGCTTTCGTAAAGTGCGCCGAAGCATTGTTTGGTTCGGCGGATAGGGCGCTGCCGACCAGCGCTTCTGCGCGCGGGATATCTACTTTCTCATCGCCGCCTCCCAACCACATAAATCGGTCGATGAGCGCTTGCGCCAGACCGATCTTCGCCGTCGTGAGGCCCGGATCGAGTTGCAGGGCGCGCTCGAAGTATCCGAGCGTTTCGTTCATCATGGACTGGTCCAAAGAAGCCTGGTAGGCGGCCGAGCCCCGCATCTCGAGGTCGACGGCGTCGGGATTGTTGGGCCGCTCCCGCGCCGCCCGCAGCGCTTCGGCCTTCACCAGTTCGACGCCAAGCGAATTGGCGAGACGGGATACGGCCTCGACCTGCAAGCTGCCGAGCTTGCTCCGATCGCCCTCGAACCGGTCGGCCCAGACATGTGCACCGGTCTCAGTGGAAATGAGTTGCGCGTTAATCGTGATCGTCTCGCCGACCTTCCGCACGCTGCCTTCCAACAAATATCGTACGCCGAGGTCCTTGCCGATCTGCTTAGCCTCCACAGGCTTGCCCTTGTAGGTGAGTGCTGTGCCATGGGCGATGACGAAGCTGTCGGCCAGGTGCGAAAGGTCGGTGGTCAAGTCATCGGTGATTCCGTCGGCGAAAAAGTCCTGCTCCTTGTCTCCGCTCAAATTCGCGAACGGCAGAACGACGATCGAAAGCCGCGGCGCACTGGCGAGCTTGTCGTCAACGGAAGCAGCAATGAAACGCGGCGCGTAACCCCCACGCCAAGCAAGAGCCACCGCCGCAAGAAGCACGAGCGCAAGCGCCGCGGCGAACGCTGGCCATTTCGAAAGCCAGAGGCGCGCCTGCGGGGCGGCGCTCTCCGCCGCGACCGCCACCACCGGTTTCGCCTGCGCCGGCTGGCCGACTTCGAGCGAATAGACGTGGACCGGCTCGGCGATGTTTTTGAGTTGGGTCGCGCCAAGATCGGTGACCACCATCTCGAGCCGTCCCTTGACTTGCCAGTAGGCTTGCTCGGAGAGACAGATCGCCCCGGGCTTAGCGACACTCTCCAGCCGAGAGGCGATATTCACGCCGTCGCCCATGAGGTCGCCGTCGCTCTCCTCGACCACATCGCCGAGGTGGATGCCGATACGAAACTCGATGCGCTTTTCCGGCGGCAGGCCGACGTTGCGCTCGACCATGCCGGTCTGCACTTCGATCGCGCAGCGTACAGCGTCGACCACGCTCCTGAACTCGATGATCGAGCCGTCGCCGGTGCGCTTGACGATGCGCCCGTGATGAACCGAGATGATGGGATCGATGAGATCGCTGCGGAGCGCCCGGAGCCGCGCTAGAATGCGATCCTCGTCCGCTCCCGCGAGCCGGCTATAGCCGACGATGTCCGAAACCAGAATCGCCGCAATCTTCCGGGTCTCGCTCATGGCGCACCCTCCGGTTGGCGGCTACTTCATAACTACTGACCGGTCGCGAGGCCGCCTAAAGTGTCTTCGTTCAAATACGAGCGTCGTCTGATTGCGGTAACAGAAATGTGAACAGTAGACAAGAACGAAATCTTACACACAATAAGCGACCGCGCGTCTAAACCAAGAGAAAGACACATAATCCTAGTTGCGTCCGCCCTGCCTCGCCTCCACGAGCCGCGCCGCGTAGCGCGCCATCTGGTCGACCTCGATGTTGACCTTGTCGCCCGCCTGGCGTTCGCCCCAGGTCGTCACCTTGAGCGTGTGCGGGATCAAGAGGACCTCGAACGTATCGCCGTCGACCGCGTTCACGGTGAGCGACGTCCCGTCGAGCGCGACCGATCCCTTGACGGCGATGAATTTCGCCAGATCCTTTGGCGCGCGGAAGCGGAAATGCGCCATGCCGTCGAAATCGCGCCGGGACAGGATTTCGGCGGTCCCGTCGACATGGCCGCTCACCATATGGCCGCCAAGCTCGTCGCCGACCCGGAGCGAACGCTCGAGATTGACGCGGCCCCCCGCCCGCCATTCCCCGAGCGTTGTCACCGCCAGCGTCTCGGCGCCGAGGTCGAAGGCGATCGCTGAACCGCCGTCGCGCGGCTCGACGCCGACCACGGTGAGGCACGGGCCGGAATTGGCGATCGAGGCCCCGAGGGAAATCGTGCTGGCGTCATAGGCGCTCGCGATCCGGAGCCGCCTTAGCTCACCTAGCGACGTGATATCAATGATTTGCCCAACGTCGCTGATAATTCCGGTGAACATCCAAACCCTCGTCGGCCCATCGCAATGACGAGAATAGCCTAGTTATGGCGCCGGCGCGCCGTTTCCAAAGAGGCTGCGGCCTCGACCTGAAATAAGTCGAAAGAAAGTTTTTTGCGGAAAGCCCTCCACAAATTGGTAAGACAGCACGCCCTAGCTTACTATGTTAGGGGTATCGTCTTTCTCGCGCGCTAACAGCTACATTTGAACCATGGCAACGGGGACTGTCGGCACTTCATTTCGCGAACGACCGGCTTCGCGCTCGCGGCTGTATTGGCTCGACATCGACGTCAGGTTCAATGACATCATGCCCCAACCGCGCATGATGACGAACGAGCAGATCAGCCGCTCGCCGCCATCATCCTTGCAATATTCCATACTCAACGGTGTTGGAACCGTGGCGAATGCGCTCTCGGTCCGCGACGGCGCGACAACCTTCAGCAAATTCGAGGTCGATGTCGCGGCGTTCTCGCGAACCGACGAAACTTTCGAGCCAGCCGAGCTTAGCCGATCGGCGAAGATGATTTGGAATGACGTGGATGTTCAATCGCCCCGGCTGGAGATCTATGTCCAGCCCAAAATGCTGCGACATCTGGTGGAGCTATACATCACAAAAAGGATTGATACCGTCATTATGTCCATGAAGATTGCGGTGACGCGACAGCCAATTGGCGACATTGGTCGCGGCTCGGAACTGTTGCCGCTGCTCGACAGCGATGGACGTCTTTATTTCCGCCGTACTCAGTGCGAGCTGCTGTCGGTCCAGGCTTCCCTGGCCCATGAGCGCGTAAGCAGGCAATCCTAGTCTTTGGGCGGGGGCGCGCTGAGTCGCACACGGCCCCCCCAGGGGCGCCGAATGGCGGAAACGCGCCAATACGGGCCATCGCGCGACGGCCTACCGAACGAGTCGAACCGATCCATTGCCCTTCAAGGTCGATCCGATGAACGGGCCGAAACGGCGAGAAAGCGGGCTTAGGCTGCAGACGCGGTCGCTGACCGCGCCGGCCGCGCCCCAAAGGGCGTTCCTAAGAACCCCCGTCTCACGACGGGCTATTGAGCGCGGCCACAAAAGCCGAGCCTACCCGAATGCAATCTGCTCTGGTAGCTGCACGCGGGCGCACCCGTCGCCGGAAGCGGCTAGTAAGCGTAAGCGACGCCGGCTGGCGACGTCCCTTGGAAAGCGCCGCTGACCACCTGGAAGGGCGCCGCGGCGACTGAGCCGGCCGCATTGAACGGCGCCGCGAACGGGCCGCCGTAGCCGTTGGCCGGGGCGTAGACATAGCCAGGGCCGCCGAACAGCGCCGACACGCCGCCAACGACGCCGCCAAGGACCCCGCCCACAACGCCGCCGGCGCCGGTAAAGACCGCCCCCACCGCTTGGCCGGTTCCGCCTACGACGCTGCCCACCGCCCCCACGGGCCCCCAGGCGTAGGTCTGCGTCACCACCGGCGCCGTCGAATGGACGATAATCTGACGACCTTCGCCATAATGGGCGTAGTGGCGATAGTGCGCGTGCGGGTAAAGCGCGTGCGCATAGTGGGTGTGCGCATAATGGGTTTGCGCCGAAGCTGGAGCGGCGGTGGCGAACGCCAGCGTCGCCAATCCGACCGTCGCCACGGATAAACCAAGCGTGCTGAATGGCATGAAACGACCTCCTATCGCGGGCAAACTCCACCCTTACGCCACTCAACGATCGGAGAAGACAAATGGCTATCGTTGAAACAACCGCCCGTGTTCACATTTTCGTGAACGACCGCGAAGCCGCCCGTGATCCCTGCCCGATCACGGCGACCACTCGTCCACAAGCGCGATTCCCGGTCCGGGCGGCGAACTCCGTTTCGGGCTCGTACTGGAATGCCGGCTTTCGCTCAGACTCCGGTCCTTCCCGAAACCGACCGTGCAGGCGCGCTCTCCGCTCGATTGAGGCATCCAAGGCCGTGGTCCGCTACTTCTGCAATACGTCGATTCGAAACGTCGCCAAACGTCTCGAATGCGTAGAGTAGGAGTGTGGCGCGGTGGCGTTAGGCCGGGCATAGCCGTTCCCGCCCCTTTCGTCTGGCGGTGCCTTAGTGGCTCAGCCGTAGCTCCGTTTCCACACCCCCCTCATCGAACCGGACGTGCGGATCGCCCGCATCCGGCTCTCGGACAAGACCTCACGCCTTCGTCCACGGCACGTCGTGCCCAAGCCGACTCAGGCGTACGAGCCCGAAGTGCCCGTAGAGGTGCGAGAGTGGATAGCTCCCGCCCCTTCGTCGCCTGACTTTGTGCTTGGAGCGCAACCACCGGCGCAACCGCACGGCTGTGTAAGCGTCGAGCGCCCGATACGCCTTGTTGACGGTCCCTACTTGGAAGTAGTTCGCCCACCCGCGCAGCGTGCGGTTCACTTTGCCCACCAGCGTTGTGGTCTCTTGCCATGTGTCCGATCGGCCGGTCAGCGCGTGGACCTTCTCGACCGCGCGCTGAATGCTTTTCCTTGACGGCCGGTAGCCGATACGGGCTTGGCCGGTCCTCGCCGAATACATCCGCCCGAACGTGTAGCCCAGGAAGTCGAACTCGCCCTCCGGCACTTTGCAGATGCGCGTCTTCTCCTCGCTCACCGTCAGCTTCAGCTTGCCCATGATCTCCCGCAGTCGTTGCAAGGCCGCTTCGGCCTTGCCCCTTCTGCACAGGACCACGAGGTCATCGGCGTAGGTCACGAGCCGTGAGCCGAGGGTTCGCTCGAACCCGAACATCTTCCATCCCAGTACGAATCGGCGCATGTAAATATTCGCCAGCAAAGGGTGAGATGGGCGAGCCTTGCGGAATGCCGCGCCGCTTGTCTCGCGCCTCGGTCGTGCGCGTCTTCCGACCTCGATCGTCGGTTTCTTCAACAGGGCAATCCAGCCACATCCTGATCAGATGCAGCACGCGCCGATCGACGATCCGACGCGCAACCGACTTGAGCAGGTCGGCATGGGGAATACTCCCGAAGTAGTCCGCGAGGTCGGCGTCCACCACTTCCGGATGGCCGCGAAACAGCAACTCTTCCACCTCGACCACCGCCTGTTGGGCGTTTCGCCCGGGACGATAGGCGTAGAGTTCCGATGGAAGGTCGGCTTCGAAGATCGGCTCCAGCACCAGCATCGCTGCTGTCATGCAGACCCGATCCCGCAAGGTTGAGATGCCCAGCGGCCTGAGTTTGCCGTTGGCCTTCGGTATGAAAACGCGTCTGATTGGATCCGGTCGGTAAGTCTCCTGCCTGAGCGCAAGCGCCAGTTCGCCCAGCCATCGCTCGACCCCATACGCCTCGACGGCCTCGAAGTCCTGACGGTCCACGCCCGGCGCGCCCTTGTTGGAGCGGCACTGAGCATAGGCGTGCGCCAGAATGTCCTCGCGGCTGATCTTGTCGTAGAGGGCGTAGAAGCGGTAGCCGGGTTCTGCCTTCGCTTTCGCGTGCAACGCCGTCTGCAGTTTCTGAACGCTGTCCGGAGTTGTTAGGTTGCCCAATCTCCAGGTCCTTCACCACGTCGTGCGTCTGTCCTGAACTGAGGCCCCTTCCCTCCCCCGGCGTTACCCGGCTTCAGCGGTACTACAAGCCTCTCCGCCACCCCAAGCGCCCAGCCTCTCCCTCACGGGCGTCTGGTTGGTCATGCCTGACCGCGCTTTGGGGCTTCCCGTGTTGCGCGCGCTTTCCCTGTGTACGTGCTGCCGCCAGTACCCCGGTGCAGCGACTGGGCGTCGTCTTCGCTCATCTCACCCAGCCGTATCAGCCTTCCCCGAAGTTGCAGTCGGGTCGGCCTGCACATCGACCTTTTCGGAGCTTGCTCGGCGTTCACTCGCGTTGCGGCCCGCACACTCGCGCCGTCACCTATATGTGACCAGCTACACCGAAGGCTCCAGCCATTTCGTCACCTCCATGACTGCTCCGGTTGCTTCCGGCTGGAGCGTTCGCCGGGTGGGCCTTGCACCCACTGGAAAGCGCGGCCTTCTCACGGCGCACGTAGAGTAGGAGTGTGGCGCGGTGGCGTTAGGCCGGGCATAGCCGTTCCCGCCCCTTTCGTCTGGCGGTGCCTTAGTGGCTCAGCCGTAGCTCCGTTTCCACACCCCCCTCATCGAACCGGACGTGCGGATCGCCCGCATCCGGCTCTCGGACAAGACCTCACGCCTTCGTCCACGGCACGTCGTGCCCAAGCCGACTCAGGCGTACGAGCCCGAAGTGCCCGTAGAGGTGCGAGAGTGGATAGCTCCCGCCCCTTCGTCGCCTGACTTTGTGCTTGGAGCGCAACCACCGGCGCAACCGCACGGCTGTGTAAGCGTCGAGCGCCCGATACGCCTTGTTGACGGTCCCTACTTGGAAGTAGTTCGCCCACCCGCGCAGCGTGCGGTTCACTTTGCCCACCAGCGTTGTGGTCTCTTGCCATGTGTCCGATCGGCCGGTCAGCGCGTGGACCTTCTCGACCACCCGCTGAATGCTTTTCTTTGACGGCCGGTAGCCGATACGAGCTTGGCCGGTCCTCGCCGAAAACATTCGCCCGAACGTGTATCCCAGGAAGTCGAACTCTCCTTCCGGCACTGTGCAGATGCGCGTCTTTTCCTCGCTCACCGTGAGCTTCAGCTTGCCCATGATCTCCCGCAGTCTCTGCAAGGCCGCTTCGGCTTTGCCCCTTCTGCACAGGATCACGAGGTCATCGGCGTAGGTCACGAGCCGCGTGCCGAGGGTTCGCTCAAGCCCGAACATCTTCCATCCCAGCACGAACCGGCGCATGTAAATATTCGCCAGCAAGGGTGAGATGGGCGAGCCCTGCGGAATGCCGCGCCGCTTGTCTCGCGCTTCGGTCGTGCGCGTCTTCCGACCTCGATCGTCGGTTTCTTCAACAGGGCAATCCAGCCACATCCTGATCAGATGCAGCACGCGCCGATCGACGATCCGACGCGCAACCGACTTGAGCAGGTCGGCATGGGGAATACTCCCGAAGTAGTCCGCGAGGTCGGCGTCCACCACTTCCGGATGGCCGCGAAACAGCAACTCTTCCACCTCGACCACCGCCTGTTGGGCGTTTCGCCCGGGACGATAGGCGTAGAGTTCCGATGGAAGGTCGGCTTCGAAGATCGGCTCCAGCACCAGCATCGCTGCTGTCATGCAGACCCGATCCCGCAAGGTTGAGATGCCCAGCGGCCTGAGTTTGCCGTTGGCCTTCGGTATGAAAACGCGTCTGATTGGATCCGGTCGGTAAGTCTCCTGCCTGAGCGCAAGCGCCAGTTCGCCCAGCCATCGCTCGACCCCATACGCCTCGACGGCCTCGAAGTCCTGACGGTCCACGCCCGGCGCGCCCTTGTTGGAGCGGCACTGAGCATAGGCGTGCGCCAGAATGTCCTCGCGGCTGATCTTGTCGTAGAGGGCGTAGAAGCGGTAGCCGGGTTCTGCCTTCGCTTTCGCGTGCAACGCCGTCTGCAGTTTCTGAACGCTGTCCGGAGTTGTTAGGTTGCCCAATCTCCAGGTCCTTCACCACGTCGTGCGTCTGTCCTGAACTGAGGCCCCTTCCCTCCCCCGGCGTTACCCGGCTTCAGCGGTACTACAAGCCTCTCCGCCACCCCAAGCGCCCAGCCTCTCCCTCACGGGCGTCTGGTTGGTCATGCCTGACCGCGCTTTGGGGCTTCCCGTGTTGCGCGCGCTTTCCCTGTGTACGTGCTGCCGCCAGTACCCCGGTGCAGCGACTGGGCGTCGTCTTCGCTCATCTCACCCAGCCGTATCAGCCTTCCCCGAAGTTGCAGTCGGGTCGGCCTGCACATCGACCTTTTCGGAGCTTGCTCGGCGTTCACTCGCGTTGCGGCCCGCACACTCGCGCCGTCACCTATATGTGACCAGCTACACCGAAGGCTCCAGCCATTTCGTCACCTCCATGACTGCTCCGGTTGCTTCCGGCTGGAGCGTTCGCCGGGTGGGCCTTGCACCCACTGGAAAGCGCGGCCTTCTCACGGCGCACGCAATTAGCGGTCATTCGCCGACGGCTGCCCCTTGACATCATGCGTATCTGGTCGGGCTTCGTGCTAGCCTCCGTGGCAGTAAAGGACGAGCCATGTCCGAAACCCGGAAGATTGCGGCAATTCTGGTCGTGGACGTGGTCGGTTACAGCCGGCTCGCGGGAGCGGACGAGGATCGCATTCTGGCGAGACTCAGAGCGCTACGCAGCGATTTGTTCGAGCCGACCATCGCCCTGCATCGCGGGCGCGTCGTCAAGCGCACGGGCGACGGCATTCTTATCGAGTTTCGCAGCGTGGTCGACGCCGTGCGCTGCGCGATTGAGGTGCAGAACGGCATGGCCGAGCGCAATGCGGGCCTGCCGCCGGAGCGCCGCATCGAGCTGCGCATCGGCGTCCATCTCGGCGACGTGGTCGAGGAGGCCGACGGCGACCTGATGGGCGACGAAGTCAATATCGCCGCGCGACTGGAAGGAATCGCCCAGCCAGGCGCGATCTGTCTCTCCGAGGACGCCTATCGTCACGTCAAAGGCCGGTTCGATCTGAAGGTCAGCGATCTCGGCCCCACCCAACTCAAGAACATCGCCGAGCCGGTTCGGATCTACGCGCTGGACATTGGAAGGCGCGCTGAAACGCAATCAGTGAAACCTGCCGCGTCCGCGACCGCGAGAAAGAACTCCTTCTTAGCTCCGCTCGTCGTGGGCGTCGCTTCCCTGTGCGTAGTCGCGGCGATATCCGTCTGGCTGTTTCAAAACCTCCATCGATCCGCTCCTGCCGACCCGGGTCATCTCTCGATGGTAGTGCTGCCCTTCGCCAATCTCTCGGGAGATCCGAGCCAGGACTACTTCGCCGACGGGATCACGGAAAACCTGACCACCGACTTGTCGCGAATCCGCAAGAGCTTCGTCATCGCGCCGAGGACGGCGCTCACCTATCGTGGCAAGAGCGTCGACGCCAAGGAGGTCGGTAAGGAACTTGGCGTCCGCTATGTGGTGGAGGGCTCCGTGCAGCGCGATCAGAACCGGGTCCGCGTCAACGCCCAACTTGTCGACGCCGAAACCGGCGCGCATCTGTGGGCAGAGCGCTTCGAGGAAGACGTCGCCGACCTCTTCAACCTGCAGGATCAGGTGGTTGCGCGCCTCGGCAACACTCTGGGTTTTGAGCTGGTCAGGGCGGAGGCCGATAAGGGCGCCCGTTCCACAAATTCCGACGCCATTGATCTGACCATGCGCGGCTGGGCAGTGCTATGGCAGGGCATCCAGCAGCAGTCGATGACGGAGAAGCAGGCGATCTACTATGCGGCGCGCCCCTTGTTTGAACAGGCGCTCGCCATCGATCCTAACTATGCCGACGCATTGGCCGGCGACGCGATGACTTATATGGTCGACTACTTGTACGGCTGGAGCCCGGCCGGGACGGACTACGACAAAAAGATCATCGGCCAAGCTGATCGCGCCATTGCGCTCGCGCCGGACGACGTGCGTGGATATTACCCGAAGAGTGTCTATCTGCGCATGTCAAATCGCGCGAACGAGGCGGTTCGAGTCGCCGACGACGGCCTAGCGGTCAATCCAAATTCCAACCAGCTTTACGGCGCTCGAAGCGCTGCGGAAGTCGTCCTCGGCCGTTTCGAGCAGGCGAAATCCGATGCGGAGCAATCGATTCGACTGAGCCCGCGGGATCCGCAAGTCGGCTTGCGGCATGTCACTTTGGGCGATGCCGATGTCGGACTTGGGCGTTTGGACACCGCGATCGAGGAATACCAGAAGGCGATCGACGTCGGGTATCACAATCGGATCGTGAATTTGGCCGGCGCCTATGCGCTCCAAGGCAAGATGGACGAGGCGAAGGCCGTCCTGGCGGAAGCGCTTCGCGCCAATCCCAAGCTGACCGTCAAGACGCTGACGGAGCGTTTTGCAATTCCGCCGGCCCTCGCCGATGGGCTGCGCAAAGCCGGGCTGGCGGAAGAGTGAGTGCGCGCTCGTGACATTTGCTAGAAGAACGGCGGCTTACCTCCAACGTCCGGCCATGCGCTCGGCGATGACCGCTTTACGTCGGAACCGGACGGTCAGTGGTCTGTACTTTGTCCGCTTTCCGCTCCAAGTGGTCGCCGCGTGACGGCGATCGCGTTTAACAATAATGCGCGCGGCGAGGTTGAACCACGGTCGCCATCGCGACCGCGAGGATAAGCCAGGAGCGATCCACGAATGCCGGACGACTACTCCGCCACGCGCAAGAGCTGTTTGCCGTCGTTGCGCCCTTCGAACAGACGCCGCAGCGTCGCGGGCGCGTTCTCCAGGCCATGCTGCACGTCGACTTTGGTCTTTAGCTGCCCCGACTGCACCCAGGCGGCGAGCGCGGCGACCGCCTCGGCGGCGCGCGGCAGGTAATCGAGCACGAGGAAGCCTTCCATCCGTCCGCGCTGCACGACCAGGTTGAGGTAGTTCTTCGGCCCCGGCGACGGTCCGGTGGCGTTGTAGTTCGCGATCCCGCCGCAAAGCACCACCCGCCCGCGCATCGCGAGCCGCGCCAGCGCCGCGTCGAGGACGTCGCCGCCGACGTTATCGAAGAAAATGTTGACGCCCTTGGGACAGAGTTCCTTCAGCCGCGCTGGAACGTTCTCCGACTTATAGTCGATCGCCGCATCGAAGCCGGCCTCATCGGTCAGCCAGCGGCATTTCTCCGCTCCGCCCGCGATGCCGATGGCGCGGCAGCCCTTGATCTTGGCGATCTGCCCGACGACCGATCCCGTCGCCCCAGCCGCGCCCGAGATGACCACCGTTTCGCCCGCGACCGGCCGGCCGACGTCGAGGAGGCCGAAATAGGCGGTGATTCCGGTTGCGCCGAACACGCTCATCGCGAGTTCAAGCGGCGTCCCCGGCGGCAGCTTGTTGAGTTGGCCCTTAGGATTCATGACGACATGGTCCTGCCAGCCGACAAGGCCGGACACGATGTCGCCGACCGCGAAATCGGGATGGTTCGACGCGACAATCCGCCCCGCGCCCATTGACCGGACGACCTCGCCGATCTTGACCGCCGGCAGGTACGTGTCGAAGGCGATCCAGCCCCGCTGCGTCGGGTCGCAGGACAGCATGGTGTTGCGCACGAGCACCTCGCCTTCGCCCGGAATCGGCGCTTCCGTCTCGACGAAATCGAAGTCGCTGTCCTTGATCGCTCCCTCTGGGCGGCGCGCAAGCAGCCACTGGCGGTTTTTCATGGCCTCTCCTTCGCATGCAAATTGAGCGATCTTCATATCATGCGCTGCGTCCACCGGCGGCTCTTTCCCGCCCTCATGGCCTTAGGCATAGACACGGTGCCATCGCGTATGGCTTGGAGCCGGGACCGGGAATGGCCGAATCGCGACCGTGCGGAGCTGGCCTGAGACTCTCTAGACATTTTCTGCAAAACACTGTCTTGTGAAACGCGGAAGCTTGTGCTACGCTTGTCTTTGATCAAAAAGACAAATCCGCTTCGTGAAGGCATGGAAGGAGCCATTGAGACGTTCGGCCCGCAGGGTTTGGGGAGCGGCGGATTTTTTTGTTTGAATCGCTTGTAACCCATTGAAAAGTCCCGATTCGAAAAAATAAACGTAAGTAAAAGAAAGCAATTTTGCTTGCTTTTATTTTCATTTAGTTACGCTTAGTTGCGCTTATTGCGTTCGCTCGGGGCGCCCCGCCGGCGCGCCGTGACGCGTGTGCTGGACCAGCTAGACCCATTTGCGGTGGGCCCACATCCACTGCTCCGGGGCCTGCCGGATGAAGGCCTCGAACTGGGTGTGGAGCGCCGCCGTCCCCGCGACCGCGTCGGCGGCGTGGTCGTCGGTGTGCGGCACCTCCACCCGCGCGCCGCGGATCACGAAGCGCACCTTCGGCTCGCGGAAGGCGGCGCCGGCGTAGAGCGGCAGCCCCGTCTTGCGGGCGAGCAGAGCGGGAAACACGGTCGCGAGCGCCGGGTGTCCGAAGAACGGCACGGCCGCGCCATTGTCGTCGCGGAGATCGGCCAGGAACGCGGGATAGCCTCCGCTCTTCGCGGTCTTCAGCAGCGAACGCGCGGTCACGGGAGTCTTCGGCAGAAGACCTCCCTCATAGAGGACGGCGCGCAATTTGCGGGTCTCCTCGTCGACGAGCGGATTGCTGAGACGCTGATAGACGCCGGTGAACGGCACGCCCATGAGCTTGCTTGCATAGGCGACGAGCTCCCAGTTGCCCAGATGCAGGCCGCAAACGATGCACGGGCCGCCGCGGATAATCTCTTCGAGCTGCTCGATCGGCTCGAAGCGGATGCGTTTCTCGGCGACGATCTCTCTCAGATGGAACGATTCGCCGAAGGTCCGGCCCAGGTTTTCCCACATGCCGGCGGCAATCCGCTTGCGCTCGGCGTCCGAAAGCTCGGGATAGGCCAACTTGAGGTTGCGGAGCGCCCGTTCCTGGCGGTGGAGACGCGGGGCGATGAGCCGCCAGGCCAAGCCCGAACTCCACGACACAGCTTCGAGCGGCAACGAAGTCGCGGCGGCCTGAGCGGCCCGGAATACGATATATTCCAGGCGGTGACGCAGGGGTTTCGAGAGGATCATCGCTCGGTTGAATATCGGCGCGCGGCCGGGGCGGCTGCTTGCGACGACCTTCGAGTCCCTGTCAAGCCAAGCCTCCCGCCCCAAGTCTCCCGCGCCAAGTCTCCCGCGCCAAGTCTCCCGCGCCAAGCCTCTCGCGCCAAGCCTCCCGCGCCAAGCCTCCCGGCCCAAGCCTCCCGCGAGGGGCTGATTTGAGTTCTGGAAAACTTGGGCTTAGTCCGTCGCCGGGTTTATGATGCTGTTGGTCGATCGAGATCGCGATTGAGGCACGAGATGATGGGTATGGCTGAGGCCAGCGAAAAAGCTAGCTCTTCCCTGAATGACGCGGCGGATGACGAATTCCCACGGGTGCTCGAATCCGCGACCAACTCGATCCTGACCGCCGAGGGGTTCCGTAAGCCCTATCCGCTGATTCGTTTTCGCGACTTCTTCCCGAGCGACTTTTACGCCCGCCTGTTGCAGCGCTTTCCCGACGTCGACCGCTTCGCCGGACTGAACGGAGATGGAACGCGGCGGGAATACGCTCTCTACGACGAGCGAAGCGATCCGGGGTCGGCGGAGAGCCGCGCGCTGTGGGGGATCGTGCGGCGGGTCCTGGCCTCGCCGGAGATCGCCTCGGCGCTACGGGAAAAGCTGGACGAGGGCTTCCGCATCCGCGGGAAGAGAAGCGGCGAAGAGTGGCCCATTCCAATGCATCCGCGACCGGTCCTTTACACCGACCTCAACGGCTACGCGATCAAGCCGCACCCGGACACCCGCAGGAAGGTGCTGACCATGCAGATCTACCTGCCGCAGGACGACTCCCAGCGCGAACTCGGCACGGCGATCTACAAGGTTTCCCCGATGGGCGTCTTGGCCTGGAAATCCTATGGGCTGGTCAAGGACAAGACTGTGCCTTTCCTGCCGAACTCGGGCTATGCGTTCGTCGTTATCCACCCGGCTTATTCGCTTCTGAGGTCAAGCTGGCATGGGCGGGAGGCGATCTCGGTCCCGGTCGAGAGGCCGCGTCTGTCGATCCTCAATACATACTACCGCGACCCCGCGCCGCAGCCGACCGCGGGCATGTGAGAAATGGGGCTGACCACATCGGCCGGACTTTTCAGCCCATCGCGAAGTCCCAAAGCGAGCGCCACACGCACCGCTTCGCGGGATCCTTGAAAGCCGCGGCGTCAAAGTGGGCCAGATGGCCGGTGGTGCCGTCGTCGGGCCAGCGGAAACCAACTTCCACCTGGCCCGCCCGCTCGATGACGAATTGCTGGACTGGTCCTGGATCGTCGGCTGCGGCTATCGCCGGGCCGAGCCGGCCAATCGCCCCGTCCTGGTATATCCAGAGCCGGCCGTCAGCTGAAGTCACCCGCACCAGGCGCGCCGCCTCGTCATAGGCGACGATGAGGGTCCCGAGTTTGCCTTCACCGCGGTAGTCGCATTGGCGCGTCACCGGCCCGGCCGCCAACCCCGGCGCCGTGGAGGCGACTAGCGCGGCGAAAGCGGCCGTGGCGAGATAGGTGCGGGACATATCGCTTGGAGTTCCGATCGGCGTCTGAACGGGGAACACATGTATACTATCAGGCCAGCGAACTGCGAAAGCGCGAAATTTCCGCACCCTGCCTTCTGCGAAGGCGGCCCGTAGCGGCGCGGGTTGCAATGCCTCTTTAACCTGCTATCAAGCCGCGCGCCGCAAACCGCCAGCGGCTCTTCAAAGGGTTTGTTTTCATGTTCGCTTGCAGCCGACGCGCCGCGCTCTGGCTTCCTCTTCTCGCCGTTTCGTCCGCCTGGGCGGCTGAAGACGCCGACAATACGGTCGTCCTGACGACGAAGCACGGCAAGGTCACGATCAAGCTTCGTCCAGACTGGGCGCCTAAACATGTGGCGCAGATCAAGACCTTGGTGAAGCAGAAGTTCTACGACGGGCTGACGTTCCACCGCGTCATTCCTGGATTCATGGCGCAGACCGGCGACCCGACCGGAACAGGCTCCGGGGGTTCGAGCCTTCCCGACTTGCCGGCTGAGTTCAACCAGACCCATTTCACCCGAGGCATCCTCGGCATGGCGCGCGCGGAGGATCCGAATTCGGCCAATTCGCAGTTTTTCATAACAACCGCCGACGCGGGATTCCTCGACGGCAAATATACGGCCTTCGGCGAGGTCACCTCGGGAATGGACGTCGTCGACAAGATCAAGGCCGGAACCCAGGACAACAACGGCGCGGTCGCGAATCCCGACAAGATCGTCACCATGCGCATGTCTGGCGCGAAGTAATAGGAGCAACGACATGAGCAGCGCAGGCGATACGCTAACGCTCGAGACGAGCAAGGGCCCGGTGGTGATCGAAATGAACCCGGCGCTTGCGCCAGGCCATGTCGCGCACATCAAGCGCCTGGTCGGCGAAGGATTCTACGACGGCATCGTCTTTCACCGCGTGATCGACGGGTTCATGGCCCAGACCGGTTGTCCCAAGGGAACTGGGACCGGCGGGTCGAAATATCCCGACCTCAAGGCAGAGTTCAACGCCGAGCCGCATGTCCGTGGCACGGTCTCTATGGCCCGCGCCTCGAGCCCGGATTCGGCCAATTCGCAGTTCTTCATCTGCTTTGCAGACGCGCCCTTTCTCAACCGCCAATATACGGTCTGGGGCAAGGTCGTCTCGGGCATGGAGAACGTCGACAAGATCAAGCGCGGCGAGCCCGTTCGCGATCCTGACAAGATCGTCAAAGCGACCTTGAGCTGAGGTCGTAGCGACGCTTGCGGCTCATGAGGAGCGGGACAACAGGGGCGCGGGCTACGGGTGACAGCCCCAGGCGCCATCCCTCTCCCTCTCGCGCCACAGATTGACAGCCTCGACAGAACGGCGATGACCGCAATGCGCGTCGACGCCTTCGATTTCGTTCTTCCGCCAGAGTGCATCGCGCTGGCTCCCGCGAATCCTCGGGACAGCGCGCGAATGCTGGTTGTTGGCTCCGACGGCGATCTAACCGATGCACACGTGCGCGACCTACCGGACTTTCTCACAGCCCGCGACGCGCTCGTCGTCAACGACACCCGAGTCATTCCGGCGCGGCTCGAGGGCGTAAGGGTCAGAGGCGAGGCTGCCGCCTCGATCGAAGCGACCCTGATTGAGCGCGTCGACGATTGCCGTTGGCGGGCGCTCGCGCGGCCCGCCAAGAGGCTCAAGGTCGGCGAGCGCATCCGTTTCGGCGAGGCGCGCGAAAGCGTGGCCTGCCTTCTCGCGGCGCTCGACGCGGAAGTGGAGGACAAAGGCGAAGCAGGCGAGGTTCTGCTGCGCTTTGAGTTCGCCGGCGCGGCGCTCGACGAGGCGATTGAACGCCTTGGCTCGCCTCCCCTGCCCCCTTACATCGCCTCGCGCCGCGCTTTGTCGCCGAGCGACCCCGGCGACTACCAGACGATGTTTGCGGCCGAGCCTGGGGCGGTCGCGGCGCCGACGGCGGGGCTGCATTTTACGCCGTCGCTGGTCGCCCGCGTCGCGGCGCGCGGCGTCGCGCTGCATAAGGTCACGTTGCATGTCGGCGCCGGGACTTTCGCGCCCGTCAGGGTCGAGGACACGCGCGATCACAAGATGCATTCCGAATGGGGCTCGATCAGCGCGGCCACAGCCGAAGCGCTGAACGGGGTGCGGGAAGCCGGAGGCCGGATCGTCTGCGTCGGCACGACATCGGCGCGCGTCCTCGAAAGCGCCGCCGACGAGAACGGGCGCCTTCGGCCGTTTTCGGGCCGGACGGATATTTTCATCACCCCCGGTTATGAGTTTCGCTGCGTCGACGCGCTCATGACCAACTTTCATTTGCCGCGATCGACGCTGTTCATGCTCGTCGCGGCCTTCAGCGGGCTCAAGACCATGCGCGCGGCATACGCGCACGCCGTGCAAAGCGGCTATCGGTTTTATTCCTACGGCGACGCTTGCCTGTTGACCCGCGCAGGCCCCGCAAGCTTGGGCGGCGCGCGCCCTTGAGCGAAGCGTTTTCCTTCGCCGTGCACGCGACCGATGGCGCCGCCCGTGTCGGCGCGATCTCAACCCCGCGCGGAATTATCCGCACGCCAGCTTTCATGCCGGTCGGCACAGCCGCGACCGTCAAGGCCATGCACCCGAATGCGGTGCGGGCGCTTGGCTACGACATAGTGCTCTCCAACACCTATCATTTGATGCTGGCGCCGGGGGCCGAGCGGATCGCGGCGCTCGGGGGCCTGCACAAATTCATGAACTGGCCGCACCCGATCCTCACGGATTCCGGCGGCTTTCAGGTGATGAGCCTCGCCAAGTTGCGCAGGCTCAGCGAGCGCGGGGTGACCTTTCAGTCGCATATCGACGGATCGCGCCATGAGCTGACGCCCGAGCGTTCGATGGAGGTGCAGCGCCTTCTCGGCTCGGACATCCAGATGCAGCTCGATGAGTGCGTGCGACTGCCGTGCTCGTACGAAGAGGCCGAGCGCGCGATGCGCCTGTCCCTCCGTTGGGCCCAGCGTTCGAGGGACGCCTTCGGCCGGCAGCCGGGCCGGGCGATCTTCGGCATCGTTCAGGGGGGCACGGAAAAAGACCTTCGCCTGTTCAGCGCCCGGGCGCTCGCCGAGATGGACTTTCACGGCTATTCAATCGGCGGATTGGCGGTCGGCGAGCCGCAGGCGGCGATGCTCGACACGCTCGACGCCGTGGTCCCGCATCTGCCCTTCGACAAGCCGCGGTATCTGATGGGCGTCGGAACGCCCGACGATCTGCTTCAGGCGATGAGCCGCGGCGTCGATATGTTCGACTGTGTGATACCGACCCGCGCGGGACGGCACGGGATGGCGTTCACCCGCCGGGGCCGTCTCAACCTGCGCAACGCGCGCTTTGCCGAAGATCCACGGCCGGTCGATCCGCTATCGTCATCGCCGATGGCGCGCGACTACTCGCGCGGCTATTGGCGCCATCTTACGAAGTCAGGCGAGATCCTCGCGATGATGGGCCTGACCGAAATCAACCTTGCCTATTATCAAGACCTCATTTCCGGGGCGCGGCTTGCGATCGGCGAGGGGCGACTGGACGCTTATATCGCGCAGACGCAACGAAACTGGGCGGAGGGCGAGGCGGAAGGCCGTTGAGGCCTCCGGCGACGCGGTGGCGCACAGGTTTACGCGCAGCAATGATTTCGGCGCGTACCCATGAACTTGATGGCGTGATGCGAGGCTGTGTCTGCTCTGGCCCCCTAGCGGCCGAGCTCGCGCGGCCGCGCTAAGTGTTGCGAAGGGCCAGGCGCCAACCCGAAGACCCTTCATCTACGCCGACGGCGTCTACCGAGCCGAAGGTTACGATCGTAGTCGTTTTGCCGTTATTTGAAATGACGCCGTAGCGATCCCCTGCAATCATCCCGGCGTACGACGCCCGAACCAAAGGGCGAAATGTTTCACTCGGCTGCAAGAGCCGTGACAGCCAATTTGGGGATCAACATGAGCACCGCAACACCCGAATATATTATGGACGTTGGTTTAGGCTTTTGGGCGTCCAAAACGCTCCTGAGTGCTGTCGAACTCGGCCTGTTTAGCACTTTGGCCGATGCACCGGCGGACCTGCCGACGCTTCAAAAAAAGCTTAGGCTGCATCAGCGATCAGCCCGCGACTTCCTCGATGCGCTGGTAGCACTCAAGTTACTGGAGCGCGAGAACGGCATTTACAGCAACACCCCAGACACGGACCTTTTTCTCGATCGAGCCAAGCCATCCTATATTGGCGGTGTCCTCGAGATGGCGAATGCCCGGCTCTATGGCTTCTGGGGATCGCTGACCGAGGCCGTGCGCACCGGCAGATTGCAGAACGAAGGTAAGGGTGGAGGGGAAAACGTGTTTGCGGCGGTGTATGCCGATCCGGAACGATTGCGAGGGTTTCTGAGCGCGAGGAGTGGAATAAGTGTGGGCGCCGCCCAGGCGATCGCCGCCAATTTCCCATGGGGAGCCTACAAGACCTTCATGGATCTTGGTTCAGCTCAGGGCATGGTTCCCGCCACTCTTGCCGGCGCCCATCCCCACCTCACCGGCATCGGCTTCGACCTCCCCCCGGTCAAGCCGGTCTTCGAGGAATTTATTGCTCACCGCGGGGTGGAGGACCAAGTGCGGTTTCGCGGAGGAAATTTCTTCGAGGACCCTCTCCCGATGGTTGATGTCATCGTCATGGGTCACATCCTCCATGATTGGGATCTTCCGCAGAAAAAGCTGCTCCTCGGCAAAACATTTAACGCTCTTTCGAAAGGCGGCGCAGTTGTCGTTTATGACGCCATCATCGATGATGATCGCCGCGAAAACGCCTTCGGTCTCATGATGAGCTTGAATATGCTGATCGAAACTGCCGGTGGGTTCGACTATACAGGAGAAGACTGTCAGGCTTGGATGCGCGAAGTTGGATTTTCAAAGACGCGGATCGAACCACTCGTTGGCCCAGATTCGATGGTGATAGGATTTAAGTAGCTTATCGAGTCGCACAGCTTGCCGCCACATGGTCCAATGGCGTGAGGTCTGCCGAGGGTCATTTTCGACGGATTAATGCGCGCTCCTGGAACCGCCGCCGTTATTTCGCCGAACAAGTAGAAAAGTCATTCCGCAAAATATAAGGGGCGGGACGCCTTTGCGGCGATCCCGCCCCTTTTTTCATTCGCGTATCGCGTTTCACAATCCCGGATATTTTCTACTATCCCTTCCGCGTAACTTGGCAGCGGTACAAGACTGTCGAACGCTTTTGTCCTCCCACAGACCCTAAGGCGTCCGGCGCCAAACCTTTTGGCAGCGGCCTCCTTTTAGCGCATCATTGCTAATCCAAATTTTTGGCTGTGTCACGTGGCTAAGCGCCTCTGCCATGCATATTTTTTCTAGCTTGGTCCATTTTGGTCAAATGTGCGCCGGCAAATGCAAAAGTGCTGTGCAGGCGGCCATCGTGTCGCTCTGGTCCGTCTTTCATCGGTTACGTGGATGCCTTAAGACCCAAGGCAATGCTTCCAGCCTTGGAGTCAAAATGACTGCGATCGTGAACGTCGTCGGCCGCGAAATCCTCGACAGCCGCGGCAATCCAACGGTCGAGGTGGATGTCGTGCTGGAAGACGGCTCGATGGGACGAGCCGCCGTTCCGTCAGGCGCTTCGACCGGCACGCGCGAGGCGGTCGAACTGCGTGATGGAGACAAGGGACGCTTCGCCGGCAAGGGCGTTCTCAAAGCGGTCGAGGCGGTTAATCGCGACATTTTCGACGCCGTGTCCGGCCTCGAGGCTGAGGATCAGCTCAAGATCGACGAGACGATGATCGCGCTCGACGGCACGAACAACAAATCGAGGCTCGGGGCCAACGCAATTCTCGGGGTCTCGCTCGCCGTCGCCAAGGCGGCGGCGGAAGCTTCGGGCCTGCCGCTTTACCGCTACATTGGCGGAACCACGCCGAGGGTCCTGCCGACGCCAATGATGAACATCATCAATGGCGGCGCGCATGCCGATAATCCAATCGACTTTCAAGAGTTCATGATTCTTCCTGTCGGCGCGCCCTCGTTCGCCGAGGCGGTGCGCTGGGGGGCGGAGACGTTCCATGCGCTGAAGAGCGCGTTGAAGAAGGCGGGACACAACACCAATGTCGGCGACGAAGGAGGCTTTGCGCCTAACTTGCCGTCGGCGGAGGCCGCGCTCGATTTCTGCCTCAAGGCGGTCGACGCTGCAGGGTTCAAGCCCGGCGACGACATGGTGCTTGGGCTCGATTGCGCGGCGTCCGAGTTCTTCAAGGACGGGAAATATGTCTACGAGGGCGAAGGCAAGACGCGCTCGGTCGAGGAACAGGTCGACTATCTCGTCAGGCTTCAGGGCGCCTATCCGATCCTGTCGATCGAAGACGGCATGGCCGAACAGGACTGGGCGGGGTGGAAGCTGCTCACCGACAAGATCGGCGGGAGGCGCCAGCTCGTCGGCGACGACATCTTTGTCACCAACGTCGAGATCCTCGAACGCGGGATCAAAGAGGGGGTCGGGAATTCGATTCTCATCAAAGTCAACCAGATCGGCTCCCTTAGCGAGACGCTGGCCGCCGTCGATATGGCGCAGCGGGCCAGTTACACCGCCGTGATGTCGCATCGGTCGGGCGAGACCGAGGATTCGACCATCGCCGATCTCGCGGTCGCGACCAATTGCGGACAGATCAAGACCGGCTCGCTTTCAAGGTCGGATCGCCTGGCGAAATACAACCAGCTGATCCGGATCGAGGAGGAGCTAGGCGATCAGGCCCGCTACGGCGGGCGGGCTGCGGTCAAGGCGAGCTAGACCTGGTACGCTCGGGATGAGCAGCGGGCTGCTCGTCGCCCAAGGGACTGGACAAGGTATTCTGGGGTCCTCCCGCACCGTAACGACGCAGACCGCAATTAGCTCGTGGTCAGCGGTTGCCATCCAGACATAGCGCGCCTTCCGCCAATGACGACAAAAGCGGCATGCTTAACAATGATGCTACTGGACAGGAGGCTGCATGCCGTCACTTTTTGATCCCATCCAACTTGGAGCGATCAGCGCCCCGAGCCGCATCCTGATGGCGCCGTTGACTCGTGGGCGCGCCACGATGGCGCACGTGCCGACCGAGATGATGATCGACTATTACCGGCAGCGCGCGAGCGCCGGCCTGATCATCACAGAAGCGACCGGCATCAGCGCGCAGGGGCTTGGCTGGCCCTACGCTCCCGGAATCTGGACGGCCGAGCAAATCGAGGGCTGGAGAGCGATCACGGCCGCGGTCCACGACGCCGGAGGCCGCATTTTTTCGCAGCTTTGGCACATGGGGCGCCTCGTGCATCCGAGTCTGCCAGGTCGCGGTCAACCGGTATCGTCATCCGCGACCACGATGTCCGGCCTGGCCCGCATTTACGAAGGCAAGCAGCCTTATGTCCAAGCGAGAGCGATGACGCATGCCGATATTCGCAATGTCGTCGCCGACTACGCCGTGGCGGCGCGAAACGCGATGAAGGCAGACTTCGACGGCGTCGAGATCCATGCGGCGAATGGTTATTTGATCGACCAGTTCTTGCGCGACAACGCCAATTTCCGAACCGATGACTACGGCGGTTCGATCAAGAATCGCATCCGTTTCCTCATCGAAGTGACAACCGCGGTCACCGGCACGGTCGGCGCAGTCCGCACCGCAGTCCGACTTTCGCCCAATGAGGAACGCCAGGGTGTGAATGACAGCCACCCTGAACCGCTGTTCGAGGCTGCGGCGGCCGCCCTGTCCAACCTTGGCGTTGCTTTCTTGGAGGTTCGAGAACCCGATTTCGACGGCACCAATGGCAGGGCGGAACGGCCGCCGGTCGCTCCGCTCATGCGCGCCGCCTTCAAGGGCCCTTTTGTTTTGAATTCGGACTACGACGGCAAAAAGGGACAGGCTGCGCTCGATGCCGGAAAGGCGGACGCGATTTCGTTCGGTCGCCCTTTCATTTCCAACCCCGATCTGCCCAGGCGGTTCGCTAAAGGTTTGGCGCTGGCGCCCGACGATATGGCGACGTGGTACACGGGCGGCGCGACGGGCTATCTGACTTACGCCGCCGCGGAAACCTGAAGCATTTCCGTCCGCGGTGCATCGTATCCTACGGCGGCGGATTGTTTGCGCACTCTCGAGCCGTGAAGCGGCGCGGGGCGTCCTCCGCGAAGGTCTGGAATGGTTCGCGCGACAGCGGCTCGCAGCAGGGATTTGAGCTTTGCGAAAGCCATTTCGATTGGGCTGAAGTCAGGGCTCTTCGGGTTCAAGGCTCCCTGCAAATTGGCGGCGTCTGCGGCGGCGGCGCTGGATGATCCCTCTCATACTGAGCAAGGATCGGCTCTAGGCTTTCCTTAGGCCAAAACTTCGGAGCGCCGATCTCCTTCAGGCAGGAGGCGTTCCAATATGACCCTCCGCGCCCGGCTCGCGCGACAGCGTCGATGTCGTGCGATTCTGGATAAATGTAAAGTGTCGTCGGATTGTCCTTCAACATCGAGATGATTTGTCGCGCGTCCGATGGCGACCAGCTGGTGCAGCCGTCGCTGCGGCCGCCGGCGTAATCCACCAGCTTTCCAACCGGAACGTAACCGTCCTGGTTCGCGTACTGGCTGTCCGGGCTTTTTCGCAGACATATTCCCGCTAGCACCTGGGCTGCATGCCCACCGATTGCGCGCTGCCTGGCGTTTGCGGCCTCGCCTTCGCCGTCAAACTGCACGAACGAGCGGAGGAAAATGGCGTCTTCTCTCGCCGAGACGCGGTAATAGCCTTTGAAGGAGGTTTTGGTTTCGCTCGTCACATAGGCCCCGCCAGCCGTCAGTTCAGAATCCATCGCATTGCCGAAGTTCTTCGCGCACCGTCTTCCGTTGGCGAAATCCGCGACGCCTCTCAAATCGCGACCGCCGCCGTGACCGGCGGAAATGGCGCGAAATGACCGGTCGGCTTCGCAGATGATGTAAAACCGGCGCCCCGCTGCGCCATCGTTCGGGCGTGTCGCGTCCATGGCGAAGTAACAGGGATTTCTGACCGCCTTCTGCAGGTAAAGCGCGCGAGCCCTCTGCAAGACAACTCGAGCGATTTGACCTTCGCCTTCGCCCACATGGGCCCCCAGCCAAGCCGGAACGTCCGACGGCTGGCCCGCCGCACAGGATGGGCCGGAACCCGACAAGACGATCGCGACGCCGAGGCTGACGATGTTTGCAAGGCGCAATCCCAATCGCAACGAATCATCTCTCCCATCGACGCGCTTGGCCCCGGTCCGAACAATGACCATCGCTGCAACATCCAGGATAGGCAAGCCGGCTGGCGCGACCGTCTCGCCGGTCCGCTCGAATTGCTGAAGCATGAGCTGATAGCCCTGAAAAGCGCCTTTTTATTAACTTCGCGCTAACGCTGCCGCCTCAGGATCGGCGCATGGTCGTAAGGACTCGCCTGCGCTCGATCGTGGCGCCGATCGTTCTCTACCTCGTCCTCGGGGCCGCCAGCGGCTATCTGGTATGGGATGCGTCGAACGGCGAGCACGGCCTCAAGGCCGCAGAGAAATTCGACGCCGAGGCGACCGAGCTGAAAGCTCAGCTCGCGGGGCTCAAGGATGAACGCGCGCGCTGGGAGCTGCGCGTCACGAGCCTTAAGTCCGAAAGCATCGACAAGGACCTCCTGGACGAGGAGGCGCACGCCCTGCTCGATCGCGTCGCCAAGGACGAGGTGGTCATTTTCACCGGCGCCGCCAAGGGCCGCTAAACACAAGCTGATCGGCCTGTGGCGCAGCGGCGGGCGAGCGGCATCAGCCTTGCTTTCCCTTTTGCGCGCGGACCGCGCGTGCTATGGCCCCGCCGCTCGCCCTCTTGGCCAAGCCTCGTTTTCCATGAAAGGTTTGCCGATGAACGTTTCCGCCCCCCTTTCCGTGCGTTCGAACTCGTTCTTTTCCGCAAGCCTCGCCGACGCCGATCCGGAGATCGCCCGCGCGATCGAACTCGAGCTCGGTCGGCAGCGCGACGGAATCGAACTCATCGCCTCGGAAAACATCGTGTCCCGCGCAGTGCTCGAGGCGCAGGGCTCGGTGATGACCAATAAATATGCGGAGGGCTACCCCGGCAAACGCTATTACGGCGGCTGCCAGTTCGTCGACATCGCCGAGAATCTGGCGATCGAGCGCGCCTGCCGATTGTTCGACTGCCGCTTCGCCAACGTCCAGCCCAATTCCGGCAGCCAGGCCAATCAGGGCGTCTTCATGGCCCTGATGCAGCCCGGCGACACGTTCATGGGCCTCGATCTCGCGGCGGGAGGGCACTTGACCCACGGGTCGCCGGTCAACATGTCCGGCCGCTGGTTCAAGCCGGTCGCCTACGGGGTCGATCGAACGACGCATCGGATCGACATGGATCAGGTCGAGGCGCTGGCGCGCGAGCACAAGCCGAAAATGATCATCGCCGGCGGCTCGGCCTACGCGCGCCATTGGGACTTCCCCCGCTTCCGCGCCATTTGCGACGCAGTCAGCGCCTTTTTCGTCGTCGACATCGCCCATTTCGCCGGGCTGGTCGCCGGCGGCGCCCATCCCTCGCCGTTCCCGCACGCCCATGTCGTCACCACGACAACGCACAAGACCTTGCGCGGGCCCCGCGGCGGCATGATCCTCACCAATGACGCGGAGCTCGCCAAGAAGATCAATTCGGCGATCTTCCCTGGGCTGCAGGGCGGACCGCTGATGCATGTGATCGCCGCCAAGGCGGTTTCGCTCCACGAGGCGCTGACCCCCGAATTCAAGACCTACGCGCACGCCGTGGTCGCCAACGCCAAGGCGCTGGCCGAGCCGATCCTCGCCGGCGGCTATAAGCTTGTAACCGGGGGCACCGACAACCACCTGATGCTAGTCGATTTGACGCCGAAGGGCCTGACCGGCAAAGCCGCCGAAGTGGCGCTCGACCGCGCCGACATCACCTGCAACAAGAACGGCATTCCGTTCGATCCGCAGAAGCCCTTTGTCACGTCTGGGATTCGTCTTGGATCGCCCGCCGCCACTTCGCGCGGGTTCGGGACGGAGGAATTCGCCGACGTCGGACGAATGGTTGTCGAGGTCCTGGACGGCTTGGCGCAGAGCGGCGAATCGGGGAATGTGGCGGTCGAGGCGAAAGTGCGCGGAGACGTCGCCGAACTCACCCGGCGGTTTCCCATCTACTAGGGGCGCCGGACGATCTAATGAAGGGCGGGCTCTCAGATGCGGTGCCCCTATTGCGGCGGCCTCGATACGCAAGTGAAAGAACTCGCGGCCGACGGACAATTCCTCGTCGATCCGCCGGCGGCGCATCTGTCCCGATTGCGGCGGCAGGTTCACCACCTTCGAGCGCGTGCAGCTGCGCGAACTGCAGGTGGTCAAGAAGAACGGCCGCCGCGCGCCGTTCGACCGCGACAAGCTCGTGCGTTCGGTCCAGGTCGCGCTGCGCAAGCGATCGGTCGAACCCGAGCGGGTCGAACGCATGATCAATGGCGTGGTGCGCCAACTCGAGAGCCAGACCGACGGCGACATCCCGACCGAACGAATCGGCGAACTGGTCATGGAAGGCTTAAAGGCGCTCGACGACGTCGCCTATGTGCGTTTCGCCTCGGTCTACCGCAATTTCCGCGAGGCGCGGGATTTCAACGCGATCGTCGGCGAGCTGGAGGCGGAGCCCGAGCCTGAGTCTGCGCCAGCCAAGGAAGTTCCGCGACAGCGCCGGAACGCGCCCGCGACATGAGCGAAGGCGCAGCCGCAGACCCTGAGGAGGATCTGCGCTGGATGGAGGCGGCGCTCAATCTGGGATCGCGCTCGCTGGGTCTCGCGGCCCCCAACCCCGCCGTCGGCGCGATCCTGGTGAAAGACGGGGCGGTCGTCGGGCGCGGGGCGACAGCGCCGGGCGGAAGGCCGCATGCCGAGCGGATCGCCATCGCTGAGGCAGGCGAGGCGGCGCGCGGCGCGACGCTCTACGTGACGCTCGAGCCCTGCTCGCATTTCGGCGTCACGGGCCCTTGCGTCGACGCGGTCATCGCGGCGGGCGTCGCCCGCGTCGTCTCGGCGATCGAAGACCCCAATCCGCTGGTCGGCGGACAGGGGCACGCGCGTCTCAAGGCGGCCGGCGTCGCCGTCTCCGTCGGCGTTGGCGCGGTTCAAGCGCGGCGCGACCATCTGGGCCACATCTTGCGCGTGACTGCGGGGCGGCCCTGCGTGACGCTCAAACTCGCGGAGACGGCGGACGGCTTTGCCTCGGCGAGCGCCCACGACGCGCGGCTGCGCATCACCGGACCGATCGCCGACCTTCGTGTCCAGATCATGCGCTCGACCCACGAAGCGATCATGGTCGGGATCGAAACGGCGCTGGTTGACGATCCGGCCTTGACCGTGCGGCTGCCTGGGGTCGATCGCAAGCCGCTGCGCGTTGTCCTCGACACCCATCTGCGCCTGCCCGAGCGCTCGCGGCTCGCGGCGACCGCAGAGGATATTCCGACCCTCGCCATCGCCGGCGCGGCGGCGTCGGACGAACCGGCCCGGCGGCTTCAGGACCTCGGCGTGATGATCGAGCGCGTCCCCCTCGACGCGGAGGGCCATGTCGATCTCCCAAGCGCTTTAAGGGCGCTCGCGGCGCGCGGGATCACTCGCGTGTTCAGCGAGGGCGGACCGCTGGTGGCGGCGCGGCTGCATCGCGCTTGGGCTCGCCGACGAGGTCGCGCTGATTACGGCCGACAAGCCGCTCGGCCGGGCGGGCGTGTCGGCGCTCGACGCGGAGGCCCGCGCGGCGCTGCTCGACGAAACACGCTATCGCCCCGTTGAGACGCTCGCACTACGGGCCGGACACGATGCGGCTCTGGGAACGGGTGGACGGAGCGGGCGGCGCGGTTCGCTCGTAGAGCGATCGGTTTGGATTTTCTTGGCCCTCGGCTCCTTCTCGCCAAAAGCCCCGATTGCGGAGGTTGGATTTGTTTGGATTTCCTTGGGTTCTCTCGTCTAAATTGTGACTTTTCAATGCGTTACGCGGGATTTTCGCTAGAAAATTTTTCCTCACTCTTCTTCCCGGGCGGTTTCTACACGGAGAAGCGAGCCTGCAATTTTGGCCGGCGAAAGGGCAGACTTGTTCACGGGCCAAGCTTAGCCAGTTTTCCGATTTCCTGCAATCAATTGTTAGCTCTTATAGCGCTAGGTGTTGGGAGTGAAATCTCGGGGCTTCGTGAGCGGGCCCGTAAGGCGTCCTGGCCGGGCTTGACCCGGCCATCCACGCGATCGGGCGCGTTAACCGCCTGCGGGTGGGCGGAAAAGCTAAGCAATACAGAGCATTGCCTTTGGGGTCGCGGGGGATGGCGGACTCGTCTCTGCCGGCGGCGTGGCGTGGATGGCCGGGTCAAGCCCGGCCAGGACGAGAAAAGTTCGGCGCGCAATGGGTGAGGAGGCAAAACAACGGCTAGCGCTATAAGAGCCAGAGAGCCCGATTGTCAGCCGAAGGAGCGCCATCGGGGTCGGGGCGCGGTTATTCTTTAACAAAACTAACCTAGAGATACATCTCGTCGATCCGGCCGGAGCCGCGGTCTACGCCGCAGCGATCAGGCGCGACGCTCAGACACGGGCGCGATCGTCAGGAAACATCCGAGGTGAGAAACAATGAGTAAGACGCTGATCGCGCTGACATTTGCCGGTGCGCTTGTGGGGCTTGACGCAGGGAGCGCCGACGCCTGCACCTCGATGATCTTCAAGGCGGAAGACGGCACGCGCATCTATGCGCGGACGATGGAATGGGGCGCCTCCGACCTTAAATCCGAAATGATGCTTGCGCCACATTCGATCACCTTCTCTTCCGACCTCGATGAGGGCAAGACCGGCGCGCAGTGGAAAAACCAATATGGCTTCGTCGGCGTCAATGCGGACGGCCTCGCCTATGCGACCGACGGCATGAACGAAGCCGGCCTGACCGTTGGCGCGCTGTTCTTTCCGGGCTTCGCCAAATACCAGGAGGTGAAGGCCGACGAACTGGCGACCACGATCAGCAATGTCGATCTTGTCAATTACATCCTCGGCAACTTTAAGACCGTTGATGAAGTGCGCACGGCAATGCGGAAAATCCGGGTGGTGCGCAACGCCGAGATTGAAAAGGAGTTCGGCACGCCCCTGTCCCTTCACTATGTCGTAAGCGACGCCACCGGCGCTTCGATCGTAATCGAATACATGGACGGCCAGCTGAGCTTGACCGACAACAAGGTCGGCGCGATGACCAACTCGCCCGGTTACGACTGGCATCTCTTGAACTTGCGGAATTATGCTAATCTGACGCCGCAAGCGGCGCGACCGCATGAGATCGATGGCGTCTCGCTTGCGCCCTTCGGAGCGGGAAGCGGCATGCTGGGGTTGCCGGGCGATTTCACGCCGCCTTCGCGATTCGTGAGAGCCGTCGCCTTCGTCAACACCATGATCCCGGCCAAGGGCGCGGCCGAAGCGATCAGCGCCGCGTCGGTGATGCTCAACAGCTTCGACATTCCCAAGGGCCTCGTGCGCGAAGGCGCGAGCCCCCGGGGACTTCCACCTCGCCTACACGCAATGGTCGGTCATCGCCGACATGAGCCATAGGGTCTATTATTATTGGACGATGTACGACCGCCGGATGCATTCCGTGGATCTCTCCAAACTGGACTTCGCGGGTAAGGTCATTTCCTCCTTCCCGCTCGATAAAGTCCGCACCGAAGGCATTCTGGATCGCTCGACCGACTTTCCGCACTGACGGCGGGCTGGCGATCGTCGCTAAGAGGCTTGGGTTTTCGCCCTGCTAGCTGTGAGCTAGCCTTGTTCGCCGCGCGACGGATTTGGCTTGACGCCGATCACCCGGCGCTCGGGGTCGGTCGCCAACGCGCCTTTGGACTGGTCGAGTAGAACCAGATCGTCGCCAATGGGTCACGAACGCACGCGCATCGTCCAATCGCAATGTCGAACGGACACGGCCTCGCCGCCCGCGCTGAGGAAGACGGCAAAACGCTTCGTCTACATTGTCAACCAGAACATCGGTTTCTGGACCGATGTTGAGGTGGGCCACGAGCTCGGCGTCCGTGTCCGGAAGGGCAAAACCGACCGCTTCGTCGCTTCGCCACAACACTCGGTGCCCGAGGCGATCGCAGTAGAAGGATATCGCCGCATCAAGATCGGCGACGCGAAGCAGAAGGTTGTCGAGCTTTCGAAACAATGGCCGGTTGGCGCTCACGTGCAGATGATCCTCGACCAAACTCTATGGCCGAGAACCGAGGATGGGGAAAGTCGCCATCCCCCGCCTCAAGCCGCGCGGGCGCCGAACTTGCCTCGACACCTCGCATGTGACCGTCGACCCCCGAATAAATCGCGGTCGCGGCCCTACCCGCAATCATAAGATTAGGTTTCAACTATAACCAGCGCCTGGGATTATCTTTTCGCCGCCGCTAAGATCGGCCCAGCGCCGTTTTCCTGCACGATCGCCGCCTCGGCGAGGGCCGGGTCGCCGCCCGACACGGGGAAGGTCGCGGCTTCGCCCCGCCATTTGCCCAAAAGGATCATTTCGCGCACGACGTGCTTGTAAGGCAGCGTGTGGCCGGCGTTCTCGCCGCGCGGAATCGTCACCTCGACCGTGTGCGGGATATAGCGCGCGAGCCAGACGTTGGCGTCGCCGGCCGGCGCGGCCCCTGCTCCCACCGTCACCGCGCCACCCGAAAAGCTGATGCTCGGGCCGCCCGCGCCGCGATCGCCGCGGCTCACGAGCCCGGCGAGCGCGCCCGGCTCCAAACCATCGCCCTCGACGCGGCCGTTGACGACGACCTGGGGCGTGTAGACACCGTCGCGCGCAAGCGCCCGGGCATAGGCGTACTGGCGCTCTGTCCACGCATGCTTTGAGAAAGTGTCCTTCCAGCCGAGGCGATCCCAATAGTCGACCTCAAACGCGAGCGCGAGCACGTCCGGGCGACCGCTGACCGCCCCAACATTGGCCTCCGCAGGCGGGCATGACGAACAGCCCTGGCTCTGGAACAGTTCGATCACGGTCGGATGCGCCGCGTCGGCCGCAAGCGCCGGACCGGACGGAAAGGCGAGCAGACCCAACACCCCAACCGCGAGGCGCATTTTTCTTGACGTGGTCATGGTTCCTCCTTGCTGCGAAGCGGGCGCCGTAAGCGCGCTCCTGAACGCGCATTCGCCCGCAGGGAGGATTTGTTACTCTGCCCAAAGAACGTCCACGATGGCCGGCGACCTCGGCGCGAGCTATGGGAGCGCATGGCTCGAACCGACTTCCGGACCCCCCGCCTTTACGTCGCCCAAGGCCTGGCCACGGGTGTTGAGGTCAAGCTCGATCCCCAGCAGACGAATTATCTCGTCAATGTGCTCCGGCTCGGCGGGGGCGCGCCCGTCCTGGTGTTCAACGGTCGTGAGGGCGAATTCTCCGCCAGCCTCAACACGAGCTCGCGCAAGGCGGCGTCGCTCATTGTCGGCGCGCGGACAAGGGCCCAGGAGACGCCGCCGGACGTCGACTATCTGTTCGCGCCGCTCAAGCACGCTCGCCTCGACTATATGGCGCAGAAGGCGGTCGAGATGGGCGCGCGCCGGCTGCGGCCCATCATCACCCGCCACACCCAAGTCGCCCGCGTCAATCTGGAGCGTCTGCGCTTGAACGCGATCGAGGCTTGCGAGCAATGCGGCGTGCTCTGGATTCCGGAAATTGCGCCCGTCGAGCCGCTCGGCGAAGCGCTCAGGCGATGGCCGGCCGAGCGGCTCCTCGTCTTCTGCGACGAGGAGGCGGATGAAGCCAGTCCGCTCGACGCCCTCGGCAATGCGCGCGCGGAAGGCGGCGTCAGCCTGCTGATCGGGCCGGAAGGCGGCTTCGACGATGAGGAGCGCGCCGCGATCCTGTCGGCGCCGCGGGTGCTGCGTCTGAGCCTCGGCCCGCGCATCCTGCGCGCAGATACGGCCGCTGTTGCAGCGCTAGCGCTCATTCAGGCCACGCTCGGGGATTGGCCGAAAAGCCACAGGGGGCATTAGTCTGCACTACGAGACCCCTTCGCCATTTTGCCGCCACGATATGGCTTCATCTCGGCGGTGATGATTCACCATTCGATCGGCGCGTCGCGCAGGGTTGCTCGGATCGTTGCGGCGCTGAGCGCACCTTTATTGACGGTCATGGGGGGTGGTCTGCCGAACGCAGCAAGCGCCGGGGGCGCTGCGCCGGACCCTCAACCTACGCTGCGCGGGTCCTATTGCGAGGGATCAGACCGGGATTTGGCGCCGCCGACCAGAGCCGGATGCGCGCGGATCAGCGGCTATATTGCCGCGGGCGCGCGCTTCGGGTCCGACGAGCGGATCGGCGGGCGACCCCGCCCGTTCGCGCCAATCGATGAACCGGCAATCGTCGGCAACCAAGCTTCCGGCCTCACGATTGTCGGCGCGCCGCTGGGCGGCGACCGCTTGTTGCCGCCGACGAGCCCCGGCGAGATCTCGCGCTAAGGCGCGAGACGCCAGGGTCGAAACTCATCAACCACCACGACTGGTTCGCAGCTGAGGCAGCCATTGGTCGAGGCCCTCGCGATCTCCTCGCGAGACCCCGTGTGGTTCAAATCATGGGATGGCGATCGCCGAGGCCGCCGCGGCGCTCCAGCATTGCGCCCAGGCGCAAGATCGTGTCCTCGTCCAGCCACCTGGCGACAAGCTGGATTCCGATCGGCAGCTTCTCGGAGCTGAAAGCGTAGGGGACCGAAAGCGCGGGCAGCCCGGTCATGTTGAAGGGGCAGGTCGCCGCCATGACGTGAGTCCACGGCGCCGTCACGCCATTGACGACAAGCTCCAAGGCGCCATGCGGCGTGGCCGTCATCGGAGTGACCGGCGTCAACAGCACGTCATATTTCTGGAAAAAGCCGGCAAAAGCCGACCTCAGCGCCTCGACCTTTGCATGCGCCGCAGCGAAATCGCAGAAGGAGGGATCCGGCGTCGCAACGATGCCCGCGCCGATCGCATGCAATTCGCTTTCCCGGCCGGCTGCCAGGGCTTTGATCGAAGGCGCGATCTCGCCATAGAAAAGGGTGGCGAGCGCCCCGAAGGCATCGCCAAGAAAAGGCAGCGTCACTTCCTCGACCGCGCATCCGAGATCGGCAAGCTGACGCGCCGCCGCGGCGACCGCGGCGGTGATCTCCGGATCGACCGGCGCGAAAGCCGCGTCGGAAACCCAACCGACGCGGATCGGCTGACCGGCAAGGCGGCCGCCGTCCGCCTGCGCGTCCGGAGCGTGAATCGCGTAGCCGTCGAGCCCGTCCGGCCCCTTCAGGATCGAGTAGCCGAGCGCCACGTCGCGGATCGTGCGGGCCATTGGCCCGACGTGAAACCAGTGCGATGTGACTCTGGGGTAGTGGCCGGTGTAGGGAACGCGGCCATGCGTGGCTTTGAGGGCCGCGACGCCGGTAAAGGCGGCCGGGCCGCGCACCGAGATCATGACGTCGCTGCCGATGCCAATCGGCGACATGCCGGCCGCAAGCGCCGCCAATTCGCCGCCGGATGAGCCACCGGGCGTGCGCTCGAGGTTCCAGGGGTTGTTGGTTCGGCCCGTGACCCGGTTGTCGCTCTCGGTCCAGGCAGAGAACTCGGGCAGATTGCTCTTCATGAGCGGAATCCCGCTGGCGGCCTTGAAGCGCGCCACCGCGGTCGCGTCCTTGTCCGGAATGGCGCCCGCGAACAGCTTCGAGCCGCGCTGGGTGAGAACGCCTGCCGTGTCCAGAGCATCCTTGATCGAGAACGGCACGCCGTGCAGCGGCCCAAGCGAAGAGCCATCGGCGACGGCCTTATCGGCCGCATCGGCGCTCGCCAACGCCTGTTCGGCCATGAGCGTGACCACGGCGTTGATTTTCGGGTTCACCGCCTGGATGCGGTCCAGATGCGCCTGGACCACCTCTCGCGACGAAAGCTGTTTCGTCCGGATGAGCGCTGCGAGCGCAGTCGCCTCCTGATAATGGATGGCGCTGGTGTCTGTGATCTGTTGATGGAGCATGGTCGTCTCCTGTTAGGCCGAAGATTTCTACCTGACGGCAGGTAGGCAAAACGGCGACGATTTATACCAAGAACTCGGTGATCATGACCGATAGGCCCAGTCCCGAAGGCCGATCGACATGATCCTCCAGGGCTGGTTTATGAGCTTGTTCCATGCTTCGCAGCAGTGATCGACGATGTCGTCGAAGCAATTGAAGATCCGATTTGAGAGCCAGTTGTCGCGCAGGAACTGCCAGATGTTTTCCTGCGGGTTGAGCTCTGGGCACTTTGCGGGGAACGGGATCAGCGTCATGTTGGGCGGGACGATCAATCTGCCGGACAAATGCCAGCCGGCCTGATCGACCAGCAGCACAGCGTGCGCTCTCGGCGCGATCTGGGTGGCGATTTCGGCGAGATGGAGGTTCATCGCCTCCGTGTTGCAGCGTGGCATGACCAGGGCCGCGCCTTTGCCGTCCTTGGGACAGATCGCGCCGAAGATATAAGCCGAGGCGGTTCGCTGATCTTTGGGAGCGCTTGGACGCGCGCCGCGCTTGGCCCAGCGCCGGGTGATCTTGTTCTTCTGGCCGACGCGCGCCTCGTCGGCGAACCAGACCTCTATGGCGCTGGGCTCGACGTCCTTCTCGCGCCCGATCGCTTCCAGGCGCGCGGAAAAGCTTTTTTAAAATCTTCGATCGCGCCTGCGGCCTGAGCATGATGGCGGGGACGGGCCGAGAGCTTGCGATAACCCATGGCGCGCAGTTCGCGGCTCAACGTCTGCTTGGCGACGACGACGCGAAACTCCTCGAAAATCCATTGGCAGAGATCGACAATCCGCCAGCGCACGACCCCATGAACCGCCGGGATCGGGCCGCTCTCGATGATCGCGGCGAGCGCGGCGCGGTGTGCGCCGTTCAGCCGGGGAGCCTGTCCGGGCGGCTTGCGATCAATCAAGCCTTCCGGTCCATGGGCGTTGAACTTCATCACCCAATCGCGAATGATTTGAAGCGTCACCCCGCCGATCTTCGCCGCCTCGGTGCGCGTCGCGCCTTCGTAAACCGCCGCCAGAGCCAAAAGCCGCCTGGCCTGCGGCCCGTCCTTCGACCGCTTGGCCGCAGCTCTCACCATCTCAGCGTCATAATCGCCCCGAAGCGGAATGGGCATGGCGAACCTCCTCTGTTCGCCACCTTGAATCAGACGCCAGGCGAGTCGGGAATCCCAACCGAGTCATCCCTTCAGAGATTTGGTATTACCCCTTCCAATGGAGGTTGTCAAGGTCTATCTGTCGTCAGGTAGAGTAGAAGGCAGGACGATGGCGATCGCGACCGGTGACATGAGAGACAGGATCATGACGGCGGCGCGCTTGACCGTGCAGGACCGCGGCTATAACGGCTTGAGCTTCCGAGAGCTGGCAAAGGATGTCGGAATTAAGAGCGCCAGCATCTACTATTATTTCCCGACCAAGGGCGAACTGGGGAGCGCGTTGGCCGCGCGCTATACGTTCGATTTTTTGGAATATCTCAACGGGTTGCTGGCCGAGGGGCTCGATCAGAAGGCTTGCATCCAGAACTACACGGAGGCCTTTGGTCGCACTGTACAGAACGACAATCGGATGTGCCTCGGCGGCATGATGGCGGCCGAATTCAATGAGCTCCCTCCGGAGGTCAGGATCGAGGTGGTCAAGTTCGGCCAGGCGAATGTCGACTGGCTGGTCAAAGTTCTGTCGCTCGGCCAATCCCGAGGAGATGACGCCGTCAAGGGCCAAGCGCTCGCGATCTACGCTGCGGTCCAAGGCGCACAACTGATCGCCCGTAGCCGCGGCGACCCGACGGTCTACGACGCGATCATCGAGACTTACCGGGAAAGCGCGCTTCTGCCGTGACAAGCCTCGCTCGCCAGCAGCCGGCGAAACAAACCGGTGGATGCGGGTGACGGTCCCCGTGCGGGTGACGGCCTGCATGTATTTCCGCCGACTGTGGTCACGCCAATTGTTTGAACCCTAGCCCCCGCCTCCACGAGCACAGCCGCCGGACGGCGCCAATCGGTTGATTTGCGGCGCGCGCCGACCCCTAGAACGCCGCCTCGTCAAACGCCGGTTCGACCGAGCATCCCCACGGACCCTCGTAGCGCTTAACCCAATGCCGCGCCGGCTCGCGGCCGCTCTCCGCAATCGCCTCGAGCGGACGAAGGTGGACGGTCTCGTCCTCGCCCTTTGCGTTGAGCCGCGCGCGCCGCTTGAGGCCGCCATGGGCGATCGCCAGCATGTCGAGCGCAATCGCGCGCAAGCTCCGCCCGCGAATCTCGGCGGCGAGTCCAAGCAGCGGCGCGTCGTCGCGCAGCTTCTGCCGGTCCTCTGCGGTCCAGCCCCGGGTCAGCGTCTCGGCCGCCCGAAGCGCGTCCGGATCGTAGTAGAGCCCGGCCATCAGGGCCGAGAGCGCGACGATGCGCTCGGGCGGCCCCACGTCGGCACCGCGCATTTCGAGATAGCGCTTGAGCCGCACCTCGGGGAAAATAGACGACAGGTGGTTCGCCCAATCGGCGAGCGTGGCGCGCTCGCCTGGCGCTTGCTTGAGCCGGCCAGCGAGCAGATCGCGAAAGCTCGCTCCCGCCGCGTCCTGATAGTGGTCGCCGCGCTTGACGAAATAGAGCGGCACGTCGAGCGCATAGTCGACGTAGCGCTCGAAGCCCATGCCGGGCTCGAAGGCGAAGGCGAGCATCCCGGTGCGCGCTGGATCGGTATGGCGCCAGATCTCCGAACGAGCAGACATGAGGCCATTGAGCTTGCCGTCGGTGAACGGCGAATTGGCGAACAAGGCGGTCATCGCCGGCTGCAGCGCGAGGCCCACGCGCATTTTGGCCACCATGTCCTGTTCGCTCGCAAAGTCGAGATTGGCCTGGACGGTCGCGGTGCGAAACATCATGTCGAGGCCGCGGGTTCCGACCTTCGGCATGTAGCCCGCCATGATCGCGTAGCGGCTTTTCGGCATGACCGGCGTCTCGGCCAACGACCATTTGGGGCTCATGCCGAGCGTCAGAAAGCCGATGCCGAGCGGCTCAGCGACAAGGCGGCAAGCGGCGAGATGACGATCGAGTTCATCGGCGGTCGCGTGCGCGTCGTAGAGCGGCGCGCCCGAGAGCTCGAATTGTCCTCCCGGCTCGAGCGAGATGGCGCCTTCGCCGTTGGCGTCATAAAGGCCGATCAGATTGTCGCCGTCCTCAATGCCGTCCCAGCCGAGATGGGCGCGCACGCCTTCGAGCAACGCCCGAATGCCCCGCGCGCCCCCATAAGGGACGGGAGAATGATCGGCGCGATAGAAGGGGATCTTTTCGTGCTCCGTGCCGACCCTGAAGGGTCCATCCGGTTTGCATCCCGCCTCGAACCAGGCGACGAGGGCGTCGCGCGATTCGACGACTTCACTATCGACAACGTCCCGAGCCATAAAGGCGCTTACCCCCGCGGCCGGTGAGCCGGCGAAGCGGCTAGATAGTCGCGCCGCTCTGACAATGCAAAGGGCGTTGGGAAAGATACAGAAACGTACCCGGCCTTCGGACCGCCTTAACCGTTGCGGCAGGCGCCCGCTGCGAACCCCGAGAGTCTTCGTTCGGTCTCATCCAATGTTAGGAACTTTGAGGCCTGATGCGGGGGAATTTCGAGGAGCACCCGTCATGGCCAAGCTGTTGCGTCGGTTCATGCTCTGCCGCCAGGGGGTGACGGCGATCGAGTACGCGCTCATAGCTTCCTGCATCGCCGTCGTGATCGTGACCGCAGTCGGCGCCGCGGGGACCCAGCTCAGCTCGAGCTTCACCCGTATCGCCACTGCGTTTCCGTGAGGGCGCCGGCCTTCCTCAGGACGTTTTCGCGCTTCCCCCTTCAATCGCCGCCGCCGGCCGTAAGCCAGCGCGCCCGCCGCCGTCGATCGCCTTCGCGAGCCGCCACGTCACCACATAAGCTGTGCCGACCGCGATCAGGCCAAACACAGCCGCTCCAAGCGCGAAGCCCAACATGGCGCCCTGCACCCCGCCATAACGCGCGCCAACCGTCACGAACGGAATCGTCCCCAGCGTCGCCCGCGCCCAGTTGAACGCCATCGACAGCACCGGAAAGCCAAGATTGTTGAACGATACATTGGCCACGAACAGGCACGCCAGAAAGATCCAGGCAACCACCCCGTATCGGCAATAGAAAGCGACATATTGCGCGCTCTCGCCCTTGGCCTCGAATGCGCTAACAAGCGCCGGCTCGGCCAGGGCCAGCGCGCCCCATGCGAACAGAACGTAGCCGATCGAGAGGATGAAGGAATCGGTCAGCGTCCGCTGCACCCTTCCCATCAGTTTCGCGCCATAGTTCTGGCCGATGATCGGCCCGACGGAAGCGGTGAGCGCGAAAACGACCCCGAACGCCACCGGCGTCACACGGTCGATGATGGCGGAAGCGGCGATCGCCGGCTCGCCGAAATCGGAGAAAATCCGCAGCGTATAGGCCTGGCTGACCGGCGCCGCCATGTTGGCCATGATCGCGGGAAATCCGATCGCCATGATCGGGCCGAAGTCGCCGCGCGCGGCGTTGAGCTTCGGCCGAGCGACGAGATCGTGCACGCCCACCGCGCCGTTCCAGCCGACGGCAAGCAGGATGAGCCGTGAGAGGACTGTCGCCCAGGCGGCGCCGTAAACTCCGAGCCCAAAACCGAAGATGAGCAACGGATCCAGGAACGCCGTCGCGATCCCAGCCGACAGTGTCACGTACATAGCCCGGCGCGCATCGCCGACGGCGCGCAGCACCCCCGACATCCCCATGCCGACTGCGAGCGGCACATTCGCCGGGATGCTGATGGCGATGAACTTGGAGGCGACCTCGGCCGATTCGCCGTGCGCGTGCAAAACATTTGTCAAGATCCCATCGCGCAACACGAACATCGCCGCCGCCGTCGCGGTGGAGAGGATGGCCGTGATGGTGAGCGCAGACGCAGCAAGCCGCCGCGCGCGCGGCCTGTCGCCTGCGCCGAGCGCGCGGGACACCGTCGCCGAGGTTGCGACGATGAGCCCAATGTTGATCGACATGATGAAGAACGTCACCAAGCCGACATAGCCGACCGCGGCCTTGAACGCCTGATCGCCGAGCTTCGACACCCAGAACAGCGACAGCAGATCGACGACGAACACCGCCATCAAGCCGATGGCGCCGGTCGCGGTCATCACCGCGACATGGCGCATGAGCGACCCGTGCGTGAACACGGGCCGCTTGTCGTAAGCGGCTTGGGGGGCGTTCAAGACGATTTCCTATTTCGCCAGGGCGGCGCGGTCTTAAAGCCTGGCGCGGGCGGAAGCTAGGGCGCCCGTGGTCGAACGGGTCACCAACGGGCGCGAGAGCTCGAAGCGATTCACTTGGGACGCTGAGCCCACACGGACACTCCGCCGCCCCCAAACGCCCAAAAGGTTGGCCGGGACAAGAGCTCCAAGGCGCGGTTCAGCTTCTCGGCGTCAATCGCGCCAGATGCTAGCATCGGCTCCCGCATTTGTTCCGCTGTTAGCGCGAAGAATTCGGCAACCTCGGATCCCCCCTTCAAGAGCGAGAAATCGCCTTCACCATCGATGTTCTGCATTCCTAAACCTTCGATTAGCGCAGGCAGTGCGCGAGCCCAGAAGCAATCGCGTCCCGACGCTATGACAACGGTGTTGACGAGAGCCGTCATAAAATCACGGTAGTCAGCATTGTCCGACGCATGGACCGGAAAGAAGTCGACTTCCTCCAGCAATAACCAGCCGCCGGGTTGGAGGGCCGAAATCATGTGCCTCACAGCAATTTCGGGTTCTCGGAGGTGGTGCAGGATCCATCGCGAGTGGACCAGATCGAAATTACCCTCAGGCGGCGGCCCCGAAAGAATGTCGTGCTGTAATGTTCGAAAGTTTGGCCCCTCGATTGACTTGAGCAGCGCTGTATTGATGTCCGTCGCGACAACATTGCCGTTGGCGCCGACTTGCTCGCTGAGCCACCGTGCGATGGAGCCGCCGCCCGCTCCAACTTCAAGGCAGCGCCAGCCACCTCCGACGCCAAGCGACAAGGCTCGGCGCTTTGTCTTCGGGTCGAGATAAAACTCCAGCAACGTTAAGCGACGCCTGGCCTTATCCCAGGAGTTGTCGAGCGCATAACCTGTCATTGGCCGATCCCCTCAACCGACACGTAACAGATGATGACTTGTCGGAATTGAGAGCTCACTCAAAATGCGTTTCGGGCCGACAAGCACCAGGATAGCTTTGAAGATGATACTGAAACGAAGCCGCGACCGACGGCCCAAATGTTATTCGGCAAAGAAAACCGCAAATGCGGTGACGTCTCGCTCAGGGCGCCCCGAGCGCGCCACCGATTTGAACCTCGGCTCGGAGCTCCTCCAATCAAAAATCAAAGTGTCATAATTGGGTATTATGTGAGCAACGTCAACAAGTATTCCCACTGAATTCGCAAGCCGAACTCGACCTCTGCTAGCGTCTGACCCGCGCGGCGAACATCATGAGAGCTTGCGCGCCTCAGATCTGTGAAGACGCAATGTTGGGTTGGGCACGCTCGTTGATGCAATCTCGAACATGATTTTCATTTGACCGTCGGATGCGCTCGCCCTATCGGATCGGGCGGGAAGCCCGCCGTTGGGCGGCAAGGGAGGGGAACATGCACATTCGTAATTTGGCAATCGCGTCGGCGCTTACGCTCGCGACTCTTGTGTCCGCCGCGCCGAGCGTGCTCGCCCAGCAGGCCGAGGCGATGAAATATTGCAAGGCGGATTTCGAGCGGCTTTGTCCGGGCGTGCAGCCGGGCGGCGGACGCATCATCGGCTGCCTCAAGGCGCACAAGGAAGAGGTGAGCATCGGTTGCGGCAAGGCGCTGCAGGCGATGAAGGCGAAGATGGGCAAGTGACCGCGGACGGCGCTCTCGCGCCGCCTCTCAGGATTCCATCCGCGCCCACTCCCGCCGTATCAGCCGGAGGCCCCGCCCCGAGAAACAAGCCATAGCTAGCGCTTCGGCCCGAACCTTGCTCGACAACCCGACGTTATGTCAAACTCCCCGCTGAGGCGGTGCGTGAGTATAGATGGTTTAACGCGCCCTGTCGGCAGGGATCCCGTGGAACAGAGGAGCGCATCGGCATGGGGGCTCAGACGACTAAGCTGAAATTGATCACTATTAATGACAACATCGCCTCTTTGGTGATCATGGGTGTATTTGGTCTACTCATTATCAATTGCTTATTTATTGACAAAGGTTACTATGATACGATGGCCACAGACTTGCTTAGTTTTATTGATGGAATCTATAGGACTCATCTAGGCCAGATCCCCCACCGCGATTTTTCGACCGTACAAGGGAGCCATTCAGTTACTCGTCCCCGCATATTTTGTCGACTTGGGGGCCGGCCTTCTTTCCAGCATCAGATACTACCATGCCGCGTTGCTTGTGTTGGCCTTATGCATAGTCCTTTACCTCCAACGCACCAGGATCGACAACCTCGTCGCCATAGGCTTGAGCGGACTGATCGCCCTCGCCTTGGCCTGCAAGTATAACTTTGGCGACAATCCGTTTCAGGTCACCGAGGCGATGGTTTATGATCGAATCGGTTTTGTATTTTTGACTCTACAGCTTATCTTGTCTATACCACCCAAGCGTAACACGGAAACTCTAATCGTCGCAGATGGGGCGCTCATCGGCCTGATTTCTGGATTGTTACTTTACATCAAGATTACATTTGGCGCTGTTTCGCTTGCATTCGTCTTTTTTAGCTTACTGGCGGACGGCGTATCTTTCCAATCGAAGGCAAAGTCGCTTTGCGTCGCACTGGCGGCCTTTCTTCTTGTTGTGATTGTTATAGAACTGTTCCTTGGCGGCCGGTTTTTCTGGTATCGGGACATCCATCTGGCGATGTTGGCCGAGTCCGGCGGTAATCTCCGGCGACTTATCAGTCCTCATAAACTGGCTGGCAACGTTCCGGAAGTCGTCGTTGGGATCGTTGCGCCATTCGTGATTTTAAGCCTGTCGGGGGCAAAGATCAGAATGTACTGGGTGCTCTATGCGTTGGCGATTAGCGTGTCGTCCATCGTTTTGCTGATATACAGCGCCCAGGAGGCCGTTCTCTTTTTACCTATCGCCTTTATTATTTTTGCAATGTCCAAGTTGAATGGCGGAATACGCCTCAATGTGGTGACCGGACCGCAGCCTTATTCCCTGGCGATGATTTTTCTATCGCTGTTCGCGATGGCGACCATCGCGTATCCAATGTTGCTCAATGTCGCATTCGCTTCTGAAAGGTTCCAGAAGGGAAATCAATTATCGAGTACGAACAGCGTTTTAAGTTCGATACGGACTCTGCCGCTCGAGACTGGCTTTCTCACGTCCTCGCAGACCATTGAAACGATGAAGACTTCAACGCCACTGGATGGCTTTATGATGGGGCGACAGTCGAGACCAGCGCATCGTTTGGAGATCCTGTCCTTCCCCGAGGTCGGATTCTACCTGGATGAAGGATTGAAGGCGGCAAATTCCGGTTGCCGCAAGGGCTCACGGATCGCGACGCTCGATAATGTCAATCCGTTTCCAGCGCTCTTGGGCTGGCCCGTGGGTGGGGGCATGATTTTTGTTGCAGACAGATATTTGATATCGAGAGAGCACCACTTGAGCGATGAGGAAATGTTTGGTCAGATTGACTGTGTCCTCATCCCGAAGGTGCAGCTAGACGGAGTGAGGGATCTACTGGAAGACATCTACGGGCCGTATTTGCAGGCCAATTTCGTCAAGACTGGCGAGACCAACACCTGGACGGTGCTGAGCGCCAAAGCGGCCGAGTCAAAAGCAGAGAAGTGAAACACTGCGCAAGTCCCAGCCCTTTTCCCAATATCCGCGCAAGCGCTATTCGAACCGCTCGCCGACCATCTCCTCGCTCTCGGCCCATAGCGCCTCGGCTGTCTCGGGGTTCAGCGCATAAGGTTTGACGCCAGCGCGCTTGGCGGGGTTGGGCTCGATCTCCGCTACGTGGCAGTCCTCGCAATAGCGGCCCCCGACTTCATCGGCCGCTGCGACCGCGCCCGCCCAGAGCGTCGTCGCCGCCCCCTGAGGAACCGTCTTGAACTGGAAGTCCGGCTCGCCGGCGGCGCGCGTCGCCGCGTTGATGCGCTCGCGGAGCTGCTTGACGCCCTCCTCGCCAATATGGCGGGAAAGCTCGGTCTGGATGCCGCCGGGATGAACCGCGGTTGCGCGGATTCGCTCCCCCTTGAGGCGACGATCGAACTCGACAGCGAACAGGACGTTGGCGGTCTTCGAGCGGCCATAGGCGACCCATGGATCATAGGACGTCCGGTCGAAATTGGGATCGTCGAGATCGACGTCGGAATAGCGGTGGCCGGCGGAGGACAGATTGACCAGCCGCGAGCCGGGCTTCATCAACGAAGCAATCCTGTTGACCAGCGCGAAATGGCCGAGATGATTGGTCCCGAACTGGGTCTCGAACCCGTCCGCGGTCTTGCCGAAAGGCGTCGCCATGACGCCGGCGTTGCAAATGACGAGATCGAACGGCTTGCCGTCGTCGACGAGCGCGTCGGCGCAAGCACGGACGCTCGCAAGCGACGCTAGGTCGAGCCGGATCAGCTCAAGTCCGCCGCCGTTGGCGGCGTCGGCGCGCACCGCGGCGGTCGCCGCTTTGGCCTTTGCAAGGTCGCGCGCCGCGCCAATAACCTCAGCGCCATGCGCCGCGAGCACGCGGGCCGTCTCCACGCCGAGACCCGCCGATACGCCGGTCACCAGCGCGCGCTTCCCGCTCAGACCTATCCCCTCCAGCACGTCGTCTGCGGTGGATTTGGCTCCAAAGGTTTTCGACATGATAATCTCCAGGTTCATAACCGAAGGTTGTCGCTTCGGCGTGGCGGCGTAGGATTGCCAGAGGCGCCGAGTAGGAATAAACGGAGGATGCCTCCGTTCGATATACGGAGGGGCCCTCCGTTTAGCAAGAGGACAAACGAGATTTGAGCGCCGACGTCACGAGCCGCTCCCGCCGCACGGCTGGCGGGAAAGCGCCGGGCGCAGTGCGCAAGCCTCGCGCGGACGCTCAGCGCAACCGCGACGGGCTACTTGAAGCGGCCAAGGCCGCTTTCGCGGAAGTCGGGCCAGAGGCCAGCCTCGACGAGATCGCGCGGCGGGCGGGCGTGGGTATCGGCACGCTTTACCGCCACTTCCCGACCCGAGAAGCGGTCGTGGAAGCAGTCTATCGCCGCGAGGTCCAGCAGTTGGCCGACGCGGCGCCGCGACTCACCGATTCCCTGCCGCCGGCTGAGGCGCTTCGCGCCTGGATGCGGCTCTTCATTGACTATATCGCCGCCAAGAAGGTCATCGCGCCGGCGCTCAAATCGTTGGTCGGCGGCGGGTCGGCGCTTTATGCGGATTCAGGCGCACGGATCAATGAGGCCATGGCGCTGCTCGTCGAGCGCGCGCGGGCAAGCGGCGACATCCGTCCCGACGCTGATCCCGCCGATCTCCTGCGCGCGCTGATCGGCTTCGCCTATGTCAACTCGGCGCCAGACTGGGAGGCGAGCGCGCGGCGCCTCATCGACCTCCTGATCGATGGCCTAAGGTCGCAGTCAGGCGGAAAGTGACTCCACGGCGCGCCTGGCCATGAACGGCGCGCGCGACTAAATCACGGGTCACGGCGAGGCGAAGCGCGGCGGGCTTGTAAGCAAAGGGAGCGGGTGCATGGACATCAAGCGAAGCGGCTCGCAGCCGTCCGGCAAGGGACCGGTCGAGTGGTTCACCGGCTCGGTCCGGATCGACCCGCTCTTGAGTCCGCCCGATCCGGCGCGCGTCGCCGGCGCCCTCGTCACCTTCGAGCCTGGCGCGCGCACCGCCTGGCACACGCACCCGCTTGGGCAGACCTTGATCATCATGACTGGCTGCGGCCGGGTCCAACACGAGGGCGGCCCGATCGAGGAGATCCGGCCCGGCGACGTCGTCTGGTTTGCGCCGGGGGAGAAGCATTGGCACGGGGCGGCGCCGACCACGGGAATGAGCCATATCGCCATCCAGGAAAAGCTCGACGGCAAGGCGGTCGACTGGATGGAGAAGGTCAGCGACGAGCAATACGGGGGCTGAGGGGTCCCGTCGACCAACGCGTCAGAAGGGCTACGCCCACCGCCCCGGCGATCCATCCGCAAATAGTCGAGACTCCATCCCGAATCGGGCCCTGACGGCGAGTTATTTCGTCGGGCGCCATCCTTCACGGCCCTCCGCCCTTGACTCATGCGACCCGCGCTCGCAAAAATGCACTGTCATTCTGGTGTCGAGAGCCGTGCCCGCCATGGCGACTAAGCCGCCGCGCGGATCCTGCGGCCGGCGCCCTGAGCGGCGCCGATGAGGAGAAACCTACTTATCGCCGCCCTCGTCGCCCTCGCGCTATTAGCCGTGGGCGCGGCGACTGGACGCATTCTGTACCGCGCCTACCCGGTCCAGATGTCGCTCTTTGCCGCTTTGACACGCAATTATGTTCGCTCTTGGGGAGCGCCTCCCGGCGCGACGACGACCGAACTGAACGCTGCTTACAAGAGCGCTGCAGACCCGCCGCCCGCGCCTTCCGTCGCACCCACGTCGCGCGCCGCCGGCGACGACTGGCCGAGTTACAACAGGACGCTCACTTCGGAGCGCTATTCGCCGCTCGCCGAGATCAACGCCAAGACCGTCGGCGCGCTGAAGATCCTGTGCAGATATGACGCCAAACAATACACGAGCTTCGAGCCCGGCCTCATCATGGTCAACGGGGCCCTGATCGGCACGACGCGCACCGACATCTTCTCAATCAACCCGGCTACCTGTGAGGAGAATTGGCGGACACGGGAGGACGTGCCGCCCTCGATCCTCTCGGCCATGCGCGGGGCGGCCTATCTGGACGGCAAGCTGTTCCGCGGATCCCAGGATGGGCGGGTGCTGGCCTATGATTTCAAGACCGGCAAGCGAATCTGGCAGACGACCATCGCCGACGGAAGCAAGGGCGAGTTCGTCGCCGCCGCTCCGATCGCATGGAACGGATTGGTTTTCATCGGCGACGCGGGCGGCGACGCCAAAGGCGGCAAGGGACGCATGTATGCGCTCGACGCCGGAAGCGGCAAAATCGTGTGGGAGTTCTATCTTGTTCCCAAGACCGAGGGCGATCGGCCCCGCGGTCCGCAAGCCCCCTCGCCGCTTGATACGTCGACCTGGGCCAACGCGGCCGGATTTCCGATCAGCGGCGGCGCGACCTGGACCTCATACACGCTCGATCCCGCGGCCGGAGAATTGTACGTGCCCGTCGGCAATCCGTCGCCGGCTTATGGGATCAGCGTGCGCGAGGGCGAGAATCTCTACACCGACTCCGTCGTGGTGCTCGACGCCATGACCGGCGCCTATAAGCGCCACTTCAAGCTCATGCCGAGGGACTGGCATGACTGGGACGTCGCCAGCGCGCCCGCCCTGATTCACACGCTCGGCGGCAAGCGGCTGCTTTCGGCCGCGCCCAAGGATGGATATCTCTACGGCATCGACCTCGCCGACAACGCCGTCCTCTATCGCACGCCGGTGACCAAGATCGAGAATGTCGACGAGCCGTTTGCGCCCGACAAGGCGGTGCGGTTCTGCCCAGGCGCGTCTGGCGGCTCCGAGTGGAATGGCCCAGCCTACGATCCGGAGACGAACCTCATCATCACGGGCGAAATCGATTGGTGCACGACGGTGAAACGGCAGACCGACGAGCAGCTCCAGGATGCGCCAACGGGCGGGGTCTGGTTCGGCAACGCAATGCGCAACCCGTTTAACTTGTTCGGCAGGCAGGATCACAATTTCTGGGGCGGCTGGGTTTACGCCGTCGACGCCGACACTGGCGTCTGGAAGTGGAGGCTGAGGTCCAATTACCCAATCGTGAGCGGCGTGACCCCGACAGCGGGGGGCTTGGTGTTCGTCGGCGATTTGGGCGGCAATTTCTATGCTCTTGACGCCGCGAGCGGCGAGAAACTATGGGGCCAGAAGATCGGCGGCGCGATCGGCGGCGGCGTCATCGCCTATCGCACCGACGGGGGCGAAAAGATCGCAGTCGCGACCGGCCTCGTCAGCGTCCCGTGGCCAACCGAAGTCGTGACCGGAAAAATCGTCGTGCTGGCCCTCGAGGGCGGCGCTGCGAAGCCCTGAGACGACGTCCGCGATCGCGTTATTGCTTCGTCCTTCGCTTCTCGCAATCACAGCGCAAATGAGCGCGATCAAGAAGCGCTAGCTGCGTTCGGTTGGAATCGTCATCGCGAGGCGCGAAGCGACGTGGCGATCCAGAGGGGGCCGTACGGCGGCCGACGACTCCTCGATCGCTTCGCCGTAGCCCGTCTGGAAGGACGGGCGTCGTTCAACGCCCTATGGCTCGCAATGACGATCGCGGTTCGATCGAAATGCATTTGCGCTAGAACTGCCAATATAGGAACTCGCTCGGGCCGCCGGTGTAAAAGATCGCGACCGCGGCCATGACCGATATCGCCACCGCCCACGGCAGCGAGGGACCCCATGCCGGAATGCGAAGACTTCCGATAATTGGCGCCGTCGAGGCCGGCTTCACGCCCAACGCTGGTTCGTACGGAGCGAGGATTTGCAGAGTGTTGGGACAGACGAGGGCGATCAACAACAGGATTGCGATCCATATCGCGGCCGTGCCGAGATCTACGCCGTAGGTTGCGATCGCGGTGGCGCTGCGCGGCAGCGCCGCGCCGTTCAATCCTGCGACGCCTCTCACTAGGTCGATGGCCGAATGCACGGTTGAAGCCCGGAAGAACAGCATCGCGACGGTGACCGCTACAAAAGTCAGCACCCAACCGACCGGCTTCATGGCGCGGGCGTAAGCCACACGATCCCGCCATCGGTGCGCTGCGTATACCCGCCAGCCATGATTGATGACGAGATAGACGCCGTGAATGAGGCCCCAAATTATGAAACCATAGCCTGCCCCATGCCAGAGCCCGGATATGAACATCGTCGTGATCAGCGGAACCATCAGCAGCGAAACGAAGGCGCCGACCGTCGGGTTACGCCCGCCGAATCCAGGCCGCCCTCTCACGGCCCTGCGTCTCGTCAGCCACAGCACTAGGGGATTGTAGAGGTAAGCGGTCAGGAAGCGCGTCAGGGTCATGTGCCAGTTGAGCCAGAACTCGATGATGCTTGACGCCTTCAGGGGCGAGTTGAAGTTCGGCGGCAGCTTGATGCCGAAAAACCGGCCGAGCCCGAGCGCCATGTCGGTGTAGCCGGAGAAATCAAAATAGATCTGCAGCGTGAACCCGACCGCAGCCAACCACGCCAGCAGGAAAGGAGTGTGGCCGCCGGCGGCGGAATGCTCGTAGATCGGCGTCACCAGCGGCGCGATGTTGTCGGCGAGAACTCCCTTCTTGAACAGGCCGAAGAACAATAGCGTAATGCCTACGGCGAAATTCTCCCTGTCGAACCGACAGGTGGCGGACTCAAACTGCGGCATCATTTCGCGATAGTGGACGATCGGCCCGGCGATAAGCTGCGGGAAGAACAGAACGAATGTGCAGTATTCACGAAACGTGAAGGCCTTCACCCGCCCGGCCTGGACGTCGATCAGGAACGCGATCTTCTGGAAGGTGATGAACGAGATGCCGAGCGGCAGAATGATGTGCAGCAGAATGAGGTTGGCGCCGAACACGTCATTGATCGCGCCATAGACGAAGTCGACATATTTGAAGAAGCCGAGGAAGGCGACGTTGAAGAGAATGCCGGCCAGCAGCACCGCGCGAGAGAAGCCGGGCCGGTCGCCCCGCGCGTTCAGCCCGAGCAGGAATGACGCGAGGAGGTAATTGACGATGATCGACGGCCCGATGATGAGGATGTTAAGCGGCCGCCACCAGCCGTAGAACAGTAGCGACGTCAGGATTAGCCATAGGATCGCAGCCTGGCGAGAGACGCGACCAATGAGATAGAACCCAAGCAGGGCCGCCGGCAGAAACACGAACAGGAATTCTTGGGAATTAAACAGCATGGGCGCCTAGTCCTGCCGACGATGTCCGAGTAAGCAGCCAAGAAGCTAAGGGCGTAGGCTCGACCGGATACGCACGATTGGGCGGCACGGTCCCCATCTCCCTTTCGCCAACCTCAGGCCAACATCTTCGTCGTCTCTTTGACGATCGCCCCGACGTCCGGGAACGACTCGATGTCGGCGACCTTGAACTTCACCCCGAACTCGATTTCGACGGCGACGATGAAATTGATGTAATTGAACGAATCCCAGTCCGGGACGTCCTCACGCCGCGTTTCCATCGTCAACTCGATCGAGTTGTCGAGCAGCAGATCGCGAAGAATGCTGGTGAACTTGGCGAGTATCTCTTGATCGGTCATCCTGCTGCTCTCGCGTAACAATGTGAGTATCCCGGGTGACGTAGTGGGCGAGATCGAGCGCCCAGCGCGTCGTCCCATTGGCCGCCGCCGGTCGATCGACAGCAGTAAAGCCGAGGCTCGGATAGAGCTTGCTGATCACGTCGTTCTTGGGCGTGGGAATATAATCGGCGACGAGCGTCCTTACGCCGCGCTCGCGCGCCGCCTCGACCGCGATATTCATCGCCTCGAATTCGAGCTCGCGGCCGAATACCCGGCAGCTCATCACCCAGTTCTCGATCTCGAGCGCCTCGTCGTCGTCTCCCGCCCGGCGCAGGATCATCGTGCTGATAAGACCGTTGTCGCCCAGCCGATCGAGAAGGCGGAATTGCAGGGTCAAGGAGTTGGGATCATCCATGATCTGCGACACCTCTTCGCTCGCGTAGCGGCGGGTGGTGGTGTTAAATTGGTTGGTCTTGTTGATGAGCTGGACGAACTCGAGCGTGATCGACGGCGGTGAACGGCCCGTAGACCGCCGTCATGTTCAGCCCGCGGAGGAAGTCGTCCATGCTTTCGGCGGATCCGAGCAGCGCCTCGCGTTCGGCGTTGGCGGCATATTGTTCGGCCCGGTTCCGGTCGTCAGCGGTGAAAGCGACCGCTTCGAAATAACCTGCGTCCGCCAGGCAGCGAACATAATGCGCAGCGTCGTCTGGCAATTCCGGCACAGCGACCATCGGCAGGCTCTGGCGGATGCGAGCCCGCTCGATTGGATTGTCGTCGACGAACACCAGGCTGTCGACGCCGATGTTGAGCCGTGTCGCGATCGCTTTCAGGTTTTGCGCCTTATCGTCCCAATTCGCCTGGAAGGCGGCAAAATCGGAACGGCGAAGAACCATTTCGGGGTGATCGCGAAACGCTGCTTCGGCGATCTTGGCGTCGTTCTTGGAGCAGACGGCGAGAATGACGCCCCGCTCCTTGAGCTGCTTGGCGTAATGCTGCAAGGCGAGATGGGCTTCGCCTGCGGCGCTGCCTGCCCCCAAAACGATGCCGTCAACCCCGTCGTCTCCAATCACGCCGCCCCACAGCGTGTTGTCGAGATCGAGCACCAGACACTTCTTCGACAGGCCCCGCGAGGCGGCGACGATGCGGGCGGCGAGGTCGCCGTAGAGAGGCGCCGCCTGCGGCGCGATTTCCAGCTTGCCCTGAAGCCAGCGCCCCACGTCGAACCAGGCGTCGATCCCGTCCCGCTGGCTGGCCCGTGCGACATCCAGAATGAGCACGCCGTCGCGAGCCGCGGCGTCGCACACCTGGTCGTTGAGCCTGGCGATGACCGTCGCCGGCGCCCCGGGAACCATGCGGTCATAGCCGCCGAACAGCGGCTCGCTCACGTCGATGAAGGTCTGCTGAATGACTGCCGCGCCGCCAATCTCGCGCGCCCTGCGCCAGAGCGAGCGCAATTCGGAGACGAATCGCCCGATTGCGCCATCGACTTCGGCCGCTGTGGCGGTGACCGCAACGCTCGCGATCGCCTCCCGCGCGGAGAGCGAGAACAACACCGCCTGCGGCTTGAACTGGTGCAGCGCCGACGCGGGATCGAGAAGATCCTGGCGATATTGCCCATAGGCTCCGCTATGGACCTCGATCAGCAATCTCCGCCTTAAACCCGCGACCCGGATCGCGGGCGAAAGATGATCGACGGTCGAGGAGGCGAGAATGGCGAGCCGGACCGGCTGGAAGCCGGGCGCTTGCTTCAGATCCAATCGCGCCAATGCCCGATCGAGTTGCACCGTCTCCAGAAATCCAAGCCGGCAGGCGGCGAGCGAGGCGAGGCCCTCGAGAGCCTCCGTCGGCTTGGCTTGAGCGAGCGCCGCGCGTAAGTCCTCGCGGAAATCTTGCGCCCTCGGCAGCCAGTTCATCATCGGACTTCGGGGGGAGGCGTCGTGCAGCATGGAGACGACCCGATCGGTTGAGCGGTGAATTGAAATGGCCGGACTTCAGGAGCGCTTTGCGCCCTGTTTCTCCAGACAAGCGCGAATTTCTGGCCCCGCCGCCTCCAAAAACGCCCGCGCCCATCGATCGGCGCTCGGCCGGTCGAGGTGGTAGCCGTCTGAGGTGTTGAGACCATCCAGCTCGGGCGCGACCAGCGGGAAGCCCGCGCCAGCTGCGATCGCTGACGCGTCGCCGACCTTTGTTTCTGGGTACGGAGCGTTGGTCAGGATCACACATCTCCCCTTCGCGAATTGCTTGAGAAAATCAACCGCACGCGCAGTGCTGTCGCTGACCTCAGCCTGATCGACCTTCCGGTCGTAGCTGACCGCATTCTGCGGGGAGACCGGCTCCTCATGAGGAAGCCGGTAATAAGCCCCGGTTTCGCGCGAGCGGAAGATGACAAACCTCTGCCCGCAAAGCGCAGGGAAAGTTCCGCAAATCCGTTGATGCAGCCGCTGCGAGAAATGCTTCCACTGGTATCGACTTTGTGCGTCCGGATCGTGCAGGATCGTCTTCGCCGCTGCGGTCTCTCTTCGGTCGAAAAAATCGTCAACATTAATGATGAAGACACTCGCGCGGGGATTCATCCGCCGCAAAAGCTCCTCGGTGAAATTCATGTTCTCGTTGTAGCTGAACGCCGCCAGGTAATATCGAGCCGACAGGCGCTTGAACCAATCGTCCGTCGCCTCATTGGACAACGCCACCTGCAAGCGGCTGTTGCCGAGAACCAAGACGTCAGCATTTCGAGCATTGTCCAGCGCGGGGGGTTCGAGGTTAAAATAGAGGGCGCCGTGTTCGAAATCGGCATAATTCCCGCCGCCACAATAGGCGAGATAACGGTCCGCGCTGTAGCCCTGGGCCTGGCAAGCGAAGATGGATCTGGTCTTCAGCCAATAGGCGTAGGAAGCAAGCACCGCGATAAGAACAACGCCTATGTAAAGCCCCCAGTGGTTGGCGAAGATACCTTCCCGCGGCTTGGCCAATGTCTTGGGCATCGCGGGGACATCCAAAGCAGTCGTCTCCATAGGCGCTCTCACTGCTGCGACGGGCATCAATTGTTTGCGAACGACCTACGACTGATCATCACGGTCGGCGTCGAAAGCGTGGTTCTGACAAAAACACGGCCCCTCTTGTAATTTGACGAGCCTACCGCAACCCGTGCTGCAGTGCAACAGGGCTTTCTGGCTAACCGAAGTGGGGGCCGGAAAATCGTCGTGCAGGGCGTCAAAACTTCCACGCATCCGCGAACACTAGGCGATCAAACCGGGTTGACTCGATGTAGCCGCCACGAGTGGTCCGCGGCGCCTTTCACACTATACGACCCTTCCCAAGGTGGACAAATGACTATGACCTCATGACGACGTTCTTGCGGTGCGTGCAACGCCCGCCATCCGGCGGCCTCTCTGGTTCGCGCACACCGTGTCTGGTTCGCAATCGTTGCGGTAGAAAATCCTTATGCCTTCGATCGCGCGACGAGGCGCAATCACCAGCAGAGCGGCCCGGCCCGGCCGTGTTCGAGAACGTGCCTACCGGGCCGTCAGGGCCGACCTGCGACGTGCGAAGCGCTCAAGATCGTATATGGTCCAACCACGACCCCTGAGCCAATGAGGTAAAATCCCTCCTCTAAGGGCCCTCGATCAAAACGACTGAATTACCTGGAAACGCAGAGATCGAATCGCCCGCGTCGCGCTCCGGGTCGCCTGGGCCATTCGATTCGGAATCGGTCATCGCAAATTCGCTCTTTTTACTGGTGTAGAGCGCACAATTTGGTTTACGGCGGCGGCGGCCGACAAAAATCGGTTGGCGTTCGATTTTCGCCGCGCCGCGCACCCAACCCGGCGACGGGAAACATAGAGCAACGAAGGGCTGCCCGCCTTGCTCCGCCTCAGTCAAATGCAGGCCGGACGTCGCCGCCGAAGAGGGCGCGTGCACCCGGGCCGATGGCGGTCGAACTCGACGGGACTCGAAAGAAGCGGCACGAGAAAATTTGCTGCGCAATTTCTGTCGATAGCGAATTAACTTGTCCGGTTTTGGTAGCACATCATATGTCCGCTTCTTCTGGTTCTGTTCTGCTGTGGGCGGGGTGGGCAAGCCGGAGGCTTGTCCATGCCGTCCACAGGGTTGCCGCCGCCGAGCGGATTTAAGCGGCGCGTTGGACAGGGCCGTCGTCCTTGAGCCTGCCTTTCTCGTCGTAGCGGCCGATGCAGCGCGGGCCGAGAAAGAGGGCGTGCGAGCCGTCGGGATAGACGTGGACCTTGACCCGCGCCCTGACGAAATGGGGCCGCATCGGGCTTTCGGGGATCTGCAGCTTGAGCGTGCGGTAGGAGACGCAATTGTCCTGGCCGACCTGCCGCTCCTCCTCGACGCACAGGATCTCGCCGAGATCGACGCCGGGAATGGGCGTGAAGGCCGAGCCTTCGCCGGCCGGCTCAACCGCGAAGCGCGCGTTGTGGGCCGGCAGATAGACCTCGCCGATGAAGGCGTTGGCCGCCTCAATGTCGGTTATGCCGGCGAGCCGCAGTTCCTTGGCCAGCCGGTCCTGCAGCGTGCCGAACATCCGTTCCGAACGGCCTCTGGCCTGCGGCGAATAGGCCCCGATATGCTCGATCCCGAGCTGGGCCAGCGCCCTTCCGACCTGTGTCGGATGACCCCGATCGATCTCGCCGCCAGCTTTCGGGGTGTGAAAGTAATGCGCCCCGCGATCGGTGTAGAGGCTCATCGGCAGGCCATGCTGCGAGAAAACCTCGCTTAAGCCCCGGAAGGTCGAGGCGGTTCCTTCCTCCTCGACGAGAAAGGCCGAATAGATCGCCCCCGTCGCATCGTCCATTGTGACGATCAGGTCGAGCGGCGGTTCGCCCTCGAGCCATTCATGCCGCGAGCCGTCCTGATGCAGCATCATGCCCGGCAGCGGACGCCGCTCGCGCTTCCTGCGGTGGGCGCCCTTGCGCGGCGCCTTGGCCACGACGCCCGCCCACTGAAGATGCAGCTTGAGCCAGGTGTAGCCCCAGCCGAAGCCGTGATCCTTGATCAGATGCTCGTGGAAGTGCTTGACCGTGAAGCCCTGGTAGCGCTCGCGGTAGAGCCGCTCGACCTCCTCCGCCCGGTCGGCCGGAACCCGCTTGCCCGACGCCTTGCCGAGCCGGCCGTCCAATGAGCCCGGCCTCGCCGTCCTCCTCGTAGCGCCGCGTCCAGCGCCGGAACGTCCGCTCGCTCACCCCGAGCAACTCCGCCGCCTCCGCCTGGTTGAGCTCCGCCGATTCCCAGCGGTGAAGAAGCGTCAAAAACTTCGCCATGCGCACAGGCTCTTGGGCTTCCCTCCGGCCCATCCAGACCCTCCCAAAAGGGCCGGACTTACCGGACAGATCGTGCGCTACCTAAACCGGACATATCGTGTGCTACCGACAGTCCAGCGACATTTTCTTGCAGAAAAGCTGAACTCCATGCTATATGATCAAAGAGGCGCCGGATCGAACCGGTCGTCGCCAAAGCTTGGCCGCGAGAGAAGGAGACAGAAACGCGCTTAGGGACGATTCAGCGCAGAGCCTGAAAGGGGAAAAGTTATTTTTATTTGAATCGGCCGCAACCCATTGAAAAGGCCCGATTCGAAAAAATAAACGTAAGCAAATGAAAGCAATTTTGCTTGCGTTTGTTTTCGTCTATTTGCATTTACTTGCGTTTATTCAAACGATCTACAAGCAGAACACGTTGTCTAGCGCGGATTGCGGCGGCGTTAGCTCGGGCGACGGCGGGCTTGGCGAAGCGGGTCTTGTCGGCGAGCATCCGCCACCAATGCGTGTTGGTCTCCCAATTCCAACCGGCGGTTGGCGACGGCGAAGGCAGGAGCCACAGCCGGGTTCGGCCAATACGCTCGCGCTGCTCGCCGAAGCCGGCGGCCCGGCCGAGATACCGGCGTCCGGCGGTGAGGCTCGTGAACGCCAGCCACTCGGGCTCAGCGGCCGTAATCTTGACCTCGAGCGCAGCGCAGGCGTCACGGCCAAGCGCGCCGGCTGGCAGCTCGCGATCCATGCCGCTCACGTGCTTGGCGATGTCGGTCAGGCCCAATCCCCATTGCAGCAGTTCTGCGTATTCTTCCGGCTTGAGCTGTCGCGGTGTCAGCCCGAAGGCATGGAGCGCCGACCAGAACCGGTTCTGCGGATGGGCGTAATAGGCGCCGCGCGCCGCGGAGACATTCCCCGCCGCCGTGCCGCAGAAGACGATCTTAAGGCCAGGCTGTATCAGGTCGGGCAGCACATGCGCCCGATTGCCGGTCGGCGCGCCCATCAGATCGTCTGGTTGTAGGCGCCGACTTCAGGGTTCTCGCGCAAGATCCGGTCGACGGCTTCGAACATCGCCCGCATGCGCGCCTCCGACGCCGGGCTCTCGACGACGACCACCAGTTCCGGCTTGTTCGACGAAGCGCGAACCAACCCCCACGTGCCATCTGCGACCATGACCCTGACGCCGTTCACGGTGATGACCTCGCGGATCGGCTGGCCGGCGAACGGCTCGCCCCGGGCCCGCATCGCCCGGAGCCGCGCGACAACGCGCTCGGCGACTTCGTATTTGACCTCGTCGGCGCAATGGGGCGACATCGTCGGCGAGCCCCAGGTCTTGGGCAGGTCGCGATAGAGATCGGCCATCGACTTCCCCGGGTTCCGGTCCAGCATGTCGAGGATGGCGATCGCGGTGACAAAACCGTCGTCGTACCCGCGCCCGATCGGCGTGTTGAAGAAGAAATGCCCCGACTTCTCGAAGCCAGCGAGCGCGTTCAAATCCCTGACCCGCCGCTTGATGTGCGAATGGCCGGTCTTCCAGAAATCGACCTTGACGCCATTGGCGCGAAGCACGGGATCGGTTGCGAACAGCCCGGTCGACTTGACGTCGACGACGAAGGTCGCGCCTTTGTGCAGCGCCGACAGGTCGCGCGCCAGCATGACCCCGATCTTGTCGGCGAAAATCTCCTTGCCCTCGTTGTCGACGATGCCGCAGCGGTCGCCGTCGCCGTCGAAACCGAGCGCAAGGTCAGCGCCCGTCTCTTCCACCGCCGCCGCCATCGCGTGCAACATCCGCATATCCTCCGGGTTCGGATTGTAACGCGGGAAGGTGAAGTCGAGTTCGCAGTCGAGCGGAACGACGTCCACGCCGAGCGCGCTCAGGAGCTTGGGCGCGAACGCCCCAGCGGTCCCGTTGCCGCAAGCGGCGACGGCCTTGAGTCGGCGTCTCAGTTTCGGGCGGCTGGTCAAATCGGCGATATAGCGAGTAGGAAAGTCGGGCACGAACTCATACCCGCCGCCCGCCTCAGGACCGTAATCGCCGGCGATCACGATGTCGCGCAGGCGCGCCATCTCCTCGGGCCCGAAGGTCACCGGCCTCGCCGCGCCCATCTTCACCCCGGTCCAGCCGTTGTCGTTGTGGGAGGCGGTCACCATTGCAACCGCCGGAGCATCCAGCGCGAACTGGGCGAAATAGGCCATCGGCGTGAGCGCGAGCCCGATGTCGCGCACATATGCCCCGCCGGCCATCAGTCCGGCGGTCAACGCCAGCTTGATCGAAGCCGAATAGCTGCGGAAATCGTGACCGACGACGACCTCACGCGCAACGCCAAGCTCTTTCAGGAGGCGGGCGAGACCGAGCCCGAGCGCCTGCGCGCCCATCAGGTTGATCTCTTTTTCGAACAGCCAGCGCGCATCGTATTCGCGAAAGCCGGTCGGCTTCACCATCGGCTGCGATTCGAAGGCGCAGGTGTTGGGGGACAGTTTGGGCTCAGGTTTGGGGAACAAGGAGGATCTCAGCCATGGGCATGCGGGGCGCGGCGCTCTGCCGCAGGCCCGTCGCGGGGCTTAGAGGACCCAAACGGCCGAAGCAACCGGCGTGTCCATTCCCTTCGTCAGCCGTGCGGTACGTTGGTCATGCGGCGCTTGAACCCTGATGCGCGAACTGTTAGAATTTGCACTGTAGTCCTGCTAAGGTAGAGCGCGCGGGTTGCCGCCGCCCCCGGGGACGAGTTATCTCTCAATAATGTCGGGACGAAACGAACGGGATGGTCACGGGCCGCGGACGCAGGGTTCGGCGCGCTTTGCTGATGGAGTTCGACCGTGAATTTATCCGACCTGCGCTCGACCGGCGTCCTGGCGGTCGTGCGCCGCGAGCTTCGCCCCTGGTTTTCGGAATTGCGGCGTCTTTATTTCAATAAAATATGGGGAATGGATATTCGGCCTGGCTGCCGGATTTCTTATTCAGCGAAATTGGACAAGAACTACCCTCGCGGCATCCATATCGGCGAAGACACCGCGATCAATTTCGGCGCTTGCGTTCTCGCCCACGACACGGTGCGCGGGCTTCATGTGCATACGTGGATTGGCAAAGAATGTAACATCGGCGCGCAGAGCATGATCCTGCCAGGCGTCAGGGTCGGTGATAATTGCGTGGTCGCCGCGGCGAGCGTGGTGATGAAGGACGTGCCGTCGAACTGCCTTGTCGCGGGCAACCCCGCGCGCATCATGGAGAAAGGCATTCAAACCGGCCGATTGGGCATTATCAACCGCACGGTCCGGGCGGACTTCGGAACGGCTTCGTCCGTATCCGACCAAGAGGCTCCCGAAAAAGCGGCTTCGTGAAGCCGACTGCCGGTTGACTTGCAGGCGCAAAACATGACCGTCATCGATCTGAGCGGCCGCGTGGCCATTGTGACCGGCGCGTCTCGCGGCATCGGACGAGCCGCGGCCGAAACCCTGCTCAAGGCAGGGTGCAGCGTCGTGCTCAACGCTCGAGCCTCCGACGAAGCATCAGCGAGCTTCGCGGAATTTGAGAGGGAATATCCCGATCGGGTGGCGGCGGTTTACGGGTCCGTTGCGGATAGCCCCACCGCGACAGCGCTCATCCAGAGCGCGATGAAACGCAAACGCCTCGACATCCTGGTCAACAACGCCGGCATCCTTCGCGATAAGCTCATCGGCATGATCTCGGACGCCGAGATCAACGAGTTGTTTGACGTCAACATCATCGGGTTGATTAAGATCACCCAGCTAGCCGCGCGCCTGATGTCGCGTCGCAAGAGCGGATCGATCATCAACGTCTCGTCTATCGTCGGACGAAGAGGAAATAGCGGCCAGACCGTCTATTCCGCGACCAAGGCCGCGGTCATTGGCGCGACTTTTTCCGCAGCTAAGGAGCTGGGGCCAATGAACATCCGCGTCAACGCGGTTGCGCCGGGACTGATCCAAACCTCGATGATCGAGGCCATCCCCGGAGATAAACGCAAGAGCCTGGAGTCGCAAATCGCGATGGGTCGGGTTGGCGCCGCGCAAGATGTCGCCGACACGATCTTGTTTCTCGCTTCTGACCTTTCGTCCTATGTGACCGGGCAGATCATCGGGGTTGATGGCGGCCTCATTGTATGAGCCGGATTGAAAACAGCGCCGGGGCGTCACTCGCATCCACGATCGCAATGAACGATCTGGACCCCACTTGCGGCGGACTGCTTCCGCTGATCGCGCCGCTTGAGGCGTCGCCGGCCGTCTATGACGACCGCAACGACATTTGGCTGACCCGGACGGAGCTTCGCGCGGCTAGCCTTGATCTCGCCGGGAAAATCGCCTCCGAGCAAAAGCGTCTGGTTTTTCTGTTCTGCAGCGTCAATTCCGAAACATTGATCGGTCTTCTTGCCGCGGCCGCGGCGGGGCAAGCCACCGCGCTGATCGATCCCTCCGCCCCCGAAGACGTGCTGGCGGGTCTGATCGAGGCCTATCAGCCGGAGCTTGTTCTTGGGGCGCGCGGCGTTAGCGGAAAACTGCGCGCCGTCGCTGACTCCACCAGAACCTCGGGCTCGCTCGACTGTCGGGCCGGCGTCATCGAATGGATCGCGAGAGACAACGGGCCATCATTCGTCGCCATCAACCCCGCCGTGCAGCTCCTCCTGTCCACATCCGGGACGACTGGCAGCCGCAAATATGTGCGGCTTTCGCGTCACGCCATTGTCGCCAACGCCAGCCAGATCGCCAAGGCGCTGGCCATCGACGAACATAGCGTCGGCATCGCCCACTTGCCCCTGCATTATTCCTACGGGCTTTCCGTCGTCACTTCGCATCTGGCGGCCGGCGGACGAGTTTGTTTTATTAACGACTCCATCACCTCGCCGAGTTTCTGGTCGAAGATTGGCACCGCCGGCGGCTCGCACTTCCCGGGAGTGCCGTTTCACTACGCTGCGCTCGCGCGCCTTGGCTTAGGCATGGCGCCCGAGTGCGTTAAGGTCTTCACCCAGGCTGGCGGGGCGCTCGATCTTCGCCTTCAGACGAAAATGCACGGCTTGGCGACCGAGCGGGGCGGCCGGTTTTTTGTCATGTACGGACAGACCGAGGCTTCGCCGCGCATGGCGACCTTGCAGCACGCGGATTTCTGTCGCAAAGCCGGGTCGGTTGGCGTGGCGCTCGCGAACGGCGGATTGTCGATCGTCGACGATAAGGGCTTGGCCCTGCCGCCCGACGCCATCGGAACGGTGGTCTACGAAGGCCCGAACGTCATGTTGGGCTATGCGATGTCCCGGTCCGACCTCGGCAAGGGCGATGAGATGAAGGGGCGCCTCGAAACCGGCGACCTTGGTCGACTGGATGACGAGGGATTTCTCTATCTGAGCGGCCGCACCAAGCGTTTCGCGAAGATCGCCGGATATCGCCTCGGGCTCGATGAGATCGAACAGGAACTGTTCGCCGTCTGCCCGGTCGCTTGTCTCGATCTTGGAGAGAAGATCGCCGTCGCGCACGAGCAGGAGTCGGAAACTGCGCTCAAGGCGCGCGTTCGTGAGCTCGCCGACACTTACAAGGTGCCCTCTTCAAGCTTCGCGCTGCGTAAGATCGTACAAATCCCGCGCGCCGCGAGCGGCAAGATCGATTATGCGCGACTGAAGGATCTCGTGAGTGTTTGAGCGTCTCCTCAGCCAGCCGCCCTATTCGCTTCGGCAGTCTGAGAAGGAGCCGCTTCTGCTTGAAGGGCTCAACGAGCTTACGCGCTATCACTACGAGCAGAGCCTCGAATATGCGCGGATCCTGGACGCGGCCTGGGGGGGCCTAAGAACCTATGGCTCGATCTCGGATGCGCCCTATCTGCCGGTCAGCCTGTTCAAGGAAATGGAATTGAAGAGCACCGCGCTTCCCGCGATGATCATGCGATCAAGCGGCACGACCGGACAACGGACGAGCCGCATCATCATCGACAACGAGACGGCTCGGCGTCAGTCGGAAGCGCTGGTCGCGTCATTCCGCCCAATTCTCGGAAGCCGTCGTCGGCCTTTCCTCGCGATCGACACGAAGGACGTGATCAAGCCAACCGACCTCACGGCGCGGGGTGGCGGCGTATTGGGCATGATGAAGTTTGGGGCGAAAACCACCTTCGCCCTCGACTCGCAACTGGATTTGGACAAGGAGCTGGTCGAGACTTTCGTCCGCACGAATGGCGCCGAGCCATTTCTCATTTTCGGCTTCACCTTTCTCGTCTGGGACAAGCTGTACTGCGCGCTCGCGGACGGCGAGGCCGATCTTTCGAACGCGATCCTCATTCACTCGGGCGGTTGGAAAAAGCTCGAGGCGCAGAAGGTCTCCAACGCTGAGTTCCGGGCTGCGCTCAAACGCCGGTTCAATCTGACCAACATCTTCAACTTCTATGGCTTCGTCGAGCAGATCGGGTCTGTCTTCATCGAAGGGCCTGACGGGTTGCTCTACCCGCCGAATTTCACCGACATCATCGTGAGGAGACCGCACAGCTGGGAGCCCGCGAACGTCGGAGAAGAGGGCGTAATCCAGGTTGTTTCGCTGCTGCCCCGATCCTATCCCGGCCATAGCGTGCTGACGGAGGACCTGGGCGTCGTAGCGACGATCGACGCTGGAACCGGCGGCCGTTTCGGCAAGGCAATCCGAGTTTCTGGTCGCGCCCCGAAGACGGAGCTGAGGGGTTGCAGCGACGTGATCGCCGCGTGAGCGAAGGCGCCGTCTGTTTTAAGTTGTCTCCGACCCGTCATTGCCAGCGGAGCCAAGCAATCCAGGAGAACATCGACGCCTTATGATCCCTGGATTGCTTCGTCGCTTGGCTCATCGCAATGACGATTTCTGTCCGACTTAGTGGCGTCGTGCTCGGTGCAAGGACATCAACATGACCGACGTGCTCACCTATAGCGCCAGCGCGCGTGACGCTGAGGTCCAAGAGAGCGCGCTCTTGACGAAGCTCGACGCGGCTCGCCAGCAGCTTGCGGCGCCGTTCGCGTCCGAGCGCGTCGAACTGGTCGCGAGCGTCGCCGACGCCCTTCTTGGCCCACAACGATCAGCCGCGTTTGGCCCGGCCGCCCATTTTGCCTTCTGGACCCGCCGCGCCGCCCTCATGAAGCTCGCGGCGAGCTTTGCGGCGCGCGTGCCGCCGAACACGTTAGCGCGACCAAGGGGCCTTGTCTTTCATCTGCCGCCGCAGAATGTCGAGACGGTCTTTCTGTACTCGTGGGCGCTCGCCTATCTGGCGGGCAACGCCAATATCGTGCGCCTGCCACAGGCGATCAGCGCGCGGATGCGCGCCATCGTCGACCTCTTCCTCGAGCGGCTGGAGGCTCAAGGAGACGAGTCGCAATTGTTCGTTCACTACCCGTCGCAAGGCGATCTCGGCGCCAAGATCTCCGCGCGGAGCGACGCCCGTGTCGTCTGGGGAGGCGACGCCAAGGTCGCCTTGTTCGCCCCCCTGCCCTTGCGCAATGGCGGAAAGTCGATCTGGTTTGGCGACCGCTTCTCGTTTTCGACGATCAACGGCGCCGCGCTCGACAAGCTGGATGAGCCCGCCCTTCGGGCGCTCGCCAAGAAACTCCACAACGACGTGTTCGTCTTCGACCAGATGGCCTGCTCGTCCCCGCATGCGCTCTATGTGGTGGGTGAAGCCGCGGCGCATGCGCCGGCGGTTCGGCGCCTCCTAGACGCATCGGCGGCTGAGTGGACGATGGATGATCCCGCCGGCCGGGTCGGGCATGCGATCGGCAAGATGACGGCCGCGTTCTACGCGGCGGGAAGCGGACGCGCCTCGTCGGTCAACTGGCGGAACACGAATCTGACCAGTTTCGTGGCCAGCGCGCCGGAGCGTCAGGATCTGCGGGTTGGCGGCGGCTTCCTCAGCGTCGTCTTCATCCGCTCGCTCGACGAGGTTCCGAGCTTCATCCGGGAGAGCGACCAGACGATCACCTATTTCGGCTGGGAACGGGGCGAGGTCGCAGCGGTCGCGGCGTCTCGGACCGGCCGTGGGGTGTCACGCTGGGCGCCGATCGGGACTGCGCTCGACTTCGATTTCATCTGGGACGGCTACGATATCCCGTTCGAGCTGACGCGGCTCATTCGCGTCTCGTGAGACCGCCTACTGGCGCAGAATGAGTGTCCCGTTCCGCTGTTCGACGCTGACCAGACGCTTGAGGAAGCTTTCTCCGAGCAGATTGATCTCGCCAGCCTCGGGCCCGAGAACCAGGGCCTCGACATCGTTCATATAAAGGCCGCCGAGGCTGACGCGCCTCAGAACAGTGGGCGTAGCGGTCGACTGTCCGTTCGCTGTCTGGATCCCGCGCTTGCGCCCTCCCGAAGGCGTGAGGCCAAGCCGATGGGCGGTGGAAGCGGAGACAAAGACGTCGCTCGCGCCCGTGTCGACGAGCATACGCACTGGCAACCCGTTGATGAGCGCCTCGCCCGCATATTGCCCGCGTTGGTCAGCTTCGAGCAGCGCCTCCCGATAGCCGGACGATTCGCGCTGAGGCGGCTCCGACGGCGATCCCTCGGCCGCCAAGCCTACCGGGAGCTGGGCGACCGGAGCGGGCGCGGGGGCGACAGATGCAGGTGCGGACAGTCGCTCCAGCAACGAGAATGAACCCAGCAACGCCGCTGCAACACCCACGATCACGACAACAACCACGCGCCCGAACATTGCGCCTCCGCCCAGCCGCCATCCTGTTCGCGACGCCGGCCCTCCAAGCATCGCCGCGAGACGCGAAAATCCGGTGAATCGATGAGCGCAATCTCGCAGCTTTTTCGCCCGGAGTTCGATGGACGAAGGATCGGAAATGGCGCCGCAGCCCATTGGAATCGCCCAGAACGGACTCGAAAATGGCGCGCGCTCTTCCGCCCAGCCAAGTGACAAGCGACGCTTTGAGCTCACAGATAACGGTTCAGCAAGTTCTCGTAATATTCCTGCCGTCCCGACTTGGGCTTGGGCTCGATCCTCGCTTTAGCGACCCGCGCCGCTATCGACTCGAGCGTGGCGCCTTTCGCCAGCATCGCCTTCGCCTCGAGCTTATCCCAGCCGGCGTAGCGCTCTTCGCGCAGCGCATCGAATTTGCCGTCCTCGATCAGATTCGCGGCCCCGACCAGGGCTACGGCGCAGGCGTCGATGCCGCCGATATGGCCGAGCAGGAGATCGGCCGGATCGATCGACTGACGGCGCACCTTCGAATCGAAGTTGAAACCGCCCGGCGCGATCCCGCCTGACTTCAAGATGAAGTAGAGCGCCGGCACAAGCTCGGCCGCGTTGTTGGGGAACTGGTCGGTGTCCCACCCGGACTGATAGTCGTTGCGGTTGGCGTCGACCGAGCCGAGGATTCCGAGCGAGGCCGCCAGCGCAACTTCGTGCTCGAAGGAATGATGTGCAAGCACCGCATGGCCGACTTCAATGTTGAGCTTGGCCTCCCGCTCGAGCCCGAAGCGCTGCAGGAATCCGAATACAGTCGCGACGTCGAAATCGTATTGATGCTTGGTCGGCTCCTGCGGCTTCGGCTCGACCAGGATCACGCCCTTGAAACCGATCTTGTGCTTGTACTCGACGACCAGGGATAGAAAGCGCCCGAGCTGATCCTGCTCGCGACGCAGATCGGTGTTGAGCAGCGTTTCGTAACCCTCGCGGCCGCCCCACAGCACGTAATTGGCGCCGCCGAGCTTGTGCGTCGCGTCGATGGCGTTCTTCACCTGGGCGGCGGCGTAAGCGAATACGTCGGGATCGGGATTGGTCGCAGCGCCGCCCATATAACGCGGATGGCTGAAGAGATTGGCGGTGCCCCAGAGAAGCTTGATCCCGGTCTTCTCCATCTTCTCGGCGAATAGATCGGTCATCTCCGCGAGGTTGCGGCCGAACTCGGCGAGGCTCGAGCCTTCCGGAACAACGTCGCGATCGTGGAAAGCGAAGAACGGAAAGCCTAGGGTGGTGAACATCTCGAACGCCGCGTCCGCCTTGGCCCGCGCGCCCTTCATCGTCTCGCCGTCCCAAGGGCGCTCGAAGGTGGGTGCGCCGAACATGTCGGTCCCCATCCAGGCGAAGTTGTGCCAGTAGCAGACGGCCGGGCGCAGATGCTCGGCCATCGTCTTCCCCATCACCACGCGCGACGGATCGTAGTGGCGGTAGGCGTAGGGGTTGTCGCTCTTCAGCCCCTCAAAGCGCACCGTGCCGATTTCGCCAAAAAAGCGCTTGCTCATGGTCGTCTCCTCGCTGTCTCTGGTTTTAGAATTTCCGCGGGTCCATCAATTCTGCGCCGTCTCGACCCCAAGCCAGCGCGCCAACGTCTTGCGCTCGTCGTCGGTCATTTGGCTGAAATTGTTGGGCGGCATCGCGTGAGTCAGCACCGCCTGCTGGCGAATGGCGGGCGCGAAACGGGCGATGTGCTCGGGTGTGTCGAGAAGGACACCCTTCGGCGCCTCCCCAATCTCCTCCATCGGCTCCGGCGCGTGGCACATCATGCATCGGAGTTGCACTATATCGACGACTTCCTGCGGCGCCTTTTGCTCATTTATGCTCGCGGTCTCGGTCGGCAGCGCCGCCAATCCCATCAGCGAGCGCATGCCGGGCGCAGCGGTCGCGGCGACGCCGAAAGCACAAAGGATGGCGAACGCGGCCGCCCCCCACGCCCACCAGGGAGCGCGGTCGTGATCGAGATGCCAGACGTTATAGAAATAGCGCACCATCGCGCCGGCGACGATGATGCAGGTGACAATGGCGGGGATCGCACGGGGGTTGGAGAAGGTCGACGGATAGTGATTCGACAGCATCAGGAACAGCACCGGCAGGGTAATGTAATTGTTGTGGGTCGACCGCACCTTCGAACTTTTGCCCCACGCCGGATCGGGCTTCTGGCCGGCCATCAGCGCAGCCACGCTTTTGCGCTGGTTCGGCATGATGATGAAGAAAACATTGGCGGTCATGATCGTCGCCATCAGAGCGCCGGTATGGATAAGCGCGCCGCGGCCGGAGAAGACGAGGCTGAACACCCAGCTCGTCGCCACGACATAGCCGAAACCCACCAGCGCGAGCAGCGGCTCGTTGGCCGCGAGCGGCGAGCGGCAGAGGAAATCGTAAACGAGCCAGCCAAGCGCCAGCGCGACGATTCCGATCAACGCCGCCTGCCACGGCTCGAGCGGCATGACCGCGGGATCGATGAGAAAGAGCGACGACTGCCCGTAATAGACACAGCAAAGCAGAGCAAAGCCGCTCATCCACGTCCAATAGGACTGCCACTTGTGCCAAATGAGATGCTCGGGCAGCGCGGCCGGAGCGAGCAGGTACTTCTTCATCTCATAGAAGCCGCCGCCATGCACTTGCCAGGACGTTCCGGCGACAGCCGGATCGTCCTCGGCGAGCTTGCGCAAGCTGGCGTCGAGATGCATGAAGAAGAACGACCCGCCGATCCAGGCGATGGCCGCCGTCACATGGAGCCAGCGCAAAAGCGCTGAACCCCATTCCCAACCGAAGGTCTCCAGAGCCCCCATCAATCTGCCTCCTCCAGGCGAGACGAAATGCGCCCGGCCGGATCACGATAAAGGCGGCGGCGCGATTTTGGTAGGGAGTCGCCCTCGCCATCATCTCTTGGCGCAGCGCCCGCAGGGCGTCATCGCGCCCGAGCTGGCCGAGCGGCAGCGCCCCTCGGTCTGCGGCTGGCGGGCCGAAAAACTTCGGCTCCTCGCCAGGCGAGCGGCGTAAGCTGATAACCCGCCGTTAACATTATCAGAGTCTTAAATCACGGGGAGAAAATCAGGTTTCCCCAGCGTCTGACAAAAGCCCAAGTTTCGGCCGATTTGCGGCGCAGGACCCCGGCCGATCCCGTTTCCGCCGCCGTGGCCCGCGGTCCCGCCCGCCAACTAAAGGTCGCCTATCCCGATAAATCCTGCCGACGTAGCCGCCGCAGCCGCAACTCCGGAAACCAGCATCCTCGCGATGTTCTGGTCGGCCCATATCGTCGTGAAGGCGGTGATGCTGGGCCTCTTCCTCGCTTCGCTCTGGTGTTGGACCATCATTTTCGACAAGACCCGGCTGTTTCGCAAATTCAAGAGCGAGATGGAAAGTTTCGAGCAAATCTTCTGGTCGGGCCAATCGCTCGAGGAGCTCTACACTTCGCTCTCGAGCCAATCGAACAACACGGCCGCGGCGGCCCTCTTCGTGGCAGCTATGCGGGAGTGGAAGCGCTCGTTCCAGCAAGCGGCCGGCTCGTTTCGCGGCCTTCACGCGCGCATTGACAAGGTTCTCGACGTCTCGATCGCGCGCGAGGTCGAGCGGCTCGAATCGAACCTCCTTGTTCTGGCGACCATCGCCTCCGCCGGACCGTTCATCGGCCTGTTCGGCACGGTGTTCGGCATCATGAACTCGTTTCAGTCGATCGCAGCATCGAAAAACACTTCGCTCGCGGTCGTCGCCCCCGGCATTGCGGAAGCGCTGCTCGCAACGGCTATCGGCCTCTTCGCCGCCATCCCAGCGCTGATCGCCTACAACAAGCTCCAGGGCGACGTCGCCAAGGCGCAGGCGCGGCTGGAAAGCTTCGCCGACGAATTCTCGTCAATCCTGTCTCGGCAGATCGACCATCATTTGTCGATCGAAAAAGTCTCCTGAGGCGGATGGAGCGATACGATGGCCTCGTCTCCTGTCATTGGCGGACGCAAGAGCGGTCGAGGGCGGCGCGGCGTTCCGCGCTACGGCGCGATGGCGGACATCAACATGACGCCCTTCATCGACGTCATGCTCGTGCTTTTGATCATCTTCATGGTCGCGGCGCCCCTCCTGACCACAGGAGTTTCGGTCGATCTTCCGCGGGCGAGCGCGACCGCGCTCAATGTCGATCGCAAGCCGATTGCGGTCTCGCTCAACGAGCAGGGCCAGCTTTACGTGATGGACCAGCCGACGGCCGACGCGGATCTGGTCGCCAGGCTCCAGGCGGCCTCGCAAAGCGACGTCGATCAGCGCATCTACCTTCGCGCCTCGAAGGTCGTTCCCTACGGGCGCGTAGCGGAAATCATGGCGGCGGTCACCTCCGCCGGATTCAAGAAGGTGGCCTTGGTCACCGAGCCGATCAAACAATAGCCGGGAGCGGCGTTGGAAGAACGGCGGTCATATTCGAATTTCGCGGGCTCCGCAGCGCTACACGGGGCGCTGCTGGCGCTGGTCCTGCTCGGCTTCGCCTCGGCCCCCAGATTCGCAGACACGCCCGAAGCTATCCCGATTGAAACCGTTTCGCTGAGCGAACTTAATCAGATCGCCAACGGCGAGAAAGACGCCAAACCCGCGCCGCAGCCCGCGCCCCCTCCGCCCCCAGATCTGCGCGCCTCTGCGGAGCCTATGCCCCCGCCGCAGCCCGCGCCCACGCCGCCCCCCAAAGCGGAGGCCGCGCCGCCGCAACCCGCGCCGCCGCCGAAAGCGGAGGCGCCTCCGCCGGAGCCTGAGCCGATGCCGCCCAAAAGACCCGAGCCGCCGCCCCCGCCGAAGCTTGCCATCCAAGAGGCGCCGGTTGAGCCGCCTGTCCGGCCAAAATTCATCAATCCGACGCCTGAACGACCGAAGGAGTCGGCTTTGGAAAAACCAAAACCGTCGCACAATTTTGACGCAAATGCGATCGCCAAGCTGATTGGACAGGGGAAGACGGCGACAGCTGCGCCAACTCAGACGGCGGCCGCAGCAACGCCCCAGGGGCTGCAGCATCACGACGCTCCGCACATGTCGATGTCGATGGCTTCGGCGCTCGACGCGTGGCTGACGGAAAGCTACCTCAATTGCTGGACCCCTCCGCCGGGCATGCCTGACGGCGACACGTATGTCGCGCAAATCAAAGTAGTCTTCAATCCTGACGGATCGCTCTCGGGCCGCCCGATTCTCTTGAACCCGCCGAGCGACCGGGCTTGGCGCGCGCATGCGGAAAGCGCGATGCGGGCGGTCCGGAAATGCGACCCCCTGAAGGTTCCAGCCGAATACATGCCCTTCTTCGAACAATGGAAGGTCGAAACCATCCATTTCGATCCTCGAGAGACCCAGGGATGACGTCTGCGCACCCGCAGCGCCGGACTGCCCCCCGTGCAGCCAACAACCGAAAACGAGAGCCATTCGTAATGCGTATTTTACCGAGGCCTATCGGGGCCCTTATCCTCATCGCGGTCGCGGTTGCCGCCTATTGTGGTTACGAACGCCTGTGGCATCACCGTCCCGCCCGCGTCGCAGAGGCTCCGAAACCAGCTGCGCGGCCTCCCATGCCCCCCACCCCGCCAGCCGCCGTTGCGGCGGCTCGAGCCCCGACAGAGCCGCCGCCGGTCGAACCGCCCGCACACATGACCTCAGCGCAGCAGGCCGGCTTCGACGCCTGGCTGATCAAGACCTATCTCGCATGCTGGAAGCCGGCGCGGCAGCCGGTCGACGCCGACGTCTACGTCGCGCAGGTGCGCGTCGCCTATAACCCGGACGGCTCGCTGTCGAAGGCAAAGCTCGTCAACCCGCCGTCAGACCCGGCTCTCAAACCGCAGGCGAAGAGCGTCCTGGCCGCGGTGCAGAATTGCAACCCTCTGCCGGTGCCGGCGCAATATCGCCCGTTTTATGAGCAATGGAAAATCAAGACCATCCACTTCGATCCTCAAGTTGCCGCTCGATGAGCGCGGACGGCGAAGTGTCCTTGTCGTCTCTGAGAGAGCGTTAATGAGCGTCTTTTGTTTCGTCTTTTGTCGCTATGCGCTTTCGGCCTTCGCGCTTGGCCTCGCCGTGATCATCGGCGCGCCCGCGATGGCCGAAGGCGACATTTATGTGCATGCGGGTGCGAACTTTAAACCGGTGACCATCGCTGTGACTCCGTTCGCGGGGGAAGAGGCAGGCGACAAAATCAGCGGCGTCATAGCCGCGGATTTCGCCCGCTCGATCTTCCTTCTGCCGCTGAATTCGGCGAGCTTTCCCGAGAAAATCGCCAATCCTGACGCGTCGCCAAACTTGGACGCTTGGAAGACGGCCGCCGCGCAATTCGTGCTGACCGGACGGGTGCTTCATCAGGACGCCGGGCGCGTCACCGCGCAATTCCGCTTGTGGGACACCGCGACCGGCGAGCAGGTCGCAGGTCAACAATATTCGACTGAAGCAGCAAATGCGCGCCGTGTGTCGCACATGATCGCCGACGCGGTGTTCTCGCGCGTGACGGGCGAAAAGGGATTTTTCGATTCCCGGATTGTCTTCGTCGATGAGACCGGCCCGAAAGAAAAGCGGCACAAGCGGCTCGCGATCATGGACATGGACGGCGCCAACGTCAAATACCTCGATGGCGGCAAAGAGCTGGTCGTCACGCCGCGCTTCTCGCCCTCCGCCCAGCAGGTCGCCTACATGTCCTTCGGCGACGGCGATCCTAAGGTGACGCTGCTCAATCTCGATACCGGACAACGCGAGTCCGTGGGCAATTTTCCCGGCATGACCTTCGCGCCTCGGTTCTCTCCGGACGGTCAACAGATCGTACTGTCGCTCTCCGACGGGGCGAGCACCAACCTTTACTCAATGGACCTGCGCTCGCGCGCCACGACTCGTCTCACTGAGGGTTCGGCGATCGACACCTCGCCGACCTATTCGCCCGACGGTTCGCAGATCGCCTTTGAATCCGACCGCGGCGGTTCGCAACAGATCTATGTAATGAGCGCGAGCGGCGGTCCGGCCAAGCGCATCTCATTTGGCGAAGGCCATTATTCGACGCCGGTCTGGTCGCCGCGCGGCGATCTCGTCGCCTTCACGCGGATCAAAAACGGCTCATTCGGCATCGGCGTCATGAAGCCCGACGGCTCGGGCGAGCAAATCCTGGTCGAGGGTTTCCACAACGAGGGGCCCACCTTTTCCCCAAACGGCCTTTACCTCATGTTTTTCCGCGACACTGGCGGCTCCGGCGGTCCGAAGATCTACATGACCGACATTTTCGGCCACTCTGAGTTCCTCGTGCCCACCCCCAATTACGCCAGCGATCCCTCCTGGGGACCGCTGATGCAATGACGCCGCGGGCGGCGACAAATCCATGCCAGGCCGCGCTTAGCGCCTCCGCTGGGTGGCGCGTTTGTCACGTCCGATGCGTTTCTTTTCCCTGTCGAAGGTAATCGAGCGCATCGAGAAAGGTCCAGAGCAGCTGCAGTGCCGGGTTCCTGGTAAGGTCCGGATTCAAGGGCCCTTCGATCGGGAGTTCATGGGCGGGGTCACGCTCGATCGCCTTTCGATAAAAGCGCCATGTCGCGTGGCCAAGCACCGGCATGACGACGGCGAGGCCGAAGAACAGCGGCAGCGAGCCGAGGATGAGCGCCACCGCGACTATCAGTCCCCAGAGCGCGACGGCGAACGGATTGGCCCGCGTCACGCGCAACGAGGCGTCAAGCGCCGGCACAAGGCCAAGGTCGCGGTCGAGCATCAGCGGGAATGAAACGACGCTAATTGCAAGCGCAAGCGCCGCGAAACAGAAGCCAACGAGCACGCCTAGAGCGATCAACGTCCACCCTCGATCAGTGGTCAGCACGTCCTGAAGGAATGGGATCGTCGCGGCGGGCGGATTGGGGCCATAGAGCCAGACGTAGATGAGCTCGGCGGCGAAGATCCAGGCGGCGACGATCGCAAGCAGGAGGAGGCCGAACGCCAGGATCGAAGGCAACGCGGGCGAGCGAAGGACCGTGAAAGCCTCACGCGAGGCCACCGACAGACCGCGTTCACGCCGGCGACTCATCTCGTAGAGGCCGATCGCGACAAACGGTCCGATGAGGGCGAAGCCGGCGGCGAGCGGAAACGCCAATTGCATCGCGTTCTCAAGTGAACTCATCGCGAAGAGCGCAACACCCGCGACCGCGTAGAAGAGGCCGACGAATATCGGATAGGTGGGCATCGAGAGGAAATCGTCGAACCCCTCCTTGAGCGCCTCGAAGCACTCGTGCGGTCCGAAACGGCGCACGCGCGGCGTCGCGGTCAGAGCGTCAGGTCCGAAATAGACGTGGAAAGCGGAAGTCACAGCGGATCCTCCATCATGTCAACTGTGCCGACCGAGATTTCGGGCGTCAGCCTGGAGGACCGTAACGTCGCGAAATCTCGCGCCGACTGATTAGTGAAAACATATACTCAACCGCGCCGCGTGTCACTCCCAATCGGGACGGGGAGCGATCCAGCGCGCTCGCCTCACCCCACCGTGGCGCGTCGAGCCGCTGGCCCGCGCCGAGACCCGACGGTCTTGGTCAGCACGACGATGACGGCGAGCGTCGCGCAATAAGCGACGACCTGCAGCACCGAGGGTTGGTCGGAATAGCCGATCAGGGTATGCAGCACGCGCCCGAACAGGCTCGTATCTGAGAGGATCGCGGAAGTGTCCCACGCCGTCTGGCTCAACATGGTCAAAATCCCGGCCTGCTGTAAGAAAAGCACCGCTTGCGCCGCGAGCCCTGCGGCGAGAAGGCTGATGAACGCGGTCGTAACTGCAAACAGGCGCCGTTGCGGGATCGCCACCAAACCCAGATAGGTCAGCGCTGACACGGCAACGCCCGCCGCAAGCCCGAGAAGCGAGCCGATTACGAGTTCGGCAGCCGTTGAGCCTCCCGCCGCAACAAGGCCATATATGAAGAGCGCAACCTCCGAGCCTTCGCGCATTACAGCGACAGCGCAGACGACTCCGAGCGCGAAGATCGATTGCGAGCCGGACCGCACCGCTTCGCCGACCCGCTTCACGTCGGCGGCGAGGTCGCGGCCATGGCTTGCCATCCAGACGTTGTGCCAGGTCAGCATCACGACCGCGATGAGAAGAATCGTGGCGTTAAATACTTCCTGGCCTACGCCCGCCAGGGCCTGGCCGATCGCGCCCGCAAACGCCGCTACGAGCGACGCGCCGGCAACACCAGCTAGTACGCCCACCGCTATCGCGAGCCCGCTGCCGGCGAGACCTTTCGTCACCGCCAACACAATGCCGACGATGAGCCCTGCCTCGATGACCTCACGAAAAACAATGATAAGCGCGCCGAGCATATTAGAGCCGGATGGCGGTCACTTCGTCACCAGGAACCCTTCCGTCGTCGCTTCATGATAGTCGTCGAAGAAGCGGTAGCGGCCCGGGGAGAGCGCCCGCACCTGCACGGTGACTTTGCCGCTGCCCGGCACAACCTTTTCGATCCGCAACGCCTTGCTTTCGAATTCCGCCGGCGTCTTATCCTGATTCTCCACCTCGATAACGATCGGCTTGCCCGCAGGCGCGGTCGGCTCGGCAGGCGAGAATTTATGATCCTTGAGCGTCACGCTGACTTTCGCGGATTCCTCGCCGACGGCGAGAGGGGCGCCCATTCCGATAACGATCGCTAGGCCGAGAACTACCTTTGAGACGACCCGCATGTTTGCCACTCCTCTCTCCCGTGTCCAACTAGTACGCTAAAAACTTCAGCCAGGTTGCTGGGAAGTCCGTTGGATCAAAGCCAAAGTTTTCGCCCGCAGCAGGGTCGGCGATCTGGCTCGACCACGCCACCGCGAGCATCATCTGACCGTTGATCGAATGTGAAGCGCCAGTACGCAGCCAAACTGCTACCACTCGAAGCTTTATTCCCAAAGGTACGCACTAGAGATTGAAATGATTTCAATCTTATTTGCCGCTGACCGTTTCGCGAGACAGCGCCGCCGGGCAAACGCGCCACGGACAGGCGCTGCGCCGCCATCTCGAGCGACCTCGCGAGGCTGCGTTGGCGCCAGTCCGCATGCGCCGCCTCTCGGTTCCTAAACTAACGGCCCTCTCGCACGAAATCGCTCTTATAGCGCTAACTGTTGTTTCGCCTCCTCACGCATTGCGCTCCGAACTTTTCTCGTCATGGACGGGCTTGACCTGGCTTGACCCCGGCCATCCACGCCACGCCGCCGGCAGAGACAAGTCCGCCATCCCCGCGACCCTGCAAGCTCGACAAAGGCAATGCTCTGTATTGCTTAGCTTTCGCACCCACCCGCGGGCGGTCAACGCGCCCGATCGCGTGGATGGCCGGGTCAAGCCTGGTCAAGCCCGGCCAGGACGCCTCACGGCCCGCCCACGAAGCTCCGAGATTTCACTCTCACACCTAGCGCTACAAGAGCCCACGAAATTGTTCACCTGACCAGAAAAAAACCCTTGCGCCGGCGCACGATTCGCACAAATAGTGATCTTGCCCAATACGCACGTGCCTGTGGTCGCGTGCCGGTCGGCGGGGATCTGGACAAGAGGCCAGTTAACCGCCCTTGGAAGACCGGCAGCCGGAGGCGAACCGGCGAACCCCGCCCAACGGGGGACGCGACTTGAAGCAACGACGGACCGGGCTTTTTTGGTCTCTGCCGGCCCTCCAAAGGTCGGCGCCCAAAGAGGCTTGTCTATCTTGCCGGGCGTGCGGACAGGACATTTCCTCGTCCAAACGATGGCTCTGATCGCTTAAGGATATACGCCCTAAGCGCGTCTTGGCCACGGCGTAGCCGCTGACCGCTCGAGCGGTCCGTCGATGGCTTTGTCAAAGCCTGTCGCCGGATTCGCGTGGGCGGTCGCGTCGGCGGGTCAACGACTGCGCATCGCGTCTCCAAAGCGCGAGCGCAAAGTCGCATCGCCGGCGAATCCTTCATGTTTCCAGGCGCGGAGCGATCCGCGCTCTTGGGGGATGCCGCTCATGACTGACCGCATCAAGAAGTTCCTCGCCCGCAACCACGAAGACGGCCCGCGATTGGTCGTCGATCTCGAGGTCGTGCGCGAGAATTATCTGGGCTTCGCCAGCGCCCTTCCCGACACGCGCCTGTTCTATGCCGTCAAGGCGAACCCGGCGCCCGAGATTCTGGATCTGCTTGCCGGCTTAGGGTCGTGCTTCGACACCGCCTCGGTGAGCGAGATCGAGCAGGCGCTTGCCGCCGGCGCGACGCCCGACCGCATCAGCTTCGGCAACACGATCAAGAAGGAAAAGGACATCGCGCGCGCCTATGCGCTCGGAATCCGCCTGTTCGCCGTGGATTGCGAGGCCGAGGTGGACAAGATCGCCCGCGCTGCGCCGGGCGCGAAAGTGTTCTGCCGGATTTTGTGCGACGGCGCCGGCGCGGAGTGGCCACTGTCGCGCAAATTCGGCTGCGCGCCCGAAATGGCGGCCGGCGTGCTCGAGCGCGCGCATACGCTCGGCCTGATCGCCCATGGCCTCTCGTTCCATGTCGGCTCGCAGCAGCGCAACCCACGCATGTGGGATCGGGCGCTGAAGGTCTCGGCGGCGATCTTCCGCGATCTTGGGGAGCGCGGCGTCCAGCTCTCCATGATCAACCTCGGCGGCGGGTTTCCGACCCGCTATCTGAAGGATATCCCCGCGATCAGGACCTACGGGCAGACCATCTTCCGCGCTCTGCGTCGGCACTTCGGCAACCAGATTCCGGAGACCATCATCGAGCCCGGCCGCGGCATGGTGGGCAACGCGGGAATCATCGAGGCCGAGGTGGTGCTGATCTCGAAGAAGTCGGAAGAGGACAAGCAGCGTTGGGTCTATCTCGACATCGGCAGGTTCAACGGCCTGGCCGAGACCCAGGACGAGATGATCCGCTATCCGATCCGCACCGCTTTCGACGACGATCCGCTTAGCCCCTGCGTCATTGCGGGACCGAGCTGCAATTCGGTCGACGTCCTGTACGAGAAGGAGCCATACCTGCTGCCGGTCTCGCTCGAGATCGGCGCCAAGGTTCTGATCGAGGGAACGGGCGCCTATACGACAACCTATTCCTCGGTCGGCTTCAACGGCTTCCCGCCGCTGAAGTCCTATGTGATCTGACGCCACTGTAGTCGCGGTCGCCGACCGCGACTACAACTTGCGCGGTCTGCGGCGATCGGACAGCAAACCCCATCAGCTGTCGTTTGAAAAACGGCCATTGGAACGTCGCCCGCTTCCCTACCAGCGTGATAACCGTCACATAGACGTCGTTTGCTTGATCGATCCTCGACGGCAGCGCGGTTGGCCGCGCGAAGGTCAACCTTCACCCTGCGCGGGATAATCGAATGAAACGCATGCGTCACGGCGCGACCGCGTTGGCGGTCGTCGCAACCGTTTTTCGAACCGCGCTCGCCGCCTCTCCCCTCCCCCTGGTCACGACACAACCCGATCCGCCGGCCGACGTCGCGCCTTATTTCATCGCCGACACGAATTCCCGCTGGACCGGCCCCGAATGGTCCGCCGATGACATCGCGGCGCTCAGACAGAAGATCAAATACGTATTCGTCGTCTTCAACGAGAATCGCTCGTTCGACCACGAATACCGGACGTTTCCGGGCGTCAACGGCCTCTATTCCGACGGGAAGAATCCGCGCGCGGCCGCCGATACGCCAGGATTCACGGAAAGCTACCTCGATACGAACACCGGCGAGACGGTCTCCGTTCAGCCATTCCGGGTCGGTCCCGAGCAGAACTCGACGATCAAGGACTCGACCGACCATTCGCATCCCGGCCTCGCCGCCAAGCTCGACGTGCAGAACGGCGTTCCGAAAATGGACAAGTTCGCCGAAGTTCGAGTGGCGCAAATATGCGCGCGCCGGCGGCGCGGCGCGTGAAGCGATGGGCAAGCAGTTCGCGCGTCTCGTCATGGCGCATGTCGACTGCGACACCATCCCCTTCTTCTGGCGCTACGCCAGCCGCTTCACCATCTTCGACAACAATTTCGCCACCGAAGACACGCCCTCAACGCCGAACGCGGTCGCGGTGATCGGCGGCCAATCGGGCGAGACCCAGTGGGTGAAGCACCCAAGCGAGACGCAGGACGCCACCCAGGACGGCTTCACCGGGCCTATCAGCGGCATGCACGGGGGTGGGTTCTATATCCGCGGCGGCTACTACAACCTCAAATATCCGCAACAGTCGGCCGTCATCCAGAATCCGAACTACCCCGACAAGAACGGCCTTACTTCTGCCGAGCTCGCGGCGATCAGAATCGCGAAGTCCGGCGACGACGATCATCCGAGCTATTCCGACAGCCAGCTCACGGAAGCATGGCTGCACGCGTCATCAACGCGATCGCCGGCAACCAGGAGGTCTGGGAGCATAGCGCCATCGTCATTACCTATGACGAATCCGACGGCCTTTACGATCATGTCGCGCCGCGGATTCTGAGCTACGGTCCCGACGGGCTGCCTCTTGCACGCGGCATCCGCATTCCGCTTTTGCTCATCTCGCCCTATGCGCGCGTGCACGCGGTTTCGCACGCGGAGGGCGACCACAACGCGGTGATCGAAACGATCAACGCGCTGTTCGGTCTGCCGGCTTTATCCAGCCTCCCGGACGAAAAGGAAGCGCTTGCAGCCGGCGATTCGCCCAAGTTCAACGCCTTCGGGCCGCCCGGCTTTGAGCAGAAGTATCTCGGGCCTCGCGATGAGGAATCGTCGACAACCGCAAGCCTGCTTTCCGGCTTCGACAAGGCGCGGATCACCGGCGCGCTGCCGCCACTGCCGGGCTCCTACGCGATGATCCCCGACGCCGACATCAACTCTTTTCCCCACTACGGCGGCAAAGGGTGCACCGCGATCGGGATTACGCCGGAGGATGCGCGGCAGAGCATCCCGAACGTGATTCCCGGAGGCGTTCAATCCCTGCCCTCGACCTTGCCGGCGTACAATTGAGCCGCTCGCGGGCCCCGTGAGAGTCCTGGCCGCCGCGATTGCATTCGGTCTCGCGATATGCCTTCCCGCTGATGCGGGCCCGATCGTCGATCGCATCAAGTCCTCAGGCGTCATTCGCTGCGGCGGCGCCACGCGTCCCGGGCTCGTCGGCCAGTCGCCTGATGGGCGCGAGACCGTCGGCCTCTATCTCGATCTTTGCCGCGCGATTGGCGCGGCGCTGCTTGGGCCGCGAAGGCAGGTTCGAATTCCACCCTTATGATTCCGACAGCGCGTTCGCGCGCGTCGCTGACGGCGCCGACGATCCGTTTTTCCTCGACGGATCGGACATCGCCCGAGCATCGCCTCGTCAGCATAGTGGCGCTCGGGCCAGCGGTCTATTTCGTCTCGACCGCGGCGATGGTCCACGGAGACGCTCCGATACGGCAATTGAGCGATCTCGCGGGCAAGTCCATCTGCTTCTACCAGGGCGACAACGCTCACCTGAAGTTGGAAGCGTCGATGGCGGCGCGGCGTCTCGATTTTGTCCGCATGGGCTACATGGAATATGGCGAGCTGCACGACGCCTACAACGGCCGAAATCTGCGACGCTCAGGTCGGCGAGAGCGAGCCGCTCGCGACTTTCCCGGTGTTCGCCGCGACTCCGGGGAGCGACCCGCAATGGTCGGCGATTGTCGCCTGGGCGATATACGCCTTGCAGCGCGCCCAACTGCCGGCGACGCCCTGGGCGGCGGCAGGACTTACGTCCTTGGGCGTCGAGGGGCGAGACCTCCGCCTCGCGGACGATTGGGCCAAACGCGTCGTCGCCGCCGCCGGATCCTACGCCGACATCTATGCGCACAATCTCGGAGAAGGGTCGCCCCTCAAGCTTCCACGCGGTCCGAATGCGCCTTCCGAGACCGGCGGCCTGTTCGTGACGCCCCATCGCGAATAGGAGGCGCCATTTTCGAGTCGGTTTTGAGCGATTCCAGTGGGTTGCGGTGCCATTTTGGATCACATCCGTCTGTTATACATGACCATCATGTGTCCCGCTCGTTGAACCGGTTTGGTTCCGGAGCCGTCCAGGTTAAGAACGGCTGCGCGCTACGAGGCAGCCGGCGCGAGGACCCGGGACGACGACGATGCCCAAATTGAGCGCGGGGATCCTGTTATTTCGCCGTCGCCCGCCCGGGGTCGAAGTGATGCTGGTCCATCCGGGAGGTCCATTCTGGGCCAAGAAGGACGATGGCGCCTGGTCGATCCCGAAGGGCCTCGCGGACGAGGGCGAAGATCTGCTTGAGGCCGCGAAGCGCGAATTTCTAGAAGAGACGGGCATGGCGGTCGCCGGTGAGTTTCTCAATCTCGGCGCTCATAAGCAGCCGAGCGGCAAGACCATCGCCGCCTGCGCTTGTGAGGGCGATTTCGATCCCGCGCTCCTCAAGAGCAACACGTTCACGCTCGAATGGCCGCCGCGCTCGGGACGGATGGCCGAATTCCCCGAGGTCGACCGGGCCGCATGGTATTCGATCGACGAGGCGTTCGTGAAGATAAACAAGGGGCAAAGGCCGATCATCGCCGCGCTGGAGGCCGCGTCAGTTCGATCGGATGGCCGATAGCTCCTTGAAATCAGAAGATTGAGCCGGCGGCTTGCCATTCGCTCCTCTCCATGAAACACGCGCTGGCCTAGACCTTTCGTGACTGGAACCGTGCATGGCGTTTTGGTTGGACATCGCCGCCTTTCTCCTCAAGGCCCTGATCATCGTCGCGGCGTTCGGCGGCCTCGCCGTGCTGATCGCGCGCCTCGCCCGCTCCAGCGAACCGAAGGACCAGGAGATCAAGGTCCGCTCGCTCGACGAGCGCTACGACGACATGCGTGACGCGATGAACGGCGCGCTGCTCGACAGACGAGAGCGCAAGGCGCTCGCCAAGACGCGCAAGAAGGAGGCGAAAACCGCCGCCAAGGCGCGCCGCAGCGCCGAGCCGGGAAAGCGCATCTATGTGCTCGCCTTCAAGGGCGACCTGCGCGCGAGCGCGGTCAAGCGCCTTGGCGCGGAGATAGACGCCGTCCTTATCGCCGCCCGGCCGCAAACCGACGAAACCGTGATCCGGATCGAAAGCCCGGGCGGCACGGTGACCGGCTATGGTCTTGCAGCCGCCGAGATTTTGCGCCTGCGCGAACGCAAGATCAAAGTCACCGCCTCGGTCGACCAGGTTGCGGCGAGCGGCGGCTACATGATGGCCTGCGCTGCGGACCGCATAGTCGCTGCGCCGTTTGCGATCGTTGGATCAATCGGCGTGGTCGCGCCGGTGCCGAACCTCCATCGACTCCTCAAGAAGAACGAGATTGATTTTGAGGAAATAACCGCGGGCGAGTTCAAGCGCACCGTCTCGGTCCTGGGCGAGATCACGCCCGCGGGCCGCGAACATTTCCGCGAGAAACTCGACACGACCCACGAAGCGTTCAAGGCCCATGTCGCCCAATGCCGCCCGAAGGTGGACATCGACCGCGTCGCCAACGGCGACTATTGGCTGGCGCGAGAAGGGCTGGCGCTCGGCCTCGTCGACGAGCTCTCCACCGGAGACGACCTGCTGTTCCGCGCCCGCGACAGCGCGCGCCTCTACGAAGTCTCGACTGAAGCGCGCAAGACCCTGCTGCAGCAGCTCCTGAGCGGCCTCGGGACCACAGCGCAGAGGGCGGCGGATTTGGTCATCGCGAGGCTCTCTGCACGCTAATCCGCTCTTTCATTTGAGCTCATAGCAATTGACGATGGTCCGCGGATTGCGCGTCACATCATAGAGAACGCTGCATTGGACAAGCGCATTCATGCCCTGGTGGCGAAACAGCATGAGCGAGGTGCGGTTGTCGTAGCCGCTCGCGTAGCCGGCGATCTCCCACCCTTGCGCGAGCAACTGGCCAATTGTCAGCGGCGCCTCGGCGGCCGCCAAGCCGGACGCCGCCAGCATAATTGCGAAGCAAAGGCCCGAACGCATACGAGAATCTCCAAATGCGCCCGCGCCCGTCCGGTCCTTTTAGGCGCTCCCTTCGTTTGCCTCAAATTCGCCTTTGCCCAAGGGCAACGGCCAGGAGTCCGACCTCGCTATTCGCCGGGCGCGGCCGGTCTCGCCAAATAGTGGCGAGTCCATTCGTTCTTTATGTTGGCGCGCCGGCGCGGCGGCGAGCGACGATCAACGCCGGGCGGCCCTGGCGGCGGGAGACGAGCATCGCATGACGGACGTAAAAGAGAGCCCTGCGCCGGAAGATCGCGCCAAACCTGAGCCACAGCGCGAGCGGCCAACGGGAAGCGCGACGGCTGCCGCGGCGATCGTGACGCTCGTCGTCGCCGGGATCGTGGGCCTCTCGGTCTGGTATCTGGCGCGGCCCCAGCCGCTCATCGTCCAGGGCGAAGCCGACGCCACCCGCATCGACATCGCCGCGCGAGTGGATGGGCGGGTCGGCAAGCGCCCCGTCGAGCGGGGCCAGAACGTCACAGCCGGGCAATTGCTGTTTGAGATCGACAATCCGGAGCTGATCACCAAATGGCGCCAGGCCCAGGCCGGCGTTGACGTCGCAAAGGCCCAGCTCGCCAACATCCTGGTGGGCACGCGCGTGGAGGTGATCGATCAAAAGAAGGCGGCGCTCGAGAGCGCCGAGGCCAACTTCACGCTCGCCGACAAGACCTACGCGCGCATCAAGGACCTCGCAGGCACGGGCAATGCGCCGCTGCAGCGCCTCGACGAGGTCACGAACTCGCGCGAGGTGGCGAAGCGGGATCAGGACCGCGCCCAGCTCGCCTATGACGAGGCCGTGAACGGGGCGACCAAGGAAGAGCGTGAGATTGCTCGGACCAATGTGCTCAAGGCGCAGGCAAGCGTCGACACGATCAAGGCCGACGTCGACGAGCTTGTCGTCAAGGCGCCGATCGCCTCGCAGGTCTATCAGATCGGGGCGGAGCTCGGGGAATATGTCTCTCCCGGCGTGCCGCTTCTCTCGCTCTACGACCTCAACGACGTCTGGCTTCGGTTCAATCTCCGCGAGGATCTGATCAAGGGACTCAAGATCGGCGACAGATTCAAAATGCGCGCGCCCGCGCTCGGCGATCAGGAGATCGAGGCGGAGATCAAGCTTATCGAGACGCGTGGCGAATATGCCGGTTGGCGCGCGACGCGAGCGACCGGCGACTTCGACCTCAGAACCTTCGAGGTGCGCGCCTATCCCGTCTCGCCCCTTCCCGCCCTTCGGCCCGGAATGAGCGTTTACGCCGAGTGGCCGACAGGCGAGGGTCGATGAGGGCGCCCCCGAAGCCTGGACTGCTTCTGGTCGCGACGCGCGAGTTGCGCTGGATGCAGCGCGACGGCGTCGCGCTCATCTTGGCTCTCGTCGTTCCGGTCCTCGCCTTCGCTATCCTCACGCTTACGTTCAGCAATGCGGTCATTCGCAATCTTCGCGTCGCTATCGTCGACGCCGACCGCTCCGCGACTTCGCTCATTTATGTAGAGTCGATCGCCTCCGCGCCGGGCGTCACCGTCGCCGTGCGATCGAGCGACATGAGGAGCGCGATGGAGGCCGTCCGCTCCGGCGACGCGATCGCGGCCGTCTACATTCCTGAGAACTTCGAGCGCGACCTGCTCGCCCGGAAGCGGCCGCAGGTGGTGTCGCTCTACAACCGGCAATACTTCACCCCTGGCAACAATGCGGCTTCGTCGATCTCGAACGCCATTTCGGCGGCGACCGTAACGCTGCCGCACGAGGCAAGCAGCGGCTACAAGCCCGGCGTCCTTGTCGCCGAGCAATATGTCCTTTCCAACCCGGCGCTGAACTTCGCCCAGTTCCTGCTGCGGGCGGTTCTGCCGACTGTGCTGCAAGTCGTGGTGGGGATCGCCGGCTGCTACGCCGTCGGCTCGGAATTCTCGCAGCGCAGCAAGCGCGCCTGGATGCGCGTCGCCGGCGGCCGGCCGCTTGTCGCGCTCATCGGCAAGCTCATGCCCTTCTTCGGTATCTTCCTGATCCTGATGGTGGTGGACGCCGCCATCATCCATGTCCTCTACGGGGTGTCCTTCCGAGGCGACCCGTTGCTCGTCGCTGCGGCGGCCTGCCTCCTCCTCATCGGCTATCTTTCCTTTGGAGCCTTGCTCGTTCTGCTGACGCAGGCCCTCCCGACTGGTCTGAGCCTCGTCGCGATATTCTGCAATCCGGCGTTCGGCTTCGCCGGCGTGGGATTCCCGGTGGTGGCGATGGGGACGTTCCCCCAAGCGTGGGGCTCAATCCTGCCGCTTCGCTGGTATCTCCAGATTCTGTTCGATCAGGCCGCGCGCGGGGTGCCAACTTCCGAACTCCGTCAGACCCTTCGTGATCCTTGCTGGCCTTGCTTGTCTCTATTTCGCACTCGCGTGGGCGAGGCTTCGCGCCATCGCTTATGCGCCGCAGAAACGTGAGGAGACGCCCGCCATCCGCCTCCGCTACGGGCGCGGCGTCGCCCTGGCGATGAGCAACGAGGTTCAGCGCATCCTCGCCGACCGGTCGGTCTTGGGCCTGATCGTGCTCGCGCCGCTCGCCTACGGCGCGCTTTATCCGCAGCCCTATCTCGGACAGGTTCTTCGCGGCATACCGATCGCCGTCGTCGATCAGGATCAAACGGAGCTCAGCCGCAACCTCGTGCAGGCCTTAAACGCCGATGAGGCGATCACGGTGACGGTGGGGAGCGACACGATCGCCGACGCCCAATCCGCCCTCGACCGCCACGAGGTCTTCGCCATCCTGGCGATCCCCAAAGACACGGAGCGTCAGGTCTTGCGGGGTGAGAAGGCGCGGATCGCAGCCTACGTCGACGCGGCCTATTTTCTCCTCTACAGCCGCACCCTGCAAGGCATATCGGAGGCCGCGACGACCGCTTCCTCTGACATTGCGACACGCGGCGCGCGTAGCGAGGGAAGCCTCGTCTATGCCGCGATGACCCGCAGCGCCTCGCCGATCGATTTCCTCTCCCAACCGCTGTTCAATCCGACTGGCGGCTACGCCAGCTACGTCGTGCCAGCCGCCTTCATCCTCATCCTTCAACAGACGCTGCTGCTGGGCGTGGCGTCGCTCGGCGGAGCGGCTTACGCGCTCGGCGGTCGTGCAAACCGCTGGCTTCGATCCGGGGCGCGCGCGGTGTTCGGCCAGGCGCTCGCGCATCTCTGCTTCGCGCTGCCGGGGCTTGCGCTCTATTTGATTATCCTGCCGCGGGTTTACGGCTTTTCAACGCTCGGGCGGCTCGAGGATCTTATCCTCATGGCGCTTCCCTTCGTGCTCTCGGTCAGCTTTCTGGCCCAGTTCGTAAGCGCCTGGTTTCGCCGCCGCGAGACCGCGATTTTCCTCTTCATCGCCGTCAGCCTGCCGCTCTTCTTCCAGGTCGGCGTATCCTGGCCGGTCGAAGCCCTTCCTGATTTCATCCGGGTAGCGAGCCGCATCTTTCCCAGCACCTCCGCTATCGACGGCTTCGTTCGCATCAATCAGATGGGCGCGAGCATCCTTGAAGTGAGGCGCGACTGGACGGCGCTTTGGATTCTCACAATCGTCTACGGGTTGCTCGCCGTGCTAGCGACGCATCTCGCTTCTCGCAATGAGGCGCCCCATGAACGCTAGAGGCCGGACCGCCGCGATCCTGGCGACGGTGCTTCTCGTCGGAGCCGCGGGGGGCGCTCTATTTTGGTTCGAGACACAGCGCAGGCCCACGCCTCCGCTCATCGGCGTGGTGCACGAGACGGAAATCCGCGTCGCGCCCGAAACTTCGGCCCGGCTCGCCTCCTTCCCGGTGAAGCCGCTGCAGTCGGTGCGCAAGGGCGACGTGGTCGCGGTGCTCTCCAGCCCTGAGATCGCGGCCTCGCTCGAGGAAGCCAAGGCGAACGCGGACTCGGCGCGCGCGAACCTCGCCAACGTCGAGGCGGGCGTGCGTCAGGAAGAACGGGACACGGCGGCGCAGAATGTCGCGATCGCCGGCTCCAACGTCACTCTGGCCCAGCAGCAGTTCGCGCGGGTTTCGGCGCTGGCGGCGAAGAACTACGCGAGCCGGCAGCAGTATGACGAGGATGCCGCGGCGCTAGGCGAGGCCCAAGCGAGTCTCGCTCTCGCCGAGGCGGCTTTGGACCAGAGCAAGGTTGGACCGACGAAGGAAGAGCTCGCCGTCGCCCAGAGCCAGGTCGCCCTCGCGCTGGCGACGGTCGCCGACCTCGAGGCTCAGCTCGCCAAGACGACGCTGACATCGCCCGTCGACGGGATCGCGCGGCTTCTCGTCGCCGAGCCTGGCGAGGCGATCTCTCCGGGCCAGCCGGTCGTGACGCTCGCCGTCGCCGGCGACCGCTGGTTCACCTTCACGATCCGCGAGGACCGTCTTCGAGGCATGACGATGGGGTCGAAGATCGCTCTGCGGACAGCCGCTGGAGATCGTTTCGAAGCCAAAGTCACCGAACTCCGGCCGCTCGGAGAATTCGCGGTCTGGCGCGCGGCGCGCGCGGTTGGAGACCACGACATCAACAATTTCCTTCTGCGCGCCGATCCCGTTGGCGCGTCGCCGAAGCTCGAACCGGGCATGACAGTGTGGATCGACGAAGGGCAAGAGGGCTAAGCGCGGAAGAAAGCGGGCCGCGCGGTCAATGCGGCCGTCGCAGAACCAACCTCGCAGGCCGATGACGATCGTGTTCCTCGGCGAATACGCTGATGACGCTTCGGTCGACCCACGCTCGGTGCACCACGTCCTCGATCTGAGGCTCGCGCGCGTCGAAATGCCGCTCTCGCCCATGCTCGGACAAGATCGTGAAGCCGCAGAAGTCGCCGAAGCGATCGTAATCGATCGCTACGACCTTGCCGGTTATCTCACGGTCTCCGAGCGGCGGGACGGGCTGTGATGGCCCCTTAGGCGCGTCGCCTGTCTGCGATGGGGGGATTTTGGTCGGGTCGCCTCCCAAAGTGACGACCAAACCTTCTGTCAGCTTGAGGTATCGCTGCAGCACCGGACGCCAGCGGCTCGACGAGGGCGTCACACCGATGCGCCATTTGAGCCAAGCCAGGAGCCGCTCCTGCGGATAGAGCAGTTCGCTCGCGGGGTTGACCGTGATCGTGTACTGGAATGCTCCAAGGACCTGGCGCCAGGAGAAAGACTTTGGCGGCACGCTGATTTCGGGCGTTCGCCTTTCAGCGATCTCGATCGGAGGCGGGGGCGGCCGAAACGAGGCGCTGACCTTCGTCAGTTGGCGAACGGCGATTGTATACGAGCTGCCGCGACGACCCGAGGGCAAGTCCACCGAAAGCAGGCCCGCATACCGGCCCTGCCCTTGCGGCACCGGAACCAGCGTCACATCGCCGCTTGGGCACTGGATGGTGTGCGCGTCCGTCATGCTGAGGCGATGATTTCCGTACATCGAATTGGCTAGCGTGATGATGTCGGCGGAAGCCACGGCCGGCAGGTAGATCGATGCGATGCTTCCCTTGGGCATGTTTCCCCAAGTGATCATCAGTTCGTCGGGAGGGTTCGCCGAAGCGGACGCCTTGATGTCGAAAGGATGCGCTGTCATTGCGGGCCGTCCAGCCAGGCGATGTTTCGTTGCGCGAGTTTGTCCGAAGTTGATGAAGCCGCGCCGTTCGGGATCGGGGTGTCGTCGAACCGGATCTCGGCGACCAGACACTGGTGCGGGGCTACGGCGATCGCGCCGCTGAGCGATTCAGTCCCGGTCCATGGCCCGTCCCATGCGGACTGTAGGAACGGAGGAATGAGAATCATGAACGGCGTCGTCTGGTTCACGTCGAGCCAGCAGCCGAAATAGGTGTCCACCTCCTGGCCGGGAATGGTCGTAATCATCTGGACATTCGGCGGATCGGTTTGCGTCTTCATGTCGGCCGGCTGGTTCAGGTTGACCCGCTCTGTCGCAAAACAGGGAACCGCCACAAACTCAGACCGTTCGACGCCGAGAAGCGCGATCTTGTGTCCGACAGTTCCGTTTGAGCCCCAGCGGTAGGTTCCCTCGCCCGTTCCCACCTCGGTGAAAGTCGAGTTTGTGCTCGCCGCGTTGAGCAGACGGAAGAAGACCCGGACCGGGCCGACGGTGGTGGTGATGCCGGAGGTGAGCCTCACTCGCGCCACCGCGAAATTGAACGCGGGCTGGCCCGTATTGTTGGTAGGCAGAAACTCGAGGGCCGATGAATCTTCGTCCTGCACAAGCGCGTTGTCGAACGTGTCGCCGTTGGTGATCAGACTGGGATTGTTAAGGTGGTTGAGGACGGCCTGAATATAGGCGACCGGGCCATTGGCGGACGACGGGTTCGCGTTCGTCGGATTCGCCACGCTGAACATTTGATGCGCCTGATTGGCGGTAACCTTGAACAGCCTGAGGTCGAAACTGAGCCAGGAGGGGTAGGCTTGCGGACTGGTCGGGTTGAGGTTGACGAAGAAGGGGTCCTCGCCTTTGGCCAGCTCGATGTTCGCCCGGGCGGTGAGCGTGAAGGGAGTGGTGGCGTTATTGGCGCCGGTGGGGATTTGCACGGTCAAGCTCGCCGTCAAGGTCACGATGGCGACCTCATGCGGGTTGAGCGCGTTGAAGGCGTTGAGGTTCGGAAAAGAGATGGTGAAGGGGCAGAAGAAGGTCTGAAAGTTGACGATAAGTGTGTCGTCGATCGCCTGGACCGGCGGCGGGCCAAACGTATCGACCACCGGCAGGTTGTTGGCGATCGTCGTAATCTGGACTGCGGTGAGGCCAGGGTTCATTGCGGCGCTGATCGCCGCGGTGATCGTTGGCGCGGGATTGGGCGGCCCGTTGAGATCGGCTGGCTTCTTGAATCCCAGCCACTGTCTCCAGAGACCGCTGATCGCGAGCCAGTAGGCCAGCCCCCAGGTCGACGTCTGCGTGACTTCATCCTGGCCAAAGGTCGATTTGTCGAACAGGAAATCCATGCCCATCGCCGGAGCGGCGAACGACTGGGTGAGCGTGGGCCCCGACGCCGGCGTGACGGCCGGGTAGACGATGTTGGAGTTTTCGGCGGTGCCTGGTTGGATGCCGCCGCATGTGTTGGTGGTTTGGACGGAAAGGGCGCCGGACGACACCGAATAGGTCAGCGTGCCCACGCCTGAGGTAAACATGACCGGCAAGCCCGGCGCGGAAGACATATCGAGCTGAAAGCCGTAGATCGGAAAGAGGCCGTAATTCGCCGGTTCAGTCTGACCGGCGTAGTCGGACCACGGCTTCGTGCTGCTCGATTGAACGTTGCCGTTCGGATCGGCGATGCTGAATGTCGCCCCGGTCACGTTGCCGCTGCTGTCAGTTGCGAGCGCGATGGTGATCACCGAGCCGGCAGGAATCCGGTTCGAGGAGACCGAACCGACGCTGCCGGTCACCGCGGTGCCGGGGAATACCGGCAGCCAGGGACTCGTGTTGAGGGGATTTGGCGTGTATCCCGGCGGCCAGCGGATTTCGGGCGGATTTCCGCCCGGGCCGGCGTCCTGAAAGGATTTCGCGTGGGCCCAGTATTGAATTTCAAAGCTGGCGCTGTTGTTCGTTATGATCAGGACATATTGAAACCACTCGAGCTGGCCCACGACCTCCCCCGGGGAAGGTTGTCCCTTGGGTTGAATTCGGCGTTATCGCCCCGATTTGCGGGTAGCAGTTCATCTGCACCGAGAATCCAGTATCCTCGAGGGTGATCAAGTCCTCCGTCACCTGCACCTGCACTGTGACGTTGGACAAGTTCTGGCAATTATTGATGAGAACAGCGTTATTGGCACCGGCCAGAAAAGCCATAACCCCAAGCCTCCCTCTGTTATTTATATTGCGTGAGCGCCATTCTTCGGGGCTCGGGCGGCAAAAATACTGAAAAATCGGCGCCACGATAGGGCTGTAATGTATCCCGTGTCAATCTATAGCATGGTGATTTGAAGAACCGGCTTTCGCCGCAAATATCGAAACTTTTACACGCAATCGGCTTACCGGATCTTCGTCGCAGCCCGTCGCGGCGCGCGTCAACCTGTCGCCCGTAGGGGAAGGATCGTCGGCTCATCGGCGCTCAACTACGACCGGGATCGGGGACTGCGTCCGGATCGCCTGTTCCGACGCTGACCGAATGACCGCCCAAGCCGCCGCTTGTTCCTGTGTCGGGCCCCTGCTAGGCAGGCGCCCATTTCCGACTTCGCAAGGACCTAATCGCCATGGCCGCGCGCCAGTTCATCTATCACATGCGGGGGCTCGCCAAGACCTATCCGGGCGGCAAGAAGGTCCTCGACAACATCAACCTCTCCTTCTACCCGGATGCAAAAATCGGCGTGCTTGGCGTCAACGGCTCGGGCAAGTCGACGCTCATGCGGATCATGGCTGGGCTGGACACCGAATTCGTCGGCGAAGGCTTCGTCGCCGAGGGCGCCAAGGTCGGCTACCTGCCGCAGGAGCCTGAGCTAGACACTGCGCTCGACGTGAAGGGCAACGCCATGCTCGGGGTGAAGGAGAAGCAGGCGATCCTCGACCGGTACAACGAGCTCGCCATGAAATATTCCGACGAGACCGCCGACGAAATGACGCAACTCCAGGACGAGATCGAGTCCAAAGGCTTGTGGGATCTCGAGAGCCAGGTCGAACAGGCGATGGACGCGCTCGGCTGTCCGCCGGACGGCGCTGACGTGACCAAGCTCTCCGGCGGCGAGCGGCGCCGCGTCGCGCTCTGCCGACTTTTGCTCGAGAAACCCGACCTTCTACTGCTCGACGAGCCGACCAACCATCTCGATGCCGAAACCGTCAATTGGCTCGAGGGCCATCTGCGCGCCTATCCGGGCGCGATCCTCATCGTCACCCACGACCGCTACTTCCTCGATAACGTCACAAGCTGGATTCTCGAGCTCGACCGCGGCCGCGGCATTCCTTACGAAGGCAATTATTCGGCCTGGCTCACACAGAAGCAGAAGCGACTCGAGCAGGAAGGTCGCGAGGACGCCGCCCGGCAGCGCGCGCTTGCCGAGGAAAGCGAGTGGATCGCCTCATCGCCACGAGCGCGTCAGACCAAGTCGAAGGCGCGCATTGCTGCTTATGACGAGCTTGTCAGGAAGAGCAACGAGAAAGCGCCAACCGGCGCGCAGATCGTCATTCCCGTGGCCGAGCGGCTAGGCCAGAACGTTGTCGACGTCGTTGATCTCAGCAAAGGCTACGGCGATCAGCTGCTCATCGACAAGCTCACGTTCAAGCTGCCGCCCGGCGGCATCGTCGGCGTCATCGGGGCCAACGGCGCCGGCAAGACGACGTTCTTCCGCATGATCACCGGCCAGGAGAAGCCGGACTCGGGCTCAATCAAGATCGGCGAGAGCGTTCAGCTTGGCTATGTCGATCAATCGCGCGACGCGCTCGACGGGAAGAAGAATGTCTGGGAGGAAATCTCCGGCGGCTACGACATCATCACGCTCGGCAAGCGCGAGATGAACAGCCGCGCCTATGTCGGCGCCTTCAACTTCAAGGGCGCCGACCAGCAGAAGAAGGTCGGCCAGCTTTCGGGCGGCGAGCGCAACCGCGTGCATCTCGCCAAGATGCTGAAGAGCGGCGCAAACCTGTTGCTGCTCGACGAGCCGACCAACGATCTCGACGTCGACACCTTGCGCGCGCTGGAAGAAGCGCTGCTCGATTTCGCCGGCTGCGCGGTGATCATCAGCCACGACCGCTTCTTCCTCGACCGCATCGCCACCCACATGCTGGCCTTCGAGGGCGACAGCCATGTCGAATGGTTCGAGGGCAATTTCGCCGACTATGAGGAAGACAAGAAGCGCCGCCTCGGGATCGACAGCGTCATCCCGCACCGGCTGAAGTATAAGAAGTTTTCCAGGTGAGGGGCGGACAAGGTCCCTGTGTTTGGTGAAGAAGGGCCGGTCCGCCGTCGGACGGACCGGCCGCAGCGCTTACGGGTTGGATATGGTCGCGGTCGTCCCGTCCACCTTGGTCAGGGATACGCTGAACTTCTCATTGTAAGTGTGGGCGCGATCCTGGAGGTAGCTGAGCGCGACAGCCTCGCCCAACTGGATCGACGTATCCGTATCGCTCCGCCAATGAATTCCGGCGTGGATTCCATGGCCAAAGCTGATGTTGTGGGCTAGCTTATGCAATTCTCCATTGACGGTGAGCTGCGGTTCGCCGGGCGGCGCAACATAGGCGTTGACGTTGGCGCCGTTGCTGGACGGGACGAGCACGGCCGCCTTCGGGATCTTGAAGCTGCCGTCGTAGAAGAACTTCAACGCGGTGATGCATGCGCCAGCGACTGTACCATGCCCGGTCGGATAGGCCGGATGGGTCGGCGAACCCTCCGGAAACGCCTGCGAAAGCAAGTAGCTGTGGTTGGTCGTGAAGCTTGTCTGCACGGATTGCGATGTTAGCGCCGTACTGCTGACTTTTCCTTGTGTTCCGCCAACGCCTGTCTTCATCAAATGGACGATGGCGCCGCCCGAACTCGGGACGGTGACGCAGATGAACCCACCATTTCTGATACCATACGGCCTTTAGCGCCTCGGCCGCCACCGCTGTCAGGGTCGCTGCGATATCGGGCTGCCCGAATGTGGCGAAGCCGTTTTGCGTTTTCGAATTCGTGTAGGGATTGCCCGGATTGACAGGCACGTTCAAACTGTTCAGCACCAAGTAAGCAACGAAATACGCTTGATAGAGCACGTCAACATGCGTGTAGGCGGCAAGTCCTCGCCCGTCATGCAGATAGAGCGGAGCAGTCGGCATCAGAATCTTTGTGGTCGGCTGGCCGTTCTGCACGAGGAGGTATTCGCTGGGATCAAGCATGAAGTCGACGCCCGGTTTGTTGCTCACGTATCGTTGCACGATTGGCAACGATCCAAACGCGGTCGGCTGCAACAAGAATTGTGAAACGTACGGGCCGACGGTCTCCCCCGGGAAAAGCCCGCCGGCTGCCCCGCCGCGGAACAAAAGGTCAGGGGTCACCTTGTTAGCCGCGCTCCGCGGGCCGGCGTACTCAGGCAGCGAAGTCAACTCGGCCGCCGCCTTGGCGGCGATCATGTTCGTCGCATAGTCCGTGAACGCGACGTCTCGAAGCAGCGACGCCCAATAGAGTTCGACAAGTTCGGTGGCGTAGGCCTCGCTCGCCAGCGGGGGGGCAGGCGGCGCGCTGAACTGACTTCCATCCAAACATTGCAGATAAAACGCAAGGCCGCCCTGAGGCCCGTTAAGCGTGCGGGGACCGCCGAGAATGATCTTTTCGAAGTCCTTCGGATCGCCGCTGCCCAATGCGCTCTTGAACGAATCATAAGCAGCGAGATCGACCAGACCGATCCCGGATTGCAAAACGCCTTTCGTGTAGGTGCCGGATTTATCCGCATAGAGCATCTCATCGCCATTATCGATTTGAGACGGCGGAGCGATGAAATCATCGTTGCCGGCCGCCTGGGTGCGCAATGCAAGGGAGCGAACAATCCGGTTGCTTGTAGCTGGAGCCAATTGTGCATTAAGCATGTCAATCTCCATCAATTTATAGAAATGAATTTCAATATTCCCGATGCGCTCAGGCGCTGCTCAGAGCGGCAGCACAGAATTGGATATTCGGCGGAGCCCGTCTGTGACGGGGATCACACTGTCGAACTAAGCCCAGTCGGGCTTTTGCCGGCCACCCGGTTAGTGCCGGCCACGACCGAGAGCCGTGAGGCCGCCCTCGACGGCGAGCCGCGAGCGTCCTAAGGTCAGGATTTAGAAATGTTCTAAATAAGAAATCGGACCACTCCCCCGCCGAAAAGCGTGTCGGCGGGCCAATCCTGACGACGGGGGAAACAGGCCGAAGGAGGAAACATGTGTCATCTTTTTGCAAGCCAGTGCCCGGACAGCTACGGCTTTGAAACACGCTCCATACGGCTGAACGGCCAGAGCACGAGCGTCCGCCTGGAGAAGGTGTTCTGGGACATCCTCGAGGATATCGCAGCGTCTCAGAGAATGTCCGTGCCCCGCTTCATCTCGACGCTTCACCGGGAGATCCTGCTCCTTCGAGGGGAAGTCCCCAATTTCACCTCGCACCTCCGCTGCATCTGCGTCACCGCTCGAACCTCGGCGGAACCCGGCGGAAGAGCGCGTGCGGAGGCCGCCTGAAGCCAAACGGCGGCGTAGTAAGCCGATAACACCCGCGCGGTTCCCTCGCCGCTAACCTTTCGGGAATTTCCGGCCGCAAGCGGCGGCTGCGGACAACGAGCAGATATGGCGAAAGCGATCCATACGATGATCCGCGTGCTGGATGAGGCGCGGTCGCTCGCTTTCTACAAAAAAGCTTTCGGACTCGACATCGCCGACCGGCTCGACTTTCCCGAGTTCACGCTCATCTATCTCTCGAATTCCGAGAGTCCTCATGAAGTCGAGCTCACGATCAACAAGGATCGCACGGAGCCTTACAATCTGGGCGACGGCTACGGGCACGTCGCCTTCGTGGTCGAGGACCTCGACGCGGAGCACCGCCGCTTCGAGGCCGAAGGCCTCAAGCCCCGCAAGATCGTCGAATTCAACAACGACGGAAAACAGATCGCGCGCTTTTTCTTTGTCGAAGACCCAGACGGCTACAAGATCGAGGTGCTGCAGAAATTCGGCCGCTTCAGGTAGGCGGCCAAGCCCCAACGAATATCTCATAAAAACAGGAGGAGACACTCATGACGGCCACGAAAACCACGCCCACAACGGCCGATCTGTCCCGACGCGGATTCCTGCAACGATCTGCGGGCGGTTTCGCGGCCGCCATCGCGATAACATCGACCGGCGCGCTGCTTAACGCTTCCGAAGCGTGGGCGCTCGACGTCAAAGGGCTAAAGCCCGAAACAATGAAGACCCTGATCCTCGTCGCGCGAGATATCTACCCGCATGACAAGGTCGCCGACCGCTTCTACGCGATCGCAATGAAGGGCTACGACGACAAGGCTCAGGGCAACCCCGAGATGAAAGCTGAGATCGAGGGCTTCGTCGCCGCACTCGACGGGGCTGCGGGAGAGGGAGGCTACGTCGGTCGCCCCTGGGAAGCCGACCGGGTCGCAATCCTCAAGAACCAGAGTGCGGATCCGATGTTCGAGACCATCCGCTCCGGCCTTATCGTCTCGCTCTACAACCAGAAGGAGATCTGGCCGATCTTCGGGTACGAGGGCGAATCCTTCTCGAAGGGGGGATATCTCGAGCGCGGCTTCGACGACATCACCTGGCTCTGACGGCGCCAACAAAACCCCATTCACGCGAGGAAACGGACATGGCAGCGAAATTCGATCAGAACGACGACAGCGTGGTCGTCATCGTCGGGTCGGGCGCGGGCGGCGGCACGCTTAGCAACGAGCTGGCGCAAAAGGGCGTTAAAGTCGTCGTGCTCGAAGCGGGCAAGCGCTTGGACTTCTCGGATTTCATCAATGACGAATGGCCGAGCTTCACCCAACTCGCATGGACGGACATGCGGACGACCTCGGGAAGCTGGCGTGTTCACAAGAACTTCCCCAATTTGCCGGCCTGGATCGTCAAGTCCGTCGGCGGAACGACAACCCACTGGGCGGGCGCTTCCCTCCGCTTCCAGGAGCACGAATTCAAAGAGGCGTCGACCTACGGTCATGTTCCCGGCGCCAATCTTCTCGACTGGCCGATCACCCTGTCGGATCTGGAGTCCTATTACGCCAAGGCCGAGGATAAGATGCGGGTCACCCGCACCGGCGACCGCCCCGGCTTGCCCGGCAGCAACAACTTCAAAGTCTTCGAGGCGGGTGCGAAGAAGCTTGGTTACAAGGAGGTCCACACCGGGCGGATGGCGATCAACTCGACGCCGGGCGACGGCCGCGTCGCCTGCCATCAAACCGGCTTCTGCTTCCAGGGCTGCAAGTGGGGGGCGAAATGGTCGACGCTCTACACCGAGATTCCCAAGGGCGAGGCGACAGGCAACATGGAGGTTCGCCCGGAATGCCACGTCGCGCAGATCGAGCACGACGCCTCGGGCAAGGTGACCGGCGTCACCTATTTCGATTCGGACGGCAAGCTGCAGCGACAGAAGGCCCGCATCGTTGCGGTCGCCGGCAATTCGCTCGAAAGCCCGCGGCTGCTGCTCAACTCGGCTTCCGCGAAGTTTCCCGACGGGCTCGCCAATTCCTCGGGCCAAGTCGGCCGCAACTACATGCGTCACACCACCGGCTCGGTCTACGCCGTTTTTGAGCAACCGGTGCATATGTATCGCGGCACGACCATGGCCGGCATCATGCGCGACGAAGCGCGAAACGACTCGAGCCGCGGCTTCGTCGGCGGCTACGAATTGGAGACGCTCTCCCTCGGCCTCCCCTTCATGGCCGCGTTCCTTAATCCTGGCGCATGGGGCCGCGAATTCACCACCGCCATCGACGGCTATTCGAATATGGCCGGGATGTGGATCGTCGGCGAGGACATGCCGCAGGAAACGAACCGGATCACGCTCAGCGGCCAGAAGGACAAATGGGGCTTACCCGTCGTGGACGTGCATTTCGACGACCACCCGAACGACGTCGCGATGCGCAACCATGCTTTCGGGCAGGGCAAGGCGATGTATGAGGCGGTCGGCGCGACGCGCACCTTCCCGACGCCGCCCTATCCTTCGACCCACAACCTCGGCACCAATCGGATGAGCGCCAATGCGCGCGACGGCGTGGTCAACAGTCACGGCCAGACGCACGACATCAAGAACCTGTTCATCTCGGACGGCAGCCAATTTACGACAGGCGGGGCCGAGAACCCGACGCTGACGATCGTGACGCTCGCGATCCGTCAGGCCGACTATATCGCCGACCAGATGAAATCGAATACGATCTGAGACCGAGGGACTGGCTGAGGGAGCGACCGCTGAGCGAGCAGCGGGCGTTCCCGATTTCTTCCGTCCCGCCTTACTCTAGCTCCGCCACTTCGACCCCCTGCCCCCGCGCGGCCTCGGCGAGCCTGACGTCCAGGTCGCCAAGATCGCTCCGGCGTTTTTCGCGCTCGCCAGATGCAACTCGCCCGGGTTCCGGCAGGGCGCGAGCTGCATTCAGGAATCCAGCCGCAACTCCGGTCTTCAACGGCCACGGTCTCCCGGTGATGCAAATTTCCTTTCGGCCGCCCATAGCTGATATACGCACTGCCCGCCCATCGCTTAGTCGCCAAGGACCATTGCTTGATCGTCGTCTTTGATATCGGCAACGTTCTGTTGCGCTGGAACCCGCGTTATCTTTACCGCAAGGTTTTCGACAATGAGGAGCGCATGGAGCGCTTCCTGGCGACGGCGCTCGCGATGGACTTTGTTTCCCATACCGATGTCGCCAAGGACTTCGCTGCTGCGGTCGCAGCGCGGGCCAAAAGCTTTCCTGAATTCGCCAAGGAACTCCGAATGTTCCACGAACGCTGGATTGAGACGCTCGGCGAACCGATCGAGGAGAACGTCGCGCTGTTGCATCGATTGCGGGCGTCCGCCAAGCCGGTCTACGCACTCAGCAATTTCGCTCACGAAACCTTCGCGCTTGCGGAGCGCAATCACAATTTCCTGAGCGAATTCGACGACCGCGTCATCTCGGGTCATGTCGGCTTCGTCAAGCCGGACCCCGGCATCTATGAAATCCTGTTTAAGCGCGCCGGGCGGCGGCCAAGCGAACTCCTATTCATCGACGACTCGCTGGCCAACGTGCGCGCTTCCGAGGCGCTCGGCATGCCGGCGATCCACTTTCGTCCCGGCGTCGATCTGGAGAGCGAGTTGGTCGCCCGCGGCACCCTGCCGTGAAAATGGCGTAGGCCCTGCCTAGGGCTTTTCGGCGCCCGTCAGCCCTCTCAATCCCTCCGCTCCGGCGCCGCGTCGCGCACATGAACGACGGCCGTGCCGTCGGCGTAGAGGCGCCGCCAGCCTGGCTCGCGGTCGAGGATTGCGACGACCCGGCTCTCGGGAGCGAAGATCGTCCAGGCAATGTCATAGCGCTTCAGCGTATCCTCCACGGCGGCGCGATCGCCCCCGTTGAGTTTGCCGTAAAGGCCGAGCATTGCGCCGCCGTACATGTCGGCGCGGCCATCGATGAACGGCCGGACATGCGACCAGATGAGATAGCCGCCGAAACCATATTGGTTGAGCACGGGCTTGAGCTCGAGCTGCGGCGGGACCGCCTTGAGCGCGGAGATGGGCGCCGACCCCCCGTCCACTCGGTCAATTGGCGCCATGAGCCGCGCGCCGCCGATCGCCAGCGCCCCGGCCACGGTCGCCGCCAGCGCCAAGCGCGCGACGTTGCGCCCCTCTTCGCCGATGCGCCGGGCGCCGGTCGCCGCCGCGATCGGCCCCGCCAGCAACATCGGCGCGAGGATCCCCAGCAACAGCTGATGGCGCGAGTGATGGAGCGCCATGGCGACGAGCGCAATGAGAAGCGCGGCGCGGATTGGCGGCATGGCGAATGGCCGGGTCAGCGTGAGGCCTAGCAGCGCCAGCAACGCCAGCTCCATCGGTCCGACATGGCTGAAATCCTGCGCCTGCCATTCACTGATGAGCGATAGGTTCTGCATACTCGTCAGGCGGAACGGAAACACGAGCGCTTCGAGGCCGTAGGGGTTGATAAGCGAGGCCGCAAGCGCACCGAGAGCGAACGTCGCCCATGCACGCGCGGCTAAGAGACGCGATCCGGCCGGCGCCTCCATCAACGCCTCGAGCGCGAATGGCCCAATCAGCGCGAGGCCAAAGATGAAGCCGCCGTGCATGTTCGCCCATGGCGTCATCAGCGCGGCGAGCGCAAGCGGCGGCGCCCGGCCGCGCTCACGGGCATTCAGAAGACCGGCGCCCCAACATGCGACCAGCGGCAGCGCCAGAATATGCGGGCGCGCGAGCAGGCTCACGGTCATAAGCCCGACGCCGAGCGCGACGGTGGCGATGAGCGGCAAACCGCCAAGCTCGCGTGCGCTCGACCCCACGATCAGCGCCGCGGTCGCGGCGGCAGCGCCGGTCAACAGCACGACGCCGTTCCACCCACCGAAGCGGAAGGCGAGCGTCAGCAGAATTTCTGAGAGCCATTCGTGTGCCGTCCATGGCGCGCCTGGCATCGAATAGCTGAACGGGTCAGCCCGCGGAACGGCGCCATGGGATATGATCCATTGGCCGGTCGTAATATGCCACCATGTGTCGCCGTCGCCAAGCACCCGGGGCGAGTAGGCGGCGAGCGCGAACAGAAAAATTGCGATCGCGGCGAGGCCCAGCCCGCCGAGTCGGGCCTCAGTCGCGTCATCGGTCAGGGGGCGGACAAACGGCAAGGCTAAGGACATAGCCCCAAGTCTGCCAAAACCGCGATAACGCGGCGTTAAATCGAGGGCTTGAGTTGCATAACGCGCTTCACGGAATTGCAACGCAATTGCTTCGATCGCTCAGGGAGTCCGGGCGGCAAGCCCGCGTGGCGCGCCTCTTGCGCGGTCCTGCCGTCTCGGCGCCCTTGTCGCAATCACGCATACAACGCCGGCTTCTCCCGCAAGGTGATCGCCTCGCGCGCGCCGCTCGCGAGCGCCTTCACGCCGGCGAGCGTGGCGGCGGTCGCGACATAGCCATCCCACGCGCTCGGACCGGCAGCGCCGCCCTTCGCGGCCGCGCTGATCCAGGCGCGGAATTCGGCGTCGAAGGCTGGGTCGAACCGTTCCGGCCAGTCGGCGAACACGCGACCTGAAAAGGCCCCATTCACCTTGAGAATGACCTCGTTTTGCTCGGCCAGGCTCACCGTCCCGGTTTCGCCGATCACCTCGCCGCGAATGTCGTAGCCATAGGCGATATGAACGGAGGTCTCGATCGTCACCAGCGCGCCTGAACGCATGTCCATGAGCGTGAACAGCGGGTCGGCGACCCCGCCAGCGCGGCGGTTTCCGCGCGGCGCCTTGACGGAGATGGCGATTGGCTCGTCATCGAGCAGAAAGCGCGCGATATCGATGTCGTGCACCGCCGTATCGGTGATCGCCATGGTCGCCTTGAAATGGCCGGGAGAGAAAGCGTTGCGATGGACGCTGTGAAACATCAGCGGCGAACCGATCGCGCCTTTCTGGATCGTCTCCCTCATCGCGCGATATTGCGCGTCGAAACGGCGCATGAATCCGACTTGCAGGAGCCGTCGGCCGAAAGCGGCTTCCGCATCGAGGATCGCCGAACAATCGGCTTCCGTTGTCGCCATTGGCTTCTCGCAGAAGACGGGCTTGCCCGCCCGGATTGCCGCGATCACATAAGCTGCGTGCGTGTCTCCCCACGATGCGACGATGACGGCATCAACCTCCTTCGCAGCAACTAGTTCCTCGCCGATGGCGTAAGCCTTCGCGCCGGGAACCTTCGCCGCAACCTCCTTCGCCCGGACCGCGTCAGCGTCGCTGACCGCGGCCACGCCGGCTCCGGCGAGCGTCTCGGTCAGCCGGCGAATATGCTCCCGCCCGATCTTCCCAACTCCGACGACGCCGACGTTCAGTGTCATTGATCGTCTTCCTCCCCCGGGGGCTCGCCGCTCAATATCCGACCGCCAACGTTCCCCTTTGGCGTAAATCCGAGGCGCCCTCAAGCTCGCCGTCTGGAGTCCGAACGATCGTGTTGGCCGAACCCATGGCGTTGCGGAGGACGACCTCATGTCCCATGGCCTCGAGCAGGCGGATGGTGTCGAGCGACATGCCGCGCTCGATGCGCAATTCGTCAGGCCAGAGCTGGTCGTGCGCGCGCGGCGCATTCTCGGCTTCGGCCACGTTGAGGCCGTGGTCGATCACGTTGAGGATGATCTGCAACACCGTCGAGATGATGGTCGAGCCGCCAGGACTTCCGGTCGCCATCAGGAGCTTGCCGTCCTTGAGCACAAGGGTCGGACTCATCGACGAGAGCGGCCGCTTCGTCGATCCCGGCGCATTGGCGTCGCCGCCCAGGAGGCCGTAGACATTGGCAGCGCCCGGCTTGGCGGCGAAGTCGTCGAGCTCATTGTTGAGCAGCACCCCGGTCCCTTCCGCAACCAGGCCGGACCCATAGGGAAGATTGAGGGTGTAAGTGTTGGCGACCGCATCGCCGGCGCTATCGACGATCGAGAAATGCGTCGTCTGATCGCTCTCATAGCGCTGGGGCTCGCCTGGGCGAATGTCCGAAGCAGGGCGGGCGTGGTCGGGCGCGATAAGCGCGCGCAAATGCTCGGCGTAGGTTTTGGAGATGAGGCCGGCGAGCGGGATCTTGATGAAATCGGGATCGCCGAGATAAGCCGCGCGGTCGGCGTAAGCGAGCTTTTCCGCTTCCGCCAGCTCATGCAGCGAGGCGGCGGAATTGAGCCCCTGCGCGCCAATCGGGAAACCTTCGAGAATATTGAGGATTTCAATGATGTGCGCCCCTCCGGACGAGGGCGGCGGCATCGAGACGACGGTATAGCCGCGATAAGTCCCGCGCACCGGCTGCCGCTCCAAGGCCCGGTAGTTGGCGAGATCTTCAATCGTCATGCGGCCGCCGGCCGCCTTGACCGCCTCGACAATCCTTTGCGCTACCGGCCCGGTATAAAAGCCGGCTGCGCCGTTGGCGGCGATCGTCTCGAGCGTCGCGGCGAGATCGTCGAGCGCGATGTGATCCCCGGTCTGCGGAAGGCTTCCGTCGGGGCGCAGATAGATTTTCGCTGATGAGGGACGCCTCGCGAGCGCCTTTGCGGCGAACGGCAGAGAATCCACGACATCGTCGTCGACGGTGAGGCCTTGCCGTGCGAGCGCGATCGCCGGCGCGATCAGGTCAGCGAAAGAGAATTTGCCCGAGCCGTATTTGCGCCAGGCAAGCTCGAGGCCGGCGACCGTTCCAGGCACGCCGATCGCCAAGCCGGAATAGCGCGACTTGAACGGATCGGCCTCGCCGTTGGCGTCGAGGAACACGTCTTTGGTCGTCGCCGCGGGCGCGGCTTCGCGGTAGTCGATGGCGATCGTTTGCTTGAGATCGGCGCGATAAATCAGCATGAAGCCGCCGCCGCCAATGTTGCCTGCGCGCGGCAAGGTGACGGCGAGCGCGAAACCGACCGCGACCGCTGCGTCAACGGCGTTGCCGCCGCGTTTCAAAATGTCCAACCCAACGCGCGAGGCCACCGCCTCCTGGGTCACGACCATGCCATGCTCGGCGACAACCGGACGGGCGGTGGCCAATGGGGAGATGAGCGGGTCGGCCACGACTGCGGCCGGAGTGAAGCAAAGAAAAGCGAACGCGGCGAATTGAAATGGCCTCAAAGCGTGGTCCTCGAGACATGACTGACGGAACAATAGGAAATCGAGCCGCCCGGCGTCGATTCTCTAATTGTCGGCGTACCGGAGCGGAGCAGAGCAGCTAGCCGATCACCATCGTTGCGCCGCGTTTAAGAAGCGGGGCGACCCTCCGCATGTCGGCGGCTGAAATCGCGACGCAGCCAGCGGTGGGCGTCAGGCCAGCGCGCGCGAGATGGAAGAAAATCGCGCTGCCGCGTCCCTTGGCCCGGCGGGAGAAATTCTGGTCAAGCACGAATGTCAGGTCATAGAGATGATCCTCGCGCCACATCCGGTCTGTGCAGTCGCGCGCCGGCAGGCGCACCGGCCGATTGTAGCGTGGACTTGACGGGTCCTCGCACCACCCCTGATCGCGGCGCAGCGGCCTGAGCGGCGCCCCGGCCGCCCTCAACCGCACGCGGTCGGGCCGGTAGTAGCCCCACAAGAGCCCGAAATGCTCCGGCCGGCGTGCCTTTGTCGCCCTCACGCTTGATGCGGACGATTCCCGCTGGGCCAAGCGCGCAAGGGATGCGGAACGGGCCGGCGGTCAGCCAGCCGCGCGCCCGGTTTCCGGCAAGCGAGCGGACGCGCAAATGGGAGAGACGACGGGACGAGTTCATTGCCAATTCAAAAGGCAGAAGAGCGATGGGCGCCCGAGACGTCAAGTTGCGCGCGCTCGATCAGCTCACGGCAATGACCAAGCCGCGCTCTTCTTCACCGCCGATTGCGCGATATTCACGTTGGTAGTGTTCGCCTCTCGCCAATTTGATCTTCGCCTGCTCCGGCCGTCCTCAATCTTGCTTTCTCCCGTGTTAACCTCGCTCGCAATGGAGGCCGCAGGACGATGATCAATCTTCTCGTGAATGGGCGGAAAATCGCCGTCGACGTCGAGCCGGAAATGCCGTTGCTGTGGGCGCTGCGCGATGAACTCGGAATGGTCGGGACCAAATTCGGCTGCGGCGCGGGATTGTGCGGCGCCTGCACGGTGATCATCGACGGCGAGGCGACGCGATCCTGCATCACGCCGGTCAGCGAAGCCGCCGACAAGAGGATCCTGACCATCGAAGGCCTGGGCGAGAAGGAGCTGCACGCGGTCCAGAAGGCGTGGATCGAGGCCGACGCGCCGCAATGCGGCTATTGCCAATCGGGGCAGATCATGGCCGCGGTCGCTCTCCTTAAGCACAACTCGCGCCCGAGCGATGCGGACATTGACGCGGAGATGTCCAATATCTGCCGCTGCGGCGACCTATCCGCGCATGCGCGCCGCGGTGCATCGCGCCGCCGAACTCGCCAAGATCTGAGGCTCACCCGAATGACGATCGCTCTTTCCCGACGCGCCTTCATCCAAGCCAGCCTGTCCGCCGCCGGTGGCCTCGCCATTGCAGCGTTCGCCCCCGAGTTCGCGGGCGCGGCCACAATCGCTGGCGAACCGTGGAGCCCCGAGACCGGCAAGGCGCCTGACGAGATCAACGCCTTCGTCGTCATCGACCCCGACAATTCCATCACCTTGCGGGTCGCCAAGTCCGACATGGGCCAAGGGGTATTGACCTCGATGGCGATGATCGTCGCCGAGGAGCTGGAATGCGACTTCGCCAAGGTGAAGGTCGAATACGCTTCCGCCCACCGCAATCTCGCCGACAACAACGTCTATCAATCGATGGGCACCGGGGGCTCGCGGTCGGTGCGCAGCTCGCGCGTCTACCTGCAACAGGCCGGCGCTTCCGCCCGCGCGCGGCTCATTGCCGCGGCGGCGGCGAGATGGGGCGTGGAGCCCGCCGCGTGTGTCGCGAGCAATAGCCTCGTACGGCACGACGCCTCTGGGCGCTCGGCGAGCTTTGGCGAACTCGCCGCGGACGCCGCCACGGTTTCGCTCGCCGCGGAGCCTGCGATCAAGACGCCCAACCAGTTCAAGCTGATCGGCCAAGAGGTCAAGCGCATCGATACGACGCTCAAGTCGACCGGCGCAGCGCGCTTCGGGATCGATGCGCGTCTGCCGGGCATGGCCTATGCCGCGGTCGCCAATTGCCCGGTGTTCGGCGGCAAGCTCAAATCCTATCGACTTCTCCGCCATCTCCGGGCGGCGCGGCATCATCGCCGCCATGCCGGTGACCAATGGCGTGGCGGTCGTCGCCGACAATTTCTGGCGCGCCAAGGAGGCGCTGAAGGCTATGCCGGTCGAATGGGATTTCGGCCCCGCCGCGTCCACGGACAGCGCGCAGTTCGCGGCCGAGTACCGCGCCGCGCTCGATGGGCCGCTCGCCGACGGCGGCGGCCACGGCGATAGCAACGCAGCCTTCGCTCAGCCCGCCAAACTGGTCGAAGCGCTGTATGAGGTTCCTTATCTGGCGCACGCGCCGATGGAGCCGCTCAACGCGACCGCGCATTGGCGGGAAGACCGCATCGACGTTTGGATGGGCACGCAAGCTCCGGAATCGGCGCTCGCCTTCGCGGCGAAGGCGGGCGGGGTCGAGCGCAAGGCGGTCTTCGTCCACAATTGCTTCCTCGGCGGCGGCTTCGGCCGTCGCGCGGTCAACGACGAACTGACCCAGGCGGTCGAGGTGTCGAGGGCGCTTCGACGCCCGATCAAGCTGATCTGGACGCGCGAAGAGGACATTCGCGCCGATCGCTACCGCCCGCAGGCGGCGCTGCGCATGCGCGCCGCCCTGCGCGACGATGGGTCGCCCGCTGGCTTCGACTTCACCACCGCAGTCGGCTCGATCAGCCGCTCGCTCGGGTGGGAGGGCGTCAAGAACGGGGTCGAGCGCCAAGCGATCGAGGGGCTTTCCAACTGTCCCTATCGCAGCGACGCTCTCAAGGTCGGGGTCAATCTCAAGAACACCCATGTGCCGGTCATGTTCTGGCGCTCGGTCGGCTCGTCGCAGAACGCCTTCGCGGTCGAGAGCTTCATCGACGAATGCGCCCATGCGGCCAAGCGCGATCCGGTCGAATACCGGCGCGCGCTGCTCGAGGGCAAGCCGGATTTCCTCGCTGTGCTCGACACGCTCGCCTTGAAGGGCGACTGGGGCAAGCCGCTGCCCAAAGGCCTCGGCCGGGGCGTCGCGATCCACGAGGCGTTCGGCACCATCGTCGGCGAGATCGCCGAGGTCGCGGTCAGCAAGAGCGGCGAGGTCAAGGTCCAGCGCGTCGTCGCCTGCGTCGATTGCGGCCATCTGGTCAATCCGCTGACCGCCGCGATGCAGATCGAGAGCGCGGTGCTCTACGGCCTGACCGCGGCTTTGTTCGGCGAGATCACCATCAAGCAGGGCCGGGTCGAACAGGGCAATTTCGACTCGTATCCGATCGCCCGCATGGCCGACGCTCCGGTCATCGAGACCCACTTCGTATTGTCCGGCGGCGACAAATGGGGCGGCCTCGGGGAACCGGGAACGCCGCCGATTGCGCCTGCGATCGCCAATGCCGTCTTCGCCGCCACGGGAAAGCGCGTCCGCTCGCTGCCGCTCAGGAACGCGTCGCTGGGGGTGTGAGCGCAGGCCGGCGGCGCGCGGAAATAAACGCAACTAAGCGTCAGTAAACGCAAATAAAAGCAAATAAATTTGCTTTCTTTTACTTACGTTTATTTTTTCTGATTGAGACTTTTCAATGGGTTACGCGCGATTCAAATAAAATTTCTCTCCCCTCCATTCATTTTCCTTCGCTCTGGTCGCCCGCAAGCGCCCGGCCTCGATCCCGTGACCTGATTGTTGTAGCACGACTTCCGCCATTCGAAAAGAAAATGTTCGGGAATTTGTTTTTCAGGCGCGCGCGACCGCGCAGGCGATCCGCCTGGTCGGGTCACTCGAGAGTTTCTTCTCCGGGCTCTGTCCGAAGTCACAGACGGCTTCTCTGCGCGGGATGGCTGGGGCATGGCAAAGAGGAAGGAACCGTCAGGTCCAAACGGCTCGGCCGGCCGCCGATCCGTCTCAAATAAAAAAGCAAGCCCATGAAGTAATGGAGCAACCGTCGCGCCGCACGGACGGCAACACGAGATCACTCAAAATCGGTGCTGGCGGAGACGGAGGGATTCGAACCCTCGATAGAGCTTTACAACCCTATAACGGTTTAGCAAACCGCCGCCTTCAGCCTCTCGGCCACGTCTCCTAAGCGCAATGCGCGTCGCGACATATGCCCGACGCATTCCGCCATTGCAAGCTTTTGGCGGCCAAGCTTAGCGGGTCTTGACCGAGAGACTCGCCGCCACGGGCGGCGTCGCAACAGCGAGCGACGCGCCGAAGGGGGTTGGTCGAGACCAAGGTGATCTCGCGGCCGTCGGCGGCCGACACTGCACAAGCCCTTCTTTGCGCGCTCGTGTGGCGAACCATCTATCGGCTAACTCAAGTCCGCGCGCCGATTTCAAACGCAAAGCACGAACAGGCTGATCAGGCGAGGCCGAACCGCCGGCAACCGCGCCTGATCAGCCGATACGTCGGAACGCGCAAGCCGATCAGGCGGCCGGCGGCGTGTCTGACGATCCTGGGGTTGGCGCCGGAGACGCTTTCTTGCGCTTCGCTGGCGCGCGTTTGGCGGCCGACTTCTTGGCGGCGCCCTTCTTGCCCGCAGACTTCTTCGCTGTCGTCCTCCTGGCGGAGCTTTTCTTCGCGGAGGCTTTCTTCACCGCGCCTTTGCGCGTGGCCTTCTTGGCGACGACCTTGCGGGCGGACTTCTTTGTGGGCTTCTTGGCGGCGGACTTCTTCGCCGTTTTCTTGGTAGCAGCTTTCGGCATTTATCACGTCCCTCTCAACCATCTGCTCTCAGGACAAATGTTGCGCCATGCAGATGCGCGAGCGAAAGTACATTCGTTTTGATTTCACGCAAGCGTTGCACACCCGCGCAATACGCGCAGAGCGTCGTGACTATCGAATTATCGCGCGCACTTAGGCCCCTGATCATTCAACGACAAGAGCGCCCGCCCACGCCGTTCGCTTTGTTGCGACGGCGCGCGCGTTCGCGCGCGACGCTTCCGCGCAACGGCCGACGAAAGTTCGCTCGGTTCCTGATTTTCCCATATATTGCGCCGGTCTCCGAGGATCGCGATTGTTCGTGCGAAAGCAATTCGTCGCGCTCGCGGAAAGCGCTCACACGCGCGCGACAACGCGAGAAGCAACAGCATTGGCCGCGACGAGCGTATCAAATCGAAACGACGCGCACGCGCATCGCAATCGAATTTTTCTTGGTGGATAGCATGAATTTTTTATTGCTGATCGTCGCGATCGCCGACTTCTCCACGCGAGTCGCGCCGAGAATCATGCGATTCGCTGCGCGTGATTCGGTCGAAGCGTTAGAGCCCGAGTCGCTTTTTGAGCGCGTCGCTCACCGCTTGCGGGTTGGCTTTGCCGCCGGTCGACTTCATCACTTGACCCACGAACCAGCCCAACATGCCGGGTTTCGTTTTGGCCTGCTCGGCCTTGTCGGGATTGGCTGCGATGACTGCATCGACGGCGCTGTCGATCGCGCCGACGTCCGTCACCTGGCGCAGACCGTGCCTCTCAACCAGCGCGCGCGGATCGGCGCCGCGGTCATCAGCGAACAGCCTGACCAACAGATCCTTGGCTATCTTGCCGGAGATGACGCCCTCGCCGATGAGATCGACGAGGCTCGCCAAAGACGCGGCGCTCAAGCCCGCGTCCACCACAGCGAGCCCTTGCGCGTTGGCCTGCGCGGAAATATCGCCCATCAGCCAGTTGGCGACCGCCTTCGCGTCGCGCTTGACGCCGCCGTGGTTGACAGCGTCCTCAAAGAAATCCGCGGTCTCCCGCTCGGCGACGAGGATCGAAGCGTCATAGGCCGAGAGGCCGTAGTCGGCGATGAAGCGCGCCCGCTTGGCGTCAGGCAATTCCGGCAGATCGGCGGCGAGCGCATCGATGAAAGCCGCGTCCAGTTCGAGCGGCAACAGGTCAGGATCGGGGAAGTAGCGGTAGTCGTGCGCCTCTTCCTTGGAGCGCAACGAGCGCGTTTCGCCGCGCGCCGGATCGAACAGCCGCGTCTCCTGCTCAACTGTCCCGCCATCCTCGACGAGGGCGATCTGCCGGCGCGCCTCCGTCTCGATCGCCTGGCCGATGAAGCGAATGGAGTTGACGTTCTTGATCTCGCAGCGCGTGCCGAGCGCCTCTCCGGGACGACGAACCGAGACATTGACGTCGGCGCGCAGGTTGCCCTTCTCCATGTCGCCGTCGCTCGAGCCGATGTAGCGCAAGAGGGTGCGCAATTTGCCGACATAGGCCTTGGCCTCCTCGGCCGAGCGCATGTCGGGCTTGGAGACGATCTCCATCAGAGCGACGCCTGAGCGGTTGAGGTCGACGAAGCTCATCGTCGGCGACTGGTCGTGCAACGACTTGCCCGCATCCTGCTCGAGATGCAGGCGCTCGATCCCGACCTTGATGGAATGGTCCGGCGTGAGTTCGACCTCGATCTCCCCCTCCCCCACGATCGGGCTCTTGTACTGGGAGATCTGATAGCCTTGCGGCAGATCGGGGTAGAAATAATTCTTTCGGTCGAAAGTCGAGCGGCGGTTGATCTGGGCCTTGAGGCCGAGGCCGGTGCGCACCGCCTGCGCCACGCATTCGCGGTTGATCACCGGCAGCATGCCGGGCATCGCCGCATCGACCAGCGAAACATGCGCGTTGGGCTCGCCGCCGAACGCCGTTGAAGCGGCGGAGAACAGCTTAGAGCGCGAGGTCACCTGGGCGTGGACCTCGAGACCGACGATCACCTCCCAGTCGCCGGTCACGCCTTTGATGAGCTTCGCGCTCGCCCTGTCTGTCGCCATGTGGATCGCTCTATTCTCGTCTGAAGTCCGTCGGGATCTTAGCGCTCGCGCCTCATGCCCACCACGGCTCCGGAAGCGTCGTCCGGCCTGCCGACTGCTCAATCGTCTCGCCGAGCGCGAACAGCGTCTCCTCGTCGAACGGACGGCCGATGAGCTGCAACCCAAGCGGCAGGCCATCGCTCGACAGGCCCGCGGGCGCGACGAGTCCCGGCAGGCCCGCCATGTTGACGGTCACGGTGAAGACGTCGTTGAGGTACATTTCGACGGGATTGTCCGAGCCCTTCTCGCCGATCCCAAAGGCGGCGGAGGGCGTGGCGGGGGTCAGGATCGCGTCGACGCCGTCGGCGAACACGCGCTCGAAGTCGCGCTTGATGAGGGTGCGGATTTTCTGCGCCCTTACATAATAAGCGTCGTAATAGCCGGCGGAGAGGACATAGGTGCCGATCATCAGGCGCCGTCGCACTTCCGGCCCGAAGCCCCTGGCGCGAGTCTTCTCGTAAAGCTCGGTGATGTCGGCCCCCGGTTCTCGCAGGCCGTAGCGCACGCCATCGTAGCGCGCGAGATTGCTCGAGGCTTCCGCGGGCGCCACTATATAATAAGCAGGCAGCGCGTAGGGCGTATGGGGCAAGCTGACGTCGACCACGCTTGCGCCGGCGGCGCGAAGCCACTCGGCGCCGCGCGCCCATAAGCCCTCGATCTCGCTGCTCATGCCATCGAGGCGATATTCCTTGGGCACGCCGATCTTCATGCCCTTGACCGAGCGTCCGACCGCGGCTTCGTAGTCGGGAACGGAGGTCGGCGAGCAGGTGGAGTCCTTCGGGTCTGGCCCGGCCATGGACCGCAGCATGATCGCCGCGTCGCGCACGGTGCGGGCGAGCGGTCCCGCCTGATCGAGCGACGAGGCGAAGGCGACCATGCCGTATCGCGAGCACCGGCCGTAGGTCGGCTTGACGCCGACAATGCCGGTGAAGGCCGCCGGCTGGCGGATGGAGCCGCCGGTGTCGCTCGCGGTGGCGGCGAGGCAGAGGCGCGCGGCCACCGCGGACGCGGAGCCGCCGGACGAGCCGCCGGGCGTCAGCAGACCGCGCTTTTCGGAACTCAGCGCCGCCGCGCGGCCTCTCTCGCGGCTCCAATTGGGCGGCAGCCAGGGCGAAGCGACGGGCCCGTAATAAGATGTCTCGTTCGACGAGCCCATGGCGAACTCGTCCATATTGAGCTTGCCCAGCATCACCGCGCCGTCGCGCCACAAATTGGCGGTGACGGTCAATTCGTATGTCGGCTTGAAGCCGTCCAGAATATGGCTGCACGCTTGGGTATGGACCCCTTCGGTGGCGTAGAGGTCCTTGACGCCGATCGGCAATCCCTCGAACGGACCCGCCTGTTTCGTGGCGAGGCGCGCGTCGCTGGCCTCAGCCATCTGCAACGCCTTGTCCGCCGTGACCTCGACAAACGCGTTGAGCCCGTTGGCGCGCTCGATCGCTTCGAGATGAGTCTTGGTGATCTCGACGCTGGAAATCGCCCGGGACTTGAGACGATCGCGCGCTTCGGCGAGCGTGAGCGTGGTCAGATCGGTCAAAATGGATCCTTGACGGCGAGCGTCCCGCCTCGACGGGTCACTCGATCACTTTGGGAACGACAAAGAAGCCGTCCTCGGTCATGGGCGCATTGGCGAGCACGAGGGGCGCAATATCGCCGTCGGCGACAACGTCCTCACGCATCGGCAGGCGCATGGGAATGACCGAGGTCATCGGCTCGACGCCGTCGACGTCGACCTCGTCGAGGGCCTCGACAAACTTGAGAATGGCGTTGATCTCGCCTTGCAAATGCGGAATCTCAGCTTCGCTCACGGCGATGCGCGCGAGATGCGCGATGCGTCGGACGGTGTTGAGATCGACGGACATCCAAAGCTCCTGAAACACCTTGGAAACGTGGGCGCGCCCCTATACATCGGCAATATTTGGCTGGCAAACAGCGATGCGAGACCCGCCCGCTGGCGCCTGCGTCCGTCGACTTGCGCCTCCCCCGGTGATAGGCCGCTCACGCCAATGCGTCGTCCGATCGCAATCGAGGATCTGCCCTTAAGCCTTCCCGCCAAGGCGCGCTTGATTGCCATCGACCTTGGCTCGAAGACCATCGGCCTTGCGATCTCCGACGTCGAGCGCCGCCTCGCCTCGCCGCTCCGGACCCTGCCGCGCGGCGCCTTCGCTAAGGACGCCGAGACCCTGACGGCGATCTTCTCCGAATATGACGTCGCCGGAATCGTCCTCGGGCTGCCCCTCGATCTCGATGGGCGCGACAATCCCCGCGCCCAATCGACGCGGGCTTTCGGGCGCAACCTCTCGATGCGAACCAGTTTGCCGATCGTACTCTGGGACGAGCGGTTCTCCACCGCCGCGGTCACGCGGTCGCTCATCGCCAACGACGTGTCCCGCGCCCGGCGAGCGCGGGTGGTCGACAAGATGGCTGCGGCTTACATTCTGCAGGGCGCCCTGGACCGCTTGGGCGGTCTGGCGCCCCCACAAACCGGCGGGTTGTAGGCTTTCTCAACATTATTGTGGATGCTGATGCGCGGCAATAATGTCAGGAACGACTTGTTTTCGGATCGGAAATGGGCGTCTCATACACTGTAAACACGGGGCAAGTCCGAAATCGGCGCGACCCGCGCGTTGAGGAGGGGGATTGTCCTGCGAGCGGGGATTGGGGAAGGCGTCTCCCCTGCTCTGCCGAATGGGGCAGTTGTATCGTATGGCCGAGGAACTAGGTTTCCCGAGACGGAAACGCGGAGAATACGGGAGAGCCGGGAAGAGCCCTCTCGCCAGACCGCTGAGAAAAGCCAACGATCCGTCTCACGGGGCAGTGACCCGGGAAGCGCTCGATGTCGCTCGCTATATAACCGACATGACCGCCCAGCTGGAGGCCATGGCGATCGCGGCCCGCCTCGACCTGCTCGCCTACTTCCTCGGGATGGCCAAAGCGGAAAGCGAAATTTACGTTCGCACCAGCGCCGTCGGCGAAGCCGAGCGCGCGGAAGAGGAACCCTTCGAGGCTGCGGTTGGATTGCCGCACGGGAACAATTCGTTCGATTGAGAATCCGCGCGGCTCAAATTTCGTCCGCGGTCGCCCGCAAGGCGACACGGTCGCCCGAATATTCGACGCGCCCCGCCAGTTCGAGTTCGAGCAGCGCCACCCGGACCGCCCGCGCCGGGGCCTCCGCGGCCCGAGCCAGTTCGTCGAGCGTGATTGGCGAGGGGCCGAGCAAGGCGACGATCCGGTCGCGCGCGGCCTCAGCTTCGTCGCCGGTCCTGTAGGGCGCTCCGCCGAGATCGTCGAATTCGTCGCCGGCCCGCGTTCGCGGCGTCGATTGCGGATCGACCCCGTACAAAGCTTGTTCCCCCCAAAGGGGTTCGCCAGGCTCGCCGCCCGCCTCGCGCATGACGGCGAGATCGTCCGACCGCATTGGCTCGAGGGCCGTCAGCACGTCGTCCGCGCCAGTGCAGATCGACGCCCCCTGCTTGAGGAGATCGTTGGTCCCTTGGGCGCGCGGATCGAGGGGAGAGCCGGGCACGGCGAAGACCTGGCGATTCTGCTCGAGCCCGAATCGCGCGGTGATCAGCGAGCCCGAGCCCCGCGCCGCCTCGACCACCACGACGCCCAAGGCGAGCCCCGAGACGATGCGATTGCGGCGTGGAAAGTCTCGCCCGCGCGGCTCCCACTCGATCGGCATTTCGGACAGGATCGCGCCGGATTCGACCATCCGCTCCATCAGCGGCACGGCCTCGCTCGGATAGGGCTTTCCATGTCCCCCGGCGAGCACCCCGACGGCGCCGGTCTCAAGGCTCGCGACATGGGCGCGCTGATCGATTCCCCGCGCCAGCCCCGAGACGACAATATAGCCGGCTTGTCCCAAGCCGCGCGCCAGCCGCTCGGCGAAAGTGAGTCCCGCGGCGGAAGCATTGCGGGAGCCCACGATTGCGACCGCCGCCTTGCGTAACGCTCCCGCGGCGCCGCGAAGGGCGAGAACGGGCGGCGCGGAATCGATCTCCTGCAACGCCGGCGGGTAGTCCGGCTCACCGAGCGCGACAAAGCGCACGCCAAGCTTGCGGGCGGCGATCAGCTCTTTTTCGATCTCTTCGAAAGAAGCGACGCGGATCGCGCGCTTCGCGCCCCCGCGCCGCGCAAGTTCCGGCAGCGCCTTCAGCGCGGCTCCAACGCTCCCGCAATTGGTGACGAGCGCCCGAAAGGTTCGCGGGCCCACATTCTCCGAGCGTACGAGCCGCAGCCAATCGAAGCGCTGCTGGTCGGTGAGGCGCAACTCAGCCTTGTTCGCCATTCCCTTTAGTTTTTCTGCCCGATTTTCGACTCGGAGCCATTGAGAAGGCGGACGATGTTGGCGCTGTGCTTGAACCAGATCAGGGCAGACAGCGCAGCGAAGACCAAAGCCGCGCCGCTCTCGCCAATGGCGGCCATGGCGATCGGAGAAGCAACCGTCGCCGCGAGCGCCGCCACCGAGGAGTAGCGGGTGAGCGCCGCGACCGCGAGCCAGACGACGGCGAATACGATCGCCGCCGGCCACGCGAGGCCGACAAGACCGCCGAGATAGGTGGCGACGCCCTTGCCGCCGCGGAACTTGAGCCAGACCGGATACATGTGGCCGAGGACCGCGCCGGCCGCCGCGGCGAGCGCCGTCGGCGGACCAAATATCCACCAAGCCAAGACCATAGCCAGCGTCGCCTTCAGCGCATCAAGCACGAGCGTCGCGGCGGCGAGCCCCTTGCGCCCGGTGCGCAGAACGTTGGTCGCGCCAATGTTGCCGGAGCCGATCGAGCGCAAGTCCCCTGCCCCGGCAAGCTTCGTCAGCACGAGACCGAAAGGAATGGATCCCAGCAAATAGCCGAGCGCCAGCGCCAACGCCCCGCCGTAAGAAACCCCGACCATACGCGCTTCCAGCCGACGCGGATTGAACGAAAGACTTTCAACGAGACTATTCGTGCGCGACGCGCCCGGCAACCAGCGTCATCTTGACCCGGCCCTCGAGCCGGGCCGCGTCGAAGGGCGTATTGCGGCAGCGCGAATGGAGCAAGGCGGGATCGAGCACATAGGGCTCGTCCGGATCGAAGCGGATGATGTCCGCAGGCGCGCCGACCGACAGCCTGCCGACGGGCAGATGCAGGATTTCGGCAGGTCGCAAGGTCATCGCGCGGATGAGGCGCGGCAGCGCGACATGTCCGCCCGCAACCAGGCGCAGGCTCGCCGACAGCATCGTTTCGATTCCAATTGCGCCCGCCTCGGCTTCCGCGAACGGCAGCCGCTTGGTGTCGACGTCCTGGGGGTCGTGGTCAGAGCAGATGACGTCGATAAGGCCAGCCGCCAGCGCCTCGACGAGGCCCAAGCGCTCGTCCTCGGCGCGCAGCGGCGGGCTCAATTTGAGAAAAGTTCGATAATCGCCGACGTCGAGTTCGTTCAGGGTCAGGTGATTGATCGACACGCCACAGCTCACCAGCAACCCTGCCTGGCGCGCCCGCGCCATCGCCTCGAGCGAGAGACGATTGGAGATCAGCGCCGCGTGATAGCGGGCGCCGGTCAGCGCGACCAGACGCAGATCGCGCTCGAGCATGATGGTTTCCGCCTCGCGCGGCACGCCGGGCAGGCCAAGCCAGGTCGCGCGCAGGCCCTCCGCCATCACGCCCTCGCGGCTCAGCGACCGTTCCTGGCAGATCGGCGCGATGAGCGCGTCAAAGTCGCGGGCGTAAGTCATGGCGCGGCGCATGGTCAGCGCATCGGCGACCGAATGGAGCCCGTCGCAGAAGGCGATCGCGCCTGCTTCCGCGAGCAGGCCGATTTCGGCGATCTCCTCGCCTTTGAGCCCCCTGGTCAGCGCCGCGGCTGGGTGGACGCGGACCTTGGCTGCGTCGCGCGCGCGGCGCAGGATGAAGTCGACCACCGCAGGATCGTCGACCGGTGGACTGGTGTCGGGCCGCGTGACAAGAGTGGTCACGCCCCCGGCGGCGGCGGCGGCGCTGGCGCTGGCGATGGTCTCGCGATGCTCGGCCCCGGGCTCGCCAACGAAAGCGCGCATGTCGACGAGGCCGGGCGAAACGACGTCGCCCCCGCAATCGACGATCAACGCCTCGCCCGGCAATTGGTCCCGCGTGACCTTGGGCCCGACGCCGGCGATGACGCGATCGATGACGATGAGCCCGCCGCGCGTCTCGGTCTCCTGAACGGGATCAACGAGACGCGCGTTCAAGAAGGCAATCGGCGGAGCTGAAGGCATGGGGCGCGCCGTTGACTACCGGCCGCGGCCTGTCAGCGCAAGGGCGCGCGCTGGAGCCACGGACGTTCGCGCTCGCCTTCCGCTCTTGCCTGCCTCGCCAAAAGCGGCTAGAGCCGCCGTCGCTCAGGGTTCGCTTTCGCGGCCGTCTAAGCGATCTTTAGCGCCCGTAGCTCAGCTGGATAGAGCACCAGACTACGAATTTGGGGGTCAGGAGTTCGAATCTCTTCGGGCGCGCCAATGATTTCAATGGTTTATCCTTGGTATAACGCCTAACGGATTAAGGGCGGATTTCTCCGGGCAACGGCGGGGGCAACAAGTCGTAAAATTCGCCCTAATAGGGTTCTCTCCCTCATCCCCTCGCATCGCGGATGACTAAGTCGCTGTAGCTCTCGGCCGGGCAGCCTAGGGCTCGAAGAAGTCACGCACAAAGGGGATGCTCTGCCATCGCCTGCGTGGCTGCGGCTATTTCGGCGGAACAAGTCACGCGTCGACCCGAGCGCCCCGAACAGCGCGTCGCAAGTGAGCTCTCGTTCTTCGTGCGAAATTGAATATTGCCCTCGCACGCCTTCCGCTAACCCACGCAGGTAGCTCGCCGCCAGCTCAAGGTCCCAGCCGAGACGCTCGCAATACTTTCGGACCGCGATGGCGTCCGCCAAGACCCACCCTGCGAGAGCCGTGGCCGCGTCGTTGAGCGCCCTTATCGCGTTGCTACGAGCTTGGTCGCTCGACGAGGCGTTTACGACCCAATATCTGTCAGCGGCTTCCAGCGCCTCCTGCCGCGTCTTTCGAAGGGCGACGACAGGCGCGCCAATGAAATTCGCGGGCAGCGCGATTTTTAACATCCAGGAAATTGGACTGGGAGTTATCCGATCCGTCAATGGTATGGTTACCCATCGCGGGCCCACGCTGCGCGGATGAGTTGCGCTCGTCGTGAGGCCCCGTCACCTCGCTCCCTAGGCCGTCACCAAATTGGACGGTTCTATAAACGCGTTTTTCCGGACGGAGACGGGTCGAGTGACGCGATTTTGAGGTGCGGGATCTCGGTTTTGGATGCGGCATAGGGCGCCGCATGCTGCGGCGACCGGGCGGCCCTTTGGCGCGGGGGTCAGGCGGCAGCGAGACGATCGAGGAAGACGAGCCTGCGGAAGTTGTAGACGAGGTTGGCCATGCCGATCTTGGTTTTCGCCCGGGCGATGCCGATGGTGCGGACGAAGAGGTCCATCTTGTCCTTCTGCACGGCGAAGACGTGTTCGACGCCGGAGCGGACTTTGGACTTGAGCGCGTTGGCGCGCCGCGTCGTCTCCGGCATGGGCCGGCCCGCCGGCTTCTTGCGATGGACGCGGCTGACGAACCCATTCTTTTCGAGGAACGCCTCATTGGCCTTCGAGCGGTAGGCCGTGTCGGCCCAGACGGCGCTCGCGGTGTTGGTCTTGTCGAGCAGCCCCTCACGCAGCCGCGCGCCCTCGTAGGCCGCAGCGTCGGTCGCCTCCCACCGCCGGATCAGCCCATGTTCGCGGTCGATCGAGACATGGTTTTGGTAGCCGAATGTCGGAATAGCGATGTCGACCGGAGGAACCGTCCCATCCGGCCTGGCCTTGGCCTTGCTGAACTTGACCGTCCAGCGCCCGTCACGGTCCTTCTGCCGGAGCTTGGCTGGCTGGGCTTTCCAGGCCTGCGGAATGCGCCCCTCCTTGACCGCCTTCTTCTCCTCCTCGGTGTTGCGCTGCTTGGGCGCGGCGATCAGCGAGGCGTCGACGATCTGGCCGCCCATAGCGACGTAGCCAGCCTCGCGCAGCGCCGCGTCGAACCGGTCGAACAGTGGCTTAATCGCCTCGGCCCTGGTCAGCTTTTCCCGGAACAGCCAGATCGTGCGAGCGTCGGGAACCCGATCGGATAGGCTCAACCCGAGAAACCGCATGAACGACAGGCGGTCGTTGATCAGAAACTCGGTACGCTCGTCCGAGAGGGTGTTGGCCGCCTGGATCACCAGGATCTTGAACATCATCACAGGGTCGAACGGCGGTCGGCCGCCCTGCGAGCCGTCCGAGTAGGCCAGCGCCCGCGTCAGCTCGGACCGGAAAATCTCGAAATCGACCGCCGCTGCGAAAGCCTGCAACTGATCGCCGAGATCGCTCAGCCGCTTCAGCCGCTCGTCGACGTCGAAAAGTCCCCCCTGGCCGCGCATCGATTCGCCTCCCACTCCACCTGGGAGTGAATCAGAAAATGCTGGAAGGCGCGAGGTTCTTAGAAGCGTCCAATTACGTCGCTGTAGCTCTCGCCCGGGTGATGGTTATGGTCTGGCGCGTCGCCCTATGGCCTCGAGGCCAGCCTTGATGAGCTGTCGGATGGCTTCGACGCGGCTGGGCAAGCGGTGCTCGGAACGGAAGTCGTCGATCCGCTCGAAGAGCGAGCGAGGCATCAAGAGTGAGACGTGAACGTCGCGATTGGGGGGCGGCTTTACCATCATGGCTGCAGGCTGTACGGCGCGCTTGGGTGAGATCAGTTGCCGAAACCCCTTCTGATGGTTTTTGTTCCCCCGGACGCCCTGCCTCAAAGTTTCAACGTCCCGCCCCGATGGGCCTCCGAAAGTTGACGATCGACAACTTCAGACGGGGACCGGCTCACGCGACTGTCCGAAGACCGCTTCGGCGAGCTTTTGATCAGCGGTCGGGCGGCAGCCTGCCCAGCTTGAAGCCGGGGGAAATCTTAGGCACGGTCCGCCAAGGCAACCGCGCCCGCTTGTCGGCCTTGGCTGGCGGCGGGGCTCGGGTTGCTGCTTAAGTCGCGCCTAACGCTGCTTGGTTTCAAATCGTTGCGGCCTCGCCTGGAACTACTATCACGATCCCGCATGGTTCCACCCAACAGCTGACTTGGCCGGCCGTAGAGCTACATTTGACAATAGGCAGACAAATTTGCCGCGCCGTTCTTGCTGGCACGACAACTTGGCTTTCATAAGTCAAACCTCTCCTGAACGGCTGTGTAGAACGAAAACATCCACTTTTGAACACTGAACTTTCAGCAGTAAATCCTGGAATGCTCATCTTATTTTCATCCCTGGAGCAGACGAACATGGCGAGAGGAGGCTTCCTTCGCCTGCGGAGCCGGGGTTGGCTCCGCCGCAGCTTCAAACTTCCCGGTGCCGCGCGCAATGGATCAAGGCGCGGGGGGCGCGAGGAAACCGGTCGTCCTCGATGGCGCACCGGATTGCCGCAGCAACGGCGGCGAGCTCGTCGGCGGTTAGGTCAATTGTCGGCACGGCTCGGATATAATCGGCCGACATTTGTCCAGCAAGGAGTCGGAACTCGCCACCGACCACCGCGTTTTAGGCACCAGCTTGCCAGGCGTCCCGGCGGCGCGACATACGCGGCGACCAGCCGCTCGGGCTCGCTCACATTGAGGAGTTTGGTGGCTTGAGAGTTGGTTCCAAACAATTTCTTGCCACTCCTCGAGTCTGCTGGCATTGTTGTAATTCAGAAACTTTTGGCCCGGATATATGGTCTTGGAACGGCCGATCTTGCCTTGCGTTGATGGTCCCATATATGTTACCAGGCAGTCATGCCTCAGACCCGTGAGTATGAGGACCAAGACGGACAAAGTCCATTTGGGAGGTGGTTTAACGGGTTGGAGCCCTTCACCGCTGCCAAGGTAAGCCGGTCAGTGGCGAAGCTTGAAGTTGGCTTGCGCCCAAATGTGAAGCCGGTCGGAGGCGGGGTGCACGAGGCTAGAATCGACTACGGGCCCGGGTACCGGGTTTACTTCGCCTTCGATGGGGACCACCTGGTCCTCCTACTCGGAGGTGGTGAGAAACACGGGCAGCGCGACGACATCGCGGCCGCCCAAAAACGATGGACCGATTATAAACAGCGCAAGCGGGCCGCGGCCCGCCTAGGAGGATTGTCATGGCTTTGACCCGAGATTTCCGCGAGACCGTGGCGGCCCGAGCTGCACGGGACCACGCCTTCAAGGCTGCTCTCCTGCAAGAGTCGCTACAGGCGTTCGTCGAGGGCGAAGTTGCGGCCGGCCTCGTTCTCCTGCGCGACTGTATCAACGCCACGGTCGGCTTCGGCGCGCTCAGTAAGGAGACGCGCATCCCAGAAAAAAGTCTGATGCGAATGGTGGGCCCTCGTGGGAACCCTACCGCGAGCAATCTTTTCGCGACAATCGCAGCGCTTCAGCATCAAACCCATGTCCAAGCACATGTCGAGGCCCACTGCGACTAAGGGCCGCATCGTTCCACAGTCCAAACAAAAAGGGCGGCCCGAAAGCCGCGCCCTCGCCTAGAAAAAAGCCCCGCGCGAGCGGGGGCTCGACGCGGGGCAGCGCGCTTGTCAGTGACGGAACTTGCACTGGCCCTGGTAGATCACTGTCCAGCGCCGCTCCTTCGCAAAGCATGGATTTGTTTCCGCTGTAAAAATCAAATGGTGCGAATTGTAGACGCAATAGTTTGTAACGAACCGCGGGCAAATTGGTGCGGCAGACGCTTCGTTTTGCGCCGAAACGGCCCCAACCATCGCGATCGCCGCCCCCATAATCAGACAAGCGCGGGCTGATGAGAAATTCATGACATCCTCCAAATGCTTGAAGTTAGCAACAAAGAGGACATAGCGGTAATCGACGACGGCTGCCGTGCGCTCTATCACACTGCCAACGAACCCCCGCCGCCAAAGCTCAGTTTAAGCTGCGGCAACGGCCCTCAGGACGCCGTCAGCCCTCATTGGCGCGCATTTCAGGAGGTCGAAATGGACACACTTAAAGCGGCATCTCTTATCATAAACGCTCTAGTGCTAGTGGTTGTCATCACCTTGTTAGTCTATACAATATTTGGCAAAAAACAAGATATCGTGCGCGTTTCTGTATTAGGAATTGTGCTTAATTTAACGGGTAGGCTACAGGAGCATTTTTTTTCTCCTCTTTCTGACGCCTGGTTTCGGGTATATACCTTCAATCAAGATAACCGGTTGTGGAAAAACAGCCCCAAGACGCTCGACGTGACGAGGGGTGTCTCTTTATTCTGGTTAGGCCATGACTTGATGTGGACGGCCATCGCTCTCATTTCTCAAAGAGAACCAAAGCAAATACGACGTGGATTAACTCTTAGTGGATGGCAAATGGAACAGTCAGGTCTCTCGTTTACAAATGAATATGCCCAACTAAGAAGTGCTGTCACCGATTTTAACGACGATCCCGAATTTTGGACTGACAAGCAACGTTCCGAACTTGCGTCACGATTAATAACATGGGCACATGTGATCGGTGTCAATATTTTAAATCAACGTGTTCATGGAAAAGGTATCTACTTTCCGCTCCCACCCAGACCCAGCGACGACGAGAACGTCGCAGAAAATGGAATATTCGCAGTTGGGGGTAAGGTCCCAAACTAGGAGGGGCGCTTTCTGCCGCTATATACCGAAGGGCGAATGCGATCGAACCGGCGATGTCATACTGCGCCCTTCGTGCGCGCGTGTCTTTGTGACGCAAACCCCGGGTTGTAGAAAGGGTTACGTTGTGCTGAGATACCCCTGCTAATCGCTAAAGGTCGGGGGTACGCCATGAAACTGAAATTGCTCTGTTCCGTCCCGGCTTTGTGTCTGGCTGGCTTTGCTTCCCAAGCGTCGGTAGCAGCATCGTTGAATCCGACCAGCTACAACATGCCTAACGGGGATGGCCAACTAAACGGAGGCGAATTTAACTACTGGGACGCAACCTACAATGGCAGCGGCGCGACGACCATGGACAGCGCGCCGTTGAGCGGCGGTCTGGGCGTCCTTACAGACGGATTTGCCTCACCCGATCCTTGGAACAGCGTATCAAATCTTTCTGGCACTGGCCCCTATGTTGGCTGGCAATGGCGGAATAATGGCGACCCAACCATCGCCTTCAATTTCGCGGGGCCGGTGCGCGTCAATACGATTTCGCTGGCGGTTGACAATACGCAAATAGGCGGCGTCTTTGCGCCGGTCGCCTTGACCATTGACGGGACAACGTACACGCCGACGGTCACGGCAATCTCCGCCACGTCGGAGTGGTTGACCGTATCTGGCCTGTTGTTGGTGGGCAGCACGCTGACTGTCACGCCAGATCACGATCCGCATGGCGCGTCGATGTGGATGTTTGTCAGTGAGGCTCAATTCACAGGGGGTGCCGTTCCCGAACTCTCGACCTGGGCTATGATGCTGCTTGGCTTCGCGGGCCTTGGCTTCGCGGGCTATAAGCGCCGCGGGGCGTTGGCTCGCACGGCGGTTCGCGTCTGACTCCGTTCTCTGGCGAGCCTTCAGGATCACGTCGCTGTAGCTCTCGCCGGGCCACGGATCGCGCCGAGGCGGTCGACCGTCCCCTGGTCCAGGCCAAATGACCACGTCGCCCTGTTTCGGTCGGGCTAGTGGGCCACGCCTGCGTGTCGGCCGGCAAAGTCCGCCTTGATCGCCGTGTACGCTTGCCGATCATGGGACCGCGGGTTAGCCGATCCAGCTCAATCCGACCTCCCCATGTCTGTCGGGTATCCGACTTCCGCCATCGTGATAATCCTAGCGTAATCTGGGGGCGGGAAATGCGGAGGGCTTTGATGATAGCGCTCGTCCTCGAATTATGCGGCGGCGTCTGCGCCCTGTCGACGATTGCCTTCCTCGGCCTGGCTTCTGTGAGCAAGTTGAGGCCGGATTTGAAGGAGGGGCCTTGATACTGATCTCCGCCCATCTCCTCGCGCGGAATCTCCCCACGCGAGGCGACAAAGCGCGCACCAGCCGGGAGAAAGGCGTGCCTGAACATCAGATTCGCATGGCGCCCTAAATGTTCCGTTACCCAGCAAAAAAAGGGCGGCCCTAGAGCCGCCGCACCGCCCGCACTTGGTAGCCCTAAGCGGCCAGCTTCCTCTTGAGCTTCTGCACGGTCCCAACGCCGACGCTGTGAAGCTTCGCAAGCTTGACGACACCCACGCCGGCCTTGAGATCGGCGACAATGGCCGCAGCCTTGTCGGCTGCAATAGTCGGGCGGCCGAACCTGACCCCGGAGGCCCTGGCGCGCGCCTGTCCTGCCAGAACGCGCTCTCTGAAGGTAGAGACCGACGCCGTAGCCCTTTAGCAGGCTGTTGAAAAAGTCGGCCGCGTGGGGTCGAAACCGTGAACACAATAGAATCCAACGGAGTCCGGAACGGAATCAAACTACGGCGGAAATGAGTTTTTCAACAGCCTGCTAGATCGACCATAGCGCTAGCCACGTCGGCGAACGACCTACCGAGGGACTCTGGGCATTTCCGGGCGTCGTTTTCGATGGACTTCTGTATGGCCGACCAACTGCTGACACCGAGTGCAATTGGCTGGCCGGGCAACTCTATCCGGCCTGCAACAGCAGCCCTTAACCTATAATGAACCGGCTAACCACGCGTGTAACGCGTGCGCGTGTTCGTTTTGGCGAACCGTCCGAACTCTCTTGAACCGTGGCGCGAGACCTGAATTGACGTGCGGGCCGCCCACCGAAGAATGCATTGGCACACGCTTAGTTGGCGGTCTAACATCACCTCCGGGGGAGCTTGGTGTGCCGAATGACTGCCACCGAAGACGCCACATCACCCAATTTCGGCTTTCTGGCTAAGCGTTATCCAGAGTTGGAGCGGATTGCCGCGCGCAGCGAGCGCTACTTCTCTGGTGATCCCATCGTTTCCCTGATCACCCTTCGACAGTTCGGTGAGGCATTAGCGCAGCTCGTGGCGGCGCGCTCCGGTTTGTACATCGACCCAAACGAGCGCCAGCGCGATTTGCTCCGACGTCTCCGCGTTGACGGAAGGTACCCGTCAAACGTATTGGGCCTCTTTGATCAACTGCGTAAAGACGGTAATGCGGCAGCTCATCATCACACCGGCGACCATGCGAAGGCGCTTGAATGCTTAAAGACGGCGCGAAAGCTCGGGATCTGGTTTTACCGCACTTTTGACAATCACAATTTCAGACCACGCCCATTTCAGCCGCCGCACCCACCAATCGACGCAGCCACCGAACCCACAGCCGAGCTGGATAGATCAAGGGCCCAGAGGGACGCGGCACTTTCGGTTCGCATGGGCCCCATGAGCCTTAGTCGGAAACACCCGTTCGATTTCGCGTTGGCGGCCGCGGTCGCGGTCGCGGTCGCGGTGATCTATGCGTATGTGCCGCTGACCAGTGACGACATCGCAAGGCTTCGATGGCTTGATGACATCAACGTCATCGTCAACAAGTCCCTCGCATCCGCAAAGCCGGAAGCGGGCCTTTCCCCAGTCGACCCAATCGCCGCAGCGAATGTCGACGAGGACCTGGACTATCGAGTCGCTCAACGGATGAAGTCGCCCGAAGGATGGCGCTCCTTCTTGGCCGCCCATCCGGCTGGCCCCCATGCGCAATCTGCGCTAGCGGAGATCGACAAACTGCTTCCGGTCGAGAAGCCTCCCGCGCCGCTGGCTGCCCAGGCCTCTGATGGTGGGTCGTCAGATACGAAAACTCCGAGTGAGGACAGCTCACCTGGCCGGACTTCCTCACCGCCCGAGGTCACCACGCCTACCTCCGATGAAATCTGCAAACGCGACGAGGACCGTCTGCAGCGGTTGTCCAGCAGTCTGACGATCGATGAAGCATTGCGGTTCTTTGCTGAGTTGCGCTGCGAGAAGTTGCGACCGGAGCTCTTCCGCCTAACGGAGCGTCTGGACTACGAGGCTCCCACGGCCACCGCTGTTGCTACTCAAAGTCCTTCTTCAAGGGTCGCTCCAGCACAGGTTGCAAGAAGGCAAGCGAGCGGACCTCAGAATAAGACGCATTTGAGTGTCTCTTCGCGCAACTTTCAGCCAGGACGACATGCGAAGCGGTGGGCGGCCCCTAGCTTGCCACCAATCCTTTTGGCGCTTTTCGGCGAGCAGCCGAGGACCTGGACCGCGTTCCGACGAGCCCGAGCCAGCGGCGGACCGGGCGGCGGCGGATCGAGTGGCGGCGGCGCTATTGGTGGAGTGGCGAGCGCCGCCAGCGCCGCAAGTACCGGCGGGGTCGGATCGGGCGGTGGCGGTGGCCCTGGCGGCGGCGGTGGCGGTGGCCCTGGCGGCGGCGGCGGCGGTGGGCCTGGCGGCGGTGGCGGTGGGCCTGGCGGCGGTGGCGGTGGGCCTGGCGGCGGTGGGCCTGGCGGCGGTGGCGGTGGGCCTGGCGGCGGTGGCGGTGGGCCTGGCGGCGGCGGCGGTGGCCCTGGCGGCGGTGGCGGTGGGCCTGGCGGCGGTGGGCCTGGCGGCGGTGGCGGTGGCGGGCCTGGCGGCGGTGGCGGTGGACCTGGCGGCGGTGGCGGCGGGGGCGGCGGGCCTGGCGGCGGGGGCCATTGACGCAGGTTTGTTTTGCGGGTCGCGCCAGCCGCCTCAAATGCGTCCCAGACTATTTCGAATAGGCGAGCAGCTTCTTCGACCGCGTTTGCCGCTTGTTGCAAGGCCTGGCGACCATCGCCCACTACTACGGACGGTGAGGCCAAACAAGGAGCGCTGGCAAACGCAACTACAATCGGTTTATCGCCAGTTGTCCGTGTTTTTGATGCGCCCGTCGGGTCAGGATATGTCGGCGCTATCAGGTTCGATGGAAGAAAGAAAGGATAGCGTAGTTCAATTCTTGAGGCGTGAAGAGGAGCCGCCCCGTATCAAATAGGTGAACCATGCGAAAGCTCTTGTTCGCGTCAGCATTCGCGCTATTGGCTCTAGCCACGGTTCCCGCCCGTGGGATGCCGATCCTTCCGACTGCCAAAGCGCCCTCAGATATTGCACTCGTGGCCATGGGCTGCGGCCCAGGATGGGTCCGAGGACCTCACGGAGGTTGCCATCGATGGCTATGGTTATGCCTACGGCTTCGGATACCATCCTTACTACTATCATACCTAACGAGGCAACTCCGCGCCCGCGTCGCGCGTGAGCGCGTCGTGCGACGACCTCCAACGTGTGACCTCCGGATGCGACGGATCGGCCGGAATTTGCATTAAAGCGCGGAAGCGCATGAGTTCAGGAGCGCCGGAGGGCAACCAGCCCTGCATAAACGCCAAGATCCCTAATTTGCCCGCGAGCGCGCCGCGCAGCTCCTCGGCCTGGCGGAGGATATCGTCGAACTTCGGCGCCATCACTTCGACCGCCAGGGATCGAACGTGCAGCGTCTTGTAACCAAGCGCGGTCTCGACCTCGGCCAATTCTGTCTTCACAATCGCCAGTGCGGATTTGCACGCTTCAATCGTCGACTCGACCGCGCGTACCGCACCGGGATCGGCCCTTGTCAGTTCCGCAACATCGCCGCCCGCAACGAGCGCCCGCACATGCGCGATCTTCGCGTCTTCGTCCCTCTCGCGCGCCGCCTCAAGCTGGCCCCGCGTCTCGTAAAGCTGGTCTTCAATTCTCGTCACGCTCGCGCGCAACGACGCGCAATGCGCTTCGGCATCTCGATGCAATTCGATCGCGTTCTTCAATGCGAGCCGCGGGCCGCCAATCTCAATTCTTGCCATCAATCAACTCCTCAAGGAAAAAGCCCGCCGCTCGGTCATAGGAGCGAACCGAGCGGCGGGTCTGCAACGCCTCGCCCAGCGTGAGGGAACGAGGCGCGCTGCCGACGTTTTTCGCCTCAGCGGCATTGGCGCTTTCGCCCCGGGTGCAAGCGCGAACAATTCCCCGGCGCGAAACCATTTAGCGAATGTACCTGGACGGGTTCGGCACACCGTCCAACAGCTTGTTCAGCGGCGAATGCGCCGGATTCAGAACTCGATCGACAATCTCGTCGATGCTCGCGTCCATCGCAGGCTCACGGCCGGTTATCTGCGACATCCCTGGCTCGCTCTCTTCGCTACAAGCGATGACCAAGTCGTCGAGCATTTTGCGCAGGCGCTCGCGGTCGTTTTCTTCATCGACGAGACGGTCGAGAAATTTGTCGATGCTAGCGCGAACATTTCTCCGCTCGTTGTCGCTCGCCACGTCGAAATTAAGCCGTCGCATGTTCGCTTTCCTTTCCCCTATTCGGGGGCTCAGATTCTCTCTGGGGCCCTAACGTCGTTAAACATCCTGGCGAGCTCGCTCTCGCCGGCGCGGGAAGGGGCGCGATCGCTCGTGAAGCCAACGCGCCGTTGCTTTTCGGTGAACGAATCGGGGCGCAGAGACGAGGGAGTGTCGTCTTCGATGCCACCAATTCCGAGGTAGCCGAGAAGGCCCAGCTCGCAGGCTCGCTCGTACGCCGTTGCACTCATCGATCGTTGGAGATGAGTGTCGAGTTCGCCAGCATCATCACGCGCACCCTGGCCACGCCGATCCAATGCGCGCCTGCGACCAAATTCGTTGTTCGCGTCACGCGCCAAGCGCGCGGGCAGTGCTCGATCCAACGCTGCGCGCTTGGCGGGTGTCATCACGTCACACTGAATTCCGTTGATCACCATTTTGATTTCTCCCTGTTTCAGAAAATGCCCCGACCGGGATCTGGCAGGTACATGCGCGGCGATCGACTCGAATGACGCCCAGGCGTTCGAGCCCAATTCATCAGCTCAGGGCTGATCACCATCGGACCCGGTTGGCTCGCCGCGAGCGCGCACACGCCCGCGCAGGCGGCGCTCAGATCGTCATGGCGATCGCCGGCGCCATGGTCGACGCGATCGCGCCCCGAGCTTAGCGTGCGACGTTCAAGGCCCGAGAGTTGGGAAATCAGGCGCTGATTGTCGAGCAGGCGAACACGACCAGACGTCGCGAGCGGAAGAAACTCAAGGTAGTTCGCAGAAGTGTCCTTCTCGCAGTACCGATATTTCACGCCACACCGGGCGAAGGCATCGATGTTGTAGCCGGCTGCGAACTTATCACCGACACATGATGTCACCCGATATTGCTTGAAGAGAGCGCAAACATCGGCCGTGGTATTTTGTGGGTTGAACGGGGGGCGCTGCTCAAACAGAGCATCAACGAAAACCTCGTCCCCTTCTCGATGCCCAACCGCAGCAGAAAAAGAATCGCGTCCCGTGCCGGATGCTGCATCAGCGTAACCGAAATATGTCACGCGCTCCTTTGGAGGCCTCACGCTCACCCCGCGATCGACCATCGCGTCGATCGTATCCATCGTCAGAAAATTGGCGACGTCATCCCTGAATTGAGCAAACCACTCGGCGCGCGCCGCCAGGGGATCGTCGGCCATCGCGCGCTCGATGATCGCCGGATCAATCGTTGGATAAAGCCGATGTCGGCGCCTGAATAACGAGGGTGCGGTCGTCGCTTTTGCCAAAGCAGGAGCGATAACGCTCAAACAACAGCCCGCTTTTCTTGTGGGGCGAACTGATGATTATCTTTAGGCTATCGGGCAGCGTGGCGAGCGCCGGTTCAAGCGCGCGATCGGTTTCGATGACGGGCGAGACCGAATCTTCGTCGGCATAAAACGCCGCCTCGTCCATGACCGCACAGAGCACACTTCGACCGCGGACCGCCCGATAATCGTTTGTTGCGATGACGATCTCGACACCGTTGCCAAGTTCGAGGCCAGTTTTCGTTTCGCCGGTGACCATCGCGGCCAATTCGGGGATGGTCTGGAAATACGAGGCCACGTAATTCTTGATGATGCGGGCCTGGTCCCGATCGCACGCCAACAGGAGAACGCTTGCGCGCTCGCCAGGGCGCAGGAGCCCAATGTGGCCTTGCTCAATGCCGGAGATCCAAGCTGCCATCAGCGAGGCCACAGAATCCTTCCCACTCCGGCGCCCGGCGATGATAACAAGCTCTTTCACCCGCTTATCCGGCGGCTCGCGCCCGCCCGCAAGCTCGCCGAACGTGATCAGATCTTCGGCAGTCATCGGCAGCGAAAACGCCGCGCGCAGGATTGCTTTCCACGCCCCCCAGGTCTCGCCGGGGAACCAAGGCCCGAAGACATTCGGCGCCTCCATAGCCTCGATCAGGTTCATCGCGCGGCGCCCCCATCAACCCGTGCGGCGGGGAACGTGCGACGAATATTGTCGTGGACGCTCGCCGGCGTTGGACGAGGCTTCTTGAGGCCAAGCCGCTGAAGCGTCCGGCCGAGGACGTTTGCGAGCCTGGTCATCTGCTCCATGTCAACGTCTTCGCCGGCGACGATCTTGGATTGCAGGCCTTCGACCTGGACAGTCATCGCCGCAGCTTGCCGGACGAGAATCTTGCTCGGCTCGCTCAGCTTGTCCTGGCCGCCGCAGTCATCCGCGAGCGCCATCGCAACGTCGCGATAGCGACGAGCGACCATGCTACGGCCGTCGACACCGCGCAGAAACAGCGGATCATTGGTAACAGCGGATCGGACTTTCGTCGAACGAGCGACGATCGTCGATCTTTCGGCAGACGATGTTGAAGTTGACAGCACGAAACCTCCGAGCCTGTTGCCCTATTGTTGCCCTGGAGCTAGCTATTGTCAATATTTGCAAATGTTTTCAATTGCGTTCACCTGATCATCGATCCGGTGTTCATCGCTTGGATCAGCGCCAAGGCTCGGCCAAGGACCAGCCGATTCCGGGCCTACCCGGACATGATCCGCCTCGTTGGAAAAAATCTCCGCCTCGCGGCCAGTGCTCGGCTGGACGAGATCGGACCCGCACAAACGCTCGGGGCTGCTCTGTCTCTCTCTCGGCTGGCAGCGTTGGAGGGCCCGCCTTCCAACGGCGGGGCCTACCAACGCCGGTGGGGGTTTGGGGGGAACGAACACACACCCCGTTGGTAGGCGTTGGAAGGTCGTTGGTAGGGGCGTTGGAAGGTCGTTGGAAGATGGCCGTCAGGCGTCTGCGGTTTCATTGGTCATGCTCGACCCCCAATTCCGTCAGTCTCTGTTCAATAGCTGTGATCGACGCTGCGAGCATCGCAACGAGGTCGCGGGCATAAGCGCGGAAGTGTGCCCCTGGCCTTGGCGTTGGAAATTTGGTGTGGCTCAATTGAGCCTGACCACTAATCAATAGATGGGTGGCTCAATTGATCCACCCTCAATCTCCAACGCCAAGGCCTGGCGCCGGACCCGGCCTCAGCTGGTCGCGCTGGCGAGACGGCGGGCCGACCTTTTCAAGGTGAATACGGTTCGCTTTGAGCAGGCGCGTCATGGCGCGGGCGAACGCCTTGTTGGTGACGCCCTCTGAATCGTCGTCTTCTGAGAATGCGGTGGGCGCATAGTTTTTGCCCGAGTTCGGCGAGACCCGGCGCCCCTGGTCGTCGTAGGTCTGCAGGAGTGAGAGAAAGACGGTCTCGGCCTTGGCGGATGCGGCGTCCCGGTCGTATGAGTTGCTGCCGCTTTCCTTGCCTTCGTAGACGAAGAAGCCCGCCTGTCGGCGCAGGCGGAACACTGTTCCTTCTTTCGCGTACTGGATTTTCTTAACCGTGAGGGTGCGCAAGTCGTCGTCGAACGCCTTTCCCTCCTTGTCCTTCGGCTGCTCGAAATAGAGGCGGGCACGGGGGCCGTTGTGCCAATCAGTCGAGCCGGAAAAGCCACTGCCGCTGTTCATGCCGGCGAGCGATGGATGGGCGATGAGGACGACGGCGAGCCTCTGCTGGATCGCCAATCGCTTGAGCAGCACGATGAAGCCGCGCACATGGCGCCGCGAGTTCTCCTCGCCTCCGAACAGGTCGGCCAGGGCGTCGAAGATCACGAGCCTGGACTTGCATCGTTCGACGACCCTAACCATCGCATGCCAGAGCGGCGTGGCGGCGATAGCCCCGAGTTTTGTCGATGGGGCGGCGAGACAGGCGTCGCGGTCGGCAAGCGGTAGGATGTGGAGATCGGGACAATGCGCGAGACTCTTGCCTTCCGCCTTGAGAATTGCGCGCAGATTCAAGTTCACATCCTTGCGGTCATCCTCCGAAGTGACAAACAGCACAGGCCCCTGCGTCACCTTCATGCCGAGCCAATCGCCATCGATGCGCATGGCTACGGCAAGTTGCTCGGCGAGCGTGGTCTTACCGATGCCGCCGTTGCCGGTCAGAAGCGTCAGCGTCTCGTCGGGAATGACGTCTTCGACAATCCACTTTCGTTCCGGCTCGGGATCGCGCGCTAGGATGGGCGCTTCAACGACGCGCCGGGCGAGGTCGCGCTCCTCCCGGTCGGTATCGTCTTCGCCTTGAACGATCGGAAGTTCCGATCCGGCGAGTTCGCGCACGGTCTCGCGCTCGAATTGTTCTATCGAGAGAAGCGGAGGGATAGCCGGTGCTGCTTCAGATCGGAAGGTCCCCACCATCTAGCCCTCCCATGTCGGGAGGAGCGGCCCAGCTGGATGCCGCAATCGCGCGTCCACTACTGCCCGTCGCCTTTTTGCTGGCCTGCCGCGTTTTTGGCTTCGGCTTGATCGCAAGAATCCGATCAGCAGTTAACTTGAGGTTGACCCGCGTCTCGCCCTTCCACTCGTAGGTCTCGACTTGAAGTTCGCCTGCCGCAGATAACGCTGCGCCTTCGTTGAGACCTGCGAGTTCCTGTCGCGCGGTGTCTGAGAACGTTGCGACGCTCCAGAACTCGAATCGGTTGCCTCTTGCCACTTTCAACTTGAAGAAGGTGACTTTCCCGCCATTTCGCGTCGGCCGTGTTGTCGGTTCGTCCGCAATTCGCCCCGTGATGAGTGTGAGGGCGCTCATAGCCGCGCAACCTTTGGAGGCCTGGCAACCGGGAGGTTCATTTCCGCGGCGGTCGTCGCGATTTCTTCATGATTAAGGCGCCGGCCGGCGGTGTAGCCGCGCTCCGCTTTATCGGCGTTGCTTTCCGGCATTCCGCGCAGCATCCAGCGCGTGCGACGGCCGGCTCGATTGGGCCCTGCTTTGGGGTACATTGACTTCGCGCTCCAGTGTGTAGAGCGCGCAGCCCTTGCTCGCGGGCGAGCGGGTGTGCTATTCAGCCGTTGGTTAGATGGTCTGAATAGTTCTTCGCCCCGCCGCGGCTTCGGTCGCGCGCGGGGTTTTATTTTGCCAAGGCGCCAGCGAGTTCGGCGCTGGCTTCAGCGGCGGCCCGCTTGTTGAACTCGATCATCGATGCCTGATCACGCTTAGCGATCCGCGGCCGGGCTGCGAGCCATGCGTCGATCTCGCTCTCGATCCATCCAACGCCGCCGCCGATCCGGACCGGAGCCGGAAATGTCGGATCGTCCCGTCGAATGCGATATAGGCTTGCGCGGCTGCCGCACACTCCCTTGTCCTGAAGGTCCTTAAACCTTGAAATTCGCATTGGTGCTCGTCCTTATTCATTCGCGTTCGATGACGCGCGGGACGAACATCATCATTTTATAACGGTGATGCCACGGTAAAGTAGGAAGTACTTCTCGCGCTATTACTCCGGAAAAGATCGCTGTCGCCTCCTACTTCTCCAATCTGAGGGTCTTGGCCAGGTTTTCGGCGCTGTCGGTTCGACCCAGAGCGGCCAAAATTTTCTGCAAAAAGGCGGGGTATCCACCGCCGGCATTTCTGGTCCGGCTGAATGGTTTGCCCGTCAGTTCCTTGTAGTCTTCCCAAGCGGCTTTCGCTATTTTTAGTCCCTGCCCATCGTTTGCCGGTCCTTTCTTGCTCTTCGCGGTCGGAACCTGCGCATGGCCTGCGGCAACGATGAGCGCCTCAAGCTGCTCAAGAATTGAGTAGGGCGTCCATGTCGGATCATTCATCGCCGTCTGGATCGCGGCGCACGTATGCCTGCTTCTGCTTAAGTCGGTAAGGCTTTTGCGCAGCCCGCGCGCCCGTTTCTCGATCATCGCGAACTGGGCCTCAACGTCTTTGCGGGATGGAGATGGGATAGGCACGCTGAGCATGTCGCTAAGCATGGCGGGATATTTCTCGGCGAGGTGCTCAATGTTTGGCGCGCGGATGTCGTGGGAATACGTGATACGAAATTTCTTGCCCTCCTTGTCGGTCGCTGGCCAACTGGGAAGCGGTAGCGACCTCATCGCCGCTTCCACTTCACACTGGACGCTCTGCACTCGCGCCCACTCCGAAGCTTTCCGAACCGCCGATTTCCGCTGTGTCATGCCCTGGCCCTCGGCAATTCGACAACTTTAGCCGCGGGGGCTCCACTGACTATCGCCTCAAGTCGGCGCGCCCATAGCTCTAGCGCCCTCATCTTCTCCTCGCGATACTTGTGAAGGTCGTAGACCTTGTGCAGACCTGGCTGAGCGTGGGCGATGACGAGCTCAGCGACTTTCGTCTGCACAGGGAGCCCTCCAAGACCAGTGCGGACGGTGCGTCTAAGATCGTGGAAGCGCCAAGGCGCTACGTCGACAAGCGCCCGGTCAAGCCGCGCCTTCGCTTTGCTGAAGCCAGATATTGGTCGGACCCCATCTGTCGTTGAAAAGACGTAAGGCCCCCTGCCCCGGGGCAACTCCAAAAGCAGCCTGACGACGGACTCGGAAAGGGGGACTTCGTGCGCGCTCTCCCCCTTCATTCGCTCTGCGGGGATAGTCCACAGGCCGCCATCTAGATCGAACTCCGACCACTTTGCGTCAGCGACTTCTCGGAGGCGCTGACCAGTCAAGATCAACATCTGGACAAAGGGCGCGAGCGGATAACCCAGCCCCGCTTCCTGGGAGGTTGCGTGCCAAATCGCTCTCAATTCCAGATCAGACAGAATGCGCTGCCGGGGGTCGCGCCCGCCGATCAGGCCTTTGATCGACAGGCCGGTGAAGGGCGACGCCTTCAGTTTGTACGACCGCGCGGCGATCGCCCAAGAGAACAACCCGGAGCCATACGCGAATGCGTGGTAGGCTGCATAAGGACGGTCTTTCGCGATAGTCTTTACGATCGCGCTGACATCCTCGTCAGTGATATCTGCAATCTGTTCGCCCCAGAAGGGCTCCCACACCCGCCTGATCGCGGCGCCAATCTCGTTGGCCCGTTTGAGCTTGGAGACGTGCTCGGCGATATATTTCTCGGCGACGACGCCAAACACCGAGCCGGCGCGCCGCTTCGCGTCCTCCGCTTCGGCGAGCTTCTTCTCCTTCGGATCGATGCCTCCGCGCAGCTCTGAGATCGCCTTCCGAGCTTCCGCTCGGGCTGCTTCAAGATTGAAAGGCAGGAACTGGCTCTTGCGAGGCAGGGGAACCGTCCACGGATCGCCAATCGTGCGTCGGACAAGCTTTCCGTTTTTGCCAACGCGACGCATAACGACAAAAGTCGCCGCGCCGGTATCCGTCACCCGCACCCCGAACGATGGGACTAGAACATCCCAATGCATGTCGCGGCCGCCCTTGGGCGCCGGCTTGAGGGCTTCGAGCGAACGGGTCGTTAGCACCTTTTTCGAGATTGGCGCCGTCTGGGCCATAGCCGCACACCTCCGCCATCAACAGTACGAACGTGATGGTCGGGGCAACAATAGGGCAACAAAAACAACCGGTCAAGGATGAAAACGAGTGAACGCGGCTATGCCCAATTTCCTCGTTAATCCCAGTGATTCCAACAAGTTTCGTCCTAGCTGCGGAATGCGATGAACGCGAGTGAAAAGACCGGGCGCGAGACTACGAATCTGGGGGTCAGGAGTTCGAATCTCTTCGGGCGCGCCAGTCATTTCAGTGTGTTACGCTGGCGACCACCGGTCTAGAGAGATCTTGTTTAGAATGGCGGTTTCTAGTTCGGATACGGAGCGAGCGATCCAGCGCGGGGGCATGCCTCTACGCTCGGCTGTCCTGCGCGCTGTGCGGCTGGCGCTGAAATGCCAAGGCGGCGACTCTCAGATAGCTCTGCCTGAGCGCGAGCCGTGGCGCTTCGCGAAGCCGATGAGCTTCTCGATCGCCTTGTGGGCGAGCCTGGCGTCGGTCGGATGGGCGATCGCCTTCGGCTGCATCGTCGTGTCGACGGCGACCCGCTCGAGCTCCTTCGTCGCCAGCGCTTCCATTTCGTGAGCGACCCGAAGGCTCTCCTGCAAGAGCGCCGAAAGCCGCTCCTCGCCGAGCCGTTGGCGCCAGCGCGTCAGCGACGAGCGGTCGAAGGCAAGCGCGTGGCGGCACACGCGCTCGCCACAGAAATACTGAAAATCGGGGTTCTCCACCCAGCGCGCGCGCACCGTCGCTGAGCGAATGCATCTGCTTGAGGATGAAGAGACCGGCGATGAGCCGCACCGGCACGACGGCTGTCCACCTCCCGCCGCGTAGACCTCGCCGAAGCGCCGGTCGAGTAACCCCAGCGATCTTCCCCGCCAGCCGCACCCGCGGATGGCCCATGTCGATCAGGTCCGAGCGGGCGATCTCGGTCTCCGGGTACATTCACCGAGAAATGGTCAAATACAGCGACCGCGCCTTCAATAAAATTGTCCTCGACAAGCAGCGGTCGGAAAACCATCTGCTCGACCAAGTCGAGAGTTTGTCAGTGACCGCAACCGGACGCCGTACACCAGCCCCCACAGTGGTGAAGATGCCATGCAAGGTCGTAGCGATAGAAGCGATGTTCTCTGCACCAGTGGGGGTCATGGGCGGTCGCGCCACCTGCAGCTGCGCCGATGGGCGAAGACACACAACTGGACAGTGTAAGCGTCAAGACGGCTAGGGCGGCGAACTGCTTCATGATCGTCTCCCTTTGCCCTCCCGAGAATCGCGAGCACGATGTAATTTGACCTCCATATTGCGCGGCTGAGCGCAGCCAGCGCGACTCTATTTTAAGACCAATGAGCAGGCGGGCGATCATCGGAGGCCCCATGGCTTTCCGGCATGGCCGGCGGTCCAAACGTACGTCGCCACCGCCGCTACTTTCCGCGGCGAAAGGGAGGCCCCGCCCAATGGCGGCATGACGCCCTGATGCTGCTTGGGATGCGCGACGCATCGCCATCATTGGCTTCTACTACTCATCGACGGCGCAGCGACTGGACCGGGGACATTGAGGCCTGCTTCCTGCGCAGCGACTAACCCAAGTGCGCTCCAGTCGAGATCGGCGTAGCCGCGTGCGATTCCGGTGATGAGCCGGTCTCGCACCACGTCGACCGACGGCATCGGCGCGGCGGCGCTTTCTGCCTCGGCGAGCGCAAGCCGCACATCCTTGAGCACGAGGGGCAAGGCGAATCCAGGCGCGTAGCTCCGACTGACAATCTTCTCGCCATAGATTTTATGCGCGCGCCCGCTGAACATCGTGTTCGTCATGATGTTGATGAACGCTTTGGGATCGAGTCCTCGCTTAAGAGCCACAGCTACCACTTCTCCCAGCACCTCCAATGTGGTCGCGGTCATCATATTGCCGAGCAACTTGACGAGGTTTGCCTGCGAAGGCTCGGCGCCCACGACAAATGTCTTCTGTCCGAGACTTTGAAAGAGCGGCTGGCAGCGCTCGACATCGGATGGCGCCCCGGCGGCGACAATGAACAACAGGCGCGCCTTGGCGGCATCCGGATTCCCAAAGACCGGGGCCGCAACGTACCCCTGCCCGCGCCGGGCGTGTTCCGCCGCGAGGAAAGCCGCAGCCGATGTGCTGATTGTGCTCATGGAAAGATGAATTGCGCCGCGTTTCAATCCCGACGCGAGACCCTTCACGCCGGCGTCTTCTCGTCCGAGGACGACATCGCGAACGGCGGCGTCATCGGGGAGCATGCTGATGACGACCTCGCAGTCGAAGAGGTCGGCGAATTCCACTGTGGGTCTGAGGCCGAGCCCGATGAGCGCGCCCATTGGACCCGGTCGGCGGACATAAGCGGTGACGCGATGCGCCGTGTTAGCAAGGTTCGCGGCCATCGCGGTCCCCATGTGACCAAGACCGATAAAGCTGATTTTTCCCAGGGTTGGCGCGCCCTCATCCGACGGCTCGGATTCGGATGCGCTGGGGCTTCCGAGTGGGGAGATGGATTGATCCTTCATCAGTGCCTCCTGACTAGGCGCTCGTGCAATTTGGGGCGCTGATGCGCCTATCGGCGGATGTGAGACCATGACGACGCCGCGCAGCGCCGCCGTCAGCGCTTACTGCTGTTCTTCTGACACTCGGCGCGATATCATGAATATCCGCGCGATCAATGCCGATGTCGTGCAGCTCATGATCCGAGTAGCCGGAAAAACCGCGAATGAACGCGTCGGGTTGTGACGTTGTGTTGGTAATAAATTTACGCTCCTCGCGCAATTATTCGATCCTACGTTGGTAGACGGAGATTTATTGTTGGTTTTGAGAAAGCAAACCTTCGTATGATAGAAGTGTGATCACCGCCGATTTCACGCTGCCAAGCGCCGAGGGACGATTACGGAAGCGATCGCGCCAACGCATGAACGCGACCGGGAAAAGGCAACGAAAACGCTGTTCAATTTCCTTGGCGCGGCGACCTCAGCTGGAGCGCGCTCGCCAAAAGTCGCCCGGTTCGTCTCGGTTGACTTGACCGCCGCGGATGCGCCAACAGCCCGAGTAGCCGGGGCTGAATCATAGAGGTTTCATGTCGCGATATGTCGTCGTCACGCCTTGGTTGCGTCACCTGTCGCTGGCAAGGTGAACTGGAAGACGGCGCCGTTTGGAAGGTTGGGCGATGCCCAGAAGTCGGCCGCCGTGGGCGTCAATGATCGAACGGCAGATCGACAGTCCCATCCCCATGCCCTCGGGTTTGGTGATGAAGAAGGCCTCGAACACGCGCTCAGTCCCCGCGAAGTCGAGCCCGGGGCCCGAATCTTCGACCGCAACAAGCACCCCTCCGGATTCGTCATTCCCGGAGCTGATCTGCATTCGCCGCTGCCCGTGCCCGGAATTCGCCATCGCCTCGATGGCGTTCATGATCAAATTCAGCACGACCTGCTGAAGCTGGACGCGGTCGCCAATGACGGAATTGAGATCGGAGGGCAGCGAAGTTTCGACTCGGACGCCATGACGGCGGAACTCTGCGCCCATGAGAACGATAACCTCGCGGATCACGTCGTTGATACCGAGTGAGACCATCTCCGCCGTCGACTTGCGCGTGAGGGCCCGGACGCTCTTGATGATATCGCCAGCGCGGTGGCCGTTTCTCACAATGCGAGTCGCGGCCTGCCGCGCTTCCTCGAGGTCCAGCCGGGCCGCTTCGAGCCAGAGCAGGCAAGCGTCCCCATTCGTGATGATCGCGGCCAGCGGTTGATTGATCTCGTGCGCGATGGATGCAGTGAGTTGGCCCATTGTGCTCAACCGCGAGGCTCGTTCGAGATCAGCCAATGCGCTCCGCAGAGCCTCTTCAGCGACCCGGCGCTCGGTCACGTCCATGACCGTGCCGATAAACTCGGTCGTCCCGGCGCCGTAAGCGGTTAGATGCCCTAGGCAATGCAAATACTTTGTGGCGCCATCTGGCGTGACAATACGGAAGTCCCACTCGAAATTGCTACCCTCGCGAACGGCCTTCTCCAACATGTCTTCGAAAGCCGAACGGTCCTCTGGATGAATCCGGTTCACAAACGCGGCATACGTGGGTGTCGCTGTATCCGGATCCAATCCGAAAATGCGAAAATGCTCGGCCGACCATGAGACCTCGCCGGTGGTCACGTTCCACGCCCAGCTTCCGGTCCGGCTGATTCGTTGGCCTTCCGCCAGAAAAGCCTCGCTGCGGCGGAGCTCTTCCTCCGCGCGCCGGCGTTCCGCGTTTTCGCGTTCGAGGGCCATCTTGGCTAGATACTGTTCGGTCACGTCGACGAGTGTACCGACGTACTCGACCACCTCGCCGTCCTTGTCGACGACGGGATGTCCGTCGCTATGATGATAGCGCACGCTCCCGTCCGGCAACGGAAATCGCCATTCGACATCGAAGTCCTTCTTTTCCCGGATCGCAGCGTCAAGAATCTCGATGAATTTGGCGCGGTCTTCCGGAAGAATCTGCTGAAGGGCCTTTTCGAAGGCGTGAGAGTCCTCAACCGGATCCAGGCCGAAAATTCGGTACTGCTCCGGAGACCAGTAGACGTTCTCACGGCTCGCGACTCTCCAGGCCCAGCTTCCTGTGTGGGTGAGCCTTTGTCCTTCCTCGAGATACGCTTCGATGCGGCGCAATTCCGCCTCGACCCGCGCGCGGTCGGCTCGGGTCCGGATCGCGATCACCCCGTAGGCCAAGTCGTTGGCCAGCTCGGTGAAATGGGAACGCGTCTGCTCATCGAAAGCGTAGGGACGGTCGGCGTACAGGGTGAGGGCGCCGAACACCGTTCCTTCGAACTTGAGTGGGAGCGCTAGCGATGATCCATACCCCCGCCTTAGCGCCTCGTCCCGCCATGGGTGGAAGGCCGGGTCGGTTGCGATATCATCAGTCGAGCGGAGCTTGCCCGTCCGAATGGCGACGCCCGTCGGCCCTCGCCCCGTGGGGGCGTCGCCCCAGCTAATGTCGACGCGATCGAGATATCCATCCTCTAAGCCAGCGTGCGCAACCTGCCGAATCGCCTGCGCCGCACTGTCTTCTCGATAACCGACCCAGGCCATCTTCATACCGCCGTCCTCCACCAGGATTCGGCAGATGGCCTTTACCAGGTCGATCTCTTCAGTCGCGCGAACCAGCGCCTCGTTGCAACGATTGATGGTTCTGAGGGTACGGTTGGCCGCCCTCAACTGTTCCTCGACGCGCGTCCGCTCGGCGATCTCAGCCTGCAGCCTTGCCCTTGTGGGCTCACGTAACTTCAACGGGATATTTCCCTGCGCAGAGAGCCGGTCGCCGGCCGCGAGTTTCTCGCTCCGACCTCGGAACGACTGCGTCGCGAGAGCCTCGGGACCGAACAGCAAGCAAGCGCGCAGCAAATGACAGAGTCATGCGCTTATCGGCAGAGCAATGAAATCATACAGACGTTTATGGTGCGGAGGTCTTTGTTTGACGCAGCCCGAGCGCTTCGGCGGCCCGTACGAGGTCCGCCAAGGAACGTAGGCCCATTTTCCTCATCAGATGACCCCGATGGATCTTGACGGTGATCTCACTGAGCCCGAGTTCTGCGGCCACCTGTTTGTTCATCAGGCCCGCGGTGACAAGCGTCATGATCTCCCGTTCGCGCGTTGTGAGCGACTCGAACAGCCCCTTGAGTTCGTCGAGCGACTTTTCGCTATCGCGTCGCTTCCGGTCCCGTTCGATCGCCTGCGCAACGGCATCGAGCATGTCCTGATGGCGAAATGGCTTCGTCAGGAAGTCGATCGCTCCCGCTTTCATGGCCCGAACGGACATGGGGATGTCTCCATGGCCCGTCATCATGACAATGGGGATGTGAATATTCGCTTTGGTCAATTGAGCTTGGAAGTCGAGGCCGCCCACTCCGGGCAGCCTGATGTCGAGCACAATGCAGCACGGTGAGTCAGGAAGCCTGTGCTGCAAGAATTCCGCCGTCGACGCGAACAGTCTTGGCTCGAGGCCAACCGATCGAAACAAACTGCTCAACGCTTGACGAACCTCAGGGTCGTCATCGACGATGAGGACAATTGGCGTCTCCGGGGGCGCGTCAGTCTGCTGGGACGACCCGCGCTGGATCACGATAAATCCCTCTGGAACCGAGGAGCGGCTGCCTGAACCGCCACGACGCCCGCGCGTCGCACGGAAGACGGCGCGGGTCCGCCTTGGCTTCGATTATCAAGTAGCAAATTGAAAGTCCAAATCCCTTGCCGCTGGGACTGACCCTTGAGCCTGGCGCCGGTCGACTTCGCCGGCGACGGCTCGCCGGCTGCAGCAGGACGGATCGCCGATGCCTGAACAACGATCATACGAAAGTATATTCGTACAAAACAAACATGCCGCCCCTTATTACCCCTCGTAGAATGAAATAAATGCGCGAGTGACTTAAATTCCTAAACAGCACAACCTGTAGAGCAGCAACATTTTATGCTCTGCGCATTGGGTAAGAAGGACTTAGTCATGCTACGCAATCGAGACGAGTTGGATGGCCTGTTGAAGCAGGCATTCGCGCAGGGGATTCGCCGGCCAATCGAGCGACCGTCGCTTAACGCGCTCTCCGAGTTGAGCCTCTCCGTCGACCAGATCGCGCGGTATTTTTCCGTCGATCCGGTTGAGGTTCGAGCATTCCTTAAACCCGATAGGTAGTCGATTAGGCTGGACGCATGAGTTCGCCGAATGCGCCTCGTGTGAGATTGCGCTCCCTGCTGTCGGCCAAGTGGTAGACGTCACCATGGTGAGCTATGGCGACAATGGCGTCCTCAGAGGCGTCGAATTCTGCCGGGACTTTCGCAGCCAGCATTGAAGTTGCGGTGGATTTCTCGCGCTCTGATCGAGTGATGGATGGTCCTCCCGAGACGCTGCGGAGCCGCGATGGCCGGCAAATGACTATTTAAAGGAGCAAGTCATGCGCGCGATGCGGTTCGAGGCCTTCGGCGATCCCTCGGTTCCAAGGTGGCGGAAGTCCCTGCCCCGGCTGCCGATGAGAAGGCGGCCTTGGTGAGGGTCATGGCGGCTTCGATCAATCCGAGCGACGTCAAGAATGTCGCCGGAGCGATGAGGGAGACAAGGTTGCCGCGCATCCCTGGCCGCGATTTCGCCGGAGTGGTCGACGCAGGTCCAGCCGAATGGATCGAAGCGGAGGTTTGGGGCACGGGCGGCGACGCTGGCTTTACCCGCGAGGGAACCCATGCCGAACTGCTTGCCGTGCCGACAGCTGGAACGCTGCCGGCCGGACGCCCTAGGATCTTACCGGCACCGACGTCAAGCGCTGCCAACCAGCCGCGCACGCCGAGCTCGCCGCCATATAAGGTCTCGTACTGCATCGCGCGGAGACCCACGGGCTAAACCTCGGTATGATCTCTTTGCTCGGCTGTATGCTTTCATTGCTCGGCTGTATGATTTCATTGTTCTGCTGAGCGAGGCATTGTCGAATCGTCGCTGCATGCTCTTGGCTATTCGTTCCCGGGCCTGGGCTCGTGAAAGGAGAATAGCTGGCGTGTCAAAATCTCAGATCGTTTCGATAGTGGACGACGACGCGTCGGTTCGCGCCGCGATGCAGAGCCTCGTGCGGTCACTCGGTTTCGTCGCTTTCGCGTTCGAATCCGCTGAGGATTTCCTGCGCTCGCCGCGAGTCGGCGACAGCTCTTGCCTGATCACCGACGTGCAGATGCCTGGCATGAGCGGCCTTGATCTTCAGGATTGCTTGATCGCGCAAGGAACCCACATTCCAACCATCTTCATCACCGCGTTTCCCCAACAATCCATTCGAAGTCGCGTGCAAGCCAGCGGCGCACTGGGTCTTCTCGAAAAACCATTCGCCGGGAGGACTATGATCGAGTTGGTCCGCCAGGCTCTCGCGACGCAACCACGCTGAAGTCGGCGCGTTTCTTCACGAGAAAATTTCCCTGGACTTCAACGAAGCGCACGCGCGCGAGAGGCGACTCAGGGCGGCCAACCGCGTGCTCCGAGCCGCTAAATCGCTGCGACGAAGCGCTCACTCGCGCCGCACGGAGGGATCGGGCCGGTAAAAATACGGCGAATCATCTGGGCCTGGCCATTCGCCTGGCGAAAATTGGACCGGATTGCGCGCCGCCGAAGGCGGTCGGCGTCACTTGTATCTCGCTTCACCCTTCGCCCGTTTAAACCTCCATTCAATGGCGAACCTCTCCGGATGACCTCACTTTATTAGCACTATCTCAAATTCCTCCCCTCTCGCGAGGTTGACAGCGTGAAGCCTCTCGTTTCGCCGCAGATTGCCCACGTCGCATACTGCCTCGCTCGCGCGGGCTCGCCGGGACGGCTTGTATGCGAAGCGATCACCGAGACCGCAGGCCCCGGCCCGCTGCGACACTGTGAGACAGGAGGCAAACAGCGTGACCACGCGCACGCTCTTGACCGAGATCGACATTCCCAATCCGGACGACGCGCTCCCGCCCGGGGTCTACTGCACCGTCGAACTCAAGATTCCACGCAAAGCACCGTCCTTCATCGTGCCCGCGGAAGCGATCATCTTCAACCGCAATGGGCCACCTCGCTTCTTGAGTAGCTTGCGCATCAGTTTCACCGCGGCAACCTTGTCGATCCGTTCGTTGCGTTGCATGGGCGGGTCGAGAACTACACCTTCGTTGACCGCGCCGGAGCCATGACCGTGTTCCCGCCATCACCTCAGCCATCAGGACGCGGCCACGATGTCGACAGCGGGCGTCCCCGGAACTTCAAGACCGCATCCGTCGCGCATTCTTGTAGAGATATCCAGCTCACGTCGAGCAGGTCTTTGAGCCCAACTGGCCGTCCACGACTCAATTTGCCCGCCACAACGGCGTCGGTCGCCCGACCTATCCTAAACTTTGGTCTGTTGAGTCCAAACGTATGATTGATTGCAACAGACTAACGTGGTGCGCGACCCAACCAAAAGAGCATAGCTTGGGTCGCCGCTGGTTCGCTAAATCAAGCGACAACCACTGTAATGAAGCAATGACGATGCACTTTCCGTTCGACCGCACGCAGCGTCCGACAAGCGAGTCCTGGGCGCTCGACGGGCGATCAGCGCAGGAAGCGACAAGGGCTTCGTGGCGACCATCCGTCGCCGCGGGAAATGTGATCTGACCCAGGCTTAGGAGGTCATGAAAGGATAAGCACGTGAACATCGCAACCCGCGCCTTGAGAATCCCCGATAGCAAACTCGCGCGCGAGGTGACGGAGATTGTCCGTGACACCGAGTCCGAGCTGCTCTTCAATCATTCGAGCCGAGTTTACCTATTCGGCGCGCTGACCGGCGAGCATCATAGCCTGAAATTCGATACCGAATTGCTCTACGCGGGAGCCATGTTTCACGACATGGGTCTGACGAAGGCGCACAGCAGCGACGATGAACGGTTCGAGGACGGCGCGAATGCGGCGCGGGATTTCCTGAAGCGGCATGGAATCACCCGGACGGATATCGACACGGTGTGGACAGCGATCGCGCTGCACACGACACCCGGCATTCCAAAGCACATGCATCCGGTCGTCGCGCTGCTGACGGCGGGCGTCGAGATGGATGTTCTTGGCCTTGCTTACGACGAATATTCCGACGCCGAGCGCAAGGCGGTGCTGAACGCGTTCCCGCGCACGCCGCATTTCAAGGAGGACATTATCCAGGCCTTCTATGATGGCCATCAAGCATAAGCCCGAAACGACGTTCGGCAACGTCAAGGCCGACGTCCTGGCGGACAAAGATCCGCATTTCCACCGTGGAAATTTCTGCAGAGTGATCCGCGAATTGCACTGGCCTGCTTGATTGCCATCCTTCCTCTGAAAAAGCCCTGCGTCCCGTCACGGCGCACAAACGGCCGACCCTGGTGAAGACCACGACGATCGACAAACCGACCCGCTTCCATCTGACCCCCGCGACTAGACTCCACCGGCTCATCGCGGAAGGATGCGGTTCATCCCGGTGACCGGTCGAAGACTGTCGCCAGGCGGCGCGCAGCACCGACGAACGGGATCGAAGAAGAAATACGGGTGCGGCGCGCGGATGACGGTTGTTCACTGATGGTTCTTCCGAAGCCCGCCCCTGCGGGATAAAAAGGGGAAGATCGTGAAGCGGTGCGAAACGTGTGCTGATATCGAAGAGCGCAAGCGCAGAATCCCTGCTCGCCGTTGAGAGACGAATCCTCGAGAGGGTGGCTAAGGGGGATTCGCTCGCTGAAATCCTTGATAGCTTATGCCGACTTGTGGAGAGCCAGATCAGTGGCGTTCTTGCGTCCATCTCCTTGCTGGACGGCGATCGTCTGCGGCATGGCGCCGCGCCTAGCCTTCCAAAGCCCTACACCGATGCGATCAATGGCGATGCAATCGGACCATCGGCCGGCTCCTCCGGGACAGCTGCTTACCGCGCCGAACCGGTAATTGTGGGCGACATCGCGACCGACCCGATGTGGGCGGAGCATCGTGATTTGGCTTTGTCCCATTCTCTGGGAGCCTGTTGGGCCGTACCGGTTTCGTCGCAAGGCAAAGTGATCGCGACGCTCGCAATGTACTATCGCGAGCCGCGCCGACCCACGCGGCGCGATCAAGTGATCGTTGACCAAATCACGCATCTCGCTGGCGTCGCGATCCAACACAAATTGGCACAGGAGAAGCTACAGCGAAGTGAGGCGTATTTGGCCGAAGCAGCGAAGCTGACCCATACGGGCAGTTGGGCTTGGGATGTCCGCGCTCGGAAGGTGCTCCATTGCTCCGCCGAAATGTTCCGAATTTTCGGGTTGGATCCAACAAAGAGCCTGCCGACTCGCAAGAACTTTCGGCAGCGTGTCCACCCAGAGGATCGCGATTGGGTAGACAAGAGATTTGAGAGATCGCTGCGCGAAAGAGTTGATAGTTTCGATGAGTATAGGGTTCTTTTGCCTGACGGCACGGTCAAGCATATCAATTCCTCAGGCCATCCGATTCTCGATGAAGACGGTGAGGTCATCGAGTTCATAGCGACTGCGGTAGATGTCACAGAACGCAAAACCGCTGAGCTCGAGCGCCGGCGCCTGGCGTCATTGGTGGAGCAGGCCGGCGACCTTATGGCGATTGCTGACCTTAGCGGAGGCACGCCGATCTACCTCAACAAGGCCGGAATGAAAATGGTCGGATTTGACAGCTGGGAGGAAGCGAGGGAGAGGCGCGGAATTCACTACATGTTCCCCGAGGACCGGCAATTTGTGAATGAGATCCTCTGGCCGACGGTGCTTGAGAAGGGTTCCTGGTCTGGAGAGATGCGTTTCCGCCACTTCAAGACCGGCGGTCCGATCCCGGTCCTCTACTCGTGCTTTCGGATCGACGATCCGGAAACCGGGCAGCCTGTGAACGTCGGCAACGTGTGCCGCGATATCACCGAACGCAAGCGGGCGGAAGCTGAAGCACGCGAAAACGACCGGCGCTACCATGAGATGCAGATAGAGCTGGCGCATGCGAACCGTGTCGCGACCGTGGGACAGCTCACGGCCTCGATCGCCCATGAAGTCATTCAGCCAATCGCCGCGACGGTCACCAACGCCGAGACTGCTCTGCGCTTTCTTGGTCGGGGATCATCGCATCTGAAGGAGGTGCAGGAGGCGCTCACTTGCATTGTCGACGATGGCGTCCGGGCAGCGGAGGTGGTCAAGCGGATCCGCGCGCTGATGAAGAAGACGCCGCCCCGGAAGGATCGTTTGGAAGTCAATGAAGTGATCCTCGAAATCATTGAGCTCACGCGGGGCGCAGCGGTGAAGCATGGCGTTTCGATCCTGACGGAATTGGCGGACCCCTTGCCGGCGGTTGAAGCGGATCGTGTCCAATTGCAACAAGTGCTGCTTAACCTGATCGTCAATGCTCTCGAAGCAATGGGCTTCGACAACGAGGGGCCGAAAGAATTGCTGATCAGCACGGGAAAAGTTGAACCCAGCGACGTGCTGGTCGCGGTGCAGGATTCGGGTCCGGGACTGGAGCCAGCGATGCTCGAACGGGTGTTCGAGTTTTTCTACACGACGAAGCCGACCGGTTTGGGGCTCGGCCTCTCAATCTGCCGTTCGATCATCGAGGCGCATGGCGGGCGCCTTTGGGCGAGCACGAACCCGCGGCGCGGCGCCACCTTTCAATTTACGCTTCCTGGCGATGCAAACATTTTATCCTGATCGAAAACCCTCTGTGCCGAGCTCGTAAGCTCGACCTGGCGCCGGCAAAGCGGGTAGGCGTCTTGGCCAGCGCTCTAGGAAAGACCGGTCTAGCCAAGGAGCGCTCGAGATCACGTCTACGCGCGCAATGTCTGCGCTCCAGAGCTCTCCAGTCTTGCCGTCCACTTCCGCTCTTCGGCCGATCGAGCAACCGTTCAACTCACGTCCGAGCAGTTCCAGTTCGTGCGCGGGTTCTGGATGGGTATTCCCCGGCTACCCGCGACTTGCCGCCCGGCGACAAGGCGTTCCTGGCGAAGGATTCGAACGGCGTTGCCGCTTCGGCCTTTTTGACGACGGCGGCGAGGTCTGTGCCGTCTTCCGAGCAACCGGTTGGATTGAGCGCGTCGTCCATGAGGTCGGCCGCGGCGAGACCGGAAAGCTTGGACAGGCGATGTGATTCCGCAGGAAGAGAAGCCGCAAGGCGGCAATAGACGCTGACACGATCGAGTCCGTCATTTTTTCTCTGATCTACGGGCCCGTCGCCGTCACGCTCGCATGCTGGCTCTTTTTCACAATTGAGACCGCCGCGCGAAAAAAGACGTGGCTGTTCGTATTCTGACCAAAAGCGCCACCTTTATCACGGGCGCCGAGGAAGCTGATTGTCCTGCTTGTGAAATGCTGCCGTCGATGTCGTGAAAAAAGCCCGCCATGATGAGAAACGAAGCTGCAAGTCTCATCGGCGCACCTGAAAGGGTTGATTGCTCGCTTCACATTAGTTTGTGGCAGGAAAGAATGGGCGGAGAGTCGGGACGACAATTGCGGAGAACTGCGTCCAAAATCCAGGCTTGAGCCTTCGCCAAGAGCGCGTTTGCGCTGCGGGACTCGCTGGTAGCCCTTCACCGGAATCTACGGCTGCAATTCCAGTTCTAACTAGGATCCGACGCTACATCGAGCTCACCGTTCACGTTTCCTCTTTGCGCCGAAGTCCCTCGACCGCGACGACAACGCAATTGATCAAGGCCGGTCCGGCGAAGGGCTTGGGCAGGAAGCAAATCGCTCCCGCCTGCAGGGCTCTGGCGCGAGTGGTCTCGTCCGGGAAGGCGGTGATGAATATGAACGGCACGCCGTGACCCTGGGCGCGCATCATCGCCAGGAGCTCCAGTCCGTTCATGCCCGGCATCTGCACATCGGCGATTACGCACGACGTGCCATTCAAGCGGCCCGACCGCAAGAAGTCCTCGGCGGACGAAAATGCCTGGACCGAGTAGCCATGCGACCTCAGAAACTTGCTGGTCGCCGCACGAACTGACGCATCGTCGTCGACGACGGAAATAACTGAAACCGTTGACAAGACCGGCCTTCCTCACGCGGGAGCCAGCGCTCGTGCAGCATGACCGCTCCGTCGAAAAATGTGCTGCGAATCAATCTTTTGAAATCATACTTAGGTTTGGGCGATCTTCCCTCACTCTCCACGGTGCGCACTTGATGGATCACGCAAACACCAAGCTCCCCGGCCAGCTCTTTGTGCATGAGACCCAAGCGCTCGAACCAGGCGGGGCTCTTGGGACCAGCCTTGGGGCCGCGATCGAGCTGATCTTCCACCAAGCGAGCCGAGGACTGGATGGACCGCAGCGACATTCGAGCTAAGGACAGCGATCGCGCGAGGGGCGTCCTCGCGTTCTCCCGTTTGTGCAGCGCTCCGACGTCGCCGCCCTATTTCACTTCGCCAATGCGCTCAGCCTCCCCGATATTGTCCCTGGTGATGGCGACTGGCGCCAACTGCGTAACTTGTTCTGTTGGCTTCTCGCCGTCGCGGAGGAACGCGACAAGTATGTCGACCGCGCGGCGGCTCTGGCCGCCCGGCTTCTGCTCGATGGTTCCGGTCATGTTGCCGGCCTTTATCTCCTCGAGCGCCTCAGGAAGCGCGTCGAAGCCGATCAGCGCAACTTTGCCGACGAGGTTCCGGCTTTTGAGAGCCACCAGCGCGCCCAACGCCATATCGTCATTGGCGCAGACGATCACGTCCGGGGGCGACTTCACCCGCGCCAGCGCCGATTCGGTCATCGACAAGCCTTGGGCGCGATCGAAGTGGGCCGTGTCTTCGAAGACGAACTCGTATTTGTCGCGCGCCTTATCCAGCACATTGTGGAGGCCCCTGCTGCGATCGATAGCTGGACTGGCGCCGGATTGGCCCTGCAGATACATAATTCTGGCGCCGTTCGGGAACAGTTTCATTACGAGTTCGCCTTGCGCCTCTCCGCCTTTGACATTGTCGGCGCTGACGTGAGCGAGAATTCCACGCACGTTGGCGCGCCGGTCGATCGTGACCGCCGGGATCTTGGCGTCTATCGCCTCCTGCAAGGCGGGCGCCAGGGCATCGAAGTCGTTCGGATTGATGACAATGCCGTCAACGCCCTTGGTGATCGCAGCTTCCAGGTCGGCGCTCTGTTTCGGCGAAGAGCGCTCTCCGTCGCTTTCTACAACTGTGATATCGCCGAGCCGGTTCGCTTCGCCCTTAATCTGGTCCATCATGTATACGAAGAACGGAAACGCCAGATCTGGAACGGACGCCAGGATCGTCAAGTGTTTGCTCATGGCATCGGCGGGGGTTCCGACTGTGAGCACCAGGCCGGTGGCGCCGGCCAGCACGGCCGTTCTGGCGAGGTTTCGCAGCATTGTGGTTCCCTCCCTTCAGCGCGCGTCGCGGAAGTCAGTCAACGCGAGTTATCGTGCCGTTCTTGACGGATCGGCGCGACATCATATCAGGATCAGGCTCAATGTATTTGTGAGTCAGCTCGACGGGTTGCGCCGGCTTCAATCGCCTTAGTCGATTTGCGGCGGCGCTATTCCTCTACCCACAACGGAACGGTGAAGCGGACATCGGCGCCGTGCGGCTGACGCGGCGACACCCACAAGCGCCCGCCGTGGGCTTCGACGATAGATCGGCAGATTGCGAGTCCCATGCCGAGGCCGTCGGGTTTCGTCGTGAAGAAGGGTTGGAACATGCGATCCGCGACCGCCGGATCCAACCCGGGGCCAGTGTCCTTTATTGCAATGAGGACGCCACTTGGCTCGGCAAGGGTCGACGATACCGACAGCTCCCTCGTGCGCTCCGTTACCCCGCTCATGGCTTCGACGCCGTTCATGATCAGGTTCAATAGCACCTGTTGCAATTGAACGCGATCGCCCACGACCGGCCGCGCGCCCGAAGCCAGCTCGGCGCGCAGCACGACATTGTGCCGCAGTAATTCGCCGCGAGAGATCGCCAGCACTTGCCCGATGACGTCATCGATGTCGAGACTGGTGAGTTGCGGCCCGGATTTCCTGGCGAGCGCCCGCAGACCGCGGATCACCTCGCTCGCGCGCATGCCGTCCCGTCTGATGGAGGAAAGCGCATCCTGGACTTCGCCGAGATCGGGTTCATCTCGGCCTAGGAACCGCAACGCGGCCTCGCTCTGGGTCACAATGGCGGCGAGTGGCTGGTTGATCTCATGGGCGATCGACGCGGTGAGTTCGCCGAGCGTCGTCAGCCGCGCCATTCGCTCAACGTCGGCCCGAGCGTCCCTCAACGCCTCCTCGGCGAGCTTGCGCTCGGTGATGTCAACCGAGACCCCGGCAAGGAAGAAGGTGCTTGCGGGCCCCGGGGCGAGAAAGCCATCGACCTCCGCCCAAGTAACGCCGCCATCCTTGCGCCGATAGCGCTTCACGAGATGCCCTCTGTACGGCTCACCCGAATAATGGGCCGTGATGATCGCCTCGGTTGTGGCTTGATCGTCCTCATGGGTGATGTCGGCCGGCGAGATCCGACGGAGTTCTGCCTCGGAGTAGCCTGTCATTTTCTGAAAGGCCGGGTTTGCGGCGACGTAGCGTCGGTCCGAACCGACCAGAACGACGCCAACCGGGACGCTTTCGAAGAGTTTGCGCCAGCGATCCTCGCTCACCGTCAGTTCGCCATAGAGGCGGGCGTTTTCCAGCGAGATCGCGGCCTGCGACGCCACCAACTCCAGGATCGAGATCCGGGCCGGCGTGAAAACGTGAGACGCCAAGTTGTTCTCGAGATAGAGCACCCCGATCAGCCTGGCTTGTTTCACAAGTGGCAAGCAGAGGACCGAACGGGCGCGCTTCTCACGGATGTAGTCATCGGTCGAGAATGGGTCTTGGGCCAAGGCGTCGTTGAGGATCACGCTCTGGCGGGTCCGGACCACGTAGTGGAGAAGGGATTCGGGCATGTCGGCCTGTGTCACGGCCTCGCGCCATACCTTGACCTTGACTGTGTTTTGATCGACTTTGCCCTCGGCCTCTATCCGTGGCCTATCGCCCTCGAGGAGAATGAGCAGGCCCCGCTGCGCCCCGGCGTTTTTGAGCGCGACCGTCATCAAGGTTTCGATGAGTCGGTCGAGAACGATCTCGCCGGATACCGCTTGCGCGGCCGTGATCACCGCCCCAACGTCCAGCTGCTCAACCGCCACGCCGGTCATGGCGGCAGGTTGCGACTGCGCCAACTGCTGCACGCAGATGAGGGTTCGCTTCATCCATTTGACGGACTTTTCCGTCCGCCCCCCACAGGAGATAGCAGGATCGCGCGTTCCGCAGATAAGCGTGCGAGATCGTCTCGAAGCCGAGCGCTGCATAGAAATTAGCCGCAAGCTCGTTGGCGAGAGCCTCGTTCTGAACGAAGCCGTTGTCGCGAGCCGATCGAACGGCCTGCTCGTACAGACGCATGGCGTCGGCGTCGCGCCCTTCAAGGCGCGCAATCTCCGCCGCCACGAGCGCCGCCCGATTTGCGAAGTTCTCGGGACAGTGCCGTGCCCACGTCTCAAGTTGCAGGTGGTGGGCGCGAAAGCGCATCCCGGCTCCGCCGTTGCGCTTCGTCCGGGGAAGAGTTAGAGGCCGCGGCTCGCGCGAGGGCGGCATAGAAATGGTACTCCGCCGCCTCGAAGAACGGTGGAGATTTCCACATCAGGGCTTGCGCCCGATCGGCAGCCGCGACGGCGCCCGCATAGTCGTTCGCATGAAAGCGCGCCTGGAGCTTGCGGATCCAGTACCAACATGCGGCGAACGCTAAACGCGGGTCTGTTTCGAGACGCTGTTGAAATCGGTGCTCGTCGAACTGTTCATCGCCGAAACTTGAGATATCGGAGGTTAGGCCGCGGAGCGCCCGAATGAGGCCGAGCTGTCCGAGCATGATGTCGGCGAACAGGCCAAAGCGCACCTTTCGCGTGAATTCGAGCCCGTTCTCGACCTCCCGTTGCACGTCGCCGAGCGGCTCCCCGCTGGCCAGAAGCAGCATGGTGAGGGAATTGCCGGCGAAGGACGCAAAGGTGAGGTCGCCATTCGTCTGGGCAGTGAACAGCGCGCGTCGCACCCAATCGACTCCGTCCCGCAAGTGCCTCGTCCACGGATTAATGAGGTGGCCGAAGTCCGAGTAGACGCGCGCCTTGAAGCGGTCCAGGCCCTGCCGCTCCACCAGATCGATGCCGAGGCGGCCGAAGCGAAAGCCCGCCTCGAAATTGCCGAAGCGCGACCGCAGTATCATGCCCAGCCAAACATAGGCGTGGCACGACGCGTCGCCATTGCCGTGTTCCACCGACAGGCTGGCCATTCGCGCCACGGCGACGCAGAAAAGGTTCTCGTCGGTGAAATTGGCCGCGGGAACGGTCAGCGTGAGCACGTCAAGCGTCGCGATGCAATCGGGGTCGCGCGTCACAGGCAGATCGACGAGCGCTCCTATGGAGCGGTCGCCAAGGTGTCGCCAGAGTCGGCCGTATTCCTGCTGGACGTCGTCGTCGGTCGGGTGAGGCGAAAACTCGATGCCAACCCGGTGAAGGTATTCGAGACCGACTTCCACGGCGCGGTCGCTCCGGTCGAGCGTGGTATAGAGCGTCATCCGCAGACAAGCGACGGCCGCTGTCTCAACAAGGTTTGCCGCACGTCTCGACAAGACGGAAAGCCGTTCCTCAGCGGACGCCAGGCGACCCGTCAAATATTCGCATTCGGCCCAATTGAGCTCGAGGTCGAAGACCAATCGCGGCCTCTGCGCTCGGTCGTTTTCTCCCAGCAAGTCGTGGCCTTTGGAGAAATATTGCAAGGCCGCCGAGTAAGCCGCCGCCGACTTTGCACGCTTGCCTGCAAGCAAATTGAGTTCAGAAACCTGTTTGCGCTCCTTTGGCGTTGTGATCAACGCCGCGCCGCGGTTCAACTGATTTACAATATCGAATATCTTTTCATCGTGCTCGTCCGGCGAGGTGTCCGACGCGAGCAATCGGCCGATTCGAAGGTGAGCCAGGGCCCGGTCGTCTTCGGGGATTAGCGCATAGGCAGCCTCTTGGACGCGGTCGTGGATAAACATCGTAGGCGCCGTCCAGGCGATTGATGAGACCGGCCCGGACCGCTTGCCACAGCGCCGCATGGACCGCCTCCTTCTCCGATCCGGAAATGAGGTCGATCGTGGCGACCGCAGCGACGCTTCCAATGCAGGCTAGCGATCCCACAGCTTGTTGCGTCGCCTTGGGCAGACGGTTCATCTTCGCGGCCATTAGATCTGCAACGTTGGCGGTGAAGCCCCTCCCGCGGATCCGATCGATATCCCACTTCCAGGCGCGCTTGTTCGAGTCGAAGGCAAGCAGACCGTCCTCCGCCAGCGCGGTGACAAACTGATTGACGAAAAACGCATTGCCTCCGGTTTTCTCAAACACCAGCTTGGCGAGCGGTCGCACATGCTCCGCTTCCGTCCGCAACGCGTCGGCGATGAGCTGTCTAACGTCGCTGGGCGCGAGAGGCTTGAGCGCGATCTCCTGGACAGGCGTCCCAGCATTGCGGATCCGCTCCAACGTCCGGACGAGCTCATGAGAGGGGTCGAGTTCGTTGGCCCGGTAGGCGCCAACCAGCAGGACGTGCCGCACGTCCGGTTCCGCGACCAAGTGCTCAAGGAGTTCGAGCGTCGCAGCATCCAGCCATTGCAAATCGTCCAGGAACAGCGCGAGCGGATGCTCTGGCTGAGCGAAAGCGCCGAGGAAGCGCCGGAAAATCATCTGGAATCGATTCCGCGCCTCTTGGGGCGGCAGATCTGGGGTCGGGGGCTGCTCCCCGATGATGGCGGCGAGCTCGGGAATCAGAGTGATCATGAGCTGGCCGTTGGGACCGAGCGCCTCGAGCAAAACATCGCGCCAACGGTTTAATTCCGTATCGTCCCGGCCAAGAATGCGACGGACGAGACTTTGAAACGCCTGCGCCAAGGTCGCATACGGGATGTCACGTCTGTACTGATCGAATTTCCCCGCCGCGAACAACCCTTTGGGCGGGACCACCAACTTGCTGAACTCGCTTACGACGGAGGACTTGCCGACACCGCCGTGGCCCGACACCAGAAGGAATTCAGCCGTTCCTCGTTCGGCGACGCGATCAAACGCCTCAATAAGAGTGTCTACCTCCGACTTGCGTCCATAGAGCTTTTCCGGGATCAGCAGCCTGTCCGGCACATCGCGCGCCCCGATGGGGAAAGTGTCAATTCGCCGGTGCGTCTCCCACGAAGTCAGGCATGTGCGCAGATCCGCTTCGAGGCCCGCGGCGGTCTGAAACCGATCCTCTGGCGACTTTGCGAGCAGCTTCAAGATGATCGCCTCGATGGTGCCGGGAATTCCGTGGACCCGATCGCTTGGCGGTGTCGGCGGGCGGGCGATGTGGCAATGGATCCATTCCAGCGGATCGGACGCAGAGAACGGAAGCGTTCCGGTGATCGTCTCGTAAAAGGTGACGCCACAGGCGTAGAGATCGCTGCGCGAATCAATCGACCGGTTCATGCGGTCGGTCTGCTCGGGCGCCATGTACGCCAGCGTTCCCGCGATTGCTTCGGTCGATCCCGGCGCCTGTCGCTCGCGAGGGAGGTGAGATGCAATGCCGAAACCCGTCAGCCAGACCGCCCAGGTCGCGTTGTTGACCAGGATATTGGCCGGCTTGATATCTTTATGAATGAGGCCTCGCTCGTGGAGTTTCGCCAGCGCAGCCGCTAGGCCGATGGCGCAGCGCAAAAACGAAGTGATCTCCCAAGGCTGCCCCAAGAGCCGCAACAGGGGCTCTCCGCCGGGATCCTCGCTCAACAGCGTGAGCCGTCCCTTGTCTGTAATGAGCCTCAGGGGCCGAGCCGCCCAGGCAGGGTCGAGCTCGTTCCGCAGCTTAAAAGCGTGTTGCAAGCGCGCAATCGCGCCGAGCGACGGCGGGGTGGTTAAAGGCACAGCGGCGAGGACCGGTAGTGGCTCGCCGTCCGATACGGCCCGAAACAGGAGGAACTCCCCATCCTCCCATCGAGTTTCAGGCACGTGTGCGGACAACTCCGTCATACCGCGACCTTTTTAATTTCATCTTGCTCGTACGATGCCCGGAGGGTCTGCGAAAAAGTGTCGATATGACTCGACGCGGCGCGCGAGCGAGGTCGTAATCGCAACCAAAAATCTTAATTGTGCTTGGGAGTTGCCGCAAGCCCAGCGGCTTAACGTTCAGGTCACAGAGCGGGCTGTAGCCGCCGCCTTGGGCCAACTATCGCGGCGTTGTGGCGGAATGAAGTCGCCGCGACTTCAGGTCGGCGGAATGGCGCCAGGCGACAAGTACTTGGCGCGCCAGACATGATCATCTTGCCCATTTCGACGCCCGCTGCCGTGCCAGGTTGGCCGCATAATCGCGCCCGTGGTGTTGTTATATGGAAGCCTCCGTTCGCTTCCTGAAAGCAAACCTTCGTATGATCCTTCAGCGGTCGACGCTGTTATAGGAAATTTTGATCGAAGCGGCGGTTGAGGGTGAACGAACAGCCCACGAGCGGCGGCAAGCAGCCGTTCGCATTGCTAGCCGGTCTGTCGCGCTGGAAGAACCAGCTGTTGCCAGCGAGCTCGGCTTGGGCAAAGTTCAATGTCGTCCTCGCCGGCGATCCGACCGGACGGGAGATTGGTCAATTTGCTGATCGATCATCGTAGCCAATCTGGAGGCCCTTGCTTACTGGGACGCAGAGACTGCGCCGCAGTTCAATTGGCCCGGCCTCCGCTCAGGAGGGAATTCTCGTGATGCCGCGAAGGCTCTCCAAACAGATTGATCCAATTCCTCAGACGCCTGTCGTCCTCGTCGTCGATGACGACCCCTCACTGCGCGAGGCGCTGGGCCGCTTATTTCGATCCGTCGACCTTGAACCTAGGTTGTTCTCCTCGGTGGCGGAACTATTGCTACACAAGTTTCCGGATGTTGCCTGCTGCCTCGTCCTCGACATCAGACTGCCCGGAGTGAGCGGCCTCGACTTCCAGGCCCAACTGGCTAACTCAAACATCCATGTCCCCATCATCATGATGACGGGCCATGGAGACATTCCAATGTCCGTCAGGGCGATGAAGGGAGGGGCTGTCGATTTCCTGACGAAGCCGTTCCGTGATCAGGACATGCTCGATGCCGTCGCGCAGGCGATCGAACGGGACCGCAAGCGACGGGATAGCGATAAGGCGCTTGCCGAACTACGCGAGCGCTTCGAGTTCGCTCACGCCGCGCGAACGGGAGATCATGGCGCTCGTGACGGCTGGCCTCATGAACAAACAGGTGGCGGGAGAACTCGGGCTGAGTGAAATCACCGTCAAGATTCACCGCGGTCACATTATGAGGAAGATGACCGTGCGATCCTTGGCGGACCTTGTCAGGGCGGGCGAAGCTCTCGAGTTGCATCGGCCAACGAAATCCATGCCGCGAACGTCTGGTTAGTTTTGGTTCCTGCCAATTCCTGGGGGATTTTCGCCAGCATCTACATCGGCGATTGGCGCCTCGAGCGACAAGGCGCGTCTTTCAGATCTCGCAGATGGAGGTTGAATCGAGCAAGGAGCATCGATGCTCCGCGATTAGATTCGCTTTGGATCGGGCCGCGAGGGTCGCCTTCGCCGCCCGGTCAATGAAATTCGTCGCGCCAACGTCCTGCGCGCACAATCGGCCCATCAGTCGCAATTCTAAACATTGGTCTGACGACTTCAAACCTAGGTTTGGTTGCGACAGACCTACGCGCTGTCCGCCAGAACCTAAGGAGAATGGCCGGGCCGCCAAGGAAGGAGCTAGTCTGACCGATGTCGTCACATCGCCATATTCGAGGCAAAGATCATGATGGACCCGGCTGCACTTCCGGATATTGCGACCTCGGAGATCAAGCACGACAGCGCCGAGATCGAATATCTCGCCACTCCCTTCAAGGTGTCCCGCATCGGCCTCGGCACATGGGCGATCGGCGGATGGATGTGGGGCGGAACTGATGAAACGGCGGCGATCGCCGTCATCCGCGAGGCGGTCGATCGTGGCGTCACGCTGATCGATACCGCGCCAGCCTATGGCTTCGGCCGCTCGGAGGAGATCCTGGGCAAGGCGCTGGCCGAGGGCGGACGGCGTCAGCACGCGGTCATCGCCACCAAGGTCGGCCTTGACTGGAAAGACGGCCAGCCGTTCCGTGACGCCAGCAAGAGACGCATTCACAAAGAAGTTGACGATTCTCTGAGACGTCTCCGCACCGACGTCATCGACCTCTACCAGGTGCATTGGCCCGACCCCAACGTGCCGATCGAGGAGACCGCGGCGGCGATGGCGGAATTGCAACGCGCCGGTAAGATCCGGTTCATCGGCGTCAGCAATTTCAGTCCGGCGCAGATCGAAGCCTTCGGCAAGGTGGCGCCGGTTCAAACGGTGCAGTCGCCCTACAACCTGTTCGAACGCGCAATCGAAGAGGACGTCCTCCCCTACTGTCGCGACAAGACCATCGACACGCTCGCCTACGGTTCGTTGTGCAGGGGTCTCCTCTCCGGCCGCATGACGGCGCAAACGAAGTTCGACGGGGACGACCTGCGAAAGGTAGATCCCAAATTCCGCGCGCCTCGGTTTGAGCAATACCTTCGGGCCGTCGAAAGGCTCGATCGGTTCGCGCAGGCCAACTACGGAAGGCGCGTCATCCATCTTGCATTGCGTTGGGTTCTCGACCGGCAGGACTCGACGGTCGCGCTCTGGGGCGCGCGCAGGCCCGACCAACTTGCCCCGATCTCGGACCTCTCGGGCTGGCATATCGACGCGTCCGCCATGGCCGAGATCGATCGCATCGTTTCAGAAACGATCGTGGATGCCGTGGGTCCGGAATTCATGGCCCCGCCTGTTCAGCTGGCCGCCTAGTCGACCGCAAAGCGCATCGATGGAGGGCATAATGCTCGACGACGTAGTGCTGAGGACGCAGGACCTTGGTCAGGAGTGCTGCCATGCCAAATAGATTCCCTCCTCATACGCCCGCGCTTTCGGCCGACAGCATCCGCGAAAATGCGAGAGCCAAGGCCGTCCGCGCCTCTTATGAGTTCTGGAGCACGGGCAATGAAGCCCTCCTTGAGCAAGCCTTCGCGGAGACCTTTGCCGGGCACGCCGTGCCGCTGTGCGAGCCCGCCACGAATGGCTTGTGGCCCGGCCCGCGCCTCGGGGGGCCGGAAAAGGAGTCGAAATGATCACTCTCAAAATGATCTCGGAGAAAATCAGCGCTTGGCTCCGGAACCGAGAGGCGGCGCGCGAATGGTCTCCTCTCTCTGATCCTGAACTGTGCCCTATTCCCATCCGCCGCTCCGACAACGAACAGCGCCGAAGACGCAGGAGGGCAGAAGACAAAACTGTTTCTCACCACCGTCATTTTTATCGCGCCATTAGCTGCCCTTGCGGCCAGTGGCCAGAGCGACGGCGGACACGTTGCTCCTGAACTTACCAAGCCTGGGCCGGGGCATCTGCTCGATCAGGATTATCTGACTTCGACCGGCGAGACTGTCCCGCGGCCCGGCGTTCCGCAATCATCGGGCGAGACGCCGTTCGACCGCTACATCGAGCAAGGAGAATAACCACATCGACAACAGCATCTGCAGCGGTTGTTGAGGCGCCCGCCGATAGAGGTTATTTTCGCCCTTCCGCGCGGAGTATCGAGTGCGCTTCGCCATGACTGGTCGCGTTCGCGGTCGGACATCGTCACCGTCTACACGTTGGGATAGAGACAACAACGGTGCGCTTAACAATCTGGGCTCATTCGGCGTCAGGCCGTCAGGAGTTACCCGCGATGTCAGATCAACCTCCGTTGTCTTCTGCCGGCAAGTCAGGCGTCCAGGTCGATGAACCAGAAGCAGGCCCCGTGTTCGAGCCCTATGAGAGCCCTGCCGGAGGCTGGGGCGCGCTCCGCGCTGTTGCGCGAGCGTTTCGCGAGCAGAGCATGGCGGCGAGTCAGATCGAGCCGAACTCACTCGTCGAAATGGAATTGGTGACCGAGGGCGGCGACGTGTGCCGAACCGCGGGCGGCTTCAAGGCGCAGCTCTACAACATTCCGCGAGGCTCGATCGCCGCATATTATCCCCAGACGAATGGCCTGCTGCCGCTGAGCTACCACGACAAGAAGAGCAAGGCGCCGTCCGCAAAGTCAATTCCCCTCGTGGTGAGACCGATGGCCGGCCGAGCCGCGGCGCCGGCATGAGTGGCGCCGGCGCAGCTTGACCAACTTCGGCCTCGACGTCCAAATTCGGGCCGCGAGGAGTACTGAAATGGCTTTGGGTCTGGCCACTCCGCATTGGACTTTTGCGCCAAGTCCCGCACACAGGGCTAAATGATGCGTGGCGGTTGGACAAAATTCGTGCTGACCGCCGCCGTCGTCTTGCTTGTGACGGGAGGAATCGTCTTATATTCGTGGCGGAATCGCGGCCAACTGCCGGCCGCGCCCGCCCGCCCGGTCCCGGTCGTCACCGCGCAGGTGCAGCAGCACGACGAGCCGATCGTGCTTTCTGGCCTTGGAACGGTTGAGGCGCTGAATACGGCCTCGATCATGAGCCAGGTGACGGGCGTGCTCGAGCAAGTCAATTTTACCGAAGGCCAAACGGTCAAGAAGGGCGACGTCCTCGCCAGGATCGATCCGCGTCTTTACCAGGCGGCTCTGGAGCAGGCGCAAGGACAACTGGCCAAGGACACCGCCCTTCACGCCCAGGCGGAATCGGATCTCGCGCGCTATCAAAAGCTTGGGACCGAGAATTCGATCGCCCTGATGCAAGTCGCCGACCAGCAGTTTCTGGTTGCGCAGGATGCAGCCGCCATGAAGACCGACCAGGGGCTGATCAATACCGACCAGACGAATTTGGACTACACGACCTTGCGGGCGCCCTTCAACGGCGTGACCGGCCTTTTGCAGGTCCAGATCGGCAACCTGATCCAACCAACCAACACGACCGGCATCGTGGTTCTGACCCAGGTGCAGCCGATCAGCGTCGTGTTCACGCTGCCGAGCGTCGATATCGCCTCGGTCCAGGCGGCCATGGCGCGCGGCACGGTTCAGGCGACGGTCTATGATCAAAGCGGCAAGAAACAGCTCGATGTCGGCACCCTGCTGGCGATCAACAACCAGGCGACCACGACAACCGGGACAATTCAGCTCAAGGCGATATTTCCGAACCACGAGCGTCAGCTCTGGCCCGGGACGTTCGTCAACGTCGACCTCACGACCTCGGTCGTCCCCAACGCGCTGACGATCCCGACGAACGCGCTGCAGCAGAACAACAACGGGCAATTCGTCTATGTGGTCGGTCCCGACAAGAAGGTCTCGGTCCAGCCGGTCGAGGTCGCGCAACGGCTACATGCCGTCGCGTTGATCGCAAAAGGGCTGCAAGCCGGCGAGACCGTCGTCGTGCAGGGTCAGTACCGGCTGACGCCCGGGACGCTCGTCGTTGCGACGAAGTCGTCCAACGTGCTGAACCCGACGACAGCCAGCGCCGGGATGCTGCCGTGAATCTCTCCAGCGGATTCATCACGAGGCCGATCGCAACCGCGCTCATGACGGTCGCGGTCGTGGCGCTGGGGATCGTCAGCTACGTGCTCCTTCCCGTCGCCGCTTTGCCAAACATCGATACGCCGACGATCCAGGTGACGGCCCAGATGCCCGGGGCGGACCCGCAAACGATGGCGTCCTCCGTCGCTACTCAACTCGAACGGCAATTCGGCCAGATCCCCGGCCTCACTCAAATGACTTCGAGCAGCGGCACGGGGTTCACGTCGATCACGCTCCAATTCGACCGCAGCCGCACCGTCAATTCGGCCGCCCAAGACGTGCAGGCGGCGATCAACGCCACGCAGGCGCAATTGCCGATCTCCCTCCTGAGCCTGCCGATCTATCGCAAGACCAATCCGGCCGACACCCCGATCCTGCTGATATCGCTGACATCCGACGTGATGCCGATCATGACGGTCAGCGACTATGCCTACTCGGTCCTGGCGCAGAAGCTTTCGCAAGTCCCTGGCGTCGGCCTCGTAACCGTCGGCGGGAACGAAAGTCCAGCAATCCGGATCCAACTAAACCCCGCCCAGCTCGCCGCCATGAACCTTGATTTCGAAACGATCCGGCTTGCTCTGGCGAGCCTGACCGTCGTTCAGCCGACCGGGCTGCTCTACGGCGGCCAGCAAGCCGTAGCGCTTCAGACGAACGACCAGCTGCTGACGACCCAAGGCTACGACGACGCGATCGTAGCCTATCGCAACGGGGGGCCGATTCGCATCCGCGACATCGGGCGGACGATCAAGGCGCCCCAGGATAAGACAGTTGCAGGCTGGCTGAACGGCAAGCCGGCTGTCTTGCTGGCCGTTTTCCGGACGCCGGGCGCAAATGTCATGTCGGCCGTCGAGGCGATCAAGAAGGCCCTGCCTAAACTCCGGGCCTCGTTGCCGCCGGGCATCTATGTTGAAATCGTATCGGACCGAACCCAGACCATCGCGGCCAGTCTCGCGGACGTGCGCTTCACCCTGCTCCTGACGATCGCCCTCGTCGTTGGCGTGATCGCGCTCTTCCTCCGTAGGCTTTGGGCGACCGTCATTCCCGCGATTTCGGTCCCGATATCGATCATCGGCACATTCGCGGTGATGTACGTGCTGGGTTACAGCCTCGACAATCTCTCCTTGATGGCGCTCACGATCGCGGTGGGTTTCGTCGTCGACGACGCCATTGTCATGGTCGAGAACATAGTCCGCCACATCGAAGGCGGCGTGTCGCCGTTACAGGCCGCGCTCGACGGCGCGGGCGAGATCGGCTTCACCATCCTGTCGATTTCAATTTCGCTGATCGCGGTGTTCATTCCGCTGTTCTTGATGGGTGGCGTGGTCGGCCTCCTGTTTCGGGAATTCGCCGTTACCGTCGCAGTGTCGATTGTGGTCTCGGTGCTCGTATCGCTGACGCTTACTCCGATGCTTTGCGCGAAATTGCTGCCGGCCGCAGCTCATGGAAAAGAGGGCCAGGTCTCCCGCGCCCTGGAAGCGTTCCTCACTGGGCTCGTGACTGTCTATGATCGCGCCCTCATCGTCGCTCTCAGACATCGCCGGACCACGCTTGGCGTGATGATCGCGACGGTCGCCGCGACCGGATGGCTCTTCGTCATCATCCCCAAGGGCTTCTTCCCGCAACAGGATACGGGCATCATTATGGGCGTCAGCGAAGCGGCCCAGGATGTCTCGCCCGACGGGATGAAGGAACGTCAGCAGGCGATCCTCGAGATCGCCGCCCGCGACCCGGCAGTCGCTTCCGCGGTCGGCTATATCGGGCCGGGCGGCCCTACCGTGACCGAGAACGATGGCCGCGTCTTCATCACCCTGAAACCCGAAGGCCAGCGCAATGTGACGGCCGACCAGGTGATCGCTCGCCTGGCGATTGCGGTTCAACAGGTGCAAGGGATGAGGCTCTATATGCAAGCGGCGCAGGACATTACCATCGGCAGCCGCCTGTCAAAGACGCAGTATCAATACACCCTGGTCGACATCGACCAGGACGAACTCAATCTCTACGCGTCGAAACTCATGGCGAAGCTGCAGGATCTACCGGAGCTGACCGCCGTCGCGAGCGATCAGGCGGCGCCCGGCCGCATTCAGACCGTTCAGATCGACCGTCCGGCCGCCGCGCTGTTCGGCATCACGCCGGCGACGATCAACTCCACACTCTACGATGCCTTCGGTCAGCGCCACATCGCGAGGATCTACACCGCGCTCAACGAATATTATGTGATTCTCGAAGTCAATCCGCAATATCAGCTCGGACCGAATGCGCTCCAACGCATTTATGTCCTCACGCAAAATGGCACGATGGCGCCCCTGAGCCAGATCGCCAGCCTGATTCCGGCTGTGGCCCCGGTCGTCGTCAATCATCAGGGGCAGTTTCCGTCGGTCACCTTGAGCTTCAATCTGGCGCCGGACGCGACGATCGGCGCGGCGGTTTCAGCGGTGCAAAAGGCTACCCGCGACCTTCACCTGCCGCCGTCGATCGCCACCAGTTTCCAGGGCAACGCACAAGCCTTCCAAAGCTCGCTTAGCACCACGCCACCACTGATTCTCGCGGCGTTGTTCGCAGTCTACATCATCCTTGGCATGCTCTATGAAAGCACGATCCATCCGTTGACGATCTTGTCGACGCTGCCTTCGGCTGGTCTCGGCGCGCTCATCACGCTCATGCTGGTCGGCCGCCCGCTCGACGTGATCGGCATTATCGGCATTATCCTTCTGATCGGCATCGTGAAGAAGAACGGCATCATGCTCGTCGACGTCGCCCTCGAAGAGCAGCGCCATGAGGGTCTTTCCTCCGAGGACGCGATCCATCATGCCTGCCTTCTCCGCTTCCGGCCCATTCTGATGACGACCATGTGCGCCCTGTTCGGCGGCGTTCCTCTCATGCTCGGAACCGGAACAGGGTCCGAAATCCGGCAACCGCTAGGCTATGCGATCGTCGGCGGACTGCTGGTGTCGCAAGTGCTCACGCTCTTCACCACGCCGATCGTATTCATTTACATGGACAAGATCGGTCAGGCCTTGTCGGCCCGAGTCGCGCCAAGCCCTCCTCTCTTGCCAGCGCGATGCGGGCCGGTTGAGCGACGACCGCAAGACGGTTAGTCCAGACTCCTGGGGTGGCGGCCCGGCTACTCTCTCGCGCAAGGGGGACAACGAAAAGCCAAATCTTCAACTTCAAGTACGGCGTTGACGAACTCAACGCTCCCGAAAATGCGTGGATTGCCGCAGTTGGCCGACGTGGCGAGCAATCAACAGAGCGCGATCAAGCGAGACGTCGCTTCCCATCTCGGAGTCGATCCTGATTTCATTCTATACGAGGCATTCGGCCACCACATGCGGCCCAGATTTACATCACTCTGAATGAACATTACGTGATCCTCGAACCAAGTCCCTTACGGCACGAGATACGTTTGTTTCGTAGAAATCATCCTGAAGTATGTTTCCTGTAAGCAAGAATAGAGCTTTAAAGCTTCGAGGGATCGTCCAAATAACCGAGAGACAGAAAGCAAATCTGCATATAGGTCTCGGATCGCTGTTTATATACATGGTGATCCGGGGATAAATCCAAGTCTGCCAGGCTGTCGTTGGAATCCGCGCGATTTCGATCGTTTGCGGTCAAGCACCGGAGATAATCAAATGAAACGCTTAGTCTTGACATTCCTGTCGACGGCCGCGGTTTGCGCCGTCGCATCCGCCACGCCAGCCGCTGCCCAGGATACAGTCACGGGCGCGCCTAGGGGCACAGCGCCAGTGACTGTTGAAGGGTACCGGACGTCGAATCGCACCCCAAACGCTCCCCGAGCTGATCGCACGGGCATTTGCGGTTGGGTTACCAACTCTTTTCGATACACCGGCCCGTCCGCTCCCACAATCGGCGCGGCTAAGAGCGGCCCTGCCTCCGCAATCGCCGGACCCCGAGCGAGGTAACTCTCAGGGAGACTACAGGGGCATTCCCTAACCTACCTGCCAGCTGTCCAACGCGCGCCGCCCCATTTGTCGCGACGCGCTGTTGGGGAGCCTGTTCAATATGAGCTATTCGTTGTCCATCGGGCATCCTCGGATCGTTTTTGGTGGGTCCTGTTTCGGAGCCACGGAACCAGCACCGGCCGGGCTGTTTCTTGGCGTTCCAAGACGGCACAGCCGAAGGGCCAAGCAGTGCCGGACGCCCGAGCTCCCGGAGGCCGATCACATGCGCCTTACCGTGTCTATGCCTCGACGCCAACGGTCAATCAAGTCTTGGATTCTCCTGGCTCCAGCGATCTCGGGATGCATATCTCCGGCGCTATTGACGATAGCAGCGTCCGCGCGATCTGATGCCTCGCCGACTTTGAATACAATGAGCTATCTTCCGAGTATTAGCGATTTCATGATAGCTACGATTCAGCCTCGTCATGTCAGACTGTGGGTCGCCGCGAGGAGCGGAGATTGGTCGTTTGCTGCCTACGAACTGGGGAATTTGAAGGGCGCCTTTGATCGCCTTGGCCGTGCTCACCCCGTGGAACACGAAATTCCTCTGCAGGAGATGATTTCGTCCGCAACCTCTCAACCCTTCGAGGACATGCACAAGGCAATCGAGGTCGAAAGATAGGGTAGCGTTCTCCAAGGCCTATGGCGATCTCACCTCCGCATGCAACGCCTGCCATGAGGCCACAAGCCATGGCGTGGTCGTCATTCGGGCGCCCGACGGACTTATCAATCTCAGACCAGGACTTTGAGCGCACGGCCCCTTAGAAATTCTGAACCCCGGGCTTTCTGGATCGGCGATTTTGATACGAACTGCGTCCGGCGTCTGGGCCATCTGACACAGATGAGGAGGATGCGCTCGTAAGTTTCGCGCAGACGCTCGGGGCTTGGTTTATGCTTGCCGACAAGCAGAGATTTGAACCCGCCTGGCCAGTCGCGGAACATTGTCGGTTATTCCTCGTTTGAATTGGTCTGTTATACAAACCAGGCATAAGCAAGTTGGATAGTACGCAACGGTGAGTTTAGAATAGTATACTTACGTTTTATTGATTTTGCTCCATCGAAAATCTATCTCCTTGTTGCGACGGTATCGTCGCTTTGCAAAAAAGGAGGCTCTCATGCTTACTCACAGCAGGATCGCGGAGTTGACGCTACGGCTGTCGGGGCGGCTGGCCCGGCTGGGTCAGAACACCACGCGCGCAGCGAACGGAACATCGATCGGGGTCGGCGCTTTGCAATCCGCAATCCGAGCGACCGCACTCAGCAGCGCGCCAATTCGAACGACTTCGCCAACGAACGATCCGATGGCGCGACGACGCCCGTTGAGTACGATACTGCACACAGCCGCAGTTTTTGCCGTTGCGGCTGCCTTGTCCGGAGCGGCGGCAGACGTCGCAGCGGCGCGGGGTGGAGGGTTCGGAGGGGGCTTTGGCGGAGGCGGTCACATAGGTGGGATTGGCAGTGATTTCGTCGCCGGATCGGGCGGCGGTTTTGGGGGAGGCCATATCGGCGGCTTTGGAGGCAGCCCTGTCGGCGGGATTGGGGGTAGCCACGCCGGCGCGGGTTCAGGGGAACCTTATGGCGGATTTGGAGGGAGCCCTGGGCGGACGGGGGTAGTCATGTCGGGCGGCTCGGGGGAACCGGTATCGGCGGATTTGCAGGGGGCGCCGTCGGGGGGTTCAGGGGCAGCTTTGGCAGCCACCTCGGCGGTCTTTCTGGAGGCGAATTCCATAACGCCCCCCTGGCAATTAATACTGGTCGCTTTACGAGCCCTTCTGCTCTAGTCGGCCGGCACACCGTCGCAGCGGGGGCTAGACTAAATATGCGCTACAGACGGTATCACGGCAGGCGTTACTATGCCAACCATTGCTTCATCGCCGACAACGACCCTTATTACTGCCAGCCGTACAGCTCCTGCCCTTGTTCGACACTGCCATGAGACCCATCGGGTCGGGCCGGTTCAAGGCCGAGGAATCGCCCTCGACCGGCGACGGAGCACCGCTGGAGCCAACTCCACCACGGGACCCACCGCCGAGACGCGTTGCACTGGGGAAGCGTCCGTGGCCGCGGGATTGGAAGGCTACTACGAGCCCGCGGCGCGGAAGAGATCGGGGCGGCGGAGCCGGGGGGGATATGCCGGGGCGGCGGCAGAGATCACAGTAGGGCTGGCAGTCTGCGATCACACGGCCCGCCAAGCGGGCTTCGATGGATCGGCGAGCGCGAAGTTGACTGGACCGATACCGCAGATTGCGATGACCGCCGGTTCATTTTGGCCGCGGATCACTCCGTCGTAATGCGGAGTTCCAGCCACGCGGTGCACGAAGCTGCCGGCAGGCGCAGGCACGCACGAAGCGGGGTCGAAGTCAGCGCCGCTGTTGACCCACCAACTGCCCGAGACAACGACGCAGTACCGATCGGTCGTATAAGTATGCGGCGCGCTCATGTATCCCGGATGCCAACGGATAAGGACATAGTAGGGGCCTGGCGCAGTGCTGTCCCCGGTTAGAGGACAAATGTCGGCGCTGCCCTGAGGAAACGAGGGCTGCG
>CAWGBF010000016.1:0-256704 GCA_963820775.1 uncultured Alphaproteobacteria bacterium
AACGAGCGTGTCTGCAAGCTCGCCTTGGTGATGCCGAGCAAGACGGGCGTTCCGATCGCCGGCTTCTTGCCTTCCGCAGTCACCGCCTCGTTGGCCGCCTCGAGATCCGAGGCGTCGACTTGCTCGCCGACCAGGAAGTCGGTCTCGCCCGCGTCGACGATGTCGACCTTCTGCAGCATCTGGCGCACGATCACCTCGATGTGCTTGTCGTTGATGCTGACGCCCTGCAGTCGGTAGACCTCCTGAATCTCGTTGACGAGATAGGCGGCCAATTCCTCGACGCCCTTGATGGCGAGAATGTCGTGCGGAGCAGGATTGCCGTCGACGATATATTCGCCCTTCTCGATCACGTCGCCGTCCTGAAGGTGAATGTGCTTCGACTTCGGGATCAGGTACTCGACCGCTTCGCCGCCCTCCTCGCTCGGCACGATGGTCAGGCGCTGCTTGTTCTTGAAGTCCTTTCCGAACTGTATCGTGCCGGAGATTTCGGCGATGATCGCGTGATCCTTCGGCCGACGCGCCTCGAACAATTCCGCCACGCGCGGCAGGCCGCCCGTGATGTCGCGGGTCTTCGCGCTGTTGATCGAGATACGCGCGATGACGTCTCCCGCGCGCACGGTCGCGCCCGGCTCGAACGAAAGGATCGAGTTCGACCGACAGCGGATAGCGCGCGTCGCCGCCGCGCGGCAGCTTGGCGATCTTGCCGTCCTTGCCCTTGATCACCATCGCCGGCTTGAGGCCCGCGGTGCGCGGCGTCGAACGCCAGTCGATGACGATGCGCTTGGCGATGCCGGTCGCCTCGTCGACCTGCTCCGACATCGACACGCCCTCGACCAGGTCCTCGAATCCGATCACGCCGTCGATCTCGGTGAGGATCGGCCGGGTGAACGGATCCCACTCGGCGATCCTCTGTCCGCGCTTGATCTTGTCGCCCTCATCGACCTTGAGGCGCGCGCCGTACTGGACGCGGTGCACGGCGCGCTCGACGCCGCTGCGATCGGTGATGACGACCGCGACGTTGCGCGCCATCGCCATCAGGTCGCCGTTGGAGTTGCGCGCGAGGTTGCGGTTGCGGATCTTCACTTCGCCGTCGAAGTTCGACTCGATGAACGACTGGTCCGCGAGCTGGGCCGCGCCGCCGATGTGGAAGGTGCGCATCGTCAGCTGAGTGCCCGGCTCGCCGATCGATTGGGCGGCGATGACGCCCACCGCCTCGCCCATGTTGACCGGGGTGCCGCGCGCCAGGTCGCGGCCGTAGCATGCGCCGCAGACGCCGTTCTTCGCCTCGCAGGTCAAGACCGAACGGATCTTCACCTCCTGGATTCCAGCCGCGGTGATCGCGGGCATGTCCTCTTCGACGATCATACGGCCAGCTTCGACGATCACCTTGCCGTCGGCGTCGCGCAAGCGCGTCCGCAGAAGTGCGGCCGAGAATGCGCGGGCCGAGCGACGCCACGACCGTGCCCGCGTCGATGATCGCGCGCATGCTGATGCCGTTCGTTGAACCGCAATCGGGCATGGTGATGATCGAATCCTGCGCGACGTCGACCAGACGGCGCGTGAGATAGCCCGAGTTCGCGGTCTTCAACGCCGTGTCCGCCAGGCCCTTGCGGGCGCCGTGGGTCGAGTTGAAGTACTCGAGAACCGACAGGCCCTCCTTGAAGTTGGAGATGATCGGGCTCTCGATGATTTCGCCCGACGGCTTGGCCATCAGACCACGCATCGCGGCAAGCTGGCGCATCTGCGTCGGCGAACCGCGCGCTCCGGAATGCGACATCATGTAGATCGAGTTGATCGGCTTGTCGCGCCCCTGCTCGTCCTTGCGGACGGCCGAGATGCCAGCCATCATTTCTTCGGCCAACCGGTCCGAGCATTTCGCCCAGGCGTCGACGACCTTGTTGTACTTCTCGCCCTGAGTGATGAGACCGTCGTTATATTGCTGCTCATACTCTTTGGCCAAGGCCGACGTTTCCGAGATGAACCTCGGCTTGGAGTCCGGCACCACCATGTCGTCCTTGCCGAACGAGATGCCCGCCTTGAACGCTTCGCGGAAGCCGAGCGACATGATGCGGTCGCAGAAAATGACCGTCTCCTTCTGACCGCAGTTGCGGTAGACGATGTCGATCATGTTGGAGATTTCCTTTTTCGTCATCAGCTTGTTGACGACGTCGAATGGAATCTTGACGTTCTCGGGCAGAAGCTGACCGAGGAACATGCGTCCTGGCGTGGTGTCGAAGATCTTCGACATGCGCTCGCCTTTTTCGTTGTAGGTCCAGGCGCGGCCCTTGACTCTGCGTGTGCAGCGTGACCGTGCCGGCGGCGAGCGCGTGCTCGATCTCGCCAATGTCGCTGTAGACGCCGCGAATCGGGCGCTTGGTCTTCGGATCCTCCTCGTACTGGCCGAGATCTCCGTCGCGCATTAGCGAGACGTAGTAGAGGCCGAGCACGATGTCCTGGCTCGGCACGATGATCGGCTGGCCGTTGGCGGGATGCAGGATGTTGTTGGTCGACATCATCAGCACGCGCGCCTCGAGCTGGGCTTCGAGCGACAGCGGCACGTGGACGGCCATCTGGTCGCCGTCGAAGTCGGCGTTGAACGCCGAGCAGACGAGCGGATGCAGCTGGATCGCCTTGCCTTCGATCAACACCGGCTCGAAGGCCTGGATTCCCAGTCGGTGCAGGGTCGGCGCGCGATTGAGCATGACCGGATGCTCGCGGATCACCTCGTCGAGGATGTCCCAGACTTCCGGCTTCTCCTTCTCGACCAGCTTCTTGGCCTGCTTGACCGTGGCCGACAGGCCCTTGGCGTCGAGGCGCGAATAGATGAACGGCTTGAACAGTTCGAGCGCCATCTTCTTCGGCAGCCCGCACTGATGCAGCTTGAGTTCGGGGCCGACGACGATCACCGAACGGCCGGAATAGTCGACGCGCTTGCCGAGCAGGTTCTGGCGGAACCGGCCCTGCTTGCCCTTGAGCATGTCGGCGAGCGACTTCAGCGGCCGCTTGTTGGCGCCGGTGATGACGCGCCCGCGCCGGCCGTTGTCGAACAGCGCGTCGACCGACTCCTGCAACATGCGCTTTTCATTGCGGATGATGATGTCAGGCGCGCGCAATTCCATCAGCCGCTTCAAGCGATTGTTGCGGTTGATGACGCGACGGTAGAGGTCGTTGAGATCGGAGGTGGCGAAGCGCCCGCCGTCGAGCGGCACCAGCGGCCTGCAGGTCCGGCGGAATGACCGGCACCTCGGTCAGGATCATCCACTCCGGCTTGTTGCCCGAGTGCATGAAGGCCTCGATGATCTTCAGCCGCTTGGCGAGGCGCTTGGGCTTGAGCTCGCTCTTCGATTGCGCGATCTCGACCTTGAGGTCCTCGGCGATCTTCTGCAGGTTCATGCCCTTCAGAATCTCGCGGATCGCCTCCGCGCCGATCATCGCGGTGAAGCTGTCCTGCCCGTATTCGTCGATCGCGCGCAGAAAGTCGTCCTCGCTCAGAAGCTGGCGATCCTTGAGCGGCGTCAGACCGGGATCGAGCACGATGTAGGATTCGAAATAGAGGATGCGCTCGAGGTCCTTCAGCGTCATGTCGAGCAGAAGCCCGATGCGCGACGGCAGCGACTTCAAGAACCAGATGTGCGCGACGGGCGCGGCGAGCGAGATGTGGCCCATGCGCTCGCGGCGCACGCGCGACAGCGTCACCTCGACGCCGCACTTCTCGCAGATGACGCCCTTGTACTTCATCCGCTTATATTTGCCGCACAGGCACTCGTAGTCCTTGATCGGCCCGAAGATGCGGGCGCAGAACAGGCCGTCACGCTCGGGCTTGAACGTGCGGTAGTTGATCGTCTCGGGCTTCTTGATCTCGCCGAACGACCACGACAGAATCTTTTCCGGGCTCGCAATCGCGATCTGGATCTGATCGAACGCCTGCGGAGCGGCGACGGGGGCGAAGGGATTGGTGATTTCCTGGTTCATTCTGGTCTCCCGCGAGTTCGGCGCTCAAAGAGCGCCGAAACCCGCATTCATGGAAACAAAGGCGTGACGCCGCCCGCGAGCCGCGAATCGCTCGAAGGCGGCTAAGGCCAAGCGCGTTACTCGGCGGCCTCCGCGGGCGGCAGCGGCAGTTCCTCGGGCGCGCGCTTGATCGACGCGAGTTCGACGTTCAGTCCGAGCGACCGCATCTCCTTCACCAGCACGTTGAAGCTCTCCGGAATGCCCGATTCGAACGTGTCGTCGCCGCGCACGATCGCCTCGTAGACCTTGGTGCGGCCGGCGACGTCGTCCGACTTGACGGTCAGCATCTCCTGCAGCGTGTAGGCGGCGCCGTAAGCTTCCAGCGCCCAGACCTCCATTTCGCCGAAGCGCTGGCCGCCGAACTGCGCCTTGCCGCCCAGCGGCTGCTGGGTGACGAGGCTGTAGGGACCGATCGAGCGCGCGTGGATCTTGTCGTCGACGAGATGGTGGAGCTTCAGCATGTAGATGTAGCCCACCGTCACCTTGCGGTCGAAGGCGTCGCCCGTGCGCCCGTCGAGCAGCGTCACCTGTCCGGATGAATCGAGGCCCGCCTTGTCGAGCATCTCGACGATGTCCTTCTCGCGCGCGCCGTCGAACACAGGCGTCGCAGATCGGCACGCCGCGACGGAGATTCTCGCCAAGTTCAGCGAGGCCCTTGTCGTCGAGCGCCTTGATCGTCTCGTTCTCGCCGTAGATCTCCTTCAGCTTGCCGCGCAGCGGCTTCACGTCGTTCGAGCGCAGATAGGCGTCCACGGCTTCGCCCACTTGCCGGCCAAGACCGGCGCAGGCCCAGCCGAGATGGGTCTCGAGGATCTGGCCGACATTCATGCGGCTCGGCACGCCGAGCGGATTGAGCACGATGTCGACCGGCGTGCCGTCGGCGAGGAACGGCATGTCCTCCTGCGGCACGATGCGCGACACGACGCCCTTGTTGCCATGGCGTCCCGCCATCTTGTCGCCGGGCTGGATCTTGCGCTTCACCGCGATGAAGACCTTGGCCATCTTCATCACGCCGGGCGGCAGCTCGTCGCCGCGCTGGAGCTTCTCGACCTTGTCGAGGAAGCGGCTTTCCAGCGACTTCTTCGAATTCGTCGTATTGCTTGCGCATCGCCTCGATCTCCGACATCGTCTGGTCGGACTCGAGCGCGAAGCTCCACCATTGCGAGCGCGGCTGCTCCTCGAGCAGCGTCTTGTTCAGCACCTGATCCTTCTTGAAGCCCTTAGGTCCTGACAGCGCCCGCTTGCCCTCGAGCGTCTGCGGCCAGACGCGCATAGACGTTGCGATCCAGGATCGCCTGCTCGTCGTCGCGGTCCTTGGCCAGACGTTCGATTTCCTCGCGCTCGATCGCCTGCGCGCGCTCGTCCTTGTCGACCCCGTGGCGGTTGAAGACCCGCACCTCGACGATCGTGCCCTGCACGCCCGGAGGAACGCGCAACGACGTGTCGCGCACGTCGGAGGCCTTCTCGCCGAAGATGGCGCGCAGAAGCTTCTCTTCCGGCGTCATCGGGCTTTCGCCCTTGGGCGTGATCTTGCCGACCAGGATGTCGCCGGCCACGACCTCGGCGCCGATGTAGACGATGCCGGCTTCGTCGAGATTCTTCAGCGCCTCTTCCGAAACGTTCGGAATGTCGCGCGTGATCTCCTCAGGCCCGAGCTTGGTGTCGCGGGCCATCGCCTCGAATTCCTCGATGTGGATCGAGGTGAAGACGTCGTCCTTGACGATGCGCTCGGAGAGCAGGATCGAATCCTCGAAGTTGTAGCCGTTCCACGGCATGAAGGCGACGAGGACGTTGCGGCCGAGCGCCAGATCGCCGAGATCCGTCGACGGCCCGTCGGCGATGATGTCGCCCTTCTCGACCCGGTCTCCCACCCTCACCAGCGGCTTCTGGTTGATGCAGGTCGACTGGTTCGAACGCTGGAACTTCATCAGCCGGTAGATGTCGACGCCGGGCTTGGCGGCGTCGGTCTCATCGGTCGCGCGCACGACGATGCGGGTGGCGTCGATCTGGTCGACGATTCCGCCGCGGCGCGCCGCGATCGCCGCGCCCGAATCGCGCGCCACGATCGCCTCCATGCCGGTGCCGACCAGGGGCGCGTCCGAGCGCACCAGCGGCACCGCCTGGCGCTGCATGTTCGAGCCCATCAGCGCGCGGTTGGCGTCGTCGTTCTCGAGGAACGGAATGAGCGCCGCCGCCACCGAGACGAGCTGCTTGGGCGACACGTCCATGTAGTCGACGCGGTCGCCGGGCAGGAACACGACGTCGCCGGCGTGACGGCAGACGATGAGATCGCCCACAAGCATGCCGTTCGCGTCGATCGGCGTATCGGCCTGGGCGACCGAGTACTTCTGCTCCTCCATCGCCGACAGATAGGCGACGTCCTCCGTCACCTTGCCGTCGCGGACCCTGCGGTAGGGCAACTCGATGAAGCCGTATTTGTTGACGCGCGCGAAGGTCGCGAGCGAGTTGATCAGCCCGATGTTCGGGCCTTCCGGGGTCTCGATCGGGCAGATGCGGCCATAGTGCGTCGGATGCACGTCGCGCACCTCGAAGCCGGCGCGCTCGCGCGTAAGGCCGCCCGGCCCCAGCGCCGAGAGCCGGCGCTTGTGGGTGATCTCCGAGAGCGGGTTGGTCTGATCCATGAACTGCGACAATTGCGACGAGCCGAAGAACTCGCGCACCGCGGCGGCCGCGGGCTTCGCGTTGATGAGGTCCTGCGGCATGATGGTGTCGATCTCGACCGACGACATGCGCTCCTTGATCGCCCGCTCCATGCGCAGGAGGCCAATGCGATATTGATTCTCCATCAATTCGCCGACCGAGCGCACGCGGCGGTTGCCGAGATGGTCGATGTCGTCGATCTCGCCGCGGCCGTCGCGCAGGTTCACCAGCGCCTTGACCACCGCCAGGATGTCGTCCTTGCGCAGGGTGCGCTGGGTGTCGGGCGCGTCGAGGTCGAGGCGCATGTTCATCTTCACCCGGCCGACCGCCGAGAGGTCATAGCGCTCGGAGTCGAAGAACAGCGACTGGAACATCGCCTCGGCGCTCTCGATCGTCGGCGGCTCGCCAGGGCGCATGACGCGATAGATGTCGAACAGAGCGTCCTCGCGTGAGGAATTCTTGTCGACCTTGAGCGTGTTGCGGATATAGGCGCCGATATTGACGTGGTCGATGTCGAGCACCGGCAGTTCCGTGAAGCCGGTCTCCAGGAGTTGCGCGAGCGACTTCTCGGTGATCTCCTCGCCGGCCTCGGAGTAAATTTCGCCGGTCGCGGGGTTATAGAGATCCTCGGCGATATACTGGCCATAGAGATCGGCGTCGCTGGCGCGCAGCGCCTTGAGCCCCTTCTCGGCCAATTGCCGCGCGGCGCGCACGGTCAATTTCCGGCCGGACTCGATCGCCACCTCGCCGGTGTCGGCGTCAACCAGGTCGGCGGAGGCCTTGACGCCCCTCATGCGCTCGGGGTCGTAAGGCACCCGCCAACCGTCCTTGAGACGGGTGTAGACGATCTTGCGATAGAAGGTCGACAGGATCTCCTCGCCATCGAGGCCAAGCGCATAAAGCAGCGAGGTCACCGGAATCTTGCGGCGCCGGTCGATGCGCGCATAGACGATGTCCTTGGCGTCGAACTCGATGTCGAGCCACGAGCCGCGATAGGGGATGATGCGGGCGGCGAACAGAAGCTTGCCCGACGAATGGCTCTTGCCCTTGTCGTGATCGAAGAACACGCCCGGGCTGCGATGCATCTGCGAGACGATGACGCGTTCGGTGCCGTTGACGATGAAGGTGCCGTTCGTGGTCATGAGCGGCATGTCGCCCATGTACACGTCCTGCTCCTTGATGTCCTTGACCGACTTCGCCTGGGTCTCGGGATCGACGTCGAACACGATGAGGCGCAGCGTCACCTTGAGCGGCGCGGAATAGGTCATGCCGCGCTGGCGGCACTCGTCGACATCGTATTTCGGCGCTTCATACTCGTACTTGACGAATTCGAGATGAGCAGTGTCGGCGAAGTCCTTGATCGGGAACACCGACTTGAACACGGCCTGCAGGCCCTCGTTTGGACGCCCGCCCTTCGGCGGGTCCATCAGCAGGAACTGATCATACGAGGCCTTCTGGACCTCGATCAGGTTCGGCATCTCGCCGACTTCCTTGACGTGCCCGAACACCTTGCGAACGCGCTTGCGGCCAGTGAATGTCTGCGCCATGTCGCTCCTCTAAAGCTCGCTTGCCCGCCGCTGTTGGTCCCGACGCGCTGGCGGAACTTCGGCCGGTCTTCTCAAGGGCGTCGCCGACGCCCCTTCTCACTCAAACTTCCACCGGCAGTCTCAAGAAGCTCTTTTCAAAGCTCTTGGCCGCCGGCCGACGACGCTCACTCCCGCGAACATCCTGAAAGCGCCGGAACGGCCCCCTGGCCAATGGCCGGGACCGTCCCGTTTTGATCAGCTAAGCCCCGCGTCAGCGGGCGGCCCATTATTTAAGTTCGACCTTCGCCCCCGCCTTTTCCAAAGCAGCCTTGATCTTCTCGGCTTCTTCCTTGCTCACGCCTTCCTTGACCGGCTTCGGCGCGGCTTCGACCAGGTCCTTCGCTTCCTTCAGGCCGAGCGCGGTGATGGCGCGCACTTCCTTGATCACTTCGATCTTCTTGTCGCCGATCGCCGAGAGGACCACGGTGAACTCGGTCTGCTCTTCGACTGGAGCGGCGGCTGCGGCCCCGCCCGCCGGAGCGGCGGCGACCGCCACAGCGGCGGCGGCCGAGACGCCCCATTTGCCTTCAAGCAACTTGGCGAGCTCGGCGGCCTCCAGGACCGTGAGGCTCGAGAGTTCGTCGACGATTTTTTCGAGATTGGCCATTGATGGATGTCCTATATGTAGTTCGAACCGAGGGTTTGTGAAGAGCCTGTGTCAGGCAGCGTCTTTGGCGGCATAGGCCCCAACCACGCGCGCGAGCTTGGCGGCCGGAGCGGTGGCGAGCTGGGCGAGCTTGGTTGCGGGGGCCACCAGAAGCCCCAGCAGTTTCGCGCGCAGCTCGTCGAGGGACGGCAAGGTCGCGAGCGCCTTGACTCCGTCGACGTCGAGAGCCGTCTTGCCCATGGCGCCGCCTAAGAGCACGAACTTCTCGTGATCCTTGGCGAAAGCCACGGCGGCCTTGGCCGCCGCCACCGGATCGGTCGAATGAGCGATCAGGGTCGGCCCCTTGAGCAGGGGACCGATCGAGGCGACGTCCGTGCCTTCAAGAGCAATCTGAGCCAGGCTGTTCTTGGCGACCTGAACGTTGGCGCCCGCCTGCCGCATCTGCTTGCGCAGCCGCTGCATCTGGGCGACGGTCAGGCCGGAATAATGCGCCACGACCACGACCGACGTTTTCGAAAAAACGTCGTGAAGGGCCGCGACGGCTTCCTTCTTTTCCGTTCTATCCACGGTGCTCATCTCCGGTCGGCGGGTTTCAGTTGCCTAAAACCCACCTGTTGCACACGCCACGCCGCGCGATTCGGATCCCCCGAATCGAACGCCGCGACCATTTGCGCCTGTCCCCGGAGGCGGGCTCAACGCCCGGCGCCGGACAGAAGGTTCGAACCGCTTTCATCCGCCCGGAAAGCGCCGGGGAATGCAAAACTCGGTCTTCCCCGTCTATGCTGGCCCCCAGCCCCGGATGGGGCCTTGGGAATTAAGCGTATCCCCCGAAGGGGTACGCGCCGGCAGTCTCGGACAGGACATGGCCGGACGGACGCAAAGGTTACCCTTCCGTCCTCCGGCCTTTCCCGCCGCTCCCGCTTCGATCAGCCGTCACCGGTTTCATCTTTGCAGGGCGGTAGCCATGTTTGATTCGGGGCCGTCGCGCCGTCGACCCCAAACAACTCCCTTAACGGGTTTAGCCGCATGACGCAAGGGGGGTGGGGAAAACTATCCCGGCGGCGCGTCCGCACGCGACGCGCCTCATTCACTTTCCCCGTAATGGCGAGCTAGGCAGCGCGCCGCCGAAAAAACTCCCCTGCGCCGCTCGCGCTCCGCTTGCCCCGCTTACCCTACGGCGGCTGCCGCGCGGCGGCGGATCATGACGCCAAGCCCGATGAAGGCCATGAGCAGCATCGCCTAGGTGGAAGGCTCAGGAACCGACCCAGCAGCGGAGAATGAGCCTGACGTGCGAATATCGTAGAATTGGGTCAGGGGGAGGTCGTCGTTGCCGGGGACGTCGACAAGCCGTAAGCATCATCGTCTTGCGCTCGGACAATCCAGTCAATCGCAAATTGATCGCGCACCCTGTCGTAACGGAATCGTGATCGCGATTCGGAGGCGCCCTGCTCTACAACGAGGCTGCCCACGGTCAGGCGGCAATCGAGTAAGGAAGCGTCGAATGGAGGTGATCGATCGCCGGAGATTGGTGCGCGGAATTCTGTTCGGGGCCGCTGTCGCGGCCGCGGGTCTGGCCGTGGAGCCTGGAACGGTGAGCGCGATGCCGCTCGACGATCGCATCCCTGGCGCGGTCGACGACTGGGTCGAGAAGACTCAAGTCTGGGTGGTGCCCGGCCTGCGTCGCCGCCCCCGGCGCCGGGTCTGGCGTTGTTGGTGGAATCGAGGCCGCCGCGTCTGCGGCTGGCGCTGGGTGTGAAACACACTGATCAATTATGGCCACAGCCTACAGCGGCTGGGGCCATCCGCACGTTGAAAAAGGGGAGCGGTTGAACAATCCGAGGCGCGCAGGAATGCGCGCACTCGATTTCGGGGTCCGCGGGCGGAGGAAATTCGGAAGGATTGCCCATGTGCGGCCGTCAGCTACGGATTCCCTCCGTTGTTCAGTAGACAAGCCGGCACGGTTCACTTTAAGGCTCCTTTGGAGCCGTCTCGGTGTCCGCCCACGAACTTGTCGTACGCCCCAAGGATACTTGCCGGGCGTGCTGAACCGACGCTGGGTTCGACCGGAGCCGCGTCATGGAAAAGGTCTTTCTCTCCTACACTTACCGCCCGCATCCGGCGGATGTGGCCGGCTTCGAACGATTACATAAGTATGTCGTCCGGGCTCTTGAAGCGATGGACCTACTTGTTATCGACGGCGTTGACGTTGGCGGTCGACCGCTGGACGACGCCTTGAGCCAGCGTATTAAAGATGCGGATGCATTGATCGCGCTGGTGACGCCGCAGTCCGACGATGCCGGAAAGATCGTCGAGCCTGAATTCGTGCTCAGCGAGTTCCAGCACGCCGAGGGCGGCGGGAAGCCCACTATTCGAGTGTTGCATCAAGGTCTGGCCGCGCTGGGACTCGGCCTAGCCGCGCGCAGACTCGGGGCCGGCAATGAATACACGCCCTACACACCGGGCAAAGAGGTAGACGTGATCCTAAAGCTTATAAACACAATAAAGCTGTGGCGAAGTGTCTACGGTCAGAGGGCCCATGTACGGATCGAGCCGAAGGACTTGGTCGCAGGATACGATGAAAAGAAGGGTGATCGCTGCCAGTTCCAGGCAATCTCACGGACCGCTGGCTTCCTCGACTATCAGCCAGCCGACGTTTGGCTGGAGCCGGGCGCCGCCTACGCGATGCTGAAGAAGGTCCGAAAGGGTGATCGCGTCCGCCTTCGACTAACTCGGGGTGGGAAGACGTGGGAATTGCCGGACCCGATCGACCCGTTCAATGGTGCGGTTCACCTTGAGGTGCAACCATGAGCTACCGCATCGGGCAAGATTACGAATATGTCGGCAAGGACTACTGGCGCTGGTCGGCATGGATAGAGGCCGACGGTGCCGAACTTGATAACGTGAAACAAGTCGTTTGGATCCTCCATCCAAGCTTCAAGGAGCCCCGACGCGTCACAAAGGAACGAGCCAGCAAATTTCGTCTGCAGACCGCGGGCTGGGCATATTTCTGCTGAGGGCAGAAGTCGAGCTGACGGATGGGAAGAAGCTGCAGCTCAAGCATCAACTTCGGCTTGAATACCCTGACTCATCAGAAACGGAGCGTTCCAGATCCCTAGCGGTAACTTCGCGCCAACCAGCTGCCTATCTTTCATACAGCACGCAGGATTTCTCGGGCCGCGGGCAAGCTTCGCGCAGGACTTGAGACGGCTGGACTCCAGGTATTTGACCAGACGCGCCTCGCCGCCGGCGAGCCTTGGAGCGAAGCTCTTCAGCGGATGATGACGCAGTGCGACGCAGTGGTCGTCTTGGTGGGCGAGGATGAGATCAGTTCCTTGGTAAACGCTGACCTTCAGGCCGCCATTGCTTCCGGGAAGCCGACTTTTGCGATAGTTGCGGCAGGCGCTCCGAGCATCGCGCTGCCGAGCGAAGTCCGCATCCTTCAAGGCGGCGTGGAGGGTTTCGACCCGGCTACGATCGCCAAGTTCGTGGGGTCACAAAACCCTGAGTGACTTTGCTAGGCGTTGTCAGATCTGAATAGAACACCTGAAGTGAGGCACGCGGAGTATTCGGTCTGCCAAAGTGACGGACGGCGGCGACCGACAACCACTTCCCCCGAAAATTATTGCCCCCCGCCTCAAGACTGCGCTTGAACTCTCGCCCCCGGCGCGGGATTTAGCCGCCTGGCGCGAGTTCGCGCCTTTTCGCCGAGATTTATCCCGATGAAAACCAAAGCCGCCGTCTGCCGCGCCTTCGGCGCGCCCTTGACGATTGAGAAAGTGGAGCTCGCCGGGCCGGGCCCGGGCGAGGTCATGATCCGGACGGCGGCCTGTGCCATCTGCCACAGCGACATTTTCTACGTCGATGGCGCCTGGGGCGGCGATTTGCCCGCGGTCTACGGGCACGAGGCGGCAGGCGTGATCGAGGCGGTCGGCCCGGGCGTGACGCACCTGAAAGTCGGCGACCATGTGGTGGCGACGCTCATCCGCAATTGCGGCTTCTGCCCCGCCTGTGCCGAGGGCGCGCCCGTCTTCTGCGAGGAAGTGTTCCCGCTCGACCGCTTGACCCCGCTGCACGACGGTAAAGGCCAGCCGATCGTCCACGGCCTGCGCACCGGCGCCTTCGCCCAGCATATGGTGGTCGACCAGTCGCAGGCGATCGCAATCCCGAAGGAGATCCCGCTCGACAGCGCGTCGCTCATCGCCTGCGGCGTGCTGACCGGCATGGGCGCGGTCGTCAACACGGCCGGCGTGAAAGCAGGATCCAGCGTCGTCGTCATCGGGTGCGGCGGCGTCGGCCTCAATTCCATCCAGGGCGCGCGGATCGCCGGCGCTTCCCCGATCATCGCCGTCGACGTGGAGCCCGCCAAGCTCGCGGCGGCGCGTGAATTCGGCGCGACCGAGACCATCAACGCCAAAAGCGAAAACGTCGCCGAACTCGCGGCGGCGCTAAACGGAGGACGCAAGGCGGATTGGGTGTTCGTCACCGTGGGGGTCAAGGGCGCGGCCGAACAGGGCGTTTCGCTGATGAAGCGCAACGGCGCGACCGTGCTGGTCGGCATGCCGCCGTCAGGGGTCATGGCGACGATCGATCCTGGCTGGCTCGCCGCCGACGGCCAAAGGATTCTCGGTTCCAAGATGGGCTCGGCGCGGCCCGCCATCGACGTGCCGACGATCGTCAAGCTCTATCGCGAGGGGCGCCTCAAGCTCGACCAATTGATCAGCGGGCGCTATCGGCTGGAGTTCGATCAACGAGGCTCTCGCCTCCTCGCGCTCCGGCGCGGCCGTGCGCAACGTGATCGTGTTTTGAGCGACTAGGAAATCCGCGGCGCCGCCTGCGACCGCCGCACGATGATGAGCAGAATGATCGCCAGCAAGGGGAAGGCGATATCGCTGTAAAAGGGAACGCCGGCGTTACCGGGCGCGAAGTTGCCGGCGATCATCATCTGCTTCACATGGCCGACCGCGTCGCCAAGAAGGAAGATTGAACTCGCGATGACCGCAGCCGCCTTGAAGTCGAGGCTGCGCCAGAAGCTCACGCAGGCGGTCGCGCCAATCGCAAGATCCGCCAGCCCCACCTCGAACTGGAACGGACTGACCTCCCAGCCAATGTCGGCCGCTGCGATTTGCGGAAAAAAGAGATGAAAGATCGCCGCCCACAGGCCCGTGACGCCAATGGGCAAGAGCAGGATCCACCCCAGCAAGCGTTCGGGGCCCGAAGCGCTGGATCGGCTTAACCCAGCGAACACAAGCGCCGCCACGAACAGAAACACGGGCAGGTTGCGCAAAACGAGGACGATCGTTTCGGCCATCATGGACTCCTGACGCATATTCGTCGAGGCTTGGAGAGAGGCGAGCCGCGGGTTACCACATCGACAACCGCGCGCGCTAACGCCAAGGATCGAACTTCGGACCTACCGTCTCTTCCGTCGACAGATCGCCCATGAAGATCGCCGAGCTGAAAACTTTCGTCGTCGGCAATCCCCCGCCGGCCTTCGGCGGCCGCTACTTCCTGTTCCTCAAGCTCAAGACCGCTTGCGGGATCGAGGGCGTGGGGGAAGTCTATGCCGCAAGCTTCGCGCCCAGGGCGATCGTGGCGATGATCGAGGACGTGTTCGAGCGCCATGTCGTGGGCGCTGATCCGTTCCGCATCGAGGCGCTCTGGCGCAATGTTTATGGCCGCGGCTATTCGGGCCGGCCCGACATTTCGCTGATGGGCGTCCTCTCCGGCATCGAGATGGCGCTGTGGGACATCGTCGGCAAGGCGGTGGGCAAACCGGTCTATGCGCTGCTTGGCGGCAAGGTCCATGAGCGGCTGCGCAGCTACACCTACCTCTATCCCGACGAGCCCGGCTCGCACGCCTATTCCTTGAGCCTGGTCTATTCGAATCCGCATGCCGCCGCGAAACGCGCGCTCAAATACATGGCGCAAGGCTTCACCGCGGTGAAGTTCGATCCCGCCGGGCCTTACTCCACCTTCGATCCGCGCCAGCCGAGCCTCGAAAGGCTTGAGCTTTGCGAGGCCTTCTTGAAAACGCTGCGCGACGCAGTCGGAACCAAATGCGATCTTCTGTTCGGGACGCACGGCCAGTTCACCGTCTCGGGCGCGCTGCGTCTGGCGCGGCGCATCGAGGCTTACGAGCCTTTATGGTTCGAGGAGCCGACCCCGCCCGAGGCGCCGGAGGAGATGGCCAAGGTCGCCGCGCAATGCCGCCTGCCGATCGCGACAGGCGAGCGGCTCACGACCAAGTATGAATTCGCCCGCGTGCTCGAAACCGGCGCCGCGTCGATCCTGCAGATGAATCTGGGCCGCGTCGGCGGGATTCTCGAAGCCAAGAAGATCGCCGGGATGGCGGAAGCGCACTACGCGCAGATCGCGCCCCATCTCTATTGCGGGCCCGTCGTCGGCGCGGCCAACATCCAACTCGCCACGTGCAGTCCGAATTTCCTCATCCTCGAGAGCATCGAGCGATGGGACGGCTTCCATGCTCAGATCTTGAAAAAGCCGATACGCTGGGAGGACGGCTTCGTCATCCCGCCGGAAGAGCCCGGTCTCGGCGTCGAGCTCAATGAAGAGGTCGCAATCGCGCATCCGTGGACCGGCGAGGACCTCCATCTCGTGCCGAGATTCGGGCCGGTTTTGCCGCCGGAGTGACTTTTTCTGAACGCGTATCGCCGCACGCCGCGGTCTGAGGATTCGAGGGTGGCTGAAAACGACGCCGATAACGTCTCTGGCCCGTCCGCGAAGCCGGGTCACCCCCAATCCTGGACCAGTCGGGTGGTGGGCACGATCGGCGGCGTCATTCTGGCGTCCGGCGTCGTCGGCACCGCGATCAGCTTCTACTTTCAAGGCCGCAGCTGGGAATACCAAACCGGAACTGCAACAATCGAAAAGGATTCCGCAGCGGTGCTGACCGCCCTCGAAAGCTTGGACAAGCTTATCGACGAAAAATGGCTCTCCACTTACGAAATGAACGACGCCATCAAGACCAAGACCGAGGGCAACAAGTTAGACGCGGCGATTAAACGATTTTACTCCGCGAATAAAGACTGGGAGCTTCAGCACAACATCCTGGGGTCGACTTTAAAGATCGCCGTCGATTCACAGTTTGGCATTGAAGACCGGAATTTGAATGTGAGTTCGATTGATTGTCAGACTTACACTCTGAAAGAGCTGCAACCGTATGGGACCGATGCATTGCCGGTCGGAGCCTTGTTGGAAATTGCCTACAACTGCCACAACACCATCAAGGGGAACATCGACAAACAGCTCGGAGCGAGGGAAACCAACAACTCGGTCTGGCCGGCGACGGCCGCCGAACCTGATCCGGGCGGCTTGGCGCTCAGTCACATCTGGTGGGTCGACAAAGTCTTGCAGTGCATGATGGTCGAGCGGGCGCTCGAGCTTCGTCAGCAGTCTCCGCAAGTGCCGCTCCTACCGATCACGATAGGTCAGGACTCGCACGCCTACACCACGAATGAGCGTGAACGGGCCCGCGAAGAGCAATGCGTGGAGTCCTACAAAAACAATCCCGTCCTCGGACTGGCGTCGCTCAAACCCCACTGAGGCCCAAGCGGCTCACAGGCGCCGCATCATTGGCGACCGGCGTTGCGAAAAAAGGGTCAGCCCCTTGAGCTTCGCGCCAGCTTCAGAAAACCCTCGCCGGGCTTGGGCGGCGGCGTCTGCCGGCTGCTGAGGGCTTCTTCATCGCCCCCTAGCTCAAGACTTAGGCAGAGCATCCGCTGGCGTGCGTTGGCTTCGGCCGGAAACCACTCATAGGCCCGCTCGCCGGCCTCTTTTATCTTTTTGCGCAACGCCTTGAGATCGAGCGCTGCTTCGCGGACTTCTGGACTGAGGGAGAGGATCATGGTGTTCACTTAGGTAGGCGTTCACACCCCAAGTACAATTTGTGACAGGCGTATATAATCGTCACATTTCCGTTAACGAACTGTTGCAAGGCGCGTGCCAACGGAAATGTCACTACTCATGCACACCCTCGCATAGCGCGATTTTCGCCGGCGCGCTGTGTTCCAGCTCACTTCCCGAAATCTGGCCTCTCCACTCTCATGTTCGCCGTTTCAAGCTGCAGGCGCGAATATTCTTTTGCTCGCGATCGAGCGTTTCAAATCGACCGCCGTTAGGCAGGGCAAGAGGCACGATCATGAGAACGACGGTTGATCATGCTCTGATACGCGGGTTGGTTACCGCCGGACCGGTAATGCGTCGCGGAGCTTCCTCTGTCTAGGATCCAGCGTCGGATAGAATCCGGCTGTTAGTGGAAACGAGGGTTCTCTTGGCCGTGACCGTGCCTCCAGCCTTGCCTAACTTTGGATGAGTTGTGGTCGATGGCCTCCTCTTCGCAATCCCTCGGCTTCAGCTTCGACGCCCTACGCGATTTCCGGTCGCGTCTGTTTCGCGATCGCCCAAACGAAGCCCGAAAGCTCGCGCGCAATCGCGGCGGTGATCACGGTCTTCAATTTCCCCGCATGGGCGAGCTTGCGATATCGACGGCAGAGTTGCTCCTGGGCCTTCCAGGCTATGTCTCGGATTGGCTTGCTCAACTTTTCTTGGCGCAGAAGGAGATCGCGACCGATACGGGCTGGAAACCGGTAGCTCCATGCCGCCTCAATCAACATGCGCCGCGCCGCGCCATTGCCCGCCTTGGTGATTCCGCCCTGGCGTCGCGTGCTTCCGCTGGAATGCTCGGAAGGAACGAGACCCAGATAGGCCATGAACTGCCGCGGATTGGCGAAACGGGTGATGTCGCCGAGTTCCGCCACCAGCGTCGCAGCGGCCACCAGCGCGAGGCCACGCAGCGCTTGCAGCGCCTTCACCACTGGCGTCAGCGACCAGTCCGGAAGCGCGGCTTCGATGTGGGCTTCAAGATGATCCCGCCGAGCCGTCGCCGCCTCGACGGCCGCGATGCAATCTTCCAGCACGATGTAATGCGCTGCGTGTTCGAACGACAATCCGGCGAGCCAGCGCCGGTGCATCAGGGTCCAGGCCGGCCGGTTATAATGACGGCCATGGCGCAGCAGAAAGCCGGAGAGTTGCTGGCGCGCCTGCCGCAACACGCGCACCGCCGCCAGTCGCGCGCGCACCAGATCGCGGATCGCCTCATGGGCTGGGTCTGGAACCCACACCGACGACAGTTCACCCGCTCGGTGCAATTTGGCCAGGTTAATCGCGTCGCGTCGGTCGGTTTTGACCCGATCGCCGGGCTTGCGCGGAATCAACGACGGGGCGACTACGACGCATTCGTGCCCGGCTTCGCTCAGCTGGCGCTGAACGCCGTAACCGCAAGGGCCAGCCTCATAGCAAAATCGAAGGCGCCAGCCATGACTCGCCAGCTTCGCCGCCAGAGTCCTCAGCGCCGCCGGCGTGTTCGCGATCTTGCCATACTCGCGCAGCTCCCCCCGCTTGCCCGCCTCGGCAAGCGCCACCGCGATTGTATCTTTGTGCACATCCAGGCCGACGTAGATGATACGCTGCTCCATGACCCGTCTCCTATGCGTGAGGCTCGGCGCTGGTCCATCCAGCGCAACCCTCGTCAACCTGCATATTGTGAGACGGGTCGCCCTATCTCAGGCGAACATCTGGTCTAGTGTAGCCAAGACGATTGGGAGGGAGTTGTGAACGAGGCGCCGACTGTCGCGGCCGGCACGCCGAAGCTGCTGGAGCTCGACAAAAAGGACGTCGAGGCGGTCCGCAGTTTCCTGCCCGGCAAAGTTCTTGGCAGGACGGCGGCGCTTCTCGCGCTCGTCGTGCTTGTCCTTGGCTTCGCTGGCTCGCTCAATGTCGGGCTGGAGCGGTTCCTCGGGTTCCCGCTTGAGCCGCCATGGCTCAAATATACGGTCTTGATCGGACTGCCGGTCCTCATCGTCGGCGCGCAAATCCTGGCCGAATGGCAGGCCGAGCGGAAGCGCAAACAGGCGCAAGCGCTGGCGGTGAAGGTCGATGCGGTTCCCGAGGGTTATTTCCGCATCGGGCCCTATCTCGACACGGCGGAGGATCGCGCCAAGTTCGATCGCGCCGACCGCATCCACGAGAAGGTCCTCGCCTGGCTCAAACGGGCCGATGCGACGCCGCTTTACCTCACCGGCGACTCAGGCTCGGGCAAGAGCTCGGTCCTCAGCGCCTACGCGCTTGCCCGAGTTGCGCGAAGCGGGTTGGACGGTCGTCGAGGCGCGCGCCTGGCAGGACCCGGAGGCGGCGCTTGGCGAAGCGATCAAGAAGCTGGCCGAGGCGAAAAAATGGAGGCTGGGCGAGGCGAAGACGCTGCGCGGCCTGCTCGAAGCCCTGGCGAAGCGCGCGGACGAGAAGGTTCTGCTTGTCCTCGACCAGTTCGAGGAGTTCGTCATCCTCGCGGGCTCAGACGCGCCAGAAAGCCTTCACAGCGTTCCTCGACGATCTGCGCGCGAAGCCGATCAAGGGCCTCAAGCTGCTGCTGGTGCTGCGCAGCGACTATAAGACGGCGATCGACGAGCTTGGCCTGCCGCTCCTTCGCCAAGGTGAGAATTGGCAGGAGGTCGGGCGCTTCACCATCGCCGCTGGCGCGAAATTCATGACCCGCTCTGGCCTTGCGCTGCAGCCGGACGCGCTCGACCGCATCGCGACCAGCGCCTCCGAATTGGACGACAGCCCAGGCATGATCCGGCCGATCACGCTGAACGTCGTCGGCCATGTGCTGTCGCAGGGCCGCGCGAGCGCCCCGTCGCTCGACGCCGGCGAACTCGTGCGCCACTACATCGAGCAATCGGTCGAGCAGCCGGCGATCCGTGAAATCGCGCCACGCGTCTTGAAGGAGCTTGTCACCGAGCAGGGCACCAAAAGGCCGCGCTCCGAGCAGGAACTCGTCGAGGAAACCCGCCTTCGGCCCGGCGAGGTGCGGGCGGTGATGAACGGACTTTCCGCTGCCGCGCTCGCCCGGCCGCTCGATTCGGCGCAAGGAGTCTGGGAGCTGTCGCATGACTTCGTCGCCCGCGCGGTTTCCCGCTATCTCGGACGGCGGCGGGTCGATTGGCTGACCTTGGCGCGCGCCTTTGCGGCCCCCGCCTTGTTCGGGCTGATGGCCGCGGCGGCGGCCGGCGCGATCATCTGGAACGCCAGCGCGGCGGAGCGGATGCGCGCGCAACTGGCTGATTTGGGCATCGAGGTCTCGGGAGACGAGCACGAAGCGCAACGCGGGCTCCGTTTCCAAGCCGAGAACCTAGCGAAAGGTGTAACTCTTCTTGCTAAAGTAACCGCGCTCCAGGCACTCAACCTATCGTCTACGCAGGTCGCGGACCTCGCGCCCCTCAAGGGCCTGACCGCGCTCCAGTCGCTCGATCTAACGAGTACGAAAGGTCGCGGACCTCGCGCCCCTCAAGGGCTTGACCACCCTCCAGTCGCTCGAGTCTATCAGATACGCAGGTCGCGGACCTCGCGCCCCTCAAGGGCCTGACCGCGCTCCAGTCGCTCAATCTATCGGCAACGCAGGTCGCGGACCTCGCGCCCCTCAAGGGCCTGACCGCGCTCCAGTCGCTCAATCTATTCAATACGCAGGTCGCGGACGCTCGCGCCCCTCAACGGCCTGACCGCGCTCCAGTCGCTCAGCCTATTCGATACGCAGGTCACGGACCTCGCGCCCCTCAAGGGCCTGACCGCGCTCCAGTCGCTCAGTCTACAGAATACGCAGGTCGCGGACCTCGCGCCCCTCACGGGCCTGACCGCGCTCCAGTCGCTCGATCTACAGAATACGCAGGTCGCGGACCTCGCGCCCCTCACGGGCCTGACCGCGCTCCAGTCGCTCGATCTACAGAATACGCAGGTCGCGGACCTCGCGCCCCTCAACGGCCTGACCGCGCTCCAGGAGCTCACTTTACCGAATACGAAGGTCGCGGACCTCACACCCTTGCAAAACCTGCCCAATCTGACGACGATTAGAGGCGCCTCCAGCGACCAGCTCCAAACGCTCAACGCCTACCGATCTCGGAAGGGCTTGACCATTATCAAGTGATTTTTCAGCACACTCACCCGAACCGAAACGCCGACATCATCTTGCCGCCGATCTTGTCGTTGAAGTCGCGCGTGCCCTTGCTGTCGCCAGCAGCGCCGGCCACCACCATCAGCGGCAGGAGGTGCTCCTCGCGCGGGATGACAGGCGCGTGCGGACGGCGCCTTGTCCCATTGCGGTGAGCCGCGCCTCGCGCTCCGGTCCCGGCGCCCTTGCTGTCTCGTCGAGCCAGGCGTCAAGTCTCGCGGAGGCCTTCGTGTCGCCGTCTCGGAAATGCCTGAGGTCGTGGTAGCTCGATGCCGCTGCCGATGATCGCCACGCCCTGATCGCGCAAGGGCTCAAGCGCCTTGCCGAGCTTGATGTGGAAGGCGGGATCGAGGTCCTTGCGCAGCGACAACATGACGACCGGGATCTCGGCCTTCGGATCGACGATGAGGAAGGGCACGAACACCCCATGGTCGAAGCCGCGCTCGCCGTCGGTGGCCACGGGCAATCCCGCCGCCTCGATGAGGCGCTTGACGTGCGCCGCCAGCTCCGGATCGCCCGCCGCCGGATAGCTCAGCTTGTAGGTGTGCTCGGGAAAGCCGTAATAGTCGTAGAGCATGCCCGGCTTCGGGTTGACGCTGACGGTCGGCTGATCCGTCTCCCAATGGGCGGTGACGACCAGGAACGCCTTCGGCCGCTCGGGCAGCGACTTGACGAGGCCGGCAAGGTAGTCGCGCAGGCTGTCCCAGGCGTGCGGACCGAAGGGCGGCGGAAACTCGATCCAGAAGCAGGGCCCGCCGCCATGCGGCACGAAAATCACGGGCTGGCGGGCAGCGGGCATGGGAACCTCAAGGCTGAGCACGTTCGCCAGCGTCCATAAGCCCCAAAATCACGCGCAGCAACCCGACGCGCCGCCCCTGCAGGCAACTTTGTAGCCGCGCTCGTCGAGCGCGGCGGCGCGGTCCGCGACCGCGCCCACAGACCGGCCACGCCGCCCCTATCCTCGATCGATCCGCGCCGCATAGCAGCCACGCTTCGCGTAATGCGCATAGATGTAGGCGGCCTCAGGATTGGCGAACAGCCGCGCGATGGTTGGCTTAAGGTCGCCTTCGATGAGATCGGCGTCGACCATGTCTCCCGACGCGCCAAAGGCGCGCAACGAGATCGGGCGGATGCGGAGGACATCCGGAATCTCGTCCACGGCTCGATAGGGCGTCTCGGCCCATTCGCGGACGAAAATGGCGTTGCTCGCTTTGTACGGCGTGTCGGCCGGCTGATGGAGGTAGTTGAGAAGCAACAGCGCCTCCCCCGGCTCGACGTCCCGGAGCTCGACGCGATCGGGAAAACCGGGTTGCTCCTCGGCGATGAGGCCCTTCACGCCGAGGCTTTGCAGCTCATCGTCGTAGAGTCCGTAGAAGAGACCCGTGATTTCAAAAGACAGGGCGATTTCCTTTTGAGCGGCTTCGCGACCGCAAGCCTGCCTGTCGCGAAGCAATGCGTCTCCCCGTTCCTTGCTCAGCAATAAGAAGAGCCTTCACGCCGCATCGTGAGAGATCACGCCGAGAGTGAAGCGTTCGCCGCTTCTGATCCGGCTCACGCCATGGCGCAGATTGACGCGATAGGTTCCCCGCGTTCCCTGCACTGGGCGTTCGCGCACGGCGAAGATCACCCCGTCGCCCTGCGTAAGCGGCGCGACCTCCGCCCGCGACTGCATGCGCGGCCGCTGCTCGGTCAGCACGAATTCGCCGCCGCTGAAGTCGCGCCCAGGCTCGGAAAGCAGGATCGCCAGTTGCAGCGGAAAGAGATGCTCGCCGTACACGTCCTGGTGCAAGCAATTATAGTCGCCAGGACCATAGCGCAGCAGGAGAGGCGTCGGCCGCGTCTGGCCCGCCTCATGGCAGCGCGCCAGGAACGCCTCGTGCTCGGCGGGATAGCGGACGGAAACGCCCATCGCCTCGTTCCACCGGTCGGCTACGGCCGCGAGCCTCGAATAGAAGCCGCGGCGAAGCGCGACGATCCGCTCAGGCAGCGGATCGCCAAAATATTTGTACTCCCCCCGGCCAAAGCCATGCGCCGCCATCACGATGCGCGAGCGGAAGCGCGCGTCGTCGGGATAGAGCGCCGCAAGCTCGCGACACGTTTCGCGCGAGATGAGCTTGGGGGCGATCGCGCAGCCGTAGGCGTCGAGCTCGCGCTCGATCGCCGGCCAGTCAAGCGCGCCGATCGCGGCTGCGACGGGCGTCCCCTCCTCCGGCGCTCTTGGGGCATCGAAGGACGCCCGTCTCTCGACGGGCTTCTGGGGAGAAGGGGTGCGCGGCACCGCCGTTTCCCCCTCTCCCCCAGGGAGAGGGGTAGGGGTGAGGGCTCGAAGGGGACCGATGACGGCCTGCTCGAGCAGAGGCGTCGGCGTGCGGGCCTTCATTAGGCTGCCTCCCGATCGATCAGCTTGCGCTTGCGCTCGACACCCCAGCGATAGCCGGAGAGGTCGCCGTCCGACCGCACCACCCGATGACAGGGGATCGCGACCGCAAGCGGATTGGCGCCGCAAGCCTGGGCGACGGCGCGCACGGCTTTCGGCTGGCCGATCGCGCGAGCGATCTCCTTGTAAGTCGCCGTCTTGCCGGCGGGTATGGCGCTCAACGCCGCCCATACCCGCTGCTGAAACGCGGTGCCGCGGATGTCGAGCGGCAGATCGAGGCGCTGACCGGGCGCTTCGACGAGGCCAACCACTTGCGCGACCATGCGCTCGAATTCGGCGTCCCCGCCCTGAAACTCCGCGCGCGGGAAGCGGTCCTGCAGCTCGCGCACCAGCGCTTCGGGATCGTCGCCGAGCAGAATTGCGCACACGCCCTTGTCCGTGGCGGCGACCAGCACCGCGCCGAGCGAGGCCTCGCCGACCGCGAAGCGAATGACCGTCCCTGCCCCGCCGCGCCGGACGGCGCCCGGGGTCATGCCGAGCCGAGCCGCCGTGCTCTCGTAGAAGCGGCTCGAGGAATTGAAGCCCGCGTCGTAGATCGCTTCTGTGACCGTCTCCGCTGTACGCAGTCCGTCGGCGGCGCGCCGCGCCCGCGTCTCCGCCGCATAGGCCTTCGGGGTCACGCCGGTGATGGTCTTGAAGACGCGATGGAAATGATAGGGGCTCAAGCCCACGCTCCCGGCGAGGTCAGCGAGCTTGGGCGCCTCCTCCGCCTGCTCGATCCGTTCGCACGCCCGCTTGACCGCTTCGATTTGCGGGTCGGGTGCGCCGAGCTTGTCGGGCCGGCAGCGCTTGCAGGCCCGGTAGCCGGCCTTCTCGGCTTGAGCGCCGGTCTCGAAGAACGAAACATTCTCGCGTTTCGCCGGTCGCGAGGCGCAGCTCGGCCGGCAGTAGACGCCTGTGGTGCGAACGGCGAACAGGAACTTGCCGTCGAAGGCGGAATCGCGGCGAGAAACCGCCTGCCAGCGCTCTTCGTCGCGAGCGGGCGCCCGTGACGTGTCGGGCTCACGCATTTCGATCATGGGGCTGAACATAAGGACGGCTCCGGGGTTTGTCTTGCCTTCCCGACTAGGCCGATCCTCGCGCGGCCGAACTCCGGACCTTGCTGTCTAATTTTCGTGGCTATTTCGGTTTTCGCGCAGCGATGGCTCCCTTCCGCTCGTGCTCGCGCCCTGCACCGCCAATGCGAATCGCAATCGACGACGTTCTTCGGGGCTCTTGCAGCAATTGCCAGATCGAATTCATCGGACGCCAGCCAAGTTTGAATCTTCGGGGACGACCCCAAGGCAATGGTGCGCGGCTATTTCTCATCGAGCGCGATTAAGGGCCGCCAATCGGGATCCGACGAGCTCTCCGCTAACTGGGCGAAGCGGCGTCCGTTGTAACCATAGAGTCCGCGGACGGCGTCCGGAGCGAGCGCCGCCCCTTCGCTGGCGAGGGTCAGCGCGCGCGCGAAGTCCCGATTGCGGTAAGCTCCGAGCATCGCGGAATGAACGCGGCTGAGCTTGGCGAATTCGTCACTTTTGGCGAGATCAACGCCTCCTATCAGCGCGTAAAGGCCGACGGGCTTTACCTTGTTCTTGAGCAGGACGGAATTGATCTCGAGCCACGCGAACTCCAGTGCCTTGGCGCGTGTCGTCTCACTGCAGATGATGTCAACTTCGAAGATCTTGCACGCACCTTCGAGGCGGGAGGCGATATTGGCCTCCTCACCAATCGCGGAATAGGCGGGTACTTGCACAGACCCCATATAGCCGACGGCGCATTCCCCGGTGTTGAGTCCGATGCCGAATTTTACCGGACGGAAGGAGCGTCCAACCTTCTCGGCCCGCTCCATCCATCCTGCGTTCATGCGGACCAATGCCTCGCGCATTTTAAGCGCGCTCCGCACTCCGTGAATTCCGTGCGCGGGATCGTCTTCCGGCGCATTCCAGAAAGCCATTATCGCGTCGCCTAAGTATTTGTCGATCGTGCCTTTCTCCTGCAGAATGACGTCGGTTATCGGCGACAGATATTCATTGAGAAACCTGCATAATTCATCGGCCGAGAAGCCTTCGACAAGAGTCGTGAACGACCGGATGTCGCTGAACATCACAGTCAGTTCGCGCTGCTGCCCACCAAGTTGTAATTGCTTTGTATTCTCACGGCTGGCAGTGTAGACAGGCGGGACCGTAACATCCATTCGCATTGCCACTAATATTTTAGTCAGACCGAGATTCCAGTCGGGGAAAAGCGGTACCGCCTGAATATCGCTAAGCTTTTCACGATCACTGATATCGTGCGCCGGAATTTGGGCGTCGTTCAAAAGTACCGGAATGAACCAAATCCGGTCGTTGGGCATGTTCCGCAGTTGGTCGATCGCGAGGCGTAGTTCCCCGTGCATATATGTGTCCGAGCGCGCATTTAGCTCTTTTGAATAACAAGCAAGGAAAAAAGCTCCTTGCTCAATTGCGGTGGCAATTGCGGTCTTCCATCGCTGACCAGGAATAATCTTGTCCCGATCAAGCCAGACCTCAACGCCAAAATTTCGTAGATTTTCCGCCAAACGGTCAACTATCGTGCTGTTCTCGCGAACATAGGAAATGAACGCGTGCGCTCGAGCCATCGGTTTACCTATCTCCGCTTTGACTCGGACTGATTTGCTTCGACCTGTGGCCGCTGCCATATCAAATCTTCCAGTTTAGACTGGGGGTGGAGTCGGCGTGATCCCTTCGATGCCGATCATTTGGCTCCGGTACGGTATCATACCGCGTCTCTATCAGCCGCTTCAACTTGTAGAGGGCCCTGAGCGGGCTTTACTGCGCGCAACTTGTCAGGCGGAGGCGCTGGAGGCGCTTCGCGCGGCAGCGGGTCGAACACGCCGCCGCCGAGGGGTCCGGACGCCGGCCGCGCCTCCGCCTCCCACTCACGCGATGGCTGCATCTCGCCCACTTAGCGAATGCCCGTGATCCGAACGAACCGAACCGGCGCGCTGACGCCGCGCAGCATCGCCGTTTCTTCGATCTGCGTCCGATCCGCCAGCGCCGCTGCGGTTTCGGCTTCTCGCGCCACGTCCTCCGACACGATCACCTCGCCGCCGCGGCACTGGTGTTCGAGGCGCGCCGCGATGTTCACAGTGGCGCCGAAATAGTCCAGCGCGTCGCCCGTACTGACTGCGATGCAGGGTCCGGCATGAAGTCCGAGCTTCAGCACGATGGGCGTCGCGCTTGCGCCTCCGCCTCGGGCGGCGTTGAAGCTTGCGACATCGTCCTGGATCGCAAGCGCCGCGCGGACTGCGTAATCGGGCCGGGAGAAGGCGGCCATCACCGCATCGCCCACGGTCTTGACGACGAAACCGTGATTGCGCTGCACCCGGTCCGACAGGAAGGAAAAATGGTCGCGGACGAGGTTGTAGGCGGGGGCGTCTCCCAGCGCATCGTAGAGCTCGGTCGAGCCCTTGAGGTCGGTGAACATGATGGCGATCCAGCCGACCTCGGCGTTGTCGCCCGGACGCAGCAATTGCTCGGGGGCGAGCCGACGGAAGGCGGGCATGGCGATCACGCGTTCGCCCGTCAGCGCATCCCTGGTCCAATTGCGGTCCTCGACGACGAACGCGAGCGGATTGTCGCTCTCGTTGCGGATCGCGAGCTCATTCGCGCCGCTCGCCCCTTCGAGCCAAATGTCACCACCGCGCGCGACCAGCGTCGGGATGACACCATCGGGGCCGATGTCGCGATCAGCTTCGGCGCCGGCCTCGACAGTGCGAAAACGGTACGGCCCCGGCGTCAAGGACAGGTCGAAAGTCTTGGCCGACTGCGCCGCAACCTCGCCCTGAAACTTGATGTGCCGCGCGGAGCCCTGGCCCAGCATGCACATCTCCCCGTCCGGGAGGGGACGAATCCATGGCGCAGGGTGAAAACTCAGCTCGACGTTGCGGCTGAAATTGCGCTCGTAGTCTGTGTTGCAAGAGGAGCAATGCGCGCCTTTCGGCAGGTCCTGAAGCCGGCTGACGCGGGACTTCGCGCCGCGGCAGCGCGGGCAGAGCAGCTCCCATCCCATCGCCACGACGCCCTTCCGCGCCGCCGACAGGAACACCTCCACCGCGTTGTCCGATGGGACGGACCATAGTTTCGCCAGCGCCACCGGACGAATGCTGCGCAGATCGACGATCGGCGCATGCCGCAAATAGTCGATAAGGTTTGGCGTAAGAGCATGCGAGGCCGGGTCGCTCGCGAGTTCCGCGCCGAGCGCATCAAGTCGTTGGCGGGCGGCCGGCTCCGTAAGGTCCTCGGGGCTCCAGCCGGGGACAAGTCCTGAGCCGTCACTCTCGCGAATGAGCCTCTCAATCGTCGCCGCAGCCTTGCCGAACTCGGCGTCGAAGAGGCCTGCATGCTTTCCCACCAAGCCCAACAGGCCGGCGGGCTCGGCCGCGCCGGTGAGGATCAGCCGACAGCCTTCGTCTTCGGCAACGAGCTCACACACCCACTCCCACCGCCGCATCGGGCCGTTCTGATAGTTTCGGACTTGGAAAAGGCGGTGGTTCTCCTGCCATTCGCCGAAATCCTCCTCCCATCGCGCCGGGAAAGGCCCAAGCTTGCCGCGCACGAAGCGACGAACACGGCCTTGACCGTCGACCCGCTCCTCAAACTGAACGGGGGCATAGCCGTTCAACTCCCACAGGCGGGGGGTGTCGGAGACAAACGGCCAAATCGCCGCCGGCGGCTTAGCGAAGCGCGTTTCCCGACGGTAGCGGTAAACGGCGCGGCTATTCTCTGTCACGCCGGCTTCCCCATCGCCCCAATGGGGCCCTCGACCGTCGAGCGGCGCACCTCTATCTGCAATTGTTGGTGGCGCAACGATTGTGGATAGCTAGTCCGACCGCAAGGGGTCAAATGGCAAACGCTGTCGGTCGCGCCAAAGCTTAAAAATCGCGGTAGAGTTCTCCCTGGACGCGAATTTGGGAAGGAAGCTCCATGGCTATGAAACCTGATCCGACCTTCTACCCGTCGCCGAAGCTCGCCATGGAAGGGCCGCCGGAGGAATTCGCCTATACCGCGGTGCTCAGCGGGGATTTCTCGGAGCCCGATGCGCTCGCCGTCATCGACGTCAAGCGCGGCTCCCCGACTTACAGTCAGGTCGTTCACACGGTGACGATGCCCTACAAGGGCGACGAATTCCATCATTTCGGCTGGAACGCCTGCTCGTCGGCCTTGTCGCCGCTCACCGGCCACGCCTTCCTCGAACGGCGCTATCTGATCATTCCCGGCATCCGCTCATCGCGCGTCTATGTGGTGGATACGAAGCCCCATCCAACGCAAGCGAAGATCCATAAGATCATCGAGCCTGAGGAAATCTTCAAAAAGACGGGCTATTCCCGGCCTCATACTGTCCATTGCGGACCGGAAGGGATCTACGTCAGCACGCTTGGCGGCGGCGGCAAGGATGGGACGGACGGCCCGCCCGGCGTCTTCATTATGGACTGCGAAACATTCGATATCCTCGGCCGCTGGGAGATCGACCGCGGACCACAAAAGCTGCACTACGATTTCTGGTGGAACCTGCCGCGCGACTACATGGTGTCAAGCGAATGGGGGCTGCCGCCGCAATACGAGAACGGGGCCGTGCCGGAAGACCTGCTCTCGAACAAATACGGCCACCATCTCCATTTCTGGGATCTGCGGGCCCGGCGCAATGTGCAGACGGTCGATCTCGGCGCCAATCACCAGATGGCGCTCGAAGTCCGCCCGGCGCATGATCCGGTGCGCGAATATGGATTTCTGGGCGTCGTGATCGATACGACGAATCTCGAGGGCTCGATCTGGACCTGGTGGCGCGAAGACGGCAGTTTCCACGTCGAGAAGACAGCGACGATCCCGGCGGAGCCTGCGCCCAAGGAGCAGTTGCCGCCCTTGTTGCAGGGTTTTGGAGCCGTGCCGCCGTTTGTGACCGATATCGACCTCTCCATGGATGACAAATTCCTGTACGTCGCCTGCTGGGGGACCGGGGAGATGCGTCAGTATGACGTCACCGAGCCAAGAAAGCCGAAGCTCACGGGCTCCGTCCGTGTCGGCGGCATCGCCCGGCGCACGCCACACCCGAACGGCAAAGCATACGGCGGCGGCCCGCAGATGGTCGAGATCAGCCGTGACGGCAAGCGCGTCTATTGGACCAACTCGCTCTATTCCACCTGGGACAATCAGTTCTATCCCGACGGCGTCCCAGGAGCCGAGGTCATGGCGATCGCCAATCCTGCCGGGGGCCTCGAATTGGCGAAGGACTATTGGGTGAGCTTCCCGGACGGATACCGCGCCCATCAGATCCGGCTGGACGGCGGCGACTGCTCGACGGATTCGTTCTGCTATCCATCGGCTTGAACGGAAGCGGGATCGACTGGGCCGTCGCGGGACTGTGGCTCGCAGTCATTGCGAGCGGCCTCTACCATGGGGTGAATCCCGGGATGGGATGGCCGCTCGCGGTCTCGGCCGGGATGATGGAGAAAAGCCCGCGAGCGCTCACGGCGGCGCTCGGGGCGTTGGCGGCCGGCCATCTGCTCGCAATGCTACTCATGATCCTGCCGTTCTCGCTGCTGATCACTCTCGCCTACTGGCAGCGGCAAATCCGGATCGGCGCCGCCCTGTTGGTGATGGGCTTCGGCGCCTTTCGCCTCATCGACCGACGCCATCCGCGAGCGCTGGCGCGCATAAGACCGACCCAGCTCGGGCTCTGGTCATTCGCCGCGGCGATTGCGCATGGCGCGGGATTGATGCTGGCGCCGATCTATCTCGGGCTTTGTGCGGCCAATGGCCTCGACAGAGGCGACGCCGCCGCCAGCACGCTCATCAGCGCAAACGTCGGAATGGCTGTGCTCGTTTCGATCGTTCATACCGGCGCGATGATCGTGGCCGGCGGATTGTCCGCGTGGCTGGTCTATCGCTATCTGGGACTGAAATTCGTGTCGCGGAGCTGGTTCAATCTCGACGCGACCTGGGCCGTGACCCTCATCTCGGTCGGAGCGATTTCGCTGGCGTTCAGCCTTGTGGGTTCGCACTGAGATCCGGCGCGCCTCCTACTCTTGGGGCGGCTCCGGGGCTGCCTTGCTTCCCCTGCCTGTGCCGATCCGTAAGCGCGCCCTAAGGCGCTTGGACGCGGAAGGCGCGGCCGAACTCAAGGATGGTGTCGGCCATCGCCTGAACCGGCGCGCTCGGCCGGCCGAGCGCGGGCACGACGACGAATTCCGTCTCGCCGAGCGGCGGTAGCCCGGCCTTAAGACCAACGGCGACCGTCCCTTCCGATCTCAAACGCGCGGACTGCGCGCCGACGCCAATGCCGCCAAGAACGGCGCCGACCAGCCCTGAAAGCGAGCCGCAAGTGCAGGCGATGCGCCAGGAAACATTCGCCTTCTCGAGCGCCGCAAGAACCGCTTCGCGGGTGACGCTGCGCGGCGGATAGAGGACAAGCGGCAGCGGGCGCTCACGATCCCGCCGCCAATCCGGCGCGGCGATCCAGACCATGTCCTCGCGCCACACGATGCGGCCGCGACCGTCGCCCGCCCGCCGCTTGGCGAAAATGAGGTCGAGCGCGCCCTCATCCATGCCTTGATAGAGGTCGGCGGCGAGCCCGATCGTCATCTCGATGTCGACTTGAGGATGCCTCGACGCAAACGCGCGCAGGACCTGCGGGAGGAGGCTCGAAAGGGCGAAATCCTCCGAGGCGCCGAAGCGGACCCGACCCCTCAGTTCCGCATTCGAAAAATAGCGCTCGGCCCGCGAATAGGCGGCGAGTATCTCGCCGGCAAGCACGGTCAACGCCTGCCCGTCGACCGTCAGCGAGACCTTATGGGTGTCCCGATCGAACAAGCGCCTGCGCGTTTCCGCTTCGAGCCGGCGCACCTGCTGGCTGACTGTCGACTGGCGCAGGCCTCGCCGCCGCCCGGCTTCCGAGAAAGACCCGGTCTCGGCGACCGCCAGGAAGGTCACGAGCAGATCGGGATCGTAGGTCTCTGTCATCACGGGGCATGATAACTGAAACCACGGACAACGTCATTCCGAATGAGCGCCCGCTGCGGCATATTACGCGCATCATGCGCCCGACCCTGCTTCGCTTCGCCCCCGACACGTTCACCATGTGTCTCATCGCGACCGTCGTGCTGGCGAGCGTGGCGCCGCCGACGGCGGTCTTCGAGACGCCGGTGAAGATCGCGACCGACGTCGCGATCGCCTTCATGTTCTTTCTCTATGGCGCGCGCCTGGCGACCGCGAATGTGATCGCGGGCGTCGCGCATTGGCGCCTCCATGCGCTGGTGCTCGCGTCGACCTTCGTGATGTTCCCGCTCGTCGGCCTTCTCCTCTTTCATACTCTGCCGCAATGGCTCGTGCCCGGCCCCCTGGCTTTGGGCATACTCTATCTCTGTCTCCTGCCCTCGACGATCCAATCCTCGCTCGCCTTCACCTCGATCGCCGGCGGCAACGTTCCCGCCGCGATGTGCTCGGCGACGCTGTCGAGTCTGGTGGGCACGGTGGCGACGCCCCTCCTTGTCGCGACCCTCGCCTCGGCGCACGGCGGCGCGCCGACCGGCGACGCGATCAGTGAGATCGGCCTCCTCCTGGTCGCGCCCTTGCTGGCCGGCCAATGCTTACGCCCGTGGATCGGCGACTTTGTAGCCCGCCACAAGGCGATCCTTGGCGCGACCGATCGGGGATCGATCCTGCTGGTGGTCTATGGCGCCTTCGGCCATGCGGTCAGCGCCGGGCTTTGGCATGCGCTGCCGATCAGCGGCTTCGCAATCATGCTGGTCATCGAGGCTCTGGTTCTGGCCACCATGCTCGTCAGCACCTACCTCGCCGCGAAGGCCTTCGGGTTCAACAGGGAGGACACGATCGCCATCGTGTTCTGCGGATCGAAGAAGAGCCTCGCGGCCGGCGTGCCGATGGCCGGCGTGCTGTTCCCCGGCCCCGACCTTGGCATGATCCTTCTGCCGACCATGCTCTTCCATCAGATGCAGCTCATGGTTTGCGCGGTGCTGGCCCGGCGTTGGGCTGGTCAACTAGCCACGAATGCGGATCCGCCCGCTCACGCAGTCGCACCGCCGCTTGGAGCCATCGCGCCCGCGAGGTGAGGACAGGTGGGCCGGTGCGCGCACTGAAGGTCATTGGCCGCGACCGCGTCGCCTACCGCCTGTTGTGCACTAATTTCATCTTTCGAAGTGTGGGTAGTTTTACGTATTGTGTTGCTCGGCGTTGAACTGAAAAATCTACGTCAGCTTGACGGGCGCCCACGGTAGCTGACCCGCCTTTCCGATGGCCCACCGCATCCGGACTGAGCGCGCCACTGAGGCGCCCAAGGCATGGGGTGGGCGAGGTTATCGAAGTCGAAACAGCCCACGCTCGTGCGCGTCAGGGCCCGCAAGGTCGCGGGCCTTCTTTTGCCGAGACGACGATGCCCACGCTGCACAGTCGTCGAGGACGGCGCACAAAAAGGGAGGAAGACGCGATGACAATTAAGTCTATGTTGTTCCGTCGCCACCGCACCGGATTGAGGTCGCGAAATTCGCTCAGCGTCTCGTCTGTGGGTTGGGGCTTGCCTCTCGTCCCGCTTGCCATCCTCTTCGTCTGGCACGCCCGGCCCGCTCGTGCGGTTACTCCGGCGCCGGGCGGAGGCTATTTCAACCACAACACCGCAGAGGGCGACGATGCGCTCGACTCGCTCACAACCGGGGTTGACAATACGGCAATAGGCTTTGAGGCGCTCTGGTTTGACACGACGGGCGGAAACAACACCGCCACCGGCGCCCGTGCGCTCCAGAACAACACAACCAGCAACAACAACACAGCCAACGGTAGCGCTGCGCTCCAGACCAACACAATCGGCAGCAACAACACCGCCACTGGCGCCTTTGCGCTCGCGGGCAACATAACCGGCAGCTACAACACGGCCGCCGGTAGCAGCGCGCTCTGGTTCAACACGACCGGCAGCAACAACGTGGCCGCCGGCTTTATGGCGCTCTTTCGCAATACGACTGGCGCCGCAAACACGGCGACCGGTAGTGAAGCGCTCCAGGACAACACGACCGGCAGCAATAACGTGGCGACAGGTACTGAAGCGCTTTTTGCGAACACAACCGGAAGCCACAACACTGCAATCGGCTTTGTGGCGCTCTTTGACAACACGACGGGCGGCAGCAACACGGCCATTGGTGATTCTGCGTTGTTTCACAACACAGAAGGCAGCATGGACACGGCCACCGGCTTTGAGGCGCTTCAGAACAACACGACTGGCGGCAGCAATACGGCCAACGGCTCCAAGGCGCTCCAGAACAACACGAAGGGGAACTTCAACACAGCGAACGGTTCCAACGCGCTCCAGAGCAACACGGTCGGGAGCTTCAACGTGGCGAGCGGTTCTAGCGCGCTCTCGAACAACACAACCGGCAGCTTCAACACAGCCAACGGAAGCTCAGCGCTGCTTCACAACACACTGGGCAACTCCAACACCGCCGACGGCTCTAATGCGCTGACAAACAACACAAACGGCGGTAACAACACAGCCGACGGCGCTAATGCGCTGCTTAGCAACACCACCGGCGGCCTCAACACGGCCAACGGCGTGAATGCGCTCTTTGATAACAGCAGCGGGAGCGCCAACACCGCCGGCGGCGGCAATGCGCTCCGCCACAACACGACGGGCGGCGACAACACGGCCACCGGCAACGAAGCGCTCGAGAACAATACAGTCGGGAGCTTCAACTCAGCCATCGGTCAAGGGGCGCTGAAGAGTAACACAGGCGGCGACACGAACACGGCTATTGGTTATGGCGCGCTTTCGGGCAACACGGTCGGCCGGGGCAACATCGCTGTAGGCGCGCTAGCCGGTCAAAATCTCGCCACGGGCGATAGCAATATCGATATCGGCGCCTCGGGCGTCGCCAACGAGTCCTTCACCATCCGCATCGGCGACGTGGGAACACAGGGTCCGACGTATATCGCGGGCATTCGCGGGGCCGTCGCGGCCAGCGGCGTAGAGGTTATTGTCGGTACGGACGGGCAACTCGGTACGGTCGTTTCCTCGGCCCGTTTCAAGGAGGCGATCAAACCGATGGATCGGGCAAGCGAAGCAATCCTCGCACTTCAACCGGTGACCTTCCGCTATAAGCGCGAGCTTGATCCTAAGGGGATCCCGCAGTTCGGCTTGGTTGCCGAGGAGGTCGAGAAAGTGAACGCCGATCTCGTTGCGCGCGATGGCGACGGGAGAGCGAATACTGTGCGCTATGAGGCGGTGAACGCGATGTTGCTCAACGAATTCCTCAAAGAGCACCGCAAGGTGGAGGAGCTGGAGGCGGCCCTTGCGCGGCAGCAGAAGGACATCAAAGCTCTCGCCGTACGCCTCAAAGAGCAGGCGTTGCAAATCCAGAAGACGGGCGGCCGATTGGAGCGAACAAACCTACCCCGCCAGCCCGCAGCTCGCGGTTGACAGCCGGTAAAGCCGATCCAAGATCGGTCTCAAACGTGGATGGCCGGGTCGATCCAATACTTGGTTCTGCGAGGCGCCCCACCTCTATTGGCGGTAATGAGGTGTATTTTATTATAAGGTTGAATTAAATTCTCAAAGAAATCCATCCGCGTGATGGCCGCCCGTCCGCAACATCCATGTGTTGTGGGCGATAGGCGCTCGCCGACGGGGTGGGGAACAGTTCCTGCGTGGTCGGGTCCACGAACTCGCCTCGACCGCGGCGCCGCCGAACTCGCCGGGGGAACGCCGTTGAGCTCCGCCTTTATTCTAAAAAAACGCAGAGACAATCTATTTACGAAAAAAACGAACCATGCTAGCTTTCCCAAGTCGCGAAATCCGACGGGACATCCACGAAAGGGGGCTCGCTGGGGCGAAAAGCAAAAGGAGAAATTTTTTATTTGAATCGGCCGTAACCCATTGAAAAGTCCCGATTCGGAAAAATAAACGCTAGTAAACGCCAGCCATTTTACTAACGTTTATGCTCGTTTACTGGCTTTTATTGGCGCTTAAAGATCGTGTTTGGGCAGGCCGCCCGTCACGCCGCGCGTCGCATCGCGCCTCCAGCTGCGTCGGCGATCGACTTCGCGCCGAACAGGATGAAGATGACGCCGACGAGCCGCGTCACCGCGACGCCGTGCGTGAGAAAGAGCCGACGCACCGCCGGCAGGCCGGCGGCGAAGACCAGGGTCACGTCCGCGAGCAGGAAGCCAGCGAAAGCGGCGACGAACATCTGGGGCGCGTCGGCCATTTTCAGCGCCCCGATATAGGGGGCGACGATGGCCGAGAACATCGCCAGCGCCACCGGATAGGACTTGGGGTTGGTGAGGCCGAAGGCCATCCCCGTCGCAAGCGGCCGCTGGGCTCCGATCGTGCGCGGCGGCGCGTCTTTCTTGGTCATGACCGCCCGCGCGCCGAGATAGAGGAGATAGAGCCCGCAAATGAAACCGAGCAGCTCGAACAAAGTCGGGCCAATACGGTTCGCGCCGACAATCGCCGCAAACGCGAGCGCGCCCCAGGTCACGTCGCCGACCAGATGACCGCAGATGAACCAAGCGCCGGACGCGCGCCCGCGCGACGCGGCAAGCGTGAACAGGGCAAGGAAAGCCGGGCCCGGCGTCGCCACATAGAGATAGGCCGCAGCGAGCGAAGCGAGGAGGATTTTGGGATCGGTCATTTGGCTTTGTCCTCAACCAGCCGCTTCAACTTGTAGAGGGCCTCGAGCGCGTCGCGCGGGCTCATCGCGTCCGGGTCGAGCGCCGTCAGCGCTGTACGCAACTCGTCGGGCGGAGCCGAGGGAGGCGGCTCGCGCGGCTCATAGGAGAACAGCGGCAGCGCATCGAGCGAGCTGCTCGAGCGCGTCGCCTCGAGGCTGGCGAGCACCTGGCGCGCCCGCTTGACCACCGACTGCGGTAGGCCGGCGAGCTTCGCGACCTGAATGCCGTAGGAACGGTCGGCGGCCCCGTGGACAACCTCATGCAGGAAGGCCAGCGCACCTTTGAACTCGGTCACTCGCATGGTGAGGTTTACAAGCCGAGGCAACGTCTCGGCGAGCGCGGTCAGTTCGTGGAAATGGGTGGCGAACAAAGCCCGCGAACGGTTGACGGCGCTAAGATGCTCGACGCAGGCATAGGCGATCGACAACCCGTCGAAGGTCGCCGTGCCGCGGCCGATCTCGTCCAGGATCACCAGCGAGCGCGCGGTCGCCTGGTTAAGGATGGCCGCGGTCTCCACCATTTCGACCATGAAGGTCGAGCGGCCGCGCGCCAGATCATCCGCCGCGCCGACGCGCGAAAACAAGCGGTCGACGATCCCGATGTGCGCGCGAGTCGCCGGCACATAGGCGCCCATTTGCGCGATGAGCGCGATCAGCGCGTTTTGTCTCAGATAGGTCGATTTGCCCGCCATGTTGGGGCCGGTGACAATGGCGATGCGCCCGCCCTCCCCCGCCTCTCCAGTCAGATCGCAGTCGTTGGCGACGAACGGCTCCCCGGCTTCTTTCAGCGCCGCCTCGACCACCGGATGGCGCCCGCCCTGGATCTTAAAGCTGAACGACCCATCGACCAACGGGCGCGTCCAATTGCGCTTGACCGCGAGTTCGGCGAGCGCGGCGGCCACGTCGATCTCGGCCAGCGCGGCCCCGAAGCCGCGCAAAAGCTCCCCCTCCGCGACGCAAGCCTGACGCAGACCCTCGAACGCCTGGAGTTCGAGCGCGAGCGCCTCGTCTGCCGCTGAGGCGATGCGCGACTCGAGATCGACGAGCGCGTTGGTCGAGAAACGCATCGCGCCAGCCATCGTCTGCCGATGGATGAAGGTCGCGCTATGGGGCGCCTTGAGCAGCGTCTCGCCGACAGCCTGCGGGGTCTCGATGAAGTAGCCAAGAAAGTTGTTGTGCTTGATCTTGAGCTGCCTGACGCCGGCTTCGTCGGCGTAGGACGCCTGCAACCCCGCGATCACGCGGCGGCTTTCGTCGCGCAGGCTGCGCGCTTCGTCGAGCGCGGCGATTGCGCCGGCGCGGACAAACCCGCCGTCGCGCTTAAGCAGCGGCAAATCGTCGGCGAGCGTGGCTTCGAGATCGCGCCCAAGTTCGGCGCAGTCGGCGCTGAGTCGGGCATAGGCGCTAAGCAGTTCGGGCGGGAGATCCGGAGCGGCCCCGAGGATGCTCGCCAGAGTCGTCGCCGCGACGAGGCCGTCGCGGACGGCGGCAAGGTCGCGCGGACCGCCGCGGTCGAGGCTGAGCCGCCCAAGAGCCCGCAGAAAGTCGGGCGCGTGCGTGAGCGCCCGGCGCAAGGCGTCGCGCATCGCCGCCGCCTCGATTAGGAAATCAAGCGAATCGAGCCGCCGATTGACCGTCTCTGGATCTGTCAGCGGACTCGCCAGCCGCTCGGCGAGCAGGCGCGCGCCGGCAGGGGTCACGGTCAGGTCGATCGTCGCCAGCAGCGAGCCGTCGCGCGCGCCGCTCAAGGTGCGTGTCAGCTCGAGGTTAGCGCGGGTCGCGGGATCGATTTCGAGGCTCGTCCCGCGCGCGCGCCGGGTCGGAGGCGACAGCGCAGGCCGGGCCTCGAACTGAGTGCGCTTGACATAGGCGAGCGCTAATGCTGCGGCGGCGATCTCGGCGCGCGTGAACGCGCCAAAGCCGTCAAGGGTTTCAACGCCGTAGAATTCGCAGACCCGGCGTTCGGCCGCCGCGCCATCGCCCCCGTCGCGCGCGAGCGGCGTCGTAGGAACGCGTATCTCGCGGACGATCTGAGAGAACAAGGGCTCGTCATACACCCCTTGCGACGCGACCACCTCGCTTGGCTCCAGGCGCGCGATCTCCGCGGCGAGGCCTGTTTCGTCGGTCTCGCTGAGCGCAATCGAGCCGGTCGACAGATCGAGCGCGGCGAGCCCGTAAACCTGGCGCCCCTCGCTCGAACGCACTTTCTGGATGGCCAGCAAAAGACGAGCCCGGCCGGGCTCGAGCAGCCGCTCCTCCGTGATCGTGCCGGGCGTGACCAGCCGCACGACGTCGCGCTTGACGACCGACTTCGGTCCCCGCTTTTTCGCCGCCGCCGGGTCTTCCATCTGCTCGCAGACGGCGACACGATGGCCGAGCGCGATCAAGCGGTTGAGGTAGTCGTCGGCGCGCTCGACGGGCACACCGCACATGCGGATGTCCTCGCCTTCGTGCTTGCCGCGCTTGGTGAGGACGATGCCCAGCGCCCGGCTCGCGACTTCCGCGTCGTCGAAGAACAGCTCGTAGAAATCACCCATCCGGTAGAACAACAGGCAGCCGGGATTGACCGCCTTGATTTCGAAATACTGCGCCATCATCGGCGTGAGGCGCGCGCTGGTCGCGCTGGGCTCGGGGCTGTCGCTGGAGGCGTCCATGGAGGGCGAAACTAGCAAATCCGCGGTGGAATGCGCAGCGTCTCCGCGTCCGCTATCCACGGCTCGCTAGCGCCAGCCTGCCCGTGCGCCTATTGCTGGGCTTGTTTCTCCAGCAACCGGTTCTTAACCAGCCACGCGGCGCCACGGTTCCAGGAATAGTTCGCGCCGATGCGAAGGCCGGTCTGCTCAACGACGCTCGGAGCGCCGGTCTGTGCGTCGCGAAGCTTGAAGGTCACGGCGTAATCGGTGCGGGTGATGCGGCTCACTATGCCTACAAATGATTGATCCGCGCCGAGTTTGCGAGCGATCGCGGCGTCGCAACCATCGCATCGATGTAGACTGTGCCCCGTCACGTCCGGTGCGTCGGCCCCGCTAACGTCAACGAGGCTGTAACGGCCAGAGTCAACGAGCAGCCGGCGCGTAGTTTCCGTCGCCAGTCTCAGTTGCTCGCGATCTTGATCGCTTTCGGGATGATCCCAGCGCCGCCGCTGAAATCTTCCAGCTCGAAGTCGAAGACGGCAAGCTTAATCGGCGCAACAGCGTCGGCCTGCGTGCCGAACGTCGGCGCAGAGTGGAGAACATCGCGCGCAACGAAAGACTCCGCTTTTTGCCAAGCCTCGTCCGTGTCCCCGCGAAATGTTAGCAACCGGTCAAAAACGATCTGGCCCTGCTCTTCGTCGGCGATTTGAATCTTCGCCCATTGAACAAGGGAGCTCATCTTGTGTACGCCGCCGAGCAGGACGAACCTTGCGCCGGCGGCGTGCGCCGCCTTCTGAAGCTCGGCAGGGCTCATGACCGGCTCGCACGGCTCGGACCCGCAAGACATGGGAACGATACGGTACTGACCGTTCGCCGCCAGGTCGCGCTGCAAAGCGCTTATGAAATCGGCGGCGCGCCGCTGATGAACCGCCGTTTGGTCGGTCGGCTCGCCGGATGTGTCAACATAATCGAGATCGAGGACCGCCAGCGCAAAGGGTTGCTTCATCGCAACATCGGCTTCTGCGCGCTGCCCACCAACCGCCACTGTCAAGCCCATAGCTGCGACAGTTGCGACGGAACGTAGTGAGATATGCATGGGGGACGTCTCCCTGACGACCTTCGAGCAGGACGTCGCAAGCCGTTGACGTCAGCGCCCTTCGAGTTCTTCATCGCTCTGGCCCTCAGACTATACCCTCCGCCGGCGCCGTCAACGAACCGTGGCCTCGCTGGATGATGGAAAGCGCAAAGCTGGCCCCCCGCTGTTGGCGAAAAGCTCCCCAAGACGCGAGTGCGGATCGGAAGCGTCAGAGCTTCGAACCCAGCCCGGTCTGGATCAGCGGCCCGGCTCCGGCGCCGAGCGTAACGTCTCGGCCACGCTCGATCGCCTGGCGCACGAACGCTTTCGCCTCCTGAACGGCCTCTGGCAAGGACGCCCCGAGGACGAGGTTGGCGGCGACGGCGCTCGACAGGGTGCAGCCCGTGCCGTGCAAGTTTGTGGAAGCGATCCTTGGCGCAGCGAAACGGCGAACGGCTTCGTCTGTCACCAAAAGGTCGACCGCCTCATCGCCATCCAGATGTCCGCCCTTCATCAGAACGGCGCGCGGGCCGAGCTTCAGCAACGTCTTGCCCTGACGCGCCATGTCCGCTTCGCTTCGCGCGATCGGCTCCCCGATGAGCAACGCAGCCTCGGCGAGATTGGGAGTGAGACAATAGACGAGCGGAAGCAGTTCATGGGCGATCGCCTCGACGAAGCCAGCGCCGCTCAGCGCGTCGCCGGAAGAGGCGATCATCACGGGATCGTAGACGATCAAGGCTCGCCTTTCTTCTCCCTCGGGGAGCTCGTCTCTCGACGGGCTGTGGTCGGCCGGATGAGGGTCTGGGCGGACGGCAATGCCGGCCTCGCGCCCAACCCCGCTCCCCAAAGGGCGTTCGTAAGGACGCCCGTCTCTCGACGGGCTATGGGAAGAGTTGAGCTTCTCCGCCACGACACGAGCAATCTCCGCGCTGCCGAGCATGCCGATCTTGATCGCCGCGACCGCGAAGTCTTCGAGGACCGCGTCGATCTGCGCGCCAACGACCCCGACCGGCGGATGGTGGATCGCCCGCACGCCGCGCGTATTCTGAGCAGTGAGCGCCGTGACCACGCTCGCGCCGTAGACGCCGAACGCAGCGAAGGTCTTGAGATCGGCTTGAATTCCGGCCCCGCCGCCCGAATCGGAGCCGGCGATGGTCAACGCGATCGGCAGCCTTTGAGTCACGCCGGGCGCGTCGCCGCCACCCATTCGCGCGCGCGCCTCTCCGGGTCCGGATTGAGTGTGATGTCGGTCACGACCGAGACGATGTCCGCGCCGGCGGCCAGGCACAGCTTGGCACGCTCGACAGTGAGTTCGCCGATGGCGACCAGCGGAATGGCGCCAATGCGGCGTTTCCATTCTCCGATGCGCTCGAGGCCCTGCGGCGCGAACGCCATGGCCTTGAGGATGGTCGGATAGATCGGCCCCAACGCAACATAATCGGGGTCGAAGGACAGCGCGCGATCAAGCTCTTCATGACTATGCGTGCTGATTCCGAGCCGGATGCCGTTCGCTCGAATGGCGCCAATATCTGCCTCGTCGAGATCGCCTTGTCCGAGGTGAATCCAGTCCGCTGCAGCGTCGATCGCGATTTCCCAGTGATCATTGACCACGAGCTCCGCGCCCGAACGGCGGCAGATGGTAAGCGCGTGATGCGTCTCGCGGCGGAGCTGGTCCTCGGCCATGTCCTTTATTCGCAGCTGGATGAATTTCGCGCCTGCGCCTACGAGCCGTCCGACCCAGGCCGCGCTATCGACGATGGGGTAGAAGGAATCGAGGGCGTTCACGTCAGCACAGCCCTGCCGACCACCGGCGTCGACGGCGCCGCCATGTCGCGCGGCTGCATTGGCCCGGCGTGGAACGCGGCGCGGCCCGCTTCGATCGCCTGCGAAAAGGCGCGCGCCATCGCGACGGGATCGCCCGCCTTTGCAACAGCGGTGTTAAGCAGAACGCCGTCGTAGCCGAGCTCCATCGCCGCCGCGGCATGCGACGGCAGGCCGACGCCGGCGTCGACGATCAGCGGAATTTCCGGGAAATGCGCCCGCAGCGCGCGCAGGCCGAACACATTGTTGAGTCCCTTGCCGGAGCCGATCGGCGCGCCCCAAGGCATCAGCACCCTGCAGCCGGCCTCGATCAGCCGCTCGGCGACGACGAGATCCTCCGTCGTATAGGGGAACACCTCGAAGCCGTCGGCGGAAAGAATTCGCGCCGCCTCGACGAGGCCAAAGACATCGGGTTGCAGCGTATCCGCTTCGCCGATCACTTCGAGTTTGACCCAGGGCGTGGCGAACACTTCGCGCGCCATCTGAGCCGTCGTCACCGCCTCTTTGACGCTGTAGCAGCCGGCGGTGTTGGGCAGGACGCGGGCGCCGATGTCGCGGATCAGCCCCCAGAAATCCTGCCCCTCCTTGAGGCGCGCCGACTTCGCGCCTGAGCGACACGGTGAGGATCTCGGCGCCCGAGGCGCGCGCCGCGTCGGCGAGGATCGCGGGCGAGGGATATTGCGACGTGCCCAGCATCAAACGCGAGCAAAAGCTCGCGCCGTAGAGGGTGAAGCCGGAGGCGGGGGTCATGGTCTCCGCCCGCTCGTGTAATTCCACTGTCATGACGTCCACGGGTTTGCCAGTTCGAGGCCGAGAAATTGGAAATCTCTGATGTTGCGAGTCGCCAGTCCTGCGGATGCGCGCATGGCGCTGGCGGCGATCAGCGCATCCATCGGCGTCAGGTCACGACCATGCCGCTTGACATCCGACCTCAGACGACCGGACAGCAACGCGACGTCCGCGTCGATGGCCACCGTCCGTCTCGCAAAGCGGATACGAAGGCTCTCGATCTGACCGGTCACCCTCGCCTTCCGGGCGCCTTCGGGAAGGAGACCAACGCCATACGAAAGCTCGTGGAAGGCGGCCGCGCTGACAAACGGCTGCGCCAGGCTCGACACAAACAGTTCAACATTGGCGTCCGGCTCAGGCCGCATCAATTCAGAGAGCACATTCGTGTCGAGGAGCCATTCCGCCGCGCTCACTCCCGAAAGTCCTCATCCTTCCAGTCAGCGAACGGGCTCGGCCGGTCCTCTCGCCGGGAAGGCAGTTCGATTGCGGCCGCGCCCCGCAGATTCTCCACCAGCCAGCGCCCGAGGTGCGGCTCGTCGCCGGCTCGGCCGCGCAGCCGCTCGTACTCCGCCATGGACATAACGACGCAAGGATCCCGCGTCCCGACAATCTGCGCCTCTCCTTTGCGGGCGCGATCGAGCACCTCCGAGAGTTTGGATTTTGCCTCCTGCACTGTCCACATCTGCCCACTCATGTGGTCTAGTCTAGACTAGCCTATATACGCCGCCGATCGCCGATCTGCAAGGGCGCCGCTACCCTCCCTGCCGCGGGGCGACGATCTCGATCCGGTCGCCGTCCTTCACCGGCGTCGAGGCGCGCGCTCGCGCCGGCACGAACTCGCCGTTGAGCGCCGTCGCGACCTTGGCCTCGGCGAACTCCAGAGATTGCAAAGCCTCCGCGAGCGTGGCGGCTGGAACGTCTTGCAATTCGCCATTGACGACAAGTTTCATGCCAGCGCCTTCACGCCTTCGAACGCCAAGGCCGCCGCCCGATTGGCGAAGGCCGGAGCAAGCAGGAAGCCATGGCGAAAGAAGCCGTTGACGAAAATTCGGCCGTCGCGCTCCTCGATGCGCGGCTCATTGTCGGGATAGGCGGGCCGCACGTCGGCGCTCATCTCCAGGATCTCAGCCTCTCCGAACGCCGGATGAACAGCATACGCGGCGCTTAGAAGCTCGATCGCCGAACGCACGCTGACCGCGCCTTTCTCGGCGCTCTCGATCATGGTCGCGCCGATCATGAATTCGTTGTTCGCGCGCGGCACGATGTAGAGTGGGATGCGTGGATGCAGAAAGCGCACCGCGCGGGTCAGCCGCACCTCGCGGGAGCGAATCCGCATCATCTCGCCGCGCACGCCGCGCAGTTCCGAAAGCGCCTTGCGGGCCGCCCAACCGCGGCAATCCACGACAACATGCTTGTCGCGAAGCGCGTCGCCATCGACGCCAAAACGGACCTCGCCGCCTCTCGCGCGCAGCCGCTCGGTCAGCGCCGCCAACGCGACGCGCGGATCGAGATGGCCTTCATCGGCGAAGAACAGCCCTCTGCGGAAACGTCCCGCGAGATCCGGCTCAAGCTCCGCGATGCGCGCTTCATTCACTGGCGCGTGGGCTCTCGTGCACGCCGCGAAGCGGTCGATCTCGCTCGCGTCGCGCGGCGGCGCGACCACCAGCGTTCCTTGGCGCGTCACACCGGGAACGCGCGCGTCCCACCAGTCGATCGCGCCTCGGCCGAGCTCGACCACGCTTTGCGGCGCGCTTTCGCCCTCGCAGAACGGCGCAAGCATGCCGCCCGCAAGCCACGACGCGTTGCCGCCCAGCTCGCGTGACCGCTCAACCAGCGTGACCTTTGCGCCACGCTCGGCGAGCGCAACCGCAGTCGTCAGGCCGACGACGCCAGCGCCAACGATGATCGCGCGCATCGCCTCACTCCGCCGCCTTCACATAGAGGGCAGCGCCGCCCTCAAGGAATTCGCGCGACTTTTCCGCCATGCCGGCCATCGCCTCGGCTTCCTTGCGAAGATCCTGCGTGATCTGCATAGAGCAGAATTTCGGCCCGCACATCGAGCAGAAATGCGCCACCTTGTGACCGTCCTTCGGCAGGGTCTCGTCGTGGAACTTGCGCGCTGTGTCGGGATCGAGCGACAGGTTGAACTGGTCCTCCCAGCGGAAGTCGAAGCGGGCTTGGCTCACCGCGTCATCGCGGATCTGCGCGGCGGGATGGCCCTTGGCGAGGTCGGCCGCATGCGCGGCGATGCGGTAGGTGATGACGCCCGTCTTGACGTCCTCGCGGTCGGGCAGGCCGAGATGCTCCTTCGGCGTCACGTAGCAGAGCATCGCCGTGCCGAACCAGCCGATCATCGCGGCGCCGATCCCCGAGGTGATGTGGTCGTAGCCGGGCGCGATGTCGGTGGTCAGCGGCCCCAGCGTATAGAAGGGCGCCTCGCCGCATTCGCGCAGCTGCTTCTCCATGTTGATCTTGATCTTGTGCATCGGCACATGACCGGGGCCCTCGATCATCACCTGGCACCCCTTGTCCCAGGCGACCTTGGCCAGTTCGCCGAGCGTCTCCAATTCAGCGAATTGCGCGCGGTCGTTGGCGTCGGCTATCGAGCCTGGACGTAGCCCATCGCCGAGCGAGAACGAAACGTCATACTTGCGCATGATGTCGCAGATCTCGTCGAACTTCTCATAGAGGAAGCTCTCGCTGTGGCCTGCGAGGCACCAGCGCGCCATGATCGATCCGCCGCGCGAGACGATGCCGGTGACGCGCTTCGCGGTCAGCGGCACGTAAGCCAGGCGCACGCCGGCGTGAATGGTGAAATAGTCAACGCCCTGTTCGGCCTGCTCGATGAGCGTGTCCTTGAACACCTCCCAGTCGAGCTTCAGCGGATCGCCGCCGACCTTCTCCAAAGCCTGGTAGATCGGCACCGTGCCGATCGGAACCGGCGCGTTGCGCAGGATCCAGGAGCGGATGTTGTGGATGTTGCGCCCGGTCGAAAGGTCCATGACCGTGTCGGCGCCCCAGCGGATCGCCCACGCCATTTTCTCGACTTCCTCGGCGACGCCCGAGCTCACCGCCGAATTGCCGATGTTGGCGTTGACCTTGACCAGAAAATTGCGGCCGATCGCCATTGGCTCGAGTTCGAGATGATTGATGTTGGCGGGAATGATCGCTCGCCCTCGCGCCACTTCCTCGCGCACGAATTCCGGCGTGATGAATTCGGGGATGGCGGCGCCGAAGCTCTCGCCGTCCGCAAGACGCTCGGTAGCGCTCTCCACCGCCCCTTCGCGGGCCAGGTTCTCGCGATGGGCGACATAGATCATCTCTTCCGTGACGATCCCCGCGCGAGCAAATTCGAACTGGGTGACGAGTTGGCCAAGCCTGCCTGCGCGCAAAGTGCGCGTCGCGGGACACAGCGGCGCCAAACGATCCGCCGATACATTGCCGTTGTCCTCGGGCTTGATGGCGCGGGGCTGGGATACGGCGAAGTTCCGGGCTTCGATCCAAGCCTCCCGCACCGGCTTGAGGCCGTTGGCGAGATCGATGGTTACGTCGCTTTCGGTATAGGGTCCGGACGGGTCGTAGACCCGGACCGGCGCCTCATTCGGGTCGGAGAGCGCAATCTCGCGAAACGGGACGCGAATATCGGTGCGGCCTGTGGGCGCGGCATAGACCTTGCGCGAGCCGGCAATCGGCCCCGTAGTGACGCTCCGCGGCGCCGCGAATTTGGGAATCTCGTTCATGGCCGTCTCCTCGCGGACGAGGCCGACGGCAGGAAACAGGCGGACCAAATCAAGGAGCCAGGCCGCTGCGTCCCTTCGCCGGCATGACCCGGATCAGGTTCAAAGGGTTCGGCTTGTCGCCGTCTCAGCCCCGTTTGGGACGCCCCTCGAGCAATATTAATGTGGTCCTGGCGGCTTGGACTGTCAACTCTGCTGGAGCCTGACTTTTCTGCGGCATTCGCGCTGTCGATATCGCGCGACGCCCCGAGGTCCAGGTCCGCCCTACCCGCCGGAAGGCATGGCCGGCCGATCGTTCGCGCGCTTGCGGGCCGCAAAGCGCGCGGCGAGATGCGCGAGGCCGGGAACCCGTCTTGTCGCGGTGGCCGCACGCATACGCCATTGGCGGAGGACCGCAGCCGCGGCGTGTTTGTAAGGGGCGACGATGGCGTCGGCGTAGTGATGAAACGCCATCACCTTCTCATAGGCGCTGACGAACCACGGCATGGTCATCAATCTGTGCTTCGTCAGATCGAAAATCGCTGGAATGAGGCCGACCGCGAGAATCTTCAGCAAGATCCAGGCGATTGCTCCAGTGACGACATAGCCCATGGCAATCGCAATAGTGGCCACCACCAAAAGCGGCTCAACAATCAGAAACGGCACGAGGAAAATCAAAAGAACCAACGGCGCGGGCAGCCGGTCGACCGCCGATGCGAAGGCCCGCTTAAACCGCGCCCAGGGGACAAAGCCGGCGAGCGTCCGCCCGATCGCGACCAGCGCGTCCCACACCCAGGCGGCGGCCAAAAACACCATCGCCAGCGCGAGCAGAGCCGTTCGTCTCACTCTAAAGCGCTTCATTCCTGCAAGAATCCCCGTGAATCCCCCAACAATTTGGCTTCACGAACGCGTGACAATGCCGATCAAACGCGGCAAGCGCAAGGCATTTGGCGCCCCAATATGGCCATTAATCCGCTGTTAACGCTGCAGCCGGGTTAGCCGGTATTCGTAATCCGCTGGCGACGGACCGGTAAGCTTATCGGAACCTTGCGTTAACTCTTAGGGCGGCTAGCTCGCGGGCGGGCGCGAGGTCGTCAGGAGCGTGAGCCATGTTCGCGAACGTGAGCCGGAGTTCGATTGCGTTGGGCGCGGCCCTCGCGCTCAGCCTCGCCCTGAGCGCCTGCGCGCATAACAACCCCGACAACCTCGCCGCGGGCTATGGCGCGGCCGGCCCGGGCAGCCTACAGGAGTTCAATCTGAGCGTCGGCGACCGCGTCTTCTTCGACACCGATCAGACCGATCTCTCGCCGAGAGCCCAGGCGACGCTGGACAAGCAGGCGGCGTGGCTCAATCAGTACAATAAATATAACTTCACCATCGAGGGCCACGCCGACGAGCGAGGCACGCGCGACTACAATTTCGCGCTCGGCGAGCGTCGCGCCCAGGCGGTCCACGACTATCTCGCCGCCAAGGGCGTCTCCGCTTCGCGCATGAAGACGATCAGCTACGGCAAGGAGCGGCCCGTCGCGGTCTGCGACGACATTTCCTGCTGGTCGCAAAATCGCCGCGCCGTGACCGTCCTCAACGGCGCCCCGGCAGCAGTTGAGCGTCCTCTGCGGACGCGCGGCGCGCGAGGTTGTGACGCGACTTGAAATCGACCAATGCGGGGCGTATGGGCCGGTTAAAACGAATCCCATCAGGAAGACGCCAGTGACGTCATTGTTTCGCTTGCGCCTGATCGCGGCGTTGGCCAGCTGCGTTGCGCTTGCGGCGCCGGCTCAAGCGCAGTTCGATCTCTTCCATCGCCAGGCGACGCCGCCCGCCGACATTCCCAACGGAGCGGGAGATCCCAACGACGCGGCCGGGCTCGTAATGCGCGTCAACCGGCTTGAAGAAGAACTTCGGCAGGCCAACGGCCGGATCGAGGAATTGGAGAACGCGCAGCGTCGGCTCGAGGCCCAGCTGCAAAAATTCCGCCAGGACGTTGAATTCCGCTTGGGCGACCGCTCCGGCGGCGCGCCGGACTCCGACGTCGCCGAGGCGCCCTTGACCCCGGCGGAGCCAGGGGTCCCTCCAAGGCCGAGGAGGTCCGACGCATTCGATCCCAACGCCGATCCGAACGCGCCTGGCGCGCCGCGACCGCTAGGGACAACGCCGCCGAGCGCGCCGCTGGTGCGCGAGACGCCCCCGGCCGGTCCGCCGCTCGAACTCGGCAAAGCACCGCCGCCTGCCCCGCCCCCGAGCGGACCGACGATCGTCGGCTCAGGCGTCGCGATGCTCGATCAGCCGCGTGAGCAGTTCAACGCGGCGCTGCAGGCCTTTCAGGCGGGGCAATACCCGGAGGCGGAGACAGGGTTCAAGACGTTTCTCGCCGCCAACCCGGCGCATCGCCTGACCCCGGATGCGATCTTCTACATCGGCGAGACCTACCTTCAGCGTTCGCGACCGCGCGAGGCGGCCGAGCAATATCTCAAGGTCACGACCGACTATTCCAAATCGCCGCGGGCCGCGGAGAGCATGGTGCGCCTCGGGCAGACGCTGGCGGCCCTTGGCAATTCCGAGCAGGCCTGCGCGACGCTGACCGAATTCGGCAAGCGCTACCCGACCGCATCGGCCTCGGTGAAAAAGCTCGCCGAGCATGAGAGCGCCAAGGATCATTGTTGAGCGCCCGGCGCTCACAGGCTCTTTCGTCGGCTGACATCGACGCGCTGTTCCATCCGTTCGTTCGCGCCAAGGCGCTTCTGATCGCCGTCTCCGGCGGCCCCGATTCGACGGCGCTGCTCTTGATGGCCGCGGAATGGTCGAAACGGCGCGGCAAGCCGCGGATCGAGGCGGCGACGGTCGATCACGGGCTTCGACCCGAAAGCGCGAACGAGGCGAAGGCCGTCGGCGAGATCTGCGCGCGGCTAGGAGTCGGCCATCGCGTTCTTCAATGGAAAGGCGTGAAGCCGACGAGCCGCCTGCAGGAGCGCGCGAGAGAGGCGCGCTACCGCCTGCTCGTCGATCACGCCAAGGCGATCGGCGCCGACGCGCTCATGACCGCTCATCACGCCGACGATCAGGCGGAGACCGTGCTCTTTCGTCTGTTGCGCGGATCCGGCGTCGCGGGACTGCGCGGCATGGATCTCACGACCGCGCGCGACGGCATGACGATCGCCCGGCCGCTCATCGGCCTCAAGAAGCGCGATCTCATCGCCTTCGCCAACGACCGTGGAACGCCGTTCATCGACGACCCGTCCAACACCGACCCGCGCTTCGCGCGCACCCGCCTGCGCGCGCTTCTCGGCCGCCTTGGCGAGGAAGGCCTCGACGCCAAGGCGCTCGATCGGCTGGCGCGGCGCGCGCGCGAGACCGAGGAAGCTCTGGCGCATCTGACGGCTGAAGTTGAGGCGCGGGTCGGCGCGGAAGGGCCGATCGACGCCCGCGCGCTGTTCGCTGCGCCAATCGCGATTGCGCACCGGATTCTGACGCGGCGCATCGCCGCGGCGGGCAGGCGCGATGCGAGCCGCATCGGGCTCGAGAAGATCGAAACGCTGGCGGCGGGCCTGCGCGAAGCTCTCAAAGAGCGGCGAGCCTACGGCGCCAATGTGGGCGGCGCGCTCGTCCGGCTCACTGCCAAGGGATGGCTAAGTTTCGCGCCCGAGCCGCCGAGAAAGAACGGCAAACGATAGCGGAGTTGACACGCTGCTCGCACGATCAGATCGGCTTGTTACGAGACGTAAAAGTATTGAACGACCGAGTCAGGCCATATCACCGTGACTATGCCGACCGCCATCGCCGCGGCGGCGGCGGCAAAGGGTCCGACCGGGCTAAGTCGCGCGGGTAGGATCGGCAAAGCGAACAACCCCGCAAGGAGGAAGGGAAGGAGATAACGGCCTTGCACGCCATCGATCCTTGGATAACCAACCTGGGTCCAGATCAGATACAGGGTCAGATAAGTGAGGAGGACACCGCTACACAAAACACCGAGCGTAAGAACAGCGTCGAGGGCCTGAGGCCACTTCCGCGCGCGATTTGTCATGTCGGCTATGGCGGCCGCAGCAAGGCCGCACCAAGCGAGGACATAGAGCCAGGGGGGAGCGTCAGTTCAAGGGCTCCCAGCACACCGATCACTTCTCTACATCTCAACCAGAAATCCTCTACGATCGTCTCTAACGGCAAGGTCACCAGTTGTAGCGGAGAGGCCAAGAGAACCTTTATCTGCGCGGGTCCGTTGGTGGACGCAAAAAGAACGTTGTGACCTTCAGGCCACAAAGGTCCTGGTGAATAGGGCTGAGGCGTCCTTATGAATTCGACCGTCGCGTGCGCCTGTGCCAACGCGACCCACGCAAGCGGCGGAAGGGCTGCGACAAGAACCTCCCGAACGCGGCGCCAGAGAGACTTGAGCGCGCGGTCTGCACCCGCGCCCAGAGGGAGTATGAAAAGGAGGGATAGCGGCAACAGCGTCGGTCGTTGGGCGATAACCGCGGACATCAGGACCGCCGCCAAAATCCGCCGGTCTCGCTCCAACAGGGCCAAACTCACGGCAAGAACCGCCAGGGTCAGCGCGTCCGGATGCACAGAACCCGCGAGCGAGAGCGTCATCGGCAAGCAAAGCACAGCAAAGGTCCACCAACGCGGTGCGATGTGAAGCGCGAGGGCGCCGCAAGCCACAAAGACCGCGGCGGAAAAGAACCGCGCCAGCACCCAGCTATTGTATGGACTGGCCCGAATCGCGCGGCCGACGCCAAGGCCCAGCGCAGCAGGCAGGTACATGACCGGCGAATAGGAAGCCGTATTGGGTGCTTCGATGTCTTGGGGCTTGTGCCACTGGGCGCTCTGTTGAATTGAAAGAATGTTCGCAGTCAACGAATGTTGCGCTCCGGGCGGGAGCGGCAATGCAAAGCCAATTTGCAGGAAAGCCGGATCGGAAAGCAGGTAGGCTCTGGGAATCTGGAGCGGCTCCGGAGTCCCTGCGGCCCATGAGCTGCAGGTGTCTGATGCTGTCGGCGCGGATGACATGGGCTGTCTCATCAGGCATTCGCCCCAGCGGCATAATTTGCGCCATCAGCAGAGTGATTGGCAGCGCGATCAACACGAACAGCCTGGCCGGCCATGGAGAGCGATCGAAATGTCTGACTATCGGGCCAAGTCGCTCTGGAGCTTCGGAGGAGTCGCTTGTCAAACTCAAGAGTGGGCACCCGCTCCAGCCTGTTATCCCCATGACTGGGCCTGGCGTCCCCCCGGGGTAAACCGTTACTCATTGAAAACATTGGTAGCGGGACCCGGACTTCGAACCGGGGACCTACGGATTATGATTCCGCCGCTCTAACCAGCTGAGCTATCCCGCCATAATCGACGCCTTCACGGCGTGCAAGGCGAACCGGCCGCGTAAGGCAAGCCGCCCTATAAGGAGGGGCGGACGAGCCTGTCAAGGTGCGGGCGCCCCGCGAACTCAATCGCGGCTTGGCGTCTCGGGGAAGACGCGCGTCACGTGGCCCATCTTGCGGCCCGGGCGGATTTCAAGCTTGCCGTAGAGATGCAGGCCAAGATCGGGCTGGGCGAGGATGTCGCGCCAGTCCTCGGCGTCCTCGCCGATCAGATTGTGCATTTCAACCCGGCCGCGCCGCGTCGTCGCGCCGAGCGGCCAGCCGGCGATGGCGCGGATATGCTGCTCGAATTGCGACGTCTGCGCGCCCTCGAGGGTCCAATGGCCGGAATTGTGGACGCGCGGCGCGATCTCGTTGACCACGAGCGCTTCGCGGCCGTGGTGGTCGCGGGTGACGAACATCTCGACCGCCAGCACGCCGACATAATCGAGCGCTTCGAGCACCGAGGCGCCGATGCGCCTGGCCTCGGCCGCCGTCTCCGCGCTGACGCGCGCGGGCGCCCGGGTGCGGGCCAGAATGTGGCGCTCGTGCTCGTTCTCGCAAAGATCGTAAGCCGCGATCTCGCCTTCCAGGCTGCGCGCCGCGATCACCGACACCTCGCGCTCGAAGGCGACGAAGCCTTCGAGGATCATCGGCGCCGAGCCCAGGGTGCGGTGAACCGCGGCGACGTTGGAGCCCTCGCGGATCAGCGACTGGCCCTTGCCGTCGTAGCCGAACCGCCGGGTCTTGAGGATCGCGGGGCGGCCGAGTTCGGCCACCGCCCGCACCAGCGCGCCCGCATCCTCGACACCGACAAAGGGCGCGACCTTGAGGCCGAGATCGCGCAAGAAGGTCTTTTCCGTTAAGCGATCCTGGGTCAGCGCCAGAGCACGGGCGCCCGGACGGACGGCCGCGCGCTCTGCAAGAAATTCGACCGTCGACGTCGGCACGTTCTCCCACTCGAAGGTGATGACGTCGACGCCCTCAGCAAAACGGGCGAGCGCCGCCTCGTCGTCGAAAGCGGCGACGGTCCGCGCCGCCGCCGCGTCATAGGCCGGCGCGGCAGCCTCGGGGGCGAAGATGTGGGTGCGCAAGCCAACCTTGAGCGCCCCGATGGCGAGCATCCGCCCGAGCTGGCCAGCGCCGAGAATGCCGATCGTCGCGCCCGGGCTTAGGATCATCGCCCGGTCGTCTCGGACTTTGGGCCATCATCCTCGGGGCGCTCGGCGACCTCGGCCGTGCGCCGCGCCCGCCAGGCCTCGAGCCGCGCCGCAAGCTTTTCGTCGCCCAGCGCCAGCACGGCCGCGGCGAGCAGCGCGGCGTTGACCGCGCCTGGCTCCCCGATCGCGAGCGTTCCAACCGGAACGCCGGCCGGCATCTGGACGATCGAAAGAAGGCTGTCCATGCCCGACAGCGCCTTCGAGGGGACCGGCACGCCGAACACGGGAAGTAAGGTCATGGCCGCGGTCATGCCCGGCAGGTGCGCGGCGCCGCCTGCGCCAGCGATGACGACCTTGAAGCCTGCGGCCTTCGCGCCCTTGGCGAAAGCGACCAGCCGGTCGGGCGTGCGATGGGCGGAGACGATCCGCGCCTCGTAGCCGATGCCGAGCGCATCCAGCGTCTCCGCGGCGCGGCGCATGACCGCCCAATCCGACTGGCTGCCCATGATGATGGCGACAGGCTTTAACGCCCCGGTCACAGGCGCCCGCCGAGGCCCGAGTCGACGCGATCCATGCGGTCGCGCTTAAAGGAAGGCCGTAAACGGCGCAAGTTGAGGGCGACCGCCTTTGCCAAGACCGCTTTGCGCGCTAGGCGTTTGTCGAGCGCGCTCGTGGGATTGACGCGCTTATGTGCGGAGGCGGGATTGGAGACGGGTTCGGAGCGCGCCGCTGAGCCAGCCGCCGGCGCGAACGTTCCCGCGACGCTGCGCGACCCCGGCGCGATCCGTTTCTGGATCGCCGTCGTTCTGACCGGGCTAGGCGCCGGTCTCGGCGCTGCTCTCTTGACGCTGCTCTTCGACGTGGCGCAGGAGCTCGCCTGGGGCGCGGCCGACCCTGCGGCTCTGTTCGAGGCGGCGCGACAGGCGAGCCCGGAGCGCCACCTTGGCTTGCTGCTCGCCGCCGGGCTCGCGACCAGCGTGAGCCAATTTCTGTTGACCCGGCTCACGAGCGGCAACAGCATCGACGTGACGGCGGCGATCTGGTTTCAAGCCGGACGCATGCCGGCGTGGAGAACGCTCGGCACCGCGGTGCTGTCGATCGTGATCGTCGCCATGGGCGTTCCGCTCGGCCGCGAAGGCGCCCCCAAGCAGTTCGGGGTGGTGTTCGGCAATCTGTTCTCGAGCCTTGAGACACTGTCGGACGAGCAGCGCCGCCTGGTGGTCGCGATCGGCGCCGGCGCCGGCATGGCCGCGGTCTATAGCGTGCCGCTCGGCGGCGCCCTGTTTGCGCTTGAAGTGCTGCGTGGGGCGTTGGCTTTGCGGCTGGTCGTTCCCGCGCTCGCCGCCGCGCTGATCGCCACGACGACGGCGAGCTTTATCGTGCCCAACACGCCGCTCTACACCGTTCCGCTCTACCCGATCTCGCCCGACGTGTATCTCTGGACGGTTATCGCTTCGCCGTTCATCGGTCTGTGGTCGGTCGTGTTCGTCCGCGCGATCGCCTGGGCCTATCGCGTCCGCCCCTCAGGCTGGGGCCGGTTCATCGCGCCCCCGGTTGTCCTCGCCGTCATTGGGCTCGTATCGATCGTTTTCCCCGAGCTTCTCGGCAACGGCCAGGACGTCGCCCAGCTCCTGTTCCTGCATCCGCTCGAGCCGGTCGTCCTAGCGGCGCTGGTGTTGGTTCGACCGATGGCGACGGTCGCCTCGGTCGCAAGCGGCGCGCCCGGAGGCCTGTTCACGCCGTCGCTCGCCGCCGGCGCGCTGGCGGGCGCAGGGTTGGGCGAGTTGTGGCTCCTAGTCCATCCAGGGGGCGACATCGGCCTGTATGCGCTGCTCGGCGCGGGCGCGATGCTGGCGGCCTCCACCCAGGGACCCATCTCGTCGCTGGTGCTGATGATGGAGCTGACCGGCCAGGCGCGCGCCTTCGCCTTGCCGATGCTGACTGCGATCGTCATCGCCACCGCAACCGCGCGCCTGATCGAGCGGCGCTCCGTCTATGAAGCAAGGCTCACCGACGAGGAAGTGGCCGAGCGCATGCTGGCGCGCGAACCAAGGGGAGGTTGACCCGGCGGCTCACCGCTTCTCCACCCACTCGTCGCCGACCTTCTCGTAGGCGCGTTTCACCGCCGGCCAGGCGATGCGGAGGGCGGCTTCCTCCTGGCGCGGATCATGAGCGTGGGCGGCGTGGGCGTGATTGAAGGCCTCGCGAAAAATGTCCTGCGCGTGCTCGGGCAGATGGGAGCGGACGGACGGCGGGAGATCGGCATTCACGTCATAGGGCATGACAGCCTCCGTTGGGTTTGGCCCCTAACGCGCTGGACCGGATGCGGTTGCAGCGGAAAGGCGCGACGGCGACCAGGGAATGAAGACAGCAATCCACGCCGCGAGCGCGCTGATCAGGCGATAATGTCCGGGGTGAGCTGATCTTCGAGCCGCGCCACCTTATCGCGCAACAGGAGCTTTCGTTTCTTCAGCCGCTGCAATTGCAGTTGGTCAGCCTGGCCGGCGGCCCGGAGCGCCTCGATCGCCGCGTCGAGGTCGCGGTGCTCCTCGCGCAGCCGCTCAAGCTGGGCGACCAGCCCCGCGCGCTCCTCCGCCGTGAGCCCCTTATCGTCCATTCTTACGTCACTCTACGCTAGGCGTTCCGAGGTCTCAACGCCGTCCGACGCCGGCCGTCGGCGACTATGGCGGCCTCGGATTTGCGCGTGCAAGCGCTCGCTTAAGCCGAGCAGGCCGTTGTCCCGCCGCAATTTAACGTTTTGTGTTAGGTATCGTGGTAAAAGACGCCTGAAGCGGCCGGACCTTCCCCCAAAATGTCGGGCTCTTGGCGCCAATATTCACAGCGCGGCGCCACTTTGCCGCTTGCGTCGGTCGCCAGTTATGTCACAATTTCGTCGCCAAGAACATGAGGGAGCCGTCCCATGTCGATTGATTCGCATCTCAGCGAATTGGTGCGCCGCCACCAGGCCATTGAAGAAGCGATCCTAGCCGAAACCAACCATCCCGCGTCAGACGACGTCAAGGTTCACGAACTCAAGCGTAAGAAACTTCAGCTTAAGGACGAGATCGAGAGGCTCAAGCACCAGACCGAGCCCGCGCCGTCGCACTGAACCGGCGTTAAGACAACGATCATTGTCAGAACGGCGCGGACAGAGCGTCGCGCCACTCCTCAATAATTGTTGCATCACGCTCCCTTCGCAAGCTTTCCGCCGCGAGGGATGACAGTTCCTCGCGAGAGGTCAGTCGCGCCAGCGCCCATACGGCCGCTCCGCGAACGAGTTGGCTCTCGTCGTCCAATCGTTCCCGCGCGACCGTCGCGAGCGCGGGATCCTTCGAGTTCCCGATCGCAATCATCACATTGCGCACAAAGCGCGCCCGCCCGATCCGCCTGATCGGGCCGCCGGCAAACAGGGACCGGAACGACGCATCGTCAAGGCGAGCGAGTTCAGCCAGGGGCGGCGCGTCGAGGTCGGCGCGCGCCGCGAGCTTTGCTTCCCGCCCTTGACTGGCGAACTTGTTCCACGGGCAGACGGCGAGGCAGTCGTCGCAGCCATAAATGCGATTGCCGATCGCCGACCGAAGCTCCCGCGGAATTGGACCTTCATGCTCGATCGTGAGGTAGGAGATGCAGCGCCGGGCGTCGAGCCGGTAAGGCGCCGGAAACGCGCCCGTCGGGCACACATCGAGACAAGCTCGGCACTGTCCGCAATGGTCCTTTTCCGGCGGGTCGGGCGGCAGGTCGAGATCGGTGAGGATCGCGCCCAGGAACAGCCAGGAGCCGAACTCGCGCGACACCAGATTGGTGTGCTTGCCTTGCCAACCGAGCCCCGCGCGCGCGGCCAGCGGCTTCTCCATGAGCGGCGCGGTGTCAACGAAGACCTTCACGTCCGCCTTTTCCGGCCACGCCGCAGCGACCAGAGAGCCGGCGAGTTCTTTGAGCTTGCCCTTGAGGACGTCGTGATAGTCCCGATGGCGCGCATAGACTGAAATGGCCCCGGTCTCAGGACGCGCGAGCGCCGCCAGCGGGTCCGCCTCGGGCCCGTAATTGAGGCCCAGCATGACGATGCTTCGCGCCTCGGCCATGAGCTTGCGGGGATCGGTTCGCCGCTCGACAGTCTCGGCCATCCAGATCATGTCGCCGTGCGCGCCTTCAGCAAGCCAAGCGGCAAGACGCTCGCGCGCCTCTGTCGGCGCCTCGGCGGACGTTACCCGGCAGGCGTCGAAGCCGAGCGCGCGCGCTTTTTCGCGTAAAAGCGCTAGAAGTCGAGATCGGCGTAGACGACGCTCGGCATCATTCCCGGCAGGCGCTCGGCCAGCAGCGGGCGGAACGACGGGCGTGACTTCATTCGCGCATACCAGACCTTGGCGATTTCGTTCTCGTCCCACTGCGCGTCGCCCAGATAGTCGATGCAGGATAGATGAGCCGCCGCCGCGAGGTCGGCATAGGTCAGCCGGTCGCCGGCCAACCAGTTACGGGCGCCGATAAGATGCCCAATGTAGCGGAGATGATAGCGCAGATTGGCGCGCGCCGCGCGCACGGCATGCATGTCCGGCGCGCCGCCCCCTTGGGCGACATTCATAAAGCGCTTGTTGACCTTTTCCTGTACAAGCCATTGACTTGATTCATTAAATAGCTTCACGTTGAACCAATGCATGAGCCGGCGCACCTCGGCGCGGGCCAGCGGCTCATTCGGCATCAGCCGGCGATCGCCGAGAGCCAGGCCTCGGGTCTCATCAAGATATTCGGCGATCACCTCCGCTCCCGATAGGCTTGCCGTTTCGTCGTCGAGCATGACCGGGGTCGCGCCTTCGGGCGCCATCAGCAGGAACTCCCTGCGCCTGTCCCATACCTTTTCCTCGACCAGACGCGGTTCGACCCCCATCTCGCCAAGCGCCAGGCGGATGAAGCGGGAATGGGGGCAGAATGAGTGATGGTAAAGCGTGATCATGAGACCGGGGCGCAAGCGAGCAGGGAACGGGAACGGGAGCGGCTGAGCCGCCCGAACTTTATCATCGGACGCCTTCAGATGCGGCGCTGGCGGTTAACCAGAGGTTAAGAACATCTCACACAGGCCAATATCAGCAGTCCACACAGTAACGCATATAAGATGCTGACAACATGGCGAATCCGGCTCCCGCGGCTTGCATTCCACAACCTTCATGAGCAGACTAACGCACACGAATGGGCTTCTGACAGGATCTCTGGCCGGCGCGGCGCACGGGCTGGGCTTCGTCCCTGCGGCCCTGGCCATGAACCGTTGGGCGGTCAATCCGGCCCTGCGCTCTCAAGCGCTCGCCAATGCGCTCGTAAATCGCAGCTTGCCCGGAGCGGCCGGTCCAACGATGCCGTCTTGGCTCGCCCCACGGCCTGGGAGCCTCCATGGGTCGTAACGTCCCTCTTGTCCGGGAGGCACTGACATGAAGCCGCTGGCGCGATCCCTAACCGGTTTCGGGCGCCCCGCGCCTGACGAACCCTCTTCACCTGAGGCGATTCTGATGGAGCGCCGGGTGGATATGTTCTGAGGAAGTTCGCCGCGGCTGCGCGGGACCGCGGGATCAAGTTCGCCGACGGCGATTCCATTCCCGACTGCGCCGATCAGATCGTTAAATATAGGACGGCCAAAGGGCGAAGCTCGATCCGGAGATCTATTCTCTTGCGTGGAATCTCCGAAAATGGGCGAACCAGCCGAACGAAAGCGTTCGGGACGTCAAGAGGAAGTGACGGTCGCCAAGCGAAGAATCACGTCGCTGTAGCTCTCGGCATGGCCTGAGCCCAGGGCTTATTTACATGATTGATTAGTTGACATTTTAACTACAACGCATGACTGTGCTCGGACGGCGATTGTGCCGACCGAGGGAACAGTATGATTTTTTCGGACAATCGGACTACGAAAGACGCACTGCTCAACACTCTGGGCGACGAGCTGGCGGCAGCATGGGCGCGATTCTATGCAATCGAGGTCGATAGCCGCCCCGGTGAATTTGAGTACGATCGGGCGCTCGCCGCCGCTAAGAAACTGGAGGCCGCGGTCGCCGAGGTTGTCGCAGCAGGTGGAGGAGGGCCTAAGGACTGGCCATTTTAAGCTCTCCTAGGACGCCGCCCCGCTCGGAAGCTCTCGCCTGGGGCCGCGCAGGGCTCGATGGCGTCGATCGAACAGCTTTGACAATCTCTTAGGGCTTTCATAGCCTCACATTGCGTAAGCTCAGTTTCGAGGACGAGTTAGTACGCTGTCTTGTCGGAACTGAGCGAAGCGATGAGGAAAATCCAATGCAGGATTTGTTTCAAAACTATATGGACGATGTGAACAAACTCCGAGAGGCGTTCCATAGCGAACTCACCGCCACGGCGGAAGAGCTGACAAAGGCAATGGGACTCTATGCTGCTCGCAGTGAGGCGGCGCTAGCATCGTTCATGGAGAAAGTTTCGAACTCGTGGTGTGGAGCTCGAAACAGCGGCGGCGGTGAGGTTTAATCAGTTTCGCGGTCTTCCAGCAAACGCCGGTCTCTCAGACGTCGACAACGGACCGGTCGCGCGTACGCCAACAAATGCGGATAGGATGAGAATCGCGACCGCCGCAGAGCAAGCGATTGTGGACGGTCTGCAAGTCGAGAGCGAGGGAGAGCGCAAGCCGCCGCCAGCCCGCTCGATAGCGCTTGTTAAGTCAGGGCACGTTCAATCAGAGCCGGCCGCTTGAAGCATCTCGGTGCTTGTCGGCCGCTTTAGACGCGAAAACCTGCGCGCGACCACCCTTCAAACGCGCGCGACGCGGATGATCGCGTACTCTAGCTCTCGCCGGGCCCGCGCTAGCCGTCAGAGGGTCAAGGGGTTTTGGGGTCGATTGCTGGCTGATCAGTCCCCGTCTCAGGCGTTTTAGCCCGAGCCCTGAAGTCGGTCACAGTCACGCTCTCCGCGCGGCGGCAGAGGTTGACTAGGACTTGCCCGAAATAAGCGCCGGATGGATCGTAAGCGGCGCGGCGGACCCAGCAGTTATGTGTGGGAAAGATCACGGGCGGAATTCCTGCGCCTACGGGATCGGGGACATAGCCGCCGCTAAAACCGCTGTCGCTGCTGAGGGCATTTCGCGTGCCGCCGCTGCTATAGCTGTAGCTGTAGCTATAGCGAGAGTCATAGCCATAGCCAGAGCCGTAATCGTAACCCCCGCAGTCGAAGCCGAAGCCGCAATTGTAACCGTAGCCGTAACCGACAAAGAAACCACGGGCGCGTACGCCGCTGCGGTGGAATGCAGAGAAGCCGCCATGAAAGCCGCCGCGATGAAAGCCGCCGCCATGGAAACCTCCTCCGTGAAAGCCCACGCCGAAGCGGCTTCCCGCATAAGCCGGAGCGGCAAGTAGGATCATCAGAAACGCGAGACGAAACGGAGACATTTTAATCCTCCTTCACCTTGCCCCGAGGCTTGGATCTCAAACTCGTGACAGCCGCCAAGTCGAAATTGGCTGGAGCACGGTACAAAAGAAAACGCCCCGCATTATTGCGAGGCGTTCCACATTAAACCGGCGCGCGGCCGTGCTCATGGAGTCTTTTCCGGCTGACTCTTGGCTCCTTCGCCGCCGCCGGTCCCCGCCGCCTCAGTGCTGCCTGGCGTAGGTCCCGCGTGGCCTGGCTCCTTCGCAGTGGCTGCGGCTGCTCCGTTGGCGCCGACATTGCCTGAGCCGCGATCATTGTTGCTCGTCGAGCTGCTTTCAGCGGCGCCTTTGCCGCCCCCGGTGCCTGCGGCTTTAGCATCGTCTGGCTTGAGCTTATTAGCCTCAATAGTTGGGGTAGTCTCGTTAGTTTTTCCGCTCGTGTTGCCCGCATCTATTGCGAAAGCAACCGTTGGAAGCATGACAAGCGCCATCGTTCCGAAAAGTCTGGCTTTCATCGCGTTTCTCCGAGTTTTTTTATGTTGCGTTGCCTCACGCCATCCGAGGATGTGCGACAAACTTACAACCCGGGCGAATGTTCCTGGTGGTGCGCATTAAGCGCGTGGAGGCGCCTAAAGTGGACCGGCCAAAGTCCGCGGGGGATATTTGAATGCGAACCATACTACTCATGTAGGGGCCCGCGCCGGTCGCTAGTCGCCCACGCATGGTGTTAGACTGACCGCGTAATCCTAGGAGGTTGGCTATGGCGCGCAGATTCAATCGACCGGATGTTATTGGCGAGACGATGGTTCGCCGGGTGATGAGGGTCGGAAACGTGGCTCATCCTTGATACAACGCTAAGCGAAAACTGGTCGGGACTGGCGATCGAGGCAGCGATGTCTTCGGGATCGGCAGATGTGAGTTTCTTGTCCTGGTCGGGCATGGCCGGACGATAGCCGGACGATGAGAACGGAGCAAGAACGAAAAGCCCCCGCGCATGGGCGGTCTCAGTTCGATGTTTTGCCTACCCAGATGCTTGCTCCTACGAGAGCAACGATCTGGAGGATTACTCCAAGCGCGGCCAAGGCAAGCCCAGGGTGATCCGTATAAAACTGCAAGTTGAGCAGCCCCGCGTCCATCTGTCCCGAACCGTTGCCTTTCACTTGAACCAACACTTGGATCCCAATTCCGCACACGATTAAGATCAACCCGCTGATCATTCCGAGAATTTGTGGACTTCGTTGTCTCATAGGCTGTCCCCTCCCCTTTTTATTTTCGCCCGTCATAGTCGGAAGATGCCGGAGAGACGCGAGTGTGTTCATTCGATCGTGAATGTCACTAGGCAAAATTACCCAATAGAGACGACAAAGAGGGCGGCCAAAGCCGCCCTCTCGAGTCGTAGAAAGATCGCCAGGCCCTCACTATCCGAAGAAACTCCACGTAGGGCAGGACCCAAACAGGCATGCGAGTTGGGCCCCCAACGTCAACGATCCGAGCAGGTAAAAGACGAATTCGATCGCCAACCAATGCGCTCGCCGGTTAATTCTAGCCCCTTGTTGATAGGACATCTCGGAAACTCCTGACTGCCCAGCCCCATTTGAGGTTCCAACACTTAAGACAACACCTCGCGTAGCGCCGTGACCGCTATCACAGCTCGCGCACAAAAAGGGCGGCCCGAAAGCCGCCCCTGTCGCAGGCGGAGTTCAGCGCCTAGGGCGGCGATGACCCAATCCGATACCGAGAAAGCTCGCCTTTAGCCGAAGCGCCCCCTCGGTTCGTTTCATCTTCTTCGCGATCTCCGCTAGCGACGTTCCAGCTTTCGAATACGCCCTGAGCTGGCGCAGGTCTTCAGTCGTCCACGGGGTCCTACGACCAGTCTTTTTTTGTGCCACCAACCGAGTGCTCGCGCGAGTTGAAAAAAGTCCCCGCACCTGGATGCGGTCAGGCGCGGGCAAGCCGGCGCGCGCCCGAGGGCGCCGTATAAACGCTCCGGCTATGTGTGACATTACTCCACGATTCCGTGCTGTCAATTAGCAAGGCGTCAAGAAAACTACAGCGCGTCGGCGCAAACAAAAAGGGCGGCCCGAAAGCCGCCCCCTCCCCAGCCGACTTAGAACGGGACGCACGTCGCAGGGGGTCTCGCGACGGATTTCGCCGCTCAAAGCCGGGCCGAAGGACTTACGCCGGGCGACTGTACGTGCATGCCGACAAAATGCTGTGACGCAGATCACAGTTCGCTAACAAAAAATGGGCGGCTTTCGAACGGCCCCTCTCGTCACCCTACACGCGCCCGTCACAGCTTCAGCGTTTTCGCGATCCAAATCAGCAGGCGCGCGATCCAGATCCGCACTAGCCCTCGGCAGAGCCGCATCGTCCTTTTGGTGGCGACTGTCATGTGCCCGCCTCCCTGACTTCCGGTTGGCGCGCGGCGTCTACCTTTTGCGACGTCGCCGTGAGCCTTTCCGGGATGACATCAAGGAGCGTCGTTTTGGGGCGGCGCGCTCCGCTGTCCTCAACATCTCGAACAGTTGCACGGCCTCGATAAGGCTGCGAACGTCGCGGAGTTCATCGACCGCGCGAAGCAGGTCGATGCGCGCGGCGATTAGTTGCGCTAGCCATCACGCGGCCTCCTCTTTCCCGCGCCTGTGATAGGTCGCGTCGAGTTGGTCGATCGTCTCTTTCAGCGCATCGTTCACGCGGTTGAGCTTCCCGAATGCGGGAATACGGTGACGAATACGGTGCGAATACGAATACGGTGACAGTTTACTGAATACCTAATTGGCTCTGCACCGCACGGTGTGTTGGCCCGCCGGAGAACGCTGGCCGCTGCCTGACCCGTTCGGCGCCGGACGCAATGCCTTCAAGCGCCGCTCGGCGGCTACGAGAATGTCTCAGCATTTCTGTCTATTGGCGTCTCGTCGCCGTAATTGCAGGATGCCTCGGTTCGCGCGCTTCGGCACAGCACCTCCTGAAAGCGCGCATCGCCCCGCGCCGTCCCCCTATCGGCGCGGGGCCCCGACGGGGCCTCGCCAAGCGCGCCCACAACCTGGGAGTCCAGGTAACCCTTTCGTCGTCTGCCGCTACGACTCCAAGCCATTGGCAAAGTGAGATATTTCGGCTACCGCGCCCAGGTTGCAGCAAACAAATCCTTGGCTAATCAGCGATCCCTCCGTATACTTTCGCTGATGGAAATCCGGAGATCCCCCGAGTGTCCAGAAGGGAGAGGCGACCGCGCGAGCGTTTCAGACACAACCTCACAGGCGAGCAGAGGGGACGCGGGATTTTTTTTATTTTCGTCGGCCGTAACCCATTGAAAAGTCACGAATTCGAAAAAATAAACGTAAATGAACGAAAATAAAAAAAAGCAATTTTATTTGCGTTTATTTGCGTTTGCTTTCTTTTGCTTGCGCTGAACTCGCGTTCTGGTTGCATTAGGGCTTCCTGCGGACGGCGCGGGCGCCGCCGCTAGCCGAGGATTTCGGCCGACTGGACGCGCCAGACTTCGGCGGCGTTCATGCGCGCCCAGGCTTCGGCGAGCGAATTGTTGGCGTCGATCGCCCGGCAGGCGTCCTCGATCACGAAGGTGGCGAAACCTTCGTTGCGCGCGTCCAGCGCCGAATGGGCGATGCAGAAGTCGGTCGCCAGGCCGCAGGCGAAGATCCGTTTGATCCCGCGCGCCTTGAGCAGCGCCGCAAGGCCGGTGGTCGTCTTGCGGTCGGCCTCGAGGAAGGCGGAATAGGAGTTGACGGCCGAGTGCATGCCCTTGCGCAGGATGAGGAAGGCGCGATCGACCGCGAGATCGGGGTGCAGCGCCGCGCCAGGAGTGTCCTGCACGCAATGCTCGGGCCAGAGGGTCTGGTCGCCATAATGGAGGCGTTTCGTGTCGAAAGGCTTGGCGCCTTCGTGGCTCGCCGCAAAGGAGGCGTGGGTCGGGGGATGCCAATCCTGGGTGACGACGACGTTCTCGAACCGGTTCGCCAGTCGATTGACGAGCGGGACGATCTCATCGCCCCCGTCGACCGCCAGCGCCCCGCCAGGCATGAAGTCGGCCTGGAGGTCGATCGCCAGAAGGACGTCCTGGTCATTGATCGAGATTGTCGAGGCCATCGGGATTGACTCCTGCTATCGCCACGGGCGCGCGCCAAAGCTTGCCCTCATAGTCTCAAACGACGATCAGGGCGAACATCAGTGGGATCAGCAAGGCGGCGACGACATCCGCCTGCGGCGCATCAGGGGTCGAAGCGTCGAACGAAACGCTGGCGCGCTCGGAGCAAACGCGCCGCCTCTATGCCCGAGCTTTACAGCAAGAACCGAATCATGCCTGACCTTGACGTTCCGCTTCGCCGGCGGGGAGGATCTCGCCGATTCCCGTAATCGCTACGTCATTTTCACCGTCAGCAGCCTGCTCGCCCCGCGAGCGCGGCGATCCGGCGGCCAATCAGACAACTCAAAAGCCCTATCCAGCGCGCCGACTTGACGTGATAGCGGCCCCAGCGCATCTGCATGCCCCCGATGCCAACACTCGCTCTGCCTTTTCCAGCGATCAATCCCGTTCTTGTGCAATGGGGCCCGCTGGCAATCCGCTGGTACGCGCTCGCCTATATCGCCGGCCTTGTCCTGGGCTGGCTGCTCATTCGCCGGATCGTCTCCGACGACCGGTATTGGAATGGGAACAAGCGGCCGAGCGCCGAGAGCATCGACGATCTCCTGGTTTACTGCGCCTTCGGCGTCATCATCGGCGGACGGCTCGGCAATGTGCTGTTCTACGATCCCGAATATTATTTTTCCCATCCGATCGAGATTTTCAAAGTGTGGGAAGGCGGAATGGCCTTTCACGGCGGCCTGATCGGCGCGCTGATCGGCGTCCTCCTGTTCTGCCGCCGCTACAAAGCGCCGGTGTTCACCGTGCTCGATCTGTGCTCGCTTGTCGCGCCGATTGGCATCTTCCTTGGCCGAATCGCCAACTTCATTCGCCCTGAGCTCTGGGGCCGCCCGACCGATGTTCCCTGGGCGGTTGTTTTCCCGGGGACGGACGGCCAGCCGCGCCACCCCAGCCAGATTTACGAAGCCTTGCTCGAAGGACTGCTGGCCTTCATCATCCTCTATATCCTCGCGCAAATGGGCGCTCTGCGCCGTCCTGGCCTCATTGCCGGCGTGTTTGCGATCGTCTACGGCGCGGCCCGAATTTTCAGCGAATTCTTTCGCGAGCCCGATCCGCGCCTTGAAGACCTGGGTCGGGGGCTGACGATGGGGATGGTCCTTTCGCTTCCGCTCATCATCGCCGGCATGGGAATGGTGGCGTGGAGCTACCGGCGGGGAATCTCGCCATGACGCAGCTCCTTGATGAAATCAGAGCCATGATCGTCGAGCGCGGACCGATCACGGTCGAGCAATATATGCAGCTGGCGCTCGCCCATCCCGATCTCGGCTACTACATGAACCGGGATCCATTCGGCGCGACGGGAGATTTCACGACCGCGCCGGAAATATCGCAGATGTTCGGCGAGCTGATCGGGCTTTGGGCCGCTGAAGTATGGTCGAGCATGGGCTCGCCCGATCCGGTGCGCCTCGTCGAACTTGGGCCTGGGCGGGGCACGCTGATGAGCGATGCGCTACGCGCCGCTCGCATTGTTCCGGCCTTTCGCAGCGCGCTCGACGTCCGGCTCGTCGAGACCAGTCCGGCGCTCGCGGCGATGCAGCACGAACTGCTTGTCGATTCGGGTGTCGCGGTCTCTTGGGCCCAGACTCTAAAGGAGGTTCCGGACGGGCCCGCGATCTTGATCGGCAACGAGTTTCTGGATGCCCTGCCGGTGCGGCAATTCGTGCGGGTGAACGGCCAGTGGCGCGAGCGCACGGTGCGTGTGAACGGCGACGGCGCGCTTGTCTTCGACGTCGCCGACAAGCCCGAGCCCTATATCAGGGCCAACGCGGCGAACGGCGACGTCCTGGAAGTGAACCCTTCCGCCCATCGGGTGATATTCGAGCTGGGCGCGCGGGTCGTGAAGCAGGGCGGCGCGGCGCTGCTGATCGATTATGGCCACGCCGTCACCCGATTTGGCGATACGCTGCAGGCCCTGCGCGCTCACCGCTATGTCGACCCGCTCGTTGCGCCCGGCGAGTGCGACCTCACCGCGCATGTCGATTTCGCCGCCATGGCGCGCAGCGCGAGCGCAGCCGGCGCCGCCGTTTATGGGCCGATCGACCAAGGCGATTTCCTGCGCGCCATCGGCATCGACTTGAGGACAAAGGCGCTTGCCGAGCGCGCCACTCTCGACCACGCAGAGGAATTTGAGCGGGCGCGGGCCCGGCTGGTGGGAAAGGGTCAGGGTGAAATGGGCGCTCTGTTCAAGACAATGGCGGTTGCCGACCGCAGGCTGCGCCCGCCGCCCGGTTTCCAATCCACAAGCGCCAAGTCCGCGTGAGCGCGGCTCAATTTCTGACCGCGGAATCGCTGCAGATTCCCGGCCGAGCGCATGGCTTTTTCACTCGCCTGGGCGGGGTCTCGCAAGGCGTCTATGCATCGCTGAACGGAGGCGTCGGCTCCCGGGATGCGCCGGAGGCGGTTACCGAGAACCGCGCCCGGATCGCGGCTGCGCTCGGAGTGGCGCCGGAGCGTCTCGCCGTGCCGTTCCAGATTCATTCACGCGACGCGGTCCCGATCTCGGCGCCCATCACGCCAGGCGCACGCCCGCGCTGCGACGGGCTGGTGACGGCGACCCCCGGCCTGGCGCTGGGCGTGACGGGCGCTGACTGCGGCATGCTGCTGTTCGCGGATCGGCGCGCGCGGGTCATCGGGGCTGCGCATGCGGGCTGGAAAGGGGCGCTGACGGGAGTGGTCGAAGCGACCGTCGTGGCGATGGAGCGGCTCGGCGCCAGGCGCGCCGATGTTGTCGTCGCGCTCGGGCCTTGCATCGGCCACGAATCCTACGAGGTTGGCCCAGAGTTCGTCGCCGCCTTCGCCGCCGGCGACGACGACACGGCGCGCTACTTCACCCCAAGCCGCAGGGCGGGCCACTCGATGTTCGACCTCAACGCCTATATCGCCGAGCGCGCCGCGCGCGCTGGGGTTGGGCGCTTCGAGGATCTTCGGCTCGACACCTACGCCGACGAGCGGCGCTTTTTCAGCTATCGCCGCGCGACGCATCGCAAGGAACCGGACTATGGCCGGCTGACGTCGGTCATCGTCATGAATTGAGCCGCTGGACCCGAATTCCCGTTGCTTGACAGGCCGTCCGCCCGCGACCAATTAAGGCACAACCCGTTTTGACCATCAGCGCCCGCTGGAAACGCGCCCTGAAGGGATTGCGCATGTTCGCTCAAGGCTCGGCGAACCAGCTCGTCGAGGCGCTGGCGTGAGCGATCGGCGGTTGCGCCACGCCGACAGCGGCGCCTTTCGACATGCGATGGGGGCGCTGTCCTCAGGGGTCGCGATCATCGCTTGCGGCGAAGGCGAAAGGCGCGCCGGCTGCACCGCCACATCACTCGCGTCCCTGTCGCTGGCCCCTCCGACGCTCATCGTCTGCCTCGCGCGCTCGTCTTCGACGCTCGCCGGATTGCGCGAGGCGGGCGCATTCTCGATCAACCTCCTCGCCGCGCGTCATCAGGGGCTCGCCCATCGCTTCAGCGGCCACAGCGGGGTGCACGGAGCCCGCCGTTTCGATTCGGCGCGATGGGACACGCTCTCCACCGGCGCCCCCGTCCTCGCCGATGCGATCGCCGCCTTCGATTGCCTGGTCGAGGAGGTCATCGAACGCCACTCCCATGCGATCGTGCTCGGGGCGGTGGTGAGCCTCAAAGAGGGCGTCGACGAACCTGTCCTGGCGCGCCGGCGCGGAGAGTACGCGCCCCTGGTCTAGACGTGACTCGATCCGGGCTGAGCTCACGCGACCCCGCGCAAACCCACGGCCTCGGCTTGGCCAAGCCAATTGATTCCAAATGAATCCAAGCAAAACCAAATAAGACCAACTAAAACCAAGCAAAATAGCTTGGATTTGCTTGGTTTTATTTGTCCGAATCGGGACTTTTCAATGAGTTGCGAAGATTCCAAATAAAAAATCTGTCCCATGTCACACTGTATCTCAAATGTCACAACGGAGGTTCTCTCTCTTATCTCCTCTCCGCCCGGAGGCCGTAGGCCCTCTTTCGATCCGGCGAGTGTGCCGTTTATAGCATGGATTTCAGTTTTTGGCAAACAATTATCAAAATTTCTAATTCATTCCCTCATCGCCCGGCGATTCCGCGCCGACACCGCGCCCGACGCCGCGCCGAGCCGCGCGCGGCCGAGAGCCAGGCCCCAGACGAAAGTCTGCACCGTCTCGCGATGGGCGTGATGTGCGACCTGCACGACGAGGCCGTCGCGAATTTGCTCCGGGATCGATGCCCAGCATCCGATTTGCCTCGGTATCGACGCCAGATGGCCGAAGGCGTTTTTTCCCTTGCGAAGGCGGCAGGCGATATCGAAGTGGTTGTGATCCGGGACGCCGTCTTCGCGAAAGAACTTGGCGGTCCCGGAGTCAAAGAAGAGTTGGAGGCGCGGTCAGCGTCATCAGTCCGCAGAACCGTCCCCCACTTTCAGTTCCGGGTTCGAGCGTCACGGTGTCGCGTTGTATTGTTGAAGCGTTGGCCCCGGGAACCTACGCGTCCGCTCCAAGTCCAAGAGATCGGAGGACCAGTTTGAGATCGGAGGACCAGTTTGAATAGGCCCGGCCCAGCTCGCTACGCGTTTTTGAATGGCGGAGGGGAAGCCGCCGAGATCATCGCGAGTTTCGACTGGGCTGCGACGTCACTTGGCCCTATCGAAACCTGGCCCGCCGGCTTCAAGAGCGCAATGGCATTGATGCTGCGCTCGCCCGTTCCGATCGTCACCTTATGGGGCGAGGACGGGATCATGATCTACAATGACGGCTATTCGGCATTCGCGGGCGGCCGTCATCCAAAGCTGTTGGGCTCCAAGGTGCGCGAGGGTTGGCCCGAGGTCGCCGACTTCAACGACAACGTCATGAAGGTGGGGCTCGCCGGCGGGACGTTGGCCTACCGGGATTTCCCGCTCACGCTTTACCGGCATGGCGCCAAACCGGAGCAGGTCTGGCTTAACCTCGACTACTCCCCGCTGCTCGGCGAAGACGGCGCGCCTGTCGGCGTCATGGCGGTTGTTGTCGAGATCACGGACAAGGTGCGGATCGAGCGGGAGCTCGACGCTGAGCGCAAGAGCCTCAAGCGTATGTTCGAGCAGGCGCCCGACTTCATCGCGATGGCGAGCGGAGCGGAGCATCGCTTCACGATGGTGAACGAGGCCTATCGGACGCTGGTCTCCGGTCGCGATGTGGTGGGAAAGACCGTGGCGGAGGCGCCTCCCGAAGTGGTCGCGCAAGGCTTCGTGAGGTTGCTCGACCGGGTCTATGCATCGGGCGATGCCTTATGTCGGACGTCGCGCGCCCGTCAATCTGCAGCAAGGTCCGGATGGCGCTTTCGACGAGCGTTGTCTCGATTTCATCTACCAGCCCATCGTGGCCGATAATGGCGATACGACCGGCATCTTCATCCAGGGCCACGACGTCACCGAGCAGCACGAGACGGAACAGGCGATCCGCGCCGAGTTCCGCAAGCTCGATGTGCTGAATCGTACTGGCGCCGCTCTGGCGGCTGAGCTCGATGTGGACAAGATCGTGCAGATCGCCACCGACGCGTGCACTGAGATCGTGGGCGCTGACTTCGGCGCCTTCTTCTACAATGTCATCAACAACAAGGGCGAGAGCTACATGCTCTATGCCCTCTCCGGCGCGCCGAGGGAGCGCTTCGACAAGTTTCCCATGCCGCGCAACACGGCTTTGTTCGAGCCGACGTTCAAGGGCGCGGGAATCGTTATTACGGCATGCCTAGCGGACATCTCCCGGTGAGGAGCTATCTTGCTGTCCCGGTCATCTCCCGCTCAGGCGAGGTGATCGGCGGACTTTTCTTCGGGCACGGCGAGCCCGGAAAGTTCGTCGACGAGCACGAGGAGCTTCTGATCGGCATTGCCGGCCAGGCCGCCACAGCGATCGACAACGCTCGCCTCTATCAGGCGGCAGAACGGGAAATCGGGGAACGCCGCCGAGCTGAAGAGGCCCTGCAGGTCTTGAACAACACGCTTGAGCAGCGGATTCTGGACGAAGTCTACGCCCGATCCAAGGTCGAGGAGCAACTACGCCAGGTCCAGAAAATGGAGGCGGTCGAGCAGCTGACCGGCGGCATCGCGCACGACTTCAACAATATGCTCGCGATCATCATGGGCGGCCTTAGCCTCCTGCAGCGCAAGCTGGCCCGCGGCGAGACAGATGTTCAACGGTTTGTCGACGCCGCCATGGACGGCGCGCAACGCGCGGCGAACCTCACTCAACGGCTTCTAGCGTTCTCTCGTCAGCAGCCGCTTTCACCGGAACCCTTGGTCGTCAACAAGCTGGTCGCCGGCATGAGCGAGCTGCTTGTCCGGACGCTTGGCGAGCAGGTCAAAGTCGAGACCGTGCTTGCCGCCGGGCTCTGGCAGGTGAAGGCCGATCCGGCGCAGCTTGAAAACGCGATCCTTAATCTCGCGGTCAACGGTCGCGATGCGATGCCGGAGGGCGGCGGGCTCACCATCGAGACTTCTGAACGCTTTCGTGGATGACGCCTACGCGCAGGAGTACGCGATCGAGGCCGGTCAGTACGTGCTCATCGCGGTCGCCGATACGGGCGCTGGCATGGCGCCGGAAATTATCGCCAAGGCCTTCGACCCGTTCTTTACAACCAAAGGCGCTGGAAAGGGGACCGGTCTCGGCCTCAGCCAAGTGTACGGCTTCGTTCGCCAGTCCGGCGGCCACGTAAAAGTTTACTCTGAACTTGGGGTGGGAACGTCGGTGAAGATTTATCTGCCGCGCCACTATGGTGAAGCTGCGGCGGCCGAGCAGGCAAAGAGCCTCGCCAGCATTCAGCGCGGTTCGCAGGGCGAGGTCGTTCTCGTTGTCGAGGACGACGAGCGCGTCCGCGCACTCTCTGTGGAAGCCTTAAGGGAGCTCGGCTACAGCGTTGTCGAAGCTTCGGGTCCCTTGCAGGCGTTGCGCATGCTCGATGAGGACCAGCGGATCAACCTAATGTTCACCGACGTGGTCATGCCGGACATGTCCGGAAGACAGCTGGCCGATCGCGCGCGGGAGAAATGGCCGAAGCTCAGGGTGCTCACACAACCGGCTATACGCGCAACGCGATCGTGCACAACGGGATGCTCGCTCCGGGCGCCAACCTCTTGACCAAGCCTTTTAGCACCGAGGAGCTCGCGGCGAAAATTCGCAAGATCCTCGACGACCGGACCTAGGGTGGCAATGCGCATCGCTCGCAACAGCGGACTCCGCTCCGGGGGTGTGTCTGCGTCTGGCGCTAAGCCTCACGCCTCGGCGATGACATGGAAGAACGAGGCCGTGACCCGGTCCCTTCGCGAGCCCGCGGGCGCGGGCGGCGCGCCGTAAACGTCGCGAACAAAGGCGAGGGGATCGTCGCCGCCGGTCGCGACAATGGTCGCATAGTGGAACTCGTGGCCGCGCAGGACCGAGCCCGCACCGCCAAGCGCGCAATCCGACTCGATGCGGGCCTCGCGATAGCCGAGCGTCATCCGGCGCTTTTCAAAGCTGGTTTCGACGCCGAGCAGGCCCGCCATCGCATGAACGGCGCCTGAAGCGTCAGTAAGGCTTTGGCCCAAGGCCATATAGCCTCCGCATTCGCCGTGAACCGGACGCGTCTCAGCAAAGCGCCTGAGACCTGCGCGAAATCGCGCCGCCCCCGCCAATCGCCCGGCGTGCAATTCCGGATAGCCGCCCGGAAGCCAGCAGAAGTCGCAATCGGAAGGCGGCGGCTCGTCGGCGAGCGGCGAGAAGGAGACGATCTCGGCCCCGGCCGCTCGCCAGCCGTGCACGAGATGCGGATAGATGAACGAGAACGCCGCGTCGCGGGCGAGCGCGATGCGCTGTCCCGGCGGCCGGACGGCGGGCGGCGCCAGCGTGGGCGAAGGGAGGTCGAGTTCTCCTGCCAATGCAAGAACCCGGTCGCAATCGACATGCGCCTCGATGAAATCGGCGATCGTCTCGAGCCGCGCTCCGAGCGCTTCCGTCTCGCTCGCCTGAACCAGACCCAGATGGCGCTCGGGCAGCGTGACCTTCTCGTTGCGCGGCAGAGCGCCCACGACCGGAACGCCCATCGCCTCGATCGCCTCGACGACAAGCCGGCGATGGCGTTCGCTGCCGATGCGATTGACGATCACGCCGGCGACTTTGAGCCGCTCGTCATATGCCGCACAGCCCTTGACGATCGCCGCAGCAGACTGCGCTTGGCCCGACACGTCGATGACCAGCAGAATCGGCGTCCCGAGGGCCGCTGCCACATCGGCCGAAGCGCCGGTGCGCCCAGCCTCGCCTGGAACGCCATCGAAGAGGCCCATGGAGGCCTCGCACAAAGCGAGCGCGCTTTGTCCCGCCGCTTGGCCGGCGAGCGCGGCCAGAAGGTTGGGCGACATGGCCCAAGAATCGAGATTGACGCCCTCCCGTCCCGAAGCTGCGGCATGGAAGGCCGGGTCGATATAATCGGGGCCGGACTTCAAGCCCACCACGTCGACGCCCCGGCGCCTGAACGCGCGCAGGAGACCGAGCGTCGCCGTTGTCTTGCCGCTGCCGGAGCGAGGCGCGGCGATCATGAAGCCGCGAGTCATAGAGCGGCCCTCGCAACTGCCGATTGGCGCCCCCGCCCCCCTTGTGGGGGCGGGACGGCGTGGTGGGTCGCGCTGCCCGCCAATGGGGCTGCTGCGCAACCACTTTCCCAACGTCCCCCACAAGGGGAGAGGAGTGCGGCGTGGCTCCAGTTCATAGCGACGCGCTCTAGGCAAAACCAACCACGCGCGCTACGCCAAAGCGCATGTCCGAGGCGCAAAACGCGGCGCCGCTCAAGCGCGGCTGGACGACCGGCGCCTGCGCCGCCGGCGCGGCGCGCGCGGCCTTCGAAGCGCTGCTGACCGGCGACTTTCCCGATCCGGTTCCGGTCGCGTTGCCGAAGGGGCTGAGGCCGGAATTTGCGCTTGCCACCGATGAACTTGGGGCCGGTTTCGCCCGCGCCGGCATCGTCAAGGACGCGGGCGACGATCCGGACGTCACCCATGGCGCGCTCATCGTCGCGACCGTGCGCCTGGCGCCACCCGGCGCGGGCGTGAGCTTCATCGCCGGCGCAGGCGTCGGCGCCGTGACCCGGCCCGGCCTGCCGCTGCCGGTCGGCGAGCCGGCGATCAATCCGGCGCCGCGAGCGATGATCCGCGCCAATCTCGAAGAGGTGGCCGCGAGGCTCGGCGCCCGGGCCGACGCCATCGTCGAAATCTCTGTGCCCGGCGGCGAGAGAATCGCCGAGCGCACCGCCAATCGCCGGCTCGGCATTATCGGCGGCCTGTCGATCCTGGGCACGACCGGCGTGGTCATTCCCTATTCGTGCTCGGCCTGGATCCACTCGATCCACCGTGGTGTGGATGTCGCGCGCGCGGGCGGCTGCCTCCACATCGGCGCCGCGACGGGAGAGACGTCGGAGGCCGCGATCCGCGCGCTGTATGGCCTGCCCGATCATGCGCTGATCGAGATGGGCGATTTCGTCGGCGGCCTGCTCAAATATCTGCGCGAACACCCCGTCCCGCGCCTCACCATCGCCGGCGGCCCGGCGAAGATGACGAAGCTCGCCGAGGGCAAGCTCGACCTGCATTCGAAGCGCGGCGCGGTCGATCTTGCGGCGCTCGGCGGGCGCATTGCGCTCGCCGGCGGCGCGCGGACCTTGGTCAAAGCGGTTCGCAGCGCCAACAGCGCGCTGCACGCGTTCGAACTTGCCGAGGCCGCGGGCTTCGACCTGCCGGCGCTCGTTGTGGACGGCGCATGGGCGACCGCCGCCGGCATCCTCGCCGGCCAGTCGGGCGAGCTTGAAACCATTGTCGTCGGCCGCGACGGCCGCGTGCTGGCGAGCAGCGGGTTTCGGAAGGTCTAGCGCCGCACCCTCATCCGGCGGGCTTCGCCCGCCACCTTCTCCCAGAGGGAGAAGGGAAGCCGCGCTCCCTCTCTCGGGAGCGTCCCTCCTCTCTCCGGGAGAAGGTGGCGCGAAGCGCAGGATGAGGGCCCGCGTCAACAGTGTTATCCGCCCTGCTCCGGTGAGCCGCCGATGCGAAACCGGCGCACATAGTCCGCGTTGTAAAGTTCGCTCTCGCGAAAGTCCTCGGCCCCAAGCGCCGGGCCGACAAGGATGAGCGCGGTGCGCTCAATTCGACTCTCGCGCAGCGCGCCCACGATTTCACTGAGCGTCGCGCGCACGATGCGCTCGTCCGGCCACGAGGCGCGCGCGACGATCGCCGCCGGACAATCGGGCCCATAGAACGGCGTCAGTTCCCTGACCACATCCTCAAGCGCATGGATTGACAGGTGAATCGCGAGCGTGGCGCCGGTCGCCGCGAAATGGCCCAGCGTCTCGCGCTCGGGCATCGGCGAGGCGCGGCCCGACGTACGGGTTAGCACCAGGGATTGCGTAAGTCCGGGCAGTGTCAGCTCGCGCCTGAGCGCAGCGGCGGCGGCGGCGAAAGCGGGCACGCCGGGCGTGACCGTATAAGCCACCTCTGCCCGTTTCAAGCGGCGCAGTTGCTCGCCCATCGCGCTCCAGATCGAGAGGTCGCCCGAATGGAGCCGCGCAACGTCCGCGCCGCTCGCGGTCGCTTCAACACAGAGCGCAATGATGGCGTCGAGATCGAGCGGCGCGGTGTCGACGATCCGCGCGCCTTCAGGACAATAGTCGAGCAACGCGCGCGGGACCAGCGACCCCGCATAGAGACATACGGGACAGCGCGCGATGAGATCGCGCCCACGAATTGTGATGAGATCAGGAGCGCCCGGCCCGACGCCGATAAAGTGGACCGTCATCGTTGCTCCGGGGGTAGCGCGACGGCGCAACTTGCGCCGTCGCATCGCCGCTCCGGGGACAGAGCGACGGCGCAGGTCGCGCCGTCAGCCGCCAGCCGCGGCCCAAGCAGTCGTCCGCCGTCGCCGGCGCCGGCGAGCGCGGCGGCCTCGGCGATGCTGGGCGCGCCGAACCGCGCCTGCGCGGGCGCGGAGCGCGTGAGGATGCGATCCGCCTGCGCATTGAGCGTTGCGAGCGGCAGCGGGGTGAGCGCGACGCCAATGATGTGCGCGGCCTCGATCAGCCCAGGCTCATCGGCCTTGGCGGCAAGCGTGAACATCGTGAGTTCGCCCTCGGGCGCGCCGGCCTCCTCAAGCGCGCGGCGCGCCAGCGCCGCGATCGCCTCACCCGCCACGCCGGCGCGACAGCCGACGCCAATGGCGACGATTCGAACTCGGGGCTTGCCGACTCATGGCTTGACGAACCGCCATTGCACGATCGGCATCGCCGCGCGCCAACCCGAATAGCGCCCGACCGGCGCGGCATGCGCGATCGCGATCTGCACAAGCTCCCCGCCCCAGCGCGCGCGCCAGTCGACGCAGGCGGCTTGCGTCTCCAACGTGACAGCGTTGACGACCAACCTTCCGCCTGCCCCCAGCGCATCGCAGGCCGTTTCGATCATGCGTGGCGCGCTCGCGCCGCCGCCGATGAAGATGGCGTCCGGCGTGGACAAGTCGGCGAAGACTTGCGGCGCTTCGCCCGTGACGATCGAAAGGCTGGGCACGCCGAAGCTCAACGCATTGCGCGCAATGCGCTCAGCTCGGTCGCCGCGGAGTTCAATCGCGACCGCGCTGTTTGCGGGATCGGCGAGCATCCATTCGATGGCGACCGAGCCTGAGCCCGAGCCGACGTCCCACAACAATTCTCCGCGTCGTGGCGCGAGGTAAGCCATTGTCATGGCGCGGATGTCGCGCTTGGTGATTTGCCCGTCGTGCTCGAACCACTCGTCGGGCAACCCCGCCGCGCGCGACAGAATGCGCGCGCCGCGGTCTGCGACGACCTCGAGCGCGATCGTGTTCAGAGCGGCGACGTTGTCGAGCACAAACTCTTGCGCTTCTGCCGTGCGAATGCGCTCGCGCTCGCCTCCCATCGCCTCGCAGATCGTAACCTTCGATCGACCCATGCCGCGCGCCGCCAGCCGCGCCGCCAACTTGGCCGGGGTGGCGTCATCCCACGACAAAGCGAGAATGCGCGCGCTCGGCTGCAAATGCGGAATGATCGCTTCGAGCGGGCGCCCATGAAGCGTGAGCGAGACGCAATCCTGTTGGCTCCAGCCGAGCCGCGATGCGGCGAGCGAAAACGCGGAGGGCGCCGGGATCGAAATCATCTCGGCGGCGGCGAAGCGGCGCATCAGCATGGCGCCGACGCCGAAGAAGAACGGGTCGCCGCTGGCGAGCACGCACACAGAGCGCCCGCGATGGCCCTCGATGACGTCGAGCGCGTTCTCGATCGGGGACGGCCAGATCATCGTCTCGGCGCTCAGAGGCCCGGCGAGCGCGAGGTGGCGCTTGCCGCCGACGACGAAGGCCGCTTGCGCGATGAGCCGTCGCGCGGCAGGAGTGAGGCCGTCGAGCCCATCCTCGCCGATGCCGACAAGGCTAAGCCAGCGTTCCTTGCTCATGGAGCCGCACACTGAAGCGTCTTCGCTTGCTCATTCTCGGCGGTACGTGGGAAGCGAGCGCGCTCGCGCGGCGGATCGCCGATGAGCCCGATGTCGCCGCAATCCTGTCCCTGGCCGGAGCGACGGCCGACCCCCGCTCCAACGCCGATCACACGGCGCATCGGCGGCTTCGGCGGCGCCGATGGCTTGGCTGCGTTTCTCGTCCGCGAGGGCATCGGCGCCGTCGTCGACGCGACCCATCCATTCGCCTCGCGCATGTCGGCCAATGCGCTGGCCGCCTGCCGCGCGACCGATACGCCAATCGTCGTGTTCACCCGCCCGCCGTGGACGCGCGAGCCCGGCGACCGCTGGACCGAGGTGGCGACCATGGACGACGCTGTCGACGCGCTTAGGGCTCAGCCGCGAACGGTTTTCCTCACGCAGGGCCGGCTGCAGCTCGCCGCCTTCGCGCGAGCGCCGCAGCATCGCTACATCGTGCGGGCGATCGACCGGCCTGCGGAGATCGACGCCCTCCCCGGCTGCAAGCTCGTTCTGGCGCGCGGTCCGTTTTCTCTCGCTGACGAACTTGCCCTGATGAAGCGCGAGCGAATCGAAACGCTGGTGACCAAGAACAGCGGCGGGCGCGCGACCTACGCCAAGATCGAAGCGGCTCGTGCGCTTGGAATCGAGGTCGTCATCGTGCGCCGGCCGGTCGCCCCTGAAGCCGAAACTCTGTACGACCTGGACGTGGTCATAGCCTGGATCGCGTCTCACTGTCGCGCTCCATAAGCGCGCGGCGTCAGCATCCAGACCGATGCGCCGTCGCGCGCGATGACGCGCGTCTCGCTCGAGCCGATGATGACCAGCGTCGCCATATCGGCGAGGCTCGGGTCGGCTTCGCCGAGCGTGGTCAGGGTCAGTTTCTCGTCGGCGCGCCCAACCGCGCGGGCGAAGGCGACCGGCGTCGTCAACGCCTTCATGCTTTGCAGCAAGTCGAAGGCTTGCGTGATGCGGGTCGGCCTCGCTTGCGAAGCCGGATTGTAAAGCGCGATAACGAAATCGCCTTCACACGCGGCGCGCAGGCGGCGTTCGACGATCGCCCATGGCTTGAGGTTGTCGGAAAGCGAGATGGCGCAGAAGTCATGGCCGAGCGGCGCGCCAAGTCGCGCCGCGGCCGCCTGCATCGCGGTGACGCCGGGCGCTACTGCAATTTCAAGCTTGAGCCACTGAGGGTTTTCTTCGACCGCCTCAAACAAAGCCCCCGCCATCGCGAACACGCCCGGATCGCCGCCCGAGACGACAGCGACTTCGCGGCCTTCCGCGGCAAGCTTCAACGCAAGGCGGGCGCGGTCCATCTCCACCCGATTGTCGCTCGCGTGGACGCATTGGTCCGTTCGCAACGCGAGCCGCTCCACATACGGGCCGTAGCCGACGACATCGCTCGCCGCCGCGATCGCAGCGGTCGCCTCGGGCGTCATCCACTCGGCGGGGCCGGGACCCAACCCCACAATCATGACGCGCCCGCTCACGGCCGGCGGCCCCTCCCCGGCGCGAGGATGACCGAGAAATAGGGCGCGGAATCCCCCTGCTTCTGGCGCAAAGGCGTCACGACCTCGCCCGCCATCGTTGCGCGCTCGACATAGATGGCGCGCTCCGCCATGCCCGTCGCGATGAGCGCCTCCTTGGCGCGCGCGAAATTGCGGCCGATTTTCATGATCACCGCCGCGTCGGCTAGCGCAAGCCGGCGCTTGAGCTCATCCAGCGGCAGCGTCGCGGGCAAGACGACGAGCGCGTCGTCTCCCCAGGTCATCGGCGCGCCCGCCACGCCCCACGCCCCGCAAATGCTCGACACGCCCGGCACAATGCGGACATCGAAATTGTCGCGCAAGCGAATGAACAGATGCATGAATGAGCCGTAGAGCATCGGGTCGCCCTCGCTCAAAAGCGCGACGTCCTGTCCCGCCTCGAGATGCGACGCAATCGCGACCGTGCAATCCTTGTAGAAACGCGCCAGCGCCTCGCGATAGGGCGGGTCATCGAAATGCGATTCCGCGGTCATCGGATAATAGAGCGGCAGCTCGACATGCGATGGCTTGAGCCAACAGTCGACAATCGCGCGCGCGTTGCCGCGCCGTCCCGCCTTGGCGAAGAAGGCGACGACGGGGGAGGCCGCGATGACCTTGGTCGCCTTGACAGTGAGCAGATCAGGATCGCCGGGGCCGATGCCGACGCCATAGAGGCGGCCAAAGGCGCTCATTCGCTGTCGCTCGACAGCGCATTGACGGCGGCGGCCGCCATCGCGCTGCCGCCTTTGCGCCCGCGCACGATGATGGCTGGCAGGCCGCTCTCGATCAACGCCTCTTTCAATTCCGCCGCGCCGACAAAGCCGACCGGCATGCCGATGATCGCGGCGGGAGAAGGCGCGCCTGCGGCGATCACCTCAAGCAAACGAAACAGAGCGGTCGGCGCATTGCCGATGGCGACCAGAGAGCCAGCGAGCCGCGGCAACCAGAGTTCGATCGCCGCAGCCGTGCGAGTCGCGCCGAGCTTCGCCGCGAGTTGAGGGGTGGAAGGATCGCTCAGGGTGCAGATGACGTCATTGCCCGCAGGCAGGCGCGCCCGCGTGACGCCCTCTGCGACCATGCGCGCGTCGCAGAAGATCGGCGCGCCGGCGCGAAGCGCATCCCGCGCCGCCTCGGCTGCGCTGGGCGAAAATGCAAGCTCGGCGGCCGCCTCCACCATGCCGCAGGCGTGGATGATCCTGACCGCGACGCGTTCTTCGATTGGCGAGAAGCGCGCAAGGTCGGCCTCGCCGCGAATGATGGCGAAGGATCGGCGATAGATCGCCGCTGCGTCCTTTTCGTATGCGTAGTTCGGCTTCACGTTGGCCCTGCGCCGGGAAACATGGCGGCGCCCTCGCGGGTGATGAGCTGCGCGACGTCGGCGCCCGAAAGGCCGCGCCTCGCCGGCGGATCACCGGCTCTGCCGCCAAGAATGAGATCGTAACCGGTCGCAGTCGCGGTGAAAGTCGCCGCTGTCGCGGTGGGCCTGGCGCAGCCCTTGGCGCAGCCGCTGACATGGAGAATGACACCGTCTCCTTCAGGCAACATTGCCGCCCAGCGTGTCGCGTCATCGCGCACGCTTCGGCGCCCATGCATGCAGGCAGGAGCTCCGGGGCAAGCGGCGATGCGCAGACGGTGATCATCCGCGTCGGCTATAAATCCGAGTTCGGTCATCGAATGAACCAGCGACTCCGCGCCGAGCGGGTCAAGGCCGGTGATCAAGAAGGCACGCCAGGGCGTAAGCCTGAGGCCGCTCGCGCCAAACGTCCGCGCGCGCTCGATCAATGCCGCGAGACGGCTGGCCGCGATTTCACCGAAAGGCGCCGCAACGCCGACGACGACCGAAGCGCCGAATTCGCGCAGGCCGAGGATGTCACGCAACACAGCGCGTCGTTGCGAACGAGCGCTCGGCTGCGCCTCGCAATGCGCCTCGGCGAACACAGCGGAAGCGCCCGCCCGTTCGACCAGCGCGCGCATCCGCCGCGGCGGCGTTTCGCCAGCGCCGGCAAGGGCGAGGAACGCCCGGCCAAGCAGCGCCGCGATATCGCCCGCCTCGGCCGGCGCGCATTGCGCGGCCAGCGCATCGTTGCCAGCGAGAGACACTGCGAGCGTCCCATTGCGCAACGCTTCAAAACGAATGTCTCCGTCGACGTCGCCGAGCGGCAAGCGGCCAAGCGCGTCGAGGACGAAGCTGAACTTCGCCGGCAACTGGCGCAGGTTCTCGTCGCCCTCGAGCCGAGTCTCCAGCGCGGCGACGCTCGGTCCGAGATCGAGCAACGCTTCGGGATCGAGGTCGTCCAGCGGACTTGCGACAATGTTGCGCAGGCGCTCGACCTCGGGATCGGCGTCGATGAGCCCTGCGTCCTTAAGGCGCGCCTGCAGATCCGGCAGCGTCCGCTCGCTCAAGCCTCGCAGGTGCAGATTGGCGCGGGCAGTGAGGCCGATTGCGCCATTACCGCAGGCAATCGCGGCGTCCGCCAGCGCGGCGGCCTGATCGAGCGACAATCGCCCTCTTGAAGCGCGTACAAGCGCAAGCAGTCCGTCGCCGCTCTCCATCGGCCGCAAAGCCCCAGGGCACCAGCCTTTCCGGTAGGGCGGCGCGGGGGTTGAGCCTTTGCGGCGCTGGGCGATCGCGCTCATGCCGCCTCCTGCAACACGGAAGCCAGAATGCGCATGGCTGAATTGCGGCGCGAGAGCCAAAAGCCGCGCCGCGCCGCCTCCTCGAACACGCCTGCCATGTGGCGCGCGGCCTGACGATTGGCGCTGACCAGAAATTCGCGCACGGAATCGTCGCCGAGCGTGGCGTCGAACATGAGATCGAATTGCGCGCTGGCGACCGCGTCGGTCAGGGCGGCGAAACAATAAAGATTGTCCAGCGACTGAGCGATTTCCGCCGCGCCGCGATGGCCGTGGCGCATCTGCCCTTGAAGCCAGCGCCGATTGGCGGCGCGGCCACGGAGAGCGCGCGCGATCTCCTGCGCGAGGCTGCGGATCTTCGGCGCGTGGGCCATGCTCGAGTCGAGATGATAGAGCGCCGGATTTGCTCCCGTTTCCGCCGCGGCGGCGGCGAAGCCCCCTTCGTGCTCGGCGAAGGCGTCGGCCTCGAGCGCGTCCTGGCCCGGCAAGTCCTGCGCGTGAACAAAAGCCTCGGCGCCGGCGACCCTGGTTCGAAACTCCGCCGAAGCTTCCCGTGCTTCGCCCTCGCCCTCATAGGCATGGCTGGTCGCGGCAAGATAAGCCTCCGCCAGCTGAGAGCGATCGGTCCAGTCGCCCCGGGCGATGCGGGCGCCGAGCCCGACGCCGTAGCTGCCTGGCGCCGCCCCGAATATGCGCGCCAGACTCTCGCCCTGACCACCGGCGAGCGGATTATCGTCGGCGCTCTCCTCAAGCGCGGCGACGGCGCGAACGGCGGCGGAGAATAGCGCGATCTGGCTTGGAAAGACGTCGCGAAACAGGCCGGAAACGCGCAACGTTGCGTCGACCCGCGGCCGGCCCAGCATGGCGAGGGGCAAGACCTCGAAGCCGCTGACGCGGGTTGACGCAACGTCCCAGGTCGGCCGGCAGCCGATCAGCGCAAACGCCTGCGCGAGATCGTCGCCGCCAGTGCGCATGGTCGCCGAACCCCACAGGTCGAGGACGATGCGCTTCGGCCATTCGCCATGGTCCTGCGCGTAGCGCCTGAGAATCTCTTCGGCCGCCCGCCGGCCGATTTCCCAGGCGTTGCGGGTCGGGGCCGATCGTGGATCAATGGCGTAGAGATTGCGGCCGGTCGGCAGAACGTCGAGACGCCCGCGCGCGGGAGCGCCCGCCGGCCCGGGCGGCGCGAAACGTCCCCCAAGCGCGCGCAACAGCCCGAGTGACTCAGCGGCGCCGCAGGCGGCCACACGCTCCCCGAATCCTTCTTCCTCCGGGAGAAGGCAGCCGACAACCCCCGGATCAAGTCCAGGGGCGGCCGGATGAGGGCTCGTGGCCAATGCGCTGGTCGGTACGCGCGGACCCCTCACCCCCGACCCCTCTCCCACAGGAGAGGGGGGAGCGAAGCAGCCATCGGCGCTGTCCGGCGACCGGCCGAACACATGCAGGCCATCGCCGATGCGCATCTCCTTAAGGTCGCAGAGCCAGGCGTCGAGGGCGACGAGCGCCTCGTCAGGCGGCTTGCCGTCAGCGGCGCATTCCTTCAGCAGGCCGCTCTCCTGCCCCCGCTCCAGAATGAGCGCCGCAATCGCGCGGGCGCGGCGCGGATCGAGACCCTGCGCCTCCGCGAATTCATCGAACAACCCTTCGAGCTCGAGCGCCGGCCCGTGCGACCCGGCGGCGATCAACGGCGGCGTCAGATGGCCGATCGTGACCGCGCCGATGCGGCGCTTCGCCTGCGCCGCTTCGCCGGGATTGTTGACGATGAATGGATAGATCACCGGAGTGGCCCCAAGCAGAACTTCGGGCGCGCAACTCTCGCTGAGCGCGACCGCCTTGCCCGGGAGCCATTCCAGCGTGCCGTGGGCGCCGAGCTGAATGATCGCGTCGACCTTCTCCTTGCGGGTGAGCCAGAAATGGAAGGCGATATAGGCGTGGCGCGGCGGCAGGTTGAGATTGTGATAGTCGCCCTTGCGCACGAACGCGTCGCCACGGTCAGGCTGAACCGCGACGATGAGCTTGCCGAGCCGCACGAAGCGGAACCGGTACGCCCCATCGATCGCGTCGCGGTCATTGGCGGGCTCGCCCCACGTGGCGAACAAGGATTGCCGGAAGTCCGAGGGGGTCGAAGGAAGCTCCGCCTCGTATTCGGCCAGCGTCGTCGTCGCCTCGAGCGGCCCTTCGGCAAGCGCGGCGATCAGAGACGGCGCATCCAGACGGCAAGCCACATCGTAGCCCGCGGTGCGGAGAAGTCTCGCAGATGGCGATCGCGCTCGCCGGCGTATCGAGGCCAACGGCATAGCCGGTGCGTCCGCCGCGCGCAGGATAGTCCGGCAGCACGCAAGCGAGGCGTTTGTCCGACGGCGGTTTGCGCCGGAGGCTCGCCCAGCGGCGAGCCAGCTCGGCGACGAAGTCCACCCGGTCGGCGAGCGGCCGATGCGCCACCGCCCCATACTCGGTCCCCGCGTCGCGCGGGCTCGCCGCCTTGAAGGATATGGCGCGGGCGAGGATTCGCCCGTCGATCTCCGGCAGCGCGACATGCATCGCCAGATCCGAAGGTCCGAGCCCGCGCGGGGAGGCGCGCCAGGCGTCGAGGCTTGCTCCGGCCAGCACGACCTGCAAGACGGGCGCGTCGAGCGCGTCAAGCGCCGTTCCCTGTTCTTCGTCCAGACGGGCGGAGAAGGCGGTGGCGTTGAGGACGACATCAAACCGCCGCCGATCGAGAAAGGCGCGTAAGCCTTCAAGCGCCGCTTCGTCCTTGAGGCTGGTCACGAAAATGCTGGTCGTCGCCAGCCCTTTCTCGCGCAGCGCTCGAGCCAGTGCTTCGATGGGAGCGAGATCGTTGGCGAGGTAGATGGAGCGGTAGAACACGACGAGTGCGCGCGCTGCGTTCGGCCGAGACTCGAAGCTGGCGCCGTCGAAGCGGCCGAAGGCGCTGACGGAAACGGGCGGCGCAGCGTCCGCCGTGTGGCCGATTTTGCAGGCGAGAAAGGCGAGGCACGCCGCCATGTTGTCCGGGCCGCCCTCGTCGAAATAGCGCCAGATCTGCAAGACCGAGTCGGCTTCGAGGGTCGAGGCCTCTTGAAGGCGCGCGTCGCGTCGCCGATCTCCCGGCAGCAGGGCCAATTTGACGTCGCTCCGCACCGCCAAAGCCTTAAGTTCGTCGACGCCATAGCGCCAATAGTCCGCTCCGCCAAGCACGCGCGCAACCACCAGTGTCGCCCGCGCGCACACCCTCTCCAGATAGAGGTCAACCGAGAACGGATGACGGAGCGCGGCGAGCGAAGCGATCCTCACCGTCGGCTTCGGTTCGGGAAAGGCGTCATAGGCGCGCGCCAACGCGTTGAGGTCACTGTCGGAAAAGGAGAGAAACACTATGTCCGCCGGCGTCTGGCCGAGATCGACCGCCTCGACCGTTTCGTCGAGGGTCCTCGTCTCGATGCGGGGAACGTGCATATCCGCAAAAGCCTGTCAGGCGCTGAGCGTCGCGGCGACGGCCTCGCGGTCGACGCCCTTCTGTGCGATCACGACGAGACGGCTTGAGCGCGGCTCGCTTATGCCCCACGGGCGCTCGAAGTCACCACGGAAGCGCCGCCCTACGCCTTGCACCAGCATCCGCATCGGCTTGCCGGCGACTTCGACAAAACCTTTGACACGCAAGATGTCGTGCGCGCGCGTCGCCGCGACGAGTCGTTCGATCAGCGCGTTGGGATCGCGGACCGCGGGAATCGTGACAACGAACGTGTCGAAATCGTCATGATCATGCTCGCCCTCGGCGTCATGATGCGAGGGACGCGCCTTGAGATCGTCCTCGGCCGCGGCGTTCATGCCGATGAGCACCTCAGGGTCAATCGCGCCCTCGCGCGCCGGCGCGATCTTGACTGCCCGCGGCAAGGCTCCAGCGATTTGCGCCTTGAGGGCGTCGAGCTGGCCCTTGTCGATGAGATCGGCCTTGTTGAGCACGACGAGATCGGCGCTCATGAGCTGGTCTTCGTAGACCTCCTCGAGCGGATTGTCGTGGTCCAGCGATGGGTCGGCCAGACGTTGCTCGGCGACTCGCGCCGGATCATCCGCGAAACGCCCCTCGGCGACGGCGGCGGCGTCAACCACAGCGATGACGCCATCGACCGTGAGCCTCGAGCGCAGATCCGGCCAGTCGAAGGCCTTGATCAGTGGCTTGGGCAAGGCGAGGCCTGAGGTTTCGACAATGATATGATCCGGCTTCGGCTCGCGGGCGATCAGCGCGGTGATCGCGGGGGCGAAATCATCGGCTACGGTGCAGCAGATGCAGCCGTTGGCAAGCTCGATGATCGACTCTTCCGGGCAGGTCGCGTCAGCGCAACCCTTGATGAGATCGCCGTCGACGCCGACGTCGCCGAATTCGTTGATGATGAACGCAAGCCGCCGCCCGCCTGCGTTGGCTATGAGATGTCGGATCAGCGTCGTCTTGCCGGCGCCGAGAAAGCCGGTGACGATGGTGACGGGCGTCTTGGCGAGCATCCGGGACCCAATCTTCTTAAGAGAGCGGAGTTTCGGCGAACGCAAGCGGCGGGGTGCGCGACACCACGCCCTTGCGAAAGCAGAGAGGTCGTTCGCGCCAGGGAACGACGCCCTCGGACGAGGCCGCATAACGGCGTGCCGCGACCACAATGTCCTCGAGGTGCGAGTCGCAGGTGAGATCGCCGACGACGTAAGTCCATTTGCCAGGGGCGGCGAGCGCGACCGTGCACGGCCGCTTGCAAACAGACAGGCATTCGACGGCCTTGAGCGTAATATCGGGCTCAGTCGCAAGACGCTCGCCAAGCGCTTCGAACAGGCCTGGGCCCATTGGACCCTCACCGGACTTGCAGGTCACGCAGACGAGCAACGTCGTGGCGGCGGAACGGCCGCTATCGGCGCTCATGGCGTCAATCCGCTCCGGCGAACAATGGGCTCGGCGCGAAAACGGAAGTCTGTCGGGTGGTCATGAACGCTCCTTGGCCGCCCCTCCGGCGGCCTCGCGGAATCCTTCGGCGCACGGCAGGTCTCCTGGCTTGCGGCGTATCGCCGACGCCGCCTTCCCGAACTTTCGAAAGTCCAGTGGCGAGAAAAGCGTCGGCACGCCGCTCACAGTCGCGGGGGCGGCCACGGATCAGCGGAAAGGCCTACCGTGTTCCCTTTTCACCCTCGGGCGCAATCGAGGGACCGTGCTTCCGGTTTGTGTCCCAGCTTCGAGAGGGGTTGTCAAATGGAGCGCAAACCGTTTTCCCGGGCTGCGGAGCCGGAGAAGCGCGCCGCCCATGCTTCAAAGCTTACGTCCGGGGAGGCTCCGAACATCGAAAAAAGACCGGCCCGGACTTCGGGCGGCAGATCTTCGAGCGGCTTGGGGGGCGAACCTCGCGGCCCGAATAATGTTCGCAGCTCCCACAACGCTGTCATGTTGGCCTCTGCGACCAAGGGACTCCCAGTCGGGACGCCGCTATCCGCGTCCGCTAGACGACTATCCTCGCCAAACAGCGTTTCGGCGAATCGACGCTCCATTTCGTGCTGCAGCAGGGCGAGAGCGTCCTGAGTGGTCGCCCACGGCGGAAGCGGACGTGCGGAAGCGCAAAATCTGGCGCTGATCCCCATAAGGCTCGACGCCCGTACGACCGCCGGCGCGCAAACTGCGAGCGAGGCGAGGCCTCGGAGGAATTGACGCCGCGGGACGATAAGCGAACTCATCTTTCGTAGTCACCCGGTGTCTACCGATGTTTACACGCGTCCAGTTGCAGCCGCCATCGACGAGCAGGGCGGCGGGCGCGCGCATCTCATTCGTCTTATTGCCGTTAAATGCAAATTCTAACAGCATTGTCGGGCTTCGTGGACATCCCAAATCGGGGGAGTTCGGTTCGCGAGCTGCTCCGCCACATGCAACTTGTAGCATCGCTCGCCGATTTGCGGAGTTCGATCCGGAGCGCAAGGAGCACGGCGCCGAGGTCGCGCCCCCGAGCCTTGACGCGCGGCCTTTTCAATGCCGAACATGCTCTCTGGGCGCGAATCTCGCTTAGGCCTGGGGCTTGCATGGAAGCGATCGCATGCGCTCGGACTGTCAAGGCGATCGCCGCCGCGATCGCGCTGCCTCTTCTTTCGGGTTGCGCTGGTCTCCACCTCGACCAGGGGCCGGACCAGGTCATCCAGCGGACCGAGGGCGAGGACAACTACGCTGAGAGGCAGAAGGCCGGGCCGGTCGCCGCGCGCGTCCTGCCCTATGCCCTGCTGGCGGAACAATCATACGATCCCACCGTCTACGCGACTCACAGGATCGCGCCGCGCGCCACCGCATGCGCCGACGACAACCCCAAGGATTGCGACGCACGCGCCGACGGCCAACGCGCAGCCCGCTGGCTCGATGAGTGGCGCTATGTCTGGAGCTGCAATGGAGCGGACGAATGCGGAGTGCTGACGGCTACGCGGGGCGAGCGGGTCTCGGACGGCTTGGGGGTCCAAATCTGGGCGCGTAAGGGGGCCAGATGTCCCGAAGCTGTCATCGCCTTTCGCGGAACTGTCGGCGGCGACAAGGGTGATTGGGAATCCAACTTCCACTGGCTCTTGCGCGCTTTTCCCATCTACGATCAGTACGAGCAGGTCCGCGACCATGTTGGAGACTTCATCGGCCATATCGAACGCGACAAGTGCTACCGCGCGGGTTCGACGGAGATTATCGCCGTTGGCCACTCGCTCGGCGGCGGGCTGGCTCAGCTCGCGGCTTATTCCGATCGGCGCATCCGCCGCGTCTACGGCTTCGATCCCTCCATGGTGACCGGATTTTATTCGGTCGATCCCCCGAACCGGGATCGCAACGTGCAGGGATTGGGGATAGAGCGGATCTACGAACTCGGCGAAGTCCTCGCCTACGGGCGCCTGATTATGCTGCACTACATCCCCTTGTCCCCTTGCAATCCGCGAGTCGTCAGCGTCCGTTTCCGGGTCTTTCAAGGCGCTCCAATCGCCCTGCACAGCCTGGCCGATCTGGACAACGGGTTGCTCCGGGTCGCCAGAGGCTCCGAACCGGAAAGGTCGCCGATGGTGCTCGAGCGTTGCGGCGCGGCCCCGCCGCTCGTCTCATCGCGATGACCCTCGCCGGAGAGCTCCCCAAGAGCCGCCCTGAAGACGATCGGCACAAGGCCAAAATGGCCAAGCGCAAAGCCGCGCAGGACGCCGAGGTCGCCGCGAAGCCAATTCTCGAAAAAGGTCTCCTCATCGTCCACACTGGCCCCGGCAAGGGCAAGTCGACAGCGGCTTTCGGACTTGTCTTGCGCGCGCTCGGGCGGGGTCTTCGCGTTGGCGTGGTGCAGTTCATCAAGGGCGCCTGGTCGACCGGCGAGCGCATGGCCGTCGAGCGGTTCGGGACCCAAGTCGAATGGCGCACGATGGGCGAGGGCTTCACCTGGGAGACGCAGGACCGCGCGCGCGATGTCGCGGCCGCCAGCGCTGCCTGGGCGGAGGCCAAGCGAATGATGGCCGATTCCTCGATCCGGCTTCTGGTGCTTGACGAGCTTAACATCGCGCTTCGCTACGACTATCTGCCGCTTGCTGAAGTCGTCGCGGCGCTCGCCGCGCGACGTCCCGGCCTGCACGTGGTCGTCACCGGCCGCAACGCCAAGCCGGAGCTGATCGAGGCGGCCGATTGCGTCACCGAGTTCGCGCTCGTCAAGCACCACTTCGCCGCCGGCGTGCGCGCGCAGGAAGCGATCGAATTTTGACCTCGCGCGCGCTGATGTTCCAGGGGACCGGATCGGACGTCGGCAAGTCGCTGATCGTCGCGGGCTTAAGCCGCGCCTTCACCCGGCGCGGGCTTCGCGTCCGCCCGTTCAAGCCGCAGAACATGTCGAACAACGCCGCGGTGACGGACGACGGCGGCGAGATCGGCCGCGCCCAGGCGCTGCAGGCGCGCGCATGCGGAGTTTCCCCGAGCGTGCACATGAACCCGGTGCTGCTCAAGCCGCAGAGCGAAGTCGGCGCGCAAGTCGTCGTCCAGGGCAAGGTCATCGGCAACGCCCGCGCGACAGAATATCAGGCCTTGAAGCCCAAACTGATGAGCGCCGTGCTCGACAGCTACGCGCGTGTTCGAGCGCACGCCGATCTCGTGCTCATCGAGGGCGCGGGCAGCGCAGCCGAGATCAACCTGCGCGAGGGCGATATCGCCAATATGGGATTCGCGCGCGCCGCCGGCTGCCCCGTGGCGCTGATCGGCGATATCGATCGTGGCGGCATATTCGCCCAGATTCTCGGCGTCAAAGCGGCGCTCGCGCCTGACGACGCGGGCACAATAGTCGGCTTCATCGTCAACAAGTTCCGCGGCGACGCGAACCTGTTCCTCAGCGGTATGATGGCGCTCGAAGCGCATACGCACTGGCGGGCCTTCGGCCTCCTGCCGTTCTTCGCCGACGCAGCGCGTCTCCCGGCGGAAGACGCGTTCGGCCTTGGCGACAAAAAGTCGCGGACGGAAGGCGCGGTGACCATCGCCGTGCCGATGTTGGCGCGCATCGCAAATTTTGATGATTTCGACCCGCTGCGCATGGAGCCTTCCGTGCGGCTCGTCATCGTCAAGCCCGGCGAACCGCTTCCAATCGCCGACCTCGTCATCCTGCCTGGCAGCAAGGCGACGATCGCCGATCTCAAATTCCTTCGAGAGCAAGGCTGGGACATCGACCTCCTCGCCCATGCGCGGCGCGGCGGGACGGGTGCTCGGCGTGTGCGGCGGTTACCAGATGCTGGGCAAAAGCGTGTCGGACCCGCAGGGCATGGAGGGGCCGCCGGGCGAAATCGACGGCCTCAAGCTGCTCGACGTCGCCACCGTGCTGACCGGCGCGAAGATGCTGAGGCAAGTCAAGGGCGTGTGCCTCACGAATGGCGAGCCCTTTCGGGGCTACGAGATGCATGTCGGCGAGACGAAAGGCCCGGATTGCGCGCGGCCGCTGTTTCGCTTCGCTGAGGGCCAGCTCGACGGCGCGATCTCGGAGGACGGTCGCGTTGCTGGCGCCTACGTGCATGGGCTGTTCGCCGACGACCGCCAGCGCGCGGCGTGGCTCGCGGCGCTCGGAACGACGAGCGGAATCAACTACGAGGCTACGATCGAGCGCACGCTCGACGCGCTCGCCGACCACTGCGAGGCGCATGTCGATTGCGATGCGCTGCTCGCGGCCGCGCGATAGACAACCCGCTCCGGTCGAGAGAACTCAGGGGCCGGTGCGAATGCCCTCGCTCTCGGCGCGTTTCACAAGCAAAGCTGCGTCGTCGGTTAACAAAAAGCCCTTATCGACGAGGCCGCCGGCTGCTCTTTTGAAGGCTGTGAGATAGGCCTCTTTCGTCGGATACCGCTCCTCGATCGAAAGCCGCGGGTCGCCGGCGGCACTGCGCTCGGCCTTCGTGGCGGCGAAGGGGATAAAGCTGCCCTGCAAATTGCACATGCCGTTCTCAAAGTGGCCTTTGCGATTCAGATTCCAGCCAGTGTAGGTGCCAATTGGAGTCTGCAGGAAGACGGAGCGGATGCCCGCCAGATCGTTGCCGTCCGCGTCGACCTGTATCTCAAGGACGCTGTAGCTTGCCGATCCGACTTGCGGCGGCTCGCGCGTGATGATTCCGCTCGAAATCTTCTGCGCGGTAGAGCGGTCCGAAATCGAGGACGTGCAGATTGTCGTAGATTCGCAGCGGCGAAACCGTCGGCCGCTCCACTTCGCCATAAAAGTTTGCGGGAATCTCAGGGAAACGGACCCGGTCCGGAGGTACCAGCGTTCCTTCTGCGATGCTCGGCTTCGCGCTCGGCGGCGGCTCGACCCCATCGCGCACCCACGCGGTGAAAGCGGTCAACAGGGCGCGCATTGTCCAGATCTGCGGGTTCGGGTTCGGTTGCTGCTGGCAATTGCCGAAAGGCGGGTGCGCGGCGAGCGGCAGCGGCGCCGCCGAATGTTGCGTGCTGGCCATGATGTAGGTGCGGACGCCAGGCGGATCGTCGGCGTCAGTGCGGCCGAGCGGATCGGTCAGGCCGAGCGACTGGCGCCCCTCCCACATCTCGAGCGCCGTTGCGACATGGAACAGCCGCGGACAGGTGCCGGTTGCATTGCACCGATCAAACAGCCCGCCCGTTCTTTGTGTCAGAGGATCGGTCTGGCGCCCGTAGGCGAAAGGGAAATCGTAGGCCGGATACAGATGATCGGTCTGCTCGCCCCAGGCCCGCACCGGCTGACCGAAACGAACATTCAACGGCATCAGCCCGCCGCCGATATGCGGGAAGGCGCCGTCGAACACGCGGCGCCCCGTCTCGTCGCGGTTAAAGCCGAGCGCAAGAAGGCTGCGGATCATCCGTCCGCTCTGCGAACTGCCCTCGATGATGGCGAGATTGCCGGGCCGATAGACCGGATTGGCGGTTCCGACGTCGTCCTTGTCGGAATTGCGGAGGAAGGCGCCGAGGTCGCGAGCGGCGGCAAATCCTAATCCGCCGACTGTCGGATCCTTGGCGCGATAAATCAGCTCATAGAGGCGCCCCGGTTTGAAGCCGTCGGGGTAACAAACATGCTTTTCGTCAGACGTCGCGGCGCCGCCGTGCTCACAGGTTCCGAAACTCCATGCCGCGTTCGGAATCGGCTCTCTTAGATCCTGCTCGCGCGCCCGCACCGTGAGCGTCGGAAGAAACCCGTCCGGGAACGCGGTCGAGTTATCGACGCTCGCGGTCGGATAACTGTCGTAGCTGTCGATCGGATAGTTCTGAATCTGCTGGCTGAGGCTGATCGGCGCGCTCGTCGCCGGAACAGGCGTGATGATCTCGGAGCGCACGATTCCCGTGATCACGGAGCCGTCGTGGTTGTGCGCGACGATCGGCGGCATGCCGATGCGGCTCATGCCCGGGCGCACGTCCATTTCCCACCCGAACCACGCCATTGTGTAGCCGGCGCGCATCAGCCAGCCGTCGCCAGGAGAGGAAAGCGCGTTTCGATCCGCCGCCCCTCCCGCGACGCCCACGTTGAAAGAGCCGGGCGCGAGCTTGTTGCCGCGATTATCGACTTCGAAGAAAAGGATTCTATTGCCGCGGGCCATATCGACGGGCTTCAGGAGCTCAATATTGGTCACATATTCGACCAGCCCATGCGCATTGCGCGGCGCAAGGTTGATGTCCTGAATCCCGGAATTGGCGGGATCGGCAGGATCGAGTTCTCCAGTGGCCTTCCCTGTCAGGCGCTCATAAGGTCCGACGTCGCCAAAGGACTGACCGCCGAAGGCAGGCTCGGTCTTGGTGATCTCGATATGGGTGATCCGCGCGGCGGCGTCAGCGATCATGAAACCTATAAGGCCCATTGCGATCACTATGCGTCCGAACCAACCCATCATTATCCTCTCCTAACAGCAACGCTTCCCCGCGGGGAGCATAAAACAATGCCGGCAGGAGCGTCACCGCCTCGACAATGCATGCCCGCCGATAGAGGCGCACCGCCCGTCGGCCCCGCCCCATCTTTGCGTCGTCGATTGCCGTCGGCGCAGCGACTGCAGAGAGGAGCGTTGCGCGCTTAGTAACAATATCGCCATGTCAGTATTTATAATGTATTGATTTTACTGTGCTCTACGCCAAAACGACGCCGGCCAAAAAGCTTGGGATTGGCTGGCGACCGCCTAAAAAGCTTAGCGAGGAGGCGTCACGAGAGCATATTGGCTTGTGACTCGGATATGGCGCCGCAAGCCCCTGGAATCGCTCAAAACGGACTCGGAAATGGCGCGCTTGCCACAGTCACCGCCCCGCCTAAGCCCCAGACGGCCGTCGCCGCGGCCAACGTCGCTGCCTGGATTGCGCATGCCCCCTTATAGAGCCGCAGCGCTTGTCTGATGTCGGCGGCGGCGGCCTCGCGTCGTCCCTTTCCCATGAAAGCGTCGTCGATGAGCGACTCGCCATAGACGCGCGGCCCGGCGAGCTTAAGTCCCAACGCGCCGGCCGTTGCCGCCTCCGGCCAGCCGGCGTTGGGCGAGCGATGACGCGGCGCGTCGCGCCAGACAGCTCGAGCCGCTTCTCGAGCCGAAGCCCCTGGCGTCAGCGCAGCGGACAGAATGAGCCACAGCGCGGCAAGGCGGGACGCCGGCAGATTGGCGAGGTCGTCGAGCCGCGCCGCCGGCCAGCCGAAGGCCGCATAGCGCTCATCCCTATGGCCGATCATGCTGTCGGCGGTGTTGATCGCTTTGTAGAGCGCGCCGCCGGCGAGGCCGCCAAGCGCGATCCACAGGATCGGCGCGACGACGCCGTCGGAGAAATTCTCCGCCAGGCTTTCGATCGCCGCACGCGCAACGCCCGCCTCATCCAACACATTCGGATTGCGCCCGACGATCTTCGCGACCGCGCGGCGCCCCTCTTCGAGGCCTGCGTCGAGTCCCTCCGCCACCGCGCGCACGTGACTTGCGAGACTCCGCTGCGCCGGCAGGCTCGTTGCGAGAAGCGCAAGCGCGGCGAAGCCGAGCGCACCAGCCGGGACGCACAGGCGGGTCGCTGTCCAGGCGACGAGCGCGACCGGCGCGAGATACAGGCAAAGCGCGAGGACGCCCGCCGCCCGTCGCGCGGCGAAGCTCGCCTCGGCGCAATTAAGTCTCGCCTCCAGCCACTTGAGCCAGCGTCCCATCCAAGTGACGGGATGGCCAATCGCGCGATAGAGAGGCGCCGGGTAGCCGATCAGAGCCTCGACGAGCGTGGCGGCGAGCGCGAGCGGCAGCGAAAGCGGGAGCGACATGACGGCGGGTTTGGATTGGAGAGCGGACTACCGGGAGTTCACCTATCACGGCGGCGCGCTCGGAGTCGCCCGTCGGCTTGCGCCCACCGCGCCCGAGCCCTGGATCGACCTTTCGACGGGCATCAATCCACACGCCTTTCCCCTGCCAGATCTTGAGCTCAAGACGTGGTCGCGGTTGCCGGAGAGCGGCGAACTCGCAAAGCTTGAGGCAGCCGCGGCGCTCCGCTACGGCGCGGCCGCTACGAGCGTAGTCGCAGGTCCCGGCTCGCAGGCGCTTATCCAAGCGCTCTCGCGCATATTGCCGCATGGGGCGGTCGGCGCCCTGGAGCCGACCTATGGGGGTTTCGCGGCAGCCTTCGCCACCTTGGGCGCTCGCGCGGCCGAAGCGAATCAGCTGGAGAACATGGACGGCCTCGACATCGCGATCGTGGTCAATCCCAACAATCCGGACGGGCGGATCACGCCGCCCGCCGCGCTCCTCGACCTGCATAAGCGTCTTGCGCCGCACGCGGGCGTGCTCGTCGTTGACGAAGCCTTCGCCGATCTCGAGGCCGAGAGCGAAAGCCTCGCGCCAATGCTGCCTTCGCGCGGCGCGGTCGTCCTACGCTCATTCGGCAAGGCCTACGGACTGGCTGGGCTTCGTCTTGGTTTCGCCATCGCGTCGCCGGACATCGTTCAGTCTTTACGGGCGGTCCTGGGGCAGTGGCCCGTCAGCGGTCCGGCGATTGCGGTCGGGGTTCGCGCCCTCGCCGACTCAGATTGGCTGGAAGCGACGCGCGCGCGACTCGGCAAGGAGAGCGCCCGGCTCGACAATCTCCTGAGCGGGGCCGGCTGGCGAATCATCGGCGGAACTCGCCTGTTTCGACTGGCCGCGCATGCGGAGGCGCCCGCCGCCTTTGAGCGGTTGCTCGCCGCAGGAATCCTCGCCCGCCCCTTCGCGACCGCTGCGGACCGGCTGCGATTCGGGCTTCCCGGCGACGAGAATGCGTGGGAAAGGCTGGCCACAGCTCTTCAAGACTGACCCGCTTGCCTTCCCGCGCGCGCCGCATAAAAGGCGCGCATGGCCCATCGCGCGCCGCGAGTCTTCACGATTCCCTCCGGGGCGCCGTTTCTGCCGACACTGAGTCGCGCGCTCTTGGATGGTGTGCTCATCGACGGTTTCCCCGGCGCGGGCGGGCCGATGGCGCTGGCCGACGCGACGATCTATGTGCCGACGCAGCGCGCCGCCCAAGCGCTGGCCAAGGCGCTGCTCGCGGCAAGCGGCGAGCGAAGCCTGCTGCTGCCGCGCATTGCTCCGCTCGGCGCCTTCGAGCCTGACGAGGCGGCGACGGTCTTCGATCCCGAGGGCGAGGAGATCCCCCGCGCAGCCGCGCCACCCGCGGTCGGCGCGTTAACCCGCCGCCACGCCCTCGCGACCCTCACGCGCGCTTGGGGGAAGGCCCTGAAGGGGGCGATTCGCCGGGCGGACGCCGACGGGCGGCTCATCGTCGATCCTGCCGAGCCGGCGTTGGTCGCGGCGACGCCCGCGCAGGCTTATGGGCTCGCCGGTGATCTGGCTGCGCTGATCGACGACATGATCATAGAGGGCGCACCCTGGGCGAAGCTCGAAACGCTCGCGCCTGATCTTTATGATCCTTATTGGCGGATCACCCTCGATTTCCTCAAGATCGCCTTCGCCAATTGGCCGGAATGGCTGGCCGAGCGCGGCCTCATCGACCGGGCGAAGCGGATCGCGCTCCTGATCGAAGACGAGATCAAGGCGCTCGAGGGAGCGCGACGCGGCCCAACCATCATCGCCGGCTCGACCGGCGCCAATCGCGCGACCGCCCGCCTAATCGCGGCCATCGCACGAGCACCACAAGGCGCTGTCGTGCTGCCTGACCTCGACCTTAACCTTGACGGTCGCACATGGGCGATGATCGGCGCCAGCGGTGGGGCTTCGGGCGGGCTTGCAGGCCACCCGCAGGCGTTGCTGCACCGGCTGATCGGCGAGATCGGCGTCGAACGCGCGGACGTCATACCCCTCGGCTCGCCGCCCCCGCCGCTTGCGGCGCGCTCAGCCTTCTTGAGCGAAGCGCTCCGTCCCGCGGAGTCGACCGATCTTTGGCGCGAACGAGGGTGGACGTTGTCGCCGCTGGCCCTCGCCGCTGCGCTTCAAGGCGTTACAATCATCATCGCCGACAACGAGAACGAAGAAGCGCTGGCGCTGGCGATTGCAATGCGCGAAACGCTCGAGACGCCAGGCAAGACCGCAGCCCTCGTCACGCCCGACCCGTCGATTGCGCGCCGGGTCTCAGCCGAGCTTGCACGTTGGGGGGTGGAGGTCGAAGATTCGGCCGGACGCACATTGGGACAGAGCCTGGCGGGCGCGCTGGCCAGGCTCATCCTTGAGGCGGCGATCGAGTTCACGCCGCGCTCGTTTCTCGCGCTCCTTGCACATCCGTCGGTCCGCTTCGGCCGCTCGCTTGGCCAACTCGAAGCCGCGGCGCGGGCGCTGGAGCTTGCGGTCTTTCGCGCCATTCCGCTTGCATCGCTCGATGATCTCGAACGGGCCTTCACAGCGGCGCGCGCAGCGGCCGAGGACAAACATGCGCATCCCGCGATCCGCCGCGTCGGGGAGGCCGACCGGCGAGCGGCGGAAGCGCTCGCGCGCGACGTCGCAAGCGCGCTCGTCCCCTTGCGTGCTCTCGCCCCCACCGCTTCGCTGCGCGAGCGCCTCGCTCAACATAGGGCTGCGCTCGTCGCCGCAACTGCCGGCTCGCACGGCTCGACGGAGGTCGGAAACGGATTCGAGCCATTGACGGAGCTCATGGACGAATGGAGCGAGGCGGCGGTCGATCACTTCCCGACTGCGCTCAACGAATACGCGGTCTTGTTCGACGACGCGTTGGCTGGGGCGCGCGCCCCGCCGGCCAGCGGCGGACACCCGCGCCTCATGATCCTCGGCCTGCTCGAAGCGCGTCTCTTGAGCTTCGATCGCGTGCTTCTGGCGGGCCTCGACGAAACCGTGTGGCCGCCCGCGGTCGAGACCGACGCCTTTCTCAACCGGCCGATGCGCGCCGCGCTCGGCCTTTCGGCGCCGGAGCGGCGCATCGGCCAGACGGCGCATGATTTCGTCGCGCGCGCTCGGCGCGCGCGAGGCGATCCTGAGCCGGGCGAAGAAACGTGGCGGCCAGCCGACCGTCGCCTCTCGCTTTCTCCAGCGCATGGGGGCTGCGGCTGGCCCCGGAGCGATGAAGGAGCCGGAAGAGCGCGGCGAGCTTTATCTCGGCTTCGCGCGCGCACTGGATAAGCCGGCCGATTTCCAGCCGCAGCGAAGACCGGCGCCGCGCCCTCCGGTCGACCTTCGCCCAAAAGCGCTCAGCGTCACTCGAATCGAGACTTTGCGCCGCGATCCTTACGCGATCTACGCCGAATATATTCTCCGCTTGAGGGCGCTGGAGGCGGTCGAGCGCGACATTGGGCCGCGCGAAACGGGTATGGCTTGGCACGCCACGCTGCAGCAGTTTGTCGAAGCCTATCCGTCCGGCGCCCTCCCATCCGAGGCGCGTGAGGCTCTCCTGTCGATTGCGCGAGCCTGCTTTGCGCTGCTCCGTAACGATCCGGCCTTTGCACTGCATTGGCCGAATATCGAAAAAGGCCTCGACTTCTTCCTGGCCTTCGAGCGCGATACACGGGACTCTGTCGCACAAAGCTGGGTCGAGCGGCAGGGCGCTCTTGTCGTGCCGCTCGCGAACGGGATTCCGTTCAAGCTCAGCGCGCGGGCGGATCGGATCGATTTCTTGCGGTCGGACGGCGCGAGGATCATCGACTACAAGAGCGGAGCGCCGCCAAAGGCCAAAGACGTCAAATCGGGTTTTTCGCCGCAACTGACGCTGGAAGCGGCGATGCTGCAGCAGGGAGGCTTCGAGGGGCTCCCGCCGCTGCAAACCGAGCAGGCGATTTATCTCAAGCTGGGAGGCGCGGCTGGCGGCGAAGAAAAACACGCCGGCGGAAAAAGCGAGAACATGGGTGACCTAGCCGAGCAGCATTTTGCCGGCCTCAAGATGCTGCTCGACGCCTTCGCCTGCGAGGACACACCCTATTTGTCGCTCCCGTTCCCTAAATTCGCGCCCCGCTTCTCGGACTACGACCATCTCGCACGGGTCAAGGAATGGTCGGCGACCGGGGGCGAGAGCGATTCGGGGGACGTCCCGTGACCCGCTCTCTCGCCATTCCCGAACGCTTGAGGCAGCGGCAGGCCCGGGCCTCAGATCCGAAAACATCGGCCTGGGTCTCCGCCAACGCCGGCAGCGGCAAGACCCATGTCCTCACACAGCGCGTGCTGCGGCTGCTGCTCGATGAGACGCCGCCGGCGCAGATCCTGTGTCTCGCTTACACCAAGGCGGCGGCCGCCAACATGGCCGACCGCGTGTTCAGCAAGCTCGCGCAGTGGACGAGCCTCAGCGACGGCGCCCTGGCGAGGGCAATTGTCGAGAGCGGCGCGGACGCGCCGGGTCCACGCGAGCTCATCTTCGCGCGGCAATTGTTTGCGCGCACCATCGAGAGCCCTGGCGGCCTCAAGATTCAGACGCTGCACGCCTTCGCCGAGCGGCTGCTGCGCCTCTTTCCCTTCGAGGCTAACGTCCCAGCCCACTTCAACGTTCTCGACGAAAGCGATTCGAAGCGGCTCTTGCTCGAGGCGCGCGACGCAGCGCTCGTCGAACTCGGCGCTTCGAGCGAGAGCGCCGACGCGCTCGACCTGGTGGCGCGCGAATCGGGCGCCGCGAAGTTCGATGAGCTTCTCATGGAGGCGCTCAGCCGCGCCGAGACGTTCGAAGCTTATGATGACGTGCTTGCCTATGCCGCCGCGCTGGCCGCTCCGCTCGGACTTTCGCCCGGCGTGACGGTCGCGAGCGTCGAGGCCGAGATGCTCGGCGGCGACGTCGACCGCATGCGACGCGAGCGATGGGCGCAAGCCCTCGAGGCCGGTAAGAAACAAGACCAAAAAATCGCTGAGAACCTTCGCGCAGCAAACGAAGACGGCGCGCGCCAAACTCGTGTCCAGGCGCTGCTCAGGGCGCTGTTCAAGGACGATGGCGAAGGCGGGCCACACGGAGGCGAGAACGGCCAACTGACGACCAATGGCCTATGCGAAAAGTTTCCGGCGCTCGAGGACGACCTGCGTCGCGAGCAGGACCGCCTGCTCCCGTTGCGCGAGCGCAGGCGGGCGGCACTGACGCTAGAGCGCAGCGCGGCCTTGTTCGTAGTCGCAAGATCGATCCTAGCGACCTTCGCGCGGATGAAGGCCGAGCACGGCGCGCTCGATTTCAACGACCAGATCGCGCGTGCGCTGGCGCTGGTGACGCGGTCGAGCGCCGCATGGGTGCTGCACAAGCTCGACTATGGGCTCGATCACCTGCTGCTCGATGAAGCCCAGGACGCCTCTCATCCGCAATGGGGCATTCTCGCCGCGCTGAGCGCCGAGTTTTTTGCTGGCGCCGGCGCGCGGCCCAAGAACCGCACCGTCTTCGCGGTCGGCGACGAGAAGCAGTCCATCTTCGCCTTCCAGGGCGCGGCGCCCCAGATGTTCGCGGAAATGAAGCGCGCGTTCGAAAAGCGTCATCGTGACGCCGAGCGGCCGTTCGCCGAAGTCCCGCTGACCTTCTCGTTCCGATCGTCGCAAACGATTCTCGACGCTGTCGACAGGACGTTCCACACCGAACTGGCTTGGCGCGGCGTCGCCGCCGCCGGGGAGCCGCCCCCGAAACACGACGCGATTCGCAGCGACTTGAAAGGCGTGGTCGAGCTGTGGCCGCCGATCGCCCCAAGCCCCGCGCCGGACCCGGAAGACTGGAGCATGCCGCTCGATCCGCCCTCGCAGGACGATCCCCCGGTGGTCCTGGCCAAGCGGATTGCTGAAGTGATCAGAGGACTGGCTGAGGCCGACCTCGCGTGAGCGGGTGATCGACCCGGACTCCGATGAAATAAGGCGCATTCGCGAAAGCGACGTGATGATCCTGGTTCGCAGCCGCAACGCCTTTTTCGAGGCGATGATCCGGGCGCTCAAGGCCGCGGATGTGAAGACGGCCGGCGCCGACCGGCTCAAACTGAAAGACCATATCGCGGTGATGGATCTCATCGCCGCCGGTCGCGCGGCGCTGCTACCGGACGATGATCTGACGCTGGCCTGCGCGCTCAAGTCGCCGCTCATCGGTTTTGATGACGACGCGCTCATGAAGCTTGCAGCGGGACGGAGCGGTTCGCTCGCGCCGCGCTCGCGGCCACGGGTCAAGGTCCCGCGCAGGAAGCCGCTCGCCGACTCGAAGGGTGGCGCGTGCGGGCGAAAGCGCTTTCGCCATTCGCCTTTTACGCGGCGCTCCTTGGCCAGGACGGCGGCCGGCGCGCGCTGATCGGCCGGCTCGGACCCGAAGCCGCCGACCCGATCGACGAATTCTTGACCCTGGCCCTGGCGCATGAGCAACGCGAAGCGCCGTCGCTTCACAATTTTCTCGCCGAGGTCGAATCGGCCGATGTCGAGATCAAGCGCGACATGGAGGTCGAGACCGAGGGCGTGCGGGTGCTGACCGTCCACGCGAGCAAGGGACTCGAGGCGCCGATCGTCTTTCTGCCCGATTCGTGCGGCGGTCCCGACGCGCGGCATGAGCCCAAGCTGCTGCGGCTCCCGTCGAGGCCGGGCGATCCGCCGGTCCTGGCCTGGGCGAGGAAGTCAGCCGAAGACGCCGATGCGGTCGCCGCGGCGCGGGCCGAGGCGCGCGCGGCTCAGGCGGGCGAATATCGGCGCCTGCTCTATGTCGCCATGACGCGCGCGGCTCAGCGCCTCGTTGTCGCAGGTTACCTCACCTCCAAACCGCGTCCAGCCGATTGCTGGTATGATCTCGTCTATTCGGGCCTTGCCGATGAGCTCGTCGAAGCGCCGTCGCCGTTTCGCGGGGGCGGGACGATCCTGCGATTTGGCGAGGGCCTTCGCGCCGAGGGCGTGGGCGAAACGACGCCCGTCGCGGGCCTTCGACTCCCTGCCCGTCTGGCTCATCGCCGAGGCGGCGCCCGAGACCGTGGCCGCTCCGCTCAATCCTTCGCGCGCCGGCGCCGTCGGCGGGGGCGACCCAGAACGGGCCCTCGAGGGACGGCTTGCACATGCCCTGCTCGAGATGCTGCCCAAGCTCCCGCCGCACCACCGCGCGGACGCGGCGACGGCCTACCTCGACGCGTGGAGCGGCGCGCTTGCCGAATCAGCGCGCGCGGCGCTCGCCTCCAAGGTCCTGGCAGCGATCGGCGCGCCGGAACTGAGCCGCCTCTTTGGCCCCGACGCCCGTGGCGAAGTCGCATTGACGGGGCTTCTGTCTCGGCCCGGGCGCGCCGACTTGCCTTATAGCGGCCGTCTCGATCGGCTTGTCGCAACCGACCAGGGTGTATTGATCGTCGACTTCAAACTGGGCGAAAAGCCCGATCGCCCGGCTGCGGCCCACGTCGCCCAGCTCGCGCTATATCGCGCCGCTTTGCAGCCGCTTTATCGCGGGACGCCGATCCACGCGGCGCTCGTCTACCTCGACGAATCAACGCTCACGCCGATCGGCGAAGATGAACTCGACGCGGCGCTCGACGCTGTCGCCGCGGCGGCCTAAACACGCCATAGACGCCTCGCCAACCTCAGCTTTCGGCCGCAATTCCGCAGCGGAGCGATGTCTTGATTGCCTTGATGAGGTCGCATTTGCTGGCCAAGGTTGCGTGCGATGACGAGCGGAACGCGTCAGGGCGGGCGCCCGATATTTTTGCGTTTTGGTCTGGGGAAGCTTGGGCGGAGGCCGCGGCGCGGCGCCGTCTGCGCGGCTGCCGGGTTGAGCCTCGCAATGCTGTTGGCGGGAGGGGATTTGCCGGCCCAGTCCCAGAAAATCCCATACGGCATGGTGCCTTACAGCCGTCCGGTCTATAAAAATGGCAAGCGAATGTTGTGGCATGGCGCTTGGCGGGGCAGCCTGAGCAGATACGCTCGCGTCGAATGCCGGCGCGGCCAAACCGGTCCTGGCCCTGGCTCCGGAGCCGCAACCGGTAGTAGCGAAGGAGTTTGCGGTCCTTGCGGACCCCGGCGACGCCAGGGCGAGCCGGATGGCCAGGGATTTCGCGACGGTCACGAGCGCCAGCGGCGCGCCAGGTCGCGCGATCGTGGGCTCCACTTCGCCGAATGGTCTCGGCAAGGTCCTCAAGACCGACATGGCGGACTTCGCCATCGTCTCGCTCGATAGCCTTCTGTCGAGCGCCAAGGGCGATCCTGAATGGATCAAGCGGGTCCCGTTCGTAGCGCGCCTCGCCCCCGAAACCTTGGCCGTGATCGCGCCGCGCGAGGTCAAGTCGATCAGCGACCTTCAGGGAAAAAGCGTGAGCTTCGGCGATCTGGACAGCGCGACATCGACCGGCGGCAGAATGTTGTTTTCCCGCCTGGGCGTGACTGCGAATCAGACCAACCAACCATTGCCGGAAGCGCTCGACCGGCTCGCGGCGGGCAAGATCGACGCGGTCGTCGTGCTCGGCGCGGAAGAATCGCCCCCGCTCAGCGACTTCGGCGGCGACGGTCGCTTTCACATCGTACCCGTTCCGTGGTCGCCGACTTTGGAGCCCGTCTACGCCCCGGCTCACGTCACCGCCGCCAGCCTTCCCAATCTTGTCAGTGCGGCCGATCCCGTCGAAACGGTTGGCGAGCCGATGGCGCTCATCGCGCTTGATGCGGCGCCAGGATCGCCGCGCGCGGATGCGCTCGGGCGGGTCGCGCGCGTTTTCCTTGACAATTATGATGGTCTCCTGGGCGACGACCACGACTCACATTGGGGCGACGTCAATCTGGCGGCTGACGGCTCGTGGCCGATCGAATCATGGCCCCGGCTCGGGGCGGCGCAAAGCTGGCTGGACGCGAAAAGGCCGTCTGCGGACGGATCTCTCGAGACGTTCCGCGCCTCGGCCAAGTCGGCGGCTGCGTCGGCCGGTTGGCCTAGCGCGGCCGATTCGGATCGGCTCTATGACGGCCTGACGCGCTGGCGCGGGCTGATGCAGTAGGGAGACGAACGCTGGCCATTTCCTGGAAAGCCCTGTCGAGCGTCCTCGCCGCCGTAATCGCCGGCATGCTGGTGTTGGCGTGCTGGCCCCGACTTGAGCCGTCGGCCGTGCACGTGAAGGCCGTGGTCGAGCAGCCTATTTTCGTGACCCCGCTTGTCGCCCCGTCCAAGCGGACGGTGACGGCTATGACGGCCCTGCCCATCGACAGGATCGCGATCGGAAAGCTGGCGACCGCGCTGCGCCAGCAGCCCGGCGCCTTGCATCAGCAAGCCGTCGGCAGCCCCGGCGCGATGCTGGCGATACCGATCGACGAAGCTCGCCGGCTTTGCGCCGAAGGCCTCGTCGCCTTCGCCAAGGGCGATATCGCCACCGCGCGCGCGTTCTTCGTCAGCGCCGCCTCGGCAGGCGACGCCCGCGCGCTGGTTGCGCTCGGCGACACCTTCGATCCGGCGACTCTCACCCGTCTCGGCGCGGTCGGGCTCAAGGGCGATGAGGCCAAGGCGCGCGACTATTATTCGCGCGCCCTCGCCGCCGGAGCGACCGGGGCTCGTGAGCGGATCGCGGCTTTGGCGGCGAAATAGCGGCGTCTTCCGCGCGCCCAGCTAGCCAGGCGTTTTTTGGTATTGTGCACAAGTTCACGCGCGCGAATGATTTCAGCGACTTAGCTGCTCTTCTGCGCAACTTTTTTCGTCATCGAACGATTCCGTGACCGCCACGCCCGGCGAATGAGTGAGCGCGAGCGGCAGGGATGTCGGCGCGATTTCCGGCAGCGCCGTCGGCGGGGCGAGCCGCGCCGGGCCGACGTTGACGCCGTGATAGAGGTTCAGCTCCCGCACCACTTTCACGAACGGCGCGATCGCCTTCAGGTCTCCCTCCTCCAGCGAAACATCGGCGCAGCGCAGCGCTTTGGTCAGCCGCGCGACCTGCAGACGGGCGTAGTCCGCGGGCGCATCGAGCTGTCGCTTCGCCAAGGCCTGACCGACCGCGCGACGAACCGCCGACGGACTCTTCTCCATGTGGCTCGCAATCTGTTCAATGCTGTAGCCCGAGACGAGCAGGTCGAAATACGCCTCCCGCCGCTCGATAAGGGCCTCGCGGCGGATTTTGCCCGCGGCGCGCTTGCGCGCCCGCTCGGCGGTCGGTTTCGGTTCAATGGGCATGAGCGCTCGTGTTTCGTCAACTTAGATGCATTGTACTCTAAGTTCTGTTTTTCCGTCAAGAAATTGTTCCAGAAATTGTTGGCCCTCATAGCGTTGGTTGTTGGTCCGCGAACGACGACTCAGCCACACCGTCTTGGCCGCGCTTGTCGCGGCCATCCACGCCCATCCGTGCAAAGCCGCTGGTCGCGTTGCTGGAAAGCTAATAATCTCAGATGATTACCCTCGACGCCGGTGACGGGCGTTTCTCCTTTCACGCCCACGGCGCGTGGATGGTCGGGTCAAGCCCGGCCATGACGAGAAGCGTTCAGCGCGCAATGGGGGAGGAGGCGAACGGGGCTCGATCGTGTCCAGCACTCCGCTGGACTCTTTCAAGGCTCGCCCCTGGAGTGGGGTTCCCGCCGAGAGCAGTTCGTCGGCAGCCCCGGCGCGACCGGTGAGACGTCGCGCGATTTCAGGATAGCGCCGCAGACGCCGTTCGCGCCGGGCCGACATTGACGTGGCGATAGACCGTTCAGGCCACGCCGTCGGAATAGTACTTGTCGTACCCGCGGCGCTTTCGACGCAAACACTCGTCTAATTGAAGCCGTCACTTTTTCTGGCTTCGTTTCGGCCGTTATCCTCTCGATGTCACTATCCCAAGCCCAAATGACTGAGCCACGCGTCTAAGTCGTTTTTATCTAAATCGGGAAAAACTGTGCCATCTACTTCCCTAGCAAGATTGATTATCATGGCGATAAGCGAAGATACATCTTTTAGAGTAGGCCGGCATTCTTCGAAATGACATAAAAGGCAGTCAACACTCAATCATCTATATTTTCTCTCAATTTCTAAATCGCTTTCCCGCAGCAATTTCTTCTCACTAGCCGTCAACTTCGCTTTGGAAGTTGGATGAACAATCCGATTTCGCCAGTGAGCAACGAGTACGGCAGCAGCAACCAGATACCGTCGCCGACGATGGCCCGGTATATATCCCTAATCTTCTCAGCCTTCGAGATCTCCGAACTCCACTTATCTACTATCTTTCCGAAACGTGGTAGCCGGGCAAATGAACTCGAATGCTCGTATAAGGACTCAAACACACGCACCAAGACAGCTTCCACCAAGAATTTGCGGGCCTTCCTAGACGCTGCTCGTCGATCATCGGGTGACCAAGAAACGTCTAAGCCGTCCGGCTTCTCATGTCCTTGTTCCACTGCATCGCGACCGACTACTGCAGTATTGAGACAAGCAACGGCCTCACCTACTTCCGCTAGCAACGCAGATAGCGGTTGTGATTTCCATTCAACCATTGGAGATGCCGTCAGGAATCGAACCTGCTCTCCCCGCTTTGATCATTGGTTGGCCTCTAATCGGCAGGAGTGCGACCATTACGCTTCGGTACCTTCAACCGGGTCTAATACGTCAGGTGTCGTATTTTCAGCAAGGCGCAAAAATATAAAAAAATATAAAAAGCGTCCCTTGGGCGGTGCAGTGCCCGTGGGGCCATTGGCGGGAATTGAGCTGCTCGTGCTCGACGTGACGAGTTCGATCACACGCAGGCGACGCCACCGGCCAAGAGCCACACCCTCGGCGGCTCATGCGGAGCAACGGCGCACGAGCCGTCGCGCCGGGGCCGGCCCGTCAGGCCAGCGCGATGCGCGGCGTCGGCCCGGCGGCGCGAACGCGCTCCTCGGCATGAGTTTCGAACCGCTTGAAATTGTCGCGGAACATCTGCACCAGGCGCCCGGCGACTTCGGCGAATTCGCCCTTGTTGCGCCAGGTCTTGATCGGCTCGAGAATGTGAGGCTCGACGCCTGGAACCTGCTCCGGCACGGCGAGACCGAAATGCGGATCGGTGCGGAAATCCGCGCGCTGCAGAGAGCCGTCAAGCGCGGCGGCCACTAGCCGGCGCGTCACCCGAATCGGCATGCGCCTTCCGGCGCCGAACTTGCCGCCGGTCCATCCGGTGTTGACCAGCCAGCAATCGACATGGTGCCGCGCAACCAATTCGCGCAGCAGATTGCCGTAGACCGTGGGATGCATCGGCAGGAACGGCGCGCCGAAACAGGTCGAAAACGTCGCCTGCGGCTCGGTGACGCCTTTCTCCGTGCCCGCCACCTTCGCCGTATAGCCCGACAAAAAATGATACATCGCCTGCGCCGGGTCGAGCTTGGCGATCGGCGGCAGCACCCCGAACGCGTCGCAGGTCAGCATGATGATGTTCTTGGGATGACCGGCGCGACCCGTCGCCGACGCGTTGGCGATGAAATTTAGCGGATAGGCGATACGCGTATTCTCGGTTCTGGATTCGTCGTCGAAGTCTGGCGTTCTCGACGCCGGATCGAGCGTTACATTTTCCATCACCGTTCCGAAACGTTCGGTCGTGGCGTAGATCTCCGGTTCGGCCTCGCGCGATAATTTGATCGCCTTGGCGTAGCAGCCGCCTTCGAAATTGAATATTCCGTTGCGGCTCCACCCATGCTCGTCATCGCCGATCAGCGTGCGTTGCGGATCGGCGGAGAGCGTGGTCTTTCCGGTGCCGGAGAGGCCGAAGAAGATCGCCGCGTCGCCGTCTTTGCCGGTGTTGGCCGAGCAATGCATCGGCATGACTTGTTTTTGCGGCAAGAGGTAATTGAGGACGGTGAACACCGATTTCTTCATTTCGCCCGCATAGCTTGTGCCGCCGATCAGCACGATCTTGCGCGTAAAGTCGCAGGCGATGATCGTCTCGCTTCGCGCCCCGTGCCGTTTGGGATCGGCGCGAAACGAGGGCAGATCGACGATCGTCAGTTCCGGAACAAAGTTCTCCACATCTTCAACTGGCGGACGGATCAGGAGATTACGGATGAACAGCGAGTGCCAAGCGTATTCAGTGAAGACGCGTGTGCGAAGGCGCAACGCGGGGTCGGCGCCTCCGTAGAGGTCCTGAGCGAACAGCGTCCTGCCTTTGGCGTGAGCGATGAAGTCGGCGAGGAGGGCGTCGAAATGCTCGACTGACATCGGATTGTTGTTGTCCCACCAGACAGCCGCTTCGGTGTTCGCGTCGCGCACCACGAACTTGTCCTTGGGACTGCGGCCGGTATGCATGCCCGTGTCCGCGACGAGGGGCCCATGCGCGGCGATCCGCGCTTCCTTGCCTTGCAGCGCCTGCTCGTAGAGTTGCGGCGCTCCGAGATTCCATTGGATCGCGGCAAGATCGCGAAAGCCGAACCTCTCCGCGCCGAAAGCGACGTTATGCGCCCCGTTCTCGATCATGCCTCAAGCCCCCAAAAAGCGCGCGCCGAAATGCATGCGCGCGAATCCAAGCAAATTTATACCACATGGTCAACCAGGCGGAATCCCTTCGCGCCCGCCAGCGAGCGCGAGCGGCGCTGTCATCGCGCGCAATGGCGAGTGTGCTCGCCGCATGTGGCGACGAATTGGCGCGGACAAGGCGCGATTGTTGAGTTTGCCGGCTTGCCGCGAACCGCGCAGCGCCCCCGCCAATATGCCTATCGAGGCGGCTTCTGTCGGCGCGGTCGGCTATGCCGCAATGCTGAAGACGGCGTCCGATGCGCACGACTTCAAGCTCCGGCTCATTCGCTTAGCCGATGGACTGGACCCTGTCAGGCGAAGCCAAGCGCTATATCGAGAACTCGGTCATCGCGACGACGCCCGCCTGCAACGCTGCCAAGAAGGCCGAGGCGATTGACGCAATTATCCTCAAGTTGGAGCGGTGAGCCTCGATCTCTCGTTAGGTGTCGCTATCGCTAGCCCTGGCCGGCTTGTCACCGGTGCCGCGGATGTTCACGAGCTTGGACAGAATGTCGAACCAGAACGGCGCGCCGAGCGAAACCGCAAGGCCTGTAATGAGCCATCCTAGGACCCGCTCGATCCACGTCGTCGGCCCCACGGTCAGCGTCACGCCATTCCAGCCGATAGGCAAGGGTTTCAGCGCGGAATTAGCGTTGTCGATGCTCTTTTGGATGTCCACGAGTTGGTCATGGAGCTTTGCGTCAGCAGTTTTTTCGGGCGGTTGTCCGTCAGGCGGGTTTACGGGCGCCGGCTGGGCGCTAGGCGCCGACTGGGCATCGCTTTCCACCTGCTTCTGAAGATGATCTTTGGCAACTTTCTCCCCTACGCTGACCATATGCGCCCGAAGGTCTGGATCCTGCCAGAGCGCCTTAGTAACCGAGACCGAATCGGCGTTGAATCCAATTGCGATAAGCACGCCGACCAGCACCGAGAGGTATTTCATGTCCCGTTTATACAGACCGCTCACGCGGTCCATCGCGGAATCGTACCACGTGGCGACCCCGGTTCGCAGCTTGTCCAGATCGCCGTTCGCCGCGACGATCTGGGCAAGGAGAACGTCGCGAATATTGCAATCTGGCATGAGTTGCACCGCTTGGCGCACATCGGAAAAATTCGGTAGCGACTTTGAAGGGTCCAGGCTGTTAAGCAGCGCATGGGCGAAATTGTCGCTGGCTATGTAGGAAGGATGGCTCTTGACGGCATCCACGAAGCCCGCGATGATTCCGGAATTGTAGAAATCGGACCTGAGCGGCGGATGATCGATGATCGCTTGCATGGCCGAGCCCAGTTGTTTTGACCGCAGTTTCATAACGGTGGCGGCCATTTCATTGACTGTGGTGCCGACCAAACTGAACATCAAGTACATGACGGCGAGCCCGATCGCCACGTCTAGTATAGTTCCTGTTGCGATCCCAAACATCTGTCCCTCCTGAGTGCGGAGACGTTCAATATACTGTATTCAACTGCTTAACTCTTGAACGCGTTCGAGAGAAGATCGAAATACTGTTGCGAGGTGACTTTGTTCGCGTCCTTTCGGACCACATGATTGTGCAGATCCTCCGCTCCTCCGACCCCAACAAGATGCGCGGCGGCGAGATACCCGGCCAGATCGCTTTTTGCAGACGTCGAATCGACGACCCTCAGCCTCTTAAGCTGACTGTAGTGTGCCCGCGTATAGGCGAGCATGGCCTTGTTCTGGACCTGCGGGTTCCGCAACCAATCCGTGCGTTTGTGAATGCCGTCGTTGCCGGTCCAGAATGCCTGATTCGCCAACTGACCCTGCGGGGTGCCCTTCCGAACGTACCCACAGTCCGCGAGGGCCAGCGCGCCAAACTGCCAGCGGCCGCAATATCCGAGTTGGTTGACGGCCGCGTAGTTGTTTGTTGATTCGCGATGACCGAGGACTTGGCAGTATTTCTCCCAGTCGTCCGCGGTAAAACTCCCGATCGCAACGTCGCCGACCACGCCGACCGGAGCGCCGCCTCCGGTCGGGACGGATATCGAAAGGTCGGGCGGGGAGACTGACGGATCGGTAGGCCACCGAATTGCAAGGATGCAACTTCGCGGAAAATGCTCGATTGTCACTTCGTGGATCGCCGTTTGGTTCCCGCCGAGCAACAGAATACGCTTTGGATCCCCGTCATCCCCCGCGCAAAACGCGACGTGGCCGACCTTATCGGTGTTCGGCGTATGCGATAGGACGACGACCGCTCCGAGCGGGATATGACCTTGCGGGGCGCTGACCGGGCGACCCCAACTGCTCCACGTGCCCGCCAATGCGCCGCCTTGCGGGATCTTGATCTCGGCGCTGTCGAGACAATACGCAACGAAGGCCCCGCACCATGCCGTGTCCACCGTGGCGCCTGGGGTCTTAGCAACACGAAAATAATCGAGGATTCGGTTGTCCGGCCTTTTGACGTGATCTTGTTCCTGGGCTCTTGCGGCCTTCATCCACGGCGGATCAACGTCGGGCGCCCCCTGGCCCTGGGTGGGCGGGACATCCTGCGGCAGCGCGTCGGATACGATCTTCGAGACCACGACATAGGCGCTGTCGAAAATGGATTCGATCAGGTCGCTGAGATCAGCCACGGAATCCTTGCCTGGCGGAGCGTCCGGAGATTGGGCATCCCGAAATTGGGGATCCAGAAATCGGCCATAGCGCGTCTTAAGAGACGCGGGATCTCCGCCCGCCGCGCCGACATAGTCGGACCATGGCTTCGTGAGCGCAACGCCAGCAAGCCTGTCCTTCAGGATCGCCAGGCCGGCGGCCCTCCCAAGCATGTGCATCAGAAACAGATCGATGGTGTTTGGCACATAGGGGCCGGCGGCGGGATCCGGAGAGGCGGGAGCGCTTTGGGTGTCTTTTATCGCCGCGAATGTCAGAGTGACCGCCGCGTCGATCTGGGCCAGCGGATCGAACCGGTCGAAGCTCTGGTGTTGGTTCGTGTTCAAGGCTGGATCGCCGCAGAATTTGCTCCATTCGCTCTCGGTGAAATGAAACGGGTCAAAGGACGCAAGCGCCTCGTCCGTGAAGCCGAGCCGCTCAAGTTTATTCAGCACGACTGAGAGCGCCAGAAGGTAATCGCGGCTTACGCCGACCGCTCCCGCCACCTGCCGGGAGTTGAAATCTTCCGAGACGATCGTGGACAAGTTCACAAAGGTGAACAAGTCGACTGGCAACGGCTTGGAGAGATCCGCCTCGACGATGTCCGCCATCCGAACCCACATATGAGGAACATGAGCGTTTTCTTTGTGGACATCGATCCAGTTTCCATCGTCTGTCTTTCCCACCTGCTCCAGACGATCAAAATTGCGGGCATTCAGTGTTGTCAGGAACGTTGATGGATTATGTGGATCAAGATCCGGCGTTTCAAAGACTTCCGCCACGCTTCTAACTTGGAAGATCATCGCGAAATCCACCCTCTTTATCGTTGGATTTTATTTTTACTAAACCTATCGTCGAAGCGTTTCAGCGCCAAAGCTTATTGAGGTTTGCTTTCGTTTGGTTGTGCTGCTTTCTTTCGCAACCCGTCGAAGAGCTTCGGCGTCACCCACTCGTTAGATTTATCGTCTTTTATGACGTCGTTCAAACCTGTCATGCCTGCGCGGGTCTTCGCGATCAAGCGGCGGGTGGCCTCGTCCAAGGTTCCGCTCTGCTCCGTGTCCTTGACGCCCAAGAACCCCTGTAGCTCCTTTACGTTTTCTGGGATTTCCGCTCCAGTGGGCGAAAAAAATTGCAGGAATTCGAACGCGTTCCTCGCGCCAGCGGGGCATTTATTGCCGTGATCCTGATTGGCTATAAGTGTATGATCGTTGACCGAAGCCACCCTACCGGTTGGTGGCGAAAGATTAGCTGTCTGAAATACGCTTATACCGTCGCGGGTGGCAGCGTCGAACACTTTAGTGGGCGGCACGCAGAGCACATTCGCCTGGAGGCGGCCCAACTCAGTGGGCGATATCGTCTTCTCCTCTGGCGTTTCCCAACCGGTGTGAGCGGGTCCGGCCCCGCCCCCCCTCGTAACGCCGGTCGGAACGTTCAGCGCCTGCTTTGCGGTAATCGGCGGACGCGTTTCGCCCCCGCCGAAAACTGCCTTCCGGAGAAACATGTTCTGAATAACCGTCGGGGAGACGCCGGCTTGCGCGAGAGTCGACATTGGTGTTGATGGTGGTCTCGATCGTGATCGGCATACAAATGCGCAGATAGCCGCGCAACAGGTAGATGGCTGCGGGGCGGTCGGGGACGATCACCCCGACGTTGGCTTTCCGAAAGTCTTGCTGGCGTGTGTAAACGATCGTTTGGACGGTTGAGTGATCGACATCGAGCAGCAGACGCGAGTTCCAGTTGGCGTAGGTCGTGCCCGCGAGGCCGAACGCCGTCGCAACGATGCTGAGGGCCTGCGTCCCAGCGCCGGCCACGCCCATGATCGCGCCGGCGCTCCCCCCCAAGGCGGCGATCTGGGTCAGGATTGGGGTTCTGTCGCGTCGCTGCGCATCGAGCCAGTCGAGATAGGCGTCGCAACGCCGGTCTATGTCATTCATTCCGGCTAGGGTGAAAGCTGTCCAGTCCGTAACACAAGACGAGCCATCAGTGCCCTCCTCGCCCGGATTACGGGTCTGCCGGCAGATATAGTAAACGTATTGGTCCTGCAGCTGCGTCTCTTGCGGCAGTTGAGCGGTGTACAGATCGCTGCCAGCGCCCTCGCGGAAATACTGGTCAGCGACCGGGTTGCAAGCGGCGGTCGCGAGCGCCATCAAGCACGATGACAGAACACATAACATCTGTGCCGGCCTCCTCCTGAGGCCGACCATCGCGCCTCGCGGCGTCATGGCTCGATCGGGAGGCCGTAGAGTTTTAAGAAGGCTCTTCATTCTTTTCAACCGAGCTATTCGCGTGTCTAGTTCTTCCGCCAGGCGAATATCGCCGGGTCCCCCTCAGGAACTAAACGCAGAACGCTCAGCCAGTATTCATGAGCCGCCACACACATCTGACGTCGGGAAAGCCGCGCCAAGACGTAGGGTTTCGAGTAATTTCTTATGTGAACTTGGTTAATGTTGAGTTAATAGGCTCTATCGTTTCGCGTGCAGTCGGCTACGTGCCGGAGCGATGCCGCAAAATCAGCCCATCTTGCCATACCGGTTCGATCGCAGCATGCGATCGAAAGGTAAAGCTGCGCCCGAGATCGATACGGTGTGTGAGGTCTTTTCTGGGATTTTGGGTTGGACTTGGTTCTATGTCGAGCTTACGCTCCGCCACACATGTGCTCGGAATTTGGCAGCGTCCATGAGCCATGGGTGCGAAGATTTGTCGTTCTATACATCCTTCCTCGGTCATCGCCGGGCGGACAGCTCTTGGGAGTCGAGACGAGGCACATTTTTACAAGGTCGCCGGGGCGCGAGGTGTCTACGTCTTTCTCCTGTTGGTAGGAAACCTGATAGCCTCCGTTCGCGAACTCAATCGCGCTGCCAGACCCCAAGATCGGCCGATTCGTCAGTCCATCCATTAGGCGAGCTTCCACCGTCTTCACCTTTGTCAAACTGCATTGTCCGACATACTTAGGCAGCCCGCGGGCGAACGCGGACGGCGTAAGGGGCAGTACGATCGCCAAGACGATCCAGTTGCGCCTCATGTTGCTCCCCTCACCGCAGCCAGGGCGTATCCACCTTATCAGCAAACGGAGCAACACGAGGCTGCTTTCGGCGGACTGCGGAACTCGCGCCGCCGCCCGCCTCAGCTCCCTTTTCGTTACTTCTTCTGCCCCTTCACATAGGCGATGTAGCCCTCGACGTCCTTCGCCGGTTCCGCATAGGCGTCGCCCAGCGCCTTGGCGACTGCGCCCATGTAGGCCTTCGCCCATTCGGGATAATGATAGTCGATGACTTTGAGGAATTCGAGGCTCGCCGCCAGGCGGATATCGGCGATCGAGACGTGGTCGCCGCCAATGAAGGTCTTGCCCTCGAGGAAGAACTTGTGGAGGGCGCCAAGCGTCTCGCCCACCGCCTCGGCCGCGGCCTTCTGCGCCTTCTCTTTCTCCGCTGCCGTGGCGTCGCTGGCGCCGACTTCGCCCGGATATTGCGGGAAGTTCAGCGCGCCGTAGGTTGCGCGCACGATATAGGGATAGAGCGTGCCGACGATATAGAACATGGCGCTGTCCACCATCGCGCGCTTTTCCGGCTCGGTCGGATAGAATTTGTCGAGATGATGCTGGTTGCAGAGATACTGCATGATCGCGCAGCTCTCCCACATCACGCCTTTCGGCAGACCGGGCGCCTCCATCATCGGCGTCAGATGCGCCGGGTTCTTGGCGAGAAAGTCGTCGGTGCGCGTCTTGCCGTAGACGTCGTCCTCGGTGAAGTCGAGCTTCGCCGCGCGCACGAACACTCGCGCGGTCATGTTGTTGACGCTCGGCTTGATGACATGAAGCTTGATTGCGGACATGGGGATTCCTCCTATTTGGTTGGCGTGAGGACTGGCGGGCGGCTACGCTGATAAGGGTCCTTGGGCGAGCGATCCGCCGACAGGCTCTTGGTCGACGACTTGGCGAGGCTTTCGATCGCGTCGGCGATGTGAACTTCCATGATCGCGCGGTCGCCGCGCGCGACGCGCAAATTATGCGCAGCGAACAGCACGTCGGCGTGGGTGTAGCCGACCGGCGGCTCGAACTTGTAGCACGCAAGCTCGATCAGGAGCCCGAGCGGATCCTCGAAGTAGATCGAGTCCATGAAACCCCGGTCGCGTACGGCCGGCTCGATCCCGCGCGCGCCGAGCCGCTGGACCGCCTGCGTCCAGACGGCGCGCGAAACGTTGAACGCGATATGGTGGACACAGCCGGTGTCGGTGGGGGTGCGCCTCTGGATCGGCTTCCGGTCCTCGCGCGTGAACACGGTGATGAGCCGCCCGTCACCGGGATCGAAGTAGATGTGGCTCTCTCCAGCATTGTCGAGATTGGGCTGCTCGAAAATGAAGGGCATGCCGAGCACGCCCTCCCAGAAATCGATCGATGTCTCCCGATCGGCGCCCACCAGCGTGATGTGATGCACACCCTGCGTCTGAAGCTTCTGCACGGGACTCCTCCTCCTTAGACTTTCTCCTTAGACTTTTTCCACCAGTTTGGACTTGTATTCGCTGCGCGGCAGGCTGCCTGGGGCTTCGAGGGTGATCTCGGTTGTCACCAAAAGCTTGTCGCGTAAGCGAGCCCGGATGCGATCCGCAAGGCCTTCACCTGTCGATCCCGGCGTGACCTCCACACTGATCGGCAGCGGCGGCTCCTGACGCACGCCTGCCGAGCGCGGACGGATCACGATAACACCCGCGACCGCGGGCGCGAACTCGCTGATGACCTCGCGCACAGCCGAGGGAAAGACGTTGACGCCGCGCACGATCAGCATGTCGTCGGTCCGCCCTATGCAGCGCACGCGGGGGCTCGTGCGCCGGCAAGCGCAGGGTCCCATGCCCAAGCGCACGTGGTCGCGGGTGCGGAAACGCAAGAGCGGCGCCGAGCGGTTGACGAGATGCGTGAGCACGAGTTCGCCCTCGGCCCCATCGACAAGTGGTTTGACGGCGCCGGTTTCCGGGTCGATCAGCTCGAAATGCACGAAGCCGCGCCCGCTGAAGTGCATGCCCGCCTTCTGCTCGCACTCGCCCCAGAGGGATACGGAAATGTCGCCGATGCCCATGGCCTCAGTGACGCTCGCGCCCCAGCCCGCCTCCAGCTTCGCGCGCATCGCCGGCTCGCCGCCGCCCGGCTCGCCCGCGACCATCACACGGCTGACGCTCGACGTCGCGAGGTCCTTGCCGCGCGCCGCGGCCCATTCGGCGAGATGCAGGGCGTAGGAGGGCGTCATCGCGACGACAGTGGGCTTCAAGAGCTCGACCGCGGCGACGAGCCGCTCAGTGTTTCCGGAGCCAACGGGAATATGGCAAAGACCGAGCCGGTCGAACGCCCCAAGCGCTGCGCCCGCGACGAACGGGCCGGCGTTGTAGGTCGAGACGATGCGCTCGCCGCGCATGAAGTCCCGAGGCGGCGTAGGAGCGCGCCGACGTGCGGACCCAGACTTCGAGATCGGCGGCGGTCAGCGGAATGTAGCTTGGCGTTCCGGTGGTGCCGCTGGTCGAATAGATGCGCACGATCTCTTCACGTGAAGCCGTCCGATGCGCTCCGATCGGCTCGTCCGCCGAGCGCGAGCATCTGAGCTCGTCCTTTTCAGTGAGCGGCACGCCTTCGATCGCCTCGAGGCCGCCAACCGCGCCATGCGTGGCGAAGCCGGCGCGCTCGAGTTTCTCGCGATAGAAGCGCGACCGCTCGAACAGATATTCGATCTGCTTGAGGTAGAGGGGCGCGTCGGATCGCGCCTGGTCCTCCCACGGCGCCTGCTCGATCTCGGGCTCGACGAACATCAGGCTGCTCCGCCCGCGTCCGCGGCGTGAAGGATCGCTTCCTCGCCCTTCGAGGCCATCAGGAAGCCGATCGGGGTCTCGGCTTCCTCGATGCAATGGGCGATGAGCCCGGCGGTGCGGGCGAGGATTGGCGCGGCCCGTATAAGCCCCGGCGGAACGTCGACGTCGCGCAGCGTCGCGGCGATCGTCATCGACACGTTCATCGGCAGGGGTTTGCCCCAGGTTGCGGCGGCGGCCTTGGTGAGAGCGAGGGCCGCCTCCACCGAGGGCCCGGCGATTCCGCGCTCGCGCGCCAAGGCGATCATGCGCTCGGCGCGCGGGTCCACGGGCTTGTGCAGCGGATGGCCATAGCCGGGGAGCGGCTTGCGCTTGTTTCGATATTCGCGCGCAATTTCGAGGGCCGCGACCTCCAGCGAGCCGCTTGTTTCGACGCGAGCCAGCACGTCCTCGATCACCTTTCGGCAGAGATCGGCCGCGCCCAGAATGACCGTGCCGCAGCCAAGCACGCCGGCGGCGATTGCGCCCTGAAGCGCCGCCGGATCGGCGTCGTAAGTCATGCGCGCCGCCTGGACCGACGGCGTGAGCCCATGCTCGGCGAGCGCAACCAGGCTCAGATCCAGAAAGAAGCGCTGCTCCTCGGTCGGCGCACGCCCGGTCGCGAGCAGGAAAACGTATTCGGTGAAGGTCGTGCGGCCCATCAGGTCGTGAGCGAGATCGCGGCCGCGCACCGTGACCCGATCGCTCGACGCAGCCGCGATCGCGGTTCTGGCGGCCCCAGGCTTGCCGATCAGCATGGCGTTCCCTTCCCGTCCAATCCCTTCGCTTTTCGCGTGTCGCGAATGGGTGTAGGACGATTGTAGGACAATATCAGAGGCGCCGCTCGTGTCAAACGCCGCTGTCAGAGAGAAGGGAAGGATCGGCCGCGCGCGCGGGGGGCGGAGGGGGCGCGCGGCGCCCGCTTCCGCCAGCGCATGGCGCGACCGTCGCCTTCATCTTCGAACGACTGCGCGACGACATTCTGGCCGGGCGCCTTGGCCCAGGATCGCGGCTGATCGAAGGCGACTTGACCGCCCGGTTCGCCGTCAGCCGCGGCCCGGTGCGGGAGGGCTTAAGGCGGCTCGCCGCCGACGGGCTGATCGAGCATTGGCCACACCGTGGCGCGATCGTGCGGCGTCTCACGGAGCGCGAGATCCGCGAACTGTTCTTGATCCGGATCGAAATGGAGGCGCTCGCCGCACGGCTCGCGGCGGCGGCCGACGCTCCCGACCGGCGCGCGCGCTTTGCCGCCTCGATCGCGCCGATCTATTCCGATAGCCCCCGCAACCCTTGCGACTATCTCAAGGAGAACGCCGCATTCCACGGCTGGGTGATGGCGCTCGCCGACAATCTCGAGCTGCGCGACCTCGCAGGGCGGCTGCAATTGCCGCTCATCATGGCGCAAGTCGGCGACGTGCTGACGCCGCCCGTACTGGAAGCCTCGGTTCGAGAGCATCGCTTGATCGCCAAGGCGATCCTGGAGTGCGATCCGGCCGCGGCGTCGGCGCGCATGCGCGAGCATCTCGAGCGGGCGGCGGCGCTGGCGCTTGCGGGACGCGCCGGCGGTGCTATCGAGAAGAGCGGGGACAGCGAGCAGCCGGCGCCTCGCGCGCGGGGTTCACAGGGCTAGCGTTGACGCCGCTTATTTTGCGGCTATGGGCGCTCTCCCGCCTCAATGCCACCACGCCTCAGGCCGCGTAGCGTTCGATGTCGACCGACAACCGCCGCGAGCCCCACGCGCCGGGCTTCCCGGCGAAGACGCCCGCCATCCTGGTCCCGCAGCTTAAGCACGCGCCCGAGTCGTCGAGCGCGTAAGCCGTGATCGTATAGCCGTCGCGACCGATCGCGCGGGCGCCGCAGGTTGGACAGAGCGTCGCCTGGCGCGCCGGATCGTGCACGTTACCGACATAGACGTGTTGAAGCCCATTGCGGATGGCGATGGCGCGGGCCTTTTGCAGCGTCGGGGGCGGCGTCGGCGACGTCTCCAGCATGTGATAGTCCGGGTGGAAGGCGGTGAAATGCAGGGGAACGTCCGGTCTCAGTTCACCCGCGACCCATTGCGTCAGCGCGGCCAGTTCCTCCTCGGAATCGTTCTCGCCCGGAATGAGCAGCGTCGTGATCTCGGTCCAGACATTCGTTTCGTGAACGAGATATTTGAGCGTATCGAGCACGGGCTGAAGCGAACCGGCGCAACGCCTGGCGTAGAAGCGCTCGGTGAAGCCTTTAAGATCGACATTCGCCGCGTCCATGCCCACGAACAAGCGCTTGCGCGGCTCGGCGCAAATGAAGCCGGCGGTCACGGCGACATTCTTCACGCCCCGCGCGCCACAGGCGGCCGCGGCGTCGAGCGCGTATTCCATGAAGATGACCGGATCGTTGTAGGTGTACGCCACGCTGGCGCAGCCCAGCCGCTCAGCCGCATGCGCGATCGTTTCCGGCGCGGCGTGAGCGCTTAGGCGCGCCACTTCGCGGCTCTTGGAAATGTCGTGGTTCTGGCAGAAGGAGCAGGCGAGATTGCAGCCCGCCGTGCCGAACGACAGCACGGCCGAACCGGGAAGAAAGTGATTGAGCGGCTTCTTCTCGATCGGATCGACGCAGAATCCGGTCGATCGGCCATAGCCGGTGAGCTCCATGCCGGCGCCGTCCTCACGCGCGCGGCGCACGAAGCATAGGCCCCGTTGCCCTGGGCGAACTTTACAGAAGCGCGGGCATAGGCAGCACTCGACCCGCCCATCATCGAGCTTCGTCCAGTACTCGACATCGATGCAAGCTGCGGATTCTCCGTCCATGGCCTGTCTCGCTTTAGCGCGGCCGCTCCTTGGCTCCCTCGGTAATGTCGTGCGTGCGAAGCGCAAATGCAACGCTCCGCCTGGGTTGGCGCCTCACCTCCCCTTCCATATCCTTTTGGGAAATGATCGCTTAAACTTAGCGTGACTCTCGGGCTCCGGCCCACGAGAATATCTGTGGAGGATGCCATGGCTCACAAGGGAAAGTGCTTTTGCGGCGCGGTCGAGATCGAGGTCGAAGGGGCGCCCGAGGCGATGGGCTATTGCCATTGCGAATCCTGCCGCTCCTGGTCGGCCGGCCCGGTCAACGCCTTCAGCCTCTGGAAGCCAGACGCGGTGAAGGTCACGAAGGGGCGGGATCAGATCGCGACGTTCGCGAAGAGTCCGGGGAGCGAGCGCCAATACTGCAAGATCTGCGGCGGTCATGTTATGACCAACCATCCGCCGCTCGGTTTGGTCGACGTGTACTCCGCCTCGATTCCGACCCTCAACTTCAAGCCTGAGGTGCATGTCAACTATCAGGAAACGGTCCTGCCGATTAAGGACGGGCTGCCGAAGCTCAAGGACTTTCCCAAGGAGTTCGGCGGCTCGGGCGAGATGATCGCGGAGTAACATCCTCTGTCGGCGGCGCTCAGCAATCCCGAGGCGATCCACCCGGCGCAGGTCGCGGGAATGTTTTACCCGGCGGATCCGGAGGCGCTGAACGCCTTGATCGCGAAAATGCGCCGGCAAACTCGCCCCGATGGCGGCGTCGCGCCAAAGGTCGTCGTCGCGCCACACGCTGGCGTCGCTTACTCAGGCTCGGTCGCAGCGACCGCGTTCGGCCCCTGGGCGCGCCGCATCGAGCCGCCGCGCCGCATCGTGATCATCGGCCCCGCCCATCGCGTCGCGTTTGCCGGCGTTGCGGTCCATCCGGCGGCGAAATGGCGCACGCCGCTCGGCGAGGCTTCGGTCGCGCCCGTCGCGCACGCCGGGCTCGCAGAGGCGCCCGGAATTGTCGTCGACCCGCGGCCGTTCGTGGGCGAGCATTCGCTCGAAATGCATTTGGTGATGCTCCAAGCGATGCTGCCGGCGGCGTTCGAAATCGTCCCCATGCTGGTCGGCGACGCCGATCCCCATACTGTCGCAGAGGCGCTGCGGCGGGTCTGGGGCGGACCGGAGACGGTCATCGCGGTCTCCTCCGACTTGTCGCATTTTCTCGACCAAGGCCGCGCCCAATCGATCGATTCCGACACCGCCCGGCGCATCGAGACGCTCGACGCCGCCGCGCTCGACGGGCGGCGCGCTTGCGGCTTCTTGGCCCTCAAGGCGGCGCTCGAGATCGCAGCCGAGCGCGACATGCGGGCGACCGGCCTGCATCTGGCGACATCGGCGGACGTCGGCGCCGACGCCTCGCGCGTCGTCGGCTACGGCGCTTTCGCGTTTGAATACGCGGCCTCGGCGCGGCTCGGGGAGCCTGATCGCCAGCGTCTGCTTTCGGCCTGTATGAGCGCGCTCAGCCTGGCGGCGCAGACGGGCAAAGCGCCGGCGCTGAGTCTCGATGGCCTGTCGCCCGCGCTTTCAGCGTGGCGCGCGACCTTCGTCACGCTTACCGAAAACGGGCGGCTTCGCGGTTGCATCGGATCGCTCTCCCCGCGCCGCCTGCTGATCGAGGATGCGGTCGCCAGCACGGCGCAGGCGGGCTTCGCCGACCCGCGCTTTCCGCCGCTCACGGAGTCCGAACTTACGGGGCTTCGCCTCGACGTCTCCATTCTCTCCTATCCGCGGCCAATCGCGGCCAGAAGCGAGGCCGAACTCGCGGGCGCGCTCGAGCCCGACCGCGACGGGCTCATGCTCTCGGCAGGCGGTCGGCGCTCCCTGTTCCTGCCGAGCGTTTGGCGCCACGTTCCTGACGCTCGCGCGTTCGTGCGCCACCTGATGGCTAAGGCCGGCTTCGAACCGAATCACTGGCCGGAAAAGCTGCAGGCTAGGCGCTTCCGCGTCGAAACATTCGGCGCTCCGTGGCGACGGATTGATTCGAAGGGCATCGCGCCAGGAGCGATCAAGGCGGGAGCCGATCCAATATGAGGCAGGCGGCAACGGTTTTTAGGCGTTGGGCGCCCAAGGCCGCGCCGGCTTCGCCTGCGAAAATGGCTCCGTCAAAAAAAAGTGTGCGGACGATCCTCCGCCGTCGGAAAAGGCCTTGCCCTCAATAATGCCCCAATGCCAAGTTAGCTTACGGAACTACAAATCAATAAGAACGTTTCATTCCGCGATAGGAACTGGGGGGCTCGCAAAGCGCAGGAGCCTGTCATGTGCGACTACTCGTTGGAGATGTATGGATCGCGTCCCGCCCGCGAGGGCGAGATCTATGTGACGACGCGGTTTCCGAGCGGTTCAATCGGTTTCGCCTCAGCGGGCGATCCGCGCACCGCGGTTTGCATGCAATGCGACACGAAGGTGATGCTGACGGACATTCCGCCGGCGTTGCAAACGGCCCTCCGCGTCAGCGCGGAAGTTGAGACCATCTTCGCCCAGCGCGAGGCGGGCCTCTATCGTGACGGTCTGCGTTTGGCGGACGGGCGTTTTGTTTCGCTGCAGGATCTGCAGCCTGGCATTCACGCCTATGTGCCGGCGCTGCTCGAGCGTGACGCGCTGAAGGGCCTGGTGAAGACGCCAGAGGCCGTCGACTAAAGACCGACGGATCGAATCTGTCGGCTCCCGACGCAGTCTTGCGCGCGCTCAGCGTTGGAACGCGACGCAGGTCTGCGGAGGGTGAGGCGCGCTCTGCAGTAGAGGCCCTCATCTCGCCAATCCAGTTCGCGCCTGCGACTGGCCCGGCGCGCTGGATGATTTTCCCGAGACAAACCTATCCTTGCGTGCCTGTCTCATCCCCGCGCTGCGGTCCGCATGACCGCCATTGCGGGGCGACAATGAACCGCATCGAAAAAGCGCTATAACCTGGGCCGCTCAATCGACCCGGTCGATTACACTCGCTCGAACGGATGGACAGACACACGAGGCTGGCGCTCTATCGGATCGTTCCCCTGCTTGTCGCGGGTCTGCTCTGGGGAGGCGCCATGTTGACTGCGGGCGAGGCCATCACGGGCGCGGTCAGCGGCGAAGCGATCCAGAAGGTCGGCTTCCGGGCGATGATCCAGAAGCAGGCGATCATGTACAATCTCGCCGGCTACGCTCGCAACATCCCGGACGGAACGGTGGGCGTCAGCCTGCAGGGCGAGAAGAACCAAATCGATAAGGCCCTCGAAGCCATCCGCGCTGGCAGCAAGAAATCCTCAAGGAACAATACCATCAGCGCGGCTGACGCGGCTCTTGATCCCAATCTGAAGACGTTCACCGTGGTCGGCTGGACGTCAACGAGCCGGAACATCACCAACCCTTACGACCTGGTTTTTCACCTGCGGCCGGGCAATAACGAGATATCCCCGAAGAAGGCCGCGGCGGCCTGGAACGCGATCGCCGAAAGCACTGTCAAGGGCGACGACCTCGTCAAGTTCATGAAGCATCTCGACACCGACGATTGATCGCACCGCTACCCGCCAATGCGCGAGAAGATGTCGCGTAAGGGGGCGCCGCCCCAGGCGGAAGTGATGAAGTCGTTGTGATCGACTGAGCCCGCGTCGACGAATGCGACGACGCCGGGGCTAAGCTGGCCTGGCAGGCCGCTCACAGTCGGCACGCCCGCGGCCTCGAGCTGGCTTCGGACCGCATCGTTGCCCGCGCGCGAGGAGGTCGAATAGGCGCTGACGAAGAAGGCGCTGCGCCCCGGCCCCTCCGCCCAGTTCACGAACTTGTCGCGCTCGCCATAGAGCGCGTCGAGCAGCACCAACCCACGCACCCGACCCGAATCGCCGCCGACTGCGAGCGAGTAGGCGGCCGGCAAATAGCCGCCGCTATAGGCGACGATGACGACCGGCATCCGGCGAAAGGCGCCGCGCGCGTTGGGATAGAGCTGGCCGAGCTTCGACTGAGCCTCGCTGAGAAAGGCGGCGAAACCGCCTGCCGACCAGAACCGCCCGGCGCTCGAATCCTGCGCATCGACCGCCAGCTGCGGCGCCACCAGAACGGCGTTGAGCCCCGAATCGGCAAGCTGCCTCACAATCTGCTGGCGGGCGATGACGTCGCGCGACAGCGTCGCGTTATTGCCGTGGAAAAAGACGATGATCACAGCGGGTTTGTTCGGATCGAACGACTGCGGCGCCGCGAGCAGCACGCTGCGGTCGCTGTAGGTCTGGTCCTCCCAGTGGATTCCCCCCCGTGGGCTCGAATGACCAAGCCGGCCGTTTTCGTCGACGTCGAGGAAAGGCCGCGTCTTGCCCGTCTCCTGATAATTCGGGATCATGCCGTGATACGGGAACGCCGAGTTCTCGAACGCGGCGAGCGAAACGGTGGCGCCGTCGATCGAGGTGAGGCCAGCCTTTGAAGGCTGGCCGGTCTGAACCGTCGGACCTGCGCAACCGGCCATGAGGAGAGCCGCCCCCAACGCAAAGCCCGCCCATTGCGTCCGCCTAGAGAGACGACCCTGCATGGCCTGATCCTTAACAATCCGTTGGCGGCGTCAAAAGACCTTTTCAAAGCCGGCTTACAAAATCGTGAACGATGGCGCCGGTTGGAGACGCGGAGCTAAAGGCGCCATATTTACCGCGCTCTCGTTGCGCGGACTGAGTCGCGGGTTTCATCACACGTCAGAGATCAATTCCCATGCGATGGTGGCTATTCCGCCTTCTGGCGCTTTTCGCTGTCGCCTGGGACTCGCCCGCGCCCGCGCAGGACAAGGGAACGCTGAACCCCAAACCGCTGCCCCCGCTCGCCAATCCCGCCGACCCCCGCCTGCCGGCCATGGAAGTGTTCGGGCGCGCGCTGACGCCGGTCGAAGCTCAAGCGCGGTCGATCGGCTTCTACTCGCGCGGCTGTCTTGCTGGAGCCAAGGCGCTGCCGGTCGACGGCGAGTCCTGGCAGGTCGTGCGCCTGTCGCGCAATCGCATGTGGGGGAACCCGGCGATGATCGCCTTCCTCGAGCGCTTCTCGCGCAAGGCGAAGGCTGAAGGCGTCTGGAACGGGATTCTCGTCGGGGACATTTCCCAGCCGCGCGGCGGCCCGATGCTGACCGGACACGCCTCCCATCAGGTCGGCCTCGACGCCGACGTCTGGCTCACCCCGATGCCGGACCGCACGCTCTCAAAGGAAGAACGCGAGACCATGTCGGCGGTGAACATGGTGACCGAGGACGGGCTCTCGGTCGACCGGGCGCATTGGACGCCCGCGCAGGCCGCAATCATCAAGGCCGCCGCCGAGGCGCCGGACGTCGAACGCATCTTCGTCAACGCCGCGATCAAGAAAGCCTTATGCGAGACCGCGAGGGGCCAGCCGTGGATGAACAAGGTGCGCGCCTATTGGGGGCACAACTACCATTTTCACATCCGCATCAAATGTCCGTCGGGCGACTCCGGCTGTGAGCCGCAGGAGCCGGTCCCGCCCGATGATGGCTGCGATAAGTCGCTCGCCTGGTGGTTTACCGACGAGGCGCTGCATCCGCGGCCAGGGCGGTCAAAGCCGCCGCTGCCCATGGCGGCGCTGCCGGCCGAATGCCGAAAGGTCGTTCTGGAAAAATAGCAGTCAGACGCCCTCCGAGCCGTTTTCCCCCGACGGACGCGTGCGCTGGGTGAACAATGCGGAGAGCGCCAGCAGCAGCGTCGAGGCGACAAAGGTCAAGTGAATGCCTACGAGCCAATAGAGCTCGCGATCAGACTCGTGATCGATGTTCATGAAGGCCTCGAGCAGCTTGATCGCCGAGATGGCGACGATCGAGGCCATCAATTTGAGCTTGAGTTCGCTGAAGTCGATCTCCGCGATCCAATGCGGCCGCCCATCGTCCTTTCGCATGACGACCGGGGCTACGAAATTGGTGTAACCGGAGAGAAAGACAATCACGACCAGCGACGCTGTCAGCGTCAGGTCGACTATAGCAAGCTCCGACAGAAGGACCTGTTCGTCGTTGAGAGTCGGCAGCTGCATCAGGAGCTCGTAGAGGTGAATGCCGCTCTTCAACAGAAGCGCGACGAGGCTGATGGCGAGCGCCAGATAGAGCGGCGCAAGAAGAAATCGGGCCGCGAACAGGAGCCGTTCAAACGCATCCCTGATCATCGATTCCTCGAGGTCCCGGTCAAGCGCCGCATCGAACGCGTCGGGGCGCGCTCATTGTAGGTTGAATGCCGGAAGTCGCGCAAGCCGCGGTCCCGATCGGCCCCACAGACCCACGAACAAGCCGCGCTTCAGCCGCCGCGCAGCACGCGTCCGGCGACCGCGTCGAGCTTTTTGACGAGTTCGGGATCGCGATGAGAAGGGTTCGTGATAAGGGCGTAATCGAGCGAGCGGTCCGATCCGATCGGACAGGCTTCGATGCTCCGACGGGAACTCGCGCAACGTGCGGGCGACGACCGCGCTTGCGCGCTCGGCGTTCTCACCCATGACCTTGATCACGGCGGCGACGTCGACTGCGCCATGCTCCTCGTGCCAGCAGTCATAATCGGTGACCATGGCGATCGTCGCGTAGGAGATCTCCGCTTCGCGCGCCAGTTTCGCTTCGGTCGCGCCGGTCATGCCGATGACGTCGGCGCCGCCCGCCTGGAAGCGAAGCGACTCCGCCAGCGACGAAAACTGCGGCCCTTCGATGCAGACGTAGGTCCCCCCGTCGCGGCAAGCGATTGTCTCCGCTTCAGCCGCGGCGACGAGGCGGCGGCGCATGAGCGGAGCGATCGGGTGCGCCATCGAGACATGCGCGACGCAGCCGTCGCCGAAAAAGCTCGTTTGGCGCCGATAGGTCCGATCGTCGAACTGATCGATCATGACGAACATGCCGGGATAGAGCTCGCGGTGAAACGAGCCGCAGGCCGACAGCGCAATGATGTCGGTGACGCCGACGCGCTTCAGCGCGTCGATATTGGCGCGGTAATTGATTGTCGAGGGCGAGAAACGATGGCCCCGGCCATGGCGCGCCAGGAACACCGCCTGCGTTTCGCCCACCCGCCCAAAGCGCAGCAAGTCGGAAGGATCGCCCCAGGGCGTCGCAATCGGCTCCTCGCGCAGGTCTGTCAGGCCGGGAAGATCGTAAACTCCCGAGCCGCCGATGACCCCTACAATTACTTTGGACATGCGCCCCCCGCTCCATCAGAGCGGCATTGTTCCTAACGGTCGCCGCGCGATCAATCGCGGCGCGACGCCTTCGAACTCAGCACAGCTAGTGCGCGGACTCCCAGATCCGCTTTTTGACGAGGTAGAGCAGCACCGCGAACACCAAAAGGAAGATGAGGACCCTGAGGCCGATTCTCTTACGCTCTGGAAGATTGGGTTCCGCCGCCCAGTTCAGAAAAGCCGCAACGTCCTTGGAGTAATTTTCCAGGGTGGGCTTCGTGCCGTCCTTGTAATCGACCGCGCCGTCGGTGATCGGCTGCGGCATCGCGATCTTGTGGCCGGGATAGTACAAATTCCACTGCGGGTCATCGGGTTTCGTGTAGCCGGTCAGGATCGCGTGGATGTAGTCGGCGCCCATCTCCTGATATTCCAGGCCCGGCAGCGCATCGAAGACGAACCACGGGAAGCCGCGCTCGTATTTCAGCGCTTTGGCCAAGAGCGCCATGTCCGGCGGCGCCTTGCCGAGCGTCGCTGCAGCTGCCTGGTCGTTCGGATAGGCCTCCGGGCGAGGGATGTTGTCGGCTGGCGTTCCGGGACGCTTGAAGATTTCGCCCTTCTCGTTGGGCTCGGCGTTGGTGATTTGATAGGTGGCGGCGAGCGTCCGGATCTGATCCTCGCTGAAGCCCGGCCCGTCGGGATCGGTGAGCGTGCGGAAAGGAATGCTCAGAGCGTGACAGGTGCTGCAGACCTCCTTGTACACCTGGAACCCGCGCTGAAGCTGAGCCTTGTCGTAGATGCCGAACATGCCAGAGAAGCTCCAGCTCTGGCGAGGAGGGTTCGGCTGTCCTGTATCTTCTTGCGCGATCGCCGCGGTCGCGCTCGCAAGCGCGAGCGCCATGGCCGCAAAGGCGAGGGCGGAAAACTTCACACGGATCATCGTTGAACTTCCTTGGCGAGCGGTCCGCATCATTCAGCCGCAGCCACCGCGGTCTTCGTCCTCGTCAGCACCGCATCGGCGATCGACGTGGGGATCGGCTTCGTCTTCTCCGCAAAGCTTAGAATGGGCATGATGATGAGAAAGAACGCGAAATAGCCGAACGTTAAGATGCGCGCGATCAATGCAAGCCCCTCGGTCGGCTCCTGCGAGCCGAGGTAGCCAAGGCCGATGCCGATCGCGACGAAGATCCAGAAGAAAAAGCGGTAGGCTGGGCGGTACTTCGCCGACTTAACCGGCGAGCGGTCGAGCCAGGGAATAAACGCGAGCACGACAATCGCGGACAACAGAACGACCACGCCCCAGAACTTGCTCGGGATCGCGCGCAGCATCGCGTAAAACGGCAGCAAATACCATTCCGGCACGACATGCGCGGGCGTCGCCAGCGGATTGGCGGGGTTCGAATTGTCGGCGTCGAGCAGATAGTTGGGAATGTAGAACACCAGCCAGGCATAAAGAATAAGAAACACCGCCAGACCGACGACGTCCTTGATCGTGGCGTAGGGCGTGAACGCGACGGTGTCGCGCTGAAGGTCCTTCACCTCTATGCCGTCAGGATTGTTTTGCCCGGCGATGTGGAGCGCCCAGATATGCAGCCCGACGAACCCCACGATGATGAACGGGAGCAGGTAGTGCAGCGAGAAGAACCGGGTCAGCGTCGGGCCGCCGACGGCAAATCCGCCCCAGAGCCAATGGGCGATCGTGTTGCCGACGATCGGGATTGCTGACGTGAGGTTGGTGATGACGGTCGCGCCGGCAAAGCTCATCGAACCCCAGGGCAAAACGTAACCCATGAAAGCCGTCGCCATCATCAGGAAGTAGATGATGACCCCGATGATCCAAAGCAGCTCGCGCGGCGGCTTGAAGGAGCCGTAATAGAGACCACGAAACATATGGATATAGCCGGCGAGGAAGAAAAGCGACGCGCCGTTGGTGTGCAAGTAGCGGATCAGCCAGCCGTAGTTGACATTGCGCATGATATTATCGACCGAGGAGAAAGCCTGGGTCGACGAAGGGATATAATGCATGGCGAGAACGATGCCGGTCAGGATCTGCGCGACCGAGCATGAACGACAGGATCGCGCCGAACGTCCACATGTAGTTGAGATTGCGCGGCACCGGATAGGCGATGAACGAGGAATGAACCAAGCCAACCAACGGAAGACGCGATTCGAACCAGCGCCCAATCGCGCTTTTGGGAACGTAGGTCGAAGGACCGCTCATGTCGTGGATCTCTGATGGACGTGGAGGCGAAGAATTGTGACGAGGAAGTCGATGTGCGTCGCCCGTCGGCCAGCTTTTATTCTAGCGTTGGTGGGGAAAGCATTTTGCGGGCCGCGGACAAAGCAGCCCCCCGGAAGACCCCGCCAGGACCTAGCTGGGAGGAACATCGCCGAATCGGTTCCTTGATGGTCAATTCAACCCCCAACGTGCGTGCCGCCCCGGCGCCCGCGGGGTCACGACCTTGAATTCGTTCGATGCGGCTTTTCGCATCGATCGAATTGGATGTCCATAGCCGGGCGGGGTCGCGCTTTCCTCCGGCTTGGAGCATTGTCCGAATGGCGGTTTCCGCCGTCAACCTTCTGCTTTTGCGCGCAATATGACGAAGCCCGCCGCCCCCCTCCTGCTCGCTCTGTTCGAGCCCGACATCGCACAAAATACCGGCGCCATGATGCGCACCTGCGCATGCCTCGGCGTCGACGCGGCGATCATCGAACCGGCCGGGTTTCGGATCAACGACAGCCGCTTCCGCCGCGCCGCGATGGACTATGTCGACGCTCTCGCGATCGAGAGCCACAATTCGTGGGCGGGCTTCGCGGCCTGGCGCGCCGACAATCAACGCCGACTGGTGCTGTTGACGACAAAGGGCGAAACGTGTTTGTGGGATTTCGCTTTTCGTGAAAAGGATATTATCCTTGTGGGCCGGGAATCGTCCGGCGTTCCCGAGGCCGTGCGGGTTTCGGCGGACGTTCGGGTGTATATTCCTCATTCAACCTCGCCTGCGTTCTTTGAACGTAGGGATCGCCGCAACTATCGCGATGACCGAGGCGTTGCGTCAGCTTGGACGCTTGCCCTCCAGGAAAGGCGAACGTGATTAGTCCGCAAGCTGGAAACCGAGGACGTGACAGCGACCGGCGGGTCAGCGCTTCTGGTCCCGCGGCGCCGACCGCGATCGGGCCAAAGGGAACGACGGGCGAAGAGAACGCCTTTCGCGTGCTCATCGCCGACGATCATCCGCTCATGGTCGGCGGCTTGCGCCAAGCGGTGCTGGCGGCGGCGCCCGATGCGGAAATCGCGGTCGCGCACGATTTCGACAGCCTGGTCGCAGCGCTGCACGGTGCGCCAGACACCGATCTCGTGCTGCTCGACCTGACAATGCCGGGCGTTCGCGGGTTTTCTGGACTCCTGTTCCTACGCTCGGAGCTTCCGTCCACCCCTGTAATCGTCGTTTCGGGCAACGAAGACCGCGCGGTCATCCGCCATTGCATGGAATTCGGCGCCGCCGGCTTTATTCCGAAAACCAATTCGCTCGATACGATGCGAACGGCTATCGCCCAAGTTCTGGACGGCGGCCGATGGACCCCTCCAGACTTCGATCCGAACTCGGCCCCCAACCGCGAATCAAGCGCCATGGCGCGCCGGCTTGCTTCGCTGACCCCACAGCAGATTCGGGTGTTGATGATGCTGTCGCAAGGCCTGCTCAACAAGCAGATCGCCTACGAACTCGGCGTCTCCGAGGCGACTATCAAAGCGCACGTGTCCGCGATCTTCCAGAAGCTCGGCGTCGAGAGCCGAACTCAGGCGGTCATTTTGGCGACGAAGATCGAGGCGGCGCAGGAATTGGTCATCACATCGTAGCGCGTGAGGCAGGCGCCGAACCGGGTCCGTCATTGCGAGCGGAGCGAAGCAATCCAGGGAACGTCGAGCGGTGCCCTACTGCCTCCTGGATCGCCGCGTCGCCATAGCCGTCCGGAAGGACGGGCGTCTCTCGACGCCCTGTGGCTCCTCGCGATGACGGGGTGGACGCCGCCTAGTCCTTCCCCCGGTTCTGCCTGTTGCCGATGAGATCGGTGACAACGGCGGGATCGGCCAGAGTCGATGTGTCGCCCAGCGAGCCGTATTCGTTCTCGGCGATCTTGCGCAGGATCCGGCGCATGATTTTGCCGGAGCGTGTCTTTGGCAACATCGGCGCGAACTGAACGAGGTCGGGCGAAGCGAACGGCCCGATCTCCTTGCGCACCCAAGCGACCAGTTCTTTGCGCAGATCCTCGCTCGAACTCGACGCCGCTCATCAAGGTCACATAGGCGTAGATGCCCTGCCCTTTGATGTCGTGCGGATAGCCGACGACCGCGGCTTCCGACACTTTCGGATGGGCGACGAGCGCGCTCTCGACTTCGGCCGTGCCCATCCGGTGGCCAGAGACATTGATGACGTCGTCGACGCGCCCGGTAATCCAGTAATAGCCGTCCGCGTCGCGGCGCGCGCCGTCGCCGGTGAAGTACTTGCCAGGATAGGCGGCGAAATACGTGTTCACGAAGCGAGCGTGGTCACCGAAGACCGTGCGCGACTGGCCTGGCCAGGAGTCGGCGATGACCAGGTTTCCCTCGCAAGCCCCTTCCTGAACCTTGCCCTCCGCGTTGACGATCTCAGGCATGACGCCAAAGAACGGCTGCGTCGCCGACCCGGGCTTGAGCCTGGTCGCCCCAGGCAGTGGCGAAATGAGAATGCCGCCGGTCTCGGTCTGCCACCAGGTGTCGACGACCGGGCAGCGGCTATCTCCCACGACCCGGTGATACCATTCCCAGGCCTCGGGATTGATCGGCTCGCCGACCGAACCCAGAAGACGAAGAGAGGCGCGGCTCGTCTTCTTCACCGGCTCTTCGCCCGCGCCCATCAGCGAACGGATGGCGGTCGGGGCGGTGTAGAAGGTGTTGACCTTATGCTTGTCGATGACCTCCCAGAACCGGCTCATCGACGGATAGTTGGGAACGCCCTCGAACATGAGCGTCGTCGCGCCGTTGGCCAGCGGCCCGTAGAGAATGTAGCTGTGGCCCGTCACCCAGCCGACGTCGGCGGTGCACCAATAGATATCGCCCTCGTGATAATCGAAGACATATTGATGGGTCATCGAGACGTAGACGAGATAACCTCCGGTCGTGTGCAGAACGCCCTTCGGCGCGCCCGTCGAACCTGACGTGTAAAGGATGAACAGCGGGTCCTCCGCGTTCATGCGCTCGGGCGGGCAGTCCGCACTTACCCCCTGTTCGGCCTCATCTAGCCACACGTCGCGCCCGTGTCGCCAGCCGACGGCGTCACCGGTGCGCCTGACAACGATCACGGTCTTGACGCCGCCCACTTTCTCGATGGCCGCGTCGACGTTGGCCTTGAGCGGAACCTTCCGGCCGCCACGGAGACCCTCGTCCGCGGTGATGACGACGTCCGATTTGGCGTCCGCGATGCGGCCGGCGATCGCTTCGGGCGAGAAGCCGCCGAACACGACCGAATGGATCGCCCCGATGCGGGCGCAAGCAAGCATTGCGTAGGCCGTCTCGGGGATCATGGGCAGGTAAATTGTGACCCGATCGCCCTTCTTGACGCCGTGCGCCTTCAGCACATTGGCGAAAAGTCCGACGCGACGCGCAAGCTCCGCATAGGTGATGTGTTTGGACTTCGAGGGATCATCGCCTTCCCAGATGATCGCCGTCTGGTTGGCGCGCTTGGGCAGATGCCGATCGATGCAATTGTAAGCGACGTTGGTGAAGCCGTCTTCGAACCATTTGAGCGAGACGTTGTGGGTGTCGAATGACGTGTTCTTGACCTTGGAGAATGGCGCGAACCAGTCGATGCGCTTTCCATGCTCGGCCCAGAAGCCTTGCGGATCGGTCACTGACCGCTTGTACATCTCCTCGTACTTCGCATGATTGACCCAGGCGCGCTTCGCCCATTCGGCCGGAACGTCATAAGCCTTGTCGGACATGGGGCTCCTCCCAGAGCAATCGATCGCGCGAGGTCCCGCCGCGCGCAAAAAGCGAAGACGTAACTATGCCCTAACGAGGGAAAAAGCGACAAGTCAGTCCGCGTGATGCTTTGGTCTAAGCCCGGTCCGCTAAAGGCCGCCGAGCTTGCAAACAACAGCCCACTCGGCGTCGGTGACGGGCTGGACGGAGAGGCGGGACTGGGTGACCAGCGCCATCTTGGCCAGACGCTTGTCGCTTTTCGCCTCTTCCAGCGTCACCGGCCGCGGCAATGGGCGCAATGCGCGGATGTCCACCATCCCGAACTTGCCGGTCGCGTCCGTTGGGTCGGGCCGATAGGCCTTGCTGACCTCGACGATCCCAACGATCTCTTTTCCCTCGTTCGAGTGGTAGAAGAAGGCCTGCTCGCCGACCTTCATCGCCTGCATGTTGAGCTTGGCGGTGTGGTTGCGCACGCCGCTCCAGTCCGTGCCCGCAGCGCCGAGTCCGGCAACTTTCTCGTAAGACCAGGCCGAGGGCTCGCTTTTGAACAGCCAATGCGCCATCGCCAACTCACGCCTGAAGGTTGCGTTTCCCCAACGCAGCGAAAGCTAAGTGAGGAGCGCTCAATTTGCAAAGCGCTCGGCTCATTCTTCCCCCTTCGGCGGTCGCCCCAGCAGCGAGCTCACTGCGGCCTTAACATCAAGCGAGCCCTCGATCAGCCCCTGGACACAATCGGCGATAGGCATGTCGACGCCGCGCTCGCGCGCCAGCTCGGTCAACGCGAGCGCGGTGAACCGGCCCTCGGCGAGCCTGCCAGCTCCCGCTTCGGCTGCGCTCTCGCCCCGTCCGAGCGCCTGGCCGAAGGCGAAGTTGCGCGATTGCGCCGAGGAGCAGGTCAGAACCAGATCGCCGAGCCCCGAAAGGCCCATCAAGGTCGATCCCCGCGCCCCGAAAGCCTCGCCAAAACGGCGAAGCTCGGCGAAACCGCGGGCGACCAATGCGGCGACCGCGCTCGCGCCGAGCCCCCGGCCGGCGGCGACGCCGCAGGCGATCGCCAGCACGTTCTTTGCCGCGCCGCCGATCTCGACGCCGCGGACGTCGGTCGAATGGTAGAGCCGCAAGGCCGGCCCACGCAGCGCGTCGCAGAGCGAGCGCGCCAGGTCTTCATCGGCCGACGCGAGCGTCACCGCGGTCGGCAGGCCAGCCGCAACGTCGGCGGCGAACGAGGGTCCGGAGAGAATGGCGGCGGCTCGGCCCGGCGCGGCTTGCGCCAGGACCTCGGTCATGAACGCGTGCGTGCCGCGCTCGACGCCCTTGGCGCAGGTGACCAGCGGCGCTGATCCTGGCGTCGTCGCCAGCCGCAGCGCCATCTCGCGGCTCGACTGCGCCGGCGTCGCCACCAGAATCGCATCGCACCGCCCAAGTTCCTCAAGATCGGCTGTCGCCTCGACCGGGCGCGCCACATCAACGCCGGGCAGCCGGTCGCTCCGACGAGTCGTTGCGATCGCGCGCATCCGGGCGTCATCGGGGCCCCAGAGGATGACCGTGCGGCCGGCGGCCACAGCCGCGTTGGCCAAGGCCACGCCCCAGGCCCCGGCGCCGGCGACGCCGATGACATTTGCGGGCCTCACGTCGCTTCGCGCCGCATTCGGCGTCCTCGTAAATTGTCGAATGGCTAAGACCGCCGGGCGCCGCCATCTTTCGACCCCAGCAAGGCTGCTAATCCATGCTCCTAGCCAAAACGCTCGGCCGCGCCTAGTTATGGCGTTTCGTGCGGGCCGAGTGACTTTTGCTTTGGCAAGCGAGGAGCTTAAGGGCGATGCCGGAGATCGATCTACCGACCGTCATATTTGCGCTCGTGGCGCTATTTGTCGCCTGGAAGCTGCGTTCCGTGCTCGGCATGCGCCAGGATTCGGAGCGGCCCGGCGGTCTTTTGGCCCCCTTGCGGCGTGTTCCGGGAGCTTCTACCCCACCTGTCAGCCAGCCGGACGCGACGCCCTCGGCGCCGGCGCCGCCGCCCGCCGCGGATCGCTGGAAGGGCGTGGCCGAGCCCAACTCCGCGGTCTGGAGCGGCCTCGACGCTATTGCCGGGGTGGATCGCAGCTTTTCGCCGCAAGCCTTTCTGTCGGGAGCTCGGGGCGCTTACGACATGGTCGTCCATGCTTTCGCCGCCGGCGATTCCGACGCCCTCAAAAGCCTAATGTCGCCCGAGGCCTTCGCCAATTTCGAGAGCGCGATCCACGCCCGCGCCGACGCCGGACAGACAATGTCGACCACGGTCGTCTCGATCGACAACGCGACGATCGCCGGCGCCGCGCTTGTCGGCCAGACCGCGCGGATCAGCGTGAAATTCTCTTCCAAGCTCGCTTCCGTAACCCGCGACGCGCAAGGTGAAGTCGTCGACGGGTCGCCCGACACGGTCGTCGAGCATATCGACTTGTGGACGTTCGCGCGTGATGTTCGCTCTCGCGATCCCAACTGGCAGCTGACGGCGACCGAATCGGAGAGCTAAGCCGCGCCGCAACGCTAGCAAGGACATGCGGCCTCGTCTTGAATCTTTGGATTTCGAAAGCCTCGTCGGCTGGAGTGATGATGACCATCAGGCGGCGTTTTGCGCATTCGAGCGCTCGGCGCGGGCGATCGCCGTGGGACAAACCAGCCCCCGCCCGGCGCAATCAGCGCCGCCCGAACTGGTCGCGAACGCTCACGCGGCGCTTTGCGCGATCGTCGCGGCGGAGCGAGACGCACGGCGTTTCTTCGAGACGCGGTTTCGACCGTTCCGCGTTGTTCCCGAGAATGGCGCGGGATTCCTGACCGGATATTACGAGCCCTGCGTCCCGGCTTCGAGGGTTGAGACAGAGGAATTTCGCTGGCCGATATTGGGCCGGCCGGCTGATCTTGTGACTTTTGGTCTTGACGCCCCGCCCGTCGGGTTCCCCAGGGAGATCAGCGGCGCCAGGCGCCTCGGCGACGGATCGCTTGTCCCTTACACCGATCGAGCCCAGATCGAGGCTGAGCGCCGCGACCCGATCGTTTGGGTTCGCGATGCGGTCGAGGCTTTCCTCATCCAGGTGCAGGGTTCCGCACAGGTCGAGTTTCCCGACCGAGGCCGCGCGCGCCTCGCCTATGATGGGCGCAACGGCCTGCCGTATACGTCGATTGGAAAGCTATTGATCGAAGCCGGAGAGATCACGGAAGGCGCCATGTCGCTCGCCAGCCTCAAGGCATGGCTGCGCCGAGACAGCGCCCGAGGACTGGACGTGATGCGGCGCAATCGGTCGTTCGTGTTCTTCGAGCTCGTCGAGGATTTCGATCGCGACCTTGGCCCGATCGCCGGCGCCGGCGTTCCGCTCACCCCGCTGCGCTCGATCGCGGTCGACCGGACGATGTGGGCCTACGGCCTGCCGTTCTGGATCGACGCCGAATTGCCTTGGGTGGACGAGACGCCACGCCCGTTCCGCCGGCTCATGATCGCCCAGGACACCGGCTCGGCGATTGTGGGAGCGGCGCGCGCCGACCTCTTCTTCGGCAGCGGCGATAAGGCAGGCGCGCGCGCCGGCGCCATTCGCGATTCCACCGAGTTCATCGTGCTTCTGCCGCGCGGGGGGCGCCCTTGAAAGAGACGCCGCCCCGCCCGCAGCGTTTGCGGCGCCTGAGCGACGAGGAGATCGCGCTCTGGACCGAGGTCGCGCGCTCTGTCGCGCGGCGGCGCGGCGCAAGCCTGCCCGCGCCGTCGAATCCCGTTAGGCCCGTTCGGCGCGCAGCCCCGCCTCCAGCCCCCATCGAACCTCCAGCCGCCCGGCCGGCGAAGCCCGCCGCGCCGCCGCTGGCGCCAATTGAACGGCGGCTCCAGCGTGAACTTGCGCGCGGGCGTGCGGCGGTCGACGCGGCGCTCGATCTGCATGGGCTGACCCAGGCCGAGGCGCATCAGGCTTTGCGCGGCTTCCTTCGCCATTCCCAGGCGCGCGGCGCGCGGCTGGTCATCATCGTCACCGGCAAAGGCGGGGCGACCGATGAGTTCAGCGGGTGGCCGAACGAGCGCGGCGTGCTCAAGCGGCTCACCCCGCAATGGCTGCGCGAATCCGACCTGCGCTCGGTGGTGCTCGGCTTTGAGGAAGCCGGACGCGCCCATGGCGGGTCTGGCGCGCTCTATGTGCGGCTCAGACGCCTCCAGGTTCCTTCGGGCCGGCCCTAAAGCAGATTGCACTTGCGCCGAATCAGGCTTGTAGACGCGGTCCATGCCCGTCGGTTGACGGGCGTCTTTCGGGACGCCCCTTGGACCGCGTCCGCCGCGCTCAACGAGCGCGGCTACAACTACCGCGTCAACGAACGCGGAGGGCGGTTCACTTCTTCTGCACGCCGCCGCATTCCCTGTCGAGCTTATGCGCGGCGGCGTCGCCCTTGACGCCGATGTTGCTCATGGTCTCCGAGCCAAGCTTGATCGAGCCGCCCGTCAGGACCCAAGACCCGTCAGGGGTTTTGCTCCATGCGCTGCACGGGATGAGGTCAATGTCGCCCGGCCAGCTCTGCACAGTCCAAACCTGCTCGTCGGCGCGCGCGGAAGTGATCGCCGCGATCAATGCGACAGCCGTGAGAATCCCAAGTCTTGACATGTTTCGCCTGGCCTCCGCGCCTCGTTTGTCTCAATGAGCGGCGGACGCGCAGATCCGCATCTGTGGACCGGCGCATCCGCCAAAATCTTCCGCGCCGGGCGGAGGCGGCCGCACCCTCGACCCCGCTGCGGATCGGCGTTGGTTCTAACGCCATTCGCGCCATCAGGAAATCGAGCCTGGATGCGCGCGCATCCCGTGTCGCGCCCGCGCCTTGCCGGTCCGCCGGGCCGCCGCTATAAGCCCCAGCGCTTTTCCGCAACAACCCGACCAGAGACAAAGACGCCATGGCCGTCCAACGCACTTTCTCGATCCTCAAGCCCGACGTCACCCGCCGCAACCTGACGGGCGCCGTCAATCAGCGGATCGAAGAGGCGGGGCTTCGAATCGTCGCGCAGAAGCGCGTGCATATGACTCGCGCGCAGGCGGAGACGTTCTACGGTGTGCATCGCGAGCGCCCGTTCTTCGGCGAACTGGTCGAGATGATGACCGCGGCGCCGGTCGTCGTGCAGGTGCTGGAAGGCGAGGATGCGGTCCAGCGCTATCGTGACGTGATGGGCGCGACCAATCCCGAGAAAGCGGCGGCCGGGACGATCCGCAAGGACTTCGCGCTGTCGATGGGCGAGAACTCCGCCCACGGCTCTGACGCCCCGGAGACGGCGGCGCAAGAGATCTCGCAATGGTTCTCCGGCAATGAGATCGTGGGCTAAGATCTTCAGCAGGCTATTCGAGAGACGCGGTGCGCGGCTTAGCGCACGCTCGAGAACGACGTCGGCTGCAGGATCGAGTTCGCCACGTTGGCGAGAATGAGCCCGTCCTTCTCGCTCTCTTCCCGCGCGGCGATCCAATCGCGATCGGCGAGAAATGCAGCCCATTTCTGCTCCCGTTCGGCAAGCGACTCCCACGCCAGGAGGTAAGTGAGTTCGTGATTCGATTCTCCAATCATCGTCGTCCAGAAGCCCGCCTGTCGGATGCCATGCTTCTCCCACAGCGCCAGCGTCTTGGTTTCGAACCGCTTCAATAACGCCGGCAGCCGGTTGGGAAGGCAGCGATAAACGCGAAGCTCATAGATCATTGCGGGACCCCCCCTTGTCACTGCCCGGCGCTAGCTCCCCGCGCCACTGTTCCGCGGCGGAACGTCTAGCATTGCATGTCTGGCTTCCCGCCCACAACCTTCGCGACCCCTCACGCCGAAGTCCCGCGCATCGCGCCAGCGAGTTAGATGGGCGGCTTGCGTGGATGAGCGGAAGCGGCGCGGCGCGTTCTCTTCGCCAGCTTCGGCGTGGCGGACACTAGCGGACCAAGCGTCCGCCCCAGGCCGTTGTATTCGACCCGCCAACGGTCGTATTCAGCTTCCAGCATACCAACCGAGCGCAGCGCTTCCGCGACCGGAGAACCCTCAGCCGTCAGCGTCTCGATCATCTGAAGCCTCTGGACGATCTCCCTCGGGCTAAGCTTCGACCTCATAACCGCCACCCTCCGCCGATACGCGCCGCAAGCGAGCGACCGCCTTCTGCGGTCAAGGCAGGATCATGCGCTTCGCCGGTTATCCGGAAATTCGCCGGCGGATTAAGGTTAGGACATCGAAGTCGAGACCGAACGACCCCGGGAGCCTTGCAAATCCAGGCCCTCCTCGCGCCGATGAACAAAATTTAACTTGTCGGCCAGCGCGACGTGAGCGAAGCGTGCTTACCCTTCTCCCAAGGCGCGAGTACGCCTGGGAGGTCATGCGTTCTGGCGTAGTTGCGCTTCACTCAAAAACGGAGAAGCCCTATGCGAATGTTGATAGGCGCCGTCTTGGCGACGGCGTTGTTAGGCGCGGCGTCCGTGGCCTATGCGGCCGACGCAACTGGCAAGATCAAGAGCCTGGATATGACCAAGGATATGGTCACCCTGGACAACGGCTCGAGTTACATGGCGCCCAAGAGCGTGAAGCTGTCCGACTTCAAGGCCGGCCAGAGAGTGACGGTCAGTTACACCAAGGCCGGCGACAAGATGGACATCACGTCGATCAAGCCTGCGACTTGACGACCGTTATCTCTATTGGCCTGGTTGAGTGCGAGCCGCCGGTCACGCCGGCGGCTTGGCAAAATCGCGTTCAAGCTTCCGGCCAGGGGCGATCTGACGAAACCCAATGAATGACCGCGCCTTAGCCCGAACCGAGTCCGGCCACCCGGCGCCGGACCATCGAATGAGAGCGACGTTGGATCTGATGCGTCGAATTCCCGATCGTGCGCCGCGCCGTATTGCCGACGTGTACAGCGGGCGCGGGTCGATGAGGGCGCTGCTGGCTCGCCGTTTTCCCTACGCGGAGATCGAGACCCTCGACCTTTCTCAATCGGTCGATTGTGGTCAAGGCGCGGGCGGCCGCCGCCTCAGCGCGGGACGCAAGTTCGACCTGATCTGTTCGAATGGCTCGTTGGAGATGGTGCCATCGCTGCCGCGGTTGTTGCCCATGCTGATCGGCATGGTCGCGGCGGAAGGTTGCCTTGCGGCGGAATTTCCCAACGATTTGTATGAGCCGAGCCGAGCCCTGATGCGCATGATCGCCGCCGACGGACCATGGGCGAAGACGCTTCTGCCAATCGCCAAGACGCGGCCGTTCAACGAAACGATGGAAGGCCTGTACGCGCTGCTCAGTCCAATCTGCGCCGCCGTCGACATCTGGGAAGCGACTTACCTGCACGCGATGGAGAGCATCGCGGCGATTGTCGAGTGGATGGAGGCGACAAGACTTCGCGCCCTTCCTGACGGCGCTGGATGAAGCGGATCGTCGCAAGTTTCTCGATCGCTATGCAGCCGAACTGCGCCAGGCCTATCCGGCTCTCCCCGACGGCCCAGTTTTGCTGCGGTCGCGGCGACTATTCGTATTGGCGCAGCCGTAACGCGACCCAAGGTCCGTTTACCCCCTCGGCTTCGCCTTCATCGTGCGCGTCCAGAGAGCCTCCTCCATCCGCTCGGCGATCTCGCGTAAGTAAGGGTTGCGCGCCTCGCGGCCCGCGCGCCCGGAATCGAGATCGCTCTGAAAGCCGTCGCGCTGCGGCCAATGCTCACTCAGGAGCTCGAATCCGGCGTCTTCGATCGCCTCGACCGCCTTCGCAAACTGGGGCTCCGAGCGGCCGACCTTCGACAAGACGAGCACGAGCCGTCCCTCCGCGCCGCGCCGCGCGAGCTTGCGCGCCAGCGAAAGGGTGGGCCGCAGATCGTCGCCCGACACGCCTGTCGGCAGAAAGACGACGTCGCTATCCTCGGCGATTTCGGTCGACAGATCGTCGGCGAGGCCGCGGGTGTCGGCGACGATGAAATCAGCGACGCCATCCTCGCGGCGCAGCTTCTTCAGGCTCTTGAAGGCGCGCGTGTCGACCTCCGGCTCGAGGCTGGCGCGCAGGCGCAGCGCGCCCCATTCGACGCAGGTCAATTGATCGAGATCGAAGTCGGCAAGCAAAGTTTTGCGGCCGCGATGGATAGCGCCCACCGCTAGCAACCGGGCAAGGGTGCTTTTGCCGACGCCCCCCTTCTGGCTGACGAACGCCACGGTGGTCGGGGGTTTCGCTTTTGTCATCCTGGCGCCGGTTTGGACGCTTCCGCCAATCAGGGGGTGAAAGGCCGTGGCGTTGAGTCGCTAATGCTATTCGCTGACGCGGCGATGACAAGAGACGCGGCGCACTTGTCAACGGTCGATCCTACTTGGCTTGGTCGAAGTCCCCCATCTCGAACATCTCGCGGATCTCGATGACCGACGGGCCCGGCATCGGGTTGGGACAACGTTTGACCCACTCGATCGCCTCATCGAGGTCCTTGACCTTCCAGATCCAGTAGCCCGCGGCGAGTTCATTGATGTTCGGGAACGGCCCTTTGACCACCGTGCGGTCCTTGCCGGAAAGGGAGACGCGAGCGCCCTTGCGGCTTTCCTTAACTCCGCCCGCGTCAACGAAAATCCCAGCGTCGATCAGCGCCTGGTTGAACGCGCCCATGTCCGCCAAAAGTGAGGCCGGCGGCATGCCGCCGGCCTCGGAGGCTTCGGTCGCCTTGACGATCACCATCACCCGCATTGCGCTCTCTCCGACATAGTTCGAAGCAAGAAGCTAGACATAGTCGAGCTTCGGATACCAGTGGGGATCGCGGCCCTCCGGCGTGCAGTCGAGGATCATCCAAAGCGGCGCAGGGTCCGGCGCGCCGCGCGGGTCCTGGCCCGGGTCGACCGTTGCGCTCGTCATCTCGCCGCCCCAGAAGTGCCGGATCGTACCGTCACGGCGTGTGAACACGTTGAAGGAGGGGACTTCCGAGCCGTTCGGCAGCAGGCCGAAATAGTCCCGTGAATAGGCGCCGTTGAGGTCGCTGTAGAGTTTGAGGTCGCGCCAGCCGCGCTCGCGCTTCCATGCTGTCAGGCGCTCGATGGGAGAGCGCGCGACGACAGCTAGCGAGATGCGCTGGCCGATGTCCGCCGCATTGCCCTCCCAGGCGCCGAGCGTATTGGTGCACATGGGACAGGGCCGCTCGCGCTCAGGCCCGAACATGTAGCTGTAGATGGCGAGCGTCTGCTTGTCGCCGAACAGCCCGGCGAAATCGGTTCGCCCATCCTCGCCTTCAAAGCGATACTCGCCAACAACCGGACCGCCCGCCGGCAGCGTTCGGCGTTGCGCGGCGACGCGCGCGATATGCCGGCGGAGCTCGATCTCCTCTGCGAGCAGCGCGGTGCGGGCGGCGCGATATTCGACGCTCTCGTTTGGGAACTGCACAGGGTCGAGCCGAGCGAGTTCGGCGGCTGGCTTGAGGGTCTGAGTTTGAACATTCATCGGGCAATCTCCTGACCATTGATCAAGCATGGAAAGAGCCGCCCGGACGGCGCCATGCGGGCCGCCGGAATCCTCCAAAGCGCGTAACTGCGCTCCAGAGACGGCTTGAACGAGCAGCGGTCCGATACGCCCTACTTCTTGGGCGCAACCAGCGCGAACATCGCGCCTTGCGGATCGAGGCCATTGATGATCCAGCTTCCACCCGGAACCTGCATCGGTCCGTTGATCACCTGACCGCCCGCGGACTTCACCCGATCCTGGGCCGCGTCGATCGCATCGACGGTGATGTAATAGAGCCAGTGCGGGGCAGGCTCCTGTTGCATCTTCTTCATTATCCCGCCGGCCTGCTGACCTTTGGTGTTGAAGATCTGGTAGGTTCCCATAGAGCCCATGTCCATCGCCTCGCCCTTGGTCCAGCCGAACAGGCCGGAATAGAAGGCGAACGACTTCTCGGGGTCGCCGCCGTGCAGCTCGTGCCAGCCGATATGGCCCGGCTTCATAGGATCTTGCATTGGCGCCCCATCGCCGTCGCCCTTGAACAACAGGAAGCCCGCGCCGCTCGGATCGCCGGCGACGGCGAAGGTCCCGATATTGGGAATCTCGGTCGGTGGCCTATGAATCACGCCGCCCGCGGCTTTCACCTTGTCGACGTAAGCCTTGACATCGTCGACCGCGATATAGCCCATCCATGTCGGGCGCACGCCCATTTTCGCGGCGTCCTCGGGAATCGGCATCAAGCCGCCGATCATGTCTTCCCCGGTCTTGAGCAGCGTGTATTTTTGCGCGTTCATGGTGTTGGGCGCGAGAGTCCAACCGACGACTTTTGAATAGAATTTTTCAGAGCCGGGAAGATCGTTCGACATCTGATCGTACCAGACGAATTTGCCCACCACGTCCGACTGAGTCGCGTTGGCCATGTCTTCCTCCTTCAGTTAGGGCGCGAACGCCTGCTGCAATTCAGCAATGTCGAGCTTCTTCATGCCCATGACCGCCCGCATGAGGCGATCGGTATGCTGAGCGTCGCCGCCCAAAAGCTCGGGCAGCGCGCGCGGCACGATTTGCCAGGAGACGCCGAATTTGTCGGTGAGCCAGCCGCACTGGACATGCTCGCCGCCCTCCGCAAGCTTCTCCCACAGCGCGTCGATTTCAGCCTGGTCGTCGCAATTGACCATGAGCGACAAAGCGGGCGTAAATTTGTACTGCGGTCCGCCGTTCAGCGCCAAAAATCGCTGGCCGTCGATCTCGAAAAAAATCGTCATCACCGTGCCTTTGCGGCCGGGGGCGAACTCGCCGTAGCGCGCCGTCGATAGAATGCGGCTGTTCGGAAAGATCGACAAGTAGTGTGCGACCGCCTCTTCGGCGTTGGAATCGAACCAGAGACAGGGCGTGATTTTCTGCTCGGTCATGGTCTCCTCCTTGCGCGACGCCAAGGCGCCGGATTCCGCCAACGCGCTAAGGCGCCGGGTGTTCCGCCCCGCCACTTGGCAGTAGCGTCTCGAAATAACGCCTGAGATGATCGAGACAGTCCGCGGCCACTTGAGCGCCGTGCTTAGCCTTGGCGAGAATGAAGGCGCCCTGAAGGACGGCTTGTGAATAAAGCGCGGCGCTGTCCGGCGTCCATGCGGCGTCAGGGGCATACTGAGCCTTGGCCTCGGCGATATCAGCTTCAAGCCGCTCGGCGTGCTCGCTGATGTAACGGTCGCAGGCGGCGCGAATGGCGGGGTGCGAATCGTAAGCCTCCTGCACCATTGTGCCGAGGAGGCAGGTGAACTGCGGCAGCTCGCCCTGAAGGATGGCCTTGCGGAAATCGACATAGCCGAGCACGCGCGCTCTCGCCTCGGGCAAATGGCTATAGGGCGCGGCGTCAAAGATCGCGTCGGCGTTAGCGGCGAAATGCGCCGCCGCCGCGATGGCGCAGGCTTCCTTGCTGGCGAAATGATGGAAGAACGCGCCCTTGGTGAGACCCGCCTCGGCGCAGATGTCCTCAACCCGCGCCGCCGAATAGCCCTTGGAGCGGATCACATGCACCGCCGCGTCGAGCAGCTTCCGGCCTGACGCCTCGGCCATCGCGGCCTTGGTCGACTTGGCTGAGACGCTCGCTGTTCGCTCGCCTGTGTTCATGCTGCGAAAGTACCAACTGGTCGGTATCCTTGTCAAGCGACAACCTCAGTCCCGGCAGCTTCGCATGGTCCCTTCGCCACGGAGCGCGGGCGTCCTGTCCAGCCACCCCTCGGGATGCTATCGTCGAATGCCCGCGCGTTCGTCAGCGGGCAGCCCCGTCCGGAGGCTATCGTGGAGGAAACCAAGTCCTACGAGATCGGCAAGAACTCGAATCACGCTGACCCACCGCGATGGCGCGGCGCCAGCCACGCCCTATTCGCTTCTCCTGGCTGAGTGCATCCCCGATCTGTCGGGACAAACGGTCATCGACCTCGGAACGGGATCGGGCATTCTTGCAATCACCGCGATGCTGCGCGGAGCCGAGCGCGTCTACTTGGTCGACAGTTTCGACGAGGCAATCGCGTTGGCGCTCGAGAACGCGAGACGCAACGGCGTGGAAGCGGGCCTCGTCCATCTTCCGATCGGTGAGTCGTTGATTCCGCTGCCGCGCGGGGAGCGGATCGACTTCATCATAAGCAACCCGGCCCAGTTGCCCTTGCCTCAAAGGGAGATGGAGAACAGTCCATTTTATGCGGGGCCCGACGGCCGAGCCATGATTGATCCGCTCATCGCTGAAACCCCGTCGAAACTGTCGCCCGGCGGCAGGTTGCTGATGACCCACAACTCTCTGGCGAATCTGCCGAAGAGTTTGGCGCAAATCGAAGATCTCGGAATGAAGTTGCAAATCGTCGCCGAGCGCACCCTCGCACTCCGTCCATTCGTCGACCGGGATTGGCTCGATACGCTCGGTGGAAGAGCGGAGGGACTTTATTTCGTCCGCGATGGGGTCGCTTACGAGAAACTCAGCGTGATCGAAGCGCGGCTCCCCGGCTGAGCAGGATCGCCTTGAGTGCGTCAGCTCGCGTCGACGACCAGCGCCCACGAAGCCGGCCCGCCTCTAACCGCCTTCGGCCCCACAGATGGTCGTCACCGCGTCATCGATGATCGGCAGGATTTCAGCGCGCGGCATGCGGGCGCGCGCTCGGATCGACAGGGTGTGGAGGGTCGCCGACGCCATGCGCGCGAGGCGGCGCGGATCGGCGCCCTCCGGCAATTCGCCCGCTTGCCGCGCGTCGGCGAATAGGCGCCCGAACGCCCGATCTGTGCCTTCGATCGCTTCGCTAACGAGGCTGTGAAGGTCCGGATCGGCGATCGCGTCCGAAGCCGCGCTCAACACTGTGAAGCAGCCGCGTGGCCCGTCCGGGCCACTGAGATAGAGATCCAGCGCGGCGGTCAGGATGCGCGTGAGCTTCGCCCGAAGGGGCTCCTGCGCCGCAAACAAGGGCGCGAACGACTCGTTCATGCGCTTTCGGTATTGGCTGTAAGCCTGCAGATAGAGCGCGCGCTTGTCGCCGAAGGCGCCGTAAAGGCTCGGCCGGTTCAAGCCGGTCGCCGCGCTGATGTTGTCGAGCGAGGTGGCGGCGAACCCGTCGCTCCAAAACACCTCCATCGCCTGGCCGAGCGCGGTCTCGGGTTCGAAGGCCCGAGGACGGCCGCGCCCGCGCGAGGCTGCCTTGAGAGCGGGACGCGCAGTTTTTTGTACCATGTTGAACAAAACTCTTGACCGAAACTATTATATGCGAGATAGTACAAAAATTGCAACGGAGGACCCCTATGGAGCTCTATTTCGCCCCGCTCGCCTGCTCGATGTCGGCTCGCATCGCGCTCGCCGAGGCCGGAGCCGTGATCGATCTCGTCGAGGTCGACACCCACGCCGGACGCATACTCAAGACCGGCGACGATTATCGCGCCATCAATCCGCTCGGCTACGTGCCGGCGCTGAGGCTCGACGACGGAACGGTGCTGACCGAGAATTCGGCCATCCTGCCCTATATAGCCGACCAATATCCGGAGGCTCAGCTTGCGCCGCCGACCTCCGATCGCCTCGGGCGAGCGAAGCTCAGGCAGTGGCTCAGCTTCATCAGCGCCGAACTGCACAAGGGGCTCATGACGCCGCTGCTCGGCGACAAGACGCCGCCCGAGGTGAAGGCCTGGACCGTGAGCAAATACGCCCCGCGCCTCGCCTATCTCGACGCCAAGTTGAAGGGCCGGGCGTTCCTGCTCGATCGTTTCAGCGTCGCGGACGGCTATCTCGCCACGGTCTTGAACTGGACCCGGGCGACGCCTCAGATCGACCTCTCCGCCTATCCCAATGTGAAAGCCTATCTTGAGCGGATGCGGGCAAGGCCCAGCGTCGCCGCGGCTTTGGCCGCGGAAATTCCGCTGTTCCACGCCGAAGTCGAGCGGCGCAAGGCGGCTTGAGGAGGCGGCTCTCGCCCCAAAAATAAGGGCCGCCTCGGGGCGGCCCTTCAACAGTTGTTGATCCCGGCGGGTCAGGCGGCCGAAAGGGCGGCCCGCGCGCCACGCGCCTTGCGGTAGCCCGCGAAGCCGAGGCCCGCGAAGCCGAGGAGCATCATCGCCCAGGTCGACGGCTCAGGCACGCCACCGATCGTTCCCGTCTTGCCTCCGACTTCCCCGGTGCCGACGTTTCCGAGAACGTCGGCGACCGCAATAAAGCCCTTGCTGTTCGCTACGAAGTCGGAGGTGCTGATCCCCGCGATGTCGAATGTGATCGGGCCAGCGAAGCTGTTGCTCGTCCCGGACCAGTTACCCTGAAGACCGGCGGTAAAGGTGCCGAATCCGCCCGTGTCACCGGGAACGCTACCGACGCCTATCACTTTGGTGAAGGTCGGGGGCGAAGGAGTTGTGTTGGTAATATCAGCCGCCGTTATCGTCGTGTCCAGGTTGAAGGCCGCGGTGATGTGGCCGCCTCCAGTGCTTGCGAAGAGCGTCGCCGGCGCATCCAAAGCGAACTTCACGCTCACGCCGCCGCCCGACAAATCCGTCACGGTCACGGTCGTCAAGGTTACGCCTCCTGGAGAGTTCACCGCGCTCGTGTCGTAATCGTTCAAGTCGATCGTCAACACTGCCGCCTGCGCGCCGCTCGGAACGCCGAAAATCCCCGCCAATGCGAGAGCGGCGGCCAACGCCGAGGTTGTTACTGCAACAATTTTCATCACTGTCTCCGCGTGAATTATAACGGTCGCGTAAGGGGATTTATAGTCACAACCGATCGATTGTCAACTCCCGCTTGGTATTCCACAACGGCAACATAGAACTAGGCGCAAGCGATGATTATTCGAGCGGAAACCGAGATCTAATCAGCGCTAACCTTACCAATTCAATCTGGGCAAACCGGCAAACCGGGGACCGCTATCCCAGTCCTCGCACTGTAAGCCGGGCACCCGGTCGAACTCGCCGCGATTGCCGGTGACGACGGTCACGCGCGGCTGCGCGCGTGGCCAGCTATCAGAATATCGTAGCCCCCGATCGTTCGACCCTGCCGCTTGAGGGTCGCACGAATATCGGCCGCGTGATGCGCAGCTGCGATGTCAAAAGGCAGGACCTCGAGCCGAGCGGCGAAGCTCTTGACCTCCCGGCGGTTGGCGTCCTGACGCGCCGATTTGGCGGCGCCGTGCACGAGCTCCGTCAAGACGATCGCCGAAATCGCCAGGGATTCCGCTTCAAGGTTGAATTTCTCGCGCAACGAAGCCGTTCGATCCCGCAAGGATGCAGAGGTTCGTGTCGAGCAGGAACCTCAGCATCAGAGCGGTTCGCGCCAGGCGCGCGTCGTTGCAAAGACAATGGGTTCTCCCGAATTCACCACCTGGGTGGCGTTGGCCGGCGCCGCAATCCTGGCGGCCTTATGCGCGATCTATTCCTCCTCGCCGTGGGTCCTGATCCCCGCGGCTCTCGTCGGCGCCTATCTCGGCTACAAAGGCGAGCAAATCGGACGGCGCTATATTGAACAGCGTGTGGCGAAGAAGCGCTCCCGATAGTCTCCCCGCAAGAGGCCGCTTGCGGAGCTGGACGCCAAAGGCGTCTTCTTACAGCGGCGCGCCCCGGAACCTTCCGACTCGCCTCTGCGTTGGCTCCTCAGGGCAACAGCCAAGGAGCAAAACCCATGGACACCGTCCGGGAAACATCGACCCTTATCGCCGCCGATAAAGTCCAGGGCACCGACGTCTTCAACAACGGAGGCGACCGGCTGGGCTCGGTCCACGACCTGATGATCGACAAGCAAACAGGCCAGGTCGCTTACGCGATCATGTCGTTCGGCGGCTTCCTAGGAATCGGAAACAGCTACCATCCGCTTCCATGGTCGCTGTTACGATACAACACGAACCTCGGCGGATATGTCGTTGATATCGATCAGAGGCAACTTGAAAACGCGCCTTCCTATCCAGTCGGGACCGAACCGGCCTGGGGCGACCCTGAATATGAAGGCAAGTTGCACGACTACTACGGCGTCGGCCCCTACTGGAACATTCCGGGACCGCTTTGACGCTTTTCCCAGTAGTGAGCCATTAGGGGCGTTGTCCGCCTGATGGCCACACAAGGCGGCGGTTCAATCCGCCGCCTTGTTCCGTTTTCGCGCTAACCGCTCTGTGCAATCTCTTCTGCGGCGACGCTCTGTCGTCGTTCCTCGTCGCTCGGCCGCAGAACGAGCCGCTGCCAGCCCACCCGCGCGAAAACCAATGGGTTCGGATGGGAAGCTCGTACCGGGGCGGGGCTTTCTATCCGTCGCTTTCGGCGCAACAATCGGCGGCGACTTGAACCTGAGGGTTAAGAGAATTGACCGGCTCGTCCGAATTCACGACCTGGGTGGCCTTGGCCGGCGCCGCGATTCTGGCGGGCCTTTGCGCGATCTATTCCTCGTCCCCATGGGTCCTGATCGCGGCGGCTTTGATTGGCGCCTATGTCGGCTACAAAGGCGAGCAACTTTGCCGCGCTTACATCGAAAGACGCCTATCGCGAAAGCGGCCGGGTTAGAGCGGATCTGCACGTTGCCGCGCATCTTCGGCGGTGTAAGCTCCCCGGCGAGGCCCAAGCCAAAACCCACACCGAAGGGAGAACGCCCAATGCTGAACCGCCGTCGCTTGCTGAAGGCGAGCGCCGCGCTCGCCTTCGCTGGCCTCGGGCGAACCGCCTTCGCCCAGGAGCAACCGGCCGTTAAGATCGTGTTCGTGCATGGCGACAGCGATCTCACCGCCACCTGGGAGACGCAAATCTGGCGGTTCGAGAGCAACGGTTATCCGAGAGACCGGCTGTTTGCGATCAGTTTCACCAATCCGCAGGCTCGCGACGACGACACCGTCGCCCAGGCCAACCGCTCTTCGACGGAAGACCAGGTGCGCGAACTGACGGCGTTCATCGACGATGTGAAGGCGAAGACCGGCATGGCCAAGGTGGCGATCGTGGCGCTCTCGCGCGGCGGCTACGCGACGCGCGAATATGCCGCCGCCAATCCCGGCAGCGTCGAAAAGGCGGCGCTCGGCGCACGCCCAATCACGGCGTGTGGGCGACCGACTTTTTGCCCGGCAGCGAATACAACGGCCGGGGCCCTTTCCTCACAAAGCTCGACGCGGGCGACCCAGAAGCGCCGCCGGGCGTGCCGTTCCTGACTTTACGCAGCGACGGCTTCGACCTCTATGCGCAGCCGGATGGCGCGATCGTTTTCCACAAACCCGGCCTGGCGCTCAATGTGACCGCCGACGGACCAGCGCTCAAAGGCGCGGCCAATGTCCTGCTGGGTGAGGTCGACCATCGCGAGACGGCGTTAAGCCCGGTCGCCTTCGCCCAGATCTACCAGTTCATCACCGGCCGCGCGCCTTCCCGCATCGCCATCGCGCCGGAAGCGGACGTCGTCCTCAACGGGCGGGTGACGGGGGTCGACGGCGGCACGCCGACCAATCGGCCGGTCGGGGGCGCGAAGGTGGAAATCTATCGCGTCTCCGCCGACAGCGGCGAGCGCCAAGGCGCCGCCGCGCTAAGCAGGACGACCGGCGCCGACGGCGTCTGGGGGCCGGCGACGTTCGACCCGAATACGGCGCTCGAGTTCGTGGTCGCGGCGCCCGGCTTGCCGGTCACCCATATCTATCGCTCGCCCCTGCCCCGCTCGTTCGCCCAGCTCGATTTCAGGCCGGCGGCGCCTGCGAAAGAGGACGCCGACGCGGCGGCGGTGGTTCGAATGGATCGGCCGCGCGGCTATTTCGGGCTGCCGCGCGACGTCGTGCTGCTTGACGGCAAGGAGCCAACCGACATTCCTCATGGCGTGCCGGCCGCCTGGCATACGACGGTGAGGCTGCCGGCGCTGGACGACCGGCCAATTGTCGGCGAGTTCAACGAGGAGCGGATTGTCGGCCGTCCCTGGCCGGCCAAAGAGGGCCACCTGACGATCCTGGAGCTCACGGGTTGAGGGGAGGCAAGGCTGGCCTAATATTCGTTAAATATCAAATCAATATTTGAATCTGTTAAAGGTTCTATATAACGTCGAGCGCCGCCGCAGTCGCGCAGTGGCCTCAGTTTGCGGAAAGCGGTATGAGACTGCACTCGCTCCTGTTCGTTCCTGGCGATTCCGAACGCAAGTTCGCGCGGGCAAAAGATTGCGGGGCCGACGCCCTCATCCTTGACCTTGAAGATTCGGTCAGGGCTAGCGAAAAGGCCGCCGCCCGCGCCCATGTCGCCGGTCTGATCGAGAAAGAGCCGAAACGAGCCTGGTCGTTGATCGTCCGCGTCAACGCGCTTGATACAGGGCTTACGCCCGAGGACCTCGCGGCGGTGGTGAAACCCGGCCTCGATGCGCTGTTAATCCCCAAGGTGAATGGCGCGGCCGATCTCGAGCGCATTGGTCATTATCTCGACGCGCTCGAAGCAAAAGCCGGCATGGCCCCGGGCTCAGTCAAATTGGCGGGCGTGGCGACCGAAACCGCAAAGGCGATGTTCGCACTCGGCTCGTATGCTCCGGCGCATCCCAGGCTCATCGCCTTGACTTGGGGCGCGGAAGATCTCTCTGCAGCGCTCGGCGCGACCGACAACAAAGAGGCGGATGGGTCCTGGACATTTCCTTATGAGTTCGCGAGGGCGGCGTGCCTGTTCGCGGCCTCCGCCGCCGAAGTCATAGCCATCGACACGATCTACGCGGATTTTCGCGATTCCGAGGGGCTCGAGCGGGATTGCAGGCGCTCGCGGCGCGACGGTTTCGTCGGGCGCCTCGCGATCCATCCCGATCAGGTAGCGCCAATCAACCGCTCTTACTCGCCGTCCGAAGCCGAGATCGCCCATGCGCGCAAAATCGTCGCCGCGTTCGAGGCCAATCCGGGCGCGGGCGCGCTTGGGATCGACGGCAAGATGGTCGACCTTCCGCACCTGAAAGCCGCGCGCAAAATTCTGGCCTCGATTTGAGCGCAAGTTCCGTGGCGCGCTCGACGAGCGAGCGACGTATCTGTTGAAAGCGCACAGGTCCGCGAAAAAATGTTCTTGCTTCGTTCTCAGGCATGGTTTAACAAAAGCAGTCACTGAGGCCCGAGCGCGGTTCGCCCTGTCAAAACGCGGCTTCAGACCCATATAAAAGAGGATTTCGCCGGCCCCTTTTTTGAACGGCCGGCGCGGGCCAAAGTTGATCGGCCGCAAACCAACTTTCGAGGGATCATTATGGCTGACGAAGCGCTATTTGGGCTTTTGCGGCAAACCGCGGATCCGGCGGTGGTCGAAGCCTTGAAAACATCGGTTGAAACGGATCCCGATCGGGATCTCAACCGCATCAATCCACTGGCCTACGCGAACATGCATGGTCTCGACGAGGAGCACACGATTGGAGCCTTTGTCCATGCGGCGCGGCTGGGGCTGCTCGATATGTCGTGGAACATGTTGTGCCCGTCATGCGGCGGCGTGATCGAAACGGGCGCAGCGCTGAAGAACCTCAATCAGCCCCAGTATTATTGCTCGTTCTGCACGGTCGATTGCGAACCGACGCTCGACCGGCTGGTCGAGGTTACATTCACCGTCAATCCTCGGATTCGCCGCATCGCCGCGCATGATCCGGATTCGCTTCCCTTCGCCGAATACATGCGCCAGATCTTCTGGAGCTCCAGCAACGAGTTCCCGGACGATGTTGAAAGCGCGATCGAAGGGGTGACGCTCGACACGATGGAGCTCGGCTCGGGCGAAAAGGCGGCGATGTCGCTCAACTTCCCGAAGGGATTTGCGATTGTTTTCGAGCCCGTCACCCACTCGTCGCTCTTTCTGGAGGTCGACGGGGAGGAGACGAAGGAGCGGCGGAATCTGTCGCTCGTCTTCGCCGACGCGCATACCCACAGCGGCACGCAGAAAATCCAGCCTGGGCCGGCGCGCATCTCGTTCGAAAACAAGGCGAATCGCCGAACGATGCCAGGGATCTGGCTGCACAGCAAGGAGATGGACAAGCTCACCAACACCCGCCGGCCGTTCCTCACCGCGACACGCCTGCTTAGCAACCAGGCGTTCCGCGACCTCTATCGCAGCGGCACGTTCGATCCTGAGCAGCGGTTCAAGATCACCAGCCTGACGATTCTGTTCACCGACCTTAGAGGTTCGACCGCGCTCTACGAGCGGATCGGCGATCTCTCTGCTTTCGATCTCGTGCGCAGCCATTTCGGCGCGCTTCTCGAGGCGGTTTCAGCCGAGGGCGGCGCGGTGGTCAAGACCATCGGCGATGCGGTGATGGCGACCTTCCCCACGCCCGACCGGGCGTTAAGGGCGGCGATGCGCATGCGCGAGGCGATGCGCGGGATCAACCAGACGCGCGGCGGCGAGGACCTGGCGCTCAATATCGGCCTGCATTCGGGTCCGTGCCTGGCCGTCATGCTCGACGACCGGCAGGACTATTTCGGCCAGACGGTCAACATCGCCTCGCGCGTCAATGAGCTCGCCGACCCGACCGCAATTCTGGCGACCAAGCCGATCATCGAAAGCTCCGAGGTGGCGCGCGTGCTGAGCGAAGCGCGCTATCGAACGACCCCACGGTCTTCCCAGCTTCGGGGACTGAGCGACGAGTTCGAGATCTTCGAGGTTCGGGAACGCGAGTCCGCCGCCGCGGCGGAGTGAGGGGCCCCGGCCTAAGCCCTATCGGCCGGCGGCTTTCTGCCGGCCGAACACCTCGTGACCCTCGCGATCGAGAATGCGCAAGGCGATCGTGTGGGGTGGCCACGCGGCGATCGCGGCGGCGATGATTGCGGCGGAGACATCGGAGGCGCGGATCTCGTCTTCGCGCAATATCGATGGTCTGGCATCCGTTCCGGCGCCCATGAACTGGATCCGGAACGGTTGCGGCGTGGGAACGCCAGGCTTCGGCTGGTGCTCCGGCTCCGGGTCCGGACGGGGTCGAGCGTTGCGCGGCGCGCCCGGCTCGCGATCCAGCACGAAGAAAGTGTTCATCTCCAGCTGAGTCGAAAGATTGAGGCCGACGCGGCTGCCCGTCTTGCGCGCGATCGCCTTCGCGACGAGGGCCCAATCCTCGGCGATCGTATCGGAACTGGCTTCGTGCTCCCTTCGGCGCGCCTCATGATACGCTTGATCGCCGAGATCGCGGATCAGCGCCTCGGCCTCGGCGTCAATGCGTTCGTTTCGAGCGCGCTTGGAAGGCGCCCAAGTGTTCATTTTTCCGCTCCATTCGGCCCCACAACCTCATAGCTGCATATTCGGGCGGCGACGGCAACAGTCATTTGCCAGCATTATCCGCCCGCATGTCCGTCCTGGCCCGGACGAGGAGGCGGCGAAGGCGTCCCATTTCCGCGCTCAAGCGCTCGATGCGGCCGTCCGCTGACCTATGAAATATAGATAATGCGCATTAAATTAGCCTCGCAAGCAACTGATACCACGCTAGTCTACATCGAATATATCACTCCGCCATCAGCCGCTCGACCAGCTGCTCGACGCCCGCCTGGATCCGTCTCGCCCGCAGCCGCTCGGCGGTGACAATCGCCGTCATATCGCGATAGGCGCGCTTCAGGTCGTCATTCACCACAACGTAGTGATAGTCGCGCCAGCGCTCGATCTCTCGCCTCGCGCTCTCGAAGCGCGCTTCGATCGAAGAGGCGGTGTCCTCCGCCCGCCGCTCGAGGCGCGCGCGCAATTCCCGCATCGAGGGCGGCAGAACGAAAATGCTGACCACGTCGTCGCCCAGCCGCTCGCGCACTTGTTTGGCGCCCTGCCAGTCGACGTCGAACAGCATATCGCGCCCTTCGGCGAGCACCTTCTCCACCGGCGCGCGGGGCGTGCCATAGCCGTTGCCGTGCACCTCGGCCGATTCGAGCAATTCACCCGCCGCCTTCATCCGGTCGAACACGCTCCGGTCGGCTAAGAAGTGATAGTGGATGCCGTCGACCTCGGACGAGCGTTGCTTGCGTGTCGTCACCGACACCGAAAGGGTGAGGTCGAGCGTGCTGTCCTCGATCAGCATCCGGGTCAGCGTGGTCTTCCCGGCCCCCGACGGCGAGGACAGAATCAGGATCATGCCTCGCCGGCTCGCCGCCATCGCTTCGACTCTCACTCGACGTTCTGCACCTGCTCGCGGAATTGCTCGATTTGCGCTCTCAGTTCAAGCCCCTGCGCGGTCAGGCTCACGTCATTGGCCTTGGCGCAGAGCGTGCTCGCCTCCCGCGCCAGCTCCTGGGCGAGGAAATCGAGCCGCCGGCCGATCGGGCCGCCTTCATCGATCAGCGCCCTCGCGGAGGCCACGTGGGTCTTGAGCCGGTCGAGCTCCTCGCGGATGTCGGCCTTGGCCGCGAGCAGGATCGCCTCCTGGTGAAGGCGGTTTTCATCGAGGCCGCGCGACGACGCCATCAGCGCGGCAACACTCTGGGCGAGCCGCTCGCGCACCGCCTCCGGCCGGCGGGCCGGATTGGCGTCGGCGGCCTCGACGATTCCCGCGATGGACCAGAGCATGTCCTTAAGCACCGAGGCGAGCGCCCCTCCCTCCCACCGGCGCGCGGCTGTGAGAGCGGCGATCGCCTCGTCGAGGCTCGCGAGCGCGCCCGCGCAGGCCGCGTTCACCGCCGCCTCGTCGTCCTCAATGTCCGCCGCCTCAAGCACGCCGCGCAGCGCCAGCAGTCCGTCCATGGTCGGCGGCGCGAGCCCGGCCTTGACCGCAGCCGCGCGGGCGGCGACGGCGAACGATTCGAGCGCCGCCAGATCGATGCGCGCCGCAGCGGCCGCGCCCTCGCGTTGCGTGGACAGGGTGGCGAAGCAGGTCCCCCGCGCCAGCGCCTTGGCGAGCCGCGTGCGCGCCTCGCCTTCCGCCCGATCGAAGGGCGCGGGCATGCGCAAGCGGATGTCGAGGCCCTTGGCGTTGATGGTCTTGAGCTCAAACGTCCAGCGCCACGTGCCGCCGCTGCCGGCGGCGCGTGCAAATCCGGTCATGCTGGCTACGGCCATCGCCTAAAATGCCTTTCGTCACTCGGATCGCAATGCGCGCTGTTAGGGCGGTTGAAGACGCTTCGCGCAGATGAATGGGCGCTTCCCGTTGGTTCATATTGAGTTCAGGCACAGCCCTCTATCGTTCGCCGTGACCCGTTTGGGTTCCCTAACCACAGGAAACTTTTCCCATGATCAAGACTTTTGCCGCCGCGGCCGTTCTCTCGCTCGGCCTCGCCGGATACGCCATGGCGCAAGAACCGGCTCCGGCCGCTCCGATGGCGGCTCCTATGCACCATCATCACCACCACCACCACCACCATCACCATCACCATCACATGAGCCACCACCACATGGCCGCTCCGGCGGAAGCGCCCAAGTCGTAAGGCGGGGCGGCGCCTTCGCGCCGCTCACCTCCACCCTCTTGAGCTCTCCGGGCCAACCTGTCCGGAGAGTTTATTGCTGTCTTCCGCGCCGGGCTGCCTGCGCTCACTCGCCCAATTTTTTCGTCCGACCGCGCTTGCGCGTCTTGACCTCGACCCGCGGCCCATCGACCAGCCGAACCATCGCCCCCCACAATGTGCGCACGTCCTGCTGCGTCAGCTCCATGCGGTGAAAGATGTTGCGCAGGTTTCGCCGCATTCCCGGCTTCTTGGTCACGGGGCGGAAAAAGCCGTTCTCGTCGAGCTTGCCCTCGAGATAATCGAAGAACGCGAGCAACATCTCGCGCTGCGCCGGCGGCGACTGGGGGCGCGGGATCGTCGGCGGCGGCGGCGCATCGCCGTGCGCGGCTTTGAACCACTCGTAGCCGCAGATGAGGACCGCCTGGGAGAGGTTGAGCGAGGCGTAGGCGGGGCTGGAAGGAAAGGTGACGATCGAATTGGCGACGGCGACCTCGTCATTGTCCAGCCCGGTGCGCTCCGGCCCGAACAGGATTCCGCGCTTCTCGCCGACGGCCGCGGCGGTTGCGCCCATGGCCACGCTAGGGCTCAAGACCGCCTTCATCTGCCCGCGCTCGCGCGCAGTCGCCGCATAGACGGCATGGAGGTCGCCGACCGCCGCCTCGACGCTGGCGAAGACCTGCGCAGCGTCCAGGAGATCGGTCGCGCCCGCCGCCGCGGAATAGGCGACGTCCCGGTACTCGTCGGTGCGCGGCCAGCCTTGGCGCGGATTGACCAGGCGCAGGTCGTCGAGGCCGAAATTCGCCATCGCCCGGGCGCACATGCCGATGTTCACCGCCAGTTGCGGCCGAACCAGAATGACCGCCGGGCCGCCGCCGATCCGCGGCCTTGTGCTGTCCGTGCCCGCGCCAACCATCGCGGGCCGCTATACCACCGCCAGCTCCAAAGCAATCGATTGCTCTCGCGCCGACAGCCTGTTCAGATTCCCGAGCTGCCGGGGCGCCCAGCCCGCGAACGCCTCAGCCAGCGCCGCCACGCGGCTGTGGTAGGCCTCCTCGAACAACGGCTGATCGACCGCGCTCGCCTGGTAGGAGGCGACCGCCCGCAACCGGGTTGCGGCGCCGAGGCCGCCTCGCGATCCCACGATCAGGACGCCTTCGATCGAATTGACCGAACCGCCCGGAGCCCCTTCCCCCACTGGCGCCGCCAAAGTCGATGTTGTCGATCCGCGCCAGCAAGGTCGCGCCATTCCTTTCAGCCGGCGCCACATGGGACGCCATTGACATGCGCCAGGTCCCGCGGAAGCTCGTCCTCGACCCAGTCGGCGATTTGATCGCCGGCGCTGCCTCTCAGCGGCCAAACGTCGACCCGAATATCACGGAACCTGACTACCGGTTGAGCCCGGGCGGGCCTTACGAGGCCGGGCGGCATAACTGCGAAAACGCCGAGGCTCGAGAGCGCGGCGCGGCGAGTTAGGGAACTGATCGCCATTCGTCTCCCCCCGGTTTGTAGACGCGATTCGCATGAAAACGCTCGGCGAAGCTCGCCCTCTTCTAGCGCAAGATGCGAACTCGGTCGAACCAGCGTCATGTGCTTGCTTCGTTGTTGGCGCGCCTATAATGGTGTGGATACAAATGTGATTGCAAATTGTGATTACATTTGTTAGACTGCGGCGTTGGAATTTCGAATGGGATGAGGAAAAGCGCCAGAAAATCTTGACGGCGCGAAGTCTCGATTTCGCGGACGCCTTCCAGTTGTTCGACGGCCGGCCCGTGATCCATCAGCCGACGCCGCGCGGAGATGAGGATCGGTGGAAATCAATAGCGCTGTTCGACGGCAAGTTTTTCACAGTCGTTTGGATGTGGCGCGGCGCGGCAATCCGGGTCATTTCGACGAGGCGAAGCCATGAGCAGGAAGAAAGGAAATATCGTGCGACATACGGCGGCGGAACTTGACGCGATGAAGGCGGCAGGGGAGACGCGCACAGATTGGAAGGCGGCGGCGGCGAAGCCCGTGCCCGACGGGAGCAACCCCGACGCCATGGAGCGTATCGAATGGGTGACGACCGAACTGCCCATGCCGAAGCGAAAGGAACACACGAATTTGCGGATTGACGCCGACGTCCTGGCGTTCTTTCGCCGGCAAGGACGTGGCTATCAGACCAGGATCAATGCCGTCCTGCGCTCCTACGTCCAGCAGGTCAGGCGCCACAAGCCGCGCTAACTGCCCCTGATTCTGAGCGGCTTTCAGAATCTTCGCCCTCCGAAGCTCGGGTGCTCAGAGCCCGAGCTCCCTCGGCGCCCAGCCCGCGAAGGTCTGAGCGAGAGAGGTAATGCGCGAGTGATAGGCTCGCTCGACGAGCGCCTGGTCGACGGCGTTCGGATAGTAGGAGGCGATCGCCCGCAGTGGGAGCTCCGACTCGACGCCGCCGCGTGGTCCCCGAACAAGGAAGCTCCCGACAATCGTGTCCTGGGCCGAGCCCCTCGGCCCAGGCCCGCCGGGGCTCGGGGCGAGATAGATCCAGTCGATCCGGACCTCGAGAACAGGCGCGTTTCTGTCGCCCGGCGCGAGATGAGGCCCAAGGGCCCGAGGCAAGGCCCGCACCAGCGCCTGCTCCATCCAGGCCGCGGTCGGATCGCCGGTGAGCGCGCGCAGCGGCTCGACGTTGACGGCGACGCCGCGGAACCTCAAACCGTTGTCCGCTCGCGCTCTGGGCGCCGCGCCGGTCAACGAAACCCCGAAGGCGCCTGCGCCAAGGACAGCGAGCGCGCCCCTGCGAGTCATTGCGCTGGCGACCATCTGTCTTTTCCTTCCGGCGACGCCCGGCCCAAAGCACCCGAGACAAGCGGCGGCCGAGGCGAAACCACCGGCCCTCCACGGCGCATCGCTCTCTCAAAGCGGATATTTAGAGCCCGAGCTCCCGCGGCGCCCACCCCGCGAACGCCTGGGCGAGCGCCGTAACGCGGCCTTCCAAGGCCCGCTCCACCAAGGTCTGATCGACCGCCATCGGGTAATAGGAAGAGATCGCCCGCAACGGCACTTTGGCGACGAAGCCTCGCGCGCTCTTGAGCAGAAGCGTTCCATTGATGGTGTCTTGCGTTCGCCGAAAGCCGCCGAAGCCGCCCCCGCCGCCGCTGCTCGGCCCGAGATACAAATAGTCGATCCTCGCCACCAGCGTCGCTCCATTGCGGTCGCCAGGCGACATGTAGGGCGCCAGCGACTGGGCGAGCGCGCCGGGAAGCGCCTCCTCCACCCATGCCGCGGTCGGATCTCCCATGCTGGCGCGAATCGGCGAAACGTCGACCTTGATGGCGCGGATGCGGAGGCCGGGCTGAGCCAGCGCGCCAGGCACCTGCGCCATGGCTGGAAGCACGAGCGCGCCAAGTGCGGCGATCGCTGAGCGGCGGGTCAAGGGGAACGCGGACATGACGCAACCTCCTCGTAAAACGCGTCGCTTGGCAGCGCCCCGCTATATATATGCGACCTTGACGATTTCGTAGCTCTTGCCGCCGCCAGGCGTGTTCACTTCGACGCTATCGCCGGCCTTCTTGCCGATCAGCGCCCGTCCGGTCGGCGATGTGATCGACACCTTGCCCGACTTCACGTCCGACTCGCTCTCGCCGACGATCTGAAACACGCTCTGCTTTTCAGTGTCTTCGTCGATCAGCGTGACGGTCGCGCCGAACTTGATCGAGGTTCCGTTCAATTTCGTCACGTCGATCACTTCGGCGCGCTGCAACAGGTCCTCGAGTTCGACGATCCGGCCCTCGTTATGCGACTGCGCTTCCTTGGCGGAGTGATATTCGGCGTTCTCCGAGAGGTCGCCGTGCGTCCGCGCTTCCGCGATCGCCGCGATGATGCGCGGCCGCTCGACCTGCTGGCGACGAAGAAATTCCGCCTCCAAGGCTGCATGGCCTGCGGCGGTCATTGGGAGCTTATCCATAGTCCTTCCATATAAAAAAATGCCGTCGCGGCGGCGCTTCTGCGCGCCGTCACGCCAGATAATCCTGCAACGCCCTGACTTCGAGCTCGCCGCTCGCGACGGCGCGGATCCCGTCCGCCGCCGCGATGGCGCCTGAAATTGTGGTGTAGTAGGGCGTCTTTTGCAAGAGGGCGGCGCGGCGCAAAGGCTTGGAATCGGCGAGCGAGGTCGCGCCCTCGGTGGTGTTGAACATGAGCTGCACGGCGCCGTTGCGCACCGCGTCGGCCGCGTGCGGGCGCCCCTCGGACACCTTATTGACCTTTTCCGCCTTCAGCCCGTGGGCGGTCAGGTAGCGCTGGGTCCCGCCTGTGGCCAGGATCTTGAAACCGAGCGCCTGCAGCTTGCGCAAAGGCTCGACGATCTTTTCCTTGTCGACGTCGCGCACGGACACGAACACCGCCCCCGACGTCGGCGGCCGCGAGCCGGCGCCGAGCTGGCTCTTGGCGAAGGCGATTTCGAATGAGCGGTCAATGCCCATCACTTCGCCGGTCGAGCGCATCTCCGGCCCCAGCACCGTGTCGACGCCCGGGAAGCGGGCGAAAGGAAACACCGCTTCCTTGACCCCGACATGGTCGAGCCGCTCGAGCTTGAGATCGAACGAAGCGAGCTTCTCGCCCGCCATGACGCGGGCCGCGATCGCGGCGATCGGCTTGCCGATCACCTTGGCGACGAACGGCACCGTGCGCGAGGCGCGCGGGTTGACTTCGAGCACGTAGATCTCGCCGCCTTTGAGCGCGTATTGCACGTTCATGAGCCCGCCGACTTCGAGCGCGCGCGCCAGCTTCTGCGTCTGTTCCTTGAGGCTTATGATCGTCTCGGGCGTGAGCGAGCGCGGAGGCAGCGAGCAGGCACTGTCGCCCGAGTGAATGCCGGCCTCTTCGATATGTTCCATGATCCCGGCCACGACCACTGTCACCCCGTCGCTCAGCGCATCGACGTCGATCTCGATCGCGTCCGCGAGGTAGCGGTCGAACAGAAGCGGGTTTTTGCCCTAAGACCGTGTTGATCTGGCCGGTCTTGTCGTTCGGGTAACGCGCCTTGACGTCGGATGGCACCAGGCTCGGCAGGACGCCGAGGAGATAGTCGTCGAGCGCGCTAGAATCGTGGATGATCGCCATCGCCCGCCCGCCGAGCACATAGGACGGGCGCACTACGAGCGGGCAGCTTAAGATCGGCGGCGATGAGGCGCGCCTGTTCGACCGAATAGGCGATGCCGTTCTTCGGCTGCTTCAAGCCGAGCTTGTCGAGCAGGCGCTTGAAGCGGTCGCGGTCCTCCGCGAGGTCGATCGAGTTGACCGAGGTGCCAAGGATCGGCGCGCCCGCCTGTTCGATGGCGTGGGCGAGCTTCAGCGGCGTCTGGCCGCCGAACTGCACGATCACGCCCTTGAGCGAGCCCACGCTCGCGCTCCTTGTCGAGAATCGCCAGCACGTCCTCGGCGGTCAGCGGCTCGAAATAGAGCCGGTCCGAAGTGTCGTAGTCGGTCGAGACGGTCTCCGGATTGCAGTTGATCATGATCGTCTCGTAGCCCGCCGCGCTGAGCGCGAACGCGGCGTGGCAGCAGCAATAGTCGAACTCGATCCCCTGCCCGATCCGGTTCGGGCCGCCGCCGAGGATGACGATCTTTTCGCGCTCCGAAGGGTCGGCTTCGCATCTCGCCTTGCCGGCGAACGGCGCCTCGTAGGTCGAGTACATGTAGGCCGTCGGCGCGGCGAATTCGGCGGCGCAGGTGTCGATGCGCTTGAACACCGGCTGAACGCCGAGCCGCCTGCGGGCGGCGGCGACGTCGGCTTCGGCCTTGCCGGCGAGGGCTGCAAGGCGCGCGTCCGAGAAGCCGCTCGCCTTCAGCGCTCTCATGTTGCCGGCGTCGGGCGGCAGGCCATGCGCGCGCACCTTGCCTTCGAGCGCGACGATCTCGGCGATCCGCTCGAGGAACCAGGGGTCGATCTTGCAGACCTCGTGGATCTCGTCGACGCCCATCCCCAAGCGCATCGCCTGCGCCACTTTGAGCAGGCGATCGGGCGTCGGCTGGCCGATCGCGGCGCGCAGCACGTTGTGGTCGTCGCCGAGGCCAAGTCCGTCGATTTCGATCTCGTCGAGCCCGTCGAGGCCGGTCTCGAGCGAGCGCAGCGCCTTCTGCAGCGATTCGGGAAACGTGCGGCCGATCGCCATCGCTTCGCCGACCGATTTCATCGCCGTCGTCAGCGTCGGCTCGGCGCCGGGAAACTTCTCGAATGCGAAGCGCGGGATTTTCGTGACGATGTAATCGATCGTCGGCTCGAACGAGGCCGGCGTCGCGCCGCCGGTGATGTCGTTGGCGATCTCGTCGAGCGTATAGCCGACGGCGAGCTTGGCCGCGACCTTGGCGATCGGAAACCCGGTCGCCTTCGAGGCGAGCGCCGACGAGCGGGAGACGCGCGGGTTCATTTCGATCACCACCATGCGCCCGTCGGCCGGATTGACCGCGAACTGCACGTTCGAGCCGCCGGTCTCGACCCCGATCTCGCGCAGGACCGCGATCGAGGCGTCGCGCATGATCTGGAATTCCTTGTCGGTCAGCGTCAGCGCCGGAGCGACGGTGATCGAATCGCCGGTATGGACGCCCATCGGGTCGATGTTTTCGATCGAGCAGATGATGATGCAATTGTCCTGCTTGTCGCGCACCACCTCCATCTCGAACTCTTTCCAGCCGAGCACGCTCTCCTCGATCAGGACCTCGTCGGTGGGCGAAGCGTCGATGCCGCGCTCGACGATCTCGATCAATTCGCTTCGCGTGTAAGCGATGCCCCCGCCAGTGCCGCCCATGGTGAAGCTCGGGCGGATGATCGCTGGCAAGCCGATGTCGGCCACAGCGGTTAGGGCCTGCGACAGCGTCTTCACCTGGTGTGAGCGCGGCGTCTTGAGGCCGATTTTGGTCATCGCCTCACGGAACAGCTCGCGGTCTTCCGCCTTGTCGATCGCCTCGGCGCTGGCGCCGATCATCTCGACATCGTAGCGCTCGAGCGCGCCCATCTTGCGCAAGCTCAGCGCGCAATTGAGCGCCGTCTGGCCGCCCATGGTCGGCAGCAACGCGAAGCCGCCGGGGACCGCGTAGCGCTCCTTGGCGATGATCTTCTCGACGATTTCGGGCGTGATCGGCTCGATATAGGTCCGGTCCGCCATGTCCGGATCGGTCATGATGGTGGCCGGATTGGAATTGATGAGGACGATTCGGTAGCCTTCGGCGCGCAACGCCTTGCAGGCCTGCGTCCCCGAATAGTCGAACTCGCACGCCTGCCCGATGATGATCGGGCCGGCGCCGATGATGAGGATGGTGGAAATATCGGTGCGCTTGGGCATAGGGTTCCTGGGCTCGCCGCAACGCGGGCGCGGGCGCAAAAAAACGCCCCTTCGCGGCCGAACCAGCCGGAAGGCGCGCATTCTCGCATTTCGCGGGCAGAAGAACGCGGCTCGGCCGCTTTCGGCCTTGACCGCGCTCCCTAGCTGAAATCCGCGCGCTGCGGAAGGGCGCCAATGAAGGGGCCAATGCACGCGGGGACTGCGTACGCAAGGGGAATTTCAGTGGAATCCTTGGACGAGTTCGAACTCACGCTATTCTGAAGAACCGAGGATGAGGAGTTTACAGCATGGCGAAGATTGTCTTCGGAATGAACCAGTCCCTGGATGGCTACGTCGACCACCAGGAATTTGCGCCTGGCCCGACGCTTTTCCATCACTTCATCGAGCAAGCGCGCGGCCAGACCGGCAGTGTCCATGGCCGCCGCCTGTACGAGGTCATGCGCTATTGGGACGAAGACCATCCTGAGTGGACCCCGGAGCACCGCAACTTCGCGGCGGCGTGGCGGGGCCAACCGAAGTGGGTCGTGTCGCGCTCGTTGAAGTCAGTCGGCCCCAACGCCTCGCTTGTCGGGGATGACCTCGAAGCGGCGATACGTGGGTTGAAGGCTCAGTTCAGTGGGGAGATCCAAGTTGGCGGACCGGACCTGGCGCGAAGCCTGACCGAGCTAGGTCTCATTGATGAGTATCGACTCTACTTCCGCCCCATCGTGCTGGGTCACGGCAAGCCGTTCTTCGCTGGCCCCCGGCCGCCGCTCCGCCTTGTGGCCAACGATCTGATCAGCGAGGACGCGATCAGGCTGACGTACGTTCCTGCTTAATTGGGCGCACGGCGCGACGGATTGCGCCGACGCGTCAGGTCCAGCGCTGTCGCGCATTGGACAGGCGACGGGCGCCTGTCCGCTTGTTCTCGTACACGGAAATATTGGCGACCCGCAAGCCGAAAGGAGCGAGGACGATGACGCCTAAGAAATTCTCGCCAAAACGCCCTCTGACGGAAGATGAAGAGGCGGAAATCCAGCGAATGATCGCGAGCGACCCGGACAACCCGGAGCTGACGGACGAGCAGATCGCGGCGTTGCGACCATTTGCCGAAATGCTTCCAGCTCTGGCCGAGAGCGCGAAACGCGGTCCCGGTCGGCCAAAGCTCGACAAGACGCCTGAGCCTGTGACGCTACGCCTCGATCGAGCCGTGGTGGAACATTTCCGCGCTCAAGGCGCCGACTGGCGCAAACGCATGGCGCGGATTTTGGTTGGTTGTTTCGCACTCCATCGACGAGGCGCTTCCACTCAGACTGGTCAGCTTCGTCACGTGGTTGAACCGCGCTGCGCACGAGGACAGCAAAAGCTTGCTCATCGAGACGAGCCGCGGCGTTGCATGGTTGGCAGGCTGAGAATTCATAGGTTTCCGGCCAATGCCGCCCGGAAAAGAAGGAACGCGGCGGACAGTGATCTGAGGTCGTAGCCCGTCCGGCGCAGTAGACGCACCGCGAATGCAGCCTTAGGAATTCCTGTCGCCGGTTTAGTTTGCGCTTTGCGTCGCCCATCGAAAAGATTCAGCCCAAATTCTATGAGGGCTCTACACTCTCCACAAACTCTTAGAAATGAGCGTCGTGACTTTCTCTAAACGGGAGCAGCCGTCCCAAGCCGGCACGGTTCTAACGGAGCTCAGAACTTATACCCGATCCGCGCGCCGACCTGGGTCAGGCCCGGGTTGATATGGGTGCAGAGGCTCGCGTGCGAGATGTGCTCGACATTGGCGATCACGTCCCAGTGTTCGTTGAACTGGTAGCCGAAGCCGCCCAACTCGCGGAAGTCCCAGCGGCAGCCCGTGTTGACGCGGTCCGGTTCGTCGCGCAACGGCGAGGTGTTGACCGCGGCGCCAAACTCGCCCTCGAAGAAGAACCCCTTATAGAGCGGAATGCGCCAGGTGAGGCCGGTAAAGCCGTAGCTCGTCTTGCCCCCGGTATTGATCATCGCGCCGATGTTGATGCGCGGATTGAAAAACCAGCCGAACCACGGGCCGCCGATGTTGTTGGCATAGCCGATCGGATTGGACAGGAGTTCGCCCGATACGTCGACCGGCGCGCCCTCGTCATGGATCCAGTTGTGGGCGTAAACGCCGACCCGCGCCTCGTCGAGGAAGTTGATGTAGGTGGTCGGCCCCGGCGCAATGACCGGAGTTGGCGGCGGCATCGAGTTGTCGATGCCGAGAGAGGACATGTCAGCCGCCGCCGCTGGCGCAAGCCCCAGCGCGAGGCAGACGAGTCCGAAAAAAAAGGCCGGCCGCCCTGCCCCCACTCCAAACCTCGAATTCCGCCGTCCCGCCACAATCTGAATAAAGGCGCTGGCGGTCCGACGCAAGCAAGCGAGCGCTCCGGCTTCGGCCTGGCCGCATATTCAGAAGGAGTGTGGCGCCGGCGACATACCCGCGCGATCGGCAGGAGACGCCGAAGCAATTTTTGTTTTCTCCGCAATCTGTTGATTTATCATCGCTTATATGGCTACGGCCCCGTCCGTCCGGGAGCTTTCCGCAACATTTGCTTCACGAATTTACGAACCTGTGCTATTCTGTGGCGTTTTCCGGATACGCCGCCGCGGCGAGCGCGCGCGAATGGAGGGTCGAGGATGGTTCAGGAAATGGCGCCCGCTCGGCGCCGGCGATTGAGCGGTCATGGCATGATGCTCAGGAGGAAGCGGATCTTCGCCGGCCTGCGGGAAGGATTGCGTTACGACGAAATCGCGGCTGAGGAAGGCGTAACCACCGAACGCATCCGCCAGATCGTCACCGAGGTGTTGAAGAACCGCTCGGTCGACAGCGGCGCCGACCACGCCAAGCTGCAATTGGACCGCCTCGTTCCGGCTTTGCAGATCGCGGCGGAAGCGGTCGCGTCGGGCGACGTCAGGGCCATCCCGTCCTATCTGAAGGTTCTCGATCGGCTCGACCGTTATCAGGCGACCGCCGTCACCCACCAGGTTTACGATGACGAGGCGCGCAAGAAGCTCCTGGACAAGATCAACCGCATGGCCGAGAACTTCGGCATAAACGAGGCCTTCGCGGCGGCGGTGCAGGCCCACCTGAAGACAATCGGCGAGATTCCCAACGACGAGCCGGGCGAAGCCGATGCGGTCGAAGATCCGGCGAGCCTGGCCGAGGAGCCGCAAGCGGGACAAAGCGAGGCGGTCAACTGGCTGACCGTCTGAGCCCTTGGCTCTCAACCTGAGAGGCGAGTTTGGAGGGGCGCCGGATTTTTTATTTGGATTCGCCCTAACCCATTGAAAAGCCCCGATTCGGACGAATAAAACCAAATAAAACCAAGCCATCTTATTTGGTTTTGCTTGGACTGACTTGGTTTGGCTTGGATTTATTTGGCGGCGTTCGCCCGGCTTGAGCCGGGACGCTTGCGCTTGCCTGCTGTCGAAGCCGCGGCTTGGGACCGCTGCCGTCCCCATAGGAGCCTTCGCAAAAGCGCGGCCTGTTCGATGCTCGGCAGCCTGGAGCAAGGTTCAGGACCGACCCTCGTTGGCGCCGTTCCGGCCGTCCTTGGGGCTCCGATGCCGCGATTGTCTTCCTGGCCCGCCATCCTGCGCGCGCTGTTCGTCGCCTTGATCGCGGCAGTCGCCGCGCCGCTCGCCGGCTGCCACGACTTTGGCGACGTCACCGGCTCCATTCCAGGGTCGACGACCACGCCGACGGATGAGGCGAGGCTCAGGGCTTACGCCGACGAGGCGGGCAAGCGCTACGAGCGCAATCCAGGCGAGAAGACGGCCTCGATCGAATACGCTCGCGCCCTGCGCGCGCTGACCCGATACGGCGAGGCGGTCGCGGTGATCCAGACGGCGGCCATCAAGGCGCCGAAGGATTTCGACGTGCTCGGCGAATATGGCAAGGCGCTCGCCGACGCCGGTCAGCTCGCGCAAGCCAAAGAGGTGCTGAGCCACGCCTATACCCCCGACGATCCGCGATGGGACGTCATGTCGGTGCAGGGCACAGTCGCCGACCGGCTCGGCGACCACGCGGGCGCCATGCAATTCTACCGCGACGCGCTGAAAATCGCGCCGGGCGAGCCGAGCGTGCTGACCAATATGGGGCTCTCGCTGGCGCTAGCCAAGCAACTACCCCAAGCCGAGCAGGCGCTGCAGCAAGCCGTCAGGAGCCCCAAGGCTGACGCGCGCATGCGCGGCGACCTCGCCTTAGTTCTGGCGCTGGAAGGGAAATACAGCGACGCCGAGACGGTCGGCCGAACGGACCTCTCGCCTGACGCGGCGCGCGCCAATGTCGAGGCGATCCGCCAGATGATCGCGCAGAACAATTCCTTGCGCGATCTGCGCAAGCCCGCGAAGGGGGTCAAGCCGAAGGCGTCGGCCAAGGTTGAAGACGCCGGCTGAGCCCTTGCTTGGCATAAGGTGCGATCGGTTGGACCGGTCATTCCGGCTCGAGCAAGGATCTTCGGCTACATCACCTTGTCGAGCGTAATCGGCAGCTCGCGCACCCGTTTTCCGGTGGCGTTGAACACGGCGTTGGCGACCGCGGCGCCCACGCCGGTGATGCCAATCTCGCCGACGCCGCGCGCCCCCACGGGGGCGTGAGGGTCCGGCTCATCGGTCCAGATCACGTCGATCTCGGGCACATCCAGATGCACCGGCACATGGTACTCGGCGAGCGAAGGGTTCATGATCCGCCCGGCGCGTTCGTCGAACAGAGCCTCCTCCATCAGCGCGAGGCCAAGCCCCATGACGATGCCGCCGCGGAACTGGCTCGCCGCCGTCTTGGCGTTGAGGATGCGGCCGCAATCGAACGAGCCGAGGAAGCGGCTGACACGCAGTTCGCCTGTGACGACGTTCACTCGAACCTCACAAAACAGAGCGCTGTGGCTGTGCATGGACCAATGCTGCAGCTCAACCGGCATCGGGGCCTCGGCCTCGACCGTCACCTCCTCGCGCCGAGCGCGGCTGAGAATCGACACGTAGCTTTCGCGGCGGGACTCGCCTTCAAGAGCACACAGCCCGGCCTCGGAAGCGCCCACCTCGTCGGGACTGAGCCCCGCCAAGGGCGAGTCGTTGCCGGCAAGCTTCAGGAGCTCCTTCACCATCGCCCTGTGAGCGGCGATGATCGACGCGCCGATTGCGGCTGTCTGCTGCGAGCCGCCCGCCAGGACGGCGCCCGGGAACAGGGTGTCGCCGTAGAGGACCTGCACCTGCTCGAGGGGCAACCCCAGCCGTTCGGCCGCGACCTGCGCCTGAGCCGTGGCGGTGCCCATGCCCATCTCGTGAGCGGCGATGGCGACGGTCGCGCGACCCTCGCGGGTGATCGTTAGGCGCGCCGCTCCACCCGGCATCCGATAGTAGGGATAGGTGCCGGTGGCGCAGCCCATGCCGACGAGCCAGTCGCCCTCGCGGCGCGATGCGGGCTTTGCGCTACGCTTGTCCCAGCCGAAACGGGCGGCGCCGTCCCGCCAAGCCTGCACGATCCCGCGTTGCGAGAAGGGCAATCCGGTGAGCGGGTCCTTCTCCGGTTCGTTGCGGATGCGGAGCTCGATCGGGTCCATGGCCAGCTCAACAGCGAGCTCGTCCATTGCGGATTCGAGTCCGAACGTGCCGACCGCTTCGCCCGGAGCGCGCATGAACGTATTGGCGACCATGTTCATCTTCACCGTCTCGACGTCCAAGAAGAAGGTCTTCGACGCGTAGACGCTCTTTGCCGGCAATACGAAGGGCTCGGGCATATTGTTGTGCGGAGTCATCGCGACCACGCCCGTGTGGATCAGGGCGTCGAGCCGACCGTCGGCCTGAGCGCCAAGCGCCACGCGCTGCTCAGTGACGGTGCGGCCCCCGACGATACGGAACACCCCCTCGCGAGAGAGCATGATCCGCACCGGCCGGCCTGCGAGCTTGGCGGCCGCCGCCGCCAGGATCTGGTGCTGCCAAAGGAGCTTGCTGCCGAAACCGCCCCCGACAAAGGGTGAAGTGAGGCGCACTTGGCTCTCCATCAGCCCGAACACCTCCGCGATCGTCCAGGCTTCATGCGCCACCGCTTGCGAGGCGTCGTGGATTCGCAGCGTGTCGTCCTCCCAGGCGAGCGTGCAGGCGTGCAGCTCGATTGGAGCGTGGTGGTGGCGGGGCGTCGTGTAGACGACGTCCACCTTGTGCGGGGCAACGGCAAGGGCGGCCTCGGCGTCGCCGACCTTCTGCTTCAGCGGCTCACCCAGGAACACCCCGGACTCGGTTCCCTTCGCCTTGGCGGCGGCGAGCGAGATAACCGGGCTTTGCTCCTCATAAGTGACGCGAATGAGGCTCTGGGCGTGGTCGGCCTGTTCCTGCGTCTCGGCGAGCACAAGGGCGACTGGCTGGCCGTTCCAGTGGACGCGGTCATCCTGCATGATCGGCAGGTCGTCGGGACCCGCGGCCTTGGGCTTGCTCATGAACGGCGGCGCTTTATTGAGCTTCGGGGCGTTGCTATGCGTCATCACCAGGACGACGCCCGGCGCCGCCTCGGCCGCCGCGGTGTCGATCTCGACGATCCGGCCGCGCGCGATGGTCGAATATTTGAGCGCCGCGTAGGTCAGCCCCTCCATCGGGAACTCGGCGCAAAACTGCGCCTTGCCGGACACTTTCAGCGGGCCGTCAATGCGCGAAATCGAGGCGCCGATCAGGCCATGCTTATGATGCATCAGCGGGTCGGGGTGGCCGCCGGGAATCCAGCCGTCGGGCGCAAGCGCCATGGCTTTCTTCATCACCGCCTGGACGGCGTCCTGCACAACGCTCATTGCGCGGCTCCACTGGCTTTGGCGAGCTTGCCGAGGGTGTCCGCGATCACCCGCGTGGCGAGCTCAATTTTGAAAGCATTGTCGCGCAAGGGCTGAGCCGCGGCGAGCTCAGCTTCGGCGGCTCGGCGGAAGGCGGCTTCCGTCGCCGGACGGCCTCTGAGCGCGGCTTCCGCGCGTTCCGCGCGCCATGGCTTGTGCGCCACGCCGCCGAGCGCGATGCGAACGTCCTTGATCATGCCCCCCTCCATCTCGATGCCCGCAGCCACCGAGACAAGGGCGAATGCGTAAGAGGCGCGATCGCGCACCTTGCGGTAGGACGAGCGGGCGGCGATCCCGTTCGGCGGCAGGGTCACCGCAATGATGAGTTCGCCAGGCTCAAGCGCGGTGTCGATTTGCGGCGTGTCGCCAGGCAGGCGGTGAAACGCAATCAGAGGGATGTCGCGCGATCCGGTCTTCCCCCTCACCGTGACGACGGCGTCCAGAGCCGCAAGCGCGACGCACATGTCCGAGGGGTGCGTGGCGACGCAGCTCTTGGAGGCGCCGAGCACGGCGTGGTTGCGATTGAAGCCGTCGCGCGCGTCGCAACCTTCTCTAGGTGTGCGTTTGTTGCAGCGCGCGGAATCGTCGTAGAAATAGATGCAGCGGGTGCGCTGCATAAGATTGCCGCCCACCGTCGCCATGTTGCGGATCTGGACGGAGGCGCCGGCAAGGATCGCCTGGGCGAGCAGAGGAAACCGCTCGCGCACGCGTCGATCGGCCGCGGCCGCGGTGTTCTTCACGCCGGCGCCGATCTTCAAGCCTCCGCCTTTTGTCTCCTCGATCTCGCGGGAGAGGCCGGTCACATCCACCAGCACGTCGGGATGCTCGATGGTCTCGCGCATGAGGTCGATGAGGTTGGTGCCGCCGCCGAGATATTGGGCGCCCGCGCGCGCTCTGGCCGTGAGAGCCGCGCCCACGTCGGAGGCGCGCTCGTAATGAAATGGATTTATCAGGCGGCCTCCCGCTTCGGAACCGGAGCGGCCAGGTCGCCGAACGTCTCGTCGATCGCATCGACGATGCCGTTGTAGGCGCCGCAGCGGCAGAGATTGCCGCTCATCCGCTCGCGCAGCTCGTCGTGACTGAGCGCTATCGTCTCCGCCTCGAGATCCGCAGTGACATAGCTCGGCACGCCCTTGCGAAGCTCCGCCGCCATGCCGACCGCCGAGCAGATCTGACCGGGCGTGCAATAGCCGCACTGGAACCCGTCATGTTCCACGAACGCCTGCTGGAGAGGATGGAGCGCGCCAGGAGCGCCGAGGCCCTCGATCGTCGTGATCTCGCGGCCTTGGTACTGAACGGCCAAAGCGAGGCAGGAATTGATGCGTTCGCCGTCAACCAGGACAGTGCAGGCGCCGCAGGCTCCCTGATTGCACCCCTTCTTCGCGCCGAAAAGGTGCAGATGCTCTCGCAAGAGATCGAGAAGCGACGTTCGCACATCCACTTCCCGCTCCACTTCGCGACGATTGACAATCCAGCGCATTGCGGACTCCAGTTGACCCAGCAAGCGGCTTTAACGCGCGGACTGGGAAGTTGCTCCCTTCGGACGATTTAATGTTGACGCGCGACACGAGGCCGGCGCGCGAAATATGCCTTGGGATAGCGCGACGTTCGCGGTCGCCGGAGCGCCCGACGCTTTGACCGGCGCTCTCGGGGCCTTGACCACATCATTGTGGCATTGCGGCGGACGACTTCTGACGAACAGGTGGCAGGGCGTCACGGGGCGCTGCTTTGAGTTTTCAGCTGCTAGGTCCACCTGAGATCGTTTCTTCTGGGTCAACGCCCGATCAGTTTGACGGGAGTGGGGCGCGAATCCGTCTCGTGCGAGGCGGGTTTCGCGGAGCTTAACGTTCATCGTCAAAGATCAAAATTTATCCATGCCGTAGAGGCGTGCTTCACTACCGCTACGTAAACCTCGGGTTTCAGGCGTCGGATTAACCCGCTGCAAGCCGAACGGCGCTAGGGTTCACCCACCAGACGAGCTTCCGCCGGAAGCGACATCGGAGGCAGGAATTACGCGAATGGCTGAATGCGGCGTGTCGTGCAACGGAGTCGCTGCTTACGGCCCCGCGCGGGGCTTCGACGTCTCCGAAGCAACCTTCAATGCGGCGCTCCTGCGCGAGCAATATCGTTCGCTGGCGCGGCTTGGCCCCTATGTCCATGGAGTCGTCATCGTTGCGGCTTTGGCGTTCTTCGGCGCGGCGCCGCCAAACCGGTCGCTCCTCGGCGGGATCCTCCTGCCTGCGGCGCTTATTAGCGTGTCCGTCTTTCGACTCATTTCGTGGTTCCAGGCGCGCGCCAGCGTAGAGCTTGAGGCGCTCGACCTTGTCCGCCGTAAGGTGCGCGCGGCACGCGTTCTCGGGCCAACGCTGACGTTTGCGTTCACCCTGACCGCGGCGATCTCGACATGGCAGAACGGCGTGGTCGAATTCGCTCTGGCGCTCGTCGCCGTCTGGGGCGTCGCAGCGCTTTGCGCGATTTGCCTCAATATGCTGGCGATCGAAGCAACCATTATCGTCGTCGCCGCGACCGCGCCGCTGATCGTCGCATTCCTCGCCCGCGGCTCCGAGTTGACGCTCGGGCTCGCAGCGCTGCTCGCCATCGCCGCCTGCTTCGTCATCCGCATGCTCGACGAGAACTTCCGCATATTCGCCGAAATTGTGCAGTCGCGCCTCTTGATCGCTGAAAGGCAGCGCGCCGCCGAGGAGGCGCGGCGTGCGGCTATGACCATAGCGCTGACCGACGACCTGACCGGGCTGCCCAACCGGCGCTGCTTTCAGAGCCTGCTCGCCGACCGGATCCGGACCGCGATGGAGACCAGCGAGCCGTTCGCACTGGGTCTGATCGATCTGGACGGCTTCAAGCCCATCAACGATGTTCACGGGCATCCGGCCGGAGACCAGATTCTCAGGCAAGTCGCCGACCGGCTCGCCAAGGCGATGGACGGGCGCGGGTCAGCGGCGAGGATCGGCGGCGACGAATTCGCAATCCTCTGCGATGGGATCGGCGCGCATGACGAGGCGGCCGCCCTAGGGCAAGAAATCCAGACGATATTCGCGACGCCGTTCGATGCTCCGCCGCTCGGCGTTCGTTTGACCTCCGCCTGCGGCTTTGCGCTATTTCCCTCATCCGCCGCTGAGGCCGGCGAACTGGTGCGCCTGGCCGACGCTGCGCTCTACCGCGCCAAGGCCAAGGAACCAGGCGGCGCGGCCGTGTTCGACGCAAGAGCGGGGGGCGCTGCCGCGCGCGGTGCGACCTTCGCGGACGCCTTTCGTCGTACGGTCGCCGAATCGGAGGTCGCCGTCCCTTTCCGGCCGGTCGTCGACTTCGCGACCGGAACAGCGGCCGTGAATCGGTTGCGCGCTTAGAGAACCGTTCGCTTCGTCGGCGCTCATTCCCGATCCGCGGCGGATCGGGGGCATCGGCCAGAAAGGCGGGCCGTTCTCGGCGGAAGTTGGCCCTCGGCGGGGAGCGGCGTACAATCGCCGCGCCACACGGAGGAGCGCATGCCGAGCGGGATCCATCATGTGACGAGCATCGCAGGCTCGGCGCGCCGGAACCTCGATTTCTACACCGGAACGCTTGGCCTGCGCCTGGTGAAGAAAACGGTTAATTTCGATGATCCGGGCTCCTATCACCTCTATTACGGCGATGCGGCCGGCCATCCGGGCACGATCCTCACCTTTTTCCCCTGGGCGGGCGCCGCGCCCGGACGGCTCGGAATCGGCGAAGCGCAGGAGACCGTCTTCAGCATTCCGGAAGGCTCGATCGGCTACTGGACCCAGCGCTTGGTCGAGAAGGGCGTCGCCCACGATCCGCCCATAAAGCGCTTCGGCGCGACGGCGATCGCGTTCAAGGATCAGGACGGGACCCGGCTGGCGCTGACCGGGGTCAAGGGCGCCGAGGCCAAGCCTGGGTGGAGCGCGGACGGCGTGCCCGCGGAACATTCGATTCGCGGCTTCCACAGCGTGAGCCTGCTGCTGGCCGAAGCGGGTCCGACCGCCGCCATTCTGACCGACGTCTTCGGCTTCGTCGCCGGCGGCCACGAGGGCGCGACGCAACGCTTTCAGGCGCCGGGCGTCGACCTCGGCGGAGTCGTCGATCTAAGGACGGCGGGAGAATTCCTGTCGGCGCGCCAGGGCGCGGGCTCGGTTCACCACATCGCCTTTCGGGCGGCCGACGACGCGGCGCAGGCGGCGATGGTGCGCAAGCTCACCCAAGATCATCATCTGCGCGTGACCGAGCAGAAGGACCGCAACTACTTTCGCTCGGTCTATTTCCGCGAGCCCGGCCGGGTGCTGTTCGAAATCGCCACCGATCCGCCCGGCTTCGCCGTTGACGAATCGCCCAATTCGCTTGGGGAGGCGCTCAAGCTGCCGCCGTTCCTGGAGGGACGCCGCGCGGCGATCGAAGCCGCGCTGCCGAAGCTCGACGAGCCGTGAGACGAACCTTGCAATTCCCGACGCTCCACGGAAGCCGCTGATGGCGGCCGAGTTGGTCTATATTCATCGCTTCGAGCCTGGCGCCGACCCAAGCCGTCCGCCGCTTCTTCTGCTCCATGGCACGGGCGGCGACGAGACCGACCTCTTGCCGCTCGGCCGCGAGATCGCGCCGGGAGCGGCGCTCCTCTCGCCGCGCGGGAATGTGCTCGAAGGCGATAAACCGCGCTTCTTCCGACGCTTTCGCGAGGGCCTGTTCGACGAGGACGACGTGCGTCGCCGGGCGGACGAGCTTAGCCATTTCGTCGCCGAGGCGCGCCGCGCCTATGGCCTCGCTCAGCCCTTCGCATTGGGCTACTCGAACGGCGCGAACATCGCCGCGGCCGTTCTCTTGCTGCATCCGAAGACGCTTGCCGGCGCAATCCTGTTGCGCGCAATGGCGCCGTTGGCTGAGCCGCCGAGACCCGACTTTTCCGGCGTCCCCGTGCTGATGCTGTCCGGAGTGAGCGATCCCATCGCCACGCGCTCCACCGCCGAGAAGCTGGCGGCGGCGCTCGCCGCAGCCGGCGCGCGCGTTGAACGCGACGACCTGCCAGCCGGCCACGGGCTGACCCAGGCCGACGTGACGAGGGCCACGGCGTTCTACGCCCGGGAAGCGGCGCGTCCCTTCCGCTCAGAGGTTTGAGAGCCGGCTCGAGAGGCCGCGCGAGTGGCCCGGCGTTACAGCTTCTTGGCGACGAACGCGACGATCTCAGTCATGACGGTCGAAGCCGCCTGATCCATCGCCGCCGCCACATTTGGAGCGTCAGTTGACGCGACGGGCGTCCGAAGAGTGAAAATCTGGTCCGCCATGATCCGCCCGCTGCCGAGCGACACGACCCAGGCGGCTATGTCGACATGAATTTCTTTTGTCTGGGCGTCGAGCTCGAAGGCTCGGATGTCAAGATCGACTTCGTAATTGGCGGTCGCCGCGGTGCCGTCGATCCAACGGGCGAGGCCCGCGTTCTGGAAACTCTCGGTTAGCCGCGCGCGAAAAAGCGCGGGCAGCGGCTCAGGCCACCTGGCCCCAGCGAGAGTGGCGAGCGTCTGCGATTCGCGGACAAGGATGTGATCGCTATCGAGGTCAGCGGTCGCGGTCGCCTGGCCGACGCGGAACTGCGCCCTGACCGCGCGGGCCTGCGGCGGGCTCGCGGCGGTAAGATCGTACAGGGTCGGGGCGGGTCCGCTGGCGCACGCCGAAAGCGCAAACATAAGCGCGCTTGCGGCGGCAAATTTCCATCGCTCCCAGAATCCACCCCACCTTCGCCCCATCATTGCCCGCCGTGATATTCAGGCAACGAGGGTCTCGACCCGAACAGGACCTGACTTGGATTCTGTCCGAGTGATCGCACCACGCGGTCAATGTCCGCGACAACGCGCCTGCCCTCGACGGCGAGAGCCTCATACTCGCGCAGACCCGAATTGCTGAATCGAGTGAGGCCAGTCGCGATGTCCTTCACCCGCACGTCGACGTCGTCGGCGAGTTTCTTGATCGACAATGCCGCCTCGCTGATGCGATCAACGGCGCCCTTTGTGCTGGGCGAGCCAAGGAAACTTTGGGCGCTTGTCAAGACGCCATCGACCTTGTCGGCAGATTCGTTGAGCTTGGCGGACATCTCGGAAAAGTTTTTGAGCGTCGAATCGATGTTGCCGCGATTTTGATGCACGGTCTGCACCACTTCGTTTGCCGAATCGACGATGTCTGCGATCTTGTTGGAGTCGATCGCCTTCGCCAAATCGTTGACGTCATTGAGCGCGGTGTCCAGCCGCTTCGAAGTATCCTCGTTGAGGTGCGTTGCGAGTTGAGCTCCGTTGCGCGCCAGCGTCTCGAAATTCTGCGAACTCTCGGAAAGCGCCTGGCTAAAGGTCTGCGCGTTGCCGACGACGGCCCGAACTTGATCCGGATCGACCGCCTTGATCACGCGATCGGCGTCTTGCGACAGGCTCTGAATTTGCGCCACGACCGGCTGGACCGTCTTGCTGACCTCCGCCAGGTTCTTCAGCGTCGTATCGACGTTGGGGCCGTTTGCGGCCAAAGTCTTGGCGAAAGCGTCGGCGCTCTGAAGCGTCGAGTTGATCCGATCTGAATTGTCGGCCAACAGCTTGTCGGCGCGATCGACGACTGAATTGCTTTTCGCCGACAGACTCTGGACATTGTCGACAATCGTGCGAACCTTGTCCGGTTCGACCGCCTTGAGCAAGCGATCGGCGTTCTGCGTGAGGCTCTGGACCTGGGCCACGACCGGCTGGACCGTCTTGCTGATCTCGGCCAGGTTCTTCAACGTCGTGTCGACATTCGGCGCGTTGTCGGCCAAGGCCTTGGCGAACACATCGGCGTTATGAAGCGTCGACTGAATTGAATCCGAATTGTCAGAAAGAAGCTTGTCGGCGCGATCGATGACTGAGACGCCCTTCGCGGACATCGCCTGGACGTTCCCCACGATCGTGCGGACCTGGTCCGTATCGATCGATTGGACCAGCCGGTCGGCGTCGTCGGAGAGGGTTTGCAGGCGCGCGGCGAGCGGCCCGATCTGCTTCCCCAGTTCACCCACGCTCTTTAGCGCTGCGTCGACTCCGGCCGAGTTATCGGCCAAGGCCTTCGAAAACTGATCGACGTTGGCGAGCGCCGAATGGATCGTCGGGGAATTATCGGCGATGATCTTATCCGCGTCATTCAAAACCGACGTTGCTTTGATTGATAGGGCGTCGACGTTATCCAGAATGTCCTGCAGTTGCACCGACTGTCCGGCGTAGATGATGGGCGGCCTGCCATTTTCGGCAACGAGCGCCGGGCCGGCGGTGGCGCCGCCTAGGAGAGCGACCACCGCGCCTCCCGTCAGCCCTTGTGTCTCAAGACGCGCCCTGGTGTTTTTGTCGATTGGCGCCTCCGAGTTGACGTCAATGTCGGCGACGACTTGGTGCGGATCGCTCCGTGAGAAAGTGAGATGCGTGACCTCGCCGACCTTGATGCCGTTGAACGAGACGTTAGCGCCGTTCGAGAGGCCCGCAACGGAGCCCTTGAAGACAACCTCGAAGGTCCGGTGGCTACCCGAAGATCCGTAGCCCGCAATCCACATTATGAATAGAAACGCGCCGACGACCGCCGCCAAGGTGAAGGCGCCGATCAGGACGTAATTGGCGCGCGTCTCCATTGTGTTCAGCGCCTCGCGTTCTGGGGCCGGTCGTCCGCAGCGAGCGCTGCAGGCCGGTCGGCGGCCGCCCCGAGGCGGATCACACCTCTCTTACCGTGGAAATACGACTTGAGCCAAGGATCGTCGGAAAGCAAGAGCTCGCTGATCGGTCCGGCGGCGATAACCTTTTTATGTCCGAGCACCGCAACCCGGTCGCAGATCGCAAACAGGCTGTCGAGATCATGCGTGACCATGAAGACGGTGAGTCCCAAGGTCTTTTGCAGCGTGCCGATGAGATCGTCGAAATCGCCGGCCGAGATCGGATCGAGCCCCGAGGTCGGTTCGTCGAGGAACACGATCTCCGGGTCGAGGGCGAGCGCCCTCGCCAGCGACACGCGCTTGGTCATGCCGCCGGACAACTCGGAGGGCAACTTATCGCCAGTTTCCGGGGGCAGGCCGACGAGCGCCAGTTTCTGCGCCGCCAGACCGTCGAGCGTCGACTGGGAGAGGCCAAGATGCTCGCGCATCGGCGCCTGAATGTTCTGCCGCACTGTCAAGCTTGAGAACAGCGCGCCTTCTTGAAACAATACGCCCCATCTCTCGCCCACTACCAGACGGTCGTGCGGCGTCATATTGTCGACGTCCAAGCCGAACACTTCGATCGTCCCCGCCTGTTTGTGTATGAGGCCAAGGATCGTCCGGGTCAGCACGGATTTGCCGGCACCCGAGGCGCCGACAAAGCCCAACACTTCGCCGCGATAGAGATCGAGATCGAGCCCATCCATCACCAGGTGGTCGCCGAAGCCCACCTTAAGGCCGCGCACACGAATGACGGCCTCGCGCTCGGAGGCGCCGGAGGTTGGGGCGTTGTCGTTCAATAGTCCACCGTGGCGAAGAACATCGCGAACAGCCCGTCCATGACGATTACCATGAAGATCGACTTGACCACCGACGATGTCACGCATCGGCCAAGCGACTCGGCCGACCCACGCACCTCCATGCCCTCGGTGGCGGCGATCAGGCCGATCACTATAGCCATGAACGGCGCCTTGATGAGGCCGACCAGAAACGTTTGAACCCAAATGGCGCTCTGCAGACGAGTTAGGAAGACCGCGGGCGTCAAGCCGGCGTAGATCCAACTGACGAGGAGGCCACCCCCCATTTGCGCCAAATCGGCAAGGAAGGTCAGGACCGGCAGGGCAATGACCAGCGCCACCAGCCGCGGGATGATCAGGACTTCCAGGGGGTCGAGCGCCATCACCTTCAGAGCGTCGATCTCCTCGCGCATCTTCATCGATCCGATCTCGGCGGTGATCGACGACCCGGTGCGTCCCGCGATCATGATCGAAGTCATCAGCACGCCGAGTTCGCGCAAACCCAAAACGCCGACCAGATTGACCGCGAAGTCAGCGGCACCGAAGCGGGTGAGCTGGAAAATCCCCTGCTGAGTGACAATCGCGCCGACCAGGAAGTTGATCAGCATGATGATCGGCACGCTGCGGAGCCCGTACATCTCGAGGTGATACACCATCGGGGTCCAACGCCAGCGCCACGGCTGCGGGGCAAGGCGCAAGAACATCACAACGACTTCGCCGAGGTAGTCGACAATGTCGAAGAAATCGACGCCCGACTCGTAGACCGTCTCGCCGACCGCTGAGAGCAGCGCGACCGTGTGCGGCGGAGGAACCCGCGTGGACTTCTCGGGCGCATGGTAGCCAGCCTCCTTGAGCAGGAGGGATTGCTTGGGTCCCGCGTTGCGATAGGAGACAGTCGCTCCTGCGCCCGCGAGTTCGTCCTGAGCGCGATCGATGAACCAGGCCCCGGCCGTGTCCATGCGCTGAAGAGCGGCGAGATCGAGGACGACGCGTTTCGCGCCTTGAGCCGAGGAAAGGAGGGAAACCCCAGCCGCCTCCAGCTGGGGTCCGGCGGAGACGATCCACTCCCCCGCCAACGACAGGACGACCCCGTCCTGGCTATCTTGACGAGCTACGGAAGGCGTCGTGGTCACCAAGCGCTCCGGCCAAGCCCAAACGGCCCTCATATCGCGCCGGCGACTGTCGAGCAAACCCAATGGCGTCCCCGGGCGCGGGATCAGGGCGACAACAAATCAAGTACGAATCGGAGACCCCGTCACGCGGACTCCGATTCGCAAACAAAGCGAGTTAAATTTTGGGGGCCCATAGCCCTTCAGGATTGTCGGGTCGTCTTGAAGCCGTTCCTTTCCGCGCCGCTCCAGGCGCAAAGCGTCGGCAAATCAGGCGCTTGCCGAATCTCGAGCCGGCGCGCCCGGTTTGTCCCGGAGGCCGCCTGACGTCAAGTCATGGTCGCCAAAGCCTTCCCTCCTCCGGCGCCTCGCCGCCCCGATCCGGGACGCCGGCGAAGGAAGCGGGCACAAATCGAGCCGGAATCAGCGACGCGGCGCGGCGCGCGATTCGCCGCGCGAAAGGCAATCCCAATTCGCGCGACTGGGGCGCCGCCGTTAGGTCATGGTCGCCAAAGTCTTCCCTCCTCCGTGGCCTCGCTGCCCCGATCCGGGACGCTGGCGAAGGGAGCGGGCACAAAGGGAGCCGGAATCAGCGACGCGGCGCGTTGTGCGATTCGTCGCGCGAAAGGCAATCCCAATTCGCTCCGCCATGGCGGTGCGGTCACGTCATGGCGCCCGATGCGTTAATTCCGCATGACGGCTCCGGTTTGGCCGTTCGTCGGCCACCCAACCCAGCCGAAGGATCGGGCGGAGCGTCAGTCCATCATCGCAGCCTTGAGAATGCACACCATCGTGGCGTGCGCCGGCTTCTCACTCAGGTTGCGGATCCGATGAGGCATATCGCAACGGTAGCGCAGCGTTTCGCCGCCGCAGGCGGTCGCCGTCGTCTCGCCGACCTCGACCTCGAGTTCGCCGTCCAGAACCGACAGGCACTCGACCGAGCCGCGCAGGTGGGCGGCAGATTCCAGAACTCCGCCTGGATCGGCCTGGAAATCGTACCATTGCAGCCAGTCAACGGTTTTCAGCCAGCCGATCACGGCAAGGCGGCATAGTCCGTCGTCGGAGACAAAAATCGGCGTGGTCCCCCGGCCCAGATGCTCGATAAACGGCCCCTCTTCGGCACCTCGCAGCATCGATTTGATCGACACGTCGAGCGCGTGCGCGAGGCGCCAGATCGTGGTCAACGTCGGATTGGTCTCATTCCGCTCGATCTGCGAGATGATCGACTTGGCGACGCCCGAATGCTGCGACAGGTCGGCCAGCGACAGTCCGTACCCCTTGCGCAACTTGAGCACGGCCTGCCCGAGCTGGTTGGACAGCGACGCCGCCCCAGCTTCGAGAACTTTTGCCCTATCCTTGCCTTCAACACCCATCGCGCGCTTCGCCTTTCGCGCGCATTATAGACGCGTTCGTTCGGAATATCGAACAATATCGTCCGCCCTGCCGGCGTCGACCGGGCATCCCGTCTCGTGATTCCGCGCTTCTTCGGAACCCATGGGGGAAAAATGTCAAAACACCCGGAATATTTGAGCGCAATAGCAAGACTGGCCAAGCAGTTCGGGGGTCTCCTTACATGCGCTGCGGGTGATCTCGCCGATCCTAGGTCGTGCGCGCCAGCTGCGACCTTCGCCTCGACGTGATCGCTGATCCCGAGGCGCAGGGCGGTTCGCCGGCGACTTCGACGGGCTGGCTCGGCCAAAGCTGGAGCTGGGCGATGGACCTGCGGCCGCGACGGCGGTTGGGAACAGGAGAACGCCATGATGAAGGCGTTCGACGCCAATGACTGGATTTACCAGGGCTGGGCCTATGAGCGGCGCGACGTCGGCGGCGCCGGCGCCAAGGAGCTGCTCAATCCGGATTTCGAGCCAAAGATTTCGAGTTAAAGGAAGCGGCGAAGAATATCGCCAACGTCAGGGTCGTCACGATCAGTCCGGGCACAGTGAGGGACCACGCATCGGCCGGCGGGTTTTTTCCGGAGGACGTTGAGTTTCTCAACCGCGAAACCGGCGCCTTTTTGGACGACGTGACCGAAGGCGGGAAGAATTGGGATGGGTTCCCAACTTCGTTTGGAATTCCGCCTGGAATTATTTCAATCGCTAAAATGACTTGCGGCGTGGCGCGAGGCCGCTATCCTACTCTTGTTGGGGGCTAGGCACGGAGCACGATGTCGCGCCCCTGATGCCTTCGGCCATGTCGCATGATTGTGCGGAGCGTCGACTGTCCTCCGACCGAGCAGATCAATGCGTTCAAGCCCGGGGAGCGCAAGAACGAAATGATGTCGGTCGTGGTTCAGGATCTCTCGGAGGCCGATATCGAAAATCTGGCGGCGTATTATTCGGGGATTGAGATTTCGGTGAAGGCGCCGGCTCAATAGCCGATCCCGAGCGGATGCGGCCGGCCAGATACGCGCCGCCGTCAACCGTAGACACGTGTTAGTGCCCCGGATTCGACGTTCGTTCGATTGACAGTGAACGTCGAGTGACGTGGTGAACCCACCACCTCATGCCTCAAGGAGCGAGCGAAGTCTCGCGTCTCGAAGGATGCTCCAGAAGGCGGCGCCCGGGCCGGCCGTACTGGATGCGTCCTTCGAGGCCGCTTCGCGGCGCGTTGAGGCACGAGGGCGTTGGGATGAAATACGCAGCTTCAGAATCAGGACGCTAGGGTCAAACCCAATCAGCTTGACTGGCTTCGACGTAGGGTAGGAGAGGGGCGCTCAGTGTCGAGAATGGCGAGGACAGGACACTGCGGGGTAAGGTCGCTCGCGCATTGCCCAACCGTTTCGGACAGCACTGCCTCGAGCCTGGCGAGATCGGCGAGCTTCGCGCGGACTTTGGCAAGGTGCCCGCTTGCAATCTCCCGCACCTCCGCGCATGAGGCGCGGCCTGACCCGTCCAAATCCAATAGGGCGCGGATTTCGTCGAGGTTGAAACCCAAATCCCTTGCCCGCCGGATGAACCCAAGCGTTCGCCGGTGGCGCTCGCCGTAAACCCGCCGGCCTCCTGCGGTGCGCGGCGGAGCGGCAAGCATCTTGATCCGCTCATAGTAGCGGATGGTTTCGATATGGACGCCCGTCTGCAGCGACAGCGCGCCAATGGAAAGCGACCCTTCTCGCTTATCTGTGATCGGCTGCATCGCAGAATCTTGCTTGCTCCTGTAGTCGCTACAGGATGCACGATGTCCCGATGGCAAGCAATCGGCGCGCATATAGGGGGGAACCGAGACAACTGACCGCCCCGCCGGCAATGATCGATGCGGCAGCGGGGCGCGCGCAGAAGCTTGCTGCAGCAGGCGGCATTTTGGCGGCGATTGCGGCCTCCTCGTGCTGCATCGTGCCGCTTTTGCTGTTCGGCCTTGGCGTCAGCGGCGCGTGGATCGGCAATTTGACCAGGCTCGCGCCGTATCAGCCGATTTTCGTCGCTATGACGCTTGCCTGTCTCGGCTATGGCTATCGGCTGGTTTGGCGCGCGCGCCGGACAGCCTGCGGTGAAGACGCGGCCTGCTCCCGGTCACTGCCCAACAGAGTCGTCAGTGTCGCGCTCGTTGCCGCGACGCTCCTTGTGGCGGCGGCTGTTGCTTTCGACTTCCTAGCCCCACTGATCCTCACGTGACGATAGGAGAAGATCACATGACCAAGCTGCTGTTCGCCGCCGCTTCCGCGGCTCTTCTATTCAATACAGCGTCGTTCGCCGCCGAAAGGACCGTGACGCTTGCCGTTGAAAACATGACCTGCTCGGCCTGCCCGCACATTGTGAAGGGGAGTCTCGCGGCGGTTCCCGACGTCAGCCAAGTGCTGATCTCTTTCAAGGACAAGACCGCGACAGTCACTTATGACGATGCCAAGGCGGCGATCCCACTGCTCGTCCGCGCCACAACGGACGCGGGATATCCCTCCGCGCCGAAGAGCTGAAGCCGCTCATGTTCGCGTTCAAACCGGTCTCGACGCTCACCTGTCCTGTCTGTGGACGTCAAGCATCCGAAGCGATGTCCACTGACTCCTGCCAATATTTCTACGAATGCTCTGACTGCAAAACGCTGTTGAAGCCAAAAGCGGGCGATTGCTGCGTATTCTGCTCTTACGGCGACGTGCCGTGCCCGCCAATTCAGGAATCGCGGGCTACAGGTGCGACAACATTACGGTCGTGAACTGCGTCGTCTTCGCACGGCAGTGATCCCCACGCGGTCACCGACGTACGCACGCGATTGGGTTTTGACACTAGCACTACTTTGGCAGATTTATTCGAGGTGTCTTCGGAGGGTTCGCCTGCAGTGGGGACATCGATAAGGCGGCGCGCGAGCGAGAATGGCGAGCACGGCGCGCCGGATCGCGGGCAGTGTCGGCTTGGGCGGCCCTTGGCGGATTCTTTTTCCCCCGCTCGCTTCGGCGAGGCGGCGGCTTTGCAGGTAGGCGTAGGCGATCATCGTCATGAGCGTGTGGCGGTGCAGGCCATGCCAGGATCGGCCTTCGAAGTGGTCGAGGCCGAGTTCTTCCTTGAGCTGCTGGTGGGCTTGCTCGCAGACCCATCGCGCCTTGATCGCGGCGGCGAGCGTCTTGAGGTTGGCGTCGGGAGGCAGGTTGGAAAGATAGTATTTGCGCTCGCCCGAGGCGCGACGCTCGCCGACCAGCCAGGCCTCCTCGCCCGGCATGTGCTGCATGCCCTTCTCATGGATGCGTTGTGGCGGACCATCGGCGATCCGCACGCGCACGGCGGCGAAGGAGGCCGCCAAAGGCCCTTTGGTTCCTTTACGCCAGCTGACGCGTCGCCACTTTGCGGTGGTGAGAACGTCTTCAGCCGGCGCGGAGAGCTGATCGGGAATATGGCGCTTGCGCGGCCGCCCGCGTCCGGCGATCGGAAACACCAGCCTGACATTGCTCGGATAGACTTTCTGCTGCTTGGGGATTCCGACCGCCCACTTCAGGCCGCGCGCGTCGAGCCCTTGGCGGAACGGCGCGGACAGGCCATAGCCTGCATCCGCCAGCACCGTCGCAAACCGAACGCCAGCGGCGCGGATGCGGTCGATCTCGGCCAGCGCAATCTCCGGCTTCGTCCGCGCCGCCCGCCAGGTCTCGGGCACGCGGGCCTTCGCCATCCGGTCGGGGGCGCCGGTCCAGCTCTCCGGCAGAAACAGGCGCAGGCCGATCATCACCGGAACCTCGTCCCGCGCCAGCGTCAGCGACACCAGCGTCTGGCAATTGGCGGTCTTGCCGAGCGCCGAGGCGTATTGCGGCGCGACCCCGACCGAATGCGACCCCTTCTTCGGCAGCGCCGTGTCGTCGACGACAAGGACTGCATTGGCGCCCCCGATCAGCTTGTCCGCCTGGATCGCGAGTTCCTCTTCCAGCGGCGCTTCGTTCCAGACGCCGCTCGCAATGAAATGATGCAACTGGTCGTAGTCGCCGGGCGCCCATCGCGACGCCATCGGCTCGACGCTCTTGCGGTCGCCCGGCCCAATCAGCCCAGCAACGTAGAGCGGACACATCCGTCGGCGCGCCTTGTGTCCGAGCCGCGCCAGGAACGGCGCAAGCCACCGATCAAGATCCCCGCCCCAGTCCGCCACGCCGGCCCTCCAAATCGCGGAGCCGACGATCGGTCAAAATCCTTTCCGAACTCTTAATCTGCCAAAGTAGTGCTAGAGCTTCCGCTGTTGAGTTCACGCGGGGATCGCTCCGTTGCGCCTCCCGCCTCCATCCGGTCTTAAACACAACCTTGCTGGAAGATGGGCGGTCGCTGAGCCGATAAATTCGTTCACCCTGGGGGCGCGCGATGGGTCCCGCGCTTCGGCCCGAGTAGGCAAAAAAATAGCGCCGCTCGGCGCAAGAAAACGGTTGCCCGTCGAAGCGGTGCGCGCGCCGACGGGCTCAAGAATTTGACGCCGCCCGCTTTGACGGGCGGCGTTCAAATCACATCTCCGCCGACAGGTAGCTCGTCACTTCCATGCCAACGCAGACTTCACGAACTTCAGGGGTCGACCATGCCATGGCGTCGTTTCCTTCTGTGTCTTTCCGACTGTCTCTTCTGAGCTCCGTTCTGCTGAGAGCCCAGAGCCGAGTATAGGCTACCATGGCCGACAAACAGCCGTCAAACCATTCTCTCCCCGCATCGTGGTTCGCACTTTTTTCGCGGCGACGATCGCTTCTAGGCATGAGTGCGCCCGGCTGGCTTTTATGTAGCCCTGCCGGCGGCGTTCGACAAGGCGGCTTAGCCGCAGACAATTTGACAAATCAGAAAATGTGCTACATCTTTCATATTCCGCCGGAAAGTTGGATTTACTTTGATTTACTTGGACGGATTCAGCCGTCGGATCGCGCTCGCCGCTCGGCTCGCAAAGGGCTTAGCGATGCGGGAAGGCGGCGCAGGTTCCGCGGACTAGGCTTGCGGGAGCCGCGGCGAACAGGACGAACGGTCGCTGCGACGTCCCTCCGGACGTTTGCTCGATCGTGAGCGTAAGCACGTCACCGTCGCTCATGATCGCCTCGCCCATGAGCGCGCCGTCGGCGCCGGACATTCGCGTCCAGACGATCGTCGCCTCCTCGCCGTCGCTGAACCTCAGATGTCCGATGGCCGTTTCGGCGTCATAAAGGGGCTTGAGGACCGCGCTTGCTTGCGGATCGATCAATGCCACAATTGCGCCCTCGCCGAAGGTCGCGGACACCTCGAACTTCGCCTCGCCGCCGACCGCGAACGAGGGAAGACTTCCCGCCTCGGATGTCCGACCAGCGCAATCGAAGGCGATGCTCAAGGCCTCACCGAGGCTCGTGACTGACAATTCGCCCGCCGAGGAGAGCGGTTGACTGAGAAGGGCACAGCATCCGAGCAGGGCGCTTACGACCCGGATCCGCGCGCGGCGCTGGCGTCGCGCGAGCGTTCGGCCCACTCAAAAAGCGCCCGCGAACGCGCCGCCGTCGATCAGGATGTTCTGACCCGTGATGAATCCCGCGTGGGCGCTGGCGAGGAAGGCGCAAAGCGCGCCGAATTCGGCCGGATCGCCAAATCGCCCGACCGGGATGCGCGCCTTCGAATCGGCGCGCGCAGCGTCCACACTCACGCCTCGCTGCGCCGCCGCGCGCGCGAGGCCGGATTTCTGCCTGTCGGTTTCAAACGATCCAGGCTGGATCGAGTTGATGGTCACGTTGTCGCGCGCGAACAGCCGGGCGGCAGAGGCGAGGAACGCGGTCAGCCCGGCGCGCGCGCCCGACGAGACGTCGAGGCCGGCGATCGGCGCCCGGACCGAACTCGAGGTGATGTTGATGATTCGCCCGAACTTGCGCTCAACCATGCCCGGCGCCAGCGCTTGTACGAGAGCGATCGGGGTCAGCATGTTGAACTCGATCCCTTTGAGGACATCCTCGCGGTTGATCTCGCCGAAACTCTTGTATGGCGGCCCGCCGTTGTTATTGACCAGAATATCGGCGTCTGGGCAGGCCGCGGTCAGTTCCGCGCGCGTCGCTGGATTGTCGAGATCCCCCGGAACCATACGAATTTCCGCGCCCGTCGCCTGCCGTAGTTCCTGCGCGGTCCGGTCCAAGACCTCCGCGTCGCGCCCGTTGAGAACGACTGCGCATCCAGCTTCCGCCAGCGCCCGCGCGCAGGCGCGGCCCAAACCTTTGCTCGACGCGCAAACGATCGCTTTCCGGCCGGCGATTCCCAAGTCCACTGTGGCGCCCCTGCTCTCGACACTATCCAAGTCGACAATTATAAACGCTTCGAGTGCGTCGCGTCATCGAAGCGACATGAGAATCTGCGCAGTCATTTCTCGTTGTTCGCCCCCTCGCGAGGAGGCCCTCTGTGCCCAAGTCCCAACAAACCCATCGATACAGGACGCTGTTCCTGTCGGATTTGCACCTGGGCACGCGCGGTTGCCAGGCGCATCTTATCCTGGATATGCTGCGGCATGTCGAGGCCGACACGATCTACCTGGTCGGCGACATCATCGATGGCTGGCGGCTCCGCTCCGGGTGGTACTGGCCGCAGGCGCATAACGACGTCATCCAGAAATTGCTGCGCAAGGTCAGGCGCGGCGCGCGGATGGTGTTCGTTCCCGGCAACCACGATGAATTCGCCCGTCAGTTCTTCGGCCTGACCTTCGGCGGGATCGAGATCAAGCGGCAAGCGATCCATACCGCGGCCGACGGCAAGCGCTACCTCATCATTCATGGCGACGAATTCGACGTTGTCGTGCGGCACTCGAAGTGGCTGGCCTTCTTCGGCGACTGGGCCTACGATTTCGCCCTGTTCGTCAACACCCATTTCAACGCGGCGCGCCGGGCGTTGGGCCTGCCCTATTGGTCGTTTTCGGCCTGGGCGAAGCTCAAGGTCAAGAACGCGGTCAATTTCATCGGCTCATTCGAGCGTGAGCTGGCTGGGGAAGCCAAAAAGCGCGGCGTCGACGGCGTGGTCTGCGGCCATATTCATCATCCGGTCATCCGCGACATGGAGGGCGTGATCTACGTCAATACCGGCGACTTCGTCGAATCCTGCTCGCTCGTCGTCGAGCACCACGACGGCCGGCTGGAGGTGCTGCGCTGGAAGGATCCGTTGCGGCTCGCCGCGTTGGTCGATGACACCGCTTCGTTCGAAGGGGAAGCCGACGAGGCGCAAGCGGAAGCGGCTTGATGCGCATCCTGATCGCGACCGACGCTTGGCGTCCCCAAGTCAATGGGGTGGTGTCGACGCTGGAGCGAATGACCCAGGCGGCCGCCGAATTGGGCGCGGCTTTTGACTTCCTCACGCCGCAGGGCATGTGGAGCGCTCCCCTGCCCTCCTACCCGGAAATTCGCGTCGCAATCCCATCCTGGCGAAAGATCGGACAGCGCATCGAGGAAGCCAAGCCCGACCATATCCATATCGCCACCGAAGGACCGATCGGCTGGCTGACGCGGCGCTATTGCCTCACGCATAAGCGGATCTTCACCACCAGTTACCACACCCGTTTTCCCGAATATGTGTCGGCGCGGATCCGCGTTCCCGAATGGCTGACCTATGCGGGCTTGCGCTATTTTCATGGACCTTCGGCTGCAGTCATGGCGCCGACGCCGACGATCGGCGCGGACCTCACCCGCCGCGGCTTCCCCGAGTCCGGCTTTGGACGCGCGGCGTCAACCATGCCGTTTACCGCCCACGGGCCAAGCGTGCGCTCGACCTGCCGCGGCCGATCTTCCTATCGGTTGGGCGGGTCGCGGTGGAAAAGAACCTTGAAGCGCTGCTTGCCCTCGATCTGCCCGGCTCGACCGTCATCGTCGGCGACGGACCGGTTCGACGCCACCTCGAGCGCCGCTACCGCCATGCGCATTTTCTCGGCGCCAAGCAAGGCGAAGCGCTGGCTGACATCTATGCGAGCGCCGACGTGTTCGTCTTCCCCTCGCGCACCGACACGTTCGGGATCGTTATGATCGAGGCTATGGCTAGCGGCTTGCCGGTCGCGGCTTATCCTGTGCCTGGACCGATCGATGTCGTAGGGCCTAGCGCTGGAGTGCTCGACGAGGATCTGCGGGCGGCCTGCCTCAAGGCGTTGACCATGTCGCGCGAGCAGGCGCGCGAACATTCGATGCGTTTCACGTGGAAAGAGAGCGCGCGCCAGTTCCTCGAGAACATCGAGGCTAGTCGATCAGACCTCAAAGTGGCGATCCCCACCCCGTCCGGGCTTATCAGGGGCGCCCGGGCGTTCGAGCATCGGTAACGCCCGAGGCGAAGTGGCGCTCGGCGACGAAAGGCCGCTTCCGCCGCAAGCCGTCCACCGGCAAGCTCCGGCGCGGCGCAATCCCCGCCTTCGGCCCGCGGTTACGCCGCCTTCGCCAGCCGCTGCTGCACCGTCGTCCTCAGCTTATTGAGATCGTGGGCGAAGAGACGGATGCCGTCGGACAGCTTCTCGGTCGCCATCTGGTCCTCGTTCAGCATCCAGCGGAAGGTCTTTTCGTCCATTGCAATCTTGGCTGGCGCTGGACCAGGCTTGGCCGGGTCGAGATGCCGAGTGAGCACGCCCTCGTCCTTCGACAGCGCGTCGAGTAGCTGTGGCGAGATTGTGAGCCGGTCGCAGCCCGCCAGAGCCTCGATCTCGCCGGTGTTGCGGAACGACGCCCCCATCACGACCGTCTTGATTCCATAGGTCTTATAGTAGGCGTAGATGGCGCGGACCGATTGCACGCCCGGGTCGGTCTCGGGAGTGTACGGCCCCCCGCCCGCCTTCACATGCCAATCGAGGATGCGTCCGACGAAGGGCGAAAGAAGGAACGCCTTGGCGTCCCCCGCCGCAATCGCCTGGGCGAGCGAGAAGGCGAGGGTCATGTTGCAATCGATGCCTTCGGCCTGCAGGCGCTTGGCCGCTTGCACGCCTTCCCAGGTCGAAGCGAGCTTGATGAGAATGTGCTCGTGGCCGATGCCTCGCTCCTTGTAGGCGGCGATCAAGGACTTCGCTTTGGCGACCATGCCCTCCGTGTCAAAGGAGAGATCGGCGTCAACCTCGGTCGACACGCGGCCAGGAACAATCTTCGTCAGTTCGGAGCCGAAGTTCACTGCAATGCGGTCCGTCACCTCGCCGACTGAGGCCTTTTGCTTGCCCCCCCACGCAATCGCCTCGTCGACAAGACGCGCATAGGCCGGCATCTCCGCCGCCTTCAGAATCAGCGACGGGTTTGTCGTGGCGTCGGTTGGCTTGTAGGCGCGGATCGCCTCCATGTCGCCCGTGTCCGAGACGACGGTGGTCATAGTGCGCAGCTGGTCGAGCTTACTGGTCATGGACGAGCCTCCTTCGGCAACTTCCCTTTACCCAAACGAGTATTCCGTTCCGACGATTGTCGCGCCTCGGCGCGTCATAAGCAAGCGCGAAGCCCAATCGCCGCGCGCGCCAACGAGTTCAGCTGGAACCTAACGCGTCCGAGCCCGTTCTTGCTTGCGGTAACCGCCAAGGAGCTCGCCATGCCGAACCAGAAGAACCTCAAAGATCTGTTCTCCGAGACCCTCAAGGATATCTATTTCGCCGAGAAGCAGATTTTGCGCGCTTTGCCCAAAATGGCCAAGGAAGCTGCGTCGCCTGAACTCAAGCAGGCCTTCGAGACCCATCGGGATCAGACGGAAGGCCACGTCGACCGCCTCAACGAAGTATTCGAGCTGCTGGGCCGGCCTGCGCGCGGCAAGACCTGCGAGGCGATCCTCGGCATCATCGATGAGGCGAAGGAAATCATGGAAGATTTCAAGGGCGCAGAGGCCCTCGACGCCGGCCTCGCGTCATCCGCCCAGGCGGTCGAGCACTACGAGATCGCCCGCTACGGCACGCTCAAAACCTGGGCCAAGGAACTTGGCATGAACGACGCCGCGAAGCTCCTTGACGATACGCTGCAGGAGGAGATCAAAGCGGACCAGCTTCTCACCAAGCTCGCGACCTCGACCGTCAACATGAAAGCGGCCTGAGGTCCAGAGCGACAGCCGGCCGGCCCGCTTGCTGGCCGGCTCACTGCTTTCCAGCCGCGACCGCGAATAGAAATCGCGCGAGCGCAATGAGCGGCGGCGTTAGTCCAACACAGCACGCCAGCCCCCATCCGCCTCGTGCGTAAGCCCATGCGCCGAGCGCTGAGCCTATCGCGCCGCCCACGAACGCCGTGGACAGATAGACGCCGTTAAGGCGTCCGCGGGCGTCAGGAGCGAGGGAAAAAATGGCGCGAAAACCCAGCACCAGATTGGCCTGGACGCCGAAATCGATCGCGATGGCGGCGGCGACCAGAAGCGAGAGCCCGGCCACCGAACCTTGCGGGATCAAAATTGACCCGAGCATCGCAAGTGCGACAAGGGAGATGGCGCCGCCAGTCGCGGGCCGGCCCCAACCGCGGTCGGCGATGCGGCCGCCTATTGGCGCGGCAATGGCGCCCGAAACGCCAGCGAGCGCGAAAAGCGCGATGCCGTTCTGCGTCAGGCGATAGTGCGGCCCAGCAAGCAAGAGGGGCGTCGTCGTCCAGAACAGGCTGAAGGCGAAGAACAAGCAGCCCTGATAGAAGGCCCGCAGGCGGAGGATAGGCGTCCCCTTCACCAGATGGACCATCGAGCCCATCAGTTCGGCGTAAGTCATTTTGGTTCGCGGGGCGCGTCTCGGCAACGCGCGTGAGAGCCCGGCGGCGAGCGCCACCATCGCCGTAGCCGAGAGCCCGAACACCACGCGCCATGATGACTGCGCGGCGATGAAGCTTGAAACGGGACGCGCCAGCATGATGCCGATCATGAGCCCGCTCGACACCATGCCGACGACGCGGCCGCGGGTCGCATCGGGGGCGAGATGCGCCGCAAGTGGGACCAAGATTTGCACGGCGACCGAGCCCAGACCGACCACGGCGGCGCAGGTCAGAAAGACGCCAGCAGACGGGGCGAAAGCAGCGCAGGCCAGCGCGACCGCACTGAGCGCCACCGAGATCAAGATGAGCCTGCGGTTCTCGACGAGATCGCCGAGCGGCACGACGAACAGGAGGCCGACACCATAGCCGATCTGCGACATTGTCACGATAAGGCCAGCCGCGCCGGTGGCCAGGCCAAGCGATTGGGCGATCTCCGCGATCAGCGGTTGCGCGTAATAGATATTAGCGACTAGGAGGCCACAGGCGGCGGCCAGGGTCAGGATTGTGCCGGACGATACATCCGGCGGCTCAGGCGGCTTGTGCCGCGCCGGCGAAGGCGTCGGCTCAGCGATGGCCTCTGTAACCGTCATCCGATCCACCGACAGCCCCCATTCTCAAATACGATTGCCCTCCCTTGAATGATTGGGGCGTCGACCACCTTCGCCGGCGGAATCCCCGCAATCAGCGCCATAAGGACACGCGCGACCCCCCCGTGCGAAATCACGAACGCGTGTTCGTTCAGGCGGTCGAGCCACGGACGCAGGCGGTCCGCGAGCATGGCGTAGCTCTCTCCGCCATCGGGCACGAAGGCCCATCGATCCTCGCGCCGCGCGCGCAAGCCTTTGGGATCCTTGGTTTCGATCTCTTGCCAGGTCAGCCCTTCCCAGGCGCCGAAGCTGAGTTCTTTCAAGACTGCGTCGAGGCGATAGCGCCCGGGCGATAGGCCCATCGCGTCGCGCGCGATCTCCATCGTCTCCCTGGCGCGCTCGAGCGGCGAGGCGAAAAAGGCTCGAGCCGCCTCGAGGCGGTCAATCTCGCGCCCGATAAGACTCCGCAGCGTTCCGCCAAGCGCGCGCGCCTGCTCGCGCCCGCGCGCGTTGAGAGGGATATCGAGCTGCCCCTGCAGGCGGTTTTCGGCGTTATAGGCCGTCTCGCCGTGGCGCACGAAGATCAGGCGATGCGGAAATTCCGGCACGGCTCAGACAATCCCCCTCGAACAACTCAGCCGGCGCTTTGAGCGCGCTCAGCCATCGAGCGCCAGCGGCCTAAATCCCCATTGCTTCGCAAGCGCCCGGCATTCGCCGACGGTTCCAACGCCAGCCGTTGTCGACACCGCGCGCATCGACGCCGCGGCGCATGCATGCCCGAGCTCGAGACACTCAACAATGGGCCATCGCTCATGCAGCCCGTAGAGCATACCGGCAGCGAAGGCGTCGCCCGCGCCGTTGGCGCCGATGACGGCGCTCGCCGGGAGCGCGACCGAACCCAGCGCAAGCCGCGATCCGTCGCGTCCGCCCACGACCGCGCCTTCGGGAAAATGAGCCGCCGTCCAGCGCATGGCGCCGAGCTCGAGCACATCGTCGATCGCCCGCGAGACCGCCGCCGGATCGGTCGAGCCGTCGGCCCGCCGCGTCTCGCGTCCCGCCAGCGCGCCAATCTCGTAGTCGTTGACGATGAGGCAATCGAGATGCGGCAAGCACGGCCTGCCGAGCTCGGCGAGCCTTTCGGCCCGGGTCGTCATCATTTCGAGGTTGGCGCTGAGGCCGTGGGCCCGCGCCTTGCGCAACACCGCGACCCAACCGTTGGCCTCGCCGCGCCACGGCATGTCCATCACCCTGTGGGCGCCCGGCAATCCAAGATGCAGAATTTTCGCATTGGTCGAAGAGAAATCGAAGTCGTCAGGCGTCATCTCGGCCGCCACGCCTTGATGGTAGAAATGGGTGCGTCGGCCATTGGCCGCGACATTGAAAGCGTCGACGCTCATCGTCGCGCCGCCTGGCTGGGCGCGGAGCGCGGCGCGGCTGACGCCGAGCGCATCACACTGCTGAAAGAGAAAGCGCCCGAGATCGTCATCGCCGACAAGACCCATCGCCTCGACCGGAAAGTCCGGATCGAGGCGCTTGAGGTCGAAGGCCATGTTGGAGCCGGAACCCCCGTTCTGACGATCGATCGCCAGAACCTCGTTGGAGGTGTCCTCATCCGGCCAGCGTGCGATCGACTTATTGAAATCGACGCACCAGGTGCCTGCGGACAACACGCCGCGCCGCTCGCTCATCGGTCACGCCGGCTTGAGGACGGATTCTGTGATCGCGCTGTCGACCGCTAACTCGCGCGTCGGCTTCAGACCCTGATTCTGGAGCGCCGCGTGGTAGTCCTTGACCGCCTCGGGCGGGGTCATGGCGCCGTCGGCGACCGCGCGCATGAGACGGACGATGTCGAGCGGGGATTCCGCGAGGTTGATCTTGCGGCCGAACAGCGCGACACGCGCGCCATATTTCTCCGCCTGATGAATGAGCTCGAAACAATCGCGGGTCGTGCCGGCTCCGCCACCCAACACGCCAACCAGGAGGCTAGGGTCGAACGACGCCAGCTCTTCCAGGGCTCTCGGCCCATTATAGGCGATCTTGAGGAATTTTGGCCGCTCCGCCTCGGTGAGCCCGGCGAGGCACCGGACGATCGCATCGTTGACGAACTGAGGCATGGTCTCCGGCGTCAAGCCCCGCTCGACATTCGGATTGAACACCTCGAGGAAATAGCCGAAGCCGATGGCTTCGGCGTCGTCACGAAAATCTCTGAACGCCTCAAGCGAGGCATGGTCGGCGTCAATGTCATTGGTGAACGTGATCGAGTAGAGCCCAAGGTCGGTCAGCGGCTTCACACGCTTGAGCGAGGCGGTGCGGAACGGCCGCGACGGCTGGTTATGAAAAGACGCTCCGCGATGGCGCCAGATGTCGGTCGTGTCATTGGCGCGGATAACAGGCTTGACCCCCGTTCCGGCGAAGACGTTGCGCTTGACGAGGTTCTCAAGATTCGAAACCGATGTCAGCATGATGTCGACGATGTCCTGCTTGACGATCGCCTCGATCGAATCGAGGAACTCGGCGCGCGTCTTGAAACGCGCCCCGCCGTGCCCCGGTCCAACTGCATGCAAGCCCGGCCCCATATCCGGGTCCTTGGCGTCGGCGATAATGAAATCCGAGCGCCGATAGGCACCGCTGCGGATACGCGCGAGCTTGTCGTCAAGGCGAATCATGCGATGCTCCGCTGGAATGAGCCACAAGCGCGCCTTATAGCCCGCGATCTCGGATCGACGCCATGGGGCCCGCCGCGATGCGCTGGCGCGAACACGTCGGATCCGCTAGCTTCCCCGGCCTTGCCCGCACTGACGCCGGCATCCGGCCGGAAATTTCCAAGGTTCGCTTATGTCCGATCGACTTCGCATTCTCCTCATCGGCGCGAGCGGAGTGCTGGGGCGCGCGATCGTGGCCGAGCTTTCGCCGCGCCACGACATCGTGTCCGCTGGATCGAAGTCGGGCGATATTCGCATCGACATCGCCAATCCCGCGAGTATCGTGGCGGGTTTGAAGGCGGCGGGTCCGCTGGACGCCGTCGCTTGCGCCGCCGGCGCCGTGAACTGGCATCCGCTTTCCGCGATCAAACTCGCGGGGCTGGAAAAGTCCTCCTACGGATTGGGGCTGACCGATAAACTCATGGGCCAGGTCAATCTGGCGCTGGCCGCTCGCGACCACATCAACGACCATGGCTCGATCACGCTGATCGCCGGCGTCTTGTCTCAGACGCCGATCGCCAAGGGTTCGTCAGCCAGTATGGTCAATGCAGCCATCGAGGCGTTCGCAATGGCCGCAGCGATCGAAATGCCGCTTGGCATCCGCATCAACGCGGTGAGCCCAACCGTGTTCGAGGAATCCATGGCGGACTTCGGGCCGTTCTTCCGTGGTCACGATCCGGTGCCGGTCGCCCGCGCCGCCCGGGCCTTCAGCCGCAGCATCGAGGGGCTTGAAACTGGCCAGACCTATCGCGTGGTCTGATCGCGGCCAATGAACAAAGCGTTATTCGTCTACATTACGCTCGCCGCGCTGGCGCTTGCCGTTTTCGCGATCTGGCCCGAGCTGGACTTGGCGGGCGCGCGTTACTTCTACCACAGCGGGGGCTTTTTCGGCCGCAACAGCTTCGAGCGCTTTGGCCGCGACTTTTTCCGCGTGACGCCGTTCGTCGTGCTAACGGCCTATGCGGCGCTGTGGCTCGCCAAGACTCTTGGGGTGAAACTCGGCTGGGCGCCAAGCGGCCGAGCGATGATCTTTATCATCGCCACGATGATCATTGGGCCGGGCCTTATCGTCAACCTCGGCCTCAAGGATCATTGGCATCGCCCCCGTCCGGTCCAGACCCAGGACTTCAACGGGCCGAGCCCCTTCACGCCGTGGTATGACGACAACGGCGGATGCAAAAAGAACTGTTCGTTCGTCTCCGGCGAAGCGGCGACCGGCTTCTGGATGGTCGCTCCGGCGAGCGTGCTTCCTCCGCCCTGGCGCGCTCCCGCGATCCTCGCCGCCTTCGCCTTCGGCTTCGGCGCGAGCCTGCTCAGGCTCGCCTTCGGCGGCCACTACATCAGCGACGTGCTGCTCGGCGGCCTAGTCACGCTCGTCGTCATCGAAGTGGTCCGCCGGGTGATGTGGCCGAGGGGCGACTCCGAGCCGGAGTCGCCTGGCAGGCCGGAGCTCAGGCGCTCGCGACGCCGAGAAGCGTCCGGACGCCCGGCGGGGTGAGCCGTGAGCTGCGCTGCGATTGACAACCGGCGGGCCGAGGAGTCTCCTGCGTTTCAAGGGAGCAGTGCGGAGGAGGCCCATGGTCGAGACGCGAGTCGTCGGCCGGAGGCGGTGGGCGATCGGGCTTCTGCTCGGCGCGGGCATCCTCATCAACTATTTCGACCGTGTGAACATCTCGGTCGCGGCGCCGCAGCTGCAACAGGAGTTCGGCCTGACGCCAGCCGATTTGGGACTGCTGTTCAGCGCCTTCTTCTGGTCCTACGCCATCCTGCAGGTGCCGGTCGGAATCGTGCTCGACCGGCTCGGCGTGACGACGGTGAGCCGCATTGGCGCGTTCCTGTGGGGCGTCGCCTCAGGCGCAGTCGCGTTCTCGACAGGCTTCGGCTCGATTTTCGCGGCGCGAGTGTTGCTCGGCGTTGCAGAAGCGCCGGCCTTCCCGGCCAATTCCAAGGCTACCGGCTACTGGTTCCCGCGCGGCGAGCGCGCGACGGCGACCGCGATCTTCGATGCTGCGGCCAAATTCTCCAACGTCATTGGCGTGCCGCTTGTGGCGATCGCCGTCGTCACCTTCGGCTGGCGGTGGGGCTTTGGCCTCACCGCGATCCTCAGCTTCGCTTACTTCCTCGCCTATTGGTTCATCTATCGCGATCCGAGTGCCGATCCGAGGCTCAGCCGTGAGGAGCGCGACTATATCCGCAAGGGCGGCGCCACGCCAGAAGGCGAGTCCGAGGCGAGCCCCATCGGCATGCTGGGGTATCTCTTGCGCAATCGCAAAGTGTGGGGGCTCACCATCGGCTTCGCGGCTTACGGCTATTCGTTCTACCTCTTCCTCACCTGGCTGCCGGGCTATCTCGTCAGCGAGATGCATATGAGCATCATCAAGTCTGCGGGCTACGCGGCGATTCCCTGGCCGTTTGCGACCATCTCCGACCTTGTCGTCGGCGGTTGGCTCATCGATCACCTGCTCGCGAAGGGCTACGACGACACGAAGACGCGCAAGACGGTGCTGGTCGGCGGCATGATTCTCGGCCTCGCCGTGTTCGGCGCGACGATGACGACAAGCCCGGTGTGGGCGATCGTCTGGATCACCATTGCACTGAGCGGCCTTGCGGCCGCGGCGCCGGTCGGTTGGTCGATTCCCTCGCTGATTGCTCCGAGGGGCGGCACAGGCACGATCGGCGGCGTCATGAACTTCTTCAACAATCTCATGGGAGCGATCGCTCCCGCGGTAACAGGGTTCGTTGTCGGCGCGACGAATTCCTTTTCGCTCGCTTTCCTGGTGGCGGGCGTCGTGCTCCTGATCGGCATCTTCTTCTTCGTCGTTGTGCTGGGGAAGATCGAGCCGATCCCGGAGCCGGACGCTGCCGCGGCCGCGCCCGCGCCGGCGTGAGGCGGCCGATGAACGCGGCCAAGACCGGATGCGCCGTGGTCGTCATGGGCGTCTCGGGCAGCGGCAAGACGACCGTCGCCGAGCTGCTCGCCAAGCAGCTCGCCTGGCCGTTCATGGAGGGCGACCGGCTGCATCCTGCGGCCAATGTCGAGAAGATGCGGCAGGGAATTCCGCTGACCGACGCCGACCGCGCCCCCTGGCTCGACCGGATCGGGGAGGAGCTCAAGAGGTGGGCCGCCGAGGGACGATCTGGCGTGATGACCTGCTCGGCGCTCAAGCGCGCCTATCGCGATCGCCTCCGCTCGGCGCGGCCAGATGTTCGCTTCGTCTATCTGAAAGGCTCGGAAGCGCTGATCGAGGCGCGCGTCGCGAGACGCCATCACGAATATATGCCGGCCTCATTGCTGCGCAGCCAGTTCGACACGCTGGAAGAGCCGACGCCGGACGAGCAGGTCGTGATCGTCGACGCAGGCGGGTCCGCCGACAAGGAAGTCGCGGCTGTCATCGGCGCGCTTAAACTCTCCCCTTCCCGGCAAAGCTAGCCCGGTTGCGCGCCGCGAGCGCGGCTCTATAAGTCCGACCGACGTTTTGGGGCCAACGCCCCTCCATCGTCATGGCCGGGCTTGACCTGGTCATCCACGCGCCTCCGTTCTTACCACCGGCCCTTCTCACATGACTGGGCCCCGGCGGCGTCCAATCCGCGGTCCGTGACTTTGAGGCGGCGTGGCGTGGATGGCCGTATCAAGCCCGGCCATGACGCCGCTGCGTGAAGAGAGCCGCCACAGCCATGCCGAGCCCCAAGAAGCCGCAAGTCAAGCGCGTCGTCCTCGCCTATTCCGGCGGCCTGGACACGTCCATCATCCTCAAGTGGCTGCAGACGGAATACGGCGCGGAGGTCATCACCTTCACCGCCGATCTCGGCCAGGGCGAGGAGCTGGGGCCGGCGCGGCGCAAGGCGGAGCTGCTCGGCATCAAGCCAGAGCACATCTTCATCGAGGACGTGCGCGAGGAATTCGTGCGCCACTACGTGTTCCCGATGTTCCGCGCCAACGCGCAATACGAGGGCCAATATCTGCTTGGCACCTCGATCGCGCGGCCGCTGATCGCCAAGCGTCTGGTCGAGATAGCCCGCAAGGTCGGCGCCGACGCGATCGCCCATGGCGCGACCGGCAAGGGCAATGATCAGGTGCGCTTCGAGCTCTCGGCTTATGCGCTCGACCCCGACATCAAGATCATCGCGCCATGGCGCGAATGGAGCTTCGCTTCACGCGGAGCGCTGCTCGCCTTCGCTGAACAGCATCAGATCCCGATCGCCAAGGACAAGCGCGGCGAGGCGCCCTTTTCGGTCGACGCGAACCTGCTGCATGTCTCCTCCGAGGGCAAGGTTCTGGAGGACCCGGCGGAAGAAACGCCGGCTTACGTCTACTCGCGCACCGTTCATCCAGAGGACGCGCCCGACAAGGCGACCATCGTCGAGATCACATTCGAGACAGGCGATCCTGTCGCGCTCGACGGCAAGACGATGAGCCCCGCGACGCTGCTCGCCGCCCTCAACGCGCTCGGCCACGACAATGGCGTCGGCCGGCTCGATCTGGTCGAGAACCGCTTCGTTGGCATGAAGTCGCGCGGCATGTATGAGACGCCCGGCGGCACGATCCTGCTCGCGGCGCACCGCGCCATCGAATCGATCACGCTCGACCGCGGCGCGGCCCATCTCAAAGACGAGCTGATGCCCAAATACGCCGAGCTCATCTACAACGGCTTCTGGTTCTCGCCCGAGCGCGAGCTCTTGCAGGTCCTCATCGACAAGAGCCAGGAGATGGTCGCGGGCCGGGTGCGACTCAAGCTTTACAAAGGCGGCGTCCATGTCATCGGCCGCGACAGTCCCCATTCGCTCTACGACCAGGACCTCGTCACCTTCGAGGAAGGCGCGGTCGCCTACGACCATCACGACGCTGCTGGATTCATCAAGCTGAACGCCCTGCGCCTGCGGACGCTGGCGAAGCGGAGGAAGAAAACGGCGGCGAAGGGTTAACGTCGACGCTTGCCGCGACGACGCGAAAGCTGGCCGCGCTGATCGCCTTGCGTCGTCACTCGATCGACATGCCCTTCGCCTTGGCCGCGGCGCCGACGAACTTGTACGTCTGAGCGAATGCGTCGTTAAGCGGCTCAGCGGTCTCAAGGTCGGAAATCTCGGCAAAGCGCGCGGCGATCGTCTCAGGCGTGCGCTCGCTCTCATCGAGATAGACGCCGGGCGTCTCGCCGATATGCGTGACCGCGAAGACGCCGGCGCCCGCGCCGAGAATGACGCGCGACGGCGCATCCTCGCTCACGAGGAACAGGACGCCGGGCGTCACAGATTCCGGCGTCATAAGCTCCGCCGCGACGGGCGACAGCAGGCCCTCCGTCATGGCCGTCCGCGCCGTCGGCGCGAGCACGTTCACGCGGATGTCGTTCTTCGCGCCCTCAAGGTGCAGAACGTTCATGATTCCGATCATGGCCGCCTTGGCGGCGCCATAGTTCGCCTGGCCGAAATTGCCGTAGATGCCGGAGGCCGAGGACGTGAGCACGATGCGCCCATAGTTGCGCTCCCGCATGCCCGCCCACACGGCCTTAGTGCAATTGGCCGAGCCGATCAGGTGCACGCGGAGGACGAACTCAAAATCCGCCATTTCCATCTTGGCGAAGGTCTTGTCACGCAGCACGCCGGCGTTGTTGACGAGGATGTCGAGGCGGCCCCACTCTTTTTCCGCCCGCGCCGCCATTGCCGAGACCTGCTCGAAATCGGCGACGTCGGCTGGGTCAGCCATTGCGGTCCCGCCGCCGGCGCGAATCTCTTCGACGACCCGCAACGCATTGTCGGAGGGGGCGCCGTTTCGGCCGAGATCGTTGACGACGACCTTCGCGCCGCGGGCCGCTAGTCCCAGAGCATGCGAACGTCCGAGGCCGGACCCCGCCCCGGTGACAACGGCGACTCTGCCGTGGAACTGAATTGTCATGATATCCCCCGTGCAGGCGCCGCTATGCGCGAGGCGCCGCTCCGGGCAAGTTAGTCCGCGCGACGCCCAGCTTACAAATCGCGCCGTCCGCCTTGGACCTGAGCGATCAAGCCGCGGTCAGATTGCGCTCCCCTCCGCCTTCGCGAGTACGCAGCCTGAAATCAGCCAATCGCCGTTCGGCACGCGCCGAAAGCTGTAGAGCGCCGTCCATACAACATTGTCGTTGTCGACGAGAGTCGCCTCAAGACTCGCCTCATCGCCCGATTCCGTAAAGGCGCCAAACTCGACGCTGCGATGCCTGTAGACGGGCGCGTAGTGCTCGCGAACCATCGCCATGAAGTGGTCGGCGTCGCCAAACATTTGCTTGATCGTGGGAGCCGCGAGCGCGTAAGCCGCCTCGCTGTCGTCCCGCTCAAAGGCGTCGAATTGCCGCTCGACAATGGCGTGCGAGCGCGCGGCGGTCAGGTCGTCGGCGAACGCGACCGCGACCCCCATCGACATTGCAACCGCGAGGGATCTGATCGTTTTCTTTAGCGCGCCCATCGTCGCCTCGTTTTCGACCTCTCCCGCTCTTCATACGCACGGTGCTGCGGAAAGTTTCAATCTGGCGGGGGATCTGGCCGGCTTCCTCAAACTTAACGCCGCTCCCCGACGCCTGACGATAGTCCAAATCTGTTCGCGCTTTGTTACACAGGCGTCACATTTGCGCGTCAAAGACCGGTCCGGCGGGGGAACGCTGAATGCCCGCCGACGATTCGCCATGCGAAGCGGCGCACATGCCTGGAAAAACCGGAAGCGATTTGGAAGAACTCCGCGCCCTTCTCGCCGAGGTGAAAGCGCTGCGCGTGGATGTCGAGCATCAAGGCGATGAGCTTAGAAGCGGGTGGGGCGTCGAAGCGGACAAGTCGAAGCTCACGCCTCGCGCTCTGAATCTCTCACAATATATCGCGCTGCGCGAGCATGACCTCACCGACTTGCAATACCGACTCGCGGCGCGGGGGCTCTCTTCGCTCGGCCGCAGCGAAGGCCACGTTGCGCAGGCGCTCGATACGCTCATTGCGACGCTGAAACGCTTGACAGGCGAATTCGGGCGCCGCCTATCCGGCGCCGGGGTTGGCGAGGGCCGGCGCGGCGGAGCTGGAGACGGAGGCCGATCGGCTCTTCGGCAAGCGGCAAAAAGGCGGCCCGCGCGCCCGAGTGATGGCGACCCTGCCGCCGGAAGCGGCGACGGAACCCGCATTGGTCGACAATCTGGTGAGCGCCGGCATGGACTGCGCGCGCATCAATTGCGCCCATGACGACCCCGAAATGTGGGGGCAAATGGTCGAGCATGTACGCGAGGCCTCTGCACGGCTCGAGCGTCCCTGCCGGGTGCTGATGGACATCGCCGGGCCAAAGTGCCGCATCCTCAGAGTGAAGGCGCCGCCGAAAACGCGCCTCTCGCGCGGCGACCGGGTCGTTCTGGTTGACGAACTGCGCGAGAAGACCAAGGAGCCGATCGCGTTCTCGCTCAATTTTCCTGAACTCGTCGACCAGCTGAGTATCGGCTCGGAAATATTCATCGATGACGGCAAGGCGGCGGCCCGCGTCGTCTCCAAGGCTACGGGCCGAGCCGAGCTTGAGGTTTACGCCGCGCGCGAGAAAGGGGTGCGGCTCAAGCCCGGCAAGGGCGTCAATTTTCCCTCGACCGAGCTCGATCTGCCGCCGCTGACCTCCAAGGACTTCCGCGACCTCGACTTCATCGCCGAGCATGCCGACATCATCGGTTATTCGTTCGTGCAGCGGGTCGACGACATCGAACTCCTGCAAGATCATCTGGTGGCGCGCGCGCCCAAGCGCGAACCGCCTGGGCTGGTGTTGAAGATCGAAACGCCGCTCGCGGTGCGCAATCTGCCGCCCCTCATCCTGCAGTCGGCGGCCCATAATCCCACCGCGGTGATGATTGCCCGCGGGGACCTCGCGGTCGAACTCGGCTTCGCCAGGCTCACCGAAATGCAGGAGGAAATCCTGTGGCTCTGCGAGGCGGCGCACACTCCCGTGGTGTGGGCGACGCAAGTCCTCGACAATTTTGTGCGCGACGGCGTGGCGAGCCGCGCCGAAATGACCGACGCGGCGATGGCTCAAGGCGCCGAATGCGTGATGCTCAACAAAGGCCCGTATCTCGTCGAGGGCGTCGCTTTCCTGCGCGATGTGCTCACCCGCATGGACCGCCACCACGCCAAGAAATTCGCCCGCTTCGCGCCGCTCAAGCAATGGGCGTGAGGGAGGCCGATCAGGCCGCGTGCCAAAGGAAACGCGCGGCCTGCCCCCGTCGCTCAGGCCTGGTACAGCTCTCCGAACTGCTCCCAACTGTCGCCGTTGAACGAGGCAAGCGCCTCCTGCCGGATCGGACTGAAATTGTCGGGCGAGGTGTTGATTTTGATACCCGGCAGCAGCATCGGCAATTCAAAATCCTTCAAGTTCGCCGCTTCTTTCATGACGTTGGCGCGCGACAGGTCCTTGCCGCATTGCGTGAGCACCTGAATCATTGTCGCGCCAAGCCCGAAGCCATAAACCGCGTTTGCGTCAATCAGGTCCTTCGGCGACATATATTTCTCGATGAACGCCGCGTAGGCCTTGAAGCCGGGGTCGTCTTTCCAGCGCGCGTCAGTCGGGTCCTTGCCGTAGACTCCTGTGATCACGCCCTTCGACTTGTCGAGACCGGCCGGCTTCATGACGCTCGCGATCGATTGCGAGACGTCGGTCATATAGCGCACCGGCGTCCATCCGATGTCGAACGTCTTACGGAGCGCCTGGGCCGCAAATTTGGGCGTGGCGGCGATCAGGAGCACATCGGCGCCCGAACCTTGAAGCGTGACGATTTGCGAGTCCACCGTCGGCTCTGAGGTCTCGTAGGTAGCCTCCTTGATCACCATGCCGGCATGATCGGCGCCGAGGCCGTCCTTGAGCCCGATCAGATAGTCCTTGCCGAAACCATCGTTCTGATAAAGCACCGCAATCTTCGCGGCGGGCTTGGTCTTCAGAATGTGCTTGGCGAAGATTTTCGACTCCGTCTGGTAGTTGGGCTGCCAGCCCATGGTCCAGGGGAAATGCGTCGGGTCGCTGAAGGTGGCGGCGCCGGTGGCCACGAACAGCTGAGGAATCTTGTGCTCGTTGCAGTAGGGCCGGATCGCCAAGTTCGGCGGTGTGCCGAGGGTGTTGAACAGAAAGGCGACCTGCTCCTGCTCGACCAGCCGGCGGATTTGCTCGATCGTCTTCGGCGGACTGTAGGCGTCGTCGAGGCTGATCAGGTTGATCTTGCGGCCGTTTACACCGCCCTGCTCGTTGATCATCTTGAAATAGGCGGTTTCGGCGCGTCCGATCACGCCATAGGCCGACGCAGGGCCGCTGTAGGGCATAGTTTGCCCGATCTTGATCTCAGTGTCGGTGATCCCAGGCGTGTCGGCGCGAGCCGAGCCAGCGCTGGCGCCGAAAGCCGCGGCAGCGGCGCTCGATTGCAGAAATGTCCGTCGAGTGATCATGTGGATTCTTCCTTTCCTCCGAATTTAGCGGCGTTTTCGGCGCCGCCGCTTGTTTCAACTTTGGCCCGCCGAGACGAAAAGATCACGCGTGCGACCGCTTTCATAGCCGCCCGCGCCGCGCCGGCTCCTCCGGTTGGCAGCGCGGCCATTACCAGAATGAGCAACGCGCCGTAGATCGCCCCCGGCAGCGCCTTGGCGCCTTCGCCGAAACTGACGGTGAGCTGGTCGGCGAGATTGGGCACGAACTCGATGAACAGGGCGCCGAACAGCGCTCCCCCAAGCGAAGCAAGCCCGCCGACGACAATGCCGACCAGAAACGCCAGCGAGAGCGCAAGCCCGAAACTCTCAGGCGAAACGAAGCCGACCGCGATTGCGCTCAAGCCCCCAGCGACGCCGGCATAGAGCGCGCTCACGCCGAAGCATGTCGTCTTATAGAGCGCCGCGTTGATCCCCATCGTCTCGGCGGCGATCGGCTGGTCGCGAATGGCGACCAACGCCCGCCCGATCCGCCCCCGCACGAGATTGTGCGCCGCCCAGTAGAGCGCCGCGGCGCAGGCGAGGCAGACCAGGTAGAGCCATTGATCGGGGGTCAGACTGAGCCCGAAGGGCGGCTTCGCCTTCACGAGCGTGAGCCCTTGCGAGCCGCCGGTGAAGGCGTCGAAGCCCTTGTAGCTCAGGATTTGCGGGGCGGCGACGGCGAGCGCGAAGGTGGCGAGCGCGAGATAAAGGCCGCCGAACCGGAGCGCCGGAAAGCCGAACAGAAAACCGGCGATGAAGCACACGATGCTGGCCAGCGGGATCGCCGCCCAGTACGGGAGGCCGAACTTTGTTATCAGGATCGCCGATCCGTAGCACCCGATCGCGAAAAAGGCGCCGTGGCCGAGAGAGATCTGGCCGTTGAAACCGGTCAACAGATTGAGGCCGAGCAGCGCGACCGCGAGGATGAGCACCTGGGCGCCCTGATAGATATGGTAGCCGGAAGCGACGAACGGGAAGACGAGCGCGAAGACTCCGACCGCGATGGCGACAAGGGCGCCTAGCGCGCGCTCGGCGTCGACCATGGTCAGACCCTCGCCACGAGGCGGCGCCCGAACAGTCCAGACGGGCGCCACACCAGTACGGCGACGATGATCGCGAGCGCGACCGACAGCTTGACCGCGTCGCCCACCACATAGGCGCCGATGAGATTGCCGAGCACCCCGACCGCGACGCCGCCAAAGACGGCGCCGAACGGATTGTCGATGCCGCCCAGCACCGCGCCGGCGAACGCATAGAGCAGCACGCCGCCCATCATGTTGGGATCGAGATAGACGATCGGCGCCGCCATCATCCCCGCAATCGCCCCGATCGCCGCCGCCAGGCCCCAGCCGATCGCCAGCATCCACCCGACGCGAATGCCGACCAGCCGGCTCGACACCGGATTCTGCGCCGCAGCGCGCATGGCGAGGCCGAGGGGGGTCAAGCGGAAGAACGCGTAAACGAGCGCCAACACGCAGAGGGTTACGAGAATGGATCCCGCCTCATGCGCCGACATATAGCCGGCGCCAAGCCACGGGCGGCCGGTGAACGGCGAGTCGAACGAGGTCACCGAATAGCCGTAGAGCCATCCGGCAAGCGAATTGAAGATCAGGCTCAAGCCAATGAATACGATCACGGAAGCGAGAATGGGCGCGTTGGCGAACGGCCTGATAATCAGCCGCTCGATCACCACCCCGCCGATGAACGAGGCGACGACGGTGGCGAAGAAGGCGAACCAGTAGGGTTCGCCCAAGTCCATCAGTTTCCAGGCGAAATAGGTCGAAAACATCGCCATTTCGCCTTGGGCGAAATTGATCAGATGCGTCGCCTGATAGATCATCACCAGCGCCAGCGCCATGATCGCATAGACTCCGCCAAGCGCGAGACCGGACGCCAGTTGATGCAGGAACTCGCCCAACCTCCGATTGCTCCTTGTCGCTAGTAGCCGAGATAGGCGCGGCGCACCGAATCGTCGGCGCGGATCGTCTGCGACGGGCCGCTGAGCGCCACCCTTCCGGTTTCGATCAGCACCGCATGGTCGGCGAGATCGAGCGCGAGCGAAGCGTTCTGCTCGACGATCAGGAGGCTCACGCCCTCGTCGCGATTGATCTCGCCGAGCGCGCGAAAGATTTCGGCCACCACCAGCGGCGCGAGGCCGAACGACGGCTCGTCGAGCATGAGCAGGCTCGGCCGCATGAGAAGCGCACGCGCGATCGCCAGCATCTGCTGCTCGCCGCCCGACAGCGTTCCCGCCTGTTGCCGCCGCCGTTCGGCGAGACGCGGGAAAAGGCCGAACATGCGGTCGAAATCCGCGCGCACGCTTTGCCGGTCGGCGCGAACATAGGCGCCGAGGCGCAGATTCTCCTCGACGGTGAGATCGAAAAACGTGCCGCGCCCGTCAGGCACGTGCGCCACTCCCAAACGCGCGACGTCCTCAGTCGCCAGCGCGCCGATCGGGCGACCGCGAAAGCGGATATCCCCGGTGCGGCGGATGAGTCCGCTCAGCGCCCGCAGGATCGTCGTCTTGCCGGCGCCGTTGGCGCCGAGCACCGCCGTTACGCCGCCGTCCTCGACCTCGAAATCGACGCCGTGCAGCGCCCGCGCCGGGCCGTACCAGGCTTCGAGACCCTTCGCCTCCAGGATCGGCGGCCTCAATTCGCGCTCCCGAGATAGGCCCGCACCACCTCGCGGTTGGCCCTGACCTCGTCAGGCTTGCCGTTGGCGATCACCCGGCCAAAGTCGAGCGCGACCACCTGGTCGCTGACCCGCATGACCAGATTCATGTGATGCTCGACCAGGAGCACGGCGACGCCGCGGCGGTCGCGGATGGCGCGGATTTCATCGGCCAGCCCATCGACTTCCGAATGGTTGAGCCCGCCGGCCGGTTCGTCCAGCAGCAACAGCTTTGGGCCTTTGGCGAGCGCCCGGGCAAGCTCCACCCGCTTGCGGATGCCGAACGGCAAGGCCCCCGCCGGACGGTCCGCAACGGCCTTGAGGCCGAATTCCTCGATCAGCGCGTCGGCGTGTTCGACGATCTCCTTCTCCTCGCGCTTCGCCGACGGCATGGCCAACGCGTTGGCCAAGAATCCGCCGCGCGCCATCGCGTGCGCGCCGACACAGACGTTCTCGCGCACCGTCATGGTCGAAAACAGGGCGACGTTCTGGAACGTCCGTGCAATGCCGAGGGATGCGAGCTCGTGCCTGGCGCAGCTGGCGAGCGGCCGGCCGTCGAACGCGATCGATCCTGCGCGCGGATCATAGAGACGCGAGATGCAATTGAAGAGCGTCGTCTTGCCGGCGCCGTTAGGGCCGATCAAACCGCAGATCGCCCCGCGCGCGACATCGAAGGAGACGTCCTCGAGCGCCGTCACGCCGCCAAACCGGATCGTCACCCCCTGGACCGCCAGCAGGGCGGAGGCCTGGAGGTCCGCATCGCCATCCGCGCCTCCGACTCTCGCCTCGGCCAGGTCCATGGACTTTCCGTTCCCGTCACGTCCGGCTCGTCAAGGCCAGTCGACGGCCGCAGTCTTGACGTTTCGGGCTCGCTTGTCACCTGCTTTGTTATTAGGACTTTAGTCGATCGCACAGAACGAGCGCTCACGCCCGGCGGTCAAGGAAATCAAGCGCCCTGGCCTTGAACGCCTTGTCGCCGACCGCGAGGTTGTGATCGCGGCCGGGGATCGAGAGCGCCTCCGCCCGCGGCAATAGGGCGACGAGCTTCGACGGGTTGCCCGCGATCGCGTCGCGCTCGCCGACCGCCACCAGCGTCGGCTGGGTGACGCGCGCCGCCTCGGCCGGCGTCAGGCTGCGGCGTGAGCCGCGAACGCAGGCCGCGAGCGCTGCGCGATCGCTCTTCGTTTGATCGGCGAAGGCGCGAAACAGCCGCTGCATCGGATCGGCGAGTCTGTCGATCGAGGGCGCCTCCATGGCTTCGGCGATCGCCTCCGCCAACCCCGCGTCGCGCACCAGCCGGTCGCCGAGGCCGCCCAGAATGAGCGAGCGCACGAGGTTCGGTCGGCTAAGCGCGAGGAAGCTCGCGATCCGCGCGCCCATCGAATAGCCCATCACGTCGGCGCGCTCGATCCCTAAATGCGCGAGCAGGTTGGCCGCGTCTTTGGTCATCAAATCGGCGCGATAGTCGGCGGGCGCGTAGAGCTTCTCGCTTTGCCCATGGCCGCGGTTGTCGAACGCCACGACGCGGCGCCCGGACTGGGTGAGAGTCTCGACCCAACGCGGACCCACCCAGTTGATGCGATGGTTGGAGGCGAAGCCATGAATGAGCAGGATCGGCTCGTTAAGGTCGCGCCCCTGAGGCTTGGCGTCGATGAACGCTATGTCGACGCCCGCGGACAGAAAATGTTTAAGCGCGCCCCCCAAGTGATCGTCCTGCATGGGCGCTCCTGCCAATCAGGCGATGATGTTTATCGTCCGGCGCGCGCGATGCGAAGCCCCGCATCAGAGCGAGGTCGCGAACGCGGTCAGCCAGTCCCGCATCGCGGTCACGAGAACCGCCTCGACATGGCGGTCGAGGCCGGTCGGCGCCGCGGCGCCGATGAGCGCAAACGCCGGGCACAGGCCAGGACCAGCCTCGCGCCGCTGACCGAAAACGACTAGCATCGGTCGTTGACAGGACATACCACAAGAGCGGCCGTTTTCGCCGCGCCGGGACAGGGGAGGAAAGCCGTGCGAAGACTTGGACCGATCAGCAGAGGGATCGCGATCGCGACATTGTTGTGCTTCGCCGCGCCGCAGGCCGAAGCCATCGAAGTGTACGGAGCGGGGACCGCCGCCACGGGGCTGGACGACGGTCTGCTCGTTCAGGTTCGCGGCGGGGGAGCGCGCCACGGCGGCGGCGGGCATCGCGGCGGTGGCGGGATGCACCGTGGCGGAGGCATGCATCACGGAAATCGCGGCAACTTCAATCGAGGCGGCCACGGCGCGAATCGCGGAAACTTCCACGGCGCGAATCGAAACGTCAATCGCAACATCAATCGCAATGTGAATCGCAACGTCAACCGCAATGTTTACCGCGCGGGCGCCTGGGGCAATTGGTCGCGGCCGGGCCGGTACTATTGGCCAGTTGGCGGCGCCGTCGCGGCGGGCGCGGCGCTCGGATTCGTCGGCGCGGCGGCTGCGGCCTCGTGGGCCGGCGCGGCTCCCGGTCCGAATCTTTGCTGGTACTACACCGACCCGAGCCGTCGGCAAGGCTTCTGGGACGCCTGCCCGTAAGATTCAGCGTCGCCCTCGCTTTGGGGGCGGCGCCGTCAGTCAAGCAGTGACTTGATCCGCGCGGCGTCCTTGGGCGTCGCGGGATTGTAGACCACCATGGCGAGGTCCGTTCGCCCATCGACGGCAAACGTTGAAAATTCGAAGGCGAGCGGACCGAGCACCGGGTGCCGTATATGCTTGACCGCCTCGCCATGGTGGCTCGGAACATCATTGTCGCGCCACATCGCCTTGAACTCGGGACTGAGGCGGCAGAGCTCATCGACGAGAGGTTCGATCTCGGCTGCGGCTCCGGCGCGGGCTGCATCCACCCTGAACGCGCCCAACACGAACCGCGCCACGCTCGCCCAGTCGTATTGCGCCGCGCGGGCGCGCGGGTCGAGAAAGATGAAGCGCAAGATGTTACGCTGTTCCGGCGGCAGCGATCCGTAGTCGACGAGCATCACAGTCGCAGCCCGGTTCCAGGCGACGACATCGTATTTCGCATTTCTGATGAGCGCCGGGCTCGGGTCCAGCGCATCCAGAACGCGCTGCAGGCGCGGCGTGGCGCCGTCGTTCTTGCGGTAGCGCGCTTCGGGCGGACGGCCGAGGCCAAGCAGGAACAGATGCTCGCGCTCGACCTCCGTGAGCATGAGCGCGCGGGCAATGCGGTTGAGCACATCGGCCGAGGGCGCGCCGCCGCGCCCCTGCTCGAGCCACGTGTACCAGGTCGGGCTGATGTTGGCGCGCTGCGCCACTTCCTCTCGGCGCAAGCCCGGCGTGCGGCGACGGCCCGCCGGGAAGCCGAACGCCGCCGGATCGAGCTTCGTGCGGCGGTCCTTCAGATAGTCTGCGAGCTGGTTCTCGCGCGCGCCGGATCCGTCCATCCTGTTAGCCATTATAATATGATAACATCACTACTTTACTACAATAGCCCGAGAGCAGACGTTTCTCCAGCAAAACATGGAGACTGCTCATGCGTGTGTTTGTCACCGGCGCCACCGGATTCATCGGCTCGGCCGTCGTCAAGCAGTTGATCGAGGCGGGCCATCAGGTGATCGGCGTCTACCGTTCGGAGGACAAGGCGCCGGCCCTGGCCGCCGCGGGGGCCGAGGTCTATCGCGGCTCGATCGACGATCCGGACAGCCTGAAGGAGGGCGCCGCCCGCTCGGACGGAATCATCCATCTCGCCTTCAACCACGACTTCTCGCAGTTCGCAGCGAATTGCCAAAGCGATCGGCGCGTCATCGAGGCGCTCGGCTCCGTTCTCGCAGGCTCCGACCGGCCCTTGATCGTGACCTCCGGAACCGCCATCGCCAAGGTCGCGCCCGGCGAGCTCGCGATCGAGGACGCTCCCGCGGTCACAGCCAAGGACTTCCCCCGCGCGGCTTCCGAAGAGGCGACCGCCGACGTCGCCGCGGATGGCGTCAACACGTCCGTCGTTCGCCTGCCCCAGGTGCACGACCCGGAGCGGCAAGGGCTGATCAGCCCCTGGATCGCGATCGCCAGGCAAAAGGGCGCTATCGCCTATATCGGAGAGGGGCGTAACCGTTGGCCGGCGGCGCATATTTCCGATGTCGCGCGCCTTTACAGGCTGGCGATCGAAAAGTCGGAGCCGCGCGCGATCTATAACGCGGTCGGTGAGGAAGGCGTGCCGGCGCGCGATATTGCCGAGACCATTGGCCGGCGCCTGAGGCTGCCGGTCAAATCCATCACGAAGGAGGAGGCGGGAGGCTATTTCGGCTGGCTTGCCCATTTGGCCGCGCGCGACATGCCCGCGTCCAGCGAGTTCACCCAGAAAAAGCTCGGATGGCGCCCGACGGGGCCTGGCTTGATCGCCGACCTCGAACGCTTGCCCGTCTCCTAGCGAAGCACACGCGCACGACCGGCCGCGCCAAGGTAAAAGGGCGCGCATCGCGAACGGCTCACCCGAGCGTGACCTTCGCTTGCCCTTTGACGCATCGAGCGGATAAACGGGCGGCGGCGCTCACGGCCGCCGCCCCCGGGGCTCATCCATGCGCTTCGCATTACTCGCCGGCGCGCTCGCCGCGACGCTTGCTGCTTCCAGCCCGGCTAAGGCCGATTCCTCCATCCTGACCTACCACGGCTCGCTCGATCGCGCCGGCAACTACGTGATGCCTGGCCTCACCTACGAGCGCGCGCGGGGCTTGCGCCTTGACCCGTCGTTCAATGCGACCTTTCGCGGCCAGGTCCATGCGCAGCCGCTCCTCTGGCGTGACCCCAGGACCGGCGCGGGCGTGCTGATCGTGGCGACCGAGGAGGACGAAGTCTACGCGTTCGACGAAAAGACCGGAGCGCAGAAATGGATGCGGACGCTCGGCGAGCCTGCGCCGTCGGCCGGGTTCCATTGCGGCGGCATCTGGCCGCTCGGCGTGACCGGCACGCCGGTCATCGATAAGGCGCGCGCGACGCTCTATCTCGACGCTGTGGTCATGCGCGACGGCAAGCCACGACACGAGGTCGATGCGCTGTCGCTCGCCGACGGGTCCGTTGAGCCCGGCTGGCCGGTCGATGTGGCGACGGCGCTTCACGGACGCTTCGATACGATGGTGCAAAACCAGCGCGGCGCGCTCGCCTTGTTCGGCGGGCGGGTCTTCGTTCCTTTCGGCGGCCTCGCTGGCGATTGCGGAATCTATCACGGAATTGTCGTTGGCTTTTCGACTGCTGAACCGGGAAAGGCCGTGAGCTTCGTGACGCGGGCGCGAGGTGGGGGGATCTGGGCCCAGGGCGGCGTCACCAGCGATGGAAAGTCGCTGTTCGCCGCGACCGGCAACACCATATTCGTCAAGGAATGGGGCGACGGCGAAGCGGTGCTGCGCTTCGGTCCCGACCTCGCCCGCCCGGTCGCGCAGCCGGACTATTTCGCCCCGTCGGACTGGAAAGACCTCGACAACCGCGACCTCGATCTCGGCGGCACGGCGCCGATTCCTCTCGATGTCCCGAGCGCCAAGGGCGTCCGCAAGCTGATCCTCGCCCTGGGCAAAAACGGCGACGCCTATCTCATCGACCGCAACAACTTAGGCGGCATCGGCGGCCAGATCGCGAGCGCCCATGTGAGCCCGGCGCGCATCATCGCGTCGCCGGCGGTTTGGAGCGCCGGCGACGGCGCCTTTGTCGCATTCGAGGCCGAGGGCGCGAATTGTCCGCCGGACAAGCCGGGGAAAGGGGTTGTCGTCCTCAAAATCCGCGCCGACCCCGCGCCGGCGATCGACACCGCCTGGTGCGGCGCCGTTTCCAGCTATAGCGGCTCGCCGATCGTCACCACGACCGATGGTCGCTCGAATCCGATCGTGTTCGCCCTTGGCGCGGAGGGCGATAGCCGGATCCATGCCTACAGGGGCGACACCGGCGAGCTGATCGCCTCGACGCGGGATCGCATGATCGGCACGACCAGGCTTCAGACGCTCATCGCCGCCGACGGCAGGCTCTACGTCGCCGCCGCGGGGAAGGTCTACGCTTTCGCATTTTAGCGCTCGAAATCTCGCCTGGCGCCCGCGCGGGACGTTTCGAAGGAACGGATTCCGGCTCTTCACTGATCGCGATGCAATCTCGCAGATGCTTAGCGCATCTCCTGAAGCGCTCTGCAGCCCGCCGCCCCCAAGTCAGCTCCACATCGGGACGCGGGATTCGGGGCGATCATTATGCTAGATTGATTTTCACGCCAAGTAGCCCGGGCCTGGAGAACACCATGGGCGAAACACGGAAACTCGCCGCAATCATGGCCGTCGACGTCGTCGGCTATTCCCGCCTGATGGGTGAGGATGAAGCGGGGACGGCGAAGGCGGTGCGCGAGCATCGCAAAGCGGCGGCTCCGATCGTTGCGGATTTCGGCGGCCGGGTCGTCAAGACCATGGGCGACGGTGTGTTGCTCGAGTTTCCCTCCGTCGTCGCCGCGGTCGAATGCGCGGTTACGATCCAGAACATGATGGTCGAGCGCAACGTCGATACGCCTGAGGCGAGGCGGATCGTCTATCGCATCGGCGTCCATCTCGGCGACGTGCTGATCGACGGCGACGATATATTGGGCGAGGGGGTCAACATCGCGGCGCGGCTCGAGAGCATCTGCGAGCCCGGCGGCGTCTCAATATCCCGGGCCGTCTATGATCAGATCAGCGGAAAGCTTGCTCTCGGTTTCCGAACCCTCGGTCTGCAAAAACTGAAAAACATCGGCAAGGCGGTCGAGGTATTCGCAATCGATTATGTGGACAAAACGGACGACGCCCCTGCGCCCGACGACGCGAACGTGGCGCAGACGATCAAATATTGCCGGGCGCCTGATGGAGTGCGCCTTGCCTATGCGATCTCAGGCAGCGGGCCGTTCCTGGTGAAGTCCGGTAACTGGATGAACCATCTAGAATACGATTGGGAAAGCCCGATTTGGCGCCATGTCTTTCGTGGGCTCTCGCGCGGGCATACGCTGGTTCGCTACGACGCCAGAGGCAACGGCATGTCCGACTGGGATGTTGACACGCTCTCGCTCGACGCTTGGGTGACGGACCTCGAGACGGTCGTCGATGCGGTCGGCGTCGAGCGCGTTCCGCTCCTAGGAATATCCCAAGGCGGCGCCGTGGCCGTCGCCTATGCGGTGCGGCGCCCCGAACGTGTGTCGCATCTTATTCTGTACGGCGCGTTCGCGCTTGGCGGAAAGAAGCGCGCTCCGGCTGAGAAAGAAAGACGCGATGCGATGACGACCTTGATGCGGCTCGGATGGGGCGCGGACAATCCGACCTTTCGGCAAATGTTCACAGGGCTTTTCATCCCGGGAGCAACGCATGAGCAGGCAGACATTTTCAACGAGCTGCAACGGAAAACGACCTCTCCGGAGTGCGCCGTTCGCTATTTCGAAGCCGTCAACGATTTCGATATCATCGATCTGCTCTCCAAAGTGAAGGCGCCGACGCTCGTGATGCACGTGCGCGACGACCAGATGGTTCCAATCGAAGCCGGGCGCCAGCTCGCCGCCGGCATCCCTGGCGCTCGGTTCGTGGCATTGCCCGGTCGGAACCATTTGTTCCTGGAGCATGAGCCGGCTTCCCACCGCTTCTTCGAAGAGATCGGCCTTTTCCTGAGAGGCTGACCGGACGGGGCTCCGCTCTGACGCCAGGCCAGTGACGGCGGAACCCGACGAGCGGGCCGCGCGTTGGAAAGCGGCGTTGTCGGCCGGTCGCCGCTCGCCCCCGATAGCGGCCGGGCGCGCGTAGTTGCCGGTCCGGGTCTTTCGCCTCGGCGCTGGTTTTGTGTGATAAGTCGGCGTAAGCGATTGGACCCCGCAAGGAGGAAAACCATGATTCGATCGAGTTTGGTCAAAAGCGCCTGTGTGGCCATCGCGCTCTCCGGCTTCTCTGCGCCGCAGGCGGGCGCCATGGAATTTCAAGGATCAAATCCGACAGCGCTGATGAGCGAGGGGATGATCTCTAAAGCGTATATGGCCCATCGCGGCGCGACCGCTGTAGGGCCGCGCGGCGGCGTCTACCATCGCGGCGGAACCGTCGGAGGCTATCGTGGCGGTGCGTATCGGGGCGGCGTCTATCGCGGCGGCGTGTATCATGGCGGGGTCTATCGCGGCGGAGGCTATCGGTACGGCGGCTGGGCGCGGCCGGGCGGGTATTGGTGGCCGACCGGCGGGGCGATCGCGGCCGGCGCCGCCGTCGGCGTGCTCGCTGCGGGGGCCGCCGCGGCTTACGCGGGCGCCGCGCCCGCGCCGGGACTGTGCTGGTACTACACCGACCCGAGCTATCGCCAGGGGTTCTGGGACGCCTGCTAGCCCCGCCCGTTTGGGGCAAATGGGACGCGAGAATGGCGGCCGGATCGGGCCGCCGCGGGGCTTCTGGGAGGCTTAGAGGTCGGGCTTCGTTCTCGACTCGCGCGCCTGCTCGTATTCGTCCACGGCCTCGCCTACCGTTGCGAAGAAAAACTGCGCGCCGATTTGATCGAACAGTCCGAATCGCTTCAATTTGTCCTTCACGGGGTCTTTGAGTTCAGCAAAGCACAGTCTTGTCCCGGCCCGATGGAGTGTTTCATTCAGCTCTAAGAGCGCGTCGGCGGCCGTGACATCGACGCTTGTCACGGGCTCCGCTGCAACGACCAGCCATTCGACGCCGCTCGGCGCCCTCGCCACAGCGTCGAGCGCGCGGTCCTTGAACAATTCCGCGTTGGCGAAAAACAGCGGCGCGTCCCACCGGAACAGCACGATCCCAGGCAATTGGCGCGCATCGCGATAGCGCGTGATGTCATGGTAGCCCCTGACGCCCTCGACCCGTCCCAACACCGCAAAATGAGGACGCCAGCCGTCCCAGAGGAACTCGAGCACTGCGATCACCACCGCGATGCCGACGCCCTCGATGGCGCCAAAGACGGCGACGCCCGCGAAGCAGACCATCGACAGCCAAAACTCCCAGCGTTGAATTTTGAACAGCCGCTTGAGGTCGTTGACCTCGAACAGGCCGATCGCCGAGGAGATGACGACTGCCGCCAACGCGGCGGTGGGAACGTGCTTCAGGAGATCCGGTGCAGCCAACAAGAGCAGGGCGACCAAGAGCGCGCCAACCACGCCGGTTAGCTGAGTCCTCGAGCCGGCGGCTTCAGCGACCGGGGTGCGCGACGAGCTGCTGCTCACCGGAAAGCCCTGGAAAAATCCGGCGGCAAGATTGGCCGCGCCGAGCCCCACCATCTCCTGATTGGGATCAACACGCGCGCCTGTGCGCGCAGCGTAGGTGCGGGAAAGGACGCTGGTGTCGGCGAACGACACTAGGGAGACGGCAAAGCCGCCAATGATCACTGGAACCAAGTCGTCGAATGGAATCCAGGGAATTGAAAACGTAGGCAGGCCGCGGGGCAGCGAACCAAGCACGGAGATATTCGCGCGCTCCGCCAAGTCGAAGAAATAGGCGGCGGCTGTCGCGCCAATCATGGCGACAAGGATGCCGGGAAAACGCTTGCGACTCCTTACGAGCAAAATCACTGCAAGGGTGGCGGCTCCAAGCGCGAACTCCACCCAATTGACTTTCCCGCCTGCAATCGCGCCGGCGATTGACCAAAGGTCCCTCAAAGGTCCCGCGCTGCTGATCTTGAACCCGAGCAGTTTGGGTAGCTGACTGATCAGCACAGTGAGCGCGATTCCATTCATGTAGCCGTAGCGGATCGGCTTCGACAGAAGCTCTGTTACGAAACCGAGTCGAGCAATCCCAGCGACGACAAGGATCGCTCCGGAGACAAGCGCCATCACGCCGGCGATCGCGATCGCGCGATGCGGATCGCCCCCCGATAGCGGGGCGACGACGCCGAATATAACGGCCGCCAGTGAGGAGTTGGGTCCGAGCACCAGGATCCGACTGGGCCCGAAGAGCGCGTAGGCCAGCAGACAAGCGATCGTCGCGTAGAGGCCGTAGATGGCGCCGACGCCAGACGCGACCGCGTAGGCGATGCCGACCGGCGCCAGCATCGTCGTCAACACGATTCCAGCGACCAAATCGTGCGTCAGCCAAGCCGGTTCATAGCTCCGGAACGTCGCCAAGCCGGGCGCCCACCGAGCCCAGCCAGTCTTGGCGACATTCAAACCAAAATCGCTCACCCGTCACAGCCCCGCAAGTCGCGGCGACTCGTCGAAAGCGCCGCGCGCTCGCACAAGATATCATGACATGTTTGTGACGCCGAGTGGCGGAGCGCCGGAACCTGGATAACAAGGCGGCGCCTTTAACCTTGTTTCCACCTCAACCTGGCCTTGCCAAACTCCGCTGATTGCCGCCAAGCTCCCGCCGAACCGCCCTCGCGGCGCCCCTGAGCAGGCCCATGATCCCCAACTTCCCCCGCCCCTTCGATTTCGACCTCGGCGAGAGCGCCGCGATGATCCGCGACAGCGCCCGCAGCTTCGCCGAGAAGGAGATCGCGCCGCGCGCCGCGCAAATCGACCGCGACAACGCGTTTCCGCGCGACCTCTGGCCCAAGATGGGGGAACTCGGCCTGCACGGGATCACCGCGCCGGAGGAATATGGCGGGCTTGGATTAGGCTATATCGAGCATTGCGTCGCGATGGAGGAAGTGTCGCGCGCCTCGGGATCGGTCGGGCTGTCCTACGGGGCGCATTCCAACCTGTGCGTCAACCAGATCGTGCGCAACGGCAACGACGAGCAGAAGGCGCGCTATCTGCCCAAACTCATCTCCGGCGAGCACGTCGGGGCGCTGGCGATGTCCGAGCCGAACGCAGGCTCCGACGTCGTGTCGATGACGACCCGCGCCGAACGCAAGGGCGACCGCTACCTCATCAATGGCTCGAAGATGTGGATCACCAACGGCCCCCTCGCCGAGACCCTCGTCGTCTACGCCAAGACCGATCCGGCCGCCGGCGCGCGCGGCATCACCGCCTTCATCATCGAGCGCGGCATGAAGGGTTTTTCGCACGGGACAAAGCTCGACAAGCTCGGCATGCGCGGCTCGGACACCTCGGAGCTCGTGTTCGCCGATTGCGAAGTTCCGGCGGAAAACGTGCTGGGCAGGATCGGCAAGGGCGTCAGCGTGCTGATGAGCGGGCTCGACTACGAGCGCGTGGTGCTGTCGGCGGGGCCGCTCGGCCTCATGCAGGCCGCGCTCGACGTCGTCCTGCCTTATGTCCACGAACGCAAGCAGTTCGGCCAGCCGATTGGGACCTTCCAATTGGTCCAGGGCAAGCTCGCCGACATGTATGTCACGATGAATGCGGCGAAGGCTTACGTCTACGCCGTCGCCAAGGCCTGCGACCGCGGCCAGACGACCCGCGAGGACGCAGCCGGCGCGATCCTCTACGCCGCCGAGCGCGCGACTGAGGTCGCCCTCGACGCGATCCAGATTCTCGGCGGAAACGGCTACACCAACGACTATCCGCTCGGGCGCCTGCTCCGCGACGCCAAGCTCTACGAGATCGGCGCCGGCACGAGCGAAATCCGCCGCATGCTGATCGGCCGCGAGCTGTTCGAAAAGAGCGCGTGATCTTGCACTGACTCTAAGCCGAGTAGAAGGGATCCGACCGCTTTGGGCGCAGGCTGTGTGAAAAGGTTGGTTGGGTTAGAATCCTGAAGGATTGAGTCGGGGTTCTTGATGAAGCGCTTTGTCGAGGGTGAGGACCGAACGCAAGGCGTTTTGCTCCCCGAGTTCGTTGACGACTACGTAGCTGAAGACAATCCGGTGCGGGCGATCGACGTCTTCGTCGACGAGCTGGATTTGCGGGGGCTGGGGTTTGAGGGCGTGGTGGCGGAACCGACGGGCCGTCCGGCCTACCATCCCGCGACGATGCTGAAGATCTACGTCTACGGCTACGTCAACCAGATCCAGTCGAGCCGACGTTTGGAGCGCGAAACGGCGCGCAACGTCGAGATGATGTGGCTGACGGGCCGGCTGGCGCCGGATTTCAAGACGATCGCCGATTTTCGCAAGGACAACGGCCCGGCGATCCGCTCCGCTTGCCGGCAATTCGTCGCGCTGTGTCGAAGCCTGAACCTCTTCGTCCACGCGATGGTGGCGATCGACGGAAGCCGGTTCAAGGCCGTCAACTCCCGCGACAGATCGTTCTCGCGCGGCTCGATTGAGCGCCGCATCGAGCAGGTCGAGGCGAGCATCGAGCGCTATCTGTCGGCGCTGGAGACGGCGGACCGTCAGGAAGGCGAGGTGGCTGAAGCCAAGTCGGCGCGGCTGAAGGACAAGATCGCCTCATTGCGAGAGCAGATGCGCAGGTACAAGGCGCTGGAAGCCGCCGTGCGCGCCGCGCCGGACAAGCAGATTTCGCTGACTGACCCCGACGCGCGATCCATGGCGACGAGCGGCAAGGACACGGGGCTGGTCGGCTACAATGTGCAGGCCGTGGTCGATGCGCAGCATCACCTGATCGTTGCGCACGAGGTCACCAATATCGGCAACGATCGCAGCCAGCTGTCAACGATGGCCAAGCAGGCGCAAGAAGCGACGGGCGTGCGCGAACTGACGGCGATCGCCGATCGCGGCTACTTCAAAGGCGAAGAGATTCTGGCCTGCGAGGCGACGGGCGTGACGCCGCTCGTTCCGAAGCCGCTGACCTCAGGCGCCAAGGCGGACGGCCGGTTCGGCAAGCAGGATTTCGTCTACGACGCGGGCGAAGACGTCTATCGTTGTCCTGCCGGCGAGAAGCTGACCTGGCGATATTGGAATGTCGAGGCGGGGCGAAAGCTGCATAACTACTGGACGACGAAATGCGCCGGCTGCGCGCTGAAATCGAAGTGCACGCCGGCAAAGGAGCGGCGCGTCAAGCGCTGGGAGCACGAAGCCGTGCTCGACGCGATGCAGGAGCGGTTAGACCGTGCGCCCAAGACCATGCGCATCCGACGCCAGACCGCAGAACATCCATTCGGAACCATCAAAGCGTGGATGGGCGCGACCCACTTCAGGCTGCGCACCCTCGAAAAGGTCAGCGCGGAGATGAGCCTTCACGTTCTCGCCTACAATCTGAAGCGGATGATCGCAATCCTCGGGGTGCAGCCGCTCATCCAGGCGATGAGGGGCGCCTGAGCCCCTCTCCGTATGAAAATATAAACCGCCAGCAAACCCAACCGCGCTTCCTGCGCTCCCGCATAGGCTCTTGAACATCGCCTTTTCGCACGGCCTCGGTGGAAAGCGCGCGTACAGGGGTCGCCTCGGGAAGGACCGGGAGTGCGTGCCAAAGCCGCCACTCCATTGCGGGCGCGAAATAGGCTTCCAGTTGGCCCCAGTTAGCTTACGGGGATGCAATTCGCTTGACATGGCGCGAGTTCATCCCGCTCCTCGGCAACGTGGGCGCTCGCGCACGGGCGCGGCGTCTGGAGATGCCGGAGATCGGTTACCTCAGCAGCGGGTCATTTTGATGCAGGCCACATCATTCGCGATCCGATTTGTCCTATCGTTGAGTTGCGCGGTGCTTACCGCGCCGGCCGTGAGTGAAGACACTAGCGTCGGCTCGCCGCCCGCGCTGGCGCCGGGACAAGCGCCGCCGCTGCCGCAGGCGGGCCCATTGGCGGAGCCGCGCTCATCAGATCAGGTCGGCTTTCCCAGGGCTTTGACCGAGTACGTCATCTCGCCGACCACGCTCAGGCCTGCCAGAGTCGCATTGGGTCAGAAGCTGTTCTTCGAGCCTCGGCTCTCAGGGGACGGAACCGTCGCCTGCGCCACCTGCCACAATCCGGCGCGGGCCTTCACCGACGGCAGGCCCGCGTCAGTGGGCATCCATGGCCGTGTCGGCCAACGCAACGCCCCAACCGTTCTCAATGCGCTCTATAACAAACATCAGTTTTGGGACGGCCGGGTCGATACGCTGGAGCAGCAGGCGGCGCTGCCGATCACGAATCCCTTCGAGATGGGCTCGGCAAGCATCGGCGACGCCGTATCCAGGATCGCCGACGACAAGGACTATCAGACCCAATTCATGCAGGCCTTCGGCCGAGCTGTGAACGAGCAGGATATGTTGAGCGCTATTGCTGCCTACGAACGGACGCTGGCTTCGTTCGATTCCCCCTTCGACCATTTCATCGCCGGAGAGGCCAACGCCATCAGTGACTCGGCCAAACGCGGTTGGGAATTGTTCAATACCAAGGCCCGTTGCAACCTCTGCCACGCTTTGACCGACAATCAGCGGGACACGACCCTCTTCATGGATAACGACTTTCACAACATTGGCGTCGGCATCCTCCGGCACCACGTAGGTCCCTTGGCGCAGCAGGCCGAGCGGGAACTGGCGCAAGGCAATCTGCCTGCGGTCGACACCGCGGCGATCGGCAGCGATCTGTCGGTGCTCGGGCGCTTCCTCGCGACGAGGGAGCAGGAGGATATCGCGTCGTTCAAGACGCCGGGCCTGCGAAATGTCCTCGTGACCGGGCCGTACTTCCACGACGGGTCGATGGAAACGCTTTGGGATGTCATGGACCACTACAACAAGGGGGACGGAATCATGAACCCGTGGCTCGACAAGGACATGCAGCCGTTGGCGCTGACGGAGCCGGAGATCGACGACCTGGTGGCGTTTCTCGCCTCACTCACGAGTCCCCAATACAAGGAGCTTGGCGATCGGGAGTATGCACGCCAACTCGCTCTGTCGAAGGTTAGCCGCACACAGCGGGACACGCAGCGGGCGTTCGGCCCAAAGCCGAAGCAGCCGCCGCCTCCTCCGCTCTGATTGTTCGTTGATATCGCGGAACCCTGCTATCCAGGTTGAAGCCAAGGCGCAAACGTGGGGCAGCTCGCGCCCCAGCCATCGAATGAACCACTCAGCGCCGCGTTCGTTACCCGTGGCGGTCTGCTCCGCGACGCCAAGCTCTACGAGATCGGCGCCGGCACGAGCGAGATAAGGCGTATGCTGATCGGCCGCGAGCTGTTCGAAAAGAGCGCGTGAGCTGACGGCGGGGCTGCGAAAAGAACCGGAATTGTTGTCGCAAACCGCCGCAGGCTCTTGGTCGAAATCCAATCGTCGATTGCGGCGGCGAGAGGTTTAGGCGGAGAGACGCGGCCCAAATTGCGTTCGCCCACGCCGCTGATGGAATATGCCGGCCGCGCCATCGCCTCGGCGGAGCCCGGCGTCACTCGCTGGGGGTCAAATCGCAATGTCTCATTTTTTGTCGGAGCTTCCTCTCTGGCAGCTCATTCTTGCGGTGATCGTCATCCCGACATCCATCGCGATCGGAATTCAGGTTCTTGTGCGGCGTTCAGTCGGCGTCGATCAGCTCGCCTGCAACAACGAGGTCGCCGGTTTCATTTTCGCGATCATCGGCGTGGTCTACGCAGTGCTGCTCGCCTTTGTCGTCATTGCGGTCTGGGAGAAATTCAGCGAGGGCCAAACCTCGGTCGCAAGAGAGTCCGCAGCCGCCGCGGCGTTGTTCTACTACTCCGAGGGCGCGGAGCCGGAGGCCGCCAAGCTCCACGAAAGCCTTATTCATTATCTCGAGCTCGTTATCGAGAGCGACTGGCCTGCAATGGCGACCAACTCCGAGGATAGCGAGACGACAGCCGCGTTGGGCGCACTCTACCGCGCGGCCATGGCGCTCAATCGCACGGACACGAGAAGCACTGCCGACATGTCGGAGGTCTTCACCCAAATTGACAACATGACTTTAGCTCGGCGCGTGCGCCTTCATTTGTCGACCGGACTCGTGCCTGAGATCATTTGGATCACGCTCTTTGCGGGCGCCGGCTTTACCGTCTATTTCGCGCTGTTCTTCGGCAGCCCCAATGCCATCGCGCACTTCGCGATGACCGCGATTCTGTCCATCGTTCTCACGTCCGGCCTTGTTGTCATCATCTCCCTAGACCACCCCTTCAGTGGTCCAGTGCATATATCGCCGGAAGCGCTCGAATCCGTGCTCGCCATTGCGAAGCATGGATAGCGCGCATGAGACTCGCTTGAGGCCGGGTCCGCTCTCAGGGAAAGCGGACCGTCTCTGCGGAGATGGGGCGTGGATGGCCGGGACAAGCCCGGCCATGACCGGTAAACGTTCGGCCAATCGCCGCGGAGGCGAAACAACAGCAGCGCTACATGAGCGACGAAGCGTCAAAAATTCCGCCACACCGCGATCGCCCCGCCGCGCTCGCTGTTGGTCTTGACCGTCCAGACAGTGGAAAACACGCCGAGCTGCACCGACCATTTGTCGTCAAGCGCATAAACTAGGCTCGCCTCGACCACGGACTGGCGCCAGGCCGGGAACGTCGGGTCGGTCGTCTTCATCGACACCGTGGTGTACTCCTGCAGCATCAACATGATCTTTGGCGTGAACTTGAACCCGACCGTCAGGTCGCCGTGCCACTCGTCCGGCGGGCCGGCGGTGCGCAGCCGGTAGGCGACTTCCGCGTCGATAAAGCCGGGAACCGAGCCGAGGCCGGGAATTAAACTCAGGCCAGGGATCGAGCCCAGCGTGAAGTTACGGCCCGCGTTGAGGCGCGCCTCCGCCGCTCCGCCGGTGTTCCCCTCCTGGGCCGGCGCGTTCGAATTGCGGGCGCCGGGGATGAATGCCGTCGCCTCGCCCGAGAATATCCATTCGCCGGTCGACCAGAGTTTCGCCCTGAGGCCCACGCCTGAATAGTCGAGGCCGTTGTAGGTGTTTGGCGTCGGCTGCCCGAGCGCGTAATGTTCGAGCGCCGTCTGGCCAAAAATGGTGAGGGAATCCGTCAGGCCGTATTGAACATAGGTCTGCGCGTCGACGCGGGTTTGATTGGTCGGGGGATTGCCGCCCCAAGGGGGGCCGAAGCCGGTCCAGCCGTACAAGGTCGCGATGAGTTGTCCGGTCCCTTGCGGCAAGGTCCAGGCGCCGCCAAATGCGCCCGTCGGCGCGCCGACGATGAACGCGAGCGCGCCTGCGGCAGCCCACCAACGGTTCGGGCCGGCGCGGGTCAACAACGTGCCCCCCAACGCAACCGACGCAGTCCTGCAAGGACGCAAAACGACCGTAGAAAGAAGCGGGAACTTTTCCGTTACGTCAAGCGTGAAATGGCGCCGTCAGCGCAAAAAGCTGAATACACGCAATTGGTTGCGCTTGATAAGGCTTGCGGACAGCCGAATTGGGTAGGCCTTTCGGGCGGAACAAACAGCGAAACTTCGAGAAAAGGGCTTTATAGCGTTGGCTGTTGGTCAGTCTGTTTGCGACTACGCCGTCGACCTTTAGCCGTCATGCCCAGGGTCATGACGCTGTGGCTGAGCCGTCGTTCGCGGACCGATAGCCGGCGAGATAAGAGCGTTTGGTTTTGATTTGATTCCTCGTAACGTATTGAAAGTCGCGATTCGGACGCGCCGCATGCCGAGCCCACCTCATCGTCGACAACCTGGTCCGCCCGCCAATTTCCAATTCTCGCCCTCGCCGCCGCCAACTCATTGGCAAGGCGCGATCTTTTCCTACATCCCGCGGGTTGCGGCGAACAAAACCTTGGCTTCTCCGCGAACCCTTCGTATACTCTTGCTGATCAAAACCCCGGCTCTCGCCGAGCGTCCGGCGAACCGAAGTGCGCATGGGACAACGAGAGATAGTAGAGCGATTGAGAGACTGTCAGCGCGGAGCCCGAGGCAGGGAGGAATTTTTTATTTGAATTGCGTGTAACCCATTGAAAAGCCTCACTCAGAAAAAATAAACGTAAGTAAAAGAAAGCAATTTTATTTGCTTTTATTTGCTTTTATGAGCGTTTATTTTCGCTTATTTGCGTGGGGTCGAGCGCTCGCGCTGAGCCTCCCCTTCTGATACAAGGCCGCGTGCTCAATTCGCGCCTAGCGTCGCACGCGCCTCTGCTGGCGCCGGATGACGCGCCCCCGGTCGAGTGGGTCGTCACCCCAGGACTGACGCAATATTCCGACGCCCTGGCGGAGATGGAGGCGCGGGCGGAGGCGATCGCGCGCGGAGATGCGCCAGAGCGAGTTCTGGCTCATCGAGCATCCGCCGCTTTACACCGCCGGCACGAGCGCGAAGGATGGCGACCTCATCGATGCCCGCTTTCCGGTCCATCGCACTGGCCGCGGCGGCCAATTCACTTATCATGGACCCGGGCAGCGGGTCGCTTATGTGATGCTCGACCTCAGGCACCGTCGGCCCGACGTGCGAGCCTATGTGGCGTCGCTCGAACGCTGGCTGATCGACGCGCTAAGAGTATTCGAGATCGTCGGCGAGACGCGCGAAGCCCGGGTCGGCGTATGGGTCGCGCGGCCCGACAAACCGGCGTCGCCGCTGGGGGAAACGGCCGAGGACAAGATCGCGGCAATTGGCCTGCGCGTGCGGCGCTGGGCGACGCTGCACGGCGTGGCGCTCAACGTCGATCCGGATCTCTCCCATTTTTCCGGCATCGTCCCGTGCGGCGTCGCTGAAGCGCACTATGGCGTCACCAGTCTCGCCGACCTCGGCCGCCACGCGACCATGGCGCAAGCAGACGCGGCGCTGCGCGCAGCGTTCGAAACTGTGTTCGGCCCGACCCGATCCGGCTAGCAAGGGCCGCGCCTCCGGTTGCCGGCTTGATCGGCCGAAAGTATAGGCCTGACATGGGTCTTCAAATCGGGCTCCCGCAGCTAAGCCGGCGAGCGTTCTGGGCGCGCCTCTACGCGCGGCGGCGCTTGCTCAGCGACCTCGCGGCGCCGTTCGCTCCAGCGCATTACGGGCTGATCGGCGAGAGCCTCGGCTACCGCCCAAACGCCTTCTTCGACCCACGCTACTTCCGCGCCCACGCGAACATCGACGAGAGCCAGGGCTTGCTCGAGTCCTATCTCGCCCGGCCCGAGCCGAATGCGCCCTCCCCGTCCGCCGAATTCGACCAGAGCTGGTACGTGTCGCAGAATCCGGATTGGGCGCAGAGCCATCCCCATCCCTTCCTGCACTTTCTCGAGCGCGGATTACGGGCGGGAAAGCGTCCGCGGCCGGATATCGACGTTGAATTCGTCCGCGATATCACGCGTGGCGTGAAGCCCCGCTCGCTCGAAGAGGCGGCCTTCCGAGTCTTCGACCGCACACTCAGCGAGGGTGAGATGGGCCCGCCTCTCAATCGACAGGAATTGCGGGCCCGCCAGGACCACTTCTATGCCGATGGGCGACTGCGCATCGAACGCGAAGCAGGCAAGCCCGAGCGCAACGTCCTTGTCTTCGTCCAGTGCGGCCCAGGATTTGACGCGGCCTATCTTGAAGAGCCGCGCACTTATGACGTTCTCCTCAACTACTACCACGAGGGGAGCATCCATCCGAAGGCCGATATCGCGGTTCTTCAGGCAGGAACCAAAACAACCGCCATTCGGCGTCTCATGGAGCTCCGGGCGGATCTGCTTCTTCGTTACCAGGCGGTCCTGTTTCTCGACGACGACGTCGAAATTGGCGCGGAAGGGATTGATGCCCTTTTCCGCGCAATGATGGCCGACAAGCTCGACCTTGCGCAGCCCGCGCTCACCGCGGGCACGGCCACCGCTTATCCGTTCCTGAAAAGACCATCCGCCGGCGCCGGCGTGATGCGGGTCTCATCGGTCGAGATCATGGCGCCGGCGCTGACGCGCCGCGCGCTCGAATGCGCAAAGTGGGCATTCGCGGAATTGGTCAGCGGCTGGGGCAGCGACCTGCTTCTGGGACCGGCGGTGCGCTCTGCCTTTGGGCCGAATAGCGTCGGGGTTGTCGGCTCGGTCGCCGTCCGGCACGCAGCGCCCGTCGACCTCGCCGGCGGCGCCTTTTATGCCCTTCTGCATCGCTACGGCGTCGATCCTGGACAAGAGGCCAACCGGATCGCGGTCGACTTCGGCGTCGAACGCTTTTTGCGGCCGCTCGCGCCCGGCGAAGCCGGAGAAACTTGCCGGGACCCGCTCGACCGAGAGACCGCGTGATCATTCGGGCGACTATCGGTCAAACAATCGCGGATATTCCGGCGCAAGGTCCCCACCGATCGAGCGCCCTGGCGTTACGGCCAGGAGACATCCACTTGACAAGAGAGTTGTTTCCTCGATCTTGATGGCCAGGCGGGCGGCAAGAACGGCATGCGAAGGGCGCACGAGGCCAGACTTTACGCATTGACCACGGCGACCGCTTGCGCGCTGGCGCTGCTCGCTGGGGTCGTCGGTGCGCCGACACGCGTCATGCTGCAGAACTTGGTCTTCGACCAATATCAGCGCTGGAAGCCGCGGCCGTATGCGTTTGACCAGCCCGTGCGCATTGTCGCGGTCGATGACGAATTGCTCAAGCGGCTCGGGCAATGGCCGTGGCCGCACGAGCGCCTTGGCGCGCTTGTCGACGCGTTGAAGCGCGCGGGCGCCGCGGCGATCGCGTTCGATTTCCTGATCTCGGAAAAAGATCGCGGCGACGCCACCGCCTCGGCGGACAACACTCCTGACGCCGCCTTTGCGCGGTCGATGGACGACGGGGCCGTTGTCCTCGGCAGCTTCGTCTCGGATTTGCCCAATGGCGCGAGCGGCTCGGCCAAGGCGGGATTCGTCACAGCCGGCGACGACGCGGCGAAGTTCTTAGCCCCCGCGCCGGGCATTCTCATGCCTCTGCCCGAGCTCGCGCAGCATGCGGCCGGAATCGGCTTCCTCAATTGGCGGCCGGACGTCGACAGGGTCGTGCGACGAGTGCCGCTCATCCTCAATGTCAACGGCGCCTTGCAGCCGAGTCTCCGCCATGGAAGCTTTGCGCGTCGGGCAGGGCGCATCGACCTATATTGTCAAGTCGTTGAACGCCAGCGGCGAAACGGCTTTCGGACAAGCGTACGGCGTGGTGGCGATCCGCAACGGCGACCTGACCATCCCGACGGACGCCGCAGGAGACGTCAGGGTCTATTTCGCGCAAGCTGACCCGCGCCGGTCGATTCCGGCCTGGAAGGCTCTCGACCCGGGAGCGGATCTGAGCGATCTTCGCGGCAAGATCGTGTTCTTCGGCGCGTCCGCGCCGCTGCTCTCGGACATCGTCGCGACCCCTCTGTCTCCGGCCATGCCGGGCGTTGAAGCCCATGCGCAGATCGTCGAGCAGCTCTTGAGCGGCCAGACGCTCACACGGCCGGATTGGGCCCCGAGCGCAGAGTGGATGGCGACGGCGGTGATCTGCGCGACGCTCGTGGCGACGACCTGGATCCTGGGGCCCTATCTCGCGGCGCTTATATACGCCGCCGTGCTCGCCGCGATTGTCGGGGTGAGCTGGTTCGCGTTTTCGCGTCACGGACTGCTGATCGAGCCGACCTATCCGGCGTTCTCCGCCGCCGCCGTCTATTTTACTGGAGTCTCGACGCTCTACGCGGTGAAACGCCACCAGGAGCGGGCAATCCGTTCCGCGTTCGGCCGATTTGTCTCGCCCGCCGTGGTCGCGCGGCTTGCGGAAATGCCTGGCGCCCTCGAGCTCGGCGGCTTGCAGCGAGAACTGACGTTGCTGTTCTGCGATATCCGCTCGTTTACGACGATCTCGGAGGGGCTCAACGCGTCGGAGCTCACCCGCTTCCTCAACGAATACCTGACGCCGATGACCGACGCCATTCTCGACCGGGAAGGCACGATCGACAAATATATGGGCGACGCCATCATGGCGTTCTGGAACGCGCCGCTCGACGATCCCGATCATGCGGCGCACGCGGTCGAATCGGCGCTGGAGATGCGTGAGATGCTGGTCGCCCTGAACGAGGGCTGGCGTAGCGGCGCCGAATCCGACGGGCGCCCGTTCAAGCCGGTGCGCTTCGGCATCGGGCTCAATTCGGGCGAGTGCTGCGTCGGCAATCTAGGTTCGCTGCGCCGATTCGACTATTCGGCGATCGGCGACGAAGTGAATGTCGCCTCGCGTCTCGAAGGCGCCTGCAAGATTTTCGAGGTCGACATCATCGGGAGCGAGACAGTCCGTTACGAAGCGCCTCATTTCGCCTGGCTCGAGATCGATTCCGTACTGGTCAAGGGCAAGACGCGTCCGGTTGGTCTTTATGCGCTCGCAGGAGACTCCACCCTCGCTCAAAGCGACGAATTCGCGGACCTCAGCCGCCTGCACGCGGCGATGCTCGCGGCCTACCGGAACCGAGATTTCGCAGATGCGGTTTCGATGGCGAAGGAGGCGGCGGCGCGGGCGCCCGTCGCGGTTCGCGGCCTATACTCCTACAACCTGCGTCGTTTCTCCCAACTGGCCGAGAGCGCGCACGACCCGGATTGGCGTCCTCTGATTGCTCTCGACGAAAAATAGCGGCCAATCTCAACACGCGGCGCGCCAGCGCAGCTCTCCTGAACTCGAACAGAACTGCGGCCGCACAGGTTCCGGGCCCGCGCGGCTCATCGCCATATGTTGCTTCGGCTTAGGGCTGCTGCTTAGGCTGTTCTGTCCTGCTCTTAGACGCGTGATAACCTGCAGCCCCAGCGTCGGCCTCGCACATGTAGGCGCCCTGCTTGGTCGTCCCATACCAACGGCTGCCCGCGTAATGATAGGTGTGGGACTTGCCCTTGGTGTTGACCCAGACCACGGTGCCGCCCAGGCAGCGGCCCTTGGCTTCGGCCTCCGAGCTGAATTGGCCGGCGCCCGTCGGGCGAGCGGCTTGCATGGGCTTCGGCTTCGGCTGATAAGTCGGCGCCGGCGCCGGTGCGAGAGGAGCAGGCGCAGGAGCGGGAGCGGCGGCAGGCGCAGCGGCAGGAGCCGCCGCCTCCTTCTGGACGCGGCATTGCTTCAGAAACTCCGGCCACTTCATGCCGTTGGTGGTGTTGTTCTCCTTGGCGACCTTCCAGTCATCGCCGCATTGCTTCATAATGCTTTGCGCATGCGCCGCGCCGGTCGACGCCAGACCCAAGGCGCCGGCGAAGAGAAACGCCGAAAGCGCGGCCCTGAAAGATGTGCTGATCATGGTATTCCCTCCTATTTTGCGCCCTAGCGACTTCGCCAGCCCACTCCCGCCCAAGCGAATCGCCGAGCTCATTCCTCTTCATGCCGCGGTTCCACTGAACCGAACATGAACATTTGATGATCATCGATCCGGGCGCAGGGTCAATGCCCAACTCGGCGGCCGGCGTTCTCTGTCCCGCGCGTCACGCGACCTTAAGCTGCGCCCGCGCGAGGCCCGTCGTGTGCCCTAGAGTCCCTGAGGCCGCCAGCGTCGCCCATCCTTTCTCGCCCAGAGGCTCCGCCGTCTGCCGGCGCGCCACATCGGCGTCGGCGTCGGAAGCGTCGCCACGCCGTGAGCCGATGCGTTCAAGGCGCGTTGCCAGGGGCGCGTCGAGAAAAAGTCCACCGAAGGCGACGCCGGCCTCCGCCGCCACACCGGCCGCGGCGCTGCGTTCGGCGGCGGCCGCGAAGGTCGCGTCGAGCAGGACCGCCTGCCCGGCTCGGAGCGCAATCCGCGCCTTGTCGATGAGCCGCTCATAGACGTCGCGCGTGACGTCGCTGGCATAGGCCGAGGCGGGCAAACGAACCGGCTCCTCGATCCCGAACATCGTTTTGCGCTCAAGGTCGCTGCGCAGCCACAGCGCGCCGGGCGCCCGGCCGATCTCAGGAGCGAGCCCTCCAGCAAGCGCGCTCTTGCCTACGCCGGAGAGCCCGCCGACGGCGACCAGGCGCGGCTGAACGTGTGAGAGAAACTGGGCCGCGCAATCGAAGTATCTGCGGGCGAGCGCGCGCGTTTCGTCGCGCTTTTCGCCTTCGAGCCGCTCAGCGCTGGCCGCCTCGACTTTGGCTCGAATCGCGGCGCGCAGGCTCAGAAACAATGGTAACGCGATAAGGCCGGTCAGAGCCTCTGGCGGCTCGGGGGCGAGATAGCGGTTGAAGAGCCGGTTGGCGGCGGCGCGCAAGCCCCGCTCCTCCAAATCCATCAGAAGAAAGGCCAGATCGTAAAGAATATCCCCGCTCGCAATCTCGTCGGAAAACTCGACCGCGTCGAACAAAGTCGGCTCGCCGTCGATGAGAACGATGTTGCGCAGGTGCAAATCGCCGTGACAGCGGCGAACGAATCCCGCCTCGCCGCGGTTAAGCAGGACCGGGCGCACAATCGCGAACGCCAGCCGCAAATCGACGGTGAGCTTGCGCGCCGTAGCCATGTCGAAGAGATCGGGCCGCTCGGCGAAAGCAGCGCTATTCTGCTTGATGTAAGTTTCGAGCGCATGGGCGGCGCGCGCTGCATCCCGGAGCGGGGCGCGAGCGTGCGAGCGGCGGACAGCGAGCGCTAGCTTGTCGATGATCGCGTCTGAGACGCCCTCCCGCTCAGCGATATGATCGAGCGTCGCATTCTCGTCGAATCGCCGCATGTGGACGGCCCATTCGACGATTTCACCCTCACCCCCGATCGCAAAGGTCTCGCCTTGTCGGACGATGGGGAGCGCCGACAGGTAGATGTCCGGCGCTAATGGCCGGTTCACTGCGATCTCAGCCTCGCAGGCCTCCCGGCGCTTGCCGAGCGTCGAGAGATCCATGAACGGGAACTTGACCGCCCGCTTGAGCTTATAAACGTCGGCGCCGGCGAGAAATACGACGGCGTTAGCCGTATCGACACGCTCGACCGGCTCGCTCAACTTGTGCGTCTTAGGATCGGCGAGAAACCGGAACACCGCCTCTTGCGACTCGGGAGAAGCGTCGGAACGGAGAGAATTCATCGCTCTGCTCACCAAGTCGTTGGCCGCCGGCGTCGCCGGCCAGGCGTTAACCGATCGTACCGGAGATGACCTTACTATTCCCAGGCAATGACGAAAACTTTCGACGTCGAAACCGTTGATGGAAATGCAACCTGTTCTGCGCCGAATTACGCACGTAACTCCGCGAACGCGGCGCGTGGTACTTCCAAGAACTTATCGGATCGCGGCGGCGATACGGCGGATGACGCGAGTGAAGAAGTCGAATCGCTCGATTGGATCCGGTTTCTGTTCTTTGGCCTATGGCTCGCCGCCGTGGGCGCGCTCGCCTGGCGTCATGTCATATGGCGCGACGAAGCGCGGGCGTTGTCGTTCGCGATCCAAGGCGGGGATTGGATCGCCATGCTTCGGGGGTTGCATGGCGACGGACATCCCGCGCTCTGGTATCTCCTCCTGCGCTCGGCCCACGGGATCTCGGGGCGCCCGGAGGCCCTTGTCCTCTTGGCGCTCGCCGTCGCCGTCGCCGCCGCATGGCTGCTCGTGTGGCGTTCGCCTTTTCCGCGGCCGCTGATCGGGCTCATACTCGCTTCCCATTTTTTCATCTACGAATTTTCGGTGATGGCGCGAAACTATGGGATCGGCATGCTGGTCCTGTTCGCGCTCGCGATCGCCTACCCGCGATGTCGGGGACGCGGCGTCGCGCTGGGCGCGCTCATGTTTCTGCTAGCGAACTGCAATGTGATCGCCACTATACTGGCGGCCGCCTTCGTGCTCTTCTGGTTCGTCGAGATTCTGGAAGAGACTGGCCCCCGCTGGTCCCCGGCGATGGCCAATTTCGCCCTGAACGCGGCGATCGCGGCCGCGGGCGCAGCGTTCTGTTTCGCGACGGTCTACCCTACCTTCAACGACGCCGCCGTGGCGGCGCATCCCGCAGGAGCGGCGGCGCGCGACACCTTAAGCGCGATCGCCAATCCCGCGCCGGCCTTCGGACACCTGCTCGGGCGCGAGGTCGCGCCGACATATCTTGTCCTCCCCTGGACGCCCATTCTCGCCGCCCTGGGCGGACCGCTGCTGATTGGCGCGACATTCGGGCTCATTGAATGCAAAGGGGCGCTTCTGGCGTGTTTGGCGTCGCTCGCTGGCCTTTCGGCGTTCTTCTTGCTCGTCTATCCGGGCGAGTACCGCCACGATGCGACCTGGCTCGCTTTCGTCATCGCGATGTATTGGATCTCCTGGAAACCGACCCACCCCGTGCGCGGACAACCTGCGCCGCACAAAAACCGCGCGCAGCTTCACCCTGGTCCGCAAGGTGGGCTTCGCTTGCTTCCTCGTCCTCCTTGTGGTTCAGGCCACGCTGGGTCTGGCCGATCTCGCCTTCGCCGCGATCATCGGAACGCCTGAAAGCCGCTCGCGCGATTTTGCAGATCTTGTGTCGCGGCGGCCCGAGCTCAAGGACGCGATCCTGATCGGCGACCCCGACTACATGCTCGAGCCGATGCATTATTACCTGCCCAACCGAACGTATTTCATCAGGGAGCAGCGCTACGGCGACACTGTCCGCTTCACCCGCAAGGCGCGGCTCGACTTGACCCTCGGCGACATCCTCGGCGAGGCGCGCGGCATCCGCGCTTCCACCGGTCGGCCAGTGGCGATTCTGCTCGCGTGGCGTCTGGGAGACATGAACCCTGCCCGCGTTTACCGCGAAAGCTACGTATGGACCTTCTCCGCCCCCGGTGATCAGATCGAGCGATTTCGGGAAGCGACGACGCTTCTGGCGCAATTCCCCAAAGTGACCAGCGGTGAAAGCTATGACGTCTACCTGTTGAAGTGAGACGGCGGACCGCGCCCTGACACCGCGTTGGCGCTGTCGCAAAACTGTCGCACCCTTCGTCGAAGATTCGCGGGTCTGTCGTCGCAGTTTCGTCGCGTCGCGGACGCCAACCAGGGAAGCCGACATGACCGCGGAAAAGCCAAGCGCGAATAAGCAAGGTCCCGTCAGCGAACTCCGAAAGCGCGTCAAGGCCGAGATCCAGGATAATTTCGACGAGGACATCGAGCTTGAGCTCGAAGATTCCGAGCTTGCTGAGTTCCTTTCGGAGAGCGAGCATCTCCAATTGCATGATTCCTTGCCGCGGCGGCTCTATTTCAAGGAGCTGTTGCGTCTGCAGCGTGAGCTCATTAAGCTGCAGGACTGGGTTGTGGCCAAGAAGCTCAAGCTGGTCGTCATCTTCGAGGGACGCGACTCGGCAGGCAAGGGCGGGGCGATCAAGCGCGTGACGCAGCGCCTCAATCCGCGCGTTGTGCGCGCGGTGGCGCTGCCGGCCCCGACTGAGCGCGAGCGCAGCCAGTGGTACTTCCAGCGGTATGTTCCGCATCTGCCGGCCGGCGGCGAGATCGTGCTGTTCGACCGCAGCTGGTACAATCGCGCCGGCGTCGAACGGGTGATGGGCTTCTGCACCGACGAGCAATACGAGGACTTCTTCCAATCCGTGCCCGATTTCGAGCGCCTCCTCGTCCGGTCGGGGATCGTGTTGGTCAAATACTGGTTCTCGATCACCGACGACGAGCAGCACATGCGCTTCCTGATGCGCATCAACGATCCGCTCAAACAGTGGAAGCTCTCGCCGATGGACCTTGAGTCGCGGAGCCGCTGGGAAGCCTACACCCAGGCCAAGGAGATCATGCTCCAGCGCACGCACATCCCTGAGGCGCCGTGGTGGGTGATCGAAGCCGTGGACAAGAAGCGCGCCCGCCTCAATTGCATCGCCCACCTTTTGACCCGTGTGCCATACCAGGAAGTGGCGCACGAGAAGCCAGTTCTGCCAGCCCGGGTGCACAACCCCGACTACCACCGCCACCCCGTCCCGCACGAGATGTACGTGCCGGACCATTACGCCAATATCGCGGCCGAACATGCCGAGCGGATGGAGGCGGAGAGCGGCGAAGCCAAAGCGAGCGCAGGGACGTAACGGTCGGAATTCGGACGAACTTCCTTCACGCAACCGCGATGTCGGTGCGCGAGAAATCGTCGCCCTTGAACAGCAGGGGCTCCCGCATCGACTAGGCGAGGGCATAGGCGAAACAGTCGCCGAAATTGAGCCCTGCTAAGTGGCCGCTACCTGTGCCGAAATCACGATAGGCGGCGCGGGCGATCTCGGCCTGTTCCGGAGTGATGGGCTCCACGACACTCCCCGCAGCCGTGACAGCCTCATCGAAGCGGCGGCTCGCGATCGGGCTCCTGGCGCCGTCGATGACGATGGCGGCCTCGAGGTAGTTGGCCGCTGACATGCGCTTCGGCTCGCGCCGGTCGCTCAGTGTGCGAAAAAAGCGGTCGGCGCCGGGTTCGCCGCGAACGACCGCGACGAGAGCCGACGAGTCGATGATCATTTCGGCAGCCCGCGCTCGTCATAGAGCAGGTCGCCGTGCTCCATCGAGAGCCAGGGCTCCTTCATGTGCTTGCGGGTGTCCGTGGCGATCGCCTTGAGCTTTTCACAAAGGGCCTCGTCGAAGTCTGGTTTCTGCTCGAGCCTCGACAATCGCTCCTGCAGCGCCGTGATCAGCGTCTCGCCGGTGAGCTTCGCCAGGCGCTCCGCGAGCGCGTGGGCCTCCGGCCTCTTAATGTTGAGGGACATTTCTACTTCCTGATGTCTTTAGTTCCACCCTACCGCAAATTCGAGATCTCCACCAACCGCCGGTTCGGCCCAAGAGCCCCGGTCCTGCCTGCAAGTGATCCGAAATGGCGCCGCAAAGCGTTGAAATGATTAAATCCGGACTCGCCTTCGAGCTGCGCCCGCTCAAATCTCAATCTCCCGGCCGATCTCGACCACCCGGTCGTAAGGCAATTCGAGATAGTCGCGGATGCGTTCCGCGTTGCGGCCCATCGCCGCGCCTCCGCCCGCCAGAAGTTGTCGTCGATGCGTTCGAGGATCACCCTTTCCTCCGGGTCGGTCCAGGGCGCGGAGAGGACCGTCAAGGTCAGCGCCAGCACGTATTCATGCAGCGCCCGGTTCTGTCGCACGTGCCAAGCCATGACAGGCGGCGTCTGATCCTTGACGCGGGTGAAGAACACGGCTGTGCCTGGCACGCGCGCGACCTCGCCCGCATGCGGCTTTTCGAGAAGCGAAGAGAGCGGCGTCAGCCCCGCTTCGACGCTGCGCTGGACCTCGACCGCGCCGCGGCGCCAGGTCCACATCACGCCATAGACCAGCGAAGCCAGCAGCAGCGGGACCCAGCCGCCCTGCATGACCTTGGCGAGGTTGGCGGCGAGAAACGCGGTGTCGATGATGACAAACAGACCCGCCGCCGCGCCCGCGGCCCATATCGGCCAATTCCAGATCTCGCGCATGGCGATGAACAAGAGCACGCTCGTCATCAGCATCGTCGCCGACACCGCGATGCCGTAGGCGGCCGCGAGATTGTCGGACTTGCCGAAGCCGATGGTCAGGCAGAGGGTGACGATCATGAGCAGCCAGTTGACCACCCCGACGTAGATCTGGCCGTAGCCTTCCTCCGAGGTCTGAGTGATGTTCATGCGCGGCAGCCAGCCGAGCTGCATGGCCTGACGGGTCATCGAAAAGGCGCCGGTAATGATTGACCGGCTGGCGATCACGGTGGCGATTGTCGCGAGCACGATCATCGGCGTCAGAAGGGCCTCAGGGCACAGCCGGTAGAAGATGTTGCCATCCGTCGGCGCTCCGGCGAGCACGATGGCGGCTTGCCCGGCATAGTTGAGAATAAGGGCTGGAAAGATGATGAGGCTCCACGACAGGCGGATCGGTTTCGGCCCGAAATGGCCCATGTCGGCGTAGAGCGCCTCCGCCCCGGTGACGCATAGGAACACGCCACCCAGCACGAGAAACCCCTTGAACCCGCCGCCCATGAGGTACTTGGCGCCATAGAGCGGATTGATCGCGGCGACGACGAAAGGATGTTGGATAATTCGGTGGACGCCCAGCGCCGCGATGATGAACCAAGCCAGCATGATCGGGCCGAAGGCGCGCCCGATCGCGACGGTCCCAACGGCTGCGCCGCAAACAGCGCCAGCAGAATCGCCGTCGCCAGGGGCAAGACGTAGGTCTGTAAACTTGGCGCGATCTGCTCCACCCCCTCGAGGGCGGACAGCACCGAAATCGCGGGCGTGATCGCGCCGTCGCGATAGATGAGCGCCGCGCCAAACAATCCGGCGGCGACAATCAGCGGCCGTTGATGGCGCTTGACGCGGAGCAGGGTCATCAACGCGATGACGCCGCCCTCGCCGTCATTGTCGATGCGCATGGCGATATTGACGTATTTGACCGTCGTGATGAGGAGCAGCGCCCACACAATGAGCGAGAAGGCGCCCAAGGTCGCCGCCGCATCGGGGCGGGCACCGTGTAGTCGAGCACGGTCTTCAGCGTGTAGAGGGGGCTCGTGCCGATGTCGCCGAACACGACGCCAAGCGCCGCGACGCCTACGAGCCCGAGTCGCCCGACCGATTGCGGCTCGGCGCTAGCGGATTCGATCGATCTCTCTCTCTCCTTCGCTTCTACTCGACTGGCGGTCGGGCGCGGGGTCGCCCAGATGTCCCCTCGATAAGGGGGCGCGGAAACAGATTGTTGACATTGGGGCTCGCTCGCCCCGTGGAAGCCGGCCCTCCCCGACATCCGCCGGCGGTCATGAGTTACCCACCGTCAACGTTAACGAATTTTGCGCGCCGCGGCTGCGTTGATCGATAAAATTCAACCTATTTTGTTTCGCGCCCGCCAAGCGCCGACCGCGATAGTGTCTCCATTCAATCTGGCGGACAATCCAATGCTCTCTCGGCTCTTTCGCTTCGTTACCGCGGCGGCGATCTTTGGCTTCGCCTGGATAACCTTCGTGGAAGCATCCGAGCAGGGCCTTCCCCAGGCAACGCGCACGCCCGTCGGCGCCGAAGCTTCGATTCCCTACGGCTGGGTCGACTTCTGCAATCGCCACGGCGAAGAGTGCACGCTCGGCAAGCTCAAGCCCATGGACGTGCGCTTGAACCGGCAGACCTGGAAGATCCTCAACGAGATCAACAACAAGGTGAACAACGCGATCGAGCCGATCAGCAACCTCGACCATTGGGGAACGACGCTCGACCATTGGGACTATCCAGTCGACGGCAAGGGCGATTGCAAGATTTATGCGCTGTTCAAGCGCAAGCTGCTCATCGAGCGTGGGTTTCCGCGCCAAGCGCTGCTGATGACGATCGTCCGCGACCTCAATGGCGAAGGGCATGCGGTGCTCACCATCAAAACCGACCACGGCGACTTTGTACTCGACAACCTGTCGGATGAGATCCACGCTTGGAGCGACACCGGCTATCAGTTCTACAAGCGCCAGGCCCAAGACGACCCGAACGTGTGGCTCAGCCTCGGCGGCGCGACCGGCACCGCGCCAGGAACGGCCGCCTCGAATTAAGGGCGGCCAGTCCGGTCGCGGCCAGCCAACCTGAGACGAACTCGGGCTCTGGGCCGAGGTCAAACCTCAATCCGTTGGACCCGCAAGTGGTCTTCGGCTGAAAGGCTCAGTCCTGGACGCCTAGCGCCGTCCGAAAAGCCTGCCGCATCGCCACCACTTCGGACCAGCGGCGTCCATGCGTCAGTCCGCCATCAACGACGAGAGGCATATAGACCATGGACGCGGTGTCGCATTGCGCGCCGGGGTACCGATTCCAATACCAGGTTCCCCGAAATCACCGCCCTTTTCAATGATGCGCACGTTGCGCACACCAGCCTCAACCAGGCGAGCGCCAGTCACCAGACCCGCGAAGCCGCCGCCAACGAAAGCGAAAGTGACATGGTCGGTCTTGGCTTCGCGTGGCTGGACCGGCGTGTACGGGTCGTCCAGATAGCGCGCGAAACGGCCCTTCAGGGGGAGATATTGCGCATTGCCGTCCCGGACGCAGCCGCTTGTCGCGCTCAGCCCTATATTTGGCGAGCAAGGCCGCCTTGTCGATTTGCGGCTGCGGTTCGGTGCCCGAAGAGGCGGTCGTCGTCATCTGACTAGCCTCCCCCGCGCGTCGTCGCGCTTTGCTATTTGCTTAGGGTCGCGAGTTTTACGGTTCAATAGTCCGGTGCGTTCCTTGTAAGCAATAAGATGAAGTAGGCGAATAGAGAGGCAGCAAGCGGCATGTAAGCCCCGGGGTTTCTCACGTCCCGCCAGCCGCTTCTCGCCTATCGCCTCCCGCCTATTCTCTCCAACGCCTCGACGCCCTCCGCCGGAAGCGGCCATGACCGCGCCGCGGCGAGGACCTCGGCGATATAAGCCGGACGCGGAACCCCAGGCCCGGAATTAGCGCCGAAATAGACAATCGCCTGTTTCGGCCCCCGTTCGGCGATGACCGCCTGCGTCAGCTTGACATAGAGCCCTTGCGACAGGTTTTCGTAGCGGTCGAGCGCCGCGATGTCGGACAGGGCCAAGTCCCAAAGCACGCCGTGCATGGCTGACCGCGGGTCGCGAACCACAGTCAGCCAACCCTCGCGCATTACCGCCAGCCGATGCCGCTCGAGCCGCGCAAGCCCGAGCGCCTTCGAGCGCGGGCAGCGGCCAGCCATGGCGCTGACGTCCATGTTCGAGCCATAGGCGAAATAGAGCGGCGTCGGCACCTCCTATCCGCTCAGCCGCTCGACGTTGTGAACCACGCTCTTGTCCCGCAGCTGCGAGAGGACGGCGTTGAGGTGCTGGATGTCGCGCACCTGTAGATTGATGAGGAAGCGTCGGAAGTCGGCGCCGCTGGGCGAGGTCGCGACGGAGTCGATATTGGCGCCATATTCCCCGATGGTCGTGGCGATCACGCCGAGCGCACCGGGTTCGTTCAAGAGCGTGACGACGATCTGGGTTGAATAGAGCGCCGCCGGCGGGTTCTCCAGGTCCCAGCGCACGTCGAGCCACAGCTCCGGCCGATCGTCGAATTCCACCAGGGCGGGCGAATGGATCGGGTAGATGACGATGCCGTCTTGCTCGCGAATGCCGACGATCCGTTCGCCCGGAACCGCTCCGCCCTTGGGCGCGAACCTTACCGGCGTATCAAGGTCGATGCCGCGCAGCGGCAGCGCGCCGCCCGCGTCCGATTCGCCCGGCACGCGGAACACGAGATCGGCCGCTTTCGGCAACCCGAACCAGCCGCTCTCGTTCTGGGGAAGGGCCGGGCCCGGCCTGCGCTCATCCTTGAAGTTCGGAAACACGGCGCGCACAACCTCGGTGGAGAAAATCTCGCCGCGCCCCACGCCGATGAAAACGTCGTCGATCGAGGCGCGCGCCAGACGCGACAGCCCGCCCTTGAGTTTCGCCTCCGTGAACTTTTTGCCCGCCCGCTCGAACGCGCGCTCGACGATCTGGCGCCCGAGACCCCCGAACTGCGCCTTCGCCGCCTCGCGCGTCGCCCGGCGAATGGCGGCGCGGGCGCGTCCCGTCACCACCACGCTGTCCCACGCCGCCGGCGGAGCGCCGCCCTCGGCGCGCGAGATCAGCACCTCGTCGCCATTGTGCAATTCGGAGATGAGCGGCGCGATACGGCCATTGATCTTCGCGCCGACCGCGGAATTGCCGACGTCAGTATGGACCGCGTAGGCGAAGTCAATCGCCGTTGCGCCGCGCGGCAAAGCGATAAGCCGGCCCTTGGGGGTGAAGCAGAACACCTGGTCGTGGAACAGCTCAAGCTTGGTGTGCTCGAGGAATTTTTCCGAATCGTCGCTCGCCAGCGCCTCGATCGTCTGCCTCAAACCCCGGTAGGCGCGGCTCTCGCTCACCGCCGACGCGTCGGCGGTGAGCGCCAAATCCTTATAGACTGCGTGCGCGGCGATGCCGTATTCGGCCACTTCATGCATCTCATGAGTGCGAATCTGCAGTTCGACCCGCTGGCTCCCAGGCCCGATCACCGTGGTGTGGATCGACCGATAGTCGTTCTGCTTCGGCGTCGAAATATAGTCCTTGAATCGCCCCGGAACGCTCGGCCAAGTCGTGTGCGCGACGCCGACCGCGGCGTAACAGTCGGCGACCGTGTCGACGAGAATACGAAAGCCGTAGATGTCGGACAATTGCTCGAAGGCGATTGAGCGGCGCTCCATCTTACGCCAGATGGAATAGGGCTGCTTCTGGCGGCCCTTCACCGCGACCTTGATGCCGCGGCGAGCGAATTGGTCGGTGAGCTCCGCCGCGATCCGCGCGATGATCGCGCCGTTCTTGGTCTTCATGGCCTCAAGACGCGTCACGATGAGCTTGTAGGCGTCCGGCATCATGCAGCGGAAGGCGAGGTCTTCGAGCTCGTTGCGCATGCTCTGCATGCCCATGCGGCCGGCAAGCGGGGCATAGATGTCGAGCGTGTCCTCGGCGATGCGCGCGCGCTTGTCCTGCGGCATGAACTGGAGCGTGCGCATGTTGTGCAGGCGGTCGGCGAGTTTGACCAGGAGCACCCGGGCGTCATCGGCGATGGCGAGCAGGAGCTTACGGAAATTCTCCGCCTGCTCAGCATGCTTGGTGACGAAGTCGAGCCTGCCGAGCTTGGTCAGGCCGTCGACCAGGCCGCCGATCTCATCCCCGAACGCCTTGTCGACTTGTTCGCGGGTAACCGTCGTGTCTTCAATCGTATCGTGCAGCATCGCCGCCGCGATGGTGGCGTCATCGACCTTCAGTTCGGTCAGGATGGCCGCCACTTCGAGCGGATGGGAGAAATAGGGATCGCCGGATGCCCGCTTCTGGCTACCGTGCGCTTTCATCGCGAACACATAGGCGCGATTCAGCAAATCCTCGTCGGCGCGAGGATTATAGCGGCGGACCCGCTCCACCAATTCGTATTGCCGCATCATCGCCTAAAGCCGACCCGATCCGCCCGCGCCGCCGATTTCGTCGTGGCGGCGCCGATGCGGTTCAACCAGGACAGATCGGCGTGAATGGGAGAGGGCGGTCGGTTTAGGCTCGCGTCCGCCGCTCCCGCTCTCGCGCATAAGCGCGGGGCCAAACGCAATCATCGGCCGTAGCGCGCAAGCGCGCAAGCTCTAATATATGGGCGTGTCGGTAGCAGACGATATGTCCGGTTTAGGTAGCGCACGATCTGTCCGGTAGGTCCGGCCCTTTTGGAGGGGTTGGATGCGCCGGACGGAGGCCCTTCAGGGGGTGCGCATGGCGGTGTTTTTAAATCTTCTCAGCCGTTGGGAATCGGCGGAGCTCAATCAGGAGGAGGCGGCGGGAGTTGCTCGGGGTGAGCGAGCGGACGTTCCGGCGCTGGACGCGGCGTTATGAAGAGGAGGGCGAGGCCGGGCTCGCCGACCGGCGGCTAGGCAGGGCGTCGGGCAAGCGGGTGCCGAGCGACTGGGCGGAGGAAGTGGAGCGGCTCTATCGCGAGCGCTATCAGGGCTTCACGGTCAAGCATTTCCACGAGCATCTCATCAAGGACCACGGTTTTGGCTGGGGCTACACCTGGCTCAAGCTGCATCTGCAGTGGGCGGGGGTCGTGCCCAAGGCGCCGCGCAAAGGCGCCCACCGGCGTAAGCGCGAGCGGCGGCCCTTGCCGGGGATGATGCTGCATCAAGACGGCTCGCGCCATGAATGGCTCGAGGGCCAGGCTGCGCTCGATCTGATTGTGACCATGGATGACGCGACCGGGGCGATCTACTCGGCCTTTCTGGTCGAGGAGGAGGGCACGGCCTCGACCTTCCGGGCGCTGAAGGAGGTCTTCTCCGAGCACGGCCTGCCGATGAGCCTCTACACCGACCGTGGCTCGCATTATTTCCGCACCACCAAGGCCGGCGAGATCGACCGCGGCTCACCGACCCAGGTCGGAAGGGCGCTCGCGCAACTGGGCGTCGAGCACATCGGCGCTTTCTCGCCGCAGGCAAGAGGCCGATCGGAGCGGACGTTCGGCACGCTGCAGGATCGTCTGGTCAAAGAGCTCAAGCTCGCCGGGATCGCGACGGTTGAGGCGGCCAACGCCTTCCTCCGCGACCGCTATCTGCCGCAGCACAACGCGCGCTTTGCGGTCGAGCCGGCCGGCGAGGGCTCGGCCTTCACAGCCATCCCGGGCGTCGATCTCGACGAGATCCAGTGCGTTCAGGAGGAGCGCCAGGTCGGCAACGACAATTGCGTGTCCTACCGCACGCTCAAGCTGCAGATCCCGGAAAGCCCGATGCGGCCCCATTTCGTCAAGGCGCGGGTCAAGGTGCACGTCTATCCCGATGGCTCGCACGCCCTCTTCCTCGGCCCGCGCTGCATCGGCCGCTACGACGCCAACGGAGCGCTCAAGGACAGCCATGATGAAAAACGCGCCGCTTAAATCCGCTCGGCGGCGAAACCCTGTGGACGGCATGGACAAGCCTCAGGCTTGCCCTCCCCGCCCACAGCAGAACAAAACCAGAAGAAGCGGACAAATCACGTGCTACCAAAACCGGACAAGTTCATTCGCTATCGACAGCTCTAATATATGGGCGAATGGCGCGCTCAGACCGCGACAACGAAAAGCCCCGGAGCTTTCGCTCCGGGGGCGGTCAGTTTCAACTGATCGAGATGCGATCAGAAGTAACGGGTGATGCGGAGACGACCTTGGAAGCCAGCGCTGACGCCTTGCCACTGTCCCGGGATGAACGCCCCGTTGTTCAACACCGTCCCGATAAGGGCGCTCGGCTGATTCTGGGTCGTATGCTGATACATCAACTCGAGGTCGAAGTTGAGGTTGGTGACCGGGTTCCAGCCAACGTCCGCACCGACGAGCCAAGTGGTGGTATGGGGCGAGAGGACGCCGGTGCCGACGCACCCCGCCGCGCCGCCGAAGCAAAACCCTCCGCCCATGCCGCTCCACAGCATTTGGCCGACGGAGGCTTCGAGATCGGTGTAGAAGGTCGGCGTCCAGTGATGCTCCAGCAAGCCGGAGACGGACCACGCGGTCGGGGTCGACCACGAATTGGTCAACGGATTGAAGTAAGCGTCAGCCAAGATCATCGGCTGGCCATTTCCGTTGACCTGCCCGTTCTCGCCATTCATCGCGTCCGGCAGACCCGAATACCACACGGCGTTCCGAGTGTAGGAGCCGGTGAGAATTACGTCGTCGCCTGCGCCCCAGAAACCCCACCCGGTCAGGTTGTACTTCACGCCCGCATCGACGCCCCAGCCGACCTTGCCCTCCTGCGCGTTGCAGGCGACTAGGATGGTGGTGACTCCGCAGCCGACAGTGTCAGTAAAGCCGTAATCCCGCACATTGACGTTGTGGATGACACCGGAGACCTGGGCCTCGCCCCACCCCTGCTTGACATGCAGCGCGCCAACGAAGTCCGGCCAACGCTCACCACCAAATGTCGTGGGACCGGTAACTTTTGGACCGCCATTGTTCGGCCCGTAACCGCCGTTCATGTTGGTGCCGCCGCCGGAGGAGCCCGCCGTGCCCTGGCTTTCCGCCGACAGCGTCGCCGAAAAGCCGCCGCCGAACGAGGCGGTGTAGGCGATCAGGTTCGGTTCGTTAAAGCCTTTCCGGTCCGGCGAGAAGAAGTTGTTCCAGTTGTCGCCGCCGCCGATGAACGAGTAGAACGACTGCGCCTTACCAGCCGTGATGCCAGCCCAGGTCACATAGCCCTGGTTGACATAAGTGGCGGTGCCGCCGGGACTGTCAAAGCCATTCCCCACGTCCGAATTGATATCAAAGTGACCAATCAACGGCCCATAAGCGGTGTTCGAAGCGAGATCAAAGCCGAAATTGGCGCGGACGTTCCAGCCGATCGCATTGCGGTTGAAAATCGCATTCTGCTGGTTGGGCAGCGTGACGCCGAGACCCGCGCCCGGAGCAATCACGGCGCCGCCGGGCAGAGTGATCGGAAACGCCGAGCCATTGAAGACTGGCACCGTGTGATCGCCGCCTTCAACCAAAAGGACCTGCGAGAGATGGGGCGTCGCGAATGGGTCGACCGCTGCGTCAATGGCCGACGTGATCGCCCCGGCGGAGTTGTACTGATTCGCGATATTGCCGCCGATGAAGTGCGCGGTCACATAGCCGCTGAACTTCACGCAGGTGTCGGAGCCCGGCAAGGTCCAGCCGGTGATGCCGCCGACGTTGCAAACTCGAACGTATTCAACCGGCGCCGCCTTCCTGGTCGGAAGATCGGCCGCCTGGGCGGTGGCGACGGCGACGATGCCGGCCGCGGAACCGAGCAGAAGGCTCTTGATGAGCGTCATTTGTGACCTCCAGTTACATAGTGGGCGTCGGTTCTCTTCCCACCTTCGACTTCCACGGCCCGCTTCATGGACCGAATGTATCGAAGGCGATCAGCCCCCTCGTCCCGTTTGACTTCCTGATCGTGGCGCTTGCCCCTGCAAAAGCCGCCGACCCTCCGCGATCGGGAACCTCCCGCTCACCTGAGACACCATAGCTTCTCTAAATTTCGACACAATAAATTTTCTTCATAAACTGGGGTTCACGCACCGTTTCCCGGACCATGTTGCATAATTGTCACTCGACTTTCGCAGCAACCCTGCGACGATCAATTCAACATGTTTATCAATATCTTATACAAGGGAAAGCGAGCTGTGGACTCCAATCGGCGGGCGTCATGGCCCGTCGTCGCTCCCGATCGTCGGCCTCGGCGAAGCCGCGCGACCTTTGAACAGATCGTCAAGATTCGACCGTAGTCCGGCCTGATTCGCTTAATTTGAAGGAGGCGGCGGCCCGAAGAATGGTCCGTGCTCCCCCGTCGTCGGGTCCGCGGCGCTTTCAGCCAGACAGGCGCCAAAACCGGGCCCGCGCACAAGTTTACGCCGGGCAATGATTCCAGGCTCTTAGCTGCTCCTTTGCGCAACCTTTTTGCGGTCCAACTTTCAAGCCGGCGAGGATCTGAAGCCGGAGGCGCAGGGATCGGAATGGTCGAAGCCGGTTGCGCTTTGGGTCTCTACGAAGCCCAAAACCCGCGAAAACGAAACGAATTTTTCGCATGGCGAAACGAACGGTTTCGCCTCCCTGGTCGTAAGTCATTGGAATCCTTATGAGCGCCAAATCATGATTTCGCGGGATCGTTTGTTTTCAACATGTTAGCCCCTTTTTCGTTTCGCCTCTTTCGCAGCCTGCGCGCTCCCCACCCTCGAAAGCCCAAGTCCGACGGATCGTGAAGCGCCCCCTTTCGGGAACCGCTTCACATCGCCCCTCCGCGACCCAGAGGGCAGACCTCGGGCTTCGGCTTTGACCATCACGACATCATAGCGGCCGATTTCTGAAATGTCGATACTTCTCTCGTATTTCTTGTTTTCTGGACAACCCGACGCGAGGGCATGATCTCCGCCCGCCGGTCGGACATGAGGCCTCGGCGCGGATCCGTCTCGCTGGCGCTACGTGTTCTTCACAAGGTCGCGGCGTCGCCATTCCCGCTCGAAAGGCCCCTTAGCCGTCAAGGCTGAAGCGTAAGACGGAAGTCGAGAGCGCGGTGGTGGGGGCTTGTGGAGGGCGGATTGCACGTGGATACCGCAGCCAAGGATTCAGCAGCCAATTTTGGCGTAAATAAGCATTCATAATGTATCCTTTAATAATCAAAGGCTTGAGCAGCGAACTGATCATGATATAATTGACCACGTGTCTGTCTGATCACGCATCTTTGTCTACCTGCTCACGAAAATGTGTTGATGGGCGTTCGGCGCTGACGTGATAACTAACTGCACAGCGTAGCTAAAACGGCTTGCGGAGAATATCTGGTTTGCCAACTTCCACCAGCGAGAAATCGTGCAACTGATAGCGTAAACAGCTGACACCAAGGGGCAGACGCGCAAGTGAAGGTGAAGCATAAACCGGCGCAAAAGCGATGAATGATCATCTTTCGTCTTCTGTAGACTTCACATTGAGCGAGGAACAGCCCAAACCAGGAAGCGGGAGTCTCGTTCTCGTCATTGAGAACGACCCTGAACTCGCGGAGGAAATTCGTCTCGATCTGGAGGCGGGCGGTCACCCGGTCCAGGTCGCTGAGACGCTGACGGAAGGGCTTCGCGAGGCCCGCTCGGGCCACTCGGCCGTCCTCGTCATCGATCGAATGTTGCATGGCGAGGACGGACTTTCGATCATCGAAGCATTGCGCGGCGAAGGAAACTCGACCCCGGCGCTGGTCCTCGGCGGGCTCCCGTCCGTCGATGAACGAATCGCGGGATTGAAAGCCGGCTGCTATTATTTGGCCAAACCATTCGACGTTCGAGAACTGACCGCGCGGGTCGAGATTCTCTTGCGCCTAGGCGACGACATGGGCGTCGTCCGGCTCAGGGTCGGCGATCTGGAAATGGACTTGATCGATCGAACAGTCAGGTACGAAGGCAAGCTGGTCGACCTGGTCCCGAGGGAATTCAAGCTGCTCGAATACTTTATGCGCCGCCCCGGCCAAACCGTGACACGAGCAAAGCTGCTCGAGGACGTTTGGAATTTCCAGCCCCCAGCGTACACCAACGTTGTCGACGTGCAGATCGGCAATTTGCGCCGCAAGCTCGACCCGACCGGCCAACGGCGCGTCATCGTCTCTGTCAGGTCGGTCGGCTTCAAGCTGAACGCGGATCACTGAGGGCTTTCGACTCTGGCCTCAACAAACGCGGCGGGCGCGCTAACCTCACGGCCCGCGCGGCCGGGACTTCGCGGCGCTTGCGCGCGCTCCGGGCGTGAGACACGGCGGACCCGACAAGGGGCGGCTCAGCGACGATGGCCAAACCTCGGGGCCTCTCAGGCGCGCTTGCGAAAAAGTGAGACCGGCTTTTCCCGAAAAGCGCGCGAGATCAAAGGAAATAGAGAGCCCTTGACGATCCGGCCCGACGGTCCAGGGGCTTCTCGCGCCGAAGTTGACGGCGGCCCGCCCGTCTCCGCAGAAGCCCAGTGGGGTCGCGGAGCCAGATCCCACGCCAGAATCAAGCGGCGATAAAAAAGCCCCGGAGCTTTCGCTCCGGGGCCGTCAGTTTCAACTGATCGGGATGCGATCAGAAGTAACGGGTGATGCGGAGACGACCTTGGAAGCCGCTGCTGTCGCCTTGCCACTGTCCCGGAACGAACGCGCCGGTGTTCAAGACCGTCCCGATCAACGCGGTCGGCCGCTCCTGGTTCACGCTCTGATACATCAACTCGAGGTCGAAGTTCAGGTTGGTGACCGGGTTCCAGCCGAGGTCCGCGCCGACGAGCCAGGTGAGGGCGTGGGGCGAGAGCACACCAGTGCCGATGCACGCAGCGCCGCCGACAGGGCAGAAGCCCCCGTTCATGTTGCTCCAGTTGATCCCGCCGACCGAGGCTTCGAGATCGGTGTAGAAGGTCGGCGTCCAATGATGCTCGAGCAATCCGGAAACCGACCAGGCGCGCGGGGTCGACCACGAATTGGTCAGCGGGTTGAAGTAAGCGTCGGCCAGGATCATCGGCTGGCCGTTGCCGTTGACCTGCCCGTTCTCGCCATTCATCGCGTCCGGCAGACCCGAATACCAGACGGCGTTCTGGGTGTAGGAGCCGGTGAGGATGATGTCGTCGCCTGGCGCCGAAGAGACCCCAACCGGTCAGGTTGACCTTCACGCCGGCGTCGATGCCCCAGCCGACCTTGCACTCGCTAGCGTCGCAGAGGACGGCGGCCAGTGATGCCGCACCTGATCGGTGTCGGTGAAGCCGTAATCCTTGACGTTGACGTTGTGGATCACGCCGGAGACCTGGGCCTCGCCCCATCCCTGCTTGACATGCAACGCGCCGACGATGTCGGGCCAACGCTGACCGCCAAACGTCGTCGGACCGGCGACGACCGGGCCATTGCCGCCCGACGCAGTAACCGCCGGTCATGTTGGTGCCGCCGCCGGAGGAGCCGACGGTGCCCTGACTTTGCGCGGCGAGCGTCGCCGTGAAGCCGCCGCCGAACGAGGCGGTGTAGGCGATCAGGTTCGGCTCGTTGAAGCCCTTCTGGTCCGGCGAGAAGAAGTTGTTCCAGTTGTCGCCGCCGCCGATGAACGAGTAGAACGACTGCGCCTTACCAGCCGTGATGCCCGCCCAGGTCACATAGCCCGTGTTGACATAAGTGACGGAGCCGTTGGGACTGTCCAAACCGCTGCCGAGGTCCGAATTGAGGTCGAAGTGACCGATCAACGGGCCATAGGCGGTGTTCGAAGCGAGATCGAAGCCGAAGTTGGCGCGGATGTTCCAGCCGATCGCATTGCGATTGAAAATCGCATTCTGTTCGTTCGGCAGCACGAAGCGGGAGCGCCCGTGGCGAGGTTGGGGATTGGCGCGCCCGGAGCGACGGTGACGCCGCCCACGGAGATCGGAACAGCCCGCGCCATTGAAGACGGTCGGCGACCGAATCGCCGCCCTGAACCATGAGGACCTGGGACAGATGGGCCGGCGCGAACGGATCGAGCGCCTTGGCGGCGGCCGACGCGAGCCGCCCCGGCGGAGTTGTACTGGTTCGAGAGATTGCCGCCAATGAAGTGCGCGGTCATGTAGCCGCTGAACTTCACGCAGGTGTCGGAGCCCGGCAGCGTCCAGCCGGTGATGCCGCCGACGTTGCAAACTCTGACGTATTCGACCGGCGCCGCCTTCCTGGTCGGAAGATCGGCCGCCTGGGCGCTGGCGACGGCGACGATCCCCGCCGCCGACCCCAGCAGAATGCTCTTAATGAGCGTCATATGTGACCTCCAGTTCAATGTTGTGGGCGTCGGGTCGGTTTTTCGCCTGACTGCCAATTCGTCCGGATGTCGGCGCATTGCCCCAGCAAGTCGTCGGACCCAGCTGCGATCGGGAATCGTCACGCTCGCACAGTTGAAGATACGCTTATTCCATCGGCTCTCAACTAAGATTTGGCAATAAATCGACAAACGAACGCCATTATTTCTCTAGTGTTGCAGAACTAGCACAAATTAGTCGATAAACTATTCTTTATATAACTTGCTTTATAAATTTTATTTCACTATGTAACGACATCGTATGTTCATCTAGACTAGCATAATATTATGAATTATAATTTATGAAACTCAACTTTAAAGTCGGTGTATCTGCTCCGCAGGCCCGTATCGTCGATCGCCAGATCTTCGCAGCGCGCAAGCGCGGCTGCCGGCTTGGACGCAATCGAATCGAGTTGCAGAAAAATGCGCTTAAGGCGCTGGAATCCTTGATTCGCGAGCAGAATTGCACGCCGGTTGGGTCGTGGAGATTCGGCCCTTTCGGCGAGGACTGACTCCTGGCGGGCGGCCGGCATCCTGCGTTGACAACGCGCGGCCCGTCAGGCTAGCTCGGAAACGTCAGTCGAAGACACTTCGCGGAAGAGTCCGGCGTTTCTCGCCGGCGCCGACGGCGCAACCGCCCCGGAAACGCTCAGGCACTCAGGGACCGCGCAAGTGATGACGCTCTGGAAAGAGGCGCGTCGCCGGCTAAGGCGTCCGCCCACCGACGGGGGTAACCGCGAAGAGCGGGAAATCTCTCAGGTCATGGGACAGAGGGGGCGTCCGCGAGCGCTAAAGCCGCAATAACGCGGTCGGCGTTACTGCGGGCGCTTCTGCACGACCGGCGGGCCCATGACCGAAGCCTCGAACCAGAAGACGCCGCTCCACGCTCTGCATGTCGAGCTCGGCGCGCGCATGGCGCCGTTCGCGGGCTACGACATGCCGATCAATTATCCCGCCGGCGTGCTCGCCGAGCACCTCCACACCCGCAAGGCCGCCGGGCTGTTCGACGTTTCGCATATGGGTCAGGCGCTGATCGAGGGCGCCGACCATGCGGCGGTTGCCGGCTTTCTCGAATCGCTCTGCCCCGCCGATCTTCTCAACCTCGCGCCGGGCCGCCAGCGCTACACGCAATTGCTCAACGAAAACGGCGGAATCGTCGATGACCTCATGGTCACGCGCCCGCCCGGCGCGGACGGCGTGCTGAGGCTCGTCGTCAACGCCGCGCGAAAGGAGGTCGACTTCGCCCTCATTCGCCAGCGAATGCCCTCGGGCGTCCGGCTGACGCCGTTGCCTGAGGCGGCGCTGATCGCGCTTCAGGGCCCTCTGGCGGCCGCGACATTGGCGCGTCTCGCTCCCGGAGAGGGGCTCGAGACCATGGCCTTCATGAGCGCCCGACCGGCGCGGCTCGCGGAATTCGAGACCTTCGTCTCGCGCTCGGGCTATACGGGCGAAGACGGGTATGAGATCTCGCTTGGCCTCGGCGCAGGCGGAAAGCTTCGCCCGCCTTCTCCTCAGCCAGCCCGACGTCGCGCCGATCGGCCTCGGCGCGCGCGATTCGCTGAGGCTCGAGGCCGGCCTCTGCCTTTACGGGCATGAGCTCGACGAGACGGTGGACCCGATCGAAGCCGCTCTCTCCTGGTCCATTCAGAAGCGCCGACGCGTCGAAGGCGGCTTTCCTGGCGCCAAGCGGATTCAGGACGCGCTGGCGAATGGGCCGGACCGCCAGCGCGTGGGCATTCGGCCGGACGGGCGCGCGCCGGCGCGCGAGGGGGCGGAGATCGTTTCGGCGGACGGCGCCCCGATCGGCGTCGTCACCTCCGGCGGGTTCGGGCCAAGCGTCAACGGCGCCGATCGCGATGGGCTATGTCGCGCGCGCCGATGCGGCGGTCGGGACGCCGGTCAGTCTCATGGTGCGCGGCAAGCCCTTGAGCGCGCGTGTCGTCGCGCTGCCTTTTCATCCCCACGCCTATTACCGCGGTTGAGCAAGGAGACGCATGATGTCGGAGATCCGCTACACCAAGGACCACGAATACGTCCGCGTCGAGGGCGGCGAAGCGGTCGTCGGCATCAGCGACTACGCGCAGCAGCAACTCGGCGACGTTGTCTTTGCCGAGACGCCGCCAGTCGGCAAGGCGCTGAAGAAGGGCGATCCGGCCGCGGTGGTCGAGAGCGTCAAGGCGGCGAGCGACGTGTTCGCGCCGGCTTCGGGCGAGGTCGTCGCTGTCAATTCCGAGGTCGAGTTGACGCCGGGCCTTATCAACGAGGATGCGCTCGGGCGGGGCTGGCTCTTTCGCCTCAAGCTCGCCGAGCCTAACGAACTCGAGCGGTCTGATGGACGAACCCGCTTACGCCGACTTCCTCAAGACTTTGGCCTAAAGCCATGCGCTACCTGCCGCTCGATACGAGCGAACGCGAGGCGATGCTGATCCGCATCGGCGTCCCGGACATCGAAGCGCTGTTCGCCGACATTCCCGCCGACAAGCGGATCGAGGGCCTTCTCGACATGCCGCTGGCGAAGAGCGAAATGGCGGTCGAGCGGGCGATGACGGCGATCGCCAATCGCAGCGTCGCGGCTGGATCGGCGCCGTTCTTTCTCGGCGCGGGCGCCTATCGGCGGCACATTCCCGCGACCGTCGATCATCTCATCCAGCGTTCCGAATTCCTGACCAGCTACACGCCCTATCAGCCGGAAATCGCGCAAGGGACGCTGCAGGTCCTGTTCGAGTTCCAGACCCAGGTGGCCGCGCTTGACCGGCATGGAGGTCGCGAACGCCTCGATGTACGACGGTTCGACCGCGTGCGGCGAGGCGATGCTGATGGCCCATCGCCTGACGCGGCGCAATCGGTCGGTGATTTCCGGCGGGCTGCATCCGCAATATGCCGACGTTTGCGCGACGCTGGCGCATATGGCGGGCGACAGGATCGTCCGCTTGCCGCCGGACCTGAAGGCGAGCGAGGACATCGCCGCGGCGATCGACGACGAGACGAGCTGCGTGATCGTGCAATCGCCCGACTTCTTCGGCAATCCGCGCGATCTGACGCCCATCGCCGAGGCGGCGCATGCGCGTGGCGCTCTCCTGATTGCGGTCTTCACCGATCCGGTCGCTCTCGGCGCGCTGCGCTCGCCTGGCGAGATGAACGCCGATATCGCGGTCGGAGAAGGCCAGGGGCTCGGCAACGCGCTCAATTTCGGCGGTCCTTACGTCGGCCTGTTCGCAACGCGCGCCAAGAACGTGCGCCAGATGCCGGGACGTCTCGCCGGCGAGACGGTGGACGCGGAGGGGCGGCGCAGCTTCGTGCTCACGCTCTCGACCCGCGAGCAGCACATCCGCCGCGAGAAGGCGACGAGCAACATTTGCACCAACTCGGGTCTATGCGCGCTCGCCTTCTCGATCCATCTCGACCCTGCTCGGCGCCGTGGGACTCGAACGCCTGGCGAAGGTCAATCACGCCAACGCGGTTGAGCTCGCTGACCGGCTCTCCGCGATTCCGTCGGTCGAGGTCATCAATACGCATTTCTTCAACGAGTTCGTCATGCGCACGCCCCGGCCCGCCGCCGAGCTGATCGAGGCGTTGGCCGGGCGCGGAGTGATCGGCGGATTGCCGGTCTCGCGGCTTCTGCCCGGGGCCGGGCTCGACGATTGCATCATCGTCGCGAGCACGGAGACGAATACCGACGACGACCGCGCGGCCTATGCGCAGGCGCTTGCCGATTGCCTGCGATAGAGCCCTTAAGAGAGAGCGCGTCCCCATGAACGTCCAAGGCCGCCCGACCCGCCCCGAAACCGCCGCCGCTCCGGTGGGGGAAACCTTCACCGGCAACCGCGGGCTCGAACGTGGAGGAGGCGCTCATCTTCGAGAGCGGGCGCTTCGATGCGACCGGCGTCGACATCGACGAGCCGGCGCCATTCCAGTCGAAGCTGGGGCCGCACGCGCGCCGAGAGCGCGATCGAATTGCCCGGCCTCACCGAGCCGGAGGCGATCCGCCATTACGTGCGCTTGTCGCGCAACAATTACTCCATCGACGCCGGAATCTATCCGTTGGGCTCGTGCACGATGAAGCACAATCCTCGCCTCAACGAGAAGATGGCGCGCCTGCCGGGATTCGCCGACGTGCACCCGCTGCAGCCGGTTTCGACGGCGCAAGGGGCGCTCGAAGCTTATTGAAGCGCTGTCCGACGCCTTGCTGACGATGACCGGCATGGACGCGATCGCGATGTCGCCGAAGGCCGGCGCGCATGGCGAACTCTGCGGCATGATGGCGATCAAGGCGGCGATCGAGGCGCGCGGAGAGGGAGAGACGCGGCGGGTGGTGCTGGTGCCCGATTCCGCCCATGGCACGAATCCCGCGACTGCGGCGCTGATCGGCTATTCCGTTCGGTCCATACCGGCGGGCGAGGACGGGATTGTCAGCGTCGAGGCGGTGCGGAGCCGCGCTCGCGCCCGATGTCGCGGCGATCATGCTGACCAATCCCAACACCTGCGGGCTGTTCGAGCGCGAGATCGTCGGCATCGCCGATGCGGTCCACGAGGCGGGAGCCTATTTCTACTGCGACGGCGCGAATTTCAACGCCATCGTCGGCAAGACGCGCCCCGGCGATCTCGGCGTCGACGCCATGCACATCAACCTGCACAAGACGTTCTCGACCCCGCATGGCGGCGGCGGCCCCGGCGCGGGTCCGGTCGCGCTGTCGTCGCGGCTCGCGCCTTATGCGCCGGTTCCGTTCGTTAAGCGCGAAGGCGGAAGCGCTTCGGCTGGTCGAGCACGCGCAGGGTCGCGAATCGTTCGGGCGCATGTGCGCTTTCCACGGACAGATGGGGATGTTCGTGCGCGCGCTGAGTTTCATTCTGTCTCACGGCGCCGACGGGCTCGAGGCAGGCGTCGGAAGATGCGGTGCTGTCCGCCAATTACATTCGCGCTTCGCCTCAACGATGTGATGAGCGCGCCGTTCGGCGACCGGCCTTGCATGCACGAGGCCTTGTTCGACGACCGGTGGCTCAAGGACACCGGGCTCACGACGCTCGACTTCGCCAAGGCGATGATCGACGAGGGCTATCACCCGATGACGGTCTATTTCCCGCTCATCGTGCACGGGGCGATGCTGATCGAGCCGACGGAATCCGAATCGAAGGCGAGCCTCGACCTGTTCATCATGACCTTGCGCGATCTCGCCCTCGCCGCGAAGGCGGGCGAGCGCGAGCGATTCCAGGCGGCGCCGGTCCATGCGCCGCGCCGGCGGCTCGACGAGACACGCGCCGCCCGACAGCCGGTGCTGCGCTGGACAAGACCTCAGCCGGCCTGACGACGCGAGACGTGGCGATCTTCCCTATGACGCCGATATGGCTCTAGACTGCCCAGCGGTCGATCCGCGTCCGCTCGCGCCAGAGGACTGAGCCGCCATGTCATCCGGTCTGATCCGTTTCGCTGTCGCGGGCTTTCTCGCCATTGCGGCCGCTGTGGCCCTCACGCGGGCTTCGCCCAGCAGGCGCCGGCGACAACGCCTTCAGCCCCGGCGCCGGCCGCCCCGTCGCCAGCGCCAGCGGCTCCAGCGCCGACGCGCTCCATCGCCGTCGCCCGCCAAGCCCGAAGCGCCTTCCGCCACGAATCCTGCGCCCCCGCTCCCGAGGGCGCCAAGCCCGCCGGGCCGGCGCCGTCAGGCGAAGCGTCAACCGGCGAAGCCGTCGATCTCCCGGCGCGGCCGTTCGTCTATATCGAAGGCAAGGCTGACAAGGACGAAATTTATAGCTCGATTCTCGAATTCGCTGAGCGTCGTCAAGCGCGACATGGACAAGGCGAATCTCGCGCCGGCCGGCCGGCCGCTCGCCGTCTTCGTCGAATCCGACGACACCGGTTTCAAATATCACGCAGGATATCCGCTTGCCGCGGCCCCCGAAGGCAAATCGAGCCTCTCTGACGCGGTCAAGATCGGACAAACGCCGAGCGGCAAGGCGATGCGCTTCGAGCATCAGGGCGCATACGGCGATATTGACGCCACCTATGACGCGATCACGGCCTATCTCGACGACAAGGGAATCGACGCGCAGGACACCTTCATCGAGGAATATGCGAACGACGTGAAGGATCCGGATGATCCGACGCTGCAAGTCAATATCTACGTGCTGCTGAAATGAACGCGTCCCGCCGACCGGCGGTTCACGCTCGTGACTTACTGCGCGGCTGCCGTCAGCGCGGCCGCGCCGGTCTCGAATTGGAGCCGCGCCAGGCGCGCGTAGAGGCCATTCGCCGCCATCAGCGAGGCGTGAGAGCCCTCCTCCACCAGGCGCCCCGCCTCGATGACGAGGATGCGATCCGCATTGACGATCGTCGCCAGCCGGTGGGCGATGACGAGGGTCGAGCGGCCCTTCATCAGCGTTTCGAGCGCGCCCTGGACCAGGGTTTCGCTCTCGGCGTCGAGGGCTGAGGTCGCTTCGTCCAGAAGCAGCACCGGCGCATCTTTGAGGATGGCGCGAGCGATGGCGATGCGCTGGCGCTCGCCGCCCGAGAGCGTCACGCCGCGCTCGCCCAAGTGCGTGTCGTAGCCCTGCGGCAGGGCGGAGATGAAGCCGTCCGCGGCCGCTTGCTTGGCCGCGGCGACGACCGCCTCGCGGGTCGCGCCCGGCGCGCCATAGGCGATGTTGTCGGCGACGCTGGCGCCGAAGATGAACGCGTCCTGCGGCACGAGCGCGATCTCGGCGCGCAAATCGGCGGGATCGAGCTTCGAGATGTCGACCCCGTCGAGCGTGACCGCGCCGCCCGCGGGATCGTAGAACCTGAGCGCCAGCTGAAACAACGTCGACTTGCCGGCGCCCGATGGGCCGACGATGGCGACGATCTCGCCGGGCGCGACGCGGAAGCTCACGTCGCGCAAGACGCGTCGTCCTCGCGCCCGGGATAGGCGAAACGAGACGTTGCGGAACGCGAAGTCGCCGCGGACGGGCTTCGCGAGCTTGAGCGGCTGCGCGGGCGCGACGATGCGCGGCTTGACCGCCATGATCTCGCCGATGCGCCCGGCCGCGCCCGCCGCTTGCGAAACCTCGTTCCACACTTCCGACAATTGCCCAAGCGCGCCGGCGCCGAACACGGCGAACAGCACGAACTGCGACAACGCGCCCCCGGTCATCCGGTGGGCGATCACCTCCTGCGCGCCGAGCCAAAGCACGACGACGACGCTGCCGAAAGCGAGGAAGAGGGCGGCGGCGGTGACGAACGCGCGCGCCTGGGTCATGGTCCGCGCCGCCTCATAGGCGCCGAAGGCGGCGTCGCGATAGCGGCGGGCCGTGAACTGTTCCGCCAGGAACGATTGCATGACGCGCACCGCCGACAGGCTTTCGGTGGCGAAGGCGGTGGCGTCCGCGAGCCTGTCCTGGGCGCGGCGGGAACGCTCACGCACCGAGCGTCCGGCCGCGTAGAGCGGCAGGACGATGACGGGAATCGCCGCCAGCACGAAGGCCGACAGTTTCGGGCTCGTGACCACCATCATCGTGATCGCGCCGACGAACAGGAACAGATTGCGCAGCGCCAGCGACGCTGAGGAGCCGAACGTCGCCTTGAGCTGCGTCGTGTCGGCGGAGAGGCGAGAGGCGATGTCGCCGGTCTTCTCCGCGTCGAAGAAGCTCGGATCGAGCCGGGTCAGATGGGCGAAGAGATCGGCGCGAAGGTCGGCGACCACGCGCTCGCCCAGCGTCATCACCAGGTAGTATCGCGCGCCGGACGCCAGCGCGAGCACCGCGACGACGCCGATCATGGCCAGAAAATAAGCGCGGATGAGGCCGGCGTTGGCGTCGGAGAATCCAAAGTCGATCATTCGCCGAACGGCGATCGGCACGACGAGCGTCGCGCCGGAAGCGACGGTCAGCGCGATCAGCGCCAGCACGATCCGCGCACGATGGGCGAGGGCGTAGGGCGCAAGCGGCCTCAAGGCGCCAAGCGAGACGCGGGACCTCTTGCTGCCGGCGTCGGCGGCGGATGACATTGCGCGAATCGGCTCCTCGAGGCTGTGCGGCGCTTTAGGTACCGGTTTTTCGCCCAAATCAAGGCGGCCGGAGAGCGCCAGCTTTGACCCAGGCCGCCGTGCTTGCCTCAGCGCGGCCGCTCGCGTTATAGGAGCGCCAACAGAAAGAGCCGCCGGACCTCCGGACGGCTCTTTGCTTATTTCGCCCGAGATCTCGACGATGAAGTCCGACATTCACCCGAACTACCACATGATCAAGGTCGTCATGACCAATGGCGTCGAATTCATGACCCGCTCGACATACGGCGAAGAGGGCGCGACGCTGAACCTGGACATCGATCCGAACACGCACCCGGCCTGGACCGGCGGATCGCAGCAGCTGCTCGATCGCGGCGGTCGATTGTCGCGCTTCAACACCCGCTTCGGCGGTATTGGCATCGGCGGCAAGAAGTAGCGCCGCCCTAGTCCCGCGACGATAATCTTCGAACGCTCGTCACCTGGCCGCCGCCGTTGGCGGCGATGCGGTCGCGCGCTTGCGCCAGCGGCTCGCTGACCGTCTTCATGTGCCAGCCGTTGGCGTGAAGCAGCGTGACGGGATCGCGCATGATCCCGACGTGCCCCTTCCAGAACACCAGATCGCCGCGCGCAAGCGGCGCGTTCGGGTCGTCGATGGCGAGGGCTCGCCCTAAGCGCCGCCTCCTGCATGTCGCTGTCGCGCGGCGACGCGATCCCGGCCGCCATCAGCGCCGTCTGGACCAGGCCCGAGCAGTCGATGCCTTCCGACGTCCGGCCGCCCCAGAGATAGGGTGTTTCGAGAAAAAGTTCGGCGACCGCGACAGCGTCCGGTTCGCGCGCGCCCAATTCGCGCCAAATGGCGCGACCAGAGGTAAAGCCCGTCCTGCGAGACCGCGAAGTCGCCCTCGCGGCCTACGATCGTCAGCTGCGCGCCGAGCGACAGCGCCATGCGCGGCGGCAGCTTGATCGCGGGGCCGGGATAGGCGTGCGCCCTAA
>CAWGBF010000017.1:0-113502 GCA_963820775.1 uncultured Alphaproteobacteria bacterium
GCTTTCTTTTACTTGCGTTTATTTTTTCGAATCGATACTTTTCAATGGGTTACGGCCGATTCAAATAAAAAAATCTCCCCCGTCTCACTCTTTGCCCAAGATGTCCTCCAAATGCGCCAAACGCCTCAACGCTTTGCCTCTCTTCGCCACGGCGTCTGCCGTCCAATCCGGCCGATGGGAAAGATATAACATAGACTTCGGCTTTTGCCAAGCAATTGTTATCGACAGCAATTGTTGTCGACAGAAATTGTCGTCGCCCTTGCACGCTGCTGGACGCCAGGTCGCGCCGGGCGGATCTGGACCCTGCACGAGGAAGAGCGGCGGGAAGAGGGGCAGGCAATTCAATGGCTTCCGCGACGCTTTCCAGCTCGGGCCCTCGGCCCGCCGGCGTCCGCCATCCGATCCGGCCAAGGGAAAATATATACTATAATGTTCAGTTTTTTCTAACTCATTCTATGCCGTACCCGGGACGGGACGAAGACAGCCTAGAAAGCCAACATCGCAGGGGACAGAATTCTCCCCAACGACTCGTCGTTTACACCGTTGACAAATTATTTAACAAGGTTGACAAATGGTTTACCGCGTCCACAAATCGAATTGGATATCAAGGGTTCATTGTAAACAGCCGCCGGAATTTAGGTTTCAATAAACGTCAGCGCCGGTCGCTTCGACCATATTTTGGGAGGGGAGCATGCCTGCAAATCCGCGCACTCTTTTCTGGCTGAACACAGAGAACGCCGACGAGCCGTTCGGCGTGGCCTCGTCCTGGACAACGATCGAGGGGAGTTCGACCCCTGCCGCCACGGCCCCGACGTCGATCGACGACACCGAGATCGACACGACTGCGACCGTCTCGGGCAGCGGTTCCGCCAGCGTCCTCAACATCAACGCCGGGGTGACGGTCTCCGGTTCGCTGAACACGGATGTCACCGACGCAACCATTATCGGCAATAGCGCGGTCGGCAGTGTCGCCATCGGCGCCGGAGCGTCCTGGACCCTGTCGCACGAACTGTTCGTCGGTGGCACTATTGGCGGCCACGTGACAATCAGCGGCGGCGGAAGCCTGACCACCGAAAGCGACATTTCGGGCTCGAGCTCTCTCTATGACGCCATCGGTTATGGGGTCACGGGGTCAGTCGCCGTTACCGGCGCCGGATCAAAATGGATCAGCAACGCGGGGAGTTCGATCGCCGTGGGTCCATCGGGGACGCTTTCCGTCACCAACGGCGGCGAGGTTCAACAGACACAAGCGGCAGGAAACGGCGGCTTCTTCCTGGGCGGCGGCTCGTTGTCAGTCGACAGTTCGAGTATCGCGGAGGCTGGAACCTTCGGCGGGGCGCAAGCGGGCTTTTTGACAATCGACCCCAATTCTTGGTCTGGCGGCGTTGGAACGTTCACGGCCAACATTGTTGACAACGGGGACATCAGCGCCACCGACGGCGCGGGCTTCCAAGGCAACGGCACGCTGAGGATCACCGGCTCCGTCACGGGCACGGGCTACCTCGGCGTCGGCGCGCAGGAGACCTTGGCGCTCAATGGCTCCGTCAGCCTGACGGGCAACGGGTCCGTTAATTTCAACGGCTGGTATGGCACGCTCGCAATCGGCAACGCCGCGGGTTTCTCGTCGTCCACGCCGATCTACAATTTCAACCCCGGCGACACCATCGACCTGAAAAACGTGCCCTATGTTTCGTCCGCTTCGAGTTACAGCTTCACTTATGGCCAAAACGGAGGGCCGAACAATCTCAGGATCACCGAGGGCGGACACACCTACAATTTCAATGTCGGGTCGTACTATGATCTCTCGGGCCTGTTGACGCTGAAGAAGGACGCGAGCGGAACCGGCACGGACATCGTCTACACGTCCGGCGGCGCATCGCCCTTTCAGCAATGGGGAGCGCCGCTCTCGAACTTTTTCACCACTACGTCAGGCGCCGTGCACGGATCCAATTGGGCCCTCTCCAATTCGGACGACGGCGGCCAACCGGTCTGGATCGAGACGGAAGCGCCGGCCAGCTCCTATGTGGCGGGCCAACCGGCGCCCTACAGCATTGTTCTCACTACGCAGGACTGGATCGGAACCCAGCAGCCGTTGATCGCGGTCGCGACAACCAACCTGGTCAATCCGTTCGGATCAGGTTCGCAGAACGTGGGCGACCTCGCGAGGTCGGTGTATGTCTCAAACACTTACCCCACCGGCACGATGGACCTGGTCTACTGGCAGGCGTCAACGACCCCGGGCGACTACGCTGTCGAATTCCAGCCGATCACGACAACCTATGTCACCGCCCCGAGCGCGGGGCCGAGCACCGTCTTGACCGGCGGTCCTACTCAGCTCATCGCGGCGGTGTCTCAGCCACTTTCCTGGCGCCTCGTCAACAACTACGCGGGAAGCTCCCCCGCGACCGAGGACGTGCTCGAATATTCCACTCGAGCGACCGCGACGACCGACAACAGCTACCTCTTGGGATTTACGACCGCCGGCGTCGCGACCACAAGCCCGATATTGGCGGCGGTGGTTCCGCACGGGACATGGAATGACGTTAGCTACAACTACGGCAACGGAAATTTCTATTACGTCTATTACTCAGCGACGGGCGCCTCGGGAGCCGGATTATACTCCGAAATCTTTCAATCCGACCACCGGCGCCTTGGGGAGCCCAAACGCCTTTCTTCTGACCCCAGGGCTGACAAGCGTTTCGCGCGTGGAGGGCGTCACGCTATCCGACGGTGATCATCTCCGGTTTGTCGAAGGGTTCAAGAATTCTCAGCAGGTGATTCAGACGTTTGTCGGCAATGGGTCGCCTTCGCCGGTCACGACGATCCACCTTGCGAGCGCAACGGCGGACCACTTTCAAATCACGACCGTCACCGATCCGAACGACGGGGCGACCGATTACACGGTCCTTGCCTATACCGACAACAATCAGGTTCATCTGGACCTGTTCAACGATTACGGCTCTCAGATCGGCTCCGACCTCGTCGTTCCGGGCATTACGTCTTTCGACAAACTCCACAGCCTTTATTCAACGGCCCATGACGATTATCGCGTTGAACTCGATTACACCGTCCCCGACCCAAAAGGGGGCACGCAGGTCAAGGGCCTCATATACGACACCTCGAACACGGGCGATTACGCCACGCTGAGCGGCGGAGGCGAGTGGGCAGGCACGCCGTTCGACGATACGTTCATCGATGGACCGGGAAACTATACAGTCAATGGCGGCGGCGGCCAGGACAACTTCCAGATCAACCAGAACTCGGACCACGTCCTCTTCTCACTCAGCTCCCCGCAAAAACTCACCGTCTCCACGTACAGCAACGCGAATCTGAATCCCGCGAGTTTGACTGGGACGGCGACGCTCCTCGGCTTTACTCGCATCAATCTGAATGACCAATCGATCGTGGAGTCGACCTCCCCCGGCGGCGGCGTCCGATTGGAAGTCCAGAATGGCTCGAACTTCACGGGGACGGTCGCCGGCTTCGCTCCCGGCGATTCCATCGCTTTCGACAGCGTGGGCTATGCGCCCGGCGATCACGCGGTGTTCATGAGCAACGGGTCGGGAGGGGGCACAGTCGCGATCGAGAATTCGAGCGGGACTCAGGTCTCGTCATTCAAGGTTGAAGGAAACTACCCCTGGTCACAACTCGCGGTGAGCCAGGAAGTCATCCCGGGAGCCATCGGCCCAATGGTCGTAAGCGCCCCGACCACCGACCTCCTCCTTCAGAACAAGAACACCGGCCAGGCCTCGATCTGGGTGATGAGCGGGACCGCCCTGATCGGCGGCGGGCCGGTCAGCCTCAATGCGGGGCCGGCCTGGAAAGCGATCGGAACCGGCGATTTCAATCAAGACGGCCAGTCCGACATTCTGTGGCAGAACATCAACAGCGGCCAAGCCTCGATCTGGGAGATGAACGGGAGCGCCCTGATCGGGGGCGGGCCGGTGAGCCCCAATCCCGGACCGGCCTGGAAAGCGATCGGAACCGGCGACTTCAATCAAGACGGCTTCTCCGACATCCTTTTCCAGAACACGAACACCGGCCAAGCCTCGATCTGGGAGATGAAGGGGAACAGCTTGGTCGGCGGCGGGCCGGTCACCCCAAACCCCGGCCCTGCCTGGCAGGCGATCGGAACGGGCGATTTCAACCACGACGGCCTGTCCGACATCCTTTTCCGGAACAAGAATACGGGTCAAGTCTCGGTCTGGGAAATGAACGGCAACAAGCTGAAGGGCGGCGGCCCCGTGAGCCCCAATCCTGGACTGGCCTGGCAAGCGATCGGGACGGGCGATTTCAACCAAGACGGCTTCTCCGACATCCTTTTCCAGGACCAGAGCACGGGCCAGGTCTCGGTCTGGGAGATGGACGGGAATGCGTTGATCGGCGGCGGGCCCGTGAGCCCAAATCCCGGGACGAAGTGGCACGCCATAGGAACCGGCGGCGGAGGTTCCGACATCCTTTTTCAAAACACGAGCGGACAGGCCTCGATCTGGGAGATGAACGGAAACACCTTGATGGGCGGCGGGCCGGTCAGCCCCAGTCCCGGCCAGAATTGGCGAACGGTCGGGCTGATCTAAGTCACACCTTCTCACCTTCTGCGGCAGGCCTCCGCCCTCCGACGCCTCGCTGGGCCGGCTGTCGCGGCAAAGTCTTTGGCGTAACCGGAGCTTGATCCGAACTCAGCCTTCGTCCGCGGATCCCAAGCCCTCGCAGGAGCGGCCGAAGGCGGAGAGCGCATCCTCGAGGTAGTCCGGCAGCAACTCCATCTCCAGGAGGTATTTCCAGGTCGGGCCCTCGGCCCGCTCCTTCGCCTGCGCGACGGCGATTTTCCACTCCTCGGGCTGAAAGTCGCCCCGCCCGATCCAGCTGAGCGCGACCAATGCCGTCGCCTCGTCTTCGTCGAGATCCTTGATAAACTCGATCAGTTCCCGGCGGAGCGAACGGCCGGCCGCGTCGGTCAGCATGATGTGTTCGTCGTCGTCGGCGGGGTTCGAATCGTCCCTTTCGACACCCGCGTCCTCGCCGAGATATTCCCGCGCCTTTTCAATGATAAAACACGCTTTCGCCAGATCGATCTCCGGCATCGGACGTTCGCTCTCGTCGATTCTGCGCAATGAAAGCCCTCCTCGCTGGCTTCGGCGGTTGCTGAACCCGCCAGGCGTCTGATCGTACCGGATTGGCGGCGCGCGAATTGAACCCCATCTCTGGCGCCGGGTCTAACACGAGGGCGGCCCCCAATCGAGGAAATCCGGTCTGGCGACGTCGTGCGCCCGCGAGCGCCGATGAAAAAGGCCGGCCGCATCCATCGTCAAAAGCGGCGTCGCCGGAGTGTGATCCGCATCACATCCTCTTATGGTGACCTATGGTTTAATGCCTCTATGAGATGAACCGTCGCGGAAAGCAGATAGCGGCGGAAATGGAGATGCGGCGATGTCACGAAATCACGAGACTCCGCGGCTGTACGACCAGGGCATGATCGACGACCGCAACCTGCGCCCTTTGGCGATCGCTTTCGTAACGATCCTGATGGCGTGGATGGCGGTGTTTGGGCTAATTTCCGTGTCGGCTCAGATGGTCGCGCAGTCGCATCACATGGCGGAAAGCGCAGCGCCGCTCGCGACGTCGATCGACAAGTAATAGCCGGACGCGGTCGCCGACCGGACCGACAATCATCATGGGATTGTCGATTGTCTTGACGAAGTGAAATCGCCCGAGCTGTACGATTGGGCGTTGGGCGTTGCCGCCTAGCCGAGCCGCCCGATTATTCGCAGATGCGATAGTTTGCCGTGCCGCCATGCATCAGCATGTCGAGATGCAGGTGCGTTTCATGCTGGGGATCAGCACCCGGGCCTAGGACCGTAGTGAAATAGCCGCAGGCCGTCATTCGCAGAGCGCCGACGAGGGGACCGAGCGCCTTGACCGTCACGCGGCGTTTGTCGGCGAGGACGAAGGACACGACGTCGATCGCGTCGCCTTTGGCGTGTTCGCTCGGCAACGCGCCCGGCTTGTCGTAGCGGGCGGTGCAGGCGAAACCCGGACCCGTTTCGATCTCGGCCAGTTTCTGCCCGGTGTAAGCGAACGTCAGCGGAGCCGCGACGTCCCGAACCCAGTCGGTGAACTTGAGACCGAAGCTGCACAGCATGGACGGCTTGGCGGGAAGGCTGACGTCGCCGAACTGGGTCGCAACAAGGGTCAGGCTGACCGGGGCGGACAGACGGCAGCCCTCTCGCGTCGCTTCTTTCGGCTGCTCGAAGACGACCTTTTTCGAGGCGAGTTCGGAGACGCACTGCGCGTGGTCGGACTCGTCCATGGCGCTCGTCGAGACGAGCGGCGGCTCGGCGTCGCCTGTCGGCGCCGGCGATGGCGGAGGGGAATGGGCTTTCGGGGCCTGCGCGCCGACGGCCGGCGCCGCGCCGGATGCCGCCAGGAGGAGGATGGCGGCCGCCGCCCCGAAGGGTGCGCGGCTCGGCCTGCGACGGATGAACTCAAACGCCGCCTGCACTAAGGTCCCGGGCGGCTGAGTTCCGGCCGCTGCGTCTCGCTGACGCGGCGCGGTCTCCGCCGAGGGTGCGACGGGGGAGTCCTGATCCTCGAACCGGACGACATCGCCGGGCCGGACCATCCCCGCCAATTCGACGGCGTCCCAGTTCGTCAGGCGGATGCAGCCGTGGGACTGGGTCTTGCCAATGTCCGACGGCGCCGGCGTGCCATGGATTCCGTAGGTCGGATCGGTCAGGTCGATCCAGACCAGGCCGACGGGATTGTTTGGGCCGGGGCCGATCGAGAGCTTCCGCTTCGTATTGACGCCCTTCCACGCAAATTTGGGATCGTATTCGTATTTCGGGTTCCAGGAAACGCCTTTGACCTTGAAGTCCCCGCTCGGCGCGGGCTTTTCCTCGCTGCCGATCGTCGCCGGATAGAAGGCGAGGAACTTGCCGTCGCGGTCATAGACGCGCACGTTTCGCGCTGGCTTGTCGACTACGATCGTCACTTCCGGCAGATCGTTGCTCGCCTTCGGCGGATTTGGCGGCGGAACGGCTTCGACGGAAGGCCGGCCGGACCGCAACGGCATCTCGGGCACGTTGGCGACGGTGAGTTCCGTTCCCGCCCGCGCGAAATCCGCGCGCGGATTGAGCTCCCGCAACAGAGTCGGGCTCATGTGGAACTTCTCTGCGAGTTCCGCTTGCGCGCTGGTGTAGGAGAGACCGGGAAGCCGAGCCATCGCCTCGAGGTTTGAGGGGATCGCGCGAGTAAACGGGCCCGCGGCGTCTGCGAGCGTGATCGTATAAGCCTTGAGGACCAGCGCGCCGTCCCGCTTCAGCGCGCCCCACGTGGCGGCGTCCAGATCGCCGGAGACGGGTAGGCCGTTGATCTGCTGAAATGCGCGAACGGCGTTGTGAAAATTGTCGCCGTCCAGGCCGTCGATCTCGCCAGGCGAGACATGCGCCCGGTCGAGCAGGATTTCGGCCTTCGCGACCAGCGCCGGGTCTCTCTCGTTCGCCTTCTTCGGCGCCGCCTTGTCGATCGACCCGCCGAGGGCGGTCGGATCGGGGGCCGCGAGCGCGGCGCCGGCAGACGCGGTCAAGCCCCAAAGCACGGTGATGGCGAGGGTTCGTATCATGCGCTAACAACGCAAAACGACCTACCGCGTTCCCGGGCCTGAAGGCGGCTCACCGGTCGGTCTCTATATTTAGTTTAAATAATTCGCACAATTTGTTGATGAAATGGACTTATCTAACTGAGGACGAAGCGCGAGCCCGCTTGCTGGCGAATTCTTATCGGAGCCTCATCGCTTCGTTGCGCGCAAAACTGCACACCGGCCGCGGTGGATCGCCCCTGACCGCGGCGATCGCTCAAGTCCTGCGCCGGATGCGCTTGCATCCGAGCCTGCTTTCGCGTAGTGAGCGCGCGATTGAGAACCGCCCGGCCGGAAGGGCTGCCGTGGCGGTTTTTTCGCTCGTTCCGATGCGAACGGGGCTTTCGGCCCCGCTACATTCAAGAGGGCGCCAAGCCTTAAGGAGAGCCAAATGCCCAAGTTGAAGACCAAATCAGGCGCGAAGAAGCGCTTCAAACTGACCGGGACCGGCAAGGTCGTCTACGTCCAACGCGGCAAGCGGCACGGCATGATCAAGCGCACGCCAAAGCAGATCCGCGATCTGCGCGGCACGTCGGTTCTGTTCAAGACCGACGGCGACAAGGTCAAGAAATTCTACCTGCCGAACGGCTGAACCTTTTCCCGGAGATTTGAACCATGTCGCGCGTCAAAAGGGGCGTAACCGCCCACGCCAAGCACAAGAAAGTGCTGAAAGCCGCCAAGGGCTTCTTTGGCCGGCGCAAGAACACCATCCGCGCCGCCAAGGCCGCGGTCGACAAGTCGATGCAATACGCTTACCGCGACCGCAAGAATCGCAAGCGCGAGTTTCGCGCTTTGTGGATTCAGCGGATCAATGCTGCGGCGCGCGAGCATGGCGTGACCTACAGCCGGTTGATTTCCGGCCTCGCCGCGGCGGGGATCGAAGTCGACCGCAAGGTGCTGTCGGATCTCGCCATTTCCGAGCCGGCTGCGTTCGCCGCGATCGTCGAGCAGGCGAAGGGCGCGCTGCCGAAGGCCGCCTGAGGCGGCGTTCTCCCTTCCCCCTGAGGGGGAAGGTGGCGCTATAGGACCTCAGGAAGGACGCCCGTCCTTCCGGACGGGCTATGGCGCCGGATGAGGGTGCCCCATCCCTATCGAGACGGGAGAGGGCGAGCACCCCGGTCGGGAGTCCCAGAGGAAATGTCGGACCTTTCCGCCCTTGAACGGGAGACGCTGGCCGCGATTGAAGCCGCGCCGGATGAAAGCGCGCTCGAAGCGGCGCGCGTCGCTGCGCTCGGCAAGAAGGGATCGATCTCCGCACTCCTGGCTACGCTCGGCAAGCTCGCCCCGGACGAGCGTAAAGAGCGCGGCGCGGCGATCAATGCGCTGAAGGATCAGGTCACGGAAGCGCTAGGCGCGCGGCGCGCCGTGCTCAAGCGCGCAGGGCTTGAGGCGCAGCTCAAGCGCGAGGCGCTCGATGTCACGCTGCCCCTCCCCCTGCCCGGCGTCGAGACCGGCCGCATCCATCCGATCAGCCAGGTGATGGACGAGATCATCGCCATTTTCGCCGAGATGGGCTTTTCGGTTGCCGAAGGGCCGGACATCGAGAGCGACGACTACAATTTCACCAAACTCAACTTCCCGCCCGGGCATCCGGCGCGCGAGATGCACGACACGTTCTTCCTCGAGCCGGATGATAACGGCGAGCGGAAGGTTCTGCGCACCCACACGAGCCCGGTGCAGGTGCGCACGATGCTCAGCCAAAAGCCGCCGATCCGCGTCATTTGCCCCGGGCGCACCTATCGGCGCGACGCCGACCAGACGCATACGCCGATGTTCCACCAGATCGAGGGCTTGGTCGTCGACGATCGCGCGACGCTCGCCAACCTGAAGTGGGTGCTGGAGGAATTCTGCAAGGCCTTCTTCGAAGTCCCGCATGTCGGCATGCGTTTTCGGCCGAGCTTTTTCCCCTTCACTTCGCCCTCGCTCGAGGTCGACATCCAGTGCCGCCGTTCGGGCGGGGAGATCCGCTTCGGCGAGGGCGAGGATTGGCTCGAAATCCTCGGCTGCGGCATGGTGCACCCGAACGTGTTGACCAATTGCGGCCTCGACCCGGAGGTCTATCAGGGCTTCGCCTGGGGGATCGGCCTCGACCGCCTGGCGATGCTCAAATACGGCCTGCCGGATCTGCGCGACTTCTTCGACGCTGACCTGCGCTGGATCAATCACTACGGTTTTAAGCCGCTCGACATTCCGACGTTGGTCGGGGGATTGAGCGGGTGACATCGCATAGGATTTCGGCCGATGGCCTGGATTAAGAATTTCGAGACGCGAGATGGAACTGGAAAGCTCCAACCCTCTCAGGTTGTCGGTTTAGTCAAAATATTCGAGCCGACCGGGGGTGATCCGATTGTGCAAATCGACACTAATGGATCAGCTGATAGAGCCAATCCCGGAAAGCAAAGCCAGACCATCCAACTGGGCCGAGAAGCGGCAAGAGAACTCTTCGACATTCTCAAGCGCACCTACAATTTCAGATAGAGCGAGTCCTTACGGCCGACACGAACAATGAAATTCACCCTCTCCTGGCTAAAAGACCACCTCGACACCTCGGCCCCGCCGGCCGAGATCGTCGACGCGTTGACTCGCATCGGGCTTGAGGTCGAGTTGGTCGAGGACCTGGCGCGCAAGTATGACGGCTTCGTCGTTGCTTCCGTCATTGAGGCGAAGCAGCATCCCAACGCCGATCGGCTGAAAGTCTGCATCGTCGACGCGGGCGGCGAGCCGGTGCAGGTCGTCTGCGGCGCGCCGAACGCACGCACCGGCATGAAGAGCGTGTTTTCGCCCGTCGGGACCTACATTCCCGGCAAGAAGCTGACCCTCGCCAAGGGCGTCATCCGCGGCGTCGAGTTGAATGGCATGCTGTGCTCGGCGGCGGAGCTCGAGCTGAGCGACGATCACGACGGCATTGTCGAATTGCCCGACGACGCGCCGGTCGGCGTGGCTTACGCGCACTTCGCCGGGCTCGACGATCCCGTCATCGACGTTGCCGTCACGCCGAACCGGCCCGACGCGACCGGCGTCGCCGGAATCGCGCGCGATCTCGCCGCGGCGGGGCTGGGCAAGCTGAAGACGCCGGCGCCGAAGACATTAGCCGGCGCATTCGACTGCCCGACCCGCGTGCATCTCGATTTCGCGCCTGCCGACAAGCATCTCTGCCCGGCCTTCGCCTTGCGGCTTGTCCGCGGCGTGACCAACGGCCCATCCCCCGAATGGATGCAAAAGCGGCTGCGGGCGATTGGCCTCCGGCCGATCAGCGCACTCGTCGACATCACCAATTACATCACCTTCGACCGCGGCCGCCCGCTGCACGTGTTCGACTTCGCCAAGGTCGCCGGCGATCTCACGGTCCGGCGCGCCCGCGCGGGCGAAAGCGTGCTGGCGCTCGACGGCAAATCTTACGCGCTCGACGAGAGCACGGTGGTCATCACAGACGCGAGCGGCGTCGAATCGATCGCTGGAATCATGGGCGGCGAGCATTCCGGGTGCGACGAGACGACCCGCGACGTGCTGATCGAAAGCGCGCTGTGGGACCCGACGAATATCGCCCACACCGGCCGCAAGCTCGGGATCACCACCGACGCGCGCTATCGGTTCGAGCGCGGCGTCGATCCCGACTTCTGCGTCCCCGGCTGCGATCTCGCGACCGAATTTGTGCTCTCAATCTGCGGCGGCGAGCCTTCGCGCATGGTGGTCGCGGGCGATCCGTCGACGCCGCGACGCTCGGTTCCTTTCCAGTACAGCGAGGTGAAGCGGCTGCTCGGGGTCGATATTCCGCGCGAGGAAGGCGAGGCGATCCTGCGCCGATTGGGCTTTGGCGTCGAAGAGGGCCATGTGCTTGTCCCCTCTTGGCGCCCCGACATCCAGGTCAAGGCCGACGTTGTGGAGCAGATCCTGCGCATCGCCGGCGTCGACCGCGCGCCTCCCTCTCCCCTGCCCCGGCTCGACGATGGCGTGCCAAAGCCGGTGCTGACGCTCATGCAGAAGCGCATGCGCCTCGCCAAACGCACGCTTGCCGCGCTGTCGCTGCGCGAGGCGGTGACCTGGTCGTTCGTCCCCAAGTCGGCGGCGGAATTATTCGGCGGCGGCTCGCCGTCGCTCGCCCTCGCCAACCCGATCGCTGCTGACCTCTCCGACATGCGCCCCAGCCTCATTCCGGGCCTGGTCGCCGCCGCGGAACGCAACGCGCGCCGGGGCCTGAGCGACGTCGCGCTGTTTGAGGTCGGCCAGGTGTTTCTGGGCCCTGGCGAAAACGACCAGCGCATTGCGGCCGCTTCTGTGCGGCGCGGCCGGGCCAAGGCGGATGCCGAAGGGCGGAATTGGAGCGGCGGCGGGCTGGTCGACCTTTTCGACGCCAAGCGCGACGCGATGACGCTTCTATCGGCGCTCGGCGTGAACGCGAACGCGGTCCAGGTCGTCCCCGGCGGCCCGGCGTTCCTGCATCCGGGCCGTGCGGCGACCCTCCAGTTTGGGCCAAAGACGGTCGTCGGGTGGTTTGGACAGTTGCACCCAAGCGCATGCGAGGCGCTCGACGCCGAGGGACCGATCGTCGCCTTTGAGATCACGCTCGACGCCGTTCCCGCGCCGAAAGCCAAGCCGACCAAGACCAAGCCGAAGCTCATCCGCTCGGATTTCATGGCCGTAGAGCGCGACCTTGCCTTCGTCGTTGGCGAATCGGTCAGCGCCGCGGACATCCTCAAGGCGGCGGAGAGCGCCGAACGCGCGCTGGTCGCCAGGGTTGGTGTGTTCGACGTCTATCGCGGCGAAGGCATGGCCGAGGGCGCGAAGTCGATCGCCATTCACGTGACCCTGCAGCCGCGCGAACGCACGCTGACCGACTCTGAGATCGACGCTGCAATATCCAAGATCGTGGCCGAGGTGTCGAAAAAGACCGGCGCCACGCTCAGGAGCTGAAGCCATGGCCACCCGCGCCGCGCTCGCGCTATGTCTTGCCGCTCTTGCTTGGGCTGGAAGCGCGCGGGCCGAAGATGATCCGAGATGCGCACAATATCGCGAGCCAATGGCGTATAATGCCTGTCTCGCTCGGCAAGGCCCAAAGGCCAGTGGAGTCGGTCAGCTTCACGGCGGCCCGCGACCCGGCCGCGCCGCGCCGAATCGGGTTTGGTACGGACACAGCCGCGGCGCGCCGGGCGCGCGCCTCTACGGCGAGCAAGACGCGCCGAGCACGCGCTTCTACGACACGCAAGGCTCCCAGCGCATCCATGGACGGGCACACATGGAGTTTCGAGTCCATTGAGCGACGGTTTGGTAAACTGAGCGCGGCGCCCGAGCCCGCGGAAATAGCGCAGGCGCCGCGCTCTTAATCCCCGCGCCGTGGGAGATCAGCGCGAGGGCCGCACTTCGCGCCAAGCCCCAAGGCGCGGTCGCGCGGGATCGTGACCCCGGGGTGAGAGATTGCCGCCGGCAATCGCACCCCTATTGCTTTGAGCGGCCGGAAACGCCACCACTTCCAAACTACACGACTGAGCGGACTCCGGCTGTGATCGCCGTCACACCGTGAGCTAATACACCGCAATTCGGCGAAAAACGGCCCAGATTTGTGGCAGCCGCCTCCCCATTTATGTGTGCCCAACGCAGCCGCGACCGCTTGACGTAGGGGCGTGCGTACTCCACACAGCGGCTATCATCGGTGGCGATGATGGTCATAAACTCACTTTCGGCGCATCCCTGTTTCAAAACGCTCGATCCTGAATCCTGCCGGATTCTCGATCGGCATTGCATTTGGCTAAAGACGGCGGCGGGCGCCTGGGTCGTCGGTCAGACGGCCAATGACCGCGATGTCTACTTCGTCATGACCGGACGCCTGAGGGCGGTGTCTCACGGGGTGCGACAGGATCTTATTTTCTCAGACATGGAGGCCGGTTCGTTCTTCGGCGAACTCGCCGCTCTCGACGGCGGCCCCCGCTCGCTCAGCGTCTTCGCAGTCAACGATTCGACCGTGGCGAAAATGCCATGCCCTGTCTTTGTGGAGACGATGTTCACGCATCGCCCGCTCGGCGAAGCGGTGGTCGCAACGCTGGTCGCGCGCAATCGCGCGATGACGCGTCGGGTCGGCGAACTTGGCGCGCTCGACGTTCGCAGCCGCGTCCACGCCGAGCTTCTGCGCCTCGCCCGTCCCGATCGCGAGGATCCGAAGCGCGCCATCATCGTCGGGCCGCCGAACCAGTCGGAGCTCGCTTCGCGCATCAATACGCGGCGGGAAACCGTGTCGCGCGAGATCAACGCCATGGAGCGCGAGGGCCTCATCGAGCGGCAGGCGCGGCGCGATCGTCATCCACGACGCGCTGCGGCTTAGCGCCAGGCTCGAGGCGACCGCAATCGGCGGTTAAAGGGGTGTGGAGCGCCGCGCGCGCCGTGACCCTCGGCGATGAATTGCGTCACCGGACGCGTTCGGTTACCAAATCAGGGATCGGAAGGGTGCTTTGGTGGGTCTCGGGCGCCGGATATTTGCGCTTGGGAAGCGGCGTGGAAAGCGCCGCCTGACCGCGTTCCAATCGCCGCTGGCGGCATTTGTCGTCGCGCTTTCGCTCATCGTCCAGCTTTTCGCCGCCGCGACGCCCGCCTGCTTTTGCCGCGCCCGCTTTCGCCGGCGCCGATGACGCGGCGATCGCCGCCGAGCTTAAGGCGCTGTTCGGCAACGCAGCGGAACTTTGCGTCCACGTTAACGACGATAAAGCGCCCGCCAAGCACAACCGCCATTGCTGCGATCAATGTCCGCTTTGTCGCTTCGCCGCTCAGACCGTGGCCTTTGTCACGCCAGACCTGCCGGCGTTGCCCGGTCGGCTTGAAAGCGAAGCGCATGCGATTCGCGCGCCGCCAGCGAGGTCGTTCTTCCCGCCTATCCCGTCCAGCCAAATCCGGCTCGAGCGCCTCCCTCTCCCAGTCTGACAGTCGTTTGGCCCACGCGCGCCCTCTGGCGTGCGTTCGCATTCCTTCAGACTCGAGGTCTTCCTTATCATGTCTCTTCTCCGTATCCGCCTCGCTGCGGGCGCGCTTGCTGGCGCGTTCGTCGCTGGGGGAACCGCCGCCGCGCATGCCCACGCCGTCTGTGGCGACCGCATCTTCCCCACAACACTGGCGATCGACGATCCCGGCGTCACCGACGAGCTGACGCTTCCCTCCGTGACCTGGCTGCCGAAGAACTCGGACGGCGTGCAGGAACTCGACATCGGCGGCGAATGGGCGAAGACGATCTTCCCCAATTTCGCGATTTCGGTCGGCGGTGGCGCAACGTGGCTGCATCCCGGCGGCTTCGGCTGGGACTCTGTGGAGACCGAGGCGAAATATCAGTTCATGTGCATTCCTCAACTCGAGTTCATGGCCTCGGCCGGCTTCAGCGTCGAGTGGGGTGGGAGCGCGACAGGCTCGCAGATCGGCGAACCGAACATGTATTCGCCGGTGCTCGATGTCGGCCTGGGCTTCGGCGCTCTGCCGCAAAGCATGAACCTGCTACGGCCGTTCGCGATCACTGGCGAAATCAGCACCACGACGCCAGGACAAGCGGTGTGGGGCGACGAAATGTTCCCCACGACGTTCAACTGGGGCTTCTCGCTGCAATACAGCCTGCCCTATTACAATGCGAATGTCGGCGAGATCGGCGCCGACTTCTTCAAGCATCTCATTCCGACCGTCGAGTTCGCTTTCTCCACGCCGACTGCCCACGCCGAGGAAGGGACCTGGGGGACGACCGGAACGATCCAGCCAGGCGTCGTCTACATGGCGGACAAATGGCAGATCGCGGTTGAAGCCGTGATCCCGGTCAATGGAGCGAGCGGCCACGGCGCCGGCGTGGTGGCCAGCCTCGATCTCTTCCTCGACGACATCTTCCCCAACACCATCGGCAAACCAATCTTCTCGCAAACCCTGCCGATGTTCACAGGAGCCCGACAATGACACGCATTTCCATGACCGCGATCGCCTCTTCGCTTGCGCTGATCTGCGGAACCACGACCGCCTTCGCCCACGCGCAGCTCGAGAAGGCGACGCCGCCCGTCGGCGGCACGGTCGCCTCGGCGAGCGAGATCAGGCTCGAGTTCAGCGAGGGCGTCGAGCCGCGGTTTTCCGGCGTGACGCTGACCTCGCCCGGCGGCGCCAATGTGCCGCTCGGACAGCCGAAGGTCGAGGGGAGCGATCAGCACGTGCTCGTCGCGCCGATTGCGAATGCGCTCACGGCCGGCGCCTATACCGTGCGCTGGCATGTCGTCTCGGTCGACACGCATCATACCCAGGGAACGTTCAAATTCACCGTGAAGCCATGACCGGCGGTCGAACCCGGAAGGTCGGAAAGGACACACAATGAGGCATTCTCTTTTCATCCTCACGCTCGCTCTCGCGCTCGGCGCGGCGCCCGCGCTGGCGCAGGAGTTCAAGGCCGGCGACATCGTGGTAGAAAAACCTTGGGCGCGCGCGACGCCGAAGGGAGCCGAAGTGGGAAGCGGCTATTTGGTGATCCAAAACAAGGGCGCCGCCCCCGACCGGCTGACGGGAGGCGCGGCGGATTTCGCCAATGTCGAGATCCATCATATGTCGTCCGAGAACGGCGTGTCGCAGATGCGCGAACTGAAGGACGGACTGAACATTCCCGCCAACGGCTCGGTCAGCTTTTCGCCCGGCGGCTACCACCTGATGTTCACCCATCTGACCCACCCCTTGACCAAGGGCGAAAGCGTCAAAGCAACGCTCAATTTCGAACATGCCGGCCCGGTCAAAGTGGAGTTCAGCGTATTGGGGATCGGCGCCACGGGGACCAATGGGGCTGGAGGCGCCATGAAGGGCATGAAGGGCATGAAGATGTGAGGCGCCAAATTTGGCCGCGCGCGCGAAGCGCGACTGCCCGTGACAGCGCTCGCCCTCTGTCGCTTCGCCCATTTCATCGCGACGATGCTGACGTTCGGCATGAGCGCCTATCTTTGGGCCTATGCGCCGGAACGGCTGAGGCTGGCGCTGTCGCCGGTCGCATGGCGTCTGGCGCTGATCGCCAGCCTCGTCGGGCTCATCACCGCGGTTGCTTGGCTCACGCTCGAGTCCGCCTCGATGGCCGACGAGTGGAGCGCCGCCATCGATCCCGAAGCGATCGCGGCGGTGCTTGCCGACACCGCCTTCGGCCATGTCTGGGCGGCGCATCTTGTTCTGGCGGCGGCGCTGGTCGCTGTCGTCGCCTTCGGGCCGCGCGCCCGATGGGCGGCGACGTCGCTTGTGTCAGCGGCGCTGCTAGCGAGTCTGGGCCTCGTCGGCCACGCGGCGATGCAGAGCGGCGCCGAAGGCGTCCTGCATCGCGCGAACCACGCCGTCCATCTCTTGACAACAGGCGCATGGATCGGCGGCCTTGTTCCGTTCGCGATGTGCCTTCGCGCGTATGAGCGCGACGATCTGCGCAAAGATGCGGTGCGGGCGATGGCTGGCTTCTCCTTCTGGGGCCAACTCATCGTCGCGGCGATCGTGTTCACCGGCGTCGTCAACATCGCGTTGACCTCACATCACGCCCCGCTCCCCCCGACGACGCCCTACCGCGCGCTTCTGGCCGCGAAACTCGTCGTCGTCGCGATCATGATCGCGCTCGCGATCTTCAATCGCTTTGTTCTGGCTCCGCGGCTCAAGAGGAGCGCAAACGCGCTCGCGGCCTTGCGCTTAACCAGCGCGGCGGAAATCGCGCTCGGCTGCGTCGTCATCGCTCTCGTTAGCTTGTTTGCGCTGCTCGATCCGGCGTGAAACGCTGGCAATAACCCCCATTGTCCTGCAAACCTTTGCAGCCTCACAATCCCGGGGTCGCCGGAACTCTGTTATCCCCACAATCGGGATGTTGTGTGGCCCCGATCACTGTTCCTGCCGCGCGAACCGCATGATACTGGATTCTGGAAGCGGAATGCATTGGCGCTCGAGCCGGGGGCGACGACAGGCGCGGCGTTCGCGGGCGCGGACGGGAGGGACAGATGAAGGCGCATATCGTTGGCGGCGGCTTTGCCGGACTGGCCGCGGCGGCATTGCTTATCCGCAACGCTAACGTGCCTGGCCCGAACATCACGATCTATGAGGCGGAGGACAAGCTAGGCGGCGGGTTCTTCTTGGATGGCGATGCGGAGCACGGATACAACCTGCCTGGCTCCATCTTCGACAAGGAATTCCGCTGCGCTCTGAATCTGCTCGCGACGATCCCCACCGAAGCCTACCCCAGCATTTCCGTCGCGGAGCAATTCCTCACTTTCAATAACGAGCATCCGTTTGTCGACCAGGTGCACATCGTTGATCGCGACCTTCGCCCCGTGCATGGGCCGCGATACGGGCTGAGCCTTAGCGACGGCCTCGCACTTGCGAAGCTCTCTTTCACGCCCGAAGCGTCGTTGGACGGTCAGCTTATCAAGGACTTCTTCTCGCCGCATTTCTTCGAGACGGAATTTTGGCTGCTCTGGTCGACCCTGATGGGTTCGCTGCCGCAGCACAGCATCATCGAATTCCGGCGTTATCTGAACCGCTTCGTCTACTTGTTCCCTGACCTTTCGACCATGGCGCATGTTTTGCGCTCGCAATTCAACCAGCACGAAGCCTTCGTCCAACCGCTGGTCGCATGGCTCAAAAAGGCGAACGTGAACTTCGTGCAGGGCGCCTTCGTGCAGGACGTCGGCTTCGCCGAGTCGCCCGGCCGCATGACCGCCATCCGGCTCGATTGCCAATTCGGGACGACTCCGAAAGTTCGGTCACCATCGCTCCGGAGGATATCGTGCTCGTGACCACCGGGTCACAGGCCGCCGACCGCTCGGCGGGAACGATGGACAAGCCGCCCGGACCGCCCCCGCATCCTGGACGGTCATGGGCCTTATGGGAGGAGTTGGCTAAGAAGCACAAGGGTTTCGGCAATCCGGGCGCGTTCTTCGGCGACGACCGGATAGCCGATTCGCGCTGGGTGACGTTCACGGTCACCACGACAGGCCGGGAATTCCTCGATGAGATGACCACGTTAACCCGCAGCGACCCGGGAAGCGGCGGGCTTCTGACTTTGAAAGACTCGAACTGGGTGGTGTCGCTGTCGATCTTCTACCAGCCCGAAGTCCTCAGCCAGCCGCCAGGGACATCTGTCTGGTGGGGGTATGGCCTTTTTCCAGAGCGAGAAGGCACTTTCGTCAAGAAGCCCATGTACGAATGCACGGGCGAAGAGATCCTGACTGAATTGCTGCAACACCTTCGATTCGCGACGTCGGCCGCGATCATGAAGTCTTCGATCTGCATTCCCTGCAACCTGCCTTACGTGAACAACATCTGGCTCCCGCGCAGGAGCGGCGACAGGCCCCAGGTGGTTCCCGAAGGGGTGACCAATCTTGGACTTATCGGCCAGTACGTCGAGGTCGAGCAGGACATCGCATTCACGTTCGAATACTCCACCCGAACGGCCTGGGAGGCAATTCATCGCCTGCTCAAGCGCGGTCCGCAGCCGCCTCCCGTTTATCAGGGGCAGTACGATCCGAGGGGCGAGTGGGCGGCGTTGAAAGTTTTTCTAGGTCTGGCGCCTTAGGAGGAGACCTTAAGGCCCAACGCCGTCTGCTCTATGCGCGCGCAGGGGCGGCCCGTTCCCCGTTCGCTCAGCGATGTCCGATGCCGCCCTGTCCGAACCCCGCGCCGCCACCCTGGAAAGCTCCCGCGCCTCCAACGCCATGAAACCCGCCGCCGGCAAAACCTGGCGAGGCGAAGGCGCCTATGTGTGGAGCTCCGACCCCGCCGCCGGCATGGAAGCCCCCGAGGCCCGCAAAACCTGGGGAGGCAGGCGCGCCGATGTGGACACCTGTGGCCCCGCCAAGCCCATGCAAACCACCGGCTCCAGTGAAACCTGGCGACGCAGGGGCGCCGATGTGGGGAACTCCGACGCCGGCGCCATGGAAATTTCCGGCCCCGCCAAAGCCATGAAAACCAGCGCCGCCAGCAAAGCCGGGCGAGACAGGCGCGCCGATGTGGGGAACTCACGGCGCCGGCGCCATGGAAATTTCCGGCCGCGCCAAAGCCATGAAAACCGCCGCCGCCAGCAAAGCCGGGCGAGACAGGCGCGCCGATGTGGGGAACTCCGCCGTGAAACTGATGAAAATTGCCGCCGCCAAGGCCGCCGTGGAATCCGCCGCCGGCAAGACCGCGGGTGACGGCGCCGGCGTGAAAATTAGGCGAGGCGCGAACGCCGTCAGCGCCAAAGCGATGAAAACTTGGGCCATTGCCGAAGGCATGAAACGGCGGCGCGCCGCCAGCTCGCAAACCGACGGACGGCGCGCCGCCGCCCGCGCCAAGGCGCCGAGACGGCTCGAGGCGGGGGTAAACAGGGTTCGGCGCCCGGGGATGGGAAACGGCGAACCCGTTGCGATGATGTCGCCGGATCGCCGCGCCGCCAAAGGTGTTGAGGTTGAATGGCCCGATCCAACCAAAACCGTCGTTCCACTGGTCGCCGCACTGATACCAGCCGCGGCCGTTCCACCCCTCGGTGTAATAGCAATTGGCGCCGCCGAACTGGACGGTTTGCGCCGGCGATGAACGCCCGAACGAGGAGAGAGCGCTCCCGATGACGCCCGCTTCGGCGCCGTTGGCGACGGCGAAAGACGACAAAGCCAGCGCCAAATAGCGAAGAATGCACAAAGTCAATGAGGACATGACACATGATCCGTGAAAGGAAAAATATCGTCCGCCAAATACGAGCGGCATCTATCCCTACAGGTGGGGCCGTGATCCCCAGGGATCAAGCGCCGCGTTAACGCGCGCCGGCAACTCATACTTTCTTGTGCCGGGCCCGGAATGCCTTCGCCCAGCCGGCCTTGATCTCCTGACGGCCGCGCGCGACCGCAAGCGCGCCGGCTTCGACGGGCTTCGTGATCACTGAGCCCGAACCAATATAGGCGCCATCACCGATCGTTATAGGGGCGACGAGAGACGAGTTCGAGCCGATGAAGGCGCCGGCGCCGATGTCAGTCCGGTGCTTGGCGAAGCCGTCGTAATTGCAGGTGATGGTTCCGGCGCCGATGTTCGCCTTGGCGCCGACGCGCGCGTCGCCAATATAGGTCAAATGGTTGACCTTGGCGCCCTCTTCGATCGCCGACTGCTTGATCTCGACGAAATTGCCGATTTTGGCGTGGGACCCGATGTCGGCGCCTGGCCTGAGGCGCGCGAACGGCCCGACGATCGCGCCGCCCGCGACCCGCGCGCCCTCGAGATGGGAGAAGGCTTTGATCACCGCGCCGTCCTCGATGCTGCAGCGGGGCCCGATCACGACATGGGGTTCGATCAGGACGTCGCGGCCGATTTTGGCGTCAAACGACAGGAACACGGTTTCGGGGGCGGTCAGCGTCGCGCCCGCAGCCATGGCGCGCCGGCGCAGCCGGTCCTGCAGCACGGCCTCGGCGACGGCGAGCTGCGCCCGGTCGTTGACGCCCATGACCTCGTTCTCCTTCGCGACCAGAGCCCGCGCCATCTGACCCCGCGCGTTGGCGATCTCGACGATGTCGGTGAGGTAATATTCGTTCTGGGTGTTATCGGGCGTAACCCCGTCAAGGAGGTTCAGCGCTTCAGCGCCACGGAAGGCGATCGGACCGGCGTTGCATAAGCGAGAGGCGCGCTCCTCGGCGCTCGCATCCCTCTCCTCTCGAATCGCGATCAAGCGTCCGTTGCGCTCGATGAGGCGGCCATAACCGGATGGATTGGCGGCCTCGAACCCCAGAGCCACGACTTCCACGCCCGAGGCCAGCTCCGTGCGCATCGCCGCCAGCGTCGAGGGTTCGATCAGCGGAATGTCGGCGTAGACGACGAGAATGTCGTCGTAACCGCGCTCAATCTGATCGCGCGCCGCCAAAACCGCGTCGGCGGTGCCCCGCCGCTCGCGCTGAACGGCGATTTTCGCCTCCGGCGCCGCTCTCAAGGCTTCGGCCGCGACGCCGCTGCGATCCGAGCCGACGACGACCGCGATGTCGCCCGTTGCGCCCTTAAGGACGGACGAGAGCGTATGCGCCAGCATCGACCGGCCCGCGAGCTCGTGCAGCACTTTGGGCCGAGCCGAGCGCATGCGCACACCCTCCCCGGCCGCGAGCACGATCGTCAGACAGCGGCGGGCGTTGGCGTTCATGGGGCGATTGCTCTCTGATCTTGGGCGTTGCGATAAGGGGCTCGGCCGCTCCGAATCCCCTTAAGCTCCCTCCGGCGCCACTATCGCCGGGGGCGAGCGCGGTTTCCAGCCCCGACACCGCCTGCATCAACGCGATTTTGCGCTTGTGACAAAAAGCGTCTCGCTGCGCCGCAAAAAACGATATACAACTTAGAAGCCAAGGACGGAACGCGCCGGGCTTGCAACGCGTTTTTCCCATCCTCACGGGCTGATTTTTCATTTTGGCTGGGAGCGACGTCGTGCCAGGCCGTCCATGTGCGGCTTCGTTCCGGCGTACGAATGACGAGTAGGATGGCGGACAGGCAGCGTCGCGAATTCTTACAGCTGGCCGGGGGCGCGCTTGCGGCGTCGCTGGCCCCGCCGGGCTTGACGCCAGCGACCGCCGAGCCGCTGGGCCAGCCGGTTCCCTTCTCCACCGACACAGTGGTGAAAATGGCGGTGGAGCTGGCTTCGAAACCGTTCAAGGAGCCCGACGCGCCTCCGTTGCCAAGCGTCTTCTCAAGCCTCACCTTCGAACAGTACGCGGCGATTCGGCGCGTTCCGGGCACTGCGATCTGGAGCGACCAGAACCTGGGCTTTTCCCTCGAGCCGCTGCATAGGGGCTTTGTGTACACAACTCCAATTAGGATCAACATTGTCGACAACGGCATGGCGCAGAACGTGATCTACGACGCCGCCAATTTCGACTTTGGCTCGTTGAAGCCTCCGGCCGTTCTGGGGGATCTCGGCTTTTCCGGCTTGCGCATTCTCAAGTCCTACGACCAGGGCTTCGAAGATGTGGCGATCTTCCAGGGCGCGACCTTTTACCGCGCGCGGGCGCAGGCTCAGCCCTTCGGCCTCACCGCGCGCGGCCTTGCGATTCGGACCGGCGACGAACCGGGCGAAGAATTTCCGCTTTTCCGTCAGTTCTGGATCGAGAAGCCCACCCAGGCCGCGAATACGCTCACCATTCACGCCTTGCTCAATTCGGCGAGCGTCACCGGAGCCTTCCGCTTCACGCTTCGCCCTTCGGAAACAACCATCATCGACACCGAGATGACTCTGATCGCGCGCGCGGCGGTCGACAAACTGGGATTCGCAGCCATGGCCGCGGCCTATCTGTTTAGTCCCCTCGATCATCGACGCCCCGACGATGTCCGCGCCGCGGCCTACGGATCGACCGGACTGCAAATCCTGAGTGGAAGCGGAGAGTGGCTCTGGCGGCCGGTCTCCAATCGGGACACTTTGCAGATCTCGGCCTTTTCTGACGTCAACCCGCGCGGCTTCGGCCTTTTGCAGCGCAGCCGCACGTTCGATGCGTTTTACGACGACGAGACGCATTGGGAATTGAAGCCGTCGCTGTGGATCGAACCGATCGGCGATTGGAAAGAAGGCGATCTCCGTCTCTTGGAAATCCCGGCGGCGTCGGAGACCAACGAGAACATCATCGCCCAATGGCGTCCCAAGACGAGCATGGCCGCCGCCACGACCCAGTCGATCGCCTTCCGACAATTCTGGTGCTGGTCGCCGCCATCGAAGCCGCCGCTCGCGTCCTGCGTGTCGTCGCGGCATGGCAAGGCTGGCGACCGCCAGCGCTTCGCGGTCGAGATGGCCGGGGAAATGTTCGCCGATCCGGCGAAAGCGGCGGCGGCGACCGCCGATGTTCAAGCCTCCCCAGGCAAAATCGTGTCCGTCCGGCTTTTTCCCTATAAAGACAGGCGTTCGGTGCGGGTCGTTTTCGATCTTGACCCGGGATCGGAAACCTATTCAGAGCTACGTCTGGTGCTCAGGGTCGACAATCAGGCGGCGAGCGAGACATGGCTCTACCGTTGGACGGCCTGACGCTCACGCCCTCCGAAGCTGGGCCAGGCGACACGGCCTCGTCGCTTGGCGCCTCCATGCCCGGCTTTGCGCCCCTCGCCATGCCGGCGCAGTCGTTCAGGCGATTCTCGCGCCGCGATCGCCGCGCGCTGCTCGCGCCGCGCCTCGCGAAGAAGCCAATTCTGACCCGTCTCGCTGTGTTCGGCGGCGCCATGGCCCTGACGGCATATGGCGCCTATCAGATGTTCAAGGTCGTTTCGATCGGCCCGATCACGCCGCTCGAATGGGTGATCGCGGTCTTGTTCGTGATCACCTTCTCCTGGATCACGCTTTCGTTTTCGTCCAGCGTCGTCGGTTTTGCCTGGCTTCTCGCTCATCGCAGCCGGCGCGGGCCGTTCCCATGCCTGCGTGAGCGAACGGCGGTCGTGATGCCGATCTACAACGAGGCGCCCTCACGCGTGTTCGGCGCCATGCAGGCCATCTTCGAGGATGTCGAACGAACCGGCCAGGCCGATGCATTCGACTTCTTCCTGCTCTCCGACACCACCGACGCCAACGTGTGGATCGCGGAAGAGCGCGCGTTTCTGGCGATGCGCACGCGGCTGCCGCAAGCCCGCCTCTATTACCGGCGGCGGCGCAAGAACTTGAGTCGGAAGGCAGGCAACATCGCCGATTTCGTCACTCATTGGGGCGGCCGTTACCCGCACATGGTCGTGCTCGACGCCGACAGCCTGATGACGGGGGAAGCGATCGTGGGCCTGGCTGCGGCGATGGAGGCCGACCCCGACGCCGGAATCATCCAAAGCCTGCCGCTCATCGTCAACCGCAACACGATGTTCGCGCGCCTGCAGCAGTTCGCCGCCCGGATCACCGGGCCGGTGATCGCCGCGGGCTTGAGCGCCTGGATGGGACATGAGGGCAATTACTGGGGCCATAACGCGATCATCCGCACGCGCGCGTTCGCCGACCATTGCGGCCTGCCGGACCTGCCGGGCAAACCGCCGTTTGGTGGCCACATTCTCAGCCACGATTTCGTCGAGGCGGGGCTCATGCTTCGCGCCGGATACACCGTCTACATGCTGCCCGGGCTCGGCGGCTCTTACGAAGAAAGCCCGCCCTCACTCATCGATCTTGCCGCCCGCGACCGGCGATGGTGCCAGGGCAATCTCCAGCACGCGCGCATCATCGGCGCTCGCGGCTTCACCCTGGCGACGCGACAGCATCTCGCCAATGGCATCATGGGCTATCTCGCGTCGCCTTTATGGATGGCGCAATTGCTGGTCGGCATCGTGCTGGTGCTGCAGTCCCATTACATCCGGCCTGAATATTTCACCAAGGACTTCTCCCTGTTTCCGGCCTGGCCGCGCTTCGACTATGAGCGCGCGCTTCTGTTGTTCGCACTGACGATCGGCATCCTCTTGGCGCCGAAGTTCCTCGGCCTCGCGATTGCGCTTATTGAGCCGAAAACGCGGCGCGGATCCGGCGGCGCTCTGGCGCTCATCGCCTCGACGTTCGTCGAGATCGTCATGTCCGCCGCGTTTGCGGCGATCATGATGCTGATCCAGTCGGGATCGGTGGCGCAGATCCTGTCGGGACGGGACACCGGCTGGAATCCGCAGCGCCGCGACGACGGGTCGATCCCGCTCACCGGCATCGCGCGTCGCCATCGCGCGCATACTCTGTTGGGCGTCATCACGCTGTTCGCGGCGATGCTGATCTCGCCCTCCCTGGTCATCTGGATGTCGCCGACGATCTTCGGACTTATCTTCGCCATCCCACTGTCGTGGGCGAGCGCAAATTTGTCGCTCGGCCTGGGCATGCGCCGCGTCGGACTTCTGCATACTCCGGAGGAGACGTCGCCGCCCATCGTGGTCGGGCGCGCCAACACGCTCGCAGCCGAGCTCGCCCTGACCGGGGGCGATCATGACGACGCGCTTCAGGCGATCTGGGCGGACCCGGCGCTCAGAACCGCTCACGAGTCCTTCCTCGGCGAGGCGCCCCGCCGGCGCCGCGGCGACGTCGATGTCGAGACCGCCGTCGCGGCGGCGAAGCTCAATGACGCTCAGACGCTCGAAGACGCTCGCGCCTGGCTTAACTCCCGCCAGCGGCTCGCCGTCCTCGGCGACCGGTCGCTGATCGCCATGCTGGCCCGCCTGCCAAGCGCGACGGCGCAGCCGAACGCGGCGTAATGCCGTATATTTGGAACGGTCCGTCGCGTGGCGTCGACAACTCCTCGCACGGGGGAGACTCAGGTTGAACCGACGCAAGCATCCCATCCTGCGTCTAGTGGCGATCCCTCGGCCTTGTGACTTTGGCCGGTTCATCCCAATGAACGCTTGTCGTGACGCGTTCGCGTCCGGCGAGCGCGCACGAGACGTCATGGAACCGGCGCTTTGAAGATACTGATCATTGAAGACGACGAAGAAGTCGCCGCTTTTGTCGCTGCTGGGCTGAGGGAGCGTGGGCACGAGGCGGCAATCGTCGCCAACGGACGAGACGGCGTCCAGCAAGCGACGACCGAGCATTTTGACGCCATCATTCTCGACCGCATGCTGCCGGAGTTCGACGGGCTCACGGTTGTGGCTCTGTTGCGCGCCGAAGGGGTAGCGACCCCGGTGCTGTTTCTGACCAATCTCTCGGGCATCGACGACCGGGTCGACGGGCTCGAGGCGGGCGGCGACGATTATCTCGTCAAACCCTTCGCGTTCGAGGAATTGATGGCCCGTTTGATCGCGCTCGCGCGCCGGCCGATGTTGGGCGCATCGCCAACCGTCCTTTCGGCGGGAGATCTTGAAATGGACCTTGTCGCGCGTACCGTCAGACGCGGCGGTGAGGAAATAGACCTGCAGCCGCGCGAGTTCCGGCTGCTTGAGTTTCTACTGCGCAACGAAGATCGGCTTGTCACGCGCAAGATGCTGCTCGAACATGTGTGGGAGTTCCTTTTCGATCCGCAAACGAACATCGTCGAAACCCATATCAGCCGGCTGCGGACAAAGATCGATCGCGGGCGAGCCGCCTCGTTGATCCACACGATACGCGGTGCAGGATATTTGTTGCGTGCCCCGAATCCGGGTCTTTAGGACTGCCAGCTTTCGCCTGGCCGCGATCTACCTTGCGCTGTTCACGCTGTCGGCGGGCGCGTTGGGCGGTTTCGTCTACCTGTCGGTGCGGCACGAAATTCTGACCGACTTCGACGCAAGAATCATCGAGGAGACGGACGTGCTTCAGCGGACGTTCGCGGAAGAGGGTCGGGACGGGCTCGCAGCGACCCTCGCCGCGCGCGGCTCGATTGGCGGCGCGTTCCTCTACGGGCTCGAAGCTCCAGACCGTAAGCGGCTCGCCGGCGCCCTCGTCGCTCCGGTCTCTCACGGATGGACTGAACTGAAGGAGGACGAAAGCGATGAGCCGCCGGAGGGAACGGCGGCGGAAATCATCCGCGCGCTTGTCACGCGCCTTCCCGACGGGTCCACCCTGATCGTCGGCGATGAGCGACGGCGCTCGAACGAAGCCCTGCGCGGCGTTCTCTCGGCTTTCGGCTGGGCGATCGGGGCGACGATCGTTCTCGGCCTTGCCGGCGGCCTTTGGCTCAGCAGGCAGTTTCTTCGGCGCGTCGATGCGATGAGGCTGGCGGCCCAAGCGATAATGGGTGGCGATTGGAGCCGCCGCATCCCGCTGACGCCGATTGACGATGATCTGTCCGCGCTAGCGCGCACGTTCAACCGTCTCTTCGGCCGGATCGAAAAACTGCTGCTCGCCAACAAGCACATCAGCGCCGACATCGCCCACGATCTGCGCAAACCGCTCGCGAGCGTGCTGCGGCGTCTTGAAGGGGCGCGCGCCCAAGGTGTTGATTTGGAGGCGGTGAGGAGCGCTATCAAAGTCGCTATTGCTGAAATCGAAAACCTGCTTGAGACCTTCAACGCCCTCCTGCGCATCGGGCAGGTCGAGGCCGGCGCGCGGCGGGCGGGATTCAGGCCGCTCGATCTCGCCGAGATCGCGCGGGAGGTCGTCGAGGCGTTTCAGCCAGCGGCGGAAGACGAAGGCAAGACGCTTGCTTTGCGGCTCGACGAGCCGTTACCCATCTCAGGCGACAATGAGCTCTTGACCCAGATGATCGCGAACTTGATCGACAACGCTTTGCGGCACGCGCCAAAGGGCGTCCGCGTCGAAGTCGCCGGAGAGCGCATGCCCGGCGGCTTGCGACTATCCGTTGCAGACGACGGCCCGGGGGTCGAACTCGAGCGAGCTGAATGTGATCTTTGAGCGGTTCTATCGCGCGGACGCGGCGCGTTCCACTCCAGGGAGCGGTCTCGGGCTGAATCTCGTCGCCGCCGTCGCCGATTTGCATGGACTGGACTACTCGGCGGCAGACAATCATCCCGGCTTGCGGGTTACGCTGACGACCGCGGACAGCAACGACTGATATGGTCTTCGGGTGATTGAGCCGCCGCATTGTCAATATCTTTAACCTGACCCGGAAACATCCGGAGGGCGGCCGCCGCGGTCTAGAAAATATCGTCTCGCACCATCGCGGCTGGCTGCGTTGCGAAAGAAAGAAGGAAAGCTCCGACCGCGAAACCCCGACCATCGGCCTCTTCTTGGAGGGAGCTAGGGGACGTCGCCCGGCGCAGCCGCGCGCTTATCGCCGGTGACCATCGCGCGCGCCAGGTTTTCCCTGTGCCGCACACTCGCCAGCGCGACGCCTCCAAGGTGCGCGAGAACGAGCAGCAGGACGCCGTGAGCCAGAATCGAATGGACTCGCTGAACGGCGAGCGACCCCCAAAAGGCGTCGGTCGTCAGCATCCAGCCGGTCGCGGCGGTCGCCATCATCGATGCGAGCAGGACGACAATCATCGCCCCTCCGGCAGGATTGTGGCCGATAAAGCGCCTTTCGGAGCCGGTCGCGATCGACCTGAGATGGGCGACGACGGCGGCCGGCGGTTGCACGAATTGCGAGAACCTCGCATAGCGAGAGCCGAAAAACCCCCAGGCGACGCGGGCGAGCACGAGCACGCCAGCGACGTACCCAGCCAACTCGTGCAACCGCCCCGAGGGCTCGGAGCTGAGCCAGGCGACAGCAAAACTCAGCGCGAGCGTCCAATGGAACGTCCGGACCAACGGATCCCAGACCCGGATCATCCGCCGAACTCCCGTGCCCGAGCCGTGTCTCAGCGGTCAGTTCTCGCCAGCCTCCGCGTTGTCGAGCTTCTCGAGCGTCTCGGCGTTGAACGCCATGTTGGCGCGATTGCCGCCCTTGTCGGTCGCATAGACTTCGTAGCAGCCGCCTTCGGTCTTGATCTGGCGCACCGTGTAGCCGTCCGCCCGCAGCTGGGATTCGAGCGCGGACTTCGGCTGCCAATTCGCCTTTGGCGCGCTGGAGCATTTTCCCTGCGCCAATGCAGGGCCGGCGGCGACGATAGCGATGGCGGCAAGCGTGCAAACGAATTTCATCAGGCTTTCTCCAAGTAGGGTCGACTACGGCTGCAGTTCGGGCGAATTCACGAACGCCGCGGCCGTCGTTTTCGCCCCCCATTCGGCCCGAATTGCGTTTCCGAGATTACGGATTCCCAATGTCGGCTGAGGTGGGGTCGGCGCGAGCCGAACGGGGAGAGCGCTTAACCGCGCGCGCAAGACGCGTTGTTCGCAGCCGGCAAGCGCGGCTCAGTTGGCTTCACCGGCCAATCTGCGCCGCGCGATTTACTCACCCGCGCCGCAGCGGCTGAAAGCGGTCGAGCGCGGTGATCGACAGGAACCCGCCGATCCAGGATCCCAGCGCCGCGAACAGCACATAGGCCCAGTTCGACGTGTAGCTGATGATCGCGAACGCCGCGAGCAGATACCAGACGCTGCTCCAGGTCGCCGCCGCGAACCGCCGGCGCGCGGAGACGGCGGCGTTGAAGAGCACATAGACGGCGTCGGTGAACGCCGTCGTCACAACGACTCCCCCGGCGATCATGGGATCGATGGTCGGCAGAATCATTGTTCCCCCAAGCTTGAGCGGGGCGCGGCTTCCCGCGCGGGCGCTTGTAGCCGCGATCGATGATCGCGGCGACGTGGTCGGCGACCGCGTCCACAAAGAGCCGCGAGCGCCGATGCGATCAAGCCTCCATGGAGCGCGGGTCCGGGGCAAGCTCGCCGCTCGTTGGGGGCGCCCGGAACGGGCGATCGAACAGCGGGAACAGGAGGAGTCCGGCGAAAAAGCCGCCGAGATGAGCGACCCAGGCCACCGGCATCTCCGAGAAGCCGAGCGCTTGAGCTCCGGCGCCGAAAATGAAATTCGTCCCCAACCAGATCAAAATAAAGATGAGCGAGCGGCTCTCGACAAAAACCCCGCGCAGGCTCGCGGCCGGGATCGTCTCGATCTCAGGCCGGCTGGTCGAGCCGAACGCTCCAAGCGGCGCTCCCGGCTGAAACATGAACCGCGTCGCCGCGCCCATGAGCCCGGAATCCGCCCCCGACACCCCAATGAGCGGCGAGAAATCCATCGACGCGATCGCCCAGTGCGCGAGCGCGCTCAAGATTGCGGTCACCGCCATGAACAGAAGAAACCTCGCCGAGCCGAACCGGCGCGCGATCGGCGGCCCGAACGCGACCAGCCAGATGGAGTTGAGCAGGACGTGGGTCCACGACCCATGCAGGAAGGCGTAAGTCACGAGCGTCCATGGCTTCGCGCCGCCGCCCAGCACGTGCAATTCCCGGATCTGTCGCGCCTGCTGCAGCGCGGCCGGGTCGGTGTTCACCCGTTTGATGAGATCGACCAACCGATCCGGCCAGATCGCGATGGTCAGCCGGCCTGGAATGAAGGCGTAGTCCCGGATGATCCTGTCCTGGACCGCCACGGGCGCCCAATTGAAAGCCGCATAGATCCCCATGAGAATGGCGATCAGGCCAAGGACCACAATTGGCGCATTGAACATCGGTTCGCTGCGCCGCGCGATCCGGCGCGGTTCGTTTGCGCTCATACCCTTTTCAGCCTTTCGGTCACCAACCCCGACGCCCCGCTTGTCGAAGCCGGCGCCGACGCCGGGCAGGACGCTTCGCCCCCGGATACCGTCGCGAGACAAGTGTAAACCGGCGCCATGGCTTTGGCGAATTTGGGACGCGTCTGACCAGCGGCAACGCGCGGCGGAAGGCGACCACGCGCGGATGATAGAAGAGCGATGCGATCGGGTCGAACCACCGTCATCGCGAGCCCGCCTGGAGCACGATCAATTTTGGCCGGCCCGGATAGCCCTCACCCCAACCCTCTCCCAAAGGGAGAGGGGGCGCGATGGCGCCGAGAACCCCTTCCCTCTCTGGGGGAAGGTGGCGCGAAGCGCCGGATGAGGGCCAGCGGCGCGATTCGGCCAATTGTCATCTGGGTTTAAGGTTGCCGGTCGAACAAAATCCGCTTAATTGCGCTCGGCATGACGATTTATATACCCGCTCAGCCGCTGACGGACTTCTGCGCTGAGATTTTCGCTTGCGTCGGCTGCCGGTCCGAAGAGGCGAACCGCGTCGCCGCCTCGCTCGTCGACGCCAATCTCACCGGCCACGACAGCCATGGCGTGATCCGCGCGCCGCGTTATGTCGACTGGGTCCACAGCGGCGACCTCATTCCCAACCAGTCGATCGAGCGTGTCGTCGACACGCCGGTCATCGGGGTCCTCGACGGCCGCTTCGGCTTCGGTCAGACGATGGCGCCGATGGCCGTCGACATCGGGGTTGAAAAGGCGAGGGCCACGGGCCTTTCGGCGATTTCGCTGCGCAATTCCGGCCATGTCGGCCGTGTCGGCGAATGGGCCGAGCGCGCCGCCGGAGCGGGCCTGATTTCGATCCATTTCGTCAACGCCGCCGGTTCGATCCTGGTCGCGCCGTTCGGCGGACTGGATCGTCGGCTGTCGACGGCGCCGTTTTGCGTTGGCGTTCCGCGCGAGGGCGCCCCGCCCGTCGTGCTCGATTTCGCCACCTCGCTGGTCGCCGAAGGCAAGGTCAATGTCGCAAGCCACGGCGGCAAGGCGCTGCCGCCCGACTCCTTGATCGGTCCCGACGGCGTGCTCTCCGGCGATCCCGCGCTGATTTACGGCCCGTTGACCTCGGAGGGTCCGCGCGACCATAGCCGCGGCGAGGGCGCGATCCGCGCCTTCGGCGAACACAAGGGCTCCGGCCTTGCGCTCATCTGCGAGCTCCTGGGCGGCTCGCTCACTGGCAATGGCGCAACCGAACCCGACCGCAAATTCGCCAACGGCATGTTCTCGATCTACCTCGACCCCGCCCAAGTCGATCCTAGCCATGTCTTCGACGCCGACATGACCCGCTATCTCGACTGGTTCCAGAACGGGAAAGCCATTCCCGACGAGTCGATCATGACGCCCGGCGAGCCCGAGCGCTTGAGCCGGGCAAAACGCGGCAAGAGCGGCGTGCCGCTGCCGGACGAGACCTGGGCGTCGATCGTTGCGGCGGCGCGCAGCGTTGGAGTGAACCGCGATCTCCCGTTCTGATCGCCTCGCCTCGCTCCCGTGAATGTGCCGATTCTGGACTGGCCCTTGCAATTTCAGGGTTAGCCGAGAGTAACCGCCAGGCCGCCTCTCCCGGCGGAGCGGCGGAGCGCCGCTTCCGTTACGAAATGGCATGGTCCCTGCCTCATCTCACGCGAGCCCACGCCGGGCGCTCGATTGCGTCCCGTTCCGGGACGCGTCCGGAACGGGTCGGGGGATTGACGGTGAAGCTCGCTGCCACGATGGAGCTCTACGCCTATTGGAACCAATTGCGCGGCGCGCGCAGCGCGCCTGAGCGCAACGACGTCGACCCCGGCGCGATCCGCGGGGTGCTGGCCGACACGTTCGTGCTCGATTTCGACGAGCGAGGCGGCTTTCCCTTTCGGATCGCAGGCTCGAGAGCCAATGCTATTTTCCTCAAGGAGCTGAGAAGTCTTTCGTTTCTCGACCTGTGGCGCGACGCCGACCGCGGCGAGATCAATTCCGTTCTGCATTGCGTCGCCGGCGAAGCGCAGGCGTTCCTCATCGGCGCCGAGGCCGGTCCGCCCAGTCTTGGCGGCGTAAACATCGAAGTCATTCTCCTTCCCCTTCGCCATCATGGATTTACCCATTCGCGCGTCCTCGGCGGCTTCGCCGTCCATTCCGCGCCCGCGTGGATCGGGTTGATGGGGGCCGGACCGATCGCGCTCACCTCGCTGCGCGCGCTCAATTCGTCGACGCGGGAGCCGGCGGCGGCGGAGAGCGCGGCGCAGGCGGGCTTCTCGCTCCGCGATGTGCCGAGGCGCTACAAGCATCTGTTTGTCTATTCCGGCGATCGCCGCGCGACCTGACGCTGCGGCATGTCCAGCGCGTAACAGCGCCTTAATCCCTAAGGCTTATGGTCACCACGCTTGCCGGCTTGCTTGCGATTCCTTGAGGGGCTCAATAGTCGCGCTCGGCCGGCGTCCGAGAATCCAAGGAGCACGCCGCCATGGGCGCATTGGCATGGAAACTCCCGGAGCCGACGGAAGCGGAACGCAGGCAGAACCTGCGTGTCGAGGTGCGCCTTCTGGGACGATTCATGCGTTCGGACCGCAAAGAGTTCGATTGCGAATCGATCGATGCGTCTCCGAACGGCATCGCTTTTTCCTCAGACGCCGGCGTTCAGCTCGGCGAACGCATCGTCGCCTATCTCAACCAGATCGGGCGAGTCGAGGGACGGGTGGCGCGCATCTTCCCCGGCGGATTTGCGATCCAGATGAACGTGCCGCCCGCCAAGCGCGACAAGCTGGCCAGCCAACTGGCGTGGCTCGCCAACCGCCAGTCGCTTGGGCTGCCCCAAGATCGGCGCCATGAGCGCATCGCGCCGCGTGACCGGTATACAATCCTGAAGCTCGCGAACGGACGCGAATACACCGCGACCCTGATTGACATCTCGACGTCGGGCGCGGCGCTCAACGTCGACTGTGAGCCCCCAATTGGCGCGCAGGTCGTTGTCGGCGCGACGCCGGCCGAGGTCGTGCGTCACGTCAACTGCGGCATCGCGGTTGAATTCCTGAGCCCCTTGCCCGCCGAGGAATTCGGCGAACACACGACGATCTGATGTAGGCGCGGTCGCCGACCGCGTCCGACGCGATCCAAAGGGCGTTCGGAAGGACGTCCGCCTGTCGACGGGCTATGCGAGCGCGGCTACAGGCGCTGCGTCTCATTCGCCCAAGTCGATCGGCTTCATCCCCACCGCGTACTGACGCCATTTGTCGACGTAATGGGCGGCCGACTGGCGCAGCTTCGCCAACGCCTCCTTGTCCAGCGCCCGGATCGCTTTGGCGGGCGACCCCATGATGAGAGAATGGTCGTCGAAGGTCTTGCCCTCAGTCACCATGGCGCCAGCCCCGACCAGGCACCCGCGGCCGATCCTCGCGCCGTTGAGCACGATCGCGCCCATGCCGATCAGCGAGCCTTCGCCGATGGCGCAGCCGTGCAGGATCACGTTATGGCCGATCGTGCATTCCTCGCCGATGGCGAGCGGCGATCCCATGTCGGTGTGCAGGGTGCAGGATTCCTGAATGTTGGTGCGCGTGCCGATGTTGATCTGCTCATTGTCGCCGCGCAGGACCGCGCCGAACCAAATGCCGACATCGAGGCCAACCACGACATCGCCGATCACGCTGGCGTTGGGAGCGATCCAGAAGAAGCCCTCGGGCGGCAGGGTGGGCCGGCGGCCATTGAGCGAATAAAGCGGCACCGCGAGCGCTACTCCTCGCCGTCGAGATCGACGTCCAGGATCGCCATCTGCAGCGTGTAGCTCGACGCCTCCGGGTCGTCGGCGGAGATGACGCCGAGAAAATCGGGACCGTTATTCAGTTCGACCGAGTCCGTTTTCTTGAGCCGCCCGGCGATCGTCAGTTTGTCGTTCTCGAACAGGCGGCGGAGATAATCTTGCAGCACGGGGCGGCCAACCGGCACTTTCATCGCGAATGCGAACGAGCGGTCGCCGTCCTCGTCGTCGACCGTGATCGTTCCGAGCTTGCGTTCGCCGAGCGACACGTCCGCCGCCTCGACAGATTTTGAATTCGGCGCGACCTGAAGCATCGGAGCGCCAAAGGAGCGGCGCAGGAACTCACGCAGTTTCACGATCTCAGCTTTGTCCATCGCCTCTCTCCGGCTCGCGGGCCGCGCGACGAGGCTTGGCACGAAGACATGCAGCGTTGCAATACGCGAAATGAGCGGCAATCCTCATTTTTCAACAAGGATGAGCGCGCCCGCTTTGGCGCGCCCGATCGAGCGCCGCGCTTGCGACGGCGTCGGCGCGCTACGCCTCCAACGCCTTCTGGGCCAGAATCTGGTTCATATCGCGCGATGGCTCGGCGCAGCCCGCTTCGCCGACGATGCGGGCGGGAACGCCGGCAACCGTCTTGTTGTGCGGCACCGGCTGAAGCACCACCGAGCCCGCAGCAACGCGCGCGCAATAGCCGATCTCGATATTGCCGAGGATCTTCGCTCCCGCGCCGATCAAGACGCCATGACGGATCTTCGGATGCCGGTCGCCGGTCTCCTTGCCGGTGCCGCCGAGGGTCACGCCCTGCAGAATTGAAACGTTGTCCTCGATCACCGTCGTCTCGCCGATCACAAGGCTGGTCGCGTGATCAAGGAACACGCCCTTGCCGATGCGCGCGGCGGGATTGATGTCGACGCCGAATGTCGCCGAGGCGAGGCTCTGCAGGCTCAGGGCGAAATCGCGCTTCCCCGTCTTCAGGAGCCAGTGAGACAGTCGATAAGCCTGCAGCGCCTGGAAGCCTTTGAAATAGAGCAACGGCTCGATCATTCTGAGGCACGCCGGATCGCGGTCAGCGACCGCCATGATGTCGGCGTGGAACGCTTCGCCGATCGAGGTGTCGCGCGCGATCGCTTCTTCGAAGGTCTGACGGATCAGCGCCGCCGGAAGGTCGCGATGATCGAGCCGCGAGGCGACGCGATGGGATACGGCTCCTTCGAGCGTCTCGTGGTTGAGAACGTTCACCGACAGAAACAGCGCGAGCTCCGGCTCGCGCCGCATCGCTTCTTCCGCCTCCTGCCGGATGCGGGCGAATAGCGGATCGGCGCCAGCGATCCCGACGACCCGGGCGGTCAAACCTTGCGCCATGGCAGCACTCCCAAACTCGACTGGCGGGCAGCTTAGCACAACGTCCAACCCAGGCGAAGAGCACCGCCGGACGTATGCGCTCTGCCCGCCTTACAGGCGAGCTCGGGAGCCTGATTGTCGAAACCCGCCGCCCTCAATCTCAGCAATTCGTCGTCTGGTGGGTCACGCTGTTGCCGTAACTGTCAGACTTCGTTGTAGTCCGGGTGCTGCACGGAGCGACCGGCTCCGGCGACGGGGCTACGACCACCGGCCCAGGCGCGGGAGGTCCAGAAGCCGCCCCGCCGACGACCCCGCCGGCGACGCCGCCGACCGCCGCGCCGACCGGGCCGCCCACGACCGCGCCCGCAACCGCGCCGCCGGCCGCGCCGGTCAGAGCGCCGCCGCCGTCGGCGAGGGCGAAGGTGGGCAAGGCCGTGATTGCCAGTGCTGAAAGTCCGATGATCATGCCGCGCATGATTTCCTCCTCGATTCGGTCAAGAGACGGAAAGAAACGCGACGTCGAAAGAATGGTTCCGAGAGCTGGCCGCCGCCTGGTTGTCAGACGAGCGCAATGTCCGTTGTGTCTCAATAAGAATGCGTGGCCAAGGATGGAACAAGTGCGGCCGCGCGGTTGTTATGTTGCGTGGCAGTCCAGCCGAACGGCCTCAGGAGTACGAAGATGCGCCTCTTGCTCGCCCTGATTGTCATCATTTATCTGATTGGGGTCGGCGTTGTCCTTTCGCCGACGGTTCGATCGACCTGGGATAGCGCGACCGCTTCGGCTATGGCGGAGAGCATCGCGCAGGAACTGCCCAACGCCCTCGCCTGGCCGGTCAGAGCGGCCCACGCCTTCGCCCGCTCCTGAGCCCTGAAGCCGATCCGTCTACGACTCGATGATCGCCACCGCGCGCGTCCAACCCGCCGAGGCGCGCTCGATCTTTGTCGGAAAGCAGCTGACGGTGAAGCCCGTCGAGGGCAGCGCCTCGAGATTGTGCAATTTCTCGATATGACAATAGCCGATGTGTCGGCTGGCCTTGTGACCCTCCCAGATGAGCGAGGCATCATGCGTCTCGGCGTAGCGCCTGGCGGTGTGGATGAAGGGCGCATCCCAGCTCCAGCCATCGGTTCCGGTGACCCGGACGCCCTGCCCTAACAGATGCAATGTCGCCTCGGCGCCCATGCCGCAACCCGAGGCCACATAGTCGGGCCGGCCGTATTTCAGGCCGGCGCTGGTGTTGACGAGGACGATGTCGAGCGGCTTCAGCGCATAGCCAATGCGCTCAAGCTCCTCGTCGATGTCCGCGGCGGTCGCGACATAGCCGTCAGGAAAATGGCGGAAGTAGAGTTTCACGCCCGGCTGAAAGCACCATTCGAGCGGCACTTCGTCGATCGTCCAGGCGCGTTCCCCTTCGTTCATCGTCGGATGGTAGTGCCAGGGCGCGTCGAGATGCGTGCCGTTGTGAGTGGAGAGCGCCACGCGTTCGACCGCCCATCCTTGTCCGTCCGGCAAGTCGTCTTGTCTGAGCCCCGGAAAGAACGGCAGGATTTGCGGCAGACTCTGCTGGTGATCGATGTACTCGATCTTGGGACCCAGCCCGGGCGGGTCGGCCGGGACATCGTTCTGCAGCGGCGCGGATATATCGATGAAGCGTCGAGCCATGCGTTCTCCTGTCTCTCATCGCGCGCCGGCCCGACTGCCGCCGTCGGCCCCGCGTTTGCCGCCGTGCGCTGCGCAGCGCAGGTTATTCATTCTTCAGCGCCTCGATTTCTTCGGCAATCGCGGCAAGCAATAAGGGAACGCTTTCGCGAACCGTTCGCCACACCTGCCGCTCGGCCACGTTGTCGTAGTTGCGGCGGAAGATGTTTCCCACGCCCATGATCGCACGCCAGGGAAGGCCGGGATGTCGCTCCCGGAGTTCCGGAGGAAGACGGCGCAGCCTCGGAGATGATCTCCAATGCTCGCGTTACGGCATAGAAGGTCCGCCGGTCTCGTTCGAATTCCTCATAGGCGAGTCCGGCGACGAATTCGCAGGCGAGCTTTCCATTTTCGCGAATATCGGATAGCGCCAGACGAGCCTTGTTAGAAAGCATACACGGCTTCTCGCTCGGCGAAGGGCCGAACGTGGGATTTCAGATGGCTATGGTTGGCGACGTCGACCCGGCTCGAGAAGAGGTCCTCAAGATATTGCGTGATATCGACGTATTCCCACAATCCGACAGGCGCCTCCGGCGCGATATCGATCAGAATGTCAATGTCGCTGTCGGGGCGATTGTCGCCGCGCGCGTGCGAGCCAAACCGCGCCGCGTGCGTGACGCCGCGTGCACGCAAGGCCGCCTCGTTCTCCCGCAATTTTGCAATGATTTCCTGCCGCTCCATGGCGTCAAAGCTATCACGGAAACCGCGAAGATCACAGAGCGCCTATCCGTTCCGCGGCGCTCGCCGCGCGGTGCGCAATACGCTGGCCGCCAGCGCCGCCGGCAGGGCGAGCGTCAGCATGAGACCAACGAGCCAGCCCGGCGCCATGCCGGAAAGCGCCGATGCGCTGGCGACGGCGACCGCGCAAAGGATGGTCGCCGCCAGAAGTTCGTCATCAACAAACAGGCCGAGCAGTTGCTTGACGATTGCGCCGATCATGCAAACGCCGCTCTTGGCTTGAGAAGCGCGACCAGGCCCAAGGCGACGGCCAGGAACAGCGCGATAAACCCGAGAATCGCCGCGTCGCCGCCCGGCCACGCAACGCCGAGACTTTCTCCGGTCCAGAACAGGCCGAAGGACGAGAGCAGCACCCCGACCGCAAACTTGAGCCCATTCTCCGGCACGCGCGCGAGCGGGCGATGAATCGCCGCGCCGATGACCGCCACGACGGCGCACGCCGCCAGCGCCCCGACGCTCGCCAACCCGAGAAGACCGCGCCCCGCGCCGACGGCGATGACGATGAACGCGACCTCGATCCCTTCCAGGAGCACGATCTTGAACGCGGTCGCGCCCCCGATCCAGTCGAACCCGTGCGCTTCTCCCCGCCCGGCTTCGATCAGTTCGCGCGTTTCGCGGGCAAAGGCGGCTTCCTCGTCATGCAAAGCGATAATTCCGATGGCTCGCAGGACCGCCTTGCGCAGCCAGCGCAGACCGAACATGAGGGTGAGGACGCCGACGACGAACTGCAAGGCGCGAATGGGAACGACGCTCATCAGCGGGCCCAGGACGGCGACGATCAGCGCGAGGGCAAGGATAGCGGCCGCGGCGCCGGTCAGAGCCGGGCGCCAGCCGCGCGCGAGTCCGACGGCAAGCACGATGGTGAGCGCCTCGACCGCCTCGACGAATGAGGCGGCGAATGAGGCGCCCGCGACCGAAATGATCGTCGTCAGGTTCGGCATTGCGAGAGCGTGAGATCCTGAGTGTTGGCCTTTGTCAGCTCGTCCGCCGGGCGAGCGACAGCCACAAACCCCCGCCGATGAGGACTGTTCCCGAGAGCCGGCCAAGCAATTTGACGCGGCTCGGCTTCATGAACCAGGCGCGCCCCATGCCCGCCGCGACCGCCCAGACGCAGTCCGAGCCGCCGGCGATCAAGACCGAAGCGATGCACATCGCGGCAAGCTGCGGTCCCGCCGGCAGCCGCGGATCGATAAACTGCGGTAGGAAGGCGGTGAAGAAGACGATCGTCTTCGGATTGGACAGGGCGACAAGCAGGCCGCGAACAAAACGGGTGCGGCCGGTCTCGCGGATCTGCTCGCCGCCCTCCCCCGCATGGCGCCACGCCTGTACACCCAGCCAGATGAGATAGGCCGCGCCGGTCCAGCGCAGCGCGGTGAACAACAGGTCCGCGTGCGCGTGCACCCAGTTGAGCCCCAGCGCGATCGCCGCCAGCAGCAAGGCATTGCCAAGCGTCGTGCCCGCGACGGTGGTGAGCGCGGCGCGCACGCCGCGCGTGGCGCCAGTTGAAATGACCAGGGTGACGATCGGTCCTGGCACAATGATCAGGACAACCGTGATCAGGAGAAAAGCCGTGAAGAGTTCGATATTCATGTTTCAACGCTCCGCTGGCGCATCTTTAACCTTAGGGCGCGGTCCAGAACAGCCCGATCGTGAGCGCAACGCCAAGGGCGACGACAGCGAGCTTCAAGAGCGTCTCGTTGACGCGTCTCAACATCAACGCGCCTGCCCAGCCGCCGAAGGAGGCGCCGGTCGCGGTGATGAGCGCCTGCAGCCAATGCACGTCCCTGGAAAAGACGAAGATTGCGACAGCGGACGCGTTGATCACGCCCGCGAGAATGTTCTTCGCGGCGCCCGCGTTGCGCACCGCCAAACCCATCATGGTCAGCGCGGCCATCATCAAAAGCCCGATGCCGCCGCCGAAATAGCCGCCGTAGAGCGCGATAAAAAATTGCGCCACGCTCGCGGCGCGAGGCGACAAATGCGCTTCGCCGGCCGACGCAGGAGTGCGAAAAAAACTGCCCCAGGCGAACAGAGCGGTCGCGAACAACACCAGCCACGGCACAAGGCGGGCGAAGATCGACGGGGGCGTGGCGAGGAGAATGAGCGCTCCAAGGGCGCCGCCGATGAGGCTGATGACGAATAGCGTCCGCATCGTGAGCCCGGTCGGACTCGCCGCATCCGCCCGACCGGTGAAGCCTGTGACGAGCTGTGCGGGAAACAGCGCCACGGTCGAAGTGATGTTGGCCGCGCGCGCGTCCATGCCGGTCAGCATGAGAGACGGAAGGGTGATGAACGAGCCGCCGCCGGCGAGCGCATTCTGCACCCCCGCCCACATCGCGACGATGAAGAGGATAATGAGGGCGATCATCGCGACATTCTTTCCGGCGCGCTCGCGGCGAGGGCGGCGAGACTTTCTAGTGAGGCGGATAAAAAAGGAAAACCAAGCCGGCGGAGGTCGCTGGCAAGGGCTGGTCCGGCCGGTTCTCGCACCGCCAGCCTCAATCGGCAGAGCGCTGACGCTCGTCAGGAAGCGCTCAACCCGGCCAACAAGGAGGCCGAGGGGGGTTCCGTGGGTTCCGCTTACTTTGTCAACGGGCAACCGCTGTTGGCGGCGGTGAGATAAGCCGTGTCGCCGGGCACGGTCGCGAGCAGCTTGTAAAAGTCCCAGTCGCGCTTGCTTTCCGACGGCTTCTTGACCTCAAACAGATAGAGATCCGACACCATGCGCCCATTGGGCTGCACATGCCCACGCGAAGTGAAGGCGTCATCGACCGGCAGCCCTTTGAGCTTCTTCGCCACCGCATCCGCGTCCTTCGTCCCGGCGGCTTTCACCGCCTTGAGATATTGCAAGGTCGCCGAATAAACGCCGGCGTGGACCATGTTCGGCATCCGCCCGGTGCGTTTGAAGAAGCGTTCCCCGAACTCGCGAGTCCGGTCGTTAAGGTCCCAGTAGTAGGTCTCGGTCAGCACCAGACCCTGCGCGGCTTCGAGCCCCAAGCCGTGGACTTCCGCCAGGGTCATGAGCAGCGCCGCGAGCCGCTGGCCGCCAGCGACGATGCCGAATTCCGCCGCTTGCTTGACCGAATTGACGGTGTCTTGGCCGGCGTTGACGAGGCTGACAATCTTGGCCCTGGAGCTTTGCGCCTGCAAAAGGAAGGACGAGAAGTCGGGAGTGTTGAGCGGGTAGAGCACGTGGCCGAGCACCTTGCCCCCGCGGGCCGTGACGATGTCGATCGTGTCCTTCTCCAGCGCATGACCGAAAGCGTAGTCCACGGTGATGAAGAACCAGGAGTCGGCGCCGGTTTTCACCAGCGCCCCGCCGGTCGAGACAGCGAGCGCGTGGGTGTCAAACGCCCACTGGAAGCCGTAAGGAACGCAGGCCGAGCCGGTCAGCGCCGGCGTCGCCGAGCCCACGACGATATCGATCTTCTTCTTATCAGCGGCGATCCCTTGCACCGCGAGCGCGACCGAGGAATTGTTGAGGTCGGTGATCATGTCGACGCCTTCGGCGTCGTACCAGCGGCGCGCGATGGCGGAAGCGAGATCGGGCTTGTTCTGGTGATCGGCTGTAACCAGCTCGATCTTCTGGCCAAGCACGCTGCCGCCGAAATCCTCAATCGCCATTTTCGCGCCTTCGACCGATCCTTTGCCGCTAAAATCCGCGTAGACCCCGGATTGATCGTTGAGAACGCCGATCTTGACGCCCTGCGCTGAGGCCGGCGCGCTCGCAAGCCAAGCGCACGCCACAGCGACGGGGCACGCCAACTGGATTATCCTTGCCCTGCCCATCATGTTTTCCTCCCGGCGCTTTGGCCCGCGGGAGCGGCAAATGCCGTCCCCGCCGGGCATCTCTTGCGTACCGCGGAGCATTGGAGACCGATTTTGTACTCAACGCAATGTGAAAAGGCGGGAGCAGCCCGAGCGCTTCTTCGGCTCACTTGCTCACCGGGCAGCCGCTGTTGGCGGCGGTCGGATAGGCCGTATCTGGCGCATCAGGCAAAATCGCGCGCCGCGGCCCGATGCTCGGCGATCAGCCCCGCGAGATCGAGCCCGACCGGCTCCCTGTCGACCACCCGCCATTCGCCTGCGATCATCACCCGGTCTGCTCGATGCGCGCCGCAAAGAACCAGCGCCGCGAGCGGATCATGCGCGCCGGAGAAGCGCGGCTCGTCGAGCTTGAACAAAGCCAGGTCGGCCTCGTAACCTTCCGCGATCCGGCCGATGTCCGAACGCCCGAGGCAGCGGGCTGAGCCCTCGGTGGCCCAGCGCAGCACATCCCGATGCGTCACCTTGTCGGCGCCGTAGCGCAGCCGCCCAATCATCAGCGCGTGGCGGATTGCCTCCATCATGTTGGAGGAATCGTTGGAGGCCGAGCCGTCGACGCCGAGGCCGAGCGGCGAACCGGCAGCCTCGAGCTCGCAAGTCGGACATATGCCGGACGCGAGCACCATGTTGGAGGCGGCGCAATGGCAGACGCCGACCTTCGCCTTGCCGAGCCGCGCGATCTCGTCTGCGTTGAAATGGATGCCGTGCGCGAGCCAGACTCGGCTCGACATCCAGCCCGTCGAATCGAGAAGATCGACCGGCCTCAGGCCATACATTTCCAGGCAGAACCGCTCTTCATCCGCGGTCTCGCAGAGATGAGTGTGAAGCTGGCAATCGTATCGCTCGGCAAGCCGCGCGCTCGCACTCATGAGATCCTTCGAGATCGAGAACGGCGAACAGGGCGCGAGCGCGACACGGATAAGCGCGCCCGGCTTCGGATCGTGGAACAGCTTCAGCACCCGCTCGCTATCGGCGAGGATCGTGGCTTCGTCCTGCACCACGCTATCGGGCGGGAGGCCACCGTCCTTCTCCGACAGGTTCATCGACCCGCGCGAGACGGTCATGCGCACGCCAAGGAAGCGCGCCTCCTCGACCTCGATGTCGACCGCGTTCTCAAGGCCCTCTGGATAGAGGTAGTGATGGTCAGCGGCGGTGGTGCAGCCGGAGAGCATGAGCTCGGTCAGGGCGAGCCGGGAGGCGAGCCTCAGATGGTTCGGCTTGAGCCGCGCCCAAATCGGATAGAGCGCGACGAGCCACGCAAACAGCGGCTTGTTGATCGCTTGCGGGTGGGCGCGCGTCAAAGTCTGATCGAAATGATGATGGGCGTTGACGAGCCCCGGCAGCACGACATGGCGCGAGGCATCGAGCGTCGTGTCGATCCGCTCCGGGGTTGCTCCGCGCCCGACCCGCTCGGCGATCCGCGCACCCTCGACGACAACTCCGCGCTCCGCGCCGTCGGCGAGGATGGCCAACGGGTCTTTGATCCAAGTGCGCACGCCCGCCCTGCCCTCTCGCCCGTGGGTTTCCCTATTGGGATGGGGGGCGGCCCGGAGCCTGTCAACAGGGGCGACTACCGATTCGTCTCAGGCGGGAACGAGGCCGTAGCGCAGCATGATCTCTTTCAGCCGCGCTGGATCGGGCTTGCCAGGGCCCCTCGCGGCCTTCGCGATTTCCTCGAAATAGGCGCGGCCGATCGAACCCGGATTCAAGACGATCAGGGCGCGCGCCGTCTCGTCGTGCACATTTTCGCTGTAATGGACAGCGCCGCGCGGTATTCGCAGACAGTCGCCGGCGCGGAGTTCATGGGGCTCGCCCTCGACCCGCCCCGTCAACGTCCCCGAAAGGCCGTAGATAACCTCGTCGACATCGCGGTGATAGTGCGGGACGGGCACGCGGGCATTGGGCTCTACGGTCATCTCGAAGATCACAAGGTCGCCCGAGCCTTGCGTCTCGTCCACAAGGAAACGCAGCTCGAGCCCACCGATCCGAATGACTTCGGCGACAGCGCTTTCCATTACAGTCCCTCTATCGTAAAATGCTTTTACATGTCGTTCGTAAAGCGATTTTACAAAAATGTCAACGCCGTCAGGTCGTAAATCTACCCGCGCCGTCGTCACGGCCGATGAAGGCCCGCCCTATGTTGGCGCGCTACTGCGGCAATGCCTCGAGCATGTGCGCGCCCGCATGGAGGCGGAGATCAAAGCCGCGGGGTTCACGGACTTGCAGCCCGCCCATCTCGCCGTGTTCAGCTTTCCTGCGCCCGACGGGATGCGGCCATCCGACCTCGCGCGCCGGATTCGCATGTCGCGGCAGGCGACCAATCACATCATCGGCCAGCTCGAGGCGCTGGGTTACCTCGAGCGGCGAGCCGAGCGGAAAGGCGAGCGCCGGCGTATCTATCTCACCGCCCGCACATGGCGGATGGTGAAGGTCGTCCACGCAACGCTGCTTGAGATTCAAGCGGAATGGGCCGCCGAGATCGGGCCGGACCGCTTCGGCGATTTCATGGCGACGCTGCGCCGTTTCGCGGCGCGCGGATGCGAAGCCAGCTGACGGATTCGGAGCCGGAGAAGATCGGCGCGGAGCCCTCCTTCCGCGCCGCCGCGCCCGTAGGAAGACACCCTACATCGGCGGGTCGACGCCGTTCGTGCCCACGGCGACGAAGCCTGCGGCGAGCGCGCCATCGTCGCCCTTTTGGGCTGGGATGAAAACGGCCGCGCCGGGTTTCAAGTCCGCTTCCGTCGCAGGACCGAAGGTGACGATCGGGACGCCGTCGGGGATCGAGATCTTCTTCTCCTTCCCTCCGCTGTAGGAGAGATCGAGCGTCCGCCCTTCGACGCCCTTGACCGCGTTGGTGACTGTCGCATTGGTCATCGAGCTTTTCGGCTTCAGGTCCCAAGGGTAGCTGCCCTCGCCGGTCCCTTTCATCGCAGGCGGAAAGACCAGCACTTCGACAGCTCCGTCCCCTCCCGCCGTTGTCGGCAGGGAGGCGATGCCGACGAAATCTCCCGCCTTGATGTCTTCCACCGACGCCTTGGCGATGCCCGCAACCTTGAAGCCGGGTTTGAGCGCCACTGCGGCGTTCGGGCCTTCGCGCGTCTTCACCGTCAGCGTGGAGCCGTCCAGGCTGACAATTGCGCCGCGCACGTGAACCATCTCCGCAGCCTGCGATGGCGATAGAGCCGCGAGTCCGACGAACGCCAGGACGACGGTCACGCCGCCCAGGGCTTTAGCCAATTTCTGATGCATCGCTTCAATTCTCCAGAATGGTTGTCAAAATCGCTGGTTGCAACGCCCCGCTAAAGCCAACGGACCCGGACATGCGCTTCGCGAACGACATGAAACACTCGCGGGCAAGAATTTATTCGGAGGCCTGCAACGGTTTCGTGACCGTCGCCGTGCATTCAGCGCATTGAAGCCGGCCCAGGCGCGCGGTTGGACCGTTTTGCGCTACGCACTCTCATCCCCCCATAAGCTCGCGGCGCTCGGCCCGCGCGCGCTGACCACCTCTGCGCGGCGGCCGCGAATCACCGCCATCTTGGCCAGTCCGGTGATTACTGAACCGCCGTCAAGATTGAGACGATATCCAGCGATCTGATCGGCGTGCGAGGCGTCGCGACGGGCGTCGTTCGGCGTATGACCGTGGACGACAAAGAAGCCGCTAAAGCCATCCCTCCCCGGACGATGATCGAGAAACGGCCGGCGCACCCAGGCCCAGTGACGATCTTCGTCGCGCTTGCCGAGGGCCATGTTCCAGGGAGCGCCGAGAAAAGTTTCGAGTTCGACTTGTGGGTTCACGCCCGCGTGGACGAACAGAACCTGGCCCGAGCGCCAGCTTGCCCTCAAGGACGCGAGCCAAGCGGACACGCGCGTAGGCAGCGACGCGCGCGCCTCGGTCAGCAGATCATCGAGATAGCCGCGCGGCGCCGCGGGCCTGAGAAACTCCCCCATCGTCCGGTCACCGCCGTTGGCGATCCAGGTTTCGAGCGCGTCGATCGCATCGTCCCAAGGCGTCTCTGGATCGAGCGGGAGCCGCATCATCATCTCGTGGTTGCCCATGAGCGCGATCGCCTCGTCGGCGCCGATGCGCGCTTTCGCAGCCGTCGCAAGATCGATCGCGCCGAGACTGTCGGGTCCTCGATCAATCAGGTCGCCGAGGAAGACGATCGCGCGCTTGTCGCGCAGCTTGGGTTCCCGCGCCGCCTCGTCGATCAGCGCAGCGAGAAGATCGCTCCGCCCATGAATGTCGCCGATGGCGAAAATCTCCGCCTCGGGGCTCACGCCCAGCGGCAGCGCAAACCCTCGGCGCTCGACGACCACGGACATGAGACGACACCTGCGCGAGAGAGACGGGCCGCAGCATTGCACAGCCGCGCCCACGCAGGCTAGAATCGCGTCATGTTTCTCAATTTCTTCGCCAGCTTGCGTCAGGCGCACGTGCCGGCGACGCCGCGCGAATATCTCGACCTGATGCGCGCGCTTGAAGGCGATCTGGCTCAGATGTCGGTCGACGAATTCTATCGCCTCGCGCGCGCTCTCCTGGTTAAGGACGAGCGCAATCTCGACAAGTTCGACGTTGTCTTCGCCGCCGCCTTCAAGGGGGTTCTGAGCGTCGCCGCTGCGGTCGAGGCCCGCGACCTGCCGGAGGAATGGCTGCGCCGAATGATGGAGCGCTATCTCAGTCCGGAGGAGCGGGCTCAGATCGAGAAGCTCGGCTTCGACAAACTGATGGAGACGCTGCGCCAACGCCTCGCCGAGCAGAAGGGGCGCCATCAGGGCGGCTCGAAATGGATCGGCACAGGGGGGACGTCGCCGTTCGGCGCCTATGGCGACCATCCTGAGGGCGTCCGCATCGGCCAGGACACAGGCCGCCGGGGCAGCGCCGTCAAGGTCTGGGACCGCCGGGACTTCAAGGACTTCGACGGCGACGCGGAACTCGGGCCGCGCAACATCAAGCTGGCGCTCAGACGACTTCAGGCGGTTCGCCCGCGAGGGCGCGGCCGAAGAGCTCGATCTCGACGGCACGATCCGGTCGACCGCGGACAAAGGCTATATCGACGTCCAGCTGAGGCCCGAACGCCGCAACGCGGTCAGAGTGCTCTTGTTTCTCGACGTCGGCGGCTCGATGGATTGGCACGTGGAATCGGCTGAGCAGCTGTTCTCGGCGGCAAAAAGCCAATTCAAGCGGCTCGACCATTTCTACTTCCACAACTGCCTCTACGAGAGCGTGTGGAAGAACAACCGCCGCCGCCACGACGAGCGCGTGCCGACGCGCGATCTCATCAATTCGTATGGGCGGGATTATCGCGTCGTCTTCGTCGGCGACGCCTCAATGAGCCCGCACGAGGTCATGGCGCCCGGCGGCTCGGTCGAGCACCTCAATCCGGAGCCCGGAAGAGTGTGGCTCGAACGCGCGCTCCTCGCCTGGCCTCGCACGGTGTGGATCAACCCGGCGCCGCCGAGCGCGTGGAACCATTCGCTGTCGACGACGATGATCGGCGAAATCTTTCAGCATCGGATGTTTCCGCTGACCCCCGACGGGGTCGAAGCGGCGATGCGGGCGCTGGCCGCCTGACGCTCAAACTTTTGTGATCGCGCATCATTCCCTGACCACCAGCACCGAACATTGGGCGTGGCGCACGATCGTCTTGGCGTTCGAGCCCAGGAGGTAGTCCGACATCACAGGACGATGCGAACCGACAACAATGAGGTCGGCGTCCCATTCGGACGCCTCTTCCAGGAGCTCGTGATAGATTCCGCCCGCCCGCGCCGCTGCGCTCTTGCGCTCGGCCGGCAGATCGATGCCGCTAAGAATTGCGTCGAGCGCCTCTTTGGCCCGCGTCGCCTGCCCGATGTCAAAATCGACCGGCACATATTCCATGAACGTGGCCGGGATGACCGGCTGGACATTGACCAGCCTCAATTCGCCGCCGCCTATGGCCGCCATCTCCACCGCCTGCGCCAAGCCCTTCGGACTTGGCGTCGGCTCGGCGAGATCGACCGCGAGAACGATGCGCTTGTACATGACAAACCTCCCTTCTCCGCTCGAACCGGTCGCAACGCCTGAACGTGAGGCGCTCTTTACGGTCTGGCAAGCCTCGTGAGGCAAATAGCCCAAGGCCTCGCCTCAATCGTCCCGCGCACTGGCCGGCCGGTCGCTCGCGCCCGGCGACGATAGTCATTGTTCCTTCGCCGATGGATCGCTATAAGGCCGCGAAATTGCACGCGGAAACAGGAATCGCCAATGAACGACGTGTCCGTTGAGAGTTATAGACCGTCGGACGACGAACCGTTCATGAACGACCGACAGAAGGAATATTTCCGCCGCAAGCTGATCGCCTGGCGCGAATTGATTCTGGCCGAGAGCCGCGACACGCTGGCGGCCCTTCAGCAGGAAAGCGAAAACCACCCCGACTTTGCCGACCGTGCGTCTTCGGAAACGGACCGCGCGATCGAGCTGCGCGCCCGCGATCGCCAGCGCAAACTGATCGCCAAGATCGAGGCCGCGCTGACCCGTATCGACGACGGCTCGTACGGCTATTGCGTGGAAACCGGCGATCCCATCTCGCTCAGGCGCCTCGACGCGCGTCCAATCGCGACCCTGTCGGTCGAGGCGCAGGAGCGCCACGAACGGCGCGAGCGGATCTATCGCGACGAGTGATTCGCTGTCCGCGGTCGCCGCGACGACCGGGCCGCGGGCTGACCCTGTGCGCTGTCGACGCGCCTTACGCAAGGAAAGGTCATTGGCGCGATGACGCTCTCGATGGCGCCGTCTCCGATGACATTGAACGACCGCAGCGCCGGCAGCTCGGGTCAGTCAGACTTTTCGCGGCCAAGCAGGCGCGCCATTTCGGCTTCGAGCGAATCGAGGTCGGCGAAAGGATCGTCGACTTTGAGCGGCTTGCCGCTCGGCTCGGCGTTCGTCTTGTCCGCCTGCGGGAGAGTGCCGGCTGGCTTTGGCGCCCCAACGGACGCCGGCGCCGCGGGCCCGGTCCTGGCCGCAGGGCGCGCCTGGACTGAGGCGGCGCTTGCCGCAGCGACGGTCACTGTCGGCCCCGCTGGCGGCTCCGTTTTCACCGTTGCGACGGGTGGCGGCTCCGCTTTCGAGGCTGCGACTGCCGGCTCCGGTTTCTCCGGACGGCGCGGCGGGGCGGGCGCGACAGGAGACGGGGCCGGCGGGTTGCCCAGGCTTCTCACAGGCGCGGTTTCGATCCCGCGAACCGCGGCCCCCCGGCTCGCCGGGGCGTTGGCGGGGATGATCGGCGGGGGCATCGTGGCGCGCGGCGGCGCGGGACGCGGCTCCGGCTGACGCGACGGCGGGCTCGCCGGCGCTGGTCGGGCGGTCTCCGCTGCTTGCGTCGCCGCCGGCGGAGGGGAGGCCGGGCGCGCCTGTTCTGGCGCGATCGGTTTGGGCGCGATCGGTTTAGGAGCGGGAGCGGGCGCTTGGGCGGGAGCGGGCGGCGTCGGGATCGGCGGCGCCGCAGTCGGGACCGGCGCGGGCGGCGACGCCGGGGCCTTGGCGGCGACCTTCGCCGGCGCCTCGGCAGCCGCTGGCGCGGCGAGCGCTGCCGCTTCAGTTCGCCGCACCGGCGCGCTTGGCACGAGCAGCGGCGAGACCTGGCTGCTCTCGCGCGCCGGGCCCACGGCGCGATTGATCTGCGACTTAACCAGAACGTCGTTCGGCCCGCCGATCATGACCAAATGTTCGACGTTGTCGCGCCGGACAAGCACCAGCTGCCGCTGCCCGTCGAGGCTGAATGCGTCGACCAGCCCGAGTCTTGGCTGGCGGGTCCGTCCGCCCGGAACGCGTAGCCGATGAGCGAAGGCCAGCCGGTAGACAATCGCCAGCACGATTAGGGCGGCGATGCCGCAAGCCGCGAGGAACCCGATCTGAAGGACCCGATTGTCCCCGAACGGAAGCTCATTCAACCACTGCATGCCCAATCCAACACTTCCGCCGCTGAGCGCGCAACAAACCGCTCTTCATTTTCGCCAGCCGAACGATGGGCAGGCGCCCGAGAAGCAAGATCGGGCGCGGCTCAGTGACCGGACCTGGCGCGCCGCCGGGCTTGCCCCGAATCCGATCGACGCGCGCCCATGTCACATTTCATAACAAAATGCGAACCCGTTGAAAACTGCGGCGCTCGCCGCGCTTTCGCCCAAGGTTCGCGGCCTGCCGTCAAGACATGGCCCGCGGCCCATGGTAGCACACGCGCACAAACCGGATCGACTCAGCGCGCTCGCTTTGGTCCACGTCGACGGCAATGTCCTTGGGGGTAACGATCCTCAAATGAAATCTCCGCCGCCCCCGCCGGTGGATAGAATTGAGCGAACGGTCAATCCGGTCGCGCTGGCGATCCTCCTCGTCTGTCTCGCTGGCGCCCTTCTCGCCGTGTGGCTTGCGCCGAACGCCATCGGCGTGACGCTGATGACCTGGATGATCGTCATCCTCGCCGTCTGCGGCGCTTTCGGGTTGCTCTTGTACGCGTTCGGCCTGTTGCAACTGCCGACCCGGGCGGCGCGCCTCGACACCACCAAGGCGATCGCCGACTCCAATCCGGAAGGCGTCCTCGTCACCGACCGTGAATTGCGCATCGTCTACGCCAACGACGCCTACCGCGCGCTTTCGGGCGCGCCCGCGGCGACCGACCTGCGTCCAGTCGAACGCCTGTTCACCGGCTCGCCGGACGTCTCCGAGTCCGTTTATCGCCTGTCGCAAGCGGCGAAATCCGGCGGGCGCGCGAGCGAGGAGCTTCGCCTCTCGCCGCCGCCAGGCGGCCAAGGCGAGGTCGCCTGGTATCGCATTCGGGTTCGTCCGCTCGAGGGCGTCGCAAGAGACGGCCTGATGGTGTGGACGGTCTCGGATGAGACCCGAGACCACGACCGGCACGAGACCTTCTTTCAGGACCTTCAACATGCGATCGACTATCTCGACCACGCGCCGGCCGGCTTTTTCTCGGCCGAGCCCGACGGCGCGATCACCCACATGAACGCCACCCTGGCCGGTTGGCTCGACTATGATCTCGCCCAGTTCAGCGTCGGCCGGCTCAAGATCGATGACATCGTCGCCGGGGATGGCGGGGCGATGCTGGCCATGATCTCCGGCCCGCCGGGCGAAGTGACGACGCAGCAATTCGATGTCGACCTCAAGCCCCGCCAGGGCCGGTTGCTCCCGGCGCGGATCCTCCACAAGGTCGCCTTTTCCGGCGACGGGACGGCGGGCCCTTCCCGTTCGCTGGTGATCAATCGCGCTCCCGGCGAAATCAAAGGCGAGGACTTGCGCGCAGCCGAGGTGCGCTTCGCCCGCATTTTCAATTCGACCCCTGTCGCGATCGCGGCCGTGGACGCCGCTGGCGCGGTGCTGCGTCCCAATGCGGCGTTTGCGCGGCTCGCCCAGGCCGCGTCGAAGAGCGACGCCGCCAAGGGACGGCTATCGATTTTCGACCTTGTCGCCGAGCGTGATCGGATCGCCTTGAGCGCGTCGATCGAGGCGGCGGCCCAGGGCAAGGGCGAGATCGCGCCTCTCGACGTCTCGCTGGAGGGGACTGGGGCCGCGCGTTCGGCGCGGCTCTTCGTCTCGGCCGCCGATCCGCGCGGCGACGAAGGCGCGAGCGCGACCATCTTCGCCCTCGACACCACCGAGCAGCGCACCCTGCAAGAGAACCTCGTGCAAAGCCAGAAGATGCAGGCCATTGGTCAGCTCGCTGGCGGCGTCGCGCATGACTTCAACAATGTGCTGACCGCGATCATCGGCTATTCCGATCTCCTGCTCGCCAATCACCGCCCGACCGATCCGTCCTTCCAGGACATCATGCAGATCAAGCAGAACGCCAATCGGGCGGCGGGGCTGGTGCGGCAATTGCTCGCCTTTTCGCGCCGTCAGACGCTGCGTCCCCAGGCGCTGCAGCTCAACGACGTGTTGTCGGAATTGCAGATGCTGCTGCGCCGGTTGGTCGGCGAGACGATCCAGCTCGACGTCGTTTACGGGCGCGACTTGTGGCAGGTGAAGGCCGACCTCAACCAGTTCGAACAAGTGATCGTCAATCTCGTCGTCAATGCGCGCGACGCCATCCACGACGGCGGCAAGATCACGCTGCGCACGCGCAACTTCCCAACTTCCGAATGCGCGGAGCTCAAGGAAGTAGACGTCGCCCCAGCCGATTACGTGGCGGTAGAAGTCCAAGACACGGGTCACGGTATCCCACCCGAGGTCCGAGCCAAAATCTTTGAACCCTTCTTCACCACCAAGGAGGTGGGCAAAGGCACCGGCCTCGGGTTGTCGATGGTCTACGGCATCGTCAAGCAGACAGGCGGGTACGTGTTCTGCGACAGCGAGCCGGGCCAAGGCGCGACGTTCCGCATTCTGCTTCCGCGGCGCCTCGCTGATGACCTCGACGAGCCCGTCAAGGTGGAGCCCGCCAAACCGGCGGCGGATCTGACCGGCCGCGGCGCGATCCTGCTGGTCGAGGACGAAGAGGCGGTGCGCGCTTTCGCCTCGCGGGCCCTGGCTTCGCGCGGCTATACGGTGCTGGAGGCGGAGACCGGCCTTGACGCCTTGCGCGTCGCCGAGGCCGCAAGCGAGCCGATCGACCTCATTGTTTCGGACGTCATCATGCCGGAAATGGATGGGCCGACCATGCTGACTGAACTGCGCAAGCGCGGCTTGAACGCCAAGGTCGTGTTCGTCTCCGGCTACGCCGACGACGCATTTGCGCGCAATCTGCCGGAGGGTCAGGACTTCGTGTTCCTGCCCAAGCCTTTCTCGCTCAAGCAGCTCATCGAAACCGTCAAGGGTCTGATGAATTGAGACGAGCCAAGCGTTCAGGCGCAACCGTTTGACGCGCCAACATAGTCGCTGAGCTATTTGCGCGAGCAAATGGCTTTGAGGGCGCGTCGCAAACCCGAGGACATCGTGACGCCCAGCACGGCCTAATATTTGTGTGACATCGCCGGATATTTGCGGGGCCTTCGCCGGGACGTCGATTGATGCTGCGTGCTCTCGCCTGGAGCTCAGCTGACGCCCGTCGTCCTCCCCCTGTGACCGATGTGTGATCCTCCTCACACCTCTCGCAGCGGACGGTAGCTAGAAACCTTGCGCCGTCGCTCATTTGTCCCCAATTGAGCCGGGTAAGGGCGGAGACGGCTCCAAGCGTGGGATGAGACGCGGAGTTGGACCATGCCCGAGGAAGTCCTGAAACTCGAATGCGCAAAGAGGATGGCGCTCGGTCGGCCGCCCTCAGCGCGGGAAGCACGCCCGGCGAGAGCCGCGTGTCCGTGCTTGCCGCATGTCTCACGAGCGCATCCATCGACACAACGCAGTTCGCGGCATGAGCGTGGGAGAACCGCGGGAGTGCTCAAGGCCAGCTCCCTGAACGAAGCACGATTCAACCCCATCGGGGAAGGAACGAACAAATGAGCGATTGGCGCCCTTCCGGGAGCTTTGTTGGCGACCGTGCGTCGCCGCTGGCCGGCGGTTCAACTTCAGTCACCCCGAGGCGGTCGGTCGCCGAAAAGCCGAGGCGAGAAGCGTCGTCGTTTCCGGTCCCCGCCAACGAGCCGCAGCGGCTCAATGCGCTGCGCGCGCTCGACATTATGGATAGCGCCCCCGAGATCGCCTATGACGAAATCGCGGAATTGGCGGCGCATGTCTGTGCGTGCCCCATCGGCTACATCAGCTTCGTCGACGACGATCGCCGATGGCTCAAGGCGAGATATGGCCTCCAGTCAGAAGCAACGAACGCGCCTCGGGAAGCTACTGTTTGCTCGACCACGATTTGCGGCGCCGAGATGTTCGTGGTGCCGGACATGACTCAGGATCCTCGGTTTGATCGTGTCGCAGTGGTCGTCGGCGACCCACACTGTCGATTTTATTGCGGCGTGCCGCTTATCACGGACGAGGGTTATGCCTTAGGGACGCTCTGCGTCATGGATTTCAAGCCGCGGGGGCTTACCTTCGAACAAACGGAAGCGCTACGGCGGCTGTCGCGCCAGATTCTGACGTTATTGGAGCTGCGTCGAAGTCTGATCGAGCATGACCGGACAATCAGGGAGCTCGAACAGGCGCGCCACGAGGTCGCCGCACAAAAAGCGCGCTCCGAGGAGCTCCTCAGCAACCTGTTGCCCGCCGCGATTGCCGACGAACTCAAGAAAAACGGCCGTGTGCAACCCAGGTACATACGCTCCGCAACGGTCTTATTTGCCGACATTCAAGGCTTTACGCTGCTCGCCGAGGGGGCGGAGCCCGCGGCGCTCGTTGGCCTTCTCGACCGGTATTTCACCGCGTTCGACGACATCGTAGCCCGTCGCGGACTGGAGAAAATCAAGACGATCGGCGACGCCTATATGGCGGTCGGCGGCGTGCCCGAGAGCGGCCTTGGCCATCCGCTCGACGCCTGCCTCACGGCGCTGGAGATGCAAGCAACGGCCGCCCGCATAAAGTCGCAAAGCGAAATCATGCGATTGCCCTCGCTGGAGTTGCGGGTCGGCGTTCACACTGGCCCCGTCATATCCGGCGTTGTCGGCAATCGCCGCTTATCCTTCGATATCTGGGGCGACGCGGTCAACACGGCGGCTTTCATGGAGGCGCACGGCCTGCCGGGCCGAATCAATATCTCGGACACTGTGGCCGGACACGCCAAGGCTCTATTCGAACTGGAGCCGCGCGGTCCCGTCGAAGCGAAACACGAACGCTCGCACGAGATGTCTTTCCTTAATCGCCTGAAACCGGAGTTTTCGCGCGACCCGGCCGGCCACCGGCCGAACGAGAATTTCGCCGCCGAATATGACCGCTTGACCGGGGGGTTGCCAGCGTAACACATGCGGGAATTGTGGTCGCCCTAGCCGTCCACCGCGCCGGTCGTGGCGCGGCCCGCTAAGCCAGAACCGACTTCGATCTGACAGTCGATTGCCCCTGGTTTCATCCAGTGCGTCGCATTACAGCCACCCCAAGGCCGGCTGATCAATGGGACCCGTGCGCGCACAACTTTACGCGCGCCAACGATTTCCGCGGATTTTTCTGATTTTGCGCAAGCATCTTCTCAAACGCCATCCGGCGCGTTCCTACGGCGCTCGAACGGGGGCGGGCTCATGCGTTCGCTTCATCGCGGACGTCCGCAATGGCCGGCCAGCCGCGCGCACAAGGCATCATCGTGTCCGGTGCCGCGGAGGGCGAGCGGGTCGTCTCGGTTGACCGCATCCGCGAGGCGGAGAAGGAGGCGCAGGAGGTGGGGTGAGGCCGTCCTTCTCCCCACGACCAAGGGGCGCGAGGCACCATTCATCAGCTCTCATCGGCAGTATTCGCTTTGTGACGTGTATCACAGACAAACTGATGATGGCGTGGTACCAAAAACCTGGGGAATAGTGTTGGGACGATATTAGAATGCCTACCCTTGCACATGCCAAATCGAGTCGTGGCGCCTATTCTTTGCGGACGCGACTATGTGGTTTTCTCGCAAACCACCCGGTTAGTTGAGCAGATGATATCCGATGTGGCTACAGGCCCATTCGCGAGATCGAGCGGATCAGGTTCGAGTTGCTGCACATCATGATGCGATAGTTGTCTCAGTGTATAATCGCCACAGTTTCAATTGGCGGCCAGGGGAACGACCATGATGATCGTAAGACCGGCCGCTCCGGCGGCTGCAGAGGTGGTTTCTCCCGCCGTTTCAGCCCTCAAGCGAACCTCATTGAAGCCACCGGCGGACTCTACGTAACCAGCGTCAAGTTTCTTGGTAATTTTCTTGACCAGGGCTATCGCCGGATATTTACGGGAGTAATCGGCCTGCTATCGGGTGGTGCGGCGTTATTGACGGCCGGAATCCACGCAAATTTGATAACACCTCAGGCCTTTCGCTTTGACGTATTCTTTCCAACTACAGAGCCAGAAATAATTGAGGATTTCGTAACCGTACGAATGGCGTTCTACCGAGATCCAGAAAAGCGTGCCGATCCCGTCGAGCAATACACGGACCCAGATGGCCAGACGCATAATATTTACAACAAGTCGAGCTACCTGGAGCATGTTACGCTACGGAATACAAATGCCGACTTCACCGTCCACCTTACAAGTAGCGGTGTACTTCCTCAAATCGTAACTCCTCTACCCATCGAAGTGGTTAGTGAACAAAGAGACAAAACAACCAATCGAGACGGCTACACATTTTCTATGCGTATAAAGCACAGAGAAGAGTATTCCACAACTCCTTCACTAAAGATGATGTATATCTATCGAAATGGATTTTCTGCGGGTAATACCTTCTTTGGCAAGAACGTTATTTACAAAACTGAAAGGTTCAGCGCCATACTTGACTTTACCCAAATTCCGAATTTTGAACAGCTTATTACCGATCCCCCACAGGCATGCGTACGGAAGGTGGGTCAGGAAAGTCTCGAGACGCTGCCGCAGCTCAAGTGGTCCTCTGGCGTCGCCTTTGTCGACGTATCCGAATTGAATCCTGGGGACCGTGTTCGTGTTTTTTGGAACTGGAGTGATTCACCGCGTGACAAGAAAGTAGAGTGCCGTGATGCTATGCGATAGATACCGTATTGACGCGAGAACGCGTATTACGATAAGTGTGTTATCTGATGTAGCCTGTATGAATGGTGTAGGCAGGGTGGCATAACGAGGCCTCAATGTTTGCCCTCAAGATAGTCAAATATTTTAATTGACATATCAAAGCCAGATACACGACGTAACTCCTGTATCAAGGTCGGAGACGTAACGTTGATTTCGATCAATTTGTCTCCAATGAAATCTAGACCAGCAAAAACGATCCCATTGGTTCTTAAGACATCCCCAACTTGGCCCGAAATGTCCCTCTGCCGCTTTGATATTTCCGTCGCGAACTCAGTGCCACCAGCAGCAATATTTGCTCGGAAATCTCCGGCCGCTGGTTTCCGCCCGAGAGCCGCGATTGGCTGACCATCAAGGACCATCACACGCGTATCCCCGTCGACGACCTCGGGAAGAAATGCTTGAACGATCACCGGTCCCTCGGGGACGCGTTTCATTATAAGATCCACGTATTTAGCAAAATTCTCATCACCTGCCGAACAGAGAAGTATACCTTTGCCGCTGGCGAGAAATGCAGGCTTAATAACGACTTTGTCGAAGCGCCTCGCAAAACTGAGAAGGTGATCCACATCAAATGAAACAAGCGTTTCTGGCATGTAATTTGAGAATAAAAACGCTGATAGTTTTTCCGAAATATTTCGTACGCCACTCGGAGAATTAACAAAGCGAACTTTATTCTCAGATGGAGATAATAGAAACGTTAGCGCCAGAAACCGTGTATCAAAAGGTGGATCCTTCCGGATAAAAACCACGTCATAATCGGAGACTAAATGTGGCTCTACATCACCGATATTAACGTGGCGAGAGGCTAATTTTTTATGCTCTCTGATGTCCGGCGAAAGCGTGATCGTCCGAGTTAAAACGAGTGAATGAGCGTTCGAAAGGCTGAGATTTTGAAGCTCGCAGAAGGTAATAACGTGGCCACGGCTTTGAGCCTCAAGCATAAGATCTATACTAGAATCTTTCTTTGGATTGAGAGATTCAAGTTCATCTATGATGAAGCAAAGTTTCAATTTGGGCCACCTATGGTTTCTAGCGCCAACGTTCGCATTCTCGAGGTTAATAGGAAAATGTACCAGATACAAGACGGTTGCGAAGTGAAGGCTCAGGGCGTCTCAGAATTCGCCGCCGCGCAATCCGCTGCGGCGGAAACTCGAAAGGACGCCAGATGACCCGACGCGCGCGCGACGTTCTCATCGACATCCTGCGCGATGAGGGAATAACCCACGTCTTCGGCAATCCGGGCTCAACCGAGATGCCGCTGATGGACGCGCTCGTCGACGCGCCGGACATCGCTTATGTCCTCGGTCTTCAGGAAGCGACCGCGGTCGGCATGGCCGACGGCTGGGCGCTTGCCTCGGGCCGCGCCGCCTTCGTCAACCTGCATGCGATGGGAGGCTTAGGCAACGCCATGGGCGTGCTGGTCGCCTCCAAGGCGAGCGAGACGCCGCTCGTCATCACCGCCGGCCAGCAGGACACAAGGCACCTGATGACCGAGCCGTGGCTCTCCGGCGACCTCGTCGCGCTCGCTGCGCCTGTGACCAAATGGGCGAAGGAGCTGCGCCGCGGCGACGATGTCGGCCCGGCGCTCAGGCGCGCCTTTGGCCTCGCCCGCACTCCGCCATGCGGGCCGGTGTTTCTGTCCCTGCCGATGGACATCCTCGATCAGGAAGTGAATCACCCGGCGCCGCCAGCCTCTTCGCAGCCGCTTCTCGGACCCTCGCCTGACGCGGCGCGTCTGGCCGACAAACTCGCCAGGCTCGATCCGGATCGGGTCGTCGTCCTGCTTGGCGACGACCTGCCGGCGGCCGCGAGCGCTGGCCTGGTCGCCTTCGCAGAGGCAGGCGGCTTTCCAGTCTGGGGCACTCAGCTCACCTCGCGCACCGCGTTTCCGTCTCACCATCCGTGCTGGGCCGGCGTTTTGAAGCCCGACTTCGCCGAGATGCGCGCGCATCTGAAATCCGCGCAGGCGATCGTACTGGTCGGCGGACGCGCGTTCGTCGCTTACCCTTATCGCGAGGCCGAGCCGGTGCCCGAAGGGATCGCCGTCATGCATATCGCCGACAATCCGGAGGCGTTCGGACGCGAACACGCCGCCGACATGGCGCTGCTTGGCGACATCAGCCAGACGCTCGCCGCCGTCGCTCAGCGTCTCGCGGAACTGGTCGATAAGACCAAGGTCGCGGAGCGGCTCGCCGCGCGTGGCGCGCGGCGGCGCGAGGCCCGGGAAGCGACGCGTAGGGACATTCTGGCGGAAAGCGCGAGTGCGCCGCTCAGCGCGGACGCCGCGGTGCTGGCGGCGCTCGACGCCTTGCCCGAGGACGCGATCATCGCCAACGATTCGGCGGCGACCTTCGGCCGCGTCCAGGATCTCATGACCACCGAGCCTGGCCGCTACTTCTTCGCCCGCGGCGGCGTGCTCGGCTGCAGCATGCCCGCCGCCGTCGGCGCCGCGCTGGCGACAAAGGGCTGGGTCGCCTCATTCGTCGGCGACGGGGGCGCGATGTATTCGCCGCAGGCTTTGTGGAGCGCCGCGCATTACAAAGCGCGGACGATCTTCGTGGTCTTCAACAATCGCCGCTATGGCGTGTTACAGAATGTCGCCAAGTCGCTCGGCTATGCCAATGCGAAGGCCGGACGGTTCGTGGGTATGGATGTCGCCGATCCGGCGATCGACTTTCAAGCGCTGGCCGCGTCAATGGGCGTGCCGGCTGAGCAGGCGGACGATCGCCATGCGATCGGCGCGGCGATCGGGCGCGCGCTCAAGCGCGAGGGCCCATCGCTGATCGAGATCCCGATCCGCTGAGGTCGCGCGCGGCACCGTCATCGCGAGCGCAAGCGAAACGATCCAGGAGAACGTAGGGCGCTCTATGTCGCTGGATTGCTTCGTCGCTATCGCTTCTCGCGATGATGGGTCGCAAGCTCGTGGATCATCTCAGTGCAGATCGCGAGTGTAGACAAATCTCGGCATGTTCCAGCCGTAGCGAATCGCTAGCAGGCGGAGCGCCAATCCCGCGGCCATGGCGACAATCATCACCGGGTCGTGAGGAAGTCCAGCAGCCAGGCCGCCGACATAGAGGGCGCCGGCGACGACGGAGACGCTGGCGTAGAGCTCGCTGCGAAACAGCAAGGGTATGTCGTTGCACAGCACGTCGCGCAGCACCCCGCCGACGCATCCCGTGATCATGCCCGACATGATGACGATGAGGAAGGGTAGATCAAGATCGAGCGCGACGTTGCATCCGATCACTGTGAACAGGGCGAGGCCGATCGCGTCGAGAACGAGAAAGACGTTGCGCAGACGATGTATGACGCGAGCGATTGCGATCGTGAACAGCGCGGCGCCCGCAGTCACCAAGAGGTAGTACGGGTGCTGGACCCATGAGAGCGGATAGTGGCCAAGCAGAATGTCGCGCGTTGAGCCGCCGCCGAGCGCGGTCACGCAGCCGAGCATGCAAACGCCAACCCAGTCCATCGATCGGCGGCCAGCGGCCAAAGCCGCAGTCATCCCCTCGACAACGATGGCGAGAATGTAGAGAGCGTGAAACAGCATGGCGTCCTTGCGGGCGTCGAGAGCCGCGGCGCGCCCCGAGGATCCGGTGGGCGCATCCTCAACGGACGCTACGCTCGAACGACTTTCGCAGCGGTGACCGGCGAATGCCTCAACGTCTGCAGCACGACGCAATAGCGCTCGGTCAGCTTCAGCAACGTGTCGAGCTGCTCCTGCGGCGCGTCGGTGTCGAGTTCGAATTTTAGGCGGATGTCGGTGAACCCGACAGGCGCCTGCTTGTCGACGCCGAGCGTGCCGCGAAAGTCGAGATCGCCTTCCGCCGCAACCTGGCCCGAGCGCAACTCGATCCCCATCGACGTCGCCACCGCCTTCAATGTCACGCCGGCGCAGGCGACCAGCGCCTCGAGCAGCATATCGCCGGAGCAGAGCTCCGCGCCGCTTCCCCCGGTCGCCGGATGAAGCCCGGCCACGGCGAGCGCCCGTCCGGTCTCGACCTTGCAGGCGACGCCTTCGGAATCGAGCGCGCCATTGGCTTTGAGCGTGACCAGCCCCGCCTTCGCGTCGCTGCGGTAGCGTTCCTTGAGCGGCGCCTGAATAGCGCGCAATTCGTCGACATTCATGTCGTGTCTCCTCTCAAATTCGCTTCAACCAAAAGTCATGCGGGCGGCGCGGCTGCAACCCGCACCAGATGGGCGCGAGTGGAGTTGTCATCGCGAGGAGGCCACAGGGCGTCGTGAGACGCCCGTCTCTCGACGGGCTATGGGCCCGATGCGGCGATCCAGGGATGAAGCGCGACGCCCTACGATTCCTGGATTGCTTCGTCGCTCGCTCCTCACAATGACGATCCACCCCCCCCCTCACCCGCCCCGGGGCCCTTCCAATCGAACGGTAGCGGCGCTTCCCGAAACGCGAACCGGTCGAGATGCGAGGCGACCACGCCTTTCATGCGCTCGACGGCTTCGTCCTCCTCGCCTTCGATCGTGACCTGAAGCGCATCAGCGCCGGCGTCGAACGTGGCGACTGCGGCCGGAAACCTGACCACGCCTTTCCGCTCCGAAAGGTCGACCTCCAGCTTGTGGCTCCAATGCTTGCAAACCTGCTGCATGTATTTGGCGGCGTTGACCGTGGGAACGCTGGCCGTGGCGACTGGCATGTTGATTATGTCTTTCGGTGTTCAATGCGGCTTGGCGCGCTGAATTGCGTGGCGGGTCGCGTGGCCACGATCAAACGTGGGCGTGTGCCGGGAACTTAGCCCAAAACCCGTTTCCGACTCAACGGCGACCCCGCTGGCGTGGACAACGCAAGTCCGCTTGCCGTCTCCCGCCGCCCAAGCTAACGCTTGCGCAATGACCCGCATCGGCTTCTTCTCCGGCTCGTTCGATCCGATGACCAATGGTCATCTGGACGTGATCGAGCATGCCGCGGCTTTGTGCGACCGGCTGGTCGTCGGCGTCGGCTCCAATCCCAACAAGGCCGCTTTGTTCACGGTCAAGGAGCGGCTGAAACTGATCCGCGAGGCGGCCGCGCCGATCATGGCCAAGGCGCGATGCGAACTGGAGGTCGTCGAATTCACCGGCCTCGCCATCGAGGCTGCGCGCAAAGCCGGCGCCACGCTGATCTTCCGAGGCCTGCGGGACGGAACCGATTTCGACTATGAGATGCAGATGGCGGGCATGAACGGCGCGATGGCGCCCGAGCTGCGCACCGTCTTCCTGCCAGCCTCCTCGCCAGTGCGTCCGATCACCGCGACGCTGGTGCGCCAGATCGCCTCGATGGGCGGCGACGCCTCCCCCTTCGCTCCGCCCAATGTCGTCAAGGCGCTGAAAGCGAAGTTTAAGCAAATGAACCTGAGACCCTTCCCGCTCTGAAAGACGCTCCGAATTGGACGATCCGATACGAGCGCGCGCCGATCATGCGCTGATCCGATACGGCGGGAAGTTCTCCGATTTCGTCGCGGCTTCCGCCAAGGGATCGTTCATCTATGACGCGCGCGGCCGGCGCGTGCTCGATTTCACCTCGGGACAGATGAGCGCGATCCTCGGTCACTCGCATCCGGCCATCGTCGAGACCGTGCAGCGCTCAATTGCGACGCTCGACCACCTGTTCAGCGGCATGCTGTCCGAACCGGTCGTCGCCCTGGCGGAAGCCCTGAAGGCCATCACGCCCCCGGTCTCGACCGCGTCCTGCTCTTGAGCACCGGCGCTGAATCCAACGAGGCGGCGCTCAAGATGGCCCGCCTCGCCACAGGCGGCTACGAGGTTGTCGGCTTCGCGCAGTCGTGGCACGGGATGACCGGAGGCGCAGCCGCCGCCACCTACGCCGCCGGGCGTCGCGGCTATGGGCCGCTCAGCGTCGGCGGCATCGCGATCATGGCGCCGAACCTCTATCGCCCATCCTTCGGCGCGCCGTCTGCTTACGACTGGCGCGCCGAGCTCGACTATGGCTTCGACCTTGTCGACCGTCAGTCGACCGGCGCGCTCGCCGCCTTCATCGCCGAGCCCATCTTGAGCTCCGGCGGCATCCTGGACCTGCCGCCGGGCTACCTTTCCGAGCTCAAGCGCCATTGCGAGAAGCGCGGCATGATGCTGATCGTCGACGAGGCGCAAACCGGTCTCGGCCGCACCGGCGAGATGTTCGCGTTTTCGCGCGACGGCATCGTTCCGGACGTCCTCACGCTGTCCAAGACCTTGGGCGCCGGCCTGCCGCTCGCGGCGGTGCTGACCTCTGCGGAAATCGAGGAGCGCTGCCATGAGCGCGGCTTCCTGTTCTATACGACCCATGTGTCCGATCCGCTGCCCGCTTGCGTAGGCTTGGCCGTGCTAGACGTGATCATTCGCCAGAAGCTGGAAAAGCGCGCGGCGGAGGTGGGAGAGCGCCTAAGGAAGGGGCTCGAGACATTGCGCGACGAATTCGATTGCATCGGCGACGTGCGCGGGCGCGGCCTCCTGCTCGGCGTCGAGATCGTCGAGGACAAGGCCTCGAAGAAACCCGACACGGCGCTCGGCGCGCGCATCACCGATCACGCGATGGAGCTTGGCCTTTCCATGAACATCGTGAACCTGCCGGGGATGGGCGGCGTCTTCCGCATCGCTCCGCCGCTCACCGTCACCGACGACGAAATCGACCTAGGCGTCACGATCCTGCGCGGCGCGGTGCGCGGCGCGCTGAAGGGGTAGGCAGGCGGCATATAAGTGGTTGAAAGCTATGTTCTTGGAAGGGCGGAGACGAACGGAAGCGGCAGCCTATCAAGATGAAAAGCACGTCAAGCCAACCGGGACGAGTCAAGTGCTATGCGCTGGGAGCACCGTGATCATTCCACCGAAGTACCCCGCCGTGGTCCATCTTTGCTGTCGTTACAAGACCGGCCCCGAGTGTGCCGTGGGGAGCGTAAACATAGTGAAAAACGAGTATCTCCTCCGTACCGTCACCGTCCAGGTCGGCGCGAAGAAGCTCTCGCATAAGGACCGACAGACCATTTTCGACGCGGAAGCGTAACTCCCATTGGTCTTGTTTTTCGATGTGGCAAGCTCCAGCCTCGACCAAGTCTGCAATTGTTTTGTGCCCACTCAGTCTGCTCTTGGCTTCGGGTGGGTCCACTATCGCCTCCGTCACCCATTCCGCACCCCATCTGTCGAGATGGTTCATCGTTAGGATTGGCTCACGGATTTCGGATTGCTCGGCATACCGGGAGTTCTCGCACGGCTTTGAGGAGCTGAGCGGTTTCTTCCGCCATAGACGCGGCCTTGATTTCGAATGTGGTCAGCGGATAGTAGCCCTGCTCTCTTCCGATTAGATATTCATTGGCCGTTCTGACAAGGATCGGCGCTGCGGTGTCTGAGTGTAGCGTGATCTCTGTAATTGATCCTCCGCCCAGGGCAAATCGCCTATCCATCAAGACTGCGGCCATTGAGGAATTTGCCGTCGCTATATCTTCACCTTCCACGCCGGGCGTTATCCGAAGTGGAACTTCGCCGTCGGCCTTGTGGCGCACATAGGAGAACATATCGCTCACACTGACCTCATTGCGCTCCGCCGCAACCTTAAGGTCCAGATACGCCTTAAGCGCCGCGTCATTGCGAATTTCGCCAGCGATCCGTGTTTCTATTTCAGGCTTCTTTTTGCGGGCAAGTTCTAGGAAGAAGCGGAGTGTTCCTTCCGCCCAGTCGTCATCGGATTTTCCGAGGTTGTGATGGTTGTGAGAGGGAAGGAGGTTTTCGAAGCCATTTATGTCGAACGTGGCATCCACGATTCCAGTGTCAAGCGCCCGTTGAAGGTGCCCCGGGTTGGTTATCGGAATGACATGATCTATGTGCAGTTCATTCCAAGGTATCATCTCCCCGTTGTGAGGAGATCTTCGATGATGCGCTTCCCATATTGCCTTTCGTGCTGATGTCGATATCGGTTTCCTTGCCACTTCGATCCCGGCCCCCTACCCCTCCCCCCGCTCGTCTCTCAGCCGCGCCCAGTACTCGAGCCGCTTCCTGATCTCGCGCTCGAAGCCCCGCTCGACTGGCTCGTAGAGCGTGTGGCGGCCGACCTTATCGGGCCAATAGTTCTGGCCGCTGAAGGCTTCGGGCGCGTCGTGATCGTATTGATAGGTTGCGCCGTAGCCCTCGCGCTTCATCAGCCGCGTCGGGGCGTTGAGGATGGTCTTGGGCGGCGAGGGCGAGCCATGCTCTTTCGCCAGCACCTGAGCAGCGCCGAAAGCCTTGTAGAGAGCGTTCGACTTCGGCGCGGTCGCGACATAGACCACGGCTTGAGCGATCGCGAGTTCCCCCTCGGGACTGCCGAGGAAATCGTAAGCGTCCTTGGCGGCGTTGGCGACGACGAGCGCCTGAGGGTCGGCGAGGCCGATATCCTCAGACGCCATGCGCACGACGCGTCGCGCAATGAACAAAGGGTCCTCGCCGGCGTCGAACATGCGCGCGAGATAGTAGAGCGCCGCGTCCGGATCGGAGCCGCGCACGCTTTTGTGCAAGGCCGAGATCAGATTGTAATGGCCGTCCTGGGCCTTGTCGTAGATCGGCGCGCGCCGTTGCACGACTTCGACCAGCCGGACCGCGTCGAGCGTCTCGTTCGGGCGCGCGGCGCGCCAGACTTCCTCGGCGAGCGTGAGCACAGCGCGCCCGTCGCCATCCGCCATGCCGATGAGCGCCTCGCGCGCTTTATCGTCGAGCGGCAAGGGCTTGGCCACCAAGTCCTCGGCGCGCTTAAGCAGCGCTTCGAGCGCTTCCGAGCCAAGCGGACGAAAGACGAGCACGCGGGCGCGCGACAATAGCGCCGCGTTAAGTTCGAATGAGGGATTCTCGGTCGTCGCGCCGATCAGCGTGATCGAGCCGTCCTCCATCACCGGCAAGAAGGAATCCTGCTGCGCGCGGTTGAAGCGATGGATCTCGTCGACGAACAGGAGCGTGCCCTGCCCTTGCGCCCGGCGCGCGCGGGCGGCGTCGAAGATCTTCTTCAGTTCGGCCACGCCCGTATGGATCGCCGACACCTGCACGAAAGCGTCGTCGCGGGCCGCGCCGATCAGGCGCGCGACCGTCGTCTTGCCGCTGCCCGGCGGCCCCCAGAAGATCATCGAGCCGAGCGAGGGCGCCGCGAGCAAGCGCGTCAGCGCCCCATCCGGCCCGGTCAGATGCTCCTGGCCCGAGACCTCGGCGATCGTCCTCGGCCGCAGCCGTTCGGCGAGCGGCGCCGGCGGCGGGTCGACCTTTGGGCTCATGCCGTCGAGAAGGGTCATAGGCCGCCTTTGTCCCGCGCCGGCGACCCGCTGTCCAGCCGGCCGGGCGCCCGCTTGCCGGTTGCTCGCGGGTAGCCCATTGTTCGCGCTTCCCTTCAAACCCAGGAGCCGTCTGATGAGTTCCTTCGTCCTTCCCTACGCCCCGTCCGAAACGCTGGGGTTCATTCCGGAACGGCTCGAGCGCCTGACCGCAATCATGGCTCGCCAGGTCGAGGAGAAGAAGGCGCCGGGCGTCTCCATGCTGATCGCCCGATACGGCAAGATCGCTTACCGGCAATCGGTCGGCGCATTGCGCCCCGGCGGACCACCGATGAGCGACGATGCGATCTTCCGCATCTATTCGATGACCAAGCCGATCGTTTCGGTCGCGGCGATGATGCTGGTCGAGGAGGGACGGCTTCTCATCACCGATCCGGTCTCGAAATACATCCCCGCTTTCGCCAACTTGAAGGTCGGTGTCGCCAGCGGCGACAAGCTCGAGCTTGCGCCGCTCAAGCGGCCGATCACGGTCCAGGACCTGATGCGGCACACGTCGGGGCTGACCTATGGCTTCACCGGGGTTTCGCCTGTCCAGAAACTGATCAAGGCGGCGAACGTTGTGAATTCGAGCCGGTCTTTGGCCGAAAACGTCGACGCATGGCCGCGCTTCCGCTCATGCATCAGCCCGGCGAGGTCTGGGAGTACGGCCTGTCGACCGACGTGCTCGGACGCGTGGTCGAGGTCATCGAAGGCGCGCCGCTAGGCGAAGTGTTGCACGCAGCGCCTGTTCGGCCCGCTCCATATGGTCGACACCGCCTTCTTCACGCCCGAGTCGAAGCTTGCTCGGCGCGCCGATCCGTTCTCGTTCGACTTCATGACCGCTGCGGGGGTCGACACGAGCAGCGCGACAAGGCCGCCGAAATTCGAGTCCGGCGGCGGCGGCCTGATGTCGACGCTCGCCGACTACACCCGCTTCGCCGCGATGCTCGGCAATGGCGGCGCGATCGATGGCGTACGCGTCCTCGGGCCGCAGACGCTCGCGTTCATGGCGAGCGACCATCTCGATGAAGGCGTGAGGAAGAGCCACTATCTGCTGTGGCCCGGCCACGGCTTCGGCCTCGGCTTCGCGGTGCGCACCGATCCCGGCAAGGCGCCGACGGCGGGCAGCGTCGGCGAGTTCTTCTGGGGCGGCATGATGGGCACGGCGTTCTGGGTGTCGCCGCGCGACTCCCTCTTCGCCGTCCTCATGGTTCAGACGCCCGAAAACCGCGAATATTTCCGCGCGCTGTTCCGCAACCTGGTCACCGCCGCGATCGCTTAAAGGCTTCCGCGCCTCACCACACGCCCGTGTTCGCCATCGACGCCCACGGCTCGGCCGGCGCCTTCGAACTCGCCCTTCTGGATGAGCTCGATCGAGATCAAGTCGGGCGTGCGGATGAACGCCATGTGGCCGTCGCGCGGCGGCCGGTTGATCGTCACGCCGGCCGCCTTGAGCTTGGCGCAGGTCGCGTAGATGTCGTCGACGCGATAGGCGAGATGGCCGAAATTGCGCCCGCCTGCGTATTCCTCGGGGTCCCAATTGTAGGTGAGCTCAACCAGCGGCGGCCTGGTTCTTCTTCGCCTGCTCGGCGTCGCCGGGCGCGGCGAGAAAGACCAAGGTGTAACGACCCTTCTCGTTGTCCACGCGTCGCGTCTCGACAAAACCCATGAGCTCGAAAAACGCGACCGTCGCCTTGATGTCGGTCACACGGATCATCGTATGCAAATATTCCATGGGCTCCTCGCCGGTTTGCCTCGTGGCTAGCTTCAGAGCATAACGCCTTCGCTATCAAGGGGAAGCCCCCGGGACACATGGGACTGCTCGCTTTGGCGACGAAGCCGCCGGCCGAGGGCCACTCGGCGCTGAAGCAGCGCGCGGCGGCGGCCTCGATCGTGGCGAGCACAATCCTCGCCGCGCTCAAGCTCGCGGCGGGCGTGGCTTCCGGCTCGCTCGCGCTTCTCTCGGAAGGCGCGCATAACACGATCGACATCGGCGCCAGCGCGCTCACCCTTTTCGCCGTCCGCGAGGCCGACAAGCCCGCCGACGCCGATCATCCGTTCGGCCATGCCAAGATCGAGGCGGTCGCCGCGCTGGCCGAGACCGGCCTTCTCGCTGCGCTCTCGATCGGCGTCGCGATCCAGGCGATCGAGCGCATCCGCAGCGGCGACGCGATGGTCGACGTCGAATGCTTTCGCGATAGGCGTGATCCTTTTCTCGATCATCGTCGACATCGTGCGCTGGCGGGCGTTGAGCTATGCGGCGCGCGCGACCTCAAGCCATGCGCTGAGCGCCGACGCGCTGCATTATTCGAGCGATCTCGTTGCCTCTGTGCTGGTCCTCCTCGGACTCGCGGCCACGCGGGCCGGATACGCCCATGCCGATGCGCTGGCCGCGATCGGCGTCGCCGGCTTCATCGCCGTCGCCGGCTATCGCCTGGGCCGGGCGACGATCGACGCGCTCGTCGACCGCGCCCCCGAGGGGCTGACCGACGCGATCCGCGGCTTGGTCATCAACACGGGGAGCGTCGCGGGGATCGAGGCGATCCGGCTCAGACCCAGCGGCCCCAAGATCGTGGGCGACGTCGTCGTCTCGGTGTCCCGCACCCTGCCCCTGGAACGCGTCGCGGCCGTCAAGGCCGACCTTCAAACCCGGATCGCCCGGCGGTGGCCCGAGGCCGAATTGACCATCACCGCCAACCCGCTCAAGCTCGACGACGAGACCATCCTCGAGCGCGTGCTGGTGATCGCCGCGCGCCGAGGGCTGCCGGTGCACCACGTCACCATTCAGGATATCGAAGGGCGCAAGACGGTCGCCCTCGATCTCGAAGTGGACGGCGCCATGACGCTCGGCGACGCCCATCGGCTTGCCTCGGAGCTCGAAGACGCGATCGCCGGGGAAATCGGCGAAGGCGTCGAAGTCGAGACCCACATCGAACCGGCGGAGCCGGAAGTCGAGCGGGCAATTGGCCGAGCCGGGTCTCGCCCATCGCATCGAAGCCTCGCTCGCGGCGACAGCGGCCGAGCAAGGACGCGTGCGCGATATCCACGATGTGCGGGTCCGCGAGACCCCTGGCGGCGTGTTTGTCCTCTTCCACTGCCGCGTCGATGCCGAGACGCCAGTCGACATCGTCCACGACGCGGTCGATGCGCTCGAACGCTCGGTGCGGAAGGCCTTTCCGGAGGCGCGTCGAGTGGTGGGGCATGCCGAGCCGGCAGGGACGGACAGCGGGCGGTGAGCCCCGATGCAGCAATTCCCGCTCACACCTCAGTGTACTTGAGCGCGGCCCCAAGCGGCGTAAACATGGGCTAGGGTTTTCTCGGTTGGGAGCCCTGCGGAGCCCCTGATGGCCAATTCGCAAACGACGGATAAATCTGCGTCCCGGACGTCGGTTTCGACCTCGGATCGGCTAAGCCGATGGGTCTACCCGCTCCTTCGCATCGCTTTCCTTGTCTTCGCCGCCTGGCTCATTTGGTACACCGCTGGACACTGGGACCGCTGGACGGGCACTGCGCGTTTCGAATCGACGGACGACGCCTTCGTCGCGGGCGACGTGACCCCGCTATCCGCCCGGGTGTCGGGCTACATCACAGAGATGCCGGTCAACGACTTCCAAACCATTCGGAAGGGCGATTTGATCGCCGTCATCGATCCGTCGGATTACCAGGCGCAACTCGACCTGGCTCAAGCCAATCTCGCGGCGGCTGAGGCCACGCTCGCCAACCTCGAGAACCAGCGCAGCATCCAGCAGGCGCTTGTCCGAGAGGCGGAGGCGACGATCGACGCGACCGAGGCCGACGTGCTGCGATTCCAGCTCGAGGACAAGCGTCAGCGCGATCTGTTCAAGACCGGAATCGCCGGCACGCAACAGCTGGTTGAGCAGGCCGACGACAATGCGAAGAAAGCCATCGCCCAACGGCGCCTGAACGAAGCGCAACTCGACCAGCAGAAGGCGGCGCTGGCGGCGATCGACATTCAGGAGAAGCAGCTTCGCGCCCAGATCCACGCGGCGGAAGCGCAGGTCGCGCTCGCCTCGGACAATCTGCGCTATACGCGAATTCTGTCGCCCGCCGATGGCCTCATGGGGCAGCGGCAGGTGCGGCTCGGCCAATTCGTCAATGTCGGCACGCAGGTGATCGCCGTCCTTCCGCTGCCGAACATCTGGGCGCTGGCGAACTTCAAGGAAACCCAGATGACCAACATCCGGGTCGGTCAGCCTGCTCGCATCACCGTCGACGCTTTTCCCGATCTCAAGCTCACTGGCCACGTCGACAGTTGGTCGCCGGGGACGGGGAGCACTTTCGCGCTGCTTCCGCCCGACAATGCGACCGGCAACTTCACCAAGGTGGTCCAGCGCGTCCCGGTGAAGATCGTGCTCGACCAACACCCTTCGCTTGGAGCGCTGGTGAGGCCGGGCATGTCGGTCGAAGCCACGGTCGATACCGGCGCGAGCCCTGCGCAGAGCGAAGGCGCCGCGACAAGCGCCGCTGCGCCCAAGCCATGACCGCCGCTCCTGCCCCGCTCGCTTCGGCCGGGGCGGTCGTCCGCGCTCCGGCGCCGATCACCTCAGCGGGCGTCGCCACCCATGCAGCGGGATGGATTCCGCCGCGGCTCAGCCCCGATTCGCTCAGGCCCTACATTGGCATCCTTGGCGTTCTGATCGGCGCCATCCTGTCCTTCGTCGGCAGCCGCATCACGATCTTTGGGCTCGCCGATCTGCGCGGCGGCTTGCACTTCGGATTCGACGAGGGCGCATGGATGACGACGAGCTTCGGCGTCGGCCAGATGATGATCGGCGTCGCCTGCCCGTATCTGGGCGCCATTTTCAGCGTCAGGCGGATCCTCCTGTACGGAATGGCGCTCCTGTTCATCGCCGCCCTGCTCGGACCGCTGTCGCCCAATCTCACCGCCTTCCTCACGGCGCAATTTCTCGCCGGCGTGGGCTCGGGGACGTTCATCCCGCTCACCATCGGCTTCATCGTCCGTAGTCTGCCGCAGCGCCTCATCGTCTACGGTCTCGCCGTCTACGCGATGAACTCCGAGCTGTCGCAGAACGTCTCGGCCTCGCTCGAGGGCTGGTACACGGAAAACTGGTCATGGCGTTGGATCGAATGGCAGAACTGCATCGCGCTGCCGCTCATGTTCGCCTGCATCTGGTACGGAGTGCCGCGCGAAAAGATCAATATGGCGCTGCTGCGTCACCTCGACTGGCCCGGGCTCGTCTATGCCGGCGTCGGTTTCGCGCTTCTTTACGCCGGCCTAGACCAGGGCAACCGGCTCGACTGGAACAACAACGGCCTCGTCAACGGCCTCTTGCTTTCGGGCGGATTGCTCACGCTCGCCTTCGTCGTGCGGGAGCTTTGGGTCGAGAAGCCGTTCCTTAATCTTCGGCTGCTCGCCAAGGAAGGGCTTGTGCCGCTCCTGCTCCTGCTCGCCGGCTTCCGCTTCATCATTCTCTCGACCGCCTATATCATCCCGACCTACCTTCAGGTCGTGCAGAACTATCGCGAGCTGCAGGTCGGCGCGGTGCTCATATGGATCGCGCTGCCGCAGTTTCTGATCGTACTTCCTCTCGGGTGGCTTCTTTCGCGTATCGACGCGCGTTGGGTGCTTGCGCTCGGCGCTATTTTGATCGGATTAGCCTCCCTCATGGGAACCGGCCTCACCCAGGATTGGGCGACCGACGACTTTCTTCCCTCCCAGGTCCTGCAGGCTGTAGGGCAATCTTTCGCGTTGACGGCGGTCATCGTTCTCGCGGTGCAATCGATGAGTCCCGCCGATGTCCTGACGATCGGCACGCTGCTTCAGACCAGCCGGCTTTTCGGCGGCGAAATCGGAACCGCCTTCATGCAGACCTTCGTGCGCGTGCGCGAGCAGGTGCACTCCAATCTCATCGGCCTGCATGTCGATAGCCTCGGCGGCCAGACCGCCGATCGGCTGGCGGCCTATCGCAACGCTGTCGGCGCGCACTCGAGCGACGCTGCGCTTGCGGCGGAGCGCGGGGCGAGCCTGCTGGCGTCCGCCGTCGCAAAACAGGCCGCGATTCTCTCGTATATCGACGGATTTCTCGCCGCCGCCGTCGGCGCCTATGTGTGTCTGTTCTTCACCGCCTTCTTGAGGCGACGGGCTTAGGCGCCGATTCGAAACGGGGGGCCATGCGAACCGCCTATTGCTTCACGCCAGATCGCGCGTTCTTTACGCCGGCCGTGCGCGCGATCGCCTCCCTCATCGAGGCCGAACCGGATGTGAAGCGCGAGATTTTCCTCATCTGCGAGCCGCACGACGTGACGCCGGGCTTCGACAAGCTGCCGGCGTCCCTGCGCGGCCGCATCAAGCTCATGACCCTCGACTTTTCGCGTTTTGACGCCAGCCTTGCCGGCAGAGGCCGCTTTTCCCGTGCGGTGTTCCGGCGCCTGTTTCTCGACGAAATCCTGCCTGCTCATTTCGAGCGGATCGTCAGCGTCGATTCGGACATGCTGATCGTCCGCCCGGGCCTCCAGCGGCTCGAAAGCTTCGATCTCAACGGAAGGCCGCTCGCCGCGGCTTACGACATGATCTTCCTCATGGACTTCAAGGGTGACGCGCTGGCGCGACGGTTCCAGCGTTCGCGCCGCTCGCTCGGGCTTTCGCTCGACACGCCGTACTTCAACGCCGGGCTGATGGCGATCGACCGGGCCGCGTGGCGGGCCGAAAAGATAACGGAGCGCGTAACCATGGCGCTTCGCGACGACCCGAAGCGCTATCCGTTCATGGAGCAGGACGCGCTCAACGCTATGCTCAAAGGCAATTTCGCGCCGCTGTCGCCGCGCTTCAATTTCATGGGCGACTTTTTCCTGCTCGACCTCGAACGCCGGATCGCGCCGATCGTTCTGCATTTCGTCAACGCACCGAAGCCCTGGGAGCTTGGCTCATGGCGAGGCGAAGCGCGGTTCGCTCAGAACTACCGCGCCTGGTTCGCCGCATCGCCCTGGCCGGATTTGGCGCAGGCGCTGGCCACGCCGCAATGGCGGCGAACCCGGCCGCCGCTCACCCCTCTGAGGCGGGAGTTCGCCAAGTGCTTGTCGGCGTTCCTCGCCAAGACGCGCTTTGTCGATGGGACGTTGACCGTCCAGGCTGAGCCTTGAATCTGGAGACAAGATGTTGAAAGCGAATTTTTGGCTGATTGCGATGGCGTGCGGCTGCTTCCAGGCGCTGCAGGCCATGTCCAACGGCTCAGCGGTCCGGTCAGGCGTCGGCGCGATCTGGGTTGGCGCGATGTCCGCCACCTTCTCCGCGCTGACGCTGGTCCTGGTTGCGGTCGCGATCTACCGTCTCCCTCTTCCCGACACGGGCCTTATCATGGCGCAAGGGATGAAAGTCGTCGCGGGCGGCATGATGGGGGCGTTTATCGTCGCTGGGCTCGCCTTTGTCGCCCCGAAGCTCGGTCCGACCCAGACGTTCATCCTCTATTTCCTCGTCATCGCTGTCGTGTCGGCGCTCATTGACAGTTTCGGTCTTCTGGGAACCGAAGCAAAGCCCTTGGAGGCGCGACAGCTGGCCGGCGTGGCGCTCGCGGGTCTCGGCCTCGTGCTCGCCCGCTCCTGACCTAGGGACCGCCCGCCGGTCCGGGGCTTCAGCCCCGCGCAAGCGCTTGGCGCGAGACTCCGCGACGATTCAACCGTTGCTCAAGCGCTGGACGCGCTTTACTTTACGGAAGCTGTGTCAACCAGTATAATATGGGTAACAGCTTGTTACGGTTAAATGATATTTAAGTATTGACCGCCAGAATATCCATGAAGCGTCGCCGTATCTCGCGCCGACGCGGCGATTTCTGGGGTGGCCAATGAAGCTTCTGTTATCTCTCGCTTGCGCCGGGGCGATCGTGGCGGCGCCGGCCTCGGCCGCCGATCTGTTGGGCACGTCTCCGCCGCCGACCTTTCCGGCGAGCCAAGGTCCGACCGCGTTCGAACTCGGCACGAACTGGTACGTGCGCGGTGATCTCGGGATCAGCTTCGACCACGCGCCGAGCGTTTCGTTCTCGGGCATTGCGCTTCCGCCGCTCGGCGCCGTCGGCGCGCCGTTCACCATCGGCAATGGAACGGGCTGGTCGACCACGAACCTCACCGGCGGCGCCGGATTCGGTTATCGATGGAACGACTGGCTGCGGTTCGACGCGACCTGGGACTACCGCACCGGCCCCGGAGGAACGCGTCAGGCGACGGTCGTCTGCCCTTACAGCCCTCTCACCCCGCTTCCCACCGGCTTCATCTACAATACGACCAACACCTGCAACACGTCGGCGAGCGTGCATCAATACGACAACGCTTTCCTCGCCAACACTTATGTCGATCTCGGGACTTATTACGGCTTCACGCCTTATGTCGGCGGCGGTCTCGGGCTCAACATGAACACCCTATCGGGAAGCGCCAACTTCAACGCGACCGCCACCGGCCAGACCTACGCGGCTGACCTCACCGCTTTCGGCGGGTTTCCGCCGGTGTGGGTCAATACGCAGGGGCAAACGCTGGCGCCGCAACCCAACATCGCCTTTGCGCCGCAATTCTGGAACCGCTCGATCCGTTCGACCACCTGGTCGATGGCGTGGGCGCTCTCGGCCGGCGTCGGCTTCAAGCTCACGCCGAGCGCGACGCTCGACATCGGCTATCGCTATCTCAACAGCGGCACAGTCAATACGCTGATCAATCCGCAGACGGGCTTGACGATCCACCAGTATAACGCGTCGCACCAAATCCGCGTCGGCGTTCTCTACTACCTTCAATAGCCGGCCGCCGCTGGGCCGCCACGCTCCGGTCCTCCCGGACAGGCTATGGCGATGCAATCCGGATGAACCTGGACGCCCTACGGCCCCTGGATTGCTTCGTCGCTGCGCTCCTAAAAAGAAACTGGGCTGTGGGGCGTTGATGGTCCATGGGTTTTGGTTGAGCGCGTCATGCGGCTTGTGGGGTTGGTTGGACGGTGACTTGGTAGCCGAGCTTGGCGATCTGGCGGACGAGGCGGCCGACTTTCGCCTCGGGACTTCGGCGGTCGAAATAATCGGCGCCGAGGTCTTGGTGGACGGTTCCGTCGCGGAGCATGTGATAGATGGCGGTGAGGATCGAGGCGGCCACGGCGCAGATCGCCTTTTGCGGGCCGCGTCGGGCTTTGAGGCGCAAGAACTGCGCCCGGTAGTAGCTGGTTTTGGCGTTCTTGGCCGCCCAGGCGCACTGGATGAGCGCGGTCTTCAACCACGGGGCGCCCTTGCGCAATCGGGTGCGTTTGCGCTTGCCGGCGCTCTCGTTCTGACTGGGACAGAGGCCCGTCCAGGCGATCAAATGGCCGTCCGAATCAAAGCGGGTCATGTCCGCGCCGATCTCCGAAAGGACGCTCACGGCCGAAAGTTTGTTGACCCCAGGGATCGAGTTGACGAGGTCGATCAGGTCGGAAAATCGGGCCTTGTCGGCCGGTCCCTGCCTATCCAGGCGCGCGACTCGAGCGTCGACTTCGCGATCGATGCTGCTGATCGAAGCGTCGAGCGCGTCCCATTGCCCGATATGGAGCTTAAGCAGAAAGCGGTGGTGCTCGGTCAATCGCCCATGCAGCGCGTCATAGAGTTGCTTCGGCGTGGCCTTGACGCTGCGATGGGCGAGGGCGGCCAGTTTGCGTGGATCGCGCTGGCCATCGATCATCGCCTCGATCATGCGCCGTCCGCTCGCGCCCATGATGTCGCTGATCACCGAATCCAGCCGGATGTTGGCCTCGGTCAGCGTCTTCTGGATGCGTTGAACGTGCCGCGTCTGTTCGCGCGTCAACTGCTTGCGGGTTCGCATCAGCGTGCGCAGTTCATGCAGCTCCTCGTCCGGGACGAAACTCGCCTTGATCAGACCGTGCGTGGGCCGAGGTCGGCGATCCACATTGCGTCGTTCATATCGGTTTTGCGGCCCGGAACCGCCTTGATATGCGCGGCGTTGGCGAGGATGAGCTTAAAGTCGCCGTCGCTCAGGATCTTCCACACTGGCAGCCAATAGACCCCGGTCGCCTCCATCGCCGCCACCGAGCACCGGCTCGAGCTCAGCCATTCGAGCAAGACCAGAAGACCGTCAGTTGTTGTCTCGTATGTCCGGCATTCGCGCATCGCCTTCAGCCCAGACATCGTGCGCATGCAGGCAACCACGGTGTCCTTGTGAATGTCCAAGCCCGCGACGCAATCATGGATCACATCCATCGCAACCTCCTTGGGCAAACGCCGCCGGCAAGGACGCTTCCCAAATCGGAAATCCTAAAAAACAGGCTTCGGAGCGACGCCGCGCCTTGCGCAAGTCGAGGTCGTCAAAGCGTCCCGGGTCCAACTCGCAAACGAGCTTCATGCATCACTGAGAGACCAACCTCTTGCCGTCGGCGTCAAACCGCTACCGCGAAATTCCGGCCGAAAAACCGACGCCGTTTCATTCACCCAGGTCGGCCACAGGCCGATGCTCAACTCGCAATGACCACCACAGTTCAACCTAATGGCGCGCCGATCATGGAGAGCGAGACCGAATACGAGAGTTGAATCGCGTGCCAGTCGAACGGCGACTTGTTTCGATCGCGGCCCCATGCAAGACTTAACCTATCGAGAAAACCGGAGCTTATCCGGATTTCGAACATGGGAGAACGTCCATGGTGAGGATGCTGGCGAGGCTGATCGCCGTCGCCTTGTTCGCGCTGTCGCTGCCGCTGGCGGTTCAAGCCAAGACATTTTACTGGATCTCGCATGGGAGCCCCGCCGATCCGGTGTGGACCTATTTCCTTCAGGGCGCGGAGGTGTGGGCCAAGGACACGGGTCAAACCGTCAAGACATCGTTCCACAACGGCGACGTGCCCTCGCAGCAGGAGGCGATCCGCGCCGCCATCGCCGCCAAGGCCGACGGCATCGTCACCACCAGCCCCGATCCCGGCAGCCTCGTGGACGTCGTCAAGGAAGCGCGCGCCGCGGGCATTCCGGTGATCAACTTCAACACGCCAGACGCGAAAGTGAATTTCAACGCCTATGTCGGCGGCGATCTCACGGTCGTCGGAAAGGGCTGGGCGCAATATCTCGTCGACCACGGCCTGGTGAAGTCAGGCGATTTTGTCTGGCTGCCGGTCGAGGTTCCCGGCGCGAGCTACGGGGTCGAAGAGGAGAAGGCGATCGCCACCGTCTTCAAGCCGCTCAACATCACCTGGGAAGTCACCGACAACACGCTCGATCAGGCGAACGTCATTTCCCGCATGAGCGACTACCTCACCGCCAACCGCAAGAAGATCAAGGCGATCATCGGGCTCGGCGATCTCGTCACCGGTTCGATCAAGCGCGTGTTCGATCAGGTCGGCGTGAAGCCGGGCGAGATCCCGGTGGTCGGCTGGGGCAACTCGCGCGACACGACGGGCGAGGTGCTGGGCGGCTATGTCAACGCCGCCGAGTGGCAGGATCCGCAGGCGACGAGCTACATGGCTCTGTCGGTGGCCAATATGGCGACGTCCGGCATCCCGCCAGGATTCAACATCACCGTCGGCACGCTCTACGACAAGAGCAACGCCGCCTTGTACGACAAGATCATGTCGGGCAAGTAGACGCGCTCCGTCGCCCCGCGCTGCGCCTCGGCGTCGAACCGTGATCATCCCGAGGCGGCGTGTTCGCCTCGGGCCGCTCCACGGTGATGTGCGCTTGAAGGTAACTCCCAAGGTGGAGCTTCGGAACGGCGCGGAACCCCACGGCCTCATCCTGAGGAGCGACGCGAAGCGTCGCGTCTCGAAGGATGGTCCAGCTTGTAGCCTCGTTTGTGCTTCCTGGAGCGTCCCCTTCGACAAGCTCAGGGCGGGCTTTCGAGGCCGCTTCGCGGCGCCTCAGGACGAGGTGATCGGGAGTTACGCTTGAGGAGAGAATCCCAGCTCCGACGTCTCATCTCGGCGCCGGAGTTCGGCCCGTTCGTGCTGCTCGTGCTCGAGATCGCCGTCTTCACCGCGATCAACCCCGACTTCCTCTCGATCCTCAATATCAGCAACACGCTGACCTTCACCGTCGAGCTCGGTCTCATCGCGCTGGCGATGACGTTGCTCATGACCGCGGGCGAATTCGATCTCTCCGTCGGCTCGCTGTTTGGATTTGCGCCCGTCGTCATGTGGACGCTGTTCAACGCCGGCCTGACGTCGCTGGGCGTCGCATTTGTGATCAGCCTCGTGGTCGCGGCGCTGATCGGGTTGTTCAACGGGCTGTTCGTGACGCGGCTCAAGATCCCCTCGTTCCTGGTGACGCTCGGCATGCTGCTCGTGGTGCGCGGCACGGCGCTGTTCGTCACCAACGGTTTTCCCCAGCGCACCTGGAGCGCCGACGGGCAATGGCTCGCCAAGTCTTCTGGTCGGCGATTTTTACATCGGGCCCTTCCGGGTCTACGCCTCGCTGTTCTGGTTCGTCGCCGCCGCATTGATTCTCGGCTATCTTCTGACCCAGACAAAATACGGCAACTGGATTCAGGCGACCGGCGGCAACGCCAGCGCGGCGCGAGCTCGCGGCGTCGATGTTTCCGGAGTGAAGGTCGCGCTCTTCATCCTGTCGGCGGTGATGTCCTCGTTCGCCGGGATCATCAGCTCGATCCGCACCTCGGCCGCCAATCCGAACAGCGGAACCGGCTACGAGCTCGAGGTGATCGCGATGGTCGTCATCGGCGGCACGGCGCTCACCGGCGGGCGCGGCACGATCATCGGCACCGTGCTCGGCATCCTCATCCTGCGCGTGATGCGCAACGGCATCGTGCTGATCGGCGTGCCGGGCCTCGCCTACAACATCTTCATCGGCGCGATCATTCTCGGCATGATGGCGCTGCATTCCTGGCTCGAGCGCCGACACCAGGCGGGGACCTGACGATGACCGAAGATCTCATCCGCATGGAGCGCATCGACAAGTTCTACGGTCGCGTGCAGGCGCTCGACGACGTCACCTTCAGCGTCGCGCGCCAGGAGATCGTCGGGCTGTTGGGCGACAACGGCGCGGGCAAGTCGACGCTGATCAAGGTGCTCTCGGGCGCGGTGCGCGCGACCAGCGGCGACATCATCGTGCGCGGCAAGCGCGTCGACATCCGCAGCACCACCGACGCGATCGCGCTCGGCATCGAGACGATCTATCAGGATTCCGCGCTGGTCACGCAGCTCTCGATCGCCCGCAATCTGTTCCTCGGACGCGAGCCGCTCAAGGGCCCGCGCTTCCTCAACCGCATGGACACAACGCTGATGGAGCGAGGTCGCCGGCGACCTTCTGAGGAAGGTCGGGATCGGCAAGTCGATCCCGACCTCGACCCCGATCTCGTCGCTGTCCGGCGGCGAGCGGCAGGCGGTGGCGATCGCCCGCGCCATGCATTTCGACAGCGATCTCATCATTCTCGACGAGCCGACCAACAATCTCGGCGTCGCCGAGACGCAAGGCGTGCTGCGCTTCGTACGCAACGCCCGCGATTCCGGCCATTCCTGCATCTTCATCGCCCACAACATCCACCACGTCTTCCAGGTCGTCGACCGCATCGTCGTCATGCGCCGCGGCAAGATCGTCGCCGACGACATCGACCCGAAGCGGACGTCGGTCGCCGAGGTCGAGGACGTCATCACCGGCGAATTGGCGGGACCGGCGCACTGATCGAACTGACCCGCCCGACCCGGCGCTAAGCCAAGCGCCTTATGTAGCAGTGCTTCGCGCACTGAGGGTCGAGAATTTGTCAGGAGTGCTCGATCGGCCTATCGTTAGGTCGGGCTGGGAAACAAAACACGATGGCGTAATGCGCAAGGACGGTGAAATGCCGGAAGGCGAAGGCAGCTTCCATCATCTTCTGAGGCCCGGAATTCCGACACGGAATTTCTGCGAAAGGCAAGACGATCTTCAAGGAAGGCGATCCTGGCGATGAGTTCTTCGTTGTCGTGCGCGGACGGGTTGAGATCAGGAGCGGCGACCGTCATTTCGAGACCCTCGGCCCGGACGGCATTTTCGGCGAGATGGCGCTGATCGACGATAGTCCCCGCAGCGCCACGGCCGTCGCCTTGACCGACGTGACGCTGGCGCCGATCAAGGAAAATCAGTTTCTCTTCCTGGTTAAAAACGCGCCGTTTCTTCGCGCTCAGCGTGATGCGCGTCCTCGCCAACCGATTGCGCCGCCAGAACAAAGTGGCGTAATCGGCGGCATCCTTTCGCAGCGCGGGCGGCGTCGGCTATACGACGATCGCAATCGCCTCGCGACCCTTCGGTGTCTCGACGACGCGCATCGACACGGCCTGGCCTTCGAAGAGCGCTCTGATATTGCAGGCGCCGAGAGTGGAGCTGTGGACGAACACGTCCCTGCCGAAATCGTCGCTGGCGACGAATCCGAAGCCGCGGGCGTCGTCGAACCACTTGACTTTGCCAGTCAAATCGAAGGCTGCGGATGGGTCAAAAGTCGAACGCCGCGACGATCGCTCGATGGCGCTTTTGGCGTCGACCTCAATCACCCGCACCACCTCCGCCCCTCGGGAGCCCGCGCGAGCGACAACGCGAATCTTCGCGCCCGAAGGCAGAGTTTGGCGTCCGGTTTCGCGCAGGGTCTTAAGATGCAGGAACGCGTCGCCCCGGCCGTCCGAGAGCTCGACGAAACCATATCCTTTCGTCGCGTTGAACCATTTCACCGCCGCCTCGACCGTCTCCCCGTCCGCCGGCGTGTCAGCGCTCGCCGAAACCGCATCGAATTCGGGCGCCCCCTCCTGGCTTTTCTCTAGGCCGCGCCAAGCTGACGCTTCGGCCGCTTCCCCAATCGGCTGAGCCTGGTCGAACACAGGCCTGCCACGCGTTCCCAACTCTTGAACATTACCGATCATCGCTCCCATCCTCCGTAACGCCGCTTCAATCGAAAACCGCGGATTTGAACCGCAATCGTCGAGGCTGCCGCCTCACGCCCGAGAGCCCGCGTTCCGCTTTTATCGCCCCGGACCGCCAGACAGCGTCCGCATTGGATGGATACAGCGCCCCTTCCCCAGCGGCAGTGATCCACGTCACAGTCCGGACGCGCTCGGTGGCGCTTTTTTGTTTAGATATGCGTGATTCGCGCGGACTTTAACCACAGCTCTTATGCGTGGTTCCGAGCCTGGCGGCGCGAACCGCCGCGCAAACAGCGGCGGGGGTTTACGCCACGCGCGCCAACGCGACCGGGCGGGATCCGCGATGCACTCTCGGCAGGGTGACCAGCGCCGCCGCGCCCTCGCCGGGCCTGGACTCAAGGCGCAGCGTTCCGCCATGCAATTCGACCAGCGAATTGGCGATGGCGAGACCGAGGCCCGATCCTTTCATGCCATTGATCATGACCGCGGCGCCCTGTTCGAAAGGCCGACCCAGTTGCACAAGGTTCTCCGCCGCGATTCCAGGGCCATTATCCTCGACGGTGAAATGAATGAGGTCGGCGCCCGCGACGGCGCCGATTGCGACCTCGCCGCCCTCGGGCGCGAATTTCACCGCATTGCGCATGAGCGTTATGAGGATGCGCTCGACCGCCAGAGGATCGGCCTCGACGGTCACCTCGGCGCCGACGTCGACCTTGACCACAACCCCTTTCTCACGCGCCGTCGGCGCGACGTCGAGCACCGCCCGGCTTACCGCCTGCTCAGCGCGAAAGCGCGCATAGTTCAAACATTCCCGGCCCGCCTCGAGACGCGCCATTTCGAGCACGTCGCTGACCACGCGCAAGAGATATTCGCCGCTGGCGAGAATGTTGGCGCAATAGTCGCCGTACTTCTTCGAGCCCAAAGGTCCGAAGGTCTGGTTTCCCATCAGTTGCGAGAAGCCGATGATCGCGTTGAGCGGCGTGCGCAGCTCGTGGCTCATATTGGCGAGGAATTCCGCCTTGGCGCGGTGGGCGGCCTCGGCGCGCGATTTCTGCTCGTGATAGCGTTCGGCGAGGTCGGCAAGCTGCTGGGCCTGCTCTTCAAGCGACCGGCGCGATTGATTGAGCTCAGCGACAGTGGCCAAAAAGAGCCGCTCGGAGTCTATGAGCTGCCGCTCATGATGGTTCTTGGTTCCGAGGGCATAGATCCCTGCGGCCATTATGAGCCCCACGGTCGAGGCAAGCAGGAACGTCGTCATCATCCCCGCACCGCGCCAGTCTGCGAGCGGACCGTCGAGGGGCGACGCAAAGGCTACCGTGGCGAAAGCTCTGGGCAGAGCCCGCACCGCGACGAATTCCTCGCCGCCGCCCTCGGTCCGGACTCGAATGACGCCATCCTGAACGTCGCCGGTTGCGAGCGGTTTTATGCGGCCAGCGAGAGCGGCCGAGAACGCCGAGCCGTTCTCAGGCCCCTCGTATCCGACCACGCGGCCATGGCGATCGATGAGGACCGACTGCGGAAGCCGCTCGTCGGGATGAGCCTTGAGAACGCTGCGAAAAACTTCCGCTTCAGACGCCCGCGGATCGGCGGTCAGCGCCGCGTTGAGAGCTTGCGCGAGCAGCGTCGCGCGCATGTCGATCTCGCGCGCGCCGACGCTCACCGCCAAATCGCGCTCGACCCGCAAAAGCTGAACTGTGATCGCGAGGACGCCGAGGATCGCAATGGCGACACAGATCAAGACCGCCGAGGGAACGAGCCGCCGGCGGGCCGCGGCGCCCGCGGGACGAGGGTGCGCGCGCCCTCGAGCGTGGCCCACAAAAACGCGGGCGACCGGTTTTTCACGAAAGGCGCGCGAAATCAAAGAAACATAGGACCCACGGCGATTCGATCCGATCGTCGGGTGTGCGAGCGCCTCGCTCGGCCGGCGAATCAACGCCTCGGCGAAGCGAAACGCCGCCTTCCCGCTCAGTGCTTGAGCTGGCCCCACTGGATAAGCGTCCCCGTTTGCCGCGCTTGCACGCGTCATCACCCGTTCCCAGACTTCGCCACAAATTACACTTGGACGGCCGCCTTACCGCCCGAATCACTACGATAAGAATCCTTGTGCGAATCTTTGTCTAGTCCTTGACAACGCGTCAGCCGGAAAAATTGTGGCCGAAGGGCGACGGTAGAATAAGCCGCAGCGGAATGCGGCCGGAGAGGCGCACCCTTCTCTTCTCCTCGGGAGAAGGTGGTCGGCGATAGGGCGTCCGGAAGGACGGGCGTCCTTCCGGACGGGCTATGGCCGACCGGATGAGTGAAGGCGAAAGCGCGCATGGCGCGCGAACCCTCACCCCCAACGCCTCTCCCGTAGAAGAGATTCAGCCCAGGCTGCGGGTCACGATGTCGCGGACGTCCGGCGACAGCGACGGTCGGGAGGCGATGCGCCTCAGCATCGCCTCGGCATGGCCCCGGCGGACCTCCTCGAGCGAGCGCCAGGATCGCATCGCGGTCAGGAGCCGCGCGGCGATCTGCGGATTGGTCGGATCGAGAAACGCGACCACCTCCTCGAGCAGCGCAAAGCCCGCGCCGTCGGCGCGATTGAACTCTCTCTGGTTGGCCGTGAAGCCGCCGATCAGCGAACGCACCCGATTGGGATTGGCGAGCGAGAAGGCGTGGTGGTTCATGAGCCCCTGCACCCGCTCCAGCGTCTCGCGCTCGGGAATCTGCGCCTGCAGCGCGAACCATTTGTCGAGGATGAGCGGCTCCGCCGCATAGCGCCGGCCAAACGCCTCGAGCGCATGTTCGCGCTTATCGTCCGGCTTGAAGGCGATCGCCGACAGCGCGCCGAGGCGTTCGGTCATGTTGTCTGCGCCCGCGAGCTGGCGATGAGCGAGCTCCAGTCCCTCGATCACGTCGCCGTCGACGAAAAAGCTCAGCGCCACGTTGCGCAAGGCGCGGCGGCCGGCCGCCGCGGCGTCGGGGGTGAAGGGCGAAGAATCGGCGAGCTCCGCGTGCAGCGCGGCGAGCGCGCCGGCGTAGGCGCGCCCGAGCGCGCCACGCATCGCCTTGCGCGCGGCGTAGATCGCGTCAGGATCGACGTCCTCGCCGATCTCGCGCGCGATGTCGGCTTCGGTCGGCAGGCCCATCGCCAGCGCGGCGAAGGCGTGATCGATGCGCCCCGCGCGGACGTCCTCGATCAACGCGCCGAAGGCGGCCGCAAGCCCGCCATTGCGCTCGGGCGCGCGGCCGGCCCGAATGGCGTTGACGCCGCGCAGCAGAATCCGCGTCGCCAGACTCTGCACCGATTGCCAGCGATTGAAATTGTCGCTGTCGTGCCGGGAGAGGACGATGAGATCCTCCTCGGTCAGGTCGTCGTCGACCCGCACCGGCGCGGAGAAACCGCGCAGGAACGACAGGGTCGGCCGCTGCGGCACGTCGCGAAAGACGATCGACCGCTCGGAATCCTTGAGTTCGAACACGCCGCTTGCGAGTTCGTCGGCGCTCGCGTCCGACGAGGTCAGCGACAGGTCGCCGCCGTTCGCGCCGACCAGGCCGAGCGCGAGCGGCATCGTCATCGGCAGCTTGACGCTTTGCCCCGGCGTCGGCGCGAGCGATTGCGCGATGTCGAGCCGATAGGTCTTGGCCGCCTCGTCATAGGCGCTGCGAACCGTGATTTTCGGCGTGCCGGCCTGATTGTACCAGCGCATGAATTGGGAGAGATCGCGTCCCGAGACCGTCTCGAAGCAGCCGATGAAATCCTCGACCGTCGCCGCCTGGCCGTCATAGCGCTCGAAATAGAGGTCCATGCCGGCGCGAAACGCCTGGGTCGCCGATCAGGCGCTTCAGCATGCGCACGACCTCGGCGCCTTTCTGGTAGACGGTCGCGGTGTAGAAGTTGTTGATCTCGTGATAGACCTCGGGGCGCACATTATGCGCGAGCGGCCCCGCGTCCTCGGGGAACTGCGCGGCGCGGAGCGCGCGCACGTCGCCGATGCGCTCGACCGGCGCCGAGCGCATGTCGGCGGAGAAATCCTGGTCGCGGAAGACGGTCAGCCCCTCTTTGAGGCAGAGCTGGAACCAGTCGCGGCAGGTGACGCGATCGCCGGTCCAGTTGTGAAAATATTCGTGCGCGATCACGCCCTCGATATTGGCGTAGTCGTCGTCGGTCGCCGTCTCCGGCGAAGCGAGGACGTATTTGTCGTTGAAGACGTTGAGGCCCTTGTTCTCCATCGCGCCCATATTGAAATCGGAGACGGCGACGATGTTGAAAATGTCGAGATCGTATTCGCGCCCATAAGCCTGCTCGTCCCAGGCCATCGAGCGCTTGAGCGCGTCCATCGCGTAGCGCGCGCGCTCCTCGCGGCCATGCTCGACATAGATCGCAAGCGCGACCTTTCTGCCCGACGCGGTGACGAATGAATCCGCGATATGGCCGAGATCGCCGGCGACCAGCGCGAACAGGTAGCACGGCTTCTTGTGCGGATCGCGCCAGATGGCGAAGTGGCGCCCGGGCGTGTCCGCTTCGCCCGCGCTTTCGAGATTGCCGTTGGACAGAAGCACCGGCGCCTCGGCCCGATCCGCCTCGAGCCGCACGCGATAGGTCGAGAGCACGTCCGGGCGATCGAGAAAATAGGTGATGCGGCGAAACCCTTCCGCCTCGCATTGCGTGCAATAGGCCGAGCCGGTGCGATAGAGGCCCATGAGCTTGGTGTTGGCCGCCGGATCGAGGCGGGTCTCGATCGTCAGCGTGAAGGCGCGCCGGGGCGGCCGGCGCAGCAGAAACCCTGACGGGCTCGCCTCGAAATCGGCCGCGTCAATCGGATCGCCGTCGAGTCGGGCGGAAACGAACACCAGTTCGTCGCCGTCGAGCGCGAGCGGCGCGCGCTCCACGCCCGCGGGATTGGGGCGCATCGACAGGGTCGAGACCACGCGCGTCGCATGGATGTCGAGCGACACGTCAAGCTCGACGTGGTCGATGAAATAGTCCGGGACGCGATAGTCGCTGAGGCGAACAGGTTGTCCGTCCGACGTGCGCATGGGCGACCTTTCGAAGTCTTGGGAGCTGTTTACATCGGCGCCCGTCACGATGGAGCCGATAGTCGTCTCGCTATAGTCCTCGCCCGGTCCGTGCGCGGCCCATGGCGTGGCTAGCCAAATGAGAAAGCCATCCTGCGGGCTCCAGGAGGCTCTTCGGGTTTACGCCGGCCGCGAGCGCTTCATCGGCGGCGGCGGTTATGTGAATGCGGATCACGATTGGCGGCCTTCCAAGGACTCAATGCGGCGGCGCAGATCGCCCTTCTGCGACCACGGCGAACGGATGTCCTCCCGCACCGCTTCGAGCGTATGGTCGACTCGGGTGACAAGTCGGATCAGCATGTCCATATCGGTGCGCAGGCCACGCAGATCGTCGCGCCGGGCCATAAACTGGCCGCCAAGCCAATCAAGGGTTACGTTTTCGGGCAGTTCGGTCATTTCGTCGGTCCCCCTTTGGTATGGCCAGAATTGCCTCCCAAGTCGAATAACGCGATCAGGCCGGAGCCGAGCCGATCATTGCGGCGGGGGTAAACGCCAGCCCATAGACGACGCAAGGTTTTTTGCAACGCCGGCGGCGGCTCGTCGCCGCTGGTGAAGATCGCGGCGCCTTCGATGGGCCTTCGACGCGCCTGGGCGCGCCGCGCCGATCAGCGCATCGAGACGGCGCGCAATCGCCGGCGCCGGGTCGACGAAGCCGACCGGCCAGGGCGAAAGGCGCTCGATTCTGTCCACGATAAGCGGAAAATGCGTGCAGCCGAGCACGATCTGGTCCGTGCGGCGACCATCGTGTTCAACGAAGCACGGCGCGATCTCGCGCTCGATCTCGGCCTCCTCGACGCCTTCGCCGCGCATGACGCGCTCGGCGATGACGGCCAGCAGCGGCGAGCCGACCAGCGTCACCTCGCAATTGGCGGCGTGATCGCGCACCAAATCATGGGTGTAGTCGCGCGCCACGGTGCCGCGCGTCGCCAAGACGCTGATCAGTCCCGACCGCGACGCCGCCGCCGCCGGCTTGATCGCCGGCACGGTGCCGACGAACGGCAGGCGCGGATAGGCGGCCCTTAAGGGGGGCAGCGCCAGGGTGGAGGCGGTGCTGCAGGCGATGACGACGATATCGGGCTCGGTTTCGCCGATCAGTCGCGCCATCACCGTCTCGACCCGGGCGATGAGCGCCGCTTCGCTGAGCCTGCCATAGGGAAAGGCCGCGTCGTCCGCGGCGTAGACGATTTCGACGTCGGGCCTGAGGCGCCTGATCTCGGCCAGCACCGAAAGGCCGCCGAGTCCGGAATCAAACACCAGCGCCCGTGGGGCGCGCGGCGCCGATGGGTCCGCGTCCAGTTCGGCGATCAGATTTCGGGGCGCCTCACCGCCCCCGCCCCCGGCCCGCTTCATGGGCTGAGGGCATACGCCAATCCGGCGCGCGCGGCAAAGTGACTATATGGCCCATTGACCGGCTGTGAACGATTCAGCCAAGGAAACACATCGCGCTTTCGCGAGAGGAGTCCACGCTGACCGCCACGTTATTGTCCGAGGCCGATTTCGTCGCCGAGCCGGTCGAGCGCCTTGACGCGCCCGAGCCGCCGACGCCTGCCGAGCGCAGGTTCCACGTGGTCGCGCTCATCGCCGCGGCCCTGTTCCATCTCCTGATTCCGCTCTCGTTCTTCCTCTATTACTGGCTCTGGCCGCTCAAAATTCCGACCGCCGTGCAGGAAATCCCGGTCGAGGTGGTGGTCGAGCAACCGCCGCCCCCGCCGAAGCCGCCGGAGGAAAAACCGAAGCCGCCGCCGCAGCCGGACCTGGAAAAGCCCGCCTATGACGCGCCCGCGGCCCCCACCAAGGAGAAGGTCAACCGGGAATCCCCGGACAAGACGACCGAGGCAAAGGCCGCCCCCGAGGCCCCTGCCTCGCCGAACCCCGGCGCTCCGCCGAAAGCGGAATCGCCAGCGCCGGAGCCTAAGCCGGCCGACCAGGAGAAAGGCCAGACCGCGCCGCCCGCGCACGATCTCACGCCTGAGCGCGAAGGCGAATTGCCGGCGGACGCCAATCCCCCCAAGCCGGAGGACAATCCCGCCCAAGCGGCGGCCCCCGCGGCGCCCCTAACGCCACCGAACAAGGCCCGCGTCGGGGCGCCGATACCGACAATTGAGGAACTTCCGCAATACAAGTTCGCGCGCTCGGTCGAGGAGTCGCCGGTCGCCGGGGGCAACGCCAAATCGCGATATTTGACGATCGTTTACGGGAAGATCAAAGAGCATCTCCACGAGAGCCCGGACCTTCACCTCGACCTCGCCAACAGGCACGGCATGGTCGATTTCTATGTTGACGAAGGCGGCAACCTGGTCGGCCGCAGGCTGGTCGCCTCTAGCGGGTCGCCGAACCTCGACATCGCCGTCATGGCTGCGATCGCGGAGGCTGCGCCCTACCCCGCGCCCCCGCATTGGAGCCCGATCTCACTGAACTACAACTTCGGCCGCGCCCCGAGGCCGGCTGGAGGTCATTGAACGCAGATGTAGTTCACCCTGAGCTTCTGGAAATCGGCGGTGTAGTTGCTCCAGTTATAGGCCGCTCTCATTCCGTATTTTGCACATTCTTTGTCCGCCACCGCGTAGAACTCGGACCGGGTTGGGAATGTGTCGCGGTGCGGCGCGTTGGGATAGTAGTAAAAGGAAACGTCGCGGTAGCTTGAGCAGCCGCTGATTACCGCAAGCATCCCCATCAGGAAGACAACGCGCATTCTCGCCCCACGCCTCGAGAACCGGCGGACCGTGTTGAGAACAGCCCGAACTCTCTTGGCGCCACTCTGCCCGCCCGCCGCCCGTCGCGCAAGCCTTGCCTTGGCCTTGGTCGCGTTCAACTCGATCCCAGGCTTGGCTATCGCCGCCGTGCGAAGCCGATGGGCAGCCCGAGGGCGCAAGCAGCGGTCAAAACCCAACACGCCGAGCGGGTCAAATCGACCCTGGCAGCCCCGCGATTAGCGATCCAATCGGCCCCTTTGAACTGAACTCCATCGAACATTTTGTGCCCGAAGGGGAGTTTGCCACGTCAGCTATGCTAGTCTCGATTGCGCGAAAGCAGGCCGGATGATAAAACCGAAAGATCGCTGCGATCCTGGTCGCCGATGTTGTCGGCTACAGCCGGTTAGCCAGCGCCGACGAGGAAAGAACGCCGGCCCGGCTGCGGGCGTTGCGCGGCGATCTGATTGATCCCGCGATGGCCGTACATCGCGGGCGCATCGTCAAGCGCACCGGCGACGAACTCATCGTCGAGTTTCGCAGCGTGGTCGACGCAGTGCGCTGCGCGGTCGAGGTGCAGAACCGCATGATCGAGCGCAACGCCGGCATGCCGGAAGATCGCCGCATCCTCTTTCGGATCGGCATTCATCTTGGCGACGTGGTCGAGGAGGCCGACGGGGACCTGATGGGCGACGGCGTCAATATCGCGGCGCGTCTTGAAGGCATCGCCAAGCCCGGCGCGATCTGCCTCTCCGAACAAGCCTACTGGCAAGTCAAGGGACGGCTCGATCTCGCGGTCACCGATCTCGGTCCGACTCAACTCAAGAACATCGCCGAGCCGATCCGGGTCTACTCGCTTGAGGTGGGCGGGCCGGCAGTCGCCAAACCTGCGCCGCCCCACGTCCCGAAAAATCAGGCCCACCGCGCCTTTCGATCGTCGTTTTGCCGTTCGCCAATCTCGGCGGCGATCCGGAGCAGGAACACTTCGTCGACGGGGTTACGGAGAGCCTCACGACCGACCTCTCGCGCATACGAAGCGCGGTCGTGATCGCCCGCAACAGCGTTCACCTTCAAGGGCAAGCCGGTCGACGTGAAGACGATCGGGCTCGACTTGAACGTTCGTTATGTTCTCGAAGGCAGCGTTCAGCGCGGCGGCGCCCGCATGCTCGTCAACGTCCAGCTTATCGACTCCGAAACCGGCAACCATCTCTGGGCCGAGCGCTTCGACAAGCCGCTCGCTGATCTCTTCGACATGCAGGACGAAATCGTGGCGCGCCTGGCGGGCGCGCTCAACGCCCAGCTCGCGGCCGCCGAGGCGCTGCGCGCGGAACAGGCCCCGAGTCCGGACTCGATGGACCTGTACTTCCAGGGCATGGCTTGGTTCAATAAAGGTTGGACCCCTGACAATCTGGGGCAAGCGCGCAGCTTTTTCGACCGAGCGCTGGCCGCCGATCCCGGCAATATCGACGCGCTCGTCGCATCGGCTAGGGCCGATGGGGTCTACGTCTCGGTTTTCTTTGTGACCGATGCAATGTCGGTCTTCGCCGCGGCCGAAGCGAAGTTGGCCAAGGCCTTGTCATTGATTCCAGACCATGCGCACGGCCATCAGATGTCGGGAGTTGTCGAGATTTACACCAAGCGCGCCGCACAGGGCATCGCTGAATGTGAGCATGCGTTGGCGCTGGATCGAAATCTCGCCCACGCTTACGGCACGATCGGATTGGGAAAGATATTTGTCGGTCGCGCCGAAGACACGGAGGGCCACATTGGCGAGGCTTTCCGCCTCAGTCCGCGCGATACGATGGCCTATATCTGGGCGACCTACGCGGGCGCGGCGAAGAATCTCATCAAGGATTACCTGTAGTAGCTGGCACTTGATTTGACGGTCAGCGTCCGGAGATGGGTCGGTTCCGCCTGTCAGGTATGATCAGGCGGCGATCATTTTCTTCTTCGCAAGCGGCGTCGCGTCAAGGAACGTCTGCATCGGCGTTTTGCCGAAGCACCATCATCCTTGGTGCGGCCTTTGCTCATTGTAACTTTGGACCCAGCGATCAAGATCGACCTGGAGATCGGCGATCGAGCCGTAGATCTGTTGCGAAAGGCGATGCGATAGAACTCATCGAGCACCGTCTTGTGGAACCGCTCGACGATGCCATTATCCGGTATGAGATCATCGGCGCCCCGTGTCCCGGATGGGCTCACCATATCGCCGTCTCCCTTTCGGGAACAGCCGGACAGCGAGACGCCGACGATCTCATACCGGATAATGGACAGGTCGAGCGGATGAATGGCGTCATTAAGGACGCTCCCGTCAAACGCTACTTCTACGAAACCCACGACCAGTTGCGAGCCCACCTGCAAAACTTCGTCGACGCTTACAACTTCGCCAGACGCCTCAAGACACTCCGTGGCCTCACCCCATACGAATTCGTCTGCAAAGCCTGGACTTCTGAGCCACACAGATTCAAAATCAACCCGCTCCAGTAAATGCAAGGACTAAACAGCTAGGCAAGCTCTTCAAGGAGCGCCTTCGCATCCTTCAGATCGGCGGTTTGGAAGCCTTCGGTGAACCAGCCATACACCGGCGCCAGCAGGTCGTGGGCGTTCCGCCGCTCGCCCCGATCGGCCCAAAGCCGGGCGAGATCGCAAGCGGCTCGAAGCTCGAAGATGCGTGACGATTGGTGACGGGCGTCGGCGAGCGCGGCGTCGAGAGCGGCCTCGGCGCCCCGAGCGTCACGGGCGTCGAGAGCCAGGCAGGCGCGCGCGCAGCCGGTGCAGCTCCGCAGTGCAAAGGTGCTCGCCTGTCGCCTCGGCTCGAGTCAAACCCTCCTTGATCGCGGCCGCAGCCTCGTCTGGTCGGCCGAGCCGCAGCAAGGCATCGGCGAACAGCATAAGGAAATAGCTGTGCAGAGCGACTGAACCCATGGCGGCACGCCGGTCGAGGAAATTTCGCATCTCCTCGGCGGCGCGGTGATCCTGCTCCTCGTGAACGGCGCGCCACGCGGCCATGATGCGCGCTTCGGGATAGTATAGGCCGAGCCCGTGCTCGTCACCGAGCCGCGCGGCCTGGACGATGCGGCGGTCGAGCTCGTCGAGTTCGCCAACGAGCTGCAGCAATATCGAACCCCAGTTGTGGGCGTGCGCGACCACCTGCGGTTGCCCGAGCGCCAGCGCATGCGCGACGCCCTCCCTGTTTCGGGCCAGCGCGCGCTCCGGATAACCCAGAAGAAACAGAGCATGGCCGCTGATGGTGAGGCCGCACTCCCGGGCGTCGTGGCCGCCGAAGGTCAGCGCCTGCGTTCCATGGCGGTCGACCTCGTAGAGGGCGAGCCCGCGATCCACGTGGCGACAACCCGCTTCCAGATCGCCGCGGAACATACACGACGACCACAGGGCATGGCGCGCCTGCAGCTCGTGATCGGCGTCGCCGTCCGCTTGAGCCTCTGCCAAGAGCGCGTCGCCTGCCGCGACAGCTGAATCGAGTTCAGCGCGCACGTTGTAGACGCGCCAGAGGTTCCACCGGGCGCGAAACTGGCCCTCGCGGTCGCCGAGTTCCTGGGACAACTGATCCGCGCGCTCGTGCGCCGCCTGAGCTTCGGAAGAGGCGGGGCCGAGCGTATTGGTGAGAGCGACGCCGAGGGCGCCGAGCAACTCGAGCTCGAGGCGCTGTCGATCGGCCGAGGACGGCATTCCCCGCAGCAGTCCGACGGCCCGGGAGAGCGAGTTCGCCGCCTCGCGCATCGCCGACCGGCCGAGGGCCGCGCGACCGGCGCGCGCCCATGCATCCGCGGCGCGCGCGTCGAGCGCGGCCTCGGTCAGGTGATATGCAAGCAGCTCCGGTTGGGTTTCGACGACCCCCGGAAACCGGTCCTCGAACACCTGCGCGACGCGAGCGTGCAGTTGCTGGCGCCTCGACTTGAGCAACGACTGATAGGCGGCGTCCTTGACCAGGGCGTGCTTGAAACTGTAGGTCGCGTCGGGCGGGCTGCCGCGGCGAAACACGAGCTCTGAGCCGACCAGCTGGTCGAGCCAGCTTTCCAGCTGCTCCTGCGGCCGGTCGGCGACTGCGGCGAGCAACTCGTGAGAGAACTCGCGGCCGATCACGGCGCCGATCTGGGCGAGCTCCTTGACCGGGGCCAGCCGGTCGAGCCGCGCCATCAGCGAATCGTGCAGGTTCGTCGGGATCGCAAGCGGGGGCAGCGGCCCGGTAAGCTCGTAGTGATCGCCGGCGTCGGTCATGAGGCCCGATTCGAGCATTGTCCTGGTCAGCTCCTCGAGGAACAAGGGCACGCCGTCGGTGCGCTCTTGGATCTGATCCAGGATCTCGGTCGGCAGCGCCTTGCCGACGGTGACCCGAAGGGCCATCGCAGCCCCCTGACGCCGGCCGAGCCGATTGAGCGGCAGCGCCGTCACGTGCGCCTGGCCCGACCATTGCGGGCTGAACTGCGGGCGGTGCGCGATCACGACGAGGACAGGCAGTACGCGCGCTCGCTCGACCACCATGTCGAGCAGCTCCAGAGTCGAGGGGTCGGCCCAGTTCAGGTCTTCATACAGCGCGAGGACGGGCCGCTCGCGGGCGAGCCCGGCCAGCTGCTCGATCAGGACCTCGAAGGTGCGCTGCTTCTGGCGCTGCGGGCTAAGGTTCAGGGCGGGGTAGCGATCATCTGTCGGGACGCCCAGCAACGCCGCGACCAGCGGCGCCGCCTCGTCCACCTGTTCGGCTCCCTGAGCGAGCAGCGCCTCGAGTTTGGCGAGACGGTCCGCGGATTCGTCATGGGAGGCGAAGCCCGCCGCCCGCTCCAGCTGTGCGACGACCGGATGGAGCATACTATTGGTGTGGTAGGCCGAGCAGAAATGGCTGAGCGCGAAGTGCGGCTCGCCGGCCAGCTTCTCGCGAAGGGCGCGCAGCAGGCGCGACTTGCCAATGCCCGCCTCGCCCGCGATCAGGACCACCTGGCCGTCACCGTCCTTGGCCCAGCTCCAGCGCTCCAGCAGCATGGCCAGTTCGTGCTCACGTCCGACCAGCGGCGTCAGCCGCTGGCCATGAAGGGCCTCGAAACGACCATCGGCGGAGCCTTCGCCCTGGACCACGAAGGCCGGGATCGGCTCTGCAAAGCCCTTGATGCGCGTCGGACCGAGGTCGGTCAGCTCGAAAAGCGTGCCGACGAGCCGCCGGGTCGCCTGGCTGATGACGACGCTGCCGGGCGCGGCAAGCCCCTGCAGCCGGGCGGCAAGGTTCGGCGTCTCGCCAACCACGGCACGCTCCTGCGCCTCGCCCTCGCCCACCGACTCGCCAACCACCACAAGCCCGGTCGCGATCCCGATCCGGGCCGCGAGCCGACGGCCAGCCACCTCAAGCGCGCCCACGGTTTGGACGAGGGCGAGGCCCGCCCGCACCGCCCGCTCGGCGTCGTCCTCGTGCGCCTGCGGCCAGCCGAAATAGGCCAGCACGCCGTCGCCCATGAACTTGGCGATGTGGCCCTCGAAGCGAAGGGTCTCGCCGGCCACGGCGTTCTGGTAGACACGAATGGCCGCGCCCATCTCCTCGGGATCGAGCGCCGCCGACAACGCGGTCGAGCCCACAAGATCGACGAACATCACGGTCAGCTGCCGCCGCTCAGCTGCAAAAGGCCGCGCCGTGGGTGGGGACTCGGCTGGGGCGCCCAGTCCTGCCTGCTGCGCCCGAGCAGGCCCGGCCAGGGCGGCGATCGCTTCTAGAAGCTTGCGGCGGTGCCCAACGATGTTGACGCCGATGTCTCTCAGATCGTCGGCAGTCAGCTTAGGCAGAATATCGGCAGCAATCTCATTCTCCCGGAACGCCTGCTCATAGCGCTCCAGGCCCAGCTCGCGCAGCCACGCCAAGATATCCACGGCGTTTCCCAGCAAGCCGATCAAATCGGCAGGCTGCGTGTTATCAGAACGCCGACGCGGCTGCCAGCACTCGCGGCGCCGTCAACCCTGGCCGCGAAGCCGCAGAAGCCGTGATGGAAGATACTCGACGTCGATGCTGATCCCGTCTCCGCTGAGCGGGTTCGCCGTGTAGACGACGGAGACGGACAGCTCGAACTGGCTCACGATCGTCAGGATGGCGATGGTGAGTGGGCTGTCTCCGCTCGGAGCCGCGCCCAAGAGCAACTCCGAGATGCGGCAACAATCGTCCATCGTCGCCCCGAGCGGGGGAAGTTTGATGACCTCAACCGGCGGTCCACGAAGAGCAGCGGGGTCGGCGACGTTGGGTTCACGCGCCACGACCGCTCCGGAATTGCTCAATGGCAGAACAAACTTAAGAACCGGCGCGGTGACGAGATTGAGGTTTTGAATGTTGACCTCCGTCGCGTACACGCCTGGCCGAACGCCCGCGACGCAACAGCAGCTTGCGTCGGTCTGTCTACCGCACACGACTTTCGCGCTATAGGCGAAGAGACCCTCGGCCGCAGCCGATATGGGCCCGAGTTGATCGAAAAGCGGGTGCGTCAGCCGATCGTCGGTGGAGCCCTTCGTGTTGCTTGGCATCTCGACCTCCCTGCGGACCGATAGCGGGGGCTACATTACTCGATCTTGCGTCAATTCTTGAGCGCGCTTTGATCGTGGGCCGACGCAAATGCTTCGCACGCTCGCAACCGCCGGTGCCGTGCGCGAACTCAACGATGAAGCCGCGAACCCGGCTTGACAATGCGGAGAACTACCTACCCGTCATTTCGAAGCTTCGGGCCCCTGCCGACCGCGTAGCAACCCTCCCTCCGCTTGCCGGCGCCGAAACAACTCGCGCGCACCGTTTATCTCCGCCGAAAGCGGCTTCAGCCTATTGCTGCGAGGCGTCCAATTCGTCGGGGCTTGCCTGAGCCGGCGCGGCGGTCCTGGAGCCGCCGAACGGCAGTCCAAACAATTGCGCCAGGTCTTCGGCCGCCACCGCCGCCGTCCGAATCACCCAGCCGTGCTTCGCCGGCGGCGGGGTCGCGGCGGCGGTCTTGTCGGGCGCGGAGGCGGGCGCCGCGATATTGGGGATCGGCATTGGCGGCAAGGCCACGGTGAGCTCAGCCGCCCGGGCCAGGAGCGCGCTGTCGTCATATGCCGGCAGCGACAACCCTTCAGCCAGCGCCAGCGCGCCGGTCGGCGCGCGATCGACGCCGGAGGTAATAACCTGCGGCAGAGATCCGCGCTGCGCGGCCGGGCCGAACCCCTTGTTCGAGGGCGGCAAAAATGCGCCCCCCGTCTGGTCCGTGGCCGAGGCAAGGATCAGCTCCGCCGGACGAACCGGAGGCATGGGCGCGTCGGCAAACGCGAGGGCCGCGAAATCGGCCGGCTTCCGCGGCGGCAGCGGCGCGAGGATCTTCGGCCCGGCGGCGCCGCGCGGCTCGTCCGGCGAAGCGTCGCTGGCCACGTTGGGCTGCTCCAGCGCCGCGACAGCCTGCGGTTTGACCGGCGGCTGCGACGCTGGCTCTGCGGCGCTGGCGTAAGCCGCGCCGGTCGGCAAGTTGCGCTTGGCCCTGGCCACCGCCTCCGGCCCGGAATCGGGCGCCTGAGACTTCGCGGCCGGCGCCGGCTCGGCAGATCCGGCATAGGCGGGACCGGTCGGCAAGTTCCGCTTGGCCTTGGCGACCGCCTCGGGCCCGACGTCGGCGACCTCGACCTGCGGCTGCGAGCCGCCGCTACGACCGCCGCGCGCGTTGCCGGTCGTCGCCATAGTGGTCGTCGCTTCCTGGCCGCCGGATTCCTCGGCGTCGTCGGCGCCGCCGCCGAACAGCCAGGCGAAGAGCCCGCCAATGCCACCGCCGCTCGCCACTTGCACGTTTCCGCCGCGGGCCTCGATCTCGGCCCGCGCCAGCTCATAGCCAGGCATCGGCTGGCCGTCGGCGGGGATGAAAACCGTCTTTCCGTCAGGGAACAGGCGGGTCAGCGCGTCGCGGCTCATTTTCGGCCAATACCGGACCGAGCCGCTGTCGATATGCACCCAAGGCGTATTGCCGGTCGGATAGAAGCCGACGCCGCCCGCCTGCATGCGCATGGCGATGTCGCGGATGCGCCCGGTGCCGACGTCGAGGAAATGGGCGTCGATCGCCTTGCCCTGCATGTGCTGCGAATGCTCGGCCACCTGCCGCGAGCGGCGGCGCAGCATCGCGTTGGTCTGCGGCGACCGGTAGCCGGAGAGAACGTCGATCGGCTGCGTCGACCCCGACTCGCGATAGACCTCCCAGATGACGTCGAACAGATGCGGGTCCATCTTGGTCTGCTCATTGAGCCGCCAATCCCGGCAGAACCAGTTCAGCTTGTCGAGGGCAGCCTGATCATAGACGCCATTGACCATGAAGGTGAACGAGCCGGATTCGTTGGTGTGCTGGCTCGAGAGAATGATGGTTCGCGTGTCGCCGTTGGCGACCGCCAACTCGGTCGAGTTCGGAACGAGCCAGGCGAGCGTGAACGCCGCCGCCACCGCCACTTGCGCCGCCGCCCCGCCGCGGCCGGCGCAGATGCTCACATTTAAACCCGCCAACAACCCATCCTTCCCCAACACGTCACGACCGGCGGCGAAGCCGGCGGACTGTGCCTATTCATGCCCTACGCTTACGCTTTCGCCGGCCTCTCCCGCCGACCCTACGCGACCTCCCGAGCGCCATGTCCCCGGCGCTCCTGTTCGCATTGTGACGCTTGCGTCACAGTTAAGGCAAAAAAGCGATCTATTGCGGCTATAGCCCGATATCGCCTCCCTTTCAATCTTGACTTGCCAGCGCGAGTAGGGCTTCGACCTTGCAAATCAGCCCGTAGACGTCCGGCCGCTCCTGCAGCCCACCGAATTCATCAATAAAATCAGTGAAGTACTCGATATGAATGGGCAGCGGATGAGGCAGGAACACCGTCCGCTCCTTATCCCCGAATGAGGCCTCGATCCGCTCTTGCGTCCATCCGCCTGATTCGCCGCCCAGGACCAGCTCGGCCAGGCTCACCGGGTCTTCGACGCGAATGCAGCCATGGCTGAAAGCGCGGGTTTCCTCATCGAACAGCTCGCGCGCCGGCGTGTCGTGCAGATAGATCGCATGGTCGTTCGGAAACATGAACGCGATTCGTCCGAGCGCATTGTCCTCGCCGGGCAACTGGCGGACCGTCAGCCGGCCGCCGACCGTCTTCACCTCGTAGCCGCGGCGGCTGAGCGGAGCCGAGCTTCGACATCATTTCCTTCTGGATGATCGAATCGGGGACCTGCCAGGAGGGATTGATGAGGACGTAGCGCATGACGCTGGAGAAGATCGGCGTCGGCGTCTGCGGCTTGCCGACGACGACCCGCGCCTCGTGAATGACCTGATCGCCCTCCAGCACGGCGACCGAGAAGTTCGCGACATTGACCTCGATCCGCCGCTCGCCCATGTCGCGCGGCTCCCAGCGCCACATTTCCATGTTCGCGAGGATCGCCGCCCGTTGGCGCGCGAGCGGGGCGACGGCGAATGTCGAGCTGGCGGAGGCCGTATGAATGCGGGCGCTGGCGCGCCGCTTCGTTCGCTGTGGGGCGCCATCGGCTTGAAGATCAAGCAGCGGATCGGGATCAAGGTCGGCGCTCACGATGGGCGAGCGACGTCTGGCGCTGTCCGGCGCCTCGAGGCGCTTCAGTTCGTCACGCAGCGCGCGGTAGCCCTTCTGCTGGCGGGTTGAAGTCGGCGAGCCGCTGAGCGGGATCCGCGGCGGCGGCCGTTTCCGCCAGCGCCGCGCCCGGATCGGCGAGGCTCGGGGTCGCGAAGATGAGCGGCGAGACCCGCGAGGGTCGAACGCGCGATCCCCGTCGCCTGTTCGGCGTAAGTCACCACCGCGGAGGCGATGGTGGTTTCGGCTTCGGCGAGCGCGTCCGGGGCGAGGCCGGGCTTAAGCTCGCGCGGCGGCGGGAAGGCTGACAGGTCGAGGCCGTCGTCGGGGGCGCGGGCGATTTGCCTGAGAGCCGCCCGCCCTGCTTCGGTCAGGCCGTTCTCGCCGAGCCACACCGGCGTGTAGGCGCGTCGCGCGTAAAAGGTCGCAATCGCGGCGCGGGCGGCGCGCCAGTCGCCGCTGCCCAGCGGGTTGCGGCGATCATCGCGCCCGACGAGCCGCCCGATCGCCGCTTGCAGCGCTTTTTGCATCGCCGACAGCGGGGGTCCGGCGGTGGGGTCGTAGACGACCGGTGCGGCGGCAGCTCTTCTGGAGCTGCGGCTGTAGACGCGGCGGGGTCGAGCTTCGGCTCAGCCGCCCAGACCGTGTGCAGTGGGGGGTCGCGGGCGGGCGGAGTGGCGTTGAACACGGCGAGTAACGGACTCGCGCTGTCAAGGTCGCCCAAATTCATCTCGTTAGCGCACCGCGCCCCCTCTTGAGGGGGCGGGCATAGCGCCCGTCGAAAGACGGGCGCTCTGTGGGAACGCCCATGGGTGGGGGGTCGCGCGGACCAGTTGTCGCAAGCGTCACCGCTTCCTTGTTGCGTAGGACGGCGCGACCCCCCTCCTTGATCCTCCCCCACAAGGGGGGAGGAGAGGCGCATCTCCGCCCTAACGTCGGTCGTTGAGGGGTCGAGAGGCGACCGAGGATCGGCGAAGGCGAGGCTCGCGGCGCACGCCATTGCGGCTGCGCTCAAGCCCGTCAGGAGAAGCTTGCGCCAGGTTCCGTACCCGAGGGCACGACTGGTCCGTCCACAGACCTCATTCTGAGGAGACGCGCGAAACCGCGGCACCGCGAAAGCCTGCCCCGAGCTTGTCGAAGGGAGTGATCCAGTGGCGGCGCCGTTCGCCCTCGCTGGAGCGTCCTTCGAGACGCTTCGCCTAAGGCTCCGCTCCTCAGGACGAGGTTGAGCAGAAATGTCCGCCATCGAAATCCGCCGCCGCTTCGCCTGCATTATGCCGCAGCGTCGCCGAGCATGTCATCGCGATTCCGATGTCTTTCATCTTGCGATAGAGCGTTGAGCGCCCGATGCCGAGCTTGCGCGCCATTTGCGACATTTGACCGCGATAGTGGGAGAGCGCGAAGCGAATGACCTCGGTTTCAATCTCCTCGAGCATGCGCACGTCGCCGCTGTCGTTGATCATCCGCAGCGAATGCGGGTCGCGATGGTCCTGAACGGCCGGCCGGAAACCGATGGAAGCCGCCGGGTCGGCGGCGATTGGGGGCGGCGCCGGCGGAATGCGTATGTCGTAGCCCTCGACCTGCGCGGCGATCTGGGGAAACTCCGCCGTTGTCAGTTCATTGCCGTCCGCCAGCACCACGGCGCGAAACATGGCGTTCTCGAGCTGGCGGACGTTGCCCGGCCAGTCGTAAGTGGTGAGCAGCGCGAGCGCGTCATTGGCTAGCCCACGGATACGCTTGCCCTCTTCGACGCAGAAGCGGGCGAGAAAGCGCATGGCGAGATCCGGCACGTCGCAGAGGCGAGCCCGCAAGGGCGGAATGGAGATCGGGAACACGTTGAGGCGATAGAAAAGATCCTCGCGGAAACGGCCCGCTTTGACCAGTTCGATGAGGTTCTTGTTGGTCGCCGACACGAGGCGGAAATCGACCTTGACCGGACGCCGCGAGCCGACCGGATCGATCTCGCCCTCCTGCAGCGCGCGCAACAGTTTGACTTGAGCTTCGGGCGGCAGTTCGCCGATCTCGTCGAGAAAGAGCGTGCCGCCGTTGGCTTCGGCGAACTTGCCAGCATGCTTGTCGGTCGCCCCGGTGAATGAGCCTTTCTCATGCCCGAAGAGGATGGACTCGACCAGCGTCTCGGGCAGCGCGCCGCAATTGACGGTGACGAACGGCCGGCCTCGCCGGTCGGAGCCGCCCTGGATCGCGCGCGCCATCAATTCCTTGCCGACGCCGGATTCGCCTTCGATCAGGACGGGTATGTTCGACTTGGCGGCGCGCTCGGCGAGCCGCACGGTGCGCGCCATCGATTCCGCGCGGGTGACGATGTCGCGGAAGCTGAGTTCGCCGGCGTTGCGCCGGGTGGCCCGTCGCAGTTCGTCCTCCAGCGCATCGACGCGGAGCGCATTGCGGATCGACACCTGCAGGCGCTCGGCGCCGACCGGCTTGACGACGAAGTCCGTCGCGCCCGCGCGCATGGCGGAGATGACGACCTCGATCGAACCATGCGCCGTCTGAACGATCGCGGGAACGGCGATATCGCGCTGGCGCATCCGCGCCAAGACCCCCATGCCGTCGAGATCGGGCATGACGAGATCGAGGATCAGGAGATTGATCGGCGGCCGATCACTCGCCTCGAGGCGCGCGAGCGCCGCTTCGCCCAATTCCACGCATTCGGCGTCGTAGCCAAATCGTCTGGCCGTCGCCTCGAGCAGGCGCCGCTGGATGGGATCGTCATCAACGATGAGTATGAGAGCGGTCATCGTCCTCCGAGGGCAGCCTTAAGAGCCGCGCATTGCGCCATATTGTGGCATCACGGTAAATGCGATGTTAACGCCGTCCCGTTCCGACCCGCCCCCTCCGCAAAAGCGCCGCTTTGTGGGCGCGAAAGAAGCGTGGAAGCGTTAGCAGGAGCCAACAAAGAGGCTTGGCCGATGAGCTTGAAGTTTCATTTCCCCGATGTCGCTTTGTCGCCTTCGCCTGCCCCGGCGGATCTTGGCGCCCTGCCGGAATGGCGCCTTCAGGATTTGTACGAGGGCATGGACTCGAGCCGCTTCGGCGCCGATCTCGAGCGCGCCGAACAGGAAGCCAAGCTGTTCGCCGAAGCCTATCGCGGCAAGCTCGAGGAGATGGCCGAAAAGCCGGACGCGGGCGAGACGCTGGCCGTAGCGGTCAAAGCCTATGAGTCGCTGCAGGATTTGACCGGGCGCATCATGGCGTATGCGTCGCTGCTCTACGCCTCCGACACCAGCAATCCGAGAATCGCGAAATTCTACGGCGACGCGCAGGAGCGCGTGACCGCGCTCGCCGGCGATCTGTTGTTTTTCGAGCTCGAACTCAATCGCCTCGACGACGCCAAGCTGAACGCTGCGATGGCGGCGCCGGTCCTCGGCCATTATCGCCCCTGGCTCGAGGACATCCGCAAGGAGAAGCCGCATCAGCTTGCCGACGACCTCGAACGCTTGTTCCTCGACAAGTCGGTCAGCGCCGCCGCCGCATGGAACCGCCTGTTCGACGACACGATGGCGGCGCTGAGGTTCGACTTCGAGGGCGAGAGCCTGACGCTTGAGCCGCTGCTCGGCAAACTTATGGATCCGGACGCGAAGATCAGGGAAACGGCGGCCGACGCCCTCGCCGCGACGCTCGGCGCCAACCTGCGTCTCTTCGCCCTCATCACGAATACGCTAGCCAAGGATAAGGAGACCTCCGATCGCTGGCGCAAGTTCAAGGATGTCGCCGATTCGCGCCACCTCGCCAACCGGGTCGAGCCCGAGGTTGTCGAGGCGCTGGTTACGGCGGTCACGGACGCCTATCCGCGCCTGTCGCATCGCTATTACGCGCTCAAAGCGCGGTGGTTCGGCAAGGAGCAGCTCGACCACTGGGACCGCAACGCGCCGCTGCCGAACACGCCGCGACGCGTCTACAAGTGGGAGACGGCGCGCGACATCGTGCTCGACGCCTATCGCGGGTTTTCGCCGCGCATGGGCGATATCGCCCGGCGGTTCTTCGATGAAGGGTGGATCGACGCGCCGGTGAGGCCTGGCAAAGCCCCCGGCGCCTTCGCACATCCGACGACGCCGTCCTCTCATCCATACATTCTGCTGAATTTCCTCGGCAAGGCGCGTGACGTGACCACGCTCGCGCATGAGCTCGGCCACGGCGTCCATCAGGTGCTGGCCGGCGTCAACGGCCCGCTGATGGCGCCGACGCCGCTCACGCTCGCCGAGACGGCCTCGGTGTTCGGCGAGATGCTGACCTTCCGCTCGATGCTCGCCGCAACCTCCGATCCTGTCGAGCGAAAGGCCATGTTGGCGTCCAAGGTCGAGGACATGCTCAACACCGTGGTGCGCCAGATCGCGTTCTACAAGTTCGAGCGGGCCGTGCACCTGGAGCGCCGCAACGGCGAATTGACGACTGAACAAATCAGCCAGTCGTGGATGAGCACCCAGGCCGAAAGCCTTGGCCCCGCCATTGCGCTCAGACCCGGCTACGAGACCTATTGGGCCTATATCGGGCATTTCATCCATTCGCCGTTCTATGTCTACGCCTATGCGTTCGGCGATTGCCTCGTCAATTCGCTGTACGGGGTCTACGAGCGTTCGAGCGAGGGCTTCGCCGAGCGCTATCTCTCGTTGCTCGCGGCAGGCGGATCGAAGTCCTATTCCGAGTTGCTCGCGCCGTTCGGCCTCGATGCGAAGGACCCGGGATTCTGGAAGATCGGCCTTTCGGTGATCGAGCGGATGATCGGCGAACTGGAGGCGATGGGGTAAGCGCCCTAGGCGCGACCGCCGCCTCCGCCGTCCGGCGTACATGCTCTTTCAACGCAGCTCGGCGCGCCCCGGCTTCGACTTCGACAAGCCAGCCCACGCAGGACGACCGATATCAATCGCCGAATATCAATAGCCGAGCGCAACGCTAGGAGAACAGCATGGCGCGCGTCTTCATTACGGGATCGTCCGATGGTCTCGGTTTGATGGTCGGTCAGCTTCTCGCGGATCAAGGCCACAGGGTCGTCTCGCACGCCCGCAACGACGCGCGCGCCGCGGACGGGAAAATGGCCCTGCCCAAGGCCGAAGCTGTCGTCGTCGGCGACCTCTCCAGCATCGCTGGCGCCAAGGACGTTGCAAAGCAAGTCAACGCGCTCGGCTCATTCGACGCAATCATTCACAACGCCGCCGTCGGCTATCGCGAAGAGCATCGCTTAACGAGCGACGGCTTGCCGCATGTATTCGCCATCAACACGCTTGCGCCCTATGTCCTCACCGCGCTGATCGAACGGCCGAAGCAACTCGTCTATCTGAGCTCTGGCATGCACGAGCGCGCAGACGCGAATCTCGACGATATCCTGTGGCGCAAGCGGCGTTGGGACGGATCGACGGCTTACGGCGAGAGCAAGCTGCTCGACGCGATGCTCGCTTTCGCCGTCGCGCACCTCTGGCCGAATGTGCTGTCGAACGCGATGACGCCCGGCTGGGTCCCGACCAAGATGGGCGGGGCGGGCGCGCCGGATGACATCGATCAGGCCCACCTCACCCAAGCGTGGCTGGCGACCAGCGACGAACCCGCCGCGCGGACCACCGGCGGCTATTTCTATCACTTGAAACGTCGCGAACCGAACCCTGAAGCCCGGGACGTTGCGTTGCAAGACAGGCTCATCGACATTTGCCAGGAGATTTCCGGGGTCGAGCTGCCGCGGACTTGAACGGCGCGATCAACGCCTTGGAGGGCGCATTAGCGCATGCGTGCGGTTCCCGAATGATGCGTAGCGGCGAAGTTAGTTGACATTAATTCCTCGTATAATCGTTCGGTCTCCTCCGCCTGGCTCGGCGAGAATTCCCCTCCTACCGCGCCCCTGGTCGGCTGGTGTTTGACCCCGTTCTAAATCGGCCAAGCGCCGCCATGAACGGGGCGAGAATCCTGGGCGATCGCTTGCCGCGCCAAACATGAAAGGGCCCCCGCAAGCGCGCCGAAAATGATCCTTTTGTGCAACATCGCGTGATTCCTAATCTTCGTCGCGCAGCGCCCACGTGATATTTAGGAGCGATAGACCGAACTTTGAATGACGCAAAATGCCGCGGCAAGTTCAAGCCTGCGCGAGCTTCCAGGGCCGGCCGCCCGTCGAGCGGGGCCAAGCAGCTACGGCGCAGGCGCCCGCTTCCTCCGGAAAGGACGATGATGGCCGCTGCAGACGACGCCGACGTGATCTGGCCCGATCTCACCTATGCGGCGTGGAGCGATACGCTCGCGACCTTGCATCTCTGGACCCAGATCGTCGGCAAGATCCGGCTGACGCTAACTCCTTGGCTGAACCATAGCTGGCAGACTCCGCTTTATGTGACGGCCCGCGGACTTGGCGCGTCGCCGATCCCGATCGGGGCCGAGATATTCGAGATCGAGTTCAACTTTGTAGCCCATCGGCTCAACGTGAGAACCAGCCGAGGAGCCGAACGGTTTTTGCCGCTTAAGGCCCAGTCGGTCGCCGATTTCTTTTCCGCCACCATCGATCTCCTCGCCAGCGTCGGCGTTACGGTGGCGATCAAGGAGACGCCGAACGAAGTTCCCAACCCGATCCGCTTTTCTGAGGACCGGATGCATGCGACTTATGACCCGGCCGCGGCCCATCGCTTCTGGCGCGCGCTCGTGCAGGCGGATCGGATCTTCAAGCTCTTCCGATCCAGCTTCCTCGGCAAGGCGAGCCCGGTCCATTTCTTTTGGGGCAGCTTCGATCTCGCGGTGACCCGGTTCTCCGGGCGCCGCGCGCCGCTCCATCCAGGCGGCGTGCCCGGATTGCCCAACGCCGTCGCGCGCGAAGCTTATTCGCACGAAGTGAGCAGCGCCGGATTCTGGCCGGGAAACGAGGCCTTTCCGCGCGCGGCCTTCTATTCTTACGCCTATCCCGAGCCGGCGGGCTTTCGCGAACGGCCCGCGTCGCCCGGCGCTTCTTTCGACACGACGCTTGGAGAATTCATCCTGCCCTACGATACGGTCGCGCAAGCGCCGGACCCGGACGCCATGCTGCTTCAATTCCTGTCCACGACCTATGCGGCCGCAGCCGACGCCGGGGGCTGGGACCGCGACGCTCTGGAATGCCCGCTTGGCGTTCCAGGACGGGTTCGGCCGATCTAGACGCGAGTTCGCGAACGGCGGCGCGGCATGATCAGACGTCGAATGCGGCGGGATAGCGCGCGCGGTAAATGATGTATTGCATCGCCAAATAAACCGCGCCGTAGAGCGGCCCGTCCAGCCACAATCTCGGTCCGAGCATAAGCGGTGTCGCCAGTCCCGCTATGGCGCCCGCGATAAGGGCGCTCCCCCAGCCGAACAAGCCGTTGCCCAGCAATATTCCTCGAAGAGGAACAGCGGCCAGAATGGCGGGAAATCCCCACAACGGCGAATAAAGCAGAGTCGCGAGACAATAGCGGCTGAAGAGCCCGATCTGATCGAGCCGCTCAGGCCACGGGGGAATCGCGTCACTGACAATCTTGTCCGCGGCGATCATGAGCGCGCCGATCGCGCAGGGCGCCAGCCAGGCCACGAAAGGCGGAAACTCCGTCGGGACGAACCAGCCGAATTGCCGGGGGCGCCATTGCGGAGAACTGCGCCAAGTCGACATCTGAGAGCCGTTAGCCCGGTTAACTCCTGCCCAATGGGAGCAGGCAGCCCCCCAATCTAAGGCGCCGAAGTTTAGACTTGATCAATTCGCCGAGCGTATCGTTGCGGCCACGTATGAGAGGCTGGCGCGGGCGACGGCTCAACCTCGTCGCAACACAACGCGCCCTGCCCGCACGAGAGGCTTCCGTGGCCACTGTCGGAAAGTGTTTCATCTCCATCCTGGTCTTTGTGGCCGCTTTCCTCTTTTCGTACTGGCTGCTGTTTGTCCAAATCTTCCCTGAAGGCCTGTCATGGCTGGCGGCAGGCGCCGCGTTTCTGACGGCCGCCGGGCTGGCGTGGCTGACCTGGCGCGGAATGGGCGCCGAGAGGTCAGGCGTGTTCGAAACGACAATGGCGTGGGCGGCGATCGTCGGCGCGGTCGCATTCTGTGGCGGGTTCTTCGGACCGATGGTGTTGGCGCCGCAAGCCAATCAGGGGCCGCTGCTCGGGCTTTTCATCACAGGTCCGTTGGGATTCGTCGGGGGCGCCATAGGCGGCCTGATCCGCGGCCTTTGGCGCCGGTCTCAAACGAGCGCCTAAGGCTCAAGATCGATCGCCGCCCTGAAACTTCCATCCATATGCATGGGCACGGACTCGTGGCCGTGCGCGATCTTCCAGGCGCCGCCGGCCTTGCGCAGACCCAAGGTCTCACGGAACCAAACATCGGATTCGGAACCGTCGGTGCGGCTGCCCGTCAGGTGGACCAGTGCGTGACAAAACGCGACGGTCTCGCTCGCGGTGACGTTGAGCTCCGTGATCGCAAAACCGATCTGGCCTCGCCAGCTGGCGAACCAGTCCTTTAGTCCCTGGGGATCATTGCCGATCGTTCGCAGCGGCGGAGCAAAATCGAACTGAACCAAATCCTGAGCCCAGTGCGCCGCCACTCCGGCGGCGTCTTTCGCTCGCATGGCTTGCGCCCAAGCCCCGATCATCGACCGGACCTGGGCCTCGGAAGATTGGATAATGATTTGCTCCGCCATGACGCCGCTCCAGTTCACGAGTGTCGAGATCATACGATCGTCGAGCAGCCAAGGGTAGGCGAAGCGCGCACGGTCGTCGCCGCCGGATCGAGCACGAGCGCCACGGTCGCGCTGGAGGTTTATGCGTTTCTTATGCTTGCGACCCAGATTCCGTCTCGAATGCTTATGCCTCCCGGCACATGTTTTCCTCATCTGAGGACATGGAGGCGCGTTTTATGGGCAATCTGTCATGGGACGGTGTGAGAGCGGACAGACACGAAGACCCGCCAAAGCGCGGCCTCGACCGGTACGATCCGTGCGAAATCGATCCGCCGGCGCCGTCGCAGATATTCACACGTCTCGGCGTGCTCCTGATGATTGCGCTCGCATTCGGCGTAGCGGCCGAGCTTCTGGTCCGACTGCCGCCCCATTGACCGGCGGCCAAACAATGGAGCCGCTGAAGGAATTGGTGCGGTCAAGAGGACTCGAACCTCCACTCCGGTTAAAGAACTAGCACCTCAAGCTAGCGCGTCTACCAGTTCCGCCATGACCGCACATTTCGCTCCGCGTTAAGACAGCGCAAAGCGAAGGCGGTCGTCTAACAAATCGCTTCCGCGATGACAAGCGCGTGAAGGCGGCGGCCCGCCCTGCTCTACTCCACGCGTGCCCAGGTTCGAAAAGCGGGAGGTCTCAAAATCCTTCCGAACCTACGACATTCACCACGCCACCCATGGCGGCGGCTCATAATAGGGGCCGGCATAGGGGCCCGGCGGGCCTGGGTACGGTCCTGGCAATTCGGCTGCGTAGGGATCATAATAGGCGGCGCCCATCTCCGGCGGGGCCTCCGCGCGCATGAACTCCCCTTCCTGCAGCACAACAACCTGCGTTCCGACCGGAGAGCGGTTGTAAAGATCGATGATGTCATGATTGAACAGCCGAATGCAGCCGCTCGACACTTTCTGGCCGATCGTCTCCGGTTCGATCGTGCCATGAAGGCGAAAATAGGTGTCCTGATTGCCGCGATAGAGGTAAAGCGCGCGCGCGCCCAGCGGATTGTTGATGCCGCCCGGCAGCCCGGCCGTGTAGTGCGCATAGATCGGCATGCGGCGAATCATGTCAGCGGTCGGCGTCCAGTGCGGCCATTCGGCCTTTCGGCCGATGACGGCCGAGCCGCGAAAATTGAGCGCTTCCTCCCGCCCAACGCCCACCGAGTAGCGCATTGCAACGCCGCCGGGCTCGACGAAATAGAGATGCCGCTCGCCGATGTTGACGACGATCGTCCCCGGCCGATAGGGGCCGGCGAAGGCGACCTGCTGGCGAAGCAGGCTGGGATCGATCTGGGTGAGGTCAAGCGCGGGAATCTCGTGCCCATGGTCGAGCACAGGGCCATAGGCGCCGGCGAGCCCGGGGTTCGCAAATGGATTTAAGCCGGCGCCCGGGCCCCACCCGCGTTGGGTCGCGCACCCCCCGAGCAGGACCGCGATTCCCGCAAGGACACCGCGCCGGTCGATGCGCGCGGTCATTGTGCAAACATCTCGACGCCCCGCCACGGAGATTTGGTTGCGTCCTCTCCGAAAGCGACGGCGGACGCAAACTCAATGCGCCTACCCTACTCCGCGCCGCGCGCGAAGGGCAAAACCTCGGACGCAGGCGCAGCGCGCTCGGGCGAAAAGTCCATATTTTCAATTCGCTCAGCGCGGCGCGCAATTCGAGACCCCGCGACCCCAACGCCGGCGAGGTCCTCCTGCGCCTGGCGGAAATGCGTCTCGAGCTTGCCGGCGCGCTCGACGAGCATTCGCACATCGTTCATGAGCTTGCCGACCTCGGCCTGGATCGCGTGCGCTTCGTCGCGCATGCGCGCGTCGCGCAGGATCGCCTGGGCGACGCTGATCGCCATCATCATCAAGGTCGGCGAGACGATGACCACGCGCGACCGGTGAGCCTTCTGGACGAGTTCGTCGAAGTGGTCGACGAGATCGGAATAGATCGCTTCCGAGGGTACGAACATGAGCGCCACGTCCTGGGTCTCGCCGGGCAGAAGATAGCGTTCGGCGATGTCCTTGACGTGCTTGCCGACGTCGGCGCGCACTCGCGTCAGCGCCGTCTTGCGCGCCTCATCGTCGCGCGCGGCGCGCAACGCGGTGAAGCCCTCGAGCGGAAATTTCGCGTCGACGGCGAGCGGGCGCGCGTCGCCGGGCAGGCGGATGACGCAATCGGGGCGGGATCGGTTGGAGAGGGTGAACTGGAAATCGTAAGCGCCCGCCGGCAAGCCGTCGCGCACGATTGCCTCCATCCTCCCCTGACCGAAGGCGCCGCGGGACTGCTTGTTGGAGAGAATGTCCTTGAGCGACACCACCTCGCGAGTCATCTCGCTCAAGCGCGACTGCGCCGCGTCGATGACGGCGAGCCGCTCGTTGAGCTTGCCGAGGTTTTCGCCGGTCGTCTGCGCTTGGGCGTCGAGCCCGGCGCCGAGTCGCGCCCCGACCGAATCGAGCCGCTCGGCGACGATGTGGGCGAGGTCCGTCTGTCGTGACCCGAGCCATTCCGACATGCCACCGATACGCCCGGAGAGTTCCGCGCCTGACTGCGCAAGCGCGGCGAAGCGCGCCTCGATCGCCTCCTGCCGTTCGTCGGCGATCTCCCGCTCGCGCCGCCGCGCGGCCCCGGCGCGCCATAGGGCGATCAAGCTCAGGCCCATGAGCGCGGCCAGCAGCGCCAAAGCCGCGCCGACCGCCTCGGAGAAAGAGATCGGGACGCCGGCGATGACAATGATCTGGGAAGCGGGAATCATCTTAATAAGGCGGTTGAGCGATTCGGAACAAAGTAGGAACACGTTTGACCGCGCTTGTCCAGCCGATAAAATCAAAGTCAGGGTGGCATTTGAATCCAGCTACATTCCAGCCGCTTGGGAGCCTCGAAATGAGCGACAACTCAGTCGAAATCGAAATGATACGCGATCACTTCAAGCCGCGCCGAATCACAACGCTTTTTGTGGGAGAGTCCCCTCCAAACAGTGGGAAGTTCTTCTACTGTGGCGACACCATATTGAAGAGGAATTTTTCGAGCAGCGTGACTCGATTCAGACAGTTCCAATCCGGAGACTTTCTGAATAACTTTGAAGCTCTCAGATGGTACTTGGACGATCTTGCACACCACCCAGTTGACCACTTGCCGCCGACCAAACGAAAGGCGCAATTGCGCCTCGCCGTCCCCGAGGTGGCCAAGCGAATAAGAGCTTATTCACCGGACGCAATCGTGATCATTCTCAAGCGAATTGAGAGGTTTGTGCGAGAAGCGGCGACGCAAGCCGAGTGTCGCGCGTCTATTTACGCGCTGCCGTTTCCAGCGAACGGACACCAAGCCAAATTCAAGCAGCAAATGATTGAACTGTTCCCGCACCTGCCGAAAGCGCGTTAGCGTGGGCCTCATTTGATAGAGTCTTGTCGCAGGCCGATGGGCCCTCTACCAACCCAGCAGCAGCTTCCCGCAGTCGAGCCCCGGCATGGCCCTCAAACCGATCATCATTTTGCCCGACCCGAAGTTGCGTCTCGTCAGCAAAACGATCGAGCGCGTCGATGACCCACTGCGCAAGCTGATCGACGACATGATCGAAACCATGCACGACGCGCCGGGCGTCGGACTCGCGGCCATTCAGGTCGCGGAACCCATACGCCTTTTGGTGGTCGACACCGCCAAGAAGGAAGAAGCGCCCGACCCACAGGTGTTCATCAACCCCGAGATCGTGTGGTTGTCGGAGGAGCGCTCGACTTACGAGGAGGGCTGTCTCTCAATTCCGGAATATTACGCCGAGGTCGAGCGGCCGGCGTCCATACGCGCCCGCGCCCTCGACCGCGAAGGCAAGGAACGCGAGGTCCTGGCCGAGGGCCTGTTCGCCACCGTCCTGCAGCACGAGATCGACCATCTCAACGGCGTTCTGTTCATCGACCACATCTCCAAGCTCAAGCGCGACCGGGTGATCAAGAAATTCCAGAAAGCCGCCAAGCGCGCCGGCGACGGTTCGCACGTGCTGTAAGCTCGCCCTCGCGGGTTTTTAAATCGGCGCGCCTTATGGGCTGGGATAAGTTCAATTCTTAGGGAGCATGCTCATGCAACGCGTTGCAATTCTTGGCCTTGGCGTCATGGGAGGCGGCATGGCCGCGAACTGGCTGGCCAAGGGTTTTGAGGTCTCAGTCTGGAACCGCACGCGAGCCAAGGCCGAAGCGCTGGTCGGCAAGGGCGCCAAGGTCGCCGTCACGCCGCGCGACGCCGCGACAGGCGCCGACTTCATCTTCGCCATGGTGGCGGACGACGACGCCTCGCGCAGCATATGGCTCGGCGCGGATGGCGCTCTCGCCGGAGCCAAGAGCGGCGCCATCGGCGTTGAATCCAGCACGTTGACGCCCGGCTGGATCCGCGAGCTTGGCCGCCACGCAGAGGCCAGGGGATGCGGCTTTCTCGATGCGCCGGTCGGCGGCAGCCGTGCGGCGGCGGAGGGCGGCGAACTGAGGTTCTTTGTCGGCGGCGACCCACAAACCTACGAGGCGGCGCGGCTCGCGCTCGCGGCGGTCGGGAGCAAGATGGATCTGCTCGGGCCCCTTGGGGCGGGCGCGACCTGGAAGCTCATCAACAACCAGCTCGCCGCAGGTCAGATCGCGGCGCTCGCCGAAGCGCTCGAGGTCGCCAAGAAGGCAGGCTTCAGAGATGAGCAAATCTCCGAGCTCATCCTGGGCGGCGCCCCGGCGAGCCCGATCGTCAAGCTCAAGCTGCCGCGCATGCTCGCGCACGACTTCGAGCCGGCGGATTTCGCGCTCAATCTCATGCTGAAGGACGCTCGCTACGCAGCGGCGCTCGCCCACTCGCTAGGCGCTCCGGCGGACATGATTTCCGGCGCGGTGAAGGCGTTCGCGCGCGCGGACGCGAAGGGGCTGGGCGCCAAGGATATCGCTGCCGTCGTCGGCTGAAGGCGGATTGCGCCAGCGAAACGCCAAAGGGGCTCTTGAGCGATGCAAGATGTGATCGCGACAACGGAACGCCCCTGGCATTCGGAACCGGCCGAGGCCGCGCTCGAACTCTGCCGGTCCTCGACCAAGGGATTGAGCTCCGAGGAAGCCGCAAGGCGGCTCGAGGCGGACGGGCCGAACCGCCTGCCGGCGGCCAAGCCGCGCTCATTGTTCGCGCGGGTGTTCGCGCTGTTCAACAACCTCCTGATCTATGTCCTCCTCGCTTCGGCGCTCGTCACCATCCTGCTGCGTCACGCTCTCGACGCCGTGGTCATCCTCGCCGTCGTGCTCATCAACGCGGCGATCGGCTTCATCCAGGAAGGTCGGGCGGAAAAGTCGCTCGAGGCCATTCGCGCGATGCTCACCCGCGAGTCCTCTGTTTTGCGTGACGGACGGCGATTGACCGTTCCCGCCGAAAGTCTGGTGGTCGGCGATGTCGTGCTGACCGAAGCAGGCGACCGCATTCCCGCGGACCTGAGGCTGTTGCGCGCGACAAGTCTCCGGATTGAAGAGGCGGTGCTCACCGGCGAGGCTGCCGCGTCCGACAAGTCGATCGACCCCGTCGCTGCCGACGCGGCGCTCGGCGACCGCGCCTCGATGGCCTATTCCGGCACGCTGGTCGCAAGCGGGCAAGGCGCGGGGCTAGTGGTCGCGACGGGCGCCGCGACCGAGCTTGGCCGCATCAGCGCCATGGTCGGAGGCGTCGAAACCCTGACCACGCCGCTCCTGCGCCAGATGGACGTTTTCGCACAGCGCTTGACGATCGTCATTCTGGCGCTTGCGGCCTGCGTCTGCGTCTTTGCCTTCATGGCGCGCGGCTACGAAATCGAACAAGCGTTCATGGCCGCGGTCGGGGTGGCGGTCGCGGCCATTCCTGAAGGCCTGCCTGCGGTGATGACGATCACGCTCGCCATCGGCGTCAGGCGGATGGCCGAGCGCAACGCCATCATTCGCAGGCTGCCTGCGGTCGAGACGCTGGGGGCGGTGTCGACGATCTGCTCCGACAAGACCGGCACGCTCACCTTGAACCAGATGACGGTCGGCTCCTTTCTGACCGGATCGGCCGCGTTCGAGACCACCGGGTCCGGCTACGAGCCGCGCGGCCAACTGCTTCGCGACGGCGCTGCAATTGATCCTTCCGCCTACCCAGAGCTTGGCGCAATTGCCCGCGCGTCTCTCCTCTGTAACGACGCCTCGCTTAGACAGTCGGGAGCCGAGTGGATCGTCGACGGCGATCCGATGGAGGGCGCGCTGATCGCCTTCGCGATGAAAGCCGGCCTGGACCCCGAGGCTGCGAAGCGCAAGTCCCCGCGGCTCAAGGAGATTCCCTTCGACTCCCGGTATCGGTTCATGGCGACGCTCAACCCTGTCGGCGCGGACAGCGTCATTAGCGTCAAGGGCGCGCCCGAGCGCGTGCTCGAACTCTGCGTCTCCCAGCGCTCAGCGAGCGGCGACGAAAAGCTCGACGCGCCGGCGTGGCGGGCCGCAATCGACAAGCTCGCGGCTCGCGGCCAGCGCGTCCTCGCCTTCGCCTCGAAGCCGGCGCGCGGCGCCGAGAGCCTCGAACTGGCTGATGTCGAAGAGGGCGAGCTCACGCTGCTCGGCCTCGTCGGTCTCATCGACCCGCCCCGGCCGGAAGCCGTTCAGGCGATCGCCGAATGCAAGGCGGCGGGGATCGACGTCAAGATGATCACCGGCGATCACGCCTCGACCGGGGCCGCGATCGCGCGCGAGCTGGGGTTGGGCAAGGGCGACATCGACGCGCTGACCGGCCACGCAATCGATGCGATGGACGATTCCGCGCTTCGCCGCGCGCTGCCGACGACGTCCGTGTTCGCCCGCACCAGCCCCGGGCACAAGCTGAGGCTGGTCGAGGCGCTGCAGGCCGATGGAGCGGTCGTGTCGATGACCGGCGACGGCGTCAATGACGCGCCGGCGCTGAAGCGCGCCGATGTGGGCGTCGCCATGGGCCATAAGGGCACCGAGGCCGCCAAGGAGGCGGC